>NZ_CP125375.1:0-5500000 GCF_034008235.1 Pseudomonas sp. P9_31
GTGTCAGTGGAACTTTGGCAGCAGTGCGTGGAGCTTTTGCGCGATGAGCTGCCTGCCCAACAATTCAACACTTGGATCCGTCCACTACAGGTCGAAGCCGAAGGCGACGAGCTGCGTGTCTACGCACCGAATCGTTTTGTTCTCGACTGGGTCAATGAAAAGTACCTGGGCCGCGTCCTTGAACTGCTGGATGAGCATGGCAATGGCATGGCGCCGGCGCTTTCCTTATTAATAGGCAGCAAACGCAGTTCGGCACCGCGGGCAGCACCCAATGCTCCGTTGGCCGCTGCGGCGTCCCAAGCTCAGGCTGCTACCACACCGGTCAGCGCTCCAGCCCCTGCTCCGGCGGCGGCACCGACCAAGCGTTCGACACAAAAAGTCGCCGAGGTCAGTGAAGAGCCGTCCCGCGACAGCTTCGACCCAATGGCCGGCGCCAGTTCGCAACAGGCCCCGGTTCGTTCCGAACAACGCACGGTGCAGGTCGAAGGCGCGCTCAAGCACACCAGCTACCTGAACCGCACTTTCACCTTCGAGAACTTCGTCGAAGGCAAGTCCAACCAACTGGCCCGAGCTGCGGCTTGGCAGGTGGCGGACAACCCGAAGCACGGTTACAACCCGCTCTTCCTTTATGGTGGCGTCGGCTTGGGTAAAACCCACTTGATGCACGCTGTGGGTAACCACCTGTTAAAGAAGAATCCGAATGCCAAGGTCGTGTACCTGCATTCCGAGCGTTTCGTCGCGGACATGGTCAAGGCCTTGCAGCTGAATGCGATCAACGAGTTCAAGCGCTTCTACCGCTCGGTGGATGCGTTGCTGATCGATGACATTCAGTTCTTCGCCCGCAAGGAACGTTCCCAGGAAGAGTTTTTCCACACTTTCAACGCCCTGCTCGAAGGTGGCCAGCAGGTCATTCTCACCAGTGACCGCTATCCGAAAGAAATCGAAGGCCTTGAAGAACGCCTAAAATCCCGCTTTGGCTGGGGCCTGACGGTTGCCGTCGAGCCGCCGGAGTTGGAAACCCGCGTAGCGATCCTGATGAAAAAGGCCGACCAGGCCAAAGTCGATCTGCCACACGACGCGGCATTCTTCATCGCCCAGCGTATTCGCTCCAACGTCCGCGAGCTGGAAGGCGCGCTCAAACGCGTGATCGCCCACTCGCACTTCATGGGCCGCGACATCACCATCGAGCTGATCCGCGAATCCTTGAAAGACTTGTTGGCGCTGCAAGACAAACTGGTCTCTGTGGATAACATTCAGCGCACCGTCGCCGAGTATTACAAGATCAAAATCTCCGACCTGCTGTCCAAGCGTCGTTCACGCTCGGTAGCACGTCCGCGTCAGGTCGCCATGGCGTTGTCCAAGGAATTGACCAACCACAGCCTGCCGGAAATCGGCGATGTGTTTGGCGGCCGCGACCACACGACTGTTTTGCACGCCTGCCGCAAGATCAACGAGCTTAAGGAATCCGACGCGGACATCCGCGAGGACTATAAGAACCTGCTGCGTACACTGACCACTTGATGAACACCAGCGCAGCTTATTAAGGCAAGGGACTAGACCATGCATTTCACCATTCAACGCGAAGCCCTGTTGAAACCCCTGCAACTGGTCGCAGGCGTCGTCGAGCGCCGACAGACCTTGCCGGTACTCTCCAACGTGCTGCTGGTTGTCGAAGGCCAGCAACTGTCGCTGACCGGTACCGACCTGGAAGTCGAGCTGGTCGGTCGTGTGCAACTCGAAGAGCCTGCGGACCCGGGTTCCATCACTGTGCCTGCGCGCAAGCTGATGGACATCTGCAAGAGCTTGCCGAACGATGCGCTGATCGACATCAAGGTCGACGAGCAGAAACTCGTGGTGAAGGCTGGCCGTAGCCGCTTCACCCTGTCGACCCTGCCGGCCAACGACTTCCCGACGGTAGAAGAAGGCCCGGGTTCGCTGACCTGCAGCCTTGAGCAAAGCAAACTGCGTCGTCTGATCGAACGCACCAGCTTCGCCATGGCCCAGCAGGACGTGCGTTATTACCTCAACGGCATGCTGCTGGAAGTCTCGGCAGGTATCATTCGCGCCGTGGCGACCGACGGTCACCGCCTGGCCATGTGCTCGATGCAGGCCGATATCGGTCAGCCGGATCGTCATCAAGTGATCGTGCCACGCAAAGGTATTCTGGAACTGGCGCGTCTGCTGACCGAACCGGACGGCAACGTCAGCATTGTGCTGGGCCAGCACCACATCCGTGCCACCACTGGCGAGTTCACCTTCACCTCGAAACTGGTCGACGGTAAATTCCCTGACTACGAACGTGTTCTGCCTAAAGGCGGCGACAAGCTGGTGCTCGGCGATCGCCAGGCCCTGCGTGAAGCGTTCAGCCGTACCGCGATTCTGTCCAACGAGAAGTACCGCGGCATCCGTCTGCAACTGGCTAATGGTCAGCTGAAGATCCAGGCGAACAACCCGGAGCAGGAAGAAGCGGAAGAAGAAGTGGGCGTTGAGTACAACGGCGGCTCCCTGGAAATCGGCTTCAACGTGAGCTATTTGCTCGACGTATTGGGCGTGATGACCACCGAGCAGGTTCGTCTGATCCTGTCCGACTCCAACAGCAGTGCGCTGGTGCAGGAGTCCGACAACGACGACTCGGCCTACGTTGTCATGCCGATGCGTCTGTAATCATGCTCAGCAGAAGCTAGATGTCCTTAAGTCGCGTCTCGGTCACCGCGGTGCGCAATCTGCACCCGGTGACCTTCTCCCCCTCCCCCCGAATCAATATTCTTTACGGCGCCAACGGCAGCGGCAAAACCAGTGTTCTGGAAGCCATTCATCTGCTGGGGCTTGCCCGTTCGTTTCGTAGCAGCCGTCTGTTGCCCGTTATTCAGTACGAGCAATTGGCGTGTACGGTGTTTGGCCAGGTCGAACTGGCCGAGGGCGGGCACAGCGCATTGGGGATATCTCGCGACCGCCAAGGTGAGTTCCAGATTCGCATTGACGGGCAGAACGCCCGTAGCGCGGCGCAACTGGCGGAGATCCTGCCGTTACAGCTGATCAACCCGGACAGCTTCCGCTTGCTGGAAGGCGCACCGAAGATTCGCCGGCAGTTTCTCGATTGGGGTGTGTTCCACGTGGAACCGCGATTCATGTCCACGTGGCAGCGCTTGCAGAAGGCCTTGCGCCAGAGAAACTCTTGGCTGCGGCATGGTACACTTGACGCCGTTTCGCAAGCGGTTTGGGACAGGGAACTGTGCCAGGCCAGCGCTGAAATAGATGAATACCGCCGCGCTTACATCAAAGCCTTGAAACCAGTCTTTGAACAGACCTTGAGCGAACTGGTTGAGCTTGAGGGCTTAACCCTCAGCTATTACCGAGGTTGGGACAAAGACCGGGAGTTGAGTGCAGTGCTCGCCGGGTCCCTTCAGCGGGATCAGCAAATGGGTCATACCCAGGCCGGACCACAACGCGCTGATTTGCGTCTCAGATTGGGCGCACATAACGCCGCGGACATCTTGTCCCGTGGTCAGCAGAAGTTGGTGGTCTGCGCATTGCGGATTGCCCAGGGGCACTTGGTTAGTCAGGCCCGACGCGGTCAGTGTATTTATCTGGTGGATGACCTGCCGTCCGAACTGGACGAGCACCACCGTCGCGCGCTTTGCCGCTTGCTGGAAGACTTACGCTGCCAGGTCTTTATCACCTGTGTAGATCACGAATTATTGAGGGAAGGCTGGCAGACGGAAACGCCAGTCGCTCTGTTCCACGTGGAACAGGGCCGTATCACCCAGACCCACGACCATCGGGAGTGAAGGCATTGAGCGAAGAAAATACGTACGACTCAACGAGCATTAAAGTGCTGAAAGGCCTGGATGCCGTACGCAAACGTCCCGGTATGTACATTGGTGACACCGACGATGGCAGCGGTCTGCACCACATGGTGTTCGAGGTGGTCGATAACTCGATCGACGAAGCTTTGGCCGGCCACTGCGACGACATCAGCATCATCATCCACCCGGATGAATCCATCACCGTTCGCGACAACGGTCGTGGTATCCCGGTAGACGTGCACAAAGAAGAAGGCGTCTCGGCGGCCGAGGTCATCATGACCGTGCTGCACGCCGGTGGTAAGTTCGACGACAACTCCTACAAGGTCTCCGGCGGTCTGCACGGTGTAGGTGTCTCGGTTGTGAATGCCCTGTCCGAAGAACTGATTCTGACCGTTCGCCGCAGCGGCAAGATCTGGGAACAGACTTACGTCCACGGTGTTCCGCAAGAGCCGATGAAAATCGTTGGCGACAGCGAATCCACCGGTACCCAGATTCACTTCAAGCCTTCGGCTGACACCTTCAAGAACATCCACTTCAGCTGGGACATCCTGGCCAAGCGGATTCGCGAACTGTCCTTCCTCAACTCTGGTGTCGGCATCGTCCTCAAGGACGAGCGCAGCGGCAAGGAAGAGTTGTTCAAGTACGAAGGTGGTCTGCGTGCGTTCGTTGAATACCTGAATACCAACAAGACTGCGGTCAACCAGGTGTTCCATTTCAACATCCAGCGTGAAGACGGCATCGGCGTGGAAATCGCCTTGCAGTGGAACGACAGCTTCAACGAGAACCTGTTGTGCTTCACCAACAACATTCCACAGCGCGACGGCGGCACTCACCTGGTGGGTTTCCGTTCGGCACTGACGCGTAACCTGAACACCTACATCGAAGCTGAAGGTCTGGCGAAGAAGCACAAAGTCGCCACCACCGGTGACGATGCTCGCGAAGGTCTGACGGCGATTATTTCGGTGAAGGTGCCGGATCCGAAGTTCAGCTCCCAGACCAAAGACAAGCTGGTGTCTTCCGAAGTGAAGACCGCGGTCGAACAGGAAATGGGCAAGTACTTCTCCGACTTCCTGCTGGAAAACCCAAACGAAGCCAAATTGGTCGTCGGCAAGATGATCGATGCCGCGCGTGCCCGTGAAGCAGCACGTAAGGCTCGTGAGATGACCCGCCGCAAAGGCGCGCTGGACATCGCCGGCCTGCCGGGCAAACTGGCTGACTGCCAGGAAAAAGACCCTGCCCTCTCCGAACTGTATCTCGTGGAAGGTGACTCTGCTGGCGGCTCCGCCAAGCAGGGACGTAACCGCAAGACCCAGGCCATCCTGCCGCTGAAGGGCAAGATCCTGAACGTCGAGAAGGCGCGCTTCGACAAGATGATCTCTTCGCAAGAAGTGGGCACCTTGATCACCGCGCTAGGCTGCGGCATCGGTCGCGACGAGTACAACATCGAGAAACTGCGTTACCACAACATCATCATCATGACCGATGCTGACGTCGACGGTTCGCACATCCGCACCCTGCTGCTGACCTTCTTCTTCCGTCAGTTGCCGGAGCTGATCGAGCGTGGCTACATCTACATCGCTCAGCCACCGCTGTACAAGGTCAAGAAAGGCAAGCAAGAGCAATACATCAAAGACGACGACGCCATGGAAGAGTACATGACGCAGTCGGCCCTGGAAGATGCGAGCTTGCACTTGAACGAGGAAGCCCCGGGTATCTCCGGTGAGGCCCTCGAGCGTCTGGTGAATGACTTCCGTCTGGTGATGAAGACTCTCAAGCGCCTGTCGCGCCTGTACCCACAGGAACTGACCGAGCACTTCATCTACCTGCCGGCCGTCAGCATGGAGCAACTGTCCGATCACGCAGCGATGCAGAATTGGCTGGCTCAGTACGAAGTTCGCCTGCGTACCGTCGAGAAGTCCGGTCTGGTTTACAAAGCCAGCCTGCGTGAAGACCGTGAGCGTAACGTCTGGCTGCCAGAGGTCGAACTGATCTCCCACGGCCTGTCGAACTACGTCACCTTCAACCGCGACTTCTTCGGCAGCAACGATTACAAGACAGTCGTCTCCCTGGGCGCTCAACTGAGCACCTTGCTGGACGATGGCGCTTATATTCAACGCGGCGAGCGCAAGAAAGCCGTCACCGAGTTCAAGGAAGCCCTTGAATGGTTGATGGCCGAAAGCACCAAGCGTCATACCATCCAGCGATACAAAGGTCTGGGTGAGATGAACCCGGATCAGCTGTGGGAAACCACCATGGACCCAGGTTCGCGCCGCATGCTCAAAGTGACCATCGAAGACGCCATTGGCGCAGACCAGATCTTCAACACCCTGATGGGTGATGCGGTCGAACCTCGCCGTGACTTCATCGAAAGCAACGCTCTGGCGGTGTCCAACCTGGACTTCTGATCCGGCTGTAGGTTCACATTTTAGTTGATCATTTTCACAAATAGATGATCGACGGACTCAGATACAAAAAGGCCAATTCACTGAATTGGCCTTTTTTATTGTCGCGAAAATTCGATTTCTGCCCTGCTGCTTGTTGGCGCTGATTGAAAACACCCACCCTGCCGATTGACAATTGACCCAGGGCGGATTGCTGTTTTTTGTCCCAGCAATTGTGAATAAGCTTAGCAGCAGTGTCCCGGTTGAACGGTCATCAAGCCCCACCGCATAAAGGCATGCGGCAGGGTGTTTATGGTGCAGATCAAAACGGTTCATCGTCCTCGATACCATCTTCGTCCTTGCGCTTTCGTTCACGTGATTTGATCTTTGTTTGCGCGGCCAGCGTGCTGTGTTGCAGGCGGTAGGACTCGTTGCCCGTTTCGACGATGTGGCAATGGTGTGTCAACCGATCCAGCAACGCTGTGGTCATCTTGGCGTCGCCGAACACACTCGACCATTCCGAGAAGCTGAGGTTGGTCGTGATCACAATGCTGGTGTGCTCGTACAGCTTGGGCAGCAGGTGAAATAACAGCGCGCCGCCGCTCTGGCTGAAGGACAAATACCCCAGTTCATCGAGTATCACCAGGCCTGTCCGAAGCAGCCCTTGAGAGATTCGGCCACTCTTGCGGTCGTGCTTTTCACGCTCCAGCAGATTGACCAGATCCACTGTGGAAAAGAAGCGCACGAGTTTGTTATGGGTCGTGATTCCGGACACGGCCAGGGCGCTGGCCAAATGTGTTTTGCCGGTTCCGGGCCCGCCGATGAACACCACATTCTGCGCGGTCTCTGTGAACTCCAAGCTCGACAGATCTTTGACCAGACGGGCATCTGCGCTGGAGGCGCTAAAGTCGAAGCCAGCCAAGTCACGATGCATGGGTAGTTTGGCCATGCTCATCTGATGGTTAACCGAGCGTACGGCGCGATCTGCTTGTTCTTGTTGGAGCAGATGTTCGAGCAGCCATTTCGACGACGCCGTCGAGGCTTCTCCTTGAGAAGCCAGCTCTTCCCAAGCGCTGGCCATGCCATGCAGACGCAGCTCTTTGAGTTCCGTCAACCCGCTCCAGCTCCAAGACCTCTGCCACCGTCAGCCCGTTGTACTGCGGATGCACCAGCTCGCTCCAAAGTGCACGACATCGTTGGCCGAGCCAGGCATTCAATTCTTCGAAGGTGTGAAACATGCAGTCTTGAGCGTCGAGCCAGATGCGTCGTCTGCTGTCTTGCACGTTCTTTTCAACGATACCTTTTCCCCAGCCCGAGGCGACATTGCAGAAGTCCGGATCGAACAGGTAGTGCGCGCGCATCACGGAAAGCCGGGCATTGACCGTGCGGCCTTTGCCCTTGTTAACCTTGTCGACAGCCGTTTTCATGTTGTCGTAGATGCCGCGACGTGGCACCCCACCTAACGCACCGAACGAGCGCGTATGGGCATCGAACAGCATCTCGTGGCCATGGCTGGGATACGCAACCAACCAGAACGCGTGACTGGCGCACAGCTTCATGTGGGAGACCTGAATGCGTCGGAACAGGCCGCCGATCAGCAGACCTTCTTCGCTCCAGTCAAATTGAGAAATCTCACCAAGTGCAAACGTCAGCAGTACAAAGGCACGTAACGATTTGCCGGGTCAGTTTTCGGTCAGCGGCAACATGATTCCTTGCGAGTCGAAAAAGTGGCGTTTTGCTACTGTGCGCAAGAAGTTGCGCAGTACCCCCGTAAATAATGACTCCTAAAACCTCCAGATGCCTTACAGAGCGCGGCCTGTAGCCAAGTGCGCAACTTCTTGCGCAGTACTGCGCAAGAAGTTGCGCACTTTTCAAAGGAATTCATCAAGTTCGGTGCTCTCAAACACTCAAGATCAATATAAACCACTGATTTACATGTGTTTTATTCTATCTGGCACGTTCCTTGATAACAGGCAGGCACCCACCGGGCGATTTCGCCTCCGGGGCACCCTAAATTTATCCGCAAGGAGAGCATCCCATGGCAACACCAGCGTACATGTCGGTTACCGGCGAAAAACAAGGCCTGATCACTGCCGGCGCCTTCACCGCCGACTCCGTGGGCAACACCTACCAGGAAGGCCACGAAGACCAGGTTATGGTTCAGGCGTTCAGCCACGACGTGATCATCCCGCGTGACCCGCAATCCGGTCAGCCAACCGGTCAGCGCGTTCACAAGCCAGTTGTGATCACCAAGGTCTACGACAAGGCTTCGCCTCTGCTGCAAGCTGCTCTGACCTCCGGCGAGCGCATGAGCGAAATCGTTATCCAGTGGTACCGTACTTCTGCTCAAGGTACTCAAGAGCACTACTACACCACCAAGCTGGAAGACGCGATCATCGTCGCCATCAACAACAAGATGCACAACTGCCAGGATCCAGGCAACTCGCACTTCACCCACCTGGAAGAAGTGCAGTTCACCTACCGAAAAATCACCTGGACCCACGAAGTATCCGGTACTTCGGGTTCCGATGACTGGCGTGCTCCAGTCGTTTAATCTCGGCTGACCGTTACAAACATCGGCCAGCTCTGCTGGCCGATGCGATTTATGCCTTGCAGAGTTGATGTGCGGACTCTCTTTCTCACCTGACCAAGGAACAGTTAAATGCGTCAAAGGGATTTGAAGTTCACGTTTTCCGTGTTGTCAGGGCAGATGGAGTTCGAGGTCGTAGAGTTCACGCTGGAGGAGGCCATCTGTGAGCCTTTTCGACTCACGATCGAGTTGGCCAGCCACAACCCGAACATTGATTTCGGCAAGGTGCTCGATCAGCCCTCATTACTCACGATCTGGCAAGGCGGCAAGGCTGTGCGTCATGTCCACGGGCTGGTGTCCAGTTTCACTCAATGTAAAACCGGCTTCCGCCGGACACGTTATCGCGCGGTGGTTGAACCGCAACTCGCCCGACTGGCCTTGAGTTCCAACTGGCGTATTTTTCAGCAGAAAAACGTGCCGGACATCATCAAGTCAGTGTTGAGCGAGCACGGCATACTCGACTATCAGCAACACATCAACAGCGAACATTTGCCGCGCGAATACTGTACGCAGGTCGGCGACACGGACCTCTACCTGTTCGATCGGCTGTCCAGTGAAGAAGGCTTGTTCTATTTCTTCAAATGCAACGAAAGCACTCACACGCTGATCCAGGGTGACAAACTCTATGTACAGGAGCGTATTCAAGGTGCTCCGGTGCTGTACACCACTGAACCAGCAGCGGATGCCACGCAGCCCGTGCTCTATGCGTTCAGTTACACCGAAAATGTCCGCACGGCCAAGCAGACGCAACGCGATTACACCTTCAAACGCCCTACTTTCGACCAGCAGCAGAACTTCGCCGGCGATGACTTGCAACATCAGACTCCGAACTATGAACGCTACGATTATCCGGGTCGCTACAAGGCCGCTGCTGCCGGTAAACCCTTCACCCAGAATCGCTTGCTGGGGCGCCGTGGCGACGCGCGAATCGCCGTTGTCGAAGGCGACGATCCGCGTCTGATCCCGGGTTTCTCTTTCCAGCTCACCGGCCATCCCCGGGAAGATTTCAATCGTTGGTGGCGATCGCTGAGGATTACTCATAAGGGCATCCAGCACGCCAGTCAGGAGGAAGAATCCGCCGGTGCCGATGTCGGCGTGAGCTATGACTTTGTCGCCGAGATCGTTTCCGAAGAAACCGAATGGCGCACCCCGCCGCAGCCCAAACCGATTGTTGACGGGCCGCAGATTGCGACGGTGACCGGGCCAGACGGGGAAGAGATTTACACGGATGAATTTGGCCGGGTAAAAGTCCAGTTCCCATGGGACAGAGAAGGAAAAAACAACGAATTCAGTTCCTGCTGGGTGCGCGTGGCGCAGAACTGGGCGGGCGCGAACTGGGGCCATATGGCGATTCCGCGGATTGGCCAGGAGGTCATCGTCGATTACCTCGACGGCGATTGCGATCAGCCGATCATCACAGGCCGCACGTACCGGGCGACGAACATGCCGCCTTACCAACTGCCCAATCACAAAATTCTCAGCACCATCAAAAGCAAGGAATACAAGGGCACTCGGGCCAACGAACTGCGCATTGATGACACCACCAAGCAGATCAGTGCCGCGTTGATGAGTGATCACGGCAGCACCGCATTGCATCTGGGTTACCTGACGCATCCACGGCCGAGCGGCGGTGAACCGCGTGGCGAAGGTTTTGAGTTGCGCACCGATGAACACGGCGCGTTGCGAGCAGCCAAAGGCCTGCTGCTGAGTACCGAGGAGCAAATGAACGCCAGCGGCGGTCACCTCAATCGCGCCTCTGTCGTACAGGTACTGGAAGCGGCGTTGAAGCTAGCCAAGGACTTGGGCGATTACGCCCAGGACAACCAGGGTGTAGGCCATGACAAGGCGCCGCAGAAGACGCTCAGCGATGCGGTTCGCGACCTGGGCAACGGCGCGAACGACGAATCGGGCAAGGGCAATGGTGGCAATCCGGCGATTGCCGTGAGCGGTGAAGCCGGTATTGCCGCGGCGTCGCCCAAGAGCATCACGGTGGCGGCGGGTGAGCACATCGACACCATTGCCCAGCAGAATCAGCAACAGACCTCGGGGCAAAAGTTTGTGCTCAATGCCGGGACCGACCTGGGGATGTTTGCCCACAGCGGCGAAATGCGCCAGATCACCCATCAGGGCCCGATGCTGTTGCAGGCGCAGAAGAACAACATTCGCCTGGAAGCGGATCAGAGTGTGGAAGTCAGCGCGAGCAACCAGCATGTGCTGGTGTCGGCCAAAGAGCACATCACTCTGATGTGTGGCGGGGCCTACATCACCATCAAGGGCGGCAATATCGAACTGGGCATGCCCGGCAACCTGATCGTCAAAGCGGCCAAACACAGCCTGCTCGGCGCCACTAGCCTGGAAGCGGAACTGCCCAAATTCAAAGTCGGCGCTACCCAGCGACGCTTTATGCTCAAGCAGATTGACGGGACGTCGGCGATGCCCAACATGCCGTACAAAATCACCCTGTCCAATGGCGAAGTGGTCGAAGGAGTGACCGATGCTCAGGGCGCCACGCAGTTGTTGCAGAAAGATGTGATGAGCATTGCCAACGTGGCCATGCTAAAGCCGCCCTCCCCCGCAGCCGCGGGTGCAGCGGCAGGCGGTGCGGGGGCTGCTGCCAGTGTTGCCAGTGCCGATGATGAGGCGGAGGAAATTGTGCAGTTCTTTGAATTCAAGGATGACAAAGGTGGACCCGCGCCGCACCACTTCAAGGTGATGTCCGCCGGGGAAGTCGTGGCCGAGGGTTCCGGTGAGCGCACGCCGGAATTCCCTTCCGACATGGAGCTGGAACTGGAATCGTGGCCGGTGAAGGAGAAACAAAATGCCTGAAGTCCTGACAGCGCAGGTGCGCAAGCTCGCGGCCATCGGATACGGTGAAGCCTCGACGGACAACAACCCGCAGGAAGTCCGCGCTATTTGCTTTACGGTGACCAACCGCATGCGCGCGTGGGAGCTTGCCGACGTCGACAGCCTGCTCAAGGAGGCCGGCGCCGGCTACGTCGTCGCCACGAAGGGCAACAATGTCCGTTACAACCAATTGATGGCGGCTTCGGAAGCGGCCATCAATGCCGATCCGAACATGCGCTCGGCGGTAGAGAGTGCACGGGACGCGCTTGCCCAGCGTGGCAATGATCCCTCCAACGGGGCGTATTGGTGGGATGGTGTCGATATCAAGGAGTCGACCAACCCCCGACACTCTTCCGGGTTCCACTACGGCTCCCCCTCGCACAACATCTTTGGTGTTGCGCAAGTCTCGAAGCCGGAGAAAATCACCTATTGGACGCAGTTCAACAAAAAGACCAACACAATGGTAAATACCCGCGAGCGGGGTCGTTATACCTACAAATACCAATCCACTGCCGCCATCGGCAAAACGATCTTCTGGACCACCAATCCGGAGTACATCAAGGCATCCGGCGCCAAGGGGCATCGATGAGAAAAGTCACCCGTTGTCTGAGCCTGTTTCTCGGTGCGGGCCTGCCCTTTCTGGCGCAGGCAGCCCCGGTACAGTTCACCGATTACCGTGCTTTCTATCAGTCGTTGGGCGACAACCTGTTTGCAGGGCCCGGCACCGAACTCACCATGCCCTGCTCGGAATCGCCAAGGCATTGCCTGTGGGTCAACGCCATGCGCCCGGCGTTTGAACGTTTTGAAGATGCGCAATGGAGCGCTCCCGACGGGCTGAATCTCGAACCGCCCAAAGGCACGCCCGAGATTGTCTTCGATGGCGAAGCCCTGACGATTGGCAAACAACGTTGGCCACTGCGCGATGCGGTCAACTTCGCCTCGCCGCAGTGGCCCGTCGGTGACCCCATCGACCCGGAAAACCTCGCGACCGCCACGGCCTGGCGCCAAGGCACCTCAACGTGCCTGGAGATGCAGTACGTCAGCAGTGGCTACGGTGATCGATACACCCAAGTGTTGCTGGTACACGGTCAGCATTTGTACGCGTTACCGCCACTGTTCGCTTCTTGCTCGGCCATTCGCAAGGCGCCCGGCAATCAGTTCAGCTATCCGGAAAACGCCTACCTGGGGGCGGAGCTGGAAAACAATCCGACCGGGCTGAAAGTGGATTACCGGGTACCCAATGCCAAAAAACCAGTGGCGCAGTATCTGTTGCACTTCCCGAATCAGGGAGACCCCTTCGTATTTGAGGCGCAGCGCCAATAGGCATCAGCGGACAAATCCGTCATGACCTTGCCGCGTGCAAGGGTCATCATCCGAGGGGAACAAAATGAAGGTCAGAGACTCACTACGTCTGCTCGTCACGACACCGGCCCACCTGCGTCGGGGAGCAGCCGCCAACCCGGCCAGGCGCTCGACCCCACGCGTCGAGACCAATGGGGTATTTTTCAAGGAGGAAATGGGCGATGACTGATGCTACCCAGCCGAAAAAAATCTGTTCCAGCCAATCGATCACCATGCCCAGCGGTGGCGACATCCACCTGATTCCGCCGCCACCGAAGCCCTGTGTGACGATCCTCGTGCACGGCGTCAACGACCTGGCGGGTTGCTACGCACGTATTGAGCAGGGTCTGTGCGAGGGGCTGAACGAACGCCTCGATATGCCACGTACCTTCCCCAACGGCGCGAACAACCCGGGATACCTGTTGCCGGCCAGCTACACCGCTCCCGCCGATGATGACAGCGAAGCCAAGAATCCTGATGCCGTGTACTTCCGCCGCAAGGCCGGAGCATCCAGCAACGGCTGCCAGCCACGCAGCGTGGTGGTGCCGTTCTATTGGGGGTTTCGCGAGGAAGAGGCGTTCATTCAGAAAACCGAAGCGCACGGTCAGTGGCTGGACCGAGACGGCAACCGCCTGGACAAGGCCGGCACCAAGGAAGGCGGCCAGTTCGCCAACGCCACCACCAACCTGCCGGATATGTGGGGCAACGGTTTCAACGGCATGCTGCTCGGCTTCATCTCGCTGAACAAAATCGGCGGCACCATGACCCACCCGTTGTTTTCAGCCGCGGGTCGGCGCTACATGGTGCTGGCTGCCATGCGCCTGGCCATGTTGATCAAGATCATTCACAAACGTCATCCGAACGATACGATCAATGTGGTTGGCCACAGTCAGGGCACGCTGCTCACGCTGCTGGCCCATGCATTCCTCAAAGAAGACGGTGCCAAACCCGCCGATGGCGTGGTCATGCTCAACTCACCCTACAGCCTGTTTCAGCCCAATATGGATAAAGTCCAGAAATTGGGCGGTCAGCAAACGACCGGCGCGCGCATCGCCACGCTCAACGGCATCTTGCAATTCATCGCGGGCAGCCCTAATCCGGTGCCGGCCCTGTCGGGCGTCGCCCTGAAAAACAAGCAGGGTTACGGAGCGATTGGCGGGCCTGGCTGGACGGGCACGGCCGCGTGTCAAACCACGATCCGCGGAGAAAAGATCACCTTCAACGAGCGTGACAACCGCGGCTGCACCTTTCTCTATTTCACGCCTCAGGATCAGACGGTTGGCCTCAAGAACGTCCAGGGTATCGGCTGGCAGGGGATCGGCGAAGAGGTCGATGGCCAGCCTGCGCGCAAGATCCTTCCACAACGTTTCCACCAACGCGTATTTACCGTGCGCAAGCGCAACGGCGAGAAAGAACCCGTCGGCAAACACGTTCCTCCCTACGTCTACCTGTTGCGCCAGGACAGCGAGCAACCCTGGGAAGACACCGGCCTGGGCTTCATGGACCGAATACCCGTCGGCAGCCTGGACAAGGGCGCCAGCGTGGTCTTGACCGCGCCTCAATTGCCAGTGCCGGGCGACGTGAACTTTGCCAACGACGGCGTTATCACAGCCCCGGGAGAAGGCTCCAAAAGCGGGGTGTACCAGATGAAGGACAAACTGGACCCTGTCGATGCCTCGATCGGCGTGGCCAATGGCGGCTGGGAGCCGAAAAACCCACGCTACGCCCAGCAGGAGACCCTGGACGAAGCCCTGGCTTTCAAATATGGACAAGACATCCAAAGCGTCGAAAAGGCCCGCAACGAGGGCAAGGAAGCCTCGGAATGCGCCCATGTGTTTGTCGCTCGGGCTCAAGGTAACGGCAAGGTCCTCATCACTCGCGGGGAAACACCTTACGACGCGCGTATACGTCTGCAAGGCGAGAAATACTCGGAAGCTCTGTCTTTCCACTCATCCATTCCCAACAACCCTGAACACAGCCGACAAGTGCTGGCCTATGACGTGGCGATTGGTGCGGGTGAGAGCGTTGATGATGCGACCTTTTATGCGTATCTGTGTCGTGTTGCGGATTGGCGGCTGGATTGTGGGAGCACCCGCGCCAAAGGCAGGGCCCAGGCTGACGCGGAATTACAGAGTGACGGACCGGATGATGATGTGGAGGCGCTTTATCTTCAGGATGAAAACAAACCGCTGATCGACGCCACGGCGATCTATCGAAAGAGTGGCAAGCTGCCTGACGCTGTGAAGGATCAAATGCCCGCATTGGTGGCCACGCAGACCCGGACTGAACTAAAGAATGGCGAGCCCATTCGTTTTGGTGGTGTCCCTTGATGCGCGAGCTATTTACGTACCTGTCTTTCACCAGCCTTCTGCTGACCAGTCATCTGGCTCAATCGGCTGAACATTTATTGACGGCTAGCCGTTGCTTTGCCAGCCCGGCTTCGCCCGTGGCTTCCTATACTTCGGCCAAGGAGGCCGCCGCCATGCCTGCTGATACTCGTTACCGCGCCCCTGCCACTTCGCCTCGCCTGGAAACACTCGATGTGCTCAGCATCGGAATGAGCCTTGACGTTTACCGCCAAGGCCAGGCCTGGCAAGCCCTGCAAGCACAAAATGCCAAACAATCCGAAGCCCTGCACGTCGGCAGCATCCTGCCCATGGACCCGAAGAAGTACCCGGTAACCGCCGATGACAAGGATGCCGCCTCTGAGAAGAGGGAGGCAGATGCCTTGGAGTTGGGCTTGCGCGATTTCCTGGAGAAATGGCCCATTCCGACCGTGACCGTGGTTCGTGGCTGGAAACCCGATACACCGAATCTGCGCTTTACGCCTGAAAGAACCCAGAAAAGCCTGTCGGTGATGGTCAATGACCTGCGCGGCCCCGCCGGGTTGCACTGGCATCGCATTCGTAATGTGCAGGACGGGATTGTCTGCAGTGATACCCCCGAAGATTTACTGGAGACGTTGTTCCAGACCTTCGAGCACAATCCCGATCTGCCGGCACTGCTGGTCTACGCCAATGAAGGCTTCAACATGGCCTTGGCGTTGAGCGCGAAAGGTAATAAACCCATCGGTCTCGGCACCGGGCCACGACAACCCGGCGAACTCACCGACTCAATGGTCGCCTTGGTCGTCGGCCGTCCCGAGCGCGTCGAATGGCTGCGTTATTACGCCCAGTTCGCGAAGGTGAACGATAACAAGATCGACCCGGAATTCTCCGGTTGGGGCGCACGTAAACCAACGGTGGAGTTCCAACCGTCGGAGTTCATTCCTCAACCATGGACTCAACGCGCTTTCGAGCAATGGGACGCGCTGCCAGTGTTGGCCAAACTGCATCGACCAGTCACCGTGTCGCTGCTACGGCCAGACAACGGAGAACGCCTCAAGCGCGAAGCCTTGACCGTCAAACTGGCCGCAGGCTGGAAAAGCGCTACTGACGGGCTCCCTCAAAAACCGTCTCGAGTGTTTTTTGATGGTGGCTTGAACACCACACCTCTGGCTGAACTGCTGCCGGCGCTCACCGCCGCGCACAGTCCGCTAGACCTGCTCGATTCGCGCGAGAGCTACGATTTGACCCAGCGCTTGGGCGACACTGGCTCGGCGTCTCCGTTTGTCGGCCTCACCCTGGCAACGATGGCCAGTTATCTGAACGCGGACACCAGCGTGGTCATTCCGATGCGCCGCCCGGAGCAGGCAACGATCATTGCCGTGACCTCGCCAACGCCCGGCAAAAAGCCCTCAGGCAATGATCATTTCGGCGTCAACCTGATGCCTCAAACCGCCAGTACCGAGGAACCGCCAGCCGTGCCTTCAGCGCATTCGGCGCCAAAAATGCCGGTCATCGAGCAGGATCACACGCTGGAAGAATTCCTCGCCGACCAGAAACCGAAAACCAACTGGATGGACGATCTCTAAGAGGCCTGCTGACATGGACATCATTCGGCTCGGCGACTCCACCAGTCATGGTGGCACCGTTCTTGAAGCTTTCAACCAGACGGACCTGAACGGTAAACCCATGTCCGGTGTTGGCCATAAGGTGGTTTGCCCGCTGTGCAAAGGGGTTTTCCCTATTACGCAGGGCAGCGCCCTGCTGGATGTCGGCGGCATCGCGGTGGCGCTTCATGGGATGAAAACCGCGTGCGGCGCCAGCCTGATTGCCAGCAATCCCAAGGGTGAAGCTGCAAGTTAAAAACGTGGGGCGCTCTTTGCGCCAGCGGTGCTGCCCGGGAAGCAGGCTGGATCAACGGTTCTTGTTCATCCCCGACCAGAGCAGCGAGGGCAGCGTCCGTGAGTCCAGCAACGCGTCATCCGCCGTCACCAGACGCGGGAGAACATGCCAGGGATGGTTGGCACTGCGGTGATGATGCAGGTGCAGATTGATGTGATAAGGCCAAATGAAAAACCGCCCTGCGCACCCGACTTTCCAGGCATATGTCCATTCCCGCCAACCGGGGGTGACGTCAGGTCCGCCACTGTGCTCGGCAATGCTGCGGATTTTCTGCAGAAGGGTGCCCAGCGTGGCCAGTGGCACAAACCAGAAAAACACCATCAGCAAGAGCGTCTGGACGGATGTTTTCCAAGCAATGAAAGATAAAAGGACCAGCCAGATCACACCGGCAGCCAATGCCGGCCGGGTCATCTTCGGTGATGCTCCGCCCGCCGCCTTATAGGCGCGCAGGTTGCGCAGCGTGTTGATCAAGAAAAGATCCCCGAGTAATTGCCGCAGCAACAACTTCCCGCTCAGCGGGCGGAAATCCCAAGGCTGCCGGTGATACAGAAAACGCCGCTCCGGGTCGTTCGCGGTTCCGGTCTGTTGATGATGTTCGAGGTGCAGGGGCCGATAGAATTCCACCGGGACCATTCCTGGCACCCCGATCGCCAGGTTGATCAGAAAGTCGTTGAGCGTGCGATGACGAGTCAAGTGATAGTGCGTCGCGTCGTGGTACAGAATGAACAGCGCATGTTGGCGCGCGGCAATCACCACGAAGGCCACGCCATACAGTCGCCAGTCCCCCACGTACAGCGCAATGCGTAACGTCACGACGATGCACAGCCATTCCAGCAGGATCGCTGCCATGGTGCGCAGATCCACCTTCAGCCGCTTCAACATGACGGTGATCAGGCCCGCTACCCCGCCAATCGCAGCGCCATACACCACGTCGAGCAACACGTGCTGACCAGTCGTCAACACGGTAATCCCCAGCACCACGCTCCACAGACTGAAGAGCCATGCCGCACGGACGCGCAGATAACCGAGGACAACGCTGATGGCCACCGGCAATGCGATATGCCCGCTGGGCGAGGCGGCCAACGGTGAGTCGATCCGGTAAAACCAGTTGAGCCACTGCGACGTGCTGTCCGCACGCTCGATTATAGTCGGCCAGAACAAGTGGCTCAGCAGGCAGGTTCCGGAAGCCACGGCCGCCGCAAAAAAGGCCGGCAACAGCCATTCGCGCCGCCGCCCCAGCAGCACCAGCGCCGGCATGATCAATACATAGCTTAGGTACAGCGGCAAGGTGTAAGGCAGTCGAGCAATGTGCGCATCAAACCCCGTCGGTTGAATCACCCGTACCGCGCCCATCGGGAAGTGTGTGACGAGAAAGTACAGTGCGCCCGTCACGACGGTGTAGATCACCAGCCAACTGAAGGGCCGCGTCACGATCGAGGTATCAAGGTGGTGACTGACAAACGTGGATGACATGAATAAGGCGCCTGATGGGTCAGAACAAACTCAATTTTCCATACCGCCATGAACGGCGATTTCTGCTCGGTTATTCAAGGTTTGCACCGTCAGAAAATGGCAGCGACGAAAGGAAGTCTACGTTGCATTGACCCTTTCAACTCGCCAAACTCCAAACGTCTTGCTTGCGATGCCGAGGATCTCCATGCGTTTGAGCGCTACGTCCGTTGAATGCCGCGATCTGCATCCACATGAAATCGATCGGATGTTCGAGATTTATTCCGCATCCTACTGCGATACCTCCCGTCCGCGATTCGATCAGGATTTCCAGGACAAGACGCACTGCATCGTATTGCGTTGCGCAGATGAGACCATCGTCGGTTTCACCACCCTCAAACGGTATGAGCGCACCTGGTCAGGCCAACCGATCAGGGTGATTTTTTCCGGCGACACCATCATTGACCGCGAACACTGGGGCAGCCAGCAACTGGCATTCGCGTGGATGCGCCTGGCCGGTGAGATCTGGCAGGAGCAGCCGGACGTGCCGTTGTACTGGTTTCTGATCTGCAAGGGTCACCGCACCTACCGTTATCTGGGCGCCATGGCGTTGAATTACGCCCCCCGCGCCGGCGTGGTGACGGATCCTGCGGTGCAGGCGTTGGCGGATTATCTTGCAGTGGAACGTTTCGGCGAGGCCTATGATCCGGCAACGGGCGTGCTGTCTTTCAAAGTGCCTCAAGGTCGGTTGACGACGGAACTGGCACAAGTCCCTGCCCCTCACCTGCGTCTGGAAAACGTCGCCTATTTTCTGCAGAAAAATCCTCATTACGCGTCGGGCGATGAGCTGGTCTGTCTGTGTGAATTGCACCCCGACAACCTGCGGCCGATGGCGCTGCGTCTGTTTGCCGCGGCGCAACCATGCTGATCCGCCGAGCCAGCGCTGCAGACAATCGGCAACTGCTCGACTTTCAGGCACTGCGGGCCATGCAGGGCGGCTTGCCAATGCGTTTTGATCGAGGACCTGACTATTTTGCGCTGCACCATTGTCATGCCTTGGACCATCGCACCTGGCTCGCCGAGAACGAGGTCGGTGATCTGAAGGGCATTGCCAGCCTGGTGGTGCGCGAGGGTTATCTTCAGGGTGACATTCAGCCCGTGGCCTATCTGGGGGATCTGCGGCTGGTGCCTGATAGGCGTCTGTCGGTGTCGTGGATGGCCGAGGTCAAAGTCCGGCTCGAAGCACTGGCCGATGAAACGGGTGTCCAGCACGCCTATTGCTGTGTCATCCGCGACAACCGTCTCGCCACGCAGTCGCTGCTGGGCGGGCGCGCCAATCTGCTCAAGCTTGCGCACTGGCGGGGCTACAGCAACGTAGCCGTGTATGCCCAGCGTGGGTGGCGAAGCACTCCGCGAACGCTGGACAACGTGCGTATCGTACAAGCGCAGCCGTGCCACGCTGATGCGCTGCGCGCATTTCTCGACCGCGAATCGGCAGGTCAGCCCTTCGGCAGCGTTTTCAGTGAAGCGCAGTTTGCACGGCGCCTGGACACCTGGCCGGACTTCGGCCTCTCGTCATTTCTGCTTGCACTGGACGCCCAAGACAATCTGCTGGGCTGTGTCGCGCCTTGGGATGCCGGGCGGATCAAACGGGTGGTGCTTGAAACATTGCCCTTGGCGCACCAGGCCCTTCGCCTCGCGTTCAATACCTGCGCGCCGCTGTTGGGGCGCCCTGCCATTGCCGCGCCCGGCGAGGCATTGCGCGACGTTTACTTGACCCACTTGCACGTACGACAGCGCGACCCGCAGGTCTTTGCAGCACTGCTGGATGCGGCGTGGATGCGCGTTCGCGGTCAGTACGCGTTGATGCAATTGTGTCTGTATGACCATGACCCGCTCTGGATGGCCATGACGCGCTATCGCGTCGTGTCCATTCCAATGGACCTGTACACGGCACCCTGTGTGGGGAGTGCCGCAGCGTTGACGGCGCAAGACGCCGAGTGCATCCCGGGCTTTGAAATCTATCTCGTCTGAGCGCGTCCGTGCACGACAGCCAATAGCGTCAGCCAGAAGCGTGTGGCGTCAAAGCCACCGCTGCCCAGCACCGGTTGACCATGATCGAGCCGGGGCAGACAGATCTGCGGCATACCCTCAATGCGTTGATGATCGAGGTAAAACTGCCCGTCATGAGCCCAACCGGGTCGCCGGGCATTGAGGCGGGCATGATGGGTATCGAGGCGCGAACTGGGGGCAGCGCTCCAACTGACGACGTGCACGCACTGCACGGCGGCGGGCAGGTGTTTGAGCAGGTGGGTAATGCGCGGGTCGCGCAGACTGCTGATATCCCGCGCGCCATCGGCCACCCAAGGGGTTTTCGCCAGCACGCGGCGAACGCGATCGAACGGGTAGTTGATGCTCGACTGCCCTGCGCTACCAGCCAACACGTCATCCATGACCGTCGACGGACCTGTCGGCGGTTGCACCAGCGCCACGCCATCACATGCCTCGCTCAATGCCTTGTTCTGTGCCAATGCCGCGAGCGCGTCGAGACCACCCTTGCTGTGCGCCAATACGACAAATCGTTGCCCTTGCCTGAGTTCGGCCATCAGCACCTTACTGATATGCCGCCCCTGCGTCATGACGCCCCGAGATGAACGCACAGGCATGCGCAGAACCGGATAGCCCAGGCGCCGCAACGTCCGCGCACAATCCTGAAAACAGCCGGGCAACCATTCGGAAAACAGTCCCGCAACCAGTACCACCAACGTGCCTGGGGGAAGGCTGGGCATGGGCTTGTGCCAGGACGCGATAAATTGTTCCGTCCAGTTCAGCCGTGCCTCGGGCGCTGCGAATTCGGTTGCCGGAAAATGCAGTGGCCAGTCGTCAAACCCCTTCGGCGTCCAGGCTTGTGTTGTCGCCGAAAGTCGCTTCATAGTGTGCGCCCAGCATTTTCGTCCAGCGTTTGCCGCGCCGCTTCCAGCGCTTCACGGGTGTCGAGGTGGTTGGGATGAAACCCCGGAATGAACCAGGCCAGCCATCTCGGAAACACACGGGTCAGCGGACCGGGACTTACGAATAACCAGCCGAGCAAACGCAGCCACTCGCGCCCGTTGCGGCGTTGCCCGTCATTACCGGAAAGTCGATAAATGAAGTACATGACATCGACTGCAAAGTAGCCGGTCATGATCAGCATGACCCCGCATCGCATCAGGTATCGCCAGAGCGGATTGCTAACCACCACGCCCAGCACATCGTAGGCGACGGCCTTGTGTTCGGTTTCTTCGATCGCATGCCAGCGCCATAGCATGGCCATCTTTCCATCGGCACCTTTGAGGACCGCGGGATTGCGCAGGAGTTGATCGGAGAGAATCGCGGTGAAATGCTCCAGGCTGGCCGTCATGGCCAGACGCATCGCCGGTGAAAATTTGTTGCCCACCTCCTGACGGCGCAAGAGCAGTTGTTCGAGGGCATCGATAGGTGCGCCTTGTGCCGCGAGTAGCTGGTTATACGAACGATGCTCGCGAATATGCGACGCTTCCTGATAAACGAACGCGTCAACGGCTTCGGCCAGCGCCGGGTCATTTTCGATCGCTTTTCGAAAGTGCACGACACTGTCGATGAAGAGTTTTTCGCCGAGTGGAAACATGATCGACAGGCCATCGAAAAAGCGCGTCACGTGCGGCCAGTCACGATACCAATAGCGAGGAATCTGCTCATCGAGTGCAAAACGCAGGTTGCGCCGGGGGATGTGGGCGCCGCCGGATATTGCCGCCGAGCGTCTGGTTAAAAGGCGTTTTAGATACGACATAACGTTTTCTGCGGTTCCTCGTTGCCCCGACGCCTCAGCAATTGATCGTTGGCGAAGTGGTCAGGGCGGTATACTTTTTTGACTCGACCTTTCTCAAGGAGCCCATATGCGCAGTTCCAGTGACATTTCGCAAACGCGTCGTTTCGACGTGGGCAATCTGTGTGTTCTGGCGCTGCAGACGCTATTTTGGGGCACAACCCTGACGTGGCTTTCCCACACTGATGCGGGTTGGCTCAAATGGCTGGTGCTCGTTCCGTTCTGCCTGGTCATGCAAGGTGTCTTCTCGATGATGCACGAGTCCTTTCATGGCTTGGCGCACAGTCGCAAATCACTCAACTACTTCGTCATGTGGTGGGCTTCTACCCTTTTTGGCGCCTCGGCCACGCTGATCCATATCAACCATCTGGGGCATCATGTACGCAATCGCACACGCGCAGAGCTAGCCGACTTCGCGGTCGCGGATGAGTCGCTGTGGCGCAAGCGTATCGAGTACTATTTTGCGGTGCTCGGCGGTATCTGGCTGGCGGCGTTTGTCGGCAGCCTTTTATTGCCGGTGCTGCCGGCCCGCATCACGGACAAGTGGTCGCAAACCGCAGAGGTCAACACTTATGCCGCGGCCTTCAAGGATTTCTCCAGCGCCGACTTCAAACGCATCCGCCTGGAAGTCATTGCCGGCGTCGCCGCGTGGTTATCGATCGGACTCTTGCTGGGATGGACGTGGCATGTTGTGCTCATCGCCTACCTCGCTTTTGCATTTTCCTGGTCGTCGCTGCAGTGGGTGTACCACATGCGCACGCCGCTGGATGTCGTCGAGGGCGCCTATAACATGCGGGCCCCGCGTCTGGTGCGCTGGGCGTTTTTGAACTTCAACTACAACCTGACCCATCATCGCCACTCGGCCATGCATTGGCAGCAGATGCATGAAGCCTCCAACCTGAAAGAAACGCGGCCGCTCTGGTATGGCTGGCTGCAGGTTTTTCTGCCGCCCCAGCGGTTACCCGATGACTTGACGCAACTGGATAAGACTTACTTCTGATGAGCGCCCACATGGATGTCAAGCGCGCGCTATGGCAGACCTTTCTGGAACGCGCCAAGCCCACGCTCGATCAATGGCACGCGCAACTTGAGCAACCGCAATCGACGCAAGAGCGGGCATTGCAGCGACTGCTCGAAGCCAATCGTGATTGCGCATTCGGCCGCGCCCACCACTTTGCTCGGCTGCGTGACTCGACGCAGTTTCGCGACAACGTCCCGATCCACACTTACATGCAACTGCAGCTCTGGATCGAGCGCGCGCAAAATGAATCCGAAGCGATTCTGACCACCTCCCCGCCGCTGTTCTTCGAGCGTACGAGCGGAAACAGCGCGCTGCATAAAGCGATTCCCTATACGCGCGCCTTCCTCGCAGAAATGCACAGCGCGCTGACCGTGTGGCTCGCCGACATGCATCGTCAGGTGCCCGGAATCAGCCACGGATCAAGCTACTGGTCGATGTCGCCGCCCTTGCAAATGCCAGTGGCGGGACCCAATGGCATTTGCATCGGGTCGGCCAGTGATCTGGAGTATTTGCACGGCAGTCATCTGGCCGGTCTGGCAGGGACTTTGTTGATTCCCGAGTTCAGCGGTGCGTTGTCGCAATGGCGCCGACAGACCCTCCTCGCTTTGCTGGCCGATGCCGATCTGAGCTTTATCAGTGTGTGGAGCCCGACCTTCCTGACCAGCCTGTTGCAGCCACTGTTCGACGGCGAAACGCCCGAACATGCGCAGACGTTTGCATGGCTGGAGGCCGCGCTTCCCGCGTCGCGCCAGTCAGCATTGCGCCGAGCGAGATCCCAAGGAGTATGCACCGAATTATGGCCACGACTGGCCGCCGTCAGTTGTTGGATGGAGGGCCCCAGCCGCCACTACTTCATGCAATTGGCCGTGCGTTTTCCGCAAACGCAGTGGCTCCCGAAAAGTCTTTTTGCCACCGAAGGCGTCGTGAGCATTCCATTCGGCGACGGGCCTGGATGCCCGTTGGCGATCGGCAGCCATTATCTGGAATTTCTCTGCGAGGACGGCGTCCTGCGCCATGCTCATTCGTTACGCCTGGGGGAAACGGCGCAGGTCCTGCTGACCACCGGTGGCGGCTTGTACCGCTATGCATTGGGCGATCGGGTCCGCGTCGTCGGCATGTCGGGGGCCACGCCACGGGTCGAGTTCGTGGGACGTGCCACGGGAACCAGTGATCTGGTCGGAGAAAAACTCGATGAGCAAATCGTGCAGAACCTGTTCGACCGATGCCTGGCCACAAAAGGCGCCGTCTGCCTGATCCCCAATGCCTACGCGTCGCCACCGCATTACACGGCGCTGGTTGCGACATCCCGCCACCTTGATGCCAGTGCCTTGGTGCTGACGATCGAGGCGGCACTGTCCGACGCCTTTCATTACTGCCAGGCACGCCGACTCGGGCAACTGGGACCTGTGCAGGTGCGCCTGCTCGACGGCGGTGCTGATCAGCTCGCGCATGTATTGCAGCAGGCGGCGGAGTTGAGCGGCATCCGTGCGGGCGACTTCAAGCCGCGTTCACTTATCAATCGGCTGGAGACAGCCGAAGCCCTTCTCGCTCTTACGGAAAGCTCATGTCGGCACCTTTGAACAATCTTCTTGAGACGCCGGACGATGGCACCCTCGAACAATGGTATGTGGCGTGTGCACAGAAAGAACTGCGCAAAAACAAACCTTACCGGGCGAAGATTCTGGGCCTGAACCTGGTGCTTTTTCGCCAGCGTGACGGCCGGGCAGCGGCGTTGCTCGACCAGTGCGTGCACCGCGGAACGCGCTTATCGGCGGGCAAGATTGCCGACGATTGCCTGGTGTGCCCTTACCACGGCTGGCGCTACGACGCTCAGGGGCAAGTGATGCATATCCCCAGCGTCGGCGATCTGCCGTGTTCCTCGACTTCGCCTGCGTATCGATACCGCCAGCGTCACTTTGCGGTGCAAGAACAGGACGGACTGGTCTGGGTCTACACCGGCACGGGCAACCCGCAGAAAAAACCTGTGTTCAAGCTACCGGTCTACGGCGAAAAACCCTGGCAGTCCTATTTCATGATCAACACGTTCGAGGCCGATGTCGGCAGCCTCGTGCAGAACTTCATGGACGTACCGCACACTGTGTTTGTGCACGAAGGCATCTTCAGATCCAGCACTGGGCGAACAATGGAGGCCACGCTCGCGTGTAAAGCGCAGAGCATTGAAGTGACATATCACGATGACGGCGACAAGATCGGTTTCCTGAACTGGCTCAGTAATCCCGACGGCGAGCCATTGGTGCACACGGATCGTTTTTTCGCGCCCAACGTCACGCGCTGCGACTACCGCTGGGGCGACTGTTCGGCGTTCTTCATCATCAGCCAGATCACACCCATGGATTCACGACAGTCGCGCGTCTATACCTACATCGCCTACCGCTTCCGGTTACCCCGCTGGGTACTACGCCTGTTGCGTCCGTTCATTCATCTGTACACCCGTATCGTTATTCGTCAGGACGTGAAGATCATTCAGGCGCACCGGCAAGGTCTCGATAATGTAGCGAATTTCAAGCCGTCCAACGTGCAAGCCGATGCCGTGCATATCGGGGTCGATCAGCTACTGGCCGCCGTGAGACGGGGAGAAGCGTTACCTCCGGCACAACGCCGTGAATCCCGGATACGATTTGCGCTCTGAGGGAACCTGATCTATTGGCGCTGATGAGGAGTTGACCCAGCTGCCGAGAAATCGTTGACCTAGGTAGCCTTCAAGGCTATGGCCCTCTGTGCTGGGTATTTACTTATTTAAGTTGGGGCAGTCTTGCCCCAGCAGGTGGGGAAATTCCACATCAGCGCCTACAGGTGGCGAAGTTCGCTGACCACTTGCCGCTGTACCGGCAGGAGAAAATCCTTGGCCGCGCCGGGCTGGCGAGCATGCGCGTGACTTCCTCGGCTCCTGGAACGGCAAGTTGGTGTGCGACGACTTTGCTGGCTACAAAGCCGGGTTCGAGCAAGGCATGACCGAAATCGGCTGCATGGCTCACGCCCGCCGCAAGTTTTTCGATCTGCACGTGGCGAATACGCCAGGAAAAGGCAGCGCCGATAATCAAAACGCTACATGACTGGATGTTGGCCCAGCGCGATCTGGTGCCCAATGGATCTGCAACGGCAAAAGCCTTGGATTGTTGGCGCCGATGCCGAGTTGACCCAGTTACCGAGATTTCACTGACCCAGTCTGACTCCTCGTGAATCATTGTCTGTGCTCGATTGTTGCAGTTTTGGAGAGGGGGCAGTCTTGCGTCGGCAATTGGGTCAATCCGGGGTCAGCATCAACACGACAATCCTGTCGGACCGAGAGAGCATCTATCTTGTGAGTCCAGTAGGCTTTTCTCATCTTTTCTGTGATTTTCGCGCTTCACACTCACAGAAAAAATGATTTTCTCCCAGCGTTTGCTGGGCCTCCAGAATCATCTATTTTGTGAACCTACACCGGCAGAACCGCTAAAACAAAAAAGGCCAACGCTCAGCGTTGGCCTTTTTTATTGATCGTCGAAACGTCGTCATTCGCTAGCAGTCACTACGTTCTCCAGCCGATACCCATACCCGTAAATCGTCAGCAGTTGCCAACCGCGATCAGCCGTCAGGCCCAGCTTGTTGCGCAGGCGATAAATATGAGTATCTAACGGGCGAGAGGACACTATTTCTTCATGGGTCCAAAAGCGTTCATACAAATATTCACGGGACAAAGGTCGGCCCAGATTGGCGAACAGGCAGCGGGCAAGACGGTATTCCCGTTCGGTCAGGCTGATAGGGGTGGAGGCGCGGGTGACGGTTAATTCGGCATCGTCGAATTCTAGGTCATTGAATGTCAGTATTTCGGTGGCTGCCGTGCGTTGCAGTCCATGCCGACGAAGCACCGCGCTGACCCGAGCCATCAGCTCGTTGGGGCGAAACGGTTTGCTCACGTAATCGTCGGCTCCGGCGTTTAAGGCCTGGACGATATCGCTTTCGGTATCGCGACTGGTGAGCATGATCGCGGCCGGTGGTGCGTCCATGTGTTCACGGGTCCAGCGCAACAACGACAGGCCGCTGATATCGGGCAGTTGCCAGTCGAGGATCAGCAAGTCGAAGGTTTCCCGTCGAAGTTGTCGTAGCAAGTCCTCTCCCCGCTCGAAGCTGTGCAACGTCCACGCCTGCTCTCCCGTTACGGGGATCTGCCGCAGTGTCTGTTCTACACGGCGGAGTTCAGCGGGTTCGTCATCCAGTATTGCGACACGCATGCCGAGTGTTTCCTTCATCTCGTAAGTGCAAAGTTTAAGAAAATTCCCACGGGAGTTTAGGCTGATTGATTGAATCTGAACAATTGTGGTGAGTTGCGGCGAGTTTCCCAAGGACGGCTACGCTGATTTCGCTTCGCCGCGCTGACATTTACTCAGCACAACAACGTTGGGTTTAGCCCTCGGCCAATTCTGAACAAATATTGAGAATTACCTCGCAAGGCTCTCTAGCCGGTAGATTCGATCTCGCTGAGCGGCACAGGGGCATTGGGATGTGCCCCGACGCAGGGAGCGTCAACGCCAACCTGGCAGGACCGTCGATCGCCGGTTTTCGACGGTCTGCAGTTCAGGGGGAAATACACGGAGTGCCTGCTCGGCGCCGACACAGGGATGTGTCATCTCATGTCCGTTGCGCCTATGGCTATCTGCCAGAGCGTCCGGTCAGGTATCGTGCGTCAAGCGCGCGCGTTTACCCGGCATGATTTCCAAAAGAGCATAAAAAGCCAATCCATGAATCCCATGACCTTATTGCTCCCACGCCGTTCTGGTGTCTGTTTTTTACTGGTTGCCGGCCTGATGGGATTGCTCACCCAGATTGCATCGGCGCCTGCCGCTTCGGCAAAACCTCTGCCTTATATCGATGAAAACCAGCAATGCCGTGGTCAACCGCTGCCCGCGACTGTCGAGCATCTGACCGGCGAAGCCTGGAAGCTGGACGTCAAAGGCAAGCAGACGCCACTGCAGGAAGGTATGTCGATCGACGAGCAGGAAGGCGTCAAGACCTCACCCTCGGCGTTTGTCAGCCTGTCCCTGGGTGAAGGCTCGCGGGTGGTGCTACCTTCCAGCTCCCACATCACGCTGCACTTCAACGCCAAACGCCCTGAGGGCGCTGAAGCTGACGAGGTCCAGGTCATGGCTCGTCAGGGGGGGCGTATTCAGAAACAAGGCACGTTGACGCCAATCGACTTGTTACCCGCCCCGCGTCTGTTGGGGCAGTCCGGCCAAACGGATAATGTGCCTGTCTGGCAGTTGATCATGAAGCCCATTGAAGGGGCCACGGGTTATCGGGCGCAAGTTGCCACCGATGCAGCCTTTCTGGACATCAAGCAAGAGCAGTTTTCCAGCACGCCAGAGGTAAAGTTCAGCGGGTTGAAAGCGTTTTTCTACCATGTTCGCCTGTCGGCGTATGACGCTCAGGGGTTAGAGGGAGAGGCCGGGGTGTATGACATTTTCTATTACCCCAGGACCACGCATGTCCAATAGCACCCCGGACGACGAGCGATGAAGGGTCGGCCAAGGAAGGACGATCGCGAGCCGACCCAGGCTCAGCGGCTGTTTCGGCGAATGGTCCGCGAGTGGCTGTGGGTCAGTCTGATCCTGCTGCCCCTGACGGCGATGCTATCCATGACTCAGGGCCTGATCTTGAGCAATTTGCTGTACGACAATCTGCGCCGGCTGAGCCCGCTGCCGGTCGACCCGCGAATACTCATCGTCACGATCGACGACTACAGCTTGCAGCAGCTTGGCCAATGGCCGTGGTCGCGGGCCATGCATGCGCAGTTGCTTGATCGGCTCAGCGCCGCGCACGTCAAAGGTGTTCTGTTCGATGTGATCTTCAGCGAGCCCGATAGCCATCCCGGCAACGATCAGCTTCTGGCCCAGGCGGCCTGCCGGGCCGGAAATGTCTTCGTGCCGCTGTTGCGCGAAGGTGTCGCGCGTTATGGGCAGCCTTTGGGGGAAATTGAACCGGTGGCTTCGCTGAGCCATTGCGTCAAAGGCGTCGGCCACATCAATGCCGAAGCGGATACCGACGGGATCGTGCGCAGCGTGTATTTAAGCGAAGGACCGGCGCAAAAAGCACGCCCGCAACTGGCCTGGCTGCTGTACGAAGAGACGCTTGCCGACAAGGGAAATGTCCCGATGCCCGATACCCCTGCCCCGCCATCGGTGCAAGGCTGGCAGCGAGCCCACGAAATAAGGATTCCTCTCATCCATTCCGACGCGGGCTTTCCCAGCGTGCCCTACGTCAGCGTATTGCGCGGCGAAGTCCCGCCTGAGTTGCTGCGTGATCGCTTGATCCTGATCGGGTCGACCGCGCCTGGCCTGGGGGACCGTTATGTGACGCCGCAATCGGTCAGGATTGGCACCACACCGGGCATCGAGATTCAGGCGAACATCCTCAACGGGCTGTTGCAACAGCGCAACATCGTGGTTCTCGATCAGCGCCAGGCGGCGTTGCTATCAGTGGTGATTGTCGGTGAGTTGCTGGGCCTGCTGCTGGTGCGTCCGCGTCGTGCCCTGTGGCTGACCCTGGGGGCAATGGCGGCCGCTCTGCTGGGTTCGAGCTTGTTGTTGCGCCTTGGCTGGTGGTGGTCGCCGGCTGCGAGCCTGCTGGGTATGTTGCTGGGTTACCTGATCTGGAATTGGCGAAGGTTGAACGCGGTGCTCGCCTATTTCGGCTGGGAACTGGCGCGCCTGGATAGCGAGCCGAAAGTCTTTCCCGAACGTCGCCGCACCCAGGCTCCGGCCGGCGATGTGCTGCAAGGGCAAATCGTCGCGTTGGAGCAGGCCATGAGCCGAACCCGCGATACCCGACGTTTCATTTCCGATGGCCTTGAATACCTGCCGGTGGCGACGCTGATCAGCGATCCGAACGGGCGCATTCTACTGGCCAACCGTAAGGCTCGAGAGGTGTTTTGCCGTGGCCTGGTGGGTGAGGACATGCTCAAGCAACTGAGCGACCTGGGTTACCCGGTGCCGTCCGCCGGAACGCCTCCTGCGTTGTCGACCCTGGAGCCGCTGGAGTTTCGTGACACCCAGGCACGCAGCCTGCGTCTGGACCTGGAACCGCTGCTGCCGGCCGAAGGCGACTCTGTGATTGGCTGGTTACTGAGCCTTACTGACCTGAGCATCGAGCGAGATGCCGAGGAGCAGCGTGCCGTGTTGCTGCGCTTTTTATCCCATGACCTTAGGGCCCCCCACTCGGCGATTCTGGCCTTGCTCGACGTTCAGCGGCATCAGGTGTCCGGCGACACGCAAGTGTTCAGCCAGATCGAGTTACAGGTGCGCAAGGCGCTGAACCTCACCGAAGCTTTTGTGCAGTTGGCAAAGGCTGAGTCCGAGGCTTACCAGTTTCAGCCGAGCATGTTCGCGATGTTGCTGCTCGACACCTTCGACCAGGCTTCGAGCATCGCTCATCTGAAGAACATTCAATTGCAACATGACCTCGACGAAGACGCTGAAGCGCTGGTTCTGGCCGATCAGTCGCTACTGACACGGGCCCTGTTCAACCTCCTGGAAAACGCTATCAAGTACAGTCCGGCGGGTTCGCGGATTTCCGTGCGGGTGAGTTGTGCCGAGGGCTGGTTGATGTGCGAGATCGCCGATCAGGGCCGAGGGATTGCCGTCGAAGAACTTCCCGAGTTGTTCAGTCAGTATCGGCGTTTTACCTCGGCTCACGGCAGTGATGGCCTGGGGCTGGGTTTGTCCATGGTCAAGGCTGTGGTGGATCGTCACGGCGGGCGTATTTTCTGTCATAGCGTAGTGGGGCAAGGCACTACGTTCAGTGTCCAGTTACCGCTATTGAGCGAGTGAGCCAGATGCTTTCAACGGGCATAAAAAAACCGGCTATATCAGCCGGTTTTTTTAGTCCGAAATAAACTTATGCACCTTTTTCGACGTTTTATTTACTTAAGAAATATGTATGTAAATCATAAGCTTAAAAACTAAAAACGACGTTTTTCAACAAAACGGTACACAGGTTATCCACAGAATCTCAGACAGTCACTTGATCGGTGGCATTGGGTGCCGCCGGGGCTGCTGGCAGCGAGCCCATCTCGCGCTGCATCTGTTCGTTCCAGGCCTGCACCCGGTCATTCAGGTCGGCAATGGCTCGTGGCCCGCTGCCCTCGGCGTACATCGGCGCGCCGATGATCACGGTGATCACGCCTTGCTGTTTGGCCCAACCGGTTTTCGGCCAGAACTTGCCGGCATTGTGCGCAATCGGCAGCACGGGTAATGACGCATTGACCGCCAACGCGGTGCCACCACGGGAGAACTTGCCGATGGTGCCGTAGGGAACACGAGTCCCTTCCGGGAAGATCAGTACCCAGACATTGTCCTTGAGCAGCTCATCGCCCTTCTTCGCCACATGCTTGAGCGCCGCTTTTGGGTTGCCACGGTCGATGGCGATCGGCCGCAGCATGGCCATGGCCCAGCCGAAGAACGGAACGTAGAGCAGTTCGCGCTTGAGCACCTGGCTCAGAGGCGAGAAATAGGCCGAGAGAAAGAACGTCTCCCAAGTGCTCTGGTGGTTCGACTGAATCACGCAGGGCCTGTCAGGAACGTTCTCGGCACCTTTAACTTCGTAGCGAATACCCAGAAAGACTTTGCTCAGCCACAAGGCGCAGCGGCACCAATACACGTTGATAAAGCGATAGCGCGCCTTGAACGGCAGAAACGGTGCGATAAAAAAGCTCAGGCTGCACCAGAGCAAAGAGCTGGTGCCCAGCAGCAGGTAAAAGAGGAAAGATCTGATGGCCTGCAGTATCGACATGGCGACATTTACCGTTGCGGGCATTGCCCGCCTATTCAAGCGCACTCCCGATCAGTCCTTGGCCAGGATGTCAGAAGAGCCTTAGTTGTGGATAAGTTCTGCGGCAATCGCCGCCAGATCGTCAAAAATCAAGGTGCCCGCGGGTAGGGTCTTACCCAGGGTCTTTTCGCCTTTCCCGGTCTTTACCAAAACTGGCTGAGAGTCGACGGCTCTGGCGGCTTCCAGGTCACCGAGAGTATCGCCGACGAACCATAGATCCGTCAGCGAAACGTTGTAATGCGCGGCGATGGTTTTCAACATCCCGGGTTTTGGCTTGCGGCAATCGCAGCCATCATCTGGCCCGTGCGGGCAATAGACGATCAGCCCGACTTCGCCGCCCTGCTCCGCCACCAACTCGCGCAAGCGAGCGTGCATGGCATTCAGGGTGGCGATGTCGTAATAGCCGCGAGCGATGCCCGACTGGTTGGTAGCGACCGCTACCGTCCAGCCAGCCTTGCTCAACTGCGCGATGGCTTCGATCGAACCGGGGAGCGGAATCCACTCCTCCACCGACTTGATGTACGCGTCGGAGTCGTAATTGATCACTCCGTCCCGATCGAGAATCAGCAGTTTCAACAGCAGCCCCTCAGCCCAGCAGCGAAATGTCAGCGACGCCCAGGAACAACCCACGCAGACGCGCCAGCAGCGCATAGCGGTTGGCTCGCACCTTGGCGTCTTCAGCGTTGACCATCACGGCTTCGAAGAACGCATCCACCGGCTCGCGCAAGGCGGCCAGACGTGCCAGCGATTCGCTGTACTGACGGGCCGCCGCCATTGGCTGCACAGCCTGGTCAGCCTGCTGGATCGCCGAATACAGCGAGAACTCGTTGGCGTTGTCGAAGTACTTGGCTTCAACGACCGACGGAACGCTGCCTTCGATCTTGCTCAGCAAGTTCGAAACGCGTTTGTTCACGGCGGCCAGGGCTGCAGCTTCCGGCAGTTTGCGGAAGGCTTCCACAGCTTGTACGCGCTGATCGAAGTCCAGTGCCGAACCCGGCTTCAGGGCACGGACCGACAGGTAAGTCCCGACGTCAACGCCTTCGTCTTCATAACGGGCACGCAGACGGTCGAAGATGAATTCCAGCACCGAGTCATTCAGGCCGGCGGCCTTGATCTTGGTACCGAACGCATTCACGGCAAACGCCACGGCGTCGTTCAGATCGAGGTCGAGCTTCTTGTCGATCAGGATCCGCAGTACACCCAACGCAGCACGGCGCAGGGCATACGGGTCTTTGCTACCGGTCGGCAGCATGCCGATACCGAAAATGCCCACCAGCGTGTCGAGCTTGTCGGCGATAGCAACTGCCGCACCGGTCAGGGTGGTCGGCAGTTCAGCGCCGGCACCGCGCGGCATGTACTGCTCGTTCAGCGCCAAGGCGACTTCTTCAGGCTCGCCGTCGTTGAGGGCGTAGTAGTAACCAGCGACACCTTGCATCTCCGGGAACTCGCCGACCATCTCGGTCGCCAGGTCGCACTTGGACAGAAGGCCTGCACGGGAAGCCCACGCAGCGTTGCCACCAATGCGTTGAGCGATGAACGCAGCGAGTTTGGAAACGCGTTCGGCCTTGTCGTAGACGCTGCCGAGTTTTTCCTGGAACACCACGTTCTGCAGACGCAGGTTGAAGTCTTCGAGTTTTTGCTTCTTGTCTTGCTTGAAGAAGAACTCGGCGTCGGTCAGGCGTGGGCGAACCACTTTCTCGTTACCGGCGATGATCTGCTGTGGATCCTTGCTTTCGATGTTGGCCACGGTGATGAAACGAGGCAGCAACTTGCCGTCGGCATCCAGCAGGCAGAAGTACTTCTGGTTGTCCTGCATGGTGGTGATCAGGGCTTCTTGCGGCACGTCGAGGAAACGCTCTTCGAACGAGCACACCAGCGGCACCGGCCATTCAACCAGCGCGGTCACTTCGTCGAGCAAGGCTGGAGGAACGATCGCCGTACCTTCCTGCATTGTCGCCAGTTCTTCGGTGCGCTTGCTGATCAGCTCGCGACGCTCGTTGGCGTCGGCCAGTACATAGGCAGCACGCAGATCGCTCAGGTAGTTGGCCGGCGAGGTGATGCGCACGCTTTCCGGATGGTGGAAGCGGTGACCACGGGAATCGCGGCCGGCCTTTTGGGCGAGGATCGTGCAGTCGATGACATGGTCACCGAGCAGCATCACCAGCCATTGGGTCGGGCGAACGAATTCTTCCTTGCGAGCACCCCAGCGCATACGCTTGGGGATCGGCAGGTCGTTCAGGGAATCTTCGACGATGGTCGGCAGCAGGCTCGCGGTCGGCTTGCCGGCGATGCTTTGGCTGTAGCGCAGCTTCGGGCCGCTCTGATCGATTTCGCTCAGCTCGACGCCGCACTTCTTGGCGAAGCCCAGGGCCGCTTGAGTCGGGTTGCCTTCGGCATCGAACGCTGCCTGACGCGGTGGGCCGTCGAGGTTGATGCTGCGATCCGGCTGCTGGGTCGCCAGCGCGGTGATCAGCACGGCCAGACGACGTGGCGCGGCGTAGACGGTTTTGGTTTCGTAGTTCAGGCCGGCAGCTTGCAGGCCTTTGTCGATACCGGCCATAAACGCTTCAGCCAGGGTATTCAGGGCTTTGGGTGGCAGTTCTTCGGTGCCCAGTTCAACCAGGAAATCTTGAGCACTCATTGTGCAGCCTCCAGCTTAGCCAACACTTCATCACGCAGATCCGGGGTCGCCATCGGGAAGCCCAGCTTGGCGCGAGCCAGCAAGTAGGCTTGCGCAACGGAACGCGCCAGGGTGCGTACACGCAGAATGTATTGCTGACGCGCGGTCACCGAGATCGCCCGGCGCGCATCCAGCAGGTTGAAGGTGTGGGATGCCTTCAACACCATTTCATAGCTCGGCAACGGCAATGGCTGATCGAGTTCGATCAGGCGCTTGGCTTCGCTTTCATAGAAGTCGAACAACTCGAACAGCTTCTCGACGTTGGCGTGTTCGAAGTTGTAGGTCGACTGCTCCACTTCATTCTGGTGGAACACGTCGCCGTAGGTCACCTTGCCGAACGGACCGTCAGCCCAGACCAGGTCGTAGACCGAGTCCACGCCTTGCAGGTACATGGCCAGACGTTCCAGACCGTAAGTGATCTCCCCGGTCACCGGGTAGCATTCGATGCCGCCCGCTTGCTGGAAGTAAGTGAACTGCGTCACTTCCATACCGTTGAGCCAGACTTCCCAGCCCAGACCCCAGGCGCCCAGCGTTGGCGACTCCCAGTTGTCTTCGACGAAACGGATGTCGTGCACCAGCGGGTCGAGGCCCACGTGCTTGAGGGAGCCCAGGTACAGTTCCTGGAAGTTGTCCGGGTTCGGCTTCAGGACTACCTGGAACTGATAGTAGTGCTGCAAGCGGTTCGGGTTTTCGCCGTAGCGGCCGTCAGTCGGGCGACGACTGGGCTGCACATAAGCGGCGTTCCAGGTTTCCGGGCCGATGGCGCGCAGGAATGTGGCAGTGTGGAAAGTTCCGGCGCCTACTTCCATATCGTAGGGCTGAAGTACCACACAACCTTGCTCGGCCCAGTATTGCTGGAGGGCGAGGATCAAGTCTTGGAAGGTACGCACGGCTGGCGTAGGCTGGCTCACGAAATTCACCTGTTTCTTGGGCTGCGATTTAAAGAGCGGGAGTATACCCGATTCATTGCTGCGCACGCCCCCTGGAGCCTTATGCCACGCTGCTTTTGGTGTACCGAAGATCCGCTGTACATGGCTTATCACGATCAGGAGTGGGGCACGCCGCTACGCGATGCGCAGGGATTGTTCGAGTTGCTTTTGCTCGAAGGGTTCCAGGCCGGGCTTTCCTGGATCACCGTGTTGCGCAAACGAGAGCGTTATCGTGAGGTACTGTTCGGCTTCGACGTACAGCGTGTGGCACAGATGAGCGACGCAGAAATCGATGAATTGATGCTCGATCCGGGGATCATCCGCAATCGCCTCAAACTCGATGCGGCCCGGCGTAATGCCCAGGCCTGGCTGGCGCTGGAGGACCCGGTGGCGTTTCTCTGGTCGTTTGTCGGCGGCACGCCGGTGATCAATCATTTCAAGGATCGCAGTGAAGTACCGGCGGTGACACCGGCCGCCGTCGAGATGAGCAAAGGCCTGAAAAAAGCCGGCTTCACGTTCGTCGGCCCGACCATTTGTTACGCGTTGATGCAGGCTTCGGGCATGGTCATGGACCACACTCGCGATTGCGATCGCTACGCCACCTTGGCGAACGGCGGTTAGAATAGCCGCCTCGCGCACAGCACAAGATCAGGAGTGACCTGTGGATAAGTTGAAAGGCGCCTTGCTGGTAGGCGCTCTGCGGCTGTTTGCCCTGCTGCCGTGGCGGGCAGTGCAGGCAGTGGGTTCGGCAATTGGCTGGATCATGTGGAAAACCCCCAACCGTTCCCGCGACGTGGTACGGATCAACCTCGCCAAGTGCTTTCCGCAGATGGACCCGGCCGACCGCGAGCGTCTGGTGGGCCAGAGCCTGAAAGACATCGGCAAGTCCCTCACCGAAAGCGCCTGTGCATGGATCTGGCCCGCTCAGCGTTCCATTGATCTGGTGCGTGAAGTCGAAGGTCTCGATGTGCTCAAGGACGCCCTGGCCTCCGGCAAAGGCGTGGTCGGCATCACCAGCCACCTGGGCAACTGGGAAGTGTTGAACCACTTCTATTGCAACCAATGCAAACCGATCATTTTCTACCGTCCGCCCAAGCTCAAGGCGGTGGATGAGTTACTGCGCAAACAGCGGGTGCAATTGGGCAATCGGGTGGCCGCTTCCACCAAGGAAGGCATCCTCAGTGTCATCAAGGAAGTGCGCAAAGGTGGTGCAGTGGGCATTCCGGCCGACCCGGAACCGGCCGAATCCGCCGGGATCTTCGTGCCGTTCTTCGCCACCCAGGCCCTGACCAGCAAATTCGTACCGAACATGCTGGCCGGCGGCAAAGCGGTCGGCGTGTTCCTGCATGCCCTACGGCTGCCGGACGGTTCGGGTTACAAAGTGATCCTCGAAGCCGCGCCCGAGGCCATGTACAGCACCGACACCGAGACATCCTGCGCGGCCATGAGCCAGGTGGTGGAGCGTTACGTGCGGGCCTATCCGAGCCAGTACATGTGGAGCATGAAGCGTTTCAAGAAACGTCCGCCCGGTGAGGCTCGCTGGTACTGATGCTGGCACGATCTGTGGATAACCGTAGGAGCTGCCGATGGCTGCGATCTTTTGATCTTGCTTTCAGTTATCCACAACACGTTCATTCAAGGACGCACCAGATGTCCGAACAGCGCCAATCATTTCGCATCAAGATCAGTCACGAAAGCATCGGTGAGTGCCTGGGCCAGACCCGCAACCTGTCGACCACAGGCGTCTACGTCAAGCATCCGGCCTTGGCTGTATTGCCCAAAGGCACGGTGGTTTATGGTCAGGTGCAGGATTTACCCATAGGCGCGCCACAAGTGCGCATGGAAGTGGTGCTGGTGGATGCCGAAGGCATTGGCCTGCGTTACCTCTGATCAGTGCGCCTGACGCTCGAGCTTTTTCAGAAACACCGTCATTTCCTTCTCCGCCTGCTTGTCGCCATGGGCACGGGCGGCTTCCAGGCCCTGTTCCCAGGCCTGATGCGCCGCCGCGTAATCCGCCAGCGCCAGATGGGCCTTGCCCAGCAGTTTCCAGGCCGCCGAATACTTCGGATCGAACTCGATGCAGCGCTGGAAATGTTCTGCAGCCTTGGCGTTTTCCCCAAGATCCAGATAACCCTTGCCCAGGCCGAAGCGCAGCAATGAGTTATCCACACCCTTGGCGAGCATTTTTTCCAGGGATTCGATCACGGTGGATTCCTTATTGAGGTTATTCAGGGATGCCAGTTTGTTATTGAGATTGCTTTCGCGGGCAAGCCCGCTCCCACAGGAGTATCGGTCGTACACAAAATATGTGTTCGCTGCAAAACACTGTGGGAGCGGGCTTGCCCGCGAAGAGGCCCGTCCAGCCACTGCAAATGCCGGATCAGAAAAAGCTCAATCCCACATGGAACAACTTTTCCACATCCCGAATATGCTTTTTATCCACAAGGAACAAAATCACATGATCGCCGGCTTCGATCACCGTGTCGTCGTGGGCGATGATCACCTCTTCGTCGCGGATAATCGCGCCGATGGTGGTGCCCGGCGGCAGGCCGATGTTTTCGATGGCCCTGCCGATAACCTTGCTCGACTTCGCATCACCGTGAGCGATGGCCTCAATGGCTTCCGCCGCACCTCGACGCAATGAATGCACGCTGACGATATCACCGCGCCGCACGTGAGCCAGCAAGGTGCCGATGGTCGCCAGTTGCGGGCTGATGGCGATGTCGATGTCGCCGCCCTGGATCAGGTCGACGTAGGCCGGGTTGTTGATGATCGTCATCACCTTCTTCGCGCCCAGACGCTTGGCGAGCAGCGACGACATGATGTTGGCTTCGTCGTCGTTGGTCAGCGCCAGGAAGATGTCGGCGTCGGCGATGTTCTCTTCCATCAGCAAGTCGCGGTCGGAGGCACTGCCCTGCAACACCACGGTGCTGTCGAGGGTGTCCGAGAGATGGCGGCAGCGGGCCGGGTTCATCTCGATGATCTTCACCTGATAGCGGCTTTCGATGGCCTCGGCCAAACGCTCGCCAATCTGCCCGCCGCCAGCGATGACGATGCGTTTGTAGCTTTCATCGAGGCGGCGCATTTCGCTCATCACTGCGCGAATGTTCGCTTTGGCGGCGATGAAAAATACTTCGTCGTCGGCTTCGATCACCGTATCGCCCTGGGGCAGGATCGGCCGGTCACGACGGAAAATCGCCGCGACACGGGTTTCGACATTCGGCATGTGTTCGCGCAACTGCCGCAGTTGCTGACCTACCAATGGCCCGCCGTAGTAGGCCTTGACCGCCACCAGTTGCGCCTTGCCTTCGGCGAAGTCGATCACCTGCAACGCACCCGGATGCTGGATCAGGCGTTTGATGTAGTTGGTGACGACTTGCTCCGGACTGATCAGCACGTCGACCGGAATCGCTTCGTTATCGAACAGTTCGGCGCGGGTCAGGTACGCGGCTTCGCGGACCCGGGCGATCTTGGTCGGTGTATGGAACAGGGTATGGGCGACCTGACAGGCGACCATGTTGGTTTCGTCACTGTTGGTCACGGCCACCAACATGTCGGCGTCGTCGGCACCGGCCTGACGCAGTACGGTCGGCAGCGACCCACGGCCCTGTACGGTACGGATGTCCAGCCGATCGCCGAGGTCGCGCAGGCGTTCGCCGTCGGTGTCGACCACGGTGATGTCGTTGGCCTCGCTGGCCAAGTGTTCCGCCAGCGAACCGCCGACCTGCCCTGCGCCGAGGATGATGATTTTCATCCGGTCACTCCCTTAAACCCGGTTAACCGCGCGCGGCGGCAATCTTGATCAACTTGGCGTAGTAGAACCCGTCGTGGCCGCCTTCCTGGGCCAGCAATTGGCGGCCATGGGGCTGTTTGATGCCTGCCGCTGTGGCGAGGTCCAGTTCACGGGCGCCCGGCGTGCGGGCGAGGAACGCTTCGATGACTTCGGTGTTTTCGGTCGGCAGCGTGGAGCAGGTGGCGTAAAGCAGAATGCCGCCCACTTCCAGAGTTATCCACATGGCGTCGAGCAGCTCACCCTGAAGCACCGCCAGTGCGGCAATGTCGTCGGGTTGGCGGGTCAGTTTGATGTCTGGGTGACGGCGGATCACCCCGGTGGCCGAGCATGGCGCGTCCAGCAGAATGCGCTGGAATGGTTTGCCATCCCACCACGTCGCGGTGTCGCGACCGTCGGCGGCGATCAGTTCGGCGCTCAGGCCCAGGCGCGCGAGGTTTTCCCGCACCCGCACCAGACGCTTGGCTTCCAGATCCACGGCCACCACGCCGGCCAGTTTGGGCTCGGCCTCAAGGATGTGGCAGGTTTTGCCGCCCGGTGCGCAGCAGGCGTCCAGCACCCGTTGGCCCGGCGCCAGGTCCAGCAGATCGGCGGCCAGTTGCGCGGCTTCGTCCTGCACGCTGATCCAGCCTTCAGCGAACCCCGGCAAGCTGCGCACGTCGGCGGCGGTGTCGAGGATGATGCCGTCGCGACTGTAAACGCACGGCGCGGCAGCGATACCCGCTTCAGTCAACAAGCCGAGGTAGGCATCGCGAGTGTGATGGCGACGGTTGACCCGCAGAATCATCGGCGGGTGCGCATTGTTCGCCGCACAAATGGCTTCCCACTGCTGCGGCCAGAAAGCCTTCAGGGATTTTTGTAGCCAGCGCGGGTGGGCGGTGCGCACCACCGGGTCGTGTTCCAGCTCCGCCAGCAGCGCCTCGCTTTCCCGTTGGGCGCGGCGCAGCACGGCGTTGAGCAAGGCTTTGGCCCACGGTTTTTTCAGTTTGTCGGCGCAACCGACGGTTTCGCCGATGGCGGCGTGAGCCGGGACGCGGGTATAGAGCAGTTGATAAAGCCCCACCAGCAACAGCGCCTCGACATCGGCATCCGCTGCCTTGAATGGCTTTTGCAGCAATTTGGCCGCCAGCGCCGACAAGCGCGGCTGCCAGCGAGCCGTGCCGAACGCCAGGTCCTGGGTGAAACCGCGATCGCGGTCTTCAACCTTGTCCATTTGTGTCGGCAGAGAACTGTTGAGTGAGGCTTTTCCGTTAAGAACTGCAGCAAGTGCCTTGGCGGCGGCCAGACGTGGGTTCATTGAGCGTCTGCCGTTTGACCGAGGACGGTGCCGACGGCGAATTTCTCACGACGGCTGTTGAACAAGTCGCTGAAGTTCAGCGCCTTGCCGCCAGGCAATTGCAGACGGGTCAGGCACAGCGCCTGTTCACCGCAGGCGACGATCAAGCCGTCCTTGCTGGCGCCGAGGATTTCACCCGGGGCGCCCTTCCCTTCAGCCAGGCTTGCGGCCAGCACTTTCAGCGCTTCGCCGTTCAGCGTGCTGTGGCAGATCGGCCATGGATTGAAGGCGCGAACCAGACGCTCCAGCTCAACCGCCGGACGGTTCCAGTCGATGCGCGCTTCGTCCTTGTTCAATTTGTGAGCATAAGTGGCGAGGCTGTCGTCCTGCACTTCGCCTTCCAGAGTGCCCGCAGCCAGGCCGGCAATCGCCTGAATCACGGCCGGCGGGCCCATTTCTGCGAGGCGATCATGGAGGCTGCCGCCGGTGTCTTCGGCGCTGATCGGCGTGGTCACCTTGAGCAGCATCGGCCCGGTATCCAGACCCAGCTCCATACGCATTACGGTCACGCCACTTTCACTGTCGCCCGCTTCAACGGCGCGCTGGATCGGCGCCGCACCGCGCCAGCGAGGCAGCAAGGATGCGTGGCTGTTGATGCAGCCCAGACGCGGAATATCCAGCACCACTTGCGGCAGGATCAGGCCGTAGGCGACCACCACCAGCAAATCGGGTTTCAGCGCGGCCAATTCAGCCTGAGCGTCTTCGTTTCGCAGGGTCGGCGGTTGCAACACCGGAATGTTGTGCTCCAGAGCCAATTGCTTGACCGGGCTCGGCATCAGCTTCTGCCCACGGCCTGCCGGACGGTCCGGTTGGGTGTAGACCGCAACGATCTCATAAGGGCTGTCGAGCAGGGCCTTGAGGTGTTCGGCGGCGAATTCAGGGGTGCCGGCAAAGACAATGCGCAGTGGCTCAGTCATGGAAGCTCTCAATTGCAAAGCATCTTGAAAAGAAAAAGGCTTGCCGCGGCAAGCCTTTGAAAGAAGGGCATCAAGCGTTCTGGCGGTGGAGCTTTTCCAGTTTCTTCTTGATCCGGTCGCGTTTGAGCGTGGACAGGTAATCGACGAACAATTTGCCGTTGAGGTGGTCGCATTCATGCTGGATGCACACGGCGAGCAGGTCTTCGGCGATCAATTCATACGGTTGACCGTCGCGGTCCAGGGCCTTGATCTTGACCTTTTGCGGGCGATCGACGTTTTCGTAGAAGCCTGGCACCGAAAGGCAGCCTTCCTGGTACTGGCCCATCTCGTCGGTCAGGGTTTCGAACTCGGGGTTGATGAACACCCGTGGTTCGCTGCGGTCTTCGGAGAGGTCCATCACGACGATACGTTTGTGCACGTTGACCTGGGTCGCGGCGAGGCCGATGCCTGGCGCTTCATACATTGTTTCAAACATGTCATCGACCAACTGACGCACTTCGTCGTCCACTACGGCCACTGGTTTGGCGATAGTGCGCAGGCGCGAATCGGGGAATTCGAGGATGTCTAAAATGGCCATAAGCTCAATTGCTGCACGTGTGAGGTAAAGTCGGGTCGATGGCCTGGCGAGTCCGAGGATGCAGGCTACCGTTGTGAACGTAGCTTCCGGCTTTTCAATAATGAGCTGGAAGCGAGCCACGAGGGCTCTGACGTTTCACGCGAACGTACATAATAAAGGGATTCACCGCATGAGGAAATCACTACTCGCCTTGCTCCTTCTGGCCTCGGCCGGTTTTGCGCATGGGCAAGTGCAACTCAGGGAAGGTTTCCCACAGCAATACACCGTGGTGGCAGGGGACACACTCTGGGACATTTCCGGCAAATACCTGCGTGAGCCGTGGCAGTGGCCGCAGCTTTGGCAGGCCAATCCACAGATCGAAAACCCCAATCTCATCTACCCCGGCGATACGCTGTCGCTGGTCTACGTCAACGGTCAGCCACGCCTGACCCTCAATCGCGGCGCTTCCCGGGGCACCATCAAGCTTTCGCCACGCATTCGCAGTTCGCCGATGGCCGATGCCATTCCGAGCATTCCGCTGAAATCGATCAACAGCTTTCTGCTGAGCAATCGCATCGTCGACAAGGCCGAGGATTTCGACAAGGCGCCGTACATCGTTGCCGGCGATGCCGAACGGGTGCTCAGCGGCACCGGTGATCGAATATTCGCGCGCGGCCATTTCGACCCGGCACAACCGGTGTACGGCATCTTCCGCCAGGGCAAGGTCTACACCGACCCGCAGAGCAAGGAGTTTCTGGGGATCAACGCCGACGACATCGGCGGTGGCGAGATCATTGCCACTGAAGGCGATGTCGCTACCCTGGCCTTGCAACGTACCACCCAGGAAGTGCGACTTGGCGACCGGCTGTTCAGCGGCGAAGAACGCTCGATCAATTCGACCTTCATGCCCAGTGCGCCAACAACCGAAATCGACGGCTTGATCATCGATGTGCCACGCGGGGTTACCCAGATTGGTGCGTTGGACGTCGTCACGCTGAACAAAGGACAACGCGACGGCCTGGCCGAAGGCAATGTGCTGGCGGTAATGAAAACCGGTGAAACCGTGCGTGACCGGATTACCGGTCAACCATTGAAAATCCCCGATGAGCGGGCGGGTCTGCTGATGGTTTTCCGCACCTACGACAAGCTCAGCTACGGACTGGTCCTTAACGCATCGCGTTCTTTGGCGGTGATGGACAAGGTGCGAAATCCTTAAGCCTGCTCCACAAGTTACCAACAGAGTTATCCACAGCTTATTCCCGATTCGATGGGACTTTATAACGATCAAGGATGATCCATGTCGCTGTCTGCCTGTATGCCGGTTTCCCCTGCGGAACTGGAAGCCCGTTTACGCCTGCACCGTTTGCCGGAACTCGGTCCGGCACGTTTCAAGAAGTTGCTTGAGGCCTTTGGTTCTGCCTCCAAAGCCATCAGCGCACCGGCCAGCGCGTGGCGTGCACTGGGCCTGCCCCTCGCCTGCGCAGAAGCTCGGCGCTCCAGTGAAATCCGTGATGGCGCCAGTCACGCATTGGCCTGGTTAGCGCGTCCGGGCCAGCATTTACTGATGTGGGACCAACCAGACTACCCTGCGCTGCTGGCGCAAATCAGTGATGCGCCGCCGCTGTTATTCGTTGCAGGCGATCCTGGCATTCTGGAAAAACCGCAATTGGCGATGGTTGGCAGTCGTCGCGCTTCGCGACCGGGCATGGACACTGCTGCCGCGTTTTCCCGCAGTCTGGCCGGTGCCGGTTTTGTCATTAATAGCGGTCTGGCCCTGGGCATCGATGCCGCCGCGCATCAGGCGGCTCTGGACGTTGGCGGACAAACGGTCGGTGTGCTTGGCACGGGGCTTGAAAATTTTTATCCACAGCGCAATCGTCGACTGGCGGACGCCATGATCGCTTCCGGAAGCGCGGTACTTTCAGAGTTCCCGCTGGACGCTGGCCCTTCCCCCAGCAATTTTCCCCGGCGCAATCGAATCATCAGTGGTTTGTCCCTTGGGGTACTGGTGGTCGAGGCGAGCGTTGCCAGCGGTTCGTTGATCACGGCGAGGCTGGCGGCGGAACAGGGGCGCGAGGTGTATGCGATTCCTGGGTCGATCCACCACCCCGGCGCAAAGGGTTGTCATCAGTTGATCCGCGATGGTGCGGTGCTGGTGGAGACCATCGAGCATATCCTCGAAGCCTTGCGCGGCTGGCAACGGCTGCCGTTATCCACAGAAGCGCCGACGGTGACCCATCCGCTGCTCCTGTTGCTCCACGCGGCGCCCCATACCAGCGAAGCCTTGGCGATCACCAGTGGCTGGGCGTTGTCGAAAGTGCTGGCCGCGCTGACTGAACTGGAAATGGATGGCCGTGCGGTCTGCGAAAGCGGTCGATGGTTTGCGCGGGTAAACTAGGTTTTACATGGAAGATCGGTAAACTGCGCAGAGCCTTATTCCGGAGAGTCTTTCATGGTTAACAGTTGGCGTGTGCAACAAGCCGCACGAGAAATTCGCGCCGGGGCGGTCATTGCCTACCCAACCGAAGCTGTCTGGGGCTTGGGTTGCGACCCGTGGGATGAAGAGGCGGTGGATCGTTTGCTGCTGATCAAGGGACGGTCTGTGGATAAAGGCCTGATTCTGGTGGCCGACAACATTCGTCAGTTCGATTTTCTCTTCGAAGACTTCCCGGAATTGTGGATGGACCGCATGGCCAGCACCTGGCCGGGTCCCAACACCTGGCTGGTGCCCCATCAGAATCTGTTGCCCCAGTGGATTACCGGTGTGCATGAAACGGTAGCGTTGCGGGTTAGCGATCACCCATTGGTGCGGGATTTGTGTGCGCTGGTCGGGCCGCTGGTGTCGACCTCGGCTAACCCTCAGGGGCGGCCGGCGGCGCGGACGCGGATACGCGTGGAGCAGTATTTCCGTGGGCAGGTTGATTGGGTGTTGGGTGGCAATCTGGGTGGGCGCAAGAATCCGAGCGTGATTCGCGATCTGGCGACCGGCCACGTGGTGCGCCCGGATTAGACCGCAGCGCTGCCAATCGCGAGCAGGCTCGCTCCCACATTAGGTCTCCACTGGACATGGATCTTGTGTTCAACAAAGATCCACTGTGGGAGCGAGCCCTGCTCGCGAAGGCGTCCGTCAAGGCAACAAAACGGTCGAGCCCGTGGTGCGCCGCGCTGACAATTCGGTCTGCGCTTTCGCCGCTTCAGCCAATGGATAGCGCTGACTGATGTCCACCTTCAGCTTGCCGCTGATGATCATCTCGAACAGCGCATCGGCCATGCGTTGCAGGTTTTGCGCGTTGTTGGCGTAGGTCGCCAGGGTCGGCCGGGTCACGTACAGCGAGCCCTTCGCCGCGAGAATCCCCAGATTCACGCCATCGACTGCGCCTGAAGCATTGCCAAAACTCACCACCAGCCCCCGAGGCGCGACGCTGTCGAGCGACGTCAGCCAGGTATCTTTGCCTACACCGTCGTACACCACCGGGACTTTTTTACCGTCAGTCAATTCCAGCACCCGTTGTGCGACGTTTTCATGGCTGTAATCGATGGTCGCCCAGGCACCATTGGCTTTCGCCAGGGCGGCTTTCTCCGCTGAGCTGACCGTGCCGATCACCTTCACACCCAAGGCCTTGGCCCATTGGCAGGCCAGGGAACCGACGCCTCCGGCTGCTGCGTGGAACAGGATGGTTTCGCCACCCTTGAGTTCATACGTTTGACGCAGCAGATACTGCACGGTCAGGCCCTTGAGCATCACGCCGGCGGCCTGTTCGAAGCTGATGGCGTCCGGCAAGTGCACCAGGTTGTCTTGCGGCAATACATGAACATCGCTGTAGGCGCCCAACGGGCCGCTGCCGTAGGCCACGCGATCACCAACCTTGAAGCGGGTGACTTCGCTACCGACCGCTTCGACTACGCCCGCACCCTCTGCGCCCAGGCCCGATGGCAGGGCTGGCGGCGCATACAGGCCACTGCGGTAATAGGTGTCGATGAAGTTCAAGCCGATGGCCTTGTTGGTCACGCGTACCTGTTGCGGGCCGGGCTCGGCGGGTTGGTAGTCCACGTATTCGAGCACTTCGGGGCCGCCATGGGCGCGGAACTGGATACGCTTTGCCATTTGCACTCTCCTTAGGTCTTGGCTTCTAGAGTTGTAGCGTCAAGCGCCCTATCGAACTCCCAAGCTTGACCTTCGTCAACTGCGGCACGCTCGCCTGCGATGTTATGCTACGGGCCCATTTGCGCCGGCCCCCCGCTCCGATGGAGCGCCGCGTAGCTTTGCCCGATTCAAGGTGATGACATGACGACCCGCACCGAGGCCGTAAAAGCCTACCTGCTCGACCTGCAAGACCGCATTTGCGCTGCCCTGGAAGCTGAAGACGGCGGCGCGGACTTCGTCGAAGACGCCTGGACCCGCCCTGCCGGTGGTGGCGGTCGCACCCGGGTGATCGAAAACGGCGCGGTCATCGAAAAGGGCGGCGTCAACTTCTCCCACGTCTTTGGTAGCGGTCTCCCACCCTCCGCCAGTGCTCATCGGCCAGAACTGGCCGGCCGAGGCTTCGAAGCCTTGGGCGTGTCTTTGGTGATTCACCCGCACAACCCGCATGTACCGACGTCCCACGCCAATGTGCGTTTTTTCATCGCCGAAAAAGAAGGTGAAGAGCCGGTCTGGTGGTTCGGTGGCGGCTTTGACCTGACCCCTTATTACGGCAATGAAGAAGACTGCGTGCACTGGCACCGCGTCGCCGAACAGGCCTGCGCGCCGTTCGGCCCGGACGTCTACCCACGCTACAAGGCCTGGTGCGACAGCTATTTCCACATCAAGCATCGCCACGAGCCACGGGGCATCGGTGGCCTGTTTTTCGATGACTTGAACGAGTGGGATTTCGACACCAGCTTCGCCTTCATGCGTGCCATTGGCGATGCGTTCATCGACGCGTACCTACCGATCGTGCAACGCCGCAAAAACGATGCGTTCACCGCCAAACAGCGTGAATTCCAGGAATTTCGCCGTGGCCGTTACGTTGAGTTCAACCTGGTCTACGACCGTGGCACGCTGTTCGGCCTGCAATCGGGCGGGCGTACAGAATCGATCCTGATGTCGCTGCCACCGCAGGTGCGCTGGGCCTACGACTGGAAGGCCGAGCCGGGCAGTGAAGAAGCGCGCCTGACCGAGTACTTCCTGCAAGACCGCGATTGGTTGGCCAAGGCCTGAACGAGGAATTCTGATGGACCGTTACGTCGTATTCGGTAACCCGATTGGCCACAGCAAGTCGCCACTGATCCACCGTTTGTTCGCCGAGCAGACGGGGCAAAAACTGGACTACAGCACTTTGCTGGCGCCCCTGGATGATTTTTCCGGCTGTGCCCAGGCATTTTTCCGCGAAGGGCGTGGGGCGAATGTGACGGTGCCGTTCAAGGAAGACGCCTATCGTTTGGCGAACAGTTTGACCAAGCGGGCGCAGCGAGCCGGCGCGGTGAATACCCTGAGCAAGCTGGCCGATGGCAGTCTGCTGGGTGACAACACCGATGGCGCCGGTCTGGTGCGGGACCTGACGGTCAACGCCGGATTCAGCCTTGCGGGAAAACGCATCCTGCTGCTCGGGGCCGGCGGTGCGGTGCGCGGTGCGCTGGAGCCATTGCTGGCAGAGCAACCGGCGTCAGTGATCATCGCCAACCGTACGGTGGAAAAAGCCGAATTGCTGGCGGAGTTGTTCGCTGACCTGGGGCCGGTGTCGGCCAGTGGTTTCGATTGGCTGCAGGAACCGGTGGACCTGATTATCAACGCCACGTCCGCCAGTCTGTCAGGCGATGTACCGCCGATTGCCAGCAGTTTGATCGAACCGGGCAAGACGGTTTGCTACGACATGATGTACGGCAAAGACCCGACCTCGTTCTGCCGCTGGGCAAGCGAGCACGGCGCGGCGGTGGCGATGGATGGCTTGGGCATGTTGGCCGAGCAGGCGGCAGAAGCTTTCTATCTGTGGCGCGGTGTGCGCCCGGACACAGCGCCAGTGCTGGCCGAACTCCGCCGCCAGCTCGCGCTCTAGCTTTTGTGGCGAGGGAGCTTGCTCCCGCTCGGGTGCGAAGCGCCCGCAGATTTTAGGGCTGCTTCGCAACCCAGCGGGAGCAAGCTCCCTCGCCACAGGTTATGCCGTTGCCTCAACGCCGGTGTTTCAATCTTCGAACCGAATCGGGCATTTCTCCGCGCCTTCGAGCTTCCTCAATTCCTCCACCACCTGCGGTCGTGCCCGTCGCAGGGTCAGGCTGCGATTCTGGCGCAGCAGCCGTCGCGCCTCTTGATGCAGCATTTCCACCCCTGAATAATCGATGAAGTTGATCTGCTGCGCCTCGATCACTACCCGCGCGCCGTGCATCCGTTGCAAACGCACTTGCAGGTAATGGCTGGCGCCGAAAAAGATCGAACCGCCGACTCTCAGAATGTCTTCGTCGCCCTCACGCCAGTGTTGTACCCGTGGCTGCGAGGTGCGTTTGAGGTAGAAGAACAGCGAGGCGAGCACCCCGGCGTAGATCGCCGTTTGCAACTCCAGCAACAGCGTGGCGACACAGGTCAGGGCCATGACCAAAAACTCGGCACGGCTGACCCGCAACAAGGCGCGAATGCCGCGATGGTCCACCAGTCCCCAGGCGATCAACAAAATACTGCCGGCCATGGCCGGGATCGGAATGTGGGCGATCAACACTGCACCGAAGATAGCGAACAGTGCCACCCACAACGCCGAAAAAACGCCCGCCAGCGGTGAACAGGCACCGGCGTCGTAGCTCAGGCCTGAGCGGGTGAAGGAACCGGCTGACAGCGAACCGGAAAAAAACGCCCCGACCATGTTCGAGAAACCCTGGGCCCGGACTTCCTGATTGGCGTCGAGCAGCTGCTGAGAACGCGCCGACAAGGAGCGGGCAATCGACAGGCTCGTTACCAGCCCGAGCATGCCGACCGCCACCGCGCTGGGCAGCAGGCGCAACACCAGGTCCAGATCCAGCGGCAGCGGGCTGAAGGGCGGTAGCCGCCCGACAAATGCGCTGACCAACTTCACATGACCGAACATCGCTGGCCACAGCCATACCAGCAATCCGCTCAGGGCCAGAGCGATCAACAGCGTCGGCCAGCGTGGCAATAGCAGTTTCAGCGCGACGCCTATCACTACGGTTGCCAGGCCCAGCAGTAGCGAAGGCTTATCCACCTCGCTGAGATGATTGAACAACATCATCAAACTGTTCAGCGCCGTAGCCTGGTTGGGCACATCCAGCCCCAGCAGGTTTGGCAGTTGCCCAATGGCAATCACCACCGCCGCGCCGAGGGTGAAGCCCAGCACCACCGAGTGAGAGACGAAATTCACCAAGGCGCCGAAACGCAGCAAACCCAGTAACCACTGGAAAATGCCCGCAAGGAGGGTCAGAAGCAGGATCAGCGTGACATAGTCCTGCGACGCGGGAACGGCCAGAGGACTGACGCTGGCGTACAGGACGATGGAAATGGCCGCCGTAGGGCCGCAGATCAAATGCCACGACGAACCCCAGAGGCAAGCGATCAGCACCGGAATGATTGCCGCATACAAACCGTATTCCGGTGGGAGACCGGCGATCAGGGCGTAGGCAATCGATTGTGGCAGCGCGAGAATCGCGCCGCTCAGGCCCACGATCAGGTCACGTCCGACGCTGGCGCGGGTTTGCCGGGGCAACCAGGTCAGGAAGGGAAAGAGTGAATGGCGGCTGGGGAAGGCCATGGGTCCTCTCGGGCAGGGTTTTACGCAAGGGTATCAGGACCGACGCCTGTGGGAGCGAGCCTGCTCGCGATAGCGGCGTGTCATTCAACATTAATGTGACTGACAGGGCCTCATCGCGAGCAGGCTCGCTCCCACAGGGTTTAGAGCTTGGCTTTCACGGCCGGCAACGCATCCTTCCCGTCCACCGTCTTCACCCCGTCCAGCCACTTAGCCAGCACCGCCGGATTGGCCTTGATCCATGCCTTGGCCGCCTCGGCATTGCTGACCTTCTTGTTCACCACCTCGGCCATGATGCTGTTCTCCATTTCCTGGGTAAAACTCAGGTTGGTGAGCAACTTGCCGACGTTCGGGCAGGCCTGTGCATAACCTTTGCGGGTCAGTGTATAAACGCTGCCTGTGTCACCAAAGTATTTCTCGCCGCCCTTCAGATAATGCATTTTCAGCTGCACGTTCATCGGATGCGGTGTCCAGCCGAGGAAGGTCACGAACTTCTGTTTCTTCACCGCGCGGGACACTTCGGCCAGCATCGCCTGCTCGCTGGATTCGACCAGCTTCCATTGACCCATATCGAAGTCGTTCTTCTTGATGATCTCTTGCAGCGAAATGTTCGCCGGGGCGCCGGAGCCGATGCCATAGATCTTCTTGTCGACTTCTTTTGGGTGTAGCTCGGCGTACTTGTTCAAGTCGTTAAAGTTATGCACACCCGCGTCCCAAACGTAATCCGGGACCGCCAGCGTGAACTCGGTGCCGTCGAGGTTCTTCGCCAGTTGAGTCACGTCGCCGTTGGCCACGAACTTGTCGTAGAAGCCTTGTTGCGCCGGCATCCAGTTACCCAGGAACACGTCCACCTGGCCATCCTTCAGACCGCCAAAGGTGATTGGCACCGCCAGCGTGTCGACCTTGGCTTTGTAGCCCATGCCGTCCAGCAGAAACCCGGTGATGGCATTGGTTGCAGCGATGTCGCTCCAGCCAGGGTCGGCCATTTTCACCGTCTCGCAGCTTTGCTCGGCATAGGCCGAGGCACTGCCCAGAGCCAGAAGCCCGACCGTCAGTACTGTGGATAACCTTTGCATGGACTTCCCCTTAACATTATTGGTTTTGGCAGGGTTGTGGATAACGTGCTTTACGTTCCAGATCGTCGAGGTCGATGTGGTTGCGCATGTACTGCTGGCTGGCGTCCACCAGTGGCTGGTGATCCCAGCTCTTCAGCTTGCCGATGGTCAGGGCGTCGGCGACGAAACGCCGGCGTCGCTGACTGGCGAGCACCTGTTGGTGGATTGCCTGGATATCCCATTTGGCCCGCGCTTCGGCGAGAAAATCATCGAAAAGCTGCCGATATTGCGGCGAATGGCTGAGTTCTTCTTTTTCACGCGGGTCGTTATGTACGTCGAAGAGTAGGCAAGGGTCGTCTTCGCTGTAGATGAATTTGTAGGCGCCACGGCGAATCATCATCAATGGGCTGATGGTGCCTTCGGCCATGTACTCACCGAGAACTTCATCGTGACCGCCCTGCCCTTGCAGGTGCGAAACCAGCGAGCGACCGTCCAGCGGCAGCCCCGGCTCCAGTGAGCCGCCGGCCAATTCCACAAAGGTCGGCAGCAGGTCGGCGGTGGACACCGCCGCGCTGACCCGGCCAGCCCCAAATTGCCCTGGTGCACTGATTAGCAGCGGTACACGGGCAGCCATTTCGTACCAGTGCATTTTGTACCAGAGGCCGCGCTCGCCGAGCATGTCGCCGTGGTCACCGGAGAATACGATGATGGTGTCGCCGATCAGCCCGGTTTCCTCGAGTGTTTGCAGAAGTTTGCCGACGTTGCTGTCGATATAGCTGCACGCACCGAAATAGGCCCGGCGCGCATCGCGAATCTTATCCACAGGCAGCGGCTTGTCCCACAGGTCATAGACTTTGAGCAAGCGCTGGGAGTGAGGGTCGAGTTCATCCTGTGCGGGTGTTTCGGGCAAAGGGATGTCGGCGTCGTCGTACATATCCCAGAATGTTTTGGGAATCGTGTACGGATCGTGTGGGTGAGTCATCGACACGGTCAGGCAGAACGGCTGATCGCCATCCTCGCGGATGTGATCGAACAGGTATTGCTGGGCCTTGAACACCACCTCTTCGTCGAAATCCAGTTGATTGGTGCGCACGCAGGGCCCGGCTTGCAGGACCGACGACATGTTGTGGTACCAGGTCGGCCGCATGTCCGGCTCGTCCCAGTTCACGGCCCAACCGTAGTCGGCCGGGTAGATGTCGCTGGTCAGGCGTTCTTCATAGCCGTGCAACTGGTCCGGGCCGCAGAAATGCATCTTGCCTGACAGCGCGGTGCGATAACCGAGGCGCCGCAGGTAATGGGCATAGGTCGGAACATCGGCGGGGAAATCGGCCGCGTTGTCGTAGGCGCCGATCTTGCTCGGCAACTGACCGCTGACCAGGGTGAAACGTGACGGCGCGCAGAGCGGGCTGTTGCAGTACGCGGCGTCGAACACCACGCCTTCGGCGGCGAGGCGGCTGAGATTCGGCAGTTTGATGGGCGAAGGGCCGTAGAACGGCAACATTGGCGCGGCCATTTGATCGGCCATGATGAAAAGAATATTTTTGCGCTTCATGTGATCACGGCATTCCATAGTGGATATTTATGCGAGAGTGCTGTGATCGAGCATGGAGTCCATAATTCTTGTGGTAAAGCCCATGCCAGGCAATGACTAGGATAAGCACAGCTTATGTATGACGCCCTCGGTGATTTGTCCCTGGACCTGCTTCGCGCCTTCGAAGCCGCGGCCCGGCAACGCAGCTTCACCGCCGCCGCAGTGGAGCTTGGCACCACGCAACCGGCCATCAGTCAGCAGATCAAACGATTGGAAGAACAGCTCGCGACACGGTTGTTCGATCGCATCTATCGCGGTATCGAACTGACCGAGGCCGGGACGATTCTTTTCGAGCAGGTTCAGCTCGGTTTGCAGAATATCGATGCAGGATTGAACGCGATCAGTGCACAGCAACAACACGAAGTGTTGCAGGTGGCCACCGACTTCGCCTTCGCCGCCTACTGGCTGATGCCGCGCCTGCACCGCTTCCATGCCGCCAATCCCCAAGTGGACGTCAGCCTGGTCACCAGCGAACGCAGTCACAACATGCTGCGCACTGATATCGATGTAGCCGTGCTATTCGGCGATGGCCGGTTCAAGCAGGGCGAAAGCCACTGGTTGTTCAGCGAAGAAGTGTTCCCGGTGTGCAGCCCGCTGCTATTGAAGGACCGTCCCCTGCCCTTGCCGGCTCGGGCATTGCTGGAGTTTCCGCTGCTGCACCTGCGAGGCGAACACAGCAGCAACTGGTTTGACTGGAGCGGCGTGTTTCGCGAGTTGGGAATCACCTCGGCCCCAGTGCCGGGGCAACTGCGCTTCGACAACTACACCCTGCTGATTCAGGCGGCGATTGGCGGCCAAGGCGTTGCGATCGGATGGCGGCACCTTGTGGATAACTTGTTGGCGCAAGGTCTGTTGTGTCGCCCGATTGCCGACACGGTGATTTCCCGGCTGGGCTATTACGTGGTTCTGCCCCAGCGCAAACGGCGTGGGGCGTTGATTCAGCTGTTTGTAGATTGGTTGATGGCGGAACAGGCCAGCAGCGCGCAATCGCTCAATGGCCTTCCTTTGCCTTCGATTGCGGTATAAAGCGAAAAGATCGCAGCCTTCGGCAGCGCCCACAGGCGCGTAGGAGCTGCCGCAGGCTGCGATCTTTTTACGATTGCGAAGTCGCAACAAAACTCACATGCTGACCGACATGCAAGTTAAGCCATAACTCATCGGCAATCCCGACGGCAACGCGGTTCAATTGTTCCAGCGGTTCGGCCAGGCCGGTGCTGACGTGACTGAAATGCTCAAGGGTCAGCCCGGGTGCACCGCGTGGTGCATTCACCAGGGTCCAGTGCAATGGGCTGCTTTGCAGGGCCTCACGGATTTCTTCGGCGGCGTGGCGTTGCAATGGGTCTTCTATCTCCGGATCGTCCAGCACCTGGAAATCACCCACCAGAAACAGCCGGGTAATGCCCGCGGCCTGCATGCCGTCGATCAGTGCATCCACCGCCAGCACCTGCTCGACCGGGCCGGGCACAATGGTTTTTTCGATATGTTCACTGTTCATCGGCAACCCTGGCGCATCGAGCAGGCAGATCACCGCCGAACAGCCGGCCACGCTCTGCTTGACCCGCTTGGCATCGAACAGGTCGCCGGACTTGGTGCGCAATCCCGGGCGTGGCGCGAGTGCCGTCAGGTCATCGAGAATCGCGATCACTTCATGCTGGCGCCGCAGCATCTCAGCCATCAGCGCACTGCCCAGGCTACTCATGGCACCATAAAGCACTACCTTCACTACCGGGGTTTCGGCATTTTTCATGGCTGTGCTCCGAACTTCCTGCCTATATAACGTGTGACCTGCGGAGAGCGGTGTGGGTTCGACCAGGTTAAAAGGGGTTTCAGATGCAACAGATCAAGGGCTACCACGCCCATGTCTATTTCGACGCCAGCACCCTCCCGCAGGCACGGGCCTTGTGTGAGCAGGCAGAGCAATTGTTTCCACTGAAGATGGGTCGCGTGCACGAGCGCCCGGTCGGTCCCCATCCGGACTGGAGTTGCCAATTGTCTTTTGAGCCGCAATACATTGGCGAGGTGTTGCCGTGGCTGGCGCTTAACCGCAAGGGGTTGGTGGTATTCCTGCATCCGAACACAGGCGACGATCTGCTCGACCACACCGAGCATGCGATCTGGATGGGCGCGATCCGGCCGCTGAATCTGTCTGTGTTCTGATCAGAGTTGTTCCTCGGCCTCGCCGGGCAAATGTTCGTCCAGATGCAGCCAGGGCAAACGACTGTCGGTCCAGATATGCCGCTCGGCCGGCGCCTGCTCGGGATGGTCGAGGGTGGCGATGGTCACGTCGATGCTCTCGGGACTGAGCTTTGTCGTCAGCGCCAGTTGCGCCCCGCAGTTGGGGCAGAAATACCGCGTGCAAGTGGATGATGAGTCATATCGGGATGGCGTACCTGCCACCCAGGCAAATACTGAGGCGGGGACGGTGATCCAGGTGGTCACGATCCCGCCGCTGACCCGCCGGCAAATCGAGCAATGGCAGTGAGCGATATCCTGCAACGGTCCGCTGAATTGATAGCTAATTTGTCCGCAGTGGCAACCGCCGGTGTGAAGTTCGCCCATGTTTTTTCCTCCTGACCCCGTGTTTACGGGCTCTAAACTCGGCCGACGAGCGGTTGCACATTCGGTCAATGCTTTCATCCGCGAAAGCTGGCTGAAAGCTTCCCCTATTAGGATCGCCCCACTGCCGGCAACAGACCGGTTGGCCAATGCGAGTGTTTTATCGCCCGCCTGGCCCATTTAACAACAACAATGGTGATTCTGATGTCCACTCCTATCCGCCTTTTCGCTGCAACTCCGCCCGTACGTCTCGTGCTTCCCGTTCTGCGCTGACCATCCGGTTCGCCCATTTACTAGCCGCGCTACGCCTGGAGTATTCCTATGCTGACTTTCCTTGGCTTTGCCATGGTCATCACGTTCATGTTCCTGATCATGACCAAGCGCCTGTCCGCGCTGATCGCTCTGATCATCATCCCGATCATCTTCGCCCTGTTCGGCGGTTTCTCGCCGAAGATCGGCCCGATGATGCTCGAAGGCATCACCAAGCTCGCGCCGACCGGTGTGATGCTGATGTTCGCCATTCTCTACTTCGCCCTGATGATCGACTCCGGCCTGTTCGACCCGGCCGTGCGCAAGATCCTCAAACTGGTCAAGGGCGACCCGCTGAAGGTTTCGGTCGGTACCGCCGTACTGGCGCTGATCGTGTCCATGGACGGTGATGGTGCCACCACTTACATGATCTGCGTGGCCGCCATGCTGCCGCTCTACAGCCGTATCGGCATGAGCCCGCGGATCATGGCCGGCCTGATCATCCTCGCCGGTGGTGTGATGAACATGACGCCATGGGGTGGCCCGACCGCTCGTGCGGCCAGTGCGCTGCATGTGGACCCGTCCGCGATCTTCGTGCCGATGATTCCGGCGATGCTGGCTGGCGTGGTGGCGATTCTGGCGATTGCCTACGTCTACGGTAAACGCGAGCGTGCGCGTCTGGGTGAACTGCATCTGGTCGGTGATGAAATCGACCACAGCGAAATCAGCGTTTCGCAGTTCCCGGACGCCCGTCGTCCAAAGCTGATCTGGTTCAACGGCGCGCTGACCCTGGCGTTGATGGGCACCTTGATCGCCGGCCTGTTGCCGCTGCCGGTACTGTTCATGGTGGCGTTCAGTATCGCGATGATCGTCAACTATCCGTGCCTGCAACAGCAGAAGGATCGCGTTGCGGCCCACGCCGGTAGCGTGCTGGCGGTGGTCGGTTTGATCTTTGCCGCGGGCATCTTCACCGGTATCCTGACGGGCACTGGCATGGTCGACGCCATGTCGAAAAGCTTGCTGGCGGTCATCCCGGATTTCCTCGGCCCATACCTGGCCGTGATCACCGCGCTGGTGAGCATGCCGTTCACGTTCTTCATGTCGAACGATGCTTTTTATTACGGCGTATTACCGGTGCTTGCCGAAGCCGCCAGCCATTACGGTATTACCGCGGTGGAAATGGCACGTGCCTCGATCGTCGGTCAGCCCGTCCACTTGCTGAGCCCGCTGGTACCATCGACCTACCTGTTGGTGGCCCTGGCCGGTATCGAATTCGGTGACCATCAGCGGTTCACCTTGAAGTGGGCAGTGCTGGTTTGCCTGTGCATACTGGTCGCTGCTTTGCTGATGGGGATTTTCCCGCTGTTCAGCACTCTATAAGCCCAAGACTCACCATGAAGGGTCCAGGCTTTGCTGTTTGAAGCCCGGGCCCTTCGTGGTTTAACACATCCTCAAAGGAATACACATGGAATGGCTGACCAACCCTGAAATCTGGGTTGCCTTCTTCACCCTGACTGCCCTGGAGATCGTTCTGGGCATCGACAACATCATCATGATTTCGATCCTGGTCAGCCGCATGCCCAAGCACATGCAGGCACGCACCCGGATTTTCGGCCTGGCGCTGGCCATGGTCACGCGGATCCTGTTGCTGCTGTCGATTACCTGGGTCATGCGCCTCACCGCCGACCTGTTCGAAGTGTTTGGCCAGGGTATTTCCGGGCGTGACCTGATCCTGTTCTTCGGTGGTCTGTTCTTGCTGTGGAAGAGCTCGCAAGAGATGTACCACGCGCTGGAAGGTGAAGACGAAGGCGGCGACGAGCCTTCGGGCAAGGGCGGCAATTTCCTGTACACCATCATCCAGATCGCGATCATCGACATCGTGTTCTCGCTGGATTCGGTGATCACGGCGGTGGGCATGGTGTCCCACGTACCGGTCATGGTCGCGGCGATTATCGTTGCTGTGCTAGTGATGATGTGGGCTTCTGGCACCATCAGCGAGTTCATCGACAAGCACCCATCGCTGAAGATGCTGGCGCTGTCGTTCCTGCTGTTGGTCGGTACCGTGCTGATTGCCGAATCGCTCGACGTGCACTTGCCAAAAGGCTACGTCTACTTTGCCATGGCGTTCTCTCTGGCGGTAGAAGCGATCAACATCAAGATGCGCACCGCGATGGCGAGAAAGCGCAAACAGCAGGAGCCGGTGAAACTGCGCAAGGATGTTCCGGGTCAGTAACCCGAACACCCTGCGATGACAAAGGGGCCTTCGGGCCCCTTTGTCATGTCTGCATCAAACTGTTTTCATGACAGTTTTGTTTCAATCCCTTCTTTAGCTATGCGATGCTGGCGTCCAGACCGTTAGCCAACTACAGCTTAAGTACAGAACGTAGAAAAACGCGCGGCACCGTCAACTTGCCCCACTGGGGCGCTACCACCACAGGGGGCCCTTATGCTCACCCTGCTCAATTTGTTATCGGCCGTGGCCCTGTTGATCTGGGGCACGCACATCGTCCGAACCGGCATCCTGCGGGTTTATGGTTCCAACTTGCGCCATGTGATTGCCCAGAACATGTCCAGGCGCTGGCTGGCGTTTATCGCCGGGATCATGGTGACCGCCATGGTCCAGAGCAGCAACGCCACCGCCATGCTCGTCACCTCGTTTGTCGGTCAGGGCCTGATGGCGTTGACCCCGGCCCTGGCGACCATGCTCGGTGCCGACGTCGGTACCGCACTGATGGCGCGGGTATTGACCCTCGATCTGTCGTGGCTCTCGCCGCTGCTGATCTTCCTCGGGGTGATTTTCTTCCTGTCGCGCAAGCAGACCCGGGTCGGGCAGATGGGCCGGGTCAGTATCGGTCTGGGGCTGATCATTCTGGCGCTGCAACTGATCGTCGAGGCTGCCACGCCGATCACTCATGCTCAGGGCGTGAAGGTTATTTTTGCCTCACTGACCGGCGACATCCTGCTCGATGCGTTGGTCGGCGCGCTGTTCGCGATGATTTCCTACTCCAGCCTGGCCGCCGTCCTGCTGACCGCGACCCTCGCCGGTGCCAGCGTGATCAGTTTGCCAGTGGCCATTGGCCTGGTGATCGGCGCCAACATCGGCAGCGGCATTCTTGCTTTTCTCAGCACCAGCATGCAGAACGCGGCCGGCCGTCAGGTGGCGCTGGGCAGCCTGTTGTACAAACTGATCGGCCTGTTGCTGATCATTCCAGTGCTCGATCCGCTGGTGCACTGGATCGACAGTTTCGACTTCAGCGCTCAGGAAATGGTCATCGGCTTCCACCTGCTCTACAACACCGTGCGCTGCCTGATCCTGTTGCCCAGTGTCGGGCTGATGGCCAGGCTTTGTGCGTGGTTGCTGCCGGAGCGGCCGGACGTCAACGGCACGGCCAAACCACGGCATCTTGACCCGACGGCGTTGGTGACCCCCAGCCTGGCGCTGGCCAATGCTGCCCGGGAAACCCTGCGCATCGGCGATCTGATCGACAACATGCTCGAAGCCATGCTCGCCGTGCTGCGCGGCAAACAGACTGCCGTCACCCAGGAAATACGGCGCCTGACCGATGATGTCGAAGCGCTCTACAGCGCTATCAAACTCTATCTGGCGCAAATGCCCCGGGAAGATCTCAGCGAACAGGACAGCCGGCGCTGGGCGGAAATCATCGAGCTGGCGATCAACCTGAAACTTGCCAGCGACCTGATCGAACGCATGCTGCGCAAGGTTCAGCAACAGAAAACCTCGCAACGCCGGTCTTTTTCCGAGGTCGGTCTGGAGGAGTTGGCGGGGCTGCACAGCCAGCTGATTGCCAACCTGCGTCTGGGGTTGTCGGTGTTCCTCAGTGCCGACCCGGAAAGTGCCCGCCAGTTGCTGCGTGAGAAACGTCGCTTTCGTGCACAGGAACGCCGCCTGGCCCATGCTCACGTCAGCCGTTTGCAACGTAAGGTCGTGCAAAGTATCGAGACCAGTTCGCTGCACCTGGAGCTGATCGCCGACATGAGACGCTTGAATTCGCTGTTTTGCAGCAGTGCCTATGTGGTGTTGGGCACTTCGGATACTGGCGCTCTGGCGGTCGACGATATGGCTGACATCACTCATTCACCCTGAACGTCCACAGTTACTTGAAGTCTGTTGTACTTACGCTGGTCGTACGGAAACTCGTTATGCGTTGTCTGCTGTTCGCTTGTCTGTTGCTCGGCGCCCTGCCTTCATTTGCCCTGGATCGCTTTCAGGTCGAGGGCTATACGCTGCCCAACGGCCTGCAATTGGTCCTCAAACCGGGCACCGAGCGCGGGCATGTGGCGATTCGGCTGGTGGTCGGTGTCGGGCTGGATGATTTCAGCTGCGCCGACAAGGAGCTGCCGCACCTGCTCGAACACTTGCTGTTCAGCGGCATCGACGCCACCGGCGAAGGTGGTCTGGAAGAGCGCATGCAGGCCCTGGGTGGTGAGTGGAACGCTTACACCAGCAACGCCGACACCACGTTCGTCATCGAAGTACCGGCGAAAAACCAGCGTCAGGCCCTCGATCTGTTGTTGGCGCTGCTGACCCAGACCCGTATCGACGACAACGCTATCAACGTCGCCAAGCAGGTGGTCGAGCGCGAAGACGGTGGCCATTATTCGCACCTGCAACGCTGGCTGGATCGCCAGGACCTGGGCCACACCGCCAGCAATCAGTTGGCGGTGGAGCTGGGCCTCAAATGCCCCGAGCGTGCCGAAGTCGATCACCTGACCCGCAAGCAACTGGAGAAGGTGCGCAAGGCCTGGTACGCGCCCAATAACATGACCCTGATCGTGGTCGGCGAGCTCGACCGCCTGCTGCCGGCCTATCTGGAGCGGGCGTATGGCGCGCTCGTAGCCGTTGAGCCTGCCGATCACCTGCCCTTGCCGGCAATCCAGGCCAGCGCGGCCCACGAGCGCACTCTGAACCACGGTTTTGTCGGTGGCGGCGCCAAGTTGCACTGGCTGGTGCCGGAGCCGGTGCAGGAAGACCAGCACGACGAAACGTTCGATTTGCTCAAGGATTATCTGGACTGGGCGCTCTATCGCCAACTGCGTCTGGTCCATGGGTTGTCCTATGGGCCCTCGGCCGAGCGTGAGGTGTTTGGCGGAGTGGGCTTCATGAGCCTGAACGCCGACCTTGAACGTGGCGACGTGCCGGCAGCTGAACAGGTGCTGGATGAGCTCAAAGCCGACTTGCTCAAGAACGGTCTCGACGCCACCACCTTCGCCCGCCTCAAGCAGGCCGCCATCGCCCGTCAGGCCTGGGCCGTGCAAGGCAACAGTGCCCTGGCGGATTACTACTGGAGCGCCCTTGGGGACTACGAGGACGGCCATTTCACCAACCCGGCCAAGGCGCTGCAAGAAGTGACGCTGGCCGAGGCGAACAAGGCGATGCGTGAGTTGCTGATGCAGCCGGGGTATTTGCGGATCGAGAAGCCGTTGATGAGTTATGACCAGGTGATGTGGGCGATCGCCGGGGGATTTGGATTGATGGTGCTCGGAATATTGGGGTGGCGTGTTCACCGCAGAAAGCAATAATTTCCCTGTGGCGAGGGAGCTTGCTCCCGTTGGGCTGCGAAGCGGCCCTGAAAACGGCACCCCGGTTTATCAGACACACCGCATATAACCGATACTGCGACTGCTGCGCAGCCGAGCGGGAGCAAGCTCCCTCGCCACAGGGTTTTCGGTTCGGTCAACGTGACCGGAACCCTCGCCACACAGCCCCTCGGACGGTACCCTGTCGGGGTTTTTCCCCACGACTATTGTGAACCGCCGAATGCCGACTCTGACCCTGTACGTACAGCGCCTCCTGGAATTGATGAAGCGCTATCCCGGGGTCATTGCGCTTGGCGGTTTCATTTCCGGGGTCGGCAGTTTCATGCTGGTGGATCGCCAACAAGGTCTGGCGTCCTGGATCACCACCATCATGCTGGTCAGCTGGGTCTGGCTGATGCTGGAAAACAGCCTCACCAAGCTGTTCGCCAGGGTCTTCAAGCGCGAAATACCCCAGCCGCTGCTGCGCTACGCGACGCAGATGATCCATCAGGAAAGCCTGTTCTTCGTCCTGCCGTTCTTTTTCATCACCACCACCTGGAACAGCGGCCAGCTGTTCTTCACGGGGTTGTTGGGCATGGCGGCGCTGGTTTCGATCATCGACCCGCTCTACTACAAATGGCTGGCGCCGCGCCGTTGGGCGTTCCTGGCGCTGCACACCCTGACCTTGTTCGCCGCCCTGCTGACCGCCCTGCCCGTCATCCTGCACCTGACCACCGCCCAGAGCTTCAAACTGGCGCTGGGCATTGCCATGGTGCTGTCGTTCCCGAGCCTGGCGTCGATCTTCCCGATTCGGACCGTGCGCAACGCGTTGGCGATCCTCAGCATCACCGTCGGTATCGGCGCCGTCGGCTGGCTGCTGCGCTCCTGGGTTCCGCCGGCCACCCTGTGGATGACCGATGTGGCGATCAGCACCCAAATGCAGGACCGCACCCCTGGCAAGAGTCTGGAAGAAGTCAGCGCTGAACAGATTCGTGGCGACGGTTTGTACGCCTACACCGCGATCAACGCTCCGCGTGGTCTGGACGAGCGGATTTATCACGTCTGGATGTTCAACGGTAAAGAGGTCGACCGCATTCCTCTGGATATCCACGGTGGGCGCAAGGAAGGCTACCGTGCCTGGACTCATAAGCAGAACTTTCCCGGCAACCCCGCAGGCAAATGGCAGGTCCGGGTACTCACTGAAGACGGCCAGCTGATCGGCGTGCTGCGCTTTAAGGTCATGGACAGCACACCCACCAAAGAAAAGTAACGCGGTTCGTGCTATTAGTCTGGTCTGCGTAATCGCCGAACAAGCACGGAGCTTATGACCAGTAGCGCAACGCCCGGCAGTGCCCGGCTGGACACCTCGCATATCCCGGCTCTGCTGCGGGTCACGGGTGACTGGACGCTCGCCCATTACGCCGATCTCAAACGCCTGAGCGAGAAGCTCCACGGCCAATACGACGACAGCACCCCTGTCGATCTCAATGGTCTCGGCGCGCTTGATACGGCGGGTGCGTCATTGCTGGTGGAGCTGCTGGGTTCTGAGCGCTTGGGTAAATCTGCCGAACACCCCGATTGCACCCTTTCCTCCGCTGATCGCGCCTTGTTGCAGACGGTGTACTGCTCGCTGACCGATTTTTGCGTGCCGATCAAAGAGCCGGAAATCAGCGTCGGCATTCAACTGCTGACCCGCATCGGCCGGGCGGTCGACGCGGTCTGGCAGGACACCCTGCAGCTGCTGGGTTTCGTCGGCCTGATCCTGGAAACCATCGCGCGCGAGCTGTTTCGCCCCAAGCGCTGGCGCCTTACGCCGATGGTCGCCCACATCGAACAGACCGGTCTCGACGCTGCCCCCATCGTCGCTCTGCTGACCTTTCTGGTGGGCGCCGTGGTAGCGTTTCTCGGGGCGACAGTGCTGGCGAGTTTCGGCGCGAGTATCTTCACCGTCGATCTCGTCGCGTTTTCTTTTCTACGGGAGTTCGGTGTGTTGCTGACCGCGATCCTGATGGCCGGCCGCACTGCCAGTGCGTTCACCGCGCAGATCGGCTCGATGAAGGCCAACGAAGAAATCGACGCGATCCGCACCCTCGGCCTCGATCCGATGGAGCTGCTGGTGGTGCCGCGGGTATTGGCATTGCTGGTGGCGCTGCCGATGCTGACCTTTCTGGCGATGTTGTCGGGGATTGTCGGCGGTGGCGTGGTGTGTGCGCTGTCGCTGGATATCTCGCCGGCGATGTTCCTGTCGCTGCTGCAATCGGACATTGGCGTGCAGCACTTCCTGGTGGGGATCGTCAAAGCGCCGATTTTTGCGTTCCTGATCGCCGCCATCGGCTGCCTCGAAGGCTTCAAGGTCAGCGGCAGCGCCGAGTCTGTTGGCGCGCACACCACTTCCAGCGTGGTGCAATCAATCTTCGTGGTGATCGTGCTTGACGCCGTGGCTGCGCTGTTTTTCATGGAGATGGGCTGGTGAGTCGTCTACCCCGAGCGCCTTCCGAGGCGGTGATCGAAGTCCGTGGGCTGTGCAATCGTTTCGGCCGCCAGAGCGTGCACGAGAACCTCGACCTGGATTTGTACAAAGGCGAAATCCTCGCGGTGGTCGGAGGTTCCGGCAGTGGCAAATCGGTGCTGTTGCGCAGCATCGTCGGCTTGCGCCAACCCAGCGAGGGGCTGGTGAAGGTCTTCGGCAAGAACTTGCCGAGCCTGTCGGAGCACGAGCGCTCGCTGGTCGAACGGCGGTTCGGTGTGCTGTTCCAGAAAGGCGCCCTGTTCTCTTCGCTCACCGTGACCGAGAACGTCGCCCTGCCCCTGATCGAACACGCCGGCCTGAGCCGTGCCGACGCCGAGCACCTGGCGGCAGTGAAAATGGCGTTGGCCGGGCTGCCGTTGTCGGCGGCTGACAAGTACCCCGCGTCGCTGTCCGGTGGCATGATCAAGCGCGCTGCCCTGGCTCGGGCGCTGGCGCTGGACCCGGACATCCTGTTTCTCGACGAGCCCACCGCCGGTCTCGATCCGATTGGCGCGGCGGCGTTCGATCAGTTAATTCTGACCCTGCGCGATGCGTTGGGTTTGAGCGTGTTTCTGGTGACCCATGACCTCGACACGCTCTACACCATCACCGACCGGGTGGCGGTGCTGGCGCAGAAGAAAGTGCTGGTGGCGGATGCCATCGACAAGGTTGCGCAAGCCGACGACGCGTGGATTCACGAATACTTCCATGGCCCTCGCGGCCGCGCGGCGCTGACGGCCGCTAACCAGCTCAACGAGGTCTGACATGGAAACCCGAGCCCATCACGTATTGATCGGCCTGTTCACCGTCATAGTGGTGGCAGGCGCCCTGCTCTTCGGTCTGTGGCTGGCCAAGTCCAGCGTTGATACCGAATTCAAGGATTACGAAATCGTCTTCAACGAGGCGGTCAGCGGTTTGTCCAAGGGCAGCGCGGTGCAGTACAGCGGGATCAAGGTCGGCGACGTGGTGACGCTGCGTCTGGACCCGAACGATCCGCGCCGGGTGTTGGCACGGATTCGTCTGGGCGGTGACACCCCGATCAAGGTAGACACTCAGGCCAAACTGGCGCTGACCGGGATCACCGGGACTTCGATCATCCAGCTCAGCGGCGGTACACCACAAAGTCCGACTCTCAAGGGCAAGGACGGCAATTTGCCGACAATCGTTGCATCGCCCTCGCCCATTGCCCGATTGATGAACGACAGTAACGATCTGATGGCGGGCGTAAACGTGTTGATGCACAACGCCAATCAGTTGTTTTCCTCGGAGAACGTCGCGCTTATCAGCAGTACCCTGGAGCACCTGGAGCAAACCACCGGCACCATCGCCGATCAGCGCGGCGACATCCGTCAGGCGATGCAGCAACTGGCTTCGGTTGGCAAGCAGGCCAGCGCCACCCTGGAACAGACCACCGCGTTGATGCGCAACGCCAACGGCCTGCTCAACGATCAGGGCAAGCAGATGTTCGGCAGTGCCGAGCAAGCGATGAAGTCCTTGGAACAAAGCAGCGCGACTATCAACACATTGCTCTCCGCCAATCAGGATTCCCTCAACAGCGGCATGCAGGGCCTCAATGGCCTGGCGCCGGCGGTGCGCGAGCTGCGCGATACCTTGAGTTCGTTGCGGAGCATTTCCCAGCGGCTTGAAGCCAACCCCAGCGGTTACCTGCTGGGCAATGACAAGAACAAGGAGTTCACGCCATGAAGCTGGCTCATCTCGCCCTCCTCGCCGGTTTTGCGTTGGTCGCTTCCTGTTCGATTTTCCCCAAGGCCGAGCCGTCCGATGTCTACCGACTGCCGTCGGCACCGCGCGACGCATCGGCCCAACACGGCACGCCGCAGCACTGGTCGTTGCGGCTGGCCAAGCCTCAGACCAGCGAAGCCTTGAACAACCCGAAAATCGCCGTAATCCCTCAGGGTGACCTGATCAGCAGCTACAAGGCTTCACGCTGGAGCGATCCGGCACCGGTGCTGTTGCGCAATCGTCTGCTCGATGGTTTCCAGCGTGACGGTCGCGTGCCGTTGCTCAGCACTGATGACAGTAATTTCCAGGCAGATCTGGAACTGGGCGGCAACCTGCAAGCGTTCCAGACCGAGTACCAAGGCACGGCGGCGAGCGTGGTCGTGCGCCTGGATGCGTTGTTGGTGCGTGGGTATGACCAGCGAATCCTCGCCAGCCGGCGCTTTGAAGTGCGTCAGCCGTTGAGCGATGTGAAGGTGCCGGCGGTTGTCGCCGGGTTTGGCCTGGCCAGCGACCAGTTGACGGCGCAGGTGGTGGCCTGGACGGTGGAACAAGGTCAGAAGGTTGCGCCACCGCTGAGGCCTTGAAGACCTACACACTTCAATGTGGGAGCGAGCCTGCTCGCGATGGCGGTTTAACAGCCAACAGAATTGTTGAATGTGCCGACCTCATCGCGAGCAGGCTCGCTCCCACAGGGTTCTTGGTTTAGCCGAAGAACCAGTAGCAAACCCCGATGGCCCCCAGCACCCCCGCCAATTCCGCCAGCAACGCACAGCCCACCGCATGCCGTGCACGCTGAATGCCCACCGCGCCGAAGTACACCGCCAACACATAGAAGGTCGTTTCGGTGCTGCCCTGGACCGTCGCGGCGACTAGCGCCGGAAAGCTGTCTACCCCGGAGGTCTTCATGGTTTCGATCAGCATTGCCCTGGCGGCGCTGCCGGAGAAAGGTTTGACCATGGCCGTCGGCAGCGCGTCGACGAAGCGCGTGTCCCAACCGGCCCACGCCACCAGGTGACGAATCCCGTCCAGGCCGAAGTCCAGCGCTCCGGACGCCCGCAGGACCCCCACGGCGCAGAGCATCGCCACCAGATACGGCAGCAGGTTCTTGGCGACGTCGAAGCCTTCTTTCGCGCCTTCGACGAACGCTTCGTAGACCTTCACCTTGCGTAACGCGCCGATGATCAGAAACAGCATGATCAAGCCGAACAGCGTCACGTTGCCGAGGATCGATGACAGGCTCGCCAGCGCGGTTGCCGAGAGCGTTGCCAGCAGTGCCATGAAGCCACCGAGGGCGAGGGCACCGGGAATCAGATACGCCAGCACCACCGGGTCCCAGATGCGCAGTCGTTGCATGAACGCTACGGACAGAAAGCCGACGATGGTCGAGCAACTGGTGGCGAGCAGAATCGGCAGGAACACCAGCGTCGGATCGGGCGCACCTTGTTGGGCGCGGTACATGAAGATCGTCACTGGCAGCAGGGTCAGGGAGGAGGCGTTGAGCACCAGGAAGAGGATCTGCGCGTTGCTGGCGATCGTCGCACTGGGGTTGAGCTCTTGCAGCGCCTTCATGGCTTTGAGGCCGATCGGTGTGGCGGCATTGTCCAGGCCCAGGCCGTTGGCGGCGAAGTTCAGGGTGATCAAGCCGATGGCGGGATGACCGGCCGGCACTTCCGGCATCAGGCGCAGGAACAACGGGCCCAGCGCCTTGGCCAGCCACTCGACGATCCCGGCCTTCTCGGCAATCCGCAGAAAGCCCAGCCAAAGGGTGAGGGTGCCGAACAACAGGACCATGACCTCAACCGACAATTTGGCCATGGCGAAGATGCTTTCCACCATTGCCGCAAAGATCCCGGCATTGCCGCCGATCAGCCACTGCGCCAGCGCCGATACGGCTGCCACGATGAAGAAGCCAAGCCACAGGCCATTAAGCATCAGTCAAATCCCCCGGAAGATGCGGCGAATGATAGCGGGGCAGGCAGAAACGACAAACCCCGGATTTCTCCGGGGTTTGTTTGGGGCTCTTGTGGGAGCGCTGTGGCGAGGGGGCTTGCCCCCGTTGGGCCGCGCAGCGGACCCAAGACCTACGAGCGCTGCGCACTCGAATGGGGGCAAGCCCCCTCACCACACAAGCCCGGTCCCACAGGGTTATGCATTAGTTGCTGGAAATTTCGCCAACCGGCAGCTTTTCCTTGCTGCGCCAGTGCGGCAGGGAGTTCCAGTAGCGCTGGCCCTTGGCGTCGTCGTACATGCCTTCCCAGCGAGCGATGACCAATACGGCCAAGGCATTGCCGATCACGTTCAGCGCAGTACGGGCCATGTCCATGATGCGGTCGACACCGGCGATGAATGCCAGGCCTTCCAGCGGAATACCAACACTGCCCAGAGTGGCCAGCAGCACCACGAAGGACACACCCGGTACGCCGGCGATGCCTTTGGAGGTGACCATCAGCGTCAATACCAGCAGCAATTGCTGGCTGATGGACAGGTCGATGCCGTAGAGCTGGGCAATGAAGATCGCCGCGATGCTCTGGTACAGGGTCGAACCGTCGAGGTTGAACGAATAGCCGGTCGGCACCACGAAGCTGCAAATGGCTTTCGGCGCGCCGTAGGCTTCCATCTTCTCGATCACGCGCGGCAGCACGGTTTCGGAACTGGCGGTGGAGTAGGCCAGCACCAGCTCATCCTTGAAGATGCGCATCAGCTTGATCACCGAGAAGCCGAACAGGCGGGCGATCAGGCCCAACACTACAAAGGCGAAGAAGGCGACGGCGAAGTAAACCAGGACGACCAGTTTGGCCAGCGGCAGCAGGGAGGCGAAACCGAAGTTGGCCACGGTCACCGCGATCAGTGCGAACACGCCGATCGGGGCGTAGTTCATGATCATGTGGGTGACCTTGAACATGCTTTCCGACACGCCCTGGAACATCTTCACCAGCGGTTCGCGCAGGTCCGATTGCAGGCTCGACAGACCGAGACCGAACAACACGGAGAAGAAGATGATCGGCAGCATCTCGCCGCGGACCATGGCCCCAAAGATGTTCGACGGGATCAGGTTGAGGATGGTCTGAACGAACGCGTGTTCATGCTGAACCTCGGCGGCGGTGGCCTGGTACTTGGAAATATCCACGGTACCCAGGGTGCTCATGTCGATGCCGCTGCCCGGATGGACCACGTTGGCCAGCACCAGACCGACCAGAATGGCGATGGTGGTGACGATCTCGAAGTAAAGAATGGTCTTCAGACCGATACGCCCGAGTTTTTTCGCATCCCCTACGCCAGCGATGCCGACGATCAGCGAGGAAATCACGATCGGGATCACGATCATCTTGATCAGACGGATAAAGATATCGCCTGCCGGTTGCAGAATATTGGTGATCCACCAGGCTTTTTCGGCACTGAAATGGTTGAGTACTGCACCGATTGCTATCCCCAGAACCAGACCGATGAGGATCTGCCAGGCGAGGCTAAGCTTTGCCTTCTTCATATCTTTACCCTTACTTGCGTTTGACTCAGGCTGATGCACGAACTGAAACGCTCAATGGCGAAGAAGTTTTGCATCGGCCCCCGTATAAGGTCCCCGCGAGCGAGCATTTACAGCTCTCAGGCAGCGAAAAAGGCGCAACTATTCCGATGCCGGGAAGCGCCGTCTAATGCCGTAAGCGCCTACCCTATGCCGAATCGGCATGAGATCTTTTAACTCAAACCCGCGTCCCAACCGGTTCGAATACGACATTTGGGCGGGCATAAGTGCCGTGAGCCGGCCATTTCAGCGCAGGTTGATGTTTTTTGAACAGGCGGAAAACTGGGAAAAAGCCTACGTTTGGCTGCGAATTTTCTTCGCGTGAAAGTTTGGGCTTTCTCGATATACGGTCACGAAGAAACACCGCGAAACGGTTTTGCGGGGAATATGCAGTAAAGCGAGATGAGCTGACTGCTCTAGATCAACGTTTTGCACGTTGAAGCTCTCCGCAAGTCCGTCGAGCCACTCTGGCCCCGGCGAACTTGCGTCGCAGCTTTACCTGACCCGGCCCTTGCGCAGGCACTCCCTGTATCCGTAGGTCACTCCGACCCTGAAGCAGTCAGAACGTCCCGACCCCTTGGTCATGCGTCTACCGTCCTCGGGTAGCGCAGTGGAAAGAAGCGCCAAGGCCTCTTTCGTATTTCGTCTGTTGCGTTTCGCAGAACGGCCCCGACCCGGTACTTGTCGCGAGTGTCTTCGAAACGCTGATACTCAGCCTCGACCGCGACGGCCAAAGAAGAAAGAAGCAATAAACATCACCAGGAATACGACAAAGAGAATCTTGGCGATACCCGTGGCGGTGCCCGCGATACCACCGAAGCCCAGTACTGCGGCGATGATGGCAATGATCAGGAATGTGATTGCCCAGCTCAACATGGCGATTCTCCTTACACTTCTGTTTAAAGGTGTTGCTTGTGGTGCCTTTCCCGGCGCATCAGGCGCGCCAAGTTCATTTGCTTAAAACACCCAACGTTCCTGCGGGGACGTTTCATCCACAGGCCGGGCCTGGTCGACGCTCATCATTCGCATCGAGGCGCTGTCTGCCTGGTCGCTGCTGATGGCGCTGAAGTGGGTTTGGGGTGCGTGTGGAATCGACAGCTGCGGCGCCTCTGGCTGCTGGCTCTGCTCCCAACGCAAGAACTGCTGACCGACAATCAAAGTGATCAACAGCGCCAGCAGGGCAAACAAGCCTTGCTGGACATGCAGTGGCGAGATACGCAATTGGGCGGCACGTTGGTGATTCATCCTGAAGTCCTCCCACACGGGTGGTGATCTGGTGACGGGCACGGGTCCTTGCCCTGACTACTCAGACAATTGCAGCCTGCATGCCAGCTTTTTATCAGAATAAATATTATTAAAATCAATAGGTTAAATGATTTGTGGAAATCGTTTTGGACGCATCCTGCACGATGGCTCTTCTGAGGTCGTGCGTAATGCACGATGAGCTCACCGAAACTTTCAATATTTTTGGAATTGAGGGAAGGGCGCAGATGTCAGAAAGGGACGCAGGCAATCGCCGAAAAAATGATCAATTAATAAAAAACCAAATAAATCAGTTGGTTAGCTAGGTGCTGAGCAGATAGCTGCCCTGTTGTGGCTGGAATCGACCAGAATCAACCATGCAACTTGCCCGATTTTTCCGGGCCTAACCAAGATCATCAACCAAAGGAGCGTAGGAACATGGAATCAGCCACTGAGCATCAAGGCCGTATTCTGCTGGTGGATGATGAATCCGCCATCCTTCGAACCTTTCGCTATTGCCTCGAAGACGAAGGCTACAGCGTGGCCACCGCGACCAGCGCTGCCCAGGCCGAAGCCTTGTTGCAGCGTCAGGTTTTCGATTTGTGCTTCCTCGATTTGCGCCTTGGCGAAGATAACGGGCTCGATGTGCTGGCCCAGATGCGTATCCAGGCGCCCTGGATGCGGGTGGTGATCGTCACTGCCCACTCGGCCGTGGACACTGCCGTGGACTCGATTCAGGCCGGTGCCGCCGACTATCTGGTCAAACCTTGCAGTCCCGACCAGTTGCGTCTGGCCACCGCCAAGCAACTGGAAGTGCGGCAGCTCTCGGCGCGCCTGGAAGCCCTCGAAGGTGAGGTGCGTAAACCCAAGGAGGGTCTGGATTCACACAGCCCGGCCATGAAGGTGGTGCTTGAAACCGCACGCCAGGTCGCCAGTACGGACGCCAACATCCTTATTCTCGGCGAGTCAGGCACCGGTAAAGGTGAATTGTCACAGGCCATTCACGGCTGGAGCAAACGCCAGAAGAAATCTTGCGTCACCATCAACTGCCCGTCTCTTACGGCAGAGTTAATGGACAGTGAACTCTTCGGCCACAGCCGTGGGGCGTTCACCGGAGCCAGCGAAAGCACTCTGGGTCGTGTCAATCAGGCCGACGGAGGAACGTTGTTTCTCGACGAGATCGGCGATTTTCCTCTGACTTTGCAACCAAAGTTGCTGCGTTTCATTCAGGACAAGGAATACGAGCGCGTGGGCGATCCGGTGACCCGTCGTGCCGACGTGCGAATCCTTGCCGCCACCAACCTCAATCTGGAAGACATGGTCCGCGACGGCCGTTTTCGTGAAGACTTGCTCTATCGGCTGAATGTCATCACCTTGCACCTGCCGCCGCTTCGCGAACGCAGGGAAGACATTCTGACCTTGGCTGAGCGTTTCCTGGCGCGCTTCGTCAAGGAGTACTCGCGTCCGGCCCGGTGTTTCAGCGACGAGGCCCGTGAAGCGCTGCTCAGCTACCGATGGCCGGGTAATATCCGTGAGCTGCGCAACGTGGTGGAGCGCGCGAGCATAATTTGTCCGCAGGAACGAGTCGAACTCAGCCACCTGGGCATGGCCGAGACCCCGGTCAACAATGCGCCGCGAATTGGTGCTGCGTTAAGCCTGGATGAGTTGGAGAAAGCCCACATCGGCGCGGTCCTGGCCACGGCCGACACGCTGGATCAGGCGGCCAAGACTTTGGGTATCGATGCCTCGACCCTGTACCGCAAACGCAAGCAGTACAACCTGTGAGCCGTACCTGATGAAACTGGCGATGACGTTGCGCACTCGGCTGTTTCTGAGTATTTCCGCTCTGATCACGGTGGCGCTGCTCGGGCTCCTGCTCGGGCTGGTCAGTGTGATGCAGATGGCCGGGACTCAGGAGGCGCTGATCCGTGACAATTTCGTCAGACTGGACCTGGGGTTGAAACTGCGTCAGACCCTGGGCGACCAACTGATCATGATGCTTGGCGAGACCCCTGATCCTGCGGCGTTCGAGGCATCCAGGCAGCGTTCCCTCGAATTGCTTGACGAAGGCATTGCCCATGAGCCGCCCAGCGAGGGAGCCCAGTCCGGCTTCAAAAAGGCCAAGGCTGATTATCAGAGCTTATTGCAGGCCGTCGATCTTTCCCGCGCTCCGGTACAGGTACTCAGTGGCAGCGGGGATCTCACGGAAAAATTCAACGTGCTGCGCAACGGTTTGATCTCCGAACAGAAGCGCGCACTTGACAACATCAATGAGACCGAACGCCAGGCCCGGGAACGGGCGTTGCTGATTGCCGGCCTGCTTGGGCTGGTCGGGGTGGCGGTGCTGTTCATCGGGTTCATTACCGCCCATGGGATCGCCCAGCGTTTCGGGGCCCCGATCGAGGCCCTGGCGGCGGCGGCTGACAACATTGGCCAAGGCAATTTCGAAGTGACCCTGCCGATTTCCTCGGCGGTGGAAATGAGCCAGCTGACCCGACGTTTCGGGATCATGGCCGAGGCCCTGCGAGAGCATCAGGCGACCAATATCGACGAGCTGCTCGCCGGCCAGCAACGCTTGCAGGCGGTGCTCGACAGCATCGACGACGGGTTGTTGATGATCGATCGCCAAGGGCATCTCGAGCACCTCAATCCGGTGGCTCAGCGCCAGTTAGGCTGGGACACCGATCGTCTCGGCCAAGGGCTGGGCACGGCGCTTGAGCGTCCCGAACTGGATGAGCAACTGCAACTGGTGCTGCGCGGCGGCACTCTGGAGCGAGCGCCGGACGACTTGAGCATCGAGGTCGATGGTGAGTCACGAATGCTGACGTATAGCCTGACGCCGGTCAGCCATACCCAGGGTCATATTCTCGGCGCGGTGATGGTGCTGCATGACGTCACGGAACAGCGTGCCTTCGAACGGGTGCGCAGCGAGTTCGTTTTGCGTGCTTCTCATGAATTGCGCACGCCCGTCACCGGGATGCACATGGCATTCGGCCTGTTCCGCGAGCGGACGCATTTTGCCGAAGACTCCCGCGAAGCCGACCTGCTGGATACTGTGAATGAAGAAATGCAGCGCTTGATGCAGTTGATCAACGACCTGCTGAATTTCTCTCGCTATCAGAACGGCCTGCAAAAACTCACGCTGGCGCCATGCTCCATTGAGGATTTGCTGGATCAGGCCCAGGCACGTTTTTCCGGCCCGGCGCGGGAAAAAGGCATTGAGCTGCTGGTGGAAGTGCAAGGGCCGTTGCCGCGACTGCAAGCCGATCAGGCGCAACTGGAGCGGGTGCTCGACAACCTGATCGACAACGCCTTGCGCCATACCTCCCGCGACGGGCTGATACGTTTGCAGGCCCGGCGCCATGGTGAGCGGGTGATTATCAGTGTCGAGGACAACGGCGAAGGCATTGCCTACGGCCAACAGGGACGGATCTTCGAGCCCTTTGTTCAGGTCGGCCGCAAGAAGGGCGGCGCCGGGCTCGGGCTGGCACTGTGCAAGGAAATCGTGCAGCTGCACGGTGGGCGGATGGGTGTTTATTCGCGGCCGGGGCAGGGTTCGCAGTTCTACATGGCGCTGGCGGTATAAGCCTGAGCCATTTCAGGCTTCGTCATCCAGACGTCGCGCGGTCAGTCGGCGGCCACGGGTAATCAGTTCGATGAACTGCACAGCGCTCAAGGCATGTGCGAACAGCCAGCCCTGACCGAACTTCACTCCTTCGCTGCTCAGAAACACCGCTTGGGCTTCATGTTCGATGCCTTCTGCAATCACCTTGAGTTGCAGGGCCTGGGCCATGCGAATGATGTGCGGCGCCACGCCGCTACTGGCGGCGTCATGGCCCAGCGCGTCGATAAACGCCTTGTCGATTTTCAGGCAGTCCACCGGCAGGGTTTGCAGGTAGGCGAGGCTGCAATAGCCGGTACCAAAGTCATCGATCAGCACCTGATGCCCGACATCGCGCAAGGCTTGCAGGTTTTCTCTGGCCACCACGACATCCACCAGTCCGCGCTCGGTCACCTCGAAGGCAATCTGCCTGGCGGCTACCCGGTGCAAGGTCAGCAAGCGCGCGATGACCTCGCCGATACGCGGCACCATGACGTCGCAGGCCGCCAGGTTGACCGAGATGTACAGCTGCGGATTGGCGCGCAACAGTTGCCCGAGCTGTTCCAGCAGGCGCTGCAATACGAAGTCGGTCATCTGGCGGATCTGGCCGGTGTTCTCTGCCATCGGAATGAACAGATCGGGGCTGGTCAGCGTACCGTCCGGTCTTCGCCAGCGCAGCAAGGCTTCGGCGCCGACGCAGTTGCGGCTGTCGAGGTCGAAGATCGGTTGATACAGCACCTGCAACTCGCCTCGCCGTATGGCGCCTTGCAGTTCGGCATCCAGTGACTGACGCTGGCGCACCAGCAGAAACACCAGAATGCCTACAGAAGCACTCAGCGCGAGGCTGGCCGGCAGCAGCCACCACCATACCGCCGGTACATGCATCCCGGTGCGCGGAGTGATCAGTACCAGTTGGTACTCAGGGGTGTTGGTTGGCATTCGATAAATCAGGCGGGTAGGGGTGATTTGCAGTGCATCATGGCTTTTGGGGGGCCAGGGCTCTGTCGGGGGCCAGACCTGCGCGACACCGAGTACCGGAATGGCGCGGGTGTCGTGGTCGAGTACCACCAGCAGGCTGCTCCCCGGAGACAGATCAACCATGTCGGTCAAATGCCCGCGGGACGTCGCAACCCGGAAATTGCCACGCCCAAGCATCAGCGCGGCGCGGTTCTCATCGGGTTCGGTGGTGGTGTTTAGCCAATAGCTGTAGGTGGGGCCCTTGATGTCCGGCGGTCGGATCAGCGACAGCCCTTCCTGGCGGGGGCGGTTGGAGCAGATTCGCGAAGCGTCCATATAAGCAGCTTCGTAAACGAAGCGGTAATTGAAGCTGACTTGCTGCAAGGTAGCGATCATTTCGTCATCGCAGCCTCGCAGCGGTTGGGCTTCCAGGTCATCGAGACTTTCGCGCAGCTGCCCAAATAGCTGCTCCAGGCGGGCCAGGAAGCGCTCCCCCTGGGCATTCATTTCCTGGCTTTCGTTCTGCTCGACCTGATTCATCGCCACGAAAAGACTGCCGGTCATCAATAGCGTTGCGCTCAAGGCAGTAGCCAGCATCGCCAGAAACCAAGGGCGATAAAACCAGCTATGCAGTCTCTCTCGAGCAGCAGGCATCATGGAATATCCGAAGAATTACCAATGAGTTATAGCTGCTGATTGAGAAAAAGCCCTTACCGTCGGGCGGGCGTCATTATTTTGTCTGGTTCAACACCTGCAGCAGCGCCGCGGTTTGCGCGTCCGGCGTGCCGTCGAAACGGGACGGGCGGAAATGCAGTTGAAAGGCCGCCAGCACATTGCGTGTTGCGTCATCCAGTTCGCCGGTTTGCGGCGTGGCGTAGCCCAGGCGGGCAAGCTGTTCCTGAAACCAGCTGATGCTTGGCAGCTGTACGGCGAACTGCGCTTGCTGACGCGCCACGGCCTGCTCGTTCGGCCAGATTCCCAGGCCTTCGGCAGCCAGGCGCTTCCAGGGAAACAGCGGGCCGGGATCGAGCTTGCGCATGGGGGCGATGTCGCTATGGCCGATGATATGGCGGGGGGTGATGCCATGGCGTTTGCTGATGTCCTTGAGCAGGAAGATCATCGACTGAACCTGGGCTTCGCTGTAGGGATACCAGAGGCGCCCGGTCGGGGTGTCCTGGAAGCCTGGATTGACGATTTCGATGCCAATGGAACTGGAGTTCAGCCAGGTCCGGCCTTGCCATTCGCTTTCACCCGCGTGCCAGGCCCGAAGATTTTCATCCATCAGCTTATAAATGGTGGCGTGCTCGTCGTCGCCGATCAGGTAATGGCTGCTGACCTCGCCATGAGTCAGCAATTGCAGCGAGTTCTCCAGAGATGCGGAGGTGTAATGCATCACCACGAACTGAATACGGCTGTCGTGATTGGCTGAAGGGTGGCTGGTGTCAATCCGGGGGCCGCTGGCACAACCGGCTAATAGAAGCAGCGACGCGATAAGAGCAAGACATTTCATGGCGGGAGGCAATACACGCAAGACAATAATGCAACAGTGTAACGTATTGCCTTGCGGCGCCGACGGCAAAAGCGCTCTTTTAAACAAAATGGAACAATTGACCGTCAGCCAAGTTCTATCCGGTTGCGGCCAGTATTTTTCGCACGATATAGCGCCTGATCGGCTCTTTTAAGTACAAGATCGCTATGTTCGCCCGGTTTGAATGCGGTCAGCCCCATGGAGATGGTAATGGTGACTCGCTCACCCTTGAAGTGGAACGGGCAGGCTTCAATCGATGCGCGCAAGGTTTCCAGCAATTTCGCGCCGACCATCGGCGCCGTGGCAGGCATCAACAGCACAAACTCCTCACCGCCGAACCTGGCAATGAAGTCCGTTCCGCGCAGGCGCTTGCGTAGCACGCTGGCGATGATTTTCAGTACCTTGTCGCCCGCCAGATGGCCGTAGTTGTCGTTGATGCGTTTGAAATGGTCGAGGTCGAGCATCGCCAGCAACAGGGTGTTGCCGTGTTGTTGCCATTGACCGATTTCGTGGTCCAGTCGTTCGCTCCATGCCGCCCGATTCGGCAGGCCGGTCAATGGATCGATCAAAGCCTTCTGGCGCTGTTCTTCGAGATGCTCGCGGTAGCCCAGCGCTTCCTGCTCCATGTGGGCAACCCTTTCGGCCAGGCTTTGCAGGCGGGCTGCGACTTCCTGCTCGCGCTCGTCGCGCTGCTTCTGGTGCTGGTCCATGGTGCCGAGCAGGCCTTCGAGATGGTTTTCCAGCACCAGTTTTAGATCATCAAGGTCCGCCGCTTCCTGCATGCTGCTCTGCAAGCCGTCGACTTGCTCGCGAATCTGCGTGTCCATCTCCCGCGCGGCAGAGCGGTTGTCGGCGTGGCCTTCGCTCGCGGCTTGCAGGTTGCTCTGGAAAGACTCGAGGCGTTCGTTGAGTCGCTGCAAATACGCTTCGAATTCGTGCTGGCCGCTGTCGGTGATTGCCAGCATCAATGTTGCCAGATCGTCGAGGATGGGTAGCAGTTCGTACCAATTCAAACCGTTTTGAAGACGATTACGCATCGCCTCGGCTTGCGGTCGATGGCGCTCGGGTAGCGTCAGGTCGTCGAGGAGGCCCAGCAGCGTGTCTTCGATATGCTTGGCGACAGAGCTGTAGGACGGTTCCGGTGAGTCCGGCAGGGCATACAGAATGTCGTGTTCTGACGGTTCTGGATCGACGGCCTCAGGCGTCAGCTCATCTGGGTTGATTGCCAGCGGAGCTTGAGTGGCCGACACGGCGATAGATGGAGCCGGCTCTTGCGGCTGTTCGATGTTCGGCTGGGTTTGTGGCTCTGGAGCCTGGCTGTTCGTAGCCTCAGGCTCGAGGATGGGCGGCACAAACGCCACGACTTCAGCAGCAGGTGCCGCTGTTGGCGCCTGAATTTCCAGTGGCTCAGGGGATGCAGCAGTGGGCGAGGGGGCTTCTACGGCTGGCAACACCACTTGCGGCTTATCGGTGGCTGGCGCGAGATTGACCGTCGCTTGTGGGGGCTCGGCCAGCGGTGCTGCAACCGTTTCGAGCGTTTGCCGGGCAGGCAGTTGCAATTCGGGGGCGGCGATCTGTGGCGCGGTCTCATCCGCTTCCCGGCTACCGAACAGGCGCTGCAGCAAACCCGGGCGGCCAGCCTCTGTGGGGTTCTCCAGCAGGCTCAAGGCTTTGCCTTGCAGGCCACTCAGTTCGCTGAGCAATAAGGGTATTTCTCGGGCCTGACCTACGCGTCCGTCCAGTTGCTTGGCGAAACGCTTCAGTGGCCGGCTCACTTCCCGGGGCAACGGCAATGCTTGCAGCTGAGAGACCAGTGCCGTCAGTGCAGCGCTGACTTGATCGACCCGGGTTTCCCGGCGCTGCTCGGAGTCGAGCACGGCTTTTTCCAGGCGCGGCAGCAAGGCGGCCAGGCCGGCGTCCATGTCGTCGGTTCGTACGACTTCGCGCATTTCCTTCATGCATTGGTCAACGGCGCGATCGGTACCTTCCGCGGCCAGGGTGCTGCGCACCAGCCCGCGACGCAGCAGGTCGAGCCGGGCGTCCCATCGACGTTCGAGCTTTTCCTGTAGTTCGATGCTTTTGAGGTATTTCTCTTTCCAGCGCTGTGCTTCGTCGCTCATTCAGGCAGGACTCAACGCGGGGAGTGCATCGGCCGTGAGCGAGCCCGGCAGACGTATCTCTACCGCGACCGGCAGGTGATCGGAAATGGGTTGTGCCAGCACCTCGACCTTTTCAAGGGTCAGGGTGGGGCTCAGCAGAATATGGTCCAGGCAACGCTGTGGGCGCCAGCTGGGGAAGGTCGCTTCCAGTTGCGGCGCGAGCAGGCCTAAATCACGCAACGGGGAATGTTGCAGCAAGTCACTGGCATGGGTGTTCATATCGCCCATCAGCACCTGATGTTTATAACCGCCGATCAACTCGCGGATGTAAGCCAGTTGCATGCTACGGGCGCGAGCGCCCAGCGCCAGGTGCATCATCACCACCACAAGCGCCTCCGGACCTTCGCCGAAGCGCACCAGAATGGCCCCGCGACCCTTGGGCCCCGGCAGCGGATGATCTTCAATCGCCCACGGGCGCAGGCGGCTGAGTACGCCATTGCTGTGCTGGCCGAGATGACCGAGATTGCGATTGAGTTGCTGATACCAGTAGGGGAAGGCGCCGAGCTGCGCCAGATGTTCGACCTGATTGACGTAGCCTGATCGCAGGCTGCCGCCATCGACTTCCTGCAAGGCAACCAGGTCGAAGTCGCCCAGCAGATTACCGATTTTTTGCAGGTTGTCGGCACGCCCGGTATGCGGCAACAGATGCTGCCAGCCGCGGGTCAGATAGTGCCGATAACGCTCGGTACTGATGCCGACCTGGATATTGAAACTGAGCAAACGCAGACGGCTGTCCACGGGCAACCCCGTCGATTCCAGGTGATGCTCGTTGACCCGCGGGTCATGCAGGCCAACGATGCGTTCAGTTCCCCAGCGGCGCATGGCAGGTGCCGCGCTTAGTTGGCGACGGCCTTGGTTGCCGCTCGCTCTTTGGCGACCAGTTGGTCGGCCAGTTTCAGCGCTTGTTCGGCACCGCCGGCAGAGCCGATGTCAAAGCGATACTTGCCGTTGACGATCATGGTAGGCACGCCGGTGATTTCATATTTCTTTGCAAGCTCTTTGGCTTTGTTGATCTGGCCCTTGATGGCGAAGGAGTCGAAGGTGGCCAGGAATTTTTCCTTGTCTACACCTTGGGTCGCCAGGAATTCCGCCATGTCTTCTTTGTCAGTCAGCTTCTTGTGTTCTTTCTGAATTGCGTTGAACACGGCAGCGTGAACCTTGCTCTCGACACCCATGGCTTCAAGGGTCAGGAACATCTGGCCGTGTGCATCCCAAGGGCCGCCAAACATGGCCGGGATACGCACGAAATTCACGTCGGAAGGCAGCTTTTCAACCCATGGGTTAATGACGGGTTCGAAGGCATAGCAGTGCGGACAGCCGTACCAGAACAGCTCCACGACTTCGATCTTGCCAGGCTCGGCCACCGGGACCGGATTGCTCAGTTCGACATAGGGCGCTTCAGGTTTTTCGGCGGCTTGGGCGGTCATGCCGAACAGGCTGGCAGCGACGAGTGCGGCGCTGATGATCAGATTACGCATGCTTTACTCCTGGACAATTTGGGCGCCTCGCGCGACCTGTTTTCAAACAGATTCCGGCGGGCTTGAGTTCTGTAGTGTAACGGCAGCGGCCACAAAAAAGGGCAGCCAAAGCTACCCTTTTTATGTTTGCATCGACGGATTAATCGAGTGTTAACGTTGCAAGAGATGTACATCACTCACAACGCTCGATCACAGGCCTTAGTGCAAGCCTTGAATATAGCTGGAGACTGCAGCGATATCTTCGTCGCTCAGCTTTTTAGCAATGCTCTGCATCGGTTTGGTATCGCCGTCGTTGGTCCGGCCACCTTCTTCTTTTCTGAAGTCGGCCAGTTGCTTGCCGACGTACTGAGCATGCTGGCCGCCCAGGTGCGGGAAGCCCGCTGCTGCGTTGCCTGCGCCGTTTGGCGAGTGGCAACCGGTACAGGCTGGCAGCCCTTTGGCCAAATCGCCACCACGGAACAGTGCTTCACCGCGAGCCACGACTTTAGGATCGGCTGCGCCGACGCTGCCTTTCTGGCTGGCGAAGTAGGCGGCGATATCGGCCAGGTCCTGATCGCTCAGGTTGGTCAGCAGGCCAGTCATTTCCAGCACCGTACGTTTGCCGGACTTGATGTCGTGCAGCTGCTTGTTCAGATAACGCTCGCCCTGACCTGCCAGTTTCGGAAAGTTAGGTGCCATGCTATTGCCATCCGGGCCATGACAGGCGCCACATACTGCGGCTTTCGCCTGACCAGCAGCCGCATCACCTGCAGCATGGGCAATGCCGGAGATCCCCACGGTCAACAGCAGACTCACGATCAATTTGTTCATCAGCTAATCCAACTACGGCTAAGGGTTAAAGAGTTATGGACCGGGTTTACTCGCTCATCCACTGGATGATGGCTTGGTAATCCTCGGTACTGCAGTCCATGCACAAACCACGCGGCGGCATTGCCTTGAAACCCTGGGTCACGTGTTGCACCAGCGTCTCCATACCTTTCGCCAGCCTCGGCGTCCAGGCTTGCTGATCGCCCTTGCGGGGGGCCATGGGTAGTTGGCCGGAATGACAGGCACCACAAACACGGTTGTACACAGCTTCCGGATCCTGTGTAGCCTGAGCGCTGTAAAGCGGCATCAAGACACCGGCAGCTAGCAGCCATTTCGTCATAAAACGACCTTTTCAGGGTTGAGAGCGTGCTGCGTTCTAGTGCGCATTCAAGGTCAATCGCTCTCGTGAACTTCATCCTACGCTGGGACAAAGCGCACACAAAATCTGCGGCATTATATACTGGCGTCACTGAAACGGAAACGACACTGCTTGCCGCGTCCATTCCCGGCGCCGCCCACATCGGAAATCCCATGCAACTCAAGAACCCCATCCTCGGCCTGTGCCAACAGTCCACCTTTATGCTCAGCGCCGCCAAAGTCGACCAATGCCCCGACGACGAAGGCTTTGAAGTGGCCTTCGCCGGGCGTTCCAACGCCGGCAAGTCCAGCGCGTTGAACACCCTGACGCACGCCAGCCTCGCGCGGACCTCAAAAACGCCAGGTCGCACGCAGCTGTTGAACTTCTTCAAGCTAGACGATGAACGCCGTCTGGTCGACCTGCCGGGTTACGGTTATGCGAAAGTGCCGATCCCGTTGAAGATGCACTGGCAGCGTCACCTGGAGGCCTATCTGGGCGGTCGCGAGAGTTTGAAAGGTTTGATTCTGATGATGGACATCCGTCATCCAATGACCGATTTCGACTTGCTGATGCTCGATTGGGCCGTCGCCAGCGGCATGCCGATGCATATTCTGCTGACCAAGGCAGACAAGCTGACCTACGGCGCGGCGAAAAACACGCTGCTCAAGGTTCAGTCGGAAATTCGCAAGGGTTGGGGCGATACGGTCACTATCCAGCTGTTTTCGGCTCCCAAACGCATGGGCCTGGAAGACGCCTACACCGTGCTGGCAGGCTGGATGGAGTTGGCGGACAAAAGTGCCGAGGTTGCCGAGTAAAGCTCTCGAGACAAATCGGCAGGCAAAAAAAACCCCGGACTTCATATGGGGAGGGAGAAGTTCCGGGGTTCAAGTTCCAGACCGCTAGGGCGGGGTCCAGATATCTGCCAACACTTAACACAACATAGGAGCATCGAAGGGCTTCACCAGCCATTCAGTATCTCTGAGTGGCGGTTCACGGATTTAGTTCAGACTATTTTCAAAAACCATTGGAAATAATCGTCGTCATTTTCCGCTCTATAGCCCTTCGTCATGTGCTGCGGCACCAGGCCGCAGCACACATGTCTTTTCAGGCGGCTCAGTGCGCCTCATCCCAGTTGTTGCCTACGCCTACCTCGACCAGAAGCGGTACGTCCAGTTGTGCGGCGTTGCTCATGTGCACGCGAATCTCCTCCCGTACCTGGTCGATCAGGTCCTCACGCACCTCGAGCACCAATTCATCGTGTACCTGCAGGATGACTTTGGCGTCCAGGCCAGACGATGTCAGCCAGTTGTCCACCGCCACCATGGCTTTCTTGATGATGTCCGCCGCGGTGCCTTGCATCGGGGCGTTGATTGCCGTGCGCTCGGCAGCTTTGCGCAGGGCCTGGTTCTTGGCGTTGATTTCCGGCAAGTACAGACGACGACCGAAGATGGTTTCGACGAAACCTTGTTCGGCGGCCTGGGCGCGCGTGCGCTCCATGTATTCGAGTACCCCGGGATAACGGGCGAAGTAACGGTCGATGTACGCTTGGGACTGTTTGCGATCAACGCCGATCTGTTTGGCCAGGCCAAACGCGCTCATTCCATAGATCAGGCCGAAGTTGATGGCCTTGGCGCTACGACGCTGATCAGTGGTGACATCGGCCAACTCAACCCCGAAGACTTCGGCCGCCGTGGCTTTGTGTACGTCCAGGTCATTGCGGAAGGCGTGCAGCAAGCCTTCGTCCTTGGCCAGGTGAGCCATGATCCGCAGTTCGATCTGCGAGTAGTCCGCTGCCAGCAGCTTGTAGCCTTTGGGGGCGACGAACGCCTGACGAATCCGACGACCTTCGGCGGTGCGTATCGGAATGTTCTGCAGGTTCGGATCGCTGGATGACAAACGCCCGGTTGCCGCCACGGCTTGATGATACGAGGTATGAATCCGCCCGGTGCGCGGGTTGATCTGCTCTGGCAGCCGGTCGGTGTAGGTGCTTTTCAGCTTGCTCATCGAGCGGTACTGCATCAGTACTTTGGGCAGCGGGAAATCCTGCTCGGCCAGTTCCGCCAGCACGGCTTCGGCGGTGGAGGCCTGGCCTTTGGCGGTTTTGTTGAGGATTGGCAAGCCGAGTTTTTCGTACAGGATCACGCCCAGTTGCTTCGGCGACCCGAGGTTGAATTCTTCGCCGGCGATGGCAAACGCCTCACGCTCCAGAGCGACCATTTTCTCGCCCAGCTCCACGCTCTGGATGCCCAGCAGGTTGGCATCGACCAGCGCGCCCTGGCGTTCGATCCGTGCCAGTACCGGCACCAGCGGCATTTCGATTTCGCTCAGGACTTTGCTCAGGCTCGGAATGGCGTTGAGCTTTTCTTGCAATGTTTGGTGCAGGCGCAGAGTGATGTCGGCGTCTTCGGCGGCGTAAGGCCCGGCCAGCTCCAGGGATATCTGATCAAAGGTCAGCTGTTTGGCGCCCTTGCCGGCAATGTCCTGAAAACTGGTGGTGGTGTGACTCAGGTATTTGAGCGCCAGGCTGTCCATGTCGTGGCGGGTCGCGGTGGAATCCAGTACATAGGATTCGAGCATGGTGTCGAAGGCAATGCCCTGGACGGTAATGCCGCAAGCCTGATCGCCACCGATGGCGCAGTTGGCCAGGATGTTCATGTCGAACTTGGCGTGCTGGCCGACTTTGAGCTTGCCTGGGTCTTCCAGAATCGGTTTCAGTGCCCGCAACACGGTGTCGCGATCAAGCTGATCCGGCACGCCCATGTAGGAGTGGGTCAACGGGATGTAGGCCGCTTCGTTGGCTTGTACCGCGAAGGACAGGCCTACCAACTGCGCTTGCTGAGCGTCTATACCGGTAGTTTCGGTGTCGAAGGCAATCAGCTTGGCGTCGTTGAGTTTCTTCAGCCACAGGTCGAAATCCGCCTGGGTGAGGACCGTGGTGTATTTGGGTTCAGTCCCGGCGATGGTTTCTTCGGCGACTGGCGCGGTGACTTCCTGGCCGGAGCGCTTGGCGTCGCGCTGGTTCTCTTCGAACCAGCTCTTGAATTCCAGCAGTGTGTAGAGCTCGGCGAGCTTGTCGTGATCCGGCTTGCCCATTTGCAGGTCATCGAGGCCGATGTCCAGCGGCACGTCGATCTTGATCGTCGCCAGTTGATAGGAGAGAAACGCCATCTCCTTGTGCTCTTCAAGCTTGGCCGGCAGGGTTTTGGCGCCGCGAATCGGCAGGGTCGGGACGATGTCGAGCTGCGCATAGAGCTCGGTCAGGCCACCGTTCACGCCGACCAGCAGGCCGGAAGCGGTCTTGGGACCGATACCCGGAACGCCTGGAATGTTGTCGGACGAATCGCCCATCAGCGCCAGGTAATCGATGATCTGCTCGGGAGCGACGCCGAATTTCTCCTTCACGCCTTCCACGTCCAGCGCGCTACCGGTCATCGTATTGACCAAGGTAATGTGCCCGTCGACCAGTTGCGCCATGTCCTTGTCGCCGGTGGAGATCACCACCGGGCGGTCGGCGGCCGCGCTACTGCGGGCCAGGGTGCCAATCACGTCGTCCGCTTCAACGTTGTCCACGCACAGCAGCGGGAAGCCCAGGGCCTTGACGCTGGCGTGCAGCGGCTCGATCTGGACCCGCATGTCGTCGGGCATGCTTGGGCGATTGGCCTTGTATTCGGCGAACATAGCGTCGCGGAACGTCCCGCCCTTGGCGTCGAATACTACGGCGAACGGGCTGTCCGGGTACTGCTTGCGCAGACTCTTGAGCATGTTCAATACGCCTTTGACCGCACCGGTGGGCAGGCCTTTGGATGTGGTCAGCGGTGGCAACGCGTGAAAAGCGCGGTACAGGTAAGAAGAACCGTCCACCAGGACGAGGGGGGCTTGGCTCATGAGCAGGATCAACCTTTTCGGCGGGTCCGGCGCTAGAATAGCGGGACCGTTGACGACAAAGGGACAAGGTTATCATGCGCACACTAAATCGCTTGTTGCTGGCTGGCTTGTTTGCAATCACTCCATTGGCTGTCATGGCGGCGGATGACAAGCCCTCGGCGGACCCGGAAGTAACGATCCGCACGGAGGGCGATAAAACCATTCAGGAGTACCGCCAGAACGGTTTTGTGTACGCGATCAAGGTCACCCCGAAGGTCGGAAAACCGTACTTTCTGATACGCGCTGATGGCTCGGACGGAAACTACATTCGCTCGGATCAGCCGGATATGCTGATTCCTGCGTGGGAAATCTTTAAGTGGTAAGCCGTTCTTAACTTTAATCGGCGCTGGCTCAACCGCGGCGCCCGTACTGGCAGTTTTAACCATGTCTGTGTTCACCCCCCTGGCTCGGCCCGAGCTGGAAACCTTTCTCGCCTCTTACGGGCTTGGCCGTCTGCTTGATTTCCAGGGGATTGCCGCCGGTAGTGAAAACACCAATTTCTTTATCAGCCTGGAGCAGGGCGAGTTTGTCCTGACCCTGGTCGAGCGTGGTCCGGTGCAGGAGATGCCGTTCTTCATCGAACTGCTCGACGTGCTGCACGACGCCGACCTGCCGGTGCCTTATGCCCTGCGCACCACCGACGGCGTCGCCTTGCGCGAACTGGCCGGCAAGCCTGCGCTGTTGCAGCCACGTCTGGCGGGCAAGCACATCAAGGACGCCAACGCCCAGCATTGCGCTCAGGTCGGCGAGCTGCTGGCTCACCTGCACCTGGCGACCCAGGCCAACATGATCAAACGTAAAACCGATCGCGGCCTGGACTGGATGCTGGAAGAGGGCACCCAGTTTCTTTCGCACCTGAATGCCGAGCAAAGTGATTTGCTGCAACGGGCTCTGGATGAAATCACGCAGCAGAAGACGAAAATTCTGGCGTTGCCGCGGGCGAACATCCATGCAGACCTGTTCCGTGATAACGCGATGTTCGAAGGCACGCACCTGACCGGGTTAATCGATTTCTACAACGCCTGTTCGGGGCCGATGCTCTATGACGTGGCAATTGCCTTGAACGACTGGTGTTCGGACGAGCAAGGGCAGATTGATGGCGCTCGGGCGCGAGCATTGCTGGGGTCTTATGCCGCGCTGCGACCGTTCACCGCCGCCGAAGCCGAGCTGTGGCCGACCATGCTACGCGTGGCGTGCGTGCGGTTCTGGTTGTCGCGTTTGATCGCTGCGGAATCTTTCGCAGGGCAGGACGTGCTGATTCACGATCCGATGGAGTTTCAGCTGCGGTTGGCACAACGGCAGAAGGTCGGCACGCCGCTACCTTTCGCGCTTTAAAGTCAAAAGATCGCAGCCTTCGGCCGCTCCTACAGGGTACACAAAACCTGTAGGAGCGGCCGAAGGCTGCGATCTTTTTCTAGGGTTACAACGATTCCAGGCATCCCGCCAAATCATTCCCCAACTTTTCCAGCACCTGTTCATACCCGTGAGCGGTCGCTGGCGTGTACCCGCCCAACGCATCCAGTTCCGCGAGTTTCACCGGTAAACCGGCCACCAGGGTTTCTGCCAGACGTGGACGCAGCGGTGGTTCGCTGAACACGCAAGTCTTGCCGACTTCCTGCAACCGCGTGCGCATCGCCGCGACGTGCTGGGCACCGGGCTGCACTTCGGCTGCGACACTGAACACGCCGGTGTGCTTGAGGCCATAGGCGTCTTCGAAGTAGTCGAAGGCTTCGTGGAACACGAAGTAAGGCTTGTTCGCAATCCCTGCCAGACGAGCCTTCAGGCGCAGGTCCAAGGCGTCCAGGCGCTCATCGAAGGCTTTGAGGTTGCTCTGATAGCGCGCCGCGTTGGCCGGATCGACAGCACTCAGATCGGCGGCCATTTTGCTGGCGATTACTCGGGCGTTTATCGGTGACAACCACAAGTGCGCATCCAGGCTGCCAGGACGGTGATCGTGGTCATGCTCGTCGGCTTCTTCGGCGTGGGAATGGTTGTCTTCGGCGAAATGTCGCAGTTTCAGGCCAGGCAAATCCTGCACTGCGACGCTGGGAAGCGTACGACCTTTCAGCACGCGAGGCAGGAAACTTTCCATGTCCGGGCCGATCCAGTACACCAGATCCACCGATTGCACTTTCCGTACGTCGGATGGGCGCAAGGCATAGTTATGCGGCGAGGCGCCGGGCGGGAGCAAGACTTCCGGAACCTCAACACCGTCCTGCACCGCCGCGGCGATCAGCTGCAGGGGCTTGATGCTGGTGAGGACTTTGACTTCGGCTTGAGCTGAACCAATCAGCAGAAAACTTGCGACAAATGCGACAAAGATAGAAAAAAGTCGGGACACGATGACCACTCGAAGAGGCGAGAACGGGTAACATAATAACGTCTCTCACAACACTCGTCGCCGCTCATGCCTAAAACACCGATTGCCAGCCGTCCCCACGACCACTCTCATTGCGTGCATAGCGCATTGTCTGAGGCCGATGCCTTGTGCGCACGTCAGGGGCTGCGCCTGACCGCTTTGCGCCGGCGGGTGCTGGAACTGGTGTGGCAAAGCCACAAACCGCTGGGTGCCTATGACATTCTGGCGGTGCTCAGCGAGCAGGACGGCCGCCGCGCCGCGCCGCCGACCGTGTACCGCGCGCTGGATTTCCTGCTGGAAAACGGTCTGGTGCACCGCATCTCCTCGCTGAACGCCTTCGTTGGCTGCAATCACCCGGAACACGCCCACCAGGGCCAGTTCCTGATCTGCCGCGAATGCCATGCCGCCATCGAACTTGAACAGAAATCCATCAGCGACGCGATCATCGGTAGCGCCAAGGATGTCGGATTTGTCGTCGAGGCCCAGACCGTTGAAGTCATCGGTCTCTGCTCGGGTTGCCAGGGGGCTTGATGAGCAATGCGCTGATTCGCCTCGAAAAGGTGGCCGTCACCTTTGCCGGGCAAAACGTGCTGGATAACATCGAGCTGAGCGTCGAGCCGGGGCAGATCGTCACTCTGATCGGCCCCAATGGTGCCGGCAAAACCACATTGGTGCGCGCGGTACTCGGTCTGTTGAAACCGGACAGCGGCAGCGTCTGGCGCAAGCCGAAGTTGCGCGTCGGTTACATGCCGCAAAAACTCCATGTCGATCCGACCCTACCGCTTTCGGTGCTGCGCTTCTTGCGTCTGGTCCCTGGTGTGGACCGCGCTCGGGCCTTGGCGGCCCTCAAGGAAGTCGGCGCCGAACAGGTCATCGACAGCCCGGTGCAAAGTGTTTCCGGTGGTGAGATGCAACGGGTGCTGCTGGCGCGGGCGTTACTGCGTGAGCCGGAGTTGCTGGTGCTTGATGAGCCGGTGCAAGGCGTCGACGTGGCCGGTCAAGCCGAGCTTTACAGTCTGATCACACGACTGCGCGACCGTCATGGTTGCGGCGTATTGATGGTTTCTCACGATCTGCATCTGGTAATGAGCACCACCGACCAGGTGGTGTGCCTGAATCGCCACGTCTGCTGCTCCGGGCATCCCGAGCAGGTCAGTGGCGATCCGGCGTTTGTCGAGTTGTTCGGAAAGAACGCCCAAAGCCTGGCGATTTATCACCACCATCACGACCACGCCCACGACCTGCATGGCTCGGTGGTCAGCGCGACCCCCTCGGCCCCTACCCACGTTCATGGAGATAGCTGCAAGCATGGCTGATTTTCTGTTCTTCGCCCTGCTTGCAGGTCTGGCCCTGGCGCTGGTCGCGGGCCCGCTGGGTTCGTTCGTGGTCTGGCGGCGCATGGCCTATTTCGGCGACACCCTGTCGCACGCCGCACTGCTCGGCGTGGCGCTGGGTTTTCTGCTGGATGTCAGCCCGACCGTGGCCGTCACTGTAGGCTGCCTGTTGCTGGCGGTGTTGCTGGTGACGTTGCAACAACGTCAGCCACTGGCGTCTGACACGCTGTTGGGAATTCTCGCACCGAGCACACTCTCTCTGGGCCTGGTGGTACTAAGCTTCATGCATGAAGTGCGGATCGACCTGATGGCCTATCTGTTCGGCGACCTGCTGGCGATCAGCCCGACCGATCTGGCCTGGATCCTCGGCGGTAGCGCGGCGGTGCTGGTATTGCTGGTCACGCTGTGGCGACCCTTGCTGGCGATCACGGTGCACGAAGAACTCGCCAAGGTGGAAGGTTTGCCGGTGGCGGCGTTGCGCCTGGTCCTGATGTTGCTGATTGCTGTGGTGATCGCGGTGGCGATGAAAATTGTCGGCGTTCTGTTGATTACCTCGTTACTGATTATTCCGGCGGCTGCGGCACAGCGTCACGCCCGCTCGCCGGAGCAGATGGCGCTGGGCGCGAGCCTGCTGGGTATGCTCGCGGTGTGTGGCGGGCTGGCATTGTCCTGGTTCAAGGACACCCCGGCCGGCCCGTCGATTGTGGTGACGGCCGCCGCGCTGTTTCTGCTGAGTTTTGTCCTGCCCCGTCGAGGGGTGTAGACTTGCTCGTTTTTTGCGCAAATAGAGAGTCGCAGGAATGAAGCTGTTCGCCTCCCGTTATCTGCTCCTTGTCGCATTTTCGCTGCTGCTGGGCGCTTGCCAAAGCACGCCACCGGCGGCCACCGAGGCCCCTGATGCGCGGGCTGCAGCCATTGCACAATTGGAACAAAGCTTGGCCAGCAGCGAGCTGGCCACCGCCGAGGACCAATTGGCCGCCTTGCAGGCCGAGTCACCCAACGATCAATCCCTTGAGCAATACCAGCGGCAATTGGCCGAAGCATATTTGCTGCGCAGCCAGATCGTGTTGCAAAAAGGTGATGTGAATGCGGCGGCCACTGCCCTCAGCCGTGCCCGGGTGTTGATGCCCAAGGCGCCAGCACTGACCGGTGGCGTCAACAGCGCTATCGTTCATGCGCGCAAGGCTGAACTGGATAAAGCCGAAGCGGCCCTCAAGGCTGCCGAAGCCAAGCCGCAGGCCAAGGTCATCGACCCGACGGCTGAAAGCACGACGGTGGCGTTGAACCTCACCGATATGAGCAAGCTTCGTCGTCAACTGGATGCCATCGCCGCCGATGTGGTGAATTATCAGTGCGATGTGAGCATTCAGGCTCCTCGCACCCAGGATTACCCATGGCTGGCCACGCTGCTGACCAAGCGGGTGAAGAAGCTGGATTCGGGGTTTGATCTGAAACTGGAGAAGCAGATTCTGCGCAACATCCCGGCGCAGATGGTTTTGAGCCCTCGCAAGCCATAAAGAAAAGATCGCAGCCAGCGGCAGCTCCTACGGACCGTGTAGGCGCTGCCGCAGGCTGCGATCTTTTGCTTTTCTAAATGCATCAGGCCGGAATTGCCTTGGTCCCAGGTACCTTACCTTTGATCGCCTTATTGCCAAAACGCTGGTTGAAAGCGAAATAAATGCTAAGAACCTCTATACGGACAGGCTAAAATGCGCGCCCGGCTAACCGCTGATCCTTTTCTAACGCGCCCCACAAGGTTCGCTACGTGATCGAGTTTCAAAACGTCCACAAAACTTACCGCGTCGCCGGTAAGGATATTCCCGCCCTGCATCCGACCAGTCTGACGATTGAGAACGGTCAGGTCTTTGGCCTGATCGGCCATTCCGGTGCGGGAAAAAGTACCTTGCTGCGTCTGATCAATCGCCTGGAAAACTCCAGTGGCGGCAAGATCATCGTCGATGGCGAAGAAGTCACCGCGCTGGATGCCAATAGTCTGCGGCGCTTCCGTCAGCAGGTCGGGATGATTTTCCAGCACTTCAACCTGCTGGCGTCCAAGACCGTGGCTGACAATGTCGCGTTGCCGCTGACCCTCGCCGGTGAGCTGTCGCGCAGCGAGATTGACCAGCGTGTTGCGCAGTTGCTGGCGCGGGTTGGCCTGGCCGACCATGCGAAAAAATACCCGGCGCAACTGTCTGGCGGTCAGAAACAGCGTGTCGGCATCGCCCGCGCCCTGGCGACCAAGCCGAAAATCCTGCTGTGCGATGAAGCCACCAGTGCCCTGGACCCACAGACCACGGCGTCGGTTCTGCAATTGCTGGCCGAGATCAATCGCGAGTTGAAGCTGACCATCGTGCTGATCACCCACGAGATGGACGTGATTCGTCGGGTCTGCGATCAAGTGGCGGTGATGGATGCCGGCGAGATCGTCGAGCAAGGTTCGGTGGCCGAGGTGTTCCTGCATCCCAAGCACCCGACCACCAAGCGCTTCGTACAGGAAGACGAGCAGATCGACGAAAGCGAACAGCGCGACGACTTCGCTCACGTACCGGGGCGCATCGTGCGCCTGACCTTCCAGGGCGATGCGACCTACGCGCCGTTGCTGGGTACCGTCGCCCGGGAAACGGGCGTGGACTACAGCATCCTGGCCGGTCGTATCGATCGCATCAAAGAAGTCCCGTACGGGCAATTGACCCTGGCCGTCACCGGTGGCGACATGGAAGCGGCGTTTGCTCACTTCACCGCAGCTGATGTCCACATGGAGGTGCTGCGCTGATGGAAGTCCTGATGAGTTTCTTTTCCAATATCGACTGGTATGAAATCTGGCTGGCCACCGGCGACACCCTGCTGATGCTCGGCGGTTCGCTGCTATTCACGGTACTGCTGGGGTTGCCGCTGGGCGTGCTGCTGTTCCTGTGCAGCCCGCGTCAGTTGCTGGAAGCCAAAGGCGTTTACGCGATGCTGTCGCTGGTGGTGAACATTTTGCGTTCGCTGCCGTTCATCATTCTGCTGATCGTGATGATTCCGTTCACCGTGTTGATTACCGGCACTTCCCTCGGTGTCGCCGGTGCGATTCCACCGCTGGTGGTGGGCGCCACGCCGTTCTTCGCGCGACTGGTGGAAACCGCCCTGCGTGAAGTGGATCGCGGCATCATCGAGGCGACCCAGGCCATGGGCGCGACGACCCGTCAGATCATCACCAACGCCTTGCTGCCGGAGGCCCGCCCGGGCATCTTCGCGGCGATTACGGTGACAGCGATTACACTGGTGTCCTACACGGCGATGGCCGGTGTGGTCGGCGCTGGTGGTCTGGGCGACCTGGCGATCCGTTTTGGTTACCAGCGTTTCCAGACCGACGTGATGGTGGTCACCGTGGTGTTGCTGCTGGTGCTGGTTCAAGTGCTGCAAACCGTCGGCGACAAGCTGGTGGTTCATTTCTCCCGCAAATAACGTCACTAAGACATGAGCCGGCCATTCGCTGGCAGGCGCCGAAGACTGGCGTCTCACAAGGAGTTAGCTGAATGAAAAAACTACTCGTCGCGTTCGCTGCCGTTGCAGCCTTTTCCGCACACGCTGCCGACACACTGACCGTCGCGGCCACTCCGGTGCCGCACGCGGAAATCCTCGAATTCGTTAAGCCGGCCCTGGCCAAAGAAGGCGTGGACCTGAAGGTCAAAGTCTTCACCGACTACATCCAGCCGAACGTGCAGGTGGCCGAGAAGCGTCTGGACGCCAACTTCTTCCAGCACCAACCGTACCTGGATGAGTTCAACAAGGCCAAGGGCACCAACCTTATCAGCGTTGCCGGTGTGCACCTGGAGCCGCTGGGCGCTTACTCCAGCAAGTACAAAGCGCTGACCGAGCTGCCAGGCGGCGCCAACGTGGTGATCCCGAACGACGCCACCAACGGCGGTCGTGCGCTGTTGCTGCTGGCGAAGGCTGGCCTGATCAAGTTGAAGGATTCGAACAACATCCTGTCGACCGTCAAGGACATTACCGAGAACACCAAGGACCTGAAATTCCGTGAACTGGAAGCCGCGACCATCCCGCGTGTGCTGACTCAGGTCGACCTGGCGCTGATCAACACCAACTACGCGCTGGAAGCCAAGCTCGATCCGTCCAAGGATGCGCTGGTCATCGAAGGCAGCGACTCGCCGTATGTGAACATTCTCGTTGCCCGTCCAGACGACAAGGACAGCGCGGCGATGCAGAAACTGGTTGCTGCGCTGCACAGCCCGGAAGTGAAAGCCTTCATTCTTGAAAAGTACAAAGGCGCGGTATTGCCGGCGTTCTGATCAGCTGACGTAAACGAAAAAGGGGCGCAATCACTGCGCCCCTTTTTTGTGCCTGTGTCCCGTCCTGAATTGTCCCGTCCTGAATAGGGTTTACACCTCTAATCTATTTTCAGGACTAGACATTGAAACACCGTACCTGTGGGAGCGGGCTTGCCCGCGATGGCGTTGAACCAGTCGACATCAATGTTGAATGATGCTCCGTCATCGCGGGCAAGCCCGCTCCCACAGGGTTTTGTGGTGCTTATTGGCGGCTGAGCATCACCGGCAACTGCGCCACCAGTTTCTGATTGTTCAACGGTGCGCGAATAAACCCACGCTGCGCCCCGTCCGGCCCGATCACCGCCAGGTTGCCGCTGTGGTCGACGGTGTAGTTAGGCTTGCTGGTGTCCGCCGGAATGAACGGAATGCTCACCGCATTCGCCAGTTTCTGAATGTCTTCCACCGATGACGCGGTCAGCCCGATGAACTGCGGATCGAAGTAGCCCAGGTACTGCTTGAGTTGCTTGGGCGTGTCGCGGTTCGGGTCGACGCTGACCAGGATGACCTGCAACTTGTCCACCGCATCCGCCGGCAGTTCGCTCTTGATCTGTCGCAGCTGGGCGAGGGTGGTCGGGCAGATGTCCGGGCAAAAGGTGTAGCCGAAGAACAGCAAACTCCACTTGCCTTTCAGTTCGTTGACCGCCACTGGCTTGCCGTCCTGATCGGTCATCTTCACGTCCGGCAGATTACGGCTTTGGGGCAACAGGATGATCCCCGCATCGATCAGCGCCGTCGGGTCGCCCTGGTTTTTCCCGGTCAGCACTTTATTGACGGTCAGGCCCAGGATCAGCGCGATCAGGGCAACGAGGATGAAGACGGTTTTCTGGGTTCGAGTCATAGGATCAACAGTAAGTAGTGGTCTACGAGCAGCGCGATAAACAGCAGGAACAAGTAGTAAATAGAGTACTTGAACGTGTTGATCGCCGCATGCGGCCGAGTGCCACGGTACAGCACCACGGCCCATTGCAGAAACCTCGCGCCCAGTACGAGGGCACACATCAGGTAAAGCGCGCCGCTCATGTGGATCACGTAGGGCATCAGGCTGACGGCCAGCAACGCACAGGTATAAAGCAGGATGTGGACTTTGGTGTAGTGCTCGCCATGGGTCACCGGCAGCATCGGAATGTCAGCCTTGGCGTATTCCTCCTTGCGGTGAATCGCCAGCGCCCAGAAGTGCGGCGGGGTCCAGGCGAAGATGATCAGCACCAGCAGCAACGGTTCTGCGCCGACATGACCGGTGGCGGCGGTCCAGCCAAGCAGCGGCGGGGCCGCACCGGCGAGGCCGCCGATGACGATGTTCTGCGGCGTCGCGCGTTTCAGAAAACCGGTGTAAACCACGGCGTAACCGAGCAAGGACGCCAGCGTCAGCCACGCCGTCAACGGGTTGGTGAAGGCCAGCAGCAAGGCCTGGCCAAGTACCGCCAGCACCAGGGCGAAGGTCAGCGCCGCGCTCGGAGATACCCGACCTTCGGCCAAGGGCCGTTTGTGGGTCCGGGCCATGACCGCGTCGATGCGCCGGTCCACCACATGGTTGACCGCCGCTGCACCGCCGGCACACAAGGCGATCCCCAGGTTGCCGAACACCAGCACCGTCCATGGCACCCCGGCCCGGGTGGCGAGGAACATGCCGACCAGCGAGGTGATGAGCATCAGCACCACCACTTTCGGCTTGGTCAGCTCCAGGTAATCCCGCCAGATGGCCTGGCTGTGACGTTCGCCGATCAGGGTCGCCATGGCATCTCTCCTTTTATTGTGATGGGCCCGGCCGAATGTTTACGCGGGCTGAGATGCCAACGTACAGGGGGTTGATGCTTGACCCGAACCAGACTGGTTCGCGCGTGATAATTGACCAGCACCATCGTCAGCAACAGCGCAGCACCGCCGGCGTTGTGGGCGACGGCCACCGGCAGCGGCAGGTGGAACACCACGTTGCTGATGCCCAGGGTGATTTGTGCTGCCAGGGCGATCAGCACCATGGTGGCCAAGCGCGTCATGCCGACGACCTTCAATTGCCAGGCCAGGCCAAACAGAACGAGGGTGACCAGCAACGCGCCGATGCGGTGAGTCAGGTGAATCGCGGTGCGGGCATCGCTGTCCAGCTGCCCGCCCAGATAATTCGGGCCGATGTGTTGGGTCAGGTGAAAGCCGTTGGCGAAATCAGCCGGTGGCAACCATTGCCCGTGGCACGTCGGAAAGTCGATGCAGGCTACCGCCGCGTAATTGGAGCTGACCCAGCCGCCGAGGGCGATCTGCCCGATCACCAGCAGCAAGCCGGCGGTCGCCCAGTACTGCAAACGTCGAGGCACAGTCAGTGCCGGCAGCACGCCGGACAGGCGCAAGGTCAGCAGAAATAACAGGCTCAAGGTCGCAAAACCACCGAGCAAATGCCCGGTGACCACTTGCGGCCACAGCTTGAGCGTCACCGTCCACATGCCGAAGGCCGCTTGGGCAATCACCAATGCCAGCAGGAAAAGCGGCAATTTCACCGGCTGCCCCGGATGATGACGATGGACCCAGGCGCGGCCCGCCAGCACTGCGATCAGCAGCCCCAGGGTGCCGGCGAAGTAGCGGTGGACCATCTCGTTCCAGCCCTTGTGGGCTTCCACCGGGGTGTCGGGAAAATGCAGTTCGGCATGGGCCAGTTGGGCTTCGCTCTTCGGCACGCTGATAAAACCGTAGCAGCCGGGCCAGTCCGGGCAGCCGAGGCCGGCGTGGGTCAAGCGCGTGTAGGCGCCGAGCAACACCACAATCAGTGCCAGCAAGGTGGCAAACAGCGCGAGGCGAAATCCAGGTTTGGCCATGACGATGCCCTTATCCGATGTTCGACAGTTTCAGCAGGTGGCGCAGGTCGTTGAGCAGGTCCTTGCCCTTCACGGTCGGGTCGTAGCGCAGTACCAGATTGCCGTGAGGGTCGATGATCCACAGGTGCGGTGTGTCATTGCTCTGCGCGCCTTTGGTGTAGGTCGGCAGGTCCAGTGAATAGCGTTGCAACTGCGGGTACTCGCGTTGAAGTTTAGTCTCGTAATCGCTATTCAGCGGCTGCGCGGCGGCCAGCGCATGGCTGGCGCGAGGGGCATCGCGCCCGAGGCCGATCTGGATCTGCCGCGCCAGATAAACCAGCTGTTGGCAGTCCACCGAGCAGTCCTTGGGCGCCGTCACCAGCAATTGCCAGCGGTCTTCTTGCGCCTGTACGCCGATGTCGGCGCGGGTCTGGCCGTTGCCGATCAGTTCGCCGTGATAACTGCGGCCCTCTGGCACCCAGAACTGCAATTTGTACATGCCGGTGGCGAGGATCATCGGACCGATCACCCCCAATACGATCAGCAACAACTGCAAGCGCCCGCGCCGCCGATTGACCGGCGTTTTCGCCTCAGACATGCCGGGTGGATTCATGGCCACTCCCATTATTGTTCTCCTTTGCGTTGTGCCAGCCGAGATAGAGATAAAGGCCGAACAGTGCGATCGCCATGGCGAACCACTGCACGGCATAACCCAAATGTTTTTCCGGCCCCATGGCCACCACCGGCCAATCGGCCCGGTAAGTCGCGGGACCGCTTTGCGCGCGTAATTCGTAGGCGAAACCGTCACGCTCAAGCGCCGTCCACAGCCTGGCCGGCTCAACGGCGGTGATCAGCTGTGGCCAGGTCGTGGCGTTTGGGTCGGCATGCAATTGGAACGTTGCGCCGGGGGAGACGTAGACCCAGGCGTCGAGGCTCAATGCCTGAGTCGGTGTGGTGAATAGCGGCGGTGTGCGCCGATCCGGCCACGGCAGCCAGCCGCGATTGACCAGCAGCCAGAGCCCGGTTGCCTGATCCTGAAACGGTTGCAGCAGCTCGACTCCGACCTTGCCGTCGCGCTGACGGTTATCCAGCAGCAGGCTGTGCTCGGCATCGAACTGGCCGTGCAGGCGAACCCGGCGGAAGGCCGGATCTTCGGTGTGTTGCAGTTCGGTGCTGGCCATTGGTTCAGCCGCCCGGCGCTCGGCGTAGCTTTGCAGCAGCGCGCTCTTCTCCGCGCCCCGGCTCAACTGCCAGAACCCGAGCGACACCAGCAAGGGCAACAGCGCCGCCACCACGAGGGTCGGCACGAGGCCCGGCCGGAAGCGCTTCATGGCATCGCCAGAAAGTCGGTAGTCGCGATAGCTATACTCAAATGCATCGCCTGTCCCCCGGAGTGTCCCATGCTCAAAACAGCCATCGTCCTGATGCTGATTGCCACGGTTGTCAGCCTGTTCAGCGGCCTGTTTTTTCTGGTCAAGGACGACAGCCACTCCAATCGCCTGGTTATCGCCTTGAGTATTCGTGTTGCGCTGGCCGCCACCACTGTTGGCTTGATCGCCTGGGGCTTTTTCAGCGGCCAGTTGGTGTCTCACGTGCCTTGGTAGTCATGAGCGCCAAGGCTCAGAGCACGTAGACGAAAACGAACAACCCGATCCACACCACGTCCACGAAGTGCCAGTACCAGCTCGCCGCCTCGAAGCCGAATTGATGGTCGGCATCGAAGTGTCCGCGCATGATCCGCATCAGCATCACGAACAGAATGATGGTGCCGATGGTCACGTGGGCGCCGTGGAAACCGGTGAGCATGAAGAACGTCGCGCCGTAGATGCCGGAGCCCAGGGTCAGGCCCAGTTCGTGGTAGGCGTGCATGTATTCTTCGGCTTGAAAGCTGAGGAACGCACAACCGAGCAACACAGTCAGCGCCAGCCATATTTTCAGTGCGCCGCGATGGCCTTTCTTCAAGGCGTGGTGTGCGATGGTCACTGTGACGCTGGAACTCACCAGCAGCACTGTATTGAGCAGCGGCAGGCCCCAGGGGCTGATGACTTCCTTGGGTGGAGGAAAGAGTTTCGAGTCCGGGTTGTTCAGCAGCGGCCAGGTGAATTCGAACGTCGGCCACAGCATGTGGGCGATGCCTTTGGTGCCTTCACCGCCCAGTGCCGGGCCCGCGATGTTGCGCACATAAAACAGTGCACCGAAAAAGGCGATGAAGAACATCACCTCCGAGAAAATGAACCAACTCATACCCCAGCGGAACGAGCGATCGAGTTGTGCACTGTACAACCCCGCGCGACTTTCCTTGATCACCGCGCCGAACCAGCCGAACAGCATGTAGGCCAGCAGCAGTCCGCCGACGAAAAAGATCAACGGGCCGTGGGATTCCGGCCGCGCAGCCTTCAGATCGTTGAACCAGGTGCCCAGGCCGAACACCGTGACCAGCATGCCGACCGTGGCGATAATCGGCCATTTGCTCTGGGCTGGAACGTAATAATGTTCATGAGTTGCCATTTATTGTTCTCCTTATCGGGCACGCTTTAACGCCTAGCCGCCGGTGCTTGCTGCAACAGCCACGGGCGGATGACGTGCGGTGATATCGAACAGCGTGTAGGACAGCGTCAGGTGCTTCACATCCTTGGGCATGTCGCGGTCAATGATGAACCGTACCGGCATTTCGATTCGTTGGCCGGGCTGCAGCACCTGCTGGGTGAAGCAGAAACATTCGGTCTTGTGGAAGTACGCCGCGGCTGCGCTGGGCGCGATGCTCGGAACCGCCTGGGCGCTCATCGGTCGATCGGTCGGGTTATGAGCGATAAAAATCATCTCGTTCACCGCCCCCGGGTGAGCGGTCAGCTCATCCGTCTTGGGATAGAAATCCCAGGTCATGTCAGCGGCGTTGGTCGACAGAAACTGCACGCGAACCTGTCGCGAGGCGTCGACCGTTTGTTCGCCTTCATACTGCCCGGCGGTTTTGCCATTGATGCCGAACACCTTGCACATCACGTCGTAGATCGGCACCAGGGCAAAGCCGAAGACAAACATCGCCGCCACCACCAGCAACAGGCGGGTGACCAGTTTTTTCATCGAAATCGAATCAGCCATGATTTCCAACCTCCACCCACGATCCTGTGGGAGCGGGCTTGCCCGCGATATCGGTGCATCTGGCATCCTGCGTCGGTCGAGCGCGACCCCGGCTCATCGCAGGCAAGCCAGCTCCCACAAGACCGAGGCGTTTCATTTCACTTCCGGCGGTGTGGTGAAGGTGTGATACGGCGCCGGTGACGGGATGCTCCATTCCAGACCTTCGGCGCCATCCCACGGCTTGGCTGGTGCCGGCTCGCCGCCACGAATGGTTTTGATCACGATGAACAGGAAGAAGATCTGCGTGGCCCCAAACATGAACGCACCGATCGACGACACCATGTTGAAGTCGGCGAATTGCAGGTTGTAGTCCGGAATCCGCCGCGGCATGCCCGCCAGGCCCACGAAGTGCATCGGGAAGAACGCCATGTTCATGCCGATGAACGAGAGCCAGAAGTGCAATTTGCCGAGGGTTTCGTCGTACATGTGGCCGGTCCATTTCGGCAGCCAGAAGTAAGCCGAGGCGAAGATCCCGAAGATCGCCCCCGGCACCAGCACGTAGTGGAAATGCGCAACCACGAAGTAGGTGTCCTGGTACTGGAAGTCCGCCGGGGCGATGGCCAGCATCAACCCGGAGAACCCGCCAATGGAAAACAGGATGACGAACGCCACGGCGAACAGCATCGGTGTCTCGAAGGTCAGCGAGCCTTGCCACATGGTGCTGGCCCAGTTGAATACCTTGACCCCGGTGGGCACTGCGATCAGCAGCGTGGCGTACATGAAGAACAACTCGCCCACCAGCGGAATGCCGACCACGAACATGTGGTGCGCCCAGACGATGAATGACAGGAACGCAATACTGGCCGTGGCATAAACCATCGAGGTGTAGCCAAACAGCGGCTTGCGCGAAAAGGCCGGAATGATCGAGCTGACGGCACCGAAGGCCGGCAGGATCATGATGTACACCTCGGGGTGACCGAAGAACCAGAACACATGCTGGAACAGCACCGGGTCTCCGCCACCGGCGGCGCTGAAGAAACTGGTGCCGAAGTGGATGTCCATCAGCATCATGGTCACGCAGCCGGCCAGCACCGGCATCACCGCGATCAGCAGGAACGCGGTGATCAGCCAGGTCCAGACGAACAGCGGCATTTTCATCAACGTCATGCCGGGGGCGCGCAGGTTGAGGATGGTCGCGATCACGTTGATCGCCCCCATGATCGAACTGATCCCCATCAAGTGGATGGCGAAGATGAAGAACGTCACGCTTTCCGGCGCGTAGGTCGTCGACAGGGGGGCATAGAAGGTCCAGCCGAAGTTCGGACCGCCGCCGGGGCTGAACAGGGTCGACACTAGCAGTAGAAACGCTGCCGGCAACAGCCAGAAGCTGAAGTTGTTCATGCGCGGCAGGGCCATGTCCGGCGCGCCGATCATCAACGGGATCATCCAGTTGGCGAGGCCGACGAAGGCCGGCATTACGGCACCGAAGACCATCACCAGACCGTGCATGGTGGTCATCTGGTTGAAGAACTCCGGCTGGACGATTTGCAGTCCCGGCTGGAACAGTTCGGCACGGATTACCATGGCGAACGAGCCGCCCAGCAGGAACATGGTGAACGCAAACCACAGGTACAGCGTGCCGATGTCCTTGTGGTTGGTGGTCAGCACCCAGCGCATCAGGCCTTTGGCGGGGCCGTGGGCGTGGGCGGTGCCGGTATGAACATGGTCATCGACTACAACTGTCATGTCCTGTCTCCTGCAAGCGGATGGGCTGGGCGGGTCGGGGCGTCATGCCCCGAGCAGTTCCTTACGTACGCAATAGACCGGGTCATTTGCTTTCCGCCTGTTTCAGCTCCAGCACTTCTTTAGGGGTGACCATGTCGCCTTTGCTGTTGCCCCAGGCGTTACGCTCGTAGGTCACGACCGCTGCGATATCGACTTCCGAGAGCTGTTTGCCGAACGCCGCCATGGCGGTGCCGGGCTTGCCGTGGAAGACGAGGCTCAGGTGATCCTTGATCGGCCCTGTGGCGATTTTCGAACCCTTGAGTGCCGGGAACATCGGCGGCAGGCCTTGGCCTTCGGCCTGGTGACAGGCCACGCAGGTGGTGTGATAGACCTTGTCGCCGCGCTCCTTGAGTTCGTCGAGGGTCCATTCCTTGCTGGTCAGCTCTTTGAGCTGCGCGGCTTCCGCCTTGCGCTCGCCCAGCCAGGTTTCGTAATCGGCCTTGGTCTTGACCTCGACCACGATCGGCATGAAGCCGTGGTCCTTGCCGCACAGCTCGGCGCATTGACCACGGTAGATGCCGGGTTTGTCGATACGGGTCCAGGATTCATTGACGAAGCCCGGAATCGCATCGCGCTTGACCGCGAAGGCCGGCACCCACCAGGAGTGGATGACGTCGGCGGAGGTCACCAGAAAGCGCACCTTGGCACCGATCGGCAGTACCAGCGGCTTGTCGACCTCCAGCAGGTAATGTTCGCCCTTGGCTTCTTTGTTGTGGATCTGATCGGCGGGGGTGTTCAGGTTGCTGAAAAACTCGACGTCCTGACCCAGGTATTTGTAGTGCCACTTCCACTGATAACCGGTGACCTGGATATCGAGGTCCGACTCAGTGTTGTCGTACATCTTGATCAGCGTGATCGTTGCGGGAACCGCCATCGCCACCAGAATAAGCAGGGGCACGATGGTCCAGAGGATTTCAACGGTAGTGCTTTCATGAAACTTGGCGGCCACCTGCCCGGTCGAGCGGCGGTGGACCATCATCGACCAGAACATGGCGCCGAAGACGATGATGCCGATCACCACACAGATCCAGAAAATGGTCATGTGCAGATCGAATACTGCGTGACTGATCTCAGTCGCTCCAGGCGCCATATTGACAGTCCAGGCCGCTTGCGCCTGACTGAAAATCGACCACAACAGGAGGCCCATCCAGACATGTGGATGTCGCATCATTGCGGGTTCCCCTTATCGTTCTTGTTATCCCGTAGGCGTAACGCCTGCGGCAAGGGAGCGGCTTTTTCAGACCACGAACTTGAATCGCCGAGCCTTGCTGCATATGCAGTCGGGCGTCATCAGCTAACTCCATTCAAAACCGAGTATAGACAGCGACTGCCACCTCGCAACGCGATGGCGTAAATCAACTGAAACAGCCTGGGCTTGCGTTCCAGGTCACGAATGGAGAAGGATGTAGACGGGTGGTGGCAAATCGATATAACGCAGACGTCTCAAGGATGAAATAATTATGACAAATGCGTCTTAGCCTTTTTCGCAACCCAGCTAAGTTATGTCTTCCCTATTTCATTGCCTTTGTTTCCTGGAGTTTTCATGAACACCGCCGCATTGCGCGAGCAGATCCAAAAAGCCCAACAACATGAGGCCGAGACCGGCCTGCTGACTCGTCAGCTGGAAACCCAACTGCCGCACCTTCACTCCGCCATCCAATTGCCGGATGTCGACGCCAACGGCGTGATGACGCGTTTTGTGGCCGCGTATATAGAACAAGTGCCGGACCTGCTGGACGCAGCCAATGAAGTTGCCAGGGAAGCGGGTATCGAATCGCAGATCAAGCCGGTACTGAGGATCGCCGAGCAGTTTTTCCTTCAGCCGCCAGCGATCATGACCGGTCACGTCGGCCTGGACAGCCTGCTGGACGAAGCTTATCTGGCGCATCGGTTGGTCGAAGAGGTCAACGATCTGTACATCAAGCATTTTGGCCAGCCATTGATCCCCTTGGACATGACTGTCGCCAACCTGATTGCCCACCAACTGATCGGCGAAGAATTTGCCAATCAACTGGATGAGGCGGTGCATCACGCTGTGGACGAGATGCTTAACAATGAAAGTTTCGCGCTGGAGTCGGTGGAGGCCTACCGCGAGAAACTCAACAGCCCGGACACCGGCGCCGCGTGGAAGCGCTGGCCGTGCCTGTCGCGCCAATTGGGCGTGGAGCTGGAGCTGGATCAGCCAGCGGCTTGATTATTTAGAATCAACACCATCCCCTGTGGGAGCGAGCCTGCTCGCGATAGCGTTGTATCAGTCGACATCAATGTTGAATGACCCATTGCCATCGCGAGCAGGCTCGCTCCCACAGTGTTATCTATCCGGCTGAACCTACTCCGGTGGTCGTACGCAACCGTCCTTCAAGCCTGCGCTTCAACCCCCGCGCCTCAATCAGCAGCTTCGAACCCTTGGCCGCATTGGCCCGACCCCACTCCTCCAGCAACTCAAGGCACGAGTGATCGATGTAGCTCAGGTTATTGAGCGGCACATGCACCGTTGTGCCCGCCGGAATGGTCCCCAGCACTTGGGTCAATGCCGGCACCTTGAGGAAGGTCGCCGCCCCTACCAGTCGCAGCTCCATCTCGCCGTTCGCCGGCAGATCGATCAGGCTGATTTTCAGGCGCGAAGCCTTCCAGGCCAGTTTGGCCAGCGTCAGGCCAAAGCCGATCAGCACGCCGGTCAGCAGGTCGGTGAAGATGATTGCCAGTGCGGTCGCCGCATAAGTAAACATCGGCATCCGGCCATAACGACCCAGGCCGCGAAAGGCCTTGAGGTCCACCAGTTTGAAACCGGTATAAACCAGGACGCCTGCCAGGCTCGCCACCGGGATGCTTTGCAGCACGCTGGAAAGCAGCAGCACGAAAGCCAGTAACCACAGACCATGGAACACCGTCGACAGTCGGGTGGTGGCGCCGGCCTGCACGTTGGCCGAACTGCGTACGATCACTCCGGTCATCGGTAACGCACCGAGCAACCCGCAGAGCATGTTGCCCACACCTTGCGCCGACAATTCACGGTCGAAGTCCGAGCGCTGGCCGCTGTGCATGCGATCCACGGCGGCGGCCGAGAGCAGGGTTTCGGCGCTGGCGATAAAGGCCACGGCGAAGGCGGCGATCAGCAGAGTCGGGTCTGCCAGATTGAGCAGGTCCGCCGGGCGCAGCCAATCGATGGCTTCTGCCAGGTTGGCCGGGACCTCTACACGTTTGACCTGCAATGCGAGCACGAGGCTGGCGACCGTTGCCAGACCGACCCCAAGCAATGCTCCAGGAACGAAACGCAGGGAGTGCGGACGGAATTTTTCCCACAGCCACATCACGGCAATGGTCGACAGCCCGAGCAAGCCCGCTTGCCAGCCAAACGAAGGCAAAGCCTGAATCACCGCAGCGGGGAAGGCTGCCAGGTTATCCAGCCCCGACGGCTTGGGCACGGCGTCGAGCATCACATGCACCTGTGACAGCACGATCAGTACTCCGATCCCGGCGAGCATGCCATACACCACAGCCGGCGCCGTGACCCGAAACCAGCAACCCAGTTTCAAACGCCCGGCCACCAATTGCAGAAAACCGGCCAGCAGCAGGATCGGCCCAAGCATGGCAATACCATGCTGGCGCACCAGTTCGAACACCAATACCGCCAGACCCGCCGCCGGGCCGCTGACTTGCAGCGGCGACCCGGCAAGCCAACCGACCACCAGGCCACCGATGATACCGGTGATTAGGCCTTTGGACGGTGGCAGTCCCGAGGCGATGGCGATGCCCATGCACAAGGGCAGAGCGACCAGAAACACAACCACCGAAGCCAGTAGCTCCCGTGGCAAAACAGCTTTTAGTTGAGCAGCACGCATGGTGACTCTCCCGAAGTTTTCTTCAGGCATGGCAAAGCAGGCTGCAATATCAGCAGCCTCGGCTAAACCACACGGAGGATTTAGAAGCGCGCTTTAGGCGTCGCCACCGGAATCGGATGACTGCCATCGAGCGGCAGGAAACACCCCTGATCGGCGTCGTAAGCTTTAATTTCGCTGGTTTCGATGTTGTAGACCCAACCATGGATAAACAGCTGACCATTGGCCATGCGCGAGGCCACCGACGGGTGCGTGCGCAAATGCTGCAACTGAGCGATCACATTCTCCTCGGTGAGGATGTGCATGCTCTCGTTTTCATCAGTGCAATGGCAGTTGTCCTGGACCATGGTTTTCGCCACTTCCGCATGGCGCAGCCAGGCTTTGACCGTGGGCATTTTCTCCAGGCTCTGCGGGTTGAGCACCGCGCGCATGGCGCCACAGTCAGAATGCCCGCAGATGATGATGTGCTGCACGCCGAGGGCCAGCACTGCATATTCGATGGCGGTGGAAACACCGCCGTTCATTTGCCCGTAAGGCGGCACGACGTTGCCGACGTTACGGGTCACGAACAAGTCGCCGGGGGCGCTTTGGGTGATCAGTTCGGGAACGATGCGTGAATCGGCGCACGCGATGAACATCGCCCGAGGCCGTTGGGCCGTGGCGAGTTTTTTGAAGAGTTCTTCCTGCTGCGGAAAGATCTCGTGATGAAAATGTAAAAAACCGTCAACGATATGCTGCAGCGCTGCATCGGCGGTTTCCGCCTCGGGTTGGGCTGAAGCCGACACAGCCAACGGCTGTTTATCCTTGTCACTCATGATTCATCCTCTTTGGCGGAGTCAGGGAGTTTTCCCGTTTTGTCCGATGTGAAGCCAGTGGCTGTATAAAAAACATCCAGGTCGAAAAGCCAGACCCGTCAGTCACTCGATGAACAAGGTAGCCGTTGAAACTTAACTCAAACTGAATAAAACGCTCTAGAACGCGTGTTCCAGGTCACAAAAAACGTGACCAGCCTAAACGCGGTGTATCGTTTTCTCTACTCACCATAGGGCCAACTGTCGTTAAATCAACGACATCTGGCGACCCGGCGGACAAAAGGCTGTGCAATCCAGGTTGAAGCCTTCCCGACGATTGAGCCCCAGGCGCTTGATGGTTTTGGCGAAGCGTTGTGCCAACAGATCGGCAAACGGCCCTTCACCGCGCATTCTGGCGCCAAACCGGCTGTCGTAGAGCTCACCACCACGGCTTTGGCGGATCAGGCTCATCACATGAGCTGCGCGCTGGGGATAGTGGGCGGCCAGCCACTCTTCGAACAGTGGAGCCACTTCCAGAGGCAAGCGCAACATCATGTAAGCGGCACTCTGGGCACCCGCCGCATGAGCTTCGGTCAGCAGGCTTTCGAGTTCGCTGTCGTTGATCATCGGAATCATCGGTGAACACAAAACGCCCACGGTAATCCCGGCTTCGCGCATCACCCGGATCGCCCGCAGTCGCGCCTTGGGCGCTGCTGCACGGGGTTCGAGGATGCGTTTGAGTTCATCGTCCAGGGTGGTGAGGCTGATCATCACCGCCACCAGCCTTTGCTCGGCGAGTTCGGCCAGCAGGTCCAGATCGCGCAGAATCAGCGAACCCTTGGTGATGATGGTCACTGGGTGACGGTAGCGCAGCAGCACTTCGAGGGTCTTGCGGGTGATTCTGTGTTCACGCTCGATCGGTTGATAAGGGTCGGTGTTGGAGCCCAGGTTGATCGGTGCGCATTGATAGCCGCGTTTGGACAGTTGTTCTTCCAGCACATCGGCGGCGTTGGTCTTGGCGATCAGCTTGGTTTCGAAATCCAGCCCCGGCGACAGGTCCCAATAGGCGTGGCTTGGCCGCGCATAGCAATAGATGCAGCCATGCTCGCAGCCGCGGTAAGGATTGATCGAACGGTCGAAGGGCAAGTCCGGCGAATTATTGCGGGTAATGATGGATTTTGCCGTCTCGATGCGCACCTCGGTGCCTTGGGTGATCGGTGCTTCCTGATACCAGCCGTCATCCTCGGCCACCGAACGGTTCGGCGCGAAGCGGTTGTACGGGTTGGTGGCGGTGCCGCGACCGCGCGGGGGAAGAGGGGTAGACATGAAAACGCCTCGGTACTGTTTTTATATACAGTATAGGGGCGTCACTCATATGCCTAGTGCCACTGGGCGCTTGGTCGAACCCGGACGATATTCGTTACTTCCCCTATCGCGGATCGGCATATTCACGATTCTTTGACAGGTGGCTCACGGGACTTTGACCGCTCAAGGCTCAATCTGAGTGTCATCCAGCTGTCTCTTCCCATACGGTCGCCTGAGCATGTCCCAATTCCGCCTTTTTCCTGCGATTTGTCTGTCGTTGGTTGCGTTTTTTACTCTTTCACTGGCTTGGGCCGACGATACGCCACTGCCTCGGCCAGCGGATTGGGCTCAATCGGTGGAGGTTCAGTACAACCTCTATCAGATGTCCCCGACCCTCTATCGCAGCGCATTGCCAGACAGCGGGGCGGTGCCGCTGCTGGAAAAACTCAAGGTCGCCACCGTCATCAACTTCCTGCCTGAACCGGACTCAAGCTGGTTGTCCACGTCCGGAATCACCCAGATTCAGCTGCCCTACCGCACCAATCACGTGGACGACAGTGATGTGCTCAAGGCGCTTCGCACGATTCAGACCGCCGAAGCCAAAGGCCCTGTACTTATGCATTGCAAACACGGCTCGGACCGCACGGGCCTGATGGCGGCGATGTACCGGGTGGTGGTGCAGGGCTGGAGCAAGGAAGACGCGCTGAGTGAAATGACCCAGGGTGGTTTTGGCGATAGCACCCACTTCAAGGACGGCATTCGCTACATGATGCAGGCCGATGTAGACAAACTTCGTACGGCGCTGGCCAATGGTGATTGCAGCACCAGTCCGTTTGCCAGTTGCTCGATGAAGAACTGGTTCAAATCGGCTCATGTCGAGTAAGTAACACCTTCCACTGCATTGCGCAGTGGAAGGTGAGTCCCAGCACTCAGTGCTGTTCGTCAGGCTTTTTCTTCAGTTTCGGGTTCGGGAAAAACTGCACAGCCTGAACCTTGGCGTCCGGCACCTTGAGTGCCGAGGTGTTGACCCGGGTGCCCAATTCCTTGGGCACCGACAGGCCTTGTTCATTCAGCGTGTCGGAATAACCGCAGGCCACACACTCGCGATGTGGAACGGTATCTTCGTTCCACATCATCAACTTGTCGGGCTCGCTGCAGGCCGGGCAGACCGCCCCGGCGATAAAGCGTTTTTTGGTAATCACAGGTCCCTCACTCATGCTGCCGCGTCCTCACTCAGGCCGCTGTGGCGCAAGAGTGCGTCAATCGATGGCTCACGGCCACGGAAGTCGACGAACAGCACCATCGGTTCCTGAGATCCACCGCGCGCCAGGATCGCTTCGCGGAAGGCGCGACCGGTCTCGGCATTGAGCACGCCGTCTTCTTCGAACTTGGAGAAGGCATCGGCCGACAACACTTCAGCCCACTTGTAGCTGTAGTAACCCGCCGCGTAACCACCGGCAAAGATGTGGGCGAAGCTGTTGGGGAAACGGTTGTAGGCCGGTGGACGCATGACCGAAACCTCGTCGCGCACGCCTTCGAGCACTTGCAGCACGCTGCGACCGTCGCCATGGGTGGCGTGCAGTTCGAAGTCGAACAGCGAGAATTCCAACTGGCGGACCATCATCAGGCCGGACTGGAAGTTCTTCGCCGCGAGCATTTTTTCCAGCAGGTCTTGAGGCAGTGGCTCGCCGGTTTCGTAGTGACCGGAAATCAGCGCCAGGCCTTCCGGCTCCCAGCACCAGTTTTCCATGAACTGGCTTGGCAGCTCGACCGCATCCCAGGCCACGCCGTTGATGCCGGACACGCCGGCGTGCTCGACGCGGGTCAGCAGGTGATGCAGGCCATGACCGAATTCGTGGAACAGGGTGGTGACTTCGTCGTGGGTCAGCAGGGCTGGTTTACCGCTATCGGCCGGGGTGAAGTTGCACACCAGGTTTGCCACCGGGCTTTGCAGCGCGCCATTGATCGTGCGGCGATGATCGCGGGCGCCGTCCATCCAGGCACCGCCGCGCTTGTTGGCGCGGGCATACAGGTCGAAGAAGAAGCGGCCGACGTGCTGGCCGTTTTCCTTGATTTCGAAAAGGCGAACGTCCGGGTGCCAAGTGTCGAAGCCTTTCAGCTCGGCGATCTCGATGCCGTACAGGCGCTGGACGATGCTGAACAGTCCACCCAAGACCTTGTCGATCGGGAAGTACGCGCGAAGGGTTTCCTGGGCGACGCTGTAGCGCTGCTCGCGGAGTTTTTCACCGTAGAAACCGCTGTCCCAGCTTTGCAGATCCGGGCAACCTTGTTCGGCGGCGTAGGCCTTGAGCTGTTGCAGATCCAGGGCGGCGAAAGGCTTGCTGCGTTTTGCCAGGTCGCGCAGGAAACTCAGCACCTGATCGTTGGACTCGGCCATTTTGGTGGCCAGGCTCAACTCCGAAAAGCTGGCGAAGCCCAACAGTTTTGCCAGCTCCTGACGCAGGTCGAGGATTTCTTCCATGACCGGGCCGTTATCGTTCTGACCGGCATTCGGGCCTTGGTCCGACGCACGGGTGCAGTAGGCGGCGTAGACTTCTTCGCGCAGGGTGCGGTCCTGGGCGTAGGTCATTACCGCGTAGTAACTCGGGAATTCCAGGGTGATCAGCCAGCCGTCCAAGTCTTTGGCTTGCGCGGCGGCGGCCATTTGCGCTTTGGCCGACTCGGTCAGGCCGGCGAGGGCGGCTTCGTCGGTGATGTGTTTGGTCCAGGCCTGAGTGGCGTCGAGCAACTGGTTGGAGAAGTGACTGGCTAGCTCAGACAGTTTGCTCTGCACATCGGCATAACGCTTTTGCTCAGGTGTAGGCAGGTCGATACCCGACAGACGGAAGTCACGCAGGGCGTGCTCCAGGATCGTTTTTTGCGCCACGTCGAAACCGGCAGCCTCTGGGCTGTTGGCCAGCGCTTCATAGGCCTGAAACAGTTCACGGTTCTGACCCAGCTCGGTGGCGTAGGCACTCAGGGCCGGCAGGCAGGACTCGTAAGCCTCGCGCAACTCAGCACTGTTGCACACGGCATTGAGGTGGCTGACCGGGCTCCAGGCGGCGCCCAGACGGTCATTGAGTTCGTCCATCGCCAGCACCAGGCCGGCCCAGGTCGGTTGTTTGCCCTGGGTTTTGAGGATATCGACGATGGCGGCGCGGTTGTCAGCCAGAATCTTTTCAATGGCCGGTTGCACGTGTTCGGCACGGATCGCCGAGAACGGCGGCAGGTCGTAGGACTGCAGAAGAGGGTTGTTCACGCTCACGGTTGGCACCTTGGCTGGAAAACATGCGGGAAGAAACATGGCCCCATCTTAATTACAATCGACGCTCACCGCAGCTATCAGCAAAAGAGAGAGAGCCTATCGTGACCCTTCGCAAGTATCAGAACCACACGCCGCTGCTGGGCAAAGGCGCCTTTGTCGACGGCTCGGCGGTGGTGATCGGCGACGTTGAAATCGGCGAAGACAGCTCCGTCTGGCCGCTGACAGTGATCCGTGGCGACATGCATCGCATCAGAATCGGTGCGCGCACCAGCGTGCAGGATGGCTGCGTGCTGCACATCACTCACGCCGGTCCGTTCAATCCCGATGGCTTCCCATTGCTGATCGGCGACGATGTGACCATCGCACATAAAGTCATGCTGCATGGTTGTGCCGTGGGCAACCGGATTCTGATCGGCATGGGCAGCATCGTCATGGACGGCGCGGTGGTGGAGGACGATGTGATCATCGGTGCCGGCAGCCTGGTACCCCCGGGCAAGCGCCTGGAAAGCGGTTTTCTCTATGTCGGTAGCCCGGTGAAACAGATCCGACCGCTGACAGACAAGGAAAAAGCCTTTTTCACCTACAGCGCGGCGAACTACGTAAAGCTCAAGGACCTGCATCTGGCCGAAGGCTACGATCAGCTCTAAACCTCTTGATAACGGAAAGTGTCTCGCTATTGCTCAGGAATTTTCATGCATTACCAAACCGTACTGTTCGACCTCGATGGCACGCTGACCGACCCGCGTGAAGGCATCACCCGCTCCATCCAGTTCGCCCTGAGCAAACTGGGCATCGATGAGCCGGACCTGAGCAAGCTTGAGCACTTCATCGGCCCGCCGTTGTTGCAGGCGTTCATGCAGTTTTACGACTTCGACGAGCCCAAGGCCTGGGAAGCGGTGAACTTTTATCGTGAACGCTTCAAAGTCACCGGCCTGTATGAAAACCGCGTATTCGACGGGGTTATGCCGCTGCTCGAAACCCTCGGTAGGCAAGGGCGACAGCTGTACATAGCGACCTCCAAGCCATGGGTTTTCGCCCGGGAAATCGCCCGGCACTTCGACTTCGCCAAGCATTTCAAGGTGATTTACGGCAGCGAACTGGATGGCACGCGAACCAACAAGGTCGAGCTGATTGCGCACTTGATGAGCGAAGAGGGTCTGGACCCGGCCAATACCCTGATGATCGGCGACCGTAAGCATGACCTGATCGGTGCTCGCCGCAATGGGCTGGACGCGGCAGCGGTGGGTTATGGGTTTGGCAGCCGGGAAGAATTGAGCGCCGAAGCACCGGCGTATCACTTCGAGACGCTGGATGAGTTGCATCAGGCGTTTTTGCAGAGTTGATCAAAACCATTCGCGAGCAAGCCTGCTCCCACATTAGATCGGTGTGTGCCAGAGTCCTTTGGCCAAACACAATCCTCTGTGGGAGCGGGCTTGCCCGCGAAGAGGCCCGTTCAGCCACCGGAACTCGCTGATCCTGCCAACGCTTTCAATGCCGCCTTACGCTCCCCAACCGGCAACGCGCCCACCTTCTCCACCGCGGCATAAAACCTCACCCAATCCCCATCGACCTGCCTGAACAGTGCGGCAAACGCCGGCACCCATTGGTCATACAAACCAAACGGCAGTAATCGGGCGTTGTTCATCGGGGCGTTGATCCACGCGTCGTAGCGATTGTTGCCAGACCATTGGCTGCCGCGCAGGGTCCAGTACTCACGGCGCAATTGTTCGAACTCTGCCGCTTTTCGCTCACGCATTTGGTCGGCCGGCAGCGGCAGGGCGTAAAGCCGTTCAAGCCGGGTGCGGGTGTCCAGAATCAACTGGATGAACTGGTCGCGTTGGCGTACCAACGCTCCATTATCCGGTGGCATGTCTCGGGATTCGCGCCATTGGCGAGTGCCTTCCTGTTCGACGAACGTGGCGAAGGATTCGTTGAACTCGGTGTCGTCTTTCACATAAAAACGTTGGTGGGCGAGTTCGTGGAATATCAGCGTGGCCAACCGTTCGTCGCCCCAACCCATCATCGAGCTAATGATCGGGTCGTTGAACCAACCGAGCGTCGAATAAGCCTCGACGCCGCCAATCGACACGTCCATACCTTGCAGGCGTTGCAAGGCGGCCTCACCGCGGGCAGCGCTCTGACTGTAATACCCGCGATAGGCGACGCAGCCAGCGACGGGGAAACAATGGTTCTGCGGCTTCAGCGAAAACTCCGGCGTGGCGAAGACATTCCAGACTACAAACGGTCGGCCGATGTCGGCGTACAAACGGTAGCTCTGGTTGTCCGGCAGGTGCAGGTGTTGGCTGGCGAACATTCGGGCCTTTTGTGATTGGGCCAGATGCGCACGCAATTGCTGATCGCGGTCAGGATCGGCAATCACTCTGGCAACCGGCTCCCGAGCCCGCAGCAAGTGCAGCTGACCACTGGCCAATTGGCCGTAATAGCTGACGCTCGCGCAGCCATTGAGCAACAAAAGAAAAACACCCGGAAACAAAATGCGTAAAACGCGATCAAGTAACCCAAGGCTTGGACGCGGCCTGATCAAAATAAAAAATCCCTGGAAAGTCTGCCCGCAAGACTATCCCGCCTATTGGAGCTCCGCTATGCGCAAGTTGATGCTGACGGGAGGCCTGCTGATGCTGGCCGGTTGTGCCGGATTGCCCACCCCTGATCCTTCGCAGGCCTGGATCGATCTGGATCCACGGCAGGAAGACACCGCGCTGCAGGCGCTGGAAGTCGATAACAAGGCTTCCATCGACAAGCGCTATTTCGAGGTGCAACCCGGTAGCCATGAGCTGAAGGTTCGCTATTTGTTCGCGGTCCAGCCGACCAACATTGGCCCCGCCGCCGAGCCGTTGTGGCGTGACTGTCAGTTGAATGTGAAATTCAAGGACTTCAACGCCGGGCAGCGGTATCAGCTGCAAGCGGGGAATATCGGTTTTCGGCCGTGGGCAAAGCTCTACGATCAGCAGCGAAAAGTGATTGGGCAGGGCACACCGGCAGGCTGCCAACGTACCTGATCGGCGCTATGCTGAACGATCAGTCCTTGGGATATTCATCATGCGCAGGTTGTTGCTGTTGCTCGCTGCAGGCGCCTTTGTCGGCTGCGCGAGTCCGTTGCCGGCGGTCGATCCGCAGATGGCCTGGGTCGACTTCGCTACGCCAAGCCCCGGCGGTAAACTGCTGATGGCTGAACGGCTGGACAACCAACGGTTGCGCGATGGTCGTTACTTCCAGGTCACCCCGGGTAGCCATGAGCTGAGCGTGCGTTACGATTTTGAAGTGTATGGCGGTGGCTCGGGCTTGATGAACGCTCCGCTGGAGCGGTTGTGCTACCTGACCATCAACTACGACCATTTCGAGGCCGGCCAGCGTTACCTGCTGGAGGCGCGTTCCATGGCGTTCACCCCCAGCGCCCGGCTGTACAACGCCAAGCGGGAGATCGTCGCTGAAGATCGAGATACCTACTGCCTCATGTGAGACGAATCAGCGATCATTTTTTTGGTAGATGATTTTTTTGGTGCCGTATTCGCATGAGCCAACGACCATGTTCTGATCGTGAACTTCGTCGTTGGTGACGATTTCCAGGGTGTAGGACGAGACGTTGTTGGCCTGGATCTTGGCTTCGATCTCGGCCTTGAGTTCCTCACAGGATTTCGGTGCCGCGAGGGCCGAAGTGGCCAGCGAGCAACAGATAACCGCCAAGGCAAAACGTTTCATGGTTGAAGCTCCCTTGAGGCAGCGCGCACGGTGATGCGCTTAAGCTGCTGTCATTTATTCGACCACAGTTTTGCCAGTCAGGTTTTGTTTCAGGGCAAAAAAGACCGCAACCTGCGATAGGGAACCCGCGAAGGCTGCGATCTTTTACCCGCTAGCGTATCAACCCACTATCAGCTGACCAACGTCGCCTCCAGGCTGATTTTCGCATTCAGCACTTTGGATACCGGGCAGCCTTCTTTGGCCTTGTTGCTCAGTTCCTCGAATTGCGCCTGGGTCGCCCCGGGGATTTTCGCCTTGAGAATCAGTTTGACCGCTGTGATCGCAAAGCCACCGTCTACCTGGTCCAGAGTGACTTCGGCAGTGGTGTCGATGCTGTCGGCCTTAAGGCCGGCCTCACCGAGAATCATTGAAAACGCCATGGAGAAACAGCCCGCGTGAGCCGCGCCGATCAGCTCTTCCGGATTGGTGCCCTTACCTCCCTCGAAACGGGCTTTGAAGCCGTAGGGCGCTTCTTTGAGGACACCGGTTTGCGTGGAAATCGAGCCGATACCGGTCTTCAGATCACCTTCCCAATGAGCCGATGCTTTCTTTGTGATGGCCATGTCTGCCTCCTCAAGGTCCGGCGCGAAGCGTCGCGCCTTCGTGGTTTCGGTTACCAGGGTTCTGAGGATAGACCGTCAGGCAAAGTTCACCTCATCTGATCAGTCTTCTAATTACGCAGGAATTTTGTCTCTCCTATTGAAACTCGGGTATATGCCCTCATTGCAGAGAACACGCTTATAGACTCGGCAGGTTTTCGTTCGTGAAAAAACCTGCTTACCCATTGGAGAAGCAGGTTTATGAAACGATTGTCTGATATCAAGTTTTCGACCCTCGATCTGGTGCCCGTGCGGGAAAACGGCAGTGCGGCGCAGTCCTTGCGCAATTCCCTGGACCTGGCGCAGCACGTCGAAAAATTCGGCTACCACCGCTTCTGGGTTGCTGAACACCACAATATGGACGGGATCGCCAGTTCGGCGACCTCGGTTCTGCTGGGTTATCTGGCCGGCGGCACTTCGACCATTCGTGTCGGTTCGGGCGGCGTGATGCTGCCCAACCACGCGCCGCTGGTGATCGCCGAGCAGTTCGGCACCCTTGAAAGTCTGTATCCAGGCCGGATCGACCTGGGCCTGGGCCGCGCGCCCGGCTCCGATCAGATGACTGCCCGCGCCTTGCGTCGTGAGCGCTCCGGCAGTGCCGACGACTTCCCGGAGGACGTGGCCGAACTGATGCGCTACCTCGGCCCACGCACGCCGGATCAGCGGATCATTGCCATGCCGGGTACCGGCACCAACGTCCCGGTCTGGTTGCTGGGTTCGAGCCTGTTCAGTGCGCAGCTGGCCGGTGAGCGCGGTTTGCCCTACGCCTTCGCTTCACATTTCGCACCGCGCTTCATGCATGAGGCGATTCGCGTCTACCGCAACCACTTCAAGCCTTCAGCGGTTTTGGATAAGCCTTACGTGATGCTTGGTGTGCCGCTGGTGGCGGCAGACACCGATGAGCAGGCCGATTACCTGGCCACTTCGGTGTACCAACGGATTCTCGCGTTAATGCGTGGTCAGAGCCTGGTGCAACGCCCGCCCGTGAAGACCATGGACGGGCTGTGGCTGCCCCATGAGAAAGAAGCGGTCGGTGATTTCCTGGGACTGGCCATGGTCGGCAGCCCGCAGAAAATCCGCGCCAAGCTTGAGGTGCTGATTGAGCAGACCCAGGCGGATGAGCTGATTTTTACCTGTGACCTGTACGAACATGCCGATCGCGTGCACTCCTATGAACTGTTGGCGCAGGTCATGAAGGGCTGACACTTAAACGGTTCCCACAAAAAAGCCGACGCCATTGCGTCGGCTTTTTGTCATTGAGGGAAATCAGCCCTGCTTGTAAACGATTTCCTTGGAGCCCTTTTCACATTTTCCGACGACTTTCCCGCCGGCTGCAGCGCCTTTATCGACGATCTCCAGTGAGTAATTGGAAATGCCCTTGGCGTCCAGTTTCGCTGCGATTTCGGCTTTCAGCTCTTCGCACGGCTTGCCCTCGGCAAAGGCTGTTCCCGCAAGGCTCAACAAACCTACCGCTAAAATAAACTTCTTCATGGGTTGCACTCCCTGGTCGGATCAATAGGGTGAGCGCATCCAGCTATCCGCCGGATTCGCTCACCACTTAGCGCTTTGCCATTCCCTATGGCATTCGGCCAGCGCGCAAGTTCAGAAGACTAGCTCAAACTCAGCTACTGGCAATCCGGAACCCGACTTTGAGTGTCACCTGGAAGTGTGCAGCTTTGCCGTCCTTGATGTGCCCGCGGGTTTCGGTCACTTCAAACCATTCCATGTACTTGAGGCTTTTGTTGGCTTCGGCCAGGGCATTGTTGATGGCGTCTTCAATGCTACTGGTGGACGAACCGACCAGTTCGACTTTCTTGTAGGTATGGTGGTCAGTCATGGCGTTCTCCTTAAGGTGTGAAATACAGCCTAGCAGTGATTTTTCTTATTTCTTCTGTCGACCAATCTGCAGTGACGTTCAGATTTACTGCACTTTCTCGAACCTCTGAAGTCCCAACCAACACACGCTACTCATCAACAATGCAGGAGAGCCACCATGGCCAACACGTCGTTACGCAACGCCTCATTGCAAAGCATGGAAGCCGAGATCGAGAGTTTGCTGAAATCGTTGGAAAGCCTGAAGGACGACGCCTCGGAAGAGTCGCGTAAAACCCTCAAGACGCTGAAAAACAACGCTGAGAACGCGCTGAAACACTCGCGCCATCTGCTCGCCGATGCCTATGAAGAGGTCAAGGTCAAAACCCGTGAAACCGGAATCGCGACACGTGACTACGCTCAGGAACACCCTTGGACTACAGCCGGCGTCGCTGTCGGTGCGTTGGGCCTGCTCGCGGCCTACTTATTGTTCAAACGCGGTCATTAAGGTGTCTGGCGCAGTTCGTTTTTAAGCCACTGCGCCAACTGCCGGGCGCGCCCGTCCGCGGCGCGCTTGGGTAGCCACAACGCCAGTTGCGCCGGGGTTTCACAGAAGCCCCATGGCGCAACGAGGCGACCGGCCTTCAAGTCTTCGGCCACCAGCGGTTCAGGCGCAATGGCCACACCCAGCCCGGCCACTGCCGCTTCCAGCAAATAATACAAGTGCTCGAAACCCTGACCGTATTTCAGCGCCTTGGCGTCGAGGTCGCTTTGCTGCGCCCAGCTTGGCCAGGCTTGCGGCCGTGAGGTGGTGTGCAGCAAGGGTTCGGTCAACAGTGCGCTTGCCGGTGCGTTCTGCAGCCTTTCGTAACCGACGAATCGTGGGCTCATGACCGGGCCGATGCGTTCGCTGGCCAATTCGTAAACTTGCATGTCTGCTGGCCATGGCGGCTCGGCAAACACCAGTAAGGCATCCAGGCCAGGCCGTCGCGGGTCGAGATCGCCTTCCCCGGCCGACAGGTGCAAGCGCAGGTCCGGCAGGTCTGCATTGAGCCGCCCCAAACGCGGAATGAACCAGCGTGCCAGCAGGCTGCCCGAGCAACCGAGCACGAATGGCGCATCGGCGGTGCTTCGGGTCAGCTCGGCGCAAACGTTGCGTAAACGCTCGAAGGCTTCGCCGCTGGCATCGCGCAAACGCACGCCGGCATCTGTGAGTTTAAGGCCGCGTCCATCCTTGATGAACAGACTCACGCCGAGGTGTTCTTCCAGCACCTTGAGTTGCCGGCTGACCGCACCATGAGTGACGTGCAGCTGTTCTGCGGCCTGACTGACGCTGTTCAGGCGGGCAGCGGCCTCAAAGGCGCGAAGAGCGTTCAGCGGGGGGAGGTCATGGCTCATGGGATCTGTGAGTTTTCCTGACAGGTTGCGGCGATCTTATCGGTTTTCAGCGTGGGACGTCAGGGGTAGAGTGAACCCCATCGTCACCTCTCGAATACAACTGGAGCGACCCATGACCCAGACTAATCTGCGCAACGGCCCCGACGCCAACGGCCTGTTCGGCGCGTTCGGTGGCCGCTACGTCGCCGAAACCTTGATGCCGTTGATCCTCGATCTGGCCCGCGAATACGAAGCTGCCAAGGAAGATCCGGCATTCAAAGAAGAATTGGCCTACTTCCAGCGTGATTACGTCGGACGTCCAAGTCCACTGTATTTCGCCGAGCGTCTGACAGAGTTCTGCGGTGGCGCGAAGATTTATCTCAAGCGTGAAGAGTTGAACCACACTGGCGCGCACAAGATCAACAACTGCATCGGTCAGATTCTGCTGGCGCGGCGCATGGGCAAGAAACGCATCATTGCCGAGACCGGCGCCGGTATGCACGGCGTGGCGACCGCCACCGTGGCGGCGCGATTCGGCCTGGAGTGCGTGATCTACATGGGCACCACCGACATCGAACGTCAGCAGGCCAACGTGTTTCGCATGAAGTTGTTGGGCGCCGAAGTGATCCCGGTGGTTGCTGGCACCGGCACCCTCAAAGACGCGATGAACGAAGCCTTGCGTGACTGGGTGACCAACGTCGATAGCACCTTCTACCTGATCGGCACGGTGGCCGGCCCGCACCCGTATCCCGCCATGGTTCGCGACTTCCAGGCTGTGATCGGCAAGGAAACCCGCGAGCAGTTGCAAGCCCAGGAAGGGCGTCTACCCGACAGCCTGGTGGCGTGCATCGGCGGGGGTTCCAATGCCATGGGCCTGTTCCATCCGTTCCTCGATGACAAGAGCGTCGAGATCATCGGCGTCGAAGCCGCCGGTTATGGCATCGAAACCGGCAAGCACGCGGCCAGCCTGAACGGCGGCGTACCGGGCGTGCTGCACGGCAACCGTACGTTCCTGTTGCAGGACGACGACGGCCAGATCATCGACGCCCACTCGATTTCCGCCGGTCTCGACTATCCGGGCATCGGCCCGGAACACGCCTGGTTGCACGACATCGGCCGCGTCCAGTACACCTCGGTGACCGACGACGAAGCCCTCGACGCGTTCCACAAATGCTGTCGCCTGGAAGGGATTATTCCTGCACTGGAAAGCGCCCATGCCCTGGCCGAAGTGTTCAAACGCGCACCGACACTGCCGAAAGATCACCTGATGGTGGTCAACCTGTCCGGCCGTGGCGACAAAGATATGCAGACCGTGATGCACCATATGGAACACTCTCAACAAGAGCAATCCCAGCAGGAGAAACACTGATGAGCCGCCTGCAAACGCGTTTTGCCGAACTCAAGGAACAGAACCGCGCCGCCCTGGTGACCTTTGTGACCGCCGGCGACCCGAGTTACGACACGTCTCTGGCGATTCTCAAAGGCTTGCCGGGAGCGGGTGCCGACGTGATCGAGTTGGGCATGCCCTTCACCGATCCGATGGCCGATGGCCCGGCGATTCAACTGGCCAACATTCGTGCCTTGGGCGCCAAACAGAACCTGGCGAAAACCCTGCAAATGGTTCGCGAGTTCCGTGAAGGCAACAGTCAGACTCCGCTGGTGCTGATGGGCTACTTCAACCCGATTCACATGTACGGCGTGCCGCGTTTCATCGCTGAAGCCAAAGAGGCCGGTGTCGATGGTCTGATCGTGGTCGACATGCCGCCGGAGCATAACGCTGAGTTGTGCGCCCCGGCGCAGGCTGCGGGCCTGGACTTCATCCGTCTGACCACGCCGACCACCGACGATGTGCGTCTGCCGACCGTATTGAATGGTAGTTCCGGTTTTGTTTACTACGTGTCGGTGGCGGGTGTGACCGGTGCGGGCGCGGCGACTCTGGAACATGTCGAAGAAGCCGTCACCCGTCTGCGTCGCCATACCGATCTGCCGATCAGCATCGGCTTCGGTATTCGCACACCGGAACAGGCAGCGGCCATCGCGCGTCTGGCTGATGGTGTGGTGGTGGGGTCGGCGCTGATCGATCACATCGCCAACGCCTCGACCCCGGATCAGGCTGTGGAGGGCGTACTCAGCCTGTGTGCGGCCTTGTCCGACGGCGTGCGTAAAGCGCGGGTCAGCTAAAGGTAAAGTTCCTGATACAGGGGAATTAGCGCCTCGCGGCACAGACTAAACAGCAAGACCTAGGGCTTCAGGACTACGTTCTGAAGCCCTTTTTGCTGCATGTGCCGTGAGGAAAGACCTGATGAAAATGCCGAAACGTCTGATTGCCGGCCTGGGCGTGCTGATGCTCGGTGCGACCCCGTTGCTGCACGCCAGCGCCGATCAGCGTGACGATCACGACCGCGGCGACCCGCAGCAGGGTCATTACGATAACCGCAGTGACAATCGTGGCGACGAGCACCGTGGCCCGCAGGACAATCGTCGCGGCGGTCCGCCACGGGATTTCGGCCCGGTGCGTCAGACCATTCACGACAATCGTGGTTATTTTGTACGCGGTGCGCCGCCACCTCCAGGCATTCATCTGGTCCGTGGCTGGCCGTTGCCTCACGGGTATTACGGCGAGCGCCTGGATAACCGCGCGTTGGGCCGACTGCCGCATTACCCGGGTTACGAGTGGCGTCGTGCGGGCGGCGATATTGTGCTGATCGCCGTAGGCACCGGGATTGTTTATGAGATTCTGGATGGTGTTTTGTATTGACCCACAGCTAAGCAATCAGGCGACCACTGTGGCGAGGGAGCCTGCTCCCGCTGGGGCGCGAAGCGGCCCCAAAATCGACCAGGCACCCTATCGCGTCGGCTTCGCCGTCGAACGGGAGCAAGCTCCCTCGCCACAGAGGATTTTGCTCTCTCGGGGTCTTATGTCTCAGGGCAATTCCAACCCACCCGCAGCCTTGTGCAACTTCCTCAGATGTTCGCCAACCTGCTTCAGGTTGGCTTCGTTGGCGGCCATCTCGGCGGCACGGCTCGGATCGAGCAGCGCTCGCACTTCCTTGTCGAGGTCCCCGGTCAGCGCTTGCAGCTGTTTCTGGCGCAGGCTGCTCTCCGACTCCAGGCGCGTCCACTCGTTCGGCTGCGGCAAACCATAACCACCGGTGCCAAGCAATTCGGCCGGACGGCTGAGGAAGCCGCTATTGGCGAGAATCTGCTGCAAGGTCGCGTTGGCCTTATCCATACCGCCGTTGCTCAATTCTCGAGCGCCCAGGTACCGCTGTTTCACTTCGTCCTGGGCCAGCACCAGCTGCTGACGGAAACTGGCCTGCTCCAGCAGCAGCAATGCCGCGCTGGTGCGCAAGTCTGCCTGGTCAATCCATTTGCGGCGTTCTTCAGCTTTCAATGACAGCCAGTCTTCGACCTTTTCCTGCTTGATCGGCAAATGCTTTTTCAGCACTTCGAACATCGCTTGATAACGCTCGCGGAAGGAATCGAAGCGATAGCCCAGGCGTAACGCTTCGCGAGGATCATCCAGTACGCTGGTGTCCGCCAGTCCGCGGCCTTTGAGCACTTCAAGCAAACCGTTGGGCATGATGCTGTCCAGGCCGACCAGTTGCGCATTGTTGGTGCTGCTGCGCAGTAACTTCAGGCCTTCTACCGCGCAGTTGTTGGACAGGAAAAAATAGTTGCCGTCATAACTCCAGTGCATCTCCGCGGCGTGCTCCACCACGTCTTCGATCTCGCTTCGCGACAGGTTCAGCGGCACCGAGGCCAGGCTGCGCAGTTCAGTCTTGGTGTATTCGTCGATCACCTGAGCCAGGGGCAAGACAAACAGACGCGAAGGGTATTTACCCACCAGCCCATCCCAGCTCGATAGCTGTACGTCACCGACGAAGGCGCGGTAGGACAGCACCAAATGCTGATCCAGATCCAGTCGACAATCCGGCCCGCGCGGCCGACCCGGTGCGCAGATCACCAGTCGCAGCATGCTGTGGCCCCAGCGGCTGACCCAATTCTGGTTGGCTTCGGCCAGCAGATAGTCGACAGCGTAAACCCGCTCCGGATCGACCTGGCCCAGGGGCTGCTTGGCGAAGTCGTTACCCGCATTGAGGAAGGCGAATGATTGGGCGCATTTATCTTTGGCGGCAGGTGCCCAACCGAAATGTTCTTTGTAATAGCGGTACAGCGCAGGGCGACGGCAGGCATAGCTTGGGTCGAGGAGGAAGTACTCCATGTTGACCGCGACGAACTCCTTCGGGCTGCTCGTCTCGTAGATGTCCGGGCTGCGGGCAATCTGCCGGTTGTGCTGTTCACGTTCGCCGCGTCGGCCGACGTATTGCGGCCAGCCGGCGAGGTCGAGCAGGCGAGGGTCGTCGCTGAGGGTCCAGCGTCGTGCGGTCTGCCCGCGGCATTGATCCGGGATGCCGATCAGCCCGGAGCTGCTGTTGCGTTGCGTGCAGCGCTGGATGAGCGTGCGCTCGGCGTCTGGCCACAGGCGCGCGCGGTCATAGATGTGGGTGAGTTCGTGCAACACTGTGGCGAGTATCTCCCGGCGCACGGTGCCGTGGGGACGATACGTCTTTTGGGTCGCAGCGCTGCCGTCGGTGAGACTGGCGAGCAGGTTGCGATTCAGGTCGAGCTCGGACACAAGCGACGCCTGGCCGTAGGCATCGCTCGGCATGTCGTCGGTCCAGCCGACGTCGATACGCCGGTCCAGTTGCTCGATGAAGCGCGGCGGCAACGCCTGCATGGCTTCGTCGAGCAGCGCCTGACTGGCCTGCTGTTGCGCAGGGCTCAGACCGTCGGTCTTGAGTCGTAATTGCAGGCCGGCCTGAGCCGTGTTGCCAAGCAGCAACACGACCCCGGCCAGCAGCCAGGTGCCTAGCGACCTCACAGTGCGAGGATGGCTTCGGCGAGAACCTGATCACTGGCGTCGCGGGCTTCCGGTACGCGGGTGCGCAAGGTGTCGAAGGCCGCTTCCAGGTGTGCGCCACGGATTTCACCGTCGCTGGCGACGAAGCTGGCCGCATCGTCGTGGGCTTCACGGACGATCTTCGAATCGCGGATGGACGTGGTGGTATCGGAAGTGAAATCAAGCGTGCGCTGGGTGGCACGAATGATGATGTTACTGGTGGCAACCAAGGTGTGCGCCTGGGTCACATCGGCCAATAACAGCAAGCCAAGGGTGGCAGCAATCAGCGGGCTACGCATGGAATGACTCCGGAGGAACTGGGGATAACTATTGGACGAGAATTGCCTGCGCCAGTTCAAGGTCACTGGCATGAAGTTTTGGCTGGGTCCGGCGCAGATAGATCAAGGCCGATTCCAGTTGTGCTCCTCGCAGTTGGCCGTCACTGGCGATGAACGCTGCAGCGTCATCCCGGGCGGCGATCAGCAGTTTATGGTCGAAGGGGGCGGAGGTCACCATGCTGGTGGCGTAACCACTGGCTACGGTGCCTTGTGTAGACAGGTTGAAAGCGTCGAAAGCATGGGCCGAACCTGACCAGCAGGCCGCAAGAAAAACCGGAGTGATCAACAGATTTGAAAGAAAACGCATGAGGCTCGATAGCTGAAAGCGAGTCCCAAGGCTAGCGCAATGCCCGGGCTAGAGCCAGCGCCGAAACATTGGGACACCTGTGGGAGATTCTATGGTTGAGGGGAAGCCCTCAACCGGCTTTTGGTTGGTATTCGCTCTGCCCTTTCAGCAGAGCGAATACGATCCGAGCAAGCTTGCGAGCCAGTATCACCAGCGCCTGAGTGGTGCTGAAGCCTCGAGCTCTTTGCTCTTCGTAAAAGCCTTTCCAGGCGGGCGTACGGCTGGCCGACATGGCTGCATTGTGCAAAAGCCGGCGGGCTTCCGGGTCACCTCGCTTGGTCAGACTCCGACGACCATCCTTTTGTCCTGACTTCGACACGCGCAGATCCATTCCCAGGAAGGCAATAAAGGCATCCGCGTTTCTGAAGTCGCCCCGCTGAAACGCCGTGAGCAAGCGGGCTCCGGTCAAAAAACCAATGCCTTCAACTTTCACGCAACGCTTCAACTGACTGAGCAAGCCGGCTTCCTTCAGATGATCATTAATCGTCTTTTCGACCAGCGCCTCAAGCTGCTGCATGGATTTCACTTGCTCGGCGAAAGCTGTCTTCAACAGCGGCTCATTCGCCCAGCTTTGCACCAGGCCGACCCGCGCCTGAACCAAGGCTGCGCGACGACGGAAGAGGCTCAGGAGCTGGCGGTACAGCGGTGATGGCGGGGTCCACGGATGAAGATCATCACCTTCGTTCTTCAGATAGCGAGCGAGCAGCCTGGCATCCAGCGCATCGGTTTTGGCACGGATATTCACCCCTTTGCGGTAATGGCTGAGCTCATAGCCACCCACCATGTAAATCGTGCAGCCGGCCTCATAGGCCAGATCAGCGAACTCCAAGTGATAGATATTGGTCGATTCAATAGCTACCGCGACTGTCCCTGGCAAGGCCTTCAACCACGTCTTGATGGCTGCTTTGTTGTTGGGAATCTCTTCAAGCAGGTCAAGTTCGGCGTGATAGATCACCAGTTCGTTCTTGGCGACATCCACACCTACGATCGGCTGTGTGACAGAAACCGGCATTGCCATTGTATTTCCTCCGGGATATGGTTTTGAACACTTGAAGGGCTCACCCAGAGGCGCAGGCTTGTTCCTATCGTCGGTCTAGCCAGATGCATTCTTTATCGGCGCTTGGGTGAAAGGAGGAGGGGCGAAATCTCCCACGGATCTGTACTGCGTCAACAGTCAGAATCGGGCTTTGTCCCTCCTCCTCCCTTCAAGTCCTACCATACAAGCGGGCTTGCTCGCGAAAGCGGTGTGTCAGGCGACATCAATGTTGGATGTGCTGAGGCCTTCGCGAGCAAGCCCGCTCCCACATGGAATGCGTTTAACTGACCAGCATTAGGGCGCCCGCTTTAGAGCTGTCGCCTAGATCGTCAGGATGGCCTGGGCCAATTGTGCGTCGGTCGCATTCAGTTGAGGAGCCTGTTGGCGGATATGGTCGAGTGCACTTTCCAGCTTCACGCCACGGATGGCACCTTCACTGGCAACGAAGCTGGCGGCGTCGTCACGGGCAGCACGGACAATTTTGTCGTCGCGAAAGGAAGAGGAGACATCCGAAGTCGCGTCGGAGGAAGCCTTCAGTCCACCAACAATGGAATCGGTGGTCACGATAAAGCTGGTGGCGTGGGCATTGGCAGCTATGGCAAGCAGGGCGGCAGCGCTGAGCAGACGAAGGCGGGACATGGGGGATAACTCCTTTGGATGAACCGATTGAGAGGTGGCGCAGGATCAGACGCCTGTCGTCTTAAAGCGTTCGCCACGTTCTGTCTAAATATTAGGCCTGAGCACATCGGTTAGAACAGTCCCGTCTGTGAATGGCAAAGCCTGGCCCCAGAGCGGTTTATCCAATTCATTGAGCCGGTCGGCGTGGCTGATGCCCAGCTCCGAGAGCTGTTGATCGTTGAGTTGGCCCAGCAAACGCCGGGTTCGAGCTCTTTCCAGGCTGTCAGCTAGCGCTCTCAATAAGCGTCGAAGCCTGCCCAGGCGGGGCTTGGTTTGAGGTGTGACGACGGAAATATTTAGCAAGCTATTCATGGGGGGTAGTCCGTGTTGCCAGCTATTTGGGATTCAATGGTGACCCCGTGACGTCTGCGGACACAGACACATCTTGATGAAATTGTACTGGTTAAATTATTACAGTTCATGAACTGTACCTGTTGGTGGCTTTCTCTTCTGCACGACCCAATGAGAAGCCCCAAAACGACAAAACCCGTCGTGATTTCCCACGACGGGTTTTGTTTGTTCAATTCGGGTTGCTGGCGGTGGACCCGGTGGGTCAGAGCCAGCGACGCTAACTTAGCGCCAGAACGGCTTGCTCAGCTCTTCGTAGCGTTGTGCTTCGCTAATCCCGGCGTCAGCCAGCAGACGCGAATCCAGTCGAGCCAGTTGGTGGCGGCTGGTGATGCGGCGCTGCCACAGCATCAGGTTGGCGATAACGCGCAAAGGCAGGGAAGCCTGGGTTTTTGCAGCAGTGTCTTCGAAGAACAGTTCGGAACTGAGTGTACGTTCCATGGTTGACATCCTTCCGCTTGTGGCGGGATTAGGTAGTGGTTTGACTGGTGCCCATGATCCTCTCGTTTGGCCAGTCTCTGTAGATACAGTTCACCTGTATTGTGAGGGACCAGTTAACTGTTAAATGGCAGTGTACTGGTCGAAATTGAGGCAACTGTACCTATGAGCACTAATATGGTGCGTTTTTGGTCGTTCGGCCAGAAAGTGTAGGCAATTACGGTAGGAAAAGACCGATACAGCAGTACAGTTTTTGACAAAATTGGACGTTGCCACAGCGAACTGACGAAACTGTGTTTGCGTCAGCCGCTATCTGTATCAATTACACCGCCAGCATGCGCCCGGTTTCTTCCAGGTTTATGTGCCAACTCAGGGCATCGCGCAGGATGTGTGGGGTGTGCCCGCCGACGGCACAAGCGGCGGTGAAGTAATCATTCAAGGCTGGGCGATAGTCCGGGTGAACACAGTTGTCGATGATGACACGGGCGCGCTCTCGCGGCGCCAGGCCGCGCAGGTCGGCCAAGCCTGTCTCGGTCACGAGAATGTCGACGTCATGTTCTGTGTGGTCGACATGGCTGACCATGGGGACCACGCTGGAAATCGCACCGCCCTTGGCGATCGACTTGGTGACAAAGATCGCCAGGTGCGCATTGCGTGCGAAGTCGCCTGAGCCGCCGATACCGTTCATCATCCGCGTTCCGCAGACGTGGGTGGAGTTGACGTTGCCGTACAGGTCGAATTCCAGCGCAGTGTTGATGCCGATGATGCCCAGGCGCCGCACTACTTCGGGGTGATTGGAGATTTCCTGGGGGCGCAGCACCAGCTTGTCCTTATAGTGCTCCAGATTTCCGAATACATCGGCATTGCGCCGGCTCGACAGGGTGATCGAACTGCCCGAAGCAAAGCTCAACTTGCCGGCGTCGATCAGGTCGAAGGTCGAATCCTGCAGCACTTCGGAGTACATGGTCAGGTCTTCGAAGGGGGAGTCGATCAAGCCGCACATCACCGCGTTGGCAATGCTGCCGATACCGGCTTGCAGCGGGCCGAGTTTGTTGGTCATGCGACCGGCAGCCACTTCTTGCTTGAAGAAGTCGATCAGGTGGTCAGCGATGGCCTGGGTGTCGCTGTCTGGCGGCAACACCGTGGATGGCGAGTCGGACTGGTGGGTGATCACGATAGCGACGATCTTTTCCGGCGGTATCGCAATGGCGGTGCTGCCAATGCGATCGTCGACCTTCACCAGTGGAATAGGCGTGCGGGTCGGCCGGTAGGTGGGGATATAGATGTCGTGAAGGCCTTCAAGATTCGGGTTGTGCGCCAGATTGATCTCGACGATCACATGCTTGGCGAAAATCGCGAAGCTGGCCGAGTTGCCCACCGAGGTGGTCGGCACGATATGGCCCTGCTCGGTGATCGCCACGGCTTCGATCACCGCGATGTCCGGCAGCTTGAGTTGCTGGTTACGCAGTTGCTCTACGGTTTCCGACAGGTGCTGGTCGATGAACATGACCTCGCCGGCATTGATCGCCTTGCGCAGGGTGCTGTCCACCTGGAACGGCATGCGTCGCGACAGTACGCCGGCTTCAGTCAGCTGTTTGTCGAGGTCGTTACCCAGACTGGCGCCGGTCATCAGGCTGATTTTCAGCGGCGTGACCTTGGCGCGTTCGGCCAGTGCATGAGGCACGGCCTTGGCTTCGCCGGCTCGGGTAAAGCCGCTCATGCCGACGGTCATGCCGTCCTGAATCAGAGCGGCAGCGTCGGCGGCGCTCATCACCTTGTCCAACAATGAAGGCAAGCGAATACGGTCACGGTACATGATTGTTATCTCGGGCAACGGAAGCAGAGTGCGCAGTCTAGTGAATTTGATCGCTGCCAGACCCGCGACCAAGGTCGCATTCGAGGTGTCTATTACGGTGCTTTCAGGCAAAACACCTTTACAGTATCTGTAACGTCCACAAACAAAAACGCCCCGACGAGTCGGGGCGTTCAGGTTGCCGAAGGGCTTTACTCGACGGCTTTAACCATGTCTTCGATGACTTTCTTGGCGTCGCCGAAAACCATCATGGTCTTGTCCAGATAGAACAGCTCGTTGTCCAGACCAGCATAGCCGCTGGCCATCGAGCGCTTGTTGACGATGATGGTCTTGGCTTTGAACGCTTCGAGAATCGGCATGCCGGCGATCGGCGATTTCGGATCGTTCTTGGCCGCCGGGTTCACCACGTCGTTAGCGCCGAGCACCAGCACCACATCGGCCTGACCGAACTCGGAGTTGATGTCTTCCATCTCGAACACCTGGTCGTAAGGCACTTCGGCCTCGGCCAGCAACACGTTCATGTGGCCAGGCATGCGGCCGGCAACCGGGTGGATTGCGTACTTAACGGTCACGCCACGGTGGGTCAGCTTCTCGGTCAGCTCTTTTAACGCGTGCTGCGCGCGCGCTACCGCCAGGCCATAGCCTGGAACGATGATCACAGTATCGGCGTTGGTCAGCAGGAAGGTGGCGTCATCAGCCGAGCCGGATTTCACCGGGCGGGCTTCTTTCGAGCCTGCCGGGCCAGCGGCATCTGCTGTGTTGCCGAAACCGCCGAGCAACACATTGAAGAACGAACGGTTCATCGCCTTGCACATGATGTACGAGAGGATCGCACCAGACGAACCTACCAGCGAGCCGGCAATGATCAGCATCGAGTTGTTCAGCGAGAAGCCGATACCCGCTGCGGCCCAGCCAGAGTAGCTGTTGAGCATCGACACCACGACGGGCATGTCGGCGCCGCCGATCGGGATGATGATCAGCACACCCATCACGAAGGCCAGGGCCAGCATCAGAGCAAATGCGCTGAAGTTGCCGGTCAGCATGAAGGTGACGCCCAGAGCCAGCGTGGCCAGGCCCAGCAGCAGGTTCAGTTTGTGCTGACCGCTGAACTGTACCGGTGCGCCCTGAAACAGACGGAACTTGTACTTGCCCGACAGCTTTCCGAACGCGATCACCGAACCGGAGAAGGTGATTGCACCGATGGCCGCGCCGAGGAACAGCTCCAGACGGTTACCCGCCGGAATCGAATCCCCCAGCTGTTTAACGATGCCCAGGGACTGCGGCTCGACCACGGCTGCAATGGCGATGAATACCGCCGCCAGACCGATCATGCTGTGCATGAAGGCGACCAGTTCCGGCATTTTGGTCATTTCAACACGCTTGGCCATGATCGAGCCGGCGGTACCGCCGACCAACAGGCCGACGATGACGTAGCCGATGCCGGCAGTAGCGAGCTCTGCCCCTAGCTTATAAATGAGGCCGACCGTGGTGAGGATCGCCAGGGCCATGCCGAGCATGCCGTAGACATTGCCGCGCCGCGACGTGGTTGGGTGCGACAGGCCTTTGAGGGCCTGGATGAAGCAGATCGACGCGATCAGGTAGAGCGTCGTTACCAGATTCATGCTCATTACTTGGGCGCCTCTTCTTTTACGGCTTTCGGGGCTTTTTTCTTGAACATCTCAAGCATGCGGCGCGTTACCAGAAAACCACCGAACACGTTCACGGCCGCCAGAGCCACCGCCAGGGTGCCCATGGTCTTGCCCAGTGGCGTCACGGTCAAAGCCGCCGCCAGCATGGCGCCGACGATCACGATCGCCGAAATGGCGTTGGTCACCGCCATCAACGGCGTGTGCAGTGCAGGTGTAACGTTCCAGACCACGTGATAACCGACATAAATCGCCAGCACGAAGATGATCAGGTTGTAGATACCGGGGGAGATAAGCTCTTCCATCGTCTGAATCCCTGCTTAGGCGTTTTTGCGGATGACTTGGCCGTCGCGGCACATCAGGCACGCGGCGACGATGTCGTCTTCGAGGTTCACTTCGAACTGACCTTCTTTGTTGAAGACCAGCTTCAGGAAGTCCAGCAGGTTGCGCGCGTACAGCGCTGACGCGTCTGCCGCGACCGCGCCGGCCAGGTTGGTCGGGCCGACAATGGTCACGCCATTCTCGATCACTACCTGGTCCGCTACGGTCAGCGGGCAGTTGCCGCCCTGGGCTGCCGCGAGGTCGATGACCACGGAGCCTGGCTTCATCTGCGCCACGGTTTCGGCGCTCAACAGTGTCGGCGCCTTGCGGCCCGGGATCAGTGCGGTGGTGATGACAATGTCAGCCTGCTTGGCGCGTTCGTGCACGGCCAAGGCCTGGCGCTGCATCCAGCTGGCCGGCATTGGGCGCGCGTAACCGCCGACACCGACGGCGCATTCGCGCTCTTCATCGGTTTCGTACGGCACATCGACGAATTTCGCACCCAGAGATTCGATCTGTTCCTTCACGGCAGGACGCACGTCGGACGCTTCGATCACGGCACCCAGGCGTTTCGCCGTGGCAATCGCCTGCAAACCGGCTACGCCAGCGCCAAGAATCAGCACGCGCGCCGCTTTCACGGTACCCGCCGCCGTCATCAGCATTGGCATGAAGCGTGGATAGTAGTGAGCGGCCAGCAACACGGCCTTATAGCCGGCGATGTTCGCCTGGGAGGACAACACATCCAGGCTCTGAGCACGGGAGGTGCGCGGCGCGGCCTCCAGTGCGAAAGCGGTAATGCCGCACTCAGCCAGCTTGGCAATGGTTTCATTGCTGAACGGATTGAGCATGCCCACCACAACGGTGCCGCTTTTTATCAGCGTCAGTTCGCTGTCGCTGGGGGCGACCACCTTGAGAATCAGCTCTGCGCCAAATGCATCATTGGCACTGCCAATGGTCGCGCCTGCCGCTTCATAAGCACTGTCGACAACGCTGGCGTGAATACCGGCGCCGCTTTGCACAGTGACTTTATGACCCTGGCCGATCAGCTTCTTGATGGTTTCCGGGGTTGCAGCAACCCGTGTTTCACCCGTCTGGGTTTCGAGAGGAACACCAATGTGCACGTCAAATCTCCTGCGTGATCTTATTGAGTAAACCCAGGCACTTCGGATGGTGCGTCTGGGGCGGCCGATCAGCACGATCCCGCCAAATCAGGGCGGGGCGCGGCATTTTGCAGGCGAACTTTGTGCCCTTCAAGGGATTATGACGGGTGACGGAAAATTAACTACAAGTCACCCCGTGACCGAATGTCGCACTGTCCGGTTAAATCCCTTGCAGGCCGTGGCCTGTAAGGATTTTTGCCGAAATTCAAGAATTTACACATCGGCGCGGTGAATGAATCGCCATTGCTTACCAATAGAGGCTCAAAGCCACGTATTCAGTAGCTTGTGGGACGTTTGTGCTGTTTGTCGGTACAGTCTGTCAATATGCGACAAATACGTACATCTGTAGTGCTTTTGTTTTACTGACTACGGGGTCAATTAATGGGTGCAGCCTTTATCCTTCCAGGTTGTAGCTTTGTGCCTGACTCACCAGCCAATCGCGAAATGCCTTTAAAGAGGCTGATTCGACCTTTCGTTCGGGAATCATCAGGTAATAAGCCTTGATGCTCGATAAAGCTTGGGGATTGGCAATCACCAGGCGCCTCTCCGCCAATTCGCGCTGAATCAGGAACGGCGGAATCAAAGCGATCCCCATGTCATGCGTCGCCGCTTGGGCAAGCATGGAGAATAGCTCGTAACGCGGCCCTGTCATGTCTCGCGGGATATTCAGGTTTTGGGCGTTGAACCACTGACGCCAGGCATAAGGGCGTGTGGTTTGTTGCAGCAGGGGCAGTTCGGCGATTTCACTGGGGCTCAAGATCGCTTTTTTGCCCAGTAACGTGGGGCTGCACACTGGCATCGGATTTTCACCCATTAGCCTGTGGGATTCGGTGCCCGGCCAGTCGGCGTCGCCGAAATAGATCGCGGCATCGAAGTCGGTGTCGGCAAAAAGGAAGGGGCGCGTGCGGTTGGTGAGATTGACCGTCACTTCCGGGTGCTTGTGCTGAAAGTCTTTGAGTCGTGGCAGCAGCCATTGCGTGCCGAAGGTTGGAACCACCGCCAGCTCGATCACGTTGGCGCCTTGCTGGCCCATCACTGACAAGGTGTCCCGTTCAACCGCATCGAGTTGGGTGGCTACTCGGCGGCTGTAGGAAAGCCCCGCCTCTGTCAGCTTCACTCCGCGCCGCGAGCGTCGGAACAGTTCGACGTTGAGGAACTCCTCGAGGCTGGCGATCTGTCGGCAAATCGCTCCCTGAGTGAGAGAAAGCTCCTGGGCAGCCTTGGTAAAGCTCTCGTGGCGCGCTGCCGCTTCAAAGCTGATCAAGGCCGTTGTGCTGGGAATCTTCCTGCGCATGTACGTCAACCTCACTAATGCATCGCATAAAGGCTATTTGGCGATGTTTCGAAGTGAGAAATTAGCACAGCAGTATGCAAAATCCTCGTTTGTCGTGGCGCCGAACCCGGCCTAGGATCAACCCACGTTATTTGACCCGATTCGAGAGGACTCACTCATGGGCGGTAAAGCTAGCTTCAACTGGATCGATCCCCTGCTGCTGGATCAACAGCTCACTGAAGAAGAACGCATGATTCGCGACACCGCTCAGCAATTCGCTCAGCAGAAGCTCGCGCCGCGCGTTCTCGAAGCTTTCCGTCATGAGAAGACCGACCCGGCGATCTTCCGCGAGATGGGTGAAGTGGGTCTGTTGGGTGCGACCATTCCTGAGCAATACGGTGGCAGCGGCCTTAACTACGTCAGCTACGGTCTGATTGCCCGTGAGGTCGAGCGTGTCGACTCCGGCTATCGCTCGATGATGAGCGTGCAGTCCTCGCTGGTCATGGTGCCGATCAACGAATTCGGTACCGAAGCACAGAAGCAGAAATACCTGCCGAAGCTAGCCTCGGGTGAATGGATCGGTTGCTTCGGTCTGACCGAGCCTGACCACGGTTCCGACCCGGGCGCGATGATTACTCGTGCGCGCAAAGTTGAAGGCGGCTACAGCCTCACCGGCAGCAAGATGTGGATCACCAACAGCCCGATCGCCGATGTGTTCGTGGTCTGGGCCAAGGACGATGCGGGCGACATTCGTGGCTTTGTGCTGGAGAAGGGCTGGAAAGGCCTGAGCGCTCCGGCGATTCACGGCAAAGTTGGCCTGCGCGCATCCATCACCGGCGAGATCGTCATGGACAGCGTGTTTGTCCCTGAGGAGAACATCTTTCCGGATGTCCGGGGTTTGAAAGGTCCTTTTACCTGCCTTAACTCGGCGCGTTATGGCATCTCCTGGGGTGCACTGGGCGCTGCCGAGTTCTGCTGGCACACCGCTCGCCAATACACTCTGGATCGTCAGCAGTTTGGTCGTCCATTGGCCGCCACTCAGTTGATCCAGAAGAAACTGGCCGACATGCAGACCGAAATCACTCTGGCGCTGCAAGGTTGCCTGCGTCTGGGTCGTATGAAAGATGAGGGTACTGCTGCGGTCGAGATCACTTCGATGATGAAGCGCAACTCCTGTGGCAAGTCCCTCGACATTGCCCGCATGGCGCGCGACATGCTGGGTGGCAACGGTATCTCCGATGAGTTCGGTGTGGCTCGCCACTTGGTCAACCTGGAAGTGGTGAATACCTATGAAGGTACGCATGACGTCCACGCGCTGATCCTCGGTCGCGCGCAGACCGGCATCCAGGCGTTCTATTAATAGGAGAACGGCCATGGGCGCGCTTTCGCATCTACGGGTACTGGATTTATCGCGGGTTCTTGCCGGGCCTTGGGCCGGGCAGATCCTGGCGGACCTTGGCGCTGAAGTCATCAAGGTTGAGCGCCCGGGCAATGGTGATGACACGCGCGCCTGGGGACCTCCGTTCCTTAAAGACGCCTATGGCGAGAGCACCAGTGAGGCGGCCTATTACTTGTCCGCCAACCGCAACAAGCAATCGGTGACCATCGACTTCACGCAGCCAGAGGGGCAGCAGTTGGTGCGTGAGTTGGCGGCGAAGTCGGACATCCTCATCGAGAACTTCAAGGTTGGTGGTCTTGCAGCTTATGGATTGGACTACGAGTCGCTCAGGGTGGCCAATCCGAAGCTGATCTATTGCTCGATCACCGGGTTTGGTCAGACCGGTCCGTATGCCAAGCGTGCGGGTTATGACTTCATGATCCAGGGCTTGGGCGGCCTGATGAGTTTGACTGGTCGCCCCGAAGGAGATGAAGGCGCTGGTCCGGTGAAAGTCGGGGTGGCGTTGACAGATATTTTGACCGGGCTCTATTCAACGGTAGCGATCCTGGCTGCGCTGGCTCACCGGGATCATGGCGGTGGCGGTCAGCATATTGATATGGCGTTGCTGGATGTTCAGGTGGCTTGTCTGGCCAACCAGGCGATGAACTACCTGACTACAGGCAATGCGCCCAAGCGCTTGGGCAACGCTCATCCGAATATCGTGCCTTATCAGGACTTTCCTACGGCGGATGGCGACTTCATCCTCACGGTGGGTAATGACGGGCAGTTCCGCAAGTTTGCGGAAGTGGCTGGTCAGCCGCAGTGGGCGGATGATCCGCGTTTTGCGACCAACAAGTTGCGGGTGGCAAATCGAGGGGTGCTGATTCCGCTGATCCGTCAGGCGACAGTGTTCAAGACTACTGCCGAATGGGTGGCGCAGCTGGAGCAGGCGGGCGTGCCGTGTGGGCCGATTAATGATCTGGCTCAGGTGTTTGCCGATCCTCAGGTTCAGGCGCGTGGGTTGGCTATTGAGCTGCCTCATGCGTTGGCCGGGATGGTGCCGCAGGTTGCGAGCCCGATACGCCTGTCCGAGACGCCGGTGGAATACCGTAGCGCGCCTCCTTTATTAGGCGAGCACACGCTGGAGGTTCTGCAGCGGGTGTTGGGTCTGGATGTCGGCGTCGTTGCTGCACTCAAGGAGGCGGGAGTGCTTTGAGGAGCCTTTCTATATAGAGGGGCGTAGCTTTGCTCTCCTATAAGGTGCTTTTCGCAAGTCATTGATAGAAAAATCAAATTAACGGTTGACGGCAGATTCTGGACGTCTATAATTCGCCCCACTTCCGGCGCAGTCGAAACGGAAAACTCCTTGGTAAACAATGAGTTACGCAGTTTTCGGCAGCGGTTACGCTTCAGTTCATCGAGGCCAGAAGGAGTTGGTGAGGCAGTGTGTTGTCGCCTTATTGACGGTTCGATCTTCTCGGTCGAAAGCGGAGAAAAACAGGTGTTGACAGCAGCGACTAACGCTGTAGAATTCGCCTCCCGCTAACGAGAGATCGGAAGCGCAAGTGGTTGAAGTTGCAAAGGAAACTTTGAAAACTTCTGAAAATAACCGCTTGACAGCAACAGAGGCTGCTGTAGAATGCGCGCCTCGGTTGAGACGAAAGATCTTAACCAACCGCTCTTTAACAACTGAATCAAGCAATTCGTGTGGGTGCTTGTGGAGTCAGACTGATAGTCAACAAGATTATCAGCATCACAAGTTACTCCGCGAGAAATCAAAGATGTAACCAACGATTGCTGAGCCAAGTTTAGGGTTTCTTAAAAACCCAAAGATGTTTGAACTGAAGAGTTTGATCATGGCTCAGATTGAACGCTGGCGGCAGGCCTAACACATGCAAGTCGAGCGGCAGCACGGGTACTTGTACCTGGTGGCGAGCGGCGGACGGGTGAGTAATGCCTAGGAATCTGCCTGGTAGTGGGGGATAACGCTCGGAAACGGACGCTAATACCGCATACGTCCTACGGGAGAAAGCAGGGGACCTTCGGGCCTTGCGCTATCAGATGAGCCTAGGTCGGATTAGCTAGTTGGTGAGGTAATGGCTCACCAAGGCGACGATCCGTAACTGGTCTGAGAGGATGATCAGTCACACTGGAACTGAGACACGGTCCAGACTCCTACGGGAGGCAGCAGTGGGGAATATTGGACAATGGGCGAAAGCCTGATCCAGCCATGCCGCGTGTGTGAAGAAGGTCTTCGGATTGTAAAGCACTTTAAGTTGGGAGGAAGGGCAGTTACCTAATACGTAATTGTTTTGACGTTACCGACAGAATAAGCACCGGCTAACTCTGTGCCAGCAGCCGCGGTAATACAGAGGGTGCAAGCGTTAATCGGAATTACTGGGCGTAAAGCGCGCGTAGGTGGTTCGTTAAGTTGGATGTGAAATCCCCGGGCTCAACCTGGGAACTGCATTCAAAACTGTCGAGCTAGAGTATGGTAGAGGGTGGTGGAATTTCCTGTGTAGCGGTGAAATGCGTAGATATAGGAAGGAACACCAGTGGCGAAGGCGACCACCTGGACTGATACTGACACTGAGGTGCGAAAGCGTGGGGAGCAAACAGGATTAGATACCCTGGTAGTCCACGCCGTAAACGATGTCAACTAGCCGTTGGGAGCCTTGAGCTCTTAGTGGCGCAGCTAACGCATTAAGTTGACCGCCTGGGGAGTACGGCCGCAAGGTTAAAACTCAAATGAATTGACGGGGGCCCGCACAAGCGGTGGAGCATGTGGTTTAATTCGAAGCAACGCGAAGAACCTTACCAGGCCTTGACATCCAATGAACTTTCCAGAGATGGATTGGTGCCTTCGGGAACATTGAGACAGGTGCTGCATGGCTGTCGTCAGCTCGTGTCGTGAGATGTTGGGTTAAGTCCCGTAACGAGCGCAACCCTTGTCCTTAGTTACCAGCACGTAATGGTGGGCACTCTAAGGAGACTGCCGGTGACAAACCGGAGGAAGGTGGGGATGACGTCAAGTCATCATGGCCCTTACGGCCTGGGCTACACACGTGCTACAATGGTCGGTACAGAGGGTTGCCAAGCCGCGAGGTGGAGCTAATCCCATAAAACCGATCGTAGTCCGGATCGCAGTCTGCAACTCGACTGCGTGAAGTCGGAATCGCTAGTAATCGCGAATCAGAATGTCGCGGTGAATACGTTCCCGGGCCTTGTACACACCGCCCGTCACACCATGGGAGTGGGTTGCACCAGAAGTAGCTAGTCTAACCTTCGGGAGGACGGTTACCACGGTGTGATTCATGACTGGGGTGAAGTCGTAACAAGGTAGCCGTAGGGGAACCTGCGGCTGGATCACCTCCTTAATCGACGACATCAGCTGCTCCATAAGTTCCCACACGAATTGCTTGATTCATTGAAGAAGACGATAAGAAGCAGCCCGAAATTGGGTCTGTAGCTCAGTTGGTTAGAGCGCACCCCTGATAAGGGTGAGGTCGGCAGTTCGAATCTGCCCAGACCCACCAATTTTGCTTGTGTGGGAACGCCTGTAGAAATACGGGGCCATAGCTCAGCTGGGAGAGCGCCTGCCTTGCACGCAGGAGGTCAACGGTTCGATCCCGTTTGGCTCCACCACTACTGCTTCTGTTTGTTGAAAGCTTAGAAATGAGCATTCCATCGTGATGATGGTGAATGTTGATTTCTAGTCTTTGGCTAGATCGTTCTTTAAAAATTTGGGTATGTGATAGAAAGATAGACTGAACGTTACTTTCACTGGTAACGGATCAGGCTAAGGTAAAATTTGTGAGTTTAATCGCGAATTTTCGGCGAATGTCGTCTTCACAGTATAACCAGATTGCTTGGGGTTATATGGTCAAGTGAAGAAGCGCATACGGTGGATGCCTTGGCAGTCAGAGGCGATGAAAGACGTGGTAGCCTGCGAAAAGCTTCGGGGAGTCGGCAAACAGACTTTGATCCGGAGATGTCTGAATGGGGGAACCCACCTAACATAAGTTAGGTATCTTAAGCTGAATACATAGGCTTAAGAAGCGAACCAGGGGAACTGAAACATCTAAGTACCCTGAGGAAAAGAAATCAACCGAGATTCCCTTAGTAGTGGCGAGCGAACGGGGACTAGCCCTTAAGTGGCTTTGAGATTAGCGGAACGCTCTGGAAAGTGCGGCCATAGTGGGTGATAGCCCTGTACGCGAAAATCTCTTAGTCATGAAATCGAGTAGGACGGAGCACGAGAAACTTTGTCTGAATATGGGGGGACCATCCTCCAAGGCTAAATACTACTGACTGACCGATAGTGAACTAGTACCGTGAGGGAAAGGCGAAAAGAACCCCGGAGAGGGGAGTGAAATAGATCCTGAAACCGTATGCGTACAAGCAGTGGGAGCCCACTTTGTTGGGTGACTGCGTACCTTTTGTATAATGGGTCAGCGACTTATTTTCAGTGGCGAGCTTAACCGAATAGGGGAGGCGTAGCGAAAGCGAGTCTTAATAGGGCGTCTAGTCGCTGGGAATAGACCCGAAACCGGGCGATCTATCCATGGGCAGGTTGAAGGTTAGGTAACACTGACTGGAGGACCGAACCGACTACCGTTGAAAAGTTAGCGGATGACCTGTGGATCGGAGTGAAAGGCTAATCAAGCTCGGAGATAGCTGGTTCTCCTCGAAAGCTATTTAGGTAGCGCCTCATGTATCACTGTAGGGGGTAGAGCACTGTTTCGGCTAGGGGGTCATCCCGACTTACCAAACCGATGCAAACTCCGAATACCTACAAGTGCCGAGCATGGGAGACACACGGCGGGTGCTAACGTCCGTCGTGAAAAGGGAAACAACCCAGACCGTCAGCTAAGGTCCCAAAGTTATGGTTAAGTGGGAAACGATGTGGGAAGGCTTAGACAGCTAGGAGGTTGGCTTAGAAGCAGCCACCCTTTAAAGAAAGCGTAATAGCTCACTAGTCGAGTCGGCCTGCGCGGAAGATGTAACGGGGCTCAAACCATACACCGAAGCTACGGGTATCACTTAGGTGATGCGGTAGAGGAGCGTTCTGTAAGCCTGTGAAGGTGAGTTGAGAAGCTTGCTGGAGGTATCAGAAGTGCGAATGCTGACATGAGTAACGACAATGGGTGTGAAAAACACCCACGCCGAAAGACCAAGGTTTCCTGCGCAACGTTAATCGACGCAGGGTTAGTCGGTCCCTAAGGCGAGGCTGAAAAGCGTAGTCGATGGAAAACAGGTTAATATTCCTGTACTTCTGGTTATTGCGATGGAGGGACGGAGAAGGCTAGGCCAGCTTGGCGTTGGTTGTCCAAGTTTAAGGTGGTAGGCTGGAATCTTAGGTAAATCCGGGATTCCAAGGCCGAGAGCTGATGACGAGTGTTCTTTTAGAACACGAAGTGGTTGATGCCATGCTTCCAAGAAAAGCTTCTAAGCTTCAGGTAACCAGGAACCGTACCCCAAACCGACACAGGTGGTTGGGTAGAGAATACCAAGGCGCTTGAGAGAACTCGGGTGAAGGAACTAGGCAAAATGGCACCGTAACTTCGGGAGAAGGTGCGCCGGTGAGGGTGAAGGACTTGCTCCGTAAGCCCACGCCGGTCGAAGATACCAGGCCGCTGCGACTGTTTATTAAAAACACAGCACTCTGCAAACACGAAAGTGGACGTATAGGGTGTGACGCCTGCCCGGTGCCGGAAGGTTAATTGATGGGGTTAGCTAACGCGAAGCTCTTGATCGAAGCCCCGGTAAACGGCGGCCGTAACTATAACGGTCCTAAGGTAGCGAAATTCCTTGTCGGGTAAGTTCCGACCTGCACGAATGGCGTAACGATGGCGGCGCTGTCTCCACCCGAGACTCAGTGAAATTGAAATCGCTGTGAAGATGCAGTGTATCCGCGGCTAGACGGAAAGACCCCGTGAACCTTTACTATAGCTTTGCACTGGACTTTGAATTTGCTTGTGTAGGATAGGTGGGAGGCTTTGAAGCGTGGACGCCAGTTCGCGTGGAGCCATCCTTGAAATACCACCCTGGCAACTTTGAGGTTCTAACTCAGGTCCGTTATCCGGATCGAGGACAGTGTATGGTGGGTAGTTTGACTGGGGCGGTCTCCTCCTAAAGAGTAACGGAGGAGTACGAAGGTGCGCTCAGACCGGTCGGAAATCGGTCGTAGAGTATAAAGGCAAAAGCGCGCTTGACTGCGAGACAGACACGTCGAGCAGGTACGAAAGTAGGTCTTAGTGATCCGGTGGTTCTGTATGGAAGGGCCATCGCTCAACGGATAAAAGGTACTCCGGGGATAACAGGCTGATACCGCCCAAGAGTTCATATCGACGGCGGTGTTTGGCACCTCGATGTCGGCTCATCACATCCTGGGGCTGAAGCCGGTCCCAAGGGTATGGCTGTTCGCCATTTAAAGTGGTACGCGAGCTGGGTTTAGAACGTCGTGAGACAGTTCGGTCCCTATCTGCCGTGGACGTTTGAGATTTGAGAGGGGCTGCTCCTAGTACGAGAGGACCGGAGTGGACGAACCTCTGGTGTTCCGGTTGTCACGCCAGTGGCATTGCCGGGTAGCTATGTTCGGAATAGATAACCGCTGAAAGCATCTAAGCGGGAAACTAGCCTCAAGATGAGATCTCACTGGGACCTTGAGTCCCCTGAAGGGCCGTCGAAGACTACGACGTTGATAGGTTGGGTGTGTAAGCGCTGTGAGGCGTTGAGCTAACCAATACTAATTGCCCGTGAGGCTTGACCATATAACACCCAAGCAATTTGCTGACTCGAAAGAGCACCAGATTGCGGTGTGTGAAGACGCAATGAACCGAAAGTTCGAGAAACACACAAACTATCGCATACCCAATTTGCTGAAGCGTCGAAAGACGATTCGGTACCCGAATTTCTTGACGACCATAGAGCATTGGAACCACCTGATCCCATCCCGAACTCAGCAGTGAAACGATGCATCGCCGATGGTAGTGTGGGGTTTCCCCATGTGAGAGTAGGTCATCGTCAAGATTAAATTCCGAAACCCCTATCTGCGTATGCAGGTAGGGGTTTTGTTTTAGTAGAAGTCACCGATTTTGCTGGCACGTTACCGCTGTAACGGGCTGGTCACAGAATTTCTTGACGACCATAGAGCATTGGAACCACCTGATCCCATCCCGAACTCAGCAGTGAAACGATGCATCGCCGATGGTAGTGTGGGGTTTCCCCATGTGAGAGTAGGTCATCGTCAAGATTGAATTCCGAAACCCCTGTCTGCTTATGCAGACAGGGGTTTTGTCTTTCTGGGCTTATAGAAATTCAAGCCCGAAGCAGGTCAGATCCCAAGTCTGCGTGTCTCGCTACTCCGTCGAGCCAGTAACACCAGATATAGACCAACGCCCAGTAATCCGTCCTCTCTAGCACGCCGTTCGGCGGGTATCTGACGGGTTTCGTACAAATCCCTAAGTTTTCTCTCGTTCGTGCCGAAAGAGTGATGAGACATGCGTGCACCAAAGTAGAGCGGCTCCAGTATGCCGTCTGCGCTGTTACATGGAATGTTGCAACCCGGAACGCGTCCCCACTTTTGCATAAGAAGTCCCATGATATGAATCTCAAGTTCAGCCATAAAATTCTGCTGGCCGCTTCAGGCGTCGTGGTGCTGGCTTTTGCGTTGTTCACTTTGTACAACGACTATCTGCAGCGAAACACCATTCGGCAAAACCTCGAGTCCTCCGTTGAACAAGCCGGCGACCTGACCGCCAGCAGCGTACAAAACTGGATGAGCGGTCGCATACTGGTTCTGGAAAACCTCGCGCAGAACGTCGCTCATCAAGGCGCCAATGCCGATTTGCCGGGGCTGGTCGATCAACCCGCCCTCACCTCGAACTTCCAGTTCACCTACGTCGGGCAAGCCAATGGTGTGTTCACCCAGCGCCCTGACGCGAAGATGCCGGACGGCTATGATCCGCGTCAGCGCCCCTGGTACAAACAAGCCGTAGTCGCCGACAAAACCATGCTGACTCCGCCTTATATGGCCGCAGTCGGCGGGCTGGTGGTGACCATCGCCATGCCGGTGAAAAAGAATGGCGAACTGCTGGGCGTGGTCGGCGGTGACCTGAGCCTGGAAACCCTGGTGACGATCATCAACTCGGTGGATTTCGGTGGCATCGGTCACGCGTTCCTCGTCAGCGCCGACGGTCAGGTGATCGTCAGCCCGGACAAGGATCAGGTGATGAAGAACCTGAAAGACATCTATCCGGGTTCCAGCGTCCGCATCGAAAAGGGCAACCAGGAAGTCGAATTGAACAAGCAGGATCGCATCCTCTCATTCACGCCAGTGAGCGGTTTGCCGGGTGCCGAGTGGTACGTCGGTCTGTCGATCGACAAGGCCAAGGCCTACGCGCCACTGCGCCAGTTCCGCACCTCGGCGCTGATCGCGATGTTCATCGCCGTGACCGCCATTGCGGTGCTGCTCAGCTTGCTGATCAACGTGCTGATGCGTCCGCTGACCACGATGGGCCGTGCGATGCAGGACATCGCTCAGGGCGAGGGCGACCTGACCCGTCGTCTGGTTGTAGAAAGCAAAGATGAGTTCGGCGAGTTGGGCGGTTCCTTTAACCAGTTCGTGGAGCGGATTCACGCGTCGATTTCCGAGGTGTCCTCGGCGACCCGCCAGGTTCATGACCTGTCGCAACGGGTGATGGCGTCGTCCAACGCCTCGATCATCGGTTCCGACGAACAAAGCGCCCGCACCAATAGTGTGGCCGCAGCGATCAACCAGTTGGGCGCCGCCACTCAGGAAATCGCCCGCAACGCCGCCGATGCTTCGCAACATGCCAGCGGCGCGAGTGAGCAGGCCGATGACGGTCGTCAGGTGGTGGAGAAAACCATCCTGGCCATGACTGAGCTGTCGCAGAAAATCAGCCTGTCCTGCACGCAGATCGAAACGCTGAATGCGAGCACCGACAACATCGGCCACATTCTGGATGTGATCAAAGGCATCTCCCAGCAGACCAACTTGCTGGCGCTCAACGCGGCCATCGAGGCGGCCCGTGCCGGTGAGGCCGGTCGAGGTTTTGCGGTGGTGGCGGACGAGGTGCGTAACCTCGCTCATCGCACCCAGGAGTCGGCGGAAGAAATCCACAAGATGATCAGCTCGCTGCAGATCGGTTCTCGCGAAGCGGTGACTACGATGAACGCCAGTCAGGTGTCCAGCGAGCAGAGTGTCGAAGTGGCGAACCAGGCCGGCCTGCGACTGGTCAGCGTGACCCAGCGCATCGGCGAAATCGACGGGATGAACCAGTCGGTGGCCGCGGCGACCGAGGAGCAGACTGCCGTGGTGGAAACCCTCAACGTCGACGTCAACCAGATCAACCTGCTGAACCAGCAGAGCGTAGCTAACCTCAATGAAACATTGAAGGATTGCGATGCGCTGTCTCAGCAGGCCAGTCGGTTGAAGCAACTGGTTGATAGTTTCAAGATCTGATTGAGGTCAGTTCTACAGCGTTATCGTTCAATCGCGAGCAGGCTCGCTCCCACATGGGATTTTCAGTGATCACAACATTTGTGAACGACTGAGAACCCTGTGGGAGCGAGCCTGCTCGCGATAGCGGTGCACCAGTCACCGCTGAACCAAAGCCTTACACAAACAGCTTCAACACATTCCCCATCGCATCATCGGCAAACCCCTGAACGAAATCCTTGAACCCCGGCAGGGCCTCGGCGCCACCCTGAGCCGGTTCGGCGATGATGGTCCAGGTCGCCCGTGACTTGCCTGCGCCTAGGGATTCCACACTCATCGCCGCCCACAAATTGGCCACGCCCAGCGTGTTGTAGATGGTGGTCCAGGTCATGTTCAGCGCCTGGTCGTCCCGGGAGTTGAGCTGCTCGACCACCAGGTTGCCGTCCTTGAAGAATTTCTTGCGCAGCGATGACACACCTTCGCCCGTCATCTCGATGTGCGACAGCGCCGGAATGAATCGGTCGAAGCCGGCAAAGTTGCCGACCACCGTCCAGACTTGCGCTGCCTCGGTAGGTACTTCCACCGAAGACACGACGTGGCAGCCGTGAGGGTTTTTGATCAGGGTATCGGGTTGCAGAGTGTTCATGGTTTTTGCTCCGTGCTGGGTTAGGGTGAATCAGATGAAGTTGATTTCTTTGAGGTAGTCGCAGCCGCGGCGTAGCAGCGCCGGGGATTTTTCCGGGTAATGCGCGCCCATCTGCCGTACGCCGGCCTGGGCGTTGTCGTGGCCGATCATTGAGATGTCGCCGATGTCTTCCTCGAAGCCGTTGAGATAGAAACCCAGTACGCCAAACAGCGCGTTATCACTGTCGACCCGGCCCAGTTGTTGCTGCCAGTCGGCGACGCTGACCATGGAGAACTCCCGACCGGCCTCGCGAAAGGACGCCACGTAGGCGTCCCAGCTCAGGGGCTCGGGGTTGTGCAGGTTGAACACGGCTTTTTCGGCCTGGTAACGGCTGGCGTGGAAGGCGATGAAACGGGCGAGGAAGTCCACCGGCATCAGGTCGAAATTCAGCGCGAACTCCGGCACCTGACCGAGCTGGATCGAGCCCTTGAGCATCAGCATCAGACGATTTTTGTGGGGCTGGCAGACACCGGTGAGGCTGTTGAAACTGATGTTGCCAGGGCGATAAAGATTGACCCGCACCCCACGCTCCCGCGCCCGTTCGAGGATCCGCTCGCCGACCCATTTGGACAGGTTGTAGCCGTTCTTGATGTAGATCGGCGGCGTCTGCGCGGCAGGCAATTCCAGGACCCGGCCATCGTCGGAAATCGTGCTGGACGCCGAGAGCGTCGAGACGAAGTTGAAGATCTTCTTGCTGCGCCCTTCACACAAACGCAGGCACTCGAAAATCGGCTCGACGTTATCCCGCGCCAACGACTCGTAATCGAGGACGTGATTGACGTTGGCGGCGTTGTGCACCAGCGCGCCGAACTCGCGATCCAGGTGTTGGTAAACGTCTTCGCCAAGTCCCAGTTGCGGGCGAGTGATGTCCGCCGCGTAAACCTGCACCCGGCTAAGGTCCAGATGCTCCAGACGGTTTTCCCGCAACGCCTGAGCGAAGCGTTGCGCTGCCGACTGCCCGCCGCCATCGCGCACCAGGCATGCCACTTCGCTGGCGCCCCAGGCCAGCAGAGCTTCGACGATATGAACACCGACAAAGCTGTTGGCGCCGGTGACTATCACCTTGTGCACATCGCCCATTCGGCTGACCGGTAACGGCTCTATGTCCAGTTCACGAAAGGCATCGGTCAGGGCTTTTTCACTCAGCACCTCCTCTGTCCCGGAGCCGCGCACCAGGGTCGCCAGTTTCGCAATCGTCGGTAGTTCGATGAAGCGGTTGATCGAAATGCTGCGACCGAACTCCTCACGCAATCGCAGGAGCATGCGCGACAGCAGGATCGAGTGCCCGCCGAGGTTGAAGAAACTTTCGTCGGTGGAAATATCGCTGGCGGGCAGCTCCAGCAGCTCGGCCCAGATTTCCAGCAACTGCGCTTCATCGGCGCTGGTGGGCAAGCGCCGCTGGCTGTTTTCGCTCACGTTGACGGGCAATTCCAGCAGCGCTTTGCGGTCGACCTTGCCGTTGCTGGCGAACGGCATGGTTGCCAGTTCGGTCCAGGCGGTCGGCTGCATGTAGTCCGGCAGACACTGCATCGCGTGGGCTTTCAAGGCTTCGCGAGCGGCACCGGGTTGCTCTTCCTGAGGCTGCGCGAGAAACGCCAGAATCCGTCGATGAGGGTCGATGACCACCGCCATCTGGCGGTATAGCTGACTGTCGCGCAGGCAGCGTTCGATCTCTTCCGGCTCGACCCGAAAGCCGCGAATCTTCACCTGATTGTCTCGTCGTCCGCACAGTTCGATACCGTCGGCGGTCCATTTGGCCATATCGCCGGAGCGGTAGGCTCGCAAGCTTTGGCCGTTCGGCAGGCTCAGGTTTAGATAGCGTTCGGCAGTCTGCAGCGGGTTGTTCAGGTAACCCAGGCACACCCCTGGACCCACGATGTACAACTCACCGACGGTTTGCTCGGTCACCGGTTGGAAGTCTTCATCGAGAATCAGCACCTGACTGTTGGCAATCGGTGCGCCGAGGGTGCGGTTGCTGTCGCCGGTACGCAGTTGCCGCGCGGTGATCAGTACCGTGGCTTCGGTCGGGCCATAAAGGTTGTAGAGATTGCCTTGGCGGGTCAGTTGCTGGATCACGTAGGGTTCGCAAACATCACCCCCGGTCATCACATGATCGAGGACCTGCAACTGATCCAGCGGCAGGATACTCAACAGCGCCGGCGGCAAAAAGGCGTGGCTGAGTCGTTGGTGGCGGATCAGCTCGACCAGTTGCAACGGGTCGCGACGTTGGTCCTCGTTGGGCACGATCAGCTCGGCGCCCTGAAGCAGGGTCGGGAAAATATCGATCAGCGACGAATCAAAACTCAACGATGAAAACTGCAGCACCCGGCTCTGTTCGGTCAGCTGCACGTAGTCGGCGTACCACGCGGTGAAGTGCGCGAGGTTGGCCTGGCTGAGCAACACGCCTTTGGGATGGCCCGTGGTGCCCGAGGTATAGAGCGCCATGCATGGCGCGTCGAGATCGGGGCGTTGGTGCATCAAGGGGTGATCGAGGTTCACGTCGCCGATGTCGATACGGCTGATGTCCAGCCCCGGTATCGTCTCGCTGAGCGGGTGTTCTCCGTCATGCAGCAACAGCACTGCCCCGGCGTTTTCCAGAATGTACTGCTGACGTTGCAGCGGATGGCTTGGTTCCAGCGGCAGGTACACTGCGCCGCTGCCCAGGATTGCCAGAATCCCCGCATACAACGCGCTGCATTTTGGCAGGCAGATCCCGACCACCAAGGGGCCTTGATGCTGATTGAGCAACGGTTGCAAATGCTGTTGGATGGCGCGGCTGTGGGCGTGCAATTGCCGATAGCTCAGAACCGTGCCGGCGACGTTCAGCGCCGGCCGCTCTGCAGACTGAATGAAGCGCTGTTCAAGCCGCTCGATCATCGGGATCTGGCCGAGTTGCAGCAGCCAGGGTTCGGCCGTGGTGTTGAGCCGATGGACGTAGGCCAGGTGCTCCAGAAACAGCAGGTTTTCCACTTGCTCAAAGCGCGCGCAAGCCATCGGTTCGGCCTGCAGGAAATAGTCGACATCCCGGGAGAAACGGCTGACCAGCAGTGCCACGTGATCGACCAGCTCGGCCACTGCTCGCAGGCGCAATGCCTGGCCGTTGCCGGACGACTCTTCGGCGACCGGCACGCGAGTCAGCGGCGTCGAGTTGTACGTGTACAGCAAGTCCAATGCTGGCAGGCCTGAGGCGCCCGGCACGCCGACACCCAGCTGCAGCGTCAGGCGCGGTGCATCGCCGAAGTCCTGAAACGGCAGGCTCGCATCGTCGATCAGCAAATCAAACGTGCTTGGCGGCAGCTCCACCAGATTCGCCAGTCGCGCCAGTGAATGACCGTGCTGTTCGAGTTCCAGCGCCAGGTCGGTAAGGGCCTGGCTTTGCCCAATGAGCAAAATATCGAGACGTCTCATGATGTTCTCCTCGTTAAACCAGGTAATCGCTCAGGCTGCTTTGCACGCACGGTGAATCGAGCAGCGAACTGCTGCGGAAAAACCGCACGATGTTGGCGACCAGCGGGTGATGACGATTGATCGGGAAGGCCAGCCCCGACACTTCGCTCTTGAGTGCCCGCCGCGCCGTGTCGCTGATCTGCAAGGCGTCGATCAAGCGGAAGTCGAAGGACTTCTGGATGTCGTTGGTCAGGTAATGGCCGATGAATACCGGCAGGATGTGCGCGATGCACTGGCGATCGTCTTCGCTTGCGGTGTGCCAGTAGATGCGCACCAACCGCGCCCAGAACCCGGAGTGACGGCCCTCGTCGAGCAAGTGGTCGGCCATCAGGCCCTTGATCGATTGTTTGATCGTGTCGTCCTTGGCGAACGCCGCCACATCGCCGGTCACGGTGTTCTCGGCGATGGCCACGCAGATCAGCTCCACGGCGCTGCGCAGGTGCTCCGGTGCGAGCGCCACGGCTGCTGGAATGGCACGGCTCAGTTCGATTTCATCCGGCAGTCCGATCGGCTCGATGCCGGTCATGGCGACGGTCTGCTGCATGAAATCCATGGCCACCAGGGCGTGGTAATCCTCGTCCACCACCACGGTCATGGCGTCGTAGCGACAGGCGAACGGGAACGCCACGCTGAAGCGGTTTTTGGCGATGCTGCGGGCGGTCTTGTCGACGATCTCGGTTTCGAAAATCACCACGTCGTTGATGAACTTGTAGAGCGTCTGCACCAGGGCAAAGTCCCGTTGTTCCGGGCATTCACGCAGGAAGGTTTCGCTCAGCACCAGCGGTTGACGGCTCAACGGATAGATCAGCTTGTCGTCGTTCTCCAACATGCGCCGGGGACGGGTGCGAATGGTCGCGCGGCTCTCCCAGGCGTCGGCGAAGGATTGGTAGTCGGCGGCGTTCATGCGTTCACCTCCGCAACCGGTTCGCTCATGCTCAGGCGCAAGCCGTCCCACAGGGCGATGCGACTTTCCACGGCGGCGATGGCGCTGGCGTAGACGTCTTCTTCGCGCTGCGGATCGCCGTCGACCAGGCGGGCGAGGAGTTTCTCCGCCGCCGGGCCGTGGTCCTCGGAGTCGACTTCGATGTGCCGTTCCAGGTAGTAGCGGAAGGTCGGTGCCTGTTCGATACCGATGCCCCAGTCGTCGAGAATTCGCTGGAACATCTGCGGAATCACGCTCTCGCGGCCATGCAGGAACGCCGCCGCCACACTGTGCCCCGGCGCATGCAACGCCGTGTGCAAGGTGTGCCGCACGAACTGTGCGGCCGCCGGGTCGACGTCGACGCTTTGCAAGGCCACGTCGTAGCTCACGCCTTCTTTTTGCAGCGCCACGAAGCGTTCGACGGCGACCGTGCTTGCACCGACTTCGCGCATCGCATCCAGGTACAGCTCGAAATGACTGTAGTGACCTTGGGCGGGACGATCATCGGACTCTTCACCGAGCACGATCTCGTTGATCAGCCGCGCCGCCTGCGGATCTTGCGGCGGCAGCCAGGGTAGCTGAACGCAGGTCAATTCCTGTTGCAGGCGCTTGGTCAGCGACATGAAATCCCACACCGCAAACACATGGGTTTCCATGAAGCGTTGAAGGACCGATAACGAATGTATTTCAGAGAAGATCGGGTGCGCACTAAGTTCTGCTTTCTTCTGATTAAGACGGTCTTTAGTTGGTTTCATGAGCGAGCCTATAAGTGATCTGGAATGCCATTGAGGGTGGTGTTGATCAATAAGTGATGGTGGCTTGAAGTTTTCTATTGGCGAACGGGGGCCTCAATTGAATTGATGTTTTTAGGCGTGCGTAATTGCTAAAAAGTGCCTGGTTCACAGTGTTTATGGGCGGCGGAGAAAAACTAATACACGGGCAAAGTTTCCGGCAAGTTATTTTTTAATTAATTTAGAGTTTAACTTTTTTGAGTGCGACAAGTTTCAATAAGACTTTTGTATAAAGTTTTATTTGGGCGTAGTTGCTCCTTTCGGCTTATATAAGCCAAAATTTAAATAAAGAGTGAATGCCTCACTCAAAGCAACTGTCTACTTGGATCGTTAATGTGATCTGAGGGGGGGTGGAAGTTGGCTGGGAGTGACGCCGGTTCTTCCTTTCCCGTGGCAAGACTCCTTCCGTAGGTTCTTGTTGCGGGGGACTGCTCCGCGGGTGCGGTGCGTCGCCCGTCATTATTCGTTGGCAGCACAAGAGTGAGCGTAATTCACTGCGGTCGCTATCACTGACGCATGATCCGATCGGTGCAATTATCGGGCTTGAGGGTGACAGGGGCTTTGGGGGAGGGCAGGAAGTCGCTGCACAACGGTCTGGTGTGAGCGAAAGGAGGTTTTGTAAGCAGATTTGTTCGTCGAGCAACCCAGGTGCGGATCAGCCCGATATCGCGGCAAACGAAAGCGAGCCGCTCAATGGGCTCGCTCGGGGCTGTCGCTGCGGTTTTACTTTGAGGTTTTCCGGCGTTGCGCCTCAGGGCTTTCGAGGTAGCGCGTGATGACTTCGACGCCCCGGTTGAGGTGGTGTTCGAGCAGCGTCACCGAGTGCTCGACGTCCCCCTCTTCGGCGGCTCGCAATAGCGCGCGGTGATCTTCCTGGGACAGTTTGCCCAAGCCCATGGCTTCCAGGTTGAAGCGCAGGAAGCGCTCTTCTTCGTTCAGCCCGTCTTCGACCAGTCTCAGCAGTCGACGGTTGGGGGCCTTGTTGTAAAGCGCCATGTGAAACAGGCGATTGAGCCGGCCTATCTCGGTGTAATCGTGTTCCGTCTCCAGCTCGTCGATATAGCGGGCTGCCTGTTCGAAATCGGCGGCGTCGAGCAGGGGGATCGACCGACGCAGGGCTTCGGACTCCAGCAGGATTCGCAGCTCATAGGTTTCTGCCGCATCGCCCTGAACCAGCGGTGCGACCACCGCGCCTTTATGGGCGACCACGTTGAGCAGCGATTGCGCTTCGAGCTGGCGCAACGCTTCGCGCACTGGCATGCGGCTGACGCCGAACAGGTCGGCGAGGTCTTGCTGACGCAGGGCGGTGCCGCAGGGAATGCGGCCGTCGAGAATGGCTGCGCGCAGGGTTTCTTCGATCACCGAGCGTGCCAGATGAGCGGGAATCGGCCCGTTGACCTTGATGCTGCTGAGAGGGTTGGGCTTCTGTGTCACAACAAACGCACCCTGTTTGGCTGAAGATACTTGGATCCAAATGGACACTAGAGACTGCTTGAGGGGTTGTCAAACAGTCAAAAGATCGCAGCCTTCAGCAGCGCCTGCAAAGCTGCGATCTTTTTATTGCACCCGCAATGCAAAGTTTAGCGTGCCCGCAGTGATCTCACCGTGCCATTGTCTTTTAGTTGGCTACCCTTCACCATCAAGCAGATTTCCATCTGCCTGATCTGGATGCCTCGCATTGGCGGTACGTTTCGCGATCCCTCGGACTTTGCGCTGGCTATGCTGCGCACTGCTGCTGGCCGGCGTCATGCTGGGCGGGCTGCATGCCGACTGGGATTTTTCGCTGATCAGCCGTCGTGCGCAGGCATTGTACGGGCCTTTGGGTGAAGGGCAGCAGCGCATCGATGCCTGGCAGCAGTTGCTGGCCACGCAGAAGCAGATCGGCGAGCTGGAACAGCTCAACGTGGTCAACCGATTCGTCAACAAGCAGATGCGTTACGAAGAAGACATCGACTTGTGGCACGAGGTCGATTATTGGGAAACCCCGATCGAAGCCTTGTGGAAAGGCGCCGGCGATTGTGAAGACTACGCTATCGCCAAGTATTTCAGCCTGCGCCATCTCGGTGTCTCCAGTGACAAGCTGCGCATTACCTACGTCAAGGCTTTGCGCCTGAACCGCGCGCACATGGTCCTGACCTACTACTCAAACCCCGAGGCCATGCCTTTGGTACTCGACAGCCTGATCGATGCGATCAAGCCCGCCAGCCAGCGAACCGATTTGCTGCCGGTCTACTCTTTCAATGCCGAAGGGTTGTGGTTACCGGGTGCCAAGGGCAACAAAAAGGTCGGTGACACCAAACGCCTGTCCCGCTGGCAGGATGTGTTGAAGAAAATGCAGGCCGAAGGATTCCCGGTCGAGACGACTAACTAGGAGCACGCGCTCAGATGTCTTTGTTCAAACAGCTGTTGATCGCTATCTGTCTGTTCCTGGTGGTCGCCTTCACCGGCAGCTTCATGGTCAGTCTGGAAAGCTCGCGCACCCAGTACGTCAACCAGTTGCGCTCCCACGCCCAGGACGCCGCGACGGCGTTGGCGCTGTCTCTGACGCCGAACATCGACGACCCGGCGATGGTCGAGTTGCTGGTCAGTTCGATCTTCGACAGCGGTTATTACGCGAGCATCCGTGTGGTCGACCTGGCCAACGACAAGACCATTGTCGAGCGCAGCGGCATTCCGGCGGTCACCAACGTACCGGACTGGTTCGTCAAACTGATCGGCCTGGAACCGGCCGGTGGCGACGCCCTTGTCAGCCGTGGCTGGGAGCAGGCCGCGCGAGTCGAGGTGGTCAGCCATCCGATGTTCGCGTTGGCCAAACTGTGGCAAAGCGCGTTGGGCAGCCTTGGCTGGTTGTTGATCTGCGGCGCGGTGAGTGCGGTGCTGGGCGCGTTGTTGCTGCGCCGGCAATTGAAACCGCTGGATTACATGGTCAAGCAGTCCCACGCCATTGCTCGCCGGGAATTCCTCAGCCTGCCGGAACTGCCGCGTACCCCGGAACTGCGCCGGGTGGTGCAGGCCATGAACCAGATGGTCGAAAAGCTTAAGGCGCTGTTTCAGGAACAGGCCGAACGCAGCGAAAAGCTGCGGGCCGAATCCTATCAGGACAACCTGACCGGTCTGGCCAACCGGCGCTATTTCGAAATGCAATTGAACGCACGAGTGAGCAACCCGGAGCAGGCCAGCTCCGGTTATCTGTTGCTGTTGCGGGTGAAGGATCTGGCCGGGTTGAACCAGCGGCTGGGTGGTCAGCGTACCGATGAATTGCTCAAGGCTGTGGGCGAGCAATTGTCCCGCGAGTGCGCCAAGTACCCGGAAACCCAAAACCTCGTGACGCGGATTCGTGGCGGTGAATTCGCCGTGCTGGCGCCGGGGCTGGTGCGCGAAGAAGCGCTGCAACTGGCGAGTAACCTCGACAGTGCCTTGGCGAGCTTGCATGCGACGGGTGCCACGGACGTGGCTTCGGTGGCATCGATCGGGCTGGCGCCGTTTGCCCATGGCGACTCGCCGCAAGCGGTGATCGGTCTGGCGGATCAGGCGCTGGCCCAGGCGGAAAGTCAGGGCGAGCCGAGCTGGGCGTGTCTCGATCAGGGCGTGCCGGCCCGGGTTGGTGACGATCACCATGCCTGGCATACCTTGCTGGATGAGGCGTTGGATCAGCAGCGTTTCGAGCTGTACTTCCAGCCGGTGGTGGCCAGTCAGGACACACAGTGCGTGCTGCATTACAAAGTGCTGTCGCGCCTGCTCGACGAGCAGGGCCAGACCATTCCTGCCGGGCGGTTCCTGCCGTGGCTCGAGCGTTTCGGCTGGACCGCGCGGCTGGACCGTTTGATGCTGGAGCGGGTGCTTGAGCAGATGGCCGACCATCAAGAGTCGCTGGCGCTGAACCTGTCTTCGGCGACACTGGCGGATCCGCAGGCGCTGAACACAGTGTTCGACATCCTGCGTCAGCATTCGAGTTTCGGGGAGCGCCTGACCCTGGAAATCGGCGAAGAACAACTGCCCGAGCAGGCGGTGCTGGAACAACTGACGCGGCGTTTGCGCGAGCTTGGGTTCTCGCTGAGTCTGCAGCGTTTTGGTGGGCGCTTCAGCATGATCGGCAACCTGGCGCGGCTGGGGTTGGCGTATCTGAAGATCGACGGCAGTTACATCCGGGCGATTGACCAGGAGAGCGACAAGCGTCTGTTCATCGAGGCGATTCAGCGGGCGGCGCACAGCATTGATTTGCCGTTGATTGCCGAGAGGGTCGAGACCGAAGGGGAGTTGTCGGTGATTCGTGAGATGGGGTTGTATGGGGTTCAGGGGCAACTCTTTGGTGAGCCGAAGCCTTGGCGATGGCGCCCGCGCGGACACCGATTATTCTGGTAGCAAGATCCTAGGAGATTTCCTTCAAGTTGTAGCGGTTTTGGTGAACTTGTTCCGGCCGAAACTCAGGTCTAGTCTGGCTTTGTCACTGAATAATCGGTGACACGGACGTGCAAGTCCGACCAAACTGTTTAGGTAGCGTGCTGCCATTCCCCTCAATGAGCATTTCGATGTTCACTGCTTTATGGCGGCTGCGCGCAGGAGATCCTCGGATCTGCTGGGTGTCCTAAACAGTCCCGGTCTTGCACACCTGCGCACGGCCGCCACCCTATTCGCGTGCAAGCGAACGGTGACGGCTCCAACTTACTGTCTAGGATATTTCTTATGTTCAAAATCGCTGCCGACCTGGCGGATGATGTGGAAGGCTTACGGCGCTCAGTAGCCCTGGCGCTTACCCGAATGGCCGATGGCGTGCAATTGTTGGTGGAGCGGGCGCTGGATCACCTTGAATCGCCGGAAATGATGCAGGCTCGAGCCAAGGTTTAGCAGGTTAGAGCGGTGGTGAGTTGAAGATCGCCTTCGCGGGCAAGCCTCGCTCCTACAGAGTTGCGTTCGTTCACGCGATTGCGGCACGACACAAATCCTGTAGGAGCGAGGCTTGCCCGCGAAGGCGTCAGCACAAACAACAATGAAGGCGGGGCGTTAGATCAACCCCGTCTCATCATCATCGATCAACTGGCTCAACCCGCCCAGCGCCTGGCGGGCCTGGGTTCGGTCCATGAGTTTGGCTTGTGCGGCCGGCGGCAGGTCGGTGACGCGGATCACGCCTTTTTGGGTCAGCACCTGGATCAAGTCGTCGAGCACCCGGATCATTTCCAGGTCGCTCTGCTTGAGCTGTTTGAGGCTGGTCTCCACCACTTCGTTGGCATACCAGGCCTGGATTTCATGGTGGTCGGCCGGCAGCGTTTCCGTGGCCTCGGCGTAGGCCGTGGCTTCCACGCGCACTAACTGGCCTTGCGCATCGCGTTGCACGTAAAACATTGAGCATCCCTCGGAAATGGACCAGCGTCATGCTGTCAGCAGCATAGGCCAACGCAGGCGAGTATGCGGTGTGACGACGAAATCGTCACCCGTGAGGTGTGCGCATACATGACGGCCGCCCGGTTTGGGCGGCCGTCAGCCTGCTGATCAGCTGTTGTTGTGATCGATCTTGATGGTCGGGTCACTGCCGGCGATCAACGAGTTGATGCTGGCGCTGGACCAATTGTTACCTTCCAGTTTGATCGTCACGTCCGGGGTGGCCGCTGCTGCGTCGGCGCCGTTGAACTTGCCGGCGGAGCTGACCTGCAAGGACGACACGCCATCCACGGTGGTGATCTTCAGGAAGTTGTCGATGGTGCTGCCGCTTTCACCCTGCAACAGATCGCGCAGGTCGATGCGGTCGCCTTCGCTGGCCTTGAAGTCCTTGATCACGTCGCTGCCGGTGTCGCCAGCCTTCCAGATGAAGGTGTCGGCACCCGAACCACCAATCAGGATGTCGTTGCCTTGACCGCCGATCAACGAGTCATTGCCGCTGCCGCCGAGCAGGATGTCATTGCCCTTGCCGCCGTCGAGGAGGTCGTTGCCGCCCTGGCCGAAGAGAATGTCGTTGCCTGCGCCACCCAGCAGCGTGTCGTTACCGTCGTGGGCGCCAGACACGTCGAACGCGGTGTAGTGCTCGGTGATGTACTGGTGCACGTTGCTGGTGGTGACTTTGCTGACGTCGACGCCGGTCTGCTGGGCCACGAACGCCTGCATGGCCTGATAACCCTCGCCGGCGATGCCATTGAAGCTCACCAGATCGCCGAACAGAAGATCGTTGCCGTCACCGCCGCTGACCGTGTCGGCACCCGGCATTGTCGCTTCGGTATGGCCGATGATCGAGTTGGTCAGGTCTTTCGGGTCGATGTTGGTTTGTGGCGTTTGATTCGAGTCGTAGGGCTTGAGGTCGGTGAGGGTGACGTCTGTGTTCAGGCCGATCGCTTCCACCGTCGACACGTTGCTTAGCAATGCGAAGCCGCTGGTGGAGTTGTCGATGGCGGTGGAATCGGTGCTGCTGCCGGTGCCATCGCGATAGGACAGTTCGTACGTGCCGTTACCCTCGGCATGGAGGGTGCCCAGTTCAGAACTGCTCCAGCGCCCAGAGTTTTTCAGAGTCTGCAGCGTGACGTTGCCGGCGCTGTCGATGGTCAGGTAGTGAGTGCTGTCCAGATAGCTGGAATAGGTCTGCCCCAACTTGTAATTGGTGGTGGTGATGACGTCATCGAGCTTCACGTTGCCGTACAAGGTCGGGTTGGTCTGCTCACCGCTCTGGTAGTAGGTCGGCTTGCCGTCAGTGATGAAGTACGTGAGGTTCTTCGCACCGGTATTGGCAGTGGCGTCGGCACTCTGGAACCAGTTGGCCGTGGTTTTGAACACGTCCTCGTAGTTGGTGCCACCGCCGGACGACATCGAGTCCAGTACTGACTTGAGCAGGGTCAGTGCGTTCGGGTCATTCAGGTTCACCGACACCGACTTGTTGACCTGGGTATCGAAGTCCACCAGGAAAATCTTCACGGTCCCGGAGTTGCTGCCCAGGCTTTGCTTGAGGGTGTTGAACACCGCCGTCAGCGAATCCTTGGCCGCGCTGATCGAAGAGGCGCTCATGCTGCCCGAGCTGTCGACCATGAACGCGATATTGTAGTTAGTGCCCGGCACCACGGTCAGCCCGCCGATGTCGGCGACCATGATGTCGTTACCATCGGTGCCGGTGATGGTGTCGTCGGCCGCAGTGGCGGTGATGGCGTTGTAAACCGCCGGGTACACCGTGACCGGGATCTGCGCGGTGCTCGGTGCCGAACCGCCATGGGCTTCGGTGGACGTCGAGGTGACGGTCAGGGTGAATTGGCCGTTGTAGTACGACGGCGGTGTGACGGTCAGGGTGCCGAGGTTCCAGCCGGTGACGTTGGCTTCGCCGTTGGTCGCGCTGGCGGTGAAGGTGTGACCTGCGCCATCGGTGAGCACCGAGCCCGCCGGGATGCCGCTGATTTTCACACTCAGGCTTTCGGAGCCGTCAGTGTCGGTCAGTGCTGTCTTGATCGCGGACAAGTGAACGCTGGTGCCTTCGGCGCCTTCGTTGAGTTTGTAGCCGTCGTAGTAGCCTTCGCCATTGGTGCCGTGCAGGTCGGAAACGGTCACGCCAGAAGCGGCCAGATCCGCCACGCCGGTGTACAGCGGCACGCCGGCGCTGCTCAGGTCGACTGCGGCACCGCCGTTGATCGACAGGTTGACGTCATAGTTACCCGGGCCATGCTGGTTGTGGTGGTAGATGTCCAGGGTGTAGTAGCCGCTGGTGGTCGGGGTGAACGAGCCGTTCAGCTTGCCGCCTGCACCCCACGTGGCCGCGGCCACATTCTGGCCACCGATGGTCACCAACAGACTGTCGTCACCGGTACCGCTGAAGGTGTACGTCTTGCCGGCTTCGAGGTAGATCAGGCCGGACGTTTTCGAGGCCGTGCCGACGGCGACGCCGTCGGACTGCACGTTGGTCACGGCGGCGCTGCTGTTCGGGGTACCCGCGCTGTCGATGACCGATTTCAGCGTGCCGGAAGCCGCGCCGCTGCCATCGGTGCCGAGGCCCGACAGACCGGTCCAGACTTCCTTGATCAGGCCGGTGGACTTGACGCTGTTGTCCGCGACGCTCAGGGATGGCGCGTCGGCAACCGGTGTGATGTCGATTTTCACCGTGCCGGTGTTGCCCAGCAGCTGACCGTCGGTTGGCTGGAACTTGATTTGCGCGTAGTCCGCCTGGTTATTGCCCACACCGGTGCCGCCGTAGCCGTCAACGCCTGATTCGTTGGCATCTGGCGTGAAGCGCAGTTTGCCGGCGTCGATGTCGGCTTTAGTGAAGGTCTGGTTGGTCGCCACGTCTTTCCAGGTCGAACCGTCCAGGTACTGCAACTTGCCTTCGCCCGGCAACTGAGTGATTTTCACCCCCAGGTTGGCGGCCGAACTGTCGACATCGCTGACGCCGAAGGTCGACCAGCCGAGGATCAGTGGGGTGTCTTCGGTGCCAGTGACGTTAACCGGTGCGGCGGTCGGCGCATCGTTCACGGCCACCACGTTGACGGTGGTGGTCGCGGTGTTGGAGTAGTTGCTGCCATCGGTCACCGTCACGGTGATGATCCGCGGCACGGTGTTCGGATCTTCACTGCTGTTGGTGAAACTGATGTTTTTGATCTGCTGCATGTAGTCGGCCAGCGTCGCGTTGCCCGACAGGGTCAGGGTGACAGTGCCGTCCTGGCTGTTGGCGTTGATGCTGATGCCGTTGACGCTGTTGCCCAGGTTCAGCGCGTCGCCCGGCTGACGGTTGGTCAGCACGATGGTGGCGCCGGTCAGCATCGTGCTGTCCGGGTCGGTGATCTTCAGGTCGGTGTCGCCGATCGATACGCCCTGGCCGGCGGTGCCTTCGGTGAAGGTCACGTTGTAGTTGGCCCCGGTGGCACCGCTGGAGTTGTTGGCGTCCAGGTCGAGAACCGGCGCGGCATCGTTGTCGGTGATCGAGGTGCTGACGCTGCCGCTGGAAGCGCTGACCGCGAGGTTTTCGAAGTTACCGCCGGTGGCCGAGTCGATCTTGATCACGAAGTTCTCGGTGCCTTCGGTGAGCTTGTCGTCCAGCGTTGCGACGTTGAAGCTCGCGCTGCTGGCGCCAGCCGGGATTTTCACGGTGTACACGCCGGTGAAGTCCGAACCGTCGGCGGCGGTGCCGCTGTAGACGATTTTCAGGGTCACTTCGGTCTGTGCCGGGTGGGTCAGGCTGACGGTGTAGCTGGCGGTCTGGCCTTCGGTCACCGAGGTGCTGCCGCTGATGCTGACTTCGGTTTTGTCGATGGTGTCGGTGACAGTCGTGACCGCAGCGGTGTTGCTGGTGACCAGGTTCTCGAAGTTGCCACCGGTGGCGGTGGAGATGGTCGCCTGAACCGTGCCGGCGTCTTTGTAAACGTCATCGGACGGTGCCGCGACGGTCACGGTGCCGGTGGTTTTACCGGCGTCGATGGTGATCACGGAGCCGTTGCTCAACGTCACGGTGACCGGTGTGCCGGCGGCGTTGGTCAGGGTCGCGGTGTAAGTGATCTGGCCACCTTCGGCGACCGAGTTGGTGGCGCTCAGGCTGAGGGTGGTGGTGTCGACGGTGTCGGTCACGGTGGTGCTGACCGGCGTTTTGTCCGCCACCAGGTTCTCGTAGTTGCCGCCGCTGACGCTGGTGATCGAGTTGGTCAGCGGAGTATGGCCGGCCAACGCGTCGTTCGGCGCGGCGGTGGTCACGGTACCGGTGGTTTTACCGACGTCGATGGTGATCGTCTGGCCGTTGGCCAGGGACACGGTAACCGGGCTGCCAGTCACCGGTGCACCGACGGTCGCGGTGTAGGTGACGGTGCCGCCTTCCGCCGCCGAAGCGGTGGCGTTCAGGGTGACGGTCGAAGTGTCGATAGTGTCGGTGACGCTGGTGACTGCCGGGGCAGTGCTAGGAACCAGGTTCTCGAAGTTGCCACCGGTGGCGGTGGAGATGGTCGCCTGAACGGTGCCGGCGTCTTTGTAAACGTCATCGGATGGCGCCGGGACGGTCACGGTGCCGGTGGTTTTACCGGCGTCGATGGTGATCACGGAGCCGTTGCTCAAGGTCACGGTCACCGGAGTGCCGGCGGCGTTGGTCAGGGTCGCGGTGTAGGTGATCTGGCCACCTTCGGCGACCGAGTTGGTCGCGCTCAGGCTGAGATTGGTGGTGTCGACGGTGTCGGTCACGGTGGTGCTGACCGGCGTTTTGTCCGCCACCAGGTTCTCGTAGTTGCCGCCGCTGACGCTGGTGATCGAGTTGGTCAGCGGAGTATGGCCGGCCAACGCGTCGTTCGGCGCGGCGGTGGTCACGGTACCGGTGGTTTTACCGACCTCGATGGTGATCGTCTGGCCGTTGGCCAGGGACACGGTAACCGGGCTGCCAGTCACCGGTGCACCGACGGTCGCGGTGTAAGTGACGGTGCCGCCTTCCGCCGCCGAAGCGGTGGCGTTCAGGGTGACGGTCGAAGTGTCGATAGTGTCGGTGACGCTGGTGACTGCCGGGGCAGTGCTAGGGACCAGGTTCTCGAAGTTGCCACCGGTGGCGGTGGAGATGGTCGCCTGAACGGTGCCGGCGTCTTTGTAAACGTCATCGGATGGCGCCGCGACGGTCACGGTGCCGGTGGTTTTACCGGCATCGATGGTGATCACGGAGCCGTTGCTCAACGTCACGGTCACCGGAGTGCCGGCGGCGTTGGTCAGGGTCGCGGTGTAGGTGATCTGGCCACCTTCGGCCACTGAGTTGGTGGCGCTCAGGCTGAGATGGGTGGTGTCCGCTGTGTCGGTGATCGAGGTATCAGCCGACTTGCCATCGACTTCTAGCTTCTCGTAGTTACCGCCCTTGGCGTCGTCGATTTTGACGCTCAGGGAGCCACCACCGGTCAGGGCATCGTTCGGCGCGGTGAAGTTGACACTGGCACTGCTCGAGCCGACCGGAATGGTGATGGTCTGGCCGTTGGACAGGGTCACAACGACTGGCGAACCGGTTACTGGCGCGCTGACGGAGGCGGTGTAAACCACCGTGCCGCCTTCGGCGATGGTGGACGTTGCGGTCAGGTTCACCGTCGAAGTATCGATGGTGTCGGTGACGCTGGTGACTGCCGGGGCAGTGCTAGGAACCAGGTTCTCGAAGTTGCCACCGGTGGCGGTGGAGATGGTCGCCTGAACCGTGCCGGCGTCTTTGTAAACGTCATCGGACGGTGCCGCGACGGTCACGGTGCCGGTGGTTTTGCCGGCATCGATAGTGATCACGGCACCGTTGCTCAGCGTCACGGTCACCGGAGTGCCGGCGGCGTTGGTCAGGGTGGCGGTGTAAACGATGGAACCACCTTCGGCGACCGAGTTGGTGGCGCTCAGGCTGAGGTTGGTGGCGTCGACGGTGTCGGTCACGGTGGTGCTGACCGGCGTTTTGTCCGCCATCAGGTTCTCGTAGTTGCCGCCGCTGACGCTGGTGATCGAGTTGGTCAGCGGAGTATGGCCGGCCAACGCGTCGTTCGGCGCGGCGGTGGTCACGGTACCGGTGGTTTTACCGACGTCGATGGTGATCGTCTGGCCGTTGGCCAGGGACACGGTAACCGGGCTGCCAGTCACCGGTGCACCGACGGTCGCGGTGTAGGTGACGGTGCCGCCTTCCGCCGCCGAAGCGGTGGCGTTCAGGGTGACGGTCGAAGTGTCGATAGTGTCGGTGACGCTGGTGACTGCCGGGGCAGTGCTAGGAACCAGGTTCTCGAAGTTGCCACCGGTGGCGGTGGAGATGGTCGCCTGAACGGTGCCGGCGTCTTTGTAAACGTCATCGGACGGTGCCGCGACGGTCACGGTGCCGGTGGTTTTACCGGCGTCGATGGTGATCACGGAGCCGTTGCTCAAGGTCACGGTCACCGGAGTGCCGGCGGCGTTGGTCAGGGTGGCGGTGTAAACGATGGAGCCGCCTTCAGCCACCGAGTCGGTCGCGCTCAGGCTCAGAGTCGTGGTGTCCGAGGTATCAGTCACCGAGGTGTCGGCTGATTTGCCATCGACTTCCAGCTTCTCGTAGTTGCCGCCCTTGGCATCGTCGATTTTTACGCTCAGCGAACCGCCGCCCGACAAAGCGTCGTTTGGCGCGGTGAAGTTGACGCTGGCACTGCTCGAGCCGACCGGGATGGTGATGGTCTGGCCGTTGGACAAGGTCACAACGACTGGCGAACCGGTTACTGGCGCGCTGACGGAGGCGGTGTAAACCACCGTGCCGCCTTCGGCGATGGTGGACGTCGCGGTCAGGTTCACCGTCGAAGTATCGATGGTGTCGGTGACGCTGGTGACTGCCGGGGCAGTGCTAGGAACCAGGTTCTCGAAGTTGCCACCGGTGGCGGTGGAGATGGTCGCCTGAACCGTGCCGGCGTCTTTGTAAACGTCATCGGACGGTGCCGCGACGGTCACGGTGCCGGTGGTTTTGCCGGCATCGATAGTGATCACGGCACCGTTGCTCAGCGTCACGGTCACCGGAGTGCCGGCGGCGTTGGTCAGGGTGGCGGTGTAAACGATGGAACCACCTTCGGCGACCGAGTTGGTGGCGCTCAGGCTGAGATTGGTGGTGTCGACGGTGTCGGTCACGGTGGTGCTGACCGGCGTTTTGTCCGCCACCAGGTTCTCGTAGTTGCCGCCGCTGACACTGGTGATCGAGTTGGTCAGCGGAGTATGGCCGGCCAACGCGTCGTTCGGCGCGGCGGTGGTCACGGTACCGGTGGTTTTACCGACCTCGATGGTGATCGTCTGGCCGTTGGCCAGGGACACGGTAACCGGGCTGCCAGTCACCGGTGCACCGACGGTCGCGGTGTAGGTGACGGTGCCGCCTTCCGCCGCCGAAGCGGTGGCGTTCAGGGTGACGGTCGAAGTGTCGATAGTGTCGGTGACGCTGGTGACTGCCGGGGCAGTGCTAGGGACCAGGTTCTCGAAGTTGCCACCGGTGGCGGTGGAGATGGTCGCCTGAACGGTGCCGGCGTCTTTGTAGACGTCATCGGATGGTGCCGGGACGGTTACGGTGCCGGTGGTTTTACCCGCTTCAATGGTGATGACTGCGCCGTTGCTCAACGTCACGGTCACCGGAGTGCCGGCGGCGTTGGTCAGGGTCGCGGTGTAGGTGATCTGGCCACCTTCGGCCACTGAGTTGGTGGCGCTCAGGCTGAGATTGGTGGCGTCGACGGTGTCGGTGATCGAGGTGTCGGCTGATTTGCCATCGACTTCCAGCTTCTCGTAGTTACCGCCCTTGGCATCGTCGATTTTCACGCTCAGGGAACCGCCGCCGGCCAACGCATCGTTCGGCGCAGTGAAATTCACGCTGGCGCTGCTCGAGCCGACCGGAATGGTGATGGTCTGGCCGTTGGACAGGGTCACAACGACTGGCGAACCGGTTACTGGCGCGCTGACGGAGGCGGTGTACACCACCGTGCCGCCTTCGGCGACGGTGGACGTCGCCGTCAGGTTCACCGTCGAAGTATCGATGGTGTCGGTGACGCTGGTGACTGCCGGGGCAGTGCTAGGAACCAGGTTCTCGAAGTTGCCACCGGTGGCGGTGGAGATGGTCGCCTGAACGGTGCCAGCGTCTTTGTAGACGTCATCGGATGGCGCCGGGACGGTCACGCTGCCGGTGGTTTTACCGGCGTCGATGGTGATCACGGCACCGTTGCTCAGCGTCACGGTCACCGGAGTGCCGGCGGCGTTGGTCAGGGTCGCGGTGTAGGTGATCTGGCCACCTTCGGCGACCGAGTTGGTCGCGCTCAGGCTGAGAGTGGTGGTGTCCGCCGTGTCGGTGATCGAGGTATCAGCCGACTTGCCGTCGACTTCCAGCTTCTCGTAATTGCCGCCCTTGGCATCGTCGATTTTCACGCTCAGCGAACCGCCGCCGGCCAACGCATCGTTCGGCGCGGTGAAGTTGACGCTGGCACTGCTCGAACCGACCGGAATGGTGATGGTCTGGCCGTTGGACAGGGTCACAACGACTGGCGAGCCGGTGACTGGTGAAGTCACGGACGCGGTGTAAACCACCGTGCCGCCTTCGGCGATGGTGGACGTCGCGGTCAGGTTCACGGTCGAAGTGTCGATAGTGTCGGTGACGCTGGTGACTGCCGGGGCAGTGCTAGGAACCAGGTTCTCGAAGTTGCCACCGGTGGCGGTGGAGATGGTCGCCTGAACCGTGCCGGCGTCTTTGTAAACGTCATCGGACGGTGCCGCGACGGTCACGGTGCCGGTGGTTTTGCCGGCATCGATAGTGATCACGGCACCGTTCGACAAGGTCACGGTCACTGGTGTACCGGCCGCATTGCTCAGGGTGGCGGTGTAAACGATGGAGCCGCCTTCAGCCACCGAGTCGGTCGCGCTCAGGCTCAGAGTCGTGGTGTCCGAGGTATCGGTCACCGAGGTGTCGGCTGATTTGCCATCGACTTCCAGCTTCTCGTAGTTGCCGCCCTTGGCATCGTCGATTTTTACGCTCAGCGAACCGCCGCCCGACAAAGCGTCGTTTGGCGCGGTGAAGTTGACGCTGGCACTGCTCGAGCCGACCGGGATGGTGATGGTCTGGCCGTTGGACAAGGTCACAACGACTGGCGAACCGGTTACTGGCGCGCTGACGGAGGCGGTGTATACCACCGTGCCGCCTTCGGTCACAGTGCTGGTCGCGGTGAGGTTGACCGTCGAAGTGTCGACGGTGTCGGTGACGCTGGTGACTGCCGGGGCAGTGCTAGGAACCAGGTTCTCGAAGTTGCCACCGGTGGCGGTGGAGATGGTCGCCTGAACAGTGCCGACGTCTTTGTAAACGTCATCGGACGGTGCCGCGACGGTCACGGTGCCGGTGGTTTTGCCGGCATCGATAGTGATCACGGCACCGTTCGACAAGGTCACGGTCACTGGTGTACCGGCCGCATTGCTCAGGGTGGCGGTGTAAACGATGGAGCCGCCTTCAGCCACCGAGTCGGTCGCGCTCAGGCTCAGAGTCGTGGTGTCCGAGGTATCGGTCACCGAGGTGTCGGCTGATTTGCCATCGACTTCCAGCTTCTCGTAGTTGCCGCCCTTGGCATCGTCGATTTTTACGCTCAGCGAACCGCCGCCCGACAAAGCGTCGTTTGGCGCGGTGAAGTTGACGCTGGCACTGCTCGAGCCGACCGGGATGGTGATGGTCTGGCCGTTGGACAGGGTCACGACCACTGGCGAGCCGGTGACCGGTGCGCTGACGGATGCGGTGTACACCACCGTGCCGCCTTCGGCGACGGTGGACGTCGCGGTCAGGTTCACCGTCGAAGTGTCGACGGTGTCGGTGACTTCGGTAACTGCTGCCGCTGGATTGCTCGCTAGGTTTTCGAAGTTACCGCCGGCCGCGTCTTTGATCGTTGCTTCAACGGTACCGGCGTCTTTGTAGACGTCGTCTTTCGGTGCATCGACGGTCACGGAGCCGGTGGTTGCGCCGGCGGCGATGGTGATCACCGCGCCGTTCGACAGGGTCACGGTGACCGGCGTGCCGGCGGCATTGGTCAGGGTCGCGGTGTAAACGATGGAACCGCCTTCAGCCACGGAGTCGGTCGCACTCAGACTAAGAGTGGTGGTGTCCGAGGTATCGGTCACCGAGGTGTCCGCCGACTTGCCGTCGACTTCCAGCTTCTCGTAGTTACCGCCCGCAGCGCCGTCGATCTTGACGCTCAGTGAGCTGCCACCCGCCAGCGGGCTGTTTGGCGCGACGAAGTTCACGCTGCCAGTGGTTTCGCCGACCGGGATGGTGATGGTTTGGCCATTCGACAGGGTCACGACGACTGGCGAGCCGGTCACTGGCGCGGTAACGGAAGCCGTGTAAACCACGGTGCCGCCTTCGGCAACATTCGCGGTGGCAGTCAGCGAAACGGTGCTGGTATCGAGGGTATCGTTAACAGTGGTGACAGCGGGCGTATCGCTGGTGACCAGGTTCTCGAAATTGCCACCGGTCGCGTCTTTGATCGTCGCTTCGACGGTGCCGGCGTCTTTGTAGACGTCGTCCTTTGGTGCGTCGACGGTCACGGAGCCGCTGGTTGCGCCGGCTGCGATGGTGATCACGGCACCGTTCGACAGTGTCACGGTGACCGGAGTGCCGGCGGCGTTGGTCAGGGTGGCGGTGTAAACGATGGAGCCGCCTTCAGCCACCGAGTCGGTCGCGCTCAGGCTCAGAGTCGTGGTGTCCGAGGTATCGGTCACCGAGGTGTCGGCTGACTTGCCGTCGACTTCCAGTTTCTCGTAGTTACCGCCCTTGGCATCGTCGATTTTCACGCTCAGGGAACCGCCGCCGGCCAACGCATCGTTCGGCGCGGTGAAGTTGACGCTGGCACTGCTGGCGCCGACCGGGATGGTGATGGTCTGGCCGTTCGACAGGGTCACGACGACTGGCGAACCGGTGACTGGAGCGGACACGGACGCGGTATACACCACCGTGCCGCCTTCAGCCACAGCGCTGGTCGCGGTCAGGTTGACGGTCGAAGTGTCGATGGTGTCAGTCACATTGGTGACCGCCGCCGCTGGGTTGGTCGCCAGGTTTTCGAAGTTACCGCCGGCCGCGTCTTTGATCGTTGCTTCAACGGTACCGGCGTCTTTGTAGACGTCGTCCTTCGGTGCATCGACGGTCACGGAGCCGCTGGTGGCGCCGGCGGCGATGGTGATCACGGCACCGTTCGACAGTGTCACGGTGACCGGCGTGCCGGCGGCATTGGTCAGGGTGGCGGTGTAAACGATGGAGCCGCCTTCTGCCACGGAGTCGGTCGCGCTCAGGCTCAGAGTCGTGGTGTCCGCCGTGTCGGTGATCGAGGTGTCGGCTGACTTGCCATCGACTTCCAGCTTCTCGTAGTTGCCGCCCTTGGCATCGTCGATCTTGACGCTCAGGGAGTTGCCGCCAGCCAACGCATCGTTCGGCGCGGTGAAATTGACGCTGGCGCTGCTCGAACCGACCGGGATGGTGATGGTCTGGCCATTCGACAGGGTCACAACCACTGGCGAGCCGGTGACCGGTGCCGAGACGGATGCGGTGTACACCACGGTGCCGCCTTCGGCCACACTCGAAGTCGCGGTCAGGTTCACGGTCGAGGTGTCGATGGTGTCGGTCACATCGGTGACCGCCGCTGCCGGATTGGTGGCCAGATTTTCGAAGTTGCCGCCCGCAGCATCCTTGATGGTCACTTCGACTTGGCCGGCATCTTTGTAGACGTCGTCCTTCGGCGCGTCGACGGTCACGGAGCCGCTGGTGGCGCCGGCGGCGATGGTGATCACCGCGCCGTTCGACAGTGTCACGGTGACCGGGGTGCCGGCGGCGTTGGTCAGGGTGGCGGTGTAAACGATGGAACCGCCTTCAGCCACGGAGTCGGTCGCACTCAGACTAAGAGTGGTGGTGTCTGTCGTGTCAGTCACCGAGGTATCCGCCGACTTGCCGTCGACTTCCAGCTTCTCGTAGTTGCCGCCCTTGGCGTCGTCGATCTTGACGCTCAGGGAACCGCCGCCGGCCAACGCATCATTCGGCGCGGTGAAGTTGACGCTGGCACTGCTCGAGCCGACCGGAATGGTGATGGTCTGGCCGTTGGACAGGGTCACAACGACTGGCGAACCGGTGACTGGCGCGCTGACGGAGGCGGTGTAAACCACCGTGCCGCCTTCGGCGATGGTGGATGTCGCGTTCAGGGTGACGGTCGAAGTATCGATAGTGTCGGTGACGCTGGTGACTGCCGGGGCAGTGCTAGGGACCAGGTTCTCGAAGTTGCCACCGGTGGCGGTGGAGATGGTCGCCTGAACCGTGCCCGCGTCCTTGTAGACGTCATCGGATGGTGCCGGGACGGTCACGGTGCCGGTGGTTTTACCGGCATCGATGGTGATCACGGAGCCGTTGCTCAATGTCACGGTCACCGGAGTGCCGGCGGCGTTGGTCAGGGTCGCGGTGTAGGTGATCTGGCCACCTTCGGTCACCGAGTTGGTGGCGCTCAGGCTGAGATTAGTGGTGTCCGCTGTGTCGGTGATCGAGGTGTCGGCTGACTTGCCGTCGACTTCCAGCTTCTCGTAGTTACCGCCCTTGGCGTCGTCGATTTTGACGCTCAGGGAGCCACCACCGGTCAGGGCATCGTTCGGCGCGGTGAAGTTGACGCTGGCACTGCTCGAACCGACCGGGATGGTGATGGTCTGGCCGTTGGACAAGGTCACAACCACTGGCGAGCCGGTGACCGGTGCCGAGACGGATGCGGTGTAAACCACCGTGCCGCCTTCAGCCACAGTGCTGGTCGCGGTGAGGTTGACCGTCGAAGTGTCGATGGTGTCGGTCACATCGGTGACCGCCGCTGCCGGATTGGTCGCCAGGTTTTCAAAGTTGCCGCCGGCGGCGTCTTTGATGGTCACTTCGACTTGGCCGGCGTCTTTGTAGACGTCGTCCTTCGGTGCATCGACGGTCACGGAGCCGCTGGTGGCGCCGGCGGCGATGGTGATCACGGCACCGTTCGACAGTGTCACGGTGACCGGCGTGCCGGCGGCATTGGTCAGGGTGGCGGTGTAAACGATGGAGCCGCCTTCTGCCACGGAGTCGGTCGCGCTCAGGCTCAGAGTCGTGGTGTCCGAGGTATCGGTCACCGAGGTGTCGGCTGACTTGCCATCGACTTCCAGCTTCTCGTAGTTGCCGCCCTTGGCATCGTCAATCTTGACGCTCAGGGAGCCGTCACCGGCCAACGCATCGTTCGGCGCGGTGAAGTTGACGCTGGCACTGCTGGCGCCGACCGGGATGGTGATGGTCTGGCCATTCGACAGGGTTACGACCACCGGCGAACCGGTGACAGGCGAAGTCACGGACGCGGTGTACACCACGGTGCCGCCTTCGGCCACACTCGAAGTCGCGGTCAGGTTCACGGTCGAGGTGTCGATGGTGTCGGTCACATCGGTGACCGCCGCTGCCGGATTGGTGGCCAGATTTTCGAAGTTGCCGCCAGCAGCGTCCTTGATGGTCACTTCGACTTGGCCGGCGTCTTTATAGACGTCGTCTTTTGGCGCGTCGACGGTCACGGAGCCACTGGTGGCGCCGGCGGCGATGGTGATCACGGCACCGTTCGACAAGGTCACGGTGACCGGTGTGCCGGCGACGTTGGTCAGGGTGGCGGTGTAAACGATGGAGCCGCCCTCAGCCACGGAGTCAGTAGCGCTCAGGCTGAGGGTGGTGGTGTCTGCCGTGTCGGTAACCGAGGTGTCGGCTGACTTGCCATCGACTTCCAGCTTCTCGTAGTTACCGCCCTTGGCATCGTCGATTTTGACGCTCAGGGAGCCACCACCGGTCAGGGCATCGTTCGGCGCGACGAAGTTCACGCTGCCAGTGGTTTCGCCGACCGGGATGGTGATGGTCTGGCCATTCGACAGGGTCACGACCACTGGCGAGCCGGTCACTGGCGCGGTAACGGAAGCCGTGTAAACCACGGTGCCGCCTTCGGCAACATTCGCGGTGGCAGTCAGCGAAACGGTGCTGGTATCGAGGGTGTCGTTAACAGTGGTGACCGCGGGCGTATCGCTGGTGACCAGATTCTCGAAATTTCCACCGGTCGCGTCTTTGATCGTCGCTTCGACGGTGCCGGCATCTTTGTAGACGTCGTCCTTTGGTGCGTCGACGGTCACGGAGCCTGTGGTTTTACCCGCTTCAATGGTGATGACTGCGCCGTTCGACAAGGTCACAGTGACCGGAGTCCCAGCGGCGTTGGTCAAGGTGGCGGTGTAAACGATGGAACCGCCTTCAGCGACCGAGTCGGTTGCGCTCAAGCTGAGGGTGGTGGTGTCCTGGGTGTCAGTGATCGAGGTATTAGCCGACTTGCCATCGACTTCCAGCTTCTCGTAGTTGCCGCCCTTGGCATCGTCGATTTTCACGCTCAGGGAGTTGCCTCCAGCCAACGCATCGTTCGGCGCAGTGAAATTGACGCTGGCGCTGCTCGAACCGACCGGGATGGTGATGGTCTGGCCATTCGACAGGGTCACAACCACTGGCGAGCCGGTGACCGGTGCCGAGACGGATGCGGTGTAAACCACCGTGCCGCCTTCAGCCACAGTGCTGGTCGCGGTGAGGTTGACCGTCGAAGTGTCGATGGTGTCGGTCACATCGGTGACCGCCGCTGCCGGATTGGTCGCCAGATTTTCGAAGTTGCCGCCCGCAGCATCCTTGATGGTCACTTCGACTTGGCCGGCGTCTTTGTAGACGTCGTCTTTCGGCGCGTCGACGGTCACGGAGCCACTGGTGGCGCCGGCGGCGATGGTGATCACCGCGCCGTTGCTCAAGGTCACGGTGACCGGCGTGCCGGCGGCGTTGCTCAGCGTCGCGGTGTAGACGATGGAGCCGCCTTCAGCCACCGAATCGGTTGCGCTCAGGCTGAGGGTGGTGGTGTCCTGGGTATCGGTCACCGAGGTATCCGCCGACTTGCCGTCGACTTCCAGCTTCTCGTAGTTACCGCCCGCAGCGCCGTCGATCTTGACGCTCAGCGAACCGCCACCGGCCAACGCGTCGTTTGGCGCAACGAAGTTAATAGAACCGCTGCTGGCGCCGACCGGGATGGTGATGGTCTGGCCGTTGGACAGGGTCACAACCACTGGCGAACCGGTGACTGGAGCGGACACGGACGCGGTGTAAACCACGGTGCCGCCTTCGGCCACACTCGAAGTCGCGGTCAGGTTCACGGTCGAGGTGTCGATGGTGTCGGTCACATCGGTGACCGCAGCGGCCGGATTGGTCGCCAGGTTTTCAAAGTTGCCGCCGGCGGCGTCTTTGATCGTCACCTCGACTTGGCCGGCGTCTTTGTAGACGTCGTCCTTCGGTGCATCGACGGTCACGGAGCCGCTGGTGGCGCCGGCGGCGATGGTGATCACCGCGCCGTTCGACAAGGTCACAGTGACCGGAGTCCCAGCGGCGTTGGTCAGGGTGGCGGTGTAAACAATGGAGCCGCCTTCAGCGACCGAATCGGTCGCCGACAAGCTGAGAGTCGTGGTGTCCGCAGTATCGGTCACCGAGGTGTCCGCCGACTTGCCGTCGACTTCCAGCTTCTCGTAGTTACCGCCCTTGGCGTCGTCGATTTTGACGCTCAGGGAGCCGTCGCCGGCCAACGCATCGTTCGGCGCGGTGAAGTTGACGCTGGCACTGCTCGAGCCGACCGGGATGGTAATGGTCTGGCCGTTGGACAGGGTCACAACGACTGGCGAACCGGTGACTGGCGCGCTGACGGAGGCGGTGTACACCACCGTGCCGCCTTCAGCCACACTCGAAGTTGCCGTCAGATTGACCGTCGAGGTGTCGATGGTATCGGTGACGTCGGTAACCGCAGCGGCCGGATTGGTCGCCAGGTTTTCAAAGTTGCCGCCGGCGGCGTCTTTGATCGTCACCTCGACTTGGCCGGCGTCTTTGTAGACGTCGTCCTTCGGTGCATCGACGGTCACGGAGCCACTGGTGGCGCCGGCGGCGATGGTAATCACCGCGCCGTTCGACAAGGTCACAGTGACCGGAGTCCCAGCGGCGTTGGTCAGGGTGGCGGTGTAAACGATGGAACCGCCTTCAGCCACGGAGTCGGTCGCACTCAGACTCAGAGTCGTGGTGTCCGAGGTATCGGTCACCGAGGTGTCCGCCGACTTGCCGTCGACTTCCAGCTTCTCGTAGTTACCGCCCGCAGCGCCGTCGATCTTGACGCTCAGTGAGCTGCCACCCGCCAGCGGGCTGTTTGGCGCGACGAAGTTCACGCTGCCAGTGGTTTCGCCGACCGGGATGGTGATGGTCTGGCCATTCGACAGGGTCACAACGACTGGCGAGCCGGTCACTGGCGCGGACACGGACGCGGTGTACACCACGGTGCCGCCTTCAGCCACACTCGCAGTTGCGGTCAGATTGACGGTCGAAGTATCGACAGTGTCGGTGACGTTGGTAACCGCCGCTGCTGGGTTGGTCGCCAGGTTTTCAAAATTGCCACCCGCGGCGTCCTTGATGGTCACTTCGACTTGGCCGGCGTCTTTGTAGACGTCGTCCTTCGGTGCATCGACGGTCACGGAGCCAGAGGTGGCACCGGCGGCGATGGTGATCACGGAGCCGTTGCTCAATGTCACGGTCACCGGAGTGCCGGCGGCGTTGGTCAGGGTCGCGGTGTAGACGATGGAGCCGCCTTCTGCCACGGAGTCGGTCGCCGACAGGCTGAGAGTCGTGGTGTCCGCTGTGTCGGTCACCGAGGTGTCCGCCGACTTGCCGTCGACTTCCAGCTTCTCGTAGTTACCGCCCTTGGCATCGTCGATTTTGACGCTCAGGGAGCCACCACCGGTCAGGGCATCGTTAGGCGCAGTGAAATTCACGCTGGCGCTGCTCGATCCAACCGGAATGGTGATGGTCTGGCCATTCGACAGGGTTACGACCACTGGCGAACCGGTGACAGGCGAAGTCACGGACGCGGTGTACACCACCGTGCCGCCTTCAGCCACAGCGCTGGTCGCGGTAAGGTTGACGGTCGAAGTGTCGATGGTGTCAGTCACATTGGTGACCGCCGCCGCTGGGTTGGTCGCCAGGTTTTCGAAGTTACCGCCGGCCGCGTCTTTGATCGTTGCTTCAACGGTACCGGCGTCTTTGTAGACGTCGTCTTTCGGTGCATCGACGGTCACGGAGCCGGTGGTTGCGCCGGCGGCGATGGTGATCACGGCGCCATTGCTCAGCGTAACGTTCACTGGTGTGCCGGCCGCATTGGTCAGGGTCGCGGTGTAGACGATGGAGCCGCCTTCAGCCACGGAGTCGGTCGCACTCAGACTAAGAGTGGTGGTGTCCGCCGTGTCAGTCACCGAGGTGTCCGCCGACTTGCCATCGACTTCCAGCTTCTCGTAGTTACCGCCCGCAGCGCCGTCGATCTTGACGCTCAGTGAGCTGCCACCCGCCAGCGGGCTGTTTGGCGCGACGAAGTTCACGCTGCCAGTGGTTTCGCCGACCGGGATGGTGATGGTTTGGCCATTCGACAGGGTCACGACGACTGGCGAGCCGGTCACTGGCGCGGTAACGGAAGCCGTGTAAACCACGGTGCCGCCTTCGGCAACATTCGCGGTGGCAGTCAGCGAAACGGTGCTGGTATCGAGGGTGTCGTTAACAGTGGTGACCGCGGGCGTATCGCTGGTGACCAGATTCTCGAAATTTCCACCGGTCGCGTCTTTGATCGTCGCTTCGACGGTGCCGGCGTCTTTGTAGACGTCGTCCTTTGGTGCGTCGACAGTTACGGAGCCGCTGATTTTACCGGCCTCGATGGTGATCACGGCACCGTTCGACAAAGTCACAGTGACCGGAGTCCCAGCGGCGTTGGTCAGGGTCGCCGTGTAGGTAATCTGGCCGCCTTCATCCACAGCGCCGGTGGCGGTCAGCGACAGGCTGGTGGTGTCCTGGGTATCAGTGATCGAGGTGTCGGCTGACTTGCCATCGACTTCCAACTTCTCGTAATTGCCGCCCTTGGCATCGTCGATTTTCACGCTCAGGGAGTTGCCTCCAGCCAACGCATCGTTCGGCGCAGTGAAATTGACGCTGGCGCTGCTCGAACCGACCGGGATGGTGATGGTCTGGCCATTCGACAGGGTCACAACCACTGGCGAGCCGGTGACCGGTGCCGAGACGGATGCGGTGTAAACCACCGTGCCGCCTTCAGCCACAGTGCTGGTCGCGGTGAGGTTGACCGTCGAAGTGTCGATGGTGTCGGTCACATCGGTGACCGCCGCTGCCGGATTGGTCGCCAGATTTTCGAAGTTGCCGCCCGCAGCATCCTTGATGGTCACTTCGACTTGGCCGGCGTCTTTGTAGACGTCGTCTTTCGGCGCGTCGACGGTCACGGAGCCACTGGTGGCGCCGGCGGCGATGGTGATCACCGCGCCGTTGCTCAAGGTCACGGTGACCGGCGTGCCGGCGGCGTTGCTCAGCGTCGCGGTGTAGACGATGGAGCCGCCTTCAGCCACCGAATCGGTTGCGCTCAGGCTGAGAGTCGTGGTGTCCGCAGTATCGGTCACCGAGGTGTCGGCTGACTTGCCGTCGACTTCCAGCTTCTCGTAGTTACCGCCCTTGGCATCGTCGATTTTCACGCTCAGGGAGCCGCCACCGGTCAGGGCATCGTTCGGCGCGGTGAAGTTGACACTGGCACTGCTCGAGCCGACCGGGATGGTGATGGTCTGGCCGTTCGACAGGGTCACAACGACTGGCGAACCGGTGACTGGAGCGGACACGGACGCGGTGTAAACCACCGTGCCGCCTTCGGTCACAGTGCTGGTCGCGGTGAGGTTGACCGTCGAAGTGTCGACGGTGTCGGTGACTTCGGTAACTGCCGCCGCTGGATTGGTGGCCAGATTTTCGAAGTTTCCGCCTGCAGCGTCCTTAATGGTCACTTCGACTTGGCCGGCGTCTTTATAGACGTCGTCTTTCGGCGCGTCGACGGTCACGGAGCCACTGGTTGCGCCGGCGGCGATGGTGATCACCGCGCCGTTCGACAAGGTCACGGTGACCGGAGTCCCAGCGGCGTTGGTCAGGGTGGCGGTGTAAACAATGGAGCCGCCTTCTGCCACCGAATCGGTCGCACTCAGGCTGAGGGTGGTGGTGTCCGCTGTGTCAGTGATCGAGGTGTCCGCCGACTTGCCGTCGACTTCCAGTTTCTCGTAGTTACCGCCCTTGGCATCGTCGATTTTCACGCTCAGGGAACCGCCGCCGGCCAACGCATCGTTCGGCGCGGTGAAGTTGACGCTGGCACTGCTCGAGCCGACCGGGATGGTGATGGTCTGGCCGTTCGACAGGGTCACGACGACTGGCGAACCAGTGACTGGAGCGGACACGGACGCGGTATACACCACCGTGCCGCCTTCGGTCACAGTGCTGGTCGCGGTGAGGTTGACCGTCGAAGTGTCGACGGTGTCGGTGACTTCGGTAACTGCCGCCGCTGGATTGGTGGCCAGATTTTCGAAGTTTCCGCCCGCAGCGTCCTTAATGGTCACTTCAACTTGGCCGGCGTCTTTGTAGACGTCGTCTTTCGGCGCGTCGACGGTCACGGAGCCACTGGTGGCACCGGCGGCGATGGTGATGACGGCACCGTTCGACAAGGTCACGGTCACTGGTGTACCGGCCGCATTGCTCAGGGTCGCGGTGTAAACGATGGAACCGCCTTCAGCCACGGAGTCGGTCGCGCTCAGGCTCAGAGTCGTGGTGTCCGAGGTATCGGTCACCGAGGTGTCGGCTGACTTGCCATCGACTTCCAGCTTCTCGTAGTTGCCGCCCTTGGCATCGTCAATCTTGACGCTCAGGGAGCCGTCACCGGCCAACGCATCGTTCGGCGCGGTGAAGTTGACGCTGGCACTGCTGGCGCCGACCGGGATGGTGATGGTCTGGCCATTCGACAGGGTTACGACCACCGGCGAACCGGTGACAGGCGAAGTCACGGACGCGGTGTACACCACGGTGCCGCCTTCGGTCACAGTGCTGGTCGCGGTGAGGTTGACCGTCGAGGTGTCGACGGTGTCGGTGACTTCGGTAACTGCCGCCGCCGGATTGGTGGCCAGATTTTCGAAATTGCCACCGGTCGCGTCTTTGATCGTTGCTTCGACGGTACCGGCGTCTTTGTAGACGTCGTCTTTCGGCGCATCGACGGTCACGGAGCCTGTGGTTTTACCCGCTTCAATGGTGATGACTGCGCCGTTCGACAAGGTCACAGTGACCGGAGTCCCAGCGGCGTTGGTCAGGGTCGCCGTATAGGTGATCTGGCCGCCTTCATCCACAGCGCCGGTGGCGGTCAGCGACAGGCTGGTGGTGTCCTGGGTATCAGTGATCGAGGTGTCGGCTGATTTGCCATCGACTTCCAGCTTCTCGTAGTTGCCGCCCTTGGCATCGTCGATTTTTACGCTCAGGGAACCGCCGCCCGACAAAGCGTCGTTTGGCGCGGTGAAGTTGACGCTGGCGCTGCTCGAACCGACCGGGATGGTGATGGTCTGGCCGTTCGACAGGGTCACGACGACTGGCGAACCGGTGACTGGAGCGGACACGGACGCGGTGTACACCACGGTGCCGCCTTCAGCCACACTCGCAGTTGCGGTCAGATTGACGGTCGAAGTATCGACAGTGTCGGTGACGTTGGTAACCGCCGCTGCTGGGTTGGTCGCCAGGTTTTCAAAGTTGCCGCCGGCGGCGTCTTTGATGGTCACTTCGACTTGGCCGGCGTCTTTGTAGACGTCGTCCTTCGGTGCATCGACGGTCACGGAGCCACTGGTGGCGCCGGCGGCGATGGTGATCACCGCGCCGTTCGACAAGGTCACAGTGACCGGAGTCCCAGCGGCGTTGGTCAGGGTGGCGGTGTAAACAATGGAGCCGCCTTCTGCCACCGAATCGGTCGCACTCAGGCTGAGGGTGGTGGTGTCCGCTGTGTCAGTGATCGAGGTGTCCGCCGACTTGCCGTCGACTTCCAGTTTCTCGTAGTTACCGCCCTTGGCATCGTCGATTTTCACGCTCAGGGAACCGCCGCCGGCCAACGCATCGTTCGGCGCGGTGAAGTTGACGCTGGCACTGCTCGAGCCGACCGGGATGGTGATGGTCTGGCCGTTCGACAGGGTCACGACGACTGGCGAACCGGTGACTGGAGCGGACACGGACGCGGTATACACCACCGTGCCGCCTTCAGCCACAGCGCTGGTCGCGGTCAGGTTGACGGTCGAAGTGTCGATGGTGTCAGTCACATTGGTGACCGCCGCCGCTGGGTTGGTCGCCAGGTTTTCGAAGTTACCGCCGGCCGCGTCTTTGATCGTTGCTTCAACGGTACCGGCGTCTTTGTAGACGTCGTCCTTCGGTGCGTCGACGGTCACGGAGCCGCTGGTTGCGCCGGCTGCGATGGTGATCACGGCACCGTTCGACAGTGTCACGGTGACCGGAGTGCCGGCGGCGTTGGTCAGGGTGGCGGTGTAAACGATGGAGCCGCCTTCTGTCACGGAGTCAGTAGCGCTCAGGCTGAGGGTGGTGGTGTCCTGGGTGTCAGTGATCGAGGTATCAGCCGACTTGCCATCGACTTCCAGCTTCTCGTAGTTACCGCCCTTGGCATCGTCGATTTTCACGCTCAGGGAGCCGCCGCCGGCCAACGCATCGTTCGGCGCGGTGAAGTTGACGCTGGCACTGCTCGAGCCGACCGGAATGGTGATGGTCTGGCCGTTGGACAGGGTCACAACGACTGGCGAACCGGTGACTGGAGCGGACACGGACGCGGTGTACACCACGGTGCCGCCTTCGGCCACACTCGAAGTCGCGGTCAGGTTCACGGTCGAGGTGTCGATGGTGTCGGTCACATCGGTGACTGCTGCCGCCGGGTCAGTAACCAGGTTCTCAAAGTTGCCGCCCGCGGCGTCCTTGATGGTGACTTCAACCTTGCCGGCATCTTTATAGACATCATCGGCCGGGGCGGCGACGCTCACGCTGCCGGTGGTGGCGCCAGCGGCGATGGTGATCACCGCGCCGTTGCTCAAAGTCACGGTCACTGGTGTGCCGGCCGGATTGGTCAGGGTCGCGGTGTACAGAATCTGACCACCTTCGGCCACTTCGGTGGACGCCGACAGGCTCAGGCCGGTGTCGTCTTTCGAATCGGTAATGGTGGTGAGCGCCGGCTCGGTGCTCGGGGTCAGTTGTTCGAAGTTGCCGCCGGTGGTGCCGGTGATCGTAGTGCTGACGGTGCTGCCATTGTTGTAGACATCGTTGGCCGCGGTATCGACCGTCACGCTGCCGGTGGTCTTGCCCGCTTCGATGGTAATGACCGAGCCGTTGCTCAAGGTCACGGTCATCGGCGTGCCGGCCGGGTTGGTCAGGGTGGCGGTGTAGGTGATCTGGCCGCCTTCGACGACGGTACCGGTGGCGCTGAGGCTCAGGCCGGTGTTGTCGATCGAGTCGGTGATGGTGGTGACGGCCGGCGTGGTGCTCGGCACCAGGTTCTCGAAGTTGCCGCCGGTAGCGCCAGTGATCGTGGTGCTGATGGTGCTGCCGTTGTTGTAGACGTCATTGGCCGGGGTGTCGACGCTCACGGAACCGGTGGTTTTACCGGCTTCGATGGTGATGGTCGAACCGTTGGACAGGGTGACGGTGACCGGCGTCTGCGCCGGGTTGGTCAAGGTCGCGGTGTAGGTGATCTGGCCGCCTTCAGTGACGCTGCCGGTGGCGGTCAGGCTCAGGCCGGTGTTGTCGACCGAATCGGTAATGGTGGTGACCGCCGGGGTCGTGTTCGGCACCAGGTTCTCGAAGTTGCCGCCGGTAGTCCCGGTGATCGTGGTGCTGACGGTGCTGCCATTGTTGTAGACGTCGTTGGCCGGCGTCGGAACGTTCACGCTGCCGGTGGTGTTGCCAGCGGCGATGGTGATGGTCGAACCGTTGGACAGGGTGACGGTGACCGGCGTCTGCGCCGGGTTGGTCAAGGTCGCGGTGTAGGTGATCTGGCCGCCTTCAGTGACGGTCGAACCCGCTGTCAGTGTGACGGTGGTGGTGTCGACCGAATCGGTAATGGTGGTGACCGCCGGGGAAGGATTCGGCACCAGATTCTCGAAGTTGCCGCCGGTAGTCCCGGTGATCGTGGTGCTGACGGTGCTGCCATTGTTGTAGACGTCGTTGGCCGGCGTCGGAACGTTCACGCTGCCGGTGGTGTTGCCAGCGGCGATGGTGATGGTCGAACCGTTGGACAGGGTGACTGTGACTGGCGTCTGCGCCGGGTTGGTCAAGGTCGCGGTGTAGGTGATCTGGCCGCCTTCGTTGACGGTCGAACCGGCCGTCAGTGTGACGGTGGTGGTGTCGACGGTGTCGGTGACCTGGGTCACGGCCGGTGCAGTCGGCGGGGTGACCACGATACCGCTACCGCCCGTGGTGCCGGTGACGGTCACGTCGATCTGGGTCGAATCGTTATAAACAGTGTCGTTCGGTGCCAGCGGAACGTTGACGGTGCCGGTGGTTTGGCCGGCTGCGATCACGATCACCGAGCCGTTGGACAGGGTGATGGTCAGGTCGGTCAGCGGCGCCTGGGTCAGGGTCGCGGTATAAACCAGCACGCCACCGGCTTCGGTGATGGTCGGCGTGGCGCTCAGGCTCAGGGTCGATTCGAGCAGAGTGTTGGCGCTGGTGTTGGCCGTCTGGCTGCCGGTAATGTCTTGTGTTGCCGACGCGGCAGTGGCGAGGCCCGCTGTCTCGAAACCAATGGTCGGGGCAACCCGGGCCGCAGTTGCCTCCAGGTCCACGAAGCTGTGGCCACCACCGGCAGATCCACCCGTGCTCGCAGCAGTAGGGCCGGCTGCGGTGGCTTCAAGAGCAGTGGTCGGGTCGACGCCGGCGGCGATGGCTTGCTGTAATTCGTCAACCGATGGCGCGGCTTGTGCGGTGGCTTGCGCAAGGTCGGTGCTGGAGTCCGGATTGCTGCCGCTCCATTGAGTGTCGCGGCCCAGGTCCAGGGTCCGGCCGTCAGCCAGTTCGAGCGTGATGGCGCCAGCGGCACCAGTGTCTATCTGGTCGCCCACCAACAACCGGTCGCCTTCAACGAGTACGCGGCGGATGCCCTCTGGGGACACCGCGAAAACCTGACCAACAATGCTTTTGACGATGGCAACAACACTGCTCATTGAAGACTCTCCGGGTGTCACGTTCAGTTGACTTCCATGAACCGCTCGGGGGTGTTCACCGAGCGGGGCTGGACGTACTTTCTAAAATATTTGGTGCATAACGTTGATGCGAAATAGTCAATAATTTGACTATATTTTTTCGGAATTAACTTTATGCCAAACTATTGACCTTATGGGATCCATCCTAAACAATCGCCCCATTAATGTCACATTGATATTTAAGCGGCGACCTGTCCTACAGCGTGTGACCCAGTTCCGATTTTTAACTTTCCGACATACGGTCATTCCGGTTGCCATCATCCGATGCAGCGCCACGTTCTGCAGTGATTCAAGACAAGAAGTCCCGGGAAATTCCAACTATGCGTTTGCACCTGTTCAAGGTTCTACCCTTCGCCCTTGCCGCCAGCTTTGTTCAGGCGCAGACCCTTCCGCAGGCGATGCAGCAGGCACTGGACGTCCATCCGGAAATCCAGGCCGGGGTTAACAGTCGGCTGGCCGCGGATTATCAGTTAAAGGCGGCAAAAGGTGGATACTTGCCAAAGGTTGATCTGCTGGGCGGTTATGGTCGCGAAGGCACCGATAGCGTCAGCACCCGTGCCGCTGGCAACAGCAATCACTGGGAAACGCTGAACCGGAGTGAGTCAAGTTTACGTCTGTCGCAGATGGTTTTTGATGGTTTTGCGACGTCCAGCGAAGTGGGGCGTCAACAAGCCACCGTTAATTCCCGCGCTTATTCCTTGCTGGGCACGTCGGAACGCACTGCGCTGACCGTCGCTCAGGTCTATCTCGATGTGCTGACCCGCCGCGAATTCGTGCGTCTGGCCGAAGACAACCTGAAGAACCACGAACGGATTTTTGACCAGATCAAATTGCGCACCCAGCGTGGCGTGGGCAGCGGCGCCGACCTAGATCAGGCTGAAGCGCGCATGGCTCAGGCCCGCAACAACCTGATCACTGAGCAGACCAACCTGGCTGACGCCGAGACCAACTTCCTCAGCGCCGTCGGCCAGATGCCCGATCAACTGGAGCGGCCTGCCGATTTTATGGCGCTGTTGCCGGCCAACCTGAATGAAGCCCGGGCGCAGATGCTGGAAAACAGCCCGATCCTGCGTTCCGCCGAATCCGATATCGCTGCCGCCGAGAAACAGTACGAAGCCGCCAAGTCGAGCTTCTACCCACGCTTCGATGCCGAACTGGGGCGCACCGCCGACAACGATCTCGACGGTCAGAACGGTCACAGCAACGAATGGCAGGCCATGCTGCGCATGCGCTTCAATTTGTTTGCCGGTGGCAGCAACAAGGCTGATCTGGAATCCAAGTCTTATCTATCGAACCAGGCGCTGGATATTCGCAACAATGCCCTGCGTGTGTTGAACGAAGAGCTGGGCCTGGCCTGGAACGCCCTGAACAACGCCAACGCCCAAGTGCCGATCGCCCAGCAATATGTCGATCACAGCGCCAGTGTGCGCGGCGCGTATCAGAAGCAGTTCGGCCTCGGCGAGCGGACGTTGCTCGACTTGCTCGACAGTGAAAACGAGCTATTCAGCGCTTCCCGTCGGCTGGCCGAGATCAAAAACATTCAGTTATTTACTCAATACCGAATCAAGGCGACCATGGGCGAATTGCTCAAAAGCCAGGGCGTGGTCGCACCGTTGGCATCCGTCGTGCAAGACGACGTGAAGCCCAAGGTCCAGCTGCCTGGGATGAATTGAGTCCTGCCCCATTTCAATCGTTAGCCAAGAGTGTCGAGCGTGGAATCAGAAGTCAGTCGAGTTCAACTCATTCATGATCCACGCGCGCTGCACGACGATCCGTTACTGGACGGCCTGCTAGCCCTTTGCACCTTGCACCAGAAGCCGGCCAGCGCGACGATGCTGACCACTGGCCTGCCGTTACCCAAACAACGCCTGAGCGTCGAACTGCTGCCCCGCGCGGCTGCTCGCGCCGGGCTGCAAGGGCGGGTGTTGCAACGCAAACTGGAGCAGATTCCGGCGATTGCCATGCCGGCGCTGTTGCTGCTCAAGGAGGGGCGCAGTGCGGTGCTGCTCGGCTGGCACGGTGAAGATCAGGCCCGCTTGCTGCTCAGCGAAAGCGATGGCGGCGAAGTCTGTGTCAATCGTGAGCTGTTGGCCGACGACTACAGTGGCAAAGTCTTCTTCGCCCAACCCCAGCACAAATTCGACGTTAACCATGGCACGCTGATCCCGCGCGCGCGTTCGTGGTTTCGCGACACCCTCAAGCGTTCGCGCTGGCTTTACGCCGACGCCATCGCCGCCAGTTTACTGATCAACATCATTGCCATGGCCGCGCCGCTGTTCGTGATGAATGTCTACGACCGCGTGGTGCCGAACCAGGCCGAGTCGACCCTTTGGGTCCTGGCCATCGGCATCACCGGCGCTTATATATTCGACCTGATCCTCAAGAGCCTGCGCAGCCTGTGTCTGGACCTGGCCGGCAAGAAAACCGACCTGATCATCTCCGCGACGCTGTTCGAGCGCATCGTCGGCATGGCCATGAAGTTCCGCCCGGCGCGGGTCGGTAGCTTCGCCCAGAATATCCATGAGTTTCAGAGCCTGCGGGACTTTCTCGCGTCGCTGACCCTCACCAGCCTGATCGACCTGCCGTTTACGCTGCTGATCTTCCTGGTCATTGCGATCCTGGGTGGGCATCTGGTGTGGATTCCGGTGCTGGCGTTCCCGATTGCCTTGCTGATTGGTTATGCCTTGCAGAAGCCGCTGGTGGCGACCATGGAGCGAACCATGGCCCTGGGCGCCGAGCGCCAGTCGAGCCTGATCGAAACCCTCGCCGGCCTTGATGCGGTGAAGGTCAACAACGCCGAAAGCGAACGCCAGTATCAGTGGGAGCAGACCATCGGCACCCTCAGCCGCCTCGAGCTGCGGGTGAAAATGCTGTCCGGCCTGGCGATGAACATCACCTTGCTGATTCAGCAACTGGCCGGGGTGATCATGATTGTCTTCGGCGTGTACCAGATCATCGACGGCCACCTGAGCATGGGCGGTTTGATCGCGTGCTACATGCTCAGCGGTCGCGCCCTCAGCCCATTGGCCTCGCTGTCCGGGCTGCTGACCCGCTACCAGCAGGCTCGTGTGACCATGACCTCGGTCGATCAGATGATGGAGCTGCCTCAGGAGCGCAATTTCGACGAGCGCCCGCTGAGCCGCAAGGTGCTGCAAGGCGCCATTGAATGCCGTCAGCTGAGCTTCACCTATCCGAATCAGCAGAACCCCGCGCTGAAGAACATCAATCTGGTCATCAAGCCCGGCGAGAAGATCGGCATTATCGGCCGCAGCGGCTCGGGCAAAAGCTCCCTGGCCAAACTGCTGGTGGGCCTCTATCAGCCGGACGACGGCGCGTTGCTGGTGGATGGTGTGGATATCCGTCAGATCGACGTCAGCGAACTGCGCCACAACATTGGCTACGTGGCTCAGGACATCCAGTTGCTCGCTGGTACGTTACGCGACAACCTGGTGTCGGGCGCGCGCTACGTCGAAGACGAACTGGTGCTGCAAGCCGCGGAACTGGCTGGCGTCCACGAGTTCGCCCGTCTGCATCCGCAAGGCTATGAGCTGCAAGTCGGTGAGCGTGGGCAGAACCTGTCCGGTGGTCAGCGCCAGAATGTGGCCCTGGCTCGAGCACTGCTGCTCAACCCGCCGATTTTGCTGCTGGATGAACCCACTAGCGCCATGGACAACACCGGCGAAGAACGCCTCAAGCAACGCCTCACTGCCGTGGTTGAAAACAAGACCGTGGTGCTGGTGACACACCGGGCCTCGCTGTTGTCGCTGGTGGATCGCCTGTTGGTGATCGACCGTGGGCAGATACTCGCCGATGGTCCGAAAGCCGTCGTGATGGAAGCGTTGAAAAAGGGGCAGATCAGTGTTGCTTAAGTCCGGGATCAAAGAATCCATCCGACGCTACTTCAAAGGTTCCGCGTCGTTGCAAGGCCAGCCCCTTCCCGAGGTCAACAAAGCGCTGATCGAAGACGCCCCGCGCGTGGTGCGGTTGACCATCTGGGCGATCATCGGCTTCTTCGTGTTCCTGATGCTCTGGGCTAACTTTGCAGTGATCGACGAAGTCACCAAGGGCGACGGCAAGGCGATTCCGTCGTCGAAGATCCAGAAAATCCAGAACCTTGAGGGCGGCATCGTTTCCGAGCTGTTCGTCACCGAAGGACAAATCGTCGAGGCTGGCGCGCCGCTGATTCGTCTGGACGACACACGGTTCGCCTCCAACGTTGGTGAGACCGAGGCCGATCGGCTGTCGATGCTGTTGCGTGTGGAGCGCTTGAGTGCCGAGGTCGATGACCGCCCGTTGAATTTCCCCGCCGATGTGCTCAAAGCCGTACCCGGCCAGGCCGCCAGCGAACAGTCGTTGTACATCAGTCGTCGTCAGCAACTGCACGATGAGATCGGTGGCTTGCAGGAGCAGTTGATCCAGAAGCAGCAAGAGCTGCGCGAGTTCACCTCCAAACAGGCCCAGTACCGCAGCGGTCTGTCCTTGCAGCGTCAGGAAATCGCCATGTCCGAGCCGTTGGTGGCTCAGGGCGCGGTGTCCCCGGTTGAGGTTTTGCGACTCAAGCGTGCCGAGGTCGAAACCCGCGGCCAACTGGACGCCACCACCCTGGCGATCCCTCGCGCCGAATCGGCGATCAAGGAAGTGCAGCGCAAGATCGACGAGACTCGCGGCAAATTCCGCAGCGAAGCCCTGACCCAACTCAACGAAGCGCGCACCGATCTGAACAAGGCCCAGGCCACTGGCAAGGCGCTGGAAGACCGGGTCAGCCGGACGCTGGTGACATCGCCGGTGCGCGGTATCGTCAACAAGTTGCTGGTGAACACCATCGGCGGCGTGATCCAGCCGGGCAGCGACCTGGTGGAGATCGTGCCACTGGATGACACCCTGTTGGTGGAAGCCAAAATTCGCCCGCAAGACATCGCGTTCCTGCATCCGGGCCAGGACGCCACGGTGAAGTTCACGGCTTACGACTACACCATTTATGGTGGGCTCAAAGCCAAGCTGGAGCAGATCGGTGCCGACACCATCACCGACGAAGACAAGAAGACCACTTACTACATCATCAAGTTGCGTACCGAACGCAGCCACCTCGGGACGGATGAAAAGCCGTTGCTGATCATTCCGGGGATGGTGGCGTCGGTGGATATCATTACCGGCAAGAAGACTGTGCTCAGTTACTTGCTCAAGCCGATTATTCGGGCTCGGGCCGAGGCGTTGCACGAGCGGTAGTTTTTCGGTGCTGCTGATGGCCTCTTCGCGAGCAAGCCCGCTCCCACAATTGATCTTCAGTGGTCGCGGGTTTTGTGCGCGACAAAGAACCCATGTGGGAGCGGGCTTGCTCGCGAAGAGGCCAGTCCTGTCGCCACCTCATCCAGGGATGTTTGCTAGCATTGCGTCTGAATCAACTCAGATCAGACACGAGTGCTCAGCATGCAACTCCCGGACATGAACCTGTTGGTCGCCCTCGACGCTTTGCTCGATGAAGGCAGCGTGGTGGGCGCTGCGCGGCGGATGAACCTCAGCCCGGCGGCGATGAGCCGAACGCTGACGCGGATTCGCGAGGCCATCGGCGACCCGATTCTGGTGCGCGCCGGCCGTGGGCTGGTGCCGACGCCCAAGGCGCTGGAGTTGCGCGAGCAGGTGCGGGATCTGGTGGAACAGGCCGCATTGCTGTTCCGCTCCGCCGCCGACGTGGACTTGGGCAGTTTGCGCCGGCGGTTCAGCATTCGCGCCAATGATTTCTTTGTAGGCGTCTATGGCGGCAAGCTGTTCGACACGATGGAGCGCCAGGCCCCGCATTGTGAACTGCGCTTCGTCCCTGTAGGTGATGGCGACGACGAAGCCTTGCGCGAAGGACGCATCGATTTGAGCGTCAGCAACAATCGGCCGCTGATGCCGGAAGTGAAAGTGCAGAACCTGTTTTCCACTCACTTTGTCGGGCTGGTGCGTGAAGATCACCCGCTGTTCGATGAAGAAATCACCGCTGAACGGTACGCCGGTTTTTCTCATATCAGCATGTCGCGCCGGGGGATCGCCCGCGGGCCGATCGACACGGCGCTCAACGCCTTGGGGCTGGAGCGGCGGGTGGCGGTGATTGCGCCGAGCTTCCATGCGGCGATGTTCGCTTTGCCGGATTCCGACTTGATTCTGCCGGTACCCGAGGAAGCCTTGCTGAGCGTGCGGCGCCTGGGTTTGAAACTGCGCTCGTTTACCCTGCCGATCCCATTACCGACCCTGATGTTGACCCAGGCCTGGCATCCGCGTTTCGACAAGGACCCGGCGCATCGCTGGATGCGTGAAACCCTCAAGACCTGTTGCGACGAGACCTGGTTGGCCGCACAGCCAACCTAAAGTCGATCCAAATCCCTGTGGGAGCGAGCCTGCTCGCGATAGCAGTGGATCAGTCAACATCGATGTTGAATGTGGTGGCCCTATCGCGAGCAGGCTCGCTCCCACAGGGATCTGTGTTGTTTTCCGGAGTTAATTGCTGCATGAAACACACTTATAAGCTGCCAATAAGTCAATTTTCGTAAGCTTCCACGCTCCCTAAAATGCTTCGGTATTCCCCTCCCGGAGCTTGCAGTACATGACTTCTCTCGCGACCACGGCGCCTCTCGCTGCGGCCAAACCAGCGACCGCCATCACGCCTCCGGTCTTCGGCCCGCGCATCATCATCGGCCTGGTGGGCGTGTTGCTGGCGGTACTGGTGTCGGGTCTGAACGAGATGGTGACCAAGGTCGCCCTGGCCGACATTCGCGGTGCGTTGGCCATCGGTTATGACGAAGGCACCTGGCTGGTCGCCAGTTACACCGCGACCTCGGTGGCCGCCATGGCGTTTGCCCCTTGGTGTTCGGTGACGTTCTCGTTGCGGCGCTTCACCCTGTGCGCCATCAGTGCGTTCACGCTGTTGGGCGTGCTGTGCCCGTTTGCCCCGAATTACGAAAGCCTGCTGGTCTTGCGCACCTTGCAAGGTCTGGCCGGCGGCGCGTTGCCGCCGATGCTGATGACCGTAGCCCTGCGATTCCTGCCGGCCAACGTGAAACTCTACGGCCTGGCCGGTTATGCCCTGACGGCGACCTTCGGCCCCGGTCTCGGCACGCCATTGGCCGGGTTGTGGACCGAGTACGTCGGCTGGCAATGGACCTTCTGGCAAATCATCGTGCCGTGCCTGGTAGCGATGGCGGCAGTGGCTTACGGTTTGCCCCAGGATCCGCTACGGCTGGAACGCTTCAAACAGTTCAACTGGCGCGGTTTGCTGCTGGGGCTTCCGGCGATCTGCATGCTGGTGATCGGCATCCTGCAAGGTAATCGGCTGGACTGGTTCGAGTCGAGCCTGATCTGCGCGCTGCTCGGCGGCGGGATGCTGTTGCTGGTGCTGTTCCTGATCAACGAGTGGTCGCAACCGATTCCATTCTTCAAGTTGCAGATGCTCGGTATCCGCAACCTGTCGTTCGCGCTGTTGACCCTGGCCGGCGTGCTGGTGGTGTTGCTCGCGGTGATCATCATTCCTTCCAGTTACCTGGCTCAGGTCCAGGGTTATCGCCCGCTGCAGACCGCGCCGATCATGCTGCTGGCGGCGCTGCCACAGTTGATCGCACTGCCGTTGGTGGCGGCGCTGTGCAATCTGCGCTGGGTCGATTGCCGCTGGGTGCTGGGGATCGGCCTGGGCATGTTGGCGCTGTCTTGCATCGGCGGTTCGCAGCTGACGTCGGCGTGGATTCGCGATGACTTCTACGCGCTACAACTGCTGCAAATCTTCGGTCAGCCCATGGCCGTGCTGCCGCTGTTGATGCTCTCCACCGGCAGCATCAGCCCGATGGAAGGGCCGTTCGCTTCGGCCTGGTTCAATACCGTGAAAGGCCTGGCGGCGGTGATTGCCACCGGTGTGATCGAAGCGCTGACCACTGCAAGGCTGCATTTCCATTCGACCATGCTGGTGGACAACCTGGGTAATTCGCCTCTGGTTGACGGCACTAGCGCTGGTCTCGCTCACCGACTGCATCAACAAGCCGTGGTGCTGACGTCCTCCGATCTTTATCTGTGCATGGCCGGTATCGCCGTGATGCTGATCCTGATGATTTTCTGGCTGCCGACGCGGATCTATCCACCGCGCGCGCCGACTTGAACGCTTCACTGAAACAGAAGGTTTTTATGACAACTCAATCAAAGCAAAAAGTCGCTGTCGGCGTTGCCGCGGTGATGGCGGTCGGCGTGTTGATTTACCTGCTGGCGCCGGGCTTGTTCGGCAAGCGCACCCAGCAGAACACCAACGACGCTTTCGTCTCGGCGGACTTCACCCTGGTGGCACCGCGCGTGGCGGGGTTCATCAAGGAAGTGCTGGTGGAAGACAATCAGCAGGTAAAGGCAGGACAGCTACTGGCTTTGATCGACGATCGCGATCTGCGTGCTGCCGCAGAGGCTGCCGACGCTGAAACCCTGGTGGCCAGGGCGCAACTTCAGAACGCTCGTTCAACCCTTGAGCGCCAGACATCGGTGATCGCTCAGGCCCAGGCCACGGTGGTTTCGGCGAAAGCGGAAATGGCCTTCGCCGAGCATGAACTTAACCGCTACAACCACCTCGCCGGGGTAGGCGCTGGCACGGTGCAGAATGCTCAGCAAGCGCGCACGCGCATCGACCAGGCCTCCGCTCGCTTGGCCAATGCCACGGCAGTGCTCGCGGCGGAACGCAAGCAGGTAGAGATCCTGACCGCCCAGCGTGACGCGGCCGAAGGTGGGCTGAAACGAGCGCAAGCGGCGCTGGAAATGGCCAGCTATGAGTTGTCCTATACGCGCATCGTCGCGCCCCAGGACGGCATGGTCGGCGAGCGCGCGGTGCGGGTCGGCGCTTATGTCACACCGGGCAGCAAGATTCTGGCCGTGGTGCCGTTGGAGCGGGCCTATGTGGTCGCCAATTTTCAGGAAACCCAACTGACTGACGTACAGCCGGGGCAGAGCGTGCAAGTGCACGTCGACAGCCTCGGCGGCGAAGCCCTGCGCGGTCGCGTCGAGAGCATCGCACCGGCCACTGGCGTGACCTTCGCCTCGGTCAAACCGGACAACGCCACCGGCAACTTCACCAAGGTTGTGCAACGGATTGCGGTGAAAATCGTTCTGGAGCCGGGTCAGGCGTTGGCCGAGCGGTTGCGGGTGGGGATGTCGGTGGAGGCGAGGATTGATACGGCAAGCACTGGCGAACATGAGGTTGCGCAACGATGAAGATCTTCGTTGATAAGGCTGACGTCTTCGCGAGCAGGCTCGCTCCCACATTGGATCTAGGCAAAGCACGGATTTATGGCACAGAAAAAGCCCCCCTGTGGGAGCGAGCCTGCTCGCGAAGAGGCCGGTGGCCCCAACTTACCTTCGGCACTTTGCTGGTCATGAGTCTTTCGGCCTGCACCGTCGGCCCGGACTTCCAGAAGCCTCAGCCACAACAAGTGGCCGAATGGTCGAAACCGGTCAAAGCCGCCGCCAGTGAAGCGATAACAACCGACATGAACGAACGCTGGTGGGAGGTATTCCACGACCCAAAACTCTCGGCCCTGACCCAACGCGCCCTGACCGACAACCTCGACCTGAAACTCGCCAGCAGCCGCTTGCAGCAAAGCCGCGCCGCGTGTCAGGTGGTCACCGCCAATCGCTATCCCAACACCGCCGCCACTGGCAGCTACGGGCGTAAACGCAACAGCGGTGAAGGCCTGAACGATCCGTCGGGCAACAACGGCGACTCGGCGTACAACCTGTGGGATGCAGGCTTTTCCGCCTCCTGGGAACTGGATTTCTGGGGCCGGGTGCGCCGCGAAACCGAAGCCGCCGATGCCACCCTGGAAGTGGCGGAAAACGATCGTCGTGGCGTGCTGCTGTCGGTGCTCGCCGAAACCGCTCAGGACTACATTCAACTGCGCGGTGTGCAAAGCACCCGGGCCGTCACCGAGCAGAACCTCGACGTCGCCCGGCACAGTTTGAAACTCTCGCAACTGCGCCTGGCGGACGGGGTGGCGACGGACCTGGACGTTGCCGAAGCCGCTGCGCAAGTCGCGGCCATCGAATCACGTTTGCCGGCGCTGGAGCAGCGTCAGTCGCAACTGATCAACGCCCTGAGCCTGTTGATGGGCGAACCGCCGCAAGCGCTGTCCGCCGAGTTATCCACAGACGCTCCCGTGCCGCAAACCCCGCGTCAGGTCGCCATCGGCTTGCCGTCGCAATTGGCCGAGCGCCGCCCGGACATCCGTCAGGCCGAAGCCCGTTTGCATGCCGCTACCGCCAGCATCGGCGTGGCCAAGGGTGACTTCTATCCGCGGATCACCCTGTCGGGCAACATCGGTTCACAAGCCCTGCAACTGAGCGATTTCGGCTCCTGGGGCTCACGTTCGTTCGGCATCGGCCCGCAATTGAGCCTGCCGCTGTTCGATGGCGGCCGCCTGCGCGGCATGTTGCACCTGCGCGAAGCACAGCAACAGGAAGCGGCCCTGGCCTACCAGCAAACCGTGCTGCGGGCCTGGCATGAAATCGACGATCAACTCACCGCCTACAACGCCAGTCAGTTGCGTCGCGACAGCCTCGCCGAAGCCGTGCGTCAGAACCAGATCGCCCTGCGCACCGCGCAACAGCAATACGTCGAAGGGGTGGTGGATTTCGTCAATGTCCTCACCGTGCAAGGCGAATTGCTGGCGACCCAGCAGCAGTGGGTCGAGAGCTCGACCGGGGTGTCGTTGGCGATGGTTGGCTTGTATAAGGCGCTGGGTGGGGGATGGGAGTCGGTGTATCCGGTGGCGGAGACGGCGCAGCTCTGATCGGCGAGCACACTCTTTCAACCAATGATGGCCATCCGCTTGACGCGCACCCCGTCTGTCGTAGACTCCGCTCATCCGTCAGGGAGTTACGGTTATGCGGCGTTTTCGTATTTTGGTTATGGGATTGACCTTTGTAACGTGCGCAGTACAGGCGCAAACGCCTGCGCCAGACGATCCGTTGCTGGAAAGCAGCGCGGTCGGCGGTGATGCGTCGGCCAGCAGTGAAGCCCGTGGTGTGCTGCGAGCCCGGGATCAGGCAGTGCTCGCCAGTGAATTGTCGGGGCGGATTGTCGAGTTGCCGTTCAGTGAGGGCGAGTCGTTCAAGAAGGGCGATATCCTGGCGCGGTTTGACTGTTCGGCCTATCAGGCTCAGCTCAACGCGGCCCAGGCCGCCAACCGTGGCGCCGGTGAGGAGCTGGCCCATAACCGGCAACTGGCGGCGTTGAATTCGGTCGGGCGTTTTGAAGTGGCGCGGGCCGAGGCCAAGGTCAGCGAAACCCAGGCGCAATCTCAGGTTTATCAGGTTCAGGTCAAGCGTTGCAGCGTGGTCGCGCCGTTCGATGGTCAGGTCGTCGAACGCAAGGTCAAGCGCTACGAAAGCGTCGCTGCTGGCACACCGCTGCTGGACGTGGTCGATAACCGCACTCTGGAAATTCATCTGTTGGTGCCGTCGCGCTGGATGGGCAAACTCAAGCCCGGCCAGACGTTCAGTTTTGTCCCCGATGAAACCGGTCGGCCTCTGGATGCCACGGTCAAGCGCCTCGGTGCGCGGATCGATGAAGGCAGCCAGACCTTGCTGCTGGTGGCGACATTACCCAACGCCAGCGGTCTGTTGGCCGGCATGAGCGGAACGGCGCGTTTCGCGGAGCTCAAGTGAACGCCCCGGTAACGGGCGGCGCCGAGCAGGTGTTCGCAAGGTTTCTTGACCTCGAACGCCAGACCCGCGCTGCTCGCAATCCTTCGCAACTGGCTTACAGCCTGGTCAATGACGGCCAGGCGCTGTTCGGTTTCCGCCATGCCGCGCTGTTGATCGCCGGCAAGGTGCAGGCGGTGACCGGTGTCAGCGCCGTGGAACCGAATGCGCCGTTCGTGGCGTTTGTCGAGCAAGCGGTCGCGCAGTTGTTCAAGCTTGGCGTGCTGAAACAGGCTCGGGTGATCACACCCGATCTCCTTGGCCAATCCATTCAGGCCGACTGGCAAAGTCTGTCAGCCGCTCAGGTGTTCTGGTTGCCGCTGATCGATCATCGGGGCGAGGTGTTCGGTGGTCTGTGGCTGGCGCGGGATGTGCCGTGGAACCCTTCCGAGCAAGTGCTGCTGTCGCAACTGGGCGACACCTACAGCCACGCCTGGCTGGCGCTCCAGCCACGCAAACCCTGGCGGCTACGCTGGACGCGCAAGCGTCAGGTGGCGCTGGTCGCTGTGTTGTTGCTCGGGTTGCTGATTCCGGTGCGCCAATCGGTGCTGGCACCGGCCGAAGTCGTCCCGCTGGGCGGTCGGGTGGTGGCGGCGCCGCTGGACGGGGTGATCGCCGAGTTCCTGGTCAAACCCAACCAGACGGTGAAAACCGGCGACCTGCTGCTGCGCTTCGAAAGCACCACGCTCAAGGCTCAGGCCGATGTGGCCGAGCGCGCCCTGGGCGTTGCCGAAGCGGAACTCAAGGCCAATTCCCAACGCTCCTTCGCCGATGCCGAATCCAGTTCGAAAATCGATCTGCTGGCGGCCCGCGTCGAGCAAAAGCGCGCCGAGCGGGATTACGCCCGTGAACTGCTCAAACGCAGCGAGGTACGCGCCGAACGGGACGGCATCGCGGTGTTCGCCGACGCTGAGCGTTGGACCGGCAAACCGGTGCAAACCGGCGAGCGGCTGATGGAAATCGCCGACCCGAACCAGGCCGAGTTGCGCATCGAATTGGCCGTGGGCGATGCGATTTCCCTGGCGCCGGGAGCGCAAGTCGCGCTGTTTCTCGACAGCGATCCGTTGCAGCGGCATCTGGCCAAACTCGAACGTTCGGCCTACGAAGCGCAGCCCACCGCTGCCGGGCAACTGGCTTATCGACTGGATGCGACGTTCGACGCCGCACCGCCACGCATCGGCTTGCGTGGCACCGCGAAAGTCTTCGGCGACCGTGCGCCGCTGGCGTTGTACCTGTTGCGTCGACCGCTGGCCGGGTTACGTCAGAGCGTGGGTCTTTAGATGAGCCTGCCGAGCCTGCGGGCAGACCTGCAATTGTCGACGGCGGCCCCGGCCCTCGACGGTTCACCGTGCTGGACCCTGGCCGACCCGGTGCGAGGGCGTTATTTCAAACTTGGTGCGGCGGCGATGCGTCTGTTGCGCCATTGGTCTCTGGGCGATCCCGAGCAAGTGCTGCGTGCCGCCAACCGCGAGCCGGGGCTGGCGCTGGATGGCGCGGCGCTTGAGCAATTGCTGGAATTTTTGCGTGGCCACGACCTGATCAGCGCCCTCGATCCGCCGCAGCGCGCCAGTTACAGCTTGAAGGCCGCGGCTCAGCGCCAGAGCCTGTGGCAAATCCTGTTGCATCAATACCTGTTTTTCCGGATTCCGCTGTGGCGCCCGGACGCTTTTCTCAATCGCGTCTGGCCGTGGCTGGAGCGTTTCGGCCCACGCGCATTGCGCTACGGATTGCCCGCGACGCTGGGGCTTGGGGTGTTTCTGGTGTCGCGGGACTGGCAGCGATTCATCGCCACGTTTCCGCACCTGTTCAGCCTCGGCGGTGCGCTGGCGTTCGCAGTGGCGCTGTTTTTCGCCAAGCTGTGCCACGAGTTCGGCCACGCCTTCATGGCCAAGCGCGCCGGTTGTCGGGTGCAGAGCATGGGCGTGGCGTTCATGGTGCTGCTGCCGATGTTTTACACGGACGTCAGCGACGCCTGGCGCGTCAATGATCGACGTGCACGGTTGCTGATCGGTGCCGGCGGGGTGCTGGCGGAACTGGTGCTGGCGTGTATTGCGCTGCTTGCCTGGTCACTGCTGCCTGACGGCCCCGGACGTACGGCGGCGTTCATGCTCGCCAGTGCGACCTGGATCACCACACTGGTGATCAACCTCAACCCGTTCATGCGTTTCGACGGCTACTTCTTGCTCAGCGATTTCTGGGAAGTGGACAACCTTCAAGGGCGCGCCTTTGCCTTGTGCCGCTGGCGGCTGCGCGAGTTTTTGTTTGGTTACGCTGCCCCGGCGCCGGAGCCGTGGTCGCCGAAGATGCAGCGGCGTCTGCTGATCTGGGGGTATGGCGCGTGGCTGTGGCGCTCGGCGCTGTTTTTCGGGATTGCGCTGGCGGTCTATCACCTGTTCTTCAAGGTATTGGGGATCTTCCTGATGCTGGTGGAACTGGTCTGGTTCATCTTCCTGCCGATCCTGAACGAGTGGCGGCAATGGTGGAGCCGTCGCGAACAGGCGCATGCGCCTCGAGTGCTGCTCAGCGGTTTGACGTTGCTCGGGTTGTTGTTGCTGCTGGCGTTGCCGTGGCGCAGCGCGGTGGAGTTGCCGACGATGCTGGAGGCTGGACGCGCCAGTGCCCTGCACGCGCCGGTGGCGGCGCGGGTCAAAACAGTGAGTGTGCACGACGGCCAGGTCGTCGCTCAGGGTGAGGTGTTGATCGAACTGGAGTCGCCGGACCTGGACTCACGCCAGGCCATCGTCCGTCGCGAGATCCAGATTCAGCAGTTACAGATGCGTCGTCAGGCCGGTCGTAGCGAAACCGCGGCCGATGCTGGAATCGTCGAACAGCGCTTGGCTGAAGCCGTGGCCGAATACCGAGGCCTGGCCGCCCAGCGCGAGCGACTGCTGTTGCGCGCACCCCACGCCGGCAAAGTGCGCGATCTGCTGCCGCAGTTGGTGGTCGGTCGCTGGCTTTCGACCAAAGATCCTTTGGCGCGGGTGGTCGAAGACGGCGCGCGGTTGCGCGGTTATCTGGCCGAAGCCGAACTCTGGCGTGTTGCTCCGGGTGCCAGTGGGCGGTTCATCGCCGATGACCCGATGCACCCTGCGATCGCCGTGCAATTGACCGAAATCGATACCAACGGCGTGGCTTACGTCGATCAGGAAGCACTGACTTCCGATCACCATGGGCCGATTGCCGTACGCCGGGATCAGCATCAGCGCGCCGAGCCGGTACAGGCGCAGTACGGCGCGCGGTTGAGCATCCTCGAAAACACCCCGACACCGGTGCAACCCTTGCGCGGCATTGTGGTGTTGCAGGGCCGCGGCGAGTCGGTGCTGGGCGTTGCCTGGCGGCGCATGGCGGCTCTGGGGGTCAGGGAAAGCGGTTTCTAAGGGAGAACAGCGATGGCGAACAGCGTTTCAGTGGCACCGGACGGTTTGGTGGTCAGGCCTTCGCGGGCCAGCGATGGACCTTTTCTGCACAGCCTTTACCAAGCGGCGCGCCCGGATCTGCAGTGGATCGACGGTGAGCAGGAGGTGGTTGAACAGGTGGTTGCCCAGCAATTCAACGTGCAGGAACAAGGGCTGGGGGAGAATTTCCCCAACGCCATGCATTACGTGATCGAGAAGCTCGACACGGCCATCGGCGCGCTGACCACGGATTTCGGCCCCAATGAAATTCGCGTGCTGTACCTGGCGTTCATCCCCCAGGCCCGAGGCCGGGGTTACGGTCGGACGGTGCTGCAAGGCGTGCAAAAAGCCGCGCAACAAATCCGCTGCCCGGTGGCAACGGTGGTCTGGGCCAACAACCCCCATGCGCGCCAGCATTACCTGGCGCTGGGGTTTCAGGTTGAAGAGCGCAACCCGGCTGCGGAGCGGTTGGTGTGGTATCCGAAGGGTTGAATACATACCGCCCCTTGTGGGAGCGAGCCTGCTCGCGAAAGGACCATCACTTTCAAAATCATTATTGAATGACCCACCGCTATCGCGAGCAGGCTCGCTCCCACATTGAGATCCATGTTCAGTTGAACGCGATGTAGAAGTACCCCAGTTGCGGATCACGCCCCATCGCCGGTACTCGCGAGACAAAAATATTTTCCACCTGACCCAGCTCCGGCAACTCCAGCGCACACAAGCCATCGACAAAGTCAGTGGGTTGCAGGCTGTTGAGCTCGACACTGAACGGCATGCGCTCGCTTTTGGGCATCTGTGAGTGGGGCGTTTCTTTCAGGGCGTCGATATGGATCGGCAGTTCACTGCCATCGGGCAACCGCAGCGTCCCCGTCTTGCCCAGCAGAGCCTGAAAGTGTTGGCTTTGAACCTGTTGCAGCATGGCATCACTCCATCAAGCAAAAGTGGCCGGGGGATTTGCATCCCCCGGCCAGACCCTCAGTTACGCGAAGGGAACAAGCCGTTCAGGGCGATGCTGAAGTTGAGCACCAGGAACGGGTTCATCACCTCCATGGGCAAGCCGTTGCCGGCGGACGAGATTTCCCCCGTCACCGTGCTGGTTACGCCCTTGAGCGGCACGGCTGCGGCACCTTGTTGATCGGAGTAAATACTCGCCGAGCCGGGCCCACCGCCCGAAGCGCCGATGTAGGAGTTGGTCGCGGTCGGGTTGGTGACCGGGTTGCTCGCCGGGCTGGCCAGTTGCAGGGTGGTGGTGGCCGTGAGCCCGGACAAGGCGTGGGTGTGGTTGGGCAGGTTGTTGATGGTCGCGGTGACGTTCTCGGTGCCGGAGAATTCGCCGATGACACGCGGGGTCAGGCCCAGGCCGTTGCCCTGGGCCATCGGCAGACGGCCCTGCAGATTGGGTAACATGAAATTGGTGGTGCCATTGCCTCCATAGTAGGTTCCCAGCAGTGCGAAAACCGTGTTGTATTGCGAGATGCTCAGCGTCTGGCCGTTGCATAGGGCCCAGCCGTTGGGCGCGAAGTTAAAGGCGAAAGACTGGATAGTGCCGATGAATACTTCCATGGTTCCTCATCCCTCAGGTTAGTGTCTGAAGCGTCACGTTGCAGGCCCGGTTATCCGGGTAGATCGCAGTGATCAGCCGACTCCATTCATCTCCGTGGCTGGGTCACGCCACGCCAAAGCGTAGACGCTGATTGGAATGATTGCCGGACGTCGTCCGTCGCAAGGCCAGCATCGACGACGGCCCCGCGCCTGTCCTACAGTGCTCGGGACACTTTGGTATTCATTGGGTTGTAGCTCACCAGGTCGCAAGAAGGGGAGGCAATGGAGGCACGCAGAGAAACACCGCTGGGCGACACTCAGGACCCGCACGCGACGCCGGGGTCATGGGCGGTTGCCCGCCGCTTGCTTCGATGGGCGCGGGAGCACTGGTTGCTGCCGATCCTGGTATTGGCAACGCTGGTGCGTTTATACGACCTGACAGCGGCGGCGATCTGGGGCGACGAAGGTTCCAGCCTGTTGCTGAGCCAGTATTCGCTGGCCGGAATCTGGGAGCACGCGGCCCATGATGTGCATCCGCCGTTGTATTTCATGCTCCTGCACGGCTGGATCGAGTTGTTCGGCGACGGCATTTTTTCGATTCGCAGCCTGAGTGCGCTGCCGGGGATTGCCACCGTGGGGCTCGGCGTCTGGCTGGTGGACCTGCTCGCGACTCGCCGCGCCGCGTTGCTGGCCGGGGTTCTGCTGGCGCTGCTGCCCACGGCGGTGCGTTACAGCCAGGAAGTGCGGATGTATTCGCTGCTGGGGCTGTGGCTGATCGGTGCCACGATCGCCCTGATGTGCTGGATAAGACAGCCGCGACGCACGCGCTATCTGGTGATTTACACCTTGCTGATGAGTGCGGCGTTCTACACCCATTACTTCACCGCGCTGTGCGTGCTGTGTCATTGGCTGTATCTGGGCCTGATCCGCGTGCAGCCAGGGTATCGATTGCGGCACATTCAGCGCTCCGGCTGGTGGCTGGCCAATGTGGCCATTGTGCTGTTGTACCTGCCGTGGGTGCCCAGCCTGATCGATCTGATCCAGCACATGGATCAGCTCAAGGCCAATGGCGATGTGGGCTGGGAGACCCCCGTCACGCTCGGCTCATTGCCGTCGATGATCTGGTCGCTCCTGATCCAGGACGATGGCGAGAACCTGCCCACGCTGATTTTTATCGCGCTGCCACTGGCGCTGGCGGCCCTGGCGGGTGTGGCGCTGGCCCGGGACCGCAGTGTGTTCCGTGGCAGTGCGCTGGCGGTGATCTACTCCGTTGTCCCGTTGTTGCTGGTGTTTTCGGCGTCGTTCATCTCGCCGGTGTTCATCGAGCGTTACCTGACCGCTTATGCCTTGGGCCTGCCGATGTTTGTCGCGCTGGCCGTCGATCGCTTATACGCAGACTTCAAGGTATTGGCGCTGGCCGTGCTGCTGCTGTTTGTCGGCGTTGAGCTGGTGGGTCTGAAGAACAATGCCACGGTGGATACCAACGATCAGATCAGCGTCATGGTCAACTACGTGAACCAGCACTTCACCCCCGGCGACCGAATCGTCACCAGCGACATGCTCTGGTACCTCAGTTATGTCTATTACAACCGGACAGACGCCAAACCGTTGCTGTACACACCGCCCTTGGCCGATGGCAGGTCGAGCAGGCCGAACGCTTACGGTTTCGGCACGCTGGTAAGCAATGACATCTACCTGGATAGCCTCGGCGGCTTGGCCAAAGACACTGGTCGCGTGTGGCTGGTCGGTACCATCGACGGGCCGGATGAGTTCGCCTCCTTGCCCGCGGGTTGGCAAAGCGTCAGCGAAACCCGGGCGGGAGGCGCCTATGCGCGCTTGTATGTGTGGAAGTAATCCCGTGATGGAAGGCTTAAACGATTCATCTTTCAGGCCGTTATATAAATGGCGTTTTCCAGTCGATTTAGCTCCGATTTGATATCAAAACACCACTAGCTGTAAGGCAATTCATGGTCTACGCTCGTCATACAAAAGGACTTTTGGCGGGTGAATGGATGCAGCACTTTCACTTTATTTCCGGTTTGCCGCGCTCAGGCTCGACCCTGCTTTCTGCGATTCTTTTGCAGAACCCACGCTTTCATGCCGGCATGACCAGCCCCGTTGGCGCGCTATTTTCCGGTGTTCTGGAGCAATGCAGCGCCGGCAGCGAATTCGGTGCGGTGATCGATACCGATCTGCGTCGCCGCCTGTTGCGTGGCCTGTTCGATTCCTTCTACGCCGACAAGGCCGACAAACAGGTGGTGTTCGACACGAACCGCCTGTGGAGTTCGCGCCTGCCGGCGATCAGCGATCTGTTTCCTCAAGCCAAGATCATTGCCTGCGTGCGCAATGTCGCCTGGGTCATGGACAGCCTCGAGCGCTTGTACCGCGCCAATCCCTTCGAAAACACCAAGCTGTTCGGTGATGCAGTCGAACGCAACACGGTCTACAGCCGCTGCGAAACCCTGGCCCAGCGCAATCGGCTGGTGGGGTTTTCCTGGGCCGCCCTCAAGGAAGCCTATTACGGCGAACACGCCGACTCGTTGCTGATCATCGATTACGACCTGCTAAGCCAGGCGCCGGAGCGGGTGATGCGGTTGGTCTACGACTTCATCGGCGAACCCTGGTTCGAACATGATTTCGACCATTTGGCCTACGACGCGCCGGAGTTCGACCAGGCCCTCGGCCTCTCGGGGCTGCACAAGGTGAAGGCCAAGGTCCAGTTGCAATCCAGGCGCACAATCCTGCCGCCGGATTTGTTCAAGCAGTACGCCGAGTTGTCCTTTTGGCTCGATGGCTCCGCCAGCGCCGCCAATGTCATTCGTATGAAAGCCGACGCCGCGATCAGTTGATCGCGGCGTTTTCATTGATCCGTCAAAAAGTTCGAGTCCGGGTGAGCAGCATGTGGTGGAGCAAAGGCAAGTCGCGGGTTACCGAAGGCGCACGAGCGCTGGCCTCGCCAATGATTATGTCCCTGGAGCCGCGCATGCTGTTCGACGGCGCGGTGGCCGCCACGGTTGCCGACACCGCCCAGGCTGACAGCCATACCACCGCCGAGGCGATCAAGGCGCCGACTGCCGACCAGCCGGTCGCCAGCAAGGACACCCACGGCCAGGCCGATGCCACGCCCACACCGACCCCCGTTGCGGTGCCGGGGCAGAGCGTGGTGTTTGTCGATTCTCGGGTCAAGGACGCCAACAGCCTGCTTCAGGGCGTCGCGCCCGGCACTCAAGTGGTTCAGTTGGATGCGAGCAAGGACGGCTTGCAGCAGATTGCCGACTACCTCGATCACCATCAGGGCATCAGCTCGGTGCAGATCATTGCCCACGGCAACGCGGGCGATCTGTGGTTGGGCAATAGCTACCTGTCTGCCGACAACGTCGCGGCCCGCAGCGCCGTGCTGGCGGAAATCGGCAAGGACATGAACGTCGGCGGCGATATCCTGATCTACGGCTGCTACACCGCCGAAGGCGAGCGCGGCTTGAGTTTCGTCGACTCCCTGGCGCAACTGACCGGCCGTGATATCGCCGCTTCCAGCAACCGCACCGGGGTGGGTGGCGACTGGAATCTGGAAATCGCTACCGGCAACATCGAAAGCGCCAACGTGCTCTCGACCACGGCCATGAGTGACTATCAGTGGGGGCTGGCCACCTGGACCGCCACCAACAACGCCAACACGGGCGTCGGCTCACTGCGTGCGGCCCTCGCCTCGGCGCAGAACGGCGACATCGTCACCTTTAGCAGCAGCATGACGGTGCAGCTGACCTCCGAACTGCTGATCAACAAGAACATCACCGTTGATGGCGACTTGAACAACGACGGCGCGGCGGATGTGACTCTCGATGGTCAGTACAGGACCCGAGTGATTGAAGTGGCGTCTGGCAGCATCGTGACGCTCGATGGTCTGGTGATCACCCGGGGTCTGGTGTCGGGCACGGGCGGCAACGGTGGCTACGGTGCCTCGGGCGCGATGGCCGGGGGGATTTTCAACGCAGGGATTCTGACCCTGAGCAACGTTACCGTGACCTCCAACGCCGCTTCCGGTGGCGGTGGTGGCGGCGGTGTCACGGGCGCTTTTTACGGCGGTGGCGGTGGCGGTGGCGGCGGTTTGGGCGGCCAGGGCGGCGGGCATGGCGGTTCGGCAGGGCCGGGCACCGGCACGTTGGGCGGCCAGGCGGGCGGCGGTGGCGTCGGTGGTTACGGTGGCGGTTATGACGCCGTCCACATGGGCGGTCGCGGCGGTACCACCACTGGCGGTGCTGGCGGCATAGGCGTTGCCTATTACAGCAACGGCGGTAACGGTTCGACGGCCACCAATGGCACGATTTCCATTGGCGGTGGCGGCGGCGGGGCCGGTTGGGACAAGGTGGGTGGCGCCGGTGGCAACGCGGTGGGGGGGATCTACAACGCCAGCAGCGGCACCATCACCATCGTCGGCACGTCGACCATTAGCAACAACATTGGCGCCGGCGGTGGCGGCGGCGGCGGTGGTGGCTATGGCAGCAATGCCACCAATGGCGGCGCGGGCGGCCGGGGCGTCGGTGCGATCTGGAACAAAGGCACGCTGCTGATCACGGCCGCCAACTTCGCCGCCCTGGCCGGTAATGCCGCGGGCAGTGGTGCCGGTGGTGCCGCGCTGGGCGGAGGTACAACCGGCACCTCGCCGACCTCCGTCGCGACAATCTATAACGACGGTGGTGTACTCAATACCGCGTATTCGCCGCCGCCGACCGCGACCATTGTGGTCGCTGACACCACACTGAGCATCGGCGAAACGTCCTTGGTGACGATCACCTTTTCCGAGGCCGTGACCGGTTTCACCAATGCGGACCTGACCATCGCCAATGGCACCTTGAGTGCCGTAAGCAGCGGCGATGGCGGCATCACCTGGACGGCAACGTTCACGCCGTCCGCCAGTATTTCCGATACGACCAACGTCATCACCCTGGACAACACCGGGGTGATAAACGGCCTGGGCACCGCCGGCGTCGGCACCACCAACTCCAATAACTACACGGTCGACACGGTACGCCCGACCGCCAGCATCGTGTTTGCCGACACGGCACTGAAAGTCGGCGAAACCTCGCTGGTGACCATCACCTTCAACGAAGCGGTCACCGGTCTCACCAACGCCGACCTGACGATTGCCAACGGTACGCTCACAGCGGTGAGCAGCAGTGATGGCGGCATCACCTGGACGGGGACTTTCACCCCGACCGCCAGCATCACCGATTCGACCAACCTGGTCACCCTGGACAACACCGGGGTCAGTGACCTGGCGGGTAATGCCGGGAGCGGCACCACCGATTCGAACAACTACGCCATCGATACCGTGCGCCCGACCGCGACCCTGGTGGTGGCCGATACCAGCCTGAGTATTGGCGAAACGTCGCTGGTGACCATTACGTTCAGCGAAGCGGTCAGCGGGTTCACCAACGCCGACCTGACCATCGCCAACGGTACGCTCACGGCGGTGAGCAGCAGCGATGGCGGTATCACCTGGACGGCGACCTTCACCCCGACGGCCAGCGTCAATGACACGACCAACCTGATCACCCTGAACAACACCGGGGTCAGTGACCTGGCGGGCAACGCCGGTAGCGGCACCACCGATTCGAACAACTATGCGATCGATACGCTCCGTCCGACCGCGACCATCGTGGTGGCGGACAATGCGCTGAAAATCGGCGAAACCTCGCTGGTGACGATCACCTTCAGCGAGGCGGTGACCGGGCTCACCAATGCCGACCTGACCATCGCCAACGGTACACTCACTGCGGTGAGCAGCAGTGACGGCGGCATCACCTGGACGGCGACCTTCACCCCGAGCGCCAGCATCAGCGACACGACCAACCTGATCACCCTGGACAACACCGGGGTCAGCGATGCTGTCGGCAATGCCGGCAGCGGCACCACCGATTCCAACAACTATGCGATCGACACCGTGCGCCCGACAGCCACCATCGTGGTCGCGGACACGGCGCTGAAAATCGGCGAGACCTCGCTGGTGACCATCACCTTCTCCGAGGCGGTGAGCGGTTTTACCAACGCCGACCTGACCATCGCCAACGGTACGCTCACGGCGGTGAGCAGCAGCGATGGCGGTATCACCTGGACGGCGACCTTCACCCCGAGCGCCAGCATCAACGACACGACCAACCTGATCACCCTGGACAACACCGGAGTCAGCGACCTGGCGGGCAACGCCGGTAGCGGCACCACTGATTCGAACAACTACGCCATCGACACGGTGCGCCCGACCGCCACGATTGTGCTGGCTGATACAACCCTGACCGCGGGCGAAACGTCGCTGGTGACCATTACTTTCAGCGAAGCGGTGAGCGGTTTCACCAACGCCGACCTGACGATTGCCAACGGCACGTTAAGCGCGGTGAGCAGCAGCGATGGCGGCATCACCTGGACCGCGACATTTACTCCGACGGCCAGCGTCAATGACTCGACCAACCTGATCACCCTGAACAACACCGGGGTCAGCGATCTGGCGGGCAATGCCGGTAGCGGCACCACCGATTCGAACAACTACGCGATCGACACCGCTCCGCCGACCGCGACGATTGTGGTGGCGGACAACGCACTGAAAATCGGTGAAACCTCACTGGTGACCATCACCTTCGACCAGGCCGTTACCGGTTTCACCAACGCCGACCTGACGATTGCCAACGGCACGTTGACCTCGGTGAGCAGCAGTGACGGCGGCATAACATGGACCGCAACCTTCACCCCGACTGCCAGCATTACCGACGCGACCAACCTGATCACCCTGGACAACACCGGTGTGCAGGCTGCCGCCAGCGGTAACGTGGGCAGCGGCACGACCGACTCCAATAACTACGCCATCGACACGGTGCGCCCGACAGCCACCATCGTGGTCGCGGACACGGCGCTGAGAATCGGCGAAACCTCTCTGGTCACGATCACCTTCAGTGAAGCGGTCAGCGGTTTCACCAACGCCGACCTGACCATCGCCAATGGCACGTTGACTGCGGTCAGCAGCAGCGACGGCGGTATCACCTGGACCGCGACCTTCACACCTTCCGCGAGCATCAACGACACCACTAACCTGATTACCCTGGACAACACCGGGGTCAGCGACCTGGCGGGCAATGCCGGTAGCGGCACCACCGACTCCAACAACTACGCCATCGACACGGTGCGCCCGACCGCGACCATTGTGCTAGCCGACGCGACCCTGAGTGCAGGCGAAACGTCGCTGGTGACCATTACCTTCTCCGAGGCAGTAACGGGTTTCACCAACGCCGACCTGAGCATCGCCAACGGCACCTTGAGCGCGGTCAGCAGCAGCGATGGCGGTATCACCTGGACCGCGACCTTCACCCCGACCGTCGGTGTGAATGACTCGAGCAACGTCATCACCCTGGCCAATACGGGTGTCACCGATGTGGCCGGCAACACTGGCAGCGGCACCACCAACTCCGGCAACTACACCATCGATACCGTGCTGCCGACAGCCACCATCGTGGTGGCTGACAATGCACTGAAAATCGGTGAAACGTCGCTGGTGACCATCACCTTCAGCGAAGCAGTGACCGGTTTCACCAACGCCGACCTGACCATCGCCAACGGCACCTTGACCTCCGTCAGCAGTGGCGATGGTGGTATCACCTGGACCGCCACGTTCACCCCGACGGCCAGCATTACCGACGCAACCAACCTGATCACCCTGGATAACAGCGGTGTGCAAAATGGCTCGGGCAATGCCGGTAGCGGCACCACCGACTCCAACAACTACGCCATCGACACCGTGCGCCCGACAGCCACCATCGTGGTCGCGGACACGGCGCTGAGAATCGGCGAGACCTCTCTGGTCACGATCACCTTCAGTGAAGCGGTGAGCAGTTTCACCAACGCCGACCTGACCATTGCCAACGGCACGCTGAGCGCGGTGAGCAGCAGCGACGGCGGTATCACCTGGACCGCGACGTTCACGCCTTCCGCGAGCATCAACGACACCACCAACCTGATCACCCTGGACAACACCGGGGTCAACGACCTGGCAGGTAACGCCGGCAGCGGCACCACCGATTCCAATAACTACGCCATCGACACGGTGCGCCCGACCGCGACCATTGTGCTAGCCGACGCGACCCTGAGTGCAGGCGAAACGTCGCTGGTGACCATTACCTTCTCCGAGGCAGTAACGGGTTTCACCAACGCCGACCTGAGCATCGCCAACGGCACCTTGAGCGCGGTCAGCAGCAGCGACGGCGGTATTACCTGGACCGCGACCTTCACCCCGACCGTCGGTGTGAATGACTCGAGCAACGTCATCACCCTGAACAATACCGGTGTGACCGACGTGGCCGGAAACACCGGCAGCGGCACCACCAACTCCGGCAACTACACCATCGATACCGTGCTGCCGACGGCCACCATCGTGGTGGCTGACAATGCACTGAAAATCGGTGAAACGTCGCTGGTGACCATCACCTTCAGCGAAGCAGTGACCGGTTTCACCAACGCCGACCTGACGATTGCCAACGGCACCTTGACCTCCGTCAGCAGTGGCGATGGCGGTATCACCTGGACCGCAACCTTCACCCCGACCAGCGCCATCACCGATACCAGTAACGTCATCACCCTGGACAACAGCGGTGTGCAAAATGGCTCGGGCAACGCCGGCAGCGGCACCACTGATTCCAACAACTACGCAATCGACACCGTGCGACCAACGGCAACCATCGTGGTCGCGGACTCGGCACTGGCGGTAGGTCAAACATCGGTGGTGACCATCACGTTCTCCGAGGCAGTGACCGGCTTTACCACGGCCGACCTGACGGTGAGCAACGGTACTCTGAGCAGTCTGAGCACCAGCGATAACATCACCTGGACCGCCACCCTGACGCCGACGGCGAGCATCACCGATTCGACCAACCTGATTACCCTGGACAACACCGGGGTGGCCGATGCGGCCGGCAACGCTGGTAGCGGCACCACCGATTCCAACAACTACGCCATCGATAGCCAACGCCCGACGGCGACCATCGTGTTGAGCGATACGACCCTGAAACCGGGGGAAACCGCCCTGGTCACCATCACCTTCAGCGAAGCGGTGACGGGTTTCGACAACAGTGATTTGAGCGTCGCCAATGGTACGTTGAGTGCGGTGAGCAGCAGCGACGGAGGCATCACCTGGACCGGGACCTTCACCCCGACTGCCGGGATTACCGACGCCAGCAACGTCATCACTCTGAACAATACCGGCGTGACCGACGTAGCCGGCAATACCGGGGCGGGCACCACCAACTCGGGCAACTATGTGGTGGAAACCCAGGTGCCGACCGCCACCATTGTGGTCGCCGACAACGCCCTCAAGGTCGGTGAAACCTCATTGGTCACCATCACCTTCTCTGAGGCGGTCAGCGGTTTCACCAACGCCGACCTGAGCGTTGCCAACGGCACCCTCAGCAGCGTTTCGTCCAGCGATGGCGGCGTCACCTGGACCGCGACGTTCACGCCTACAGCCAGCGTGACGGACACCACTAACCTGATCACCCTGGACAACAGCGGTGTGATCAATGGGTCGGGCAACAGCGGCGTCGGCGTGACCGACTCCAACAACTACGCGATCGACACCGCTCGCCCGACCGCGACCATTGTGGTCGCGGACAATAAACTGGGTATCGGCGAGACCACCACGGTGACCTTTACCTTCAGCGAAGCAGTGTCCGGTTTCGACCTGTCGGACCTCAGCGTGGCCAATGGTGTGCTGTCCAACCTGGTCAGCAACAACGGCGGTTTGACCTGGACCGCCACGCTCACGCCGACCGCGAGCATCAACGATGCCACCAACCTGATCCTGCTCGACACCGGCAATGTGCTCGACGCCGCGGGCAATGCCGGCGCCAGCATCGCCATCTCCAACAACTACGCGCTCGATGCGACCCGCCCGACCGTCACCATCGTGGTTGCCAACCCGGTGCTGGGGATTGGCCAGACGACGCTGGTGACCTTCACGTTCAGCGAGGCGGTGAGCGATTTCGATTTGTCGGACCTGAGCGTCACCAACGGCGAACTGACCAACCTGGCCAGCAGCGACGGTGGCAAGACCTGGACCGGCACCTTCACGCCCACCGCGAACATCACCGACCCGAGCAACTTCATTGCACTGGACACCAGCAATGTGACGGACCTGGCGGGTAACTTGGGGGCCAGCGTCGCGGTATCCAACAACTACACGATCAACACCGTGCCGACGTTTGTGGTCTTACCGCCGGTTACCGTACCCGCTCAGCCCAACGTGCCATTGCAACCGATCATCTTCACCCCACCCACCGGCGATCTCGGCTCGCCGCTGACCTTTGCCCCGCTGTTTGAACAACGGGTGATCGGCAACGGCATTCGGCCTCTGGGCGACATTTTCATGAACCACGGGGCGCTGGCGCCAAGCTTTATCGCCCAGGTATTCAGCAGCAGCGACAACGGTGGTGATGGCTCGGGTCACGGCTTCCTGGGCTTTGGCGGGGGCGATGGCGGAGTTTTCGGCAGCAGCACGCTGTCGAGCCTGTTCAATCAGAACGCCGGTAGCGAGGGGGATTCGCTGAACACCTTTGGTAATCAGTCAATCAGGGCGGGGGATGCTTCCCAAGGGTTGCGCGGCGTGTTTGGCGCACCGACTCTTGGCCAGCAATTACAACAGCTCAAAGACACCGAGCAACGGCAGGTCGACAGCCTGGCCGCTGCTTTGCAACAGGTAGGCATCAGTGAAATGCAGGCCTGAAAAAACCATTAAAGCAGTGCGGCACTGGGGGCAATACAGGGATGAAAAGAAGTCAGAAGTTGTTCGGCGCCAGCTTGCTGGCGCTGGCGATCAGCGGATGTGCAGTCACCAGTCAACCGATCGAGCGCAGCGTCAGCCAACAGCGCGCCAAAAGCGATCTGCAAAGCATGTACAAGGGGCAGGAGCCCCTCAGCGGGCCGCTGACCCTGCACCAGGCCATGGCTCGCGCGGTGAAATACAACCTCGAAGGCCGGCTCAAGATCATGGAAGAGGCCCTGGCCAAGCGCCAACTCGACCTTGCCAGTTTCGACATGTTGCCGCGCATGGCACTGGACGCCGGATACGTGGGACGTAACAACGTCAACGCTTCCAGCAGTCAGAGCGTGGAAACCGGCACCCAGTCCCTGGAACCGTCGACCTCCCAGGACCGCGACCGTGACGTGGCGGACCTGACCATGGTCTGGAACGTGCTCGACTTCGGTGTCAGCTACATCAGCGCCAAGCAGCAAGGCGATCAGCGGCTGATCGTGCAGGAGCGTCGGCGCAAGGTGATCAACACCATCGTCCAGGACGTGCGCTCGGCCTATTGGCGAGCCATGGCCGCCGAACGTTTGCTCAAACAGATCGACAGCCTGATGGCCCGGGTCGAAACCGCCCGCCACAATAGCCAAAGCATGAGCGAGCAGCGCATTGGCGATCCGATTCAGGCATTGGGCTATCAGCGCTCGCTGATTGAAGCCACCCGGCAACTGGAAGAACAACGCCGCGCGCTGTCGCTGGCGAAAACCGAACTGGCGACCCTGATCAACCTGCCACTGAATACCGAGCTGACGCTGGCGACCCAGGACGATTATGTCATTCCGGAACTCAAGGTCGACCTCGCCAGCCTGGAACAGGAAGCCCTGACCAGTCGGCCGGAGTTGCGCGAGCAGGATTACCAGACCCGCATCAGCGCCGCCGAAACCCGCAAAGCCATGCTGCGCCTGTTGCCGGGCCTGGAGTTCTCCGCTGGCGGGCATTACGACAGCAACTCGTTTTTGGTCGAGCAAGGCTGGGCGGATTACGGGGTGAAAGTCACCTGGAACCTGTTCAACGTGATTTCCGCACCCGCCGCGATCGACGTCGCCAAGGCCGGTGAAGAAGTCGCTACGGCGCGCCGTCAGGCGATGTCCATCGCGGTGCTGGCCCAGCTCTACGTGGCCAACGCCAATTACCGCGAAGCATTGCGACAGTTCCAGACCAATCAGCAACTGTCGAACATCGACGGGCAAATCGTCGGCCAACTGCGCAATCGCTATCAGGCGGCCGGGCTGGGCGAACTGGACCTGATCCAGGGCGAACTGAACACATTGCAGGCGGATCTGCGTCGCGACCTGTCCTACGCCGACCTGCGCAACGCTTACGGACAAATCTTCGCCAGCGCCGGCCTCGATCCGCTGCCGGACGAAGTGCAATCGACCGAAGTCCAGTCCATCGCCACGGCGCTGGCCAATCGCGAAGAGGCGTGGGCGGCGGGCAACATCTCAGTACCGCCGGTGGCCCATGCCCCGGCCCGCTAACCTGCTGGCGCCGACGGCGAGCATCAGCCGCGCACAACGGGAGGCCCGCAACGGCCATCGCGGCACGGCGATTCTGCTGACCGGCTTACCGGCGGCGGGCAAGTCGACATTGGCCCAGGCACTGCACGCCGAGCTGTTCGAACACGGTGTGCAGAGTGTGGTGCTCGATGGCGACGGACTGCGGGTCGGGCTCAATCGCGATCTGGGGTTTGCCGACAGCGATCGCCTGGAAAACATCCGCCGCGCCAGCGAACTCGCGGCGCTGTTGGTCGAGAACGGGCAGATTGTCATCCTCGCGATGATTGCGCCCTTGGTGGAGTTGCGCGAAGTGTTCGCCCAACGGTTGGGCGAGGATTACCGCGAAGTCTGGTGCAGCGCCTCTTTGGCGGTGTGTGAACAGCGTGATCCAAAAGGTCATTACGCCCGGGCTCGACGGGGTGAGATGGCGGGGTTTACCGGTGTCTCCGCGCCTTACGAACCCCCGCCGTGCGCGTCGCTGGTGCTCGACACCGGCGCGCAATCGGTCGAGGCTTGTCTCGACCGATTGCTGACCTGGCTCGGCGAATGCGCGGTGCTGGCGAAACGATGAGCCGGCCGGCATTCTCCCGCTTGCCGGTGACGGTGGATTTGCCGTTGCTGTTGCAGGCGCTGGCGGCGATTGGCGAGGACGACTGGCATGGTCATTTCAACAGCGCTTATTACACTGGCGACTGGAGCGGCGTGGCGCTGATTTCCGCAGCCGATGCCTTGACTGAACTGTCGCCCGGTCGCGGCGAGACTCTTTTGCGTGCGCCCTGGCTGCAAGATGTTCGATGGCAGCAAGGGCTGCGGGATCTGCCGCTGGAGATTGTCTGCGCGCGCCTGTTGCGACTCGGCCCGGGCGGGCGCATCCACGAGCATCGCGACTATGACCTGGGCGAACCGGATGCCGACTTGCGCCTGCATATTCCGCTGCTCAGTCCCCCTCAAGTGGACTTCATGCTGGACGGTCGGCGCATGCCGATGACCGCTGGCGAGTGCTGGTATCTCGACCTGGCGCGGCCTCATCGCGTGGACAACCGCGATACCCAGGCACGGATTCATCTGGTGCTCGATTGCCGGCCCGGTGCCTGGCTGGAGCAGGCGATTATCGATGGGTTGGCAACCACGCCGTCGCCGCAAATCTCTGATGGAGCTTTTGCGCAGTTCAAGGCGTTGGTGGCCAGCGATCCGCAGTTATGCAAAACCTTGCAGGGTGTGCAGGACAACGAAGCCTTTATCGCCCGCACCCTGGCGCTGGCCACCGAGTGTGGCCTTGCGTTCACCCGTGAAGAACTGCGCGCGGCGATGCGCGACGGTCGCCGCCAATGGACTGAACAATGGAGCGCCTGAACCTGGAAGGCTGGTTGCCGATTCGCGTGTGGCCAGAGGCCGGGCAATGGCAAGTCGACTGGTGCTGGTTCGGTGACACGCGGCTGCATCAGCCGTTTTTTCGTGATGCGGTGGAAGCCGCGCTGCGGCTGCCGTTCAATCAGGCGTTTCGCCGGAGAACTGCATTGTCGGCCCTCGCTGACTGGCAGGTTTGCAGCCCCGGTCTGACGCCGAGCGCCTTTATCTTTCACGCCTCCCGCTGCGGCTCGACCTTGATCAGCCAGATGCTGGCGCAACTCGACAACCACATCGTCATCAGCGAGCCACCGCCGCTGGATGCGTTGCTGCGCAGTGATTTACCGGCCATCGAGCGGCGTGCCGCCATCAAAGGATTGCTGTCTGCCTACGGACAATGCCGGCTCGGTATGGAACAACGGCTGGTGATCAAACTCGACACCTGGAACATCGGTGAACTGCCGTTGCTGCGCGAGTGCTTTCCCGAAACACCTTGGTTGTTTGTTTATCGCGATCCGCTGGAAATCGCCGTCTCGCATCTGCGTCGCCCGGGCATGCACATGGTGCCGGGGATGATCGGGGCGAGTGTGCTGGATGACGAATTTCCGTTCGGCAGCCGCGAGGATTACATCGCCCGGCGGTTGGGGCGGTTACTGGCGTCGGGGTTGGCGCAATGCCAGGCATTTGGCGGCCTGGCGGTGAATTACAGCGAACTGCCGCAGGCCATGGCGGGGCGGTTGGCAGCGTTCTTTGCGTTGGATATCGAGCAGCGCAGGCAGGTGTTTGCGGCAGTGGGGCAACATGCCAAGCAGCCGTCGCAGGTGTTTGTTGGCGACAGCGATGACAAGCATCGTGAAGCCTCGGCGCTGTTGCGTGAACGAGTGGAGCATTGGGCGCGAGCGTCTTATGAAGCGCTAGTTGCCAAGTGATGTATCGACGGCACTGACGCCATCGCGAGCAGGCTCGCCCCCACATTGAATCTCAGTCGTACACATAGGTTGTGTTCAATGAAGATCAACTGTGGGAACGAGCCTGCTCGCGATGGCGGCGGTCAAATCACCACAAACCTGCCAGGCTAGGCCTTGGCCCGAGCCTGCACCTGCGATGCCTCCCGGTTATCCAGCGCTCGCTCTACGAGCAACTGCACGCCATCGGCCAAGCGGCTGAGCGCCAGGACTACCGAGCGCCGGGTCCCGTCCACATCGTCCGCCAGGTCGGAAGCAATGGCGCTGATGGACAGCAGGTCTTCGGAGGCGTTGGCCAGAAGGGCTTCGGTGTCGATGTCGGGAGAAACGGTAAAGAGGTTGCCTTTGCGGCGTTTGGCCGGTTTTTCGGTGGCCGGGGGAAAGTAGTGGGCGAAGGCGCGGTCGGCGGCTTCTTTGAGTTTTTCGGCTTCGATGGATTCATCGGACGGGGTGCCAGAGTTTTCTGGCGGATTGGGCGTTACTTTGAACATGGGATTACTCGCTTTGATTGCAAGGAGGCTGACCTGATGTTCGCTTGCACGCGAATTAGGGTGGCAGCTATGTGCGGGGTGCAAGACCGAGTAAGCGATCCCAAAAACCTCGGCAGACCCGAAGGTCTCCCGCACACAGCCGCCATAAAGCAATCACAACAGGCATAGAAATGCCTGATGACTAGCCCGAAGCAGTGTTGGGAAATGCTTTTACCCGGACTTGCACGTCCGTGTCACCGATTATTCAGTGACAAAGCCAGACTAGACTTGGGCTAGGGTTGGAACAAGTTCACCAACACCGCTACAACTTGAAGGAAATCTCCGACGGGGCTACCGGACGTTGGTGTCTGTGGGGAAGGTCAAAAGATCGCAGCCTTCGGCAGCTCCTACGGAGCCGGGTTGGCCGCCGTTTCGGGTTGAAACACCGTCTGTAGGAGCTGCCGAAGGCTGCGATCTTTTAGCGCCCTCAAGGCTTGGACGACAAATCCGCCATCCCCTTGAGCAACTCGATCGGCAGCGGGAAGACGATGGTCGAACTCTTGTCCCCGGCAATCGAGCTCAGCGTCTGCATGTAGCGCAACTGCATGGCCCCCGGCTGGCGTCCGAGCATTTCGGCCGCCTGCATGAGTTTTTCCGAAGCCTGCAATTCACCTTCGGCGTGGATCACTTTGGCCCGACGCTCCCGTTCGGCTTCGGCCTGTTTGGCAATGGCGCGGACCATCGATTCGTTGAGGTCCACGTGCTTGATCTCGACGGTGGCCACCTTGATGCCCCAGGCATCAGTTTGAGCATCGAGCACTTGCTGGACGTCGACGTTCAGCCGTTCCCGTTCGGCCAGCAATTCATCGAGTTCATGTTTACCGAGCACCGCCCGCAACGTGGTTTGGGCCAGTTGGCTGGTGGCCATGAGAAAGTCTTCGACCTGAATGATCGCCTTTTGCGGATCGAGCACGCGGAAATACAGCACCGCATTGACCTTGACCGAGACGTTGTCGCGGGTGATCACGTCTTGCGGCGGTATGTCGAGCACCACGGTCCGCAGGTCGACACGAACCATTTGTTGAACCGCCGGAATCAGCAGGATCAGCCCAGGGCCCTTGACCTGCCAGAAGCGTCCGAGCTGGAACACCACGCCGCGTTCGTATTCGCGCAGGATGCGGAAGGTCGACCCCGCCAGTGCAATCAGCAATAACAGGAGCGCGGCAAAACCCAGTTGCAAGCCCATAACTATTCTCCACCCGGCGCCGCGTCAGCCGCAGCCACTTTCAGCAATAGACCCTTGCGCGCCACCACCCGGACCTGTTGTCCCGGTTGCAGCGGTGTGGCGCTCATTACTTGCCATTGTTCGCCTTGCAGGTGCACCCAGCCGACATACGCATTGCCAGCCTGCAACGACGTTATCGGTGTCACGCTGCCCAGCAATTCGGCGTCGCCGCTGAAATTGCGGCGCGGTCGGGTTTTCAAGGCACGGATCAGCAGGAAAATCAGCAGCAGCGCGCTGATCAGCCCCAGGCCGATGATTAAGGGAACAGGCACTTCGGCATCGGTCAGAATCACCGCGCCGATCACGAACATCACAATGCCGCCCAAACCGACCACACCGAAATTGGGCAAGGCCGCTTCGGCGATCATAAACACGATGCCAAAGGTGATCAGCCAGATCCCGATGGGGTCGGGAACCAGCACTACGACGGTGTCCGCCGCGAAAACCGGTCCGCTCAAGGCCAGCAGCAGCGCAATTACACAGCAACGAATGTTCACTTGACCCTCCGGGAGAGTCATCCGTCCGCGAGCCGGTCGTGGCTCTGTGTACAAGTCTAGTTGAGCCTGCGGCTGTATGAATTTTGAGCAGTTGTCGACCGCGTCCGACGGGCGGATTTCCCGCCGGATCCCTCCAGCAGGCCTAGACTTTTAATGGAGAGAAAAAATTCTAACCATCGTCCGCCCTTCGCTGTTGCGGACACCGAGGTGCATCATGCGTATGGCAAGAACCGTGCAGAACAGCCTGGAAAAGGCGCACTGCGAATATGACATCGTTTCCCATCCGCACTCGGCCAGCAGCCTTGAAACGGCTCGGCTCGCAGGCATTCCCGCCGAACGGGTGGCCAAATCGGTGATCCTCGACGATCGCCACGGGCATTACTTGATGGCCGTGCTGCCCGCCAGCCGTCACCTGGACCTGAGCAAAGTACGTGGCAGCAGCGAATGGCAAGTCACCCGGGAAAGCAACCTGCCGCGCCTGTTCGACGATTGCGAACGCGGCGCCGTGCCCGCATTGGGCGAATCCTACGGGCTGGACATGGTCATCGACCCAATGCTGACCCGGCAGCAAGACATCTACCTCGAAGCCGGCAACCACAACAATCTGGTACACATGAGCGTGCCGGAATATTTGAAAATGGTGCCGCATGCCGAAGTGTGCGAGTTGAGTCAAACGGCATAGCATCGACATAACCGCCGTCATCGCGGGCAAGCCCGCTCCCACAGGGAAACGCAGTCAACTGTGGGAGCGAGCCTGCTCGCGATTGACCGCGCAGTGGTCACCCCATTCAGCCATCAAGAAGGAGCCCAACATGGAATCCCCTACCCACAGCCTCTCGTCCTTGTTCAAACAGCTCGGCCTGCCTGACGACGCCGAAAGCATTGATAAATTCATCGCTACCCATTCACCGCTCAAACCCGAACTGCACCTGGCGGACGCGTTCTTCTGGAGCGAGAGCCAGGCGGAGCTGCTGCGTGAGGAGATTCTGGATGATGCGGATTGGGCGGAGGTGGTGGATCAGTTGGATGTGCTATTGAGGAAGGGGCGGGGGGTGTAAAAAAATCTGGAGAAAAATGGCGAAATGTAAAAAAAACTGGTGAGTGGTAAAAAAATCTGAGCTTTAATCGCCAAAGTGAATTTTTTCCATGGAAGCTCGCCATGTCTGTTGTTGGATACGCCTACCTGCGCGATGCGCTGAATCTCAAGGCCTTCGCGCCCAAACGCACGGCGACGATCAAGCCAGTCACTCGTATCACATTGATCGGTGATTGCCTGGCTGTTCCCCAGTCTGTGGCACCCATTCAGGGCTCAATGCTTGAGCATATTCTTTTTGCTCTCAAGCACGAAGGCATCAATCTCTGCATTCTTACCCAGGCGCTTGAAACGGTTTCTGCTGAGCAACTACTGGATGAGTTGGCTAAAGCCCCGAATGGCGTGTTTATCCGCAAGGCCTGTTTCTTGTGGGAGAGCTTCACCGGCCAACAGCTTGAGTATTCGGTACCGGTGCGGGGCAGTGTTGTTACGCTATTTGATCCAAAACTCTACGTAACCGGCCCGGCCGTGCGTAATAGCCGCTGGCGCATTGATTTCAACGGCTTGGGTTCTCTGCGTTACTGCGCCACCGTGGAGCGAACGCCTGAACTCGAAACCCTGCTCAGTCTCGACATACTCGGCCGAGCCAAAGCTTTCATGGCGACGTTGCCCCCCGAAATGATGGACCGCGCCATCAACTGGGCTTACCTCCACGAAACTCGCGATTCCTTCGCCATCGAGAAAGAAGAACCCAGTGAAGAGAAATCTCGTCGTTTTGTTCAACTGCTGCGCCAGGCCCATGAAGGGCGCGAGCTGAGTGAAGACTATCTGGTTGAGCTGCAGAACAGCACCGTTTCCAACCCTTTCGACAAAGCTGTTCTGTTTCGCCACGAACAGAACCACCTGCATAACGGCTTGAGAGGCGCCGCCGGCGTCAGCTACGTCCCGCCCGCGCCGGACCTGTGCCGTGAACTGATGGAAGAACTGATGACCTTTTCCAATCAGTCTTCAAAACAGGTCGACCCATTGGTGGCGGCTGCAGTGACCGCATTTGGTTTCGTCTTCCTTCACCCGTTCATGGATGGCAATGGCCGGCTGTCACGTTTCCTGATCCACCAGACCCTTTGCCATTGCGGCGCGCTGGAAAATGGCCTTTTACTGCCTGTTTCCGTAGCGATGAAACACGAGGAGTCCAACTATCTGGCTGCCCTCAAGGATTTCTCACACCCCGCTCGCGATTTTTGGAATGTCACTTGGCTGGACGCTGATCAAATGGCTTTCGAATTCATTGGCCACCCATCCATTTATCGCTACTGGGACGCCACTCGTTGCGTCGAATTCACCCTGCAAATGGCCCGTCGTGCCTTGGAGGTTGAATTGCGGGAAGAGACCGAGTTTCTCGACCGGTACGACCGTGTAATCAAGGCGGTGAATCAACGTTTTGATGTGCGCGGGAGTGATCTGTCGAAGTTGGTGATGATGTGCCTGGACAATGACGGGAAGGTGTCAAAGCACCGGCGCAAGCAGTTTCAGTACAGCGTGCCGGAGGAGGTTTTTGAGTTTATTGAAGAAGAAGCCGGAAGGTTATTGACTGGTGTCTAGGCGTCAGACGTTCTTTACGGATTAGATTTGTTTCAAAACTTGACCAACTTTCCCCTCCAATGCCATATTGATAGTTAGCAAACTAACAGTGTGTGCAGCCCCTCGTGCCAAAGAACCTCGCCGCTCTCCAGATGACCATCAGCAGCTCCATAGTGGTGGCCGCCAGGCATTGGCGGAAGATCTGCCAGACCACGCTGGTCAACTATGGAATCTCCGAAGCCTGCGCCGTCCCGCTGTTGATGATCGGGCGTTTGGGCGAAGGTGTGCGGCAGGTGACGGTCGCGCAAGCGGCGGGGATGGAGAGTCCGTCTCTGGTGCGTTTGCTGGATCAGCTGTGCCATGCCGGTTACGTCTGCCGTACCGAAGACGTCCATGATCGCCGCGCCAAGTGCCTGAGCCTGACCGAGACCGGTCGCGAGCTGGTGCAGGCGGTCGAAGTCGAATTGGTGCGTTTGCGCCATGAAGTGCTCGAAGGGATCGCCCCGAGTGATCTGGAAGCGGCACTGCGGGTACTGAGAGCTTTCGAAGCGGCCAATCATCCAGCGGTGGCGCACCCTTGAGCGGATTTTTCACCGGCGTCCCCCCCGCGCGGGACTGGTTCTATGGTGTGCGCACGTTCGCCGCATCGATGATCGCGTTGTACATCGCCATGCTCATGCAAATGCCCCGTCCGTACTGGGCGATGGCTACGGTGTACATCGTTTCCAGCCCGTTCGTCGGCCCTACCAGCGCCAAGGCGTTGTACCGCGCCGTTGGCACTTTGCTCGGTGCGGCAGCGGCGGTTTTTTTCGTGCCGATGTTTGTGCAGAGCCCTTATGTGCTGGTGGTGGTCATCGCGCTGTGGACCGGGACTTTGCTGTTCCTGTCCCTGCACCTGCGCACCGCCAACAGCTACGCCTTGATGCTCGCCGGTTACACCTTGCCGCTGATCGCCCTGCCGGTGGTGGATAACCCGCTGGCGGTGTGGGATGTGGCCGAGGCGCGCACCGAAGAGATCTTTCTCGGCATCGCCGTTGCGGCGGTGGTCGGTGCCATGTTCTGGCCGCGACGGCTGGCGCCGGTGTTCAACGACTCGGTGAACAAATGGTTTGCCGATGCCTCGACCTACAGCCTGCGCTTCCTCAGCCGCAGCGTGCAGCCGGACGAAGTCAGCGCCCTGCGTTCATCGATGGTGGCGAGTTTCAACAGCCTGGAATTGATGATCGGTCAGTTGCCCCACGAGGGCGCGCGGCCGCAGACAGTGCGTAATACCAACGAACTGCGCGGGCGAATGATCCATCTGCTGCCGGTGATCGATGCCCTCGACGATGCGCTTTACGCCCTCGAGCGGCGCACGCCGGAGCTTGTGGATAAGTTCGCGCCACTGCTGATCGCGACCACCGAATGGCTCGACCACAAAGACGCTGACCTCGACCGCTGGCAGGCCCTGAAAAACCAACTCGAAGCGCTGCAACCGAGTGCCGAGGCGCTGGATGATCGCAAGCAGTTGTTGTTCTCCAACGCCCTGTATCGCCTCGGCGAATGGATCGATGTGTGGCAAGACTGCCGCAGCCTGCAATATGCCATTCAGTGCGAGAGCCAGGACAGTTGGCGCGCGGTGTATCGGCACTGGCGCCTCGGTCGGCTGTCGCCGTTTCTCGACCGTGGGCTGATGCTCTATTCAGCCGCGTCCACGGTCACTGCCATCATTGTCGCCTCGGTGCTGTGGATTCTGCTCGGCTGGACCGATGGCGGCAGCGCAGTGATCCTGGCGGCGGTGGCGTGCAGTTTTTTCGCTTCGATGGATGACCCGGCACCGCAGATCTACCGGTTCTTTTTCTGGACCGCGATGTCGGTGCTGTTTGCCAGCCTTTATCTGTTTCTGATCCTGCCGAACCTGCATGACTTCCCGATGCTGGTGCTGGCGTTCGCCATCCCGTTCATCTGCGTCGGCACCCTGACGGTGCAGCCGCGTTTCTACCTGGGGATGTTGCTGACCATCGTCAACACGTCGTCTTTCATCAGCATTCAGGGCGCCTACGACGCGGATTTTCTCAGCTTCGCCAACTCCAACCTGGCCGGTCCCATGGGTTTGCTGTTCGCGTTCATCTGGACCTTGATCGCCCGGCCATTCGGCGCGGAACTGGCGGCCAAGCGCCTGACCCGTTTCAGCTGGCGCGACATCGTCAGCCTGACCGAGCCGGCCACGCTGGCCGAACATCGGCACATGGGGGGGCAGATGCTCGATCGCCTGATGCAGCATTTGCCGCGTCTGGCCATGACCGGCCAGGACACCGGCATCGCCCTGCGGGAAGTGCGCGTGGCGCTGAATCTGCTGGACCTGCTTGCCTATTCGCCGCGAGTGCCCGGTGCGCCGCAAGTGCTGCTGCGCCAGGTGGTGGCCGAAGTCGGTGCGTACTTCAAGGCCTGTCTCAAGGCCGGTGAACGTCTGCCGGCTCCCAGTCCGTTGCTGATGACCCTCGACCGTACCCGCCGCGCCCTCGGCGGCCAAGGTGATGACGAAACCCGTCTGCATTTGCTGCACGCCTTGAGCGGCCTGCGTCTGGCGCTGTTGCCGGGGGTCGAATTTGTCGGCGCGGGTGAACTCAAGGAACCGCTTCCCCATGGCATCGATGGAGCGCCTTTATGATCGGTGATCTGGATATCAGCGGGGTGTTCCTGCCCACGCTGCTGGTGCTGATGGGCATTACCTACGTGTTGTTCCTGTTGGTGCACGGGGTGCTGACGCGCCTGCACTTTTACCGTCTGGTCTGGCACCGGGCATTGTTCAACGTGGCTCTCTACGCTGTGCTGCTTGGCGCTGTGGACTCACTCAGTCGATACCTGATGACATGAAAAAACCTTTTTTGACCCTCGGCCGTGTGGTCCTGACGCTGTTGATCGTGACCTTCGCCGTTGTCGTGGTCTGGCGCATGGTCATGTACTACATGTTCGCGCCCTGGACCCGGGACGGCCACATCCGCGCCGACATCGTGCAGATCGCCCCGGACGTGTCGGGGCTGATCCAGCAAGTGGAAGTGCGCGACAACCAATGGGTGAAACGCGGCCAGGTGCTGTTCAGCATCGATCAGGACCGTTTCAAACTGGCCCTGCGTCAGGCCAAAGCCGCTATCGCCGACCGCCAGGAAACCCTGGCCCAGGCTCAGCGCGAAGCCAAGCGTAACCGTGGCCTCGGCAATCTGGTCCCGGCCGAACAACTGGAGGAAAGCCAGTCCCGTGTGGCCCGCGCCGAAGTGGCGTTAATGGAAGCGCAGGTGACGGTGGACAGCGCCCAGCTCAACCTTGACCGCTCGCTGATCCGCAGCCCGGTGGATGGCTACGTCAACGACCGTGCGCCGCGCTCCCAGGAGTTCGTCACCGCCGGGCGACCGGTGTTGTCGGTGGTGGACAGCAACTCGTTCCACATCGATGGTTATTTCGAAGAAACCAAACTGGACGGCATTCATGTCGGCCAAAGGGTTGATATTCGCGTGGTTGGCGATCGCGCTCGGCTGCGCGGGCACGTTGAAAGCATTGTCGCCGGCATCGAAGACCGCGATCGCAGCAGCGGCAGCAACCTGTTGCCCAACGTCAATCCGGCGTTCAGCTGGGTGCGGCTGGCGCAGCGGATTCCGGTGCGGATTGCTTTCGACGAAGTGCCGGAGGATTTCCGCATGATTGCCGGGCGTACAGCCACGGTGTCGATCATCGACGATCAAACCGGGGAGCCGGCGAAATGAGCAGGGCCTCGGGTTTGGCGGTCGCCGGATTAGGCTTGCTGCTGTCGGCCTGTCAGGTGGTCGGGCCGGATTATCACCTGCCGGATGAGGCCGCCGTGCACCGTGAAGACTTTCAGGGCAACCTGGCGGTGAACGGCAAACATGTCGTCTCGGCACCGGTGCCCAGTGATTGGTGGCGGTTGTATCAGGATCCGCGTCTGGACCAATTGGTGCAGCAGGCCATGGCCTCCAACACCGATTTGCGGGTGGCGGCGGCGAATCTTTCGCGGGCTCGTGCTCAGGTCGACGAAGCGCAGGCGGCGGGGGGGTGGAGCGGCGGCGTGAAAGTCGGCGCCCAGCGTTTGCAGGAGTCCGGTGAGGCGTTCTTGCTGGCGGATAAAGTGCCGGTGGCCAACGTCGGCGATATCGGCATCACCACGTCCTATCAGTTCGACTTGTTCGGCACGTTACAGCGCGGCGTCGAAGCGGCCAAAGCCAATGCCGATGCGACTCAGGCGGCAGCGGACACCGCGCGCATCACGTTGGTGGCCGATGTGGTGCGGGCTTATACCCAGGTCTGTGCGGCCAACGAAGAGCGGGAGATTGCTCAGCATTCCCTCGATCTGCAAGCCCAGAGCACCACACTGACCCAGCGCCTGCGCGATGCCGGGCGCGGCGATGAAACCCAGGTCACCCGTTCGCAAACCCAATTCAAATCCTTGCGCGCCGAATTGCCGCGCTATGAAGCGGCGCGTCAGGCTGGACTGTTCCGCCTGTCGATGCTGCTGGCCAAACCCGTCGAACAATTGCCGGCGGGCACTCGTGACTGCGCCGATCTGCCGAAAATTGCCCAGTTGTTGCCGGTGGGCGACGGCGCCACGCTGCTCAAACGCCGGCCCGACGTGCGCCAGGCCGAGCGCCGATTGGCGGCGGCAACCGCTGGCATCGGCATTGCCACCGGCGAGTTGTACCCGGACATCAGCATCGGCGCGACCGTCGGTACCGTCGGCATTTTGGAAAACCTCGGCAAACCGGCGACCAATCGCTGGGGCTTCGGCCCGTTGCTGACCTGGACCGTACCGTCCAACGGCTCCCGCGCGCGAATCCGTGAGGCCGAGGCCGCGACCCAAGGCGCGCTGGCGCATTTCGATGGTGTGGTGCTCAACGCCATCCGCGAGACTCAGACTGGCCTGGCGCAGTATTCCGCGCAGCTTCAGCGCCGCGATGCGTTGGCTGACGCCGAGCAATCGGCGCAACTGGCGGCAGACCAGACCCACCGCTTCTTTCAGGCCGGTCGCGCGTCGTTCCTGGCGGATTTGCAAGCCACCCGCACCTACACCGATGTCCGGGCGCAACTGGCCTCGGCCAACACCCAAGTCGCCATGAGCCAGATCGATTTGTTCCTCGCTTTGGGCGGCGGCTGGGAAAGCGGACGAACGCAAGGCTCACAACCCGGCAAACCCTGAGGCCGTTGCTATGCTTTGAATTGATGGGGACGCGCGGCGAACCCGTCGAGCAAGGCTTGCGTTGGTCATGGGGATCTAATAATGAAAAACCCTTATGCTCCCGGCTTCTGGTGCGCCATTGCGGCATTGGTTTTGCTGTCGGCCACCTATTTCTACGGTGTCATGCTGGCCCACCAGCTCGACAAGGCGCTGATCTTCCTCGACAGCGTGGCGGCGCTGATCGCCGTGATGGCTATCGTGGTGGTCGCCTGGGCCTCGCTCCAGAACCAGCGCATCAAGAGACGACAACTCGAGCAAGGCAAAACCCTGGTACTGATCTGGGACACCAAGGTGGCTTTGCGCCGGGTAGAAACGGTGTTTGACCGGTATTTCTGGGGCAGTTACTGGCAACCGGGGCGCACCTTCCAGGAAGTCATGGGCGAACTCACCGGCACGCCGCTGGAAAAAAGCCTCGAAACCTTGAAGAAACAGTGCCTGGCGCTGGACAAGCAAGTACCCGACGAGGGGTGGCACTGGCTCAACAATGCCCGAGAACTGTCTGATGTCGCCAACGCCATGGCTCGCGAACGTTATCAGCTGGACTTCTGCGACCCGCGGGCGGAAGTGACCGGCGGGGCGGTGATCAATCGGGATTTTGAAGTGCTGGTGTATACGTGGACCGCGCGGTTGAAAAGCTTTGATCATCAGCTTGATGAGATCGAGGTTCAGTATTCCTGATCCGGTGTTGGCGAGACTGACGCCTTCGCGAGCAAGCCCGCTCCCACATGGGGGCGGTGTTTTAACGGCGTCGTTCCAGCGAGTAAACAAACGGCGCAACGATTTCGATGGAGCCGTTGTTCAGCATGTCGGCCGGTGGCTTGGGCAGCGGTTGGGCGCGGCGGATCATTTCCAGGGTGGCCCGGTCCAGATCGGCGTTGCCGGAGCGGCCCACCAGTTCGAACGACAACACGTTACCTTCGGCATCCACTACGAAGCGCAGACGGTTCAAGCCTTCCTTGCCCCGCTGCTGTGCACTGGCCGGGTACTTTTTGTACTTGGCCAGGTGCGCGAGCAGGGTGCCTTGCCAGCTGGCCTTGGCAGCTTGTTGCGCCGGTGATGGGCCGGGTGCCGGCTGAGCGGATTTCTCCGTCGGTGCCTGGGTCGGTTGCGCGTCGCTCGGTTTTTCCTCGGAAGGCTTTTCCTTCGGCGGCTCCGGCTTTTTCTCCACAGGCTTGGGCGGTTGAGGCTTCGGCTTGGGTTTGACCGGCTTGGGCACGGCAATCTCGGCCTTCGGCGCTTCAGCGAGTTTCGGCAGCGGCAGTTCTTCCACCGGGGCCGGTGGCTGCGGTGGCGTGATCACCTTTGGCGGTGCGGGCGGTGGCGGGGCTGGAAGCGGCGCCAGTTCGACCATCATCGCTTGCGGTGGCAGCTCGATCGGCGGGCGCGACGTCCAGTTCAGCGCCAGCGCAATGGCCAGTGCATGGATGCCCAGCACCACGGCCAGGCTCGCGCTGTAACGCGTCAGCTTTTGGCGCATGTTGATCATTTTTTGGCTGCCGTCTCGAGTCCGACCAGGCCGACCTTCAGGTAACCGGCGGCGCGCAGGGCATCCATCACGCTCATCAGGTCGCCGTAGTCCACGCCTTTGTCAGCCTGGAAGAAGATCGTCGTGTCTTTCTTGCCCCGGGTCTTGGCGTCGAGTGTGGCGCCGAGGGCTTCGGCCTTCACTTCGTCTTCGCCGAGGAACAGGCGCTGGTCAGCTTTCACGCTGAGGAACACGGGTTTTTCTGGCCGAGGCGCCGGTTTGGCGGTGGAGGCGGGCAGGTCGACCTTGATGTCCACGGTGGCCAGCGGCGCCGCCACCATGAAGATGATCAACAGCACCAGCATCACGTCGATGAACGGCGTGACATTGATTTCGTGGTTCTCGGCCAGATCGTCGTCTGCGCCTTCTTTCAAATGCAGGCCCATGGCCGATTACCCCACTTTCACCATGTGCGGTTGCGAGATGCGCTCGGGTGGCAGGTGGTCGAGGTCACGGCTGACCAGCAGCAGGACTTCTGCCGAGGCATCGGACACTTGCGCTTTGTAACCGGCGATGGAGCGGGCGAAGACGTTGTAGATGACCACCGCGGGAATCGCTGCTACCAGACCCAGCGCGGTCGCCAACAGGGCTTCGGCGATGCCGGGGGCCACGACGGCGAGGTTGGTGGTCTGGGTTTTGGCGATGCCGATGAAACTGTTCATGATGCCCCACACGGTGCCGAACAGGCCGACGAACGGTGCGGTGGAACCGATGGTGGCGAGCACGCCGGTGCCGCTGCTCATGTTGCGACCGCAGGCGGCAACCAGGCGCTCCAGACGAAAGCTCACACGTTCCTTGATGCCTTCTTTTTCGCGGCTGTTGGCCGACAGGCGCATTTCTTCCAGCGCGTCGTGGACCAGCAGGTTGGCGAGTGTGCCTTCCTTGGCCGCCGTCGCGCTGGCTTCTTTAAGGGTGGCGGCTTTTTTCAGGTGGGCGATTTCAACACGCAGACGACGCTTTGCGCCGATCAACTCGAAGCCCTTGGCGATCCAGATAGTCCAGGTGATGATCGAGGCGATGGCCAGGCCGATCATCACGATCTTCACGATAATGTCGGCGTTCTGGTACATGCCCCACGGCGACAGGTCATGGGCCATGCCCAGCGAGTTGTCGGCTTCGAGGACTTCCGGCACGTCAGCAGCGTCTACGGCCTGAGCCGGGTCGGTCGCGGCAGGTGCGGTTTGAACGGCTGGTGTCTGAGCGGCGGCAGGCTGTGTGGCTGGCGCTTGTGCATCGGCGAATGCGGCGGTCGGCGCCAGCGTCAGGCTGAGCAACAGGGCGGCCACCGCACTCCAGGCGCGAGGTCGTTTGGTTGGCGAAGCGGGGAATTGATTGCGTGTCATGCTGGCCGGACCTGAAAGGAAAAAAACGGTAGATGTTCTTCCAGGCCTCGTGAGGCCGAGAACAAAAGTGACCCGCATTATTGCAAGTAATTCTTGTTAACAAAAGTAATAGAGTATCTTTTTTTCCTTCATTGCTAGCCGCTCGTCCCTTGCCAGCGCTAGTCTGTGGCTTTCCGATAGGAGTTTTCTGATGTCCGCGCCTTCTGTTTTAATCGCCGGCTGCGGTGATGTCGGCAGTCGTCTGGCCACGCAATTGCTGAATTCAGGGTGGGAGGTTCACGGTTTGCGGCGTGACGTCTCACGCTTGCCCCAAGGGGTAATTGGCGTTGCCGGTGACTTGTTCAATAAAGACTGCCCGCCGACCTGGCCAATCGGCGCGGTGGATTACCTGGTGTATTGCGCGGCGGCTACCGATCACGATGAGGCCGGATACCGCGCCGCTTATATCCAGGGTTTGCAACACGTGCTGGAATGGCTGGGGGACTACGGGCAAGTGCCCAATCGGCTGCTATTCGTTTCCAGCAGCAGCGTTTACGGTCAGCAAGAGGGCGAGTGGGTCGACGAGAACTCGCCGACCGTGGCGGCTGGCTATTCAGGGCGTGTGATGCTGGAGGCCGAGCAAGTGGCGCGTGATAGCGGCATTCCGGCCAGCATCGTGCGCCTGACCGGCATTTATGGTCCGGGCCGAGAGTGGCTGCTGACCCAGGTCCGTCGCGGTTATCGCGTGGCGATCGATCCACCGTTGTACGCCAACCGCATTCACGTCGATGACGCTGCGGGGTTGCTGGCGTTTCTGCTTGAGGAGGATCGGCGTGGGGTGACGCTGGATGATGACTATATAGGCGTCGACGATGCGCCCGCGTCATTGGCGGAGGTGGTGGGCTGGTTGCGTGAGTATCTGGGTGTGACCGAATGGGCCGAGGATGCGAGTGTGCGTCGTGCCGGCAGCAAGCGCTGCAGCAATGCCCGGGCGAAGGCGTTGGGTTGGAAACCAAAATATCCGAGTTTCCGCGAAGGCTACGCTGCGATCCTCGAAGGTCGCTGCTGAAATCCGGTTACACACTACAACTGTGGGAGCGGGCTTGCCCGCGATGGCGGTGTAACAGTCAACCTGGATGTTGAATGTTATGGCCTCATCGCGGGCAAGCCCGCTCCCACAGGGTTATCTGTTGGCTTCAGATTCGGGTTACTGCTTTTCCAGCAACCATTTGCGATCACCCGGCGTAAACGAAGGCATCTCGTCCGCCAGTGCGGTATTCACGGTCTGGAAAATCTCCAATTCCTTGCCCTTGCGCGCAAAGATCCAGGTATTGCCCTGGCCGTTCACCTGCAGCCAGATGTTGTCGTGGCCGCCACTCATCGACGCGCAATCGCCTGCCAGGCACAGAGCATAACGATCGGTACCCGGAAGACCGGCAACCTGGCCATCGGCCTGGAACTGCACGGTGTTGCCTTCGCCGGGGCCGCTGAGGATTTTCCAGCTGCCGCCCATATAAGCCGAATACAGCGCCCGCTCGAAACTCGCGCCAATCGGTGCGCCGTCCGGCACCTGGACCGATGCGCGGTCGAAGACTTGCTCCGGCTCGTTGTCGTTGGCGGCCTGGCTCAGTTGCTTGCCGTCACGCTTCAGCTCGCTGGCGGAGCTGCCATAAAAGTCGATTTTCCAGGCGCCGGACTGTTCGCCCAGCAGCTTGCCTTCGACGTTTTCAAAACCATTGGTGTAGCGGGCCTGACCGGCCTTGGTGTTGACGTCCCATTCCAGGTTCGGGCCATAGGCCTGGAGCGCTTCACGCAGGGGGCCGCCTTTGGATGCAGCATCGATCGCCACCTGATTGATCCAGGTGCCGCTGATATCACGGTCGGCAGGGTTGCTGGCACATCCGCCCAAGAGTAGGGCGACCAGCGAGAGAACTAGCGCTTGGCGCATGGTGGAATCCTTTCAGAACCCTTTTTACAAGATCAGTCGGCGCAGCCTCTCAAGGCTGCGCCGCACGTTTACTCGATGACCAGAATGGCATCCATTTCAACCTGCGCACCCTTTGGCAGGGCCGCTACGCCGATGGCGGCGCGGGCCGGGTATGGCTGGTCGAAGTACTTGCCCATGATCTCGTTGACCTTGGCGAAGTGGCTCAGGTCGGTGAGGAAGATGTTCAGTTTGACGATGTCCTTGAACGAACCACCGGCCGCTTCAGCCACGGCTTTGAGGTTCTCGAACACCTGGACGGTCTGGGCTTCGAAGCCTTCGACCAGTTCCATGGTTTTTGGGTCCAGAGGAATCTGACCCGACATGTAAACGGTGTTGCCAGCCTTGATCGCCTGGGAGTAAGTACCGATGGCGGCCGGGGCCTTGTCGCTGTTGATAACGGTCTTGGTCATGTAAGACTCCTTGTGAAGGGTGGGCTACGCGCGCATGCGGGTGATGCGGATCACGCCGGTCAGGGCGCGCAGTTTCTTGATCACGCGGGCCAGGTGCACACGGTCGTGCACACTGACCACCAGTTGGACCACGCTGATACGACCGTCGCGTTCGTCCATGCTGATTTTTTCGATATTGCCGTCGGCCGCGTTGACGCTGCTGGCCAGCAGGGCGATCAGGCCGCGCTGGTGTTCCAGTTCGACGCGCAGCTCGACGTTGAATTCGCCGGTGACATCCTTGGCCCACGAGAGCTGGATGCATTTTTCCGGGTTGTGGCGGATTTCGCTGATGTTGCGGCAGTTGTCCAGGTGCACCACCATCCCTTTGCCGGCGGACAGATGGCCGACAATCGGGTCGCCCGGGATCGGCGTGCAACACTTGGCGTAACTGAGCACCAGACCTTCGGTGCCACGAATCGCCAGCGGACCTTCCGGGCTCGGCAGCTGTTCGCCTTCGCCGAGCAGACGACGGGCGACCACGTAAGCCATGCGATTACCCAGGCCGATGTCTTCGAGCAGGTCTTCGATCAGTTCGAGGCGGTATTCGTGGAGCATCAACTGCACGCGTTCGGCCGGAACTTTTTCCAGGGAACTGTCGAAACCGTTGAGCACCTTGTTCAGCAGGCGTTCGCCGAGGCTGATGGATTCGGAGCGGCGTTGCAGTTTCAGCGCATGGCGGATGTGGGTCCGCGCTTTGCCGGTGACCACGAAGTTGAGCCATGCCGGGTTCGGCCGCGCGCCAGGGGCGCTGACGATCTCGACCGTGGAGCCGCTTTGCAGCGGTTCGGACAGCGGCGCGAGACGACGGTTGATCCGGCAGGCAATGCAGCTGTTGCCCACGTCGGTGTGCACCGCGTAAGCGAAGTCGACCGCCGTGGAGCCTTTGGGCAGCTCCATGATCCGGCCTTTGGGCGTGAACACGTAGACCTCGTCCGGGAACAGGTCGATCTTCACGCTCTCGATGAATTCCAGCGAGTTGCCGGCCCGTTGCTGCATTTCCAGCACGCCTTTGACCCACTGGCGGGCGCGGGCGTGAGTGCCTTTGGGCTGCTCGTCACCGCTGGATTTGTACAGCCAATGGGCAGCGATGCCGTTGTTGGCCATCTCTTCCATTTCACGGGTGCGGATCTGGATTTCGATCGGTACACCGTGCATGCCGAACAGTGTGGTGTGCAGCGACTGATAGCCGTTGGCCTTGGGGATCGCGATGTAATCCTTGAAGCGACCCGGCAACGGTTTGTACAAATTGTGCACGGCACCCAGCACGCGGTAGCAGGTATCGACCTTGTCGACGATGATCCGGAACGCATACACGTCCATGATCTCGTTGAAGGCCCGACGCTTGCCGCGCATTTTCTTGTAGATGCCATAGAGGTGTTTCTGACGACCGCTGACCTCGCCCTGAATGCCGTCGATGGCCAGGCAGTGGCTGAGGGACTCTTCGATCTTGTTGACGATTTCCTTGCGGTTGCCCCGGGCGCGCTTGACCGCCTGGTTGATCCGCGCGGAACGCATCGGGTGCATGGCCTTGAAGCCGAGGTCTTCGAATTCTATGCGGATGGCGTGCATGCCCAGCCGGTTGGCGATGGGCGCATAGATTTCCAGGGTTTCCTTGGCAATCCGCCGGCGTTTTTCGCCGGACAGCACTTCCAGGGTGCGCATGTTGTGCAGGCGGTCGGCCAGCTTGACCAGGATCACGCGAATGTCGCGCGCCATGGCCATGGCCATTTTCTGGAAGTTTTCGGCTTGGGCTTCGGCTTTGGTTTCGAAGTTCATCTGGGTCAGTTTGCTGACCCCGTCGACCAGTTCGGCCACGGTTTCGCCGAACTGCGCTTGCAGCGCTTCCTTGGCAATACCGGTGTCTTCGATCACGTCATGCAGCATCGCAGCCATCAGGCTCTGATGGTCCATGTGCATGTCGGCAAGAATATTCGCAACCGCGAGTGGGTGCGTGACGTACGCCTCACCGCTACGGCGGCGTTGGCCGTCATGGGCTTGTTCGGCGTAGAAGTACGCTCGGCGGACCAGATTGACCTGGTCCTTGCCGAGGTAGGTCGATAAGCGATCGGCGAGGGCGTCTATGCTCGGCATGATAATTCCTGCCGTTTGCTATGACCCCGCGCCGTGCTACGTCGACCAGGCATGACCTTATACTGCCTCGTTGGACTCGTCCTCGAACGCTGCGAACAGCGGTTCGTCTTCGACGATTTCAGCGTTGGCGATGAACTCGTAGCTCATCAGGCCTTCAGCGATTTCACGCAGCGCTACAACAGTAGGCTTGTCGTTTTCCCACTGAACCAGGGGCTCTTTGCCACCGGTGGCCAGTTGACGGGCACGCTTGGTAGAGAGCATGACCAGCTCAAAGCGGTTTTCCACGTGTTCTAGGCAGTCTTCAACGGTTACGCGGGCCATGGTATTCCTCGGAGCGAATGCAATATGCGCGCTGCCCGGTTGGGCGAGCGGACTCAACAGTTTAAAAAATCACCAGCGATTAGGGAAGCGCTGATTTTTTGACCAGGCTCTTCAACGCGCTATAAGTGCCAATGTAAAGCCCTTGCAGCGGTTTTGGGAAGAGCTGTTTAGCCAAGCAATTCAGCCAATAACTTGCCATGACGCTGCTGCTGACGCTTCTGATGCAGCTGATTGGCGCGGAAAATCGCCTTCAGATCGTCCAGTGCGTGGGCAAAATCGTCGTTGATGATCAGGTAGTCATAGTCGACGTAGTGGCTCATCTCGCTGACGGCTTCGCGCATCCGGCCGTCAATGATCTCGTCGCTGTCCTGGCCTCGATTGGTCAGGCGCTGGTGCAAGGCCTCCAGGGACGGCGGTAGAATGAAAATCGAGCGGGCTTGCGGCATCAACTTGCGTACTTGCTCTGCACCCTGCCAGTCGATTTCCAGAATCAGGTCATGGCCCGCGTCCAGTGTCTGCTGCAGGTGGCTTTGCGAAGTGCCATAGAGATTGCCGAACACTTCGGCGCGCTCGAGGAAGTCACCATGCTCGCCCATCTTCACGAACGCTTCACGCGAGACGAAGTGATAGTTCACGCCGTTCACTTCACCTGGGCGCATGGCGCGAGTGGTGTGGGAGACCGAGACGCGGATCGCCGGATCAGTATCGGTCAGGGCTTTGACCAGGCTGCTCTTGCCCGCGCCCGAAGGCGCAGAAATGATGTATAGGGTGCCGGTGCTGTGGGTCATGTCGGGTTTGCCTTACTCAATATTCTGCACTTGTTCGCGCATCTGCTCGATCAACACTTTGAGGTTGACCGCCGCCTGTGTGCTGCGCGGGTCGAAGGCTTTGGAGCCCAGTGTGTTGGCTTCGCGGTTGAGCTCCTGCATCAGGAAGTCCAGGCGCCGACCGGCGGCGCCACCGGATTTGAGTACCCGACGAACTTCGATGATGTGAGTGCTCAGGCGATCCAGTTCTTCGGCGACGTCGCTCTTTTGCGCGAGCATGACCATTTCCTGTTCCAGTCGCTGCGGGTCGAGGTCGGCCTTCATGTCGGTGAAGCGGTCGAGGACTTTCTGGCGCTGAGTGGCAAGCATTTGCGGGACCAGTTCACGCAGGGTCACCACATCTTCCTCGATGGACGTCAGGCGCTCGTTGATCAACCGCGCCAGCTCTGCGCCTTCGCGCTCGCGGCCGGCCTTGAGTTCCTTCAGACCCAGGTTGAACAGCGCCAGGGCTTCGGCATTCAGCGCTTGCGGGTCGGCGGCATCGGCCACCAGCACGCCGGGCCAGGCCAGGACTTCCAGCGGGTTCAGCGCGGCCGGGTTCTTGATCAGGCTGGCGACCGTCTCGGCGGCAGCGACCAGTTGAGCGGCGCGTTCGCGATCCACCTGCAACGGTTTACCGGTGCTTTCTTCGGTAAAGCGCAGGGTGCATTCGAGCTTGCCCCGGGAAATTCCCTGGCGCAGGGCTTCGCGGACCGCGCCCTCGAGGTCGCGGAATGATTCCGGCAGGCGCAGATGGGGTTCCAGGTAGCGGCTGTTGACCGAGCGCAGCTCCCAGCTCAGGGTGCCCTGGACGCCGGCTTTCTCGACGCGGGCGAAGGCGGTCATGCTGTGCACCATGGAGGTACCTCGCAATGCAGGTCGTCGCGTAACCAGAGTTTCGCGGACCCGCTATCTGTGAATTAAAGCCGACAGGCAGCAAAGGCGCAGGATTGTAGCGCAGTGGGGCGGATGCGCCCAAACACACGCTGTGACAAAGAGCTGCAGGCCGTCGGCTACGCTCTATTCAGGGGCTTCAATCGTCGGGCGATTTTTTTAGAAGTGCCCAGTCGCGGCCCACGGCTCTATAATGCTCGGCAGTTTTCCGTCCCCCGTACAGGTAATCCCTATGAAACGTCCAAGTGGTCGCGCTGCCGATCAGCTCCGCTCGATCCGCATTACCCGCAACTACACCAAACACGCCGAGGGTTCTGTGCTGGTCGAGTTCGGTGATACCAAGGTCATCTGCACCGTCAGCGTCGAGAACGGCGTGCCGCGTTTCCTCAAAGGTCAGGGCCAGGGCTGGTTGACCGCTGAATACGGCATGCTGCCGCGCGCCACCGGCGAGCGTAACCAGCGTGAAGCGAGCCGTGGCAAGCAAGGTGGCCGCACTCTGGAAATCCAGCGGTTGATTGGCCGCTCCCTGCGCGCTGCGCTGGACATGTCCAAGCTGGGCGACATCACCCTGTACGTCGACTGCGACGTGATCCAGGCTGACGGCGGTACCCGCACCGCGTCCATCACTGGCGCCATGGTTGCACTGGTCGATGCCTTGAAAGTGATCAAGAAGCGTGGCGGCCTCAAAGGTGGCGACCCGCTCAAGCAAATGATCGCTGCCGTGTCGGTGGGCATGTACCAGGGCGAGCCTGTGCTTGACCTCGACTACCTGGAAGACTCGGCTGCCGAGACTGACCTTAACGTAGTGATGACCAGCACGGGTGGCTTCATCGAAGTTCAGGGCACTGCCGAAGGCGCGCCGTTCCAGCCGGAAGAGCTGAACGCGATGCTGGCACTGGCGAAGAAAGGCATGATCGAGATTTTCGAACTGCAGAAGGCTGCACTGGCCGACTGATTGTTTTGACGTCCGGCAAAGGAGAGCGCCATGAGTGATGAACAGCAGTTGCTTCCCACCCCGAGCCCCGAGGCTCGCCAGTGGGCGATGTTTTGTCACCTCTCGGCGTTTCTCGGAGTCTGGTTTCCGCTCGGTCACCTGATCGGGCCGCTGATACTCTGGCAGTGGAAGCGTGAAACCGATCCGTTCATTGACGCCCAGGGCAAAGAAGCGCTGAACTTTCAGATCACCGTGGCGCTGGTCTCGGGCATCTGTTACCTGCTGATGCTGGTGTTGATCGGCTTTGTGCTGCTGCCGTTGGTGCTGATCGGGGCGATGGTGCTGTGCTTCATTGCCGGGCTCAAGGCCAATGACGGGGTGCCTTACCGCTATCCCTTCACCTGGCGGTTGGTGACATAAATACACCGCTGATCCCCTGTGGGAGCGAGCAAGCCCGCTCCCACAGGGGATCAGCGCGCACAAAAAAGCCGACAGCGATGTCGGCTTTTTTGCATCTGCGAAAAGACGCTTAGATCGTCAGCGTCCAGTCGTAGTCCACGATCAGCGGCGCATGCTGCGAGAACCGTGGCTGACGCGGCAGGCGCGCACTGCGTACGAAGCGGCGCAGGCCCGGGGTCAGCAACTGGTAGTCGAAGCGCCAGCCCAGGTTGAGCATCTCGGCCTGTTCGTTGTCCGGCCACCAGCTGTACTGGTCGCCTTCACGGCTGACTTCCCGCAGGGCATCGACGTAACCCATGTTGCCGACAATCTCGTCCATCCAGGCACGCTCAGGCGCCAGGAAGCCCGGGGATTGCTGGCTGTCGCGCCAGTTCTTGATATCCAGCTTCTGTTGCGCCACGTACAGCGAGCCACAATAAATGTACTCGCGACGTTTGCGCCGCTGTTTATCCAGATAACGGGCGAAGTCGTCCATTAGCTTGAACTTCTGGTTCAAGTCTTCATCGCCGTTCTGCCCCGAAGGGAGCAGCAAGGTCGCGATGCTGACCTTGTCGAAATCGGCTTGCAGGTAACGCCCGTAGCGGTCGGCCGTCTCGAAGCCAAGACCGCTGATGACAGCCTTCGGTTGCAACCGCGAGTACAAAGCCACGCCACCTTGGGCGGGAACTTCGGCTTCGCAGGCATAAAGGAAGTAGCCATCCAGTTGGAAGGCTGGATCGTCCAGTTCAAAGGCGGAGGCACGGGTGTCCTGCAGGCAGATGACGTCGGCATTCTGTGCTTGCAGCCAACTGAGCAAACCACGCTCGACTGCAGCCTGAATACCATTGACGTTCACACTGATGATCCGCATAAGTGGCCCCAAAAATCGCGTGCGGGTATGATACACGGCGTCTACCTAATTAGCTAAATCCGTGGTATTTGGGGTTTTTTTCATGCAAGCGTATCAGCGCGACTTCATTCGTTTTGCCATTGATCGTGGCGTTTTGCGCTTCGGTGAGTTCACCCTGAAGTCTGGACGCACCAGTCCTTACTTCTTCAATGCCGGCCTGTTCAACTCGGGTTCCGCCCTGGCGCAGCTGGGGCGTTTCTATGCGGCAGCCATCGTCGAGAGCGGTATTTCGTTCGACGTGCTGTTCGGCCCGGCCTACAAAGGCATCCCGCTGGCGGCGACCACTGCGGTGGCGCTGGCCGAACATCATGGCCGTGATTTGCCATGGTGCTTCAACCGCAAGGAAGCCAAGGCCCATGGCGAAGGCGGCAGCCTGGTCGGCGCGCCATTGACCGGCGACGTGCTGATCATCGACGACGTGATCACCGCAGGCACCGCCATCCGTGAAGTGATGCAGATCATCGCTTCCCAGGACGGCGCCAAGGCCAAGGGCGTGCTGATCGCCCTGAACCGTCAGGAGCGTGGCAACGGCGAATTGTCGGCCATCCAGGAAGTGGAGCGCGATTTCGGTATTCCGGTGATCAGCATTGTTTCGCTGAACCAGGTGCTCGAGTTCCTGGCGGATGATCCGCAGCTCAAGCAGCATTTGCCGGCGGTTGAAGCCTATCGCGCCCAGTTCGGCGTCTGACCACAATTCCCCCTGTGGTATCGGGCTTGTGTGGCGAGGGAGCTTGCTCCCGCTGGGCTGCGTAGCAGATCCAAGGATTTTGTGAGTGCTGCGCACTCAAGCGGGAGCAAGCTCCCTCGCCACAAAAGGTGAATTACCACAGGAATTGCATACAAAAAAAGACCCCGCTCAGCTTGGCTGAGCGGGGTCTTTTTGTTTGTGTTGCTTAGTGACGCTTGCGGTTGCTGATCAAGGTACCCACACCCGTGTCGGTGAAGATTTCCAGCAGAATCGCATTCGGCACCCGACCATCGATGATCAACGAGCTGCCCACGCCGCCTTGTACCGCTTCCAGCGCGCAACGAATCTTCGGCAGCATGCCGCCGTAGATGGTGCCGTCGGCGATCAGCTCGTCGACTTGCTGGGTGCTCAGGCCGGTCAGGACCTTGCCGGTCTTGTCCATCAGACCGGCGATGTTGGTCAGCAGCATCAGCTTTTCAGCCTTCAGTGCCTCGGCCACTTTACCGGCCACCAGGTCGGCGTTGATGTTGTACGACTCGCCGTTGGCGCCGACGCCGATTGGCGCGATCACCGGGATGAAATCGCCTTTGACCAGCAGGTTCAGCAGGTCGGTGTTGATGCCGACCACTTCGCCCACCTGGCCAATATCAATGATTTCCGGCTGGGTCATTTCCGGCGTTTGACGGGTGACGGTGAGCTTTTTCGCACGAATCAGCTCGGCGTCTTTACCGGTCAGGCCGATGGCGCTGCCGCCATGACGGTTGATCAGGTTGACGATGTCCTTGTTCACCTGGCCGCCGAGGACCATCTCCACCACGTCCATGGTCTGTGCGTCAGTCACGCGCATACCATCGATGAAGTGGCTCTCGATCGACAGACGCTTGAGCAGGTCGCCGATTTGCGGGCCACCGCCGTGAACCACCACCGGGTTGATGCCGACGGCTTTCATCAGCACGATGTCGCGGGCGAAGCCGGTTTTCAGCTCCTCGCTTTCCATCGCGTTGCCGCCGTATTTGATCACCAGCGTCTTGCCGACATAGCGGCGAATGTAAGGCAGCGCTTCGGACAGGACCTTGGCGGTGTTGGCGGCGGCTTCGCGTTCGAGGGTCATTCAGGGCTCCGGGTGCTTCAGAAGATCAAAACGGTAGTTGGAGATCAGGTGCAACGCGTTTCAGCTGGACGTGGAACACATCCTTGATGCGCTGCAATTCAGCCTCGTCATCGGCCTCGAAGCGCAGCACCAGCACCGGTGTGGTGTTGGAGGCGCGAACCAGGCCCCAGCCTTTGGCATAGTCGACTCGCACGCCGTCAATGGTGGTCAGGTCGGCGCCTTCACCCCACTGCGCGTCGTGCAGTGCATCAATGATGCTGAATTTGCTCTCTTCGGTCACATGGATATTGATCTCTGGCGTAGAAATATCGTTCGGGAAGGTCGCAAACAGCTCCTCCGCGGTGGATTTTTCCTTGCTGAGGATCTCCAGCAGTCGCGCGGCGCTGTAAATGCCGTCGTCGAAGCCGAACCAGCGTTCCTTGAAGAAGATATGCCCGCTCATTTCGCCGGCCAACAGGGCGCCGGATTGTTTCATTTTCTTTTTGATCAGCGAGTGACCGGTTTTCCACATCAGCGGCCGACCGCCATATTCCTTGATCAGCGGGATCAGGCGGCGGGTGCATTTGACGTCGAAGATGATTTCCGCGTTCGGGTTGCGCGCCACGACGTCGCGGGCGAACAGCATCAGCAGGCGGTCCGGGTAGACGATGCTGCCGGTGTTGGTCACTACGCCGACGCGGTCGCCGTCGCCGTCGAAGGCCAGGCCGATGTCGGCCTTGGTTTCCTTGACCTTGGCGATCAGGTCCACGAGGTTTTCAGGCTTGCCCGGGTCCGGGTGGTGGTTCGGGAAGTTGCCGTCGACGTCGCAAAACAGCGGGATGACTTCGCAGTTCAGGGCTTCGATCAGCTGCGGGGCGATCACGCCGGCCGCGCCGTTGCCGCAGTCGACCACTACTTTCAGGCGGCGGGCGAGTTTGATGTCCTGGACGATTTCGGTGTTGTAGCGGTCGAGGATCTCGACCTTGGTGATGCTGCCCTTGCCGCTGCTCAGGTTGTTGGTCTTGAGGCGTTCGTGCAGGGCCTGGATCTGTTCGTTGGCCAGGGTGTCGCCGGCAATGACGATCTTGAAGCCGTTGTAGTTCGAGGGGTTGTGGCTGCCGGTGAGCATTACGCCGGATTTGCCGGCCAGTACGTTGGCGGCGTAGTACAGCGCAGGCGTTGGCACCAGGCCCACATCGCTGACGTGGCAACCGCTGTCGGCCAGACCCTGAATCAGTTGTTCCACCAGTTCCGGGCCGGACAGGCGACCGTCGCGGCCGACGGACACGTTGGGTTCGTCCTGGGCCAGGCTCTGGGAGCCGATGGCGCGACCAAGCCAATAAGCGGTTTCAGCGTTCAAGAATTCCGGGACGGTGCCGCGAATGTCGTAGGCACGGAAGATGCTGTCGGGGAACGTGGGTGCGACTTGGGCTGGGGTGCTCATTTCTGGAAATGCTCCATCTCTAAAGTGGCTGGACAAACCGGCGAAAAACTCGCGGGCTGGCTCAAACTGAAGGGTATGACGGCGTTTTCGGCAGAGAGTTCGTGGTGTGCAAAGGCCATGTCACCGGTGTTCGCGAGTGAATGGCCGGCCAATGCCTTGATTTTGGGCGGTAAACCTTTCAGGTGAGGTCTGCGCAATTTTTTCGTCCTTGAATACAAAATGCAGGATTCGGGCCGGGCAGGGTGCCCGGCCTTTGTGATCAGTGGCTGCCGGAGTGGCCGAAACCGCCGGTGCCGCGCTGGGTTTCGACGAACTCTTCGACCATTTCGAAGTGCGCTTGAACCACCGGCACCAGAACCAGCTGGGCAAGACGCTCGCCAACGACGATGTTGAAGTCGGCCTGGCCACGGTTCCAGCACGACACCATCAGCGGGCCCTGGTAATCGGAGTCGATCAGGCCAACCAGGTTGCCCAGCACGATGCCGTGCTTATGGCCCAGGCCTGAGCGCGGAAGAATCAAGGCCGCCAGGCCCGGATCGCCGATGTACACCGACAGGCCAGTAGGGATCAGCAGGGTTTCGCCCGGCTTGATGACGGTATCTTTTTCCAGCATGGCGCGCAGGTCGAGGCCGGCGGAGCCTGGCGTGGCGTACTGCGGCAGCGGGAATTCGGTGCCGATGCGTGGGTCGAGGATCTTGGCTTGCAAAGCGTGCATGTAAATTAAACCTGGTTCAGACGTTCGGCGATAAAAGTGATCAGCTGGCGGGCAATCTTGCCCTTGCTGGTCTGGGCAAAAACAGTGGCGTGCAGCTCCCGATCAATCACGCTGCAGGCGTTTTCTTCGCTGTTGAAGCCAATACTCGGGTTGGCGACGTCGTTGGCGACGATCAGATCGAGATTCTTGTCTTTCAACTTGCGTGCAGCGTAGTCGAGCAAGTGTTCGGTTTCGGCGGCGAAACCGACACTGAACGGACGGTCGGGACGGGTGGCGATGGTGGCCAGGATGTCTGGGTTGCGCACCATCTGTAGTAACAAGCCGTCGCCGCTCGTAGGGTCTTTCTTGAGTTTCTGTGGGGCGACGACCTCCGGGCGGTAGTCCGCGACTGCCGCAGAGGCGATGAACAGGTCGCAGGGGATCGCGGCTTCACAGGCTGCGAGCATGTCGCGGGCGCTGACTACGTCGATGCGCGTGACGCGATCCGGGGTCGGCAGGTGCACCGGGCCTGTGATCAGGGTCACGCGGGCGCCGGCTTCTACCGCGGCTTCGGCCAGGGCGAAGCCCATTTTCCCGGAGCTGTGGTTGGTGATGTAGCGCACCGGGTCGATGTTTTCCTGGGTCGGCCCCGCGGTGATCAGCACGTGCTTGCCAGTCAGTGCCTGATGCTGGAAGCAGTCTGCCGCGCACTGGGCGAGGTCGGTGGCTTCGAGCATGCGGCCCATGCCGACGTCGCCGCAGGCCTGGCTGCCGGAGGCCGGGCCGAAGACTTTGAGGTCGCGGTTTTCGAGGGTTCGCAGGTTCGCCTGGGTCGCCGGGTCGCGCCACATGGCCTGATTCATCGCCGGTGCAACGGCAACGACCGCGTCGGTGGCTAGCACCAGCGTGGTCAGCAGGTCGTCGGCAATGCCTTGGGCCAGGCGGGCAATCAGGTCCGCGGTGGCGGGGGCGATCAGCACCAGGTCGGCCCATTTGGCCAGTTCGATGTGGCCCATGGCGGCTTCGGCCGCCGGGTCCAGCAGGTCCAGATGGACCGGGTGCCCGGACAGCGCCTGCATGGTCAGCGGGGTAATGAATTCGCTCCCGCCACGGGTCATGACCACGCGCACTTCGGCGCCCTGGTCGATCAGGCGGCGAACCAGATCGGCGCTCTTGTAGGCAGCAATGCCGCCGCCGACGCCCAGAACGATGCGTTTCCGATACAGCCGCTGCATAGGTCTGCCTTTCATTTCGTTGATGACTGCGTTGCGATACCCCCTCCCCAGGGGTGAAATCGCCCGCAAAAAAGATGGGCTACGATATCACAGCGACCGCTATGGAACAGCGGCGCCCACAGACATGGAGGTGTTATGAGCATTCGCGATTGGCCGGCGGCGGAACGGCCGCGGGAGAGGTTGCTTGAGTTTGGCTCGGGGAGTCTTTCGGACGCAGAGCTGCTGGCTATTTTTTTAAGAACCGGCGTATCGGGTAAAAGCGCGGTGGATCTGGCGCGACACCTGTTGAATCAGTTTGGCAGTTTGCGCGCACTACTTGAGGCCGATCAGGCGGCGTTCAGCAGGCAGCTGGGTCTCGGGCCGGCAAAATTCGCTCAGTTGCAAGCGGCCCAGGAAATGGGCCGGCGGCATTTGGCCGAACGTGCGCGCCAGAAATCGGCGCTGGAAAATCCGCAGGCGGTTCGTGATTACCTGAAATCGATGTTGCGCCACGAGCCTCACGAGGTGTTCGGCTGTCTGTTTCTGGATTCCAGGCATCAAGTACTGACCTTTGAAGTGCTGTTTCGCGGCTCCATCGACAGCACCAGTGTTTATCCGAGGCAAGTGGTTAAGCGCGCCTTGGTCCACAACGCCGCAGCGTTGATCCTCTGCCACAACCATCCGTCGGGTAACACCAACCCCAGCCAGGCCGACCGCACGCTGACCAAGCGCCTGCAAGAGGCGCTGGACCTGATTGATGTGCGGGTACTCGACCATTTCATCGTCGGCGACGGCGATCCGCTGTCCATGGCCGAGTACGGGTGGATGTGAGCGAGGGATGCGGAACCAAGTGAGTCCATGTGGGAGCGAGCCTGCTCGCGATGGCGTTGTGTCAGTCAACCTGTTCAGTGACTGAAGGGACGCTAACGCGAGCAGGCTCGCTCCCACAGGTTTTGTGGCGACGCTGATTACTTGAGGTTGACCTTGGAGTAGTCCTGGCGACCAAACGGGCTGACTGCATAACCCTCGACGTCTTTACGCGTCAGCGCAAAGGCGGTCGGGTGAGCCAGCGGCAGCCACAATGCCTGTTGCTGGATCTGTGTCTGGGCCTGTTCGTAGAGCTTGGTGCGTACGCCTTGCTCGTCGGTGGTCTTGCCGGCGCTGATCAGCTTGTCCAGATCCTGATTGCAGTAGCGGGCGAAGTTGGTGCCGGATTTGACCGCCGCGCAGGAAAACTGCGGCGTGAGGAAGTTGTCCGGGTCACCGTTGTCGCCGGACCAGCCCATGAACAGAAGGTCGTGCTCGCCGGCCTTGGCACGGCGAATCAGCTCACCCCATTCGATTACGCGGATCTCGGCCTGGATGCCGATTTCCGCCAGGTCGGCCTGCAGCAATTGTGCGCCGAGGCTCGGATTGGGGTTCAGCAGGCTGCCGGAAGGGCGGGTCCAGATGGTGGTCTGGAAACCATTCTTGAGCCCGGCCTTGGCCATCAATGCGCGGGCCTTTTCGACGTCATGCGGGTAGCCCGGCAAGCCTTTGGCGTAGCTCCAGGTATTGGGCGGGTACGGGCCGTTGGCGGCTTCGGCGGTGTCTTCGAACACAGCCTTGATGTAGTTGGCCTTGTCGAATGCTAGGTTGATCGCCTGGCGCACTTCAGGCTTGTCCAGCGGCGGATGTTGGCTGTTGATGCCGACGAACGCGGTCATGAACGCGTCGGTCTTTTCCACTTTCAGGGCCGGCTCTTTCAATGCGGCTTGTACGTCCAGAGGCTTCGGCGACAGGGCGATCTGGCACTCGTTGCGGCGCAATTTCTGCAAGCGCACGTTGGCGTCCGGGGTGATGGCGAAGATCAGTGGGTCAACCGATGGCTTGCCTTGGAAGTAGTCGCGGTTGGCCTTGTAGCGAATCGAGGCGTCTTTCTGGAAGCGCGTGAAAATGAACGGCCCGCTGCCGATCGGCTGGCTGTTGAGCTTTTCCGGCGTGCCGGCCTTCATCAGTTGATCGGCGTATTCGGCCGAATAGATCGAGGCGAAACCCATGCTCAGGGTTGGCAGGAAAGTCGAGTCCGGGTGATCGAGGGTGAAGCGGATGGTGAGCGGGTCCAGTGCGTCAATCTTCTTGATCAGCGCGGGTAACTGCATCGACTGGGCGTGCGGGAAGCCGCTCTGGGCGACTTTGTGCCACGGGTTTGCCGGATCGAGCATGCGGTCGAAGCTGAACTTCACGTCTTCGGCGGTCAGGTCGCGCGTCGGGCTGAAGTATTCGGTGCGATGAAATTTCACCTGCGGGTGCAATTTGAAGACGTAGGTCAGGCCGTCGGGCGTGACTTCCCAACTGTCCGCGAGGCTGGGGACTACTTTGCCGCTGGCGGTGTCGAAGTCCACCAGGCGGTTCATCAGCACGTCGGCCGAGGCGTTGGTGGTGGTCAGCGAGTTGTATTGCACCACATCGAACCCTTCCGGGCTGGCCTCGGTGCAGACGCTCAGGGCGGCGGCATGGGCCAGGGGGCTCAGCAGAAGCGGGGCAAGCAGCAGCGGTAGGGCAGCGAGGCGCATGGTCGGATTCCTTTACAGATCGAAGGCCCATCTGCAAGTGCAGTCTGGAAAAGGCTTACCCTAGTGGGCTCTTTTGCAAATGACTATCCCCTTTTTCATTTTGAGGGGAGTATGGGTGATTGTTTTCGGTGAGTGACGGTTAAGAAAAACCCGGAATGGGCCCGTTGGCCGATTCTCTGCGACGAGCGGTCGTTATCGGGCACAGCCTTTGTCCAAGGCGTTCGGCGCCAGAAAAACAGGGTTTTTATCAACTCAATGCACACCGGTTGTTGTTGCTCTCTGGTCTTTCTGGTATAAAGCAGCGCTCTTTTCTAGGGGCCCGGTTCCTTCACTTGTAGGTGTAGCCGGTAAGACCTCTAAAGAAACGCGGCGCCTGGCGCCAAATGACTGAGAGATTAAGCGGCCAACCCATGCCGGGTTGGGCATGTGGTTTTAGAGGGCTGAGGCATGTCGAGAGTATGTCAAGTTACCGGTAAGGGTCCGGTGACTGGGAATAACATTTCCCACGCAAACAACAAAACCCGTCGTCGTTTCCTGCCGAACCTGCAGCATCACCGCTTCTGGGTTGAAGAAGAGAAACGTTTCGTGCGTCTGCGCGTATCTGCCAAAGGCATGCGTATCATCGACAAGCGTGGCATCACTGTCGTGCTGGCCGAAATTCGCAAAGCTGGCAAGATCTAAGGGAGCTAATCATGCGTGAATTGATTCGTTTGATTTCGAGCGCCGGTACTGGTCACTTCTACACTACCGACAAGAACAAGCGCACTACTCCGGACAAAATCGAGATCAAGAAATTTGATCCGGTTGTTCGTAAGCACGTGATCTACAAAGAAGGCAAAATCAAGTAATTGATTTTTCCCTCTTACGAAAAAGGCCCGTATCGCGAGATACGGGCCTTTTTTGTTGCCTGTGGATTTTGTGTTGTCTGTCAGGGCCCCATCGCGGGCAAGCCCGCTCCCACAGGTATTGTGATCGACACAGATCCCTGTGGGAGCGTGGCTTGCCCGCGATGAGGCCGGCCCAAACAGCACAAATCTTCAGACCTTCTGTTCAAACACCACATAAATCTTGCGGCACGGCTCCAGCACCTCCCAAGTGCCCCTGAAACCGGCCGGAATCACGAAGCGATCGCCCACGCGCAGGGTCTTGGCGTTGCCGTCGTTGTCGCGCAGTACTGAAACCCCCTGCACGATTTCGCAGTACTCGTGTTCGGTGTAGTTCACCCGCCATTGGCCGACTTCGCCTTCCCAAACACCTGCACTCATCTGGCCGCACGGGCTGTTGTAGTGGTTGTACACCGCTTGCTCGGGATCGCCCTTGAGGATTTTTGCCGGGTCTGGCCGATAGCGATCGGGCTGGGTGGTGGCTTGGCTGAAATCGACGATATCCTGAATGCTCATGCGGGTATTCCCCCGTGATTGCGGCCTGGAAAATTGAAAGTCTATGTTTATTAAAATGAACATCGTAAGGCCGTTTACCGGCCTTTTGTCAAATATATTGAAACTTCACCTGCCGCTGGTTTAGGGTAACGGTTGCCTTGAGCCGAAAAGCAGGCTGGCCGGGCAGAATTCCTGACAGCGCCCGCGAAGACCGCGGGGCGCTCGTATTCAATAAGAGGAGGACACTCGTATGACCACCCTGACTCGTGCCGATTGGGAGCAGCGGGCTCGCGATCTGAAGATCGAAGGCCGCGCCTACATCAATGGCGAATACACCGATGCAGTCTCCGGCGAGATGTTCGAGTGCATCAGCCCCGTCGATGGCCGTCTGCTGGGCAAGATTGCCAGCTGTGACGCCGCCGACGCCCAGCGTGCCGTGGAAAACGCCCGCGCCACTTTCAATTCCGGCGTCTGGTCGCGTCTGGCACCGACCAAACGCAAAGCCACCATGATTCGTTTTGCCGGCCTGCTGAAACAGCACGCCGAAGAATTGGCCCTGCTCGAAACCCTGGACATGGGCAAGCCGATCAGCGATTCCCTGTACATCGACGTTCCCGGCGCGGCGCAAGCCCTGAGCTGGAGCGGTGAAGCCATCGACAAGATCTACGACGAAGTCGCCGCCACCCCGCACGATCAGTTGGGTCTGGTGACTCGCGAGCCGGTCGGCGTGGTCGGCGCGATCGTGCCGTGGAACTTCCCGTTGATGATGGCCTGCTGGAAACTCGGCCCGGCGCTGTCCACCGGTAACTCGGTGATCCTCAAACCTTCCGAAAAATCGCCGCTGACGGCCATTCGCATCGCTGCATTGGCGGTTGAGGCTGGTATTCCGAAAGGTGTGCTGAACGTGTTGCCGGGATATGGTCACACCGTTGGCAAGGCCCTGGCCCTGCACAACGACGTCGACACCCTGGTGTTCACCGGCTCGACCAAGATCGCCAAGCAACTGCTGATCTACTCCGGCGAATCGAACATGAAGCGTGTCTGGCTCGAAGCCGGCGGCAAGAGCCCAAACATCGTGTTCGCCGATGCGCCAGACCTGCAAGCCGCCGCCGAATCGGCTGCCAGTGCCATCGCCTTCAACCAGGGCGAGGTCTGCACCGCCGGTTCGCGCCTGCTGGTCGAGCGTTCGATCAAGGACACATTCCTGCCGCTGGTGATCGAAGCCCTCAAGGCCTGGAAACCGGGCAATCCGCTGGATCCGGCGACCAATGTCGGAGCACTGGTGGATACCCAACAGATGAACACCGTGCTGTCCTACATCGAGTCCGGTCACACCGATGGCGCCAAACTGGTGGCTGGCGGCAAGCGCATTCTTCAGGAAACCGGTGGCACCTACGTCGAGCCGACGATTTTCGACGGTGTCAGCAACGCGATGAAAATTGCCCAGGAGGAGATCTTTGGCCCCGTGTTGTCGGTGATTACCTTCGATACCGCCGAAGAAGCCATTGCGATTGCCAACGACACCCCTTACGGCCTCGCGGCTGCGGTATGGACCACGGACATCTCTAAGGCCCACCTCACCGCCAAGGCCTTGCGCGCCGGTAGCGTGTGGGTCAACCAGTACGATGGTGGCGACATGACCGCGCCGTTCGGTGGTTTCAAACAGTCTGGCAACGGTCGTGACAAGTCGCTGCACGCGTTCGACAAGTACACCGAGCTGAAGGCGACCTGGATCAAGTTGTAATAGGTCGCGGGCCCCGGTTCATCGGGGCCCGCTGCAACATAGATCCCTTGTGGGGGCGAGCCTGCTCGCGATAGCGGTATGACAGTCGACGTCTATGTTGAATGTTGCTCCGTCATCGCGAGCAGGCTCGCTCCCACAGTGTTTTGCGCTGCACATAAAATATCCACAGGAGCGTGGAACATGCGTTGGGCGACTTATTTCGCCGTCTTGGCGTCTGTCTTGAGTGTCGGCCTGGCCCTGGGTGTCAGCATGCCGTTGGTATCGCTGCGCCTGGAAGGCTGGGGTTATGGCTCGTTTGCCATTGGTGTGATGGCGGCGATGCCGGCCATTGGCGTATTGCTGGGGGCGAAGATCTCCAGCCACCTCGCGGCCCGTCTCGGCACGGCCAATCTGATGCGCCTGTGCCTGTGGGCCGGGGCGGTATCCATCGGCTTGCTGGCGCTGTGGCCGAGCTACCCGATCTGGCTGGTGCTGCGGTTGATGATCGGGGTGATCCTGACCCTTGTCTTCATCCTCGGCGAAAGCTGGATCAATCAGCTGGTAGTGGAACAATGGCGCGGGCGACTGGTGGCGCTGTATGGCAGTAGCTATGCGCTGAGCCAGCTGGCCGGGCCGTTATTGTTGGGTGCGTTGGGCACCGAGCACGATTATGGCTTCTGGGTCGGCGTCGGTTTGCTGATGACTTCACCGCTCCTGCTGCTGGGCCGCAGCGGCGCACCCACCAGCGAAGCCTGCGGCGTGACCTTGAGCGACCTGCTGAATTTCTGCCGTGGCCTGCCGGCAATTGCCTGGGCGGTGTCGCTGTTCGCCGCGTTCGAAGCGATGATCCTGACCTTGTTGCCGGTCTATTGCCTGCGTCAGGGGTTCACCACGGAAATCGCCCTGGCGATGGTCAGCACCGTGGTGGTGGGTGATGCCTTGCTGCAATTGCCGATTGGCGCACTGGCTGATCGCTTGTCGAGGCGTGCATTGTTCACCGGCTGCGCGATGCTCTTGCTGCTGTCGAGTCTGGCGATTCCGTTGTTGATCGATACGCTGTTGATCTGGCCACTCTGGGTGTTGTTCGGTGCCAGTGCCGGCGGTTTGTTCACCTTGTCGCTGATTCTGATCGGCGAGCGTTACCGCGACGATGCCTTGGTGCGGGCCAATGCCCATATCGCACAGCTATGGGGGGTTGGTTGCCTGATCGGGCCGTTGGCGGCTGGTGCCGGGAGCCAGTGGATCAGCGGGCATGCCTTGCCGTTGCTGATGGCGGCGGGTGCGTTGGGGTTGGTGATTCTGGTGTCGCGGCAAGGGGCGTTTGGCACGGTTGCCGAACCGGCCTGAGCGCTGCACAAGCCCCCTCGCCACAGGGTCTAGAGCATCTTCTCCAGGCCGACCGTACTGCTGAGCCACGAATTGAAGTGTCGCCACCAACTCCCCGGCTCCTCGGTCAATGTGTGCTGTTTGCCGTCATCTTCGGTGACCCAGACCATCTGACCTTTTTCCAGCCGTGCCTGATAACTGAGGGCAGGCGCCATACCCTCCAGTGCCAGTTCGCGCACACGCCCGGCGAGTTCCGGGCTGTCCACCAGCACCCCGACTTCGGTGTTCCACAGCACCGAGCGCGGGTCGAAATTGAATGAGCCGATGAAGGCTTTCTGCCGGTCGAAGATGATCGCCTTGCTGTGCAGGCTGGAACCGGAACCGCGATAAGACTTGCTGTGAAAGAGATGCGGCGCACTGCCGCCTTCACCGGGCTGGCCGCGCAATTCGAATAACTGCACGCCATGCTCCAGCATCGTCTTGCGATACGGCGCGTACCCGCCATGCACCGCCGGTACGTCGGTGGCTTCCAGTGAGTTGGTCAGCATGCTTACCGACACCCCGGCATCGGCGCGCCCGGTCAGGTACACCAGCCCCGGTGGGCCAGGTACGAAGTAGGCCGAGATCATGATCAGCTCTTTGCTGACTCCATTGAGTTCGGGCGCCAACTGGGTGCTCAGCAGCAAGTGCGGATCAGGCTCGCCGTTGGACAGCACCTTGCTCGGTGCGTCCCACAGCGCCTGGTTCCAGGCCCAGATCAGCTCCCGACGCCAGACGTCCAGGCGCGGGTGAGTGGCGTAGGTCATCAACTGTTGATAGAGCGCGTGATTCTGTTTGCGCGTTTCCTCCAGGGACTCGTCCAGTCGGGTCCGGGTATTTTTCAGGTCCCTGGTTGTCGGCTTGCTCGAGAGAAACTGTTCGATCGGCTTGCTCAGGGCGCTGTTCCAGTACTGATCGAAGCTGTGTCCCAGCTGTTCTGCAACCGGGCCGACGCTGAGCATGTCGATGTCGGTGAAATTCAGCTTGGGCTCGGCATCGAAATACTCGTCCCCCAGGTTACGCCCGCCAACGATCGCCGCGCTGTTGTCCGCCAACCACAGTTTGTTGTGCATGCGTCGGTGTTGCAGCGACACGTTGAACAATCGGCCCATGGCTCGCGTGACGCCGGTGCTGCGACCCAGGTGCAGCGGGTTGAACACGCGGATCTGAATCTGTGGATGCGCGGCAAGGGTTGCGATGATCCGGTCCAGGCCATCGCTGGCGGTGTCGTCGAGCAAAATCCGCACCCGCACGCCACGGTCGACGGCTTTGAGCAACTCGCTTACCAGTATCCGTGTGCTGATGCCGTCATGGACGATGTAGTACTGCAAATCGAGGCTGCTTTGGGCGTTGCGAATCAGCTCGGCGCGAGCGGTGAAGGCCTCGGTGCTGTCGGAGAGCAAGCGAAAGCCCGATTGGCCCTGGTGGGGAGCGGCCTGGGCCTGGATCGAACGGCCGAACGCAGAAGTAGCCGCCGGCAGGGCCTGACTTGGTTCGCGAGGGATGTGGGCCGTCGCGCAGCCACCCAGGAACGAGGCGAGGAACAGAAGAGCAAGCAGGGGCTGTCTGATTCTCACGGGTAATGTTCCGGTGGCGGCCGTTGTTAGTATATGGACGCTGGTTCCCGAAGAAAGGTCAGTCGGTCTCCGCCAGCAGCTTGATCGCCGCGGCGCCGACCTTGCGCACGGCTTCTTCGATTTGCGGTGTGGGCTTGGCAGCGTAGTTCATACGCAGGCAATTGCGGTATTTGCCCGAGGCGGAAAAGATACTGCCGACGGCAATCTGTACGCCTTGATCATGCAGCGCACGATTGAGTTTCAGGGTGTCGAAACCCTCTGGCAGTTCGACCCACAGCATGAAGCTGCCTTGCGGACGACTGGCGCGGGTGCCTGTGGGGAAATAGCGGGTGACCCAATCGATCATCAAGTCGCGATTGCGCTGGTATTGCGTACGCATCCGCCGCAAATGCGGTTCGAAAAGCCCTGCCTTGAGAAACTCGGCAATCGCAATTTGCGGTTGCGGCGCAGTGGAGCCGGTGCTGATGTATTTCATGTGCAGCACTCGTTCCAGATAACGGCCCGGTGCGACCCAACCAATGCGCAGGCCTGGTGCCAGGGTCTTGGAAAATGAACTGCACAGCAGGACGCGGCCGTCTTCGTCGAAGGATTTGATCGTGCGCGGGCGTGGGTAGGTGTAGGCCAGTTCGCCATACACATCGTCCTCGATAATCGCCACGTCGAAGCGCTGTGCCAGCGTCAACAACGCACGTTTGCGCGACTCCGGCATGATGTAGCCCAACGGGTTATTGCAGTTGGGGGTCAACTGTATGACTTTGATCGGCCATTGCTCCAACGCCAGTTCCAAAGCATCGAGGCTGATGCCGGTGAGCGGGTCGGTGGGGATTTCCAGGGCTTTCATGCCCAGGCCCTTGAGCGTCTGCATGGCGCCGTGAAAGCTCGGTGAGTCCACGGCCACGATATCCCCCGGCTCGCAGATAGCGCGGATGCTGGTGGACAGCGCTTCGTGGCAACCGGTGGTGATCACCAGATCGTTGGCGCTCAACTGGCAACCGGAATCGAGCAGCAGGCGAGCGATCTGTTCGCGCAGTTCGAGGGTGCCGCAGATGTTGTCGTAATACAGGCCGGGCATGTCCTGTCGACGGCTGATTCGCGCCAGGTTGCGCAGCAGAGGCTTCATGGTCGGCGTGGTGATGTCCGGCATGCCACGGCCCAGTTGCACGACATCCTTGCGTGGCACCGCGCGGATCAGTTCCAGCACCTGATCCCATTGCGAAATATCCACCGGGCGTTGGGCGGGGCGACCAACCACTGGCAGCTCCGGTAGCTCGCGGCCCACGGGCACGAAGTAGCCGGATTTGGGTTTGGGCATCGCCAGGCCCACGTCTTCCAGCACGCGATAGGCCTGCTGCACCGTGCTCAGGCTGACCCCGTGTTCGACACTCAGCGCCCGCACCGACGGTAGCCGGTCGCCGGGGCGATAAAAGCCCTGTTCGATACGTGTGCCGAGCAACTCGGCAAGGTTGACGTATAGGGTCATAGCTCAGTCTCGGTATGGGGGACTCGGTTAACCAGTACAGATTTGGCAAAAATAAGTGATTCAGAGGCCGAAACGGAAAAACTGTATGGAATTAATACAGGCTCTTTGAATCTGTAATGCTTTTATCCGTCCGCGCATCATGAAAGCTCTGGCTACCCAAGTAAACAGGAGCGACGAAAAATGAACGGCTTGAGCGATGTGCGGCTGACGTTACACAGTCAGGAACTGGCGGCAGGGCAAAAGAACGGCGCACGCGAGGCAGTCATGCGCAACGCACCGTCCTTCCTGGGTCGCTGGGGTCTGTTCTGGCATCGTCTGCACACGCGCAAGGCATTGCTGGAGCTGACACCGGCGCAACTCAAGGATGTCGGATTGAGTCTGGAGCAGGCGCGGGAGGAGGGGCTTAAACCCTTTTGGCGGATCTGAGCATTGCTGCGCTCATTAAATCGATTCGCGAGCAAGCCCGCTCCCACACTAAACCGGGTTGTTGGATAGAACGCGGTCAAATGTGGGGCTTGCTCGCGAAGGCGTCGGCACGGGCACCGAAAATCCGTCAGGCCCACTCTTTAAGGCGATGCCAAAGCATCCCCAACGCCAGCAACGGCGAACGCAAATGCTGGCCGCCCGGGAAGGTGATGTGCGGCACTTTGGCAAACAGGTCAAACCCACCGCTCTGTTGGCCGCTGATGGCTTCAGCCAACAACTTGCCCGCCAGGTGTGTGGCGTTTACACCATGACCGGAATAGGCCTGGGCGTAATACACATTCGGCTGCTCCTTGAGCCGACCGATCTGTGGCAGGCGATTGGCGCCGATGCCGATCATCCCGCCCCATTGATAGTCGATCTTCACCCCGGCCAGTTGCGGGAACACCTCCAGCATCTTCGGCCGCATGTACGCGGCGATGTCCTTCGGGTCGCGTCCTGAATAATGGCAGGCGCCGCCGAACAGCAAACGTCGGTCCGCCGAGAGTCGGTAGTAATCCAGCGCCACCCGTTGATCGCAGACCGCCATGTTCTGCGGAAGCAGTGCGTGGGCCTGTCTTTCGCTCAAGGGTTCGGTGGCAATGATGTAACTGCCGGCCGGCAGCACCTTGCCGCTGAGCAGCTGGTTGAGATCGTTGAGGTAGGCGTTGCAGCCCAGCACCAGCGTCTTGGCGCGAACCGTGCCCTGGGCGGTATGGACCTTGACCTCGGGGCCGTAATCGATACGGGTCACCGCCGACTGTTCGAACAGCTTCGCGCCCAATTGCCGGGCGGCGGCGGCTTCGCCCAGTGCCAGGTTCAGTGGGTGCAGATGCCCGGAGCCCATGTCGATCAAGCCGCCGACGTAGCGGTCGGAACCCACCACACTGTGCATTTCGTTGGCTTGCAGCAGACGGGTTTCGTAACGGTAACCGAGGCTGCGCAGCTCGATGGCGTCTTCGGCGAAGCCTTCCAGGTCACGAGCTTTGTTGGCGAGGTCGCAGTAGCCCCAGGTCAGGTCGCAAGGGATCTGAAACTGCTCGATCCGCTGTCGGACGATTTCCACCGCCTCCAGCCCCATCAATTTCATCTGGCGCACACCCTCGACGCCAATCACGTTGGCGAACTGATCGAGGCCATGGCCGACGCCGCGAATCAATTGCCCGCCATTGCGTCCGCTGGCGCCCCAACCGATCTTGTGCGCTTCCAGCAGCACCACGTTGAAACCACGTTCGGCCAGTTCGAGCGCGGTGTTCAGCCCCGAAAACCCACCGCCCACTACACACACGTCCGCGACCCACTCACCTGTGAGCACCGGAAGATCGGGTTGCGGCAGGCTGCTGGCGGCGTAATAAGAGGCCGCGTGCCGGTGGCTCGGGGCAGGTTGCTGAACGGAGGCGTTCATGTGCGTCATCCAGAGGCGTGTGTTTGAAAAAGTTGACGGAGCATAAGCCGCCCCTTCGGACGCGGGCAACATTGGTCGGTTGGCGCTGTCTGGATCGGAGTTTTTACGTCAGAATCCCGGTCTATTCCGCATTCGGTCACGGCTTCGATGAGTTGCAACAGTCAGAAAATTCGTACGCTGCGCCAGCAGATCCCCACGTTCGAGTGCGTGCCCGGCTGTCATGACTGCTGTGGCCCGGTGACCACCTCGCCCGAAGAAATGTCCCGCCTGCCGCGCAAAACCCGGGCCGAGCAGGATGCAGCGATGGACGAGCTCAATTGCGTCCACCTGGGACCCAACGGCTGCACGGTGTATGACGAGCGACCGCTGATCTGTCGGCTGTTCGGTACCACCAATACGTTGCCATGCCCCAACGGGCGGCGGCCGGTGGAGCTGATTCATCCTCGGGTCGAGAAGCAGATTCATGAGTACATGGCCAGCACCCGGCAGGTGTTGGTTTAAAAACAGCGTTACTTCAGCGGGGACCGAGTTGCTTCAATCGCGAGCAGGCTCGCTCCCACAAGAACACCGCTGTACCTGTGGGAGCGAGCCTGCTCGCGATAGCGGTCGCTCAGACAACCCTTCCCTTGTGGCTGAACCTTCAATCCGGGATCGGCAGACTCAAGCTCTCTTTCACTTCTTCCATCACGATATAGCTCTTGGATTCCCGCACATGCGGCAGCTTGAGCAGAATGTCGCCCAGCAGTTTGCGGTACGAAGCCATCTCGGAGATCCGCGCTTTCACCAGATAGTCGAAGTCCCCTGACACCAAATGGCATTCCAAAACGTGGGGCAGTTTCAGCACCGCGCGTCGGAACTCTTCGAAAGTATCGCCGGATTTGTAGTCGAGGCTGATCTCGACGAACACCAGCAGGCTACCCTTGAGGTGTTGCGGGTTCAGGCGGGCGTTGTAGCTCATGATGATCCCTTCGCGCTCCAGTCGCCGTACCCGTTCAGTGCAGGGTGTGGTGGAGAGGCCGACCTTTTCCCCCAGTTCGGTGAACGAGATGCGCCCGTCCGCTTGCAGGATCCGCAGGATGTTGCGGTCGATCTTGTCCAGCTCACGTTTGGTCTGAGTGTTGGTTCGCATAGGGGATGCGCCTCCGTGAAAAGGGTTTTTGCCGAGAATTGTCGCCAAATATAAGCACTTATATAGTGAAAAGCACTGGCTAATCTTTTTTAAACTGCCCACATCTTCGGTCTGCACAATACACGTCAGCGGTAAGCCGCGATGAGGGATATGAAAATGCGCGTTCTGGTCTTGGGTAGCGGCGTCATCGGTACCGCCAGTGCCTATTATCTGGCACGGGCCGGCTTTGAAGTGGTGGTCGTGGACCGTCAGCCAGCAGCGGCCATGGAAACCAGTTTCGCCAACGCCGGGCAGGTTTCGCCGGGTTATGCCTCGCCTTGGGCCGCGCCGGGCGTGCCGCTCAAAGCCATCAAGTGGCTGTTGCAGCGTCACGCACCACTGGCGATCAAGGCCACCGCCGACATCGACCAATACCTGTGGATGGCGCAGATGCTGCGCAACTGCACCGCCAGCCGTTATGCGGTGAACAAGGAGCGCATGGTGCGTCTCTCCGAGTACAGCCGTGACTGCCTCGACGAATTGCGTGCCGAAACCGGCATTGCTTACGAAGGCCGCAGCCTCGGTACTACTCAGCTGTTCCGCACCCAGGCACAGCTCGATGGCGCCGCCAAAGACATCGCCGTGCTGAAAGAATCCGGCGTACCGTTCGAACTGCTCGACCGTGCCGGCATTGCCCGGGTCGAACCGGCCCTGGCCAGTGTCACCGACATCCTCGCCGGTGCCTTGCGCCTGCCGAACGACCAGACTGGCGACTGCCAGATCTTCACCACCCGCCTGGCCGAGATGGCCACGAAACTGGGTGTGGAATTCCGTTTCGGCCAGGACATTCAGCGCCTCGATTTCGCCGGTGATCGCATCAACGGCGTCTGGATCGACGGCAAGCTGGAAACCGCCGACCGTTACGTGCTGGCGCTGGGCAGCTACTCGCCGCAACTGCTCAAGCCGCTGGGCATCAGGGCTCCGGTGTATCCGCTCAAGGGTTACTCGTTGACCGTGCCAATCATCAACCCGGCGATGGCTCCGACGTCGACCATTCTCGACGAAACCTACAAGGTCGCGATCACCCGTTTCGACAACCGCATCCGCGTCGGCGGCATGGCGGAAATCGCCGGTTTTGACCTGTCGTTGAACCCGCGCCGGCGTGAAACCCTGGAGATGATCGTCAACGACCTTTATCCTCAGGGCGGCGATCTGGCCCAGGCGAGTTTCTGGACCGGCCTGCGTCCGACCACTCCGGACGGCACGCCGATTGTCGGCGCTACGCCGTTCAAGAACCTGTTCTTGAACACGGGGCATGGCACGCTCGGCTGGACCATGGCCTGTGGTTCCGGTCGTTTGCTGGCCGACCTGATGGCGAAAAGGACGCCGCAGATCAGCGCCGAAGGCCTCGATATTTCCCGTTATGGCAACAAACTTCAGGAGTCTGCAAAACATGTCAATCCAGCGCCAGCTCACCAATGAGCGTATGAGCCAGATCGTTGTCCACAACAGTACCGTGTATCTGGCAGGGCAGGTCGGCGATGACATGAGCGCCGGGATTGAACAGCAGACCCGTGAAACCCTCGCCAACATCGAGCGTTTGCTGGATCTGGCCGGAACCGACAAGAACCGTCTGCTGTCGGTGACGATTTACCTGAAAGACATAGACGCGCACTTCGAAGGCATGAACGCGGTGTGGGACCAGTGGCTGCCAAAAGGCGTTGCACCGGCCCGCGCGACGGTCGAATCGAAGCTGTGCGAACCGCAAATCCTGGTCGAGCTGTCGGTTGTTGCCGCGCTGCCATAACGCCAAGCCAGAAAGATCCCTCTCCCGGCGCTGTTGGCGGTTCACGCTGTCAGCCAGCGCCGGTTTTTTTTCAAATGACCGACTAGAAGTCTGCCGCCATGCGTCCTGCCCGTGCCCTGATCGACCTTCAAGCCCTGCGTCACAACTACCGGATCGCCCGTGAAGTCACGGGGGCCAAGGCCCTCGCCGTGATCAAGGCCGATGCCTATGGCCATGGCGCGGTGCGCTGCGCCCAGGCGCTGGAAGCCGAGGCGGACGGGTTCGCCGTGGCATGCATTGAAGAGGCTCTGGAACTGCGCGCCGCCGGCATTCGAGCGCCGGTATTGTTGCTGGAAGGTTTTTTTGAAGCCGAAGAACTGTCGCTGATCGTCGAACATGACTTCTGGTGCGTGGTGCATTCGCTGTGGCAGCTCGAAGCCATCGAAAAAGCCGCGCTGAGCAAACCGATCACGGTCTGGCTCAAGCTCGACTCGGGCATGCATCGCGTTGGCCTGCACCCGGCGGATTACCAGGCGGCCTATCAACGGCTGCTGGCCAGCGGCAAAGTGGCGAAGATCGTGCTGATGAGCCACTTCGCTCGCGCCGATGAGCTGCACTGCCAGACCAGCGCCGAGCAGGTCGCGGTGTTCGAGGCGGCGCGTCAGGGTTTGTCCGCCGAAATCAGTTTGCGTAACTCGCCGGCGGTGCTCGGTTGGCCACAGATTCCAAGTGATTGGGTGCGCCCGGGCATCATGCTCTACGGTGCGACGCCTTTCGAAGAGGCCAATGCCGTGGCGTCCCGCCTGCAACCGGTGATGACCCTGGAATCGAAAGTGATTTGCGTGCGTGAACTGCCGGCCGGCGAGCCGATTGGTTACGGCGCGAAATTCGTCACCCCCAAACCGATGCGCGTGGGCGTGGTGGCGATGGGTTATGCCGACGGCTATCCACGTCAGGCACCGACCGGCACGCCGGTGCTGGTGGCCGGGCAGCGTAGTCAGTTACTGGGCCGGGTATCGATGGACATGCTCTGTGTCGACCTGACCGACGTGCCGCAAGCCGGCCTCGGTTCGCCCGTCGAGTTGTGGGGCAAAAATATCCTCGCCAGTGACGTCGCGACGGCCGCAGGCACGATTCCTTACCAGATCTTCTGCAACCTGCGTCGGGTGCCGCTGCTCTATTCCGGGGGCTGAACAATAGCGTTCCCGACCGAAAGTCGTTTCGCCAAACAGGATTCCGGCCCAAGTGTTGTAAATACTGAACGCTGTCGCCATGATAACGCTCATTATTCCTGCAACCTGAATCCCTGGAGGCGCAAGCATTGGACGTCGGTGAACGACTGCAATCGATCCGTAAGCTCAAAGGTCTTTCCCAGCGTGAGCTCGCCAAACGTGCGGGCGTCACCAACAGCACCATTTCGATGATCGAGAAGAACAGCGTCAGCCCCTCGATCAGTTCACTGAGGAAGGTACTGGGCGGGATTCCCATGTCCATGGTCGAGTTCTTTTCCGAAGAAATCCTGGAGGAAAAACCGACTCAGATCGTCTACAAAGCCAACGAACTGATCGATATTTCCGATGGTGCAGTGACCATGAAACTCGTCGGCCGGGCTCACCCGAGCCGGGCTATTGCGTTCCTCAACGAAATCTACCCGCCAGGCGCCGACACCGGTGAAGAGATGCTCACCCATGAGGGCGAAGAAACCGGGATTCTGGTGGAAGGTCGGCTGGAACTGGTGGTCGGTCTCGAAACATTTGTGCTCGAAGCCGGCGATAGCTACTACTTTGAAAGTACCAAGCCGCACCGCTTCCGTAACCCGTTCGATGCCCCGGCGCGACTAATCAGCGCAGCCACGCCAGCGAATTTCTAAGAGAAGAGGCGTCCTGCCCGGATTGCGGAGACGCCCATGCTGTGTATCCGTCCCACGACAAGACCCCTCCGACTTTGGGGTTGTTTCAGTGTGACGGGCTTACCGCTATACTTGCGCCCGCCTGCGAACCGTGGCCGTAGGCGTGACTAGCCACCATTGAGGGTGTACGCGTGAACCTAATTATGAAAATGCTGGCCGTACCAGCAACCGTATTGGCCCTATGGGCAGTCAGCGCACAAGCAGCGACCAACGACGATATTGCTAAACGTCTTGAGCCCGTTGGCCAGGTTTGTGTGCAGGGTAAAGAGTGCAAGGGGATGGAAGTCGCTGCTTCGGTTGGTGGCGGTGCAGCGAAAACTCCCGACGAAATCATTGCCAAACACTGCAATGCTTGTCATGGCACCGGCCTGTTGGGCGCACCCAAAATCGGTGATGCCGCAGACTGGAAAAAACGCGCCGATAAAGAAGGCGGCACCGCTGCTGGCTTGGCGAAGGTAGCATTGAGCGGGCTCAATGCGATGCCGCCAAAAGGCACATGCAGTGACTGCGAACTGAAAGACCTTGAAGGCGCCATCCAGAAGATGTCTGGCCTGAAATAAGCACGTCTTCAACGAAAAGCCGCTTTCGAGCGGCTTTTTTGTGCCCGCGATTTGCTCTGCGACACTGTTCATTGCCGCAAAGACCCGGCAAGCTCGATCCAACCCCAATTCATGGAACGGGCGGGAGGAGCAGATGGTGCAGTTGTGTTCTATCGAGCAGGCGGTCGATGACGTCCTGGCGCGGTTGCCGGCGCACATCCACATGGGCCTGCCACTGGGGCTGGGCAAACCCAACCACTTTGTCAACGCGCTGTATCAACGCGTCGCGCAACTGCCCGAGCGGCAGCTGACGGTCTACACCGCCCTGTGCCTCGGACGCCCGCCACTGGGCGATGGCTTGCAAAAGCGCTTCCTCGAACCCTTCATCGAGCGGGTGTTCGGCGATTACCCGGAGCTGGATTTCCTCGCTGATCTGCATCGCGACAGCCTGCCGGGCAACATCCACGTTCATCAATTTTTCATGCAGCCGGGCAGCCTGCTTAACAGCGCAGCGGCCCAGCAGGATTACGTCAGCAGCAATTACAGCCACGCCGCACGGGATATCAACGCCGCCGGTTTGAACCTGGTGGCGCAACTGGTGGCCAGCCATGTCGAGCATCCCGATCGTCTGAGCCTGAGCTGCAACCCGGACATCACCCTCGACCTGTTGCCGATGATCGCCAAACGCCGGGCGGCGGGGGAGACGATCCTGATGGTGGGCCAGGTGCACAACGATTTGCCGTACATGCCCGGCGATGCGGAAATCGGCATCGACACCTTCGACCTGCTGATCGACGCGAAGGACAACACCACGCTGTTCTCCACACCGAACATGCCGGTGGGTTTTCAGGACCATTTCATTGGGCTGCACGCCAGCACGTTGGTGCGCGATGGCGGCACCTTGCAGATTGGCATCGGTGCCATGGGCGATGCCCTGACGGCGGCGTTGCTGGCGCGGCAGGCTGACAGTGACGGTTACAAGGCGCTGCTGACGGACCTGAATCTCAGCCAGTGGGCGCAACTGATTGAGCGCGAAGGGGGCATCGAACCGTTCGCCAAGGGCCTTTATGGTTGCAGCGAAATGTTCGTCAACGGCTTGCTGGTGTTGGCGGATGCCGGGATCGTGCGGCGCAAGGTTTTCCCGGACGTGCCGACCCAGCAGCAGGCGAATGACGGGACGCTGGACGAGGCCGCACAGACTGACGGCATCTCGGTGCATGGCGGGTTTTTTCTCGGGCCGCGCAGTTATTACGAGCGCCTGCGCGAGCTACCGCACAGTAAGCTGCTTGAATTCAACATGACCCGCATCAGCTACATCAACGAGCTCTACGGTCAGGAAGAACTCAAACGCTTGCAGCGCCTCGATGCGCGCTTCATCAACACCGTCTTCACCATGACCCTGCTCGGTGCCGGCGTGGCCGATCAGCTTGAAGACGGGCGAGTGCTGAGCGGTGTCGGCGGGCAGTACAACTTTGTAGCCCAGGGCCATGCGCTGGAAGGCGCGCGTTCGATCCTGCTCCTGCGCAGTTGGCGCGAGTCGGGCGGTGAAGTCAGTTCGAACATCGTCTGGGAATACGGCCACTGCACGATCCCGCGACACCTGCGGGACATCGTCGTCACCGAGTACGGCATTGCCGACCTGCGGGGCAAGGCCGACGCGGCGGTGATCGAGGCATTGCTGAATATCAGCGACTCACGTTTCCAGTTGGGGCTGATCGAGCAGGCGCAAAACATTGGCAAATTGCCGAAGCATTTCCGCCTCGATCCGCGTTTCGCCGACAACAGCCCACAGCGTTTGCAGGCCATCCAGGCACGGCATTCGAATTTGTTTCCGGAGTATCCACTGGGCTGCGATTTCACAGCTGAGGAGCGGGACTTATTGCGGGCGCTGAACTGGTTGAAGAGCAAGTTCAAGCTCCCGGAAATTCTGGAGCTGGGCAAGGCTGCGCTGGATGCACCAGAGCCTTCGGAATTTCCCGTGCATCTGGAGCGGATGCAGCTGACCCACCCCGAGGGATTGAAAGAGGACTTGTTTCAGCGGCTACTGCTCACTGGCCTGAAGGCCACCGTGCAGTAACTGCCAGCCGAAATCAACTGTGGGAGCGAGCCTGCTCGCGATGGCGGTGTAACAGCCAACAATGAAGTTGAATGTTATGACCTCATCGCGAGCAGGCTCGCTCCCACAGGGAATGTGCGGTGTAGCTTTAGTCGATAAAGGTCACGACACCGCCAGCCAGCGACTGAACGCGCGCCAACGATTCAACCCGATAACCCTGGGCATCCAATTCCGCACGACCACCCTGGAACGACTTCTCGATCACAATCCCCAAACCGGCCACGGTCGCGCCGGCCTGTTTGATGATCGAAATCAGCGCTTGCGACGCCTTACCGTTGGCCAAAAAGTCGTCGATGATCAGCACGCGATCGCTGCTGGTCAGGTGGCGCGGGGAGATCGCCACAGTGCTTTCGGTTTGCTTGGTGAACGAGTAAACGGTCGCCGACAGCAGGTTTTCAGTCAGGGTCAGGGACTGATGCTTGCGGGCGAAAATCACCGGCACGCCAAGGTTCAGGCCAGTCATGATCGCCGGGGCGATGCCCGAGGCTTCAATGGTGACGATCTTGGTGATGCCCGAGTCCTTGAACAGCGTGGCGAATTCGTCGCCGATCAGCTTCATCAGGGCCGGGTCGATCTGGTGGTTCAGAAAGGCGTCGACTTTCAGGACCTGGTCGGAAAGCACAATGCCTTCTTCGCGAATTTTCTTGTGCAGTGCTTCCATGAAGCTTTCCTCTTCGGCGCCTTGTGCGCCCCTAAGCTTTTATGAAAAGTGTTCGATTCTAGCGCTTTAACATTGCGCGTATATCCGCCAATGCGCTGTTGCCCCGAACGGCTTTGACTTCGGTCGGGGTGTCGTCGTTGCCTTCCCAGGCCAGATCGTCCGGCGGCAGTTCATCGAGGAAACGGCTGGGCGCACAGTCGATGATCTCGCCGTATTGCTTACGCTTGGCGGCGAAAGTGAAGGCCAACGTCTGACGCGCTCTGGTAATCCCGACGTAGGCCAGGCGGCGTTCCTCTTCGATGGTGTCAGCTTCGATGCTGGAGCGGTGCGGGAGGATTTCCTCCTCCATGCCCATGATGAACACGTAAGGGAATTCCAGACCCTTGGAGGCATGCAAGGTCATCATCTGCACACCTTCGGCGCCGTCTTCCTCTTCCTGCTGACGTTCCAGCATGTCGCGCAGCACGAGTTTGCCGATCGCGTCCTCGACGGTCATCTCGCCTTCTTCGTCTTTCTCCAGCGTGTTCTTCAGCGCCTCGATCAGGAACCAGACGTTACCCATGCGGTAGTCGGCGGCCTTGTCGCTGGAGCTGTTGGTGCGCAGCCAGTTTTCGTAGTCGATGTCCATGACCATACTGCGCAGGGCGGAGATCGGGTCTTCTCCGGCGCACTGCTCGCGGACCTTGTCCATGAAACGCTTGAACCGCGACAGGCGATCGGTGAAGCGCGTGTCCAGATGCTCGCCCAAGCCGATTTCGTCGGTGGCGGCGTACATCGAGATTTTTCGCTCGGTGGCGTAGTTGCCCAGCTTCTCAAGCGTGGTCGAACCGATCTCCCGGCGTGGGACGTTGATCACCCGCAGGAAGGCGTTGTCGTCGTCCGGGTTCACGATCAGACGGAAGTAGGCCATCAGGTCTTTCACTTCCTGACGTCCGAAAAAGCTGTTGCCGCCGGAAAGCCGGTAAGGCACCTGGTGATGCTGCAACTTCAGCTCGATCAGCTTGGCCTGGTAGTTGCCGCGATAGAGAATCGCGAAATCACTGTAAGGCCGGTCGGTGCGCAAGTGCAGGCTAAGGATTTCCACGGCCACGCGCTCGGCTTCGGCGTCTTCGTTGCGGCAACGGATCACGCGGATTTCGTCGCCATGGCCCATCTCACTCCACAGCTGCTTTTCGAATTCGTGCGGGTTGTTGGAAATCAGCACGTTGGCGCAGCGCAGGATGCGGCTGGTGGAGCGGTAGTTCTGCTCCAGCATCACCACTTTCAGGGACGGGTAATCGTCCTTGAGCAGCATCAGGTTTTCCGGACGGGCACCGCGCCAGGCATAGATCGACTGGTCGTCGTCGCCCACCACGGTGAACTGGTTACGCTTGCCGATCAGCAATTTCACCAGCAAATACTGGCTGGCGTTGGTGTCCTGGTATTCGTCCACCAACAGATAGCGGACCTTGTTCTGCCATTTTTCCAGGATGTCGTCGTGTTCCTGGAACAGTTTTACCGGCAACAGGATCAGGTCGTCGAAGTCCACCGCGTTGAACGCCTTGAGCGTACGCTGGTAGTGGGTATAGACGATGGCGGCGGTCTGTTCCTTGGGGTTGCGCGCGTTTTCCAGGGCTTCGGGCGGCAGGATCAGGTCGTTTTTCCAGGCGCCGATCATGTTCTTGATCTCGTCGACGCCGTCGTCGCCCGAGTATTCCTTCTGCATGATGTCGGTCATCAAGGCTTTGACGTCGGTCTCGTCGAAGATCGAGAAACCCGGTTTATAGCCCAGCCGCACGTGTTCCTTGCGGATGATGTTCAGGCCCAGGTTGTGGAAGGTACACACTGTCAGGCCACGGCCTTCGCCGCCTTTGAGCAGGGTGCCGACCCGTTCCTTCATCTCCCGCGCGGCCTTGTTGGTAAAGGTCATGGCGACGATGTACTGGGCGCGGATGCCGCAGCTCTGGATCAGGTGCGCAATTTTGCGCGTGATCACGCTGGTCTTGCCGGAGCCTGCGCCGGCGAGCACCAAAAGAGGGCCGCCGACGTAGCTCACGGCTTCTTGCTGCCGGGGATTGAGTCGGGACATACGAAATCAGGGAGTCGTTAGCGAAATGGGCCGGCATTTTAACAGGCTCAGCGAATTGTGCTGCTCTCTCCGACTTGTGACGCAACACACCATCTTCATTTGCCGGTTTAGCAACTTTCACGCAGGATGCGCGGTGAGTTTGCGTCTAATGTTCGTATTCAAGACACAAAACGTGTTTGATAACCGATGTCATTTTGTCATTGGATATCAGCGCGGCATAATGCCCGCCGCCTACATCATTGCAGAGTCTAGGGAGATAGCTTGTCTACGCCTGTCGAACCCTTGCGTTTGCTGCTACTGGCCGAAGAGCCGGCGTGGGCAGCGTTGTTGCGCGAGTGTCTGGCTCCGATGGGGAGTGCGGCGGTGCTGATCTGCGCGCCGAGCTGGGAGTCTGTCAGCAGCCTGTTCGATGACAACCGCTGCGCGGTGTTATTGACGATTCCTGCTCTCCAGCCGGCACCTGGCCGTTGCAGCCTGCCGACGGTGCTGCTGCTCGAACACGAGCCGCTGCTGCCGCCCGACGGTGTGAGCGACTGGCTGGTGCGCGATCTGCTGGACCCCGGCATGCTGCGTCGCTGCTTGCGTCATGTGCGTGAGCGCGGCGTGCTGGAAAACACGTTGCAGCGCCTGGCCGAACAAGACCCGTTGACCGGCATCGCCAACCGTCAGGGTTTCCAGACCTTGCTGGCGGCGCGTCTGGCGGAAAACGACGGCCGTGGCCTGGCCCTCGGTCACCTCGACCTCGACAACTTTCGCCATGCCAACGACGCCCTCGGCCATCAGGCCGGCGACCGGTTGATCTTGCAAGTGGTCGCGCGTCTGAAAAGCCAGCTGGAGGCCAGCGATCAATTGGCGCGGCTGGGCAGCGATGAATTCGCCCTGCTGATCGACACCCGCCGCGCCCCTCAGCGCGCCGAATGGATGGCCGAACGGATCATAGAAGTCCTGTCGGAGCCGTACTGGGTCGACGGCGAAAGCTTGTTGATCGGTTCCAGCCTCGGCGTTGCCCATGCTCGAGCCCAGGCCGGTGCCGACCCGCTGATGTGGCATGCGCACATCGCTATGCAGCAGGCCAAAAGCACCCAAGGTTGCACCTTTCACATCTTCAACGAACGGATCAATCGCAATGCCCGCAGCATCGCGGACCTCGAAAGCGAGCTGCGCCGGGCCTTGCGCCGCGATGAGCTGGAGCTGCATTACCAGCCTCGCCTGAACCTTGAAGACGGCCAGATTGTCGGCCTCGAAGCCTTGGTGCGCTGGCGTCATGGCGAACGCGGCTTGCTACCCCCTAGCGAATTCGTGCCGCTGGCCGAGCAAAGCGGCTTGATCGTGCCGCTGGGGTACTGGGTGATTTCCCGGGCCCTGCGGGACATGCAGGCGTTGCGCGAACGGGGGCTGCCGGCGCTGCACATGGCGATCAACCTGTCGTTCCGGCAGTTTCAGGACAGCCAACTGTTGTCGACCCTGAGCCGGCTGATTGCCGAGCGTGGCGTCGAGGCGCAATGGCTGGAATTTGAACTGACCGAAACCGCCGTGATGCGCCGCAGCGATCTGGTCAAGCAGACCATGGACGCTCTCGGGCGCCTCGGCGTGCGCTTCTCGCTGGACGATTTCGGCACAGGGTTCTCTTCGTTCGTGCACCTCAACAGCCTGCCGATTGCGTTGTTAAAGGTCGACAAGAGCTTTGTCGGTGGCATGGAAGAGCGGGAAGAGAATCGCAAACTGGTGCACGCGATGATCAACCTGGCGCACAACCTCAACCTCGAAGTGGTCGCCGAAGGTGTGGAAACGCCGGAGCAGCTGGATTTGTTGCGCGGGTTTGGTTGCGATCAGGTGCAGGGGTATCTGATCAGCAAGCCGTTGCCGTTGGCCGAGTTGGTGGAGTATCTGGCCTTTGGCAGCAGTCAGCAGCCGGTGCTGGAAATCGTGAGCTGACCACTACTTTTCAGTTGGCACAAAACCTGTGGGAGCGAGCTTGCTCGCGATAGCGGAGTATCAGTCGACATGGATTTTGACTGACCTGGCCTCATCGCGAGTAAGCTCGCTCCCACAGGGGATCTCACTCCGCCTGAACTGTCTCGAATTGCTGTGACCCCGGCTCGGACCGAATCATCCGCGTCATCTTCCACTCAAACGCCAGCGTCAGACTCACCGCCGCACACGCCAGCCCCAGCGCCAACCCCCACCAGACCCCCGTTGGCCCCCAGTTCAAATGGAAGGCCATCCACCAGGCGGCCGGTGCACCGATCAGCCAGTAGCAACCCAAACCCACCAGGAACGTGGTCTTGGCATCCTTGAGCCCGCGAATGCAGCCCATGGCGATGGTTTGCGTGCCGTCGAACAGCTCGAACCACGCCGCCACCGCCAGCAGGCTCACGGCCAGATTGATGACTTCGCGGAACGCCGGGTCGTTGTGGTCCAGGAACAAGCCGATCAACTGATTCGGCAGCAGCCAGAAGACCATCGCAAACCCCAGCATCGACGCGGCTCCAAAGGCGATCCCGACGCGGCCGGCCAGCCGCGCATCTCGCAATTGCCCGGCACCGTAATGCTGGCCTATGCGCATGGTGATCGCATAGGAAAGCCCTGCCGGCACCATGAACGCCACCGAGACGATTTGCAGGGCGATCTGGTGCGCTGCCAGTTGCGTACTGCCCATGGTGCCCATGCACAGCGCGGCGAAGGCAAACAGGCCGACTTCCACCGCATAAGTGCCGCCAATCGGCAGGCCCAGGCGCCACAATTCCTTCAAGTACTGACGATTGGGCCGCGACAGACCCTGGCGCAATGGATACGCGTCATAGGCCGGATGCCGACGAATGTGCAGCGCGAGCGCCAGCGCCATGAAGTTGGCCACGATCGCTGTGACCAGACCGATGCCCATCAGACCCATTTTCGGCAGACCGAACATGCCGGTGATCAATGCATAGTTGAGCAGGAAGTTGGCCACGGTGCCGGCGAGGCTGATGACCATCACCGGTGTCGCCCGACCGATGGCACTGGTGAAGCCGCGCAGCGCCATGAAGCTCAGGTAGCCGGGCAGGGCGAACGGCAGGATCAACAGAAACTGGCCGGCAGCCTGGACGTTGGTTTCGGTCTGACCGAACAGCAGCAACACCGGTTTCAGGTTCCACAGCAGCAAACCCGCCACCAGCGCCATCAACCATGCCAGCCACAACCCGGCCTGGGTCAGCCGCGCCGCGCCAATGATGTCGCCCGCGCCCTGACGAATCGCCACCAGGGTGCCGACGGCGGCGATCACGCCGATGCAGAAAATCGACACGAACGAATACGTCGCCGCGCCCAGACCACCGCCGGCGAGCGCCTCGGGGCTCAGGCGCGCCATCATCAAAGTGTCGGTGAGGACCATCAACATGTGCGCCAACTGCGAGGCAATCAACGGCCCCGCCAGCCGCAGGATGGCCCAGAGCTCAATACGCGCTGGATGCTGCATGATCATCACGCTCGATTGTCAGAGAGAACAGGAAGCGTCGATTCTCGGCGCTCTGCGGGGTTTGCACAAAGGGATAAAAAGGATGGGTAGCATGATTAAAACTCATGCTCGGGGCTTTCTGATAAGTTGAGGCAACTGCGCTATAGGAGCTTTCCCAATGTCCCGTCGTCTTCCTCCCTTGTATGCCCTTCGAGCATTCGAAGCGGCGGCGCGGCATAGCTCGTTTACCCGTGCCGCCGAAGAATTGTCGATCACGCAAAGTGCGGTCAGTCGGCACATTCGTACGCTCGAAGAGCATTTTTCCTGTCGGCTGTTTCATCGCAGCGGGCGCAACCTGCAACTGACCGAATCGGCGCGGTTGATCCTGCCCGGCATTCGCGAAGGCTTCACCGCCCTTGAACGGGCCTGCAATACCTTGCGCGCCGAGGACGACATCCTGCGCATGAAGGCCCCGTCGACCCTGACCATGCGCTGGCTGCTGGCGCGGCTCAGTCGATTTCGGCACCTGCGACCGGGGAACGAGGTGCAATTGACCAGCGCCTGGATGGATGTCGATACGGTGGACTTCAACCACGAACCCTTCGATTGCGCGGTCATCCTCAGTAACGGGCATTTTCCACCGGACTGGGAGACGACTTTGCTGTTCCCCGAAGAGCTGATTCCGGTGGGGGCGCCGAATCTTCTGAAGGATCAACCGTGGGACGTTGCGCGCCTGGCCAGCACCGAGCTGCTGCACCCGACGCCGGACCGCCGTGACTGGCGCAACTGGCTGGAACGCATGGGCCTGACCGATCAGGTTTCGCTCAAGGGCGGGCAGGTATTCGACACGCTGGAGCTGGGCATGATTGCTGCCGCCCGAGGTTACGGCGTGTCCATGGGGGATTTGCTGATGGTGGCGGAGGACGTTGCGCAAGGACGTCTGAGTTTGCCGTGGCCGACGGCCGTTGCCAGTGGTGAGCATTATTACCTGGTCTGGCCGAAAACCCGTCCGGGAGGTGAACGTTTGCGCCGGCTCAGCGACTTCCTGCAAGGGGAAGTCCGAGCCATGGAATTACCGGATGTCGAACGCTTGGGCTGAATCGATGGAGTCGCCGCAATGGCGGCCTTGAGCCATATCCCGGTTAATCACTCAAGTATTCAGCTCTGCCGCCGAAAATCTGCTCATGGAACCTTCGTGCAGGGTCCACGTTATTCCCACTATCAGAAATTTTGCCGAGTGTGCGATGGGATCAGAGTGATCCGGCCACTGGGTCAGGAGCTGTCATGTCTCAACCTCGTGCTCGGATCGCTTCACAGCTGGGTCTTGCGCTTGCCGTGATACTGGCAATTGTCATCAGCGGCAGTACCGTGTTTGCCCTGCGTTCGCTGGACGCTGCCAACCTCGCCACCCGCGAAGAGCACCTGGCCAGCGAGGCACGGCTGCTGGCCGATCAGCTGAGCACTTTCCACGGCACGTTGCGTGAAAGTACCCAGCGCCTCAGCGGCCTGTTCGAGAAGCGCTTCAGCGCCGGTTTGAGTGTTCATCCGGATGAGCCGGTGACTGTGGCGGGTGTGCAGGCCCCGGGCCTGCACCTGGGCAGTGAAGTGCTGAATAACAACTTCGCGGAAGTCGATGAGTTCAAGCAGATGACCGCCGGCGTCGCCACGCTGTTCGTGCGCAAAGGCGAAGACTTCATTCGGGTCAGCACGTCCTTGAGCAAACAGGACGGCACCCGGGCCATCGGCACGCTGCTGGATCACGCTCACCCGGCCTATGCACGTTTGATAGCCGGGCAGAGCTATGTGGGTCGCGCCTTGCTCTTTGAACGCTCCTACATGACTCAGTACACCCCCGTACGCGACAGCGGCGGTAAGGTGATTGCCGTGCTGTTCGTAGGATTCGATTACACCGACGCACAGAAGGCCCAGTTCGAAAACCTCAAACGCTTCCGCATCGGCCAGACTGGCTCCCTGGCGCTGCTTGATGAGCAGAACAAATGGCTGGTGCCGATCGCCGGTGTGCAAGCGCCGGATCAGGCGGTCCCAAACATCGTTGGTCTGACCAAGACGCCGGGCAAGGGTGATTTCTGGAGCGACACGTCGCAAGACTTCTACAGCGTTGCGGTGCCGTTCGAGGGCGGGCCCTGGTCGGTGGTGGCGAGTATGCCGAAAACCGAAATCCGCGCCGTGACGTGGAGCGTCGGTATTCAATTGGCCATCGGCAGTCTGCTGGCGATGTTGCTGGCGGTCGGAGCGGCAGTCTGGTTGTTGCGCAGCAAACTGGCGCCGCTGAGTGATCTGGTGCGTCAGGCCGAAGCCTTGGGCGCCGGTGATTTGAGTGTGCGCCTGAACGTGTCGAGCAATGACGAGATCGGTCAGTTGGCCCGTGCCTTCAACCAGATGAGCCAGGCACTGTCGGCCATGGTCGAGCATATCCGCAAGGCCTCGGAAGAGGTCAACAGCCGTGCTCAGGCGTTGTCCGGCTTATCAGGTGGTGCCTACGAAGGGATGGAGCAGCAGTCCGGCGAAATCACCAGCATGGCCGGCGCCGTGGAAGAATTCAGCGCCACCTCGTTGAACATCGCCGACAACATGGGCAACACCCAGCGTCTGGCGCAGGAAAACGCACAGCAAACCCAGATCGGTCGTACGTCGATGGACGAAGCTTCCTCATCCCTGGAGCAAATCGCCGGTGCACTGAACAGCACCGCGACGGTGATCAATACCTTGGGTCAGCGTTCTCAGGAAATCGGCGGCATTGTCGGGGTGATTACCGCGATCGCCGAACAAACCAACCTGCTGGCGCTCAACGCCGCCATCGAAGCCGCCCGCGCCGGTGAGCAGGGCCGTGGGTTTGCGGTGGTGGCCGATGAGGTGCGCAACCTGGCCTCACGCACCCGCCAGGCCACTGACGAAATTTCCGGGATGATTCAAAGCATCCAGCAGGAAACCGGCAATGCCATCAGCACCATGGAACAGGGCAACGTACTGATGCAGGAAGGCCTGTCGCGCAACGCCAACGTCGCTTCGGCCCTGGCGCGGATCGATGAACAAAGCCGCTCGGCCGGTCAGCAGTTCGCTGCGATCACCACAGCGACCCAGGAACAAAGCAGCACCGCGACCTTGCTCAGCAGCAATCTGCAAAGCATCGCTTTGGCGAACAGTGAACAGCGCGAAGTGGTGTCGAACCTGGCGGTGACCGCCAAAGAGCTGGAGAAGCTTGCGGCGGATCTGCGGCATGAGGTTGACCGGTTTCGCTGAGTCACTGCCGAAATCGCCATCGCGAGCAGGCTCGCTCCCACAGTTGATCTCGGGTGTTCACAAATCCCGTGTTCACCTCCGATCCAATGTGGGAGCGAGCCTGCTCGCGATGGCATCGACTCATTTTCCGATTTGCCAAATATGTGGATCAATTCCTCTTTAGTTGTCTTCCTTGGAATTTAGCACCAGTGTCTCGATTTTTATGCTTGCTGAAACGTTTCTTCAAGTCTATAAAATTGGCACAACTCCAAGAAAGGCTGCTGCCATGACCCCGCTCAAACTCTTCGTTGCCCTCAGCGCACTGTCCGCTGCCTCCCAAGCCATGGCCTGGGATTATGTTTTGCTCGACACCGACAAAGCCGCCCAGAACTGGCAGATCACCAGCCAGCAACTCGGCGTAAAAACCGACAAACCCTTCAGCGTCACCCTGCGCACCTTGCACGGCGGTCGGCAGGAAGGCGTCAGCATCGTCGACATCGATAACGGCACGATGAAACTTTCAGTAGTACCGACTCGCGGCATGAACGTCCTGCAGGCCTCCGTCGGCGATGTGCGCATGGGCTGGGATTCGCCGGTCAAGGAGGTGGTCAATCCATCCTTCATCGAACTCAACGGCCGTGGTGGCCTGGGCTGGCTGGAAGGCTTCAACGAACTGGTCACCCGCTGTGGCTACGAATGGGTCGGTCACCCTGGCATCGACAACGGCGAACTGCTGACCCTGCACGGTCGCGCCGCCAACATCCCTGCGAACAAAGTCACCCTGCACATCGATGAAAAACCGCCGTACGCCATCACTCTGCGCGGCGAGCTGAAAGAACAGGCGTTCAAGAAGGTCGACTTCTCCGTCGCGACCGAACTGGTCACCGAACCCGGCAGCGTAGCGTTCGCCCTCAACGACACCCTGACCAACAACGGCGACTATCCGAAGGAATACCAGGCGCTGTATCACAGCAACTTCAGTACCCCATTCCTGGAGCAGGGCGCTCGCTTCGCCGCGCCGGTGAAACAGGTGTCGCCATTCAACGACAAGGCCAAGGGCGATCTGCCCGACTGGCAAACCTACCGCGCACCGACCAAGGACTACGACGAAACGGTCTATAACGTGGTGCCATATGCCGATGCCAAGGGCGATACATTAACCGTGCTGCATAACAAGGCCGGCAGCCTGGGGGTTTCGGTCGGCTTCAATACTCAAACACTGCCCGTGTTCTCCCTGTGGAAAAACACCGATACCCAGGGGCAGGGCTATGTCACGGGACTGGAGCCGGGGACGAGTTTTTCTTACAACCGCCGGTATCAGCGGCCATTGAACCTGGTGCCGACAATTGGGCCGAAGGAACAGAAGCAGTTCGGGATCAGCTACAGCTTGTTGGCGGATAAGGCGGCTGTGGATAAGGCGTTGAAGCGTGTGAGCGAGATTCAGGGTGGGCGGGAGACAGAGGTGCGGCAGACGCCATTGGTTGATCTCACCAAGGGGTGATGCCTGCTAATTTGTGCTCGGCCGGTATTGCAGTGCCTCGGCCAAGTGCTCGCGGGTAATGCCATCGACTTGCTCAAGGTCGGCCAGGGTGCGCGCCACTTTGAGCAGTCGATGGGCTGACCTCAGCGACAAGGTCAGCCGTTCGCACGCCGTTTCCAGCCAGGTTTGGTCAGCTGTGACGGGAATCGCGCGAGCCCTCCCAAAATGCCCTACCGGGTTTTCAGTGCATTGGCCAGGCGCAGCGTGGCCGCTTCGATTTCATAAGCGGTCAGCGACGAGTAACCCAATAACCAGCCTTGTTTCTTCTCCTCGCCGGCGTACAACCGGCTGAGGCCGGAAAGTTGTACGCCCACGCTGGCTGCTTGGCGGATGGTTTTTTCTTCAGACCAGCCATCGTGCAGCAGGCAGGGAATTTGTAGCCCGCCAGGAGGGCGCAAGGCGGTAACGATGCCGTCCAAGTGCTTACCGATCGTGTCGAGCATGATGGAGCGGCGTCCGGCATACAGCTTGCGCATGGCTCGGACGTGGGCGTTGTAATGGCCGTCCTCCATAAAGCGCGCCAGGGTCAGTTGCAGGATTTGTGGTGTATGGCCGTCAATCATGCTGCGGGCGTAGGTGAAAGCCTTGATCAGCTCGTGGGGCAGTACCATGTAACCCATTCGCAAACCGGGGTAGAGGGTCTTGCTGAAGGTGCCGATATAGAGCGTACGCTGATACTTGTCCAGGCCCTGTACGCAGGCGGTCGGTTGCCCGTCGTAGTGAAACTCGCTGTCGTAATCATCTTCGATGATCCATTTGCCCTTCTCCGCTGCCCAGTTGATCAACTCAAGACGACGCTCCAGCGGCAAGGTCGCGCCGGTGGGGTATTGATGAGAAGGCGTGACATAAACGCAATTGGCGCCGCTGCGGTCGGCGTACAGCAGGTCGGTGCGTATGCCCAGTTCATCGACATCGATGGGAAGAACGTTGGTCTCGGCGGTTTCAAAGGCTTTCTTGGCGCCGTAGTAACCCGGGTTTTCCAGCAGGATCGGTTTGCCGGCGTCCACCAGCAACTGCGCACACAGAAAAAGAGCCTGGCGAGTGCTGCTCAATACCATGATCTGGTCTGAGGAGCATTTGGCCCCGCGCTCGAGGTTCAAGTAGGTGGCGATGGCCTTGCGCAGCGGCTCGGCGCCTTGCGGATCGCCGTGCAATAGCACGTTGGCGCGATAGTCCTTCATCACTTGGCGTTGCAGGCGCTCCCAGACATCGGTGGGGAAGGTGCGGGTTTCCGGCAGGCCGGTCGCGAATGCCTTGATTACCTGCTGATCGTTCACGCCGCCACTGTCGAAGATCATCCGCCCGCGCTGGCTCAATCCCGCCCCCGGTGCCGCCTGACTGCTTTTGACTTCCTGCGCCTTGATGCGTCGGCGCGCTGCGCCGCGCAATTCGGTGCCCAGCGTTTCACAGACATAACTGCCAGCCCCCTCGCGCCGCACGATAAAACCGTCGCGGTGCAGTTGCACGTAGGCGTTTTCAACGGTGTCGCGGGCAACCTCGAGTGACTTGGCCAGGACCCGGGTCGCGGGCAGCTTCAAGCCTGGGGCAAGGGCGCCATCGAGGATCAATGCACGCAGTGCGCGCTGAATCCGCTGATGCAGATTCAACAGCTGAAACTCAACATCGTTGAGGCGCATTTTCAGCGTTTCCAGCTCGAACGTCTTCGCCATGCGGTCTGCCTGATCTTAGTAAATTGGCCTGCAAAGGCAGGCCAGTCTATCCGTAGAATCCGCCCATCGTCACTGCCTTTGCGCTCGGTGATCGGTCGCTGCATTGAGCGACTTCATGAAGAATTTTGCCCGCGGGCTGAGGCAGGGATCGCTTTCAGTCACAGCAAGCGGTCTGGTAAGTGGTCTGGCCTTCTGCGAGAAAGTGCAGGGGAAAAACATGCCATTTCAACGTTATAAATCCGCCCTTATCCGGGACAGGCACCTCGTTTTGCAAGGAGCAAAGCCATCATGTCGTCTTCAGCATTGCCATCGCCCCTGCGTCTACGGGACCTTCTGCATCCGACTGTCGCCGGGCTGATTTCAGTCATCGTCAACTATGGCGGCACTTTCATCCTGGTCTTTCAGGCCGCCAAAGTGGCCGGGCTCAGCCCAGAGCTGACAGCGTCGTGGGTATGGTCGGTGTCGATTGGCGTGGGCATTACCGGGCTGTTTCTGAGTTGGGTGAGCCGAGAGCCGATCATTACCGCCTGGTCGACACCCGCGGCGGCTTTTCTGGTCGTCGCGCTGTCCACCACGCCTTACGCCGAGGCGGTGGGTGCGTACATTATTTCGGCCGCCGCCTTCGTGCTGCTGGGTTTGTCCGGTTGCTTCGAAAAACTCATCCGCCTGATTCCGTCGGGTGTGGCTGCGGGCCTGCTGGCCGGTATCTTGCTGCAGTTCGGAATCGGCGCGTTTGGTGGCATGAGTCTTGACCCCGTGTTGGTCGGGTTGCTGATTGCCGCTTACGTTGTGCTCAAGCGCTTCACCGCGCGCTACGCGGTGGTGGGCATTCTGGTGCTGGGGCTGGCGTTTCTTCTAACGCAGGGCCGTGTAGAACTGTCGGGGCTGGCGCTGCAATTCGCGGTACCGGTATTCACCCAGCCTGAGTTTTCGATCAATGCGCTGCTCAGTGTGGCACTGCCGCTGTTCCTGATCACGCTCACCGGCCAGTACATGCCGGGCATGCTGGTGCTGCGCAACGATGGCTTCAGCACCAGCGCTAATCCTATCCTGACTGTCACAGGGCTGGGCTCCTTGCTAATGGCGCCCTTCGGTTCTCACGCCTTCAATATCGCGGCCATCACGGCGGCCATCTGCACCGGCAAAGAAGCCTCGGAGGATCCGTCCAAGCGCTGGATCGCCGGGGTTGCTGCGGGACTGTTCTACATCCTCGTAGGGATTTTCGGGGTGACCCTTGCTGCGGTGTTCATGGCGTTACCGGCCACCTTCATTACGACGCTGGCCGGGCTGGCCCTGCTCGGCACTATCGGCGCGAGCCTGGCCAGCGCCATGGCTGACGTCAAAACCCGCGAAGCCTCGCTGATCACCTTTCTGGCGTCCGCCGCGAACATCACCTTGCTGGGGATTGGTGGGGCGTTCTGGGGGTTGCTGATCGGTTTGGCGGCCTACGCCTTGCTCAATGGCCGCTTACCGCGTCGCGAGACGATGGTCATTCCGGCTGCCGACGCTGTTGTGACGACCAAAGGAGTCATCCACTGATGTTTGATCAATTGGAACAAACCGTCACCCTGCACGAGCGTCATGGCCGTTACCCACAGGCCACCAGCGTCGAGGACTTTCGCCGCAACCTGGCAGCCGTGCAGCAGCGAATCGCCAATGCCTGTCAGCGGGTCGGACGTGATCCGGCGAGTGTGCGTCTGCTGCCGGTCAGCAAAACCTTTGACGAAGCTCATCTGCGTCTGGCCTACGCTGCCGGCTGCCGGCTACTGGGTGAGAACAAAGTGCAGGAAGCGCAGCGCAAATCGCAGGCCATGGCCGATCTGGCCGACTTGCAGTGGTCGGTTATCGGCCACCTGCAAACCAACAAGGCCAAGCAGGTGGCGCGTTTTGCCAGTGAGTTTCAGGCGCTGGACAGCTTGCGAGTGGCCGAGGCCCTGGATCGTCGCCTGCACATCGAAGGGCGCCAGCTGGATGTGTTCGTTCAGGTCAATACCTCCGGCGAAGCCAGCAAATATGGCTTGGCGCCCGAAGCCGTCGCGGACTTTTTGAACGCCCTGCCAGCGTTCCCGGCGTTACGGGTGCGTGGGTTGATGACACTGGCGTTGTTTTCGGCCGACGTGGTCCGTGTCCGCCCTTGCTTTGTACGGCTGCGCGAACTGCGCGAGCGCTTGCGCCAGCGCGCCCCGGCGGGCGGCGGGCTGGAGGAACTGTCCATGGGCATGTCCGGTGATTTCGAAGTCGCCATTGAAGAGGGGGCCACCGTGGTGCGTGTCGGTCAGGCCATCTTCGGCGCACGTGCCATGCCGGATGCCTACTACTGGCCGACCGCGGATGCCCGTCCGGGAAGTGATGAGTAGTCGCCGCTGACATTCCCCTTAACATCTTGATCCAGCTCTACAGGAAGCCAATCCGATGTACGACTCAACGCTGACCCTTAAAGCATTCGACGCCGAGCTGTGTGAGGCGATTCATAACGAAGAACATCGTCAGGAAGACCACGTCGAACTGATCGCTTCCGAAAATTACGCCAGCCCTCTGGTGATGAAAATCCAGAGCACCGTGCTCACCAATAAATACGCCGAAGGCTACCCAGGCAAGCGCTACTACAGCGGCTGCGAGTATGTCGATGTGGCCGAGCGTCTGGCCATCGAGCGGGTCAAGGCCCTGTTCAACTGCGACTACGCCAACGTGCAGCCGCATGCGGGTGCCCAGGCGAACGCTGCGGTATTCCTGGCATTGATCAATCCTGGCGATACGGTGATGGGTATGAACCTGGCCCAAGGTGGCCACCTGACCCACGGTAACCCTTCAAACTTCTCGGGCCGTCATTACAAGATCGTTCCTTATGGCCTTGACTCGCAGACGGGCTTTCTCGATTACGACGAGATGGAACGTATCGCCCTGGAAACCCGGCCGAAGATGCTGATCGGTGGTTTTTCCGCCTACTCCCGGTACAAAGACTGGGCGCGCATGCGGGCCATTGCCGACAAGGTCGGGGCCATTTTCTGGGTCGACATGGCCCACGTCGCAGGATTGGTCGCCGCGGGAGAATACCCGGACCCATTGCCGCACGCCCATGTGGTCACCAGCACCACGCACAAGACCCTTCGGGGCCCACGGGGTGGCTTGATTTTGTCCAAGGGGCAAGATGACGCATTCTACAAAAAGCTTGATTCTGCGGTATTCCCGGGTGTCCAGGGCGGCCCATTGATGCACCAGATCGCCGCCAAGGCCGTCGCTTTCAAGGAAGCACTGAGGCCCGAGTTCAAAACCTATCAGAGCCAAGTGGTGATCAACGCCCGGGCCATGGCGGCCGTGCTGCAAGAGCGGGGTTACAAGATCGTCTCCGGTGGCACCGATAACCACATGATGCTAATCGACCTGTCCGACAGGCCTTATACCGGCAAGGAAGCCGATACGGCCCTGAGCAATGCCTATATCACCGCTAACAAGAACTCGGTGCCCAACGACCCGCGCTCACCGTTCGTGACCTCCGGGTTGCGCATCGGTACCCCAGCCATCACCACCCGTGGTTTCGGCGTGATCGAATGTGAACAATTGGCGGGCTGGTTGTGCGACGTACTGGACGCCCTGGAAAGCGGCAACAGCGAGAAGGTGGGGCATCACGTGCGTGAACAGGTGGTGGAGCTCTGCCGCCGTCATCCTGTCTATCGTTAACCCTGTTACTCCGGGCTATTACCCGGCTGATGTCATCATCGGGCGAAAAACCAGACGCTTGGGACGACCGGGTGCACTCGATGCCAATCTCTCTAGCTGGATGCGGATGGCCGATATTGCAGTGCTTCGGCGACGTGGCTGCGACCGATAGCGTCTACTTGTTCCAGATCCGCCAGGGTACGGGCGACTTTCAGTAGGCGGTGAGCGGCACGAAGCGAAAGGGTTAGTCGCTCGCAGGCGCTTTCCAGCCAGCCTTCATCGGCTTTGGATAACGCGCAATGCTGGCGCAGCCCTGGCAGGTCGAGAAAGGCGTTGGCGCAGCCCTGACGCTGTTGCTGACGCTCCCGGGCTTGGGCGACCAGGGCAGAAGCGCTGGCCGTATCGTCACCGGTTTTGATCGGGTTCAGCGCCGTGCTTTCCCGGGCCACTGTTAGATGCAGATCGATGCGGTCCAGCAGCGGCCCCGACAGTTTGTTGCGATAGCGCTGAACCATGTCCGGCGTACAGGAGCAACGACCGCTCGGCTCGCCAAGATATCCACAGGGGCAGGGATTCATCGCGGCGACCAGCTGAAAGCGCGCCGGGAAGCGTACTCGGTCCTTGGCGCGGGAAATCACGATATGGCCGGATTCCAGTGGCTCTCTCAGTACTTCCAACACCTTGCGATCAAATTCCGGGAGTTCATCGAGGAACAGCACACCATGGTGGGCGAGGGTGATTTCGCCGGGTTGCGGTTTCGAGCCGCCGCCCACCAGCGCCGGGCCTGAAGCGGAGTGGTGTGGTTGTCGGAAGGGGCGTTGTGGCCAATGGCTCAGTGGCACACAACTGGCGACGGATTGAATCGCCGCGACTTCCAGCGCTTCACTCTCGGCCAATGGCGGCAACAGGCCGGGCAGACGACTCGCCAACAACGTTTTCCCCGTCCCCGGCGGTCCGCTGAACAGCAAGTTGTGAGCCCCTGCCGCTGCAATCAGCAACGCGCGTTTGGCCGCAAGTTGCCCCTGCACTTCATTCAAGTCTGGATAGGGCTTGTTGGCATAGAGCAAACCATTGGAAGCGTAGGGTGCGATGGGCGTGTGACCATTGAAATGCGCGACCGCTTCCAGCAAATGATCCACCGCAATCACTTTCAACCCCGAAGCCAGGCAGGCCTCCTCGGCATTCGCTCGCGGCACCACCAGCGTGCGCCCGGCCTTGCGCGCTGCCAGCGCCGCCGGCAACACCCCGCGAACCGCCCGCACCGCGCCCGACAGCGCCAGCTCTCCCAGGCACTCCACATCATCCAGCGTCAACGTCGGCACTTGCACACTGGCCGACAGAATTCCCAAGGCGATCGCCAGATCGAACCGCCCGCCATCCTTCGGCAAGTCTGCCGGGGCGAGATTCAATGTGATACGCCGTGCCGGAAACTGTAGCCCCGAGTTGATGATCGCGCTGCGCACTCGATCCTTGCTTTCCTTCACGGCGGCTTCGGGCAAACCGACCATCGTCAGCGACGGCAAGCCATTGGCCAAATGCACTTCTACGGTAACAGCGGGCGCATCCACGCCAATCTGGGCGCGGCTGTGGACGATGGATAGGGACATGGTCGTTCCTTGAGCTACATGGAAACCGCTTCCTGCGGTTTTTTGAAGGGTAGTCGGGGAGTCAGGGTTTAGCGTGGCAGTAGAGCTGCCAAACTTTCGCAGGATGTTGCTGGGGGCGGTGAGTTGATTCCAGTCAGTTAAGCCGTAACGCGACTCGTAGCAGCTGGCGGAGCCTGCGTTCGGCTGCGCAGCCGAACGCAGGCTCCGCCAGCTGCTACAACGGTATGTCGCGGCTGGTATTTGGGTGTAATCAACTGCGAGAGCTGTTTTTTGTAGGATCGGGCCTGGATAGATGAAGGACTTCGGTGAAAACGCATAGACACCCTTGTCGGATCGAAGTGGCTACTTATGATCACGGCTGATCAAGCCCTCAGGAGGGGGAAATGAGCAATTCTGGAATGCGGCCGATTCATCCTGGCGAAATCCTTGAAAAGGAGTTTCTTAAGCCAATGGGCATTACGGCGGCTGGTTTGGCTAGCTCGTTGACTGAGGTTGGAGATGAGGTGAGTGCCCTTGTGATGCAGGAGAGCGGTGTAGGCCCTGATCTTGCCGAGAGGCTTTCCATTTACCTGAACACCACGCCCGATTTCTGGCTAAACCTGCAATCGACCTACGATCTGCGTAAAGCCGAAATCGAGCGTGGTTGAGCTTCGGGTACTTAAAAAGACTGCAGCACCCGCGAAGCACGCTTCCACCACGGAGCATTGACCGTACTCCGTGGTCGTTCCTCATTCGGCAGCAGTTGCGGAACATCCTGCAACCGAATCCACGGCTGGTTATTCCAGTGCAGCAAACTCAACGACATCTGCGGCCAATTCAGCAGGCTCAGAATCGGGCGTTCGGTTGAGGTGAGTTGCTGAGCGTCTCTAAGGGTTGGCACTACGTCGTGGGTCAGCCATTCGCGCAGGCCTCGGTATTCGGGGCAGTAGTGGTAGACCAGCAATGCGTAGACGCCGGATTCGCTGATTAGCAGGGTGTTTTCGACGGTGCCGTGGATGAACATCTGCAAGTTCTGGTGTTGGTCGGGATCGAGTTTGCGTAGTGCTCGTTCGTCCAGGAATAGCCTGAGTAAGCGGCCGAGGTCGCGAGCGCTGAACCAGGGTTGGTTTTCTATGAGAAGGGCGTGGAGGTGGAGTTTGTGGCGGGTGAAGACGTGAGGGATTAGATAGTTTTCGTTCATGGTGCAGTTCTCAAGGTGCGATGAAGAAAACTGCCTCTGATCGTCGCCAAACGAAAAGGGTGGCAGCCATGCGGGGGTTGGCGAACCGGTAACGCACCAAACCGGCAGACCCGAAGGTCTCCCACGCATAGCCGCCATAATTCGAGATGAGAGCAAATTTCTCGGTCGAATGCGGTCGCGATGCGTTGTGGTTTTCCGGGTCGCCAAACCCAGAGCTGAACATTCAGCTGGGGATGAGCATAGAAACTGGAGGCCTTACGACGCAATCGGACGGCGGTGGTTTTGTTGTAGGAAGGTGCTTGGATTTTTGAGCGCTTAAAGATCAAAAGATCGCAGCCTTCGGCAGCTCCTACAGTTGAATCTGAAGGTCGTTCCGACCTTATCGCGAGCAGGCTCGCTCCCACAGTGGATTGGGTTTCACAGTGGGATCGGTGGGGTTATTCAGTCGGTGGATTGAGCTTCGCTTCCAGCTCCGCCACTTTCGCTTCCAGGCTCTCCAGCCGTGCGCGGGTTCGTGCCAGCACAACCATCTGGCTATCGAATTCTTCCCGGCTCACCAGATCCAGCTTGCTGAAGCCGCTCTGCAACAAAGCTTTGAACTGGCTTTCGATTTCGCTTTTTGGCAGTGGGGTGTCGCCGCTGAAGAGGCGGGAGGCGGTGCCGCTCAGGGCGTCGAGGAAGTCTTTGGGCGCGAGCATGGGAAATGTCCTGTCAACAATGGCGGGCAGTGTATCACGCAGTGTCTATAGTCAATCTCGGCGGCTGCGATGCACGCTTTTCGCGCATGCGGGTGGATGGCGCCGCACTGTTTTTGTGCGTAACCGTTGCGTCAATCGGCTGGAGGGACCTGCGGCAGCGGCCAAGGTATTGAAATCAATGGGTTTTGGATAGATGGCAAGCTTTCTGCTTAGTCGCTGGTGACCCATGCACTGATGCAGTCGCTGTGACGAATGCAGTGCGCCAAGCGGAACGGGGGAAGTTTCGTGCGGAGTGGTTAGCTGGCGTCGGACGGGCAGGTAAGGCCGACGATGCGTTACAAAGCCAGGCACTGCGCTTAGACTTGAGTCGGGTTTGTTTTCCTGGGGCAAGTCCACCAATTCGGGAGAGAGTTTTCATGAAGCTAGTCACTGCCATCATCAAGCCGTTCAAACTGGACGACGTGCGCGAGTCGCTGTCCGAGATCGGCGTGCAGGGCATTACCGTTACTGAGGTCAAAGGCTTCGGTCGGCAGAAGGGTCATACCGAGCTGTATCGCGGCGCGGAGTACGTGGTCGATTTTCTGCCCAAGGTGAAGATCGATGTCGCCATTGACGACAAGGATCTGGATCGGGTTATCGAGGCGATAACCAAGGCTGCCAACACCGGCAAGATCGGTGACGGCAAGATCTTCGTGGTCAATCTGGAACAGGCGATTCGCATCCGTACCGGCGAAACCGATACCGACGCAATCTAAGCCGCCACAAACCCAACGCCCCAGGAGAAAACAATATGACTCTGCGTAAAATCGCAGGGCTAGGAGCCCTGTTGTCCCTCGTAATGCCCGGCCTGGCCATGGCGGCAGACGAAGTGGCGGCCCCAGTCCTCAACTCCGGCGACACCGCCTGGATGATGACCTCGACAGCCCTGGTGCTGTTCATGACCATTCCCGGCCTCGCGCTGTTCTACGGCGGCATGGTTCGGTCGAAAAACCTTCTTTCCGTGATGATGCAGTGCTTCGCCATTACCGGTCTGATCAGCGTTCTGTGGGTCATTTATGGCTACAGCGTCGCGTTCGACACCACCGGCATGGAACAGGGCGTCATCAACTTCAACTCGTTCTTCGGGAGCCTGAACAAGGCCTTCCTCGCCGGTATCACGCCTGCGAGTCTGACCGGGCCTGCGGCGCTGTTCCCTGAGGCGGTGTTCGTCACCTTCCAGATGACCTTCGCCATCATTACCCCGGCGCTGATCGTCGGCGCCTTCGCCGAGCGGATGAAGTTCTCCGCCATGCTGATCTTCATGGGCATCTGGTTCACCCTGGTCTATGCGCCAATCGCGCACATGGTCTGGAGCGGCAACGGTGGCCTGTTGTGGGACTGGGGCGTTCTGGACTTCGCCGGCGGCACCGTGGTGCACATCAACGCGGGTGTGGCCGGTTTGATCGCTTGCCTGGTACTCGGCAAGCGTAAAGGCTTCCCGACCACTCCAATGGCGCCGCACAACCTCGGTTACACCTTGATGGGTGCTGCGATGTTGTGGGTCGGCTGGTTCGGCTTCAACGCCGGTTCCGCTGCGGCCGCCAACGGCACTGCCGGCATGGCGATGCTGGTCACTCAGATCGCCACCGCTGCTGCGGCGCTGGGCTGGATGTTTGCCGAGTGGATCACTCACGGCAAGCCAAGCGCACTGGGTATCGCTTCGGGTGTGGTGGCCGGTCTGGTTGCAATCACTCCGGCGGCTGGCACCGTGGGCCCGATGGGCGCTCTGGTGATCGGTCTGGCAGCAGGCGTGGTGTGCTTCTTCTGCGCCACTACCCTGAAACGCAAACTCGGTTATGACGATTCCCTGGACGCCTTCGGCGTACACGGTATCGGCGGTATCCTTGGCGCGATCCTGACGGGTGTGTTCGCGGCACCGTCCCTGGGTGGCTTCGGCACCGTCACCGACATCGCGGCTCAAGTCTGGATTCAGTGCAAAGGCGTCGGCTTCACGGTGATCTACACCGCGATCGTCACCTTCATCATCCTCAAGGTGCTGGACGCCGTCATGGGTCTGCGTGTCACCGAGGAAGAAGAGGCGGTTGGCATCGATCTGGCGCTCCACAACGAACGCGGCTACAACTTGTAAGCACGCCTATAAAAAAATGCCCGGCTTGCCGGGCATTTTTTTGTCTTGAATTTATCAGTGAAGGACGGGCTGAAAGGTTTTTTCATACGCGTTCAGGGGCGTTTACAACGGGCGTTTTTCTGCGGCCAATGGCTTACACGATTGAAGGAATATTAGGGCCTTTGTTTTTTCCCAGAGCGCGCTAGAATGCGCCCCGAACGTGCGGAGAACTGTATGTGGCAACAGACTCTGATTACCTTGCGGGCACGGCCCCGGGGCTTTCATCTGGTAACGGACGAGTTACTCGCCGGCTTGCCTGAACTCAAGGCGTGTCGGGTCGGTCTGTTGCATTTGTGGCTGCAGCATACCTCGGCGTCGTTGACCATCAACGAGAACGCCGATCCGGCGGTACGTCGCGACTTCGAACGATTTTTCAATCGTCTGATCCCACAAGGAACAGACGGCTATGAGCATAACGACGAAGGCCTGGACGACCTCCCGGCGCACTTCAAGGCCAGCGTGCTTGGCTGTCAGCTCAGTTTGCCGATCTCGGCAGGCCGACTGGCGTTGGGGACCTGGCAAGGTGTTTATCTGGGCGAGCACCGTGATCATGGCGGTGCCCGCAAAGTCCTCGCCACCGTGCACGGTGAAGAGGCATAAACCGCTGGTCACCAGCGGTGGTTGAATTTTTTCCAGCAGCCTTCGACAGATGGCAAAGCTGGGCTATAACTAATCTGCTTTTCGCAAGTCATGAGGTAGAACATGAGCGACGATGATCTGGAAAACGACGACCTCGAAGTAGGCGACGACGACGAAACCGAAGAAGGCCTTGAAGCGGCGGCAGAAGACGTCGCTGAAGACGACGGCGGTGATGCACCCGTTCCGACTGCCAAAGGCAAGGCCAAGGCTGCGGTATCGGTCGATGAGCTGCCGAGTGTCGAAGCCAAGAACAAGGAACGCGACGCCCTGGCCAAGGCCATGGAAGAGTTTCTGGCACGGGGTGGCAAGGTGCAGGAAGTGGAGGCCAATGTGGTCGCCGATCCTCCCAAGAAGCCTGATAACAAGTACGGCAGCCGGCCTATCTAAGCGCCTGCTTCCTGCTTGCTGAGAAAGCCCGCCGTCGCTGCGGGCTTTTTCATGGGTGAAACAAAAGTCTTGGACTCGGCGCGATCCAATGTGGGAGCGAGCCTGCTCGCGATGAGGCCGTCACATTCAATATTGATGTTGGCTGACACACCGCTATCGCGAGCAGGCTCGCTCCCACAGGGGGGTCTGTGTACTCAGGTCAGTGTTGGGCGTTCCACTGCGCCAACAACCCCGGCAACTCGGTCAAACTGCGAACCTCGGCATCCGGCGTCTTCTCGGCTTCCCACACCTTGCCCGCCGGGTTAAACCAGATTGCCCGCAACCCCGCCTGCTGGGCGCCGGCAATGTCATCGCCGGGATGATCGCCAATATGCACCGCGGTTTCGGCGGTCGCGCCGCCACGTTGCAGCGCTTCATGAAACAGTCGTGCATCCGGCTTGGCGATGCCGAGGTCTTCGGCGCACAGGGCAAATTTGAAGTAGTCCGCCAGCCCCAGCCGACGCACATCGGCATTGCCGTTGGTGACTACACCGAGGGCGTAGTGCTTGGCCAGAGTCTCCAGAGTCGGCTCGACGTCGGGGAATACTTCCAGCTGATGCCGGGCATGCAGAAACACTTCAAAACTTTGATCAGCCAGGTCTGAGGCCTGACCATGGTCGTAACCAGCCTCTTCCAGAGCATGAAAAAGCACGCGGCGCCGCAAGGCGCTGATGCGGTGCTTAAGGCTCGGTTCGTTGCTCAAAACCCGTTCGCGAATCAACCACAAATGCTCCACCGGCACCGCGCCCAGGTTCGGTGCATGCTCGGTCAGCCATTCACGCAATACGACTTCGGCGCTGGCGATCACCGGGGCGGTGTCCCACAGGGTGTCGTCGAGGTCGAAGGTGATCAATTGGATGGTCATGAATCATCGCCTTTAATGCGTTTGGCCCGTGGATGGGCGCTGTCGTAGACCGTCGCCAGGTGCTGGAAGTCCAGGTGGGTATAGATCTGGGTGGTCTTGATGTCCGAGTGGCCGAGCAATTCCTGCACCGCGCGCAAGTCCTGGGAGGACTCCAGCAAATGACTGGCGAAGGAATGTCGCAACATGTGCGGATGCAGGTTCTGCCCCAGCTCGCGCTCGCCGGCGGCCTTGACCCGCACCTGAATCGCCCGAGGGCCAAGGCGCCGACCTTGCTGGCTGACAAACACCGCGTCATCCGCCGGGTTGGTCATGGCTCGTAGCGGCAGCCACAACTCCAGCGCTTCGCGAGCCTTTTTGCCCACTGGCAACAGTCGAGTCTTGCTGCCCTTGCCGAGGACCTGGACCATGCCGTCAGCCAGATCCAGCTGATCAAGGTTGAGTCCGGTCAGCTCCGAAAGCCGCAAGCCGGAGGAATAGAACAGCTCCAGAATCGCCTGATCCCGACGCGCCAGAAAGTCATCCTCAACCGCGCCTTCCAGCAGTTGCAACGCGCGATCGGTGTCGAGGGTTTTCGGCAGGCGGCGTTCGCCCTTGGGCGGTGCCAGACCATTGGCCGGGTCGTGGTCGCACAGACCTTCGCGGTTCAGATAGTGATAGAGCCCGCGCACCGCCGAGAGCAGTCGCGCCAGGCTGCGGGACGACTGGCCTTGGGCATGCAAACGAGCGATCAGGCTGCGCAGACGCTGGATGTCCAGCGCGGCCCAGCTACCGATGTTTTGTTTGAGGCACCAGCCCAGCACTTTGTCGAGGTCGCGGCGGTAGGCATACAGCGTATGCGGCGACACCTGCCGCTCACTGCGCAGGTGTTCGCAGTAAGCGTCCAGTTGTCGTTCCATGGTTAGCGTACCGAGCGCAGGGAATTGTTGACCCGTGGCAGCACGCGGCCCATGACTTCGGCGATGTAACTCAGGAACAGCGTGCCCACCGAACTTTTGTAGTGCTGCGGATCGTGGCTGGCGATGGCCAGGACGCCGTGGATGCCCTGGTGGCTGATGGCGACGACGGCAGTGGAGCCGATCTGCTTGCGCTGTTCTTCGCCGAACAGGAAGTCCAGTTCGTGTTCACGCAGGCTGCCGCTGACGCTTTTGTCTTCCGAGAGCAAACCGCCGATGGCTGTTTGCGCGTCGGCATGTGTCACCCAGCGCCCCACCGGCATCGGGTTGTCGCCCAACAGGATCAGGCTGACAAAGGGCACCTGGAAGTCCTGGCGCAGGCTGTCTTCGACGCTGATCACCACGTCTTCCAGGCTGCTGGCGTCCATCAGCGCGAGAATCAGGCGACGGGTTTTATCGAAGAGACGGTCGTTGTCGCGGGCCACGTCCATCAAGTGCGAGAGGCGGTGACGCAACTCGATGTTGCGGTCGCGCAGAATCGTCATCTGGCGTTCGACCAGCGAAATTGTGTCGCCGCGCTGGTGCGGAATGCGCAGGGCCGGGAGCAGTTCTTCGTGCTCGATGAAGAAATCCGGATGAGCCTCCAGGTACGCGGCAATCGCCGCCGCCTCAAGGCTTTCGGAAGGGGATTCGTCGGGCTGTAGGGCGGGAACCTGAGGCTTGTCGGTCATGGATTTGGCTCACTCAAAGACGCACTTGTCCTTCGTATACGCGCACTGCCGGGCCGGTCATCATGACCGGTTGGCCAGGGCCTGCCCATTCAATGGACAAACGCCCGCCGGGCAGGTCGATCAATAGCGGCGAATCCATCCACCCCTGGCTGATCGCGGCCACTGCGGCGGCACAGGCACCGGTTCCGCATGCCTGGGTTTCCCCGGCCCCGCGTTCCCAGACGCGCAACTGCGCACGGCTCCGGTCGATGACCTGGAGAAAACCAACATTGACCCGCGCCGGGAAGCGCGGGTGATGTTCGATTTTCGGTCCCAGTTCATGCACCGGTGCGTTGTTGATGTCGCTGACCCGCAACACGGCATGGGGGTTGCCCATGGACACAGCGGCCAGTTCGACCGAGGTGCCGTCGACGTCGACCTGATAGCTCAGGGCCTGGCTCGGGGCTTCGAACGGAATCTCGGCCGGCACCAGGCGCGGAGCGCCCATGTTGACGCTGATCTGGCCATCGTTGCGGATGTCCAGTTCGATGATGCCGCTTTTGGTCTCGACGCGAATCAGCCGCTTGGCGGTCAGGCGCTTGTCGAGAACGAAGCGGGCGAAACAGCGCGCACCGTTGCCGCACTGTTCCACTTCGGAGCCGTCGGCGTTGAAGATCCGATAGCGGAAATCCACGTCCGGGTTGCTGGGGGCTTCGACGATCAGCAACTGGTCGAACCCGATGCCGGTGTGCCGATCGCCCCAAAGCTTTGCGTGCTTGGGCAGGATGTGCGCGTGCTGGCTGACCAGGTCGAGGACCATGAAGTCATTGCCCAGGCCGTGCATCTTGGTAAAACGCAGCAGCATGGTTTTACTCCGGCAGCAGGCTTTCGCCAGCAAACAACTCGGCTACCGTCTCACGGCGACGCACTTCAAATGCCTGATCACCGTCCACCAACACTTCAGCGGTACGGCCGCGGGTGTTGTAGTTGGAACTCATGACAAACCCGTAGGCACCGGCCGAATGCACGGCCAGCAGATCGCCTTCTTCCAGGGCCAGCTGACGATCCTTGGCCAGGAAGTCGCCGGTTTCGCAGATCGGGCCGACGATGTCGTAGGCGCGAGCGGCGCTGTTGCGCGGGCGCACGGCGGTGACGTCCATCCAGGCTTGATACAGCGCCGGGCGAATCAGGTCGTTCATGGCCGCGTCGACGATGGCGAAGTCTTTGTGTTCGGTGTGCTTGAGGTATTCGACCTGGGTCAGCAGCACGCCGGCGTTAGCGACGATGAAGCGGCCTGGTTCGAACACCAGCGCCAGGTCACGACCGTCGAGACGTTCGCGCACGGCTTTGATGTAGTCGGCAGCCAATGGCGGCTCTTCATCGCGATAACGCACACCCAAGCCACCACCGAGATCGATGTGGCGCAGATAGATGCCGCAATCGCCGAGGCGGTCGACCAGGCCCAGCAGACGGTCGAGGGCATCGATGAACGGCGGCAGGGTGGTCAGTTGCGAACCGATGTGGCAATCGACGCCGACCACTTCCAGGTTAGGCAGTTGCGCGGCACGGATGTACACGTCTTCGGCGTCGGCGATGGCGATGCCGAACTTGTTTTCTTTAAGACCGGTAGAAATGTACGGGTGAGTGCCGGCATCGACGTCCGGGTTGACGCGCAGCGAGATCGGCGCGCGAACGCCCAGCTCGGCTGCCACCACTTGCAGGCGTTCCAGCTCATCGGTGGATTCGACGTTGAAGCAATGCACGCCGACTTCCAGGGCGCGACGCATGTCGTCACGGGTCTTGCCGACACCGGAGAACACGATCTTGTCGGCGCTGCCGCCCGCGGCCAGTACGCGCTCCAGCTCGCCACGGGAAACGATGTCGAAACCGGCGCCAAGGCGGGCCAGGACATTCAGTACACCCAGGTTGGAGTTGGCCTTGACCGCAAAGCAGACCAGATGCGGCGTGCCGGCCAGCGCATCGGCGTAAGCCAGGTACTGGGATTCGATGTGGGCACGAGAGTAGACGTAGGTCGGTGTTCCAAAGCGTTCGGCGATGGCGGACAGGGCAACACCTTCCGCGAACAGCTCGCCGTCACGGTAGTTAAAAGCGTCCATGGCGTTCCCTTAGTAGACGTCGTGCTTGTGAGCTTTCGACGGAGTCTGCTGCGACGATTTGGCTTGCTCTGCAGGATCCTGATTTTCATCGGGCAGGTACAGCGGGCCTTTTTGACCACAGGCCGACACCAGGCAGGCAACCGCGACGAGCGCAGCAAGGGAAGAGATCAGGCGCTTCATGGCGAAATCCTTGAAAATGCGTTAATTGCGCCGGAGTATACCGGCCACCCGGCAGCTTGCCTATGCGACGCGGCTCCCGTCCGGCGGGCCTTCGCCCGATGCCGGTCAGTTATGTGCAATCCATCGACACAAGCGGGCTTGCTCGCGAATGCGGTCATTCATTCAATATTGATGTTGACTGACACGGCGCTTTCGCGAGCAAGTCGGATCGCCGCACCGCCGCTCCCACATTAGATTTTGGCGCTATCAGGTCCTGCGTCGATATTTCGTACCGCTAGCGAGCCCTTGGTGGTTATCCTTTGCAATCACCGGGGCTCGCCCGTATCTTGCGGCGCTTGAGCGTGAGTAGACACTTTTTGAGGTTCCCGCAATGAGTTTGACCGAAGCCCGTTTCCACGACCTGGTCGATGCAACCCAGCAGTCGCTGGAGGATATTTTCGACGAAAGTGACCTGGATATCGATCTGGAGAGCTCGGCCGGTGTGCTCACCGTCAAGTTCGAAAACGGCAGCCAATTGATTTTCAGTCGGCAGGAGCCATTGCGACAGTTGTGGCTGGCGGCGGTGTCCGGTGGCTTCCACTTCGATTACGACGAAGAGAGCAAGCGCTGGATGTGCGACAAGAGCGACGAACAACTGGGCGAGATGCTCGAGCGCATCGTCAAGCAGCAAGCCGACGTCGAACTCGATTTCGAAGGCCTGTGAAGTCATGACCCAGCCTGCGCCCGTTCGCCCGCCCAAACCGCTCTATAGCAACGTCAGCCCGGCAGTGCCTTCGCCGTGCAGCGGTGTGTGTCGGCTGGATGAGCAGAAGGTTTGCCTCGGGTGTTTTCGGCATGTCGAAGATATTCGCGAATGGCGCTCGGCCGACGATGAGCGGCGGCGGGTAATCTGCGCGCAGGCCTCGAATCGCAAGACCACCGCCAATCCCTTGTAGGAGCTGCCGAAGGCTGCGATCTTTTGGCGGCGCTGAAGATTGCCGAAGAGCAAGATCAAAAGATCGCAGCCTGCGGCAGCTCCTTGTACAGGGTTCGCGCAGGCTGTCCGGTGGCGGCTTGTATATTTATTGAGCTGTGATAGTGTCCAGAGACGCCTCAACCCATCGAGGTTCGTGAAAACCCCGCCTTTTTCTGGCGGGGTTTTGCTTTTTTCGTGCAGAAGAAAGGAGTCTGCCCTGATCATGACCGCACCTTCCATCACCCTTACCCGTCTGGACGTGCAACGTCTGGAGCGCCTGATCGACAGCCTGGATGACACGCTGCCGGGCGTTATCGCGCTGCAAACCGAACTGGATCGCGCCGATACCCTGGTCGGTCACGAAGATGTGCCTGCTGATGTCGTGACCATGAATTCCAAAGTGCATTGCCGTGAAGAAAGCAGCGGCAAGGACTACCACCTGACGTTGGTTTACCCCAAGGACGCCAACGCCGACGAAGGCAGGATCTCCATTCTGGCGCCGGTCGGCAGCGCACTGCTGGGTCTCAAGGTCGGTCAGCACATTGACTGGCCTGCTCCGGGTGGCAAGACCCTGAAACTGACCTTGCTGGCAGTCGAATCGCAGCCGGCCAATGGCGGCGACTTCCCGGAATAACCCCCCCCTCAGACCTGCTCGAGCGCCTCGTTCAATGCGTTCTCCAGGTCGGCCTTGTAACGCAGATACAGCTGGCTTGAACTCTGACCATCACCGAGCAAGCCCGACAGGTCCAGGTCGGTGATGTAGCAGCGATAGCGTTCGGTCTCGCGGCGCTGCTCGACGATTTCCCGGGCGACCACGCTGAACAGTTGGTCGCCATGTTCCAGCTCTGAAAATTCCCGCTGATTGCAATACAACGTGACCTGCACCTGTCCCGGTGCGGCTTTGCCGACGATCGCCTGCACGTCGTAGAACGGTTTGTTGACCGGGGTTTGCGGTGCCGGCCGGGCTTCGACCCGACGCGCCCGCGCGGTACCCGAAGGCAACAATTGGTAATACAAAGTGTCCAGGCTCAGTGGTTGGGCGGCGTCCATCGGCAGCAAGGCGTTGCGCCGGTACTGGATCGATTGCAGGAAACGTTGCAGCGGCACCAGCAGGCTTTGCTCGTCGTGATAGGGCAAGCGCTGCTGCCACAAGGCATTGAATTCATCCAGTACGTACAAATCAGCCTGGTGTTCGTTGTTGATTCGGTAGAACACCTGAACGCAGTCGGGTTGCCCCATGGGCAGGATCAGCGCCAGATCGTGGTCTTCCAGCGCCATCGGGTCCAGATGCAGGGGGCTGTAGCTCGCCAGTTCTTCGCTGAGGTAGGCAAGCAGCGCCGGCAGCGTGGCGAGGGCAACGTGATTGATCTGGCCGGGCACCAGCTCCAGCACGTGGTAATGCTGCTGGACCTGAATCAGGTAACGATGATTGAGTTTGCTCAGCAGCAGGTTCTGCGCGGTGTCGAGGATTTCTTCAACCCGTCGGGCGATGAATTGCGCGCGGTTGTGGCAGAAGCAACGCACCCGCAACTTGGGCTGCTCTGGCCCGCTTGGCAGGTTGTTGAGGTAATCGCGCAGGCAGTCGAGCAGAGCGTGGGGGCCGCCAAAGCGGCTGACCAGCACCTCATTCCAACTATTGAGCGTGACCTGATCCAGGGTCAGCACCAGGTTTTCCCGCACGCCGGCGTAGCTCAGGGAATCGGTGCGCTCGGTAGTCATCAGGATATTCAGGTCGCGATGGTGCTTGAGCGGATCGATGCCGACGTTCACCAGAATCAGTACTTCGCTCGGCACGCTGGCGCGCAGCAAAGGCTCCTCGGCGACGGTGGTCAGGGGCAGGGCGATGCTTTGTTGCAGGCTGCCGAGCAAGTTGAACAGTTCGAACTCGCTCAAGTCGCTGGTGCCGGGGTGCAGGGCCAGGCGGGTGCTGCTGTCGATCACGCCATTGCGGTGGCACCAGGTGAGCAGCTCCAGTAACTGACGGCTGCGTTTGATGGGCGCGAAATGCTCCCACTCGTGGGCGGCCAGGCTGCCGTTGTACAAACCCCATTGGGTTTGTCCCGGTTCTCTCTTGTTCGGGGCTTGCACCAGCGTCAGGGTGTCTTCGGCGAGATCGGGGGCGATGCCCGGGTTGATGAATTCGACCTTGTCGGCCTTGCGTTCGAAGGCCGCGTACAACCGCCGGCCCAGCACATTGAGGTCGCGTTTGTTGATCAGGCTGACAGTCTGTTCGTTGCGGGCAAACTGCGTCAGGAAGCGGTAGCTGTAATTCAGCTCGCTGACCAGGGCCCGCCGTTCGGCGCTGACCTGGCGGACTTTCCACTGGCTGCGGCTGTCGAGCAATGCCAACTGACGCTGATCCCAATGCCATTCGTGGGCCAGGCGTTCGAGCAGCGAACGCTGCCAGCTCTGGGTGCGTCCGCTGCTGCCGGTGAGCTTGCGATTGACCTTCAGGTACAGCGCGCGGCGTACCAGCTCCAGCCGTTCTGGTTCGCCCCGGGCCGTGAGGTATTCCTCGATGCGCCGGTAAACCACCATGTATGGGTCCAGCTCATCGAGATCCAGTTGATTGGCAAACACGGCCTGCTTGAAACGCAGGCTCAGGCAGTGGACCTTGGGGTGTTCGCTGGCGTAAACCTCGGTCAGCAGCAGTTTGAGCACCGATTTGTACGGTGACTCAATGCCTTTGAATAACTGCCAGAGCCCGGCACCAACGAATTCCCCGGGCGGGATACACGCCAGATGCCCCAGGTCCAGGGTTTCGTCGGCACGGATGAAACGCTTGGAAAGCAGCGTATGGGTGTAACGGTCATACGCCGCCTCTTCGTAAACCGGCACCAGCCACCAGATGGGTGTGCGCCCGGCCAGCCAGATTGCGGTGCGGTAGAACTCGTCCAGCAGCAGATAGTGCTGGGTGGTGCCGCAGTCTTCCGAACTCAATTGCGTATCGCGTTCGCCGAGCACGAAGCGGGCCGGGTCGATCAGGAAGAAATGCGCCTCGGCGCCCTGGCTGGCGGCCCATATCTCAAGCAACTGGCATTTCTTGCGCAGCTCAGCAAGCTCGCTTTCGCTCAAGTCCGGCCCGTGGCAGACCCATACATCCATGTCGCTCTGGTCAGCCTGGGCCAGAGTGCCGAGGCTGCCCATCAGGAACAGGCCGTGAATCGGTCGCGGCGGATTGCTGCCGTGGCGTGGCTTGTAGGAAAACGAGCGGGTCAGGCGTTGGGCTTCGGCGAGGGTGTTGGTGTCGGGTTCGTAATTCGACAACCCGGCTGGGGTGCTACCCGAAACGTAACCCGGCAATAGCGGATGATTGACGTGGAAAAACAGCGGCAACAAGGTCAGAACCGCTTGCTGGCGGGTCGACAACCCTTCCATGGCACGGGCCATGCGGCCCTCGTTGAGCTTCAGAAAACGGGCGCGCAGCTGGCTGAGAACCTTGCGGTCGATTCCCTCGTCCAGATCGGGGCGGATTTCATGGGTGCGGGTCATGTCAGCTCAATCCGGCTCGCGGGGCTCGGACGTGGGAGGGCTCAGGATGAGGGGCAGTTTAGCGCCTCGGCCCCGGGACTTTTAAGCTGATTTTGTTTTTCTGGCGTCAGATTTTTATCGTTTGGCGACGGCAGATAACAGGGCCGGTAATCAAGTGAGCCCGCGGAAATCCCGTGACAGAGGTTTCCGTGGGCAATGCAGTGGTACTCAGGCAGTTTCCCGCACGGACAGAATGGTTAGAACGGTTTGCACGTTTTGTGCAGCGTCACGACCCAGGCTGGTCAGGTAACCGCCATCGGGTTGGGTGATCAATTCTTTGTCGAACAGTCTTTGGGCGGCGGCAATGGCTTTCGGGGCAGCGGTCTGATGAATTTTCAAACCTTCCTGGGAACTGTCCAGGTTGAAGAGTGCGAGGATTTCCAGTTCGGCAACCAGCTCAGGGGTAAGCGACATAAGGACTCCAGACTTTCTAGGAATTGGACGACAGCGCCCCTAAGGTGATCCCACACGCGCAGCATGTCCAGTGCTCGTAACAGGGTTTTTCGCCTCGGGGGCGGTTTCCAGTGTAGTCAGGGTCTGGGGGAAGGCGGCACTGAATGGGTGACAATCTGTGTGGGAGCGGGCTTGCTCGCGAAAGCGGCGTGTCAGCCAACATCAATGCTGGATGTGACGGCCTATTCGCGAGCAAGTCCGCTCCCCCAGGTATTGCGCCAGGCAATCGCTTGTTTATTGTTTTTCCGGCGGCAACTCTGGCAGCGCGCGCAGCGCCGCTTCGTACCATTGGGTGTTGAACGCGCGGTCTTCTTCGAGGATCGCGTCGATTTCCACCGCCAGCACGTGGGCCATCAGGTTGAGGATTTCTTCACGCTCGTAACCCACCAGGGTCAGCTTGTTGAAGGTCGCCTTGGCCGCTGGCGGGTTATCGCTTTCGATCTGGTTCTCGATCGCTTCGATCAGCGTCGTTTCGGCGAACGCTTCTTCGTCGTTGTCGATGTCGTTTGGCTCGCTCATGGCAGGCTCCTCAAGGAAAGGCGGCCAGTTTACCTGCATTCAGCGCTGTGATGCTGCTGGCAAGAAGTGCCCGGGCGTTCTATAACTGGCGTTGCCAACCCCCTGCACGGCCTGGAGGCTATGTAATGCTCAAGCTTTATGGATTTTGCGTCAGCAACTACTACAACATGGTCAAGCTGGCGTTGCTGGAGAAGGGACTGCCGTTTGAAGAAGTGCCGTTTTACCCAGGCACCAGCCCCGAGGCGCTGACCATCAGCCCTCGCGGCAAGGTTCCGGTTCTGGGCGTCGAACAAGGTTTCATCAACGAAACCAGCGTGATTCTCGAGTACCTTGAGCAGAGTCAGAAAGGCACGCCGCTGCTGTCCAGCGAGCCCTTCGAGCGAGCGCAGGCGCTGGCTTTGGCCAAGGAAATCGAGTTGTACATCGAACTGCCGGCGCGCGCCTGCTACCCCGAAGCGTTTTTCGGCATGTCTGTGCCGGAGGCGATCAAGGACAAGACCAAGGCCGAGCTGCTGCTGGGGTTCGCCTCGCTGGGCAGGCACGGCAAGTTCGCCCCTTACGTAGCGGGCGACAGTCTCAGCATTGCGGATTTGTATTTCCTGTACAGCGTGCCGATGGCCTGTGCCGTGGCGCAGAAGCTGTTCGATATTGATCTGCTGGCCGAGATGCCGGCGGCCAGGGCGCTGCTGGAGCGTCTGGGGCAAAATCCGAACGTGCAGCGAATTGCGGCGGACAAGGACGCAGCAATGCCCGCGTTTCTGGAGATGATCGCGTCGAAGAAGTAAGTTTGTAGTGCTCTGAAGTCAGTCATCGCGGGCAAGCCCGCTCCCACAAGGATCTCCGGCCAGCCAAAATCTATGGCAGACAGGGAAACCTGTGGGAGCGGGCTTGCCCGCGAAGCTCTTAACGGCTGGCGAGCAGCGCCTGACCGCGAGCAACAGCCTTCTTGACCTGCGCCGGCGCAGTCCCGCCGATATGGTCACGGGCATTCACCGAACCTTCCAGGGTCAGCACGGCAAACACGTCCTGCTCGATCTGGTCGCTGAATTTGCGCAGTTCTTCCAGGCTCATTTCCGCCAGGTCCTTGCCGCTTTCCACGCCGTACTTCACCGCGTGGCCAACGATCTCGTGGCAGTCACGGAACGGCAGCCCGCGGCGTACCAGGTAGTCGGCCAGGTCGGTGGCCGTGGAGAAACCGCGCAGGGCTGCTTCGCGCATCATGGCGTGCTTGGGCTTGATCGCCGGGATCATGTCGGCAAAGGCCCGCAGCGAGTCGCGCAAAGTGTCGGCGGCGTCAAACAGCGGTTCCTTGTCTTCCTGGTTGTCCTTGTTGTAGGCCAGGGGCTGGCCTTTCATCAGGGTCAGCAGGCCCATCAGTGCGCCGAACACCCGGCCAGTCTTGCCGCGAACCAGCTCCGGCACGTCCGGGTTTTTCTTTTGCGGCATGATCGAGCTGCCGGTGCAGAAACGGTCCGGCAGATCGATGAACTGGAACTGCGCGCTGGTCCACAGCACCAGCTCTTCAGAGAACCGCGACAAGTGCATCATCGCGATGCTGGCGGCCGAGCAGAACTCGATGGCGAAGTCGCGATCGGACACGTTGTCCAGGGAGTTGCCGCCGACAGCGTCGAATCCCAGCAGTTGCGCGGTGTATTCGCGGTCGATCGGGTAGGTGGTACCGGCCAGTGCGGCGCTGCCCAGCGGCATGCGGTTGGTGCGCTTGCGGCAGTCCACCAGACGCTCGTAGTCGCGGCTGAGCATTTCGAACCAGGCCAGCATGTGGTGCCCGAAGGTCACCGGCTGTGCGGTTTGCAGGTGCGTGAAGCCTGGCATGATACTGCCGGCTTCGCGCTCGGCCTGCTCCAGCAAGCCTTGTTGCAGGCGGGTGATTTCGCCGAGGATCAGGTCGATCTCGTCACGCAGCCACAGGCGGATGTCGGTGGCGACCTGGTCGTTACGGCTGCGGCCGGTGTGCAGTTTTTTACCGGTCACGCCGATGCGGTCGGTCAGACGCGCCTCGATGTTCATGTGCACGTCTTCGAGGTCGATGCGCCAGTCGAACTGGCCGGCCTCGATTTCACCCTGGATGGTCTTGAGGCCATCGATGATGCTGTCGCGCTCGGCATCGGTCAGCACGCCGACCTTGGCCAGCATGGTGGCGTGGGCGATCGAGCCCATGATGTCGTGGCGATACAGGCGCTGGTCGAAGGTGACGGAGGCGGTGAAGCGGGCGACGAAGGCGTCGACGGGTTCACTGAAGCGGCCGCCCCAGGACTGATTGGTCTTGTCAGTGCTCATGAATTCGCTCGTATCGGCTTGAAGAAAGATGGCGTGGAATGCTGAGGCGGATAATAACAGGGTTGCCAATCCTGTCGCTGACACTGGTCGACACGTTTTTTTCTCATGGCGTGACCCATACTCGAAGCAAGCGATGCGCAAATTGCGCAACGATATTTCTCATTTGAGCAATATCGTCCCGGCAACCGTCTACAGTTGGACAGTAGGATCAGCGCACTTCTCGATGCTGCAGCTGACTATATAGAGAAGAGGGGTGTTCATATTGTGTATCAGCAAACCCTACGGCGATGCCTCGCCAATGCGGGCCTGGGCCGCTAGTCACCCGGCAGATGAAAATTTAGCCGGCGGTCTCGCGGCACTTTTTGGCCCTCGCGCTAGTCTTAGCGTGGATCGCGGTGACGGACGTCACTTCACCTGTCTACGCTATCTTTGTGCGAGACTCACGCAGGAATCCAGCGCAATATGAATGTCCTGATCGTTGATGACGAACCCTTGGCCCGCGAGCGCCTGAGCCGAATGGTCGGCGAACTCGAGGGATACAACGTCCTGGAGCCCAGCGCTACGAATGGCGAAGAGGCGTTGGCACTGATCGACAGCCACAAGCCGGATATCGTACTGCTCGATATTCGCATGCCGGGCCTCGATGGCCTGCAGGTGGCGGCACGATTGTGCGAACGTGAAACCCCGCCCTCCGTGGTGTTTTGCACAGGGCCCGATGAATTTGCCGTGGAAGCCCTACAGGCCAGCGCCGTGGGCTATCTGGTGAAGCCAGTGCGCACAGAACAGTTGCACGAAGCATTGAAGAAAGCCGAGCGTCCCAATCGCGTCCAGCTCGCGGCCTTGACTCGCCCGGCGGCCGAAACCGGCAACGGTCCGCGCAGTCACATCAGCGCCCGTACCCGTAAAGGCATCGAGCTGATCCCGTTGGGGCAGGTGGTCTACTTCATCGCCGACCACAAGTACGTGACCTTGCGCCATGAAGGCGGTGAAGTGCTGCTCGACGAGCCGCTCAAGGCCCTCGAAGACGAATTTGGCGACCGTTTCGTGCGGATCCACCGCAATGCACTGGTTGCCCGCGAACGCATCGAACGGCTGCAACGCACCCCCCTGGGACATTTCCAGCTGTTTCTCAAAGGCCTGAACGGCGACGCCTTGATCGTCAGCCGACGTCATGTGGCCGGCGTGCGCAAAATGATGCAACAACTGTAATCCGCCATTCGGGGCGGATTTCTACCCTGTTTCTGGGCATTGAAGGCCAGGGAGGCCATGCAGTTTCTGATACAAGTCAAAGTGGATTTGGCTGAGCTGTTATTATCCGCCGTATCTATTCAGTACGGATTGATCCATGTCCTCTCGCGAAATCCGCATCGCCACCCGCAAAAGTGCTCTCGCCCTGTGGCAGGCCGAATACGTCAAGGCTCGTCTGGAACAGGCCCATCCGGGCCTGCTCGTGACGCTGGTGCCCATGGTCAGTCGCGGCGACAAGCTGCTCGATTCGCCTCTGTCGAAAATCGGCGGCAAGGGCCTGTTCGTCAAGGAACTGGAAACCGCGCTGCTGGAAAACGAAGCCGACATCGCCGTGCATTCCATGAAAGACGTGCCGATGGACTTCCCCGAAGGCCTCGGTCTGTTCTGCATCTGCGAGCGCGAAGACCCGCGCGATGCGTTCGTTTCCAACACTTACTCCAGCCTGGATGAGTTGCCGCCGGGCAGCATTGTCGGGACCTCCAGCCTGCGCCGCCAGGCGCAACTGTTGACCCGTCGCCCGGACCTGGAAATCCGCTTCCTGCGCGGCAACGTCAACACTCGCCTGGCCAAGCTCGATGCCGGCGAATACGACGCCATCATCCTCGCCGCGGCGGGTTTGATTCGCCTGGGCTTCGAAGACCGCATCACGTCAGCCATCAGTGTCGAAGACAGTCTGCCGGCCGGTGGCCAGGGCGCGGTCGGTATCGAATGCCGTAGCGCCGACACTGACATTCATGCGCTGCTGGCGTCGCTGCATCACCCGGACACGGCCATCCGCGTTACCGCCGAACGTGCTCTCAACAAACATTTGAATGGCGGCTGCCAGGTACCGATCGCTTGCTACGCGGTGCTTGAAGGTGAGCAGATCTGGTTGCGTGGTTTGGTGGGCGATCCGAGCGGTGGCCTGTTGCTCAGCGCTGAAGCCCGTGCGCCACGGGTTGATGCCGAGGCTTTGGGTGTGCAAGTGGCTGAAGACTTGCTGAGCCAGGGCGCCGCCGACATTCTGAAAGCAGTCTATGGCGAGGCAGGTCACGAGTGACTGGCTGGCGCCTGTTGCTGACACGCCCTGCGGATGAGTCGGCGGCGCTTGCCGGTGTGCTGACCGAAGCGGGGGTTTTCAGTAGCAGCCTGCCGCTTTTGGACATCGAGCCGATTCCTGCCTCTGCCAAAATGCTCGAAGTGATTCAGAATCTGAATCGCTATTGCGCGGTGATCGTGGTCAGCAAACCGGCCGCCAGAATCGCTGTCGATCTGCTCAATCGGCACGGGCCGCAACCACCGGTTCTGAAGTGGTTCAGCGTGGGCGCGGCGACGGCGCAGATCCTCGAGGATAACGGGCTGGATGTGAACTTCCCGGTCGACGGCGATGACAGCGAAGCCTTGCTTGAACTTCCACAGTTGCGCGAGGCTATCGTCCGACCCGATGCACGGGTGCTGATCATGCGCGGGGAGGGTGGGCGCGAGTTGCTGGCTGAGCGTTTACGCGAGCTTGGTGCTAGTGTCGAGTATCTGGAGTTGTACCGACGCGGTTTGCCGCAGTACCCGCCAGCGACGCTGCCTGAGCGGATCGAAGCGGAACGCTTGAACGGGCTGGTGGTCAGCAGTGGACAGGGTTTTGAGCACCTGCACCGATTGGCCGGCGATGCCTGGCCACTCATGGCACGGTTGCCGTTGTTTGTTCCAAGCCCCAGGGTCGCCGAGCTGGCACGTGCCGCCGGGGCCCAAACAGTTGTGGATTGTCGTGGCGCCAGTGCCGCGGCCTTGCTGACGGCGTTACGGGAGCACCCCGTACCCGTTTTCTAATGCAAAGGATGGATACGTGAGCAAAACAGCCTTGCCTGAAGATGACGTCCAGCCGGTGCTCGATGCGCCGATTGAAGCACCGGTTGAAACCGGGCTACCTGCTACTGAGCCGCGCCGAGGCAATGGGCTGGCAATCGTCGCGCTGCTGTTGGGCGCTGCCGGTGTTGCCGTGGGCGGTTGGGGAGTCTGGCAGGTGCGTCACCTGCAAGCCAATAACCTGCAACAGTTGAGTCAGGTACAGGCGTTGAACGATCAGGCGCAGAGCCTGAAGCTCAACGAGCAGCGTCTGACCGCTCGCCTCGAACAAATGCCTGCCGCCGAAGAACTCGATGCGCGCAGTCGTTTGGTCATTCAGCTTCAAGGCGATCAGCAACGCTTGAATCAACGTTTGGAAACCGTCCTCGGCGCCAGCCGCAAGGATTGGCGTTTGGCCGAAGCCGAGCATTTGCTGCGTCTGGCCAGCCTGCGTCTGTCGGCGTTGCAGGACATCAGCAGCGCCCAGGCCCTGGTGCAGGGCGCCGATGAAATTCTCCGTGAACAGAACGACCCGGGGGCTTTTGCCGCTCGCGAGCAAGTGGCCAAAACCCTGGTGGCCCTGCGCAGTACCGAACAGCCGGATCGCACCGGGTTGTTCCTGCGTCTGGGTGCCTTGCGCGATCAGGTGATCAACCTCACCGAACTGGCGCCCGAGTACAAGGACCGTGGCGAATCCCTGCTGGGCCTGACGGCCGATGGCGACGGCGCCAGTCGCTGGGCGCAATGGTGGGATCAGATCTCGCGTTATATCCGCATCGACTTCAACGCCGACAAGAATGTCCGTCCGCTGCTGGCCGGGCAAAGTTTGAGTCAGGTGCGTCTGGCCCTGAGCCTGGCGCTGGAGCAGGCGCAGTGGGCCGCGCTCAATGGCCAGGCCGCGGTTTACACCCAGGCGCTGGCCGAGGCGCGGGACGTGCTCAAGGGCAACTTCAACCCGGACAACCCGCAGAGCAAAATCATGCTGGAGCAGGTGGGCGAATTGAGCAAGCAGCCGGTCATAGTGGTCACGCCAGATCTGACGGGCACGTTGAGCGCGGTTCAGGCCTACCTTGAGCGGCGCAATGTTAACGCCGAGGACTCGGTGAAACCTCTGGTCAAACCGACTGCGAACGCCGCGCAGGAGGCGACGCCATGAAGCGCCTCTATGTGATCGTGTTCGTGGTCATCGCCGCTGCCGCGGCGCTGGGGCTGGCGATTGCCGAGCATTCCGGTTACGTGCTGATTGCCTACAAAACCTTCCGTTACGAATCGAGCCTGTGGGCCACCCTGGCCCTGGTGGCCGTGCTGTGGCTGGTGTTCTGGGGCATCAAGGCGTTGATCGAGCTGGTGACGACTTCCGGTGGAGTGGTCAATCCATGGTCGCGACGCAATCGCAGTCGGCGGGTGCAAGTGGCGATCGAGCACGGCCAGCTGGATCTGGCCGAGGGCCGTTGGGCCAGTGCGCAGCGTCATCTGTATCGCGCAGCGGAAGCCGAACGGCAGCCGCTGCTCTATTACCTGGGGGCTGCCCGCGCCGCGAACGAACAAGGTCACTATGAGGAAAGCGACAACCTGCTGGAGCGCGCGCTGGAGCGCCAGCCCCAGGCCGAGTTGGCGATTGCCTTGAGCCATGCCCAATTGCAGACCGACCGCGGCGACACTGAAGGCGCCCTGGTGACCCTGCAAGCCATGCACGAGCGTCATCCTCACAACGTCCAGACCTTGCGCCAGTTGCAACGCCTGCATCAGCAGAGGGGCGATTGGTCGGCAGTGATTCGCTTGTTGCCGGAGTTACGCAAGGACAAGGTGCTGCCGACGGCCGAGCTGGCTGAACTGGAGCGCCGCGCCTGGGGTGAGAATCTTTCGCTGGCGGCGCACAAGGAAGAAGACGGAACGGTCGGCTTGCAATCGCTCAATCGCGCCTGGCAGCAGCTCACCGCCGCTCAGCGCCAGGAACCGCAATTGGTGCTGGCCTATGCCGAGCAATTGCGGCAACTGGGGGCGCTGGTCGAGGCCGAAGAAGTCCTGCGTGCGGCCCTCAAGCGCAAATACGACAGTCATCTGGCACGCCTGTACGGACTGGTTCGCGGCAGCGATCCGGCTAGGCAACTGCACACCGCCGAGGGTTGGCTCAAGGATCATCCGGCCGACCCGAGTCTGTTGTTGACGTTGGGCCGTCTGTGTCTGCAAAGCAGCCTTTGGGGCAAGGCCCGGGATTATCTGGAGAACAGCCTGCGTGTGCAGCGCAATCCTGAAGCCTGCGCCGAACTGGCCCGGTTGCTGGCGCAACTGGGTGACACCGAGCGCAGTAATCAGCTGTTCCAGGAGGGCTTGGGCCTGCTGGACGAGCGCTTGCTGTCGGCACCGCTGCCGCTGCCGGCTCACGCCTGAGACCTGTCGCCGGGCCTACGTAGGAGCTGCCGAAGGCTGCGATCTTTTGATCTTGTTATTAAGAGCGCAGTCGCTCCGAATCCAACACTGTTTTTGCGCTGTAGTCCTTCGCCGGCAAAGTCCTACAGCGGATTACATCTTATCCTCTCGACTCTGTCGGGAATTCCCTACACTTCTGGTGAAGTGTCCGTGCTGGCCTGCCTTGAAAGGCTGCCGTGCTTTCCTCTACCGTAACCGCTTGTCTCTACAGTTACGGAAAAGCCATGTCTTTGGCCTGCTCACGCTCCTTGTTTTTCATGGTTTTCATTGCAGGTGCCCTGGCCTTGGGCGTTTCCTATTACCTGGAATATTCGGTCGGCCTCAAGCCTTGCGGGTTGTGCCTGTTACAGCGGTTTTGCCTGGCGCTGCTCACGGGTATTTGTTTGACGGCTTCGGTGCAGGGGCCTGGCCGCTTCGGATCGTTCCTGTATTGGCTGCTGGGCCTGCTTTGCAGTCTGGCGGGTACCGCCACGGCGTGGCGGCAGGTCGTGTTGCAGAGTGATCCAGTGCATCAGTTATCGGCGTGCTCACCCAATCTGGCCGATCTATTCGCCAGTACGCCCTGGTTGTGTGTCGTGCAGCGAATGTTCAAGGGCACCGCCGACTGCGCGGAAATCTCCTGGACGCTGTTCGACCTGAGCATCCCGGAATGGAGCCTGCTGTTCTTCGTTGCGATGATGATCCTGGGCGGGTATCAGTTGCTGCGCCTTGTCTGGATCGCGTGTCAGCGACCGCTCGGCGGCGAGTCGTCGCACCGGGTACTGGCGGGCGATTAAACACTTGTATGAACTTTATCTCCTGCGTACCTTGAAGCCATAGGCGTGCGGGCATAATCTGGCCCGCACGTGTCATTGGAATTATGTTGCTCGTTGCTGTTCTGTCTGAGCCAAACCGGATATACCGAGTCTTGTTGCAGGTGTAGAACGGCATGACCCATTAGGGAAGAGAGATCGCCATGTTAGATAGTTGTCAGAATGCTCAGGAACGCTGGGGTGGGGTTCATAAGCTCATTGACCGCTGGCTACAGGAGCGTGAAGAGTTGGTAAAGGCGTTCCGCGACTTGCGAGATGCCAAACCGGCTTTCGCCGACAAGTCCTTGAACGGTCGGTTCTGCGAGATTCTTGTCGATTACGTTTCTGCCTGGCACTTCGAAGTAAGTGAGCATCTGGTCAATGAGGCCAAGGCCTTTGGTGACGATGGCGGTCTTGAGCTGGTTGAGCAGATCAACCCGCGTATCGACGTGAGCACCGAGATGGCTCTGTCCTTCAATGATCATTGTCACAAGGGTGACTGCAACGACACCGAGCGTTTCGCCGAAGCGCTGGAAAAGCTGGGTAGCCAACTGCGTGAACGCTTCGAACTGGAAGACTGCCTGATCGAAGTGCTGCATACCGCCCACAAGGAAGAGAGTTCGGTTCAGGCCTGAACCCTTCCTGACCAGAAACTGGAAACGGTGCGCAATGCGCACCGTTTTTCGTTTCTGGCATTCAGCTTGTCGCACCACGCAATTCGACTTCGAATACCAGCGGGGTGAACGGCGCGATCAAGTCGCCGGCACCGTCGGCGCCATACGCTTGCGCCGATGGAATCACCAGGCGCCATTTCGCGCCGACCGGCATGTTTTGCAAGGCAGTGCGCCAGCCCGTGATCACACTATCAAGACTGAACCACTGCGGCTGGCTGTTCTGGTCGAACACTGTGCCGTCAGGCAAGCGACCGATATACAGCACCTGCACTTTGCCGTTCGGACCTGCCTTGGCGCCGGTGCCCGGCGCCAGCTCTGTCAGCAATATTCCATCCGCCAGTTCGCGAACCCCTGGTTTGGCTTTTTCTTCAGTGAGAAAACGCCGTTCCTTTTCGAGGGCGACTTCGCTTTGCGCGACTGCGGGTTGCTCGGCAGTCTGTGCTTCGTGCTCGGCAAGAATCTGTTCGATCCGCTCGTCTTTCAGTGCCAGCGGTTTACCTTGATAGGCTTGCTGCAAACCGTCGAGCAGCGCCTGAAGTTGCAGATCCGGAACCTCCTGGCGCAAGCGTTCGCCAAGGCTCGCACCCAGGCTGTAAGCGAGATCGTGAGCGTCATTCGTGGAGGTTTTTTCGGCGGCCTGAACCATGGAAAAAAACACGCACAGCGATAAAAAAAGGTAGCGCGACATGGGCACTCTCCGACCTGAGATGCGCAGGATTATGCCAGTGTGAATGCGCTCGAAGGTGAACTGGTTTTGCGTAAGTGCAGAACATTTTTACTTCGTTGCAACGCAGCGCTTTCGATACTGTCAACATGCCCTAGCGGCGGTTGCAGCAGAGGTCTAGTATGAGCCGCATTCACGTCAGCCAGGAGGTAAACCATGTCGGCCACCAAGAAGCCAGTAAATACTCCGTTGCACTTACTCCAACAACTCTCGGGCAGCCTGCTCGAGCATTTGGAAAACGCTTGTTCCCAAGCCTTGGCTGATGCTGAAAAACTGCTCGCCAAACTGGAAAAGCAGCGCGGAAAAGCGCAGGAAAAACTGCACAAGTCTCGCACCAAATTGCAGGACGCTGCGGCGGCCGGCAAAGCCAAGGCACAAGCCAAGGCCAAAGAGGCGGTGAAAGAACTTGAGGACCTGCTCGACGCCCTCAAGAATCGTCAGTCCGAAACTCGCAGCTACATCCTGCAACTCAAACGCGACGCTCAAGAAAGCCTGAAACTGGCCCAGGGCGTCGGTCGTGTTCAAGAGGCTGTCGGCAAGGCGTTGTCCCTGCGTTCGGCCAAGCCTGCTGCGGCACCTGCGAAGAAAGCCGCTGCCAAACCGGCTGCTGCAAAAGCACCGGCCAAGCCTGTCGCCAAACCGGCTGCCAAAGCACCGGTAAAAGCCGCAGCAAAACCTGCGGCGAAAAAACCAGTCGCTGCCAGCGCTGCGAAACCAGCAGCTAAAACGGCGGCTGCCAAACCTGCCACCAAGCCAGCTGCTGCCAAAACAGCTGCTGCCAAAACAGCTGCTAAACCTGCTGCAAAAACCACCGCTGCCAAACCCGCCGTGGCGAAAACTGCAGCTGCAAAACCGGCCGCTAAACCTGCAGCAAAACCAGCAGCCAAAACTGCCGCCGTAAAACCAGCTGCCAAGCCTGCTGCAAAACCGGCGGCGAAACCCGCCGCTAAACCTGCTGCTGCCAAACCTGCCGTCGCTGCCAAGCCAGCCACTGCCGCCAAGCCAGCTGTAGCGAAACCAGCAGCCAAACCTGCCGCTGCCAAACCGGCTGTAAAACCTGCCGCCAAGCCAGCCGTGAAAAAACCAGTAGTTGCTGCGAAGCCGACTGCCGCACCTGCTGCCAAGCCAGCAACCCCGGCTCCGGCTGCGGCGGTCCCGGCAGCCACTACCTCGACAGCTTCGCCTGCGCCAACGCCAGCCGTGTCGTCGAGCACCAGCACCACCCCAACCAGCGCTTCCTAAGTGCCGGTTACCGCGACGCGCAGCTGATGCAGCGCGTCGCGGTCCAGGTTGGCGGCGCCTGTCGCCATACCTTCCAGCCAGGTCGAGAGATCGTTCGTCTCATCCTGCGGCCAGCCCTGCGCCAGTCGTTCCAGCCGCAACAACAGTTGCCGCTCGGCTTCCAGTTCCAGTGTTTTGACTTGCTCGCGCAACGTATTCAGTTCGGCGTCCTCCGCCGCGTCGGCTTTCCATTGCCTGCGCAACGCCCGTAGCGGTCGCACGACATCCGCGTCCCAAGGGGTGACCACATCGCGAAGCTGCTGCAATCGTTGTTCGTTACAGGCGACGCCCCGCTGTCCCAGCCACAATCCACAGAGCAGCAGGCACACGTTCACCCCCGCCGACTGCAATTGCAGGCAGGCGTCTTCAACGCCGGGACGGGCGTAAGTGTCGAGGGAAAAGCTCCACAGGTCAGAGGACATAGTGCTACTCGCGCCAGTTGCGAGCGAAGCTGGTAGACTCCGCCGCCATTATGATTCGACTTCAGAACCTGACTTTACAGCGTGGCCCGCAACGTCTGCTAGAAGACGCCGAGCTGACCCTGCACGCCGGCCACAAAGCCGGCCTCATCGGTGCCAACGGCGCCGGCAAATCGAGCCTGTTCGCCTTGCTTCGGGGCGAGCTGCACCCGGACTCGGGTGACTGCTTTCTGCCGGCCGACTGGCGCATCGCCCACATGCGCCAGGAGGTCGACACGCTCGAACGCCTGGCGGTCGACTACGTGCTCGATGGCGACCTGCGCCTGCGCCAGGTACAACATGACCTGGCGGCAGCCGAAGCGGCGCATGACGGTGCCGCTCAGGCCCGCCTGCACTCGGAACTCGACAGCGCCGACGGTTACACCGCCGATGCCCGGGCCCGCAAGCTGCTGGCCGGGCTTGGGTTTACCAATGAGCAAATGGATCGGCAAGTAGGAGATTTCTCCGGTGGCTGGCGGATGCGTCTGAATCTGGCGCAGGCTTTGATGTGCCCCTCGGACCTGTTGCTACTCGATGAGCCCACCAACCACTTGGATCTCGATGCCATCATCTGGCTCGAAGAATGGCTCAAAAGCTATCCCGGCACCTTATTGCTGATTTCCCACGACCGCGATTTCCTCGATGCCGTGGTCGATCACGTGGCCCACGTCGACCAACGCAAGATCACCCTGTATCGCGGTGGTTATACAGCGTTTGAGCGGGCCCGTGCCGAACGTCTGGCCCAGCAACAGCAGGCCTACGAGAAGCAACAGGCACAACGTGCGCACATGGAAAGCTACATCGCCCGCTTCAAGGCCCAGGCCACCAAGGCCCGTCAGGCCCAGAGCCGGATCAAGGCGCTGGAGCGGATGGAGGAACTGTCCGCCGCCCACGTCGATTCACCCTTCGACTTCGTCTTCCGCGAATCGCAGAAAATCTCCAGCCCGTTGATCGACCTGTCGGATGCGCGCCTGGGTTACGGCGACAAAACCGTGCTGGAGAAGGTCAAGCTGCAACTGACCCCCGGAGCGCGGATCGGTTTGCTCGGCCCTAACGGTGCGGGTAAATCGACCCTGATCAAAAACCTCTCCGGTGAACTCGAGCCATTGGCTGGCCGACTGACCCGGGGCGAGAACACCGTGGTCGGCTACTTCGCCCAGCATCAACTCGACTCCCTTGACTCCAAGGCCAGCCCGTTGCTGCATTTGCAGCGCCTGGCGCCAACCGAGCGTGAGCAAACCCTGCGCGATTTCCTTGGCGGTTTCGACTTCCGTGGGGCGCGCATCGATGAGCCGGTGCTGAATTTCTCCGGCGGTGAGAAGGCCCGTCTAGCCCTGGCGTTGATCGCCTGGGGGCGGCCGAACCTGTTGCTGCTCGACGAACCGACCAACCACCTGGACCTGGAAATGCGCCTGGCGCTGACCATGGCCTTGCAGGAATTCAGTGGCGCGGTACTGGTGGTCTCCCACGATCGTCATCTGCTCAAAAGCACCACCGACAATTTCTATCTGGTGGCCGACGGCAAGGTCGAGGAGTTCGACGGCGACCTGGAAGACTACACCCGTTGGCTGGTGGAATACCGTCAGCGCAATACGCCGGTCAGCAACACCCCGGTCAACCCGGACAAGACCGACAAGAAAGCTCAGCGCCAGGCCGCCGCCGCGTTGCGTCAGCAACTGGCACCGCACAAGCGCGAGGCCGACAAGCTCGAGGCCGAGCTGGGCAAGCTGCATGAGAAGCTGGCGAAGATCGACGCCAGCCTCGGTGACAGCGATATTTACGAGCCGGCGCGCAAGAACGAATTGCGTGATCTGCTGGCCGAACAGGCCAGGCTGAAGGTGCGTGAAGCCGAACTGGAAGAGGCCTGGATGGAAGCGCTCGAATTGCTCGAAAGCATGCAGGCGGAGCTGGAGGCGCTGTCTTGATGGAGGCCTTCAAGCTGCCGTTGCCGGCGATGTGGGTCGAGCCGATCTGGCTGGTCGTGCAAATCCTGCTGATCCTGCTGGCCGGTTATATCGCCCAGCGCGTCGTCGCTAAATGCCTGACTCGCCTGGGCGAGCGCTACCCGTTTCCGCCGCAGTTTTTGCTGCCGCTGCGTGGCGGTTTGCGCTGGCTGATCATGGGCAGTGCGCTGATTTTTGTGCTGGAACGCCTTGGGGTGTCGGCAACGGTGCTCTGGACGGCATTATCCGGTTTCGTTGCGGTGGCCGCCGTGGCGTTTTTCGCCATGTGGAGTGTGCTCTCCAACCTGTTGTGCGCGATCCTGATCTTCACCGTCGGCCCATTCCGTATCGGCGATGTGGTCGAGTTGGTGGACACTACCGACAAGCCCGGCGTCAAAGGCCGGGTGGTGGCGATCAATCTGCTCTACACCACGTTGATCGAAGCCGAAGAGCTCGGTACCGGCAGCGCCATGGTGCAAGTGCCCAACAGCCTGTTCTTCCAGCGCTCGGTTCGACGCTGGCGCGGTACTGATGCATTCCCTTCGAACGGGTTCGAAAAGTAAGCCTTCTGTTGCCTGATACACCGCTTTCGCGAGCAAGCCCGCTCTCACCCTCAGTCTAATTCCTGCGCAAGACACAAGCGGGCTTGCTCGCGAAGGGGTCCTACTGCCGTAAACGCTGTTCGGCAGCCGCCACGTCCTATAAAAAATCGGTAGTCATCGGCCCAAAGGCGCATTAGCTTAGACGTCTGTCACGGGTCTGAGTCGAGGTGTGCAATGGTGCTTCAAACATGGCTGGCGTTTTTTGCCGCCTGCTGGGTGATCAGTCTTTCCCCCGGTGCCGGCGCCATTGCGTCGATGTCCAGCGGTTTGCGCTACGGTTTCTGGCGCGGTTACTGGAATGCCCTGGGCCTGCAACTGGGCCTGGCGTTGCAGATTGTGATCGTCGCTGCCGGTGTCGGCGCAATCCTCGCGGCCTCCGCCACTGCCTTTTACGTGATCAAATGGTTCGGCGTGGCCTACCTGGTCTACCTCGCGGTCAAACAATGGCGCGCGCTGCCTGGCGAGATGAGCGACGACGCTGCCATTCGGCAGATCGGCAAGCCGATGGCGCTGGTGTTCCGCGGTTTTCTGGTGAACGTCAGCAATCCCAAGGCCTTGGTGTTCATGCTTGCGGTGCTGCCGCAATTCATCGACCCCCACGAGCCGTTGGTAGCCCAGTACCTGATCCTCGGCGTGACCATGATCTGTGTCGATCTGATCGTCATGGCCGGCTACACCGGGCTGGCGGCCAAGGTCCTGCGTTTGTTGCGCACGCCCAAGCAGCAGAAGCGCATGAGCCGTACCTTTGCCGGACTGTTCATCGGCGCGGCGGCGTTCATGGCGACCCTGCGCAAAGCGGCGGTATAAAACCTCAGGCACAAAAAAGGCGACCTATCGAGGTCGCCTTTTTTATGGTGGCTGGGAGCTTTTTGTGGCCAGCCTGAGATCAGTGCAGAATCACCGGTGCCGTATCCCGCGGCAGGTTGTTGCGCAGTGGCGCTTGCCCTGGTTGCTCGTAGCCACCGCCACCGAGCTGTTGGCTCAGTTGCGCGGCTACGTCTTCACCCAGCGCCTTGGACACGTCACGCACCACCCGTGGGCGGTTCAGGGAAACCCGAATGTCCCGGCCATTCACCAGTTTGGTGTCCTGACCTTCGCCCATCGCCGTGAAGGCCGAGGTGATCTCAAAGGTCTTGGTGTTGATCAGGCTGAAGTCTGCCACCAGCGTCAGCCCCAGCACCGCCGAATAGCTGTCGGTGTTGGCCAGCTCGTTCATGTCGCGGGTGAAGTCGATGTCGGACACGGTGCCGAACAGCACGTAGTCGGCACCCTTGAAACTACCGGCCTTGATGCGCTTGATCACGTCATATACGTCACCTTTGGACGATGCTGTGTAAGGCGTGCCCTGCACCAGCTGAAACATGCCGGTGCGCAGAATCTCGCCCTTGATGTCGCCGGTGAATTTGCGTAACTCACCTTGCTCGATGTAGCTGCTGGTTGCTTCGTACTCTTCGTAACTGGACGAACCACTGGCGCCGTAATAGCTCTGGCTGTGGTTGCTCTGGGCCGAAATAGTGTGGACGTATTGCTCCACCCGTTCCTGATAGGCCAGGTCAGCCACTGCGACTTTCGGGGCCGCTTGCACGCTGAACGCGCAAGCCAGGGCCATCATGCCAATCCATGTGCGCATCGATTAACGCTCCGTGGTTTTGCGGATCTCTTTTTCGTCCATCCACTCGGCCAGACCGCTCTCAACGTCGATCAATTGCAGGCTGAATTTGTAGAAGACGTCCTTGTAGTCGCTGCTGCGCTTGACGATCGAGCTGATCGAACCTTCAAGACGGTATTGGGCGGCGATCATGTTGCCAGTCTTGGCCACAGTGCTCTTCTTGTACAGGCCGCTCTGGTTTTGCAGCTTGAGCTGGTCGACCTGGCTCTGCATGGCGGTGTTGTCGCTGGCAAAACGGGCCACGCCGGTTTTCATCAGCTGGGTCTTGATGCTGGTGGTGATTTCGCGGGTATCGATGTACTCGCTGGTCTTGTTCTTCACGTCGTAGACCTGAACCACCGGACGGCCTTGCAGAATGCCGGACTGGGCCAGGGAGCGGGTCATGGATTCGGCGATCATCTGCAAGTCGGTGGAGCCGAACTCGTTGGTCACGGTTTCCACAGCCTTGGTGTCGCCGTAGCTGATGTTTTTACTGCCCAGCGTCGGCGAAGTGTTGGCGCAACCACTGGCCAGGAGGGCGATGACGGCGATGAATGAAAAGCGTGCAAACATGGGAATGCTCTCTAGAACTGAACGAATAGGGTGTCGGGCTTAAGGCGTTTTGATTTCGAGACGGAAATCCACGGCTTTGGCGGTTGGCGCAATGGCCTGAATGAAACTGGTCTGCTCGCCGTACATCATCTGGCTTTTCCAGGTCTCTTCTTCTGCAACCGGGAAACCTTCAGGGCCGAGCCAGGCAAAACGGTAGTAGAAGGTCTTGTTGTTGTAGCTGGTGTTGCTCAGCTGCACATTGACCGTCATGAAGCCGTTTTCCCGGGCCACGCGCATGGCGCCGACCACGATGTTCTTGAGCTTGCCCATGGCCACGACCTTGCTGGCAGCGCTGCCTGGTTCCGGTGGTGGCGGGGTGGCGCAGCCGGCCAGCAAGGCCAGGGCGACGACAGCGATGAATTTGAAGCGCATGCAAAGACTCCGTTCTTAAGGTTGTTTGAGGCTGGCCACGGCGGTCGGGTTGGCGCTCGGGATCACGTGAGTGGCCAGGCCGCTGGCGAATACCTGATTGCCCACGGCGCGAAGGCTGATGACCTGATAGCGCTGATCCACAGTGACCTTGACCACTGAGCCGCCCACGGCGCTCGGCAGGGTGACTTGGTGCTCGCCTTTCTTCAAGCGCAGACGCACTACTTGAGTGTTGTCCGGCAGGGTGCGCCACGTACGGGTATCGGCACCTTCGAGCACGGCTGAAGAGATACCGACTGCAAGACCCGCCAGCGGGTTGGTTTCGTTGATCTGCTTCTGTGCCACGCCACGGGTGATCGCCCGCACGGTGGTGCGCAGGATGATCCCCGGCATGTCGTCACGCAATGCGCGGCGGGACATGGCGGTGGTGCTGTTGAGTTGAGTCAGGTTCAGTTGCTGACCGTCCACGCCGATCTGGGCAAAGGTGGCGGTGGAGGTATCCGGTTTGATGATCGGGAACGACAGCGGCGTGATCACCACGTTGTTGCTGATCGGCAACGGCAGCGGAATGCGGATGGAGTCGCGGGACGGCGCCAGACCGCTTTGCACGACGATCAGGATGTCGCTGTCCTCGTCCTTGGCGGGTTTGTCGAGATTCACCAGCGCCTGTTCCAGCAGCGGCGTGTTCGGGCGCAGCTCGGCGGCCTTGCGATAGCCCGGTGCGGCCAGATCTTTCTCGCCCAGGGCTTCATAGACGAAACCGGCCAGGTAATGGCTGAACGCACTCTGGTAGCTGTTTTTCAGGCTGACCACGTCCGGCGCGTCGAGGCTGGCCACCGGATAACCCTGAAGATCCTTGTACTGGGTTTTGACGCCTTCTTTCTCGGCCTGCTCTTCGCTCTTGAGGTATTCCTTGTCGCGCAAGTCGGCGATCACCGCTTCACGTTCGTGGGTCTTCTTGATTGCGGTGCGCGCGCCGTCGAAGTCATTCACCGCCAGCAGGTTGAGGGCCATCTGCGTGGTCAGCATGACTTTTTCGTAGTCGTAGCCTTCGTAGCGACGGACCTTGTCGTTGACCAGAAAACTGCCGAACTGGGCCAGGTACTTGTCAGTGTCGAGCTTGACCGAGTCTTCCCACTTGCCCACCACCTGATCGGCGCTGGTCCAGGCGTTCTGGCTGCCGGACAAATCGCCCTTGGCGCGCAGCAGTTCACCCTTCTCGAAGTAATAGAGCAGGTCTTTGTCGGCGCCGGTGTTGTTCTTTTCCAGCAGGGTCAAGGCGGCATCGACGTTGCCGGCAGCCAGTTGCTGGTTGGTCTGTGCCAGTTCGGAGTCGTAGTTACGAAAAGCCGAGCAGCCGGAGAGCAAGGTGACAGCACTGAGCGCGATCGAGGTAAGGGCGCGGGAGGCCATAGGGGGTACTTCTTCCCTGAGTTAAGCAGCCGCGCGTGCTGGTCGGGCTGTTGGGACCTATCGGCAGGGCTGTTGGCGTCCTGCCAATTCCTCATAAAAAGAGGAGCTTAAATGCCATATCGAAATAACGAAGGCGCGGCATTATAAACAGGGATGCTGGCTATGTAATGGCTTTTTAATCACATGTTTTCACAACTGTGCCATTGCTTATTTCTGGCCTGATACCGGCGCTGGCGAGGTTTGCACATAAGTCCTTCCGACGACGAATGTCACGGTGTTTATTGTGCGCAGGTTGATGACTTGAAAGTCGCGGTCGATACGCAGGGTAACCGGTGCGGTGCCGGGCGCGTTCGGCGCGTTGAACAGGTGTTCACCTTTTTTCAGCCGCAGACGCGCGACCAGGGTTTTGTCCGGCAGGGTGCGCCACGTGCGGGTGTCGGCCTCCTCGAATGGGTCTTCGCGGGTGACCACCAGCGATGCTTTGGCCGGGTTGCGTTCGTTTTCCTCGGCCTGGCCGATAGCCGCCATGTTGGCGCGGAACATGGCCCGCGAGATGATGGCGGGCATGTCATCACGCAAGGTGCGCAAAGCCATGTCGGTGACGCTGTTGAGTGCGGTCAGCGGCCGTTTGCGACCATCGACGATGATGTGGTCGAACGCTGGCGTGATGGTGTCCTGGATCATCACCGGGAAAGAAATCGGGGCAACGATCACCAGGTTTTCGTTCAGCCGTACCGGAATCGGCACGCGCACCGAGCTGCGTGCCGGCGCCAGGCCGCTTTGGACGATGATTAACACATCACTTTCATCGGCTTTTGCCGGCGGCTTGTCGAGATTGCGCAGCGCCTGCTCGAGAAACGGCAGGTTCGGGCGCAATTCAATTGCCTGGCGATAGCCCGGCGCGGCGAGATCGCGTTCGCCGAGGGCTTCGTAGGTGAAGCCAGCCAGGTAATGACTGAAGGCACTCTGATAGCCGTTCTTCAGTTCGATGACGGCCGGCGCATCGAGCGTGGTCACCGGGTAGCCCTGCAGATCCTTGTAGCGCACGGCAATGCCCTGGGCCTTGGCCTGCTCCTCGAGCTCTTCGTACTGCCGCTCGCGCTGACGGGCAATCAGCGCTTCGCGTTCGTGGGTTTTCTTGATGTCGGCGCGGGCGCCGTCGAAGTCATTCGCAGCTAATTGGTTGAGGGCCATTTGCGTGGTCAACATGACTTTTTCGTAGTCGTAACCTTCATAGCGACGCAGTTTGTCATTGACCAGCAGGGTGCCCATTTCATTGCCAAACCGTGTGAGCAGTTTCATGGCGCCGGAGGGCACCGCTTCTTCGCGCTGGAACACCATCTGGTCGGCGCTGCGCCAGGCTTTCTGGCTCTGCGGCAGCGCACTGGCGACACTAAGGATGGCGCCTTTCTCGAAGTAATAGAGCAGATCCTTGTCTTCCCAGGGATTGTGCAACTCCACCAGGTCCAGCGCACCCTGGAGGTTACCCACCAATAGTTGGTCGTTGGTCTGTTGCATTTCCTGATCATAATTTCGGTACGCGGCACATCCACTCAGTTGCAGGGCGAGACTCAGCAGCAGCGAGAAAAACAGGCAGGAGCGCATGGACGATGATTCTTCCCTGATCGGATACCGCGAAGAGATAGCAATTTGCCGCTGAATGTACACGCCGTTGCGCGGGAAATACCAACAAAGCTTGAGCGAAACTCATTGGAAGTGAACAATGTGTTACTTCGTATTTCCATTTGAGATTTATTCATGACTGGCTCCTCTCGTTTTCTGGCGTGGCTCATGCTGCCGATGATCGCGTTCTGCAGCTTCAATGCGCTGGCCGAAACCGCAGAGGGTGCGCCCAAGGCCCTGCATTTGCTCGATTACATCGCCGCCGATTACCCGGCGGCGGTCGAGGGTGGCAAGGTTATTGATGAGGCTGAATATCTCGAACAGCAGGCGTTTCTGGGGTCGCTGCAAGGGTTGATCGCCGATTTGCCGGCCAAACCCGAACGTGCCGAACTGGAGCAGGGCGTCAACGGCCTGCGCACCGCGATCGCCGCTCGCAAGGACAGCGCGGACGTCGCCCGTCAGGCGCGGCAACTGGGGGCAAAGCTGGCAGTGACCTATGAAGTCAGCCAGGCCCCGGTCATCACCCCGGACCCGACCCGCGGCGCGCCGCTGTATGCCCAGCAATGCTCGGTGTGCCATGGCGATGCGGGCGCCGGTGACGGCCCGGCGGGCGTCGGCATGACACCACCGCCGACCAATCTGCGCGATGCCGCGCGACTGGACCGTCTGAGCCTCTACGCGATCTACAACACGCTGGGCATGGGCGTCGAAGGCACCGACATGCCGGCCTTCGCCGATCAGCTGGATGATCGTCAGCGTTGGGACCTGGCGACCTATATCGCTAGCTTCAGCGCCGATCCGGCCGCGGCAAAATCCGAGAAAACCTACAACATCGCTGACCTGGCACGTCAGACGCCAGCCGAAGTGCAGGCCGCCGAAGGTCCGCAATCGGCCGCGACCTTCCGGGCGCAACGGGCGCAACCGCCGCAGGTCAAGCGTGGCCCGGGGCAACTGCTGGAATACACGGCTGCCACGTTGGACAAGAGCATCGCCGCCTACCGTGCCGGCGATCACGACCAGGCCTACGACCTGTCGGTGGCGGCGTACCTGGAAGGCTTCGAACTGGTCGAAAGCTCCCTGGACAACGTCGACGCCAATGTGCGCAAAGACACTGAGAAGTCCCTGATGGCTTACCGTCAGTCGTTGCAGGACGGCTTGCCGGTGGCCCAGGCCGAGCAGCGTCTGGAGGTGGCCAAGGCCAAGTTGAAAGAGTCCGCTGGCCTGCTCGGTAGCGATGGCTTGAGCTGGTCGCTGAGCTATATTTCCGGTCTGTTGATTCTGTTGCGCGAAGGTCTGGAAGCGATTCTGGTGCTCGCGGCGATCCTTGCGTTCCTGCGCAATACCGGCCAGCAATCGGCGGTGCGCAGCGTCAATATCGGTTGGGGCCTGGCGCTGCTGGCCGGGCTGGCGACCTGGGCGGTGGCGGCGTATGTGATCGACGTCAGCGGGGCCCAGCGTGAGCTGCTGGAAGGTGCCACGGCGCTGTTTGCCAGCGTCATGGTGCTCTGGCTCGGCGTGTGGATGCACGACCGTCGCCACGCAGCGGCCTGGCAGGATTACATCAAGAGCAGTCTGGTCAGTGGTGGCGGACGTTTCGGGTTTGCGATCCTGGCGTTCTTCTCGGTGTATCGCGAGCTGTTCGAAGTGATCCTGTTTTACGAAACCCTGTGGTTGCAGGCCGGGCCTGCTGGGCATAACGCCGTACTGGCTGGCGGGGCGACGGCGCTGGTTATGCTGGTCGGTCTGGCCTGGGTGATTCTGCGCGGCTCGGCGAAACTTCCGCTGGCGTTGTTCTTCGGCATCAATGCCGGGCTGCTGTGCGCGTTGTCGGTGGTGTTTGCCGGCCATGGCGTGAAGGCGTTGCAGGAAGCCGGGATCTTCGGCACGCGGCCGGTACCGTTTTTTGACTTCGACTGGCTGGGGATCCACGCTGATGCGTATTCGCTGAGTGCTCAGGCCGTGGCGATCATTGCGATCATCGTGCTGTACAGCCGTAGCCGGATGGCCGAGAAGCGGCGTCTGCCGGTTTCTTAAAAGCATTCGCTGCGCTCACAATCGCGAGCAGGCTCGCTCCCACAGGATTGCGTATAACCTGTGGGAGCGAGCCTGCTCGCGATTTTTTTGGAAGAGGAAAACACTATGCGCGTATGGATCGATGCCGACGCCTGCCCAAGGGCAGCCAAGGATCTGGTGGTGAAATTCGCCCTCAAGCGTCAGTTCGAAGTGGTGATGGTGGCCGGGCAGCCGCAGATCAAGCCGGGCCTCGCTCTGGTGAAGCTGATCGTGGTGCCCAGCGGCCCGGATGCCGCCGACGATTATCTGGTGGAACACGCGGTGCCGGGGGAGTTGGTGATTTGCAGCGATGTACCGCTGGCGGACCGGCTGGTGAAGAAGGGTGTTGCGGCGCTGGATCCACGGGGCAAGGAGTTCGATGCGCAGAACATGGGCGATCGACTGGCGGTGCGTAACCTGTTCACCGACCTGCGCGAGCAGGGTCAGATGAGCGGCGGACCGGCGCCGTTCGGCGACCGCGAGAAGCAGGCGTTCGCCAATGCGCTGGACCGGATACTCACGCGGTTGTCCCGCAGGTCTTAAGCAAGACGGTGGTCCCTGTGGGAGCGAGCCTGCTCGCGATGGGGTCGGCACGCTCAACATTGATGTTGACGGTTAGACCGCTATCGCGAGCAGGCTCGCTCCCACATTAAACAGTGTTACTCGTCGTTTTCGTGGGTCAGTTCCAGTACGCGGTCGACCAGTTTGTTGATGCCGGAAGCCGCCTCGCTGATCGATTGCGCCAGCATATAGGCCGGGGTACTCACCAGCTTGCGTGCTTTATCTTCGATGATATCGGTTACCGCGCACTCGGCATGGGTGGCGCCCATTTTGTTCACCGCGGCGGCGGTATCGGCGTCGTTACCGATGGTGCAGGTCACGCCCGGGCCGTAGATTTTTGCCGCCAGGGCCGGCGAGATGCAGATCAGCCCCACCGGTTTGCCAGCCTCGGCGAACGCTTCGGTCAACGCCAGGACGTCAGGTTGAACGCTGCATCCGGCGCCTTCGACGGCAAAGCTCGACAGGTTCTTGGCCGCCCCGAAACCGCCGGGAACGATCAGCGCATCGAAATCTTCGACGTCCGCTTCACGGATATCCTTGATGTTGCCCCGGGCGATACGCGCCGATTCCACCAGCACGTTGCGCGATTCGGGCATTTCTTCGCCGGTCAGGTGGTTGATCACATGCAACTGCGCGATATCGGGTGCGAAACACTGCACCTGGGCACCGCGCTGGTCCAGCCGCAGCAGGGTGATCACGCTTTCGTGGATCTCGGCGCCGTCGTACACGCCACAGCCGGAAAGGATCACTGCAATTTTTTTGCTCATGGGCTTTTCTCCAGGTTCATGGCGTTAAATGTCCACTAATTTGTCACTCGTTGCCATAGGGTTAATTCGCGGCTACACCTAATCTCTGCTGAACGATTCCGATCAGGTCGCGTCATGAACTTCATTCTGTATGCGGTGCCGTTTTTCTTTGTGCTGATTGCGGTCGAATTGCTGGCCGACCGTTGGCGCGGGGTGAGCAATTACCGCGTGGCAGACGCGATCAACAGCCTCAGTACCGGCGTGCTGTCGACCACCACGGGCCTGTTGACCAAGGGCGTCGGGCTGGTGACTTATGCCTTCGCCCTGGAGCACCTGGCCGTGATCGAACTGTCGGCCGACAGTGCCTGGGTCTGGGTGTTCGCTTTCGTCTTCTATGACTTCTGCTACTACTGGCTGCATCGCATGGGCCACGAGCGCAACATCCTCTGGGCTGCCCATTCGGTGCATCACCAGAGCGAGGACTACAACCTCTCCACCGCCTTGCGCCAGACCAGCACCGGGTTTCTGCTGAGCTGGATTTTCTACCTGCCCCTGGCCGTGCTCGGCGTGCCGCTGCTGGTGTTTGTCAGCGTTGCGGCGCTGAACCTGCTGTACCAATTCTGGGTGCATACCCGGCACATTCCCAAGCTCGGCTGGTTCGAGTGGTTCTTCGTCACGCCGTCCAATCATCGGGCTCACCATGCACAGAACGCCCTCTACATGGATCGTAACTATGGCGGGGTGTTCATTATTTGGGACCGTCTGTTCGGCTCGTTCCAGGAAGAGGACGACAACGAACCGGTGATTTTCGGCGTGACCACGCCGCTGGCGAGCTGGAATCCGTTGTGGGCGAACGTGCAGTTCTATGCGCAGTTGTGGGATGACGCCCGGCGAGCCGAGCGCGGGTGGGACAAGCTGCGGATCTGGTTCATGCGCACCGGGTGGCGGCCGGCGGATGTGGCGGCCAAATACCCGATGAACAAGCCGGACCTGGCTCGGTTCCGCAAATTCGAGGTGCCGCTGGATGGGCGCCAGCAGTGGTATGTGGCGCTGCAATTCTGCGTTTACATCGCCTTGGGCAGTTACTTGATGAATTTGGAGCAGAGCCTGCCGACCGCAGCCCTGGTGTTGGGCTGGGGCGCCGTGGCGTTGGGGTTGTTTGTGTTGGGCGCGGCCCTGGAGAATCGCCCGCAGGCACTGAAACTGGAGCTGTTGCGGCTGGCGTCGAACCTGCCGCTGGTATGGCTGGCACCGATGGTCGGGCTATGGCCGGGCGGTGTGGTGGGAAGCGCGGCGGGCTGGGTGGTGCTGCTCAGTTACAGCCTGCTCAGCGGCATCGGTCTCTACTGTTGTAGAAACCGTGTCACTCGATGGGCGTCGTAGGTTCGCTGGACTTGGCCTGTTCGGCTTTCAGCGCCTGCTCGTCGGCGTAGACCTTCTTCGCCAGACGGGCATTCTTGAAGCGCCGCCGCAGCCATAGGAAAAAGCCCAGGACCAGCAGGGCGCCCAGCACCCACAGCTCGTACTTCTTGACGCTGCCCAGCATGCCTTCGAGCACCGCGCCGAAGTGATACGCGGCAGCGGCCAGTGCGGCGGCCCAGATCGCCGCGCCAATCCCGTTGAGTAGCAAATAGCGTCCTGGCGGATAGCCCGACAGACCGATCGCCACCGGCATCACGGTGCGCAAGCCATAGACAAAGCGGAAGCTCAGCACCCAGATGTCCGGGTGCTTGCGGATATGTTCCAGTGCCCGATCGCCCATCAGTTGCCAGCGCGGTTTGCGTGCCAGCAATTTGCGCCCGTGCTTGCGCCCCAGGAAGTACCACAGCTGATCGCCGGCATAACTGCCGAAGAACGCCACGACCACCACCAGATTGATGTCCATGTATCCGCGGAACGCGAGGAAGCCTGCGAGTACCAGAATGGTTTCGCCTTCGAAAAACGTGCCGAGGAATAGGGCAAAGTAGCCGAAGTCATGCAGAAATTGTTGGAGCATTGTCTGGGTGCTGGCGAAATGAACGCGCAGCCTAACCCTTCGTGCACATTCATGAAAGTGTCCAAATGTGTCTCGACGTGAACATTTCCTACAAGGACAATGGAATGCGGCTCTAGGGGTGCACATAACTGTCATGCGTTCGTCATAATGGCCGCTTATAACTGTCACGCTCGCCCGCCAGCGCGGGCTCAGGAGTCTGCCGTGAGCTTTACCCCCGCCAACCGTTTGTTTCCTGCAACCCGCCTGCGTCGCAATCGCCGTGATGATTTTTCGCGTCGACTGGTCCGTGAAAACGTTCTGACCGTCGACGATCTGATCCTGCCGGTGTTTGTGCTGGACGGTGAAAACCGTCGCGAAGCGGTGGCCTCGATGCCGGGCGTCGAACGCCTGACCATCGATCTGTTGCTCGAAGAGGCCGCCAAGTGGGTCGAGCTGGGGATTCCGGCATTGGCACTGTTCCCGGTGACGCCACCGGAGCTCAAATCCCTGGACGCCGCCGAAGCCTGGAACCCCAACGGCATCGCCCAGCGTGCTACTCGTGCCTTGCGCGCGCGGTTCCCTGAACTGGGTGTGATCACCGACGTCGCCCTGGACCCGTTCACCACCCACGGTCAGGACGGCATTCTCGACGAAGAAGGCTACGTGCAGAACGACATCACCGTCGACGCGCTGGTCAAACAGGCCCTGTCCCACGCCGAAGCCGGTGCCCAGGTGGTGGCCCCGTCGGACATGATGGACGGCCGCATTCAGGGGATTCGCGAAGCGCTGGAGCTGGCCGGCCACGTCAATGTGCGGATCATGGCCTATTCGGCCAAGTACGCCAGTGCCTATTACGGCCCATTCCGCGATGCGGTGGGTTCGGCGCTGAACCTGGGCAAGGCCAACAAGGCCTCCTATCAAATGGACCCGGCCAACAGCAACGAAGCCCTGCACGAAGTGGCGGCGGACTTGTCAGAAGGCGCGGACATGGTCATGGTCAAGCCAGGCATGCCGTATCTGGACATCCTTTACCGGGTCAAGGAAACGTTCAAAGTGCCGACCTTTGTCTATCAGGTCAGCGGTGAATACGCCATGCACATGGCGGCGATCCAGAATGGCTGGTTGAGCGAAGGGGTTATTCTCGAATCCCTGACCGCTTTTAAACGTGCAGGCGCTGATGGCATCCTGACTTACTTTGCCGTCCGTGCCGCTCAATTGTTACGAGAGCAAAAATAGCCCTCCCAGGAACATTCGATGAATACCGAAGGACTCACTGAAGTTGCCGTAAAAGACGCTCAACCTGTGGTGGAGCAAATCGCCGAAACCCCGCCGGAGCTGGAGCCAGCTCCACCGGCGGTGGTGGCCGAGCCGGTTGTTGCGGCGCCAGCGATTGCCATTCCCGGTCTGGATGACAGCAGCCTGTACATCCATCGCGAGCTCTCGCAACTGCAGTTCAACATCCGCGTGCTGGAACAGGCGCTGGATGAGTCCTACCCATTGCTGGAGCGGCTGAAGTTTCTGTTGATCTTCTCCAGCAACCTGGACGAGTTCTTCGAGATTCGTGTGGCCGGCCTGAAGAAACAAATTACCTTTGCCCGCGAACAGGCCGGTGCCGATGGCCTGCAACCGCATCAGGCCCTGGCCCGTATCAGCGAGTTGGTGCACGGTCACGTCGACCGTCAATACGCGATCCTCAACGACATTCTGTTGCCGGAACTGGAAAAACATCAGGTCCGCTTCATTCGTCGCCGCTACTGGACCACCAAGCTCAAGACCTGGGTTCGCCGTTATTTCCGCGACGAGATCGCGCCGATCATCACCCCGATCGGCCTCGACCCGACGCACCCGTTCCCGTTGCTGGTGAACAAGAGCCTGAACTTCATCGTCGAGCTCGAAGGCATCGACGCCTTCGGTCGCGATTCCGGTCTGGCGATTATTCCTGCACCACGTCTGCTGCCGCGGATCATCAAGGTGCCGGAAGAAGTCGGTGGCCCAGGCGACAACTACGTGTTCCTGTCGTCGATGATCCACGCCCACGCCGATGACCTGTTCCAGGGCATGAAGGTCAAGGGCTGCTACCAGTTCCGCCTGACCCGCAACGCCGACCTCGCGGTCGATACCGAAGACGTGGAAGACCTGGCACGCGCGCTGCGCGGCGAGTTGTTCTCCCGTCGCTACGGTGACGCGGTGCGGCTGGAAGTGGCTGACACCTGCCCGAAACACCTGTCCGATTACCTGCTCAAGCAGTTCAACCTGCAGGAGACCGAGCTGTATCAGGTCAACGGTCCGGTCAACCTGACCCGGCTGTTCAGCATCACCGGCCTGGACAGTCACCCGGAGCTGCAATACACGCCGTTTACTCCGCAGATCCCGAAACTGCTGCAAAACAGCGAGAACATTTTCAGCGTGATCAGCAAGCAGGACATCCTGCTGCTGCACCCGTTCGAGTCGTTCACCCCGGTGGTCGACTTGCTGCGCCAGGCGGCCAAGGATCCGCACGTGTTGGCGGTTCGCCAGACGTTGTATCGCAGCGGCGCCAACTCGGAAATCGTCGATGCGCTGGTGGACGCGGCGCGTAACGGCAAGGAAGTGACGGCGGTCATCGAATTGCGCGCGCGGTTCGACGAAGAATCCAACCTGCAACTGGCCAGCCGTCTGCAAGCGGCCGGTGCGGTGGTGATTTATGGCGTGGTGGGCTTCAAGACCCACGCCAAAATGATGCTGATTCTGCGCCGCGAGGCTGGCGAGATTGTCCGTTACGCTCACTTGGGTACCGGCAACTACCACGCGGCCAACGCCCGTCTGTACACCGACTACAGCCTGCTGACCTCCGACGATGCCTTGTGCGAAGACGTCGGCAAACTGTTCAGCCAGTTGATTGGCATGGGTAAAACCCTGCGCATGAAGAAACTGCTGCACGCGCCGTTCACGTTGAAGAAGGGCATGCTCGACATGATTGCCCGGGAGACTCAGTTCGCTCTGGACGGCAAACCGGCGCACATCATTGCCAAGTTCAACTCGCTGACCGATCCGAAGGTCATCCGCGCGTTGTACAAGGCCAGTCAGTCCGGGGTGCGTATCGATCTGGTGGTGCGCGGCATGTGCTGCCTGCGACCGGGCATCGCCGGGGTCTCGCACAACATCCATGTGCGCTCGATCATCGGCCGCTTCCTGGAACACACCCGGGTCTTCTACTTCCTCAACGGCGGCGAAGAGCAGATGTTCCTGTCCAGTGCCGACTGGATGGAGCGCAACCTCGACAAGCGCGTCGAGACTTGCTTCCCGGTTGAAGGCAAGAAGCTGATTTTGCGGGTCAAGAAAGAGCTGGAGCTTTATCTCACCGATAACACTCACAGCTGGAGCCTGCAGTCGGACGGTCGCTACGTGCGCAATACGCCGACCGGCAACCAGAACCCGCGCAGTGCCCAGGCAACGTTGCTTGAGCGCTTGGGCAGCCCGATTCTGGCTGTTCGTTAACGTAGATTCGGTTGATACAAAAAAGGGCGATCCGCATGGATCGCCCTTTTTTACCCCGCCCGAGCGGTGAATGACTTGTGGCGAGGGAGCTTGCTCCCGTTGGACTGCGCAGCAGTCCCTCTTTTTGGGGCCGCTTCGCAGCCCAGCGGGAGCAAGCTCCCTCGCCACAGAGTTTAGCGGACGTTCAGCACGAAGCTGACGCGGGTCAGCCATTCCGCTTCGAGGGCGAAGTCGGCCTGGGTCAGCTGGTTGTCGTCCAGCCAGTGTTCCGGGAACAACACGTCCAGGCTATGGCCGTTGGCGCGCAATACGACCTGAGGCATTTCCTGGGTGCCGCGGATGTGGTGGAACAGGATCGCAAAGCGCAGCAGCACGCACAGACGAATCAGCTTGATGCCGTCGTCGCCGAATTCGGCGAACTTGTCCTTGGGAATGTTGCGTCGGTGGCCCCGCACCAGAAGCGCGAGCATTTGCTGGTCTTCGCGGGAGAATCCGGCCAGGTCCGAGTGCTCGATCAGGTAGGCGCCGTGCTTGTGGTACTGATAGTGTGCGATGTCCAGGCCCACCTCATGGACCTTGGCCGCCCAGCTCAGCAGCTCGCGCCAGACGCCGTCATCCAGCTCCCAATCCTCAGCCACTTGATCGAAGGCATGCAGCGCCTTGCGTTCGACTCGTGCCGCTTGTTCGAGGTCGACGTGGTAACGCTCCATCAACGAGCTGAGCGTGCGTTCACGGACGTCTTCGTGATGATGACGGCCCAGCAGATCATAGAGCACGCCTTCGCGCAGGGCGCCTTCACAGTGGTCCATGCGTTGCAGCTCGAGGGCATCGAAGATCGCTTCGAGAATCGCCAGACCAGCGGGGAAGATCGCCCGGCGGTCGGGCTTGATGCCTTCGAAGTCGATTTTCTCGACATCGCCGAGTTTGATCAGCTTGCGCTTGAGCCAGGCCAGGCCTTCGGCATTCACCTCGCCAGTGCCATGCCCGCCGGCCTTCAGCGCCAGGCCAATGGCGCGAATGGTGCCCGAGGAGCCGATGGCTTCATCCCAGGTCAGGCGGTGCAGGGCGTGTTCGATGCTCATGATCTCCAGCCGCGCCGCGGTGTACGCCTGGGCGTAGCGGGCCGGGGTGATCTTGCCGTCCTTGAAATAACGTTGGGTGTAGCTGACGCAACCCATTTGCAGGCTTTCACGCAGCAATGGTTCGAAGCGCTGGCCGATGATGAATTCGGTACTGCCGCCGCCGATGTCGGCCACCAGGCGTTTGCCCGGGGTATCGGCGAGGGTGTGGGAGACGCCGAGGTAAATCAGGCGCGCTTCTTCACGGCCGGAGATGACTTCTACCGGATGGCCGAGGATTTCTTCGGCGCGGTGGATGAATTCGCCGCGGTTACGGGCTTCGCGCAGGGCGTTGGTGCCGACGATCCGCACGGTGCCGGGTGGCATACCGTTGATCAGTTGGGCAAAACGCTTCAGGCAATCGAGCCCGCGCTGCATCGATTCTTCGCTGAGTTGACGTTCTTCGTCGATGCCGGCGGCCAGCTGGACCTTCTCCCCGAGACGCTCGAGAATCCGGATTTCGCCGTTCTGGGCCTTGGCCACGACCATGTGAAAGCTGTTGGAGCCCAGGTCGATGGCGGCGATCAGGGACAGATTCTTGACTTGGGGTAGCGGCATGGTCAGGGGTCTCGGTCGATAACCCCGACATCGTGCCACGATCAAACGCTCGCGCCAACGCGCAGGTGACCGCTTTGCGGTCAATCGCGAGCAGGCTCGCTCCCACAGGATCCCATGTTGCCTTCAATCTTGCGGCTGACACAGAGCCAATGTGGGAGCGAGCCTGCTCGCGATGACGTTCTCAAAGACGCTGCGTATCCCTCAGCCCGCCGCCTCGACGGTCCCAATGAAATTCGCCAACTCCGCCGTCTGCGGGTTGGCAAACAGAATCTTCGGATCCCCCACCTCATGCACTTTGCCCTGGTGCATGAACACCAACTTGTCCCCAACCTCGCGGGCAAAGCGCATTTCATGAGTGACCATGATCAGCGTCATGCCTTCCTTGGCCAGTTGCCGGACCACGCTCAACACTTCGTTGACCAGTTCCGGGTCCAGGGCCGAGGTAATTTCATCGCACAACAAGACTTTCGGCGACATGGCCAGCGCCCGGGCGATTGCCACGCGCTGTTGCTGGCCGCCGGAGAGTCGATCCGGGAAGGCGTCGAATTTCTCCCCCAGCCCGACCCGCTCCAGCATCTCTCGCGCCAGTTCGGCGGCTCTGGCTTTTGGCACTTTCTGCACCACTTGCGGCGCGAGCATGACGTTCTCGCCGACGGTCAGGTGCGGGAACAGGTTGAACTGCTGGAACACCATCCCGACTTTCTGCCGCAGGCTGCGCAGGTCGGCGCGGGCGGCGTCGAGGTATTCGCCGTCGACTTCGATCACGCCGTCATTGATCGACTCCAGGCCATTGAGGGTGCGCAACAAGGTGGACTTGCCCGAGCCACTGCGGCCGATGATCGCCACGACCTGGCCTTCTTCGACACTCAGGTCGATGCCTTTGAGCACATGGTGGTCGCCGTAATATTTATGCAGGGCGGAAATTCTAAGCAGAGGCATGCAGTCTCCTTTCCAGGTAGCGCGCACTGAGGGACAAGGGGTAGCAGAGCAGGAAGTAACCGAGGGCGACGAGGCCGTAAACCATGAACGGCTCGAAGGTCGCGTTGGCGAGCATGCCGCCGGTTTTGGTCAGTTCGGTGAAGCCGATGATCGAGGTGACGGCGGTGCCTTTGACCACTTGCACCGAAAAGCCCACGGTCGGCGCCACGGCGATGCGCAATGCTTGCGGCAGGATCACGTAACGCAGTTGCTCCAGCGGGTTGAGCGCCAGGCTCGACGAGGCTTCCCACTGGCCGTTGGGGATCGAGTCGACGCAACCGCGCCAGATCTCCGCCAGGTAAGCACTGGTGAACAGCGTCAACGCAATCGCCGCCGCCATCCACGGTGAAATTTCCACGCCGGCCAATGCCACACCGAAGAACACCAGAAACAGCTGCATCAACAACGGCGTGCCCTGGAACAGTTCGATGTAGGTGCGGGCGAAGTGGCTGGGCAGGGATTTTTTTGAAATCCGCATCACCATGATCAGCAGGCCGATCACCCCGCCGCCGATAAACGCCACCAGCGACAAGGCCAAGGTCCATTGCAGGCCCGTGAGCAGGTTGCGCAGGATGTCCCAGAAGGTAAAGTCGCTCATTGACTGGTCCTTACGCTGCTTCTTGATATAAACCGGCGGCCGATCCAGTTCAGCAATTGGCGGATCAGCAGCGCCATGCACAGGTAGATCAGTGTGGTCAGGGCATAGGTTTCAAAGGCGCGAAAGTTGCGCGATTGAATGAAGTTGGCGGCGAAGCTCAACTCTTCGGTGGCGATCTGCGAACAGACCGCCGAGCCGAGCATGACGATGATGATCTGGCTGCTCAGGGCCGGCCAGACCTTGCCCAGCGCCGGCAGCAGAACCACGTGGCGGAAGGCTTCGAGGCGAGTCATCGCCAAGGCGGCCGCGGCTTCCAGCTGCCCACGGGGGATCGCCTGAATGCCGGCGCGGATGATCTCGGTCGAATAGGCGCCCAGGTTGATCACCATCGCCAGCACCGCCGCCTGCCATTCGGAAATCTGCAGGCCCAGCGACGGTAAACCGAAGAAGATGAAAAACAACTGCACCAGGAAGGGCGTGTTGCGGATCAACTCGACGTAGACCCCGAAAATGCCGGCAAACGGGCGGATGTTCCACGCCCGCACCAGCGCCCCGACGATGCCTACGCTCACCCCGAGTAACGCGCCGATGGCCGTCAGTTCAAGGGTGAACAGCGCACCGCGTAGCAGCAGATCGGTGTTTTCCACCACCGGCAAGAAATCGAACTGATAAGCCATAAGTCGTCTCCCGCGCGAACGATCAGAGATCGGCCGGCAGCGGCTCTTTCAGCCAGTTTTGCGCGTTCTTTTCCAGCGCACCGTCAGCCTTGGCCGTGGTGAGGATGTCGTTGACCTTGCCCAGCAGCGCCGGCTCGTTCTTGTTCACGCCAACGTAAACCGGCGAGTCCTTGAGCTTCACTTTCAGGGCTGGCACGCGTTTCGGGTTTTTCTCGCTGATCGCCACCATCACCACGTTGCCGCTGGCGATAAGGTCGACTTGCCCCGCGAGGTAGGCGGCGATGGTCGAGTTGTTGTCTTCGAAGCGTTTGATGGTTGCGCCTTCGGGGGCGACTTTGGTCAGCTCGATGTCTTCGATGGCGCCACGGGTGACGCTGATGGTTTTGCCCTTGAGATCGTCCAGACCCTTGATGGCGGCGTCTGGCGGGCCGAACACGGCGAGGTAGAACGGCGCATAGGCACGGGAGAAGTCGATGACTTTCTCGCGCTCAGGGTTCTTGCCGAGGCTGGAAATCACCAGGTCGACCTTGCCGGTGGTCAGGAACGGGATGCGGTTGGTGCTGTTGACCGGGGTCAGTTCGAGTTTGACCTTGAGCTGGTCGGCCAGCAGTTTGGCGGTGTCGATATCGAGGCCGCGAGGTTTCATGTCCGGGCCGACCGAGCCGAACGGCGGGAAGTCCTGGGGCACGGCAACTTTGAGGGTGCCGCGTTTGACCACATCCTCCAGACCGTCGGCGTGGGCGGGTGCCTGGCTCAGCATCAGGCTGGCAAACAGGGCGGCGAGAAGGGCGCTATAACGCTGAGTCATGGCAAATCTCCGGATCGGCGGGAAGTGATTTCTGCGGATCGACAGAGCACGGGTCATGCCAAGATTCGTTTTTGAGGGCCGCAGGCCACGGTTTTGCTGGTGTCTATCGGTCTTACTGGTCTGAACAGTCAGGTGGCATTTCGCACCCTGATGGCGCACCCGTGAAAATACTCGAACCCCCATGGGGCACGACTTGCCGGACGTCGCGAATAGCTTTACAACTAGCCGTTCATTGGCCTGGCTCATCCAAAACAATCATGAACTCGATCTCTCGCGCGGTGCCCGAAGTGGCGCTGCAAGCCATCCGCAAACTGATCACCGAGCAAGGCTTCGGGGCGGGGGATGCGTTGCCCTCGCAACGGGACCTAGCGGTGCAATTGGGGGTCAGTCGGGCGTCGCTCCGCGAGGCGTTGTCGTCCCTGAGTGCGCTGGGCGTGATCAGTATCCAGCCGGGCAAGGGCGTGTTCGTGCAGTCACCGGTCGATTTGCCCCGGGGTGATGCGACGCCGGGCTGGCCGTTCGCGGCCCAGGCATCGCCGTTGGACATCTTCCAGTTGCGCTACGCGCTGGAAGGTTTTGCCGCCGGGTTGGCAGCCGTGACCCTGAGCACCGATGAGCTCGATGCCCTGGAAGACAATGTCGCTGCCATGCGCAACGAACTGCGTGCCGCCGACTTCGATGCGGCGGCGCGACTGGACTTCGAGTTTCACCGGCGCATCCTCCTGGCCAGCGGCAATCAGGCGATGCTGAGCATCCTGACGGCCAGCGCCGACATCTTCCTGGAGAGCCAGAAGCTACCGTTCATCCGGGCCGAACGGGCCATGGAAACCTGGCAGGAACACCGTAAAATCCTCCGTGCGCTGGCTCGCCGGGCCTCAGGTGCCGCGCAGAAGGCCATGCAGGAACACGTACGCAACGCCGCCCTGCGCACCGGAATTGCCTTCGTCGCTCCCGCCACCTCGTGACTTGAGCTATACCCAAATTCATGGGGCACCATAGCGAGACTCAATCATCTGCGGCTTCCTGAACGGGGGAAGGGCAGCTATGATGGGCCACGTTTTTTTGCTTACAACCTGGAGACTTCCATGAGCAGCGATCTTATCAAACACGTTAGCGACGCTAGCTTCGAGGCTGACGTACTCAAGGCCGAAGGCGCTGTACTGGTCGACTACTGGGCTGAATGGTGCGGCCCTTGCAAAATGATCGCTCCTGTTCTGGACGAAATCGCTGAAACCTACAAAGGCAAGCTGACCGTTGCCAAACTGAACATCGACGAGAACCAGGAAACTCCGGCCAAGCACGGCGTGCGTGGTATCCCGACGCTGATGCTGTTCAAGAACGGCAACGTCGAAGCCACCAAGGTTGGCGCGCTGTCGAAGTCGCAACTGGCGGCCTTCCTCGACGCCAACATCTAAGCGTTGTTATAAAGCGTCATGAAAAGGCCCCGCATATTGCGGGGCCTTTTCGTTATTGAGGGCTAGACGCTCCGAAACTCAGGTGGTACATTCGGCCCCGCACTGGTTTCTCCACTGCCCCCTGCTAGCCGTCGCCGACGCACTCCTTTTCGAATAAGTACGCGATCCTGTCGCCTTCTCTGCGGCGCGGCCTCATTAAGCCAAAAGCTTAATTTCCCCCCTCCATAAATGATTACGTCATTCCTATATGAATCTGACTGAACTCAAGCAAAAGCCGATTACCGAACTGCTCGAATTGGCCGAACAGATGGGCATAGAAAATATGGCCCGTTCGCGCAAGCAGGACGTGATTTTCTCCCTGCTCAAAAAGCACGCTAAAAGCGGCGAGGAAATCTCCGGTGATGGCGTGCTGGAGATTCTCCAGGACGGCTTCGGCTTCCTGCGCTCCGCTGACGCTTCCTATCTTGCCGGCCCGGACGATATCTACGTCTCGCCGAGCCAGATCCGCCGCTTCAACTTGCGCACCGGTGACACCATCGTTGGCAAGATCCGTCCTCCAAAGGAAGGCGAGCGGTATTTCGCGCTGCTCAAGGTCGACACGATCAACTACGATCGTCCCGAGAACGCGAAAAACAAGATTCTCTTCGAGAACCTGACCCCGCTGTTCCCGACCGTGCGCATGAAAATGGAAGCCGGCAACGGTTCCACCGAAGACTTGACCGGTCGTGTCATCGACCTGTGCGCCCCGATCGGCAAAGGCCAGCGCGGCCTGATCGTTGCTCCGCCGAAAGCCGGTAAAACGATCATGCTGCAGAACATTGCGGCGAACATCGCACGTAACAATCCTGAAGTTCATCTGATCGTATTGCTGATCGACGAACGTCCGGAAGAAGTGACCGAGATGCAGCGCACCGTGCGCGGCGAAGTGGTTGCCTCGACATTCGACGAGCCGCCAACCCGCCACGTGCAGGTTGCCGAAATGGTCATCGAGAAGGCCAAGCGCCTGGTCGAGCACAAGAAGGACGTGGTGATCCTGCTCGACTCCATCACCCGTCTGGCACGTGCCTATAACACCGTGATCCCGAGCTCCGGCAAGGTGCTGACTGGTGGTGTCGATGCTCACGCCCTGGAGAAACCGAAACGTTTCTTCGGCGCTGCACGGAACATCGAAGAAGGCGGTTCGCTGACCATCATCGCTACCGCGCTGGTTGAAACCGGCTCGAAGATGGACGAAGTGATCTACGAGGAATTCAAAGGCACCGGCAACATGGAACTGCCTCTGGATCGCAAGATCGCCGAAAAGCGTGTGTTCCCGGCCATCAACATCAACCGTTCCGGTACTCGCCGCGAAGAGTTGCTGACGGCCGACGACGAACTGCAGCGTATGTGGATCCTGCGCAAGCTGTTGCACCCGATGGACGAAGTCTCTGCCATCGAGTTCCTGGTCGACAAGCTGAAACAGACCAAGACCAACGATGAGTTCTTCCTGTCGATGAAACGCAAGTAAATCGAACAGGCCAAAAAGCCGGGGAAACCCGGCTTTTTGCTATCTGATTTTTGATCAACGGCAGTTCGTGGTTCTGAACTGAGGGGTTCGGCGCTAAACTGCCACCCCCGAACGCCACGGCCAAAACGAGGCTCACGCATGCAGTATCGCGACTTGCGCGACTTTATCAGCGGCCTGGAAAAGCGCGGCGAACTCAAGCGCATCCAGGTTCCGGTGTCCCCAGTGCTCGAAATGACCGAGGTCTGCGACCGCACATTGCGCGCCAAAGGCCCGGCCCTGCTTTTCGAAAACCCGACCGGTTATGACATCCCTGTGCTCGGCAACCTGTTTGGCACGCCTGAGCGCGTGGCGCTGGGCATGGGTGCAGAAGCGGTCAGCGAGCTGCGCGAAATTGGCAAGCTGCTGGCGTTCCTCAAGGAACCCGAGCCGCCGAAAGGTTTGAAGGACGCCTGGTCCAAGCTGCCGATCTTCCGCAAGATCATCTCGATGGCGCCGAAAGTGGTCAAAGACGCGGTCTGCCAGGAAGTGGTCATTGAAGGCGATGATGTCGATCTGGCGATGCTGCCGGTGCAGACCTGCTGGCCAGGCGACGTCGGTCCGCTGATCACCTGGGGCCTGACCGTCACCAAAGGTCCGAACAAGGATCGGCAGAACCTCGGCATCTACCGTCAGCAAGTGATCGGCCGCAACAAGGTGATCATGCGCTGGTTGAGCCACCGTGGCGGCGCGCTGGATTATCGCGAGTGGTGCGAGAAACACCCCGGCCAGCCGTTCCCGGTTTCCGTCGCACTGGGCGCTGACCCGGCAACCATTCTTGGCGCCGTGACGCCGGTGCCGGACAGTCTCTCCGAATACGCCTTCGCTGGTCTGCTGCGCGGCAATCGCACCGAACTGGTGAAATGCCGCGGCAATGACCTGCAAGTGCCGGCTACCGCCGAAATCATCCTCGAAGGCGTGATCCATCCGGGTGAAATGGCCGATGAAGGTCCATACGGCGACCACACCGGCTACTACAACGAAGTCGACAGCTTCCCGGTGTTCACCGTCGAGCGCATCACCCACCGGATCAAACCGATCTACCACAGCACCTACACCGGCCGTCCGCCGGATGAGCCGGCGATTCTCGGCGTGGCGCTGAACGAAGTGTTCGTGCCGATCCTGCAAAAGCAGTTCCCGGAGATCACTGATTTCTACCTGCCGCCTGAAGGCTGCTCATACCGCATGGCCATCGTGACCATGAAGAAGTCATATCCCGGTCATGCCAAGCGGGTAATGCTCGGTGTCTGGTCGTTTTTGCGACAGTTCATGTACACCAAGTTCGTTATCGTCACCGACGACGATATCAACGCACGGGACTGGAACGACGTGATCTGGGCCATTACCACGCGCATGGACCCCAAGCGCGACACGGTGATGATCGACAACACGCCGATCGACTACCTGGACTTCGCCTCGCCGGTCTCCGGCCTGGGTTCGAAGATGGGGCTCGATGCCACGCATAAATGGCCGGGCGAAACCACTCGCGAGTGGGGCCGGGTCATCGTCAAGGATGAAGCCGTTACCCAACGGATCGATGCCATCTGGAATCAGTTAGGAATAGATTGATGCGTGTAACTTTGCAGCCCTCCGGAGCAGTGCTACAGATTCTGCCCGGCGAGCGGATTCTCGATGGCGCGCGGCGCCTGGGCTATGAATGCCCGCAAAGCTGTCGCAACGGCAATTGCCATGTGTGCGGCGCATTGTTGGTGGAAGGGCGGGTCGAACAGGCCGGTGATGTGCGCGACCATGGTGAGTTCTACACTTGCATTGCAGAGCCGCTGGAAGACTGCATCGTGCTGTGGGATGGCGTGCTCGCGCTGGGAGAACTGCCGGTGCGTAGCGTGTCGTGTCAGGTCATTGAGTGCAGAGACGTCGGCGGCGATACCTGGCGCGTGCGTCTACGGGCGCCAGCGGGCAAGCCGCCGCGCTATCACGCCGGCCAGTACCTGATGATCGAGCGTGAGAATGGCGAGAAGTCGGCCTTCTCCCTGGCCTCTGCGCCGCATTCGGGACGTGATCTGGAAATTCATGTGCTGGCGCGCGAAAGCAGTGCGTTGAGCCTGATCGCGCAGCTGCAACGCAACGCCATGGTTCGGATCGAAATGCCGTTCGGCGATACCCATCTGGCGGAACTACCTGACGGTCCACTGGTATTGATTGCTGCCGGTACCGGCATGGGCCAGATCCATAGCCTGATCGAACATTGCCGGGCCACGGGTTTCAAGCATCCGGTGCATCTGTATTGGGGCGTGCGTCGTCCCGAAGATTTTTATGAAATCGAACATTGGGATGAATGGCTGAAATTACCCAATCTGTTCCTGCATAAAGTCGTCAGCGATCAATGTGGCTGGGAAGGGCGCTGCGGGATGCTGCATGAAGCCGTGTGTGAGGATTTCTCTGATCTGAAAGCCTTGCACGTCTATGCCAGCGGCTCTCCGGCCATGGTTTACGGCACGCTGGATGCGTTGGTCGAAGCGGGGATGGATGCCCATCAAATGCGCGCGGATGTATTTGCTTACGCCCCGCGATCGTAGGTGGGCGAGTCGTTCTAGAAGCGCACGCCGGTCGTCACCATGACGGCATTGAAGCCGAGCAACGCCAGCTCGGCTGTCAACGGTCCGTAGTGCGCACCGACTGAAGGAATGATCACCGGCGCGACCCCGAAGTGATTCAGGGGGATCTTGTCCTGATACTTGCCGCTGTAACCTTGCAACAGACCGCCACTGAGTTTTATGTACACGGGATAGTCGGCGCTCTCGTAGCGTTTTCCCGCATACACATAATATGAACGCTGGCTGAACGAGTTGCGAAAAGTTGCGCCACCAAACAACCAACCGGACGCTTGCTCGCGCTCAAGGCCGATGAGGTCCTGATTGTTATTGTGGTCGGGGTCGTGGGAGTAGTGTTTGGTATAGACGCTGGTCTGCAAATACCAGGAGCCCGTGTCTTTCTCAGAGGTATCCTCCGCTAGCGAGTGCTGCGCCGTGAGCATCAGAAGTAGCGCGTAAATCCATGGTTTTTTCATTGTTCAGGCCTTTGAGGCAGTTTGGCTTGCGCCTTTGGTGGCCGTTATACGCGACGTTAGCTGCAGTGGGCAGGCGGGAAATCCGAAGGGTCTGTAGGAAGTTTCTCCTAAGTGGTTTTTATCGTAGACGCGCCGAATGCTTATGTATATTTCGTTCTGGTATTTAAGAATTCTCCTAAATGATATTAGGGTATATAGCCAAGCCCTCCAGCTTCAGCATTGGAACTTTTAGGGGGTTATGCAAGATCATAGGTCTCTTAGCACTTTTCGTTTTGGTATTACTGCTATATGTTCTATAGCGTGAAGGTTGCTTATATTTTGTAATAATTGCAGGACCGAAATTCCATCGCCATGAGTGCCATTGAATCTGCTTTTTTGAATCTGGCTTACCCTCCGCGACTCGATCTGGGGCCGCAGCTTACGCACGAACAATTGCTCAGCTCGATGCAATCGACCATGGCCCGCCACAAGGGTGGGCCGGTCTGGCTTTTCGCTTACGGTTCGCTGATCTGGCGCCCTGAATGTCCGGCGGTTGAGCGCGTGCGCGGTCGCGTACATGGCTACCATCGCGGTTTGTACCTGTGGTCCCACGAACATCGCGGCACGCCGGAAGTGCCGGGGCTGGTGTTTGGTCTGGATCGCGGCGGCTCTTGCAGCGGGTTCGCCTATCGCTTGCCCGAAGAACAACTCGAAGCTTCGCTTTATGCGCTCTGGCAGCGTGAAATGCCATTCCCGTCCTATCGCCCACACTGGCTCAACTGCCGTCTTGAAGACGGAAGCCAGGTTCAGGCATTGGGATTCGTTCTGGAGCGGCACCTGCCCAGCTATGCCGGCAACTTGCCAGATCATGTGCTGAGTCAGGTGTTCGAAAACGCTTGCGGGCGTTACGGCACCACTCGCGAGTATGTCGAGCAGACCGCCCACGCCCTGCGTAGCCACGCCATGCCAGACCGGAATCTGGAGGCGCGGCTCAAGCGCTGTAAATCAAAGGCCGATCAGGCGAGCGCTTCGCGACTCTGACTGGCGACGTTTTTGTGGCCCAGGGTGGGTGCCAGGAACGCCATCGCCAGCAGGCAGGCAACGACCAACAGAATGAAGCCGCCATCCCAGCCAAAATAGTCCACCGTGTAGCCCATCATGGCACTGGCCGCGACTGAACCACCCAAGTAACCGAACAGACCGGTAAAGCCCGCGGCCGTACCCGCCGCCTTCTTCGGCACCAGCTCCAGCGCTTGCAGGCCGACCAGCATCACCGGTCCGTAGATCAGGAAGCCGATCGCGAACAGCGAGATCATATCGATCATCGGGTTGCCCGGCGGATTCAGCCAATACACGATCGTCGCAACGGTCACCAACGCCATGAACACCATGCCGGTCAGGCCACGGTTACCCCGGAAGATCTTGTCCGACATCCAGCCACACAGCAGCGTGCCCGGAATGCCTGCCCACTCGTACAGGAAATACGCCCACGACGTTTTGTCGAAGTCGAAGTGCTTGACCTCTTTGAGGTAGGTCGGCGCCCAATCCAGAATGCCGTAGCGCAGCAAGTAGACGAAGACGTTGGCCAGGGCGATGAACCAGAGCATTTTGTTGCGCAGCACGTATTTGACGAAGATGTCTTTGGCGCTGAATTCTTCTTCGTGACTGGCGTCGTAGCCTTCCGGGTAATCGTTCTTGTACTTCTCGATCGGCGGCAGGCCAGTCGATTGCGGCGTATCGCGCATCACAATGAAGGCGAATACGGCGACCAGTAAGGCCACGGCAGCCGGCACGTAGAACTTGCTGTGCCAGTCGTTGAACCAGCCCATGCCGAGTATCGCCAGCGGGCCGATCAAACCGCCGCCGACGTTATGCGCGGTGTTCCAGACCGAAACCACACCACCGCGCTCTTTCTGCGACCACCAGTGCACCATGGTTCGCCCGCTCGGCGGCCAGCCCATGCCTTGCGCCCAGCCGTTGATGAACAACAGGATGAACATCATGGTCACGCTGGACGTCGCCCACGGTGCGAAACCGAAAACGAACATCACCCCGGCGGACACCACCAGGCCAAAGGGTAAGAAGTAACGGGGGTTGGAGCGGTCGGACACGATGCCCATCAGAAACTTGGAAAGACCATAGGCGATCGCAATCGCCGACATGGCTACACCCAGTTGACCTTTTGTATAGCCCTGGGCGATCAGATCCGGGAACGCCAGGGTGAAGTTCTTGCGCAGCAGGTAGTAACCCGCATAGCCAATGAAAATCCCGGCGAAGATCTGCCAGCGAAGGCGCCGGTAGGTGCTGTCTATTTTTTCTTCAGGCAATGGAGCCTGATGTGCGGCAGGACGAAAGAAAGCAAACATTCAAGAGCTCCAGATTTCTTGTTTTGACTGCGGATGCGAATGTTACAGTTTCGTTACCGAAAATAGCATCGGTTCGTATCGGCAAAACAGCGGAAATGTTGGAGGTGGTATGTTCCTTTATGAACATGTCGCTCAGGTATAAGTGCAGGTCGTTGTAGGGATGGTGGACCCGAGTCGCGAGGCTGCGACTCGGTCAGGTAAACAATCAGCGAACCTGCACCACCACTTTCCCGACCGCCTTGCGCTGACCAAGATCATTGATGGCCTGCGCCGCATTGCTCAGCGGATACACCTGCGACACCAGCGGCTTCAACTTGCCTTCGGCAAACCAGCCAAACAATTGCTGGAAGTTCGCCGCGTTGTCCTGGGGCTGGCGTTGGGCGAAGGAGCCCCAGAACACGCCGACCACCGCTGCGCCCTTGAGCAGCGCCAGGTTTACTGGCAATTCCGGAATGCGTCCGCTGGCGAAACCGATCACCAGCAGGCGGCCGTTCCAGGCGATGGCGCGGATGGCCTGGTCGAACAGGTCGCCGCCCACCGGATCGTAAATCACGTCGGCGCCCTGGCCGTCGGTCAGGCGTTTGATCTCGTCCTTGAGGCTGGTTTCGCTGTAGTTGATCAACTCATCGGCACCGGCGGCCTTGGCCACCGCGAGTTTTTCCGCGCTGCTGGCGGCGGCGATCACCCGGGCACCCATGGCTTTGCCGATTTCCACGGCGGCGAGGCCGACACCGCCGGAAGCGCCGAGCACCAGCAAAGTTTCGCCAGGTTGCAGGTTGCCCCGTTGCTTGAGGGCGTGCATCGAAGTGCCGTAGGTCATGCTGAATGCGGCGGCGGTGTTGAAGTCCATCGATGGCGGGATCGGCAGCACGTTGTAGCCCGGCACCGCGACCTGCTCGGCGAAACTGCCCCATCCTGTCAGGGCCATGACCCGGTCACCGACCTTGAGGTGGCTGACCTTTTCGCCCACCGCGCTGACCACGCCGGCCGCTTCGCCGCCCGGTGAAAACGGGAAGGGCGGTTTGAACTGGTATTTGCCCTCGATGATCAGCGTGTCCGGGAAGTTCACCCCGGCGGCGTGCACGTCCAGCAGGATTTCGTTCTTCTTCGCGACAGGACTGGCGACGTCTTCCAGCACCAGCGATTCGGCAGGGCCGAAGGCTTTGCACAGCACGGCTTTCATCAGGGCTATTCCTTTGGGAGTGATGGCCGATAAGTGTAGGTGTGTGAGTCAACGGGTCAACGAGCATGCCCGACCCTGATAGTCAGCCATAAGCTTGTGCTTGAGCGGCGGGTCGTTATGCTAGGCCGCAAACCGGATAAGGAGCGAATTGTGAAAGCGTGGATCATGTTGATGCTGGCCCTGTCTCTGCCTGTGGCAGCGATGGCCGAAGAAGCCAAAGAAGGTGAAGCCCCGAAGGTCAACTACATCACCCTGAGCCCGCCGTTCGTGGGCAACTATGGGTTGGACGGCACGCAGAAGCTCAAGGTCTACAAGGCCGATGTGGCATTGCGGGTGACCGGCGAAGAGGCGACCAAAGCGGTGAAGGCCAACGAGCCATTGATCCGTAATCAGCTGGTGGCGTTGTTTACGCAGCAGACCACCGAAACCATGAACAATGTCGAAGCCAAGGAAAAGCTGCGTCAGGAAGCCTTGAAGCAGACCCAGCAAGTGATGAGCGATGAAACCGGTAAGCCGGTGGTTGAGGATTTGTTGTTCAACAACCTCATTATCCAGTAAGACTTTTGTTGTCTGGGCTGGCCCCTTCGCGAGCGAGCCCGCTCCCACAGGAACTGCGCAAATCCTGTGGGGGGACGACCGGTCCGTCAGGACGTCAGGCTCCTGCGAAACCGCATCAGCGCAATGGTAAAAAACAGCAGGCCAATGGCGCTCAACGCCAGCAAGTCCGGCCAGACCACGCTGATGCCGGCATCGCGAAACAGTATCGCGGCGCTGAGGCTGACGAAGTGCGTCGATGGCGAGCCTTGCATCACCCATTGCAACCATTGCGGCATGCTGTCGAGCGGTGTACTGCCGCCAGAAAGCAGCAACATCGGGATAATCACCGGAATCGCCAACAGGCCGAACTGCGGTGTCGAGCGGGCGAGGGTCGCGAGAAATATCCCCAGCGCTGTGCTGGCGAACAGATAAACCGCCGTCACCAGTAAGAACAAAGTCATGGAGCCGGCCAGCGGCACACCGAGGGCGCCTTTGACAATCACCTCCAACGAGATCCAGGTGCACAGCACCACCACCAGCATGTTGCTCCAGATTTTTGCCAGCATGATCTCCAGCGCCGTCAGTGGCAGCACCAGCAAATGGTCGAGAGTGCCGTGTTCGCGCTCACGCAGCAGCGCTGTGCCGGTCAGGATGATGGCGAGGATGGTGATGTTGTTGACGATCTGAATCACCGCCAGGAACCAGCCACCCTCCAGGTTGGTATTGAACAGTGCTCGCGTCGTCAGCCGCACGGGTGTCGTGCTCGCCGCATCGGCCTGGCCACTGTAAGTCAGCAGCTCACGCTGGAAAATCCGTCCGATGTAGCCCGCGCCCATGAACGCCTGGCTCATGGCGGTGGCGTCGACGTTGACCTGCAACGCCGGCTGGCGGCCGGCCAACAGATCCGTCTGGAAATTGGCCGGAACATTGATCACGAAGGTGTATCGCCCGCTGTCGAGCACTTCGTCCATTTGCCCATAGGGCAGCGACACCGGCGGCTGGAATTCCGGGGGTTGCAGGGCTTGGGCCAATTGTCGTGACAGGTGGCTGTGATCTTCATCGACCATGGCCACGCTGGCATTGTGCACGCCGATCACGGAGCCCGCGGCCGGCATGTAGATCGCCACTGTGAAGGCGTAGAACAGGAACAGCAGCAACACACTGTCGTGTCGCAGGCTTGTGAGTTCCTTGAGACCAAGACGCAGGATATGCGCAAGCTTATGCATCAGACCTCCTGCTTTTTCAGCATGGCCAGGCTAAGCCCGGTGAACCCGAGAAAGAACCCGAACAGTGCCAGGCATTGCGGCCATAACTGTCGGATATCCAGCGCCTTGGTAAAGGTGCCGACGGCGATGTCGAGGAAGTAGCCCGCCGGAAACAACATCCCCATGACGGCGGCCGCGCCATCAAGGGACGAGCGCGGCACGATCAAACCGGAAAACTGAATGGTCGGCAGACTGGTGATGATCATGGTGCCGAGGATGGCGGCGATCTGGGTTCGGGTGAACGCCGAAATCAACAGACCCATGCTGGTGGTCGCCAGCACGTAGAGCAGCCCGCCGAAGGCCAGGGTCAGTGCGCTGCCCTTGAAGGGCACGCCGAACAGCCAGCGGTTCATGGCCGTCAGGACGGCGAGGTTGATCAGGCTGACGGCCAGATACGGCGCTTGTTTGCCTAGCAGGAACTCCAGGCGGGTCAGCGGTGTGGCGTAGAAGTTGGTGATCGAGCCCAATTCTTTCTCCCGCACGATGCCCAGCGCAGTCAGCATGGCCGGGATGAACGCCAGGATCAGCGCCATCACCCCGGGACCGATGGCGTTGACGCTGATGACGTCCTGGTTGTAGCGGAAGCGGGTTTCCAGTTCGGCCGCTGCTTGCCGGTTTGGCGCTGGGCTGGACTGCTCGGCCAATTGCTCCAGATTGGCCAGGTGTACCGCTTCCACATAGTTGCGGCTGGTTTCGGCGCGAAACGGCATGCCGCCATCGAGCCAGGCCGCCACAGCGGGTTGGCGACCGGCGAACAGGTCTCGGCCGAACCCTGGCGGGATCTCCAGCGCCAGTTTGATTTCCGAGCGCTGCAGTCGTCGATGCAACTGCGCCGCATCGCTTATGGGGGGTTGCTCATCGAAGTAGCGGGAGCCGCGGAAGGCCTCCAGATAAGCCCGGCTTTGCGGGGTCTGGTCCTGGTCGTAGACCGCGAAGGCGAGTTTTTCCACATCCAGGGAAATGCCGTAGCCGAAGATCACCATCATGAGCATCGCCCCGAGCAGGGCGAAGGCCATGCGCACTTTATCGCGCAGCAGTTCCTTGCCTTCACGACTCGCCAGTGCCCGCAGCCGTCCAAAACTGAAGCCGTGATCTTTCATCGGTGTGGTCGGTGCGATTGTCGCGTCGATGGATGCTGGTGGCGCCGCCGTTGCGTTCGGGCCCTGGGCCTGTTCCAGGCAGGTGACAAATGCGGCCTCCAGTGTCTGGCCGTTGAACTGCTGTTGCAGGGCTGCCGGGGTGTCGCAGGCCAGTACCTTGCCGGCATGCATCAGTGAAATGCGGTCGCAGCGCTGGGCTTCGTTCATGAAATGGGTGGACAGGAAAATCGTCACGCCCTGTTCGCGGGACAGTTCGATCAGCAGTCGCCAAAAATCGTCCCGGGCCGCCGGGTCGACGCCAGAGGTCGGTTCGTCGAGGATCAGCACTTCCGGGCGATGCAGTACCGCCACCGCCAGGGATAACCGTTGGCGCAGGCCAAGCGGCAGTGCACCGGATGATTGATGAGCGACGCTGCCCAGGTTGAAGCGCTGGATCAGCTCGTCGATGCGCTGCGCGCTGTCGGCCTTGGGCAAATCGAACAGTCGCGCGTGCAAGTCCAGGTTCTGCCGCACGCTGAGTTCGCCATACAGCGAGAAGCTCTGGGACATGAAGCCGACGCGTTTGCGGGTGGCCAGATCCTTGGCGTTCACCGGATTGCCCAGCAGCGTGGCGCTGCCTTCGCTGGCAGGAATCAGCCCGGTGAGCACTTTCATGGTGGTGGTTTTGCCGCAGCCGTTGGAGCCCAGAAACCCGAAGATCTCGCCGCGGCCGATGGCGAAGCTGACCTTGTCCACAGCCGTGAAATCGCCGAAGCGCAGGGTCAGGTCATGGGCTTGGATGGCGATGTCGGCAGTGGCATTGGTTCGAGGAGGGATTGCCAGCGGCTGGTTGTCATGGCCAGTGACGCCCTGAAAATGGGTGAAGGCCTCGTCGAGCTTGCCGCTGGGGGTAGCCGCTCCCAAGTCGCGGCTCAAACCGGCGGCGATCAGTTTGCCGCCATCGAGCATCAGGCAGTGTTCGAACTGCTCGGCCTCTTCCATATACGCGGTAGCGACCAGTAGCGTCAGTTGCGGGCGTTGGCGCCTAACGTCATCAATCAACTCCCAGAAGCGCCGCCGGGACAAGGGATCGACGCCAGTGGTCGGTTCATCGAGGATCAACAGGTCCGGTTCATGGATCAGCGCACAACAGAGGCCGAGCTTCTGTTTCATTCCGCCCGATAGCTTGCCGGCCGGGCGCTCGGCAAAGCGCAGTAGATCAGTGGCCAGCAGCAGGCTATGCATGCGCTGATCGCATTCGGCCCCGGACAGCCCGAACAGTGTGGCGAAGAAGTGAATGTTCTCGCGGATCGAGAGATCAGGGTACAGGTTGCCGCCCAAACCTTGAGGCATGAACGCGATTCGCGAGTAGAGGCTGTTGCGGTGGCGCCGGTCCTGGATCGAGCCACCGAGCACTTCCAGTTGGCCGTCTTGTAACGTCTTCACGCCGGCGATCAATCCCAGCAGGCTGGATTTACCGGCGCCATCCGGACCAATCAACCCGCATCGGATACCGGCGGGCAGGCTGAACGTGATGTCGGTCAGCGCCTGCTGTTGGCCATAACGGTGCTGAAGGCGCGTGGCGTTCAGTGCCAGGCCGGTCATTGAAGATTGGCCGGCCAGTCAATGGGAGCGGTGCGCACGTAGCCACTACCGGGCATCCCCGGTTTGGCCTGGGGCACGGCGCTGGGTTGGGTCAGGCGTAGCTTGACCCGAAACACCAGTTTCTGACGCTCGTCGCGGGTTTCGACTTCTTTGGGCGTGAACTGCGATTTGGCCGCCACGAAACTGATTTTCGCCGGCAACGGCTGGCCGGGCAGGGCGTCCAGCAGAATCCGCGCATCATCGCCGACCGCCAGGCGTCCGGCCACGGATGCCGCAAGATAGAGGTTCATGTACTGGTCGTTCGGGTCGATCAGCAGCAGTACCCGCCCACCGGCGCCGAGCACTTCACCGGGTTCGGCCATGCGAAGCTGAATCACTCCGTCGATGGGGGCCCGTAAGCTGCTGTCGTCAATTTCGCTGGTTAACTGAGCGACTTGTGCCTGAGCCGCGCCAATGGCTGCGCCAACGGCGGACACCTGAGCGCGGGCCGCGGTGACGGCCGCGTTACCGGTGTCGAAGCGCGACTGCTGTTGGTCGATGATCTGGCCACTGGCGAACCCGCGCTTGAACAATTCCTGGGAGCGTTTGAGCTCTTGATGGGCAAGCAGTTGCTCGCTCTGGCGCAGTTGCACATTGGCCTGGGCGGCGGAGAGGTTTTCCCGGGCGCGTATCACTTCGGCTTCAGCCTGACGGCGTTGAGCTTCAAGGGTTCGGGTGTCCATGCGGGCCAGCAGTTGGCCTTTGGTCACCTTGTCGCCTTCGTCCACCAGTACTTCAGCCAGCCGGCCGGGTGTCTTGCTGGCGATCTGCACTTCAGTGGCTTCAAGCCGGCCATTGCCGACATACAGCCCTGCAGGCAGCCGGTTCAGCGTCGACTTCCAATAACCAAATCCCCCAGCGGCCAGTAGCAAAGCCCCCAGTAGAAAAGCGAAAAAAAGCGAGGAACGGCTGTGCGTCGACATGTCTGCATCCTGCGTCTGTAGCGTCGTAGTCTGACAGGCAAGCGCCTGGGCGACTTGATGTCAGTCAACTGAGGGCCAAACCTGACCGATCGGTAAGGTAAACCAGAGTGACAGGCGGTTCTGCTTTATTTAGCGCAGACCAAGCACCGCAGCCCATTGCTCGGCCGTCACCGGCATCACCGACAGTCGCGAACCTTTCTGTACCAGTGGCATCTGCGCCAGCGCCGCTTGCTGCTTCAGATAGTCCAGCTTCAGAACGCTGGGAAACGTTTTGACGTGAGCAACATCGATCGCGCTCCAGGCGTTTTTCTCCTGGGTGGCTTTCGGGTCGAAGTAATGACTCTCCGGCTCCAGTGCCGTCGGGTCCGGGTACGCCGCCTCGACAATCTTGCCGATCCCGGCAATCCCTGGCTCAGGGCAGCTGGAATGGTAGAAAAAGAACTCATCCCCCACCGCCATGGTTCGCAGAAAATTCCGCGCCTGATAGTTACGAACCCCGTCCCAGCGCGCTCGGCCAAGCTTCTCCAGATCTTGGATAGAGAACTCGTCCGGCTCGGATTTCATCAGCCAATAGGCCATGTTTTTTGCTCCTTGCGAGGTAGTGGCAAACTTGTCGGGCAATTTTATGACAAACCGACAGTCGGTTGACGCCAGCGTTTGCGTGTGGGTTCACGTTGTCGCAAAATGCCGGCCTTCTAAGCTTGACGCTGCTGCACGGCCTACAACGGAAACCGCTGCTGTCATCGTGTTGATATGCCTTTGGGGGGCAATCGATGAAACGCAAACCGGATTTACTATGGATATTGGTTATTTTGTTCGGTTTGGGCGTCGTGACCACCGGCTATGCCCAAAGCCTGTGGGCCAACAAGGCCGATGCTCCCGTCGAGATCGCGCAGCAACAGCCGTCGGCCTTCAAGCGCTGAACTGGTCTTTTGGACGCCGCTGATTTCAGTGGCGTCTAGCCCGCGAGATACCACGCCTTGTCCGTGACCGTTCCCTGCAGCGGCACATCCCAGCTCGCCTGAGCCAATCGTTGAACCTTCTGACATTCATGGGCCAGGCCCAATAGCGTCGGCTTGCGCCAATTTTTACGGCGCGCCAGGTACGCCAGGCTCCGATCGTAGAAACCACCGCCCATTCCCAGGCGCCCGCCGACATCGTCAAACCCCACCAGCGGCAACAACACCAGATCCAGCGCCCAGACCTTGCGTTGTCGGGCGATGTTGTGCCGTGGTTCGGGGATACGGAAGCGGTTGGGTTTGAGCTTTTCGCCGGGACGAATCCGCTGGAACACCATTTTGGTTCGCGGCCAGGCACTGAGCACCGGCAGATACGTCGCCTTGCCCCGACGTTGCGCGGCACGCATCAGCAGGCGCGGATCGATTTCACCGTCGGTGGGCAAGTACAGAGATATGTGTTTGGCGCGGCGGAACAGCGGGTGCTGGGCCAATTGCTTATACAGCCCGCGAGCGGCCTGGCGCTGCTGACTGGGAGTCAGTGCGCGGCGGGCCTTGCGCAGCATGCGTCGAAGTTGCGGGCGGGGCAGCAGCGCAGGTTCGGTCATGGATTCGGGCTTCGGATGTGCGAGTACTAAAGCGTACCCGTAAAAAAGCCGATGCCGGTATGAAAACCGGCATCGGACTGAAATCAGGCTCCCCGGATGAACCGCTGTCGACTTAGCCCTTGAACCCGAAAGTTCAAGGTGGAAGATGCAGTAGGCTTTAAGGCTTTCCGTCTAGCGGACATGCACACCAGCCCAACGTGCAACCTCCAGGGGTAGTGCGAATCGGCTCAGGGACGTCGTCAACTGGCAAGCACCCCAGGGAGTGATGCGAGTATACCCCAAGCGGTCTCGCGTTTCAGCCCTTGGTGATATCCGGATCGGTCGACAGCACCAGATCGACGCGGTCCAGCAGGTCGCGAACCTGCTCTCGGGTCGAGCTGCTGGCCTGCACATCCGGGCGTTCTTCCTTGTGCAGGAGATCGTGCGTAATGTTCAGCGCGGCCATCACCGCGATGCGGTCGGCGCCGATGACTTTGCCGCTGCTGCGGATTTCGCGCATCTTGCCGTCCAGGTAACGGGCGGCGCTGATCAGGTTGCTGCGCTCTTCCTGGGGGCAGATGATCGAATATTCTTTGTCGAGGATCTGCACGGTAACGCTATTGCTTGAACTCATGAGTCTTGCTCCAGGGCCTTGAGGCGCGAAATCATCGATTCGACCTTACGCCGGGCGATTTCATTTTTTTCAATGAGGTGCGCGCGTTCCTCGCGCCAGGTCTTTTCCTGAGCTAATAGGAGTCCATTCTGACTCTTTAGTTGCTCGACTCGAGTAATTAGCAGTTCGAGTCTGGCCATCAGCGCTTGCAGGTCGGTGTCTTCCATTGGGTCCACTGGGGTCTGATGGATGGTAGCGGGCGGACAGCCTTTAATAGTCTTGGCGAGTCTGTCGATGTAGGATACAAGGCCTTCATTCTAGACATAGCGCCGTCTGGCGCCTAGCTGCCCATGCCCATTCAGAATTCTCCGTACCAAGCCTTTGCCACCCTGCTGAGCACCAGCGGCCATCCCGTCTCGCCTGCCGAACTGCACGGCCTGTTGCTCGGCCGCAGTTGCGCCGGTGCCGGTTTCGATGCCGACAGCTGGCTGGCCGACGCCGCCGAGCTGCTCGAAGGCGAGCCGCAAGACAACGTTCGCAACGCCTTGATCGGCCTGCAAGAGATGGTCAAGGGCGAGCTGACCAGCGACGACATGACCGTGGTTCTGCTGCTGCCGACCGACGACGCGCCGCTCACCGAGCGTGCGGCCGCGCTGGGCCAGTGGTGCCAGGGCTTCCTCACCGGCTTCGGTCTGACCCGTCGCGAATATGCCCTGAGCACTGAAGCCACCGAAGTGCTGCAGGATCTGGCCGCCATCGCCCAGGTGCAAGACGCCCTGGAAGAGTCCGACGACGGCGAAAGCGACTACATGGAAGTCATGGAGTACCTGCGCGTCGCGCCGCTGTTGCTGTTCACCGAAACCAAGAAAACCGACGAAGCGGCTGCCAAACCGTCGTTGCATTAATCGCGTGCCAGGGAAAGCCATCTGCCCATGATTCATATCCCGAAATCGGAATACAGCCGTCGCCGCAAGGCCCTGATGGCGCAGATGGAACCCAACAGCATCGCCATTCTGCCCGCTGCCGCGGTTGCCATCCGCAACCGCGACGTCGAGCACGTCTACCGTCAGGACAGTGACTTCCAGTACCTCAGCGGGTTTCCCGAGCCTCAGGCCGTTATCGTGCTAATGCCGGGTCGCGAACATGGCCAATACGTGCTGTTTTGCCGTGAGCGTAATCCCGAGCGTGAATTGTGGGACGGTTTGCGCGCCGGTCAGGAAGGCGCGATCCGCGATTTCGGCGCTGACGACGCTTTCCCGATCTCCGACATCGACGACATCCTGCCGGGCCTGATCGAAGGCCGTGACCGGGTGTATACGGCCATGGGCAGCAACCCGGAGTTCGATCGACACCTTATGGACTGGATCAACGTGATCCGCTCCAAGGCGAACCTCGGCGCCCAGCCGCCGAACGAGTTCGTTGCCCTGGATCATCTGCTTCATGACATGCGCCTGTATAAATCGGCGGCAGAAGTGAAGGTGATGCGCGAAGCCGCGCGGATTTCCGCTCAAGCCCATATTCGTGCGATGCAGGCCAGCCGCGCCGGTTTGCATGAATTCAGCCTCGAAGCCGAGTTGGATTACGAATTCCGCAAGGGTGGGGCGAAGATGCCGGCCTACGGTTCGATCGTCGCCGCTGGGCGCAACAGCTGCATCCTGCATTACCAGCAGAATGACGCGGTGCTCAAGGACGGCGATCTGGTGCTGATCGACGCCGGTTGCGAGATCGACTGCTACGCCAGCGATATCACCCGCACCTGGCCGGTCAACGGCAAGTATTCACCGGAACAGAAGGCGATCTACGAGTTGGTGCTGGCTTCCCAGGAAGCGGCGTTTGCCGAAATCGCGCCGAACAAACACTGGAATCAGGCGCACGAAGCCACGGTCCGGGTGATTACCGCCGGGTTGGTGAAATTGGGCCTGTTGCAGGGCGATGTCGACGAACTGATCGCCAGCGAAGCCTACAAGGCGTTTTACATGCACCGCGCCGGCCACTGGCTGGGCATGGATGTGCATGACGTTGGCGAGTACAAGGTCGGCGGTGAATGGCGCGTGCTGGAAGTCGGCATGGCGCTGACGGTGGAGCCGGGCATCTACATTGCTGCGGACAACCAGAACGTGGCGAAGAAATGGCGCGGCATTGGCGTGCGTATCGAGGACGACGTGGTGGTCACCAAAACCGGTTGTGAAATCCTGACTGATGGCGTGCCGAAAACGGTCGCCGAGATCGAGGCCTTGATGGCCGCTGCACGGACACAAGCGGCATGAATCGAGTCAATCTGGCAATCATCGGCGGTGGCCTGGTTGGCGCCAGTCTGGCGTTGGCGTTGCAGGCCGGGGCCAAGGCCCGTGGCTGGAAGATCATGCTGATCGAACCGTTTGCCCCCGGCGACACGTACCAGCCAAGCTATGACGCCCGTTCTTCGGCGCTGTCCTTTGGCGCCCGGCAGATTTATCAACGGTTGGGTGTGTGGCAGGAAATCTCCCGCCGCGCCGAGCCGATCAAACAGATTCATGTCTCCGACCGTGGGCGTTTCTCCACCGCACGACTGTCGGCAATGGAAGAGGGCGTTCCGGCGCTGGGTTATGTGGTGGAAAACGCCTGGCTCGGCCAATGCCTCTGGCAAGGTCTGGACAAGGACGTGATCAGTTGGCGTTGCCCGGCGGAAGTCACCGGCATGGAACCGCTGACCGATGGCTATCGCCTGACCCTCAACGATGAAACCCTGCTGGAGTGCGACCTCGCGGTGCTGGCCGATGGCGGGCGTTCGGGGCTGCGTGAACAACTGGGGATCGGTATCAAAAAACGCCCTTACAACCAGAGCGCGCTGATCGCCAACATCACCCCGAGCGAAGCCCACAACGGCATGGCCTTCGAGCGTTTTACCGACGATGGCCCGATGGCCTTGCTGCCGCTGCCGGACAATCGCTGCGCCTTGGTCTGGACCCGTCTGGGCATGGACGCGCAACGGCTGGCGGCCCTCGATGAGCGCAGCTTTCTCAGCGAGTTGCAGGGCGTCTTCGGTTATCGCCTGGGCACCCTGAAACAGGTCGGCGCACGGAATTTGTATCCGCTGTCGCTGATCGAAGCCGAGGAACAAGTCCGCCCGCATCTGGCGATCCTCGGCAACGCCGCTCACAGCCTGCATCCGATTGCCGGACAAGGCTTCAACCTGTCCCTGCGCGATGCCCAGGCCTTGGCCGACACCTTGTTGGGCAGCGAGACAGCGCCCGGCGACTTCGCCACCTTGCAGGCCTACCGTGAGCGCCAGCGTCTGGACCAGAACCTGACCGTGGGTTTCTCCGATCAGGTCACCCGGTTGTTCGGCAGTACCCAGCCGCTGGTTTCCCTGGGCCGCAACATCGGCCTGCTCGGCCTCGATCTGCTGCCGCCGGCCAAGCGCTGGTTCGCCCGGCAGGCCATGGGCCTGGGTACGCGTCCCGATGTTTGAGTGGCTGGCGAACCCAGTCGATATTCACGACGGCGCAGGCACCTTGGTGGCGTGCGTCGAGAAAACCCTTTACGTGCGGCTCAAGCCGCAAGCGAGACAGGCCTAAAGCATGGAAATGCGCGCAGATCTGCTGATTGTCGGGGCCGGAATGGTCGGCAGTGCCCTGGCGCTGGCGTTACAGAACAGTGGGCTCGAAGTCCTGCTGCTGGACGGTAGCCCCCTGAGCGTCAAACCCTTCGATGGGCAAGCGCCGTTCGAACCGCGAGTAAGCGCCCTGTCGGCGGCCAGCCAACGCATACTCGAACGCCTGGGCGTCTGGGACGGCATCGCCAATCGACGCAGCAGCCCCTACACCGACATGCACGTCTGGGACGGCAGCGGCACTGGGCAGATCCATTTCTCGGCGACCAGCGTACATGCCGACGTGCTCGGGCATATCATCGAGAACCGCGTGGTCCAGGACGCCTTGCTCGATCGACTGCACGACTGCGATCTCGGGATGCTGGCCAATGCGCGTCTGGAGCAGATGCGCCGCTCCGGTGACGACTGGCTGCTGACCCTGGCCGATGGCCGTACCTTGCGGGCGCCGTTGGTGATCGCGGCGGATGGCGCCAACTCGGCGGTGCGGCGCCTGACCGGCGTCGCGACCCGCGAGTGGGATTACCTGCACCACGCGATCGTCACCAGTGTGCGCAGTTCCAAACCTCATCAAATGACCGCCTGGCAGCGTTTCACCGACAACGGCCCGCTGGCGTTTTTGCCACTGGAACGGGACGGCCAGCAGGATTGGTGCTCGATCGTCTGGTCGACCACGCCGAGCGAAGCCGAACGCCTGATGGCGCTGGACGACGAAGGCTTCTGCAAGGCGCTGGAGCGGGCCTTTGAAGGCTGCCTCGGCACGGTACTCAGCGTCGACCCGCGCCTGTGCGTGCCGCTGCGTCAGCGTCATGCCAAGCGTTACGTGGCCGAAGGCCTGGCGCTGATCGGTGACGCGGCCCACACCATCCATCCGTTGGCCGGGCAGGGCGTGAACCTCGGTTTCCTCGATGCCGCGGTGCTGGCCGAAGTGCTGCTGCAAGCGGCCGCGCGCGGTGAGCGGTTGGCGGATGTGAAAGTGCTCAGTCGCTACGAGCGTCGGCGCATGCCCCACAACCTGGCGTTGATGGCGGCGATGGAAGGGTTCGAGCGCTTGTTCCAGGCCGATCCGTTGCCGGTGCGCTGGTTGCGCAATGCCGGGTTGAAGATGGTCGATCAGATGCCCGAGGCCAAGGCGTTGTTCGTGCGCGAAGCGCTTGGGTTGATCGGGGATTTGCCGGCGCTTGCCAAGGCTTGAGATCTTCGCTGCGGTAACTGGCCCCATCGCGGGCAAGCCCGCTCCCACAGGATCTTCAGGGCTCACACATCATGCATTAACACCTGAATACCTGTGGGAGCGGGCTTGCCCGCGATGGCGGCAGATCAGACACCTCATGTCCCTAGCTGTGCAACATCTGGTAACGCCTCCACCCACTGTTCGATTGAGAAGCGAAATGTGAGTCCTTATCATTTGGCATCACTTCCCCTTTCGAGAGACCGCTTCCATGTTGGCACCCAAGCGTCTACTGACCGCACTGGCCCTGACCCTGATTGGCAGCGCCGCCGCCCAGGCCGCCGACGAGGTGGTGGTTTACTCCTCGCGTATCGATGAACTGATCAAACCGGTCTTCGATGCCTACACCCAAAAGACCGGCGTGCAGGTGAAGTTCATCACCGACAAGGAAGCGCCGCTGATGCAGCGGATCAAGGCCGAGGGCGAAAACGCCACCGCCGACCTGCTGCTGACCGTCGATGCCGGCAACCTCTGGCAGGCCGAGCAGATGGGCATTCTCCAGCCGTTCACGTCCACGGTGATCGACGCCAACATCCCGCTGCAATACCGCGCTTCTTCCCATGCCTGGACCGGTCTGAGCCTGCGGGCACGGACCATCGCCTACTCCACCGACCGGGTAAAACCCGGTGAGCTGACCACCTACGAAGCGCTGGCCGACAAACAGTGGGAAGGCCGCCTGTGCCTGCGCACGGCGAAGAAGGTCTACAACCAGTCCCTGACCGCCACCATGATCGAAGTCCATGGCGCCGAGAAAACCGAGAAAATCCTCAAGGGCTGGGTCAACAACCTGTCCACCGACGTGTTCTCCGACGACATCGCGGTACTGGAAGCGATCAACGCCGGTCAGTGCGACGTCGGCATCGTCAACACTTACTACTACGGCCGCCTGCACAAACAGAAGCCAGACCTGCCGGTGAAGCTGTTCTGGCCGAATCAGGGCGACCGGGGCGTACACGTGAACCTGTCGGGCATTGGCCTGACCAAGCACGCGCCGCACCCGGAAGCCGCCAAGGCTTTGGTGGAGTGGATGACCACGCCTGAAGCGCAAAAGATTTTCGCTGACGTGAACCAGGAGTTCCCGGCCAACCCTGCCGTTCAGCCTTCAGCGGAAGTCGCGAGTTGGGGCAAGTTCGTGGCCGACACCTTGCCGGTGGAAATCGCCGGCAAGCGCCAGGCTGAAGCGATTCGGATGATGGATCGGGTCGGCTGGAACTGAGTCTGTTGTTTTAAAGATCAAAAGATCGCAGCCTTCGGCCGCTCCTACATTGGGATGATGTACACCCGGTAGGAGCTGCCGCAGGCTGCGATCTTTTTGCGTATTCCCTACACTTCGTTGATTTACCCGAGAGCTTTTCCTTGGCCCACCCCGCCCAACGCCGCTGGTATCCCCTGGTCTTCGCCATCGCTGCGCTGGTCCTGCTGCCCCTGAGCGTCCTGCTTCTCTCCTGGCAAACCATCGATCAGCAGATCTGGTCCCACCTGTGGGACACCCAGATGCCGCGACTGCTGGGCAATACCCTCACTTTGGTACTCGGCGTTGGCTTCGGTGTAACACTGCTGGGCGTCAGCCTGGCCTGGCTCACCAGCCTCTGTGAGTTCCCGGGGCGGCGGTGGCTGGACTGGGCGTTGATGCTGCCATTCGCGATTCCTGCTTACGTGCTGGCCTTCGTCTTCGTCGGCCTGCTGGATTTCGCCGGCCCGGTGCAAACCCTGCTGCGCGAATGGTTCGGCAGTGGTTTGAGGCTGCCGCGAGTGCGCTCCACCGGCGGAGTGGTTCTGGTGCTGGTGCTGGTCTTCTATCCCTATGTTTACCTGTTGGCGCGCACCGCGTTTCTGGCCCAGGGCAAGGGGTTGATGGAAGCGGCGCGAGTCCTTGGGCAATCCCCGTGGCAGGCGTTCTGGCGAGTTGCGTTGCCGATGGCACGTCCGGCCATCGGCGCGGGGGTGGCGTTGGCGCTGATGGAAACCCTGGCGGATTTCGGTGCGGTGTCGGTGTTCAACTTCGATACGTTCACCACCGCCATCTACAAGACCTGGTACGGATTTTTCAGTCTCTCCACCGCCGCGCAACTGGCCAGTCTGTTGCTGTTGGTGGTGATGGTCGTGCTGTATGGCGAGCGTCGCGCCCGTGGGGCCAATCGGGCGAGTAACGAGCGGCCGCGGGTCAAGGCGTTGTATCACCTGCGCGGAGTCAAGGCACTGGCGGCCATGAGCTGGTGTGGTCTGGTGTTCGCCTGCGCCTTCGTCATTCCCGTGCTGCAACTGGTGGTGTGGTTCTGGCAACGCGGGCGCTTCGATCTGGATGAGCGTTATGCCGGATTGATCGTCCATACCCTTTACCTGGGCGGCGTGGCGGCGCTGATCACCGTCAGTGTCGCACTGGTGCTGGCCTTTGCCCGTCGATTGGCGCCGACCCGGGCGATCCGTTCCGGCATCAGCCTGGCCAACCTTGGCTATGCCTTGCCGGGCTCGGTGTTGGCGGTATCGATCATGCTGGCGTTCAGTTACCTGGATCGCGAACTGGTGGTTCCGTTGTCGGGCTGGCTTGGCGGCGCGGGCAAGCCGTTGCTGCTGGGCAGCCTGTCGGCGTTGTTGCTGGCCTATCTGGTGCGATTCATCGCCGTGGCTTATGGCCCGCTGGAAAGCAGCCTGGCGCGAATACGACCCTCTTTGCCCGAAGCAGCACGTAGCCTTGGCGTCAGTGGGCCAAGACTGTTTTTCAAAGTGTATCTGCCGCTGCTGCTGCCGGGCACGTTGAGCGCGGCGTTGCTGGTGTTCGTCGACGTGCTCAAGGAAATGCCCGCAACCCTGCTGATGCGCCCGTTTGGCTGGGACACGCTGGCGGTGCGGATCTTTGAAATGACCAGCGAAGGTGAGTGGGCCAGGGCCTCGTTGCCGGCACTGACCCTGGTTTTGGTCGGGCTGTTGCCGGTCATCGGATTGATCCGGCGTTCGGCGCATCGAAACAGCTAGGTGCCAGTCCTACACCTTGCGGCTACAATGCGCGGCATTCGGTGCGGTCCGTCTTTGAGACCGGTTCGCTGAAATCGGCTGAAAGCCTTTATTTCAAGGCGTTTCACCCCGTACAGCGTCTGTCCGCACCTTCGCCACGCCCGGAAGGAGAAACCCATGGGACAGCGCACGCCTCTGTATGACCTTCATCTCGCCCTCGGCGCGAAGATGGTCGATTTTGGCGGTTGGGATATGCCTCTGCATTACGGCTCGCAGGTCGAGGAACACCATCAGGTGCGCCGCGATTGCGGGGTATTCGATGTATCCCACATGACCGTGATCGATGTCGACGGCCCCCAGGCCAAGGCCTGGCTGCAATATTTGCTGGCCAATGACGTCGAACGCCTGCACAGCCCCGGCCGTGCCTTGTACAGCGCCATGCTCAACGAGCACGGCGGTATCGTCGACGACATGATCGTCTATCGCCTCGATGACGGCTATCGGCTGGTGGTCAACGCCTCCACCCGCAACCAGGACCTGGCCTGGATGCAGGCTCATCTCGGCGACTTCGATGTGCAGCTCAACGAGCGCTCCGAGTTGGCGATGCTGGCCATTCAAGGGCCTCACGCCCGGCACAAGATTGCCGAACTGGTGACGCAGTCCCGTAGCACGTTGATCCAGCAACTCAAATATTTCGAGGGGCAGACCGACGGTGACTGGTTCATTGCGCGCACCGGTTACACCGGTGAGGATGGTCTGGAAATCGTGCTGCCGGCCGATCAGGCGCCGGGGTTCTTCAACGATCTGGTGGGCGCGGGCATATCCCCGATCGGTCTCGGCGCGCGGGATACCTTGCGGGTCGAAGCCGGCATGAATCTGTACGGTCAGGACATTCATCAAGAGGTTTCGCCGTTGGCCTCCAACATGGCCTGGAGCATTGCCTGGGAGCCGGCCACGCGCCAGTTCATCGGTCGTACTGCTCTGGAAGCCGAACAGGCCAGTGGCGTGCAGCACAAACTGGTCGGTCTGGTCCTTGAGGAACGTGGGGTTTTGCGTGCTCATCAGGTGGTTCGCATCGCCGATGTTGGCGAAGGGGAGATCACCAGTGGTAGTTTCTCTCCTACGCTTAGCAAGTCGATTGCACTGGCGCGCGTGCCGGTGGCCACCGCCGACCGCGCTGAAGTGGAAATCCGTGGCAAGTGGTACCCGGTCCGAGTGGTCAAACCGACCTTCGTACGCCACGGCAAAACCTTGATCTAACTTTTTTTGGCGGGCAATGACCGCTGACATTTTTCTTGAGGACACAGAACATGAGCGAAATCCCTGTCGACCTGCGTTTTGCCGAAAGTCACGAATGGGCCCGTCTAGACCATGATGGCGGCGTGAAAGTGGGTATTTCAGACCATGCTCAGGAAGCCTTGGGTGATGTAGTGTTCGTTGAGCTACCGGAAATCGGCAAAGTGTTCGCTGCCGGTGAGGCTGCGGGTGTCGTCGAGTCGGTCAAGGCCGCGTCGGATATCTACTCGCCAGTCTCCGGCACAGTCATTGCCGTTAATGAAGAGCTGGCCAACAGCCCGGAACTGGTCAACAGCGCGCCCTATGACAGCTGGTTCTTCAAACTGGAGCCAAGCGATACCTCTGAGCTGAACAACCTGCTCGACGCGATGGCCTACAAGGCCGCTATCGGCGAGTAATTCATGTGGGAGCGAGCCTGCTCGCGAAAGCGGTGTGTCAGCAAACATTTATGCCAACTGACACGCCCACTTCGCGAGCAGGCTCGCTCCCACAGGTTCTACGGCTTTAGAACGGCTTTCACCGCTGCCACCGAACGCTCGACATCCGCTTTATCCATGGTCGTGAACATCGGTAGCGAGACGATCAGTCGTCCGACCCGTTCGGCTACCGGGAACATGCCTTCCTTGAACCCGCGTTCGCGGTAAAGACTCAGCAGGTGGATCGGCGGGTAGTGATAGCCGATACCAACCCCCAGTGCCTGCATCTGCTCCATGAACGTGGCCCGTGCCGGTTTGCCATCCTGGCGTTCCGGGAGCACCAGCTGGAACAAATGCCAATTGCTGTTCTCGAAGTCCGCAGGGGGCAGTTGAGCCCCGTATTGCGCTTCGAAGTCCTCGCCAAAGCAGGCGAAGTAATGTTTGGCCAGCTCACGACGATGAGCGGTGATCGCCTCGATGTGGGCAAACTGCCCCAGGCCAATGGCCGCCGCGACATCGGTCATGTTGAACTTGCCGCCCAGCACATCAACGTCCAGCCCATCGAAACCGCTGCGGGTGACGCCCTGCAAGCGGTACTTTTCCGCCAACCGCACTTCCTCGGCATTGTTCAGCACCAGGCAACCGCCCTCTGAGCAGGTGACGTTCTTGTTCGCCTGGAAACTGAAGGACACGAAATCGCCAGTCGCACCGATTCGCTGCCCGTTCCAGCTCGAACCCAATGCTTGGGCCGCGTCTTCCACTACTCGCAAACCGTGCTTTTTTGCCAGCGCGTAAAGGCGCGTCATGTCCACGGGCAGTCCCGCGAGAAACACCGGGATGATGGCTTTGGTGCGCGGGGTAATCGCCGCTTCAAGCTGAGCCAGGTCGATATTGCGGGTGACCGGGTCGATGTCGGCAAACACGGGCGTAGCGCCAACTTCCAGAATCACGTTGGCGGTGGCCACCCAGGAAATCGGCGTGGTGATCACTTCATCGCCCGGCCCGACTCCGGCAATACGCAACGCGATCTCCATGGTACAGGTGCCGGAATTGAACGTACGCACCAGGCGCCCGCCAAAATATTCCGAGAGTTGCGCTTCAAAAGCCTGCACCTTGGGGCCGCTGGTAATCCAGCCCGAGCGCAGCACATCGCCGACAGCGGCAATCGTGGCTTCATCGATGGTGGGTTTGGAGAAGGGCAGGAAAGACAGTTGGCTCATAAATGCAGATACCTGATCAGCGAACGTTTGTAGGCGCCGAGCATGATGATCCGGATTGACCAACGGCGCCACGCCATCCGTGCGGGTATCGACTGCTATGCTGGTTTGACCGTATCGCATCGACGCTGAGCGCCAGTCAAGAGAGAGCCCGTCATGTCCCAGTTGCCGTCCTTGAGTCAGTTACGCGACCCCAATGCTTTCCTGCGCCGCCACCTCGGGCCCGATGCCGCCGAGCAGCAGGCGATGCTCGACAGTCTCGGCCTTGGCAGCCGCGTCGAGTTGATCGAGCAGACGGTGCCGCCGGGAATTCGCCTCAACCGACCGCTGGACCTGCCGCCCGCCCTCGATGAAGAAGCCGCGCTAGCCAAATTGCGCAGCTACGCCGAACAGAACCAGGTCTGGACCAGCCTGATCGGCATGGGTTATCACGGCACTCTCACACCGGCCGTCATCCTGCGCAACGTGCTGGAAAATCCCGGTTGGTACACCGCTTACACGCCCTATCAACCGGAGATCGCCCAAGGCCGGCTCGAAGCGTTGCTGAACTTCCAGCAGCTGACCATCGACCTGACCGGTCTGGAACTGGCCAACGCCTCGCTGCTGGATGAAGCCACGGCGGCGGCCGAGGCCATGGCCTTGGCCAAACGCGTGGCCAAATCCAGAAGCAACCTGTTTTTCGTCGATGAGAATTGCCATCCCCAGACCATTTCCGTGGTGCAGACCCGTGCCGAAGGCTTCGGTTTCGACCTGATCATCGACGCTGTGGATAACTTGAAGCAGCATCAGGTGTTCGGCGCGCTGCTGCAATATCCCGACACCCATGGTGAAGTACGCGATCTGCGTCCATTGATCGATCATCTGCATGCCCAGCAAGCCCTGGCCTGTGTGGCGACCGATCTGCTGAGCCTGCTGTTGCTGACTCCGCCGGGAGAGTTGGGCGCCGATGTGGTGTTCGGTTCATCACAGCGCTTCGGTGTGCCCATGGGCTACGGCGGCCCGCACGCGGCGTTTTTTGCCAGTCGCGATGAATACAAACGGGCGATTCCCGGGCGGATCATCGGCGTGTCGAAAGATGCTCGCGGCAACGTGGCATTGCGCATGGCCCTGCAAACCCGCGAGCAACATATTCGCCGGGAGAAGGCCAACTCCAACATTTGCACCGCCCAGGTACTGCTGGCCAATATCGCCAGTTTCTACGCGGTCTACCACGGCCCGGAAGGGCTCAAACGGATTGCCCAGCGCGTCCATCGACTGACCTGCATCCTCGCCGCCGGCCTGGAACGTCACGGGATCACTCGTCTCAACCAGCACTTCTTCGACACCCTGACCCTGGAGGTCGGTGGTACTCAGACCGCGATCATCGAAAGTGCCCAGGCGGCGCACATCAACTTGCGCACTCTCGGTCGTGGGCTGTTGGGCCTGAGCCTCGACGAAACCTGTGACGAAGCCACCGTGGCGAAGCTGTTCGATGTATTTCTCGGTGCCGACCATGGGCTCAATGTCGACGAACTGGATGCTGAAGTCCTGTTGTCCGGCATCCCTGCGGAGTTGCAGCGCCGTACGCCTTGTCTGCGTCATCCGGTGTTCAACGCTCATCACAGCGAAACCGAAATGCTGCGTTACCTCAAGCAGCTGGAAAACAAAGACCTGGCGCTCAATCAGTCAATGATCCCGTTGGGCTCCTGCACCATGAAGCTCAATGCCACCAGCGAGATGATCCCGATCACCTGGCCGCAGTTCGCCAACCTGCACCCGTTCGTACCGAAAGAGCAGGTGGTGGGTTATTCGTTGATGATCGAGGAACTGGAGCGTTGGCTCTGCGCAATCACCGGTTTCGATGCGATCTGCATGCAACCCAACTCGGGCGCTCAAGGCGAGTACGCCGGGTTGCTGGCGATCCGCAAATATCACGAGAGCCGCCATCAAGGCGCGCGGGATATCTGCCTGATCCCGTCCTCGGCCCACGGCACCAACCCGGCCTCGGCGCAAATGGCCGGGATGCGGGTGGTAATCGTCGAGTGCGACGAGGCGGGTAACGTCGATCTGGATGATCTGAAGGAAAAGGCCACGCAGGCGGGGGACAAACTCGCCTGCCTGATGGCGACATATCCTTCGACCCACGGGGTCTACGAGGAAGGCATCAGCCAGATCTGTGAAGTTATCCACAGCCATGGCGGTCAGGTGTACATGGATGGCGCCAACCTTAATGCGCAGGTCGGGTTGGCGCGGCCGGCAGACATCGGTGCCGACGTGTCGCACATGAACCTGCACAAAACTTTCTGCATTCCCCACGGCGGTGGCGGACCGGGGATGGGCCCGATTGGCGTCCGGGCGCACCTGGCGCCGTTCGTCGCCAATCACCCGGTGGTGCCGATCGATGGCCCGCTGCCGGAGAACGGTGCGGTGAGCGCGGCCCCCTGGGGCAGTGCAAGCATTCTGCCCATCAGCTGGATGTACATTGCCATGATGGGGCCGCAACTGGCGGATGCGAGTGAGGTGGCGATCCTCGCCGCGAATTACCTGGCGCAGCATTTGTCCGGGGCGTTCCCGGTGCTCTACACCGGGCGCAACGATCGAGTGGCCCATGAATGTATTCTCGACTTGCGGCCGCTCAAGGCGCTGACCGGGATCAGCGAAGAAGACGTTGCCAAGCGCCTGATGGATTACGGCTTCCATGCGCCGACCATGTCGTTCCCGGTGCCGGGGACGTTGATGGTCGAGCCTACCGAGAGTGAATCGAAGGCGGAGCTGGACCGTTTTATCGGCGCGATGCTGAGCATTCGCGCGGAAATCAACGAGGTGCAGAATGGCAACTGGCCGGCGGAGGACAACCCGCTGAAGCGTTCGCCGCATACCTTGGCCGACATCACCGGGGTTTGGGAGCGGCCGTACAGCATCGAGCAGGCGGTGACGCCGGATGCTCACACCAAGGCCCATAAGTACTGGCCGGTGGTGAACCGTGTGGACAATGTCTACGGCGACCGCAATCTGTTTTGCGCGTGTGTGCCGGTGGACGAATATCGCTGAAGTCACGGAACACACAAACCCAATGTGGGAGCGAGCCTGCTCGCGATAGCGGCGTAACAGTCACTGATGGTTTCGACTGATCCACTGCTATCGCGAGCAGGCTCGCTCCCACAGGGATTTGCATCAGGCAAAAAAATGCCGCTCATCCAGAGCGGCATTTTGTTGAGCAACGAACCTTATTTCGAGGCGATGGCATTCTTCGCCAGGATGGCGTTCGCCAGTTCCATGTCCGTGGCTTGCAGGCCAGGGTTTTCAGCGCGGACTTTCTGCATGGCGGCTTCCAGATAGGGGCCGCGAATGGCGCCGTCACTGGCGACAAAGCTACCGGCGTCGTCCTGGGCGGCGACGACCAGTTTGTGATCCCTGGAGGTCAGGTAGGACGTACCGGTGGTGGCACCGGAAGTAAGGACGTTACGCAAAAAGCTGTCATCAGCCATCGCCGAACCGACTTGAAGGGACAACACGGCGAAGGTAGCGACAGCAAGTTTGAGACGCATAAAAGGTGACTCCACTGGGTTTTAACTGCGGCCTTTGATTGCCCATGACCCAATCGAGTTCCGTGACGTTAGTCGGCCCGCTCCACCAGTAAAATTGCCCCTTGCTGCCCGACCACCCGAACACGGCTGCCGGATGCGGTGTCGGGCCCCCGGGCCATCCACACGCCGTCGGCGACCTTGATCTTGCCGCGGCCGTCGACAATCGCTTCGGTGACCACGAACACCTTGCCGATCAGCTCTTGCCCTCGCAGGTTCAGGTTCGGCTGATCGCTGGCCCGCACCACACTGCGTTGACGTCTCCACCAGTACAGGGCGGTGAGGATTGAAAAGACGGCAAACAGCAGCACCTGCAATTCCCAGGGCAAGCCCGGTATCAAGAACGTCAGCACGCCGACGGCGGCGGCTGCCATGCCGATCCACAGCAGATAACCGCCGGCACCGAACACTTCGAGGATCAATAGCAGCGTGCCCAGGGCCAACCAGCTCCAGAACGAAAACAGTTCCATGGGCAGCGACCTCAGCCTTTCTTGCCGTCGAAGGTGGCTTTGACGATTTCGCCAATGCCACCGACGGCGCCGATCATCGAACCGGCTTCGAGCGGCATCAGGATCACTTTGCTGTTGTTGGCCGAAGCCAGTTTGCCCAAGGCATCGATGTACTTCTGCGCAACGAAGTAATTGACCGCTTGCACGTTACCGCCGGCGATGGCTTCGGACACCACTTTGGTGGCTTGGGCTTCGGCCTCGGCCTGACGCTCCCGGGCCTCGGCTTCGAGGAACGCCGCCTGACGGCTACCCTCGGCTTCGAGAATCTGCGCCTGCTTCTTGCCTTCGGCGGTGAGGATCGCCGAGGCGCGCAAACCTTCGGCTTCCAGAATCTGTGCGCGTTTGATTCGCTCGGCTTTCATCTGGCCGGACATGGCGGCCATCAGGTCGGCGGGAGGGCTGATGTCCTTGATCTCGATCCGGGTGATCTTGATGCCCCACGGCGCCGTGGCCTCATCGACGGTGCGCAGCAGCTTTTCGTTGATGTTGTCGCGCTGGCTGAGCATCGCGTCCAGCTCCATGGACCCGAGCACGGTGCGGATATTGGTTTGCAGCAGATTGCGGACGGCATGTTCGAGGTTGTTCACCTCGTAGGCAGCCTGGGCGGTATTGACCACCTGGAAGAAGCACACGGCGTCGATCTGCACGGTGGCGTTGTCGGCGGTGATGACTTCCTGGGGCGGAATGTCCAGCACGCTTTCCATCACGTTGATCTTGCGGCCGATGCGGTCCATCACCGGAATGATGATGCTCAGGCCTGGCTTGAGGGTGTTGGTGTAGCGGCCGAAACGTTCGACCGTCCATTCAAACCCCTGGGGCACCACTTTGAAGCCCATGAAAAGAATGGCCACGGCCAGCGCGACGAAGAGAATCAGTGCAATGCCCATAACGGTCCCTGTCCAGTCTGGTTGAGTTGCGATGACCAGAGTGTAGGGCAAAAGATTTGAATGCGACTTGGAGAGGCCAAATGCCGGTAAGTCTAGAAATTTGAGCGACGAAAATCCTGTGGGAGCGTGGCTTGCCCGCGAAGAACGATGACGCGTAATACCTGAAAAAACGCGGTGTATTCTTCGCGGGCAAGCCACGCTCCCACAGGTTATGCGTCCTGACTTGCCGGCATTAGGGGCTGTCTATTTCTGCTCACTCTGCGGCGTCACTCGCAACACCTCTTCGAGCGTGGTCAAACCCGCCGCCACTTTCTGCGCCCCCGACAAGCGCAAACTGCGCATGCCTTCCTTGAAGGCCTGGCGCCGGACCGCGAGCAAATCGGTGTCGGGGTTGATCAGCGCTTTGATGCCGTCCGTCAGCTGCATGATTTCGTAAACCCCGGCGCGACCGCGATAGCCGGTTTCGCGGCATTCCAGGCAACCGATGGCGCGTTGGGCATTGCCTGGCAATGGTGCTTGCCAGGGTCGGGTCAGGGTTTGCCAGTCGTCCTCACCCAAGGTCAGCGGCGCCTTGCAGTGAGGGCATAACGTGCGAACCAGGCGCTGGGCCATGACCCCTAGCACCGTGGCCTTGATCAGGTAATGCGGCACGCCGAGTTCCAGCAGGCGGCTGATGGCGCTCGGGGCATCGTTGGTGTGCAACGTCGACAGCACCAAGTGGCCGGTGAGTGCGGCCTGAATCGCCATCTCGGCGGTTTCGAGGTCGCGGATCTCGCCGATCATGATGATGTCCGGGTCTTGCCGCATCAGCGCGCGCACGCCGGCGGCAAAGGTCAGGTCGATGTTGTGCTGGACCTGCATCTGATTGAACGCCGGCTCGACCATTTCGATCGGGTCTTCGATGGTGCACAGGTTGACCTCTGGCGTCGCCAGTTTCTTCAGGGTGGTGTACAGCGTGGTGGTTTTGCCTGAACCGGTGGGCCCGGTCACCAGAATGATGCCGTTGGGCTGGCGGATCATGTCCTGCCAGCGGCGCAGGTCATCGGCGGAAAAGCCCAACTGATCGAAATCCTTGAGCAGCACTTCCGGGTCGAAGATCCGCATGACCATTTTTTCGCCGAATGCTGTCGGCAGTGTCGACAGCCGCAGTTCGACTTCGCCGCCGTCCGGGGTTTTGGTCTTGACCCGACCGTCCTGGGGTTTGCGCTTTTCCGCGACGTTCATTCGCCCCAGGCTTTTCAGGCGACTGACGATGGCCATGGTCACCTGCGGCGGGAATTGATAGACGTTGTGCAGCACGCCGTCGATGCGAAAGCGCACCGTCCCTTGCTCGCGCCGGGGTTCGATGTGGATATCGCTGGCCCGCTGCTGGAACGCGTACTGGAACAGCCAATCGACGATATTGACGATGTGCGCATCGTTGGCGTCCGGCTCCTGGTCGCTGGCGCCGAGGTTGAGCAACTGTTCGAAGTTGCCCAGGGTGCTGGTCTGCTGATCAGCGTTGGTGGCGCCGCTGACCGATTTGGCCAGGCGGAAAAACTCCACGCTGAAGCGCTGGATGTCCACCGGGTTGGCCACCACGCGCTTGATCGGCAGCTTCAACACGTGGGTCAGATCGGCTTCCCAGCCGCTGACGAAGGGTTGGGCGCTGGCCACGGTGACGGCGTCGCGGTCGATGGACACTGCCAGAATCTTGTGGCGTTGGGCGAAGGCATAGGACATCAGCGGCGTAATGGCCGCGACGTTGATTTTCAGTGGGTCGATGCGCAAGTAAGGCTGGCCGGCCTGCTGAGACAGCCACAGCGTCAGGCTTTCCAGGTCGAGATGTTTGCCGGGACGACTGAGGTCGTCCAGGTGTTGGCTGGCGATGAACTCCAGCGGGTGCTGCTGAGCATTTGTGGCGTGACGGCGGCGGGCGTTGAGTGCGTGTTCGGCCGAGTCCTGGCTGATGAAGCCTTGGGCGACCAGTTCACGCAGCAAATCGTTAAGGTCCAGCCAGCGGTCCTGAGTGGCAAGTTGAACGGACATGCGGGCTCCTTATGAACAACCGTTCGCAAAGGATAGCTGCGCTCCCGCAGACCGTTGGGCCACTACCGGACCAAGGCGTGTCGGTTTTTTTCAGGTTTTTTTTAACCAGCTGCCTGAACCGGCTCATCCCACGCAGAGTCAGCGGCTTGCAGATTCACTGAGCAGACGCTGATCAGGTTACGTAATTTTTCCGCGATCACCTGAGCACGGTGCCAGCTCAGGCCATCCATGACGATGTCGACCGACAGCAGATCGTCCATGCGCTGCACGTTGACCCGCTGCGGCGTCAGAAACTGCAAGGCGAACAGGTTGAGCGCCCGGCACAGCAGATCCGGCTCGGCCTCGGCCAGCAGTTGGTAATGAACCCGGCAGTGGGCGTTGCTGACGTTCCAGACATCGGCGCGGACGGGAAGGGTGTTCACGGCTTCAAGAGGCGGCATGATCGGGCTCCAAAATTACTGGAGGAATTTTTACATTCGGTGCGGGGTATTTCTTATCTATGATGGAGACTATTGACGGTTCTTCGAATCGTTCAATTCGATTTTATACAAACTATGGGTTTTTCTATGCACAGCGAGCTGGATGGCTATGACCGCAAGATTCTCGCGTTGCTGCAGGAGGACGCTTCGCTCTCCAGCGCGCAGATCGCCGAACAGGTGGGGCTCTCGCAGTCGCCATGCTGGCGGCGGATTCAGCGGATGAAGGAGGAGGGAATCATTCGCGGTCAGGTGACGTTGCTTGACCGCAAGAAAATCGGCCTTAACACGCAGATCTTCGCCGAGATCAAACTCAACGCTCACGGACGTTCGAACTTCACCGAATTCACCGAGGCGATTCGCGGTTTTCCCGAAGTGCTGGAGTGTTATGTGCTGATGGGGTCGGTGGATTTCTTGCTGCGGATCGTCACGGCAGACATCGAGGCTTATGAGCGCTTCTTCTTCGAGAAGTTGTCGATGGTGCCGGGGATTCAGGAGGTCAACTCGATCGTGGCCTTGTCGGAAATCAAGTCCACGACGAGTTTGCCGGTCTGAAGCTTTTGCGGTGAATGTGCTGGCCTCATCGCGAGCAGGCTCGCTCCCACACTTGATCTTCAGCGAACACAAAATATGTGTACGACAGATAACTCAAGTGGGAGCGAGCCTGCTCGCGATGGCGGTATTACAGACGCAGCAAAGTCTTCCAGGCACGATTCTGATACACCGCGATCGCCTGCTGCTTGCGCGCATCCAGCGACTCATCGGTGATCGGCTCGTTAGCTAGCAGGGCAAGCTGTTTCAGCTCACCGTACAGGCGATCCATTTCCGGGATGTCCAGCACGCTACGGGCGTGGTGCAGCCAGGCCTGGATACGCTCGATGCGCGGCAGTTGCTCGGCCAGGTCCTCCGGCTGTTGCTGGTAACGCTGCAATTGCAGCGAGTTGGCTTCTTCGCCCAGAAGGCGTGGCAGCCAGCTGCCCAGTTGCGCGGCGCCCTGGCGATTGCCACGGGTGTTGCGATCGGCAGCCCAGGTACGGGCCAGCAACCAACGCGAAGTGTTCAGCGAGAACAGGCCCCAACGCGGGTCTTCCAGCTCTTCGAGGAACTGCTCCGGCGCGGCTTTGCGCACGTCTTCGTCGTCCAGGCCGGCTTGTACCAGCGGGCGCCAGTCTTCCAGCAAGGCATCCAGCGCGACCCGCAGATCGTGAGTCGACTGACGCGGCGCGGCCTGACCGAGGCTGCTGATCAGCGCGCGCATTTCAGCGAGGTTCTCGACCCAGTCCTGCAGCAGGCGCCAGTGGCCATTGAAGCGATATTGCTCGGCCAGGCGCTGGCTGCTGCCCAGTAAATGCCAGCACAGGGCGGCGAACGCATCGTCCAGCGGCATTTCGGCGGTGATCTGCGGCGCCGGCAAGCTCAGCGAGTAGCTGTTGGCGTCGAACAGGCGATAACCGCGTTCGGCCTTGCTGATGTCGCATGGCATCAGCGGCAGGGTCGCGGCCAGTTCGGCGGCCAGTTCCAGCAGCGCGGCCGGCTCGCCTTCGCGCAGTTCCAGTTCCAGTTCGCAGATTTCTTCTTTCTGCTTGCCGACCACCACGTGGCCCAGGTCCAGCGCGGCTTCGATGACCACTTTGGTCTTGCCACGGCCCCAGGCGATTTCCGCGCGTTCGCGAACGAAATCGGTGGTGAAGATGGCTTTCAGGGTTTTCTTGTCCAGCTCGGCCAGCTCTTCGGGCCAGCATTCGCCGTCGAGTTTCTTCACGTCGAGCTTGGCTTTGGGTAGATCCCAGTCGTATTCGTGACGCTCGGACAGGCCGGCGACGCTCTGGCCACGGGTTTTGAGGGTCTGAATCACTTCTTCGCCATCGCGGCGCAGGCGCAGGGCAACCTTGGCGCGGGCCAGATCGCGCTCGGGCGTGTCGAAGTACTGGTTCATCAGTTCACGGCGTTCCCAGCCACTTTTGTTGCGTTTTTTCAGTAACGGGTGCTCGCGCAAGGCGGCGAGGGTTTCGCGGCTGACGCGGAGTTTGATTTCGGTTTCTTTCTGCATGGCCGGAAAATCCAGGATCGGGAGCGCAGCCGGGGGAATGTGTGGCTGCCAAGGTCGTGCAGTGTACAGGACTCACCCGAGATAGGGTCTGTAGCGGTTTATTCCTGTCGCCGGATGGTTCTATGATGGACTTCAATTCGGGAGTGTTGGGAGTCAGCGATGCCTTTGCCGTCCATGAAAGATCAGTTCGCTGCGCTGATTGCCGCGCCGTCCGTCAGCTGTACCCAACCCAGCCTGGATCAAACCAATCGGCCGGTCATCGACTTGTTGGCGACATGGCTCGGGGACTTGGGTTTTGCCTGCGATATCCAGCAGGTCAGCCCCGGCAAATTCAACCTGCTGGCCAGTTTCGGTTCTGGCCCCGGCGGCCTGGTGCTGGCTGGTCACAGCGATACGGTGCCGTACGACGCGGCGCTGTGGCAGACCGACCCGCTGAAACTGACGGAAGTGGACGGCCGTTGGGTCGGCCTGGGCAGTTGCGACATGAAGGGTTTTTTCGCCCTGGCCATCGAAGCGGTCAAACCCTTGCTCGACCAACCGTTCAAGCAACCCTTGCTGATCCTCGCCACCTGCGATGAAGAAAGCTCGATGTCCGGGGCTCGCGCCTTGGCCGCAGCCGGGCGTCCACTGGGCCGGGCGGCGGTGATCGGCGAGCCGACCGGGCTGAAGCCGATCCGTCTGCACAAAGGCGTGATGATGGAGCGTATCGACATCCTCGGTCAGAGCGGTCACTCCTCGGACCCGAGCCTGGGCCATAGCGCCCTCGAAGCCATGCACGATGCCATCGGTGAACTGCGCGGCTTGCGTCTGGCGTGGCAGCGGGAATTTCGTAATCCGCAGTTCAGCGTGCCGCAGCCGACGATGAATTTCGGCTGTATTCACGGTGGCGATAACCCCAACCGCATCTGCGGCCAGTGCTCCCTGGAGTTTGACCTGCGTCCGCTGCCGGGCATGGATCCCGGCGCCCTGCGCGCGGCGATCCTGGAGAAGCTCAACCCCATTGCCGCGCGGCACCAGGTGAAGATCGATTACGCGCCGCTGTTCCCCGAAGTGCCGCCGTTCGAGCAGGCCGAGGACTGTGAATTGGTCCGGGTCGCGGAAAAGCTCACCGGTCATCGCGCCGAAGCAGTGGCGTTCGGCACGGAAGCACCTTATCTTCAGCGTCTTGGCTGTGAAACACTGGTCTTGGGGCCCGGCGATATCGCCTGCGCCCACCAACCGGGGGAATACCTCGAGATGTCACGTTTGCAGCCTACCGTGCATCTATTACGTCAACTGATCGAACATTACTGCCTGACGCCGGGCAAAACGGCGATGTCAGTCAGTTGAGCGCATATACAAGTGGGAGCGGGCTTGCTCGCGAATAGGGAGTGTCAGTTGATATTAATGTGCCTGATACGCCGCCTTCGCGAGCAAGCCCGCTCCCGCAGGTTCTGTGTTTTGACTGGCTAACCGTATAAATTGCCGATGTCCCAACCCGTATTCATGAGGAGAGCGCGCGTGTCGCCAAGCCTGTTCCGACGATAACCATCAGCCCGCTGTGCGTTTATTGCGTTACTCTTTTTTCGGCTGCTATTTATTACAGGCCCAGGTTCATGCCCGAATACGTCAATTGGCTTCGTCACGCTTCGCCTTACATCAACGCCCACCGCGATTGCACCTTCGTCGTCATGCTGCCTGGCGACGGCGTGGAGCACCCGAACTTCGGCAACATCGTCCACGACCTGGTGCTGCTGCACAGCCTGGGGGTGCGTCTGGTGCTGGTTCACGGTTCCCGTCCGCAAATTGAAACCCGCCTCGCTGCTCGCGGCCTGACCCCGCATTACCATCACGGCATGCGCATCACCGATGCGGCGACGCTGGAGTGCGTGATCGATGCGGTTGGCCAACTGCGCATCGCCATCGAAGCGCGGTTGTCCATGGACATGGCCTCGTCGCCGATGCAGGGTTCGCGCCTGCGGGTTGCCAGCGGCAATCTGGTCACCGCACGGCCGATCGGTGTGCTCGAAGGTGTCGACTACCACCACACCGGCGAAGTGCGCCGGGTCGACCGCAAGGGCATCAATCGCCTGCTGGACGAACGCTCCATCGTGCTGTTGTCGCCGTTGGGTTACTCGCCGACCGGTGAGATCTTCAACCTCGCTTGCGAAGACGTCGCTACTCGCGCGGCCATCGACCTTGGGGCAGACAAGCTGCTGTTGTTTGGCGCGGATCTCGGTCTGATCGACGAAAATGGTCGTCTGGTGCGCGAACTGCGTCCGCAACAGGTGCCGGCGCATTTGCAGCGTCTGGGCAGCAACTATCAGGCCGAGCTGCTGGACGCGGCCGCTGAGGCGTGCCGGGGCGGTGTGGCGCGCAGTCATATCGTCAGCTATGCCGAAGACGGCGCGCTGCTGACCGAACTGTTCACCCGTGACGGTGGCGGTACGCTGGTGGCTCAGGAGCAATTCGAAGTTGTGCGCGAGGCTGCTATCGAGGATGTCGGCGGTTTGCTGGACTTGATCAGCCCGCTGGAAGAGCAGGGCATTCTGGTGCGTCGTTCCCGCGAGGTGCTGGAGCGTGAGATCGAGCAATTCAGCGTGGTCGAACGTGAAGGCATGATCATCGCCTGCGCGGCGCTGTATCAGATTGCCGATTCGGATGCGGGGGAGTTGGCGTGTCTGGCGGTGAACCCGGAGTACCGCCATGGCGGTCGCGGCGATGAATTGCTGGAACGCATCGAAACCCGCGCCCGGGCTCAGGGGCTGAAAACCTTGTTCGTGCTGACCACCCGGACCGCCCACTGGTTTCGTGAGCGGGGTTTCGTGCCGAGCAGCGTCGAACGGCTACCGTCGGCGCGGGCGTCGCTTTACAACTACCAGCGTAATTCGAAGATCTTCGAAAAAGCGCTCTGACGAAATGGCCGTCGGTGTCTCGGCTTTTGTGGCGAGGGAGCTTGCTCCCGCTGGGTTGCGAAGCAGCCCCAAAACCAGTGAACGCGTTATGACTGATTCACCGCGTTGTCGGGTTTGGGAGTCCTCCGGCCTCCAGCGGGAGCAAGCTCCCTCGCCACGGGGTTACTCGGCGACAAACTTCGCGCTGACATACGGCGAATAATCCGGCAGCACCGTTTCTACCTTTCCTTGCTCCTTCAAGAACTTCGCCGTCTCGCCAATCGCCTGGGCCGTGCCACCGTCCAACAGCGCGGTGATCCGTTGTGCCTTGGCATCCGGGAAGGCGGAACCAGCCAGCAGTTCCGGCACATCGAGGGCATTGGCACCGGTCAGTTTGGCGATTTTCTGCACCGGTACCGAATCGACGTGAGATTCGCTGCCTGGGCGGAGAAAGAAAATACTAGCGATATACAAACTGTAACAAATTGACTAGATAGTGCGCGTTTAGCCATGATGGCGTCGCCTTTTCGAAAGTGATTGACGTATAGGGGATGCGGCAACGCTAATCGATCTAAAAAAAGGCCAATAAATACCATTTAGGAATTAGCTTGTGAGTCGATACCTTGTGATCCGGCTCGAATCATTGGTAGCGAGCTATATTCCTAAAGGGTATGAAAAAGAATTGAATAATTCTTTTTGGGTTTATGAGGAAATCATTACCCTGCAGGGACCAAATTACTGCGGTTAGACCTTGGTCGTAGACACACATGGTGCAATTGACTTGGCAGTCACGGTCCGGTGCTAATCGCGCATCTGTGGATCTGGGGCGTTAGACCCGAGACCAAAGAACACAAAAATTAGAACGAGGAGCGATACATGAAGAAGTCCACCTTGGCCCTGGCTGTGGCCGTAGGGGTTTTGGCGCAGCAGGCAGGCGCCGCCGGTTTCATCGAAGACAGCAAGGCCACATTGGGGCTGCGTAACTTCTACATCAACACCGATAACCGCGATTCTGCTGCCAGCACCGCTGCGGGCGTTCAGAACAAAAACGAAGAATGGGGCCAAGGCTTCGATCTGCGTTTCACCTCGGGCTACACCCAAGGCACCGTTGGCTTCGGTATTGACGCTATCGGCCTGCTGGGCGTGCGCCTGGACTCGGGTGGCGGCACTAACGGTGCTACTTCGACTTCTTACGGCGGCACTGTTTTCCCAAGCAAGTCCAACGGCGAAGCGGTTGATAACTTCTCCAGCCTGGGCCTGACTGCCAAAGCCAAGATATCCCAGACTGAACTGAAGTTGGGCACCCTGCAGCCAAAACTGCCGGTGATTGTGACCAACGACGGTCGCATGCTGCCGCAAACCTTCCAGGGCGGTCAGATCACCTCGAACGAAATCAAAGACCTGACACTGGTCGGCGGTCAGATCGAGCACGCCAAGGGCCGTAACTCCAGCAACAACGAAGAACTGTCGATTGCTGGTGCGAACGCTCACACTGCTGCCGGTCGTGACAGCAACAAGTTCATCTACGGTGGCGGTGACTACAAAATCACCAAAGACCTGACTGCCCAGTACTACTACGGCAACCTGGAAGACTTCTACAAGCAGCACTTCCTGGGTCTGGTGCACAACTGGTCCATCGGTCCGGGCGTACTGAAAAGTGACCTGCGTTACTTCAACAGCAAAGACGATGGTGCCAACGGTCACAACTCCAGCTACTACACAAGCGGCTACTACCCGGACAGCACCCCTAAAACCAAGGGTAAAGTCGACAACAACCTGTACAGCGGCTTGTTCCTGTATACGGTTGAAGGTCACACCTTTGGTGGCGGCTACCAGGTCAGCAGCGGCAACAGCGACTTCCCATGGTTGAACCAGGGTGACGGTTCGTCGGCCTACCTGACCACCGACATGCAGATCCAGAAATTCGCCCGTGCCGGCGAACGTACCTGGCAAGCTCGCTACTCCTATGACTTCGCCAAGGTCGGCCTGCCGGGCGCTACCGCCGGTATCGTTTACCTGAAAGGCGATGACATTGATAACGCTTCTGGCGACAACCTCAGCGAGTGGGAACGCGACCTGACCCTGTCCTATGTCGTTCCGGAAGGCAAGCTGAAAAACCTGGGCTTCACCTGGAAAAACGCCATGTGGCGCAACGACGTCCCAGGTCAGCGCGACCAGGACGAAAACCGTCTGATCGTCAGCTACTCGATCCCGCTGTTGTAATAGCGCTCGCGTAACCGACGTAAAAAAGCCCCGCCCGGCATCACGCCGGGCGGGGCTTTTGCGTTTTCAAGGCGGGCTCACCCCCGTAAACCCTCCTTGAAGTTCCCCTTTTTTGCAGCAACTCAAGGCCTTCTCGAACCTTGTGATCGATGTTCGTCCCGATGGCCGTTCAGGTCCAGTGAACAGATCTTTAATATTCTTTCCAGGTCTAAATAAATCGATATTTATTCTTTTTAATTAATATTGAACGCAGGCACAGTTGAGCTCAACAAGCACTCACCAGGAGCAGCACCATGAGCCTCAGACTTGGCGATATCGCCCCCGATTTCGAACAGGATTCCAGCGCCGGCACCATCCGTTTCCATGAATGGCTGAGCGATAGTTGGGGCGTGCTGTTTTCCCATCCGGCGGACTTCACGCCGGTGTGCACCACCGAGTTGGGCTTTACCGCCAGGCTCAAGGATGAATTCGCCCAGCGCGGCGTCAAAGCCATTGCTCTGTCGGTAGACCCGGTGGACTCGCACCACAAGTGGATCGAGGACATCAACGAAACCCAGAGTGCCATCGTTAACTTCCCGATCCTCGCCGATGCGGACCGTAAAGTGTCCGACCTCTACGACCTGATCCACCCGAACGCCAACGACACCCTGACCGTGCGTTCGCTGTTCGTGATCGACCCGAACAAGAAGATTCGGCTGACCATCACTTACCCGGCGAGCACCGGCCGTAACTTCAATGAGATTCTGCGGGTGATCGATTCGCTGCAGCTCACCGACAACTACAAGGTGGCCACTCCGGCGAACTGGCAGGACGGTGATGAGGTCGTGATCGTGCCGTCGCTCAAGGACGAAGATGAAATCCAGCGACGTTTTCCCAAGGGGTATCGGGCGGTGAAGCCTTACCTGCGCCTGACACCGCAACCTAATCGTTAGCGATCTGTTCAAGGCATACACCAAAGCAGGGGATTTCGGGCCGTTTCGACGGCCTGTTTTTTGGCTGGAAAAGACAATTGGCATATTCATTTAGGGAATAATCAAATGAATAAATATGATTTATAGATATATAAATCGCCTGCTAAGGTCACTCCATCGACGCGAGATCGCAAGCCGCGTATCGCCAACACCGCTCAAGGAATTGTCTGAATGCTGGTCGTCTCACTCGGTGGCAGTCCCAGCCCACGCTCCCGTTCCGGGGTGCTGCTGGAACGCTCCCAACGCTGGTTGCAAGCGCAAGGTGTGGAAGTGGTGAGTTATCAGGTACGGGACTTCCCGGCCGAAGACTTGCTGCATGCCCGCTTCGACAGCCCGAAGGTGATCGACCTGTTGCAACAGATTGATAACGCCGATGGATTGCTCATCGCTACACCGGTTTACAAGGCGTCGTTCTCCGGTGCGCTGAAAACCGTACTCGATCTGCTGCCCGAACGCGCCCTGAGCCACAAGGTGGTTCTGCCGATGGCCACCGGCGGCAGCATCGCCCACATGCTGGCGGTGGATTACGCGCTCAAGCCGGTGTTGTCGGCGTTGAAGGCCCAGGAAATGCTCCACGGGATTTTCGCCGTAGACAGTCAGATCGCTTACGGCGAAGGCAGTGCCCAGGCGCAGTTGGCACCGGAGCTTGCACAACGACTGAATGAATCGCTGGAGCTGTTTTTCAGCGCCATGGCCCGACGGCCGAAACCGCTCGATCCGAACCTGTTGAACGAACGTTTGTTGAGTGCTCGCTGGAGCATTTAAGCCGGCACTTAAGCCACACCTGAATTTGAAGTACTCACCTTACTCAGCCGCTAACGGCCAAGCAGGTGCAGCCAAAACCCAACTGCAAAAAGGAGAGCGCTATGCGCACTGTCATTTTGCGTCGTGGTCTGGTCGCTCTGTTTGCTGCGGCTGTGTCCTTCGGCGTCATTACTCAAGCTCAAGCCGAGACGTTGCGAATCGGCTATCAGAAATACGGCACTCTGGTGCTGCTCAAAGCTAAAGGCACCCTGGAAAAACGCCTCGCCGCCCAAGGCGTGGACGTGCAATGGACTGAATTCCCCGGAGGCCCGCAACTGCTCGAAGGCCTGAACGTCGGCTCCATCGACTTTGGGGTCACCGGCGAAACGCCGCCCGTGTTCGCCCAGGCGGCCGGCGCCGATCTGCTCTACGTCGCCTACGAGCCGCCAGCGCCGCACAGCGAAGCGATCCTGGTGCCGAAGGACTCGCCGATCAAATCGGTGCAGGAGCTCAAGGGCAAGAAAGTCGTGCTCAACAAAGGCTCCAACGTGCACTACCTGCTGGTGCGCGCACTTGAAGACGCCGGCCTCAAATACACCGACATCCAGACCGTGTTCCTGCCTCCAGCCGATGCCCGTGCCGCGTTCGAGCGTGGCAGTGTCGATGCCTGGGTGATCTGGGACCCGTACCAGGCCGCCGCCGAACAACAACTGCAAGCGCGCACCCTGCGCGATGGCAAAGGCATTGTCGACAACCATCAGTTCTATCTGGCGACCAAGCCTTACGCGCAGAAAAATCCTGAAGTGATCAAAACCCTGGTGGAAGAAGTGCGCGCGGTCGGCGAATGGTCCAAGGCCAATCCCATCGAGGTAACCCAACAGGTTTCGCCACTGCTCGGCCTGCCGACGGACATCACCCTGACTTCGGTGAAACGCCAAGGCTACGGCGCGCTGTTCCTGACCCCAGAGGTGGTCGCCGCCCAGCAGAAAATCGCCGACAGCTTCTACCAACTCAAGCTGATTCCGAAACAGCTGAGCATCAAAGACGTGATCTGGACGCCACCGGCGGCCGTGGCCAAAGCGCAGTAATTCGATTCCCCAAGGAGACCACTCCATGAGCCTCAATATCTTCTGGTTCCTGCCTACCCACGGCGACGGCCATTACCTTGGCACCGCCGAAGGCGCTCGCGCCGTCGACCACGGTTATCTGCAACAGGTCGCGCAAGCGGCGGATCGTCTGGGCTTCGGCGGGGTGCTGATTCCCACGGGGCGCTCCTGCGAAGACTCGTGGCTGGTGGCCGCGTCGCTGATCCCGGTGACCCAGCGTTTGAAATTTCTTGTTGCCCTGCGCCCCGGGATCATTTCCCCGACGGTGGCGGCACGTCAGGCCGCGACACTGGATCGCTTGTCTGGCGGTCGTGCGCTGTTCAACCTGGTTACCGGTGGCGATCCGGAAGAATTGGCCGGCGACGGTTTGTTCCTCAGTCACGAAGAACGCTATCAGGCCTCGGTGGAATTCACCCGTATCTGGCGCCGGGTACTGGAAGGCGAAACCGTCGATTACGACGGTCAGCACATCAGCGTGAAGGGCGCCAAGTTGCTCTATCCGCCGATTCAGCAACCGCGCCCGCCGCTGTATTTCGGTGGCTCGTCGGAAGCGGCGCAAGACCTTGCGGCGGAGCAGGTCGAAATGGTCCTGACCTGGGGTGAGCCACCGGCCGCCGTGGCAGAAAAGATTGAGCAGGTTCGCGCCAAAGCCGCGAAGCTCGGCCGCACCGTGCGCTTCGGCATTCGCCTGCATGTGATCGTTCGCGAAACCAACGCCGAGGCGTGGCAGGCCGCGGATCGACTGATCTCTCATCTGGACGACGATACCATCGCCCGTGCCCAGGCTTCTCTGGCGCGTTTCGATTCGGTCGGCCAGCAGCGCATGGCGGCATTGCATGGTGGCAGTCGCGACAATCTGGAAGTCAGCCCTAACCTGTGGGCCGGCGTCGGTCTGGTGCGCGGCGGTGCCGGCACGGCGCTGGTCGGCGATGGCCCGACCGTGGCCGCTCGGGTGAAGGAATACGCCGATCTGGGCATCGACACGTTCATCTTCTCCGGTTATCCACACCTGGAAGAATCCTACCGGGTGGCTGAGTTGCTGTTCCCGCACCTGGACATCGAGCGTCCGGAACTGCCGAAAAGCGCCGGTTACGTCAGCCCGTTCGGCGAGATGGTGGCCAACGACATTCTTCCCAAAGCCGCGTCCCAGAGCTGAGGCGCCGCCATGAAGAAAATTATCCACAGCCTCGCGCCCTGGGCGTTGCCGCTCTTGCTGCTGGCGGTATGGCAGTTGTCGGTGTCGGCGGGCTGGTTGTCGACGCGGATTCTGCCGGCGCCGATCGCAGTGATCGAAGCGGGTGTGAGCCTGTTCCGCAGCGGTGAAATCTGGACTCACCTAGCCATCAGCGGCTGGCGCGCGGCGCTCGGTTTCGCCATTGGCGGCGGCATCGGTCTGGCCCTGGGTTTCATCACCGGCCTGTCGAAATGGGGCGAACGCCTGCTCGACAGTTCGGTGCAGATGATCCGCAACGTGCCGCACCTGGCGCTGATTCCGCTGGTGATCCTGTGGTTCGGCATCGACGAGTCGGCGAAGATTTTCCTGGTGGCGTTGGGCACATTGTTCCCGATCTACCTCAATACGTATCACGGCATCCGCAACGTCGATCCGGCGCTGGTGGAGATGGCGCGCAGTTATGGCTTGTCCGGTTTCAGTCTGTTTCGCCAGGTGATCCTGCCGGGGGCATTGCCTTCGATTCTGGTCGGCGTGCGTTTTGCCCTGGGCTTCATGTGGCTGACCCTGATCGTCGCCGAAACCATCTCCGCCAGCTCCGGTATCGGCTACCTGGCGATGAATGCCCGGGAGTTCTTGCAGACCGACGTCGTGGTGCTGGCGATTCTTTTGTACGCGGTGCTCGGCAAGCTGGCCGACCTTGCGGCGCGCGGACTTGAACGTGTGTGGCTGCGCTGGCATCCGGCCTATCAGGTTGCCAAGGGAGGTGCCGCATGACGGCTCAACAACCTCCACGCCTGCTGCGCGGAATTCCGCTGGCAGTACGCAAGCTGCAAAAGACCTTCGGTTCGCGGCAAGTGCTGCGTGAAATCGACCTGCACATTCCGGCCGGGCAGTTTGTGGCGGTGGTCGGGCGTAGCGGCTGCGGCAAAAGCACCTTGCTGCGCTTGCTCGCCGGTCTCGACAAACCCACGGGGGGCGAGTTGCTTGCAGGCGCAGCGCCGCTGAGTGAAGCCCGGGAAGACACCCGACTGATGTTCCAGGAAGCACGTCTGCTGCCGTGGAAAAAGGTCATCGACAACGTCGGTCTCGGGCTCAAGGGCAACTGGCGGCCGCAAGCATTGGACGCGCTGGAAGCGGTCGGCCTGGCGGATCGCGCCAACGAGTGGCCGGCAGCGTTGTCCGGTGGGCAGAAGCAGCGTGTGGCCCTGGCTCGCGCGCTGATCCATCAACCGCGCTTGCTGCTGCTCGACGAGCCCCTGGGCGCACTGGATGCCTTGACCCGAATCGAGATGCAGCAACTGATCGAACGGCTCTGGCAACAGCATGGCTTCACCGTGTTGCTGGTGACCCACGACGTCAGCGAAGCGGTGGCGATCGCCGATCGGGTCATCCTGATTGAAGAGGGCGAAGTCGGCCTCGACCTGACGGTGGAACTGCCGCGCCCTCGGGTTCGTGGTTCCCATCGGCTGGCGGCGCTGGAAACCGAAGTGCTCAATCGCGTGCTGTCCTTGCCTGGCCAACCGCCGGAACCGGAACCTGTTTCACCACTGCCTGCGCAATTGCGCTGGGCTCAATAACTTAAAGATTCATCCAACGACAGGAATCAACATCATGACTATCAAAGCCATCAACGTTCGTAACCAGTTCAAAGGCTCGATCAAGGAAATCGTGCTGGGTGACGTGTTGTCGGAAATCGACGTTCAGACAGCCTCCGGCATCGTCACTTCGGTGATCACCACCCGTTCGGTGAAAGAGCTGGAACTGGTGGTCGGCAGTGAAGTGATCGCGTTTGTGAAATCCACCGAGGTGTCGATCGCCAAGTTGTAAGTGCGTGCGCAAACAACAACCCCGGAGGGTGTGAGCCCTGATCGTTCCCACGCAGAGCGTGGGAACGATCAAAGCACTTCGCGCTTGGGCAGATAGGGTGGCAAATACAACCCAAGATAAGCATCAAACACCCGCATCCCTTCCTCAGCCATTCGCGGCGTGATCTGCCCATGCTGCTGTACCGAGCGTGCATACACCCGGTCTCCCAGCTCCATGGCGAGCGCAAACACATCGACATCACTTGGCAGCTTCGGCAGTTCGAAGTGGTGATCGAACAGCTTGTGCATCAGGTCGCCGAGCTCGATGTCGTGCTGGCGGTCAGCCTGGGTGACTTCGGTCAGGCCGTGCTGGGCGAGGATCAGTTGGCGGGCGGCGGCGTCTTCGTCGTAGATGGCGAGCATACGTTGTTCCACCAGTCGCGACAGGTCGCGCCAGCCGTTGAGGGCGCTGTGGTCGATGGGGGCTTGCAGGCAGGCACGGAACGCGGCGTGGACGTCGGCGGTCAGGGCTTCAAGCAGGGCCGGAACGCTGGCGAAGAAATGGTAGACGGAGGAGGGCGGGATCTCCGCGCGCTCGGCGACGCTGTAGATCGACAGACTGGCCACCCCCTCGGCGGCCAGCAGCGTGCGGGCGGCATCGAGTATCGAGTCGATCCGGGCCTGACTGCGGGCGCGGGGTTTGCGAATGGTGGCGGTGCGCGTCATTGAAGTCTCCTGCGGGGCAGCGGGCATTGTACGAGCAGGGTTTGATGTTGTCTGCCAGGACGCCTTCGCGAGCAAGCCCGCTCCCACAGGGAACTGCTGTGGACGCAATATCTGTGTGCATCACACGACACTGTGGGAGCGGGCTTGCCCGCGATCCGCCGCAGGCGGCCATAAAAAAACGCCGCAGGCTGTGAGGCCAACGGCGTTGTTTTTTACTGCACCCACTTACACGGTATGCAGGTACCAGTTGTACTCAAGGTCGGAGATGGAGTGTTCGAACTCCTCCAGCTCGCTCTCTTTACAGGCCACGAAGATATCGATGTATTTCGGATCGATGTACTTGGCCATGACTTCGCTGTCGTCCAGCTCGCGCAATGCATCACGCAGGTTGTTTGGCAGGCTTTGCTCGTTCTGCTCGTAGGAGTTGCCTTCCACGGGTGCGCCCGGTTCGATCTTGTTGGTCAGGCCGTGGTGCACGCCCGCCAAAACCGAAGCCATCAACAGATACGGGTTGGCATCGGCGCCGGCCACACGGTGTTCGATGCGCACGGCATCGGAGGAACCGGTCGGTACGCGGATCGCCACGGTGCGGTTATCCAGGCCCCAGCATGGCGAATTCGGCACGTAGAACTGTGCGCCGAAACGACGGTACGAGTTGACGTTCGGGCAGAGGAAAGCCATCTGCGCCGGCAGGGTCTCGAGCACACCGCCGATCGCGTGACGCAGTGCGGCGTTCTGCTCGGGATCCTCGCTGGCAAAAATGTTTTTGCCATCTTTATCAAGAATCGAGATATGGACGTGCAGACCGTTACCCGCCTGGCCTGGGTAAGGCTTGGCCATGAAGGTGGTGTCCATCTCATGGTCGTAGGCGATGTTTTTGATCAGGCGCTTGAGCAACACCGCGTAGTCGCAGGCCTTGATCGGGTCGGCCACGTGGTGCAGGTTCACTTCGAACTGCGCCGGAGCACTTTCCTTGACGATCGCGTCGGCAGGGATGCCTTGCTCTTTCGCACCTTCCAGAATGTCCTGGAGGCAGTCGACGTACTCGTCGAGGTCGTCGATCAGGTAGACCTGGGTCGAGTGCGGGCGTTTACCGGAGATCGGCGAGCGCGGAGGTTGCGGGCGGCCGTTCACGTTTTCCTGGTCGATCAGGTAGAACTCCAGTTCGAACGCAGCGCAGATGGTCAAGCCCATCTCGTCAAACTTGGCAACGACTTGACGCAGGACTTCGCGAGGATCGGCGAAGAATGGCTCACCTTCGAGTTCGTGCATGGTCATTAACAGTTGCGCGGTCGGGCGCTTCTGCCAGGGCTCATTGCACAGGGTGTCGGGGATTGGATAGCAGATTCGGTCAGCATCGCCGATGTCCAGGCCCAGGCCGGTGCTTTCCACCGTCGAGCCATTGATATCCAGAGCAAATAGAGAGGCCGGCAGGTTGATGCCTTTCTCGTAAACCTTGTGGAGGCTGGTGCGTTCGATGCGCTTGCCGCGCACCACACCATTCATATCCGCAATCAGAAGGTCAACGTACAGAACCTCAGGATGTTCCTTAAGGAACGCGTTCGCTTCGTTAAGCTGAACGGCACGCGGGGGTACCGACATGATGCAACACCTTTGTTGTTAAAAATATCAATCATTGATCTCTTCGGATTCCAGTCAACCCGAACGGCATGCCGAAGTCAAGCGAGGCCTTTTTTGCCCTAAAAAAGCGCTCGTTGGGCTTTTTTGAGGCACTTTGGAGCGTTTTTTTGCCTTCTGACGTCTTGGTCCCCGCGAGCTTGAGCGGGCCGTGTTGTATTTTTTACGGGGGTGTTGTGTAAAAAAATGAACAAGGCTAAGCTCGATTCAAACCCATAACAGCAATAATACCGGGGTGCTTCATGTCTCGCCTGCCGTTAATCGGCGTCACCGCCTGCTCAAAGCAGATCGGTCTGCATGCTTATCACATCAGTGGCGACAAATACGTACGCGCCGTGGCTTCAGCTGCCAAGGGCCTGCCGTTGGTCCTTCCATCCCTGGCGGATCGACTGGCGCCGTCCGATATTCTGGACGCTCTGGACGGCATTCTCTTTACAGGCTCTCCTTCTAATATAGAACCGTTTCACTATAACGGCCCGACCAGCGCGCCAGGCACTGCTCATGATTCTGCACGCGATGCCACTACTCTCCCGCTGATCCGCGCCGCTGTCGAGGCCGGCGTTCCCGTGCTCGGCATCTGCCGCGGCTTCCAGGAAATGAATGTGGCGTTCGGCGGCAGCCTGCATCAGAAGGTTCATGAGGTCGGTCCCTTCATGGATCACCGTGAAGACGACAGCCTGCCGCTGGAAGGGCAGTACGCCCCCAGTCACCCGGTGCACGTCCAGCCGGGCGGTGTACTGGCGGGCCTGGGCCTGTCTCGCGAGATTCAAGTCAATTCGATTCATGGTCAGGGCATTGAACGACTGGCGCCGGGACTTCGCGTGGAAGCCGTAGCGCCCGACGGGTTGATCGAAGCCGTCTCTGTGATCGAAGGCAAGGCATTTGCTTTGGGCGTGCAATGGCATCCTGAATGGCAGGTAAGCTTGAATCCTGACTACCTTGCGATTTTCCAGGCATTTGGCGATGCCTGCCGCAAGCGCGCACGACAACGCGACGCCGATGCGTCAAATAACGCCTGACTTATAAAAGTCAGGAAACTCAGCCTAAGAGGCATTTATGAGTAACAACCTCGACCAGCTCACCGATTGGTTGAAAGACCACAAGATCACAGAAGTCGAATGCATGATTGGCGACCTGACCGGCATCACCCGGGGCAAGATCTCGCCGACCAACAAGTTCATTGCCGAAAAAGGCATGCGCCTGCCCGAAAGCGTTCTGTTGCAGACGGTGACCGGCGACTATGTCGAAGACGATATCTATTACGAACTGCTCGACCCGGCCGACATCGACATGATCTGCCGTCCCGACCAGAACGCCGTGTTCCTGGTGCCCTGGGCCATCGAGCCCACCGCCCAGGTGATCCACGACACCTACGACAAGCAGGGTAACCCGATCGAGCTGTCGCCGCGCAACGTGCTCAAGAAGGTGCTGAAACTCTACGCCGACCACGGCTGGCAGCCGATCGTGGCGCCGGAAATGGAGTTCTACCTCACCAAGCGCAGTGATGACCCGGACTACCCGCTGCAACCGCCGATTGGCCGTTCCGGTCGTCCGGAAACCGGTCGCCAGTCTTTCTCCATTGAAGCGGCGAACGAATTCGACCCGTTGTTCGAAGACGTCTACGACTGGTGCGAACTGCAGGAGCTGGACCTCGACACGCTGATCCACGAGGACGGCACGGCACAGATGGAAATCAACTTCCGTCATGGCGATGCCCTGTCCCTGGCCGACCAGATTCTGGTGTTCAAGCGCACCATGCGCGAAGCCGCGCTCAAGCACAACGTGGCTGCGACCTTCATGGCCAAGCCCATGACCGGCGAGCCGGGCAGTGCCATGCACTTGCACCAGAGCGTCATCGACATCGAGACCGGCAAGAACGTCTTCTCCAATGAAGACGGGACCATGAGCCAGCTGTTTCTCAATCACATCGGCGGTTTGCAGAAGTTCATCCCTGAGCTGCTGCCGTTGTTCGCACCCAACGTCAACTCGTTCCGCCGTTTCCTGCCGGATACCTCGGCGCCGGTGAACGTGGAGTGGGGGGAAGAGAACCGCACGGTGGGCCTGCGGGTTCCGGATGCCGGGCCGCAGAACCGTCGGGTGGAAAACCGTCTTCCGGGTGCCGATGCCAACCCTTACCTGGCCATCGCCGCCAGCCTGTTGTGCGGCCTTATCGGCATGCTCGAAGGGCATAACCCGAGTGCCCCGGTGGTGGGGCGTGGTTACGAACGGCGCAACCTGCGCCTGCCATTGACCATCGAAGATGCCCTGGACCGCATGGAAAACAGCAAGACCATCGAAAAGTACCTGGGCAAGAAATTCATCACGGGCTACGTCGCGGTCAAGCGGGCCGAGCATGAAAACTTCAAGCGTGTGATCAGTTCGTGGGAGCGGGAATTCCTGCTCTTCGCCGTCTGATGCACCGGGCGCGACGGATCCTCGTCGCGTCGTCACTGCAATCCAAGGAGAATTCGCATGACCAGCAACAACCCGAAAACCCGTGAGTGGCAAACCCTGAGCAGCGATCACCACCTGGCCCCGTTCAGCGACTTCAAGCAGCTGAAAGAGAAAGGCCCGCGGATCATCACTAATGCCAAAGGCGTTTACCTCTGGGACAGCGAAGGCAACAAGATCCTCGACGGCATGGCTGGCCTGTGGTGTGTTGCGATCGGCTATGGTCGCGATGAGTTGGCCGATGCGGCCAGCAAACAGATGCGCGAACTGCCTTATTACAACCTGTTCTTCCAGACCGCTCACCCGCCGGTGCTGGAGTTGGCCAAGGTCATCGCCGATATAGCGCCTGAAGGCATGAACCACGTGTTCTTCACCGGCTCCGGCTCCGAAGGCAACGACACCATGCTGCGTATGGTCCGTCACTACTGGGCGATCAAGGGCCAGCCGAAGAAGAAAGTCATCATCAGTCGCAAGAACGGCTATCACGGTTCCACCGTGGCCGGCGCGAGCCTGGGCGGCATGACCTATATGCACGAACAGGGCGACTTGCCGATTCCGGGTATCGTCCACATCGCCCAGCCGTACTGGTTCGGCGAAGGCGGTGACATGACGCCGAACGAGTTCGGTATCTGGGCGGCCAATCAGTTGGAAGAGAAAATCCTGGAGGTCGGCGTCGACAACGTCGGTGCCTTTATTGCCGAGCCGATCCAGGGCGCTGGCGGCGTGATCATTCCGCCAGACAGCTACTGGCCGCGCATCAAGGAAATCCTCGCCAAGTACGACATTCTGTTCGTGGCCGACGAAGTCATCTGCGGTTTCGGCCGTACCGGCGAGTGGTTCGGCAGCGATTACTACGACCTCAAACCCGACATGATGACCATCGCCAAGGGCCTGACATCCGGCTACATCCCGATGGGTGGCCTGATCGTGCGTGACGAAGTGGTCGACGTGCTCAATGAGGGGGGCGATTTCAACCACGGTTTCACCTATTCCGGGCACCCGGTGGCCGCTGCGGTGGCGCTGGAAAACATCCGCATCCTGCGCGAAGAGAAAATTGTCGAGCGCGTGCGTGCAGAAACGGCACCTTATTTGCAAAAGCGTCTACGGGAACTGAGCGATCACCCGTTGGTGGGGGAAGTTCGTGGGGTCGGTCTGTTGGGGGCCATCGAACTGGTTCAGGACAAGGCCACCCGCAAACGTTACGAAGGCAAGGGCGTTGGCATGATTTGCCGCACCTTCTGCTTCGACAACGGCCTGATCATGCGCGCGGTGGGCGACACCATGATCATTGCTCCGCCACTGGTGATTACACCGGCTGAAATCGATGAGCTGGTAACAAAAGCACGCAAGTGCCTGGACCTGACCCTGAGTGCGTTACAGGGCTAAGTGCTAGGCTCTGAGCGAGGTGTGAAGTGAGCACTTCGCTCAGTGCAAACAAAGGACGGGGCTCTCCTTGAAAGCCTGCCTTGGATCTTGCCAGACTAACGGTTGTTCGGATGCCCGGTAACAGGCTGCTGAGCAGGTGGTTAAAAAGAAAAACTGGAGCATTACCCATGAAGGCATTAGGTATGAAGATAGCTGGCAAGACCCTCCTCGCCATGTCCCTGATGGGCGTGATGGCGGGTGCAGTACAGGCCGATGACAAGGTACTGCACGTGTACAACTGGTCCGATTACATCGCACCGGATACCGTCAAGAAGTTCGAGGCCGAGTCGGGTATCAAAGTCGTCTACGACGTGTTCGACAGTAACGAAACCCTCGAAGCCAAGCTATTGGCAGGCAAGTCCGGCTACGACATCGTCGTGCCGTCGAACAACTTCCTGGCCAAGCAGATCAAGGCCGGCGTTTACCAGAAGCTGGACAAGTCCAAGCTGCCTAACTGGAAAAACCTGAACCCGGACCTCCTTAAAGCGGTAACGGTGAGCGACCCGGGCAACGAACACGGGTTCCCTTACATGTGGGGTTCGATCGGTATCGGTTTCAACGCCGAGAAGGTTAAGGCTGCACTGGGTGCCGATGCGCCAACCAACTCCTGGGACTTGCTGTTCAAACCTGAAAACGCTGCCAAGTTGAAGTCGTGCGGTATCAGTTTCCTCGATTCGCCAACCGAGATGATTCCGGCGGCGCTGCATTACCTGGGCTATCCGACCGACACCCAGGACAAGAAACAACTGGCTGAAGCCGAAGCATTGTTCCTGAAGATTCGTCCTTCGGTGAGCTACTTCCACTCGTCCAAGTACATCTCCGACCTGGCCAACGGCAACATCTGCGTCGCCGTGGGTTACTCGGGTGACATGTACCAGGCCAAGGCTCGCGCCGCTGAAGCCGGTGACAAGGTGAAAGTCAGCTACAACATTCCGAAAGAAGGTGCCGGCAGTTTCTACGACATGGTCGCCATCCCTAAAGATGCCGAGAACGTCGAAGGCGCCTACAAGTTCATGACCTTCCTGCAGAAGCCGGAAATCATGGCAGAAATCACCGACGCCGTACGTTTCCCGAACGGTAACGCGGCGTCGACTCCACTGGTCGATAAAGAAATCACCAGCGATCCAGGCATCTACCCGCCAGCGGAAGTCCTGGCCAAGCTGTACGCGATTGCCGACTTGCCGGCCGCCACCCAGCGGATCCTGACTCGCAGCTGGACCAAGATCAAATCCGGTAAATAAGCCGATTTGAGGCAACTACCTGTTGCCGTCGTCGCGCGATGGCGGCAACAGGAATAATTAAATGACAGAAAGTTTTGCTGGAACGGTTTTTCGAGGGTAAGTTGCGCGCCGGTTTTGTTGCCAGGCAGCCATGGCTGTCATGTAGCGCGGGGCAACTTGGGCCCAACTAATTTTAGAGGACCTCCACTTGCCTATTTTTTCTTTGTTGCGCAATGCCCTGCTGGTCGGCGCCGGGCTGACGCTTGCCGTCAGTGTTCAGGCCGCTGGCACGGTGCATATTTATAATTGGTCGGACTACATCGGTGCGACCACCCTGGCCGACTTCGAGAAAGAAACCGGCATCAAGCCGGTATATGACGTCTTCGATTCCAACGAAACCCTGGAAGGCAAGTTGCTGGCCGGGCGCACCGGTTACGACGTGGTCGTGCCGTCCAACCACTTCCTTGGCAAGCAGATCAAGGCGGGCGCTTTCCAGAAGCTCGATAAATCGAAGCTGACTAACTATTCCAACCTCGACCCGGTGCTGCTCAAGCGCCTGGAGCAGAACGACCCGGGCAACCAGTACGCCGTGCCGTATCTGTGGGGCACCAACGGCATCGGCTACAACGTCGACAAGGTCAAGGCGGTGCTGGGCCTCGACAAGATCGATTCCTGGGATGTGGTGTTCGAGCCGCAGAACATCAAGAAACTGCACAGCTGTGGCGTGGCGTTCCTCGACTCCGCCGATGAAATGATGCCGACGGTCCTCAACTACATGGGCCTGAACGCCAACAGCACCAATCCTGAAGACTACAAAAAGGCCGAAGCCAAGTTGCTGGCGGTACGGCCTTACGTGACGTACTTCCACTCGTCCAAATACATCGCAGACCTGGCCAATGGTGACATCTGCGTGGCGATCGGCTTCTCCGGCGATATGTTCCAGGCCAAGGCCCGCGCGGCTGAAGCCGGCAAAGGCATGAACATCGCCTACGCGATTCCGAAAGAGGGCGGTGCGCTCTGGTTCGACATGCTGGCGATCCCCAAGGATGCCACCAACGCCAAAGAAGCCCATGCCTTCATCAACTATTTGCTCAAACCCGAGGTGATCGCCCAGGTCAGCGATTCCGTAGGCTACGCCAACCCGAACCCCGGGTCGGACAAACTGATGGAACAGTCCATACGCACCGACGCATCGGTCTATCCACCGCAAGCGGTCCTCGACAAGACGTACGTATCCATCGAGTTGCCACCGAACATTCAACGTTTGATGACGCGCAGCTGGACCAAGGTCAAGTCGGGCAAATAGCTTCAAACTATCCAGGTTCGCCACGTTGAGCGAACTGCAAATTCTGTTGGGAGTTTCGTAAATGGCAGTTGCCTCCGGCGCCTATAAGAAAGCCCTCGAGGGCGACCAGACACCTAAACAGGTGTTGGTCAAAATCGACCGGGTCACCAAAAAGTTCGACGAGACGATTGCCGTGGACGACGTGTCCCTGGAAATCAAGAAAGGCGAAATCTTCGCCTTGCTCGGCGGCTCGGGTTCGGGCAAGTCCACCTTGCTGCGGATGCTGGCAGGTTTCGAACGGCCCACGGAGGGGCGCATTTACCTCGACGGCGTCGACATCACGGAGATGCCGCCGTACGAACGGCCGATCAACATGATGTTCCAGTCCTATGCCTTGTTCCCGCACATGACGGTGGCGCAGAACATCGCCTTCGGCCTCAAGCAGGACAAGATCCCGTCGGCTGAAGTCGATGCTCGTGTGGCCGAGATGCTCAAGCTGGTGCAGATGAGCGAGTATGCCAAGCGCAAACCCCATCAGTTGTCCGGTGGCCAGCGTCAGCGTGTGGCGCTGGCGCGTTCTTTGGCCAAGCGACCGAAGCTGTTGCTGCTCGACGAACCGATGGGCGCGCTGGACAAGAAGCTGCGTTCGCAAATGCAACTGGAGCTGGTCGAGATCATCGAACGCGTCGGCGTAACCTGCGTGATGGTGACCCACGATCAGGAAGAGGCCATGACCATGGCCGAGCGAATCGCGATCATGCACCTGGGCTGGATCGCCCAGATCGGCAGCCCGATCGACATCTACGAAACCCCGACCAGCCGTCTGGTCTGCGAGTTCATCGGCAACGTCAACATCTTCGAAGGCGAAGTGGTGGACGACGCCGAGGGCCATGCGCTGATCACCTGCAAGGACCTGGATCGCAACATCTACGTGGGCCACGGCATCAGCACCTCGGTGCAGGACAAGTCCGTCACCTACGCGATCCGTCCGGAAAAACTGCTGGTGACGGCCGACATGCCGACCTGTGAACACAACTGGTCCAGCGGCAAGGTGCACGACATCGCCTACCTGGGCGGCCACTCGGTGTTCTACGTCGAACTGCCGAGCGGTAAACTGGTGCAGTCCTTCGTCGCCAACGCCGAGCGCCGTGGCCAGCGGCCGACCTGGGGTGATCAGGTTTACGTGTGGTGGGAAGACGACAGCGGCGTGGTACTTCGCTCATGAACATGCGCAAACTCAAACGCCGCCTCAATCGAATAATTCCCGGTGGCCGTCAGCTGGTCATCGGGGTTCCGTTCATCTGGCTGTTCCTGTTCTTCATGTTGCCGTTCTTCATCGTCCTGAAGATCAGCTTCGCCGAAGCAGACGTGGCCATACCGCCGTACACCGAGATCTATAGCTTCATCGACCAGAAGCTCCAGGTGCTGCTTAACCTGGGCAACTACGCGATGCTCGGTGACGATGAGTTGTACATCGCCGCTTACCTCGGCTCGCTGAAGATGGCGCTGGTCAGCACCATCCTCTGCCTGCTGATCGGCTACCCGATGGCCTACGCCATCGCCAGTGCGCGCAAAGAGCTGCAAACGGTGCTGGTGCTGCTGATCATGATGCCGACCTGGACCGCGATCCTGATCCGCGTGTATGCGTGGATGGGCATCCTAAGCAACAACGGCCTGCTCAATGGTTTCCTGATGAGCATGGGCTGGATCGACGAACCGCTGCAGATCCTCAACACCAACCTGGCCGTGTACATCGGCGTGGTGTATTCGTACCTGCCCTTCATGATCCTGCCGCTCTACGCCAACCTGGTCAAACACGACACCAGCCTGCTGGAAGCCGCATCGGACCTCGGCTCGAGCACCTTCAACAGTTTCTGGAAGATCACCGTGCCGCTGTCGAAAAACGGCATCATCGCCGGCTGCATGTTGGTGTTCATCCCGGTGGTGGGGGAGTTCGTGATCCCGGAACTGCTCGGCGGTCCGGAAACCCTGATGATCGGTAAAGTGCTCTGGCAAGAGTTCTTCAACAACCGTGACTGGCCGGTGGCGTCTGCCCTGGCGGTGGTGATGCTGGCGATCCTGATTGTGCCGATCATCCTGTTCAACCGCAGTCAGGCCAAGGAAATGGAGGGTAAAGAATGAAGCGCTTCCGTTTCTCGAACCTGATGCTGGTGCTGGGTTTGCTGTTCATCTACGCGCCGATGCTGATTCTGGTGCTCTACTCGTTCAACGCCTCGAAACTGGTGACGGTGTGGGGCGGCTGGTCGATCAAGTGGTACGTGGGGTTGCTGGACAACACCCAATTGATGGGCTCGGTGGTGCGCTCGCTGGAAATCGCCTGCTACACGGCGATTGCAGCGGTGGCACTGGGGACGCTGGCGGCCTTCGTGCTGACCCGCATCACCCACTTCAAGGGCCGCACGCTGTTCGGTGGCCTGGTGACCGCGCCGTTGGTGATGCCCGAAGTGATCACCGGCCTGTCGTTGTTGCTGCTGTTCGTGGCCATGGCGCAGATGATCGGCTGGCCGCAGGAGCGAGGCATCGTCACCATCTGGATCGCTCACACCACGTTCTGCGCAGCCTATGTGGCGGTGGTGGTGTCGGCGCGCTTGCGTGAGCTGGACCTGTCCATCGAAGAAGCGGCCATGGACCTCGGTGCGCGGCCGTGGAAGGTGTTCTTCCTGATCACCATCCCGATGATCGCACCGTCCCTGGCGGCGGGGGGCATGATGTCGTTCGCGTTGTCCCTGGATGATCTGGTGCTGGCGAGCTTCGTGTCGGGCCCGGGTTCCACGACCCTGCCGATGGAAGTGTTCTCGGCGGTGCGCCTGGGCGTGAAGCCCGAGATCAACGCCGTGGCCAGTCTGATTCTGCTGGCGGTGTCGCTGGTGACCTTCCTGGTCTGGTTCTTCAGCCGCCGTGCCGAAGAGATTCGCAAGCGTGCGATCCAGCAGGCTATCGAGGAAGGCGCCGCCGACTCCTGGAAACAACCGGACGTGCGCCGAGCGCCGGCGCCGGAAGCGGCTTGAGCTAGATGTTGGGTTGACCACCGTTACGTGGCCAACCCAAATCCCTGTGGGAGCGAGCCTGCTCGCGATGAAGCCCGCCGGGACAACAAAAAATCTACTGCGCGACCCGCGCGGGCAACAGCCTCAACGTGCTGCGGGTATTGGCCGTCACTTCTTCATCATTGAAATTCGCCTGGTAATAAACCCCTTCGATATACGCCTCGGCCTGGTCGGCATAGTGGCTGTCGAACGGTACGCCGCTCTGGCCGACCGGGTTGATGGTCAGGCTGTGGGCCGGGTCGGCGAAGTCGATCAGGCGCCGGGTCGACGGGCCGTAGGTCACGGGCCACGGCGCCGGGCCGATCTTGGCCGAGAGGTTGTTCGGCACTTCGTGGGTGCCGGGTGCCGCGAACGGGCCAACGTTGAAGATCCGGTCCAGCGGCTTTTGCATCCCCAGCGGATGGCCGTGGGTCAGGGTGTGCGCCTTGCCCCACTGCCATTGCGTGACATCGGCGCCCAGGGTGGTCTTGAGGTGAGCCATGCTCGCTTGCCAGGCCACCTTGACCGTATCGGCGCGGGTTTCCTTGCCGGGGGTGTTGCGGTTGTCCCACCACGGTGAATCGGCGGAGGCCGCCAGACGTGGTAGCGCGGCATCGATCACCCGGGTCGGGAGCAATGTTTCGAAGAAGTCATTGCCCAGTTCATCGCGCATCGCTGCGTCGGCGAGGTTGAACAAGAACTGGTTGAACAGCGTGGCGCTGATGGAGTCCAGCGGGTAGTCGCCGCTCCACTGCGCCAGTTGCTCCACCAGTTTGAGCTCGGCGGGGTCGCTCACCACTTCACGCAGCACCGGCAACAATGGCGCCAGCAAACGCGGACCGTAGGCGGTGGTGGTGCCCAGTTGCAGCTTCTGGTTGGCTTTGTTGTCCCACTTCACGTTTTTGTCGCTGAGCTGACGATTGAGCTGCTGACCGCGATCGGCGAGGTTGTAGTAACCGGGAATCTCCATGCCGGTCGGCGATACCGGCTGGAAATTGGCCGAGACGATGTAGCCCCGCGCCGGATTCTCTTCCTGTGGGTTGGCGCTGAACGGATAAAAGCCTTCCTTGTCCGCCTGAGGGGTACTGCCGTCGAGGATGAAACCGGGCTTCACCCCGGCCGGACGCTTGGGCAGCAGCGCCGAGGCCCACCAACCGATGTCGCCCTTGGCGTTGGCGTAGACGATGTTCAGCCCCGGTGCCTGAACCTTGGCCGATGCGGCGCGGGCCTTGGCCAGGGTGTCGGCGCGGTTGAGCTGATAGAAGCCGTCGAGGATCGGATTCGGGGTCTCGAGGAAGGCCCACCACATGGCAACCGGTGTCTTGCCGGCGGCAGTGCCGAGTGCATCGTTGATGATCGGACCGTGGGGCGATTGACGCAGGGTCAGCGTGACCGGTGACTGGCCTTTCACCGCGATCTGTTGTTCGGTGTTGACCATGTCGACCCACTGGCCGCGATACCAGACCTGGTTCGGGTTGTCCGGGTTGACCTTCTCTGCGATCAGGTCCAGATCGTCGTTCTGGAACATCGTCAGGCTCCAGCCGAAGTCCAGGTTGTGGCCGAGAAATGCAAACGGCACCAGCGCCTGATGGTAACCATAAAGCTCGAAACCCGGCGCTGACAGGTGCGCTTCGTACCACACCGACGGCACCGAGAAGCGAATGTGCGGGTCACCGGCCAGCAGAGGCTTGCCGCTTTTGCTGCGGTTGCCGGAAATCACCCAGGCATTGCTGCCTTCGAACTGTGGCAGGCCATTGTCGGCCAGCGCCTGCTCACTCAAACGGGCGAGGGCGTTCAGGTCCTTCCAGTCATTGGCGGTGAGGGCCGGCGCAGGGTTGGCGTGCTCTTTGGCCAGCACGCCCTTGGGCTGCCAGTCGAGATCGAAGATGTTCAGGTATTCGACGCCCAGTTGGTCACGCACGTAAGTCAGCAAGGGTTCGGTGCGAAACGCCGCGGCAAAGCTGTAGGCCATGTAGCCGGCGATGCTGATGCTGTCTTCGGCGGTGAAAGGGCGCTTGGGGATCCCCAGCACGTCGAACTCTGCCGGCGCAGCGTGGTTGTCCTGATATTGATTGATGCCGTCCAGATAAGCTTGCAGGGCCTTCCACGCCGGCGACTGACGATCCAGCGCGGCCACGTAGCTTTCAGCTCGTTCGCGGATGCGCAGGCTGCGAAACAGTTTGTCGGTGTCGAGCAGTTTCGGGCCGAGGACTTCGGCCAGCTCCCCACGGGCCAGACGCCGCACGGCTTCCATCTGGAACAATCGGTCCTGGGCTTGCACGTAGCCGAGGGCGCGATAGAGGTCGGTTTCGTTTTCGGCGCGGATATGCGGCACGCCGCGCTCGTCGTAGCGCACGGTCACCGAACCTTGCAGGTGCTGCAATTGCACCTGGCCCTGGCGCGTCGGTTGCTTGCTGTACACATACCAGCCGCCCCCGGCGACGAGCACGACGATCAGCAAGGCAAGTACGGTCAGGACGCGTTTCATGGTGACTCCTTGTTCGGTCGGGATTGCCGCCCGCGTGGGCTGCAAACGTGTAGCACAGACCTCCTGTGCCGGGCATCGCGGTCCTGGAAAAGCCAGGAATGCCTTACTTCACCTGCGCAGGCCACGGGCAGTAGCAACCCACCGCCAGCGTATGGGTGGCGTTCACCGCCCGGCCTTCGTTCAGCGCTTGCAGGATGGGCTCGATAAAACTGTTACTCGAATTGCAGGTCAGGCCTTCGCTGTACGGACCGAAATACGCCAGCTGGCCGCTGCGGTCCCAAATCGCTACTGCCGGGCTGGCAGGGATTTGTTCGGAGCCTGGCAGGACGGTGATGGTTTTAAGGCGGCTCAAGGTGCCGGGCAACTGAGCATGACTGCCGGGCTTTTGTACCGCATAGAACTCGACGCCCTGCGGTGCATAGTGCTCAACCAGTTCGGTCAGGTGTTGTTGGTTGCCGACATTGCACGGGCAGGCCGGGTCCCAGAAGTGCACCAGGCGGATGGCGCCGGGGCCGGCAAGTTCGTCCGGCAAGTGCAACGGGTCGCCGGAGAATACCGCCGTGTGCGAACTGAAGGCTCGCAAGTAGCGCCCCTGAAACCAGTCATAGGCGGCCCACAGCCCGCCGGCACACACAAGGGCGAGCAGGCTGGCAAGCAGTGTGGTGCGGTAGGCCGGGCGCATGGGTTTCAATCCTCGAAGGTCGGCTAGCTTGCCATGCTTGCCGCGACAGATGAATATCGCAGGCCCATAAAGTCCGTTTAGCGCTTTGGAATAGCCCATGCCTGCCACTTTCGACCCCGATCATTTGCGTGCCAGCCTGCGGCCATTGGCCGAGTGGCAGCCGCTGTCGACGGAGGCCATGGCCTATCAGCGTTTTTATGGGCTGGACTTTGCGCCGCGAGCCCTGCGCAGTGGCCTGGGGCGTTTCGAGGTCGATGGCTATGAAGTGGTCAGCCAGCTCTGGTGGCCCGAGCGGGCAAAGGCGACGCTGTTTTTGTTTCACGGTTTCTACGATCACACCGGGCTCTACGGGCATGTGATCGAGTGGGCGCTGGACCAGGGTTTTGCGGTGATCGCCTGTGATCTGCCGGGGCATGGGCTGTCCAGTGGCGAACGGGCGAGCATCAAGGACTTCGCCGAGTATCAGGATACTCTGCAAGGGCTGTTGGCCGAGGCGCAGTCGCTGGGCCTTCCGCAGCCCTGGCACTTGTGCGGGCAAAGCACCGGCGGGGCGATCGTGATCGACCATGTGCTCAATCAGGGGGCGAACAGCCCGGCCCAAGGGCAGGTGATTCTGCTGTCGCCACTGGTGCGGCCGCGAGCCTGGGGCTGGTCGAAGCTCAGTTATTACCTGCTCAAGCCGTTCGTCAATGGCATCGCCCGGCGCTTCAGCGAGAACTCCAACGACCCTGACTTCCTGGCGTTCCTGCAAGCCGATCCGTTGCAGCCGCTGCGTCTGCCAACGGCCTGGGTCGGTGCGCTGGGACGGTGGATCAAGCGTATCGAAGCGGCACCGAAGAGCCCGCGGCGGCCGCTGATTGTGCAGGGGCAGGCGGACATGACGGTGGATTGGGAGCACAACCTTGAGGTATTGCGAGGCAAGTTCGATCGGCCTCAGGTGCTGATGCTGCCTGAGGCGCGGCATCATTTGGCGAATGAGTCGCCGGGGTTGCGGCAGGAGTATTTCGGTTTTTTGAGCAAGCGGATCGAGGGGCGGAATCTTTAGCGGCCATTGCGACCCTATCGCGAGCAGGCTCGCTCCCACATTAGACCGTGTCTGCCTGGGCAACCCGGTCAACTGTGGGAGCGAGCCTGCTTGCGATAGCGATCTACCAGTCGCTGCAGATTATTGGGCCAGACTCGACGTGCTCTGCCCCACCGCCAACCCCGCACGAATCGCCGCCAGTGCCGCTTGATAGTAAGCCTTGCCTTCAGTGGACTCGGCGAAGGTCGAAAACTCTTCCAGTTCGTCATCCGACAGGTCGCGATAGACATACAGCAGCGTGTTGTTCAGGTCGGCGCCGATCTGCTCCATCAGGCGCTGGCGCTGGCCGTTCAACATGCCCTGAGCCTGACCACCGCCGAGCAGGCCGGGGATCATCGAACTCAGGCTGTCGGCTGCCACGCCAGCGATCGCGAGGCTGACTTCCGCGCCGGCCTCGCGGGCGGGCAGGGCCTGGGCGAGGTGGCCGATGATCAGCTGGCGAGTATCGCTGGCCTGCATTTTCGGCAAGCCCTTGGCGTTTTTCGCCAATTGATCGCGACGGGTCGCCAGCAACTCGGCGGCGACGACTTTCTTGCCCAGGGGCGATTGGAAGAAGGTCAGCGCAGGTTTCGGGTCGGCGAGCTTCTTGCGCAGCTGCGCTTCGGCACGCTGGTCCATGGATTTGGGGGCGAAACGCTGATTGCTGTTGTTGACCAGGGCCTGAAACACCGCTGGCGGCAGGCTGTTCTGGTAACGCTGCTGAGCGGCCGAGAGCGCATCGTTGAAATGCGCGCGTTGTTCTGGCCAACCGGCGACCTTGTACAACTGGTCGTGGCCGTCCGCCCAGGCGGGCAAAACGCAGAACATCAGCAGTGAGAAAAGCAAGCGACGCATAGGGGCTCCTGTCAGCAGCCGACTATTCTCCGTGCGGCATTCGTACTTGTCGAGAATTCGTATCAGGTTGAGTGCCTTATCCGACCAATCCTCCGCTGCGCGGCTCTGTCGGATTTGCGGGCACAGGAATACTATGCGCGCCATGCACATACCCTCTGATCACCCGCTGCTGTTACGTATCGTCGACGACCTGGCTGCACGCGGCTGGTCGCGGCAGAATATTTTCCTGCCTCTGGATCTGACCCGGGCACTGGCGGCCGAGTGCCGCAAGCGTGCCGCCGAGGGCGAGCTCGCACCGGCCGCCGTGGGGCGCGGGCCGTTTTCGGAGATCCGTGAGGGCATTCGCGGCGACCATATCCAGTGGATCGAGCCCGGTCAGGTCGAGGCTTGCGACCGCTATCTGGGGTTGATGGACAGCCTGCGCGAGGCGATGAATCGCGGCTTGTTTCTGGGGCTGGAAGATTTCGAAAGCCATTTCGCCTTGTACCCGCCTGGTGCTTTCTACCTCAAGCATGTCGACCGTTTCCGCGACGACGACCGGCGCATGGTCTCGGCGGTGATCTACCTCAATGACGCCTGGCTGCCCGAGCATGGCGGTCAGTTGCGCATGTACCTGGATGAGGGCGTCGAACACGATGTGGTGCCCACCGGCGGATGCCTGGTGGTGTTCCTGTCGGGCGAAGTCCCCCACGAAGTCTTGCCCGCGACCCGAGAGCGCCTGTCGTTGACGGGCTGGTTCCGCCGTCGTGGCAACGAGCTGTTCTGATCATGCAAAAGATTCTGGTAAGCCGCTGTTTGCTCGGTCACCGCGTCCGTTATGACGGCGGGGCCAGCGGGCCGTTCGATCTGTTGGAGCAGTGGATTGCCGAAGGCCGGGTGGTGCCGTTGTGCCCGGAAGTTGCCGGTGGTTTACCGACGCCAAGGGCCGCGGCGGAAATTCCGGGCGGGCAGGGCGGTGAAGTGCTTGATGGCTGTGCATCGGTCATCACCACCGAGGGCAAGGATGTCAGTGCCGAGTTTCTTTCGGGGGCTTATCAAGCGCTGGAACTGGTGCGGCAGCACGGCATCCGGATTGCCGTACTCAAGGCCAACAGCCCGTCCTGCGGGAATCTGTTGGCCTATGACGGGACGTTCAGTGGCGTGAAGGTCAGCGGTGAAGGTGTCACAGCGGCCTTGCTCAAGCGCCATGGCGTTCAGGTTTTCAGCGAGTTGGAGTTGGCCGAAGCGGCGACAGCCCTGGCAACCCTGAACTAGCGCCTTGCCCAAAACCCATGTGGGAGCGAGCCTGCTCGCGATAGCGGTTTTACATTTAGCATCAATGTTGACGTTATGACCCCATCGCGAGCAGGCTCGCTCCCACAGGTTTCTCCGCGATTTCAGGGTTTCGGCACACCCGTATCCGCCCCAAACCATTTCTGCTCCAGCGCCTCCAGCCGGCCATCGGCCTTGATCCGCTGCAATGCGTTTTCCAGGCTGACGTGAAACGCCGGGTTACCCTTCTGAAACGGAATCGCCAGGCTCACAGCAGGGGCGGCTTTCGGCTTTTCCTCCGTCAGCGACTGCACCAACAGGATTGAACGCGGTTGCTCGTCTTTCTGTGCGATCAATTGCGCATCGGTGTGAATGTAAGGTTCGCTGAAGTCGAAACGATCCTTCAGGTCCGGAGTCAGTGCTATGTGATTGATGGCGACGTCGTACTTGCCGCTTTCGACGCCGGTCAACAGATCGTCGGAATCGGTGACGACGAAGTCGGCCCGTACATCCAGCTCATTGGCCAGCAGTTGACCCAGCTCGACCTCGAACCCGGCCAGTTTGTCGCCTTCCTTGAAATTGAAGGGCGGTGTATTAGCCTCAAGGGCAATGCGCAATTCGCCGCGGTCGTTTACATCGTCAATCAGTTCGGCATGAGCCAAGGGGCTCAAAAGGGGTAGCAGGCAGATCAGGCCAGGCAAAAAACGCATGGTCACTCCTTTGAATTCATTTATCGCGACGCGCTGTTCAGGCTCGCTTTGCTATGGTTATCGAGTGCCTTCGACAACGAATGGCCGTTAAGTTATTCACGGCCGAGCGAATTTTACGGAAAAACTGGAGAAGAGAATGAAAAGCTTTATGTCACGTGCAGCGTTGGCTGGTGTGCTGCTGGGTATTTCGGTGCTGGCCAGTGCCGCCACCCCGGCTCCGAAGGGGGCAGAAGTATTCATCGTTTCTCCCGAGGACGGGGCCACTGTTGCGCAGACCTTCATTGTCAAGTTCGGCACCAAGGATGTTGCGCTCGCGCCGGCCGGTGATGTCACCAAGAACACCGGCCACCATCACCTGCTGATCGACGTCGACAAGATGCCGGCCGCCGGTCAGCCGATTCCGAACGATGCCAATCACATGCATTTCGGCAAAGCGCAGACCCAGGCTGAACTCAAACTGGCCCCGGGCAAGCACACCTTGCAGCTTGAACTGGGCGACAGCGGTCACATGCCGTTCGATCCGCCGATCGTTTCGAAGAAAATCACCGTGACGGTGAAGTGATTTTTCCACCGGCATGAAAAAGGGAGACCCTCGGGTCAATGCCTGTCAGTTAAGCGCAATCCATGTGGGAGCGTCTTAACTGACGGGCATTGGGCCCTTGGGTCTCCCTTTTTTGTCGCTCAAGTCGCTATCAGAACAATACACGGCAACGAATGGTGCCGTTGATGTGCTGCAGCTTCTCTTGCGCCAGGTCCGAGTACTCGGCATCGACGTCGATCACGACGTAACCGACTTTCTCGTTGGTCTGCAGGAACTGACCGGAAATGTTGATGCCGTTTTCGGCGAAGACCTTGTTGATCTCGCTCATCACACCCGGAATGTTCTCGTGGATGTGCAGCAGGCGGTGCTTGCCAGGGTGAGCCGGCAGGGCCACTTCCGGGAAGTTCACCGACGATACCGACGTACCGTTGTCGCTGTACTTGACCAGTTTTTCCGCCACTTCCAGACCGATGTTGGCCTGCGCTTCAGCGGTGGAACCACCGATGTGCGGGGTCAGGATCACGTTGTCCAGGCCACGCAGCGGGCTTTCGAACTCTTCTTCGTTGGAGCGCGGCTCCACCGGGAATACGTCGATGGCCGCGCCGATCAGGTGCTTGTCCTTGATCGCGTCCGCCAGGGCGTCCAGTTCAACAACAGTGCCGCGCGCGGCGTTGATCAGAATGCCGCCTTTCTTGATGGCGCGGATTTCCTTCTCGCCGATCATCCACTGGGTGGCAGCGGTTTCCGGAACGTGCAGGGTGACGATGTCAGACATGCCCAGCAGCTCGGTCAGGCTGGCAACTTGCGTTGCGTTGCCCAATGGCAGCTTGGTCACGGTGTCGTAGAAATACACCTGCATGCCCAGGCCTTCAGCCAGAACAGACAGTTGAGTACCGATCGAGCCGTAACCGACGATACCCAGCTTCTTGCCGCGGATTTCGAAGGAGTTGGCTGCGCTCTTGATCCAGCCGCCACGGTGGCAGGAAGCGTTCTTCTCTGGGATGCCGCGCAGCAACAGGATCGCCTCGGCCAGTACCAGCTCGGCAACGGAGCGAGTGTTGGAGTACGGCGCGTTGAATACCGCGATACCGCGTTCGCGAGCCGCGTTGAGGTCGACCTGGTTGGTGCCGATGCAGAAACAGCCGACAGCCACCAGTTTCTTCGCGTGATCGAAGATTTCTTCGGTCAGTTGAGTGCGGGAGCGAATGCCGATGAAGTGAGCATCAGCGATCTTTTCCTTCAGCTGGGCTTCCGGCAGAGAACCTGTGAGGTACTCGATGCTGGTGTAGCCCGCCGCCTTGAGGACGTCGACAGCCGATTGGTGGACGCCTTCGAGAAGAAGGAACTTGATCTTGCTCTTATCGAGAGAAGTCTTGCTCATCTGCGTAAACCTGTGTCCCGGAGAAAAAATGGCAGGAAGTGGTCAACAGAGGCTGACCCGGACGGCAAGAAAGCCGTCACCGCAGAACAGCCTTTGGGCACTATCCTGCGGGGTCGGTATGCTAGCATATGCACCCCGCTAAACACTCATTCCTGCGACGTGAAGCGTTCTCAGGATGACCATGAAATGTTCGAGAGTTCTGTCGATGACCAATCCTGCCCTGATTGATGAGCTGAAGACCCTGGTTGAGCCTGGCAAGGTGCTGACCGATGCCGACTCCCTGAATGCTTACGGTAAGGATTGGACCAAGCATTTCGCCCCGGCCCCGACGGCCATTGTGTTCCCCAAGACCACTGAGCAGGTCCAGGCCATTGTCCGTTGGGCCAATGAGCACAAGGTTGCGCTGGTACCGTCCGGCGGTCGTACCGGGCTTTCCGCGGCTGCGGTGGCGGCCAATGGCGAAGTGGTCGTGTCCTTCGACTACATGAACCAGATCCTCGACGTGAACCTGACCGACCGCACGGCCGTATGTCAGCCGGGCGTAGTCACCGAGCAATTGCAGAACAAGGCCGAAGAGCACGGTTTGTACTATCCGGTGGACTTCGCTTCGGCAGGTTCCAGCCAGATTGGCGGCAATATCGGCACCAATGCCGGCGGGATCAAGGTGATTCGCTACGGCATGACCCGCAACTGGGTGGCCGGCATGAAAGTCGTCACTGGCAAGGGTGATCTGCTGGAGCTGAACAAGGACCTGATCAAGAACGCCACCGGCTACGACTTGCGTCAACTGTTCATCGGCGCCGAAGGCACCCTTGGCTTTGTGGTCGAGGCCACCATGCGTCTGGACCGTGCGCCGAAAAACCTCACCGCGATGGTCCTCGGCACCGCCGATTTCGATTCGATCATGCCGGTATTGCACGCGTTCCAGAGCAAACTGGACCTGACCGCGTTCGAATTCTTCTCTGACAAGGCCCTGGCCAAGGTCATGGCGCGCGGCGATGTGCCGGCGCCATTCGAATCCGACTGCCCGTTCTATGCGCTGCTGGAATTCGAAGCGACCACCGAAGAAGTGGCCAACCACGCCCTGGAAACCTTCGAGCACTGCGTCGAGCAGGGCTGGGTGCTGGACGGCGTGATGAGCCAGAGCGAAACCCAGTTGCAGAACCTCTGGAAGTTGCGCGAGTACATCTCCGAAACCATTTCCCACTGGACGCCGTACAAAAACGACATTTCGGTCACTGTGTCGAAAGTTCCGGGGTTCCTGAAGGAAATCGACGCGATCGTCGGCGAACACTACCCGGATTTCGAAATCGTCTGGTTCGGCCACATCGGCGATGGCAACCTGCACTTGAACATCCTCAAGCCGGATAACCTGAGCAAGGACGAGTTCTTCGCCAAATGCGCCACCGTCAACAAGTGGGTGTTCGAAACCGTCGAGAAGTACAACGGTTCGATTTCCGCCGAGCACGGCGTGGGCATGACCAAGCGTGACTACTTGACCTATAGCCGTTCCCCGGTTGAGATCGAGTACATGAAAGCCGTCAAAGCGGTATTCGACCCGAACGGCATCATGAACCCGGGCAAGATTTTCGCTGTTTGATTCTTCGAATTTAAGCGCACGAAGCAGGAGTCGGTAATGAGCTATCAGCACCAGTATGTCGACGGTACGCGAATTCATTTCCCGCTGGGGAAGGTGGTGTGCATCGGCCGCAACTACGCCGAACACGCCAAGGAACTGGACAACCCGGTGCCTACCGAGCCACTGCTGTTCATCAAGCCCGGCAGTTGCGTGGTGCCGCTGGAAGACGGTTTCAGCATTCCGACCGAGCGTGGCTCGGTGCATTACGAGGCAGAAATCGCCGTGTTGATCGGCAAACCGTTGTCGACCAAGCCAAGCCGTGAAGAAGTGCTGGATGCCATCTCCGGATTCGCCCCGGCCCTGGACCTGACCCTGCGCGACAAACAGGCTGAGCTGAAAGCCAAGGGCCTGTCGTGGGAAATCGCCAAGTCCTTCGACGGTGCGGCGGTGATTGCACCGTTCGTGGCCGGCAGCACCTTTGCCGACCTGACCGACATCGCCATTCGCCTGACCATCAATGGCGAGGTCCGCCAGGATGGCAACAGCAAGGACATGCTCAATCCGATCATACCGATGATCCAGTACATGGCCGGCTGCTTCTCGCTGCAGGCCGGTGATGTGATCCTCACTGGCACGCCGGTGGGCGTTGGCCCGCTGAATGTCGGCGACGAACTGGTGCTCGAATTGCCGGGCGTCAGCCGTTTCACCAGCAGCGTCCGCTAGCACCAACACCGCAAAACCCTGTGGGAGCGAGCCTGCTCGCGATGAGTCCATAACATTCAACATCTATGTTGACTGTTACACCGCCATCGCGAGCAGGCTCGCTCCCACATTTGTTTTGTGATCGGCCATAGAAGGGCGATCCCGCCATTTCCCGTTTTTTTCACATCGTATCTGGATAATTCCGGGGCTTCTGGCGTCTGAGCCTGCCTCAATGTGCTATTACCTATAGCCTGATTTTCTGGAACGCATCCCTGCATGACCACCCAACCGCTGCCCAAGCTGAAAACTGCCCGCCGCTCGCGCTTTGTCATGCGTTGGTATTCCTGGCTTTTACTGGCGGCGGTCGCTGCATATGGCCTTGCGTTTGCGATGCATTGGGATGATCGCGGCGTACTCTGGGTGAAGGAGCGCTTCGAAAGCCCGGCCGAACGTCAGGAGAGTGTCTGGCTGCCGGATTACCGGGCGGTGATCGACGCCAAACTGCTGCCGGGCATGGAGACGGACGAAGCCTCGGATGTGTCTTATGACCCGCAGACCAAAACTCTGTTTGCGGTGATGGGCAAGCACCCGTTCCTGGTCGAGCTGACGTTGCAGGGCGACGTATTGCGCAAGATGCCGCTGGTAGGCTGGAGCAACCCGGAAGGGGTGACGGTAATGGGCAACGGTCTGCTGGCGATTACCGATGAGCGCGAACACTTGCTCTCCATCGTCAAGGTCGATGCCGATACCCGCGAGCTGAACATCGCCAATTTCCCGAAATACGACCTCGGCCCGTCGAAAGACCAGAATAAAGCCTTCGAAGCCGTCGTCTGGGATGCACACAACCAGCAACTGCTGTTGGGTGAAGAACGTCCGCCGGCGTTGTTCAGCTGGAAAAGCGACGGCAGCCAGACCCTCAAGGGCGACAAGCAAAAACTGCCCAGCGATGCACTGGATATCCGCAATTTGTCGGCCTTGGCCATCGACTCGCGCACCGGCCATACCCTGGTGCTGTCCGCCGACTCTCACTTGTTGCTGGAATTGGACGAGAAAGGCGAGCAGGTCAGTTTCATGACCTTGCTCGGTGGTTTCAACGGCCTGAAAAAAACCATTCCCCGCGCCGAAGGCGTGACCATTGACGAGGCGGGCACGCTCTACATGGTGAGCGAGCCGAACCTGTTCTACCGCTTCGAAAAACAACGCTGACCCTGTAGGAGCTGCCGCAGGCTGCGATGATCTTGATCTTTAGTCATGTCAGCACCGCCAGAAGATCAAAAGATCGCAGCCTTCGGCAGCTCCTGCGAGTTCGATGGTTGTGGTCGAAGGCCAGTGGCCATTAAGCTTGAATTCATACAGCCGTGGTATTTCATCCGCCCGTCCTGTTTTCGAGCTGCCTGAATGCGCCGACTTGTCCGTCCCAAGCCCCTGATACTGATTCTGTCGGTCATTGCACTGAGTGTGCTGGTTGCCGTCGGCCAGTACCTGCGCCTGTTCGAGCGCACCTGGTTCAATGTGCAGGCGCTGTGGCAGCCGATGAATGCCCAGTCCATTGGTCTGGATCAGTATCAGGTCGCGATCGAGGCGCGAGTCATTGACGGTCTGGACGACGATGTTTCAGCGCTGACCTTCGATCCCGTGCGCAAAAGCCTGTTCACCGTCACCAACAAAAACGCCGAGCTGATCGAATTGTCCCTGGAGGGCAAAATCCTGCGGCGTGTGGCGCTGGTCGGGTTTGGCGATCCGGAAGCGGTGGAGTTCATCAGCGCTGACACTTACGTGATCACCGACGAGCGCCAGCAACGGCTGATAAAGATTCATCTGGAGAAGGGCACGACGTTCCTGGATGCGGCGGATGCCGAACAGATGACCCTCGGTGTGCACATGGGCGGCAACAAGGGGTTCGAAGGGCTGGCCTATGATTCGGTGGGCAAGCGCCTGTTCGTCGCCAAGGAGCGCGACCCGATGCTGATCTACGAAGTGCAGGGCTTTCCCCATTACAACCCGGAGAAATCCTACGCGGTGCACGTGGTGAACAACCCCAGGCGCGATGCCGGAATGTTCGTGAGAGACCTGTCGAGCCTGCAATACGACGAGCGCAGCGGCCATCTGCTGGCGCTGTCCGATGAGTCGCGACTGATTCTGGAACTGGATGTGGATGGGCGACCGCTGAGCACGCTGTCACTGAGCAAGGGGCGTCAGGGATTGCACAAGCCTGTGCCGCAAGCGGAAGGCATCGCCATGGATGACGACGGCACCCTGTACCTCGTCAGCGAGCCGAACCTGTTCTACGTCTTCAAAAAACCGGCACAACCCTGACAAACACCCCAAAACACCGTGGGAGCGGGCTTGCCCGCGATAGCGGCCTTTCAGTCAGCATCAATGTTGAATGTGACGGCCCCATCGCGGGCAAGCCCGCTCCCACAGGTATTTCATCTGCCCGCAGATATGTGGGCAATTTCGCTTACTGGGCGCGCAGGGTTTTCACACCTTCACTCGTTCCCAGCAGCAGCAAGTCGGCCGGGCGGGCAGCGAACAAACCGTTGGTGACCACGCCGACGATGGCGTTGATCTGTGTTTCCAGCTCCACCGGGTTGGTGATCTGCATGTTGAACACGTCGAGGATGATGTTGCCGTTGTCGGTCAGCACACCTTCACGGTAGACCGGGTCGCCGCCGAGCTTCACCAGTTCGCGGGCCACATGGCTGCGGGCCATCGGGATCACTTCCACCGGCAGCGGGAACGCACCGAGGACCGGCACCAGTTTGCTGGCGTCGGCGATGCAGATAAAGGTCTTGGCCACGGCCGCCACGATCTTCTCGCGGGTCAGGGCTGCGCCGCCGCCTTTGATCAGGTTCAGGTGTTCGTCGCTTTCGTCGGCGCCGTCGACATAAAACTCCAGATCGCTGACGGTATTGAGTTCATACACCGGAATGCCGTGGCCCTTGAGGCGAGCGGCGGTGGCTTCGGAGCTGGCAACTGCGCCGTCAAACGCGCCTTTGTGCTTGGCCAGGGCGTCGATGAAACAGTTGGCGGTGGAGCCGGTGCCGACGCCGACGATGCTCTTGTCGTCGAGTTTCGGAAGGATGAAGTCGACGGCGGCCTGGGCCACTGCCTGTTTGAGTTGATCCTGGGTCATGCGGGCTCCGAAGTGCCGAAGAGGGGACGAAAGGCCGACATTATAGGCCTCGCGATGGGGAAGGTCATTGCCCGATTGGCGGGTCAAAAGATCGCACCTGTAGGAGCTGCCGCAGGCTGCGATCTTTTCCGTTGGCCTTAAAACCACCTGTTTAGTGTGGTCGCCCGCCCAATAGCCGGGTTAGACTCCTTGGTCCTGCCCAACCCGCTCAGTGATGCTTTCCGATGCTCGAACAGTACGTCAAAAAGATCCTCACCTCGCGCGTTTATGACGTTGCCGTAGAAACCCCATTACAGACTGCCCGCCAGCTCTCCGAGCGGCTGGGCAATGAAATCTGGCTCAAGCGTGAAGACCTGCAACCGGTGTTCTCGTTCAAGATTCGCGGCGCTTATAACAAGCTGACGCAGTTGAGCGATGAAGAGCGCGCGCGCGGCGTGGTCACCGCTTCGGCCGGCAACCATGCGCAAGGCCTGGCCCTGGCCGCCAAGGTATTGGGCGTGAAAGCGACCATCGTGATGCCCAAGACCACCCCGGAGATCAAGGTCGAAGGCGTGCGTTCGCGCGGCGGCAAAGTGTTGCTGCACGGGGATTCGTTCCCCGAAGCCCTGGCCTACTCGCTGAAACTGGTCGATGAAAAAGGCTACGTCTACATTCACCCTTACGACGATCCCCACACCATTGCCGGGCAGGGCACGGTGGCCATGGAGATTCTGCGCCAGCACCCGGGGCGTCTGGATGCGATTTTCGTTCCTGTGGGCGGCGGCGGGCTGATTGCCGGGATCGCGGCGTACGTGAAATACCTGCGCCCGGACATCAAAATCATCGGCGTCGAGCCGGATGACTCCAACTGCCTGCAAGCCGCCATGGCGGCCGGCGAGCGCGTGGTGCTGCCGACCGTGGGCCTGTTTGCCGACGGCGTCGCGGTGGCGCAGATCGGCCAGCACACTTTCGATATCTGCAAAGACTACGTTGATGAAGTGTTAACTGTCAGCACCGACGAGATCTGTGCCGCAATCAAGGATATCTACGACGATACCCGCTCGATTACCGAGCCTGCCGGTGCACTGGGCGTGGCCGGGATCAAGAAATACGTTGAGCAGCACAGCGTCACCGGCCACACCTTCGTGGCCATCGATTCCGGCGCCAACGTCAACTTCGACCGCCTTCGCCATGTCGCCGAACGCGCCGAGCTGGGCGAGGGCCGCGAAGCGATCATCGCCGTGACCATCCCCGAGAAACCGGGCAGTTTCAAGGCGTTCTGCGAAGCGATCGGCAAACGGCAGATCACCGAATTCAACTACCGCTATAACACCGGCAGCGAAGCGCACATCTTTGTCGGCGTGCAGACCCATCCGGAAAGCGATCCGCGAAGTGCGCTGCTCGCCAGCCTCACCGAGCAGGGTTTCCCGGTGCTCGACCTGACCGACAACGAGCTGGCCAAGTTGCACATCCGCCATATGGTTGGCGGGCGTGCTGTGCATGTGGTCGATGAAGTGGTGCTGCGCTTCGAGTTTCCGGAGCGTCCGGGCGCGTTGTTCAACTTCCTCAACAAGCTCGGCGGGCGCTGGAACATTTCGATGTTCCACTACCGTAACCACGGCGCCGCGGATGGCCGTGTGGTCGCGGGCCTGCAAGTGCCGCACGACGAGCGTCATCTGGTACCCGCTGCACTGGAAGAAATCGGCTACCCGTACTGGGACGAAAGCGACAACCCGGCCTATCAGCTTTTTCTCGGCTGAACGGCTACGCTGACGAGCAGGCCATAAGGAAATCGAACAATGGAAACGTTAACCACCCTCAAAATCGCTCATACCGTGGCGACAGTGCTGCTGTTGATCAGCGCACCGGGGCTGGCGATCTGGGTCTGGCGCACACGCCGTAACGGTGATGCGACGGCTCATGTTCGTACCTTGCAACGGCCGCAGGTGTTCATCTGGCTATTGATGGGGCTGGCGTTGCTGAGCATGCCGTTCACCGGGTGGTGGATGGTGCATCTGGTGGGCTGGCCGTTGGGGCAGACCTGGCTGCTGGCGTCCAGTGTGCTCTACACCGTGGCTGTACTGGGCTGGTTCTGGCTGCTGGTGCGGCTCAATCGGCTGCGCACGGCGCCGGCGGGGGGGAGTGGGAAGTTTACGTTTGCGTTGGCGTTGTTCAGCTTTGTCTGCTTTATCGCCATTGCGGGGTTGATGGGGGCCAAGCCGGTTTAAGGCTTCAGACCGAGTCGACCCAATCGCGGGCAAGCCCGCTCCCACAAGGTTTTGCTGTGTGACATAGATGGCAGTCACAGCAAAGGTCCCTGTGGGAGCGGGCTTGCCCGCGAAGGCGATATCAATCGCGCAGAGTAATCACTGGCCAACCCCGCTTCTCGGCCTCGGCGCGCAGATTCACGTCCGGGTCGACGGCGATCGGGTTCGCCACCCGCTCCAGCAGCGCCAGGTCATTCATCGAATCGCTGTAGAAATAGCTGTCTTCCAGGTTATGGCCAGTCTCTTCCAGCCAACGAAGTAGCCGGGTCACCTTGCCTTCACGGAAGCACGGGACATCGGTGCTGCGCCCGCTGTAACGGCCGTCGATCATTTCGCATTCGGTGGCGATCAGGGTTTCAACGCCTAAGCGCGTGGCAATCGGCCCGGTCACAAAGCGGTTGGTGGCGGTGATGATCACCAGCTTGTCGCCAGCCTCGCGGTGTTGGGCCAACAGATCGAGGCCCTTGGCCAGCACGATCGGTTCGATGCAGTCGCGCATGTAGTCCAGGTGCCATTGACCCAGGGTGGCCATGTCGGTGCGACCGAGGACTTCCAGGCAGAAGTTCAGGTACGCGTCATTATCCAGCTTGCCGGCCAGGTAGTCCTGATAGAACTCGTCGTTGCGTGCCTTGTAGGCGACGGCGTCGAGGAAGCCGCGTTCGCACAGATAATCGCCCCAGGCGTGGTCACTGTCACCGCCCAGAAGCGTGTTGTCCAAGTCGAATAAAGCCAGCCGCATTGAAGTTACTCGCTGAAAAGTCTGTAGAAAGGTGTCCAGAATACGGACTTTTCACAAGAGTGCACATAAGGTAGGTCGGCGCGTTGCTGCTTTCACAACCTTTGTGGAACAATGCGACGACATGCGTTTGCGAGGTTGTTGCCGTGATCGACCCCGATGGTTTCCGCCCCAATGTCGGGATCATTCTGACGAATGATGCTGGCCAGGTGCTATGGGCTCGCCGTATCAATCAAGATGCCTGGCAGTTTCCACAGGGCGGGATCAACCCCCAGGAGACGCCGGAAGACGCCTTGTACCGCGAGTTGAACGAAGAAGTGGGCCTGGAGCGCGAAGATGTTGAAATTCTCGCCTGCACCCGGGGCTGGTTGCGTTATCGTTTGCCGCAACGCTTGGTCAGAACGCACAGCCAACCGCTGTGCATCGGCCAGAAACAGAAATGGTTTCTCCTGCGCCTGATCTCCAACGAGCAGCGGGTGCGGATGGATTTGACCGGTAAACCGGAATTCGATGGCTGGCGCTGGGTCAGTTATTGGTATCCGTTGGGCCAGGTGGTGACATTCAAGCGCGAGGTGTATCGACGCGCTCTCAAAGAGCTTGCCCCGCGCCTTTTAGCGCGCGACTGACGACGGAGTTCGACCCCGAGCCATGCTCAATACGCTGCGCAAGATCGTCCAGGAAGTTAACTCCGCCAAGGATCTCAAGGCGGCGTTGGGGATTATTGTGTTGCGCGTCAAAGAGGCCATGGGCAGCCAGGTCTGCTCGGTCTACCTGCTTGATCCAGAGACCAACCGCTTCGTGCTGATGGCCACCGAGGGCTTGAACAAGCGCTCGATCGGCAAAGTCAGCATGGCACCCAACGAAGGTCTGGTCGGCCTGGTCGGCACGCGTGAAGAACCCCTGAACCTCGAAAACGCCGCGGATCACCCGCGCTACCGTTACTTCGCCGAGACCGGTGAAGAGCGCTACGCGTCGTTCCTCGGGGCGCCGATCATTCACCACCGTCGTGTCGTCGGCGTGTTGGTCATTCAGCAAAAGGAACGCCGCCAGTTCGATGAAGGTGAAGAAGCCTTCCTCGTGACCATGAGCGCGCAGCTCGCCGGTGTTATCGCTCACGCCGAGGCCACCGGTTCGATCCGCGGCCTGGGTCGTCAGGGCAAAGGCATCCAGGAAGCAAAGTTCATTGGCGTACCGGGTTCGCCGGGCGCGGCGGTCGGTACCGCGGTCGTCATGCTGCCACCGGCCGATCTGGACGTGGTGCCGGACAAGACCATCAGCGACATTGATGCAGAGCTTGCGCTGTTCAAGACCGCCATTGAAGGCGTGCGCGCCGACATGCGCGCCTTGTCCGCCAAGTTGGCGACCCAGCTGCGGCCGGAAGAGCGAGCGCTGTTCGACGTTTACCTGATGATGCTTGACGATGCCTCGCTCGGTAGTGAAATCACTACCGTGATCAAGACCGGTCAGTGGGCTCAGGGCGCGTTGCGTCAGGTGGTCACCGAACACGTCAACCGTTTCGAATTGATGGACGACGCCTACCTGCGTGAGCGCGCCTCGGACGTCAAAGACCTCGGCCGTCGCTTGCTCGCCTACTTGCAGGAAGAGCGGCAGCAGACGCTGGTCTACCCCGATAACACCATTCTGGTCAGCGAAGAACTGACGCCGGCGATGCTCGGCGAGGTGCCGGAAGGCAAGCTGGTCGGTCTGGTGTCGGTACTCGGCTCCGGTAACTCCCACGTGGCGATCCTGGCGCGCGCCATGGGTATCCCGACGGTGATGGGCCTGGTCGACCTGCCGTATTCCAAGGTCGACGGCATCCAGATGATCGTCGACGGCTACCACGGCGAGGTTTATACCAACCCCAGTGACGTGCTGCGCAAGCAGTTCGCCGACGTGGTCGAGGAAGAGAAGCAACTGGCCCTCGGGCTGGATGCATTGCGTGACCTGCCGTGCGTAACGGTCGACGGCCACCGCATGCCGCTGTGGGTCAACACCGGCCTGCTGGCGGACGTGGCGCGGGCGCAAAAACGCGGTGCCGAGGGGGTAGGCCTGTACCGCACCGAAGTGCCGTTCATGATCAACCAGCGCTTCCCGAGCGAAAAGGAACAGCTGGCGATCTATCGCGAGCAGCTCGCCGCGTTCCATCCGCAACCGGTGACCATGCGCAGCCTGGACATCGGCGGCGACAAGGCGCTGTCATACTTCCCGATCAAGGAAGACAACCCGTTCCTCGGCTGGCGCGGCATCCGCGTGACCCTTGACCACCCGGAAATCTTCCTGGTGCAGACCCGCGCCATGCTCAAGGCCAGTGAAGGCCTGAACAACCTGCGCATTCTGCTGCCGATGATTTCCGGCACTCACGAACTGGAAGAAGCCCTGCACCTGATCCATCGGGCCTGGGGCGAAGTCCGCGACGAAGGCACCGACGTGCCGATGCCGCCGGTTGGCGTGATGATCGAGATTCCGGCGGCGGTGTATCAGACCAAGGAACTGGCGCGGCAAGTGGACTTCCTGTCGGTCGGCTCCAATGACCTGACCCAGTACCTGCTGGCCGTGGACCGCAACAACCCACGGGTGGCCGACCTATACGACTACCTGCATCCGGCCGTGTTGCAAGCCTTGCAGAACGTGGTGCGCGACGCTCATGCCGAAGGCAAGCCTGTGAGTATCTGCGGTGAAATGGCCGGTGACCCGGCAGCGGCGGTGCTGTTGATGGCGATGGGCTTCGACAGCTTGTCGATGAACGCCACCAACTTGCCGAAAGTGAAGTGGATGCTGCGTCAGATCAATCTGAGCAAGGCCAAGGAGTTGCTGGCGGAGCTGATGACCATCGACAACCCGCAAGTTATCCACAGCTCGCTGCAACTGGCGCTGAAGAACCTTGGGTTGGCGCGGATGATTAATCCGGCTTCGGTCAAAACCCTCTAAAACGCTGAGGGCCTGTGGTGAGGGAGCTTGCTCCCGCTGGAGGCCGAAGGACTCCCGATTCAGGCAACCGTGTTCTTTCATTGAGACACGGTTGTCTGGTTTCGCGGCTGCTGCGCAACCGAGCGGGAGCAAGCTCCCTCGCCACAGTTTATCGCTCGACCTTCAAATCCTGACCTCAACTTCCCCCAAATGCCCCCCATACGGCCCGAAGCTCCGCTCGACCATATGCCGCACTCCATCCGCCTGCACGATCAACGCCGTGCTCGCCCGTGTCCCGTAAGTCGGACTCTTGATAAACACGCTCGACAACAACGTCTCGGTGGCCTGCCCCACGCCGGTGTCCGGCAGCTCGGCAAGCGGCGCCGTCTGCGGATCGCTCAGCAAGGCCAATAGTGCCTGCGGCTGCGGATCGTCCAGCACCTCGCTCAACGCTGCCTTGGCCTTGAGCACTTTTGGCCATGACGTATCCAGCCCTGCGTTCGATAACCCATAAACCCCAGGCTTGAGCCTGACCGCTTCGGTCTCCCGGGCATTGAAGTGCCACAACTCGCTGGCGTTACCGATTAACAGATTAAACCCGGCGTATTCAGGCGAACGTCGGATAACGTCGTTTAAATAGTCTTCAAGCGACATATCCCCACTGAGAAACTGCGCCACCAGTTCACCCCGCGACTTGCGCGCCGTTGGCTGAAGGGGATCACGAATGTTGGTCAGTGCCGCGAAGCGCCTGTTGGCGCCGACACCGAGCCACGTACCGCCGGCCTCAAGGTCGCGACCGGCATACACATGTGGGGCATGCGGCCATTGCGCCAGGGGCAGGCTGGGCCGGGCATAGAATTCGTCGCGGTTGGCCGCCACGATCAGCGGCTGGGCATGACCCGGCCGCCAGGCAAAAACAATCAGGCACATAAGGTGGTCCTTGTGTGTTTTTTGCTCACTCTACGCAGACATCGCTCATCGATCCATCGCCATCCACAGTGGAGCCCGAGGCCATGCATCCGTTACCATGCCGCTCCTGATTTGGGATGCTTGGGGATGTGGCCATGGAATTTCTGCTCTATCTGGCGCTGGGCGCCTGTGCGGGCGTGCTGGCCGGGCTGTTCGGGGTAGGCGGCGGGATCATCATCGTCCCGGTGCTGGTGTTCAGTTTCACTTTGCAGGGATTCGATCCGTCGATCCTGACACATCTGGCTGTCGGCACCTCTCTGGCGACGATCATCTTTACGTCGGTCAATGCGGTTCGCGAGCATCATCGCCGTGGCGCCGTGCGTTGGCCGATTTTTGCCTGGATGACCCTCGGCATTCTGATCGGTGCCGGTTTCGGCGCGCTGACCGCCGAAGCGATCTCCGGGCCGAATTTGCAGAAGATCATTGGCGTATTCGCGCTGATCATCGCTGTTCAACTCGCTTTGGACTTCAAACCCAAGGCCAGCCGAACGGTGCCCGGCAAAGTCGGCCTGACCGTGGCCGGCAGCGTCATTGGCTGGGCCTCGGCGATATTCGGGATTGGCGGCGGCTCGTTGACCGTGCCGTTCCTGACCTGGCGCAGCGTGCCGATGCAGCAAGCGGTGGCCACTTCGTCGGCCTGTGGCCTGCCCATCGCCTTGGCAAGTGCATTAAGTTTCATGATTCTGGGCTGGCACGATCCACTGCTGCCGGCCCATAGTCTCGGTTTTGTGTATTTGCCGGCACTGCTGGGGATCGCCTTGACCAGCATGGTCTTCGCCCGCATCGGTGCTCGACTGGCCCACAAGCTGTCGGCGCGCTTGCTGAAAAGACTGTTTGCCGCTTTGCTGTTTTGCGTCGGCTTGAGCTTCTTGCTCTGACGTGTAACGCAATCCTGGCTTAATCCTGGCGTGACAGCGTCGCCCGGGAATTTGAAGGTTTCAACTCTAACGAGGAGTCGCAATGCTGCCTTACCCGCAGATCGACCCGGTGGCCCTGGCCATCGGTCCGCTGAAAATCCACTGGTACGGCCTGATGTACCTGGTCGGCATCGGCGGCGCGTGGCTGCTGGCGTCCCGTCGGCTGAACCGCTTCGACCCGACCTGGACCAAGGAGAAACTCTCCGACATGGTGTTCTGGATGTCGATGGGCGTCATCGTCGGTGGCCGCTTGGGTTATGTGCTGTTCTACGATCTGCATGCCTATCTGGCCAACCCGACGCTGATCTTCGAAGTATGGAAGGGTGGCATGTCGTTCCACGGTGGCTTCATCGGCGTGATGCTCGCGGCGTTGTGGTTCGGTAGAAAGAACGGCAAGTCGTTCTTCCAGCTGATGGACTTCGTCGCGCCGATGGTGCCGATCGGCCTGGGTGCCGGGCGCATCGGTAACTTCATCAACGCCGAGTTGTGGGGCAAGCCGACTGACGTGCCGTGGGCGATGGTCTTCCCGCCGTTCAGCGATCCGGCGCAGTTGGCGCGTCACCCGTCGCAGCTGTACCAGTTCGCCCTCGAAGGCGTGGCGCTGTTCGCCATCCTCTGGCTGTTCTCGCGCAAGCCGCGGCCGACCATGGCGGTGTCCGGGATGTTCGCGCTGTTCTATGGCATCTTCCGTTTCATCGTCGAATTCGTTCGCGTACCGGACGCGCAACTGGGCTATCTGGCCTGGAACTGGCTGACCATGGGCCAGGTGCTGTGCGTACCGATGATCGTCGGCGGTCTGTTCCTGATCTGGCTGGCTTATCGACGCGCCCCGGCGGCTCCGGTTGCTCCAGCTGTTTAAGACGCCGCGCTATACATTCGAACCCTGGGGCTTCGGTCCCGGGTTCAAGGACACAGGTAATTCATGAAGCAATATCTCGAACTGGTCGCCCACGTCATCAGGAACGGCACCAAACAGGCCAACCGCACCGGCGTGAACACCATCAGCTTTCCGGGTGCGATGCTGCGCTTCGATTTGCAGGAAGGTTTCCCGGCGATCACCACCCGCAAGATGGCCTTCAAATCCGCCATCGGCGAGATGTGCGGTTTTCTGCGCGGGGTGAACAACGCTGCTGAATTCCGTGCGCTGGGCTGCAAGGTCTGGGACCAGAACGCCAACGAAAACGCCCAGTGGCTGGCCAACCCGTTCCGTCAGGGCGAAGATGACCTCGGCGAGATCTACGGCGTGCAATGGCGCAAATGGCCGGCGTACAAACAGATCCCGATCAGTAATCAGGCCGCCATCGAGCAGACCCTGAGCCAGGGTTATCGTCAGATCGCCGAAGGCGAAGAGGACGGTCAGGCTTATGTGGTGCTGTACAAGGCGATCGACCAGATTCGCCAGTGCGTCGACACCATCATCAAGGATCCGGGCAGCCGTCGCATCCTGTTCCACGGCTGGAACGTCGCCCAGCTCGACGAAATGGCCCTGCCGCCGTGCCACTTGCTGTACCAGTTCCACCCGAATGTCGAGACCAAGGAAATCTCCCTGACCCTCTACATCCGCTCCAACGACCTGGGCCTGGGCACGCCGTTCAACCTCACCGAAGGCGCCGCGTTGCTGAGCCTGATCGGTCGCCTGACCGGTTACACGCCGCGTTGGTTCACCTATTTCATCGGTGATGCCCACGTCTACGAAAACCACCTGGATATGCTCAACGAACAGCTCAAGCGTGAGCCGTTCCCGATGCCGAAACTGGTGATTTCTGACCGCGTGCCGGAGTTTGCCAAGACCGGTGTTTATCAGCCGGAATGGCTGGAGTTGATCGAGCCGAGTGATTTCTCGCTCGAAGGCTATGAGCACCACGCGCCGATGACCGCGCCGATGGCGGTATAAGGTTTAGCGCAAACCTTGTGGGAGCGAGCCTGCTCGCGATGAGGCCGTCACATTCAGCATTATTGTTGACTGTCAGGCCGGCATCGCGAGCAGGCTCGCTCCCACATTTGATTTGTGGTGTTCTCAATGCCCATGACTTCTCCCGACATGGGAATGCTCCACCTCCGTCGCCACCACCCCGCCGCTCACTTCCAACCGCTGCAAAATCCCGCACTGATCGATATCCGGCCCTTCGCTGCAGCGTTGGCGCAGGTCGAGCAGTTGTGTCTGCAAGGCCAGCAAGCCGTCGATTCGTGCCTTCACATGGTGGATGTGTTCGTCGATCAGCGCGTTGACGTTTTCGCATTGATCCTGCGGGCTGTCGCGCAGGGCCAGCAGGCTGCGGATTTCCTCGAGGGTCATGTCCAGGGTGCGGCAATTGCGGATGAAGGTCAGGCGCTCGACGTGGGCCTGGGTGTAGACGCGGTAATTTCCGTCGCTGCGGGCCGGCTCCGGTAGCAGGTTTTCGCGCTCGTAGTAGCGGATGGTTTCCACGGCGCAGTCGGTGAGTTTCGCCAGTTCTCCTATTTTCATCGCGACAATCTCCAAAAGGATGCTTGACCCTATAGTGGCTACAGGGTCTTTACTTGGCAACAGGCACCTTCATGGACGCGACCAATGAGCGATTCTCTTCACACCCACAAACCCGAGGCTGATCACGATCACGATCACGATCACGATCACGATCACAGCCACAAGCTGCAGCCTGTGCAGAAACATGACCATGGCGGCCACGGCGATTCCTGCTGTTCCTCCAAAGTCGCGGCGCCATCGCTGATCAAGTTGAGCGAGACGCCGACCGCCGGCGCGCGGCTGAGCAATTTCCGCATCGAGGCCATGGACTGCCCGACCGAGCAGACGCTGATCCAGAACAAACTCGGGAAGCTTTCGGGCGTGCAGCAACTGGAATTCAACCTGATCAACCGCGTGCTGGGCGTGACCCACGACCTGCCGGGCACCGCGCCCATAATCGACGCCATCAAATCCCTCGGCATGCACGCCGAGCCACTGGAACAAGGCGTCGAAGCGCCAACTCCTGTGCCACAGAAAAAACCTTGGTGGCCATTGGCGCTGTCCGGCGTTGGTGCGCTGGCGGCTGAAGTTATCCACTTCACTAACGCTGCGCCCAATTGGGTGGTGGCGGTTATCGCGCTGATCTCGATCCTCAGCGGTGGCCTCAGCACTTACAAAAAGGGCTGGATTGCCCTGAAAAATCTCAACCTGAACATCAACGCGCTGATGAGCATCGCGGTGACCGGCGCGATTTTGATCGGTCAATGGCCGGAAGCGGCGATGGTGATGTTCCTGTTCACCGTGGCCGAGTTGATCGAAGCCAGGTCTCTGGACCGGGCACGCAACGCCATCGGCGGGCTGATGCAGATGACCCCCGAGCAAGCCACGGTACAGCAGGCCGACGGCAGTTGGGTCGCTCAACCGGTGAAAAACATCGAATTGGGTGTACGGGTGCGAGTGCGTCCCGGCGAACGAATCGGTCTGGACGGCGAAGTGGTGGCCGGCAGCTCGACCATCGATCAGGCGCCCATCACCGGCGAAAGCCTGCCGGTAGAGAAAACCGTCGGCGACAAGGTGTTCGCCGGCACCATCAACCAGTCCGGTTCGCTGGAATATACCGTGACTGCTGCGGCCAACCATTCGACCTTGGCGCGGATCATCCACGCCGTGGAACAGGCCCAAGGGGCGCGGGCACCGACCCAGCGTTTCGTCGACAGCTTCTCGAAAATCTACACACCGGCGGTGTTCATACTGGCCCTGGCCGTGGCAGTGATCCCGCCGCTGTTCATGGATGCGCTGTGGTTCGACTGGATCTACCGGGCGCTGGTGTTGCTGGTAGTCGCCTGCCCGTGCGCACTGGTGATTTCCACCCCGGTGACCATCGTCAGCGGCCTCGCGGCAGCGGCGCGCAAAGGGATTCTGGTCAAGGGCGGCGTCTACCTGGAGCACGGCCACAAACTCGATTACCTGGCCCTCGACAAGACTGGCACCCTCACTCACGGCAAACCGGTGCAGACTGACTACCTGTCCCTCGACCCGACCGCTGATGAAACTGCCCCGGCTATTGCGGCGGCGCTGGCCGGTCGTTCGGATCACCCGGTATCGCTGGCCATCGTCAATGCGGCTGTGGATAAACAACTTGCGCCGCTGACTGTGGATAACTTCGAAGCCCTGGCGGGGCGTGGTGTGCGTGGGGAGATCAACGGTGAGCTCTACCACTTGGGCAACCACCGCCTGGTGGAAGATTTGGGCCTGTGTTCTCCGGCGCTGGAAGAAAAGCTGTTTGCTCTGGAGAAACAGGGCAAGTCGGTGGTGCTGCTGCTCGACCAGTCCGGCCCGCTGGCGCTGTTTGCCGTGGCCGACACCGTGAAAGAGTCCAGCCGCGAGGCCATCCGGCAACTGCACGATCTGGGCATCAAAACCCTGATGCTCACCGGCGACAACGTCCACACCGCCCAGGCAATCGCTGCTCAAGTCGGTATCGATCAGGCGAAAGGCGACTTGTTGCCAACCGACAAGCTACAGGCCATCGAAGCGCTTTATGCACAGGGCCATAACGTCGGCATGGTCGGCGACGGCATCAATGATGCTCCGGCTCTGGCGCGTGCCGAAATCGGTTTCGCCATGGCGGCTGCTGGTACCGATACCGCCATCGAAACCGCCGATGTTGCCCTGATGGACGACGATCTGCGCAAAATCCCGGCCTTCATCCGCCTGTCGCAGCAGACCTCGAATATCCTCAAACAGAACATCGCCTTGGCATTGGTCATCAAGGCGATCTTTCTTGGGGTAACCTTCGCCGGGCTCGCCACCATGTGGATGGCGGTGTTCGCCGACATGGGCGTGAGCCTGTTGGTGGTGTTCAACGGTTTGCGCCTGTTGCGCAAATAGACGATTTGCTGAGGCTCCGGCTTAAGCATTGCGGTGACTGGTCTGGCGCCTTCGCGGGCTTGCTCGCGAAGGCGCCCGCCTGAACAACACATCACCCGGGCTCTACAACTGCTGCGCCAACACCTCAACCTGTTCCTGCCGCTCCGCCTGATTCAACTTCGAATGAGGATTGAGCGACGACCACTGCGGATGCGCCCGAGCCTTGTTCAGCGCTTCCGGCAGTTTGCCTTCGCGCCAGGTCTTGTCCTGCGGTGTAGCGACCTGAATGCTGTCCATCGCCGCATGCCCGCGCTGGTTCAGGGCTTGCAGCAATTGCCGCTGGCGCAAGGCCAACAGCCGCAGCACGCTGTCGTCGACGGTCAGTTCTCGCTGGCCTTTGATCTTGCCCAGCAGGCGGCTGCCGTAACTGCGCGCGGTTTGCAGGGCGCCACCGGCAATCGCTCCGGCCAGCGCCGCCGCGCCGAGGGTCAGGCCGCCCACCAGCAAGTCGACCCCGGCCCCGGCCGCTGCACCGGCCGCGATGCCGCCGCCAACCCGCACACCGAGCTGTTTCAGGGTTTCCGGGTTGAACAAGTCATCGCCCCAGCGGCCATCAAGCAGCGGCAGGTCACTGGCTGCCGCGTCTTGTGGGCGGAAGGCGTAGAGCTTGAGCAAGGCCTCGACGCAGCGTTGTTCGCGCTGACGCACCGCTTTGCGCAGTTCGCCGATCGCTTGCTGTTCCTGCTCCGCCTCGCTGACCACACTGCGGCGGCAGGCGGCGCAATCGATCAATAAGTCGGCAATCAGCTGCGCTGCACTCTGCTGACGGGCCAGGCGTTGGGCCTGTTGATCGGCGATCAAGCGTTCCAGCTGTTCACGAGAGTTTTCCAGCAGCAGCGCGAGGCTTTCATAGAGTCGGCGTTCGCCATCTTCCGGCGGCGCGACACTGTCGAACCGCACCAATGCGTGCAAGCCCAATCGCGCCAGGGCTTCACGCCAGTCAGGTTCGCGATGCTGGGCGCTGCTGACAAAGTTCAGCACCGGCAGCAGCGGTTTGCCGCAACTGGCCAGTACTTCCAGTTCGTCGCGGTACTTGGCCAGCACCGGCTCCCGGGCGTCGATCACGTAGAGGCCGGCATCCGAGGCGAGCAGTTGCCGCAGCACCTTGGCTTCCTGTTCGAAGCGCTGCCGAGCTTCGCTGCTCTCAAGGAATCGTGCCAGCCGTGCCGGGCCGTCGAGGCGTTCACCGGGCCGCTCCAGGCGCTCGAGGTAGTCGAGCAGGGCGATGGCATCTTCCAGGCCCGGCGTGTCGAACAGATCGAGCAACGGCTCGCCGTCGACCGACAATCGCGCGCCTTCGACATGGCGCGTGGTGCTGGGGCGATGGGACACTTCGCCGAAACCGGCATCCCGCGTCAGTGTTCGCAGCAACGAGGTTTTGCCGACGTTGGTGTGGCCGACCACGGCGAGTTTCAACGGCTGTTTCCAGGCATCAGTCATGACCCGTCTCCAGCCAGTTCAACGGTGCGCAATCGGCGAATGGCAGGTCCAGTTGTTGTAGCGCCACATGCCAGTCGCCCAGGCGTTCGGCATCCAGCGCTTCGCCGGGGGGCGCTTGCAGCAACCACACGCGGGTGGCGGTGGCGCTGCGGGCCAGTTCGGCAATCAGCGCCAGGCTGCCACGGTCCGGCGAACGCCGGGGATCGCAGGCGATAGCCAGGCGAGCCGGGGGAAAGCGACTCAGCTGTTCGAGCAGTTTGTGCCGGGACTCGCGGCTGTCGAGGACGCCGGCATTGTTGACGCTTTTCGGCAGCTGCGGCGGCCAGGGACGTTGATCGTCCAGCTCGATGGCCACCAACAGCGCGCCATCGCTTTGCAGATCGCTGGCCGCGTTTTCAACCCGATGAAGTTGCTCAGGCGCGGCGTCGTTGATGCCCAGCCGTTCGCTGGTGGGCATCAGCCGTTCGCGCAGTTGGGCGTAGCCGGGCAGGTTCAAATCCAGACGCAAGGCCGCTTGCCCGGTTTTCCAACGCCACAGGCAGAACAGTGCGAGGAGCAGGCGCGGCAAAACGCCGTACACCAGCAGCACGCCCACCAGCCACGCCGCCCAGGCCTGGCGAGCGCTTTCGATGTTCAGCGCGGCATCGCCGCTGGCGCGAATCATCTCCACGCTGGGCACACTGAAACCGAGCAAGGCTGGCAAGGCGCCGAGGGCCTGGGTCATGGCGACGAAGGTGTCGCCGCCGAGAATGGTGGTTTCCCAGACGAAGCCGTAGCGCCGGGTCGCCATCAGCGTCAGCACCATCACCAAGGCGCTGAGCATCGCCAGCAACCACAGTCCGTTGACCAGCACACCCAACGCCCAACGATTGAGTTTCTGCCGTTGCAGCAACAGCAGCAGCGCCGGTGCCAGTTGCGCGGCGTTGGCATCGCGGGCGAATTTTTCACTGAGCCACAGCCACACGCGTCCGAGGGCGGCACCGTGTTCGCCGGCGAACACCAGACCCAGGGCCCAGCTCAGCAACAGAATCAGGTTCAGCCCGAGCAGGCTGCCCAACGCCCAGAACACATTGACCGGGGTCTGACCGTCACCCAGCGCGGCAAACGCCAGGCCGGCGCCGCTGATCACCGCCAGCACGGCCAGCACGATCAGCGCCAGTCGCGCGCCTTGCAGCCAGTGTTTGAGGGCGCGTGTCTGTCCGTCGCGTTCGGCCAGCCACAGGGCGCGGCGTTGAATGCGCGTCGGCAGGTCGCCGCCAGCGCTACGGGCGATTCGGTTGGCTTCCAGATCATCCAGGGGGCCGGCGTGTTCTTCACGCAGGCGGATGGTTTCGCTCAGCCAGAGGTTTTGCAGGGGAGTCAGTTCAGTCACGCGGCATTCCGTCGCTTAATTGAGCGATGAGCATAACCGCTGTGACGCTTATCGGGGTAAGTGAGGCTCTGGTATCCTCGCCGGCATGACTAAATCACTCCCCCTCAGCCTGATCGCAGCCCTCGGTGAAAACCGTGTGATCGGCGTCGACAACAGCATGCCCTGGCACTTGCCGGGGGACTTCAAATACTTCAAGGCCACCACCCTCGGCAAGCCGATCATCATGGGTCGCAAGACCTGGGATTCCCTCGGTCGTCCGCTGCCGGGCCGGTTGAACATCGTGGTCAGCCGTCAGGCGGATCTGCAGCTGGAAGGCGCGGAGGTGTATCCGTCGCTGGAGGCAGCGGTGGTTCGGGCGCAGCAATGGGCGAACGAGCAGGGCGTCGATGAGGTGATGTTGATTGGCGGCGCGCAGTTGTATGCGCAAGGGTTGGCACAGGCTGATCGGCTATACCTGACCCGCGTGGCGCTGAGCCCGGAAGGGGATGCGTGGTTTCCGGAGTTTGATTTGAACCAGTGGAAACTGGTGTCGAATGTTCCGAATCCGGCGGAGGGTGACAAGCCTGCCTACAACTTCGAAGTTTGGGAAAAGGTTTAAAAGCATCGCGAGCAGGCTCGCTCCCACATTGGTTCTGTGGTGAAACACACACCGTGTGAACACCATAGATCCCTTGTGGGAGCGAGCCTGCTCGCGAAGAGGCCCGCCCAGTCGCTGAAAGACTTAAGCGTGAGCCAACTCCGAATGCTCATCCGTCTCCAGCAACGCTTTATCCGTCTGCTGCATGATCTGGCTGGTAATCGCCCCAGCGGTGATCGACCCACTCACGTTCAACGCCGTACGCCCCATATCGATCAGCGGCTCAACCGAAATCAGCAACGCCACCAGTGACACCGGCAAACCCATGGCCGGCAGCACGATCAACGCGGCGAAGGTCGCGCCACCACCGACCCCGGCCACGCCGGCCGAACTCAGCGTCACAATCGCCACCAATGTCGCGATCCACAGTGGGTCCAGCGGGTTGATGCCCACGGTCGGCGCGACCATCACCGCCAACATTGCCGGGTACAGACCGGCACAGCCGTTCTGGCCAATGGTCGCGCCAAACGAGGCGGCGAAACTGGCGATGGACTGTGGAATACCCAAACGGCTGGTCTGGGCTTCGATGCTCAGCGGAATGGTGGCGGCGCTGGAGCGGCTGGTGAAGGCAAACGTCAGCACCGGCCAGATCTTGCGGAAAAACCGCAGCGGGTTGATTCCGGCGGCCGATACCAGCAGGCCATGGACCACAAACATCAAACCCAGGCCTATGTAGGACACCACCACGAAACTGCCGAGCTTGATAATGTCTTGCAGGTTGGAGCCAGCGACCACTTTGGTCATCAGCGCCAATACGCCGTATGGGGTCAGCTTCATCACCAGGCGCACCAGACGCATCACCCAGGCTTGCAGGGTGTCGATGGCGTTGATCACTTTCTGACCTTTCTCGACATCATCCTTGAGCAATTGCAGCGCCGCGACCCCAAGGAATGCGGCGAAGATCACCACGCTGATGATCGACGTCGGTTTGGCGCGAGCCAGGTCGGCGAACGGGTTCTGCGGGATGAACGACAACAACAGTTGCGGCACATTCAGGTCGGCGACCTTGCCCGCATAGTCGGTCTGGATGGTTTGCAGGCGAGCCATTTCCTGAGTACCGGCGACCAGGCCTTCGGCGGTGAGGCCGAACAGGTTGGTCAGGCCGATGCCAATCAGCGCCGCGATGGCGGTGGTGAACAGCAGCGTGCCGATGGTCAGGAAGCTGATCTTGCCCAGCGACGAAGCGTTGTGCAGACGGGCCACGGCGCTGATGATCGAGGCGAACACCAGCGGGATCACGATCATTTGCAGCAACTGCACGTAACCGTTGCCCACCAGATCGAACCAGCCGATCGAGGCTTTCAGTACCGGGTTACCCGCACCAAAAATCGTGTGCAGGGCGACACCAAACGCCACGCCCAGTACCAGCGCCAGCAGCACCTTTTTGGCCAGGCTCCAGGTGGTGTGACGGGTTTGCGCCAGGCCAAAGAGCAAGGCGAGGAACACCAGCAGATTGAGGATCAGCGGCAGATTCATAGAGGCTCCATAGACTTGTGCCAGCCACCTTCGTGTGTGACTGCGAACCGGTAAGCCTAACAGCTTGATATGTAATGAATTAATATCAAAAACAGCGGTCGACTGTCGTTTTTGGAATAAGCCGATGGCGCGATGAGGAATGCCGCTGGCGGAATCAGGATGCAAGCGGTCGCGGGCAGGCGAGGACTGTCACACTTATTTGTTAGCGTCGATTTCTTTGAAACGGGGAGAAACGCCGATGAAGCTTGCACCGAAATTTCTTGCTACTGCACTTGGATTGAGTTTGAGCCTTGGCCTTGCCGGCCAGGCGTTCGCTACTGACCTGAAGCACTGGCCAGCCGATCAGGCCAAGGCGCTGGACGCGATGATCGCAGCCAATGCCAACAAGGGTAACTTTGCGGTGTTCGACATGGACAACACCAGTTACCGCTACGACCTCGAAGAGTCGTTGCTGCCGTTCATGGAAAACAAGGGCCTGATCACTCGCGAGAGCCTCGATCCCTCCCTGAAACTGATGCCGTTCAAGGACACCGCCGACCATAAGGAAAGCCTGTTCAGCTACTACTATCGCCTCTGCGAAATCGACGACATGGTTTGCTATCCATGGGTCGCCCAAGTGTTCTCCGGCTTCACGCTTCAGGAGCTCAAGGGCAACGTCGATGAGCTGATGGCGTCTGGCAAACCGGTACCGAGCACTTATTACGACGGCGACGTGGTCAAGACCATCGACGTCAACCCGCCGAAAATCTTCACCGGCCAGAAAGAGCTCTACAACAAGCTGATGGAGAACGGCATCGAGGTCTATGTGATGACCGCCGCCTCCGAAGAGCTGGTGCGCATGGTCGCTGCCGACCCGAAGTACGGCTACAACGTCAAACCGCAGAACGTGATCGGCGTGACCACGCTGCTCAAGGACCGCAAGACTGGCGAGCTGACCACGGCGCGTAAGCAGATTACTGCCGGCAAGTATGATGAGAAGGCTAACCTGGGCCTGGAACTGACCCCGTACCTGTGGACCCCGGCCACCTGGATGGCCGGCAAGCAGGCGGCCATCCTGACTTACATCGATGAATGGAAGAAACCGGTTCTTGTCGGCGGCGATACCCCGAGCAGCGACGGTTACATGCTGTTCCACAGCGTCGACGTGTCCAAGGGCGGCATCCATTTGTGGGTCAACCGCAAAGACAAGTACATGACCCAGATTAACGGCATGATGGCCAAGCACGCGGCAGCCCAGGCGAAAGAAGGGTTGGCGGTGACGGCAGACAAGAACTGGGTGATCGTCAAGCCTGAAGAGATCCAATAACACCGAATCGCGGCCAAGCTCACTCTCAAAGGCAACATAGAACCCATGTGGGAGCGGGTTGCCTGCAAGTTTGTGGATGGCAGTTGCCCGAGTCGATCGCAAAAAAATGCCCCGCACTTGGCGGGGCATTTTTTGTTCGGCGGTTAAGTATTACAGCCCGTCGAGCATCGCTTTGTTACGTACCGCACCCTTGTCGGCGCTGGTGGCCAACAGGGCATAGGCTTTCAGTGCAGTGGTCACTTTACGTGGACGCTTTTCCACTGGCTTCCAGCCTTTCTTGTCTTGCTCGACCCGGCGCGCGGCCAGTTCTTCGTCGCTGACCAACAGGTTGATCGAGCGGTTCGGAATGTCGATCAGTACCTTGTCGCCATCCTGCACCAGACCAATCGCGCCGCCGGCAGCGGCTTCTGGCGAAGCGTGGCCGATGGACAGGCCCGAGGTCCCGCCGGAGAAGCGGCCATCGGTGAGCAGGGCGCAGGCTTTGCCCAGGCCTTTGGATTTCAGGTAAGACGTCGGGTACAGCATTTCCTGCATGCCCGGGCCGCCTTTCGGGCCTTCGTAACGAATGATCACGATATCGCCGGCCTTCACTTCGTCGGCGAGGATGCCGCGTACGGCGCTGTCCTGGCTTTCGAAGATCTTCGCGTTGCCTTCGAAGACGTGGATCGACTCGTCGACACCGGCGGTTTTCACCACGCAGCCGTCCAGCGCGATGTTGCCGTACAGAACGGCCAGGCCGCCTTCTTTCGAGTAAGCGTGTTCGACACTGCGGATGCAGCCGTTTTCACGGTCGTCGTCCAGGGTTTCCCAACGGGTCGACTGGCTGAACGCGGTTTGCGTCGGGATACCCGCCGGGCCGGCCTTGAAGAAGTGATGCACCGCTTCGTCGTTGGTCTGGGTGATGTCCCACTTGGCGATACCTTCGGCCATGCTCTTGCTGTGCACGGTCGGCAGGTCGGTGTGCAGCAGGCCGCCACGGGCCAGGGAACCGAGGATGCTGAAGATCCCGCCGGCACGGTGCACGTCTTCCATGTGGTATTTCTGGATGTTCGGCGCGACCTTGCACAGTTGCGGTACATGGCGGGAGAGGCGGTCGATGTCGCGCAGGTCGAAATCGATCTCGGCTTCCTGGGCCGCGGCCAGCAAGTGCAGGATGGTGTTGGTGGAACCGCCCATGGCGATGTCCAGGGTCATGGCGTTTTCGAACGCCTTGAAGTTGGCGATGTTGCGCGGCAACACCGACTCATCGTTCTCGCCGTAGTAACGCTTGCACAACTCGACGATGGTGCGGCCGGCTTGCAGGAACAGCTGTTCGCGGTCGCTGTGGGTGGCCAGGGTCGAACCGTTGCCCGGCAATGCCAGACCCAGGGCTTCAACCAGGCAGTTCATCGAGTTGGCGGTGAACATGCCGGAGCAGGAGCCGCAAGTTGGGCAGGCACTACGCTCGTACTCGGCGACTTTCTCGTCGGATGCGCTGGAGTCGGCGGCGATTACCATGGCATCGACCAGGTCGAGACCGTGGCTGGCCAGTTTGGTCTTGCCGGCTTCCATCGGACCGCCGGAAACGAAGATCACCGGAATGTTCAGGCGCAAGGCGGCCATCAGCATGCCGGGGGTGATCTTGTCGCAGTTGGAGATGCAGACGATGGCGTCGGCGCAGTGGGCGTTGACCATGTATTCGACGGAGTCGGCAATGATCTCGCGGCTCGGCAGCGAATAGAGCATGCCGTCGTGGCCCATGGCGATGCCGTCATCCACGGCGATGGTGTTGAATTCTTTGGCTACGCCGCCGGCCCGTTCGATTTCGCGAGCGACCAGTTGGCCCAGATCCTTGAGGTGCACGTGGCCCGGTACGAACTGGGTAAAGGAGTTGGCAATGGCGATGATCGGCTTCTTGAAGTCGTCATCTTTCATCCCCGTGGCGCGCCACAGTGCGCGAGCACCGGCCATATTGCGGCCGTGGGTGGATGTTTTCGAGCGGTAATCAGGCATGGAGCACTCCGGGCGGCTAATCAGGTATCAAAAGGGAAGTGAGCTTCTATTGACGTCTGGAACACTCAGAAATGGCCGTGTGTCCGGAAGTTGCCGATGACTTTGCGGGATCGCCGCGCGCTTCAGCTTGAGCTCATAAACCCGCCGGGGGATGACTGGCGATGAATCTCGCGATTCTACACCGCTGGCGTCAGGAGGGAATGCCGGAAAGCGTTGATCCAGCGCTGACGGGGCGTGTGGGGTGACGATCGGCGAGGTTATTCGACGCTTGGGCTGGCTTGCGGGCTTTTGGCTCGGCGATTGATACGACTGTTGAGCGCCAGCGCCACGCTGCTCAAGATGATGAAGCTGTATCCAAGGGTGGATTGCAGGTTGGCCGGGCTCAAGCTGATGAGCGCACTGATCAACCCGCCGCAGATGAAAATCACTGTGCTGCCGGCCGATGCCGAGGTTCCCGCATTTTCGGGGAACAGGCTCATGGCTTTGGAGGTGGCGGCCGGTCTGGCGATGGTGGTGCCGGCGGTACAGATGAGCATCGGTACCAGGACGGTGATCGGGGACAGCGCAAAGTGGCTTGAGAGGTAAAGCATGATCAGGCCGGACAACAGGATCAGGCTCAGCCCGCTGATGATTTGATGACCGGGACTGATGCGTTTACCCAGCAGCGTCGCAACCATGCCGCCGACGATGTAGGCACCGCCGTATACCAGCAGGATCAGCGAGAAGTCATAGGTCGATAGCTGGAGCTGATCCATGAAAATCAGCGGTGAAATGACGATGAAGGAAAAATGGCAGGCGAATGCAAAGGCTGAAATCAGCCAGTAGGACAGGAAGTCGAAATCGCACAAGACCCAGCGGTAGGGCTGGAAGATATTCGGTCGCGCTCCGGTTGCCGCGGGCCGAGTGTTTTCGAGAAAAAAACAGGCTTTGAGCAGCACTATTCCAGCCAGCACGGTAAACCCCCAGAAGCTGCCTTTCCAGCCCAGCGTGGCTTGCAGGAGCGTGCCGGCCAACGGTGAGACCGAGATGAAAACGCCGGTGGCGGTGACCATCAGGATCCGCAACCGGTCACGTTCCTCACCCTCGAACAGATCCTGAACCAGTGCCTGTGACAACACGAAACACCCGCAGCCGAGCGCCTGAATGACACGGAACAGCAGGAAGTAGACATAGTCCTTGGCCAGTGTGCAGCCCACCGCACCCAGCATCGAAACGGTTATTCCGGCGAGCAACAGTCCTTTGCGCCCGATTACATCCGACAGCGGCCCGATCAGCAGTTGGGAGGCCGCTATACCGACGGCAAACAGACTGATCGAGAGCGCAATATCAGCGGGTGTGCTGCGAAAGTGTTCGGCAAGCGCAGGGAACGAGGGCAGCAGGACATCCAGCGGGAACACGCCAAGCAGCACCATTGCCAACAACAGGCTGACCGCCCCTCGATGCTGTTTGACGGTCGCCGCAGAGTGCCCTTTATCCATCGATAAGTCCTGCCTTCATGAACAGATGCTGGTTGTAAGACAGGTCGAAGAAGCCGGCCTGTTTCAACGCCTGAAGCGTCGCGTCAGCACCGGATCGCGTCCTTTGAAGGGTGGCTTGGGGGGTAGTCTGTCCGCCGAGAATTTCCGTGAGGGTGGTCTCGCCGATACCCGCGCTGTGCAGGCTTTCCCGCAGCCATCGTTCATCGGCCTCGAAGAAAATCCGGATGATGTCCAGCAGCAGTCTGGCGGCGAACATGCGTTGACGGTTGTTCAGCGTCAGCCACAGGTAATGGAACACTTCAGAGAAATAGCGACTGTGGCGCGCCTCGTCCGCCAGATGGTCCCTGAGCATTGCCCGGACGCTGGAAACCAGATCGTCGCGGCAGACGTCGAGCAGTTCCTTGGCAATGATCGTCTCCGACACGAACCCGACGAGAAACCAGGCCAGCGCCCTGTGTGTTTCAGGCGCGTGGTCGAGCAGGGTGTTCAATCGGGTTATGCGGTGGGGCATGACCGGGCGCAGGCTGATCCCGTAGAACCTGGCAATTTGTTCGGCCAGGCTATTGGAAAACAGGGCGTGATAACCCTCGTCGGTATAAAGCTGAAGCGCGGCGGTCTTCATCCGTGAGGGGATGTGGACCTTCAGTTCCCCGTGGATGATGGTTTCCACGGATCGGTTGACGATGCGGTGTTCGAGCAAGGTGGTGTAGTCGAGGAAGTACACCAGATGATTGGCCGACAGCCGATGGGTGACAGTTTGACCCAATGCTTCGATAGCCGGGTGATTCAGGTAAGCCAGAAACCCCGGGGGAAACCAGTGGCGTGTTTCCAGTTGCTGCTCCAGGTCTGGCGGTAATAGATAGTCGTGCTCGCTGGTGCGCACCGAGGCGCGGTTATTCCAGTCGCCGAGGGTGAAACGAAGCGCCCGGGAAACGGGGGGATCTATTGGAGCAACGATGGGGGCGGTCATTGTTGCGGCTCCCGACTGCTCAGCAGATCTTTCAATTCCTTGCACATCACTTGCCCGTCGCTCTGCCCGCAACCGACAAAAAACAGCGGTTGCTCCGCACTGTCTTCAAGCCCAAGCAAGGCCTCGACCTGATCATCGGCCAGCGCCCCCGTCAGCCAGGTGTTCAACCCCAGCGCAGTGGCCACCAACTGGAACGTCTGAGAAATATGCCCGGCCTCCACGAAGGCCATTCGGTAGGCTCGCGAGTGTTCATATTTCCACCACAACTTGTCGAAGCGAGCGGTGATGAACAGGCCCATTGGCAGGTTGTTGATGAAGTGCTGCCCACACAGCAGCTGCCCCAGCGGCGATTCAGGTGCCGGGTTAACGAAGCTCAGTGCATGCTCGGTGGGATGATAGGCGTAGAGTCCGGGTTTCAGGCCGTTGACGTTATGTACATGAAGAAAGCCTTCGCAGGCATTCAGTCCGCCACCGGATGGGCTGCTGCGCCGGGCATCGAGGCCTTCGACAAGGGTTTCGTCGACATCGTTTTCGCGCTCATGCAAGTAGCCCAGGGACAGGTAAAGCAGCGTGCCGATAGCATCCAGTGAAACAGCAGCATCGATGAAGGTGCGGCAGGTTTTTCGGCCGATCAGGACGTTGGCAAGAGACCCTTCCGGCAGGCAGGAAGGTTTTGGCAGGGCAATCAGCTCCCGCGCCTGGCGTTCTGTGGGTCGGTTGCCCGGTGCAGGAGCGGCCAGCACGTCGGTGCAATGGTCCAGGTAGTGTCTCGACCATTCATGAATATCCTGAGGGACATGTTCGCAGGGAATGTTTTTGGTGCCGATATGGAAGATCTTCGATAGTTCATCCCAACCCCATTCAACAGCGCCTTGTATTGATGTTGTCAGTATTCCTGCGTTTAGGAGTTGAGTGTCAACTATATTGCTGTCGTTATACAGTTTGGGGTTGTTGATAAGTTGCGTAAGTCTGTTCGAGTATTCAGGGCTTAGTTCAAATTGTTTGTGGTTTTTGTAATCCCAGACTATTTGGCCGGGCGTGCGAGGAAGTATGAATAAATATGGGTTTATCTGCATGATGGGCGGTTCGCTCTGGGCTGTGCCAAAGAAAACGCTGGGTAGCCGGCACTCCCCAGCGTCTCATTTACTTAGCGGGCTTTTGGCGCAACCAGAAAAGCCAGATTAGCGATCTTGTTAGCTTCCAGAGTAATTGCTTTCATGTTTTGACTCCTTGTCATTGATAGTGAGTGTCACTTTGCGGTGACAACTCAATCATAGGCTGTAATGAACGCTTATCAAGGGGATATTAAGTAGGAATGTTCCAGTAATTTTGTCGGAGCGATCTTACGGTTGGAACAGGTTTGTAAGTTATGTTCTTTCAAATAAAAGATGCAGGGAAACGTCCTGCAAGTCTGTAGGGCTGCAGAGTAAGAAGTTGGGGTTGAAGAGTCGGTGCTGCGTTGGAACGGCTGACGGAGAGCCTGTGGGCTCCCCGTCAAACCAGCGTACTCAGCTGTTTGGCAGCAGACGGCAGGTGATGCTCTTGATGTAACGAGTCTCGGCAATCGCCGGGTGTACCGGGTGATCCGGGCCTTGACCGCCACGCTCCAGCATCTGGATGTTGCGGTCCAGGTGACGGGCGCTGGTCAGCAGGATGTTCTGCAGATCGTCTTCCGGCAGGTGCATCGAGCACGAGGCGCTGACCAGAATGCCGTCCTTGCTGAGCAGGCGCATGGCTTGCTCGTTCAGACGACGGTAGGCGCCTTCACCGTTTTTCATGTCTTTCTTGCGTTTGATGAAAGCAGGAGGGTCGGCCACGATGACGTCGAAACGTTCTTCGCTGGCTTTCAGCTCTTTCAGGGCTTCGAACACGTCGCCTTCGATGCAGGTCATTTTTTCAGCGAAACCGTTCAGTGCGGCGTTGCGCTCCACGCCGTCGAGGGCGAAGGCCGAAGCATCGACGCAGAACACTTCACTGGCGCCGAAGGCGGCCGCTTGCACGCCCCAGCCGCCGATGTAGCTGTACAAGTCCAGCACGCGCTTGCCTTTGGCATAAGGTGCCAGACGCGCGCGGTTCATGCGGTGGTCGTAGAACCAGCCGGTTTTCTGTCCCTGGATGACTGGCGCTTCGAACTTCACGCCGTTCTCTTCCAGCGCCACCCATTCCGGCACCAGGCCGAACACGGTTTCGACATAGCGATTGAGGCCTTCAGCGTCACGGGCAGCGGAGTCGTTCTTGAACAGAATGCCGCTTGGCTTGAGCACTTGGGTCAGTGCCGCGATCACGTCATCTTTGTGCGCTTCCATGGTCGCCGAGGCGATCTGGACCACCAGAATGTCGCCGAAACGGTCGACCACCAGGCCTGGCAGCAGGTCGGAGTCGCCATAGACCAAACGATAGAACGGCTTGTCGAACAGGCGATCGCGCAGGGACAGGGCAACGTTCAGGCGATGCACCAGCAGCGACTTGTCCAGCGGCAACTTGATGTCGCGCGACAGCAGGCGCGCGCAGATCAGGTTGTTCGGGCTCATGGCAACGATGCCCAGCGGCTTGCCGCCGGCGGCTTCGAGAATCGCCTGATCGCCCGCCTTGAAACCGTGCAAAGGAGTAGCGGCTACATCGATTTCGTTGCTGTAAACCCACAAGTGGCCGTTTCGCAGGCGTCGGTCGGCGTTGGCTTTGAGGCGCAGGCTAGGCAGGGACATGACGTCGCTCCGGAAAAAAGAGCGGGAGTATAGCGTGTTGCGCAAGGGCTCGGCTTGGCGGATGGACATGCGGTGAGGGGGCCTGCAACTTGTGGGAGCGAGCCTGCTCGCGATGACGGCGGTACATTCAGCATCAATGTTGGCTAATCCGACGCTATCGCGAGCAGGCTCGCTCCCACAGGGAGTGCATTTGTTCTGGGCAATAAATGAAATTTCGGCGACATAGCTGCGGATGTGTCTGATCCTTCTTTTTAAGGGTTAGAATTCCCGCCTGACCCGGAGTGCGTACTGATGTCCCAAGAACTGACGACCGAACAGATTCAACAGTCCCTGCAAGGCATCAGCGTGCCGGCCCAGCCGCAGATCATGGTGGATCTGCAGATGGAGCAGTACATGCCCGACCCGGACCTGGAGGTGATCGCCAAGCTGATCTCCCAGGACCCAGGTCTTTCCGGCGCCTTGCTGAAGATCGTCAACTCGCCGTACTACGGTTTGAGTAACAAGATCACCGCGATCCAGCGGGCAGTGAACCTGTTGGGCAGCCGTTCGATCATCAACCTGATCAATGCGCAATCGATCAAGGGTGAGCTGAACGACGACGCCATCGTCACCCTCAACCGTTTCTGGGACACAGCACAGGACGTGGCGATGACGTGCCTGACCCTGGCCAAGCGTGTCGGCGTCCAGGCTGGTGATGAGGCCTATGCGCTGGGGCTGTTCCACGATTGCGGCATCCCGTTGATGCTCAAGAAATTCCCCGACTACATGAAAGTGCTGGAACAGGCCTATGGCAACGCCAGCGCCGAATGTCGCGTGGTGGATACCGAGAACAAGCAATACAACACCAACCACGCCGTGGTCGGGTATTACACCGCCAAATCCTGGCGCCTGCCCGAACATGTCACCCAGGCCATTGCCAATCATCACAACGCCCTGGCCATTTTCAGCGATGAGTCGTCCCGCAATACGCCGCTGAAAAATCTGCTGGCGCTCCTGAAGATGGCCGAACACATTTGCGCCTCCTTCCGGGTACTGGGTAACCAGTCCGAAGACCATGAATGGAACCTCGTCGGGCCCCTGGTGCTCGATTACATCGGTTTATCGGAATACGATTTCGAAACCCAGAAACAAGAGATTCGCGACCTCGCCACTCGCTGAGTGTCGAACCTCGCCTGATTCGAGAGCCCCATGCCTGAATTGCCGGAAGTCGAAACCACCCGTCGCGGAATTGCACCGCATCTGGAAGGCCAGCGCGTCAGCCGGGTGATCGTTCGCGAGCGCCGTCTGCGCTGGCCGATCCCCGAAGACCTGGATGTGCGGCTGTCCGGGCAGCGCATCGTGCTGGTGGAGCGGCGCGCCAAGTACCTGTTGATCAATGCCGAAGTCGGCACGTTGATCAGCCATTTGGGCATGTCGGGGAATCTGCGACTGGTGGAAGCCGGCATGCCGGCGGCCAAGCATGAGCATGTGGACATCGAACTGGAATCGGGCCTGGCCCTGCGTTACACCGACCCGCGACGGTTTGGGGCGATGCTCTGGAGTCTCGACCCACTCAACCATGAACTGCTGATTCGACTCGGGCCGGAGCCGTTGACCGACCTGTTTGACGGCGAGCGACTGTTCCAGCAATCCCGCGGGCGTTCCATGGCGGTCAAACCGTTCATCATGGACAACGCGGTGGTGGTCGGCGTCGGCAATATCTACGCGACCGAAGCGTTGTTTGCGGCCGGCATCGACCCGCGCCGTGAAGCCAAGAGCATTTCACGGGCGCGCTATTTGAAGCTGGCGATCGAGATCAAGCGCATCCTGGCCCTGGCCATCGAACGGGGCGGTACCACGTTGCGGGACTTTATCGGCGGCGACGGTCAGCCAGGTTACTTCCAGCAGGAACTGTTTGTGTATGGCCGTGGCGGTGAACACTGCAAGGTCTGTGGCACCGGGCTGCGGGAAGTCAAGCTGGGGCAGCGCGCCAGCGTCTTTTGCCCGCGTTGTCAGAGCTGATATCGGCTACGGTCTATAGTCAGTGTTCTCACTGCCTAGCCGAAGGACCGTGCCATGAATCTGTTTCGAACCCTTGTCGTTGCGCTGTTACTGAGCGTCGGTGCGCCCGCGCTGGCGGCTGAGAACGGCAGCGGCGACCCGCGTTACACCATCCAGAACCCACCGGCCTACGCCATGCTTGGTGATTTACTGATTGCCCGACCGTTATTGGTGGTGGCGACGGTGATCGGTGCCGGGGCGTTTGTGGTGTCGTTGCCGTTTACCGCGCTGGGTGGTGGCATTGGCGATGCGGGGCAGGCGTTGGTGGTCGACCCGGCGAAAGCTGCGTTTGTGCGGTGTCTGGGGTGCATCGGGGAAGGGTTTGAGCAGCGGGAGTGAAGCAGAATCAAAAGATCGCAGCCTTCGGCAGCTCCTGCTGGTGTACGCATTCCAGGGTAGGAGCTGCCGAAGGCTGCGATCTTTTCAGGCTTTCAAGCCTTGCCGGTAATCTTCCGGTACTTCTCCATCAACTGTTCTTCAGTTTCCGGATGGGCCTCGTCCAGCGGGATGCAATCCACCGGGCAGACTTGCTGGCACTGCGGTTCGTCGTAGTGGCCGACACATTGTGTGCACAGGTTCGGGTCGATCACGTAGATCTCTTCGCCCTGGGAGATGGCGGCGTTCGGGCACTCGGGTTCGCAGACGTCGCAGTTGATGCAATCGTCGGTGATGATCAGGGACATGCTAACTCCAGCCGGGGCGGCAGGCCCGGGCGCAATAAACCAATGCGCACAATTGTGCCGCATTGGCGCCCGCAGTGCACGCGGGCGCGATCAAGTGCAGCGATCGAAGATTGCGGTAGCCGCAAAAGATCGCAGCCTGCGGCAGCTCCTACTTTTTAAAGCGCAGGGTGAGGGCGTCGGCCACCGCCGGGTGGACGAACTTGGTGATATCGCCGCCCAGGGCTGCGATTTCACGGACCAGCGTCGAGGAAATGAACGAATAACGCTCGGACGGGGTGAGAAACAGGCTTTCCACATCCGGTGCCAGTTGGCGGTTCATGTTGGCCAGCTGGAATTCGTATTCGAAGTCCGACACCGCGCGCAAACCGCGCAGGAACACGTTGGCGTTCTGCTCTTTGGCGAAGTGCGCGAGCAGCGTCGAGAAGCCGACGACTTCAACGTTCGGTAAATGTTTGGTGACCTCGCGGGCCAGCTCTACACGTTGTTCCAGGGGAAACAGCGGGTTTTTCTTCGGGCTGGCGGCGACAGCGATGATCACGTGATCGAACAGGCGCGCGGCGCGTTCGACCAGATCGCCATGGCCCTTGGTAATAGGGTCGAAGGTACCTGGGTACAACACTCGGTTCATCGCGTCGTCCTGGCGGGAGTCCGTTGGGGAGTCGGATGGTATCGCAGCCTTCCCGGTCGGCCAAGTCGCCTGTTGGGTAAGAAAGCACTATAGACGATGGGAATATTCCGCGTTTTCATGGGTTTTTCAAACGTTCGGCCAGTGAATTCGCCAGTTGCGCCGTCAGCCCGTAGACCGATAATTGTGGGTTTGCGCCAATGCTGGTGGGGAATAGCGAGCCATCGTGAATCGACAGATTGCGCAGTTGGTGATGTCGGCCGAGGCTGTCGGTCACGGCGTTTTTCGGGTCTTCGCCCATGGCACAACCGCCCATCACATGAGCACTGCCCAGGCGCGTGCGATACAACTCAAGGCTCAGGCCATCTATCAGCGTGCGCGCTTCGGCGAGGGTTTTCACGTAGCGCGCGTCGGCGTGCATCGGCATCACGGCGTTGGCGCCACCGGCAAACTGGATCTCGGCCATGCTGTGGAACGCCCGGCGCAACCCATCCCAGGCGTAGGGTGAAACCTGATAGTCGAGCACTGGCGTGCCGTCACCGCGCAATTCGACACTGCCGCCAGGGCTGTCTGGGTGAAAACCGTCCCGCAGCAACGCCAGCATGGCGTGGGTGTGCGGCAGGTTTTCCATGTGCCGGGCGTTTTCCGTGCCGAAGCCGCCGAGCAGGGTGCTGGCCAGCGCCGGGTGCAGTGGTGGAACTTCCAGTTTGTAGGACATTTTGCCGGTGGCGCCGTCCTGCCATTGGAAATGGTCGGAATAGATCGACTGCGGTGCACCGTAGAACGGGTTGATCACCTCGTCGAACAGCCCGGCGGACATGTTCACCAAGTGCAGAAAGGTCCGTTTACCCAGGCGCTCATGAGGATCCGGCGCCTCGGAGCGCAACAGCAGTGCCGGGCTGTTGATCCCGCCGCCGGCCAGTACGTAATGCCGTGCCTTGACCTTAATCGTGCGTCCGGTTGGCGCAACACAACGCTCATCCATCGCCACACAGTGCAGGCCTGTGACCTTGCCGTCGTTAATCGACAGTTTTTCGGCGCGGGCCAGATAGAGCAGCTCGCCGCCTTTTTCCAGGGTCGCCGGGATGGTCGTGACCAGCATCGATTGCTTGGCGTTGGTCGGGCAACCCATGCCGCAGTAGCCGATATTCCAGCAGCCACGCACATTGCGCGGAATCACATGCCAGACGTAGCCGAGTTTTTCGCAACCTTTGCGGATGACATCGTTGTTGGCGTTGGGCGGCACCCTCCACGGGGCGACGCCCAGGCGTTGTTCCATGTGCTCGAACCAGGGCGCCATCTCGGCCGGCGTGTGGCCTTTGACGTCATGCTCTTTGGCCCAGTGTTCCAGCGTCGGGTCCGGGGTGCGAAAGCTCGAGGTCCAGTTGATCAACGTGGTGCCGCCCACCGCCCGACCCTGGAGGATGGTGATCGCACCGTCCTTGCTCATGCGCCCGATGCCTTCCTGATAGAGGCTGGTGTAGGCCTGGTCTTCGAGCATCTTGAAGTCACTGCTGGTTTTGAGTGGACCTTCTTCGATCAGCAACACCTTGTAGCCGGCGGCGCTGAGGATTTCGGCGGTGGTCCCGCCGCCGGCACCGCTGCCGATGATCGCCACGTCCGCGTCGAGGGTCAGGTCCTGGGTCAGTTGCGAACCGTTGTAGGTTTTCCAGCCACGGGCCAGGCCTTCGCGGAACGGATCGGGTACGGGCATGTTCGGGTTCTCTTATTATTTTGGATTCTGTGGTGAGGCAGCAGACGCTATCGCGAGCAGGCTCGCTCCCACATGGATCGCGTAACCCCTGTGGGAGCGAGCCTGCTCGCGATAGGGTCGCCACGATTTCAAACGGTTGGCGGCCCCGGATATCCGCAATGCACCCACGACTCCGCCCGGCTGTACCACGCCATCATCACCATTTGCAGCAATGAGCTATGCCCCATGCGCAACAGGCTTAACGAACTGTTTTCCCAACGATCAAGAAAGTGCCGGATCTGTTCGCTGCTGGCGTTTTCCCAACTGCCCCATACCCCGGTCAGTGGGCCACGGGTGATGCTCATCCCCAACACATCAAACAATTGCCCGGTCAGTTTGAGCATTTCCGGCGACAGGTGATTCAGTCCGTTATCAAGGCCGTGCAGGGTCTCGGCGACGGCAGTCGGCACTTTCTCGACGATCATTGCGCCGTCGAGCATCACCGGGATCAGTGCCCGCAGAAACAGCAGGTCACTGCTGCGCAGAATCGCGAAGCCGCTGGCCGGGGTGCTCGACGAGCAGCCGCTGAGGCTCGCGCCTAATCCGGCCGTGGCCAGAAAGGCGCTGGCGCCGAGGCTGAGTTCAAGCAGGCCGCGCCGCGACAGCGCGGGTGTATCGGACAGGCTTGGGCTCATTATTGTTATTACCCGGCGGTGATGATCGTTAGCGGATGAATAGCTTCTGGATCAGTTTCTGAATGAATTTACCGTACGGCGGATAGATCAGCTTCGCTGCGTTGAAACGCTGTTTGATCAGTACGCCCTTGGCCTTGCTGAAGGTCAGGAAACCCTCGTGGCCGTGGTAGTGGCCCATGCCCGAGGCACCGATGCCGCCGAACGGCATGTCGTCCTGAGCAACGTGCAGCAAGGTGTCATTGAGGCAGACGCCGCCGGAATGGGTTTCGTGAAGGACGCGGTTTTGCTCGCGCTTGTCGTAGCCGAAGTAATACAGCGCCAGCGGACGAGGCCGTTGGTTGATGTAGGCAAACGCTTCGTCGAGATCCTTGTACGGCACGATCGGCAGCAATGGGCCGAAGATTTCGTCCTGCATCACCGTCATGTCGTCGCTGACGTTGAGCAGCAGGCTATGACTCATGCGTCGGCCCTGGCCCTGATCGAACAGCGGAATCAGCAGCGCGCCCTTGCTGGTGGCGTCGCTGAGGTAGCCGTTGAGCCGCGCCAGTTGTCGGTCATTGATGATGGCGGTGTAGTCCGGATTGTCGGCCAGGGTCGGATAAAAACCGCGAACCGCCTGACGATAGGCTTCGACGAAAGAGCCTACGCGGTCTTCCGGCACCAGCGCATAGTCCGGGGCGACACAGGTTTGCCCGGCGTTGAGGGTCTTGCCGAAAGCGATACGTTCGGCGGCGTCCTTGAGCGGTACATCGCGGGAAACGATGGCCGGGGACTTGCCGCCCAGTTCGAGGGTCACCGGTGTCAGGTTTTCGGCGGCGGCGCGCATCACGTGTTTGCCGATGCTGGTGGCGCCCGTGAACAGTAGGTGATCGAAGCGCAGCCGGGAGAACGCCACGCCGACATCGGCCTCGCCCAGCACCACACAGACCAGGTCTTGAGGGAATATCCGACCCAGCAATTCCTGGAGCAGCAAACCGGTGGCGGGGGTCGATTCGCTGAGTTTGAGCATCACCCGGTTGCCCGCCGACAACGCACCCACCAGCGGCCCGATGGCCAGGTAAAGCGGGTAGTTCCACGGCACGATCACCCCAACCACGCCCAGAGGCTGATAAACGACTTTGGCCGACGCCGGCTGAAAGGCAAGGCCGACTTTGCGCCGCGAGGCTTTCATCCAGCCTTTGAGGTGTTGGCTGGCGTAGTGAATGCCGTGCAGGCTGGGCATCAATTCGGCGAGCAGGGTTTCATCGGCGCTGCGGTGGCTGAAGTCCTGGCTGATGGCGTCGATCAGGGCCTGGCGTTCATCGCTCAACAGGTTCCGCAACGCTTTTAGCCATTGCTGGCGCTGAGCCGGCGGCGGCATCGGGTTGCCTGCATACGCTGCGCGTTGAGCATCGAACAGGGCTTGGAGCTCGTCCAGGGGCTGCTGCAGGTTCTTCAGGTAGGCAATGTCAGCAGGCATGGTAGGCTCCGGATTTATTGTAATAAGGATTTTTTAGAGTTCATGCTCTAGAAAGTCAAATGACATCCTGGCGCAGCTTTGTTTTATCCACCCACGGATAGGTCGTAAGATGCCCGTCACCGCACTCTGAATTAAAGCTCAAGCCATGGCCCCTCGGATCAAAACCAGCGAGCGCATCGTGCAGAACAGCCTGGAGCTGTTCAATCAGCAGGGCGAGCGCAGCATCAGCACCAACCACATTGCTGCCCACATGGAGATTTCTCCGGGCAACCTGTACTACCACTTCCCTAACAAGCAGGCGATCATCGCTGTGCTGTTCAGTGAGTACGAAAGCCTGGTGGACAGCTTCCTGCGCCCGCCCCAGGGCCGCGCCGCGACGGTCGAAGACAAGCGCTTCTACCTCAAGGAATTGCTCGCCGCCATGTGGCGCTACCGGTTTTTGCATCGCGACCTCGAGCACTTGCTCGACAGCGATCCCGAACTCGCCGCCCGTTATCGGCGCTTTTCCCAGCGCTGCCTGATTCAGGGCACCGCCATTTACGAAGGGTTCGTCGCGGCTGGCATCCTGAATATGGATAAGGTCCAGATCGAATCCCTGACCCTCAATGCCTGGATCATCCTCACGTCCTGGGTGCGCTTCTTGTGCACCACACGGGAAAACTCCAACCATCTGAGCGAACAGGCCATTAAACGAGGCGTGTATCAGGTGTTGGTGCTTGAGGCCGGGTTCGTCACCGATCAATCGCGCGATGCGGTGAATGCGCTGTTCGACGAATTTTACGTGCCGCTGGCCCAGGCCCTGGAAGAAGTGCATTAGGATTCAAGACCGACAACATCACAGGAGCCCGTTATGCCCATTGCGCAACTGATCAGCCCGCAAGCGTTGGACCTGAAAAAGGAGGCGCCGGGGCTGGTAATTCTGGATTGTCGTTTTGCCCTCGAAGACCCGGACTACGGTCAGCGCAGCTATTGCGAAGGTCATATCGCCGGGTCGAGTTTTGCCGATCTTGAGCGTGATTTGAGCGGGACAGTGGTCAAGGGTGTGACCGGGCGTCATCCGTTGCCTGAGCCCGAAAACCTGATCGAGCGTCTGCAGGCCTGGGGCATCAACGCCGACAGCGAGGTGGTTTTGTATGATGACGGTCCCGGCGCCTACGCGGCGCGGGCCTGGTGGTTGCTGGCCTGGCTGGGCAAGCGCGATGGCGTGTTCATACTCGATGGCGGGCTGAAAGCCTGGCATGCCGCCGGATTGCCCTTGAGTCTTGATGCGCCGTCGATCACCCGCGGTACCTTCACCGGGACGCCGGATGCTTCGCTGTTGCTCAGCGCCGAACAGCTGCAGCAACGTCTCGGCCAGCCAGCGTTGACCTTGCTCGACGCCCGCGCCCTGCCGCGCTTCAAGGGCGAAGTGGAGCCGATCGATCCGATAGCCGGACACATCCCCGGCGCGCAATGTGCCGCGTTCACCGACAACCTGGGCAGTGACGGGCGTTTCCTGCCGGCCGATCAGCTCAAGCAACGGTTTGCTGCGAAGCTAGGTGTTCGTTCGCCGACGGAACTGGTCGCGTATTGCGGTTCTGGCGTGACGGCCTGCCACAACCTGTTCGCCCTGTGCCTGGCGGGTTATCCGTTGGGGTCGCTGTATGCCGGGTCGTGGAGTGAGTGGATCAACGATCCCGCACGAGGCGTCGCCACCGGCGAATGATCACCACAATCCCCTGTGGGAGCGTGCTTGCTCGCGATGGGGCCATAACATTCAACGACGGTGGTGACTGTCCCGCCGCCATCGCGAGCAAGCTCGCTCCCACAGGGATAATGGGTGTTTGTGAGGCCTCATTAAACCTCAAGCACCTGCTGCGCACTGCAATACGCCCCCCGGTCCTACACCGTAAACCTGCTTGAACTGCCGACTCAGATGGCTCTGGTCGGCAAAACCTGGCTGATTCACCCTGACCGGAGTCCATGGTTCAGGTGCGCCCCGTGGCGGCCAGCCATTGGGGAATGCGCCGTTCCAGGTAGTAACCCGGTTGCCTGAACGTGCCCTCGACGAAACCGACATGCCCACCCTTGGCCTGCAACTCGAATTGAGTGCTGGCGGACAATTCGTCGGCTTGCGGCAGGCTATGAGGAAACACAAACGGGTCATCGGCCGCCTGGATAATCAGGGTCGGCGTGCGAATCTCTCCAAGGAAATAACGACTTGAGGCGCGGCGATAGTAATCCGCGGCATCGGCGAAACCGTTCAGCGGTGCGGTGACCCGGCCATCGAAATCCCAGAAGGTGCGCAAGTTCTCCAGCGAGCCCAGGGCTGCCAACGCCGCCAGGCCATCCTCATGTCCGTCATGCTGGAATTTGCGCTGCTTGTTCTTGATGTAGGCGACCATCTCACGCATGAAATGCGCTTGATAGAATTTGGAAAAACCCTGGCTGATACGATCGGCACACTGATCGAGGCGAAACGGCACCGACACTGCCACCGCGCCGAGCACACCGCTGTTGCTGCCGGTTTCGCCCAGATGCTTGAGCAATACGTTACCGCCCATGGAATAACCGACCGCATACAGCGGCGCGAGGGGGCGCTGGGTTCGCAAGTGTTTGATGGTTTCCGCCAGGTCTTCACTGGCCCCGGAATGGTAGCTGCGCGGCAACAGATTGGGCTCGCCGGAGCAGCCTCGCCAGTTCAGCGCGACGCTGGCCCACCCCCGGGCGCCCAGCGCCTTTTGCATGCCGGCCACATAAGGCGAATTCGACGAACCGGTCAGGCCGTGCAATACCAGCACCAGCGGCGCATTCGCGCTGTGGGGGGCGTGCCAGTCCAGGTCAAGGAAGTCGCCGTCTTCAAGCCACAATCGTTCCCGCTCGCGCTCGATATGCGTGGTTTTGCGCCATAGCGGTCCCCACAAGGTTTGTAAGTGCGGATTGCCCAGGCCGTAGGCGGGCGTGAAGGCGGGGGTGAAACGTTCTGGCAGATGGGACACGATTGCTCTCGATGCTGCGGTGCGTACCCGCAGCGTTAGCTGACTGAGCTTCGCACCGTTTTCTCAGGCCGGACTAGCCGGCGATCCCTGCCATACGTTGCCACAACGCGTAATACACTCGTCCGGATTTCTGCTCCCGATGCAGGCGCCAGTTTCCCGGCAAGCCAAGTATCGACGGTGCTGTTTCGCTTTCAGTGTAGACCCACGCATCGTCGGCCAGCCAATGACGCTCTTCGAGCAGAGTGCAAACGACTGGCAAAAGATTCTGATTGAACGGAGGGTCGAGAAATACCAGATCGAACGCCGTGGCCGGTTGGGTTTCCAGATAACGCAAGGCGTCGGCAGTCTGTACCTGACCGGTGGTGCAGCGCAGGGTGCCCAGATGTTCTTTCAGGCTGGACACCGCGATGTTGCTGGCGTCCAGCGCCTGGCCCATGGCCGCGCCACGGGACAAGGCTTCCAGAAACAACGCGCCACTGCCGGTAAACGGATCGAGCACCTTGGCCCCGGCGACGTAAGGCGCGAGCCAGTTGAACAGGGTTTCACGCACCCGGTCCGGGGTCGGCCGCAGGCCCGGAGCATCCGGGAAACTCAGGCGCCGGCTACGCCATTCGCCGCCGATGATGCGCAGTTGATTCACACCGTTATGGACGTTGTGAACAGGTTTTTTTGGACTGGCCATTAATGCTCCGGAACCCCGAGCGGTTGCTCGGCAGGTTTATCAGTAGGGGCCGGTAACGGCTTTTGTGGCACGGTCGGGCCAGCGCTGACGATGACCAGTTTGTCCGTGCTCAGGTGTTTGTTCAGGGCGGTTTTGATTTGCTCGACGGTCAGGCTCTGGGACTGCTGCATGAAGTCCTCCAGGTAGCTCAACGGCAAGTTGTAGAAGCCCATGGCGCCGAGCTGACCGACGATATCGGCGTTGCTGGCGGTGGACAGCGGGAAGCTGCCGGCCAGTTCGCGCTTGGCGTCATCGAGTTCTTTTTCGGTGGGGCCGGTTTTAAGGTAGTCGGCGAGCACGTCCTGCACCAGTTTCAGCGTGCCTTCGCTCATCTCGGCGCGGGTTTGCAGATTGATCATGAACGGGCCGCGAACCTGCATCGGGCTGAAACCCGAATACACGCCGTAGGCCAGGCCGCGCTTCTCGCGCACTTCGCTCATCAACCGGGTGCCGAAACCACCGCCGCCAAGGATCTGATTGCCCATGGACAACGCCGCGTAATCCGGATCGTCACGGTCGATACCCAGTTGCGCGATCATCAGGTTGGTCTGCTTGGACGGAAACTCGATGTGACCGATGCTGGGCTTGGGGTCGGTCGGTTGTTCGATTTTCTCCAGGGCCGGGCCTTTGGGCAGGTCGGCGGATACTTGTGCGGCAACCGCCTCGGCCTCGGCGCGCGACAGGTCGCCCACCAGCGCAATCACTACGTTGCCAGCGGCGTAGGCTTTCTGATGGAAGGCCCGCAACTGCGCCAGGGTGATCGGTGGAATGCTCTTCGCCGTGCCGTCGCTGGAGTGCGCGTACGGGTGAGCGCCATACAAGCGATTCATCAGCTCCAGGCTGGCGAGTTTGCCGGGGTTCTGTTTCTGGTATTCGAAGCCGGCGAGCATCTGGTTTTTGATGCGGGCAAACGAATCGGCGGGGAAGGTCGGTTTGCCGACGACTTCAGCGAACAGCTTCAAGGCAGGCTCGCGTTTGTCCACAGCACTCAGGCTGCGCAAGGAAGCAAGCGCCATGTCTTTGTACGCGCCGTTGCCGAAGTCGGCGCCCAGGCCTTCGAAGCCCTGGGCGATAGCGCTGACATCTTTGCCGGCCACACCTTCGTTGAGCATGGCGTTGGTCAGCAGTGCCAGGCCGGGTGCATCGCCGTCCTGGCTGCTGCCGGCGGCGAAGATCAGGCGCATGTCGAACATCGGCAGCTCACGGGCTTCGACGAACAGCACCTTGGCGCCTTCGGCGGTGTTCCAGGTCTGCACGTTCAGCGAGCGATGGCTTGGGGCCTTGCCGTCGAGTTCGGCCAGCGATTGCAGCTTCTGGCTGGCCTTGGCTTTGTCGAGGGCTTCGCTGGCGTTGGACTCGTCGGGTTTTGACAAATAAAAGGCGGCAGACCCGATCAGTGCGACAGCGATCAGGCCGATCAGGGCCAGACGCGATTTTTTACGCTCACTCATGAGTCGTCTCCTGTGGCAGTACATGGGCGACGCTGAGACGTTCGCGGGTGAAATACAGCTTGGCGGCCTTCTGGATGTCTTGCGGGGTCACGCTTTCCAGGTCGGCGAGTTCGGTGTCCATCAGTTTCCAGGACAGCCCGACGGTTTCCAGTTGGCCGATGGCGGTGGCCTGACTGGTGATCGAGTCACGCTCGTAGACCAGACCGGCAATGACCTGTGCTCGCACGCGCTCCAGCTCTTCGGTGGACGGCGCAGTGGTTTTCAGCTGTTCGAGCAGTTTCCACAACCCGGCTTCAGCCTGGGCCATGGTTTTCTTCTTCTGGGTGTTCGGCGTGGCCGACAACGTGAACAGACTGTCGCCACGGGTGTAGGCGTCGTAGCTCGACGAACCGCCGGACACCAGTTCTTCGCCGCGCTCCAGTTGCGTCGGGATGCGGCCGCTGTAGCCGCCGTCGAGCAGGGCGGAAATCAAGCGCAGGGCGTTGACCGACTGTTTGTCTGCGGCGGTGGCGATGCTCGGCACGTTGAAGGCCAGCATCAGGCTCGGCAATTGGGTTTGTACATGCAGGGTTATCTTGCGTTCGCCAGGCTCAGCCAGCTCCAGCGGAATTTTCGCCGGTGGCACGTCGCGCTTGGCGATCGGGCCGAAGTAGCGCTGGGCGAGGGTTTTGACTTCGTCCGGGGTTACATCACCGACCACCACCAGGGTGGCGTTGTTCGGCACATACCAGGACTGGTACCAGTGGCGCAGTTCTTCGACCTTCATGCGGTCGAGGTCCGTCATCCAGCCGATGGTCGGCGTGTGATAGCCGCTGGCGGGGTAGGCCATGGCCATGAAGCGTTCGTAGGCCTTGGACATCGGCTTGTCGTCGGTGCGCAAGCGACGTTCTTCTTTGATCACCTCGATCTCGCGGGCGAACTCGTCGGCCGGCAGGCGCAGGTTGGCCATGCGGTCGGCTTCCAGTTCGAAGGCCACGCCCAGACGGTCGCGGGCCAGCACCTGGTAATACGCGGTAAAGTCGTCGCTGGTGAAGGCGTTCTCTTCGGCACCGAGGTCGCGCAGGATCAGCGAGGCTTCGCCGGGGCCGACTTTCTCGCTGCCCTTGAACATCATGTGTTCCAGCGCGTGGGACAACCCGGTCTGGCCCGGGGTCTCATAGCTGGAGCCGACCTTGTACCAGATCTGGGAAACGACGACCGGCGCACGATGGTCTTCGCGCACGACAACCTTCAGGCCGTTGTCGAGGGTGAATTCGTGGGTCGGTTGTGGATCGGCAGCCAGGGCCGAGAGGGGCAGACAAACTGTGCTGAGCAGCAGGCCTGCAGCGCGGCGGGCTAGAGCATTCATTCGTTTTTAAACCTGTTGGGCTGCCCGCTTGGTCTTAGCGTCGGCGGGCGAGAGGGTGCTAGGATACTGATCCGTTTTACTGGCGGCCACGCCTATCAAGCCTTGGTGTTTGATCAGGTTGTATGGGTTTGCGGCAGAAGACTGAGGTTTATCAACTAAACTCTGCTTTTTCGCCGATTTTGCCGCTTCAGTCCTTCGTGAAATCGTTTCTGTGAGGTGCCGTTCGCACCTCGACAAAATGTTGCGCGTGAACAAGCTGGATGAATCGCAGTCTGTTCTGCATCGAATTATTTATTGCCGAGGCGCCCTTTGGCGCGTCGCTACCGTGAGATAGCCGTCCTCCATGTTTGGTTCCAACGACGACAAGAAGACCCCAGCTGCGGCTGGCGAGAAGAAAAGCCTGTTCGGATGGCTGCGCAAAAAGCCGCAGGAGCCCGTTGTCGAACAGCCACAGCCACTTTCTGAGTCAGCACCAGCGCCGGTTATAGAGCAAAAGCCTGCGCCGATTGCCGAGCCGGCGCTACAACCTGCGGCCGAGCGTGCAACTGAAACCGAAGTCGCGGCCCCATTGCCGCTGACGCCAGTGGCCGCGCCGTGGCTGACATTGCCGGTAGCGGAAGAACCGGTGGCGTTGGTCGAAGATGAGCAAGCGCCTCACATCACGCCACCGATTCCGGCCCCGACCGCGTTTGCTCCTGAGCCGGTTCCGGCGCCAGTGGTTGAACCGGCAGGCGTTGCGCCCGTGTTCGTAACCGAACCTGCGCCGGTTGTTCCAGAACCTGTAGTACCAGCATTTGTCGCTCCAGTTGCTCAAGCGCCAGAGCCAGAGCCAGCACCAGCACCAGCCATCGCTCCTGTTGTCGCCATACCGGTTGCGCCCGTCGAAATCCCGGCCGAGCCTGTGCGTACCGAAGAGACCAAGGCCGGTTTCTTCGCCCGTCTCAAGCAAGGCCTGTCCAAGACCAGCGCCAGCATTGGCGAGGGCATGGCCAGCCTGTTCCTCGGCAAGAAAATCATCGACGACGAGCTGCTCGAAGACATCGAAACCCGTCTGCTGACCGCCGATGTCGGCGTCGAAGCGACGTCGGTGATCATTCAGCGCCTGACTCAGAAAGTCGCCCGCAAAGAACTGGCCGATGCTGATGCGCTGTACAAATCCCTGCAAGCCGAGCTGGCAGCGATGCTCAAACCCGTCGAACAGCCGCTGAAAATCACCTCACAGAACAAGCCATTCGTGATTCTGGTGGTGGGCGTCAACGGCGCCGGCAAGACCACCACCATCGGCAAACTGGCGAAAAAGCTGCAACTGGAAGGCAAGAAAGTCATGCTCGCCGCCGGTGACACCTTCCGCGCCGCCGCGGTCGAGCAATTGCAGGTCTGGGGCGAGCGCAACAAGATTCCGGTCATCGCCCAGCATACCGGCGCCGACTCCGCTTCGGTGATCTTCGACGCCGTGCAGGCCGCCAAGGCCCGGGGCATTGACGTGCTGATCGCCGACACCGCTGGTCGCCTGCACACCAAAGACAACTTGATGGAAGAACTGAAAAAGGTTCGCCGGGTGATCGGCAAGCTCGATGCCGACGCACCCCATGAGGTGCTGTTGGTGCTCGACGCCGGTACCGGCCAGAACGCCATCAACCAGGCCAAGCAATTCAACCAGACCGTCGAACTGACCGGCCTGGCGCTGACCAAGCTCGACGGCACCGCCAAGGGCGGGGTGATTTTCGCCCTGGCCAAGCAGTTTGGCTTGCCGATTCGCTATATCGGCGTCGGTGAAGGCATCGACGATTTGCGTACTTTTGAAGCAGAACCCTTTGTCCAGGCATTGTTTGCCGAGCGGGAGCGTTCATGATTCGTTTCGAACAGGTCGGTAAACGCTATCCGAACGGTCACGTCGGCTTGCATGAGCTGAGCTTTCGAGTCCGTCGGGGTGAATTTTTGTTTGTCACCGGCCATTCCGGCGCCGGTAAAAGCACCTTGTTGCGGCTGCTGCTGGCCATGGAGCGTCCGACCACCGGCAAATTGCTGCTGGCAGGGCAAGACCTGGGCACCATCAGCAACGCGCAGATTCCGTTCCTGCGTCGGCAGATCGGCGTGGTGTTCCAGAACCACCAATTGCTGTTCGATCGCACGGTGTTCAACAACGTCGCGTTGCCGTTGCAGATCCTTGGCCTGTCCAAGGCCGAAGTTGCCAAGCGTGTGGACTCAGCCCTGGAACGCGTGGCGCTCTCGGACAAAACCGATCTCTACCCCGGCGACCTGTCCACCGGCCAGCAACAGCGCGTCGGCATCGCTCGCGCCATCGTTCACCGCCCGGCCTTGCTGCTGGCGGATGAACCGACCGGTAACCTCGACCCGCGTCTGGCGGCGGAAATCATGGGTGTGTTCGAAGACATCAACCGTCTGGGCACCAGCGTGCTGATCGCCAGTCACGACCTGGCGCTGATAGCTCGCATGCGTCACCGCATGCTGACCCTGCAGCGTGGCCGATTGATCGGCGACGGGGAGGCTGGCGTATGAGTGCAACACGTAGCCCCAAGGTTTCCGAGCGCGTGGCCCCGAAGGCCGCCGATCCGCAACCGCAGAAGAAAAAGCGCGACGATGACGACGGCCCGGATTTCGCCACGCTGTTCCGCGCCTGGATCGAAAGCCACCGCGCCAGTCTGCTGGACAGCTTGCGCCGCTTGGGCAAACACCCGATCGGCAGCTTTTTCACCTGCATGGTGATGGCAGTTGCCCTGAGTTTGCCGATGGGTCTGTCACTTCTGCTAAGTAACGTCGAGCGTCTCGGCGGTTCCTGGCAGCGTGCGGCGCAGATTTCCCTGTACCTGCAACTCGATGCCGGCCCTGAACAGGGCGAGTCGTTGCGTGAGCAGATCAAGGGCATGCCGGGCGTGGCCGACGCCGAATACGTGGGTCGTGATCAGGCACTGGAAGAGTTCCAGCAGCAGTCCGGACTGGGCGAAGCGCTCAAGGAGCTCCCGGAAAACCCGCTGCCGGGCGTGGTCCTGGTGACCCCGAACGAGGTCGACAAGCCCGCGCTTGAAGCATTGAGACAAAAACTTTCCGAATTGCCGAAGGTACAACAGGCGCAACTTGATCTAGTCTGGGTCGAGCGTCTGGCAGCCATCCTCAAGCTGGGCGACCGTTTTGTCTTCGGTCTGACCGTGCTTTTGGTTTCTGCATTACTTTTGGTGATAGGCAATACCATTCGTCTTCATATTGAAAACCGCCGCACAGAGATAGAAGTGATTAAACTCGTCGGCGGCACTGACAGCTATGTGCGCAGGCCCTTTCTGTATATGGGGGCGCTTTATGGCTTTGGTGCGGGGATTCTGTCCTGGGGTGTATTGGCGTTCGGCCTGAACTGGCTGAACGACGCGGTGGTTGGACTGGCCGGTTTGTACGGCAGTGATTTTGCGCTGGCCGGAGTGCCAGTTGCCGACGGTCTATCGCTCTTGCTTGGCGCGGTGCTGTTGGGGTATATCGGTGCATGGATTGCAGTCGCACGTCACCTGCGGGAGCTTGCGCCAAAGTAATATCATTTTGCTCGTATTGACCTTTCAGCGTTTATGGGAACTTGTCTTTTGGTTTCCGGTCAATTTTCGCAGTGCTGAACTGCACGAGTTATGTAAGTCGGAGGTTTTTTCGTATGACCAATTCTTTGCAGCCTGCATATGCTCTGGTCCCGGGTGCGAACCTGGAGGCCTATGTGCACACGGTGAACAGCATTCCATTGCTGACACCGGAGCAGGAGCGTGAACTGGCCGAGAGTCTCTATTATGAGCAGGATTTGGGGGCGGCTCGGCAGATGGTGCTCGCCCACCTGCGTTTTGTCGTACACATTGCCCGTAGCTATTCCGGCTACGGCCTGGCCCAGGCTGACCTGATCCAGGAAGGCAACGTCGGCCTGATGAAAGCGGTCAAGCGTTTCAACCCGGAAATGGGCGTACGCCTGGTGTCCTTTGCGGTGCATTGGATCAAGGCGGAAATCCACGAGTTCATCCTGCGCAACTGGCGGATCGTGAAAGTCGCGACCACCAAGGCTCAGCGCAAGTTGTTCTTCAACCTGCGCAGCCAGAAGAAGCGTCTGGCCTGGCTGAACAACGAGGAAGTCCATCGCGTGGCGGAAAGCCTCGGCGTAGAGCCGCGGGAAGTACGCGAGATGGAAAGTCGCCTGACCGGCCATGACATGGCGTTCGATCCGGCCGCGGAAGCGGACGACGACAGTGCTTTCCAATCGCCGGCCAATTATCTGGAAGACCACCGGTACGACCCGGCCCGTCAACTGGAAGATGCCGACTGGAGCGACAACTCCAACCACAACCTGCACGAAGCGCTTGAAGTGCTGGACGACCGCAGCCGCGACATCCTCTACCAGCGCTGGCTGGCAGAGGAAAAGGCCACGCTGCACGACCTGGCGCAGAAGTACAACGTGTCGGCCGAGCGTATTCGTCAGCTCGAGAAGAGCGCGATGAACAAGCTCAAGTTGTCGATCGCCGCGTAACCTGCGCGAACGCAATAAAAAACGCCCCGATCATTGATCGGGGCGTTTTTGTTTCTGTGCCACACCACAAAACTAATGTGGGAGCGGGCTTGCTCGCGAATGCGGTATATCAGTCAACATTGATGTCGACTGGCACGACGCCTTCGCGAGCAAGCCCGCTCCCACAAGGGATTTGCGGCGTTATTGAGACCAAGGCGCCCGGCGCGAATCGTTCAGGTCGACCAGATAACTGTCACCACCCAACTGACTCATCTGCTGGCGAATCCACCCGGCTCGCCTTGCAACGTAAGAGGTCGGATGGCTGGCGCTCCACACCCGCGGGTTCGGCAGTACTGCGGCCAGTAAACTCGCCTGCTGCCGGGACAGTGAACGAGCGCCCACACCAAAGTGATGCCGAGCCGCGGCTTCGGCGCCAAACACGCCTTCATCCCACTCGACGCTGTTGAGGTACACCTCAAGAATCCGCTGCTTGGGCCAGAACACTTCGATCAGCCCGGTAAACCAGGCCTCCAGGCCTTTGCGCAACCAACTGCGCCCGGACCACAAAAACAGGTTCTTCGAAACCTGCTGGCTTAGCGTGCTGGCACCCCGAATCGAACCGCCCAGCTCGTTATGAGCCAGTGCCGCCTGAATCGCCCCGAAGTCAAAACCCCAATGCTCCGGGAATTTCTGATCCTCACCGGCAATCACCGCGACTTTCAGGTCGTCGGAGATTTCATCCCAGGGTTTCCAGGTACGTTGCAAGTCGATAGGTTCACCGTCGAACCAGGATTCAATCTTGCGTTCGACCATCAGTGCCGTTCCCGGTGGTGGCACCACCCGAAACAGCAGCACCAGCAATACGCTGCCGCCCGCGAACCAGAGCAGGACCTTCGTGAAACGACGGAAAATTAATTGCAGCATAGAGATGGCTTGGCCGAACCCGTTGAGCCGGCCATTATACAGACCCTGTTGATCGAGTCTGACTGGAGTTCTTCATGTTGCGTGGCTTCCTGATGCTGGCTGCCTTTTTCGGCTTCACCGGTGTTGCCCTGGGGGCATTCGCCGCCCACGGCCTGAAAAGCCGTCTGACGCCGGAGTATTTGGCGATATTCCATACAGGCGTCACCTATCAACTGGTGCACACCCTGGCGTTACTGGGTGTGGCGCTGTTGGCTACGCAGGTTCCCGGTCGGCTGATCACTTGGGCTGGTGCGTCCTTTGCCATCGGTATTGTGTTGTTTTCCGGCAGTCTGTACCTGTTGACGATGACAGGCGTCAGCAAGCTCGGGATCGTCACCCCCTTCGGTGGTCTGGCATTCCTGGTGGGCTGGTTTTGCCTGGGGCTTGCCGCCTGGCGGTTGAGCTGACCTTGTAGGAGCTGCCGCAGGATAGTATTACAAGACGAATGGCTTGGGTCGGCCTGACTGATCGGGCTAGAATGCCAGCCCCTAAAAATGATGGCGGCATTCGGCATGCGCATTCAATTGAACGGCGAATCCCTTGAATTGCCCGACGGCGAAACCGTTGCGGCCCTGCTGACCCGTCTGGAACTGACCGGGCGCCGGGTGGCGGTCGAACTCAATCTGGATATCGTCCCGCGCAGCCAGCACGCAGAAACCACGTTGAACGACGGTGACTCGGTCGAAGTCGTGCACGCCATCGGCGGCGGCTAGCCGCCCGGCCCAAGCGGCCACAGAATTATTCTGCAAGAACCTCACCCCAACAGAGGATTTCCCATGAGCATCGTTCGTAGCGACAAGCCCTTCGTTCTGGCCGGTCGTACTTACCAGTCGCGTTTGCTGGTAGGCACCGGCAAGTACCGTGACATGGAAGAAACTCGCATGGCCATCGAAGCCTCGGGTGCCGAGATCGTCACGTTCGCCGTGCGCCGCACTAACCTCGGCCAGAACCCGGGTGAACCGAACCTGCTCGAAGTCCTGTCGCCGGATCGCTTCACCTTCCTGCCGAACACTGCCGGTTGCTACGACGCCATCGAAGCCGTGCGCACCTGCCGCCTGGCCCGTGAGCTGCTCGACGGCCACAACCTGGTGAAGCTGGAAGTGCTGGCGGATCAGAAAACCCTGTTCCCCAACGTGATCGAAACCCTCAAGGCCGCCGAAGTGCTGGTCAAGGAAGGCTTCGACGTGATGGTCTACACCAGCGATGACCCGATCATCGCCCGGCAACTGGCGGAAATCGGCTGCATCGCGGTCATGCCACTGGCCGGTTTGATCGGTTCGGGTCTGGGGATCTGCAACCCTTACAACCTGCAGATCATCCTCGAAGAAGCGAAAATCCCGGTGTTGGTGGATGCCGGTGTCGGTACCGCTTCCGACGCCACCATCGCCATGGAGCTGGGCTGTGACGCGGTGCTGATGAACTCGGCTATCGCCCACGCCCAACAGCCGATCATGATGGCCGAAGCCATGAAACACGCCATCGTGGCGGGCCGTCTGGCCTACCTCGCCGGCCGCATGCCGAAAAAACTCTATGCCAGCGCCTCCTCGCCGCTGGATGGTCTGATCAAGTAAGAGCCATTGATGACTGAATCGAACGACACGCCTATCCAGACGGAAGAAGGCGACGAGCGCCAACACCGCCGCATCAAGAGTTTCGTGATGCGCGCCGGGCGCATGACCGAAGGCCAGCAACGCGGTCTGGATCAGGGCACGCCACTGTTCGTGCTGCCATTGGCCGATGCGCCGGTGGACTTCGACCAAGTGTTCGGTCGCTCGGCACCGCGCTCGCTGGAAATCGGTTTCGGCATGGGCCACTCGCTGCTGGAAATGGCCGTGGCTTCGCCGGAACAGGACTTCATTGGTGTGGAAGTGCACCGTCCGGGTGTCGGCGCGCTGCTCAATGGCGTGCTGACTCAGGGGCTGACCAACCTGCGCGTCTACGATTGCGATGCGATCGAAGTGCTCAACCGTTGCATCGCCGACAACAGCCTCGATCGACTGATGCTGTTTTTCCCAGATCCATGGCACAAAAGCCGTCACCACAAGCGTCGTATCGTTCAGGCATCGTTCGCTGAACTGGTGCGCAGCAAGTTGAAGGTTGGCGGTGTGCTACACATGGCCACCGACTGGGAACCGTACGCCGAGTACATGCTGGAAGTAATGAACGTCGCACCGGGCTATCGCAACCTCGCCGAAGACGGCAAATGCGTCCCACGTCCGGCCGAACGCCCGATCACCAAGTTCGAACGCCGCGGCGAACGTCTTGGGCATGGCGTGTGGGATCTGAAGTTCGAAAAACAGTCCTAACCGGCCAATGATCGTTCCCACGCTCCGCGTGGGAATACCTCAATGGACGCTCTTGGGACGCGGAGCGTCCCTGGCTGCATTCCCACGCAGAGCGTGGGAACGATCATCAGCGCTCAGCGGCGGTCTGCTACGACGCCAATCAACACCAGCACCACCAACAACACCGGCGCCAGGCTGTAGTTGTTGAACTGGCTCAGGCCTTTGATGATCCATGGCGTGGCATAGATCAGCGCCACGCCGCTGCCGACCATGCACAGCAGGGCCATCAGCGGGACGCGCAAGGCGCCGGCGATGCTGCCCAGGCGTTGGTCGACCCAGCCTTTGATGTCGGCGCCAAACAGCACCAGCAGGCAGCCTACCAGTGCCAGAGAGATTTCCGACAGGTTGCTACGGCTCCAGCGGGACACGGTGGCGAGCAGGTCGAGTATCAAATCCATTCGTTTTCCCTTAAGGCTGAAAATCAGCTCAGAAAATTCTGCAGCAAATCATTGAGAAAGAGTTGCCCGCGCAGCGTGGCCGCCAGACGTGACGGTTCGACCTGCAACAAGCCACTTTGTTCGGCTTCGCGGCGGCCTTCGGCGAGGCTTTCCAGAGGTAGCCCGGTGCGTTCGGGATACAACCGCGCTTCGACGCCCTCGGTCAGGCGCAAGGCGTTCATCAGAAACTCGAACGGCAACTCTTCGTTGGTCAGGGCTTTCTCGCCGGCCTGGAAGCTTTTGGCCGGGTTCAAATAATCCTTCGGCAAGCGAGTCTTCCAGGTGCGCACAATGCGCCCGTCCGGATGGCTGAGCTTGCCATGGGCGCCGGCGCCGATGCCGATGAAGTCGCCGAAACTCCAGTAATTGAGGTTATGCCGCGCCGGACGGCCGGGCTGGGCATAGGCCGAGACTTCGTATTGCGCGTAACCGTGTTCGGCCAACAGCGCCTGACCGGCCTCTTGAATATCCCACAGGGTGTCATCTTCCGGGAGTGTCGGCGGCTGGTTCCAGAACACCGTGTTCGGTTCCAGTGTCAGCTGATACCAGGACAGGTGGGTCGGCTTCAGGGCAATAGCCTGGCGCAGGTCGCTCAGGGCATCGTCCAGGGACTGATCGGGCAAACCGTGCATCAGGTCCAGGTTGAAGTTGTCGAAACCGGCCTGACGGGCCATGCCGGCGGCACGTACGGCCTCATCGCCGTTGTGAATCCGCCCCAGGGCCTTGAGTTTTTCTTCCTGAAAGCTCTGGATGCCGATCGACAGGCGATTGATGCCCAACGCCCGGTAGGCGCGGAATTTCTCCTGCTCGAACGTCCCCGGGTTGGCTTCCAGGGTGATTTCGATGTCGCTGGCGAACGGAATACGTTGCTCGACGCCCTTGAGCAAGCGACCCAGCGCCTCGGCACTGAACAGGCTCGGCGTACCGCCACCAAAGAAGATCGAACTCAGCTCACGGCCATAAACCGCATGCAGGTCCTGATCGAGGTCGGCCAGCAAGGCGTCCACATATTCTTCTTCCGGCAGCACGGGGCTGGCGGTGTGGGAGTTGAAGTCGCAATAAGGGCATTTGCGTACGCACCACGGGATGTGGATGTACAGCGCCAAGGGCGGCAGCACAGGCAAAGCGGCCCGAGGCGATTGTGCGGCGCCACCGAAAATCAGCGGCGAAGCGGACGATTCATGGATCATTTCAGGCCCAGACGCTGGCGCAGCAGATCCATTGCACGGGCGCGGTGGCTGATGAGGTTCTTGTCACTCGGGCTCAATTCGGCGCTGGAGCATTCGCGCTCCGGCACCCAGAACAGCGGATCGTAGCCAAAACCGTGCTCGCCGCTGGCCTGGGTCAGGATGCGCCCATGCCACAGGCCTTCGCAGAGGATCGGCAACGGATCGTCGGCATGACGCACCAGCGCCAATACGCAGACGAATTGCGCGCCGCGCTCGGCTTGCGGCACGTCTTTCATGACGTCGAGCAGTTTGGCGTTGTTCGCCGCATCGCCTTTACCGTCAGCGTAACGGGCCGAATAGATACCCGGCGCACCGCCGAGGAAATCCACCGCCAGCCCCGAATCGTCGGCCAAGGCCGGCAGGCCGGAAATGCGCGAGGCATTGCGGGCCTTGAGAATGGCGTTCTCGACGAACGACAGACCGGTTTCTTCAGGCTCGACGCTGCTGAACTCGCCGATCGAGCGCAAGTGCACCGATTCGCCGAGCATGGCCTGGAGTTCCTTGAGTTTGCCGGCGTTATGGCTGGCCAGTACGAGTTGCGTGAAGTTCATCATTCGCCGGGGAAAAGCTCTTGGTTGAAAGTGATGGTGTTGATTTTGTCACCGGTCTGCACCTTGATTTCAAAGGTGCGGATTTCCTGCTGTGGCACCGGGTACTGGGCGATGTAGTAGACCGCGCCTGTTTCGGTGATCTGTTTGAACTTCAACGGGACGCTTTGGCTGGTCAGGTCTTTGACCGTGCCGCTGACCTGAGCTGTTTGCGGTTTGCCATCCTTGAGTACCGAGATGTTGATGACGCCCTGGTTCTTGCTGCGGGTCAGCTCGGCGGCTTTGGCGATGTCCGGTGTCAGGAAAGTCGAGTTGAAGGTGTTGTAGTGCACCGTCACGTCGCCAAAGGTTTCCTGGCGCTCACCCTTGATGGCGTCGGCGGCCATGGCGGTGACGCTCAGGCAGGCAGTAAGTAAAAACAGCGCTAGACGACCCATGATCATTCTCCTCGAGGTGTCGTGATTCAGACCGCAACCTTGTGGTCTTGCAGCCCGGGGCTGCTGACTCGGTAGATACCGATTTCACCTAACAGATTAGGCCATAGCTTACTGGCCCACCCGTGCCGATGCTGTTGATCCACGGCAAGCCGATCAATGACCTTGGCTTCACGTTCGCGACACAGCGCTTCAAAGTCTTCGAAAGTGCAGAAGTGGATGTTCGGCGTGTTGTACCAGGTGTACGGCAGAAACTCCGAAACCGGCATCCGGCCCTTGCTCGCCAGGTACCAGCGGCAGCGCCAGTGACCGAAGTTGGGGAAGGTGATGATGCACTGGCGACCGACCCGCAGCATTTCGTCGAGGATCTTGTCCGGGTAATGCACGGCTTGCAGGGCCTGGGTCATGACCACGATGTCGAAGCTGTTGCTGGCGAAGTTACCCAGGCCCTTGTCCAGGTCCTGCTCGATGACGTTGATGCCCTTGGCCACGCATTCGGCAATGTTGTCCGGGTCGTTTTCCAGGCCATAGCCGGTGACCTGCTTGTTATCGCGCAGCCAGGTCAGCAGCTCGCCGTCACCGCAGCCGAGGTCGAGCACGCGGCTGCCGGCGGGGATCCATTCCTGGATGATTTCCAGATCGGCTCTCATGTCTTCCTCAAAGCGCTATACGGTTCATGTAATTGCTGAAGGCCTGCAAGTAACGCGGGATCGGAATCAGGAAGGCGTCGTGGCCTTGCGGAGCATCGATCTCCAGGTAGCAAACGTCTTTCCTGGCCGCCATCAGCGCGTCCACCAGCTCCCGTGAGCGGGCAGGGGAGAAGCGCCAGTCGGTGGTGAACGACATCACACAGAACCTGGCCTGGGCATTGGCGAAGGTTTTCGCCAGGTCATCGTCGAAATTCGCCGCCGGGTCGAAGTAATCCAGGGCCTTGGTCATCAGCAGGTAGGTGTTGGCGTCGAAACGCCCGGAAAACTCCTCGCCCTGATACCGCAGGTAGCTTTCGACCTGGAACTCGACGCTGTGGAAGTCGTAGTTGAGCTTTTCGCTCTTCAGGCCGCGACCGAATTTCTCGCCCATGGAGTCGTCGGACAGGTAGGTGATGTGCCCAACCATCCGTGCCAGCATCAGCCCGCGCTTGGGGATCACGCCCGCCTCCTGGAACGAACCGCCGTGGAATTCCGGGTCGGTGAGGATCGCCTGGCGTGCGACTTCGTTGAACGCGATGTTCTGTGCCGACAGTTTCGGCGCCGAGGCGATGGCCAGGCAGTGCCGCACGCGGTCCGGGTAGGTAATGGTCCACTGCAAGGCCTGCATGCCGCCGAGGCTGCCACCAATCACCGCTGCCCATTGGCGGATGCCTAGCCTGTCGGCGAGGCGCGCCTGGCTGTGCACCCAGTCTTCCACGGTCAGCACCGGGAAATCGGCGCCGAACGGTTTGCCGGTTTCCGGATTGATGCTGCTGGGGCCGGTAGAACCATTGCAGCCGCCGAGGTTGTTCAGGCTGACCACGAAGAACTTGTTGGTGTCGATCGGTTTGCCGGGGCCGATGCAGCTGTCCCACCAACCGGGTTTGCGGTCGTCGGGGCTGTGGAAGCCGGCGGCGTGATGGTGGCCGGACAAGGCGTGGCAGATCAGCACGGCGTTGCTCGCCGTAGCATTGAGCGTGCCGTAGGTTTCGTAGATCAGGTCATAAGCTGGCAGCGAACGGCCACAGGCCAGGGCCAGGGGTTCACTGAAGTGCGCCAGTTGCGGCGTCACCAGACCAACAGAATCGGGGGGGAAGGCAGCTGGCATCGACCCTGCTCTCGTTGAAATGAGGCGTAAGTCTAAAGACCGCTGTGGCTAGCGGCAAGCAAAGGCCGGGCCTGATTTTTTGCCGGTGTACCTGTGGCGAGGGAGCTTGCTCCCGTTGGGGCGCGAAGCGGCCCCCGTAGGAGCTGTCGAGTGCAACGAGGCTGCGATCTTTCCTCTACCAATTGAATCCAAAGCAAAGATCAGATCAAAAGATCGCAGCCTTCGGCAGCTCCTACAGGGCGCAGCCCAGCGGGGATAAATCTCCTGGCCACATTGAAGTCAGGCCGGACGCACCAGATACGGCAACTCAGGCAGCGTCTTCGGCGAACAAATCCGCACCCGCTTCTGCCGGTTCAGCTCCCCGCTGATCAAGCTCACCTGACTCTTGGAAACCCCGAACGCCTTGGCCAGAAACGCCATCAGATACGCATTGGCCTTGCCCTCGACCGGCGGCGCCGTCAGGCGGATCTTCAGGCGATCGCCATGCAGCCCGCAGAAGTCATCGCTGCGGGCCGCCGGTTGCAGGTGGCATTCCAGAATCAGGTCATCACCGTCCCAGCGAAAGTAGCTCACCGGGTCAGATCAGCAGACGCAGGATTTGCGGCATCATGGTCAAGGCCGCGAGGTTGTTGATCACCAGCATGTCGATCAGCTTGAGCACCATGAACGCCAGGATCGGTGAGATATCCAGGCCGCCGAGGTTTGGCACAATCTTGCGGAACGGCGCCAGGGCCGGCTCGCAGATCTGGTTCACCAGTTCGGCGCCCGGATTATGGCTACCCGGTGCGACCCAGGACAGAATCACGCTGATGATCAGGGCATAGAAGAAGATATTCAGGAACAGCGCAGTCACGCCGATCAGCGACCAGATCAGCAATTGCAGCGGGTTGCCGATGGTGCCGAAGGTCAGCAACAGGGTCAGGGCCATCAACGCCAGCTGCACGAGGATTGCCAGCACCAGCGAGGACATGTCCAGGCCGAACAGGCTCGGGATGATCCGGCGCAGCGGCTTGAGCAGCGGCTGGGTCGCTTTTACGGCGAACTGGCACAGTGGGTTGTAGAAGTTTGCGCGCACCAGTTGCAGCACGAAACGCAACAGCACGATCAGCAGGTACAGACTGCCGAGGGTTTGCAGCACGTAAATCGCCGCAGTGTTCAATCCAATCATGTAAGGCTCCTTATTTGCCCAGTTGTTCGGCCATTTCGGCCGAGCGGTGCGCGGCGGCGCCAAGTGCTTTTTCTACCAGAGCTTCGAAGCCGCCGGCCTGGAACGACTTGATCGCCGCTTCGGTGGTGCCCGCAGGCGACGTCACGCGGCGACGCAGTTCAGCGGCGTCTACATCACTGGTGACCGCCATCTGTGCAGCGCCCAACGCGGTTTGCAGGGTCAGTTGTGCAGCGGTTTCGGGTGGCAGACCGAGCTTCACGCCAGCGGCGGTCATGGCTTCGATCAGCAGGAAGAAATACGCAGGGCCCGAGCCGGAAACGGCAGTGACCGCGTCCAGTTGCTGTTCTTCATCCAGCCACAAGGCAATGCCGACCGCCGCCAGCAGCTCTTGCGCCTGCTGGCGTTGCCCGGCGCTCACTTCGGCCGTGGCGTACAAACCGCTCACGCCCTGGCGCAGCAGCGCCGGGGTGTTGGGCATGCAGCGCACGATGGGCTGGGCGCCAAGCCAGTTGTTCATGCTGGCGCAGGTGATGCCGGCCGCAATCGAGACCACCAGTTGATTCGGCTTGAGGCTTGGGCGAATGGCTTCGCAAACGGCTTTCATCGCCTGGGGTTTGATCGCCAGTACAACCACGTCCGCGCCCTGAATGGCTTCGGCATTGTCGGCAAACACTTCGATGCCGTGCTCGGCGTGTACGCGGGCACGGGTTTCTTCACCCGGATCGCTGGCGCGGATCTGCGCGGCGTCCAGACCTTTGGCGCGCAGGCCGCCGATCAGGCTGGCGGCCATGTTGCCGGCTCCGATAAAGGCAATACGAGTCTTGCTCATGTCAGGTCCTTAGATAGAGGGGTGTCAGCCACGTTATGGCTTGCTGTAGTCGCGGGCGCCAAACAGGGCCGTTCCGATACGGACCCAAGTGGCGCCCATGGCGATGGCCGACTCGAGGTCGTGGCTCATGCCCATGGAAAGCGTGTCGAGTGGCAGGTTCAGGCTGGCTTGCAGGCTCTGCACGGCAGCAAAAGCGGCATCCTGGGCGGCGCGATCTTCAGTCGGCTCGGGGATTGCCATCAGACCGCGCAATTTCAGGCGGGGCAGGGCACCGATGGCATTGGCCAGGACGGGCAGGTCGGCCGGGGTGCAGCCGGATTTGCTCGCTTCACCGCTGACGTTGACCTGGATACAGATGTTCAAGGGAGGCAAATCGGCAGGGCGTTGTTCGGACAGGCGTTGTGCGATTTTCAAGCGATCCACGGAATGCACCCAGTCGAAATGCTCGGCGATAGCGCGAGTCTTGTTCGATTGAATGGGGCCGATGAAGTGCCAGATCAAGGGCAGGTCGGCCAATTCGAGCTGTTTGCTCAAGGCTTCCTGCAAATAGTTTTCGCCAAAGTCACGGATCCCGGCGGCATAGGCTTCGCGCAAGGCCTCGGCGGGCTTGGTCTTGCTCACGGCCAGCAGCTGGATGCTGTGTTCGTCCCGCTTTGCGGCAAGGGCGGCAGCGTGGATGCGTGAACTAACCTGAGCGATGTTGTCTGCTATCGTGGACATCAAGAGGCGCCAGCGGTCTGAAGGATCGCGGCATTCTACTGGAATTGAGGAGCGCTATGGATATCACTGAGCTGCTGGCTTTCAGCGCTAAACAGGGCGCGTCCGACCTGCACCTGTCCGCCGGCCTGCCACCGATGATTCGTGTCGACGGCGATGTGAGGCGCATCAACCTGCCGGCGCTGGACCACAAGGCGGTGCATGATCTGATCTACGACATCATGAACGACCTCCAGCGGGTGGACTTCGAGAAGCATCTTGAAACCGACTTTTCCTTCGAAGTGCCCGGCGTGGCGCGTTTTCGGGTCAATGCCTTCAACCAGAATCGCGGTGCGGGCGCGGTATTCCGGACCATTCCGTCCAAGGTCCTGAGCATGGACGACCTGGGCATGGGGGAAGTGTTTCGCAAGATTACCGACGCGCCCCGGGGCCTGGTGCTGGTGACCGGCCCGACCGGTTCGGGCAAGTCCACCACGCTGGCAGCGATGATCGATTACCTGAACAGCCATCGCCATCACCACATCCTCACCATCGAAGACCCCATCGAGTTCGTCCACGAATCGCGTAAATGCCTGATCAATCAGCGCGAAGTCCATCGCGATACCCGCAGCTTCGCCACTGCCCTGCGCTCTGCCCTGCGCGAAGACCCGGACGTGATTCTGGTGGGGGAGATGCGTGATCTGGAGACTATCCGCTTGGCGTTGACTGCCGCCGAGACCGGCCACCTGGTGTTTGGCACACTGCACACCACGTCGGCGGCGAAAACCATCGACCGGGTGGTGGACGTGTTTCCGGGCGACGAGAAATCGATGGTGCGTTCGATGCTCTCCGAGTCATTGCTGGCGGTGGTGTCCCAGACATTGATCAAGAAAATCGGCGGCGGGCGGATTGCCGCCCACGAAATCATGCTCGGCACCGCGGCGATTCGTAACCTGATCCGCGAAGACAAGGTGGCGCAGATGTACTCGTCGATTCAGACCGGAGGGTCGCTGGGGATGCAGACGCTGGATATGTGCCTGAAAGAACTGGTGACCAAGGGCGTGATCAGCCGCGAACATGCGCGGGAGAAGGCGCGGTCGCCGGATAATTTCTGACAGGAAGTTGATCGTTCCCACGCAGAGCGTGGGAACGATCAGTGTCGGATCAACGCTGAACAACCCGCAACGCGTTCTGTTCTTTGGGCAGAACCCGCTTGGCAACCACATAGTGGTTTTCCCAGTACGGTTTATTCAGGGTGTCGATGCTCACCGACTTACCACGGCGTGGTGCGTGGATGAAGCGGTCGTTGCCCAGGTAGATGGCAACGTGATTGACCCGGCGGCTCTTGATGTTGAAGAAAATCAGGTCACCTGGCTTCAGATCGTTACGATCGACTTTCTCGCCGCGACCGCTGGCCATGGCGTTGGAGGTACGTGGCAGGTCAAACGTGGCGTCATTGAACGCGTATTTCACCAGACCACTGCAATCGAACCCTTTACTTGGGCTACTGCCGCCCCAACGATAAGGTGTACCGAGAACGTTGACCGCGCGGCTCAACACGTTGCTGCTTTCTTTGGTCGCCATCGACGGGACCAGCTTGCGGTCGGCGCTGCTCAGTTGGGTGGAGCGTTTTACTGTCTGTTTGTTTTTGCTCGAAGGAGCAGAAACATGGGATTTTGGGGTGTAACCATTAACGTTAGGAAGACGTTGCTCACGATTGGTGGCGTGGGCGGCCAGGGGCAATAATAGGCAAATGGTTAGCCATGTCTTGAAAAATGGACGCATTAGGCAAGGCTCGTATGGGTTGGCGCGCAACTTTATAACAGCTTTTTTGGCCCTTCCGAGGCCGTTGGTCGATTCAACCTTGGGGTCAACGGAACCAAATAAGCGAAAAAAGGACGCAATTATCTGACACAAGTCAGGCGGTACAGGGCTTTGACGGAAGTGAAGGTAGCATTTGCCGTATGTCGGCCGCCTGTAAAAAAGTCACAAAGAATTCAAGAATATTTCTCTATCGTGTGAATCGAGGTCTTCCATGAGCACCTATCGACAACCCGTTTCACAACAAGATACGCACAGCAAAGTGATTGGTTACCTGCTGTGGATTTTCGGTTTTACCGGGGCTCACCGCTTCTATTACGGCAAGCCGGTGACCGGGACGATCTGGTTCCTTACCCTCGGTTTGCTGGGTATTGGCTGGTTGATTGACGTGTTCCTGATCCCGGCCATGGATCGTGAAGCGGACCTGCGCTTTACCGCCGGCCCCATCGAATACAACGTTGCGTGGATTCTGCTGACGTTTCTGGGGGTATTCGGTGTGCACCGGATGTATCAGGGGAAGTGGATCAGCGGGTTGCTGTACCTGGTGACGGGCGGGTTGTTCTTTCTGGGGGTGTTGTATGACTTCTGGACGTTGAATGACCAGGTTTCTGTGCGCAATGCCCAGAATAGAGGCGCCTTTCAGTAAGTCATCGCGGGCAAGCCCGCTCCGACAGTGGATGTGTATTGTCCGCAAATCTTGCGGCCAACCGATAACCCTGTGGGAGCGGGCTTGCCCGCGATTGGAGCCGCGCGGTTTTAAGCCTGGTGACTGATCCGCCCATCCACCAGGGTATAACGCACCACGCTCGGCAGGCTATGGCCAATGAACGGGCAGTTTTCGCCCTTCGACAGCCAGGTCTCACCGGCCACGGTCGAGGCCGCAGGGTCGAACAGCACGATATCTGCCGGCCCACCCACCGCCAGCTTGCCCGCCGGCAAGCGCAACGCTTCGGCAGGACCGGCGCTCAGGCGTGCAAGCAGGGTCGGCAGGTCGAGCAAACCGTCTTCCACCAAGGTCATCGCCAGCGGCAGCAGCAGTTCAACACTGCTGATGCCTGGCTCGGTGGCGCCGAACGGTGCCAGTTTGGCGTCCCGCTCGTGGGGCTGGTGATGGCTGGAGATGGCTGACACCACACCGGACTTCACCGCTGCCCGCAGGCCGTCGCGGTCCGCACGGGTGCGCAGCGGCGGCTGGACGTGGTAGAGGCTGCTGAAGTCGATCAGCGCTTCGTCGGTGAGGATCAACTGATACAACGCCACGTCTGCGGTGACCTTCAGGCCACGGGCCTGGGCCTGGGCGATCAGCGCCACGCCACGCGCGCTGGTGAGCTGGCTGAAGTGCGCACGCACGCCGCTTTGCTCGACCAGCAGCAGATCCCGGGCCAGGGCCACGGTTTCGGCGGTTTCCGGAATGCCCGGCAAGCCGAGGAAACTGGCGGTCGGGCCTTCGTGAGCCAGGCCGCCTTCGGCCAGATCATGGTCCTGCGAGTTGAAAATCACCGTCAGGTCGAACGTCGCCGCGTATTCCAGCGCCCGGCACAGGGTGCGGGTGTTGCGGAAGCTCTCCAGGCCGTTGCCGAAGGCCACGCAGCCGGCATCGCGCAAGGCGACCAGCTCTGCCAGCTGTTCGCCGTCCAGGCCTTTGCTCAGGGCGCCGATCGGGAACACTTTGGTGTTGCCGGCCTCGCGGGCGCGGTCGAGGATCAATTCAGCCACGGCCGAGGTGTCCAGCACCGGCCTGGTTTTTGGCGGGCAGCACAGGCTGGTGACGCCACCGGCGGCGGCGGCACGGGTTTCGCTGGCGATCGAGCCTTTGCGGCTGTAGCCCGGCTCGCGCAGGGCGACGTTCAGGTCAACCAGGCCGGGGGCGGCAACCAGACCTTTGGCGTCGATGGTGTCTACTGCAACAAAACCGGCCGGAGCGGCGCCAAGGGCGACGATCTTGCAGGCTTCAACGTGGATATCAGTCACTTGATCCAGGCCGCTGACCGGATCGATAACGCGTGCGCCGAGAATGCTGAGCTTCACTGGGCGTTCTCCTGCTCGAATTGGCGCTGGGCAGTTTGCCCGCTCATGGCCATGGACAACACGGCCATACGAATCGCGATGCCGTAAGTCACCTGGTTGAGGATCACCGAGTGCGGACCGTCGGCCACCGCTGACTCAATCTCCACCCCACGGTTGATCGGCCCTGGGTGCATGACGATGCAATCCGGTTTGGCCCCGGCCAGGCGCGCGGTGGTCAGGCCGAACAGGCGGTAGAATTCGCCTTCGCTCGGCAGCAGGCCACCCGTCATGCGTTCACGCTGCAAGCGCAGCATGATCACCACGTCGACGTCTTTCAGGCCTTCGGTCATGTCGGTGTAGACCTTCACGCCATATTGCTCGATGCCGATCGGCAGCAGCGTCTTCGGCGCGATCACGCGGATGTCCGGGCAACCGAGGGTTTTCAGGGCCAGCATGTTCGAGCGCGCCACCCGCGAGTGCAGGATGTCGCCGACGATGGCCACCGAGAGGTTTTCGAAGCCGCCCTTGTGCCGACGGATGGTGAGCATGTCGAGCATGCCCTGGGTCGGGTGGGCGTGACGGCCGTCGCCGCCGTTGATGATCGCCACTTGCGGGCAGACATGCTCGGCGATGAAGTGCGCCGCACCGGAATCACCGTGACGCACGACGAACATGTCGGCGGCCATGGCTTCCAGGTTGCGCAGGGTGTCGAGCAGGGTTTCGCCCTTGCTCGCCGACGACGTGGACACGTTCAGGGTGATCACGTCGGCCGACAGCCGCTGAGCCGCCAGTTCGAAGGTGGTGCGGGTGCGGGTGGAGTTTTCGAAGAACACATTGCACACGGTCTTGCCGCGCAGCAACGGGACTTTCTTCACCGCCCGGGCGCCGACTTCGAGGAACGAGTCGGCGGTGTCGAGGATTTCCGTCAACAGCTCGCGGCGCAAACCGTCGAGCGAGAGGAAGTGGCGCAGCTGACCCTGATCATTGAGCTGCAGCGGGCGCTTGGTTTCTAGAGGCGTCATCGCGAGGGGGACTCTCAATAGGGCGAATTAAAGGGCGAGGTCTTGAAGTTCGAGCTTGAGCTCCGGGCCGGACAGCTTCACCCGTTCGTGGGCCGCCAGCGTCAGGGTCGCGCCGACCACGTTCGGGCGGATCGGCAGCTCACCGGCGTCCAGGTCCAGCAGGCATACCAGCGTCACGCTGGCCGGGCGGCCGTAGTCGAAGAGTTCGTTCATCGCGGCGCGGATGGTGCGACCGCTCATCAGCACGTCGTCGATCAACACCAGGTGCTGGCCTTCGATCTCGAACGGCAGCGCCGAAGGGCGTACTTGCGGGTGCAGACCGTTCTGGCTGAAGTCGTCGCGGTAGAAGGACACGTCCAGGGTGCCCAGGGGCGAGTCGCTGCCCAGTTTATCGAGCAACGCCTGAGCGACCCAGACGCCACCGGTCCGAATGCCGATGTAACGTGGTTCGCTGATGCCACGGTTTTCCAGATAAGCCTTGAGACGGATCGCCATCTGGCTGATCAGTTCGGCGGGATTGGGCAGGCTCATGGTTTGCTCCTTCTTTGTCCCGAGCCGGGTTCTTCTTGAATGGTGGCTCGGGTTGTCGCTAAGGGAGACGCCGCAGCGGCTCTTCAGAATCAGGTGCTTGAGGATTCAAACAGTGCGGTGTTTTCGTCGAGCCAGCCTTGCAGCAGCAGGGCGGCGGCGATGGCATCGACGGGGTTGTCGCGGTAACTGCCCTTCTGGCCGCCACGGACCAGGCGTTCGCCCTTGGCCTCGAAGGTGGTCAGGCGTTCATCGTGAGTATAGAAGGGCAGGTTGTAGCGGCCGTTCAGGCGGCGGGCGAACTTTTCGGCCCGCAGGCACATGTCGCTGGGTGTGCCGTCCATGTTCAGCGGCAGGCCGACCACCACGGCGTCGGGTTTCCACTCTTTGATCAGGGCTTCGACCTGATTCCAGTCGGGAATGCCGTTTTGCGCCTTCAAGGTGCACAGCTCGCGGGCCTGGCCGGTAATCACCTGGCCGACCGCAACGCCGATCTGTTTGGTACCGTAGTCGAAACCCAGAATCAGCCGCAGGGCCATCAGGCGTGCCCCGCCTGGCTGGTGAGCAGGCTGAGGTTGACTCCCAGATGCCTGGCGGCCGCTTCGAGGCGCAATTCACTGCTGGTGTTGAACAGGATGTCGGCATTGAACGGGCAGGTCAGCCAAGCGTTGTCGGCCAGTTCGGCTTCCAGTTGCCCGGCTTCCCAACCGGCGTAGCCGAGGGTGATCAGGCTTTTCGCGGGGCCGACGCCGTCGGCGATGGCGAACAGCACGTCCTGGGAGGTCGACAGCGACAGTTCGCCTTCCAGATCAACGGTCGCCTGAAAAGATTTACCCGATGGGTGCAGGACAAAACCACGATCGGTTTGCACCGGGCCACCCATAAAGATCGGCACATGCTGGCAGAGCAATGGAGGTTCGATATCGGGGCGCAATTGCTCGAGGATATCGGCCAGGTTCAGGTCCTGCGGACGGTTGACCACCAGCCCCATGGCACCATTGGCCGTGTGCTCGACGATGTAGGTCAAGGTGTGCGCAAAGTTCGGGTCGGCCATGTGAGGCATGGCGATCAGGAAGTGATGCTTGAGGTAGCTGGGGCTGACGTTCTTCATGAGCGCTAGTGTGGCGTTGGAGGGGCGAACTGACAAGCTGAGGATGTCGCAATTTGGCAGTCGGCACAGACCAAATGTGGGAGCGAGCCTGCTCGCGATGACGGCGGTACATTCAAAATCGAGGTGTCAGACAGACCGCCATCGCGAGCAGGCTCGCTCCCACAGAGATTTATGGGGTGTCAGTTGCTGAACAACTGGTCCCCACGCGCAAACTTCCAGGTGCGGATGATTTCCAGGCGGTCGATGTCTGACAGATCCCCGGTAAACGGTGCAAACGGTGCCGCGAGCCTTACGATGCGCTGCGCCGCCTGGTCCAGCAGCGGCTGGCCGGACGATTCCAGCACCAACACTTCATACAGCGAGCCGTCGCGGTTGATCGAGACCATCAGGCGCAAATTGCCGTAAATCTGTTTGCGCCGGGCCTCGTCGGGGTAGTTGAGGTTGCCGATGCGCTCGACCTTCTTGCGCCATTCGTCCTTGTACCAGGCACCTTTGTCGCGCATGGTCGACGCGGCGCTCAGGCGGTGGATGCGCGGGCGCTTGGCGTACAGCTGTTGTTCGTTGGCCAGTTCCGCTTCCAGGCTGGCGATGTCGCTGGACAGCTGCGAGCTGTCGAAGGTCGGCGCCTCGACCTTGGGCTTGGTCTCGGTCTTGACCTCTTCCTGCTTGGTCGCGGCTTTTTTCGGCTTCGGCGCGACAGTCGTCACGGCGGCCTTGGGCGCGGCTTCCTGCACTTGAGGCTTGGCGGTTGGCGGTGGAGTGACCGTCTGCACCTTGTTGTCCTGGAAGGGCGCGACCTCGGTGGTCTTGGGTATCGCCTTTTTATCCAGGGTGCCACTGCCTTGCTGATTCTCTTGGGCGAGGAAATCGGCTTTCTTGGGCTTGGTTTCGCTTTTGAAGGTGGCGAGGGTGATTTCCAGGGTTTTGCTGATTTGCTTGGGTTCAACCATGGTGAACCCGACGCCCAACAGCAAGGCCAGGTGAATCAGCGCCGCGAGAAACAGGGTAAAACCGAGGCGATCGGCCGGGCGCACGCCACGATGGGCGAGTTCAGCGGGCAGATCGGACGGGAGTGTCATGACAAGAAAACCAACATCGCGTTTTTTACAGGCCGGGGATGATAACGCAATGTTGGTTGTTTCTTGGCTGTTCTCTATCAACGAGCCTTGAGCTTCTGATCGATGGCATCCATCAGCAAGCCGCCGATGTCGGTGCCGAACGCGTTATCGATCTCGCGAATGCAGGTCGGGCTGGTGACGTTGATTTCAGTCAGGTGCTCACCGATCACGTCGAGACCGACGAACAGCAGGCCTTTCTCGCGCAGGGTCGGGCCGACTTGTGCGGCGATCCAGCGATCCTTGTCGGTCAACGGTCGGGCTTCGCCACGGCCGCCGGCGGCGAGGTTGCCACGGGTTTCGCCTGCGGCCGGAATCCGTGCCAGGCAGTAATCCACAGGCTCGCCGTCGATCATCAGGATGCGCTTGTCGCCATCGACGATCGCTGGCAGGTAGCCCTGGATCATGATCTGTTGCTTGCCATGCAGGGTCAGGGTTTCGAGGATCACCGACAGGTTCGGGTGGCCAGCGGTGTGACGGAAGATCGACGAACCGCCCATGCCGTCCAACGGCTTGAGGATCACGTCGCCGTGATGGTCGGCGAATTCACGCAACACATCCGGGCGACGGCTGACGATGGTCGGCGGCGTGCACTGCGGGAACAGTGTGGCGAACAGCTTCTCGTTGCAGTCACGCAGGCTTTGCGGTTTGTTGACCACCAGCACGCCGGCGCGCTCGGCCTGCTCCAGCAGGTAAGTTGAGTAGACGAACTCCATGTCGAACGGCGGATCCTTGCGCATCAGGATCACGTCCAGGTCGCTCAGCAGTGCGTCGGATTCGGCGCCCAGCTCGAACCACTTTTCCGGGTTGGCGAACACCTTCAGCGGACGCATCCGCGCGCGAGCTTCGCCTTCGGCCTGATACAAATCACGCTGTTCCATATAGAACAGTTCCCAGCCACGCTTTTGCGCGGCCAGCAGCATGGCCAGCGAGCTATCCTTTTTATAGGAGATGCTGGCGATAGGATCCATGACAATCCCGACGCGAACGCTCATGGGGTTTTCCTCGAAATTGGGGTGGAAAGTGCGATGAAAAAGTGGCGTCAGAGTGGCGCCGAGTGGGTTCCCGGTCAAGGAAAAACCACTGCAAAGGCCACCCGATAGATTGGATGGGGAGACTGTGCTAAAAAGGCTGCCATGTCGTGCCGGCCCTTGAACATCAAGGGTTTCGAGCTGCCGATGAGCGGCAAACGGACAAATTGATTCACAAAGGCGACGGTAGAGCCACTATGGAACAGCATTCCAGCGCCTTGAAGGTCATGGTGATCGACGATTCGAAAACGATTCGTCGCACCGCCGAAACGCTGTTGAAAAATGTGGGCTGTGAAGTCATCACTGCAATCGATGGTTTCGATGCCCTGGCCAAGATTGCCGACAATCACCCCGGCATCATCTTTGTCGACATCATGATGCCGCGTCTGGATGGTTATCAGACCTGCGCTTTAATCAAGAACAACAGTGCGTTCAAGTCCACGCCAGTGATTATGCTGTCGTCCAAGGACGGGTTGTTCGACAAGGCCAAAGGCCGGATCGTCGGTTCCGACCAGTTTTTGACCAAGCCTTTCAGCAAGGAAGAACTGCTGAACGCGATTCAGGCCCACGTACCGGGCTTCGCCGCCGTTTCGCCGCAGTAGGACACGCACAGTGACGCTCGGCCATGGGGCCTGGTGTCGACAAGAATGGGGAAGACCATGGCACGTATTCTGATCGTCGATGACTCGCCGACTGAAATGTACAAACTGACCGGCATGCTCGAAAAGCACGGTCATGAGGTGTTGAAAGCCGAAAACGGCGCCGACGGCGTGGCCCTGGCCCGTCAGGAAAAACCCGACGCGGTGCTGATGGACATCGTCATGCCCGGCCTCAACGGTTTCCAGGCAACCCGTCAGCTGACCAAAGACCCGGAAACCGGGCACATTCCGGTGATCATCATCACCACCAAGGATCAGGAAACCGACAAAGTCTGGGGTACGCGCCAAGGCGCCAAGGACTACCTGACCAAACCGGTCGACGAAGACACCCTGATCAAAACCCTGAACAACGTGCTGGCCGGTTGATCGTCCGGTCATGACCGAGTCGCTGACGGCTTTCGAACTGCTGCTTCAGATTGACCAGCGCTGTCGTCTGCTGGCGGCAGACCTGCCGTCCCAGCCGACCCGACAAGACAGTTGGAGCGGCATCGGCTTTCGCTTGGGCGAGCATTGGTACGTTGCGCCCATGGGCGAAGTCAGCGAAGTCCTGCACGAACCGCGGGTTACCCAATTGCCGGGGGTCAAACCCTGGGTCAAGGGTGTGGCGAACCTGCGCGGGCGACTGCTGCCGATCATGGATTTGTGTGGCTTCTTTTATGGTTATGGGCTCGGTCATGAGCTATCGGCCCTGCGCAAGCAGCGGCGGATATTGGTGGTGGAGCACAAAGACGTGTTTGCCGGGTTGATGGTCGATGAGATTTTCGGCTTGCAACATTTTGCCCAGAACAGTCTGGAATCGGTGCCCATGGACGAGCTGCAGGGCCCGATCGCGCCGTTCGTCAAAGGCCGGTTTCAGCGTGAACAGAGTTGGCAGGTATTCAGCCCGTTTGCGTTGGTGCAATCGCAAGGTTTCATGAACGTAGCCGCATAACCCTGTGGGAGGTCTCACAAGGGTGTTGGTTAACAGGCGAGGACCGATGATAAAAGCAAAAGCAGGCAAGCCAGAAGGGTCGCGCAGCCGGTCGCAGATCATCGTGCTGTTCATCGCGCTGATTGTCTTCATCATGTTGCTGTTCGCCAACTTCGCTTACCTCAACACCCAGGCGACGTACGACAAGCAGTACATCGGCCATGCCGGTGAGCTGCGCGTGCTATCCCAGCGCATTGCCAAGAACGCCACCGAAGCCGCCGCCGGCAAGGCCGCGGCGTTCAAGTTGCTCAGCGATGCACGCAACGACTTCGCCCAGCGTTGGGGCTATCTGAAGAAAGGCGATCCTTCCACGGGCCTGCCGCCGGCACCGTCGGTAGTGCGCCCGGAAATGCGCGCCGTGCAGCTGGATTGGGAGCGCCTGCTGAAGAACACCGACGCCATCCTCTCCAGCGAACAAACCGTGCTGTCCTTGCATCAAGTCGCCGCGACGCTGGCCGAAACCGTGCCGCAGTTGCAGGTCGAGTATGAAAAGGTCGTCGAAACCCTCCTGCAACGTGGCGCCCCAGCCGCTCAGGTGGTGATGGCTCAGCGTCAGTCGTTGCTGGCCGAGCGGATTCTCGGCGCGGTAAACACCGTGTTGTCCGGCGACGAAAGCTCGCAGCAGGCGGCCGACGCTTTCGGTCGCGACGCGGCGCGTTTCGGCCAGGTGCTCAACGGCATGCTTCAGGGCAACCCGGCGTTGAAAATCAGCCAGGTCGAAGACCGCGATGCGCGCGCCCGGTTGACCGAAATTTCCGAATTGTTTGAATTCGTGTCGGGTTCGGTGGATGAAATCCTCGAAACGTCGCCGCAGCTGCTCAAGGTCCGTGAATCGGCCACCAACATATTTACCCTGTCGCAAACCCTGCTTGATGAAGCCTCGCACCTGGCCAGCCGTTTCGAAAACCTCGCCGGCGGGCGTAACACCGACACCATCGGCGGCTACGTGCTGGGCTTGCTCGCATTGATGTCGATCATCCTCATCGGCCTGGTGATGGTGCGCGAAACCAACCGTCAGCTGCGTGAAACCGCTGAGAAGAACGAGCGCAACCAGAACGCGATCATGCGCTTGCTGGATGAAATCGAAGATCTGGCCGATGGCGACCTGACCGTGACCGCCTCGGTGACTGAAGACTTCACCGGGACCATCGCCGACTCGATCAACTATTCCGTGGACCAATTGCGCGATCTGGTGGCGACCATCAACCTCACCGCCGGCCAGGTCGCCGCCGCCGTGCAGGAAACCCAGGCCACCGCCATGCACCTGGCCCAGGCCTCGGAGCATCAGGCCCAGCAGATTTCCGAAGCTTCTACGGCCATCAACGACATGGCTCAGTCCATCGATCAGGTCTCGGCCAACGCCGCCGAATCCTCGGCGGTGGCCGAACGCTCGGTGGAAATCGCCAACAAGGGCAACGAGGTGGTGCATAACACCATCAACGGCATGGACAATATTCGCGAGCAGATCCAGGACACCGCCAAGCGTATCAAACGCCTTGGTGAGTCTTCCCAGGAAATCGGCGACATTGTCAGCCTGATCGATGACATTGCCGATCAGACCAACATCCTCGCCCTCAACGCGGCGATTCAGGCGTCCATGGCCGGTGACGCCGGGCGCGGTTTTGCGGTGGTGGCCGACGAAGTACAGCGCCTGGCCGAACGTTCGTCCGCGGCGACCCGGCAGATCGAAACCCTGGTGCGGGCGATTCAGACCGACACCAACGAAGCGGTGATTTCCATGGAGCAGACCACCACCGAAGTGGTGCGCGGCGCGCGTCTGGCGCAGGATGCCGGGGTGGCCCTGGAAGAAATCGAAGGCGTATCGAAGACCCTCGCGGCACTGATCCAGAGTATTTCCAACGCCGCGCAGCAGCAGACTTCGTCGGCCGGCCAGATCTCCCTGACGATGAACGTGATCCAGCAGATCACCACGCAGACCTCGTCCGGTTCCACTGCTACCGCCGAGAGCATTGGCAACCTGGCGAAAATGGCCAGCCAGCTGCGGCGTTCGGTGTCCGGTTTCACCTTGCCGACCAAGCCTGTGCAGGCTGCGGACAACGCTTGAACCGCCTCAGGGCGTATGCATTTGATTGGAGTAGTTATGGGTGATCGGCACGACTATGTGGCCCTCGAGTGGGTCAAAGGCGAGATTGCCGAAACGCTGAAGCAGGCTCATCAGGCGATCGAAACCCTGATCGACGACCCGCAGGCGACGCACGCCCTGAGTGAGTGCCTGGCCTGTGTCCATCAGGTTCACGGCAGCTTGCAGATGGTCGAATTCTACGGCGCGGCGCTGCTCGCCGAAGAGATCGAGCAGTTGGCCAGTGCCTTGCAGCACAACCGTGTCAGCCATCGTGACGAGGCGCTCCATCTCTTGCTCCAGGCCCTGGGGCAATTGCCGACTTACCTGGACCGGGTGCAAGGCGCCCGTCGTGACTTGCCGCTGGTGGTGTTGCCGTTGATCAACGACCTGCGCAGCGCCCGCGGCGAAAGCCTGTTGTCGGAAACCAGCCTGTTCAGCCCGCAACTGCCGGACCTGCCGCCCCTGAGCCAAGAAGCCCTGGCGCTGCTGGAACCGTCCGACTTGCCGAATGTGCTGCGCAAGTTGCGGCAAATGTTGCAGATGGCGCTGGTCGGCTTGCTGCGCGAGCAGGATGACGAAACCCACTTCGGTTATCTGGCCAGGGTTTTTACCCGTCTCGAAGGGCTGTGCGCCAATGCACCCCTGAGCCCGTTGTGGCAGGCCGCTTCGGCGCTGGTCGAAGGCATGCGCCATGGCGCGATCGCCAATAGCCCAGCGTTGCGCAGCCTGTTCAAGGACGCCGACAAAGAGCTCAAGCGTTGGCTCGAGCAAGGCATGTCCGCCATCAATCAACCGGCACCGCCAGAGCTGCTCAGGAGTTTGTTGTTCTATATTGCCAAGGCCGAACACCCCACCGGGCAGATGCTGACCATGAAAGATCGCTACTCACTGGACGACGCGCTACCCGACAGCGCGATGGTCGACGAAGAACGGGCACGGCTGGCCGGCCCTGACCGCGACGCCATGCGTTCGGTATTGGCGGCGCTGTGCGAAGAGCTGGTGCGGGTCAAGGAACGCCTGGACCTGTTCGTGCGCAGCGACCGTCAGCACACCTCGGACCTCGAAAGCCTGCTGGCACCTCTGCGGCAAATCGCCGACACCCTGGCGGTGCTCGGTTTCGGCCAGCCGCGCAAGGTCATCATCGATCAACTGGCGGTGGTGCTGAGCCTCGCCCAGGGCCAGCGCGAACCCAACGACGCGACCCTCATGGACGTCGCCGGGGCCTTGCTCTACGTCGAAGCGACCCTGGCCGGCATGGTCGGTACCGTAGAGCCGGAAAGCCAGGAAGACAGCCGTCTGCCGACCACCGACCTGACGCAGATCCACCAGATCGTGATCAAGGAATCGCGCATCTGCCTGCAACAGGCCAAAGACATGATCGTCGACTACATCGACGCCGACTGGGACCGTCAGTATTTGCAACCCTTGCCAGCGTTGCTGACCCAAGTGCGCGGTGCGCTGGCGATGATACCGTTGGCCCGCGCGGCGAGCCTGGTCGAGGCCTGCAACGGTTTCATCCGCGAGCATCTATTGGTGGACCCGGGCCAGCCCGGCTGGCAGCAACTGGACAGCCTGGCCGATGTCGTCACCAGCATCGAGTATTACCTGGAGCGCCTCAGCGACGACCCCGAAGCGCCCGGAGAACAACTGCTCGACGTCGCGGAAAAGGGCCTGGCCTCACTCGGTTTTTTCCCCAGCGAACAGCACGTGCCAATGCTTGAAGATGTGCTCAGCCCCAATGAAGCCCTGGTCATGCAGGACATGCAGGAACTCGACGACCCCGAAACCGTTCAGTCTCTGGCCGATGTGTTGGCCAGCCCGGTGTCGTCCGTCAACCCGCCAGCTCTGACCACGCCGGGCAGCCTGTTGCCGCCGCCCGCCGGTGAAGAACCGGTGGACGATGAGCTACGGGAAGTCTTCCTCGAAGAAACTGACGAAGTGCTGGAAATCCTCCAGGAGTACTTGCCGCGCTGGTCGGCCAATCCCGACAGCACCTCGGCGCTGAGTGAACTACGTCGCGCCTTCCACACCCTCAAAGGCAGTGGCCGGATGGTCCGTGCGCTGGTGCTGGGCGAGCTGGCCTGGGCGTTGGAAAACCTGCTCAATCGCGTGCTTGAACACAGCGTTGCACCTGGGCCTGCGGTGCAGCAACTGGTGGGTGATGCGCTGAAACTGCTGCCGGAACTGGTGGCCGAGTTTGCCGCCAATGCCCAGCGCCAGCGCAACGATGTCGATCAATTGGCCGCCCGTGCCCATGCCCTCGCCAAGGGCGATGAACCGCTGCCCGATGAGGATGCGCAGGATGTCGCGGCGCTCGATCCTCTGTTGCTGGAGATCTTCCGCAACGAAGCCGAAACCCACTTGAACAGCCTCAATCGCTTCCTCGATCAAGCCGCCGAGCATGTGCCGCTTCAGGCCAGTGACGAGTTGCAGCGGGCGTTGCATACGCTCAAGGGCAGCGCCTCGATGGCTGGGGTGCTGCCGATTGCCGAGTTGGCGGCGTCGCTGGATGAACTGACCCGGGAATACAAGGCGCACCGGATTACCCTCGATCTGGACGAAGTCGAATTGCTGCTGGAAGCCGAAGGTTTGTTCCGCCTGGGGCTGCGACAGCTCAAGAGCGACCCGCTGGCCGACATCCCCGGCGCCCGTTCGTTGATCGAACGCACCCAGGCCTTGCTGGCCGAGCGTCTGCAAAGCCTGTCGAGCGCGCCCAATACGGGGCTGCGGATCAAGCGCGATCCGCAACTGATCAACAACTTCCTCGCCCAGGGCATGGACATCCTGCTGGATGCCGAAAGCCTGTTGCAGCGCTGGCAGCAGCATCCCGGCGAGCGGCAGGAACTCAGCGCATTGCTGGACGAACTGACCACCCTGGGCGAAGGCGCGCATCTGGCCGATCTGCATCCGGTGGATGAACTCTGCGAAGCCTTGCTCGACCTTTATGGCGCGGTGGAAGAAAGCAGCCTGGCGGTCAGCGACAGGTTTTTCCACGAGGCGCAAAGTGCCCACGAAGCGCTGATCAACATGCTCGACGAACTGGCCGCCGGCCAGGAAGTCACTGCGCAACCACAGCGAGTACAGGCCTTGCGCGGTTTGCTCGATGAGAGTCTCGACCCCTCCTCAATGGGCCTGATCCGCAGTGACGGCAGCCGCACCCTGAGCATTCGGGAGCTGGGCAGCGCCACGGCCGAGCTGGAACAGGCCGCCACTCAGGTGGAACTGGACGACGAAATCGTTTCGATCTTCCTTGAAGAAGCGGTGGATATCCTGGAAAGCGCCGGCCAGGCCTTGCAGCGCTGGCTGGGTGACCCGGATAACGCCGCACCGCTGTGGTCCTTGCAGCGGGATTTACACACCCTCAAGGGCGGTGCGCGGATGGCCGAGGTCGAGCCAGTCGGCGATTTGGCCCATGAACTGGAAAACCTTTACGCAGGCCTGGTAGACCGCCGTTACAGTCACAGCAAAGCGCTGGCGCAGTTGCTGCAACAGAGCCATGACCGGCTGGCCATGTTCCTTGAGCAGTTGCAGCACAACCGCCCGTTGGGCGATCCGGGTGAGTTGATCGAAGCCATTCGTGAGTTTCGCCAGGGCAATGCCGCCGGCAGCGCCGAGGTGATCGAACCGGCAGCCAGCAACGACTCGGCGGGCCATGATCCCGAGCTTCTGGAGATCTTCCTCGAGGAAGGTTTCGACATCATTGAAAACTCCGGTGCGGCACTGTTGCGCTGGCAGGCCGAGCCGTCGAATCGCCAGGAAGTGGAAACCCTGCTGCGCGATCTGCACACCCTCAAGGGTGGTGCACGGATGGTGGAGATTGCGCCGATTGGCGACTTGGCCCATGAACTGGAATTCCTCTACGAAGGCTTGTCGGCTGGCGTGCTGCAACCCACCGCGGCGCTGTTCACGCTGTTGCAGAGCAGCCATGACCGACTGGCACAGATGCTCGACGCCACTCGCGCCGGTCAGCCATTGCCACCGGCCGATCGGCTGATCGACGCGATCAAGAATTTCAGCCATCCGGCGGTGCTCGAAACACCGGCGCCGGTGGTGATGCCCAAAGCCGAACCAGCCGCACCGCAATCCGAAGGCACCGACACGGTCAAGGTCTCGGCGGAGCTGCTCGACGACCTGGTCAACCTGGCGGGGGAGACTTCAATCTTTCGCGGCCGCATCGAACAACAGGTCAACGATGCACGGGTGGCCCTGAGCGAGATGGAAACCACCATCGAGCGCATGCGCGACCAATTGCGCCGCCTCGATACCGAAACCCAGGGGCGGATTCTCAGCCGTCAGCAAGTCGAAGCCGAGCGCCTGGGCTACGAAGAATTCGACCCGCTGGAGATGGACCGTCACTCGCAGTTGCAACAGTTGTCGCGGGCGCTGTTCGAGTCTGCCTCCGACCTGCTCGACCTCAAGGAAACCCTCGAGCGGCGTAATCAGGATGCGGAAAACCTGCTGCAACAGCAGGGCCGCATCAACACCGAATTGCAGGAAGGCCTGATGCGCACGCGCATGGTGCCGTTCGAGCGAATGCTGCCGCGTTTGAAGCGCATCGTCCGTCAGGTTTCCAGCGAGCTGGGCAAGGACGTGGAATTCGTCGTTGGCAACGCCGAAGGCGAGATGGACCGCAACGTCCTCGAACGCATGGCCGCGCCGCTGGAGCACATGCTGCGCAACGCCGTCGATCATGGGCTGGAATCGGCCGAGGTGCGTATCGCGGCGGGTAAACCGGCCCAGGGCAAGATCACCCTCGACCTGTCGCGAGAGGGCGGCGACATCATTTTCGACATCCGCGACGACGGTGCCGGCGTGCCGCTGGACGCCGTGCGGCGCAAGGCGATCAAGCGCGGGCTGCTCGACCAGGACAGCGACATCAGCGATCGCGATGTGCTGCAATTCATCCTGCAGCCGGGGTTTTCCACCGCCGAGAAAATCACCCAGATCTCCGGGCGTGGCGTGGGCATGGACGTGGTTCACGAAGAGGTCCGGCAGCTTGGCGGCAGCATGAGCATCGACTCGACATCGGGGCAGGGCGTGCATTTCCGGATTCGCCTGCCGTTCACCGTGTCGGTCAACCGTGCGCTGATGGTGCAATGCGGGGAGGATCAATACGCGATCCCGCTGAACACCATCGACGGCATCGTTCGGGTGTTGCCCAACGAACTCGAAGGGCATTACCGGCTCGATCCGCCGACCTACGAATACGCCGGGCAACGTTATGAGCTGTGCTATCTCGGTGAGCTGCTGAAAACCAGCACCCGCCCGAAACTACTGGGCCAGAGCCTGCCGTTGCCGGTATTGCTGGTGCAGTGCAACGAGCGACACGTCGCGGTGCAGGTGGATGCCATGGCCGGCACCCGGGAAATCGTGGTCAAAAGCCTCGGCCCGCAGTTCGCCGCGGTGCAGGGTTTGTCCGGCGCGACAATTCTGGGCGATGGCCGGGTGGTGCTGATTCTCGACTTGCTGGCGCCGATCCGCGCGATGCAAACGCGGGTGCCGCAACGACCGGTGACGCAGGACGTCGAGCCCGAGTCGCAACGACCCTTGCTGGTGCTGGTGGTCGACGATTCGGTCACCGTGCGCAAGGTCACCAGCCGCTTGCTGGAACGCCACGGCATGAACGTGCTGACCGCCAAGGACGGTGTCGACGCCATGTTGCAGCTCGAAGAACACATGCCCGACCTGATGCTGCTGGACATCGAAATGCCGCGCATGGACGGCTTCGAAGTGGCGACCCAGGTGCGCGCCGACGAGCGCTTGCGGCATCTGCCGATCATCATGATCACCTCCCGTACCGGCCAGAAACACCGCGACCGCGCCATGGCCATTGGCGTCAACGACTACCTCGGCAAGCCGTATCAGGAATCGGTGCTGCTCGACAGCATCGCCCGCTGGAGCAAAACCCATGCATGAGCACCGCTCCAGCAACCTCACTGGGCTTTTATTGCCCTTGGCGGATCGCAACCTGATCCTGCCCAATGTTGCCGTCGCCGAACTCATCGACTATCAGCCGGGGGCTTTCGATCTCGATACACCGCCGTGGTATCTGGGACGGGTGACGTGGCGAAACCGGCAGATTCCGTTGCTCAGTTTCGAGTCTGCGTGTGGCAGCAAAGTGGTGATCGGAGAGCGGGCGCGGATCGTCATCCTCAATGCCCTTGGTGGGCGGCCTGAGCTGAAGTTCATTGCACTGCTGGTGCAGGGGATTCCGCGGTCTTACAAGCTGGATAGCCAGTTGAGCTATGTCGATGTGCCGTTGTGTTCGCTGGAGCAGGCGGCGGTGCAGGTGGGGGAGCAAGTGGCGAAGGTGCCTGACTTGCTCGCGCTGGAGGAGTTGCTTGTTACAGCAGGGTTAGCCCACTGATCGTTCCCAACGCTCCGCGTGGGAATGCCTCAACGGACGCTCCGCGTTCGGCTTTTTGGGACGCAGAGCGTCCCGGGCTGCATTCCCACGCAGAGCGTGGGAACGATCATGAACAAAGGTTTCTGCGCTAAACCCCGGTCTGAGCCTTCATCTGCAACGACTCATGATGATCCAGCACCCGCTCCACCAACAACTGCACGCCATCTGACAAACGACTGAGCGCCAAGGCGACAGAGCGGCGTGAGCCTTCCACATCGTCCGCCAGATCGGCAGCAATGGCGCTGATGGACAGCAGGTCTTCGGAGGCGTTGGCCAGAAGGGCTTCGGTGTCGATATCGGGGGAGACGGTGAAGAGCTGGGATTTACGGCGTTTGGCGGGTTTTTCGTGGGGTGACGGGAAGTAATGGGAGAAGGCGCGGTCAGCGGCTTCCTTCATTTTTTCTGCATCGAGGGATGCTTGGGAATCGGTCCCGGATTCTGGCGGGTTGGGAGTTGGTTTGACCATAGTGAAGCTCCATTTAATGAGTTTCAGCTGCTCCATCGGGTTCCAATCGAAGGGGTGGCAGCTGTACGCGGGCTGGAACCCGGGCAAACGGACAAAACCCGACAGACACTAAGTCTCCCGCGCACAGCCGCCATAACGGAGTACACACATTAAAGGTGCGCAAGCATACGTTATGAAAGGCGCTTTTGCCTCGTTAACACCACGGGGTTCCAATCCCGGTCGCTTAGGTTGCCAGCGACACACAAACGATAAAGATCAACGCAAAAGCACACCAGTCAGCGGGTTCCGGCATTGCTGTAGGCAGCGACGCACGACTGTGTAGCCTCACACCGTTCCTGCTGACAAACTTTTAAACACAAAACCTCAGGCTGTCGGACCTTCCTGTGGCGAGGGAGCTTGCTCCCGCTGGGTTGCGAAGCAGCCCCAAAACCCGTGTATCAGGTACACCGAGAACAAGGGTTTACGCTGCATCAGGTTGAAGATTCCCAAAAAGGGACCTATCGTTCCTTTTTTGGGACTTATCGGTCGTTGCCGTGAAAAACCTGTCATTGAGCGAAGCCTTGTTCACCACCACCCAGCAAAAAGTGCTGGGCCTGCTGTTTGGTAAACCCGACCGTAGTTTTTATGCCAACGAAATCGCCCGCTGGGCTCAAGTGGGTAAAGGCAGCCTCATGCGCGAGCTGGATCGGTTGCAGCGGGCAGGCGTGCTGACCATGACCCGTCAGGGCAACCAGACCCACTATCAAGCCAATCCCGACTGCCCGATCTATGCGGAACTGCTGGGCATCGCCCGCAAAACCTTTGGTATTGCCGAACCTCTGCGTCAGGCGCTCCAACCCTTTGCCGAACAGATTACTTGGGCATTTGTGTACGGCTCTATCGCCAAGGATCAGGCAAACGCATCCAGTGACATTGATCTCATGCTGATCGGCGAGGGCCTGCACTACAGTGAAGTGATGGAGCGGCTTATACCGATGGAAGAGCAGTTGGGCCGCGTCCTCAACCCGACGCTCTACACCCCCGACGACTGGACCGCAAAACTGGTGGCTGAAAATAGTTTTGTCGTGCGGGTAGCACAGCAGGACAAGATCAATCTGATGGGGGGAAACCCTTTGGAGTCCAAGGATGGGCAGCAACGAGAACCTGGAAAACCTGTTACGTAGCGGTGGGCTGAAAGCTGAGCCGCCGGATCGCAAGGAGTGCGAAGGGCTGATGCGTTCGGCTGTGGATCGATTGAAAGACGCGCAAACGTCTTCGCTTTCCTTCGCGAGTCGTTTCGACCTGGCTTACAACGCTGCCCATGCCCTTGCACTGACGGCTCTTCGCTTGTGCGGCTACCGTTCAGACAAGCGATATCTGGTGTTTCAGTGCCTGGTTCAAACCGCTGATATTGGCAAAGTACAGGTTCGGCTATTCGCCCTGTGTCATGAGCGACGAAACCTGGCGGAGTACGAAGGCTATATGGATGAAGATCCGGCGTTGTTGGCGCAGTTGTTGGAAAGTGCTGAACAGCTTCTGATTCGAGTGCAGGAACAGATGGCGTCCTTCAGTTCATCGCAGACCTGATCGTTCCTACGCGCAGCAAAGGAATGCAGCCCGGGACGCTCCGCGTCCCATTCGAGAGCTGGAACGCGGAGCGTCCCTTGAGGCATTCCCACGCAGAGCGTGGGAACGATCGGGACGGTGTTCGATCATTACGGTCAGCGTAACGATCCAACACTCTGCTTGATTGATGCCCCCCACCCAACGCTCCTAAGGTGACTCCCACGACAGCGAACCCGTGGAGTGGTCATGACAACAACAATATCCCCCGACTCGCGATGGACGCGGCGGCGCAGCGAAAAGCAGCGGCGTCTCGAGTTGGTCAAGGATCTAGCCGACGGTGTGGTATTGCCCGCCGACAAGATCGTCGCGGCGCTGGAGGCGTTGATTCTGCCTGGCGACCGTGTGGTGCTGGAGGGCAATAACCAGAAGCAGGCGGATTTCCTTTCCCGCTCCCTGGCCAAGGCCGATCCGGGCAAGCTGCATGATCTGCACATGATCATGCCCAGCGTCGGGCGCTCCGAGCACCTGGACCTGTTCGAGCGCGGCATTGCCCGCAAGCTCGACTTCTCGTTCGCCGGCACCCAGAGCCTGCGCATCAGCCAGTTGCTGGAAGACGGCCTGCTGGAAATCGGCGCAATCCACACCTACATCGAACTCTATGCGCGGCTGGTGGTGGACTTGATCCCGAACGTCGTGCTCTCGGCCGGTTTCATGGCTGACCGCGCGGGCAATATCTACACCGGGCCGAGCACCGAAGACACCCCCGCGTTGATCGAACCGGCCGCTTTCAGCGACGGCATCGTCATCGTCCAGGTCAATCAATTGGTGGACGACGTCAGCGAGTTGCCTCGGGTCGACATCCCTGCGTCCTGGGTCGATTTCGTGGTGGTGGCCGACAAGCCGTTCTACATCGAACCGCTGTTCACCCGCGACCCACGCCACATCAAGCCTGTGCATGTGTTGATGGCGATGATGGCGATCCGCGGGATCTACGAAAAACACAACGTTCAGTCGCTCAACCACGGCATCGGTTTCAACACCGCGGCCATCGAACTGATCCTGCCGACCTACGGCGAATCCCTCGGTTTGAAAGGCAAGATCTGCCGCAACTGGACGCTCAATCCTCACCCGACCCTGATCCCGGCCATCGAAAGCGGCTGGGTCGAAAGCGTGCATTGTTTCGGCACTGAACTGGGCATGGAAAACTACATCGCCGCTCGACCGGATGTGTTCTTCACCGGCCGCGACGGCTCCCTGCGCTCCAACCGGATGTTCTGCCAACTGGCTGGGCAATACGCGGTGGACCTGTTCATCGGCGCGACACTGCAAGTCGACGGCGACGGCCATTCCTCCACCGTGACTCGCGGTCGCCTGGCCGGTTTCGGGGGGGCGCCGAACATGGGCCACGACCCGCGCGGTCGCCGTCACGGCACACCGGCCTGGCTCGACATGCGTCACGACGATGCACCCGAAGCCTTGCTCGAACGCGGCAAGAAACTCGTGGTGCAAATGGTCGAAACCTTCCAGGAGGGCGGCAAACCGACCTTCGTTGAAACTCTCGACGCGGTGGACGTGGCGAAGAAAAGCGGCATGCCGCTGGCGCCGATCATGATCTACGGCGACGACGTCACCCACCTGCTCACCGAAGAAGGCATCGCCTATTTGTACAAGGCCCGCTCCCTCGAAGAGCGTCAGGCGATGATCGCCGCCGTCGCCGGGGTGACCGCCATCGGCCTGCGCCACAACCCGAAAGACACCGCGCGCATGCGCCGCGAAGGCCTGATTGCCTTGCCCGAAGACCTCGGCATCCGCCGCACCGACGCCACCCGCGAATTGCTCGCAGCGAAAAGCGTGGCCGATCTGGTGGAGTGGTCCGGTGGCCTCTACAACCCACCCGCCAAGTTCAGGAGCTGGTAATGCACGCATTCAACCTGCAACCCAAAAACCTCACCCTGGCCGAACGGCTGGCGGACCTGGCAGTGGATGCGCTGATCGACGAAGCGGACCTGTCGCCGAAACCGGCGCTGGTCGATCGTCGCGGCAATGGCGCTCATACCGATTTGCACCTCGGGCTGATGCACGCTTCGGCGTTGTCCTTATGGCCGGCGTTCAAGGCCATGGCGGACGCGGCCATCGAGTTCGGCGAAGTCGGTTTACCGCTGCGCGAAACCGTTGGGCGGCTTGGTCGTGAAGGGGAGCAAGAGATGCTTGCCACCACGGGCGGCGTGAACACCCATCGTGGTGCGATCTGGGCGTTGGGTCTTTTGGTCACTGCCGCCGCGCTGGAACCTGAATCCTGTTCTGCAAGCTCAATCGCTTTGCGCGCTGCACGCCTGGCCTTGCTCGATGACCGTTACTCGCCACGTCCTTTAAGCCACGGTGCCCAGGTCGCCCAACGTTACGGCGTTCGCGGTGCCCGTGAAGAGGCGCAGCTTGGTTTCCCGGCCGTGCTGCAACGTGGCTTGCCGCAACTCAAACGCAGCCGCGCCGCCGGCCATGGCGAACAGAACGCCCGGCTCGACGCTTTGCTGGCGATCATGACGACACTGGCCGACACCTGCGTGCTCTACCGCGCCGGTGAGCAAGGCCTGCACACCATGCAACTTGGTGCTCAAGCCGTGCTCGACGCCGGCGGCAGTGCGAGCCTGGCCGGTCGCCGCCGTTTGCATGAGCTGGACCAACAATTAATCGCGTTGAATGCCTCGCCCGGCGGCGCTGCGGACTTGCTTGCAGCCTGCCTGTTTATCGACCGTATCGACTCGGGCGATGGCATCTTCCAGGGAGCGTTTTGATGGAAACCTTATCCTTTGAATTCCCCGCCGGGCCGCCGCCACGGGGCAGGGCGCTGGTGGGCTGCGTGGGCTCGGGCGATCTGGAAGTGCTGATCGAACCGGGGTTGGCGGGCAAGCTGACGATCCACGTGCAGACTTCGGTCAACGGCAGTGAGCAACGTTGGCAGCATCTGTTCGCGCGAATGTTCGACGGCCAGACACCGCCCGCGATGGCGATCGATATCCACGATTTCGGCGCCACTCCCGGCGTGGTGCGTTTGCGCCTGGAACAAGGCTTCGAGGAGATCAGCCATGACTGACAGCGCAGCGCTTCTCCACAAGCACAGTTTCGTCGAACTCGGCGCCCGGCAACGGGCAAAAGCGCTGCTCGACATCGGGACTTTTCGTGAACTGCTCGACCCGTTTCAGCGCGTCATGTCGCCATGGCTGTCGCGCCAGGGCGTGGTGCCGCAAGCCGATGACGGCGTGGTGATCGCCAAGGGCAGCATCGGTGGTTTGCCGGTGGTGATCGCAGCCATTGAGGGTGCGTTTCAGGGCGGCAGCCTGGGTGAAGTCGGCGGGGCGAAGATTGCCGGTGCGCTGGAACTGGCCGCCGAGGACAACCGCAAAGGCATTCCCACGCGTGCCGTGTTGCTGCTGGAAACCGGTGGCGTGCGTTTGCAGGAGGCCAACCTGGGGCTGGCGGCGATTGCCGATATTCATGCGGCGATTGTCGATCTGCGCCAGTACCAACCGGTAATCGGCGTGGTCGCCGGCAGCGTCGGTTGCTTTGGCGGCATGTCGATTGCCGCCGGGTTGTGCAGCTATTTGCTGGTGACTCAGGAAGCGCGCCTTGGCCTCAATGGCCCACAGGTGATCGAGCAGGAAGCCGGGCTTGAGGAATACGACTCCCGTGACCGGCCGTTTATCTGGAGCCTGACCGGTGGCGAGCAACGGTTCGCCAGTGGGTTGGTGGATCGCTATGCCGCTGACGACGTGGCGCAGATTCAGCAACAGGTCGGCGAATTGCTCAAGCAGGGTTTGCCGGCGCAGCAACGTAGCCGCCAGGCCGAATGGTTCCTGCAACGGCTGGCGCGTCTGGACGCCGAACCACAAATCGAGCCGGCGACGGTTCGCGATCTGTACCAAGGAGAGCGCTCATGAGTTCGTATTCCCTGAGAGGCTTGAACTGGTTCAACGCCTTGAGTGCCGGCGCGAAACCGGTCGCGGGTTTGCCGGCGTCGTTGAAAGTCGCCGATGGTTTATTGGGCAATCAGCCCGTGCGTTTTATCGCAGTGGTGGCCGACCCCGACAACCGCTTCGTCCGCGCCCGCAATGGCGAGGTCGGTTTGCTGGAAGGCTGGGGCCTGGCCAAAGCGGTGGATGACGTCATTGCCGCAGATAACGACAAACCTCAAAAACGCGCCTTGATCGCCATTGTCGATGTGCCCAGCCAGGCTTACGGCCGGCGCGAAGAGGCCCTCGGCATTCATCAGGCCCTGGCCGGTGCGGCGGACAGTTATGCCCGCGCCCGACTGGCCGGGCACGCGGTGATCGGTTTGCTGGTGGGCAAGGCGATGTCCGGCGCCTTTCTCGCTCATGGCTATCAGGCCAACCGGTTGATCGCTCTGCGCGATCCGGGCGTGATGGTGCATGCGATGGGCAAGGCTTCGGCGGCGCAGGTCACCTTGCGCAGTGTCGAAGAACTTGAAGCCTTGGCCGCCAGCGTGCCGCCGATGGCCTATGACATCGACAGCTTTGCCAGCCTGGGTTTGCTTTGGGAAACCTTGTCGGTGGATCAGATCGAACAACCGACGACGGCGGATCTGGCGCGGGTGAACGAGTGTCTGGCTCAGGCGATTGAAAATGTCGAGGCTGATCATCGTGATTTGAGCGGCCGCTTGGGTGCGAACAATCGCGCCGCGTCGAGCAAGGTTCGCCAACTGCTGAGAGAGCAGTGGTGAACACGCTTCTGGCCCACGACCTGCTGTGGGGGATAACCCCGCAGCAGTTGCCTGCGGATGCGCCTGCGTGGGCGGTCGAGTCGATCAGCGCGGATCAGCCGGTGGTGGTTCGGCGTGCGATGACTGCGCCGGCTCAAATCGCCGTCGGGGTGCGTGGACGCTTGCGCGAGCAGCGTTATGCAACGTCGATGGCGATCAAGGCGATTTCGCGTCGGGTAAGGCCGGAAGAGCTGTGTCATGTCGAGACGGTTCGGGATCTGCCGGCCTTGCGAGCGCTGGTGCAACTGCGGCCGATGCTCGACGCCTGCGGTTGGGTGTGGGGTGTCAGCGGCAGCGCCGGGTTTGAATTGGCCAGCGGTTTTGCGGCGCTCCATGAGCGCAGCGATCTCGATTTGATTCTGCGTACACCGCAACCGTTGAGCCGACTTCAAGCGCAAGCGTTGGTGACGCTTCTCGGTGCCGCTGAATGTCTGGTCGACATGCAATTGCAGACACCTTATGGCGCCGTGGCTCTGCGCGAATGGGCTGGCCCGTCGCAACGGGTGCTGCTCAAAAACGCTCAGGTCGCCTGCCTGGTCAGCGATCCCTGGAACCCGCAGGAGCAAGCAGCGTGAGCAGTTTACTGGTGTTCCCCGGCCAGGGTGCCCAGCAACCGGGCATGCTCCATCGCTTGCCTCGGGAAACGCTGATCGAGGCGAGCGAGGTGCTGGGTGAAGATGTTTTGTTGCTCGATTCTGCCAAGTCGTTGCAGTCGACGAGGGCGGTTCAGCTATGCCTGCTGATTGCTGGCGTGGCGGCTTCACGTCAGTTGTTATTGAGCGCGGATTACGTGGCCGGATTGTCCATCGGCGCCTATCCGGCGGCGGTGGTCGCCGGCGCCTTGAGCTTCAGCGATGCACTGCATCTGGTCAGCCTGCGCGGCGAACTGATGCAGCAGGCTTATCCTCAGGGCTATGGCATGACCGCGATCATCGGTCTGGATCTGGCGAAGGTGGAAAGGTTGCTGGCGCAGGTTCACAGCGTCGACACGCCGGTTTACCTGGCCAACATCAACGCCGATAACCAAGTCGTCATCGCTGGCAGCGATGGTGCGATGAAAGCGGTTGCCGAGTTGGCGAAGGGTGGTGGCGCCGGGCTGGCCAAACGCCTGTCGGTCAGCGTGCCGTCCCATTGCCCGCTGCTGGAAACACCGGCAAAAACCCTGGCCGAAGCCTTCGCCAAGGTGCAATTGAAAACGCCGACCCAGGGTTACCTGAGCGGCAGCCGCGCACGGCCCGTCATCAATACCGACGCCTTGCGTGACGACCTGGCGTTCAACATGTGCCGCATCGTCGATTGGCGCGGCACGGTGCAAAGCGCTTACGAGCGTGGCGTGCGTTTACAGATCGAACTGCCACCCGGCGCGGTGTTGACCGGGCTGGCGCGCCGGGTGTTCGAGCAGGGCACCGTCATTGCCTTCGACGGTGCTCGGCTCGATACCTTGCAGGCGCTGTTGCGTGAGGAGGGAGGCCGCCAACTCTAGACCACCGACTCAGGTTGCGAACGACAAAAACAACAATTTCGACGATGCACTTTGAGGACTACAACAATGATTATTTACGGTGTGGCGCTGTTGGCGATCTGTACGCTGGCAGGGGTGATCATGGGCGACATGCTCGGCGCGTTGCTGGGGGTGAAATCCAACGTCGGCGGGGTTGGGATCGCGATGATCCTGCTGATTTGCGCGCGGTTGTGGATGCAAAAACGCGGCGGCATGACCAAGGATTGCGAGATGGGCGTCGGCTTCTGGGGCGCCATGTACATTCCGGTGGTGGTCGCGATGGCCGCGCAACAGAACGTCGTTACCGCTCTGCATGGCGGCCCGGTGGCGGTGTTGGCGGCGATCGGTTCGGTGGTGCTCTGCGGCTGCACCATTGCGCTGATCAGCCGGACCCACAAAGGTGAACCCTTGCCCGATGAACCGGCGGACATAACGCCGGTTGGCGCACCGGCAGGAGGTCGCTGATATGTGGGATCTCATCGAGAAAGGTCTGGAACATAACGGGTTGGTGACAGCGTTCGCGTTCGTTGGCGTGATCATGTGGGTGTCGGTGGTGTTGTCCAAACGCCTGACCTTCGGACGGATTCACGGCTCGGCGATTGCCATCGTCATCGGCCTGGTGCTGGCCTGGGTCGGAGGCACCATGACCGGCGGGCAAAAAGGCCTGGCGGATTTGTCGCTGTTTTCCGGCATTGGTTTGATGGGCGGTGCGATGTTGCGTGACTTCGCCATTGTCGCCACCGCGTTCGAGGTGCAGGCCACCGAAGCGAAAAAGGCCGGGATGATTGGTGTTATCGCGCTGCTGCTGGGCACGATCCTGCCGTTCATTGTCGGGGCGAGCGTTGCCTGGGTGTTCGGTTATCGCGATGCGATCAGCATGACCACCATTGGCGCGGGCGCGGTAACGTACATCGTCGGGCCAGTGACCGGGGCGGCGATTGGTGCCACTTCCGATGTGATGGCGTTGTCGATTGCCACCGGGCTGATCAAGGCGATTCTGGTGATGGTCGGTACGCCGATGGCGGCGCGCTGGATGGGCCTGGATAACCCGCGCTCGGCGATGGTGTTTGGCGGGTTGGCCGGGACTGTCAGCGGTGTAACCGCCGGGTTGGCGGCGACGGATCGGCGGCTGGTGCCATATGGCGCGTTGACCGCGACGTTCCACACCGGGCTTGGCTGCTTGCTGGGGCCTTCGTTGCTGTACTTCATTGTTCGCGGGATTGTCGGTTAGATCGGTGATTGCTTTTTGTGGCGAGGGAGCTTGCTCCCGCTGGGCTGCGCAGCAGCCCCAACCTCTACCACCGAGGAGTATCAGGCAATCCGGTGGTCTGATTTTGCGGGCGCTCTGCACCCGAGCGGGAGCAAGCTCCCTCGCCACATTCAAGCCTGCCGATTGGCATACATCCGACACTCCGCCAGCAACGCCAGCAAATTCGGGTCACGCTCCTTGGCCTTCAGAAACACCACGCCGATGTGCTGCTGCAATCGATACTTTTCCTGCAACGGAATCAGCTTCACCCGGTTCTCATACACCGCCGCAATCCGCCCTGGAAGCAACGCATAACCCACCCCGGAGCTGACCATGCTCAGCAGGGTGAAAATGTCGTTGACCTGCATCGCCACCTTCGGCTCGAACCCCGCCTGCTTGAACACCCGAATACCGTCCTGGTGCGTGGCGAAGCCTTGGGTCAAGGTGATGAACGTCTCGTCGCGCACCTCGGCCAGATCGACTTCGGCCCGCCGGGCAAAGGGCGAGTCAGCCGGGGTGGCGAGGAAGATGTCATCGGAAAACAGCGGGATCTGCTCGCAATCCGGGTCGTTGACGCTGTCGTCCAGCGACACCAGGATCGCGTCGACTTCCATGTTTTTAAGCTTGTACAACAGGTCGATGTTCGAGCCCAGGATCAGGTCGATATTGAGTTCGCTACGGCGGATTTTCAGGCCCATGATCAGCTGCGGCACGGTCTTCACCGTCAGCGAATACAGCGAGCCGAGTTTGAAGCGCTCAGCGGAGAACCCGGCGGCTTCGCGGGTCAGGCGCACGGTTTCGAGCACGTCCTGAATCAGCTTCTGCGCCCGTTCTTCCAGCACATAAGCGCTTTCGAGTGGGGTCAGGTTGCGGCCTTCGTGTTTGAATAGCGGGCAACGCAGGGCGCTTTCCAGGGAGTGGATGGCGCGGTGCACGCTGACGTTGCTGGTTTGCAACTCGGCGGCAGCGCGGGCCAGGTTGCCGGTGCGCATGAAGGCCAGGAACACCTCGAGTTTTTTCAGGGTCAACTCTTCATCGATCAACATGGGCGTGACTCTTATTTGAATCGCTCGATTGTGCCCAATTGGCTGACGTTTGGCTCGATGGCTTTTGTAGGCGCTGCGCTATACGGAAACATTGCGCTTTTAACCTTGAGGCCTGAGCCTTGCGCAAGGCTGTAACGAATTTTGAGGTGAGCAACACATGTATCACGGAGAAAGATTGAACGCCTGGACGCATTTGGTCGGGGCGGTGGCGGCGGTTGTCGGCGGCGTGTGGCTGCTGGTGATCGCCAGTATGGACGGCAGTCCGTGGAAGATTGTCAGCGTGGCGATTTACGCGTTCACCTTGCTGGTGCTCTACAGCGCCTCGACCGTGTACCACAGCGTGCGCGGGCGCAAAAAAGCGATCATGCAGAAGGTCGATCACTTTTCGATCTACCTGCTGATTGCCGGCAGTTACACGCCGTTTTGCCTGGTGACCCTGCGTGGGCCGTGGGGCTGGACGCTGTTCGGGATTGTCTGGGGGCTGGCGCTGATCGGCATTCTGCAAGAGATCAAACCGCGCTCGGAAGCGCGGATTCTGTCGATTGTGATTTATGCGGTGATGGGCTGGATCGTGCTGGTGGCGGTCAAGCCGTTACTGGCGGCGTTGGGCCCTGTCGGCTTCGCCTGGCTGGCGTCGGGCGGGGTGTTGTACACCGTGGGGATTATCTTTTTTGCCCTCGACCATCGTCTGCGCCATGCCCACGGCATCTGGCATCTGTTCGTGATCGGCGGGAGTCTGCTGCACTTTGTGGCGATTCTGTTTTATGTCCTTTAGATCGAGGTGCTGCCATCGCGAGCAGGCTCGCTCCCACAGGTGCAGCGGCGTGCTTGTGGGAGCGAGCCTGCTCGCGATGGGACCCTAGAAGTCCCCCCAAAGTTGCTGGGCCACCGCCAGCGCCACCACCGGCGCGGTTTCGGTGCGCAGCACGCGCGGGCCGAGGCGGGCGGCATGAAAGCCGCCAGCCTTGGCCTGCTCGACTTCAGCGTCGGACAACCCGCCTTCCGGGCCGATCAGAAACGCCAGCGTCGCCGGTTTCGCATGGCTCACCAATGGCTCGGCCACCGGGTGCAGCACCAGTTTCAATTCGGCCTGCGTCTGCTTCAACCAGTCGGCCAACAGCAGCGGTGGGTGAATCACCGGCACCCGTGAGCGCCCGCACTGCTCGCAGGCGCTGATCGCCACCTGACGCCAGTGCATCAGGCGTTTGTCGGCACGCTCGTCCTTGAGGCGGACTTCGCAGCGGTCGGTGAAGATCGGGGTGATTTCAGTGACGCCCAGTTCGGTGGCTTTCTGTATCGCCCAGTCCATCCGCTCGCCACGGGACAAACCCTGGCCGAGATGGACCGCAAGCGACGACTCGACCTGCCCAGCGAAGCTTTCATCGATTTGCACCACCACGCGCTTCTTGCCGACTTCCGCCAGCGTGCCGCGAAACTCGTGGCCCGAGCCGTCGAACAATTGCACCGCATCACCCTCGGCCATGCGCAGCACACGGCTGATGTAATGGGCCTGGGCCTCGGGCAGCTCGTGTTCGCCGGTGCTTAAAGGGGCGTCGATAAAGAAGCGGGACAGTCTCATCAATGGTCTCTACTGAATCTGATGTTCGGTATCGTAAGTTGGAACAAACTGGCTTTTGTGGCGAGGGAGCTTGCTCCCTCGCCACAGGGTTTCTCGGTGACTTCTAGCCCGGATCACGGTAACCCGGATGAAAGTCCTTCGGCACCGCCACGCTGACGCTGTCACGGGTGGCGATGTCGATGCCTTCGCTGGCCACCTCGGCCAGAAAATCGATCTGCTCCGGGGTGATCACGTACGGCGGCAGGAAATACACCACGCTGCCCAACGGCCTCAGTAAAGCACCTCGTTGCAGTGCATGCTGGAACACGGTCAAACCGCGACGTTCCTGCCACGGGTAAGCGGTCTTGCTGGCCTTGTCCTTGACCATCTCGATCGCCAGGACCATGCCGGTCTGGCGCACTTCGGCAACGTTCGGGTGATCGGCAAGGTGCGCCGTGGAGGAGGCCATGCGCTGGGCCAGGGCCTTGTTTTTCTCGATGACGTTGTCTTCTTCGAAGATATCCAGCGTCGCCAATGCTGCCGCGCAGGCCAGGGGATTACCCGTGTAGCTGTGGGAGTGCAGGAAGGCGCGCAGGGTCGGGTAGTCGTCGTAGAAAGCGCTGTAGACCTCATCGGTGGTCAGGCAGGCGGCCAACGGCAGGTAACCGCCGGTCAGGGCCTTGGACAGGCAGAGGAAATCCGGGCGGATGCCGGCCTGTTCGCAGGCGAACATCGTGCCGGTGCGACCGAAGCCGACGGCGATTTCATCGTGGATCAGGTGCACGCCATAACGGTCGCAGGCGTCGCGCAGCAGCTTGAGGTACACCGGGTGATACATGCGCATGCCGCCGGCGCCCTGAATCAGCGGCTCCAGAATCACGGCGGCCACGGTATCGTGATGGTCGGCCAGCGTTTGCTCCATGGCGGCGAACATATTGCGCGAGTGTTCTTCCCAGCTCATGCCCTCGGGGCGCAGGTAGCAATCGGGGCTCGGCACCTTGATGGTGTCCATCAGCAGGGCTTTGTAGGTTTCGGTGAACAGCGGCACGTCGCCCACCGCCATCGCCGCCATGGTTTCGCCGTGGTAGCCGTTGGTGAGGGTGACGAAGCGTTTCTTGTTCGGCTGGCCGCGGTTGAGCCAGTAGTGAAAGCTCATTTTCAGCGCGATTTCGATACACGACGAACCGTTATCGCCATAGAAGCAACGGGTCAGGCCTTCGGGCGTCATTTTTACAAGGCGCTCGGACAGCTCGATCACCGGCTGATGGCTGAAACCGGCGAGGATCACATGTTCCAGCTGATCGACCTGATCCTTGATGCGCTGGTTGATCCGCGGGTTGGCGTGGCCGAATACGTTGACCCACCAGGAGCTGACGGCGTCGAGGTAGCGTTTGCCTTCGAAGTCCTCAAGCCACACGCCCTCACCGCGCTTGATGGGGATCAGCGGCAGCTGTTCGTGGTCTTTCATCTGGGTGCAGGGATGCCATAACACGGCGAGATCGCGTTCCATCCACTGTTTATTCAGGCCCATATTCTGTCTCCTCGAGGCTACCCGTGACGTAGGCGGGTAAACAATCGCGCAAGCCTATGCAATGCGCGTCACCGGGACAACCCATTGTGTCGATTGAGCTACTTTGTATAGGACGATAGACGTTGCTGGCGGCGTTTTGATGGCTGACGTATTCTTCGCGGCTCTTTGAGTCGTCTGACTCGTAAAACCGCTATTTCCTCGTGTATTTCCGGAGTTCGCTGAATGTCTGCTGGTTGGCTGCGCGCCTGTGCGCTGGTGATGTTGGGGCTGTTCAGCGTTTCGGCGCTGGCCAAGGATAAAACGGCGATCGTGGTCGGCGGCGGGCTTTCGGGCCTCACCGCGGCTTACGAACTGCAGAACAAAGGCTGGCAGGTCACCTTGCTGGAAGCCAAACCGACCCTGGGCGGTCGCTCCGGCATGGCCACCAGTGAGTGGATCGGCAACGACAAGACCCAGCCGGTGCTGAACAAGTACGTCTCGACGTTCAAGCTGAGCACCACGCCAGCCCCTGAATTCGTGCGCACCCCAGGCTATCTGATCGACGGTGAATACTTCACCGCCGCCGATCTGACCGCTAAACAGCCGGCCACCGCCGAAGCGCTGAAACGCTACGAAAAGACCCTGGATGACCTGGCGCGTTCGATCGAAGACCCGCTGAACCCGGCCGCCAACAGCACGCTGTTCGCCCTGGATCAGATCAACGTGGCCAACTGGCTCGATCGCCTGAACCTGCCAGCCACTGCGCGTCAGTTGGTGAATCAGGAGATTCGTACCCGTTACGACGAACCTTCACGCCTGTCGCTGCTGTACTTCGCACAGCAGAGCCGCGTCTACCGGGGTGTTGCCGACCGTGACCTGCGCGCTTCGCGTCTGCCCGGCGGCAGCCCGGTATTGGCCCAGGCCTTCGTCAAACAACTGAAAACCATCAAGACCGGCTCTCCGGTTTCGTCCATTACCCAGGACAAGGACGGTGTGACCGTCAAGGTCGGCAGCGCTGGCTATCAGGCGGACTACGTCGTACTGGCCGTGCCGTTGCGCGCACTGAGCAAGATCCAGATGACTCCGGCGCTGGATGCCCAGCACATGGGCGCCATCAAGGGCACCAACTACGGCTGGCGTGACCAGATCATGCTGAAGTTCAAGACGCCAGTGTGGGAAAGCAAGGCGCGCATGTCTGGCGAGATCTACAGCAACGCCGGTCTGGGCATGTTGTGGATCGAGCCGGCCTTGAAGGGCGGCGCCAACGTGGTGATCAACATTTCCGGAGACAACGCGCGGGTGATGCAAGCCTTCGGCGACAAGCAGATGGCCGATCAGGTGCTGATTCGTCTGCACACCTTTTATCCACAGGCACGCGGTTCGTTCACCGGTTATGAAATCCGCCGCTACAGCACCGACCCGTCGATGGGCGGCGCTTACCTGGCCTTTGGTCCGGGCCAGATCAGCAAGTACTGGCGCCTGTGGGAGCGTCCGCTGCAACGCGTAGCCTTTGCCGGTGAACACACCGACACCTTGTACCCAGGCACCCTGGAAGGTGCATTGCGCACCGGTCAGCGTGCAGCCAGTCAGCTGGAAGACCTGGCAGCGGGCAAGTCGTTTGAACCGGTGAAGGTTGTGCCGGCGGCGACCGCAGCAGCGGCAGGCGCGGTGGTGGCGAAGAAAGGCAATTTCTTCAGCAACATGTTCGGTGGTTCGTCCGATAAAGCGGCTGACAAGCCAGAACCGGCCAAGGTTGAAGCGAAAGCTGAAGAGTCCAAGCCTGGCTTCTTCTCGCGGATGTTCGGCGGTGGTTCCGACAAGGCTCCGGCCAAGGCCGCTGAGCCAGTGGCACCGGTTGCGCCGGCACCCGCCCCAGTACCCGCGCCGGCCCCAGCGCCAGTGCCGGTTGAGGCTGCGAAACCGGCAGAACCTGTGAAAGCCGAGCCGGTGAAGAAGGCACCGGCCAAAGCGTCAGTGAAAAAGCCTGCTGCCAAAACCGAGGCCAAAAAGGCTCCGGCCAAGGCAACGGCGAAAAAGGCTGAGCCGGTGAAGAAACCAGCGGCGAGTACCGCTGCGAAGACCCCGGCGACGACTGAAACCAAGACGCAGTAAGTCTTGGGATCAAAAAAAGCGCGGCAGTGATGCCTGACGCCAGTCGGTGTAAGGTGCGGAACCTGTGGGAGCGGGCTTGCTCGCGAAGAAGGCGTGTCAGTCGACAGTAATGTTGCCTGATATACCGCCTTCGCGGGCAAGCCCGCTCCCACATGGGTTGCGCTAACTAACTGGCATCAGGCAGAGATGCCGTGTTTTTTGCTGATTGTGCTTTGACGCTAAGCGAGATCGACAATATGTACTTCGTCGCTTTGGTAGTCGCTGATATAGGCACGGTTGTGTTGATCAAGCACCATGTCATACGGTTCGAAGGCACCTGGGATGGGAATCCTGCGAGCAATCTCATGCGTGGTGGTACTCACTTCCACGACCTCTTTGTTGGTTTGATCAACGGCATAAGCGTGTTTTTCGCCGAACACTATTTTCCCTTCGCACGTCACAAAATCGAAATGCCGGGTGGTCAATGACCGAGCGTCCAGCACGGTCAGTTTTCGAGCGTCCAGACCCACGATATACACTTCCTTGCCATCGGGGCTGACGTTAACCGCTGACGGATATTGTTCGGTGTTGATGATGCCGATGACTTCGAAAGTCTTGCTGCTGATGACCGTGAGTGCGTCCTGATAAGGGCCGGCTGGGGCGTTGGTACTGGAAATATAAAGACGCGAATCATCCTGGCTGATATCCACACTTATGGATGGCGAGGGTAATCCTCGCACTCTGCTCACCGCATAAGTGCGGGTGTCAATAATGGCTAGCCATTCTTTATCCTGTCGAACAGTGACGTAAACATGCTTCCCGTCTCGGCTCACGACGACTGCGCAAGGGTGCCTCCCCACCGTGAGGTTTCCTACCGCGTATGTTTCGGTATCAATAACCGAAACCGAACTTGAACCATAGTTGGTCACGTAAGCTCTTTTCCCCCCATGGCCAAGGGCAATGCTTCGGGGGTAACGCTCGACGGCGATAGTGCGGATTACCTTTTTGTTCCGGGTGTCGATGACTGACACATTGCCTGAAATGTAATTGCAAGCAAAAACCCGTGATCCATCATCGCTGATGGCGATCCCTCGCGGTCCTTCCCCTACAGGTATCGAATTGGGTTGACTGTGTGTTATCACGGGAGATGAACTCGAATTGTGATGCATGATAGAACTCCTGTTCAGACGCTCGTACTCGAATTCAAGTTCATCAATGACCAGTAATGGAAGCTACTGTCGGATATGACAGTTCTGACGAGTGATATCGGCTTTTAAATGAAGATAAGGAGGGTGCCTGAAGGTTTTTTTATCCGGTTAACACTCTCTTAACCTCTCGGCCCCAAGGTCTTGATCGTATTTTTCGATATTTCAAAGCAAAATTTTCCGCTTTAAATCGATAGATAACCCGATAGTCTTGGGCGCAGTTCTTACAGGATTTGGGCAATGCAGCTACGTAACTCTTCTTCCCGCTACGGTTGGGTCAGCATCTTTATGCACTGGGGTGTGGCGCTGGCAGTCTTCGGCCTGTTCGCGTTGGGGTTGTGGATGGTCGGTCTCGACTACTACAGCACGTGGCGCAAAGACGCGCCGGATCTGCACAAGAGCATTGGTCTGGTGTTATTGGCCGTCATGTTGCTGCGAGCGTTGTGGCGCTTCATCAGCCCACCGCCGCCACTCCTGCCAAACTATAGCCGCCTGACGCGCCTTGGCGCCAAGCTTGGCCATTCCTTCCTCTATCTCAGTCTGTTCGCTGTGATGATTGCCGGTTACCTGATTTCCACCGCAGACGGTGTCGGGATTCCGGTGTTCGGACTGTTTGAAGTACCTGCGCTGGTTTCCGGACTACCGGACCAGGCAGACACCGCTGGTGTGATCCATTTGTACCTGGCTTGGGTGTTGGTAATTTTTTCCGGCCTCCATGCGTTGGCAGCATTGAAACACCACTTTATCGATCGTGATGCGACCCTGACGCGAATGCTGGGACGCAAAGCCTGATATTCAATCTCGACTCCTAAGGAATAGAAAGTATGTTGAAAAAGACGCTCGCTGCTCTGGCAATCGGTTCTGCTCTGCTGTCGGCTAACGTGATGGCGGCCGATTACGTGGTCGACAAAGAAGGCCAGCACGCCTTCGTTGATTTCAAGATCAGCCACCTGGGCTACAGCTACATTACCGGTACCTTCAAAGATATCGACGGTAAGTTCAGTTTCGACGCCGCCAAGCCTGAAGACAGCAAAATCGAGTTCAATGTACGCACCGCCAGCGTGTTCACCAACCACGCCGAACGTGACAAGCATATCGCCAGTGCTGACTTCCTGAACGTGGGCAAATTCGCCGACGCCAAGTTCGTCTCCACCAGCGTCAAATCCACCGGTAAAAACGCCGCTGGTAAAGACACTGCGGACGTGACCGGCAACCTGACTATCCTCGGCGTGACCAAGCCCGTTGTAGTCAAGGCTACCTTCCTGGGTGAAGGCAAGGATCCATGGGGCGGCTACCGTGCCGGTTTCGAAGGCACCACCAGCATCAAGCGTTCCGATTTCGGCAAGCAGAAAGACCTGGGCCCAGCGTCCGACGCGGTTGAGCTGTACGTGACGTTTGAAGGTGTGAAAGCGAAATAAATTTCGCTGCTTGAACAAAAAAACGCCCCTGATCGCGAGATCCGGGGCGTTTTTTATGGTCTGCCAGAATCCATACGGACAGTACCGAGCCACTGTGGGAGCGGGCTTGCCCGCGATGGCGGTGGGTCAGTCAATATCAATGTTTGCTGGACGGACGTCATCGCGGGCAAGCCCGCTCCCACAGGGTTCTTCGCCAGCATAAAAAATGCCCCTGATCTTGCGATCCGGGGCATTTTTCATGACTTTGAAAAACTCAGCGGTTGCGGGTCAGCAACGCTGGTTTTTCGCCGCGCGGACGGCCTGGCAGTTGATCCAGTTGCTCAGGTGTCGGGAAGCGATCGCTTTTCGACTCCTTGTGAATGATCTTCGGTGCCGGGCCCCGCGGGTTCTGCACGGCCGGTTCCGAACGAGGCTGGTCGTCACGGGCCGGGCGGCGGTTGCGGGACTCTTCGCGACGGGCCTGGCCATCACGTGGAGCACCGTTGCGTGGGCCGCTGCGCTTGGCCGGCGGGGTGCCGGTGGTTGCGCCGCTGCTGTTGCGCGGACCGTTCTGACGGCCTTGTGGCTGGCCGGTGCGTGGAGCACCCGCGCCTGCGCCTTGTGCCGGTGCGCCCGGACGGCGGCCACGGCCCTGAGCCGGTTTGGCTTGAGGTACGTAGTCGACGCGATTACCGAAGTTATCGATGTCGTCGTCCAGGAACTCGTCCGGAGCACGGTCAGCGGCGACGCGAGGGGCTGGACGCTGTTGTTCGCGGGCCGGAGTGCCTTCGCGTGGTTTGTGTTCACGGGCCGGGCGATCGCCACGGCCAGTGGCAGCAGGTTTTTCCTTGCCGCCCTTGTCCTTGCCTTTGTCTTTACGACCGCCACCACCACCGCTGCCATTCGGACCATCGCCGCGCGGGCCACGTGGGTTGCGCGGGTTACGCACATCCGGACGCTCGCGAACTTCCGGTTTCTCTGCTTCCACGGCGTTGGAATCGAAGCCCATCAGGTCGCCATCGGCGATTTTCTGCTTGGTCATGCGCTCGATGCTTTTGAGCAGCTTCTCTTCGTCCGGAGCCACCAGCGAGATCGCCTCGCCCGAACGACCGGCACGGCCGGTACGACCGATACGGTGCACGTAATCTTCGTCGACGTTCGGCAATTCGAAGTTGACCACGTGGGGCAGTTGGTCGATGTCCAGGCCGCGAGCGGCGATGTCGGTGGCGACCAGGATGCGTACTTCACCGGCCTTGAAGTCGGCCAGGGCTTTGGTGCGGGCGTTCTGGCTCTTGTTACCGTGAATCGCGACGGCGGTGAGGCCGTGTTTGTCCAGGTACTCGGCCAGGCGGTTGGCGCCGTGCTTGGTGCGGGTGAATACCAGCACCTGTTCCCAGGCGCCGGCAGTGATCAGGTGCGCCAGCAACGAACGCTTGTGGCTGGCGGCCAGACGGAATACGCGTTGTTCGATCCGCTCGACCGTGGTGTTCGGTGGCGTGACTTCGATGCGTTCCGGGTTGTGCAGCAGCTTGCCGGCAAGATCGGTGATGTCTTTGGAGAACGTCGCCGAGAACAGCAGGTTCTGCCGTTTGGCCGGGAGGCGGGCGAGAACCTTTTTCACGTCATGGACAAAGCCCATGTCGAGCATGCGGTCGGCTTCATCCAGCACGAGGATTTCCACGTGGGACAGGTCGACGCTGCCTTGGCCGGCGAGGTCGAGCAGGCGACCGGGGCAGGCTACCAGCACGTCGACACCGCGGGACATGGCCTGAACTTGTGGGTTCATGCCGACGCCGCCGAAGATGCAGGCGCTGACGAACTTCAGGTCACGGGCATAGACCTTGAAGCTTTCGTGTACCTGGGCCGCGAGTTCGCGGGTTGGGGTCAGGACCAGTACGCGGGGTTGGCGCGGACCGTGACGCTGGGATTTGTCCGGGTGACCGTTGGGAAACAACCGCTCCAGAATCGGAAGGGCGAAGCCGCCGGTTTTACCAGTACCTGTCTGAGCCGCAACCATCAGGTCGCGACCTTGCAACACGGCGGGAATGGCCCGCTGTTGCACCGGAGTAGGCTCGGTATAGCCCGCTGCCTCGATGGCGCGGACTAAAGCCTCGGAGAGACCGAGGGAAGCAAAGGACATGAGTAATCCTGTTTTAGTTAGGGCTTGGCCCAATGGGAGTCTTGCCTGGCGCGAATGGCGTTTAAGAGGACGCAATCCCGTCCGGTCCTGCTGGGCCTCGAAGGCTCGTCTGGAGCGCTCGCGCGGGCTGGTAAAGCTGCGCTGTAGCGGGATCGAGATGCCTTGAACAAGTCCGAGCGTCCGGGCGTGAGCCTGGCGGGAAGGCCGGAGTATAACAGAGCAATCACTGTGCGCCGCTTTCCTGCTGCTCAACGGTTTTTCCGCCGGTTGCGGTGGCGTGGGCGGCCCGTGCTTCAATGGCCGGGCCGGCGCCATAGCGGGCGCTCAGTTCGGCATAGGCCGGCTCGCGCTTGAAGCGTTTGAGCTCGGCACCGAAACGCTGCACCAACAAATCCATCCCGGCACTATGGCGTACCGCCAGATACTGGCTTTGCTGGCTGATGACGGTCGGGTTTTCGGTGATCTTGTCGCGGATGTTCAGTTGATCGAGCAAATACTGGCCGACCCGGCGATCGGTGATCAACAGGTCGATTCGTCCGCGCACCAGTTTGCCGAAATTGGCTTCATGGGTGGGCGCCGGTTCCCGGGTGAGCAGCGTCGACTCGCTGAAATCCTTGCTGTACAGGTAGCCTGGCGAGGTGCCGATGGTCAGGCCTTTCAGGTCGTCCAGCGTGCGGAACGGAAACGGTCGTTCGTTGGCGTAGAACATCACGAACTCGACTTGCGAGAGCGGTTCGCTGGGGTAGAGCAGGGTCGCGTCGCGTTCATCGCTGTGGAAAATATCCAGCACACCGTCCGCCTGGCCTTGTTCAAGCATCGACAGGCAGCGTTTCCACGGCAGGAACTGCCATTCCACGTCGATCCCGAGGCGTTTGAAGACGATAGCGGTGGTGTCGTAGTCGAGCCCCAGAGCCGTACCGTTTTCCTCATACACGTAAGGCGCCCAGGGTTCGGTGACAATACGCAACTTCTCGCCCCGAGCGGTGAAGCTCAGGCAAGTGAACAGAAACACGGTCAGTAACTGAGCGATCAGGGGCATGGCTTGAGATTACGACGAGAAATCATAAAGAGCCAGAAACCGGATCCAGAAGCTCTGGTTCGGACCTTAAAAGCAAAAGATCGCAGCCTTCGGCAGCTCCTACAGAGGTGCGTATTCCCATGTAGGAGCTGCCGAAGGCTGCGATCTCTTGATCTTGCTTTAACAACTATTAACGCGGCAACTTCAGGTTATTCCACACCGCCAGGCTCGGCTCAGCCTGGTTCAACGTGTAGAAATGCAGCCCGGGTGCGCCACCTTGCAACAGACGTTCGCACATCTCGGTGACGACTTGCTCACCAAAGCCTTGAATGCTCTGGGTGTCGTCGCCGTAGGCTTCCAGTTGCTTGCGGATCCAGCGCGGGATTTCCGCACCGCAGGCGTCGGAGAAACGCGCCAGTTTGCTGTAGTTGGTGATCGGCATGATCCCCGGCACGATCGGGATGTTCACGCCCTTCGCCCGTACACGCTCGACGAAGTAGAAATAGCTGTCGGCGTTGAAGAAGTACTGGGTGATCGCACTGTCAGCGCCGGCGTTGGCCTTGCGCACGAAGTTGTTGAGGTCGTCTTCGAAGTTGCGCGCTTGCGGATGCATTTCCGGGTAAGCGGCGATTTCGATGTGGAAATGATCGCCGGTCTCTTCACGAATGAATTCAACCAGGTCGTTGGCGTGACGCATCTCGCCGCTGGCCATGCCCATGCCCGAGGGCAGGTCACCGCGAAGCGCAACGATACGGTTGATGCCGGCTGCCTTGTACTGGCTCAGCAGGCCGCGCAGGTCGTCCTTGCTGTCGCCCACGCAAGACAGATGCGGCGCGGCAGGGACTTTGATTTCGCTTTCCAGCTGCAACACGGTGTTGAGGGTGCGATCACGAGTCGAACCGCCGGCGCCGTAGGTGCAGGAGAAGAAGTCGGGATTGTAGGTCGCCAGATGACGGGCAGTGGCGATCAGTTTTTCATGCCCGGCATCGGTCTTCGTAGGGAAGAACTCGAAGCTGTAGCGACGTTCTTGGGACATGGTCATATCCTTGGAAACACGTAAGCCTGGAAGACGTGCACATCCCAATGTGGGAGGGGGCTTGCTCGCGAAAGCGGTGGGTCAGACGACATTAATGTTGAATGATAAACCGCCTTCGCGAGCAAGCCCGCTCCCACAGGGAGAGCAGGCGGCAGGACCGATCAGTAGCGGTAAGCGTGCGGCTTGAACGGGCCTTCGACGGTCACGCCGATGTAGTCGGCCTGGGTCTTGGTCAGTTGAGTCACAACGCCGCCGAAACCGCGGACCATTTCCAGGGCCACTTCTTCGTCGAGTTTCTTCGGCAGTACTTCAACGGTCAGGCGCTCGGCCTTCTGGGCCGGCGACAGGTCGGCGTACTTCTGGCCGAACAGGAAAATCTGTGCCAGAACCTGGTTGGCGAACGAACCGTCCATGATGCGGCTTGGGTGGCCGGTGGCGTTGCCCAGGTTAACCAGACGGCCTTCGGCCAGCAGGATCAGGTAGTCGTCGTTCTGAGCGTCGAAAGCGCCCGGGCCGGTACGGTGAACCTTGTGAACCTGTGGCTTCACTTCTTCCCATGCCCAGTTCTTGCGCATGAAAGCGGTGTCGATTTCGTTGTCGAAGTGGCCGATGTTGCAGACAACAGCGCGCTTCTTCAGGGCTTTGAGCATGTTTGCGTCGCAAACATTGACGTTACCGGTGGTGGTCACGATCAGGTCGATCTTGCCCAGCAGCGCTTTGTCGATGCTCGCTTCGGTACCGTTGTTGATACCGTCGATGAACGGCGAAACCAGTTCGAAACCGTCCATGCAGGCTTGCATGGCGCAGATCGGGTCGACTTCGGACACTTTAACGATCATGCCTTCCTGACGCAGGGACTGGGCCGAGCCCTTGCCCACGTCACCGTAACCGATGACCAGCGCTTGCTTGCCGGACAGCAGGTGGTCGGTGCCGCGCTTGATCGCGTCGTTCAGGCTGTGACGGCAGCCGTACTTGTTGTCGTTCTTGCTCTTGGTCACCGAGTCGTTGACGTTGATGGCCGGGATTTTCAGCTCGCCCTTGGCCAGCATGTCCAGCAGGCGGTGAACGCCAGTGGTGGTTTCTTCGGTGACGCCGTGGACGCGGTCCAGGATCGCCGGGTATTTCTTGTGCAGCAGCTCGGTCAGGTCGCCGCCGTCGTCGAGGATCATGTTGGCATCCCAAGGCGCGCCATCTTTGAGGATGGTTTGCTCCAGGCACCACTCGTACTCTTCTTCAGTCTCACCTTTCCAGGCGAAAACCGGGATGCCGGCAGCAGCGATAGCAGCAGCGGCCTGGTCTTGAGTCGAGAAAATGTTGCAGGACGACCAACGCACTTCGGCACCCAGGGCAACCAGGGTTTCGATCAGCACGGCAGTCTGAATGGTCATGTGGATGCAGCCGAGAATCTTCGCGCCTTTGAGCGGTTGCTCGGCGGAGTACTTGCGGCGCAGACCCATCAGGGCTGGCATTTCGGATTCGGCGATGATGGTTTCGCGACGGCCCCAGGCAGCCAGGGACATGTCGGCGACTTTGTAATCGTTAAAATCTACAGGCGTGATAACAGCGCTCATGAAGAGCCTCCATTCGTAATGTATGCGAATGGGCGCCGTTGTGCGTTTAGTGTCTGGCCGTGGCCAGGCAACGCCCCATCCGAGCCTGACAGGTTGAACCTGCTGCAGCGCCCCTCGGACAGGTGGCGGGAAAACGGTAGCAAGTGAACATTACCGTTTTGAAACGGGGGCGATTATAGCGGGCTATGCTGATCTTCCAAAGCCTTTCTGTTGGTCAATGTCTGAACGGTAATCGAGACCATAGTCGATGCTTAATAGAGCCCTGGTCCGGGCTCTGCCATGATGGCCGGCATCAATCGGCAAGACGGTCAGGAGTGAATATGAATTTCCACACCCGAAAATGGGTTAAACCCGAAGACCTCAACCCCAACGGCACGTTGTTCGGTGGCAGTCTGTTGCGCTGGATCGACGAAGAAGCGGCGATCTACGCCATCGTCCAGCTGGGTAATCAGCGCGTGGTCACCAAGTACATTTCCGAAATCAACTTTGTCAGCGCTTCGCGCCAGGGCGACATTATCGAGTTGGGCATCACCGCCACCGAGTTCGGTCGTACCTCGATCACCCTGACCTGCGAAGTGCGCAACAAGATCACCCGCAAGAGCATCCTGACGGTGGAGAAGATGGTTTTCGTGAATCTGGGCGAAGACGGACTGCCCACGCCGCATGGCCGGACCGAGATCAGGTACGTCAAAGACCAGTTCAAGGATGACGTCATCGGCGGGTGAAATCGGCGGTGCGGCCTTCGCGAGCAAGCCCGCTCCCACATTTGATCCTCAGTGAACACAGACTTTGTGCACGACAGAGATCCAGTGTGGGAGCGGGCTTGCTCGCTAAAGCGGTCTATCGGTCAGCGATGATTTAACGGACCACTGAACAGCTCCGAACCTGGCGTGTCGTAATTAAACGACACGCCACCGGTTCAGGTGCTTTATGGACACGCCCCAAGACGGCAAGACCCCTGACCTCTCGGCGCAAGAACAGCGCGAGGTCGAGAAGAGCCAGCCGCCGCGCGCGGCGGTGCTGCATGAAATCATTCGCACCCAAGGCGATCAGGAACTCGAGCGTAGCGTTGCGGCGCTGTGGTGGTCGGCCCTGGCTGCCGGCCTGACCATGGGGTTGTCGCTGATGGGCATGGGGCTGCTCAATTCGCGTCTGCCAGACGGCGAAGGCTTCAAGGTGATCGCCAGCTTCGGTTACTGCGCAGGTTTTCTCGCGGTGATACTCGCCCGTCAGCAACTTTTCACCGAGAACACCCTGACCGCTGTGCTGCCGATCATGAGCAAACCTACGCTGGGTAATTTCGGTCGACTGTTACGGCTGTGGACGGTGGTTTTGGCAGGCAACCTCTGCGGCACCTTGCTGGTGGCGTATGTGATGCTGCACCTGCCGATTTTCGACACCAAGACCGATCTGGCTTTCCTCGACATCGGGCGCAAGGTCATGGAGAACGACGCCAGCAAAATGTTCGCCAAAGGCATCATCTCGGGCTGGATGATCGCCACGATGGTCTGGATGATCCCGTCGATGGAGAGCGCCAAGATGTGGATCATCATCCTCATCACCTATTTCATGGCGCTGGGCGATTTCACCCACATCGTGGTCGGATCGGTGGAGGTCTCGTACCTGGTGTTTGCCGGCGAGTTGCCGTGGAAGGACTTCTGGCTGGTGTTCGCAGGTCCCACGCTGGTGGGGAATATCATCGGTGGCAGTTGTATCTTCGCGCTGATCAGCCACGCGCAAATTCGCAGTGAAAGCGGACCGCCGAAGACATCTGCGCAGCGGGCTCGGGAACCCGAACCGCAGAAGATCAAAAAATGAAGGGTAAAGTGCCTGATGCCGGTGCGAAACCTGTGGGAGCGGCCTTGCTCGCGAAGGCGGTGTATCAGGCGACATCAATCTTGACTGTGCCGCCGTCTTCGCGAGCAAGCCCGCCCACCTGTGTTGCGCCTTGGCTTTTACCCGGACACATTGACTGCGGCGGCACTGCGACGTTGCAGGTAGATGAAGAACAGCGCCGTCAGCACCGTCAACCCGCTGACCAGTGCGCCGGTCCACGGCAAGTCCGCCAGATCTGCGCCACTGGCCACAACCAACCCGCCAATCCACGCCCCGGCTGCGTTGCCGAGATTGAATGCGCTTTGATTCAACGTCGACCCGAGGTTAGGCGCCTCATGGGCCTGATCGATGATCAGCAATTGCAGGATCGGGCACAGCGCGAACGCGAAGATGCCCCACAACACCAGCGTGACCGCCGCCGGTATCACCGAATGGCTGGTCTGGCTGAAGGCCGCCAGCACCACGGCCACGGCCAACGTCATCCCTACCAGTGAAGGCAGCAAACGACTGTCCGCCAATCGACCGCCAAGCATGCTGCCCGCGGTCAAGCCGACGCCGAACAACAGCAACATGATGGTCACGCCATGGGGGCTGACGCCGGTGATGTCTTGCAGGATCGGTGCAATGTAAGTGAACACGCTGAACAGGCTGGTCGACGCCAGTACGCTCATGCCCAGCGCCAGTAGCACGTTGAGCTTGCCCAGCACTTTGAACTCGCTGGCCAGGTTGGCCTTGTCCATGGGGATTTCCTTCGGCAGCCAGACCCACTGCGCAATAGCCGCAATCACGCCAATCACCGACACCGCCCAGAAGGTCGAGCGCCAGCCGGCGTATTGCCCCAGTGCGGTGCCCAATGGCACGCCCAGCACGTTGGCCAAGGTCAGGCCGGTGAACATCATGGCAATCGCCTGGGCTCGTTTGTTCGGCGCCACCAGGCTGGCAGCGACCACTGAGCCGATGCCGAAGAACGCTCCATGGCACAAAGCGGTAATCACCCGTGCGGCCATCAACGTGGCGTAGTTCGGCGCCAGGGCGCAGAGGATGTTGCCGAGAATGAACATCAACGTCATGCCCAACAACGTGGCTTTGCGCGGCATGTTGGCGGTGCCGACCGCGAGGATCGGCGCACCGAACACCACGCCCAGGGCGTAACCGGTGATGAGCAGGCCGGCATGAGGAATGCTCACGGCGAGGTCGCGGGCAACATCGGGCAGCAAGCCCATGATGACGAATTCAGTGGTGCCGATGCCGAAGGCGGCAACGGCCAGTGCAAGCAAGGCGAGTGGCATGCGCAAGGTCTCTGTCGGTAGTCTTGACGCTTTGATCAGGCATACGCAGGCCGACAACCGTTCTCGGTGAGAGCGGGCAGTGGCAGGAATTATTGGAATTAATCTGTGCGCAACTGAGTGCGGCGTGGTCGCTTGCAGTATAAACAGCTGCGGACATATGGCGAATCAATTCTGTGCCTTACCCCCCCGGTAGGAGCTGCCGAAGGCTGCGATATTTTGCTTTTGGAGGATCAAAAGTTCGCAGCCTTCGGCAGCTCCTACGGGGGAGGTGGGCAAAACAAGGAGTGTGCTGTGCTTGCGACGGTTCTGGTGTTGGTGGCGGCGCTGTTACACGCGGCGTGGAATACCCTGATCAAATTCAGCGCGGAGCGGCTGTTGGTGGTGGCCTGCATGGACAGCGTGGCGCTGCTGTTTGTCGCCCTGATGCTGCCCTTCTTAGCGTTGCCACCACTGCAGATGTGGCCTTGGATTCTCGCGTCGGCGGCATTCGAGTTGCTCTATCGCTACCTGCTGATCCAGGCTTATCGGGTCGGCGATCTTGGTTTGGTCTATCCGTTGATGCGTGGTTTGTCGCCGCTGGTGGTGCTGGCACTAACGCTGATCTTCGCCGGGGAAGTGCTGACGTCTCAGCAGATATTCGGCATTTTGCTGATCCCGTTCGGCATGTTGTGCCTGCTCTGGCAGGGCGGTGGCGGGGTACGCCTGCCGTGGTCGATGCTGCCGGTGGTGGCGTTGATCGGGTTGTGCATCGGCTGCTACACCTTCATCGATGGCCAGGCCTTGCGGCGCTGGTCCCATCCGCTGGACTACCTGGTTTGGGTCACCGTGCTCAGCGCCTGGCCATTTCCGTTGTTGGCGCTGGTGCGCAAGCGGCCGGCGTTCATGCTGTTCTGGCGCGAGCAGTGGCGGTTGGGGTTGGCGGTCGGGTTCTGCGTGTTGTTCAGCTACGCTCTGGTGCTGTGGGCCATGCAGCTCGGCTCGATTGCCGAAGCGGCGGCGCTGCGCGAGATCAGTGTGATTCTGGTGGTGCTGTTCGGCATGCGTTACCTCAAAGAACCTTTTGGCAGACCGCGGCTCCTGGCCTGTGGGTTGGTGCTGATCGGCATGTTGGTGATGAAGTATTAGTCGCCCTGATGGAGCTCGATTCTCTATAACTTGAAGAAGGGACTGCGTTATGACGGTTGCTCTGTGGTGCATTTTGATTGCGATCTTCCTGCCGTATCTATGCACAGGCGTCGCCAAGTTCAGCGGTGGCAAGTTTGGGCTGAAGGAGAATCACGACCCACGGGCGTTTCTGGATTCGCTTGAAGGCGTGGCCAGGCGTGCGCATTCGGCGCAATTGAACAGCTTCGAAGTGACTCCGGCGTTTGCGGCAGCGGTGATCGTCGCGCACCTGGCCGGCAATGCCGAACTGGTAACGATCAATGTGCTGTCGGTGTTGTTTATCACTAGTCGGCTGCTCTACATCATTTGCTATCTGGCGGACTGGGCGATTCTGCGGTCGCTGGTGTGGGCCATTGGCATGGGGCTGATCGTCAGTTTCTTTGTTGTGTCGGTCTGACTACTACTTCAGTGTTTTTACCGACCTCATCGCGGGCAAGCCCGCTCCCACAGGTTATGCGCAATCCCTGTGGGAGCGGGCTTGCCCGCGATTGCTATCTATCAGTCGCCGCAAATTCAAGGGCTGGCTTTAACCGCGTCGGCAACTTGAGGTACTTGTGGCAACGCTGCCCCTTTAGGCCAGAGCATCCAGATCTGCCCCTGCTGTTTCATGTCGCCGGCCAATTGCCCGGCCGCCTCGCCCGTGCCCCAGAACAGATCCGCGCGGACCTCGCCGGCAATCGCGCCGCCAGTATCTTGAGCCGCCACCGGACGCACCAGTGTGCTGCCGTCCGGGCGCGTGGTCGATAACCACAACAGGCTGCCGAGCGGGATCACCTTGCGGTCCACCGCGGCGCTATAACCTGCGGTCAATGGCACGTTCAGCGAGCCGCGCGGCCCTTCGTTGCTGTCTGGGTTGCGATTGAAGAACACGTAGCTGGGGTTGCTGCCGAGCAGTTCGGGAATGCGCGTCGGATTCGCCTTGGCCCAGTTATCGATGGCACTCATTGTTACGTCTTCTTTCTTCAACTCTCCCTGATCCACCAGCCAGCGGCCGATGGGTCGATAGGGGTGGCCGTTCTGGTCGGCATAACCGATGCGCAATTGACGGCCATCGTCGAGCTGGATACGCCCTGAGCCCTGGATTTGCAGAAACTGCAGGTTCATCGGGTCGGTCAGCCAGGCAATCACCGGCGCTTTCACGCCTTTGGTTTCAATGGTTGCCGCATCGTCATAAGGTTTGAGCACGCGACCTTCGAGCCGTCCGCGCAGGCGTTTGCCTTTGAGCTCCGGGTAGATACTGTCCAGGGAAACGATGATCATGTCCTCGGGCACGCCGTACACCGGGATGTTGGCTGCCTCGGTTTGAGTCAGGCTGCCGGGATACACCGGTTCGTAGTAACCGGTGATCAACCCGTTGGGATTGTCATTGGCGGCACGCAGACCGTAGACGTCGAGGTTCTGTTTGAGAAAACCGCGGATGTCACTGGCGGTTGTCGGCACGTTGGCGGAAGCCGCACAGGTGCTGCCCCAGACCGGGTCGGCCTTGAGTCGGGTGCAGGCGCTGCGCCATGAGTCGAAACCGGCGACGAGGTCGTTGTCGGACACTGCCGGAAGCGCTTCCCAGGTGGCGCTGGAGTAGGTCGCCAGTGCGTGGGTTTTCGGTTTGCTGCTGTCGCCACCGGTGCAACCCGCAAGCACGGCCACCATCGGAAGGGTCCAGGCCAGGTTGTGACGCCATGCCTTGAAACGGCTGTTCATGGAGTAATTCCTTTGCCGGTTGCCTGAGTGCTCCATGCGCTCAAACAACCCGCATTGATAATAGGGCTATTGGTCTTTGCCGGTGACGCGAGGATACTGGCGGCCGTTACCAGTGACCTGAAGCCACCATGACTCTTAAAAGACTTTCTGTTGTATTGCTGGCCTGCCTGACCTTGTCCGCCTGCGGTGGTGTCGACCCGAATTCGCCGCTGGGTCAGCGCAAGGCGATCTTCAAGCAGATGCTCAAGACCGGCGAAGACCTGGGCGGCATGTTGCGTGGGCGTATTCCGTTCGATGGCCCGAAATTCGCTGACGGCGCTGTGAAACTCGACACGTTGTCCCGTGAGCCGTGGAAGCATTTTCCGCAAGTGCGCGAAGATGCTCACACCAGCGCCAAGGACGATGTCTGGCAGAAGCAGGCCCGCTTCCAGGAAATGGCCCGCACCCTTGAAGGCGCCACCGGTGAATTGGTGATTGCCAGCAAGATTCAGCCCTACAAGGCCAGCAACCTGGGGCCGGCTGTACAGAAGGTCGAAGATGCTTGTAGTGCTTGCCATAAAGAGTTTCGGGATCATTGATTTGCGGCGCTCTGGCTAACGTCTTCGCAAGCAAGCCCACTCCCACAGGAAATCACCGCACTTGTGGGAGCGGGCTTGCTCGCGAAGGCTGCCCGGAGCATGACAAAAATCCTTGATCGTTTACCTCTGCTTACTTATCCAACTCATCCAGCGCTTCCTGCAATTCCTTGCGCGATTGAGCCAGTTTGTCTTTGCGCTTGTCGATTTTCTCGGCGTCGCCTTTTTTCATCGCCTTGTCGAGATCGGCCTGACGCCTGCTGACTTCGTGCTTGGCGTCGAGCACCTTGTTTTCCCGTTCCTTCTTCAGGGAGGCGTCGGTGCAATGGGCGGTGACTTCGCTCAGAGCGGTTTCCAGGTCAGCCTGTTGATCGGCGTTACCGCGGGACTTGGCCAGTTCGATCTGGTTGATGATGCCTTGTTTTTTGGCGGCGCAACCGGTCAGGCCAGGGGCCTCTTCGGTGGCCATCAATGGAGCGGCCATCACGCTGCACAGGGCCAGCAAGGCGAGCGGTGAAAGAAGTTTCATAAAAGCTCCAGGTGAAAAAGTCGATGTAGCAATGGGCTGTTTGAGCGCATCGGTACCTTTGGGTTCCCGGGCCAGCGGGCATCGCCGGCTGCTAAAAACCGTCAATCCCGGCAACACGTAATGTCTCGCTCAAGGCCAGCACTTGAGGGTCGCGGAAAAAAGCGCTCAATTGCGCGGCGCGTCCCGGGCCGATGCCGGCTTCGGCCTGCCATTGTTCGGTGTTTCGTTGCGCCAGCACCTGCCATGAATCGGCGAGGCGCGCCTGGCCGGTTGGCGGCAAGCCCAGGGCTTTGAGCCAGCGAGCGAACGGGCGTTGTCGGGCGCTGTTGAAACTGTTCAAGAGGCGAGCACTGCTGCGTTCGCCGAAGCCGTCAATGTTAGCAAGCTCTTGCTCATCGAGGGTCAACCAATCGAGCAGGCTGCCGAGGCGTTCGGCCTTGAGCAGTTTCTCCCAGGTACCTGGCCCGACATGGGGCAAGGCCAGTCCTTGTTTGCCGCTGAGCCAGCTAAGGCGTGCGAGGAATTGGCTTTCGCATCCGGGTGTCGGCTGCCAGCAGCTTAACGGATGAAAGTCTGCTGCCCGCGGTACATTCAATTCAGGGCGTTCGGTGCTGCGCAATACGACACCGTCGAGCCTGGGGATGGTCAGCCCCGCCAGGCTGATGGCGACCTGATCGCCAGGACGAATGTCCAGCGCTTCCCAGCGTTGCAGGGAGCTGACACTGACGCGCTTGATCTGCCGGTCATCGAGCATCACCGGTGCCAGATCCAGCACCGGTGTGATCCGGCCAGTGCGTCCGATCTTGAAGTGGACCTTGCGCACCTCGGCCAGCGCCTGGGCAAAGGGGTATTTCCAGGCGACGCTCCAGTAAGGCGTTTTTGCCTGCCAGCGCTCGGCCGGTGGACGCTGGTCCTGACGCAAAACGATGCCATCGCTGGCGAAGGGCAGGGGCGAGCGATACCAGTGATCGCGCCAGCGTTCGGCATCGGCAAATGTCTCGATCGGCTGACTGTAGGGCGTCGTGCTCGGGAACCCCAGCTCATCCAGAGCCGCCACGCGGGCCGGCAGGCTTCTCGGGCCTTGCGGCCAATCCCAGACAAACAGCCCGATACCGGCGGCTTGCTCAGGGCTCAGCGCCTTGCGCGCCATCAATCCGGCCACCGTGGTGCGGGCATTGAGGCTGCCGGCCTGGGCTTGCACCTGTTCGGTCAGGCGCCAATAGAGTTCGCCTTGCAGCAACAGGTCCAGCGGTTGCGGAAGTTTTTGAGGGATGGCGGCGATCTGACGCGCCGAGGCGGTCCAGTCCTGGCCGTTTACCCCGTCACCCCGACTGATCGCCTGATGTAGTCGGCCGTTGCGATAGATCAGCGTCAACGCCACGCCGTCGACCTTGGGCTGAATCCACACATCCTCGCGATCTTTTAGCCAGGCTTCGACAGCGCGCCCATCGCGCAGTTTTTCCAGGCCGGTATGGGCGATGGGATGAGCAAGCGTGCCGCCGGCCGTACGCAACGGTTCGGGGGAGGGACCGGAATCAAAACATTCGCGCCATTCGCTCAGTCGCGCTCGGGACTGATCGTAGAGTTCATCGGCGACCAAGGAGCGGCCTTCGCGATGATAGCTGTCGTCCCAGAGGTCTATTCGCTCTTGCAGTGCGGTGATTTCGTCCAGAGCGCGGGCCGGCGGCCAGTCAGGGCATTCGGTGGCATTGGCGGTCAGGCAGGTGAGGGTCAGCAGGAAACCGAAAAACAGGCGCAGGTTGGGCAGCATCGGGAGCGTCCTTGCTCGTTGGGATGCTTTCAAGGCTAGATCAGTGTTGGTGGGTGCAACGGATGGTCTTTTTGCTGAGTGTTTCTGGCGTGATGCAGAGGTGACTGGGCTTGCTCGCGAAGGCGGCGACACGGTCTTGAGCAGCAGGGCAATAAAAAGCCCCGCACGGCGAACCGTGCGGGGCTTTGGGTGCCGCCAGGAAAGTCTTACAGGCCGGCAGCCGAACGGAGGTCGTCGGCGCGGTCGGTTTTTTCCCAGGTGAACGTGGTGAACGTATCGTTGCCCACGGTCTTGGATTCCGGGGTGCGACCGAAGTGGCCGTACGCAGCGGTTTCCTGGTACATCGGGTGCAGCAGGTCGAGCATGGTGGTGATCGCGTATGGACGCAGGTCGAACACTTCGCGAACCAGTTTGACGATCTTGTCGTCGCTGATTTTGCCGGTGCCGAAGGTGTTCAACGAAATCGAAGTCGGTTGAGCGACGCCGATTGCGTAGGAAACCTGAATCTCGCAACGCTCGGCCAGGCCGGCAGCCACGATGTTCTTGGCCACATAACGACCAGCGTAGGCTGCCGAACGGTCCACCTTCGATGGATCTTTACCGGAGAACGCGCCACCGCCGTGACGGGCCATGCCGCCGTAGCTGTCGACGATGATCTTGCGACCGGTCAGGCCGCAGTCGCCCACCGGGCCACCGATGATGAACTGGCCAGTCGGGTTGATGTGGAACTGGGTGTCCTTGGACAGCAATTCGGCAGGCAGTACGTGCTTGACGATCAGTTCCATCACGCCTTCGCGCAGGTCTTTGTACGACACTTCCGGGTTGTGCTGGGTCGACAGTACAACGGCGTCGATACCGACAACCTTGCCGTTTTCGTAGCGGCAGGTTACTTGCGACTTGGCGTCCGGGCGCAGCCAAGGCAGCAGGCCGGATTTACGGGCTTCGGCCTGACGCTGAACCAATTGGTGCGAGAAGGTGATCGGTGCTGGCATCAGCACGTCGGTTTCGTTGCTGGCATAGCCGAACATCAGGCCCTGGTCGCCGGCGCCCTGGTCTTCAGGCTTGGCACGATCAACGCCTTGGTTGATGTCGGGGGACTGCTTGCCGATGATGTTCATCACACCGCAGGTCGCACCGTCGAAGCCGACATTGGAGCTGTTGTAGCCGATGTCGAGAATCACGTTACGGACGATGTCTTCCAGATCGACCCAGGCCGACGTGGTGACTTCACCTGCGATGATTGCCACGCCGGTTTTTACCAGAGTCTCGCACGCCACGCGGGCGAACTTGTCTTCAGCAATGATGGCGTCCAGCACCGCATCGGAAATCTGGTCGGCGATTTTGTCCGGATGCCCTTCAGACACGGACTCGGAGGTGAAGAGGGAGTATTCGCTCATCTCGATTGTTTCCTGAATTTACCGATGGTGAGTGTCGCCAGCCGGTCGCTGAAAGTGGCGGACCTGAATCTGGAAACCATTACGTAAACCTACATAGAGGCTTTCCCCGGGAACGAGTCCCGCAGCGGTGGCCCAACGGGCCAGATCGTCCTGTTCAAACCCCAACCAGAGATCACCGCAGGCCTCCCTGGCCCAACTCTGGTTGTGGCTACATAACTCTGTCACTAACAGGCTACCGCCTGGTTGCAGCAAGTCGGCCATGTGCTTGAGCGCTTCGGCCGGCGCGGCAAAATGGTGCAGCACCATGTTCAGTACAACGCAATCGGCCTGAAGGCTCACACCGTTCAATGCATCGGCCAATTGCAGGCTGACGTTAGCCAGCGTTTCACGTTCGCAGACCTGGCGGGCCAGTTCGAGCATCGCCGGGCTATTGTCCAGTGCTGTGACTTGGGTAAACCGACGCGCCAACTCTGGCAGAAAAGCGCCATCGCCGGGGCCCACTTCGATGGCCGTGGCGCCGGGTCCGAAACTCAACTTGTCGAGCAGTGCCACCACGCTTTCGCGGTATTGCGGCAGGCCGGCGATCAAGTCTTGCTGGGCGCGAAATTTCTCCGCGACCCGTGAGAAAAAGTCCTGGCTGGCCGCAGCCCGTTGCCCGTGGACCTGACCGATCCGCGACTGAACGTCAGTCGGCAGGGTCAGGTTGTCCACTTCTTCCAGCAGTGCGGCATGTAGCTTGCCGCCCGGCAAGTCGGTGTGGGGCAGGGCGCGACGGTAGAAAATCGCATTGCCTTCACGGCGGGTCGCCACCAGATCGGCCTGGGCCAATACCTTGAGGTGATGACTCATGCCGGACTGGCCGATGCCGAAGATCTGCGCCAGTTCCAGTACGCCGAACGAGTCGTTGGCCAGCGCGCGCAATACATTCAGCCGCAGAGGATCGCCGCCGGCCTTGCACAGGGCCGCCAGCTCATCGCAATCGTCATGTTGAATGGAAGGCACGCGTAAATTCATAAGGCCAGCAGTCTAGTGACGCTCAGAAATCATCGCAAGAGCAATATCAAAAAGTTTTGATATTGCTCGATAGATGGCACTTCTTAACGTTAGGTTCAGTCAACAAACGAGCAGCGGAAAGGTTTCATCAGCCGAATACGTCGTTATGCATGGGAAAAACGCCTTCAGATGACTATCTGTCATTGCCCCGAGGCGGGTGGGTGAGGGAAAATGCTCGCCTTTTTTCCGTTTCGTTTTATTCACTCTCAATTCAGAACCCGCAGGAGATCAGCGATGCCCAGCCGTCGTGAGCGTGCCAACGCCATTCGTGCCCTCAGCATGGATGCCGTGCAAAAAGCCAACAGCGGCCATCCCGGTGCCCCTATGGGTATGGCGGATATCGCCGAAGTACTTTGGCGTGACTACCTCAAGCACAACCCGAGCAATCCATCGTTCGCCGACCGTGACCGCTTCGTGCTGTCCAACGGTCACGGCTCGATGTTGATCTACTCGCTGCTGCACCTGACCGGCTACGACCTATCGATCGATGACCTGAAAAACTTCCGCCAGCTGCACAGCCGCACCCCGGGTCACCCGGAATACGGCTACACCCCTGGCGTTGAAACCACCACTGGTCCATTGGGCCAGGGCCTGGCCAATGCCGTGGGTTTCGCCCTGGCGGAAAAAGTCCTGGCGGCGCAGTTCAACCGTCCTGGCCACAACGTCGTCGATCACCACACCTACGTGTTCCTCGGTGATGGCTGCATGATGGAAGGCATTTCCCATGAAGTCAGCTCCCTGGCCGGTACCTTGGGCCTGGGCAAGCTGATCGCCTTCTATGATGACAACGGTATCTCCATCGACGGCGAAGTCGAAGGCTGGTTCACCGACGACACGCCGAAGCGTTTCGAGTCCTACAACTGGCAAGTGATCCGCAACGTCGACGGTCACGACCCGGAAGAAATCAAGATCGCCATCGAAACCGCGCGTAAAAGCGCACAACCGACGCTGATCTGCTGCAAAACCACCATCGGCTTCGGTTCGCCGAACAAGCAAGGCAAGGAAGATTGCCACGGCGCCCCGCTGGGTGACGCGGAAATCGCTCTGACCCGTGAAGCCCTGAAGTGGAACCACGGCCCGTTCGAAATCCCGGCCAACATTTATGCCGAGTGGGATGCCAAGGAAGCCGGTCGCGCGGCCGAAGCCGAGTGGGATCAGCGTTTCGCTGCTTACTCCGCCGACTTCCCTGAGCTGGCCAACGAACTGGTTCGTCGTCTGAGCGGCGACCTGCCGACCGATTTCGCCGAGAAGGCCCAAGCCTACATCGCTGAAGTCGCGGCCAAAGGCGAATCCATCGCCAGCCGTAAAGCCAGCCAGAACGCCCTGAACGCGTTCGGCCCGTTGCTGCCGGAACTGCTCGGCGGTTCGGCTGACCTGGCCGGTTCCAACCTGACCCTGTGGAAAGGCTGCAAAGGCGTCACCGCTGAAGACGCCAGTGGCAACTACATGTACTACGGCGTTCGCGAGTTCGGCATGAGCGCGATCATGAACGGCGTGGCCCTGCACGGCGGCCTGGTGCCTTACGGCGCGACCTTCCTGATGTTCATGGAATACGCCCGCAACGCGGTACGCATGTCGGCACTGATGAAGAAACGCATCGTCTATGTGTTCACCCACGACTCCATCGGTCTGGGCGAAGACGGCCCGACGCACCAGCCGATCGAGCAACTGGCCAGCCTGCGCTGCACGCCGAACCTCGACACCTGGCGCCCGGCCGATGCCGTTGAATCGGCGGTGGCCTGGAAGTTCGCCCTGGAGCGTGACGACGGTCCTTCGGCGCTGATCTTCTCTCGTCAGAACCTGCAGCACCAAACCCGCAATGCGATCCAGATCGAAGAGATCGCCCGTGGCGGTTACGTGTTGAAGGACTGCGCAGGCGAGCCTGAGCTGATCCTGATCGCCACCGGTTCGGAAGTCGGCCTGGCGGTTCAAGCCTTCGACAAACTGACCGAGCAAGGCCGAAAGGTCCGTGTGGTGTCGATGCCGTGCACCAGCGTCTTCGAAGCCCAGGATGCCGGTTACAAGCAATCGGTTCTGCCGTTGCAGGTCAGCGCGCGTATCGCCATCGAAGCCGCCCACGCGGACTACTGGTACAAGTACGTGGGCCTGGAAGGCCGCGTGATCGGCATGACCACCTACGGCGAGTCGGCGCCTGCGCCTGCCTTGTTCGAAGAGTTCGGTTTCACCCTGGAAAACATCCTGGGTCAGGCTGAAGAGCTGCTGGAAGACTGATCCAGAAGTTGCGTTATCCGGACTGCCGCCTTCGCGAGCAAGCCCGTTCCCACATGAGATCGCATTCTCCTGTGGGAGCGGGCTTGCTCGCGAAGACGGTGGTCCAGCCAGCGCTGCAATGACAGATTCACCACGGTAATCGAGAACCCCATGCCTCAACCGCGTCCTTACAAAGTTGCACTCAACGGCTACGGCCGGATTGGTCGTTGCGTCTTGCGTGCGTTGTTTGAGCGAGGCTCGACGGCTGGGTTTGAAATTGTCGCGATCAACGATCTGGCGGACATGGCCAGCATCGAATACCTGACACGCTTCGACTCCACTCACGGGCGGTTTCCCGGTGAAGTGAAGGTCGAGGGCGATTGTCTGCATATTAATGGCGACTGCGTGAAGGTCCTGCGCAGTGCCACCCCTGAAGGCATCGATTGGGCGTCGTTGGGCGTCGATCTGGTGCTGGAGTGCTCCGGCGCTTATCACACCCGTCAGGATGGCCAGCGTTTCCTCGACGCCGGTGCGCCACGGGTGCTGTTTTCCCAGCCGATGGCCAGCGAGGCGGATGTCGACGCCACCATCGTCTACGGCGTGAACCAGGATTGCCTGACCGGCGACGAGCTGCTGGTGTCCAACGCGTCCTGCACCACCAACTGCGGCGTGCCGCTGTTGCGCCTGCTGGATCAGGCCATTGGTCTGGAATACGTGTCGATCACCACCATCCACTCGGCGATGAACGATCAGCCGGTGATCGACGCTTATCACCACGAAGACCTGCGCCGCACCCGCTCGGCGTTTCAATCGGTGATTCCGGTGTCCACTGGTCTGGCGCGAGGCATTGAACGCTTGCTGCCGGAACTTGCCGGGCGAATTCAGGCCAAAGCCGTGCGGGTGCCGACGGTTAACGTGTCTTGCCTCGACATTACGATGCAGACCGTAAGCGATACCGACGCCACCGAGGTCAACCGGATTCTGCGCGAGGCCGCCACCCATGGCCCGCTCAAAGGCCTTCTGGCCTACACCGAGTTGCCTCACGCCAGTTGTGATTTCAACCATGACCCACATTCGGCGATCGTCGATGCCAGTCAGACCCGCGTTTCCGGCCCACGGCTGGTGAACATCCTGGCCTGGTTCGACAACGAATGGGGGTTTGCCAACCGAATGCTGGATGTTGCAGAACACTATCTGCAAACAGCTACTCCAACAGCTTCTCCAAAACAGTAACCCAGGAATTGCGACCCATGACCGTGTTGAAGATGACCGACCTCGATCTGCAAGGTAAGCGCGTACTGATCCGCGAAGACCTCAACGTCCCAGTCAAGGACGGTGTTGTCACCAGCGATGCGCGAATCCTGGCTTCGCTGCCGACCATCAAGTTGGCCCTGGAAAAAGGCGCGGCCGTGATGGTTTGCTCGCACCTTGGCCGTCCGACCGAAGGCGAGTTCTCGGCCGAGAACAGCCTCAAGCCGGTGGCTGACTACTTGAGCAAGGCGCTGGGCCGCGAAGTGCCGCTGGTGTCCGATTACCTGGGCGGCGTCGACGTGAAAGCCGGCGACATCGTGCTGTTCGAAAACGTGCGCTTCAACAAGGGCGAGAAAAAGAACGCTGACGAACTGGCCAAGCAATACGCGGCCCTGTGCGACGTGTTCGTGATGGACGCCTTCGGCACCGCTCACCGTGCCGAGGGTTCGACCCACGGCGTGGCCAAGTTCGCCAAAGTCGCCGCCGCTGGCCCGTTGCTGGCCGCTGAACTGGACGCACTGGGCAAGGCCCTGGGCTCCCCGGCTCAGCCAATGGCCGCTATCGTGGCCGGTTCCAAAGTGTCGACCAAACTCGACGTGCTCAACAGCCTGAGCCAGATCTGCAACCAGCTGATCGTCGGTGGCGGCATCGCCAACACCTTCCTGGCCGCGGCCGGTCACCCGGTCGGCAAGTCCCTGTACGAGCCAGACCTGCTGGACACTGCACGCGAAATCGCCGCCAAAGTCAGCGTGCCACTGCCGGTGGACGTAGTGGTCGCCAAGGAATTCGCTGAAAGCGCCACCGCCACCGTCAAGCTGATCGCCGACGTGGCGGCAGACGACATGATTCTGGACATCGGCCCGCAGACCGCGGCGAATTTCGCCGAGCTGCTGAAGTCGTCCAAGACCATCCTGTGGAACGGCCCGGTGGGTGTGTTCGAATTCGACCAGTTCGGCAACGGCACCAAAGTGCTGGCCCAGGCCATCGCTGAAAGCTCGGCGTTCTCCATCGCTGGCGGTGGCGACACCCTGGCGGCCATTGATAAATATGGCGTTGCCGATCAAATCTCCTACATTTCTACCGGCGGCGGCGCGTTCCTCGAATTCGTCGAAGGCAAAGTGCTGCCGGCCGTTGAAGTCCTGGAAAGCCGGGCCAAGGTCTGAGGTCGCCCATTTGACCAGGCAAAGGAGTGTTCACATGGTCAGGACCCTGGTGCTGTTGATCGCCGCGGGTATGCTGGCGGCTTGCGGGAGTAACCCGAAAGCCACGCCGGAACCCGCGCCGCAAACACAGGAAAAAGGCTGCTACCAGGCCGACTGGCAAGCGGAAACCAACCCGGTGATCAACAAGCGTTCCGGGCCGGATGGCCTGGACAAATACGAGACACAGACCCCGGCCAAGGAACATGGCTGCCCTTGACGGGTCTGACTCTTTACTCAAGGCGGGCGGCGTGCGCCGTCAGTCGAGGAACACGGATGAAAGGCTTTATCGCCGTTGCGGCACTGGCATTGCTGGCAGGTTGCTCCAGTTTGAATCTGTTCAACGCTGCCAAGCCTGCGGACAGCTGGACCACCTGGACCTGCGACAGTCAGGCCAAGGTGCTCTGGCGCTACACTGATGTCAGCCGCAAGGAAGTCGACGTTCGCCTGGGCGGTGCTGATCAGGTTTACCGCCTGAAGCTTGAACCGGGCGCCGAAGGTTCGCTGTACAGCAACGACATGCTGGCGTTTCACGTAAAAGGTGAGGAAGGCCTGGTGTACTGGGTCGCCACCAATGATTTGATCGGCCGCGGTTGTAAAGCGCAGTAACTGACACGCCACGGACCTGATGTGGGAGCGAGCCTGCTCGCGATAGCGGTCTGACAGTCGCTGCACTGTTGACTGCAAGACCGCTATCGCGAGCAGGCTCGCTCCCACAGTGGGTCTGTGTAGTTCTTGAGATTTTAGTTACACCGAATCCGCAGCCCGGGCCAACCCCCGATCTGCAATAACTTGAATAGCCGCCGCCGCTACGGCAGGCTGGCACGATTAACGACCCTCAACCGGGAGAGACACACACAATGGCACTTATCAGCATGCGCCAGATGCTGGACCACGCAGCCGAGTTCGGCTACGGCGTTCCAGCCTTCAACGTCAACAACCTTGAGCAGATGCGCGCCATCATGGAAGCCGCTGACAAGACTGACTCCCCGGTGATCGTCCAGGCTTCGGCCGGTGCTCGCAAATACGCAGGCGCCCCGTTCCTGCGTCACCTGATCCTGGCGGCCATCGAAGAATTCCCGCACATCCCGGTGTGCATGCACCAGGACCACGGCACCAGCCCTGACGTCTGCCAGCGCTCCATCCAGCTGGGCTTCAGCTCGGTGATGATGGACGGCTCCTTGGGCGAAGACGGCAAGACTCCGACCGACTACGACTACAACGTCCGCGTTACCCAACAAACCGTAGCCATGGCTCACGCCTGTGGCGTTTCGGTAGAAGGCGAGCTGGGCTGCCTGGGTTCGCTGGAAACCGGTATGGCCGGTGAAGAAGACGGCATCGGCGCCGAAGGCGTTCTGGATCACAGCCAAATGCTGACCGACCCGGAAGAAGCCGCTGACTTCGTCAAACGCACCCAAGTCGACGCCCTGGCCATCGCGATCGGCACCAGCCACGGCGCCTACAAGTTCACCAAGCCACCTACCGGCGACGTGCTGGCCATCGACCGCATCAAAGAAATCCACAAACGCATCCCGAACACCCACCTGGTGATGCACGGTTCGTCTTCGGTTCCGCAAGAGTGGCTGGCGATCATCAACCAGTACGGCGGCGACATCAAAGAAACCTACGGCGTACCGGTTGAAGAAATCGTCGAAGGCATCAAGCACGGCGTGCGCAAGGTCAACATCGACACCGACCTGCGCCTGGCCTCCACCGGCGCGATGCGTCGCCTGATGGCCACCAACCCTAGCGAATTCGATCCGCGTAAGTTCTTCGGTGCTACCGTGACCGCGATGCGTGATGTATGTATCGCTCGTTATGAAGCGTTCGGTACTGCCGGTAATGCTTCGAAGATCAAGCCGATCTCGTTGGAAGGGATGTATCAGCGTTATCTGAAAGGTGAGTTGAACGCTAAGGTTAACTAAGCCTGAGCGAGAAACCGCCGCTGATGAAAAACCCGCCGTGAGGCGGGTTTTTTGTGGGCGGAGATTTACGCGGCGCAGCTGATGCTCAGTGAATCAAATGGTGATCGCGCTGGAGCGCCGCCCTTATGAGTGGGGTAAGAGAATGGGCCGTTGGCGAATACCGATGAGCTGTTCTATGGTTCATGAATCGCCGCTCCGAAAAGTGTACTAAGTTGACCCTGCCGACAGACCACGGGCAGGGCCTTATGTTCGCAACGTGGTCACTTACAAGGAAGGTAAATTGAATGTCTTTCGATCCTAGACAACCCCACGCTAGAGTAATGATACAGAACATAAAAAGTGGACGTTATTTGAGTATTGAGGGTGATGCCTCAAACTGGCCCAACGATAATGCAAGTCTGACCATTCGCGACAGACTCGACAAGCCAACGCTCGAAAACCCACAAGTCTGGCAGATCATCCAGTTTAGAAGCACCTCTTGGGTCCTGTTCAATCAGTACAGCATGAGAGTCGCTTGCATTCGCGGCCAAAGTACCGGTAACGGGGCCACGGTCATTCAGTATCATACTCAAGGGTTGGCGTTTCAGGAGTGGGACTTCAAACCGCTCCCTAATGGCAATTGGTTGATTCGCAACATTAATTCAGGAATGTACATCGGTCCGCAGGATCGAAGTACGGCCAACGATCGCTACTGTATTCAGTGGGATGATCAAACCGAAGAAGATAGCTATCAGAAGTGGCAATTTAATCCGGTATGACCGTAATGAGTTAGTTGTCGAAAGTGTCTGGTATGTATAGTAAAAAGCCCGCAAAAATGCGGGTTTTTATCGCCTGAAAGCTGATTGCTAATCTTTAGGTGTATCAAACCCACGCTGTTCAATCACCCCAAACACATCGCTCACGTCCTGGAACAGGATCCGGGCGATGTTAGTGACGGTATTGATGTCGTTCTCGGCGTAGTCGGGCAGGCTGGTGCAGGCCATGAGGTTCAGGTATTTGAGGACGGCGTTGAGACGCTCGCTGACGCAGTTGTGGCGTTCACGTAGCGGGGCGTCGCTGTCGATGAGCAGGACGGGGTAGTCGGTGGCGAATTGAGACATAGGGGTGAAGCGGCGGGGCGGGTTGTTCATGGTCATAAGTAAATCTTCCTGTGCATAAAAGAAGAGCTACTGCCGTTCGCTGCGAAACGAATTGGGTGGTCGCTGTGCGCGGGTTCGCAGACCGAGGTACAAGGAAACCCGGCAGACCCGAAGGTCTCCCACACACAGCCACCATAAAACTGACGATGGGCGCTGATGCGCCCGTCGTTGCTCATTATGGTGCTTGGTTACGACTTGTACTGTAGGGCTGCGAAACCCTATCGCCGATTGCTGTCAGCGACGGGACGAACTATAAGCGGCGACTTTGGTGACCGCAGCCGGGCTGTAGGACCCAACGTGGTCGTTGTGGTGAGGGGGTTGTCCCTGTTCGGTGGTGCAGCCGTCGTAAAACCGGGCACTGCGGTGTGTCTGAGGAAATTGGGTCGCAGGATTTGGGGCTGCTTCGCAGCCCAACGGGGGGCAAGCCCTCTCACCACAATGGGTGGATTCCTACGAGGTTTTCGGAGCTGAAGATCAAAAGATTGCAGCCTTCGGCAGCTCCTACAGGGCGCGCGAAGGCTGCGATCTTTTAGGGATTACGTATCGTGATCGATATCCAGTTTGCTGAACGTCACTTCCCCGCCCTCGCTGGTGTACCCGGTGTTGTCCTGCACATAGACCCCGGCCTTGAAGTACAACGGCTTATCACGCCACATCGCGCTGATGTCGGTGTCCCACTGGTAGCCCGCCGCACTGATGCCTAATGCACCGCCCGGGCTGAGGTGGATGAGGTAGGAGAATTCCTGATTGAGTTTCACGCCGGTGGCGATGGTGATGACCCGGGGGGTGTCGTCGTCGGGGTGCATGCGCACTTTGGCGACGATGTTGCCGGTCGTGCTGTAGTCTTTATATTGATACTCGACCTTCACCATGGGCTTCTGGCTGTTGTAGGCGTGGATTTGGCCAATAACGATCTTGCCCGAGCTGGGTACCTTGCTGACCGAAAGGGTCGCACGCAGGGAATTGTCCGCGTCGGGGTAGTACCAGTTTTTCAGCGTGCCATTGCTGTAGGTTTCGCGCAGTTCGGTGCGAGGGTAAATCGCGTTTTCAGTGCGGGAGCCGGTCACCGGAGACCAGAAAAACAACGTGCCGGTATCGGAGTGGAAGTATTGATCCTTGAAGCCGTCCACCAGCTTGGCTGTTTCGACGGTATACGGCGGGCTGCCGACAGGAACACTGAGGTTCCAGGTTGCGAGATCGATCATATTCAAACTTCCACATTTTTTGCTGCACGCACGTGCCAGACGCTCTAGCACGTGCCTTCGGGGGGTCTTTATAAGCGTAGAAGACAGCTTTGTTAACGCCCGTCCGGCAGATGGTTGGCGTCAACATCCTGTCGAAATGCCATCTTTCCCGGTTTCCGGGGGCTGTAGGACTGACCGTTAGTCGGCTTCTGAAACTTTGCTTAAGTGATGGCACACCGGCAGCTTCTGCTTTCGCGGATCCGGGGCTAGAGTGAAGTCGCAACATATGTCCGGTTTTCACAAGAGGCCGGCCTGAGTTCCCGAACAAGAGATGCAGCATGGAATGCGCACAACTTACGCCAGATGAAGGCAGCCCAATCCTTTTAATTGTTGATGATTACCCTGAAAACCTGATCAGCATGCGCGCCTTGTTACAGCGCCAGGACTGGCAGGTCATCACCGCGGCTTCCGGCTTTGAGGCCCTTGGCCTGTTACTCGAACACGATGTCGACCTGGTGCTGCTGGATGTGCAGATGCCGGGCATGGACGGTTTCGAAGTGGCGCGTCTGATGCGTGGCAGCCAGCGAACCCGCCTCACGCCGATCATTTTCCTCACCGCCAACGAACAGTCCCAGGATGCTGTGATCAAGGGCTATGCCAGTGGCGCGGTGGATTACCTGTTCAAACCGTTCGACCCGCAAATTCTCAAACCCAAAGTCCAGGCCTTGCTGGAGCACCAGCGTAATCGCCGTGCCTTGCAGCGGTTGAGTCATGACCTGGAAGTCGCCCGAGCCTTCAATGCCTCGGTGCTGGATAATGCCGCCGAAGGCATTCTGGTGGTGGGCGAGGACGGGCTGATTCGCTTTGCCAACCCGGCGATGTCTCGCCTGCTCAATGCCACGGTGCACGACCTGCAAGGCAAAGAGTTTCTGGATTTCCTGCAAAAACCGCACATCCCGATCTGGGTCGACTCCGAATTGTTTGCCGGCTACAAGCGCGGTGAAACCCTGCGCCTGCACGATGCGTTGCTGCGCACGGCGCCCGGCCAGCAAGTGCCGGTAGCGTTGTCCTGCGCGCCGTTACCCATCGAACAACACGCCATGGTGGTGACGGTGCTGGACATGTCGGTGGTGCGCCATCTGCATCAGCAGCTGGAGTTCCAGGCGGTGACCGACCCGCTGACCGGTCTGCTCAATCGCCGGGGTTTCTATCAGACCGTTGAAAACCTGCTGCTGCGTGGCGAACGCTCCGACAGCACGTGGGTGCTGTTGTACCTGGACCTCGACGGCTTCAAGCGGGTTAACGATTCCCTCGGTCACGATGCCGGCGACCGGGTGCTGCGTTGGGTGTCCGAGCAGTTGAAGGCGTGTCTGCGGCCTTTCGACATTCTGGCGCGGATGGGCGGCGATGAGTTCACCGCGCTGCTGGATCTTGAACTCCCCGAGCAAGCAGCCAAGATTGCCGAGAAACTCATCGAGCGGGTGTCGATCTGTCAGCAAATCGAAGGCATGGACATCGTCTTGGGCGCCAGCATCGGCATTGCCACTTACCCCGATTGCGGGGCTAATCTGGACGGATTAATGCGCGCGTCCGACATTGCCATGTACGAAGCCAAGCGTGCCGGGCGTCAGCAATATCGTTTCTACGATCACGAAATGAACGGCCGGGCGCGCTCGCGGCTGATGCTCGAAGAAAGCGTGCGCACGGCCATCGAGAACCGCGATTTCAACCTGGTGTATCAGCCTCAGGTGGCCATTGCCGATGGCCGGATTCGCGGGTTCGAGGCGTTGCTGCGCTGGCAGCATCCGAGTGTCGGCGATGTACCGCCGGGGCTGTTTTTGCCGTTGCTGGAAGAGGCGCGGTTGATCAGTCGCCTGGGCAGCTGGATTTATCATCGCGGGGCCAAACAGCGAAAAGCCTGGGAAACGTTATTTGCCGAAGATCTGGTGTTGGGTGTCAGTTTGAGCAGCACGCAGTTCGGTTTGCCCAACCTGGTCACCGAGTTGCGTCAGGTATTGGAGCGTCATGGTTTGAAGCCGCGTCAGCTGGAGGTGGAGGTCACGGAAGAGGCCTTGATGCATAACCCCGATGAAACCCGCAAACAACTGCGCTTGTTGCGCAATCTGGGGGTGCGGGTGGCGCTGGATGACTTCGGCTCCGGGGCTTGTTCGCTGGCGCACTTGCGAGATCTGGAACTGGACACGCTCAAACTCGACCGGCATTTGATTGCCCGGTTGCCGGGGTCCGCACGGGATGCGGCGCTGGCGCGCAGTGTCATCGATTTGTGCAAACAGTTCGGTCTGCTGGTGATTGCCGAAGGGGTTGAAACCGTGGCGCAATATGAGTGGCTGCAGGCCAACGGTTGCCAGTATGTACAGGGTTTTCTGGTAGCGCGGCCGTTGATGGCCGAGGACACCCGTCACTTTGTCGAACCGTTCGACTGGAGCGCGCTGACGAGTTGAATTCGCTACACTGGCGACCTTTTCGTGACGCGTGTTGCCGCCCCAATGACTGTGTTGAAATACCTCCAGGCCTACCCCGCTGCGTTGCAGGACCAGGTGCGCCAGTTGATCGCCGACGGTCGGCTGGGCGATTACCTGAGCCAGCGCTATCCGGAAAAGCACGGGGTGCAGAGCGACAAGGCGCTGTACGCCTATGCCCTGGACCTCAAGCAGGTATACCTGCGTAACGCCCCGGCCATCGACAAGGTGTTATTCGACAACCGCCTGGACCTGACCCACCGCGCGCTCGGCCTGCACACCGCGATCTCCCGGGTGCAGGGTGGCAAGCTCAAGGCCAAGAAAGAAATTCGCATCGCCTCGCTGTTCAAGGATGCGGCGCCGCAGTTTCTGAAAATGATCGTGGTGCATGAGCTGGCGCACTTCAAAGAGTCGGATCACAACAAGGCGTTCTACAAACTGTGCGAACACATGTTGCCGGGGTATCACCAGGTGGAGTTCGATTTACGGGTGTACCTGACGTGGCGGGATATGCAGTAAAAATCGAAAGGTGAATAGGTGTCAATAAAGTCAAACACCTGTGATGTGGACTCCGAACATTCCAGAGTGCATGCAGACGAGCCTCGGAAGCTAAACTGAATTGCGCAGTGAAGGCAACTACCTAAATCAATAGTTCTGAAGCAAGGTGTTCCCTGATACCTTTTTCAACTATGCCCTACCCATCGTAAATCACTGCTGTTCCCATTTTTTTGCCGGAGCGCATTCAGCGTTGCCGCCAAATTTACGCAAGGGCAAGTTGGATGACGTCAATATTCGAAAATATGAAGGCAATGATGTGTCTGACGATGGCAATGGCGTTGTGGGCCAGCGCTTTCATCGCCTTGAAAATAGCACTTGAAGAGGTGCCTCCGTTTTTGCTTATTTTTTCTCGTTTGGCACTCGGAAGCCTATTTTTCTTGATGTTATGGAAATATAAGGGGCAGGCAAAAATAGAAAAGAAGGACTATGTGTATTTGTTGATAATGGGCGCGCTCGAGCCGTGTCTGTATTTCATCTTTGAAACAATGGCCCTTCAATATACAACAGCGTCCCAGGCGGGTGTCGTATTTGCCTTTCTTCCGATATTTATTATTGCCTTCGGTTTTTTTGCACTTCGAGAAAAACCCAGTGTCTCGCAATGCTTGGGTGGGGTTATCGCCACGCTCGGCGTAATCCTATTATGTTTGACGGGTACGAAGAGCGAGGCAGCTATTGCACCAGTGAAAGGTAATTTTCTGGAATTGTTGGCGATGGCGTGTGCAGCTGTATACACCGTTATGTTGAAGAAATTGTCCGGGCAATACTCTCCGTTTTTATTGGCGGCACTGCAAAGTTTTATAGGGACTGTGTTTTTTCTTCCTTTTGCCATTTATGAGTCGGATATTCCCCGCGAAGTCAGTATGCATGTTTTATTGGCGGTTCTCTATCTTGGAACCATCGTGACGGCCGGTGCCTATACTTTTTTCAATATAGGTATCTCCAAGGTGAGTGCTTCCGAGGGGGGGATGTACTTTAATCTCATTCCTATTTTCACGTTGCTATTTTCTGTTTTGATCCTTAACGAGAACGTCGATTGGACGCAAATGATGTCCATGATGTTGGTTATCTTCGGTGTGTCCATCGGATTGATTGATCATCGTTTCTTTTTGACGCGCTTGCGTCGTAAGACACTGTTTATTCGTGAGTGATGCACACGCTGGATCAGATTGTTATTCAAGTCTGATAAAACCGATCCCGAACTCATCCTGTTCTGCCCCTTGTTAATTTCAAGGGGCTGGCTTCTTAGTGGAATAACACAAGGAATATAGAGCTATGTTGACGGTTACCCTTTTTTCGGTTCCCGCGCCAGGACAATGTGTCAAAGGCGATGATCGTTTTCTTGGCACGGTGAGGACGAGTATGCATAAGGCGCCTTTAACGGCGTTGGCAGCAGGATTGAAAGAAGCCATGCTGGCACGCGGTGTCATTGTTGATGTGCGAATATGTGACATGCAAACACAAGGCGCGCTGCGGGTTGAAGACAGGCTCAAAGAGAAGTACGGAGAACTTTGTTTCGGTGATCTGGTGCTGGAAAAGTACCGCGTAGGCTTACCGTTCAATGCCGTTATAAAAGAAATCCAGGAATCGGATGTTATTGGAATTAATTCTAATTTCACTCATTCTCGTCGAATTGTCGTTGACTTCATACAGTACTGTAAAGAGCAAAATCCTGATGCCGTTATTGTGCTGGGCGGAACCGACGCCACTGTAGAGCCGGACTATCATGTTTCCGTTGGCGCTGATGTGGTCGTTAAAGGTGAAGGAGAGCTTTGTTTTGCCGAGTTGCTGGAATGTGTCGACAAGGGTAAGGATTATAGCGCGGTCCCCAATATTGCCTATCGTGCCATGGAGGGTGAAATTGTTCACACGGTCAAATCGTTCTTAACAAAAACGGGAGCCTATGATGTCAACGATATGCCTCCTCCCAACCTGGATATTGTCGATCTAGAGCGTTACTCCGATACCGGTGAGGGTAAGCCGCCCTACGGTATTGAAGGTCCATTTATCAGTGTGGAAACTTCGCGTGGATGTGCGCAAGCTTGTTCGTTCTGTGCAACGCCGACGACCAAAGGCCGATTCAGGTTTATGCAACTTGAAAAAATAAGACGGCATTTCGATTATTTCAAAAGCAAAGGAATCAGGACGCTCTTGTTTCAAGAGGATAACTTGTTGTCCCGTATTCATCGTTCTACCTCAGGGAAGCAAGTGTTCTCAACGGGGCGGGATGAGTTGTTTGATATGTTTAACCTTGCAAGGGATATGGGGTTTAGCTGGGAATTTACCAATGGTATCGAATTGGGGCAGTTTGAATATCAAGGTGTCGTGGATCGTGAATTGATTCGTGTCATGTTTGACTCCGAATTTGTCAATGGTGAATTGGTGGGTTGCTATCGCGCAACATTGCCGCTGGAAAATTTGACGGATGACTGTTCGAAATTATTCAGGAAGCTAAAGCCACTGGGTGTTATCAAGGATGTTATTGAGGAAATCGTTAATACTGGAATTCATTCGCTTTCGTTCAATGTGATTATCGGTCGGCCCGAGGATGATGAACAAAGTTTGAGCCTGACTTATCTCCGTTCGTTGCAAATTCGTACTCTGTGTAAGGCGTTTAATCCGCAGGTTCAGGTTTATTTTAATATTTATATTCTTTCGTTGCTGCCTGGTACCGTTGACTTCAGGCGTTACAAACAGAATCTTGAGTTTGATCTGACGCAAGATCCCGAAGTCATTACCTTTTATCTCGGCTCCCTGAAGACCCAGTTTTTTTCCCCTTTGGAAATCACTCAAGCGCGCGGTGCCATGGCCAAAATGCTTAATAGTGACGCGTTAATTGATGATTACGATGAGGTGCATTACCTCTCGAGCGAGCGATTCGAAGACCTTTTCACACACGCATCGTTCGAGGATGAGGCTACTAACATCATCGCAATAGGCGCTTGATCTGCTCAAGGGTGGCTATCCATGACCGCCCCGCACTTCTTTGATGCGAAGTGCGGCGGCTGGCTTGTTATCTGTACCGTCCTGCTACTGACGTGTGTTGACCACCGCGAGAATATGATTGGCAAAATCCAGGTATTTCGGATTGAGGCCAGTTCTTGCTTCCAGCGCGAGAAGATCATCCATCGGAAGAGAGCTGGTGTGCTTTTCATCACCTAGCCATCTAGGATCCGGCAGGAAGCGCGATATCAGCACATCCAGTGCAATGAAGTCATAGCTCACGGGATGCCCGCTCAACAGTTCATCCAGCTGTTTGCGTGAAATCAGGTTAGAGCGTACGACATGGAAGTGACCCTTCCGGTCCAGGGCATAGAGATGCTCGTCGCGCCTTTCATAATGCAAGATCTCAGACATTGGGGCGGCGTAGAACGTCGGGCGACTGAAGGGCGGCTTGACCGAGAAGTAAAGAAAGCCGGAACTGTATTCGATAAGCTCTGAAATACAGAACGCCAGGTGTTCACTCGGTACATGATTCAAGACAGTGTGAAGGCACAGGGTCAAATCATAAGTTGTATGTCGAAGCGAGTGCGCCAGTCCCTTTGTCAAATCACACTGTGTGTAAGTCACTGACAGTGCAGCAGTACCCTTGCGCGCTTCTATATAAGCTGAAAACATATTTTCGGCTTGCAGCAGCATGTCCGTAGACAAGTCCAGACATTCAATATCTATGGCGATATCTTGTTGCAGGCAATAGTTTGCGATTCTGATTGCCCACATTCCATCGCCACAACCCACGTCCAGCAGTTGAAGGGCTCGCGGTTCTCCGGATTTTTCTTTTTCAAGAATGATCGCATCAATGGATTCCTGCAAGGCTTGCCAAGTTTGCAAGTCGCTCCAGGAGAAAGGGTGGTCGGCCTTGCAGGCCTTGAGGTCGATAATCTCTTCAAGTGTTGAAGTGCCGTTGGCGTATTGCGTATAACTTGCCGAAAACCGGCTGTAAAAATCACTGACGCTCTGAGTGGAAGTGGTCATAGGTCACAGGGTCTCGATGATGATAAAAAATACTGATTGAACTTAACAAGCCAAGCGGACCATGAACACTATCTGTTTTGATAGCTAATGCGGACGCTTTAAGGTTGACAGTTTTTGCATCAGCTGCTTGCTGGTTTGGCTTTTTATTCTCGAAAGCTACTGAGGCTGCCAAAGTGCATCGCAAAAAAACTTCAACGATGCTCGATAGGGCGCTGTCAAGAAAGAGTCTTAAGATTTAAGGTGATTTATTTGTATGGCTTTCTCATTTTTTAAATAAGGCGATTACAAACGATACGGGTGTATTTTCAAGATATTGGCCCTGCTGCTTGCCGGCTTAGATGGATTGAGAATGTAGCAATGTGCGTGGTAGCATGCGGCGCAAAGGGAGAGGTATTGGAAATGGATTTTCTCGAGAGAGTAGTGCAATTAGAATCAGCAACGAATATTGAAAGTTGGCATAGCCTGATTATCGAAACAGCCCATTTTATGGGCTTTGAGCAAACACTTTTTGGCATTATCGACAGTGCTCAGTCTCCGCTGCATGAAGCAATCATTCTGACCAGTTATTCCTCGGTTTGGCGTGATAGATACGACGCCCATGGATATGCTGATATAGATCCTGTGGTTGCACACGCGCGAAGTAGTGTCAGGCATGTCATCTGGCACGACGATTTGTATGTGACACCCCGGCAGAAGGGCTTTCTGGAAGAAGCCAAGTCTTTCAATTTGAAGTCGGGTGTGACATTTCCGCTTCATGGCCCAGCTGCCGAGTTTGGGATGCTAAGCCTGCAAGTCGATGCTGAGAATGCGGATGCCGAAAAATTCATTCACAGTAAATTGATGGAGATCAGTTTTTTAAAGGATTCGTTGTTTCAGAAGGCACTTGGTTTTATAAGGAGCCATAAAGCTGAGCCTGATATCATGCTTTCTCCGCGTGAAATGGAAATTTTAAAGTGGAGTGCGATCGGGAAGTCTACATGGGAGATTTCGAAAATCTGCAATTGCTCTGAGGCGAATATTGACTATCATATTAAAAACATAAGGTCAAAATTCAAAGTTAATACCCGGCGTGCCGCTGCCGTTAAAGCGATAGCTCTAGGACTTATAACCGTATGAAAGGCAGGGCGGTTGCTTTTACGGTAGCAGAATATTTTTCCTCAAGGAACTACTGCATTGGATAGGTGAAAATCAAGTTGAAAGTGAATAGTTTTGTCTGGCTAGCCAGTCAATTGAGGAGCTGTTCATGCAGTATGAAATCGCCCGACGTACAGAGTTCGATGGCTCAAAACTTCAAGCCATGCACACTTTGCGTGCCCAAGTTTTCAAGTATAAAAAAGGTTGGGACGTCACTCTGATTGCCGGTATGGAAATCGATGGATACGATGCACTTAATCCGTTTTACATGCTGATCAATAGCCAGGCTCGGCCGAATGATGTCCAAGGATGCTGGAGATTGTTACCTACGACCGGTCCTTACATGCTCAAGGATACATTTCCTGAGCTTCTTGCCGCGACGGCTCCTGAAGCCAGCGATGTGTGGGAACTCAGTCGATTCGCTGTCGCTGCAGGGCAACAGTCAACAATGCAGTTTTCAAATTTAACCTTCGAGGCTATCAAGGAAGTCACTTCTTTTGGTATCCGTAATGGTATAAAAACTTATGTGACGGTAACGACGGTAGGTATTGAACGGATGTTGTTGAAGGCGGGGCTGGAGATCGGCCGTCTAGGCACACCATTGCAAATTGGGGTCGAAAAAGCTGTTGCATTGACTATCGATCTTGGTGACCTTACTCGTAAGGCTTTAGGGTTGAATGGTGTCGGTCAGTACCCATAAAAAGGTGTTCTGCCTATTTATTCATTCAGGTAGTTATGGCCGCTTGAGTGGGAGGTTGTCAGGTGTGGCGATCAGATCGCATGCTGCGTAAAATCCTTGGACAATTCGGTGTTTTGCACGGTATTCACACAGTACCAGGGACGTTGTGAGCAAATGGACATCGGATGATGGAGATTTTACCACCATCCTCCTTCCCCCCGAGCGTAGGCGAACACATGCGCCAGGTTCAAATACAGTCATATTGTTGTTCTCCCAAAACGACATTTAGCTCTTTGCCAGTGCTTTTAAAAAGGCTTCAGTGGCGCACAATGAAGAGCGTATAGATTAGTTAACTGGAATCTAGTCCGAGAATTCGCTGCATGTACACTATCAAAACAGATAGTCTGCAGCGATTGCGGGGTGGTTTTGTGATTGAGGTTGATGGCTTGTTATCGCTCTTCAAGCCTGCGATCTTTTGGGGTCATCAGGGGGCGGGGAATAGCGGATGGACGTGAGCAAGACTAAAAGCAGTTTTTACCGCCGGTTGTACGTGGCGTACCTGATCGACAGCGGACTGGCCAGCAGCGTGCCAGCATTGACCGAAGTGACAGGCATGCCCCGACGCACGGCCCAGGACACCATCGCGGCGTTGGCGGATCTGGATATCATTTGTGAATTCGAGCAGGAAGAAGGCGCACGCAACCATGCGGGGCGCTATCGGATTCGCGAGTGGGGGGCGATTGATCGGGGGTGGATCGAGCGTAATCTGCGGCAGATTAAAGCGGTGTTGGAATACCCCTGAGTTGCTGTGGTGACAGGGCTGACGCCTTCGCGGGCAAGCCCGCTCCCACAAGGAGTTCACTGTACCTGTGGGAGCGGGCTTGCTCGCGAAGAGGTCCTCAGGAACGACGCATCCCAATATGCGGAATGTCATCTTCCAGGTATTCCTCGCCTACCACCACAAACCCATACCGCCCGTAGTACCCCTGCAAATGTGCCTGGGCCGAGAGGTAGATCGGCACTTCAGGCCAGCGTTTGGCGGCCTGTTTCAACGCCTGGCTCATCATTTCATGCCCAAGCCCTGTGCCGCGTGCAGCGGGAGCAATGATCACCCGCCCAATCACCACGTCGCCGCCCTGTAACTCCGGGTCGAGCAAGCGCAGATAGGCCACTAGTCGATCCCCGTCCCAGCCCATCAAGTGGCAGGTGTCACCTTCCAGGTCCTGGCCATCGATGTCCTGATAAACGCATTTCTGCTCGACGACGAATACCTCGGCGCGTAACTGCAGAATCGCATACAGCTGCTCTTTACCCAGATCGCTGTGGTGTTTACAGACCCAATCGATTGTCATCTTCACATTCCTTGAACAACGTTGTTCCGATACTAAGCGCCTTGACGCGGGATGTCTTGATGGCAGAGAAATCTGTGATAAAGGCCAAAATGCCATCATTCATTTCTCGCGAGGTTGTCTTCTTTGTGTAATCTGCGATGAAGCGCTGTGCAATGGCCTCAATGAGCTAATGTTAGGACCTGGGTTATGCCGGTAGAGGGGCCCTGGAGTTTTGGCTGAAAAAGACGTCGGGCAGCCCGCCCGCTAAGGATTTTCTGGCATGCCGCGATTACATCGAGCGTTTGCTTGGATTGGATTGCTGTTGCTGACACAGAGCGCGGCAGCGGAAAAGCTGCGTTTGGTAGCTGATGCCTGGCCACCTTTTACCGACGCCACGCTGGTCAATGGCGGATTGGCCACGGACATCGTCAGTACCGCGCTGGCCCGGGCCGGTTATGCCAGTGATTTCGAACAGGTGCCGTGGGCGCGAGCTTTGTTTGGGGTCGGCGAGGGGCGTTACGACGTGCTGGTCAACGCCTGGTACGCCGACGAGCGCACGAAGCTGGGGCAGTTTTCTGGTGAGTACCTGCTCAACCGTGTGCGCTTTCTCAAGCGTAAAGACGCGCCGATCGAATTCAACAACCTGCAACAACTGCACACCTACCCGATAGCGGTGGTACGCGGTTATGCCTATTCGCACGAGTTTGACGATGATGTGTCGCTGCAGAAAGTCCCGGTGCATAACTTCGCCATGGCCGTGCGCATGGTCGCGGCCGACCGGGTCAAGCTGACCCTGGAAGATGAGTTCGTCGCCAAGTATTACCTCGCTCGGGAATCGTCCAAAGTGCGCAATGCCGTGGAGTTTTTACCCAAGCCGTTGAGCGAGAACAGCCTGCACATTCTGGTGAGCCTGAAGAATCCGCAGCATGAACAGATCGTCGCCGGTTTCGACCGCGAGATTGCGGCGATGAAGGCCGATGGGAGTTATGACAAGTTGCTCAGGCAGCATGGGATGTGAGGTGGGTTGATCCGGGTTTTGTGGTGAGGCGGATGGCCTTTTCGTGAGCAAGCCCGCTCTCACAGGAGTACGCATTCCAATGTGGGAGCGGGCTTGCTCGCGAAGAGGTCAGTCCAGTCACTACAAATCTCAGGTTTCGCTGGTGTCTTTAATGAGATGCGCCGCCAACGTCCGCAACGGCCCCAGTTGCCGGCAGATCAACGCCAGTTGCGTCTGCACCAACCGCTGGCCTTCATCGATTTCATCCGGCATTTGCTCCAGCCCGTTGGCCAGCGCTTCTTCCTCATCGCTCTGAATCTCAATCGGTTGTTTACTCGCCAGGCCCTGGGCGATTTCGTCGATGCTGGCGGCCAGGCTCACGCCGGCACCGTCGATCAAATGCGCACGCACGTCCGACGGTAATTGGGTTTCGCGGTGCGCGCCCAACCCCGACAAATAGCTGAGCAAGGTGTGCGACAGCACCAGGAATCGGAAACCGACATCCGCTTCCTTACGGAAATGCCCCGGCTCCATCAGCATGTTGGCCAGCGTCGTCGACAATGCGGCGTCGGCGTTGTGCGCGTTACGTCGGGCGAGGCGATAAGCCAGGTCGTCGCTTTTACCGACGGCGTATTGCTGCATGATCTGGCGCAGGTAAATGCTGTTGCAGGTCAGGGTATTGGCCAGCACTTTGTTCAGGCGTCGACCCTGCCAGTCCGGCAGAAACAGGAACACCGCCAGTCCGGCGATCAGGCTGCCGAGCAAGGTATCGAACAGTCGCGGCAGGAGCAGCCCGTAACCGTCCCCCACCTGGTTGAAGCAGAACAGCACCATGATCGTGATTGCGGCAGTCGCCAAGGTGTAGCGGGTGGTGCGGTTGGTAAAGAACACCACCCCGGCAACGATGGCGAAGCTCGACTGGATCAACGGGTTCGGGAATAGATCGAACAGCGCCCAGGCCACGGTCAGGCCGATGGCGGTGCCGATAATCCGCTGGCCAAGTTTACGGCGGGTGGCGCCGTAGTTCGGCTGACAGACAAACAGCGTGGTGAGGATGATCCAGTAACCTTGCGAGGGGTGGATCAAATGCACCATCGCGTAGCCGATGCTCAACGCCAGGGGCAGGCGCAGGGCGTGGCGGAACAGCAAGGATGTCGGCGTCAGCTGTGTGCGCAAGCGTATCCAGACATCCTTGAGGCTGCGGGGTGAGCGGTCGAGCAGACTGCTGTCGGTGGCGTCTGCGAGCGCATCGGGGTTGCTGGCGTCGCTGAGCAAACGGTCAAGGGTGCCGAGGTTGGCGGCCAGTGCCCGCAGCGAACGCAACAGACCGCGCCAGGCCGGATTGCTCTGGATGCGCAGGTGTTCGAGGGAGGCGTGCAGGTCGCTCAGGGCCTCGGCGAAGCTTGCGTCATAAGTGAACGGCTGACGCATCTGGATCGACTCGGCCAGTGCGCGGCAAGCCTTGCCTTGCTGGCGCAGCAGGCGCTGACAGCGGAACAGCACGTCGCTGTGGAAGAACGCTTCGGCCAGAGCGTTGTAGGGGTAGTGCGAAGAACTGGCGCGCTCGTGAATGTCCTGGGCGAGGAAGTACAGCTTCAGGTAGCGGCTGAGCTTCGAGCCTGGCCGGCCATCGCCGACCCGGTGCAGAATGATTTCCTTGGCAGCGTTCAATGCAGCAACCACACGACCGTTCTGCTGGGCCAGTTCCAGTCGTCGCGCCTCTACATCCATCTGCCGGATCGGCTCGAACAGCGACGACTTCAGTTTCAGGTAATAACCCAATTCACGGAACAGTCGCGCCAGGCTCTGCTGCACCGGCTGGTTGGAAAACATCGCCTGCCACAGCACCGAGAGCAAGCCATACCACGCCGCACCGGCCACCAGCAGCACCGGCTCGTGCCAGAAATCGGTGACTGCGCCGCCGCGCTGGTCCACGCCGATCATGGTGTAGACCGACAGAATCAGTGTCGCCGAAGCAATCGCGCCATAACGTTCGCCCAACGCGCCAAGCATGGTCAGACAGAAGCTGGCCAGTGCGAAGGCGATGATAAAGAGGATGGGGTAGGGGAAGAGCAGTTCGACGGACAGGGCGGCGACCATAAAACACACCAGCGTCACGGCCAGCGCATTGAGGCGACCCTGCCAGCTGTCGTCGGTTTCGGCCAGGGCGCTGGCGATGATTCCCAGGAACAACGGGATCAGCAGCCCCATTTGATCCTGATACCAACACAGCACCATGCTGCCGGTCAGGGCGATGAATACCCGCACGCTATAACTGAATTTATCCAGCGCCCAGAGGCGACGCAGAGACTGACGAAATGTGGTCGATGGCATGAAGTGCGAAGGCCTTCCGAGGCAATGACGCTAAATTGAGCCACTAATGACGCCGACGCAATGGCGCCGATCACATCTGACAGCAAAATCTGTTCCTTCAGAGATCAACGCATAACAAATGTGGGAGCGAGCCTGCTCGCGATGAGGCCGGCACATTCAACATTGATGTCGACTGTCAGACCGCTATCGCGAGCAGGCTCGCTCCCACAGGTTATTGGTTGAGTCAGACGTACTGCGCGGCCGCGTAACCGGAGGCCCAGGCCCACTGGAAGTTGAAGCCGCCGAGATGCCCGGTGACGTCGAGCACTTCGCCGATGAAATACAAACCGGGGCTCTTCAGCGATTCCATGGTCTTGGACGACACTTCACGCGTGTCGACGCCGCCCAGGGTTACTTCGGCAGTGCGGTAGCCTTCAGTGCCGGCCGGTACGACTTTCCAGCTCGCCAGTTTTTCGGCGATATCCGCCAGTTCGGCGTGGGTGTACTGCTTCATCGGTTTGGAGACAAACCAGTTGTCCGCGAGCAGGTTGGCCATCTTCTTGGTGAAGATTTCACCGAGCAGGGTTTTCAACTCGCTGTTCGGGCGTTCGGCCTGCTGTTGTTGCAGCCAGGTCGGCACGTCGTGGTCCGGCATCAGGTTGATCTCTACCGTGTCGCCGGACTCCCAGAACGAAGAAATCTGCAAAATCGCCGGACCGCTGAGGCCACGGTGGGTGAACAGGATGTTCTCGCGAAAGCTCTGGTCGTTGCAGCTCACCAGGCAGTCCACCGAGGTGCCGGACAGCTCGGTGCAAAGCGCCTTGAGCTGATCGGTGATGGTGAACGGCACCAAGCCTGCGCGGGTCGGCAGCAAGTCGTGGCCAAACTGCTTGGCGACTTGATAACCGAAGCCGGTGGCGCCGAGGGTCGGAATCGACAGGCCGCCGGTGGCGATCACCAGGGATTCGCAGGTGATCTGGCCCAGCGTGGTGTCCAGCAGGTAGCCGCTTTCGAGTTTTTCGATGGTCTGGATCGAGGTGTCCAGGTGCAAGCTCACGCCGACCTGGTCGCATTCGTTGAGCAGCATCTCAAGGATGTCGCTGGATTTGTTGTCGCAGAACAGCTGACCGAGTTTTTTCTCGTGGTACGGCACACCATGCTTGGCGACCATGCCGATGAAGTCCCATTGGGTATAGCGCGCCAGGGCGGATTTGCAGAAATGTGCGTTTTGCGAGAGGAAATTGCCCGGTTCGGTGTACATGTTGGTGAAATTGCAGCGGCCACCGCCCGACATCAGGATTTTCTTGCCGGCCTTGTTCGCGTGGTCAAGCAACATCACCTTGCGCCCGCGCCCGGCGGCGGTCAGCGCACACATCAACCCTGCGGCGCCAGCGCCAATGATCACGACTTCGGTAGAACGCAAAACGGTGTCCTCTTGATGTGTCGCCACAAAACAAACTGTGGGAGCGAGCCTGCTCGCGATGAGGCCTGCACATTCAACATAGATGTTGTTTGACAGTCCGCCATCGCGAGCAGGCTCGCTCCCACAGGGGAATACAGTGTCCTTACAGAATGCGCACGCGCAACGAGCGGCCTTTGATTTTACCGTCGTTCAGGCGTTGCAAGGCTTGCTTGGCGATTCCACGTTCCACAGCCACATACGCCTGGAAGTCGAAAATCGCGATCTTGCCGACCTGAGCGCCCGGAATACCGGCGTCGCCGGTCAGTGCGCCGAGAATGTCACCCGGACGCACCTTGTCTTTACGGCCCGCACCAATGCACAGCGTGCTCATTACCGGTAGCAGCGGTGCGCCGCCCTGGGATTTCAGGTTGTCCAGCTGATCCCAGCTCAGCGGCGACTTCTGCAGTTGCTCGATAGCCTGGGCGCGATGGGCTTCGGACGGAGCGACCAGGCTGATCGCGATACCTTTCTCACCGGCACGACCGGTACGGCCAACGCGGTGAATGTGGATTTCCGAGTCACGGGCCAGTTCGACGTTGATCACCATGTCCAGCGCATCGATATCCAGACCGCGCGCGGCGACGTCGGTGGCAACCAGTACCGACGTACTGCGGTTGGCGAACATCGCCAAGACCTGGTCGCGGTCACGCTGTTCCAGATCGCCGTGCAGGCCTACTGCGGAAATGCCTTTGGCGGTCAGGTGATCGACGGTTTCCTGAACCTGCTGCTTGGTGAAGCAGAACGCGACGCAGGAAGCCGGACGATGATGCGCGAGGACTTTAACCACGGCGTCCATGCGCTCTTCCGGGGAAATCTCGTAGAAGCGTTGTTCGATCTGGGTGTCGTCGTGGAATGCCTCGGCCTTCACTTGCTGCGGGTTACGCATGAATTTCGAGGCCAACTGCTTGATGCCTACTGGGTAAGTGGCAGAGAACAGCAGGGTCTGGCGACGTTCCGGGCACTGGGCGATGATTTCTTCGATGGAATCGTAGAAGCCCATGTCGAGCATGCGGTCGGCTTCGTCGAGGATCAGGGTGTTCAGGCCGTGGAGTACCAGCGAACCCTTGCGCAGGTGCTGCTGAATGCGCCCCGGGGTGCCGACGATGATGTGCGCGCCGTGTTCCAGCGAACCGATCTGCGGACCGAACGACACGCCGCCACACAGGGTCAGGACCTTGATGTTGTCTTCGGAACGGGCCAGACGGCGGATTTCCTTGGCAACCTGGTCGGCCAGCTCACGGGTCGGGCAGATGACCAGCGCCTGGCAACCGAAAAAGCGCGGATTGATCGGGTTCAACAGGCCGATACCGAAGGCCGCGGTCTTGCCGCTGCCGGTCTTGGCCTGGGCGATCAGGTCCATCCCCTTGAGGATCACCGGCAAGCTTTGCGCCTGGATCGGCGTCATCTGGGCATAACCGAGGGAGTCGAGGTTAGCCAGCATGGCGGCGGACAGCGGCAAAGTATTAAAAGCGGTGGCGATGGTGGTCACGGGACTGGCCTGCAAAACAAAATGTCGCGCAGTGTATCAGTCCCATGGCCATTCGCCCTAAGGCTCTATGTGCTGTTCCGGACGTTTGACGCGCCGTCCGTCTTCTCTCGACAGCTGCGAGAAGATGGTTGCAGCCAGCATCGCCATGACTCCGACCGTCACGAACGTCAGCTGGAACGCGCCCAGAACCGTGTCCACGCCGTCATTGCCGATCTCCGCCGTGAAGCCGCCGAGCAGGGCACCCGCGCAGGCCACGCCGAGGCTCAGGGACAGTTGCGCGACCACCGACAGCAAACTGTTGCCGCTGCTGGCGCTGGCGTCATCGAGGTCGATCAGGGTGACGGTGTTCATCGCGGTGAACTGCAAGGAGTTGATCGCCCCCAGAATCGCCAACTGGGCCAGCAGCAGCCAATACGGCGTCTGCTCGCTGACCAGGCCCATGCTTGCCAGCATGATTCCCAGCGCCAGTGTGTTGCCGGTCAGCACGATGCGGTAGCCGAAACGTTCGATCAACGGCCGCGCCACCGATTTGGCGACCATCGCCGCCGCGGCCAGGGGCAGCATGCTCATCCCGGCCTGTGACGGCGAATAGCCCAGCGCCACTTGCAGCAGCAACGGCACCAGGAACGGCAATGCGCCGCTGCCCAACCGGGCGAACAGGTTGCCGAGGATGCCCACGGCGAAGGTCCGGGTCTTGAACAGCGATGGCGCAAACAGCGGATTGTCGATGTGCCCGGCCCGCAGCCAATAGGCCGCCAGACACGCCATGCCGGCAAACAACAGCAACATCACCCGCAAGTGCGGCAGACGCAGTTCGCCGAGGCCTTCCATGGCGATGGTGATCAGCACCATCGCCGCGCCGAACAGCAAGAAGCCCAGGCTATCGAAGCGGGTGCGTTCACTGCCGCGCAGGTCGGGAATGAATTTCCATACCGCGTAGCAACCGAGGACGCCCACCGGCAGGTTGATCAGGAAGATCCAGTGCCAGGTCAGGTATTGCACCATCCAGCCGCCCATGGTCGGGCCGATCAGCGGGCCGAGCAGGCCAGGGATGGTAATGAACCCCATGATTCGCACCAGCTCCGAGCGCGGATACGCACGCAGCACCACCAATCGTCCGACCGGCAGCATCAAGGCGCCGCCCAGGCCCTGGATCACCCGGGCACCGATCAGCATGCTCAGAGTGCTCGACAAGGCGCAGAGCAATGAGCCGATGCTGAACAACAGGATGGCGCCGAAGAAGATTTTTTTGGTGCCGAAACGGTCGGCGATCCAGCCGGAGGCGGGGATCAGTAACGCGACGGTGAGCATGTAGGCGATGATCACCCCCTGCATGCGCAGCGGGTCTTCGGCCAGGTCTCGGGCCATGGCGGGGAGGGCGGTGTTGAGGATTGTCCCGTCGAGGGACTGCATGAAGAAGGCAATGGCGACGACCCACGGCAACCAGCGGGCGGTGACAGCGTCGAGAGGTGGGCGGTTGGGCATGGGGCCTCTTGTGGGTTAATGCAGATTCGTGGCTGGCGCTGAACCCTGTGGCGAGGGAGCTTGCTCCCGCTCGGCTGCGTAGCAGTCGTAAATCCGGCGAATGCGGTATGTCTGATAGAACGCGTTTGCCGATCTAGGGGGTCGCTTCGCAACCCAGCGGGAGCAAGCTCCCTCGCCACAGTTTTGTGTTTACAGGGTCAGGGTCAATCGGCTGACGAGCGCACCGGGCAACAACGCCGAAGCAGTCGCCCGCTGACTGTACGTGCTGGCCGACAACATCAACTCGCGTTCCTCGGTCAACGCTTCCAGCTGCGAACCCAGCAAGCTGTAGGCGCTGTCATCGAAACGCATGGTGCTGACCGGCGCCTGAATCTCGCCGTTCTCGACCCAGAAGGTCGCAAATCGCGTCATGCCGGTCAGGCGTGCCGCCGGTTGGTCCGAGTAGTTCAGGTACCACAGGTTGCTGATGTACAAACCGGTGCCCAGTTGCTTGAGAATCTCGGCATCAGGCAACACCCCGGCCGCCATGTTCAACGCACTCGGCGCTTCACCGCCGCTGGCACCGTTGGCGGTCAAATCGTATTCGGCGGCGCTGCGTGAGCCGACCAGTTGTGCGCCGGCCTTGCCCTCGACAATCAGGCTCAGATCACTGCGCGGATAACCTTCGCCTGAAAACGCCGGGCTCAGGGAACCGCTGACTTTTTCATCCAGAGACACCAACGGGCTGAATGAGCTGTCGCCACCGTAGAGCTTCTGCAACGGACTGCTCTTGCTGGCAATCGACTGCGCCGAGAAGCCACCCCAACTGAGCATGCCCATGATTTCTTCCAGGGCTGCCGGCGCGAGGTACGCGCGGTACTGACCCGGCGCCAGCGTGCGCGTTGGCCGCCCCAGAAACGCCAACTGCTCGCGGGCCTGCTGGAAACGCCGGGCAAAGCCTTCGCTGTTCCAGTCGTGCCCGGCATAGCTGGCTTTCACCGCCTGACCGTTTTCATGGAACAGGCTGAAATCGAAGTTGAAGCTGTTGGCCTGATGCCAGCCGAACGCGCCCGAAGAGCTGGCGAAACCGCGACTGATCGGCCCGGCAGCGTAGAAGCCGACCAGATCCAGCCCCTCGCCGGCCTGAGTGATTTCAGCGACCACCTGCTCGGTGTCCGGCAGCGGATGATCCTGCACGTTGTTGCTCTGCCAGTCGTCATGGTTGAGCAGCAGGTACGGGTCCTGAGGCAGCAACGGCAGGGTGTCGCGCAACTGTTGCAGCCCCTCGGTCAGACGCTGAAGATCGACTTCCGGATCGCCCGACAACGTGATATCGAGGTCGGCGTGGCGGCCGTCGTTAATCAGTTTGAAGCCGATGCTTGCCTGCTGCACCTGCCCGGCCTGACGCACTTTGGCGTGGTTGAAGCGCACGAAGGCCGACGATTCGGCGGCGTAGCTGAGGGTGAATTGTTCAGGCTCATGCAGCGCATCACGCAGCCAGTTGACCAATGTTTTAAACGACTCGGCCTGACCTTTGAATGTACTCATCAGGCATCTCCCCCAAACACATCAACGTTGCTGAACACACAGGCCGGCGACGCATGGCCGACGCGGATCACCTGGTTCGGTTCGCCTTTGCCACAGTTCGGCGTACCCAGCACTTTGAAGGTGCTGGCGTCGCCGACGGCGCTGAGGCTTTTCCAGAATTGTGCGGAAATCGCCCGGTAATTCGGGTTTTTCACCACGCCCTTGAGTTCGCCGTTTTCGATCAACTGGCCCCATTCGCAGCCGAACTGGAATTTGTTGCGCGCATCGTCGATGGACCATGAACGGTTGGTGCTCATCAAGATTCCGTGCTCGATATTGCCGATCAGTTGTTCCAGTGGCTGATCGCCGGGCTCGATGTTGAGGTTGGCCATACGGTCGATCGGCGGACGGTTCCAGCCGCAGGCGCGGCTGTTGGCTACACCGTCGAGGCCGGCTCGGAACTGCGAGAGTGCGCCGCCCAATGGTCGTAGCAACAAACCTTCCTTGATCAGAAATTGCTTGCTGGCGGCAGTGCCTTCGTCGTCATGGCCGTAGCTGGCGAGCTGTTCGGGGATGTCCGGGTCGAACGTCACGTTGAGCAGTGCGGAGCCGTATTGCAGGCGGCCGAAGTCTTCTGCCTTGACGAAACTGGTGCCGGCGTAATTGCGCTCGTCGCCGAGGATGCGGTCCAGTTCCAGCGGATGACCGATGGACTCGTGGATCTGCAGCATCATCTGGTCGGGCATCAGTAACAGGTCGCGCGGGCCTTGCGGGGTGTTCGGCGCCAGCAGCAATTGCAGCGCCTGATCGGCGACTTTCGGGCCGCAGCCGACCAGGCCGCAGCGGCTGATCACATCAAAGCCGCCCTGCTGGCCGAAGTTCTCGCGGCCCAGGGTGCGGGTCTGGCTGTCGCTACCGTCGTAGGCGGTGACGTCCATGCTCGGGTAGACGAAGCGCTGGGCCTGGCGCAGTTCGGCACCGGCGCTGTTGAGGTAAATCTGCTCGACGTTGGTGATACCGATGCTCGCCTGCCAGTTCACCAGTCGCTCGTCCTTGGGCACGGCGGCGGATTCGGCGCCGAGCAGTAGGTAGCAATCGCTCAGGGTCGGGAAGGGCTGGTCGAGGTTGGGCGAGAAATAGTCGGCGCGGTCGCTGGAGACGGCTTGCTCGCGCAGGTCGAGCAGGGCGTGGGGCTTGAGTCGACGGGCTTGTTGCTCAGCCCTCTCCAGTGCAGCTTGCAGGCCGGACAGGGACAGGTCGTTGGTCGCGGCGTAGGCTTCGACGCCGTTGACCCGAACAGTCAGCATCGCCCCTTCGTCCCGGCTCAGGCTCGGCGGTTCGGCGACGTTCTTGCGCACCGACAGGTACTGGCCGGACTCGTGTACATATCGCAGCGAAAAAAATTCAGCGCCCGTGCGCAACGCAGCGAAACGCTGCTTGAGCTGGGGGTGGAAATCGAACATTCGGGAACCTCCTTGGTATGGAGTTGCGATGTATCGGTATTGCGAGGGGGAGGGTGAAACGTTTGCGCGGGGACTAGATTAGGCCTGCGTGGGGGTAGGATCAAGGGCGGAGCGGTGTAGGAAAGGATTACCGGGAGAGGTGTGGTGTTTGATCGGGCCCCATCGCGAGCAGGCTCGCTCCCACATTTAATCTTGGGTGCTCACAGAATCTGTGTTCACTGAAGATCCTCTGTGGGAGCGAGCCTGCTCGCGATGGCAGCGCCTCGGTGTAACTTAACTGTCTTACTGAGCAGTAGGGCTCACATCCCGCAATGGCTTGCCCTTCACCGGTGCATCACCGGCCACGTAGTATTTGGCCTTGCTGCGCGGCAGTGGCTTGCGACCGCGGATCTTGTCGGCGATTTTCTCGGCCATCATGATCGTTGGCGCGTTCAGGTTGCCCGTGGTGATGATCGGCATGATCGAGGCATCGACCACGCGCAGGGCCTGCATGCCATGCACACGACCTTCGCCATCGACCACGGCCATCTCGTCGGTGCCCATCTTGCACGAGCAGGACGGGTGGAACGCGGTTTCGGCGTGCTCGCGGATGAACTTGTCCAGTTGCTCGTCGGTTTGCACGTCGATGCCCGGGCTGATTTCGCGACCACGGAAGGCGTCCAGTGCAGGCTGTTGCATGATTTCACGGGTCAGGCGGATGCCATCGCGGAACTCCTGCCAGTCCTGCTCGGTGGCCATGTAGTTGAACAGAATGCTCGGGTACTCGCGCGGATCCTTGGACTTGGCCTGGATGCGACCGCGGCTTGGCGAACGCATGGAGCCCATGTGTGCCTGGAAGCCGTGCTCTTTCACACCGTTGCTGCCGTTGTAGTTAATCGCCACCGGCAGGAAGTGGTACTGGATGTTCGGCCAATCGAATTCCGGACGGGTGCGGATGAAACCGCCGGCTTCGAACTGGTTGCTGGCGCCGATGCCGGTGCCGTTGAACAGCCACTCGGCGCCGATGGCCGGTTGGTTGTGCAGCAGCAGCGAGGGGTACAGCGAGACCGGTTGGGTGCAGGCGTATTGCAGGTACAGCTCAAGGTGATCCTGCAGGTTTTCACCGACGCCTGGCAGGTCATGAACCACCGGAATATCGAGTTTTTTCAGCAGTTCGGCCGGGCCGACACCGGAACGTTGCAGGATCTGTGGCGACGCGATGGCGCCGGAGCACAGCAGCACTTCCTTGCGGGCACGGACTTCAACGCGCTCTTCAGCCGCGCCGATCAGGTAACGCACGCCAACCGCACGCTTGCCTTCGAACAGAATCTTGTCGGTCAGGGCGTGGGTGACGATGGTCAGGGTCGAACGCTTCTTGGCGACGTCCAGGTAACCGCGAGCGGTACTGGCACGACGGCCGTTCGGCGTCACGGTGCGGTCCATCGGGCCGAAACCTTCCTGCTGGTAGCCGTTCAGGTCTTCGGTACGCGGGTAACCGGCTTGCACGCCGGCTTCAACCATCGCATGGAACAGCGGATTGTTGCCGGCTTTCGGTGTGGTCACGCTGACCGGACCGTCGCCACCGTGGTAGTCGTTCGGGCCGATGTCACGGGTTTCCGCCTTGCGGAAATACGGCAGGCAGTCGAGGTAGGTCCAGTCTTCCAGGCCGGGCAGTTTCGACCAGTTGTCGTAGTCCATCGCGTTACCACGGATGTAGCACATGCCGTTGATCAGCGAAGAACCACCCAGGCCCTTGCCGCGGCCGCACTCCATCCGGCGGCCGTCCATGTGTGGCTCCGGATCGGTTTCGTAAGCCCAGTTGTAGCGACGACCTTGTAGCGGGAAGGCCAGGGCGGCCGGCATTTGCGTACGGAAATCCAGACGGTAGTCCGGGCCGCCGGCTTCGAGCAGCAGGACGGTGACGCCTTCGTCTTCAGTCAGACGGGTCGCCAGGGTGTTACCGGCCGAGCCGGCACCGATGATGATGTAATCGAATTCTTGGGACATTGAATGCACCCTCTTTGAAGTTGGTCAGGTCAGGCGAGTGCTTCGCACTCGATCGCGAGCAGGCTCGCTCCCACATTGGAATGAAGTCTTCTGTGGGAGCGAGCCTGCTCGCGAAGGCGATCTCGCAGGCGAAGCAAATGCCGCCTTAGAACACCGAGGCGTAATCGCCCAGTTCGACCTGTACCGATTTGATGCGTGTGAAGTTGTTCAGCGAGCTGATGCCGTTCTCACGGCCCACGCCCGACTGCTTGTAGCCGCCGACCGGCATCTTGGCGTCGGACTCGCCCCAGGCGTTGATCCAGCAGATACCGGCTTCCAGTTGATGAATCACGCGGTGAGCGCGGTTCAGGTCTTTGGTGACAACGCCAGCTGCCAAACCGAACTCGGTGTCGTTGGCACGACGGATCACTTCTTCTTCGGTCTCGTAGGTCAGGATGCTCATCACCGGGCCGAAGATCTCTTCGCGAACGATGGTCATCTCGTCGGTGCAGTCGGTGAACACGGTCGGCGCCACGAACGCGCCTTTGGCGAATTCGCCGTCGGTCAGACGGCTGCCGCCGCACAGGACGCGAGCGCCTTCTTCCTTACCTTTGGCGATGTAACCCAGCACGCTTTCCATGTGGGCGAAGCTGACCAGAGGACCGAAGTTGGTGTTTTCGTCTTCCGGGTTGCCGACGCGGATGCGCGCAACGCGCTCAACGATCTTGGCTTCGAACGCGGCTTTCAGGTGGCTTGGGACGAACACGCGAGTGCCGTTGGTGCAGACCTGACCGGAGCTGTAGAAGTTGGCCATCATGGCGGTGTCGGCGGCGCGATCCAGATCGGCGTCGTCGAAAATGATCAGCGGGGATTTGCCGCCCAGTTCCATGGTCACGTCTTTGAGCGACGAGGCGGAAGCGCTGGCCATCACCTTCTTGCCGGTGTCGGTGCCGCCGGTGAAGGAGACTTTCTCGATGCGTGGGTGCTCGGTCAGCCAGGTGCCGACTTCACGGCCACTGCCGGTCAACACGTTGAACACGCCAGCCGGCAGGCCGGCTTCGGTATAGATCTCGGCCAGCTTCAGGGTCGTCAGCGAGGTGACTTCGCTCGGCTTGAAGATCATTGCGTTACCGGCCGCCAGGGCTGGAGCGGATTTCCACAGGGCGATCTGGATCGGGTAGTTCCACGCGCCGATACCGGCCACGATGCCCAGCGGCTCGCGACGGGTGTAGACGAAAGAGGTGGTACGCAGCGGGATCTGCTCGCCTTCGATGGCCGGCACCAGGCCTGCGTAGTACTCCAGCACGTCAGCGCCGGTGACGATGTCGACGTAACGGGTTTCGGAGTACGCCTTGCCGGTGTCCAGGGTTTCCAGGGCGGCCAGCTCATCGTTGCGCTCGCGCAGGATGTCCACGGCGCGACGCAGGATGCGCGAGCGCTCCATGGCGGTCATTGCAGCCCAGATTTTCTGGCCCTTTTCGGCGCTGACCACAGCGCGCTCAACGTCTTCCTTGGTCGCACGTTGTACGGTTGCGAGGACTTCACCGTTAGCCGGGTTGATGGCTTCGAAGGTGGCGTCGCTGCTGGCGTCGGAGTAACCGCCATCGATGTAGAGTTTTTGCAGTTCGAAACGGGCCATAGTGTCCTCGCAAGTGCATTAAGTGGTTGGCGTTGACCACCGGGCGTGCCGTATAGCATTGGCATCGCGGTCGGTAGCGGTTCAGGGGTTGAGCGATTATGTGTGCTCTAACTCACCTGCTTGGCCAATTGGAAATCCATGTATTCGTAAGCGATCTGGTGCGCTTGCGCGGTGTCGAAAGCGTCTCCCGACAGCGCACCGCGCAACCACAAACCGTCAATGAGGGCTGCCAGGCCGCGGGCGGCGCTACGCGCTTGATCAAGCGGCAACACACGGCGGAACTGGCAGCACAGGTTGGAATACAGACGGTGATCGTTGATCCGCTGCAACCTGTGCAAAGACGGGTGGTGCATGCTGGTGGCCCAGAAGGCCAGCCAGGTTTTCATTGCCGGGCCATTGACCTGGCTGGCGTCGAAGTTGCCTTCGATAATCACCTGGAGGTGAGCCCGTGGGCTGGTGTCCTCCAGCGCCTGACGGCGCGCGGTGACGTTCTCGCTGAGGACACTCATCAGATACTGCGCCGTGGCGGCGATCAGGCCGTTCTTGTCCTGAAAGTAGTGACTGATGATGCCATTCGAGACACCGGCCAAACGGGCGATCAGCGCAATGCTGGCGTCCCCCATCCCGACCTGATCGACGGCCTGTAACGTGGCTTCGATCAATTGCTGACGGCGGATGGGTTGCATACCGACCTTGGGCATCTTGCACATCTCCTTAGGCCTTCCCGTGGACGAAATACGCCTACCGGGTTGAGGGCCAGTCTATTTTGTTTTGATTGAACGTTCAATCAACAAAGAATAAGATCTGCGACAATTCGTCGCTGCCTACAGGTTTTTCCTACGTGTAGTGGGCGGAAAAACGACATCTAAAAATGCTCGAAACCCACATGCAATGGCGTTCCATGGGTTTCGGGCTTTTTTCGGGGTGTCTTTATATCACCCGCCGATCGGCTGCCAACTAACCGATTGGTCGGGTAACGCGTTGCCTTGTGTTCTTCTCTCGCACTGCCTGGAGCATCTGTGCCATGAGTTCTGCCTCTCTAATAAAAACCCCACCCGAGAAGGTGACGGTCAACGGTTGGGTGTTCTACACCTCTACCGCGTTGATCCTGCTATTAACTGCCATTCTGATCATCGCCCCGCAAGCGGCCGGCAGAATGCTCGGCATTGCCCAGGCGTGGTTGTCCCGCAGCTTCGGCTGGTATTACATGGTGGTGATCGCCGCTTACCTGGTTTTTGTGGTTGGCCTGGCGTTTTCGTCCTACGGCAAGCTCAAGCTGGGCAGCAAGGACGATACCCCGGACTTCAGCTACGGCGCCTGGGCGGGGATGCTGTTCTCCTCGGGTATCGGCATTTCCTTGCTGTACTTCGGTGCGTCCGAGCCGCTGGACCACTACTTCAATCCGCCGGAAGGCGTGGCCGGCAGTAACCTTGCCGCACGTCAGGCGGTGCAGCTGACGTTCCTGCACTGGGGCCTGCATGGCTGGGCGATCTACGCACTGGTCGGCCTGGCCGTGGCGTACTTTGCCTATCGTCATAACCAGCCACTGGCGTTGCGTTCGGCGCTGTATCCGCTGGTCGGCGAGCGTTGGGTCAAAGGCGCGGCCGGTCATGCGGTGGACGGCTTCGGCATGTTCGTGACCCTGCTGGGGCTGGTGACGAACCTGGGGATCGGTTCGCTGCAAGTGTCGTCGGGGCTGGAAAACCTGTTCGGCATGGAACACAGCAACACTAACCTGCTGATCGTGATCATCGTGATGAGCACCGTGGCGACCATCGCCGCTGTGTCCGGCGTGGAAAACGGCATTCGCCGTCTGTCCAACCTGAACATCGTGCTGTTCAGCGGTCTGCTGATTTTCGTCCTGCTGTTCGGCCCGACCCTGCACCTGCTCAACGGCTTTGTGCAAAACATCGGCGACTACCTGAACGGTGCGGTCCTGAAGACCTTCGACCTCTATGTGTATGAAGGCGACAGTGAGAAGTCCGACCGCTGGTTGGGCCTGTGGACCCTGTTCTACTGGGCCTGGTGGATTTCCTGGGCGCCATTCGTCGGCATGTTCATCGCGCGTATTTCCCGGGGTCGCACGGTGCGTGAACTGGTGGCTGGTGTGCTGCTTATTCCGCTGGGCTTCACCCTGGCATGGCTGTCGATCTTCGGTAACTCGGCCCTGGACCTGGTGATGAACCATGGGGCGGTGGAACTCGGGAAGACGGCGCTCGAACAGCCGTCGATGGCAATCTACCAGTTGCTCGAGCATTACCCGGCGTCGAAGGTCGTGATCGGCGTGTCGATTTTTGTCGGTTTCGTGCTGTTCCTGACCCCGGCGGACTCCGGCGCGGTGATGATGGCCAACCTTTCCTGCAAGGGCGGCAACGTCGACGAAGATGCACCGCATTGGCTGCGGATTTTCTGGTCGGTGGTGATCACCCTGGTGACCATCGGTCTGCTGTTTGCCGGTAACTTCGAAGCCATGCAAACCATGGTGGTGCTGGCGGGGCTGCCGTTCTCGGTGGTGCTGGTGTTCTTCATGTTCGGCTTGCACAAGGCCATGCGCCAGGACGTGCAGATCGAACAGGAGCAGGCGGAACTGGCGGCGCGTGGTCGTCGTGGTTTCAGCGAACGTTTGACTCAGTTGGACCTGCAACCGAACCAGTCGATCGTTCAGCGTTTCATGGACAAGCAAGTCAGCCCGGCGCTGGAAGAGGCCGTGGTTCAACTGCGTGGCAAGGGCCTGGACGTGCAAACGTTGCTGGGCAAGGCCAAACGTTGCATGGGCCTGCGGATAGAGATGGAGGAGGGCAACCCTTTTGTCTACGAAGTGAGCCTGGACGGCTATCTGGCGGCGGCGAGCGACACGGTGTCGGCCGAAAGTGCCGATGAACCGCGCGCACGTTACTACCGTGCCGAGGTGTACCTGCACAATGGCAGCCAGGATTACGACTTGATGGGCTTCACTCAGGATCAGATCACCCGTGACGTGCTCGATCAGTTTGAAAGCCATCGGCAGCTTCTAGGCCGGGTTTATAGCTGAGACTTGAGGTGATGCGGTGCAGTGATGCACCGCAGTTCTATTGTGGCGAGGGAGCTTGCTCCCGCTCGACTGCGCAGCAGTCGCAAATCCGGATAACGCGATCTCTCTGAAATACCGCAGTGTCTGGGTTTTGGGCTGCTTCGCAACCCAGCGGGAGCAAGCTCCCTCGCCACAGTTGTCAGTATTCCAAGATAAATATCTGCACTAACAAAAACGCCGCGATTCTCTCGCGGCGTTTTTGTGTCTGCTGTCTCTTACCCCAGGTTCTTGCCGAGCAGCGCGTGGTACAGCTCGCTGTCGCCGAGAATCCCGACCACCTTGTTGTTGTCATGCAGCACCAGCTTGTTGCCGGTCTGGTAGCGAATCTGCAGCGCATCGCGCATGCCGATGTTGGAGTCCACCAGTGTTGGCCGACGACCCAAACCTTCAACCGCTTGCCCCGGTATCCAGTTCTGCAGGTCCAGGTTCGAGCCGTTCTGGCGTGCGCCTTTGATGGTGTTGCCTTCGGCCAGGTCCAGCCACGAGTCGCCGCCCGGATCGAGGCACACCGAACCGTTGATACGTTTGCAGTTGTCCAGAGTGCGCATCAGGCTGCGACCGCACAGTACGTTCAGCGGATTGGTGTGGGCGACGAAGGTGCGCACGTAGTCGTCTGCAGGGTTGAGGACGATTTCTTCCGGCTTGCTGTACTGGATGATCCGGCCGTCTTTCATGATCGCGATACGGCTGCCGAGCTTCAGGGCTTCATCGAGGTCGTGGCTCACGAACACGATGGTTTTGCTGAGCTTGTTTTGCAGTTCCAGCAGTTCGTCTTGCAGGCCCTGGCGGATCAGCGGGTCGAGGGCCGAGAACGGTTCGTCCATCAGCAGGATGTCGGCGTCCATCGCCAGCGCGCGGGCCAGGCCCACACGTTGCTGCATACCACCGGACAGCTCATCGGGTTTCTTGTTGCGCCACTGGGTCAGGCCCACCAGCTCAAGCTTCTCGTCCACCAGTTTGCGGCGTTCTTTCTCGGGGCGACCCTGCATTTCCAGGCCGAAGCTGATGTTCTCGCGCACCGTCAGCCAAGGCATCAGGGCGAACTTCTGGAACACCATCGCGATGCGCTTGGTGCGCATCATTTTCAGTTCCGCGGGGGTGCAGGAGGCGATGTCGATCTGCTTGCCTTCGTGCTCGACGAACAACTTGCCACGGCTGACGGTGTTGAGGCCGTTGATGCAGCGCAACAGGCTGGATTTGCCGGAGCCGGACAGGCCCATCAGTACGCAGATTTCGCCTTTTTCGATGTCCAGGCTGGCTTTTTCAACGCCGACAATCTGCCCGGTCTTTTTCAGGATCTGGTCACGGGTCATGCCCTGGTCGAGGAGTTTGAGCGCCTCGCGCGGGTCTTTGGAGAAGATTACGTCGACGTCTTCGAAGCGAATAATGCTCATGCGTCACCCCCTACTTTAGCGTCGGGTTGTTTGCAGATACGGTCGAGCATGATCGCCAGCAATACGATCGCCAGGCCGGCTTCGAAGCCCAGGGCGATATCAGCAGTGTTCAGTGCGTTGACCACGGGTTTGCCCAGACCGTCGGCGCCCACCAGTGCCGCGATCACCACCATCGACAACGACAGCATGATGCACTGGGTGATGCCGGCCGCGATGCTTGGCATGGCGTGAGGCAGTTCAATCCGTGAGAGCAGTTGACGACGCGAGCAGCCGAAGGCTTTGCCGGCGTCCATCAGTTCCTGTGGAACATCGCGAATGCCCAGGTAGGTCAGGCGAATAGGCGCGGCAATCGCGAACACTACCGTCGAGATCAGGCCCGGGACCACACCCAGACCGAAGAGGGTCAGGGTAGGAATGAGGTACACGAAGGTCGGTACGGTCTGCATCAGATCGAGCACCGGACGCATCAGTGTGTAGAACATCGGTTTGTGCGCGGCGACGATGCCCAACGGCACGCCGATGACCACGCACACCAGGGTGGCGAACAGCACCTGGGCGAGGGTTTCCATGGTTTCCTGCCAGTACCCCAGATTGAGGATCAGCAGAAAGGAGGCGATGACGAAAACGGTCAGGCCCCATTTGCGTTGAATGAAGTGTGCCAGTAGCGCGATGAGGCCGATCAATGCCAGCGGGTTGAACCAGGTCAGCGCAAAAGTCACGCCGTGGATCATCGTTTCCAGTGACACGGCGATGGCGTCGAAGGTGCTGGCGCCGTGTTGCGTCAACCATTCAACGAAGCCCGCGATGTACTGGCCTAAAGGGATTTTCTGATCAATCAGCATGGTAGTGAACGTCCGCATGCAAGGGAATAAACAGCCCGGGCGAGCGAACTCGCCCGGCATAAGCATTACTGCGCGAGCTTGGCTTTCACAGCCTCCAGGCCAGGTTTACCGTCAATGGTGGTTACGCCAGCCAGCCAGGTATCGAGCACCTGTGGATTCTTTTTCAGCCAGGCCTTGGCGGCCGCGTCAGGCTTCATCTTGTCGTCCAGGATGTTGCCCATCAGAGAGCTTTCCATGTCGACGGTAAATTCCAGGTTTTTCAGCAGTTGGCCGACGTTGCTGCATTCTTCGGTATAACCCTTGCGAGTGTTGGTCGCAACCGTGGCGGCACCAAAGTCCGGGCCGAAGAAATCATCACCACCGGTCAAGTATTGAATCTTGAAGCGCTTGTTCATCGGGTGCGGTGCCCAGCCGAGGAACACCACAGCGGTGTCGCGTTTTTGCGCGCGGTCGACTTGCGACAGCATGCCCGCTTCGCTGGACTCGACGACTTTGAAACCGGCGGTTTTGAGACCGAAGGCGTCTTTGTCGATCATGCTCTGGATCAGACGGTTGCCGTCGTTGCCAGGCTCGATGCCGTAGATCTTGCCGTCGAGTTCTTTCTTGAATTTGGCGATGTCGGCAAAGTCATGCAGCCCTTTGTCGTACAGCGCTTGCGGCACGGCGAGGGTGTATTTGGCGCCTTTGAGGTTGGTGCGCACGGTTTCCACGGTGCCGGCATCCCGATAGGCCTTGATGTCGTTTTCCATGGTCGGCATCCAGTTACCCAGGAAGACGTCCATGTTCTTGCCGTCGGCCAGGGACTTGTAGGTCACCGGCACGGAAATCATCGTGGTTTTGGTCTTGTAACCGAGGGCGTTGAGCACAACGCTGGTGGTCGCGGTGGTTGCGGTAATGTCCGTCCAGCCGACATCGGAGAAGTTTACGGTACTGCATTGGGCCGGTTCTGCGGCTTGAGCCATGAACGGCAGACTCAGCATGGCGGCCAACAACAACGACGGGGAACCTTTCATAAGGGGGGACTCCTTGGTGTTTTTTTTGGCAGTGTTCCGACTGGACCACCGCACTTATCTGTTGCGGTTGGATGGCGTTTTGGAGACAGCTCTACCACGGCGCCTTGCAATCGAGTCGATACGATCATGTACCAGTGAAAATCTGACGCCTACAGGGTGCGTCGTAACCAGTACAGGGATGGTCGCATCCAGTGTCGGTAACGTCGTTTACAGCTTTTTTCAGCCCGTTTTGCTTCGCTGATCCGCAAAAAAACGGCGAAAACATAGCGTAAGCGGCCTGCGGCGCTAGCGGACATGAGTGCGTCGGTGTGAGACGTTGAAGGACATGGCAAAAGCCTGATGATGCGGCCATCTCGGCGGATTGCAGCTTGAGCGTAGCAGCTCCGTCACTGGGCGCTTTTGCGCCTGGAGCAGGCACATCCAGGAGTTCAGCAGTAATGGCTATCAGCGTTTTCGACCTGTTCAAAATCGGCATCGGCCCTTCCAGTTCGCACACCGTGGGGCCTATGCGCGCCGCGGCGCTGTTCGTGCAAGGTTTGCGCGAGCGGGGACTTTTGGAACAGGTACATCGCGTCGAAGTTCAACTTTATGGATCGCTCTCGGCCACCGGCATCGGTCACGGTAGCGACAACGCGGTGATCATGGGGCTTATGGGCGAGTGGCCGGACGCGATCGATCCGTCGCAAATCGGCATTCGCATCGAGGCTCTGCGTGAAACCCAAACGCTATTGCTCGACGGCCGCTTGTCGGTCCCGTTCATCTGGGCCCGGGACATGCGTCTGATCGACGAGAACCTGCCGTTCCATCCCAACGCCATGACTCTGGTTGCCGAAGGCGATCACGGCGAGCTGCATCGCGACACCTACTATTCCATCGGCGGCGGTTTTGTCGTCGATCAGGCGCAGGCTTCCAGCGGCGTGGTGGATCTGGATCGCACCGTGCTGCCTTACGACTTCTCCAGTGCCGTCGAACTGCTCAGCCTGTGCAAGAAGCACAACCTGCGCGTGGCCGAATTGATGATGGCCAACGAGAAGGTCTGGCGCAGCGAAGAAGAAATCCGCAGCGGCCTGATGAAACTCTGGCGCGCCATGCAGGATTGCGTGGAACAAGGCCTCAAGCATGAAGGCATCCTGCCCGGCGGCCTCAATGTGCGCCGTCGCGCGGCCAAGTTGCACCGTAGCCTGCAAGAACTGAACAAACCCAACGTGATCGGCTCGACCTTGAGCGCGATGGAGTGGGTCAACCTGTTCGCCCTGGCGGTCAACGAAGAAAATGCCGCCGGCGGGCGCATGGTCACGGCGCCGACCAACGGTGCGGCGGGGATCATTCCGGCGGTGTTGCACTACTTTATGAAATTCAGCGAGGCAGTGACTGACGCCAACGTGGTCGATTACTTCCTCAGTGCCGCGGCGGTGGGGATTCTGTGCAAGAAGAACGCCTCGATCTCCGGTGCCGAAGTCGGTTGCCAGGGCGAAGTCGGTTCGGCTTGCGCCATGGCGGCGGCCGGGTTGGCGGAGGTTCTCGGTGCCACGCCGGAGCAACTGTGCAACGCGGCGGAAATCGGCCTGGAACATAACCTCGGTCTGACCTGCGACCCGGTGGGCGGGCTGGTGCAAGTGCCGTGCATCGAGCGCAATGCGATTGCCGCGGTGAAAGCGATCAACGCTGCGCAGATGGCGTTGCGGGGCGACGGTCAGCACTTTATCTCGCTGGACCGGGTGATCCGCACCATGCGTGATACCGGTGCCGACATGCACGACAAATATAAAGAGACCTCGCGCGGTGGGTTGGCTGTCAGTGCAGTTGAGTGCTGAGACCGAGTTGACCCTGTGGCGAGGGAGCTTGCTCCCGCTCGGCTGCGCAGCAGTCGTAAAGATTTTAGGGCCGCTTCGCACCCCAGCGGGAGCAAGCTCCCTCGCCACACCAGACCAGTCAAAACTGCGCGCTAAGTGAACACTCGATTCAAAACGCGCCACCTTTTAGAGCGTCGCAAACAGATAAGCCTGCCTGCCCCGGTCAGGGATCCAATTCAAGCCTGACCGTCCGTCACCCGTGCTTGCGGTGACACTCTCTCCTGGAGCGTCGTAGCCCTGTTCCCACAAGTGCTACCGATTTGCTCACACGCAACGGGGCAGAGCGCTGCGCCCCTTGATGACACTTACAACCTCCTGTCTCTACGAGTCATATTTAGACGCATCGCGACGTCGTTTTCAGGAGTTATTGAACGCGCATTCAATTTAGGCATGGCAATTGCTCTGTCATTACAAAGCCCGTCTCCCACGCGAGAACGATGGCAATAAAAAGAGCCTCCGCCTGAGGCCATCACCCGCTTTGTGTGAGGAGATACCGCGATGACGACGTTCAACTCCGGGGCTCAACCCCAGAACCGTGCGCCTCAATCCATCGGCTTTTTGCTGCTGGACAATTTCACGCTGATTTCTCTGGCCTCCGCAGTGGAACCCCTGCGCATGGCCAACCAATTGTCCGGCCGCGAGCTGTATCGCTGGACCACACTCACTGTCGATGGCGGGCAGGTCTGGGCCAGTGACGGTCTGCAGATCACCCCCGACGCCTCCATGCACAAAGCGCCGCCCCTGGACACCGTCATTGTCTGCGGCGGTATCGGCATCCAGCGCACCGTAACCCGTGAGCACGTGTCGTGGCTGCAAAGCCAGGCGCGTCAGTCCCGTCGTCTCGGCGCGGTCTGCACCGGCAGCTGGGCCCTGGCGTGCGCCGGCCTGCTGGACGGTTTCGATTGCAGCGTGCACTGGGAATGCCTGGCATCGATGCAGGAAGCTTTCCCGCGTGTGGCGATGAGCACACGGCTGTTCACCCTCGACCGCAACCGTTTCACCAGCTCTGGCGGCACCGCGCCGCTGGACATGATGCTGCACCTGATCAGCCGCGATCACGGCCGTGAGCTGTCGGCAGCGATTTCGGAAATGTTCGTCTACGAGCGCATCCGCAACGAACAGGATCACCAGCGCGTGCCGCTCAAGCACATGCTCGGCACCAACCAGCCGAAGTTGCAGGAAATCGTCGCGCTGATGGAAGCCAACCTCGAAGAGCCGATCGACCTCGACGAACTGGCGGTGTACGTCGCCGTTTCGCGTCGTCAGCTGGAGCGGCTGTTCCAGAAGTACCTGCACTGCTCGCCGTCGCGTTACTACCTGAAACTGCGCCTGATCCGCGCCCGGCAGCTGCTCAAGCAAACGCCAATGTCGATCATCGAAGTGGCGTCGGTGTGTGGTTTCGTGTCCACGCCGCACTTCTCCAAGTGCTACCGCGAATACTTCGGCATTCCGCCGCGTGACGAACGTGTAGGTTCCAATACGACTCAGCAGGTAGCGATGATGCCGCTGCCGCAAGCCTTGGTGCTGTCGCCGTTGTCCGGGCCGCTGTCGGCGTTGAGCCAGGCGCGTAACGAGTCGACTTTTGCCAGCGTAAGGCTCTAATGCTCTGATCGTTCCCACGCTCTGCGTGGGAATGCCTCAATGGACGCTCTGCGTCCGCTTCGGCAGGGACGCGGAGCGTCCCGGGCTGCATTCCCACGCAGAGCGTGGGAACGATCATGGCGAGGCGGTACTCAGGCGCTACGGTTTTGCTGATACTCCGCCAATGCCGGCAGCAATTGCTTGTCGATGGCCTGGCGCACGGCCGGCAGGATGGTCGCGCTGCTGGTGTACATCTGCTTGACCATAGTGCGCAGCGTCATCGCACGCTCATCGTTCAAGCCTCGCACTGCACATTCGCAAGCCTGCTCAGCTGTAGAGCCATTCGGCACTTGAAAACCCAACGATTTTAGCTGGCCCAACAGATCTTCCTGGTCAATCAAATCGGCGTGCATCATGACGCAATCCTTCTTCAGGGAACGGTGTCGTGGCTCGATTCTGGTAGGGGCCGGGGATGGCGGCAAGGACGATTTGTCGCAATGGCCGCATTACCTATGAACAGGTCGTTTTCGGCTAACTTGCGAAGGATGGGAGTAGGCACACTGGATTCAGCTGGCTTCACGAAGGTTTGGTCACCCTCGCGCAACAGCTCCTCAACAGTACCCTCTGCCCCGATCCTGTCACGGCTTGATCGGGGCTTTTTTTGTCTATGACTCAGCAGGAAATGTGGTGTCTGGGCGACCGCCATCGCGAGCAGGCTCGCTCCCACAGGTGATCTGCAGCGGTCTCATATTGGTGTACGACACAAATCCAATGTGGGAGCGAGCCTGCTCGCGATGAACGATGACTCGGTCTAGCGTTGCAACACAAGGATGCGCGACAACAACTCATCACGATCCACATAACACCCTTGGAAATGCCGCGCACCAGTAGCGGGGTCGAAAGCGTTATGGGCGTGGAGGGTGCGGCGGTTGTCGAAGCACCACAGCTCGCCGGGGTTGAGCCGCGTCATCACCCGGAAGCGCGCCTCGCGAGTCATCGCAATGAAGCGCCGGTAAGCGCGATAGAGCCTGGGCATCTGCTCCACCGACGCATCGAACGGCCCACGCAGAAAGTTCGCCATGCGGATTTCCGACACTTGCCCGAACGCACCCAGGGCAATGATCGGCGCCAGGCAGCGGTAGTCGCTGTGGCGGTCCTTGTTGCGAAACTCCACGGGGATTTCACACAAGGCTTGAAACGCCTCGGGATCTTCCTCGCGCAAGGCTTCGGCGATGGCAAAACCGTCGACGAAAATGCTCTCGCCACCGTCGGCGTCATTGACCAGACAATGCAGAAATTGCAGCCCCGGTTGCAACTCCCGGGTCGGCAGGTCGCTGTGCAGCGGCAGGTTGAAGGCGGTGTAGGCATTGCTGTCTGCATCGGCCTTGGATTTCACATTGAACAGCACGCCGAAGTTGCTCTCGCGGATGAAGGAGATCCGCTGGGCGATCAGCTTTAGCGAGCCGGGTTCGGTGGGCACGCCGTGGACTTGGGTCAGGCCGATATCCCGCACCGCCAATAGCCATTGCAGCAAGGCATCGTCGTCATCCATCAGTGCCCGATACTCAAATACCGGCAACTGCAAATCGCTGTTCCACAGCCTGGATTTCGGCTTGCCTGCCCGCCGCTCTGTACGGGATTCGTCGTCATAGGCGTGAGCTCGCAACCAGCCCGGGTCGAAGCGGCTGAAGTGGCCGTCCTGCCAATCGACACACAGACAACCTTCGGCATCGATCCGAGTGCTGTCGGGGATCAGATTTTCCGCGACATCGACGATTTCCAGCACTTGCTCGCGGGTCACCGTGTAGACGCACAACGGGCACGGGCAGTTGTCCCGCAGCCATTGATGATGAAAAGGGCTGGTCCGACCGTCCGCCCATGTCACTTGAATTCGATCCGCCAGGCTACGCACGGCGGTCAGCGCGCTGATCAATGGGTAGGTGCGGAAATCGGCAAAAGCGGCGGCGGTGTTCATGGCGAGCTCCTTGTTATTTTTCGGGGGGTAAAGCGATCACTCGGCCGATCCAGGCGGGGGCGGGCAGATCAGTTTGCTCGGCGACAATGGCCTTCAGCTTGCTCAAGGTTTCTTCGCTGAACGGTGCGGATCGCGGCCCGTTGAGGTCGACGTGCAGCAGCATTTGTTCATTGCCCGCCAGCTCCTTTTCACCGCCCACCAGATGCAGGCTGTGGTAGAGGTGCAGACGTTTGCGGTCGTGGCCGATGATTTGGGTATGCACCTCGACGTCGGCATCGAGCTTTACTTCGTGCAGGTAATTGAGGTGCAGTTCGAGGGTGAACAGCGAGTGGCCGCTGGCTTCGCGGTTGTTGCTGTCCATGCCCAGCCGATCCATCAGCGCGTCGGTGGCGTAGCTGAAGATCAGCAGGTAGAAGGCATCGCGCAGGTGGCCGTTGTAGTCGACCCAGTCGGGGATGATTTTGGTTTGGTAGGTGGTGAGGGTGGGCATGATGAGTGATCCAGAATATGTGGTGACTGGGCTGGCGCTATCGCGGGCAAGCCCGCTCCCACAGTGATTTGAGGCGTACATACAATCGATGCCATTCAGTAGAACCCTGTGGGAGCGGCGGTGCGGCGATCCGACTTGCCCGCGATGAGGCCGGACCTGCTGGCCCCTGACTTGGGTTACTCGCTGAACGTCATGCCATGTTTGGCCTTGGTGGTTTTCACCGCCTCCAGCACCGCCAGCAAGCAATCATCACGATAGCGCTCCAGCGCCGAGATGCTGTGTTTGCCCAACTGTTCGCTGGTGCCCTCCACCACATCATCAATCAATTTGTCGGTCAGCTCCGGTGCCGGCAGATACGTCCAGGGCAATTGCAAAGCCGGCCCGAACTGCGCCATGAAGTGCCGCATGCCCGCATCGCCGCCCGCCAGGGTGTAAGTCAGGAAGGTGCCCATGAACGACCAGCGCAGACCTGCGCCAAAACGAATCGCATCGTCGATTTCCCCGGTGGTTGCCACGCCGTCGTTGACCAGATGCAGCGCCTCACGCCACAACGCTTCAAGCAAACGGTCGGCGATAAACCCCGGCACTTCCTTGCGCACATGCAGCGGGCGCATCCCTAAGGATTCATAGACTTTCATCGCCGCTTGCACCGCTTCTGGCGCAGTGTTTTTGCCGCCGACCACTTCCACCAAGGGCAGCAGGTAAACCGGGTTGAACGGGTGCCCGACCACGCAGCGTTCCGGGTGGGTTGAACCTTCATAGAATTCGCTCGGCAGCAGGCCCGAGGTGCTGGAGCCGATCAGCGCATTGGGCTTGGCCGCCGCGCTGATTTTGCTGTGCAGTTCCAGTTTCAGTTCCAGTCGTTCTGGAGCACTTTCCTGGATGAAATCCGCATCGCGAACGCATTCTTCGATGGTGGTGACAAAGCGCAGCCGATCCTGCGACGCGCCGGGTGCCAGGCCTTGTTTCTCCAGCGCGCCCCAGACATTGGCGACGCGTTTGCGCAGGGCCGTTTCGGCACCGGGCGCCGGGTCCCAGGCCACTACATCAAGGCCATGGGCGAGGGCGCGGGATACCCAGCCGCTGCCGATGACACCGCTGCCCAGCGCTGCGAAGGTTTTGATTTCGGTGATAAAGCTCATGGTCAATTCCTGAATTTGGCTCGGAAAAAACTGTGGGAGCGAGCCTGCTCGCGATGACGTCGGTACATCCGATGCATCAATTGAGGCAGGTAAACCGCTATCGCGAGCAGGCTCGCTCCCACAGGGGGAAAGTGTGTAAGGGTTAACCGCGCTTGGTCAGGCCCATTTTTGCCCGGCCTTCAGCTGGCGTCAGAACGCGGGCGCCGAGGCGGCTGAGGATTTCCGAGGCACGCTCGACCAGTTGGCCGTTGGTCGCCAATACACCCTTGTCCAGCCACAGGTTGTCTTCCAGACCGACCCGCACGTTGCCGCCGAGCAGCACCGCTTGCGCAGCCATCGGCATTTGCATGCGACCGATGCCGAACCCGGCCCAGACCGCGTCGGCTGGCAGGTTGTCGACCATGGCTTTCATGGTGGTGGTATCGGCCGGAGCGCCCCACGGGATGCCCAGGCACAACTGGAACAGCGGGTTATCGAGCAGGCCTTCCTTGATCATCTGCTTGGCGAACCACAGGTGACCGGTGTCGAAGATTTCCAGCTCAGGCTTGACGCCCAGCTCTTGAATGCGTTTGGCGCCAGCACGTAGCTGAGCCGGGGTGGATACGTAAATGGTGTCGCCGTCACCGAAGTTCAGGGTCCCGCAATCCAGGGTGCAGATTTCCGGCAGCAATTCTTCAACGTGGGCCAGACGGGTCAGCGGACCGACCAGGTCGGTGTTCGGGCCGAACTCCATCGGGTTCTCGCCGGCGCCGATTTCCAGGTCGCCGCCCATGCCTGCGGTGAGGTTGACGATGATGTCGACGTCGGCCTCGCGGATGCGCTCCATCACTTCGCGGTACAGCGCCACGTCACGGCTGAACTTGCCGGTTTGCGGATCGCGAACGTGGCAGTGGACCACGGTAGCGCCCGCCTTGGCGGCCTCCACGGCGGCCGCGGCGATTTGTTTCGGGGTGACCGGCACGTGTGGGCTTCTGGCGGTCGTGTCGCCAGCACCGGTGAGTGCGCAGGTGATGATGACGTCGTGGTTCATGAGGCGGTTCCTTACAGGCGTGATTTTGGGGTGTGGCTCAGGGCGTGACGGTTCCGTTCGCAGCCCGGTCGGGCTGCGAATCGGTGATTCATTTCAGGTTCATTTACTGGTCAGTTTCAGGTTTTCAGCGGCCGGTTTGCCATCGAAGGTGGTCACGCCTTCGAGCCAGCGTTGCTTGTCTTGCGGGTGATCTTTCAGCCATTGCTTGGCCGATTCGAACGCGTCTTTGTGATCGAGCAGCGGCTGCATCATCCGGCTCTCGTCTTCGGCGGTGTAGGTCAGGTTGCTCAGCAAACGACCAATGTTCGGGCATTGCTCGGCGTATTTCGGTGCGGTGACCGTCCACACGGTGGCCATGCCTTCGTTCGGGCCGAGGGCATTTTCACTGCCGGTGAGATAAGTCATTTGCACGTTGACGTTCATCGGGTGCGGGGCCCAGCCGAAGAACACCACGGCTTCCTTGCGCCGCACGGCGCGATCCACCGCCGCAAGCATGCCGGCTTCGCTAGACTCGACCAGCTGGAACTTGCCCAGGCCAAATTGATTCTTGGCGATCATCGCCTTGATCTGGGTGTTGGCGCCCGAACCTGGCTCGATGCCGTAGATCTTGCCGCCCAGTTCTTTTTCAAACTTGGCGATATCAGCGAAGGTTTTCAGGCCCTTGTCGGCGAGGTAAGTCGGTACGGCGAGGGTGGCGCGGGCGTCTTTCAGGCTTGGCGCCTCAAGCACCTTGACCTGATTGGCCGCGACGAACGGCGTGATGGTTTGGGTCATCAGCGGGTTCCAGTACCCGAGGAACAAGTCCAGGCGCTGGTCGCGGATCCCGGCGAAGATGATTTGCTGGGAGGCGCTGGTTTGTTTGGTGTTGTAGCCGAGGCCATCGAGCAGGACCTGAGTCATGGCGCTGGTGGCGATCACGTCGGTCCAGTTCACTACACCCATGCGCACGTTCTGGCACGCGGCGGGTTCGGCGGCCATGACACTGGCGCTCAAGAAAGCGGTACCGCTGAGTGCAAGAACACAGCTGCTGATCAGTCGTTTCATGGTGGGTTCCTCGGCAGGTCGTTATTGTGGGTTCCGGTGTCTGATGCGCCGGTGATGCCAAGTTACGCAGCTCAAGGGCCGTGAAAACGCACTGCGGCGACCAGCTCTTGCACTGCGGCGACCTGTGCACTTGAATGCCGCTGACAAGTGGCGTATCAACGTCCACACGCTTCCCGCCCTCTCGCTACCTGCCATCGAGTGCGCTCCATGTCCCAGGATTTCTACTTCTTGTTGATGCCGGGTTTTTCGGCGATCGGTTTTATCTCGGCGATCGAGCCGCTGCGGGTCGCCAATCGCTTTCGCGGCGAGTTGTACCGCTGGCATGTGTTGAGTGCCGATGGCGGGGCGGTTCTGGCCAGTAACGGCATGTCGGTCAACGCCGATGCGGCGCTGGAGCCGCTGAAGAAAGGAGCGACCTTGCTGGTGGTCGCCGGTTTCGAACCGCTGAAGTTCGCCACTCCGGCACTGGAGCACTGGTTGCGCCGCCTGGATAACGAAGGTGTGACGCTCGGCGCCATCGACACCGGTAGCTTCGTCCTCGCCGAAGCCGGCCTGCTCGACGGCCATCGCCTGACCCTGCACTGGGAAGCCATCGACGCGTTCAAGGAGTCTTACCCGCAGTTGAGCGTCACCCAGGAACTGTTCGAGATCGACCGCCGACGCATCACCTCTGCCGGCGGCACGGCTTCTATCGACCTGATGCTCGACCTCATCGGCCAGGCCCACGGCCCGGAACTGGCGATCCAGGTCAGCGAACAATTCGTACTCGGGCGCATTCGCCCGCGCAAAGATCACCAGCGCATGGAAGTCGCCACGCGGTATGGCATCAGCAACAAGAAGCTAGTGCAGGTGATCGGGGAGATGGAACAGCACAGCGAACCGCCGCTCAGTACCCTGGAGCTGGCGGAATCGATCAAGGTCACCCGACGTCAGCTGGAACGCCTGTTTCGCCTGCACCTGAACGACACGCCGAGCAATTTCTATCTGCGCTTAAGGCTGGAGAAGGCGCGGCAGTTGTTGCGGCAGACGAACATGAGTGTGTTGGAAGTGAGCATCGCGTGCGGGTTTGAATCGCCGTCGTATTTCACCCGCAGTTATCGGGCGAGGTTTGAGCGGTGCCCGCGGGAGGATCGACGACGGTTGGGGGATGGGCGAGAGCTGGTATGAGCTAAACGCAAAACAAAATGTGGGAGCGAGCCTGCTCGCGATAGCGGTGGATCAGTCGACATCAACTGGAATGGACTGACCGCAATCGCGAGCAGGCTCGCTCCCACATTTGATCTACTTTCACTTTTACTTCTTCATCAGTGCCGAGCACGCCGCCTTGTAAGCCTCATGCTGATACTTGTTCAGCGTATCCGGCAGCTCGACATTGAATTTCTTGCACTGCGCCGTGATCGTCTGCGGCGACAGCAGCGTCACCTCACAATTTTCCAGCAGCTGGAAAATTCCCTCGATCTTGAACGTGGTCGGCCCACCGGCGAACTCGCCTTTCTTGCTGCGTTTCTTGATCGCGATCCGGTCGATGGAGTTCTCACGAACAAACGACGCCACCTGAGCGGCAAAGACCTTGACGTTCGCGGCTTCGTCGTCATCGTCGAGGGCGATTTTCTTGGTGGCCAGGGCGACGTGGCTCAGGGCCTGACCGTCAAGGGAGGCCACGGCGATTATCGCTTCGCTGCCTTTGATTTCGATGCCGCAGATTTTCATTTCAATCCCTTTTCCTGATGCTGGCGTGCAGCTTACAACTCTAGTTGGTTGGCGGTGATGCCAAATGCTGCGGCGATTTTCTCACGGGTGGCCTTGCGGGGCTTGGCGACGGTCTCTTGCTGGGCGAATGCCGGTTGGGAGATGCCCATGCGTTTTGCAACTTCATCCTGCGTAAGGTTCAGATGTTCGCGCCAGGCGCGAATAGGGAGTGCTCCATCGACGATGCGGCTGACTACTTCGTGGGGAATCAAATTAATCTCCATTTCTATGTTTTTTACTCCTGCCCAATCGACTCCAAAAACTCCGACCGCTCGTCACTCATCCGCGCCACGCAATCATTTTGCGCAATGGTGAATGCCTTGCTACCGCTCGTCGCCGGGAACGCTTCCACCGTGCAATCGGCATCCCGGGTCTTCAGCCACTGCTGTTGCGCGGCCTTGATTTTGGCGGTGATGTCGGTCAATTGCGCCTTGTTGCTGCCGTAGCGCGTTTGCATGCGTTCGCTCAGGCTTTGGTAGTTGTCGCTCAGCAGCTGTTCGGCGGTGGTTCTGCTGTAAGTCGAGCATTCCAGGGTCTGGACTTCATTCTCTACAGCGTCGCAGGGGTTATCGTCGGCCTCTTCGGCCGCCTGTACGCCGGTCGCTATCAGTGCCAAAGCCAGGAAGATCGATTTCATTGCGTCGCCGCCCCTTAATTCAGTAATGCATCCAGTGATGCGGCGAATTCTGGCCCATGCGAACGGGCTTGAACAGGTAGGCAATGACGCCTGTTGATGACCCTTTGTCGCGGATTGACGCTTTCGGCAATTCCCCTGTCGTTTTTGCACCCGGCTGCCCTGTCCCTCAGGCATATGCTGGCCCCAAAGCGCCGGCACACGATTCGGCGCATGAATCGCTAATAGGGGACAGCCTGATGAGCCCAGCCGAATTGCACGCCGACAGCATCGTTATCGACGGGCTGATTATCGCCAAGTGGAACCGCGACCTGTTCGAAGACATGCGCAAGGGCGGCCTGACCGCGGCCAACTGCACCGTGTCGGTGTGGGAGGGCTTCCAGGCCACCGTCAACAACATCGCCGCCAGCCAGAAGCTGATTCGCGAGAACAGCGACCTGGTGATTCCGGTGCGCACCACCGCCGACATCCGTAAAGCCAAGGAGCAGGGCAAGACCGGCATCCTGTTCGGCTTCCAGAATGCTCACGCCTTCGAAGACCAGATCGGCTATGTCGAGGTCTTCAAGCAGTTGGGCGTCGGTATTGTGCAGATGTGCTACAACACCCAGAACCTGGTGGGTACCGGTTGCTACGAACGCGATGGCGGCCTGTCGGGTTTCGGTCGTGAAATCGTCGCCGAGATGAACCGCGTTGGCGTCATGTGCGACCTGTCCCACGTCGGCTCGAAAACCTCCGAAGAAGTCATCCTCGAATCCAAGAAGCCGGTCTGCTACTCCCATTGCCTGCCGTCGGGCCTGAAAGTGCACCCGCGCAACAAATCCGATGAAGAACTGAAGTTCATCGCCGATCACGGCGGTTTCGTCGGTGTGACCATGTTCGCGCCGTTCCTGGCCAAGGGCATCGATTCGACCATCGACGATTACGCCGAAGCCATCGAATACACCATGAACATCGTCGGCGAAGACGCCATCGGCATCGGCACCGACTTCACCCAGGGCCATGGCCAGGACTTCTTCGAATACCTGACCCATGACAAGGGCTACGCCCGCCGTCTGACCAGCTTCGGCAAGATCATCAACCCGCTGGGCATCCGCACCGTGGGCGAGTTCCCGAACCTGACCGAGACCCTGCTCAAACGCGGCCATTCCGAGCGTGTGGTGCGCAAGATCATGGGCGAGAACTGGGTCAACGTTTTGAAAGACGTTTGGGGCGAATAAGCCGCCGCATCTGAAGAATCCTTTCCCCCGGCCGTCCGTGCCGGGGGCAACACAACGAATTTTCTGGAGTTAAGTTTCCATGGCCAAGATCGCCCCGCAATTGCCAATCGAAGTCGACAGCGAAACCGGTGTCTGGACCTCCGACGCCCTGCCGATGCTGTATGTGCCGCGCCATTTCTTCGTCAACAACCACATGGGCATCGAGGAAGTGCTGGGCGCCGACGCTTACGCCGAAATCCTCTACAAGGCCGGCTACAAGTCCGCCTGGCACTGGTGTGAAAAAGAAGCTGAATGCCATGGCCTGGAAGGCGTCGCGGTGTTCGAGCACTACATGAAGCGTCTGTCGCAACGCGGCTGGGGCCTGTTCAAGATTCAGGACATCGACCTCGACAAAGGCACCGCCAGCGTCAAGCTCGAACACTCCGCATTCGTCTACGTGTACGGCAAGGTCGGGCGCAAGGTCGACTACATGTTCACTGGCTGGTTCGCCGGCGCCATGGACCAGATCCTGGCCGCTCGTGGCAGCAAGATCCGCACGGTCGCCGAACAAGTCTACGGTGGCTCCGAAGAAGGCCACGACGACGGTTTGTTCACCGTCAAGCCGTTGTAAGTCGAGGACCCCGCCATGGCTTTCGAAGCAATGTTCCAGCCGATCCAGATCGGCAAACTGACCATCCGCAACCGCGTGCTCAGCACCGCGCACGCTGAGGTCTACGCCACCGACGGCGGCATGACCACCGACCGGTACGTCAAGTATTACGAAGAGAAAGCCAAGGGCGGGATCGGCCTGGCGATTTGTGGTGGTTCCTCCAGCGTGGCCATCGACAGCCCGCAAGGCTGGTGGAAGTCGGTCAACCTGGCCGACGACCGGATCATTCCGCACTTCCAGAACCTGGCCGACGCCATGCACAAGCATGGCGCCAAGATCATGATCCAGATTACCCACATGGGGCGTCGCTCCCGTTGGGACGGCGAGCATTGGCCAACTTTGCTCTCGCCATCGGGCATCCGTGAGCCGGTGCACCGCGCGACCTGCAAAACCATCGAGCCGGAAGAAATCTGGCGGGTGATCGGTAACTACGCCAGCGCTGCGGCACGGGCCAAGGCCGGTGGCCTGGACGGCGTCGAGCTGTCGGCCGTGCACCAGCACATGATCGACCAGTTCTGGAGCCCGCGAGTCAACAAGCGGACCGACGAATGGGGTGGCAGCTTCGAGAACCGCATGCGTTTCGGTCTGGAAGTGATCAAGGCTGTGCGCAAGGAAGTCGGTCCGGACTTCTGCGTCGGCATCCGTATCTGCGGTGACGAATTCCACCCTGATGGCCTGAGCCATGAGGACATGAAGCAGATTGCCAAGTATTACGACGACACCGGCATGATCGACTTCATCGGCGTCGTGGGCTCGGGTTGTGACACCCACAACACCCTGGCCAACGTGATTCCGAACATGAGTTATCCACCGGAGCCATTCCTGCATTTGGCCGCCGGTATCAAGGAAGTGGTGAAGGCTCCGGTACTGCATGCGCAGAACATCAAGGACCCGAACCAGGCGACCCGTATTCTGGAAGGTGGTTACGTCGACATGGTCGGCATGACCCGTGCCCACATCGCCGACCCGCACCTGATCGCCAAGATCAAGATGGGCCAGGTCGACCAGATCAAACAGTGCGTTGGCGCCAACTACTGCATCGACCGTCAGTACCAGGGCCTGGACGTCTTGTGCATCCAGAACGCCGCGACCTCCCGTGAATACATGGGCGTGCCGCACATCATCGAGAAATCGACCGGTGTGAAGCGCAAAGTCGTGGTGGTCGGTGCCGGCCCTGCCGGGATGGAAGCGGCTCGCGTGTCGGCCGAACGTGGCCACGACGTGACCCTGTTCGAGAAGAAAGAATTCATCGGCGGGCAGATCACCACCGCGTCGAAAGCTCCGCAACGGGACCAGATCGCCGGCATCACTCGCTGGTTCCAGCTGGAACTGGCGCGTTTGAAAGTCGACCTGCGCCTGGGCGTGGCGGCGGATGCGGCAACCATTCTCGACCTGCGTCCGGACGTGGTGGTGCTCGCTGTCGGCGGTCATCCGTTCCTGGAACAGAACGAGCATTGGGGCGCGGCTGAAGGCCTGGTGGTCAGCAGCTGGGACATCCTCGATGGCAAGGTTGCGCCGGGCAAGAACGTGCTGGTCTACGACACCATTTGCGAGTTCACCGGGATGTCGACGGCCGACTTCCTCGCCGACAAGGGCAGCCAGGTCGAGATCGTCACCGACGACATCAAGCCGGGCGTGGCCATCGGCGGTACGTCGTTCCCGACGTACTACCGCAGCATGTACCCGAAAGAAGTGATCATGACCGGCGACATGATGCTGGAGAAGGTCTACCGCGAAGGCGACAAGCTGGTGGCGGTACTGGAAAACGAATACACCGGCGCCAAAGAGGAGCGGGTGGTGGACCAGGTGGTCGTCGAGAACGGCGTGCGTCCGGACGAAGAAATCTACTACGCGTTGAAGGAAGGCTCGCGCAACAAAGGTCAGATGGACATCGAAGCGTTGTTCGCGATCAAGCCACAACCTTCGTTGAGCCAGGCGGGCGACGGCTACTTGCTGTTCCGCATCGGCGACTGCGTAGCCCAGCGCAACACCCACGCGGCGATCTATGACGCGTTGCGGTTGTGCAAGGATTTCTAAGCCGGTGAGCTGATCGTTCCCACGCTCTGCGTGGGAATGCAGCCCGTGACGCTCCGCGTCACATTCAAAAGCGGACGCAGAGCGTCCGGTGAGGCATTCCCACGCAGAGCGTGGGAACGATCAACGAGTCCCGTGGGAGCTCCACATGTTGAACACCCTTCTTCCAATTCTGTTGTTCGCTGCCCTGGGCCTGGCTGTCCTGGGCGCGTTGCGGCGGGTGGCTATGTGGCGCCAGGGCCGGGCTTCGAAAGTCGACCTGATCGGCGGCCTGTTCGCCATGCCCAAGCGTTACATGGTCGATTTGCACCACGTCGTCGCGCGGGACAAATACATTGCCAACACCCACGTCGCCACGGCGGGTGGTGCGGTGGCGTCCATTGTGCTGGCGATTCTGGTTCATGGTTTCGGCCTGCATAACCGCATCCTCGGTTATGCGCTGCTGTTGATGACGGCGGTGATGTTCGTCGGTGCGATCTTTGTGTTCCTGCGCCGTCGCAATCCGCCGGCCCGTTTGTCCAAAGGCCCGTGGATGCGCTTGCCGAAAAGCCTGATGGCGTTCTCGGCATCGTTCTTCCTGCTGACCCTGCCGGTTGCCGGCATCCTTCCGGAAAACTTCGGTGGTTGGGTGGTGGCTGCGATTCTCGGCGTCGGTGTGCTGTGGGGCGTTAGCGAACTGTTCTTCGGCATGACCTGGGGCGGGCCGATGAAGCATGCCTTCGCCGGTGCACTGCACCTGGCCTGGCACCGTCGCGCCGAACGTTTTGGCGGCGGTCGTTCCACCGGGTTGAAGCCACTGGATTTGAACGATCCCGACGCGCCGCTGGGCGTGGAAAAACCCAAGGATTTCACCTGGAACCAACTGCTCGGCTTCGACGCTTGCGTGCAGTGCGGTAAATGCGAAGCGGCGTGCCCGGCGTTCGCCGCCGGCCAGCCGCTGAACCCGAAAAAACTGATTCAGGACATGGTCGTTGGCCTGGCCGGTGGTACCGACGCCAAGTTCGCCGGCAGCCCGTATCCGGGCAAAGCCATTGGCGAGCACGCCGGCAATCCGCATCAACCGATCGTCAACGGTCTGGTGGACGCTGAAACCCTGTGGTCCTGCACCACCTGCCGTGCCTGCGTCGAGGAATGCCCGATGATGATCGAGCACGTCGACGCCATCGTCGACATGCGCCGCCATCTGACCTTGGAAAAAGGTGCGACCCCGAACAAGGGCGCCGAAGTCCTGGAAAACCTGATTGCCACCGACAACCCTGGCGGCTTTGCGCCGGGCGGGCGGATGAACTGGGCGGCGGACTTGAACCTGAACCTGCTCAGCGAGAAGAAATCCACCGACGTGCTGTTCTGGGTCGGCGACGGAGCCTTCGACATGCGCAACCAGCGCACCCTGCGTGCCTTCGTCAAAGTGCTGAAAGCGGCCAAGGTCGACTTCGCGGTGTTGGGGCTTGAAGAACGCGACAGCGGTGACGTGGCCCGGCGCTTGGGCGACGAAGCGACCTTCCAGCTGTTGGCCAAACGCAACATCCAGACCCTGGCCAAGTACAGCTTCAACCGCATCGTCACCTGCGACCCGCACAGCTTCCATGTGCTGAAAAACGAGTACGGCGCCTTCGACGGCAACTACCTCGTGCAGCACCACAGCACCTACATGGCCGAGATCATTGGCGAAGGTGCCCTGAACCTCGGCCAGCACAAAGGCAGCAGCGTGACCTATCACGACCCGTGCTACCTCGGCCGCTACAACGGCGAATACGAGGCGCCGCGTGAAGTACTGCGCGCACTCGGGATTGAAGTGAAAGAGATGCAACGCTCCGGTTTCCGCTCGCGCTGCTGCGGTGGCGGTGGTGGTGCACCGATCACCGACATTCCGGGCAAGCAGCGGATTCCCGACATGCGCATGGAAGACATCCGCGAAACCGGCGCCGAACTGGTGGCCGTGGGTTGTCCACAGTGCACCGCGATGCTTGAGGGCGTGGTCGAGCCACGGCCGTTGATCAAGGACATTGCCGAACTGGTAGCCGATGCATTGCTCGAAGACGCAGCGCCGGGAAAGCCTTCGGCACCGGCCAAACGTGAACCTGCGGAGGTGCATTGATGAGCGACATTATCCGCCGCGACCCACGCGCCGAATGGATCGCCCGCAACCGTCTGCATCCGCTGCACGCGGCCATGCAGCCGGCGCAACACAGCTGGATGGGGCCTAACGGCCTCATCCGCAAGAATCCTCACGGGATCGGTTTTATCGGTCCCAACGGCATCAAACGAATCGACCGCAGCGGCGCTCAGCAGGGCGGGGCGACCAAACGCTCGGCCGCCGTTGAAGTGCAATTGCCGCTGCATCAAGTGGCTGCGCCTGCGTTCTACATCAGCGTGGTGCCGGACATGGTCGGCGGTCGCTTGAGCAGCCACGACCGCGACTTGCTCGGCCTTGCTCATCAGTTGGCCGGCAAGGACGGCGCGGTATTGGCGGTGGTCTTTGGTGAGCACAAGGAAAACGCCTTCGCCACGGCTGGCGTTGACCGCTTGCTGGTACTGGAAGGCGACGAATTCAGCGGTTATGCACCGGAACAACGGGTCCAGGGCCTGCGGGCTGTGGATAACCAGTTCAGCCCACGCCATTGGTTGCTGCCAGACAGCCGCAGCGGTGGTGGTGAGTTGGGTCGACGCTTTGCTGCCGCATTGGGCGAACGCCCGGCCACGCGGGTCTGGCAGGTCAAGGATCAGGAATGCATCGGCCGCGCCGGTGCCGGTTTGCAAGACCTTGCGCGTCCCGTGGCTCGCTTGATTCTGGCCGCTGCCGAATGCGCAGAACCGGTCAGCGAAACCCGTCACGAAGCGTTGCCGGTGGAGTTATCCACAGCGGTCGCACGCAGCCTGTCGCGGATCGAAGACCTGGGCGCGGTGGCGGTGGACCCGGCGGCGATTCCGATGGCCGAAGCCGAGTTCATCTTCTCTGGCGGCAACGGGGTCAAGGACTGGGGACTTTTCCACAGGACGGCCGAGGCGTTGGGCGCGACCGAAGGTGCGTCACGAGTGGCGGTGGACGACGGCTTCATGGCCCGCGACCGTCAGGTCGGTGCGTCCGGCACCTGGGTCACGGCACGGGTTTACGTGGCGGTGGGCATTTCCGGGGCGATCCAGCACCTGCAAGGCATCGGTGCCTGCGACAAGGTGGTGGCGATCAACCTCGATCCGGGGTGCGACATGATCAAACGGGCCGACCTGTCGGTGATCGGTGAGAGCGCCGAGATTCTTCAAGCCTTGATCGATGCGGTAGAGGCTTACCGCAACGACGCCAAGCGCGATGCGGCTTAAGGGAAGGAAAGGGTTATGAGCACGAAAATCATCAGCCTGGTGTCCATCGGCGCCCACCCGACCTCCGGCCGGCCTCGTCGCGCCGAGCAGGATGCGCGGGCCGTTGAGCTGGGTCTGCAACTGGCTGGGGATAACCTGCAAGTGCTGCATGCTGGCGACGTCGCGGAGCCGGCACTGCGCGCGTATCTGGGCATGGGCCTGGAACAGTTGCATGTGCTGGAGCAACCGGTCGGCGCAGATGCACTGCCGGCGTTGACCGCTTATTTGCGTGACGCCGGGGCGCAAGTGGTGCTGACCGGCAGTCAGGCGGAAACCGGTGAAGGCTCAGGCATGTTGCCGTTCTTGCTGGCGGAAAGCCTCGGCTGGCCGCTGGTGGTGGGGTTGGCCCAGGTCGAATCCATCGACGGCGGCTCGGCGCTGGTGCTGCAGGCCTTGCCTCGCGGGCAGCGTCGTCGCTTGAAAGTACGCCTGCCGTTCCTGGCGACTGTGGATAACGCGGCGCCCAAGCCTCGGCAGAGCGCCTATGGTCCGGCACGTCGCGGGGTATTGCAGGCGGATGAAGTCGAGGTGATCGACGATGAACTGCTGGCGGTGGCCACGCTGCAACCGGCCAAGCCACGGCCCAAACGCTTGAAAGTGATCAAGGCCAAGAGCGGTGCAGACCGCATGAAAGCCGCGACGGCCAAGGCCAGTGGTGGAGGCGGGCAGGTGCTCAAGGGCGTGACCGCGCAGGCGGGCGCCGAAGCCATTCTCAAGTTGCTGATTGAAGAAGGCGTGGTTCGCTAACGGTCCTGTGGAGCCCGGTGAATGGCCGTTGAGTTTCGTTCGGCCCTGCGCGCGGATGCGCGGGAGATTGCTCGCTTGTTTCAGATTTCATCAGAAGGTGCGGCGGATTACATCTGGAGCCAACTGGCGCAGCCTGGCCCTGCATGAGGGCTGGCGCAATCAGGGGTTGGGCAAACAATTTCTCGCCTATGCCTACGACCGTTCCAACCGGTTGGCCTTAAGGCATGAACCCATGTGGGAGCGGGCTTGCTCGCGAAGGCTGACTGACATTCAACATCAATGTCGACTGACCCGCCGCTTTCGCGAGCAAGCCCGCTCCCACACGGGTTCAATGTCGATCACAGATTGTGTGCACACCAACAAACCACTGTGGTTACCCACAATCCCTGTTAGCGCTTCTGTGGATAACATGTTTGTCCCTCGCTACACCCCATGCCAATCAAGCCCTCCAGACCTCCGTACAAAAAACGATCAGTCTAACCCTCGGTTTTTTCGAGCTTTTTCCACAGAATGACTTCGCTCACAGGCCAATACTTGCCCCCAATCTCTGTTGGCGCTTCTGTGGATAAGATGTTCGCTGTCCGCTACAAGCCATATAAAACGTGGCTTTCAGTAGATTGATCAAATAATGTTCAATCGGGCCTGTTCCTTCACTAATGTCCCCGCAAACCCCGAATTCTTGTGGCTTTCAGCGGTTTTCCACAGAACCTGCAAAGTTGCCCCCAAAGTCTGTTGGTGCTTCTGTGGATAAGGTGTTCGCCATCCCTTGTACGCCACGTAGAACGTGGCCTATAAGCTTCTGGTCAAAAAACAGCCAGTGCATGGTTGAAACCCTGCTTCTGGATAAGTCACGGTTTTTCTTCGGTTTTTGTGAAGAAAATTGGCCCGTCATCCACAGTTGTCCCCATTAGCTGTGGGTGGAGATGTGGATAACTTGTTCGCTGAACCCTGCAAGCCACGGCCTGCATAGGCTGGAACGCGATAGATCAGATTTCATACAGTTCTAAGGCACTTCCTTGACTTCGATCTGACGCCTGTCTTCACTCTCATGCACAAGGACAACCGTCACTTATCCACATCTGGTTCAGGGAGAACGCGTGATGGATAGCCAGCCACATCGCTCGCAGCCACATTCGCACCCCAGCCCCTGCCTAACCTGTGTACCGACGCCCGCCACCTTGCTGCGTAAACGGATCCATCGTCGCGCCGCTAATCAGCGTGCTCGCCTATAGCGACCTTTATCCCATGCCATAACGCCGCTGCCATTGAGGCCCGACCGTGCCCGATGACCAGGTGTTCGTTCGTCTATCGATTGCAGGCAACCGCAGAGTTGCCCATCTGCCTGAGAGGAAATGACCCATGACACGGATCGCCACGCCCATCAGTGACATCAAGGAACATTACGACGTGATCGTTATCGGCTCCGGTTACGGCGGCGGGATCGCGGCGTCGCGCCTGTCCCGGGCCGGCAAGCGGGTGTGCCTGCTGGAGCGAGGCCGGGAAATCCAGCCCGGCGAATACCCCAACACGATGCTGGCGGCCACTGAAGAACTGCAAGTCCATGACCCGGACGGACACATCGGTTCGCGTACCGGGTTGTTCGACTTGCACGTCAACGCCCAGCAGAACGTGGTGGTCGGTTGCGGCCTGGGTGGCACGTCGCTGATCAACGCCAACGTTGCGCTGGAACCGGAGCCCGGCGTGTTCGACGATCCGCGCTGGCCGCTGGCGGTGCGCGAGCATCGGGATACCTTGCTCAAGGACGGTTACGCCCGGGCTCGGGAGATGCTCAAGCCCAATCCCTACCCAAAAACCTCGCCGGTGCTACCGAAACTGGAGGCCAACAAAAAGTCCGCCGACTACCTCAAGCAAGGCGCGCACTTCTACAAGCCGCCGATCAACGTGACCTTCGACAAACTGCCGAACAACCTCAACCATGTCGGCGTCGAGCAGCTACCGTGCAATCACTGTGGCGACTGCGTTTCAGGCTGTAACAACAAGGCCAAGAACACCACGCTGATGAATTACCTGCCGGATGCCTGGAACCACGGTGCGGAAATTTTCTGCCAGGCCGAGGTGCGGCACCTGGAGCGCGATGGCGAAGGCTGGATCGTGCACTTCCAATACCTGGACAGCGGCCGCGAGAAGTTTTCGGCGCCGACGCTGTTCGTCAAGGCGGACATTGTCGTGGTCTCGGCCGGCACTCTGGGCTCCACCGAAATCCTCCTGCGCTCTCGGGACAAAGGCCTGTCGACGTCCAATCAGCTCGGCGAAAACATGAGCGGCAACGGCGACATCCTCGGTTTTGGCCACAACTGCGATGAAACGATCAACGGCATCGGTTTCGGCGCCCATCCGGCCAATGAAATGAAACCGGTCGGCCCGTGCATCACTTCGATCATCGACATGCGCACCGAAGGCGACTGGCGCAGCCGCATGGTCATCGAGGAAGGCTCGATCCCCGGCGCGCTTGGCCGGCCCATGGTGCCGAGCATGGCCACGTTCGCCGGGTTGCTCGGCAAGCCCACCGATGACAGTTTCACCGGCAAGCTCAAGTACGCGGAGCGCGAAACCGAGAGCTTCCTGCGCGGCCCGTATCACGGCGCCCTGCACAACATGCAGACCTACCTGATCATGAGCCACGACGACGGCAAGGGGCGCATGGTGCTCGACAGCAAGGATCAGCTGCGCATCGACTGGCCGGGCGTTGGCGAGCAGGAAAACGTGAAGATCGGCAACGAACGCCTGCACCAGAGCACCAAGGCCTTGGGCGGGATATGGGTCGAGAACCCGATCTGGACCGAGCTGCTCAAGCACAGCATCGTTTCCGTTCACCCGCTGGGCGGTTGTGTGATGGGCGAGGATGCGGCGCAGGGCGTGGTCAACCACAAGGGCCAGGTGTTCAGTGGTGTCAGCGGCACCGATGTCTATGCCGGGTTGTACGTGACCGACGGCGCGGTGATTCCGACCTCCCTGGCGGTCAATCCGTTGCTGACCATCTCCGCCGTAAGTGAGCGCAACATGGGCCTGCTGGCCGCCGATCGCGGTTGGCATATCGATTACACGCTGCCCTCGGCACCGCGCAAAGCGGTGGCACCGCCGACCCTCGGCGTGCAGTTCACCGAAACCATGAAGGGCTATTTTTCCAAAGACTTCACCCAGCCTCAGGGCACCGATCTCAAACGCTACGAAGCGGCGGCCAAACGCGGCGAGTCGGACAACTCGCCGATCGAGTTCACCCTGACCATCACCGCCAACGACCTCAACCGCATGATCAAGGAGCCGGAACACGCCGCGACGCTGGTCGGCACTCTGGATGCGCCGGGCCTGTCGCCGGAGCCGCTGACCGCCAGCAATGGCGTGTTCAATCTGTTCGAGGAATATCAGGAACAGGTCGGCGTGCGGCACATGAACTACGACATGAAACTGACTGCCGAGGACGGCGGTGATTATTACTTCAGCGCGTTCAAGACCGTGCCCGAAGACAACGGCGTGCTGAACGTCTGGCACGACACCAGCACCCTCTACGTGACGTTGTATCGCGGGCCGGACAAGACCGGCGAGGTGATCGGCTCGGGGGTGATGCACATCCAACCGGCCGATTTCGCCAAGCAGATGACCACCATGAAGGTGCTCAACGCGCGCAACGAACGTGAGCGCATTGAAGGGCTGGCGCGGTTCGGCAAGTTCTTCGCCGGCATCTTGTGGGAGAGCTACGGCGGGGTGTTCGCCGGCGACATCTACTTCAACCCCGATGCGCCGCCCCGGCAGAAACGGCCGCTGGACGCGCCAACCCCGAGCGTGCAGTTCTTCCAGACCGAAGACGGCGTCCAACTGCGCCTGACCCGCTATCAGGGCGGAACCAAAGGGCCGGTGATGCTGGTCCACGGCCTGGGGGTGGGCTCGAATATTTTCTCCACCGACACCATCCAGACCAACCTGCTGGAGTACCTGTGCAAGCACGAGTACGACGTCTGGCTGCTGGATTTGCGGGTGAGCATTCTGTTGCCCGCGAGCAAGAAGGAATGGAACGGCGACCAGATTGCCAAGTATGACTTCAAGGCCGCCATCGAGCAGATCCAGCAGGCAACCAAGGCCGCGGACGTGCAATGCGTGGTGCATTGCTACGGCGCGACGACCTTCTTCATGTCGCTGCTGGCCGGGTTGCAGGGCGTGCGTTCGGTGGTCTGTTCGCAAATTGCCGCAGACACGGTGGTCGCCACGGCTACAGGGCTCAAGGCCGGTCTGCATTTGCCGGGGATGCTCGACGCCATCGGCATCAGATCCCTCACCGCGTATGCCGACAACAAGGAGAGCTGGTTCAACAAACTCTACGACAAGGCCCTCAACGTCTACGCCCGCATCGAGGCCCAGGGCTACTGCACCAACCCGGTGTGCCATCGCATCACCTTCATGTACGCGTCGCTGTACCGCCACGACACGCTCAACGAGACCCTGCACGACAACCTGCACGAACTGTTCGGCGAGTCGAACATGCAGACCTTCGAGCACCTGGCGCTGATCCTGCGCAAAGGTCATCTGGTGGACTTCAAGGGGCAGGACGTCTACATGCCGCACTTCGACCGGCTGACCATGCCGATCTGCTTTATCAGTGGCGAAGACAACCAGTGCTACCTGCCGGAAAGCACGCTCAAGACCTATGAGCGCGTGTGCAAAGCCCACGGGCCGGAGCGCTACAGCCGGCATGTGGTACCGGGTTACGGGCATATCGACTGCATGTTCGGCAAAAATGCAGTGGTCGATGTGTACCCGATCATCCTGCAACACCTGGAGAAAACGGCCCTCGGCTAGCATTGCTGGTGGCTGGAAATTTGTCACACAACCTGTAGGAGCGAGCCTGCTCGCGAAAGCGATGTATCAGGCGACGGCAATGTTGATTGTGCCGCCGCCTTCGCGAGCAGGCTCGCTCCCACAGGGGCGGTGTTCCGGAATAAAAGGAAAGGGATGCTATGGACAGTTACATCCGCTGGTTTCAACGCTTCATCTGGATAGGCATCGTGATGAACATGGTTTTCGCGATTCCGGCGCTGTTCGCGCCGGCATTGCTGACCTCGATGCTCGGGATGCCGCCGCAGCTCTCCGATCCTTGGCTGGAGAACGCCGGCATGTTGCTGGTGGGGATCAGCCTGTTTTACATGCCGTCAGGCTTCAACGCACCCAAATACGTCGTGCATTCGTGGCTGTGCGTGTTGTCGCGATTGGTCGCCGTGGCGTTCTGGATCTACCTGATCAACACCAGCAACCAGGCCCAGGTGTTCGTGCCGATGCTGCTGGGCGATCTGAGCATGTTCCTGATCCTCGGGATTCTGCTGTACCTGGGCAGCGCTCCGGCCAATCGGCCTTTCGCGCTGCTTCGCGATGGCTGGCGTGAGTGGTGCGCAGCGTGGGCGCGACGCTGGCGGCGACATAGCTTCAAGGTCGCCACGCTGGTCGTGGTGCTGGCGCTGGGGTTTATCGGCTACGAAACCTGGTACCAGATGCTGCGAGTGGTGCCAGCCGAGCAATACGCTTCCGACGAAGACCACTACAAGTACGCCGCTATCGGCTTGGGCATCGAAGCGCGGATTCCCTATTACCTGTTCGCCGTGTTGCCGCAGATGTGCCCGGAGAAACTGCCGAAGCCCGGCGGCTACGAAGTGTTCGGTTTCCTCTACGAGAACGGCAAGGACCTGCCGATCGGCATGGCCAAGCGGCAGATCGGCTACCCCACCGTGGAGCCCAACTGCGCCTTGTGCCACACCGGCTCCTACCGCGCCAATGCCAGCGACGTTGCTACTCCGGTGGCCTCTGCGCCGGCCAATACCCTGCAACTGCAGGCCTTCCAGTGGTTCGCCTACGATTGTGCGAGCGACCCGAAATTCACCACCGACGCGGTGATGACGGCGATCAACAGCAAGTTTCAGCTCGGGTTCTTCGAGCGCCTGTATAACCGCTACCTGATCATCCCGATGGCCACCAGCGCGCTGATCAAGCAGAAACAGGCCTATGCCTGGCAGCAACTGCGCGCACCGCAAGGGCCGGGGCGCACCGACACCTTCAACCCGACGAAAATGGTGGTGTTCGGCTTCCCGGATGACTCGACCATCGGCACCGTCGATTTGCCGCAAGTCTGGAACCAGAAGCCTCGGGAGTCGCTGTACCTGCACTGGGACGGCAACAACAACGACATCCATGAGCGCAACTACGCGGCGGCCATGGCCGTGGGCGCGACACCGGAGTCGGTGCTGCCGGACAGTTTCAACCGGGTGACCAATTGGCTGCTTGGGCACAAGGCACCGGCCTGGCCGTTCGCGCTGGACCAGACCAAAGTCGCCCGGGGCAAACCGGTCTGGGAAAACAACTGCGCCGGTTGCCATGATTTCGGCCGCACCGACACCGGTCAGGTCACCACCAACATTGATGTACTGGGCACCGATCCCCATCGGCTGAACTCGTTCACCAGCGGTTTAGTCACGGCTTTCCATGGCTTCAAGAAAGCGCCGTTCGACTTTGGCGCCTATCGCAAGACCCAGAGCTACAGCAACACGCCCACCGATGGCATCTGGTTGCGCGCGCCGTACTTGCACAACGGTTCGGTGCCGACCCTGTGGGATTTGCTGCAACCACCGGAAAAGAGGCCGCAGGTGTTCTTCACCGGCTCCGACATTTACGACCAGGACAAGGTCGGCTTCGTCACCAGTGGCCAGCAGATGAAAGCCTCGGCGGACTTCAAATACGACACGCGTCTGGAGGGCAACCACAACGGTGGCCACCTGTACGGCACGCAACTGTCGGAACTCGATAAGCGGGCGCTCATCGAGTTCATGAAAACCCTGTGATTCCACTACGGATGGAGGAAAGCGACATGTCATTAGTCAGCCATTTGGAACACGAGTACGACAAGGTCAAGCTACGCGTGCACGGCTTGTTCACCCGTCTGGAAATGGCCTGGAAGAAGCTCGTCAGCGAGCTTGAACCGGAGGAGTTCGAAGCCATCGTCGCGCTGTTGCAACGGGGGCACGATCAGGCGCAATACGTGCTCAAGCACGGCGATATGCCAGACGATCAACCGAGTGTGCCGTGGGAGTTGTCCCACGGACTGTCGATCCTGCACATCGGCAACGCCAGCCCCTTGCCGCAATCGGCAGATGAACTGCAAACCCGAGTGCTCAAGGACGGCAGCCTGCTCGGTTGTCGCAAATGGGAGCTGCTGGATCTGCTGTGGAGCGAGGCGCTGCTCAAGTGGATCGAAAACCTGCGGCATCACGCGCCGTTCGGTACCAACCCGGCGCTGATGCGCATGGACAGTGACGTGACCCTGGCCATTGCCGGCGACTGGGGCACCGGCCCGTTCGACAGCCATGCCCCGGCGGTGGCGGTGGCCAACCAGATGCAGCTGGCCGAGGCCGACTTCACCATTCACTTGGGGGATGTGTATTACGCCGGCACCCGCTCCCAGGAAGACGTCGACATGGTCGGCTGGCCCATGGGCAAGCACGGCTCGTTCACCCTCAACTCCAACCACGAGATGTACAGCGGCGCCCATGGCTACTTCAAGGAACTGGACAAGCGTTTTCCGACGCAGCAGGGCACCAGCTATTTTGCGCTGTACAACGATGACTGGCTGGTGATCGGACTCGACACGGCTTATGCCTCGGATGCGATCAACCTGTACATGGACGGTGCGCTGAACAAGCAGCAGATCGACTGGATGAAAGACCTGCCTCAGCGCAAGAAGATCATGGTGCTCAGCCATCACCAGGGCTTCGACATTTCCGGGCACAACAAGACGGCGCTGTATCAACCGGTGTGCGATGCCTTGGGCCGTGAGCCGGATTATTGGTATTGGGGGCATTTGCACAATGGCATCTGCTACGCCGCTCAAGGCGGGTTGCATGCGCGTTGCGCCGGGCACGGGGCGATTCCCTACGGCAACGCCAGCGAGCTGAACGGGCATTCGGGGGTGCTGTGGTCGGAAACGCAAAATGCGCGGGATGAGGCGTACCCGGATCGGGTGTTGAACGGTTATGTGAAAGTGCGGCTGGTGGGGGAGAACATCGAAGAGACGTTTATTGGCGAGGATGGCAGTGTGAGGTGGGCCTCAGCCCAATGATCGTTCCCACGCTCTGCGTGGGAATGCAGCCCGGGACGCTCCGCGTCCCAAGAGCCGAACGCGGAGCGTCCGTTGAGGCATTCCCACGCGGAGCGTGGGAACGATCAAACGATCAAGCTTTTATTGCGCCGCGACACCCTTGAGGTAGGCTGGAGCTTCCGCCCCAAGGTTGTTCAGCAACCGCTCGCTGTACCAATCCACGAAGTTCACCACACCAAACTCATAGGTCTTGGAGTAAGGTCCAGGCTGGTAAGCCGTGGAGTTGATCCCGCGCTGGTTCTCTTCGGCCAGGCGACGGTCCTGGTCGTTGGTGGCATCCCAGACCTGGCGCATGCGCTCCACGTCGTAGTCCACGCCTTCGACCGCGTCCTTGTGCACGATCCACTTGGTGGTGACCATGGTTTCCTGAGCACTGATCGGCCACACGGTGAACACGATGATGTGGTCGCCCATGCAGTGGTTCCACGAGTGCGGCAGGTGCAGGATGCGCATCGAGCCCAGGTCCGGGTTCTTGATGCGGCCCATCAGTTTGGCGCAGCCCTGTTTGCCGTCCATGGTCATCGACACGGTGCCCTTGAGCAGCGGCATGCGCACGATGCGGTTACGCAGGCCGAAACTGGCGTGGGCGTAAGGGATTTTCTCGGCTTCCCAGGCAGCGGCCGAGGCGGCTACGTGATCCTTGAAGGCCTGGTCGGCACGCGGGTCGGTGACGTCGTCCCATTCCAGCAGGGTTTTCAGCAGTTCCGGGTGCGACGCGTTGCAGTGGTAGCACTCGCGGTTGTTTTCCAGCACCAGTTTCCAGTTGGCCTTTTCCATCAAGGTGGTTTGCACCGCCACCTTGGTGTTCTCCATGTCGTACGGTTCCATGTAATGGCTGAGCGTCGACAGGAAGTCATCGATGGCCGGCGGGTTCTCCGACAGGCTGATGAAGATGTAACCGCCGGCGGTCTTCACGTTCACCGGTTTGAGGCCGTACTGCTTCATGTCGAAGTCGGCGCCCATTTCAGTGCCGGCGAACAGCAGGCGACCGTCCAGCTCGTAAGTCCACTGGTGGTAGTGGCAGACCAGTTTGGCGACTTTGCCTTTTTCACTGGTGCACAACCGTGAACCGCGGTGGCGGCAGACGTTGTGGAACGCATGCACCACGCCGTCGGCGCCGCGAATCACGATAATCGGGTTCTTGCCGACTTGCAGGGTCAGGTAGTTGCCCTTGGTCGGGATCTCGCAGGTCATGCCGGCGATCAACCACTCTTTCTGGAAGATTTCCTGCATGTCGATATCAAACAGCCGCTCGTCAGAGTAAAACGGCTGCGGCAGCGAGAAAGTGCGCTCGCGCTCTTGCAGCATCTGCGCGGTGGCCTTGCGTGCGGGTTCCAGTGGATCGCCCAGGCTCAGTGTAGTGGTGACGTCCATCGTGTGTTTCCTCAAGGCCATCTGCGTGGCCGCGAAAGTGGCTGATCAGGTTTGCTACGCAAGGTGTAAAGATTGTGTCTTGGTATGGGGCGAGTGTGGGGCCGGCGCTCGCCAGAACCTTATCCATGGGCGACATGGCCCAATCTGTTCCCGACGCGCAACCCCCGGTAATTGGGGGCTGGTCGCGATAAGTATGTGAATGTCGCAGATAGGTAAATGGAGGGGCTGCGCTATACGCAGAATCGCCAACATGAAGGCCGGTAGTCGGCCGTGGAGATCAGCATGTCCAACAGCTTCCTGAACCCGGTAACCACCCAGACCTGGGCCAATGGTCGACACATAGTCCGTTGCGTCAAAGTCATCCAGGAAACCTGGGATGTGCGCACCTTCTGCTTTATGGCCGACCAGCCGATCCTGTTCTTCTTCAAACCCGGGCAGTTCGTCACCCTGGAGCTGGAAATCGACGGCGTGCCGATCATGCGCTCCTACACCATTTCCAGTTCGCCGTCGGTGCCGTACAGCTTTTCGGTGACCATCAAGCGCGTGCCGGGGGGCAAGGTCTCCAACTGGCTGCACGACACCCTGCACGAAGGCCAGGAGCTGGCAGTGCACGGGCCGGTCGGGCTGTTCAACGCCATGGACTTCACCGCGCCGAAAGTACTCTACCTCAGCGGTGGTGTCGGCATCACGCCGTGCATGTCCATGGCGCGCTGGTTCTATGACACCAACGGCAACGTCGACATGGTGTTTATCCACAGCGCCCGTTCACCCAAAGACATCATTTACCACCGCGAGCTGGAACACATGGCGTCGCGGATCGATAACTTCAGCCTGCACCTGATCTGCGAGAAGCATGGTCTGGGCGAACCGTGGGCCGGTTATCGCGGTTACCTGAATCACAAGATGCTCGAACTGATGGCGCCGGACTTCCTCGACCGTGAAGTCTTCTGCTGCGGCCCGACCCCGTACATGAACGCGGTCAAGCGCATGCTCGAGGCGGCGGGTTTCGACATGAAGCGTTATCACGAAGAATCCTTCGGCGCGACGCCGCCGGAAGCCCGTGCCGACGCGGTGGAGCAAGCCGAACAAGCAGCGGACGCGCCGGAAGTCGACGCGGCGGATCTGCACCAGGTGGAATTCACCGCCTCCGGCAAGAGCATTCGCGTCGCGCCGGGCGAAACCGTCCATGCGGCGGCAGCCAAGCTGGGTCTGCTGATTCCGAAAGCCTGCGGGATGGGGATCTGCGGGACGTGCAAGGTGATGAAGCTGGGGGGCGAGGTCGAAATGGACCACAACGGCGGGATTACCGAGGAAGACGAAGCCGAAGGGTTCATCCTGTCGTGCTGCAGCGTGCCGAAGGGTGACGTTCGCATCGAATTTTGAACCTGTGGGAGCGGGCTTGCTCGCGAAGACGGCGGCACAGTCAACATTGATGTTGCCTGACACACCGCTTTCGCGAGCAAGCCCGCTCCCACGATGGTAGGTATTTCAGTCCACAAACAAGTCTGGCATCAGCTTGTCTTGGGTGCCGGGCTCAAAGCGGTAATGATCGAACTCGGTCACGCCATGCTCCCGCAGAATCTCCTCATCAATCAGCAAGCGCCCGGTAATGCTGCGGCCACTGCTATCCAGAATTGCGTAAGCGGCGTCGGCCATTATCGCCGGCGAACGTGCATGCTTGAACGACTCGCGCGACCCCAGCTGAAACTCGATGGCGGCCGTGGCGATCATGGTCTGCGGCCATAGGGAGTTGACGCTGATGCCGTAAGCGGCGAATTCCTCGCTCATGCCCAGGGTGAGCATGCTCATGCCGTACTTGGTCACCGTGTAGGGGCTGTACTGGGCGAACCATTTGGTAGCCAGGTTCAGCGGCGGTGACAGGTTGAGGATGTGGCCGGCGGTTTTTTTCAGATAGGGCAGGGCGGCCTGGCTGCACAGCAGCACGGCGCGGGTGTTGATCTGGTGCATCAGGTCGAAGCGCTTGAGTTCGATGTGTTGCACCCCGGTCAGCTTGATCGCCCCGGCATTGTTGACCAACGCATCGATGGCGCCGAAATGCTCGCTGGCGTCGACCATGGCCTGGCGCACGGCCATTTCATCACGCACATCCACCTGCAAGGCCAGCGCCTTGCCGCCCGCGGCTTCGACTTCCGCCGCCACGCTGAAGATGGTGCCGGGCAGTTTGGGGTGGGGGGCGGCGCTTTTAGCGGCAATCACGATGTTGGCCCCGTCCTTTGCTGCCCGCAGCGCAATCTCACGACCGATCCCGCGACTGGCGCCGGTGATGAACAGGGTTTTGCCTTTCAATGACATGCGTACGCTCCCGATTGTTGTTATCTGAGCGGATCGATAACGGCTCGCCAGTCAATGTAGACCAAAAGACACTTGTTCCTCGCACTCACTGCGATCGTTTCCACGCGGCGTGGGAACGATCGGGAGGAGAGTGCCGTGCGCTTCAGGACCAACGCTGAATCTCGATTAATCCCTCCATTCCTGCATAAGTCCTCGCACTGGAATAGCGCCAGTGTTCCGGCAAATCCACGTATCCTCGCTTCACCGGGTTGAAATGGATGTAATCCAGCTTTTGGCGCATCACGGCTTCGCTATAAACCTGTTCCGCATGCGAACCTTCCTGCCACAGCTGATAAACCCGATCCTGCTTATGTGCCCGTTTGCTGAAACGCAGTCTTTGCAATGCGCGTTCGGCACCTTTGCTTTGCAGATCATCGATGATCTGACGCGCGGTGAAGGATTTGAACTGGCGGAGGCATTTGCTCAGGTCTGGAGCCTCGGCAACGAAATGCAGATGGTTTTCCAGGACGACGTAACCATACAGCTTTAGATCTTGGTGGGTTTGTTGATAGCGCCAGCAATTGAGCAAGTGATCGACAATGTAGGGACGGATAAACAGCGGCAGCCATTCCATGAGAGTGCAGGTCAAGAAATGGGGTTTATCGGGCTCGGTGATGGTGTAGCGGCTTCGGCCCATGGATGCATTCCTTTGCGAGGGAATGACTAGCGTGAGCGGGGTGATGTAGTGGGGCTAGCGGACAGCGCCGCAGAGAGAGTGGGAAATTGCGACGCGCCTCTAATGATCGTTCCCACGCTCTGCGTGGGAATGCAGCCCGTGACGCTCTGCGTCACAACGGTGCTCGGCATTGCATCGGCGGTGAGGCAGGAACGCGAAGCGTCCCGAGAGGCATTCCCACGCAGAGCGTGGGAACGATCAGCCTGGAGGGGGCTTCAGGCTGCCATCACTTCCCGAATATCCGTCGCCAATTCGCGCACGCGTTCTTCTTCGGTGTCCCACGAGCACATGAACCGTGCGCCGCCGTTGCCGATGAAGGTGTAGAAGCGCCAGCCCTTGGCGGTCAGCGCGGCGATGGCCGGTTCCGACAGTTGCAGGAACACGCCGTTGGCCTGCACCGGGAACATCAGTTCCACGCCTGGAATGTCGCTCACCAGTTCGGCCAGCAGCTGCGCGCAGTGGTTGGCGTGGCGGGCGTATTTGAGCCAGGCGTCGTTTTCCAGAATCCCGACCCACGGCGCCGAAAGGAAGCGCATCTTCGACGCCAGTTGCCCGGCCTGTTTGCAGCGGTAATCGAAGTCTTCGGCCAGTTTGTGGTTGAAGAACAGAATCGCTTCGCCCACCGCCATGCCGTTTTTCGTGCCGCCGAAGCACAACACGTCGACGCCGGCCTTCCAGGTCAGGTCGGCTGGTGAGCAGCCAAGAAATGCGCAAGCGTTGGAGAACCGCGCGCCGTCCATGTGCAGGTTCAGGCCCAGTTCTTTGCAGGTGGCGCTGATGGCGCGGATTTCTTCCGGGGTGTACACGCTGCCGACTTCGGTGGCCTGGGTCAGGGTCACGACGCGTGGTTTCGGGTAGTGGATGTCCTGGCGTTTGAGGGCGATTTCGCGGATCGATTCCGGCGTCAGCTTGCCGTTTTCGGTGCGGGCGATGAGCAGCTTGGAACCGTTGGAGAAAAACTCCGGCGCGCCGCATTCGTCGGTTTCGACGTGGGCGGTTTCCGAACAGATCACGCTGTGGTAACTCTGGCACAGCGACGACAGGGCCAACGAGTTGGCCGCAGTGCCGTTGAAGGCGAAGAACACTTCGCAGTCGGTTTCGAACAGTTTGCGGAATTGATCGGCCGCGCGTGCGGTCCATTCATCGTCGCCGTATGCGCGCTGGTGGCCGTGGTTGGCCTGTTCCATGGCAGCCCAGGCTTCAGGGCAGATACCGGAATAGTTGTCGCTGGCGAATTGTTGGCTCTTATCGGTCATGGCCGGCTTCCGTGGTCGAAACTCTTATGGTGAAGAGCTTCGTGGTCAATGATGGTGCGCACTCTACCGAAGATCGTCCGGGGAGCACACGGGATGAGTCTGTCAGAAAAAATACAAACGCCTCGGGCAATTATGCACATGACTCAACGGGATGGTGCACTGGATCTGCTCAAGTGGCTGGGGCTGCTGAGCATGGTGCTCGATCACCTGCGATATGTCGGGTACTCCATCGATCTACTGTATGTGCCGGGCAGATTGGCGTTTCCATGGTTTTGCCTGGCGATGGCGGCAAACCTGTCGCGTGCCCGCGTAGTCATGACCGACGGCCAGTGGCGCTACCTCGGTTGGTTGCTGTTGTTTAGTGCTCTGAGCGAAATCCCCTACCGGATGTACATTCCTGACTCCGACACCTTAAACGTGTTGCCCACGCTGGCTCTGGGGTTGTTGGTGGCCCGTGGCTGGCAGTACGGAAGGCTGCAATCGCGACTGTTGGCGGTCGGTGCCTTGATGCTGGCGGCACTGTTCCAGGAGCGACTGATGTTCGGTTTCTTCGGTGTGCTGTTGCCACTGTCGATGTTGCTGGTGATCCACCGGCCCTGGTATTTCAGCCTGTTGCCGGGGCTGGTCTGCCTGGCGGCCAATCAATGGCAGGTGCTGTATGCCGCTGCCCGGTTCGGCAGCGGTGCGGCGATCCTCGGTATTGCCGCGTGTCTGATTGCGCCGTTGCTGGGGCTGCTGCTATTGCGACACGCCCAAGGCATCCGGCCACTGCCGATGCGCCGTTGGGCTTACACGCTCTATCCCGCGCATTTCCTCGTGCTTCTGACCTTACGCCCACTCATCGCTTGACTCCTGACCTTCTACAGGGGCGCGCAAACCCTGTGGGAGCGGGCTTGCCCGCGATGGCGGCATCACATCCAGCATGATGTCAGCTGACCCACCGCTATCGCGGGCAAGCCCGCTCCCACAAGGGATCCATTCTGATTTGAAGATTGTGTCCGGTCAGGCTTTTCGGCTCATGTCGTAAACGCACCTTTGCGTGGCGTCCATAGGCATTTGACCTGTCTGCGCCGGTCATACCATCGCATCCAAAGGGCACTGCCGTAATGCCAGTGCCTTACCGAGACGAATGGCGCATAGATGCCGCTGGGAGAGACGCGATGTTCAGCAAGCAAGACCAGATCAAGGGTTACGACGATGCACTGCTGGCGGCGATGAATGCCGAGGAGCAACGCCAGGAAGATCACATCGAGCTGATCGCGTCAGAGAACTACACCAGCAAACGCGTCATGGAAGCGCAAGGCAGCGGCCTGACCAACAAGTACGCCGAAGGCTATCCGGGCAAGCGCTACTACGGTGGCTGCGAGCACGTCGACAAGGTTGAAGCCCTGGCCATCGAGCGCGCCAAGCAACTGTTCGGCGCCGACTACGCCAACGTGCAGCCGCACTCCGGTTCCTCGGCCAACAGCGCCGTGTACCTGGCCCTGCTGCAAGCCGGCGACACCATTCTCGGCATGAGCCTGGCCCACGGTGGTCACCTGACCCACGGCGCTAAAGTGTCGTCCTCGGGCAAGCTGTACAACGCCGTGCAGTACGGCATCGACACCAAAACCGGGTTGATCGATTACGACGAAGTCGAGCGCCTGGCCGTCGAGTGCAAGCCGAAAATGATCGTCGCCGGGTTCTCGGCCTACTCCAAGACCCTCGACTTCCCACGTTTCCGCCAGATCGCCGACAAGGTCGGTGCGCTGCTGTTCGTCGACATGGCTCACGTCGCAGGTCTGGTCGCTGCCGGCCTGTACCCGAACCCGCTGCCTTACGCCGACGTGGTGACCACCACCACCCACAAGACCCTGCGCGGTCCGCGTGGCGGCCTGATCCTGGCCAAGGCCAACGAAGAAATCGAGAAGAAGCTCAACGCCGCGGTGTTCCCGGGTGCCCAGGGCGGCCCGCTGATGCACGTCATCGCCGGTAAAGCAGTGTGCTTCAAGGAAGCACTGGAGCCTGGCTTCAAGGCCTACCAGCAACAAGTGATCGACAACGCCCAGGCCATGGCCGGCGTATTTATCAAACGCGGCTACGATGTAGTGTCCGGCGGCACCGATAACCACCTGTTCCTGGTCAGCCTGATCCGTCAGGGCCTCACCGGCAAAGAGGCGGACGCAGCACTCGGTCGCGCCCACATCACCGTGAACAAGAACGCTGTCCCGAACGATCCACAGTCGCCGTTCGTGACCTCCGGCCTGCGTATCGGCACCCCGGCGGTGACGACTCGCGGCTTCAAGGTCACCCAGTGCGTCACGCTGGCCGGCTGGATCTGCGACATCCTCGACAACCTCGGCGATGCCGATGTCGAGGCCAATGTCGCGCAGCAAGTGGCAGCCCTGTGCGCGGACTTCCCGGTTTATCGCTGAGCGCGGTTTTGGAGTAAATGACTATGCAACGCTATTCGGGCTTCGGCCTCTTCAAACACTCCCTCAGCCATCACGAAAACTGGCAGAAGATGTGGCGCACGCCGACCCCGAAAAAGGTCTATGACGTGGTCATCGTCGGCGGTGGCGGGCATGGTCTGGCGACCGCCTACTACCTGGCCAAGGAACACGGCATCACCAACGTGGCCGTGGTCGAGAAAGGCTGGCTGGGCGGCGGTAACACCGCGCGCAACACCACTATCGTCCGCTCCAACTACCTGTGGGACGAGTCGGCGCACCTGTACGAACACGCGATGAAATTGTGGGAAGGCCTGTCCCAGGACCTGAACTACAACGTGATGTTCTCCCAGCGTGGCGTTTACAACTTGTGCCACACGCTTCAAGACATTCGTGATTCCGAGCGTCGGGTCAGCGCCAACCGCCTCAACGGCGTGGACGGCGAACTGCTCGATGCCAAACAAGTGGCTGACGAGATTCCGTACCTCGACTGCTCGAAGAACACTCGCTACCCGGTGATGGGCGCCACCGTCCAGCGTCGCGGCGGCGTGGCCCGTCACGATGCCGTGGCATGGGGCTTTGCCCGTGCCGCCGACGCCTTGGGCGTGGACCTGATTCAACAGACCGAAGTGATCGGTTTCCGCAAGGAAAACGGCGTGTGCATCGGCGTTGAAACCAACAAGGGCTTCATCGGCGCCAAGCGCGTCGGCGTGGTCACCGCCGGTAACTCCGGGCACATGGCCAAACTCGCCGGTTTCCGTCTGCCGATCGAATCGCACCCGCTGCAAGCGCTGGTGTCCGAGCCGATCAAGCCGATTATCGACAGCGTGATCATGTCCAACGCCGTACACGGTTACATCAGCCAGTCCGACAAGGGCGACCTGGTGATCGGCGCCGGTATCGACGGCTACAACGGCTACGGCCAGCGTGGTTCGTACCCGGTGATCGAGCACACCATCCAGGCCATCGTCGAGATGTTCCCGGTGCTGTCCCGCGTACGCATGAACCGTCAGTGGGGCGGCATCGTCGACACCACGCCGGATGCTTGCCCGATCATCTCGAAAACCCCGGTACCGAACATGTTCTTCAACTGCGGTTGGGGCACCGGTGGCTTCAAGGCTACACCTGGCTCGGGCAACGTGTTTGCCGCCAGCCTGGCCAAGGGTGAAATGCACCCATTGGCCGCACCTTTCTCCATCGACCGCTTCCACAGCGGTGCGTTGATCGACGAACACGGCGCTGCGGCAGTCGCCCACTAACAGGAGAAATCCCTATGTTGCATATCTTCTGTCCTCACTGTGGCGAACTGCGCTCCGAAGAGGAATTCCATGCATCCGGCCAGGCGCACATCCCGCGTCCACTGGATCCGAACAGCTGCACCGACGAGGAGTGGGGCGACTACATGTTCTTCCGCGATAACCCTCGCGGTCTGCACCACGAACTGTGGGATCACGTCGCCGGTTGCCGTCAGTACTTCAACGCCACCCGCGACACCGTGACCTACGAGATTCTCGAAACCTACAAGATCGGCGCCAAGCCGCAGTTCACCGACAAGACCGACAGCCCGAAAGCGGCCGCCACGGCTCTGGGAGAGAAGGTATGAGCCAGATCAATCGCCTGTCCAACGGCGGACGCATCGACCGTAACAAAGTGCTGAGCTTCACCTTTAACGGCCAGGTCTACAAAGGCTTCGAAGGCGATTCCCTGGCTGCCGCCTTGCTGGCCAACGGTGTCGACATCATCGGCCGCAGCTTCAAGTACTCGCGCCCGCGCGGCATCTTCGCCGCCGGTGCCGAAGAGCCGAATGCTGTGCTGCAGATCGGCGCGACCGAAGCCACGCAGATCCCGAACGTGCGCGCCACGCAACAAGCGCTGTACCAAGGCCTGGTCGCCACCAGCACCAACGGCTGGCCGAGCGTGAACAATGACATGATGGGGATTCTCGGCAAGGTTGGCGGCAAGCTGATGCCACCGGGTTTCTACTACAAAACCTTCATGTACCCGCAATCGTTCTGGATGACCTACGAGAAGTACATTCGTAAGGCTGCCGGCCTTGGCCGCTCGCCGACCGAGAACGATCCGGACACCTACGACTACATGAACCAGCACTGCGACGTGCTGATCGTCGGCGCTGGCCCTGCGGGTCTGGCGGCTGCACTGGCGGCTGCCCGTAGCGGTGCGCGTGTGATTCTGGCCGATGAGCAGGAAGAGTTCGGCGGCAGCCTGCTCGATTCCCGCGAAAGCCTCGACGGCAAACCCGCTACCGAGTGGGTCGCCAGCGTCATCGCCGAGCTGAAAAACACCCCGGACGTGCTGCTGTTGCCGCGCGCTACCGTCAACGGTTACCACGACCATAACTTCCTGACCATTCACGAGCGCCTCACCGATCACCTCGGCGACCGCGCCCCGATCGGCCAGGTGCGTCAGCGCATCCACCGGGTTCGCGCCAAGCGTGTGGTGCTGGCGACCGGTACTCACGAGCGTCCACTGGTTTACGGCAACAACGACGTGCCGGGCAACATGCTCGCCGGCGCTGTGTCGACTTATGTTCGTCGTTACGGCGTGGCACCGGGCAAGAAACTGGTGCTGTCGACCAACAACGACCACGCTTACCGCGTAGCGCTGGATTGGCTCGATGCCAGCCTGCAAGTCGTCGCCATCGCCGATGCCCGCAGCAACCCGCGTGGTGCACTGGTGGAAGAGGCCCGCGCCAAAGGCATCCGCATCCTGACCGGCAGCGCCGTGATCGAAGCCCGTGGTAGCAAACACGTCACCGCCGCTCGCGTTGCCGCGATTGATGTAAAAGCACACACCGTGACCAGCCCGGGCGAATGGCTCGATTGCGATCTGGTCGCCAGTTCCGGCGGCTACAGCCCGGTGGTTCACCTGGCATCGCACCTGGGTGGCAAGCCGATCTGGCGTGAAGACATCCTCGGTTTCGTACCGGGCGAAGCACCGCAAAAACGCGTGTGCGTCGGTGGCATCAACGGCGTCTACGGCCTCGGCGATTCGCTGGCCGACGGTTTTGAAGGCGGTGCTCGCGCCGCTAGCGAAGCCGGTTTCAGCAAGGTCGAAGGCGTATTGCCGAAAGCCTTGAGCCGTCTGGAAGAGCCGACGCTGGCGCTGTTCCAGGTGCCTCACGAAAAAGCCACCGCACGGGCGCCGAAGCAATTCGTCGACCTGCAAAACGACGTCACCGCTGCCGCCATCGAACTGGCGACCCGCGAAGGCTTCGAGTCGGTCGAGCACGTCAAGCGCTACACCGCGCTGGGCTTCGGCACCGATCAGGGCAAGCTCGGCAACGTCAACGGTCTGGCCATCGCCGCCCGTTCGCTGAACGTGACCATCCCACAGATGGGCACCACCATGTTCCGCCCGAACTACACGCCGGTGACCTTCGGCGCCGTGGCCGGTCGTCACTGTGGGCACATCTTCGAGCCGGTTCGTTTCACCGCGCTGCATCACTGGCACGTGAAGAACGGCGCCGAATTCGAAGACGTCGGTCAGTGGAAGCGTCCTTGGTACTTCCCGAAAAACGGTGAAGACCTGCATACCGCCGTGAAGCGCGAATGCAAAGCCGTGCGCGACAGCGTCGGCCTGCTGGACGCTTCGACCCTGGGCAAGATCGATATCCAGGGCCCGGACTCCCGTGAGTTCCTCAACCGCATCTACACCAACGCCTGGACCAAGCTCGACGTGGGCAAGGCCCGCTACGGCCTGATGTGCAAAGAAGACGGCATGGTGTTCGACGACGGCGTAACCGCCTGCCTCGCCGACAACCACTTCGTGATGACCACCACCACCGGCGGCGCCGCACGCGTACTGCAGTGGCTGGAAATCTACCATCAGACTGAATGGCCAGACCTGAAGGTGTACTTCACTTCCGTGACGGATCACTGGGCAACCATGACCCTGTCCGGGCCGAACAGCCGCAAGCTGCTCAGCGAAGTCACCGACGTCGATCTGGCCAATGAAGCTTTCCCGTTCATGACCTGGAAAGAAGCTCTGGTCGGTGGCGTACCGGCGCGGATATTCCGGATTTCGTTTACCGGTGAGCTGTCGTACGAAGTCAACGTGCAGGCCGACTACGCCATGGGCGTACTCGAGAAAATCGTCGAGGCCGGCAAGCAGTACAACCTGACTCCGTACGGCACTGAAACCATGCACGTACTGCGGGCCGAGAAGGGCTTCATCATCGTCGGTCAGGACACTGACAGCTCGATGACTCCGGACGACCTGAACATGGGCTGGTGTGTCGGTCGCACCAAACCGTTCTCGTGGATCGGCTGGCGTGGAATGAACCGCGAAGACTGCGTGCGTGATCAGCGCAAACAGCTGGTTGGTCTGAAGCCGATCGATCCGACCAAATGGCTGCCGGAAGGTGCGCAACTGGTGTTCAACACCAAGCAAACCATCCCGATGACCATGGTCGGTCACGTGACTTCCAGCTACCTGCACAACTCCCTCGGCTATTCGTTTGCCATGGGTGTGGTCAAGGGCGGCCTGAAACGCATGGGTGAGCGGGTGTTCGCACCGCTGGCCGACGGCAGCGTGATCGAGGCGGAAATCGTTTCTTCGGTGTTCTTCGATCCGAAAGGCGATCGCCAGAACGTGTAAGTCGATCGTTCCCACGCTCTGCTGATCGTTCCCACGCTCAGCGTGGGAATGCATCCCGGGACGCTCCGCGTCCCTCTTTAACAGCCGGACGCAGAGCGTCCATGGCGGCATTCCCACGCAGAGCGTGGGAACGATCAACAAAAGAAAGGTGCTTTATGACCGCAGCCAATGTTTACCAACAACGCCCAACCACTGGGGCCAAGGCCGAGTCGTCGCTGCATCATGCCGACCTCGCCAGCCTGGTGGGCAAAGGTCGCAAGAACGCCGGCGTGACCGTGCGTGAGAAAAAACTCCTCGGTCACCTGACCATCCGTGGCGATGGCCACGATGCCGCGTTCGCCGCTGGCGTGCACAAGGCCCTCGGCCTGGAACTGCCGTCCGCGCTGACCGTGGTGATCAAAGGCGAAACCAGCCTGCAATGGATGGGGCCGGATGAATGGCTGCTGATCGTGCCGACCGGTGAAGAATTCGCCGCCGAGAAAAAACTGCGTGAGGCGCTGGGCGACCTGCACATCCAGATCGTCAACGTCAGTGGTGGCCAGCAGATCCTCGAACTGAGCGGCCCGAATGTGCGCCAGGTGCTGATGAAATCCACCAGCTACGACGTGCACCCCAACAACTTCCCGGTGGGCAAGGCTGTTGGCACGGTGTTCGCCAAGTCGCAACTGGTGATCCGCCATACCGCCGAAGACACTTGGGAACTGCTGATTCGCCGCAGCTTCTCGGATTACTGGTGGTTGTGGTTGCAGGATGCTGCCGCCGAATACGGGCTTAGCGTCCAGGCGTAATTGTGGCGAGGGAGCTTGCTCCCGCTCGGCTGCGCAGCAGTCGTAAAACCTGAGTCCGCGTTCCTTCTGCAGGAATGCGGTTGCTGAAATAGGGGTTGCTTCGCAACCCAGCGGGAGCAAGCTCCCTCGCCACAGGTCTTCGCAGTCGCCTAGGTATTTTCGAACAGGAGTCACCGCACTATGAGCCGCGCCCCAGACACATGGATTCTGACCGCCGACTGCCCCAGCGTCCTCGGCACCGTGGATGCGGTGACCCGCTTTCTGTTCGAGCAGGGCTGCTACGTTACCGAGCACCATTCATTCGATGACCGGCTCTCGGGCCGTTTCTTCATTCGCGTGGAATTCCGTCAGCCTGATGGCTTCGACGAACAAGCCTTTCGCGCAGGTCTGGCAGAGCGTGGTAACGCCTTCGGGATGATCTTCGAGCTGACCCCGCCGAATTACCGGCCAAAAGTGGTGATCATGGTCTCCAAGGCCGATCACTGCCTCAACGATTTGCTCTACCGCCAGCGTATCGGCCAGTTGTCGATGGACGTGGCGGCCGTGGTTTCCAACCACCCGGACCTCAAGCCGTTGGCCGACTGGCACCAGATTCCGTACTACCACTTTCCGCTGGACCCCAACGACAAGCCGTCCCAGGAGCGTCAGGTCTGGCAGGTGATCGAAGAGTCCGGCGCCGAACTGGTGATTCTTGCCCGTTACATGCAGGTCCTGTCGCCAGAGCTGTGCCGCAAACTCGACGGCAAGGCGATCAATATTCACCACTCCCTGCTGCCGGGTTTCAAGGGGGCCAAGCCCTATCACCAGGCCTACAACAAGGGCGTGAAACTGGTTGGCGCCACGGCGCATTACATCAACAACGACCTGGACGAAGGCCCGATCATCGCCCAGGGCGTGGAGGCTGTGGATCACAGCCACTATCCCGAAGACTTGATCGCCAAGGGGCGGGATATTGAAGGGCTGACGTTGGCGCGGGCCGTTGGTTATCACATTGAACGACGCGTGTTTTTGAACGCCAATCGCACTGTTGTTCTTTAGATCGCCATCGCGAGCAGGCTCGCTCCCACAGGGGAATGCGATCAAATGTGGGAGCGAGCCTGCTCGCGATGGTGGCATAACAAACAACACAAGACACACAGGCAATAACCCGAGCAATCAACGCGCCGCCGATCCTTGGCGACGCGACCGCTACATAAAAACAACAGCGAGGTGAAAGCATGTCTGGTAATCGTGGTGTGGTGTATCTCGGCGCTGGCAAGGTCGAAGTACAGAAAATCGACTATCCCAAAATGCAGGACCCGCGCGGCAGGAAGATCGAGCACGGTGTCATCCTGCGCGTAGTTTCCACCAACATCTGTGGTTCCGACCAGCACATGGTGCGTGGTCGTACCACCGCTCAAACCGGCCTGGTACTGGGCCACGAGATCACCGGTGAAGTGATCGAGAAGGGCAGCGATGTCGAGAACCTGAAGATCGGCGATCTGGTATCGGTACCATTCAACGTCGCTTGCGGGCGCTGCCGTTCATGCAAAGAGATGCACACCGGTGTCTGCCTGAGCGTCAACCCGGCGCGTCCGGGCGGTGCCTATGGTTATGTCGACATGGGTGACTGGACCGGTGGCCAGGCCGAATACGCCATGGTGCCGTATGCCGACTTCAACCTGCTGAAACTGCCGGATCGCGATCGGGCCATGGAGAAAATCCGCGACCTGACCTGCCTCTCCGACATCCTGCCAACCGGCTACCACGGCGCAGTGACCGCCGGTGTTGGCCCAGGCAGCACGGTGTACATCGCGGGCGCCGGCCCGGTTGGTCTGGCGGCTGCCGCTTCCGCTCGCCTGTTGGGCGCGGCGGTGGTGATCATCGGTGACGTCAACCCGATCCGCCTGGCACACGCCAAGGCTCAGGGTTTCGAAATCGCCGACCTGTCGACAGACACTCCGCTGCACGAGCAGATCGCTGCGCTGTTGGGCGAGCCTGAAGTCGATTGCGCCGTCGATGCGGTGGGCTTCGAAGCCCGCGGTCATGGCCATTCTGGCGTGAAACACGAAGCCCCGGCCACCGTGCTCAACTCCCTGATGGGCGTAGTTCGCGTGGCTGGCAAAATCGGTATCCCTGGCCTGTACGTGACCGAAGATCCAGGTGCGGTGGATGCCGCCGCGAAAATGGGCAGCCTGAGCATCCGCTTCGGTCTGGGCTGGGCTAAATCCCATAGCTTCCACACCGGCCAGACGCCAGTGATGAAGTACAACCGCCAGTTGATGCAGGCGATCATGTGGGACCGCATCAAGATTGCCGACATCGTGGGGGTGGAAGTCATCAGCCTGGACGACGCACCACGGGGTTATGGCGAGTTCGATGCGGGCGTGCCGAAGAAGTTTGTGATCGATCCGCACAAGTTGTTTAGTGCGGCGTAAAGCTTCATGCAAAACAAAAGCGGCGGCCTTCGGGTCGCCGTTTTTTATGGGGAGCACACCACCCCCTCGCCACAAGGAACCGCCCTGCGGCCGTTCAGCGGGAGCGGGCGTGCCATTCATCGCGCTAACGCCACCTGGGTAAAAATGCTCGCGCAGACGAGGAACATGCCAGCGGATACCCGGTCAAATCGGCAGTTTTGCCGTCCTCGTTATTGGGCGGTCTTCGTGTGGCACAAGAGGATGTCTGGATGAACGTTTCACGCGGTTTTGCACTGGCATCGCTCATGGCTGTTGCTTCGTTGACGACGCTGGCCGCCAGCCCGGCCTTTGCACAGTTCAGCCTCGTTGATGCGGCCAAAGCGGTTTCGGCGATGCAGGGCGACGAGGGGGATGATGCCGATGGCATCGTGGCGGCGGCGCCCAAGGCGGCCGGTTTGCTCAATACCCTGGGTTCGCAGCTCGACATCACCCCGGAGCAGGCTATCGGCGGTGCCGGCGCGATGCTGGGGCTGGCGAGGAATCAGCTCAGCGGTCAGGACTTCTCCGAACTGAGCAAAAATGTGCCGGGCCTCGCTCAGATCGCCGGCAACAGCGCGATCAGTGGTCTGAATGGATTGGGCGGGCTGCTTGGCGCCGGTTCGGATAAGAATGCGTTGCTCGATGGCTTGCTGGGTAACGTCAAGGACACCAAGGACCTGAACAACGCCTTCAGCGCTTTGGGCATGGACACCGGGATGGTCGGCCTGTTTGCCCCGGTGATCCTGCAATACCTCGGTCAACAAGGCGTTGCCGGTTCGCTGCTGCAAAATCTTGGCGGGATCTGGGGCACAGGCGCCGGTAGCTGAGTCAGCCCTCGGCGCGTAGTGCCTTGATGCGCCGGTCCTTCTCGATCCAGAGCTGGTTGACCCAGTTCTGGATCGTTTCGCGAAACGCCGGATCGTTTTCGTAATCGCCTTGCCAAAGTGCCGGGTCCAGTTCGCGAGTGTGGATGTCGATGATCACCCTGGGCACGTTGCCGCTGATCAAATCCCAGAACCCCGGAATCTTCTGCTGCGGATACACCACCGTCACGTCGAGAATGGCATCCAGCTGTTCGCCCATCGCTGCCAGCACGAACGCCACGCCGCCCGCCTTGGGCTTGAGCAAGTAGGTGAAGGGTGACTGTTGTTGGTCGCTTTTCGCTGCTGTGTAGCGGGTGCCTTCCAGATAATTGACCACAGTCACTGACTGGCGTTTGTACAACTTGCAGGCTTGTTTGGTGATCTCCAGGTCCTTGCCGGCCAGCTCCGGGTGCTTCTCCAGGAACGCCTTGCTGTAGCGCTTCATGAACGGATAGTCCAACGCCCACCAGGCCAGGCCCAGGAACGGCACCCAGATCAGTTCTTTCTTGAGGAAGAACTTGAAGAACGGCGTGCGTCGGTTAAGCGTCTGGATCAGCGCCGGGATATCGACCCAGGACTGATGGTTGCTGATCACCAGATACGATGTGTCGCGGCGCAGTTCATCGCCGCCGCGAATGTCCCATTGCGTGGGGATGCACAGCCGGAAGATCAGTTTGTCGATCTCGGCCCAGGTTTCGGCAATCCACATCACCGCCCACGAGGCGTAATCGCGAAAGCGCCCGGGCAGGAGCAGTTTGAGCAGCGCGAATACCATCAAAGGCCCGAACAGGACCAGGGTGTTAAGCAACAGCAGCAGGGTAACGAAACAGCCGGTGAGCAGGCGGCGCATAAGTAACTCTTGAAAGCGTTTGGGCGCGCCATGATAAGCAGCTTCGCATGGCAGGCCAAATCGCTGGCGACGAATGTTTCACGTTTGCGGCGGTATGCTTTTGGCATATCGCAATTGCCTTGTGGCGAGGGAGCTTGCTCCCGCTGGGCTGCGAAGCGGCCCCAAAACCAGACGCTGCGATTTTTCAGGTATACCGCATGCAGCGGTTTTACGAGTGCTGCGCACTCGAACGGGAGCAAGCTCCCTCGCCACATAGGTGTGAGGCGGACCAACTATCGTTGTTTTTTACGGTCTAGAATTCGGCCATGCCTCCACATTCCCTAAGGAAGCCCCCTACGTGAAATCTCTCCTTGCACTGCTTTCCCTCGTGGCCCTTCCAGTCCTGGCCGCCGAGCCGACCCTGTACGGGCGTTACGAATACATCGCGCTGCCGGAAATCGGCGGCGAAGTCCTCAAGGCCAAAATGGACACCGGCGCCCTGACCGCGTCGCTGTCAGCCAAAGACATCGAAACCTTCACCCGCGACGGTGATGAGTGGGTGCGCTTCCGCCTTGCCACCAAAGGCGCGAGCAACAAGGTCTACGAACACAAGGTCGCGCGGATCAGCAAGATCAAGACCCGCTCCGAAGAAGACGAGGATGACAAGGAAGTGATCGAGCCGACCAAGCGTCCGGTGGTCGATCTGGAACTGTGCCTGGGCAATGTCAAGCGCACCGTCGAGGTCAACCTCACCGACCGCAGCAGTTTCAACTACCCGTTGTTGATCGGCGCCAAAGCCCTGCGTGAGTTCGGTGCGGCGGTGAACCCGGCGCGTCGCTTCACGGCCGACAAACCCGACTGCTGATTGACGGCGAATCAGCCTTGGGGCACCGTTCGCCCACTTAACTTCCGGGCTCGGATGCCATGCCTCATATCCTGATTGTCGAAGACGAAGCGGCGATTGCCGACACCCTGATTTTCGCCTTGCAGGGCGACGGCTTCACCACCGCCTGGTTGAGCCTTGGTGTGGCGGCGCTTGAACATCAGCGCGCCACGCCGGCCGACCTGATCATTCTCGACATTGGCCTACCAGACATCAGCGGCTTCGAGACCTGCAAGCAGTTGCGGCGTTTCAGCGACGTGCCGGTGATCTTCCTCAGCGCCCGTGACGCCGAAATCGACCGTGTGGTGGGCCTGGAGATCGGCGCCGACGACTACGTGGTCAAACCGTTCAGCCCTCGGGAAGTGGCGGCGCGGGTCAGGGCGATTCTCAAACGCATGGCGCCACGACCGGTGGCGGAGGTGGCTTCAGCGCTGTTTCGCATCGACAGCGAACGGGTGCAGATCAGCTATCGCAGTCAGCCCCTGAGCCTGACTCGCCATGAGTTTCGTTTGCTGCAATGCCTGCTGGAACAGCCCGAGCGAGTCTTCAGCCGCGAACAACTGCTCGATGCGCTGGGCGTGGCCGCCGATGCCGGTTACGACCGCAGCATCGACAGCCACATCAAGAGCGTGCGCGCCAAATTGCGTCTGGTGAAGGCCGACGCCGAGCCAATCCAGACCCACCGCGGCCTCGGTTACAGCTACAGCCCGGGGCACAGCTGATGTCACTGGGTATCCGGATTTTTCTGGTCTACGTGCTGTTCATCGGCCTGACCGGCTACTTCGTGCTCAACACCGTGATGGAAGAAATCCGCCCCGGTGTGCGCCAGTCCACCGAAGAAACCCTGGTGGACACCGCCAACCTGATGGCCGAGATCCTGCGCGACGACTTCAAGGCCGGCACCCTCAGCCAGAACCGCTGGCCCGAGTTGCTCAAGGCTTATGGCGAACGGCAACCGAAGGCGAAAATCTGGGGGCTGCCGAAGAATCAGGTCAACCACCGCATTTACGTCACCGATGCCAAGGGCATTGTGGTGCTGGATTCCAGCGGCATCGCGGTGGGCCAGGACTTCTCGCGCTGGAACGACGTCTATCTGACCCTGCGTGGCGAATACGGCGCTCGTTCGACTCGCAGCAACCCGGATGACTCAACCTCGTCGGTGATGCACGTGGGGGCGCCGATTCGCGACAACGGCCAGATCATCGGCGTGGTGACGGTGGCCAAGCCCAACAGCTCGCTGCAGCCTTACGTTGATCGCACCGAGCGGCGATTGCTGGCGTATGGTGCCGGCCTGATTGGCCTCGGTTTGCTGTTCGGCGCGCTGTTGTCCTGGTGGTTGAGCGCGGCGCTGCGGCGGTTGACGGCGTATGCCCAGGCAGTCAGCGAAGGTCGTCGGGTCGAGGTGCCGCATTATCGTGGCGGCGAGCTGGAACAACTGGCCACGGCGGTGGAGCAGATGCGCACCCAGCTCGAAGGCAAAGCCTACGTCGAGCGTTATGTACACACCCTGACCCATGAATTGAAAAGCCCGCTGGCGGCGATTCGTGGCGCGGCGGAGTTGCTGCAAGGCGAGATGCCGCTGGCTCAGCAGCAGCGATTCGTCAGCAACATCGACAGCGAAAGTGCACGCATGCAGCAGTTGATCGAACGACTGTTGAACCTGGCGCAGGTGGAACAGCGCCAAGGGCTGGAAGAGCGGGTGGCGGTGCCGTTGGCGGGTCTGGTGGAAGAGTTGTTGAGCGCGCAGGCTGCGCGAATCGAAGGCAAGCAATTGCGTGTGGAACTGCACATTGCAGCGGATCTGAATCTGCTCGGCGAGCCGTTTCTGTTGCGTCAGGCACTGGGTAATCTGCTGGAGAATGCCTTGGACTTCACCCCGGCGTACGGTGTGTTGCGATTTTGCGCCGAACGAGTCGGTGAGCAGATTGAGTTCAGACTGTTCAACCAGGCCGAGGCGATTCCCGACTATGCATTGCCACGCTTGAGCGAGCGCTTCTATTCACTGCCGCGTCCGGACAGTGGGCGCAAGAGTACGGGGCTAGGGCTTAACTTCGTAGAGGAAGTGGTCAAGTTGCATGGCGGGGTGATGAGTATCGGTAATGTCGACGGCGGGGTTGAAGCCAAATTGAGCCTGCCTTAGGACCGAGTCGCGGCCATCGCGAGCAGGCTCGCTCCCACAAGGGATCTCCAGCGAATACAAAATATATGCGAACCGAAGATCAAATGTGGGAGCGAGCCTGCTCGCGATGGGGCCACCCCAGTCTCCACACACTCTCCACATTCCCCCCATAAAACTCCCACACACCGACTCCAGACTTTCCCCATCCAAACAGGGAGAGTCCCATGAACCGTAGCCTGACCCTAAAACTCGGGGCGATTGCCCTTTTGATTCTGTTGTTGCTGATCCCGTTGCTGATGATCAACGGCGTGATCCAGGATCGGCAACAACTGCGCGACGGTGTGCTCGAAGACATCGCCCGCAGTTCCAGCTATAGCCAGCAACTGAGCGGTCCGCTGATGGTGGTGCCCTATCGCAAAACGGTGCGCACCTGGAAAACCAATGAAAAAACCAACCAGCGTTACCAGGATGTCGGCGAGGAGCGCGGGCGTTTGTATTTCCTGCCGGAGCGCTTTGAACTGGACGGCCAGGTCCAGACCGAACTGCGTGCCCGGGGTATCTACGAGGCGCGGTTGTTTCACGCCGACAACCGCATCAGCGGGCATTTCTCGGTCCCGGCACAACTGGGCATCAAGGAGGACTTCGCCGATTACCGCTTCGATCAGCCGTTCCTGGCCGTTGGCATCAGCGACATTCGCGGCATCGAAAATGCCCTGAAACTCGAACTCAATGGCCAGAGCCTGGACTTTGTACCGGGTAGCCAAGTGGGCTGGTTGGGCGAGGGTGTGCACGTCACGCTGCCAGCGCTGGACACCAGGCAGGCCACGGAATTGGCATTCGGTTTCGACTTGCGCCTGCAAGGCACCGGCCAGTTGCAGATTCTCCCGGTGGGCAAGACCAGCAAGGTTTCACTGGCCGCCAATTGGCCTCATCCAAGCTTCATCGGTAACTACCTGCCGGCCCAGCGTGAAATTACCGATCAGGGTTTCACGGCCAATTGGCAGACGTCCTTTTTCTCCACCAACCTGCAAGAAGCGTTGAACAGTTGCGTGTCTGGCGGCCAGTGCGAGGCGTTCAGCGGTCGCAGTTTCGGCGTGAGTTTCATCGACCCGGTGGACCAATACCTGAAAAGCGACCGGGCGATCAAATACGCGTTGCTGTTCATCGTCCTGACCTTCGCGGGTTTCTTCCTCTTCGAAGTGCTGAAAAGCCTGGCGGTACACCCGGTGCAATATGCGCTGGTGGGGGTGGCGCTGGCGTTCTTCTACCTGTTGCTGTTGTCGCTGTCCGAGCACATCGGCTTTGCCCTGGCGTATCTGCTGTCGGCGAGTGGCTGTGTGTTGTTGATCGGTTTTTATGTCTGCCATGTGCTGCGCAGCGTGCGTCACGGTTTGAGCTTTTCGGCGGGGTTGGCGGCGTTGTATGGCTTGCTCTACGGCCTATTGAGTGCCGAGGATTACGCGCTGTTGATGGGCTCGCTGCTGCTGTTCGGGTTGCTGGGCGTGTTTATGGTGCTGACTCGCAAGCTGGACTGGTACGGGATCGGGCAAAAGTCCGCCAAGCCGCTGGCGTTTGATATTGGGGCGGTGGAATGAGCCGGTCGTTGGGGTTGCGCGAAGATCAGCGGGTGGGCGAGGTGTTGGCGACGCGGATTGCCGGGTTGTTTCCGTTGGATCCGGCGTGGTGCCATCGCGAGCAGGCTCGCTCCCACAAAAGATCTCCAGTGAACACAAAGGTTGTGCATACCAAAGATCAAATGTGGGAGCGAGCCTGCTCGCGATGAGGCCGACACAGTTGCCGAGAATCTAAACCTTGGGCATCGTCGCGATCATCGAAGGCCGCTGACTCACCTCGAAATACCACTCCGCCAGCTTCGGATTCTCTTTGCGCCATTCCAGATCCGGATGGCGCAGATCCAGATAACCCAAGGCACAGGCAACACTGATCGCCGCCACATCGAAATGGCTGGTCAGCTCGGCAATCGCATCGGCCTCCAGCAGCGCCAGGGCGCGACGAATCTTGTCGCGCTGACTGTCGAGCCATGTGTCCCAATGTTTTTCCGGCGAGCGCAGGGCTACTTCATAGCGAATCATCACTGCGGCATCCATGATCCCGTCAGCCAGAGAAGCCAGGGTCAAACGCCGCCAGCGCGCCGAGCCTTCACGAGGAATCAGAGGATTGCCGACGTGCTGGTGATCGAGGTAGTCGAGGATCACCCGGCTGTCGTACAACACATTGCCGTCGGCCAGGCGCAGCGCCGGAATCTTGCCCAACGGGTTGTCTTCGTTGAGGGCCGGATCCGGGCTGACGGGCGTGAGCTGGCTGGCTTGCAGCGCCACGCGGTTCGTTTGACCGGTCTCGTGCAGCAGCACCATGACTTTGCGAACAAAAGGCGACGCGGGGTTGTGGAACAAGGTCATGCTGGGGACGGACATGGCGACGATCTCGATCGTGGGCAGTGTCGGCAGCATAGCGCTTTAATGCTTGAGCTCAAGCGCAAGCTCACGGCTGAACATGGAACGAAGTGTGGGAGTTTGCTCCCACAGGTATTGCGTCGTTCGCGAAATCGGCGCACGACGCAATACCTGTGGGAGCGTGGCTTGCCCGCGAAGGCGCCAGAACAGGCGCCATAAAACTCAAAAAGACGGAGCCTGCCGCCGCCGCTTCCACTGACTCAGCCGCTGCTGCAAATTCAACGGGCTATAAATCTGCTGCTGTCGCGCCCGGCTGAACAAAATCAGCATCAGCTCCGCCGTCGCCAGCGCATCGGCACTGGCGTTATGCCGCTCGAAGACCTCCAGCTTGAACCAGTCGATCCACTCGTCCAGCCCGGCCTCGCGAAAATGCGCCTGCGGGCACAGCAACGGGGCGATGTCTGCCACGTCCAGAAACGGATGCTGCAACTTGTAACCCAGATGTTCTTTCAGCGCGCGCCCAAGCATGTGCTGATCGAACGGCGCATGAAAGGCCAGCACTGGACTGTCGCCGACAAACTCCATGAACTCAAGTAAGGCCTGTGCAGGGTCACTGCCGGCGGCGATGGCGCTCGGGCCCAACCCATGAATCAATACGCTAGGGCCGAGTTTGAGTTCGGTGCATTGCAACGTGCGTTCGAACTGCTGGCTGAAATCGATCGCCCCGTCCTCGATCACCACCGCGCCGATGGACAACAGCCGGTCTTTATTCAGGTTCAGCCCGGTGGTTTCCAGGTCGAGTACCACCCAGCGTTGCTCGCGCAGGCTGCAGTCGCCCAGCTCGGCCACGGCCGGCAAGCGCTCCAGACGTTGTTGCAGTTCGCCGGGCAAAACGGGACTGGCCGGACGCAGCCATGAAAACAGGCTCATAACTGATACCGCAGGGTCAGGCTGCTTTGCAGGCGTTGAGCCTGGCGCAGGGATTCACGCAGGATGCGTCGGTCCAGATGATTGAGGTTGTCCGGATCGACGCGGTTGGAGTAGGGCAAATTCTCCCGGGTCTGTAACTGATGCTGCTGCATGCGGGTTTGCTGGATGAAGTGATATGCCTCTTCATAGGCGGCGCCGTCCAGCCGTTCGATGACCTCTTTGTCCACCAATTGGCGAAAGCGCTCCAAGGTATTGTTGGCGTCGATACCGTGGGCCAGGGCCAACACTCGAGCGCCATCGACGAATGGGGTCAGGCCCTGGAGTTTCAGGTCGAGCGTGGCTTTCTCGCCATTCTTGCGTGCCAGCACGAATTCACGGAAACGCCCTACGGGCGGACGGTTGCGCAGGGCATTCTCGGCCATCATGCGCTGGAACAAGCGGTTGTCGCCGACCTGATCGAGAATGCCTTGGCGCAGTTGCTCGCAGCCTCGCTCGTCGCCCCAGACCACGCGCAGGTCGAAATAGATGCTCGAGCCCAGCAGGTTTTCCGGGGTCGCCTCGCGGATAAACGCCGCAAAACGTCGCGCCCATTCGGCCCGGGACAAACACAGCTCGGGGTTGCCGGCCATGATGTTGCCCTTGCACAAAGTGAAACCACACAGCGCCAGGTTCTGATTGATCTGCTGGGCGAGGGGCAGCAACTTGCCGCGAATCTCGGCGGCGTGGGCCGCGTCGCGGGCTTCGAACAGAATGCCGTTGTCCTGATCGGTGTGCAGCGTCTGCTCGCGGCGGCCTTCGCTGCCGAAACACAGCCAACTGAACGGCACGCCGGGATCGCCTTTCTCGGCGAGCACCAGTTCGATCACCCGGCACACGGTATGGTCGTTGAGCAAGGTGATGATGTGGGTGATCTGGGTCGAGGATGCGCCGTGGGCCAGCATCCGCTCCACCAATTGGCCGATTTCGCCGCGCATCGCCACCAGGTTTTCCAGCTTCTGGGCACTGCGAATGGTTCGTGCCAGGTGCACCAGATCGACCCGCTGCAGGGAGAACAGGTCGCGTTCCGAGACCACGCCGCACAGGCGCTGGTCCTTGACCAGGCAGACGTGGGCGATGTGCCGCTCGGTCATGGCAATCGCTGCGTCGAAGGCGCTGTGGTCCGGCGTCAGGTAAAACGGCGCCCGGGTCATGTGCCCTTCGATCGCTTCATTGAAGTCGCTGGTGCCGTTGGCCACCACATGTCGCAAGTCGCGCAGGGTGAAAATGCCCAGCGGCGCTTTTTGCTCATCGACCACCACAATGCTCCCGACTTGCTGATCGTGCATCAGCGTCACGGCTTCACGCAGGGGGGTAATCGGGCTGCAGGTTACCGGGTGGCGCATGGCCAATTCGCCCAACCGGGTATTGAGCGAGTACTGGGTGCCGAGGGTTTCCACAGCTTTTTGCTGGACTTGCTGGTTGACCTGATCCAGCAAACTGCTGACACCACGCAGGGCAAAGTCGCGAAACGGGCTGGACAGTGCGAACAGTTTGATGAACGCCAGCTTGTTCAGCTGTAGGCAAAAGGTGTCTTCGGCCGCCAGATGTTCGGTGCGAGTCGCCCGCTCCCCCAGTAGCGCGGCGAGGGGGAAACACTCGCCGGTGGTGATTTCGAAGGTGGTTTCGGTCTCGCCCTTGGCCGTGTGCGGGCGTTCACCCACGACCCGGCCCTGTTTGACGATGTAGAAATGCTCAATCGGGCCATCGGCGGGTTTGATGATGCTTTCGCCGGGGGCATAAAAACGCAGCTGACATTGCTCCACCAGATAAGCCAGGTGGGCGTTTTCCATCTGATTGAAGGGCGGGAAGCGCTGGAGGAATTGCAAAGTACCATGGATGTTCTGCAACACCGCGGTTTTCCCTGCCTGGGTGAAGGCGTCCGCTTTACTCATAACCATTACCGCAGTCTTTTTCGAATTGTTGTGTCGGATTGTTCCAGCCATGGTCGACCCCTGCGGGCGGGGTGCCCATTGGACGTAAGTCTAGGTAGGCAGGGCTGTGGTCTGAATATGGGAAATGTCTGACACAACTGTGGGAAAAACCTCCTACATTGTCTATTGGAAAGATTTCCGACGAAGTGCACATTGAAGCTCTGCCGCGCGATGTCTGACCACTGTGCCAGGGATCGAGCCGAAAACGTTGAGAACGCCATGTCCGACCACGATATTTTGAGTGATGCCGAGCGCGAAGCGCTCAGTGCCGTCATGTTGGAACCAGATTTGCCGCCGCAGCGGGTGCTGATCGTCGATGACGATAAGGATGCCAGGGAGCTGCTGTCGGAAATTCTGGGGCTGGATGGCATTCACTGCATGACGGCGGCCAGCGGCGAAACGGCGCTCAAATTGCTGGAGGCGAAGCCGTCGATTGGTCTGGTGATTACTGACCTGCGGATGGGGCACGTCGATGGCCTGGAACTGATTCGTCAGGTGCGGGAGTCGGCGCGTGCGGCGTTGCCGATCATCATCGTTTCCGGCGATGCCGACGTGAAGGATGCGATCGAAGCCATGCATTTGCACGTAGTGGACTTTCTGCTCAAGCCTATCGATAGCGAAAAATTGCTTGAATTGGTCAAGCATGAGCTGGGGATGGATGTGTAGCGCGGACCTCCAGGCTGGCAGCTTTTTGTGGCGAGGGAGCTTGCTCCCGCTGGGTTGCGCAGCAGCCCCAAAACCAGCGATCTGATACACCGCATACACAGGGTTTGCGACTGCTGCGCAGTCGAGCGGGAGCAAGCTCCCTCGCCACAAGGGACCGCGGCGTAAAAAAAAGCCCCGATCTCTCGATCAGGGCTTTTTCACGTCCGGCGTCAGCGTTTACTCAAAGGCCGTTGGCGGCCTTGAACTCGCGACGACGACGGTGCAGAACCGGCTCGGTGTAGCCGTTCGGCTGCTTGGTGCCTTCGACGACCAGTTCGACTGCCGCCTGGAAGGCGATATTGCTGTCGAAGTTCGGTGCCAGCGGGCGGTACAGCGGGTCGTTGGCGTTCTGACGATCAACCACTGGCGCCATGCGCTTGAGGCTTTCCATCACCTGATCTTCAGTGACGATGCCGTGGCGCAGCCAGTTGGCGATGTGCTGGCTGGAAATGCGCAGCGTCGCACGGTCTTCCATCAGGCCGACGTCATTGATATCCGGCACTTTCGAGCAACCCACGCCCTGGTCGATCCAGCGCACCACGTAACCGAGAATGCCCTGGGCGTTGTTGTCCAGTTCATTCTTGATTTGCTCCGCGGTCCAGCTCGGATTCACAGCCAACGGGATGGTCAGGATGTCGTCCACCGAAGCGCGCGCACGTTTGGCCAGTTCGACCTGACGGGCGAACACATCGACCTTGTGATAGTGCAATGCGTGCAGTGCAGCAGCAGTCGGCGACGGAACCCAGGCCGTGTTGGCACCGGCCATCGGGTGAGCGATCTTCTGTTCCAGCATCGCCGCCATCAGGTCGGGCATGGCCCACATGCCTTTACCGATCTGGGCGCGACCTTGCAGGCCGGTGCTCAAACCGATGTCGACGTTCCAGTTCTCGTAGGCGCCGATCCACTTCTCGGCCTTCATGTCGGCCTTGCGCACCATCGGGCCGGCTTCCATGGAGGTGTGGATTTCATCGCCCGTGCGGTCGAGGAAACCGGTATTGATGAACACTACACGCTCGCTGGCGGCCTTGATGCAGGCCTTGAGGTTGACCGTGGTACGGCGCTCCTCGTCCATGATCCCGACTTTCAGGGTATTGCGTGTCAGGCCCAGTACGTCTTCGATGCGCCCGAACAGCTCGTTGGTGAACGCCGCTTCTTCCGGGCCGTGCATCTTCGGCTTCACGATATAGACCGAGCCAGTGCGGCTGTTCTTGCGCGCGCTGTTGCCGTTCAGGCTGTGGATCGCTGCCAGGCAGGTCACCAGACCGTCGAGAATGCCTTCCGGCACATCGTTGCCGTCTTTGTCGAGGATCGCGTCAATGGTCATCAGGTGACCGACGTTGCGCACGAACAACAACGAACGACCATGCAGGCTCAGTTCTTTACCGTCGACACCGGTATAAGTGCGGTCGGCGTTCATGGTGCGGGTAAAGGTCTGACCGCCCTTGGAGACTTCTTCCGACAGATCGCCCTTCATCAGGCCGAGCCAGTTGCGGTAGATCACCACTTTGTCATCGGCATCGACCGCGGCGACCGAGTCTTCGCAGTCCATGATGGTGGTCAGCGCGGCTTCCATCAGGATGTCTTTGACACCGGCGGCATCGGTCTGGCCGACCGGGGTGCTGGCATCGATCTGGATTTCGAAGTGCAGGCCATTGTTTTTCAACAGGATTGCGGTCGGAGCCGCTGCATCGCCGTGGAAACCGACCAGTTGAGCATCGTTGCGCAGGCCAGTGTTGCTGCCGCCTTTGAGGGCGACGACCAGTTTGCCGTCAACGATTTTGTAGCCGGTGGAGTCGACGTGGGAGCCGGCAGCCAATGGCGCGGCTTCGTTGAGGAAGGCGCGGGCGAAGGCGATGACCTTGTCACCGCGCACCTTGTTATAGCCTTTGCCTTTTTCCGCGCCACCCGCTTCGCTGATGGCGTCGGTGCCGTAGAGCGCGTCATACAACGAACCCCAGCGGGCGTTCGAGGCGTTGAGCGCGAAGCGCGCGTTCATCACCGGCACCACCAGCTGCGGGCCGGCCATGCGGGCGATTTCGTCATCGACGTTTTGCGTCGTTGCCTGGAAATCGGCCGCTTCTGGCAGCAGATACCCGATGTTTTGCAAGAAGGCTTTGTAGGCCACCGCATCGTGCGCAACACCTGCACGAGCCTGGTGCCAGGCATCAATGCGAGCCTGGAAATCATCGCGTTTGGCGAGTAGGGCTTTGTTCTTCGGCGCCAGGTCATGAATGACCTTGTCGGCACCGGCCCAGAACTTGTCGGCGGTGAGGCCGGTACCGGGAATGGCTTCGTTGTTCACGAAGTCGAACAGGACTTTGGCGACCTGCAGGCCACCGACTTGAACGTGTTCAGTCATTGCTTGCCTCACTCTGCTCAGCTATTTCGCTTTTCAGCTCTTCAATTTAACAATGAAGCCTCTGGCCATTTAAACCACAAACCCTTCTACCAGTACATGCCATTGCGGGCGGCTGGGTTCGGTCCGATCAACGGCCTTGCGGCCTTGCTGACGGGGCTTTCAGGGTTGCGACGGCGCCTGCGGCAGACATCGATCCAACGTTATGTAGTGCGCGCTGCGGCATACTACATGATGAATTGCGGTTGTGAAAATTAGACTAATTACGTCGTTCTGCGACTCGCCGACGTCGTGCAGTCACGTCGGGGCACGGGATGTTCTCAAAAAACTATTGGATTGTTCCAGTTAAATCTAAAAACTTGTACACGATTTGTTTCTTCAACTGAATCGGCGGTGCCTTCATTCGCGAGCAAGCCCCGTCCACGCAGAGCCAGCCCTTGCCTATACTTGCTGTTCTATAACAAAAGTCATGACAAGAGGGCTGCGCCATGGACCATCTCGTACTCACCGTATTCGCCCCGGACAAGCCCGGGCAGGTCGAGCGTATTGCCCAATGCATTGCCGAGCACGGCGGCAACTGGCTGGAGAGCCGCATGTCGCGCATGGCCGGGCAGTTCGCCGGGATTCTGCGGGTGGGTGTGCCGGCCGAGGCCTACGATGAACTGGTAGACGCCCTACAGGGACTGTCGACCCAGGGCATCCGCGTGATGATCGCCGAAAGCAGCATCGAACAATCCTGCACCTGGAAGCCGATTGCCATGGAACTGGTGGGCAATGATCGTCCGGGCATTGTGCGAGACATTACGCGTCTGCTGAGTGAGCAGGGGGTGAGCCTGGAGCGGCTGGTGACCGAAGTGCGGCCGGCGCCGATGAGCAGCGAGCCGTTGTTCCATGCCGAAGCAATTCTCGCGGTACCACTGACCTTGTCGCTGGAGGTGCTGCAATCGCGCCTGGAAACCCTGGCGGACGATCTGATGGTCGAATTGGTGCTGCGCAGCGAACCTTGAACAGGTTATCCAAGTTATACGTGCACCTGCCTGTGGATAACCTGTAGAGACACCCCGCCAGGCCACGTCGGCCGGGACTCTTCGGGCTCTGATCAAAAAACCAGCAGTTTCAGTGACTTGCGCACAAACACCGGGGATCACACTGTGGATAACCTTGGGAAGGATGGATGCAGGCCACGTCGGACGTGGCCTGTAGATGTTTGTACGTTTTCTGATCAGCGGCGACGGCGCAGACTTATCCACGCGTCGATGCTGTAAACCGCCAGACCTGCCCAGATAAAGATGAACGCCACCAACGTGCTGGACGACAAGTGCTCGCCAAACAGCAGAACGGCTTGCAGCAACACCAGCGTCGGCGCCAGGTACTGGAGAAATCCGAGTGTGGTGTAGGGCAAGTGTCGTGCAGCGGCGTTGAAACACACCAGTGGCACCAGCGTTACCGGGCCGGCGGCCACCAGCCACCAGGCTTCGGAGGAGGTCCAGAATTCGGATTGCGCGCTGGTCGCAGTCGGATTGAACAGCAGCCAGGCGACGGCAATCGGCACCAGCATCCAGGTTTCCACCACCAGCCCCGGTAATGCCTTGACCGGTGCCTGCTTGCGGATCAGGCCGTAGAAGCCGAAGGTCAATGCCAGCACCAGCGACACCCACGGCAGACTGCCGACTTGCCACACTTGCTGCGCGACACCGACTGCCGCCAGCCCCACCGCGATCCACTGCATGCGCCGTAGCCGTTCGCCGAGAATCAGCATCCCCAACAGCACGTTCACCAGCGGGTTGATGTAGTAGCCAAGGCTGGCCTCAAGCATGCGTCCATTGTTCACCGACCAGACGTAAGTCAGCCAGTTGGCCGCGATCAGTGTGCCGCTCAGCGCCAGGATCGCCAGCCGTCGCGGATTCTCGCGCAGCTCGCGCCACCAGCCGGGATGCTTCCAGACGAGCAGCAGCAACGCGCCGAACAGCGCGGACCAAAGCACTCGGTGGATGATGATCTCCACGGCGGGCACGCTGGCGATGGCTTTGAAGTAGAGCGGGAACAGTCCCCAGATGATGTAGGCGCTCAGGCCCAGGATGTACCCGCGACGCGGGTTGGCGGCTTGCATGAGAATCCTTGCTTAGGCAGCTAACAAAGAGGGGATTGTAAGGAGATTTGCCTTAATGTGTTGTGAACGTTTGTGGGAGCGGGCTTGCTCGCGAATGCGGTCATTTAGTCAGCATCTCTGTTGAGTGTGAAACCGTATTCGCGAGCAAGCCCGCACACATTGGATTTGTGTTCGTCAGAACAACTTCAGTGGCTCTTCATTGAGTGCTGCCAATTGCTCACGCAACGCCAACACCTGATCGCCCCAATAGCGCTCGGTGCCGAACCATGGAAAGCTGCGAGGGAAGGCCGGGTCGTCCCAGCGACGGGCGAGCCAGGCGCTGTAGTGCATCAGCCGCAAGGCGCGCAGCGGTTCGATCAGCGCCAGTTCTCGTGGATCGAAGTCGTGGAATTCATTGTAGCCATCCATCAATTCCGACAACTGCCCCAGACATTCCTGACGATCACCCGCCAGCATCATCCAGATATCCTGCACCGCCGGGCCCATGCGGCAGTCGTCGAGGTCGACGATGTGGAACATCTCGTCGCGGCACATCATGTTGCCGGGGTGGCAATCGCCGTGCATGCGGATGTTCTGGTGCGGCGTGGCCTGGTAAACCTCTTCCACGCGCTTGAGCAGGTCGCGGGCCACGGACTCGTAGGCGGGCAGCAGGCTTTTGGGAACGAAATTGCCTTCGAGCAATGTGGTCAGCGAGTCATGACCGAAGTTCTTCACCCCCAGCGCTTCTCGGTGTGCGAACGGTTTGGTAGCACCGACCGCGTGCAGACGACCGAGCAACTGGCCCAGTCGATACAGCTGATCGAGATTGCCCGGCTCCGGTGCGCGGCCGCCACGGCGGGGGAACAGGGTGAAACGGAAACCGTTGTGTTCGTGCAGGCTGGCACCGTTGTGGATCATCGGCGCGACCACCGGCACGTCGCACTCGGCGAGTTCGAAGGTGAACTGATGCTCTTCGAGGATCGCTTCGTTGGTCCAGCGCTGCGGGCGGTAGAACTTGGCGATCAGTGGCTCGGAGTCTTCGATGCCGACCTGATAGACGCGGTTCTCGTAGCTGTTGAGCGCCAGAATGCGCGCGTCGCTGAGAAAGCCGATGCTTTCGACGGCATCGAGCACGAGGTCTGGGGTGAGGGTTGCAAACGGGTGGGCCATGCTGACTCCTGCGCGCGGCAGGCTGCCGCGTCCGGCCAAGCATGGTAGCGCAGACGGGGATGTGGGTGGGGTTGAGTTCAGTGTTATATGGATTGACGCCATCGCGAGCAGGCTCGCTCCCACAGGAGATCTGCTTTGTGTCACGAATAGTGTGCACAACGTAGATCCATTGTGGGAGCGGGCTTGCTCGCGATATGGCCCTATCAGGCGCCGACGATCCCGCCATCCTCACGGGAAATAGCCATCACCGAAGACCGCGGCTTACCGTTGGGCAGATGCTCAGGGAACGTCGACCCACCGCTTTCACCCGGATGCTGAATCCCGACAAACAAGGTTTTCTGATCCGGCGAGAAGCTGATCCCCGTCACCTCACAACCTACCGGCCCGACCATGAAACGGCGGATCTCGCCAGTCACCGGGTCGGCACAGAGCATCTGGTTATTGCCCATGCCCGCGAAGTCGCCCGTATTGCTTGAATCGCCGTCGGTGAGAATCCACAAGCGCCCGGCCTTGTCGAAGCCCAGGCCATCCGGGCTGTTGAACATGTTCTGCGGGGTGATGTTCGACGAACCGGCCTTCGGTGTACCGGCGTGGACGCCCGGGTTGCCGGCGACCACAAACAGGTCCCAGGCAAAGCTATTCGAACCGTGATCGTCGCGGTCGGTGCGCCAGCGCAGGATCTGCCCATAGACGTTCTTCTCGCGCGGGTTCGGGCCGCCCACCGGCTGGCCTTCTTCGCCGCGCTTGGCGTTGTTGGTCAGGGTGCAGTAGACCTGGCCGTCCTTGGGGCTGACGACGATCCATTCCGGGCGGTCCATGCGCGTTGCATTCACCACGCTGGCTGCGAGGCGTGCGTGAATCAGCACTTCGGCCTGGTCGGCAAAACCGCTGCTGGCGTCGATGCCGTTCTTGCCGTGGGTCAGTTCGATCCACTGGCCCTGGCCTTTCGGGTGGTCGGCATTGCCGTCGCCCGCGTCGAAGCGCGCCACGTACAAGGTGCCGTGATCCAGCAGATCGCGGTTGGCCTTGGGGTTTTTGTGGTTGATCTTGTCGCGGCTGACGAATTTGTAGATGAACTCGCCACGTTCGTCGTCGCCCATGTACACCACGGCGCGACCGTCGTTGGTTTCGGCCAGGGCTGCGTTTTCATGTTTGAAGCGGCCCAGCGCGGTGCGTTTGACCGGCGTCGATTGCGGATCGAACGGGTCGATTTCCACCACCCAGCCGTGGCGGTTGAGCTCGTTGGGGTTCTTCGCCAGGTCAAAGCGTTCATCGTGCTGGTGCCAGTTGATCTCTTTGCTGGCCACCACTGCGCCATAGCGCTTCTGCGCGGCGTCGAATTTTTGCTCGGCATTGCTGCTGCCGAAGCAGTCGGTGAAGTTCTCTTCGCAGGTCAGATAAGTGCCCCACGGCGTCTTGCCGTTGGCGCAGTTCTGGAAGGTGCCGAGGACGTTCTTGCCGTGTTTGTCGGCGCTGGTTTTCAGCAGCTCATGACCGGCGGCCGGGCCACTCAGGCGGATCGGCGCGTTACCGTGAATGCGCCGGTTGTAGCGCGAGCCCTGGACGAATTGCCATTGGCCGTTCTTGCGCTGTACCTCGATCACCGACACGCCTTCGCAGGCCAGGGCCTTGCGCACCTCTGCCGCCGATTGCGGCATGCCGCCGTGGGGATAGAGGTAGCGGTAGTTGGTGTATTCGTTGTTGATCGCCATCAGCGCCCGGTCTTTGTCACCGGGGAATTCGAACAGGCTCATGCCGTCGTTGTTGTCGCCGAACTGGACTTCCTGGTGCTCGGCCGTGCCGTTGCCGCTCGGGTCGAACGCTGGGCCATTCTTTTGCAGAGGCTGGCCCCAGCTGATCAGCACCGAGGATTTGTAGCCCGGCGGCAGGGTGATGGTATCGGTGGTGGCGGCGGCGATGCTGTCGAAGCCCAACAATTTGCTGGAGCCGGCGCTGACGCTGGCGGCCAGCACGCTACGACTCAGCAGGTTGCCACCGAGAAACATCGCTGCACCGCAGAGGGCACCAGCGCTGATGAAGCCACGACGGCTGAGGCCGACCATTTTTTCGAGGTCGGTGGGTTGGTTGTCTTCTAATAGGCTCACATCAGGCTCCCTGCGGGTTTTTGCAGCCACCTTAATGGTGATCGATGAAGCTTTTGTTGCAGTCGCCTCGTAGGAGCTGCCGAAGGTTGCGATCTTTTGATCTTAAAATCAGGATCAGAAGATCACAGCCTTCGGCAGCTCCTACAGCGGTGTGCCGAGCAACACGTTGGACGGCGCGAACTGCACCTGCACCGGTTTACCGGCGGCAAGCCCGAGGGTTTTCAGGTGCAGCGGCTCGGCCAGGGCGCAAAGTGTCTGGCCATTGGGCAGGCTGATGCGCACTTCGCTGGGGCCGTCTTCGGCGTCGAGGATTTCTTCGACCGTGCCCTTCAGGGAGTTGTCGCCGGGTGTTGTGGTTTGATCGACGCTCAGCAGTTCCAGCCAGCCGGCCTTGATCAGTGCCACCACTTCGGTGCCGGTTTCCAGTTCCAGGCGCAGAGTGCTGTCGTGAGTGATCTGCGCATCGATAAGCAAACCTTCAGCCAGTTCAAGGCGGATCCGGTCGTTGCGCCCCTGCGTATCGATCGCCACGACCTTGCCGTGCAGTTGGTTGCGCGCGCTGGTTCTGAGCATCAGTCGACCGAGCAGGTCCAGGTCACTGGCCTCTTCGGCGGCTTCCAGCACCTGAGCCTGCAAGGCCTGCAACTTTTGATACAGGCGCAACACGCGTTCGCCTTCGCTGGACAACTTGGCGCCACCGCCACCCTTGCCGCCGACGCTGCGCTCCACCAGCGGTTTCTGCGCGAGGTTGTTCAGTTCGTCGATGGCATCCCACGCCGCCTTGTAGCTCAGGCCCGCGCTTTTCGCGGCGCGGGTGATCGAGCCTTGTTCGGCGATGTGTTGCAGCAACGCGATGCGCTGCGGGCGACGGACAATGTGTTGGGACAACAACGTAGGCAAGGACATGGCGAGACGCTTTGGGCTGTGGCGATGGGGAGGACGTTGGCGGCTTGGCGCACGAGAGTCAAGTCAGGCCCCATCGCCAGGTTTTGGGGTACGGGCCAGGCAATAGACGTCGACCCGCGTGGCACCCGCCTCCATCAACAGGCGAGCCAGGGCCTGGGCGGTGGCGCCGGTGGTCAGCACGTCGTCGACCAACGCGAAGTGACGACCCTTGATCGAGGCCGCGGGCGCCAGGGCAAAGGCGTGGCGCAGGTTCTTTTTACGGGCGTCGGCATTCAGCTCTTGTTGCGCGCTGGTGTCCTGAATCCTCAGCAACAGCGTTTCATCGCAAGGAATGTCGAGGTTGGTGCTGAGCCAGCGGGCGAGCATCGCCGCCTGGTTGAAACCCCGCTGGCGCAGACGTTTGGAGGCCAGCGGCACCGGTATCAGCGCGTCGGGCCGATCCAGGTCCTCATCGAAGCGATGTTGCAGGAACTGAGCAAGAAGTTCGCCGAGCAGGCGGCCGAACGGCCACTTTGCGTTGTGCTTGAAACGGGTGATCAAACTGTCGACGGGAAAGCTGTAAGTCCAGGGCGCGGCGACCCGCTCGAAGGCGGGCGGTTGTTTCAGGCATTGGCTGCACGTCAGGCCCGTGGCGGGCAAGGGCAGGGCGCAGGTTTGGCAGTGATCGCCCAGCCAGGGCAACTCGGTTTCACAGGCCATGCAGATCGGCGTGATGTCGTCTGCGGCTTCTGCGCAGAGCAAACAGAATTGTTTGTTTTTTAACCAGATGTAAACCGGTCCTTCGTATCGTGGTTGACAGTGCATGAGTCTTCCTTAAATATGCCGAACATCCGTGTCGCGTCTGTGGGTATTCCATTCCCCAGCCGCTTGCCAAGCATAAACAAGGAAACGCCCATGAGCGCCAGCACCACTGCAACCCTGCGTCATGACTGGTCTTTGGCCGAAGTCAAAGCACTCTTCGTTCAGCCATTCAACGACCTGCTGTTTCAGGCGCAAACGGTGCACCGCGCGCATTTCGACGCCAATCGCGTCCAGGTTTCCACCCTGCTGTCGATCAAAACCGGCGCGTGCCCGGAAGATTGCAAATATTGTCCGCAGTCGGGCCACTACAACACTGGCCTTGAAAAAGAAAAACTAATGGAAGTGCAGAAGGTCCTCGAAGAGGCCGCTCGCGCCAAGGCCATCGGTTCGACCCGTTTCTGCATGGGCGCGGCGTGGAAACACCCGTCGGCCAAAGACATGCCTTACGTGCTGGAGATGGTCAAAGGCGTGAAGGCCATGGGCCTGGAAACCTGCATGACCCTCGGCCGTCTCGATCAGGACCAGACCGTCGCCCTGGCCGAAGCCGGCCTGGACTACTACAACCACAACCTCGACACCTCGCCGGAGTTCTACGGCAGCATCATCACCACCCGCACTTACAGCGAGCGCCTGCAAACCCTGGCCTACGTGCGTGATTCGGGGATGAAGATCTGCTCCGGCGGCATTCTCGGCATGGGCGAGTCCCTCGACGATCGCGCCAACCTGCTGATCCAGCTGGCCAACCTGCCAGAGCATCCGGAATCGGTGCCGATCAACATGCTGGTGAAAGTCGCCGGCACGCCGCTGGAAAATGCCGACGACGTCGATCCGTTCGATTTCATCCGCATGCTCGCGGTCGCCCGCATCCTGATGCCAAAATCCCACGTGCGCCTGTCCGCCGGCCGCGAAGCGATGAACGAACAGATGCAGGCCCTGGCCTTCTTTGCCGGCGCCAACTCGATTTTCTACGGCGAAAAACTGCTGACCACCGCCAACCCGCAGGCCGACAAGGACATGCAGTTGTTCTCGCGTCTGGGCATCCTGCCGGAAGCTCGCGAAGAGCACGCCGACGAAGTGCACCAGGCCGCCATCGAACAGGCACTGGTGGAGCAGAAGAGCAGCGAGCAGTTCTATAACGCTGCTGTCTGAAACCTTCACCGATTCCTCTGAAGGAATGCAAAACCCCTGTGGGAGCGAGCCTGCTCGCGATAGCAATTAGATATTCAACATAGATGTTGGATGTCATGGCCACATCGCGAGCAGGCTCGCTCCCACAAGGAACTGCGTAGAACCTGTGGGAGCGTGGCTTGCCCGCGATGGCCGCGACTCGGTTTCCAGCCAAGTCCATTGTTCCTGCATCAGATTGTGAAATGACCTTCGAGGCCTGCATGTCTTTCGATCTCAGCGCGCGCCTTGCTGCCCGTCGTGCCGAAAACCTTTATCGCCAGCGCCCATTGCTCGAAAGCCCCCAAGGCCCGGAAGTGGTGGTTGATGGTCAGCCGTTACTGGCGTTCTGTAACAACGACTACCTGGGCCTGGCCAATCACCCGCAAGTGATCGAAGCTTGGCGCGCCGGCGCGTCGCGTTGGGGCGTGGGCGGTGGTGCTTCGCATCTGGTGATCGGCCACAGCGGTCCGCATCACGCGTTGGAAGAAGCTCTTGCCGAGTTCACCGGGCGCCCACGAGCGCTGCTGTTCACCACCGGTTACATGGCCAACCTTGGCGCGGTCACCGCATTGGTCGGGCAGGGCGATACAGTGCTGGAAGACCGACTCAATCATGCGTCGTTGCTGGATGCAGGGTTGTTGTCCGGTGCGCGTTTTAATCGTTATCTGCATAACGACGCGGCCAGCTTGGCCAAGCGCCTTGAGAAGGCCACCGGCAATACGCTGGTGGTTACCGATGGCGTGTTCAGCATGGACGGCGACATCGCCGACCTGCCGGCGCTGGCGCGGGAAGCCAAGGCCAAAGGCGCTTGGCTGATGGTCGATGACGCGCACGGTTTTGGTCCGCTGGGCGCCAATGGCGGCGGGATCGTCGAGCATTTCGGTCTGAGTCAGGAAGACGTGCCGGTCTTGGTCGGCACCCTCGGCAAGGCTTTCGGTACGGCCGGTGCTTTTGTGGCTGGCAGTGAAGAGCTGATCGAAAGCCTGATCCAGTTCGCTCGCCCTTACATCTACACCACCAGCCAACCGCCGGCGCTGGCCTGCGCGACGCTGAAAAGCCTGGAGCTGCTACGCAGTGAACACTGGCGACGTGAGCATCTGCAGACGCTGATTCGCCAGTTCCGCCAAGGCGCCGAACAGATTGGTCTGGAGTTGATGGACAGCTTCACGCCGATCCAGCCGATCATGATCGGCGATGCCGGGCGTGCGGTTCGACTGTCGCAGATGCTGCGCGAACGCGGCCTGATGGTGACAGCGATTCGTCCACCGACTGTGCCCGCGGGCAGCGCACGCTTGCGTGTAACCCTGACCGCCGCTCACAGCGAGGCGCAGGTACAGCTATTGTTAGATGGACTGGCCGATTGTTTTCAACAACTGGGACCGGAGCCAAGCCATGCGTGATCGTCTGATTCTGCTGCCGGGTTGGGGTCTCGGGATTTCGCCGCTGGAACCCTTGGCGGCTGCCTTGCAGGGCCTGGATGAGCACCTGCGCGTCGAGATCGAGCCATTGCCGGAACTGGAATCGAGCGACCTTGAAGAATGGCTCGATGAGTTGGACTCCACGTTGCCACAGGATGCCTGGCTCGGTGGCTGGTCGTTGGGCGGCATGCTGGCGTCCGAATTGGCGGCGCGACGCGGTGACCGCTGCTGCGGCCTGGTGACCCTGGCGAGTAACTCTTCTTTTGTCGCCCATGAGCAGTGGCCGAGCGCGATGCCCGGCGAGACCTTCGATGCGTTTCTGGCCGGCTGCAAGGCTGACCTGCGCGTGACGTTGAAACGCTTCTCGCTGTTGTGCGCACAAGGCGCCGCAGACCCACGCGGGATATCGCGACTCTTGTTTGCTGGTGCACCGCATACGTCTTCGCCGGTGCTGATAAGCGGCCTGGAGTTGCTCGCACAACTGGACACCCTGCGAGCGTTGCAGGCGTTTCGTGGTCCGCAATTGCACTTGTTTGGCGGCCTCGACGGGCTGGTTCCGGCCGAAGCGGCGGGGGATCTGCTGACGTTACTGCCGGATGTTGAAATCGGTCTGATTGAACAGGCCAGTCACGCGTTTCTTCTGGAAGACCCCCACGGTGTGGCGGGGGCGATTCAGGCCTTCTTGCATGAGTTCGGTGATGACTGATTTATCCCTTCCCAACCTGCCCGGCGGCTTGCCCGACAAACGCCAGGTGGCAGCGTCGTTTTCCCGTGCGGCGGCGAGCTACGACAGCGTCGCCGAATTGCAGCGCGACGTGGGCAGCGAGTTGTTGCGTCGGTTGCCGGAGGATTTTGTCCCTGCTCGTTGGCTGGATATGGGCTGCGGCACCGGGTATTTCAGCCGTGCGCTCGGTGAGCGTTTTCCTGCCGGTCACGGACTGGCCCTTGATATTGCAGAAGGCATGCTCAATCACGCCCGTCCCTTGGGTGGCGCCACCCATTTCATCGCGGGTGACGCCGAGCGCTTGCCGTTGCAGGATTCGACCTGCGACCTGATCTTCTCCAGCCTGGCGGTGCAATGGTGCGCGGATTTCGCCTCGGTGCTCAATGACGCGTATCGGGTGCTGAAACCGGGCGGCATTTTCGCGTTTGCTAGTCTGTGTGTAGGCACGCTGTACGAATTGCGCGACAGCTGGCGTCAGGTGGATGGCATGGTGCATGTCAACCGCTTCCGCGAGTTCGGTGTTTACCAACAGCTTTGCGCGGGCAGCGGCTTGAAGGTCGTCAGCCTCGAAACTCAGCCGCATGTGCTGCATTACCCCGATGTCCGCAGCCTGACCCATGAGCTGAAGGCACTCGGGGCGCACAACCTGAACCCCGGTCGGCCGGGCGGTTTGACCGGCAGGGCGCGGATCCTCGGCTTGATCGAGGCTTATGAGCAGTTTCGTCAGGCACAGGGACTGCCGGCGACTTATCAAGTGGTTTACGCCGTGTTGGAGAAACCCTTATGAGCGCAGCCTATTTCATCGCCGGCACTGACACCGATGTCGGCAAGACCACCATCGCCGCCGGTTTGCTGCATGCCGCGCGATTGGCGGGTTTGAGCACGGCGGCGGGCAAACCGGTGGCCTCCGGTTGCGAGCTGACGCCCAAGGGATTGCGCAACGCCGATGCGCTGGCATTGTTTGCCGAGTGTTCGGTGCCTTTGACTTATGAACAGGTCAATCCGGTCGCGTTCGAACCGGCGATCGCCCCGCATCTGGCGGCGCGGGAGGCTGGTGTGGCGTTGACCGTGCAATCGCTGTTGACCCCGATGCGGCAGATTCTCGACATGCAGGCGGACTTCACCTTGATCGAAGGCGCTGGCGGCTGGCGAGTGCCGTTGGCGGATCAGGACAATCTGTCGGACCTGGCGATGGCGCTGGATCTGCCGGTGATTCTTGTGGTCGGCGTGCGCCTGGGCTGTATCAACCATGCGCTGCTGACGGCTGAGGCGATTGCTCGGGATGGTTTGCAGCTGGCAGGGTGGGTGGCCAACATCATCGATCCCAAGACCTCGCGCCTGGAAGAGAACCTCGCGACGCTGGCCGAGCGCATTCCCGCGCCGTGCCTGGGCCGGGTGCCGAAACTCAAGTCAGTGACAGCCGAAGCGGTGGCCGAGTTTCTACAGCTGGATCTGCTGGACTGAGGTTTCTGGGTTAGGTGTTACCTATGACAAGGCACTGTGCCATTAGTGTTTTTGTCGGGCCTTTTGTCGGCGTGTCTGGTTCAATGGCCGCTGTTGATCCTTTGTCGGACGAGTTCCCCCATGGAAATCTCAGGAAACACCGCTTTTTATGCCGGTCTGAGCACTATTCAGACAGGGCAGAACCGCGTCGATCAGGCTTCGGGCCAGATCGCCAACAACACCATCGAGCGTTCGGTCACCAGTCAGTCTTCCGAGGTTCAGGTGGATCGTCTGCGCTCGGTAGATCGCAGCCAGCAATCGGACTTGGCCAGCAATATGGTCGAGATGTCCCAGGGCAAGTTCCAGGTGGAACTTGGCGTCAAAGTCGCCAAGGCATCCGATGAAATGCTCGGTACGTTGATCGATACCTACGCCTGATTTCTCGCTTAGTCCGCTACTCCAACGCCGCGCCTGTTCGCGGCGTTTTTCTGCGTAAGTCCTTCTGCCTCAACTAATCTCTCCAACATGACGTGTTGCTCATTCAACGGCGATGCGTAACGGTGTGGGCGGCGTTTTCAGGGGGCGATGACGAATGGCAAAAGATCGACGCTTGACAAGATTTGGGCGTAAACGTATGTTTCAAACAACTGTTTGACCGTCACAACAAATCGACACGGTCGTTCATTCCCGGTTACATCAGCAGAGGTTTATCGCTATGCCTGACTACAAGGCCCCCTTGCGTGATATTCGCTTCGTTCGTGACGAACTGCTCGGCTACGAAGCGCACTATCAGAGCCTTCCGGCTTGCCAGGACGCAACTCCGGACATGGTTGACGCCATTCTCGAAGAAGGCGCCAAGTTTTGTGAGCAAGTGCTGGCGCCGCTGAACCGCGTGGGTGACACCGAAGGCTGCACCTGGAGCGAGTCCGGCGTTAAAACCCCGACCGGTTTCAAAGAAGCCTACAAGCAATTCGTCGAAGGTGGCTGGCCAAGCCTGGCTCACGACGTAGAGCACGGCGGCCAGGGCCTGCCGGAGTCTTTGGGTCTGGCCGTCAGCGAAATGGTCGGCGAGGCCAACTGGTCGTGGGGCATGTACCCAGGCCTGTCCCATGGCGCGATGAACACCATTTCCGAGCACGGCACGCCTGAGCAACAAGAGGCTTACCTGACCAAACTGGTCTCCGGCGAATGGACCGGCACCATGTGCCTGACCGAACCGCACTGCGGCACTGACCTGGGCATGTTGCGCACCAAGGCCGAGCCTCAGGCCGACGGGTCCTACAAAGTGTCCGGCACCAAGATCTTCATCTCGGCCGGCGAACACGATATGGCCGATAACATCGTCCACATCGTTCTGGCACGTCTGCCGGACGCACCGGCCGGCACCAAAGGCATTTCCCTGTTCATCGTTCCGAAATTCCTGCCGAACGCAGACGGCTCGATCGGCGCACGCAACGCTGTGAGCTGCGGTTCCCTGGAACACAAAATGGGCATCCACGGTAACGCCACCTGCGTGATGAACTTCGACGCGGCCACCGGTTACCTGATCGGCCCGGCGAACAAAGGCCTGAACTGCATGTTCACCTTTATGAACACCGCGCGTCTGGGTACTGCGCTGCAAGGTCTGGCGCACGCCGAGATCGGCTTCCAGGGCGGTCTGAAATACGCTCGCGATCGTCTGCAAATGCGCTCCCTGACTGGCCCGAAAGCGCCGGACAAAGCCGCTGACCCGATCATCGTTCACCCTGACGTACGCCGCATGCTGTTGACCATGAAGGCTTTCGCCGAAGGCAACCGTGCGATGGTTTACTTCACCGCCAAGCAAGTCGACATCGTCAAGTACGGCGTCGATGAAGAAGAGAAGAAGAAAGCCGACGCGCTGCTGGCGTTCATGACGCCGATCGCCAAAGCCTTCATGACTGAAGTCGGTTTCGAATCCGCTAACCATGGCGTGCAGATCTACGGCGGTCACGGCTTCATCGCCGAGTGGGGCATGGAACAGAACGTTCGCGACAGCCGCATTTCGATGCTGTACGAAGGCACCACCGGCATCCAGGCACTGGACCTGCTGGGCCGTAAAGTGCTGATGACTCAAGGCGAAGCGCTCAAAGGCTTCACCAAGATCGTCCACAAGTTCTGCCAGAGCAACGAAGGCAATGACGCGGTCAAAGAGTTCGTCGAGCCATTGGCTGCGCTGAACAAAGAGTGGGGCGAGTTGACCATGAAGGTCGGTATGGCCGCCATGAAAGACCGCGAAGAAGTTGGCGCGGCGTCGGTGGACTACCTGATGTACTCCGGTTACGCGTGCCTTGCCTACTTCTGGGCTGACATGGCGCGTCTGGCGGCCGAGAAACTGGCTGCCGGTACCACCGAAGAGGCGTTCTACACCGCCAAGCTGCAGACTGCGCGCTTCTACTTCCAGCGCATCCTGCCGCGTACCCGCACTCACGTTGCAACCATGCTGTCGGGCGCCAACAACCTGATGGACATGAAAGAAGAAGACTTCGCACTGGGTTACTAAGCCCTACGCAGTCCATTCTCAAAGCCGCTGCTTCCTCGGGAGCAGCGGCTTTTTTATGCCTGACGCAAACGATCACGTCTGTAAATATTCCTGACTAAAACGCTAAGAAGAACGACTTTGCTGCCGTTAAAGAGGCTGCGATGTGACACACGTCTCGTTGCACGTGCTTGGCTGCTCCAAATGCAGGCACAATGCCATCCTTGTTTGCCGGGTCGGAGCTTTACCCTTGCCGCGTTCTTCCGCTGTACGTTTCAGCCATTTCTTGCCATCACTGCTGTTGTTGCTCGCAGGGCTTGCGGCTGCTTACGTCAAGGATCTCAACGTCTTCTTCACTTCGCTGTTCAACGTGCTGCCCACGCTGGTGTTGTTGCTCGGCGGCGCGTATTGCGCGGTTTACCGACGTCAGCGTGAACTGTTTCTGATGGTCACGGTGTACATCGCCTACTTCCTGCTCGACACCCAGACCGACTACTACCGTGACAATGGCAAAGTTCGTGAAGACGCCGCGGTGGTGTTCCATCTGTGCTGTCTGTTGCTGCCGTTGCTCTTTGGCTTGTTCGCCGCCTGGCAGGAGCGCACCCACCTGTTCCAGGACATGGTGGCGCGCTTCGCCGTGTTGCTGGCGTTCGGCAGCGTGGCGCTGGGGCTGGAGCAAAGTTACCCACAGGCGCTGTTGATGTGGCTGTCGGAGATCCGTTGGCCAGCCCTGCATGGCGCCTGGATGAGCCTGATCCAGTTGTCTTATCCAGTGTTCATCGCCTCGTTTCTATTACTGACCTGGCAATACTGGCGCAATCCAAGACCTTTGCACGCTGCGCAGCTAGTGGGGCTGTTGGGATTGTTCTGGATGTTGCCGAAAACCTTCATCCTGCCCTTCACCCTGAACATCATGTGCAGCCAGGTGATGTTGATGATTGCCGCCGCGGTTGCCCATGAGGCCTATCAGATGGCCTTCCGCGATGAACTCACGGGGCTGCCGGGGCGCCGCGCCCTGAACGAACGCATGCAACGGCTGGGGCGCAATTACGTGCTGGCCATGAGTGATGTCGATCACTTCAAGAAATTCAACGACACCCATGGCCACGATGTCGGCGATCAGGTGTTGCGACTGGTGGCCAGCAAGTTGTCGAAAATCAGCGGCGGCGGTAGGGCGTATCGCTATGGCGGTGAAGAATTTGCTCTGGTGTTCGCAGGTAAAACCCTCGAAGAGTGCATGCCGCACCTGGAGGTCATCCGCGAATCCATCGCCACTTACAACATCCAGCTGCGTAATCAGGACAGCCGTCCCCAGGATGATCAGCAGGGACGCCAGCGCCGCGCCGGCTCGGGCACCTCGAGTGTATCGGTCACTGTCAGCATCGGCGTCGCCGAACGGCTGGAGCAGCGCACCCCCGAAGAAGTGCTCAAATCCGCTGACCAGGCGCTCTACAGTGCCAAGGGTGCGGGGCGAAACTGTGTGATGGCCTTCGGTCAGAACCGCCGTGGCGCAGTGCGCATGGACGCCGCTGCGGGTTGAGTGATGATGGCGCATTCAGCGTCTGGACTGTGATTGTGAGGCGTGGTGCACGGCAGTAGGTTTGAGCCATCTGCTGCCGGAGAAATGACCATGCCCGAGTACAAAGCTCCCCTGCGCGACATGCGCTTTCTGATCGACCATGTCTTCGATTTTCACCGCGACTACGCCGCGCTGGGCGCCACCGATGCCAGCCCGGACATGATCAATGCGATCCTTGAAGAAGGCGCGAAATTCTGTGAGAACGTTCTCGCACCGCTGAACCGCAGTGGCGACGAAGAAGGCTGCCATTTCGACAACGGCGTGGTTACAACGCCTACAGGCTTCAAGCAAGCATTCGCACAATACGTTGAAGGCGGCTGGCATGGTCTGGCGGCGGATCCAGCTTACGGCGGCCAGGGTTTGCCAAGTTCTTTGGGGTTGGTCATCAGTGAAATGGTCGGCTCCAGCAACACCTCCTGGGGCATGTACCCTGGCCTGACTCACGGTGCGATGTCAGCCATCCATGCTCATGGCACCGAAGAGCAGAAACAGACCTACCTGAGCAAGCTCACCGCTGGCCAATGGACCGGCACCATGTGCCTGACCGAAGCCCATTGCGGCACCGATCTGGGCATTATCAAGACCCGCGCCGTGCCTCAGGCCGACGGCAGTTACGCGATCTCCGGCAGCAAGATCTTCATCTCCGCCGGCGAACACGACATGAGTGACAACATCATTCATCTGGTGCTGGCCAAACTGCCGGACGCGCCGGCAGGGACCAAGGGTATTTCGCTGTTTATCGTTCCTAAATTCCTACCCAATGCCGAAGGTGAAGCGGGCGAGCGCAACGGCGTTTCCTGCGGCTCGATCGAGCACAAAATGGGCATCAAGGCCTCGGCCACCTGCGTGCTGAATTTCGACGACGCCAAGGGTTTCTTGATCGGTGAACCGAACAAGGGCCTGAACTGTATGTTCACCATGATGAACCACGCGCGGCTTGGCACCGGGATGCAAGGTTTGTGTCTGGGGGAGGTGAGCTTCCAGGGCGCGATCAGGTACGCCAACGACCGTCTGCAAATGCGCTCACTCACCGGACCGAAAGCACCGGAAAAACCCGCTGACCCGATCATCGTTCATCCCGATGTGCGCAGGATGTTGCTGACCATGAAGGCCTTCAACGAAGGCAACCGGGCGCTGACTTATTTCACCGCACAGTTGCTGGACGCTGCGCATATGAGCCCGGATGAAACGGCGCGCCAGAACGCCGAGGATTTGCTGGCATTCCTGACGCCGATCTGCAAAGCCTTCATGACCGACACCGGATTGGAGGTGACCAACCTCGGCATGCAGGTGTTTGGCGGCCACGGTTTCATTCGTGAGTGGGGCATGGAGCAGTTGGTTCGTGACTGTCGGATCGCGCCGATCTACGAAGGCACCAACGGCATTCAGGCGCTGGATCTGCTTGGGCGAAAAGTCCTCGGCAGTCAGGGAAAACTGCTGCGCGGGTTCACCAAAATCGTCCACAAGCTCTGTGCGGCAAATGCGGAGCATCCACAACTCGGCAGCTATGTGGCGCAACTCAACGGTCTGAATCAGCAGTGGGGCGAGTTGACCACCAAGGTCGGCATGGCGGCGATGAAAAATCCGGATGAAGTCGGCGCCGCGTCGGTGGATTACTTGATGTACAGCGGCTACATCATCCTCGGCTACCTGTGGCTACGCATGGCATTGGTGGCTCAGGCGCAGTTGGAGGCGGGCAGCGGTGATGCCGATTACTGCCGGGGCAAGTTGGCGACCAGCGAGTTTTACTTCAAGCGTTTGCTGCCGCGTACTTCCGCTCATCGGGCGGCCATCGAGGCGGGCAGTGATTGCCTGATGACGCTGCCGGCGGAGTTGTTTGCGCTCTGACGAATATTTGAAAAGCTTCGCGGGCAAGCCTCGCTCCTACAGTTTGTTGTCGTTCATGTGAAATGCGTGCGACATGACCTGTAGGAGCGAGGCTTGCCCGCGAATGCGTTCTGGAAGGCGAGAACAGTCTCGGCTGAAATGCCTATGACTAAAAATAACAAAACAGTCATGAGTTGACCCTATGTGTCGTAAAAGTTGTTGAGGTACACTCGGACACAACGAAATCACTATTCTACGAACCACCTGTTTAGATCCTGCGAGGTTTGCCATGGCTGACTACAAAGCGCCCCTGCGCGATATGCGCTTCGTCCTCAATGAAGTTTTCGAGGTCGCCAAACTCTGGGCCGAATTGCCTGCGCTGGCCGAGACTGTCGATGCTGAAACTGTCGAAGCCATTCTGGAAGAAGCCGGCAAGGTCACCAGCAAAAGCATCGCGCCCCTGAGCCGTGCAGCTGACGAAGAAGGTTGTCACTGGGCCGACGGTGCCGTCACCACCCCGGCCGGTTTCCCGCAGGCGTATCAGACCTACGCTGAAGGCGGTTGGGTCGGTGTCGGTGGCGATCCGACCTACGGCGGCATGGGCATGCCCAAGGCTGTTTCGGCGCAGGTCGAAGAAATGGTCAACTCCGCGAGCCTGTCGTTCGGTCTGTACCCAATGTTGACTGCCGGCGCTTGCCTGTCGATCAACGCCCACGCCAGCGAAGAGCTGAAAGCGGCGTACCTGCCAAACATGTACGCCGGTGTCTGGGCCGGTTCCATGTGCCTGACCGAGCCGCACGCCGGTACAGACCTTGGGATTATCCGCACCAGGGCCGAGCCCCAGGCCGACGGCTCCTACAAAGTCAGCGGCACCAAAATCTTCATCACCGGCGGCGAGCACGACCTGACCGAGAACATCATCCACCTGGTACTGGCCAAACTGCCGGATGCGCCAGCGGGACCGAAGGGTATTTCGCTGTTCCTGGTGCCGAAGTTCCTGGTCAATGCCGATGGCAGCCTCGGTGCGCGCAACCCGGCGACCTGTGGTTCGATCGAACACAAGATGGGCATCCAGGCGTCCGCGACCTGCGTGATGAACTTCGACGAAGCCTTGGGTTACCTGGTCGGCGAGCCGAATAAAGGTTTGGCGGCGATGTTCACCATGATGAACTACGAGCGTCTGGGTGTCGGCATCCAGGGCCTGGCCACTGGCGAGCGCTCCTACCAGAACGCGATCGAATACGCTCGTGACCGTCTGCAGAGCCGTTCGCCGACCGGCGCGCAGAGCAAGGACAAAGTGGCTGACCCGATCATCGTCCACCCGGATGTACGTCGCATGCTGCTGACCATGAAAGCCTCGAACGAAGGCGGTCGTGCCTTCTCCACTTATGTGGCAATGCAACTGGACACCGCCAAGTTCAGCGAAGACGCCACTACCCGCAAGCGCGCAGAAGATCTGGTCGCACTGCTGACCCCTGTGGCCAAGGCATTCCTGACCGACCTGGGGCTGGAAACCACTGTTCACGGCCAGCAGATTTTTGGCGGCCACGGCTACATCCGTGAGTGGGGCCAGGAACAACTGGTTCGAGACGTGCGCATTACCCAGATCTACGAAGGCACCAACGGCATTCAGGCGCTGGACCTTGTAGGACGCAAGATCGTTGGCAGCGGCGGGGCGTTCTACAAACTGTTCGCTGACGAGATTCGTCATTTCACCGCGACGGCCAGTGCTGACCTGGCGGAGTTCACCAAGCCGCTGAATGACGCGGTGGACACTCTCGACGAACTGACTGCGTGGTTGCTGGACCGTGCAAAAAACAACCCGAACGAAATCGGCGCTGCTTCGGTCGAGTATCTACAAGCATTCGGTTACACGGCTTACGCCTACATGTGGGCTCTGATGGCCAAGGCAGCTTTCGGTAAAGAAGCGCAGGACGATTTCTACGCGAGCAAACTCGGTACGGCACGGTTCTATTTCGCACGTTTGCTGCCGCGTATTCACTCGTTGAGCGCGTCGGTGAAGGCGGGTAGCGAGTCGCTGTTCCTGCTGGATGCAGGACAATTCTGACCCTGTAGCGTTATGTAAGCATTCTCTTACATGACGTGCTGCTGTTTTCCCATAGGCGCAGATTGGATCCAGAGCTAATCTACTTCACATGGACGTCGCGCAGGAAGCGCAAAGCAATAACACGGACACGTAGGATTCTGCCAGGACGGCGGAGTGAAATGGATGTCAGGGAAACAGTCTGCAAAGCCCCGCTTCGGCGGGGTTTTCTTTTGCCTGCAAAAAAGTTCAGCTCAACCCATCCAGGGCTGTCGGGCTGCGCAAGTGCTCATCCATCACCTCTTCCAGCAATGTCCGCAACAATGTCAGCGAAGCCTGTTGCCGCTGCACATCACGACACACCAACCCGACTTTCAGTGGCACCCGCGGTTCGCTCAGTGGTTTCCACAACAGTGCCTGGTCGCCATGGGTATTTTTCGAGCGTCCGGGCAGCACGGTCGCCAGTCGCGTGTGCGGCAGGCTGTCGAGAATCCCCGCCATGTTGTTCAGTTCAGCCTGTACCTGCGGGCGACGTCCCAGATTGGCTAATTGGGCCTGCCAGATCTGCCGCACCTGGAACTCTTCACCCAGTAGCAACATGGGTAACTCGGCGGCCTGGCTCATGGAGACTTTCTTGAATTCCCGCAACGGGTGGCCCGCCGGGATGACGAGCGTCAGTTCATCTTCGTACAACTGCACGCCGTGCAAACCCGGCTGACGGGGCGGCAGGTAGCTGATGCCGATGTCCAGAGAGCCATTGAGTAGCCGCCGCTCGATTTCCAGGCCCGTCAATTCATAGATCTGCACCACCAAATGCGGCTGCGCCTTGCGCACGCGTTCGAGCATCTGCGGCACCAGGCTGGAATGGACGGTCTGCAGCACGCCGATGGCCAAGGTTCGCAGCGCCTTGCCTTTAAAGTTGCCCAAGGCTTCGCGCGCGCGTTGCAGGCCATCGAGCAAGGGCAGGGCATGGTTGTAAAGCGTGTGGGCCGCCAAGGTGGGCAGCAGACGTTTGCTGCTGCGTTCGAACAGGCTCACATCGAGGTTTTGTTCGAGTTGACGGATCTGCTGGGACAACGCCGGTTGGGAGATTGAAAGCCGCTCGGCGGCCCGACCGACGTGGCCTTCTTCGTAGACCGCGACGAAATAACGCAGTTGCTTGAAATCCATAACTAATACTTATCGAAAATGCTGAGAAATCGAAATGGCCCAGTGCCTTGCCTGCGCCTAGTCTAACCGCATTCACAGGGCTTACAGGGCCAGAAAGCACGATGAATACCGGTTACGACGATGGTGTTTACATAGGCAAGGCAAAAAACCTCGGACGAGGTTTTATCCGATGAATCTGTTCAACCTGCGACGCAAGGCTCCGAGCCTTGACGACCTGGCGATGGGCGCCTCCCTGCCGCCCGGAAGCGACAACTTTTCCAGCGAGTGCCTGATGCCCAGCGTCGAACGGCCGGAACAGATTTTCGTGCGGGGCCAAGGGTCCTGGTTGTGGGACAGCGATGATCGTGCTTATCTCGATTTCTCACAGGGTAGCGGCGCCAATAGCCTCGGACACAGCCCTTCAGTACTGGTCAAAGTGCTTTCGGAACAGGCTCAGTCGCTGATCAACCCAGGTTTCGGTTTGCACAACCGTGGCATGCACAACCTCGCCGAGCGGCTCTGCACCAGTACCGGCAGTGACCAGGCGTACCTGCTCAACAGTGGCAGCGAGGCCTGTGAAGCGGCTATCAAACTGGCGCGCAAATGGGGCCAGCGACATCGTGGCGGTGCTTCACGGATTATCGTCGCCAGTAAAGGTTGTCATGGCCGTAGTCTCGGGACGATTTCGGCGTCGGACAGTTCGAATCTGGTCAACCGATTCGAGCCGCAGCTGCCGGGCTTCAGTCATGTCCCGTTCAATGACCTGCCTGCCTTGCATGCAGCCGTGGACGCCCAGACTGTTGCGATCATGCTCGAACCGATCCAGAGCGAGGCCGGGGTGATTCCGGCCACCGAGCACTACCTCAAAGAGGTCGAGCGCCTGTGTCGTGAGCTTGGCATCTTGCTGATACTCGACGAAGTGCAAACCGGCGTCGGCCGCTGCGGCACCTTGCTCGCCGAACAGTCCTACGGCGTGCGGGCAGATATCGTCGTGCTCGGCAAAGGGCTCGGCGGTGGCGTGCCATTGGCGGCGTTGCTGGCGCGAGGCAAGGCCTGTTGTTTCGAAACCGGCGAAATGACCGGTACTCATCACGGCAACGTGTTGATGAGTGCGGCCGGTCTTGTCGTGCTCGACAACGTGCAGGACAAGGGTTTCCTCGATCATGTGCGGGAATCTGGTCAGCATCTGTGCGAAGGCTTGAGTCGTCTGGCTCATCGCTACGGTCACGGCGAATTGCGCGGCCAAGGGCTGCTCTGGGGTCTTGGTCTGTCCGACGACTCGGCTGACGCCGTAGTCAAAGCGGCGTTGTACGAAGGCTTGCTGCTCAACGCCCCGCAACCCGATTGCCTGCGCTTTACCCCGGCCCTCACTGTCAGCAAGGCCACTATCGACGAAATGCTCCTGCGCCTGGCCCGCGCCTTCTCCCGCGTAAGCACCGCGCAACTGCAGTGCCGCAAAGGGATTGCAGTCTGATCAGACCCGTCTTACACGAGTTCCCGAACCGTCTCGCGGTATAACGCAGCGCCCTACGCCTGAATCTTTTGGCGTGGGGCTTTTTTTTGTCTTTATCACGGTGCTTGGAGAGGGGCGTGATCCGACTCCACATATTCCGGGGATCGTGCATGCGGTGTAGATCATCGCCAAGCGCTGAGTTTTTCAGCATCAGGTAGATCGCCATCGCGAGCAGGCTCGCTCCCACATTGGAATGCGTTTCCCTTGTGGGAGCGAGCCTGCTCGCGAATGGGGCGCCACATTTTTGTGCCGAGCGCAGACTTCAGTCCACCAACGCCATTACCCGCCGATAAAACAACCACTCCTGCTCCAGCGCATGGGCCTGATTGCCAGCCTTGCGAAAGCCATGGCGTTCGTCGGCGTAGTAATGGGCTTCGACCAGAATGCCGTTGTCCTGTAGCGCCTTGACCATATTGCGGGTCTGTTGCGGCACCACCACGGCGTCCAGTTCACCCTGAAAGAAGATCATCGGAACGCTGATGTTGTTCGCGTGCAGCAACGGCGTGCGTGCGGCGTAGCGTTCAGCGTCCTGTACCGGGTCGCCGATCAACCAGTCCAGATAATCGCCTTCGAACTTGTGGGTGACACGGCCCAGCGCGACAGGATCGCTGACGCCATACAGGCTGGCGCCTGCGCGAAAAACTTTGTGAAAGGCCAGGGCGCATAACGTGGTGTACCCACCGGCGCTGCCGCCACGGATAAACGCCTTGTTGCCGTCGATCAGTCCGCGTTCGGCCAGGTAACCGACCACCGCGCAGGCATCTTGCACATCCACCTCGCCCCAGCTCAAATGCAGCGCCTGGCGATAAGCGCGGCCGTAGCCGCTGCTGCCTCGGTAATTGAGGTCGGCCACGGCGAAGCCACGTTGTGCCCAATACTGGATTCGCGGGTCGAACATCGGGTAGCAGGCCGACGTCGGGCCGCCGTGGATGAACACCACCAAGGGCGGTTGCGTGTCGCCGGTCATCGCCGGGTAGAAGTACCCATGGGCCTCGCCCGAATCACTCGGATAGCGCAGGGTTTGCGGGCGGCTGATCTGTTCGGCGGGCAGCGGTGCAACGCCACCGGCGAGTGTCTTCACCTGCCGGGTTTTGCGGTCAATGGCAATCACCGCCGCCGAACTGAGCGGCGAAGCGGCGATGCAGTAGATGAACTGCTCATCCTGTGCGAGATGGCGGAAACGACTGTAGTCGCCCGTGAAATCGTCACAGGAACCCTCGCCGTGACGAAGCCCCAGTCGACCAAAACCGCCTTCGCTCCAACTCGCCAGATAAGTGTTGTCGCTCAACGGCAACCAAGTGCAACCACCCAGTTGCCAAGGTGCCGGTCCATGGTCGGCAGCAGCACTCGGGAGTGGGCTCAGACCGTTGGCCGATTCCACCCACGGCTGCCAGAAACCGCCGCGATCGGTCAGGCAAAACAGACGGCCGCTGTCATCGAATCTCGGTTGTTGCAGTGACTCCTGAGCATCGTCGCCGGCCACACAGCGTGGTTGCGCAAAGGTGTGATCGCTCTGGCGTTCGGCAACCATCAGGCGAGTCGCGGTCCAGGGCTGATGCGGGCGGTTCCACTCGATCCAGGCCAGCCGCCGACCGTCAGGACTCAGGGTCGGTGCCGCGTAGAAATCGGCACCCTCGGCCAGCAGATGGCGTCTGCCGTCAGCCAGATCGATAGCCACCAGGCGATGTCGATCGCGGTTCTCTTCAACCGCCAGCACCTGCCCGTTGGCGAATTGCAGATCGCCATAACGGCATTCACTTGAAGTCAGCACCTCAGGCGTCTCATCTGTCAGCGATTGCCGATACAGCTGCTGATCGGCCTCGTTGACGAAAACCAGCCCGTCGTCGGTCAGGCAAAATGCACCGCCGCCATATTCGTACACCCGGCTGCGCACACTGAAGGTGGGCGGTGTCAGGCAATGAGCCTGGCCGTCGCTCCACTGCCAGATTCGGCAGGCGGCGTCCTCGGGGCGGTATTCGTTCCAGAACAGGCCATGCTTGCCGATTTGCAACTCGGCGAAATCGATGCCGGCCGCGACAGCCCTGGCGGCGCTTAAGGGTTCAGCTTTTGGCGATGAGGCGTGAGTTTCGTTCATTGCGAAAGGCCAGTTGTTCGATGGTCTGGGTCGCGTGCTCGGCTTCTTCGCGGGCCTTGAGAATCACGCCGTGATGTTCCGACTTGCTGCACACCGGGTCGGCATTGCTCGCGTCACCCGTGAGCATGAATGCTTGGCAACGACAGCCGCCGAAGTCTTTTTCCTTCTCGTCGCAGGAACGGCACGGCTCGGGCATCCAGTCGTAACCGCGAAAGCGGTTGAAGCCGAACGAGTCGTACCAGATGTGCTGCATGCTGTGGTCGCGCACGTTGGGAAACTGCACCGGCAGTTGTCGGGCGCCGTGACAGGGTAGGGCGGTTCCGTCCGGTGTGACCGTCAGAAAAATACTGCCCCAGCCGTTCATGCAGGCTTTCGGGCGTTCTTCGTAATAGTCCGGCGTGACGAAAATCAGCTTGCAGGGATGCCCTTCGGCTTCAAGTTTTGCGCGGTATTCATTGGTGATGCGTTCAGCGCGAACCAGTTGTTCCTTGGTCGGCAACAGGCCGACCCGATTGAGCTGCGCCCAACCATAGAACTGGCACGTCGCGAGTTCGACGAAGTCCGCTTCAAGGGCGATGCACAGCTCGATGATCCGGTCGATCTTGTCGATGTTGTGCCGATGGGTGACGAAGTTCAGCACCATCGGATAACCGTGCGCCTTCACCGCGCGGGCCATTTCGAGTTTTTGCGCGAAAGCCTTTTTTGAGCCGGCCAAGAGGTTGTTCACCTGCTCGTCGCTGGCCTGAAAACTGATCTGGATGTGGTCCAGTCCGGCCTTCTTGAAGTCGCTGATTTTCTGTTCGGTGAGGCCGATACCGGAGGTGATCAGGTTGGTGTAGAAACCCAGCTTGCGCGCCTCGGCAATCAGCTCGGCGAGGTCCTGGCGCACCAGCGGCTCACCGCCGGAAAAACCCAACTGCGCCGCGCCCATCTCCCGGGCTTCGCGAAAGACTTTGATCCACTGCTCGGTGGACAACTCTTTGCCCTGCTCGGCGAAATCCAGCGGATTGGAGCAGTACGGGCATTGCAGCGGACAGCGATAGGTCAGCTCGGCCAGCAACCACAGTGGCAGGCCGATTTCAGGCTTGGGCGGTAACTTGTCTGACACGGAATCAGGCAAGTTCGATCCAGTGCTGAGCACGGGCGACCTCCATGAATTGTTCGATGTCGTCACCGAGCTCAGGCACGTCGGGAAACTGCGCGCCCAGTTCGGCGATGATTGCCGCGACATCCCGCTGACCATCAATCAAACCGCCGATCAGCGCGGCGCTGTCGTTGAGTTTGATCATGCCTTCCGGGTAGAGCAGCACATGGCCTTTTTGCGCCGGTTCGTACTGGAAGCGATAACCGGTGCGCCATGTCGGGATTTTGCTGCGATCGAAACTCATAAGGTGATTCCTTTGTGCCAGACCCGCTGCCCGGTCACGCTGTGGTACGGCGGGCGGTTCAGTTCGTAGGCCATGCTCATGGCATCGAGCATGCTCCAAAGAATGTCCAGTTTGAACTGGAGAATTTCCAGCATGCGCTCCTGGCCTTCTCGCGTGGTGTAGTGCTGCAACGTGATCGCCAGACCGTGCTCCACATCCCGGCGCGCTTGCCCCAGACGCGTGCGGAAATATTCGTAACCGGCCGGGTCGATCCACGGGTAATGCTGCGGCCAGCTGTCGAGACGCGATTGGTGGATCTGCGGCGCGAACAACTCGGTCAGCGAACTGCTGGCGGCTTCCTGCCAACAGGCCCGGCGGGCGAAGTTGACGTAGGCGTCCACGGCGAACCGAACGCCAGGCAGTACCAGTTCCTGAGAACGCAGCTGATCCGGGTCGAGGCCGACCGCTTGCCCTAGACGCAACCAGGCTTCGATACCGCCGTCTTCGCCAGGGGCACCGTCATGGTCCAGCAGGCGCTGAATCCACTCGCGACGAATCTCGCGGTCCGGGCAGTTGGCCAGGATAGCGGCGTCCTTGAGCGGGATGTTCACCTGGTAATAGAAACGGTTGGCGACCCAACCCTGAATCTGCTCGCGGGTTGCCCGGCCTTCATACATCGCCACGTGATACGGGTGATAGATATGGTAGTAGGCACCCTTGGCGCGCAGGGCCGCTTCGAATTCGGTGGGGGACATTGCGGTGTCAGTCATTGCGGTTCTCCGGGGGAACAACCGGTGGATTCTTTGGTGTCTGGTCGGACGTCTTCGCGGGCAAGCCTCGCTCCTACAAGGGGTAGCGCTATCTCTGTAGGAGCGAGGCTTGCTCGCGAAGAGGCCATCCGCTACAAAACAATACTCATGCCGTCATACGCCACTTCAACCTCGCGCCGAACCAACTCCGCACGCTCCGGCGAATCCTCGTCGAGAATCGGGTTGGTGTTGTTGATGTGGATAAGCACTTTGCGCTGTTTGGGCAACTGTTCCAGCACTTCGAGCATGCCGCCGGGGCCGTTCTGCGCCAAGTGGCCCATCTCCCGGCCGGTACGCGTGCCGACGCCACGACGCTGCATTTCGTCGTCGTCCCACATCGTGCCATCCACCAACAGACAATCGCTGCTGGCCATGATCTTCATCAGTGCTGCGTCGACCTTGCCCAGGCCCGGTGCATAGAACAGTTTGCCGCCGGTGCTCAGGTCTTCGACGATCAGGCCGATGTTGTCGCCCGGGTGCGGGTCAAAGCGATGTGGCGAGTACGGCGGGGCGGCACTACGCAGGGGCAGCGGGGTGAAGCGCAGGTTGGGGCAGGCCGGGACGGTGAAGCTCTGATCGAGTTCGATACGGTTCCAGTTCAACCCGCCGTTCCAGTGGGTCAGCATGGTGAACAACGGAAAACCGGTGCTTAGGTCTTCGTGGACCATGTCGGTGCACCAGACCTGATGCGGGCAGCCTTCGCGCAGGCTGAGCAGGCCGGTGGTGTGGTCGATCTGGCTGTCCATCAGGATGATTGCGCTGATGCCGGTATCACGCAGCGCGCGGCCCGGCTGCATTGGCGCGAAACTCTGGAGCTGGGCGCGGATGTCCGGCGAAGCATTGCACAGTACCCAGTTCACACCGTCATCGGAAATCGCGATGGACGACTGGGTACGTGCCTCGGCCCGCAGGCTGCCGTCGCGAAAACCTGCGCAGTTCACGCAGTTGCAGTTCCACTGAGGGAAACCGCCGCCGGCGGCGGAACCTAGAATCTGGACAAACATGGCCGCTCCATCATTGAAAACTGAAAATAAAAACGCCCCGGCGAGCCGAGGCGTAGCACTGCATTCTCTACCAGACGGCAGAGCTTAGCGGCTTGCGAAGTACATGGTGACTTCGAAGCCGATACGCAGGTCGGTGTAAGCAGGTTTGGACCAGGACATAGAAGCGCTCCTTCAGGTGGATGGGACAGTCGAGACCTATACATATAGTCCACCTCCAGTCGGAGATGTTCAGATAGTTAGGCGGCTATGTTACTCAAAATTACACAGCGATTGGCCACGAATCTTTGAGAAAGCTAATTGCAGCGCCGGTAATGATCATTTTGCCACTTGCCAAAGCGTAGACGGGCACGGTCCGCTGGCCAGACAGCGCCATCCACCGTCGGCCCGATTCAGTCGTTGTGCCGCCGCCAGCAAGGCTTCACGGTCGATCATCAGAATCGCCTGAGGCAGATGTTTCAGGTAATCCGACGAGTGGCCGGCCAGTTTGCCCTGCCAGAGCAGTTCGGCGGCTTGGGCGTTGGGCAGGGCCGTGCTGTCGAATTGATTGGCCAGGGCTTGGCGCTGAGCGATGAAAGTCGCGTCATCGATGCTTTCGATCATCCCTTCCAGCTTGCTGAGGAACTGTTCGATGTGCTCCAGCAAATCCAGAGGCGCGACGCTCGGTGATTGCACGCCGAATAGCAGCCCGGTCTGACCGTTTAACTGGCGTAGTCCGCTGAATACCGCGTAACCGAGCTGCAGCTCCACCCGCAGGCGCTGGTAGAACGGCGTCTGGCATACGTGTGCGAGCAAACGCCAGGCGGCCTCATCGGCGATGTCATGGGTTGCTGTCGGACAAAAGAGCAGCAGCGCGTGTTCGCTGGATTCGGTGGCGACGGTACTCCAGAGACGCTGCGAGCGAATCGACGGAGACGGCGTCAATTGACTGTCCGCCGTGCCGGGAATACGACTCAAGGCTAGCCCCATCGCGGCTTGTGTCTGGGCTGACAGGCCTGCCGCCAGGCCATCCCAGCGTGCGCTCGAGCAGAGTTGCTGTAGGTCATCTGAGGCTGCGGTGTGCTCAAGGCATAGATCGGGCAATGCCTTGAGCAGCTGTCGAATCGGCATCAACGCAATGACTGTCGGTTCTTCCTGTAAGAAGCGGGCATCAGGGTTTGTCAGTTCTTTCAGCGCATGTTCGAGGACTGTCGGCATCGGTTCCTGCAGGCCCGTCATCTTCAGCAGCCATTCATTGCCCGAAGCGCTGAAGGAAAAGTCGACACCGGCCTGACGCGCATCTTCGCGCAGCATCCGCAGGCTGTTTTCCAGATTCGACTGAAGGCGGCTGTGAGGTGCGAACTCCAGGCGCCAGCGCAGATAAACCGCACCTTCATCCGTGTTATCCGGCAACGCCTGACTGAACTGCATCGGCGATCGTTCGCGGCGACTGCGTGAGCGATCCTGGGCAAAAGTCCGCAGGCCGCGATGGGCGCTGGTCTGGCCGCGAATCAATCCGGCATTCGAGGCTGGAGTCTCGGCGCGCAAAAACGGGTTGGGTGTCGGTAGTTGCCACTGGCCGGTGAAGTTATCCACAGCACCGATTTGTTTCAGGATTGCCTTGAGGGCAACGACGCCCTGTTTGGATAACCCCAATTCAAGTTGCCCGCTGTCCCGTTGGGCCAGTTGCAAGGCGCTGCTGACTTGCTGCTGGCGCTGTAGCAGAACTGCATACTCTTCGCGTAGCTCGGTCCAATCCTGGCGGGAGGCAAAAAAAACCAGCCAATCCAGAAGCCGTTCGCGGATCATGCTGGCCGGTTGCGTGGTGTTGGCGGGCCGTGTGAATTCGATGTGCAGCAGGGCTTGCCCGGCGTAGTGATAGAGCGGCGCGGCTTTCAGGGTGTCCGCCAGACCGGAGTCTCGTAGCTGTGCCAACAGGCCGCCGGGTTTTGCGGCGTTCAACCAATGGCACAGGAACGCCAGCGCTTCGGGCGATGAGTCGGGCAGCGCTTCGAAGGTGAACAGCAAATCCAGCCGACGCGCTCCAGCCTGTTGATAACTATTGTCTGAAGAATCCATCAACAGGGTGGGATTTGTCTGAGAGATTTTTTCGCCGGGGGTAATAGCAGCGGCAAACGCCTGAGCCATCTCTTTCAATTCATCGAGACTCTGTGGCCCGGCCAAACTCAGCGTCATTTGTCCGGTCTGGTAAAACTGCTGATAGAAGTCCTTCAATGCTTGCTGAAATTCGAGTTGTGGCACCGGCAGGCTGTAGCGGTTTCCAGCATGAAATGCCCGCAATGGGTGAGCTGCCGACAGTCCATCAAACAATGCAAATTGTTGCTGGGCTGTCGCATCCCGCGACCAGGCGACAAATTCGGCGTGCAGCACTTCCCGTTCCCGTCGCTGATCGTCCGGATTCATACGCGGATGAGCGAGCATGTCTGACAGACGCTCCAGCCCATCCCTAAACGCCTGAGACGGCAGCTCGAAAAAGAAGTCCGTCGTACGTTCGCTGGTGCGCGCATTCACCTGCCCGCCATGACCTTGTACGTAGGCCATCAGCCCTTGCTCTGCGGGAAAGCGCTCTGTACCCAGGAACAGCAAATGCTCAAGAAAGTGCGCCAGCCCCGGCCAGGCCAATGGCACGTCGTGACTGCCGGCAGCGACCCGCAACGTGGCGGCGCAGCGCTTCAATTCCGGAGCATGACGCAGCGTCACCCGCAGGCCGTTGGCGAGGGTTTCAGTGTGGAGGCGAGGGTGATTCGGCGCAGGCATGAGCACTTCCAGAGCAGAGAAGCGCTCATGCTAGCGGATTAGGCCTTGTTCAGCTCGCCGTATAGCTCGGGACGGCGATCGAGGAAGTAGCGATTGGCGGCGCGGGAATCGATCATCAGCTGACGATCCAGTTCACCGACAATCAGCGCTTCATCAAGTCCGGCCTGGGCGATGCGGCTGCCATCCGGCGCGGCGATGCTGCTCTGGCCGCAATACTGGATATCGCCTTCGTGCCCGCAGTAGTTGGCGTAAGCCACATAACACTGGTTTTCGAAGGCGCGTGCGCGGACGGTGACGTCGGCGATGAAATCGTAGGGAATCATGTTCGCCGTCGGCACCAGAATCAGTTCGGCACCGGCCAAGGCCAGGCGCCGGGCGTTTTCCGGGAACTCCAGGTCGTAGCAGATCAAAAAGCCAAGCTTCCAGCCGTTGAGTTCAACCAGCGGAAACTCATCCGGCCCGGGGCTGAACATCGAGTGATCGAGGTCGCCGAACAAGTGAGTCTTGCGGTAGTTGCACAACCGTTCGCCCTTGGCGTCGATCAACTGCACGGCGTTGTAGATCTGCCCGTCTTCGGTACGCTCCGGGTAGCCATACAAAATGGCGATCCCCGTCGCTTTGGCAATGCGCGCGATGTGCTGCGCCGATTCACCGTTGTGCACCTCCGCCAGCACGCTGACTGCATCGGCGCCGATGTTGTAGCCGGTCAGGAACATCTCCGGCAGCACCAGCAAGTCTGCGCCCTTGGCCTCCAGCGCCAGTTGATGCAGGCGTTGCAGATTACCTGCGACATCCAGGGGCAGCGGTGGACATTGGTAAAGGGCTACGCGCATTTCGGATTCCTCTTACTCGGGCAGGGCGATCGGACCGATCTCGTTGAACACATCTCCTGGACCCGGGTTTTCGGCGTGAGTTTCACCGCCGAAGTGTTTCATGATGCCCCACACCGCGTTGAGCGACGTCTGCACCGCGCCTTCGACCCAGGCCGGTGTCCACGAAACGTCGTCGCCGGCGATGAAAATCCCGCGCTGCTCGGGCGGCATGTCGTCCTGCATGAAGTGCGCGTACATGCGCTGATTGTAGCGATAGTGGCCGGGCAGGGCGCCTTTGAAGGCCCCGAGGAAATGCGGGTCGGCTTCCCACGACACGGTGATCGGATCGCCGATGATCCGCGCGGCGATGTCGACTTTCGGGTAGATCTTCTTCAACGCATCCAGCGCCAGCTTCACGCGCTTTTCCACTGGCTGCGGAAGCATTTTCAGCGCGTCGCTCATCCACGAGTACGACAGGCAAATCACGCCGGGCTTGTCGTCGCCGTTATCGAATAGGTAGGTGCCACGGGTCAGGCGGTCGGTGAGGGTCATGCTCATCAGGTCGCGGCCGGTTTCCGGGTCCTTGTCCTTCCAGAATGGGCGATCGACCATCACGAAAGTCTTCGACGACTGCATGTAGCGGGTGCGGTCCAGAGCCATCCACATCTTTTGCGAGAACAGGGTTTCGTCGCATTCGATCTGGGTGGTCAGCAACCAGCTCTGGCAAGTGGTCAGCACCGCTGCGTATTCACGGGTGTCGCCCCAGTTGTCGGTGACGGCAAAGCGGCCGTCTGCCGCGTGGGCAATTTTCTTCACGCCGGTACGCGGCGCGCCGTTGTGCAGCGAGCTGAGGCTGGTGCCTTCAGGCCAGTGCACGCAACGCTCCGGCACATGGCGCCAGATTCCCTGTGGCACTTGTTCCACGCCGCCGACCACCAGGTGTTGGTGATCGTCGCAGTTGGTCATCACCACGCGGAAGATTTCCAGCATCGAGTTGGGGAAGTCCGAATCCCAGCCGCCGGTGCCGAAACCGACCTGGCCGAACACTTCGCGGTGATGGAACGAGAGCTTGGCGAAGGCTTTGGAGGTGGCGACGAAGTCGTAGAAGGTGCGGTCGTCCCACAGCGGCACCAAGGTGTTCCACAACTCCTTGAGGCGCGGTACGTCGCGGTCGCGAATGGCTTGCTGGATCTCGCCGAAACGCGAACCGTCTTCCAGGGCATCGGCCCAGGCATCAGCGACTTCCTGGAACAGTGCAGGAAGATCCGCCAGTTTCTGTGCGTAATGGGTTTTGCCTTCCAGATCGATCACCGTGCTGCCAGACGCGGGGGTCAGCGGGTTCGGGAAAGGCTTGGTCTCGAGGCCGAGCTTGTCGACATAGTGATAAAACGCCGTGGATGACACTGGAAAACGCATACCGCCGAGTTCGGCGATGATGCCGTCGGCGCCGTTGAACGCCTGGGAGCGCAAACGACCGCCCATCTTCGAGGCTTCGTAGACGACGGGTTTGAGGCCCAGCTTCATCAATTCGTAGGCGGCCACCAGGCCTGCAATGCCAGCCCCGACAATCGCCACCTCGGCGCCGTGATGGTGCGCCGGAATGCTGCCCAGCCCGGCCGGGTGCTCGATCCAGTCGTCGAAGGCGAAAGGAAAGTCCGGGCCGAAAACGGTGACCGGTTTTTTACCGTCTGCAGGATGGCGATTGTTCTTGTTCATGGCTGACCTTGCTGGCGACCCGACGCAGGATGCGCGTCTGAGTATAGGAAAAGATGGCAGCCATTCTAGAGAGCGTAGAACACGTTAATAAGACGCAAAGTGTCGTCGTTTTGCTAATTGTATGAGCAATGTGACGATACATCGCTACACACTGCTCGGTGTGGGAGCGAGCCTGCTCGCGATGAGGCCCGATCAGACAATCAAGAGTTATCGGTTGAAACTCAAACCGGCTGCCCCCGATCAATCTTGCTACTCAAGATGATCGACGTCGTCGTCTTCTCCACCCCATCCACACTGCCAATCTGATCCAGCAACTGATCCAGCTGCTCTGGCGAATCGGTGCGCAACCACGCCACATAGTCAAACTCGCCACTCACCGCGCACAGTTGCTGCACCTGAGCCATCGCGCTGAGCCGACGCAACACCTCCTTGCCGGACCTCGGTTGCACCGTAATCCCCACGTACGCCTGCAACCCGCCATCTATCACGCGCTGACCCAGGCGCACACCGTAACCGGTGATCACCCTGGCCTTTTCCAGCCGCGCCAGGCGCGAAGTGACGGTCGTGCGGGCAATCCCCAATTGCCGGGCGAGCATGGCCACGCTTTCACGGGCATTGATCTGCAAGGCCGCGATCAATTGGCGGTCGATTTCGTCGAGAACGGGCGGGCGAGTGTCAGGCAAAGGTCGTCTCCAGCGGCACAGAGCAAGGGCCAAGCATGTTACAGGCACTCCACCTCAATTGGATGGACACAAACGGTCACTCGTAGTCGAATGCGCAACCAGGGACTGTGAAGCGAGAGGATCGAAATGAAGAGCATGCCTGCTGCTCTGCGAGACTATGCACTGCAGATTGCGAATCACGAAATGGCGCACTACGTCGTAGCCCGAGCCCTGGGCTTTGAAACCGGTGATGTGACCCTGAAAGTCACCATGGCCTTGACGCACCATGGTGGGAGCTCCATTACCTTGACGCGGTCAATTTCGTCGATCGAAGCCATGAAGGAACATTTGGAAGCCCGGATGATGGTCCTCCTCGCCGGAGCGATGGGGCAGACATTACCTCCAAAGCATTCGCCCGAGAAACACGTCGATGAGCCGAAAGCGGGAGCCATCCTGAAAGGAGAGTTTGGAGCGGAACAGGATTACGCAAAAATAAGAGAGTTGCGGTACCTGCTTCGAAATATCTCCTACCCCGATACGGATCCAGCGTCGTCCGAGAGCATCATTGCTGAGCTGACAGAAATTAATGATCGCTTGTGGTTGCGCACTCAAAAAATCGTAGAGGCATTGGCCGATACGATTACTGGATTGGCAGGGCTTCTGGTAGAGCGCATGGTCATCGCGGAGCAGTGGGGTAGGCCGGCGGATACGTATGAGGTTGTGTTGACGGGGGAAATGCTTGAGCGGTCGCAGCCGGTGCAGGCCATTCCCGCGTTGAGTGTTTGGGCGTAAACACCCAGAACGCCGTCGGATGCGTTTCGGGCAGGTCGCGGTGCAAGCACCTTCACCACATCATCAATCGCCGCTTTGCCTATCGCCGCCAGATGAGACTACTGAGCGTAGTTCTGCGCGAAAGCGGCAATTGCCTGCGTAGCCTGGAAGTCGACCAACTGCAGACCGCGCTCCTGGATGCTGGTCTTGGCAAGCTGCACCGCTTTACGGTGGCGGGGCGATTCATTCTCGGCGGGAGTGCTGACAGGGATTAGTACGTTTTTTAGTTGAATAATCCCTTCTTGTTCGGCGCGTACGAACTTCATCAGCCACTGATCGCAGTGGTCGAGTATCGCGCTTGGTTCGGCCTGATCAAAAGCCAATGGTTTGATAGCGGCCACTACCTCGTTTCGGTGAACCAAGGGCAGGTGCAGTTTGGTCAAGTCGCCGATCAGGGTGTCATCACGGAAATTGCGGATCGATGCTTCCGAGAACATGGTTCGAATTTCTCGAACCATGAGCTCTTCGCGACGATCACGCCCTATGCCTTGGCGTTCGATATAGCGGCTATATAGCGTTCCGAGGGCCGCGTCGAAGTTTTCCACCAATATTGAGCGCATGGGGCTAAAGCGAATCAGTGACTCCTTCGGCTCGGTCAGGAAACGAAAGTGGTTAACGATCTGCGACTCTTGGGCTTCTGTTGTCATGAGGCGAACGTTATCCAATTCATTCTGGGCAATTTCCATGGCCTTGGCGAATAGGTTGCTGCACTCGAAGAAATGATTGACCCGTTTCAGGTTTTTACGGGCGAGCCTGTACTCCATGCGCCCTATGGCTGGAGCCGAGAGAACGATGCCGACATTGGCAAATTCTTCGGTTTCGGCAAAAGGCGCGAAGCGCACGATGCTGTAAAGGCAGGTGTATTTCATTGCAGGACGCTCCAGAATTCGTCCGATTGGCAGAGCATCAGGTTGCTTTTGATTTCTTCGAGCAGAATGTCGAGCCCCGGTTTGCCGATGGATTCACACCATTCATCGGGAATGTCCAAGCATAGGTCACGAAACCGCATAGCAGTGTCGTGCATCCGCTGGCCGTATTCAACTTTGTCGACCAGATCCAGCTGCCATGTCCGATTGCTTGGGCCAAACACATGGCTTTGTGCGAATTTTTGAGCATCCAGCGGCCATTTGAACGCTTGATTGTGATCGATCAGCTGCAGCTGATTGTCGAGGCCGCACATCAGTAGGTTGGGTCGGCCGCCGAATGGCCCTAACTGACGATCACCGTTACCTACCCAGTAATCAAAGATGAAGACGGCTTTTTGCAGGTCGCTTGGAACCTGCTGTACTTGCGAATACAACATATCTGCAGCGTCCGCGACATAGGCTAGGGCGTAGCTATCTCCAGGCCCAAGATCGTTTCGTGCTTCCAGGTTGTAGCGCAGTAGGGCTGGGTCAATATAGATATAGCCATGCTCGGGGATCGGTAAGCCGAATTGAGCTGCCAGTCGGGCGCAGAGCAGCTCGGCAATCCGCTCGGTGGGCGGTAATTCCAATCCCTTGGCCACATAGTGCTTGTCATTGCTGGCTCGGCACAGAAAGGGGCGCGTGATGCCTCCCTCCAGTCGCCGGATGATCTCAACCGCTTCGATGTAGTTACCCACGGCCATTACCGGTTCCCTTATAAATCAGCTTGCCAGACGATACTGGTCTACATTGTGCTGCACCACGCCCCGCAATGTTTTTTTAGGAGAATTGCGTAGGTAAGATCCGTACGTGAAATCGGTAACACATTCGGAATACTCTGCTGCATTTACAAGAAGCCCTGATGCGAAAGCATCGGGGCTTTTTGTTGTCTCTCAAACGGATTTGCCCGCGTTAACATTTTTAGGATCTAGCGCACCCAGGGCTTTGTACCGCATGCACCGGTGTATTTCACAGCTTATCAACCGCTATTCCTCGGACTCCGTCGCCGTCCGGACAGGTCGCGGTGTCAGCACCTTCACCACATCATCAATCACCGCTTTGCTCATCGCCGTCAGGTAGTGTGCGGCCCACGCGTGGCGGTCGGTGTCTTTTGCGTAGGCTGCGTCTTCGGCAAATGATTTGGCGAGGGATAGCAGGTCGGAAGCTTGAGTCAATGCGTCGACGATGGGGACGCCAGCACTGACGTGAAACAGTGGCTGATCCGAGTGGTATATGAGCGGCGTGAAGCCGATGGTTTTCAGTTCTGCGGTTGTTTTGCTCATTGTTGCGCTCCTTAACTCGAGGAGCTGCCGCATTCGTTACCACACGAATGGGTGGCAGCTGTACGCAGGGTGGTAAACCGGGAGTCAAGGAACCGGCAGACCCGAAGGTCTCCTACGCACAGCCGCCATAACACAGGATTGCAGGCGTAAAAAACGCCTGAAGTCGTGATGGGGGCGCTGTTGCGCTTAGCCTCGCCGGGTTACCACACCCAATCGCTACATTGGCAGCGACGTCCGGAGAGTATCCCGTCGAAGAAAAGCCCAACAAGGCGGCAAAGTGCCCAAATGCGCCCATTACGCAATTCTCGGAGTTTGCCTACAACCTTGGCGGGCGTCATCCGATAACCCACCGTCCGCGCAAAATATAACCTGGACGGCAGACAGGAAAAATGACGCACGACCCGCCTCGGAGCAGTGCACAAGGCGCGACCCGAGCTCCGACAGGGTGACGCAGTATGTCCATACCTCCCACAACTCAAGCCAATATTGAGCAGTTGCACCGAGACATGGTCGCCTTGGCCGAAGACATGCGTATCCCGGCCCCCACCGTGACCCGAGCGATCCTGTTGCCGTTTGGACTCGGCGCTGCGCTGGCTCTGGTGGCTTTTGTTGTCGTCGCCTTAGTGGCTCGGTTGGTCTGATCTCTTTGCCCAAACGTCAATCTCAGAAAGCAAAAAGCCGCGTATTTACGCGGCTTTTTTGTTTGGTGGGCCCACACGGACTTGAACCGTGGACCAAAGGATTATGAGTTGCCGGGCGAGTTGCTATGCCTAGAGAAATCGTTCGTAGGTGAACGTTAGGTTGGCATAGCTGGAGGCCTTGTATTTCGTGGGTTTGAACGTAATTGGGGGGAGGTTATCCAAGCTACTCAGTGTACCGTGGATGTACTGATTCGTGCCTGGTGTGAGCTCATCTGGAAGATTTCACTCGGCATTGTCGCAAATCTTATGCCGCCCGAATTGAGTACTGTGAGCAATGGCCTGTTTGTAGGTCATATCGCAGGCGTCAGCGGCGGCACAGGCCCTCAGCACTCCGGATCGTCCATGATCATCAAGAATCAAGGCGGATAAGACCATGAACGAATATGGCCTTTACGCCGTGGCTTACGCGGTGTTCCTGCTATTGTTCTTCTCTCTGAAATCCTACCGCATCAGAAAATGGCTGGGCATCGCCCTGGTCGCTCTGGGGTTTGCGAGTATTTTATGCTGCCGCCTTTCATCGCTGGCTTCGATCCGGGTATCGCATTCAACCAATGCTGTCGGCATCGGGGCTACGCTGTTTTTTAGTCGGGCGCGGTATGCGGCGTGAGCCACGCGCTCGCTGAGCGCCACGATAGGGGGCTTACCCTGCCTTATGTGCCAGAGGTCGCCCGCATACTGATTGCCATGGCCCCGGCCTGCGGCTCCCTCGATTCTGAGACCATCTACACCTAAAAAGGAATTTCAATATCATGAGTTACTGCAACATCTTGACTGCCGTGCAGTTCGTTCAAAGGTACAGCAATGACTGTGCCGTGTTGGCAAAAATGCTGAACGTACCGGTTGAAAATGTACTTGGCTTGGCGGCGCATGAAAGCCAACATGGCATAGGGCGCATTGCTGTGGAAGACAATAACTATTTTTCGATGCACGCGCCTGCACCGCTTCAGATTGGAGAGGATGTGGCAAGGAAAGACCCCCACGTCAGAGTCGCCAAATTCTCATCATTTCTTCAGTCTGGCCAATCTTTTGTTGCGCGGTACGGCCAGGCTGTCAAAGGCAAGGCCGATCCGAGGGAGTTCGCTCAAGCCCTTGTCCGAGTGCATTTCAATACGGGAAACCCTAAAACGGGCGGAGCTGCAAACTATGCACAGAAGGTTGTCGACGCGATTGCTATGGTGAAATTACGAATGGTATGCCAATGAAGCACCTTTTATTTGGCGTAATTATTGCGCTGGCCTCGGCGGTGGCAGCGGCTGGAACGCTTCCTTTTGGAGCCGACGATGTTGCGCTGAGCGGTTTGACAACGGAGCAGGCGAAGAAGGTACTTATTGTTGTGCTGAAGCACGAGAAGTACCGTTTGTCAGACAAGGGCATGTTTATTGACGATAACCTTCTGCCTCCAAGCGGCAAACCTGATCGTCCAGGGTATATCGATTTTTCTCTTTCCTGGGATAACCCGAAGGCAGGAGCAACAGCCTATCTTGGTTATTACTCGGTAAACATCAAAACCGGGGACGTGTGGGAGGTTGAAAGTTGCATTCATTACCGGTTCGCATCGTTGCGTGCGTTACAGCGCAAAATCGTTCAACGCACCGGGACACCTTTGGCTAATGAGGATGTTGCACGTAGCGAAGTTGGCTGTCCTGCAACAAAGTAAAGGCTTCATCAATCCGCAGCAGAGCGGTGACCAGATCGGGTTGTGCCAAAGCAGACTCATACGGCGGTCTCTGTCGCCGCCGGGGCTTTGGGGTTGCGATTGTTCAACACTGGGTTGAATGTCAGTCCCCACTCTTGAATGGTCACCGTGTAGGGGGGGCTCAAAAGGGCCAGTTCCAAGCGCACGGTATGTTGTTGATGTTTCCGTCGTGCCCTGGCTCCCTCAAGCGCTTGTCGCGGTAGCCAGCGATGATCTCCGCGGAGAGGGAGTATTTGCCCAGGTGCTCGAAGAGATTCTGGACTTTGGACATTTCACCACGCAGCGTGGCGGGTTTTTGGTGTGGGCTGTATCAGAGGTGGTAGATCCAAAAACACGAAAGCCGCGCAATGCGCGGCTTTGAGTATGGTGGGCCCACACGGACTTGAACCGTGGACCAAAGGATTATGAGTCCTCTGCTCTAACCAACTGAGCTATAGGCCCTCAGTAGGCCGCGGATTATAGCGACGGTTTCTCAGCTGTGCTATCCGAAAAGTCTGAAATAGCTATACGAAGAAACGTCGCGGCGAATTCGTCGGGGCAAAGCGGCAGGCTGACGATGTAGCCCTGGATCTGTTCGCAGCCTTCGGCGGTGAGGAATTGTTGCTGGGCCTGGGTTTCGACGCCCTCGGCGATGACGGTGAATTGCATGCTGCGGCCCAGGGCGATGATCGCGCGCACAATCGCCGCGTCGTGCGGGTCGTCCGGCAGGCCGCGGACGAAGGACTGATCGATCTTGAGGATGTCCAATGGCAGGCGTTTGAGGTAGCTCAGGGACGAATAGCCGGTGCCGAAGTCGTCGATTGCCAGTTGCACGCCCAGGCGTTTGAGTTGGTGCAGCACCGCCAGTGCTTCTTCGGCCTGGCTCATGATGAAGTTTTCAGTGATCTCCAGTTGCAGGAGGTCGGGTTTGAGGCGGTTGTCCTTGAGCAATTGCTCGATCCGGCCAAGCAGGTTCGGTTGGCGCAATTGAGCACCCGCGAGGTTGACCGAGAGCGGGCCGAGGCACTCATAGACCTGATTCCATTCGTACATCTGCCGGCAGGCGGTCTCTAGGACCCAATCCCCGATTTGCAGGATCATGCCGTTTTCTTCGGCCAGGGGAATGAAGTGCTCGGGTGGCACATCGCCGAAGGTGGGGTGATGCCAGCGAATGAGGGCTTCGGCGCCGACCAGTCGATGATCGTCGAGGCTGATTTTGGGCTGGTAGTACAGAAACAGCTCATTGCGTTCGATGGCCCGCCGCAGTTCATGTTCCAGCGCCACGCGCTCGCTGGCCTGGGCGGTAAGGTCGCGGGTGTAGCTTTCAACCCGGTTACGACCCTTGGCCTTGGAGCGATACATGGCGGCGTCGGCGTTTTTGATCAGTGTGGCAACGTCGCCGCCGTCCTTGGGATACAGGCTGGTGCCGATGCTCGCGCTGATGAAAAACTCGTGTTCGCCGGCCTGGAAGGGGGCGGCGAAGCAATTCAGCAGCTTGGTGGCAATGTTATCGGCATCGCTTGACTGTTGCAGGCCGGGGAGCAGGATGATGAATTCGTCGCCACCCAGGCGCGCCACGGTGTCGATATCGCGCAACTGCTCCTTGAGGCGCACGGCGATGCCTTTGAGCAGCAGATCGCCGACCGGGTGCCCGAGGCTGTCGTTGATGTGTTTGAAGCGGTCCAGGTCCAGGAACAGCACCGCGCCCTGGCCGCCGTTATCCTGCTGGCTGTTCAACGCGCTCAGTAATCGACTTTCGAACAGCGTGCGGTTTGGCAGGCCGGTCAGCGGGTCGTGGTGCGCCTGGTAGTCGAGTTTGGCCTGCGCGTGCTTGAGACTGGAAATGTCCGCGAACACCGCAACAAAGTGGGTGATGGATTTGTCCCGGTTGCGCACCGCGCTGATGGTCAGCCAGCTCGGGTAGAGCTCGCCATTCTTGCGCCGGTTGGAAATTTCGCCTTGCCAATGACCTTCGGCCGTCAGTTGATGCCACATCGCCGCATAAAATGCGCTGTCGTGCAGGCCCGAGGCGAGCAGGCGAGGGGTGTGGCCCAGTGCTTCTGTCTCGCTGTAGCCGGTGATTTCGGTGAAGGCACGATTGACCGCGCTGATGTGTTGTTGGGTGTCGGTGATCAATACACCCTCGGCGGTGCTTTCGAACACCGTCGCGGCCTGTTGCAGCTTCTCCTGCATCAGGTGCCGTTCGGTAATGTCCCGGGCAATGGTCAACATGCAGTCTTCATCGCCGATGGGCAGCGGACGGCTTGAGACCTCGCAGAGCCGGATCTGCCCGTCGTTGCGGCGGATGTGGCAACTGAAGTCGCGGACAAAACCATCCCGGTGCAGCAGCTCGAGCATCTGCTTGCGTTCGTTGAGATTGACCCAGATTCCCAGGTCCAGGGCTGAGCGATCCACGGACATCGCGCTGTTGAAACCGGTAATGCGACTGAAGCCTTCGTTGACCTCCAGCAGCAGGCCGTCGCTCTGCCGGGACAGCAGCAAGCCGTCGGGGGAGGCATGAAAGGCCTTGGCGAATTTCTCTTCGGAGGTTTGCAGTTGTTGCTGGGTTTCCTTGAGCTGACTGATGTCGCGCACGACGACCACCAGGGCCGGGGTCGTATCGAGATCGAAAGGTTCGGCGGAAATCAGGCCGGTAAACACTTGGCCATTGCTGCGGCGAAAGGGCATCTCCAGGTTACGGATGCTGCCGGCCTGCAGCCGCTGTAACAAACCCGGCCCCACGTCATGCACGCCCCAGATGTTCAGGTCGGTGGCGGTGTGGCCTATGACCTCTTCGGCCTTGAGGCCGATCTGTTCTTCGAACGCTTCGTTGACCTCCAGCAGGCAGCCGTCGGAAAGCCGCGCAATGACCAGAATATCCGGGCATTGCTGGAACACCGAGGCGAATTTCTGTTCCGACAGGCGCAGCGCCTCTTCGGTGCGCTTGGCTTCGCTGATGTCGATCATCAGCCCACGCAATACCGGCTCATGGCCGTGCTCGATCAGGCTGACGATATCGCGTACCCACAGGCAGCGGCCGTCAGCGGTGATGACCCGGTAATCGACACTGTGGTCGCGCCCGGCCGCCACTTCACGGTCGCAGAAGGTCTGGGCCCGAGTCAGGTCCGCGGGGTGGATGATGTTGCGCCAGAAGCCCGGAATCAGCCAATGGGACAGGGGATAACCGAGGAGGTCCTGGGCATGGGGTGACACGTAGCTGTAGGTGTAATCGCTGATCTGCGCTTCCCAGGCGATGGCTGAAAGGCTCTCCACCAGCCCGCGGTAATGGTATTCGCTGCTGCGCAGTTCCTGTTCCAGATCGACCCTGCGGGCAATTTCCGAACTCAGTCGGCGGTTGATCCGGATAACCACTGCCAGCACGATCATCAGAAACAGTAATCCTGGCAGGCCGTAAATCAGCACATCGGACCAGAAGGTCCGATGATCCAGGACGTTACCGACCCAATGTTCCTGGATGGCACTGATTTCACTCGGGCTCATGTCTGCCAGGACTTTGTCCAGGATACTGACCAACAGCTTGTTGTTCGGGGGCACGGCCATCGCCAATTGATAGCGATAGGGTGTTTCACCGCTGACGTAGAGCCCGTCGAGCTTGAGCTGACGCAGGCTCCAGACGCTGGAGGCGAGATCGCCCACGACCGCGTCCACTTCGTCGGTGGCCAGTGCCTGCAGCGCCGAGCTGACGTTGGGCATCGCCACCAGATTCAGGTCGGGATGGTGGGTGCGCAACAGTTCATGGGGGGCGTAGTTTTCCACCACAGCGATCTTCAACCCATACAGGTCGTCGAGTTTGCGCGGTTGGGGGCCTCCGACATGAGCCAGAATGACAATCGGAAAGTCCAGGTAGGGGCGGGTGAACGACAGATACGTCTGGCGCTCGGGGGTCGACATGATGCCCGGCAAGATGTCTAGCTTGCCTTGTTTGGCCTGCTGCAAGACTTCAGTCCAGCTGACCGGTTCGATGGGGGTGAGTTTGACGGCCAGCCGTTGCCGGATGACGTTGATATAGTCCGCTGCCAGGCCCTGATAACGCCCCTGTTCGTCACGAAATTCAAACGGCGGCCAGGACGCGTCGACACCCAGGCGCAATTCCGGGTGAGCCGCCAGCCAACCACGTTCTTCGTCGGTCAGAGTCAGCGCGCCAGCCGTTGCGGTCCAGGTCATCAGCGACAGCAAAAAAAGCACGGTCGACCATCTGGGCATAACGGTCTCGTTATGGCTTGGGGGAATGTTTCGAGTGTAGACGGGCTATTCGGCGGGAGGGGGGCGCGGGGCATTTAATCTGCATAAAGCAAAACCCCCGGCCTGGGCCGGGGGTTTTGTGATCACTCGTCGAGGAAGGAGCGCAAATGCTCGCTTCTCGTCGGGTGGCGCAGCTTGCGCAGCGCCTTGGCTTCGATCTGACGAATCCGTTCACGGGTCACGTCGAACTGCTTACCAACCTCCTCGAGGGTGTGGTCAGTATTCATGTCGATACCGAAACGCATGCGCAGCACCTTGGCTTCACGGGCAGTGAGGCCAGACAGGACTTCGCGAGTCGCTTCTTTAAGGCTCTCAACAGTGGCGACATCGATTGGCGACTGCATGGTCGAGTCTTCGATGAAGTCACCCAGATGGGAGTCTTCGTCATCACCGATCGGGGTTTCCATGGAGATCGGCTCTTTAGCGATCTTCAATACCTTGCGGATCTTGTCCTCAGGCATTTCCATGCGTTCGCCCAGCTCTTCCGGGGTCGGTTCGCGACCCATTTCCTGCAACATCTGCCGGGAAATACGGTTGAGCTTGTTGATCGTCTCGATCATGTGCACCGGAATACGGATGGTGCGGGCCTGGTCGGCGATCGAGCGAGTGATCGCCTGACGGATCCACCAGGTGGCATAAGTCGAGAACTTGTAGCCTCGGCGGTATTCGAACTTGTCTACCGCTTTCATCAGACCGATGTTGCCTTCCTGGATCAGATCGAGGAACTGCAGGCCACGGTTGGTGTACTTCTTGGCGATGGAGATCACCAGACGCAAGTTCGCTTCGACCATCTCTTTCTTCGCGCGGCGGGCCTTGGCCTCACCGATCGACATGCGACGGTTGATGTCCTTGATCTCGGCGATCGTCAAACCGGTTTCGGTTTCCAGCGCGGTCAGCTTCTGCTGGCAACGAATGATGTCCGGCTGCAGGCGACCAATGGCTTCAGCGTATTTGCTTTTGCCTTTGGCCAGTGCATCGCTCCAGCTTTCGTCGACTTCGTTACCCGGGAACTGGCGCAGGAAGTCGGCACGCGGCATGCGGGCATCACGAACGCACAGTTGCATGATCGCGCGCTCTTGCTGACGCAGACGATCCAGGGCACTGCGAACACGCTCGACCAGGCCTTCGAATTGCTTCGGCACCAGTTTGATCGGCATGAACAGCTCAGCCAGGGCCAACAGCTCGGCAATCGCTGCCTTGTTGTGGCGACCGTGCTTTTTCAGCGCCTTGCGGGTGATTTCCATCTGGTCGGCGACAGCGCCAAAGCGCTGTGCGGCGATGACCGGATCCGGACCGCTTTCGGCTTCTTCTTCGTCATCGCTTGCTTCGGCGTCATCGTCGTCGGTGTCGTCGGCAGCTGGAGCGGCTTTCGGGTCGACAGGCGGTGGCACTTCGGCTGCAGGCGGCGCAATGCCGTCGTCCGGGTCGATATAACCGCTCAGGACGTCGGACAGGCGGCCACCTTCGGTGGTGACGCGAGTGTACTCGGAGAGAATATGGTCAACCGTGCCAGGGAAGTGCGCGATTGCGCCCATCACTTCGCGGATGCCCTCTTCAATACGCTTGGCGATTTCAATTTCGCCTTCACGTGTGAGGAGCTCTACCGTACCCATTTCACGCATGTACATGCGCACTGGGTCGGTGGTGCGACCAATGTCGGTCTCGACCGCTGCCAACGCTGCTGCTGCCTCTTCGGCCGCGGCTTCGTCGGTATCGGCGTCGGCCAGCATAAGGGAATCCTTATCTGGCGCAACCTCGAATACGTTGATCCCCATGTCATTGATCATGCGGATGATGTCTTCCACCTGTTCCGGATCTGAAATATCCTCCGGCAGGTGGTCGTTGACCTCCGCGTAAGTCAGGTAGCCCTGCTCACGACCAAGTGTGATCAACTCTTTGATACGAGACTGCTGTTGCGCTTTTCCGGACATAACACCCTATCCACTGAAGGTCTTGGCGGGCAAAAAACAAGCCGAGGATTATACCTGAGCTATGACCTCACGCGCCAGTTGAGGTCGGGCTTGATGCGGAAACATTGCGACTTAAAAGGTCGCGCAGTTGGTTTTTCTCTTCGGTACTCAATTCGCTTTGACGCGCTTTTCGAAGAAGTTGTTCCAGGTTTCGCTCGCGTTGGCGGGCTGACAAGCTAGTAATGGTGTCGAAAAACTGTTGTTCAAGGTTATCTCCATCAATCAGCCATTCCTTTTCTGCCAGCGCTTTGAGCAGTCGGCCCTGTTCGGTGCCGTGCCAGCGCGCAATCAACTGAAATGAGTTTAGCTTGGGATTCTTCTGTACGGCTTCGAGCAGGGCGACCAGCAGTTGCGTGTTGGTATGGTCTTCGGCTGCGAAGTGCCCGGCGTCTTCGACTTTTTCGGCCAGTTGCGGGTGATGCAGCAACGTGCGCAAGGCCGCCAAGGTGGGTGGCTCTACAGCGGCCGGTACCCGTGGCGCGCGAGGCTGATCGCGATCGCCGCCGCGCTTGCCATTCTTGTCCCAGGGCTTCTTGTCCCATTTTTTGCCGCCTGCGCCGGGTTTCTTCGGCGTCCATTCCTGCTGCGGCACATACATCTCTTGCGCCTGCGGCTGATGGTAGTCGCTGTAATCCGGCATGGCATCGTAATCGATGCCCGGGTCGTACGCCGGCGGCGCTTCCTGGGGCGCGCTGTGCACCAGCTGGCTCACGGCTTCGCCGCTTAGACCGGTAATTTCGGTCAGGCGCTGACGCATCAGGATGCGCAGGTTGGCTCCTGGGACTTTGTCGATCAGCGGCGCGGCGAGGGTGGCCATGTGGGCCTTGCCTTCAAGCGAGCGCGGGTCCGATTCCTCGGTCAGCTGTTGGAAAAAATAATCGGCCAGCGGCTGGGCGTGCTGATTGATTCGCGCGCGGAAGGCGTCAGTGCCCTCGGAGCGGACCAGGGTGTCCGGGTCTTCACCCTCGGGCAGAAACAGAAAGCGCGCCCGGCGCCCGTCCTGCAGGCACGGCAGGGCAGCTTCCAGTGCTCGCCAGGCGGCATTTCGGCCGGCCTGGTCGCCGTCGAAGCAGAACAACACGCTGGGCACGACGCGAAACAGGCGCTTCAAGTGCTCTTCGCTGGTGGCGGTGCCCAGGGTGGCGACGGCATTGCGCAGGCCTTGCTGGGCGAGGGCGATGACGTCCATATAGCCTTCGACGACGATGATTTCGTCGAGGTTGCGATTGTTCTTGCGCGCCTCATAAAGGCCGTAAAGTTCCTGGCCTTTATGAAAAACCGGGGTTTCCGGTGAGTTCAGGTATTTCGGCTTGTCATCGCCCAATACCCGGCCGCCGAAGGCAATGATGCGCCCGCGACTGTCGCGTATCGGGAACATCACGCGATCGCGGAAACGGTCATAACGCTTGCCGGTTTCGGCGTTCTCGATCAACAGGCCGGCATCGATCATGGCTTTTTGTTGCAGGGTGTCGCTGCTCAGATGTTTGAACAGATTGTCCCAGCCGGGCGGGGCAAAGCCGAGGCCGAAGTCCCGGGCGATCTCGCCGGTCAGGCCGCGACCTTTCAAGTAATCCACAGCGGCTTTGCGCGCTGGATGGCTTTTCAGGGCCTGGCGGTAAAAGTCGGCAGCGGCGGTGAGCAGCGGATACAGCGGCGAATCGGTGGGCTGCCGCGGCTTGTGCGGTCGGCCGCTTTCTTCGCGGGGAATTTCCATGCCGGCGGCTTTGGCCAGCTCTTCGACAGCCTGGGGGAAGTCCAGGTTGTCGTGGTCCATGATGAAGCCGAGGGCATTGCCGCCAGCGCCGCAGCCGAAGCAGTAATAGAACTGTTTGTCGGGGCTGACGCTGAAGGAGGGGGTTTTCTCTTTATGAAACGGGCAGCAAGCGGTGTAGTTCTTGCCGGCTTTTTTCATTTGCAGGCGCGAGCTGACCACGTCGACGATGTCGGTGCGGTTCAGAAGGTCGTCAATGAAGCTCTGGGGAATTAGCCCGGCCATGGCGTTCTCGTCATCTGCGCTGAAATGGACCCAAAACGAAGGGCGGCCGAACGCGGGTCGTTGTTTGAGGTGCACAAGGTGTGCGGCTCGACCGGTGTCGTCTGCGTAATCGCTGTCGGGAAGTGTATCTGCCGAAAATCCACTGACGTTAGTAACAATCAGTATTCGACTATTTGAAAGTGTTTCGCTGAATCCGGCGACGGCCAATCAATGGCCACGGATAGCTCATAAGCGGGCACGCAAGCGGGTGCCTTGGGCTGATCGTCGTGAGAGGAATCAGTGGGTGTGCTCGTCAGTAGCCTTGGAAGGCTCGTCAGAAAAGACGTGCACCGCTGGCAAAAGAGCCAGGTCTGACGCTGTGAAGCAGGTTTGTCTCGGTCGCGTCTGCGGCTTTGACGGTGAAGCATCAAGCGTTGTCCGCAAATGCCATTAGCCCGGCTGAGGGCCGGGCTTGGCAGAAGCTTGCTACGATCGTCTGTGTATTAGTACAGACGAACGGCGCGGCGCTGTTCGCGCTGTACTTTCTTGGCGTGACGCTTAACAGCGGCTGCTGCTTTGCGCTTACGCTCAGAAGTAGGCTTCTCGTAAAATTCGCGGCTACGAACTTCAGCCAGTACACCGGCTTTTTCGCAGGAGCGCTTGAAACGACGCAGAGCTACGTCGAAGGGTTCGTTCTCTTTAACTTTGACGGCTGGCATCCAGAGCTACCTTCATTCATTACCGGGGTCAACATCCTCGCGGCAAAAGAGCACTTGAAGACGTCGGTTTTTAAGGGTTGCGGATGTTAACCCCTCATCGCTCGGAATGCAAAGCCTCTGATCGAAAACCGCTGGTCGGGGCATCACGCGACGACTATTATGCGCGCCTTCGAATTCAGCCTCTACAAGGCGCAAACCCATGCTAGTACTGGGATTAGAAACCTCCTGCGACGAAACCGGTGTCGCACTTTACGACAGTGAACGCGGGTTGTTGGCCGACGCGCTGTTCAGTCAGATCGACCTGCATCGCGCCTATGGCGGTGTGGTGCCGGAGCTGGCTTCGCGCGATCACGTCAAACGCATGCTGCCCTTGATCCGTCAGGTGCTGGCCGAGGCCGACTGCGTGCCGACCGAGATCGATGCCATCGCTTATACCGCGGGCCCCGGCCTGGTCGGAGCCTTGCTGGTGGGGGCCTCCTGCGCCCAGGCGCTGGCTTTTGCCTGGGGTATCCCGGCGTTGGGCGTGCACCACATGGAAGGTCACTTGCTGGCGCCGATGCTGGAGCCGCAACCACCGGAGTTCCCGTTCGTCGCTTTGTTGGTGTCGGGTGGTCATACGCAACTGGTTCAGGTCGACGGCATCGGTCAATACACGCTCTTGGGCGAGACCCTCGACGATGCCGCCGGCGAAGCTTTCGACAAGACCGCGAAAATGATGGGCCTCAATTATCCGGGCGGTCCGGAGATCGCTCGTCTGGCGGCGCAAGGCGTTGACGGGCGTTTCGTCTTCCCGCGTCCGATGTGTGATCGTCCGGGCCTGGCGTTTAGCTTCAGCGGTTTGAAAACCTTCGCCTTGAACACCTGGCAGCAATGCGTCAGCGCCGGGGACGACGGTGAGCAAGCCCGTTGCGACATCTCGCTGGCGTTCCAGCAGGCCGTGGTGGAGACTTTGACCATCAAGTGCAAGCGTGCCCTGAAACAAGCCGGCATGAAGCGTCTGGTGATCGCTGGCGGCGTCAGCGCCAACAAGGCGTTGCGCACGTCACTGGAAAAAATGCTCGGCGACATGAAGGGCGATGTGTTTTATGCCCGTCCGGAGTTCTGCACCGACAACGGCGCGATGATTGCGTTTGCCGGCTGTCAGCGCTTGCAGGCCGGTCAGTACGAAAGCCTGGCGATCAGCGTGCAGGCGCGCTGGCCGATGGAGCAGTTGTCGGCGCTGTGATGAGCGGCGTTCACGTGCGGTATTTAAAAATGCCGTTCGCGCCCGGCAAACAGGTCGCGTAGATTGCCGCGATGGCGCCAGACGATCAGCCCCGTGAGCGCGCTCATGGGCAGCAGTGCCGCCGGTTCTTGCCAGGCCAGCAGCGGCAGGGTCAGGGGGGTGGCGATCAGGGCAGCGAGGGAGCTGGTGCGGGTCAGGTAGAACGTCAGCAGCCAGGCGCAGACCGCCAGCAGCGCGGCGGGGGGGTAGAGCCCCAGCAGCATGCCGGCGGCGGTGGCGACACCCTTGCCACCGCGAAAGCGGAAGTACAGCGGAAACAGGTGGCCGATGACGGCACAGACGCCGATCCAGGCTTGTTCCTGCAACGAAAGACCTGCCACGCCTGCGATCAGTACTGGCAGCAGGCCTTTGCAGAGGTCGCCGAGCAAGGTCAGGATGGCGAGTTTCTTGCCGGCCAGGCGCAACATGTTGGTGGCACCGGCATTGCCCGAGCCACTCATTCGCGGATCGGGGTTACCGGTCAGGCGGCTGAGCAAGATGGCGAAGGACAGCGAGCCGAGCAGGTAGGCGAAGATCGCCAGTGACCAAAACATGCTAACTATTCCGGGCGAGGACGCCCTGATTCTAACGGCGCATTGCGCCCTTGTCGTGCAGCGGAGAGAAGTGCTTGGACAGAGTGTTTATCGAGGGCCTGGAAGTCGACACCGTGATTGGTGCCTACGACTGGGAACGAGGCATCCGACAGTGTCTGCGACTTGATCTGAGTTTCGCCTGGGACAATCGGCCGGCCGCCGCCGGTGATGACCTGACCCTGGCGCTCGACTACGCGAGCGTTTCGTCACGCATCCAGGCGTTCGCCGAGCAGGCGCAGTTCCAACTGGTCGAGACCTTTGCCGAGCGTCTGGCTGAGGTCCTGATGAGTGAATTCAAGATCACCTGGATGCACCTCAAGTTGACCAAGCCAGGTGCCATCCCGGCGGCCAAGGGCGTGGGTGTGGAGATCGAGCGCGGATGTCGCTGACACAGGTGTATCTCGGGTTCGGTAGCAATATCGAGCGCGAATCCCATTTGCAGGCTGGCCTGGACGCCCTGGCGGCTTTCCTGGTGGATATGCGCTGCTCGGCGGTGTTCGAAAGCCAGCCGGTGGGGATCAAGAGCGGGCCGTTTTTCAATTTTGTGGTCTCTGCCTTCACCGATCTGTCGCTGATGGAGCTGGATCGACGGCTGAAATTCATCGAGGCGGATAACGGTCGTTATGCGCCCGACCGCAAAGGCTTGCCACTGGATATCGACGTGCTGCTGTTCGGCGATCTGGTGGGCAACTTCGATGGTTTGATCTTGCCGCGAGCAGAGATTCTGAAAAATGCCTTCGTACTGTGGCCGTTGTCGCTGATTGCGCCGGACAGAGTGCATCCAGGCGTAGGCAAGAGCTTTGCGACCCTGTGGCGTGAGGCGCAGATCGATCAGGTGTTGGCACCCGTGGCTTTTGAATGGCGCGGCCAGCAGTTGACCCCCTCCGATATGCTTTAAAGCAAAAGATCGCAGCCTTCGGCAGCTCCTGCGCTGATCTCTGAAGGGGCTGCCGCAGGCTGCGATCTTTCGCTCTTGCTTACGCTTGTTCTTTGTAAGTCTTCAACGCCTTGAGCCGTTCGCGCTTGATCGCCTCGCCCAATTCCGGTCCCTTGAATCCCCTCTCCAGCAACGGCTGCACGGCAATACTTCGCGCCGCAGTCGCCGCTCCGCGCAAATAATCCGCCTGTGGATAACTTCTCTGTTCCAGGCCTTTGCGCCCCCGAGCGTCCATCTCGCACGCTGCAATAAACTCTTCAAAGCGCTGTGGTCGACGATAAACGTCGAAACTTTGCAGCAACTCCAGCAAGGTCGAGGGCTTCAGCTCCAGGGCGCGATGCCCGTGGGTGTGATACTCGCCCACCAGCAGCGCCAGTTCCTGACAGTCTTTCGGTGCCTTGAAGCGCTCGTTGACCGCTTTGATCAACTTCAGGCCTTTGTGCTCGTGGGCGATATGGCGGGGCCACTCTTCTTTGGGCGTCAATCCTTTGCCCAGGTCATGCAGCAGGCAGGCCCAGCGTACGGTCAGCGATTGTTTGTGTCGTGCCGCTTGCTCCAGCACGCTCAGGGTGTGTACGCCCGTATCGATTTCCGGGTGATGGGCTTCGGGTTGTGGTACGCCGAACAACGCATCGACTTCTGGCATCAGCACCTTGAGTGCGCCGCACTCGCGCAGCACTTGGATGAACACCTGGGGCTGGTCTTCCATCAGTGCACGGGAGATTTCTTTCCAGCTGCGCTCCGCGGTCAGGGCCTCCAATTCGCCCGACTCGCTGAGTTGTCGCATCAGCTCCAGTGTCTCGGGAGCGACGGTGAAACCCAGTCCCGCATAACGCGCGGCGAAGCGGGCAACGCGTAGAACACGGAGTGGATCTTCGGCGAACGCGGGGGAAACGTGACGAAGCAGGCGAGCTTCGAGATCCCGCTGGCCATGATAGGGATCAGTCAGGTTTTGCTGATCGTCTTCGGCCATGGCGTTGATCGTCAGGTCGCGACGAATCAGGTCTTCTTCGAGCGTGACTTCAGGGCTGGCGTGGAAGGTGAACCCGCCGTAACCGCGTCCGCTTTTGCGCTCGGTGCGGGCGAGGGCGTATTCCTCACCGCTTTTGGGATGAAGGAACACCGGGAAGTCCGCACCCACGGGGCGAAAGCCCTTGGCGAGCATTTCTTCGGTGGTGGCGCCTACCACGACCCAGTCGATATCGGTGACAGGCTTGCCCAGCAGGCGATCGCGTACCGCCCCCCCGACTTTATAAATCTGCATAAAAAACCTCCGTTAGCCCGACAGAATAACCTTTGCGTCGAACTTCCGGAGGCAGAAACAGGATCAAAGATGAATGACAGCCAGGTCTAGCCGGCCGTAGTCCCCCTCGCCGTGTTCGCTTCTGGGTGGAACATGGTGGGTTTTCACCACCTGATCCCCTTGCAGGGTTTCCAGGTGAATGTCGAAGCCCCAGAGCCGGTGCAGGTGCTTGAGCACTTCCTCGGTGGAGTCGCCCAGTGGTTTGCGGTCGTGCTGCTGGTGACGCAAGGTCAGGGAGCGGTCGCCACGCCGATCGATGCTGTAGATCTGAATGTTGGGTTCGCGATTGCCCAGGTTGTACTGCGCCGCCAGGGTTTCGCGAATGGTTCGATAGCCGTCTTCGTCGTGTATCGCCGGAACCAGCAGATCGTCTTTCTGATCGTCATCGAGGATGCTGAACAGCTTCAGGTCGCGGATCACCTTGGGTGACAGGTACTGCAGGATGAAGCTTTCGTCCTTGAAGCTGCTCATGGCGAATTTGATGCTGGACAGCCAGTCGGTGCCGGCGATTTCCGGGAACCAGCGGTAGTCCTCTTCGGTGGGCTGTTCGCATATCCGCCGGATATCGCGATACATGGCAAAACCCAGGGTGTAGGGGTTGATGCCGTTGTAGTAGGGGCTGTCGAAGCCAGGTTGAAAGACCACGCTGGTATGAGAAGTCAGGAATTCCATCATGAAACCGTCGGTGACCAGGCCTTCGTCATACAAGTCGTTCATCAAGGTGTAGTGCCAGAACGTAGCCCAGCCTTCGTTCATTACCTGGGTCTGGCGCTGTGGGTAAAAATACTGGGCGATCTTGCGCACGATCCGCACGATTTCGCGCTGCCAGGGCTCCAGCAGCGGGGCGTGTTTTTCGATGAAGTACAGAATGTTTTCCTGAGGTTCGGCTGGGAAGCGCGCGTTGTCCTTGTCGCTGTATTTATCCGCGCCTTTTGGAATGGTCCGCCACAAATCGTTGATCTGCTTCTGCAAATGCTCTTCCCGATCTTTCTGCCGACGGCGTTCTTCTTCGGCGGAAATCGGATAAGGGCGTTTGTAACGGTCGACCCCGTAATTCATCAGTGCATGGCAGGAGTCAAGCAGGTCCTCCACCGCGTCGATACCGTGGCGTTCTTCGCACTGCATGATGTACTGCTTGGCGAACACCAGGTAATCGATGATCGAACTGGCGTCGGTCCAGGTGCGGAACAGGTAGTTGCCCTTGAAGAAGCTGTTATGGCCATAGCAGGCGTGTGCCACCACCAGGGCCTGCATGCAGATGGTGTTTTCTTCCATCAGATAGGCGATGCAGGGGTCCGAGTTGATCACAATCTCGTAGGCCAGCCCCATCTGGCCACGGCTGTAGGATTTTTCGGTGCTGAGGAAGTGCTTGCCGTAGGACCAATGGTGATAACCCAAGGGCATGCCGACAGAGGCGTAGGCGTCCATCATCTGCTCGGCGGTGATCACTTCGATCTGGTTGGGGTACGTATCCAGCGCGTAGCGGGCCGCGAGACGACTGATTTCGCGGTCGTAGGCCTGGATCAGCTCGAACGTCCATTCGGAGCCGGTGGAAATGGGTTGGCGCTTCTGCTCTTTGGCGGTCATGTCACTAACCTGCGCTGGAAGAGTTCACGGAAGACCGGGTAGATATCTCCGGCCGAAACCAGTTGCTGCTGGGCAAACGTGTCAGAGAAGGCTTCGGCGATGCGTTCGTACTCGAACCACAGGGCCTGGTGTTCGCGCGGAGTAATCTCAACATAAGTGTAGTACTGCACGAACGGCATGATCTGGTTGATCAGGATGTCGCGGCAGATCGGCGAGTCGTCGTTCCAGTTGTCACCGTCGGATGCCTGGGCGGCATAGATGTTCCACTCGTTGCTCGAATAACGCTCGGCCATGATCTCCTGCATCAGTTTCAGGGCGCTGGAGACGATGGTGCCGCCGGTTTCCCGGGAGTAGAAAAACTCCTCCTCATCCACTTCACGGGCGCTGGTGTGGTGGCGGATGAACACGACGTCGATTTTGTCGTAGTTCCGCTTGAGGAACAGGTACAGCAGGATGAAGAAGCGTTTGGCGATGTCCTTGGTCGCCTGGGTCATGGAGCCGGACACGTCCATCAGGCAGAACATCACTGCTTTGGAGCTGGGGTTCGGCTGCTTGATGAGCAGGTTGTACTTGAGGTCGAAGGTGTCGAGAAATGGCACCCGGTGGATGCGCGCGCTGAGCTTCTCGATTTCTGCTTCGAGTTCCTGAATATCGCCGAAGTTATCTGGCTCTTCCCGTTTAAGTCGCGCCAGTTCCTCTTTGACTTCACGCAATTTTGCCCGGCTGCTGCCGGACAGGGCGATTCGCCGGGCATGGGCCGAACGCAGCGTGCGGATAATGTTGATCCGTGACGGGTTGCCCTCGTTGCTGATGCCCGCGCGTACGGTCTTGAAGGTGTCGGTGCCGGTCAGGTGGCGTTTGACCAGGTTAGGCAGTTCAAGGTCCTCGAACATGAATTCGAGAAATTCCTCCTGGGTGATCTGGAAGACGAACTCGTCCATCCCTTCACCCGAGTTGCCGGCCTTGCCGGGGCCTCTGCCGCCGCCACCTCCGGGCGGACGGGCAATGTGCTCGCCGCTGGTGAACTCCTTGTTGCCCGGGTGCACGATGGTCTGCTTGCCGCCACGGCCGTGGTGAAGCACCGGCTCATCAATGTCGCGACCGGGAATGCTGATCTGCTCGCCGTGTTCCATATCGGTAATGGAACGCCGGCTGACCGCCTCTTCGACGGCCTTTTTGATGTGATCACGGTAGCGCCGCAGAAACCGCTGGCGGTTTACCGTGCTCTTGTTCTTGCCATTGAGACGTCGGTCGATCACATAGCTCATGACTGCTCCTTAGAAGATGTCCTGAAAGGGGCGAGCGGTTATGCAGCATCGACTGTGCCGGGGGATGTTCACGCTCCCCCAAGCGCTTCTGGATGCTGCCTGAACCTCGTTACCGACTTTCGAACACCTCCCAGAGGTCTGTGTAACAGAAAAAGCGTACACAGGCCTCTGGCTAACGACAACCGGTCTGACCGGCAGCGGGTTACTGTGATTTTCTGACTCGCAGATACCACTCGGACAGCAGTCGTACCTGTTTGTCGGTGTAGCCCCGTTCGACCATCCGTGTGACGAAGTCGTTGTGTTTCTGCTGGTCCTCTTTGCTGGCCTTGGCATTGAAACTGATGACTGGCAGCAGGTCCTCGGTGTTGGAGAACATTTTCTTCTCGATGACCACCCGCAATTTTTCGTAGCTGAGCCAGGTTGGGTTTTTGCCGTTGTTGTTGGCACGGGCGCGCAGTACGAAGTTGACGATTTCGTTGCGGAAATCCTTCGGATTGCTGATGCCGGCCGGTTTCTCGATTTTCTCCAGTTCCTCGTTCAGTGCCACGCGGTTGAGGATCTCGCCGGTTTCCGGGTCGCGGTATTCCTGATCCTGAATCCAGAAGTCGGCGTACAGCACGTAGCGATCGAAGATGTTCTGGCCGTACTCGCTGTAAGACTCGAGGTAGGCAGTCTGGATCTCCTTGCCGATGAATTCGATATAACGCGGCGCCAGGTACTCTTTCAGGAAGCGCAGATAGCGTTCGCGGGTCTCGGCCTGGAATTGTTCCTGTTCGATCTGCTGTTCCAGCACGTAGAGCAGATGCACCGGGTTGGCGGCGATTTCGTGCGGATCGAAGTTGAAGACCTTCGACAGAATCTTGAAGGCGAAGCGGGTCGACAGGCCGTTCATGCCTTCATCGACACCCGCGGCGTCACGGTATTCCTGGATCGACTTGGCCTTCGGATCGGTATCCTTGAGGTTTTCGCCGTCATACACGCGCATCTTGGAGTAGATGTTGGAGTTTTCCGGCTCTTTGAGGCGCGAGAGCACCGTGAACTGAGCGAGCATTTTCAGGGTGTCGGGCGCGCAATGGGCCTTGGCCAGCGAACTGTTGAACAGAAGCTTGTCGTAGATCTTCACTTCGTCGCTGACGCGCAGGCAGTACGGCACTTTGACGATATAGATCCGGTCGATGAACGCTTCGTTGTTCTTGTTGTTCCGGAAGGTGTGCCATTCCGATTCGTTGGAGTGGGCCAGCAGGATCCCGGTAAACGGAATCGCCCCCAGGCCTTCGGTACTGTTGTAGTTACCTTCCTGGGTGGCGGTCAGCAATGGGTGCAGCACCTTGATCGGTGCCTTGAACATTTCGACGAACTCCATCAGGCCCTGGTTGGCCCGGCACAGTGCCCCCGAGTAGCTGTAGGCATCGGCATCGTTCTGCGGGAACTCTTCCAGTTTGCGAATATCGACCTTGCCCACCAGTGCCGAGATGTCCTGGTTGTTTTCATCTCCCGGCTCGGTTTTCGCGACCGCAATCTGGTTGAGGATCGACGGATAGAGTTTCACCACGCGGAACTGACTGATGTCGCCGCCGAATTCGGCCAGGCGCTTGGTGGCCCATGGCGACATGATGGTATTGAGATAGCGCCGGGGAATGCCGAAGTCTTCCTCGAGGATCGCGCCATCTTCCGTGGCGTTGAACAAACCCAGAGGCGATTCGAAAACCGGCGAGCCCTTGATTGCGTAGAAGGGCACTTTCTCGATCAGCTGTTTGAGCTTTTCGGCCAGGGACGACTTACCGCCACCGACAGGGCCGAGCAGATAGAGGATCTGTTTCTTTTCTTCCAGGCCCTGAGCGGCATGGCGGAAATACGACACGATCTGGTCGATGCATTCTTCCATCCCGTGGAAGTCTTCAAAGGCCGGATAGCGGCGGATCACCTTGTTGGAAAAGATTCGTGACAGCCTCGAGTTGGTGGAGGTGTCGAGCAGCTCCGGTTCACCGATGGCCAGCAAGAGACGCTCGGCCGCGGAAACGTAGGCGCTGCGGTCCTTTTTGCACAGCTCCAGGTACTCTTGCAGCGAGAGTTCTTCCTGGCGCGTGGACTCGAAGCGTTGTTGGAAGTGGCTAAAGATACTCATGACGTCACCTCGCTCGATACGTGGAGCCGACGCCGGATCAGTCAGTCGATGCTGGCAAGCAACTGAATATGCAGTTGCTGTTTACCCCCCAGAACACCTCCGGGGTATAAACCCCGAAAGCTACTCCCGATGACCCGTGCGCCGGTGTACCGGCTCTCCCCTGTTTTGGATGGCCTGCGCTTAAGGATAGTTGGGAATTCGGGAGGTAAAGGCGAGATACGTAATTAGTTGTGGCAGACCGTTCGTCTGCCACCGCGCGAGCCCGCAGTAGCCGGGGCTTGCGCGTTACAAAAAAATTATTCGGAAGTGCCTTGCGCCGTTTCCGAAGGATAAGTCGTACGCCACAGCTCAAAACCGCCGTCCATGCTGTAGACGTCGGAGAAGCCCTGGCTGATCAGGTAAGCGGCGGCACTTTGGCTGGAATTACCGTGGTAGCAGACCACCACAGTCGGCGCGTCGAGGTCGGCGGCACGGATGAAATCCGCGATGGAATGGTTGTCCAGATGCTTCGAGCCGGCGATGTGCAGCGCGGCAAAAGTTGCCGGGTCGCGGATATCGACTACCACCGCGCCTTGTTCGCGCAGGGTCTGGGCCTGTTCTGGGGGGATGCGTTTGAATTCGCTCATGGCGGGCTCCTGTGGCTCGGCTGAAAGCGCAGTCTAGCGCGGGGCGCTGGCTGACGTTTGTTCGGGAATAGAGGTGGCGACTGGCGGTCGAACGTGGCCATGGGCGTCGCATTTGCATTGCAGGCGCTCAAAGGTGTCGACGTTCATCAGGGTCATGGCACCGCCCCAGACGCATCCGGTATCGAGTGCAAACAGACCGGGCTCGTTGCACTGGCCTTCGAGTGCAGCCCAATGGCCGAAGATGATCTTCAGGCCTTTGGTCTTGCGCTCCTTGTGCCTGAACCACGGCGCATAACCCGGCGGTGCAGTGTCGATGCCTTCCTTGCCTTTGAGATCGAGTTTGCCGTCGCTGGTGCAAAAACGCATCCGGGTTAAATAGTTGGTGATGACTCGCAGGCGGGCCGCGCCTTTGAGGTCGTTGTCCCATTTCACCGGTTCGTTGCCGTACATACCGTCAAGGTAAGGCGCGAAGCGGTTGTCGTCGCGCAGGGCTTCTTCGACTTCGGCGGCGCATTTCAAGGCTTTGCGCAGCGACCATTGTGGCGGGATGCCGGCATGGACCAGGGCGATTTCGCGTTGTTCATCGTAGTGCATGAGCTTTTGCTGGCGAACCCACTCCAACAGATCCGCGCTATCGGGCGCTTCGAGGATCTCACGCAAGGTGTCGGCTTTCTTCAGGCGTTCGATGTTTTGCCCGACTGCCAGCAAGTGCAGGTCATGGTTGCCGAGTACGCAGATCAGCGATTCGCGGATGCTATAGAGGAAACGCAAGGTTTCCAGCGACTGTGGGCCTCGGTTGACCAGATCGCCCACCAGCCACAAACGGTCCCGGGCAGGGTCGAAGGCGACTTGCTTGAGCAGGCATTGCAGCGGTTCAAGGCAACCTTGCACATCGCCGACGGCATACGTCGCCATCAGTGCAGGGCTCCGGGTACCGCCAGACGGAACGGTGCGATGATGGCGTCGAAGTGTTTACCATCGTCGGCGACCATCTGGTAGGTGCCCTGCATGGTGCCGACCTTGGATGTCATGACGGTACCGCTGCTGTAAGTGTGGCTCTGGCCCACATCGATCAATGGTTGTTGGCCGACAACGCCTGCGCCGCGAACCTCCTCGACATGCCCGTCGCCATCGGTGATCACCCAATGCCGTGAAAGCAGCTTGGCGGGTAGCAGGCCATTGTTCTGCACGGTGATGGTGTAGGCGAAGGCAAAGCGGTTGTGCTCGGGTTGCGATTGTTCTGCCAGATAGCGGGTGACGACGCTGACGTCGACCTGATAACGAGGATCGGACATGCAAAAGGCCTTAGAAACGAAGCGGGACGCGGGGCGTAACTGATAGAACTCAGTCTAGGCCAAGTATCGGGTAGTAAACCAGAGTAGCGTCCTACCCGATAGCGCTCATCGCCTGTCAGTCGGTGGCAGGCTTTTGTAGGGCTTGTTCGCTGAGCTTGTCGGCCAGCCGCACGAAGGCAGCCAGGTCGAGCTGCTCGGGGCGCAGGCTGCCATCGACGCCGGCGGCTTCGATTTCGTCATTGCTCAGCAGCAGTTTCAGCGTATTGCGCAGGGTTTTGCGGCGCTGGTTGAAGGCTTCGCGCACAACGCGCTCCAGCAGACGATGATCCTTGGCCGGGTGAGGCAGCACCGCGTGGGGCACCAGGCGCACGATCGCGGAGTCGACTTTGGGCGGAGGATTGAACGCGCCCGGGCCGACATTGAACAGATGCTCGACCCGACAATGGTACTGAACCATGATCGACAGGCGACCCCAGTCACCGCCGCCAGGCCCCGCCGCCAGGCGCTCGACCACTTCCTTTTGCAGCATGAAGTGCATGTCGCGTATCAGGTTGGCGTTGTGCAACAGGTGAAAGATCAGCGGGGTAGAGATGTTGTACGGCAGGTTGCCGACCACTCGCAGGCTGTTCGGCGCGGCGTTCAGGCTGTTGAAGTCAAACTTCAGCGCGTCGCCCTGATGCAGGTTGAAGTTGCTCTTGCCGGCGAACTGCTGGTTGAGGATCGGGATCAGGTCCTTGTCCAGCTCTACGACGTCCAGTTGGGCGCCGCTGTTGAGCAGGCCTGCGGTCAATGCACCCTGGCCCGGGCCGATTTCCAGCAGGCGGTCTTCGGGTTTGGCGTGAATGGAGCGCAGGATGCGGTCGATAACGCCGGCATCGTGCAGGAAATTCTGGCCGAAGCGCTTGCGCGCCCGGTGCTGGTAATGCTCGGTCATAAATGGGTCTCGGCCATCTGGTAGGCGGTTTCCAGGGCGACTTGCAGGCTGCCGGTGTCGATGTTGCCGCTACCGGCCAGATCCAGGGCGGTGCCGTGGTCGACCGACGTGCGGATGATCGGCAAGCCGAGGGTCACGTTGACTGCCGCGCCGAAGCCTTTGTATTTCAGCACGGGCAGGCCCTGGTCGTGGTACATCGCCAGCACTGCGTCGCAGTGCTCCAGATATTTGGGGGTAAACAGAGTGTCGGCGGGCAGGGGGCCGCGAAGGTCCATGCCCTCGCCGCGCAGGCGCTCTAACGTAGGTTCGATGATGTCGATTTCTTCATGGCCCAGGTGGCCGCCTTCACCGGCGTGCGGGTTAAGCCCGCAGACCAGGATGCGTGGCTGGGCGATGCCGAATTTTTCTTGCAGGTCGGTATGCAGAATCCGCGTGACCCGCTCCAGGCGCTCCGGCGTGATTGCGTCGGCGATCTCGCGCAGGGGCAGGTGAGTGGTGACCAGCGCCACGCGCAAGCCGCGGGTGGCAAGCATCATCACTACTTGCTCGGTGTGGGTCAGGTCAGCAAGAAATTCGGTGTGCCCGGAAAAGGCGATCCCGGATTCATTGATCACGCCCTTATGGACGGGGGCGGTGATCATGCCGGCGAAATGCCCATCAAGGCAGCCTTGGCCTGCGCGGGTCAGGGTTTCCAGGACGAAAGCCGCATTGGCCTTGTCCAGTTGCCCGGCGGTGACCCTGGCGTTGAGCGGCGTATCCCATACATACAGGCTGTTGGCCGGTGCAGGAACATTCGGCCAGCAGTCCGGCGCTACCGGCAGCAGATCGACAACCACGCCCAGCTGCGCGGCCCGCTCGATGAGCAGGTCGCGGCTGGTAATGGCAATCAGAGGGTGTGGCTGGGCTTGCGAGGCGAGCAGCAGGCACAGGTCAGGACCTATGCCGGCCGGCTCGCCGGGGGTCAGCGCGAAACGCTTGGGTTTCACTGCGTTGCCTGGTCTGCACCAGGGAGTTTGATCTCTACATACGCTTCGTCACGGATCTGACGCAGCCAGGTTTGCAGCTCTTCATCGTATTTGCGGTTACGCAGTACGGTCATCGCTTGTTGCTCGCGGGCCTGGGTGGTGCTGTCAGTGGCGCGACGGCCAAGGACTTCCAGAACGTGCCAGCCATATTGGGTCTTGAATGGTTTGGACAACTGACCTTGTGGGGTCTTGGCCATCACTTCGCGGAACTCAGGTACCAGGGCATTCGGGTCGATCCAGTTCAGGTCGCCACCGTTGAGGGCGGAACCCGGATCTTCCGAGAAGCTTTTCGCCAGTTCGCCGAAATCTTCGCCCGCTTCGATACGGGAGTAGAGTGATTGAGCCAGGGCTTTGGTTTTTTCTTCGTCGCGGATCGGGCTTGGTTTGACCAGGATGTGACGCACATGCACTTCGTCACGCACCTGGGCTTCGCCGCCACGCTTGTCGAGGATCTTCAGGATAATGAAGCCGCCCGGGGTGCGCATTGGCTGGGTCACATCGCCAACCGCCATGGTGCTCAGCAGGCGATCGAACGGAGGTGGCAGTTGAGCGGCTTTACGCCAGCCCATGTCGCCGCCTTCCAGCGCGGTTTCGCTGGCGGATTTGGCGATTGCCAACTGACCGAAGTCAGCGCCTTGCTTGAGTTGCTGGTAAACCGCGTCGGCTTGTTTGGCGGCATTCTGAATGGCGTCGGAGTTAGCGCTTTCCGGCGTAGGAATCAGGATGTTGGCCAGACGAAACTCTTCGGACAGCTGCATTTTGCCCAGATCGGATGCCAGGAAGTTCTTCACTTCCTGTTCGGAAACCTGGATGCGCTCGGCCACACGACGCTGACGCACGCGGCTGATGATCATCTCGCGACGAATCTGGTCACGGGCGTCTTCATAAGACAGGCCGTCGCGAGTCAGGGCGGCGCGGAATTGATCCAAAGACATGTTGTTGCGCTGGGCAATGGTGCCGACAGCCTGGTTCAGTTCTTCATCGGTAATGCGGATGCCGGAACGCTCGCCAATCTGCAATTGCAGGTTTTCGACGATCAGACGCTCAAGCACCTGCTGATCCAGTACGCCGGCAGGCGGTACGGCAGCGCCGCGTTTGGCGATGGTTTGCTGAACTTCATGGACACGCTGGTCCAGCTGGCTCTGCATGACCACGTCGTTATCGACGATGGCCACCACTTTGTCGATGGATTGAACCGCGGCGTTGGCCGCGGTACCCAGGAACAGCGCGCCCAGCATCAGCGGGCGCAGACAATCAGAAAGCTTGGTCTTCACGTTCACGATAACCTTGGATGCCTTTGTCGAGGAAGCTCTCTACTTTGGCGCCGGTGAGGCCGCCGAGTCCCTTCAGAACAATTTGGAGGAAGACGCCGTGGTCGCCTTTTTCGTTTTCCGGAGCGTTTTGACTGTTTTCGTCATAAGCAACCCAGTAACGGTTGATCAGGCGCAGTTTCCAGCAGCAGTTGTCGTACTCGAAACCACCGAAGGCTTCCAGGGTACGGTTACGGTTGTAGTCATACTGCCAGCGGCTGATGGCGTTCCACTGCGGCACGATCGGCCAGATCACCGAGAAGTCGTGCTGTTTGATCTTGTAGTAGTCCTTCACATAGTTCGCGTCGCCCGGAGAACCGTAGTCGCCACCGCCCACCGACCATCTACCGGTGTTCTGGTCATAACGGACCTGGTCATTGCGATAGCGATAACCGGCGTTGATAACCTTGTTCGGGTTGTCTTCAGGCTGGTAGTGGAACATCGCGCTGCCCGAGCGAGGGCTGCGGCTGTCCGGGTCCCAGTTGTAGTCGGCAGTGGTGCGCCAGTCGCGGTTCCAGCGGTATTCGTATTCCAGTGCATACGGCGAAACGTTGGCCTTGGCGTCATCCCGGTCATCGAAAGCGACACCCGGCAGTTGGACTTTACGGTCCTTGAAGTACAAGGCCTGGCCGACGCTGATGCGTTGACGTTCGAAACCGTTGTCTTCAATCCAGCGGTTGGTCACGCCCAGCGACAGTTTGTTCTCGTCGCCGACACGGTCGGAGCCGGAGAAACGGTTGTCACGGAACAGCGACGCGTAGTTGAAGGTGTATTCGCCGGTGTCAAAGACTGGAATATCGGTCTGATCCTTCTCTGGAACATAGAGATAGAACAGGCGCGGCTCCAGGGTTTGGCGATAATTCTTGCCGAACCATTGAGTGTTGCGATCGAAATACAGGCCGCTGTCGATACTGGCAATCGGTACGCCACGGTTCTGATTACGGCTGTAGCTCTCATCTGCAAGTAGAGTGTTTTTGCCCCGCTGATCCAGGTCCAGATCGTACTGGGTGTACTGGTACTTCAGGGACGGTTTCAAGAAACCATAAGTCCAGTTCAACGGCAGGCTGACACCCGGCTTGAGGTTCAAGCGGTTGCCATTGGCGCGTGCCAGGCCCTGTACGTTGTTATCAAGGCGCGATTCGACAGTGCCATCTTCGTTTACGAAGTTACCGTTCTTCAAATCACGGTCGAACCGGACGGCCTCTGTCTCGTAATCGAAATTCAGGCCTTCCGGATGATACGGCAGCTGACCATTGAAGGTGATCTGCGGCAAACGATCATACGGCGTGATGTTCGAAACGGTCGCCAGCTGATAAGCCTGGGCGTTCAAGCGAGCGGTGTAGCTGTCGCCACGATAGGTGACAGAACCCTGCTGGTTTACGTAATCAGCGCTTTTCACACCAATCTGGTCGGTCTGCAGATCCTGGAAGTAATACGGATCGCTGATCTTGGTGTAGTCGACCTGTGTGAAGACCCGCGAATCCAACCCGCCCTTGTGCTGCCAGTTATACATGTAGCGGTTTTTCTGGTAGTCGGTTTGCTTGCTGCGATCGGTGTCTTCGTCGTTGAGGTACGCTGCGCCGAACTGACCTTCGCTGGACTTGGTCAGGTAGCGGAATTCGCCTTCCATCAACAGCCCGTGCTTGCTCATGTAGCGCGGGTACAACGTGGCATCGTAGTTCGGTGCCAGGTTGAAGTAGTACGGAGTGACCAGCATGAAGCCGGTATCGCTGCCGGTGCCGATGGTCGGCGGCAGGAAGCCGGACTGGCGACGGTCGTCGATCGGGAAATAGATGTACGGCGTGTACAGAACCGGAATGTCCTTGACCCGCAGCGTCACGTTGGTCGCGGTACCGAAACCGGTCGCCGGGTTCAAGGTGATGTTGTTGCCCTTGAGCTGCCAGGCATTGCTGTTCGGTTCGCACGTGGTGTACGTACCATCCTTGAGACGGATGATCGCGTTCTCGGCACGTTTGGCGTACAGCGCGTTACCGCGGATACGCGACTTGTGCATCACGTATTCGGCGTTGTCGACCTTGGCTTCACCGGTGTCGAGCTGCACGTCGGCGTGGTCGCCCACGATCAGTGCGCCATTGTCGCGAATGCGCACGTTGCCGCTCAATTCGCCACGGCTCTCGGCCTGGTACAGGTTCGCTTCGTCGGCTTCGACCTGCATGCTGCCCTGACGCATGACCACGTCACCGGCCAGGGCAGCGACCTGCTCTTCCTGCTTATAGCGGGAGGCCTTGGCACCGATAAAGGTCGGAGCGTCACTTTTATTCGTCTTGTCATTCATGCCAGGACGAATCGGTTCGATATAGGAACCAGAGCAGTAAGGACCGGTTTCGGCCAATTGCGCTGCAGTGAGCTTCTCGCGTGGAACCCAGTCGAGGTGGCTGTAGTCTTCACTACGCGACTTCAGGCCGCGGCCCTTGGACTCGGTAACCAGCACAGGCTTGGCGCCGGTGTCTTCACTGGAGCCGGTGCCTGCCGGGGTTTCGCCAGTGGCGGAAACTGCGCTGCCATCATGGACAGGACGCGGTGGCAATGCGGCTGCCGGCGCTTTTGGCGCACAGTCCCAGGCACCCGAAGCAGAGACTGAGCAGTCATACTGTTCCGCGGCGACCACGAACGACGTGGCCAAGGGTTGGAGGGCCAGCAGACTGCCGGTGACCAACAACGGAAATTTTTTACGAAACGCGGGGGATTTCAATGCCATCTTATTAGTCCGGGCTTCCTGCGTGCCATCTGCCCGCGGTGTGGGCCGCACGCCTCTCGATGGTCTGAAAAAGATGCTGGATAATAAAGCATGACCCGCTTGACGGCTAGCGCCGTCGGAGACCCTTGCAATGCCTGACCAAGATGTACGCTTGCAACACCTGAAAGTTTGGCTCGATGAACAGTTGGCTATCCTCTTTGCAGAACAGGGCTGGGGTGCCGTACCCCCGGCCACGTTGACCGCGGCCAGTAGCGACGCGAGTTTTCGGCGCTATTTCCGCTGGGACGGCGCAGGCAGAAGCTTCGTCGTGATGGACGCGCCGCCCCCCCAGGAAAACTGCAAGCCCTTCGTGGATATTGCTTTTCTGCTGGCGAAATCCGGAATAAATGTGCCAAAAATTTATGCCGAAGACCTCGAGCGTGGTTTTCTTTTGCTCAATGACCTGGGCAACAAGACTTACCTGGACGTGATCGACAGCGAAAATGCCGACGATTTGTTCAAGGATGCCCTGCAAGCGCTGTTGGCTTTTCAGCAGTTGCCGATGGTGGCGCCGTTGCCGAGTTATGACGTGGCGTTGCTGCGTCGCGAGCTGGAGCTGTTTCCCGAGTGGTACGTGAAACGTGAGTTGGGCATCGAGTTCGACCCGGCGCAGCAAGTGCTCTGGCAGCAGGTCAGCGACCTGCTGATCGACAGCGCCCTGGCTCAGCCAAAAGTGCTGGTGCATCGCGACTACATGCCGCGCAACCTGATGATCAGCGAGCCGAATCCCGGCGTGCTGGATTTCCAGGACGCGGTTTACGGCCCTGTGACCTACGACGTGACTTGCCTGTTCAAGGACGCGTTCCTCAGTTGGCCTGAAGAGCGCGTGCGCGGTTGGCTGGCTGATTACTGGCAGCAAGCCGGCGCGCTCGACATCCCGGTCCAGCCTGACTTCGAAGACTTCCTGCGCGCCAGCGACCTGATGGGCGTGCAGCGTCACTTGAAAGTCATCGGCATCTTCGCCCGCATCTGTCATCGCGATGGCAAGCCACGCTATCTCGGCGATGTGCCGCGCTTCTTCGCTTATATAGACGCGGTCATCGCCCGTCGCCCTGAACTGGCGGAGCTGGATGTGTTGCTGGCCAGTCTGCGTGCCGGAGCAAAGGCATGAAGGCAATGATTCTGGCAGCGGGTAAGGGCGAACGTATGCGCCCGCTGACCCTGACCACGCCAAAACCGCTGGTTCGTGCCGGCGGAGTGCCCCTGATCGAGTATCACCTGCGCGCTTTGGCAGCAGCAGGGTTTACCGAGATCGTGATCAACCATGCCTGGCTCGGTCAGCAGATAGAAGATTATCTGGGGGATGGCTCGCAATATGGCGTGAGCATTCAGTACTCGCCGGAAGGTGAACCGCTGGAAACCGGCGGCGGAATATTCCGCGCATTACCATTGTTGGGGGGCGAGGCCTTCGTGGTAGTCAACGGCGATATCTGGACCGACTACGACTTCAGCGTGTTGCACCAGCCTATCGTCGGGCTCGCTCATTTGGTACTGGCGGATAACCCGGCGCATCACCCGAGCGGAGATTTCACCCTGGTCGATGGCCATGTGCGGGATGGTCAGCCGGATACATCAACCCTGACCTACAGTGGCATCGCCGTGCTGCACCCGCAGCTGTTTGACGGTTGCTCGGCCGGGGCCTTCAAGCTTGCGCCGCTGCTGCGCAAAGCCATGGCTGAGGGGCAGGTGACCGGCGAACGCCTGAGAGGGCATTGGGTGGATGTCGGCACGCATGAGCGTCTGGCTGAAGTAGACACTCTGATAGAAGCGAGACGCTGACATGTTGTGGCCAGGGACTCTGATTGGAGCCGGAGCGGGCTTTGCCATAGCCAGCATTCCGGGGGCCATGCTCGGCGCTTTGTTGGGACAGGCGCTGGATCGGCGCTTGCACCTGCAGAGCTGGGCGCATTTATGGGAAAAATTCGGTGGTCGCTCGGTGCTGCGCAACGATGAACTGCTGTTCGTGTTGCTGGGTCGATTGGCCAAAAGCGATGGGCGGGTAGTGGATGGGCACATCCAGCAGGCGCGGCAGGAAATGCGTTCGTTGGAGATGACCGAATCGGCGCAACGTCGCGCCATTGCCGCCTTCAACCGCGGTAAGTCGGGACACGACCGGTTGCGCAGTTATCTGCGACGCTTGAGTGCTCAACCCCATGCGGCGGAAGGCGTGTTGCGTGCCTGTTGGCGGATGGTCTGGGCCGATGGCCGCGCTGGTAGCAGTGAGCGCGAACTGATTGCCCAGTGGGGCAAATGGTTGGGCTGGACGTCACAACAGGTGCAGGCCTTGGCGGCAGACTATGAGCCGCAGAAACGCCCATTGGTCAACGCCGCCCTGACTTACCAGGATGCCTTGCGGTTATTGGGAGTCTCGGCGACCAGTGAGCCTGCGCAAATCAAACGCGCCTATCGACGCCTGCTCAGTCGCCATCACCCGGACAAGATTGCCGGCAGTGGCGCGACGGCGTTGCAGGTTCGTGAGGCGACGGACAAGACTCGTGAACTGCACAATGCCTACACGTTGATTCGTGAGCGGCGGGATTTCCGGTAGCAGGATAGGTATGTGTTGTTTGTGATGCCGCCATCGCGAGCAGGCTCGCTCCCACATTAAATCTTTAGGGGACACAGAATTTGTGTACGACCGAGATCAATGTGGGAGCGAGCCTGCTCGCGATTGGGGCGACGCGATCTGTCAGTTCGCCGCAGGCTGCGGATTCAACCATCCCCGCACCCGGCGAACCAACTGCTCTTGCTCTGCCTTGGCATTCCCCGGCAGGGCCTTGAGCGATACCTGGCTGAACGCCGAAGTCTTCAAACGTTTGTTGGCCTGCAAGCGTTCCAGTGCCGCGTTTCGATCCAGCGGTTTGTCGATGTAGAACATGTCGGCGACGGGCAGCTTGATCGTCGGCGTCAATTCGGCCAGCCCGGGCTTCGCCGTAATGGGTGTCTGGGCGGCGACCATCACGAATTTGCCGACTTGCGATGGCTGCTTTTCGCTCAGATAACGCGCGGCCCAGTAAGCGCCGGTACCATGGCCCAGCACAACGATACTGCGAGCGCTTTGCTGTTCGGCGTAGGCGATGGCTGCATCGATGCGAGCGAAGATTCGCTCGGCGTTGGCTTTGGCCTGTTCTTCGGTGGTTTCGGCGATGGCCTTGTCGGCCACCTCCGCTTCGCCGCCGGCCGCCTGTTCGATGGGTGCCGCGGTCGTGGAGTCTTTGCTGCCGGCATCAGGCGATTTGGGTGCTGGCGCCACTTCGACGATACGTGGCGCAATGGCTTCGCCTTGCAGGTCTGGCAAGGTGATACTCAGGCTGCTCCACTCGGCGTCTGGCAATTGGCGGCGCAATGGGCTGATCGCTTGCGGCCAGTCAACGGTTTCGCCAGCGCCCGGGATGATAATCACCGCGCCTTTGGGTTCGGCGGTATTGGCCGGTTTCCACAAGGCGAGAAAGCTGTCGGTGCCGGCTTGCAGTTGTTGCTGTTCCTGCGCAGGGATTTTTCGCTCAAGTGCTGTCGCTTCTTCCTGACTACGCTCAAGCAGCGGCTGGCGTTCGACCGGTTTTTCTTCGGCGGGCTTTTCCGCAGTGACAGGTGCGGGGTCGGCCGCCTCGACGGAAAAGGCGCACGGCAGGATCAGCGACAGGCACAATGCTGGCAGCGCCAGGCGGTAGACAGGGGGCATCGGATATTCCAGGCCAGAAGTTATTCCGGCAGCCTAATGGGTTGGTCAGTATTTGTCAGTGTGTGAGACTTCGATGATGCATTTTCGCTGCCTGTGGGTTATCGGCTGTTTGTGGTTTCCCTTGATGGGCTGGGCGGCCCCCGCGCCACCGGCGCATGTCGCGCAACTGTCGCCAGCGCAACAGCAATGGCTGGCGCAGCATGGCGAATTGCGGGTCGGGGTGGTGTTGCAAGCGCCCTATGCCCAATACGATCGCCGCTTGCAGCGACTGTCCGGGGTTAACGTCGAATTGATGAAATGGCTGGCCAAGGCGCTCAAGGTCGAGCTGAGCTGGCGTAATTATCCCGATCTTGCGCAACTGGAAGCTGCCGCCCGTGAAGGCGACATCGATATCGCGCCAGGGCTGACGCAAACCCCTGCCGGTTTGCGGTTCTGGCAGTTTTCCGATCCCTATATGCGGGTATCGCAACTGGTCGTCAGCGACCAGAAGAGCACCGGCACGGTGGAGCTGGAAAAACTCGACAGCCAGACCCGCGTCGCCGTGCGCATGCCCAGCGTCACCGCCGATTTCTTGCGTAGCAATTATCCTCATCTGAACCTGCAAGGCGTGCCTCTGGAGCGCCAGGCGCTGCAATTGTTGTTGAGTCAGCAGGCCGGTTACGCGGTGGTCGATGAAGCGCAATTCGGGCGTCTGTCTGCCGAGCCCGAATTCTCCGGGCTGGTCGTGGTGGGCGACATCGGTTTCCCGCAATTGCTGCGAGTGGCCACGCGTCGGGACTGGCCGGAACTGGCCGGCATCGTCGAGAGCGCGCTGCGGGCGATCCCGGCCAAGGACCTGGAGCACCTGCACAATCAGTGGCTGCAACCCAAGTACCCGCGGCTGTCCGAGTCGCCGGGATTCTGGAAAAACCTCTGCCTGCTCTTGCTGGTGTTGTTGCTGAGCAGCATGGCCATTGTGTTCTGGCAGCGTCGTCAGCAACACAGTCTGGAGCAACGACTGCTGGCGGCGCGCGAAGACATTGCCTTGCGCGAAGCCAGTGAAGAGGCCTTGCGCCTCACGCAGTTTTCCATCGACCAAAGCACCGTCGGCATCCTTTGGGTCAACTGGGACAGCCATGTGCGCTACGCCAACCGCGCAGCCGAAACCATGCTCGGCTACCCGGCGGGCGGGATCATTGATCGGCCATTGATCGATTTCGAGCCCGGCTTGCACATGGACCGCTGGCTGAATCTGTGGAAGCGCGCCCGAGCCAGCGAGGAAGGGCCGCTAAGTTTCGAAACCAATTGCGTGCGGGCCGATGGCAGTGTTCTGCCGGCGGATGTTTCGTTGAGCTTCTTGCGTTTTCGCGAGGGCGAATACCTGGTGGTTTACCTCAATGACGTCACCGAGCGTCGGCGTGCCCTGGCCGCCTTGCAGGAAAGCGAGGCGAGGCTGCAAGGGATCGCCGCCAACGTCCCCGGGCTGGTCTTTCGTCTGGAGCGCGCGCCGGTGACAGGGCAGATCGACTTTGCCTACATCAGTGAAGGCAGCGAGAGCCTGGTGGGCTACTCGCCGGCCACCCTGGCCCATCGGGACAAAGGCCTGCGCAGCCTGGTGCATCCGGATGACAAGGCCAGTTATCACCAGACCCAGGACCATGCACTGGATACCGACAGCGACTGGTCGTGGCAGGGGCGGATTCTGACCCGTCAGGGCGAACAGCGCTGGGCCGAGATCAAGGCCATCACCCGCCGCCTTGAAGACGGTGCCTATGTCTGGGACGGCATCGTCTGGGACATCACCGAGAGCAAGCGCATCGAACTGGAACTGGCCAGCTCCCGCGAGCAGTTGCGCGAGTTGTCCGCGCACCTGGAGAGCGTGCGGGAGGAGGAAAAGGCCCGGATTGCCCGGGAAGTTCATGACGAACTGGGGCAGATGCTGACCGTGCTGAAGCTGGAAACGTCGATGTGCGAACTGGCTTACGCCCAGCTCGATCCGGGCCTGCACGAGCGCTTGAACAGCATGAAGCGTTTGATCGCTCAGCTGTTTCAACTGGTGCGCGATGTGGCCACGGCGCTGCGGCCGCCGATTCTCGATGCCGGGATCGCCTCGGCCATCGAGTGGCAGGCGCGGCGGTTCGAGGCGCGCACGCAGATCCCGTGCCTGGTGCAGGTGCCGGATAACTTGCCGGTGCTCAGCGACGCCAAGGCCATCGGGCTGTTCCGGATCCTTCAGGAGGCGCTGACCAATGTCATGCGCCACGCCCAGGCGCATACTGTTGAACTGACGCTGACCCTTGAGGGCAATGAACTCTGCCTGACGGTCAGCGATGATGGCGTAGGATTTGTCGCTGCCCCTGGCAGGCCGACATCGTTTGGCGTGGTCGGTATGCGTGAGCGGGTGCTGATCATGGGCGGGCAGTTGTCACTCGAGAGTGAGCCGGGGGAGGGCACGACCCTGAGTGTGCGAGTGCCGCTGGATGAAGCCTGAAGAATTTGTGGTGTCTGTGCTGACGTCTTCGCGAGCAGGCTCGCTCCCACAGGGATGGGGTAATTACACAGATCTTTGACACACCGAAATCCAATGTGGGAGCGAGCCTGCTCGCGATGATCTTGGCTCTGACATAAGAAGAATGGAGAAGAACGTGATCCGTGTACTGGTAGCCGAAGACCACACCATCGTTCGCGAAGGCATCAAGCAATTGATCGGCCTGGCCAAGGACTTGCTGGTGGTAGGGGAGGCGAGCAATGGCGAGCAGTTACTCGAGACCTTGCGCCATGTTCCCTGCGAAGTGGTGTTGCTGGACATCTCCATGCCTGGGGTCAACGGCCTGGAAGCGATTCCGCGGATTCGCGCCTTGAACAACCCGCCGGCGATTCTGGTGCTGTCGATGCACGACGAGGCGCAGATGGCCGCCCGGGCGTTGAAGGTCGGTGCCGCTGGCTACGCCACCAAGGACAGCGATCCGGCATTGCTGCTGACGGCGATCCGCAAGGTGGCGGCGGGCGGGCGCTACATCGACCCGGACCTGGCCGACCGCATGGTCTTCGAAGTCGGCCTGACCGATGCGCGGCCGTTGCACTCGTTGCTGTCGGAACGTGAATTCTCGGTGTTCGAGCGCCTGGCCCAGGGCGCCAACGTCAACGACATCGCCCAGCAATTGGCCTTGAGCAGCAAAACCATCAGCACCCACAAGGCGCGGCTGATGCAGAAGCTCAACATCACCTCCCTGGCCGAACTGGTGAAGTACGCCATGGAGCACAAGCTCCTCTAAAGAACACCGCCGTCCCCTGTGGGAGCGAGCTTGCTCGCGATGAGGCCGTATCAGTCAACGTTGATGTTGGCAGACAATCCGCTATCGCGAGCAAGCTCGCTCCCACAGGTATGTCCATCAACCGTCCAGTCGTGGACATATCCGATAACGACAAGCGCTACTGAACACTTTTACCGGTTATTGCGGCTTGCAGCTCACCGCCTGTCGCCATCACGAATCGACATATCCATCCCCGCCATCCTTGTAGGGCAATCCCTACCCCCAACCTTCCATCCGGCTGAGGCGATTCTCTCCTGCGCCCCGATTTGCGCGGCTCCCAGCGTCCACTAGGCTTAGTCCACAGCAGTCATCAATAACAAAGGTGTGGGTATGAGCCAGGTTGATTCAAGCGCAGGGGCCAGCGAAATTCTGGTCAGCTTTCGTGGAGTGCAAAAGAGCTACGACGGCGAGAACCTGATCGTCAAAGACCTCAACCTGGATATTCGCAAAGGCGAATTCCTCACCTTGCTCGGGCCATCCGGCTCCGGCAAGACCACTAGTCTGATGATGCTCGCCGGTTTTGAAACGCCAACCGCCGGGGAGATTCAACTGGCCGGGCGTTCCATCAACAACGTGCCGCCGCATAAACGCGATATCGGCATGGTGTTCCAGAACTATGCGTTGTTTCCGCACATGACTGTGGCCGAGAACCTGGCGTTCCCGCTGACCGTACGCGGCTTGAACAAAAGCGACGTCAGTGACCGGGTCAAACGTGTGCTGAGCATGGTTCAGCTCGACGCCTTCGCCCAGCGCTATCCGGCGCAACTGTCCGGCGGTCAGCAGCAGCGTGTGGCCCTGGCTCGCGCCCTGGTGTTCGAACCGCAATTGGTGCTGATGGACGAACCCCTCGGCGCACTGGACAAACAACTGCGCGAACACATGCAGATGGAAATCAAGCACCTGCACCAGCGCCTCGGCGTGACCGTGGTCTACGTGACCCACGACCAGGGCGAAGCCCTGACCATGTCCGACCGCGTCGCCGTGTTCCACCAGGGTGAGATTCAGCAAATTGCACCGCCGCGCACGCTCTACGAAGAGCCGAAAAATACCTTCGTTGCCAACTTCATCGGCGAGAACAACCGCCTCAACGGTCGCTTGCACAGCCATACCGGCGACCGCTGCGTGGTCGAGCTCGGTCGCGGTGAAAAGGTCGAGGCGCTGGCGGTCAACGTCGGCAAGACCGGCGAGCCCGTCACGCTGTCGATTCGTCCGGAGCGCGTGAGCCTAAATGGCTCGAGCGAGTCCTGTGTCAACCGCTTCTCAGGGAGGGTGGCGGAATTCATCTATCTGGGCGACCACGTCCGGGTTCGCCTGGAAGTCTGCGGCAAGACCGACTTCTTCGTGAAACAACCGATTGCCGAGCTCGATCCCGCGCTGGCTGTCGGCGACGTGGTACCGCTTGGCTGGCAGGTCGAACACGTTCGCGCGCTCGACCCACTTCTAGAGGCGCACTGATCGCCCCCGCTTCACCAACACTAACCCTGCAGTTGGAGAACAATAAATGTTGAGATCCCTGAAATTCACCGCCCTGGTCGTGGGCATGATGGGTGCGGCGCACGCGATGGCGGCGGGTCCGGACCTGACTGTGGTTTCCTTTGGCGGGGCGAACAAGGCGGCGCAGGTCAAAGCCTTCTACGCACCGTGGGAAGCGGCCGGTCACGGCAAAATCGTCGCTGGCGAATACAACGGCGAGATGGCCAAGGTCAAAGCCATGGTCGATACCAAGAGCGTGTCCTGGGACCTGGTGGAAGTTGAATCGCCAGAACTGTCCCGTGGTTGCGACGAAGACATGTTCGAGCAGCTGGATCCGAAGCTGTTCGGCAAGTCCGAAGACTACGTCAAAGGTGCTATCCAGCCTTGCGGCGTGGGCTTCTTCGTGTGGTCGACAGTGTTGGCCTACAACGCCGACAAGCTGGCATCCGCACCGACCAGTTGGGTCGATTTCTGGGATACCAAGAAATTCCCGGGCAAGCGCGGCCTGCGTAAAGGCGCCAAGTACACCCTGGAATTCGCCTTGATGGCCGATGGTGTGGCGCCGAAAGACGTCTACAAAGTGCTGGCCGGCAAGGACGGTCAGGATCGTGCGTTCAAGAAACTCGATGAGCTCAAGCCAAACATTCAGTGGTGGGAAGCCGGCGCACAACCGCCGCAATACCTCGCCTCCGGTGACGTGGTCATGAGCTCGGCCTACAACGGCCGGATCGCGGCGGTACAGAAAGAAAGCAACCTGAAAGTGGTGTGGAACGGCGGCATCTACGACTTCGACGCGTGGGCGATTCCAAAAGGTCTGGATAAGACCCGTGCCGAAGCGGCGAAAAAATTCATCGCGTTCTCGGTGCAACCGCAGCAACAGAAGACCTACTCGGAAAACATCGCCTACGGCCCGGCCAACACCCAAGCCGTGCCGTTGCTGGCCAAGGATGTCCTGAAAGACATGCCGACCACCCCGGAAAACATCGCCAACCAGGTGCAGATCGACGTCAGCTTCTGGGCTGACAACGGCGAGCAACTGGAGCAGCGCTTCAATTCCTGGGCAGCGAAGTAACCACAACTAATGTGGGAGCGGGCTTGCCCGCGATGGCGTCATCACATTCAGCATTCATGTTGACTGATACATCGTCATCGCGGGCAAGCTCGCCCCCACAGGTTGTTCGAATTAGAAAGATCGATTTCCGGAGTACGCCATGGCTATCGCCGTTCCCGTGAACGCGGGCACTGACCCCACCTTGAAGCAGCGGCTCAAGCACGCCGAGCGTGTCAATCGCTGGAAAGCACAAGCCTTGATCGCGCCGTTGGTGCTGTTTCTGTTGCTGGTGTTCCTGGTGCCGATCGTGGCGCTGCTCTTCAAAAGCGTCGGCAACCCGGAAGTGGTCGGCGTCATGCCGCGCACCGTGGCGGCCATCGCCAGCTGGGATGGCCGCGGCCTGCCCGCTGAGCCAGTCTATAAGGCAGCCAGCGAAGACCTTGCCGAAGCCCGCAAGAATCAGACCTTGGGCGACTTGTCCAAGCGCTTGAACATGGAGTTGGCCGGCTACCGCAGCCTGTTGACCAAAACCGCACGCGCCTTGCCGTTCGCCACGGAGCCGACTTCTTATAAAGCTGCGCTGGAAGGGCTCGACGAGCGCTGGGGCGATCCGGCCTATTGGCAGGTCGTGCGTCGCAACACCAGTGGCGTGACGCCTTATTACCTGCTGGCCGCCGTCGACCACCGTATCGACGACCTCGGCGAACTGGCCCGGGCCACTCCCGATCAGGCGATCTACCTCGATATCTTTGCCCGGACCTTCTGGATGGGCCTGATCATTACCATGATCTGCCTGGTGCTGGCCTACCCGTTGGCCTACCTGCTGGCGAACCTGCCATCGCGCCAGAGCAACCTGCTGATGATTTTGGTGCTGTTGCCATTCTGGACCTCGATTCTGGTGCGGGTCGCGGCGTGGATCGTGCTACTGCAATCGGGTGGCCTCATCAACAGTGGTCTGATGGCCATGGGTGTCATCGATAAGCCGCTGGAGCTGGTATTCAACCGCACCGGGGTTTATATCTCGATGGTGCACATCCTGCTGCCATTCATGATTCTGCCGATCTACAGCGTGATGAAAGGCATTTCGCCGACCTACATGCGAGCAGCGATTTCCCTCGGCTGCCACCCGTTCGCCAGTTTCTGGCGGGTGTACTTCCCGCAAACCTATGCCGGTGTCGGCGCCGGTTGCCTGTTGGTGTTCATCCTCGCCATCGGCTACTACATCACCCCGGCGTTGCTGGGCAGCCCGAACGATCAGATGGTCAGCTATTTCGTCGCCTTCTACACCAACACCAGCATCAACTGGGGCATGGCGACCGCGCTCGGTGGGCTGTTGCTGCTGGCGACCGTGGTGCTTTATCTGATTTACAGCTGGCTGGTGGGCGCCAGTCGCCTGCGCCTGAGCTAAGGGGAGAGTGAAATGCTGAGTCCTTATATGTCGCCCATCGAACGGGTGTGGTTCTACAGCTTGCGGATTCTCTGCGGCTTGATTTTGTTGTTCCTGATCCTGCCGGTGCTGGTGATCATTCCGTTGTCGTTCAACTCGGGGAGTTTTCTGGTCTATCCGCTGCAAGGCTTCTCGCTGCACTGGTACCAGGACTTCTTTGCTTCGGCCGAATGGATGCGTTCGTTGAAGAACAGCATGATCGTCGCCCCGGCAGCGACGGTACTGGCGATGATCTTCGGTACGCTGGCGGCCATCGGCCTGACCCGGGGGGACTTCCCGGGCAAGGCGCTGGTGATGGCGCTGGTGATTTCGCCGATGGTGGTGCCGGTGGTGATCATTGGTGTGGCCAGTTACCTGACCTTCGCTCCACTGGGGTTCGGCAACAGCTATATCTCGTTGATCGTTGTGCACGCCGTGCTGGGCGTGCCGTTCGTGATCATCACGGTATCGGCGACCTTGCAGGGGTTTAACCAGAATCTGGTGCGAGCCGCTGCAAGCCTGGGCGCTTCGCCACTGACGACGTTCCGTCGGGTGACTTTGCCGTTGATTGCGCCGGGCGTGATCTCTGGTGCGCTGTTTGCCTTCGCCACCTCGTTTGATGAAGTGGTGGTGACGCTGTTCCTCGCTGGCCCCGAACAAGCGACCTTGCCTCGGCAGATGTTCAGCGGCATCCGCGAAAACCTCAGCCCGACGATCGCCGCTGCCGCGACGTTGCTGATCGCATTCTCGGTGATCCTGTTGCTGACGCTGGAATGGCTGCGTGGGCGCAGCGAAAAACTGCGCACCGCGCAGGTCTGAAGCCACAGGCGGTAAAAATGTGGGAGCGGGCTTGCCCGCGATGACGGTGCATCAGTCAGCACTGATGTTGGATGTCATGACGCCATCGCGGGCAAGCCCGCTCCCACAGGGATTTAGGGTGATTTCGGAATCTGCGGTGATTCATGATTTGAATAACAGACAAACCCCAATCCCCAGCTACTATTGTGCCCAGCTCCCCTATCTATAAGAGGCTGCGCACATGAGTCTTTCCTCTTTCAAAATCGCTCACAAACTGATCACTGGTGCAGGGGCCATCGAGCAACTGGCGGCTGAGCTCACGCGTCTGGACATCGACAACCCACTGATCGTCACCGACGCCGCACTGGTCAAGTCGGGCACGGTAGAGTTGGCGCTGGCGCAGTTGGGTGAGCGCAGTTACGAGATTTTCGACCGGGTGCTGCCGGACCCGGAAATTGCCATCGTCGAAGATTGCATGCGGGTTTACCGCGAAGGCGGGCATGACGGGCTGATCGGCCTCGGTGGCGGCAGTGCCATCGACATAGCCAAGAGTGTTGCGGCCTACGCCGGTTACCACGGCGCACTGGAGGATTTGTTCGGCGTCGATCAGGTGCCGCGCAAAGGCCCGCCGCTGATCGCCATCCCGACCACTGCCGGCACCGGTTCGGAAGTGACCAATGTGGCGATTCTTTCCGACAGGGTCGCGCAGCTGAAGAAGGGCATTATCAGCGATTACCTGTTGCCGGACGTGGCGCTGGTCAGCCCGCAAATGACCCTGACCTGCCCGCGCAGTGTCACCGCCGCCAGTGGCGTCGATGCGCTGGTGCATGCCATCGAGTCCTACCTGTCGCTCAGTGCCTCGCCCATCACCGATGCCCTGGCCATTGGCGCGATCAAGCTGATTACCAAGGCGCTGCCCAAGGCCTACGCCAATCCTTCCCATCTGCAAGCCCGCGAAGACATGGCCACCGCCAGCCTGATGGCCGGCATGGCGTTCGGCAATGCCGGGGTTGGCGCGGTGCATGCGTTGGCGTATCCCCTGGGTGGGCGTTTCAACATTGCCCATGGCGTCAGCAATGCCTTGTTGCTGCCGTATGTCATGACCTGGAACAAGATGGCCTGCGTTGAACGCATGCAGGATATTGCCGAGGCCATGGGGGTGAAGACCGCTCATCTGAGCGCCAACGAAGCGGCGGACAAAGCCGTGGAGGCGATGACCGAGCTGTGTGCGGTGGTGGAAATCCCGCTGGGGTTGCGCAGTTTCGGAGTGCCCGAGGACGCGATCCCGGCCATGGCCGTGGAAGCCGCCGGCATCGAACGGCTGATGCGCAACAATCCGCGCAAATTGACGGCCGTCGATATCGAGAAGATCTACCGAGCGGCCTACTGATCATCGCAGCACGGTGCGCGCGTCAAAGCATGAGGTATACAATGCGCGCCATCGTGATTCTGCTCAAAAAAGGTGCGTCATGCAGCCCTTCGTCATTGCTCCATCGATTCTCTCCGCCGACTTCGCCCGCCTGGGTGAGGAAGTGGACAACGTCCTGGCCGCCGGCGCCGACTTCGTGCACTTCGATGTCATGGACAACCACTACGTGCCCAACCTGACCATCGGCCCGATGGTGTGCTCCGCGCTGCGCAAGTACGGCGTGACTGCGCCGATCGACGCGCACCTGATGGTCAGCCCGGTGGATCGCATCGTCGGTGACTTCATCGAGGCCGGCGCGACCTACATCACCTTCCACCCGGAAGCCACGCTGCACGTCGACCGTTCCCTGCAACTGATCCGCGAAGGCGGCTGCAAGGCCGGTCTGGTGTTCAACCCGGCGACCCCGCTGGACGTGCTCAAGTACGTGATGGACAAGGTCGACATGATCCTGCTGATGAGCGTCAACCCGGGCTTCGGCGGGCAGAAGTTCATTCCCGCCACCCTCGACAAGCTGCGTGAAGCGCGGGCATTGATCGATGCCTCCGGTCGTGACATCCGCCTGGAAATCGACGGTGGCGTGAACGTGAACAACATTCGTGAAATCGCGGCTGCCGGCGCTGACACCTTCGTGGCCGGTTCGGCGATCTTCAATGCGCCGAACTATCAGGAAGTGATTGAAAAAATGCGCTCCGAACTGGCGCTGGCTCGCCCATGAGCGGTTTTGAGCAGCTGTTCCCGGGGCGTCTGCCGCGGCTGGTGATGTTCGATCTGGATGGCACGCTGGTCGATTCGGTCCCCGACCTCGCGGCGGCTGTGGATAACATGCTGCTCAAACTCGGGCGCCAACCTGCCGGCATCGAATCGGTGCGTGAGTGGGTGGGCAACGGCGTGCAGATGCTGGTGCGCCGGGCCTTGGCCAATCACATCGATGCCGAGGGTGTCGATGAGGTCGAGGCCGAACATGCCCTGGAGTTGTTCAACGGCTTTTATGAGGACGGTCACGAGCTGACCGTGGTTTACCCCGGCGTGCGCGATACCCTGAAATGGCTGCACAAGCAGGGTGTCGAGATGGCGCTGATCACCAACAAACCGGAGCGCTTCGTCGCGCCGCTGCTGGATCAGATGAAGATCGGTCGTTATTTCCGCCTGATCATCGGCGGTGACACCCTGCCGCAGAAAAAACCGGACCCGGCCGCGCTGTTTTTCGTGATGAAAATGACCAACATTCCGGCGTCGCAATCGTTGTTCGTCGGCGACTCGCGCAGCGATGTGCTGGCGGCGAAAGCGGCGGGGGTCAAATGCGTGGCCCTCAGTTATGGCTATAACCACGGCCGGCCGATTGCCGAAGAGTCGCCGACGCTGGTCATCGATGATCTACGCAAACTAATTCCCGGTTGCCTGGATCCGGCCGCTGGGATAACGTTGCCCGACGCTGTTCAATCCCCTCCTGGAAACGCCATCGTGGTGGTCACTCGCAAACTCTGGATGAAAGTCATCAAGGCCCTGGCCCGCTGGCGTTGGCGCGCCTGACTTGTTCCTGGCCGGCGTACCGGCGCGTTTGCATACCTGACCGTTAGACCCTCAAGCCACGAGGCACCTCATGATCCGCGAAGAATTCCTGCGTTTGGCCGCTGCCGGCTACAACCGCATACCGCTTGCCTGCGAAACCCTGGCCGACTTCGACACGCCGCTGTCGATCTACCTGAAACTGGCCGACGAGCCCAACTCCTATCTGCTGGAATCGGTGCAGGGCGGCGAGAAGTGGGGCCGTTATTCGATCATCGGCCTGCCGTGCCGTACCGTGCTGCGGGTTCATGATCACCACGTCAGCGTGACCCACGACGGCGTCGAGATCGAAAGTCACGATGTTGAAGACCCGCTGGCCTTCGTCGAAGCCTTCAAGGCGCGCTATAACGTGCCGACCATCGCCGGTCTGCCACGCTTCAATGGCGGTCTGGTGGGTTACTTCGGTTATGACTGCGTACGTTATGTGGAGAAGCGTCTGGGCAAATGCCCGAACCCGGATCCGCTGGGCGTGCCGGACATTCTGCTGATGGTCTCCGACGCGGTAGTGGTGTTCGACAACCTCGCCGGCAAGATGCACGCGATTGTCCTGGCCGATCCGTCGCAGGAAGACGCCTTCGAGCAAGGGCAAGCGCGTCTGCAAGCGCTGCTGGAACAACTCCGTCAGCCGATCACCCCACGCCGTGGCCTGGACTTCAGCAAGCAGCAATCGGCTGATCCGGTGTTCCGTTCGAGTTTCACCCAGAGCGATTACGAAAAAGCCGTCGACACCATCAAGGAATACATCCTGGCCGGTGACTGCATGCAGGTCGTGCCGTCCCAGCGTATGTCGATCGACTTCAAGGCTGCGCCTATCGACCTGTACCGGGCGCTGCGCTGCTTCAACCCGACGCCTTACATGTACTTCTTCAACTTCGGTGACTTCCACGTCGTCGGCAGTTCGCCGGAAGTGCTGGTGCGGGTCGAAGACAACCTGATCACCGTGCGCCCGATCGCCGGCACCCGTCCTCGGGGCGCCAACGAAGAGGCTGATCTGGCGCTGGAAAAAGACCTGCTGTCGGACGACAAGGAAATCGCCGAGCACTTGATGCTGATCGATCTGGGCCGCAACGATACGGGGCGTGTCTCGGAAATCGGTTCGGTGAAACTCACCGAGAAGATGGTCATCGAGCGTTATTCCAACGTGATGCACATCGTGTCCAACGTCACCGGCCAATTGAAGGCCGGGCTGACAGCGATGGACGCACTGCGGGCGATCCTGCCGGCCGGCACCTTGTCTGGCGCGCCGAAGATTCGCGCGATGGAGATCATCGACGAGCTGGAACCGGTCAAGCGTGGCGTCTACGGCGGCGCGGTCGGTTACTTCGCCTGGAACGGCAACATGGACACCGCGATTGCGATCCGTACCGCGGTGATCAAGAACGGCGAACTGCACGTACAGGCCGGTGGCGGCATCGTCGCCGACTCGGTGCCGGCACTGGAATGGGAAGAAACCCTGAACAAGCGTCGCGCCATGTTCCGCGCCGTGGCCCTGGCCGAGCAGACGCCGGACCAGTGATCCATAAAAAAACGCGGCGCCTGTGAGGGCGCCGCGTTTTTTTGTGCCTGCCATTTCCCCCGTAGGAGCTGCCGAAGGCTGCGATCTTTTGATCTTGTACCTCGGTCGCTCCCAATGCCGCCAAAAGATCGCAGGCTGCGCCAGCTCCTACACGAGCCGATGCGTCCTTTGGCGTGTGAAGGGTCAGAAGTCCAGCGTTACCCCAACGTTGATGCCCTGCTGGGTAAAGTCATCATCCTTGCGCAAGGTATAGCCGCCACGCAGCGCCAGGTCGGCAGTCAATTTGTGGCTGACCCCCAGGCTTAAGCGGTTGAGATGGCTTTGCGGCGTGTAGCCCTGGAGATTGAAGTCCAGGGACGGCAGGCTGTTGAGGGCGATGTTGACCTTCTGAACGTCATCTTCGTACTCGCGCTCATGGGCATATTCGCCAAACACCTGGGTCTGACGGGTGAAGTTGTATTTGCCTTGCAAACCGATGCCCAGACGTTTCGAGTCTCGGGTCTGATCATCAAAGGTCAGCGCGGTGGAGCGGTTGCTGTTCTCCGAGTAACCGTCGACTTCCACCTTTGCGTAATCGGCGCTGATGAACGGTGACAGGTGCCATTCGCTGCCCGGTTGGGCAATGTCGTAGCCAAGGCGAGTGCTGAAGGCCCAGAGATGGCCGTCGGTATCACCTTTTTCCGCCCCTTCGCTGACACCCAGGTCGAATTTGCGCTTGAGGTTGTCGTAATCCAGCTTGCCACCGGTCAATGCGGCATCGGCCCACCAGCGATTTTGCTGGAACTGGGCGAAGGCGGTCGCCAGGTAGCTGTTGAGTTTGTAGTCCGAATCGTTGTTGCCCGCTTCGAGGTTCTGACGATAGAAGCCGGCTGCCACGCCGACGCGCCAGGCTTCATTCAGGCGATAGCTGCCACCGATATTCAGGTTGTAGCCGCTGCCATCGGCACTGGCGCCGCTGCTTTGGCTATCGACATCCAGGTGCTGACCGCCGCCGGCGACAATCGCGCGCCATTGGCCGACGGCCTGCCAGTTCTCCCAGTCGGATTGCCACTGGCTACGCAGTTCATCCTGGTGGGCGCGTAAGGTGGCGTGGGCCATTTCCGGCAACAGCGTCAGCTCCCAAGGTGCTGACAGCAAGGAATAGGCGTAATCGGATATCAGTTTTTGCCCGGCTTCAGTGGGGTGGACCGAGTCGTTGTAAATCAGCTTGCTCGGGTCCGGGGTAGCGCTGTTGATGCCATAGACAGCATTTTCCGTACAGCTGTTACCGCTGAAGCAGGTGGCTGTCAGGTTCTGGCCAGAGGCGAGGCCGAAGCGCGTCGGGTCGGCGACTGCTTCCTGCAACAGCAGTGGAATGTTCAGCGGAATGATTTCGGCGTTGATCCCCGCGAGGCGGGTGACCAACTGCTGATTAAAGTCGGTACTCAGCTGTGAGATCGAGGCTTGTAATGAGGTGCCATTGACGGCGGGAGTCAGTCCCAGATCGGGCAGCAGCCAGACCACGATGTATTTGGCGCCGGCGCTTTGCAGAGTCTGCACGCTGTCGGCCAGTCGATTCGCCGCGGCGTTAGCCTGGGCGGTATTGAGCACGAGGCCCTGAAGGAAATCGTTGCCGCCCCCGGAAATGTAATACAGCGCATTTGGATCGGCGCGGAAGTTGTTCGTTGGCAAATAACCTGCCCGAGTACGTTCGCCCGTGGCGGATTCGCTGGTGATCGAGTCCAGAATCTGGTCGGTACGGTAACCGCCGACGGCCCAGTTGTTGCCGTCCGCCAGCCCTTGGTTGGCTCGCGCAGCCGAGGTTGAAGCGGCTGTCTGGTCAGAGGTGAATCCGAATCGTCCACCCAGCAGTTGCGTGGAGTTCAGCGAGCGTAATTCACCACTGCCATCCAGGTAGAGCGGCCCGGTCCGGTTGGTAAAACGCTCTGTCGCACCGGCAGGGCCACCCGAGTCGGTAAGCTGCCCGGCATCGTTGAGGCTGTCGCCGAAAACAACGAAATTCGAATAAGGATTGGGCGCGGCAATCGCTTGGGCGCAGGCCATGGTGAGCAGGCAGCCGGCAAGCGGTACAAACAATCTCTGTTTGATCATGAGCAAGTCCATTTATTTATTGTTGTGGTAAACGAAACGACAGTACCAAAAACTTTCGGCCGTTTGCCATCCGTCGCGAACCCTTCGATTGTTTCACGAGCTGTCGCCCCGGCCTTATTGCACGCTCTGCCCAGCTAAGTTACTGTGCCCAGACGTATGAATGAGACCTTCCCCGTGTTGATCGTCAGCAAACTCCTGGATCAAGTCATCAAGGCACACGCCCGTTGGCGTTGGCGCGCCTGAATCTTTTCTGCCGGCCTGGCCGGACCTGTACCGCTTTGCCTTCTTTACCTGTATGAAATGCCGCTTTGCTGGCGCCACTCCAGCACCTGACAAAGCGCAGTGCGCTGCGGGTAAATCATTCGAAGGCCGTATTAAAAGTCAGTGAATTCAAGAGGTTCTTAACGCCATGTTGCTGATGATCGATAACTACGACTCTTTTACTTACAACGTTGTGCAATACCTTGGTGAGCTGGGCTCCGAGGTCAAAGTCGTGCGCAACGATGAGCTCACCATTGCCGAAATCGAAGCCCTCAACCCTGAGCGCATCGTCGTGTCTCCCGGTCCTTGCACCCCGACCGAAGCCGGTATATCCATCGAAGCGATCAAGCACTTTGCCGGCAAGCTGCCGATTCTCGGCGTTTGCCTGGGGCACCAGTCCATCGGCCAAGCCTTTGGTGGCGATGTGGTCCGTGCCCGTCAAGTCATGCACGGTAAGACCAGTCCGGTGTTTCACGAGGACAAGGGTGTGTTCGAAGGCCTGAATCGCCCGCTGACGGTCACCCGCTATCACTCGCTGATCGTCAAGCGCGAGACCCTGCCCGATTGCCTGGAGCTGACCGCCTGGACCCAGCTCGAAGACGGCTCGGTGGACGAGATCATGGGGCTGCGCCACAAGACACTGAATATTGAAGGTGTGCAATTCCACCCTGAGTCTATCCTCACCGAGCAGGGCCACGAGCTGTTCGCCAACTTCCTCAAACAAACCGGCGGCACGCGCTAAGGACTTTCCATGGATATCAAGACAGCCCTGAGCCGTATTGTCGGCCACCTCGACCTCAGTACCGATGAGATGCGCGATGTCATGCGCGAAATCATGACCGGGCAATGCACGGATGCGCAGATCGGCGCGTTCATGATGGCCATGCGCATGAAGAGCGAAAGCATCGACGAGATCGTCGGTGCCGTGACGGCGATGCGCGAGCTGGCGGACAAGGTCGAACTCAACACCCTCGATGGCGTGGTCGATGTGGTCGGTACCGGCGGCGACGGGGCGAACATTTTCAACGTCTCCACTGCGTCGTCGTTTGTCGTCGCCGCGGCCGGTTGCACCGTGGCCAAGCACGGTAACCGTGCGGTGTCGGGCAAAAGCGGCAGCGCGGATCTGCTGGAGGCGGCGGGTATCTACTTGAACCTGACCCCGGTCCAGGTGGCGCGCTGCATTGATAACGTCGGCATCGGTTTCATGTTTGCCCAGACCCACCACAGCGCCATGAAGCACGCTGCCGGCCCGCGCCGCGAGCTGGGCCTGCGCACCTTGTTCAACATGCTCGGCCCGCTTACGAATCCGGCCGGTGTGAAACATCAGGTGGTGGGGGTGTTCAGTCAGGCGTTGTGCCGGCCATTGGCCGAGGTCTTGCAGCGCCTGGGCAGTAAGCACGTGCTGGTGGTGCACTCGAAGGATGGCCTGGATGAATTCAGTCTGGCGGCACCGACCTTTGTGGCTGAATTGAAGAATGATCAGATCACCGAGTATTGGGTCGAACCCGAAGACCTGGGGATGAAGAGCCAGAGCCTGCACGGTCTGGCGGTGGAAAGCCCGGCGGCCTCCCTTGAGCTGATTCGCGATGCCCTGGGCAAGCGCAAGACCGAGAGCGGTCAGAAAGCGGCCGAGATGATCGTGCTCAATGCCGGTGCCGCGCTGTACGCCGCCGACCATGCCAGCAGTTTGAAAGAAGGCGTTGCCCTGGCGCACGATGCGCTGCACACAGGCCTCGCTCGGGAAAAGCTTGAGGAATTGGGTGCATTTACCGCGGTATTCAAAGTGGAGAATGAGGGATGAGTATACCGACGGTTCTGGAAAAAATTCTGGCCCGCAAAGTTCAGGAAGTCGCCGAGCGTAGCGCCCGCGTAAGCCTGGCCGAACTGGAAACCTTGGCCAAGGCAGCCGATGCAACCCGGGGGTTCGCCAAGGCAATGATCGCTCAGGCCAAGCTCAAGCAGCCGGCGGTCATTGCTGAAATCAAGAAAGCTTCACCGAGCAAGGGCGTGATTCGCGAGAACTTCGTGCCTGCCGATATCGCCAGGAGTTACGAAAAGGGCGGTGCCACTTGCCTGTCGGTGCTCACCGACATCGATTTCTTCCAGGGCGCCGATGTGTATCTGCAACAGGCCCGGGCGGCGTGCAAGCTGCCGGTGATCCGCAAGGATTTCATGATCGATCCGTACCAGATCGTCGAGTCTCGTGCCTTGGGTGCTGACTGCGTGCTGTTGATTGTCTCTGCTCTGGACGACGTGAAAATGGCCGAGCTGGCGGCCGTGGCCAAAAGCGTCGGCCTCGATGTGCTGGTGGAAGTCCACGATGGCGACGAGCTGGAGCGGGCCTTGAAAACCCTCGACACGCCGCTGGTGGGCGTGAACAACCGCAACCTGCACACCTTCGATGTCAGCCTGGAAACCACCCTCGACCTGTTGCCACGTATTCCCCGCGATCGTCTGGTGGTTACCGAAAGCGGCATTCTTAACCGGGCCGATGTCGAGCTGATGGAAATCAGCGATGTGTATGCGTTCCTGGTCGGCGAAGCGTTCATGCGCGCCGAAAGCCCGGGTTCCGAACTGCAGCGCTTGTTCTTTCCCGAGCGGGGCACTCCAGTGAGCGGTTCTACGCTCGACTGATTACACGCAGACCGAGTCGACCCCATCGCGAGCAGGCTCGCTCCCACAAGAGATCTACTAACATCAGAGATCCAATGTGGGAGCGAGCCTGCTCGCAATGGCGGCATAAGTAGCGCCACGGACTTCATGCCCAACGGAATACCTTATGACCTCACCAACCCTACTGACCATCGAAGCCGGCCTGCTCGCCGAACAGGACCTGTTGGCCCATGTGTGCGCCGGTGAGTCGGAGTTCGGCCTGCTGTTTTGGCAACCCACTGACCGCGCGCTGGTCATGCCCCGGCGCTTGAATCGTCTGCCACTGTTCGACGCCGCATGCGAAATATCCGCGGCCGCCGGTTGGCCGGTACTGCTGCGCGAAACCGGCGGTGAGCCGGTGCCGCAATCGGCGTCCACCCTCAACATCGCTCTGGTCTATGCGCCACCGCGCAGCGAAGGTGACCAGAATCGGATCGAGACCGCCTATCGCCGACTCTGCGACCCGATTTGTCAGCTGCTTGATGAGTTGGGCGGCGTGTCGTCCTTGGGCGAAATTGAGGGCGCGTTCTGTGACGGCCGTTTCAACGTCAACCTCGATGGTCGCAAGATGGTCGGCACGGCTCAACGCTGGCGCCAGAGCAAAGGCGGTCAGCGTCCGGTCGGCCTGGTGCATGGGGCGATGTTGATCGATAACGAACGAGACTCGATGGTCGCGGCAGTCAATCGCTTTAACGAAGCCTGCGGCCTGGACCAGCGGGTTCGCGCTGAAAGCCACATCGCCCTGCATGAAAAGTTTGCCGCTCCTGATGCGCTGGAACGGCTCGATGCCTTGTATCGCCAGTTGGCGGAAATGCTCGGGGCCTAAGTTTCGGAGCTTAAGCTTTCTGAGCTTTTCGAACTTAAGTTTCCGAGCTTAGCGCGTACCGAAGACCACCATGGTCTTGCCTTTGACGTCGACCAGGTTGCGTTCCTCCAGATCCTTGAGCACGCGGCCGACCATCTCACGGGAACAACCGACAATCCGGCCGATTTCCTGACGGGTCACTTTGATCTGCATGCCGTCCGGGTGAGTCATGGCGTCTGGCTGTTTGCACAGCTCCAGCAGGCAGCGCGCAACGCGCCCGGTCACGTCGAAGAACGCCAGGTCGCCGACCTTACGCGTGGTATTGCGCAGTCGTTGTGCGATTTGTCCGCTGAGCACGTAAAGAATGTCCGGATCCTGTTGGGACAGCTCGCGGAATTTCGCGTAGCTGATTTCCGCGACTTCACATTCGACTTTGGCGCGTACCCAGGCGCTGCGCTCCTGTTCCAGTCCGGCTTGCTCAAACAGGCCCAACTCGCCGAAAAAGTCGCCGGAATTGAGGTAGGCAATGATCATTTCACGGCCGTCGTCATCCTCAATCAGGATGGTCACCGAGCCTTTGATGATGAAGAACAGCGTGTCCGAGCGGTCGCCGGCACAGATGATGTTGCTCTTGGCGGCATAGCGACGACGCTGGCAGTGCATCAACAGCTTGTCGAGGTTCTTGATTCTGGGTGTGGGGGTAATAGCAACCATGGTTGTATCCCGAAAAGACTGCACGGTGTGTTTGTTTTTTTGTAGGGGTTGGCGCAGCACTGTGCGCCAGTGAATTGACGCCAGCTTAACAGACGCATTCCTTCAGGATTCGAGAATTTGCCCTACGCCGCAGATGGTTATGTCTTAGGAAGGCGAAGCGCTGCCAATCAAGGACCCTGTGCTAAGCTGGCGACCCTTTTTTATACAGTGGAGTCTTGGCGATGAAGGCACGCATCCAATGGGCTGGCGAAGCCATGTTCCTCGGTGAATCCGGCAGCGGTCATGTCGTGGTCATGGACGGTCCGCCCGATGCCGGCGGTCGTAATCTGGGCGTTCGGCCGATGGAGATGCTCCTGCTGGGTGTTGGCGGTTGCAGCAATTTCGATGTGGTCAGCATCCTCAAGAAGTCCCGTCAGGCCGTCGAAAGCTGCGAAGCCTTTCTCGAAGCCGAGCGTGCGACCGAAGATCCGAAGGTGTTCACCAAGATCCACATGCATTTCGTGGTCAAGGGCCGCGGGCTGAAAGAAGCTCAGGTCAAGCGCGCCATCGAGCTGTCGGCCGAGAAGTATTGCTCGGCCTCGATCATGCTCGGCGCGGCCGGCGTGGCGATTACCCACGACTACGAGATCATTGAACTCGGTTGAGTCGACATTCAACTATCATAAAAGCGGTGCAGACTCTGGCGATCCATAGCTGACGTCTGCATAATGCGCCACTTTTTTCAGGGCAGTGATCGGTCAACCGACAGGTCGCTTGCCTGAACAGACAACCAAAATCGCCATCGCGAAGAGGTGTTAACCGTCCTACGCAGGTGCGTCGTTCGCATCTGACGGGCATGCTTGATCACGCGGCCAGCCCGCATACATAGAGAGTTTTTAACGGTGAAAAGCAAACTCAAGCTCCACGGGTTCAATAACCTGACAAAGACCTTGAGCTTCAACATCTATGACATCTGCTACGCGGAAACCCCGCAAGACCAACAGGCTTACGTCGAGTACATCAATAAAGAGTACAACGCCAAGCGCCTGACGCAGATCCTCACAGAAGTTGTCGATATCATTGGTGCCAACATCCTGAACATCGCCAGTCAGGACTATGAACCCCAAGGCGCCAGCGTCACGATTCTGATCTCTGAAGAGCCGGTGACCCCGACCGACAGTCAGATCGAAGAGTCTCCGGGCCCGTTGCCCGAAATCATCCTGGCCCACCTCGACAAGAGCCACATCACGGTGCACACCTACCCGGAAATCCATCCGGTGGACGGTATCGCGACGTTCCGTGTGGACATCGACGTGTCGACCTGTGGCGTCATTTCACCGCTCAAGGCGCTCAACTTCCTGATTCACCAGTTCGATTCGGATATCGTGACTGTGGATTACCGTGTGCGCGGCTTCACCCGTGACGTTGAAGGCAAGAAACACTTCATCGACCACGAGATCAACTCGATCCAGAACTACTTGTCCGAAGACACCCGCGACGCGTACCAGATGACCGACGTGAATGTGTACCAGGAAAACCTGTTCCACACCAAAATGCTGTTGAAGAACTTCGAACTGGATAACTACCTGTTCGGCGACGCCACCAACAACCTGTCCTCTGAGCAACGTGCCCAGGTGACTGAGCGTGTGAAACACGAAATGCTTGAAATCTTCTACGCACGTAACATGCCGAGCTAAGATTTTCGGGTACGAAAAAGGCGACTACCTTGCGGCAGTCGCCTTTTTTATTGCTGTCTGTCAGATAGACCGTGTGATGGCCTTCGCGAGCTGACGACGCTGCGTCAGATCCGATAAGTGCTCTTGGTCATGACCTTGGCCAACAGGCTCATCCCGAACTTCACCGGTGTCGGGAAGCGGAACCCCCCAGCATCGAGCGCGCTTTCAGCGTGGTGTTCTTCATCGATGCGCATCTGCTCAAGGATCGCACGGGATTTTTCGTCCTCGGCGGGCAGTTGCTCAAGGTGTTCGTTCAGGTGTTTGCAGACCTGATGCTCGGTGGCGGCAACGAAGCCCAGGCTGACTTTATCGCTGATCAACCCGGCCACCGCGCCAATCCCGAATGACATTCCATAGAACAGCGGATTGAGGATGCTGGTGTGGCTGCCCAACTGGTGAATGCGTTGTTCGCACCAGACCAGGTGATCGATTTCTTCTTCGGCGGCATGTTCCATGGCGGCGCGCACTTGCGGCAGCCTGGCGGTCAGGGCCTGACCTTGATACAGCGCCTGGGCGCAGACTTCGCCGGTATGGTTGATGCGCATCAAACCGGCGACGTGCCGGGTGTCCTCGTCGCTCATTTGCGCATCCGGCTGCACGATGGCAGGCGACGGACGGTAGGGCTGACCGCTGAAGGGCAGCAAAGTACGCATCGCGGCATCGGCTTGCAGCAGAAGACGGTCAATTGGCGAGTAGTGACGTTGGGTAGTCATGCTGACCTCCGGGAAGAATCTCGGCGGCCAGTTTAACCCAATCGGCGGGGGGAGGGTTTGCGCTGGGTCATCTGTAGCGAGGGAGCTTGCTCCCGCTCGACCGCGAAGCGGTCGTAAATTCAGCCCATCGGTCGGGCTGAAAAATACGACTCATGGATTGGGGCTGCTGCACAGCCCAGCGGGAGCAAGCTCCCTCGCCACATCAGCCCGGCGGCCAGTGCATCTGGCGCTGCCCCAGCACGTGCATATGAATGTGATAAACGGTCTGCCCGCCCAATTCATTGCAGTTCATGACCACCCGGAAACCTTCTTCACAGCCCAGTTCCAGAGCCAGGCGCTGCGCGGTGAACAGAATATGCCCGGCCAGTGCCTTATCGTCCTCGGTGAGGTCGTTCAGGGTGCGAACCGGTTTCTTCGGGACCACCAGGAAGTGCACGGGGGCCTGTGGCGCGATGTCGTGGAAGGCCAGTACCTGGTCGTCCTCGTAAATGATCTTCGCCGGGATTTCCCGGTTGATGATCTTGGTGAACAGAGTATCCACAGCTGTTTTCTCCGTTGTTTGGCTGGCTTGAGTGTACGCATGGGCCCTGCCTGAGCCCAGTTTTTTACCTTGAGGGCGGTCAGCGCGGGCAGTACGCCTTGTTGACCATGCCCGCGATTGTCCGGGTCAGCCAGCGCGAGCCGAGCCGCGGCAAGAAGGCGAACCAGCGATTCAGGCGGCCGGGAATGATAATGGCGCGATTTTTCTCCAGGGCCCGTACGGTATAGAGCGCGACTTCTTCTGGACTCATTAGCCGTTTGCTCTCGCCCAGTTTGTCGGCGTCCAGTTGCGCGGTGCGGAAAAACGCTGTGCGTGTCGGACCAGGGCAGAGCACCGACACCTTGACCGCGCATTTTTTCAGTTCAACACGCAAACCTTCGGAAAAATGCAGCACATAAGCCTTGCTGGCGTAGTAAGTGCTCATCCAGGGGCCGGGATGGAACGCCGCGACCGAGGCGACGTTCAGAATCTGCCCACCGCCCTGCAAGGCCATGCTGTTACCAATGGCATGGCACAAGCGAGTGAGGGCCAGGATATTCACTTCGATCAAGTCCTGCTCGGTCATCCAGTCCTGGGCCAGGAATGGGCCGCAGGTGCCGATGCCGGCACAGTTGACCAGCAAATCGATCTGTCGGTCGCCTTCCTCCAGTTCCAGCAGAAACCCGGACAGGCGCAACGGCTCGCCCAGGTCACAGGCACGAAACAACACTTCCACACCAAAACGTTGAGTCAGTTCAATCGCAATGCTTTCCAGCTGATCACGCTGTCGGGCCACCAGAATCAGGCTGCGGCCGCGCCGGGCCAGCGCTTCGGCCATCGCCAGGCCGATGCCGCTGGAAGCGCCAGTGATCAGAGCGTAACGGGTCATGCAGTTCTCCATCGCAACGGCTCCGCGCCGGCGACGCAGGTGTCACGGGCGGGGAGCGCTGTTCATTCTTTCGCAGAGTCTACAGGGGGCTCGGCTGCTTCGGCTGCATCATCGGTTGAATCCGCTGCCGAGTCGACCTCGACGGGCGCAGCTTCGACTCCATCGGTGGTCACGGAGCTGCTTTGGTAGGCGCTATCAGTGGCGCTTTCATACTCATCCTGAATCGCCGTGAGACCTCCGGTCAGCCCGCCAACGAACATGATCGCGATAAACACCAGCCACAGCGAAGCCAGTACCCTGACCGCGTTGCTGTTGGGCGGTGGTGGTGCGCCATACCGGTTGGCAGTGTTGTTCCCCGGTACGATCATGATGACGAACGGAAAAGCGCTGCCCACGAACGGTACAAGGTTCAGCAGCCAGAGCCAGCCGGACCAACCGATATCGTGCAGGCGTTGCACACTGAACTGGATGCTGATGAACGCAAGTACCACGACCAGGATAACGGCCAGCAGACCCGCGAGAATCAGGCCGGCAGTCGAGTCGGTGCTGATGAGGGCGAAGCCGAAAACGGCGAGCACGGAACCAATGCCCAGTGTCACCAGCGTCAGCGCCATCGTCCAGGCCAGAAAGCGCAGCCGGCCGATGCGGCCATCGAAGCTGAATGCCTTGAGTGCGGCGAACTCCGGCAGTGCTTCGCCGACAGCGGCGCGGGGTGGCGCGTAGGGGGACTCTGGTTCTGCCGATAGGGGGCTGGCATGAACGTCGGCCAGGTTCAGCTCGATCGAGGGTTCGGTTTCGATTCGTGCATCGATGCCGGTTTTCGTCAGCGCCTGAAGGTAAGTCTGCGCGTCGGCGTGTGACAGGTCGCGTTTGAGTGCAACCGTGCGGCCGCTGAACAGGCGTTCGATGGCTGCGACATCGCTTTTGAACAGCTCGGCGAGATTGAGCTTCGCGGTGGTGGCGTCAACACCTGGCAGCAGAGCGCCATCGAAGACGATCTTGAAACGGTTTTCGCTCATGGCCGAGGCATCCTTGTCGCGAGAGTTTGTAATAGAAGATGTTGCAAGGTGCAGTGTAGGGCCAGCCGGGAGGGACTGGCCAAGTTTTCCTGTCAACGCGGCCAGCGTTTTGGCAGTGCAGCTGCCAGTTCCAGCGCCTTGCGGTATTCGGCGTCGAGACGTGCGACCAGTTGATCGACACTCGGCAAATCATCGATTTCTCCGACGCCCTGGCCTGCGGACCACACGGTTTTCCAGGCTTTGGCTTCATCGTTCAACGGTTTGAGCTTGGAGCCGAAGTCTACCTCGCCCTTGCGTTGCAGTGCCGCCATGTCGAAACCGGCGGCCTCCAGGCTCTGACGCATGAAGCTTGCCGGTACACCCGACACCGCTGGAGTATGGACGATGTCTGCGGCTCTGGAAGTCAGGAGCATCTCCTTATAAGCGTCAGGCGCATGACTTTCCGTGGTGCCGATAAATCGCGTGCCGAAGTAGGCCAGATCCGCACCGAGCAATTGCGCGGCAAGAATCTCGTGGCCATGGTTCAGGCAGCCGGCCAGCAGCAGGGTCTTGTCGAAGAACTGGCGAATCTCGGCAACCAGCGAGAACGGGCTCCAGGTCCCGGCGTGACCACCGGCGCCCGCAGCCACGGCGATCAAACCGTCCACGCCGGCCTCGGCCGCCTTTTCCGCGTGGCGACGGGTCGTCACGTCGTGAAACACTAGGCCGCCATAGCTGTGTACTGCGTCGACCACCTCTTTCACGGCGCCGAGGCTGGTGATCACAATCGGCACTTTGTGCTCGATGCAGATCGCCAGGTCCGCCTGCAATCGCGGGTTGCTGTTGTGGACGATCAGGTTCACCGCGTAAGGCGCGGGGTTTTCCAGTGTCGCCAGCCCTGCTTCGATTTTTTCCAGCCAGGCCTTGAATCCGCTGCTCTCACGCTGATTCAACGCGGGAAAGCTGCCCACCACGCCATTACGGCAGCAGGCGAGCACCAGCTCAGGGTTGGAAATCAGGAACATCGGCGCCGCCACTACAGGCAGACGCAAACGTTGTTCAAGCAAGGCGGGCAACGACATTGGAAGTACCCCGGGTGAGTTGTGCCTGTTGGAGTCAGAACGGTCGGACGACGACCAGAATTACGATAGCCAGCAATATCAGAACCGGCACTTCATTGAACCAGCGATAAAAGACATGGCTGCGAGTGTTTTCGCCACGGGCAAAACGTTTTACCTGTGCGCCGCACATGTGGTGGTAGCCGATCAGAATCACCACCAGGGTCAACTTGGCGTGCATCCATGCGCCTTGGCTGAAATAGGCACTCGGGTTGAGGCTGATCAGCCAGATGCCGAACACCAGGGTGGCGATCATTGCCGGCCCCATGATGCCCCGGTACAGCTTGCGCTCCATGGTGCTGAAGCGTTCCTTGCTGACGGTGTCTTCACTTTGGGCGTGATAGACGAACAGGCGCGGCAGATAGAACAGGCCGGCAAACCAGCAGACCATGCTGATGATGTGAAGCGCTTTGAGCCACAGATAAAGCATTTTTAGTTATTCCCAGGGTTCACGGTAGCGGGAATAGTAGAGGCTTGAGCCGCCACACGTCACCTTGACGGTTGTCGCAGGGCCGCGCGGCCCCTATTATCGACGGCTTTCCAGTGGGTTCGTTGAGGGCAGGTTTATGGTCAAGGTCGGTATCGTCGGCGGCACGGGTTACACCGGTGTCGAACTGCTGCGTCTGTTGGCACAGCATCCGCAAGCTGAAGTGGTAGTGATCACTTCCCGATCCGAGGCAGGCCTGGCCGTGGCCGACATGTACCCGAACCTGCGAGGCCATTACGACGGCCTGGCGTTCAGCGTTCCGGACATCAAGACCCTCGGGGCCTGCGACGTGGTGTTCTTCGCCACGCCGCACGGTGTCGCCCATGCCCTGGCGGGTGAGTTGCTGGCTGCCGGGACAAAGGTCATCGACCTGTCGGCAGACTTCCGTCTGCAAGACGCCGATGAGTGGGCCAAGTGGTACGGCCAGCCGCACGGCGCGCCGGAACTGCTGGAGGAGGCGGTCTACGGCTTGCCGGAAGTCAATCGCGAGCAGATCAAGCAGGCGCGCTTGATCGCTGTACCGGGTTGCTATCCGACCGCGACGCAATTGGGTTTCCTGCCGCTGCTCGAAGCGGGTCTGGCCGATACCACTCGCTTGATCGCTGACTGCAAATCCGGTGTCAGCGGTGCCGGTCGTGGTGCCTCGGTGGGTTCGCTGTACTCCGAAACGTCGGAAAGCATGAAGGCTTACGCCGTCAAAGGGCACCGTCACTTGCCGGAAATTCGCCAGGGGCTGCGTCGCGCAGCGGGCAAGGACGTCGGTCTGACCTTCGTTCCGCACCTGACGCCGATGATTCGGGGTATTCACTCGACGCTCTACGCGACCGTCGTGGATCGTTCGGTGGATCTGCAAGGGCTGTTTGAAAAGCGTTATGCCAACGAACCGTTCGTCGACGTCATGCCGGCCGGCAGCCATCCGGAAACCCGCAGCGTGCGCGGTGCCAACGTTTGCCGTATCGCCGTGCATCGGCCACAGGACGGTGATCTGGTGGTGGTGCTGTCGGTCATCGACAACCTGGTCAAAGGTGCGTCGGGTCAGGCGGTGCAGAACCTGAGTATCCTGTTCGGCCTGGATGAGCGCCTGGGCCTGTCCCATGCCGGCATGCTGCCGTAAGGCTGTATCCCGCACAGCAAAAAGGCCCGTTGAACGGGCCTTTTTGCATTTCGGTCTGGCGATTGGGTTGGCTGATATACCGTAACAATAGTTGACCGATTTTCTGGGAGAAGCGGATAATGCGCGTCATCACGCATTATGGCGGCGTAACGCCGGGAGATAGTCAGCATGAGCGTCGAATCCTTCACCCCCACGGCTTTGCAATTCACCCACGGTGCCGCGCACAAGGTGAAGAGCCTGGTCGATGAAGAGGGGAATGATCGCTTGAAGCTGCGCGTATTCGTTACGGGCGGCGGTTGTTCAGGGTTTCAGTACGGCTTCACCTTCGATGAAGAAGTGGCCGATGACGACACCATCGTCGAGCGCGAAGGCGTCAGCCTGGTGGTTGATCCGATGAGCTTCCAGTACCTGGCAGGTGCCGAAGTGGATTACCAGGAAGGTCTGGAAGGTTCGCGTTTCGTGATCAAGAACCCGAACGCTACCACCACGTGTGGCTGCGGCTCTTCGTTCTCGATCTGATCGCACCTCACCGCATCAACAGGCGCCGCAGGGTTTCAAGGCTCTGCGGCGTTTTGCTGTCTGGGGTTTCGATCAGGCGGGGTAGATGGCGCCGAGAATGCGCAAGCCGCGGGCACCGGTGACGCTCGGGCGGTTGGCCGCGATGCCTTCCAGGCAGCAGTGAGCCAGCCAGGCGAAGGCCATGGCTTCGACCCAGTCCGGATCTATGCCATGAGTCGCGGTGCTGCTGACTTTTGCGTTCGGCAACAGGCTGGCCAACCGCTTCATCAACGTGGCGTTATGCGCGCCGCCGCCGCAGACCAGCAACTCCCGCGTATCCGACTGGGCGCTTTGTAATGACTCGACGATGGTCAGCGCAGTCAACTCAAGCAGCGTGGCCTGTACGTCTTCGGCAGCGAAGGTCTGTAGTTGTGATAGATGCTGCATCAGCCACGGCAGGTTGAACACTTCACGGCCAGTGCTCTTCGGGCCTCGGGTTACAAAGAATTGATCACTGAGCAGCTCGTTCAACAGAACAGGTTCAACCTTGCCGCTGGCGGCCCATTGGCCGTCACGATCGAAGTTGTCGCCGCGTTGCCGGTGAATCCAGGCATCCAGCAGGACGTTGCCCGGGCCGCAGTCAAAACCCGCGACAGGCTTGCCGGGTTCGATCAGGCTGAGGTTGCTGAATCCGCCGACGTTCAGCACTGCACGGTTACCAGGCTGCGCATCGAACAGGGCTTCGTGAAAGGCTGGAACCAATGGAGCGCCTTGTCCGCCAGCGGCTACATCGCGGCTGCGGAAGTCGCTGACCACGGTGATGCCGGTCAGCTCGGTGAGCAAGGCGGGGTTGCCGATCTGTACCGTGAACCCGCGCGCCGGCTCGTGTCGAATGGTCTGGCCGTGGCTGCCAATCGCGCGAATGTCACCAGGCTTGAGGTTTTGTTGATCAAGAAGGGTATGAATGCCCTGTGCGGCCAGTTTCACCCAGTTCTGCTGGGCGATGGCGGAGCGGGCAATCTCGTCCGGGCCGCTGGCGCACAAGCCAAGCAGCTCGGCGCGCAGGGAGTCAGGCATGGGGATGTAATGGGTGGCGATCAGCTTGATCGCCGGGGTTTGCTCGATCAGGGCAATGTCCAGGCCATCTAGGCTGGTCCCGGACATCACACCTATATAGAGCGCCATGGCTCAGCGTTTACTCGAAGCCAGCTGGGTGGTTTTCTCTTGATCCATGCGCGCCATCAGCGGTTGGCTTTGCGCGAGGAAGCGTGAGCGTTCAGCTTTGGAGATCGGATCGGCCATCGCCACCTTCTGACCCAGCGGGTCGACGTGCACGCCATTGACTTGGAACTCGTAGTGCAAGTGCGGGCCGGTGGAGAGGCCGGTGGTACCGATGTAACCGATCACCTGACCTTGCTTGACGCTGCCGCCAGTCTTGATGCCTTTGGCGAAGCCCTGCATGTGGCCGTACAACGTGCGGTAGGTGCTGCCGTGCTGGATGATCACGGTGTTGCCGTAACCGCCGCGGCGACCGGCCAACAATACTTGACCGTCACCGGCAGCCTTGATCGGTGTGCCGCGCGGTGCTGCGTAATCGACACCCTTGTGGGCGCGGATCTTGTTCAGGATCGGGTGCTTGCGGCCCATGGAGAATTTCGAGCTGATGCGGGCGAAGTCTACCGGAGTGCGGATGAACGCCTTGCGCATGCTGTTGCCGTCAGCCGTGTAGTAGCTGCTATTGCCTTGTTTGTTGGTGTAGCGCACCGCGGTGTAAGTCTTACCGCGGTTGGTGAAGCGTGCGGAGAGGATCGGACCGTTGCCGACCGCTTTGCCGTTGACGACCTTCTGCTCATAGATCACATCGAACTCGTCACCCTGGCGAATATCCTGGGCGAAGTCGACGTCATAGCCAAACACGCTGGCCATATCCATGGTCAGGCTGTGGGACAAACCGGCTCTGGCGGCGGATTGCGACAACGAACTGTTGATCACACCATGAACGTAGGCGGAGCGAACGGTGGGCTTGGCGGTAATGCGGTTGAACGTAAAACCCTTGTCGTTCTTGGTCAGACTGATGCTTTCCATGTCGCTGACTTTACTGTGCAAATTGGTCAGCGTGCCATTCGGGCCCAGCTCGAACTCAAGCTTCTGGCCATGTTTGAGCTGGCTGAACTGCTTGGCCTGCTTGTCGCTGGCCAGCACTTCATGCACCGAAGTGGCCGGAAGGCCGACTTTCTCGAACAGGGTCGAGAGAGTGTCGCCTTTGGCAACGATCACTTCCCTGTGGCCTGGCGCCTTCCTTTCTTCGGCGACTGGCACGGGGGCGACCTGGGCGGTTTCCTGAGCGTCTTCGGCGCTGTTTTCGATCTGCGCGAAAGGGGAGGCTGCCGGCTCATTTGTGGCTTGGACGGTGTCGGCAGCGTCTTGATCTTGTGTCAGTTGTTCTGCAGGGCTTTCCAGTTCAAGACTCAGGGTCGTCTTTTTTGCTTCAACATCACTGGAAGGGAACACCAGAAGCGCCAGGCTCAGAAGGGCGGCGATACCACTCGCCGCGAGCAGGTGGGTCTTCGGGTAAAGCGGTGGCGCTTTAGACGGTTCTGTGGTCATAAGTAATTTTGACTTTGAAAAAATGAATTGGAAAAGATGAATGACATGATGAAGACGAAATAACTGTATAAAATATAACCAAATCATCTCTGAAGCAAGCCTGCGGACGCTCTGTCTGTGGATTGGCGTCCGCGCGCCGGGCAAAACTTGTATTTGACGCCCGATCTTGTATGGTTGGTCCCCTTTGAATTCGAGCCTTGCGGGTCTGTTATGAAGTCGGTTGAAGAGCAGCTAGCGCTGATCAAACGTGGTGCGGAAGAACTGTTGGTCGAGTCCGAGCTGATCGAAAAGCTCAAGCGTGGCCAGCCGCTACGTATTAAGGCAGGCTTCGATCCGACTGCGCCTGATTTGCACCTGGGTCACACCGTGCTTATCAATAAGCTGCGCCAGTTCCAGGATCTGGGGCATCAGGTGATCTTCCTTATAGGTGACTTCACCGGGATGATCGGTGATCCGAGCGGCAAGAGCGCGACACGTCCTCCGCTCACCCGTGAGCAGGTTCTCGAGAATGCCGAGACCTACAAGACTCAGGTCTTCAAGATTCTTGATCCGGCCAAGACCGAAGTGGCGTTCAACTCCACCTGGATGGACCAGATGGGGCCGGCGGATTTCATTCGCCTGACTTCGCAATACACCGTGGCTCGCATGCTCGAGCGCGACGACTTCGACAAGCGCTACACAACCAATCAGCCCATCGCCATTCACGAGTTCCTCTATCCGTTGGTTCAGGGTTATGACTCGGTCGCCTTGCGCGCGGATGTTGAGCTGGGCGGTACCGATCAGAAGTTCAATCTACTGATGGGGCGTGAGCTGCAGCGTAGTTATGGTCAGGAGGCTCAATGCATTCTGACCATGCCGTTGCTCGAAGGATTGGATGGCGTGAAGAAGATGTCCAAGTCGTTGGGCAACTATGTTGGTATCCAGGAAGCGCCGGGTGTCATGTACGGCAAGCTGGTCTCTATTCCTGATGTGCTGATGTGGCGTTACTTCGAATTGCTCAGCTTCCGCTCCATGGAAGAGATCAATGCTTTGCGGGCTGACGTCGAGGCGGGTGCGAATCCGCGTGATATCAAGATCAAGCTGGCCGAAGAGATCGTTGCGCGCTTCCATGGTGAAGAGGCTGCGGCCAATGCTCACCGTGCGGCGGGCAATCGTATGAAGGACGGTGAGCTGCCGGATGATCTGCCAGAGATCGAATTGACCGCTGCCGAAGATATGCCGATCGCTGCCGTTCTTAATAAAGCAGGTCTGGTGAAGAATTCCGCCGTGGCGCGCGATCTTCTGGGCTCTGGTGGGGTGCGTATAGATGGTGAGGTTGTCGATCGCACCTTTATATACGTACTGGGTGCGACCCATGTTTGCCAGGCCGGGAAGAAGGCATTTGCGCGTATTACGCTTAAATCCGAATAAAGCTGAAATCAGGGGTTGACGGCAGATTCTGGACGTCTATAATTCGCCCCACTTCCGGCGCAGTCGAAACGGAAAACTCCTTGGTAAGCAATGAGTTACGCAGTTTTCGGCAGCGGTTGCGCTTCAGTTCATCGAGGCCAGAAGGAGTTGGTAAGGTAGTGTGTTGTCGCCTTATTGACGGTTCGATCTTCTCGGTCGAAAGCGGAGAAAAACAGGTGTTGACAGCAGCGACTAACGCTGTAGAATTCGCCTCCCGCTAACGAGAGATCGGAAGCGCAAGTGGTTGAAGTTGCAAAGGAAACTTTGAAAACTTCTGAAAATAACCGCTTGACAGCAACAGGGGCTGCTGTAGAATGCGCGCCTCGGTTGAGACGAAAGATCTTAACCAACCGCTCTTTAACAACTGAATCAAGCAATTCGTGTGGGTGCTTGTGGAGTCAGACTGATAGTCAACAAGATTATCAGCATCACAAGTTGCTCCGCGAGAAATCAAAGATGTAACCAACGATTGCTGAGCCAAGTTTAGGGTTTCTTAAAAACCCAAAGATGTTTGAACTGAAGAGTTTGATCATGGCTCAGATTGAACGCTGGCGGCAGGCCTAACACATGCAAGTCGAGCGGCAGCACGGGTACTTGTACCTGGTGGCGAGCGGCGGACGGGTGAGTAATGCCTAGGAATCTGCCTGGTAGTGGGGGATAACGCTCGGAAACGGACGCTAATACCGCATACGTCCTACGGGAGAAAGCAGGGGACCTTCGGGCCTTGCGCTATCAGATGAGCCTAGGTCGGATTAGCTAGTTGGTGAGGTAATGGCTCACCAAGGCGACGATCCGTAACTGGTCTGAGAGGATGATCAGTCACACTGGAACTGAGACACGGTCCAGACTCCTACGGGAGGCAGCAGTGGGGAATATTGGACAATGGGCGAAAGCCTGATCCAGCCATGCCGCGTGTGTGAAGAAGGTCTTCGGATTGTAAAGCACTTTAAGTTGGGAGGAAGGGCAGTTACCTAATACGTAATTGTTTTGACGTTACCGACAGAATAAGCACCGGCTAACTCTGTGCCAGCAGCCGCGGTAATACAGAGGGTGCAAGCGTTAATCGGAATTACTGGGCGTAAAGCGCGCGTAGGTGGTTCGTTAAGTTGGATGTGAAATCCCCGGGCTCAACCTGGGAACTGCATTCAAAACTGTCGAGCTAGAGTATGGTAGAGGGTGGTGGAATTTCCTGTGTAGCGGTGAAATGCGTAGATATAGGAAGGAACACCAGTGGCGAAGGCGACCACCTGGACTGATACTGACACTGAGGTGCGAAAGCGTGGGGAGCAAACAGGATTAGATACCCTGGTAGTCCACGCCGTAAACGATGTCAACTAGCCGTTGGGAGCCTTGAGCTCTTAGTGGCGCAGCTAACGCATTAAGTTGACCGCCTGGGGAGTACGGCCGCAAGGTTAAAACTCAAATGAATTGACGGGGGCCCGCACAAGCGGTGGAGCATGTGGTTTAATTCGAAGCAACGCGAAGAACCTTACCAGGCCTTGACATCCAATGAACTTTCCAGAGATGGATTGGTGCCTTCGGGAACATTGAGACAGGTGCTGCATGGCTGTCGTCAGCTCGTGTCGTGAGATGTTGGGTTAAGTCCCGTAACGAGCGCAACCCTTGTCCTTAGTTACCAGCACGTAATGGTGGGCACTCTAAGGAGACTGCCGGTGACAAACCGGAGGAAGGTGGGGATGACGTCAAGTCATCATGGCCCTTACGGCCTGGGCTACACACGTGCTACAATGGTCGGTACAGAGGGTTGCCAAGCCGCGAGGTGGAGCTAATCCCATAAAACCGATCGTAGTCCGGATCGCAGTCTGCAACTCGACTGCGTGAAGTCGGAATCGCTAGTAATCGCGAATCAGAATGTCGCGGTGAATACGTTCCCGGGCCTTGTACACACCGCCCGTCACACCATGGGAGTGGGTTGCACCAGAAGTAGCTAGTCTAACCTTCGGGAGGACGGTTACCACGGTGTGATTCATGACTGGGGTGAAGTCGTAACAAGGTAGCCGTAGGGGAACCTGCGGCTGGATCACCTCCTTAATCGACGACATCAGCTGCTCCATAAGTTCCCACACGAATTGCTTGATTCATTGAAGAAGACGATAAGAAGCAGCCCGAAATTGGGTCTGTAGCTCAGTTGGTTAGAGCGCACCCCTGATAAGGGTGAGGTCGGCAGTTCGAATCTGCCCAGACCCACCAATTTTGCTTGTGTGGGAACGCCTGTAGAAATACGGGGCCATAGCTCAGCTGGGAGAGCGCCTGCCTTGCACGCAGGAGGTCAACGGTTCGATCCCGTTTGGCTCCACCACTACTGCTTCTGTTTGTTGAAAGCTTAGAAATGAGCATTCCATCGTGATGATGGTGAATGTTGATTTCTAGTCTTTGGCTAGATCGTTCTTTAAAAATTTGGGTATGTGATAGAAAGATAGACTGAACGTTACTTTCACTGGTAACGGATCAGGCTAAGGTAAAATTTGTGAGTTTAATCGCGAATTTTCGGCGAATGTCGTCTTCACAGTATAACCAGATTGCTTGGGGTTATATGGTCAAGTGAAGAAGCGCATACGGTGGATGCCTTGGCAGTCAGAGGCGATGAAAGACGTGGTAGCCTGCGAAAAGCTTCGGGGAGTCGGCAAACAGACTTTGATCCGGAGATGTCTGAATGGGGGAACCCACCTAACATAAGTTAGGTATCTTAAGCTGAATACATAGGCTTAAGAAGCGAACCAGGGGAACTGAAACATCTAAGTACCCTGAGGAAAAGAAATCAACCGAGATTCCCTTAGTAGTGGCGAGCGAACGGGGACTAGCCCTTAAGTGGCTTTGAGATTAGCGGAACGCTCTGGAAAGTGCGGCCATAGTGGGTGATAGCCCTGTACGCGAAAATCTCTTAGTCATGAAATCGAGTAGGACGGAGCACGAGAAACTTTGTCTGAATATGGGGGGACCATCCTCCAAGGCTAAATACTACTGACTGACCGATAGTGAACTAGTACCGTGAGGGAAAGGCGAAAAGAACCCCGGAGAGGGGAGTGAAATAGATCCTGAAACCGTATGCGTACAAGCAGTGGGAGCCCACTTTGTTGGGTGACTGCGTACCTTTTGTATAATGGGTCAGCGACTTATTTTCAGTGGCGAGCTTAACCGAATAGGGGAGGCGTAGCGAAAGCGAGTCTTAATAGGGCGTCTAGTCGCTGGGAATAGACCCGAAACCGGGCGATCTATCCATGGGCAGGTTGAAGGTTAGGTAACACTGACTGGAGGACCGAACCGACTACCGTTGAAAAGTTAGCGGATGACCTGTGGATCGGAGTGAAAGGCTAATCAAGCTCGGAGATAGCTGGTTCTCCTCGAAAGCTATTTAGGTAGCGCCTCATGTATCACTGTAGGGGGTAGAGCACTGTTTCGGCTAGGGGGTCATCCCGACTTACCAAACCGATGCAAACTCCGAATACCTACAAGTGCCGAGCATGGGAGACACACGGCGGGTGCTAACGTCCGTCGTGAAAAGGGAAACAACCCAGACCGTCAGCTAAGGTCCCAAAGTTATGGTTAAGTGGGAAACGATGTGGGAAGGCTTAGACAGCTAGGAGGTTGGCTTAGAAGCAGCCACCCTTTAAAGAAAGCGTAATAGCTCACTAGTCGAGTCGGCCTGCGCGGAAGATGTAACGGGGCTCAAACCATACACCGAAGCTACGGGTATCACTTAGGTGATGCGGTAGAGGAGCGTTCTGTAAGCCTGTGAAGGTGAGTTGAGAAGCTTGCTGGAGGTATCAGAAGTGCGAATGCTGACATGAGTAACGACAATGGGTGTGAAAAACACCCACGCCGAAAGACCAAGGTTTCCTGCGCAACGTTAATCGACGCAGGGTTAGTCGGTCCCTAAGGCGAGGCTGAAAAGCGTAGTCGATGGAAAACAGGTTAATATTCCTGTACTTCTGGTTATTGCGATGGAGGGACGGAGAAGGCTAGGCCAGCTTGGCGTTGGTTGTCCAAGTTTAAGGTGGTAGGCTGGAATCTTAGGTAAATCCGGGATTCCAAGGCCGAGAGCTGATGACGAGTGTTCTTTTAGAACACGAAGTGGTTGATGCCATGCTTCCAAGAAAAGCTTCTAAGCTTCAGGTAACCAGGAACCGTACCCCAAACCGACACAGGTGGTTGGGTAGAGAATACCAAGGCGCTTGAGAGAACTCGGGTGAAGGAACTAGGCAAAATGGCACCGTAACTTCGGGAGAAGGTGCGCCGGTGAGGGTGAAGGACTTGCTCCGTAAGCCCACGCCGGTCGAAGATACCAGGCCGCTGCGACTGTTTATTAAAAACACAGCACTCTGCAAACACGAAAGTGGACGTATAGGGTGTGACGCCTGCCCGGTGCCGGAAGGTTAATTGATGGGGTTAGCTAACGCGAAGCTCTTGATCGAAGCCCCGGTAAACGGCGGCCGTAACTATAACGGTCCTAAGGTAGCGAAATTCCTTGTCGGGTAAGTTCCGACCTGCACGAATGGCGTAACGATGGCGGCGCTGTCTCCACCCGAGACTCAGTGAAATTGAAATCGCTGTGAAGATGCAGTGTATCCGCGGCTAGACGGAAAGACCCCGTGAACCTTTACTATAGCTTTGCACTGGACTTTGAATTTGCTTGTGTAGGATAGGTGGGAGGCTTTGAAGCGTGGACGCCAGTTCGCGTGGAGCCATCCTTGAAATACCACCCTGGCAACTTTGAGGTTCTAACTCAGGTCCGTTATCCGGATCGAGGACAGTGTATGGTGGGTAGTTTGACTGGGGCGGTCTCCTCCTAAAGAGTAACGGAGGAGTACGAAGGTGCGCTCAGACCGGTCGGAAATCGGTCGTAGAGTATAAAGGCAAAAGCGCGCTTGACTGCGAGACAGACACGTCGAGCAGGTACGAAAGTAGGTCTTAGTGATCCGGTGGTTCTGTATGGAAGGGCCATCGCTCAACGGATAAAAGGTACTCCGGGGATAACAGGCTGATACCGCCCAAGAGTTCATATCGACGGCGGTGTTTGGCACCTCGATGTCGGCTCATCACATCCTGGGGCTGAAGCCGGTCCCAAGGGTATGGCTGTTCGCCATTTAAAGTGGTACGCGAGCTGGGTTTAGAACGTCGTGAGACAGTTCGGTCCCTATCTGCCGTGGACGTTTGAGATTTGAGAGGGGCTGCTCCTAGTACGAGAGGACCGGAGTGGACGAACCTCTGGTGTTCCGGTTGTCACGCCAGTGGCATTGCCGGGTAGCTATGTTCGGAATAGATAACCGCTGAAAGCATCTAAGCGGGAAACTAGCCTCAAGATGAGATCTCACTGGGACCTTGAGTCCCCTGAAGGGCCGTCGAAGACTACGACGTTGATAGGTTGGGTGTGTAAGCGCTGTGAGGCGTTGAGCTAACCAATACTAATTGCCCGTGAGGCTTGACCATATAACACCCAAGCAATTTGCGCTTAAAGAGCCAGATTGCGGTGTGTGAAGACGCAATGAACCGAAAGTTCGAGTAAAACACACAAACTATCGCATACCCAATTTGCTGAAGCGTCGAAAGACGGTTCGGTACCCGAATTTCTTGACGACCATAGAGCATTGGAACCACCTGATCCCATCCCGAACTCAGCAGTGAAACGATGCATCGCCGATGGTAGTGTGGGGTTTCCCCATGTGAGAGTAGGTCATCGTCAAGATTAAATTCCGAAACCCCTATCTGCGTATGCAGGTAGGGGTTTTGTTTTGCCCGCAGGAAAGTTCACCTGCGGGGTTTCTATGCAACGGCTCGGGGCATGGCTATCATGCGGGCCTCATTGTGAGGCGAGGCTTGCATGCTGACGTTGTTAAAGCTTCTTAAGGATGGCCGATTCCATTCGGGCCAGGCCCTGGGCGTTGCCTTGGGCGTCAGTCGTAGTGCCGTATGGAAGCAGCTTCAACATTTGGAGGCTGAGCTCGGTTTATCTATCCACAGAGTGCGCGGTCGCGGCTATCAACTGGCTGCGCCATTGACGCTGCTTGATCCTGTTGAGATAAGCGCGAGGGCGCCTTCCTGCGAGTGGCCCATTTTAGTCTTCGACTCAATTGACTCTACCAACGCTGAGGCCTTGCGCGCCATCGGGCGTGGTCAGGCTGCGCCGTTTCTGGTGCTCGCTGAGCGACAGACAGCTGGGCGCGGGCGGCGCGGGCGCAAGTGGGTAAGCCCGTTCGCGGAAAACATCTATTACAGTCTGGTGTTGCGCATTGAGGGTGGGATGCGGCAGCTCGAAGGCCTGAGTCTTGTTGTGGGACTCGCCGTAATGCAAGCCTTGCGAGTGCTTGGAGTTTCAGCGGTGGGATTGAAGTGGCCTAATGATGTTCTGGTAGGCCGGAAAAAGATTGCTGGAATATTGCTTGAGCTAGTGGGGGATCCTGCTGATGTGTGTCACGTAGTGATCGGTGTTGGAATCAATGTAAACATGCAGATGACCGACGAGGTTGATCAGCAGTGGACCTCCATGCGGCTCGAGTCGGGTAAGGTGATTGATCGTAATCACCTGGTTGCGGAGTTGGGGTCGATGCTTCAGACCTACTTGAGTCGCCACCAGGCCAACGGATTTTCAGCTATCCAGGCAGAGTGGGAGCAAAATCATCTATGGCAGGGGCGGGCGGTGTCGTTGATAGCCGGTGTTAGTCAGATAGATGGAGAGGTGCTGGGTATCGATAGTCAGGGTGCCTTGCGCTTGAAGGTGGATGGTGTGGAAAAAGTCTTTAGTGGTGGTGAGCTCAGCCTGAGGTTGCGTGATGATTCTTGAGCTCGATTGTGGAAACAGTTTCATCAAGTGGCGTGTGCTCGGCGCGGATATTCGGCGGGTGGTTGGTGAGGGTGTCGTTGACTCGGATTTTGCGTTGCTGGAAAGTTTGAAAGGGCTTGCAGGGCTCGATCTCAAACATTGCCGGTTGGTCAGCGTCAGAACCGCAGAAGAAACCAATGTATTAATTTCTATGCTTGCAGAGGCTTTCGGCGTTTCCGTGGTGTGCGCGGTACCGGCTCGCGAAATGTCTGGAGTTCGAAATGGCTACGAGGAATTCGAGCGGCTAGGGCTCGATCGCTGGCTTGCAATGCTCGGAGGATTTCATCTGGCTTCGGGGGCTTGTCTGGTGCTGGACTTTGGTACCGCTGTTACTGCTGATTTTATTGCCAGGGATGGTGAGCATCTTGGAGGATTCATCTGTCCTGGGATGCCATTGATGCGCAACCAGCTGCGTACCCATACCCGTAGAATTCGCTATGGAGATCTTGCTGCCGAGCGTGCTCTGGAGAGTTTCGCGCCAGGACGTACAACCGTCGAGGCGGTCGAACGAGGTTGCTCGTTGATGCTGAGAGGTTTTGTTCTGACTCAGCTGGAGTTGGCGCGCAGCTATTGGGGAGAAGATTTTGCTGTATTCCTCACGGGGGGGGACGCTGAACTGGTGTCTGAGATTGTGCCTAAGGCCAGGGTCGTCCCTGATCTGGTATTCGTAGGTTTGGCTATGGCATGTCCCTTGTCCTGAGGTCTTTATGCGTTGGTTGTTCCTGTTACTGCTTGTTCTCAATGTGTTCTATTACGTCTGGCACCAACAGGAGGCCCCGCTTCGAGCGAAAGATGTAACCCCCTTGAGTTTGTACCGCGGTTCACAGCAGGACATTCGTTTGTTGAGCGAAGCGACTGATAAGAATCGAGACAAAGGAAAATCCGCGCAGGTGGACAGTGGTTGTCTCTATCTGGGAGGTTCTGTTCGGCAGGAAGTCGCTCAGGCCATCGAGCGTCGATTGAGTGGCATGGACATCAAGTTTCAGCCCTTGCCAAAGGATCTCCCTGAATATGCTGGTTACTGGGTGCGTGTGGTGCCGGAAAGCCGGCGTTTGCTGGATGACTCGCAGCTGCAAAACCTTTCTAAAGAATTCAATGAGTTAAAACATAAAATAATGCCGTGTGAGGGGGTTGCGCCTGCCGGATAGTTTGCATAGAATGGCGCCCGCTTCGCAGTGAAGACCTTCTGAAGGTTGACGGTGCAAGGCGAGGTCAACGCAGCTAACCTCAGGTTTTTAATGAGAAAATGCTTGACAGAAGGCTGGCATGATATAGAATGCCGGCTCGCTTAGGAGGGGTTCCCGAGCGGCCAAAGGGATCAGACTGTAAATCTGACGTCTACGACTTCGAAGGTTCGAATCCTTCCCCCTCCACCAGATTTTAGCGTGAGCTGCAAGCTCCGCGGGTATAGTTTAGTGGTAGAACCTCAGCCTTCCAAGCTGATGATGCGGGTTCGATTCCCGCTACCCGCTCCAAGTTTGCAGGTTGTGCAATGTGTTTCGCTCTTGTAGCTCAGTTGGTAGAGCACACCCTTGGTAAGGGTGAGGTCAGCGGTTCAAATCCGCTCAAGAGCTCCATATAACAAGGCAGATATGAAAATATCTGCCTTTGTTTTAATGGCTGATGTTACTTGCTTAATTTTTCTGCTAGGGGTGATTTCGATGGCTAAGGAAAAGTTCGAACGTAATAAGCCGCACGTCAACGTTGGTACCATTGGTCACGTTGACCACGGTAAAACCACTCTGACCGCTGCTCTGACCCGCGTCTGCTCCGAGGTTTTCGGTTCGGCCAAGGTTGACTTCGACAAGATCGACAGCGCCCCAGAAGAAAAAGCTCGTGGTATCACCATCAACACCGCTCACGTTGAATACGATTCGGCCGTGCGTCACTACGCACACGTTGACTGCCCAGGTCACGCCGACTACGTAAAAAACATGATCACCGGTGCTGCTCAGATGGACGGCGCTATCCTGGTTTGCTCGGCCGCTGATGGTCCGATGCCGCAAACCCGTGAGCACATCCTGCTGTCCCGTCAGGTAGGCGTTCCGTACATCGTTGTCTTCCTGAACAAGGCTGACATGGTAGACGACGCTGAGCTGCTGGAACTGGTTGAGATGGAAGTGCGCGATCTGCTGAGCACTTACGACTTCCCGGGCGACGACACTCCGATCATCATCGGTTCGGCGCTGATGGCTCTGAACGGTCAAGACGACAACGAGATGGGCACCACTGCCGTCAAGAAGTTGGTTGAGACTCTGGACAGCTACATCCCAGAACCAGAGCGTGCTATCGACAAGCCGTTCCTGATGCCAATCGAAGACGTATTCTCGATCTCGGGTCGCGGTACTGTTGTGACTGGTCGTGTTGAGCGTGGCATCGTCCGCATCCAGGAAGAAGTTGAGATCGTTGGTCTGCGCGATACTCAGAAAACTACCTGCACCGGCGTTGAAATGTTCCGCAAGCTGCTCGACGAAGGTCGTGCTGGCGAGAACTGCGGCGTACTGCTGCGTGGCACCAAGCGTGACGACGTTGAGCGTGGCCAGGTTCTGGTCAAGCCAGGCACCGTCAAGCCGCACACCAAGTTCACCGCAGAAGTTTACGTTCTGAGCAAGGAAGAAGGCGGTCGTCATACTCCGTTCTTCAAAGGCTACCGTCCACAGTTCTACTTCCGTACGACTGACGTGACCGGTAACTGCGAATTGCCAGAAGGCGTTGAAATGGTAATGCCAGGTGACAACATCCAGATGACTGTCACTCTGATCAAAACCATCGCGATGGAAGATGGTCTGCGTTTCGCTATCCGTGAAGGCGGTCGTACCGTCGGCGCTGGCGTCGTAGCCAAAGTCATCGAGTAAATAGTTGTAATGTCTTTTTCGGGCCGGCATAATGGTCGGCCTGATTTTGTTTTAGGTCAGTAGCTCAATTGGCAGAGCGACGGTCTCCAAAACCGTAGGTTGGGGGTTCGATTCCCTCCTGACCTGCCAGATTCACTTGGTGTGTCTGGCTTTCTTTTCACAGGATCTTCATAGATGACTCCTAAAGCTGAAGCTCAAGGCTCTCGCTTCGATCTGCTCAAGTGGCTTGTAGTAGTCGCTTTGGTGGTTGTTGGCGTTGTTGGCAATCAGTATTACTCTGCTTCGCCGATCCTGTACCGTGTACTCGCTTTGCTTGTCATTGCTGCTGTAGCTGCCTTTGTAGGCCTGCAAACAGTCAAGGGCAAGTCTTTCTTTGTACTGGTTAAGGAAGCTCGCACTGAGATTCGTAAAGTCGTATGGCCAACTCGCCAAGAAACCACGCAGACCACGTTGATTGTTGTGGCTGTTGTTCTGGTTATGGCGTTGCTGTTGTGGGGGCTTGATTCCCTGCTCGGCTGGCTTGTTTCCTTGATTGTCGGCTAAGGGTGTCCCGTGGCTAAGCGTTGGTACGTTGTGCATGCTTACTCGGGTTACGAGAAGCATGTCATGCGTTCGTTGATCGAGCGCGTAAAGCTGGCTGGCATGGAAGATGGCTTCGGCGAAATTCTGGTTCCCACTGAAGAAGTGGTTGAAATGCGTAATGGCCAGAAACGCAAAAGCGAGCGTAAATTCTTCCCTGGTTATGTGCTGGTTCAGATGGACATGAATGAGGGTACTTGGCACTTGGTCAAGGATACTCCTCGGGTGATGGGTTTCATCGGTGGTACTGCCGACAAGCCTGCGCCAATCACAGATAAAGAAGCAGAAGCGATTCTGCGTCGCGTTGCTGATGGTAGCGACAAGCCGAAGCCGAAGACATTGTTCGAGCCGGGCGAGTCGGTGCGTGTCAACGATGGGCCGTTTGCTGATTTTACCGGCACGGTTGAAGAAGTTAACTACGAAAAGAGCCGGATCCAAGTGGCGGTGCTCATTTTCGGTCGCTCTACTCCGGTAGAGTTAGAGTTCAGTCAGGTCGAAAAGGTCTAGCTGAGCAAGCATCCCAACCCCGCAGCCCTAGGCTGTGGGGTTTTGTCGTCACTGGGATAAACGCGCAAGTAACCGGGGAGCCTTTCGAGGCGTTTGAACCCGTAATTGGAGTGCCTCATGGCCAAGAAGATTACCGCTTACATCAAGCTGCAAGTGAAAGCCGCTCAGGCTAACCCAAGCCCACCTGTTGGTCCTGCTCTGGGTCAGCACGGCGTGAACATCATGGAGTTCTGCAAGGCTTTCAACGCCCGTACTCAGGGTCTTGAGCCAGGTCTGCCGACTCCAGTGATCATCACTGTCTACAGCGACCGTAGCTTCACTTTCGAAACCAAATCCACCCCTGCTTCGGTTCTGCTGAAGAAGGCTGCTGGTCTGACTAGCGGTTCCGCTCGTCCGAACACCGTTAAGGTTGGCACCGTAACTCGTGCTCAGCTGGAAGAAATCGCGAAAACCAAAAACGCGGATCTGACTGCAGCTGATATGGAAGCAGCCGTGCGTACTATCGCCGGTTCTGCTCGTAGCATGGGCCTTAACGTGGAGGGTGTGTAATGGCTAAGCTGACCAAGCGTCAAAAGGCTATCGCTGGCAAAATCGAAGCAGGCAAGGCCTACAATTTTGTAGACGCTGCTGCTCTGCTGTCCGAGCTGTCGACTGTCAAGTTCAGCGAGTCGTTCGACGTTGCTGTGAATCTGGGTGTTGACCCGCGTAAATCCGACCAGGTCGTTCGTAGTGCTACCGTGCTGCCGCACGGCACTGGCAAGACCGTTCGCGTTGCCGTGTTCACCCAAGGTCCTGCTGCTGAGGCCGCTCTGGCTGCCGGCGCTGACCGTGTAGGCATGGACGACCTGGCTGCCGAAATGAAAGGCGGCGACCTGAACTATGACGTAGTGATCGCATCCCCGGATGCAATGCGCGTTGTAGGTCAGTTGGGTCAGATCCTCGGTCCACGTGGTCTGATGCCTAACCCTAAAGTCGGCACTGTGACTCCAGACGTAGCTACCGCGGTTAAAAACGCCAAGGCTGGTCAGGTTCGTTATCGCACCGACAAAAACGGCATCATCCACACTTCCGTTGGCAAAGTCGGCTTTGATGCCGTCAAGCTGAAGGAAAACGTTGAAGCCCTGATCGCTGATCTGAAGCGTATCAAGCCAGCTTCCTCGAAAGGTATTTACGTCAAGCGCGTTACCCTGAGCACCACCATGGGTCCAGGTCTGGTCATCGACCAAGGCTCGCTCGACGCGTAAGACACCGGTTGGCGCAAGTGATTGCGTCAATTGAAAGATTGGGGTCCCTGCCTGGCGGGGGCTATCCAAGACCGTAGGCGACGCAAGTCTTAAACCTCAAGCCTACGCAGATGGTGCTCCCGGTTCCTTACCGAATCAGACACCAAAACGACATCCGGCCTCGGTTGGATGAAACGGTAACAAGCAGGAGTTAAACCCGTGGCAATTAAACTCGAAGACAAGAAGGCCATCGTCGCTGAAGTCAACGAGGCTGCCAAAGTCGCTCTGTCTGCTGTTGTGGCTGATGCCCGCGGTGTGACAGTAGGCGCAATGACCGGACTCCGTAAAGAGGCTCGTGAAGCTGGCGTTTACGTACGTGTCGTACGTAACACCCTGCTCAAGCGCGCAGTTGCTGACACTGAATACAGTGTCCTCAACGACGTGTTCACCGGCCCGACCTTGATCGCGTTCTCTAACCAACATCCAGGCGCTGCTGCCCGTTTGTTCAAAGAATTCGCCAAAGGTCAGGATAAGTTCGAGATCAAGGCAGCTGCGTTCGAGGGCAAGTTCCTCGCAGCTAATCAGATCGACGTACTGGCAACTCTGCCGACCCGTGACGAAGCAATTTCTCAGCTGATGAGCGTGATTCAAGGCGCTACCAGCAAATTGGCTCGTACTCTGGCGGCTATTCGCGACCAAAAAGAAGCTGTTGCAGCCTAAGGCTGAGCACTTCCTTTCGCGCTTTTTTGTTTATTTCGATGGTCGCGTAGGCCGTCCCCAAATCAGGAATTAGAGTCATGTCTATCTCTCAAGACGATATCCTCAACGCCGTAGCTGAAATGTCGGTTATCCAGGTTGTTGAGCTGATCAAAGCTTTCGAAGAAAAATTCGGCGTTACCGCTGCTGCTGCTTCCGCTGGCCCAGCTGTTGCTGCTGCCGTTGCTGAAGAGCAAACCGAATTCAACGTCATGCTGACCGAAGCTGGCGAGAAGAAAGTTAACGTGATCAAGGCTGTACGTGAACTGACCGGTCTGGGCCTGAAAGAAGCCAAGGCTGTAGTTGACGGCGCTCCTGCCATGGTTCTGGAAGCTGTTGCCAAAGACGCAGCTGACAAAGCCAAAGCAGCTCTGGAAGAAGCAGGCGCTAAAGTCGAGCTGAAGTAAGCATCGACTTTGCGTTTCCAGCCCGAGCGTTAAGCGAAAGGCTGATGGCTGGTGGCTCTTGCCACCGGCCTTTTTCCGTTATTGGCAGCCGACTGGGTCGGTGCCGGTAACGAGCTGTAACCACCCGATGCGGTGGCGCAAACCATGGGGTTTGCACGATTTTCTGGCTGCTCCCGTCGGGAGGGGCCAAACAAGCAGGTGACCAAGCTGGGGAACGCTGATGGCTTACTCATATACTGAGAAAAAACGTATCCGCAAGGACTTTAGCAAGTTGCCGGACGTCATGGATGTGCCGTACCTCCTGGCCATCCAGCTGGATTCGTATCGTGAATTCTTGCAAGCGGGAGCGACTAAAGATCAGTTCCGCGACGTGGGCCTGCATGCGGCCTTCAAATCCGTTTTCCCGATCATCAGCTACTCCGGCAATGCTGCGCTGGAGTACGTCGGTTATCGCCTGGGCGAACCGGCATTTGATGTCAAAGAATGCGTATTGCGCGGTGTAACTTACGCCGTACCTTTGCGGGTAAAAGTGCGCCTGATCATTTTCGACAAAGAATCGTCGAACAAAGCGATCAAGGATATCAAAGAGCAAGAAGTCTACATGGGTGAAATCCCCCTGATGACTGAGAACGGTACCTTCGTAATCAACGGTACCGAGCGTGTAATCGTTTCCCAGCTGCACCGTTCCCCGGGCGTGTTCTTCGACCACGACCGTGGCAAGACGCACAGCTCCGGCAAACTGCTGTACTCCGCGCGCATCATTCCTTACCGCGGTTCGTGGCTGGACTTCGAGTTCGACCCGAAAGACTGCGTATTCGTGCGTATCGACCGTCGTCGCAAGCTGCCTGCATCGGTATTGCTGCGCGCGCTGGGCTATACCACCGAAGAAGTGCTGGATGCGTTCTACACCACCAACGTCTTCCATGTGCAAGGTGAAAACCTCAGCCTGGAACTGGTGCCTCAGCGCCTGCGTGGTGAAATTGCTGTCCTCGATATTCAGGATGACAAAGGCAAGGTTATTGTCGAGCAGGGTCGTCGTATTACCGCTCGCCACATCAACCAGCTGGAAAAAGCCGGGATCAAAGAGCTGCAAGTGCCTCTGGACTACGTCCTGGGTCGCACTACCGCCAAGGTCATCGTGCATCCGGCTACCGGCGAAATCCTGGCAGAGTGCAACACCGAGCTGAACACCGAAATCCTGGCAAAAATTGCCAAGGCCGGCGTTGTTCGCATCGAAACTCTGTACACCAACGATATCGACTGCGGTCCGTTCGTCTCCGACACCCTGAAGATCGACTCCACCAGCAACCAATTGGAAGCACTGGTCGAGATCTATCGCATGATGCGTCCAGGCGAGCCGCCAACCAAAGACGCGGCCGAGACGTTGTTCAACAACCTGTTCTTCAGCCCTGAGCGCTATGACCTGTCTGCGGTCGGCCGGATGAAGTTCAACCGTCGTATCGGTCGTACCGAGATCGAAGGTTCGGGCGTGTTGTGCAAAGAAGACATCGTCGCGGTTCTGAAGACTCTGGTCGACATCCGTAACGGCAAAGGCATCGTCGATGACATCGACCACCTGGGTAACCGTCGTGTTCGCTGCGTAGGCGAAATGGCCGAGAACCAGTTCCGCGTTGGCCTGGTACGTGTTGAGCGTGCGGTCAAAGAGCGTCTGTCGATGGCTGAAAGCGAAGGCCTGATGCCGCAAGACCTGATCAACGCCAAGCCAGTGGCTGCGGCGGTGAAAGAGTTCTTCGGTTCCAGCCAGCTGTCGCAGTTCATGGACCAGAACAACCCGCTGTCCGAGATCACCCACAAGCGTCGTGTTTCCGCACTCGGCCCTGGTGGTTTGACTCGCGAACGTGCAGGCTTCGAAGTCCGTGACGTACACCCGACTCACTATGGTCGTGTATGCCCGATTGAAACGCCGGAAGGTCCGAACATCGGTCTGATCAACTCCCTGGCGGCCTATGCGCGCACCAACCAGTACGGCTTCCTAGAGAGCCCGTACCGCGTGGTGAAAGATGCTCTGGTCACCGACGAGATCGTGTTCCTGTCCGCCATCGAAGAAGCCGATCACGTGATCGCTCAGGCTTCGGCCACGATGAACGACAAGAAAGTCCTGATCGACGAGCTGGTAGCTGTTCGTCACTTGAACGAATTCACCGTCAAGGCGCCGGAAGACGTCACCTTGATGGACGTATCGCCGAAGCAGGTAGTTTCGGTTGCTGCGTCGCTGATCCCGTTCCTCGAGCACGACGACGCCAACCGTGCGTTGATGGGTTCGAACATGCAGCGTCAAGCTGTACCAACCCTGCGCGCTGACAAGCCGCTGGTAGGTACCGGCATGGAGCGTAACGTGGCTCGCGACTCCGGCGTTTGCGTCGTGGCTCGTCGTGGTGGCGTCATCGATTCCGTCGACGCCAGCCGTATCGTGGTTCGTGTTGCTGATGACGAAGTTGAAACCGGCGAAGCTGGTGTCGACATCTACAACCTGACCAAGTACACCCGCTCCAACCAGAACACCTGCATCAACCAGCGTCCGCTGGTGAGCAAGGGTGATCGGGTTCAGCGCAGCGACATCATGGCTGACGGTCCGTCCACCGATATGGGTGAGCTGGCTCTGGGTCAGAACATGCGCATCGCGTTCATGGCATGGAACGGCTTCAACTTCGAAGACTCCATCTGCCTGTCCGAGCGTGTGGTTCAGGAAGACCGTTTCACCACGATCCACATTCAGGAACTGACCTGTGTGGCGCGTGACACCAAGCTTGGGCCAGAGGAAATCACTGCAGACATCCCGAACGTGGGTGAAGCTGCACTGAACAAGCTGGACGAAGCCGGTATCGTTTACGTAGGTGCTGAAGTTGGCGCAGGCGACATTCTGGTAGGTAAGGTCACTCCGAAAGGCGAGACCCAGCTGACTCCGGAAGAAAAGCTGTTGCGTGCGATTTTCGGTGAAAAAGCCAGCGACGTTAAAGACACTTCCCTGCGTGTGCCTACCGGCACCAAGGGTACTGTCATCGACGTACAGGTCTTCACTCGTGATGGCGTTGAGCGTGATGCTCGTGCTCTGTCGATCGAGAAGACTCAACTCGACGAGATCCGCAAGGACCTGAACGAAGAGTTCCGTATCGTTGAAGGCGCCACTTTCGAACGTCTGCGTTCCGCTCTGGTCGGCCACAAAGCCGAAGGCGGCGCTGGTCTGAAGAAAGGTCAGGAAATCACCGACGAAGTTCTCGACGGTCTTGAGCACGGCCAGTGGTTCAAACTGCGCATGGCTGAAGATGCTCTTAACGAGCAGCTCGAGAAGGCTCAGGCCTACATCGTTGATCGCCGCCGTCTGCTGGACGACAAGTTCGAAGACAAGAAGCGCAAACTGCAGCAGGGCGATGACCTGGCTCCAGGCGTGCTGAAAATCGTCAAGGTTTACCTGGCAATCCGTCGCCGCATCCAGCCGGGCGACAAGATGGCCGGTCGTCACGGTAACAAAGGTGTGGTCTCCGTGATCATGCCGGTTGAAGACATGCCGCACGATGCCAATGGCACCCCGGTCGACGTCGTCCTCAACCCGTTGGGCGTACCTTCGCGTATGAACGTTGGTCAGATCCTTGAAACCCACCTGGGCCTCGCGGCCAAAGGTCTGGGCGAGAAGATCAACCGGATGGTCGAAGAGCAACGTAAAGTCGCTGAACTTCGCACCTTCCTGGACGAGATCTACAACCAGATCGGCGGTCGTAACGAAGATCTGGACAGCTTCTCCGACCAGGAAATTCTGGATCTGGCGAAGAACCTGCGTGGCGGCGTTCCTATGGCCACTCCAGTGTTCGACGGCGCCAAGGAAAGCGAAATCAAGGCCATGCTGAAACTGGCAGACCTGCCAGAAAGCGGCCAGATGCAGCTGACCGACGGCCGTACCGGCAACAAGTTCGAGCGCCCGGTTACTGTTGGCTACATGTACATGCTGAAGCTGAACCACTTGGTAGACGACAAGATGCACGCTCGTTCTACCGGTTCGTACAGCCTGGTTACCCAGCAGCCGCTGGGTGGTAAGGCGCAGTTCGGTGGTCAGCGTTTCGGGGAGATGGAGGTCTGGGCACTGGAAGCATACGGTGCTGCTTACACTCTGCAAGAAATGCTCACAGTGAAGTCGGACGATGTGAACGGCCGGACCAAGATGTACAAAAACATCGTGGACGGCGATCACCGTATGGAGCCGGGCATGCCCGAGTCCTTCAACGTGTTGATCAAGGAAATTCGTTCCCTCGGCATCGATATCGATCTGGAAACCGAATAACACGTGACGCGAATCGAGAGCGGGGCAGGATTGCCCGCTCTCTGCTCCGCCAGGAGGAAAGGCCTTGAAAGACCTACTGAATTTGCTGAAAAACCAGGGTCAAGTCGAAGAGTTCGACGCCATCCGTATTGGATTGGCATCGCCTGAGATGATCCGTTCGTGGTCGTTCGGTGAAGTTAAAAAGCCGGAAACCATCAACTACCGTACGTTCAAACCTGAGCGTGACGGCCTGTTCTGCGCCAAGATCTTTGGCCCGGTAAAGGATTACGAGTGCCTGTGCGGTAAGTACAAGCGCTTGAAGCACCGTGGTGTTATCTGCGAGAAGTGCGGCGTTGAAGTTGCACTGGCAAAAGTTCGCCGTGAGCGCATGGCGCACATCGAGCTGGCCTCGCCGGTTGCCCACATCTGGTTCCTGAAATCGCTGCCGTCGCGTATCGGCTTGCTGATGGACATGACCCTGCGTGATATCGAACGCGTTCTCTACTTCGAGAGCTACGTCGTTATCGACCCAGGCATGACCACCCTTGAAAAAGGTCAGCTGCTGAACGATGAGCAGTACTTCGAAGCGCTGGAAGAGTTCGGCGACGATTTCGATGCCCGCATGGGTGCCGAAGCTGTCCGCGAACTGCTGCACGCTATCGACCTGGAGCACGAGATTGGCCGTCTGCGTGAAGAAATTCCGCAAACCAATTCCGAAACCAAAATCAAGAAGCTGTCCAAGCGTCTGAAGTTGATGGAAGCCTTCCAGGGTTCCGGCAACCTTCCAGAATGGATGGTGCTGACCGTTCTGCCGGTTCTGCCGCCAGATCTGCGTCCACTGGTCCCGCTGGATGGCGGTCGCTTCGCGACTTCCGACCTCAACGATCTGTATCGTCGAGTGATCAACCGTAACAACCGCTTGAAGCGTTTGCTCGATCTGTCCGCACCGGACATCATCGTGCGCAACGAAAAGCGTATGTTGCAGGAAGCCGTCGATGCACTGCTCGACAACGGTCGTCGTGGCCGCGCTATCACCGGTTCCAACAAGCGTCCTCTGAAATCCCTGGCTGACATGATCAAGGGTAAGCAAGGTCGTTTCCGTCAGAACTTGCTCGGTAAGCGTGTTGACTACTCCGGTCGTTCGGTAATTACCGTAGGTCCGACCCTGCGTCTGCACCAGTGTGGTCTGCCGAAGAAAATGGCTCTCGAGCTGTTCAAGCCGTTCATTTTCGGCAAGCTGGAAATGCGTGGTCTCGCTACCACCATCAAAGCTGCCAAGAAGATGGTCGAGCGCGAGCTGCCAGAGGTTTGGGACGTTCTCGCTGAAGTGATTCGCGAACACCCGGTTCTCCTCAACCGTGCACCGACCCTTCACCGTCTGGGTATCCAGGCGTTTGAACCGGTACTGATCGAAGGTAAGGCTATCCAGCTGCACCCTCTGGTCTGTGCTGCGTACAACGCCGACTTCGACGGCGACCAAATGGCCGTGCACGTACCGCTGACACTGGAAGCCCAGTTGGAAGCGCGTGCGTTGATGATGTCGACCAACAACATTCTGTCGCCAGCCAACGGTGAGCCAATCATCGTTCCGTCGCAGGACGTTGTATTGGGTCTGTACTACATGACTCGTGAAGCGATCAACGCCAAGGGCGAAGGTCGTGTGTTCGCGGATCTGCAGGAAGTTGACCGTGTGTTCCGTGCCGGCGAAGCCGCACTGCACGCCAAGGTCAAAGTGCGGATCAACGAAACCGTAAACGATCGTGACGGTGGCAGCGTCAAGAACACCCGTATCGTCGACACTACTGTTGGCCGTGCGCTGTTGTTCCAGGTTGTTCCACCTGGCCTGTCGTACGACGTCGTCAACCAGCCGATGAAGAAGAAGGCGATCTCCAAGCTGATCAACCAGTGCTACCGCGTGGTTGGTTTGAAAGAGACCGTGATCTTCGCTGACCAGTTGATGTACACCGGTTTTGCCTACTCGACCATCTCCGGCGTTTCCATCGGTGTTAACGACTTCGTTATCCCGGATGAAAAAGCCCGCATCATCGGTGCAGCCACCGACGAAGTGAAAGAGATCGAAAGTCAGTACGCCTCCGGCCTGGTAACCCAGGGCGAGAAGTACAACAAAGTGATCGACCTTTGGTCCAAGGCGAACGACGAAGTTTCCAAGGCGATGATGGCCAACCTCTCGAAAGAGAAGGTCATCGACCGTCATGGCGTCGAAGTCGACCAGGAATCCTTCAACTCGATGTACATGATGGCCGACTCGGGCGCACGGGGTTCTGCTGCGCAGATCCGTCAGCTCGCCGGTATGCGTGGCCTGATGGCCAAGCCGGACGGCTCCATCATTGAAACGCCGATTACAGCGAACTTCCGTGAAGGTTTGAGCGTACTTCAGTACTTCATCTCCACTCACGGTGCTCGTAAAGGTTTGGCGGATACCGCGTTGAAAACTGCGAACTCCGGTTACCTGACTCGTCGTCTGGTAGACGTGGCGCAGGATCTGGTTGTGACCGAGATCGATTGCGGCACCGAACATGGCCTGGTAATGACTCCGCACATTGAAGGCGGTGACGTTGTTGAGCCGTTGGGTGAGCGCGTATTGGGTCGTGTCATTGCCCGTGACGTATTCAAGCCAGGTACCGAGGAAGTTATCGTTCCTGCCGGCACGCTGGTAGACGAGAAGTGGGTCGAGTTCATCGAGCTGAACAGTATCGATGAAGTGATCGTGCGTTCGCCGATCAGCTGCGAAACCCGCTACGGCATTTGTGCCAAGTGCTACGGCCGTGACTTGGCTCGTGGTCACCAGGTGAACATCGGTGAAGCGGTCGGCGTTATCGCTGCCCAGTCCATCGGTGAGCCGGGTACCCAGCTGACCATGCGTACGTTCCACATCGGTGGTGCGGCAAGCCGGACCTCCGCAGCCGACAGCGTTCAGGTGAAGAATGGCGGTACCGTCCGTCTGCATAACCTGAAGCACGTTGAGCGGGTGGATGGTTGCCTGGTTGCTGTGTCCCGTTCCGGTGAGCTGGCGATCGCTGATGACTTCGGTCGTGAGCGCGAGCGCTACAAGCTGCCGTACGGTGCTGTGATTTCGGTTAAAGAAGGTGACAAGGTCGACGCTGGCGCAATCGTGGCCAAGTGGGATCCGCACACTCACCCAATCGTTACCGAAATGAAAGGTACCGTGACCTACGTGGGCATGGAAGAAGGCATCACGATCAAGCGTCAGACTGACGAATTGACCGGTATGACCAACATTGAAGTACTCGACGCCAAAGACCGTCCAGCTGCCGGTAAAGATATCCGTCCTGCTGTGAAGATGGTTGATGACAACGGCAAGGATCTCTTGCTGCCGGGTACCGACGTAATTGCTCAGTACTTCCTGCCTGCGAACGCCCTGGTCGGTGTAGCGGACGGTGCGAAAATCGCGATCGGTGATGTTATCGCTCGTATTCCGCAAGAGACTTCGAAGACCCGCGACATCACCGGTGGTCTGCCGCGTGTTGCCGACTTGTTCGAAGCCCGTCGTCCGAAAGAAGCCTCGATTCTGGCTGAAGTCAGCGGCACCATCGCGTTCGGTAAAGAGACCAAGGGCAAGCGCCGTCTGGTTATCACCCCGAACGACGGTAGCGATCCGTATGAAGAGCTGATTCCGAAGTGGCGCCACCTGAACGTCTTCGAAGGCGAACAGGTAAACCGCGGCGAAGTTATCTCCGACGGTCCGAGCGATCCACACGACATCCTGCGTCTGTTGGGTGTGAGTGCGCTGGCCAAGTACATCGTGAACGAGATCCAGGACGTTTACCGTCTGCAAGGCGTGAAGATCAACGACAAGCACATCGAGACCATCCTGCGTCAGATGCTGCGTAAAGTTGAAATCGCTGAATCCGGCGATTCCAGTTTCATCAAGGGCGACCAGATGGAGCTGACTCACGTGCTGGTCGAGAACGAGCGTCTGAGCACTGAAGACAAGTTTGTCTCCAAGTTCACTCGCGTTCTGCTGGGTATCACCAAGGCGTCGTTGTCCACCGAATCGTTCATCTCGGCGGCTTCCTTCCAGGAAACCACTCGCGTACTGACCGAAGCGGCGGTAACCGGCAAGCGCGATTACCTGCGCGGCCTGAAAGAAAACGTAGTCGTGGGTCGTCTGATCCCGGCCGGTACCGGTCTGGCTTATCACAGCGAGCGCAAGCGCCGCCGTGATGCTGACAAGCCGTTGCGTGTAAGCGCCAGTGAAGTGGAAGCTGCACTGACCGAAGCGCTGAACTCGAGCGGTAACTGAGTTCTGCGGTAAATGAGTGCGGGCCCTGGTCACTCCGTTCATCGAATCGAGGCATTTTGTCGAGGTTGGATGAGTGGGGAGGTCGGGGCCTTGCCTTGACTGGGGACAAGATCCTCTTTAGACTCTTGTACCCCTAAATTTGGCGGGAATTCGTTCCTGCCATTTTGCTTTTCTTGCAAGACAATAGCGTCGCAAGACAACAGTGGAGCTAGTAGATGGCAACTATCAACCAGCTGGTACGTCAGCCGCGTAAGCGTATCGTCGAGAAGTCCGACGTGCCTGCGCTGCAGAACTGCCCGCAACGTCGTGGCGTATGCACCCGTGTGTATACAACTACGCCGAAAAAACCTAACTCGGCACTGCGTAAAGTATGCCGTGTGCGTCTGACCAACGGTTTCGAGGTTTCCTCGTACATCGGTGGTGAAGGCCACAACCTGCAAGAGCACAGCGTGGTACTGATCCGCGGCGGTCGTGTAAAAGACTTGCCGGGTGTTCGTTACCACACCGTTCGCGGCTCTTTGGATACTTCCGGCGTTAAAGGTCGTAACCAAGGTCGTTCGAAGTACGGTACCAAGCGTCCGAAGTAATAGCCGCTTGCAGCAAAAAAACCGATTTCTATTTTTCTGAGTCGATAAGAGTAAGGTCGGAGGCGTCCCGAAAGGGCACCGATTCCGAGCGAACCTGAAGACCGTTTGAGGGCTTATCCATGCCAAGAAGACGCGTAGCAGCCAAGCGCGAAGTGCTTGACGATCCAAAATACGGAAGCCAAATCCTGGCCAAGTTCATGAACCACGTAATGGAAAGCGGTAAAAAAGCCGTTGCCGAGCGTATCGTTTATGGCGCGCTGGAAAAGGTTAAAGAACGCAAGAACAGCGACCCCCTGGAAATCTTCGAGAAAGCTCTCGACGCCATCGCTCCGCTGGTCGAAGTAAAGTCGCGCCGTGTAGGCGGTGCTACTTACCAGGTTCCGGTCGAAGTTCGTCCGTCCCGTCGTAACGCTCTGGCAATGCGCTGGTTGGTAGACTTCGCCCGTAAGCGCGGCGAGAAGTCTATGGCTCTGCGTTTGGCTGGCGAACTGTTGGACGCTGCTGAAGGTAAAGGTGCTGCTGTTAAGAAGCGTGAAGACGTGCACCGTATGGCTGAAGCTAACAAAGCTTTCTCGCACTACCGCTTCTAATTTTAGCTTCACTAATTTTGCGAGGGCTTTATGGCTCGTACTACTCCGATTAGCCGCTACCGTAACATCGGTATCGTTGCTCACGTGGATGCTGGTAAAACCACCACCACCGAGCGCGTCCTTTTTTACACCGGCAAAAGTCACAAGATGGGCGAGGTGCATGACGGCGCCGCGACCACAGACTGGATGGTGCAGGAGCAGGAGCGTGGTATTACCATTACTTCTGCTGCTATCACCGCTTTCTGGCAGGGTTCCCAGAAGCAGCACAAAGATCAATACCGCTTCAACGTCATTGACACCCCGGGCCACGTAGACTTCACCATTGAAGTTGAGCGTTCCCTGCGTGTACTCGACGGCGCGGTCGTTGTGTTCTGTGGTACTTCGGGTGTTGAGCCTCAGTCCGAAACCGTATGGCGTCAAGCCAACAAGTACGGTGTTCCACGTATCGTTTACGTGAACAAGATGGACCGTGCTGGTGCGAACTTCCTGCGCGTGATCGCTCAGATCAAACAGCGTCTGGGTCACACTCCGGTGCCAATCCAGTTGGCTATCGGTTCCGAGGACAACTTCCAGGGTCAGATCGATCTGATGACCATGGAAGCGGTTTACTGGAACGATGCTGACAAGGGCATGACGCCTCGTCGCGAAGCTATCCCTGCTGAGCTGCAGGAACTGGCTGAAGAGTGGCGTAGCAACATGGTTGAGGCTGCGGCTGAAGCCAGCGAAGAGCTGATGAACAAGTACCTCGAAGGGGAAGAGCTCTCCATCGAGGAAATCAAGGCCGCTCTGCGTCAGCGTACTATCGCTGGTGAGATCGTTCTGGCTGTTTGCGGTTCTTCCTTCAAGAACAAGGGTGTTCCCCTGGTTCTCGACGCCGTTATCGACTACTTGCCTGCTCCTACTGATATTCCTGCCATCAAGGGTACTGACCCGGATGACGAGGAAAAGCAAATGGAGCGTCATGCGAGCGACGACGAGCCGTTCTCGGCTCTGGCGTTCAAGATCGCTACCGACCCATTCGTGGGTACCTTGACCTTTGTCCGTGTTTACTCGGGCGTGTTGGCCTCCGGCGACGGCGTGATCAACTCGGTTAAGGGCAAGAAAGAGCGCGTGGGTCGTATGGTGCAAATGCACGCAAACGCCCGTGAAGAAATCAAGGAAGTACGCGCTGGTGACATCGCGGCCTTGATCGGCATGAAGGACGTCACCACTGGTGAAACCTTGTGCAACGCTGACAAGCCGATCATCCTGGTTCGCATGGACTTCCCGGAGCCGGTTATTTCGGTTGCCGTTGAGCCTAAGACCAAGGATGACCAGGAAAAAATGGGTATCGCTCTGGGCAAACTTGCTCAGGAAGACCCGTCTTTCCGCGTTAAAACCGATGAAGAGACTGGTCAGACGATCATTTCTGGCATGGGCGAGTTGCACCTGGACATCCTGGTTGACCGGATGCGCCGTGAGTTCAACGTCGAAGCCAACATTGGTAAGCCTCAGGTTTCCTATCGTGAGCGCATCACGAAGAGCTGTGAGATCGAAGGCAAGTTCGTTCGTCAGTCTGGTGGTCGTGGTCAGTTCGGTCACTGCTGGATCCGTTTTGCTCCTGCTGACGAAGGTCAGGAAGGTCTGCAATTCCTGAACGAAGTGGTGGGTGGTGTGGTTCCTAAGGAATACATCCCGGCTATCCAGAAGGGTATCGAAGAGCAGATGAAGAACGGCGTTGTTGCCGGCTATCCGCTGATCGGCCTGAAGGCTACCGTGTTTGATGGTTCTTACCACGACGTCGACTCCAATGAGATGGCGTTTAAGGTGGCTGCTTCCATGGCGACCAAGCAACTGGCCCAGAAGGGCGGTGGTGAGTTGCTTGAGCCGATCATGGCGGTAGAGGTTGTTACACCTGAAGACTATATGGGTGACGTGATGGGCGACCTTAACCGTCGTCGCGGCATGATCTTGGGTATGGAAGACACGGTCTCCGGCAAAGTAATTCGCGCCGAAGTTCCGCTGGGCGAGATGTTCGGTTACGCGACCGATGTTCGTTCCATGTCCCAGGGTCGCGCAAGCTACTCTATGGAATTCAAAAAATACAATACAGCTCCGTCGCATATCGTCGAAACTGTTACCAAAAAGCAAGGCTGATTCAGCCCTTTAGGCAAGGAGTTAATTGTCGTGGCTAAAGAAAAATTTGATCGTTCCCTACCGCACGTCAACGTTGGCACCATCGGTCACGTCGACCACGGTAAAACCACTCTGACTGCTGCTCTGACCCGCGTCTGCTCCGAAGTTTTCGGTTCGGCCGTTGTTGCTTTCGATAAAATCGACAGCGCTCCGGAAGAAAAGGCTCGTGGTATCACCATCAACACCGCGCACGTTGAGTACAACTCTTCGATTCGTCACTACGCTCACGTTGACTGCCCAGGTCACGCTGACTATGTGAAGAACATGATCACCGGTGCTGCTCAGATGGACGGCGCTATCCTGGTTTGCTCGGCCGCTGATGGTCCGATGCCACAAACCCGTGAGCACATCCTGCTGTCCCGTCAGGTAGGCGTTCCGTACATCGTTGTCTTCCTGAACAAGGCTGACATGGTTGACGACGCTGAGCTGCTGGAACTGGTTGAGATGGAAGTGCGCGATCTGCTGAGCACTTACGACTTCCCAGGTGACGACACTCCGATCATCATCGGTTCGGCTCTGATGGCTCTGAACGGCCAAGACGACAACGAAATGGGTACCACCGCTGTTAAGCGTCTGGTAGAAACTCTGGACAGCTACATCCCAGAGCCAGTTCGTGTTATCGACAAGCCGTTCCTGATGCCAATCGAAGACGTATTCTCGATCTCTGGTCGCGGTACTGTTGTAACTGGCCGTATCGAGCGCGGTATCGTCAAGGTTCAGGATCCACTGGAAATCGTTGGTCTGCGTGACACTACCGTCACCACCTGCACCGGTGTTGAAATGTTCCGTAAGCTGCTCGACGAAGGTCGTGCTGGCGAGAACTGCGGCGTTCTGCTGCGTGGTACCAAGCGTGACGACGTTGAGCGTGGCCAGGTTCTGGTTAAGCCAGGTTCGGTTAAGCCGCACACCAAGTTCGAAGCTGAAGTGTACGTTCTGAGCAAAGAAGAAGGCGGTCGTCACACTCCGTTCTTCAAAGGCTACCGTCCACAGTTCTACTTCCGGACCACTGACGTGACCGGTAACTGCGAACTGCCGGAAGGCGTTGAAATGGTAATGCCAGGCGACAACATCAAAATGGTTGTCACCCTGATCAAGACCATCGCAATGGAAGACGGTCTGCGTTTCGCTATTCGTGAAGGCGGTCGTACCGTCGGCGCTGGCGTCGTAGCCAAAATCATCGAGTAATCGTTGATTTGATAAAAAGCCTCCGCTTGCGGGGGCTTTTTTATTGGGTTGACACTATGTTGGCCCGTCTATAGAATTGCGCCTCCTTTTAACGGGCGTATTGCGCTCGGTGGGAATAGCAGCCGGAGTCTGAAATCCAATGCAAAATCAGCAAATCCGTATCAGGTTGAAGGCTTTTGACCATCGCCTGATCGACCAATCCACCCAGGAAATCGTGGAAACCGCGAAACGTACTGGTGCTCAAGTGCGTGGTCCAATTCCACTGCCTACCCGTAAAGAGCGGTTCACCGTTCTGGTCTCCCCGCACGTCAACAAAGACGCGCGTGACCAGTACGAGATCCGTACTCATAAGCGCGTTCTGGACATCGTCCAGCCAACGGATAAAACCGTTGATGCTCTTATGAAGCTTGATCTTGCGGCCGGTGTGGAAGTGCAGATCAGCCTCGGCTAAGACTCGGTCTTAGTCGTGTAACGCTCTGAAATGGGCGGCCATAGCGGGTGAAAGCCCCGTACACTCATGAGGTTTACAACATGACTATTGGTGTAGTCGGTCGTAAATGCGGTATGACCCGTATTTTCACCGAAGAAGGTGTCTCCATTCCGGTCACGGTCATTGAGATCGAACCGAATCGCGTCACCCAGTTCAAAACTGAAGAGACCGATGGCTATCGTGCAGTGCAAGTCACTGTCGGCGAGCGTCGTGCTTCGCGTGTTACAGCCGCTCAAGCCGGTCACTTCGCTAAGGCGAACGTTGCCGCTGGTCGTACCGTAATGGAATTCCGTCTTGAAGAAGGCGAGTACCAGGCCGGCGATCTGATCAACGCTGAAATCTTCGCTGCTGGTCAACTGGTTGATGTAACCGGTCAGTCCAAAGGTAAAGGCTTCCAGGGTACGATCAAGCGTTGGAATTTCCGCGGGCAAGATAACACCCACGGTAACTCCGTATCCCACCGCGTTCCAGGCTCTATCGGCCAGTGCCAGACTCCTGGTCGTGTATTCAAGGGCAAAAAAATGTCCGGTCATATGGGCGCTGAGCGCGTGACCGTGCAGTCCCTCGAAGTAGTGCGCGTGGACGCTGAACGCAATCTGTTGTTGGTCAAGGGCGCTGTTCCTGGCGCTACTGGCGGCAACTTGGTTGTACGTCCAGCAGCCAAGGCTCGCGGTTAAGGGGAAGCTGACATGCAATTAAATGTAAATGACGCTCAAGCGATCGAAGTTTCCGAACTGACATTTGGCGGCGAATTCAACGAGACGCTGGTTCACCAAGCAGTCGTGGCCTACATGGCTGGCGGCCGTCAAGGTAGCAAGCAGCAAAAGACCCGTTCCGACGTTCGTGGTGGCGGTAAGCGTCCATGGCGTCAGAAAGGTACTGGCCGTGCTCGTGCCGGTACTATCCGTAGCCCAATCTGGCGTGGCGGCGGTACCACTTTCGCAGCTCGTCCTCAGGATCACTCCCAGAAGCTGAACAAGAAGATGTATCGCGCAGCAATGCGTTCCATCCTTGCTGAGCTGGTGCGTACTGATCGTCTGGTTGTGGTTCAGGATTTCGCCGTTGAAACGCCGAAAACCAAAGACCTGCTGGGCAAGCTGAACAACATGAGCCTGACCGACGTTCTGATCGTGTCGGACGCTGTTGATCAGAACCTGTACCTGGCTGCTCGCAACCTGCCGCACGTTGATGTACGTGACGTGCAAGGTTCCGATCCAGTTAGTCTGATCGCATACGACAAGGTGTTGATCACCGTGTCGGCCGTGAAGAAATTCGAGGAGCTGCTGGGATGAACCAGGAACGCGTATTTAAAGTTCTGCTTGGCCCGCACGTTTCCGAGAAGGCTACGGTTCTGGCAGACAAGAAAGGCCAGTTCGTTTTCAAGGTTGCGACTGACGCAACCAAGCTGGAAATCAAGAAGGCCGTCGAAAGCCTGTTCAGCGTGAAAGTAGAGCGCGTTACTACCCTGAATGTTCTGGGTAAGAGCAAGCGCACTGCTCGCGGTCTGGGCAAGCGTAATGACTGGAAGAAGGCAGTTATCTCCCTTCAGCCAGGCCAAGATCTCGATTTCAGCAGCAGTGCTGAGTAAGGAAGGGGTGCATCATGGCAATCGTTAAATGCAAACCGACTTCCCCTGGCCGCCGTTTTGTGGTCAAGGTGGTCAACCAGGAGCTGCATAAAGGCGCTCCTCACGCACCGCTGCTCGAGAAAAAATCGAAGTCTGGTGGTCGTAACAACAATGGTCGTATTACCACTCGTCACATCGGTGGTGGCCATAAGCAGCATTATCGTCTGGTCGATTTCCGTCGCAACGACAAAGATGGCATCGCTGCCACTGTCGAGCGTATCGAATACGATCCAAACCGTACTGCTCACATCGCTCTGCTGCTGTACGCAGATGGCGAGCGTCGCTACATCATCGCCCCTAAAGGCGTGAGTGCTGGTGACCAGCTGATCGCGGGTGCTCTGGCGCCGATCAAGCCGGGCAACGCTCTGCAACTGCGTAACATTCCAGTTGGTAGCACCGTACACGGCATCGAATTGAAGCCAGGTAAAGGCGCACAGATCGCTCGTTCCGCTGGTGCTTCGGCTCAGCTGATCGCTCGTGAAGGTGTCTACGTGACCCTGCGTCTGCGTTCTGGTGAGATGCGTAAAGTGCTGGCTGAATGCCGCGCGACCCTGGGTGAAGTCTCGAACTCCGAGCACAGCCTGCGTTCGCTGGGTAAAGCTGGTGCCAAACGCTGGCGTGGCGTTCGCCCAACCGTTCGTGGTGTTGCCATGAACCCGGTTGACCACCCACATGGTGGTGGTGAAGGTCGTACCTCTGGTGGTCGTCATCCGGTATCGCCATGGGGCTTCCCGACTAAGGGCGCGAAGACTCGTGGTAATAAGCGTACCGACAAAATGATCGTCCGTCGTCGCAAGTAAATAGAGGGATACGACAGTGCCACGTTCTCTGAAAAAAGGTCCTTTTATTGATCTTCACCTACTGAAGAAGATCGAAGTGGCGGCGGAAAAGAACGATCGCAAACCAGTTAAGACCTGGTCGCGCCGTTCCATGATCCTGCCACAAATGGTCGGTCTGACCATTGCTGTGCATAACGGTCGTCAACATGTTCCAGTTCTCGTGAACGAAGACATGGTCGGCCACAAACTGGGCGAGTTTGCCGGTACCCGCACATATCGTGGGCACGTGGCAGACAAGAAAGCCAAGCGTTAAGGGGTAAGGAACGATGGAAGTAGCCGCTAAGTTGTCGGGCGCTCGAATCTCCGCCCAGAAAGCCCGCTTGGTCGCCGACCAGATCCGCGGGAAGAAGGTGGGCGAAGCGCTCAACCTGTTGGCTTTCAGCAGTAAGAAAGCCGCCGAGATCATGAAGAAAGTGCTGGAGTCGGCCGTAGCCAACGCCGAGCATAACGAAGGCGCAGACGTTGATGACCTGAAGGTCAGCACCGTTTTCGTCAACGAAGGGCGTTCGCTGAAGCGCATCATGCCACGTGCCAAAGGCCGTGCTGATCGCATCGTCAAGCGGTCTTGCCATATCACTGTCAAGGTTGCTGACAAGTAACGGAGTCGAAGAGATGGGTCAGAAAGTACATCCCATTGGCATTCGCCTGGGAATCGTCAAGGAGCACACCTCCGTCTGGTACGCAGACGGTCGGACTTATGCGGACTATTTGTTCGCTGATCTGAAGGTGCGTGAGTATCTCCAAGACAAACTAAAAAGCGCGTCCGTAAGCCGTATCGATATCCATCGTCCGGCTCAGACTGCACGTATCACCATCCACACCGCTCGTCCAGGTATCGTTATCGGGAAGAAAGGTGAAGATGTTGAGAAACTGCGTCAGGACCTGACCAAGCAAATGGGTGTGCCTGTGCACATCAATATCGAAGAGATCCGCAAGCCGGAGCTCGACGGTATGCTGGTTGCGCAGAGCGTAGCTCAGCAGCTGGAGCGTCGCGTAATGTTCCGTCGCGCTATGAAGCGCGCTGTTCAGAACGCCATGCGCATTGGTGCCAAAGGCATCAAAATCCAAGTGAGCGGTCGTCTCGGCGGTGCTGAAATCGCACGTACTGAATGGTATCGCGAAGGTCGTGTGCCACTGCACACCCTGCGTGCCGACATCGACTATGCCAACTACGAAGCTCACACCACTTATGGTGTGATCGGTGTAAAGGTTTGGATCTTCAAAGGCGAAGTAATTGGTGGTCGCCAAGAAGAGCTGAAACCACAAGCACCAGCGCCTCGTAAAAAAGCTGCTAAGTAAGGGGTACGCCAAATGTTGCAACCAAAGCGTACGAAGTTCCGCAAGCAAATGACTGGTCACAACCGTGGCCTGGCATTGCGCGGTAGCAAAGTCAGCTTCGGCGAGTTCGCGCTGAAGTCTGTTGCTCGTGGTCGTCTCACCGCTCGTCAGATCGAGTCAGCGCGTCGTGCACTGACCCGTCACGTTAAACGTGGCGGCAAGATCTGGATCCGTGTATTCCCGGACAAGCCTATTTCCAAAAAGCCACTCGAAGTTCGGATGGGTAAAGGTAAGGGTAACGTGGAGTACTGGGTTGCCCAGATTCAGCCAGGCAAAGTCCTGTATGAAATCGAGGGTGTTTCTGAAGAGCTGGCGCGTGAGGCTTTCGCCCTGGCTGCTGCAAAGCTGCCGCTCGCCACCTCCTTTGTTAAACGGACGGTGATGTGATGAAAGCGAATGAACTTCGTGAAAAATCCGCACAGCAGCTGAACGAGCAACTGCTCGGCCTGCTGCGCGACCAGTTCAATCTGCGTATGCAGAAAGCAACTGGCCAGTTGGGGCAGTCTCATCTGCTCTCGCAAGTTAAGCGTGACATCGCTCGCGTGAAGACTGTGCTCAACCAGCAGGCAGGTAAGTAATCATGGCTGAAGCCGAAAAAACTGTCCGTACGCTGACTGGCCGTGTTGTCAGCGACAAGATGGACAAAACCATCACCGTTCTGATCGAGCGTCGCGTTAAGCACCCGATCTACGGTAAATACGTTAAGCGTTCGACTAAGCTGCACGCGCACGACGAAACCAATCAGTGCCACATCGGCGACAAAGTCACTATTCGTGAAACTCGTCCTTTGGCCAAGACCAAGTCTTGGGCGCTGGTTGATGTTCTCGAACGCGCTGTGGAAGTCTAAGGACTAGGGGTCGGAGAAATTATATGATTCAGACTCAATCCATGCTCGATGTGGCCGATAACAGCGGCGCTCGCCGCGTTATGTGCATCAAGGTGCTGGGTGGCTCCCATCGTCGTTACGCTGGTATCGGTGACATCATCAAAGTTACCGTGAAGGAAGCAATTCCTCGCGGTAAGGTGAAAAAAGGCCAAGTGATGACTGCTGTTGTGGTCCGCACTCGTCACGGCGTTCGCCGTGCAGATGGCTCCATTATCCGCTTTGATGGCAACGCTGCTGTTCTTCTGAACAACAAGCAAGAGCCGATCGGCACCCGTATCTTTGGGCCAGTGACCCGTGAACTTCGTACTGAGAAGTTCATGAAGATCGTCTCGCTCGCCCCAGAAGTGCTGTAAGGAGATCCGACATGCAAAAGATTCGTCGTGACGACGAGATCATCGTGATCGCCGGCAAAGACAAAGGTAAGCGCGGTAAGGTGCTTAAGGTTCTCGCTGATGACCGTCTGGTCGTTGGTGGTCTGAACCTGGTTAAGCGTCATACCAAGCCTAACCCGATGTCGGGCGTACAAGGCGGTATCGTCGAGAAAGAAGCGCCACTGCACGCTTCCAACGTTGCCATTTTCAACGGCGAAACCAACAAAGCTGATCGCGTTGGTTTCAAAGTAGAAGACGGTAAGAAAATTCGTGTCTTCAAGTCGACCCAAAAAGCGGTTGATGCTTGAACACTGCTAGGTAGAAGACCATGGCACGACTAAAAGAGATTTACCGGAAGGAAATCGCACCGAAGCTTAAGGAAGAACTTAAGCTGTCGAACGTGATGGAAGTTCCGCGCGTTACCAAAATCACCCTGAACATGGGTCTGGGCGAAGCGATCGGTGACAAAAAAGTCATCGAGCACGCTGTTGCTGACCTGGAAAAGATCACCGGCCAGAAAGTCGTTGTGACCTACGCTCGCAAATCCATCGCTGGCTTTAAAGTCCGTGAAGGTTGGCCGATCGGCGTCAAAGTGACCCTGCGCCGTGAGCGTATGTACGAGTTCCTGGATCGTCTGCTGTCGATCTCCCTGCCTCGGGTTCGCGACTTCCGCGGCCTGAATGCCAAGTCCTTCGATGGTCGTGGTAACTACAGCATGGGCGTTAAAGAGCAGATCATCTTCCCGGAAATCGACTACGACAAGATCGATGCTCTCCGCGGTCTGGACATTACCCTGACCACCACTGCCAAGAACGATGATGAAGGTCGCGCCCTGTTGCGTGCTTTCAAATTCCCGTTCCGCAACTGATTGGAGTAGGAAAATGGCCAAGATGAGCATGAAGAACCGCGAGCTGAAGCGTCAGCTCACGGTTGCCAAGTACGCCAAAAAGCGTGCAGCACTGAAAGCAATCATCGTTGATCTGAACGCAAGTCCAGAAGCGCGTTGGGAAGCTACAGTAGCTCTGCAGAAGCAGCCACGTGACGCAAGCGCTTCGCGCATGCGTAACCGCTGCCGCCTGACCGGTCGTCCACACGGCGTTTACCGCAAGTTCGGCCTTGGCCGTAACAAGCTGCGTGAAGCTGCAATGCGTGGTGACGTACCTGGTCTGGTTAAAGCCAGCTGGTAAGCACTGTCAAAGTCTAGGTGCTCGGGGTCGCAAGATCCTGACCATCGGTGACCTTGAACTTGAATCAAGCCCCTATTGGGGCTTGATTCATTTGTGGGGTGTGTCTAGAATACCCGGCTCGCCTGAGCCCGTGCTTTTTTTGCGCGGATGTATTCGGCGACACGTAGTAGCCGCAAGGCTAATTTTTTGTGTATTAGGAGCGTCTAGCCCATGAGTATGCAGGACCCGTTAGCGGACATGCTAACTCGAATCCGTAATGCCCAGATGGCTGAAAAGTCCGTCGTAAGCATGCCATCTTCTACTTTGAAGGTAGCTGTTGCCAAAGTCCTGAAGGACGAAGGTTACATTGCGGGTTATCAGATCAGCAGCGAAATCAAGCCACTGCTGTCCATCGAGCTGAAGTACTTCGAAGGCCGTCCGGTCATCGAGGAAGTGAAGCGCGTTAGCCGTCCAGGCCTGCGTCAGTACAAGTCCGTCGATGATCTGCCAAAAGTTCGTGGCGGTCTCGGTGTGTCTATCGTCTCCACCAACAAAGGTGTGATGACGGATCGTGCTGCGCGCGCTGCCGGTGTCGGCGGCGAAGTTCTTTGCACTGTGTTCTAAGGGGGGATAAGCATGTCACGCGTCGCTAAGAACCCCGTTAAGCTGCCAGCCGGTGTCGAAGTCAAATTCGCAGGCCAACAGCTTTCGGTGAAGGGTGCCAAGGGTACTCTCGAACTGAACATCCATTCGTCCGTTGAGATCGTTGAAGAAGCTGGTGAGCTGCGTTTCGCTGCTCGCAATGGCGATCAACAAACTCGCGCAATGGCTGGTACCACTCGTGCGTTGGTAAACAACATGGTCCAAGGCGTAAGCCAAGGCTTCGAGCGCAAGCTCCAGCTGGTCGGTGTTGGTTACAAAGCGCAAGCAAAAGGCACAGTGCTGAACCTGGCTCTTGGCTTCTCGCACCCAGTGGATTACGAACTGCCGGAAGGCATCACCGCTGAGACTCCTAGCCAAACCGATATCCTGATCCGGGGCATCGATAAGCAGCTAGTAGGTCAAGTGGCCGCCGAGATCCGCGACTTCCGTCCACCAGAGCCGTACAAAGGCAAAGGTGTGCGCTACGCGGACGAAGTCGTCCGTCGTAAAGAAGCCAAGAAGAAGTAGGGCATAGCAAATGACCGACAAAAAAGTTACTCGCCTGCGTCGCGCTCGCAAAGCACGCCTGAAAATGCACGAACTCGAAGTCGTGCGTCTCTGCGTGTTCCGCTCGTCGCAGCACATCTACGCCCAGGTCATTTCGGCCGACGGCAACAAAGTCCTGGCAAGCGCCTCGACTTTGGATAAAGAACTGCGTGATGGCGCCACTGGCAACATCGACGCGGCCACTAAGGTTGGCCAGCTGGTCGCTACGCGTGCTAAAGCCGCTGGCGTCTCGCAGGTGGCTTTCGACCGCTCTGGCTTCAAGTACCACGGCCGCGTCAAGGCGCTGGCTGATGCTGCTCGTGAAGCTGGGCTGGAGTTCTAAGTTATGTCAAATAACGACCAAAAGCGCGACGAAGGCTACATCGAGAAGCTGGTTCAAGTTAACCGCGTAGCCAAAACCGTTAAAGGCGGCCGTATCTTCACTTTCACCGCGTTGACCGTGGTAGGTGATGGTAAAGGGCGTGTTGGCTTCGGCCGTGGCAAGTCGCGTGAAGTGCCTGCTGCGATCCAGAAGGCAATGGAAGCTGCTCGCCGCAACATGATTCAAGTTGATCTGAACGGCACCACTCTGCAGTACGCAATGAAGTCCGCTCACGGCGCTTCGAAGGTGTACATGCAGCCTGCTTCTGAAGGTACCGGTATCATCGCTGGCGGCGCTATGCGTGCTGTCCTCGAAGTTGCTGGCGTTCAGAACGTTCTGGCCAAGTGCTACGGCTCGACTAACCCGGTAAACGTGGTTCACGCCACTTTCAAGGGTTTGAAAGCAATGCAGTCTCCTGAATCCATTGCCGCCAAGCGTGGCAAAAGCGTCAAGGAGATCTTCTGATCATGGCTACCGTTAAAGTTACGCTGATCAAAAGCATGACCGGCCGCATCCCTAACCACAAACTGTGCGTTAAGGGTCTGGGTCTGCGTCGCATCGGTCACACTGTAGAAGTCCAGGATACTCCCGAGAATCGCGGGATGATCAACAAGGCTTACTACATGCTGCGTGTCGAGGGTTAATCGATGAAACTCAATGATCTGAGTCCAGCGCCGGGTTCCCGTCGCGAAAAGCATCGTCCGGGCCGTGGTATCGGTAGCGGTTTGGGTAAGACTGGTGGCCGTGGCCACAAAGGTCAAACCTCCCGCTCCGGTGGCACCATTGCTCCAGGCTTTGAAGGCGGTCAACAGCCGCTGCATCGTCGCCTGCCGAAGTTTGGTTTCGTTTCCCTGAAAGCCATGGATCGCGCAGAAGTGCGTCTGTCCGAGCTGGCTAAAGTGGAAGGCGACATCGTCACCGTGCAGTCCCTGAAAGATGCCAACGTGATTAACGTCAACGTTCAGCGTGTGAAAATCATGCTGTCCGGCGAAGTTACTCGCGCTGTCACCATCGGAAAGGGAATCGGCGCCACCAAAGGTGCGCGTGCGGCTATCGAAGCAGCTGGCGGCAAGTTCGAGGAATAAATGGCTAAGCAAGGTGCTCTCTCTGCGCTCGGCAAAGGCGGTATGTCTGAACTCTGGGCTCGTCTGCGTTTTCTGTTCCTGGCGATTATCGTCTACCGAATAGGCGCACACATCCCGGTTCCAGGTATTAACCCGGACCGACTCGCGGACCTGTTTCGACAGAATGAGGGGACCATTCTTAGCTTGTTCAACATGTTTTCCGGCGGCGCGCTGGAGCGGATGAGCATCTTTGCACTGGGGATCATGCCGTACATTTCGGCATCGATCATCATGCAGCTGATGACCGCCGTCAGCCCGCAGCTGGAGCAGTTGAAGAAGGAAGGTGAAGCTGGCCGTCGCAAGATCAGCCAGTACACCCGCTACGGCACTGTCGTCCTTGCTCTCGTTCAGGCTGTTGGCATGTCCATTGGTCTGGCGGGGCAGGGCGTTGCGTTCACTGGTGACTTTGGCTTCCATTTCGTCGCGGTATCCACTTTTGTGGCTGGTGCGATGTTCATGATGTGGCTGGGTGAGCAGATTACTGAGCGTGGTGTTGGCAACGGTATCTCGATGTTGATTTTTTCGGGTATCGTCGCCGGTCTTCCGAGAGCGATCGGGCAGTCTTTCGAGTCTGCACGTCAGGGTGATATCAACATCTTCGCCCTGGTTGCCATCGGTTTGCTGGCAGTAGCGATTATCGGTTTCGTGGTGTTCATTGAGCGTGGTCAGCGTCGTATTGCTGTTCACTACGCCAAGCGTCAGCAGGGCCGCAAGGTCTTCGCTGCGCAGACTAGCCACTTGCCGCTGAAGGTGAACATGGCCGGTGTTATTCCGGCTATTTTCGCGAGCAGCATTTTGCTGTTCCCGGCTTCGTTAGGTGCCTGGTTCGGCCAGTCTGAAGGTATGGGCTGGTTGCAGGACATCTCGCAGTCGATCGCTCCTGGTCAGCCGTTGAATATTCTGCTGTTTAGTGCAGGGATTATTTTCTTCTGCTTCTTCTATACGGCGTTGATGTTCAATCCGAAAGACGTAGCGGAAAACCTGAAGAAGTCCGGTGCCTTTATTCCGGGCATCCGTCCAGGTGAGCAGTCTGCGCGCTACATTGATGGCGTTCTGACTCGCTTGACCATGTTCGGTGCTCTTTACATGACGGCCGTCTGCCTGTTGCCCCAGTTCCTGGTGGTTGCAGCAAACGTACCGTTCTACCTTGGCGGGACCTCGTTGCTGATCGTGGTCGTGGTTGTGATGGACTTCATGTCCCAAGTACAATCGCACCTCGTTTCGCACCAGTACGAATCCCTGATGAAGAAAGCCAACCTGAAGGGTTACGGCAGCGGCATGTTGCGCTGAGTACCCATAAGGTTCGAGGAGTTGGTGATGAAAGTTCGTGCATCGGTGAAAAAGCTGTGCCGTAACTGCAAGATTATTCGCCGCGAAGGTGTTGTTCGAGTAATTTGCAGCGCGGAACCGCGTCACAAACAGCGCCAAGGCTGAGTGTGATTGTGCTTCAAGCCCGGCAGCTAGTGCGCTGCCGGGTTGATTATTTGTTATTACAGCGATATTATCTCGCGCCCTATTTCTTGGCTTCCGGGGCGTAGGTAGCTGTCAATTGGAGTCCCACTGAATGGCCCGTATTGCAGGCGTTAACATTCCAGATAACAAGCATACTGTTATCTCGCTGACCTACATCTATGGTGTTGGTCGCACTACTGCACAGAAAATTTGTGCAGTGACTGGGGTAAACCCAGCGGCAAAGATCAAAGATCTGAGCGACGAGCAGATTGAACAGCTGCGTGGCGAAGTGGCGAAGTTCACCACTGAAGGTGACCTGCGTCGCGAAATCAACATGAAAATCAAGCGTTTGATGGACCTCGGTTGCTATCGCGGTCTGCGTCATCGTCGTGGTCTTCCAGTACGCGGTCAGCGTACCAAGACCAACGCGCGTACCCGTAAAGGTCCGCGTAAGCCGATCCGCAAGTAATCGCCCCAGCGAATCGACAGGAAATTAATCATGGCAAAACCTGCTGCTCGTCCTCGTAAAAAAGTTAAAAAGACAGTGGTTGATGGCATCGCCCACATCCATGCTTCTTTTAACAACACCATCGTGACCATTACCGACCGTCAAGGTAACGCTCTTTCCTGGGCTACCTCCGGTGGTTCGGGTTTCCGCGGTTCCCGCAAGTCCACCCCGTTCGCTGCTCAAGTAGCTGCTGAGCGTGCTGGTCAAGCTGCGCTGGAATACGGCCTGAAAAACCTCGACGTTAACGTCAAAGGTCCAGGTCCAGGTCGTGAATCCGCAGTCCGCGCTTTGAACGGCTGTGGCTACAAGATCGCCAGCATCACCGACGTGACGCCAATCCCGCACAACGGGTGCCGTCCGCCGAAGAAGCGCCGCGTGTAATCCAGGAGACTGTAAAGAATGGCTCGTTACATTGGTCCAAAATGCAAACTCGCTCGTCGCGAAGGCACCGATCTCTTTCTGAAGAGCGGCGTGCGCGCGATCGAATCGAAGTGCAACATCGAAGCAGCACCTGGTATCCACGGCCAACGCCGCGGTCGCCAGTCCGATTACGGCACCCAACTGCGTGAAAAGCAGAAGGTCCGTCGTATCTACGGCGTTCTCGAGCGTCAATTCAGCGGCTACTACAAAGAAGCTGCTGGCAAGAAAGGCGCAACTGGCGAAAACCTGTTGCAGCTGCTCGAATGCCGTCTGGACAACGTTGTATACCGTATGGGTTTTGGCTCTACTCGTGCCGAATCCCGTCAGCTGGTATCGCACAAGTCGATCAGCGTTAACGGTCAGACCGTAAACGTTCCGTCTTACCAGGTTCGTGCTGGTGACGTGGTCGCAGTTCGCGAGAAAGCAAAGAACCAACTTCGCATTGTCCAAGCTCTCGATCTGTGTGCCCAACGTGGCCGCGTAGAATGGGTAGAAGTAGACACTGAGAAGAAGTCGGGCGTTTTCAAGAACGTTCCTGCTCGCAGTGATCTGTCCGCCGACATCAACGAAAGCCTGATTGTCGAGCTCTACTCCAAGTAAGGGCTAGAAAATAGGTGCATCCATGCAGATTTCGGTAAATGAGTTCCTGACACCCCGCCATATTGATGTGCAGGTTGTCAGTCCAACCCGCGCCAAGATCACTCTCGAGCCTCTCGAGCGTGGTTTCGGCCACACCCTGGGCAACGCGCTGCGCCGCATCCTGTTGTCCTCAATGCCCGGCTGTGCAGTAGTCGAGGCCGAGATTGACGGTGTGCTCCACGAGTACAGCGCCATCGAAGGTGTACAGGAAGACGTAATTGAAATCCTGTTGAACCTTAAAGGTCTGGCTATCAAGCTGCACGGTCGAGACGAAGTTACGCTGACCTTGTCGAAGAAGGGTTCGGGGGTGGTTACCGCTGCCGATATTCAGCTGGATCATGATGTCGAGATCGTCAACCCCGATCACGTAATCGCTAACCTGGCGTCTAACGGCGCCCTGAACATGAAGCTCACTGTAGCTCGTGGTCGTGGTTATGAACCGGCAGACTCGCGTCAGAGCGATGAAGACGAAAGCCGCAGCATCGGTCGCTTGCAGCTTGACTCTTCGTTCAGCCCGGTTCGCCGTATCGCATACGTGGTGGAAAACGCCCGTGTCGAACAGCGTACTAACCTGGACAAGCTGGTTATTGATCTGGAAACCAACGGTACCCTGGATCCTGAAGAGGCTATCCGCCGCGCTGCAACCATTCTGCAACAGCAGTTGGCTGCGTTCGTCGACCTCAAAGGTGACAGTGAGCCAGTGGTTGTCGAGCAGGAAGACGAGATTGATCCGATCCTGCTTCGCCCGGTTGACGATCTGGAACTGACTGTACGTTCGGCTAACTGCCTTAAGGCGGAAAACATCTACTACATCGGCGACCTGATTCAGCGTACCGAAGTAGAGCTGTTGAAGACTCCGAACCTTGGCAAGAAATCCTTGACTGAAATCAAGGACGTTCTGGCCTCCCGCGGTCTGTCCCTCGGCATGCGCCTCGACAACTGGCCGCCTGCAAGTCTTAAGAAGGACGACAAGGCGACTGCCTGATCGTCGTAATCACCGAACGTTGTGTTTGGTAAGGAATGAACCATGCGTCATCGTAAAAGTGGTCGTCACCTGAGCCGCACCAGCTCGCACCGCAAGGCCATGTTTCAAAACATGGCGGTGTCGCTGTTCGAGCACGAGCTGATCAAAACTACACTGCCAAAAGCCAAAGAACTGCGCCGCGTTGCTGAGCCGCTGATCACTTTGGCCAAGACAGACAGCGTTGCTAACCGTCGTCTGGCTTTTGACCGTACTCGTTCGAAAGCTATCGTTGGTAAGCTCTTCAACGACCTGGGCAAGCGTTACGCTACCCGTGAGGGTGGCTACCTGCGCATCCTCAAGTGCGGTTTCCGCGCTGGCGACAACGCGCCTATGGCGTACGTCGAGTTGGTTGATCGTGCTGTCGGCGGTGAAGCTGTATCCGCTGAGTAAGACGTCAGTCTGAAACAAGGAACCGGGCCTAGTGCCCGGTTTTTTGTGCGCGTCTGAAAAGTATGGCCTTGCGACTATCCATCTCCGATCTCCGTTAGTAAATTTCTATCACTGCCCACAATTTAATGAATTTGATGGCGTCATGTGCATGGTTGATACTCCCTCCCAGCCGATTAGCCGGCAGTTCCAAGACTGACAGAGGAAGAGATCGCATGAGCCAGAATAAAACGCTTACGACCGCCAGTGGCGCTCCTGTTGCCGACAACCAGAATTCCCGCTCCGCCGGCCCTCGTGGTCCTTTGCTGCTCGACGATTTCCACCTGATTGAGAAACTTGCCCACTTCAACCGTGAAAACATCCCGGAGCGTCGCGTGCATGCTAAAGGCTCGGGTGCTTACGGTACATTCACGGTGACTCGCGATATCACTCAGTACACCAGTGCCAAGCTGTTCGAGTCTGTAGGCAAACAAACTCCGACCTTCCTGCGATTCTCCACCGTGGGTGGCGAGCGCGGTTCGGCTGATACCGAGCGTGATCCACGCGGATTTGCCCTGAAGTTCTACACAGAAGAAGGCAACTGGGACATCGTCGGTAACAACACACCGGTATTTTTCATCCGTGATCCGCTGAAATTCCCTGACTTTATCCACACCCAGAAGCGCCTGCCGCAAAGCAACCTGAAAAGCGCGCAGGCGATGTGGGACTTCTGGTCTCACTCACCTGAGGCATTGCACCAGGTCACTATTCTGTTCTCGGACCGCGGCATCCCTGATGGTTATCGCCACATGCACGGCTTTGGTAGCCACACCTACAGCCTGATTAACGCCAATGGCGAGCGTCACTGGGTAAAGTGGCACTACAAAACCAAACAGGGGATCAAGAACCTTGCTCCGGCAGAAGCGGCGCGGCTGGCGGGTACCGATCCGGATTACGCACAACGTGACCTGTTCGGCGCCATTGAGCGCGGAGACTTCCCGAAATGGAGTGTCAACATCCAGGTCATGACCGAGGCCCAGGCCGCTGATCACTACGAGAACCCGTTCGACGTGACCAAAACCTGGTCGCAGAAAGAGTTTCCGTTGATCGAGGTGGGCGAGCTGGAGCTCAACCGCAATCCGCTGAACTACTTCGCTGAAGTCGAGCAAGCTGCGTTCGGTCCGAGCAACATGGTCCCGGGTGTCGGTCTGTCCCCTGATCGCATGCTGCAAGGTCGCGTGTTCGCTTACGCCGATGCCCATCGCTACCGTGTGGGCACCAATCACCAGCAACTGCCGGTGAATGCGCCTCGTAGTCCGGTCAACACCTACCAGCGCGACGGCTCCATGGCATTTGGCGTCAATGGTGGTGCGGCGCCGAACTATGAGCCGAACAGCTACGTGGAATCACCGAAACAGGCACCGCATTATGCGGAACCAGCCTTGGCCTTGAGCGGCGCCGCCGATCGTTACGATCATCGCGAAGATACTGACTACTACAGCCATGCCGGTGCGCTGTTCCGTCTAATGAACGATGAGCAGAAAGCCCTGCTGATCAACAACATTGCCGGTGCCATGGCCGGGGTTTCCGGTGACGTGATTGATCGTCAACTGCAGCATTTCTTCAGGGCTGACCCAGCTTATGGAGAAGGCATCGCAAAGGCGTTGGGCTTACAGCTTAACTAAGTCTAAACGATAAGCAGAACCGCCCTCATTTGGGCGGTTTTTGCGTCATTTAAACTGCTTTTCTCAGAATATCTTCGCTTTCATTGCGTCGAGCGAGTGACCTTCCGGTCAGCTTGGTTCAAACTACAGACTTTCAAGCAGGGAGATGTAGGGCGATGCAGGGTCACCCAGACGTAATCGATTACCTCAACACGTTGCTGACAGGCGAACTGGCAGCCCGTGATCAATATTTCATCCATTCGCGGATGTACGAGGACTGGGGGTTCACCGAGCTCTACGAACGTATCAATCACGAGATGGAAGAAGAGGCGCAGCACGCTGACGCCCTGATGCGTCGGATCCTCATGCTCGAAGGTACTCCGCGTATGCGTCCGGACGATCTGGATGTCGGCACCACCGTGCCTGACATGCTCGCCGCTGATTTGCGTCTGGAGTACAAGGTTCGGGCAGCTCTCTGCAAGGGCATTGAGCTTTGCGAGCTGCACAAGGACTACGTCACCCGCGAGATCCTGCGCATTCAGCTGGCCGATACCGAAGAAGATCATACCTACTGGCTGGAGAAGCAGCTGGGTCTGATCAAACTGATTGGTCTGGAAAATTACCTGCAATCGCAGTTCTGATCTTTTAGCAGGCCACACAAACAAAAGCCCCTGTCACCGACAAAGTGACAGGGGCTTTTTCATGGCCCTGATTCAGGCCCTGTCGCGAGCCAGCAGCGGTTTGAGGTAGTAACCGGTGTGAGACTGCTTCATCTCGGACACTTCTTCCGGCGTACCGACGGCAATGATCTGGCCGCCCTTGGAACCACCTTCCGGCCCCAAGTCCACCAACCAGTCGGCGGTTTTGATCACATCCAGGTTGTGTTCGATCACGACCACGGTATTGCCGTGGTCGCGCAGACGATGCAGTACGTCGAGCAGTTGCTGGATATCGGCGAAGTGCAAGCCGGTAGTCGGTTCATCGAGGATATACAGCGTCTTGCCGGTATCGCGCTTGGACAACTCGCGCGACAGTTTCACCCGCTGGGCTTCACCGCCAGATAGTGTGGTCGCCGATTGTCCTAGCTTGATGTACGACAGACCGACATCCATCAACGTCTGAAGCTTGCGCGCCAGAGCCGGAACCGCGTCGAAGAAGACTCGAGCTTCCTCGATGGTCATCTCCAGGGTTTCGTGGATGCTCTTGCCCTTGTACTTGATCTCCAGCGTTTCGCGGTTGTAGCGCTTGCTCTTGCAAACATCACACGGAACATAGATGTCCGGCAGGAAGTGCATCTCCACCTTGATCAGGCCATCGCCCTGACAGGCCTCGCAGCGTCCGCCCTTCACGTTGAAGGAGAAGCGCCCAGGACCGTAACCGCGAGAGCGGGACTCCGGAACGCCAGCGAACAGTTCGCGAATCGGCGTGAACAGCCCGGTATACGTTGCCGGGTTGGAGCGCGGCGTGCGGCCGATCGGGCTCTGATCGATGTCCACAACCTTGTCCAGATGTTCCAGGCCTTTAATGCTGTCGTGAGCAGCCGCTTCCAGAGTCGTTGCCCCATTGAGTGCTGTAGCGCTCAAAGGGAACAGCGTGTTGTTGATCAGCGTCGATTTGCCTGAGCCGGACACACCGGTCACACAGGTCAGCAGACCGATTGGAATCTCCAGGTCGACATTGCGCAAATTGTTGCCGCGAGCGCCCTTGAGCGACAGCGACAACTTCTTGTTACGCGGCGTGCGTTTGGCTGGGACTGCGATCTTCACCCGGCCCGACAAATACTTGCCGGTCAGCGAATCAGGGTGAGCCATGACTTCGGCCGGCGTCCCTTCGGCAACGATATGCCCGCCGTGCACGCCTGCACCCGGGCCGATATCCACCACATAGTCGGCCAGACGAATCGCATCTTCATCGTGCTCGACCACGATCACTGTGTTGCCGATGTCCCGCAGATGCTTGAGGGTGCCCAGCAACCGGTCGTTGTCCCGTTGATGCAGACCGATCGACGGTTCATCGAGGATATACAGAACCCCCACCAGACCGGCGCCAATCTGACTGGCCAGGCGAATCCGCTGGGCTTCACCGCCGGACAGCGTGTCGGCACTGCGATCCAGTGATAAGTAGTCCAGGCCAACGTTGACCAGAAACTGCAGCCGCTCGCGGATTTCCTTGAGGATCTTGTCGGCAATCTCGCCACGGCGGCCGGTCAGTTTCAGCACGCCGAAATACTCACAGGCGTCGCCGATCGGCAGATTGGTCACCGCCGGCAAGGTTTTCTCACCAACCCACACATGCCGCGCCTCGCGACGCAGGCGGGTACCGCGGCAATCCGGGCAGGGTTGCGTGCTGAGGAACTTGGCCAGCTCTTCACGGACCGAAGCCGACTCGGTTTCGCGGTAGCGGCGTTCCAGGTTCGGCACGATGCCTTCGAACGGGTGCGAACGTTTGACGATATCGCCACGGTCGTTCAGGTATTTGAAGTCGACGTTCTGCGAGCCGCTGCCATGCAGGATGAATTTCTGCTGATCGGCCGGCAGTTCGTTGAACGGCACTTCAAGACTGAATTTGTAGTGCGAGGCCAGCGAGCCAAGCATCTGGAAGTAATAGACGTTACGCCGGTCCCAGCCGCGAATCGCGCCTTCGGCCAGGGTCAGTTCACCGTTCACCAATCGCTTGATGTCGAAAAACTGTTTAACCCCCAGGCCATCGCAGGTCGGGCAGGCGCCGGCCGGGTTGTTGAAGGAAAACAGCTTGGGTTCCAGCTCGCTGATGGCATGGCCGCAGATCGGGCAGGCGAAGCGTGCAGAGAAGATGATCTCTTCGCCGGGCTCGTCATCCATCGGCGCGACCAGTGCAATGCCGTCCGCCAGTTTCAATGCGGTCTCGAACGATTCGGCCAGGCGTTGTTGCAAATCGGCGCGGACCTTGAAGCGGTCGACCACGACGTCGATCGAGTGCTTCTTCTGTTTATCCAGCTTCGGCAACTCGTCCAGTTCGCAGAGCTTGCCGTTGACCCGTGCCCGCACAAAACCCTGGGCCCGCAGTTCTTCGAAGACCGAGAGGTGCTCGCCCTTGCGCTCGCGGATCACCGGGGCCAGCAACATCAGTTTGCTGCCCTCAGGTTGTGCCAGCACCAGATCGACCATCTGGCTGACGGTTTGGGCTTCCAGCGGAATGTCGTGATCCGGGCAGCGCGGAATACCGACGCGAGCGTAGAGCAGGCGCAGGTAGTCGTAGATTTCGGTAATGGTGCCGACCGTCGAACGCGGGTTGTGCGAGGTCGACTTCTGTTCGATGGAGATCGCTGGCGACAGGCCTTCGATGGTGTCGACGTCAGGTTTTTCCATCATCGACAGGAACTGCCGGGCGTAGGCCGACAGCGATTCGACATAGCGTCGCTGGCCTTCGGCGTACAGCGTGTCGAAAGCCAGCGACGACTTGCCGGATCCGGACAGGCCGGTGATAACAATCAGTTTGTCCCGTGGCAGGGTCAGGTCGATGTTCTTCAGGTTGTGGGTTCGGGCCCCACGAATCAGGATCTTGTCCAAAGTGGCCTCGCTCGGCGGGCGTCGAAAACGTAGGAGTATACGGCCAAATACTGGATGGATGCACACTATCAAATGAGAGGGCCGCAGCCTTACATGAAGAGTCTGTCAGCAGAGCGCGTCATTGCGTCGCGATATACCCCGTCAATCGATGGGACTGGTAGAATCGCCGCCGGTTCACATGAGGTTTTTCCATGCACGATCCCCACAGCGAACGCATGAGTGGCAGTGAGACCCGCGCAGCAAGCGGTCTGGCCCTGGTGTTCGCCTTCCGTATGCTTGGCATGTTCATGGTGTTGCCGGTACTGGCGACCTATGGGATGGAACTGGCGGGAGCGACCCCGGCCCTCATCGGGTTGGCGATTGGCGCTTACGGCCTGACCCAGGCGATCTTTCAGATTCCTTTCGGCTTCATTTCCGACCGCATCGGTCGCCGTCCGGTGATTTACCTGGGGCTGATCGTCTTCGCCCTGGGGAGCGTGCTGGCGGCCAATGCGGATTCGATCTGGGGCGTCATTGCCGGACGCATCCTGCAGGGCGCCGGGGCGATTTCCGCGGCGGTCATGGCGTTGCTGTCGGACCTGACCCGGGAACAGCATCGGACCAAAGCCATGGCCATGATCGGCATGACGATCGGCCTGTCGTTCGCTGTCGCCATGGTTGTTGGGCCGTTGCTGACCCGTGCCTTTGGCCTGTCCGGGTTGTTCTTCGCCACCGGCGGCATGGCGTTGTTCGGCATCGTCATCGTGATGTTCATGGTGCCCCGCGCCACCGGCCCGTTGCAGCACCGCGAGTCCGGTGTCGCGCGCCAGGCGCTGATACCGACGCTCAAGCATCCGGACCTGCTGCGCCTGGACCTGGGCATTTTTGTGTTGCACGCGATGTTGATGTCGAGCTTCGTTGCGTTGCCGCTGGCTCTGGTCGAAAAAGCCGGTTTGCCCAAGGAGCAGCACTGGTGGGTATACCTGGCCGCGCTGCTGATTTCCTTCTTCGCCATGATCCCGTTCATTATCTACGGCGAGAAGAAACGCAAAATGAAACGAGTTTTACTCGGCGCCGTCGTGACGCTGATGCTCACTGAGCTATTCTTCTGGCAGTTCGGCGACAGCTTGCGGGCTCTGGTGATCGGGACGGTGGTGTTCTTTACCGCGTTCAACTTGCTGGAAGCTTCGTTGCCATCGCTGATCAGCAAGGTTTCACCGGCGGGCGGCAAGGGCACGGCGATGGGGGTTTATTCCACCAGTCAGTTCCTCGGTTCGGCACTGGGCGGGATCCTCGGCGGCTGGATGTTCCAGCACGGCGGTTTGTCGGCTGTCTTCCTCGGATGCGCCGGCCTGGCTGCCCTCTGGCTGGCCTTTGCTGTTACCATGCGCGAACCTCCGTATGTGACGAGCCTGCGCTTGCCGTTGTCGCCCGAAGCGATTCGTGAAGCTGGCCTGATCGAGCGCCTGAAGGCCGTCGTTGGAGTAACCGATGCAATCGTGGTTGCAGATGAAGCGGCGATTTACATCAAACTGGACACCGAATTATTGGATCGCACTACCTTGGAGCGTCTGGTGAACAACCCGGCCGCGACAGCGTGCGAAGCCTAGGAGAACGTTATGGCCCGTGGGGTTAACAAAGTCATATTGGTCGGCACTTGCGGCCAGGATCCCGAAGTTCGCTACTTGCCTAACGGTAACGCCGTGACCAACCTGAGTCTGGCGACCAGCGAACAGTGGACCGACAAGCAAACCGGTCAGAAGGTCGAGAAGACCGAATGGCACCGTGTGTCGATGTTCGGCAAGGTTGCCGAAATTGCCGGCGAATACCTGCGTAAAGGTTCGCAGGTCTACATCGAAGGCAAGCTGCAGACCCGCGAGTGGGAAAAAGACGGTATCAAGCGTTACACCACTGAAATCGTGGTCGATATGCAAGGCACCATGCAACTGCTGGGCGGCCGTCCACAACAGGGCGACCAACAAGGCGGGGGCAATAACTACCAGCAATCCGCCCCAGCCCCACGTCAGCAGGCTCCGCGTCCGCAGCAGTCGGCACCGCAACAGTCGCGCCCGGCTCCACAGCAGCAGGCCGCTCCTCAGCCGGCTCCGGATTTCGACAGCTTTGATGACGATATCCCGTTCTAGCGCATACCTTAGACTAATTTGTAAAGTTTAGACTTGAGACCCCCGCACTGCGGGGGTTTCGCGTTTTTATGGATGTAAAAAATGTCTTGAGTGTAGGCGCCGACTAAATTTTGACCCGGGCGGCCGATTCTGCCTGACCCAGGCTGAACCATCGAAAGCCGCGCTGGCCCTCGTTTTGTGTGTAGTAGGCTGGGTCAATGGATTCCGGCACCAAAGGTCAATCTGGCGTCGGCGCCAACAACCCTTGAACATTGTCGTATATCGCCGACATTTACGATGTGTATTCACCTTGGCTACTGTGTCCCCCTCGCAATCACAGTGGGAACAATTCCCTGAAAACATCAGATCATTTATGATTCGCCCCACTCTCGACCTGATGATGGACCACCTGTCTTGATGACCTTTCATATCTGCCCTGCTCTGGGCTGCCCATCTGGGCGAGGCGCAGGATCGCCCGCTACACCTTCGACCTCAATCGCCAAGCTATCGTCCCACGCCAAAGCTCGAAGGCAAGGTGCTGGCGGGAGTGCGGATCGGCGAGCGGAATAACGAATTACATTACCAATTCAGTGACACCACCTGATCACGCCATAAACCCTGTAGGAGCCGGCTTGCTGGCGATCAATGCCACGCGGTGTATCAGATACACCGCCATCGCCAGCAAGCTCGCTCCTACAAGGGCTACGGCGCTTCACCTATCGCATTCAACGAGATAACCGATGCTATTCACACAGGCCACCCGCCTGGCCCAGATCAACAGCCCCCTCGGGCCGGATGTCCTGTTGCTCAAGGACTTCGGCGGTGGTGAGGAACTGGGCCGGCTGTTCGACTACGAATTGCACCTGACCTCCAACGACGGCAACCTGGACCTCAACCAGTTGCTGGGCAAGCCCATGAGCCTGTCGCTACAGGTCCAGGGCGGCCTGCGGTACTTCCACGGCATCGTCGCGCGCTGCAGCCAGAACGTCAGCCAGGGCCAGTTCGCCAGCTATTCGGTGACCCTGCGCCCCTGGCTCTGGCTGCTGACCCGCACCTCCGACTGCCGGATCTTCCAGCACCAGAGCATCCCGCAGATCATCAAGCAGGTGTTCCGCGACCTGGGTTTCTCCGACTTCGAAGACGCCCTCAGCCAGCACTATCGCGAGTGGGAATACTGCGTTCAATACCGCGAAAGCAGCTTCGAATTCGTCAGCCGGCTGATGGAACAGGAAGGTATCTACTACTACTTCCGCCACGAAAAGGATCGCCACGTGCTGGTCCTGGCCGACGCCTACGGTGCCCACCACAGCGCCCCGGGCTACGAGTCGCTGCCGTATTACCCGCCGGACGGCCAGCATCGCGAGCGCGACCACCTCAACGGCTGGCACCTGGCCCAGGAAGTCCAGCCCGGTTCCCTGGAGCTCAACGACTACGACTTCCAGCGCCCCAGCGCGCGGATCGACGTGCGCTCGGCCATGCCGCGCCCGCACGCCGCCGGCGACTATCCGCTGTATGACTACCCCGGCACCTACGTGCAGAGCCAGGACGGCGAGCACTACGCGCGCACCCGCATCGAAGCCATCCAGAGCCTGCATGAGCGGGTCGAGCTCAACGGCAACGCCCGGGGCCTGGGCTCGGGGCATCTGTTCAGCCTCACCGGCTTCGGTCGCCAGGACCAGAATCGCGAATACCTGATCGTCGGCGCGCGTTACTACATCGCCCAGGAAAGCCTGGAAACCGGCGGCGCCTCGCCCGGTACGCAGTTCGAAAGCAGCCTCAGTTGCATCGACGCGCAACAGAGCTACCGCCCGCTGGCCAATACCGCGCGACCCACCGTCAAGGGACCGCAGACCGCCGTGGTGGTGGGACCGGCCGGCGAGGAAATCTGGACCGACCAGTTCGGCCGGGTCAAGGTGCACTTCCACTGGGACCGCCACGACCAGTCCAACGAAAACAGCTCCTGCTGGATTCGTGTGTCGCAGGCCTGGGCCGGCAAGAACTGGGGCTCGATGCAGATCCCGCGAATCGGCCAGGAAGTCATCGTCAGCTTCCTCGAAGGCGACCCCGACCGGCCAATCATCACCGGCCGGGTCTACAACGCCGAACAGACGGTGCCCTACGACCTGCCCGCCAACGCGACCCAGAGCGGCATGAAAAGTCGTTCGAGCAAAGGCGGCACGCCAGCCAACTTCAACGAAATCCGCATGGAAGACAAGAAAGGCGCCGAGCAGCTGTACATCCATGCCGAGCGCAACCAGGACATTGCCGTCGAGAATGACGAAAGCCACTGGGTCGGGCATGACCGGCGCAAGACCATCGACCATGACGAGACGGTTCATGTGAAACATGACCGCAACGAGACAGTGGACAACAACGAAAGCATCACCGTGCATGCCAACCGCGACAAGACCGTCGACCGCAACGAGACAGTGAAGATTGGCATGAACAAGTCGGAAACCATCCTGATGGCGTCCTTGCAGAACGTTGGCATGGGCCGGATGGAAAACGTCGGATTTGGCTACAGCCTGAACGTCGGCATGATGATGAATACCGTCGTCGGCCTCAGCCAGACCACCCAGGTGCTGAAGAAGAAATCCGTTTCGGTGGGCGAGGCCTACCACATTGGTGTTGGCGGCGCAGAGGAGGGTTCGAGTATCAGCCTGGACGGCAACAGCATCAAGCTGGGCAGCAAGGTCATCGAGCTGACGGCCGACCAGGAGATTCGCCTATCGTGCGGCCAGAGCACCCTCCGCATAACGGCTTCGGAAATCGAGATTCTTTCGCCCAATGTCGACATCAACTGCTGAACGACAGCTTTCAGGAACAGTTTTATGAGCGGCTCTGGCCTTCCCGTTTCCCATGTGGGTGAAAAGGTATCCGGCAATGTGATTGCCACAGGCTCCCCGAACGTGCGTGTCGGCAGCATGGCCTCGGGCCAGGCTGATCGAGCCTCGGCCTGCGTGCCCTTCGTCGGCCAGCCAGTCAACCCCATACTGGGCTGCAAGCTGCTTCCCGAAGAGGTCGACTTCGCCTTGGCGGCGCCGGATACCTTCAGCTTCGGCCGTGGCTACCTGTCGAGCAACCCGAGGATCAGCCGACTTGGCCAGGGCTGGTGGCTACCGGGCGAAAGCCTGTTGCTGGAGCTGAACGCCGACGGCTGCGTGCTGATCGATGCCCAGGGCCGGCGCATCACCTTTCCACCACTGGCGCCTGGCGCGACCTGGTATTCAGGCAGCGAGCAGCTCTGGCTGCGCCGGGGCGACACCCCAGACGAGCGACAGGAGCATGTGGCCTGGACCGGGCGCTGGGCCAGGGTGGCACCGGCCCTGCAACGCAATCCAAACGTGGTCGTCGTGCTCGACGGCAACAGCTACCTGAGCTTCGCGCGCCAGGCCAACGATCTCTGGCGCCTGCACTCGACCTTTGGCCGCAGCGGCTACCCGACCCTGTTCAACTGGAGCCCACGCGGATTCCTGACCAGTATTCGCGACAGCGCCGGACGCAGTTATGTGCTGCTCTACCAGCAGGTGTGCCAGGCACAACCGGGCGATGATGGCGTGCGCCTCTGCGGTGTGGTCCTGGCCAACCCGGACGGTCCTGTGCCCGAGCACTTCGATCCGCAGTCCAGTGGCAACGACTGGCTGGTGCGCTACCAATTCAATGAAAGCGGCGACCTGATCGCCGTACGCGACCGGCTGGGCGTCGTTGTCCGGGTGTTCGCCTGGAACAATCACATCATGGTTGCACATAGCGAACCGGGCGGCCTGGAGGTGCGCTATGAATGGGACGGGCACCGGCCAGACGGGCGGGTGCTGAGGCAGATCGAAACCGATGGCCTGGTCCGGGAGTTTCGTTATTACAGCGATGCCACCGATGTGGTCGACAGCCTCGGGCGCACAGAACGCTATGAGTTCTCTGGCCAGGATGGCGAACGGCGCTGGACGGCGCTGATCCGGCCCGACGGCAGCCGCACATCATTCGAGCACGACATGTTCGGCCGCCAGGTGGCCGTGCGCGATCCGCTGGGCCGCGAGTCACGCCGGCAGCTCGATGGACAGGGCCGGGTGCTGGCCGAGCGATCGCCAGGCAAGAAGCACTATCGCCAGACCCTCGACGAAGAAACCGGCCTGCTCAAGGAACTGATCGATGCCATGGGGCGGCGATGGATCTTCGAACGTAACGAGACCACCAGCCTGACTTGTGTGAGCGGGCCAACCGGGACGATTCGCTACCACTACGATGACTCCACCCTGCCCAACCGAGCCACCCGGATCAGCGACAGCAAGGGCGGGGTGAAACAGGTGCAATGGAACCGCCTGGGGCTGCCTTCCCGTATCACCGACTGCTCCGGACAGACCCATTCCTACGAATACGACAGCGAAGGGCGCCTACTTGCCGAGACCGATCCGGCAGGCCGCTCCACCTGCTACGTCTACAATCGGCTGGGACAGGTCATCGAAGTGACCCTGGCCGACGGCACCCGCCTGGCCTACCATTACGACGCTCAGGGCAGACAAACCCATATCGCCGATACACATGGGCACTGCACGCAACTGGAATGGGATCGGGTCGGACGCCTGGTCAGGGCCACCGACAGCACCGGTGATGCACTGGATTACCGCTACGACGCCGCCGGTCGACTGTGCAGGATCACCAACCAGAACGGCGCCCAGGCCACCTTCGCTTTCGACACATTGGACCGCCTGGTCGAAGAGAACGGCTTCGATGGCCGTCGCCAGCACTACCGCTACAACCTGGCCGGTGAGCTGGTCACCCGTATCGATGCCGAAGGCCGCGAGACGCACTATGAGTACAACCGCGATAGCCAGCTGATTCGCCGTCACCTGCCGGCGACCGCTACGGCAGACGCATTCAGCGAGCACTACGGCTGGCTGCCGGACGGCCGTCTGGCCATGGTCAAAGGACCGGATTGCGAAGTGCGCCTGGCCTATGACCCGGCGGGCAACCTGAGCCTGGAAAGCCAGATCCATGCTGACGGCTGGGTCTACAGCGTCACCCATCAGCATGACGCCCTGGGCGTGCGCGAAAGCAGCCGCTATGGCGATGCGCCGCCGATTACCTGGCTGACGTATGGTTCGGGGCATCTGCATGGCGTGCTGGCGGCCCATGCCGAGATGGCCTTTGAACGTGACGCCCTGCACCGTGAACAGCGGCGCGAGGCACGTCTGAAGGGCAAGCCGCACGCCTTGCTGGAACAGGGGCGCGAACACGATGCCATGGGGCGCCTGACTCGCAGTCGGATCACCCTGGCCACTGCCGAGGACTGGCAACGCGAGTATCGCTATGATCCCCTGGGCCAGCTTGTACAGGTCGATGACAACCTCAGGCCCGGCCTGCGTTATCGCTACGACCGTGGCGGCCGGCTAGACGCCAGCCAGCACGGCAGCGAAGTGCCGAACATCTACCGCTACGACCCGGCCGGCAACCGGCTCGACAGCGGGCAGCAGCAGGCCGGTGACCAGCAACGGCAGTACGCCCACAACGAACTGTACCGCTCGGGCTATGTAGGCTCGCAATTCGACTCGCTCCAGGCAGCACAGCCGCCAGGAGCGTGGAGCGGCAATCGTGTCGAGCGCCTGGAAGGTCATGAGTACCGCTTCGATGCCCAGGGCAACCTGGTGGCGCGCCACGCTCCTGATGGAGAACACCTGCACCTGGAATACGACGGCGCCAACCGCCTGGTGAGTGCTACCCGCCAGCGGGCCGATGGCGTGATCACCCAGGCCCGCTATCGCTATGATGGTCTGTCCAGGCGTATCGCCAAGGTGGTCCGGCAAGACGATGGGCAACAGGTGATCCGCTTTGGCTGGGACGGCGAGCGGCAATGCGCCGAGGTATTCGACGACCTGCTGCGCACCACCGTGCATGAGCCCGACAGTTTCATCCCGCTGCTGCGCATCGAACAGAACCGCAAGCCTGACAGTGCGGACCTGCTGATGATTCGCCGCGAGATGGCTGCCGCTGACCAGCCACTGCCCGAGCAATGCCATCCGGCGCTGGGCGCGCCGGCCATCGGTTTCTTCCATACCGACCACATCGGCACGCCACTGCGTCTGGACAACGAACAGGGTCGAACGATCTGGCAGGCACATAATGACGATTGGCGTGCCGTGAAACAGGAAACCGGCCCGGCCGACCAGCCCATCCGTTTCCAGGGGCAATACCACGACCGGGAAAGCGGCCTGTACTACAACCGCCACCGCTACTACCTGCCCGAAGCGGGCCGTTATGCCAGCCAGGATCCGATCGGTTTTCGGGGCGGGCCGAATGCCTATGCCTATGCGCTGAATGCGCCTTCGGTGGCCTATGACCCGAGTGGGTTGATCGTGCCGCTGTTGATCATTGGCGGTTTTCTGGCCAGGGCAGCTCTGGGAGCCACCATCGAAGTAGGCATGCAGGCCGGCAAACAGGTTCTGGGGCAGATGAAGGATAACTGGGATAACGACAGGGAACTGACGGATATCAAGTGGAGATGCATTGATATTAATCTCAAGCATGTGGGTGTCGCGGCTGCGGCCGGGGCATTGGCTCCAGGCATGCTCAGCTCGGCTAAAACGGTCTATAAGTCGGCCAAAGCCTACCGAGCGTTGTCAGGCCAGGCCGCCAACACGGCCAATCGAGCCGCAAAACTGGCCGTGCGCAAGGCGGCTCATGCCGACACGATCAAAACAGCCGTGAAAGTTCAGGCGGGTTTCCAGGTCAGCAAAGCCATTGTCAAGTGTGTGTCCAAAGATGAAGAAGACGAGTGCTAATAATCATGGTTCAGACCATCAAGGAAATTTTGCTCTACGCAGTCATTTTTCTGCCCTTCGCGTTGCTCTACAACATTCTGGAGATATACTTTGGCGACTCATGGTGGCCGGCGATCATCGTGATCACTCTGATGTTGATTGCACGCGTGAGCCTGTACCTGTACCGGCGCCATAAAGGCATTCGCGACACCTGGCTGGATCCATAAGATCAGCACGCCATGAATCCGGGCTGCGAGCCTGCCTTCGATAATCAGATATCCGCAGACAGATATCGGGATGCATTGTGGTACTTGGCAATCCGCCCTAGTGTGCAGTTTTGAAAATAACTTACCCGCCAGCCTGTGAGGCCATTGCCTCACGGGCTCGCTGTATCTTGTTCAAGATATCCTCTCCTTTGCATTCTGTAGGTGCCGACTAATTTTGACCCCGGCGGCCGATTCTGCCTGACCCAAGCTGAACCATCGAAAGCCGCGCTGACCCTCGTTTTGTGCGTAGTCGGCTGGGTCAACGGATTCCGGCACCAAAGGTCAATCTGGCGTCGGCGCCAACAGCCTTGTTGCTCAAGTCGAACTCGATATTAACGTCCCAGACATTAACCCATGTGAGGCCCGAGGATGGCTGGACCGAGCCTCTGAATTACTGGAAGCTTCCGTTGCTAGACGAAGCGATCGGAGTAGCGCATGGTTCGATTGAGCAGACATTCGCCCAAAGTCAGCACCTGTCGCTTTATCCAGTACACCGCTCGTCTGGATTTGTCTGCGGTTCGGTTGATCATTTCAAGTTTAAGCAGGCTTCGAATTGTGTAAATTTTTTCGGGGATAGGAGCCGTTTTTTCACAAAAACCTTACGGAATTTTTTACTTTTTGTTCATTGGCTAGGAGGCTATAGGCTTTGTTTTCAATGAGTTATGGCTCATTCAATCGCTCACTCGACAGGGATGTGAGCTTTCTGGTGTTCATAACCGTTCTAAAAAGCAGCTATCCAGTCAGTAACAAAAAAGCGAAGCCATCTGGCTTCGCTTTTTTGTGGGCGCTGTTAACTGAATAAAGTGGTCACATTGGCCCGTGCCGAGTGCAGTTTCTTGTAGCTATCGATCAACCGCAGGTGCCTGTCGAGCCCCTCCAGTTTCATGCTGGTCGGCGTCAAGCCATGGAAGCGCACGCTGCCATTCACCGATCCAATTGCTGCATCTGTCCGCTCGTTGCCAAACATCCGGCGGAAATTGGCCTCGTAGTCTTCCAGCTCCAGGTCTTCGTCCAGTTCCATCTCCAGCACCACATTGATGGCCTGATAGAACAAGCCACGCTCAACCGTGTTGTCGTTGTACTGCAGGAACATTTCTACCGCTTCTTTTGCCTCTTCAAACCGCTGCAAGGCGAGATAAATCAGCAGCTTCAACTCCAGGATCGTCAGCTGACCCCAAGCCGTGTTGTCGTCAAACTCGATGCCGATCAAGGTGGTGATGTCGGTGTAGTCGTCCAGCTCACTTTCCACCAGGCGTTCAACCAGCGCTTGCAGTTCTTCTTCGTCCAGGCGATGCAGGTTCAGGATATCGGCGCGGAAAAACAGCGCTTTGTTGGTGTTATCCCAGATCAGATCGTCTGCGGGATAGATTTCCGAATAGTTCGGCACCAGGATGCGGCAGGCCGTTGCACCGATATGCTCGTAGACCGCCATGTACACTTCCTTGCCCATGCCTTCGAGAATGCCGAACAAGGTCGCGGCTTCCTCGGCATTCGAGTTTTCACCCTGGCCGGAGAAGTCCCACTCCACGAATTCGTAATCCGATTTTGAGCTGAAGAAGCGCCACGACACCACGCCGCTGGAGTCGATAAAGTGCTCGACGAAGTTATTCGGCTCGGTCACTGCATGACCTTCAAAAGTCGGCTGGGGCAAGTCGTTGAGGCCTTCGAAGCTGCGGCCTTGCAGCAATTCGGTCAGGCTGCGTTCCAGCGCCACTTCCAGGCTCGGATGCGCGCCGAACGAGGCGAACACACCGCCGGTACGCGGGTTCATCAACGTGACGCACATCACCGGGAACTCACCCCCCAAGGACGCATCCTTCACCAGCACGGGGAACCCTTGTTCTTCCAGCGCCTGAATACCGGCCAGTATCCCGGGGTACTTCGCCAGTACGTGAGCTGGCACATCCGGCAGGGCAAATTCACCTTCGATGATTTCGCGTTTTACCGCGCGCTCGAAGATCTCCGACAGGCATTGCACCTGGGCTTCGGCCAGCGTGTTACCGGCACTCATGCCATTGCTCAGGAACAGGTTTTCAATCAGGTTGGACGGGAAATACACCACCTCGCCGTCCGACTGGCGCACGTACGGCAGCGAGCAGATGCCGCGCTCTTCATTGCCCGAGTTGGTATCGATCAGGTGGGAGCCACGCAGCTCGCCGTCGCGGTTGTAAATCTTCAGGCAATACTCGTCGAGGATTTCGGCCGGCAGTGCATCTTTACGGCCAGGCTTGAACCAGCGTTCGTCCGGGTAGTGCACAAACGCTGCGTCGGCGATGTCTTCGCCCCAGAACTGGTCGTTGTAGAAGAAGTTGCAGTTGAGTCGCTCGATAAACTCGCCCAACGCCGACGCCAACGCGCCTTCCTTGGTCGCACCCTTGCCGTTGGTAAAGCACATCGGCGAGTGCGCATCGCGGATATGCAGCGACCACACATTGGGCACGATATTGCGCCACGAGGCGATTTCAATCTTCATGCCCAGGTCCGCCAGAATGGCCGACATGTTGGTGATGGTTTGCTCCAGCGGCAGATCCTTGCCGGCAATATAGGTGCTCGCCTCTGAGTTGGAAGCAGGCATCAACAAAGCCTGGGCATCGGCGTCGAGGTTGTCCACTTCTTCGATCACAAACTCAGGCCCGGCTTGCACCACTTTTTTCACGGTGCAACGGTCGATGGAACGCAGGATGCCCTGGCGGTCCTTGTCGGAGATGTCCGCCGGCAACTCGACCTGGATCTTGAAAATCTGGTTGTAGCGGTTTTCCGGATCAACAATGTTGTTCTGCGACAGGCGGATGTTATCCGTGGGGATATTGCGCGTGTCGCAGTACAGCTTCACAAAATACGCCGCACACAGCGCCGACGAAGCCAGGAAGTAGTCGAACGGACCCGGTGCCGAGCCATCGCCCTTGTAGCGGATAGGTTGATCGGCCACCACCGTGAAGTCATCGAACTTGGCTTCAAGTCGAAGGTTGTCGAGAAAGTTGACCTTGATTTCCATGGGGGATTACCAGAATAGCGGCTAAACGAATGGCCGCCATTATCCGGCATTTGCGCAGTAAGTCTTGTGGGTGTCTGACGATATGTCGACACCCGGCCTTTTTAGTGGGCGATGGAGGGGTCAATCGAGTATCAGATGCGGCAAGAACCGGCTCGAATCCTTGGTAATCAAACTGTTGTCCTCGCGCACACCGATTCCCGCCGCCTGATCCCCGATCACCCAGGAACCGATCAGCGTGTAGCTGTCGCCAAACTTCGGCAGCGGGGCGAACTCCTGAAGGATAAACGGCGCGTCGGTGTAGGGTCCGTCCTCTTTCACGATCAGCCCCTCAGCAGTTTGCAGCTCGATGTTGGCACCTTCCCGGGAGAAGAACGGCTTGCGTACCCAGCCCTTGGGCACGGCTTTGCTCGGGTCGGCGTCCAGGTACGACTCGAGCAGGTTCGGGTGACCTTTGTTGAACTCCCACAGCAGCGGCAGGATGCCCTTGTTGGAGATGATGGATTTCCAGGCCGGCTCGAAAAACTGTGTGGCGCTCTGGGCGATCGCTGCGCCGAAGGGTTCGTGGAAGATGAACTCCCAGGCATGCAGCTTGAACAGGTGAGGAATCCAACGATCTTCTAAATCGACGAAACGTCCTTCACTGGTGAGGCCGATGTCTTCGATATCGATATGCCGCGATTCGATGCCGACCTTTTCCGCGACCAGACGCAGGTAATCGGTGGTGCCCTTGTCTTCGACCGAGTCTTTCATCGAGGCGAAATAGAAGGGCTCTTTGAGCTGCAGTTGGGCAAAGGCCTGATGCAGCTTGGTGTCGATGCTGTTGAACTGGTCGGCATGCTTGGGCAGCAAGCCACGTTCGATGCATTGCTCAAGCCAGCCCCACTGAAACGCTGCCGCCTCATACAGGCTGGTCGGCGTGTCGTAGTTGAGTTCCAGCAATTTGGCCGGCCCGCTGCCGTTGTAGGAGAAATCCATGCGCCCATACAGGTGCGGGTGGCCTTCGAGCCATGAAGTGCGAACCATGTCGAAGAATGGCGCGGGAATGCTCAGGCGCTCCAGCAGCTCCTCGCTCTGAACCACGCGGGCCACCAGGTCCATGCACATCTCATGAAGCTCGGTGGTCGGGTCTTCGAGATCGTTCTCGATCTGTTTGAGCGTGAACTGGTAGTACGCGCTCTCGTCCCAATAGGGTTCATCGTCGATGGTATGGAACAGAAAGCCGAGACTCTCGGCGGTCTGTTTCCAGTCATGACGCTCTGCGCAGAGGATTTTCTTCATGGCCCTGTTTCCTTAACTGCTCGACCCGCCAAAACTCTTGCTCGATCCGCCCCAGCCGCTGCGTGCGCTGGCCTGGCTGCCGAAGCCGCCGCGGGAGGTGGACGATGCAACAGACACCGGCTTACTGCGGGTGATGGTGTCTGTGTAACTGCCGCTGCTGCCGTAGCGCGCCTGATTGGACCTGTTGAAGGTTGAACCTGACGATACCCGCTGGCTGAGTGTCGAGGACGAGTAGTCACCGCGATCATCGCGATAGCGATAGACCGGTTCGGAGTAGTAACTGTTGCGGTTGTTGCTGAGCATGTTGCCGATCAGCAACCCGGTCAGCAGGCTGCTGCCGGAGAAGCCTGACCCAGCGGCGTTCGCTTCCGACGCTGGCAGTTTGGCCTTGGCCGCGTCCACTTCGGCTTGCGTGACCTCGCCATCGGCGTTCAGCTCGAAACCGCCGAGCTTGGGGATGAACTTGCCGGCGGAATCCTGCTGGCACCAGTCGGTAACGAAGTCGGCGTCGCAATCGGCCTGGTTGTCGTACACCGGCGCAATGCTTCGATGCTGGGCCATGGCCTTCATATAGGCGTCAGAACAGATGTCGACCGGGAGCTTTTCATCGGCGCACTGCTGGACGGACTGGAAGTTGTACTTTTTGTGTATCTCGTAGGTTTTTTCCGTCGGCCCGCAGCCTGATATCGCCATGGCGACCGATGCTGCCAGGGAGAGCTGAACGTACTTGCTTCGTTTCATCGGGATCTCCGTGGCGCAATCAGTTCTGGGAAGGGGTCATGCACGCGGCATTCAACATGCCGACGCTGATGGCCACTGCCGCGATATAGATCCCCGCAGCGATTTCACCTTTCTTGATGCGCTCAGAGGCGCCTTTTAGCACCAGGCTGGTCACCAGAAACGCCAGCAGTTGAACGAAAGCGGCGATCACTGCCCAGACGACGAAGTCCAGAATGCTGATCGAGTAGGCGATCACATTGCTGGCCGGAATGGCGAAACCAATGATGGCGCCGCCCAGGGCGATCGCAGCCGCCACGTTGCCCGAACGGATCAGTTCGAACTCCTTGTGCGGTGTGATTCGGGTGTAGATGAACTGGAACAGCGCGAACAGCACGGCGGCGCCGAGAATGTACAAAACAAACCCGAGCACGGCGGCTTTGTTCAGGGAGATGGAGAGCGCTTCAAGCATGGACTTCTTCCTTTTTAAAAAGTGTTCAGGTCGGTGGTGTACAGCGAGATGCCCAACGAAGTGCTCAAGCTGATGGTGCCTTCGGCGTCTTCTTCGACGGAAAACAGCAGGAATTCCCGGCGATCGGTCAGGCCGGTTTCGCGGGCGTACAGCATCGAATGGTGCTCGATGCTGTAGGACTCATCCGGATTGGTCAGGCGCTCGCTCAAGGCCACCAGTTCCGTCTGGCCGTTCTCGGTACCCCATTCGCGGGTGTATTCGACACCGTTGTGGGTGTAGGTCGGCAGGCCGATCAGGCTTTGAGGGCCGGCCAGTCGACGCAGCTCCGCTTCACTGTTGATGGTGACGTAGCTGAGGTAGTTGAACAGGATCACCGACTCGACCTGTCCGGCGATGTCGCCGGTGGTGTGCACTTGCAGCCAGTAGTCTTCGTCGTTCATGTAATAGCGCGACAACCAGGTCGATTGCCCGAGATCAACAGTGCCGGCGCTCCAGATCTGTTGGGAGCCAGGGATGACCACTGTGGTGTTGCCGTCGAGTAGCAACTTCAGGGTGGTATCGAACATCACCCCTTTGCCGAATGCCAGGCCCAGCGGCCCGGTGGCGGGCGGGCTGTCGTTGGCTGTCCATTTCGACTCGGTATTCGCTGTCGGGGCCTCAAGCCCCATCAACTGTTTAAACCATCCCATTGGAGATTTCCTTGAGGCGCGTGGAGGCGATGTAGAAGAGTTCACCGCCCTCAACGCGAGTGGCGCCGGGCGGGTTGATCGAAGGGTGGCGGGCGCCTTTGGCGCGGTAGCCGATAAGGGTAGCGTTGTGGCGTTCTTTCATCTGTGCGTACAGATCGCCGAACGTTGCTTCAAAAGCCTCGGGCAGTTTCATCAGGTATTGGGTGGCGCCTTGGCCCACGCAAAGTAATTCATTGATGACCACAGACGAGCCCGGGTCCTGAGAGGCACGCACCAACATCTCGATGGCCATGCTTGAGGTGCATTCCAGGCTGGGGGCGTAGGCGCTGGCGAGCGCGGCGATTTCACTTTCATTGAAGTGGGCGACCACATGCCCGACAGGGCTCAGTTGATTGACCGCCAGCACGGTGGCCAGGGTCAGATCGTCTGAATGGGTTCGCACCAGTACGCGTTCGGCGCCAGGCACGCCGGCCCGCAGCAAAAGCGCGGCAGCGGACAGGCTTTCGCCTTTGATAAAGGCCGCTTTGCCCGGCATGGGGTTTTCTTCAAGGGTGCAATCGCAAATGACGATCAGGTTGTCATTGGACGTTTCGTCCTGCAGCAGTAATTCAATCACCCGCTCGCTGGTCGCGCCTTCCCAGCCGATGAGAACGGTGTGGCCGACCTTGCCGGTGAAATCGCCTTTGCCCTTCATGCCTTTTCTCCATACATCGATGACACTGCTGGTGGTTTTGCCGATGGCTGCCGTCAGCAGCGCAATGCCCCCGAGCATGACCCAGGTAGCCACGAAAATCCGTCCCGCGGATGTCTGCGGCGCGAGATCGCCGTAGCCGACGGTGAGTGTGGTGGTGAGATAGAAGTAGGTAAACGTGGCGGGGGCGATGAGGTGTTGTTCGCCCAGAAGCGCCAGGCCCAGCCAAGCCGTGGTCATGTGTATGCCCAAGGCAATGGCCAGGCCCGCCCAGCCGAACCGATGGAAGAAGGACGAGGCGTACGCACGCAACAAAAGGAAAATCGACATTACATCCCTGACTCCGTGGGGGGCTCATTCCTGGCGACGTAATCGCTCTGGCGTCTGAGTGCTCAAGTGCGGTTACCGGGCGGCATTAAACCTGCTGCGCGGCGTAGATAAAAGTACCTTGGCTGCAATAAACCCGGCGATCGCACTAAAAATATGCCCTTCGAAGGAAATGCCCCGGCGAGGAAGGAAGCCAAAAATCAGCCCGCCATAGAGCAGGGCGACGACACTGGCCGTTATCAGGTTGCTCCAGCTTCTCTGGAACCAGGCGCGCGACAGGAGGTACGCCCACAGCCCGAATACCCATCCGCTGGCACCGATGTGTACGCCTGCAAAACCGAACAGCCAGATCAGCGAGCCGCCCAGCAAAATAATGATAGCGCTGACGGCCACGAACCGATTGAGCCCTTCGATAATGACCAGAGTACCGAGGATCAAGAAGGCAATCAGGTTGGCGCTCAGGTGTGCAAAGGATGAGTGCAAGAAAGGCGAGGTGATGATGCCGGCCAGTCCGTGCAATGTTCTCGGCACCAGGCCGAAGGCAGTAAGGCTGTAGCCGGTCGCCGCATTGAGCAGATGCAGCGCAACCATGAAGAGGGCTACGCCTGCGATTGTCTTGAAACCCTTCAGGGCATCCATCCTTGACCTCGACTCAACTCGACTCGACGAAAATTGAAGCGCAACCCATTGTGGGAGCGAGCCTGCTCGCGAAGCGTTGTGTCAGCAACATTGATGTCGACTGACACTCCCTCTTCGCGAGCAGGCTCGCTCCCACAGGTTATGCATCCGGCACGTGAGTCGATTACTCGGCCGATTTTTTCTTCAGGCGTTCCAGGATCGCATTGGCGCTGCCTTCGTTCGGCGTGATGCCGGCTTCGCGCAGCTTGCGCTCCAGGTCGGTGCCGGTCGACGCATCGGCCAGTTCGTCCTGGGCTTGCAGTTCAGCGGCGCGTTGCTGTTGTTTGGCTTGCAGACGGTTCAGCGTACCGACAGCGGTTTCCAGCTTGCCGTTGGCGCCGCCACTGGCGATCGAAGCGCTGACCTGGGCTTTCTGTACGCTCTCGCGAGCCTTGGCCATGTCCACTTGCTGACGCAGGCTTTTGATGCGGTTTTCGGCCTTGGTGATGTCTTTGCGCATGTTGTCTGCGTAACCGCCGAATTCGGTGGCCTGCTTTTGCTCGACATCCAGTTCATTGGTCAGGGTCGAAATGGCTTCGGCCACTTCCAGTGCCAGGTCTTCGCGATTGGCCTGGATTGCGGACAGGGCCTTGGATTCCAGGTCCTTGATCTTGGCGTTGTACTCGCTGACGCGATCAGCCGACAGTTTGTGCTTGGCCATGATGGTGACCAGCTCGCGCTTGGCGTTGGCTAGCGCGCTGTCAGCATCGCGAATTTCCTGGTCGAGGATGCGCAGGGCCTGTTGGTCGACGATAGATTCGCCGACTTCATTGGCACCGCCACGCAGCGCGGTGAACAATTTGCTCCAGATGGACTGAGTCATTGGATATTTCCTGTTCCCGAATAATTAATTGAAAAAGCGTTCGAAGGCTTCACTGGCGCGCTGGACGTTGTCGACGAGGGTTTTGACCTCGGTCACGACGTTGGTCAGGCTGGAGTCGGAGCTCAGTGCGCCGAACATGTTGTAAACGATCTGCCCGTTGGGCATGGACTCGATACCGATCGAGGACAACGGGAACATTTCCCGGCTGCGCAGAACGGCATCGTTGAAGGCCGGTACATCGTTGATGGACTCGACATCGACCAGAACGGTATCGACGATGATCTGATCGCCAACCACTGCGATGTAAATCGGCAAGCCACCGAAATCGTTCATTTCCAGCTTGATGCTGGATTCGGAGCCTTGAACGAGGGAAAGGGTGATGTCGTTCGCAATCACTTCGTCGAGGGCCTGAAGGGCGCTGTAGAGGCGATCGATGTTCCAGTTATTACCTGCGCTCATGTAATTCTCCGACATGAATGAGCCAGCCAGAATCGGTTGGCGTAGCTGTTTCTCCATCTGCTTGAGCAGGCTTCGGTTTTCGGGAAGCACCCAAGTCTCGTGTTTCACATACCCGGCGGCACCCAGGCCCGCGCGCATCTGCTTCATGTAGAAGCTGGATGGTTTTTTCGCGGAGGGTTTCGAGCGCTCTCCCTTGCGACTCGCTGAATCGGTAACAGACCCGGTAGGAGGATCTGATGGAGAGCTGCTGTTCATGATGCTGACCCCGTTGTGAAAAAATACTCACGCGTGAGAAACACTACAGGCAATTTTTGCGGCCTTCAATAGCTCACGCGTGAGATTTTTTCGACTGTTGCACAGGTGTATGACAAAAGAAGGTCTATCACTCAATGCCAGTCAGTTAAGCGCAATCCTGTGGGAGCGGGCTTGCCCGCGATAGCGATGTAACAGTCAACAAAGATGTTGGATGTGATGGCCTCATCGCGGGCAAGCCCGCTCCCACAGGTTCCTCATCTTAATCAGCCAGAAAATCGTCAGTGGACACCACGCTTGCATAAGCAAAACCCAGGGCCGACATGAAGGCGGCGTGTACGTGGGCTGCCGGAACCGTCAGACCGTTGAACTCCAGATCACGGGTGGCGCAGGCATCGTGGACGACGGTGACGGTGTAGCCAAGATCTGCCGCGGCACGGGTGATGCCGTCGATGCACATGTGGCTCATGCTCCCGACCACCACCAGGTGCTCGATGCCTTGCTGGTCGAGGATTGACTCCAGTTCGGTTTCGCGGAATGAGTTGGTGAAGTGCTTGAGCACCACTGGCTCGTCGGCGCGATTGAGGACTTTGGGGTGCAACTTCGCGCCGTCGGAGCCCGGGGTGAAGAACGGTGCGGCGTCGGAGGTGAATTCGTGGCGGATATGCACCACCGGATCACCGGCCTCGCGAAACGCCTGAATCAACCGTGCGGCGTTGTCCGCTGCGGCGTCGGCGCCCGCCAGCGGCCACTTGCCTTGGGGGAAGTAGTCGTTTTGGATATCGACTACGATGAGTGCTTGCTTGGCCATGAGTGTTTCCTCGAAGTGTGTGTTGGTTGTGGAATGTAGTATTGGCGCTGGCCGTTCGTTCGAGGATTGGCCGTACCGACAATAGAAGGGGGAAAACTGACAATGGGAGTCGAAAGGGCAGTCGCCGAACTGGGGGTACTGATCTATCCCGGTGCGCAGATGGCAGCGGTGCATGGGTTGACGGACCTGTTTGGCGTGGCCAACCGGATCGCCGCCGAGCATCAGACGGCACAGCTACCATTGCTGCGGGTCAGCCATTGGCAGGTCGAGGGCGATCAGGTGCTCGAGCGGGTCTATGACACTCATCCAGGCCCGGCCGGCGCGTTGGTTGCCGTGTTGATCCCACCCTCGATCGGAGGCTTTTCCGAGGGACAGGCGCCCCAGGGGTTGATTCGCTGGATTCGACAGCAACATGCCAGCGGCGCGACCCTCGGCGGGGTCTGCGTGGGTTCTATTCTGTTGGCCGAAAGCGGCCTGCTCGACGGCCGTAGCGCCACCACCCACTGGACTTCGGCTAAATCTTTCGCCGAGCGTTACCCCGCGATAAAGCTCAAGGCCGACACGCCCATCGTCGACGACGGTGATCTGATCACCACCGCCGGGCTGATGGCCTGGTCAGAGCTGGGGTTACGGTTGGTGGACCGCTTGCTGGGGCCGAGCATCGCCACCGGCACGGCGCGGTTTCTGGTGGTGGAACACAGCGACAGCGCGAGCGAGTGCGGCAGTAACTTTTCACCGATTCTCAACCATGGCGATGGGTTGATTCTCAAGGTTCAGCACTGGCTGCAAAGCACCGGGGCGACCGATGTCTCGTTGGCGGCGATGGCCGAACGGGCGGGGCTGGAAGAGCGTACTTTCCTGCGGCGGTTCCGTGCAGCGACCGGGTTGAAACCCACCGAGTATTGCCAGCATCTGCGAGTCGGCAAGGCGCGGGAAATGCTCGAATTCACCAACGGCACCATTGATCACATTGCCTGGACCGTGGGCTATCAGGACCCGAGTGCGTTTCGCGCGACGTTCAAGAAGATTACCGGGCTGGCGCCGAGTGATTACCGGGCACGGTTTGGGGTTACGCCGATCGCGGTCATGGCTCGGTAGCGAGCATCACCACAGACCCCGCTCCCACATTAGATTTGTGCCAGGCTTTGGTCGTGCAAAATGCCGGGAGTATTGAAAGGTGTCGTGCAGAATAAAACAGGCCTTGTGCTATCACGTAATTCGCAATTGGCTGATTTGAAACCTGTTTCTCTCCAGCCTCCGTTGGCCTGATCTCTGCACTCCTTCAATGACATTCATCACGCGCAGATTGAAGGGGAACGCATGACCCCAACAAACCGCAAGAAACTGGTGCTCGCCCATTCGGTGCGACCCGATGCTCCGCTGCACGAAGTCGAAACCAATCGCGCGCTGGCCCGTTGGCTGGCACAGATCGTCGGGCTTGAATACGGCGGCAGCTACGACCTTCAATTGCACAGCGGCCGTGACCTTTATCTGTTGCCGACCCAGACGCTGGTAGGCGTCGCTGCTGCTCGGCAGCTGGGCGTCAAAGGACCGGAGGATTTGTGGGGCGGTTACGTCGACCACGATTTCATCTGCACCAAAGCCATCAGTCATGGCTTGTTAAGCCGCTATGCGTTCGCCCCCGAAGGTTGGGCGCCCCTGTTTTCCGAGCGGGTCCGCAGCGTCGTGCTCGATGGCATCAGCGTGTTCTCCCGGACGATGCCCGCCCGGCAGCGGAGCATCTGCTCTACAGCGGCCCGATCCGCATGAAGCCAATTCATGCCTGCGCCGGACGCGGTCAGGAAGTGATCAAAAGCCTCGGCCAGTTCGACGCCATCCTCGCTCGTCCCGATGCCAAAGCGTTGTTCACCGAAGGTGTGGTGCTGGAGCAGGACTTGACTGAGGTGATCACCCACAGTGTTGGTCAGAGTTTTATCGGCGACAACGTGCTGAGTTATTGCGGTGATCAATACTTGACCGAAGACGGGGAGGGTGAGCAGGTTTATGGCGGGTCCAACCTGTTGGTGGTGCAGGGCTATTACGAGGACTTGCTGGCGCTGGAACTGCCGGATGAGGTGAGGCTGGCGATCCAGAAGGCGCAGGTGTTCGATAGCGCGGCGGATGAAGCCTACCCCGGTTTCTACGCCTCGCGGCGCAACTACGACATCGCCCAGGGGTTGGACTGCAACGGCCAACAACGCAGCGGCGTGCTCGAACAGTCCTGGCGCCTGGGCGGTGCCAGCAGCGCTGAAGTCGCGGCGCTGCAAAGCTTCGTCAACGACCCCGGCCTGCGCGCGATTCGCGTGTCGTCGGTCGAAACCTATACCGACCAACCGCTGCCGCTGAACGCCATTGAGGTCTACCGCGGACCGGCGGAACACAGTGACTTTCTTCTCAAGTACGTAACGGTCAAATCCTATGACGGCTAGAAGCGAAACCATTGCGATCGACATCGACGATGAACAGATGAGCGGGACCTTCCTCAGCCCCAAATCGAAAGTCCCGGGTGTGCTTTTCGTCCACGGTTGGGGCGGTAGTCAGGAGCGTGACCTGGAACGCGCCAAAGGCATTGCCGGGTTGGGTTGCGTATGTCTGACGTTCGACTTGCGCGGCCATACCGGTGGGACCGGTATTCCGTTGTCCCGGGTGACCCGCGAAGACAACCTGCGCGACCTGCTGGCGGCTTACGATCGCTTGCTCGCCCATCCGGCGCTCGATACCTCCGCGATCGCGGTGGTCGGCACCAGTTATGGCGGTTATCTGGCAGCGATCCTGACGACGTTACGCCCTGTGCGCTGGTTGGCGCTGCGAGTGCCGGCGCTGTATCGCGACGACTTGTGGCACACGCCCAAGCGTGAATTGGACAAGGTCGATTTACGCGATTACCGCAACACACGGGTCCGCGCTGACAGCAATCGCGCACTGCATGCCTGTTCGCAATTTACCGGGGATGTGTTGCTGGTGGAGTCCGAGACCGACGCCTATGTACCCCATGCGACGATCATGAGTTACCGCGCTGCGTGTCAGCGGACCCACTCGTTGACCCACCGGATTATCGACGGTGCCGATCACGCCTTGAGCGAGCCTGTCTCGCAACAGGCGTACACCTCGATCCTTGTGGGCTGGATCACGGAAATGGTGGTGGGCGAGCGGTTGAGCATTATCCAGTCAACATGATGTGGGGTGTTCTTGCGATCATTCAGCTTGCCACTCACCGCTCTCACCCTCAGTCTAATTCCTGCGCAAGACACAAGCGGGCTCGCTCGCGAAGGCGGCATCCGCTTCAGCGAATACCTCAAGAAGGTTTTTTCGAGATCCGCAACGACTTGGCCTTGGCTTCCACTACCAGGTACATCACCACGGTGATCAACAGCGGCAGAATGAAATAGATCGCCCGATAAGCAATCAACCCCGCCACCAGGCTTCCCCGCGAAACCTGGTGTTGCAGCAGCGCCACGAACACCGCCTCCAACACGCCGAGCCCGGCGGGAATATGGGTGATGACCCCGGCAATGGCGCTGATCAGCAACACGCCAAGCACCAGCGGATAGTCCAGTTTGCTCGGCAGCAGGGTGAAGATCACCGCCGCCATCAGTGACCAGTTCAGTGCGCCGAGGCCTAGTTGCAGGATCGCCATGTGCAGCGACGGCAGGTCGATTTCCACGCCGCGAATCGACCACTCCCGCCGCCTGGAAAACCGGCAGGCCGCCAAATACCCTGCACTCAATAGCAGCAACAACACGCCCACGCCTTGCAAGGCTTCGCTACTCAGCTTCCAGCCTGGCGGCATTCGCACCAGTCCGCTGCTGAACACTGTGCCGGCAATCACCATGTAACCGAACCAGTTGGTCGCCAGGCTCAGCCCGAGGATTTTCGCGATGTTGCCTTTACTCACGCCAAGCCGTGAATACAGCCTGTAACGCATGGCGATGCCGCCGACCCAGGCGCTCAGGTTGAGATTGAAGGCATAGCTGATGATTCCCACCGGGAGGATCTGCCGCCAGGTCAGGTTCTGCCGGATGTAGGTGCGGCCGATCAGGTCGAAACAGGCGTAAACCAGAAAACTCACCAGGGTCAGGCCTGATGCGATGATCAGCGTGCGTACTTTGAAATCGGCCAGGGTGTCGAATACTTCATCCCATTCGATGCGCTGGGCGAGCATCGTGAACAAAACGATCAACGCCAGGAAAAACAGCATCGTCAGAGGCTTTTTCCAGCGGCGCCAGAGGGGTTTGCCTGGCGTGTCGGAGTGCGGGGCAGGCTGCGCTTCGGAGTGGCTCATGCCTTGGCGCTCCCGGCCGGATGGATGAAGGGTTTGAGGCGCGGTTTATGCGCCGGCAACCAACCGGCCCACGCCGGGAAATGCCGCAGGAAGTGAAACACCAGAAAGCCGATGGTCATGTGCCAGACCCGCCCGCGGGGCGCCTTGTCTATCGACATGATCTTGCAGTGGTTGCTGCTCAACTCGTCGAGACGCTCGTACAGGTCGCGATTGAAGGCACGGTCGCGGATCAGCACATTGGCCTCCAGGTTCAGAGACAAACTCAGTGGGTCGAGATTGCTCGAACCGACGGTGCTCCAGTCCTCGTCGACCAGGGCGACTTTGCCATGCAGGGGGCGGTCGCAATATTCGTAGATCACCACGCCGGCCCGCAGCAGGTAGTCGTAGGTCATGCGCGCGGCGAGCTTGGCCACCCGCATGTCGGGCTGCCCCTGAAGAATCAGGTGCACCTCGACTCCTCGGCGCGCCGCATTGCGGATCTCCCGCAGCAGCCGATAGCCTGGAAAGAAATAGGCATTGGCAATCACCACGCGACGTCGGGCAGTGCGCACTACCTGCAAGTACACCTCTTCGATATCTTTTGGGTGTTCTGCGTTGTCGCGATACACCAGCCGCACCTGACCATCATGATCGCTGACCGCCAGTTCCGCGCGCCTCTGTCTGCGGCGTTGCCACCAGTATTTGGCCCGGGCCGGTCGACCGCTTTTCAGCAGGACAAAGTGATGAATATCGGCCACCGCCGGGCCCTGCACTTCAACCGAGTAATCCTGTTTGGCCTCGGGGCCGAAGTCGGCCAGATGGTCGGCGGAAAAGTTGATCCCGCCGATGAACGCGATCATGCCGTCGACCACCACGATCTTGCGGTGCAGGCGGCGGAACCAGTTGGTGCGGATGCCAAAGTGACGCGGGGCGGGGTCGAATATTTGCAGGCGTACGCCTGCGTTGCTCAGGGCGGCGAGGAACTCCGTACTCAGTTCGCCACAGCCAAAACCGTCGAGGCTGACGGTGATGCGCACACCGCGTTGAGCCGCTTCAATCAGGATCTGTTGAAGCTCATTGCCGACCTTGTCCTCGAACACAATGAACGTCTCCAGCAGGATTTCACTCTGGGCCTGGCGCAGTACTTCAAACACCCGTGGAAAGTACGCTTCACCGTTTTCCAGCAATTCGACCCGGTTGTTACCGTGCCAGCCGTACTCGAAGTCAGTCACCGCCGGTTCGCGCACGGGGGGAGGCGGGGACAGGTGCTCGGCCGTGGCTTTTCCCATCGATGGGCTGCTCATAGCTCGATTTCCACCGACAGCGGAGCATGGTCGGAAAGGTGTGACCAGGGCCGTGCTGCCAATACTTGCGGATGGCTGGCCTTGAGGTTGCGCACGTAAATGCGGTCCAGGCGTAACGCCGGCCAACGCGCCGGGAAACTGCGCGCCGGTTTGCCATGCAGCTCGGCGAAGACCTCACGCAAACCGCAAGGATTGAGCCGCGCATCGGCGCGCAGGCGCCAGTCGTTGAAGTCGCCGGCGACGATCACCGGGGTATCTTGCGGTAACTCTTCCATACGTTGGGTCAGCAGCTTGAGTTGTGCCGCCCGGTGGCTTTCGCGCAGCCCCAGATGGACGCAAATGGCATGCACTTCCCGACCGTCGCCAGGCAGGCGCAGCACACAATGCAGGATTCCACGGTTCTCGTGGCCGCTGATGGACACGTCGAGGTTGTCGTGGCGGATGATCTGGAATTTTGACAACAGCGCATTGCCGTGATCGCCCGCCGGGTATACGGCGTTGCGTCCATAGGCAAATTGCGGCCACAGGGTATCGGCAAGGAATTCGTACTGGGGCATTGCCGGCCAGTTGTTGTAGCGCTGGGGGTGATGCTCGTGGGTGCCGTGGACCTCCTGTAAAAACACCACGTCGGCGGACACACTGCGCACCGCCTCACGCAACTCGGGCAGGATGAAGCGCCGATTGAGCGCGGTGAACCCCTTGTGGGTGTTGACCGTCAGCACGGTAAAGCGGCTCACGGCGCTGATGATCGGTTGCTGTTCATCGGTCCCGCCGACCGGTTCGGGAATGCTCATGGCAGTGCGCCTTCGGCAGCCGGTTCGCCGAGGACGAAGAAACTCGCCAGCGGTTCATGAATGTCCCGCAGGCGCTTGATGTGGGTGATAAAGCTTGGCCTCATGTCGCCTCCCGTCCTCGGACAGCCCTGTCTTTTGATGACTGTGGGGCGCGGGTGAAAGTTTCGACGGGGCTACGGACGGTAAAAACTCGCCAAAACACCACAAATCAAATATGGGAGTGGGCTTGCTCGCGAAGAGGCCAGGCCAACCAGCATCAATGCCGGATCAATTTACTACGCACCTCGGCCATGGCCTGTTGCTCCAGCTCCAGCCAGAACTGCTGCTTGCCGGCAATCTCCGCCGCGGCAGGAAGACCATCGCGATACACCAGTCGATTGCTCGCCAGCGCCGGCACTTTCGCCCCCGGCAACAGGGTGCCGGCGAGGTTCAGCGGATCCACCCCACACACCGCGATCAGACTACCGTCGTGCGGTCGCCGCCTGACTTCGCGCAGCAACGCAATCGCCTCGGGTAGCGCAAATTGTTCCCCCGCCAGACCACTGACAAACCGCCCGCCACGAATCTCTCCCCGGGCCTCGAGCCGATGGAACGTGCGCAGCAATTCCCGCCAACTCGGCAACCAATCCGCCTCACGCTCCAGCAAGCGCCAGAACACCACGCCGTAACGGCGCAGCAAGGTCATGGCGATGTATTCCAGGGTTTCTGTGGGTGTGGGCGTTGGACGTTGCTTATCCACAACCGGGGCGGCACCGCGTCGCAGCAACGCCCAGCGCCCGGCGTCGTCCATCCCGCCGACAAACGCTCCGCGCCCGCGTCGGCTGCTGCGATTCTGGCGTTTGCTGGCCGGGGTGATCAGCGCGCGCAGGCCGGCGAAGCTGTCGGCGTTTACCAGCCCGGCACCGACCAGTTCCTGCAAGGCGATTTCCAGTTCCGAGCGCAGCAGATGGGCCTCGTGAATCAGTTCATCGAAAAACAGCGCGCCGTGCTGGCTGAGCGCTTCATGGACTTTCTGCGTTTTCGGCGACAGCTCACTGACCGGTGTCTGTTCGATCAAACCACTCCACAACCCGACCTGACTGCGCGGCAGTAACAGAATTGGCGTACTGCGCAATGCCGTGCCGGCGCTCTTGTTGTGCGCGGTCAGGCGGGTCCAGACCAGCTTGCCGCTGCGGCATAACTCATCCAGCCAGCTCGCCGAATAGTCTTTGAGCCGCGCCGGCAGAATGTCGCTGTCCCACGCCGAAGCGGCGGCGGGGTAGCCTTCGAACTGGCTGATGATCGCCGGCAACACTGCACTGCCCTGGCCTCGGCTCGCGGTGGAAAGATGCTGCCAGTCGAACAGAAAACGCATGAAATCCTGCAACGCCACCGGCTCGATTTCCCGTCGCAGCCGTTTGACCGTGTAGCGATGAATCCGCGCCAGCAAATGCCGTTCGCACCATTCTTCTTCACGGGCGCCCGGGCTGAATTGCCCGCGCAGTACGTAACCTTCGCGTTCCAGTTGCGCCAGTGCCTGAGTGACTTGAAGCGCCGGTAATCCAAGCGGCTCGGCAATCGCCGTCAGCGGCAACGGACCAAACCCACTGAGCCGCGCACGGATCACTTCCAGCACCGCTTCGTCTGGCTCCCAGGTTTCATCGAGACCCGGCAACGCCTCCAGCGCTGGCAGCAACGCGGCCTGTGGATAAATCGCCTTCAGGCAGGTCAGTCGCTCCAGCGCCAACCACAGCGATTGCTCGGCGTTGATGTGCAAACGGCTGGCGCGGCCACTGTCGGCCAGGGTGTTCAGCCAATCGAGCCACTTCGTGTTGGCCTGGGCCTCGGTATCGCTAATGCACGCCAGGCTCATCAAGGCCTCATGCATTTCATCGATGCCGGTGGGCGCTGGCCAGGCTTCGTCGCGCACAGCGGCAATCGCCTCGGCGTCCAGGGCACCGAGGTCGTCGGTGGACTGCGGATCGCTCCAGCGGCGGTTGAGCACCGCCTGAGTGCGCCGCTCTTCCAGAGGTGCATCGTCGAGAAAGGTGTAGGGGCGGGCGCTGAGAATCTCTGCCGCCAGTGGCGAGGGCGCCGGCAAATCGCGGCTGATCAGGCGGATGTCGCCCTGTTCCATGCGCCGTAACAACGCCAGCCAGCCTTCGCTGTCCATGGCTTCGTGCAGGCAATCGTCGAGGGTTTGTTCCACCAGCGGATGATCGGGAATCTCGCGCTCGCCGGCGAGGTTTTCCACGCAGGCGATCTGATCGGGAAACACACTGGCGATCAGGTCTTCGCTTTTCATCCGCTGGATTTGTGGCGGTACTTTGCGTCCGCCGCTGTAGCGTGGCAGCGCGAGGGCGACCCCGGCATTCCAGCGCCAGCGCACGCCGAATAACGGCGCCTCGAGCACTGCTTGAGTCAGGATATGTTTGGCGCTGTTGCTGTGCAGGTAGCGCCAGACGTCGTCCAGCTCGAAGCTGTGGCTGGTGGACAGCGACAGCACGATGGCGTCCTCGCTGGCGGCGGCCTGCAATTCAAAATTGAACGTGCGGCAGAAACGCTTGCGCAAGGCCAGGCCCCAGGCGCGGTTGATGCGGCTGCCGAACGGCGAGTGGATGATCAGCTGCGTACCGCCGGACTCGTCGAAAAACCGTTCCATCACCAATGTATCTTGCGACGGCAAGGCGCCGAGGGTCAGGCGGGCCCGGGCCAGGTAGTCGACCAGTTGCTCGGCGCTGGCGAGGTTCAGGCCGAGGGTGTCGGTCAGCCAGTCGAGCGCCGGTTGCAGATTGCCGAGTGTGGCGCCGAGCCGTTCATCGAGTTGCGCTTGCAGGCGGGCCACGGCGAATGACAGTTCATCGCTGCGACCGGGTGCTTCACCGAGCCAGAACGGAATGGTCGGCGGCTGACCCAGAGCGTCCTCGACCCGGACCTTGCCGGTTTCGACCCGCAGGATCCGATACGACGTATTGCCCAGCTGGAAGATATCCCCGGCGATGCTTTCCACCGCGAAGTCTTCATTGACGCTGCCGATGTTCAGCCCCTGAGGCTCCAGCAACACGCTGTAGTCGGCGTTGTCCGGAATCGTCCCGCCGCTGGTCACAGCGGTCAGCTTGGCGCCCCGGCGGCCACGCAAGGTGCGGCTTACGGCGTCCCGGTGCAGGTAAGCGCTGCGAATGCCCAGGCGACCGTTGTAGCCCTCGGCGAGCATTTGCAGCAGTGCCTGATAGTGCTTTTCGTCGAGCGTGGCGTAAGGCGAGGCTTTTCGCAGCATCGCCAGCAGCGCCTGCTCCTGCCATTCCTGGCAGCTGACCTCGGCGATGATCTGCTGGGCCAGCACGTCCAGTGGCGCTTCGGGGATCTGTAACGTGTCGAGTTCGCCACGGCGTACGCAATCGAGCAGGGCGGCGCATTCGATCAGGTCGTCGCGGGTGGTGGCGAACAACCGGCCCTTGGGCGTGCCGCCGATCTGGTGCCCGGAGCGACCGACCCGTTGCAAGAAACCGGCAATCGAGCGCGGCGAAGCGATCTGGCACACCAGGTCGACGTCGCCGATATCGATCCCCAACTCCAGCGAAGCGGTGGCGATCAGCACTTGCAGCTCGCCGCGCTTGAGCCGTTGCTCGGCGTCCAGGCGAAATTCCTTGGCCAGGCTGCCATGGTGCGCGGCAACGGCATCCTTGCCGAGGCGTTCGCTCAAGTGTCGACTCAGGCGTTCGGCCAGGCGCCGGGTGTTGACGAAAATCAGCGTGGTCCGGTGTTCGCGGGCGAGGGCGGCGAGTCGGTCATAGACCAACTCCCAGACATCGTTGGCCATCACCGCCGACAACGGCACGGGCGGCACCTCTATATCGAGGTCCCGTGGGCGGGCGTGACCGATGTCGATGATGTCGCAGTCGCGATCACGGCCGACCAGAAAGCGCGACACTGCTTCGATGGGTTTTTGCGTCGCGGACAGGCCGATCCGCATCAGCGGTTGCGAGCAAAGCGCCTGTAGACGCTCCAGGCTCAGGGCCAGGTGACTGCCGCGCTTGCTGGCGGCGATGGCGTGGATTTCGTCGACGATCACCGTACGCGTAGTGCCGAGCATTTGCCGGCCAGAGTCGGAGCCGAGCAGCACATAAAGGGATTCCGGGGTGGTCACCAGAATGTGCGGCGCGGTTTTGCGCATGGCCGAGCGCTCTTTTTGCGGCGTATCGCCGGTGCGCACGGCGGTGCTGATCGGCACGTCGGGCAGGCCCATCACGCGCAGCTGTTCAGTGATGCCGGCCAGCGGGTTTTGCAGGTTGATCTGGATGTCGTTGGACAGGGCCTTGAGCGGCGAAACGTAGACCACCAGGGTTTCGTCCGGCAGGCCACCAGGGGTTTCCAGGCCGCGATGGACCAGATCGTCGAGCACCGCCAGAAACGCGGTAAGGGTTTTGCCGGAGCCGGTGGGCGCGGCAATCAGCGTTGAACGGCGCTGGCGGATCAACGGCCACGCCCGGGCCTGGGCGGCGGTGGCCGTCGCGAAGGTGTTGCTGAACCAGGCGCTGACGGCGGGGTGAAAGCCTGCCAGTGCAGCGTCCGTGGGGATGGGCAGATTCATGGAGTAATTTATGCGGGTGGGGTGAGGAAGATGCAAGTACCGCTCAAGCCTTCGCTGGTCTTTAGGGCCCCATCGCGGGCAAGCCCGCTTGTACAGTGTCCTCTGTTGTTCATAAATATTGCGTTCACAGAAGATCCCTGTGGGAGCGGGCTTGCCCGCGATGGGGCCAGTAGCAGCGCCACAATTCCCCGGGATCTACACTTTACGGATGACGGTTGCGCACTAAACCCGCAAAATGCAACGATTCCGGCAATTATTGAGGACATCGCCTGCGGGCGCTGTCGATAAAGCCATCGTTCCAATCAGACTGGGCCTGCTGACTCTATGCGAATGCGCCTTATGTTACTGGGCGGCGGAAATGCCCTTGGGCAGGCGCTGATTCGCCTCGGTGCGGAGGAAGACATCGGTTTCCTCGCCCCCCGCCCACCACAAGACGGCTGGGACGCCGCGAGCCTGACGCAACTGCTCGACGATACCCGTCCGGATGCGTTGATCAATCTCGCCTACTATTTCGACTGGTTCCAGGCGGAGACCGTCAGCGAGCAGCGTCTGGCCGGGCAGGAGCGCGCCATCGAGCGGCTGGCCGAGCTGTGCCAGCATCACAACATCGTGCTGCTGCAACCGTCGAGTTATCGCGTGTTCGATGGCTCCCGGGCGACTGCTTACAGCGAAAAAGACGAACCGGTACCGTTGGGCTTGCGCGGTCAGGCCTTGTGGCGCATCGAGCAAAGCGTGCGCGCCACCTGTCCGCAGCATGTACTGCTGCGTTTCGGCTGGCTGCTCGATGACAGCCCCGACGGCACCCTCGGGCGATTCCTGGCCCGGGCCGAAAAAGCGGAAGAACTGCTGTTGGCGGATGATCGCCGCGGTAATCCGACGCCGGTGGACGACGCCGCCCGGGTGATCATTTCGGTGCTCAAGCAACTCGATTGCGCGGCGCCGCTGTGGGGCACTTATCACTACGCCGGGCATGAGGCGACCACGCCGCTGGCACTGGGGCAGGCAATCCTGACCGAAGCACGCGCCCTGCACCCGCTGGCCATCGAAGCGCCGACCGCCCAGGCTCACGCCGCACGGCCCGACGCCGCCGAAGAACCGCAACACGCGGTGCTGGCCTGCAAGAAAATTCTGCACACTTTCGGGATCAAACCCCGCGCCTGGCGCGCGGCACTCCCGGGCTTACTGGATAGGTTTTATCGCCATGGCTGACGGCCCTGTTTTAATCACCGGCGGCGCCGGTTTCATCGGTTCGCACCTGACCGACGCCTTGCTTGCCAAAGGGCACTCGGTGCGCATTCTCGATGACCTCTCCACCGGTAAACGCAGCAACCTGCCGCTGGACAATCCCCTCGTCGAACTGATCGTGGGCGATGTCGCCGATGCGGCACTGGTGGCGCAGGCGATGGTCGGTTGCAGCGCAGTGGCGCATCTGGCCGCGGTGGCCTCGGTGCAGGCCTCGGTGGACGATCCGGTGAAGACTCACCAGAGCAATTTCATCGGTTCGCTGAATGTTTGCGAGGCCATGCGTCAGGCCGGCGTCAAACGAGTGCTGTACGCGTCCAGCGCAGCGGTCTACGGCAACAATGGCGAAGGCGAGTCGATCGACGAAGACACGCCCAAGGCACCGTTGACGCCGTACGCGGCGGACAAGTTGGCGAGCGAACATTACTTTGATTTCTATCGCCGCCAGCATGGTCTGGAACCGGTGGTTTTCCGCTTCTTCAACATCTTCGGCCCGCGCCAGGATCCGTCCTCGCCGTATTCCGGGGTGATCAGTATTTTCAGCGAGCGCGCGCTGAAAGGCTTGCCGATCACCGTGTTCGGCGATGGCGAGCAGACTCGGGATTTTGTCTACGTCGAGGACCTGGTGGACGTGTTGGTGCAAGCCATCGAGAAACCGCAGGTCGAAGTTGGCGCGGTGAATGTCGGCTGGAATCAGGCGACGACGCTCAAGCAGATGCTTGAAGCCCTTGAAGCAGTGGTCGGCAAGCTGCCACCCGTTAGCTATGGCCCGGCGCGTTCTGGTGACATCCGTCATTCACGTGCGAACAACCGGCGTTTGCTGGAGCGGTTTACCTACCCGGAGCAGACACCGATGAGTGTTGGGCTGGCGCGGTTGCTGGGACGCTGACGTTTTACACATCCATGAAAAAGGCGCCTTTTGAAGGCGCCTTTTTTGTGGCCGATGCAATAACTGTGGCGAGGGAGCTTGCTCCCGCTCGACTGCGCAGCAGTCGCCATCACTATCGGGTCTGTTTCGCAGCCCAGCGGGAGCAAGCTCCCTCGCCACAAAAGCCGGATAAATATTTCCTAGAACTTGTAACCCAGACCGACCATGTAGACGAACGGGTCCACATCGACGTTGACCCTGGCACGAGTGCCCGGCGCGACGGCATCGTTTTCCACGGTCGCGCGGGTATTGATGTCGATGTAGCGGGCCTGGGCGTTGATCATCACGTTGTCGGTCAACATGTAGTCGGCACCGATCTGCCAGGCCAGACCCCAGGAGTTTTCCGCCTTGAAGTTGCTGAAGCCGTTGGCGCGGGCTTCGCTGCTGAGGTTTTCGTCGTAGATCCAGGTGTAATTGATGCCGCCGCCGATGTACGGCTGGAACGGGGACCTTGGGTCCAGTGGGTAGTAGACCAGGCTCAGGGTTGGCGGCAGGTGTTTCAAGGTGCCGAGTTTGCCGTTGGCGGCGCCCAGGGAGGTGCCTTTGAGCTTCACGTCATGCTCGAACGGCGAGGCCGCCAGCAGTTCGATCCCCAGATTGTTGGTGATCATGTAGGCGAAGTTCAGGCCCAGTTGCGTGTCGCTGCTCATGGTGGCCTTGCCACCCAGATCGGCGCCCTTCAGCGGGCCCTGGTCGACCTTGACGCTGGAGCTGTCGGCTTCCGGGTTGACGGTGATCGCACCGGCCCGAACGATGATGTCACCGGCGTCGTGGGCATGGGCGAGCGGGGCTGCAAGCGCGAGGGCAAACAGCGAAGCGCTGAGCAGGGACTTGTGCATGGGGGCTCCAAAGGACGTTAAAAATGTTCGATGTCCAATGGTAGGGATCCAATTGATACAGTCTTTTGACTCAGCTCAATGAAACAGTGATGGCCCTGATTTTTGCGGAACTTCTGATGGCCCCATCGCGAGCAGGCTCGCTCCCACATTGGATCTGTGCATCAACACAAACCACTGTGGGAGCGAGCCTGCTCGCGATAGCTATCTACCGGATCACGCAGAATTACCGGATTCACTCCGGCAGCTCATACACATAAATCTTGTCCGCCTCCATCTGATACCCGGCATCCGCCAACTCACTGGTGGACGCCTTGACCTGCAACGCACCCTCGATCCAGTACGGCTGATACAGCTCGTCCAGCTTCACGCCGACTTCGCTTTTGACATGCACGATCTGGTTCGACGGCGGAGGCGGTACGTGGATGCAGGCGCCGAAATACGACACCAGCAGAAACTCCGTGGTGCGGCCTTCTTCACTGACTTCCAGCGGCACGATGTACCCCGGCAAGCGAATATTCTGGCCATCGAGGCTTTTCACCACCGGCGCGCTGGGCATGTCCTGCTTGGCGGCCGGGGCCGACTCCGCGGACAACGTGTCGCTCATCTTCGACAGGTCGTGCAGTGGCGTCATGTTCGGCACTTCTGGCGGGGCATCCGGCGGGATCATTTCCGACCAGGTCAGGTCTTTCGGCTCGGCCGCCCACAGCGGCAGAGCAACCAGCAGCAACAGCGCAAGCAGAGCGCGGGGCATGTTCAACGTCCTCACAGGCGGATCGACAGGCCATCGGCCAAGGATTGGCGATAAGCGCGCCAGGCCGGCACGCTGCCCATCAGCAGCGCGGCGATCAGGATGCCGCCGAGCAGCGTCCATTCATATTCACTCGGCCAGGCCAGCGGCAGGTACAAGCCGTAATTCGATTGCACGTAACCTTGCGCCACGGTGATGCCCACATACAGCAGCGCCACGCCGGCAATCACCCCCGACAGCGCCAGGGCAAACGCTTCCAGCACCAGTAAAGTCGCAATATGCCATGGCCGCGCGCCCACTGAACGCAGAATCGCCATCTCCCGGCGCCGCTCGTTGAGGCTGGTGAGAATCGCCGTGAGCATGCCGATCAACCCGGTCAGCACCACGAACAGCGAGACGACGAACAAGGCTTTTTCCGCCGTGCTCATCAAACTCCACAACTCCTGCAACGCCACGCCCGGCAGGATCGCCAGCATCGGTTCGCCACGGAATTCGTTGATTTCACGTTGCAGCGCGAAGGTCGAAATCTTGTTGTTAAGGCCGAGCATGAACGCGGTGATCGCTTGCGGCGTCAGGTCCATGTTGCGCGCCTGATCGGCACTGATCCGGCCGTTACCGCGCGCCGGCACGCCGTTGTGCCAGTCAATGTGGATGGCTTCCATGCCGCCGAGGCTGATGTGCAGCGTGCGGTCCACCGGGGTGCCGGTGCGTTTGAGAATGCCGACCACGGTGAACGGTTTGTCGTCATGCTTGACCAGGCTGATCGCCGCCACGCCATGAGCCAGCACCAGTTTGTCGCCGAGCTTGTAATGCAACGCATCGGCCACTTCGGCGCCGAGCACCACTTCGAACGGATCGCAGGCGAAGGCGCGGCCATCGGCCAGTTCCAGGTGCTGCTGATGGCCGTATTGGTAATGCTCGAAGTACGCCTCGGTGGTGCCCATCACGCGATAACCGCGATGGGAATCGCCGAGGGACATCGGGATCGCCCACTTCACTTTCGGGTTGTTGGCGAAATGCTCAAAGCTGTCCCAGCGGATATTGTTGGTGGCGTTGCCGATGCGGAATACCGAATACAGCAGCAGGTTCACTGAACCGGAACGTGCGCCGACGATCAGGTCGGTGCCGCTGATGGTGCTGGCGAAACTGGCCTTGGCCTCGGTGCGCACCCGCTCCACGGCCAGCAGCAGGCACACTGACAGGGCGATGGCGAACGCGGTGAGAATCGCGGTGAAGCGACGGTTAGCCAGGCTGGCCATGGCTAGACGAAACAAATACATCTCAGACCTCTACGGGCGTGGCGGCGCGATTGAGCTCGGCCAGCGACAGATTGCGATCGAACAGCGGCGCCAGGCTCTGGTCATGGCTGACGAACAACAGGCTCGAACCGGCTTCGCGGCATTCGGCGAACAGCAAGCGAATGAAGTTCTCGCGGGCGTCGTAGTCCAGCGCCGAGGTCGGTTCGTCGGCGATCACCAGTTCTGGCTGACCGATCAACGCGCGCGCGGCGGCGACCCGTTGCTGCTGGCCGATGGACAGCGAATCGGCGCGGCGGCTGAGGATGTTTTCATCCTTCAGGCCCAAGTGGGCGAGCAGCGTGGCGGCGGCCTGATCGACGCTGCCGTGACGCTGTGTCGCCCGTTCGGCGCGCAGCCTGGAGAAGTGGCAGGGCAACTCGACGTTCTCGCGAACCGAGAGGAACGGCAGCAAGTTGAACTGCTGGAAGATGTAGCCGGTGTGATCGACCCGGAAGCGGTCACGGGCACCGGCCGAGAGTTCGGTCAGCTCCTGGCCCAGCAGGCGAATGCTGCCGCGATCAGGCTTCTGCACACCGCCGAGCAGACCCAGCAGGGTGGTTTTGCCGCTGCCACTGGGGCCTTTGAGGAACAGGGTTTCACCAGGCATAAGGCGAAACGCCGGGATGTCCAGCAGCGGCGGATGACCGGGCCAGCTGAAGCCCAGGTCGGACAGTTCGATGAGTGCTTGGGTCATAGCGCCGATTTCATGGGTTTTGGGTACTTGTCTCAATGTCACATTCAACACCAACCCCCTGTGGGAGCGAGCCTGCTCGCGATGAGGCCATCACCTTCAACATAGATGTCGACTGTTCGGCCGCTATCGCGAGCAGGCTCGCTCCCACAGGGGATCTTCGGTGAATTCAGAATTTCAGGGCGGCAGCCTTGGCTGTTACCTCAACCCCTTGCTGCCCGCTCGGGCTGATCAGTTGTACCTGAATCTTCTGGGTGGCCGGGAATGTGTTGAAGACAGTCGCCAGGTCCAGGGTCTTCAGCGCACCCGGGGCCGAGCAGCTGAATTGGTAATGGGCGTGGATTTCGCTGTGGTCATGGTGATGCTCGTGACCGTCCTTGGCGTTTTCCTTGTCATGGTCATCGGCATCCGGCTTGTCACCGAACAGCGGGCTTTCCAGTTCCTGGGTCACGACCACACAGCCGGCGGCTTTCGGCAGGTTGAACAGCGCCAGCGGTTTTTCCAGCTGGGCACGGGCGGCGGCGACCTTGGCCTTGTCGGCGTCGGTGGTGGCGGCGTGTTCGAAACCCACCAGGTTCATCGCCGGGCTTTCCAGTTCCAATTCCAGAGTCTGGCCATCCAGCGCCGCATTCAGGCGACCGACGCCATGTTCGTGGGCGCTGAGGCTGCCGTGCTCATCGTGATCATGATCATGCTCGACAGCCGCGTGGGCGACAGCCAGCGGCAACAGGGCAAACGGCAAAGCGAGCAGCAGACGGCGCATGACGGGTCTCCGAAAAGTAAAGTGAAGAGTCTGTTATGTAATCTTATAACGAAAGTGCCGAGAGTTTGACCGTCTGCTTGGCGTTGCGCAAGACCCATGGGAGCATGCAAGACATGTATGGGCAGGAGCAGACTTATGTTGCGAATACGCGGAAGCATCGGCGACTGGCCGGTGGATTTGACGCTGGAACTGGATGAGGGCGACTGGGCGCAGCTCGGTGCGCAGTTGCAGGCTGCCAAACCCGAGGCGAGTGCGACGCCCGCCAAACCGGTGAATCAGGACGATGCGCTTTGGCAGATCGCCAAAGAACTGCTGCGCAAGGCAGGGCAATTGAGCGGGCCGGATTTGCTGGAGCAGCTGGAAGGGCTGACCGGCAGCGCAGCGGCGGGCAAACGCTTGTTGGTGCGCTTGCGCCACTGCGCAGACGTCAAAGTGGTGAGCGGCGGGGATACGCCGCTCTACAGCTGGCACAAGCCGGCGTAAGAGCTGCCGCAGGCTCGGGCCGCGTTCGGACGATCTTTTGACCTTAATAGAGCGCGGCAAACAACTTGCGACGGTACGTGGTCACCAGCGGGTGATCGTTGCCCAGCAATTCGAACACTTGCAGCAAGGTCTTGTGTGGCAAGCCTTCGCTGTAGCTGCGGTTGCGGATGAACAGTTTCAGCAAGGCATCCAGCGCCGCGTCATATTGCTGACGGGCCAGTTGCTGGATCGCCAGTTGATAGACCGCCTCATCGTCCTGCGGATTTTTCGCCAGACGCGCTTTCAGATCTGCCGCATCCGGTAAATCCCTGGCCTGACCGAGAAACTGGATCTGCGCCTTGGCACCGGCCAGCGCAGCTTTGTGTTCATCGGTCTTGACCGCGTCGAGCACGATTTGCGCTTCACCCAGTTCGCCGCGCTCGGTGAGGCAGCGGGCGTAGAGAATCAGTGCCTTGGCATTGGTGTTGTCTTCAGCCAGCAGTACTTTGAGCGTGGCTTCGGCGTCGGCGAAACGACCGTCATCGAACAGCGCCTGAGCCTGCTCGAACGGGTCGGCCGCAGCGGGCGGCGGCATTTGCACGTGGGGCTCGAGCATGGTGCGCACAGCCGATTCCGGTTGTGCACCGGCAAAACCGTCCACTGGCTGACCGTCCTTGAACAGCACCACGGTCGGCAGGCTGCGAATGCCGAAGCGCGCAACAATGTCCTGCTCGATGTCGCAGTTGACCTTGGCCAGCAGCAACTCGCCCTGATAGCTCTCGGCGATGGTTTGCAGCATCGGCATCAAGGCCTTGCACGGCGCACACCATTCGGCCCAGAAATCCACCAGTACCGGTTTGTGAAAAGAGTTCTCGATCACCGACTGGTCGAAATCGGCAGTCGTGGCGTCGAAGATGTACGGCGTTTCCTGACTCATGGGGTCTCTCGTAAAAGCGTGGATGAGGCCACTATAAGGCTTGGTGGGGGGTGGCTGAAAGCGGGGTGACAGTTAGTCTTCTGGTGCCTGATAAGCCGCCATCGCGAGCAGGCTCGCTCCCACAGGGGATCAACGTCTTCCGTAAAATTTGTGCTCCACACAAAACCACTGTGGGAGCGAGCCTGCTCGCGATGCTTTTAGCCGCGCCGCGCATGGTAGAGGCTCACATGCCGAAACTCTTCGGGTTCGGCCAGGTCCGGCAAGGTCATCGCTTCCAGCATTTCGATGCGCTGATACAACGGATGGCGAAAATCCCTCACACGCGAATCCGCCACCAACGCTTCCCGGCCACGGCTGAGAAACTCGTCGAGTAATGGCAGATTTTCCCGGTCGTACAACACATCGGCCACCAGAATCAGATCAAACCGATCCGCTTCGGCGAAAAAGTCCGTCGAGTAGCTGAGCTGCACATCATTGAGTTCAGCATTCGCCCGACATGCAGCAATCGCCAGCGGGTCCAAGTCGCAGGCCACCACTTCCAGCGCCCCGGCTTTCACCGCCGCAATCGCGGCCACCCCGGAACCGGCGCCGAAATCCAGCACCCGTTTGCCCTCGACCCAGTGCGGGTGATCGGCGAGATAGCGCGCCACGGCCAGCCCACTGGCCCAGCAGAAACTCCAGTACGGCGGCTCATGGAGAATCCGCCGGGTTTCTTCGGGGCTGAAGGCGCGGTCCATGTTGTCGCCGTCGATCAGCCAGAGCTTCAGCGCGGTGCCCGGTAAGTCACAGGCTACAAGCTGTGCATCGCCGAGCAGTTCACTCAATGCCTGTTGCAGGTCGAGCGGTGCAATCATGGTGCTTTGACGAATTGCAGCTGACCCAATGCCTGGGTGGTTGGCTGTGTGATCATTTGCGCCGGCAGATGCAGAATCAACTGCCCGGACTGGCTGGCGCGCCCGCGCAGTTCAACGCGAGCGCCAACCGGGAAGGATTCAGGGTTGAAACGCAGACGAAACGGCAACACCTGATGGGTGCCGATCAGGTTGGCACTGGCGAGCAATTGTTGCGGGCGATCCTTGTCGTCGATCACCAGCAGCGCCAGTTCGACTTCGGCATCGGCCGGCACGCCCAACAGCGTGCCGCTGATTTCACGTTGGTAAGCCGGCAGCGGACCGAGCTCGGCAGACGCCTTGGCTTTCTTCTGCGCCTGTTGTGGCGCCGGGCCTGGAGTCGGTGGCTGGGGCTTGGGCGCATCACTGCCACAGGCCACCAACAGGCTGAAAAGACTGAGCAAAATGAGGGGGCGTAAAGACATTGGCGGCTCCAGCAAGTGAAATCCATATACAGCCAGTCTGTATACCGCAAACCCTATGGCTTGTCTTGCCACGGGGATGCGCTACCATGGCCCTCCCATTTTTTGTTGCCTGCCACCATGCACTGTCCCTTCTGCGGTGCCAACGACACCAAGGTCATCGACTCGCGTCTGGTCGCCGAGGGCGAACAGGTGCGCCGCCGGCGTGAATGCCTGGCCTGCGGCGAACGTTTCACGACGTTCGAAACCGCTGAACTGGTGTTGCCGCGCCTGATCAAAACCGACGGCAGTCGCCAGCCGTTCGATGAAGAAAAACTGCGTGCCGGCATGCAGCGGGCGCTGGAGAAGCGCCCGGTAAGTGTCGAGCGCCTCGAATCGTCGCTGGTGCACATCAAACACAAGCTGCGCGCCACCGGTGAACGCGAGGTCAAATCCCTCGTGGTCGGCGAACTGGTGATGGCGGAGCTGAAGAAGCTTGATGAAGTCGCCTATATCCGCTTCGCTTCGGTGTATCGACGCTTCCAGGACCTCAACGAGTTCCGTGAAGAGATCGATCGCCTCGCCCGTGAGCCGGTGAAAGAATGACCACCTCCCCGGAACAAGCCATCCTCGACATCCATTACATGGCCCGCGCCCTGGAACTGGCGCGCAAAGGTCATTACACGACGCACCCCAACCCCCGGGTTGGCTGCGTGGTGGTGCGTGACGGGCAGATTGTCGGTGAAGGCTGGCATGTGCGCACCGGCGAGCCCCATGCCGAAGTCCACGCCTTGCGTGCCGCGGGCGACAAGGCGCGGGGCGCCACGGCTTACGTGACCCTCGAACCTTGCAGCCACCACGGCCGTACGCCGCCCTGTGCCGAAGCGCTGGTCAATGCCGGTGTGGCGCGCGTCGTCGCGGCGATGCAGGACCCGAACCCGGAAGTCGCCGGTCGCGGCCTGCAACGTCTGGCCCAGGCCGGTATCGCCACCGAAAGCGGCGTGCTGGAAAGCGAGGCGCGCAAGCTTAATGAAGGCTTCCTCAAGCGCATGGAACACGGCTTGCCATTCGTGCGGGTCAAATTGGCCATGAGCCTCGACGGTCGCACGGCCATGGAAAGCGGCGAGAGCCAGTGGATCACAGGTACGGCGGCGCGTTCGGCGGTACAACGCCTGCGCGCCCAGGCCAGCGTGGTGCTGACCGGCGCCGACACGGTGCTCGCGGACAATGCCCGCTTGACCGTGCGAGCCGATGAATTGGGCCTGGATCCCGAACAAACAGCCTTGGCCATGAGCCGTCCGCCGCTTCGCGTGCTGATCGACGGTCGTCTGCGGGTGCCGCTGGATGCGCCGTTCTTCAAGGCCGGCCCTGCGTTGGTCGCCACGTGTATGGCAATCGAAGAGCAATACGCCAACGGTCCGGAATGCCTGATCGTGGCCGGCGACGATGGCCAGGTTGACCTGCGCAAGCTGTTGGTCGAGCTCGCGGCCCGTGGCGTCAACGAAGTGCTGGTCGAGGCCGGCCCGCGTCTGGCCGGGGCGTTCGCTCAGCAAGGGCTGGTGGATGAGTTCCAGATCTTCATCGCCGGCAAGTTTCTCGGCTCCACGGCGCGACCGTTGCTGGACTGGCCGCTGGCGCAAATGAAAGAGGCGCCCGAGCTCAAAATTACCGAAATCCGCGCGGTTGGCGATGACTGGCGAGTCACTGCCATCCCTGTGCCATCGGCGAGCGTATAATTCCCGGCCATTGCTCTAGTGCTGGCCCTGTTCTCGAGGAGGACTCCATGTTTACCGGCATCATCGAATCCATCGGCAGTATTCGCGCATTGACCCCAAAAGGCGGAGATGTGCGGGTTTACGTAGAAACCGGCAAGCTTGACCTGAGCGACGTCAAACTGGGCGACAGCATTGCCGTCAACGGCGTGTGCCTGACGGCGGTTGAACTGCCGGGCAATGGTTTTGCGGCGGACGTCAGTCGCGAAACCCTCGACTGCACCGCCATGAATGACCTTAAAAGCGGCAGCCCGGTCAACCTGGAAAAAGCCCTGACCCCGACCACCCGCCTGGGCGGGCATCTGGTCAGCGGTCACGTCGACGGTGTTGGCGAAGTGGTCTCGCGTACCGACAATGCCCGCGCCGTGGAATTTCGCATCCGCGCGCCGAAAGACCTGGCCAAGTACATCGCCCACAAGGGCTCGATCACCGTCGACGGCACCAGCCTGACGGTGAACGCGGTCGATGGCGCCGAATTCCTGCTGACGATCATTCCGCACACCCTGAGCGAAACCATCATGGCGTCTTACAAGCCAGGTCGCCGGGTGAACCTGGAAGTCGACTTGCTGGCCCGTTATCTGGAGCGCCTGCTGTTGGGCGACAAGGCCGCGGAGCCTTCTGCCGGTAACATCACCGAAAGCTTTCTGGCCCAAAACGGCTATCTCAAATCCTGAAGCTCAAATTTCGAAAGAAGGGGGGTGCCTTGTGGCGCTCAATAGCATCGAAGAACTGGTTGAAGACATCCGCCAAGGCAAGATGGTCATCCTCATGGATGACGAAGACCGCGAGAACGAAGGCGACCTGATCATGGCCGCCGAATGCTGCAAGGCTGAACACATCAACTTCATGGCCAAGCATGCCCGTGGCCTGATCTGCATGCCGATGAGCCGCGAGCGCTGCGAACTGCTCAAGCTGCCGTTGATGGCACCACGCAACGGTTCCGGCTTCGGCACCAAGTTCACCGTGTCCATCGAAGCCGCCGAAGGCGTCACCACCGGTATCTCCGCGGCTGACCGTGCGCGCACCGTGCAAGCGGCTGCCGCCAAAGACGCCAAGGCTGAAGACATCGTCAGCCCTGGCCACATCTTTCCGCTGATGGCCCAGGCCGGCGGTACCCTGGCCCGCGCCGGCCACACCGAAGCCGCCTGCGACCTGGCGCGCATGGCCGGCTTCGAGCCGAGCGGCGTGATCTGCGAAGTGATGAACGACGACGGCACCATGTCCCGTCGCGCCGAACTCGAAGCGTTTGCCGCCGAGCACAACATCAAGATCGGCACCATCGCCGACCTGATTCACTACCGGATGATCCACGAACGTACCGTTCAGCGGATTGCCGAGCAGCCGCTGGACAGCGAACTGGGCCAGTTCAACCTGGTGACCTATCGTGATTCGGTGGAAGGCGACGTGCACATGGCCCTGACCCTGGGCACCGTGTGCGCCGAAGAGCCGACCCTGGTCCGGGTGCACAACATGGACCCGCTGCGTGACCTGTTGATGGTCAAGCAACCGGGCCGCTGGAGCCTGCGCGCCGCCATGGCCGCGGTCGCCGAGGCTGGCAGCGGTGTGGTGCTGTTGCTGGGGCACCCGCTCGATGGCGACGTGTTGCTGGCACACATCCGCGAAACCGCCGACCACAATGCGGTGAAAAAACCGACCACCTACAGCATCGTCGGCGCCGGTTCGCAGATCCTTCGGGACCTGGGCGTGCGTAAAATGCGCCTGATGAGTGCACCGATGAAATTTAATGCGATATCCGGTTTCGATCTGGAAGTTGTAGAATACGTGCCCTCCGAATAAGACCTGGGTGTTGCGGTCCTGTATTCGCGGTTCAAATATCACTGAGGGGCGCGTAGAAAACGCGTCCCGGCTCTTTAAGAGATCTAACGAATGACCCTGAAGACCATCGAAGGTACCTTCATCGCCCCTAAAGGCCGCTACGCTTTGGTAGTGGGCCGTTTCAACAGCTTCGTCGTTGAAAGCCTGGTCAGCGGTGCAGTTGATGCCCTGGTTCGCCATGGCGTGAGCGAAAGCGACATCACCATCATCCGTGCGCCTGGCGCCTTCGAAATCCCGCTGGTTGCGCAGAAAGTCGCTCAGAAGGGCGAGTTCGCGGCAATCATCGCCCTGGGCGCGGTCATTCGTGGCGGTACTCCGCACTTCGAATACGTGGCTGGCGAATGCACCAAGGGCCTGGCCCAGGTGTCCATGGAGTTCGGCGTACCGGTCGCTTTCGGCGTGCTGACCGTTGATTCCATCGAACAAGCCATCGAACGTTCCGGCACCAAGGCCGGCAACAAAGGTGCTGAAGCTGCCCTGTCCGCCCTGGAAATGGTCAGCCTGCTGGCGCAGTTGGAGGCCAAGTGATTAGCGACGATAGCGATCGTTTCAACCCGCGCGATCCAAAGCCTGCGGATGCCGGCAAGCCATCGAAAAGCGTCAAGCGTCGCGAAGCCCGTCAGCTCGCGACTCAGGCGCTGTACCAGTGGCACATGGCCAAGCAGTCGCTGAACGAGATCGAAGCGCAGTTCCGGGTCGATAACGATTTCAGTGATGTCGACGGCGCCTACTTTCGTGAAATCCTGCATGGGGTTCCAGCGCAGAAGGACAAGATCGACGCGGCTCTCAAGCCTTGCCTGGATCTGACCATCGAAGAGCTGGACCCTGTTGAGCTGGCGGTATTGCGCCTGTCCACCTGGGAACTGCTTGAGCGCGTCGACGTGCCGTACCGCGTTGTAATCAACGAAGGTATCGAACTGGCCAAGGTCTTCGGTTCCACCGACGGCCACAAGTTCGTCAATGGTGTGCTCGACAAGCTGGCCCCGCGTCTGCGTGAAGCTGAAGTGAAGGCATTCAAGCGCTGATCGGCGCTTGAATTTGCGATGGGTGAGTTTGAGCTGATCCGCAATTTCTTCGCCGCCGCGCCCTGTGCGCAGGGCGGCGAAGGCGTTGCCCTCGGGATCGGTGACGACTGCGCCTTGCTGGCTGTTCCCCCCGGGGAGCAGTTGGCGATTTCCACCGATACGCTGGTGGCCGGTGTGCATTTCGCCGACCCTTGCGACCCGTTTCTGCTCGGTCAGCGTTCGCTGGCTGTGGCTGTCAGTGATCTGGCCGCCATGGGCGCCGCTCCCATTGCCTTTACCCTTGCCCTGACCTTGCCGACGGTGACCACCGATTGGCTGGAAGCCTTCGCCCGTGGTTTGAACCTCATGGCGCAAAATTGCGGTGTGGCGCTGGTGGGTGGCGATACCACTCGCGGGCCGTTGAGCCTGACCATGACCGTGTTCGGTCGGGTGCCGGTCGGTCTGGCGTTGACCCGCAGCGGAGCACACCCGGGCGATTTGCTCTGCGTGGGTGGTGAGTTGGGTAACGGTGCGGGCGCATTGCCGCTGGTGCTCGGCCAGCGAATGGCTGACGCGGCCATCGCTGAGCCGTTGCGTGCCCATTACTGGTCGCCACAACCGCAGCTTGGTCTGGGCATGGCGTTGCGCGGCAGAGCCACTGCGGCGCTGGATATCTCCGACGGCCTGCTCGCCGACTGCGGGCATATTGCCTTGGCGTCGAAAGTCGGGGTTCAGGTAGAGCGCAACAAGCTGCCGCTGTCTAAGGCGCTGCTGGCCTTCCTCGGTCAGTCCGACGCTGAGCAAGCCGCCCTGAGCGGCGGTGACGATTACGTGCTGGCCTTCACCTTGCCGCCCGCCGAGTTGCCATCGTTGCTGGCGGACGGCTGGCCGATCCATGTGCTTGGGCAGGTCATAGCAGGGCAGGGAGTGACACTGCTGGACGCCGACGGACACGACATCACCCCGCCAATCCGGGGTTATCAACATTTTCGGGAGACACCGTGACAGATCATCCCAAACAGGTCCCGGGGGAGTTCGTGCCGCCATCGGTGTGGCGCAATCCATGGCATTTCCTGGCGTTCGGCTTCGGCTCGGGCACCCTGCCAAAAGCGCCGGGCACCTGGGGTTCGTTAGTGGCGTTACCCTTTATTCCGTTGTGGCAGATGCTGCCCGACTGGGGCTACTGGCTGATGCTCGGCCTCACCATGCTGTTCGGCTTCTGGCTGTGCGGCAAGGTCGCCGACGATTTGCGTGTGCACGACCATGAAGGCATCGTCTGGGACGAAATGGTCGGAATGTGGATCACCCTGTGGTTGGTGCCGGAAGGTTGGTATTGGTTGCTGGCGGGGTTCCTGATGTTCCGCTTCTTCGACATCCTCAAGCCGTGGCCGATTCGATGGATCGACCGGCATGTGCACGGTGGCGTCGGGATCATGCTCGACGACGTACTGGCTGGTGTGTTTGCGTGGTTGGCGATGCAAGGGCTGGTGTGGCTTTTCGCCTGAAGGTTGCAGACGAGGACGAAAAATGGCTCGCTGGTTGATGGTAATGGTTTTCGCGACGTTTTGGTCGCTCGCCCGGGCGAGTGAAGCACCGACGCCGCCGTCCGTGATTCACCTTGCCAGCGAAGCCTGGGAAGACTTCACCGCCGCCGATGGTCGTGGTTTGGGCTGGGACCTGTTGCGCGAGGTGTTCGAGCCGGCGGGCGTCAAACTGGATATTCGAATCGAACCGTATACGCGCGCCACGGGCCTGGCACAGCGTGGCGAAGTGGACGCCTGTGTCGGTGCCTATCGGGATGAAGTCAGCGACGTGCTCTATCCGCGCTGGAGTTTCGATACCGATCCCATCTATGCACTGGGCCTGGCCAGCAATCCGACACCGACCGCGGAAAACCTGGGCAATTATCGATTGGTCTGGGTGCGCGGCTACAAGTATCAGGCTTACCTGCCCAACGTGCAGCGCTATAACGAAGTTGTGCGGCGTAGCGGGATTCTGTCGATGCTGATTCAAAACCGCGTCGACTACTACATCGACGCGCTAGACGAGGTTGACTCCATCGTCAGCCGAGCCAAGGACCCGTCGCAGTTTCAACGCACGCACATCGCGGATTTGCCACTGTACCTGTGCTTCGCCGATACACCCCGGGCACGCCAGCTGATGGCGTTGTTCGATCAGCGCATGGAACTGCTGGTAAAAAGCGGCCAGCTGAAACCGATCTTCGCAAAGTGGAAACAGCCGTACCCGTTTGGCGCAGACTGAATACGATCAATGTGGGAGCGGGCTTGCTCGCGAAGGCGGACGCACATTCAACATATGAGTAGCCTGATACACCGTTTTCGCGAGCAAGCCCGCTCCCACAGGGCCATTGGCTTGGCCGCTTGATCAAACTTTTTGATCGTTATGGCCGATAATTCAGCCTAAGCGTCTGTAGGAACGTGCTGTTACAATGCCGCCTCTGCGAATCTTCAGTACTTAATAGATCAGGAGCACACCGGTGCCTGTCGTTTTTGTCGCCGCTTCCAAGCTGCCAACGCCTTTTGCGCAATTCACCATGCACGGCTTTCTCGATGAAGAAAACGGGCGCGAGCACGTGGTGCTGAGCCTGGGTGAGTTCGCCGACGGTGCTCCGGTACTCGGCCGGTTGCACTCCGAATGCCTGACCGGCGATGCCTTGTTCAGCCAGCGTTGCGACTGCGGTTCGCAGCTTGAGGCGGCGTTGCAGGCGATCGCCCGCGAAGGCCGTGGCGTGTTGCTCTACTTGCGTCAGGAAGGTCGCGGCATTGGCCTGCTGAACAAGATCCGCGCCTATGAATTGCAGGACGGCGGTGCCGATACGGTTGAAGCCAACGAACGTCTGGGCTTTGCCGCCGACCAGCGCGACTACGCCATGTGCCTGCCGATGCTGGAGCATCTGGGCGTGAAGTCCCTGCGGCTGATGACCAACAACCCACGCAAGGTCAAAGCCTTGACCGACATGGGCATTGTGGTCGCCGAGCGCGTGCCGTTGCACACCGGGCACAACCCGCACAACAAACTTTACCTGGCCACCAAGGCCAGCAAGCTTGACCACATGATGGGCAACGAGCATCAGGGCGAGGTTGACCGGGCGTGACCCGCGCTCAGGTACGGCGGCGACTGTCCGTCAGCTGGTGGCAATACCTGGCGCTGGCCTTGCTGCCGCTGTTCGTGATCAACGGCGTATTCGGCCAGAGCGAGGCGATTCTGCCGGTGCTGGCCATGCCGTTATTCATTGCCGGTGTGGCGTCGATGTTTGTCAGCCTGAAGTTCTTTGGCGGCTACAAGCACGCGCTGATCGCCACCCAGAAAGCCCTCGACACCCCTGAAGAGCCCGCCGCCTGGATCGCCCTGGCGGCAAAACGCCGCACCGCGTTGCTGGTCGCCGGTCTGCCTGCCTGGATCGGTGCGCTGGCGGTATTCGTTGGCCTTGAAGCCGTGCCGCTGGTGCTGCTCGCGCTGTCGACCACGGTGCTGTTCTACCTCTACCGTATCCCGCGTCAACTCGGCTGATGCGCAAAGTCTGGCTGGCGGTGTTGCTGCTGGCCGTCAGTGGGGCGGCGGTTGCTGTCGAACGGGTTGTCACTCTGGCTCCGTCGCTTTCTGAAATCGTCGTGGAGCTGAACTCGGCTGACCTGCTGGTTGGTGTGCTGGATGCCGGTGAGCGTCCTGCCGAGCTCAAAGACATTCCTTCGGTGGGCCGCTATGGCCAGTTGGACATCGAACGATTGCTCAGCCTCAAGCCCGATTTACTGCTGCTCTGGCCGGGCGGTGTGGGGCCGGCTCAGCGTGAACAGCTCAAACGGCTGAACATTCCCACCTATGTCGTTGAACCTCACAACCTCGAACAACTTACCGTGCAGATCGAGGCAATTGCCACGCAACTCGGCCGGCCGGAGCGAGGCGTTTCATTGGCTGAAAGTCTGCGTCAACGACTCGATTCCCTGCGCCAGCGCTATCGGAGGAATGAACCGTTACGGGTGTTTTATCAAGTCTGGGATCGGCCGCTGTACACCGTTGGCGGCAGCCAGATCATCAGCGATGCGCTTGAAGTGTGTGGCGCGCGCAATGTGTTCGCCGACCTGCCACAGCCTGCGCCGCAGGTCAGTGTGGAGGCCGTGTTGCAGCGCAATCCCGAAGTGATTCTGGCCAGTGATCAGGCGCAGCTCGATGCGTGGAAGGCCTGGCCCCAGGTGACGGCGGTGGCGCGGGGGCAATTGCTGCTGGTGATCGATAAAGGCCTGGAGCGGCCGAGTGGGCAGATGATCGAAGCGACCGCCAAGTTATGCCACGCCATCGCACCGGACCGCTGAGACCGAGGTGCCTGCTTCGCGAGCAAGCCCGCTCCCACATTGACCGGGGGGGACGCGGTCAACTGTAGGCGCAGCCTTCGGCAACTCCTACGGGGAGCGGGATCAGATGTTCAGCAGTTGCAGGCGCTGACGCACCGCTTCTTCGATCCCGGCTTCGTCCAGCCCGCATTCGGCCAGCATTTGCGCAGGCTTGGCGTGCTCCACATAGGCGTCTGGCAGGCCCAGGTGCAGCATCGACTTGAGGATGTTTTCACGGGCGAGGAACTCGCTGACCGCGCCACCGGCGCCGCCCATGATCGCATTCTCTTCGATGGTCACCAGCAACTCGTGGCTGCCGGCGATTTCGCGAACCAGTGCTTCGTCGAGCGGTTTGACGAAACGCATGTCGACCACCGTCGCATCCAGCTTCTCGGCGACTTTCAGCGCCTCGGCCAGTTGCACGCCGAACACCAGCAGGGCGACTTTGCTGCCCTGGCGACGAATCACACCCTTGCCGATTTCAATCGGTTCGAGGTCTTTCTCTATCGGCGCATTCGGGCCGGTGCCTCGCGGGTAGCGCACGGCCGCCGGGCCGTTGTACAGGTGGCCGGTGCTGAGCATTTTGCGCAGTTCGTTCTCGTCGCTCGGGGTCATTACCAGCATGCCGGGGATGCAACGCAGGAACGACAAATCGAAGCTGCCCGCGTGCGTCGGGCCGTCTTCGCCCACCAGGCCTGCGCGGTCGATGGCGAACAGTACGTCGAGGTTTTGCACCGCGACGTCATGGATGAGTTGGTCGTAACCGCGCTGCAGGAAGGTCGAATAGATCGCCACCACCGGTTTCGCACCTTCGCAGGCCATGCCGGCAGCGAGGGTCACGGCGTGTTGCTCGGCGATCGCCACGTCGAAATAGCGCAGCGGGAAACGCTCGCTGAAGGCCACCAGATCGGAGCCTTCCTTCATTGCCGGGGTGATTCCGACCAGGCGCGGGTCGACAGCGGCCATGTCGCACAGCCACTCACCGAATACTCCGGAATACTTCGGCCCGCCGGCTTTCTTCGGCGCGGCGGCCGGAGCGTCCAGCGGTTCGAGTTTGGTGATGGCGTGGTAACCGATCGGGTCGACTTCCGCCGGGGCGAAGCCTTTGCCTTTTTTGGTGACCACATGCAGGAACTGCGGGCCTTTCAGATCGCGCATGTTGCGCAGGGTGGCGATCAGGGTCGGCAGGTCATGGCCGTCGATCGGGCCGATGTAGTTCCAGCCCAGCTCTTCGAACAGGGTGCCGGGGACCAGCATGCCTTTGGCGTACTCTTCGGTACGCCGGGCGATTTCCCAGGCGCCGGGCAGGCGCGACAGGACCTTTTTGCTGCCTTCGCGCATGCTGGCGTAAGTGCGGCTGGAAAGGATCTTCGCCAGATAGTTCGACAGCCCGCCGACGTTGCGCGAGATCGACATGTCGTTGTCGTTGAGGATTACCAGCATGTTGGCGTCCACTTCCGGCGCGTGGTTCAGCGCCTCGAAAGCCATGCCGGCGGTCAGTGCGCCGTCGCCGATCACCGCGATCGCCTTGCGATCACTGTGTTGCAGGCGGGCAGCAATCGCCATGCCCAGCGCTGCGCTGATCGACGTGCTGGAATGGCCGACGCCAAAGGTGTCGTACTCGCTCTCTGAACGACGCGGGAAGGCGGCAATGCCGTCCTTCTGGCGCAGGGTGCTCATGCGCTCGCGACGGCCGGTGAGGATCTTGTGCGGGTAGGCCTGATGACCCACGTCCCACACCAGCCGGTCGTCCGGGGTGTCGAAGACGTAATGCAACGCGATGGTCAGCTCGATCACGCCCAGGCCGGCACCGAAATGCCCGCCGGTCTGACCGACCGTGTAGAGCAATTCCAGGCGCAACTCATCGGCCAGGGTTTCCAGCTCTGCTTCGCCTAACCGGCGCAGGCCGTCCGGCGTGTTGGCACGGTCGAGCAGGGGCGTGGTCGGGCGCTTGCGGGGAATCTCATGAAACGTCGTGGGCATCAGGCGAATCGTTATAGGTATAAAAGATGCGGCAGTTTACCTGATGCATCGCCCCCTGCCCACGCGTTGGTCTTTTTTGGCGAGTACGTCGTCAGCTGCGGCGATCGACGATGTACCGGGCCAGATCGCGCAATGGCTCGGCCGCCGCGTCAAACGGTCGCAGCGCGTGCAGGGCCTGGTCGCGTAGTTCCAGGGCATAGACCTTGGCCGCGTCGAGGCCGAGCAGGGCCGGGTAGGTCGGCTTGTCCCGGGCGATGTCGGCACCCTGGCGTTTGCCGAGGGTTTCGGTGTCACTTTCGACGTCGAGAATGTCGTCCTGGACCTGAAATGCCAGACCGATGGCCTGTGCATAACTGTGCAGAGACTTCAGTTCGTCCTTCTCGGCATGACCGCTGGCCAGGGCGCCGAGTTTGACGCTGACCTCGATCAACGCACCGGTCTTGTGCCGATGCATGTATTCAAGGGCTTTTTGATCGAGCTTCAGACCCACCGAGCCGAGGTCGATGGCTTGCCCGCCGACCATCCCCGCCGGACCTGCCGCCAACGCCAGAGCGCTGACCATCTGCAGACGGGTTTCAGCGTCCGAGCTGCTCAGACGCGGGTCGAGCAGGGCGCTGAAGGCCAGGCTCTGCAAACCGTCGCCGGCGAGGATCGCACAGGCTTCGTCAAATTTCTTGTGGGTGGTTGGCTGGCCGCGACGCAGGTCGTCATCGTCCATGGCCGGCAGATCGTCGTGCACCAACGAATAGGCGTGGATCAGCTCAACCGCACAGGCTGCGCCGTTGGCTTGCTCGGCTTTGCCGCCCAGTGCTTCACATGCGGCGTAGGCCAGCAACGGACGCACGCGCTTGCCGCCATTCATCACGCTGTAGCGCATGGCTTCATAGAGGCGAGCGAGTTCAGGGCCTGGCGGGTTGAACAGGGTTTCCAGTGCAGCGTTGACGCGAGCCTGGCTGGTGGCCGAATACGCCGCAATCATTCTGGCTGATCCGCGTCGAAGGGTTCCTCGGCCAGCTCGCCATCACGCTCGAGCAGCACCTGAACCTTTTGCTCGGCCTGGGCCAGCGCCGCCTGGCAATCGCGGGTCAGACCAATGCCCTGCTCGAAAGCGGTCAGCGAGTCTTCCAGCGACAATTCGCCGTTCTCCAAACGCTCCACCAGCGTTTGCAGGTCAGCGAGGGATTGTTCGAAATCCAGTGCAGCTTTTTTGCGGGCCATGGCGGCTATTTCCGGTTGACGTTAAACCGGCGCGACACTAGCAGACATGGGGGGTATGGGCAAATGAGCGGGGTCGTTGGCGCAGCAGTTCCGGGGTGACAACACACCTTGTGGCGAGGGAGCTTGCTCCCGCTGGGACGCGAAGCGGCCCCAAAACCATACGCCGCGTTTCTTCAGGCACGCTACGCTGCATTCAGCGAATTGCGACTGCTTCGCAGTCGAGCGGGGGCAAGCTCCCTCGCCACAGAGATATGTCGTCTATAAAGGTGATGGGGGTTATTCGGCTCATTTCGTGAGCCGAATAACCCCACTATTCGGCTCACGCCCAACAATCACCGTGATTCCCACCGCAAATATAGATGTATCCGATTGTTAAAAAACCGCCGAATGGCTAATCTTCGCGCCTTCTACGACCCTATATTCAGGGTCTTTCTGACGAAACGCAGTTTTTTCGATCTGTAACGCGCCGAGGATCGGGCGCCAGGTTTCGTTATGCATGGCAGGAGGCGTCACATGCGTTGTGTTCTTTCACTGCTGATCACGCTGGTCTGTGCCCAGGTTGCGTGGGCCGAGCCCACGGCCGAGTTGTCGGAACCGGTGGGCGGCTGGCGTTATCACGGCCTGCTGGACCGCAGTGAAAATCCGCGAGTCGCCTATCCCACGCCGCCCATCGACCGGGGCGTGCAGCGCAATCGCACGATGATCGAAGGCCAGCTCAAGGCCCTCGGCACACTCCGTGGCCCCCATAGCCTGGCGGTCAACGGCAATCCCCTGAATTTGTACACCGACGACCAAGGGCGTTTTGCCCGGCCGTATGCGTTCGGCGCCGGCTCCAACAGCGTCGAAGTGCGCAGTTCCGAGGGCAAGTCGCTCAAACGCGTCCAATTCTATGAAGCCAACGACCTGCGCACTCCGGCGCGGATTCGCGTGGTGCTGGGCTGGGACGACCCCAAGGCCGAACTCGACCTGCACATCATTACGCCCGATGGCCAACATGCGTTCTGGGCTCGCCCGGCGATGAGCAACGGCGGCGGCCTGGACCCGGACGGGGTCGATGGCCCCGGCCCGGAAATGTTCACCATGACCGCGCCGATGCACGGCACCTACCTGGTTTACGTGAACTATTGGGGCAACTTCGGCAGTGGCGGCTATAACTTCGATGAGACCAGCAACCAGAACGAGGTGATCACCTCGCAAATCAATCTGGTGCTCAACGAAAACACCGTCGACGAAAAACGCGAGACCTTCATTGTGCCTTTGCGGGCGATCGGCGACCTGCTGCTGGTCAAGACTTTCAACTATTAAACATCCCGCACCACGGATGAATTGGGTTTGTGAACATGAGTGATAACACTATTCCACCAGCCGCTTCCCCGGCCGCCGACGCACCTGCTGCCAACACTTCCCGTCGCTGGCCGGCGCTGCTGGTCGGGCTGTGCCTGGTGGCTGGCGTGGCGGGCGGGTTAGGGTGGTTCCTGCACAAACCCAAGGCGCCGCCCGCTGAGTTGGCCAGTGACAAACTGGGCATGAGCCGGCCGGACGGTCTGCTCGAAACCCATTCCCTGAGCCAGCTGCCCAAGGATTTGCTGGCGGTGCCGTTTCTCAAGGAAACCCTGACCGAAGATTTCGTCTTCTATTACGAAGCCCACGCCGATCGCCTCGGTTTGATTGGTAGTCTGCGGCGGATCATTTACGAGCATGACCTGAAGTTGCAGGACAGCCTGATCGAGCAGCTGTTCGATCAACCGGCGGATGTGGCGCTGTGGCGCGGGGCGGATGGACGTCTCAAGGATTTCCTGTTGGTGATGGATCGCGGCGGGCTGGCCAAGGTACTGGAGCCGCTGGCGAAAGTGGCGCTGGATGATACGCAGCTGAGCAAGCTGGCTGAAATCAAAGTCGCCGGCGATGTGGTGCCGCTTTATCAACTCACCTACAACAACAGCAAAGCGCTGCTGTTCGCCTCTCATGGCGACAAACTGGTGGTGCTGTCCAACCCGGCCAAGCTTTATGAAACCGGCCACGGTCCAGTCGACGACCCCGGCATGGTATCGACCGAATCGCTGGAAGCACTACTCGGCGGCCAGAAACTCTTCCCCGAAGCCTTCGGCCTGCCACCGCGCGCGCCTGAGGTAAAACAACGCCTCTCGGTCAATTCCAGCGTTCTGGCCATGGGCTACCAGCGCTTCATCCCGAACTTCGCCGGCCTGCGTTTCGACATGGACGACAAGGGCTGGCACAGCTTCCTGGCCATGGACGAACTGGAAAACCAGCCAGACTTCGACTTCAAACCGATCTGGCAAGCCATGCCGATGGGCGCCAGCGCCTGCGTGGCCTTGCCACTGGCCGCCGAACAACAGAAGCCGCTGCTGGTGAAACTCGGTGCCGAAGAGTCCGTGGCCCAGGCCCTGACTGAACACATGGCCGGTGCTGCCGGCCTGTGCTGGTATGCCGACTCGCGGTTGTACACGCCGCTGCTGGTGGCCAGCCTGAATGATGATGACAGCGCCAAACTCGACGGCGACCTGGGCAACCTGTTCGGCTCGATGGTGGGTGCTTACGAAGGCAACGTTGCCGATCACGCCTTCCCGGTGGTCGAAAAACAGCAAGGCCAGACCCATCAGTGGCAGCGCCAGGTCAGCTCCAACTTCGGTCCCTATAAGGCCAAGGATGCCGAGCAGCCCGACGCGATCACCGGCAAAGCCTTTATGCGCGTAAGTCTCGCGCGCCACGGTTCGACCCTGCTGTTCTCCCTCGACGACAAACTGGTCGACAAAGCCCTCGGCACCCTCGACAAACGCTTCCCGCCGCTGGCTGACGTGCTGCCAAAAGACCTGTTGATGCCGATCTATTTCGGCCCGGATTCCATGGCGCAGTTGATGCAGCAGGAAACCCTCGACAGCCTGCCGCAGGACATGGAGCCGGTGTTCTACAACGCCGCGCAAACCTACCTGATCCCGAAACTGCGCACCCTCGGCGGCTATGGCAAATATGCCCTGACCTTGCCCAAAGGCAGCGAGCCCGACGGCCACTGGCAGTGGCTGCCGCTGGAATGGAAAGCCTTGTGACCGCACTCATCCGAGGCCTCGGCCTGCTGGCGTTGTTGCTGGGGACTCGCACCTTTGCCAGCGAAGCCCCGGCGCTCGACCCGCAACAGTCCCAGGTATTCCGCGCCTGGTTCGTGCGCATCGCCCAGGAACAACTGACCCAAGGCCCGAGCCCGCGCTGGTATCAGCAGGACTGCGCCGGGCTGGTGCGGTTTGCCGCCAACGAAGCGCTGAAAGTCCATGACGACAAATGGCTGCGCAGCAATGGCCTGTCCAATCGCTACCTGCCGCCGGAACTGCAACTGAGCGACGCCCAACGCGGCCTCGCCCAGCAATGGCAGCAGGGCGGCGGCAAGGTCGGGCCCTATGTCAACGCGATCAAACTGATCCAGTTCAACAGCCTCCTGGTTGGCCGTGATCTGGCCCAGGCCCGGCCCGGCGACTTGATGTTTTTCGATCAGGGCGACGACCAGCACCTGATGATCTGGATGGGCCGCTTCATCGCCTATCACACCGGCACCACTACCCCCACCGACAACGGCATGCGCTCCGCAAGCCTGCAACAACTCATGACATGGAAGGACACCCGATGGATACCCGACGCAGCCAACCCCAACTTCATCGGCGTCTATCGACTGAACTTTCTCTCCCAATGATCGGTGCCCGCATGCTGCGCATTTGTTCAAAACTGCCTCTTTTGCTTGCGTTGATTTTGCCTCTGTCGGCGGTCAACGCCGAAGACACCGTCGAGCCGAGCGGCTATACGCCGGTGGCCGGTGAAAGTTTCTTCCTGCTGGCCGACAGCAGTTTCGCCAGCGACGAACAGGCGATGGTGCGCCTCGAAGCGCCGGGCCGCGATTACCGCCGGTTCCGCATGGAGCCATACGGCGGCGCGGACATTCGTGTGTATCGCATCGACAAGCCGTTGGATTTCCTCAAGCGCCAGAAGAACCTGCATCGGGTGGTCAGCGATGGCCAGTTCAAGGGCGAAGGCCTGTCGAACACCCTCGCGTACCTGTGGGACAACTGGTACCGCAAATCCCGTCGGGTGATGCAGCGGGCGTTTTCCTACGAGTCGCGTAAACAAGTCACCGAGGAAGTGCCGGAACTGAAGATGGGCACCGCCATCGCCGCGCCAACGCCCTACGACGCACAGCCACAATTCGCGTTGATTCCGGGTCTGCCGGTGGTCAGCCAATTCCGTTATCCGCTATGGCAAGCCAAACCGATCCAGCCGCCTGAAGGCGTGAGCCTGGCCGGTTCTTCCAGCGAGTTCGTCAGTGTCTCGCCGGGCAACGTGTATATCCCGTTGGGCAACCTGAAACCGGGGCTGTATCTGGTGGAAGCGCTGATCGGCAAGTACCGCGCGACCACCATGGTCTTCGTCTCCAACACCGTGGCCGTGAGCAAGATTGCTGGCGATGAATTGCTGGTGTGGGCCGCGCGCAAACACGAAGGCAGTTCGGTGCCCAAGGTCAATGTGCTGTGGACCGACGGCCTGGGCGTGATGAGCAGCGGCGCTACTGACGCCGACGGATTACTGCGTCTGAAACACGTCAGCCCCGAGCGTTCGTTCGTGATCGGCGAGGACGAAGAGGGCGGGGTGTTCGTCTCCGAGAACTTCTATTACGACAGCGAAATCTACGACACCAAACTTTATGCGTTCACCGACCGGCCGCTGTATCGGCCGGGGGATTGGGTGTCGCTGAAAATCGTCGGCCGCGAGTTCAAGAATGCGCGGGATTCCGTGGCACCGACCGCTGCCGACGTCAACGTCACCGTGCTCGACGCCACCGGCACGGCGCTGCAATCGTTGGCGCTGAAGCTCGATTCCAAGGCGGGTACTCAGGGCCGTTTCCAGTTGCCGGACAATGCGGTAGCGGGCGGTTATGAACTGCGTTTCAGCTATAAGGATCAGGCCTACAGCAGTGCCTTCCGCGTGGCTGAGTACATCAAGCCGCACTTCGAGATTTCCCTGAACCTGGCCAAGCAGGATTACCGCACCGGCGAACCGGTGAAGGGCAGTCTGGTATTGCTGTACCCGGATGGTAAACCGGTGGCCAATGCCAAGTTGAGCCTGAGCCTGCGCGCCCAGCAACTGTCGATGGTCGACAACGAACTTCAATACCTCGGGCAATTCCCGGTGGAGCTGACCAGCGCCGAACTGACCACCGACGCCAAGGGCAACGCGAGCCTCGATTTGCCCGCCGCCGAGAAACCGAGCCGCTACATGCTCACCGTATTCGCCAGCGATGGCGCGGCGTATCGGGTCAAGACCACCAAGGAAATCCTCATCGACCGTGGCGCCGCCAGTTTCCGCCTGAGCGCGCCGCAGCGGTTCAGCGCGGTGGGCAGCAAGGTTGCATTCAGCTATGCCAACGAAGGTGGCAGCGAGCAGAGCAAAGCGGTCAACCCGAGCAGCTACAGCTGGGTACGGCTCGAAGATCAGACCTCTGGCGAAGGTAAACTCGCCGCCAAAGATAAAGGCTTTACCCTGACCTTCGACCGTCCGGGCACTTACAACCTGACGCTGAAAGATGATCACGGCCGCGTGCTTGGCGCGACCGGCCATTCGGTCACGGGCGATGGCGTCAAAGCCGTGCCTGGTACGGTGGAAATCGTCCTCGACAAACCCGAGTACAAGGCCGGCGACGAAGCCCTCGCGTTGATCACGTTCCCCGAGCCGGTCAGCGATGCGTTGCTGTCGCTCGAGCGCGACAAGGTCGAGGCCACGGCGCTGCTGTCCAAGGGCAGCGACTGGCTGAAGATGGAAAAACTCAGCGACACCCAATACCGCGCACGCATCCTGGTGAAGGACAACTTCGCGCCGAACATGACCTTCTCCGTGCTCTACACCAAGGGCGGCCAATACAGCTTCCAGAACGCCGGCATCAAGGTGATCGCGCCGCAGATCGACGTGGCCATCGCCACCGATAAAGAGGCGTATCAACCCGGCGATACTGTGTCCGTGGACCTCACCACTCAATTCGCCGGCAAGCCGATTCCGGCGCACCTGACGGTCAGCGTGGTCGACGAAATGATCTACGCGTTGCAACCGGAAGTCGCGCCGACCATCGACCAGTTCTTCTACCACCCGCGCCGCAACAACGTGCGCACCAGCGCCAGTTTGTCGTTTATCAGCTACGACGTGGCACTGCCGGGCAGCCCGGGCGCACCGGGCAAAGCCAACCGCAGCGAGCGTGGGGTGAAAGTGCTGGAGCGGCCGCGTCGTGAAGACGTCGACACCGCCGCGTGGCAGCCGGAATTGATCACCGACGCCAACGGCAAAACCCGTTTCACCTTCAAGATGCCGGACTCCTTGACCCGCTGGCGCATCACCGCCCGCGCCATCGCCGATGACGGCCAGGTCGGGCAGAAGAAGCAATTCGTGCGCTCGGAAAAACCGCTGTACCTGAAGTGGAGCGGCCCGACCAAATTCCGCAATGGCGACAAACCGGATCTCGGTGTGTTCGCTTTCAGTCAGGCCGAGAAATCGGTCAAGGCTGAACTGGTGATTCATTACGCGGGTGCCGAGCAACGTGTGCCGGTCACCCTGAACAACGGCGTCAACTACATCGCATTGCCGGCGTTCGCACTGGCCAATGGCGAGTGGACCGCCGAGCTGGTGCAGGACGGCAAAACCGCTGACGCCTTGGCCGTGCGCCTGACCGCGACCGGTGAAGGTTGGCAGGTGACCCAAAGCCAAAGCCTGGATGTGGCCAGCGGTGATACGCCACTGACCTTGCCGGCGGACGCCAGCGACATCCGCCTGCGTCTGGATGACAGCCCGCAAGCGGTGTTCCGCTCGGCCCTCGATGATCTGCTGAGCTATCCGTACGGCGGCGTTGAACAAACCGCCAGTCGTTTGCTGCCGTTGAGCATCGCTTATCCAACGCTGTCGTCGAATCCACAGATCCGCGACCGCTTGCGTTTGATCATGCAGAACAGCCGCCTGCGGCTGGTGCAAATGGCCGGTCCGTCGGCGAGCTTCACCTGGTGGGGCTATGACGGTGAGCCGGATGCGTTCCTCACCGCTTACGCCTATTACGCCGACTGGCACGCCAGCAAGGCGCTGGAACTGAGCCTGCCGCCGGAGCACTGGCAGCGGGTGTTGGAGGTGTACGCGAAACAGGCGCAGAACACGCCGCTGTTGCAGCGGGCGTTGATTCTGTCGTTTGCCAAACAGATGCAATTGCCGGTGAACACGTTGCTCAGCGGTTTGATCGACGACTTGGTGAAAGCCGGCGAAGGCAATGCGGCGAGCGTCATGGACGATGGCGCAGAGAGCCTGGTCATGAACGATCCGGATTCGGCATTGGGGCTGGCCAGTGCTCGGGTGCTGACCGCGTCTTTGGCGCGTCAGGCCAAAGTCAATCTGCCCCCGGCGTTCAGCCGTCAAGTGGATGCTGCGCAACAGCAAGTGGCTGCCAGCGCTCAACCGTTTGCCGAGGCCTTGAACCTGTCGCTGCAAGCTTTCGATCAAGCGCATGCACAAGCGTTGTTGCAACGCCTGTTGCCACAGCAATCGACCCTGGAGCGCGCCTTGGCGCTGACATGGTTGCAACGCAGTATCGAGCAAGCCTCTCCGACCATCGCACTGGCACCGGGGGAAGGCTGGAAGAAACGCTACGGTGATACCGGTGAGATGTATTGGACGTGGCAGGGCGCTACGCCGGTGCCGGCGGTGTTGTCGCTGACCGGGACGCAAGAACGCCCGCTGCGTGCCGCGCTGAGCTACCAGACCAAACAACCGGCAATCGATCCGATGGCCGTGACCATCACCCGTCGCCTGTCGCGTCTGGTGCCGGGTGACGAAGCGTTCGAATTCAAACTCGAAGCGGTCGGCACCAAGCCGTTGTCCAGCGACAGCCTGTACCTGGACGAAGTGATCATCACCAGTAAAGCGGCGAAACCGCTGCGCTACGGCATGCTCGAAGTGCCGCTGCCACCGGGTGCGGACGTCGAGCGCACCACGTGGGGCATCAAGCTGATGGGCAAGGCCGGCACCGAGCCGACCGCGTTGGAGAAGGCCCGTTTCGAACCGGGGCAAATGGCGTATGCGGTGCCAGTGGATGCGCTGAGCGGTGAGTTGCGTCTGCGTCATCTGGTGCGCTTCTCGCAAAAAGGCCAGTTCAGCCTGCCACCGGTGCGCTTCACGCAGGTCTACGCGCCACAGCATCAGGCTCAGGAACAGAAGCCGGCATTCGGTCAGGTCACGGTCAACTGACATGACCCGGTGTCTGGTCTGGTGGCTGCTGTGTTTGATCCCTGCGCTGGCGACAGCGCAGGACGAGCCGTTGCGCCTGGGCTTCAAGGGTGAACTGCTTGCGTTGAGCCGGACTCAGATGATCTCGCGTGAGCCATTGCCTGCCGATTTGCAGACGCCGCTGGGCAGCTTGTGGAAGTTGTTTGTCTACGGCTGGCTGGTGGACACCGGCGCGCGTGAACCGGCTTATGAGTGTCGCGGGCAGTCGAAGGACGAAGTTTATTGCTGCACGGCGGGTGGCACGATCGGTCGCGATCAGGCGTTGGTGAAGTCCTGCGGGTTGTACTTCGAACCCGCGCGATTGGGCATTTCCGGCACTGAGTGGCGCGAGTATTGGCAGACGAGACAAGCGCCAACGTGGTTGCTGGACTTGCCGTCGTTGCAACCGCAGACCCGGGTTTCGGTGGCTGAGTTGTTGAAGGTCTTGGCCGTGATGCCGGCGCAGGATCGAGCGCGGCGGGTATTGCTCGATGTGGTTCTCAATGCCGCTGACGGCAATGTCGTGGGTGAGCTTGGCGGTCGGTTGCGGGTGAAAACCTGGAGCTGGCTGGGGGATCAGGATCCTTCGTCGCGCCAGGGCGGATTCGCGGGCTGGACGGCGAACGGCACGCCGATCTGGGCCGGTGGGCGTGGCACCAGCCAGATGGTTTTGCGCAATTATGGTCAGGCGCTGTCGACGGTGTTGCCCTCGTCATGGCCAGCAGAAGCGGGGAAGTGTGTTGAGGTCGGCCTGTTCGCGCGTTATCCGCTGAAACGCGTGCTGTCGGGGGATCGCGTGTTAGCGCCTGGGCCCCTGCAGGGCGACTACCGCGTCGAATTCGCCAACGGCAACCAACTCGACATCCACAGCGACGGCGAGTTGTTCTTGCTCAAGGACAAGCTCGTCGCCCGCCTGGACCGCGAAGAGTACGTCGCCCGTGTCCTGCAGCGCGAAGCCAGGCCCGAGCCTGTTGAAGCAGCCAAAGCCCTGAGCGTCGCGATCCGCACCTACCTGCTGCAAAACGCTACCCGTAACGGCGACTGCCTGAGCATCGACGACAGCAGCAGCCGGCAGCGCGTCGCCCCACGTCCGGCCGCCACCGAATCGCGCAACATCGCCGCGTGGACCAGCGACCTGGTTCTCGCCGGCAGCACCGTTACCTATCACTCCGACCAACCCGAGCCGGACAAACTCTCCTGGCAGCAAGCCGTCGAACAGGCCAACGCCGGTCAACGCTACGACGCCATCCTGCTGCACGCCTACCCGCGTGCAAGCCTCAGCCGCTGGGACAGCCCGGTCGCTTCCTGCGAAGCGCTGCCCGCCGCGCAAGACTGGTTGCAAAACCAACGCCGCGGCTGGCGCCAACGCCTCGAAAGTGAGGTCGGTTACAACGAAGTCAGCACCTTTGCCGTTTGCCGCCTGGCCTTCGGTCGTCCCTTCGTGGACCGCGAACGCCAGCGCATTTATGTGCGTGGCGTGCTGACGCTGCAAGACCGCCTCGACTTGACCCACGAATACCTGCACCTGGCCTTTGAAGCACACCCCAATGGCCAGGATGAAACCTACATCGAAGGGCTCGCCCGCCACCTCTTGCTGGAATAGGCCATGAAACTCCGTTATCCACAGGTCTTCCTGTTCCTTTGTTCGTTTTGCGTATGGCCGACGACATTCGCCGCCGATAGCGCGGTCAAACTCGACACCCCCGTCGGCGGCTGGCGCACGGGCGCCCCCGAAGGCGAAGGTGAAAACTTTCGTCAGACGGTCAATTACCCGGCTTCGTCGGTGAACACACCGGTGGGGCAGGCCAATACCGCTCGCATTACCGGCCAAATCCAATCCACCCCCAAGGGTAATGAGCCCGGTAAGCTGATCGTCAACGGCGTCAGCATGCCACTGAAAATTGACCCCGCGGGCCGCTACGACCGCCCGTTCTCATTTCCCAACGGCAGCAACAGCGTTGAAGTCCGCAGTCCCGATGGCCAACAGCGGCATCGCACTCAGTTCCTGAACGCCAGTGGCGGTGCCACTCCGGCGAAGTTGCGAGTACTGCTTTCCTGGGACAGCGACGGCACGGATCTGGACTTGCACCTCATCACCCCCGATGGCGCACACATCTGGTACGGCGATCGTGTCGCGCCCAATGGTGCGGCGCTGGATGTGGACGTCACCACCGGCTACGGCCCGGAAATTTTCGCCATGCCGGCGCCGATCAAGGGGCAATACCTGGTGTACGTGAACTACTACGGTGGCGGGTATCGCGGTGATGAAGAGGGGCAGGAAGAGGCTGTTCAGCCACTGACCACCGCGCAAGTGACGGTGATTACGCAAGAGGGGACGCCGAACGAGAAAATGGAGACGTTCCTGGTGCCGATGCGGGCGGTGGGGGAGTTGACGTTGGTTAAGGGGTTTAGTTATCCGTGATCGGGCAATTGTGACAGCGGTGCTGGCACTATTGAATTGGGCAGCAGTCTGCTGCCCAATGGCGTAAACCACCGACCGAATCTCTTTCGTATGCGCCAGTTTTACGAGGTGTACAGGCACGATGCAAAAGTCTCAGCACTGCTGCGACAATTACCCTGGACCCAAAACCTGATCATTCTCAACCAATACCTCGGCAAACTGGACTTCTACCTCGAGCCTTTGGATCGCAATGTCCGCAAACCCCATGAAAACCCCATGAAAACCCATTCTCGTCCCTGAGTTTTTACTCGATGGAATAGGCAAGGCATTTTTTGAGCACTGGCGTAAACTTTGCTTACAAAATATCCAGGATACTGCCTCGCACACGAGTGTTGGCGATGGCCTGTTGATTACCGGCCTGCTCTTTGCCAAGCATCAGGAAGGCCATGATGGCGGTGGTTTCATTAAGGGAATGAGATGTTTGAGATAGATCGCAGCAGCAAGACACTATTGGTGGACCAGATCCGAAGCGCGATTATTGCCCGTATCGAGTCTTTCCAATGGGTTCAAGGCAGTCGGTTGCCTTCGGTCAGGGCTCTGTCCAAACAACTGGGCGTCAGTAACTTTACGGTGAGCAGCGCTTACGAGGACCTCGTGGCGCAGCACATCATCGAGTCCCGACCCGGGGCCGGTTACTTTATTCTCGCGGCCAATCCATCGGGATCCCTCAAGGATCTGGACGAGTTGATCCCACCGTCCAGCCTGCATGCGGGGTTTCTGTACCGCGCGCTGGACCCTTCCCAATACGATATCCCCGTCAGTTCAGGTTACTTTCCTCCGTCCTGGCTGGCTGACGCTGTGCCTGTTTCTGTTACCGGACGGCTGATTCGTAACACGCTGTCTTGCAGCGTCCCTGCGCCCGCCGCGGGGAGCCAGCAGTTGCGCTCGGTAATTGCACGCAAGTTGCGAGAGATTCAAATCGATGCCTCCAGCAACCAGGTTGTGGTGACGGTGGGGGCTACCCATGCGTTCTCGCTGATTCGTAACGCCATGCTCAAGCCCGGTGATTACCTGTTGGTCGAGGACCCGAGCTACTTGTTGCTGCAGTTGAAGCTGATCAAGGGGCGGGATTTCAACATCATCACCGTGCCACGAATGGGGGATGGTCCGGACCTGGAGGCCATGGAGGCCATGCTGATCAAGTACCGGCCAAAACTGTTTCTGACCCAGACCCTGATCCACAACCCTACTGGCGGCAATACCTCCCCGGCCAAGGGGTTCAAGATTCTTTCGCTGGCCGAGAAGTATGACTTTCATATTGTTGAAGACGATATTTTCGGCTCGTTGTCTGCCAGGCAAACACTTCGGCTGGCCAGCCTGGATGGTTTGAATCGCACCTTTTACATCAGCGGTTTCAGCAAGGTGCTCAGTCCTGCCCTGCGCCTTGGGTATGTGGCGGCACCCCCCGCTTTTGTCGAGCGTCTGGTGGAGCAGAAGATGTACAACCTGTTGTGCGGCTCATCCCTGGACGAAACCATCGTGACCTACACCCTGGAGTCCGGGCGCTATCAACACCATCTGGATGGCCTGCGCCAGCGAGTGATGCAGGAGCGTGCCCGGGCGCGGGAGTGGCTGGGCAAGGTGGGCGTGGTGTTTGATGAACCCAGCGTGGATGGTTTGTTTCTGTGGGGGCGTTTCCCCGCGCACGTGGATATTCGTCGTCTGATTGAACAGGCCCATGACGCCCGCATCTTTCTGGCACCAGGGTCGTTGTTCAGCAACACCCGCGATTACGATCAGTATATTCGCCTGAACGTCAGCCACTGCAATGACATCCAGTTCAAGCGTTTCATCGATTCTCAGACCGGCAGCGAAACAGCCCAACGAGTCACCGAACACAGCATTTGAAACCTGGCCCCGGGTTAGCCTGATGCTCGTCGATCTAGCTGTCCGGCGACGTGTTACGGCTGCCCAGGTTTTGCTGCCAGCTTTTGAAGTACTCCACCAGGGTGGCCACTTCCCCCAGGTCTTCATAGGAGTAGATGACGCCGTTGAGGATCTGGACTTCATCATTGTCGTGCAGTGTTTGAATGAGCGAATCCTCAACGATTTCCGAGCCATTGACGGCCAGGCTGATGTCATCGATCCAGTACAGCGGTTTGCCCTCCTGGTTCGACCACACTTGGGCGTCGGTGTAAAAAGATTTCAACGCTAATCCATTGGTTTTCATAGACATATCGTTAATTCCAGTTAGACGGCAAGCCTCGCGCCGGTTGTCTGCTGATTGATCCAATGCGTCGCTTTTTTTCAGCCAGGTTCTGTGGGGTTATGCCTTTTTTTCAGCTCTGAAACGCAGGCATGTGTAGTCCACCGTCCATCGGCCGTCGGAGTCCAGCAGGTCATTGACCAGCTCCTCCGTCACTTCCTCCAGAAAACCCGCGCGGGCTTCAAGCGGCAGCGCCGCCAGGTAAGGAGTGCCAAAGGTTTGTATCCATTCGGCAATGGGGTAATCCAACACCACCGGTCGTTCGAACCAACTGATGAAGCTGACGTGAAACCCCGCGTTCTCCAGCACCTGTTGGTATTCACCGGCGGTGGGCAGGTACCAGGGGTCAATGTCCTGTGCGTCGACGGATCTGCGCTCCAGGGCGCCGTGAATCGCCCGTCGGATCAGCAGCGCATTCTCGGCGCCGGCAAATTCTCCGATGAAACGCCCACCGGGCTTGAGGGCCATAAAGGCCCCATAGGCGACTTGATCGGCACGTCGCATCCAGTGTATGGCGGCGTTGCTGAACACCGCGTCGAACTCCTGGTGAAAGAACAGTTCCTCGGCATTACCCAGCCTCACATCCAGGCCGCGAGAGCGTGCGGCTTCCACCAGTTCCGGGCTGTAGTCGAAACCCACCACTTCAGCGCCTTGACGAGCCAGTTGCTCACTCAGATAGCCGTCACCACAACCGATATCCAGGACTCGGTCGCCGGCCTTGAGGGCCAACAGTTCCACCGCGCCATCGGCGAGGTGGGCGACGAAATGGGCGTTGTTTTCATACTGCGAGGCGTCCCATTGTTGCAGTTCAGAGGTGGGGCGAAAAAAGCTCGAAGAAGTCATGGGCGGATTTCCGTCTGGGTGTGGAGAGGGTGAACAGCCAGGCTGAAACCCCCTCGAGGAACACGTGGATGGAGCGCGCTGGTTGACCCGCGCGCGATCCTGTTCAGATGCGCTTGGACAGCCAGACCAGCACGATGACGATGGCGCAGACGGCCGGGGTCAGCCAGTTCCACGACTCGCCCATCAGGAGGATCGAAAAAGCAAATGTGAAGAACGGTTGCAGCAACTGCAGCTGGCTGATGCGCTGGATGCCACCCAGGGCCAGGGCACGGTTCCATGAGAAGAAACCCAGCAGCGAGTTGATCAGGGCCAGAAACAGCAGGGCGGCGACCCCTTGTCCCGGCAGGTTGGCAATGGTTTGGCTGTCATAGAGCCAGAGGCTGACCGGGAGCAGCACAGGCAGGCTGATGACCAGAGTCCAGCACATGACCTGCCAGCCCGGCAGTTCCTTGGACAGTGCACCGCCCTGGGCGTAGCCAAAACCGGCCAGCAGCACGGCGCCCAGCAGTGCCAGATCGCCGATGTAGATGTCCGAGACATTCGACTTGATGACGGTGTAGGCCATCACGACCAGGAAGCCCAGGCTTGAAACCGCCCAGAACATTTTGGATGGGCGAGTGCCTGTAATGAGCGTACCGAAAATCGCTGTGGACAGCGGCAGTGCAGCGAGTACCACGCCGCCATGGCTGACCGGAACGTATTGCATGCCCAGCGCGGTGAGGATCGGAAAGCCGTAAACGATCCCGGTGGACGTCAGCAACATCCGCTTGATTTGCGAACGATTGGGAATCTTTGCCCGGCCGATAAGCAAGAAAGGAATTGCCGCAAACGCAGCCAACACTGACCGGAAGAACCCGACTTGCAGGGCACTCAGGTCGCCAGCGAGCATTTTTGCCGCCGGCAAGGTCATGGCAAAGGCCGCGACCGAAATGAGTCCCAGGAAATAGGCTTGCAGGTCTTGATTCTTTGTTTCTTGAAAGCTGGCTACGTTGGTTTGCGTCATGAGACGTTTCCTTCTGGTTTCGCCGGTTGAGCGTCCGCCTTGGGGGGCGGACGCACACTCCGATCAGATCTGTTTGTTGTTGAGGTTGGGTTTGTCCAACGGGCTGGTGCTCAGGAAAAACACCAAGGAGGAGCGTGTGCCGCTCTCTACCTTGCGTACGCCGTGGGGAATCTCGCAGCGGTTGATCAGCACGTCGGCGTAGTCTGTTTTAAATTGCGATTCGCGGCCTTCATGCTCGATGAAAAACTCGCCGCCTTCGTATTGCTTGCCGAACTGGATCACCACGGAGTAGCGATATTCCAGGTTGCTGTAGGTATCGATGTGCTTACCGATGAAGTTGCCGGCTTCCAGCAGATTGGACTGGCAGCGACGGATAAAACACTCGGCTTCCATGATGCCGTTGAAGAACTCACGGCTTTTTCCCGAAGAGAGGATCTCCACCACACGTTTGCCGTAAGGATCATTGCGATACACGGGTAACTGGCCTTTTTGATCCTCCATGAAGCGTCCCACCGCGAGAAAGTTTTCTTCGCCTACATCGCCGATTTCGATGATGGTTTTGGGGATGACCTGGCACGCCGCTTCCATGTACTCCAGCTCTTCTTGAGAAAACAGCTGTGAGGCCTTGAGGGAGGCGTAGGCGTTGTTCTGCAGTTCGTGGTTAGCAGCTTGGATCGTCTCTTGCATTGCTCAGACTCCTTGAGAGGTGGACGTTGGGTACAGGCTGTTTGGGTTATTGAGAGAAGCAGGTTCCCGAGGGGTAAACGGCTCGACCACCCCTCGGCACAAATGGTCGCGAATCAGGTACAGGCCCGCCATGAACCCCCAGACTTCGAGGAACGGGCCATAAGGGGAGGGCTGTTGCTCGACGCTGGCGCGATAATTGGCGATATGCCGGTAATGGACGTTGGGGCGACGGTGGTGTGCGTCGTGGTTGGGCAAGTCTTGGGGGTACACATACAAGCGCACCGGCAGATCGTAGAGCGCACACTTCAGCACCCAGGCGGCATGGGCGATGCCCCCGCCTTCTGGCGGTGTGCGGCCCTGGAAACGACCCCAGGTCAGCCGGCCATAGTGGCTTTTCTCGCTGCTCCCGGCGTCCCGGTGGTAGAACCACAGGTGCTCGGTAAACAATTGCAGCCACATGGAGTGCTCAAACAGCACGGCGCGCGGGATCACGTACATCAAGCCAAAGGCTTGCAACCCGCCTGTCGCCCACAGCAGCGTGAGCAATACGCCCCAGAAACCCCAGCGAAACAGTGCTTCACGACGTTCAAGACGAACAAAGCTGTCGAGCAACGTCCCGCGCCATTGGCGCATCAGGTAAACGGGGCGAAAGGGCGTGCAGCAGACCCTCCACCAGTAGACCGGTTCAGGCATCCCCGGGTAGAAACCTTGCTCACGGATGAAACGCTGGTCGGGGTCCGTGTCAGAGCACAACACGTGGATATTGTGGTGTTCGCGTACATGGCTCTGGTTATAGGTGTCCCAGTCCTGGTACAGCAGCGGCGTGGTCAGAAACAGCCTGGCATAGCGCTGTGCGCGGGCCTTGTCCTTGAGCACCGCGCCATGGGTCAAGTAGTGGAAGGTGGCTTGCATGCTACGCAACCGGTTAACCATCAGGACCCAGCCCACCAGCACCAGCAACACCGCCATACCCGTGGAGAAGGCACCCTCCAGAACGGCCTGGCCGAGCAGCACCAGGGCGATCATCACCAACCAGGTGAACAGCAAATGAGCCACCAGAAAGCGCTCACCGCTCTCATTCATTGCGCTCTTTAACGCCTCGGGTGCAAGTGCCTGTCCCTTGCCGGTCAGCCAGGTCCAGAAACCCTGGAAGGGCAGATGGGCATAGCTGGCACGGACATCGCCCTGTGGCCCGTACTGACAGTAGTGAGTGCATTGACCTGCACTTTCACGGGCGCTCATCAGTAAACCCTGGTCAGATAAAGGACAGGAATGGTGCTGTACAGCCAATAGAAGGGTTGCATGCGATTGTGATCCGCACCGATAACAATCGGGTTGCTCCACTGCTGGGCAAACACCTTGCCGATGGCCGCATACTCCGCACCCTGGGCATACAGGATCTGCATCAGCTCTTCGTTGCTACGCTGCTGGTGCCAGGCCTGATAGAGCGGCAGTCGTGCACTGAAGATGGAGGCATAGTCGAGATCATCCTCGACGATGCAGCCGTTGTCCTGATGTGCCAGGCGCTGTTGGGCTTCTGCCGTCAGTGCATGCCAGCAGTCCTCGCCACCGGCGGCTTCGGCGATCATGATCGACTCGGCGCCAGGGCCGAGAACGTCGAGGATCTTCTGCTGGCTGATTCGCAGTTTGTGAGCGAAGCCTTCGCGTGTTTCCTTGAGGCGGTTCAGGGTACTGGCGTCAAACCCTTCAAAATCCCCGGCCGCCACGGCGATCCGTGCATCGATGCCGTGCTTTTGCAGCACTGCTTGCAGGTCAGGCAGGGTCTTGACCACACGTCCGGCCACCAGCCCGATGCCTTCGCCCAAGTGCTCGAAGGTATAGCGCAGGCGGCCATTCTTGTTTTCGTAGCCATAATCAGGGCACACCGGGGAGACCAGGGTAATGGTTTCACCGGCCAGTCCCTTGGCCAGAGCCTGGGCAAAACGCGCGACGAAGTGGGGCGCTGATTGGGCAAATGACAAACGCTCAAAGGCCTGCTCAAGATCCACCACCAACTCGTCCGGCAGTTCTCGCATGGCGGGGTATCGCACTTTCAAGGCCGGGGTCGTGGCGGTGTTGTCGTTGATGGCGCACAGCAACAAGTTCAATAACGAAGGTCGGCTTTGGTTGATGTATGGCTTGTCCAGAATCAAGGTTTTCTTGCCCTGAGTGGAGCGGACCTGCCATTGAAAACCGGGGAATTTAGACTGAATGAAACGATAAAACGGCATGTAACGAGGAAGCCCCGTCTGGCCATCGTCCGAGTGTTGGAACTGGGCATAAACAGCTGACAACTTTGACACTTCGCTTTCAATGCAAAGTGCCTGTACCAAGTCAGCCGGAGGCTGCTGGGAAAGTGAAATAGGTGACAGCACGCGCTTGCTGATCAACTTATGAGTGAGTTTGTTTCTGACATAGTAGTGGGCGAGAGATTGGCTCATGGGATCACCGGTATGAAAGTTCCTGATCAGCAGGCATTAGTTCAATAAGATTAATATTGACGTGGGTGGGCTGATGCAGGGCCCAGAGGATCGAGTTGGCAACATCCATCGGCTCAAGCGGCGTCAGGGTGCTGTACACCCGGTCGGCTCTGGCTTGATCGCCGGCAAATTGAACCAAGGCGAATTCTGAGCGGGTTTTACCAGGTGCGATGTTGGTCAGCCGGACCCGAGCGCCCACCAGTTCGGTGCGCAGGCATTGTCCGAAGTGGTCGACAAAGGCCTTGGACGCGGCATAGACATGGCCGCCGGCATAGTGATAATGAGCGCCAATCGAGGTCAGGTTGATAATGTGCCCGCGTCCACTTTCTATCAGCTTGGGTAATACCGCCCGAGTGACATTGATCAAACCGTGAACATTGGTCTCCAGCATGGTGGATATTTGAGTATCCGAGACTTCCAGTAACGTCCCTTGCCCCTGAAGTAAGCCGGCGCTATTGATGAGTTTGCTGATGGCGGCAAATGCATCGGGGAGTTGTTTCAGCTGTGTGTTGAGTGAGTCGATGTCACGCACATCACAACTCAGGGGATAAAAACGTTCACCCAGTTCGTCGGCCAGTGCATTGAGGCGCTCGGTTCTGCGCCCGATCCCAACTACCTTGTTTCCCTGCTCTATCAACTTTCTGGCGCAGGCCAGACCAATGCCTGATGTCACTCCGGTGACAACCACTGTTTCATCAGTGTTCAATTGAAGCTCCTTTTTTATTGCATTTTTATCGGTACTTGGCGAACTGAGGCGTGGGTGCCTGATGACGAACTGCAGATTAGGGAGCTTGGCGAGGGAAGTACCGGTACGGCGACGGGCATGGGCAACGAACTGTATCGTTGCGCGACCATGACAGTTGGAGGGCCGTTTGTTTCGATAGCGCGCGGGTGTGCGTGCGCGCACAGATCGATGCCTGTGAGAAAGGCCTCACCAGGGGAAAAGGTCAGGAGAGTGGTGGGGGGAGGATTATTCCGGGCATTAAAAAGCCGGCTTGTGGCCGGCTTCTCGGGGACTGACTTGGTTCATTTTTGGTAAGCCGCGCCAGCCTTCAAAACGTACACCCGAATCTTGCGTTCGGCTGTGGGACTTGGCGAGAAAGTCATCTGCCTTGTCGGTGCGATCTGAGCCTTAAGAAGGGTCGATGCGCAAATGTGGGGCGCAGCATACTGATTTTTTGGGGCAATTCCCAGCTTGGCGTGTGGGATAGAGCTTTGCGGGGATGATTTTGTGTGGCTGCGCGGACTCTGTGGCGAGGGGGCTTGCCCCCGTTGGGGCGCGGAGCGTCCCTGAAGTGGGTTATCCAGAAGCACCGCATGTTCAGGTTTTACGACTGCTGCGCAGTCGAACGGGGGCAAGCCCCCTCGCCACATTGGATCGCGGGGTTGCGTATTTACAGGAACGGTACGGACGGTCTGCGTTTGTTCAGCGTGGACCACCAGAACACCCACCCCAATACCCTGATGTTCTGCTTATCAATCTGCTCGGCACTGAAGATCTCATCCGGATACTCGGCCCTGTTGTAACTGCGCAATCGCAGCGCATTCCCCGGCATCCGATGCAGGTATTTGATCCGTAACATTCCGTCATGCTCGATCGCATAAATCTCCCCATCGACAATCTGCGTAAGCCCGCGATCAATGGCGAGGGTGGAGCCGTCTTCAATCTTCTCGGCCATGCTGTTACCGATCATGTAGGTACAAATAGCGTCGGCGTGATTGATTTCCAGGAAATCGAGGTGGCTGCGGGGCAGACGGATGGATTGGCCAGGGTCTTTGACGACATGGGTTTTGTTGGAGCCCGGGGCGGTGGCTGTTTCTTTATAGAACGGCAGTTCGACGTCGATGGGTTCGATGACCGTGTAGACACCGCGGATGGCTTGGGCGTCGAAGGTGTTGCCGGACTCGTCGAGCACGCGCAGGCGCGTGGACTCTTTCGGGCCTTCGCCGGTTTTGAGCCATTCGCTGTTTACAGACAGTAGTCGGGCGACCTCTTCCATGCGGTAGGCGGGCACACCACGGGTGTACCAGTTATGGATATTTTGCGCTTCCGTGTCGAAGAAAGCGGCAAATCCTGTTGTCCTGATGTTCGCTGCTTCGAGGAGCGCTTTAAACCGGGGGCCGCTAGTGTTCTTTTTCATAAACACGAGTTTACTGGCGTGGGTTGGGGGTTTGAATAAACGACCCGTTCAAATTTAGAGGGAAATTTAAGACTTGATGTAAGACGCTTTTAGTGGAAATTAAACAAGAAAAACCAAATCCAGGAAGTGTTAAACGTTCCGTTTAGTGGTGGGCCAAGCGCTCACAAAAAACCCCGGATCAACCGGGGTTCTTCTTGACGCTTGCAGCTAGAAGCTTATCGCTGCTTCTCAGCCTTTGTAGGCAGCAACCGACTTGGTGATCGCGTCGCGGGCGGCGTCTGCACCGGCCCAGCCTTCGATCTTCACCCATTTGCCTTTTTCGAGATCTTTGTAGTTCGCGAAGAAGTGCTCGATCTGCTGGATCAGCAGAGGTGGCAGGTCGGTGTATTCCTTCACGTCGACGTACAGCTGGGACAGCTTGTCGTGTGGGACTGCGATGACTTTGGCATCGCCGCCGCCGTCGTCGGTCATGTTCAGGATGCCGACTGGGCGTGCGCGGATCACCGAACCTGGAGCAACCGGGTAAGGGGTCACGACCAGCACGTCGAGGGGGTCACCGTCGTCAGCCAAGGTGTTCGGGATGTAACCGTAGTTGGCCGGGTAGAACATTGGGGTGGCCATGAAACGGTCAACGAACAGGCAATCGCTGTCTTTATCGATTTCGTATTTGATCGGCGCGTGGTTGGCCGGGATCTCGATCGCGACGTAGATGTCGTTCGGCAGGTCTTTGCCAGCCGGAATCTTGCTGTAGCTCATTGGGCGGTGCCCCCGTTAGTTGACCAAAAACACTTGGCCGGATTGACCAAAAAGTGGCGGCGATTATAGGCATATTCCGCCACCGTTGCTATGTACCAGAGGTCGTGTAGACCCAGGTGCCCAGCCTCACAGATACTGTCGCTTTTTGACGGCGTCCGTTGTGGCCATGCTGCGTTGCCGCTCCTCGCCATAGCCAGCTATGACTCGTCGCGGCGCCTTGCCTGACCACAACGGCCACTCGTCAAAAAAGCAACGTATCTGTGAGGCTGGGCACTAGTCGTGAGCTTGATAGACCGGGTTCTCGGCCAGAAGTTGCCGCAGACGCGCCAGTGGATCCTGTCGGTAAAACAGCCTCAACTGCTCATACACCTGAGGATAAGCCTCATGCAGCAAATCCGGGGCGCTGAAGAAGTATTCGCTGGTGACCGCGAAGAACTCGGCGGGGTTTTCCGCCGCGTACGGGTCGATGGCGGTTTCAGCGTCCGGGTTGCGCTCCAGTTGCCGGTCGAGGTCGTCATAGGCTTCTTGCATGACCCTGGCCCAGTCACTGACGCGCATGTCGGCGTGCAGCGGTGGCAGGCCATTGGCGTCGCCGTTGAGCATGTCGAGTTTGTGCGCCAGTTCGTGGATCACCAGGTTGTAGCCTTCCCAGCCCCCGCTGGCCATCACGCCGGGCCAGGCGAGGATGATCGGGCCTTGCTGCCAGGCTTCACCGCTGTGTTCGCCGTCCCATTCATGTTCGACGCCACTGGCATCGCGATGGCGCTGTGGGCTGAGGAAGTCGTCGGGGTAGAGGATGATTTCGTGAAAGCCCTGATACCAGTTCAGGTCGCCCAAATGCATGAGCGGCAATTGAGCCTGGGCGGCGAGCAGCAGGCGTTGCTCTTGATGGAGCTCGACGCCGGGCAGGGCGGTCAGGTGTTTGTCCTGCAGGAACAGTACGCTGGCTTCACGCAGCCACTGGTCTTGCGCAGCGCTGAGACCATCGAGAAAACTCAGGTGATGGCGCACCCGTTGCCACATGTCGTCGGCAATCGGATGCCTGGCCAGGGTGCGCCGGCGTCGCCAGGCGCTAAGGGACCACATCGTGAGTCAGCGGGGTTCGGCTTTGGATGCGGCATTAGCGAGGCGGCTGCGGATCACGCCGATGATCATCGGTAGCAGCGACACCAGGATGATACCCACCACCAGCAGCGACAGGTTTTTCTTGATGAACGGTACGTTGCCGAAGAAGTAACCGAGGGTCACCAGGCCACCCACCCAGAGGATGGTGCCTAAAACGCTGAAGGCAAAGAAACGCGGGTAAGGCATTTTGCCCACGCCGGCGACGAATGGGGCAAAGGTGCGGATGATCGGCATGAAGCGCGCCAGGGTCACGGTTTTGCCGCCGTGCCTGTCGTAGAAATCGTGGGTTTGTTGCAGGTAGTCGCGGCGGAAGATTTTCGAGTTCGGGTTGCTGAACAGCCGTTCGCCGACGGTGCGGCCGATCACGTAGTTGGTGCTGTCGCCGAGGATCGCCGCCAGCATCAGCAGGCCGCCCAGCAGCACCGGGTCCATGCCGCCACCGGCCGCTACGGCGCCCGCGATGAACAGCAGGGAATCACCCGGCAGGAACGGCATCACCACCAAACCGGTTTCGCAGAAAATCACCAGAAACAGGATGGCGTAAATCCATGCTCCGTAGTTGCTCACCAGCATCTCGAGGTAAACATCGAGATGCAGGATAACGTCGATTGGGTTGAAATCCATGGAAAGCACCTGTGGTGATGGCCCGACTCAGCAGGCCTGTGCGGATGGCTTCGCGTAAGACTACAGCTAAGTGTGATTTTTCTTACGAGCCGGAAAGAATTGGCATTATACGGGGTGAAAAGTGAAAAACGCGTCGAGTTTGTAGCGAGGGATGTCGATGGGTTGCGGAGTTTGCGGGACAAGATCGCAGCCTTCGGCAGCTCCTACAGGGTCGAGGTCGCCCCGGTCAATGTAGGAGCTGCCGAAGGCTGCGATCTTTTTGGGATCTTAAATCCCGTCACTGATCGGCAACACGTAGTTCTTGAACTCGGTGTCTTCCTTGAACCCGATGGATTCGTAGGTTTTCTGCGCCACATCGTTATTGCTGCTGGTGGAAACGCGCATGCGCACGGCATTGGTTTCCTTGGCCATTTTTTTCGCGGTGCGGATCAGGTTGTCGGCCACCAACTGGCGGCGGGCGTCTTCGGCGACGTAGATGTCGTTGAGGATCCACACGCGTTTAAGCGAAAGAGACGAAAAGCTCGGGTACAACTGACAGAAACCCATCAGTTTGTTGTTGTCGTCATCGGCCAGGGCCAGGTAGATCACCGACTCCTTGCGCCGCAGGCGTTTCTCGAGGAATGCCCGGGACGAGTCCGGATACGGCAGGGAGCCATAAAACTCGCGATATTTGACGAACAACGGGGTCAGCAGGTCCAGGTGTTCGAGGGTCGCTTGAATAATCCGCATGGTAGGTCTCGTCTTCAAGTGGCTGTCTTACATGGTGACGGCGATGGGAAACCCTTGGCGGCCGTGCATCGATCCTGCCTGAAACCTGAATAGAAACGCAATGCGGAAACGGTTCAGGCTTCCGACGGGCGGAGTAGGAAATTACCCTTCATGTCCGCCCCGGTGTCCGACTCCAGCGTCTGAACCTGGGCTTCGTCCTTCAGACTGACCCCCGATAACTGCCGCCGACAGGCTTCGCGCATCAGATACAGCAAACGGTGTGCCGCCATGCCGTAACTCAAGCCTTCAAGCCGGACATTGGAGATGCAGTTGCGATAGGCGTCCGTCAGTCCGACCTTGGGATTATAGGTGAAATACAACCCCAGGCTGTCTGGCGAACTTAATCCTGGGCGTTCGCCGATCAGTATGACCACCATTTTCGCACCCAACAGCTCGCCAATCTCGTCGGCCACCGCAACCCGGCCCTGTTCCACCAGAATCACCGGTGACAGGGACCAGCCCTCAGCGGCTGTCTGTTCTTCCATGCGCGCCAGAAACGGCAAAGTGTGGCGATGAACGGCCAGCGCCGAGAGACCATCGGCCACCACGACAGCCAGATCTACGCCGCCAGGATGGGCTTGCGCGTAATCGCGCAGGGTCTGCGCCGACTCATCACTCAACTTGCGCCCCAAATCGGGGCGCTGCAAATAACTGTTCCGGTCCGTGGCGGCGCTGTGCAGCAGCAAGCTCTCACGTCCACGTTCGGCCAGTTGCGAACTGAGCCCCGGGTGGTCGAATGGCAGATGCACCGCATCCCGGGCCTGTGCATGGGCGTACTGGAAGTCCAGCTGCGCGCTGGTCGGCATGCTGGTGCCTGTACGACCGAGGGCAATACGTGCCGGCGTCAGGCGACGCAGTTCCAGCAATGGGTTTTGCGGATCGACGGGTGGTTTATCCATATCAACACTCATCCCAGTTGCGCCAATGCCTGGCGGAAGGCCGCTGGCAGGCTGTTGCCGAAGTGAATTTTGCCGTCTGCCTGGGTGAAGATGCCCATGTTCGCCAGCCACTGTTCAAACTCCGGCGCCGGTTTCAGGCCCAGGGTTTGCCGGGCGTAGAGGGCGTCGTGGAACGAGGTGGTCTGGTAGTTGAGCATGATGTCGTCGGAGCCGGGGATGCCCATGATGAAGTTGATCCCGGCCACACCCAGCAAGGTCAGCAGGGTGTCCATGTCGTCCTGATCGGCTTCGGCGTGATTGGTGTAACAGATGTCGCAACCCATGGGCACGCCCAGAAGCTTGCCGCAGAAGTGATCTTCGAGACCGGCGCGGATGATCTGTTTGCCGTTATAGAGGTATTCCGGGCCGATGAAGCCTACGACGGTGTTTACCAGAAACGGCTTGAAATGACGCGCCACGGCGTAGGCGCGGGTTTCGCAAGTCTGTTGATCGACGCCGTGGTGGGCGTTGGCCGACAAGGCGCTGCCCTGACCGGTCTCGAAATACATCAGGTTCTGGCCCAGCGTGCCGCGGTTCAGGCTCAAGCCCGCGTCATAGCCTTCCTGCAAGACGTTGAGGTTGATACCGAAACTGGCATTCGCCGCTTCGGTGCCGGCAATCGACTGGAACACCAGGTCCAGCGGAACACCTCGATTTATCGCCTCGATGGACGTAGTGACGTGGGTCAGCACGCAGGCCTGCGTAGGAATTTCGTAGCGCTGGATGATCGCATCGAGCATTTCCAGCATGGCGCAGATCGACGCGATGCTGTCGGTGGCCGGGTTGATGCCGATCATCGCGTCACCGTTACCGTACAGCAGGCCGTCGAGAATGCTCGCGGCGATACCGGCCGGTTCGTCGGTGGGGTGGTTGGGTTGCAGGCGTGTCGAGAGCCGGCCGCGCAGGCCCAGCGTGCCGCGGAATTTCGTGACCACGCGGATTTTCTGCGCCACCAGCACCAGATCCTGCACGCGCATGATCTTTGACACGGCGGCGACCATTTCCGGGATCAGGCCCGGAGCGAGGGCGCGCAGGCTCTGTTCGTCGGCGGCGTCGCTGAGCAGCCAGTCGCGGAAACCACCGACGGTGAGGTGGCTGACAACCGCGAAAGCCTGTTTGTCGTGAGTGTCGATGATCAGCCGGGTAACTTCATCGGCCTCATAAGGAATCAGCACTTCCTGCAGGAAATGAGTCAGCGGGATATCAGCCAGGGCCATCTGCGCGGCCACTCGCTCGCCATCATTGAGGGCGGCAACACCGGCCAGAAAGTCCCCTGAGCGCGCCGGGCTGGCTTTGGCCATGACGTCCTTGAGGCTGTCGAAGCGGTAGGTCTGGGCGCCGACGGTATGGGCAAATACGGCCATGGGACGGTGTCCTCCTGATTCAATAAATAACCCGAATGCACCGCCGAACCCTGTGGGAGCGAGCCTGCTCGCGATTGCAGTGTGTCATTCGACACATGTTTTGGATGTCAGACCGCAAATCGCGAGCAGGCTCGCTCCCACATAGGGAACTGCACTGCACTTCAATATGGCAGGCGCCGGGAATCAGCCCGGCGCCGGTGCAACTCAGACGCCTTCGAGCATCGCATCCGCTGGCGCGTCGGAACGCTGCTTGGCGGTCAGTTGGAAATACAGGTAACCGGCCACCATGAACCCAAGGAACACACACCCGATCAAGGTGTTGAACCACGCCATCGCCACCAGGCACACCACCGCCAGAAACAGCGCGATCCCCGGTACGATCGGGTAGCCCGGCGCGCGGAAGGTGCGTTCCAGGTTCGGCTCGGTTTTACGCAATTTGAACAGGCTCAGCATACTGATGATGTACATCACGATGGCACCGAATACCGACATGGTGATCATCGCAGCCGTCAGCGTCATGCCCTGCAGGTTGACCAGACCGTCGCTGTAGATCGCCGCGATGCCGATCACGCCGCCCGCCAGAATCGCCCGGTGCGGCGTCTGGAAGCGCGAAAGTTTGGCCAGCCCTTTGGGCAGATAACCGGCGCGAGCCAGGGCGAAGAACTGTCGCGAGTAGCCGAGAATGATCCCGTGGAAACTCGCTACCAGGCCGAACAGGCCGATCCAGACCAGCATGTGCATCCAGCTCGAATTGTTGCCGACCACGGCTTTCATCGCCTGAGGCAGCGGGTCGTTGATGTTCGACAGTTGGCGCCAGTCGCCGACACCGCCCGCCATCACCATGACGCCGATAGCGAGGAACACCAGGGTCAGAATACCGCTGACATAAGCCTTGGGAATCGTGCGTTTCGGGTCCTTGGCTTCTTCGGCGGCCATGGCTGCGCCTTCAATGGCGAGGAAAAACCAGATCGCGAAAGGTATCGCCGCAAAGATGCCGGGGATTGAGGCCATGGTGAATTCGTTGGATCCCGACCAGCCATTGAGCACGAAATTGCTGAAGCTGAAGCCCGGTGCGACCACGCCCATGAAGACCAGCAATTCGGCGACGGCGAGCACGGTGACCACCAATTCGAAGGTGGCCGCGATGCTGACGCCGAGGATATTCAGGCCCATGAACACGAAATAGGCGCCAACAGCGGCGATCTTCGGGTCCAGTTCCGGGTATTGCACATTGAGATAGGCGCCGATGGCCATCGCAATGGCCGGAGGCGCAAAAACGAATTCGATCAGGGTAGCAATGCCGGCGATCAGCCCGCCTTTTTCACCGAAGGCCCGACGGCTATAGGCAAACGGCCCGCCAGCGTGGGGAATGGCGGTGGTCAATTCGGTGAAGCTGAAGATAAAACAGGTGTACATCGTCGCCACCATCAACGCGGTGACGAGAAAACCCAGGGTGCCTGCGGTGCCCCAGCCGTAACTCCAGCCGAAGTACTCGCCGGAAATCACCAGGCCGACGGCGATGCCCCATAGATGCAGGGTGCCGAGTGTGGGTTTGAGCTGTGTAGTAGAAGTCATAAGTCCTCTCTGTCTTTTTTATTGTTTGATCTGTTGGACTTTCGGGTATGGCGTTTTCGTGTAATGCGGGCACGCAAAGCCCGTGCCAGAGCAGCAGGGCGATGATTGATGTGTCATGGAGGACGTCTTCGCGAGCAGGCTCGCTCCCACAGGGTTAGGTGGCAAATCCACTTTTGGGGGCTGACCCAAATCCAATGTGGGAGCGAGCCTGCTCGCGATAGCTGTTTGAAGGGCAATACAGAACTACCTGTATCGCCCCGGTTTTTAGAAGAAGCCCAACGGATTGATGTCGTAGCTCACCAGCAGGTTTTTGGTCTGCTGATAGTGATCGAGCATCATTTTGTGGGTTTCACGCCCGACGCCGGACTTCTTGTAACCGCCAAACGCGGCGTGCGCCGGGTACAGGTGGTAGCAGTTGGTCCACACGCGACCAGCCTTGATGGCACGGCCCATGCGGTAGGCGCGGTTGATGTCGCGGGTCCAGAGGCCGGCACCCAGGCCGAACTCGGTGTCGTTGGCGATGGCCAGGGCTTCGGCTTCGTCCTTGAAGGTGGTGATGCTCACCACCGGGCCAAAGATTTCTTCCTGGAACACGCGCATTTTGTTGGTGCCCTTGAGCAGGGTCGGCTGGATGTAATACCCGGTCGCCAGGCTGCCCTCGAGTTTTTCTACCTTGCCGCCGGTCAGCAGCTCGGCGCCTTCGCCCTTGGCGATTTCCAGGTACGAAAGAATTTTGTCGAATTGCTGCTCGGACGCCTGGGCGCCGACCATGGTGTCGGTGTCCAGCGGGTCGCCACGTTTGATCTGCAGGACTTTATTCATGACCACTTTCATGAACTCGTCGTAGATCGATTCCTGCACCAGGGCGCGGGACGGGCAGGTGCAGACTTCACCCTGGTTGAAGAACGCCAGTACCAGGCCTTCGGCGGCTTTCTCGATGAACGTCGGCTCGGCTTGCATGATGTCTTCGAAGAAGATGTTCGGCGACTTGCCACCCAGCTCCACGGTGGACGGAATGATGTTTTCGGCGGCGCATTTCATGATGTGCGAGCCGACCGGGGTCGAGCCGGTGAAGGCGATCTTGGCGATGCGCTTGCTGGTGGCCAGGGCTTCTCCGGCTTCTTTGCCGAACCCTTGCACCACGTTGAGTACGCCGGGTGGCAGCAGGTCGCCGATCAGCTCCATGAGCACGGTAATGCCCAGCGGGGTTTGCTCGGCCGGTTTAAGGACCACGCAGTTACCGGCGGCCAGGGCCGGAGCGAGTTTCCAGGCGGCCATCAGAATCGGGAAGTTCCACGGGATGATCTGCCCGACCACGCCCAGCGGTTCATGGATGTGATAGGCCACGGTGTTGCCATCGATCTCGGCGGCGCTGCCTTCCTGGGCGCGGATGCAACCGGCGAAGTAACGGAAGTGGTCGGCGGCCAATGGAATGTCGGCATTGAGGGTTTCGCGCACGGCCTTGCCGTTGTCCCAGGATTCGGTGATTGCCAGCAGTTCCAGGTTCTGTTCGATGCGATCGGCGATTTTCAGCAGCACCAGCGAGCGTGCCTGGGCGGACGTGGCGCCCCAGGCGTCGGCGGCGGCATGGGCAGCGTCCAGGGCCTTTTCGATGTCTTCGGCCGTGGAGCGCGGGAATTCGGCAATAGGTTGGCCGTTGACCGGCGATGTATTGGTGAAGTACTGACCTTTGACAGGCGCGACGAACTCGCCGCCGATGTAGTTACCGTATTTGCTCTTGAACGAAACGATAGCGCCTTCAGTACCGGGGTGAGCGTAACGCATGATGGGTATCTCCTTGGCTTTTGTGCTTATAAGGGAGGACGCGCCAGAGCGCTGCATAAGCGTAGAGCAAAGGTCGGGCCAGCGCCTTGCAGGTCAGGTAAATCAAGGTGTTGCGCGCTTTTTGTCGGACAGATGGGCGGCGTTTGTGACGCTTGCGGTACAGCCCCTGTGACACTTTGTACCGTTTGTGGCGCAGGCTGTGACTGGTGGGTCTTGCCAGCATTGCAATGCTGGCCAGGCTGGAGGATGCTCGATGCTCTTTACACACCTTTGATGGCTGCCGCATAACCCTGTAGGAGCTGCCGAGTGAAACGAGGCTGCGATCTTTTGATTTTGCTTTTAAGGAACAAGATCAAAAGATCGCAGCCTTCGGCAGCTCCTACAGGGGCGGTGTAAACCGCTCGGGGAGAATAATAAGAAATGCACGACAACCATTTAAGTCGCCATGCCCAGCAAGTGTTGACCGTGACCCAGGGTAAATCCCACCTGCACGGTCCCGGCAGCGATCCGTCCATTGCCCGTTCCTGGCTGCGTTGTCTTGAGGACTATCACCTCGACCCGGCTCTGACCATGGCGCCGACGGTGCTGGAGCATGGCCGCGTGCTGGAAAGCCGCGAACGCTTGCAGCAAGTGCTACAGATCGCCGGCAACGAAATGACCAGCCTCCACCAGCAGCTTTCCGGCGCCGGCCACGCGGTGCTGCTGACCGATGCCCGCGGGGTGATCCTCAATTGCGTCACCGCGCCCGCCGAACGGAAGATTTTCGAGCGCGCCGGCCTGTGGTTGGGGGCGGACTGGAGCGAAGCCTGCGAAGGCACCAACGGCATCGGCACCTGCCTGGTGGAGCGCCAGTCCCTGACCATCCATCAGGACGAACATTTTCGCGGCCGTCACACCGGCCTGACCTGCTCGGCGAGCCCGGTGTTCGACCCCCACGGCGAGCTGCTGGCGGTGCTTGACGTGTCTTCGGCGCGTCATGAGGTTTCGCGTCAGAGCCAATTCCACACCATGGCCCTGGTCAATCTGTCGGCGAAGATGATCGAGAGCTGCTATTTCCTGCGTTACTTCGACAATCAATGGTTGCTGCGTTTTCACTTGCAGGCCGAATCCGTCGGGCTGTTCAGCGAAGGGCTGCTGGCGTTCGACGGGGAAGGGCGGATCTGTGCGGTCAACCAGAGTGCGCTGAATTTGCTGGGGCATATTCGCGGCGGGCTGTTGGGCAAGCCGGTGGAAGCGTTTTTCGATTGCTCGCTGGATGAGTTGCTTGGCCGGGCGAGCGCCAATGCCAGCGCCAGTTGGCCGCTGCGCACCCGTGACGGGCGGCGGTTGTTTGCCGTGTTGCGCGGGCAGCCGCGCAGCATTCCTGTGCCTGTGGTGCAAAGCCCGATGGTTGTCGAGCGTCCGCGCTTGTCGGGTATTTGCCTGGGCGATGCCGCGCTGCAGGAAGACTTCCGCAAGGCCCTGCGGGTGTTCGAACGGGACGTGCCGTTGCTGATCAACGGTGAAACCGGTTCTGGCAAGGAAGCCTTCGCCAAAGCCGTGCATCAGGCCAGTCAACGGGCAGAAAAGACGTTCGTTGCCCTCAATTGCGCGGCGATTCCCGAAAGCCTGATCGAAAGTGAGCTGTTCGGCTATCGCGGCGGCAGTTTCACCGGTGCCCGCAAGGAAGGCATGCGCGGCAAGTTGCAGCAGGCTGATGGCGGGACCTTGTTCCTCGATGAAATCGGTGACATGCCGCTGACCATGCAGACCCGGCTATTAAGGGTGCTGGAAGACCGTCAGGTGGTGCCGATCGGCGGCGAGCCGGAGTCGGTCAATGTGCGGATCATCAGCGCCACTCACCGCAACCTGCTTGAAAGGGTGCAGGACGGCAGTTTCCGCGAGGATTTATATTACCGGCTCAATGGGTTGGAGGTTGCCTTGCCGGCGTTGCGCGAGCGCACGGATAAATCACAGTTGCTCGACTTTTTGCTGGCCGAAGAGGCGGGCGGGGAGAGCGTGTTGATTGATGCCCCGGCGCGGCAGGCCTTGCTGGATTTTGCCTGGCCGGGGAACGTGCGGCAGTTGCGCAATGTGCTGCGGACCTTGGCAGCGCTGTGTGACGGCGGTCGGATCGGGCTGGAAGATTTGCCGGCGATGATTCGTCAGGCCCGACCGGTGACGGCGTCGGCGGTTGAAGAACCGTCCGAGTATCCGCTGGACGATGCCGAGCGGTTGGCATTGCTCAGCGCGCTGGAGCAGCAGCGCTGGCACATGACCCACACCGCCGAGCAGTTGGGCGTGAGCCGCAATACGCTTTACAGAAAGCTGCGCAAACACGGTATCGCCCGCTAGGTTGTGACTGATCGTTCCCAGGCTCTGCGTGGGAATGCCTCCCCGGACGCTCTGCGTCCGCTTTTGGGACGCAGAGCGTCCCTTGCTGCATTCCCACGCAGAGCGTGGGAACGAGCGTGGTTACAGCTAAAGAGTGCGATTTTCCCCTCCCTAAGCTAACCTGCGGCCATGTTTTACGAGGTCGACTATGCACATTCATATTCTTGGTATTTGCGGCACTTTCATGGGTTCGATGGCGGTTCTGGCCAAAGAGCTGGGCCATCACGTGACCGGCTCCGATGCCAACGTCTATCCGCCGATGAGCACTCAGTTGCAAGCCCAGGGCATTGAGTTGACCCAAGGTTACGACCCGGCGCAACTCGACCCGGCCCCGGACCTGGTGGTGATCGGCAATGCCATGTCCCGCGGCAACCCGGCCGTCGAGTACGTGCTGAACAAAGGCCTGCCGTACGTCTCCGGCCCGCAATGGCTGGCCGATCACGTATTGCAAGGCCGCTGGGTGCTGGCGGTTGCCGGCACTCACGGTAAAACCACCACCAGTAGCATGCTCGCCTGGGTGCTGGAACATGCGGGCATGAGCCCGGGGTTCCTGATCGGCGGTGTGCCGCAGAATTTCTCGGTGTCGGCGCGTCTGGGCGGCACGCCGTTTTTCGTGATCGAAGCCGACGAATACGACAGCGCGTTCTTCGACAAGCGCTCCAAGTTCGTTCACTACCGTCCGCGTACGGCGATTCTGAACAATCTTGAGTTCGATCACGCGGACATCTTCCCTGATCTGCCAGCCATCGAGCGGCAGTTCCACCATTTGGTACGGACCATTCCGAGCGAGGGCCTGGTGATCCATCCGACCACTGAACCGGCCTTGCAGCGCGTCATCGACATGGGCTGCTGGACCCCGGTGCAAACCACCGGTGCCGGCGGGCAGTGGCAGGTCAAACTGCTCAGCGAAGACGGTTCGAAATTCGAAGTGATGTTCGAAGGCGTCGCTCAAGGCGTGGTCGAGTGGGACATGACCGGTCAGCACAACGTCGCCAACGCCTTGGCTACCTTGGCAGCCGCGCGTCACGTCGGCGTAGTGCCGTCGATGGGCATCGCTGCACTGAGCGCGTTCAAAAGCGTGAAGCGCCGGATGGAGAAAGTCGCTGAAGTGCGTGGCATCACCATTTACGACGACTTCGCTCACCACCCGACCGCCATCGCCACCACCCTCGACGGTCTGCGCAAACGCATTGGCGACGCGCCATTGATCGCGATCATCGAGCCGCGCTCCAACTCCATGAAACTCGGCGCTCACCGCGATGGCTTGCCGGAGAGCGTGGTCGATGCCGATCAGGTGATCTGGTATTCACCGGCCAACCTCGGCTGGGATCTGGGCGCCACGGCGGCGTTGTGCACCGTGCCGTCGATCGTCAGCGATTCGCTGGAAGGCATCATCGAGCGGGTGAAGAGCCAGGCCCAGCCGGGCACTCACGTGGTGATCATGAGCAACGGCGGCTTCGGCGGCCTGCACGGCAAACTGGCCGAGGCGCTGCAATGAACAACGGCCCGGAACGCATCACGCTGGCGATGACCGGCGCTTCGGGCGCCCAGTACGGCTTGCGCCTGCTCGACTGCCTGGTGCGTGAAGACCGCGAAGTGCACTTCCTGATTTCCAAGGCCGCGCAACTGGTGATGGCCACTGAAACCGATGTCTCGCTGCCGTCCAAACCGCAGATGATGCAAGCCTTCCTCACTGAATACACCGGCGCCGCCGCCGGGCAGATTCGGGTGTACGGCAAGGAAGACTGGATGTCGCCGGTGGCTTCGGGTTCTGGCTCGCCAGCGGCGATGGTGGTGGTGCCGTGTTCCACCGGGACCTTGTCGGCTATCGCCACCGGGGCCTGCAACAACTTGATCGAGCGGGCGGCCGACGTGACCTTGAAGGAGCGTCGCCAGCTGATTCTGGTGCCGCGCGAGGCACCGTATTCGAGCATTCATCTGGAGCACATGCTCAAGCTGTCGAACATGGGCGTGACGATTCTGCCGGCGTCGCCGGGCTTCTATCACCAGCCCCAGACCATCGATGACTTGATCGACTTCGTCGTGGCGCGAATTCTCAACTGTTTGAACATCCCGCAAGACATGCTGCCGCGTTGGGGCGAACACCATTTGAGCAGCGATGAATAAGCTGCTGATCATCCTGTTGGCGTTGCAACTGGCGGGCTGCGCCACGGCACGCACCCTCGATGCCGCCAAGCCTGGGGCGCCGGTGGTGTATTCGGGGACGCGACTGGATCTGTATGCGATGAACGGCGGTTGCTGTGCCATGGACAGATTTGGCGCAGAAGCGCCGAGTTATCCAGGTGTTGATCTGCCGGCCAGTGCCTTGCTCGACACGTTGCTGTTGCCGCTGTCGTTGTTGACGGTGATTGGCGTAAGTTTTCAAGCGACTGGCGGATTGTAGGAGAGCGCTTTGCGCTCTATCGCGAGCAGGCTCGCTCCCACATTAGATCTTCAGTGGACACAAAATAGGTGAACGCCGCCAATCAAATGTGGGAGCGAGCCTGCTCGCGAAGGCGTCCGTTCAGGCGCCGCTGAATTACTTGCCTAACTTGCGCAACTCATCCGACTCGACAATCCGCACACCATCCTGCTCCTCCAGCGCCAGGCGCCACATGGCGCGGGCCAGTTGGCAGGCTTCGATGCCGTGGTATTTGCCCGGAATCAATTTCGACAACGGGCCGGCAACCCGCTCGCCTAATCGCGGCTCGACGCGATCGCCCAACAACAGCGAAGGCCGGCAAATGGTCAGCTGCGGCCAATTCTGTGCGCGCAATGCGTGTTCCATCTCGCCTTTAACCCGGTTGTAGAAAATCGAGGATCTGCGATCGGCCCCCAAGGCACTGATCACGATCAGGTGCCTTGCGCCCATCTCCCGCGCACGTTTGGCGAACGCCACGACCATGTCCAGGTCCACCGCGCGAAACGCTTGTTCGGAGCCGGCCTGTTTGATGGTGGTGCCGAGGCAGCAATAGGCAATGTCGACGCGACCGTTCAATTGCGGCAAAAACGCCGCCGGGTCGCCGACCGGGTTTTCCAAGTGAGGATGCTCGGCCAGTGGCCGGCGTGAGGGAGCCAATACCCGCGTAATCGTTGGCTCATTGAGCAGACGGTCAAGCAAATGTTCACCGGTCAACCCGGTAGCTCCGGCAAGCAATACATGCTGAGGCGTCAAGTACATAGTCATTCCCCCTTGATACTATTCAGCTTAGTTGCTCTTTTCATCCTTGCTGATAGAGACACTTTGCAGTGCCTTTCGTGCCTGTTGCTTGCGTAACAATTGCCAGTGGGCGAGAACGGCTTTCGGCGCCCATATCTGCGGCTCGGAGGCTTCGAAGTTGTCGGCCAGCTCACGTTCGGCCACGGTGGCACTGGCCCGTTTGAAGGCTTGCTCCAGATCGTCGGTCTGGTTCAGCGCCTGGGCAAACAGCGCGTCGCCGAAATAAGTGAAATTGGCTTCTTCCGAACACCCGAAGGACACCCGGTCAGCGCGCGAGGCGGTCATGATCAGGGTGCGTTCATCCTTGAGCGCGGGAATGAAGCCGCCGGAATAGCAAGATGAAATCACGATAATCTTGTCGCGTTTTTTCAGGGGGGCGAGGACGGCGGCGAGCTCGTCGGCCGGCAGGTCGGCCAGTTCCATGCGTGGCTGGTCGAGCACCAGTTCGTGTTCACTGGAGCCATGGCTGGTGAGGTAAATGAACAGCAAGTCTTCCGGGCCGCTGCGCTCGGCCAGGGTCTGGGCGGCGCGGCGCAGGTTTTCCCGGGTGGCCATCGGCCGGTCGCCAAGGTGGTCGCGATGGTTGACCAGGCGGATCTGGCCGAAGGCGCCGAAACGGCTGGCGAGCATGTTGGCGACGTAGTCCGATTCGCGCAGGAACACGCTCTGCTTGCCGTCACCGCCCAGGGTCAAGGTGTACAGCTCGACCGCCGGGGTCGAGGCCGGTACGCTGGCCAGTGCATCGTCGAGCAAACGGCCCTGAGCCAGCAAGCCGAGTTCGAGGGTGTCCGGCAGCAGCTTGCCGTCGGCGTCGCGCACACGCTGACTATTGATCCAGGTGCCGCTCAGCACCGTGCCATCGGTGAGCACCAACGTGCCTTTGCCCTGATAATTGTCGCCGTCGAACTGGCCGACATAGAAACTGCCATCGGCCAGGTTCAAGCGGCCCTGGCCGGTGAAGCGCCAGTCGCTGAACTGACCGATGTAGTGACTGCCATCGGCGCCGATCAACTCGCCCTTGCCGCTCAGCACCCCTTCCTTGAACTGACCGAGCCAGACATCGCCATCGGCGTTCTCGTAGCGGCCCTTGCCGTGCAGTTGATTGTTCTTGAAGCCGCCGACATAGATATCGCCATCGGCGCTGTTGAAGGTGCCGTTGCCTTCCAGCTGACCATCGACGAAATGCCCGGTGAACTGATTGCCGCTGGCATCGCCGCGCTGGCCTTCGCCGTTGGGTTTGCCATGGGCGAACTGACCCTGGTACTGGCTGCCGTCTTCGAGTTCCAGACGACCGAGCCCTGAATATTGATCGGCCTTGAATTCGCCACGGTAGGTCATGGCGTTTTCTTTGAGGGTGCCTTCACCGTCCCGTCGACCGGCCTTGAAACCGCCGGTGTAGCTGCTGCCGGTGGTGGTCAGCGTGCCCTTGCCGTCGAACAGCCCTTGCTGGAATTGCCCGCGATAGACCTCGCCGTTGCTGCCGTGCCATTCGCCCTGACCATGCCATTGGCCTTTGTCGAACTGGCCGGCGTACCAGCTGCCGTTCGGGTAATCGATGCGACCCTCGCCTTGCAGCAAGCCGTTGACCAGGTCACCGCGATAGCGTCCGCCGTCCGGCAGGCGGGCGTCGGGGGGCAACAGCGATTCGCCATCGCCGCAAGCGGTGAGCAACAGGGTCAGAGCAAGGAGTGCAAGTGAGCGCATAGCGGGATCCGGGCAGTTAGGCGACGGAGTATGCCGCAGCTATGTGTCGCATTTATAGAGACACGGCAGAGACACAGCGCGAAACAGCATGAGCTGTTTCGCAATCAGGCATGTGTCAGACGAAACAGAGGGACAGTGGCTCGGCGATATACGCCGGTTTGTCCGACCCTTCGATTTCAAGCGTGGCGGTGGCCTTGAGCAGCCATTGGCCGGGTTTCTTCTCGGTGACGTCGTTCATGTCGACCTTGAGTCGAACCCTGGAATTGACCTTCACAGGCTGGATAAAACGCACGCTGTCCAGACCGTAGTTGACCACCATCTTCGCGCCTTGGGGCAGGATGAGGATGTCTTCCATCAACTTGGGGATCAGCGACAACGACAGGAAACCGTGGGCGATGGTGCTGCCAAAGGGTGTTTGCGCGGCTTTGACCGGGTCGACATGGATGAACTGATAGTCACCTGTGGCTTCTGCGAACAGGTTGATGCGTTCCTGGTCGATGGTGAGCCATTCGGAACGTCCGAGTTCCTTGCCGACATAATCTTTGAGCTCTGCAACTGGAACATAGGGCATTGAGACTCTCCTTGGGTCATCGGTTTTATAGTTTTCGAGTGGGGGGATTCGACCTCCCTGCGAACCACTTTAGATCAACATGGCAAATGGCTCCGGTCAACTGACCATGCTTTTGGCGAATGCCGATTCATAGCGTTGACGTGCTTATAATGCCTGGCGCCTTTTGCGGGAGATGATGGATGTTGTTACGTGGCCTGACTTGGCTGGTGCTGTTTCAATTGCTCGGCACTGCCCTCAACCATCTGATATTGCCAGTGCTGCCGGGGCCGATCATTGGCCTGCTGTTGTTGCTGGGGTATCTGATCAGCCGTGGCCAAGTCGGCGAGCCGCTGAACCTGGCGGCCAGCAGTCTGCTGCGTTACCTGCCGTTGCTGCTGGTGCCGCCGGCCGTGGGCGTGATGGTTTACGCCACTGACATTGCCGCGGATTTCTGGGCGATCACCGGTGCTCTGGTGTTGTCGCTGGTGCTGTCGATGGCCTTCGCCGGGGTGCTGATGCAGCGCATGGTCAAGCGTCATGCTCATGACGAGGGCGGCCAATGATGTTCGATTGGCACGGCGCCTGGGCGTCGGTGATCCATCATCCGCTGTTCGGTATCGGCATTACGCTGGGTGCGTATCAATTGGTACTGGCGGCGTTCGAGAAAACCCGCTGGGTTTTTCTGCAGCCGGTACTGGTTTCCATGTTGCTGGTCATCGGTGTACTGGTCAGTTGCGGCCTGAGCTATGCCGAGTACCGCAAGAGCACCGAGATCCTGAGCATCTTGCTCGGGCCGGCCACCGTTGCGCTGGCGGTGCCGCTGTACCTCAACCTGCGGCGGATCCGGCAGTTGTTCTGGCCGATATTTACTACGCTGGTGATAGGTGGCGTGGTCGCCACGGGCATGGGGGTATTGCTGGGCTGGTGGTTCGGCGCGGAACACATGATCCTGATGACCATGGCCCCCAAGTCGGTCACCTCGCCGATTGCCATGCTGGTGGCAGAGCAGATCGGTGGCGTCGCGGCGCTGGCGGCGGTGTTCGTGTTGATTACCGGGGTGATCGGGGCGATCTTCGGGCCGAGTCTTTTGACCCGTCTCGGTGTCCACAGCCCGGAGGCCCGCGGTATGGCCCTGGGCATGACCGCCCACGCGGTCGGCACTTCGGTGGCCTTGCAGGAAAGTGAAGAGTGCGGCGCCTTCGCAGCGCTGGCGATGAGTCTGATGGGCGTGGCCACGGCGGTGTTCCTGCCGTTGGCGGTGTCGATGGTGGTGTAAGGAAATGTCTATGAGTCTGCCGCTTTTTCCGCTGAACACGGTGCTGTTTCCGGACTGCATCCTCGACTTGCAGATCTTCGAGGCGCGCTATCTGGACATGATCGGTCGCTGCATGAAACAGGGCGGTGGCTTCGGCGTGGTGTGCATTCTCGAGGGCGAAGAAGTCGGCATCGCCCCTGAAGGCTACGCACGGGTGGGGTGCGAGGCGCTGATCACCGACTTTCACCAGCAGGACAACGGCCTGCTGGGCATTCGGGTGAAGGGCGGGCGGCGCTTTCACGTTGTGCGCGCCGAGGTGCAGCGCGACCAGTTGATCGTCGCCGAAGTCGAGTGGCTCAAGGATGAGCCTGAGCAACCGCTACTGGACGAAGACGCCGATCTGGTTGCGCTGCTCAAGGCCTTGGCGGAACACCCGATGGTCGAAGCGCTGAGCATGGGCGCCGAAGCGACGGGGCAACAGTCGCTGGCCAATCAGTTGGCGTACCTGTTGCCGTTTTCCGAGATGGACAAGATCAACCTGCTGCAACTCGATGATCCGCAGCAACGGCTGGATGCGATTCAGGCGTTGCTCGATGAGTTGCAGGGTGAGTTGTTCGCCTGACATCCGTCAAAAGATCGCAGCTGCTACAGGTGCGATCTTTTGAACTTTCAGTACGCATACCGCAACAAAGCATGCGGCAAATGCCTCAACACAAAGAATCCGAACAGCGCCACCAACGACGGCAACACCAGCCACCAGACCTTGGGTGGCATGGCGTTGAGTGGCGCCTGGCGCTGACTCAGCCACAGGCTGGCCGCACAGATACACGCCGCCAGCATTGCACCGGCCAACACATCGGTCGGCCAGTGCGCGCCCAGATATACCCGCGACAAGGCAATCGCCAGTGCCGGCAAGCAGCCCACCAATAACCAGGTCAGGCGCATTCGCGGCGGTTGTCCGCGGCCAGCCAGCACCGCGAGCGTCAGAAACAGCGCGAAGGAGCCCGAGGCATGGCCGCTGGGCATGCTGTAGCTGGTCAGTGGATCACTCAGCACTTCCGGGCGCATGCGGGCGAAAAAGTGCTTGGTCGCGGTGTTGCCCAGCGCGGTGAACAGCAGGGTGCCACCCGCGAAGATCGCGTGCCGCCATTGCCGCGTCAGCAACAGCAAGGCTGTCAGCAGGGCGCTGATCATAAACATGTTGCGGAATTCGCCGATCAGCGTGAACACCACAGCCACTTCATCGAGCATCGGGCTGCGGTGTTCCTGCACCAGAGTCATCAACCCTTGGTCGAGGGCGGTCAGGTGCGGATAGCCGATGAACAGCCCGGCCAGAATCACCAGGCTCAGGCTGGCAATCAGCACCGTGGCCTTGCGATGGCGGCGCAGGCTGCTGTTGATGCTCAGCCCCACCATCACCGCGATACTGCCCGCGACGACCCCGGCCTCGGGCCAGAAACCTTCCGGCAACGGCAAACGAATGGCCGCGCCCGTGGCCCAGCCGGGCAGCAGATAGGCAACGCTCCAGCCTGCGGCGGCCAGCAGGCTGACGACGGCGAATCGTGGGAACGGCATGTCGAACATCCCGGCGACCATGGGCAGCATGGGCCGCAACGGGCCGATAAAGCGGCCGACCAACAGGCTGGCGATGCCATAGCGCTGGAAGTAGGCCTCGGCACCCGCGATCCATTCCGGGTGATGGCGCAACCCTGGCAGGCGACGGATGTTCTGGTGGAAATGGCGACCCAGGAAATACGAAACGATATCGCCCAGCACACCGCCGAGGAAACCCAGCAGCAGTGTTTCACCCAATGACAATGCGCCACTGCCGGCCAGCACCGTCACGGCAAACAGCAACACCGTGCCGGGTACGATCAGCCCGGCAATCGCCAGGCATTCCATACAAGCCACTATGAACACTGCCGCGGCCAGCCACTGCGGATTGACCGTCAGCCAACCGGTCACGCTATCGAGCCATGGGCCCATAAAAACAACTCCATCTGATTCAATTGGCCCTTGGTGGGCGAACATAATTTAAACAATGTCAAAAGTCCTGTGGGAGCGGGCTTGCCCGCGATGGTGCCTGGACAGTCAACATTGATGTCGACCGGTATGGCCCTATCGCGGGCAAGCCCGCTCCCACAAGGGATCTCCTTTGCATCAAGATTCAGCCGGTATCAGGACAACAAAAAATAATCGCGACCTTCGATTTGCCCCCGGCGCAACGGGTTGCGTGTGCAATACGGCGCATAAGCCGCATCGACGAAACGGTACATCAAATGTTCGTCACGCCCGTGGGGAATGCCCAGGCGTGTGGTCTGGATGATGTGGGCGGGAGCAGGTCCGATGTCTTCCACCAGCAGCACTTCATGGTCGAAACGCTTGGCGTCCCAGACCGGCACCTTCAGTCCCAGCGCCTTGCACAGTAGGGTCTGCCCGGCACACAGCTTTTGCGAGGGGCGAGGGCGGCCCTGAGCGTCGGGGTTGTTCAGCAGCATCTGCGCCAGGCTTGCCGGCCCGCTCAGTTCATCGACCCACGGATAGGCGGACTTGATCAGCACCGCATTGCCAGGGCCTTTGGCGCTGAAGTTCAGGGAATCGCCGCCACGGGCGTAATACATATAGATGTGGCCACCATCCAGAAACAAAGCCTTACGCTTTTCTGTGTAGCCGAGGGAGGCGTGACTGCCTTTTTCTTCGCAGTAATAGGCTTCGGTCTCGATGATCCGGGCACCGAGCCACAGGTCGCCGACCCGATGACGGATGATCTTGCCCAGTAAATCCCGGGCCAGCGTTTGGGCATCGCGGTCGAAAAACGCATCCGGTAGCGCTTTGGGTGGGCGCGTATCGGACGCACGAACAGTCAGGTTGGTCATGATGAACAGCGTTTGTCAGGGCTGATTGAGTCGTGATGATAACAATATGCAGCTTAATCAAGCTTAATCACGGCTGAACGTCGGCAAATTGCCTTCCATTTCGACCATCCGCCCGTCACCGCTGTTAGTCCCGAGACGCGACAGCTATAATCTGCCGCTTTCCTCTTTACCAAGACCACAGTAGACCATGACTGAGTCCGTTCTTGACTACATGACCCGTTTGGGTCGCGCCGCCCGCGAAGCTTCCCGTGTGATCGGCCGTGCCAGCACCGCGCAGAAAAACCGCGCATTGCAGGCGGCTGCCAGTGCGCTGGACGCTGCGCGCGCCGAGCTGAGCGCAGCCAATGAGCTGGATTTGACCGCCGGTCGCGCCAATGGTCTTGAGCCGGCTCTGCTGGAACGGCTGGCGCTGACCCCGGCGCGCATCGACGGCATGATCGTCGGTTTGCGTCAGGTCGCGGCACTGCCGGACCCGGTCGGCGCGATCCGTGACATGAGTTATCGGCCGTCGGGCATTCAGGTCGGCAAGATGCGCGTGCCATTGGGCGTGATCGGGATCATCTACGAGTCGCGGCCGAACGTGACCATCGATGCCGCCAGCCTGTGCCTGAAGTCCGGCAATGCAACCATCCTGCGTGGCGGTTCCGAGGCGATTCATTCCAACCGTGCCATCGCCGCCTGCATTCAGCGTGGCCTGGCCGAGGCTGGTCTGCCGGCCGCCGTGGTGCAAGTGGTTGAAACTACCGACCGTGCCGCCGTCGGCGCGCTGATCACCATGCCGGAATACGTCGACGTCATCGTGCCTCGTGGCGGCCGTGGCCTGATCGAGCGGGTCAGCCGCGATGCCCGCGTGCCCGTCATCAAGCACCTGGACGGCATTTGCCACGTCTACGTCAGTGCCCACGCCGATCTGCCGAAAGCCCGGCGCATCGCGTTCAACGCCAAGACTTATCGTTATGGCATCTGCGGCGCGATGGAAACGCTGCTGGTGGATCAAGCCGTTGCCAAAGATTTCCTGCCCTCGATGGCGGCACAGTTCCGCGAGAAAGGCGTCGAACTGCGCGGTTGCGAGCGCACCCGGGCAATCATCGAGGCCGTTGCGGCCACCGAGGAAGACTGGACCACCGAATACCTGGCGCCGATTCTCTCGATCCGCGTGGTCGACGGGCTGGATCAGGCCATCGAGCACATTAACAAGTACGGCTCCCATCACACCGACTCGATCGTCAGCGAAAACCTGGCCGACAGCCGGCGTTTCGTGGCTGAAGTCGATTCGTCTTCGGTGATGATCAACACCCCGACGTGCTTCGCCGATGGTTTTGAATACGGATTGGGTGCCGAGATTGGCATTTCTACTGATAAGCTGCACGCCCGCGGCCCGGTGGGCCTCGAAGGGCTGACCTGCGAGAAGTACATCGTGGTCGGTGACGGTCAGTTGCGCGGCCAGGAGTCGGTCTGACTTGGGCGACCTCGACCCGTCAGCCCACGTGACCGCCAGCGAGCCCCGGCCTCGACGCATTGGCGTACTGGGCGGGACCTTCGACCCGGTGCACATCGGCCATCTGCGCGGTGCGCTGGAAGTCGCCGAATCGCTGGCGCTCGATGAGTTGCGTCTGACACCCAGTGCCAGGCCGCCTCATCGCGGCACGCCGCAGGTGTCGGCGAAGGACCGTCTGGCGATGGTCAAGTGCGCGGTGGCCGGTGTGCCACCGTTGGTGGTGGACGCCCGCGAATTGCAGCGGGACAAACCGTCCTACACCATCGATACCCTGGAACTGATGCGCGCCGAACTTGCCGCTTCAGACCAGGTTTTTCTACTTTTGGGCTGGGACGCATTTTGCGGCCTGCCCACTTGGCACCGCTGGGAAGAGTTGCTCCAGCATTGCCACATCCTGGTGCTGCAACGCCCGGATGCCGACAGCGAACCGCCGGATGCCTTGCGCAACCTGCTGGCGGCGCGCTCGGTGAGCGACCCGCTGGCCCTCAAAGGGCCGAGCGGACAGATTGCATTCGTCTGGCAGACACCGCTCGCGGTATCCGCCACCCAGATCCGTCAACTGCTGGCCAGCGGTAAGTCGGTACGTTTCCTGGTGCCCGACGCGGTCCTGGCCTACATCGATGCGCACGGACTTTACCGTGCGTCGAACTGAAAAAGGGCGCGCTTCAAGGCACGTGAATGCGTGTATCGAAGCGCCCGAACATACGAGCAAAACGAGTTTTATATGACTGACAAAGACGTAAACAAAGTAAAGCGCAAGGGCACGTTCAAGAGCGCTCCGCTGCCGGTCGCGGCTGACACCGGCCCGGAGCTGCGTGGCGAAGAGCTGGTCAAGGTTGCCGTAGCAGCCCTGGAAGACGTCAAGGCCCAGGACATTCTGGTGATCGACGTTCGTGAAAAGCAGAGCATCACTGACTTCATGATCATCGCTACCGGTACTTCCAACCGCCAGATCGGCGCGATGCTGGATAAGGTCCGCGAGGCGGTCAAGGCTCTGGGCGTCAAGCCGTTGGGTGAAGAAGGCAAGGGTGACAGCGACTGGGTGTTGCTGGATATGGACGATGTCATCGTACACATGATGACGGCCAGCGCTCGTCAGTTCTATGACCTGGAGCGGTTGTGGCAGGGTGCCGAGCAGAGCCGTGCCGGCAGCGCCGCGCACCACAGCCCGGAAAACACCCATGAGCATTTCATCAAGCTCAACAAAGACCAGCAATAAGGGGCCGCTGTGCGACTGCGACTGATCGCCGTCGGTTCACGCATGCCCAAGTGGGTGGAAGAAGGCTGGCATGAATATGCCAAGCGTCTTCCGTCCGAGCTGGCGCTGGAACTGGTGGAAATTCCGCTCAACACCCGCGGCAAGAACGCCGACGTGGCGCGCTTTATCCGTCAGGAAGGCGAAGCCATGCTGGCCAAGGTCGGGCCTAACGAGCGTATTGTCACCCTCGAAGTCCACGGCAAGCCCTGGAGCACCGAGCAACTGGCGGTCGAACTCGATCGCTGGCGGCTGGACTCGCGCACGGTGAACTTCATGGTCGGCGGCCCCGAAGGGCTGGCACCGGAAGTCTGTGCGCGGGCGGATCAACGCTGGTCGTTGTCGCCATTGACGTTGCCGCACCCGTTGGTGCGGATTCTGATCGGCGAACAGCTGTACCGTGCCTGGACAGTGCTGTCCGGCCACCCTTACCACAAGTAGTTCTGCCCTCATGCCCCAGCCGATCCGCATCAAGGACCACGAAAAAGACGCCCGTCTGGTGCGTGGCCGCGTCGTGTTCGGGGCCATTACGGTGGTGGTGCTGATTGGCGTGCTGATTGCGCGGCTGTATTTCCTTCAGGTGATCCAGTACGAGTACCACTCGACCCTGTCGGAAAACAACCGCGTTCACGTGCAGCCGATTCCCCCGACTCGCGGGCTGATCTTCGACCGCAATGGCGTGGTGGTGGCCGACAACCGGCCCAGCTTCAGCCTGAGCATGACCCGCGAGCGCTCCGGCGACTGGCAGCAAGTGCTCGACGCGATCGTCGAAGTGCTGGAGCTGACACCCGAGGACCGGGTGATCTTCGAGAAACGCATGCGTCAGGGGCGCCGACCGTTCGAACCGGTGCCGATCCTGTTCGAGCTGACCGAAGAGCAGATCGCCCGCATCGCGGTGAACCAGTTCCGTCTGCCCGGCGTGGAAGTGGTTGCGCAACTGGTGCGTCATTACCCGCAGGGCGCGCACTTTGCGCACTCGGTGGGTTACATGGGGCGGATCAACGAGAAAGAGCTCAAGTCGCTCGATCCGGTGAGTTACAGCGGCACCCATCAAATTGGTAAAACCGGCATCGAGCGGTTCTACGAGCCCGAGCTGCACGGTCAGGTGGGTTACGAAGAGGTCGAGACCAACGCTCGGGGCCGTGTGTTGCGGGTGCTCAAGCGTACCGAACCGATTTCCGGCAAGGACATCGTCCTGAGCCTGGACATCAAATTGCAGGAAGCCGCCGAAGCTGCACTCGGTGGTCGTCGTGGCGCCGTGGTAGCGCTGGACCCGAAAACCGGCGAAGTGCTGGCGATGGTCAGTCAGCCGAGTTTCGACCCCAACCTGTTCGTCACCGGCATCAGTTTCAAGGCGTACTCCGAGCTTCGCGATTCCATCGACCGGCCACTGTTCAACCGGGTGCTGCGCGGTCTGTATCCGCCGGGTTCGACCATTAAACCGGCGGTGGCGATTGCCGGTCTTGATTCGGGTGTGGTCACCGCATCGACCCGGGTCTTCGATCCCGGCTACTACATGCTGCCCAATTACGATCACAAATATCGCAACTGGAACCGCACCGGCGACGGCTATGTGGATCTGGACACGGCGATCATGCGATCCAACGACACCTACTTCTATGACCTGGCCCATAAGCTGGGGATCGATCGACTGTCGAGCTACCTGGGCAAGTTCGGCATCGGCCAGAAAGTCTCCCTGGACATGTTCGAAGAATCGCCGGGGCTGATGCCGTCCCGTGAATGGAAGCGCGCGACCCGTCGTCAGGCCTGGTTCCCGGGCGAGACGCTGATTCTGGGGATTGGCCAGGGCTACATGCAGTCGACCCCGTTGCAACTGGCCCAGGCCACGGCGCTGGTGGCCAACAAAGGTGTCTGGAACCGTCCGCACCTGGCCAAGACTGTCGAAGGCGAGCGGCCGAAGGATGAAAATCCGATGCCGGACATCATCCTGCGCGACCCGTCCGACTGGACCAAGGTCAACCACGGCATGCAGCAGGTCATGCACGGCGCTCGCGGTACGGCGCGCAAGGCATCGATCGGCGCGCAATACCGGATTGCCGGCAAAAGTGGTACGGCTCAGGTGGTCGCAATCAAGCAGGGCGAGAAGTACGACCGCTCCAAGGTTCAGGAGCGTCACCGCGACCACGCCTTGTTCGTCGGCTTCGCGCCGGCCGACAACCCGCAAATCGTGGTGTCGGTAATGGTCGAGAACGGCGAGTCCGGTTCCGGCGTCGCCGCGCCTGTGGTGCGTCAAGTCATGGACGCCTGGCTCCTGGACCAGGACGGCCGGCTGAAAGCCGAATACGCCAGCCCTATCAGTGCGGAGGCTACGGCCCGTGAAGAGTAATTTCGATCGCATCCTCTCCAGCGAGGATGTGATGCGTCGCCGTGCGACGCTGTTGCAACGCCTGCACATCGACGGGCCGTTGCTGATCCTGCTGCTGACCCTCGCCGCCGGCAGCCTGTTCGTGCTGTATTCGGCCAGCGGCAAGAGCTGGGACCTATTGGCCAAGCAAGCCACTTCGTTCGGTATCGGCCTGGTATCGATGATCGTCATCGCCCAGTTCGAGCCGCGCTTCATGGCCCGCTGGGTGCCGGTCGGTTATGTGGTCGGTGTGCTCTTGCTGGTGGTGGTGGACGTGATGGGCCACAACGCCATGGGGGCCACGCGCTGGATCAACATTCCCGGGGTGATCCGCTTCCAGCCCTCGGAATTCATGAAAATCCTGATGCCGGCGACCATCGCCTGGTACTTGTCCAAACGCACCTTGCCGCCGCAGCTCAAGCATGTGGGCGTCAGTCTGTTTCTGATCGGCTTGCCGTTCATATTGATCGTGCGTCAGCCCGACCTCGGCACTTCACTGCTGATCCTCGCCGGTGGCGCGTTCGTTCTGTTCATGGGCGGCCTGCGCTGGCGCTGGATCCTCAGCGTGATTGCCGCCGCGGTGCCGGTGGCCGTGGCGATGTGGTTCTTCATCATGCACGATTACCAGAAGCAGCGAATCCTGACCTTCCTCGACCCCGAAAGCGATCCGCTGGGCACGGGCTGGAACATCATTCAGTCGAAGGCCGCCATCGGTTCCGGCGGCGTGTTCGGCAAAGGCTGGTTGCTCGGTACCCAGTCGCACCTGGACTTCCTGCCGGAAAGCCACACCGACTTCATCATTGCGGTGATGGGCGAAGAATTCGGCCTGGTGGGCATCTGCGCACTGTTGCTGATTTACCTGCTGTTGATCGGTCGCGGCCTGGTGATCACCGCCCAGGCTCAGACATTGTTCGGCAAGTTGCTTGCGGGCAGTCTGACCATGACGTTTTTTGTTTACGTTTTCGTCAACATCGGTATGGTCAGTGGCCTGTTGCCGGTCGTGGGGGTGCCGTTGCCGTTCATTAGCTACGGAGGAACTTCGCTGGTGACGCTGCTGTCAGCGTTTGGGGTTTTGATGTCGATCCATACCCATCGTAAGTGGATCGCACAGGTTTGAATAAGGTGATGATTTCAATGCAAGTAATGCGTGGCTGGGCGACTCGATACGCACCGTGGGTCGGCCTGGTAGGCATCCTTGGTTCCGCGCAGGAAGCGTTGGCCGGCGATTACGAAGGCTCACCCCAGGTGGCCGAGTTCGTCGGTGAAATGACCCGCGACTACGGCTTTGCCGGTGAACAGCTGATGGGCGTGTTCCGCGAAGCCGAGCGCAAGCAGTCGATTCTGGACGCGATTTCCAAACCCGCCGAACGCGTCAAACAGTGGAAAGAATACCGTCCAATGTTCATCACCGACGCGCGCATCGCCCGTGGTGTGGACTTCTGGCGTCAGCACGAAGCGGTGCTGGCCCGTGCCGAGCAGGAGTACGGCGTGCCGGCTCAGGTGATTGTCTCGATTATCGGCGTCGAGACCTTTTTCGGCCGCAATACCGGTAATTATCGGGTGATCGACGCCTTGTCGACCTTGGGTTTCGACTATCCTCCCCGTGCCGAATTCTTCCGCAAGGAATTGCGTGAATTCCTGCTGCTGGCCCGTGAAGAGCAGGTCGACCCGTTGACCCTCAAAGGCTCCTACGCCGGAGCCATGGGCTTGCCGCAGTTCATGCCGAGCAGTTTTCGCGCCTATGCGGTGGATTTCGACGGTGACGGCCACATCAATATCTGGAACAACCCGGATGATGCGATCGGCAGCGTCGCCAGTTATTTCAAGCGTCACGGCTGGGTCGCCGGCGAACCTGTGGTCAGTCGCGCCGATGTGCGCGGCGATCAGGTGGACGACGGGCTGACCGCAGGCATCGAGCCGACGAAAACCGTCGGGGAGTTGCGGGCGCTGGGCTGGTCGAGTCATGATGCGCTGCGCGATGATATGCCGGTCACGGCTTTCCGCCTGGAAGGCGACAATGGCCCCGAATACTGGATGGGCCTGACGAATTTTTACGCGATCACGCGTTATAACCGCAGCGTGATGTACGCCATGGCCGTACATCAACTGTCTGAACAGCTGGTCCAAGCACGGGGCGTCAAGTAATGCGGGCATTGCCTATGAATAAACCCCTGAAGCTCATGGCATTCGCCGCGTTGGCGGTGCTGGTCGCCAGTTGTTCGACCAGCCGCTCGCCGACCCAGAAGTCTTCCAGCGCCGTTCGTTCGGCGCCAGGCCTGGATATCAACCGGGCCCACAAGGATGGTGCACCCTGGTGGGACGTCGACGTATCGCGCATCCCGGATGCCACGCCGACCCTGCACTCCGGTCCTTATAAAGCCAATCCGTACACCGTGCTGGGCAAGACCTACTTCCCGCTGCAAGACTCCAAAACCTACGTCGCCTCGGGCACGGCGTCCTGGTATGGCACCAAGTTCCATGGTCAGAACACCGCCAATGGCGAGGTTTATGACCTGTACGGCATGAGTGCCGCTCACAAGACATTGCCACTGCCAAGTTATGTTCGGGTGACTAACCTGGACAACAACAAAAGCGTGATCCTGCGGGTCAACGACCGTGGTCCGTTCTACTCGGACCGAATCATCGACTTGTCCTATGCCGCCGCCAAAAAGCTCGGTTACGCCGAAACCGGTACGGCGCGGGTCAAGGTCGAAGGTATCGACCCGCAGCAGTGGTGGGCACAAAAGGGCCGTCCGGCGCCTTTGATGCTCAACGAGCCGCAAGTCGCACAGAATAGCGCTCCGGTGATTACGGCTTCGGCCGGCACCGTCGAGCAATGGACACCACCGCCGCAGCAACACGCCGCGGCCGTTGTGCCCGCGCAGATCGATGCAAAAAAAAACGCTTCTGTACCAGCCTCTGGCCAGTATCTGCAGGTGGGCGCGTTCGCCAACCCGGACGCTGCAGAACTCCTGAGATCGAAGCTCAGCGGGATGGTGAGCGCTCCGGTGTTCATCAGCTCGATCGTGCGCAATCAACAGACACTGCATCGGGTGCGCCTGGGGCCGATCGGTTCGCCGGGTGAAATCCAGCAAGTGCAGAACAGCGTGCGGCTGGCCAATCTCGGTTCGCCGAGCCTGGTCAGCGCCGAGTAACACGTAGTACCTGATTGACGGTTCGCTTGCGATTTGGGGGGTGGACCGGGTTGTTGGCTCGTGAAGAACAAAAGCCCGGCCAGGGTTACAGAGTGAGCAACTGAACACGTGACGGCTTTTAAAAAGTTGTCTGATTAGTTTTGCCCTAGGGCAGTTTCCATTAGCGATTTCGAGAGACGGATGAACATCACCACCTTTGCCAAACGCCTGTGCCTGCTAGTCCCGCTGCTCCTCTCGCCTGCCGCTTTTGCGGCCGAGATGATGCCGTCGCCACCGCAACTGGCCGCCAAAGCCTACGTACTCATGGACGCCAGCAGCGGCAACGTGCTGGTAGAGAACAACGGTGACCAGCGTCTGCCGCCGGCCAGCCTGACCAAGCTGATGACCGCGTACATCGCGACCCTGGAAATCCGTCGTGGCCAGATCGGTGAAAACGATCCGGTGACCGTCAGCGAAAACGCCTGGCGTACCGGCGGTTCGCGGATGTTCATCAAAGTCGGCTCGCAAGTCACCGTCAGCGACCTGCTGCACGGCATCATCATTCAGTCTGGCAACGACGCCAGTGTTGCGCTCTCCGAGCACATCGCCGGCAGCGAAGACGCGTTCGCCGACCTGATGAACAAGACCGTCGCCGATCTGGGCATGAGCAACACCCACTTCATGAACCCGACCGGTCTGCCGAACCCGGAGCACTACTCGTCGGCTCACGACATGGCCGTGCTGGCTCGCGCGATCATCCACGAAGACCCGGCTCACTACGCGATCTACTCGCAGAAAGAGTTCTTCTGGAACGGCATCAAGCAGCCTAACCGTAACCTGCTGCTGTGGCGCGACAAGACTGTCGACGGCCTGAAAACCGGCCACACCGATGAAGCCGGCTACTGCATGGTGTCTTCGGCTGTACGTGATGGCATGCGCCTGATCGCCGTGGTATTCGGCACCAACAGCGAAGTGGCCCGTGCTGCTGAAACCCAGAAGCTGCTGACCTACGGTTTCCGCTTCTTCGAAACCCAGACCTTCTATCAGAAAGGCGCCGAGCTGGCTCAGGCACCTGTCTGGAAAGGCACCACCAATCAAGTCAAGGCCGGCCTGGCTGAAGACCTGACCATGACCCTGCCAAAAGGCCAGCTGAAAAAGCTCGCTGCCAGCATGTCCATGAACCCGCAACTGGTTGCACCCATCGCCAAGGGCGACGTGATCGGTAAAGTCGAAGTGAAACTGGACGACAAAGTGGTGCACAGCGCCGACCTGATCGCTCTGGACGCGGTCGACGAGGGTGGTATCTTCCGCCGCATGTGGGATAGCATCCGTCTATTCTTCTACGGCTTGTTCAACTGATATTGTCGACCTGCGTGCCTCCCTCCCTGATACAGGGGCGGGGGGTATGCCCGTCGCCACGGCTTACGAGGCCGTTACGCCATGACAGACTCCGAAGTAAAGGCGCCAAAGATCGAATTCCCCTGCGCGGATTACCCGATCAAGGTAATCGGCGACACTGGCGTGGGTTTCAAGGACAAGATCATCGCGATCCTTGAGAAACACGCGACCGTTGACCACAACACTTTTGCCGAACGGCAGAGTACCAACGGCAAGTACACCACCATCCAGTTGCACATCATCGCCACCGGCCAGGAACAGCTGTACGACATCAACAGCGAGTTGCGGGCTACCGGTTTCGTGCACATGGTGCTGTGATGTCTGGCACGCTGGGCTTTCGCGAGCTCGGCCAGATGGCTTACGAGCCGGTCTGGCATGCCATGCAACGCTTCACCAACGAACGCGGCAGCGATGCCGCGGACGAGATCTGGCTGGTGGAACACCCGCCGGTGTTCACCCAGGGCCAGGCCGGCAAGGCTGAGCATCTGTTGCTTCCGGGGGATATTCCAGTGGTGAAGGTCGACCGCGGTGGTCAGGTGACTTACCACGGTCCGGGTCAGTTGGTGGCCTACCTGTTGCTGGATGTCCGCAAACTGGGGTTCGGCGTGCGTGATCTGGTCAGCCGCATGGAGCAATGCCTGATCGAGCTGCTGGCCAGCTACGGCGTGACCGCGGTGGCCAAGCCGGATGCACCGGGTGTTTATGTCGATGGCGCGAAAATCGCGTCCTTGGGTCTGCGGATCCGCCACGGTTGCTCCTTTCATGGCCTGGCCCTGAATGTGGATATGAATCTGGAACCGTTTCGACGGATTAATCCCTGCGGCTACGCCGGGCTGGCGATGACCCAGCTGCGCGATCACGCAGGATCGATTGAATTTGCCGAGGTAAGTGCCCGGCTGCGCGCGCAGCTCGTCAAACACCTCGACTATGCTGAGCAGACGACCCTAACGGGCGGAATCGACTGATATGACTACTGATGCAGTGCAAACCATGATCCCGACGCTCGATGTTACCGAGCGTCCGGCCCCGCGTGCCAAGGTTGAAGCCGGCGTCAAGCTGCGCGGCGCCGAGAAGGTTGCACGTATTCCGGTAAAGATCATTCCGACCACCGAACTGCCGAAGAAACCCGACTGGATTCGCGTGCGCATCCCGGTTTCCCCGGAGGTCGACCGCATCAAGGCCCTGCTGCGCAAACACAAGCTGCACAGCGTGTGCGAAGAAGCGTCCTGCCCGAACCTGGGCGAGTGCTTCTCCGGCGGCACCGCGACCTTCATGATCATGGGGGACATCTGCACCCGTCGCTGCCCGTTCTGCGACGTTGGCCACGGACGTCCGAAGCCACTGGACGTCAACGAGCCGGAAAGCCTGGCCATCGCCATCGCCGACCTCAAACTGAAATACGTGGTAATCACCTCGGTAGACCGTGACGACCTGCGTGACGGTGGTGCCCAGCACTTTGCCGACTGCATCCGCGAAATCCGCAAACTGTCGCCGAACGTTCAGCTCGAGACCTTGGTCCCGGACTACCGTGGCCGCATGGACGTCGCGCTGGAAATCACCGCTGCCGAGCCGCCGGATGTGTTCAACCACAACCTGGAAACCGTGCCGCGCCTGTACAAGGCTGCGCGTCCGGGGTCGGATTACCAGTGGTCGCTGACGTTGCTGCAACGCTTCAAGCAGATGATGCCGCACATTCCGACCAAGTCCGGTTTGATGCTGGGCCTGGGCGAAACCGATGAAGAAGTCATCGAAGTCATGAAGCGCATGCGCGAACACGACATCGACATGCTGACCCTGGGCCAGTACCTGCAACCGTCCCGCAGCCACTTGCCGGTCCAGCGTTTCGTGCACCCGGACACCTTCGCCTGGTTTGCCGAGGAAGGTTACAAGATGGGCTTCAAGAACGTCGCTTCCGGCCCGTTGGTACGTTCCTCGTACCACGCCGACGAGCAGGCGAAGCTGGTCAAGGCCGAGTTGATGTCGTCCTGATCCTGCTGTGAGAGCAAAAAAAGGCCCGCAAGGCTTCTAGGCCTTGCGGGCCTTTTTTTAGCAGTGCCTACGGCTATTACAGTCTTTTCCTGCAAACCGTGGTGCGATTGCCCCTCTTCTGTTTATCCCCGTTCCTGACTACTGTGTGCTGAAGCGTTCACACAGGGAGAATCATGGATGACTGCTCGACCGACCCACACCCTTTGTCCTCACATCCCGGTTCCGGCCTTGCCGCCTGCAGGGCTGATCGGCGTGATCGCGCCCGCCGGCCCCGCAGCACTGGACACCAATAAAGCCATTGCCTGGATGCGTGCTCGCGGCTATTCGCTGCGGGTGTTTCCCGGGGTTTACGAGCAAGAAGGCTATCTGGCCGGCAGCGACGATGTGCGGCTCAATGACTTGCACGCAGCCTTCGCCGACAGCGAGGTCGACGCGATCATCTGTCTGCGCGGCGGTTACGGTACGCCGCGTTTGCTCGATCGCATCGATTTCGAATTATTGCGCAACAACGCCAAGCCGTTCATCGGCTACAGCGACATCACAGCGCTGCACTTGGCCATCAGCCGTTATGCAGGCTTCGTGACCTTCCACGGTCCGATGCTCAATGCCGATCTGCTGGGTGACAAGCAGACCCCCACCGAGTCCTCGTTTTTCAACATGCTGCGCGGTCAGGTAAAGGCAGACAGCGTACTGGCGCATCCAGTGGCCTACCCGTTGACCACCCTCGAACCAGGCATCGCTCATGGGCGTTTGCTGGGGGGCAATCTGTCAATGATCGCCGCGACCATGGGCACGCCTTACGAGATCGATGCCGAGGGCGCCATCCTGTTTATCGAGGACATCAACGAGCCGCTGTATCGCATTGACCGGCTGCTGACTCATCTGCGTCTGGCTGGCACGTTGCACAAGCTGCGTGGGGTTCTGGTGGGGGATGTGGCAGGGGTTGATGCGATTGCGCTGGAGAGGTTGCTCAAGCAGACCTTTGCTCCGTTGCGCATACCCGTGCTGGCCGGATGGCGCAGCGGGCATTGTGATCCGAATTTGACACTGCCGATGGGCGCGCTGGTCAGGCTGGATGCGGGGGACAAGGCGTTGGTGTTGGAGCAGGATGTGGTGATCAAGGTTTAGGAATTCATCGCCTGACACTCAGTCTTCGCGAGCAAGCCCGCTCCCACAGGATCAAGGTGTACGCAAATGTCGCATTCACCTTTGAACTTGTGGGAGCGGGCTTGCCCGCGATGCTTTTAGCGGTTACGCAACCCTTCCAGCAACTTGTGCGTCGGATACCCATCCGCCGGCCATCCAAACGACTGCTGCGCGCTGCGGATCGCCTTGCGGGTATTGGCACCGATAATCCCGTCGGCGGTGCCGGCATCGTAGTTCCGGGCGCTCAGCAGGTTTTGCAGCTCGATTCGCTCGGTACGGCTCAGTGGCAAGTCATCTTTTGGCCATAGACCGTTTATCAGGCCACCGCCATTGAAGCGCTCGGACAACAGGCTCACGCCCAAGGCGTAGGACGAAGAGTTGTTGTACTTCAGGATTGCGCGGAAGTTATCGAGGATCAGGAACGCCGGGCCGCGATAGCCTGCCGGCAGCAGCAGGGCGGCCGACAGGTGTTCGGAACCTGCCGGAACCTGGCCGCCATCGGGCAGGGTGACCCCCAACTGCTGCCACTCGGCAACGCTCTTGCGAATCGTGCCATCGGCCAGGGCGTAATTGAAGCCACTCGCCAGTTGCACTTCAAAGCCCCATGGCTGGCCTTTCTGCCAGCCGGAGCTTTGCAGGTAGTGCGCGGTCGAGGCCAGTGCATCGGCGGGGCTGTTCCAGATATCGCGACGGCCATCGCCATCGAAGTCCACGGCGTGGGTGTTGTAGGTGGTCGGGATGAACTGGGTCTGGCCCATGGCACCGGCCCAGGAACCGAGCATTTTCTCAGGTTCGATATCGCCCTGTTGCAGGATTTGCAGGGCAGCAATCAGCTGCGCATGAGCAAAGCCCGGCCGTCGACCTTCATAAGCCAGGGTCGCCAGGGAGTTGATCACCGACTTGTTACCCTGGAACTGACCGAAGTTACTCTCCATGCCCCACACTGCGACCAATGCCTGGCGGTCGACGCCATAACGCTGTTCGATGCTTTGCAGGATGTCGGCATATTGGCTGACCAGCGCCTGACCTTTGCGCACCCGCAGCGGTGACAGGGCGCCATCGAGGTATTCCCACACCGGGCGAGTAAATTCCGGTTGGCTGCGGTCGGCACGGATCACGCTGGCGTCCACGCTGACATTGGCAAAGGCGCGGTCGAACAGGTCGGCGCGAATGCCGGCGGCGAGGGCGTCTTTGCGAAAGCCCGCCTGCCATTCGGCAAAGGTCTGGGTGGGCTGGATGTCGAGATTCTCACCGGTCGGAACCACCGGAGGAATGACCGCAGGGGCCGTGGCAACGGTGCGGGTCTGAAGCGGCTGGGCGTCGGCGGCGGTAGGTTTTTCCGCACAGGCGACAAGCAGAACGAGGCTGGAGGCAGCTATCAGTTGGCGAAGGTGCCAACGACGGGAAAGACGAAGGGGCATGCACAGGTCCAGAGGATACGAATCAGGTGCAGACCTTAACATGTTGAGCGATGGCTTGCCTTTCAGGCCGCCAGAAAGTAAGAAGCCTCCCAGCTATTAGACTGGAAGGCTTCGCGGCGGTAGCTGCCTTTGCCCTTGCCGGCTCGTTCCTGACGGCTGCGGAACAGTGGCTGGGCGATGATGGATTTGGCCTTGTTGGGGCCATGCTTGGATGGCTTTTTGCTCATGATGATTTCTCGCAAGTGAGTGGGTTTTGCGGGGGGAATAATCTGCCGAAGTTGGGGGGCTGTCTATAGGGCAGTTGGATGTGTGTTGTGTAGGAAAAAAGATCGCAGCCTTCGGCAGCTCCTACAGGAGAACGCGATTCTCTGTAGGAGCTGCCGAAGGCTGCGATCTTTTGATTTTTCTTTTGATCTTATTCGGCAGGCAATGTCAGCCGCTGCCCGGCCATCAACAACGTCAACCGGCTCAAACTCATCCACGGCGAACCCGCCGCCTGGCCTTTGATCTGTGCGTCGATGCGCTGCGCTTCGAGCAGCAACTGCGCCCAGCGTTGCGCCGAGTAGCGTTGCAGCGCCTTGCTCATCAGTGGTTTGCGCTTGTCCCAGACGGGCGGTCGGGCCTGGCTGAAGGCTTTATCCAGCGGCACCCCCTGGCTGTATTGCAGAGACAGATTGGCCAGCAGTCGCAGCTCCCGGGCCAGGGCCCAGAGAATCACCGGCGGTTCGACGCCTTCACCGCGCAACCCTTCGAGCATGCGCAGGGCGTGGGCAGCCTCGCCATTGAGAATCGCATCGGTCAGGCCAAAGACATCGAAACGCGCACTGTCGGCCACCGCCGCTTGCACGGTTTCGACTGTAATCTGGCCACCTTCGGCCATCAGCTTGAGCTTTTCGATTTCCTGGGCGGCGGCCAGCAGGTTGCCCTCAACCCGTGCGGCGATCAGTTCGACAGCGTCCTGGCTGGCGGAAAGCCCGGCCTGGGACAGTCGTTGACGGATCCAGCTGGGCAACTGGTTGGTGTCCACTGGCCAGATCTGTACGAACTGGGTCTGCGGACCCTCGACCAGCGCCTTGCCCCACTTGGTCTTCTGCGCGCTACCGTCAAGCTTGGGCAGGCTGATCAGCAGTACCGTGTCTTCGGCCGGGCGCGAGCAGTATTCGATGAGTGCGGCGGCACCTTTGTCACCGGGTTTGCCGGAGGGCAGACGCAGTTCCAGAAGACGTTTTTCAGCGAACAGCGACATGCTGGCGCCAGCCTGCAGCAGCGTACCCCAGTCGAAACTGGCGTCGGCGGCGAAGACCTGGCGTTCATCGAAACCTTGTTGGCGGGCAGCGGCGCGAATGGCGTCGGCGGCTTCCTGGCACAGCAGTGGGTCATCGCCACTGATGATGTAGACCGGCGCGAGGGCGCCTTGCAGGTGTTTGCCGAGTTGGGCAGGGGCGAGTTTCATAAGAAGAGGCGAACGGGGCGCCTGAGCGCCCCGTAAGGCTTACTGCCGTGGCAGTTCGACAGGCGACTGACGCGGAGTCTCCGCTTCAGCCTTCTGCGCCGCTTCCAGCGCGGCGGCTTCGGCCTTGGCCCTGGCGTCGGCGGTCTGTTGCAGCTGTTCCAACTGAGTCGGGGTCAGCTGTTGCAAACGCAGCATCATGCGTTGGATCAGTTCACGACGATTCTCGCGGCGGGCATCGTTGGCTTCCTGGTCGGAACCTACCAGGTTGTTGCCGTCGTGGATGAACACCTTCTGCACTTCAAGTTTGTCGCTCAGCAGTGGCAGGTTACCCTGACCACGGATGTCGTAATTGAGCACGGTGTTCACCTGGTACTCGCCAGTACGGCCGGCACCGGCATAGCTGAGGATGCGCTGGCTTTCCTGCTCATCGGTCAGCACCAGTTTGTAAGATGCGCCGGTGTAGACCCTGACGCCGCTGCTTTCCAGCACCTGACGCAATTGCGTCACGGTTTCGCCGTAGGCGTTACGGGCGCTCAGGTCGAGTTCCTTGATCGCCAGTTCGGTGGTGCCGGTGCCGCGCAGCTGGAAACCGCAGGCGCTCAGCAGGACCGCAAGGCCCATCACCAGCAGATTGCGTTTGATCATCTTGTTGCTCCCCTTGAAACCATGTGGGCCGGTCAAGCGGCCCGAAAGGTTTTACTCGGTGCCAGGCTCGCCTGGCGCCCGATCCAATTTAGCTGGCGACGATATTGACCAGTTTCCCGGGCACTACGATCACTTTGCGAATAGTCAGGCCGTCGACGAAGCGCAGCACGTTCTCGTTGGCCCGAGCGGCGGCTTCGACTTCTTCGCGGCTGGCGCTGGCCGGCATTTCGATGTGGCCGCGCAGCTTGCCATTCACTTGAATGACCAGTTGCAGGCTGTCCTGTACCAGGGCGCTTTCGTCCAGTACAGGCCAACCGGCATCGATCACCGGGTCGGCGTGACCCAGGCGATGCCACAGCTCATGGCTGATGTGCGGGGTGATCGGGGCCAGCAGCAGAGTCACGGTTTCCAGGCCTTCGTGAATCAGCGCGCGATCCTGCTCGGTGCCTTGTGGGGCTTTTTCCAGCACGTTCATCAGCGTCATCACTTGAGCGATGGCGGTGTTGAATTTGTGGTTCTGGCCGACGTCGTGGCTGGCCTGCTTGATGGCCTGGTGGATCGAACGGCGAATGGCTTTCTGCTCGTCGTTCAGGCTGGCGACGTCCAGTTTGCCCGGCAGGCCCTGAGTGACGTGCGCTTGAGCCAGGCGCCAGACGCGCTTGAGGAAGCGGTGCGAACCTTCTACTCCTGAGTCGGACCATTCCGCGCTCATGTCAGGTGGCGAGGCGAACATCATGAACAGGCGGCAGGTGTCTGCGCCGAACTGGTCAATCATCGACTGTGGGTCAACGCCGTTGTTCTTTGACTTGGCCATCTTCTCGGTGCCACCGATTTCCACCGGCAGGCCGTCTGCGATCAGCTTGGCGCTAATGACCTTGGCCTTGCTGTCGCGTTCGAGTTCGACGTCCGCCGGGTTGAACCAGGTGTAGGCGCCGTTGGCTTCGCGACGATAGTAAGTCTCGGCGATCACCATGCCTTGGGTCAGCAGGTTCTTGAACGGCTCGTTGGAACTCACCAGGCCTTCATCGCGCATCAACTTGTGGAAGAAGCGTGCGTAGAGCAGGTGAAGAATGGCGTGTTCGATACCACCGATGTATTGATCCACCGGCAGCCAGTGGTCGGCAGCCGCTTTTTCCACCAGGCCACCTTCATAGTGCGGCGAGGCGTAGCGGGCGTAGTACCACGAGGACTCGACGAAGGTGTCCATGGTGTCGGTTTCACGCTTGGCCGGTGCGCCGCATTTCGGGCACGAGCACTCGTAGAACTCGGGCATGCGCGCCAATGGTGAACCGGCGCCATCGGGTACGACGTCTTCCGGCAATACGACAGGCAACTGATCTTCCGGGACCGGCACATCACCGCAAGTATTGCAGTGGATGATCGGGATCGGGCAGCCCCAGTAGCGTTGACGGCTGATGCCCCAGTCGCGCAGACGGAACTGGGTGCGCGAGGCGCCGAGGTTTTTCTTGATCAGCGCCACTTCGATGGCGTCGAAGGCGCCTGCGAAGTCGAGGCCGTCGAATTCGCCGGAGTTGATCAGCGTGCCGTGCTCGCCGTATGCATCCTGCCAAGGGGCCGGGTTGGTGTCACCTGCACTTGTGCGGACCACGGATTTGATCGGCAGGTTGTACTTGGTGGCGAACTCGAAATCACGTTCATCGTGTGCCGGAACAGCCATGACCGCGCCATCGCCGTAATGCATCAGCACGTAGTTGGCGACCCACACCGGGAGCTTCTCACCCGTCAGCGGGTGCTCGACGAACAGCGAGGTCGGCAGACCTTTTTTCTCTTGAGTGGCGACGTCGGCTTCGGCGACGCTGCCGCCCTTGCATTCAGCGATGAACGCTTGCAGCTCGGGGTTGTTTTGCGCGGCCAGGGTCGCCAAGTGGTGTTCGGCGGCCACTGCAACATAGGTTGCGCCCATCAGGGTGTCCGGACGGGTGGTGAAGACTTTCAGCGCACCGGTTTCGCCGATGGAGGCGACGTCGTACGGGAACTGTACTTCCATGCCACGGGATTTGCCGATCCAGTTGCGCTGCATGGTCTTGACCTGTTCAGGCCAGCCCGTCAGTTCGTCGAGGCTTTCCAGCAGTTCATCCGCATAAGCGGTGATCTTGAAGTAGTACATCGGGATTTCGCGCTTCTCGATCAGCGCGCCGGAACGCCAGCCGCGACCGTCGATCACTTGCTCGTTGGCCAGAACGGTCTGGTCGACCGGGTCCCAGTTCACGGTGCCGCTTTTTTTGTAAATCACGCCTTTTTCGAACAGGCGAGTGAACAGCCATTGTTCCCAGCGGTAGTAATCGGGCTTGCAGGTGGTCACTTCGCGGGACCAGTCCACCGCCAGGCCCAGACTGCGCAGCTGGCTTTTCATGTAGGCGATGTTTTCGTAGGTCCACTTGGCGGGCGCTACGTTGTTCTTCATCGCGGCGTTTTCCGCCGGCATGCCGAAGGCGTCCCAACCCATGGGTTGCAGGACGTTCTTGCCTTGCATGCGCTGGTAGCGGGAGATCACGTCGCCGATGGTGTAGTTGCGCACGTGCCCCATGTGTAGCTTGCCGCTGGGGTAAGGGAACATCGACAGGCAGTAGAAAGTCTCCTTGCCTGGCTGTTCACTGACTTCAAAGGACTTTTGCTCGTCCCAGAATGACTGGGCGGCGGCTTCGATTTCACGGGGCTGATATTGTTCGTGCATGGCTACTTTTGAACTGAATAGGGGTGGCCTAATCCTCTTCAATGCGACGCTGGACGGTGACAACGCCAAATCGGCGTTTCGCTGCCCAGGCGAGCTGGAAGTGGAGTTACAGGAAGCGCCGTAGCATACATGACCGCACTCTATCGAGGGAAACCCTGATTACACGCAAGGGCGAGGCCAATACCCGCCCCGAGGGCCGTTGGTCGCGGCGCTCAGCCGGTTTTTTCAGCGAAGCTAAGCTCTAAAAGGGGAGTGAGTCTTATCTTCAATGAGGTGATGGATGGTTGAGTCACAGCAAAAAGCTACAAAACCGGAGTTGTACGAAAGGCTGATAGACCGTCTCGCAATGGCCTTGGATGCGGCCAAAACCGCCGGACGGCTTCGTGATGAGCGTCCCCTGGAGCTGGAATTGCGTGGTTTGACCCCCGAAGAGTTTGACCTGGTCAAGGCCTATCTGGACCGCAGTGAACGTGAAACGCACGGATGCTTGTCAGTAGCAGTGAAGCAACTCGAGGCACCACGTTCGGCCAAGATCATCTGGCTCAAGGATAAGGCATCCGGCGGAGGCGCGGTAAAGGTCCGGTCTCTGCAATTCAAGTAAGGGCACTTGAAGCCATGGAATATGGTTTTTTGAAGCAAAGTCCTTCTGTATTTGTTGTCGCATTGCGTCAACCCACCTAGGCTTCGGGCATCTATGGAGATGCCCGATGCCTTTTCGTTATTTCGTTAAACAACTTCTATTGCCGCCCGGCATTCTTTTGCTGTTACTGGTGCTCGCCTGGTGGTGGCGCCGCTCAAGGCCGAGGCTGGCGGGAGTGTGCTTTGTCCTGGGCGTGGGCGGCTTCTGGTTGATGAGCCTGCCAGTGATAGTGGAGTGGAGCGCCAGGGCCCTGGAACGCGAGCCGGCGCTGGCGCGCGAGGAGTGGGCAAGCCTGGGCCAGCGCGCTGACGCGATTGTGGTGCTGGGTTCGGGCCGCGAACGTGGCGATCTGGCCTGGGGCGTCGACCAGCCGACCGGCGTAGGCCTGGGGCGTGAACGCTATGCCGCGCGCCTGGCCAAGGCGTCCGGCTTGCCGATTCTGACCAGCGGCGGTCTGCATTACGGTACCCCGCCGACTGAAGCGCAGCTGATGGCGGACTCGTTGCTCGATGATTTTGGCGTGACGGTGCGCTGGCAGGAAGGGCGCAGCCGCACGACCTGGGAAAATGCACAGTTCAGCGCCCAGGTATTGTTGCCGCAGGGGATCAAGCGGGTGGTGGTCGTGACTCAGGCGTGGCACATGCCGCGGGCGGTCTGGAGCTTTGAGCAGGCCGGATTTGAGGTGGTGCCGGCGCCGGTGGGGTTCTTGGGCGTGGACAATGCCCGGCCACTGGGGGGGTGGATGCCGGAATTCAAATCGATCTGGCAATCGGGGCAGTTGATGAATGAGGCGGTGGGGCAGATCGGGTATTCGATGTTTTATCGAGGCGATGTTGAGGCTGATTGATGTTGTGCCTGTGATGCCGTCTTCGCGAGCAAGCCCGCTCCCGCACTGGATTTTCTGTATACACAGATCAAATGCGGGCTTGCTCGCGAAGCTTTTAAACGGTCTTCGCCATCCGGCTAGCGATCAGCGCCCAGCCAAATAACAACACGCAAATAATGATCAACGGCCACGAACGCCATTCCAGGTACGGCGTCAGGTTGTGCATCGGTACTACTTCGCCGTACAGGATGCCTTGTTCGAACTGAGGGATCTGCGCAGTGATCTGGCCAAACGGGTTGATCAGGCCAGTCACGCCGTTGTTGGTCGCGCGGATCATCCAGCGACCGGCCTCAAGTGCGCGCATCTGTGCCATCTGCAAATGTTGCAGCGGGCCGATCGAGGTGCCGAACCAGGTGTCGTTGCTGATGGTCAGCAGCAAATCGCTGCGGGCGGCGAGGCCGGCGGCGAATTCCGGGTAGACCACTTCGTAGCAGATGAACGGCGCAATCTGATAACCCTTGGCTTGCAGCAGTGCCTGATCGGTCGGCCCACGGGCAAAGTCGGACATTGGCAGGTCGAAGAAGGCGATCAGGCCGCGCAAGATGTCCTGCAGCGGAACGTACTCGCCGAACGGCACCAGTTTCTGCTTCAGATAAGTGCCATCGCCTTCACCGACAACGGTAATGCCGTTGAAGAAGCGCTTCTCGTGACGGACTTCCTGGCGAATCGGCACGCCGGTAATCAGCGCGGACTTACGCTCGGCCGCGAAGCTTCCCATCATGTTCAGGTAGCCCTCGACGGACTCCTTGAGCACCGGGACCGCCGTTTCCGGCCATATCAGCAGGTCGACGGGTTTGGAGCTGAAACTCAAGTCGCGGTACAGCGCCAACTGCGCGTTGAGTTGTGACGGCTCCCATTTCATGCTTTGTTCGATGTTGCCCTGAATCGCCGCGACGCTCAGCGGTGCGCCCGCCGGGTTGGTCCAGGCATGTTCCTTGAGCGCCATGCCGGCCACCCATGGACCCGCCAGCAGCAACACACCGACAGCGATGAAGCCTTTACGGCCAGTGCGGACCAGTCGCGCAGCGTTGTAGATCAGCGCGGCCGTCAGGGCCAGGGTGAAGGAAATCAGCCACATCCCGCCGACCGGCGCGAGCCCGGCCAGTGGGCCGTCGAGCTGACTGTAGCCGGAATAGAGCCACGGGAAACCGGTGAGGAACCAGCCGCGAAAGGCTTCCTGGCCCACCCACAACGCCGCAAACGCCAAGGCATCGGCCAGGGGGGCTTCGTTACGACGCAGCCAGCGCGCCCAAAGCCAGGCGGGCAGGGCGAAGAACCAGGCAATCGCCGCCGTGAAGATCAGCATCAGGAAACCGGCCAGCAGCACTGAAGCGCCACCGAAGTGGTGAATGCTGTAGTAGATCCAGCTAGTGCCTGCGGCAAACAGGCCAAAACCGAAACACCAGCCTCGACCCAGGGCCTGGCGGGGGCTCAGTTCACGCAAGCCGGCGTAAAAGAAGCCGACCGCCAGCAATGCCAGCGGCCAGATATCGAAGGGCGCCAGGGCCAGGGTGGTGAGTGCACCGGCCGCCACGGCCAGCAGGTTACCGGGCCAGCCGGGGCGGGTCATACGACGCATTTCAATCCTTAGAAAAATTACCGGGCAATAGGTGTCAGGCGCAGCAAGTGAATCCGACGGCTGTCGGCGTTCAGGATGCGGAAGCGATAGGCGCCGATTTCAGTGATTTCGTTGCGTTTTGGCAAGTGCCCGAACGCGCTCATCACCAGACCGCCGACGGTGTCGAATTCGTCGTCGGAGAATTCGCTGTCGAAGAACTCGTTGAAGTTCTCGATCGGCGTCAGGGCCTTGATCAGGAAGTCCCCGCTGGGCAGCGGCTTGATGTAGCTGTCTTCTTCGACGTCATGCTCGTCTTCGATGTCGCCGACGATTTGTTCCAGAACGTCTTCGATGGTCACAAGGCCAGCCACGCCGCCGTATTCGTCAATGACGATGGCCATGTGGTTGTGGTTGGCGCGAAACTCGCGCAGCAGCACATTCAGGCGCTTGGACTCGGGCACGAAGGTGGCCGGGCGCAGCAGGTCCTTGATGTTGAAGCTGTCGCCGTTCTCCTTGAGGATCAACGGCAGCAAGTCCTTGGCCAGCAGCACGCCCATCACGTCATCGTGGCTTTCGCCGATCACCGGGTAGCGGGAGTGGGCCGAGTCGACCACGGCCGGCAGAAACTCGCGAGGTGTCTGGGTCGCCTTGATGCTGATCATCTGCGAGCGCGGGACCATGATGTCCCGTACTTGCAGGTCCGCAACCTGGATGGCGCCTTCGACGATGGCCAACGCTTCGCTGTCCAGCAACTTGTTTTGGTGTGCATCGCGCAGCAGCTCCAGCAGCTCCTGCCGGTTCTTCGGCTCGTGGGCAAAAGCCTGGGTGAGCTTACCCAGCCATGACTTCTGCCCGTTGCTCGATCGATCTTCGCTCATAGCGATTACTCTGAATCCTTTGTTGTAACGATAGGGGATGTGTCTGTTTCGTCGTCCGCATAAGGATCCGGATGACCCAGTTCTGCAAGCAACGTTCGTTCCAGTGCTTCCATTTCTTCGGCTTCCTCGTCATCTATGTGGTCGTAACCAAGCAGATGCAAGCAGCCGTGAATGACCAGATGCGCCCAGTGGGCCTTTAATTCCTTGCCTTGTTCCGCCGCTTCGCGCTCGACTACTGCTACGCAGATCACCAGATCGCCCAGCAGTGGAATGTCGAGAAACTCGTCGGGCACATCGGCCGGGAACGACAAAACGTTGGTGGCGTAGTCTTTCTGCCGCCAGGTGAAGTTCAGTTCGCGGGCTTCCTTTTCGTCGACCAAACGGATGGTCATTTCGGAGTCGGCAGTGCGCTGGCGCAGGGCCAGTTCGCACCATTGGCGGAACTCGGCTTCGCTTGGGGCAGATGCTTCGGTAGCCAGTTGCAGATCAAGCTCAAGCATCGGGGCGGGTGTCCTTGGAGGAGAACTTCGCCGGTTCGTCGGCTACGCGATTTTCGAAGCGCTCGTAGGCTTCGACGATTCGCTGCACCAACGGATGGCGCACCACGTCCTTGGGCATGAAATGGGTGAAGCTGATACCCGGCACGTCTTTCAGTACTTCGATCACATGGTGCAGCCCGGACTTGGTGCCTTTCGGCAGGTCGACCTGGGTGATGTCACCGGTAATGACCGCGGTGGAGCCGAAGCCGATCCGGGTCAGGAACATCTTCATCTGTTCGACGGTGGTGTTCTGGCTTTCGTCGAGGATGATGAAGCTGTTGTTCAGCGTACGGCCGCGCATATAGGCCAGCGGCGCGACTTCGATTACCTGACGCTCGATCAGCTTGGCGACGTATTCGAAGCCGAGCATTTCGTAGAGTGCGTCGTAGAGCGGGCGCAGGTACGGGTCGATTTTTTGCGACAGGTCGCCGGGCAGGAAACCGAGCTTTTCGCCCGCTTCAACCGCCGGACGGACCAGCAGGATGCGACGAATCTGCTCGCGCTCCAGCGCGTCTACCGCGCAGGCAACGGCCAGATAGGTCTTGCCGGTACCGGCCGGGCCGATGCCGAAATTGATGTCGTTACCGAGGATTTCCTTCACGTAGCGCAGCTGATTCAAGCCGCGAGGGCGAATCATGCCTTTCTTGGTGCGCAAGGCGACGGACGGTTCGGCGGGGGAGTGGTCGTCCAGTTGCTCGACGGCCGATTCCTGCAGGAACAGGTGAACCATGTCCGGCGACAGCTCGGTACCCTTGGTTTCCCGGTACAGGCGGCGCAGGAGGTTTTCCGCGGAGGTGGTGTGTTTGGGTTCGCCGATCAGTTCGAACTGGTTTCCGCGGTTGCGGATCTCGATGGTCAGGCGCTGTTCGATCAAGCGCAGATGCTCGTCGAATTGCCCGCACAGATTGGCGAAGCGACGAGCTTCAAAGGGCTCGAGGATGAAGCGATGTGGTTCTATGGGTGCGTTCAAGGTCGTATTTAGCCGCCCTGGGGCAATTATGATGAAATCAAGGATAACGCCAGTCGCCTGGGTGCGAAAGCTCTTAAACAGACCAATCACTAACGGTCACTTCATGTCTGTGGCGAGGGGGCTTGCTCCCGTTGGAGTGCGAAGCACTCCCTTCCCGGTCTCTGCAGTTTACAGGGTTGCATCGAGTCGATTGGTTTACGACTGCTTCGCAGCCGAGCGGGAGCAAGCTCCCTCGCCACACAAACCCGCTCCCTGAGGGGGGAATGCGCTGTTATTGGATCAGCGAGCCCCGCAGCGAGTGCGGTTGTGCGGCGTCGATGTGTACGTCAGCGAACTGGCCGATCAGGGTCGGATTGTCGCAGCGGAAGTTGACGATACGGTTATTCTCGGTCCGGCCTTGCAGTTCGCCGGGGTCTTTTTTCGAATAATCGGTGACCAGGATCCGCTGAGTGGAGCCGACCATTTGTCGGCTGATCTCGAACCCTTGCTGGTTCAGGCGATGTTGCAGGGCGTTCAGGCGTTCTTTTTTCAGCTCTTCCGGCGTTTCGTCGGCCAGGTCGGCGGCCGGAGTGCCCGGGCGTTGGCTATAAACGAACGAGTAGGAGAAGTCGAAGCCGACGTCTTCGATCAGCTTCATCGTCTGTTCGAAGTCTTTCTCGGTCTCGCCCGGGAAGCCGACGATGAAGTCCGAGCTGATGCAGATCCCCGGCACGGCGGCCCGCAGCTTGCGCAGTTTGGATTTGTACTCCAGCGCAGTGTGGTTACGCTTCATCGCCGCGAGGATGCGGTCCGAACCCGATTGCACCGGCAGGTGCAGGTGTTTCACCAGTTCCGGCACGTCGGCGTGAGCCTGGATCAGGCTGTCGGAGAACTCCAGTGGGTGCGAGGTGGTGTAGCGAATCCGGTCGATACCATCGACAGCGGCCACCACCCGGATCAATTCCGCCAGGTCGGCCAGGCGTCCATCGTGAGTGGTGCCGCGATAACCGTTGACGTTCTGCCCCAGCAAGGTCACTTCGCGCACGCCGTTTTCGGCCAGGTGAATGATCTCGGCAATCACGTCATCGAACGGTCGGCTGACTTCTTCACCGCGGGTATAAGGCACCACGCAGAAGGTGCAGTACTTGCTGCAGCCTTCCATGACCGACACATAAGCGCTCGGCCCGTCGATACGTGGCTCGGGCAGGTGGTCGAATTTTTCGATTTCCGGGAACGAGACGTCGACTTGCGGCAGTTTGGTGGCGCGCGCAGCGTCGATCATTTCCGGCAGGCGGTGCAGGGTTTGCGGGCCGAACACCACGTCTACGTACGGAGCGCGATCACGGATGGCCGCGCCTTCCTGGCTGGCCACGCAACCGCCGACAGCGATCACCATGTCCGGGTTGGCCAGTTTCAGCTCACGCCAGCGACCGAGTTGGGAATACACCCGGTCCTGGGCGCGTTCGCGGATCGAGCAAGTGTTGAGCAGAATCACGTCGGCGTCTTCAGCGCGGGCAGTGACTTCCAGGGCCTGATGTTCGCCCAGCAGATCGACCATGCGCGAGCTGTCGTACTCGTTCATCTGGCAACCGTGGGTTTCGATGTAAAGCTTCTTGGCCATGGACCCCAGTCTCACGTGATTCAAAGAACCGCGCATTATAGGGAACATGCACCAAGGTTCCTACCGTTGCGCGTCCGGTGGCTATGCTATAGTTCGCGCCCTCATTTTTATCCCCGATGTGTTACCCGCCCACCATGACCAAACGTGAAGCTCCAATCTACAAGGTGATTTTCCTCAATCAGGGCCAGGTGTACGAAATGTACGCCAAGCAGATCTACCAAAGTGATCTGTGGGGCTTCCTGGAAGTGGAAGAGTTCGTCTTTGGCGAGCGCACACAAGTGGTCGTCGATCCGAGCGAAGAGAAGCTCAAGGCTCAGTTCGAAGGCGTTGTGCGCAGTTTCGTGCCGATGCATTCGATCGTGCGTATCGACGAGGTCGAACGCCTCGGCACACCGAAAATCAGCGAAGCCCGTGGCGCGGTCGGCAATGTCATGCCGTTTCCGATGCCGATGCCTGAGAAGTAAGCCACGGATTGAGTGGCTAGTGGGGCTTGTTGTGGCGAGGGAGCTTGCTCCCGTTGGGCTGCGAAGCGGCCCTGAAATCAGCCTCCGCTACCTTCTGGACAGACCGCGTGTGCCGACTTTACGACTGCTACGCAGCCGAGCGGGAGCAAGCTCCCTCGCCACAGGGGGCCGTGTCAATTCAGGGAAGTGGCGAAAACGGTGTACGCCCATCGGCGCTCTGCAATTCCATCAGGTATTTACGGAAAATTTGCCCCAGCACCTGGGTAGCGACTTCCAGATCTTCGCGGGACATTTTTTCGGCGACTTCGTCGGCGGTGTCCAGCGCGTCTTCGGCACCATTGACCGCGGCCATTTTCAGCACGATATAGGCCTGAACGTTATTGGCCGGTACGCCTTCGCCGTGGAAGAACATGGTGCCGAGTTTGAATTGCGCCTGGGCATGGCCTTGCAGCGAGGCTTTTTCGAAGTAGCTCAGGGCTTGATTGAGGTCGCGCGGCGCGTGTTTGCCGTTGTAGTAGAACTCACCCAACTCGTATTGCGCTTGCGCATCCCCTTCATCCGACGCTTTCTGGCAGGCGGCGAGCGCTTGCGCCAGGTCTTGCGGCTGAGTATTGAGGGTGCAGCGACCCATCGCCGGGATCAACAACGAGTTGCCGCCTGCTTGTGCGAGCGCGAGCAGGGGCTGAAGGAGCAACAGGCAGCCCAGTGCAAGGGTGCGGCCGGTGCGGTTCATGGGAATCGACTTACCTCTGAGGGGCGCGCGGACCCGTCGAGGGATCCAATAAGCGCGCATTATGAAATAAGCGAGGCCAACCTTACAAAGTCTTTACTCGTTTTTCTGCTGCGCGGGGACTATATCGCCTACTTTGCGGGGGATTATGGGTAGACGAGTAGGAAAAAGGGCGGGAATGTAGGTGAAAGCTGACGCTGGCAATGGCCAACGTCAGCGTCGCAGCTTTATTTCAGGGCGGCGAATGCACGCTCGGCAGCGTCCAGCGTCAGTTTCAACTCGGTTTCGCCGTGGGCGATCGAGGTGAAGCCGGCTTCGAAGGCACTCGGCGCCAGGTACACACCACCTTCAAGCATCAGGTGGAAGAAGCGCCCGAACAGGTTCGCATTGCTGGCCATGACGTCATCGAAGGTCACGATATCGTCGGCGCCGGTGAAGTACAGTCCGAACATGCCGCCGGCCTGAGTGGTCACGAACGGAATGCCGGCGGCGTCGGCGCGCTGTTGCAGGCCATCGAGCAGACGGCTGGTGTAGTCGCTCAACTCAGCGTGGAAACCAGGGCGACTGATCAGGCGCAGAGTGGTCAGGCCCGCCGCCATCGCCAGCGGGTTACCCGACAACGTGCCAGCCTGGTAGACCGGCCCCAGTGGCGCGATCTGCTCCATGATCTTGCGTTTGCCACCGAAGCAGCCAACCGGCATGCCGCCACCGATGATCTTGCCGAAGGTGCTCAGGTCCGGCGTGACGCCGTAATGGGCTTGGGCGCCGCCGAGGGCGACACGGAAACCGGTCATCACTTCGTCGAAAATCAGCACCACGCCGTGTTTGTCGCACAGGGTCCGCAGACCTTTGAGGAAGCCCGGTGCCGGTGGTACGCAGTTCATGTTGCCGGCCACTGGCTCGACGATGATGCAGGCCACGTCCTGGCCGACTTCGGCGAGCAGGGTTTCTACCGCGTCGATGTCGTTGAACGGCAGGGTCAGGGTGTGTTTGGCGAACGCTGCCGGTACGCCGGCCGAGCTCGGTACGCCCTGGGTCAGGGCGCCTGAGCCGGCCTTGACCAGCAGGCTGTCGGAGTGACCGTGGTAGCAGCCTTCGAACTTGATGATGCTGTCGCGACCGGTGAAACCACGGGCCAGGCGGATGGCGCTCATGGTCGCTTCAGTGCCGGAGCTGACCATGCGCACCATTTCCATCGACGGCACGATCGAGCAGACCAGATCGGCCATTTCGGTTTCCATCGCGGTCGGGGCGCCGTAGGACAGGCCGTGTTCCAGCTGTTTGCGCACTGCATCCAGTACGTCCGGGTGGCTGTGGCCGAGAATCATCGGGCCCCAGGAACCGACGTAATCCACATAACGCTTGTCGTCTTCGTCGGTGACGTAGGCGCCTTCGGCGTGCTTGAAGAACAACGGTGTGCCTCCAACGCTCTTGAACGCGCGAACCGGCGAGTTCACGCCCCCGGGGATATGTTTCTGGGCATTGGCAAACAGGGTTTCGGAACGAGACATGATTTGGCTCTCAAAATCAGACTTTAAGTAATTCATTGAATGCGCGGGCACGGCGTGTCACTTCAGCCGTGCTCTCTGCGCCAAACAGGCCATGCACCACCGCCAGCAGATCGACTCCGTGGGCCACCAGCGGGGCGGCGTTTTCCAGGGTGATGCCGCCGATCGCGCAGATCGGCAGGTGCAGTTGGCTGCGGGCCTGGTCGAGCAGTTCGAGGCTGCACGCCGGTGCGCCGGGCTTGGTGTTGGAATTGAAGAAGCGGCCGAAGGCGACGTAACTGGCGCCTTCTTTGGCGGCAAGTTCGGCGAGTTCGAGTTGCGCGTGGCAGGTCGAGCCGATGATTGCGTGACGCCCCAGCAGTGCCCGAACCGGCATCAGTGGGCCATCGGTCTGGCCCAGGTGCACGCCTACGCCCAATCGTGCGGCCAGTTCGGCGTCGTCGTTGATGATCAGTTGGGTCTTGTAGCGTTCGCACAGATCGCGCAGCGCTTCGGCCTCACGCAGGCGGCGGGCTTCATCGCTGCTTTTGTCGCGGTATTGCAGCAGGGTGACGCCGCCTTCCAGCGCCGCCTCCACGTATTCGAGCAATTTACCGGCCAGTAACTGGCTGTCGGTAATGGCGTACAGGCCACGTAGTTTCATCGGACAGCCCTCATGGCGTTACGAACAGAAATCCAGCGGCAGGCGGCGCGGCACGAACTGTCCTTTGCCCAGCTGTTCCGCATCCCGCAGAGTGCGCCAAGTGTAGTCAAGCGCGGTCTGTACGGCTCTGGCGAGCTGTTCACCCTGGGCCAGGCGACCGGCGAGGGCGCTGGCCAGCGTGCAACCGGAGCCGTGATAGCTGCCGGGCAGACGCTGGCAGGTAAAGGTGTCGCGGCGACCGTCGCGGCTGTACAGGCGATTGTGGATTTCGTGTTCATCGCCATGGCCGCCGGTGATCAGCAGGTGTTTGACGAATGGCAGGAGTTTTTCAGCGCACTCGTCCGCGGTGCCTTCGGGCAGTTCGGCGAGGATGCGGGCTTCGGGAAGGTTAGGGGTGGCAATGATCGACAGCGGCAGCAGCCGTTCGCGCATGGCGTAGCCGACTTCGTCCTTGCCCAGTCGTCCGCCACCACCGGCGCGCAGCACCGGGTCGCAGACCACCGGCAGATGCGGGTGCGCCGAGAGCAGTTCGACCACGGTGTCGACCATTTCCAGGGAACCGAGCATGCCCAGTTTGACGGCAGCGACTTCGGAGTCGTTGAGCACGGCGTTGGCCTGGGCCAGCACCCACTCGCGATCGAGGACGCGGAAGTCAGTGACGTTGACGGTGTCTTGCACCGTCAGGGCGGTGACGGCCGGAGCCGCATGGCAACCCTGAGCGAGCAGGGCTTCGATATCTGCCTGCAAGCCGGCGCCACCACTTGGGTCGTGGCCGGAGAGACAGAGGACAACGGGGCGAGAGCTGTAGATATTCATGGTGCGCGAGCTTACCACCAAACATGTTTTTCGGGTGTTGTGGCAGCCATCGCGGCCGATACAGTGTGGCGAGGGGGCTTGCTCCCGTTCGGCTGCGAAGCAGTCGTCAGGTGTAGCCGACAGCATATTTTGGGGCCGCTACGCAGCCCAACGGGAGCAAGCTCCCTCGCCACAGGTGTTCACCACCCGCCGGAGCATTCTCACAACCTGACAAAGCCAACAGCTCTAACTCAATGCATAGAGCTGGAACGCTTGTTCTAGAGCCTTTTCAGGAAAAATTTCAATGGTGTTCAATGGCCATCAACGGCTATGCTAGAGTGGATCCAAACCAATAACAGGTAATACCGGTTTTACGTCTACTCAAAAGGAATGGGGGGCTTCCTGACAGGACCGGACAGGCCACTCTGGGGCTTAAATGCGCTATTTGCTGATGTTGCTGTTGTGCTTGCCCCTCCTGGCGAGCGCCGTCGAATTCGACGAGTTCACCCAGAGCCTTCCCCTGGGCCGAACGATGCAGGTTTATGAAGACGCGGGCGGTCACGCGACCATCGCCGATGTCCGTGCACAAGCCGCGGCCGGGCTCTTCAAACCCCACGATAAAGCCACCCTCAACGCCGGTTATTCGCGTTCGGCGTTCTGGCTGAAAATCGACCTGCAGTACCGCCCGACCAACCCGTCGGTACAACGGACCTGGTTACTGGAACTGGCCTATCCGCCCCTCGATCACCTTGATCTCTATTTGCCCGATGCTGGTGGTGACTATCAAATGGTCCGGCAGACCGGCGATGCGTTGCCGTTCGCCACTCGCCAGATCCGTCAGAACAACTACCTGTTCGATTTGAACTTTGCGCCTGAGCAGGCGCAAACCGTGTACCTGCGCCTGCAAAGTGAAGGCTCGATTCAGGCGCCCGTCACCTTGTGGTCGAGCACCGCTTACCTTGAAGAGCAGCCTGTCCGGCTCTATGTGCTGGGGCTGATTTACGGCGTGTTGCTGGGGATGCTGGTCTACAACCTGTTCATCTTCCTCAGCGTGCGTGACACCAGCTACCTCTACTACATCGTCTATATCGCCTCGTTCGGCTTGTATCAACTGTCGGTGAACGGCGCGGCCGTGGAGTATTTCTGGCCGGATAATCCGTGGTGGGCCAACGCCGCGACGCCGTTCTTCATCGGCTGTTCAGGCTTGTTCGGCAGCCAGTTCGCCCGCAGCTTCTTGCAGACGGCCACCCATAGTCGCTGGCTCGACCGTTTGTTGTTGGCGTTGATTGCGTTCAGTGCGGTAGTGGTCGGGTTGTCATTGATGACCAGTTACGCCCTGGCCCTGCGTCTGGCGACGATATTGGCGCTGGTTTTTACCGTGATCATTTTCGCCGCCGGGATCTTCGCCTGGTGGCGCGGCTTGAGGGTGGCGCGGTACTTCATCATTGCCTGGTCGGCGTTCCTGCTCGGTGGCGTCGTCAACACGATGATGGTGTTGGGGTATTTGCCCAACGTGTTCCTGACCATGTACGCCAGCCAGATCGGCTCGGCGGTCGAAGTGGCGCTGCTGTCCCTGGCCCTGGCCGATCGCATCAACGCCATGCGCGAGCAACAGGCACAGACGTTGTTCGATGCCGGCCAAAAACTCGAAGTGCTGAACCAGCAACTGGCTCACAGTAACAAGCTCAAGGACGAATTCCTCGCCACCCTGACCCACGAATTGCGCACCCCCATGAACGGTGTGATCGGTTCGCTGGAGCTCATGCAGACGGTCGAGATGAACCCTGAACTGGAGCAGTATCAACAAACGGCCGCAGGTTCGGCGCGGGACATGATGCGCATGGTCAACGGCATCCTCACCCTGACCGAATTGCAGGCCGGCAAGCTCAAGGTCTATCCGGACACGTTCAGTTTGCGCAGTGTGGTCGAGGCCTTGCGCCTGCAGTTCGATGGCAATGCGTCCAGCAAGTCGCTGGACTTCAAGGTCGAGGTAACGCCCGGACTGCCGGATCGCTTGCACGGCGACAGCGGCAAGTTGGTGCAATGCCTGGAGTGCCTGCTGGATAACGCGATCAAATTCACCCGGGTCGGCGGACTGGCGTTGCGCGTGACGGGCAAACCGGTGGAGCCCGGTCGACTGGCGTTGTCCTTTGCGGTGATCGACACCGGCATTGGCTTTACCGATTTGGGGGAGGCAACCCTGTACCAGCGCTTCTTCCAGCTCGACGGTTCGATGACCCGTGAATACGGTGGTCTGGGCGTTGGCCTGGCGATTTGTCGGCAACTGGTCGAATTGCTCGACGGGCGCTTGAGCCATCGCTCGGAACCGGGCCGCGGCAGTCGCTTCCAACTGGATGTCGAGTTTGAGCTGCCCGTGGTGGAACCTGCGCCCTCGATCATGCGGCAAGCTGCCCGCCTGCGTCAGCCTCAGGACTGCACGGTGTTGCTGGTCGATGACAACAGCATCAATCAATTGGTGATGCGCGGCATGTTGCTGAAACTTGGGTTCCAGGTGCGCACCGCCGACAGCAGCGTCGCCGCGCTCGATCACTTGCAGCGTGAAGCCGTTGACGCGGTACTGCTCGATTGTCAGTTGCCGCCACTGGACGGCGTCTCCATCTGTTGTCGGATCCGCGCCTTGCCGGGTTGCGCCGAATTACCCGTGTTCAAGATTGCCCTGAGTGCGGACCGAGTGCACTGCCCGAGTGACACCTTGGTCGACTACCTGAACAAACCGGTGAAATTCGAAGACTTGCAGGCGGCGCTTTATCGACGGGTGCTCTGTCCGGGACAAGGCGAAAGCGCCGACAGTTAGGCAGATATGCCACTTTGTTCAGCCTCGGGGCGGTGCTTAACTGAAAGTCCCTTGGCTGGCCAAAGGAGCCCCGTCATGAACCTGCATCAGTTCGCCGAAACCCACGAAGTCACCAACCAGCCACCGTCGCTGGACGGCACCAACCTTTATCGCGTCGACCTGCCTTTGCAGGAGTGGTCGCGGCGGTTCGATGCCGGTTGGGCCGAATCGCGGATCGACGCTTACGGCGCATTGGCCGGCGGGCCGCTGATGGACGCGGGGTTTGCGGCCAATCAGAACAAACCGGTGCTCGTCAGCCATGACCGTTATGGCCATCGCATCGACCTGGTGGAATTTCACCCGGCTTATCACGAGTTGATGCGCACGGCCGTGGAGCATGGCCTCACAGGCTTGCCCTGGACCGACCCGCAACCGGGCGCCCACGTTGCCCGTGCGTCCATGACCTATTTGCACAGTCAGGCTGAAGCCGGTAGCGGTTGCCCGTTGACCATGACTTTCGCCAGCGTCCCGGCGGTGCGTCTGCAACCGGACCTAGCCAAACAATGGCTGCCGAAAATCCTCGCCACCGAATACGACCCACGCAATGTCGGCATGGCCCACAAGGCTGGTGTGACCATTGGCATGGCCATGACCGAGAAACAGGGCGGCACCGATGTGCGGGCCAACACCACCAAGGCTTATCCGGTGGGCGCCAGTGGTCCCGGTCAGGCGTATGAACTGGTGGGCCACAAGTGGTTCTGTTCGGCGCCGATGTGCGACGCCTTCCTGACCCTGGCCCAGACGGACAAAGGGCTGACCTGTTTCCTGCTGCCGCGTCATCGCCCGGACGACACGCGCAATCAGTTCTACATACAGCGGCTGAAGAACAAACTCGGCAACTGGTCCAACGCCTCCAGCGAGGTGGAGTTCCGTGGCGCCCTGGCCTGGATGGTCGGTGAAGAGGGGCGGGGTGTTCCGACCATCATCGAAATGGTTGCCATGACCCGCTTCGATTGCATGGTCGGCTCCAGTGCGCTGATGCGCCAGGCCCTGACCCAGGCCAGCCATCACTGCGCCCACCGCAAGGTCGGTGGCAAGTTGCTCAGCGAACAACCCTTGATGCAAAACGTGCTGGCCGACCTGGCCCTGGAAAGCGAAGCTGCCTTGGCGCTGAGCCTGCGCATGGGCCGGGCGCTGGATCATCTGGATGACGACCACGAAGCGAAATTCGCCCGGCTGGTGACGGCGGTGGGCAAGTACTGGATCTGCAAGCGCGCGCCCGCGATGATCAACGAAGCGGCCGAATGCATGGGCGGCGCCGGTTATGTCGAAGAAAGCATCCTGCCGCGACTGTACCGTGAGGCACCGGTCAACTCGACGTGGGAAGGTTCCGGCAACGTGCAATGCCTCGACGTGTTGCGCGCGCTGTCGAAAGAGCCGGGTGTGCTCGATGCGCTGTTCCACGAGTTGGGCGATGGCCATGGTGACAAGCGCCTGGCGGCGCACATCAGCCAATTGCAGGCGGCGTTCAAGGACACCGACGACATTCAATACCGTGCCCGCCAGCTCACCGAAGACATCGCCTTGGGACTTCAGGCCAGGCTATTGCTGGAGGCCGGTAACGCGGCGGTCAGTGATGCCTTCATCGCCAGCCGCCTCGGTTCGGCCGGTCGGGTATATGGAACGTTGCCACGCGGGCTGGATGTGGAAGCGATTGTGGCCCGGTCGACTCCGCAAGGATTCTGACCACAATTTGATCAACAGCACTGAAACCTGTGGGAGCGGCGGTGCGGCGATCCGACTTGCCCGCGATGGCGGTTTAACATTCAACATGGATGCTGTCTGACACACCGCTATCGCGGGCAAGCCCGCTCCCACAGGGTCTGTCTGCGCATCACATCTTGATGTACAACCAACACGCCACTGTTCCCGTGAAGCGACGATGCAGGCAAGATGAGGGTCTGCAAGTCAGAACACAGGAAGCTGATCGTGACCGAAGCGTTTATTGTCGTTCAAACCGCCGAGCAAGCCGTGGATCGGCTTGCTGTCTTGCACGAGCGTGCAACCACCGCGCTGAATCAGGCGCTCAAGCGTTATCTCAAGGATCGCGTCGAGCCGGACGCTGAACAGCGTGCCCTGTTTCGTTATCCCGAGTTGCGTCTGACCTACCTTTGCCAGGGCGAAGTCCCACAGACCACCCGCGCCTATGCCAAGGTTCAATTGCCGGGGACCTACAGTGTCACCGTCACTCATCCGGCAGCCTTCCGCAAATACCTGCTGGAACAACTTGTCCCGTTGATGCACGACTTCACCGTGACCGTGGAAGTCGGCGTCAGCCAGCAGAACATTCCTTATCCGTACGTGGTCGAGCAGGGCGATGAGCTGGCCGGCTCCGGCGTCACCGCGGCGGTGCTGGCGCGGGTGTTCCCGAGCACCGATTTGTCGGCCGCCACCGATGGCATCGCCGATGGCTTGTACGATTGGGAAAACACCGACCCGCTGCCATTGGCCTTGTTCGATGCCGCGCGGGTGGACTTCTCCCTGCGCCGACTGGTGCATTACACCGGCAGCGATTGGCGCCATGTGCAACCGTGGATTCTGCTGACCAACTATCACCGCTACGTCGACCAGTTCATCGTTCATGGCCTGGAGCAACTGCGCAACGACCCGCGTTTTGTGCGCATGGTGTTGCCGGGCAACGTGATCATCGAAAAGAGCATGGACCACGGCGAAGCCTCGGCGATTGCCGCGGGCGTGGTCTGGCATCGTTACCAGATGCCGGCCTATCACCTGATCGCCAGCGATGGTCATGGCGTGACCCTGGTGAACATCGGTGTCGGCCCGTCCAACGCCAAGAACATCACCGACCACTTGGCGGTGCTGCGTCCGCATTGCTGGTTGATGATCGGCCACTGCGGCGGCTTGCGTCAGTCGCAGACCATTGGCGATTATGTGCTGGCCCACGCTTACATGCGCCGCGACGGGATTCTTGACCGGGTCGTGCCGCCGAACATTCCGATTCCAGCCCTGGCCGAAGTGCAGATGGCGTTGCAACAAGCGGCGGCCAATATCACCGGTGAGAAGGGGGACGAGCTGAAGAAGCGCCTGCGCACCGGCACTGTGTTGACCTACGATGACCGTAACTGGGAACTGCGCTGGGCGCAGGAGCGTCCGCTGATCAACCTGTCCCGCGCCGTGGCGGTGGACATGGAAAGCGGCACCATCGCCGCGCAAGGATATCGTTTGCGGGTGCCTTACGGCACGTTGCTGTGTGTGTCGGACAAACCGTTGCACAGCGAAATCAAACTGCCGGGTTCGGCCAACGCTTTCTATGAACGCGCGGTCAGCCAGCACTTGAAGATCGGCATCGAAGCGGTGGACCTGTTGCGCACTGAGCTCAACTCGCTGCACTCGCGCAAACTGCGCAGCTTCGACGAACCGCCGTTCCGCTAACGGTTTGTCGTGGTCATTTGGCGGTCAGGGCACTAGCATTAGCAGCCCTGACCGTTAGATGTTCTTCTCGCCATGTCTCGTCCTCCACGTCCCGTTTCTCGCCGCCCCGGCGTGAAGCCTGCGCTATCCTCTTCAGCTCCGCGCCGTGTCGCCAAAGCGCCACCGGCCGAGCCGAAACTGATCCTGTTCAACAAGCCTTTCGATGTGCTGACGCAATTCAGCGACGGCGAGGGGCGGGCGACGCTCAAGGATTACATCGAGATTCCGGGGATTTACCCGGCAGGACGGCTGGACCGTGACAGCGAAGGCTTGCTGCTGCTGACCAACGACGGCCAGCTTCAGGCGCGGATTGCCGACCCGAAACACAAACTGGCCAAGACTTACTGGGTGCAAGTGGAAGGCGAACCGAGCGCCGAGCAGTTGCAGCGCTTGCGCGATGGCGTCGAGCTGAACGATGGCATGACATTGCCGGCCGAAGCGCGACAACTGGATGAGCCTGAACTGTGGCCGCGCAACCCGCCGGTGCGCTTTCGCAAAAGTGTGCCGACGAGTTGGCTGGAACTGGTGATTCGCGAAGGCCGCAACCGTCAGGTGCGGCGCATGACCGCGGCGGTCGGCTTGCCGACGTTGCGCCTGGTGCGGGTCAGAATCGGTGACTGGTCGATCGAAGGGCTCGATCAGGGCCAGTGGAAGGAAGTGCCGGCGCGTTTATAGAGTGCCGGATTCGATCAGGCCGATGACCACGCTTTTGATCACGAATGCGGCCACGCCCAGCCCCAGTACAAAGAACAGAATGAACGAGCCGAAGCGCCCGGCCTTGGATTTTTTTGCCAGATCCCAGACGATGAAACCCATGAAAATGATCAGGATGCTGACCAGGCCAGTCATCATCCACTCTTCGAAAACTGCAGGATCCATCGAACATCTCCAGCGCGGGTGGGGCTAAAAAGGGCGGGGCGAGTATACGCCAAGGGAGATTGACGGGGCATTGACCTGCGTCGGTGTGTCGCACTGTGGCGAGGGAGCTTGCTCCCGCTGGGTTGCGAAGCAGCCCCAAAATCCGCAACCAGGTTTAATCTGGCACACCGCGTTCACTGGTTTACGACTGCTTCGCAGCCGAGCGGGAGCAAGCTCCCTCGCCACAAAGACATTCTCAACTACGCAAATGAGTCAGAGGCAGTTCAGTGCTGTTGAGCACCTGGTTCAACACGAAACTCGACCGCACACTGGTCACCCCTTCAATCCGGGTCAGATGCCCCAGTAGCAGTTTCTGATAGTGATCCATGTCCGGCACCACCACCTTGAGCTGATAATCGGCATCCATCCCCGTCACCAGGCTGCATTCCAGCACTTGCGGCAAGGTGCGAATGGCGGCTTCGAAGTTCTCGAAACGCTCGGGTGTATGGCGGTCCATGCCGATCAGCACGTAGGCGGTTAGGCTCAGACCGAGCATTTTGCGGTCCAGCAAGGCAACCTGGCGGGTGATGTAACCGTCGTCTTCCAGTTGCTTGACCCGCCGCGAGCAAGGCGAAGGCGACAGGCCGATGCGTTCGGCCAGTTCCTGATTGGAGATACGCGCGTCGCGCTGTAATTCCGCCAAAATGCTCAGGTCGTATCGGTCGAGTTTGCTCATCAATCAGGCCTTTATCATAACTATTGCGGAGGATTATCTATCCTGAGTTAAAAATTGCGCAAGTGATGTTTATTTGAGCAATCTTCGCAATCCTCTGCCACTGCGCCGAGCCTATTCTTATCACCAGAATCACTGCTCGGACAAACAGTCCAGTGCGGCTCGCCCAATCAGGCCAGCTGCGGCCGCCACCCCCACCGGGGCTGTGTCGGCCCCCGAGCTACACACTGTCCACAAGACGGCGTGAGGTGAGCCGACGTCATAAGCGTCGAGCACGGACGAAGTTTTCAAAGGGAGGCCGACGGGTCTCCCTTTTTTCTTGCCCGCAATTTCCTTCAGCCCTCAATAAATAAGTTGCGCGACTGATAACCTGTAGCAGAACCGGCCTGCGCTTTCCCAGTCTTATGTACAGGCCCTAACCCGCAGTGAGGAAAAGCATGAAATCGCGCATCTGGCGTTTGGCCGGTGTTGGTTTGCTGTGTGTGAGTGTCACTGCGCAATCGCTGGCCGATGAGCCGCAAAACCGTGGCCCCGATGGCGGGCAGCGTGGGCCGGATCATCAAGGGAATGACCAGGGCCATCGCGGTAACAATCAGCCCCGACCGCAGAACACCGAAATCATTCGTGGCGACAACAGCCGCCAGTTCGAACTCCATGACCAGAATCAAGGCGGTCAGCGGCAGAACCGTACGCCGCACGAGTCCAACAATCAGGGCGGCCAGTGGCAGAACCGTACACTGCACGACTCCAACGTTCAGGAGCGAGCGCCACAACAACCGAGTAATAATCTGCCGATCCAGGGGCGGCCCGATACCGTGCGCCAGACCCAGGAACCCCGGCGTGGCTACTATCAGGACGAACCGCGGCGTAACAATTACAACCAGCAATGGCAGACCGGGGGGCGGGACGCGCGTCACGATGACCGTCGCTGGCCCGGTCGCCCGGATGGGCACGGCAATGGCTGGGGCCCCGGCCCGCAGTATCGTCCGGGGTACGTGATCGACCGCTTCCCGGAGAACCGTCACTTCCGTGTGCCGTATCGTGGCCAGGATTATTTCTATTCCGGTGGTTACTGGTATCGCCCGCAAGGCCCGCGTTATGTGGTGGTTCAGCCGCCTCGCGGGATTCGTGTCAGCTATTTGCCCGATTACGCCCGTGAAGTGTGGATCGGCGGGGCGCTATTGTTCCTGGCGGCCGGCGCGTATTACGCCTACCAGGAGAGCACTCAGGATTACGTCGTGGTCGAACCGCCCGTACAGCCGCAACCGGTGAGCAGTGGCTATGACGTGGTGGCGTATCCGGCCAACGGCCAGTCGCCGGAGGAGGTCAGTCGCGACGGTTATGAGTGCTATCGCTGGGCCGTGGAGCAGAGCGGTTTCGATCCGCGCGCTATCACCTATCAGCCGGCCCCTTCGGTGGTGCAAGCCTACCGACAGGCCCAAGGCAATTGCCTGAGCAGTCGCGGTTATCAGGTGAGTTACTGAGCCCTGGCGGCGTTCACCACTTCCTGCGGGTCGGCGTGCACCAGCACTTCGGCTCGTGGGTAGGCGGCGTGAATCGCATCGGCGGCTTGATCGCTGATGCCGTGGGCGACTGACAGGGTCAAGTCCCCCGGTAATTCCAGATGCAACTGCACAAACCACTGGTTGCCGGAGATCCGTGTGCGCAAGTCATGGGCGCCCAGAACGCCTGGTACGCTGCAGGCCAGTTCGAGCATGTGCTGGCTGACATCCATCGGCAGCTCTTCATCCATCAGCACCGCAAAACTTTCCTGGGCGATATGAATCGCGCTCCAGAGGATGTAGGCGGCGATTCCCAGGCCGAACCAAGGGTCGACTTGATACCAGCCAAACCCGGCCAGCACCAGCGCCACCAAAATGCTGCCGTTGAGCAGCAGGTCCGAGCGGTAATGCAAGGAGTCGGCACTCACGGCGTTGGAACCGGTTGCCTTGATCACCCGATGCTGCAACTTCAGCAGGGCCAGGGTCAGGGCGAGTGAGAACATAATCACCCCGATGCTGAGCCACGCCGCGCCTATCGGTTCCGGATGTTTCAACCGTTCGATCGCCTGCAAGGCAATCAGCACCGCACTGCCGCCAATGAACAGCGCTTGAGCCATGCCAGCCAATGATTCGGCCTTGCCGTGCCCATAACGATGATCGTTGTCGGCCGGGCGCAAGGCGTAATGCACGGCCAGCAGATTGAGCAACGAGCTGACGCCGTCGAGTGCCGAGTCGGTCAGCCCGGCGAGCATGCTCACCGAGCCGCTCAACCACCAGGCGATAGCTTTGGCGACGATCAACGTGCACGCCACCGCCACCGAGGCGCGCGTCGCCAGCCGCAGCAGGCGGGCGTGTTCGGTACTGGTGGTCATAGGTGCGGCTTTTCCTTTAAATGTTCCTTCACAGGCGCGAATTATGCGGCCGGTTGCAGGCCGAACATGGCCAGTTGCTGGGCGCTGCCCTTGTGCTGGATCAGGCGCGGATCGTCCAGCGGGAAGCTGCGGCCCAGTTCACTTTCCAGAATAGTCTGCAACTTGTGGTTATCGACCTTGCCGTCGGTGCCGATGGCTTCCTTGAGTTTTTCCGGAGCCACCTGAGCGGTCCGGCCGGGCTCGAAGTAAATGGCCCCCGTGGCGAAGTCCACCGCAAAGGCGATCAGGCCGGGGATGATATAGAACAGCAGGCCCACGGCATCCAGCGCAGCGATCGCCGGGTCGATCTTGCCGTCGATCTGGCCGCGACGATCCGGGTAGAAAATCGAGCCGCAGGCGGAGATTTGGGTCAGTAAGGTCGCGACCAGTACACCGCCGATCAAGCGAAAGGGAGCACGCATTTGAAATCTCCTGAGTTATCTGGAAACGAAGCATCGTCGATATGAATTAGGACCGCGACGAAGCTCGTTATACTCGCGCCTCTGTTTGGGAGCCAGCATGATTTCTTTGCCAATTGATGAAGTTTTACCCGCCCTGCGTGAAGCCCTCGCTACACGCCACGAAGCCGTGCTCGAAGCACCGCCCGGCGCCGGTAAAACCACCCGTGTGCCCTTGGCCTTGCTCGACGAGCCGTGGCTGGCCGGGCAGACCATTCTGATGCTCGAACCGCGCCGCTTGGCCGCGCGGGCGGCGGCGGAGCGGTTGGCCAGTGAATTGGGCGAGAAGGTCGGCGAAACCGTTGGCTACCGCATTCGTCTGGACAGCAAAGTCGGCCCCAATACCCGCATCGAAGTGGTCACCGAAGGCATTCTCACCCGGCGCTTGCAGGATGACCCGGCGCTGGAAGGCGTGGGCTTGCTGATCTTTGACGAGTTCCACGAACGCAGCCTCGACGCCGATCTGGCATTGGCCCTGAGCCTGAATGGCCGAGAGCTGTTTCGTGATGATCAACCGCTGAAAATCCTCTTGATGTCGGCGACCCTGGAAGGCGAACGCCTGGCCGGGTTGCTGGACGATGCACCGATCCTGCGCAGCGAAGGTCGGATGTACCCGGTGGCGATGCGCTGGGGGCGGCCGTTTCAGCCCGGTGAATTCATCGAGCCGAGGGTTGTGCAGACCATCCTCGACGCGCTGAACGATGAAACCGGCAGCCTGCTGGTGTTCCTGCCGGGGCAGGCGGAGATCCGTCGGGTACATCAACAATTGGTCGATGCGTTGGGTGAGGGCACGCCGGTGTTGCTGTGCCCGTTGCACGGCGAACTGGATCTGACGGCCCAGCGTGCGGCGATTGAGCCGGCGCCTGCGGGCAAGCGCAAAGTGGTGCTGGCCACCAACATCGCCGAAACCAGCCTGACCATCGATGGTGTGCGGGTGGTGATCGATGCCGGGCTGGCACGAGTACCGCGTTTCGACCCCGGCAGCGGCATGACCCGCCTGGACACCCAACGCATTTCCAAAGCCAGCGCCACCCAGCGCGCGGGCCGGGCCGGGCGTTTGGAGCCTGGCGTGTGTTATCGCCTGTGGTCACAGGACCAGCACGAGCAACTGGCGGCTTACGCCAGTGCGGAAATTCTCTCGGCGGACCTCGCCGGGCTGGCCTTGCAACTGGGTCGTTGGGGCGTGACGCCGGGGCAGTTGGTTTGGCTGGATATCCCTCCGGCTGCGGCTTATGCACAGGCCCAGGATCTGCTTGAACGTTTGGGCGCGCTGGAGGGCGAGGCGCTGACCCGTCACGGTCAGGCGATGGCCGAACTGCCGGCTCATCCACGGATCGCCCATTTGCTGTTGCGTGGCCAGGCGCTCGGCTTGGCCGACATGGCCTGCGATGTCGCGGCACTGCTCGGCGAGCGCGATATCTTGCGTGGCGCTGGCGCGGACCTGCACAGTCGACTGGTGTTGTTGTCCGGTGAAGAACGGGCCACTCGTGGTGCGCAGGGCGGTGTTCAACGGGCCCGGCAACTGGCGCGGCAGTATCGCGGTTATTTGCGCGGCACAGCGTCGGAGCCGGTCAGCGATCCTGAGCATCCGCGCTGGCTCGGCGCGTTGCTGGCATTGGCTTATCCCGATCGGGTCGCCCAACAGCGGCGGGCCGGTGGCGCTGAATATCGCTTGGCCAACGGCCGTGCGGCGCTGTTCGCCGAGGCGGACAGCCTGATGAAGCAACCGTGGCTGGTGATCGCCGATCTGGGCAGTCGTCAGGGTCAGCGTGAGGAACGGATTTATCTGGCAACGGATTTTGATCCGGCGCTGTTCGATTCAGTGCTGGCCGAGCAGGTGCGTTGCGTCGATCAACTGGATTGGGATGAGCGCGAAGGCGTGCTACGAGCCGAGCGTCAGCGCAAGGTCGGCGAATTGATCCTCAGCCGCGAACCGCTGACCGGGCTCGATGAAACCACCCGCAGTCAGGCGCTGGTGAACCTGGTGCGGCGCAAAGGTCTGGAGCTGTTGCCGTGGACCCCGGAGCTGCGTCAGTGGCAGGCGCGGGTGGCGTTGTTGCGCCAGTTGGACCTCAGCAGTCAGGGCCAGAGCGAATGGCCGGATGTCAGCGACGCTGCACTGCTCAAAAGCCTTGAGCACTGGCTGATGCCGTATCTGGGCAAAGTCTCGCGGCTCAGTCACTTCGCCAATCTGGACCTGTCGAGCATCGTTCACAACCTGCTGCCCTGGCCGTTGCCGCAACGGCTCGAAGAGCAGGCTCCGCATCACTTGAGCGTGCCGTCAGGTTCGTCGATTCGTCTGGACTACAGTGAGCAGCCACCGATTCTGGCGGTGCGGTTGCAGGAGCTGTTCGGCTTGGCCGAGACGCCGCGCATTGCCGGTGGTCGGCAAGTGGTCAAGCTGCATCTACTGTCCCCAGCTCGGCGGCCGGTGCAGGTGACGCAGGACCTGGCGAACTTCTGGCGCAGTACCTACGCCGAGGTGAAGAAGGATTTGAAGGGGAGGTACCCGAAGCATTATTGGCCGGACGATCCATTGGTGGCGGAGGCTACAGCCCGGATCAAACCCCGTAAGTAGTCAGTTGCATCGGTGGTGCGGCATTCGCGAGCAAGTCCGCTCCCACATTGGATCGCGGTGGTACACAAATGCCGTGCTCACTGAAGATCCAGTATGGGAGCGGGCTTGCTCGCGAAGCTTTTGATTTAAGGCGTGGCCGGCAACAGAAACCGCGCAATTACCGGCAAGTGATCGGAAATGCGCAACGTATCGTCCTGCCGCACCCGCGCCTCGACCCGTTTGATGTGTGGGCTGTAAAACAGATAGTCGACAGTCCGGTCCGGGCCATTCAAGCCAGGATCATTCGGGTAATGGGTCAGCCATTGCGTCCGGTCGATACCACTGGCTTCGTTGTTGGTGGGGATCATCGGGTACTTGTCCCACAGCACATGCAGCGCGCTGTCGGCGGAGTAGGGCGTGCGTTGCTCCGAGGGCAGGCGTCGATACTGGCCCAGCGGCAACAGGTTGAAATCACCACCGATCAACCATGGCGTGCCGCGGCTTTCGTACTTGTCGAGCACCCTGGCCACGGCTGTCACTTGGGTTTGCAAGGTTTCGTCGGGCTGGGTGGCGCGATCCAGATGGGTATTGAGCACGGCCATCTGGCCGCCGTCGCTCAGTGGCAGGTACGTGACCAGCAAGGCGTTTTTCGGCTTGAACTGACGGCTGATGACATTGGCCGGTGCGACCGGCAGTTGCAGGCGTTCGGCGTGTTCGATCTGGTAGCGGCTCAGGGTTGCCAATTGCCGGCCAACGCTGCCGAAGATGTGCGGTTCAGGCACGAAGTCGGCTTTCCAGTCGAAGGCCTGCGCGCTGCACGGATACAGGTCGGTGACCCGATCCTGAAGCAATTTGAACTGGTTCTGGTAGTCAGTGGCCTTGGCGCCGTCATCGAGTTCCTGCAACAGCACGATGTCCGGTTGCTCGTCGCGAATCACCCGCGCCACTTCGTCGAGGCTGAAGGCCATGTCTTCAGGTGTAGGGCTCTCGTCATCCCCTGCGGCCAGATCATTCCAGAACACGTAGCGCTTGCCGGCCAGGTACTGGACGTTCCAGGTCATCACCTTCAGCGCCTGGCCGGGCACCAGCGTCGGCGCCTGGGCGTTGCAACTGACTGGTAGCGCTTCCTTGGCTTCTGGGCGCCAGGTCAGGCTGTAGATCAGCAATGCAATCAGGCTGATGGCGATCAGCAGGCCCAGCAGGGTGTAGCGCAGTAGACGGGTCATGGCTCGGCTTATAGCGTTACGGAATTGACTCCGAGCATAACCGAGAGCAGCGCCCAAGCCCAAGGGTAGAGCGGTCAGAGCCGTTCATCAGATTTTTCGGGCACATCGCCGATCAGCATGAACAAGCGGAACAGCACCACGCTGGTGAACAGTTGCAGAAAGCTGTGAGCGCTATCGATCAGCAGCGAAATCACCGGGTTCTGCGGGGCAGGGTAAACCGCCAGCGTCGCTCCCTTGAGCACCCACAGCGGGCCCATCACGCAGAGAATGCACACCAGAATGCGCAGGAAATGCCCGCGAGTCAGGCGCAGGCTTTCCTTCATCGCCGCCAGCGGCGCCAGGCCGCGCAGCACCAGCAGGTACTCACCGAATGCCAGCGTCACCATCAGCCAGATACCCGGCAGGAAATACAACGACAGGCCGATCAGGATCAGCAGCGTGTTGAGGGCGGTCAGCACGGCGAAGCGCGGCCACAAGGTCGCGGCGGTCGCCAGCAGGTCGCGGGTGCGCGGCGATTCGCCACGGCTACGGGCATCGAGAAACAGGATCAGCGCGGCGGTGTACAGCGGATACACCAGCAAGCCGACCATCACACTGATGCCGGCGAAACTGTCTGGCCCGGTCGAGTGGTCGACCACTTGTTGCAGCAGCGCCTCGAGAATCACCAGTGGCAGGCACAGCTGCACGATCTGGCTCAGATTGCGCTTGAAAAAATACAGAGAGTCACGCAGTACATCGAACGAATTCATCAGTCGGTATCGCAGGTTGAAAGCAGTGCCTCACTTTAACCGATCAAGCCCTTCGGGGCGCAAACGTAAACGTTCGGTAAAGGTCATTGAAACATCCTGTATCAGCCCCATTACTGGTGAGCACCTTATCCACTGTGGGTGAGGGCAACGATATTCCCGGCAATCTACGAGGTCGCCATGAACAGCGAAGAACAAACCCTGATCGATGGACTGTTTTCCCGGCTGCAACAGGCCGAAACGGATTCAGCCCCGCGCGACGCCCAGGCCGAGGCGCGGATCAAGGAACACCTGACTCGCCAACCGGCGGCGGGCTATTTCATGACCCAGGCGATTCTGGTGCAAGAGGCCGCCATCAAGAGCCTCGACGAACAGAACAAGCAACTCGCCCAACAGGTCCAGCAATTGCAGGCTGAACTGCAATCGGCCAAGGCTCAGACGGCGGCTCCGGCGCCGAGCAGCGGTGGCTTTTTGTCGAGCATCTTCGGTGGCACTTCTCGTGATCCGCAGCCTGCGTCGACTCAAAGCGCAGCCCCGTCGAATGGCGGCTGGCGTGAACCGGGGCGGCCGTCGTTCAACTCGCAGCCGCCACAGCAAAACTTCGGTGCGCCGCCTCAGCAGAATTACGCCCCGCAACAGCCTGTCGGCAGCGGTTTCCTCGGTGGTGCATTGAAAACGGCAGCGGGCGTGGCCGGTGGCGTGATGCTGGCGCAAGGCATCAGCAGCCTGTTCCATCACAATCAGCAGCCGGAAGTGGTTGAAGTCATCAAGGAAGAACCGGCCCGGGTCAACGATCAGAGCGACAACGGCAATGGCTGGGGCGACGATCAGCGCGTGGCTGACAACTCCAGCGGTCAGGGCGGTTTCGCCGATGCTGATTACAACGATGACAGCTCGTCGTTCTTCGGCGGCGATGACGACTCCTTCGTCTGACTACATCTGTGGCGAGGGAGCAAGCTCCCTCGCCACATGGCCGATTATTCGCGGAACAATCCTTCGGGCTGGCATACTGGGCAACTTTTCGGGCCTGGTGCCTGATCCTGCCCGCGCTTCGGCACGCCAAAGAGGATGTACGGTGAAAAAAATCGCAGTGTTCGCCGATGTCCAGAACCTCTATTACACCGTGCGTCAGGCCTATGGTTGCCACTTCAACTATGCCGCTTTGTGGGCTGACATCAGCAAACAGGGGCAGATCGTCGAGGCCTATGCCTATGCGATCGATCGTGGCGACAGCAAGCAGCAGCAGTTCCAGCAGATCCTGCGCAACCTCGGCTTCGTCGTGAAGCTCAAGCCCTACATCCAGCGTAGCGACGGTTCGGCCAAAGGTGACTGGGACGTGGGCATCACCCTGGACATCATGGACGCCGCCGACCATGTCGACGAAGTGGTGTTGGCCTCCGGCGACGGTGATTTCGACATGCTGCTGGAGCGCATCATCGCCAAGCACGGCGTGCAAGCGGTGGCTTACGGCGTGCCAGGCCTGACGGCCAATTCGCTGATCCGCGCCGCCAGCCGTTACGTGCCGATCGAAGGCGCGTTACTGCTCAAGAATTGATTTTTACGGAGTTGAAACAGGTTTGGAACGCATAGCAGTCATCGACTTTGAAACCACCGGGATCTCCCCGAGCAGCAGCTGCCGGGCCACGGAAATTGCCGTGGTGATTCTTGAACAGGGGCGCATCGTCGAGCGTTATCAAAGCCTGATGAACGCCGGCGTGCGGGTGCCGGCCTTTATCGAACAGCTCACCGGCATCAGCAACGCCATGCTGCGCACCGCGCCTTCGGCCGAGCAGGTGATGAACGAGGTCAATGAGTTCGTCGGCATCACCCCGCTGTTGGCGCACAACGCTGCGTTCGACCAGAAGTTCTGGGACTTTGAGCTTGGGCGAATCAAACGTACACGCTTGCAGAACTTTGCCTGCTCGCTGTTACTCGCCCGCCGCCTGATGCCCGCCGCGCCGAACCACAAACTTGGCACCCTCACCACCTTCGCCAGTCTGCCCAATACCGGCAAGGCTCACCGGGCCATGGCCGATGCGGAAATGGCCGCCAACCTGACGGCGCATCTGGCCCAGGAGCTGCGGCAAAAGCATGGGTTGCGGGAGTTGTCCCATGATTTGTTGTGCAGTTTGCAGAAAGTGCCGGCGGCGAAGATCAATGAGCATCTGAAACGGCATCGCGGGTTCTGACAGAAACACCGCCGATCTCCTGTGGGAGCGAGCCTGCTCGCGATAGCGATTTATCATTCAGCATTGATATTGACTGACACTCCGCTATCGCGAGCAGGCTCGCTCCCACACTGGATTTTCTGCACCTTTTAGATCGTCTTCCCATTCCCTTCCAACTGCCCCAACGGCACTCGCTTCTCAATGGCGCTGGACAGCACGATCGAGGTCTTGCTGAACCCGAACGTAGCAACTCGGTTGATCAACTCTTCCAGCTCCGGCATCGAGCCCACCGCCGCTTGCATGATCACGCACGGGTCGCCGGTGACGCGATGGCATTCGGTGAGCTGTGGGATTTTGATCAGTTCGTCGTAGGTTTTCTGGTTGCCGTGCTGGTTCAGGCGCAGTTCGATGACGCACTGGATCGGCAAGCCAATTTTGGACATGTCGACTTTCGCCTGGTAGCCGGTGATCACCCCGCAGGCCTCAAGTTTGGCCACGCGCTCGGCCACCGCCGGAGCGGACAGGTTCACCTTGCGCGCCAGTTCAGCGTAGGACGCACGACCGTTTTCCAACAGGGCGCTGAGGAGCATGCGGTCGTATTTGTCCATCGCAGTATTCCTGGAAAGTAACTGGCTTTCGAAAGCACGGTTTATAGCGTTGAACTCCGTGTTTTGAAAAGTGTACTGGCGCTATAAACAGGTTTTGTAGCTTATTTTTCGCCGTTGGCCTTTCTAGAATAGCGGCTCTCTTTGTTTTGTTCTCGAGCTGCCCATGTCTGGCATACGCCGTTTTTCCTTACCGCTGATCGCTGCTTTTTTTGCGCTGTACGTGATTTGGGGGTCGACCTATCTGGTGATTCGAATCGGCGTGCAGTACTGGCCACCGTTGTTGCTCGGCGGTATCCGCTTCGTGATCGCCGGTACGTTGATGTACGCGTTCCTGCGCTGGCGCGGGGCACCGGCACCGACCTGGGCGCAGTGGAAGGCCGCGGGGATTATCGGGATTTTGCTGCTGACTTGCGGTAACGGCGCGGTCAGCGTGGCTGAACACACCGGTGTCGCCTCCGGCGTTGCCGCATTGGCGGTGGCGACGGTGCCGCTGTTTACGTTGTTGTGCGGATATTTCTGGGGCGCGCGTAATACCCGTCTCGAATGGGCCGGGATTGTGCTCGGGCTGATCGGTATTGCCATGCTCAACCTCGGTTCAAACCTGCAGTCGAGCCCGATGGGTGCGGCGTTGTTGGTATTCGCGGCAGCGTCCTGGGCGTTCGGTTCGGTGTGGAGCAAGCACTTGCCGTTGCCTCAGGGCCCGATGGCCAGTGCCGTGGAAATGCTGGTGGGCGGCGTGGCGTTGCTGATCGGCAGCGCGGTGAGTGGCGAACGTCTGGACAGTCTGCCGCCGATCGAAGGCTGGGCGGCGCTGGCGTACCTGACCGTCTTCGGTTCGATCATCGCCTTCAACGCCTACATGTACCTGTTGAAACACGTGCGTCCGGCAGCGGCCACCAGTTATGCCTACGTCAACCCGGCGGTGGCGGTGTTGCTGGGTATCGTGTTTGTCGGCGAGACCATCGGTATCGAGGAAGCGCTGGCCATGGCGGTGATCATCAGTGCCGTGGTGTTGATCGGGTTGCCGCAGTGGCGCCGAGGTGCAGATCGGCCTGCCGTAGCGGTGCCGACAGAATCCCGCGCGAATTAGGGTAAACTGCGCGCCATTGCACACTCGTTTTGCACAACCGCGCTGATTTTTCCTACGGTACTCCCATGACTTTCGCCACCCTTGGCCTGATCGAACCCTTGCTGCGCGCTCTCGAGACGCTCGGCTACCAGACCCCGACGCCGGTTCAGACGCAAGCGATTCCGGCGGTGCTGGCCGGTCGCGACCTGATGGCCGCGGCCCAGACCGGCACCGGCAAGACTGCCGGTTTCGCCTTGCCGCTGCTGCAATTGCTGGCCATGGAAGGGCCGAAAGTCAGCGCCAACTCCGTGCGCGCGCTGATCCTGGTGCCGACCCGCGAACTGGCCGAGCAGGTTCACGAAAGCGTGCGTCAGTACGCCGAGAACCTGCCGTTGAGCACCTACGCGGTGTACGGCGGCGTCAGCATCAACCCGCAAATGATGAAGCTGCGCAAAGGCGTTGATCTGTTGGTGGCGACCCCGGGCCGCTTGCTCGACCTGTTCCGCCAGAACGCGCTCAAGTTCAACCAGTTGCAAACCCTGGTGCTGGACGAAGCCGATCGCATGCTCGATCTGGGCTTCTCCGAAGAACTGGGGAACATTTACAAGGCGCTGCCGAAGAAGCGCCAGACGCTGTTGTTCTCCGCGACCTTCTCCGACGCCATCCGCACCCTGGCCGGGCAAATGCTCAACGACCCGCTGAGCATCGAAGTCAGCCCGCGCAACGTCGCAGCCAACACTGTTAAACAGTGGGTGGTGACGGTGGACAAGAAGCGCAAGCCGGAGCTGTTCGTTCACTTGATGCGCAAGGGCAAGTGGAAGCAGGTGCTGGTATTCGCCAAGACCCGTAACGGCGTAGACGCGCTGGTGGAAAAACTCCAGGGCCTGGGCATCAACGCTGACGGCATCCACGGCGACAAACCTCAGGCAACCCGTCAGCGAGCGCTGGATCGTTTCAAGGCCAGCGAAGTGCAGATACTTGTAGCCACCGACGTGGCCGCCCGTGGTCTGGATATCGAAGATTTGCCGTTGGTGGTCAACTTCGACCTGCCGATCGTGGCGGAGGACTACATCCACCGCATCGGCCGTACCGGCCGTGCGGGTTCAACCGGCGAGGCAATTTCGCTGGTCTGCGCCGATGAAGTGAATCAGCTGTCAGCCATCGAGATGTTGACCCGTCAGACGCTGACTCGCCAGATGGAGCAGGATTTCGAGCCTGAACACCGCGTGCCGGATACCGATGCCAGCGGTCAGGTGATCAAGAAGCCGAAAAAACCGAAGAAGCCCAAGACCTCCGGTGGCGGCAAGCGCAACCTGGGTAAATGGGTCGAGAGCGGTGATGCGTCGGCGCCGGAGCCTTCGATCAAGCCTGTGCGTAAAGTGCCGGTGTTCAATACCGGGCCGCGTAAGCGTAAGCCTTGATTTAACGTTGCGCCTGTCAGGCCACCATCGCGAGCAGGCTCGCTCCCACATTGACCGTATTCTTATGAAAGAACTCGGTCACCTGTGGGAGCGAGCCTGCTCGCGATGGACGCGCCTCGGTCTTCAATCCTTGCGCCGCAACCACTCCACCATCCCCAACCCCGCCGCTCGACCACTGGCGAAACACGCGGTCAGCAGATAGCCGCCGGTCGGCGCTTCCCAATCGAGCATTTCCCCCGCGCAGAACACCCCGGGCAGTTGCTTGAGCATCAGACGTTCATCCATCGACTCGAACATCACGCCCCCCGCGCTGCTGATGGCTTCGTCCAATGGCCGGGTTTTCACCAGTGTCAGCGGCAATGCCTTGATCGCTTTGGCCAGCAATGCCGGATCGGCAAAGCAGTCGGCCGGTGTCAGCTCGCGCAACAACGCCGCTTTCACGCCATCAAGGCCAAGCTGACTGTGCAGGTGTTTGGACATGGAACGGGAGCCGCGAGGTTTGTTCAGCGCCGCCTGAACTTTATCCACAGGCTTGCCCGGCAACAGATCGAGATGAATGGTTGCCGAGCCGTGCTGATTGATCGCTTCGCGGATCGGTGCCGACAGGGCGTAGATCAAACTGCCTTCAATCCCCTTGGCAGTGATCACACACTCCCCGAGTCGCGGCACGTCGTCATTGAGGCCAATGGCGATGTTTTTCAGCGGGCTGCCTGCGAATTTGCTGACCATCAATTCGCTCCAGGCCTGCACCTCGAAGCCGCAATTGCTCGGTTGCAACGGCGTCAGTCCTACACCGCGCTGTTCCAGCGGCAGCATCCAGGCACCGTCCGAACCGAGGCGCGACCAACTGCCGCCGCCGAGGGCCAGTAAGGTCGCATTCGCTTGAACGGTTTTTTCGCCTTCGGGGCTGTCGATACGCAAGTCACCGTTGTCATCCCAACCGAGCCAGCGATGGCGGGTGTGGATAACTACGCCGGCATCGCGCAGGCGTTTGAGCCAGGCACGCAACAGGGGCGCGGCTTTCATGTCGGTAGGAAACACCCGGCCGGAGCTGCCGACAAAGGTTTCGATGCCCAGGTCATGAATCCATTGGCACAAGGCTTCGGCACCGAAGGCTCGCAGCAGCGGTGCAATCTGCGGAGCCCGTTCGGCGTAGCGTGAGAGAAATGCGGGGTAGGCCTCGGAATGGGTGATGTTCATGCCGCCGACACCGGCGAGGAGGAATTTTCGCCCCACTGAAGGCATGCCGTCGTACAGGTCGACCTTGATTCCTGCCTGGCTCAACACTTCAGCCGCCATCAAACCGGCGGGACCGCCACCGATGATGGCGACGTGAGGGGGGAGGGACGTGGAGGGCTGGGTCATGGAATGCGCTGCGGTATGGCGGGATAGGGCGGGCATTCTACCAGCCCTGTCTCTTGTGGGAGCGAGCCTGCTCGCGATAGCACTGGATCAGTCGACATCGATATCGACTGTGGGGGCCTCATCGCGAGCAGGCTCGCTCCCACAGAGATTGTGGGTGGATTCTAGAGCTGGTTAAAAAACAACCACCGCTCTGCAGCCTGTACTCTGCATGGCCTGCAGGCCCTTTCACTCAGGTTATCCACAGGCGGTTCCACAGGCATTGTGGGTAAAGACCCACACCTCAATGACAACCTGATGACTGCCAGACCCGTTGGGCGCTGTGATGGAGGATGCCATGACGGCGCGCCAGGGCTTTGCGGTCCTTGCTGTAAGCGCCGCCGATCACGCCGACCAGCGGAATATCCCGGCCCAGGCAATGACGCATCACGCTTTCGTCGCGAGCGGCGACGCCTTCGTCTGTCAGTTTCAGATAGCCCAAAGCGTCGTCCTTATGCACATCGACCCCGGCGTCATACAGCACCAGATCCGGTTGGTAGAGCGGCAGCAAATAGTTGAGCGCATCGTCCACTACCTTCAGGTAGTCGGCATCGCCCATGCCCATGGGCAACGGGATGTCCCAGTCGCTTTCGGCTTTGCGTGCAGGAAAGTTCTTTTCGCAGTGCAGGGAAACGGTCACTGCCTCCGGGGTGTTGTGCAGAATTCGTGCAGTCCCGTCGCCCTGATGCACATCGCAGTCGAAGATCAGCACCCGATTCACCCGGCCACTTTCCAGCAGGTAATGGCTGATCACCGCCAGGTCATTGAAAATGCAGAAACCGGCGGGGTGATCGTAGTGCGCGTGATGAGTGCCGCCGGCCAGGTGACAGGCCAAACCATGTTCCAGTGCCTGTTCCGCCGCCAGCAGTGAACCGCCGACCGCCCGCACCGTGCGCCGGGCCAGCGCTTCGCTCCAGGGCAGGCCGAGGCGTCGCTGGTCTTCGCGGGACAATTCGCCGCCCATGTAACGTTCGATATACGCAGGGTCATGGGCGAGGGCGAGAATATCCGCCGGGCACAGGTCCGGGCGCAGCAGGTCAGCGTCGCGGGTCAGGCCACTGTCCACCAGGTGATCGCGCAGCAAGCGAAACTTGTCCATGGGGAAGCGGTGATCCGCCGGGAACTCGGGACTGTAGTCTTCGTGGTAGATCAGAGGCAGGGGCATGGCTGATTTATCTAGGAAGGCCTGTAGGAATGAGTGAAGGATCCTACCAGCGATGTAGACTTGCGGCATGGAAACAGAGGGGAGGGGCACGATGGAGCCGATACTGGAACTCGAAAGCGCGCGACTGTTGTTGCGGCAGTGGCGTGACGAGGATTTGCCGGCGTTTGCGGCAATGTGTGCCGATCCACAGGTGATGCGTTATTTTCCGGCACCCTTGAGTCGACTGGAAAGCGCCTCGCTGATCGGACGGGTTCGCGGGCATTTTGCCGAGTATGGTTTTGGCCTCTGGGCACTCGAGCGCAAGGACACCGGGGCGTTCATCGGGTTTACCGGACTGGGTGTGGTCGGCTTCGACGCGCCCTTCACCCCGGCCATCGAAATCGGCTGGCGCCTGGCGCGCGAGCACTGGGGCCTGGGGTATGCCAGTGAAGCGGCGTGGACCGCATTGCGCTGCGGGTTTGACCGGTTGGCACTGCAAGAGGTCGTGGCGTTCACCACCGAAACCAACATGCCTTCGCAAAAAGTCATGCAGGCGATTGGCATGCACCATGCCCCCGCCGATGACTTCGAGCACCCGAGGCTGGCAGCCGATCATCCGCTGCGCCCCCACGTGTTGTATCGCATCACCCGTGAACAATGGCTGGAAACCTTGCATGGATAAGCAGGCACGGACGTTTACAATGGCCCTCATGTTGAACCGGGCCATAAACTGAATCGACCGCCGCAGCCAAGGCTGCGCGGCATTGCTTTGTGTGAGGAGAGTCTGAATGAGCCAAGTGTTGGAAGATCTGGTAGACCTGCTGACCCTGGAACCGATTGAAGAAAACCTGTTCCGTGGCCGCAGCCAGGATCTGGGTTTTCGTCAGTTGTTCGGCGGCCAGGTGCTCGGCCAGTCCCTGTCGGCGGCCAGTCAGACAGTCGAAGCCGCGCGTCATGTGCATTCGATGCACGGTTATTTCCTGCGCCCGGGCGATGCCAAGCTGCCGGTGGTGTATCAGGTCGATCGGGTGCGCGATGGCGGCAGTTTCAGCACGCGCCGGGTGACGGCGATCCAGAAGGGCAACCCGATTTTCACCTGCAGTGCCTCCTTCCAGTACGACGAAGAAGGCTTCCAGCACCAGAGCGAAATGCCGCAAGTGGTTGGCCCGGAAAACCTGCCGTCGGAGCTGGAGCTCACCCAGCAGCGCGCGCACCTGATCCCTGAACACATGCGCGAGAAACTGCTGTGCCCGAAACCGATCGAAGTCCGACCGGTGACCGAGAAAGATCCCTACAACCCGCAGCCTGCCGATCCGGTCAAGTACGTCTGGTTCCGCGCCGACGGTGCGTTGGCCGACACCCCGGCGCTGCACAAATACCTGTTGGCCTACGCGTCGGACTTCGGCCTGCTGACCACCTCGATGTTGCCCCACGGCAAATCGGTCTGGCAGAAAGACATGCAGGTCGCCAGCCTCGACCACGCATTGTGGTTCCACGCCGACCTGCGTGCCGATGACTGGTTGCTGTACGCCATGGACAGCCCGTGGGCCGGCAACTCGCGCGGATTCTCCCGTGGCAGCGTGTTCAACCGTGCTGGGCAACTGGTGGCTTCGGTCACTCAGGAAGGCCTGATTCGCCATCGCAAGGATTGGGCATGAGCCTGGCCGAGGTGCGTCACTGGGTGTTCGATATGGACGGCACTCTGACGGTGGCGGTGCATGACTTCGCGGCAATCCGCGTGGCGTTGGCGATTCCCGCCGAAGACGACATTCTCACCCACCTCGCTGCGCTGCCGGCCGATGAAGCGGCGGCCAAGCACGCGTGGTTGCTGGAGCATGAGCGGGATCTGGCATTGGGTTCGAAACCGGCGCCGGGCGCGGTGGAGCTGGTGCGTGAGTTGGCCGGGCGCGGTTATCGTCTGGGCATTCTCACGCGCAATGCTCGCGAGCTGGCGCATGTCACGCTGGAGGCGATTGGTCTGGCCGACTGCTTTGCGGTGGAAGATGTATTGGGCCGCGATGAAGCGCCGCCCAAGCCGCATCCCGGTGGTTTACTGAAACTGGCCGAGGCCTGGAAGGTGCCAGCGAGCGACATGGTGATGGTCGGTGATTACCGCTTTGATCTGGATTGCGGTCGGGCGGCGGGGACGCGGACGGTGCTGGTGAATCTGCCGGATAATCCGTGGCCGGAATTGACTGATTGGCATGCTGCCGATTGCGTGGCGTTGCGAGAAATGTTGCTGGCTTGAGGGCCCCATCGCGAGCAGGCTCGCTCCCACATTTTAATCTCCATGAAATGCAAATTTGCATCCAGCGCAGATCTACTGTGGGAGCGGGCCTGCTCGCGAAGGCGTCAGTTCAGGCACCACAAAAACTCACTGACCGAACAACGCCTTCTGCCCCTCAGGCGACGTAAACATCCCGTCCCCATTGTGCCCGACCCCAGGCACTTCGATCAGTTGCTGACTCAACCCCTGAGAATGGCGTTGCTTCAGATATTTGAAATAGTTGCGCCCACGAATCAATCGAGACGCACCCTGAGCTTTAGCCTCACAACTTTTATCCAGCGCCGGATGATTCGGATCAGTGTCCTGCTGGCCGAGTAAATAAACGATGTCACGTTTGACATAGTTCTCTTCGAGTTGCGCAGGCGTTTGCCCATTGGCATAAGCGGGCAGATCCGCCAGCCCATACTTCCAGCGATTGAAATTCGGGCACCCCGCATGACTGAACGCCACTGGCCGTTGCTCATTGAAGTAGGCATACGACGAAGGGTTGGCGATCACATAGCGCACCTTCACGCCTTCTGTATCGAGAGCGGGCTGAGGGTGACCCAGCAAGGCATAACGCTGAACCACCTGAGCACCGCCGGAGTGACCGGCGATGACGATTTGCTTCACGTCCGGAAACTGGCGCCGATCCCCCAGGCGAGCGATGATTTCGTCGAGTGCCGCATAGGAACTCAGGGTGAACGGCGCGGTGGATAAGCCGCCGGCCATCCAGTCATTGCCTTGCCAGCGTAAAACACTGTCAGGCACCGGATGGCTCGCGATGTCGGTTTCATTGAGAAACTGCGGGGCGAGCACCAAGGTGTTCGCGCTTTGCCCGGCCTGCTCGGCCGCGTGCTCGGCGCTCTGGCGGTAGGTTTCAGCATTGCGCAAACGACCATGGATGATGATCAGCACGCGTTCGATTTTCGCGGGTGTCGGGCCGATGCCCACCGCGATTTCGCCGGCGCTCAACAGCAGACGCCCGGAACTGATCGCCTTGCCTCCCTGCTCGGCAGCCTGGGTGCTTGCGCAGGTGATCAACAGAACCAGCAGCCACTGACGCATCACAGAGTCTTCGCGGCAAAGGTATCGCACTGGCTGATCTGGCCTTGTGCGAATCCAGCCTTGAACCAGCGCACCCGCTGGGCCGAAGTGCCGTGAGTGAAGGAGTCCGGCACCACGCGGCCCTGACCTTGCTGTTGCAAGCGGTCGTCGCCGATGGCGTTGGCGGCGTTCAAGGCTTCTTCGATGTCACCGGGTTCCAGCCAGTTCAGGCGTTTTTGCGCATTGTTGGCCCAGACTCCGGCCAGGCAATCGGCCTGCAGTTCCTGACGCACCAGCAAACCGCCGTCGCCTTCCATTTGCCGGCCCTGCTGCCGAGCGGCCTGAATCTTCGCCGAAACGCCAAGCAGGGTCTGCACGTGGTGTCCGACTTCATGAGCGATCACGTAGGCCTGAGCGAAATCACCCGCAGCGGAAAAGCGTTGCGACATTTCCTGGAAGAAACTCGTGTCCAGGTAGACCTTCTGGTCTGCCGGGCAATAGAACGGACCGGTTGCCGACGTCGCCAGGCCGCACGCCGAGTTCACCCGATTGCTGAACAGCACCAGGGTCGGGTCTTTATATTGCCGACCGGCCTGCTGAAAAATCTGGCCCCAGGTGTCTTCGGTGTCGCCGAGGATCGAGCGTACGAATTCGGCCCCCTCATCATTGGCCGGTGGCGCCTGGCGGGTTTTTGGGGGGGCCGGGGCCGATTGTTCGCTCATCTGCCCGGTCAGTTGCCCGAGGATCTGCAACGGGTCCTGGCCGGTGATCCAGCCGATCCCGACGATCAACAGGATCGCCGTCAGGCTCAGGCCCTTGCCCCCGCCGAAGCGCATCCCGCCGCCGCCACCACCGACATCATCGCCACGGGCGTCGACCACGTTGTCGCTGCGTCGGCCTTTTTTCCAAAGCATGGGCGGATCCTCGTTTGAACATGGTGATGAGTGTTGCTGGTGAGTAAGCGTGGCGCCAGTCCGGTCGTCCGTCTTTTGCCGTGCGCGCACCATTTCAGACTTGTATTGAACACGGATAGCCCAGCGAATTCCTTCAGGCGATGGGTTTTTATCGAGTGGGGGACTGCTTGTCTCGACGGCGGCTAACGGACTCGCGGTTCCAGATTTCGCATTCGGCGGGTTGTCTTCTAGAATCGGGCAAATTTCGTGTGGAACCTCCCATGGCCGGCAGTCAGATCGAACGTGTTTTCAGCGTGCTGGAAAGCCTCACCAGTGAACCTCGTGGCCTGCCGATGCAGACGCTGGCAGAGCAACTGGATATCCCCAAAAGCGCGACTCATCGCCTGCTCGCCGAGCTGATCCGCCTGGGTTATGTGCGGCAGAATCCGGAGAACCTGCGTTATCACTTGTCGACCAGACTGGTGGCGATGGGTTTCCGTTACCTGTCCAGCAGCGGCGCCGATATCGTGCAGCCGGTGTTGGATCGTCTGGCCGAGGAAACCGGTGAACTGGTGCGCCTTGGCGTTATTGAAGGCGAGCGGCAGGTCTGGATCGCCAAGTCTCAAGGCGCCCGCTCGGGGCTGCGTTATGACCCGGACATGGGCCGTGATGCGCCGTTGTTCTACACCGCGTCGGGCCACGCATGGCTGGCGTGCATGAGCGATGCCGAAGCGTTGTCGTTGGTGGAACGTCAGGGCGACGTGCAACCGAAAGATCTGGGGCCGAACGCACCGCGCTCCAACATTGAATTGCTGGAGCGCCTGCGTCTGGCGCGGGAGCAGGGCTACGCCTGGGTCGAGGAGAGTTCGGCAGTGGGCACCTCGGCGATTGCGGCGGTGGTGCGCCATCCCGGCGATGGTCGAGTGATCGGTGTGCTGAGCATTGCCGGGCCAAGCGCACGGATGCCGGGGGCACGGCTGCATGAGTTGGCGCCGCTGTTGTTGACGTTTACCGAGGAACTGTCGGCGGCAAGTCTGGCGTCGGAGTTGTTCAATTAAGCCGGTCAGCGCCCGTTCATTGTGGGAGCGGCGGTGCGGCGATCCGACTTGCTCGCGAAGACGGTGTGTCAGTCGACATCAATGCTGCATGACACACCGCTTTCGCGAGCAAGCCCACTCCCACATTTGATCTTCTTTCGCTCCTGCAAAGTTGTGCGCTGTTCGCACACTTTTGTGGTTCGCTTGTGTAGGAATCTGGAACCAGGTTCTAAAATGTTGGAATTCACCCTTCCGACAATAACCATCGTGCCGACTTCGAGAAGATTCTGGCGGTCGGAGCGGAGTTTGGTGCCAGTGAATTGCTGGTGGCCGGTAACGATTCTGACGAACAGCGACTCACCGAGAATTTCGCCCGGCTCTGTGATCTGGCGGCACCTTACGGGCTGCATCCGCATTTGGAGTTCATGCCGTGGACCGATGCGCGCAACCTCCAACAAGCGGTGCGCGTCGTCGAAAAAGCTGACCGTGAAAACGGCGCGGTGTTGGTGGACGAGTTCCATTTCGACCGATCGGGTTCGCGGCTGGAAGATCTGGCCAAGGTAGCACCGTCACGGTTACGGTATGCACAGCTGTGCGATGTTGCGGGGCCACGGTCAGCGGACATGGCGGAGATTTTGCGTCAGGCCCGTAACGAACGACGTTTTCCGGGCGATGGCGATTGTGATCTGGTGGGGTTGTTGCAGTGTTTGCCGGCTGATATTCCGTTGAGCCTGGAGGTTCCCACTGTGAAGTTGCTGGAGCAGGGCGTAAGCGGGTTACAGCGGGCGCGGATGGCGTTGGATAAAACCCGGGAATTGTTGGCGCGCCTTTGAACCTGTGGCGAGGGAGCTTGCTCCCGTTCGGCCGCGAAGCGGTCGTCAACGATCTGTCATATGAAGTGACGGAACACCTTTGCTGATTTGGGGACTGCTGCGCAGTCCAGCGGGAGCAAGCTCCCTCGCCACATTCTGATTTGATTCCAGAGGCCTTGCATGACCGTCAGCACCCCGCTCTCCGGCGTAAACCAACCCTTCAAAGGGATTCTGCTGATCGTCGTCGCGACCTTCCTGTTTTCCAGTCACGACGCTTTGTCGAAGTATCTATCGGGCTTCTACCCCATCGTCATGGTGGTCTGGGCTCGCTATGTGATTCACACCCTACTGATGGCCGGGATATTTCTGCCGCAATCCGGGCTGCGAGTCCTGCGCACCAAACGGCCGTTGCTGCAGTTGCTCAGAGCGTTGTGCCTGTTGGGCACCAGTTTGTTTTTCACCACCGGTTTGCAGTACATCCCGCTGGCCGAAGCCACGGCGGTCAACTTCCTTGCCCCGGTGTTGGTGACCGCGCTATCGGTGCCACTGCTGGGTGAGCGGGTCACCCGTGGGCAATGGATCGCGGTGATTTGCGGATTTATCGGCGTATTGATCATCGTCCACCCCGGCGGTGATCTGTTCACGCCAGCGGTATTACTGCCGCTCTGCTCGGCGCTGTTTTTCTGCTTCTATCAATTGCTCACCCGCAAGCTCAGTGAAATCGACAGCCCGACCACCAGTAACTTCTTCGCCGGCCTGTGCAACACCCTGGTGATGAGCGCACTGGTGCCGTTCTTCTGGAAAGTGCCAAGCCTTGTGCATGGATTGATGATGGTTGCACTGGGCGCCTGCGGGATGACGGCGCACCTGTTTCTGACCCAGGCTTTCCGTCACGCCGCCCCCGCGCTGCTGGCACCGTTCGGCTATTGCCAGATTGTCTTTGCCGGGTTGCTGGGTTGGTTGCTGTTTTCTCACACGCCGACCCTGACCACGGTGGTCGGGATCGCGGTGATTTGCTGCAGCGGGTTGGCGGCGGCGTGGCAACAAAGCCGCCGCTGAGGCCAGTCAAAACCTGAAGCGCACCACCAGGTTTTGCAGGCCGGCCGCCAGTCGCGACAGCTCCTGGCTGGTGGCGCTGGTCCGGGTCGCGGCGTCGGCGCTTTCCAGCGACAGGTCGCGAATGTTCAGCAGATTGCGATCCACCTCACGGGCCACCTGGGCCTGTTCCTCCGAGGCACTGGCGATCACCAGATTACGTTCATGGATCTGCTCCATCGCCCGGGTGATTTCTGCCAGCGCCAGCCCGGCCTGTTCAGCAATCGACAGGGTTTCGGCGACACGCTGACTGTTGTCGTGCATCGACACCACCACACTGTCGGTGTCGCCCTGAACCCGCCCGATCATCTGTTCGATCTCCCGGGTCGATTGCTGAGTGCGATGCGCCAGCGCCCGAACTTCGTCGGCCACCACCGCGAAACCACGTCCGGCTTCCCCGGCCCGCGCGGCTTCGATCGCGGCGTTGAGCGCGAGCAGATTGGTCTGTTCGGCGATGGCGCGGATCACATCCAGCACCTTGCCGATTTCCCGGGACTGCTCGGCCAGGGTCTGAACCTGTTGCAGTGCGAGGCCCGCATTGCTGCTCATCGCCTGAATCGAATCCAGTGTTTCAATCACCCGTGCCTGGCCCTGACTGGCTTGCTGCGTGGATTGGCGAGTGCTGTCGGAAGTCGACACCGCGTTGCGCGCGACTTCTTCCACCGCGACGGTCATTTCGTTGACGGCCGTGGCGGCCTGCTCGATTTCATTGTGTTGCTGTTGCAGCCGACTGGAGTCCTGGTGAGTGCTCTGATTCATTTGCAGGGCGGCGGCCGCCAGTTGAGTCGATGTGCCGCTGATCAATTGCAGGGTTTCCCGCAGGCTGGTCTGCATGGCCGACAGGGCCTTGAGCAAGCGTGCGGTTTCATCGGCGCCGTGGCTTCGGATCGGTTGACTCAGGTCTCCGGCGGCCACTTGCTCGGCCACCTCGACTGCCTGGCGGATTGGCATGACGATGCTGCGAATCAACAGCCAGGCCAGGCACAGGGTCAGGAGTGCGACTGCTATCAGCGCACCGATAACCGTGATTTTTACCTGGTTGTAGAGCGAGTCGGCCTGGTTGGCCGACAGGCTGACTTCGTTAGCGACAAGGGCCATCAATTCGGCGAACTGGTCACCGGTCTGAGTCGAGTAGTCCTGGATTTTGCTGTTGAGCAACGCGGTCATTTCTTCGCTGCGGTTCTCCCGCGACAGCGCTTCGTATTGCGCCAGCGCCTGCCGGTAGTTCGTGACGGTGGCGACGAATTTTTCGTAAGGCCCCCGGTTGTAATCACCGACCAGCGGGGTGAATTTTTCCAGTGTCTGCGCAAGCCAACCCTGCACTTGATGCAGGCGTGTGACGGTGGCATCGAGCACTTTTGGATCGCGGTTGAGCGCCATGCGCAGGCTGAGTACGCGAATGCTCAGGATGTAGTCGCGGATTTCACCCAGGTAGCGAATGCTGGGCAGAGAGATGTTTTCAGTGTGCTGGCCGGTGGCGCGGACTTGCGCGACCTGTTTGAGGGCGAACAGCCCCTGCAACAGGACCAGCAAGGCGATGACGCCGAAGCTGATCACGGCACGCTTGGCGATGCTCAAGTTACCTGGCGACATGGTTTGTCTCTGTGGCTTTGAGAAAAAAGGGGTGAGTTCATAAACCGCGCACATAAAAAAACGCAGGCCCGGGATCAGGCCTGCGTTTGAGATGAATCAATCTTTTATGGTCGGAATCTTGCGCGGTGCCATGAAGTACAGCCAGGTCAGCGCGATGAAGTACATCGCCGGAATGATGGTGAACAGCACGGTGTAGTTGTTGTTGGTGATCGTCAGAATGTGGCCGACCAACTGGGTCATGAACATCCCGCCGATCGCCGCGCACATCCCGCCGAAGCCGAACACCGTACTCATCATGTGCTTGGGTGTGTAGTCCATCACCAGGCTCCAGATGTTCGCGGTCCAGGCCTGGTGAGCGCCGATGGCCAGGGAGATGGCGAACACCGCGAGCCACAGGCTGCTCGAGCCGGCGGCCATGACCACGCCGATGATGCAGCAGGCGAACAGGAACATGGACATCAGTCGTGCCTTGATCGGGTTGATCCCGCGACCGATCAGGAACGAGGACAGGATCCCGCCGCCGACACTGCCGAAGTCAGCCGTGAGGTAGATGATGATCAGCGGGATACCCATCTGGGTCACGTTGATCCCCAGGTTGTATTGCTGATTGAGGAACGGCGGCAGCCAATACAGGTAGAACCAGAACACTGGCGCGGTGATCGAGTAGGCCAGGGCGAAGGCCCAGGTGCCACGCATGCGCAGGATTTTCGAGAACGGTACGCGGGATTGTTCCGGTTCGACTTCATTCTGGATGTAGTCCAGTTCCGATTGTTTGACGCTCGGGTGGTCTTCCGGATTGAAGTACTTCAGCCCCCAGAACAGCAACCAGATGGCGCCCAGTGCCGCGATGCACAGGAACGCGGCTTGCCAGCCCCAGGCATGGAGGATCAACGGCAGCAGCATCGGTGTGAACATCGCACCGACGTTGGTCCCGGCGTTGAAGATGCCGGTGGCCACGGCGCGTTCGCCGGCGGGGAACCACAACCGGGTGGTTTTCACGCAGGCCGGGTAGTTGGCGGCTTCGGTCAAACCGAGAATGAACCGGCAAACCATGAAGCCCACCGCCGAAGTGGCCAGGCCATGAGCGCCGGTGGCCAGGCTCCAGAGCAGTACCGCGCAGAAGAACACGCGTTTCACGCCGACCCGGTCGATCAACCGGCCTTGCAGCACGAAACCGACGGCGTAGCCGACCTGGAACCAGAAGTTGATGTTGGCGTAATCCATCGCCGTCCAGCTCATTTCCTTGGCCAGGATCGGCTGCATGACGCCCAGGGCGGCGCGGTCGATGTAGTTCAGGGTGGTGGCGAAAAACACCAGCGCCAGCATCCCCCAACGGGTTTTGCCGACCGCCATGGCGCCGCGGATTTTGTCGCCGATGCCGCCAGTGGCGACGCTTTGGGCCGGAGCCACGTGAGAGCTTTGAGAAGGAAACATGTGTGCCATCCGTTCAATGACTGACAAGCGAGGCTTGTCGGGACTTCAAGGGCGCGTGATCAATCGACGGCGACAGGCGCGGGTGTGATTGATCGGCTGAGGGGTTCTCGTCAGGTGACGACAACGTTTTATTCAGCGAGCGGCACGGTTCGGCCGAGGGAACGCGAGGTTCGGATGGACGCCAGGCCAGGCGTGAGGGCGGTGGAGCAAGCAAACAAGGCGTTGAATGAGTGCATGAGTGTGTACCCGTTTTTTGAAATTTTTATGTGGTGTTCAGGGTCTTTGGTAACCGAGTCCATGGGGTCGTGACCGGACTCAATGTGCTGTCGATGGTGCGCAGTGGACGAAAAATCGTCAATTCGCCAACCGCCATTGTGTTCGATAATCGCCCGCAAAACTAACCGGGTAGTACACTTTGAATTGCTGTGTGGATTCGTCAAGCCAATAATTTACCCAAGACAAACGCTACCCCTGTAGGAGCTGCCGAAGGTTGCGATCTTTTGATCTTGATTCTGACGCCTGACCTATTGCTGAAGGCAAAGTCAAAAGATCGCAGCCTTCGGCAGCTCCTACGCCCTGACAAGAAATTTCCCTACCACCGGGAGTCCATACATGCAGCGTTCCATTGCCACCGTTTCCTTGAGCGGCACCCTGCCGGAAAAACTCGAAGCCATTGCCGCCGCCGGTTTTGACGGGGTGGAGATTTTCGAGAACGACCTTCTCTATTACGACGGAAGCCCGCGGGAAATCAAACAGATGTGCGCCGATCTCGGGATCGCCATCACACTGTTTCAACCCTTTCGGGATTTCGAAGGTTGCCGCCGCGATCGCCTGCCGCGCAATCTGGAGCGGGCCGAGCGCAAGTTCGATTTGATGCAGGAACTGGGCACTGACCTGGTGCTGGTGTGCAGCAACGCTTCGGCCGACTCCATCGGTGATGAACAGATCCTGATTGATGATTTGCGCCAGCTCGCAGAACGGGCCGGTATTCGTGGCCTGCGGATCGGCTATGAAGCGCTGGCCTGGGGCAGGCATGTGAACACGTATCAACAGGTGTGGAACATCGTTCGCCAGGCCGACCACCCGAGCCTCGGCGTGTTGCTGGACAGTTTTCATACGCTGTCGCTCAAGGGCGACCCGAGCGCCATCGCCGAGATTCCCGGCGACAAGATCTTCTTCGTGCAAATGGCCGACGCGCCGATCCTGGCCATGGATGTGCTGGAGTGGAGCCGACACTTCCGCTGTTTCCCGGGCCAGGGTGAATTCGATCTGCCGGGCTTCCTCGCGCCGATCATCAAGAGTGGCTACACCGGGCCGCTGTCGCTGGAGATCTTCAACGACGGCTTCCGCGCCGCACCGCCACGGGCCAACGCCGCCGACGGTTTGCGTTCGTTACTGTATCTGGAAGAGAAAACCCGCCAGCGTCTGGAGCAGCAAGCCACGCCTGTGGCCAATCGCGACATTCTGTTCGATACCCCAGGCGCCAGCGAATACAACGGCATCGAGTTTCTTGAATTCGCGGTGGACGAAAGCCTTGGCGCCAAGCTGGCCCATTGGCTGGAGCGGCTGGGTTTCGTCAAGGCCGGGCAACACCGCTCCAAGAGTGTCAGCCTGTTGCGTCAGGGCGATATCAACCTGATCCTCAACTCCGAGCCTTACTCGTTCGCCCACAGTTTTTTCGAGGCCCACGGTCCATCGCTGTGCGCCACCGCCGTGCGGGTCAAGGACAGCACCAGTGCACTGGCCCGCGCCGTTGCGTACAAGGGGCAACCCTATCGCGGGCTGGTAGGCCCCAATGAGCTTGAGCTGGCAGCGGTTCGTGCGCCGGATGGCAGCCTGATTTACCTGGTGGACCAGGACGCCGACGTCTACGGCACCGACTTCAACCTGCAACCGACGGCCGTCGCCAGCGGTGGCCTCAAGCGCATCGATCACATGGCGATGGCACTGCCCGCCGACAGCCTCGACAGCTGGGTGCTGTTTTACAAAAGCCTGCTGGATTTCGAGGCCGACGATGAAGTGGTGTTGCCTGACCCGTATGGTTTGGTGAAGAGCCGCGCATTACGCAGCCGCTGCAGTTCGATCCGCTTGCCGCTGAACATTTCCGAGAACCGCAACACTGCCATCTCACATGCGTTGTCGAGTTATCGCGGTTCCGGCGTGCATCACATCGCTTTCGATTGTGACGACATTTTTGCCGAAGTCAGCCGCGCGAAGGAGGCCGGCGTGCCGCTGCTGGATATCCCACTCAACTACTACGATGACCTCGCCGCGCGGTTCGATTTCGACGACGAATTCCTCAGCGAGCTGGCCTACTTCAACGTGCTCTACGACCGCGATGCTCAGGGTGGCGAGCTGTTCCATGTTTACACCGAGCCGTTCGAAGGACGGTTCTTTTTTGAAATCATCCAGCGCAAAAACGGCTACGCGGGTTACGGCGCGGCCAACGTGGCAGTGCGACTGGCGGCCATGGCAAAATCACGAACTGGTGGCGTACGTCAGGCAAAGTTGTAGGAAAATCGTAAACATGGGTACAAAACCGCTGCCGCGCGACTTCCTTCACCGGGCGCAGCGCCCCATAATCGCCCACTTGTGTAGTGATGGCCGTGAGCCCGCAATGACAATAATTTCAGAACTCTCCGTAGCGCCCGAAAAGCCAATTGCCGAGCCTCGCAAGAGTCGCAAGAACAACCCGGAAAAAACCCGCGAGAACATCCTTCAAGAGGCCATTGTCGAGTTCGTCCAGCAGGGGCTTTCCGGTGCCCGGGTCGATGCAATCGCCGAGCGCATCCACACCTCCAAACGCATGATCTATTACTACTTCGGCAGTAAGGAACAGCTCTACGTCGAGGTGCTGGAGAAACTCTACGGGGATATCCGCAGCACCGAGAGCCGTTTGCACCTGGCCGAACTGGCGCCGGTGGAGGCGATTCGGCGGTTGGTGGAATTCACCTTCGATCACCATGATCGCAACGTCGATTTCGTGCGTATCGTCAGCATCGAGAACATTCACAACGCCGAGTATGTGAAGCGCTCCGATGCGATCAAGGCGATGAACAACACCATCCTCGATTCACTGGGTGAGATTTTGCGTCGCGGGGCCGAAGCGGGTGTATTCCGCGCCGGCCTCGATCCGCTGGATGTGCACCTGCTGATCAGTTCGTTTTGCTTCTATCGCGTGTCGAACCGTCATACCTTCGGTGAGATCTTTCAGATCGACTTGCCGGACGAAAGCATCAAGCAGCGTCATCGGGAGATGATCTGCGAGTCGGTGTTGCGCTACCTGCAGGCCTGATTTCCAGGGCCCTTAAAAGATCGCAGCCTGCGGCAGCTCCAGAGACCGGTGTGTACCCGGACATTTGCAGGAGCTGCCGAAGGCTGCGATCTTTTGATCTTCAACCATTCATGCTCTGAAAATGCGCCAGCATCCGCTGGGCATCCGGCACCACCCCGCTGAATAATTCAAACGCCTTCACTGCCTGAAACACCGCCATGTTGCCGCCATCCAGGGTTCGGCAACCCAGCGCGCGAGCGTTGCGCAGCAGTTCGGTTTCCAGTGGGAAGTAAACGATCTCTGCTACCCATAGATCGGCCCGAAGCAGCTCTGCCGGCACGGGCATGCCCGGCAGTTTTTTCATGCCCATCGGCGTGGTATTGACCAGTCCGTCCGCCTGACCCAGCGTGCCTGGCAAGTCATGACCGGCCACGGCGCGGCCAAAACCAAAATGCTGATTGAGGTTGTTCGCCAGCGACTGAGCCCGGCTGTGATCCACATCGAAAATACTCAGCAGTTGTACGCCTTCGCTCAATAGTGCGTGGGCCACCGCCGCGCCTGCGCCGCCGGCACCCATTTGCACCACACGCTCACGGGCAACATCCTTCAGGCCACGGCGAAACCCTTCGGCAAAACCCAGGCAATCGGTGTTATGGCCGATACGTTTCCCGTCCTTCAGCACCACCGTGTTCACCGCGCCAATGCCGCGGGCTTCCGGCGACAATTCGTCGAGCAACGGGATGATCGTCTGCTTGCACGGGAAGGTAATGTTCAACCCGGTGAAGTTCATGCGTTCGGCGGCCATCAGCAGGTCGGGCAGGGCGCCGCTGTCGAGTTTCAACTGATCCAGATCGATCAACCGATACAGGTAGCGCAAACCCTGCGCATCACCTTCATGCTCGTGTAGCGCCGGGGTGCGGGAAGCCTGAATGCCGGCGCCGATCAACCCGGCGAGTACCACGGTGTTCTGTGTCATGACGCTTAATCCTTCAAACGTTGGCTGAAATGCTCCAGCGCCAAACGATAGCCGTGGCTGCCGAAACCGCACATGACCGCCGTGGCGATGGACGAGACAAAGGAGTGATGCCGGAAAGGTTCGCGGGCATGGACATTGGACAGGTGCACTTCGATCACCGGCAGTTCGCTGGCGACCAGGGCATCGCGAATGGCGACCGAGGTGTGAGTCCAGGCGGCCGGGTTGATGACGATCCCGGCGCAGCGGCCACGGGCGGCGTGAATCCAGTCGAGCAGTTCGCCTTCATGGTTGGTCTGGCGAAACTCCACCTTCAGGCCGAACTCTTCGGCTGCGCGACCGCACAGCGATGAAATATCTGCCAGGGTTTCGTGGCCATAAGTCGCCGGTTCACGGGTGCCAAGCAGGTTCAGGTTCGGGCCGTTGAGCACCAGAACGATAGAGGACATCGGTTCTCTCCACTTATTATTTTTGGCGTTGGCCGAGGGTTTCAGCCTGTGGAGATAAATTGTACTAACTGGTTAATCCGGTCAATTGAAGAGGTGCTGCAACGGCTTTTTGTGTGCGGTGATCGGACATATGCCAAAAGTTCGCAGCCTTCGGCAGCTCCTGCAGGTGCACGCGTTTCAAAGGTAGGAGCTGCCGAAGGCTGCGATCTTTTCAGCGAGGCAGATGCTCAACCAGAAAATCGATAAACGCCCTGAGCCGCAACGGCACATGGCGGCTCTGCGGATACAGCAAAGTGAAGGGACGCGAACGCCCGCCATAGGGCTTGAGCACTTCAACCAGCGAGCCATCCGCCAGTTCGTTTTCGACGATGAAACGATAGGTTTGAAACAGTCCGGCGCCGTGTTTCGCCAGCGTCACGCCACCCAATACATCATCGGAACAGCAGTAATTACCCTCGGCCAAAATCTCCAGCGGCACGCCGTTATCGTTGAACAGCCAGGCAATCCGCCGCCCGCTGCTGGGTAGCTCGAACTGGATGCATTCGTGGTGCGCCAGGTCGTCGAGGGTCTGTGGAGTGCCGGCACGCTTCAGATAGTCAGGGCTGGCAATCATCACCAGCGCGGCGTCCTCCAGCGGCCGGGCAATCAGCCCGGAATCGGGAATGGCGCGCACACGGATTGCCATGTCGTAGCCTTCGCCGACGAAATCGATGTTGCGATTGCTGATGTGCGCCTCGACCTTCACGGCGGGAAAGCGCGCCCGAAACGCGGGCAGCAAGGGCAGGATGCGATGGTGGGCATAGGTGGTGGGAATGCTGATGCGCAAGGTACCGGAGGGTTCCTGCTGTTGACCCATGACTTCGCGCTGAGCCTCGACCAGTTGCGCAAGAGCCTGGCGACACTCCTCAAAATAACGCCGGCCACTGTCGGTCAGCTTGACGCTGCGTGTGGTACGCGCGAACAGCCGCACACCCAGACGTTCTTCCATCCGCGACACCGAGCGGCTGACGGCGGCCGGCGTCACACCCGCCACCAGGGCCGCGGCGGTAAAGCTGCCGGCTTCGGCGGCCAGGCAAAACAGTTCGATGCTGCCCAGCTGAAGATCGTCGAAATGTCGCTGCATGATTGATTACACCGGGAATCAAATGAAATGCCTGAGGCTGTATTTATCAAATAAGGGCGCACAAATACAGAGCGTTTCAATCGCCCACAAAAAAGCCGTCCCGGGGACGGCTGGTTTGTGTGTAGGGATGTAATCAACGACGGGTCAACAACACTCCGGATTCCATGTGATGGGTCCATGGAAACTGGTCGAACATCGCACATTGAGTGATGCGGTGAGTGTCGTGCAGTTGGGCGATGTTGGCCGCGAGGGTTTCCGGGTTGCAGGAAATGTAGAGGATGTTGTCGAAGCGCCGGGTCAGTTCGCAAGTGTCCGGGTCCATGCCGGCGCGGGGCGGGTCGACGAACACGCTACCGAATTCGTAGCTCTTGAGGTCGATGCCGTGCAGGCGACGGAACGGACGAACTTCGTTCAGGGCTTCGGTCAGCTCTTCGGCGGATAAACGCACCAGCGTGACGTTATCCACCGCATTTTCGCTCAGGTTGCTGAGCGCAGCGTTGACCGAGGTCTTGCTGATTTCGGTGGCCAGTACTTTGCGCACGCGGGTAGCGAGTGGCAGGGTGAAGTTGCCATTGCCGCAATACAGCTCCAGCAAATCGTCGGAACGATCGCCGAGGGCGTCATACGCCCAGTTGAGCATCTTCTGGTTCACCGTGCCGTTGGGTTGGGTGAACGCGCCTTCCGGCTGGCGATAGCTGAAGGTGCGACCGCTGACTTCAAGTTTCTCGACCACGTAATCGTGACCGATCACTTCGCGTTTTCCCTTCGAACGGCCAATGACACTGACGTTCAGCTCGGCCGCCAGCTTCGACGCCGCCGCGTGCCAGTGCTCGTCCAGCGGGCGGTGGTAGCACAGGGTGATCATCGCATCGCCAGCCAGCGTGGTCAGAAACTCTACCTGGAACAGCTTGTGGCTCAGGGCAGCACTCGCTTGCCACGCCGCCTTGAGTTGCGGCATCAATTGGTTGATGCGCAGGCTTGCGATCGGGAATTCCTCGATCAGGATCGGCGTGCGTTTGTCTTCCTGAGAAAACATCGCGTAATGGCGCTCGCCGGCCTCACGCCACAGGCGGAACTCGGCACGCAGGCGGAAGTTTTTCAGCGGCGAGTCGAACACTGCGGGTTCGGGGGCACCGAATGGGGCCAGCAGGTCACGCAGGCGCGTGACCTTTTCTTCGAGCTGTGCGGCGTAAGCCTGGGAATCAAAAGTCATGCGTTGAACCAACCCAACTTGATCACGAACAGAATCGACAGAATCACCAGCGCCGAATTCAGTTCACGGCCGCGACCGGACAACAATTTGGCGGCGGTCCAGGCGATGAAACCGAAGGCGATGCCGTTGGCGATGGAATAAGTGAACGGCATGGCCAGGGCGGTGACCACGACCGGTGCGGCGACGGTGATGTCGTCCCAGTCTATTTCCGCCAGGCCAGATGTCATCAGTACGGCGACGAACAGCAATGCAGGCGCGGTGGCGAAGGCTGGAACGCTGGCCGCCAATGGCGAGAAAAACAGCGCCAGCAGGAACAGAATTGCCACCACGACAGCGGTCAGGCCGGTGCGGCCACCGGCACTCACGCCGGCTGCGGATTCGATGTAACTGGTGGTGGTCGAGGTGCCCAGCAAGGAACCGGCCATGGCCGCGGTGCTGTCGGCGATCAGGGCGCGGCCCATTTTCGGCATGTGACCGTCCTTGCCCATCAGGCCAGCGCGTTTGGCAACGCCAATCAGGGTGCCGGAGTTGTCGAACAGATCGACGAACAGGAAGGCGAAGATCACGCTGACCAGACCGATGTTCAGTGCGCCTTTGATATCCAGTTGCAGAAAGGTCGGGGCCAGCGATGGCGGCATCGACATCACGCCGCCGAACGGGCTGAAGCCCAACAGGATGGAGACGATGGTCACCGACAGAATGCCGATCAGTACCGCACCTCGCACTTTCAGGGCTTCAAGCGCCACGATCAGGGCAAAACCGAGGCTTGCGAGAATCGGCGCCGGTTGCGTCAGGTCACCGAGGCCGACCATGGTTGCCGGGTTGCTGACCACGATACCAGCGTTGTGCAGGGCGATCAGCGCCAGGAACAGGCCGATACCGGCGGCAATCGCCGAGCGTAGCGCCAGCGGGATGCTGTTGATGATCCATTCGCGGATGCGGAAGATCGACAACAGGAAAAACATCACCGCCGAGAGGAACACCGCGCCCAGTGCCACTTGCCAGGTGTGGCCCATGTGCAGAACCACGGTGTAAGTGAAGAAGGCGTTCAGCCCCATGCCCGGCGCGAGGGCGATCGGGTAGTTGGCGATCAGGCCCATGGTCGTCGAGCCGATGGCGGCTGCCAGGCAGGTGGCGACAAACACCGCGCCCTTGTCCATGCCGGTCTCGCCGAGGATGCTCGGGTTGACGAACAGAATGTAGGCCATGGCCAAAAAGGTCGTGACGCCCGCCAGAATCTCGGTCCGCACGTTGGTGTTGTGTGCCTTGAGTTGAAACAGCCTTTCCAGCATGTCTGCTCCCCGTGGCGCGCCCGGCGCCGTGAATGTATCGACCTCAACAGCAAAGCACAGACCGCCGTAGGCGCCTGTGAAATTTCTGTGGGTCGGAAAAAGCCGCGCATCATACCAGCAGCGTAGGGTTATGGCTGCTTATGGCTACGATCGTCGTCGATGTTTTGCCCAAAAGAGAACTGCGCCATACTGCGCGCTGTTTTTTGGGGGGAGAGGGAAGGGTGAATATGAAGTGCATGAACAGGCGTGCGGTTGCCGCATTCGCAATATTGATCGCATTGTTCCTGGGGGCGCAAACCGCCTCGGCAGCGACGGCGCCCCCGTTGAGTCAGGTAAAGGTACTCAAGGTCGAATCGCCAGGCTGTGGCTTTGAAAGTATCGCGGACGGCCAGGCGCAAACCCGTTGCGACCACAAGGGGCCGAACATCAAGGTTTACGTGCTGGAAGTCGGCTACGGTCGCCAGGCCCATGTCGCGCTGGACGGTTTCGAGGTGGATGGCACCCGGACCAAAGTCTGCGCGTTCGATAACGGCAATCTGACGGATTGCTCTGAACGGACCAAAGTGGTCGGCTTTTTGTACATCTTCGACCTGAAGGGCAAGCAGGACGGCAACTTCACGTTCAGCAACACCTCGATCAACGCACCGGGCAACACGATGTCGACCCAGCTTTACATCAAGTAACAGCCAGGCTCGAACAAGGGACAGGAAAGCTGACTACGCTTTAAAGATCATCCTGTGGACCGCGCCCATGACCTTTAGAGCCCTGATTACCCTCGCCGAGGGCATCGACGATCTGCAAACCGTGACCCTGATCGATGTGCTGCGCCGCGCCAAGGTTGAAGTGGTGGTGGCCAGCATCGAGTCGCGACGCATGCTCACCTGCGCTCGCGGCACCCGCTTGACCGCCGATGCGATGTTGGTGGATTTGCTGGCCCAGCCTTTCGACCTGATCGTTCTGCCCGGCGGTGCCGTGGGGGCGCAGCATTTGGCGGCTCACCAACCCCTGCAACAATTGATCAAGGACCAGGCCGCCGCCGGGCGCCTGTTCGCCGGTATTGCCGAGTCTCCGGCGCTGGCGCTGCAAACCTTTGGCGTTTTACGTCAGCGGCGCATGACCTGCCTGCCCGCTGTCAGCCATCAACTGTCAGGTTGTAACTTCATTGATCAACCGGTGGTGGTCGACGGCAACTGCATCACCGCTCAGGGTTCGGGCGCCGCGTTGCAGTTTGCGCTGACGCTGGTGGAGCAACTCTGTGGCAAAGCCACGCGGTCGGCGGTGGCGGGGGAGTTGGTGGTTTAGAGAGCGCCCTGGACAGACTGCGTCATGCCCTGACTGCTTCCACCGGCACATGCATGCGGTCGCGGTTGGCCAGGGTCGGGAACAGTTTGATCCACGCCCCGGTCACCACCAGCGTGCCGATGCCACCCATGACCACCGCTGGCACGGTGCCGAACCAGTGGGCCGTCAGGCCGGATTCGAACTCGCCGAGTTGATTCGATGCACCGATGAACAGACCGTTCACGGCGCTGACCCGGCCGCGCATTTCGTCCGGGGTTTCCAGTTGCACGAACGAGGCGCGGATCACCATGCTGATCATGTCCGCCGCACCCAATACCACCAGCACGGCGAGGGAAAACCAGAACGAGGTCGACAAGCCGAAAGCGATCGTCGCCACTCCGAATACGCCCACGGCGGTGAACATGACCCGTCCGACGTTGCGCTCCACGGCAAATCGCGCCAGAAACAGCGACATCAGCAGCGCACCCACCGCCGGGGCCGAACGCAACAGGCCCAGCCCCCAGGGGCCGGTCAGCAGAATATCTTTGGCGAACACCGGCAGCAGCGCGGTCGCGCCACCCAGCAGGACGGCAAACAGGTCCAGGGAAATCGCTCCGAGAATGTCCGGGCGGCTGCGAATGAAGCGGATGCCTGCCAGCAGCGAATCCAGGGTCGCCTTGCCCTTGTTCAGCGGCGTCTGCCGGGCCGGGAGGTTGAGCATCAGCGTACAGGCGATGAGGTAGAGGATCACCGTCGGGCCATACACCCAGACGCTGCCGAAGGCGTAGAGCAAACCGCCCAGCGCCGGGGCGACGATGGTCGCCGATTGTTGCGCAGATTGCGCGGCGGCAACCGCGCGGGGGAACAGGGCGCTGGGCACGATGCTCGGCAGCAAGGCCTGGGTCGTTGGCATCTCGAAGGAGCGGGCGGCACCCAGCAGGAACGCGAGGATGAAGATCATCTCCCGGGTGACATGGTCGGTCGCGCTGCCGATGGCCAGCGACAGGGCGATCAACGCTTGCAGGGACTGACAGATCGCCGCGACCTTACGCCGGTCGTAGCGGTCCGCGACATGCCCGGTGTGCAGCATGAACAACACCCGCGGGGCAAACTCCACCAGCCCCACCAGACCCAGATCGAGCACGTTGCCGGTCAGTTGATAAAGATTCCAGCCAATGGCCACGGTCAGCATCTGAAAACCGCTGGCGGTAAATACCCGAGCCAGCCAAAACGCGATAAACGGGCGGTGATGACGTAACAGCAAGGGCGCTTGGCTGGGCATCTGAGGCAGGTCTTGAGCGAGGGAAGGGCGAGATTATCACCTACCTGTAACCAGAGGTTGCGAGGGCGGGAAATTTAGTTAGCTAGACACCGATCTGCGGAGCAGACGAAATCCCGTGTGGTGAGGGAGCTTGCTCCCGCTGGGCTGCGAAGCAGTCCTGAACCTGCCATCTCATTCCCACGGGCATATCGCATTACCCGGTTTTACGACTGCTGCGCAGCCGAGCGGGAGCAAGCTCCCTCGCCACAGGGAATGTATTGCAGTTCATGACCAAACCCGTGAGGCAACCTGTCACGCGGCAATAGACCACACCGTCCATCGGCAAAAATGCGACTACTCTTTCAACATTGCTTGATCCAGATCAAGACCCTTCGTGGAATTGATCGGGTGGCCTGATGGCCAGATTCCCTACGTTGTGATGATGGTAGAAAAAGAACGAATTCAAATTCGCCACACTCCATATCCGTGGGGGCAGTGGGTGCAGGCCGCAAGCCTTCAGCCGGTATTACCTGACAGAGGAAGACTTATGTTCGGTTTGGAGGCACTTGATCTCGCCCGGATTCAGTTTGCGTTCACCATTTCGTTCCACATCCTGTTCCCGGCCATCACCATTGGCCTGGCGAGTTACCTGGCGGTGCTCGAAGGCCTGTGGCTGAAGACGCACAATGGCACTTACCGCGATCTGTACCATTTCTGGTCGAAGATCTTTGCCGTCAACTTCGGTATGGGCGTGGTGTCCGGTTTGGTCATGGCCTATCAGTTCGGTACCAACTGGAGCCGATTCTCGGATTTCGCCGGTTCCGTGACCGGGCCGTTATTGACCTACGAAGTACTCACCGCCTTTTTCCTCGAAGCCGGTTTCCTTGGCGTCATGCTGTTCGGCTGGAACAAGGTCGGGCGCAAGCTGCACTTCTTCGCCACGGTCATGGTGGCCATCGGCACCCTTATTTCGACCTTCTGGATTCTGGCCTCCAACAGTTGGATGCAGACTCCGCAAGGCTACGAAATCATCAATGGCCAGGTCATTCCGGTGGACTGGCTGGCGATTATCTTCAACCCGTCGTTCCCTTACCGCCTGATGCACATGGCCACGGCGGCGTTCGTGGCTACCGCTTTCTTCGTCGGTTCGTCGGCGGCCTGGCACTTGTTGCGTGGCAAGGACAACCCGGCGATCCGCACCATGCTCTCGATGGCCATGTGGATGGCCTTGATCGTGGCGCCGATTCAGGCCGTCATCGGTGACTTCCACGGCCTCAATACCCTCAAGCACCAGCCGGCGAAAATCGCTGCGATCGAAGGCCACTGGGAAAATGTTGGCGATGAACCGACCCCGTTGATCCTGTTCGGCTGGCCGGACATGAAAGCCGAGAAGACCAAATTCGCGGTCGAGATTCCGTATCTGGGCAGCCTGATCCTGACCCACACCATGGACAAGCAAGTACCGGCGCTCAAGGAGTTCCCGCCTGAAGACCGGCCGAATTCGACCATCGTCTTCTGGTCGTTCCGGATCATGGTCGGCCTGGGTTTCCTGATGATCTTCACCGGTCTGTGGAGCCTGTGGCTGCGCAAGCGTGACAAGCTGTATACCTCGCGTCCGTTTCTGTACCTGGCGTTGTGGATGGGGCCGTCCGGTCTGATCGCGATCCTCGCCGGCTGGTTCACCACTGAAATCGGTCGTCAGCCATGGGTGGTTTATGGGCTGATGCGCACGGCGGATGCGTCCTCCGGGCACAGCTTCGTGCAGATGAGCATCACCTTGATCATGTTCGTTGTGGTGTATTTCGCGCTGTTCGGTGCCGGCCTTGGCTACATGATGCGCCTGGTGCGCAAAGGGCCGAAGGTCGACGAAGGCAAGGAAACCAACGAAGGCGGTCCTGGCCAGAAACGTACGCCGGCCCGTCCGCTGTCCGCAGCCGATGACAACGGTGACGGTGATCACAACCACAGCCTGAACAAGGAGATTTGAATCATGGGTATTGATCTTCCGCTGATCTGGGCCGTGATCATCATCTTCGGCATCATGATGTACGTGGTCATGGACGGCTTCGACCTGGGGATCGGGATTCTTTTCCCGTTCATCAAGGGCAAGACCGACCGTGACGTGATGATGAACACCGTCGCCCCGGTCTGGGACGGCAACGAAACCTGGCTGGTATTGGGCGGCGCGGCCTTGTTCGGCGCCTTCCCGCTAGCCTATTCGGTGGTGCTCTCGGCGTTGTACCTGCCGCTGATTTTCATGCTGATCGGGCTGATTTTCCGCGGCGTGGCTTTCGAGTTCCGCTTCAAGGCCAAGGACGCCAAGCGCCACCTCTGGGACAAGGCGTTCATTGGCGGTTCGATCGCCGCAACCTTCTTTCAGGGCGTGGCGTTGGGGGCGTTCATCGATGGGCTGCCAGTGGTCAACCGTCAGTTCGCCGGTGGCTCACTGGACTGGCTGACGCCGTTCACGATGTTCTGCGGTGCGGCGTTGGTGGTGGCTTACGCGCTGCTCGGCTGCACCTGGCTGATCATGAAGACCGAAGGCAAGCTGCAGGAACAGATGCATGACCTGGCGCGGCCATTGTCCTTCGTGTTGCTGGCGGTGATTGGCATCGTCAGCATCTGGACGCCGTTGGCCCATGCCGAGATCGCCGCACGCTGGTTCACCCTGCCGAATTTGTTCTGGTTCCTGCCGGTGCCGATTCTGGTGCTGGTGACCCTGTATGGTTTGATTCGCGCGGTGGCCCGCAACGCGCATTACACGCCATTCCTGCTGACCCTGGTGCTGATCTTCCTCGGCTACAGCGGCCTGGGTATCAGCCTGTGGCCGAACATCGTGCCGCCGTCGATCTCGATCTGGGACGCTGCCGCGCCGCCGCAAAGCCAGGGCTTCATGCTGGTGGGTACGCTGTTCATCATCCCGTTCATCCTGGGTTACACCTTCTGGAGCTACTACGTGTTCCGCGGCAAGGTCACCCATGAAGATGGTTACCACTAGCGACTACGGCGCAGGATTGATACCTGCGCCGTTGCAGAGGAGAAAGCGATGATGGCTGGCAAACCTGATTTGCAGGAAATCGAAGCCGCCGAGAAAAAGCCGCTATGGCAGCGACTCGGCTGGCTGGCGATGATCTGGACCGGCAGCGTCGTGGCACTGTTCATCGTGGCCAGCCTGATGCGCATGTTCATGAACGCCGCGGGCCTGAGCACCCACTGAAATTCCCATCCCGTTGCCTTGCGGCACGGATTTACAACCCTCCCGCGATGGAGGGTTTTTTGTGCGCGGTTATTTACGGGCTTTGAGAATCACGAACTTGGGGGTGGCTGCTACTTGCTCGACGCCGCGGAACAACCGCGCAAGCTTGCTGTGATAGCCCAGATGACGGTTGCCGACGATGTACAGCGCGCCGCCTACCACCAGCGCTTCGCGCGCCTGCTGGAACATCCGCCAGGCCAGGAAATCACCGACTACTTGCTGTTGGTGAAACGGTGGATTGCACAGCACCACGTCCAGGGATTGGGGTTCCTGGCCAGCCAACCCATCGCCGGCCCGCACAATCACGTCACGATCACTCAGTGCCGCGCGCCAGTTTTCAGCGGCCGATTGCACGGCCATGAATGACTCGTCCACCAGGGTGTATTGAGCCTCGGGGTTTTGCAGGGCACTGGCGATCGCCAGCACGCCGTTGCCACACCCCAGATCGGCGACACGCGCTGCGCCGAGGTTCTTCGGCAAGTGCGGCAAAAAGGCCCGTGTGCCGATATCCAGTCCTTCGCGGCAGAACACATTCGCGTGATTGAGCAGTTCGATTGCAGGCTCGTCGAGTCGATAGCGGGTCGGGTATGCAGAGATCGCGCAGGCTTTGACTTCGGGCGTGGCGATCAGCAGTCGAGCCTTCTTCACGGCCAGCGAGGCTTGCACCGGGCCGATGTAGCGCTCCAGCAGATCGCCAGCGGCGCGTGGCAGATGCTTCACCATCGCGGCCGCAACCACTTGAGCGCCGGGAGCCAATTGACCCTGTAGCCGAATCAGTTGCTCTTCCAGCAAGGCCAGGGTTTTCGGTACCCGGATCAAGACCCGGTCAAACGGCCCGACGAACGCTTCGCTGGCAGGCACCTTCGACACCGCATCAAACGCCTGGCCGTTGCGTATCAGGTTTTTTTCCAGTCCCTGAAAGGCTAGAAACGAATCGCCGCTGCTGGTCACCCGGACCTTGCCCACCAGGCTGGCGGCCAATGCGCCGAAGCTGTCGTTGAGCACCAGCACTCGGATATCGGCTGTCGGTTGTTGTCCGGCCAGATGATTGAGCAGGTATTCGTCTGCGGCATCAAACGCTTGCAGCGGTTCGTTCTGCTGTTCTGGCTGGCGGATCAGGTCGAGTCGAGCGAAGGGGGTTTCGAGCAGAGGCATGAGGCAGGGGGCTCTGGGTAGTCAACGAAGGATAATCAAGCGGGGGCCCGTCGCTCAGGGGCGTTGTAGCGGGCGGATCCATCCGAGTGGGCTGCGTCGTGGGATTTCCCACGTCATCACTCAGGATGGATCGCAGATGGTACGTTTTTTTGTTCTGGATTACTTGCAGGGATTACCGGATTCGAACAGTTTTAGATAACGCCTTCCCTTGCTGCTCTGATCACCGCCGCAATCTTGTTGTTGACGCCGAATTTGCGGATGGTGTTTTGTAAATGGAACCGTACCGTGCTTTCACTCAGGTTGAGGATGGTCGCGATCTCCCATGCCGTCTTGCCGTTGGCTGAATATTTCAGCACTTCAATTTCTCGGGATGATAAATGCACGGTGTCCGGATTCAGCGAGGAGGCAGGCAGGTCTTTCACGGCAAGCCCATGCAGGTGCCGGCTGATGAACATCGCGTAGCCCAGATTTTCATACATATCATGCGTAGTAATCGGGCAGTGGCTTCTGGCCAGGCTTAGCATGCTGCAAAGTCCGTTCTTATCATGAACGGATTGGGACCAGCCATAGTGCAAACCTTGCTTTTTTTGTGTTTGCCACAGCGCTGGTGTCTTTGAGAAGACGTCCTCCTGCCAAAGAATCGGCATTTCGGAGCGATTGCAGTGGGCTAGTATTGGATCGATCTCACTGAAATGTTCTTGTTCATATTGGGTGTTCCATTCGCTAGAGTAGTTATTCAAATTGATCTTATGATGGGGGATCCCTCGTGTTCGGGGTATTACTGAAAATGCGCAGAAATTAAAGCCCAGGTTTTTAACGAGATTGAGAGAAATCTCGTACGCGGTCTCTAAATTCTGAGCGTAAGAAAGCTGCATTAGCTGTGATTCCTTCCACGCTTTCATCTGGTAACTCCGTGCGGCTTCCTTGGGGGTGCGGATTGGATCCTGGATCCAGCACGTTACAGATTGTAAGAGAATTCCTATATGTATGCTGAATTTTTTTCGTTCTTGAAGACGCTTGCAACTGCATAACCGGTTCTTCTTTATTACTACGGAGTAACAGACTCAAAGCCAGATGTAATCATTTTTATTGTTGTGCTGTTTGGTTTGTGGCCTAAAAGACATTACAAATCACCGGTGTTTATGCTGCTTGCTTTGCGGGACACTGGGGTTATCTGTTGAATGGAGCGCCCCATGACTGCCAGTGCGGAAAAATTCACTCGCCAGACCTTGCTTGAGGTCCAGCCATTGACCCCAAACCTGTTCACCCTGCGCACCACCAGGGACCCGGGCTTTCGTTTTCGCGGCGGGCAATTCGCCCGGCTGGGCGTGACCAAGGCAGACGGCAGTACGGTATGGCGGGCTTATTCCATGGTGTCTTCGCCCTATGACGAGTTCCTTGAGTTCTTCTCCATTGTTGTGCCGGGAGGGGAATTCACCAGTGAGCTGAGCCGCCTGGAAGTCGGCGATACACTGCTGGTCGACCGACAGGCCTTTGGTTATCTGACGCTGGATCGCTTCGTTGATGGCCGTGACCTCTGGTTGTTATCCACAGGTACGGGCCTGGCGCCGTTCCTGTCGATCCTGCAGGACTTCGAGGTTTGGGAAAGATTCGAACGCATCATCCTGGTCTATAGCGTGCGCGAAGCGCGGGAGTTGGCGTACCAGGAACTGATAACGGGGCTGGCACAGCGTGACTATCTGGCCGAGTACGCGCACAAGCTGCAGTTCATAACGACCGTCACCCGTGAACAGCATCCGGGGGCCTTGAATGGGCGGATCACGAGGCTCATGGAAAGTGGTGAGCTGGAACGGGCGGCCGGTGTAGCGCTGACGGCCGAGCAGTCGCGGGTGATGCTCTGCGGTAATCCACAGATGATCGATGACATGCGCCAGCTATTGAAACAACGGGACATGCACTTGAGCCTCAGTCGACGACCTGGCCAAGTGGCAGTGGAAAACTACTGGTAAACAAACGGCGCCGAGGCGCCGTTTCTGGGGCAATCGGTCATCAGGGCCGATTGTTCTGAGCCTTGAGCAGATCGCGGATCTCGCTCAGCAGCTCTTCTTCCTTGGTCGGAACCGGCGGCAGGGTTGGCGCAACGGCTTCTTCGCGTTTCAGTCGGTTGATGGCCTTGACGCCCATGAAGATCGCGAAGGCGACAATGATGAAGTCGATCATGCTCTGGATGAACTTACCGTAGGCCAGCATCACTGCCGGGACATCGCCGTTGGCGGCCTTGAGCGTAAAGGCCAGGTCACTGAAGTCTACCCCACCGATCAGCAAACCAATGGGCGGCATCACCACGTCGCCGACAAACGACGTAACGATTTTGCCGAAGGCGGCACCGATGATGATACCGACGGCCATGTCGACCACATTACCTTTGACCGCGAAGGCCTTGAACTCACTTATCACGCCCATAGGTTATTCCCTTGTTACAGATGAGGTTGGTGAACGCAGTGTAAATCAGCAAGGCGGCTCCTGCTCGAAACACCTTCTTACAATGCTTGCCCTTATCGACCCGCCTTCTGGCAATAAGTTTACAAAGTGCCACCAATCGCGCGCGTTTACCCGCTCTAGGCCGGGCTTTCCAGAACCTTTTCGCTATCGGCCCGGTACGGGATTTCTATTTATGTTTTGGCCTTCGGGTCACTAGCCTCTGTGGTGCGCACCTGGATGCGCCTTATAAAATCAGAGGAAACATCCATGACAACTCCCCTTGGCCTCGGGGCTTTTCCCCTCCGTCGTACCCTTGGCGTTCTGACCGCCAGCCTGCTGTCCTTCTCCGTCAACGCCGCGACGTTGACCCGCGATAACGGTGCTGCCGTCGGCGACAACCAGAACTCGCAAACCGCCGGCGCGACCGGGCCGGTGCTGCTGCAAGACGTACAATTGATCCAGAAACTCCAGCGTTTCGACCGTGAACGCATTCCCGAACGCGTGGTGCATGCCCGCGGTACTGGCGCCCATGGCACGTTCACCGTGACCGACGACCTCAGTGACCTGACCAAGGCCAAGGTATTCGCCGGCGGCCAGAGCACGCCGGTATTCGTGCGTTTCTCTGCGGTGGTGCACGGCAATCATTCGCCGGAAACCTTGCGTGACCCGCGTGGTTTCGCCACCAAGTTCTACACCGCAGACGGCAACTGGGACCTGGTCGGCAACAATTTCCCGACTTTCTTCATTCGCGACGCCATCAAGTTTCCAGATATGGTCCACGCCTTCAAGCCGGACCCGCGCACCAACCTTGACGACGACTCCCGCCGTTTCGACTTCTTCTCCCATGTTCCTGAAGCCACTCGCACCTTGACCGAGTTGTATTCCAACTCCGGCACGCCGGCCAGTTATCGGGAGATGGACGGCAATGGTGTACATGCCTACAAGTTGGTTAACGCCAAAGGTGAAGTTAACTATGTAAAGTTTCACTGGAAAAGTTTGCAGGGGATAAAAAATCTCGACCCCAAAGAAGTTGCCGGTGTTCAAGGTAAAGATTACAGTCATATGACTAATGACTTGGTCGCTCACATTAACAAGGGTGACTTTCCAAAGTGGGACTTGTACGTCCAGGTTCTAAAACCTCAAGATTTGTCCAAGTTTGATTTCGATCCATTGGACGCCACCAAAATCTGGCCCGGTGTTCCTGAACGAAAAGTTGGACAAATGGTGTTGAACCGTAATCCGGCGAATGTTTTTCAGGAAACCGAACAAGTGGCCATGGCGCCAGCCAATTTAGTTCCGGGTATCGAACCTTCGGAAGATCGCTTGTTGCAGGGACGAGTGTTCTCGTATGCCGATACCCAACTGTATCGTCTGGGGGCCAATGCTCTGCAACTGCCAATCAACGCCCCCAAAATTACCGTGAACAACGGTAATCAGGATGGCGCAATGAACACTGGCGCCAGCAGCACGGGCGTGAATTACCAGCCAAGTCGTTTGCTGCCCCGTGAAGAGCCGCAAACCGCGCGTTACAGCCAGTCGACCCTGTCGGGCAGCACGCAGCAGGCGAAGATTCAGCGTGAGCAGAACTTCAAGCAGGCCGGCGATCTGTATCGTTCGTTCAACCAGAAGGAACGTCTGGATCTGATCGACAGCTTCGGCGGCTCCCTGGCCACCACCGATGACGAGAGCAAGCACATCATCCTGTCCTTTCTCTATAAGGCCGACCCGGAATACGGGACAGGGGTGACCAAGGTGGCCAAGGGTGATCTGGCCCGAGTCAAGGCACTGGCAGCCAAACTGGTCGATTGATCTATCTGTCTGAAGCGGGGCCTCACGCGAGGTCCCGTCTGATCAAGGAGCGTTGCCATGCGTATTTATCTGTCTGTGTTTCTGGCGTGCTGGTTAGTCAGTGTGCTCGCCGGACCCGGCACGCAAGTCTCGCAGGACCCCGAGGCGCTGAAAACCCAATTACAGGATTACTACTTCGATGCTGCTCGACGCGGTGATGTGCCGATGCTCGAGACCTTCATCGAGGCCGGCTATTCCCTCGATACCCGCGACAGCAAGGGTTACACCGCACTGATTCTGGCGGCCTATCATGGCCAGAGTGCCGCCGTGGAGCGTTTGCTCGCCGCCGGCGCGGACGCCTGCGCTCAGGATCAACGCGGCAACACGGCGCTGATGGGCGCGATTTTCAAAGGCGAAGTGCAGATCGCCAGAACCTTGCTGTCCACCCATTGCAGCCCCGACCAACGTAATGGTGCAGGACAAACTGCCGCGATGTACGCCGGCTTGTTCAAGCGCGTCGAGTTGCTCGACGCACTCAAGGCCAAAGGCGCGGACATGAACGCTCAAGATCCACTGGGTAACAGTGCCGCGCGTCTGGCCAGCGGTGAAATCCACACGGCGGCGCCGCGCTGATCCGTGCCAGCTGAGCTATCATCGCGGTTTTTGCCGGGAGTTCAGATGGCCAAGGCCAAGCGCATGTACGGCTGCACCGAGTGCGGTTCAACCTTCCCCAAGTGGGCCGGCCAGTGCGGCGAATGCGGGGCCTGGAACACGCTGACCGAAACCATGGTGGAGAGTGGCGGCGCCTCAGCCCCCAGTGGTCGCACCGGTTGGACCGGCCAGCAGGCACAGATCAAGACCCTGGCCGAAGTCAGCGTCGAAGAGATTCCGCGTTTCTCCACAGCGTCCAGTGAGCTCGATCGCGTACTGGGCGGCGGCCTGGTGGATGGCTCGGTGGTGTTGATCGGTGGTGATCCCGGCATCGGCAAGTCGACCATTCTGTTGCAAACCTTGTGCAACCTCGCCAAGAGCATGCCGGCGCTGTATGTCACCGGCGAAGAGTCTCAGCAGCAAGTGGCCATGCGCGCCCGGCGGCTCGGCTTGCCTCAGGATCAACTGCGGGTGATGACCGAAACCTGCATCGAAACCATCATCGCCACCGCCCGGCAGGAAAAGCCCAAGGTGATGGTGATCGACTCGATTCAGACGATCTTCACCGAACAACTGCAATCGGCACCCGGGGGCGTTTCCCAGGTGCGCGAAAGTGCGGCGTTGCTGGTGCGTTACGCCAAACAAAGCGGCACGGCGATTTTCCTCGTGGGCCATGTCACCAAAGAAGGCGCGTTGGCCGGCCCCCGAGTGCTGGAGCACATGGTCGATACCGTTCTGTATTTCGAAGGCGAATCCGATGGGCGCCTGCGTCTGCTGCGGGCGGTGAAAAACCGTTTCGGCGCGGTGAATGAATTGGGCGTGTTCGGCATGACCGACAAGGGCCTGAAAGAAGTCTCCAACCCTTCGGCAATTTTTCTCACCCGCGCTCAGGAAGAAGTCCCGGGCAGCGTGGTCATGGCAACGTGGGAAGGCACCCGACCGATGCTGGTGGAAGTCCAGGCCTTGGTGGATGACAGCCATTTGGCCAACCCGCGCCGGGTAACGCTGGGGCTGGATCAGAATCGATTGGCGATGTTGCTGGCGGTGCTGCACCGCCATGGCGGCATTCCGACTCACGATCAGGACGTGTTCCTCAACGTGGTCGGCGGCGTGAAGGTTCTGGAAACAGCGTCCGACCTGGCCTTGATGGCGGCGGTCATGTCCAGTTTGCGCAACCGGCCACTGCCCCATGATCTGCTGGTGTTTGGTGAAGTCGGGTTGTCGGGTGAAGTGCGCCCGGTACCGAGTGGCCAGGAGCGCTTGAAAGAGGCGGCCAAGCACGGCTTCAAGCGCGCCATCGTGCCCAAGGGCAACGCGCCCAAAGAGGCACCACCGGGGTTGCAGATTATTGCCGTGACCCGCCTGGAACAGGCGCTCGATGCGTTGTTCGAATAGCTGCAAGCAACACACAATCCTGTGGGAGCCGGGCTTGCCCGCGATAGCGGTTTGTCCGTCGACATTTGTGGTGGGACTAAAATAGCCATCGCGGGCAAGCCCGGCTCCCACTGGGTATTGCGGCGTTTTCAGATTTCGATGAGTGCGCCCAGTTCGCGCTCCAGCTCTTGCGGATCGCCCAGGTTGAACTCGATCAAACGCCGCAGGCGCTCAATCGATTCCAGACTTATGTGTTTGCAGACAAACCCGAGCTGCCCCTGATCTTCATGGGTCAGCTCCATATCCATTTTGATCTCGATGTCATTGCTCAGATGAATGTCGACCGAGAACGCCTGCTGCCGATTTCCCAGCCATGGCTCGGGCCGCTCGATCAACAACCCTTTGAGCGACAGGTCGATCAGCTTCACCGGCCAGATGAATTCTCCTTGGCTCAGCTCGGATCGAGCATCGAACGCAATACGTTTGAAGCGGCGGCGATCAGCAAGGTGTTCACTCATGGTGCAATCCTCTGAATGTCCGCTGACTATAGACCCGCATTGTTAAAGCCTGCCAGCAAGACAGGGTCTAGACCAACGTTGGGGGTGGCCTTTGAGGCCAGTAGCGCTAAACTCGGGATGGCTGTCTTTCTTGTCCACTCTGGCTGGAATCATAAAATGAAAAATAATAATAGCCTGCTACGCCACTTACCCTGGCTGCTGCTGGCAATCCTGGGAGCGTGCGCCCTGGGCGTAGTGGCATTGCGCCGAGGCGAGGCGATCAACGCCTTGTGGATCGTGGTCGCCGCCGTGGCCATTTATCTGGTCGCTTACCGCTACTACAGCCTGTTCATCGCTAACAATGTGATGCAACTCGATCCGCGTCGGGCTACACCCGCCGTGCTCAACAATGACGGTCTGGACTATGTGCCGACCAACAAACACATTCTTTTCGGTCACCACTTCGCGGCTATCGCCGGCGCGGGGCCGCTGGTCGGTCCGGTATTGGCGGCGCAGATGGGCTACCTGCCCGGCACGCTGTGGCTGATTGCCGGCGTGGTGCTGGCCGGTGCGGTTCAGGACTTCATGGTGCTGTTCATGTCCACCCGCCGCAATGGCCGTTCCCTGGGCGACATGGTCCGTGAAGAAATGGGCCGCATCCCCGGAACCATCGCGCTGTTTGGCTGCTTCCTGATCATGATCATCATCCTCGCGGTGCTGGCGCTGATCGTGGTCAAAGCCCTGGCCGAAAGCCCGTGGGGTATTTTCACGGTGATGGCGACCATCCCGATCGCGATGTTCATGGGCATCTACATGCGCTACATCCGTCCGGGCCGCATCGGTGAAATTTCGGTGATCGGCGTGGCATTGCTGCTGGGTTCGATCTGGCTGGGCGGGCAGATTGCTGCTGACCCGGTGTGGGCCAAAGCATTCAGCTTCACCGGGATCCAGATCACCTGGATGCTGATCGGCTACGGTTTTGTGGCAGCAGTGTTGCCGGTGTGGCTGATTCTGGCACCGCGTGACTACCTGTCTACTTTCCTGAAAATCGGCACCATTGTCGCGCTGGCGATCGGCATTCTGATCACCATGCCCGAGCTGAAAATGCCGGCATTGACCCAGTTCATCGACGGCACCGGGCCGGTGTGGAAGGGTGGGTTGTTCCCGTTTCTGTTCATCACCATCGCCTGTGGCGCAGTGTCCGGTTTCCATGCACTGATCTCCTCCGGCACCACGCCGAAGTTGCTGGATAACGAGGTTAACGCCCGTTACATCGGTTACGGCGGCATGCTGATGGAATCCTTCGTGGCCATCATGGCAATGGTTGCCGCTTCGGTGATTGAGCCGGGCGTGTACTTCGCCATGAACAGTCCGGCGGCAATCGTCGGTGGTGACGTGGTGGCGGTGGCACAAGCCGTCAGCGGCTGGGGTTTCGCGATTACCCCGGAAGCGCTGCAAGCGGTGGCCAAGGACATCGGTGAAACCACCATCCTGGCCCGCGCCGGCGGTGCGCCGACCCTGGCGGTCGGTATCGCGCAGATCCTGCACCACGTTCTGCCGGGTGAAAACACCATGGCGTTCTGGTACCACTTCGCGATTCTGTTCGAAGCGCTGTTCATCCTGACCGCAGTGGACGCCGGTACCCGTGCCGGACGTTTCATGCTGCAAGACTTGCTCGGTTCCTTCGTGCCGGCGCTCAAACGCACCGAATCCTGGACCGCCAACCTGATCGCCACCGCCGGTTGCGTGGCAATGTGGGGTTACCTGCTGTACCAAGGCGTGATCGATCCATTGGGCGGGATCAACACCTTGTGGCCGCTGTTCGGTATCTCCAACCAGATGCTGGCCGGTATCGCGCTGATGTTGGCGACCGTTGTGCTGATCAAAATGAAACGCCAACGCTATGTGTGGGTGACCATGCTGCCAGCCGTGTGGCTGCTGATCTGCACCACCACCGCCGGCTTCATCAAGCTGTTCGATGCCAACCCGGCAATCGGCTTCCTGGCGCTGGCCAAGAAGTACAGCGATGCGTTGGCCAACGGGCAGGTCCTGGCCCCGGCCAAGAGCATCGAGCAGATGCAGCATGTGATCTTCAACGCCTACACCAACGCAACGCTGACCGCGCTGTTCCTGTTCGTGGTGTTCAGCATCCTGTTCTATGCGCTCAAGGTCGGTATCGCCGCCTGGGGCAAAAAAGAACGTACGGATAAAGAAGCGCCATTCCAGGCTCAGCCGGATGCTTGATCGAGGAGTGCAGCATGTTCAATGACCTGAGTCGCCTGGGTAAATACCTCGGTCAGGCCGCGCGCCTGATGGTCGGTATGCCCGATTACGATAACTACGTCGAGCATATGCAAACCAAACACCCGGACAAGCCGGTGATGAGCTACGAGATGTTCTTTCGCGAACGTCAGGAGGCTCGTTACGGTGGCAAGGGTGGACCGAAGTGCTGTTGACCCGACAGCCTGGCTGATGCAATCCCTGTGGGAGCGGGCTTGCTCGCGAAAGCGGTGTGTCATTCAACATTAATGTCGACTGGCATGACCTCTTCGCGGGCAAGCCCGCTCCCACATGTGTTTTGTGTAGTTTCTTAACTTTGTGAAACAGGAGAACCCGTTTGTCCTCTCCCATTCCAGTAACAATCCTCAGTGGCTTTCTCGGCGCGGGAAAAACCACGCTGCTGCGCCACCTGCTCAAAGCCGAGCACGGCCTGAAAATCGCCGTGATCGAAAACGAATTCAGTGATGCCGGCATCGACACCCAACTGTTGGGCGATGAGCCGGTACAAGTGATGACGCTGTCCAACGGCTGCGTTTGCTGCACCATCCATACCGATTTGACCAAAGCGCTGTACCTGCTGCTGGAGCGCCTGGACAGCGGCGAAATCGCCTTCGATCGTCTGGTGATCGAATGCACCGGTCTGGCCGACCCGGCGCCAGTGGCGCAGACCTTCTTCATTGACGAAGAATTGCGCGAGCGATACATCCTCGACGGCATCATTACCCTGGTGGACGCAGCCCACGCCGACGCTCACCTGACCCAGACCATCGCCCAGGCGCAGATCGGTTTCGCTGACCGCTTGCTGGTGAGCAAACGCGATCTGGTGGACGAGCCGACCTTCACCGCCCTCAGCGAGCGCCTGACCCGCATCAATCGCCGCGCGCCTATTCGTGTGGTCGATCACGGCAAGATCGACCTGGCCGAACTGCTCGATGTACGCGGTTTCAACCTCAATGCTGACCTCGGTGGTGGCGTGAGCTTGCGCCCGGTGAGCAAGGCACCGTCCATCGACCGCATTTCCAGCCTGGTGCTGCGCACCGATAAACCGCTGGATATCGACAAACTCAGCGAGTTCATGAATGAGCTGCTGGAAGACCATGGCAAGCAATTGCTACGCTATAAAGGTGTGTTGAACATCCTTGGCGAGCCGCGACGCATGGTGTTTCAGGGCGTGCTGAAGTTGTACGGTTTCGACTGGGATACCGAATGGGCGGACGACGACACGCGCGAAAGTGTGATCGTGTTCATTGCCGATGAGTTGCCGGAAGAGAAGATTCGTGAGGGGTTTGCCCGGGTCGCGGCAGAGTAAGCCCCGACATTTTCAGCGAGCCTGATGCCGCCATCGCGAGCAGGCTCGCTCCCACAGGGGGATGCATTTCAAATGTGGGAGCGAGCCTGCTCGCGATGGCGATCTAACCGGCAACACGATTTTGGCTGACTACCGATCCAGAGTTCAGCAATACCTCCTCAAGATGATCCAGGTGCCGGTTCATCAATATTTCGGCCATCACAACATCCCCACGCTCCACTGCATCGACAATCTCCGTGTGCTCGTGCCACGTGCAATAACCGCCTACCTGAGCAATCGCCAACGAAGTCAGCGGCACCAGGCTGCCGAGAAAATGCGCCAACGGTGCGTTCCCCGCCATTTCGGCCAGTTGCAGATGAAACTCCCCTGACAATCGAATGGCCGGACCACGCGCTGTGCATTGGCGTTCACTTTCGATCAAGGCGCGCAGGCGTTTCAGGTCCTGTGGGCGAGGTTGCTGGCAGGCCAGTCGAACCAGCGTGATTTCGGTCAGTCGTCGGGCATGCAGCGTCTGCCGAGTCTGCTCGACATCGGGCGCGGCGACTCGGGGACGATGATTGGTCCGAAGGATAATGATCTGCTGATGGGACAACTGCGTCAGTACGCCACGAATGTCACTGCGTCGAGCGCTGAACATCTGCGCCAGGCTGTCTTCGGTAAAACGACTGGCTGCATGGATGCGCTGTTCGAGAATGGCGTCGAAGATCCGTGAATAGAGATCATCCGCTGGCGGTTTCCCGGTGTCCGTTCGGGAGAATGGCAGGGCAGTGAAAATATGTGGTGAGGCGAAGCTGTTCATGGCCTGTCTCCAGTTCGAAGAGGGGGTCAACTGCCGAGGTGGTCGTCCGGGATGTTCAATTCGATGCCCATCCGTTGGCCTTCCCGAAGGATGTGCCGACGCATCTCGGCGCTGGCCTGGGCGCTGTTCTTGCTGCGAATGGCACGCACCACGGCTTCATTTTCTTCAAGGCGTTCCGCCAGGTGCTCAGGCGAATTGCGCAGCACATCGGCGCTTTGCTTGAGGGCATTACTGGTTTGCTGCACCACGCTCTGGAAAATCGGGTTCGAGGTCAGCGTGAACAACTCTTCGTGGAACGCGATGTAGGCGTTCATACCGGCCTCGCTGTCGCTGGCCTCCAGCGCTTCGCGCATGTCCATCAGGGTCAGGCGCAGTTGCCCGACTTCCTTGCTGCTGATCGACTGCGCCACCAGGCCGACAATGAATGGCTCGAGGGTGTAGCGCAGTTGCAGCACGTCTTCCAGGCTCGCCCCGGCGACCGCGCTGTCGTGGCTTTGGCTGTCGTTGAGATTGGCTTCCAGCACCACCACGCCTTTGCCCGGCATGGAGCGCACCAGCCCGAGGGTTTCCAGCACGATCACCGCTTCACGCAGGCTCGGGCGGCTGATGCCAAGTTGTTCGGCCAGCTCACGTTGCCCTGGCAGCATCTCGCCGGAACGCCACTGACCACGGGCCAGAGCGGCCCGAAGTTTTTCTACGACTGAATTGACGACGGTTGATGTGGTGATCACTGTTCGCTCCATGAGCATCCATAACGATTGATGACCGTGCCTGCCCGTAGGCAGGCACGGCGATTATTCAGAATTCTTGTTGATGCACCGGGCCGACAGGCTTTCTCGGCTGGAAGGTATAACCCTGCTGGCCCGACAGCACTTTGTTCGCGCGTTGGATATCGATGTCTTTTTCCCAACGGGCGATGGCCACGGTGGCAACGCAGTTACCGATCAGGTTGGTCAGCGCCCGGCCGATGCCCATGAACCAGTCCACCGCCAGCACCAATACCAGACCGACCACCGGAATCGCCGGGATCGCCGTCAGAGTCGCTGCGAGAATCACCAGCGCCGAGCCGGGAATCCCGTGGGCGCCTTTGGAGGTGATCAGCGACACCAGCAGAATCGTCAGCAAGTCGGTCATGGCCAGCGGCGTGCCGGTGGCATTGGCGATGAAGACGATGGCCAGGGTCAGGTAGATCGAAAAACCATCAAGGTTGAACGAGTACCCGGTTGGAATCACCAGCCCGACCGTGGAGCTGCCAATGCCCAGATGCTCAAGCTTGCGCATGATTTGTGGCAGCACGGCGTCGGAAGAGGCGGTGCCCATGACGATCAGCAGTTCTTCACGCAGGTACTTGAGCAACGGCCACATCTTCAAGCCCGAAAGGCGCATCACCAGGCCGAGAATCAATGTCACAAACGCCACGCAGGTCAGATAAAACAGACCGACCAGGCTGCCCAGGTGCTGTAGCGAATCCAGGCCATATTTGCTGGTGGTGAAAGCGATGGCGCCGAACACACCGATCGGCGCCAGACGCACGATCATACCCATGATGCGGAAGATTACGTGGCTCAGCTCATTGATCAGCCGGGAAATACCCGACGCTGCTTCGCCCACCAGATTCAACGCACTGCCGAACAACACCGAAAACAGCAGGACTTGCAGAATGTTGTTGTCCGCGAAGGCGCCGATTACCGAGGTCGGGATCAGGTTCATCAGGAACTGGGAGGTGGTTTGCATGTGCTGACCGCGCTGGGCGATGTCGCCCATGTCGGCGGCGGAGAGCTGCTCCAGATGAATGTTCGCGCCGCTGCCGATGCCGGTAGTGAAGGCGAACACCAGACCGATCACCAGCGCGATGGTGGTCAGTATTTCGAAGTAGATCACCGATTTCAGGCCGATACGACCGACCTTCTTCAGGTCACCGGCACCGCTGATGCCGCTGACCACCACGCAGAACACGATCAGACCAATGAGCATCTTGATCAGTTTGATGAAACCGTCGCCCAGCGGTTTGAGTTGGGCGGAGTATTCGGGAAGGGCCAGCCCGCAGATGATGCCGAGCACCAGTCCGAGAACCACTTGAAGGAAGATTGAGCGCGAGCACCATCTGAGCATGGGAGGAATCCTGGTCGGTGTCCTGGCTGCCGTGCGCTTGAACGCATCAGATTCAGGACTTAATTATTGTGGTCTTACCGGTATGTCCAGTGCAGGCGCAGTCTACGCTGGGTTTTTTCAGGATTACAAGTGGTAACAGTAAAATTGGCATGACCGGTCTGACCAGTGGCCAGCGCCGCGTAGGATCTGCCGAAGGCTGCGATCTTTTGATCTTGTTCTTCATCGGTCTATTGGACGCAAAAGTCAAAAGATCGCAGCCTTCGGCAGCTCTTACAGGAGGAATTTGCGGACGAAAAAAAACCGGCCATCACTGGCCGGTTTTTTCATTGCTACGGTTTAGCGGTGCAATCAAGCGCCGTATACCGGCAGCTTTTTGCAGATGGCCTTGACCTTCTCACGAACGGCGTCGATCACCGCTTCGTTGTTCAGGTCAGCCAGGATGTCGCAGATCCAGCCGGCCAGCTCTTTGCACTCGGCTTCCTTGAAGCCGCGAGTGGTCACTGCCGGCGTACCGAAACGCAGACCGGAGGTGACGAACGGGGAGCGTGGATCGTTCGGTACCGAGTTCTTGTTCACGGTGATGAACGCTTTACCCAGTGCGGCGTCGGCGTCTTTACCGGAGATTTCCTGCTTGATCAGCGACAGCAGAAACAGGTGGTTCTGAGTACCGCCCGACACCACGTCGAAACCGCGCTCGATGAATACGCCGGCCATGGCCTGGGCGTTTTTCACCACTTGTTGCTGGTAGATCTTGAACTCAGGCTGCAGCGCTTCCTTGAAGCAGATCGCCTTGGCAGCGATTACGTGCTCCAGCGGGCCACCCTGGGCGCCCGGGAATACTGCGGAGTTCAGCTTCTTCTCGATGTCGGCGTTGGCGCGAGCCAGGATCAGACCGCCACGTGGACCGCGCAGGGTCTTGTGGGTGGTGGTGGTCACGACGTCAGCGAAAGGAACCGGGTTCGGGTAGACGCCAGCGGCGACCAGACCGGCCACGTGGGCCATGTCGACGAACAGGTAGGCGCCAACCTTGTCGGCGATTTCACGGAAACGCGGGAAATCCAGAATCTGCGAGTAGGCAGAGAAACCGGCCACGATCATTTTCGGCTTGTGCTCGACCGCCAGACGCTCGACTTCGTCGTAGTCGATCAGGCCGTTGGCGTCGATACCGTACTGAACGGCGTTGTACAGCTTGCCGGAGGACGAAACGCTGGCACCGTGGGTCAGGTGACCGCCGTGGGCCAGGCTCATGCCCAGAATGGTGTCGCCTGCTTGCAGCAGGGCCAGGTAAACGGCGCTGTTGGCTTGCGAACCGGCGTGGGGCTGAACGTTGGCGTAATCGGCGCCGAACAGTTCTTTGGCACGGTCGATGGCCAGTTGCTCAACCACGTCGACGAACTCGCAACCACCGTAGTAGCGCTTGCCCGGGTAGCCTTCGGCGTACTTGTTGGTCAATACCGAGCCTTGAGCTTCCATTACCGCAGGGCTGGTGTAGTTTTCCGAAGCGATCAGCTCAATGTGTTCTTCCTGGCGCTGAGCTTCTTGCTCCATGGCGGCAAAAAGGTCGGCGTCGAACTTGGCAATAGTCAAATCACGGCTGAACATGGCGGTCCTCAAGGATCGGGGCAGAAAAGGGGGGCATTCTAACCCAATGGGTTTTAGATGGCATATGAAAGGACATCATGTCGCAGACAAGTGGTGTTCATGAGGGCATCAGCGGTGATCTTGCTGGCCTCATCGCGAGCAGGCTCGCTCCCACAGGGGAAAGCATTCCAAATGTGGGAGCGAGCCTGCTCGCGATGGCGTCATCTGAGGCACCCAAAAAACTCAGTCAAACATGAACAACGCATCATTGCTGAACTGCGCCTCAAACCGACTCGCCGGCATCGGACGTCCAAACAGATACCCCTGAACCTCATCGCAACCATGCTCACGCAGGAAGTCGAGCTGCTCGTGGGTTTCCACACCCTCGGCGATCACCGCCAGATTGAGGCTGTGAGCCATGGCGATGATCGCCCGGGCAATCTGCGCATCCTGTTCGCCCGAGGGCAGGCCGTCGACGAAAGTGCGGTCGATTTTCAGCACGTCGATCGGGAATTGCTTGAGGTAGTTGAGCGATGAATAACCGGTGCCGAAGTCGTCGACCGCGATGCTCAAGCCGAGGTTTTTCAACCCGGCGAGGATCTGCATCGCCTCGCTGACTTCGCGCATCAGAATACTTTCGGTCAGTTCCAGCTCCAGGCACGCCGGCGGCAGGCCGGTTTCCTTGAGAATCGTGGCGATCCGCGTGCCGAGCTGCCCGTCGGAGAACTGCCGGGCCGAAATATTCACCGAAACCTTCGGTACCCGCACCTTGGCCTGGTGCCAGGTCTTGAGCTGACGGCAGGCTTCGCTGATCACCCAGTCGCCGACATCCACTACCAGGCCGAGTTCTTCGAGCACCGGAATGAAATCCCCCGGCGGCACCAGACCGCGTCGCGGGTGGCGCCAGCGCAGCAGGGCTTCGGCGCCGGTCAGGCGTTTGCCGTCGCCGCTGAATTGCGGTTGGTAATACAGCACGAATTCGTTTTGCTCCAGGGCATGGCGCAAGTCGCTTTCCAGCTCCAGGCGCTCCAGGGCACTGGCGTTCATGTCGGCCTGATAGAACTGGAAGTTGTTTTTGCCACGCTCCTTGGCGTGGTACATCGCAGTGTCGGCGTTTTTCATCAGCTGACTGAGTTCGCTGCCGTCCTGAGGGCTCAGGGCGATGCCGATACTGGCGGTGACGAAGAATTCGCGGCCTTCCAGTACGAACGGTTTCACCAGGCTGGCGAGGATCTGTTCGGCCACATGAATCGCCCGGTTCAATGCAATCTCCCGGTTGACCCGCGGTTGCAGCAGCAGGGTGAACTCATCGCCGCCCATGCGCGCCACGGTGTCGTCATCGTCGACGCAATCGAGCAGGCGCGTGGCCATTTCCTTGAGCATGCGGTCGCCGGCGGCGTGGCCCAGGGAGTCGTTGATCGGCTTGAAGCGGTCCAGGTCGAGGAACATCAGCACCACCCAGGACTTCTGCCGTTCGGCCGATTGCAGCGCGGTGTGCAGGCGATCCTGGAACAGCGTGCGGTTGGGCAGGTGGGTCAGGGCATCGTAATAGGCGAGGCGGTGAATTCGTTGTTCACTGGCCTTGCGTTCGCTGATGTCGCTGAAGAAACACACGTAACTGGCCAGGTCGCCTTCGTCGTCGAGCACCGCCGTAATCCCGACCCAGGCCGGGTAATGCTCACCATTGCGGCGCTTGAGCCAGACTTCGCCTTCCCAGGTGCTGTGCTGATGCAATTGCTTGAGCACATAGCGCAGATGAGCTTCCTGCTGCTCGTCGACGGTGAGCATGTTCGGCAGCTGATCGAGGACCTGGGACACCGCATAGCCGCTGACGCGACTGAAGGCCTCGTTGGCCTGGACGATGTAGCCGGCCGGGTCAGTGATCAGAATCGCCGAGGTCGAGTGCTCGAATACCGTGGCTGCCATGCGCAGGTCTTTCTCGGCCCGGCGTTGCTGGCTGATGTCGCGACCGACCCCGAGCACGCCTTCGAAGGCACCGTGTTCGTCCCAGACCAGCACCAGACGCAACTCGATGGGAATCTTGCGTCCGTCGGCCCGCAGGCAGTCGAACAAAAACAGTTGGGTCTGTACCTGACTGCGCAGCAGTGCCAGTTGATCGGGTTTATCCAGCGCTTTGCTGACCCGGTCCATCAGGCTGTAGATGCCGCTCAGTTGTTGCGGGTTTGCGATGGTCGATTGCCAGCCGTTCTGGAATATCCAGTCGGCGTCGAAGCCCAGCACGGCTTGCACCGAAGGGCTAACGTAATTGAGCGCCATCTTGCTGTCGGTGGAGAAAATCACGTCGCTGATGCTTTCGGCGAGCATCCGGTAACGCTGCTCGCTATCGCGCAGAGACTCGCTGGCTTCGATCTGTTCGGTGATGTCCTTGGCCACGCCGATGATGCGTGTGACCTGGTCGTGCTTGTCTCGCGCCAAGGCCTGTTCGCGTATATCGAAACGCCGCCATTTGCCGTTGCGATGACGGAAACGCAGCTGGCACTGCAGCAATTGGGTGTAACCGGCTTGACGCTGGGATTGGCGTGAGCGGTGGTAATGGTCGGCATCTTCGGGGTGCAAGAGGATTTCCCAGAAGTACTCGCCCATCTGGTGCAGCTCGGTGCGGTTGTAACCCAGCGTCTGCCCCAGATGGTGGTTGCTGAAGATCATCCGCTGGCTGATCACATCCTGCACATACAGGTGATCCGGCACGGTGCGCACCACGTCGGACCAGAACCCTTCACGCTCCAGCAGCGACAGTTCGATGAGCTTACGGCTAGTGATGTCGCTGATGCTCAGGATCACCGCTCTATAGTCGGCCTGATCTTCTGGCAGGCGCAACACCAGCCATAGGTGCTGGTCGCGGCGATCGGCGTCCTGGAGTTTGATTTCCAGCTCAAGCTGTTTCTGCTGGTGGAGCACTGCGTCGAGCACTTGATTGCCGATGGTCGTGCAGTCCAGCGGACAGCCGTCGATCAGCAGTTTCCAGGCCTGATCGCAAGAATTGACGTTGAGCAGTTGCAGGGCAACCTGATTGACCTCGGTGATGCGCAGTTCCTGCAGCAGTTGCTGGCGTTGCTCCGGTGTGTCGAGCCAGGCCTTCAACTGCTCGCTGCTGTTGAGTTGAGCCTTGTCGAAAATACTTTTAAGCCCGGACAGGTCGAGCACGCATAACGCAACGCCGGTGCCTTCGAAAATGTCCTGATAGCGTCGGCGGCCTTCGTGCAGCTGGCGTTGACGGCGACGAATGTTCAGCAGCGCGATGAACGGTAGCAGAGAGAAGGCCAGGCCCAGCAGGCATTTGCCGATAAACGCCGGCAGCAGTTGCTCGAGCACCTGTTGCCGGTCGAACAGCCCGCGCAGTTGCCAGTCGCTGCTGCTCAGAGGAACGGTCAGCACGCTGTTGGCCAGTTCATCGGGTGTCAACACCGTCGGCTTGGCCGAGGGCAGGGCATCCTCACGGCTGATGATTTGATGATTGATGCGGTTCTCCACCAGCCACAGGGGGCGAATGCCGGTGTCGCCCTGTTTGGTCAGTGAAGCGAAAAACGTTGGCGTCAGGCGCAGGGCCCAATAGCCGCGGGAACTGCCGCTGGCCTGATGCAGGAGCAGGTGCACCACCGAGCCGTCGTCAGCATTGCTGAAATAGTGGGCCTGGGCGCGGCTGCGCAGTACCAGTTCGCTCAGGTAGCTGGCGTCCGGGCTGTCGACGGCGCTGTCGCTGAGAATCTTTCCGGAGGGGCTGAGCAGTGCCAGGCTGCGCAGGTCGGGCAGCGATTGTTGCAGTTTGAGCAGCAACGCCTGCTGTTCGTCGGCGCTTTGCGGTTGTTCGATGATCGGTAGCAAATTAAGGGCGATCTGGGCATTGAGCGCCATGTTCAGGCTGACTTGCGAAGCCAGATCGGCGGTGTAGTCGATGGTGTACTGGCGCTGGTTTTTCTGGGTTTCGCGAAGCTGATCCAGGAGCTGCCAGAACAGGAGGGCGAGCAGCAACAGCACGAGGGTCGCCAGCGCACCCTTCAATGTTCCGCGCAGGGGGGAGCCGCTCGCAGAATCAAGTGCGCTAACGAACGGTGGCGGAGTGACATTGGACAAACTGTAATCCTGCGGTTTGGCTGGACTGGCGCGACGTGCACTATAAGCCGGGCGCCCGAAGGGCGGCTAGCATGCCTTGAGTTGTGGCGAAGTGCCAGTCCCGCTCGGCTGGACTGCCTTCCGTCAATCAGGTAGCTTTGCCGGTTACGCGGGAGCGTTCCAGCTCCTAGACTCAGGTTTTTTCAGCGCGCACGCCTTGATACCCATCAATCGAACGACGCGCATGGCCTGGCCGGGCATTGCCTGCGCTCTAATCATTCATCAGTCACTGACCCTAGGTTCTCCATGGCTCAATACGTCTTCACCATGCATCGGCTGGGCAAAGTTGTTCCGCCGAAGCGGGAAATCCTGAAAAACATTTCGCTGTCGTTCTTCCCTGGCGCCAAGATCGGCGTACTCGGCCTCAACGGTTCGGGTAAATCCACCCTGTTGAAAATCATGGCGGGCGTCGACACCGAGTTCGACGGTGAAGCCCGTCCGATGCCGGACCTGAACATCGGCTACCTGCCGCAAGAACCCATTCTGGACCCGACCAAGACCGTGCGAGAAGTGGTCGAGGAAGCGGTCAGCGTGATCAAGGATGCCCAGGCGCGCCTGGACGAGGTCTACGCCGCTTACGCTGATCCGGATGCCGACTTCGACAAGCTCGCTGCCGAACAGGCCAAACTCGAAGCCATCCTGCAGGCCAGCGACGGTCACAACCTGGATCGCCAACTGGAAGTCGCCGCCGATGCACTGCGTCTGCCGGCCTGGGACGCCAGGGTCGAACACCTCTCCGGTGGTGAAAAGCGCCGTGTGGCCCTGTGCCGTCTGCTGCTGTCCGCCCCGGACATGCTGCTGCTCGACGAACCGACCAACCACCTGGACGCCGATTCTGTCGCCTGGCTGGAGCATTTCCTGCACGACTTCCCGGGCACCGTGGTTGCGATCACGCACGACCGCTACTTCCTGGACAACGTCGCCGGCTGGATCCTCGAGCTCGACCGTGGTGCCGGTATCCCGTACGAGGGCAACTATTCGGGTTGGCTCGAAGCCAAGTCCGATCGTCTGGCGGCCGAATCCAAGCAGCAGTCGGCCCACGAAAAGGCCATGAAGGAAGAACTGGAGTGGGTGCGCAAAGGCGCCAAGGCCCGCCAGTCCAAATCCAAGGCTCGTCTGCAACGCTTCGAAGAAATGCAATCGCAGGAATTCCAGAAGCGCAGCGAAACCAACGAGATCTACATCCCGGCCGGTCCGCGCCTGGGCGACAAGGTCATCGAATTCAAGAACGTCAGCAAGGGCTACGGCGATCGCGTGTTGATCGACAACCTGTCGTTCTCCATGCCTAAAGGCGCCATCGTTGGTGTGATCGGCGGTAACGGTGCCGGTAAATCGACGCTGTTCCGCATGCTGATGGGCAAGGAAACGCCGGATTCGGGCAGCATCGAAGTCGGCGAAACCGTGCAACTGGCATGCGTGGATCAAAGCCGTGAAGACCTGGATGGCAGCAAAACGGTGTTCCAGCAGATCTCCGACGGTTCCGACCAGATTCGCATCGGCAGCTACGAGATCCCGTCGCGCACCTACGTTGGCCGTTTCAACTTCAAGGGCGGCGATCAGCAGAAGTTCGTCAAGGACCTGTCCGGCGGTGAGCGTGGTCGCTTGCATCTGGCCCTGACCCTGAAAGAGGGCGGCAACGTCCTGCTGCTCGACGAACCGTCCAACGACCTCGACGTTGAAACCCTGCGTTCCCTGGAAGAAGCCTTGCTGGACTTCCCGGGCGCCGCCATTGTGATCTCTCACGATCGGTGGTTCCTTGACCGCGTCGCAACTCACATCCTGGCGTACGAAGACGACTCGCAAGCCGTGTTCTTCGAAGGCAACTACACCGAGTACGAAGCCGATCGCAAGAAACGCCTCGGCGAAGCGGCTTCCCAGCCGCACCGCGTACGGCACAAGAAACTGGCCTGACTTCAGGTTGGTTGCATAAAAAAACGGAGCCTTCGGGGCTCCGTTTTTTATGGGTTTCAGGAAGACCGAGTCGCAGCTATCGCGAGCAGGCTCGCTCCCACATTTGATCTTCAGTGAACTGAATATTTGTGGCCAATACAAATCCCCTGTGGGAGCGAGCCTGCTCGCGATGGCGGCCTCGATATCACCCGATCTCTATCGTAAGAACCTCAATCACCAAATCCCCCGCCGGCCGCTTCCACAACACGTCATCGCCCACTTGCGCCCCAAGCAATGCTCGCCCCAGCGGCGAGCTCCAATTGATCAGCCCATGGGCGGCATCCGCCTGGTCTTCTCCGACCAATTGCACGCGCTGTTCATGATCGTGTTCGTCGGCAAATGTCACCCAGTTGCCGATCTGCACTTTATCGGTCGAGGAAGCCAGTGCGACCACCTGGGCGCTTTGCAGGCGCTGCTTGAAGTAGCGCCAGTCGCGATCGAGGTCGGCCTGGCGCTGCTTATCGGCCAGGTCACCTTTGGCGCTTTCCTGATCGAGCAGGTTTTGCAGCTCGTCGACTTTCGCCTGAAGCTGTGCGAAACCGGCTGGCGTGACGTAATTGGGCTGCGCGCTGACCTGCCGTTCGACTGGCTGATCGGCTTGCGCGGCGGCGTTATCTTCATTGACGAAGGCACGACTCATGCTTTTCTCCCGTTATAGGGTTTGGGCCATGGTCGCAGGCTTTAAGTTTCGACGAATGTCTGTAAACGACTTATTGCGAGCGATAGGCTCGCGCGGCGTCCCGGTCTTTCTGCTGTTGCCAGGCCCGTTCGCGCTCGTCCCAATGGCGTTCCCTGTACTTGTTTCGATCCTCGTTTTCGCGCATGGCCTGGCACTGACGGAAGCCATCGGTCCAGCCTTCGGCGTATTGCTTGTCCTTGAGGTAACGTGGGACGTTTTTGCGAAACTCGCCAGTGATTGCCCCGGCGGCCTGCCGGCCACTGCTGCAACCGTCATCGAAGCCGTCGGCGAATGCCGGTGGATAACCCTTGCTGATCAGATCTTCATGGGTCGACTGGCACCCCGTGATCAATACCAACAACCCCAACACACCCACGCAACGCCACATCTTGGACTCCTGGACCGTTCAACGGCCTATAAGGGAAGTCTAGAAGCGGATTTGTCGAGTGTCTGTGAAAGGGCAGTGATTAATCCGTGGGTGAACAAGGATTCAATGTGGGAGCGAGCAAGCCCACTCCCACAAGGGATTTGCGTCAATAGTGATACCACTTCACTTCAAGCATCACCTCGTTTTCGGGTGAAGCCAGGTGGCTGAATTCGCGTTGGGCGCTCAGACGCAAACCGAGGTTGCGTGACAACTCCCACTGCTGATTCAAGCTTACGCCCCGGCGCACTTCGCCATTGGTGAAGTAATCGCCCTTGGCTTCCAGGCTGAAATTGCCCAGCGGGTTTTTCCACAGCAGGCCGCTGTTAAAGCCCGCCGCCGGGGCGATGAAGCCCGCGAAGTCATTGTTGTGCTCCACGCGAACGGTGCCCAAGGCGAACCCGAGCATGTCGTCACCCAGTTGCCAGGTTCCGCCGCCGCCACCGTTGACATGGCTGACCAGGGTTTCGTCATCGTGCTTGCCCGGCACGCGCTCCAGGCCGCCGGTGACTTGCCACGACAACGGCTGCAAGAGCGCGTTGCGCGGGGTCAGGGAGCGGATGGTCGCCAGGTCCAGTTGCTGCAACTGCCAGTGATTACCTTCGTATTGGCGCAGCTTCATCTGCAGGATTTCGATCTGCGCGCCAAGCGGGAAGCCTTCGGCGTTGTCGTTGAGGTCGTGATAGGCCATGCGCAGGCCATATTCGCCGAAGGCCTTGTCGCCCCGGGTGCCGATGCCGGCCTGCCAGGTACGGGATTCGTGGCCGTCTTCGGGCAAGTCAGGTTGCGCAATGTCCAGTTCCGGAGGCGGGTTTTGATTGATTGCGCGCAGCAATTCGAAACTGCGCTGCGCCCGTTGCGGGTCACGTTCCTGGCCGTTGGCGCGATAACGTTCCAGGCGGTAAGCCGCATCGATGATCAACGCCTGACGGTCGCGAGGCTGAGCCTTGAACGCCGGGGCCTGCAATTGCTTCTGATCGGCACTGAGCTTTAGCACCCAGTCCTGTTCTTCAGCGGTCAACGGTTCTGCGCGGCTCAGCAGCTCACGCTCGCGGGACGGGCGATATTCAATCGATTCCACCAGCCCGGCCTGTTTCACCGCTTTGACCGTGTCGGTGGGAATGGCGGTCAACGGGAATTGCTCGGTCAACTTCAGGCCCGGCCGCGCCACTTGCAGCAGCTCAAGCAGGCGATAAGAGCAGTTTTCGTCGAAGAAAAAGTAGTCGAACTGGATCTGTTTGAGTTCCCAGACGTGCTCGACCATGCGCTCGGTTTCCTGCTGGGTCAGATTCAGGCGGTATTCCCACAGATCGCGGTTCTCGAGGCTACGGTATTCCGAGAGCTTTTCCTGGTAGGGCACCAGGGCAAACAGCCCCGGATAACCGCCCATCAAGCCTTTCCAGGCGTACAGAATGCTGTTGTCCGAACCTTCGATGTAGGCGCCGAAGTTGATCGCGTAACTGAGTAGCGACGTCTTGTCGCTCTGCACATCGGCCTGATCGATGCGTAGCAACGTGTGACCGAACATCGACGACGGGCTGTTCAGGTAGGCCGCCGGGAAAATCATCACCGCACTGTGGGGCGAAACGTCCTTGAACCACTGCTTGAACTCAGTGCAGTCCGGCGTCGGCAGACCGCTCAGCTCAAGCTGCGCCCTCAACCAGCGGGTGCGGGCCGGATAGACGCATTGCGCATGCTGCTCGCCGGCACTGGCCGGGGCATACAGTGCCTGCACGGTCGCCGCCAGTTCACGGTCGGGGTGTTCGTTACCATCGGGGGCGAGGAAGAACTTCTTGTCGCTGACGTAACTGCGCCAGCCACCGAGCTTGGCGGTTTCGTAATGGCCCAGGGAAATCCAGAAGGGGTCGTTGGCCAAGTGCTGCAAACGTTGATTGTCGATGTGTGGCGCGCCGGACAGCGGGGCGCAGACACAGAGCGCCAGCCAGGCAAGGCGTTTGAGCATAGGAGGCTACTTGAACTCGAAGAAAACAAAGACCAAGGGGTCAGGTCCAAAAAACAAAACCCGCTCCCAGAAAGGAGCGGGGCGGGTCGAGCTTATGCTTGAGTGGCGTACTTGGCCAGACGAGGATCGTTCTTCAATACGGCCAGGGTGTTGGTATGCACGTCTTCAGCGGTCACATCAGCTTTGCTGAAAATCTGCTGGAAGTGCTGATGAGCCACCGCGGCGAAATGCGCACGGTCTTCCGGCGCCACGCCCAGGACCACGGCGTAAGTGGTCAGCGCTTCGCCCTGACCTTTGGCCATGTCTTCGGACAGCTCGTTCATCATGCCATTCATGGCGATCCAGGATTTGCCGCCATAGGTCAGCGCCGCATTGGTCGAGCAACCGTTGGTACCGGAGGTCATACCGAAGGTTGCGTTACCGGAAGTGCCGTTGGTGGTGGATGCCAGGAAGTGTGCCGGGGTGCCACGCTGACCTTCGAACAGCATGTTGCCCCAACCGCAGTCCGGACCGCCTGGCGCCTGAGCCATGGCGTTGATGGATACAGCGGTGAAGAGAGTACCGAGAAGAATCCGTTTCATAGCTATGTTCTCTTTTGTGTGCATGCCAATGGACAGGGTGCTGGCCCCTAATGGTGCCAGTGGGCCGGTTATTAGTTCCAGCCGCGCGGTTTGGAGTTTAGGGGGTTGCGTAACCTTTTGCGAAACATTCCTTGAAAACATTGATTTTGACCCGCTCGGCCTGGAGCTGGCGCTTTGTCTAAGCTTTGGCTTGAGGCGCGCCTTGCCAGTGAGGTACGGGCAGCGCCAGAATGCCGCTATCTGCCCCGCCTGATGTAAGGAAGCCCGATGCCTGATCCTGTTGCTGCCAGCTTGCGTCTAGCGCCCGAAGCGCTGACCCGTCCGTTTTCCGCTGAACAGTTCAGCTTCTCTACCACCAATGATCTGGAGCCCTTCCGCGGTGTGCTTGGCCAGGAACGTGCGGTCGAAGCCTTGCAGTTCGGTGTGGCCATGCCACGCCCCGGTTACAACGTATTCGTCATGGGCGAGCCCGGCACTGGCCGCTTCTCGTTCGTCAAACGCTACCTCAAGGCCGAAGGCAAACGCCTGCAGACCCCGGCGGACTGGGTCTACGTCAATAATTTCGATGAGCCGCGCGAGCCTCGCGCCCTGGAGTTGCCGTCGGGCACCGCAGGCGCCTTCATCGGCGACATCAACGGTTTGATCGACAACCTGTTGGCGACCTTTCCGGCGGTGTTCGAGCACCCGTCCTACCAGCAGAAGAAAAGCGCCATCGACCGCGCTTTCAACCAGCGTTATGACCGGGCACTGGACGTGATCGAGCGTCTGGCGCTGGAGAAAGAGGTCGCGCTGTACCGCGACAGCAGCAACATCGCCTTCACGCCGATGAGCGAAGGCAAGGCCCTGGATGAGGCTGAGTTCGCCCAGTTGCCGGAAGCCGAGCGCGAGCGCTTTCATGACGACATTTCCGGGCTCGAAGAGCGGTTGAACGAAGAACTTGCCAGCCTGCCGCAATGGAAGCGCGAGTCGAGTAATCAGCTGCGTCAGCTCAACGAAGAAACCATCACCCTGGCCTTGCAGCCATTGCTCGCGCCGCTGTCGGAAAAGTACGCGGAAAACGCAGGCGTTTGCGGTTACCTGCAAGCGATGCAGGTGTACCTGCTCAAGACAGTGGTCGAGCAACTGGTGGACGACAGCAAGACCGACGCCATCGCCCGCAAATTGCTGGAAGAGCAATACGCCCCGAGCCTGGTGGTCGGCCATCCGTTCAGCGGCGGTGCGCCGGTGGTCTTCGAGCCGCACCCAACCTACGACAACCTGTTTGGCCGCATCGAATACAGCACCGACCAAGGTGCGCTCTACACCACCTATCGGCAGTTGCGACCAGGTGCGCTGCACCGGGCCAATGGCGGTTTCCTGATCCTCGAAGCGGAAAAAATGCTCAGCGAGCCTTTTGTCTGGGATGCGCTCAAGCGCGCCCTGCAATCACGCAAGCTGAAAATGGAATCGCCACTGGGTGAGCTGGGCCGTCTGGCCACCGTGACCCTGGCACCGCAAAACATTCCGTTGCAGGTCAAGGTCGTCATCATCGGCGCCCGGCAGCTCTACTACACGCTGCAAGACCTCGATCCGGACTTCCAGGAGATGTTCCGCGTCCTGGTGGATTTCGACGAAGACATCCCGATGGTCGACGAGAGCCTGGAGCAGTTCGCCCAGTTACTCAAAACCCGTACGTCCGAGGAAGGCATGGCACCGCTGACCGCCGATGCGGTGGCGCGTCTGGCGACTTACAGCGCGCGTCTGGCCGAACATCAAGGGCGTTTGTCGGCGCGGATCGGCGATCTGTTCCAGCTGGTCAGCGAGGCGGATTTCATTCGCGACCTGGCGGGTGACGAGATGACCGACGCCGGGCACATCGAGCGTGCACTCAAGGCCAAGGCCACCCGTACCGGACGCGTTTCGGCGCGGATTCTCGATGACATGCTGGCCGGCATCATTCTGATCGATACCGACGGCGCGGCTGTTGGCAAGTGCAACGGGCTGACGGTACTGGAAGTCGGCGATTCGGCTTTTGGTATTCCGGCGCGGATTTCCGCCACGGTTTATCCGGGCGGCAGCGGTATCGTCGACATTGAGCGCGAGGTCAACCTTGGCCAGCCGATCCACTCCAAAGGCGTGATGATCCTCACCGGGTATCTGGGCAGCCGTTATGCCCAGGAATTCCCGCTGGCGATTTCCGCGAGTATCGCCCTGGAACAGTCCTATGGTTATGTCGACGGCGACAGCGCCTCCTTGGGAGAGGCGTGCACGCTGATCTCGGCCTTGTCGAAAACCCCGCTCAAGCAGTGCTTTGCAATTACCGGTTCGATCAACCAGTTCGGTGAAGTGCAGGCGGTGGGTGGGGTCAACGAGAAGATCGAAGGCTTCTTCCGACTCTGCGAAGCCCGTGGTCTGACCGGTGAGCAAGGGGCGATCATTCCTCACGCCAACGTCGCCACGCTGATGCTCGACGAGAAGGTGCTGGCGGCAGTGCGCGCGGGGCAGTTCCATGTCTACGCGGTGCGCCAGGCCGACGAAGCCCTGAGCCTGTTGGTCGGCGAGCCGGCCGGTGAGCCGGATGAGAATGGCGAATTTCCTGAAGGCAGCGTCAACGCCCGGGTGGTGGAACGCTTGCGGGTGATCGCGGAAATGATCAGCGACGAAGACCTCAAGGAGGCCGAAAAGGAGTTGGCGCAGGAAGCGTTGGTGGAAACCAAGCCGGCCTGACGCGCCCCCCATGTGGGAGCGGGCTTGCTCGCGAAGACGGACTGACATTCAACATTAATGTCGACTGTTATGCCGCCTTCGCGAGCAAGCCCGCTCCCACAGGGTTTTGTGTTCAATGCAAAATAAAAAGCGTCGTCAAAATGGCGTCAATATTCACGCCGTGACCGCTCGGCGCCTTCTGGTCTCGGTCCACGTGCGAGCCGAACTTTTCTTCTATTCTCAGCTCAAGGACATCGACAGTAATCACTGGATCGAGACAGCCTTCCCGTGGGGGCTGAATACCGGATCTACCGAGGGTCGCCGCCATGTCGCGCAACCTCTGCCTCACCCGTCAATGCCTGGGCCTTGTGACCCGTATCGAATGTGCTATCCGCCCGCTGGCGGGAGATACGGGCATGTGGACCTTGCTCTTCGCCGCCGGAATGGCCGGCGAGCAACCTTCAGCCATCAAGGCTCAGGGCCCGTTTCATGGGCCGGTCGTGGCTGAGTCGATCCTCGACACCATTGTTGAAAGTCTGACTCTGCATGGCTACGAATTGGCCGATGACCCGCAAATCTGGTGCCTGCACCTGCAAGCCCAGTTGCGAGAGATCAATGGTGGCCGTTGCCGCAACCTTGGCGGTTTCGAGTTTCGGCCCGAGCACTGAACAGGCTATTGATCAAGGTTGCCTGGCTCGGCCTTATCGAGTTTGACCTCGAAACCGTACTGCACGGTGGTGAGGTTGGTTCGCTGATAAGTTTCCAGACGTGTGGGCTGGCCATAGAAGTAATGCACTGCGAATAACGCCGGGCCTTGCGTGCTCGCGTCATGAATGACCGAAAGAATCTCTTTCAGATAGTTGCCACTGTTGTCCTTGGCGAAAAAGCGCCAGTCCTGGGCGGGAAACAGCTTCAAATCAACCACCAGTGCATTCCCTTTGAACGCCAGGCCTTTGGGCAATGGTTGGGTGTCGTACGTTTGCTGGCCGATAGTCGCCAGAAGCAGGGGCATGGAGCCCACCGCGTAGGCCGGTGTTTCTGCAAACAGATTCAGGTCGTAGGTGATGGTGCCGCGTAGCGGGTCGACCTGATACGCCTCCGGTGGCAGTTCGATCGGCCCATCGCGCTGACCCTTGTCATCTTGGGTAAAGAACGTCACCGGGCTTTCGCTGGGATTGAAAGAGGTGCCGAGCAGTTCGTCATTGAAGCTTCTGGGGTGATCGAACTCGATGCGCGCGGCGCTCGGGTCATCGACCGACTGACTGATGCTGATGCTCTTTTTCAATTGCTCCTCGCCCAGCGTTGCACCTTTGAGCCAGGTCGCGGCCTGGTCGTCATACACCACCACGGGCAAGGTCAGTGGCTGGATGGTTTTTTCCGTGGTGTGCTGGTCGAAGCGGCGTACCGGCAGGTCCAGGTTTTTTCGAGTGACCGTGACCCCCGAGAAGTCCAGCAGGCTGACTTCGAGGGTTTCGATCGGTCCGTTGAAGTACACCTTGGTGTAATGCCGGGTCTGTTGCTTTTCAAACGCACGCTGATCGTCGTCGAGCTGTTTTTCGAATGCTTCGCTCCAGCCCTTCTGCTGCTGCATTTGCGCCAGTTGTTTTTGATAGAACGCAATTTGTGCGGCAGTTTCATTGATCGCGCCCGAGCGAGCGAGGAATTGCCCGGTGGCGTCCCTGGCCTGAACGATCAGCGGGTTGAGCGGCGTATCGCGGACCTCGGGGGCTGGCGGCGCGCTGTTACTGAATTCGATTTCGGCATGGTTTTTTTCAAGCTTCAGCAACGTGACACTGAGGTTGTCGTTGGTGCGCGTCTGGCCGACGTCCTTTTTCGTCAGGTCGAAGCTGTAGAGCCGGCGTGGAGCGATGATTTCCACCTTGCCTTGCAGGCTCACCGGTTGTGGCTGGTTCTTCCTATCCACATCCAGCCCCTCGATGAAGGGGTAGGTCACCGTCAAATCATCGGGATTGGTCAGGTTGGAACTAGACGGGCTCAGCTGAATACCGGGATCGGTTTCCGACCATTCCGGCTGAAACGCGATGACGCGCTTGTTGCTCAGGGTCACCGATTGCCATTCCAGGCCATGAGGAAAAAGGAACGTGCCCGGAATGTTGAAGTTGAAGGGGAATACCGGTTGCAGGTCGGTCAGGTAATCCGAACTGGAATCCTTGTGCAGCACGAACAGACCGTTGATGTAGGTGTCGACCAGTGCCTGGGGCGTGGGGTAGTGCTTGAGCACGACGAGGGCGTCTTCGCCGTATTCGGTGACCACCGGTTTGCTGTCGAGCTTGAGTTGTGCGCGCTCGAGCAATAACAGTGAGCCGCCTAGCTCGGCCACGGCGTCCCTGAGTTTCGGATCCTCGATCGTCTCCAGGGATTTTTCGAACTGCGCGGTCTTTTCTTCGAGGCTGACCTGGCGTTTCTCATCGCTGGGCGAACAACCACCGAGCAACAGAGCGAGGCAAAGTCCGGCACTCGTTAAAGGCAATCGCACATCCATTTCCAGTCTTCCTGTCTGACGCCGCTGACCTGTCAATGATCTGGACACTAGCAGAAAAACTTTGTCACACACACACGCAGGTTGCGGATTTTCCGGCGGTTTCTGGGTGTAACAGGTGGCTGTTATACTCGCCGCCATTTCCAGCCCTGATGTGAGATTTAATGGAACGCTTTATCGAAAATGCAATGTACGCCTCCCGTTGGCTACTGGCACCGATCTATTTCGGTTTGTCTCTGGGGTTGCTGGCATTGGCGCTCAAATTCTTCCAGGAAGTCTTCCACGTCATCCCTAACGTGTTCTCGATGGTCGAGTCGGAACTGATTCTGGTATTGCTGTCGCTGATCGACATGGCGCTGGTGGGCGGCTTGCTGGTGATGGTGATGATCTCCGGTTACGAGACCTTCGTTTCCCAGCTGGATATCGACGACAACAAGGAAAAGCTCAACTGGTTGGGCACCATGGATTCATCTTCGTTGAAGATGAAGGTCGCGGCTTCCATCGTGGCGATTTCGTCGATCCACCTGCTGCGAATCTTCATGGACGCCAAGAACGTCGATCCCGAGCATCTGCAGTGGTACGTGATCATCCACATGACCTTTGTGGTGTCTGCGTTTGCCATGGGCTATCTGGACAAGCTGACCAAGCACTGATCGACTGATTCTTGTGGGAGCGGGCTTGCTCGCGAAGAGGCCATGACATTCAGCATCATCGTTGGCAGTTGCACCGTCTTCGCGAGCAAGCCCGCTCCCACAGAGTTGTGAAACAGACAGGCGGTGTCGTTTGTGGCTTGTGCTTTGGCACGTCGAGGCATATCCCTGTAAGGATCCTGACTCGCCACTGCATGAGGTGCGTTCATGAACCTGCAAGAGTTGAATGCGTTTGCCATCGCCGGAAAGATCGATGAGCTGAACCTGGTTTCGATGGAAGGCGTGTTCTACGTGCTGGAGGCACGGATGCATGGCTCGGCGCATCCATTGCTCGATGCCCACGGCAAGATATTGCAGCTGCGCTCGGTCGAGCATGCGCGTGAAGTGCTTCACGCCTGTCCCAAGTCATTCAACGTTGTACATACCCCGGCTCATGACGAAATGTGCGGTGCCAGCACTGAGGAAAGCCCGAAAGTGCCGAGCACCTTCCGTTCTGCGTAACAGGGCTGACACCGCTCATCAACGTGACGGCATCTGTGCTAGTCTGCTTGCCCTTTTTTATGAAGGGCTCTTCTGGAAGTGCTGTACGAATATTTACCTTTCAGGGATGCCCCACAGCGGAGCAGCGTGATGTCCGAAGTAAATCTGTCCACCGACGAAACCCGCGTCAGCTACGGCATTGGCCGTCAGTTGGGCGACCAGCTGCGTGACAACCCGCCACCGGGCGTTAGCCTGGACGCGATCCTGGCTGGCCTGACCGACGCGTTCGCCGGCAAGCCAAGCCGTGTGGGTCAGGAAGAAATGTCCGCCAGCTTCAAAGTGATCCGCGAGATCATGCAAGCCGAAGCGGCTGCCAAGGCTGAAGCGGCTGCTGGCGAAGGTCTGGCTTTCCTGGCTGAAAACGCCAAGCGCGAAGGCATCACCACCCTGGCTTCCGGCCTGCAATTCGAAGTGCTGACTCAAGGTGAAGGCGCCAAGCCAACCCGTGAAGATCAAGTGCGCACTCACTACCACGGCACCCTGATCGACGGTACTGTGTTCGACAGCTCCTACGAGCGTGGCCAGCCTGCAGAATTCCCGGTTGGCGGCGTCATCGCTGGCTGGACCGAAGCTCTGCAACTGATGAACGCCGGCAGCAAATGGCGTCTGTACGTGCCGAGCGAACTGGCTTACGGCGCTCAAGGCGTTGGCAGCATTCCGCCGCACAGCGTACTGGTATTCGACGTCGAACTGCTCGACGTTCTGTAATGCCCGGCCTGTCGTTATGACGGGCTAATGTGGGAGCGAGCCTGCTCGCGATGCAGTCAACTCGGTTTTTCTGTGAAACCGAGGTGATGCCATCGCGAGCAGGCTCGCTCCCACAGTTTTTTGCGTTGTCTCATAGTTCGATCTTATGGTTCAGCTCACTGGTCGGGCGCAACGCCCGGGCATAGCAGAACAGAAACAGATTGCGCACCAGTTCCTTGAGCACCACCGGCTCACTGGAACTCAGGCCGTTGACGTCCAGATCACCCTGATCCTGCAGCTCGTTCAAGGCTTCCTCTTCAAGCACCGCACAGACTTCCCCGGTTTCCCGATGCAGGATTCTGAGGTAGGGATGTGGGCGGTCCAGCCAGGCATCGATCAAATAAGTCATGGGTCTCATCTCCATTGATGGATTTCAATGAGAATAATTCTTATTCGTCAAATAGCAAGGACCTATTGGCGGTTTGTGTTTTTTTATGGGTAAAGATTGCGTAAAGCCAAAATGGCTGGCGTTTGGCTATTGCGAGGCAATGCTGGGTGAGGCGGGGGGAGGGCGAAACACCATCCCACGCCAGGCGCGGGATGGAATACAGCAGGCTCAGACTTTTCTGACGAACTCGGATTTGAGCTTCATCGGGCCAATGCCGTCGATCTTGCAGTCGATGTCATGATCGCCATCGCACAGGCGGATGTTCTTGACCTTGGTGCCGACCTTGACCACCAGCGACGTGCCCTTGACCTTGAGATCCTTGATCACGGTGATGGTATCGCCGTCCTGCAGGACATTCCCGACCGAATCCTTTTTCACGGTGTCATCGGAGGCCACTTCGGCTTCGCCGCTGGCGGACCACTCGTGGGCGCACTCCGGGCAGATCAGCTGTGCGCCGTCTTCGTAGGTATATTCAGAATTGCATTTCGGGCAGGGTGGCAACGTGCTCACTAAAGCTCCTTGGATTCAGGATGGCTAAAAGCGCACATTATATAGGGTTTTAGGCAGGAGGGGGGCAACGCTACTCCTGTGGGAGCCGGGCTTGCCCGCGATGCGGGCGCCCCGGTGTTTCAGATGCACCGCAGTGATGCCATCGCAGGCAAGCCAGCTCCCACAGGAGCCGGTCCTTGCAAGAGGGTGTCAGTGCGTACGGGCTACCGCAAACTCGCTCAATTCCACCAATGCATCGCGGTATTCGCTGGCGGGCAGGGCGTCGAGGCACTTGATCGCACGGGCCACGTAGTCGCGGGCCAGTTGCGCGGTGTAATCCAGCGAGCCGGAAGCTTCGACAGCTTCGCGAATGCTTTCCAGATCTTCGATGCCACCTTTCTGGATCGCCTGACGAACCAGTGCGGCCTGCTCAGGAGTGCCTTCGCGCATGGTGTAGATCAGCGGCAGAGTCGGTTTGCCTTCGGCCAGATCGTCACCGACGTTCTTGCCCAGGGTCTCGGCATCGCCACGGTAGTCCAGCAGGTCGTCGACCAATTGGAAGGCCACGCCCAGGTGATCACCGAAGGTGCGCAGCGCTTCGCTCTGTTCCAGCGAGGCCCCGGCCAGGGCGGCGGCACTGTGGGTCGAGGCTTCGAAGAGCATCGCGGTTTTGCCGCGGATGACTTCCATGTAGGTTTCTTCGGTGGTGCTGGCGTCGCGGACCTTCGACAGCTGCAACACTTCGCCTTCAGCGATGATGCGCGTGGCTTGCGAAAGGATCTTCATCACCGGCATGGAGCCCAGTTCGACCATCATTTCGAAAGAGCGCGAATACAGGAAGTCGCCCACCAGCACGCTCGGCGCGTTGCCCCACATGGCATTGGCGGTCGAGCGACCACGGCGCATGCCTGACATGTCGACGACGTCGTCATGTAGCAGGGTGGCGGTGTGCAGGAACTCGATGGTAGCGGCCAGCAGACGCAGGTCATCGCCTTCGCGGCCCAGCGCCTTGCCGCACAGCAGCACGAGCAACGGACGCAGGCGTTTGCCGCCAGCCGAGGTAATGTAGTCGCCGATTTTCGATACCAGCGGCACTCGGGAAGTCAGCTGCTTCTTGATGATGCCGTCGACGGCGCTAAAATCGTCCGCCACCGCGCGGTAGAAAGCTTGGGGTTGCATCAGCGACAGTTGCTCCAGAAGGGTTGCGCGGCATGCTAGGACCCACGTCCGGGCCTGTCAAGGCACGATGGACGGCCACTTGCAACGCCAGAGCAGCTTGCGTACAATCGCGCACCCTGAACTTCCTGGGCAGCACCTGCCTTACGCAATTGCAAACAGGCCTTCCAGCCTTATGCAGCCATGCCAGCCAATACCTCTTCTTATAAAGAGCTGGGTGAGCAGGATTATCGGAGAAATACCATGTCTTATGCAGTAATCGTTACTGGTGGCAAGCAGTACAAAGTTGCTCCAGGTGAATACCTGAAGATCGAAAAACTGGAAATCGCTACCGGCGAATCCGTAACTTTTGATCGCGTTCTGTTGGTTGCCAATGGCGACGACGTGAATATCGGCGCTCCAGTTGTTCCTGGCGCTACCGTTGTGGCTGAAGTGATCTCCCAAGGTCGTCACGATAAAGTCCGCATCATCAAGTTCCGTCGTCGTAAGCACCACATGAAGCGTATGGGCCACCGCCAGTGGTACACCGAGATCAAAATCACCGGTATTCAGGCTTAATTTCAGCCTAATTCCTCACTAGGAGAATTGAACTCATGGCACACAAAAAAGCTGGTGGTAGTACCCGTAACGGTCGCGACTCAGAAGCCAAACGCCTTGGCGTGAAGATGTATGGCGGCCAGGTTATCATTCCGGGCAACATCATCGTGCGTCAGCGCGGCACCCAATTCCACGCTGGCTACGGCGTTGGCATGGGCAAGGATCACACTCTGTTCGCTAAAATCGACGGCGTGATCAAGTTCGAAGTAAAAGGCGCCTTCGGTCGTCGTTACGTGAGCATTGTCCCGAAGACTGACGTCGTCGCGGCATAATTACGTAGTTGCTGGAAAAGCCCTGTCTTGCGACGGGGCTTTTTCGTTTGTGGGGTGAGTCTCTTGCAAAGCTGTTTGTGATGGGCTCCAGCGCTGTATTGGCGGTCGTTGATTGAGGTCGCTGCGCTCATTTTTGCAAGAGTCTTATGTCTTGGTTGTTTTTCGGCTCGTCCGTATGGCGAGAGGCGTTTTGTTATGAAGTTTGTTGATGAAGTATCGATTCGAGTAAAGGCCGGCGACGGTGGCAACGGTTGCATGAGTTTCCGTCGGGAAAAATTCATTGAAAACGGCGGCCCGAACGGCGGCGACGGTGGCGATGGCGGCTCCATCTACATGATGGCCGACGAAAACCTGAACACCCTGGTCGACTACCGTTACACCCGGCACTTCGATGCTGAGCGTGGCTCCAACGGTGGCAGCACCGACTGCACCGGCAAAAAAGGTGAAGACCTGGTCCTGCGGGTGCCAGTCGGTACCACTGTGATCGACTCTGCTACCCAGGAAGTCATCGGCGACCTGACCAAGGCTGGTCAGCGTCTGCTCGTGGTTCAGGGCGGCTGGCACGGTCTGGGTAACACTCGTTTCAAATCCAGTACCAACCGCGCACCGCGCCAGACCACGCCGGGTAAGCCGGGTGAGCAGCGCGACCTGAAACTGGAAATGAAAGTATTGGCGGACGTCGGCCTGCTCGGTTTGCCGAATGCCGGTAAAAGCACCTTCATTCGCTCGGTGTCGGCCGCCAAGCCGAAAGTCGCTGACTACCCGTTCACCACGCTGGTGCCGAACCTGGGTGTGGTCAGCGTCGATCGCTGGAAGAGCTTCGTGGTGGCGGACATTCCGGGCTTGATCGAAGGTGCTTCCGACGGTGCGGGCTTGGGGATTCGCTTCCTCAAGCACTTGTCGCGTACCCGTTTGCTGCTGCACCTCGTCGACATGGCGCCGCTGGATGACACCAGTGCTCCGGACGCCGCTGAAGTGATCGTCAGCGAGCTGACCAAGTTCAGCCCGTCCCTGGCCGAACGTGATCGCTGGCTGGTGCTGAACAAGTGCGACCAGATCCTCGAAGAGGAGCACGATGCTCGCGTCAAGGAAATCGTTGATCGTCTGGAGTGGACCGGTCCGGTCTACGTGATCTCGGCGATCGCCAAGCAAGGCACCGAGCGTCTGTGCCACGACATTATGCGTTACCTGGAAGATCGTGCCGATCGTCTGGCTAACGACCCGGCCTACAAGGAAGAGCTGGCTGAGCTCGATCAGCGCATCGAAGACGAAGCTCGTGCCCAGTTGCAGGCGCTGGACGATCAGCGTGCTCTGCGCCGCAGCGGCGTGAAGTCGGTCCATGACATCGGTGACGACGATTGGGACGAAGAAGATGTGGATGACGAAGACGGTCCGGAAATCATTTACGTGCGTGACTGATTCGTTGCGATAAACTTAAGCGCCGCTCACTGGAGCGGCGTTTTAGTATCTGGAAATCGGTAGTCACGAATAACGTTACGGGCAGCGCTGGGTCGTGCTGTCCTCAAGCTAAGGTTGAAGATGATGCGGAGCAAGGTGACAGGTGCGCAGCGTTGGGTCGTGAAAATCGGCAGCGCTTTGCTGACGGCGGACGGCAAGGGCCTGGATCGCGCGGCAATGGGTGTCTGGGTCGAGCAGATGGTTGCCCTGCATGAGGCGGGTGTTGAGCTGGTGCTGGTGTCCTCCGGGGCGGTGGCGGCGGGCATGAGTCGTCTGGGCTGGACCGTACGACCCAGTGCCATGCACGAGTTGCAGGCGGCTGCCGCCATCGGTCAGATGGGGTTGGTGCAGGCTTGGGAGTCGAGCTTCGCCGAGCATGGCCGGCATACCGCGCAGATTCTCCTGACTCACGACGATTTGTCCGACCGCAAGCGCTACCTGAACGCTCGCAGTACGTTGCGCGCGCTGGTCGAGCTTAAGGTGATCCCGGTGATCAACGAAAACGATACCGTGGTCACTGACGAAATCCGTTTCGGCGACAACGACACGCTGGCGGCGTTGGTGGCGAACCTGGTCGAGGCTGATTTGCTGGTGATCCTCACCGATCGCGATGGCATGTTCGACGCTGATCCGCGCAACAATCCCGATGCCAAGCTGATTTACGAAGCGCGAGCCGATGATCCGGCGCTGGATGCGGTCGCCGGCGGCACTGGCGGTGCGCTGGGGCGTGGCGGTATGCAGACCAAATTGCGCGCTGCACGTCTGGCGGCGCGCTCCGGTGCGCACACCATTATTGTGGGTGGGCGTATTGAGCGGGTGCTGGATCGCCTCAAGGCTGGCGAGCGCATCGGCACCTTGCTGTCGCCTGAGCGCGGCATGCTGGCGGCGCGCAAACAGTGGTTGGCCGGGCATCTGCAAACCCGCGGTACCCTGGTGCTGGATGCGGGCGCGGTGACGGCGTTGTCCCAAGGCAATAAAAGCTTGCTGCCGGTGGGCGTCAAACTGGTCCAGGGCAGTTTTCGTCGTGGCGAAATGGTGGTTTGTGTGGCGCCGGACGGTCGTGAAATCGCCCGTGGCCTGGCTAACTACAGCGCGCTGGAAGCACAAAAAATCATCGGTCAGTCGTCTGAGGCGATTGTCGGTTTGTTGGGTTACATGGCGGAGCCGGAGCTGGTTCACCGCGATAACTTGATTCTGGTCTGAAGGAATACCTGAATGCGTATGGCAAAAGGATTATTAAGCTTGTTGTTGGCGATGCCGCTGCTGGCCTCGGCTGAGGAAATTGGTCAGGTGTCGACGGTGTTCAAGTTCGTCGGCCCGAACGACCGTATCGTTGTCGAGGCGTTTGATGATCCGAAGGTTGAGGGGGTGACCTGCTACCTGTCCCGGGCCAAAACTGGCGGCGTGAAAGGTGGGTTGGGCTTGGCCGAGGATCGTGCTGAGGCGTCGATTGCCTGCCGTCAGGTCGGGCTGATCAATTTCAAGGGTGAGCTCAAGGATGGCGAGGAGGTGTTCAAGGAGCGCACCTCGCTGGTATTCAAGACCATGCAGGTGGTGCGCTTCCTCGACAAGAAGCGCAATACGCTGGTGTATCTGGTCTACAGTGATCGTTTGATCGAGGGCAGCCCGCAGAATGCGGTGACGGCGATTCCGATTCTGCCATGGACGCACGCTCAGTAAGTCAGCGAAGATCCAAATGTGGGAGCGAGCCTGCTCGCGATAGCGGACATACAGCCAACATGGGTGCTGAATGTCGGGCCGTTATCGCGAGCAGGCTCGCTCCCACATTTTTTTGCGGTGTATTCGATAAATCGCAGGCAATAAAAAACCGACCCTGAGGTCGGTTTTTTAATGAGCGTGTCGCTTAGGCAGCAGCGGCAACGTTCAGGGCCTTTACGTGGCCATTCAGGCGGCTCTTATGACGAGCAGCTTTGTTCTTGTGGATGATGCCTTTATCGGCCATACGGTCGATAACTGGCACGGCCAGAACGTAAGCAGCTTGAGCTTTTTCAGCGTCTTTTGCGTCGATGGCTTTAACTACATTCTTGATGTAGGTACGAACCATGGAACGCAGGCTGGCGTTGTGGCTGCGACGCTTCTCAGCCTGTTTTGCACGTTTTTTGGCGGAAGGTGTGTTGGCCACCGTCGAGCTCCTCGAAAGACTTTTTAGGAAATAGCAAACAAAATAGGCCGCGAATCATGCCGATGAGTTGATGTCTTGTCAAGGGCGGTTGAAACGATCCGCTAAGTGGCAGGTATGGAGCGCCGGGATATTTCTTTCCGGCGTGCGACCTGTAAACTCGCGAGCTTTGGCTCTGTGCTGTTGCGGCGCGGAGTATCGCATAAGTGGGCGCGTTGTTCGCCTGCTGTTTATCGACAGGCAAAAACTCTTTCAATGAATCTGCTCAAATCGTTGGCCGCTGTCAGCTCTATCACGATGCTTTCCCGGGTGTTGGGGTTTGTTCGTGACACCCTAATCGCCCGTGCATTTGGTGCGGGGATGGCGACCGACGCCTTCTTTATCGCCTTCAAACTGCCCAATCTACTGCGGCGGATCTTCGCCGAAGGGGCGTTTTCCCAAGCCTTCGTGCCGATTCTTGCCGAATACAAAAGCCAGAAGGGTGAGGAGGCGACGCGAACCTTCATTGCCTACGTCTCGGGCCTGCTGACGCTGGTGCTGGCGCTGGTCACCGCGTTGGGCATGCTTGCCGCGCCCTGGGTTATCTGGGCCACGGCACCGGGTTTCGTCGATTCTCCGGAAAAATTCGAGCTGACCACCGACCTGTTACGGGTCACTTTTCCTTATATATTGCTGATCTCGCTGTCTTCATTGGCCGGAGCGATCCTCAACACCTGGAACCGCTTCTCGGTGCCGGCCTTCGTGCCGACCCTGCTCAATGTCAGCATGATCATCTTTTCGGTGTTCCTGACGCCGTACTTCGATCCGCCGGTGATGGCGCTGGGCTGGGCCGTTCTGGTGGGGGGGCTGGCGCAGTTGCTGTTCCAGCTGCCACACCTGAAAAAGATCGGCATGCTGGTGCTGCCGCGCCTGAACCTGCGCGATAGCGGTGTCTGGCGGGTCATGAAACAGATGCTGCCGGCGATCATTGGCGTTTCGGTGAGCCAGATTTCGCTGATCATCAACACCATATTCGCTTCGTTTCTGGTGGCCGGTTCCGTGTCCTGGATGTATTACGCCGACCGTCTGATGGAATTGCCATCCGGCGTGCTGGGTGTGGCACTGGGAACGATTTTGCTGCCGACCCTGGCCAAGACTTACGCCAGCCAGGATCGCCACGAATATTCACGGATACTCGATTGGGGGCTGCGCCTGTGCTTCATGCTGGTGTTGCCGTGCTCTCTGGCGCTGGGGATTCTGGCAGAGCCGCTGACGGTTTCGTTGTTTCAGTACGGCCAGTTCAGCGCTTTTGACGCGGCCATGACCCAGCGCGCGTTAATCGCTTATTCCGTCGGTTTGCTGGGGATTATCGTGATCAAAGTGCTGGCGCCGGGCTTTTATGCGCAACAAAACATTCGCACCCCGGTAAAAATCGCGATTTTCACCCTGATCGTCACCCAGCTGTTCAACCTGGTGCTGATCGGGCCGTTGGCTCACGCCGGTCTGGCCCTGGCCATCAGCGCGGGGGCCTGCATCAACGCCGGGCTGCTGTTCTATCAACTGCGCAAGCAGCAGATGTATCAGCCACAACCGGGCTGGGCGAAGTTCGGGCTCAAACTGTTGGTGGCGGTCGCGGTGATGTCCGCGGTATTGCTGGGTGCGATGCACTTTATGCCGGCCTGGGAGCAGGGGCATATGCTTGAGCGCCTGCTGCGTCTGGGCGCGTTGGTGATCGCCGGCGTGGTGGCGTATTTCGGCATGTTGCTGTTGATGGGCTTCCGTTTGCGCGACTTCAATCGCAAGGCATTGAGCTGAGGCTTTTGTCTCGATAAATACGGGCGGGCCGACGGTTTTGTCGGCTCGATCACTTTGGGTTACGGTGTTGCCTGTCGTCGGCCGCCGGGTGTGGTTATAATCGACCACTTTATGAGCAAGAAGCGCGTTATGCAGCTGGTTCGAGGCCTCCACAACCTGCGCCCCCAGCATCGGGGCTGTGTCGCCACTATTGGCAACTTTGACGGTGTTCACCGTGGTCACCAGGCTATCCTGGCCCGGCTGCGTGAGCGTGCGCTCGAGTTGGGCGTGCCCAGCTGCGTGGTGATTTTCGAGCCGCAGCCGCGAGAGTTCTTCGCCCCGGACACCGCCCCGGCCCGTCTGGCCCGCCTGCGGGACAAACTGCAGTTGCTGGCCGAAGAAGGTGTCGATCGGGTGCTGTGCCTGGCTTTCAATCAGCGACTGAGCAAACTCAGCGCCAGAGAGTTCGTCGATACTATTCTGGTGGACGGCCTCGGCGTGCAGCATCTGGAAGTCGGTGACGATTTCCGTTTCGGCTGTGACCGGCTGGGGGATTTCGATTTCCTGCAGCAGGCCGGCGCCCTTCAGGGGTTTACCGTCGAAGCGGCGCAGACCGTCGAGATGGACGGCATTCGTGTCAGCAGCACTCAGGTGCGTAATGCCCTGGCCGCTGCCGATTTTGCCTTGGCCGAGCAGTTGCTCGGTCGTCCGTACCGGATTGCCGGGCGAGTCCTGCACGGCCAGAAGCTGGCGCGCCAGCTGGGTACGCCCACGGTCAACGTGCAGCTCAAGCGTCGTCGTGTGCCGCTGAGCGGGGTTTACCTGGTCAACGTCGACATCGACGGCAAGACCTGGCCAGGTGTCGCCAATATCGGCGTACGGCCAACGGTCGAAGGGGATGGCAAAGCCCACCTCGAAGTACACCTTTTAGATTTTGCCGGCGATCTGTATGACCGGCGTTTGACGGTGGTTTTCCACCACAAGCTGCGTGAAGAGCAGCGTTTCGCCTCTCTGGAGGCGCTTAAGACGGCGATCAATGCGGATGTTGCCGCCGCCCGTGCCCTGTCGCACCTAGCGCCAATCGCTAATGAAGAGCCTTAAATGACCGACTACAAAGCCACGCTAAACCTTCCGGACACCGCCTTCCCAATGAAGGCCGGCCTGCCTCAGCGCGAACCGCAGATTCTGCAGCGCTGGGACAGCATTGGCCTGTACGGTAAGTTGCGCGAGATTGGCAAGGATCGTCCGAAGTTCGTCCTGCACGACGGTCCTCCGTACGCCAACGGCACGATTCACATCGGTCATGCGCTGAACAAAATCCTCAAGGACATGATCATCCGCTCGAAAACCCTGTCGGGTTTCGACGCGCCTTATGTGCCGGGCTGGGACTGCCACGGTCTGCCGATCGAGCACAAAGTCGAAGTGACCCACGGCAAGAACCTGGGCGCCGACAAAACCCGCGAACTGTGCCGTGCCTATGCCACCGAGCAGATCGAAGGCCAGAAGTCCGAATTCATCCGTCTGGGCGTGTTGGGCGACTTCGCCAACCCGTACAAGACCATGGACTTCAAAAACGAGGCCGGTGAAATCCGCGCCCTGGCGGAAATCGTCAAGGGCGGCTTCGTGTTCAAAGGCCTGAAGCCTGTGAACTGGTGCTTTGACTGCGGTTCGGCCCTGGCTGAAGCGGAAGTCGAGTACGAGAACAAAAAATCCGCGACCATCGACGTGGCGTTCCCGATCACCGACGAAGCCAAACTGGCCGCCGCGTTCGGTCTGCCATCGCTGGGCAAACCCGCCTCGATCGTGATCTGGACCACCACCCCGTGGACCATCCCGGCCAACCAGGCGTTGAACGTTCACCCGGAATTCAATTACGCCCTGGTCGACGTCGGCGACAAGCTGCTGGTGCTGGCTGAAGAGCTGGTCGAGTCCTGCCTGGCCCGTTACAACCTGGAAGGTTCGGTCGTTGCGACCACCACCGGTAAAGCACTGGAACTGATCAACTTCCGTCACCCGTTCTACGATCGTCTGTCGCCGGTTTACCTGGCCGACTACGTCGAACTGGGCGCGGGCACTGGCGTGGTCCACTCCGCGCCAGCCTACGGCGTGGACGACTTCGTGACCTGCAAAGCCTACGGCATGGTCAACGACGACATCCTGAACCCGGTACAAAGCAATGGCGTGTATGTGCCGTCGCTGGAGTTCTTCGGCGGCCAGTTCATCTGGAAGGCCAACCCGGCCATCGTCGACAAACTGACCGAAGTCGGCGCGCTGCTGCACACTACCACCATCGAACACAGCTACATGCACTGCTGGCGTCACAAGACCCCGCTGATCTACCGCGCCACCGCGCAGTGGTTCATCGGCATGGACAAAGAGCCGACGACTGGCGACACCCTGCGCAAACGCGCAATCAAAGCCATCGAAGACACCAAGTTCGTTCCGGCCTGGGGCCAGGCGCGTCTGCACTCGATGATCGCCAACCGTCCGGACTGGTGCATCTCCCGTCAGCGTAACTGGGGTGTGCCGATCCCGTTCTTCCTGAACAAGGAAAGCGGCGAACTGCACCCACGCACCGTCGAGCTGATGGAAATCGTCGCCCAGCGCGTCGAAGTCGAAGGTATCGAAGCCTGGTTCAAGATGGACGCCGCCGAGTTGCTCGGTGAAGAAGCGCCGCTGTACGACAAGATCAGCGACACCCTGGACGTCTGGTTCGACTCGGGCACCACGCACTGGCACGTCCTGCGCGGTTCGCACCCGATGGGCCACGAGACCGGTCCACGCGCCGACCTGTACCTGGAAGGCTCGGACCAGCACCGCGGCTGGTTCCACTCGTCGTTGCTGACCGGTTGCGCCATCGACGACCACGCGCCGTACCGCGAGCTGCTGACCCACGGTTTCACCGTTGACGAATCCGGTCGCAAAATGTCCAAGTCCCTGGGCAACGTAATCGCGCCGCAGAAGGTCAACGACACCCTGGGCGCCGATATCATGCGTCTGTGGGTCGCTTCTACCGACTATTCGGGTGAAATGGCGGTTTCCGAGCAGATCCTGCAACGCAGTGCGGACGCCTACCGGCGTATCCGTAACACCGCGCGCTTCCTGCTTTCCAACCTGACCGGTTTCAACCCGGCCACCGACATCCTGCCGGCCGAAGAAATGCTCGCCCTGGACCGTTGGGCCGTGGACCGTACCCTGTTGCTGCAACGCGAGCTGCAGGAGCACTACGGCGAATACCGCTTCTGGAACGTTTACTCCAAGATCCACAACTTCTGCGTGCAGGAGTTGGGCGGTTTCTACCTGGACATCATCAAGGACCGTCAGTACACCACTGGCGCCGACAGCAAGGCCCGTCGTTCGTGCCAAACCGCGCTGTTCCACATCAGCGAAGCGCTGGTGCGCTGGATCGCGCCGATCCTGGCGTTCACCGCCGACGAGCTGTGGCAGTACCTGCCGGGCGAGCGTAACGAGTCTGTGATGCTCAACACCTGGTACGAAGGCCTGACTGAACTGCCGGAAGGCTTCGAGCTGGACCGCGCCTACTGGGAGCGGATCATGGCGGTGAAGGTGGCGGTCAACAAGGAAATGGAAATCCAGCGCGCGGCGAAGGCTGTCGGTGGCAACCTGCAAGCCGAAGTGACACTGTTCGCCGAAGACGCGCTGAGTGCCGATCTGGCCAAGCTGAGCAACGAACTGCGCTTCGTGCTGATCACCTCGACCGCCAGCGTTGCACCGTTCGTGCAGGCGCCGGCCGACGCGGTGGTCACCGAAGTCAGCGGCCTGAAGCTCAAAGTGGTCAAGTCGGGCTTCGCCAAGTGCGCCCGTTGCTGGCATTGCCGTGAAGACGTCGGCGTGAACCCGGAGCGTCCGGAAATCTGCGGTCGTTGCGTCGATAACATCAGCGGCGCGGGCGAGGTTCGTCACTATGCCTAATGCCGTTGGCCGTTTCGGACGGCTGAGCTGGCTCTGGTTGAGTTTGCTGGTCCTGGTCATTGACCAGGCCAGCAAGTTCTACTTCGAAGGCAAGCTCGAGATGTACCAGCAAATCGTGGTGATCCCCGATTTGTTCAGCTGGACCCTGGCCTACAACACTGGCGCGGCGTTCAGCTTCCTGGCCGATAGCTCGGGCTGGCAGCGTTGGCTGTTCGCCTTGATCGCGGTGGTGGTCAGCGCGGTGCTGGTGATCTGGCTCAAGCGCCTGGGACGCAACGAAACCTGGCTGGCGATTGCGCTGGCCTTGGTGCTGGGTGGCGCGCTGGGCAATCTGTACGACCGCATTGCCCTGGGCCATGTGATCGATTTCATTCTGGTGCACTGGCAGAACCGCTGGTATTTCCCGGCGTTCAACTTTGCCGACAGCGCAATTTCTGTCGGTGCCGTGATGCTTGCGCTGGATATGTTCAAAAGTAAGAAGACCGGAGAAACCGTTCATGACTGAGCAGGTATTGGCTGAGCAACGCATTGGCCAGAACACGGAAGTCACCTTGCACTTTGCATTGCGCCTGGAGAACGGCGACACCGTCGACAGTACCTTCGACAAAGCCCCGGCGACCTTCAAGGTCGGCGACGGCAACCTGTTGCCAGGCTTCGAAGCCGCGCTGTTCGGCTTCAAGGCCGGCGACAAGCGCAGCCTGACCGTCGAGCCGGAAAACGCCTTTGGTCAACCTAATCCGCAAAATGTGCAGATCATCCCGCGCTCGCAGTTCCAGGACATGGAACTGTCGCCAGGACTGCTGGTGATCTTCAACGATGCGGCCAATACCGAGCTGCCAGGCGTGGTGAAGGAATTTGATGACGCGCAAGTGACCATCGACTTCAACCACCCGCTCGCCGGCAAAACCTTGACCTTTGACGTCGAGATCATCAACGTCAAGGCGCTGTAACTGACCGAATACGGAAAAATGTGGGAGCGAGCCTGCTCGCGATGAGTACCTGACATTCAACATTGATGTTGACTGACACTCCGCCATCGCGAGCAGGCTCGCTCCCACAATTGGTTTTTCACTGTTTCGCTATTTCTTGCGCGCAAGACACGAGGCACAGCATGCAAATCAAACTCGCCAACCCCCGTGGCTTCTGCGCCGGTGTGGACCGGGCGATCGAAATCGTCAACCGCGCCCTGGAAGTCTTCGGGCCGCCGATCTACGTGCGCCATGAAGTGGTCCACAACAAATTCGTTGTCGAAGACCTGCGCGCCCGTGGGGCAATCTTCGTCGAGGAACTGGATCAGGTGCCGGACGACGTGATCGTGATCTTCAGTGCCCACGGGGTTTCCCAGGCCGTGCGCACCGAAGCCGCAGGCCGTGGCCTGAAGGTGTTCGACGCTACCTGTCCGCTGGTGACCAAGGTGCACATCGAAGTCGCGCGTTACAGCCGCGACGGCCGTGAATGCATCCTCATCGGCCATGCCGGCCACCCGGAAGTCGAAGGCACCATGGGCCAGTACGATGGCAGCAATGGTGGCGCGATCTATCTGGTCGAAGACGAAAAAGACGTCGCAGCGTTGCAGGTGAACAACCCTGAAAGGCTGGCCTTCGTTACCCAGACCACCCTGTCCATGGACGATACCAGCCGCGTGATCGACGCTCTGCGTACACGTTTCCCGGCGATCGGCGGTCCGCGCAAGGACGACATCTGCTACGCCACGCAAAACCGTCAAGACGCCGTCAAACAACTGGCCGACGAATGCGACGTGGTGCTGGTGGTCGGTAGCCCGAACAGCTCCAACTCCAATCGTCTGCGTGAACTGGCCGAACGCATGGCTACCCCGGCCTATCTGATCGACGGCGCCGAAGACCTGCAAAAGAGCTGGTTCGACGGTGTCGAGCGTATTGGTATCACCGCCGGTGCCTCCGCTCCGGAAGTGCTGGTGCGTGGCGTGATTCAGCAATTGCAGGCCTGGGGCGCCACCGGTGCCGATGAACTGGCCGGCCGCGAAGAGAACATCACCTTCTCCATGCCTAAAGAGCTGCGCGTGCGCTCCTTGCTTTAACGCTTTTCCCTCCTGGACACAGCGCCTGCTCAGCCTGATGGCTGCGCAGGCTGACGCGACCGGTCGCGGCCAGCACCACCTGGAGCTGAGAGACCGGTTCGCGGGCTGCGCAAATGTGCAGTGTCCCTGCTTGAAAGGCCCGTCCGGGCATCTGTGGTTCGCCAATACTGTTGAAACGTATGTATCGCCTGACCGGCCAGTTGCCGACAATCGGCACCCGGGCGCCACTCGCGCGCTCAACCAGCAGCGGATTGCTGCTGTCCTCCGGGCCTTTGCCGCTGAGATCCAGAATGATCCGCCAGCCCTGACCCCAGTCGCCGTTGATGCCGTGAATCACAACGCTCTGATTGCGTGTGATGGCAGCGGTTCTGGCATTACGTATGCCGCTGGCAATCGACTGCGCTGCCTGCTCCCGATGGTTCGATTCTGTAAAGGCGGCGAACGCCGGACTGACCAGTTGCAGAACAATCCCGACAATCGTCAGTCCCATGAGCAGTTCGATCAGGCTGAAACCTTGCTGACGCATGTCATCTCCCTCCCTGGAGTGCTGCGGCCCGCGCGATCCTTGCGCGAGTAATGGCAAAACAACCGTACATCCCTCGGTCGAATGTTCTAGCGTGTAGAAGCAGGTATAGCCGACGGCAACGGAGCGCACCGATGGATCATCGTACAAAAGGTTTCACGCTGATCGAGTTGCTGATCACGCTCGCGGTGTTTCTGATCCTGATCACCCTGGCCGTTCCGGCGTTTACCCGCTCGGTGCAAAGCAACAAGGCCGACACCGAGATCGGCGACTTGCAACGTGCACTCAATTACGCACGGCTTGAGGCGATTGATCGGGGCCTCACCACTCGGGTTCGCCCGACGGCTGGCGGCAGTGTCTGGACCGGCGAGCTGAGTGTTTATGACGGTACCGGCAACCCGGCCAATGTATTGCGGGTTGTTCCAGCGATGAGCAGCGGTGCAACTCTGACGCTAACCTCAGGAGTGACCGCTATTGATTTCAACAATCTGGGCGGTTTGTCGGCGCCGTCCACGGCAGTCGTGATCAGTTATGTACTGGGGGCACAGAACAGGACGCTGAATGTGTGTTTGAACGGACGAATTCTACTGGGTGGAAGTTGCGGATGAGGGGTTGGAGCAAGCGTGCACAGGAGGGCATGACGCTGATCGAGGTATTGGTCGCGTTGCTGGTTCTGGCTGTAGGGTTGTTGGGCGCGGCGGCGATTCAGCTCAATGCGCTGAAGTACACCGACAGCTCGCGGATGACCAGTCAGGCAAGTTTCATCGCCTACGACATGATGGACCGCATTCGCGCCAACTCCGGCGCAGATTACACCGTCACGCCCCCGACCTCGGGCAACCTGAGCGTGGCCCGGGATCAGGACCTCTACGACTTCACCACCAATATCGTCAATTTCGGCGGCGCCACGGCGACCGGTAGCATCGCCCGAAACCAGCGGGTGTACACCATCACCATTACCTGGGATGACTCGCGAGCTGCGAATACCGCCGACTCGCGCCGTAGTTTCGTCCTCACCAGTCGCGCCACCGTTGATCCGGCGACGACACCATGACCAGAACCTGCAAAGGTTTCGGCCTGATCGAATTACTGATCGCCCTGGCGTTGAGCCTGATCGTGGTCCTGGGCGTGGCACAGATTTTCATCGCCGCGAAAAACACCTACGTCAGCCAGAACACCGCTGCCGGGATGCAGGAAGATGCGCGGTTCGTCCTGAGCAAGATGATTCAGGAAATCCGCATGGTCGGCATGTTCGGTTGCCTGGGTACGATTACCGATGCCAGCTCGGCGGGGGATTTCAACGCCGCCCAGATCACGCCGATCAGTTGGGACAATGCCAACCTCAAATTGACCCTGGTCACCGCGGATGTCGGCGGCAGTGGCGGGGTGCCGACCTGGACGGTGGTTTCCGACTGCCGTAATACAGCGACAGCCTACACCGGTGTACGTACGCCGGCATCGGGGCAGTTGGCGATTCCGATCCGGCGGCTGGTCTACAGCTTCAGCAACAACCAACTGCTGATGGGCACCGGCACCGGCACGCCAACGCAGCAGGTATTGGTGAACAATGTCAGTGCGTTTGGCGTGAGCTTCGGCCTCGCCAGTTCGGCCACCGATACGTCCGCTTCCAGCTACAGCGGCAACCCGTCCGATCCGGCGCGAATCCGCAGCGTGCGGCTCACGCTGACCCTCACCGACCCGAACAACCGGGTACGCAATCAAACCTTCAACGTGGTTGCCACCTTGCGCAACCGGTTGCCATGAGAGGAGGGCCGATGAGTATTTCTCCCATGACCCCTCACGCCCAGCGCGGCATGGCGCTGTTGGTCAGCCTGGTGTTTCTTCTGGTATTGACGTTGATCGGCCTTTCGTCGATGCAGAGCGCTACGTTGCAGGAAAAAATGGCCGGTAGCGTGACCCTGCGCAACCAATCGTTTCAGGGCGCGGAAGCGGCGTTGCGCGTCGGCGAAAGTGCGGTGCAACTGAATAGCTATTCATTGCCGGTCTGCAGTGGCACCAGCCAATGCGCGCCGCCGGCCGAGGCGTCGGTCATCACCGTCGCCGGGTTCAATTCCTCCTCGGGGGTGACCTGGATCGCCTCCGGCAGCGGCTTTTACGGGGTGCAGAACATCGGCACCACCCTGACCGCCGTGAACGTGCCGAGCAACACGTCGGCAACGCTGTACCGGGTGACCGCCGTGGGCATCACGGGCAGCTCGCGCAGTGTGGTGGAGAGTATTTATGCGAAATATTGAGGCGCGTACAGGCTGGCGCCGTTGGTTGTTGCAGCTGTTCTGTGGCGCTGCGATGAGCCTTTATCTGGCCGCGCCGACTTACGCCTTCACGCCCTCGGATTCGCCGCTGTTGAACGCCGCCGCCGTGGCCCCCAATGTGATGCTGTTACTCGACGACTCGGGGAGCATGAACAACATTATCTGGGCAGCCGGCTTCGACCCGACGGTCGCGCGCACCCCGGTGACTATTTGCCTCTCGAATGGTACGTGCCTGAAAGGCCGCGACCTGGACATGACCGATGACAATATTTCCTTGTCGAGTTTGACTCGAGGAACATGTTCGAAAGGATGGTACGGTTTTTATAACAGCAGCTTTCTCGGTCTGGATTCACTCTGTCTGAAGCTTCCCGATCCGGTGGGGGGTGAGGACACTCGTTATACGGCGAATTACTTATCCTACCTGATCAGCCTGGCCAACAATTCCGACCGGGACTTCACCGATGGTTCGATTCCCAGCGATTACCGGATGAACGTGGCGCGCAACGTTTCCAAGGCGTTGGTGGCCAGCAACCGCTCGCTGCGCATCGGCCTGTCGACGTTTAATCTGGCGGTCGGTAAGCATAAGAATGACGGCGGTTACATCGCCCGCTCGATCAGCGATTTGTCGGCGGTCAGCGGCAGCGTGACCCAGGCTCAGGCCGATACCAATTACAACGCACTGATCGCCGGGATCGACGACCTGAGCGCGCAGGCCAATGCGCCGTTGGCTGAAGCCTATTACGAGATCACCCGCTATTTCCGTGGCATGGCGCCATACAACAACTCGACGCCCGCCACTTACACCAGTCCGATTCAGTATCGCTGCCAGAGAAATTACGGCGTGGTCATTACCGGTGGTCTGCCGACCTTCGACCATACCTTTCCGACCGACGATCCGCTGGGCGGCAGCCGGTTACCGAACTGGGACGGTATCAGCAGTAACGATGGCGCCGACCTCTTCGGCGACGATGAGGGCGACACTCTGTACCTGGATGACATCGCCAAGTTCGCCTTCGACATCGACATGCGCTCCACGGGAACCGATGCCACGGGCAAGAGCTGGGACGCGGTGGATTTCCCCACGCAGAACATGAACACCTATACCGTGGGTTTCGCCGTGGCAAACCAGATGTTGTCGGATGCGGCGACCTACGGACAGGGCAAGTACTACCAGGCGACCGGCAGCGCGGGGCTTAACAGCGCACTGTCTTCGGCCCTGAGCGACATCACTTCCAAGGCCGGCTCAGGTGGCAGTGGCGTAGCCAGCGGCACAACCCTGACCAGCAACTCGAGCTACTTCCAGACCAGCTACGATCCCAAGGACTGGCGGGGCACCATCAAGTCCTTTGGCTTCACATCGGCGGGTGCGGTTAACACGGCTGCGGTGCTGTGGACGACCGATACCTCCATTGTGCCCGGTGCTACCGCGCCGACCTACCAATCCTGGAATACCCAGACCAACGCTGCTGTCACCCTGGCCTACAGCAACTTCTCCCCGACCCAGCAGGCATCCCTCAATCAGGGACTGCCCGTCGGCATCACCGGCAGCGATCTGGTGGAGTGGAGCAAAGGCATCAACAAAACCGGGTTGAAAGTGCGCAGCGTATTACTCGGCGACATCGTCAATTCGCCACTCGTGCTGGCCGCGCCCACAGACCAAACCGCGTCCGATCTGGTGGGTGACACCACCTACAGCACCTACCTGACCACCAAAGCCGCCAACATGAATGCCAGCCTGGTGGTGAACGCCAACGATGGTTTTGTAAACGTCATCAACTCGACCAACGGTGTCAGGCGTTATGCCTACATGCCCTCCAGCGTGCTGCCATCGCTGAACGATATCGCTGATCCCACTTACATCAACGGCGTGAGCCACAAGTTTCTGGTCGACGGCCCGGTCGGCGTGTTCGATGCCCAGCTCAACAACGCCTGGAAAACCCTGGCGATTGGCGGAACGGGGGCGGGCGGCAAAACCTTCTATGCACTGCAATTGTTCGATGCATCGGCCGGTAACGAGACTAAAGCGCTGTGGGAAATCAGTGCACCGGCCACGGCCAGTACGGCGAACGTTTTCAATGATCTGGGTTATGCCTATGCGCGCCCGGAAGTGGCACGCTTGGCTGATGGTCGCTGGGCCGCGTTTATTTCCAACGGCTATGGCAGCAACTCCGGGGTCGCAGCGCTGTATGTGGTGGATATCCGTGACGGCTCGCTGATCAAGAAGATCGTGCTCGACAGTACGGAAACCACCAACGGCCTGTCGTCGGTGAAGCTCAGGGTCAACTCGCAGAATGTGGTACAGGCTGCCTATGGGGGCGACTTGAAAGGGCGGTTGTGGAAGTTCGATTTGAGTGGCACCACCCCCGACACCTGGGGCGTGGCGTTTTCCGGCAAGCCGTTGTTCACCACCGCAGGCGGCACGACCCAGCCAATTACCGCACAACCGTTGCTGGCTGATCACCCATCCGGCGGCAAGGAAGTGTTTTTCGGCACCGGCAAACTCAATGAGGTCGTCGACAAGACCAACAAGGATCTACAGGCGTTCTACGCGGTATGGGATGCCGAAGGTGGCACGGGGCAAATCACCACTTCCAGCCTGCAGGCGCAGGCGGTGACCGGGGTGTTTACGGGCAGCACCGGGCAATTCATCACCACCAGCCAGAACGAGGTGACCTACCCGGCAAAGAAAGGCTGGTACTTGCCGCTGGTATACAACAATGTTTTGACGGGGGAGCGGGTGATCAATCAAGCCAGTCTGGTCTCGGGGCGCATCGTTTTTACCACGGCCAGTCTGGACACGACGGACCCCTGTGCCGGCTTCGGCACCGGCAAACTGGTCGAACTCGATGCGTTCAGCGGTAAGATGCTCAATTACGCAGTGCTCGACACCAATGCCGATGGGGTGGTCGACAGCATTGACACGATTTCCAGCGGGGTGATCTTCACCGGTGGTATCCCGACCCTGAACGCGGTCGTCAATGACGCAACCCGCAAGATTGTGAACGACTCCGGTGGTGGCGTGACCACTCTGGTGGAAAAATCCGGTGGCGGCAGCGGCCGTCGCATCATGTGGCGACAAATACAGTAAGTGAGAGTGAGGCATGCGCAGATCCAACCGAGGTTTTACCCTGATTGAAATCATGATCGTGATAGCGATCATCGGGATCGTCATCACCATTGGCTATCCGAGCCTCACCGAGTATGTAAAAAAGGGCCGCCGTACTGAAGTGGCCGGTCTGCTTTCCGAACAGGCGCAGATTCTGGAGCGTTTCTATTCGAAGAATAATGTTTACACCAATGCCACCGGTCTGAGCGCCGGCAATGATTTCTATACCATCACCCCGACCCTGACCGATCAGACCTTCCTGCTGACGGCAACACGCAAAGCCGGTTCGACCATGGCGAGCGATAAGTGTGGTGATTTCACCCTCACCAATACCGGAGTCAGAAGCATGGTCAATGCAACGTCCGGCCTGACCACCAAGGATTGCTGGGGGCGCTGAGTTTATTTTCGGGCGCCCTTTGCGCCCTCTGTCTATTGAACGGTTGGATCAGAACATGAGCAGGCAACAGCAAGTGGTGATTGTCGGCGGCGGGGTGATTGGCCTGCTGACGGCGTTCAATCTCGCGTCCGAAGTACAGAGCGTCGTGCTTCTGGACCGCTCAAGTGTCGGTCAGGAATCCTCCTGGGCCGGTGGCGGGATCGTCTCGCCGCTCTACCCGTGGCGCTACAGCCCGGCAGTTACTGCGTTGGCTCATTGGTCCCAGGATTTTTATCCACAGCTGGCGGAACGCCTGTTCACCGCCACTGGTGTCGATCCTGAAGTGCACACCACCGGGTTGTACTGGCTGGACCTGGATGACGAAGCCGAAGCGCTCGCCTGGGCCAAACGGGAAAATCGTCCGCTGCGGGCTGTGGATATCTCTGCGGCACACGATGCGGTGCCGGTATTGGGCGCTGGTTTTTCGCGGGCGATCTACATGGCTGATGTCGCCAATGTGCGTAATCCACGGCTGGTGAAGTCCCTCAGGGCGGCTTTGTTGGCGCTGCCGAACGTGACAATTCATGAGCAGTGCGAGGTCAGCGGGTTTATCCGTGAAGGCGCTGCGGTGGTCGGGGTACAGACTTCGATAGGGGCCATTGCCGGTGATCAGGTGGTTTTGACGGCCGGGGCCTGGAGCGGTGACTTGCTGAAAAGCCTGGGCCTGGAGCTGCCGGTCGAGCCGGTCAAAGGCCAGATGATTCTCTACAAGTGCGCGGCGGACTTTCTTCCGAGCATGGTCCTGGCCAAAGGGCGTTATGCCATTCCTCGGCGTGACGGGCACATTCTGATCGGCAGTACGCTGGAACATGAAGGCTTCGACAAGACACCGACCGAAGCGGCGTTGGAAAGCCTGAAGGCATCGGCGGTGGAGTTGATTCCGGCGCTGGCGGATGCCGAGGTGATGGGGCATTGGGCCGGGTTGCGGCCGGGGTCGCCGGAAGGGATTCCCTATATCGGTCGGGTGCCGGGGTTTGACGGGCTCTGGCTCAACTGCGGGCATTACCGCAATGGGTTGGTGCTGGCGCCGGCGTCGTGTCAGCTGTTTGCGGATGTGATGCTGGGGCGGGCGCCGATTATCGACCCTGCGCCGTATGCGCCGGCCGGGCGAATCTGACCGGGGAATCTGTGTTGTCTTTCAGATTGTCTTCGCGAGCAAGCCCGCTCCCACTTTTTATCTCTGCTGTGCACAAGTAATACGTCCACAGAAGATCCAATGTGTGTGGGCTTGCTCGCGAAGAGGCCTTCAATCCAAACCCAGTTTTTTGAGCCTGTAACGCATCGATCGAAACGACAAATTCAACCGCTGAGCCGCCGCTGTGCGATTCCAGCGGGTTTCCTCGAGAGCCTGGAGGATGAGTTTGCGTTCGACATTTTCCAGATAGGCTTCCAGGTTGTCGATCTGCGTCAGGTCCGGCACGCCGCCGTCCGGGTTACAGTTGCCTTCGGTCAGTCGCAGGTCGCTGGCTTCTATCTGTTTGTTCTCGCACAAGGTGTGGGCCCGCTCAAGCATGTTCTCCAATTCCCGCACGTTTCCTGGAAAACGATAGCTTTTCAGTGCATCGAGAGCTTGCGGGTGGAGTTTTGCGGCGGGTTGGCCGGTGCCGGTCGCCAATCGTCTGAGTACATGGCTGGCCAGGAGCTCAATGTCGTCGCGGCGTTCGCGCAAGGGCGGCACCCGCAGCTCGATCACATTGAGTCGGTAGTACAAATCCTGGCGAAAGCGTTCGGCGGTGACCTCGGCGCCGAGGTCTTTGTGGGTGGCGCAGAGGATGCGCACATCGACCACGGTTTCTTGCTGCCCACCGATGCTGCGAACGGCTTTCTCCTGAATCGCCCGCAGCAGTTTGACCTGCATCGCCAGCGGCAGGTCAGCCACTTCGTCGAGGAACAATGTGCCGCCATGGGCGGCCTGGAACAGTCCGGGTTTGTCTTCGATGGCGCCGCTGAAACTGCCTTTGCGATGGCCGAAAAATTCGCTTTCCATCAACTCCGACGGGATCGCTCCACAGTTCACCGGGACGAACGGTCGGGTGGCACGTGGGCCTTGGTCATGGATCAGGCGGGCGACCAACTCCTTGCCGCTGCCGGACTCGCCGCTGATGTACACCGGGGCCTGGCTGCGGGCCAGTTTGTCGATTTGTTTGCGCAGGCTGCGCATGGGCAGCGAGTCGCCCAGCAGGCGCCGATCGATGGCGGTGCTGGCGCCGCCCGGCGCGGGCAAGCGCAGGGCGCTGGTGACCAGTTCGCGCAGGCGGGTGAGGTCGACCGGTTTGGTCAGAAAGTCGAAGGCGCCCGCCTTGAGAGCGTTGATTGCCGTCTCCAGGCTGCCGTAGGCGGTGATCATTGCCACCGGCACTTGCGCATAGCGCTGCTGGATGTGCTGCACCAGCGCCAGGCCTGTGCCGTCTGGCAGGCGCATGTCGGTGAGGCACAGATCAAACGTCTCCCGTGCCAGCAGCGCCTGTGCTTCCGCGAGGTTGCGTGCGCTGAAGGTGTCGAGTTTCATCCGTCCCAGGGTGATTTCCAGGAGTTCGCGGATATCGGGTTCATCGTCGACGATCAGGATTTTTTGCCGTGGGCTCGTGTTCAACTTTGTTTCCGTCCGTGAGCAAAGGTGATGCGAAAGCAGCCGCCGCCTTGGCGTGGTTTGAAGTCTAGGCGGGCCTGATTGCTTTCGCACAGCTCACGGGACAGATAAAGCCCCAGGCCGGTGCCCTGGCTGCTGGTGGTAAAGAACGGTTCGAACAAATGTGCACGCTGGTCCGACGCCACGCCGGGGCCATCGTCCAGGACTTCAAGGGTCGGCAACTGGCTGTCCGGGTCGATAAACAACTCGAGCCAGGCCTGTGCCTGATCGTGCTGCAGGGCGCTATGGCGCCAGGCGTTGCGCAATAGATTGTCGAGAACCTGGGTCAGCTGATTCGGATCCATCAGGGTTTTGAAGTCTCCCGAACCAATGCACAGGTGAATCTGCTGACGCTCGGTCGCCCCTTCGCGGGTTTCGGCGACGAAGTGCTCCAGCCACGGCTTCAAATCAAGCCGTTGCGGCATGGTTTGCTGGCGACGGGACAGTTGCAGGACGTTTTCGATTACCCGATTCATTCGCTGAGAGTGGTCTTGAATAATCTGTGTCAGACGCCGATCCGCGCCGTTCAGTTCCTCGGATTCCTCCAGTAACTGCGCGGCATGACTAATGGCGCCCAGTGGATTGCGGATCTCATGGGCAATACCGGCGGTCAGGCGACCGAGGGCGGCGAGTTTCAGTTGTTGGGCCTGTTGGGCGATTTGGGCGAGGTCTTCGAGAAAGACCAGCGTCTGGTGGTGCGGGCTTTGGTCCAGGGCAATGAAGCTTGGTTGCAGCTCCAGGCCATTACTGGCGATTTTCAGGCTTTGCGGGCGCAAAGTCGGATTGTTGAACCACAGTTGGAGGCGCTCGACCAACGGCTTCGAATAATCGTCGATCAACTGGCCATCCAGCTTTTCCTGCCCGAGCAAGGTCAAGGCACTGTGATTGGCCAGTTGCACCCGCCGTTGGTCGTCGAGCACCAGAATGCCTGTGCGCATGCGTTGCAGGATCAGTGCGTTGAGCGCTTCGAGGCCGAGTACTTCGCTGGCCCGCTGCTCCGCCAGGGTTTCGCTGACTTCCAGTCGTCGGATCAAGCCTTGCACCAGCAACGCCGCAGCAAAACACAGGGCGCCGAGGGTGCCTATTTGCAGGTAATCGCTGGGGTTGGTGGAGTGGCTGAAGCTCAGGATGAAGCTCAAACCGACGATGCCGAGGGCGCCGACCGCTGCGATCAGCAGGCCGATACGCCCGCGCAGCAGGGTATTGCTGATGGCCACCGACACGATCAGCAAATTGCCGATGGCGCTGGCCACGCCGCCTGCGGCGTAGAACAGGCCGCACAGCAGCAGGACATCGACCAGCGCCAGGCTGAACAGCTGCGAGGGACGCCGGGTGTTCCCCAGAAAGACCACCAGCAGGATATTCAGTACCAGATACAACCAGCTGCCATTGCGCAGCAGGTCGTCATTGGCGAACTTCAGCAACTGGTTGTCCATGTTGCTGGAGATCAACAGCACCAAGGTGATGCCGATGCTTAAGCGGTAGAGGTGATAGAGGCGCAGCAATCGCTGGGCCTGTTTGTTGCCGGGACTGGGCGTCTCAGCGACCACTGGAACCCGGGCCTTGCTCAAGGTGAGCCTGGCTGCAATACCACTGTTGTTCAAGTCTCAGCGCGCGGTCACGGGGCAGGTGTACGCCGCAATGAGCACAGCGAACCATGGGCGGAGCATCTTGCTCGCGCGGCGTATTGGCAACCGACGTCGAGCCCTTGAATTTGCGCCAGAACCATACCGCAGCGGCAATCAGGGCGATCCAGAACAATAGACGAAGCATGGTGAGCCGCTTTTTGATTAATGAATTGGCAGTTTAGCCAAGGACGGGTCAGGCGCACAGCGCAATACGCTCACCCTAAAGTCCGGCAATAAAAAAGGCGCCTCGAAAGGCGCCTTCTCGGCATAACATCCCGGCGTCAGTCGAACAGGCCGAAGGTCATGTGACTGAACCAGGAGCGGTCGGTGTTACTGGACTCGGGTTCCGGTTCTTCGATCACATCGCCGTTTTCATCTTTAGGCTTGAGCTCGTTCGGAATCGCGTCCTTGGCATCCTGGAACTGCTTCTGCACGTCCTGGTTGGCGCGGGTTTCGCCCGGCGGCAGTGGCGGACGGGATTCGATCAGGCCCAGGGTGGCCTTGCTCAGCCACGAACGGTTGTCGGCTTCACCCACCGATGGCACGAACTTACCATCCACCAGGCTTGGGTGGTTCGGGTAGTTGAGCTTGAGGGTTTCGAGAGTGGTCGCGGCCAGTTCGTCCAGGTGCAGACGCTGGTAGGCTTCGGTCATCACCGCCAGGCCGTCACCGACCGAAGGGGTTTCCTGGAAGTTTTCCACTACGTAACGACCACGGTTCGCGGCGGCGACATAGGCCTGGCGGGTCAGGTAATAGTCGGCAACGTGAATCTCGTAGGAAGCCAGCAGGTTGCGCAGGTAGATCATGCGCTGCTTGGCATCCGGCGAGTAGCGGCTGTTCGGGAAGCGGCTGGTCAGCTGGGCGAACTCGTTGTAGGAGTCGCGAGCAGCGCCCGGGTCACGCTTGGTCATGTCCAGCGGCAGGAAGCGCGCCAGCAGGCCGACGTCCTGGTCGAAAGAGGTCAGGCCCTTGAGGTAGTAAGCGTAATCGACGTTCGGGTGCTGCGGGTGCAGACGAATGAAACGCTCGGCGGCGGACTTGGCAGCCTCAGGCTCGGTGTTCTTGTAGTTGGCGTAGATGAGCTCGAGTTGAGCCTGATCGGCGTAGCGACCGAACGGATAACGCGACTCCAGCGCCTTCAGCTTGGCTGTGGCGGCGGTGTAGCTATTGTTGTCCAGATCGTGCTGAGCCTGCTGGTACAGCTCGACTTCGCTCAGGTTTTCGTCTACGACTTCCTTCGATGAGCAAGCAGCGGTCAATGCGAGGATGGCGATCAGCAGCAGGTGTTTCACTTGCATGGCGGCTTGCGTCCCTATGACGGCCGCTGTCTTGGGCGGGGCCGTCCTGTTATGATGAGCGCCCCGTTGAAAAGCTCCGGGGCAAAAGACGCCGTATTTAACCACAAGCGCGCAGCCGAAACCAAAGGCTGTGCCGACGCCTAGTCTGAGCATGTCCGATAAAATTGAACTTCGCGCAGAGGTGCCGTCCGAATTGGGCGGCCAACGCCTCGATCAAGTCGCCGCACAATTATTCGCTGAGCACTCGCGCTCGCGCCTTTCCGCCTGGATCAAAGACGGCCGCCTGACTGTGGATGGGGCGGTTATCCGCCCGCGAGACATCGTTCACGGTGGCGCCATTCTTGAGCTGACTGCCGAGCAGGAAGCTCAGGGCGAATGGATCGCTCAAGACATCGAGCTGGACATCGTCTATGAAGACGACGACATCCTGGTGATCAACAAGCCTGCGGGCCTGGTGGTGCATCCGGCCGCCGGTCACGCCGACGGCACCTTGCTCAACGCCTTGCTGCACCATGTGCCGGACATCATCAATGTGCCCCGCGCCGGTATCGTGCATCGCCTGGACAAGGACACCACCGGTCTGATGGTGGTGGCCAAGACCATTCAAGCGCAGACACAACTCGTCACGCAATTGCAGAGCCGGAGTGTCAGCCGGATCTACGAGTGCATCGTGATCGGTGTGGTGACGGCCGGCGGCAAGATCAACGCGCCGATCGGTCGCCACGGTCAGCAACGCCAGCGCATGGCCGTGATGGAAGGTGGCAAGCAAGCCGTCAGCCATTACCGCGTGCTCGAGCGTTTCCGCTCCCACACTCACGTGCGGGTGAAGCTGGAAACCGGTCGTACGCACCAGATTCGCGTGCACATGGCGCACATCAACTACCCGCTGGTCGGAGATCCTGCCTATGGCGGTCGTTTCCGTATTCCGCCGGCCGCCAGTGTGACCATGGTCGAATCCCTGAAGAATTTCCCGCGTCAGGCGCTGCATGCGCGGTTCCTGGAGCTGGATCATCCGACTACCGGTAAACGCATGAGCTGGGAATCGCCACTGCCCGACGACTTCGTCTGGTTGCTGTCGCTGCTCAAGCAAGACCGCGAGGCGTTCATCGGATGAGTGACTGGCTGATTCCCGACTGGCCTGCGCCTGCCGGGGTGAAAGCCTGCGTCACCACCCGTGCGGGCGGCGTCAGTCTGGCGCCGTTCGACAGCCTCAACCTCGGCGATCATGTCGACGACAGCCCCGAAGCCGTCGCCGAGAACCGCCGTCGCCTCACCGATCATTTCTCTATTCAACCGGCCTGGTTAAAGCAGGTTCACGGCATTGTCGTGGCCCATGCCGACCCAAGCCAGGTAGCCACTGCCGACGCCAGCTGGACGTCAACACCCGGTATCGCCTGCGCGGCAATGACCGCGGATTGTCTGCCAGCGCTGTTCTGCGACCGTGCCGGCACCCGCGTTGCCGCCGCCCATGCCGGTTGGCGCGGGTTGGCGGCGGGTGTGCTGGAAGCGACCCTCGACAGTCTGGCCGTGCCACCCGCCGAAGTGCTGGTCTGGCTCGGCCCGGCCATTGGCCCACAAGCCTTTGAAGTCGGCCCGGAGGTGCGCGAAACCTTCGTCCAGCAATTGCCTGAAGCTGCCAAAGCCTTTGTGCCGAGCCAGAATGCCGGCAAGTTCATGGCCGACATCTATGAGCTGGCGCGTTTGCGTCTGGCCGCTCGCGGTGTAACGGCTGTCTACGGCGGTGGGTTCTGCACCGTGACCGATCCACGTTTCTTTTCTTACCGCCGCAGTCCACGCACCGGCCGGTTTGCCTCTTTAGTCTGGATCGAACGCTAGACTTCTCTGATCTACATCAACTGTACGACGCTTGAATCTTCCAGAATCGACCACATCTAGTGAGGTATCCGGCAGGCTTCTTCATTCAGGATGTTTATAGGTCCGGCCTGCTCAAAAGGAAGGTGACCCATGCGTATAGACCGTTTAACCAGCAAGTTGCAGTTAGCCTTGTCCGACGCCCAATCCCTGGCCGTCGGTCTGGACCATCCGGCCATTGAGCCGGCGCATTTGATGCAGGCCATGCTTGAACAACAGGGTGGTTCGATCAAACCTCTGCTGATGCAGGTGGGTTTCGACGTCAACAGCTTGCGTAAAGAACTGACCAAAGCGCTCGATCAACTGCCGAAAATCCAGAACCCGACCGGCGACGTGAATATGTCGCAGGATTTGGCGCGCCTGCTCAATCAGGCCGATCGCCTGGCCCAGCAGAAGGGCGACCAATTCATCTCCAGTGAATTGGTTCTGCTCGCCGCCATGGATGAGAACAGCAAGCTGGGCAAGTTGCTGCTTGGTCAGGGCGTGAGCAAAAAAGCTCTGGAAAACGCGATCAATAACCTGCGCGGCGGTGAGGCAGTCAATGACGCCAACCACGAAGAGTCGCGTCAGGCGCTGGATAAATACACTGTCGACCTGACCAAGCGTGCTGAAGAGGGCAAGCTCGATCCGGTGATCGGTCGTGACGACGAAATTCGCCGCACCATTCAGGTTCTGCAACGCCGTACCAAGAACAACCCGGTGCTGATCGGTGAGCCTGGCGTGGGTAAAACCGCCATTGCCGAAGGCCTGGCTCAGCGCATCATCAACGGTGAAGTGCCGGATGGCCTGAGAGGCAAGCGTCTGCTGTCTCTGGACATGGGGGCGCTGATTGCCGGTGCCAAGTACCGCGGCGAGTTCGAAGAACGCCTCAAGTCCCTGCTCAACGAACTGTCGAAGCAGGAAGGGCAGATCATTCTGTTCATCGACGAATTGCACACCATGGTCGGTGCGGGCAAGGGCGAAGGCTCAATGGATGCCGGCAACATGCTCAAACCGGCATTGGCTCGCGGTGAGTTGCACTGCGTCGGCGCGACCACGCTCAACGAGTATCGCCAATATATAGAGAAGGACGCGGCCCTCGAACGGCGCTTCCAGAAAGTCCTGGTGGACGAGCCGAGCGAAGAAGACACCATCGCCATCCTGCGTGGCCTGAAAGAGCGTTACGAGGTTCACCACAAGGTGGCGATCACCGACGGCGCAATCATCGCCGCGGCCAAGCTCAGTCATCGCTACATCACTGACCGCCAGCTGCCGGACAAGGCCATCGACCTGATCGACGAAGCCGCCAGCCGCATCCGCATGGAAATCGATTCCAAACCGGAAGTGCTGGACCGTCTGGAGCGTCGCCTGATTCAGCTGAAGGTGGAATCCCAGGCGCTGAAGAAAGAAAGCGACGAAGCGGCGATAAAACGTCTGGAAAAACTGCAGGAAGAAATCGTTCGCCACGAGCGTGAGTATTCGGACCTTGAAGAAATCTGGAACTCGGAAAAAGCCGAAGTCCAGGGTTCGGCGCAGATTCAGCAGAAAATCGAACAGTCCCGTCAGGAACTGGAAGCCGCGCGCCGTAAAGGCGACCTGAACCGCATGGCCGAGCTGCAATACGGGGTGATCCCGGACCTGGAGCGCAGCCTGCAAATGGTCGACCAGCACGGCAAAAGCGAAAACCAGTTGCTGCGCAGCAAGGTGACTGAAGAAGAGATCGCTGAAGTCGTGTCGAAGTGGACCGGCATCCCCGTGGCGAAAATGCTCGAGGGCGAGCGCGACAAACTGATGAAGATGGAAAGCCTGTTGCACCAGCGTGTAATCGGTCAGGACGAAGCGGTGATCGCCGTCTCCAACGCCGTGCGACGTTCCCGTGCCGGGTTGTCCGATCCGAATCGCCCGAGCGGTTCTTTCATGTTCCTCGGCCCGACCGGTGTCGGTAAAACCGAGTTGTGCAAGGCGCTGGCCGAGTTCCTGTTCGATACCGAAGAGGCAATGGTGCGGATCGACATGTCCGAGTTCATGGAGAAACATTCTGTGGCTCGTCTGATCGGCGCGCCACCAGGCTACGTGGGCTATGAGGAGGGCGGTTACCTGACCGAGGCGGTGCGTCGCAAGCCTTACTCGGTGATCCTCCTGGATGAGGTCGAGAAGGCCCACCCGGACGTGTTCAACATCCTGCTGCAAGTGCTGGAAGATGGTCGCTTGACCGATAGCCATGGCCGCACGGTAGATTTCAAAAATACCGTTATTGTCATGACTTCCAACCTGGGCTCGGTACAGATCCAGGAGCTGGTGGGTGATCGCGAAGCGCAGCGGGCAGCGGTGATGGATGCGATTTCCACGCACTTCCGCCCGGAGTTCATCAACCGGGTCGACGAAGTGGTGATCTTCGAGCCGCTGGCTCGGGATCAGATCGCCGGTATTACCGAGATCCAGTTGGGTCGCCTGCGTAGCCGCCTGACCGAGCGCGAGCTGAAGCTTGAGCTGAGCCCGGAAGCAATGGATAAGCTGATCGCCGTCGGTTACGACCCGGTCTATGGCGCACGGCCGCTCAAACGGGCGATCCAGCGCTGGATCGAGAACCCGCTGGCGCAACTGATCCTGTCGGGTCGATTCATGCCGGGCGAGACCGCCAAAGGTGTGGTGGAGAACGACGAAATCGTCTTCGTCTGATCCCCAGTGGCAACAAAATGAAAGAGGCCTCGCATTGCGAGGCCTTTTTTTCGATAGGCTGTTGAACTCAAAGGAAAATGCTTGTAAAGTGCGCCCCGCAGTAAGTCACCCCGAGAGGGTTTCTGCTCCCCAAGCAGGAATCTGAAATAAGTTGCAAATCATTAACTTGAAAGCAATTTAGGGGGTTGACAGAGGTGCTTAAGATTGTAGAATAGCGCGCCTCAGACACACGAACGCAGCGATGCGAACGGGTAGAAGAGGTGAAGCAAGCTTCACAGTTGTAAATTGAAATATGTAGTTCCGTGATAGCTCAGTCGGTAGAGCAAATGACTGTTAATCATTGGGTCCCAGGTTCGAGTCCTGGTCACGGAGCCAATTTCAAACCGGGGTATAGCGCAGTCCGGTAGCGCGCCTGCTTTGGGAGCAGGATGTCAGGAGTTCGAATCCCCTTACCCCGACCATTTTTGGGTCGTTAGCTCAGTTGGTAGAGCAGTTGGCTTTTAACCAATTGGTCGTAGGTTCGAATCCCACACGACCCACCATTTTTGAAACCAGTTAACGCTGGAATCGAATCTTAAGATCAGATGCCAAAAGCTCTGTTCGCAGAAGGCGCCTTTAAAGGGTGCCTTTTTTTTACCGGGGTATAGCGCAGTCCGGTAGCGCGCCTGCTTTGGGAGCAGGATGTCAGGAGTTCGAATCCCCTTACCCCGACCATATTAAAAATCCTCGTATCGAAAGATACGGGGATTTTTTTTGCCTGCTGAAAATGCAAAAAAGCCCCGCTTCTCGATAGAGAGGCAGGGCTTGGGCTTTCAGAAGTTTAGCTATTGTCTTTCAGGTGCTCGAACAAGCCCTTCGGCATTTTTTTGCCATTGGCTTCGTAGTTGGTTTTCACGTTATCAAAAGCCTCTTGTTCGTCGATTTGGCCGTCATGGTTGGTGTCGATCTTGTCGAAGTCAGCTTTGGGTGCCACTTTCAGGAATTCCGCACGGGATACCTTGCCGTCGTCATCGGTGTCGGTCTTGGCCATCGAGGCATCGCCGCACTTGCCTTCGCCACATTTACCTTCCGGCGTCTTCACGACCTGTTCGGCGGAGGCCAGCAGATAGCCTTGAGTCAGCGGCTGCGAAGCGAATACGGAACCGGACAACATCATGCCACCGGCCAGGACTGCACCAAGCAGACCTACAGTGTTTTTGCCGAGAGTAGTGGTACGGGACATTACAAATCTCCTGGGTTGCACGACACAACCGCTCGATAAAGGACGCCACGTGAGTGCGGCGATGACCGAAGCAGGCAGTGCCTTGCTCGGGTGTGGCCATTTAGCGGGCGTGGTGTATCGCTACTGTGTCGCGCAAGGGGGGCTTTGTAAGCGAAGGGATGGAATCAGTGGGGGAGATACAGTGAGACACACAAGTGTCCGCAGGTTGGACCGAGGCGCCTGCTTCGCGGGCAAGCCTCGCTCACAGGTTATGTGTCGACCATTGTATCTGGGTCCGACACATAATCTGTGGGAGCATGGCTTGCCCGCAAAGAGGCCCTAACTAACGCCGAAAATCTTAATGCAGCTTCAGCCGCGGCTCGGTCCCGCGTCCAATCTTGCTACCCAGCATCAACATCGCCGTGCGAAATGCGCCATACAGCGCCATCTGGTGCATGCGATACAGCGACACGTAAAACATCCGCGCCAGCCAGCCTTCGAGCATCACGCTGCCGGTCAGGTTGCCCATCAAGTTACCCACAGCCGAAAATCGCGACAGCGAGATCAGCGAGCCGTAATCGGTGTATCTGTATTCCGGGAGGGACTTGCCTTCGATCCGCAGTTTCAGCGATTTGGCCAACAACGACGCCTGCTGATGCGCCGCCTGGGCGCGCGGCGGTACATTGCGATCGGTGCCCGGTTGTGGGCAGGCCGCGCAGTCACCGAAGGCGAAGATGTTCTCGTCCCGGGTGGTTTGCAGAGTCGGCAGCACTTGCAGCTGGTTGATGCGGTTGGTTTCCAGGCCATCGATGTCCTTGAGGAAACCCGGTGCACGAATCCCGGCGGCCCAGACTTTCAGGCTGGCGTTGATCACTTGGCCATCGGCGGTAATCAGGCTGTCTGCCGTGACTTCGCTGACCGCGGCATTGGTCATGACGTTGACCCCGAGTTTCTCCAGGGTTTTGTGCACAGGCCCGCCGATCCGCTCCGGCAGGGCCGGCAACACCCGTGGGCCGGCTTCGATCAGGGTGATGTGCATGTTTTCCGGCTTGATCCGGTCTAGACCATAGGCCGCCAGTTCATGGGCGGCGTTGTGCAGTTCCGCTGCCAGTTCGACTCCGGTGGCACCGGCACCGACGATCGCTACGCTGATCTGCTGCACCGCGTCGGTCTGCCCGGCGTGGGCACGCAGGTAGTGATTGAGCAGTTGCTGATGGAAGCGCTCGGCCTGTTTGCGGGTGTCAAGGAACAAGCAGTGTTGCGCCGCGCCTTGAGTACCGAAGTCGTTGGTGGTGCTGCCGACGGCAATCACCAGCGAGTCGTAAGGCACTTCCCGCGCCGGTACCAGTTCCAGGCCAGCCTCGTCGTAGGTGGCAGCCAGCTGGATTTTCTTCTGCGCGCGATCGAGCCCGCTCATGCGCCCCAGCTGGAACTCGAAGTGGTTCCATTTTGCCTGGGCAACATAGTTGAGTTCGTCTTCGGAAGAGTTCAGGGAGCCTGCCGCCACTTCGTGCAACAGCGGTTTCCAGATATGGGTCAGGTTCGCGTCGACCAGCATCACACTGGCCGTGCCGCGCTTGCCCAGAGTCTTACCCAGACGGGTAGCCAACTCCAGACCGCCGGCGCCGCCGCCAACGATGACAATACGATGAGTCATGGGGATATCTCGCAAGGCTAAAAGAAATCGGTGCAGTCAACCGAGCGAGCGCAAGGCAGCTCATAGCGTCAGGTAACTGATAAGTCGGCTCAACAGACCCAAACCAATGGTCACTGCCAGCACCACCACCAGGAGCATCCACGGCCGGAAAGGCCGGCGCTCGACTTGGTGCTGGGACAGGTGCAGGTACTCTTCGACATGCTTCTGGTCGTCGGGGTTCAGGCGGCTGGTCATATTGGGCCTCGTCAGGTAGACGTTGCTGAATGTGCAGACGTTACAGTGGTTTGTCTGCAAGCGTTGAACGGTGCATGTGACGCTTTTGTAACATTCGGCCAGTGATTGCGCCATCTTGTGCAGTATTGTCGGTATCTGTGGCGGGACTCACAGGCTGATCCCGACGTCGAAGACGATGCTGCGACCCAGGTTGCTGCGCAGGAAATCCGGGGCATCCGGGTGCGCGAACAACACTCGGGCGAAGGTCGGGCCGACCAGCGACAACGAACGCCAGCCCTGGCGCAGGTACTCGGTGGGCGGTGGAAAGTGGCTGTTGAGGTCCAACACTTCGCGCTTGAGGCTGGCGAAGGCGATGATGTCCAGCTCCCCCAGGTCCATGCCGCGTTCTTTGTAGTTGTGGGCTTTTTTGCGCAAGGTCGGCGCCAGTCTCAGCAGAAACTCATTGGCCGGGATGCGCCGGGGCTTGGCCTCGCGGCGCACCAGCTGGCTCAGGGAAAACGCGCTGCGCCGGCGTTGCAGCTCATCACGCCATTCGTCGTTGAGGCGCCGGCCCTCGTCGAGCACGAAGAACACCTCGAAATTCGCGTCGCGAAACAGCACGTCCGGCGGCTCCCCGGCGGGGGCAAACTCGTCGGCGCGATAGGGAATGTTCAGGCCTTGGAGCAGGCGCTGGCAAACCCAACGCTCACGCTCCCATTTGCGGGCATTGGAGAGGAACGTGTTGGCTTGCTCGGCCGCGATGGTCAGCAGGCGTAAATAATCTGAGTCATCCATAGGCCCAAGCTTAGCGTTCATTTGCGACAAGCAGAAAGCGTGAAATGGTAAACGGAGGCACTGAGCACTCGGAACGGGCGGTGTAGACTGATAGCCATTACGCATATGCGCTCGAACGAGGAGTAGAACGTGAAATATTGGCCGGTGTTATTGCTCAGTCTTCTGCCTCTTTGGGCCCAGGCGCTGGAGGTTGGCGAGCGCCTGGCGCCGTGGACCTTACTTGATCAGTTCGATCAGGCCTTCACATTCGATAATCAGACTCAGACGCTGCTGGTGGCGCGCAGCATGGACGCCGCAAAATTGGTCGACGCCGCTCTGCAGGGCCAGCCCAAGGGCTACCTGGAAGCTCGGCACGCGGTATTTGTCGCGGACATCCAGCGCATGCCTCGACTGATCGCGAAGATGTTTGCAGTACCGGCTATGCGCGATTATCCCTATCGAGTGATGCTTGACCGTGATGGTCGCGTGGCGCCGCGTTACCCCGGGTCCGTGGATAAAGTGCTGTGGCTGCAGCTCAAGGACGGTCAATTGGTGGGGAAGCACGAATACGCCACGGCGGCACAATTGCGTGAGGCGCTGGAGAAGGCCCGGCCATGATCGGCGCATGCCTATGGGCGTTCACGCTGCCGTAGCCTGTCTATGTTGTGCTTTATGACATCCATCACCGCAGCGGTCATCACCGCGGTGGAGACACCAAACATCAGGATTCCGTTGGCGGCCTCCAATGGGCCAAGCAGACGCCAGCGAGAGGACATGATGATGTCGCCGTAGCCCAGCGTGGCGAAGTTGACCGCCGAGTGATACAGCGCGGTGGCGAATTCGTCGAATTCGTCGAGCAGCATGAACAGCGCGGCCCAGATGGCGATCTGCACGAAATTACTGAACAGCATCAGCAGCATGACCATCGACAACAACAGGATATTCAGCCATTGCGTTTCAGGCGGTCGGGAATGCCTGAAATGCACGTATTGACGCAGGCATATAGTCACGAAAATGGCCTGCATTATCAGGCAGAAGAACATTACGGGAAGACCGGCCAGTAGATTCAACAGCATGGGAATATCCTCTGCCGCCGTGTCAGGTCTGTTCCTGGTTGTCTGGCCCGGGATCTTGCACTTGATCCACCCATTCCCAGAACAACTGATAGCCGACCGCGAGTATCACCGGGCCGATAAACAGTCCGAGGATACCGCCCGTGACCATGCCGCCCAAGGCACCGATCAGCACCACAGGCATCGGTACATCGACACCCCGACCCAGCAGCAGCGGTTTGAGGACGTTATCGACCAATCCTGCGACGAAGACATAGATGGCAAACACAATGGTCGCCGTACTGGCACCTTCGTTCATGAAAACAAAGACGATGACCGGAAGGGTAATCAGGGTCGCCGGTAACTGCATGATGCCAAGCAGCAGTACCGCCAAGGCGAGAAGTCCGGCGCCGGGGACGCCCATGAACACAAAACCGATGCCCACCAACAGCATCTGGATGAAGGCGATGCCGACAACCCCTAACGCCACTGCCCGAATGGTCGCGGTGCACAGATCGGCGATTTTCGGCCCCTTGGCCGGACCGCAGAAACGCGAAACGATGTGCACCGCGCTGCGGTGACCGCTTTCACCATACGCTAAAAAAATACCGGCAATAATCAGGGCGAAGACGAATAAAAGGAGCCCCATGGCGACACCTGCAAACTTGCTTAGCAGGGAGAGGCTGACGCCTTTGATCTGGGGTATGAATTTTTGTACCAGTTCGGGCAGGTCAGTGATGGCTTGCGCCCATAAGTTATAAAGAGGTTTTCCCACGAGCGGCCAGCTGGCTACCGTGTCGGAGGGTGGCGGAATGTGGAAACTGTCGGTTTTGACCATGGTCATGACCCTCTCCACCGATTCCGCAATCGAGGCTCCCAACAGATAAACAGGCACCATAAGAATAATGATGGCGATCAATACGATCAGCGTCGCGGTGAGCCCGTCTCTGTTTGCCAGCGTGCCTTTGAACCTGACTTGCAATGGGTAGAGGGTGATTGCCAGGATCAACGACCAGAGCATCAGATCGAGGAACGGGCTGAATATCTGAAAGCAGAACATGACCAGAACGGCAATCAGTCCGGCACTAATCAGTACATCGAGCAGGTTTCGGGAAAAAACCTTTTCAAGAATGGGCGAGGGATCCATTGATGATCTCCTGTCGATAGTGACCAATGCTCGCGTTCGGTATGTCCAGCATAGACGTGCGCTGGCCGTTTACCGCTTCTCATGACTGCCTGCAATGGGGCTGTGTCATTTCCGTGACATACGCCTGCAGCTTGACCCGTTCACCATGCAGTCGGCGCCGCAGACCTCGTCGGCGAGCACCAAGACGAACGCATGCTCGCAGCCCCCCTCACCGCGCCCGGTTCAGGGCATTGCACAAAACGGATAACGATCGGCGCAAGGCGGATATTGCCCCGTGCCCGGCCTCTCTACCCTCGGCTGTACGGACGTTAGCCGCGTTACCGACTCTTAAAAAAACAACAACAAGAGTAAAGGGGGCTGGGTCTGATTCAGTCTTGCAGAGGATGTAGCAATCGCTTGGTCTTTTGATTGTGTGTATATCCATTGCTGCGGTAACGGATATGTACACGATCAGAAAAGAGCCGCCATTACCGCAGCAACAGATATGCCCCCCAATCCTAAAACGCCCCTCCAGAGCAAAGTCGAAGGGCGGTGTAGACTGAGGGCCTATTCTCTTTCGGCAAGACAAGGGAGTGTGCCCAGCCATGATCGGCGCCGAATTACTGTCCTCCGAAACCCTCACGGTGGGGTGGTTGATCTATGTACCGGTGCTGACCTGGGCGATCGCACGAGCACCGTGGGTCGAACTGTTCAGCGACAGCCGCCGCCAGCATCTGTTGTTCGGCACGGTGTTCGCGCTGTTCATGCTGTGGCTGGTGCGACGGGATTTCGACACTGGCGTGTCCTATCACTTCATCGGCATGACCGCCGTGACATTGCTGCTGGATTGGCCGTTGGCGATTGTCGGCGGGTTGGTCGCGCAAGCGGGATTGGTGTTGCTCGGGCGTCAGGACCTGGCCGCTGTCGGGGTCAACGGCGCGCTGCTGATTCTGCTGCCGGTGCTGATCACCGAGTGCTGCGCAATCCTGGTCGAGCGCGCACAGCCGCGTAATCCCTTTGTGTATATCTTCTGTTCCGGTTTTTTTGCCGCTGCGCTGTCGGCCTTGTTGTGCCTGATCCTGACACTCACGCTGCTGTGGTACGACGAGCGATTCGCCATGCCGTACTGGCTGGAAGACTTTGTCGGTTACCTGTGGCTGCTGATTTTTCCGGAGGCGTTCATCAACGGCATGGTGATCAGCGCGTTGGTGGTTTTCTGCCCCGAGTGGCTGGAGACATTCAATCGCACGCGCTATCTATCGGCGCCCTGGAAAGATGACGATCCCAAATCTTGATCCACATCAAATCCAAAAAGCGTTGACGAATCCATGCTTCGGAAAACCTTCAGGAGCATCGGCATGAGTGTGTATGAGTGGGCCAGGCAGGAGTTGCGTCAGAGTCTAGATCTGGCACAAGAGGTGGGTTTCGACCCGGGATTGAGCCTGCGCGCCTTGCTCAGTGCGGTGGTGCAGCAGAGCAAGGCGGTACGCAATGTCGAAGACCTGGCCGATGAGTTGCGGTTTCTTGCCGAAAACCTCGACGAGGGTCAGGACTATGGCTTTATGCGGCCTTGATGGCCGGATCAGTGACGCGGATCGAAGTCTTCGCTGAACAGTTCGTCTTCGGCATCCGGGCTCACCGGGATCTTGTGTTCTTCCGACGCCCAGGCGCCCAGGTCGATCAGTTTGCAACGGTCCGAACAGAACGGCCGGAACTTGCTCTCGGGGCTCCATTCGACAGGGGCGCCGCAGGTTGGGCATTCGACGGTTGGGGTTTGGCTCATGACTGGCCTCCACGCAAAGTAAGGTAAAAGTGATGCAGGCGTTCGACCTCGCTGTGCAGCCAGGCGAGGTCGCGGTCGTTGACCACCACATCGTCGGCATGGCTCACGCGGTCCTGTCGGCTGGACTGAGCCTTGAGGATCGCCTGGACCTGCTGTTCGCTGGTCTGATCACGCTGCAGGGTGCGTTCGATCTGTAGCTGTTCCGGAGCATCGATCACCAGGACCCGTTGGGTCATGGCGTACTGCCCGGACTCGATCAGCAGCGGCGAAACCAGAATCGCGTAAGGCGATTGTGCCTTGGCCAGATGATGGGCGATTTCCTCGGCGATCAACGGATGCAGCAGCGCTTCGAGCCAGCGGCGTTCATCCGGCACTTCGAAGATCAGCTTGCGCAGGGCGGCACGATCCAGTTGGCCGTCGGCTAGCAACACGCCGGGGCCGAAGTGCTCGGCGATCCTGGCCAGTGCCGGGCGACCGGGTTCGACCACCCAGCGAGCCGCATGATCGGCGTCCACCACGTGCACGCCCAGGTCGATGAAGTGCTGGGCGGCCGCGCTTTTGCCGCTGCCGATGCCGCCGGTCAGGCCGAGAATCCAGGGTTTTTCCACAGGGGTATTCATTTCAAACCGACAAACTGCCAATAGAAGCCGGTTATTTGACCACCCCAGAGCAAGGCAATCCAGCCGGCAATGGCCAGATAGGGACCGAAAGGTAACGGCGTCGAGGTTTTCGCATCCCGCAGGCGCAGCAAAATCATCCCGAGAATGGCCCCTGCCAGCGATGACAGCAGGATGGTCAGGGGCAGGATCTGCCAGCCGCCCCAGGCGCCGAGCATCGCCAGGAGCTTGAAGTCACCGTAGCCGATGCCGTCCTTGCCGGTGATCAGCTTGAACAGCCAGAACACCGTCCACAGCGCCATGTAGCCGGCCACCGCACCCCAGAACGCATCATGCAGTGATACGAAGAGCCCGAAGCTGTTGAGGATCAACCCCAGCCACATCAACGGCAGCACCAGCACGTCCGGCAACAGCTGATGTTCGGCGTCGATCAGGCTCATCGCCAACAGGCCCCAACTCAGGACCAACACCATGCAGGCCTGCCAGCCGAAACCGAAATGCCAGGCGACGAATGCCGACAGCAACCCGCAGGCCAGCTCGGTCAGCGGGTAACGTTTACTGATCGGCGCCGCGCAGTTCGAGCATCGCCCGCGTAAAAACAGATAACTGAGCACGGGGATGTTTTCCCACACGCGGATCCGATGACCACAGTGGGGACACTCGGAGTGAGGCAGTATCAGATTGTAAGCAGGGCCTGGGGCTTCGGCTGGCAAATCCAGTACGTCATGGGCCTGCAGGCGCCATTCACGCTCAAGCATTTTCGGCAGGCGCCAGACCACCACGTTGAGAAAGCTGCCGATCAGCAGGCCGATCCCTCCTGCGGTGATCACGAAGGCCTGCGGGTCGAGGCTCAGAAATTCGTTCAAGGACATATCAGATCGCTGAGCCGAGTTGGAAGATGGGCAGGTACATTGCAACCACCAGCCCGCCGACGATAACCCCCAGCACCACCATGATGAACGGCTCCATCAGGCTGGTCAGGTTATCGACCATGTTGTCCACCTCGGCCTCGTAGAAACTCGCGACCTTGTCGAGCATGTCGTCCAGCGCGCCGGACTCTTCGCCAATGGCCGTCATCTGGATCGCCATGGTCGGAAAGATGCCGGAGGTGCGCATGGCAAAATTCAGCTGCATGCCGGTCGAAACATCCTGTTTGATGCGTAACACCGCTCGCTTGAACACGATGTTGCCGGTCGCGCCCGCCACTGACTCAAGGGCTTCGACCAGTGGCACGCCGGCTGCGAACGTCGTCGACAGGGTGCGGGCGTAACGGGCCACGGCGGACTTGTACATGAGCGCGCCAACCAACGGCAGTTTCAGCAACCAGGTGTCCATCCGGTCGCGAAAGCCTGGGGAGTTCTTGAAGGCGTAGCGCACGCCGAAGATCCCTGCACCCAGCACGCCGAGCAACATCCACCACCAGTCCTGCATGAACTCCGACAAGCCGATGACCATTACGGTGAACGCCGGCAGCTCGGCGCCAAATCCTGAGAACACCGACTCGAACTGCGGTACAACCTTGACCAGCAGAATGCCGGTCACAATGATCGCGACGAACACCACGGCCAGCGGGTAGGTCATGGCTTTCTTGATCTTGGCCTTGAGGCTTTCGCTCTTTTCCTTGTAGGTCGCCACCCGTTCCAGCAGGGTATCCAGGGCACCGGCCTGCTCGCCGGCGTCCACCAGGTTGCAGTACAGCTCATCGAAATACTGGGGCTTTTTACGCAGGGCCGCGGCGAAGCTGTTGCCGGCCGCGACTTCCTGTTTCACCTCGTCCACCAGCTTGCGCATGTTCGGGTTATCGAAGCCTTCGCCGATGATATCGAACGATTGCAGCAGCGGTACGCCGGCTTTCATCATGGTCGCCATCTGCCGGGTAAACAGGGCAATGTCCAGGGGCTTGATGCGTTTGCCGGCACTGAAAATGGACGCGGACTTTTTCCGCACCTTGCCCGGGTTGATGCCCTGCTTGCGCAATTGAGCCTTGATCAGCGCGGGATTTTGCCCGGTCAACTCGCCGGTCATTTTCGCGCCTTTGCGATCCGTGCCCTCCCAGGCATACACGCTGATTTTCGCTGCTTTGACCGCCATATTCAGTCCTTGGTGACCCGGTTGATTTCTTCAAGGCTGGTGATGCCTTGCATGGCCTTGAGCAGGCCCGAAGTGCGCAGGTCATTGAAGCCGTCCTTGCGCATCTGGAGGTCGATTTCCAGTGAGTTGCCTTCGGCCATGATCAGCCGTTGCAAATCCGGTGTGTTCTTGACCACTTCATAAATGCCTACTCGCCCTTTGTAACCGTTGTTGCACTGATCGCAACCGACCGGTTCATAGATCGTGAACGAGCCGATGCGTTCCTCGGGGAAGCCTTCCTTGAGCAGCGCCTCGCGGGGAATTTCGATGGGTTTCTTGCAATGACTGCACAGTTTGCGCGCCAGGCGCTGGGCGATGATCAGGCTGACCGAGGTCGCGATGTTGAAGCCCTGAACCCCCATGTTGTGCAGGCGGGTCAGGGTTTGCGAAGCGCTGTTGGTGTGCAGGGTGGAAAGCACCATGTGCCCGGTTTGGGCGGCCTTGATGGCGATTTCGGCGGTTTCGAGGTCGCGAATTTCACCGACCATGATCACGTCCGGGTCCTGGCGCAGAAACGAGCGCAGCGCCTGGGCGAAATCCATTCCCTGCCTGGGATTGACGTTGACCTGGTTGATGCCTTCCATATTGATTTCTACCGGGTCTTCGGCAGTGGAGATGTTGATGTCGACGGTGTTGAGGATGTTCAGACCGGTATAGAGCGACACGGTCTTGCCTGAGCCGGTGGGGCCGGTCACCAGGATCATCCCCTGTGGCTGCTTGAGGGCGGCCATGTACAGGTCTTTCTGGTCGGGCTCATAGCCGAGGGCGTCGATGCCCATTTGGGCACTGGATGGGTCGAGGATCCGGATCACCACTTTCTCGCCCCACAGGGTCGGCAGGGTGTTGACCCGGAAGTCGATGGACTTGCTTTTGGACAAGCGCATCTTGATTCGCCCGTCCTGGGGTTTGCGCCGTTCGGAGATGTCGAGGCTGGCCATGACTTTCAGCCGGGAAGCGATGCGATTGGCCAGTTGTGTCGGTGGCTTGGCGACCTCATGCAGGATGCCATCGGTGCGCATCCGCACGCGGTAGGTTTTTTCGTAGGGCTCGAAATGCAGGTCGGAAGAACCGCTCTTGATCGCATCGAGCAACATCTTGTGGACGAAGCGCACCACGGGCGCGTCATCGGTATCTTGCCCTGCGATGGAATCCTGTTTCTGGTCATCGACCGACTCGATGTCCAGGCCGTCGAGGTCGACATCGGCCATGTCTTCCAGGCCGGTGGAGTGGTTGTCGAAGAATTTCTCGATGGCATCATTGAGCTTGTCTTCCTCCACCAGGATGGCTTCGGTGCTCAGCCCGGTGCTGAACTGGATGTCATTGATGGCCTGGTGATTGGTCGGGTCGGAAATCCCCACGAACAGCTTGTTGCCACGCCGCCAGAGAGGCAGGGCGTGGTGCTGACGGATCAGCTTTTCGCTGACCAGCCCACGGGGTTGGGTTTCCTTGTCCAGGCAATTGAGGTCCAGCAGGGCCATGCCGAAATGATCTGAAGCGACTTCGGCGACCTGCCAGCTTTTCAGCAGTTTGTTCTGCACCAGATAGCTGACGAAGGAGATTCGACTGCGTTGGGCTTGCTGATACGCCTGTTGCGCACTTTGGTCAGTGATCAGCTCGGCCAGTACCAATTGCTTGGCCAGACCGCTAAGGGCGATGTCATTCATTGGGATTCCGGACGCAGACGGTTAATGACTTATAGCCTAGTCAAGCAGTGGAACCAAACCCGCCGGGGTAAGGTGACAAAAAGTGTCAGATAGTGCGGATTATGGGGATAGGAAAGGTCTTGGCGTTGATCTCGCGCCCCGTCAGCAGGGGGGAGGGGCGGTTGGCATGGGCTGTGCTGTGCCTTGTTCAGATCATGAGATTTCGACTCATGCATGGAGCCTGTCTATGAAAAATCAAAATGGTTTTACCTTGATCGAACTGCTGATCGTCGTGGCGATCATCGGGATTCTGGCGACGTTTGCGTTGCCGCAGTATTCGAAGTATCAAGCGCGGGCGAAGGTCACTGCGGCGCTTGCAGAAATCTCGGCACTGAAGGTGCCTTTCGAAGACATTATCAATCAAGGCACCGATCCTACCCTCGCGCTGATCGGCGGTACGGCGACCACAGGTAATTGCACGATTACGGCATCGGGTACTTCCTCTACCGGTGTGGGCAGTATTGGTTGCACGATCCTCAATGCTCCAGGGCCGGTGCTCAGCAAAACCATTACGCTCTCGCGTACGCTCACCGGTGGCTGGACATGCGCCACCACGGCTCTACAGGAATACGCGCCTAAAGGCTGCACCGGCGCCTGATCCATATTGCCAGGCATAGCCAATGCCCCGCTTCTCACGACGCGGGGCATTTTTTTTGTGGGTCATTTGAGGGCGATTCGGATAATCAGGAAAATCCCCGGCAATTCATTGCGTTAGGCCTGCGTTAAAACCCGCAAGTTGCATGTCGATAAACTCGAAGTCATGCATTTTGCATGATTCCGGAAATTATCATTTTTATTAAGTTATTGATTTTTAAGTGTTTGGTTTTATTTTCTCAGTTGGCACAGCGTTCGCAATATCCCTGTTAACCCTGCTGACAAGACACGCAGCAGACTTTCCAGAAGAACAGGAGTTACTCGTATGAAGAAGTTCGCTATTGCTGCCGCTACTGCTACCGCGCTGACCCTGACCATGGCCAACGCTGCATTTGCACAGACCATCCAGACCACCCAGTCCCCTATGGTGCTGGCTGCCGGTGAAGTGACCAAAGCCAAAGAAGCTACTTCCGATACCTGGATCACGACCAAAGTCAAAGCAGACCTGGTGACCGAAAAAGGCATCCCGGGCACCGACATCAAAGTCGAAACCAACAAAGGCGTAGTGTCACTGTCGTCCACCGTTACGGTGACTGACGCTCAGAAAGCAACCGCCGTGGCCATCGCCAAGAAAATCAAAGGCGTCAAAGCGGTATCCGCTGACGGCCTGAAAGCCGAGTAAGGCAAGGCTTCTCGCCTGGACCGGGAGAAGACGCGGCAGGCGGGCCGAGTCATACGCTTGTCGCTTTTTGAGAGTTCATGCGAACGGTCACAGGGACGTGGCCATTACAGGCCCCGACATTCGTGTCGGGGCCTGTTCTATTGGGAGCAACGCAAAAACAACTGTGGGAGCGGGCTTGCTCGCGAATGCGGTATGCCAGTCAACATTGATGCCGACTGACACACCACATTCACGAGCAAGCCCGCTCCCACTTTGACTGATACCCACATTGAATTGTGGCGGGTTCAATTACCGCGTTTGCTGATGATCTGCACCAACCGGTTGCCTTCAAAGCGCAGGTACTGGTACATCCCGCTGTTGGGTCCGTAGGTCCATTCCTCGACCTGAAACTCTTCCCGTCGATTGGCGCTGCGCTTGTAGCCAAGCAGGTCACGGGCGACAGGCTCTCCGCATTTTTGCAACACTTCGCTGGACCTGTCCCCGACGCTGATCAGCTGGCTGCCGCAGCGCAGGGTATCGGCCGCAACGGCTTGGCCGGCGGCCAGCATCAAGACCAGATTCAGAAGCCAGCGCGCGCCCATCACTCGGCATCCAGGTGCATGGCCGTCACCACGCGGCCATCGCTTTCGGCCTCACCGAGGTTGGCGTCGATGAAGTACACGCGGTCATCGGCCAACTGCCCTTTGTCCACCAGGTAGTCCTTGATGCTGCTGGCCCGCTCTTGTCCCAGTTGGCGCAACAGCACCTCGCTGGAGCTCCAGAAGTCGATCACGCTTTCACGCATTTTTTTGCTGCGCTCTTCCTTGCCCAGGTCCTTCCATTCGGCGGGTGGCTGGATTTTGAGACGCGTGCGGTAGATCCCTTCAAGCAGTGGGCTTTTCTCGTTGTCCGGCACGTTCAGCAATGAGGCCTGGGCCGGCACTTTGTCTCCGCGGCGCTGGAGCATTTTGTAGTAGTTGTACTGGTATTCCCGTTCCAGGCGTTGCTCGGCGAGCAGCGGGCCGTCGCTGCTCTTGGCGGCGGTGCCTTCGATTTCCAGGCGCAGGGCCGGACGCTCCTTGAGCGCTTGGGACAGTTTGATCAGTGTCGCTTCGGCTTCCTTGCTCAAGTCGCTTGAACCCGGAGCAAACGCCACGGTACCCAGGTCCTCTGAACCACCGCCGCTGACCAGCCCGCCGATCATTTTGAACGGAGCCGCGGCCGCCTTCACGATCAGATTGCGCAGGGTCTGCCAGATGATCGGCATGATGCTGAACTGCGGGTTGTTCAGGTCGCCGCTCACCGGCAGCTCGATGGAAATCTTGCCGTCGACATCCTTGAGCAAGGCAATCGCCAGTTTCAGCGGCAGGCTTACGGCATCCGGACTGTCGACTTTTTCACCGAGTTGCAGCTGTTCGACCACCACTTTGTTTTCGGCCAGGAGCTGGCCGTTGGTGATCCGGTAATGCAGATCCAGATTAAGCCGGCCCTTACGGATGCGGTAGCCGGCGAACTTGCCGGAGTAGGGCGTCAGGGTCGTCAGTTCCACCCGTTTGAAACTGGTGGCGATGTCCAGGCTGGCCATCGGGTCGAACGGGTTGACCGACCCCTTGATGGTCACCGGCGCATAGCGGTCGACCTTGCCTTTGACGTCGACGCTGGCCGGTTTTGCCTGCCGGCTGTCGATGGTGCCGATCTTCCCGTTCAGCTGTTGAACGGCTGTGGCGAAGTTCGGGGTCAGGCTGAAGTCGGCGAAGTTCGCCGAACCGTCATTGATGGCGATGCTGCCAATGTGGATGCCCAGCGTTTTTTCTTTTCCGGCCGCCGGTTTGGCTGCGGCGGTTGTGGTCGTTGTGGCGCCGGAGTCCGCCGGTTGCGGGATCAGCAGGTCATCGATGTTGGTGGTGCGGTCATCGTTGATCATGAAGCGCGCATAGGGCTGGAACAGATTGACCTTGTCGATCGACAGGCTGTCGCCATGCTGATAGTTCAGGCCTTCGAGCACCAGCTGCTGCCACTTGAGGAAGTCTCGGGTTTTCAGGGTGTCGAGGGTATGCAGTTGATCGACCTGGGCGCGGCCGGTGACGCTGAACGCCAGTGGCTCGGTGCTTTTCAGGTCGACCGCCAAATCGCTACCGAGCATGCCGCTGCGCAGTTCGAGGCGAATGAAGGGGGTGATGTAGGACTGGGCGACGCGCAGGTCGATGTCCTTGGTCTGCACGTTCAGTCTGGCGCTGATCGGGGCCAGATTGACCACGCCGTCCGCGGTGAGCTTGCCTTGCTTGCCCACGCCCGTGTCGAGCTTGAGGTTGAAAGGAGAGCCATTGAGGCTGTCGAAATTTTGCAGGTCCAGGTTCAGCGGTCCGAGCTCCAGCGCCACGGCGGGTTGCGCCTTACGGTCGGTCAGGTGCACCTGATAATTGCGCAGTTGCACGTCTTTGAGCAGCACTTGCCAGGGCTTGCTTGGCGCGGTCGGTTCAGGCTTCGGTGAATCGGCTGCCGCTGGTGTGCTGGCGGGTTCGGCGTTGGCTTTGGCGGCCGGTTTGGACGGTTGACTGGCGAACAGTTTTTGCCAGTCGAGTTGCCCATCCGCTTCGAGGGCGGCCCAGGTTTCCAGTTTCTGGCTGCGAATCTTGCCGACCACCACTTGCTGTTTGGCCAGATCCACGGTGGTTTCGCTGATGTCCAGCCGTTCGAGCTTCGCCAGCGGTCGGCCGTCCGGCGCCTTGATGGCGAAAGGCGCGACGCTGACGGCGACGTTGTTCAGTAGCAGTTCGGTTCCCTTGGACAGGTTGAGTTTGTAGTCGGTGCTCAGGTTCAGGACACCGTTTTCCAGGACCAGCGGCACAGCATCGCGCACATAGGGCCAGAAGGATTTCATCTTGCCATCGGTGATTTTCAGCTTACCTTCGGAGGCGATCGGGATCAGGCTGAAGTTACCGGTCCAGTCGATCTGTCCACCTGACGGGCCAACGGCGACCAATGTCATGTCGGCGCTGTCTTCGGGCAGGGTGCTGAGGTTTTTCAGTTCGAAATCGAGTTTGTCGTAGATGAATTCGATGGGTTCGCTGGGCCGTGCATCCTCGAAATGTACGGAGCCGCCGGCCAGTTTGATCCGCTCCACGCGCAGCGGGAATGGTCTGGCGTTCGGGTCGACCGGGGCCGGTTCGCTGGCGGGGATTTTGAACAGCCCGAGCAGGTTGAGTTTGCCGTCCTTGCCGAAGAGGATTTCGGTCTTGGGTTTGTCCAGCTCGATATCGGACAGGTGCAGCGCCTTGGTCCAGAGGCTGTCGATCTGCAGGTTCGCGTACAGGCGTTCGAAGCCCACTTGTTCCTTGCCCGGCTCGCCGACGACCAGGCCCCAAAGGGTGACTTCAAGGGTGAACGGGTTGAGTTCGATCCGCGAAATCGTGGCGGGCGTCGCGGCGTAGTTGGCCAGTTGTTGGTTGACAACCCGCAACGCGATGCCCGGCAAAATCAGAAAACCCAGCAGGCTATAAAGAGCCAGTGCAGTCAACAGGGCGCCGATAGCGCGAATCAATCCTTTGGGCATGTGCGGTTTCATCTGTCGGAATCGGAGTGCCTTGGAGTATGGCATGCGTTTGCGGTTCCGAAGCAATCATGCTTTATAGGAATTGTCTGACTATGGGCGGGATTTTCAGAGCTGCAGGATCAGCGTTTTCAGCGGCGGCTGTTGATCCATCGACGGGAAATCGCCGCCCGGTTTCATCACTGTCCACTCGCGAACCGGACGACCAGACTTCTCTGCGCAGCGTAAAACCTGTTCACGCCAATCGTCCATGCTGACCTTCGCCAGGTTGTTGCAGCAGATCAGCACGCCGTTGTCGGCGGTGGCCAGCAGCGCCGGTTTGAGCAGGCTCTGGTAGTCGCGCAACAGGTCGACCGTACCGAAGGCACTCTTGGCCCAGGCGGGTGGATCGAGCAGCACCAGATCGTACTGACGCTGATCCAGACGTTGATAGCTTGGCAGTTTCTGCCCGCGACGCTGGCTGATGGGCAGGCCCGCCAGTTGGCGGATCGCCGGGAAGTAATCGGACTGGATGAATTCCATGGTCGGTAATTGCGGGTTGAGCAGGCCGTTCTCACGACCGACCGCCAGATTGCCTTCGGCAAAGTCCAGGTTGCACACCTCGCTGGCACCCCCGGCCGCGGCACTGAGGCCGACGCCACAGGTGTAGGCGAACAGGTTCAGCACACTTTTGTTTTTACTGTGCGCCTTGACCCAGCCGCGGGTGTTGCGTAGGTCGAGAAACAGCAACGGGTCCTGGCCGGCGTGGCGCCCGCGAACCCGGTAGTTGAGCCCCCATTCGTGGCCGATCAAATCTTGCAGGGCGGCGTCGTCGGCGCGGTAGACGGTGTCTTCGCGGTCGATGCGGGAGTTGCCGCGGGAACGGTCGTTGTAGACCAGCAGGGTGTCGAGGCCCAGCTGTTGATTGACGGTCTCGTGCAGTTGCAGCAGGGCGTCACGCTCCAGTGGCTGGTGGAAACTTTGCACCAATAGTTGCGGGCCGTAGCGGTCGACGGTCAGGCCGCCGGCACCTTCCTGGCTGCCGTGGAACAGGCGATAGCAATCGGTGCCCTGCTGATGCAGCTCGGCGAGCAGGTCTTGGCGACGATCAAGGGCGGCGCACAGCGCCTGATTCAAGGAAGACATGCTGGGCGCCTTGCAGGAGGGAATTGGGGGCGCGGGAGTTTAACAGTTTGGGCGATGAAGAACCTGTAGGAGCGAGGCTTGTCCGCGAAGACGGCGGCACAATCAACATTGATTTCGCCTGACACACCGCTTTCGCGGGCAAGCCTCGCTCCCACAGGGACGTGATTAGCGCTCGATGGCCAATGCAACGCCCTGACCACCACCGATGCACAGGGTGGCCAGACCTTTCTTGGCGTCACGCTTGATCATTTCGTGCAACAACGTCACCAGCACCCGGCACCCGAGGCGCCGATCGGATGGCCCAGGGCGATGGCACCGCCGTTGACCTTGCTCAGGTCCCATTCCAGGCCCTTGATCACCGCCAGGGATTGTGCCGCGAAGGCTTTACGAGTTCAGGCGTTTGTCGATCAGGCCTTGCACCACACTCGGGTCGGCGAGTGTCGAGGTGTCGCCCAGGTTGTCCAGTTCGTTGCAGGCGATCTTGCGCAGAATCCGCCGCATGATCTTGCCCGAACGGGTTTTCGGCAGGGCCGGGGCCCACTGGATCAAGTCAGGTTTGGCGAAGCTGCCGATCTCCTTGCTGACGTGGGCCAGCAGTTCTTTTTTCAGTTCATCACAGAGTTCGACGCCGTTCATGGGCGTGACGAAGGCGTAGATACCCTGGCCTTTGATGTCGTGGGGGTAACCGACCACGGCGGCCTCGGCAATGCTGTCGTGCAGCACCAGGGCGCTTTCCACTTCGGCGGTGCCAATACGGTGCCCGGAGACGTTGATGACGTCATCGATGCGCCCGGTGATCCAGTAGTCGCCGTCCTCGTCGCGGCGTGCGCCATCGCCGGTGAAGTAGTAGCCGGGGTAGGGCTTGAAGTAGGTTTCGACCATGCGTTTCGGGTCGCCGTAGACGCTGCGGATCTGCGCCGGCCAGCTGGACTTGATGGCCAGAACGCCGCTGCCGGCGCCTTTGATTTCCTTGCCGTGTTCATCGAGCAACACCGGTTGCACGCCGAACATCGGTTGGGTGGCGCAACCGGGTTTGATCCGTTGGGCGCTGACCAGCGGGCTGAGCATGATGCCGCCGGTTTCGGTCTGCCACCAGGTATCGACAATCGGGCAGCGCTGTTCGCCGACCGTATTGAAGTACCACTCCCAGGCTTCAGGGTTGATGGGCTCACCGACGGTGCCGAGTAATCGCAGGCTCTCGCGGGAGGTTTCCTTCAACGGCTCGGGACCTTCACGCATCAGCGCACGCAGGGCGGTGGGGGCGGTGTAGAAGATGTTCACGTGGTGTTTGTCGATCACCTGCCAGAAGCGCGAGGTGCTGGGGTAGCTCGGTACGCCCTCGAAGATCAGCGTGGTCGCGCCGTTGGCCAATGGCCCGTAGACGATGTAGCTATGGCCGGTGACCCAGCCGACATCGGCGGTGCACCAGAAGACTTCACCGTCACGATAGTCGAGCACGTATTTGAAGGTCATGGCGGCTTGCAGCAAGTAGCCGCCAGTAGTGTGCAGCACGCCTTTGGGTTTGCCGGTGCTGCCGGAGGTATAGAGGATGAACAACGGGTCTTCGGCGTCCATCGGTTCGGGCGGGCAATGGTCATCGACGTCGCGCAGGGCCTGGTGATACCAGAGGTCGCGGCCTTCAACCCAATTCACCTGGTTTTGGCTGCGTTCGACCACGATTACGCTGCTGACGTCGGGGCAACTTTGCAGGGCCTTGTCGACGTTCTGTTTGAGCGGCACGAATTTACCGCCGCGTACGCCTTCGTCGGCGGTGATCACCGTGCGGCAGTCGGCGTCGAGGATCCGGTCACGCAGGGAGTCCGGGGAGAAGCCGCCGAACACCACCGAATGAATCGCGCCGATCCGCGTGCAGGCGAGCATGGCATAGGCGGCTTCGGGGATCATCGGCATGTAGATGCACACGCGGTCGCCTTTCTTCACGCCACGGCTTTTGAGCACGTTGGCCAGTCGACAGACGTTGTGATGGAGTTTTTTGTAGGTGATCCGGTCGGATTCGGCGGGGTCATCGCCTTCCCAGATGATCGCGATTTGATCGCCGCGTTTTTCCAGATGACGATCGATACAGTTGTAACTGACGTTTAACTTTCCGCCGGCGAACCAGCTCGCTTCACCGGTTTTAAGGTCGTAACGCTGGACGGTTTGCCACGGCGCGCTCCAGTCGAGAAAGCGTGTGGCCTGTTCGGCCCAGAAGGTGCTGGGGTGTTCGATGGACTGGTGGTACAGGCGTTTGTAGTCGTCTTGACTTAACTGTGCAGCCCGGCGGACGGCATCGGCTTTGGGGAACGTGCTGATATCGAACATGACGGTTCCTTATGCTTGTTATGCGACAAGAATAAAGATGCGCCCTGTGAATTTTGAGTTCAAGTGTACATAGAACCAATGTGGGGGCGGGCTTGCTCGCGAAAGCGGTGTAGCAGTCGACACCCATGTTGAATGACAAACCGCTTTCGCGAGCAAGCCCGCTCCCACAGGGTCAGTGCTGACCTGTGGGAGAGGGTGTCAGATCACCCGCGGTGACGACCGCGGAAGTAGTTGATCAGGCCTTGGGTGGAGGCATCGTCGGCCGGGGTTTCTTCGCTGCCGACCAGGCGGTTGTAGACGCCTTTGCCCAGCTCTTTACCCAGCTCCACGCCCCACTGATCGAAGGCGTTGATGCCCCAGATCACGCTTTGCACGAAGACTTTGTGTTCGTACATCGCCACCAGTGCGCCGAGACGACGCGGGCTGATGCGCTCGACCACCAGAGTGTTGCTCGGACGGTTGCCCGGGATCACCTTGTGCGGTGCGATTTTCTGTACGTCTTCTTCGCTCATGCCCTTGTCGCGCAATTCGGCTTCTGCCTCGGTGCGGTTCTTGCCGAGCATCAACGCCTGGCTTTGGGACAGGCAGTTGGCGTACAGCCACTGGTGGTGGTCGGACACCGGGTTGAAGCTGACGATCGGCACAATGAAGTCGGCCGGAATCAGTTGGGTGCCCTGGTGCAGCAACTGGTGGTAAGCGTGCTGACCGTTGCAGCCGACGCCGCCCCAGATCACCGGGCCGGTATCGGTGGACACTGGCGTGCCGTCCTGGCGTACGCTCTTGCCGTTGGATTCCATGTCCAGCTGTTGCAAGTGCTTGGTGATGTTGCGCAGGTAGTGGTCGTACGGCAGGATCGCGTGGCTCTGCGCGCCCCAGAAATTGCCGTACCAGACGCCGAGCAACGCCAGCAGCACCGGCATGTTCTGTTCGAATGGCGCGCTCTGGAAATGCTGGTCCATGGTGTAGGCACCGGACAGCAGTTCCTTGAAGTTCGACATGCCGATGGCCAGTGCAATCGGCAGACCGATGGCCGACCACAGCGAGTAACGCCCACCGACCCAGTCCCACATCGGGAAGATGTTCTCTTCGCGGATACCGAACGCCACAGCCGCCGCGTTGTTGCTGGAAACGGCGATGAAGTGACGGTACAGCTCGGCTTCCGAACCACCCTGAGCCAGGTACCAGGCGCGTGCGGCCTGGGCGTTTTTCAGGGTTTCGAGGGTGTTGAAGGATTTCGACGAGACGATGAACAGCGTGGTTTCGGCGCGCAGTTTCATGGTCAGTTCGTGGAATTCACTGCCGTCGATGTTTGCCAAGTAGTGGCAGCGCACGCCTTTCTGGGCGTAGGACAGCAGCGCTTCGGACACCAGCTCAGGGCCGAGGAACGAGCCACCGATGCCGATGTTCACCACGTCGGTGATCGGCTTTTCGGTGTAACCGCGCCACAGACCGTCGTGGATCCGGCCCACGAGGTCGGTGATCTGGTTCAGCACCTTGTGCACGTCGGGCATCACGTTGACGCCGTTGACCGACAGCTTGTCGCCCACCGGACGGCGCAGTGCGGTGTGCAGCGCCGGGCGCCCTTCGGAAGAGTTGACGATTTCACCATCGAACAGCGCTTTGATCGCGCCCTTGAGGTCGACTTCGTTGGCCAGGCCCACCAGCAGATTGCGGGTCTCGGCGTTGATCAGGTTCTTCGAGTAATCGAGAAACAGACCGCAGCTGCTGAGGGTGAATTGAGTAAAGCGCTGCGGATCGGCATTAAAGGCTTCGCGCATGCTGAAATCCTGCATGGCTTGGCGGTGGTCATTCAGCGCTTGCCAGGCGGGCAGAGCGGTAACGTCGTGAGGAGTGCGGTAGTACGCCATCGCTGCGGTTTTCCTTTTTACTTGAACGGCCTTTTGAACACGAAAAATCCCGGAGAGCCGCGGGTGGGCGTCCGGTCAACTACGTCGACACGATTTTTGGCGCAGGGCGAATACAGTAAACCTCGCGCCGCAATCTGTCTTGACTTTGTCTGACCTGCTCCCGGTACTTTTTTAACATTTAAACCGGGAGTGGTCCGACAAACGGAAGGCTGACAGGGGTGTCGGCTCGATCAGGCGACCTGAACCGGAATGGCATTGCTGGTGTGGCTCAGCTCGTTACCCGGTGCCATGTAGAGCATGCGCGGCTTGAAGTTCAGTAGCTCGGCTTCGCTGTAATGGGCGTAAGCGCAGATGATCACGCGGTCGCCGACCTTGGCTTTGTGCGCTGCGGCACCGTTGACCGAGATCATGCGCGAGCCTTCTTCACCACGAATCGCGTAGGTGGTGAAGCGTTCGCCGTTATCGATGTTGTAAATCTGGATCTGTTCGTACTCACGGATGCCGGACAGGTCCAGCCATTCACCGTCGATGGCACAAGAGCCTTCGTAATCGAGTACAGCGTGGGTGACTTCGGCGCGATGCAGCTTGGCCTTGAGCATGATGGCGTGCATGAGTGTTTCCCCGGGTCGGAATCGAACGGGGGGCAGTTTGCCCGAAGGGCTTGTGGGCGGCAATACAGTCTGGAAACGACGCAGATCCAATATGGGAGCGGGCTTGCTCCCACAGTGGTTTTGTAGTGTTTATACGGGAGCGTCGAGGTTCAGATGCAGGTTGTCGATCAACCGCGTCGTGCCCAGGAACGCCGCCACCAGAATCACCAGGTCCCGATCTTCTGCCGTCGCCGGACGCAACGTCAGTGCATGGCGAATTTCCAGATAATCCGGACGCAGGCCGGCAGCTTCGAGTTGCTTGATCTGCTCGTTGATCAGCGTCGGGTAATCGCGCTCGCCCTGTTTGAGCGCGTCGGCAATATGGGTCAGGGTGCGATAGACCATGGGCGCGATGGCCCGCTGTTCTTCGCTGAGAAAACCATTGCGCGATGACAGGGCCAGGCCGTCAGCGGCACGCACGGTGGGTTCGCCAATGATCTGGATCGGCATGTTCAGGTCATGCACCAGGGCGCGAATCACCGCCAGTTGCTGGAAGTCTTTCTGGCCGAAGATCGCCAGGTCCGGCTGGACCATGTTGAACAGCTTGCTGACCACGGTCGCCACCCCTTCGAAATGCCCCGGACGACTGGCGCCGCACAGTCCTTCGGACAGTTGAGGCACGCTGACGCGGGTCTGACCGGCCATGCCGTCGGGGTACATTTCTTCGACGGTCGGTGCGAACAGCAGATGGCAACCGGCCTGGAGCAGTTTCTCCTGGTCGGCGGCCAGGGTCCGGGGGTACTTGTCGAGGTCTTCGCCGGCGCCGAATTGCAGCGGGTTGACGAAAATGCTCGCGACCACGAAATCCACCCGTTGGGTGGCTTTGGTAATCAGTGCGATATGCCCGCTGTGCAGGTTGCCCATGGTCGGCACGAAGCCGATGCGCTTGCCTTCGCTACGGGCACGGGCCACGGCGGCCCGCAGTTCGCGTACGGTTTTTACGGTGTTCATGCAGAGAATCCGTGTTCGATGCCGGGGAAAGTCGCCGCTTTGACTTCAGTGACGTAAGCGCTCAGGGCAGTCTGGATGCTGCTTTGGCCAGTCATGAAGTTTTTTACGAATTTTGGCACGCGGCCGGTAATGGACAAGCCCAGCATGTCGTGCAGCACCAGCACCTGGCCGTCGGTGCCATTGCCGGCGCCAATACCGATCACCGGGATACCCACCGCCTGAGTGATTTCTTCGGCCAATTCGCTGGGCACGCATTCGAGCAGCAACATGGCCGCACCGGCCTGTTCCAGGGCAATCGCGTCGGCACGCATCTGCCGCGCCTGGTTTTCGTTGCGGCCCTGGACTTTATAGCCACCGAGGATGTTGACCGATTGCGGTGTCAGCCCCATGTGCGCGCACACCGGGATGCCACGTTCAGCCAGCAGACGGATCGAGTCCGCGAGCCACAATGCGCCTTCAACCTTGACCATGTGCGCACCGGCCTGCATCAACAGCGCGCTGTTGGTCATGGTTTGTTCGAGGGTGGCGTAGGCCATGAAGGGCAGGTCGGCGAGGATCAGGGCATCGGTGTTACCGCGCTTGACGGCCGCCACGTGGTAGGCCATTTCAGCGGTGGTCACCGGCAGGGTGCTGTCGTGACCTTGCAAGACCATACCAAGGGAGTCGCCCACCAGCAGCACTTCGACCCCGGCCTCATTGCAGGCGTGGGCGAAGGTCGCGTCATAGCAGGTCAGCATGGTGATCTTTTCACCTTTCTGCTTGAGGCTCTGGAGCGTGGTCAGGGTGATGGCTGGCATGAAAAAAGTCCTCAGTACAGGCGCTATGGAAACTACTGCGAGTAACGCGCGTGATTCGTCATTTATACAGGCGCACCTTCTTTCGTGGTGCTTGTAAGGCCTGGATTGCGCCCTTTGGCGCCGGGTTGGCGGCAGCGGGACGCCTATAGTCGTGAGGAGAACCCGGGAAGTCAATTACGTGTGTTACCGCATTGTTACGCGTGGGGTGTTACCGGCGTTACTGGTGCGATTCAGCAGATACGACAGAAACCATTGTGGGAGCGGGCTTGCCCGCGATAGCGACTTTACATTCAACATCAATGTTGACTAATAGTCCGCCATCGCGGGCAAGCCCGCTCCCACAGGGAGTTTTGTCAATTCGGGGAGAGGCGTTCCAACCCGACGAACGGGCAGGCGGCGAGTAATGCCGTGAGGGTGCGGCCATCGGCCAGGCGCAGATCCGTCGGTGCCAGCTCGGCCAGCGGATACAGCACGAAGGCCCGTTCCTGCAGGTGGTAGTGGGGGACTTTGAGGCGGGGTTCGTCGATCAGTCGATCGCCGAACAGCACAATGTCCAGATCCAGCGTGCGCGGGCCCCAACGTTCAAGGCGCTCACGGCCTTGCCCGTTCTCGATGGCTTGCAGCGCATCAAGCAGCTCCAGCGGCGCGAGGCGGCTGTCGAGGGCGGCGACCGCGTTGGTGTAACGCGGCTGGCCGGGCAGCAGCGAGTCGCTTTGATAAAACGCCGAAACGCCGACCAGTTGGGTCTGCGGCAACTGCGACAACGCCTCGATAGCGCTGCGCAACTGTTCGGCGGGGTCAGCCAGATTGCTGCCCATGCCGATGTAGATGCGTTCCATGACCTACTCGCCTGTAGCGCTCGAGGCACCGGCAGCGCGTTTGCGCTTGGCGCCGCCGCTGCGGCGACGTTTGCGTGGAGCGCCGGTACCGTCGTCCTTGCCGCTGAGGTCGCGGATCATGTCCCGGCGTTCGCTGTCGTTGGCGTCCTGATAGTCAGTCCACCATTCGCCCAGGCCATCGGTCTGCTCCCCGGCGCTTTCGCGCAGCAGCAAGAAGTCATAACCGGCGCGGAACCGCGGGTTGTCCAGCAACAGGTCGGCTCGTTTGCCGCTGCGCCGTGGCAGACGCTCCTGCATGTCCCAGATCTCGCGGATCGGCATCGTGAAGCGTTTCGGGATTGCGATCCGTTGACACTGTTCGGCAATCAACTCGTGCGCCGCTTCCTGCATCGCCGGTATCGGCGGCATGCCACGTTCTTGCAGGCGCAACACGCGAGCGGGCAGGGCAGGCCACAGTAATGCTGCAAACAGGAACGCCGGGGTGACCGGTTTGTTCTGCTTGATCCGCAGGTCTGTATTGATCAGCGCTTCGCTGATCAGCGTATGGGTGTAGGTCGGGTTGTATTCCAGCGCTTCGGCACTGGCCGGGAACAGCGGATCGAACAGCTGCAAGTCGACCAGCATCTCGAAGGTGTCCGCGGCATGGCCGGAGAGGAACAGCTTGAGCACTTCTTCGAACAGACGGGCTGATGGAATCTCGCGCAGCATCGGTGCCAGATCGCGGATCGGCAGGGCGCTGTGTTTTTCGATGCCGAAATTCAGCTTGGCGGCGAAACGCACGGCCCGCAGCATCCGCACCGGGTCTTCCTGGTAGCGTTGCTTCGGATCGCCGATCAGGCGGATCAGGTGATTGCGGATGTCGTGTACGCCATTGGCGTAGTCGAGAATGCGCTCGCTGACCGGATCGTAATACAAGGCGTTGATGGTGAAGTCGCGGCGTTGCGCGTCTTCTTCCAGGGTGCCGTAAACGTTGTCGCGCAGAATGCGCCCGCTTTCGTTACGGGAAGACTGGTTGCTGTCTTCGTCCTCGTCGTTTTGCGGGTGATTGGCGCGAAAGGTCGCGACTTCGATGATTTCGCGACCAAAGTGGATATGCACCAGTTTGAAGCGACGACCGATGATCCGCGCGTTGCGGAATTCGGCGCGTACCTGTTCAGGTGTGGCGCTGGTGGCGACGTCGAAATCTTTCGGCGTGATGCCGAGCAGCATGTCACGCACACAGCCGCCGACCAGGTAAGCCTGGTAACCGGCGTTCTGCAGGCGTTCGACGATATTCACCGCATAACGGCTGAATTGCGCCTTTTGCAGCGAATGTTGGCCGCTGTTGAGCACTTCAGGCGTACTGCGAATGTGTTGCGTATGACGCTTGGGAGAACGGAATGACTGGAACAGCTTCTTCAGCATGGGATGCACTGTTTGAAGGAATGTTCGGCCATAACGAAGAATGACCGCATGATGGGCGGGGATTCTAGCATTTAGTCGGGGGATGGTGTAGGAAGCTGCGCAAGCGCTTGAAGGGGATGTCTACTACGGGACCAAACGCCAGAAACCACAAGGGGAGCCGAAGCTCCCCCAGAAGTAGTTGCGTGCTCTATTTTTATTATTGGTTTCGGGCTTCTTGTTTTTGTTGAGCGCCCTCGCCATGAAGTTTTCCTTCATGACCCTCCCAATCGGGAGCCAAGAGCAAACGGATTGCTTTGGTCGCTGTGTTGCAATGATCGTGAGATCCAACCAGTTCAGGCACTGTCTTAGGACAGTTTTTATTGTTCTCGGCCTGGTCGTGGGGCAAGCCCCAAATACAACGCCTCTCCAAAAGAATCAGTTAGCTACGCCTCTCGCCGTCTTGTTTTTATTGTGCGTGAGTCGATTCGTCTTATTTTTATTGTCTTGTGCATTGCTTGTTATTGTTCTTGTACTAAACATATAGCAGGGGGCGTGCCAACTTTTGTGAGGTCCAGTAAAACAAGGGCTTAGGCGGGCTAATGGTGTTTTTCGAGGCCAAAAAAAACCGGGGCTTCGTTACCGTAAGCCCCGGCTTCTGTTACGTGATAAAGCTGAGGTAACAGTTTTTCCACAATGTCACGTGTTACCCGCCCCTGCGACAGGTGCGGTTCAGCTCTCGCTGGCCACCCCGGTCTTGCGCCGCGGGATACCCAGGCGCTGACGGCGCTCCCACAGGCATTTGCGACTGACCCCGAGTTTTCGGGCCAGTTCGGTTTCGGTCATGTGGTCCTGATGCTCGAGAACGAAGTGCTGGAAGTAGTCTTCCAGTGACAGGTCTTCGGTCGGTTCGTGGCTGGTGTTACCGGCGTTGTTGCCCTGTTGGGGCGCCAGGCCAATGAAGTCGTCGTCTTCCAGATCGCTGAGTTCGATGTCGATACCCAACAGCTCGGCGGAAATCTCCGGGCTCTCGCACAGGATCACCGCGCGCTCGACCGCGTTTTCCAGCTCGCGAACGTTACCCGGCCAAGAGTAATGCCGAATCGCCTGCTCGGCATCCGGGGCAAATTTCAGATCGGTGCGGTTGACCCGCGCGCTCTGCCTTGCGAGGAAAGCATTGGCAATTTCGTTGACGTCCGCGCCGCGTTCGCGCAGGGCCGGTAGTTTCAGGGCGATCACGTGGAGGCGGTAATACAAGTCTTCACGGAACTGGCCGATCTTCGCCAGGCTCTTGAGGTCCCGGTGGGTCGCGGCGATCAGGCGTACATCGACCTTCTGCGACTGCACCGAGCCGACCCGGCGGATTTCACCTTCCTGCAACACCCGCAACAGGCGGGCCTGGGCTTCCAGTGGCAGTTCGCCGATTTCATCAAGGAACAAGGTGCCGCCGTCCGCTGCTTCCACCAACCCGGCACGCCCGGCGCTGGCGCCGGTGAACGCGCCTTTTTCGTGGCCGAACAGTTCGGACTCGATCAGGCTTTCCGGAATGGCCGCGCAGTTCACCGAAATCATCGGGGCCTTGGCGCGTTTGGACAGGTTGTGCAGGGCGCGTGCTACCAGTTCTTTACCGGTACCGGATTCACCCTGGATCAGAACGTTGGAATCGGTCGGCGCGACTTTGCGGATCTTGCTGTATAGGTCCTGCATCGGCGGGCACGAGCCGATGATGCCGATTTCGCCGTTGCTGTTATCGACACCGCTTTTCGCGGCGCCATTGGAAGCTTTGCCGACGACCGGCTCACCGCTGGCTTGCGCCGATTGCCGGTCACGCAGGATTCGTGCGACGGCCTGGAGCATTTCGTCGTGATCGAAAGGCTTGGCGATGTAATCCACCGCGCCCATCTTCATTGAGTCGACGGCCGAACGCAGGCTGGCGTAACTGGTCATGATCAGCACCGGAGTGCCTTGGCCAAGTTTGATCAACTCGGTGCCAGGTGCGCCCGGCAGGCGCAGGTCGCTGACGATCAGGTCAAACGTGGGAATGCTGAAACGCTCTTGTGCTTCCTGCACGGATCCGGCTTCGCTGACCTGGTACTGGTTACGTTCCAGCAGACGGCGCAAGGCGGAGCGGATAATTGTTTCGTCTTCGACGATCAAAATGTGCGGCATTGATTCGATACTCTCGACGGTCTCAGTTCACAGCGGACGTCGCTTCGACATGACGCGGCAAAGTCACCCGGATACGGGTGCCGCGTTGGCTTTGAACATCAGCCGGGCTGTCGATGGTGATTTGTCCATAATGCTCTTCAACGATGGAATAGACCAGTGCAAGGCCCAGACCGGTGCCTTCGCCAGGATCCTTGGTGGTGAAGAAAGGTTCGAACAGTCGGTCCATGATGCTCGAGGGAATACCGCTGCCTTCGTCTTCGACGATCAGATCGACCGTGTGTTCGCCGGCTTCGCTTTTGACTCGCACCGCACTGCCCGCAGGTGAGGCGTCGCGGGCGTTTGAGAGCAGGTTGATCAATACCTGAGCGAGCCGCTGCGGGTCGCCTTCGACCCAGTGGTCGGGATCGCACAGGTTGTAGAACTGTACTTCGAAATTGCGTCGGTTCAGGGCCAGCAGGCCGATGGCATCCTGGGCCACTTCCGCCAGACAGACGGGCTCGTCGCTGTGCTGATGACTGCCGGCATGGGCGAAACTCATCAGCGACTGAACGATGCGCGACACACGTTTGGTCTGCTCCAGAATCTGCCCGCTGATTTCCGTCAACTCGCTGTCTTCTTCACGCTCTTCGCGCAAGTTTTGCGCGAGGCAGGCAATGCCGGTGATCGGGTTGCCGATTTCATGGGCCACGCCGGCCGCCAGTCGGCCGATGCTGGCCAGGCGCTCGGAGTGCACCAGTTTATCTTCGAGCATCTGGGTTTCGGTCAGGTCTTCCACCAGCAGCACCAGGCCGCTGTTACCCGGCGCCAGCGGTTCGTCGATCGCCGCTTTGTGCAGGTTCAGCCAGCGGGTCTGGCCGTCGAGGGCCAGGTGCTGCTTGTGCAAGTGCTCGTCCGGCAGATTGATGAAGCCTTGCAGCAGTTCTTTCCACGGATCGGCAATGGTGCTCAGGCGTGAACCCACCACACGCTGCGCGGCAATTCCGGTCAGTTCCTCCATGGCTTTGTTCCACATGAGGATTTCCTGATCCTTGGCCAGCGAGCACACGCCCATCGGCAATTCCTGCAGGGTCTGGCGGTGGTAGCGGCGCAAGGCATCGAGTTCGGCGGCAAGACCGGTGAGGCGCGAGTGGTAATCCTCAAGGCGACTTTCGATGAAGTGGATGTCTTCGGTGACGTAGTTTTCACCGCCGGCCTTGTAGGGCAGGAAGGTTTCGACCATGTCCTGCGCCACGCTCGGCCCCATCAGACCGGACAGGTTGGCTTCGATTCGGTCGCGCAAGCGGCGCAAGGCGTATGGCCGGCGCTCGTCGAACGGTAGATAGAGGTCACGCAGCGCTTGTTCGACTTCTTTCTGGGCAGCCTTGGCGCCCAATGGTTTTGCAAGCTGCGTGGCGAACTCCTGAGGCGAGGCAGCGTGCAGTTCGCGGCGTTGCGGGCGGCGAACGTTGTCCACCGCGCAGGCTTCGGCGGCGCTGGCCTCTTCGGGGCTGGCGTTGGTGAACAGTGAAATCAGGGTGAACATCAGCACGTTGGCGGCCAGCGAGGCAATCGCCGCCATGTGCCAACTGGTGTCGTCCAGCACATAAATCATGTTCAGCAGCGGAATGTAGAAGCCCTGCAGATTGCCGACCAGCGGCAGCAGCATGGTCACCAGCCACACCAGAATCCCCGCCAGGAGACCGGCGATGAAGCCGCGGCGGTTGGCGGTCGGCCAATACAGCACCGACAACACACCCGGCAGGAACTGCAACGTGGCGACGAAGGCGACAATGCCGAGGTTGGCCAGATCCTGTTCGGCACCCAGCAGCAGGTAGAAACCGTAACCGGCCATGATGATCGCGACGATCAGTGCCCGGCGGGTCCATTTCAGCCAACGGTAGATATTGCCTTCGGCCGGCGGCTGATAGAGCGGCAGCACCAGATGGTTCAACGCCATCCCCGACAGTGCCAGCGTGGTGACGATGATCAGGCCGCTGGCCGCCGACAATCCGCCGACATAGGCCAATAGTGCCAGGGCTTTGTTATTGGCGGCGATGCCGATGCCCAGGGTGAAGTATTCCGGATTCGTGGTGGCGCCGAGTTTCAGCCCGGCCCAGAGAATCAGTGGCACTGCCAGACTCATCAGCAGCAGGAACAGCGGCAAGCCCCAGCTCGCACTGACCAGCGAACGCGGGTTGAGGTTTTCGGTAAAGGTCATGTGGTACATGTGCGGCATCACGATCGCCGAGGCGAAAAACACCAGCAGCAGCGTGCGCCACGGACCTTCCTGCAAGGGCGTGTGCAGGGCGGCGAGGGCGGTCTGGTTTTGCAGCAGCCACAGTTCCAGCTGTTGCGGGCCGTCGAACACGCCATAAAGCGCATACAGGCCTACGCCGCCCAGCGCGATCAACTTGATCACCGACTCAAAGGCAATCGCGAACACCAGGCCTTCATGCTTCTCGCGGGTGGCGATGTGGCGCGAGCCGAAGAAAATCGTGAACAGCGTAATCAGCGCACAGAAACTCAGCGCCACGCGATGCTGCACCGGCTCGCGGGTGAGGATGCCGATGGAGTCGGCCACCGCCTGAATCTGCAACGCCAGCAATGGCAGCACGCCGATCAGCATGAAAATCGTCGTCAGCGCGCCGGCCCAGGTGCTGCGGAAGCGGAACGCGAACAGGTCGGCCAGGGACGAGAGTTGATAAGTGCGGGTGATTTTCAGGATCGGGTACAAGAGCACCGGTGCCAGCAGAAAGGCTCCGGAAACCCCGAGGTAACTGGACAGAAAGCCGTAACCGTACTGATAGGCCAGGCCTACCGTACCGTAAAACGCCCAGGCACTGGCGTATACACCCAGCGACAGGGTGTACGTCAGCGGGTGGCGAATGATCGCCCGGGGGATCATGCCCCGTTCGCTGACCCAGGCCACACCGAACAGCACTGCCAGGTACGCGGCGCTGATCAGGATCATCTGGGTCAGGCTAAAGCTCATCGGCATCTTTTTGGCTCTGCAGGATGAAGGTCACGACGATCAGAATCAGCCAGAGCAAATAAGGGCGATACCAGGCGCCCGTGGCGTCGATCCACCAATCCATGATGGCCGGGGAAAACAGATAAATCCCCACTACCAGGAGCAGGACCAAGCGATAGATGTACATCCCGGCCTCTCTCTTTTATGCGCGTGCCCGAAAACGTGCGGCGATGGTAACGGATGGGCGCGCCACTGCAAGTGGCATCACTGCAGTTGTGCTTCGGGCAGTGTCAGTGTGCGCGGGATCAGCGATGCATCCCAGTGGGCAATGCCCCAGTTCAGCACTTCCCGTGGCGTGGCGTCATTCAGTTCGATCACAGGCTTGTGCCCCAGTGCCCGCAATGCACGCAGTAACAGCGGCGTAGCCTGATCTTCGGCCAGCGGTGGCGAGCGATAGGATTTGCCGAGTTTGTGGCCGTCTGGCTGGGTAATCAGCGGGATGTGCAGGTAGCGCGGTTGCGGCAGGCCAAGCAGTTCTTGCAGATAGAGTTGGCGTGGCGTGGAATCCAGTAAATCGGCGCCGCGCACGATATCGGTGATGCCTTGCCAGGCGTCGTCCAGTACCACCGCCAATTGATAGGCATAGAACCCGTCGCGGCGGCGGATCACGAAATCGCCAACCTCACGCCCCAGGTGTTGACGGAACTCGCCCTGCACCCGGTCGATGAAGTGGTATTCCAGCTCCGGTACGCGCAGGCGAATCGCCGCGTTCTCGGTGCCGTGCCCCGCGTTGCGGCAGAACCCGGGATAGATGCCGTGGTACGGCTCCAGTTGCTTGCGCGAACAGGTGCAAGCGTAGGCCAGGCCCTGATTGAACAGGCGATTGATGACTGCGTCGTAGGCAGCGTGCCGGTCACTCTGTCGGACCATGTCGCCATCCCACTCGAAACCGTAGCATTCCAGTGCCTTGAGAATCGCCGCCTGAGCACCGGGTTCTTCGCGCGGCGGATCGAGATCTTCCATGCGCACCAACCAACGGCCACCGACCGCACGGGCGTCAAGGTAGGAGGCCAGTGCTGCGACCAGCGAACCGAAATGCAGATGCCCACTGGGGGTGGGGGCGAAGCGCCCGATATAGAGAGGGGAAGTCGTGGCAGTCATGGACAAATGTTACTTTCTCTGGTCGTGCGCAAGTCCCTGTGGGAGCGAGCTTGCTCGCGAAGGGGCCATCAGCTCCAACATTAGTGTTGCCTGACACACCGCATTCGCGAGCAGGCTCGCTCCCACAGGTTTTCTGCCAAGGCGAAATTCAGAAACAAAAAACGGAGCGTTCGCACGCTCCGTTCTTCGTTCAAGTCGCCAAGATTACTTGCCGACTTGCTTTTCCTTGATTTCCGCCAGGGTCTTGCAGTCAACGCACATGTCGGCGGTAGGGCGGGCTTCCAGTCGCTTGACGCCGATTTCGACGCCGCACGATTCGCACCAGCCGTATTCTTCGTCTTCGATCAATTGCAGGGTTTTGTCGATTTTCTTGATCAGCTTGCGCTCGCGGTCGCGGGCGCGCAATTCGAGGCTGAATTCCTCTTCCTGGCTGGCACGGTCTGCCGGGTCAGGAAAGTTGGCCGCTTCGTCTTTCATGTGATCAACAGTACGGTCGACTTCCTGCATCAAGTCCTGTTTCCACTTGTTCAGGATCTTGGTGAAGTGCGCGCGCATGGGCTTGCCCATGTACTCTTCGCCCTTTACTTCTTTGTAGGGTTCGAAGCCGCTGATCGACTGGTTCTGCTGTTGCTTTGCTTGGGTGGGCATGAAATGGACCGCCTCTACTCTTGTAATCCATTGCGCAGGATTGCTCCATCACCGACACCTGCCGGCCCTGCGGCTGCAAGCGGGCGAACTTACCAGATCAAATCGGACCGCGCTACTCCCTGATGTCGAGCCCGCGGCCTGCGGTGCTTGCAAAAGTTTGCAAAGCCTTGTCTGGTGGCTCCGGAGACCTGATCAATTATTGATTTTAGTCAAACCTGGAGCATACGCTTGAACCGTTTGAAACCAGCGTTATATAGGCTCTGACCGCTTTAGGTTCTCGCCCGTTCCTGCGCTTGGGTAGAATCGATTCTTTTCCCCGTTGTAAGGAAGGCTAATGGCTCCGTCCTACAGTGCGCGCAGTCGCGCTATCGAACCGTTCCACGTCATGGCCCTGCTGGCGCGGGCCAATGAGCTGCAAGCGGCCGGCCACGACGTGATTCACCTGGAAATCGGCGAGCCGGACTTCACCACCGCCGAGCCGATCATCCAGGCCGGTCAGGCTGCGCTGGCGGCGGGGAAGACTCGTTACACCGCTGCCCGCGGCACTCCCGAGCTGCGTGAGGCCATTTCGGGCTTTTATCAGCAGCGTTACGGGCTGAACATCGATCCGCAACGCATCCTCATCACGCCCGGCGGTTCAGGCGCCTTGTTGTTGGCCACGGCCTTGCTGGTGGACCCAGGCAAACACTGGTTGCTGGCAGATCCGGGTTACCCGTGCAACCGGCACTTCCTGCGGCTGGTGGAAGGTGCTGCGCAACTGGTGCCGGTCGGCCCGGACGTGCGTTATCAGCTGACCCCGGACCTGGTCGCGCGTCACTGGGATCATGACAGCGTCGGTGCTCTGGTGGCATCGCCGGCCAACCCGACCGGGACCATCCTGACCCGCGACGAATTGGCTGGGCTGTCTGCGGCGATCAAGGCTCGCCACGGTCATTTGGTGGTCGACGAGATCTACCATGGCCTGACTTACGGCACGGATGCGACCAGCGTGCTGGAAGTCGATGACAGCGCCTTTGTCCTCAATAGTTTCTCCAAGTATTTCGGCATGACTGGCTGGCGCCTCGGTTGGTTGGTCGCGCCTGAAGCGGCGGTCGGTGAGCTGGAGAAACTCGCCCAGAACCTCTACATCAGCGCGCCGAGCATGGCCCAGCACGCCGCACTGGCCTGCTTCGAACCCGCCACCATCCGCATTTTCGAGGAGCGCCGCGCCGAGTTTGGTCGACGTCGTGATTTCCTGCTGCCCGCCTTGCGGGAGTTGGGCTTCGGTATCGCCGTGGAGCCCGAAGGCGCGTTCTATTTGTACGCCGATATCAGCAAATTCGGCGGTGATGCCTTCGCGTTCTGCCAGCACTTTCTCGAAACCGAGCACGTTGCTATCACGCCGGGCCTGGACTTCGGCCGCCATCAGGCCGGGCATCACGTACGCTTTGCCTACACCCAAAGTCTTCCGCGCTTGCAAGAAGCGGTCGAGCGGATCGCCCGCGGTTTGAAGAGCTGGCAAGGCTGATGCGCTTTCATCCTCCCCTAGAAAAAGGTCGCTTGATTCGTCGCTACAAACGTTTTCTTGCCGATATCGAAACCGTTAGCGGCGAGTTGCTGACCATTCACTGCCCGAACACCGGTTCGATGCTTAATTGCCAGGTCGAAGGCGGGCAAGTCTGGTTTAGCCGCTCCAGCGACCCCAAACGCAAGTTGCCCGGCACCTGGGAAATCGGCGAAACCCCACAGGGGCGGCTGTTCTGCGTGAACACCGGGCGTGCCAACGGTTTGATCGAGGAGGCGTTGCGCGCCAATGTCATCACCGAGTTGAACGGTTTTACCGAACTGAAGCGCGAAGTGGCCTATGGTCAGGAAAGCAGCCGCATTGATTTCCGTCTCGATTATCCGAGCGGGCCAACCTATGTCGAAGTCAAAAGCGTCACCTTGGGCTTCGATGGCTCGGCGGTGGCGGCGTTTCCTGACGCGGTGACCCAGCGCGGAGCCAAGCATTTGCGTGAACTGGCCCATTTGGCCCGGGACGGGATTCGCGCTGTGCAGTTGTATTGTGTGAATCTGACCGGCGTTGACTCCGTGCGTCCAGCAGAGGAAATCGATTCGGCCTACGCGGCGGCGTTACGCGAAGCGGTAGCGTGCGGAGTCGAAGTGTTGGCGTATGGCGTGCGCTTGACCCACGAAGAGATGGTGGTCGATCGGCGGCTGGATGTGTTGTTGAACGGTTAGAGCGTGACCCAGATTCCTTGCTCATCTTCGCAGCAGGGGATGGTGGTCAGGGATTGTCCGGCGCACGGTCCGGCGACGCATTCGCCGTCCTCGATCAGAAACAGTGCGCCGTGGGTGGCGCACTGGATCAGGCTGTTGCTGGGGTCAAGAAACTGGTCGGGTTTCCATTCCAGTCCGACGCCACGGTGCGGGCAACGATTTTCATACACATACACTCGACCGCCTCGGCGCACGGCCAGAAGCTTCTGACCGTCGACGTCGAAACCGCGACTGCTGGCGTCAGCCAATTCGGCGCCTGTGCAAAGAAGTTTCATGTCTATCCTCAAGTCATGCAGCTCGCGACCAGGTATGTCCGAGCTTGATGTGCAAATGCAAGCAATTATCAAATGGCCGCTCACCCGCTGGGCGATTGCCGGATGCCGAGGATACTTGGCCTGTCAACTCTATGCCCGGGAAACCTTTAAAGGAGGCTGTTCATGCACCTGTTCTATCCCGGTACGACGGGTCAATGACCCTTCTGGTTAAACCTCATGCGTTGTTCATTGGTCTGAGCCTGCTGTGTTTGCTGGCGATCTGGCTGTCGCTGGCGCTGGGGCCGGTGAGTTTGCCGTTGTTCGACACGTTGCGGGCGGCGCTGCGGCTGATCGGTTTGCCCATTGCGCCCGACGGGTTGGAGCAGGCTGAGCTGATCCTTGGGCAAATTCGCCTGCCGCGTACCTTGCTGGGATTGGCGGTGGGCGGTGTGCTGGCACTGTCCGGCGTAGCGATGCAGGGTTTATTTCGCAACCCGCTGGCCGACCCGGGATTGGTGGGAGTGTCCAGCGGTGCGGCGTTGGGCGCGGCCATCGCGATTGTCGGCGGCTCGGTGTTCGGCGGTCTGCCTGTATCCTTCGGACCTTATCTGCTGTCGGTGTGCGCGTTTCTCGGCGGGTTGGGGGTGACGGCGCTGGTCTATCGGCTGGGGCGGCACAATGGTCAGACCAACGTTGCGACCATGTTGCTGGCCGGTATTGCGTTAACTGCCTTGGCTGGCTCGGCGGTCGGGTTGTTCACCTATCTGGCAGATGACGCGACTCTGCGCACCCTGACATTCTGGAACCTGGGCAGCCTTAACGGTGCCAGTTATTCGCGACTCTGGCCGTTGCTATTGGTGAGCACCGGTGTGGCGCTGTGGTTGCCGCGCCGGGCCAAGGCCTTGAATGCATTGTTGCTGGGAGAGTCGGAGGCCGGTCACCTGGGTATCGACGTCGAAGGCCTCAAGCGCGAACTGGTGTTCTGTACGGCGCTGGGCGTTGGTGCGGCGGTAGCGGCAGCCGGGATGATCGGGTTCGTCGGGCTGGTGGTACCGCATCTGGTACGGCTGCTGGCCGGCCCCGATCATCGGGTGCTGTTGCCTGCATCGGTATTGGCGGGGGCCAGTCTCTTATTGTTTGCCGACCTGGTGGCGCGGCTGGCCCTGGCGCCGGCCGAGCTGCCGATCGGGATCGTTACGGCCTTCATCGGTGCGCCGTTCTTTCTGTATTTACTGCTCAGAGGGCGTGCCTGATGTTGCGAGCGCAGAATCTGCAAATCCGGCGCGGTCGAAAGATTGTCCTCACGGATATCACCCTTGTGCTTGAACCGGGTGAAGTCCTTGGCGTGCTGGGCCCCAACGGTGCTGGTAAAAGCACGTTGCTCGGCGCCCTGAGCGGCGAATTGCATGCGGACCAAGGCAGTGTCTGGCTCGATGAGCGTGAGTTGCGTCATTGGCCTGGTGCGCAACGAGCCCAGCGTCTGGCGGTGTTACCGCAGGTGTCGACCCTGGACTTTGCCTTCCGGTCGAAGAGGTCGTCGGTATGGGGCGTCTGCCTTATCAAAGCGGTCGGGTCCGGGATGACGAGATCGTCGCCGCCGCACTGCATGCGGCCGATGCGGAGCACTTGAGCGGTCGCAGTTATCTGGCGTTGTCCGGCGGCGAGCGTCAGCGGGTGCATCTGGCACGAGTGCTGGCGCAACTCTGGCCGGGCGAGGCGGGGCAAACGCTGTTGCTCGATGAACCGACGTCGATGCTCGACCCGCTGCATCAACACACGACCCTGCAAGCGGTGCGCGAGTTCGCCGATCGCGGCGCGGCGGTGCTGGTGATTCTGCATGATCTGAACCTGGCGGCGCGTTATTGTGATCGCTTGTTACTGCTTGAAGGTGGGCGTCCCGTAGCGCTGGACACGCCGGAACAGGTATTGCGCCCAGAGCCGCTCAAGGCCGTGTTCGGGCTGGAAGTATTGGTGCAACCGCACCCGGAGCGTGGGCATCCGCTGATCATCGCCCGCTGAGGTGTTTTAGGGATGAAAACACGCGTGATGGTTTTTCTGGCTGCGCTGTTACTGAGTGCTTGCCAGCATGTATCGGTACCGCCGCCGGTCAGCGGCGAAATCCGGGATCTGCACAGCGGTCAGGTCCTGACGGCGCAGGAACTGCTTGCACGGTTGGCTGAGCCTTCGCGGCTGATCGTCGGCGAGCGGCATGACAATCGTGATCACCATCAACTGCAATTGTGGTTATTGCAGGCACTGGGTGAGTGGCGACCGCAAGGCAGTCTGCTACTGGAAATGCTCACGCCGGATCAACAAGTGCGCGTCAATGACGTTCGGCATGCTTCACCGTTGCCGACTGACTTGTCCAGTGCATTGGCCTGGCAGCCGGGGTGGGACTGGAATCTGTACGGGCCGATCGTTCGTTTTGCCCTGACTCAGCCGTACCCATTGCTGGCGGCTAATCTGGACATGCTTGAAGTTCGTGCTTTCTATGCCAATCCGCCGACATTGAACGGTTCGCGCTCCAACGCCCCGACGGTCAAGGATGAGTTGCTGGCACAGATCAGCGATTCCCACTGCGGCTTGCTGCCTGAATCACAAATGCCCGCGATGCTGGCCGTTCAGCAGCAGCGTGATCGGCGGATAGCCGAGCGATTACTGGCGGCACCGATGCCTTCACTGTTGTTTGCCGGCGCGTTCCACGCACGCAAGGATGTTGGGGTGCCGATCCATGTGCTGGATCTGGGTGAGCCCGAGGCGCCAACGGTATTGATGCTGGCGGAGCGGGGCGCGGAGGTCACGCCGGCCATGGCTGATTACGTCTGGTATACGCCCGCCACGCCTGCGCAGGATTACTGCGCGCAAATGCGTAAACAGTTTGGCAAGCCGTCGGGCCAATAAAATCAGGTGAGTTTTCCACAGGCAAAAAAAGACCCGGCAAGAGCCGGGTCAAATAACCGTGATTAGCCTGATGAGGAGATATCTGAGAGTCCGAACCAAGGGCTTTTCAAATATCGACCAGTCTCGCGACCAGTTGTGATAATCATAGCGATTCTCATTACCAAGTCAACCGCTGATTTCTGATTTCCGTGAATTACGTCATTCCTTCGCTGGAAAGCCTCGTAATCATCAGGTTTCAGGCCGTGCGTTCGAATGAAATTACCCGTTCAATTCTTGTGGCGAGACGAAATAGCATCCAGCTGTTTGTTCAAGGCTTCCTTGCGCTCGGCGGGAATGTCGTTCCAGTGAACATCCATCAACGCGCCTTCGATCGCATACAACAACACCTTGGACGCCCGAAAACCGCGCGTGCGCACGGCCCGATAAGCATCCACAGCTCCCAGCCGACGCAAGTCCGAGGCACTGTGGATGCCCACGGCATGTAGCCATTGCGCCGATGTCTTGCCAAGATTTTTCAGGTGTTGCAGTTCATCATTCATCAAGCCTCCTTGCGACAGCCGAACAGTGCGTGGGCGAGCCTCTCAGCAGTGTAGCCATCAGTAGGAAAAGCGTGATTGTTTGGTCGGTTTCGACGCAAAAGCTTCTAAGAGGCAAACTCAAGGAGCGGCGGGAAAAGGCGGTGGATGGCGTCCGAAGGCGTATGAAGAACTGAGTTTTCGAGCAAAAAAGTACAAAGTCCGGCGCAAGGCGAGGGCGCCGGACTGGGTGAAACGTCGCTTCTTTAGTGGGCGCGATAACGCAGGCGTGTACCGAAATTCATCGACATCAGAATCTCATCGGCACTCAGCTCTGGCGGGAAGTAGGCGCCGGAGATCTGTGCGTGGGCCAGGCTCGCGCCTTCCAGGGACGCGTTGCGAAAGTCGATGCCGCGCAAGTCGGCGGAGCGGAAATAGGCATCGGTGAAGTCGATGCCATCGGCGTTCAGCTCACGCAGATCGAGACCACGGAAGTCGCCACCGACCATGTCGATGGGGCCATCCTTGGGGCGCTCGTTGTTAAAGCCTGTGATGTCGTCTTTGTGCAGCAAGGCATAAAGCGGGGTGTCGAGGAGTTTCGGCTGGCTCATGTCACATCACCTGATGGTTTTATGACGCCAGTATAGTGCCACTATTTGGCGGCCGTGAAGCCGGCGAGGGCTTCACGGCTGAAATAGTTTCTTACAGCCCCGGCAGACGTTGGCGAATCTGCGCAACGACGGTGTCGAGCGTGCCATTTTCATTGGTCTGGACGCGTTTGCTGCAGAGGATTTCTGCCGGCGTCAGGGCCTCGCGGCTGGCTTGCTGGGCGGCGATAACGGCTAGGTTGGCGTCGGATGGATCGTTGTTGTCCGCCTGACGTTGTTTCAACCAACTCTCGATCACCGCTTGCGGTGCGTCGCAATCGAGGATCAGGAACGGTGCGCCGGTGGCCTCGGCGATTTTTGCCGCGCCATCACGTTGGTCGCGCTTGAGGTAGGTGGCATCGACCACCACCGGGAAACCGGCACGCAGAATGACATCGGCAACTTCATGCAGACGGCTGTAGGTGGCGGCGCTGGCGTCGGCATTATAGATGCCGGCCTGAGGGGCGTTCGGTACGGTTTGCTCGCCGAACATACGCTTGCGTTCGACATCCGAACGCAGGCGAATGGCGCCCAACGCTTCCACCAGGCGCATGGCCACGTGACTCTTGCCGACGGCGGAAACGCCGTGGGTAATCGCCAGGAAGCGCGAAGGAATGGTGCTGTAGCTCTCCGCCAGGTTGGCGTAGTTGCGGTACTGGCGCAGGGTGGTGGCGCGCTGCACCGGATCGGCCTCGGCCGGCATGCTGAACAGGCTGACCTTGGCGCGAACCAGTGCACGGTAGGCTTTGTAGAAGTTCAGCAGTTCCAGGCCCTGATAGTCGCCGGTCAGTTCCAGGTATTGGCTGATGAAACGGCGCGCCAGGCTTTTCAGGCCACGGTCTTCCAGGTCCATGGCCAGGAAGCCGGTGTCGGCGTAAACGTCGGTAAAGCGGAACGGTTCGTTGAACTCGATGCAGTCGAAGATCACCACTTTGCCATCGATCACGGTGGCGTTGCCCAAGTGAATGTCGCCATGGCATTCACGAATGAAACCGTCGGCCTTGCGCTGGACGAACAGCGGCTTGAGGCGCTCGAAGCTGCTTTCGGCCCAGGCTTGCAGTGCATCGAGTTGCAGCAGATCAGCCTTTTCACTGAGGAACGGGCGGATTTGTTCGAAATTTTGCCGTACCGGCGCCATGACGCTGTCCGGCGTGCCGGCTTCGTGTTCGGCAGGCACTTTTGGTGCGCTGAGGTGGAATTGAGCGATCTGCGCGGCCATCTCGTCGATGTGCGCGGTGGTCAGTTCACCGTTGGCTTGCAAGGTGCTGAGCAACTGGCTTTGTGGGAATTGACGCATTTTCAGTACGTAATCGACGACCGGACCATCGCCGCCCAGTTGTGGTGCCTCGGCGCTGCCGGTGATCGGCAGCACTTCAAGATACAAATCATGGGTCAGGCGCTGGTTCAGGCGCAGCTCTTCACCGCAGAAGTGCTCGCGAGCTTCAAGGCTGGTGAAGTCGAGGAAGCCGAAATTCACCGGCTTCTTCACTTTATAAGCGTAGGGGCCGGTGAGCAGCACCCAGGAAATATGGGTCTCGATGACCTGGAACCCTTCTACGGGATGCGGGTAGAGGGCCGGGTTTTGCAGGGCAGCGATCAGGGATTGGCTCACAGGCGATCCTTCAGAGTCTGGGGAAAATTCAAGGTCGTCATTATGGCTGCAAGTCCGCCCGACGCAAACCTCGGCGGGCTCCTGTTGAGGATGAATAAAGTGCGTATAATCCGCCGCCATGACTCGAACTCGATCCCCCCGTACCCCCAAAAAACCACCTTCCAGGGGCATGCGCCCCTGGCTGGGCTGGGCCCTTAAACTCAGCCTGGTCGGCCTTGTGGTGCTCGCCGGGTTCGCGGTTTACCTCGACGCCGTGGTCCAGGAGAAGTTCTCCGGAAAGCGCTGGACCATCCCGGCCAAGGTGTATGCACGCCCGCTCGAGCTGTTCACTGGCCAGAAGCTGAGCAAGGATGACTTCCTCACCGAGCTCGATGCCTTGGGCTACCGACGCGAAGCCGTCAGCAACGGCCCCGGCGCGGCGGCGGTCAATGGCAATACCGTCGACTTGAATACCCGAGGCTTCCAGTTCTATGAAGGTATGGAGACGGCCCAGCCCGTGCGCGTGCGGTTCTCCGGCGATTACGTGGCCGAGCTCTCGGCGACCAACGGTTCGAAGCTTTCTGTGGTGCGACTGGAGCCACTGCTGATTGGCGGGATTTACCCGAAAAACCTTGAAGACCGCATTCTGATCAAGATCGATCAGGTTCCGCCGTATCTGCTCGAAACTCTGGTTGCCGTAGAAGACCGGGATTTCTACAGCCACTGGGGCGTGTCGCCGAAGTCGATAGCCCGAGCTATCTACGTCAACACCTCGGGCGGCAAGATGACCCAGGGCGGCAGTACGCTGACGCAACAGTTGGTCAAAAACTTCTACCTCTCCAGCGAACGCAGCCTGAGCCGTAAGCTCACCGAAGCCATGATGGCGCTGTTGCTTGAGTTGCATTACGACAAACGCGAAATTCTTGAGGCTTACCTCAATGAAGTGTTCGTCGGCCAGGATGGTCAGCGCGCGGTGCACGGTTTCGGCCTGGCCAGCCAGTTCTTCTTCGGGCAGCCATTGTCCGAGCTGAAACTGCATCAAGTCGCTTTGTTGGTGGGCATGGTCAAGGGGCCGTCCTATTACAACCCGCGTCGCAACCCTGAGCGGGCGCTGGAGCGGCGCAATCTGGTGCTCGATGTTCTGGAGCAACAAGGCGTTGCCAGCGCCGAGCAAGTTGAGGCAGCGAAGAAAATGCCACTGGGTGTGACCACTCGCGGCAAGTTGGCCGACAGCTCGTTCCCGGGCTTCCTCGATCTGGTTAAACGTCAGTTGCGCGAAGATTATCGCGACGAAGACTTGACCGAAGAAGGGCTGCGAATCTTCACCAGTTTCGACCCGATCCTGCAGATGAAAGCCGAAGCGTCGGTCAATGACACGTTCAAACGTCTTTCGGGTCGCAAGGGTGCCGATGACGTGGAAGCGGCGATGGTCGTGACCAACCCGGAAACCGGTGAAGTCCAGGCCATGATCGGCAGCCGTCAGGCGAGTTTTGCCGGTTTCAACCGGGCGTTGGACGCGGTGCGACCGATCGGCTCTTTGATCAAACCGGCGGTTTATCTGACAGCCCTTGAGAAGCCGAGCCAGTACACGCTGACCAGTTGGCTGTCGGACGACTACTTCTCGGTCAAAGGCGCGGACGGTCAGGTCTGGAAACCGCAGAACTATGATCGCCGTTCCCACGGTACGGTGTTCCTTTATCAAGGGTTGGCGCATTCCTACAACCTGTCGACCGCGCGTCTCGGGTTGGCGGTGGGCGTGCCGAATGTCTTGAAGACCCTGGCACGACTGGGGGTGAGTCGCGAATTCCCGGCGTTCCCGTCGATGTTGCTCGGTGCCGGCGGTATGACCCCGATCGAAGTGGCGACCATGTACCAGACGCTGGCCAATGGCGGGTTCAATACGCCGATGCGCGGAATTCGCAGCGTACTGACTGCCGAGGGCGAGCCGCTCAAGCGTTATCCGTTCCAGATTCAGCAGCAATTTGATCCGGCGTCCATTTACCTGATCCAGAACGCAATGCAGCGCGTCATGCGCGAAGGCACCGGCAGTTCGGTTTATAACGTGTTGCCGAAAACCCTGACCCTGGCTGGCAAGACCGGTACCAGTAACGATTCGCGGGACAGCTGGTTTGCCGGTTTCAGTCAGGATCTGCTGGCAGTGGTCTGGCTGGGGCGCGATGATAACGGCAAGACACCGTTCACCGGTGCCACCGGTGCGTTGCAAGTCTGGACCAGTTTCATGCGTAAGGCCGATCCACTGCCGCTGGACATGCCGCAGCCGGACAACATTGTTCAGGCCTGGGTCGATTCGCGCACCGGCCAAGGTTCCGAAGCCAGCTGCCCAGGCGCGGTGCAGATGCCGTATATTCGCGGCAGCGAACCGCCTCCCGGTGCTGCTTGCGGTGGCGAAAGCCCTGCTGAATCGGTGATGGATTGGGTCAAGGGCTGGATGAATTAAGCAAAGAGGATTTGAAGTGAACAAGTGGTTGATTCCAGCGGTGACTGCCGTGGCTTTGCTCAGCGGCTGCTCCACCGTACAGCGTGGTTCGATCCCGGTTGTGGATGCCGGCACTGCCGTCTCCAACAGCGAGCGGATTTCGGCGAATGGCGGTTTCCGGCAGACGACGGTAAAACGTCCTGCACAGGCCCAGACTCAGGCAATCCCGCAAGGTGACACCGGCGTTGTCGTGATGGTGCCGGGTGGTGGCGCCGTCTCCTCGGCACCGATCAGCACTTCGCCGATAACCCCAGGTCCGATCACTCCGGGGCCGATTGATACCTCGCCGGTGCAGTCGGCACCGATCAATCAGGGCAGTTACAGCATGCCGTCGACGCCGAGCGGGGTTCCTTCGGCGAGCTCCGGCGGCCTGTCCGCCGATGAGCAACTGGACGGTCCGGTCCTGGCGTTGTTGACCACTGCTCAGCAGCAACAGGCCAGTGGTGATCTCAACGGTGCTTCCTCCAGTCTCGAACGCGCCCAACGAGTCGCGCCGCGTGAGCCACAAGTGCTTTATCGTCTGGCTCAGGTGCGTATGGCTCAAGGCGATGCGGCACAGGCCGAGCAGTTTGCCCGTCGTGGTCTGACGTTCGCCAATGGTCGTCCGGATCTTCAGGCCAGCCTATGGGAATTGATCGCCCAGGCCCGTGAGAAGCAGGGTGATTCAGCCGGTGCAGCGTTGGCTCGTCAGAAGGCCAAGGTTTCGCTGTGATGGATGCACGCTTCCCGAAGATTGCCGAGCAGTTGCTGTTGATCGAGCGCGAACTGCGCGTTCAGGGATGGTGGGACGAAGTGCCGCCGTCCGTTGATGCGCTTTCCAGCGTCGAGCCGTTCTCGGTGGATACGCTGGATTTCGAGCAGTGGCTGCAATGGATCTTCCTGCCAAGGATGAAGTCGATCCTGGAGCAGAACCTGCCCTTGCCCAATGCGTCGGGGATCCAGGAGATGGCCGAAATGGTCTTCGCCGCGCGCAAGGTTCAGGGCAAGGATCGGCAGCTTCAGGTCTTGCTCAAAGAGTTCGACCTGTTGATCACCGCCTCTCGCTGACCCTGAACCCGTGTAGGGTATCTACTGGCAGTTTTTCGTGATCTGTTTCTGTGCTTCGGTGATGCGCTCCTGACGTTGTTGGTCGGTCAGGCGGCGCATCTCACCGTCGACCTCCTCCCGTAGTCGCGGATTGTTCTGCAGTTGAGCCAGGTTCGTTCGGGCCTGCTCGCAGAACACTTTCAGCTGGGCCTGCTGCTCGCCGACCTGTTTTTTTACTTTGTTGTCGATGGCCTTTTGATCGCCTATGACGTTGCCGCGCGGTGGCGTGCTCGGCTTGCCGACGGGCGTGGCAGGCGTCACCACAAGGCTGGCTTCCCGGCCCTGGGGCGGTTGCGCATCGAAATGGGTGACGCCCTGGGCATCGATCCATTTATAGACCTGACCCGCCATGCACAAAGGGCTCAGGCCGATCAGCAAGCCAGCGGTGAAGAAGAACGTTCGCATGCCATTTCCTTGTCATGAGTGCGCAATTGAAGCTAACACACTTGCGGTTTAAAGGTTTTTTCTTGCGTTCTCATGCGCTTAGTTCGAATAAAGCGTATTGACGGCTTGACTTGCGATGGGCGAAACAGAAGAATCCAAAGTCCGCTGTAGAGGGACTGCCAGAAGCAGACCCACTCGGTAGATCATGAGGCGCACATCCGCGCCGACCTGTTACACCCGCAACGCGTTACCTCGCGCTGGGTGGGAAAGGCCCGCAACACTTGGGACGATCCCAATACTTGCTCAGTCAGTGCTGACGTAGTCGGCGACCACCGTCGCTCATGCTCTGCCGAGAAGTAAACCTATTAAGACCCGTCCTCTTTGTATGTGGGCGGTATTCTGGCGTTTTAGAGGTGAACAACGTGGAGCTTTTATCTGGCGGTGAGATGCTCGTCCGCTTTTTGCGTGACGAAGGCGTCAAATATATCTACGGGTACCCGGGTGGTGCTCTTCTTCATGTCTACGATGCCCTGTTCAAAGAACCGGAAGTGACCCACATCCTGGTTCGTCACGAGCAGGCTGCGACCCATATGGCCGACGGCTACGCCCGTGCCACCGGTAAAGCCGGCGTGGTACTGGTCACTTCCGGCCCGGGCGCAACCAACGCCATCACCGGTATTGCCACGGCCTACATGGACTCCATTCCGATGGTGATCATTTCCGGCCAGGTGCCTAGCACCTTGGTAGGCACCGATGCATTCCAGGAAACCGACATGATCGGTATCTCCCGGCCGATCGTGAAGCACAGCTTCATGATCAAGCACGCGTCGGAAATCCCGGAAGTCATGAAGAAAGCGTTCTACCTGGCGCAATCCGGTCGTCCTGGTCCGGTCGTTGTCGATATCCCGAAAGACATGACCAACCCGGCCGAGAAGTTCGAATACATCTTCCCGAAAAAAGCCAAGCTGCGTTCCTACAGTCCGGCTCTTCGCGGTCACTCCGGGCAAATCCGCAAGGCGGCAGAAATGCTCCTGGCGGCCAAGCGTCCTGTGCTTTATGCAGGCGGCGGCGTGATTCTCGGTGGTGGCTCCGCGCCGCTGACCGAACTGGCGAAGATGCTCAACCTGCCAGTGACCAATACCCTGATGGGGCTGGGTGCCTACCCTGGCACCGATCGTCAGTTCATCGGCATGCTCGGCATGCACGGCAGCTACACCGCCAACCTGGCGATGCACCATGCCGACGTGATCCTTGCAGTCGGTGCGCGCTTCGATGACCGCGTGATCAACGGCCCGGCCAAGTTCTGTCCGAATGCCAAGATCATTCATATCGACATTGACCCGGCTTCGATCTCCAAGACCATCAAGGCAGACGTGCCTATCGTCGGCCCGGTCGAGAGTGTCCTGACCGAAATGGTCGCGATCCTCAAGGAAATCGGCGAGACCCCGAACAAGGAGTCCGTTGCCAGCTGGTGGAAGCAAGTTGATGAGTGGCGCGGTGACCGCGGTCTGTTCCCTTACGATAAGGGCGACGGCAGCGTGATCAAGCCGCAGACCGTGATCGAAACCCTGTGCGAAGTGACCAAGGGCGACGCCTTTGTGACCTCCGACGTGGGTCAGCATCAGATGTTCGCGGCGCAGTACTACAAGTTCAACAAGCCGAACCGCTGGATCAACTCCGGTGGCCTGGGCACCATGGGCTTCGGTTTTCCGGCGGCCATGGGCATCAAGCTGAGCTTCCCGGATGACGACGTCGCCTGCGTAACAGGCGAGGGCAGCATCCAGATGAACATTCAGGAACTGTCGACCTGCCTGCAATACGGTTTGCCGGTAAAAATCGTCATCCTGAACAATGGCGTGCTGGGTATGGTTCGCCAGTGGCAGGACATGAGTTACGGCAGCCGTCACTCGCACTCCTACATGGAATCGCTGCCTGACTTCGTCAAACTGGCAGAGGCCTATGGTCACGTTGGCGTGCGCATCACCGACTCGAAAGATTTGAAGTCGAAGATGGAGGAGGCGTTCGCCATGAAAGATCGCCTGGTGGTTATCGATATCTCGGTTGACACCAGCGAGCACGTCTACCCGATGCAGATCAAAGACGGCTCCATGCGCGATATGTGGCTGAGCAAGACGGAGCGTACTTAATCATGCGGCACATTATTTCCTTGCTTCTGGAAAACGAACCGGGCGCTCTGTCTCGTGTAGTGGGTCTGTTCTCGCAGCGCAACTACAACATCGAAAGCCTGACCGTGGCACCCACCGAAGACCCGACCCTGTCGCGTCTGACGTTGACCACGGTCGGCCACGATGAAGTCATCGAGCAGATCACCAAGAACCTGAACAAGCTGATCGAAGTGGTAAAACTGGTCGACCTGTCGGAGAGTGCTCACATCGAGCGCGAACTGATGCTGGTCAAGGTCAAGGCCACCGGCGCCCAGCGCGCCGAGATCAAGCGCACCACCGATATTTATCGTGGGCAGATCGTTGATGTCAGCGCCAGCGTGTATACCGTTCAATTGACCGGTACCAGCGACAAGCTCGACAGCTTCATTCAATCGATCGGCACTGCCTCGATTCTGGAAACCGTACGCAGTGGCGTCACCGGGATTGCCCGCGGCGACAAAGTACTGAGCGTCTAAACCAAATTAGCGAATGGCCTGAAGGGCCAGATATAAAGGGGAAATTCATGAAAGTTTTCTACGATAAAGACTGCGACCTGTCGATCATCCAGGGCAAGAAAGTCGCCATCATCGGTTACGGCTCCCAAGGCCACGCTCAAGCGTGCAACCTGAAAGACTCCGGCGTTGACGTTACCGTTGGCCTGCGTAAAGGTTCGGCCACCGTTGCCAAAGCCGAAGCCCACGGCCTGAAAGTGACCGACGTTGCTTCCGCTGTAGCGGCTGCCGACCTGGTCATGATCCTGACCCCGGACGAGTTCCAGTCTTCCCTGTACAAGAACGAAATTGAGCCGAACATCAAGAAAGGCGCCACCCTGGCCTTCTCCCACGGCTTCGCGATCCACTACAACCAGGTTGTGCCACGCGCTGACCTCGACGTGATCATGATCGCGCCGAAAGCTCCGGGCCACACTGTGCGTTCCGAGTTCGTCAAAGGCGGCGGTATCCCTGACCTGATCGCTATCTACCAGGATGCTTCGGGCAACGCCAAAAACGTTGCACTGTCCTACGCTGCTGGCGTTGGCGGCGGCCGTACCGGCATCATCGAAACCACCTTCAAGGACGAGACCGAGACCGACCTGTTCGGCGAACAAGCCGTTCTGTGCGGCGGTACCGTTGAGCTGGTAAAAGCCGGTTTCGAAACCCTGGTTGAAGCTGGCTACGCGCCGGAAATGGCCTACTTCGAATGCCTGCACGAACTGAAGCTGATCGTTGACCTCATGTACGAAGGCGGTATCGCCAACATGAACTACTCGATCTCCAACAACGCTGAGTACGGCGAGTACGTGACCGGTCCGGAAGTGATCAACGCCGAATCCCGTCAGGCCATGCGCAACGCCCTGAAACGTATTCAGGACGGCGAATACGCCAAGATGTTCATCAGCGAAGGCGCTACCGGTTATCCTTCGATGACCGCCAAGCGTCGTAACAACGCCGCTCACGGTATCGAAATCATCGGCGAGCAACTGCGCTCCATGATGCCGTGGATCGGTGCCAACAAGATCGTCGACAAAGCCAAGAACTAAGTCGCGAGCTTGTACGGAAAACGCGGCCTAGGCCGCGTTTTTTCGTTTGGATCCGCCGGTTCTGGTATAAAGCTGCATCGTTTGCGGTCGAACCGTCGTCCCAGACACCTGTCGAAACTTTCCACCCCGTTGCAAGGTAATGTCCATGAGCGAACGTCCCGAAGAGCCAAAACAGGCTTCTGACGCCGAAAGCCTTCTGCCTATCGATGAACACATCGAAGAAGGGCATGACGCTGAAGGCCGTAAAGTCCGGCATCGTGGTATCTATCTTCTGCCGAATCTGTTCACCACGGCGAACCTCTTCGCAGGGTTCTATTCCATTATCAACTCGATGAGCGCCCAGAGCGCCTTGAGTGCCGGTGATGCAATCGGCGCGAGCAAGTATTTCGCGTTTGCCGCGATCGCGATTTTCGTCGCCATGGTTCTCGATGGCCTTGATGGTCGTGTTGCCCGTATGACCAATACCCAAAGCGCCTTCGGTGCCGAGTACGACTCGCTGTCGGACATGGTTGCCTTTGGTGTTGCGCCGGCATTGCTGGCGTTCGGCTGGGCCTTGGGTGATATGGGCAAGGTCGGCTGGATGGTTGCGTTCATCTATGTGGCGGGGGCGGCGTTGCGTCTGGCGCGTTTCAATACTCAGGTCGGTACGGCAGACAAACGCTACTTCATCGGTCTGGCCAGCCCGGCCGCGGCCGGTGTGGTCGCAGGCATTGTCTGGGCGTTCAGCGATTACGGCATTCAGGGCTCCAAGATGTCGTTCCTGGTTGCTCTGATGGTCGCCGCGGCTGGCATGCTGATGGTCAGTAACATCAAGTACAACAGCTTCAAGGAACTGGACTTGAAGGGGCGCGTTCCCTTTGTCGCGATCCTGGCGGTAGTGCTGGTATTTGCCGTTGTGTTCAGTGATCCGCCGCGCATCCTGCTGCTGGTCTTCCTTGGCTATGCGGCTTCTGGGCCGGTGCAGTACCTGTTACGTCTTCGTCGGCACAAAAAAGCCGAGTGATGTAATTTCCCTCATACTCCGCAGTCTATGGGTGCATCTGTCCTCCAAAGCTGCGGAGTTGTCATGCTGATCAAAGTCCCCAAAGCGTCTGACTGTCATGAGTCTGATGTCACGCCTGAATCTCTCTACCTTTCTCGTCGCAGTATCTTGGGTGCCACCGTTGCCGGTTTGGCTGTGAGCAGTCTGCCGCGCTGGGCGAATGCCGACGATGTTGCGCGTTATGCCGATGTCGAGTCTGGCAAGGCACCGTCCTGGTTTGCCGAAAAACTTCCTTCCACTAAATGGGGGGCGGTCAACGTCAAGGATGAGGCGATCACACCTTTCAAGGACGCGACCCACTACAACAACTTCTATGAGTTCGGTACCGATAAAGGTGATCCCGCGGCCAATGCCGGTGCGCTGAAAACCGAGCCGTGGAGTGTGGTGGTGGACGGGGAGGTGGGTAAGCCGGGGCGGTATGCGCTGGAAGACTTCATGAAGCCTTATCAGCTGGAAGAGCGTATTTATCGTCTTCGCTGTGTGGAGGCCTGGTCGATGGTCATTCCATGGATGGGTTTTCCCATTTCAGCCTTGCTCAGGGAGGTCGAGCCGATGTCCAAAGCCAAATTCATTCGCTTCGAAACCTTGCAGGATCCCACGAGTATGCCCGGACAGCGCTCCGGCTTTGCCTTGATCGACTGGCCTTATGTAGAGGGGTTGCGTCTGGATGAGGCGATGAATCCGTTGGCGATTCTTGCTGTAGGTATGTATGGACGTGAGTTGCCTAATCAGAACGGTGCACCATTGCGTCTGGTGGTGCCCTGGAAGTACGGCTTCAAGAGCATCAAATCCATCGTCCGCATCAGCCTGGTCAGCGAGCAGCCGAAGACTACATGGCAGAGCATTGCGGCAGATGAATATGGCTTTTATGCGAACGTGAATCCGACAGTCGATCACCCGCGCTGGACCCAGGCACGGGAACGGCGTTTGCCGAGTGGTCTGTTCAAGCCCAATGTACGAGAAACGCAAATGTTCAACGGCTACTCGGATGAAGTCGCTTCTTTATATGCAGGGCTCGATCTGCGGAAGAATTACTGATGCGATATCCGTTCTGGCGTATCGGTGTCTTCATCGCTGCAGCGATTTGGCCGCTGCTTTGGTTGTACCAAGCCTGGGCGGATGTGCTGGGGCCTGATCCGGGCAAGGTGCTGGTTGACCGTCTGGGGTTGGGGACACTTGTCCTGTTGCTCATTACGTTAAGCATGACGCCTTTGCAGAAGCTAACCGGTTGGCCGGGATGGATAGTTGTCCGGCGGCAGTTGGGGTTGTGGTGTTTCGCCTATGTGGTTCTGCATTTGAGTGGTTACGCGGTGTTCATCCTTGGCTTCGATTGGTCGCAGCTGAGTGTCGAGTTGCGCAAGCGGCCGTACATTATTGTCGGAACGCTGGGGTTTCTCTGTTTGTTGGCATTGGCAATCACCTCCAATCGTTATAGTCAGCGGCGTTTGGGGGCTCGCTGGAGGAAACTGCACCGACTGGTCTATGTGGTTCTCGGGTTTGGGTTGTTGCATATGTTGTGGATCGTTCGCGCTGATCTGAAGGAGTGGGCTGTCTATGCTTCTATAGGTGCGTTGCTATTAGTACTGCGTTTACCGCCAATAACCCGTCGAATCCCACGTTTAACAGCTAAAAAGACACCTTCCGCCAGAAAAGCGTAATTAACGGTTGACGGCAGATTCTGGACGTCTATAATTCGCCCCACTTCCGGCGCAGTCGAAACGGAAAACTCCTTGGTAAACAATGAGTTACGCAGTTTTCGGCAGTGGTTACGCTTCAGTTCATCGAGGCCAGAAGGAGTTGGTAAGGCAGTGTGTTGTCGCCTTATTGACGGTTCGATCTTCTCGGTCGAAAGCGGAGAAAAACAGGTGTTGACAGCAGCGACTAACGCTGTAGAATTCGCCTCCCGCTAACGAGAGATCGGAAGCGCAAGTGGTTGAAGTTGCAAAGGAAACTTTGAAAACTTCTGAAAATAACCGCTTGACAGCAACAGAGGCTGCTGTAGAATGCGCGCCTCGGTTGAGACGAAAGATCTTAACCAACCGCTCTTTAACAACTGAATCAAGCAATTCGTGTGGGTGCTTGTGGAGTCAGACTGATAGTCAACAAGATTATCAGCATCACAAGTTACTCCGCGAGAAATCAAAGATGTAACCAACGATTGCTGAGCCAAGTTTAGGGTTTCTTAAAAACCCAAAGATGTTTGAACTGAAGAGTTTGATCATGGCTCAGATTGAACGCTGGCGGCAGGCCTAACACATGCAAGTCGAGCGGCAGCACGGGTACTTGTACCTGGTGGCGAGCGGCGGACGGGTGAGTAATGCCTAGGAATCTGCCTGGTAGTGGGGGATAACGCTCGGAAACGGACGCTAATACCGCATACGTCCTACGGGAGAAAGCAGGGGACCTTCGGGCCTTGCGCTATCAGATGAGCCTAGGTCGGATTAGCTAGTTGGTGAGGTAATGGCTCACCAAGGCGACGATCCGTAACTGGTCTGAGAGGATGATCAGTCACACTGGAACTGAGACACGGTCCAGACTCCTACGGGAGGCAGCAGTGGGGAATATTGGACAATGGGCGAAAGCCTGATCCAGCCATGCCGCGTGTGTGAAGAAGGTCTTCGGATTGTAAAGCACTTTAAGTTGGGAGGAAGGGCAGTTACCTAATACGTAATTGTTTTGACGTTACCGACAGAATAAGCACCGGCTAACTCTGTGCCAGCAGCCGCGGTAATACAGAGGGTGCAAGCGTTAATCGGAATTACTGGGCGTAAAGCGCGCGTAGGTGGTTCGTTAAGTTGGATGTGAAATCCCCGGGCTCAACCTGGGAACTGCATTCAAAACTGTCGAGCTAGAGTATGGTAGAGGGTGGTGGAATTTCCTGTGTAGCGGTGAAATGCGTAGATATAGGAAGGAACACCAGTGGCGAAGGCGACCACCTGGACTGATACTGACACTGAGGTGCGAAAGCGTGGGGAGCAAACAGGATTAGATACCCTGGTAGTCCACGCCGTAAACGATGTCAACTAGCCGTTGGGAGCCTTGAGCTCTTAGTGGCGCAGCTAACGCATTAAGTTGACCGCCTGGGGAGTACGGCCGCAAGGTTAAAACTCAAATGAATTGACGGGGGCCCGCACAAGCGGTGGAGCATGTGGTTTAATTCGAAGCAACGCGAAGAACCTTACCAGGCCTTGACATCCAATGAACTTTCCAGAGATGGATTGGTGCCTTCGGGAACATTGAGACAGGTGCTGCATGGCTGTCGTCAGCTCGTGTCGTGAGATGTTGGGTTAAGTCCCGTAACGAGCGCAACCCTTGTCCTTAGTTACCAGCACGTAATGGTGGGCACTCTAAGGAGACTGCCGGTGACAAACCGGAGGAAGGTGGGGATGACGTCAAGTCATCATGGCCCTTACGGCCTGGGCTACACACGTGCTACAATGGTCGGTACAGAGGGTTGCCAAGCCGCGAGGTGGAGCTAATCCCATAAAACCGATCGTAGTCCGGATCGCAGTCTGCAACTCGACTGCGTGAAGTCGGAATCGCTAGTAATCGCGAATCAGAATGTCGCGGTGAATACGTTCCCGGGCCTTGTACACACCGCCCGTCACACCATGGGAGTGGGTTGCACCAGAAGTAGCTAGTCTAACCTTCGGGAGGACGGTTACCACGGTGTGATTCATGACTGGGGTGAAGTCGTAACAAGGTAGCCGTAGGGGAACCTGCGGCTGGATCACCTCCTTAATCGACGACATCAGCTGCTCCATAAGTTCCCACACGAATTGCTTGATTCATTGAAGAAGACGATAAGAAGCAGCCCGAAATTGGGTCTGTAGCTCAGTTGGTTAGAGCGCACCCCTGATAAGGGTGAGGTCGGCAGTTCGAATCTGCCCAGACCCACCAATTTTGCTTGTGTGGGAACGCCTGTAGAAATACGGGGCCATAGCTCAGCTGGGAGAGCGCCTGCCTTGCACGCAGGAGGTCAACGGTTCGATCCCGTTTGGCTCCACCACTACTGCTTCTGTTTGTTGAAAGCTTAGAAATGAGCATTCCATCGTGATGATGGTGAATGTTGATTTCTAGTCTTTGGCTAGATCGTTCTTTAAAAATTTGGGTATGTGATAGAAAGATAGACTGAACGTTACTTTCACTGGTAACGGATCAGGCTAAGGTAAAATTTGTGAGTTTAATCGCGAATTTTCGGCGAATGTCGTCTTCACAGTATAACCAGATTGCTTGGGGTTATATGGTCAAGTGAAGAAGCGCATACGGTGGATGCCTTGGCAGTCAGAGGCGATGAAAGACGTGGTAGCCTGCGAAAAGCTTCGGGGAGTCGGCAAACAGACTTTGATCCGGAGATGTCTGAATGGGGGAACCCACCTAACATAAGTTAGGTATCTTAAGCTGAATACATAGGCTTAAGAAGCGAACCAGGGGAACTGAAACATCTAAGTACCCTGAGGAAAAGAAATCAACCGAGATTCCCTTAGTAGTGGCGAGCGAACGGGGACTAGCCCTTAAGTGGCTTTGAGATTAGCGGAACGCTCTGGAAAGTGCGGCCATAGTGGGTGATAGCCCTGTACGCGAAAATCTCTTAGTCATGAAATCGAGTAGGACGGAGCACGAGAAACTTTGTCTGAATATGGGGGGACCATCCTCCAAGGCTAAATACTACTGACTGACCGATAGTGAACTAGTACCGTGAGGGAAAGGCGAAAAGAACCCCGGAGAGGGGAGTGAAATAGATCCTGAAACCGTATGCGTACAAGCAGTGGGAGCCCACTTTGTTGGGTGACTGCGTACCTTTTGTATAATGGGTCAGCGACTTATTTTCAGTGGCGAGCTTAACCGAATAGGGGAGGCGTAGCGAAAGCGAGTCTTAATAGGGCGTCTAGTCGCTGGGAATAGACCCGAAACCGGGCGATCTATCCATGGGCAGGTTGAAGGTTAGGTAACACTGACTGGAGGACCGAACCGACTACCGTTGAAAAGTTAGCGGATGACCTGTGGATCGGAGTGAAAGGCTAATCAAGCTCGGAGATAGCTGGTTCTCCTCGAAAGCTATTTAGGTAGCGCCTCATGTATCACTGTAGGGGGTAGAGCACTGTTTCGGCTAGGGGGTCATCCCGACTTACCAAACCGATGCAAACTCCGAATACCTACAAGTGCCGAGCATGGGAGACACACGGCGGGTGCTAACGTCCGTCGTGAAAAGGGAAACAACCCAGACCGTCAGCTAAGGTCCCAAAGTTATGGTTAAGTGGGAAACGATGTGGGAAGGCTTAGACAGCTAGGAGGTTGGCTTAGAAGCAGCCACCCTTTAAAGAAAGCGTAATAGCTCACTAGTCGAGTCGGCCTGCGCGGAAGATGTAACGGGGCTCAAACCATACACCGAAGCTACGGGTATCACTTAGGTGATGCGGTAGAGGAGCGTTCTGTAAGCCTGTGAAGGTGAGTTGAGAAGCTTGCTGGAGGTATCAGAAGTGCGAATGCTGACATGAGTAACGACAATGGGTGTGAAAAACACCCACGCCGAAAGACCAAGGTTTCCTGCGCAACGTTAATCGACGCAGGGTTAGTCGGTCCCTAAGGCGAGGCTGAAAAGCGTAGTCGATGGAAAACAGGTTAATATTCCTGTACTTCTGGTTATTGCGATGGAGGGACGGAGAAGGCTAGGCCAGCTTGGCGTTGGTTGTCCAAGTTTAAGGTGGTAGGCTGGAATCTTAGGTAAATCCGGGATTCCAAGGCCGAGAGCTGATGACGAGTGTTCTTTTAGAACACGAAGTGGTTGATGCCATGCTTCCAAGAAAAGCTTCTAAGCTTCAGGTAACCAGGAACCGTACCCCAAACCGACACAGGTGGTTGGGTAGAGAATACCAAGGCGCTTGAGAGAACTCGGGTGAAGGAACTAGGCAAAATGGCACCGTAACTTCGGGAGAAGGTGCGCCGGTGAGGGTGAAGGACTTGCTCCGTAAGCCCACGCCGGTCGAAGATACCAGGCCGCTGCGACTGTTTATTAAAAACACAGCACTCTGCAAACACGAAAGTGGACGTATAGGGTGTGACGCCTGCCCGGTGCCGGAAGGTTAATTGATGGGGTTAGCTAACGCGAAGCTCTTGATCGAAGCCCCGGTAAACGGCGGCCGTAACTATAACGGTCCTAAGGTAGCGAAATTCCTTGTCGGGTAAGTTCCGACCTGCACGAATGGCGTAACGATGGCGGCGCTGTCTCCACCCGAGACTCAGTGAAATTGAAATCGCTGTGAAGATGCAGTGTATCCGCGGCTAGACGGAAAGACCCCGTGAACCTTTACTATAGCTTTGCACTGGACTTTGAATTTGCTTGTGTAGGATAGGTGGGAGGCTTTGAAGCGTGGACGCCAGTTCGCGTGGAGCCATCCTTGAAATACCACCCTGGCAACTTTGAGGTTCTAACTCAGGTCCGTTATCCGGATCGAGGACAGTGTATGGTGGGTAGTTTGACTGGGGCGGTCTCCTCCTAAAGAGTAACGGAGGAGTACGAAGGTGCGCTCAGACCGGTCGGAAATCGGTCGTAGAGTATAAAGGCAAAAGCGCGCTTGACTGCGAGACAGACACGTCGAGCAGGTACGAAAGTAGGTCTTAGTGATCCGGTGGTTCTGTATGGAAGGGCCATCGCTCAACGGATAAAAGGTACTCCGGGGATAACAGGCTGATACCGCCCAAGAGTTCATATCGACGGCGGTGTTTGGCACCTCGATGTCGGCTCATCACATCCTGGGGCTGAAGCCGGTCCCAAGGGTATGGCTGTTCGCCATTTAAAGTGGTACGCGAGCTGGGTTTAGAACGTCGTGAGACAGTTCGGTCCCTATCTGCCGTGGACGTTTGAGATTTGAGAGGGGCTGCTCCTAGTACGAGAGGACCGGAGTGGACGAACCTCTGGTGTTCCGGTTGTCACGCCAGTGGCATTGCCGGGTAGCTATGTTCGGAATAGATAACCGCTGAAAGCATCTAAGCGGGAAACTAGCCTCAAGATGAGATCTCACTGGGACCTTGAGTCCCCTGAAGGGCCGTCGAAGACTACGACGTTGATAGGTTGGGTGTGTAAGCGCTGTGAGGCGTTGAGCTAACCAATACTAATTGCCCGTGAGGCTTGACCATATAACACCCAAGCAATCTGCTGACTCGAGAGAGCACCAGATTGCGGTGTGTGAAGACGAAACGAACCGAAAGTTCGAGTAAAACACACAAACTATCGCATACCCAATTTGCTGAAGCGTCGAAAGACGGTTCGGTACCCGAATTTCTTGACGACCATAGAGCATTGGAACCACCTGATCCCATCCCGAACTCAGCAGTGAAACGATGCATCGCCGATGGTAGTGTGGGGTTTCCCCATGTGAGAGTAGGTCATCGTCAAGATTAAATTCCGAAACCCCTATCTGCATATGCAGGTAGGGGTTTTGTTTTGCCCGCAGAAAAAGTCTACTTCGCTGGCAATACAAAATTGCACAGTTATTTTCGACTCAGAACACTAGAATAGGTCCAACTTTTTTGGAGCCAGAGCCTTTATGCCAGATCCGGTTGACGCCCCTGGGCTGTCAGATTTACCGCTGGACGGTTTGGTAGCGTGTCATGAGTGCGACTTGCTGATGCGCAAGCCTGAACTCGCCCATGGTGAGAAGGCCATTTGTCCACGCTGCGGTTATGAACTGTATGCCCATCGGCACAATGTCGTGCAGCGCAGTCTCGCCCTGGTCATTGCCGCACTGTTGTTGTACATCCCCGCGAACTTTTTACCCATCATGCAGCTCCATCTACTCGGGCAGTCATCGAATGATACTGTCTGGAGCGGCGTTGTCGGCCTGTTCGATACCGGTATGCAGGGCGTAGCAGCAGTGGTATTTCTCTGCAGCATGGGGATTCCACTGCTCAAGCTGCTCTGCCAATTGGTCGTGCTGCTGAGTATCCGCTTCGATATCGGACGCAGTTACGGTTTGCTGCTCTACCGCATTTATCACCATCTACGGGACTGGGGGATGCTCGAGGTTTACCTCATGGGCGTACTGGTTGCGATCGTCAAGTTGGCCGATATGGCGGCGATTACCGTAGGTTTTGGTCTGGCATGCTTTATCAGTTTGTTGTTGGTCCAGGTCTGGCTGGAAGTGGTGATGTCACCGCATCAGATCTGGCAGGCTTTATCAGGAGAAGATGCCCATGCGGGCGATTGATGCGGGCATTCTGATTTGTGGCGAATGCCACGAGTTGAATAAGCAGGAAGCCGACACCGACGAGCAGGTCTGCACCCGCTGCGGTGCGCTGGTTCACGCGCGCCGTCCGAACAGCCTGATGCGTACCTGGGCGCTGCTGGTCACGGCTGCGATTATTTATATCCCGGCCAATGTGCTGCCGATCATGACCGTCAGCTCCCTGGGCCAGGGCGATCCGAGCACCATCATGTCCGGCGTGATCCAACTGGTTCAGCACGGCATGATTCCAATCGCAGCCGTGGTTTTTATCGCCAGTATTCTGGTACCAACGTTCAAACTGGTGGGCATCGGGTTGCTGCTGTTTTCGGTGCAGCGCCGCCAGCCACTCTCGGCACGCCAGCGTATCTGGATGTACCGCTTTATCGAGTTCATCGGCCGCTGGTCGATGCTCGATATTTTTGTGATCGCCATCCTGGTGGCGGTTGTGAATTTCGGACGGCTTGCCAGCGTCGAAGCCAATCTTGGCGCCATCGCCTTCGCCAGTGTGGTGATTCTGACGATGCTTGCCGCAGTAACTTTCGATCCCCGACTGATTTGGGATAACACGGAGTCGGACGACGACCATGACTGAGTTGCCTAAAGCGAAAACCCGACCAGCCTCGAACTGGTCTGCCATTTGGGTGTTGCCCCTGATCGCCTTGCTCATCGGCGGCTGGCTCGCCTGGCGTGCCTACAGCGAGACAGGCATCGAGATTCAGGTGCGCTTCGAAAGTGGTGAAGGCATTCAGGCCAACAAGACCGAAGTCGTCTACAAAGGTATGTCAGTCGGTAAAGTTAAAGCCCTCACTCTCGATGACGAAGGCAGCTCCAAAGGCGTGATCGCCACCGTCGAGATGAACAAGGACGTGGAGCAATACCTCAAGACCAGCACGCGCTTCTGGCTGGTCAAGCCGAGCGTTACCCTGGCCGGTATCACGGGCCTTGAGACGCTCGTCTCGGGTAACTATGTGGCCGTCAGCCCAGGGGAAGGCGAGCCGACCCGCAAGTTCAAGGCCTTGGCCCAAGAACCACCGCTGTCGGACGCCAAGCCCGGTCTGCACCTGACCATCAAGGCCGATCGTCTCGGCTCGCTGAATCGCGGCAGCCCGGTGTTCTACAAGCAGATCCAGGTCGGTCAGATTAAAAGCTACTTGCTGTCCGCGGACCAGAGCACTGTCGAACTCAAAGTCTTCATTGAGCCGACCTACGCCAGCCTGGTGCGTAAACACACGCGTTTCTGGAATGCCAGCGGCATCAGTATCGACGCCAACCTGTCCGGTGTGAAAGTGCGTAGCGAGTCCCTCGCCAGCATCGTCGCCGGTGGTATTGCGTTTGCCACACCGGAAAACCGCAAGGACAGCCCGCCCACCGATCCAAGCCTGCCGTTCCGTCTCTATGAAGACTTCGATGCAGCCGCCGCCGGTATTCGGGTCAAGGTCAAACTCAGCGATTTCGAAGGCCTGCAGGCCGGTCGTACGCCGGTGATGTACAAAGGTATCCAGGTCGGCAATCTGAAAGCGCTCAAGATTGACCCGAACCTGTCCAGTGCGACTGCCGAGTTGACCCTCGATCCGCTGGCCGAAGAGTACCTGGTCACCGGCACGCAGTTCTGGGTGGTCAAACCGTCGATTTCGCTCGCCGGTATTACCGGTCTGGAAGCGTTGGTCAAAGGTAACTACATCGCCGTGCGCCCCGGCGACAAGGGCGGCGCACCACAGCGCGAGTTCGAAGCACGGGCCAAGGCGCCGCCGCTGGATCTGCGTTCGCCGGGCCTGCATCTGGTGCTGTTCACCGACAATCTCGGTTCTCTGGAGGTCGGCAGTCCGATTCTCTACAAGCAGGTCAAGGTGGGTTCGGTGCAGAGCTACCAGTTCTCCCGTACTAAAAAGCAGCTGGTGATCGGTGTGCACATCGAGAAGGAATACGAAGGGCTGGTCAACGCCTCGACGCGTTTCTGGAATGCCAGCGGCATTACGCTAACGGGTGGACTGACCGGCGGCATCCAGGTCAAAAGTGAGTCGTTGCAAAGCCTGATGGCTGGCGGCATTGCCTTCGAAACCCCGGAAGCCAAAGCGCCGTTGCAGAAGCGGATTCCACGTTTCCGGCTGTTCGCCAACCATGACGAGGCGACGCAGAAAGGTGCCGTGGTGACCATCAAGGTTGATCGCGCCGATGGCCTTCGCACGGGCACACCGATTCGATTCAAAGGCCTGGACGTTGGCAAGATCGAGGACGTCGACCTCAGTGACGACTTGCAATCAGTGCTACTGACGGCGCGGATCAGTGAAGTGCCGGAGCGTATCGCTCGGGTGGGCAGTCAGTTCTGGGTGGTCAAACCTGAATTGGGTCTGATCAAGACGTCCAACCTCGAGACACTGGTGACCGGGCAGTACATCGAAGTGCAGCCAGCGCCGAAGAACCTCGGCCCGCAAAAGAACTTCGTGGCTTTGACCAATCCTCCGGAAACCGCCAAGGAAGAGGCCGGTTTGAGCCTGGTGTTGAGCGCTGCTCGTCGGGGATCGCTGAAGACCGGCGTGCCCGTCACCTATCGCGAAATCACGGTAGGCAAGGTGACCGGTTATGAACTGGGCCAGACGGCTGATCGAGTGTTGGTGCACATCCTGATCGAGCCCAAATACGCGCCACTGGTGCGCAGCGGCACGCGGTTCTGGAACACCAGTGGTTTTGGTTTTGACTACGGCTTGTTCAAAGGCGCGACCATACGCACCGAATCGCTGGAGACGCTGATTCAGGGCGGCATCGCCTTTGCCACACCGGATGGCGACCGCATGGGTGTTCCGGCGCGGCCCGAGCAAACGTTCCCGTTGTTCGACAAGTTCGAAGATGAATGGCTGACTTGGGCGCCGAAGATCTCGATCGGCAAGTAGTTTATCGGCCTCAAACTCACAGAAAGTCTTCAGTCATTGCATAAAAAAGGCCGCGATCCATTTGGATCGCGGCCTTTTTGTTGACTTCAGTTTAAGCGTCAGACCGCATCCAGCTCTGGCTCATCAGCTTGTACAACAACGGTAGCCTTCACTTCATCGTGACGACGGATGTACTTCCAGTCCGCCTCGTCGATGTAGATGCCATTCGGGCCGCTGCCACCTTCCAGGTCGATGGCGACACTGGCGCAGACTTGCGGTTTCACACTCGCCAGAATCGGCACGAAGCCCAGTTGCAGGCTGGTTTCCAGCAGCGCTGCCTGGTTCTTCTCGTCGATGTCCGCCGCCTCGTCGAGGTAGTACGGCAGGCGCACGCGACCGGCCTGGTCGCGGTCCATCAAGTGCAGCAACAAGTACATGTTGGTCAGCGCCTTGATGGTCATGGTGGTGCCGTTGGACGCCGCGCCGTCGATGTCGGTGTGGATCACCGGCGATCCGTTGACCTTGGTGATCTCGAACGCCAGTTCGAACAAGTCCTTGAGTCCGAGCTGGTTGTGGTTGGCCGCCACCAGCCGCGCCAGGTATTCCTTGGCTTCTTCGTTTTTGTTGTCCTGATCGGCGCTTTGACTCAGGTCGAAGACGGAGAGGGTTTCGCCTTCTTCGTATTGGCCGGCGCTGTGGATGATCTGGTCAATGTGCTTGAGCGCTTCCTTGTTCGGCGCGAGCACGATACGGAAGCTCTGCAGGTTGGAGACCTGACGCTTGTTGATCTCACGGTTGAACAGCGCCAGTTGATGCTCGAGGCTGTCGTAGTCGCTGCGGATGTTGCGCAGGGTCCGGGCGATGTCGGTCACAGCCGCACGGCGCGCCTTGCCGAGGGTCAGGGCTTCGTCGGTGCGGTGTGCATACGCGTTGATCAGCAGTTGCAGGCGACGTTCCATATCGTCTTCGCTGTCGAACTTGGCCACACCTTTGAGGCGAACCTGCGCGTAGAGCGCTTCGATTTGCCCGTCGCTGCGCAGCAAACCTTGCCAGCTGTCCTGATAGTCGTTGAGCAGCGGCAGCAGGTTGTCCATGGAATCGTCGACCGGGTCCATGAACGGCGTGCCGAAGGGCAGGTCGGCCGGCAGCAGCTGACGGCGGCGCAGGGCGTCGTCGAGGGTGCGTTGCTTGGCTTCCATGTCGCCGATCTGCCGGCCGACCAGTTGCAGCTTGGCCGACAGTTGCTGGACGCGTTCGGTGAAGGCATCGCTGGAACGCTTCAATTCGTCCTGAGCCGCTTCCATCTGCGCCAGTTGCTCAAGCTTGTCGCCTTCTTCGGCGCTCAGGGTTTGCGCGCGGCGGAAATCTTCCAAGGCTTTCTGCGCATCCAGCACTTGCTGGTACAGCGCTTCGGTCTGGGTCTTGCTGGCTGCGCGATCCGCGGCAACAGCTTGCTGGGTTTTCAGTTGTTTGAGCTCTTTGTCCAGACGCTCTTTCTGATCGCGCAATGCCGCACGGTCAGCCAGGGCTTGCAGCGCTGGAGGCTCAATGTGCGAGATGTCGATGGACAGGCCCGGCACTTCGAAGCGCTCGCCTTTGAAGCCATCGAGGATCAGCTCCATGGATTTGACCCACTGGCCGTCCTCATCCAGCGCGATGCCGTGCTCGCCCAGTGGCAGGCTGAACAGCGCGCTGTTGAACAGCCGCATCAGGCGCTCGACGTCTTGCTGCGAGAACTCTTCGCGCAGACGGGCGTAGCTGTTGTTGTCGGCGTGATCGAGTTGTTGCTTGACCGACTTCAGGCGTTTTTCCAGATCCCGCAGACGCTCTTCCAGGTCTTCGGCAGAGAACTGCCGTGACTGGGCCAGCGCACCGGCCAGTTCGTCGTGCGCGTCCTTGGCCGCGAGCAGTTGCTGCTCGAGGACTTTGACGTCATCGACCAGGGCGAAGCGATGCTTGAGCACCGACAACTCGCCGAGCCAGCGCTGGATGCCGGTGATTTCTCGCTCCAGACGCATCAGCTCCTGAGTACCGCCGCGTTGATCGTTTTGCAGGGCGTCCTGCTCGTTGCGGTAGTGCTCGGCCTGAACCGTCAGTTCTTCCTTGCGCGCACTGGCGTAATCCGACCAGGTGCCAAGCAAGGAGTCGAGAAGCGGCGAGATCCGGTGCAGTTTGCCGCGCAGGATATTGCGCTGGGCCACGCCAGCGGCCAGTGCTTCAACCAGTGGGCCAGCGGTGACCAGCGAGTTGTAATCCTGCTCCATGCGGCGAACATCGCGGAAGGCTTCTTCGCACGCGGCGATGTAATCGACACTGCCGGAACGCAGGCTGTGTTCGAAGGCATCGAGAAACAGCTGCTTGAGCTTGGCCGCGGTGATTTCGCGCATGTGCAGCAAGTTGATGAACAGGGCGCGGAAGGTCTTCAGGCTCTGCTCGCTGGTGGAGCGCAGCGGGATCAGCGTCAGGTCCAGCGGAATCGAGGTGTGGCCGCCCACCAGCAAACGACGCAGTTCATCCGGCTTGAGTTCGTAGGCTTTCAGGCCTTCGCGTTCAAGGTTGGTGAACAGTTCTTTCTGACGCAGGCAGGTGTCGTTTTTCTGGTAATGGGCCAGGTCGAGCTTGCCGGCGTAGGCAAAGAACTGGTGACCGAAACCGCCGCCCGGGCCGCGGCCGACCACGCCGATCACGTGCGGGCCGTGGGGCAGGGAAACTTCGACCAGGATGTAACTGGTGTCCGAGGCGAAGTAGAAACGCCGGGATTGCTCCAGGCTGTACTTGCCGAAACTCATGTCCGACATGCGCGCCAGAATCGGGAACTGCAAGGCGTTGATCGAGGCGGATTTACCGAGGTTGTTCGCGCCGTAAACCGACAGCGGCTCTTCCAGCGGGAACAGGCCGAGGCTGTAACCGGCGGTGTTCAAAAGGGCAAAGCGGCGAATGCCGTAGCGTTCCTTGCTCATGCGTCGGTCTCCTGTTCTTCGGCAATGGCGCGGGCCATGGCGTCTTCTTCGCTTTCTTCCTCGAAGTCACTCAAGTCGAGCGGATCATCGGTTTGCAGTAATTTTTCGTCGCTATCGTCGTCGATCAACACTGGAACCGGCAGAGGCAACACGCTGTGCAGGCTGGCCGCCAGATCGCGGTCCTGCTGAACCGACAGGCACACGTCGAGGAAACGGTGCATCGGCGGCAGGAAACGGTAGATGCCGGTCTCTTCGCTGGCGAATCCGAGCTGGGTCATGCGGCGCATGATTTTTTCTTCGAGTTCTTCGACGGTCTGCACTTCGGCCTGGATAAACAGGTCGCGGTATTTCTCCAGCAGCGATGGCAATTCATCGCGGCCGAGGCTGCCCCCATCCAGCACGGCGACCGGGTCGCGGCCCTGATCGGCCAGATGCTCGACGAGAATGAAGGTGAACAGCGCCAGACGTTGCGCGGTCTTGTTCACTGCCGCAGCAGCGAGGTCCGGCACGAAGTAGTAGAAACCACGTGTGTCGCAGACCAGCTCAAAGCCCAACGCCTTGAACAGCGTGCGGTACTGGTCCTGGAAGTTAGACAGTTGCGCGTACAGCTCCGGATCGCGGCGGCTGACGTGGTAGCCCTTGAACAGCTCGCGAAAGATCGGCGCCAGCTGGGACAGTTCGTTTAGATCAAGATGCATGTGGGGTGCTCGCAGAATCCTCGGCGGTGTCGCGGGCCGAGAGCAGGGCGAAGGAGCGCAGGCTGACCTGGTGCTCATGAGTGTGGTAATCGCGGCGTTCCAGACGCTCGCGCTTGAAGCGTTTTTCCCGCGACAGGCGCGAGAACCAGTACAGCAATTCGTCGGTGGCGCCGTCCGGCTCCTGCTCCAGCAGCCAGGTCATCAGGTCTGGCATCGGCAGGGCGTCTTCGCAGCGCTCGAGCATTTCCCGAACCGTGCGTGGTGCGCGCGGGGCTTCGCCTTTCTGGGTCTTGTGAGCCTTGGGAAAACGCGCCGGTTTTGGCTCGAAACGGGCCAGAGCGTACACATAGGCTTCGACCTGACTGGCGCTGCCGAGGAAGGTGCTTTGCGGACGAGTGAACAGCGGCATTGCGGCTTGCGGCACCGCATCGATGCCTTTTCGACGAATGGCCGACAGCGCGAGCGCCGCGCCACGGGTCACAGCGTTGTGCCGACGCGCTTCTTCGCGCAGCGGCAGCAGCAGTTCACGGGCATGACGCAAGGTCAGCTGGGCGCTGGTCTGCATTTCGAGGATTCGTGCGTGGGTGCGCAGCAGCATGTCGTCGTCGACCAAGTGGCCGAGACGCTGCTGTTCGGTGAGCATCTTCAGCAGGACGTTTTCGACCTTGCGCACGCCTTGTTCGAAGGCGCCGTCGGCGTTCACCAACTGGATCATCGGTTCGACGTATTCGTCCCAGGTCGCGAGCACTTCAGCGTAGCGCTGACGCAGCGGAATCTGCCGGTCACTGGTCTTGGCCCGCTCGGCGACGGCCACCAGGGCCTGTTCGTCGTTGGCGAGTTTCTTCAGAACGTCGCGCACGCGCATGTCGAGCAGGCGCAGCTGACGTGCCAGGTCGTTGCCGTCGCGAATGTCAAAGGCGTCCTGGATGTAACCGGCCAGGCGCTCGAGGTGGCGCAGGTAGGCTTCGATTTCCAGGCACAAGCCCAGACGGTGCTCACGACGCAGGTAAGCGAGGAAGTCGTGAATCTGCGCGTTGAGCTCGAAACGGTTCGGGCTTTTCGCCACGGGTACCAGAATGTCGAGGCGGATCCACACGTCCAGCAGGCTGGTGATGTCCTGCGGTGTACTGTCCAGTTGCTGGGCGGCCAACTGTGAACGCAGTTCGTTGAGGCTCAGGGTGCCTTGGTCGAAGTGCTCGCACAGTGGCTCCAGAAGTGCCCAGTGTTCAGCGAGGGCGCGCAAGACGCGCTTGGGTTCGATCATCGGAATGGCCGGCTGGTTGGCGATTAAAAGCCGCGATTGTACTGCATCGCAGCCGTGTCGATTCACTCTCGGGACGGACTGTTGGTTTTCTATCGATCAAGCGCGGGCGATCTTGAGCGAAGGGCGGTAGAATCACCGCACTTTAGTTATCCACAAGTGGCCGACCTTTGCTTATCGAGTCCCGTCGCCGCGCTTATTTGGCCGCCATGCAGGTGGTCAACTGGCTGCCGCGCACCGAATTGCCCTTTGCTGCGCCGTCGCGGCCCGAGCTCCTGGAGATGCCTGAACCGTTGGTCATCGCCCCGGTTGCGCCGGCTCCCGTGGCTGATGCGTCAGTGGAACCTGCGGTCAAACCGGCCGAGCGGGTGAAAATCGAGGTGCCGCGTCCATCATTGTCGAGCACGCGCACCGGGGCCAAAGTGGTGGAGGAAGCCGAAGAAGCGCCGGTTATCGCCAAGGCTCCTCAGGTTCCGCCACCGCGTTTCGCCCTGCAATTGCTGCGCGCCGGTCGTTGCCTGTTACTGGTGGAGTTACCCACAGGCGAAACCTTCCAGACCCGCGATCCGGCCTATCTATTGCTCAAGGACATGCTGCGCGCCGCCGGTCTGCCGGACAGCCCGCAGATCGTCGGCGAGCCGGTGCGCTGGCCGCTGCTGACGCGCGGGACCATGGATCAGGGGCCGGAAGCGGCTCGGGATTTCGTACAGGGCTTTCTGTCGGCCCGACTGGAAGACGCTCCGTGCGTCTGCCTGTGGCTGATCGGCCTGCCGGCGGTGCGTTTTGCCGGTGAGGCGAACGCCGAATCCTTCAACCGTGAACTCCAGGTCGAAGGCCTGGGCTCGGTCTGGGCCTTGCCGGGTCTGGAATTATTAATGGAAGAGCCACAGCGTAAGGCTGATGTCTGGCAAGCCATGCGTCGGCTGATGGCGCGTTGGAAAGAATCGAATGAGTGACGCTGTATCGTTCCGCCCGATGACCGAGGCGGACCTGGACGCTGTACTGAAAATCGAATATGCGGCCTACAGCCATCCCTGGACCCGCGGGATTTTTCTCGATGGCCTGGGCAAGTACCAGATCTGGCTGATGTTCGAAGGGCAGCAGCAGGTCGGCCACGGTGTGGTGCAGATCATTCTTGACGAGGCGCATCTGCTGAACATCACCGTCAAACCGGAAAACCAGGGCCGTGGCCTGGGTTTGACGCTGCTGGAGCATTTGATGTCGATTGCCTACAAGGCGCAGGCGCGTGAATGTTTTCTGGAAGTGCGCGACAGCAACCGGGCGGCGTTTCGGTTGTATGAGCGGTATGGGTTCAATGAGGTCGGGCGTCGACGGGATTACTACCCAGCGGTGGGTGGACGGGAAGATGCGGTGGTCATGGCCTGCACTTTGGTTGATTGATCCCCAGTAGGAGCTGCCGAAGGCTGCGATCTTTTGATCTTCCATAGGCGCGCCATCGCAAAGATCAAAAGATCGCAGCCTTCGGCGGCTCCTTGGCATCCGGTCAGACCTGTAGATCAGCGCTTGCTGTCTAACGGATCGCGCTGCGCCAACTCCGCTTCATCCAGCCCATTGCCCCCGCCGATGTCGTCCTCATCGACAATGCTCAGATCCCAATCCGCCTGGCCGCCTTCACCTTCTTCGTGGGCATCCCGTGCGCCGTCTTCACGAATGAGGGTTTCCGGGCTCATGTCATCGTCGGTGGATTCATTGTCCCCGGTCATGCCAGCTTCACGGATGCGCTTGTCGGGCATCTTCTGCGCACGCTCGGGTTCGGGGATCAGGTCGCCGATTCTGGCGCCGGGTTCTTCTTCGTCGAAGTCCAGCTCACGCACCGAGCGGTCCTCGTCGTCGTCGATGGCCTTGGGTTGCACCGGATCGACCGGACGTCGTGAATCAGTCATGGTAATTCCTCATACTGTAGGCCTTACTACAGTTGACCCACTGGGCTGCTGAGAATTCCACCGGTATGGAGCGCCGGGCAAATGCATCAGGGGGTATCTACATCGCGCGCGTGACCCCGACAGACGGTTGTCTGTCAAAGAAGCGCATCATTCTCGAGGCTTCATTGCATGAACGACTTACAAGATCTGATTGATAACAACGAACGCTGGGCTGACGCGATCACCAAAGAAGATCCTGACTTTTTCGCCAAACTGGCCCGTCAGCAAACACCGGAATTCCTGTGGATCGGCTGCTCCGACGCTCGCGTGCCGGCCAACGAGATTGTTGGCATGCTGCCGGGCGACCTGTTTGTCCACCGCAACGTGGCCAACGTGGTGTTGCACACTGACCTCAACTGCCTGTCGGTCATTCAGTACGCAGTCGATGTACTCAAGGTCAAACACATCCTCGTCACCGGCCACTACGGTTGCGGTGGTGTACGTGCATCGATGCAGGATCGTCAGTTGGGCTTGATCGACGGTTGGCTGCGCTCGATTCGCGATCTCTATTATGAAAAACGCGACGAACTGGCCAAGTTGGCCACTGAAGAAGAACGGGTCGACCGCCTCTGCGAACTCAACGTGATTCAGCAGGTCGCCAACGTCGGTCACACCAGCATTGTGCAAAACGCCTGGCACCGTGGGCAGAGCCTGTCGATCCACGGTTGCATCTACGGCATCAAGGACGGTCGCTGGAAAAGCCTGAACGCCACCATCAGCGGTTTCGAACAGTTGCCGCCGCAGTACCGTTTGCGTCCGGTCGAGGCGTTGTAAAGCCGCTCGGGCTTCTGTTCAGCAGAGGCGCCGCCGATGCGTCCGGCAAATACGGCTGATACGTGGTAAGTCGCACAGGGCAGCAATCCCGCATGAGCCGTGGCTCATGCGGGAAAGGCTTTCATCGTTTTACTGGTGCGGGGCAGCGGCGGAGGTCACAAGGGACGGGGCCTGCAGTTGTTTCAGCTCAGATTTGACCGGCGCTGTTGCGCACTTGGCCACCGCTTGTTCAGGCGTCAGGTTGCGGATCGAGATGTAGAACAGCTCGCAGGTTTTTTCTTTCTGGGTCACTTGCCAGGTTTGAGTACAGCGCTTCAGCTGATCGGCTGGGTTGCTGCCGGGTTTGCTGCCCATCCCGGCCTGCCAGCACGCGGCGCTCAAATCCTGCCCCATGACTTTCAGCCCCGCGGCGTCGGCCTTGGCCTGCGCATCGTCGCCGTTATAGGCTTCGGGGTCGGCGGCGTACCAGATGTAGCTCGGGTGGTTGGAACCCAGTACGGGTACCGCCACGCCCTTGCTCGGGATGATGGTTGCCAGGCCCAGCACGTCCACGGTCTGCCCGTATTGTTGCTTGATCCAGTTACGCACCGGTGAACCAAAGGCGACCATTGGCAATGCAGCGCCTTTGGCATTCTGGCTGACTTCCTTGACCATGGTGGTCTGGTAGTCCGTGAAGTAGTTGTAGACGCCTTCCAGATCCTTGCCGGCGGTGGACGGCGCGGCAATCGGCGCGATGTCGATGATGGTCTGATAGGCCGGCGTCTGGTCGGCGGGAATGTTGTTGGCGGTCAGCAGCGCGGCCCAGCGATCGGTGGTCTTGGACTCCAGATAGTCCTGGGCCTGGGTCAGTGAGTAATCTGGCGGGAAGTGCAGCAGTTCGACGCTTTTGCGGTTTTCCAGCGCCATACCCAGCGGCAGGAACAGGTACCAGTTATAAGTCCATTTACCATCGGCACTCAGTTTGCTGGCGCCGTTGTAAGCCAGATCCCCTGCCTTGAGCAATGCGGTCAGTGGCTTGTCGTAGCCTTTGGGCACACCGCTGATAGTGGCGTAGAGCTGCTTGTTGTCGGTTTTGACCACCACTTTTGCGGCTTTGTAGCCATCGCGTTGTACGCTTTGGGTCAAGTAATGCTCGACGGTCTGCTCCAGTGTCCAGTTACGAAAGCAGATGACGTTGCAGTTGTTGGGGTAGGCGAACAGCCGGGTGACGCGTTCGGTACTGCCCAGATTCAGATCGACATCGGCGTGGGCGGCGGCACTCAGGGTGAGTGCGGCGAGAGTGAGTCCTGCGAGTTTGAACATGCTCAGATCCTTTTCAGCGTGAGCCCTCGGAGGCGGGGCGAGTACATACTGAAACTACTTGTGTCGAGCGGTCTAGTACCCACGTGAAAAGATCGTCAGTAATGTGTGTGCGGGCTTGCTCGCGAAAGCGGAGTATCAGGCGACATCTCTATCGACTGGAAGACCGCTTTCGCGAGCAAGCCCGCTTCCACACTGGATTTGTGGTGATTTGAAGGTCTGTTTAAGGCATTACCGGCGCCATATACGTAAGCGTCGTCCCCAGCGCCCACAGCAGAAACAGCACCAGTGGCGCATGCACCAGCAATTGCACGAACGAAAATCCGATCAGGTCCCGGGCCTTCAACCCGAGCACGCCCAGTAGCGGCAGCATGTAGAACGGGTTGATCAGGTTCGGCAGGGCTTCGGCGGCGTTGTAAATCTGCACGGCCCAGCCCAGATGGTAGTTCAGGTCATTGGCCACTTGCATGACGTACGGCGCTTCAATAATCCATTTGCCGCCGCCGGACGGGATGAAGAAACCGAGGATGGCCGAGTACACCCCCATCAGCAGGGCGTAGGTGTCGTGGGACGCGATTTGCGCTTGGGACTATGGTCTAACGGGTTGTCCACACGCGCATTTGCGTAGACCATGGGCGCCTTGGTTTTTTGCCTGCCAGAGTTCTTTTCCATGACTGCCAACACTGATGCGCGCCCGGCGCCCTTCACCCGCTCGGACTACAAGACCCTGGGGCTTGCAGCTCTGGGCGGTGCGCTGGAAATCTACGACTTCATCATTTTCGTATTTTTCGCGCTGACCCTCAGCCAACTGTTCTTCCCGCCGGAAATGCCCGAGTGGCTGCGCCTGCTGCAAAGCTTCGGGATCTTCGTCACCGGCTACCTGGCGCGCCCGTTGGGCGGGATTCTGATGGCACATTTCGCCGACCGGTTGGGGCGCAAGAAGGTGTTCAGCCTGAGCATCCTGATGATGGCGTTGCCGTGTCTGCTGATCGGGATCATGCCGACCTATGCCCAGATCGGCTATTTCGCACCGCTGTTGCTGTTGGCCCTGAGGGTCCTGCAAGGCGCGGCGGTGGGCGGTGAAGTGCCCAGCGCCTGGGTGTTCGTCGCCGAACACGCGCCGGTCGGGCATCGCGGTTATGCCCTCGGTTTTCTGCAGGCCGGGCTGACCTTCGGCTACCTGATCGGCGCTTTGACGGCGACTTTCCTGACACAGGCGTTCACCCCCACGGAAGTCCTCGATTACGCCTGGCGTTACCCGTTTCTGCTGGGCGGCGTGTTTGGCGTTATCAGTGTCTGGCTGCGCCGCTGGCTCAGCGAAACCCCGGTGTTCATGGCGATGCAGGCCCAGCGCGAGGCGGCTGTCGAACTGCCGCTGCGTACGGTCCTGCGTGAGCACCGCCTGGCGATGGTGCCGGCGATGATCCTCACCTGCGTGTTGACCTCGGCGGTGGTGGTGTTCGTGGTCATCACCCCGACCATGATGCAGAAAACCTTCGGCATGACCGCCAGCCACACCTTCGCCCTGAGTGCCTTGGGCATCGTCTTTCTGAACATCGGCTGCGTGCTCGCCGGGCTGTTGGTCGACCGCATCGGCGCCTGGCGCACGGTGATGCTGTATAGCCTGCTGCTGCCTCTGGGCATCGGCGTGCTCTACAGCAGCCTGATCATTGAAAGCCAGTGGGCCGGTCTGGCCTATGCGGTGGCCGGCCTCGGTTGCGGGGTCGTGGGCGCCGTGCCGTCGGTGATGGTCAGCCTGTTTCCGGCGCGGATTCGCGTTTCGGGGATTTCCTTCACCTACAATATTGCCTACGCCGCCTGGGCCAGTATCACGCCGCTGTTGCTGATCGGTCTGATGCCGTGGAGTCCGTGGATTTGCGTGATCTTCTGCGCGGCGATGGGGGCGGTGGGCATCGGCAGCGCGGCATATTTCGGCGCGCGGATGCCGCGAATTGGACGCTGTTCAGTGGCTCGCGCGGTATGAGGGTATTCGTACTGCCACTATTTTTGTAGGACAGTCCTGAAACACTCTTCAGAAAATATCCCCAAGGCCGATGGCTAGGCTGTATACCGCTTTCTATCTCTGCCATCGGTGCTTTCCCATGTTCAACAAACGCTTGAAGCAGGAGCTGTCGGCTCTTCGCGAAGAACTCTCCAGCCTTTTGCAAGTCAAGGAGAGTCTGGAAAGTGAGATGCTGGTCCTGACCCTCGATCCCGATGGGCGAATTCAATCGGCCAACCAAAACTTCATCGGCGAGATGCTCTACAAAAGCAACGACCTGATCGGCCGGAATATTGAAGACATCGTCCCGGTCCATGTGAGGTCGGACGAGTTCCACCACCGTTTCAAGGCCGCGCTGAACCGTGGCGAGCACTTTGCCGGTGCGGTACGTTTGCTGCGCGGTAACGGTGCTGAAGCCTGGCTGCGTTCGATCATGCAGCCGGTGCGCTCGTCGGACGGCCAGATCAAACAATTTTCGATTTTTGCCAGCGACCTGACCCGTACCATCGAGGCGTCCCGTGAGCATGAGAACCTGATTGGCGCACTGGTGCGCTCGACGGCGGTGATCGAGTTCGACCTCAATGGCAACGTGCTGATGGCCAACGAGCGGTTCCTCAACGGCATGGGGTACAGCCTGGCGCAGATCCAGGGCAAACATCACCGCATCTTCTGCGCACCAGAGGAATACAACAGCGCCGAGTATCAGGACTTCTGGCGCCGCCTGAACGCCGGCGAGTTTGTGGCTGACCGCTTCAAGCGCGTCGACAGCCACGGTCGTGTGGTCTGGCTGGAGGCTTCCTACAACCCGGTGGTCGACGCCAACAACAAGCTTTACAAAGTGGTGAAATTTGCCACGGTGATTACCGATCAGGTGAATCAGGAGCGCGCTGTCTCCGAAGCGGCCAACATCGCCTACGGCACTTCTCAGCAAACCGACCAGAGTGCACAGCGCGGTACTGCCGTGGTGACCCAGGCCGTGGACGTGATGCGTGATTTGGCCAAACACATGCAAACCGCCGGCGAAGGCATCGAAGCGCTGAACGAGCAATCGCTGGTGATCGGCACCATCGTCAAAACCATCAGCGGCATCGCCGAACAGACCAACCTGCTGGCGCTCAACGCGGCCATCGAAGCGGCTCGCGCTGGTGAACAGGGGCGGGGTTTTGCCGTGGTGGCTGACGAAGTCCGGCAACTGGCCTCGCGCACCAGCCAGGCGACCGATGAAATTGTCGGCGTCGTACGCCAGAACCAGGACATGGCGCGCAACGCCGTGGCACTGATGACCGACGGTAAACTCCAGGCGGAACAGGGTTTGGCGCTGGCGGCAGAAGCGGGGACGGTGATCGTCGAAATCCAGGACGGGGCGCAAAAAGTGGTGAACGCGGTCGGGCAGTTTGCCAACCAATTATCGACTTGATGTCCTCCATTCAGGCGTGGGTAGCCCTCAAAAAGGGGCTACCTGCTTCAAACCAGGCCTCATGTTTTCCGGGGATGGCCTGAATTTCCCGGTAAGCCTTTCCTCATTCCTGCGTACGACTCAATCCCCCAACGCTTCCCCCTCTCGCCGTGGATCGGCCCCGCCGGCCAACGCCGCTTTCCCCTGCGCATCCTTGACCCGAACAACCGCCTGAGTCCCGCTGGTCATGTCGATCTCGTTCACACTGTGCCCTTTGTCTTTCAGTGCCTGAATCAGCGCCGGGCTGAACTGCCCCAGTTCCAGTTCTGTCGGGCCGTTGCGGCTGCCGAAGTTGGGCAGGTTGATGGCGGCTTGTGGGTCCAGGTTCCAGTCGAGCAGGCCAATGGTGGATTTGGCCACGTACTCGATGATCTGCGAGCCGCCGGGCGAGCCGACAGTGGCCACGAACTCGCCGCTCTGGCGGTCGAGGATCAGCGTTGGCGCCATGGACGAGCGCGGGCGTTTACCCGGTTCGACGCGGTTGGCGACCTTTTGCCCGTGCTCTTCGGGGATGAACGAGAAGTCGGTCATCTGGTTGTTGAGCAGAAAACCCTGGACCATCAAGTGTGAGCCAAATGCCGCTTCCACGGTGGTGGTCATGGACACGGCGCCGCCCTCGTCATCGACCGCCACCACCTGCGAGGTGGAGATGCGCAGCGGCGAGCGGTCCGGCGCGTAGGCGACCTGAATGCCCGGCGGGGTGCCGGGTTTGGCCTGGCCCATGCTGCGCTCGCCAATCAAGGTTGCGCGGGTCGCCAGATAAGTCGGGTCGACCAACCCTCTGACTGGCACGGGTACGAAGTCGGTGTCAGCGACGTACTGCGCGCGATCGGCGTAAGCCAGGCGCTCGGCTTCGGCGATCAGGTGCACGGCTTCAGGGGCTGGCTCTATGCCCGCCGGTTTGCTGGTCTTGACCGGTTTGAGTGGCGCCAGGGCAAAGCGTGGGTCGCGAGTTTCCAGGGCCTGCAAGGTGCCAAGGATCTGCGCCACGGCGATCCCCCCCGATGACGGCGGCGGCATGCCGCAAACTTGCCAGCGTTTGTAGTCGGTGCACAGCGGCGCGCGTTCCTTGGCCTTGTAGTCCTGGAGATCGTTCAGCGACAGGCTGCCGGGGTTGGTATGGCCTTGAACCTTGGCGACGATTTCTTTTGCGATCGGCCCTGTGTACAGCGCGTCGGGGCCTTCCTTGGCGATGCGTTTGAACACCGCGGCGAGTGCCGGGTTTTTCAGCTGCGTACCGACGGCTTTCGGGTGGCCATCGGCAGTCAGAAAGTAGGCGGCCATGTCCGGTGAGCGCTGGATAAACACGTCGGTCGCGATCAACTGATGCAGTCGTGGCGAGATGGCGAAGCCTTGTTCCGCGAGTTTGATGGCCGGTTCGAACAGCTTCGCCCACGGCAGGCGACCGTGCTTGCGATGGGCCAGCTCCAGTGCCCGCAACACGCCCGGCGTGCCCACTGAGCGCCCGCCGATCTGCGCCTGGGTGAACGGCATCGGTGTGCCGTCGGCTTGCAGGAACAGTTTCTCGTTGGCGCCGGCCGGAGCGGTTTCGCGACCGTCGTAAGTGCGCACAGCCTTGCCATCCCACAGCACGATCAACGCGCCGCCACCGATACCCGATGATTGCGGTTCGACCAGCGTCAACACCGCTTGCATGGCAATGGCTGCGTCAATCGCCGAGCCTCCCGCACGCAACATCTCCCGCCCGGCTTCAGCTGCCAGCGGATTGGCGGCTGCGGCCATGTGTTTGGAGGCGTACCGGGTTTGCAGGTCGGTGCGATAACCGGCGGCGATTTCCGGCGCGACCGGCAGGGTCGAGACCGAAGGCGAAGAGGGTGGGGCATTACACGCGGCGAGGGTTAAAGCGGTGGCAATCAGCGAAAGGGCTGATAGGCAATAGCGGCTCAAGCGCAAGGTTGAGAACACGCGGGGCACTCCGTCCGTGGGATAAAAGGTCCGGGGACTTTATCGGCCTGAGGGGGAGGGACGCAAATCACGTCTGCCGTCCTGAAACGAATGCCACTTTTTTCGAGGCATAAAAAAACGGCCTACCTTTCGGTAAGCCGTTTTTAGTACTTGGTGGCTACACAGGGACTTGAACCCCGGACCCCAGCATTATGAATGCTATGCTCTAACCAACTGAGCTATGTAGCCAAGTGGCGCGCATTATTCACCTGTAACGAAGATGCGTCAAGCGTAAATCTAAAATATTTCTCCACACTTTCAACCGCTTATCCCCCTGGCCCGAAAAATCGGGCCAGGGGAGGGCGTCAACTGAGCTGAAATCTTCCGGTATTCGCACTCAAGGCCTTACTGCCCTGGCTCAAGGTGTCTGCCGCCAGGTTCACTGCCCGTGCGCCTTCAAGCAGGCGTAAAGCGGCCTGATCGACTTGCTGGATGTTGCCGCTGACTTCATCGGCGGTACTCGCTTGCTCTTCGACAGCGGTGGCAATTTGCGCCAGGGTGTCGGTGACGCTCTGCACCGCGCTGGCGATTTCCCCCAGGCGTTCACCGAGACCGGTGACGGCTTGCGCATCCGATTGTGCCTGGCCGCAGGCGGCTTCCATCAGGCTTACCGCTTCGTTCACGGTGCTGCGCAGGCTGTCGACGGTGCCGGCGATCTGCGCGGTGGAGGACTGGGTGCGTTGCGACAGGCTGCGTACTTCATCGGCCACCACCGCAAAGCCGCGACCTTGCTCGCCGGCCCGTGCGGCCTCGATGGCGGCGTTGAGGGCCAGCAGATTGGTCTGCTCGGCGACGCCGCGAATCGTATCGACCACCAATTGAATCTGCTGGCCTTGTTCGCTGACCCGACCCAATGCTGCTGCAGTGTCGTTCAAACGCTGATTGAGCTGCTGAATACTCGCCGTCGTGCGTTGGCTGTCGCGGCTGCTGTCGGCGGCGATGCGCTGGGTGTGCTGAGCGCTGCCAGACGCCTGTTCGCAACTCTGGGCGACCCCTTGGGAGGTCGCGGCCAATTGCGTGGCCGCTGCGGCGATCTGGCTGATCTGCAACTGCTGGGCCTCGACTTCGCCGAGGGCGCCGCTGGAGTGATCGTTGAGGGTGCGTACCGCGTTACTCAGCTGCAGGGTTTCGTGATCGACCCCCAGCAAACTGTTGCGCAGTTGCACCACGGCGACGTTAAGCGCGGTGCTGATCGCTGCCAGTTCGTCGCGGCCCTGCACTGGTACTTGCAGGCTCAGGTTGCCGTCGCGCAATGCTTCGGCCAACAGCGTGATGCCGCTGGCGCTGCGACGGATCGAGGCCTGTAAACAGATGAACAGGTACAACGCGGCCAGCAGCAGGCAGCCAAAAATTATCGCCACCACGATGAACTGGCGGATGGCCGAGCCGTGGTAATAATCCAGCCGTTGATCCAGCGAAACCAACGATTGCTGACGCATCGAGGCGAGGTTGCCGAGCAGGGCATCGAGGCTGCGTTCGAAGTCCTCCGGTTTAAGGTTGATGCTGCCGCCGAAGACGCCGTCGTCCAGCACCTTCAAACCGGCATCCAGATGTTTGAGGCTGTCGTGGTATTGCCCGGCCCAGGTTTGCAAGGCGCTGGGCAGGCGTGCTTCCAGCAGGCTGGCGGTTTTCACCAGCTGCTCCCGGGCATCGCCGATGCGGCTGCGCAAGTCCCGCAGTTGCAGACGGCTTTGCAGGGTGAACTGCCCGGACACCACCGATGCCTGGCCGACTGCGGCGAGGCGGCCGACCCGTTCGATCAGGTCCGGTGCATGCTGGGTTGAAATCTGCGTCAGCAGCCAGGTTTCCAGCCATGGTGCCAGGGTCAGGCGATTATCCATCGCGATTTGTTCGCGCAAGGCTTGCAGAGCGCTCAAGGCATTGGTGAAGCGATCGTAACCGTCCGGCCACCAACCGACGCTGCTCAGGCTTTTCGAGTCCAGGCCGGTGAGGGCGGTTTGCAGGGTTTGATAGCGGGCAAGGGTTTCGCCCTCGGCGCCTTCGGTTTTCAGGGCATTGCCCAAGTCCGTGGTGGCTTGGGCCACAGCCGGCTGAACCGTGTCGAACGCTGCCATCGCCGCGATGGTTGCGGGTGTCGGCTGGCGATTGGTTTCGGTGGCGCGCCAGCGCGCGGCGCGGTCACGCTGGGCGGCGAGCAGGTTGTCGAGCGCATCCAGGGCGAGCAATTGACGAACCCCGGCACGTTCGCCGGAGATCAGGCTCAACTTGTCACGATAGTCTTGCCCGATCATCCACAGGCTGCCAGCGAGTGGCAGGATAAACAGTAGAAACAGCAACTGAAATTTTCGCGCGAAGCCGAAACGCCCCAGCAGCCCGATCCCCGGTGATAAAAAAGCCTGCATGCCCCATGACTCCTCTGGACACCACGCACCATTGGCGTGCGTCGAGGTCATTGAGACCGCGACTTGTGTCCTTCTAAAAGGCCTCGAAAGTTCACCTTGGTCCGCTCTGTAGGCCGACTCTGTAGCGAAACTTCCCATTCTCGGTCCCCTTTATAAGGGGCCGCGTTGAAGCAGATAAGCAAGGCAAGATTCAGACCATGGCGTTGGGCTATCACCTTTTTTGAGGTCGTTAGCAGGCTAAGGGGATGGCGCTGTTGCACCGAAAAATGGCACATTGACCGACACTGCCAGTGTGCACCCATCCGCAGTACGGAAACTCTCATGGCTATCAGTAACGCTCCGTCCGCCTCGACATCGGCGCCCACTACTTCACAAAACAGTCCGCTGGTCATGCGCATCATCGGCGCGGTGGCACTGGCGCATCTGATCAACGACCTGATTCAGGCGGTGCTGCCGTCGATCTATCCGATGCTCAAGGCCAACTATGGCCTGAGCTTCACTCAGGTCGGCCTGATCACCCTGACCTTTCAACTGACGGCCTCGCTGTTGCAACCGTGGGTCGGCTACCACACTGATCGCTATCCCAAACCCTGGCTATTGCCGGCCGGTACCGTCTGCACATTGGTCGGCATTCTGATGATGTCTGTGGTCGGTAGCTTTGCGATGATTTTGCTGGCGGCGGGGTTGATCGGTATCGGCTCGTCGACCTTTCACCCGGAAGCTTCTCGCGTGGCGCGACTGGCCTCGGGTGGGCGCTTTGGCTTGGCGCAGTCGACATTTCAGGTCGGCGGTAATGCGGGCTCGGCCTTCGGGCCGTTGCTGGCGGCGACGATCATCATTCCCTACGGGCAGGGCCATGTGGCCTGGTTCGGATTGTTCGCGCTGTTTGCGTTATTCGTGCTGTACCGGATCAGCCGCTGGTACGCCAATCACTTGAATCTGTTCAAGCTCAAACAAGGTCATGCAGCGACTCACGGCTTGTCGAAAGGCCGGGTGATCAGCGCACTGGTGGTGCTCGGGTTGCTGGTGTTCTCCAAGTATTTCTACATGGCCAGTTTCACCAGTTACTTCACGTTCTACCTGATCGAGAAATTCGACCTGTCGGTGGCCAGCTCGCAGCTGCATCTGTTCCTGTTTCTAGGTGCGGTAGCGGCGGGGACCTTCTTCGGCGGGCCGATCGGCGACAAGATCGGGCGCAAGGCGGTGATCTGGTTCTCAATCCTCGGCGTCGCACCGTTCACCCTGATCCTGCCTCATGTCGACCTGTTCTGGACCAGTATCCTGAGCGTGGTGATTGGTTTCATCCTTGCCTCGGCGTTCTCGGCCATTGTGGTGTATGCGCAAGAACTGGTGCCGGGGAATGTCGGAATGATTGCCGGGGTGTTCTTCGGTCTGATGTTCGGTTTCGGCGGGATTGGCGCGGCGTTGCTTGGGTATTTGGCGGATATTCACGGTATTGAGTACGTGTACTTCCTGTGTTCGTTCTTGCCGCTGCTTGGGGTCTTGGCGATCTTCCTGCCACGGACCAAAAAAGTCTGACCGGGACCTGCGGCAGGCTATTTTGGCCGAGAGTTGGTGAAGAACAAGCTGCTGACCTGTCACGCTGGCGATATCATCGTCAGTCTGGACGCTCAAGTCAGCGGCGGGCATCGGACCGCAGCGCTCGGTGTCTTCCATGATCATCAAGTCTCAAGGAACATAGGCCCATGAATCTCTACAGTCAGTATGCGTTGGCCTGCGTGGGGATGATGCTGCTGTACATTTGCGTAAGGCGCTACGTACTCAGGAAATGGCTGGGTATTGCTCTGGTCGGTTTGGGCTTTGGTGTGATGTTTGTGCTGCCGCCCTACATTGTCGGCATCGATGTCGGGATCTTTGCAATCGCGGTAGTGGGGGCGGGGTCTTCGATGTTCTTCAATCGGAGTAAGTACCGAGTATGACAATAACGGTAGTGGCACACCGGTTTCACTGGGCTGGATGACGAAGGGAGGCCGGTACGACCAGCGTTTGCAGCAACCGCTTTTGATATGCCGGATGTCCTTTTCGCTCGTGAGCGCTCTCGTAAATAGGAAAAGCCCGCCTGTATCAATACACGCGGGCTTTTCCATGCTTGGTTAATTCATCGCATCAAATGCACTTCAAATCGTCAATGACGACTTTGCTGATCAACTCGTCTCTATCTTTTGCGATTTGTTTGAATGACGCTTTGAATTTTGAGCGGTCTCCTGCCTGATAAGCTTTCGACATGGCCGTGCTATTTCCAAGGGACGAACCGTCCGCACTATAGAACCGCACACCCATGGTTAAAAACATTTTGCATGATTTTGAGTACGTCACATAACCATTCAGATCGAACCTGTCGTCCAGACTCGCTTCCAGTTTCACCTGATCCAGGGTGGCCACACTAGATACTGCCGGGCTTACTTCGACTTTCATTTCCTGAAACCCGTTTCTCACCGAAGTGCGAAGATTGTTGATGCCATCCCTAATTGGATTACTGCATCCTGACAAAAATAAAATACAAATCGGGAGTGCCACGGCTAATTTCTTCATGTATTTCTCCTTTAGATAAAACTGTGCGCGATGGCACGTGATGGGTGGGGCAATACAGTTCAGGCGCACATTAATCGCCTCGATTCAAGCTTGCCCCAGTTTCCTCATCGTTGACTTAGGCAACGTCGGGGCATCAAGAAGAATCGAATCAAGGCGCTTGCGGATGTCAGAAACAATTTGCCCCAGGACAGCCTCGTCCTCGCAGCTGGCAATTTCGTCCTGAGTTTCACTGGATATCGCACCGGGCTTCTTGGCGGTGTCTTTGTGCCCAGCAGCGCGGGTGTCGAAGTTGAGGGAGGTCTGTACCGAACTCAAGATCAAGGTCAGGATTGATATGAATCCGGTGACATATTGGAGCCAGACGAGCGAGGACTCATTGATTGAGCTAAAGACGCTGGCGCTGACTACCGCTGACAGCGCCACGCAGGGAATGCCCAGTTGCCAACTGAACTTCGCGAAATCCCGGGCACTGATTTCGTGTTCAATCTGCAACCGCACGATCATGCGATTCCATTTGCTTAGTAGCTCGAGCCGACCCATGGTTGCAATCCTTTGCCGGGGGTTCAGGGGAATACTAGTTACCATTTGGCCACCTATCAGGGCTCAGGGTCAAGAACATGTAGCACTTGCTGAGAGGCGATTTCGGGATGGATGTGCAGTTCGCCATGGCCCCACAGTTCGACCCTTCCAACGCCTGTTTCCGGCTCGACTGGACGCCACAGATGGACACCCGCGTGTCAGCCAACAGCTCCGGCTGTCGCAGATCTGCGGTGAAACACAATACTTGTGGGAGGGGCCGGTGTACCCGATGTTGAGTTTCAACGGGGCAATTTTCAGGCACAAAAAAGCCGCGTCGAGACGCGGCTTTTTCTTGGGTGTTTCTTTACAGGCTCAGGTACTGCTTTTGCGGAAACTGCCGGGTGTGATGCCCACTACTTTTTTGAAGGCCCGGGTCATGTGGCTTTGATCGAAGAAGCCGCAAGCGAATGATGCTTCGGTGAGACTGGACCCGGTGCGCAGCAGTTTTTGGACCTGAGAGATCCTTTTCTGGATTTGATAGCTGTGGGGGGAGACGCCAACGCTTTTTTTGAACACCCGAATCAGGTAGAGCGGGTCCAGGTTGACCAGTTGCGCCAATTCTTCCAGAGACAGATGTTGGTCGAACTCGTCTTCGAGCTTCCTCTTGATCCTTTGCACGGCGTGCTGCTCAGTCGCACTGACCGGTTCGATGGGCGCGCCGCTGCGCTCGAAGAGCTGCGTCACCAGATCCAGCAGAATAGTTTCCCGTTCAAGGCTGGAGGGGGATTTTTCAATGATTTGATGTTGATGCAAAAAGGTCCGGGCGAAGTCGGGGGACTGGCTCAGAGCTGTTTGAAAAAGATGGATATGATCGTCTGAAAAACGCCCTTGAAACACCATCCGATTGACCCATTCGGGGTCGATATAGAGCATTCGATACATCCAGCCCTCATCATGACCTGGCAAGCCGTCGTGGATCTCCCCGGGAGTAATGGTGACCACACTTCCAGCGATCCCCATGTAGTAGCTGCCGCGATAAAAAAGTTTTTCAACACCGCTACTTATAACGCCGATAGCGTACCGGTCATGTGAATGTCGGCCGAAAGATTGAGTACTGTAACGTGCAGATAACAACTCACAGTCGCCTTCGGGTATACGCCGGAATTGAACAAAGTCCTTGTCTTTTTGAGGGGCTTTGTCACGGCGATTCTCGTCCATGAGTTGTCCAGTTTTGTGCAATACGTATGAAAAAAAGGTCGCTAAATTTAGCACCTATTTCATAACACAAGCTAGGGGATGCGATGTCTACAAAATTGGTTGTTGGGGATTTTAATAAGTCTTCGTGGTCATTTCGTGCGTGGCTGGTTCTTGTGACAGCGGATGTTGCGTTTGAAACCCTTCAGATCAAACTGGAACAAAGCGACACCCGCCAGCGCATTCTGGAGCACTCGCCTTCCGGTAAGGTACCGGCGCTGCTGCTTGATGATGTCGTCATCAACGACAGCCTGGCCATCAGCGAATACGTTGCCGACACATATCCGGCCGCCAACCTTTGGCCCCTGGATTCACGGGTCAAGGCCCTGGCACGAGCTGCTGCGGCAGAGATGCACTCCGGCTTCACCCACTTGCGCACGCAGATGTCGTTTGGCCTGAACACCGGTGACATCCCAGAAAGCCTGACCGCCGAGACCCGAGAGGAAATCATGCGGGTATTCGCTATCTGGAACCAGCTCCGTGAGGTGAGCGGCTCAACACAGTTTCTCTGTGGTGACTTCGGCATTGTTGATGCGATGTTTGTTCCGGTGGTGTTCCGCTTCCGTCGTTATGGTATTGCCATCCCTACGCAACTGCAGGGTTATGTCGAAAACATTCTGGCTTATGCGCCGGTACAACAATGGTTGAAGTTGGCCGCGCAAGAAATTTAAAGAGCTGCATTGCTGCTAACTATTAAAGCCAATTAAAAATTAGTTATTTTTTGACTCGTGGCAGAAAAGACCCTTGAGGCTTTCTGCTTTGTCGAGCCAGATATTTTTTGCCGGGGGGATAAGTTGTGAGTGTTCATAAAGTTAATGCCGGTCTTTATCAATGAGGCTTCTCATGTCGACTAATAACAATCGGGCAATCATTGAATTGACCATCGGTGGACTGATGCTCAGTCTGTCTGCTCTAGCGGTCGCTTTCGCCCATATCGGTGCGGGTGGCGCAGGGTTCTATCGGATGGTGTTCGCCTCGATCCTGTTCTTCCTGCTGCTCAAGGTGCGCAAAACACCGGTGCTGCTCAAAAGCGCCAAGGCGCAGCTGTACACCGCGTTGGCTGGGGTGTTCTTGGCCATTGACCTGGTGCTTTGGCACCAGAGCATCTATATCGTTGGCCCGGGCATCGGGTCGATCCTGACCAACTGTCAGGTGTTCTTCATGACCCTACTGGGGTTGTACCTGTTGAAGGAAAAACCTTCGATCTACTTCCTGGTATCCATTACCTTGGCATTTGTTGGGCTCTATCTGTTGTTGCTACCCGAGATGACCAGTGCGGTAGGGATCAGGGGCGTGGTGTATGGCGTGCTGTCGGGGCTGGCGTATGCCATCTGCGTGTACTTCCTGAAGATCAACACCCAGTTGCCTGACGGCGGGGGTGACAAGATCGCACAGATGCTCAATTTGAGTCTTTGGGCGGCACTGGTTCTGCTGGCATACGCGCTGGCAACTGGGGAAAGCTTGGCCATCGTGGATGGGCAAACCTTGCTGATGCTGATCATATACGGGGTACTGGTGCAGTTTGTCGGCTGGCTGCTGGTCAACCGTTCGATCGGAGCCATCAGCCTGGGGTTGGCCGGTCTGATCCTGTTACTGGAGCCGGTGATCACGTATTTCATTGATGTCGCCTTTCTCGGCAAGGTCAGCTCCACGCTGCAGATTTGCGGCGCGCTGGTGACTATCTTTGCGGTTTACATCGGCTCAATCAAACCGCCTGAGAAAGCGCACCCTTTACCCGAGGCTACCTGACAGAAGGTGTATCACGGCGGTCTCGTGGATGACGGGCTGCCGTGATCCTGGCCAATGCGATACGCGCAGGCCCGCAAGGTTTGAGCATGATCTCGATCTTTGGCTCGAATCCAAAGCTACCTGAACCTCAACCAAGGAGGGCATTAAAAATCGCTGACTACTTCAGGCCTTCCCAAGGTCACGGATTCCGGCACCAAGGGTCATTCTGGCGTCGGCGCCAACACCCCCGATTCCCAAATCATTAAAATTCCATTGCTTCGGTGGAAGTATTCCGCTCGCCCGTGTTACCCAATATAGGCCGTTTTTGAACCACGCCTGACTCCCCGTTCCCGCAGGCGACGCATGCCATCGGCCGTCGCGCAAGAAAAATGCAAGAGTGACTGGAATCGTGCATTTTCAATCATTTTCAATCATTTTCATTTTTTAACTATGTATATAGTAGTTGCTTCCATAGCGAATTCTTTGCGTTATATCGAATCGACACCAAAAAAGGACTTTACGTAATGACCTCTAACGAAAGATGGTTTTCGACGCAGCACTGCGCGTCATGTGAGAGGAAAAGATTTTATTGATGCAGTCCAGGTCAAACAATGGATCAAGAACTTAGTGGTTCCGCTGGTCGGCTTGGCCATGTTAGATACGGGAACGGAACGGTAAATGAAAGCCTGAACATTCTTTTCGTATTCTGCGCATTTTGTTTGGCTGCCTCGTCAATCTACGGTTCCTGCGATCGACGACGTTTTTTGTAGTCAAACCCAACTGGAGAAGTAATATGTCCGTCAATCTCGTCATCAGCTTTAATGTAAAAGAAGAAAAACTGCAATCGTTCAAGGACATCATGAACGATGTGAAGATCAATCTGCCGAAGGTGGACGGTTGCCAAATGGTCAAGATCCTCAACTACTTGGAAGATCCACTCGCGTTCACGCTGGTGGAAGTTTGGGATTCGCGTGAAATTCACGGCACCCATGTCGACCAAATGGTCTCGAGCGGTCAGTGGAAGGTCATCGTCGAGCATCTGAGCAGCGCGCCGGTCAGCGGCTACTTCAGCGAAGTTTGATGCCGTAACGTCAGCGGCCGGGCGCGTGCGGCGGACCGCGCCGTCTCGGCCATACATGCGCTACTTGCCGTGACGTATTTCTGCTACTTTCCTGGATATCCTCTTCCGTCCCGAACGTCCTACACGCTTGGGCAGCAGCGTGTCGCGCTGCTGGATACCGTCCTGTCCAAATGGGGCGGCCAATTTGTTGAGAAGCCATAGCAATGACACTCGAAGTAGTACCGGCGGCGCTTTATTCGATGCGCAACGTAAAGCCTATCCTCGCTGACGGTAGCTCGTCCATCCTCCATAAAACGCTTGAAACGAACCTGGAAAACAAGGCGATCTATATCGCCACGCCGTTGATCGTCTACATCAAGCAGGGCAAGCAGATTATTCGCGACTATGACGCCATGGCCAATGTCGTCGACGAGAATCATTTGATTTTCCTCTCCAAAGGCGTTTATACGGTATCGGACTACGTCACTGGCAGCGATATCTTCGAGGCGGTGCTGCTGTTTTTCGACGACAAGCTGATCGCCAAATACCTGTCGCGCGCGGCCGGCACAGGCAATTCGCACACGGACGGCCTGCAGAAAAACGTGCACGGCACTTATACCCTGCACGCCAACGAACAGATTCAGCGCTATATCGATTCGCTGAATTATGTCTACAAGGGCGCGGAGGGCTCCGACGCGCTGCTGGAATTGAAACTGCTCGAACTACTGCACCTGATCGCCATCCAGGACAAGTCCTTCCGTTTCCTGCGCGAGCTGTCCTGCGGCGGCAGCCGCAAACGCCGCCTCATCACCGACTTCATGGAGCAGTACTATTCGCACAAGCTGAAGATTGAAGACTATGCCCTGTTGACGGGGCGCAGCGTGTCGACCTTTATCCGCGACTTCAGGCGCAGCTACAACACCACCCCGAATCGCTGGATCATCGAAAAAAAAGTCGACATCGCGCATCAGCTGTTGACGACTAAAAATTATTCCGTCACCGACGCGGCTGCGGAGGTGGGATATGAAAATACCTCCCACTTCATCAAGGTCTACAAGCAACGGTACGGTGTCACGCCGAAGAAAGCCAAGACCTTCGCGGCTGAACTGTAGCGCGACAAGGCCCAAGCCCCCCGCTGGCGCGACAGGGTGTTGTTGGGCGTAGTTGTAGTCGCCGACTAGATTTTGACCCGGGCTGCCGATTCTGCCTGACCCCCGGCCGAACCATCGAAAGCCGCGCTGACCCTCGTTTTGTGCGTAGTAGGCTGGGTCAACGGATTCTGGCACCAAAGGTCAATCTGGCGTCGGCGCCAACACTCACGGCTAATGGTAGAGGCTGCTCGCCCTAGCAGCGTTGCTATGGAACGGATCGAGTTGTCTGCCACCACTGCACGCGAAATCTCTTCGCGCTCAGCCAACGTCAGCGCCAATCTGGACCTGCGGCGTAAAGCTGGTCTGATACCGCCTGTTTCCGCCAAGATGCGCTGTATCGATGAGTGGTTTCGTTCAAATAGTTGGGCGATCTGCTGGAGAGAGTCGCCTTTCCGCCAGTGATCCCACATCAGTTTTTTCTGGCTTTCGGTGTAATAGATCCGAGGTCTCCGCTTCATCTGCAACACGCCTTCTGCTTACACAGAATTTAGTTTCTGGCGGTATTGCCGGAACCGATCTCGATCAGGCTGCCGAAAGCGCAGAGCGCATCTGCAAGGCGATCCAGGGATTGGTGACTGACAGTGACGGCCATAAAGTCGGCGTGACGCTGTCCATCGACATTACGCAATATCGTGCTCAAGAGGCGCTCAGTAACGCCATTGCCCGGGCCGATAAGGCACTCCACAAGGGCAAGTCGGCTGGGCGCAACAGGGTGGAAGTGGCGCTGGCTTGATGGCGTCGGCTGCGCCGTCGAGTGAAGGGCAGATCGCGTTATAGGCGGTAGCCCAAGCAACTGGTCGATCTCACTGGCTCGCAAGCTAGCCCCTATAAAGGACGGCCGGCATTGATCCAGCTCTCGATCTGCTCCTGGTTGGCCGAGAGCGTCGATACTTTCTTCGGCCAGAACGTCGCAATTCTCGAACATGCATTATCTGCTGCGTCGTACCAGGCACTTCCCGGTGGTTTCTTGTTATCCTGACGGCCCTCTTTCATGGACGAATACCGAGACAAGCCATGGCTAACCTCACCCCGTCACGCCTCGGGAAGATGCTTCAGGGGCTGCTCTTTGCCCTGATTGGTATCGGCTTGTTGGGCATTGCCGTCAATCTCACGCTTGAACGACGCGAATTCCTCGCCCACGCACAGACCGCCGATGGCATCGTCAGCCACTTGAATGCTGGTAGTTCGCATCCCGAGATCGCCTTCACCACCAGCAGTGGTGAAAAGATTTCCTACCCCCAGGGCGGCTTCATTTTTGGCTATCAGCAGGATCAGCCAGTGCGGGTGTATTACCTGCTTGAGCAGCCGGCCAGTAGCCCCGTGGTCGATACCCCTGCCGCACTGTGGGCCACTCCCGGGGTACTGGGTTGTATTGGTCTGCTGTTTACCCTTGCCGGCCTGTTAAGGGGCATCCGTCAGCGCGGTCGCGGCGCAGTTCATTCATAAAAGACTTTGAATGATGAGCTACAACATCCCGATCCCGCTCAATGACAGTCGCTGGCAGTATCAGACCGCCAGCGGCGACGGTCTGAGCTATCTGTTCTAGTTGCGCATAGCGGCTCGATATAACGCCCACAAAAAAGCCGCGAATCAACGCGGCTTCTTCGATTCCAACAACGCTACACGTTGAAACGGAAGTGCATCACATCGCCGTCTTTAACGATGTAATCCTTGCCTTCCAAGCGCCATTTACCGGCTTCTTTGGTGCCGGCCTCGCCCTTGTACTGGATGAAATCGTCGTAAGCGATGACTTCGGCGCGGATGAAGCCTTTTTCGAAGTCGGTGTGGATCACACCGGCGGCTTGTGGCGCGGTAGCACCCACACGGACAGTCCACGCGCGGACTTCTTCGACACCGGCGGTGAAGTAGGTCTGCAAGTGCAGCATTTCGTAGCCGGCGCGGATCACGCGGTTCAGGCCAGGTTCTTCAAGGCCCAAGGCTTCGAGGAACATGTCTTTCTCTTCGCCGTCTTCCAGTTCGGCGATTTCGGCTTCGATCTTGTTGCAGACCGGAACCACCATGGCGCCTTCTTCTTCGGCGATGGCTTTGACGATGTCCAGCAGCGGGTTGTTCTCGAACCCGTCTTCAGCGACGTTGGCGATGTACATGACCGGTTTGGTGGTCAGCAGGTGGAAGCCACGAATCACCGCTTTGTCGTCGGCGCCCATGTTCTTCATCAGTGTGCGCGCTGGCTTGCCGAGGGTGAAGTGAGCGATCAGTTGCTCCAGCAGACCTTTCTGGACCACGGCGTCCTTGTCACCGCCCTTGGCGTTACGGGCGACTTTCTGCAGTTGCTTCTCGCAGCTGTCGAGGTCGGCGAAGATCAGTTCCAGGTCGATGATTTCGATGTCGCGTTTCGGGTCGACGCTGTTGGAGACGTGAATCACGTTCTCGTCTTCGAAGCAGCGGACCACGTGGGCGATGGCATCGGTCTCGCGGATGTTGGCGAGGAATTTGTTGCCCAGGCCTTCACCTTTCGAGGCGCCGGCAACCAGGCCGGCGATGTCGACGAATTCCATGGTAGTCGGCAGGATGCGCTTGGGATTGACGATGACCGCCAGGGCTTCCAGGCGCGGATCCGGCATCGCTACGATACCGGTGTTCGGCTCGATAGTGCAGAAGGGAAAGTTCTCGGCCGCGATCCCGGATTTGGTCAGGGCGTTGAACAGGGTGGACTTGCCGACGTTAGGCAGGCCGACGATGCCGCAATTGAATCCCATGGTGTTTCCCCGAGGAGTTAGAGTCAGGCCTTCTGGCTGTGCAGGTTTTTCATCGCGCGGTTCCATTCACCGGCGAGGATATCCGGCAGCACGCCGAGGGCAAAGTCGATGCTGGCATCGAGTTTTTCCTGTTCGGCGCGTGGCGCACGACCCAGGACGAAATTTGAAACCATACTGGCAACGCCCGGGTGGCCGATGCCAAGCCGCAGGCGGTGAAAGGTATTCTGATTACCCAGTTGCGCAATGATGTCGCGCAACCCGTTATGACCGCCATGGCCGCCGCCCTGTTTGAGCTTGGCAACGCCCGGAGGCAGGTCGAGTTCGTCATGCGCCACCAGAATCTCTTCAGGCTTTATGCGAAAGAAGCCGGCAAGTGCCGCCACGGCCTGGCCGCTGCGGTTCATGTAGGTGGTGGGAATCAGTAGACGAACATCCTGACCTTGATGCGAATAGCGCCCGGTCAGGCCGAAATATTTGCGATCGGCCACAAGGCTGACACCTTGCGCGTGTGCGATGCGCTCAACAAAAAGGGCCCCTGCGTTATGCCGAGTCTGTTCGTATTCAGCGCCTGGATTTCCCAGGCCAACGATCAGTTTGATGGCAGTCACGATAGGGGCCCTTCCTTGAAGTGGTGGATAACATCGCCGCAATCAGTGGGTGCGGCGAAAGTGGACGACAAGTGCTCATTTACCATTATGTAAACTCCGCGTTCTCGCCCGCTTTCTCGCTACGCTCTAGTCCGCGATGTTTCCGGTCACTCCGGCGTACAGAGTGAAATTACTCTGCAGCGCCTTCTGCAGCTTCTGGAGCAACACGTGGAGCGTGAACGTTGGCAACAGCCAGGTCGTTACCGTGAGCCAGAGCAACAAACTCAACGCCTTTAGGGGCTTTGAGGTTGGACAGGTGAATGATCGCGCCGACGTCGGCATCAGCCAGGTCAACTTCGATGAATTCAGGCAGGTCTTTTGGCAGGCACGAAACTTCGATTTCAGAAACAACGTGCGAAATTTCGCCGCCTTTCTTGATCGGAGCAGCTTCGTTGATGAAGTGTACAGGCACGATAGCGGTCAGTTTCTGGCCAGCTACGACGCGTACGAAGTCAGCGTGCATCACGTGGCCTTTGGCCGGGTGACGTTGCAGAGCCTTGATGATTACGTTCTGCTTGGTGCCGCCAACGTTCAGCTCGATGATGTGGCTGTAAGCCGCTTCGTTTTCGAGCAGTTTGGCAACTTCTTTAGCCAGCATGCTGATGGATTCAGGGGCTTTTTCGCCACCGTAAACTACAGCTGGAACCAGGCTTGCGAGACGACGCAGGCGGCGGCTCGCACCTTTCCCCAGGTCGGAACGCACTTCAGCATTCAGAGTAAAATCGTTCATGTTGTATCTCCAAAATAACCACATTCGCCCCAGCGTTTGCGACCAGCGCTAAAGGCGATATGGGCAAAAAAGCCCCGCCCCGACAGGAATGCCGGGGCGGGGCGCTTTTCGTCAACGAGATGTTTTGAAAAGGGCAGGGCCCTTAACGGAACATCGCGCTGATCGATTCTTCATTGCTGATGCGGCGGACCGCCTCGGCAACTACCGGTGCGATATCCAGTTGGCGGATACGCGCACAGGCTTGTGCTGCAGCGGACAGCGGGATGGTGTTCGTCACCACCAGCTCGTCCAGCACGGAATTTTCAATGTTTTCGATCGCTCGACCCGACAGCACAGGGTGCGTGCAGTAGGCGAAAACCTTGGCAGCACCATGCTCTTTCAAGGCCTTGGCCGCGTGGCACAGAGTGCCGGCGGTATCGACCATGTCATCGACCAGAATACAGGTACGCCCTTCGACATCACCGATGATATGCATCACTTCAGAGTGATTGGCTTTCTCACGGCGTTTGTCGATGATCCCGAGATCCACGCCCAGGGATTTGGCAACAGCCCGTGCACGCACGACGCCACCAATGTCCGGGGACACGATCATCAGGTTTTCGAAGCGCTGATCTTCAATGTCATCCACCAGAACCGGGGAGCCGTAGATGTTATCTACCGGAATATCGAAGAAACCCTGGATTTGGTCAGCATGCAGATCAACCGTGAGAACACGGTCGATGCCGACTACGGTAAGCATGTCAGCAACGACTTTCGCGCTGATAGCCACACGTGCGGAACGCGGACGGCGATCCTGACGGGCATAACCAAAGTAAGGAATAACAGCAGTGATACGAGTAGCCGAGGAGCGGCGGAAGGCATCAGCCATCACTACCAGTTCCATCAGATTATCGTTGGTCGGAGCGCAAGTCGGCTGAATAATGAAGACATCTTTACCGCGGACGTTTTCATTGATCTCGGCTGTAATTTCACCGTCGGAAAATTTACCGACAGAGATGTCACCGAGAGGGATATGCAGCTGACGTACGACACGCCGAGCCAGATCGGGGTTAGCGTTCCCCGTAAAGACCATCATCTTGGACACGCGCAGTACCTGAAGGCTGAGGGTAACCTGGATGAGTATAGGAAAATGGCAGGGGCGGCTGGATTCGAACCAACGCATGGCAGGATCAAAACCTGCTGCCTTACCGCTTGGCGACGCCCCTGTATCTGTTGCAACGATTACCCAGTAATCGGTTCCTTTAGAGCAGACTTTGCAGCTTGCGATGCAACATCGAAACGTTGCTTCCTTTTGCTACAAACCCTGTAAGGGTCTCTGTAAGAAGGGCCGAGACTTTATCAGCTTCAGCTTTGCTTGGGAAGCCCCCAAACACACAACTTCCAGTTCCGGTGAGCTTTGCTTCGGTAAAATTACCTAACAAATTCAATGCGTTACGTACCTCTGGATAACGCCTTGCTACCACCGGCAAGCAGTCATTTCGACTGTTTCCCTTGGGAACGGGGCGCACTTTAATGGGAGGAGAGTTACGTGTCAACAGCGGATCTGAAAAAATTTCTGCTGTACTTACAGATACTTGCGGCACCAGCACCAGATACCACGGTTCCTCGGGTTCTACAGGTGTGAGTTTTTCCCCCACACCCTCGGCGAAAGCCGCGTGGCCACGCACGAAAACCGGGACGTCGGCGCCCAGCGTCAGGCCCAGAGAAGCCAGCCGATCCTCATCCCAACCCAGTTGCCAGAGATGATTGAGGCCCAGCAACGTGGTGGCCGCATTCGAACTGCCGCCACCGATTCCGCCGCCCATGGGCAGGATTTTTTCGATCCAGATGTCGATGCCCAGCGAGCAACCGGATTGTTCCTGAAGTTTTTTCGCGGCTCGAACAATTAAATTGCTGTCGTGAGGAACACCGTCGAATTCGGTGTGCAACCGAATCACGCCATCATCGCGAACGGCGAAGGTGATTTCATCGCCGTAGTCGAGAAACTGAAAAATCGTTTGCAGCTCGTGGTAACCGTCTTCACGGCGACCGAGGATGTGCAGCATCAGGTTGAGCTTGGCGGGTGAGGGCAATGTCAGGCGTGGCGCAGTCATGTTCACTGCCCCAGTTTGCGTGGTTGCCATTCCTTGATCACCAGCGTGACATCAAGGTCGGTGCCGTGCAGCTTGATCCGCTCGGGCAGCCAGTAGCCGTTTTGCTCGGCATAGCTCAGGTACTCGACCTGCCAGCCATCCTGTTCGAGATTGGCCAGGCGGCTGTCGACGTCAAGGGTCAGGCGGCTTTTGCTGTCCGGGGCCGGGAGCCCGCGAACCCACCATGCCAGATGGGAAACCGGCAATTTCCAGCCCAGTTGCTCTTCGACCAGGGCTTCCGGAGTCGGCGCGTCATAACGGCCCTGATTGGCGATTTCCAGCGAGACTTTGCCGGGGCGACCGGTCAAGCGGGCTGCGCCACGGCCCAGCGGGCCGGAGAGGCGGATATCGTAGTAGTCCTGGCGCTGCAGCCAGAACAAGGTGCCGCTGCCCGAGTCTTTTGGCGCGCGGATGCCGATCTTGCCGTTGATCTGCCAGCCATCGAGGGCGGTCAGTTGCTGTTTGTGCTCACGCCATTGGGCCGGATTACCGTGCCCCCCGACCGATTCACGGGCACCGAAGCCCGCGCAACCGGCGAGCAGGGCGATGAAGCTGAAAACGATGAAGTGGCGCAAAAACATAATCTTAAAGAGTCTCTGATCCGGTCAGGCGCTTGATGGTGCTGCGCAGGGTAGGGCTGTCGGGCTGTTCCTTGAGGAACTTGCTCCAGATTTGCTTGGCTTCGCGCTGTTTGCCGTTGGCCCACAGGACTTCGCCCAGGTGAGCGGCGACTTCCTGGTCGGGGAAGCGTTCCAGCGCCTGGCGCAAATAGCGCTCGGCTTCATCGAGATTGCCCAGGCGGAAATTCACCCAGCCGAGGCTATCGAGAACGGCCGGGTCTTCCGGGTTGAGCTGGTGCGCCTGTTCGATCAGGGCCTTGGCTTCGGCGTAGCGCGTGGTGCGGTCGGACAGGGTGTAGCCGAGGGCGTTCAACGCCATCGCGTTGTCCGGGTCGCGCTTGATGATCAGTCGCAGGTCTTTTTCCATCTGCGCCAGGTCATTGCGTTTTTCCGCCTGCATGGCCCGGGTATACAGCAGATTCAGATCGTCCGGGTATTTCTGCAAGGCTTGCTGCAAGACTTTCCAGGCCTTGTCGCCCTGTTTATTGGCAGACAAGGTTTCGACTTCGATCAGGTACAACTGGATCGCATAATCGGGTTGCTCGTCACGCTGGGCCGCCAGACGGCTTTGGGCTTCGGCGGTCCTGCCGTTGTTCATCAGAATATCGGCCTGACGCAATTGAGCCGGCAGGTAATCGTTGCCCGGCCCAACCTGGGCGTACTCGATCAGCGCGCCTTGAGGGTCGTTACGCTCTTCAGCGATACGCCCCAGATTCAGGTGTGCCGAATCAACGTGGCTTTCCCGAGCGATCAAGTCTTCCAGGTAACCTTTGGCCTCGTCCCAGGCCTTGGCTTCCAGGCAAACCAGGGCCAGGGAGTAACGCAGCTCGTCGTCTTCCGGGTATTGCTGAACCAGGCTTGAGAACTCGACTTTGGCGTCGTCCATGCGATCCTGTTCAACCAGCATGCGCGCGTAGGTCAGGCGCAGGCGTTTGTCGTCCGGGTACTTCTTGATGCTTTTTTGCAGTAGCGGCAAGGCTTCATCGCCACGGCTGAGCCCTTGCAACAGGCGCGCGCGCAGCAGGATCGGCGCGATTTCGCCCTCGTCCGGCGGGTTGTCTTCGAGCAGGGTCAGTGCGGCCTTTGCATCGCTGTCCTGTTGCAACAGCAAGGCTTTGCCGAAAATCAGCTGATTGTTATGCGGGTGACGTTGCAGCAAGCGATCAAAACCTTTCATCAGGCCGTTGCGCGTTTCCTGGTCGGTATCGGCCGCGGACAGGGCGAGGAAGTCGAAATGCGTGTCGCCTTTGCCTTGCAGGACTTTCTCCATATAGACCATGGAGTCGTCGTAACGCCCGGCGCGGGCAAGTTGCACGGCAGCCGCCCGTTGCGCTTCAAGATCGTCCGGAGCGTTTTTTGCCCAGATCAGCGCCGTGTCGAGGGCGGCCTGATCGGCACCCAGGTACTCGGCAATGCGAAATGCCCGCTCGGAGACGCCGGGATCCTGAGTATTGATGGCCTGGGTTACGTAGTTGTCCAGGGCAATGTCGTAACGATTGCGCTGGCCAGCCAGTTCGGCGCTCAACAGGCTAAAGACGGTTTCCTCACTGAACGAGCTGTAAACCTTGGGCTTTTCGGGGGCCGGAGTGCTGTCTTCGACCGGCGGCGTACCGTCCGACGAAACGGGTGCCAAGGCCTGGCAGCCGCTGAGGAAGACAAAAGCGAGGAGCAACGCGGAAGATCTATTCATATAGGAAGAGGACGACTAACCTGCGGTCGGATCATCATGACACAAGCCTTGGGCCAAACATAACCGCCCGGCCAATTTACCCGCGAGCTCAACGCTCGATCTTTCGGCCTTGTACCTGATAATCGCGGGGCGATGCCATTGTAGGCGCTGCCCAAGGCTGCGATCTTCTGATCTTGCTCTTTTAACGGCAAAAGATCGCGGCCTTCGGCAGCGCCTACAGAGGCCCATCGCCAGTGTGAATAAGAACAGATCGCAGCCAGTGGGGATGTCTACCAAGACGATAGATATCGAGTGGTTGTTCTGGCTCTGTCGAAGTAGGACAATTGTCGGCTTCACGTCACCATCAGCGACCTTGAATGGCCTTCCTTGCACTCGGTATTAACCACAAGACTGCTTCAGTAGACGTCCGCGAGCGCGTGGCCTTTACCCCTGAGCAGCTGGTTGAGGCCTTGCAGCAGCTCTGCCGACTCACCGACAGCCGCGAAGCTGCGATCCTCTCCACCTGCAATCGCAGTGAACTGTATATAGAACAGGATCACCTTTCGGCTGACATCGTGTTGCGCTGGCTGGCCGATTATCATCATTTGAGCCTCGATGAGCTGCGCGCGAGTGCTTATGTGCATGAAGACGATGCGGCAGTTCGTCACATGATGAGGGTCGCCTCCGGCCTTGATTCGCTGGTGTTGGGCGAACCGCAGATTCTCGGTCAGATGAAGTCGGCTTACGCCGTGGCCCGCGAAGCCGGCACCATTGGTCCGCTGCTCGGGCGTTTGTTCCAGGCCACGTTCAATGCGGCCAAACAGGTGCGAACCGACACTGCCATCGGTGAAAACCCAGTGTCCGTGGCGTTTGCCGCGGTCAGCCTGGCGAAACAGATTTTCAGTGATTTGCAACGCAGCCAGGCTTTGCTGATCGGCGCGGGTGAGACCATCACCCTGGTTGCCCGCCATTTGCATGAACTGGGTGTGAAGCGAATCGTGGTCGCCAACCGCACACTGGAGCGCGCGAGCACGCTGGCCGAGCAGTTCGGTGCCCACGCGGTGCTGCTCTCGGATATCCCGGCAGAACTGGTGCGCAGCGACATCGTCATCAGTTCCACCGCCAGCCAGTTGCCGATTCTGGGTAAAGGCGCGGTGGAAAGTGCCTTGAAATTGCGCAAGCACAAGCCGATCTTCATGGTGGATATCGCCGTCCCTCGGGATATCGAGCCGGAAGTCGGCGAGTTGGACGACGTTTACCTGTATAGCGTCGACGATCTCCACGAAGTGGTCGCCGAGAACCTCAAGAGCCGTCAGGGCGCTGCCCAGGCCGCCGAAGAGATGGTGTCGGTCGGTGCCGAAGATTTCATGGTTCGCCTGCGCGAACTGGCGGCGGTGGATGTGCTCAAGGCCTATCGTCAACAAAGCGAGCGCATGCGCGACGAAGAGTTGCTCAAAGCCCAACGCATGCTCGCCAATGGCAGCAGCGCCGAGGACGTGCTGGTGCAACTGGCCCGTGGCCTGACCAACAAACTCTTGCACGCACCGAGCGTGCAATTGAAAAAGCTTTCTGCCGAAGGCCGCCTCGATGCGCTGGCCATGGCCCAGGAACTCTTTGCCCTCGGTGAGGGCTCATCGGATAGCTTTTCGGATAAAAAAACGCAATGAAAGCGTCACTGCTCAATAAGCTGGACATCCTCCAGGACCGTTTCGAGGAATTGACCGCCCTGCTTGGCGATGGCGAAGTCATTTCCGATCAGAACAAGTTCCGTACCTATTCCAAGGAATATGCGGAAGTCGAGCCGATCGTCGACACTTATAAACAGCTTCTCAAAGTGCAGGGCGACCTCGAAGGCGCCCAGGCACTGCTCAAGGACAGCGACCCGGACATGCGTGAAATGGCCGTGGAAGAAGTCCGCGAAGCCAAGGAACGCTTGATCGAACTCGAAGCCAGCCTGCAACGCATGCTGCTGCCCAAGGATCCGAACGACGGTCGTAACGTGTTCCTGGAAATCCGCGCGGGTACCGGCGGCGACGAAGCGGCAATTTTCTCCGGCGACCTGTTCCGCATGTATTCGCGTTATGCCGAGCGGCGTGGCTGGCGGGTAGAGATACTCTCGGAGAACGAAGGCGAACACGGCGGCTATAAAGAAGTCATTGCCCGGGTCGAAGGCGAGAATGTCTACGGCAAGCTGAAGTTCGAATCCGGTGCGCACCGCGTACAACGGGTTCCGGCCACTGAATCTCAAGGCCGCATCCACACCTCAGCCTGCACCGTAGCCGTGTTGCCCGAGCCGGACGAGCAGGAAGCCATCGAGATCAACCCGGCGGATCTGCGGGTCGATACCTATCGCTCCTCCGGTGCCGGTGGTCAGCACGTCAACAAGACCGACTCGGCAATCCGTATCACCCACTTGCCATCCGGTATTGTCGTCGAATGCCAGGAAGAACGTTCTCAGCACAAGAACCGTGCCCGGGCAATGTCCTGGCTGTCGGCCAAGCTCAATGACCAACAGACCAGCGCGGCGGCCAATGCCATCGCCAGCGAGCGTAAATTGCTGGTCGGTTCCGGTGACCGCTCCGAGCGGATCCGTACCTACAACTTCGCCCAAGGCCGGGTCACCGACCATCGGGTCAACCTGACGCTGTATTCGCTCGACGAAATTCTCGCGGGCGGCGTGGATGCGGTGATCGAACCGTTGCTGGCCGAGTACCAGGCCGATCAATTGGCAGCGATAGGTGAGTAAATGACGATCATTGCCAGTTTGCTGCGCGCCGCCGATTTACCTGATTCGCCCACCGCGCGTCTGGATGCCGAATTGCTGCTGGCGGCTGCCTTGGGCAAGTCCCGCAGCTTTCTGCACACCTGGCCCGAGCGTATCGTCCCGAGCGAAGCGGCACTGAAGTTTGCCGAGTATTTGCAGCGCCGCCGTAGCGGTGAGCCAGTGGCCTATATTCTGGGGCAGCAAGGCTTCTGGAAGCTCGACCTGGAAGTCGCGCCCCACACGCTGATTCCGCGTCCCGACACTGAATTGCTGGTGGAAGCTGCGTTGGAACTGTTGCCGGCCACCCCGGCCAAGGTGCTCGATCTGGGCACCGGCAGTGGTGCCATCGCCCTGGCGCTGGCCAGCGAGCGTCCGGCCTGGAAGGTCACCGCCGTGGATCGCGTGCTGGAAGCCGTGGCCCTGGCCGAGCGCAATCGTCAGCGCTTGAACCTGAACAATGCCACGGTATCGAGCAGCCATTGGTTCAGCGCTTTGGAAGGCCAGCGTTTTCAACTGATTATCAGCAATCCGCCTTACATCGCGTCGACCGATCCGCATCTGGTGGAGGGCGATGTGCGCTTTGAACCGGCCAGTGCTCTGGTGGCGGGCGTCGATGGGCTGGACGATCTGCGTCTGATCGTCGCCCAGGCACCGGATTATCTTGAAGCGGGTGGCTGGTTGATGCTTGAGCACGGTTACGATCAAGCTTGCGCGGTGCGCGATTTGCTGCTGACCCGCGGCTTTGAAGAAGTCCACAGCCGTACCGATCTGGGCGGTCACCAACGCATCAGTCTGGGGCGCTTGCCGTGCTGAATGATCAGGAGTTGCTGCGTTACAGCCGGCAGATTCTGCTGCAACACGTCGACATCGACGGCCAATTACGGCTCAAAGAAAGCCGTGTACTGATTGTCGGCCTCGGCGGCCTCGGTTCGCCGGTTGCGCTGTATCTGGCCGCAGCCGGCGTCGGTGAGTTGCATCTGGCAGACTTCGACACGGTCGACCTGACCAATCTGCAACGCCAGATCGTTCATGACACCGACAGCGTCGGCCTGAGCAAGGTCGATTCGGCGATCCGTCGCCTGACCGCGATCAATCCCGAGATTCAGCTGATCGCCCATCGCACTGCATTGGACGAGGATTCGCTGGCCGCCGCCGTTGCTGCGGTGGATCTGGTGCTGGACTGTTCCGACAATTTCTCCACCCGCGAGGCGGTCAACGCCGCGTGTGTGGCCGCGCGCAAGCCGCTGGTCAGCGGTGCGGCGATTCGCCTCGAAGGACAATTGTCAGTATTCGACCCTCGTCGTCCAGAAAGCCCGTGCTACCACTGTTTATACGGGCATGGCAGCGAAGCCGAGTTGACCTGCAGCGAAGCGGGCGTCGTTGGTCCCTTGGTCGGGTTGGTCGGCAGCCTCCAGGCACTGGAAGCGCTGAAACTGTTGGTGGGGTTCGGCGAGCCGCTGGTGGGGCGCCTGTTATTGATCGATGCCTTGGGCTCACGCTTCCGTGAATTGCGGGTCAAGCGTGATCCGGGCTGCAGCGTCTGCGGGTCGCGCCATGCGTGAAGCGCCGATCGGCGTGTTCGACTCCGGTGTCGGTGGGCTGTCGGTGCTGGCCGAGATCCAGCGTCTGCTACCCAACGAGTCTCTGTTGTATTTCGGCGATTGCGGGAATATTCCCTACGGCGAGAAAACCCCGTCATTCATCCGCCAGCGTTGCAGTGTCATGGCGCAATTCTTTCAGCAGCAGGGCGCCAAGGCACTGGTGCTGGCTTGCAACACCGCGACGGTGGCTGGTGTTGCGGACTTGCGGCGCGATTTCCCCGAGTGGCCCATCGTTGGCATGGAGCCCGCGGTCAAACCGGCCGCTGCGGCGACGCGCAGCGGTGTGGTCGGCGTGCTCGCCACCACCGGTACTTTGCAGAGTGCCAAGTTTGCTGCCTTGCTCGATCGTTTCGCCACAGATGTACGGGTGATTACTCAGCCGTGCCCCGGGCTGGTGGAGCTAATTGAAAATGGCGATTTGCACAGCGAGACATTACGTCAGTTGCTGCAAGGGTATGTCGAGCCGTTGCTGGCTGCAGGTGCAGACACAATCATTCTGGGCTGCACGCATTATCCCTTTCTAAAGCCACTGCTTAAGCAAATGCTCCCGCAGGGCATCAGCCTGATCGATACCGGTGCCGCTGTGGCGCGGCAACTTCAGCGTCTGTTGGCCGAGCGTGAGTTGCTGGCCGAGGGGCCTGCCCGCGCCGCACAGTTCTGGTCGAGTGCCGATCCTGCGCACTTCAGAAATATCTTGCCGATACTGTGGAATATGTCTGGTGTTGTGCGAAGCTTCGAAGGGTAGAGATGCGTAGCAAACGAATAATTGGGGGAGCTTCTGATTAAACGGCGACTGCATGGCTTTGTTTGTTGAGCAGCATAAAAACCATACTAAATTGTTCGGAAAAGGATGTTTCTAATGAAGCGACTATTCTGCTTGGCCGCGATTGCGACCGCGTTGATGGGGCACAGTTTTACCGCGCAGGCGGCGGGGGTGGAGTTCGGGGTCGGCCAGACCAGCGATTCGACCATGACCTACAGACTGGGCATGCAATTCGACTGGGACAAGAGCTGGTTGCAGAGTGACATCGGGCGCTTGACCGGCTACTGGAGCGGCGCTTACACCTACTGGGATGGCGACAAAACAGCGAGCAATCACAGTTTGTCGTTCTCGCCGGTGTTGGTGTACGAGTTTGCCGGTCAGACCATCAGACCCTATGTTGAAGCGGGTATCGGCATCGCGGTGTTCGCCAACACCGAACTCGAAGATAACAGGCTCGGCAGTGCCTTTCAGTTCGAAGACCGTTTCGGGTTTGGTTTGCGCTTTGCCGGCGGACATGAAGTCGGGATTCGCGCCACCCACTACTCCAATGCCGGGCTCAGCAATCCGAACGACGGTGTAGAAAGTTACGCATTGCATTACACAATGCCCTTGTAAGCAGCACTGTACCTTCAGTGTGGGAGCGGGCTTGCTCGCGAATGCGATTTAACATTCAACACTAATGTTGACTGATAGTCCGTCTTCGCGAGCAAGCCCGCTCCCACATTGAATCTTCGGTGGTCTGAGGTTCACCGATACGCCGTCGCAATTCCCTGGCGTTCGCTGATGCATTCCGGTGCGCCCATTTCGAATTCCCGGCAGATCAGCGGACGTTTTTCGTAGATGGTGCACATCATGCTGTTGCGATCCAGCGCGGCGCACCAGCCGTCATCCAGTCGCAGCATGACTTCCCCACCCCAATCGTCTGTATCGATAAAACGCTCGGGCACTCCGGTGTCGGTGATCAGCATGACTTCAAGCTGGCAGCAGCAGGCTGCGCAAGTCGAGCAGGTAACCGCAGGCTCGGCGATTTGTGTGTGGGGAATGGTTTTCATGGCGCGCAGTGTAAGGCAGCGGGCCCATGCTGTGTGAAAGGCCTGACGGACGCTCAAGCTTCATGGCAGATCCTCGATCGGCGGCTTGCTTCGCGCCATGCGCGTGCCGATTGCCAGTGCGGGCTGGCGGGGCTTTTGCGGCAGAGGCCAAAGGACGGGCATGATCAGCTCCGGTAAGCTGATCTCCAGTGGACGATACCTGAGCCTGTCGAAGAGGTATCGCGCAACTTTGCCCGCCGACCAGTTGAGGTGTATCGGAGCCTCGTCCAGGGGGGTATCGATAAAACCTGGGCTGACCACCGTCATTTCGATGTTGTCCGCAGCCATGTCGATGCGCGTGGACTCCAATAGATGACGCAATCCGGCCCTTGAATCACCATAGGATTCGACCCGGGGCAAGGGCAGCCAGGTTACCGAGCTGGCCATGCTCACCAGATACGGCGCCGTACCCGCCCGCAGCAGGGGCCGGGCGGCTGCGATGCAATAACTGCTGGCAAGCAGGTTGGTACGCACGATGTGCTCGATGATGGATGAGTCGAACTGATTGGCGTTGACGTATTCGCAGGTGCCTGCGTTAAGGATCATGGTGTCCAGAGAACCCCATTCCTTGGCAATTTGCTCGCCGATTTCGCGCACTCTTTGGCCGTTGGTCAAATCCCCCGCAACCATCAGCACTTGTCCGGGATAACGCTGAGACAGGGCTTTCAATGGCGCCATCGAGCGGGAGCTGACGGCCAGATGAGCACCTGATTTCAGTATTTCTTCGGCCAGCGCGGCACCAATACCATTGCTGGCTCCGGTCAACCAATATCGCCTTGGCGGTGTAAGACTCATCCAAAATTCCTTTTTATTAGGCAGTTTTTTTTGGCTCAATACCAATGAGTGTTCATAAGGCAACGCTCCGGTATCAAAATAATCACGTTGCGATCAACCTTGTCGCGACGGCAGGCTCTTATACGCGGCCAGTGCTCGTTCGCGGGAAGTGCTCAGGTTGACGATCGGCGGTGGATAATCCCTTACGCCGAGCAATCCGTCGAGACTCGCCGGGTTGTGCAGGTCTTTTTTATTCAGTTCGTTGAGCTCCGGTAACCAATGCTTGATGAACACTCCTTCAGCATCGAACTTTTCCGACTGGCTCAGCGGGTTGAAAATCCGGAAGTAGGGTGCCGAATCGGTGCCGGTGGATGAACTCCACTGCCAACCACCGTTGTTCGCCGCCAGGTCGCCGTCAATCAGATGCTGCATGAAAAAGCGTTCGCCTTCACGCCAGTCGATCAGCAGGTTTTTGGTCAGGAACATTGCCACCACCATGCGCAAGCGGTTGTGCATCCAGCCGGTTTCCAGCAATTGGCGCATGGCGGCGTCAATGATCGGCAAGCCGGTACGGGCTTGCTGCCAGGCCTTGAGTTCTTCCGGGGCGTCACGCCAGGCCAGGGCTTCGGTTTCCGGGCGGAAGGCGCGGTGCCGGGAAACCCGTGGGTAGCCCACCAGAATGTGTTTGTAGAACTCGCGCCACAGCAGTTCGTTGATCCAGGTGACGGCACCGACCTTGCCGCTTTGAAACTCCCCCTGATTGCTTCGTAGCGCGGCGTGCAGACACTGACGAGGGGAAAGGACCCCGGCGGCGAGATAGGCCGAGAGCTGGCTGGTGCCGGGTTTTGCCGGGAAGTCGCGTTCGCTGTGGTAATGGTCGATCTGTGTGTCGGCAAAGGTGTCGAGGCGGCACCGGGCTTCGGTTTCGCCGGCCGGCCAGAGCGCACGCAAGTGGTCGCAGGGTGTATCGAAACCCTCGACACGGGAGGGTGGTTCGTCGTGGTCTATATCGAGCGGAGCCTGGGCAGTGGGTGCAGCGACCAGTCTGGGTAATGACGCGTGCAGCCGTTCGTAGCAGACCTTGCGAAACTGGCTGAAGACCTGGAAGTAAGTGCCGGTTCTGGTCAGTACGGTGCCCGGCTTGAACAGCAGTTGATCGAGATAGCTGTAAAAGTCGATGCCCCAGGCTTTCAGCGTTTGGGCCACCGCCGCATCGCGACGGGTTTCATGAGTGCCGTACTCCTCGTTTGCGTGCACTGCGTCGATCTTCAATTGCTGGCAGAGATCGAGCAGGACCTTCGGTGCCTCATCCCAGCGGGACGCTTTACGAATCAGCAGCGGGATGTTCAGTGCGTCCAGCGCCTGGCGTAATTCGCTCAGGTTACGCAGCCAGAAATCCACTTTGCACGGCGCGTCGCCATGCGCAAGCCATTGCTGCGGACTCAGCAAATACACCGCCACACTCGGGCCGCGGGCGGCAGCGGCCGAGAGGGCGGTGTTGTCGTGCACACGCAAGTCGCTGCGCAGCCAGATCAATTGCAGGGGGGTGTCCGCACGATTCATTACAAATTCGCCATTAAATAAGCCCACGCTGAATCAGGCCCTGATGGGCCGACAAGGGATCTTCGGCCAGGGACAAATCAGCAATGGCGGTGGTTCTTGCGGACAACTCGGCGTGGTGAATGCATACCGTTGGTCCGGCGATCATTTTTGGGCAACTGATGCCGTTCAGAAGTTTCGGCAACTGCGAAAGATTCATGGCTTTGCTGGAATACAGCAGTACGCCGCGGGCTTGCAGGTGATCAACCGCCAGTGTCAATTCGCCGGCCGGGAGTGGCCAGTCGAAAACTTCCACTGGGCAATCGGTGCTGCTGATCAGCCAGGCCGTGAGCCACAGATGAGGCTCCAGCGGCAGGTCCGAATGATTGATCAGCAGCAGCGGCGCGGTGCGTAACTGCCGGTTGTTATGGTAGACCCTCGCGCCGAATTTGCTGCGCAACCAGGAATAAACGAACACCCGCTCCATCTGTGCGCCGAACTGGCCTTGCCAGCGTTGTTCCAGTTCCGCCAGCAACGGCATCAACAGTCGTTCACACAAGGTACGTGGCGGATACAGCGCCATCGCCTGATTCACCGTGTCATCGAGGGTACGTTCGGCTAGCTGAGTGACCGCTTGCAGCAGTATCTGGCGCAGCACCAGCCAATCGTTCCCAACGGGTTCGGTAAGCCCCTGAGGCGTGTCGAGCAGTTGTTTGACCTGGCTGACAGCCACGCCGCGATTGAGCCAGGTGAGGATCGTCAGGATCCGTTGAACGTGTTCGGCACGGAACAGCCGATGCCCCTTGGGCGTACGCTGCGGCACGATTAGCCCATAGCGCCGTTCCCAGGCGCGCAAGGTGACGGCATTGACCCCGGTTTGCCGGGCCACTTCACGAATGGGCAGCCAACCAGCATCAAGGGCCTTCTTGAAGTCGGTGCCAAGGTCTTCGCTGGCGCTGGTATCCGGTGGGCTTTTCATTAAATCGCGTTTCGCAGGCTGAGGTTTTCCGGATGCGGTTGCAGGTAAACCTGTTGTGCAATGTATGGATCCGGGTGTTGGCGAAAGTAGTGTTTGAGCAGCGTCAATGGCACCACCAGCGGCACGATGCCCTGGCGATACTGGCCGATGACGTGCTGCACTTCCTGTTTGTCTTCAGGGCTGATGGCTTGTTTGAGATAGCCGCAGAGGTGCTGCAGCACATTGGTGTGGGTGCGGCGCGTGGCGCATTTTTTCAGGGCCGCCATCAGCTCACTGAAATAGCGCGGGCCGAGCACGTCGAGATCGGTCTGGCCCATGTTGCCCAGCAAGTTGCCCAGGGTTTTGTATTGCACCGGGTTGTGGGCCATCAACAGGTATTTGTAGCGCGAGTGAAAGTCAGTGAGTCTGCGTCGGGTCAGGCCTGTGTGCAGCAACTGCTGCCAGGCGCTGTAAGCGAACACGCGGGTGAGGAAGTTTTCCCGCAGCACCGGGTCATTGAGGCGGCCGTCTTCTTCCACTGGTAAATCAGGATGCAACGCGCAGAAGGCTTGGGCGTAGATGCCACGGCTACCGCCGTCCACTGGCGCGCCGTTGGCGTGGTAGACCTTGACCCGTTCCAGCCCGCACGAAGGGGATTTCTGCATGAAGATATAGCCGCAGATGTCGCCCAGTTCCACTGCCATTTTTTGCGCAAACTCGGCCAGCGGCCGGGTGACGTTGATCTCCGGGTGGACGGTGCCGACAGCCTCCGGATGTTCGGGGTTGCCGACCAGGCGGATCGGTTCGCGAGGGATACCCAGGCCAATGGCGACTTCCGGGCACACCGGGACGAAATCGAAATAATCAGAGAGGATGCGGCTGCACAGTGGTGATGCCTTGTGCCCGCCGTTGTAGCGCACCTCGGCCCCCATCAAGCAGGCGCTGATGGCGATTTTCGGTTGGGTCGTCGACTGTGCAGGCATAGGAGCGTCTCGAATCCAGATCTGTACAACATGACTTCATCATAGATTCGAAGGTGTACAAGTCAATTTTTTTGTATAAGTTTTTGCGGGGCTGCAGCCCATCTCGACAGCAGCAATGGACTGGATTTGATTAAATTCAATTCACTGCAGGTGCTCATGCAGACGACGGGCTGCTTCCTGACCACTGAGCCAGGCGCCTTCGACACGGCCGGACAGGCACCAGTCGCCGCACACATACAGTCCCAGATCAGCATCGGCCAGGGCTCCCCATTCATGGCTGCTGGCCGGTCGGGCGTAAAGCCAGCGATGAGCGAGGCTGAACGTCGGAGCAGGCATGGCGTCGTGCAGCAGTTCGGCAAAGGCACCGTGCAATTGCTCGATCACCGCTTCCTTGGGCAGGTCGATATGTTGCCGGCTCCAGGCGCTGGTGGCGTGCAGCACCCAGGTATCGAGGGTGGTGTCGCGTCCCGGTTTGCTGCGGTTGCGCGCCAGCCAGTCAAGAGGACTGTCCTGCACGAAGCAACCTTCGATGGCGGTTTCCAGTGGCGTGTCGAAAGCCAGGGCGACGGCCCAGGTAGGCTCCATTTTTACCCCGGCGGCGGCTCCGGCGAGCTTCGGCGCGGCCGCCAGCAGTGCGGTCGCCTGAGGGGCGGGCGTGGCGATGACGACATGGCTGAACGGGCCGTGAGTGAAACCCTCGGCGTCTTGCAGGTGCCAGTGTTCTTCACCGCGATAGACCTCGGTGATGCGGCAGGCGAAATGCACTTCCAGATCACCGAGCAGGCCGCGCGTGATCGCGCTCATGCGTGGTGTGCCGACCCAGCGTGTCTGTTCGTCCGGCGAAGGTCTGAGCTGGCCGCCGTGAAAGGTATAGAGCTGCGGCGTCCATACGGCGACCCAGCCGTTGGCTTGCCAGCGCTGGACTTCAGTGACGAAGCGACGGTCGCGGGCGGTGAAATATTGCGCGCCCATGTCCAGAGCACCCGCATCGCTGCGCTTGCTCGACATGCGTCCGCCACTGCCGCGGCTTTTATCGAAAAGTTGAACGACATGCCCGGCCTCCGTAAGGGCCTGGGCGGCTGAGAGCCCGGCGATGCCGGTGCCGATGATTGCGATAGGTACAGTCATAGGGGCCTCGTTTACCTTTCTGTACAGACTACGCCGTGGTTCAAACCTGTACAATATTGTTTTTTGGTATAACTTTTAGCGTTCTCGTTCTGACAGCTTGACCTATTGTTAGACACAGAGCCTGCCCGATACCAAAGATCCCTGCTTATAAAAATAGACTAGTGATCAGGGTAAAACGCCACGCGAGGAAGATGTCATGCACATATTGCTGACCGGCGGTACTGGTTTGATAGGACGTCAACTCTGCCAACACTGGTTGAGTCAGGGGCATCGCCTGACGGTCTGGAGCCGCACGCCTGCGAAAGTCGCCAAAGTCTGTGGCACTCAGGTACGTGGAATCTCACGGCTCGAGGACCTGGGTCAAGAATCGGTGGATGCCATTATCAACCTCGCGGGCGCCCCGATCGCCGATCGGCTCTGGACCCATAAACGCAAAGCGTTGTTGTGGAGCAGCCGGATCACCCTGACCGAAACGCTGCTGGCCTGGCTCGAAAGCCGCGAGCAGAAACCGCAGGTGCTGATTTCCGGCTCGGCGATCGGTTGGTACGGCGACGGTGGCGAGCGGGAGTTGACTGAAAAATCTCCGCCGGTCATCGATGATTTCGCCAGCCAGTTGTGCATCGCCTGGGAAGAAACCGCGCAACGCGCCGAAGCCTTGGGCATTCGCGTGATCCTCATTCGTACCGGGTTGGTGCTGTCCGCCGAGGGCGGCTTTTTGTCGCGGCTATTGTTGCCGTTCAAACTGGGGCTGGGCGGGCCGCTCGGCAATGGTCGGCAGTGGATGCCGTGGATTCATATCAAGGATCAAATCGCCCTGATTGATTTTCTTCTGCATCGCAATGAGGCCAGCGGTCCATATAATGCCTGCGCACCCAAGCCGGTGCGCAATCGCGAATTTGCCCAAACGTTGGGTAGCGTGTTGCATCGTCCGGCGTTCATGCCGATGCCAACCCTCGTGTTGAAGGTGGGCCTGGGCGAGTTGTCATTGCTGCTGCTGGGTGGCCAGAAGGCCATGCCGGCTCGCCTGCTGGAAGCGGGCTTCACTTTCCAGTTCACTGATTTGCGCGCGGCGTTGGACGATCTGTCCAGCCGCCTTAAGAAATAGGACGTTGCATGACCGATCACGCGTTGCTTCTGGTCAACCTGGGTTCACCCGCTTCCACCTCGGTGGCGGATGTGCGCAGCTACCTCAATCAATTTCTGATGGACCCGTATGTGATCGACCTGCCGTGGCCGGTGCGGCGTTTGCTGGTGTCGTTGATTCTGATCAGGCGCCCGGAGCAATCGGCCCATGCTTACGCATCGATCTGGTGGGAGGAGGGCTCGCCACTGGTTGTGCTCAGCCGTCGCTTGCAACAGGCCATGACCGTCCAATGGACCCAGGGGCCGGTGGAACTGGCGATGCGTTACGGCGAGCCGTCGATTGAATCGACACTGGTGCGGCTGGCTGCCCAGGGGCACAAAAAAATTACCTTGGCGCCGCTCTATCCACAGTTCGCCGACAGCACCGTGACCACGGTGATCGAAGAAGCCAGGCGCGTGGTGCGAAATAATAACCTCGATGTGCAATTCTCGATTCTTCAGCCGTTCTACGATCAGCCGGAATACCTCGAGGCCTTGGTCGCCAGTGCCAAGCCTTATCTGCTGCAGGATTACGATCACCTGCTGCTGAGTTTCCATGGCTTGCCGGAACGGCACCTGACCAAGATCGACCCCACCGGTCATCATTGCTTTAAAAGCGATAATTGCTGTCAGAACGCTTCACCGGAAGTATTAACCACCTGCTACCGCGCTCAATGCCTGCGCACCGCTTCCGAGTTTGCCCGGCGCCTGGGCTTGCCGGACGGCAAGTGGTCGGTGTCGTTCCAGTCGCGTCTGGGGCGAGCCAAGTGGATCGAACCCTACACCGAAGTGCGCCTCGATGAGTTGGCCAAGAGCGGTGTGAAGAAAGTTCTGGTGATGTGCCCGGCGTTCGTCGCCGATTGCATCGAGACACTGGAAGAGATTGGTGATCGTGGGCGGGAACAGTTCCGCGAAGCGGGAGGGGAGGAGTTGGTATTGGTGCCGTGCCTCAACGATCATCCGCAGTGGACCAAGGCGTTGAGCTCCTTGTGTGAACGGGCACCGTTGGCGCTTTAAAAGCATCGCGGGCAAGCCCGCTCCCACAGGTATTGCGCTGACCTTGTGGGAGCGGCGGTGCGGCGGTCCGACTTGCCCGCGATGGCGTTCTTGAGACCTGCTTAGATCAGCGGCTCATCCGCCCGCTTGTGCTTCCAGCTGTCATTGCCCGGCAGTAACAGGTTCAGCGCAATCGCCACCACCGCACACAGCGCGATGCCTTTGAGGCCGAAATCGTCCGGGCCGGTACCGGTGCCGACCAGCATGCCGCCAATCCCGAACACCAGCGTCACCGAGACAATCACCAGATTGCGTGCTTCGCCCAGGTCGATCTTGTGGCGAATCATGGTGTTCATCCCCACCGCCGCGATCGAACCGAACAACAGGCAGAGAATCCCGCCCATTACCGGTACCGGGATGCTTTGCAGCAGTGCGCCGAACTTGCCGATGAACGCTAGGCTGATCGCAAAGATTGCCGCCCAGGTCATGATTTTCGGGTTGTAGTTTTTAGTCAGCATCACCGCGCCAGTCACTTCGGCGTAGGTGGTGTTGGGCGGGCCGCCGAACAGGCCGGCTGCGGTGGTGGCAATGCCATCGCCGAGCAGGGTGCGGTGCAGGCCGGGCTTTTTCAGGTAATCGCGACCAGTCACGCTACCGACTGCAATCACGCCGCCAATGTGTTCGATCGCTGGCGCGAGGGCCACCGGAACGATGAACAGAATGGCCTGCCAGTTGAATTCCGGCGCCGTGAAGTGTGGAATCGCGAACCACGGTGCGGCAGCAATTTTCGCGGTATCGACCACCCCGAAATAGAACGCCATGGCGAAACCCACCAGCACACCGGAGATGATCGGCACCAGGCGGAAAATACCTTTGCCGAACACCGCGACGATCAGGGTGGTCAGCAGCGCCGGCATCGAGATCAACATCGCCGTCTGGTAAGGAATCAGCTCCGTGCCGTCGCCGGCCTTGCCCATCGCCATGTTGGCGGCGATCGGCGCCATGGCCAGGCCGATGGAGATGATCACCGGGCCAATCACTACCGGTGGTAGCAATCGGTCGATGAACCCGGTGCCTTTGATCTTCACGGCAAGGCCGAGGAAGGTGTAGACGAAACCGGCCGCCATCACACCGCCCATGGTTGCCGCCAGGCCAAACTGGCCCTTGGCGAGAATGATCGGCGTGATGAAGGCAAAGCTCGAGGCCAGGAACACCGGTACCTGACGCCCGGTGACGATCTGGAACAGAATCGTCCCAAGGCCTGCGGTGAACAGCGCCACGTTCGGGTCGAGGCCGGTAATCAATGGCATCAACACCAGCGCGCCAAAGGCCACGAACAGCATCTGCGCACCCGACAGCACTGTGCGCCAGAGCGGATCGTTGAACTCTTGCTGCATGCTCAAGCGTCCTTCTGCTTGGTGCCGAAGATCTTGTCACCGGCATCGCCCAAGCCTGGGATGATGTAACCGTGTTCGTTCAGTTTCTGATCAATGGAAGCGGTGTAGATGGTCACGTCCGGGTGAGCCTTCTCTACAGCGGCGATGCCTTCGGGGGCGGCCACCAGGACCATCGCGCGGATGTCCTTGCAGCCGGCCTTTTTCAGCAGGTCGATGGTGGCGACCATCGAGCCGCCGGTGGCGAGCATCGGGTCGATGATCATCGCCAGGCGCTCGTCGATTTCCGGCACCAGTTTTTCCAGGTAGGTGTGGGCTTCGAGGGTTTCCTCGTTGCGGGCCACGCCCACGGCGCTGACCTTGGCGCCCGGGATCAGGCTCAGCACGCCTTCGAGCATGCCGATACCGGCACGCAGGATCGGCACCACGGTAATCTTCTTGCCGGCGATTTTCTCGACCGACACCGTGCCGCACCAGCCTTCGATGTCGTAGCTTTCCAGCGGCAGGTCTTTGGTGGCCTCATAGGTCAGCAGGGCACCGACTTCCTGAGCGAGCTCACGGAAATTCTTCGTGCTGATGTCGGCGCGGCGCATAAGGCCAAGTTTATGACGGATCAGCGGATGGCGGATCTCACGGATGGGCATGGGAAAAGGCTCCGGCGGCGGGCAAAAAAACCGGCCTAGATTAATCTAACCGAGGGTGTTGTCCTATAGACATATAGAACGTTAGTCCACAAACGCTTGATCTGGCCTCGCTTGATGCGTACCTTTGCCCGCTTTTCGTGACTACGTCCCCCCCTAATTTCCCCCTTGGAGAGCGCCATGTCCGCTGATCTCGAGCATATCCGTCAAATCATGCGAGAGGCTGACTGCCTGTACACCGAAGCTGAAGTCGAGGCGGCCATCGCCCGCGTCGGTGCGCAAATCAACGATCAGCTGGCTGAGAGCAATCCGGTAGTGTTCTGCGTGATGAATGGCGGGCTGATTTTCTCCGGCAAGCTGCTGACGCATCTGAACTTCCCGCTTGAAGCGTCCTACCTGCACGCCACCCGTTATCGCAACGAAACCAGCGGTGGCGAGCTGTTCTGGAAAGCCAAGCCGGAAGTTTCGTTCATCGACCGTGACGTGCTGATCATCGACGACATCCTTGACGAAGGTCACACCCTGGGCGCGATCATCGACTTCTGCAAACACGCCGGCGCGCGCAAAGTGCACACCGCCGTGCTGATCGACAAGGACCACGACCGCAAGGCCCGCCCGGACCTGAAAGCCGATTTCGTCGGCCTGCCATGCATCGACCGTTACATCTTCGGTTACGGCATGGACTACAAAGGCTACTGGCGTAACGCCAACGGGATTTTTGCCGTTAAAGGCATGTAAACAGGATGACTGTCTGGGGGCGATTGGCCGCCAGGCCTCACATCGGGATGCGTGCGCAGTTTGCTTGAACTGCGCGCTCAGTCCTGTCCGGCAAGCCAGTGTTCGCTTTTGCGTCGAGCTTGTTCCAGGTTGTTCACGTAGGCCAACTGGCGCTGTTCCCGATGGATGCCCGCGCGCCTGAGTTTCAGGCGTACCCGTGGAGCGGTTCCGACCAGAATCAGGCCGATGCCGTCGGTGCGGTAATCCCTGAGGATATTGTCGAAGGCCGCCAGCGCCGTCATGTCCAGCATGGGCACGGCACTCATCTCGACAATCACCACTTTGACCTCCGGGCTGAATTTGCGCAGTACGCCCAGGGCTTTTTCCGCAGCACCGAAAAACAGCGGTCCGCGTATCGCATAGCAACGAACATGTTCCGGCATATCCTGTAAGGCTTGATGGAACTCGCGAGGCAGTTCGGCGGTGTCCGTGAGGTCACTCATGCGTTTGATGAACAACCCGGCGGCCAGCAGCAGGCCGACGGCGACGGCCAGCACCATGTCGAACAGCACCGTCAGGCTCAGGCAGGTCAGCAAGACCAGCACATCGCTGCGCGGTGCAATACGCAAGGTGTGCATGACGTGTCGGGCTTCGCTCATGTTCCACGCCACCATCACCAGCAACGCCGCCAGTGCCGCCATTGGCAAGTAGCTGAACAGGGGCGCGAGGACGAGTATCGCCAGCAGCACCACCGCACTGTGGATAATCGCCGCCAATGGCGAAAACGCTCCGCTGCGCACGTTGGTGGCGCTGCGGGCGATTGCCGCGGTGGCGGTAATGCCGCCGAACAGCGGTGCGACCAGATTGCCCAGGCCTTGACCCAGAAGTTCGGCGTTAGGGTCGTGTTTGCTGCCCGTCATGCCATCGGCCACCACCGCGCACAACAATGATTCGATGGCACCGAGCATGGCGATGGCAAAGGCTGGCGCCATTAATTGGCGGATCAGGTCGTAAGACAGGTGCAGCGGCTGGCCGTAGGGCCCCGGCAGATTCCACGGCCAGTCGAAGCTCGGCAGAAACGGCGGTATGCCGGGATGGCTGATGCCATCGACGATATAGCTGAAGCGCTCCCCCAGCGTCGCAACCGGTAATCCGCCGCTTTCCAGTGCCACCCCCAGCAATGCGCCGACGGCCAGCGCCACCAGATGCCCCGGAATCCTCGGCACAAAACGCGGCCAGACGATCAGAACCGCCAGGCACATGACACCGATGATCCCGTCCCCCAGACGAGCGCTGGGTAACGCCTGGAGCACCCCGCCTAATTGCTCGATGTAATGTTCGGCATGCCCGGTGGTACTCAGGCCCAGCAAATCCTTTAGTTGGAGTGTGGCGATGACAATGCCGATCCCGGCGGTAAAGCCCAGGGTCACCGGATAAGGAATGTACTGAATCAGCCGTCCGGCCCGAATCAGCCCCAAGGCAATCAGGATTGCCCCGGCAAGCATGGTGCACAGCAGCAGGCCACCCAGACCATATTGTTGGGTGATCGGCAGCAGTATCACCACGAACGCGGCTGTCGGCCCGCTGACATTGAAGCGCGAGCCTCCCGTCAGGGCGATCAGGGGCGCGGCAATCAGCACCGTATACAGACCTTGCTGGGGTGCTACCCCTACCGCAATCGCCAGGGCCATGGCCAGAGGGATGGCGATAATCCCTACCGTCACCCCGGCACTGATATCGCCGCGCAAGCGTCTGAGGCTATAACCTGCGCGCCAGGTCTGGCGCCAGGCGGCGAACAACGGGGGAATGGAGAAAGACATGGGTACTCCACAATAGACGGCGCACTGTCGAAATAGGGCTGAAAGCTCTTTCAGTATGCCCAGCCTTGTCTTCAAGAGTATTGACCTGGATCGGTTATTCGCCCGGTTGATCCTCATGCTAGAGTGCTCGGCCCCGCCCCCGGAGCCTGTCATGAGCCTTTTGATCCGCGGCTGCGCCGCCCTGTTGCTGACCCTCAGCCTGCCCCTGGCCGCCGCGCCGGCGCCAATGCACGCGCAGTTTTTGCCCCCGGACGACCTGACCCTGCGTGACGCCGAACCCGAGCAGCAACAACTGTTGCAGGTCACCGACTATTCCGTGGTAATCGGCAATCAGCGCCAGTCCAACCAACAGCCGATCCCGGTCACATCGCCATTGCTGATCCGCCTCAAGGGTAAATCCTTGAACAAGGGCGCGACCATCAGCCAGGTGTTGGTCAATTTCGATGGCGAAAGCAAAAGCCTGAAAAAGCCGATCTACGACGAAAGAAGCAAAACCCTGACGCTCTATTACCCGCTGGCTCAGTACCGGGTGGTGATCGACTTGTTGCGCAACGACACGGTGTATTGCCAGTTCCTCAGCTACGCCAACGGCCATATCTGGGCCGATTTGCACACAGGCAGCGTTCGTCCGCGTTGAGCCCGGCGCTAAGGCAGGGGTAAACTGCCCGCCCCGTGAAATGTCTGCGAGCTGGAGTCGGCAATGCGTAAAGATAAGAAGCAAGTGATTGGTGACGAGATCGGCGATGCGCAGATCAAACTGTTCCTCGATTTTGAACCGGTCGACGCCACTTCACCGTCGCTGCACAAACTGATCAAGGCCTACCGCGGCCTGCGTATCGATGACTTCGAGCGTTTTCTGACGTTCTTTGTTGAAGCCGGCTATGAGCTGGACGGCAAGGATGAGCACGGCAATGATTTCGTCGCCCTGATCAAGGATCAACGCAACGCCGCCGAGTACATCGAGCTGATCGACAAGGCTCGCGGCTGACCTGAGGGTGCACTGTTGTTGCCCTGACTTGGTGGGTGTTTGTGCTGGCCCTTCGCGAGCAGGCTCGCTCCCACATTGGATTTTTGTCGATCACAAAATTGTGATTCAACTCGATCAACTGTGGGAGCGAGCCTGCTCGCGAAGGCGGCGTAACCAACACCGAAGATCTTAGGGTCAACCGTTTCACCGATATAAAAAAACGCCCCGCCCTCAATGAGGACGGGGCGTTTTTTGTGCTGCTGAATCAAGCGTAGCTTTCGGTCTCGTTGCTGGCTTCAACCAGTTCCAGCGCGACGTTGTTGTGCGCATTGATCTTGCGATACAGCGCTGCGTCGGTTTCCAGAACCTTTTCCCGAGCCGGGAAGATTTCCGCCAGTTTGGCAGCCCACTCACCGGACGCTTTGTTCGGGAAGCATTTTTCGATCAGCTCAAGCATGATCGAAACCGTCACCGAAGCGCCTGGGGACGCGCCGAGCAGGGCCGCAAGGGAACCGTCCCTGGCCGCGACCAGTTCGGTACCGAACTGCAGAACACCGCCTTTCTTCGGGTCTTTCTTGATGATCTGCACCCGTTGGCCGGCCACTTCCAGGCGCCAGTCTTCGGCTTTCGCTTCAGGGTAGAAGCGACGCAGGGATTCCAGGCGCTGCTCCATCGACTGCATCACTTCGCTGACCAGGTACTTGGTCAGGTCCATGTTGTTTTTTGCCACGGCCAACATCGGGCCGATGTTGCCGGCGCGAACCGACATCGGCAGGTCCATGAAGGAGCCGTGCTTGAGGAACTTGGTGGTGAAGCCGGCGTAAGGTCCGAACAGCAGGGACTTCTTGCCATCGACCACACGGGTGTCCAGGTGCGGCACAGACATCGGTGGCGAACCGACCGCAGCCTGGCTGTAGACTTTGGCCTGGTGGTGCTTGACCACTTCCGGGTTGTCGCAACGCAGCCACTGACCGCTGATCGGGAAGCCGCCGAAGCCTTTGCTTTCTTCGATGCCCGAAGCTTGCAGCAGCGGCAGTGCCGCGCCACCAGCGCCGAGGAAGACGAACTTGGCGTCGACTTCACGAGTGTTGCCGCTATTGACGTCCTTGATGCTGACGGTCCAGCCGCCGTTGTTACGCTTCAGGCCGGTGACGCGCTTGCAGTACTTGACCTGGGCATCGGGTGCGCTGGTCAGGTGCTGGAGCAATTGGTTGGTCAGGGCACCGAAGTTGACGTCGGTGCCGTTCATCACGCGGGTGGCGGCGAGGACTTCGTCGGCCGGGCGGCCCGGCATCATCAACGGCATCCACTCGGCCATTTTGGCCTTGTCTTCGGTGTACTCCATGTCGGCGAAGGCGTGGTGCTTGCTCAGCACCTTGAAGCGTTCCTTGAGGAAGGAAACGCCTTTGTCGCCCTGCACGAAGCTCAGGTGCGGCACCGGGCTGATGAACGATTTGCACGAACCGAAGGTGCCTTTCTTGGTCAGGTAGGACCAGAACTGCTTCGACACCTCGAACTGGGTGTTGATGTGCACGGCTTTCTTGATGTCGACGGTGCCGTCGGCGGCCTGTGGCGTGTAGTTCAGCTCACACAGCCCGGCGTGACCGGTACCGGCGTTGTTCCACGGATTGGAACTCTCCGCGGCACCGGAATCCATCAGCTCGACGACTTCCAGCTTGATCGCGGGGTCGAGCTCTTTGAGCAGTACAGCCAGGGTGGCACTCATGATGCCGGCCCCAACCAGTACTACGTCGACTGCTTCGTTATGCGCCATTTAACGCGTCTCCAAAATCTGCAGCACCAAATTGTCGGCATAGCTGCCAGGCGTTCCGGGGCGTGTCAGTGATGCCCCAGATACCCATGGCCAGGATCGCCATGTCCGAATCTTCGCAATTTTTCGCAACTTCGACGGATGCATGCGGCCTGGCCTCAAGAGTCACATGAACTCATTTCAGCGCGCGGCTCGCAATTCGACTTATGGTCGAGACATCCGTTTGTGCAACCAAATCCGTAGCGGACAGGCTTCAGGCTCCGGTGTTCGAGGAGTACTCGGTCCTGTGTCGTTGGGCTGTTGTAGACGCTAATGGTGCATGTTCAGACGCAAAACTATTCATTTGCTCGCCACACTCTTGTGAAGTTGTGAAAACCCGTTTTTTTCACGCTCTTTTGAAGACGTGAACCTCAAAAAAGGGCTGTCCCAGCCTGGCACCGCGCCCGGATGGATTGCCGCCATGGGTGCATGGGCAGGCAAAAACGGGCAAACAGCTCAGTGACCGAGCGTAATGACAGCTCTGCAGATTCGCGAAAAGTGGTGATTTGCTTAAGAAACAGCAAGCGCGCCAGCTTCACTCGATCTGTGTGGGCGGCTCTCTGTGGGCGGTGCGGGGTGTCAATACCGAGGCATTGAACGATGCTGCGAGGCCCGATCAGGAGACGTCCTTATAATCGGGGGGAGATTGTAACGAAGAAACGCAGGGAATTGGTCGTGTTTAATGACTTTTATTAGGCGTCCGGTCAAGTGGTCAGCAGTTGCTGCGCCTGCGCGCGCGGCTGGTGCTGGCTGACACGGGCGCTGGCGGGCAGGGGATGGTGTAGCCAGTTGAGGCGGATCTCTTCGATTTCGACCCAGCCATCGCCCATGGGCTGGAGGCTGCACTGCTTGAATGCCTGGCAGTGGCCATTGCGGTCGAGCAGAACAAAGCTGCGATGCAACGGGCGTGGCGCGAACAGCGAGATGAGAAAACGCATGGCAAAGTACCTTGTGGGTGACTGCTGTGAAGGTTGCCAGTGAGTGATGACGTGCATGTGTAAGGTGGGTGACAGATGTGTGACAGGAACCGCACTGTGCCGGGTTTGTCAGAGATTTCAGTAATCGTTGCGCGAAGCTAGTTCGCCGCAGTGGCGCACCGCTATACTGCGGGCATTGTTAGTTGCCTGATTCTGGAGAGAAGAGCATGTTGCAACGCCTGTTGTTCGGTTTGATCACTGTGACCAGTTTGACCCTCGTCGGCTGCGCCCACAGCCCGCAACAACTGAACCCGGAACCCAAGCTGACGGCTCAACTGGCGCCGGTCGGCCATGGTCAGCCGGTGGTGGTGCGGGTGGTGGACGGTCGTCCGTCGCCAACGTTGGGGACCCGTGGTGGTCTGTACCCGGAGACCAGTGCGATCACCGTGCAGGGCGCGCAGATTCTGCCGAAGCTGCAGGCTCAGGCTGAAGCGGCCGTGCGGCTGCTGGGCTTTACGCCGACGGCCAATGCGTTGAACGCGCCACAATTGACGGTGACCCTGGCCGAGCTGAAGTATCAGTCGCCCAAAGAAGGCCTGTATGTGACTGAGGCAACCATTGGCGCGACGTTCCGTTCGGATGTGCAGAATGCCAACCGTCGTTACAGCGGTCGCTACGGTGCATCGCTGGATCAGCGTTTTGGCATGGCGCCGAATCAGGAAACCAATACCAAGCTGGTCAGTGATGTGCTGAGTGATGCGTTGACCCGCTTATTCAAGGACCCGACGATTGGTCAGGTGCTTGCCGAGTAACGGTTTGCGGATTGTTTAAAGAACCCGGTGTCAGTGATGGCGCCGGGTTTTTTTTTGAGTTCGCCGACCTGTTGCAGATTTACACCGATCAAATGTGTGCGGGCTTGCTCGCGAAAGCGGTGTGTCAGACGACTGAAATGTAGTCACTGCGTTTGTAGGACGCTCAAGCCGCCTCCGAATAAAAATCCAGAACACTCACCCCCGTCAGCAAATCCGCTTCCGGTAAATCCGCATGTTGATGCCCGCCCAGCGCGCAATACACCAGCCAGTGGCGGTCCTGTACGTTGAAGGCGAGGCTGCCGACTAAGGTTTGTTGTTCGTCGCTTTGGGCAATGAGGTAGAGGCGGTCCTGGTTTTCGGCGTGGAGCATGACGCGGTCCGTGTCGGTTTCGAGGGGCGACAGACTGGCGGATTCAGATGACGGCGCCGTGACACAGGACAGTAATCGGCCAAATGGTTTCGTTATTTGTCGGAAAGCCGGGGCAGGCCGGAGCGCTTTCGGTAGAATTCGCGCCGCGGTCGTCGGTTGGGTGTCCGCCACACTGGTTTTACCTGAGGTTTGTGATGTCGCTGCAATTGATTTCGCTCTTTACCGCTCATCCCGCCAAATTGATCAACTTGCTGGCCTTGCTTTTCGCCTGCCCGGGCGGCTGGTTGCTGCATGCCACCCGTCGTCGTGAGCAACGTGCGTTGGCCAGTATCGAAGCCCAGCGCCAGAGTCGTCCCAGCGAAGAGCCAACGCTGGATTGGGCGACCCTGCGCATGAACCGGTTTTTCTACCGCTTCGGTTTTGCCTGCCTCGGGATGGCGTTGCTGGTGTCGTGGGTCAGCACGCGCGTCTGAAAATCAAAAGATCGCAGCCTGCGGCAGCTCCTACGGGGGATTGCGCATACATGTTGGATATCGGGTGTACTCGGTCAATGTAGGAGCTGCCGAAGGCTGCGATCTTTTGATCTTGCATAAAGAAACGGCGCCCGAAGGCGCCGTTGTCATTTCCAGCCATTGCCTTACAGCGGCAACCCGGCCTTGACCCGATACTGATTGCGCACCGGTGTCGCGTATTGCAGCACCAGGAACGGACGATGTTCCTCAGGGCAGGCATCCAGCCGACGCTGCCATTCTTCCTGAGCCTTGGCCAGTTCGTCTGCCGCAAACACCTCGGCCGCTCTCGGCACCTGCAATTGCGGATCGGCGTCTTTCCACAGCGCATAAGCCAGGTAGTGCACCGGGAACAACCGGTAACCGCCGAGGATCTGCTTGTCCATTTCGATCGCCAATTGCTTGGTGTCTTCGAACAGTTCGGTGATCGGTGTGGCGAAGTTCACGTGGACCCGGCCTTTGTAACCGGTGATGCCCTTGGCGATGCTCACATCATCTTCGCCCGGCGCCTTGGTGTAGCTGCCGGTGGTGGCGCGGATGTACAGCTCGCGGGCCTTGGCCTGGTCGCACGGGTCGTATTCGTAGCTGATCGACACCGGGGTAAGGTTCAGCGAACGGATGACCTCGCCGAACGGCTCGTCCTTGCGGCTCATGTGGAACATCTTGAGGATCGCCGACTCGGTACGGTCGTCGCCGTCCTTGGCCCGACCTTCGGCCTGGGCGATCCAGATCGAGGCGCAATCGTTGCGGATCGAGTGGTTGATGTAGGCAGACAGCAGTTGATAGGCCGCCATTTTTTCCCGGCGACCGGTGATCGAACGGTGCACGATGAAGCTCTTGTTCAGGCGCATCAGGTCGCTGACAAAAGGCTTTTGCAGCAGGTTGTCACCAATGGCGATGCGCGGGGTCGGCAGGCCGGCGTGGTACACGGCGTAGTTGACGAAGGCCGGGTCCATCACGATGTCGCGGTGGTTGGCGATGAACAGATAGGCGCTGCCGGACTTGAATTGCTCCACGCCGGCATAGGTCACCCCGTCCGTGGCTCGCTCGATGGTGTGGTCGACGTAAAACTCGACTTTGTCCTGCAAGGTGGCCACCGACGTGACGCCGGCGAACTCACGGCGCAGCCGATGCGCTATAAGAGGTTTGAGCATCCAGCCTAAGGCGCCGGCATAACGCGGGAAGCGGAAGTGGGTGAGGATATCTAGAAACGCCTTGTCGCCGAGCAGCCGTGCCAGCACTGCTGGGACTTCGCTGTCGTCGTAAGGTCGGATGGCATCGAATTCGCCCATCATGCTCTCTTGTTGGAAACGGCTAGGGTAAGTAAAGGTTTTGATCGAAAACCAACGGGGCACGGTCTGAAAAGGTAGCCAGACGAAAATAGCCCTGCAAATAGACCGGCGATTATACGCACAAGTCACTTGGGAGACCGCGATGCAAGAAACCGAGCGCTATACATGTCCGTATTGTGGGGAAGAGTCCGAGGCGCTTCTGGATCTGTCCGGCGGGGATCAGGTCTATATCGAAGACTGTCCGGTCTGTTGTCGGCCGATCAGGTTTCATCTCGAAACCGATGGTTTGGAATGGATGCTCGAAGTTTACAGCGAAGACGAGTGAGGGGCGCGAATGCAGCGAATCTACGAGCCGGAAAACCTGATGGAAGGCGAGTTACTGCAAGGCATGCTGGCCAGTGAGGGCATCGAGGCGCATCTGCTGGGCCGGGATTTGATCGGCGGCACCGGGGAGTTGCCGATGTTCGGCCTGCTGGGTTTATCGGTCGATAACGATCAGGCCGAATACGCCCGGGAGCTGATCGCCGCGTATAATGCCGCGCTGCCGCTGTCCGGCGACGAACCGGACAGTTTTCCCGGCACGCTGGTCTGTTAGGCTGGCGTTCGTTCGATCAAGAGTCGTATTGCCCCATGTGTGGACGTTATGCCCTGTTTCGCTGGAACCCCGCCTTCGCGGCCCTGCCCGGATTTCCCGTCGACCAGCAGGCTCAGTGGAATATTTCCCCCAACGATTCGGTGTTGATGCTGCGTGCCGGCGCAGACGGCCAGCGTGAGTTGGCCCGTGCCCGTTGGGGGCTGACGCCGCCGTGGCTGACCGACCTGTCCCGCACCCCGGCCCATGCCCGCGCCGAAACCGTTGCCGAGCAGCCGATGTTTCGCGAAGCCTTGCGCCTGCGTCGTTGCCTGCTGCCGGCCAATGGTTTCTACGAATGGCGCGGCACCACACGTAAACGTCCGTACTGGCTGACCCCGGGGGAGGGCTCGGCGCTGTTCTTCGCGGCGATCTGGGAGGCGTATCCGGTGCAGGAGCAGGTGTGGCTGAGCACGGCGGTGATCACCCAGCCTGCCTCGAGTCAGCGTCGGCCGTTGATTCTCGATGCGGCGGGGCAGGACGCCTGGCTCAACCCCGAAACGCCGTTGCATGCCTTGCAGGCGTTGCTGGCCAGTGAGCCCGCGGCGTTACGTGAGCGGGTGTTGGCCAACATGGTGAATGATCCGAAGCTCAATGGGCCGGAGTGTTTGACGCCGGGTTGATGAGGCGCCTGAGCTGGCTTCATCGCGAGCAGGCTCGCTCCCACATTTGATCTCAGGTGTTCACAAATAATGTGTTCCCAAATATCACCTGTGGGAGCGAGCCTGCTCGCGATAAGGTCCGCAGGACCTTCCCGCAATTGTTAAACCTTGAACTGATTGATCAACCGCCGCTGCTGTTCCGCCAACTTGGTCAAATCCGCACTGGCCGCGCTTGATTCATCCGCGCCACCGGCCACTTCATTGGCCACTTGCCCGATGTTGATCACGTTGCGGTTGATGTCATCGGCCACCGCGCTCTGTTCCTCGGCCGCGCTGGCGATCTGGGTGTTCATGTCGTTGATCACTGACACCGCTTGCGTAATGGTCTCCAGCGCCTCGGCCGCTTTCGCCGCGTGCTGCACGCTTTCGTCAGTGCGGTTCTGGCTGTCTTCCATGACCCGCACCACGTCGCGGGTGCCTTGTTGCAGTTGCTGGATCATGGTCTGGATTTCTTCAGTGGCCTTCTGGGTCTTCTGCGCCAGGTTGCGCACTTCATCGGCCACCACCGCAAATCCCCGGCCCTGTTCACCGGCCCGCGCCGCTTCGATGGCGGCGTTCAAGGCCAGCAGGTTGGTCTGCTCGGCGATCCCGCGAATGGCCGTCAGGATCGCGTTGATGTTTTCGCTGTCCTTGGCCAGGGTCTGCACCACGCTGACGGCCTTGCCGATCTCCACCGCCAGCACGCCGATCGAGTTCGAGGTGTCACGGACGATTTGCATGCCCTGCGCCGCTGCCTGATCGGCATGGCTGGCAGCTTGCGCGGCCTGAGTGGCGTTGCGCGCCACGTCCTGGGCGGTGGCGGTCATTTCGTGCACGGCGGTGGCGACCTGATCGATCTCGGCCATTTGTTTGTGCACACCGATGTTGGTGCGAATGGCGATGTCGGCGGTGTGTTCCGACGAATCGCTGACGCTCTGCACCGATGTCACCACTTGAGTAATCATTGCCTGCAACTTCGCCAGGAACGTATTGAAGCCCTTGGCGATCGAGCCCAATTCGTCGCTGCGGTCGCTGGTCAGGCGGCGGGTCAGGTCACCTTCGCCCTGGGCGATGTCATCGAGCATGGTGACCATCTGCTTCAGCGGCCGGGCAATGCCATGACCCACCAGCCAGATCACCAACAAACCGATACCGGCGATCAGCAGGCCGACCATGGCCATGCCAAAGGTGTCGGATTTGCGCTGCGCATCCAGATCGCCCTGAAGTTTTTGCAGGTCGGCCATCACCGCGCTCAGCGGCAGTTGCAGCATCAAGGTCCAGCGGGCGTCGGTCTGGCCGATGCCGAATGGCAGGTACAACTCGATCCGGCCCTGGGCCTTGTCGACGGTGTAAGTCACTTCGCCGCGTTTGAGATTGGCCATGTTGGCAATCTGCTTGCTGTCGAGGATATCGCTGACCTTTTCGCCGAATTTGCTCGGGTCTTTGGTGTAGGCGACGATCCGGCCGTTACCGCCGATCAAGGCCATTTCTCCGGCGCCGCTGTACAGTTTCTGATTCTCCCCCAGGAGCATTTCCTGGATGAAGTTCACTGACAGGTCGGCGCCGACGATGCCCTGGAACGCGCCGTTGAGCATGATCGGTTCAATGAAGGACGCGAGCATGACGATCTTGTCGCCGACCTTGTAGGGCGCCGGATCGATCACGCAGGATTTTTTGGTTTCCTTGGAGCACAGGTAGTACTCGCTGGCGCGCACGCCGGTGGACAGGGTTTTCTGGTCGTCGACGTCCACCAGTTTGTCCAGGCCCAGGCTGCCGTCTTCGTTGCGGAACCACCACGGCAGAAAGCGTCCGTTGCTGGCATCAATACCAACCACTGGGGTGTCAACGTAGGCTGCATCGTTATGGTCGAGTGCGTTTTTTTCCCAGCCGATGTAGGTGCCGAGAATCTTCGGGTTCCGGGCGACGTTTTCCTTGATCAGGCTGATCAATTGCTCACGACTCAGGCTCAGTTGCGGCTGGCCGTCGGCGTCCGGGGTGCCGATCAGCGCATTGACCCGCACCAGGCCGCCGGCAATCAGCAGCGGTGCTTCGAGTTCGCGCTGGATCTGGCTGACCTGGGTTTGCGCCAGCGACGTCAGGCGTTGTTCGATGACTTGCTCGAACTGCGCCTGAGTCCGTTGCTGGACCATGTCTTGGGTCTGGGCACCGGAAAACAGCGCGTACAGCACCAGGGCTGCGACGACGCTGAGGACAATGGCGCCGGCCAGGGCGGCAACTGAAAACTGGATCGACTTGAATTTCATGGGTGCTCCGCACGCAAGAGGACGTCTGCAGAGCGGTATCGGCAAGGGTCAGGAGGGGCATGAGCGCGGTGTGACGAATTGGCAGTTTTGGAGTGCTGGATGTCGTAAATGAATCATTGCTGACCGTGATCGGCCATGGCGGGCGCTGTTGTGTGAATTTTTTCCTACGGTGATCGAGGTTTTGTCTGAAATGTATGTGCTGCACGTTCGTTGTATCTAGCGCCGATACAAATCCCCACCTAGGATACGCGGCATGTTTCCAGGGAGCTTTTTGATGAATAAGACATTGGTATTGTGTGCACTGAGCGCAGGTCTGCTGCTCGCCGGTTGTCAGTCGGTCAACACCACCAGCGGTGGCGCCGTGGGTGTTGAACGCAAGCAATACATGTTCAGTATGTTGTCGACCTCCGAGGTCAACCAGATGTACGCCCAGTCTTATCAACAGACCGTCGGGGAGGCGAGCACCAAGGGCGTGCTGGACAAAACCAGTAACGATGCGAAGCGCGTGCAGGCAATCTCCAATCGTCTGATTGCTCAGGCGCCGGTGTTCCGTCCAGATTCGGCCCAGTGGCAATGGGAAGTGAACCTGATCAAGAGCGACGAACTCAACGCCAACTGCGGGCCTGGCGGCAAGATCATTTTCTATACCGGGCTGATCGACACCCTACAACTCACCGACGACGAAATCGCCGCCATCATCGGCCATGAAATCGCTCACGCCTTGCGTGAGCACGGTCGTGAAGCGATGTCCAAGGCTTACGGTATCGAAATGGCCAAGCAGGGCGCGGGTGCGTTGCTCGGTCTGGGCCAGGACAGCCTAGCCCTGGCGGACACCGTGGCCAAATACGGCATGACTTTGCCCAACAGTCGCGAGAATGAAAACGAAGCGGACTTGATCGGCCTTGAGCTGGCGGCCCGCGCCGGGTACAACCCGAACGCCGCGATCACCTTGTGGAACAAGATGAGCAAAGCCTCGAATGGTGCACCGCCAGAGTTCTTGAGCACTCACCCGGCGTCGACCAGTCGGATTGCGTCGTTGCAGGCAGCGATTCCGAAAGTGATGCCGTTGTACGAGAAAGCACCGAAATCCTGAGCCATGTATTTAGGCTGCTGACGCCATCGCGAGCAGGCTCGCTCCCACATTGAAATGCGATCAACTGTGGGAGCGAGCCTGCTCGCGATGAACGATGACGCGGTCTACCGACCTACCGCGTCAAACCCACCCACTGCTCTGCATCGCCTTGTACACCGCGACAATCGCCAGGATGAAGAACGCCGACGCTGCCAGGCGACGGATCAACGTCAGAGGCAGTTTTTCCGCCGCAAAGTTACCCGCCAGTACCACCGGCACGTTGGCAATCAACATCCCGGCGGTGGTGCCGATAATCACCAGCCATAGATCCGGGTATTGCGCGGCGAGCATCACGGTAGCGACTTGGGTCTTGTCGCCCATCTCCGCCAGGAAGAACGCAATCAGCGTGGTCAGGAACGGCCCGAACTTGCGGGCGGTGCTGGCTTCGTCCTCATCCATCTTGTCCGGCACCAGGGTCCACAGCGCGGTGGCGGCGAAGCTGGCGGCGAGGATCCAGTGCAACGTCGCATTCGAGAAGAAACTGCCAAACCAGGCGCCTACCGCACCGGCTGCCGCGTGGTTGGCCAGGGTCGCGGCGACGATGCCGGCGATGATCGGCCAGGGTTTGCGAAAGCGTGCGGCGAGAATGAGCGCGAGCAGTTGCGTCTTGTCGCCGATTTCGGCCAAGGCAACGATTGCGGTGGGAACGAGAAGTGAATCCAGCATCAGGGTTTTCCTAAGGGGCGGGTCGACACGGCTATGACACGTACAGCCTTCCCGCCCCGGGTAAGGTGTTCGTGTCATAGGTCTTGTCAAACCCTGCGATCCGTCTGGTGCGGACGCTTGGGTCGCATACGCCATGGTCTGAGGACCAAGTATGTTGACGTATGCCGGACGAGCATGGCGCTCGTGGGAGACTACTCCCCTAGGACGGAGCGGATTCTGCCTAGGCAAATCCGATTGGGCAAGTCCTCTTTTTCAAAAGCGTTTTCAGCCGCGCTTGGCCCGGTAGATTCGGAAACCCTGTCCTTCAGCCTTGATCGCACACGCGCCCAAGTGCTCTTCGATCAGCGGTTGATACTTCAGGAAACTGTTCGCTACCAACCGAAGTTCGCCGCCGTTTTTCAGATGTTTGGCCGCTTTTCGCAGCAAGTTCTCGGTGGCGAAGTAATCGGTGTGTACGCCGACATGGAACGGTGGGTTGCTCAGAATCGCGCTCAAACCCATGGGCGCGGCATCGATGCCATCACCGGTCATCACCTCCGCTTCCAGGCCGTTGGCGGCCAGGGTCAGGCGACTGCTGGCGGCGGCAAACGCGTCCACATCGAGCAGAGTGACCTGGTTGTGCGGATAACGCCGCTTGACCGCCGCCCCCAACACGCCAGCGCCGCAACCGAAGTCCAGCAGGTGGCCGCTGGGCAGTTTGTCCAGATGTTCCAGCAGCAGGGCGCTGCCGCGATCCAGTCGACCGTGGCTGAACACACCCGGCAGGCTGATGACTTTCAACGGCCCTTCGGCCAACGGCAGTTCGTAGGTCTGGGCCAGGCTTTCCAGTGATTTGGCTTCTGGCGCATTGGCCACGGTTACCTGCCAGAGCTGGCAATGCCGTGCGCTGTCGAGTTTGCGTGGTTTACCGAAGGGGTTCAGCTGCTTGGCCGCGCCTTCGATACCGCTGCGTTTTTCGCCTACCAGATACAACTCGCGACCGGCCAGACGAGAGGCAATGGCGTTGAGGATGTAGTCGGTCAGGTCCTTGGACTTGGGCAGAAACACCACGGCGCTGTCGAATTCACGCGCCGGTGCGTTCACGCCAAAATGGCTGCGCTCGGCGAAACGGGCGTCCAGTGCTGCTTGATCACCGGCGTGCCAGCACCAGCCGTGGGCATCGGGCAAGCGGCCCAGCAAATCATCGGCGGGCAAACCGGCCAGCAGCACCGAACCCTGGAATAACTCGGCCTGACGAAGCAGTACTTCACTGCGCGGATCCATACTCTGCTCCTTGAAAAAAAGTGCCGCAGTTTATCAACTGACGACCCGCAGCGCTTTACCGCTGAAATAAGCCTGAGCGTTTTCGGTCAACTGGCCAACGATTCGTTGCCGCGCCTCGCGACTGCCCCAGGCGTTGTGCGGGGTGACGATCAGCCGTGGAATGTCCCGGGCCAACAGCGGATTGCCCGCGATGGGTGGTTCGACACTCAACACGTCGGTGGCCGCGCCGCCCAGATGACCGTTGCGCAGGGCGTCGGCCAAGGCCTGCTCGTCAATCAAGCCGCCGCGCGCGGTGTTGACCACGAAAGCACCGGGTTTCATCGAGGCCAGCTCACGGGCACCGATGAAGTGCCGAGTGTATTCGTTGAGTGGGCAGTGCAGGGTCAGCGCGTCGATTTGCGGCAGCAGTTCATTCAGCGGCAAGCGATCCGGCCGGGCAGGGCGCCCTGGAATCTGCCCCAGCAATACGCGCATGCCGAACGCCTCGGCCAACCGCGCCACGGCACTGCCCAGTTCACCGTGGCCAAGCAGACCGAGGGTTTTGCCTTGCAGTTCGACAATCGGGTAATCCAGCAGGCAGAACTGTTTCGCCTGTTGCCAGCGACCTTCGGCAACGGCTTTTTGATAGTCGGCCAGGCGTGTCGCCAAATTCAGCAACAACATGATCGTGTGCTGAGCCACCGACGGCGTGCCGTAACCCTGGCAGTTGCAAACGGTAATCCCGTGAGCGCGGGCGGCGGCGAGGTCGACGTTGTTGGTGCCGGTAGCGGTGATCAGGATCAGCTTCAATTCGGGGCTGGCCGCCATGGCCGCCGCATCGATCAGGATTTTGTTGCTGATGGCGACGGTGGCGCCCTTGAGGCGTTCGATCACCTGTTCTGGCGTGGTTTGTGCGAACAGCTGCAAGTCGCTGAAGCACTCGCGTAGCGGGCTGAGATCGAGATCGCCGAGGTCCAGGGATGGATGGTCAAGGAAAACGGCGCGGCGAGGGTTCGTCATCAACTGTACCTTTTGTGCATTGAACTGAAGGCGTAATCTGCCGAGCCTACCAGATGAAACAAACAGTTACGCTGGCCCAAAAGGAGCCCCCATGTACTGGACAGAGTTCTTGACCGTTGCCCTGATTCACCTGCTGGCCGTCGCCAGCCCCGGACCGGATTTCGCCGTGGTGGTGCGTGAGAGCGTGACCCACGGTCGCCGTGCCGGGACCTGGACGGCACTGGGCGTCGGTTCGGCGATTTTCCTGCACGTCGGTTATTCGCTGCTGGGCATCGGGCTGATCGTGTCTCAATCGATCGTGCTGTTCAACGCCCTGAAATGGGCGGCCGCCGCGTACCTGCTGTACATAGGCTTCAAGGCCTTGCGCGCGCAACCGGCCAAACCGGTGGCTGACGATCTGCACCAGGAAGCCGGCGAACGCACCGCACGGGGCGCTTTCACTTCGGGTTTCGTGACCAATGGCTTGAACCCGAAAGCCACGCTGTTTTTTCTGTCGCTGTTCACCGTGGTGATCAACCCGCACACGCCACTGGCGGTACAGGCCGGCTATGGGATTTATCTGGCGGCGGCGACAGCGGTCTGGTTCTGCCTGGTGGCGATGCTGTTCAGCCAACAGCGCGTACGCGCCGGTTTCGCCCGCATGGGCCACTGGTTCGACCGGACCATGGGCGCGGTACTGATCGCCATCGGCGTGAAACTCGCGTTCACCGAGATGCATTGATCGCGCTGAGCACCTACGGGGGATTGAGCTCGCTCAATTTGTTCAACGCGTTCAGGTATTCCCGAGGGTTTTCTCCGAGTAAACGGCGAAACATCGCGCTGAACGCCCGAGCACTGCCGTAACCCAGATCACACGCCACGCTCTGCACGCTTTCCCCGGCGAGCAGGCGCGGCAGGGCTTCCATCAGGCGCAGTTGTTGACGCCAGGCATTGAAATTCATCTTCAGTTGTTGCTGGAACAGCCGCGCCAAGGTTCGAGAACTGGCGCCGACCTGCTGTGCCCAGTCTTCCAGGGTATTGGAATGGTCTGGTGCGCGCAGTAGCGCCAGGCAGATGCCCAGCAGGCGTCGGTCCTCGGGCATCGGAATGTGTAGCGGAAGGTTTTCCAGGCTGGCGATCTCTTCGAGCATCAGCCTCTGAATCAATGAGTTTTCCGCGTGTTGCGGACCTTTCACCGCGCGCAGGATCAGCTCGCGCAGCAATGGCGTGACGGCCAGCACGCAGCACTGTTGCAGAGTTGGCGGCGACAGTTCGGCGGCAATGAACAGCGAACGCATGCGCACCTCGCCCGACATGAAAATCTCATGCGCCACCAAGGGCGGAATCCACACGGCTCGGGTCGGTGGAATGACCCAGGCCCCTTGCGCCGTGACCACTCGCATAGTGCCGCAAACGGCGTACAGCAACTGCGCTTCTCGGTGTTGATGCAATTCCTGATGAGCACCGTCCATATAATCTCGCGGATAGGCGCTGACCGGTCCGTGCAGGAAATGGCTGATTAACATGTCAGATCCAATGACTTTATTGTCAGAAATACGCTTTTTCGCCAACTTAGCATAAGCCGCTCTCTATAACGTAAAGCGTGCCGCGATGAACCAGTCCAGAAACGTCCTCCGCTATATCAACGCAGCCCATGTGATCGATCATATGTTCATGTTGATTTTTCCCGCCGCCATTCTCGGCATGACCCAGGCCTTCGCGCTGGACTACGCCGCGCTGATTGGCCTGTCCCTCGGCGGTTTCATTGCCTTTGGCGCCTGTTCATTGCCAGCCGGTTGGCTGGGGGATCACTGGAGTCGACGGAAAATGATGCTGGTGTTTTTTTTCGGTATTGGCGCCTCGGCGATCTTTACCGGCGTGAGCAATAGCGCCCCGATGCTGGTACTCGGCCTGACGCTGATCGGGGTTTTCGCCGCGATCTATCACCCGGTGGGCACCGCGATGCTGGTGGCTTACGCGCAGCATCGCGGCCGGGAAATCGGTATCAACGGTATGTGGGGCAACCTCGGCGTGGCGTTTTCGGCGCTGATCACCGGGCTGCTGGTGGCGCAATTCGGCTGGCGTTCGGCATTCATTTTGCCCGGCGTGGTGGCGATTGTGCTGGGCATCGGTTTCGCGTTTCAGGTGCGCGAAGAACCGATCCCGAAGCGTCCGCACATGCCGCTCAAAGGTGCGGCTGGCCAGCGGATTTCCATGTTCATGGTGTTCGGCGTACTGGCCTTGGCCACCGCGACCGGCGGTGTGGTGTTCAACGCCACGACCATGACCTATCCGAAACTGTTTCAGGAGCGCCTGCACGATTTGTTTGCTTCACCGCAAACTCTTGGCGTCGTGGTCAGCCTGGCGTATGCCTTCGGCGCCGTGGCGCAGTTGAGCATCGGCCGGGTCTTGCATCGTTTCAGTCTGAAATGGCCGTTCATCGTGTTGACGTTGTGCCAAGCGCCGCTGTTGTTCGGGTTGGCCTATGTCGACGGATGGGCTGTGATAGCGCTGGGCGCAGCGTTCATGTTCGTGGTGTTTGGCCAGGTCACGGTGAATGATGCGATGGTCGCCAACTTTGTCGCGGCGCAATGGCAATCCCGAGTCTTTGCGCTGCGTTACTGTTTATCGTTCGGTGCCAGTGCTACCGCGATTCCGCTGATTTCGTTCGTCGAACCGCGCCAAGGTTTTGTAGGCCTTTACCTGATATTGGCAAGTTTTGCGGCGTTGACCTTCATGGCTGCAGTGGTTTTCCCCCGGACACCATCCGAGGCTGCCGTAGAAAAAACGGCGTAACGGCTAACGAATTCCTGCAAATGCTGGCGCAAGGCTAGCATTTGTACGGCTGTGCAAATCATTCCTTTGGCTGATTTTGCTGGCGTTCAAGGGCTCTAGAGTGCTTAGCTTTAGCAGCCAAGACTGTGCAGTCAAAAAGGGACTCTTATGTTGCAGACTCGCGTTATTCCTCCCGCCGAGGGCGCTTACCAGTATCCGCTGTTGATTAAACGGCTGCTGATGTCCGGCGCCCGTTACGAAAAAACTCGCGAGATCATCTACCGCGATCAGTTGCGCTACAGCTATCCGACCCTGATCGAGCGGGTCGCGCGGCTGGCCAATGTGCTGACAGAGGCCGGCGTGAAGGCCGGGGATACCGTGGCGGTAATGGACTGGGACAGCCATCGCTACCTGGAGTGCATGTTTGCCATCCCGATGATCGGCGCGGTGATCCACACCATTAACGTGCGCCTGTCGCCGGAACAGATTCTCTACACCATGAACCACGCCGAGGACCGCTTCGTGCTGGTCAACAGCGAGTTCGTCGGGTTGTACAAGGCGATTGCCGGCCACCTGACCACGGTGGAGAAAACCCTGCTGCTGACCGACTTACCGGAAAAGACCGCCGATTTGCCGAACCTTGTCGGCGAGTACGAGCAACTGCTGGCCGCCGCGAGCCCGCAGTACGACTTCCAGGACTTCGACGAAAACTCGGTCGCCACCACGTTCTACACCACCGGCACTACCGGCAACCCCAAAGGCGTGTATTTCACCCATCGGCAACTGGTGCTGCACACCATGGGCGTGTCGACCATCATGGGCTCCATCGACAGCGTGCGCTTGCTGGGCACCAACGACGTGTACATGCCGATCACGCCGATGTTCCATGTGCACGCCTGGGGCTTGCCGTATGTGGCAACCATGCTCGGGCTCAAGCAGGTCTATCCCGGTCGTTATGACCCCGAATACCTGGTGGAACTGTGGCGCAAGGAGAAGGTGAGCTTTTCCCACTGCGTGCCGACCATTCTGCAAATGGTCCTCAATGCCAAGGCGGCGCAAAACATCGATTTCGGTGGCTGGAAAATCGTCATCGGCGGCAGTGCGCTCAACCGTGCACTGTATGAAGCGGCCAAAGCCAAGGGCATTCAGTTGACCGCCGCTTACGGCATGTCGGAAACCGGGCCATTGGTATCGTGCGCGCACCTTAACGATGAGCTGATGGCCGGCACCGAAGACGAACGCACCACTTACCGGATCAAGGCCGGTGTCCCGGGGCCGCTGGTCGAAGCGGCGATCATCGACACCGACGGCAACTTCCTGCCTGCCGATGGCGAGACCCAGGGCGAACTGGTGCTGCGTGCGCCGTGGCTTACCGAGGGCTATTTCAACGAACCGCAGAAAGGCGCCGAGCTCTGGGCCGGGGGCTGGCTGCACACCGGCGACGTGGCGACCCTGGACAGCATGGGCGTGATCGACATTCGTGATCGCATCAAGGACGTGATCAAGACCGGCGGCGAGTGGATCTCCTCCCTGGACCTGGAAGACCTGATCAGCCGCCACCCCGCGGTACGCGAAGTAGCAGTGGTGGGCATCGCCGATCCGCAGTGGGGCGAGCGGCCGTTCGCCCTGCTGGTGCTCCGCGAAGGGCATCAGATCGGGGCCAGGGAACTCAAGGAACACCTCAAGCCGTTCGTTGAACTGGGGCACCTGAGCAAGTGGGCCATCCCGAGCCAGATCGCCCTTGTTACTGAAATTCCCAAGACCAGCGTCGGCAAGCTCGACAAGAAGCGTATCCGCGTCGACATCACCGAATGGCAGGCCAACAACAGCACCTTCCTCTCGACGCTTTAAGCGTCATCTGGCGTGCCCGAAAGGGCACGCCAGCCCCACCAAGCAAGCGCTTGGCTTGTGAAATCCGAATTTTCAGCCATCCTTGCCGTGCCGACATGTGTCGGACTGGCGAAAGGACTGTTCCAGAGTGGCCGGCAGCTGCAAATCACACTTTAGAGGGATCAAGCACTACTACCTGCTGGCTATAGTCCGCTCACGGATTTTTAAGAACGGAGCACACGCACAAAACGGGGCGATGCAACTTTGGAGTGACTTCGGACCGCTTGGCTTCCGGTCACCCACAGCGTTTTTAAAAGTACTCAGCCATAACAATAATGCACATGGAGTAGCGTCGATGACATCAGTAAACCAGTTCTGGCGCCGGGCGAAACTGCCCCTGGCGGTCAGTCTTGCCTCTTCGCTCGCCGGGCCAGCATTCGGCGTCAGTTTCAACGTCGGTGAAATCGAAGGTCAATTCGACTCATCCCTGTCGATCGGAGCCAGTTGGTCTACTCAGAATCCCAACAAAAACCTCATCGGCGTCAATAACGGGGGCCACGGCCTGTCCCAGACCTCCGATGACGGTCACGCCAACTTCAAGAGCGGCGAAACCTTCTCGAAGATCTTCAAGGGTATCCATGACCTTGAATTGAAATACGGCGACACCGGCGTCTTCGTCCGGGGCAAATACTGGTACGACTTCGAACTCAAGGATGAAAGTCGCGAGTTCAAGGACATCAGCGACAACAATCGCAAGGAAGGCGCCAAGTCCTCCGGTGGCCAGATCCTCGACGCCTTCGTCTACCACAACTACTCCATTGCCGATCAGCCGGGTTCCGTGCGTCTGGGCAAGCAGGTCGTGAGCTGGGGTGAAAGTACTTTCATCGGCGGCGGCATCAACTCGATCAACCCGATCGACGTGTCCGCGTTCCGTCGTCCTGGCGCCGAGGTCAAGGAAGGTCTGATCCCGGTCAACATGTTCTACGTGTCCCAGAGCCTCACCGATACCCTCTCGGCCGAAGCCTTCTATCAGCTGGAATGGGACCAGACCGTCGTCGATAACTGCGGTACCTTTTTCTCCCAGCCCGACATCATTGCCGATGGTTGCGACAACAACCTGCGCGTGCTGAACAAGCGCTCGACCATTCCGGCCGTCGCGCTGGGGCCATTGGCCGCCGCGGGCGTCGACGTCAACGAAGAAGGTGTGCTGGTGCGTCGTGGTGGCGACCGCGATGCGCGGGACAGCGGCCAGTGGGGCGCGTCCTTGAAGTACATGTTCGAACCGCTCGATACCGAGTTTGGCGCGTACTTCATGAACTACCACAGCCGTGCGCCGATCTTCAGCGCCACGGGGGCTCCGCAATCGGTCTACAACGGCGTGGCGGCATTGCCGGCGGCGTTCCGCGCACTGGGGCCACTGGTGGTCGCCGGTAATTCCAAGTACTTCGTCGAGTACCCGGAAGATATCCGCCTCTACGGCCTGAGCTTCTCCACCACCCTGCCTACCGGTACGGCGTGGAGTGGCGAGATCAGCTACCGTCCGAACGCGCCGGTGCAGCTCAATTCCACCGACATCCTGTTTGCTGGCGTGCGCCCGTTGGGCGGCACCCTGGCCAACGCTTCGCTGCTCGACGGCGTGCCTGGTCAGGACTTGCACGGCTATCGCCGCAAGGAAGTCACCCAGTTCCAGACCACCCTGACGCACTTCTTCGATCAGGTCATGGGCGCCAGCCGCCTGACCCTGGTGGGCGAAGTGGGCGTGACCCACGTCGGCGGCCTGGAAAGCAGCTCCGACGTCCGTTACGGCCGTGACCCGGTCTACGGGCCTGGTGAATTGCCGTCTACCGGTGGCCTCGACACCTGTTCGGCGATTCTCAACACCAGCACCATCAACGGTGCCGGCGCAGGTGCTGCCACCAACAACCGCAGCCGCAATTGCAACGACGACGGCTTCACTACGGCGACTTCGTGGGGTTATCGCGCTCGTGCCATCTGGGATTACAACGACGTATTCGCCGGTGTGAACCTCAAACCGAACGTGGCCTGGTCCCATGACGTGAGCGGTTACTCGCCTGGCCCTGGCGGCAACTTCGAGGAAGGTCGTAAAGCGGTGAGCCTGGGTCTGGATGCCGAATACCAGAACACCTACACCGCGAGCCTGGCGTACACCAACTTCTTCGACGGCAAGTACACCACCGTGGATGATCGCGACTTCGTTGCGCTTAGCTTCGGCGTGAACTTCTAAGCACTATTTTCAGGACGAACACATTTATGAAGATAACAAAGAGTCTGTTCCACGTTGGCGTTCTGGGGCTTTCGCTGCTGGCGACCGGTGTCATGGCGGCGGTCCCGGCCGCCGAAGCGGACAAGCTGGGCAAGAGCCTGACCCCGATGGGCGCCGAGATGGCAGGCAACGCCGACGGCTCGATCCCGGCCTGGAAACCCATGCCGAAAAACGCCGGTAGCGTGGACAGCAAGGGTTTTCTGTCTGATCCGTTCGCGAGTGAAAAACCGCTGTTCACCATCACCGCGCAGAACGTCGACCAGTACAAGGACAAGCTCGCACCGGGCCAGTACGCGATGTTCAAGCGCTACCCGGAAACCTTCAAGATGCCGGTCTATCCGTCCCATCGCGGTGCCACCGTGCCGGATGACGTGTTCGCCTCCATCAAGAAGAACGCCACCAACACTAACCTGGTGTCCGGCGGCAACGGTCTGGAAAACTTCGAAACCGCGATCCCGTTCCCGATTCCGAAAAGCGGCGTTGAAGTGATCTGGAACCACATCACCCGTTATCGCGGTGGCAGCGTGACCCGTCTGATAACCCAGGCCACGCCACAGCCGAACGGCTCGTTCAGCCTGGTGTACTTCGAGGACCAGTTCGTGTTCCGCGACAAGATGAAGGATTACGACCCAAAAAATCCGGGCAACATTCTGTTCTACTTCAAGCAGAAAGTGACCGCGCCGGCGCGTCTGGCCGGTGGCGTGCTACTGGTTCACGAAACCCTCGATCAGGTTAAAGAGCCGCGTTCGGCGTGGGTCTACAACGCCGGGCAGCGCCGCGTGCGTCGTGCGCCGCAAGTGTCCTATGACGGACCGGGTACCGCAGCCGATGGCCTGCGTACCTCCGACAACCTGGACATGTACAACGGTGCGCCGGATCGCTATGACTGGAAGCTCGAAGGCAAGAAAGAGATGTACATCGCCTCCGACAGCTACAAGCTCGATTCGCCTCAACTGAAGTACGCCGACATCATCAAGGCCGGTCACATCAACCAGGACCTGGCTCGCTATGAACTGCGTCGGGTCTGGCATGTGGTCGCGACCCTGAAGGAAGGTCAGCGTCACATCTACGCCAAACGTGACTTCTACATCGACGAAGACACCTGGCAGGCGGCAGTGGTCGACCACTACGACGGTCGCGGGCAACTGTGGCGCGTCGCCGAGGCTCACGCCGAGAACTACTACGACAAGCAAGTGCCGTGGTACGCCCTCGAAACCTTGTACGACCTGCAATCGGGCCGCTACCTGGCACTGGGCATGAAGAACGAAGAGAAGTCGGCGTATAACTTCGGCTTCACCGCCAGCACCGCCGACTTCACTCCGGCCGCGTTGCGTCAGGAAGGCGTTCGCTAATACGTTGTAAACCGAGGCCGCATCCTCGAAAAAACGCCCCGACTGGTTCGGGGCGTTTTTTTTCCTTCAAAAGATCGCAGCCTGCGGCAGCTCCTACAGGTTATGCGTACGCCGCGATGTTGCGGGTGTACTCGGTCGGTGCAGGAGCGGCTGCGAACTTTTTGCCGACATTCAGGCGTTATGAGCCGGACATCTCTGGTTGTAGTCTTTTTGTAGCCATTTGTAGCAATAACCTTCAATAGCTCTTCGTTTACCGCTAGGCTGCGGACATCTGTAACGCCGCCATCAGTATTTCAAACAAGAGCCGGCCATGACTGATCTGTCCCCACTTCCGGGCCCTGAAAGCGTTGCCGTCGCGGCACTGGGCGGGCGCTTTTTCCGACCCCCGCTGCCCGACGGCCATGTGCTGCGGCGGCGTCTGTGCGAGCGCCTGAGTGCAGGTCTGGGTGGCAGGTTGTTGCTGATCAGCGCTCCGGCGGGGTTCGGCAAGAGTTCATTGGCAGTGGAGTTTTGTCAGGGTTTACCGGAGCATTGGCAAAGCCTGTGGCTGGGGTTAAGTCCACGGGACAGCGATCCGGGCCGTTTTCTTGAGCGCCTGCTCGAAGGTCTTCAGGAGTATTTCCCGCAGTTGGGCAGCCAGGCGCTGGGGCTGCTGAAAATGCGCCAACGTCATCAGCCGTTTGCCTTCGAAGAATGGCTGGACGGTTTGCTCGATGAGCTGGCGGTGCACCTTTCACCCGGCAAGCCGTTGCTGCTGGTGTTCGATGACTATCATCTGGCCCAAGGCCCGGTGCTTGATCGTTGCCTGCAATTTTTTCTCAATCATTTACCCGATGGCCTGCTGGTCATGGTTACTAGCCGGCAGCGTCCGGACTGGCATCTGGCGCGCCTGCGGCTGTCGCGACAACTGCTCGAGTTGCATGAGCAAGACCTTCGACTGACCCACGATGAAGCCCTGACGCTGCTGGATCGACACAGCATTTCATTGCGTGGCGAGGCGCTGGAGAGTTTGATCCAGCGCAGCGAAGGCTGGGTGGCCGGGCTGCGTTTCTGGCTGCTGGCGGCCTCCGAAGCGGGCAGCGAGGGCGCATTGCCCCAGTCGTTGTACGGTGGGGAAGGGCTGATTCGTGATTACCTGCTCGAAGAGGTGATCGATTGCCTGCCCGCCGAGGTGCAGTCATTCCTGTACGACACCGCGCCACAAGAGCGCTTTTGCAGCGAACTGTGCGACGCCGTGCGCGAAGCTCATGACAGCGCCGAGATCCTGCGTTTCCTGCTGGCGCATCAGGTATTTCTGGTGCCACTGGACGAACACGGTCACTGGTATCGCTATCACCACCTGTTTTCCGACCTGCTGCGCAGCCGGCCCAGCGCCCAGGCGATGGTGCCGACAGCCAGCCTGCATCTGCGTGCCTGCCGCTGGTTCAACACCCAGGGACTACTCGATGAAGCGGTAGAGCAAGCGTTGCGCGCCGGGCACCTGGATGTTGCAGCGAATCTGGTACAAAACCTCTCTGAAGAACAGCTGCTGGCCGAGCAGAACGTCGGCATGCTGCTGCGCTGGAAAATGGACTTGCCCGACAGCCTGCTGATCAGCACGCCACGGTTGATCGTGCTCTACAGCTGGGCGTTGGGGCTGGCCTGTCAACTGGACGCCGCCGAGGAGCTGGCCAGTCACCTGAGCCGCTTCCTGCCAGCGCCATCGGCCACGGCGCAAAAGTCCATGCTGGCGCAATGGCTGGCCCTGAGCGGCATCATTGCCCGGGGGCGAGGCAATCGGCAGCTGACGCTGCTCTATTGCACCGAAGCGCTGGAAAGCCTGCCGGCCAAACGCTATGGACAGCGCCTGATGTGCCTCTCGACATTGTCCAACCTGGCCATTGCCGACAGCGATCTCTGGCGTGCACGAGGGTTGAATCGTGAGTCCCTTGAGCTGGCACAACGGGTCGGTAACCCGTTGTTCGAGGCGCTGGCCCATTACGACCGCGCCCGCGTGTTGCAAGCGCGCGGGGAGATTCTTCGTTCACTGGATGAAGTCCGTCAGGGGCAGCAACGCCTGCAAGGCTTATCCCCGCAACGGCTTTATGCGGTGCGCGCACGTTTGACCTTGTACGAGGGTTTTTTGCTGGCGCTGCGCTTGCAACCCCAGGCCGCGCGGGCGCGTTTGCTGGCGGGGTTGGGGGAAGCCAGGGCCTGTCGCGACATCAGCGTGCTGATCGGCCACTGCGTAATTGCCCGGCTGGACGGCAACAGCGGCGAATTCGCGAAAGCCTTCGCCGAACTTGCCGAGGCCGAGCGGCTGATGCACATCTGGGACGTCCCGCCGATTTACTATCTGGCGATGATTACCCTGGTCAAATGCGAACTCTGGCTGGTCCAGGGCCGCACCGATCTGGCCGAAGCCTGGCTTGCGCGACTGGGCCAGACCTACAACGGCGAGCACCCGGCGGCACCGCCGGAATTCCATCCGCAACTGCCGCTGCACATTGAACTGCAACAGGCGTTGCTGGACGTGATGAAGGGCCAGCCCATGCTCGCCGAAGGGCGCTTGAACGCGCTGCATGAACACGGTCAGCGCACCGACCGGCAGATGCTCAGCGTGATGGCGCTGAATCAGACAATCACGCTGTTGTTGGCGGGCGATCGCGAGCCCGAGGCCCGCAAGGCTCTGATCCAGGCGTTGGAAGCGGCCGCCGGTGGCGTCCTGCAACCGTTCGACCAATTGCTGGCCGAGCACCCGGACTGGCTGCGCGGGCAACTTCAACTCTGTGCGCCAACGGCCGTTTCGCTGAGCCTCTCGGAAAAGCTTCCGGCTCTGGTCTCCCGCCCGATGCTGGAGGCGTCGCCTGCTGCGGAACAACTCAGTACGCGTGAACTGGCCGTTTTGCAACTGATCGCCCAAGGGTGTTCGAACCAGGAAATCAGCGATCAGTTGTTCATTTCGCTGCATACGGTGAAGACCCATGCCAGCCATATCAACAGTAAGTTGGGGGTTGAGCGGCGCACGCAGGCGGTGGCGCGGGCGAAGGAGTTGGGGGTGTTGTCTTAGCTGAGGGACAACGGCATCTCTTAAAGAAAAACGCCCCGAACAAGTCGGGGCGTTTTTCATTGTATTGCCCTTGTCATACCACCAGATCGTTGGCACTAAAGGTGTCCACGCCTACCAGCTGGATTTCGAAATCCGCACCCAGCGTGCCATTGACGTTGCCATACAGCACATGATCTTCGAAACGCAGTTGTCCTGATCCTGTGAACGCATTCGAGTCAATGAAGGTGAAGGTGTTGAACGCAGAGGTGAGCATATTGGCATCGAGTTTCGACAGGTCGATCTTGTCGCCCTGCAGGCTGCTGAAGTCGGTGATGACGTCGCTGGTTGCCCCTTTACCCAGCTCGCTGAGCAAATTGAAAACAAACCGGTCGGCACCGGAGCCGCCCGTGAGGGTGTCTACACCCATGCCTCCCACCAGTAGGTCATTGCCCACACCACCGTCGAGCAGGTCGTTGCCCGCCCCGCCATTGAGCAGGTTATTGCCGTCGTTGCCGTTGATAACGTTGTTCAGGGTGTTGCCGACACCGTTGAGATTGTTGCTGCCGGTGAGGGTGAGGTTTTCCAGATTGGCACCCAGGGTCCAGCTCACCGAAGAGCGCACGGTGTCGATTTCGCTCGCCAGGGTACTGGTCTCGGTGACCGCGTCCTGGAGGTTGTCGACGATATAGGTGTCGTTGCCGGTGCCGCCGATCATCAGGTCGGCACCGGTTCCGCCATCCAGAACGTTGCTGCCGCTGTTGCCGATCAGACGGTTGCCCAGGGCGTTACCGGTGGCGTCGAGGTTGTCGCTGCCGGTGAGGGTCAGGTTCTCGAGGTTGCTGCCCAGGGTGTAGCTGATCGACGACATGACCGTGTCGATTTCGGTCAGCGAGGTGCCGCGTTCGATCACCGTGTCGCCGAGGTTGTCGACGAGGTAGGTATCGTTGCCGGCACCACCGTCCAGGGTGTCGGCCCCGGCCTTGCCGTCGAGGATGTTGGCGGCGGCGTTGCCGAGCAGGGTGTTGTTCAGGTCGTTGCCGATCACGGTGAAGGCACCGAGGCCGGTGACGGTGACGTTTTCGACGTTCTGCAGGTTGCTTTGGCTGAGGTCGACGGTGCTGGTGATCGGGGTCGAGGTGTAGCTGATGTTCAGCAGATCGCGGCCCTGGTCGGCGGTTTCCTGCAGCAGCGCCAGTTCGCCGGCCTGGTCGAGGACGTAGGTGTCGTCGCCGGCGCCGCCGATCAGCGTGTCCAGGCCGGCCGCGCCGTTGAGGATGTTGTTGCCGCTGTTGCCGGTCAGCACGTTGTTCAGGGCATTGCCGAGGCCGTTGAGGTTGTCGCTGCCGGTGAGGGTGAGGTTTTCCAGGTTGGCACCCAGGGTCCAGCTGACCGAGGAGCGCACGGTGTCGACTTCAGATATCAGGGTACTGGTCTCGGCGACCACGTCCTTGAGGTTGTCGACGACATAGGTGTCGTTGCCGAAGCCGCCGATCATCACGTCGACGCCGCTTCCACCCTCCAGCACGTTGTTGCCGTTGTTGCCGATCAGCACGTTGTTCAGGGCGTTGCCGATACCGGTGAGGTTGTCGTTGCCGGTCAGGGTCAGGTTCTCGACGTTGCTGCCCAGGGTGTAGCTGATCGACGACAGCACCGTGTCGATTTCGGTTAGCGAGGTGCTGGTTTCCACCACCACGTCATTAACATTATCCACAACGTAAACGTCGTTGCCTGCACCGCCAGTCATGAGGTCTTGGCCGGAACCGCCATTGAGGGTGTTGGCGGCGGCGTTGCCGGTGAGGCTGTTGTCGAGTTCGTTGCCGATCATATTGAGTGCCGCAGTACCCAGCAGCACGCCGTCTTCGACGTTGGCCGACAGGATGTAGCTCACCGTCGTGCGGATCTGGTCGTGGCCTTCGCCGGTCAGTTCGGTGATTTTGTCGGCGTCGTTGTCGATGATGTAGGTGTCATCGCCACTGCCGCCGACGAGGGTGTCGCCCCCGGCGCCGCCATCCAGCCAGTCGTCGCCGGCACCGCCCTGCAGGGTGTTGACGTAGGCGTTGCCTTGCAGGGTGTTGTTCAGGTCGTTGCCGATCACGGTGAAGGCACCGATACCGGTGACGGTGATGTTTTCGACGTTCTGCAGGTTGCTTTGGCTGAGGTCGACGGTGCTGGTGGTCGGGGTCGAGGTGTAGTTGATATTCAGCAGATCGCGGCCCTGGTCGGCGGTTTCCTGCAGCAGCGCCAGTTCGCCGGCCTGGTCGAGGACGTAGGTGTCGTCGCCGGCGCCGCCGATCATGGTGTCCAGGCCGGCCGCGCCGTTGAGGATGTTGTTGCCGCTGTTGCCGGTCAGCACGTTGTTCAGGGCATTGCCGAGGCCGTTGAGGTTGTCGCTGCCGGTGAGGGTGAGGTTTTCCAGGTTGGCCCCAGGGTCCAGCTGACCGAGGAGCGCACGGTGTCGATTTCGCTCGCCAGGGTACTGGTCTCGGCGACCACGTCCTTGAGGTTGTCGACGCTGTAGGTGTCGTTGCCGAAGCCGCCGATCATCACGTCGGCGCCGAGACTGCCGTCCAACGTGTTATTGCCATTGTTGCCGATCAGCACGTTGTTCAGGGCGTTGCCGATACCGGTGAGGTTGTCGTTGCCGGTCAGGGTCAGGTTCTCGACGTTGCTGCCCAGGGTGTAGCTGATCGACGACGCGACCGTGTCGATCTCGCTCAGCGAGGTACCGCGTTCGATCACCGTGTCGCCGACGTTGTCGACGAGGTAGGTGTCGTTGCCGGCCCCGCCGTCCAGGGTGTCGGCGCCGGCCCCGCCATTGAGGGTGTTGGCGGCGGCGTTGCCGGTGAGGCTGTTGTCGAGTTCGTTGCCGATCATATTGAGTGCCGCAGTACCCAACAGCACGCCATCTTCGACGTTGGCCGACAGGATGTAGCTCACCGTCGTGCGGATCTGGTCGCGGCCTTCGCCGGTCAGTTCGGTGATTTTGTCGGCGTCGTTGTCGATGATGTAGGTGTCGTCGCCACTGCCGCCGACGAGGGTGTCGCCCCCGGCGCCGCCATCCAGCCAGTCGTCGCCGGCGCCGCCCTGCAGGGTGTTGACGTAGGCGTTGCCTTGCAGGGTGTTGTTCAGGTCGTTGCCGATCACGGTGAAGGCACCGATACCGGTGACGGTGACGTTTTCGACGTTCTGCAGGTTGCTTTGGCTGAGGTCGACGGTGCTGGTGGTCGGAGTCGAGGTGTAGTTGATGTTCAGCAGATCGCGGCCCTGGTCGGCGGTTTCCTGCAGCAGCGCCAGTTCGCCGGCCTGGTCGAGGACGTAGGTGTCGTCGCCGGCGCCGCCGATCATGGTGTCCAGGCCGGCCGCGCCGTTGAGGATGTTGTTGCCGGCGTTGCCGAGCAGGGTGTTGTTCTGGGTGTTGCCGAGGCCGTTGAGGTTGTCGCTGCCGGTGAGGGTGAGGTTTTCCAGGTTGGCCCCCAGGGTCCAACTGATCGAGGAGCGCACGGTGTCGACTTCAGATATCAGGGTACTGGTCTCGGCGACCACGTCCTTGAGGTTGTCGACGACATAGGTGTCATTGCCGGAGCCGCCAATCATCACGTCGGCGCCGCTTCCACCCTCCAGCACGTTGTTGCCGTTGTTGCCGATCAGCACGTTGTTCAGGGCGTTGCCGATACCGGTGAGGTTGTCGTTGCCCATCAGGGTCAGGTTCTCGACGTTGCTGCCCAGGGTGTAGCTGATCGACGACGCGACCGTGTCGATCTCGGTCAGCGAGGTACCGCGTTCGATCACCGTGTCGCCGACGTTGTCGACGAGGTAGGTGTCGTTGCCCGCGCCACCGTCCAGGGTGTCGGCGCCGGCCCCGCCATTGAGGGTGTTGGCGGCGGCGTTGCCGGTGAGGCTGTTGTCGAGTTCGTTGCCGATCATATTGAGTGCCGCAGTACCCAACAGCACGCCATCTTCGACGTTGGCCGACAGGATGTAGCTCACCGTCGTGCGGATCTGGTCGCGGCCTTCGCCGGTCAGTTCGGTGATTTTGTCGGCGTCGTTGTCGATGATGTAGGTGTCGTCGCCACTGCCGCCGACGAGGGTGTCGCCCCCGGCGCCGCCATCCAGCCAGTCGTCGCCGGCGCCGCCCTGCAGGGTGTTGACGTAGGCGTTGCCTTGCAGGGTGTTGTTCAGGTCGTTGCCGATCACGGTGAAGGCACCGATACCGGTGACGGTGACGTTTTCGACGTTCTGCAGGTTGCTTTGGCTGAGGTCGACGGTGCTGGTGATCGGGGTCGAGGTGTAGCTGATGTTCAGCAGATCGCGGCCCTGGTCGGCGGTTTCCTGCAGCAGCGCCAGTTCGCCGGCCTGGTCGAGGACGTAGGTGTCGTCGCCGGCGCCGCCGATCAGCGTGTCCAGGCCGGCCGCGCCGTTGAGGATGTTGTTGCCGCTGTTGCCGGTCAGCACGTTGTTCAGGGCATTGCCGAGGCCGTTGAGGTTGTCGCTGCCGGTGAGGGTGAGGTTTTCCAGGTTGGCACCCAGGGTCCAGCTGACCGAGGAGCGCACGGTGTCGACTTCAGATATCAGGGTACTGGTCTCGGCGACCACGTCCTTGAGGTTGTCGACGACATAGGTGTCGTTGCCGAAGCCGCCGATCATCACGTCGACGCCGCTTCCACCCTCCAGCACGTTGTTGCCGTTGTTGCCGATCAGCACGTTGTTCAGGGCGTTGCCGATACCGGTGAGGTTGTCGTTGCCGGTCAGGGTCAGGTTCTCGACGTTGCTGCCCAGGGTGTAGCTGATCGACGACAGCACCGTGTCGATTTCGGTTAGCGAGGTGCTGGTTTCCACCACCACGTCATTAACATTATCCACAACGTAAACGTCGTTGCCTGCACCGCCAGTCATGAGGTCTTGGCCGGAACCGCCATTGAGGGTGTTGGCGGCGGCGTTGCCGGTGAGGCTGTTGTCGAGTTCGTTGCCGATCATATTGAGTGCCGCAGTACCCAGCAGCACGCCGTCTTCGACGTTGGCCGACAGGATGTAGCTCACCGTCGTGCGGATCTGGTCGTGGCCTTCGCCGGTCAGTTCGGTGATTTTGTCGGCGTCGTTGTCGATGATGTAGGTGTCATCGCCACTGCCGCCGACGAGGGTGTCGCCCCCGGCGCCGCCATCCAGCCAGTCGTCGCCGGCACCGCCCTGCAGGGTGTTGACGTAGGCGTTGCCTTGCAGGGTGTTGTTCAGGTCGTTGCCGATCACGGTGAAGGCACCGATACCGGTGACGGTGATGTTTTCGACGTTCTGCAGGTTGCTTTGGCTGAGGTCGACGGTGCTGGTGGTCGGGGTCGAGGTGTAGTTGATATTCAGCAGATCGCGGCCCTGGTCGGCGGTTTCCTGCAGCAGCGCCAGTTCGCCGGCCTGGTCGAGGACGTAGGTGTCGTCGCCGGCGCCGCCGATCATGGTGTCCAGGCCGGCCGCGCCGTTGAGGATGTTGTTGCCGCTGTTGCCGGTCAGCACGTTGTTCAGGGCATTGCCGAGGCCGTTGAGGTTGTCGCTGCCGGTGAGGGTGAGGTTTTCCAGGTTGGCCCCCAGGGTCCAGCTGACCGAGGAGCGCACGGTGTCGATTTCGCTCGCCAGGGTACTGGTCTCGGCGACCACGTCCTTGAGGTTGTCGACGCTGTAGGTGTCGTTGCCGAAGCCGCCGATCATCACGTCGGCGCCGAGACTGCCGTCCAACGTGTTATTGCCATTGTTGCCGATCAGCACGTTGTTCAGGGCGTTGCCGATACCGGTGAGGTTGTCGTTGCCGGTCAGGGTCAGGTTCTCGACGTTGCTGCCCAGGGTGTAGCTGATCGACGACGCGACCGTGTCGATCTCGCTCAGCGAGGTACCGCGTTCGATCACCGTGTCGCCGACGTTGTCGACGAGGTAGGTGTCGTTGCCGGCCCCGCCGTCCAGGGTGTCGGCGCCGGCCCCGCCATTGAGGGTGTTGGCGGCGGCGTTGCCGGTGAGGCTGTTGTCGAGTTCGTTGCCGATCATATTGAGTGCCGCAGTACCCAACAGCACGCCATCTTCGACGTTGGCCGACAGGATGTAGCTCACCGTCGTGCGGATCTGGTCGCGGCCTTCGCCGGTCAGTTCGGTGATTTTGTCGGCGTCGTTGTCGATGATGTAGGTGTCGTCGCCACTGCCGCCGACGAGGGTGTCGCCCCCGGCGCCGCCATCCAGCCAGTCGTCGCCGGCGCCGCCCTGCAGGGTGTTGACGTAGGCGTTGCCTTGCAGGGTGTTGTTCAGGTCGTTGCCGATCACGGTGAAGGCACCGATACCGGTGACGGTGACGTTTTCGACGTTCTGCAGGTTGCTTTGGCTGAGGTCGACGGTGCTGGTGATCGGGGTCGAGGTGTAGCTGATGTTCAGCAGATCGCGGCCCTGGTCGGCGGTTTCCTGCAGCAGCGCCAGTTCGCCGGCCTGGTCGAGGACGTAGGTGTCGTCGCCGGCGCCGCCGATCAGCGTGTCCAGGCCGGCCGCGCCGTTGAGGATGTTGTTGCCGCCGTTGCCGGTCAGCACGTTGTTCAGGGCATTGCCGAGGCCGTTGAGGTTGTCGCTGCCGGTCAGGGTCAGGTTTTCCAGGTTGGCACCCAGGGTCCAGCTGACCGAGGAGCGCACGGTGTCGATTTCGCTCGCCAGGGTACTGGTCTCGGCGACCACGTCCTTGAGGTTGTCGACGCTGTAGGTGTCGTTGCCGAAACCGCCGATCATCACATCGACGCCGCTTCCGCCCTCCAGCACGTTGTTGCCGTTGTTGCCGATCAGCACGTTGTTCAGGGCGTTGCCGATACCGGTGAGGTTGTCGTTGCCGGTCAGGGTCAGGTTCTCGACGTTGCTGCCCAGGGTGTAGCTGATCGATGACAGCACCGTGTCGATTTCGATTAGCGAGGTGCTGGTTTCCACCACCACGTCATTAACATTATCCACAACGTAAACGTCGTTGCCTGCACCGCCAGTCATGAGGTCTTGACCGGCCCCGCCATTGAGGGTGTTGGCGGCGGCGTTGCCGGTGAGGCTGTTGTCGAGTTCGTTGCCGATCATATTGAGTGCCGCAGTACCCAACAGCACGCCATCTTCGACGTTGGCCGACAGGATGTAGCTCACCGTCGTGCGGATCTGGTCGCGGCCTTCGCCGGCCAGTTCGGTGATTTTGTCGGCGTCGTTGTCGATGATGTAGGTGTCATCACCACTGCCGCCGACGAGGGTGTCGCCCCCGGCGCCGCCATCCAGCCAGTCGTCGCCGGCACCGCCCTGCAGGGTGTTGACGTAGGCGTTGCCTTGCAGGGTGTTGTTCAGGTCGTTGCCGATCACGGTGAAGGCACCGAGGCCGGTGACGGTGACGTTTTCGACGTTCTGCAGGTTGCTTTGGCTGAGGTCGACGGTGCTGGTGGTCGGGGTCGAGGTGTAGCTGATGTTCAGCAGGTCGCGGCCCTGGTCGGCGGTTTCCTGCAGCAGCGCCAGTTCGCCGGCCTGGTCGAGGACGTAGGTGTCGTCGCCGGCGCCGCCGATCAGCGTGTCCAGGCCGGCCGCGCCGTTGAGGATGTTGTTGCCGCCGTTGCCGGTCAGCACGTTGTTCAGGGCATTGCCGAGGCCGTTGAGGTTGTCGCTGCCGGTCAGGGTCAGGTTTTCCAGGTTGGCACCCAGGGTCCAGCTGACCGAGGAGCGCACGGTGTCGATTTCGCTCGCCAGGGTACTGGTCTCGGCGACCACGTCCTTGAGGTTGTCGACGCTGTAGGTGTCGTTGCCGAAACCGCCGATCATCACGTCGGCGCCGCTTCCGCCGTCCAGCACGTTATTGCCGCTGTTGCCGATCAGGCGGTTGCTCAGCGCATTACCGGTACCGTCCAGATTATCGCCGCCGGTGAGGGTCAGGTATTCCAGATTGCTAGTGCTGCCCAGGGTGTAGCTGATCGATGACAGCACCGTGTCGATTTCGGTTAGCGAGGTGCTGGTTTCCACCACCACGTCATTAACATTATCCACAACGTAAACGTCGTTGCCTGCACCGCCAGTCATGAGGTCTTGACCGGCCCCGCCATTGAGGGTGTTGGCGGCGGCGTTGCCGGTGAGGCTGTTGTCGAGTTCGTTGCCGATCATATTGAGTGCCGCAGTACCCAGCAGCACGCCGTCTTCGACGTTGGCCGACAGGATGTAGCTCACCGTCGTGCGGATCTGGTCGCGGCCTTCGCCGGCCAGTTCGGTGATTTTGTCGGCGTCGTTGTCGATGATGTAGGTGTCGTCGCCACTGCCGCCGACGAGGGTGTCGCCCCCGGCGCCGCCATCCAGCCAGTCGTCGCCGGCACCGCCCTGCAGGGTGTTGACGTAGGCGTTGCCTTGCAGGGTGTTGTTCAGGTCGTTGCCGATCACGGTGAAGGCACCGATACCGGTGACGGTGACGTTTTCGACGTTCTGCAGGTTGCTTTGGCTGAGGTCGACGGTGCTGGTGGTCGGAGTCGAGGTGTAGTTGATGTTCAGCAGGTCGCGGCCCTGGTCGGCGGTTTCCTGCAGCAGCGCCAGTTCGCCGGCCTGGTCGAGGACGTAGGTGTCGTCGCCGGCGCCGCCGATCAGCGTGTCCAGGCCGGCCGCGCCGTTGAGGATGTTGTTGCCGCTGTTGCCGGTCAGCACGTTGTTCAGGGCATTGCCGAGGCCGTTGAGGTTGTCGCTGCCGGTGAGGGTAAGGTTTTCCAGGTTGGCCCCCAGGGTCCAGCTGACCGAGGAGCGCACGGTGTCGATATCCCACAGCGAGAATCCGGTCTCAATGACCACGTCCTTGAGGTTGTCGACGATGTAGGTGTCGCTGCCGCGGTCGTCGATCATGACGTCGGCGCCAAGGCCTCCGTCCAGGGTGTTGTCGCCGTAGTTACCGACGAGGCGGTTATTCAGGGCATTACCGGTAGCATTCAGGTCGTCGAAGTTGATAAGGGTCAGGTTCTCGACGTTACTGCCCAGGGTGTAGCTGATCGACGACGCGACCGTGTCGATTTCGCTCAACGAGGTGCCGCGTTCGATCACCGTGTCGCCGATGTTGTCGACGTAGTAGGTGTCATTGCCCGCACCGCCGTCCAGGGTGTCGGCCCCACCCCGGCCGTCGAGGATGTTGGCGGCGGCGTTGCCGGTGAGGCTGTTGTCGAGTTCATTACCTGTGAGGCTCAGCGCTGCAGATCCGAGCAGCTCGCCATCCTCGACGTTGGCTTCCAAAGAGTGGCTCACTGCTGTCTTGATCAGGTCGTGGCCTTCGTCAGCCAGTTCGGTGACTTGTACACCATTGTTGAACATGACATAGGTGTCATCGCCACTGCCGCCATTGAGCTTGTCAGCCCCGGCCCAGCCATCCAGCCAGTCGTTGCCGGCCCCACCCAGGAGGGTGTTGTCGTAGTTGTTGCCGATCAGAATATTGTTCAGGTCGTTGCCGATCACGGTGAAGTTGCCGAGGCCGGTGACGGTGACATCTTCGACGTTTTGCAGGTTGCTTTGGCTGAGATCGACGGTGCTGCCGGCCAGGGTCGAGGTGTAGTTGATGTACAGCAGGTCGCTGCCTTGATCAACGTCGTCCTGCAGTAGCTCCAGTTCGCCGGCCTGGTCGAGGACGTAAGTGTCGTTGCCGGCGCCGCCGATCAGCGTGTCCAGGCCGGCCGCGCCGTTGAGGATGTTGTTGCCGTTGTTGCCGGTCAGCACGTTGTTCAGGGCGTTGCCGATACCGGTAAGGTTATCGCTGCCGGTGAGGGTGAGGTTTTCCAGGTTGGCGCCCAGGGTCCAACTGATCGAGGAGCGCACGGTGTCGATTTCGCTCGCCAGGGTGCTGGTTTCGGTGACTGCGTCCTTGATGTTGTCGACGATGTAGGTGTCATTGCCGGAGCCACCAATCATCACGTCGGCACCGAGGCTGCCGTCCAACGTGTTATTGCCAGCGTTGCCGGCGAGGCGGTTGCTCAGCGCATTACCGGTACCGTCCAGATTATCGCTGCCGGTGAGGGTCAGGTTCTCCAGATTGCTGGTGCTGCCCAGGGTGTAGTTGATGGATGACATGACCGTGTCGATTTCGGTCAGCGAAGTGCTGGTTTCCACCACCACGTCATTAACATTATCCACAACGTAAACGTCGTTGCCTGCACCGCCAATCATGACGTCTTGGCCAGCACCGCCATCGAGAACGTTGCCCAGCGCATTACCGATCAGCTCATCATCAAAGGCCGAACCGGTGGCATTTTCGATTTTGGTGCCAAAGGCGATCGCCAGCCCGTCATTGATCAGTTCCAGGTTCGCAATGTCGATGAATGCCTTGCCGATGTTGCTGAACTCGCCCTCATTCAGGTTCAGTCTGACGGCCGCCTGCTGGTTGCTGGCATCGATCGTATCGTTTCCGCCGGCATCCCAGATGGTTTCGAACACTGATTGGTCGGGTGCCCAGCGATAGACGTTGTCACCGGTTTGCCAAAGCATGTTGGCGCCGTAAATCTTCTGGATAGCGATAATATCCAGCAGCATCGGTGTCGTCGGCTGATAGGAATACGCATTGTTGTAGCTCATGATCGTGTAATGCGAATCATCGAGCAGGGGCGAGATCAGCGTGCTGTTGGATTGGCTCGACTCGAATGGATGCTTGAGGCCCAGGGAATGACCGATTTCATGCACGAACGTCATGAAGTCGTAGGTGCCTTTGACGGGCGCAGCGTTGTTCGTCTCCGGCCCGATCCAGACATCCCCGCCCGCCGGTGTCCGGTCGGGGAAGTAGGCCCAGGCAGCGGCGTCGTCGTCCATGTCCCAATAGCCGCCGAATCGCAAGTCGCCCACGGTGTTGATGTTGTCATTGACCAGAGTGAACTTGACGTTGGCCACGGCGCTCCAGGCGCCAAGCGCACCGGTCACGGCGTTTTGTTGGGCCGATGTCAGGGCAAAACTATTCAGGAACTCGTTGTGGGGGCTGTAATCAGCAGTGAAATACGACTGGCCGGGTTGGATGAAACTGTAAGTCAGTCGTGTCGCGAATATATCTCCACCGAAGTCAGGGCTCAGCCAGGAGGTGCCGTAGATCAGGCTGTCGACTTGTTGGTTGCCGGTCAGAAAAGATGGCTTTGTTAAAACATAACCGCGAGGAGACGACATTTTTTAATATCCTGAAAGAGCCGCGACCGTCCTGTATGTGGTCGCTACAAGAAAGCGATTTTGCATCAGGATCAGCGTCAATTGATATCACATGGCCATTATTTTTTTATTTATGACGTCAAAAAAATGGCCGGCGAATCTGTGTCGGCGCGCTCCAGTGAGTCTTGAGGAATGCGCGCTGGTATCCTGTTCGAAATTGACTAATCAGGACCTCCCATGAACGCTCCGACCCCAGCGCTCATCCGCGAAACCTTCCCTGTCGGCCCCCTCCAATGCAACTGCACAATCATCGGCGACCCCATTACCAAAAAAGCCATCGTCGTCGACCCGGGCGGCAATCACGAACTGATCCTCGCTCGCCTCGACGCGTTGGGCTTGAAGGTGGTCAGCATCATCCACACCCATGCGCACCTCGATCATTTCCTGGCCTCCGGTCAGTTGAAGGAGAAAACTGGCGCAACGCTGCACCTGCATAAGGAAGATCAATTCCTCTGGGACAATCTGGAGATGCAGTGCCAGATGTTCGGCGTGCCCTACACCCCGGTGCCATCGCCGGATCGCTGGTTGGCCGACGATGAAGAGCTGGCTTGCGGTTGTGGCGTGGCGTTGCACACACCGGGTCATACGCCCGGTTCCATGAGCTTCTGGTTTTCAGAGGCTAAGCTGCTGATTGCCGGTGACACGTTGTTTCGTCGCGGGGTAGGGCGTACGGATTTGTGGGGTGGCGATCAGGCGACCCTCGTGCGTTCGATCAAGCAACGGTTGTATACCCTCGACGAAGAGGCAACCGTGGTGGCCGGGCATGGCCCGGACACCTGTCTGGGCGATGAAATGCGCGGCAACCCCTTTGTGCGAGCCTGATGCTGCAGTTGTGAAAGGCACGACGGAATTTTTGGCGTTGCCCATGATCCAACGCCCGCATAGGTTCATTGCTTAAGTCCGTTGCACCACAGAATGCAAAAAAGTAGGAGCTCCTCCATGTTCACCTCGCGTCGTTTGATTGTTGTCGCTACTGCGGTGGCTCTGTTGTCTGGTTGTGCATCGCCGAACCCTTATGACAACCAGGGTCAGGCTGATGGTGGCTCCACGGGCATGAGCAAAACCGCCAAATACGGTGGCCTCGGCGCCCTGGCCGGTGCGCTGGCCGGTGCTGCCATCAGTCACGATAACCGTGGCAAGGGTGCGCTGATTGGTGCCGCCGTGGTGGGGGCTTCCGCCGCCGGTTACGGTTACTACGCCGACCAGCAGGAGAAAAAACTGCGGGCCAGCATGGCCAACACTGGGGTTGAAGTGCAGCGTCAGGGCGATCAGATCAAGCTGATCATGCCGGGCAACATCACGTTCGCCACCGATTCGGCGAACATCGCGTCGAGCTTCTACCAGCCGCTGAATAATCTGGCGGGCTCGCTCAAGGAGTTCAACCAGAACCAGATCGAGATCGTCGGCTACACCGACAGCACCGGTAGCCGTCAGCACAACATGGACTTGTCCCAGCGTCGCGCCCAGAGCGTGGCGACGTACCTGACCTCCCAGGGTGTCAGCGGCACCAACCTGTCGGCGCGTGGTGCCGGGCCGGATAATCCGATTGCCAGTAACGGCGATGCCAATGGCCGGGCACAGAACCGCCGCGTCGAGGTCAACCTGAAGGCGATTCCAGGTCAGGAATATCAGCAGCAGGGCCAGCCTGTTCAGCAGTATCAGTAACAGCCTGACTGAATCCCAGGCGTACAAAAAACCGCCCGATCCTCAACAGATCGAGCGGTTTTTTGTTGTCTGCTCAGGCCCTATCGCGAGCAGGCTCGCTCCCACATTAGACCGAGTTGCTGGATCGGTACGCGGTCATATGTGGGAGCGAGCCTGCTCGCGATGAGGCCCGCGCTGGCAAAAGCCTTCAGAAACAAAAAAGCCCTCGGACAATCGCTTGTCCGAGGGCTTTTTGTGTCGCGCGAAACCTGATTACTTCTTCAGGCCGTAATGCTCATCGAGCATGCCCGGCGCGTTCGGGGCTTTGGGGGCGTAGTCGCGAGGCGGCTCCTGATCGCGCGGTGGCGTCAGGCGCTCCCGTGGAGCCTGCGCCGCGTCGGCGTGCAGGGCAGCCAGCAAGCGTTGGCGAGTCTGCTCGTCCAGGGCCAGACGGTTGGCACCCTCGGTGAGATGATCCTGCACTTCCTGATAGCTTTGAGTCAGTTTCTTGACCAGTGTTGCAGTGCTGTTGAAGTGGGTGACCACTTCGTTCTGGTAACTGTCAAAACGTTCCTGAATATCATCCAGCTGACGTTGCGTGCGGTTAGGCGCGGCATTCGGCACCAGGCGAGCGATCAGGAATCCAATGGCGACACCCACAACCAGGGCAAGAGTCGGCAACAACCAAACTAAGAGCGAGTGTTCCACGAGTCCTTCCTCTATAAACGGCTTTGCTTTACGTTAACGGCTCGAACCTGCGCTGTATACCGCGATTCACTCGCAATAGATTGGCACAGACAATTGGCTAGACGAGTCGACCCGATTCGAGGTCACGGAGTTCCTTCCTTGCTTATGCGCGAAACCCCTGTAGTGATTGATGGCCCGGTCGGCCAACTCGAAGCACTTTACCTGGACAACGACCAGCCCCGCGGCCTGGCGCTGATTTGCCACCCGAACCCGGTGCAGGGCGGCACCATGCTCAACAAGGTCGTCTCGACCTTGCAGCGCACCGCGCGCGACGCCGGTTTGATTACCTTGCGTTTCAACTACCGTGGCGTCGGCGCCAGTGAAGGCGCACACGACATGGGCACCGGCGAAGTCGACGATGCCCAGGCGGTGGCCGAGTGGCTGCGGGCCAAACATCCAGAAATACCTTTGACCCTGTTCGGTTTCTCCTTCGGCGGTTTTGTGGCAGCAAGTCTCGGTGGGCGTCTGGAAGCCGGGGGCGAGCAGCTCAAGCATCTGTTCATGGTCGCGCCCGCCGTCATGCGCCTGGGCGATCAGGATCAACTGCCGCACCAAGGTGCATTGACCCTGATCCAGCCGGAAACCGACGAAGTCATCGATCCGCAGCTCGTTTACGACTGGTCCGACGCACTCGATCGCCCCCATGAGCTGCTGAAAGTGGCAGAATGCGGACACTTTTTTCATGGCAAGCTGACCGATCTCAAGGATCTGATCCTGCCGCGTCTTTCGAATTGATTGCAGTCTGACAAGCGATTACCCATGACGACTCGTACCCGTATCCTCACCGGCATCACCACCACCGGCACGCCGCACCTGGGCAACTACGCCGGCGCCATCCGTCCGGCGATCGTCGCCAGCCGTGACAGCAATGCTGATTCGTTCTACTTCCTGGCCGACTACCACGCCCTGATCAAATGCGATGACCCGCTGCGCATCCAGCGCTCGCGTCTGGAAATCGCCGCGACCTGGCTGGCCGGTGGCCTGGACGTGGACCGCGTGACCTTCTATCGCCAGTCCGACATCCCGGAAATCCCTGAACTGACCTGGCTGCTGACCTGCGTGGCCGCCAAGGGCCTGCTCAACCGCGCCCACGCCTACAAGGCGTCGGTGGACAAGAACGTCGAGACCGGCGAAGACCCGGATGCGGGCATCACCATGGGCTTGTACAGCTACCCGGTGTTGATGGCTGCGGACATCCTGATGTTCAACGCTCACAAGGTGCCGGTCGGCCGTGACCAGATCCAGCACGTGGAAATGGCCCGGGACATCGGCCAGCGCTTCAACCACTTGTTCGGTCAGGGCAAAGAGTTCTTCACCATGCCTGAAGCGTTGATCGAGGAGAGCGTGGCCACCTTGCCGGGCCTCGACGGTCGCAAGATGTCGAAGAGCTACGACAACACCATTCCGTTGTTCAGCAGCGCCAAAGAAATGAAGGACGCGATTTCGCGGATCGTGACCGACTCCCGGGCTCCGGGCGAAGCGAAGGATCCGGATAACTCGCACCTGTTCACCCTGTTCCAGGCGTTCGCCACCCCGGCGCAGGCCGACGAATTCCGCAGCGAACTGTTGCAGGGCCTGGGTTGGGGCGAGGCGAAAAATCGTCTGTTCCAGTTGCTGGACAGCGAATTGGGCGAATCCCGTGAGCGTTATCACCAGTTGATCGAGCGCCCGGCGGATCTGGAAGACATTCTGCAGATCGGCGCCAAAAAGGCCCGCTCGGTGGCGACACCGTTCCTCCACGAACTGCGCGAGGCGGTCGGCCTGCGTTCTTTCGTCGCCCAGACCCAAGTCGCGGCCACTACCAAGAAGAAAGCTGCGAAAGCCGCGCGCTTTGTCAGCTTCCGCGAAGATGACGGCAGTTTCCGCTTCCGTCTGCTGGCCGCCGATGGCGAACAACTGCTGCTGTCGCGCAACTTCGCCGATGGCAAAACCGCAGGGCAAGTGACCAAGCAACTGCAATCCGGTCAGCCATTGGACGTGCGCAGCGAAGACTTGAGCTTCAGCGTCTGGCTGGAAGGCGAGTGCGTTGCCGACAGCCCGGCCTTCGCCGACACGACGGCTCGCGATGCTGCCATCGACGCGTTGCGGGTTGCCCTGACACCGGTTCAGGAATAATCAACGGCTCGGTCCGACCAAGGGCCGATTGCCATTCCCACGGGCCGTCGCTACAGTGACGGCCCGTTTTTGTTGCCTTGCTAACGAATTATGACGCCCCTAGAACGATATCAAGCTGATCTGAAACGCCCGGAATTCTTCCATGACGCCGCGCAGGAAACCGCCGTGCGCCATTTGCAGCGTCTGTACGACGATCTGGTCGCGGCCTCGCAGAACAAACCGGGCCTGCTCGGCAAACTGTTTGGCAAGAAAGACCAGATGCCGGTCAAGGGCCTGTACTTCTGGGGCGGCGTTGGTCGCGGCAAGACTTACCTGGTCGACACCTTTTTCGAAGCCTTGCCGTTCAAGGAAAAGACTCGCACTCACTTCCACCGCTTCATGAAGCGCGTGCACGAAGAGATGAAGACCCTGGGCGGCGAGAAAAACCCGCTGACTATCATCGCCAAGCGCTTCTCCGACGAGTCGCGAGTGATTTGTTTCGATGAGTTCTTCGTCTCCGACATCACCGACGCCATGATCCTTGGCACGTTGATGGAAGAACTGTTCAAGAACGGCGTGACCCTGGTCGCGACCTCGAACATTGTGCCGGACGGTCTGTACAAGGACGGCTTGCAACGTGCGCGCTTCCTGCCGGCCATTGCGCTGATCAAGCAGAACACCGAGATCGTCAACGTCGACAGTGGCGTCGATTACCGTCTGCGTCACCTCGAGCAAGCGGAGCTGTTCCACTTCCCGCTGGATGCAGCCGCTCAGGAAAGCCTGCGCAAGAGCTTCCGCGCCTTGACGCCGGAATGTACGGCAGCCATCGAGAACGATGTGCTGGTGATCGAGAACCGTGAAATCCGTGCCGTGCGCACCTGCGATGACGTGGCCTGGTTCGACTTCCGCGAACTCTGTGACGGCCCGCGCAGCCAGAACGATTACATCGAGCTGGGCAAGATTTTCCACGCCGTGTTGCTCAGTGATGTCGAGCAGATGAGCGTCACCACCGACGACATCGCCCGACGCTTTATCAACATGGTCGACGAGTTCTACGACCGCAACGTGAAGCTGATCATTTCTGCCGAAGTCGAGCTCAAAGACCTCTATACCGGCGGTCGTTTGAACTTCGAGTTCCAGCGCACCCTCAGCCGCCTGCTGGAAATGCAGTCGCATGAGTTTCTGTCCAGGGCGCACAAGCCGTAGGGCGGTTCGGAAAATAAAAAAAGGCCTGCATATGCAGGCTCTTTTTTGTGCGCTGTAGAAACTGTCTGGCTCACCAAGCCCCCTGTGGGAGCGAGCCTGCTCGCGATTGCGGTCTGTCAGTCACCTCTTTTTTGGATGTGAGGCCGTCATCGCGAGCAGGCTCGCTCCCACAGTTGATTGTTGTTCTCTAGGGCTATGCCGCCTGCTGAAACTGCTGCCGATACTGGTTCGGCGACAACTCCGTGTGCTGGCGGAACAGCCGGGCGAAGAAGCTCGCGTCGTCGTAGCCGACTTCATAACTGATGGTCTTGATGCTCTTGCGGCTGGCGGACAACAAGCCCTTGGCGGTTTCGATGCGCAGGCGTTGCAGGTAATGCAATGGTTTGTCGCCGGTGGCGGTCTGGAAGCGGCGCATGAAGTTGCGGATGCTCATGCCGTGTTCGCGGGCCACGTCTTCGAAGCGGAATTTGTCGGCGAAGTGTTCTTCGAGCCAATGCTGGATCTGCAGGATGATCACGTCCTGGTGCAGTTTCTGCCCGCCGAAACCGATCCGTCCCGGCGCGTAGCTGCGCTGCACTTCATAAAGAATGTCACGGGCCACGGCCTGGGCCACGTTGGCACCGCAAAAGCGCTCGATCAGGTAAATGTAGAGGTCGCAGGCCGAAGTGGTGCCGCCGGCGCAATACAGGTTGTCGGCGTCGGTCAGGTGCTTGTCCTGATTGAGTTGAACCTGTGGGAAGCGTTCGGCGAAGGCATTGAAGAATCGCCAGTACGTGGTCGCTTCCTTGCCATTGAGCAGCCCGGCTTCGGCGAGCCAGAACACCCCCGTGGCTTCGCCGCACAGCACTGCCCCGCGGGCGTGTTGTTCGCGCAGCCACGGCAGCACCTGTGGATAACGTCTGCAGAGCGTGTCGAAATCGTCCCAGAAGGCGGGAAGGATAATGACGTCAGTATTTTCCAGGCCGCCGTCCACCGGCATGATCACATCGCTGAAGCTGTTCACCGGTTTGCCGTCGGGGCTGACCAGCCGGGTTTCAAACGCCGGTGTCAGGCCGTGGCCCAGTTGTTTGCCATAGCGCAGGCTGGCCAGATGGAAGAAATCCTTGGCTTGCATGAGGGTGGAGGCGAAAACCCGATCGATAGCCAGGATACTGACACGCCGCAAGGGCTTGGAGACTTGGTTAGACATAATTCAACTTTATTCTTATAGGGGAAAGTGGTCACCAGACGGCTGGATCGTCTTATTTTTTGTCGGGTGTGTCCAGTGTCCTGTATCGGAAGCGAGGCATAGTCTCTGAAGGTCAATTCCGTCTAACAAAACGACAGGTGCCCCATGATCCCCAGAACCTTGTTCAGTCCCGAGCACGAACTTTTTCGCGACAGCGTGCGAACGTTCCTCGAAAAAGAGGCCGTGCCGTTCCATGGGCACTGGGAAAAACAAGGCTATATCGAGCGCAATCTCTGGAATAAGGCAGGGGAGGCGGGGATGCTTTGCTCCCATCTGCCGGAAGAATACGGCGGGCTGGGGGTGGACTTTCTCTACAGCGCGGTGGTGATCGAGGAGGTCGGCCGTCTGGGGTTGACCGGGATCGGCTTTTCTCTTCATTCGGACATTGTTGCGCCTTACATCCTGCATTACGGCAGTGAAGCGCTGAAACACAAATACCTGCCCAAACTGGTGTCTGGCGAGATGGTGACGGCCATTGCCATGACCGAGCCCGGTGCGGGTTCCGACCTGCAAGGGGTGAAAACCACTGCGGTGCTGGACGGCGACGAATATGTGATCAACGGTTCGAAGACCTTCATCACCAACGGCTTTCTGGCTGACCTGGTAATCGTCGTGGCCAAGACCGATCCGAAGGCTGGGGCGAAGGGCACCAGTTTATTTCTGGTGGAGGCCAACACTCCGGGCTTCGCCAAAGGCAAACGTCTGGAAAAAGTCGGCATGAAGGCTCAGGACACCTCGGAGCTGTTTTTTCAGGATGTGCGTGTGCCGAAGGAAAACCTGCTGGGCCAGGCCGGGATGGGCTTCGCTTACCTGATGCAGGAATTGCCCCAGGAGCGTCTGACAGTCGCGGTGGGCGGCTTGGCGTCAGCCGAAGCGGCGTTGCAATGGACGCTGGATTACACCCGTGAGCGCAAGGCCTTCGGCAAGGCCATCGCCGATTTCCAGAACACCCGCTTCAAACTGGCTGAAATGGCGACCGATATCCAGATCGGCCGGGTCTTCGTCGATCGCTGTCTGGAACTGCATCTGCAAGGCGAGCTCGACGTGCCGACAGCGGCGATGGCCAAGTACTGGGGCACCGACCTGCAATGCAAGGTGCTCGACGAGTGCGTGCAATTGCATGGCGGTTACGGGTTCATGTGGGAATACCCGATCGCCCGGGCGTGGGCGGATGCGCGGGTGCAGCGGATTTATGCCGGGACCAACGAAATAATGAAGGAGATTATTGCGCGGTCGCTGTAATTTGCGGTGACTGGGCGGACGCCATCGCGGGCAAGCCACGCTCCCACAGGTTTGTGATTTCCTGTGGGAGCGTGGCTTGCCCGCGATTGGATCTAAAGATCAATCAAGGCGCAGGATTCGGCTGATCCTGGTGAATCGCCTCGATCCCCTCAATCACTTCATCGGACAGTTTCAGATCGAAGCTGGCAATGTTGCTGTCCAGTTGCTCAAGCGTGGTGGCGCCAATGATGTTGCTGGTCACGAACGGCTGCTGCGTGACGAACGCCAGCGCCATCTGCGCCGGATCCAGGCCGTGTTCACGGGCCAGCGCCACATAACGGCTGCACGCTGCCTCCGATTGCGGGTTGAAGTAGCGACTGAAGCGGCTGTAGAGGCTCAGGCGACCTTTGGGTGGGCGCGCGCCACCTTCGTACTTGCCCGACAGGAAGCCGAACGCCAGCGGCGAGTAGGCGAGCAAGCCGCACTGTTCGCGGATGGCGATTTCCGCCAGGCCGACTTCGAAGCTGCGATTGAGCAGGTTGTAGGGGTTCTGGATCGATACGGCGCGCGGCCAGCCACGGGCTTCGGCGAGGGCGAGGAAACGCATGGTTCCCCACGGGGTTTCGTTGGACAGGCCGATGTGGCGGATCTTGCCGGCCTTGACCTGCTCGTCCAGCGCTTCAAGCGTGTCTTCGAGCGGGGTGAGGTTGACTTCGCTCTTGTGCTTGTAGCCCAGTTGCCCGAAGAAATTGGTGCTGCGTTCCGGCCAGTGCAACTGATAGAGGTCGATGTAATCGGTCTGCAAGCGCTTGAGGCTGGCGTCCACGGCTTCGACGATATGCTCGCGATTGTGCTTGAGGTTTTTGTCGCGGATGTAGTCGATGGTGTTGCCGGGGCCGGCGATCTTGCTCGCCAGGATCCAGTCGGCCCGATCGCCGCGACTTTTGAAGTAGTTGCCGATGTAGCGCTCGGTGGTGGCGTAGGTTTCGGCTTTGGGCGGCACCGGGTACATCTCGGCGGTGTCGATGAAATTGATCCCGGCGCCCTTGGCGCGTTCGATCTGGGCGAAGGCTTCAGCCTCGCTGTTTTGCTCGCCCCAGGTCATGGTGCCGAGGCAGATTGCACTCACGTTCAGATCGGTACGTCCTAGCTGGCGATAGTCCATCGGGTGCTCCTTGGGCAAAACAATCATAAAAGCAGGTTGAAATATTTTTCGCAATCTGCATAATTGCGCACCTCTTTCTGCAGTGGAAGTGATGCGCCGCCGCCGAAGAATCTTGCCGTTGAACGGACGCGCCGACCCGAGCCCCCGAAAGCGTCTGTATCCGGCTGCCTTTGACTTGTCAAAGTACGCACTATTCAGTAAGATCCGCCGTCTAATTTACAGGGCGGCCCCTGAGGCTATAAAGAATGAAAACTTTTACTGCTAAACCGGAAACAGTACAGCGCGACTGGTTTGTCGTCGACGCTGCAGGTCAGACCCTGGGTCGTCTGGCCACCGAAATCGCGAGCCGTCTGCGTGGCAAGCATAAAGCTGAGTACACTCCTCACGTTGACACCGGCGATTACATCGTCGTTATCAATGCCGAGCAGATTCGTGTAACCGGTGCTAAAACCACCGACAAAATCTACTACTCCCACTCCGGTTTCCCGGGCGGCATCAAGTCGATCAACTTCGAAAAGCTGATCGCTAAAGCCCCTGAGCGCGTGATCGAGACCGCGGTCAAAGGCATGCTGCCTAAGAACCCGCTGGGTCGCGACATGTATCGTAAGCTGAAAGTCTATGCGGGCGCTGTACACCCTCATACTGCTCAGCAGCCCCAAGAACTGAAGTTTTAACGGAATAGTTCATTATGTCGGCGACTCAAAATTACGGCACTGGCCGTCGCAAGACCGCAACCGCACGCGTTTTCCTGCGTCCGGGCACTGGTAACATCTCCATCAACAACCGTTCGCTGGATAATTTCTTCGGCCGCGAAACTGCCCGCATGGTAGTTCGTCAGCCGCTGGAATTGACTGAGACTGTCGAGAAGTTCGACATCTACGTCACCGTGATCGGCGGTGGTGTAAGTGGTCAAGCTGGCGCGATCCGCCACGGTATCACTCGCGCTCTGATGGACTACGACGAAACTCTGCGCGGTGCTCTGCGCAAAGCCGGCTTCGTAACCCGCGATGCACGTGAAGTTGAACGTAAGAAAGTCGGTCTGCGTAAAGCGCGTAAGCGTCCGCAGTACTCGAAGCGTTAATTCGCTTTCACGTTCAAAAAGAACGCCCAGTTTCCTTGCGAAGCTGGGCGTTTTTTTATGGGTGCGATTTATCAGAGAATTGCGCTGTGACAACTTGCCACATCCGCAGAGGCCCTATACTGCAAGGCTTGGCAGTGGAGCCTCTGGGTAATTACCTTGTCAGAATTGGGGCTTTTCATTACCATTCGGCAAAATTTTTATAAGTTCAGATTTTTACTTAGTAGACGCCTGATTTAACAGGCCACAAAGCTGATGGGAGAGGACTGAATGAGCAATGACGGCGTGAATGCAGGCCGGCGTCGCTTCTTGGTAGCAGCCACATCCGTGGTGGGTGCTGCAGGAGCGGTGGGGGCTGCGGTCCCGTTCGTGGGGTCATGGTTTCCCAGTGCCAAGGCGAAAGCCGCAGGTGCACCGGTGAAAGTGAATGTCAGCAAAATTGAGCCAGGTCAGCAAATGATTGCTGAGTGGCGCGGTCAGCCGGTGTTCATCGTCCGCCGTACCGAGGAAATCCTGGGGAATCTGAAAAAGATCGAGGGCCAGTTGTCTGACCCCGCCTCCAAGAACTCTACGCAACCGACCTATGTTGACCCGCAGACGCGTTCGATCAAGCCAGAAGTCCTGCTGCTGATCGGTATCTGCACACACCTGGGTTGCTCACCGACCTTCCGTCCGGAAGTGGCTCCTGCGGACCTGGGCAAGGATTGGGTCGGGGGTTATTTCTGCCCTTGCCACGGTTCTCACTACGATCTGGCTGGCCGCGTCTACAAGTCGCAACCCGCGCCTTTGAATCTGCCAGTTCCCCCGCATTCCTATGAGACCGATGACATCATTGTCATTGGCGTCGATACGGAGAAAGCGTGATGAGCAAGTTCATGGATTGGGTTGATGCGCGCTTCCCCGCGACCAAAATGTGGGAAGACCATCTCAGCAAGTACTACGCCCCGAAGAACTTCAACTTCTTCTACTTCTTTGGCTCCCTGGCACTGCTCGTTCTGGTCAACCAGATCGTTACCGGTGTCTGGCTGACCATGAGCTACACCCCGTCGGCGGAAGAAGCGTTTGCCTCCGTCGAATACATCATGCGCGACGTCGAGTACGGCTCGATCCTGCGTCTGCTGCACTCCACCGGCGCTTCGGCGTTCTTCATCGTGGTTTATCTGCACATGTTCCGTGGCCTGCTCTACGGTTCGTACCAGAAGCCACGTGAGCTGGTGTGGGTGTTCGGCATGCTGATTTACCTGGCGCTGATGGCTGAAGCCTTCATGGGTTACCTGCTGCCGTGGGGCCAGATGTCCTACTGGGGCGCCCAGGTGATCATCTCGCTGTTCGGTGCGATTCCAGTCATCGGTAACGACCTGACCCAGTGGATCCGTGGTGACTACCTGATTTCCGGTATTACCCTGAACCGCTTCTTCGCCCTGCATGTGGTTGCCCTGCCGATCGTGATCCTCGGTCTGGTGGTGCTGCACGTTCTGGCGCTGCACGAAGTCGGTTCGAACAACCCCGACGGCGTGGACATCAAGAAACACAAAGACGAAAACGGCGTACCGCTGGACGGCATTGCCTTCCACCCGTATTACACCGTGAAAGATATCGTCGGCGTGGTGGTGTTCCTGTTCATCTTCTGCGCCATCGTGTTTTTCTTCCCGGAAATGGGCGGGTACTTCCTCGAGAAGCCGAACTTTGAAGTGGCGAACGCCTTCAAGACCCCTGAGCACATCGCTCCGGTCTGGTACTTCACGCCGTTCTACGCGATTCTGCGGGCGGTTCCGGACAAGCTCCTGGGTGTTGTTGCCATGGGTGCTTCGATTGCCTTGCTGTTCGTCCTGCCCTGGCTTGACCGTAGCCCGGTCAAGTCCATGCGCTACAAGGGTTGGCTGAGCAAGATCTGGCTCTGGGTGTTCTGCATCTCCTTCGTGATTCTTGGCTGGCTGGGCGTCATGGCGCCTACCCCGGAACGTACGTTGCTGTCGCAGGTTTGTACCTTCCTGTACTTCGCCTACTTCATTCTGATGCCGTTCTACACCAGGCTCGAGAAGACCAAACCGGTTCCGGAAAGGGTGACTGGCTGATGAAAAAGCTATTTGCTGTACTGATTCTTGCGGCGATGCCTGCACTGTCTTTTGCGGCCGAGCACGGTGGTCCAGAGCTGGAAAAGGTCGACATCGACGTTTCCGACAAAGCTGCCATGCAGGACGGCGCGCGTACGTTCGCCAACTACTGCATGGGTTGCCACAGCGCCAAGTTCCAGCGTTACGAGCGTGTCGCCGATGACCTGGGCATTCCTCATGAGCTGATGCTCGAGAAGCTGGTGTTCACCGGCGCCAAGATCGGCGACCACATGAACATCGGCATGCAGCCAGCTGACGCCAAGACCTGGTTCGGTGCAGCGCCGCCGGACCTGACGCTGGTGGCTCGCGTTCGTGGCACGGACTGGCTCTATGGCTACCTGCGTTCGTTCTATGAAGACCCGTCGCGTCCATGGGGCGTGAACAACAAAGTGTTCCCGAACGTCGGCATGCCTAACGTTCTGGTCGGCCTGCAGGGTCGTCAGGTGGTAGGCTGTAAACAAGTTCAAATCGTCGAAGACGGCAAGAAGCAATACGATCCGCTGACCGGCACCGCTTTGACTCATGAAGCTTGCGATCAACTGACGGTATTGCCGAAAACCGGCGCGCTGAACGAAGAGCAGTTCGATGAGAAGGTCAAGAATCTGGTGACCTTCCTGGCCTACTCGGCCAACCCGGTGAAGCTGCAGCATCAGCGCATCGGTACCTATGTGTTGCTGTACCTGGCGTTCTTCTTCGTATTCGCTTACTTGCTCAAGCGTGAATACTGGAAAGACGTCCATTGATAAAGCTGTAAGCCATTGCTGTTAATCGCGCGCGCCCAAGGGCGTCTCTAAGGTGTAACGAGTCTGGTGAGCCAGGCGTTACGGGAGGCGCCCTCTGGGCGCGTGTGTTTTTCCGTTTTCGATAATTTCAACAAGCGAGGAGGACCGCCATGGGCGTGACCAATCGGTTGGCCTGTTACTCCGACCCCGCCGACCACTATTCCCACCGAGTGCGCATCGTACTTGCAGAGAAGGGTGTCAGCGCCGAGATCATTTACGTGGAAGCTGGTCGCCAGCCGCCTAAACTGATCGAAGTGAACCCTTACGGAAGCCTGCCCACCTTGGTCGATCGTGACCTGGCGTTGTGGGAGTCGACCGTGGTGATGGAGTATCTGGATGAGCGTTACCCGCACCCGCCGTTACTGCCGGTTTATCCCGTGGCGCGTGCCAACAGTCGTCTGCTGATTCATCGTATTCAGCGTGACTGGTGTGGCCTGGTGGATCTGATTCTGGATTCGCGGACCAAGGAGGCAGCCCGTGTCGTGGCTCGTAAAGAGCTGCGCGAAAGCCTGACAGGCGTGTCGCCGTTGTTCGCCGACAAGCCGTTTTTCCTCAGTGAGGAACAAAGTCTGGTGGATTGCTGCCTATTGCCAATACTCTGGCGATTGCCGATTTTGGGTATAGAACTGCCGCGGCCTGCCAAGCCGCTGCTTGATTACATGGAGCGCTCGTTTGCGCGTGAGGCATTCCAGGCGAGTCTGTCTGGTGTCGAACGCGATATGCGCTAAGGCTTAAGGAGCCGCTATGAACTCCAGTCGACCTTATCTGGTCCGCGCGCTCTACGAGTGGATTGTGGACAACGATTGCACCCCGCACATGCTGGTCAATTCCGAGTACCCGTCGGTGCAGGTGCCTCAAGGGTTTGCCAGTGAGGGGCAGATTGTCCTGAACGTATCCCCGGCGGCCGTGCGTCATTTGCACATGGACAACGAGGCGGTCAGCTTCGAAGGGCGCTTCGGTGGCGTGCCACACACTCTGTACGTGCCTATCGCGTCGATCCTGGGCATTTATGCTCGGGAGAACGGTCAGGGCATGGTGTTCGATCTGGAGTCGCCTCTGGAAGACGAGGAAGAGATCGAGCCGGATGATGATGTTCCGCCACCCGACAGTGAGCCGCCGCGTCCCAGCGGTCGACCGAGTTTGAAGGTGGTGAAGTAATAAAAAAGGCGATCCGAATGGATCGCCTTTTTTATTACGTAGGAGCTGCCGAAGGTTGCGATCTTTTGATCTTAAAAAAGCCAAATCAAAAGATCGCAGCCTTCGGTAGCTCCTACAGGGGCGATGGCGATCTCGAGGATGCCATCGCCGGGCAAGTATCAGTCGATGTACTCAAACAACTTCACAATCTTCTGCACGCCGGAAACGCCTTGTACCAGATTGGTCGCCTGCGCCGCTTCCTGCTTGGTCAGCAGGCCCAGCAGGTAGACGATACCGTTTTCAGTCACGACCTTGATGCGCGAGCCGGGGATAGAGGCATCGGTGAGCATCTGGGTCTTGATCTTGGTGGTCAGCCAGGTGTCGTTCTGGCGTGCCAGCAGTGAGGACGGTTGCAGCACTTGCAGTTCGTTGTGCACTTTCTTTACACGCTGAACGGAGGCGGCAACCTGTTCGGCCTTGGCCTTGAGGTCGGCGCGAGGGGTTTGCCCGGCCAGCAGCACCACACCGTTGAAGCTGGTGACGACGATGTGCGAGTCGTTGTCCAGGGCTGGATCAGCCTTGGCGATGTTCACGCCGACCTTGGTGTCGATCAGGGAGTCGTCGATTTTGCTGCCGAAGGTGCGGGTGCCGCGGTCATCGTCGATTGGCGCTTCACGGCTGGCGTTAACCACCGAGGTGCAGCCACTGATGCCGAGGCACAGGGTCAAGGCCAGAAGGCCTAGGCGATTAGGGGTCATTCTTCACTCCCGAACAGTTGGCTGTCGATCAAGTCGCAAAGGCAATGGATCGCCAGCAGGTGGACTTCCTGAATACGTGCAGTGACGTTGGCCGGTACGCGAATCTCGACGTCCTCGGGCAATAGCAGTGACGCCATGCCGCCGCCATCACGACCCGTCAATGCTACGACAATCATTTCACGATCATGTGCGGCCTGGATCGCTTGAATTATGTTTGCCGAGTTGCCGCTGGTGGAAATCGCCAGCAATACGTCACCCGGCTGGCCGAGGGCGCGAATCTGTTTGGAGAAGATTTCGTTGTAGCTGTAGTCGTTGGCGATCGAGGTGATCGTCGAGCTGTCGGTGGTCAGCGCGATGGCCGGCAGGCTCGGGCGCTCGCGTTCGAAGCGGTTGAGCAATTCGGACGAGAAGTGCTGTGCGTCACCGGCAGAACCGCCGTTGCCGCAGGAGAGCATTTTGCCCTCGTTGAGCAGGGCGTTGACCATGACCTGGCTGGCTTGCTCGATGTGCGGTGCAAGTACGTCCATCGCCTGTTGCTTGGTGTCGATACTGGCCTGAAAAAGCTGGCGAATTCGCGATTGCATGTCCATCTGTGTGACCTTAATTAGCGCGGCTACTCGGCACATGAATGTGCAGCCCGCAAAGCAAAGAGCAAAAGTGTTGGGTAAAGGTGTCCGGTTCGGGGCGCAAGCGATCAGCTGTCGAAGGCATTCTGCAACCAGTTCAATTGATCAAGGCTGCTGTCGATGGCAACCACGTCGAAACGGCAGGGGGAATTGGCCCAACGCGACTCGCGCTGAAGAAAATACTGCGCGGCGAAAATCAGTTTCTGCCGTTTGCGCCCATCGATGCTATCGAGTGCGCCACCCCATTGGGTGTTTTTTCTGTAGCGGACTTCGACGAATACTACTGTATCGCCATCAAGCATGACCAGATCAAGCTCGCCGCGTTTACACAGCCAGTTCTGCGCCAGCAGGCGCAGACCCTGTTGCTGAAGATGCTCGAGCGCATGACGCTCGGCATCTTTACCGCTTTGCTGGCGTGACCTGTCGGGCATTAGCGCGAGGTGTCCGGCAGGCGTTGAACCTGACCGTTGGTGAACTCTGCCCATGGCAACTGGCGAACCACGCGTTGGTTCTGGGTCATGCCGAGGCTACCCGATTGACCTTCGATGCGGCTGTCCGGCAAGGCCTTGAGTTGTCCCAGGCGTGGTGCCAGGCGGTAGGCGTCAACACCCATCGCATACAGGCGGCCGAGGCTGGTACCGGCCTGTGGCCATTGTGCAGTGACTTGTTTGCGCAGTGGGTCATTGGCGTCCAGCAACCACGGGGTTTCGCAGAAGCGAACACCGTTCATGTCGTTGTACTCATTTACGTCGCCGCTGGCGCTGAACACATTGGAGGTCGCGTAGACAGGCACGTCACCGGCGTACTGGAAGTTCAGGGTCGGTTTGATCTGTTGTGCCTGTTTCGGGGAGGCCGCAAGGAAGATGAACTCGATGTCCTGACGGCGGGAAGGTTGTGCGGCGACTTGCGAGCCAACGGTGCTCTGCAGGGTTTTGGCGCGGCCTTCGCTCTGACGCAGTTGGAACATGTCGGCAATTTGTTGCGCCAGTTGTACTGGCTGGTCAATACGCTCGACGGCGACGATGCTACCGCCATTCGCCTGCCAGTCCTGACTGAACGCCTTCAATACGCGGTCGCCCCATTCACCTTTGGGCACCATGGCTGCGGCGCGATGCAGGCCGTCGGCGCGAGCGCGGCGGGACACTTCGCGGGCTTCGTCTTCAGCTGCAAGACCGAACTGGAACAGTTGGGCCGGACCTTGTTCGCCTTCGCTGTAGTTCAGCGCCAGGGTGGTGATCGGCAATTGCGGGCGAGTGCTGAGCTGTTTGACCAGCGGCTTCTCCAGTGGGCCAATGACCAGTTGCACGCCATCGGCCTGGGCTTTGCGATAGAAATCGTCCAGCGACATCCGCGGTGGCACAGTGGTCATTATCGAACTGTCATAAAATACGATGGCTGGCGGATTCTGCCCGGCTTGTTGCGCCTGGTAGTGAGCAGCCACGATACCTTCACGCAGTGCCTTGCTGGCAGCCGCCAGCGGGCCATCTGCTTGAGGCAGCAGCACGGCAATTTTGCTCAAAGGCTGGCTGGCCAGTTCCTTGAGTTTGGTCAGTGGCAGCGGCAGTTGGAGAGCGGCCGGGTGCTTTGGATTCTTCGCGCGCCAGTTGTCGATCGCGGCTTGCTGCTGTTCCAGGGTGCCAGCCGTTTTCACCGCCTGCGCCAGGCTCATCCAGCCGCCGAGGTCGTCATCGGTAGTCGGCTGCAATTGATCGGTCGGCAGCGAAGCGATCAGGGTCCAGATCGCTTCGTGGTTCTTGCTGGCGGCTTCACCTTCAAGCATTGGGGCAATGAAGATGCGCTCCCGTGCGGCGGGGAGGGTCTGGCCGTCGGCTTCAAGGGCGCGGGCATGCACGGTGCCGGTGCGAACCTGTTGTTCGACCGGCAGTTCGCCCAGGCGTTGCAGGCTCGGATGGCTCAGGAAGGTCAGCGCCGCTTTGGGCTGATTGCGGACCATGGCCAGTTCAGCCGCCAGGGTACTGGCGAAGACCTGTTGGCCAGGCTTGAGTTGTTCCATCGGTACTTGTTGCAGGATTTGCGCGGATCGGCCGGCATTGCCCTGACGATAAGCCAGGTCTGCCGCACTCAAGCGCAGCAAGGCTGCCTTGTCCGGCGTTTTGCTTTGAGCAGCCTGTTCGAGCAGTTGCTCGATACTGGCATCCGGGGTTCGTGGAAGTTCGCCAAGGCTGGAGGAGGGCGAGCTGGCGCAAGCCGCCAGCAAGGCAGCGAGGCAGAGGGCAGAGAACAGCCGCAGGCAAGCGATCATGTAAGTGTTCCTGATACTCGATCAAATTAGCGTGGAATTGTACCCAAGCGCTGGCCGGGACGCGATGTTACTGGCGTGAATCGATCAATTTAGCTCGTGCAAATGTTGCTGCACTGCACAAAAGGCTGGAAAACCGAGGGTCGCTCGCAGGTATCACGAATGTCGCTACGCGCTACAATGGCGGCTTTTACCGATCATGAGGTGTGCGCTTTGACTGCTCCAGGTGCTTTGAATTCCGCTGCTGGTTCGCTTTATGTGGTGGCGACGCCCATCGGCAACCTGGATGACATCAGTGCGCGTGCGCTGAAGATCCTGCGCGAGGTCGCCTTGATTGCTGCCGAAGACACTCGCCACTCCCAGCGTTTGATGCAGCATTTCGGCATACCCACGCCGCTGGCGGCCTGTCATGAACACAACGAGCGGGATGAAGGTAGCCGTTTTATCACCCGTCTGCTGGCGGGCGACGATGTGGCGTTGATCTCCGACGCCGGGACGCCGCTGATTTCCGATCCGGGTTATCACCTGGTGCGTCAGGCCCGTGCCGCGGGGATCAATGTGGTGCCGGTTCCGGGCGCCTGTGCGCTGATCGCGGCACTCTCGGCGGCGGGGCTGCCGTCCGACCGTTTCATCTTCGAAGGGTTTCTGCCGGCCAAGGCTGTCGGTCGGCGCGCTCGTCTGGAACTCATAAAAGAAGAGCCGCGCACGCTGATTTTCTATGAAGCCCCGCACCGGATCCTTGAGTGCCTGCAAGACATGGAGCTGGTATTTGGCGCCGAGCGTCCGGCGTTGCTGGCGCGCGAACTGACCAAGACCTTCGAAACCCTTAAAGGTTTGCCGCTGGCCGAGTTGCGTGAGTTCGTCGAGTCGGACAGCAACCAGCAGCGCGGAGAGTGCGTAGTGCTGGTCGCCGGCTGGTCTGCACCCGAAACCGAGGACGCTGTCAGCAGTGAAGCCATGCGTATTCTCAACTTGCTGCTCGAAGAGATGCCGCTCAAGCGTGCCGCGGCATTGGCGGCGCAAATTACCGGCGAACGCAAGAATGTGCTCTATCAGGTCGCGCTGGATAAGCAAAAGGGCGAGTAAAACCGATGCGCAGCGCCGGGCAGAGGCTTTTAGCGCTTGTTCTTCGGCCGCTCTGCCGTTAACCTTCGCGGTGGAGAGTCGATCGGACAGTCGCTGCCCTCTATGAAAATTAGGGGGGGGAGGAAAGTCCGGGCTCCATAGGGCGAAGTGCCAGGTAATGCCTGGGAGGCGTGAGCCTACGGAAAGTGCCACAGAAAATAACCGCCTAAGCGCTTCGGCGCCGGTAAGGGTGAAAAGGTGCGGTAAGAGCGCACCGCACGTCTGGCAACAGTTCGTGGCTAGGTAAACCCCACTTGGAGCAAGACCAAATAGGGTCCCAAGGCGTGGCCCGCGCTGGGACCGGGTAGGTTGCTAAAGATGTCCAGTGATGGCCATCGTAGACGAATGACTGTTCAAGACAGAACCCGGCTTACAGATCGACTCTCCACCTTTTTTCTTCTCTGCTTCAATCATTGGCAACGATGTGCGTAATGGCAATTTCCCTCCCTGCTGAATCAATGGCAGAAGCGCTTTTGTAATACCGAAAAAATCTTACTCTTAACAAACCACTTTAACTTCTGAACGCAGCCTTCTGTGCTGATTCAAGTTATTGAGCGAATTCATCCGTCAGATTCTCGTTATCTCTCCTTTTGCGCACCTAAATCTCCGTTCTGTAAGGCTTTTCCTTCTATCCGCGCCTTGACGGTGTGGTGGGCGCATTCCTATAGTGTGCGCAAGTGGCGGAAAGTGGCATGAAGTGGGTTTTTTGAGCGCAAAACGCTAATATTTGGAGAAACGCTGACGTGTTTCGCGGAGCTAACGCTATCAGTCTCGATGCAAAGGGCCGTCTCGCCATGCCGAGCCGGTACCGTGACGAGCTCGTTTCGCGTAGTTCCGGTCAATTAATCGTCACCATTGATGCCGTTGATCCGTGTTTGTGTGTTTATCCCCTCGATGAGTGGGAAATTATCGAAACCAAACTGCGCGCACTGCCTTCGCTTCGCGAAGAAAACCGCCGCCTGCAACGTTTACTGATTGGTAACGCCGTCGACCTCGAGCTCGATGGCAGTGGTCGTTTTCTGGTTCCGCCGCGTCTTCGCGAATATGCCAAGTTGGATAAGCGCGCGATGTTGGTAGGCCAACTGAACAAGTTCCAATTGTGGGACGAGGATGCCTGGAACGCGGTTTCTGCCGCTGACCTGGCTGCTATTCAACAACCGGGCGCCATGCCTGATGAACTGCGTGATTTGATCCTGTGACTATTGATAGCGGCTTTAACCACATCACCGTACTGCTTGACGAAGCTGTCGAGGCTCTCGCCGTACGTCCTGATGGCTGCTATCTGGACGGTACGTTCGGTCGCGGTGGGCACAGCCGGTTGATCCTCAGCAAGCTCGGTCCCGATGGTCGGTTGCTCGGATTCGACAAAGATCCTCAAGCGATTGCCACCGGGCAAACGCTAGCGGCCGAAGACGGCCGCTTTGTCGTTGTGCAGCGCAGCTTTGCCGAGCTCGGTTCGGAAGTCGCCGAACGCGGTCTGGCCGGCAAGGTCAGCGGCATTCTGCTTGACCTCGGCGTGTCTTCGCCGCAGCTCGACGACCCGGAGCGCGGCTTCAGTTTCCTCAACGACGGTCCGTTGGACATGCGCATGGACCCGTCACGCGGGATCAGCGCCGCCGAGTTCGTCAATACCGCGCCGGTGGAAGAAATCGCCCGGGTATTCAAGGAATACGGCGAAGAGCGTTTCTCCGGCCGCATGGCGCGTGCCGTGGCCGAGCGTCGCGACATCAAGCCGTTCGAGCGCACCGCCGACCTGGCTGAAGTTTTGAAAGTCGCCAACCCTGCCTGGGAAAAGGGCAAGAACCCGGCCACCCGTGCGTTCCAGGGGCTGCGTATTCACGTCAACAACGAACTGGGCGATCTGGAAACCGGCCTCGAAGCCGCGCTGGAGTGCCTGGAGGTGGGCGGCCGTCTGGTTGTCATCAGCTTCCACTCGCTGGAAGACCGCATCGTCAAACTGTTCATGCGCAAACTGGTGAAAGGCGAAGCCGACAACCTGCCGCGCAACCTGCCGGTCCGTCACGTCGCTTTCGAACCGATCATCAAAATTCATGGCAAAGCGCAGTCCGCCTCCGAGGCCGAACTCAAAGCCAACCCACGTTCCCGTAGCGCCGTCATGCGCGTCGCGGAGAAACTGCGGTGAGCAAGCTTTTCGCCAAACCACTTCCCGGCGGAAGCTTTTTCATGCTGCTGCTATTTATCGGCGTGCTCGTGTCGGCCATCGGCGTGTCCTATAGCGCGCACTGGAACCGTCAGCTGTTGAATTCGCTGTACAACGAATTGAGCGTGCGCGACAAGGCGCAGGCCGAGTGGGGCCGGCTGATTCTTGAGCAGAGCACCTGGACCGCCCATAGCCGTATCGAAGTCCTGGCCACCGAGCAACTGAAGATGCGCATTCCCGGCGCCGCTGAAGTGCAGATGGTGGCGCCATGATGAAACTCGAAGGCGCGCTCTTCCCATGGCGGTTCCGTCTGGTGGTGGGGTTGCTCGGCATCATGGTGGCGGCGATTGCCTGGCGCATCATCGATTTACAAGTGGTCGACCGTGCCTTCCTTAAAGGTCAGGGCGATGCGCGCAGTGTTCGTCATATTCCGATTCCGGCTCACCGTGGTCTGATCACCGACCGTAACGGCGAGCCGTTGGCCGTGAGTACCCCGGTCACCACCCTGTGGGCCAATGCCAAGGAAATGCAAACGGCCAAAGAGAAGTGGCCGGCACTGGCGGCTGCCTTGGGGCAGGACCCGAAAGCCCTGGCCGAACGTCTCGAAGCCCAGGCCAACAAAGAATTCATTTATCTGGTGCGCGGGCTGACCCCCGAGCAAGGCCAGGCTGTGCTCGATCTGAAAGTGCCGGGCGTTTATGGCATCGAAGAGTTTCGGCGTTTCTACCCGGCCGGCGAAGTCACTGCCCACATGGTCGGCTTTACCGACATCGATGACCACGGACGCGAAGGCGTCGAGTTGGCCTACGACGAATGGCTGGCCGGCGTGCCCGGCAAGCGACAGGTGATCAAGGACCGGCGCGGCCGGCTGATCAAAGATGTCCAGGTCACCAAAAACGCCAAGGCCGGCAAGCCCTTGGCGTTGTCCATTGACCTGCGTCTGCAATACCTGGCCAACCGTGAACTGCGCAACGCGATCATCGAGAATGGCGCCAAGGCCGGCAGCCTGGTGATCATGGACGTGAAGACCGGCGAGATCCTGGCCATGGTCAACCAGCCGACCTACAACCCGAACAACCGTCGCAACCTGCAGCCGGCGATGATGCGTAACCGCGCGATGATCGACGTGTTCGAGCCGGGTTCGACCATGAAAGCGATTTCCATGAGCGCCGCGATTGAAACCGGGCGCTGGAAGCCGACCGATACTGTCGAGGTGTATCCAGGCACCTTGCAGATTGGTAAGTACACCATCAAGGACGTATCCAAGAGTGAAGGCCCGGTACTCGACCTGACCGGTATCCTGATCAATTCCAGTAACGTCGGCATGAGTAAGGTCGCGTTCGATATCGGCGGCGAAACGATTTTCCGTCTGGCACAGAAAGTCGGCCTCGGCCAGGACACTGGCCTGGGCTTCCCGGGCGAGCGCGTCGGCAACCTGCCGAACTACCGCGAATGGCGCAAGGCTGAAACCGCGACGCTGTCCTATGGCTACGGTATTTCCGTGACCGCGATTCAGTTGGTCCACGCCTTCTCGGCCCTGGCCAACAACGGTCGTCTCGCGCCGCTGACCCTGATCAAAACCGACAAGGCGCCGCAAACCACTCAGGTGTTGCCGGAAGCGGTCGCGAAAACCATGCAAACCATGCTGCAACAAGTGATCGAAGCCCCGCGCGGTGTATTCCGTGCGCAGGTGCCGGCGTATCACGTGGGTGGCAAGTCGGGTACTGCGCGTAAAACGTCGGTCGGAACCAAAGGCTACGCCGAGAACTCCTACCGCTCGCTGTTCGCCGGTTTTGGCCCGATGAGCGATCCGCGTTACGCGATCGTGGTGGTGATCGATGAGCCGACCAAGGCCGGTTACTTTGGTGGTCTGGTATCGGCGCCGGTGTTCAGCAAAGTGATGTCCGGGACTCTGCGCCTGATGAACGTCACCCCGGACAACCTGCCAGCCACTCAACAAGCGAACGCCGCACCGGTTGTTCCGCTGAAAGCTAATGGAGGGCGCGGCTGATGTCGCTGAGCCTGAACAAGATTTTTGCCCATGCCGGCCATGATCTATTGATCCGCGAATTGGCGCTGGACAGCCGCAACGTGCGGGCAGGCGATTTGTTCCTTGCGGTCCCTGGCGGCAAGTTTGACGGGCGTACGCACATTGCCGACGCCTTGCAGCGTGGCGCTGCCGCCGTGGCTTATGAAGTCGAAGGCGCGACCGTGCTGCCGATTACCGACGTGCCGTTGATTCCGGTCAAAGGCCTGGCGGCGCAACTGTCGGACATCGCCGGGCGCTTTTATGGCGACCCGAGCCGTCATTTGAACCTGATCGGCGTGACCGGCACCAACGGTAAAACCAGCGTGACCCAATTGGTCGCGCAAGCGCTCGACCTGCTCGGTCAACACTGCGGCATTGTCGGTACCCTGGGCTCCGGTTTCTACGGCGCACTGGAAAGCGGCCTGCACACCACGCCGAACCCGATTGCGATGCAAGCGACCCTCGCCGACCTGAAAAAGGCCGGCGCCAAAGCCGTGGCCATGGAGGTTTCTTCTCATGGGCTGGATCAGGGCCGCGTGACGGCGTTGGCCTTCGATGTGGCGGTAATGACCAACCTGTCGCGCGATCATCTGGATTACCACGGCACCATGCAGGCCTATGGCGAAGCCAAGGCCAAGTTGTTTGCCTGGAATGATCTGAAGTGCCGGGTGGTCAACCTCGACGACGATTTCGGTCGGCAACTGGCTGCCGATAAAGGCGAGTCGCGGCTGATCACCTACAGCCTGGAAGATTCCAGCGCCTACCTGTATTGCCGCGAAGCGCAGTTCGACGATGAAGGCGTGCGCGCCACGTTGGTCACGCCGCAAGGCGAGCACCATTTGCGCAGCACCTTGCTCGGTCGTTTCAACCTGAGCAACGTGTTGGCCGCAGTCGGCGCCTTGCTCGGTCTGGATTATGCGCTGGACGAAATCCTCAAAGTGCTGCCGAAGCTCGAAGGTCCGGCCGGGCGCATGCAGCGTCTGGGTGGCGGTACTCAGCCATTGGTGGTGGTCGATTACGCCCACACGCCGGATGCGCTGGAAAAAGTCTTGACGGCCTTGCGTCCTCACGCCAAAGGCCGGTTGCTGTGCCTGTTCGGTTGCGGCGGCGATCGCGATCGCGGCAAGCGTCCGTTGATGGCGGAAGTGGTCGAGCGTCTGGCCGATGGCGTACTGGTCACCGATGACAATCCGCGCACCGAAGACCCCTCCGTGATTTTCGACGACATCCGCGCCGGTTTCACCGCTGTGGATAAAGTCACCTTCGTCGCTGGCCGTGGCCAGGCGATTGCCCAGTTGATCGCCAGCGCTTCGGCGGATGACGTGATTGTCCTGGCCGGTAAAGGTCATGAGGATTATCAGGAAATCAACGGCGAGCGCCACGCTTTCTCCGATCTGGTCGAGGCCGATCATGCCCTGACCGCGTGGGAGGTGGCCCATGCTTAAAGCCTTGAAACTGAGCGAACTGACTGGCGCGCTGAATGCCCGCCTGATCTCCAGCGACGCCAGCTTCGACGGCGTCAGCATCGACAGCCGCGCGATCAAGCCGGGGCAACTGTTTGTTGCTCTGGCCGGGCCGCGTTTCGATGGTCATGACTACTTGAATGACGTCGCCGCCAAAGGCGCCGTGGGGGCCTTGGTCGAGCGCGAGGTTGCCGACAGCACGCTGCCGCAACTGCTGGTCAAGGACACCCGCCAGGCCCTCGGCCAATTGGGCGCGATAAACCGTGCGGCGTTCACTCATCCGGTGGTGGCCATCACGGGTTCCAGCGGCAAGACCACGGTCAAGGAAATGCTGGCGAGCATCCTGCGCACGCGCGGTCCGGTGCTGGCGACCCGTGGCAACCTGAACAATGACCTCGGCGCTCCGCTGACCTTGCTTGAACTGGCGCCGGAGCACACCGCGGCAGTGATCGAACTCGGCGCTTCGCGCATCGGCGAAATCGCTTACACCGTCGCCATGACCAAGCCCCACGTGGCCATCATCAACAACGCCGGGACCGCCCATGTCGGCGAGTTCGGCGGGCCGGAAAAAATCGTTGAAGCCAAGGGCGAGATTCTCGAAGGGCTGGATGCCGATGGCGTCGCCGTGCTGAATCTCGACGACAAGGCCTTCGATATCTGGAAGTCCCGTGCCGCCGGTCGCAAAGTGCTGACCTTTGCATTGAGCAACGTTAGTGCCGACTTCCATGCCAGCGATCTGGACCGCGATGCCCGCGGTTGCCCGGCGTTCAACCTGCACAGCCCTGAAGGTGTGGAACGGGTTCAACTGAACCTGCTCGGCACCCACAACGTCGCCAATGCCATGGCCGCCGCTGCCGCCGCCCATGCCTTGGGCGTATCGCTGTTCGGCATCGCCACCGGCCTTGGCGCGGTGCAACCGGTCAAGGGCCGCACCGTTGCGCAACTGGCGACTAACGGCATGCGTGTTATCGACGATACGTACAACGCAAACCCCACCTCAATGTGTGCCGCCGTTGATATACTCGCCGGCTTTTCCGGTCGCACCGTTTTGGTGCTTGGAGATATCGGCGAGTTGGGCGCGTGGGCGGAGCAGGGTCACCACGATGTGGGCGAGTACGCCCGCGGCAAGGTTTGCGCGCTTTACGCCGTCGGGCCAATGATGGCTCACGCCGTGAACGCTTTCGGCGAGCAGGCCTTTCACTTCAGCACACAGGCTGAACTGATCAAGGCCCTGGAAGCCGAGCAGGACACAAACACCACCTTTTTGATCAAGGGCTCGCGCAGCGCGGCGATGGAAAACATCGTTGCCGCTTTGTGCGGGACCAGTCTGGAGAAACATTAATGCTGCTGCTGCTAGCGGAGTATCTGCAACAGTTCTACAAAGGCTTCGCGGTCTTTCAGTACCTGACCCTGCGCGGGATCCTCGGTGTGCTGACCGCGCTGGTCTTGTCGCTGTGCTATGGCCCGTGGATGATCCGCACTCTGCAGAACCGTCAGATCGGTCAATCCGTTCGCAACGATGGCCCGCAATCGCACCTGTCGAAGTCGGGCACCCCGACCATGGGCGGCGCGCTGATTCTTTCCTCCATTGGCGTCAGCACCTTGCTCTGGGCCGACCTGGCCAATCGATACGTTTGGGTCGTGTTGTTGGTGACCTTGCTGTTCGGCGCCATCGGCTGGGTTGACGATTACCGCAAAGTCATCGAGAAAAACTCCCGTGGCCTGCCGAGCCGCTGGAAATATTTCTGGCAGTCGGTGTTCGGCCTGGGCGCGGCGATCTTCCTTTATATGACCGCCGCGACGCCGGTGGAAACCACCCTGATCCTGCCGATGCTCAAGGACTACAGCATTCCGCTGGGCGCAGGCTTCATCGTCCTGACCTATTTCGTGATTGTCGGTTCGAGCAACGCGGTCAACCTGACCGACGGCCTCGACGGTCTGGCGATCATGCCCACCGTGATGGTTGGCGGTGGTCTGGGGATCTTCTGCTACCTGTCGGGTAACGTGAAGTTCGCCGAATACTTGCTGATTCCTTACGTACCGGGCGCGGGTGAGCTGATTGTGTTCTGCGGTGCGTTGATCGGTGCGGGCCTGGGGTTCCTCTGGTTCAACACCTATCCGGCACAAGTCTTCATGGGCGACGTCGGCGCGCTGGCGCTGGGCGCGGCCCTTGGCACTATCGCGGTGATCGTCCGTCAGGAAATCGTCCTGTTCATCATGGGCGGTGTGTTCGTGATGGAAACCCTGTCAGTCGTCATTCAGGTTGCCTCCTTTAAGCTGACCGGTCGCCGTGTGTTCCGCATGGCGCCGATTCACCACCACTTTGAACTCAAGGGCTGGCCCGAGCCGCGTGTGATCGTCCGTTTCTGGATCATCACCGTGATTCTCGTGTTGATCGGCCTTGCCACCCTGAAGCTGAGGTAGAACGAGTGTCTCTGATCGCTTCTGACCACTTCCGCATCGTTGTCGGCCTCGGCAAGAGCGGCATGTCCCTGGTTCGCTTCCTGGCGAACCGGGGCGTGTCGTTTGCTGTCGCCGATACGCGGGAAAATCCACCGGAACTGGCCACGCTCAAGCGTGACTATCCGCTCGTGGAAGTGCGTTGTGGCGAGCTGGACGTCGAATTCCTGTGCCGTGCCGACGAGCTCTACGTGAGCCCCGGCCTGGCGCTGGCGACCCCGGCCCTGCAGGCAGCCGCCGCCCGTGGCGTGAAATTGTCCGGCGACATCGAGCTGTTCGCGCGCAACGCGAAAGCGCCGATTGTCGCCATCAGTGGCTCCAATGCGAAAAGCACTGTTACCACCCTGGTCGGCGAGATGGCCGCTGCGGCCGGCAAGCGTGTCGCTGTCGGCGGTAATCTCGGTACGCCAGCGCTGGATTTGCTCAGCGATGACGTCGAGTTGTACGTGATGGAACTGTCGAGCTTCCAGCTCGAAACCACCGATCAACTCAACGCCGAAGTGGCGACCGTGCTCAACATCAGCGAAGACCACATGGACCGCTACAGCGGTCTGCCGGCCTATCACCTGGCCAAGCACCGGATCTTCCGGGGCGCCAGGCAGTTTGTGGTCAACCGTCAAGACGCCCTGAGCCGTCCGCTGATGGGTGAAGGCCAACCGTGCTGGACCTTCGGTCTGAACAAGCCCGATTTCAAGGCCTTTGGTATCCGGGAAGAGGGCGGCGAGAAATACCTGGCCTTCGAATTCCAGAACCTGATGCCGGTGCGCGAGTTGAAAGTTCGTGGCGCGCATAACCAGTCCAACGCGCTGGCGGCATTGGCGCTCGGCCACGCCGTCGGCCTGCCGTTCGAGGCCATGCTTTCGGCCCTGCGCAATTTCGCCGGGCTCGAGCATCGCTGCCAATGGGTGCGAGACCTGGACGGCGTAGGCTATTACAACGATTCCAAAGCCACCAACGTCGGCGCCGCTCTAGCCGCTATCGAAGGCCTGGGCGCGGACATTGGCGGCAAGCTCGTACTGATCGCCGGTGGCGATGGCAAGGGTGCCGAGTTCAAGGATATGCGTGACCCGGTGGCGGCCAACTGCCGCGCCGTCATTTTGATGGGGCGTGATTCCGACAAGATCGGTGAGGCCATTGGCGATGCCGTACCACTGATTCGCGTGGGTTCGCTGGTTGAAGCCGTCGAGCAATGCCGCGCCGTCGCAGAAAAGGGCGACGCGGTGCTGCTGTCGCCGGCCTGCGCCAGTTTCGACATGTTCAAGAACTACGAAGATCGTGGTCACCAGTTCGTCCGCGCCGTGGAGGATCTGGCATGAGCTTGAGAAACATCATCAAGCCGTACCCGTCGCCGATCATCACCGGGCGCGGTATCGACCTCGACTTCCCGATGCTCGCCGGCTGCCTGGCATTGATCGGCCTCGGGCTGGTCATGATTGCATCGGCCTCGACCGAAGTGGCGGCGGTGCAGTCGGGCAGTGCCCTGTATTACATGATTCGCCACCTTATCTACATTGTGCTGGGCCTGGGTGCCTGCATCGTCACGATGATGATTCCGATCGCCACCTGGCAACGCCTGGGCTGGCTGATGCTGATTGGTGCGTTCGGTTTGCTGGTGATGGTGATCATCCCGGGGATCGGCCGTGAAGTGAACGGTTCGATGCGCTGGATCGGCTTCAGTTTCTTCAACGTTCAGCCTTCCGAGATCGCCAAGGTGTTCGTGGTGATCTACCTCGCCGGTTATTTGGTGCGTCGCCAGAAAGAAGTGCGTGAAAGCTGGATGGGCTTCTTCAAGCCGTTCATCGTTCTGCTGCCGATGGCGGGGCTGTTGCTGATGGAGCCGGACTTCGGTGCCACCGTCGTGATGATGGGGGCCGCAGCGGCGATGCTGTTCCTCGGCGGGGTCGGGCTGTTCCGTTTTTCCTTGATGGTTGTCCTGGCGGTCGCGGCGGTGGTGCTGTTGATTCAAGTGCAGCCGTATCGAATGGCGCGCCTGACCAACTTTGCGGATCCGTGGGCCGACCAGTTCGGTGCTGGCTATCAGTTGTCTCAGGCGTTGATCGCGTTTGGTCGCGGCGAATGGCTGGGCGTTGGCCTGGGCAACAGCGTGCAGAAACAGTTTTACCTGCCGGAAGCCCACACCGACTTCGTGTTCTCGGTCCTGGCCGAAGAGCTGGGTGCCGTGGGTTCTTTGTGCACGGTAGCGTTGTTCGTCTTTGTTTGTATTCGTGGCATGTACATCGGTTATTGGGCAGAGAAGGCCAAGCAATTCTTCGCCGCCTACATCGCGTACGGCCTGTCGTTCCTGTGGATCGGCCAGTTCCTGATCAACATCGGGGTGAACGTCGGCCTGTTGCCAACCAAAGGTCTGACCCTGCCGTTCCTCAGTTATGGCGGCAGTTCGTTGGTGATCTGCGGTGCGTGTCTCGGCTTGTTATTGCGCATCGAGTGGGAGAGTCGAACCCACCTGGGCAGCGAAGAGATGGAATTCCATGAGAGCGACTTCGCCGAGGAGCCGAGCCATGGGCGCTAATGTATTGATCATGGCCGGCGGTACCGGGGGGCACGTGTTCCCGGCACTGGCCTGTGCTCGCGAATTCCAGGCCCGTGGTTATACCGTGCACTGGCTCGGCACGCCCCGCGGGATCGAAAACGATCTGGTGCCGGCGGCCGGTCTTGAGCTGCATCGGATCAACGCCAGCGGTTTGCGCGGCAAGGGCAAATTGTCCCTGCTCAAGGCGCCGTTCATGTTGTTCAAGTCGATCTGGCAGGCCCGGGCGATCATTCGCCAGCTACGGCCCGTCTGTGCGGTCGGCTTTGGTGGTTATGTGACCGGCCCCGGTGGCGTTGCAGCCAGACTGGCCGGCGTGCCGGTCATCGTTCACGAGCAGAACGCCGTGGCCGGTACCGCCAATCGGTTGCTGGTGCCGTTGGCCGCCCGAGTCTGTGAAGCGTTCCCCGACACCTTTACCCTGTCGGACAGCCGTCGGACCACCGGTAACCCGGTGCGCACCGAGCTGTTCCTCGAAACACCGCGACCTGCCCTGGCCGGTCGCAAGGCGCGTTTGCTGATCCTGGGTGGAAGCCTGGGCGCAGAGCCGTTGAACAAGTTGCTGCCTGAAGCCTTGTCGCAAGTCGCCCCCGACCTGCGCCCGGACGTGTTTCATCAGGCCGGCAAAAACCACGATGAAGTGACTGCAGAGCGCTATCGCGCGGCTGGCGTCGAGGCGCAAGTGCAGCCTTTCATCAAAGACATGGCCCACGCCTATGGCTGGGCCGACCTGGTGGTGTGCCGCGCAGGCGCGCTGACCATCAGTGAACTGGCGGCCGCCGGTCTGCCCTCGATGCTGGTGCCTTTGCCCCACGCGATCGACGATCACCAGACCCGCAACGCCGATTATTTGGCCCGTGAAGGCGCTGCCTTCCTGATGCCGCAAAGAACGACTGGCGCAGCGGACCTTGCCGCTCGCCTGACAGAGGTCTTGATGCAACCGCAACGACTCAACGACATGGCCACCGCGGCACGCCGCCTGGCCAAACCCGATGCCACCCGTAACGTGGTCGATACCTGCCTGGAGGTGGCCCATGGTTGAGAACAAGAAAGCCATGCCCCAACCGGAAATGCGCCGCATCCGTCGCATCCACTTCGTCGGTATCGGCGGCGTGGGCATGTGCGGGATCGCTGAAGTGTTGTTGAACCTGGGCTATGAAGTGTCCGGTTCCGACCTGAAAGCTTCGCCGGTGACCGAGCGTCTCGAATCCTTCGGTGCCCACATCTATATCGGCCACCGTGCCGAGAACGCCGCGAACGCCGATGTGCTGGTCACCTCCAGCGCCGTGAACACCTCCAACCCGGAAGTCGCCACGGCCCTGGAGCGCCGGATTCCGGTGGTGCCGCGTGCCGAGATGCTGGCCGAGCTGATGCGCTACCGCCACGGCATTGCCGTCGCCGGTACCCATGGCAAAACCACCACCACCAGCCTGATCGCTTCGGTGTTCGCCGCCGGTGGCCTGGACCCGACGTTCGTGATCGGTGGCCGTCTGAATGCGGCGGGCACCAATGCCCAGCTCGGCACCAGCCGTTACCTGATCGCCGAAGCCGACGAAAGCGATGCCAGCTTCCTGCACTTGCAGCCGCTGGTGGCCGTGGTCACCAACATCGACGCCGACCACATGGCGACCTACGACGGTGACTTCAACAAACTGAAGAAAACCTTCGTCGAGTTCCTGCACAACCTGCCGTTCTACGGTCTGGCGGTGGTGTGCCTGGATGATCCGGTGGTGCGTGAAATCCTCCCGCTGGTGAAACGTCCGACGGTCACTTACGGCTTCGGCGAAGACGCCGACGTGCGCGCGATCAACGTGCGTCAGCAAGGCATGCAGACCTTCTTCACCGTGCTGCGCCCAGACCGCGAGCCGCTGGATGTGTCGGTGAACATGCCAGGCAACCACAACGTGCTGAACGCGTTGGCGACCATTTGCATCGCCACCGACGAAGGCGTCAGCGATGAAGCCATCGTCCAGGGCCTGTCCGGGTTCCAGGGTGTTGGCCGGCGCTTCCAGGTGTACGGCGAACTGCCGGTCGAAGGTGGCAACGTGATGCTGGTGGACGACTACGGTCACCACCCGACCGAAGTCGCGGCCGTGATCAAGGCCGTGCGCGGTGGCTGGCCGGAGCGCCGTCTGGTGATGGTCTATCAGCCGCACCGTTACAGCCGCACCCGCGACCTGTACGACGATTTCGTCAATGTGCTGGCCGACGCCAACGTGCTGCTGCTGATGGAAGTCTATCCGGCCGGTGAAGAGCCGATTCCGGGCGCCGACAGCCGCAAGCTGTGCAACAGCATTCGCCAGCGCGGTCAGCTCGACCCGATCTACATCGAGCGCGGTGTCGACCTCGCGCCGATCGTCAAGCCGCTGCTGCGTGCCGGCGACATTCTGCTGTGCCAGGGCGCCGGTGATATCGGCGGCCTTGCACCCAAACTATTGAACAGTCCGTTGTTCGCCGGGGCCGTTGCTGCGCCGGTAGAGGGGAAGTTGAAATGACTGCTGCTTACGCCAACCTCGTCTCCACTGTCGCACCGAAAGATTTCGGTCGCGTTGCCGTGCTGTTTGGCGGCAAGAGTGCCGAGCGTGAAGTGTCCCTGAAATCGGGTAACGCGGTGCTCGAAGCACTGCAAAGCGCCGGCGTGGACGCGTTCGGTATTGACGTGGGCGATGACCTGCTGCAGCGCCTGCTGAACGAAAAAATCGACCGCGCCTTCATCATCCTCCACGGTCGTGGCGGTGAAGACGGCAGCATGCAGGGCCTGCTCGAATGCGCAGGGATTCCGTACACCGGCAGCGGCATTCTGGCCTCGGCCCTGGCCATGGACAAACTGCGCACCAAGCAAGTCTGGCACAGCCTCGGCATTCCGACGCCACGCCACGCGGTGCTGAGCTGCGAGGCCGATTGTATTTCGGCGGCCAAGGAACTGGGCTTCCCGTTGATCGTCAAACCGGCCCATGAAGGTTCCAGTATCGGAATGGCCAAAGTGACGTCCGCGCCCGAGTTGATCGAGGCGTGGAAAGCGGCCAGTACCTACGATTCGCAAGTGTTGGTCGAGCAATGGATTCACGGTCCGGAGTTCACCATCGCCACCCTGCGTGACCAGGTGCTGCCACCGATTGCCCTGGGCACGACGCACAGTTTCTACGACTACGACGCCAAGTACGTGGCCTCCGATACCCAGTACCGGATTCCGTGTGGCCTGGACAGCGACAAAGAAAAAGAACTCATGGACCTCACGGCCAAAGCCTGTGAGGCGCTGGGTATCGCCGGTTGGGGCAGGGCAGACGTGATGCAGGACGCCGACGGGCAGTTCTGGTTCCTGGAAGTCAACACCGCACCGGGCATGACCGATCACAGTCTGGTGCCGATGGCGGCCCGGGCTGCCGGCCTGGATTTCCAGCAACTGGTTCTGGCGATTCTGGCCGCAAGCATTGAGCCGCGAGGGTAAGACCATGCAAGGCGCACAGCTGAGACATCAGCCCTCCGCACCGCCCGGCCGCAAGCCGGTGCCGCGGGGTGCCAGCCGAATGGTGGCCAAAGAGCCGATGTCCGCGCGCCTGCCGAAAGCCAACTTTGGTTTTCTGAAAAGTCTGTTCTGGCCCGTGCTGCTGGTGGCATTGGGGTTCGGTACTTACGAAGGCGCGCAGCGTTTGCTGCCGTACGCCGACCGGCCGATCACCAAGATCGCGGTGCAGGGCGACCTGAGTTACATCAGCCAGCAAGCGGTGCAGCAGCGGATCGCTCCCTACGTGGCGTCGAGCTTCTTCACCATTGACCTGGAGAGCATGCGTACCGAGCTTGAACAGATGCCATGGATTGCCCACGCCGAAGTGCGCAGGGTATGGCCGGATCAAGTAGTGATTCGCCTGGAAGAACAACTGCCGGTGGCCCGCTGGGGCGATGAGTCGCTGTTGAACAACCAGGGGCAGGCGTTCACCCCGCGCGAGCTGGCGAACTACGAACACTTGCCACAGTTGTTCGGCCCGCAGCGGGCCCAGCAGCAAGTGATGCAGCAATACCAGGTGCTGAGCCAGATGCTCAGGCCATTGGGTTTCTCGATTGCACGCCTGGAGTTGCGTGAACGAGGCAGTTGGTTCCTGACCACCGGCGCCGGAAGCGCAGGTCCGGGAATCGAACTGCTGCTGGGACGCGGCAACCTGGTGGAAAAGATGCGCCGCTTCATTGCCATCTATGACAAGACGCTCAAAGAGCAGATTACGAACATTGCGCGCATCGATCTGCGCTACGCCAACGGCCTCGCCGTTGGCTGGCGGGAACCTGTAGCGCCCACGACAGCCCAACCCGCTGTCGCGAAGAATTAAGAAGAGGCAGGACCCATGGCAAACGTGCAAAGCGGCAAAATGATCGTCGGTCTCGATATCGGTACCTCCAAGGTGGTGGCGCTGGTAGGCGAGGTTGCGGACGATGGCACGCTCGAAATCGTCGGGATCGGTACCCATCCGTCCCGCGGCCTGAAAAAAGGCGTAGTGGTGAACATCGAGTCCACCGTTCAGTCGATCCAGCGCGCTATCGAAGAAGCGCAGCTGATGGCCGGTTGCCGGATCCACTCGGCGTTCGTCGGCGTGGCCGGCAATCACATCCGCAGCCTGAACTCCCACGGTATCGTGGCGATCCGTGATCGTGAAGTCAGCTCCGCCGACCTTGAGCGCGTCCTCGACGCCGCCCAGGCCGTGGCAATCCCTGCTGACCAGCGCGTGCTGCACACCCTGCCGCAGGATTATGTGATCGATAACCAGGAAGGCGTTCGCGAGCCACTGGGCATGTCCGGCGTGCGTCTGGAAGCCAAGGTTCACGTGGTCACCTGTGCCGTCAACGCCGCGCAGAACATTGAAAAATGCGTGCGTCGCTGCGGCCTGGAAATCGACGACATCATTCTCGAACAGCTGGCGTCCGCGTATTCGGTCCTGACCGACGACGAGAAAGAGCTGGGCGTGTGCCTGGTGGACATCGGCGGCGGCACCACCGACATCGCGATCTTCACCGAAGGCGCGATCCGTCACACCGCGGTGATCCCGATTGCCGGCGATCAGGTGACCAACGACATCGCCATGGCGTTGCGCACCCCGACCCAATACGCCGAAGAAATCAAGATTCGCTACGCCTGCGCCCTGGCCAAACTGGCCGGCGCCGGTGAAACCATCAAGGTGCCGAGTGTTGGCGACCGTCCACCGCGCGAGCTGTCCCGTCAGGCCCTGGCCGAAGTGGTCGAGCCGCGTTACGACGAGCTGTTCACCCTGATCCAGGCTGAATTGCGTCGCAGCGGCTACGAAGACCTGATCCCGGCGGGCATCGTGCTGACCGGCGGTACGTCGAAGATGGAAGGCGCGGTTGAACTGGCCGAGGAGATCTTCCACATGCCGGTTCGCCTGGGCGTGCCCCATGGCGTCAAGGGCCTGGACGACGTGGTCCGCAACCCGATCTATTCCACCGGCGTTGGCCTGTTGATGTACGGCCTGCAGAAGCAGTCCGACGGGATTTCGTTCTCGGGCATCGGCAGCCGCGACAGCTACAGCAATGAAGAACCGAAAGCCGCTCTGCTCGATCGCATCAAGAGCTGGGTGCAAGGCAATTTCTAAAGCTTTACCGCAACACCGCTTCAAACAGCAGTAGGCGAAAAAACTAGAGAATGTAAGGAGAGGGAAAATGTTCGAACTCGTAGACAACATCCCCGCAAGCCCGGTAATTAAAGTTATCGGTGTTGGCGGTGGCGGCGGCAATGCTGTCAATCACATGGTCAAGAGCAACATTGAAGGCGTTGAGTTCATCTGCGCCAACACTGATGCCCAGGCGCTGAAAAGTATCGGCGCGCGGACCATCCTGCAACTGGGTACCGGCGTGACCAAAGGTCTGGGCGCTGGCGCCAACCCTGAAGTGGGTCGTCAGGCCGCTCTGGAAGACCGTGAGCGCATTGCCGAAGTCCTGCAGGGCACCAACATGGTGTTCATCACCACTGGCATGGGCGGTGGTACCGGTACCGGTGCTGCGCCAATCATTGCTGAAGTGGCCAAGGAAATGGGGATTCTCACCGTTGCGGTGGTGACCCGTCCGTTCCCGTTCGAAGGTCGCAAGCGCATGCAGATCGCCGACGAAGGTATTCGTCTGCTGTCCGAAAGCGTTGACTCGTTGATCACCATTCCCAACGAGAAGTTGCTGACCATCCTGGGTAAAGACGCAAGCCTCTTGTCGGCTTTCGCCAAGGCCGACGATGTATTGGCCGGTGCCGTTCGCGGTATCTCCGACATCATCAAGCGTCCGGGCATGATCAACGTCGACTTTGCCGACGTGCGTACCGTGATGAGCGAAATGGGCATGGCGATGATGGGCACTGGCTGCGCCAGCGGTCCGAACCGTGCACGCGAAGCCACCGAAGCGGCCATTCGCAACCCGTTGCTCGAAGACGTGAACCTGCAAGGTGCACGCGGCATCCTGGTGAACATCACCGCCGGTCCTGACCTGTCCCTGGGTGAGTACTCCGACGTGGGTAGCATCATCGAAGCCTTCGCTTCCGAGCACGCGATGGTCAAGGTCGGTACCGTTATCGATCCGGACATGCGCGACGAGCTGCATGTGACTGTTGTTGCCACGGGTCTTGGCGCTAAAATCGAGAAGCCTGTGAAGGTCATCGACAATACCGTTCACACCTCGATGGCTTCCCAGCCACAACAACAAGCCCCTGTTCGTCAGGAACAGCCTGCGGTGAACTACCGTGACCTGGACCGTCCGACTGTCATGCGCAACCAGGCTCAGGCCGGTGCTGCGACTGCCGCGAAGATGAACCCGCAAGATGACCTGGACTACCTGGACATCCCGGCTTTCCTGCGTCGTCAGGCCGATTGATGAAATGTATCAGGGGTATTAGGGTGATTGGTGTTCAGCAAAGGTCTGGTCTGCTATCATCGCCAGCCTTTGTTGATACCAGTTCGCAATTTGCGCTGAAGCGGCCCATGCCATGATTAAACAACGCACCCTGAAGAATATTATCCGTGCCACAGGTGTCGGCCTGCACTCCGGGGAGAAGGTCTACCTGACCCTCAAGCCAGCGCCTGTCGACACCGGCATTGTGTTTTGTCGTGCTGACCTCGACCCTGTGGTGCAGATTCCTGCCCGCGCGGAAAACGTTGGCGAAACCACTATGTCGACCACGCTTGTTAACGGTGACGTCAAAGTGGACACGGTGGAGCACCTGCTCTCGGCCATGGCTGGCCTGGGCATCGATAACGCCTACGTCGAGCTCTCCGCGTCCGAAGTCCCGATCATGGATGGTAGCGCTGGACCCTTCGTATTCCTGATTCAATCGGCCGGCCTGGAAGAACAGGACGCTGCCAAGAAGTTCATCCGGATCCTGCGGGAAGTGACAGTGGAAGACGGCGACAAACGCGCCACTTTCGTCCCTTTCGAAGGTTTCAAAGTGAGCTTCGAGATCGATTTCGATCACCCGGTTTTCCGTGACCGCACACAAAGTGCAAGCGTGGATTTTTCCAGCACTTCGTTCGTAAAAGAAGTCAGCCGCGCCCGTACCTTTGGTTTCATGAGTGACATCGAGTACCTGCGCAAGCACAACCTCGCACTCGGCGGCAGCGTTGAAAACGCTATTGTGGTCGACGCGGATGGTGTACTGAACGAAGACGGTCTTCGCTATGAAGACGAATTCGTGAAGCACAAGATCCTCGATGCAATTGGTGACCTCTACCTGCTGGGCAATAGCCTGATTGGTGAGTTCAAGGGCTTCAAGTCCGGACATGCATTGAACAACCAGCTGCTGCGCAAGTTGATTGAGCAGACAGATGCTTGGGAAGTCGTGACTTTCGAAGACGCCAGCACTGCACCGATCTCTTACATGCGTCCCGTTGCGGCCGTGTAAGCAAAAAACCTCTCTAGTTTTTAAAGGCTACCTTCGGGTGGCCTTTTTTTATTCCCCGGTTTTTTGTGGTGTCTGGGCTGGCCTCTTCGCGAGCGAGCCCGCTCCCACAGTAGGCCGCGTACCCTGTGGGAGCGGGCTTGCTCGCGAAGAGGCCAGTCGATCCACTACAAATGGTCGCCGGCAACCACCCGATTCCGCCCGCCTTCCTTGGCCTGATACAGCGCCTTGTCCGCCGCAAACAGCAACTGCTCCAGGCTGATATCGGTCGCCGTGGTCCAGGTGCTGATACCGATACTGATAGTAATCGGCGACTCATCACCCCCCACCAATGGCAACTGCTCCACCGCCGCACGGATGTTTTCGGCAATCTGTTGCGCTCCGGTGCTGTCGGTTTCAGCCAGGATCATCGAAAACTCCTCGCCACCGTAACGGGCCACCAGGTCCGCGGGCCGTCGAGCATGGGGGCTGATCACCTTGGCCACCGAGCGCAAGGCATCGTCGCCGCCCTGATGGCCATGGCGATCGTTGAACGCCTTGAAGTGATCGACATCGATCATCAGCACCGATAACGGCCGGCCGGAGCGTTGGGCACGAAACCATTCATGGCGCAGGGCCCGATCCAGGGCTCGGCGGTTGGCCAGACCGGTCAAGGGGTCGGTGGCGGCCAGTTGTGCCAGTTCCAGCTCGGCACTGTGGCGCCGGCGCAGTTCGCGGCAGAGCAACCCGGTCAGCCACAGCAGGCTGATGCACAGAGCAATGGTCGCAGCGCTGACCACCACTGCGGTGCGCTTCCAGGCCGCAAAGACTTCATCACTGGACAGCGCAACAATGACGATCAACGGCAGGTTCCCAACCTTGGAGAAGGTATACAAGCGCTTATCCTTGTGTCGATCGGACATGCTGGTGAAGCTGCCGTTGCCTTCCTTGACGATGCGCTGGAAATTGGGGCGATTACTGAAGTCCTTGCCGATCAGCTCTTCGGCCAGGCGTGGTTGCTGGGCCAGAAGAATCCCGTCCTTGCTGATCAGGTTGACCGTACTGTCGTGACCGACGCTCAAACTGTTGAACAACTGATCGAAGTAACTCAAACGCATGGCGGCTTCGGCCACGCCCAGGAACTCACCCAGGGAGCCATTCACCCGGCGGCTGAAACTGATACGCCAATCCTGTTCTGGTGACCTGGCCCTGAACGGGCGGCTGATGAACATGCCTGGGTCCGGGTTGTTCACGTGGGACTGGAAGTATTCGCGATCGGCATAGTTTCCCTGTCTGGGCTCTACCGCGGCCGAGTCGGCGATCACATCGCCCTTGTTGTCGAGCAACAAAATGTTGCCCTTGTACGGCGCGGCAGTCGCGCGGTCGAAATAGGCCAGATGGCGAATGACAGGGGAAACGCTCTTGAGGTCTTCACGCCGGGAGGCAGCGATCAAGCCCAGCAGGGTAATGTCATAGAGTTCGACATTGCGCAGCACATCGGCGTCGATCAATTGCACGATATTGTTGGCGGCGCGAGCGGCGGACAATTCGGCGTTTGCGCGTTCACGGATTAGCAGGAACGCGACGATGCTCAGTATTGCAATCACCAACAACACACTACTGAGAACCAGAAGCCGCTCCGATCGTGTCGAACGGATCGGATCACGGGATTTCGCACTGTTCACACTCATGGTTCTGACTTCTGCAAATAAGGCGTTATGAAAGTGCTTTTACAAGAATCGGGCAGAGTCCCAGAAACCGGTCGCGTCCAGCGCGTCTGTATAAATCCCGGATAAAAAAAAGGCCAGCAAAACATGCTGGCCTTTTGCTAATTGAAGCTTAGAAGACATTCAGCGGGTAGTCGACAATTACCCGGTATTCATCCGTGTCGACATCCTGTGGCGAGGGGGCAAGCCCCTCGCCACAGGGTTCTGTGTGATTAGACCGGTAAATGAATGCCGAACGTATTCATCCCATGATCACTGCGCACAAACACATCCCCGCCATGCATCAGTGCAATCGCCTTGACGATGGCCAGCCCCAGGCCATGATTGTTGCCACTGTTGCTGCGCGACGCATCGACCCGGTAAAAACGCTCGAACAGCCGCGGTAAATGCTCGCTGGCAATCGGCGACCCCGGGTTGGCGACGCCGATGCTGACTTGATGCTCTTCGACTTCGATCCGTACCTGAATCACTTGCCCAGGCCCTGTGTGCTGCACCGCATTGCTCAGCAAGTTGATCAACGCCCGGCGCAGATGAGCGATCTCGATTCGCACTTGCGCATCGCCACTGACTTCAACCTGAACCTGCGCATCCTCAAGGATGAAATCCAGGTACTCCAACGTTGTCGCCACTTCATCGGCCAGTGAAGTGGACGTCAGTTTGGTGGCCTTGCTGCCCTGGTCGGCGCTGGCGAGAAACAGCATGTCGTTGATGATCGAGCGCAGCCGTTCGAGCTCTTCGAGGTTCGATTGCAGCACTTCGAAATAATGCTCGGCTGAACGCCCGCGTGTCAGCGCAACCTGGGTCTGGCCGATCAAGTTGGTCAGCGGCGAGCGCAGTTCATGGGCCACGTCGGCGTTGAACGATTCCAGGCGCGAGTAAGCCTGTTCGACCCGCTCCAGGGTGGCGTTGAACGAATTGACGAACTGGTTCAATTCCGGTGGCAATGGCGACAGTTGCAGGCGCCCGGACAACCGCGGTGGCGCCAGGCGCTGGGCTTCCTGCGACAACTTGATCAGCGGCTTGAGGCCGATCCGCGCCACCCAGTAACCGAGTAGCGAGGCCAGCAACACCCCAATGATCGCCAGGCTGATCAGGGCGATCAGCAAGTGGTGCTGCGTCTCGTAAAAGGTTTCGGTGTCGATGCCGATCATGAAGCGCAGCGGCGGACGCTGGTCCTTGGCCGGCAACTCGGTGACCAGCACTTTTAGCGGGTATGGATGGTCGGGCAACACCATGTCACGCATGCCCAACGGGCCTTGGGCGAAAGCGCGGATCGACGCGTCAGGTTGGCCGTATTCATAACCGGGGTTGCCGCTGACCACCCAAAAGCGAATGCGCTTGTCTTCTTCGCTCAGCAGCTTGAGCTTGGCGTTGATCTTCACCCAATGCTCGGGCGTGCCATAACGGTTGAGCGCTGATTCGAGCACGCTGTACCGTGCATCGAGTTCGGCTTCGGGCAGCAGGCCCAAACCCTTGTCGACCTGTTGATACAGCGCACCGCCGATCAACAGAAACACCAGCAGCGCCACGAGCGTAAACATCCCGCTCAGGCGCAGCGCGATCGAATTACTGGACACCACGGCTCTCCAGCACATAACCCATGCCACGAATGGTGTGCAGCAGTTTCTCGTCGAACGGCCCGTCGAGCTTGGCCCGCAGGCGTTTGATCGCGACTTCGACCACGTTGGCGTCGCTGTCGAAATTGATGTCCCAGACCATCTCGGCGATAGCGGTTTTCGAGAGGATTTCCCCTTGCCGCCGCGCCAGCACGCTGAGCAGCGAAAACTCCTTGGCGGTCAGGTCAAGACGCGTGCCGGCGCGGGTGGCCTTGCGGCTGATCAAATCTATCCACAAGTCGGCGATGCTCACTTGTACCGGTTCATGGCCACCGCTGCGACGGGTCAGCGCTTGCAGGCGCGCCACCAGTTCGAGAAAGGAAAACGGTTTGCCGAGGTAATCGTCGGCGCCATCGCGCAGGCCTTTGATGCGGTCTTCAACCCGCTCGCGGGCGGTGAGCATGATCACCGGGGTTTGCTTGCGTGCCCGTAAGGCCCGCAACACGCCGAAACCGTCGAGGCCCGGCAGCATGACGTCGAGGACAATCACGGCGTAGTCGCTTTCCAGCGCCAGGTGCAGGCCTTCGACGCCATCGCGGGCCACGTCCACGGTGTAGCCCTGTTCCGTCAGGCCTCGGTGCAGATAGTCCGCGGTTTTTTCTTCGTCTTCGATAATCAGAACGCGCATGACCCCGCCTCAGTCTGTTGTCGCCTGCACCGATATCGGTGCTGGGGCTGGTTTAGGCCGATGGAATAGCCGCTCAAACCATAAGTATATGACCGGCGTGGTAAACAGCGTCAGCGCCTGGCTCACCAGCAAGCCGCCGACCACCGCGATGCCCAATGGCTGGCGCAGTTCGGCGCCGGTGCCATAGCCGAGCATCAGCGGCAGGGCCCCGAGCAGGGCGGCGAGGGTGGTCATGATGATTGGCCGGAACCGTGTCATGCAGGCCTCATAGATCGCCTCTTCCGGCGGCAGGCCTCGGTTGCGCTGGGCTTCCAGCGCAAAGTCGATCATCAGAATGCCGTTCTTCTTGACGATGCCGATCAGCAGCACCAGCCCGATCAACGCCATGATCGAAAAGTCCTGGCCGCAAATCCACAGCATGATCACCGCACCGAGCCCCGCCGAGGGCAGGGTCGAAATGATCGTCAGCGGGTGCACGAAGCTTTCGTACAGCACGCCAAGAATGATGTACACCGCCACCAGCGCCGCCAGAATCAGCCACGGCTGGCTGGCCAGCGAACTCTGGAATGCCTGGGCCGCGCCCTGGAAATTACCGCTGATGGCCGCCGGCATGCCGATTTCTGCCTTGGCCTGGTTGAGCATGATCACCGCGTCGCCCAACGCGACGCCCGGTGCCAGGTTGAACGACAGGTTGGCCGCCGGGAACATGCCGTCATGGGCGATGGACAGCGGGCCGATGGTCGGCGCATCGAATTTCGCCAGCGCCGAGAGCGGCACCATTTCTCCGCTCAGGGGCGAGCGCAGGTAGAAATAGTTGAGGCTTTCGGCCTTGCCACGTTGCTTTGTGTCGAGTTCCAGAATCACGTTGTACTGGTTGGTCTGGGTCTGGAATTCGTTGATCTGCCGCTGGCCGAAGGCGTCGTACAGCGCTTCGTCGACATCGCTGGCGGTCAGGCCGAAACGCGCCGCCGCGCTGCGATCGATGCTGATGTGGGTGATGCTGCCGCCCAGTTGCAGGTCGTTGGAAATGTCACGGAACGCCGGGTTGCTGCGCAGTTTTTCCGTCAGGTGCTGGGTCCAGGTGCTCAGGAGTGCCCCGTCATTGCTCTTGAGCACGTATTGGTACTGGGCGCGGCTCGGGCCGGAACTGAGGTTGATGTCTTGCCCGGCGCGCAGATACAGCACGATGCCCGGGACTTTCATCAATTGCGGGCGAATCCGGTCGATGAACTGGCTGGCGGATACGTCACGGTCGCCGCGTTTTTTCAGCGAAATCCAGAAGCGTCCGTTGGCGATGGTCTGGTTACTGCCCGAAACGCCGACCGAGTGGGAGAACGTCTCGACGGCGGGATCGGCGGCGACGATCTCGGCCATCGCCAAGTGTTTTTTCACCATGTCGCCGTAGGAAATGTCAGCCGCCGCTTCGGTGGTGCCGAGGACGAAACCGGTGTCCTGCACCGGGAAGAAACCCTTCGGAATGAAAATATATCCCGCGACCGCCAGGCTGAGGGACAAGCCAAACACACCGAGCATCAATTTCTGATGGGCGAGGGCGTGGCGCAGGCCTTTCTCGTACCACGCCAGCAAACGCTCGCCGAAACCCGGTTTGCCATGGGCGCGATGCGCCGGTGCTCGCATAAATAGCGCGGCCAGGGTCGGCGCCAGCGTCAGGGACACCACCACCGAAATCATGATGGTCGAGGTGGCAGTCAGGGCGAATTCCTTGAACAGTCGCCCGACCACGCCGCCCATGAACAGCAACGGAATGAACGCCGCCACCAGCGAGAAGCTTATGGAAACCACGGTAAAGCCGATCTCGCCGGCGCCCTTGATCGCCGCCTCGCGCATGCCGTCGCCGGCCTCCAGATGACGGTGAATGTTCTCCACCACCACAATCGCATCGTCCACCACAAACCCGACGGACACCACAATCGCCACCAGCGTCAGGTTATTCAGGCTGAAACCCATGATGTACATCAGGGCAATACTGGCGGTCAGCGACACACCGAGCACCGCTGACACGATCAGTGTCGCTGACAACTGGCGCAGGAACAGCGCCATCACCGCCACCACCAGCAGGATCGCGATCAGCAGAGTGACTTCCACTTCATGCAACGAGGCGCGGATGGTCTGGGTGCGGTCGATCAACACTTTGACCTGCATCGAGGCCGGCAGCATGGCCTCCAGCGTTGGCAAGGCCGCTTGAATACGGTCGACGGTCTCGACGATGTTGGCGCCCGGTTGGCGGAAAATCACCAGGTTCACCCCCGGCTTACCATCGGCCCAGGCCTGAACGTAGGCGTCTTCTGAACCGTTGATGACTTTGGCCACATCCTTGAGATGAACCGGTGCACCGTTCTTGTAGGAAACGATGAGTTGGCTGTATTCCTCGGGATGGAACAACTGATCGTTGGTGGACAAGGTCGAAATGCTCGACTCGCCGTACAACGCACCCTTGGCCAGGTTGAGGCTGGATTGCTGGATCGCCAGACGAATGTCCGCCAGGGTCAGGCCGATGGCGGCGAGTTTGTCCGCCGACGCTTGCACGCGGATCGCCGGACGTTGCTGACCGCTAACGTTGATTTGGCCTACGCCGTCGATCTGGCTGATCTGACGGGCGAGCAGGGTTTCCACCAGGTCACTGACTTCGGTGCCGGGCATTTGCGGCGAGTTGATGCTGAGGATCAGCACCGGGCTGTCGGCCGGGTTGACCTTCCTCCACGTCGGCAGGTTCGGCATGTCTTTGGGCAGTTTGCCGGCGGCGGTGTTGATCGCGGCCTGGACTTCCTGGGCGGCGGTGTCGATGCTTTTGTCGAGGGTGAATTGCAGGGTCAGGATGGTCGAGCCCAGGGCGCTGCTCGAGGTCATCTGGGTCACGCCGGGGATGGCGCTGAATTGCACTTCAAGCGGCGTGGCCACCGACGAAGCCATGGTCTCCGGGTTGGCGCCGGGCAGTTGCGCAGCCACCTGGATGGTCGGGAATTCCGCTTCCGGCAGCGGTGCAATCGACAGCCGTGGAAAGGCGATCACCCCCAGCAGCACCAGGGCAAAGGTCAACAGAACCGTCGCCACCGGATGATCGATGCACCATGCGGAAATCGAACCATGGCCCTTCATGGTTTCGGCTCCGACCGGACCACTTGCGGTGGCTCAGTCAGTACCTGAACCGTCGAGCCGGGTTTGAGCCTCGATTGGCCGTCGCTGACCAGCACGTCGCCCGGCTTCACGCCTTTGATGATGTCCTGGCCGCTGCCTTGGTAAATCATCTGTACCTGAACGACTTCGACCTTGTCGCCGTTGACCCGGTACACGAAGTGTTGATCGAGGCCACGTTGTACGACGGTGGGCGGCACCACCAGTGCATCTTTATCCAGCGCTGTCTGAATCTTTACCGTCACTAGCAGGCCCGGCCAGAGTTTCTGACCGGGGTTGTCGAATTCGGCCTTGGCGCGGATGGTGCCGGTGTTGGCATTGATCTGGTTGTCGATCAGGGTCAGGTGGCCTTCGCCCAGCAGGTTGCCGGTTTCGCCGTCGGTGTCGGCACCGATGTAAGCCTTGACCGGCGTGTGCTGTGGATCGTTGATCAGGCCCTGCAGGATTGGCAGCATTTGCTGCGGCAGGGAAAACTCCACGGCGATCGGGTCGATCTGGGTCACCGTGAACAAGCCTTGGGTGTCGGTCATGCGCAGGAAGTTGCCTTCATCCACCGTGCGAATACCGACGCGACCGGTGACGGGCGAGCGAATCTGTGTGTAGGAAAGCTGCACCAGAGCGGCATCGATCGAGGCCTGATTGCCTTGGGCAGTGGCTTTGAGTTGATTGACCAGGGCTTGTTGCTGGTCGTAGGTCTGTTTGGACACGCCGTCGTCGACGCTCAGCAGTTTGTAACGTTTGAGGTTGACCTGCGCCACTTGCAGTTGCGCCTGACTTTCGCCCAGTTGCGCTCGGGCCTGGTCGAGGCTGGCGCGGATCGAACGGTCGTCGATGGTGGCCAGCAGGTCACCTTTGTTCACCCGTTGGCCTTCCTTGACCAGCAGTTGGGTGAGGATGCCGTCGATTTGTGGACGCACCACCACGCTGTGCAAGGACAGCACCGAGCCGATGCCGCTGACGTAGCGGGGTACATCTTTTTCGACGACGCTGACCACCCGCACGGGAATGGCGGTGGAGGTGGTCAGTTTGGTCGTGGCGGGTTTGGCGGCGTACCACACGCCCAGCACTGCCAGGACGATCAGAAGGGCGGCGAACAGGGCGATTTTTTTCTGAATTCGCATGCGAGTGGGGCGCCGGGCAGAGTGGTCGGAGTTATGTCAGGTTCATACCCTCCTTTATAAACCTGTTAGCCCGTCAGGAGAGTGACGGGTAACTGACGGCGCTGTCAGTTTGGACCTCTTTGGATTGATGCTGATTCCCCGTGATCTCGCTCCACTGTAGGCGCGAGGCTTGCCCGCGAAGGCGGCAGGTCGGTCAGCACAAAACCCGACGGACTCGCTTGCTGCGTGAAGCTTGCGGCTCCCGACACAGGTATACTGCCGTCTTTCGCGGCTCGCCTACCGGGCCCGACTCTTTGAGCATCACCCGGAGCTTTCATGACTTCCCCGACACAACCGCCGGCTGCCGACGCTTTGAGCGACGACCAGGCAGATCTGCCAGACAGCGTCGACTCCAGCGCAGACAGCGAAACCAAAGCGGCGATTCCTGCGTTCAAGTTTCCGTTCAAGCCGGGCGAACTGGCCGCGGCGAAGAATGCCAGCCAGCCCTGGTACAAGAACGGCGCCAAGAACGGCCACACCAAGACACCGGGTGCAGCGCCTCCTGGTACCCGTCGTTCGATGGGTAAGCGCTGAGTTCTTACCTCTGCGGTGCCTGATCTATCGTCATCGCGAGCAGGCTCGCTCCCACAGTTGATCTTCATGAGACACAGCTATTGTGTACGACGAAATCCACTGTGGGAGCGAGCCTGCTCGCGATGAGGCCATTAAATACAACATACCCTCTGGCTCATGCCGCCCGCAGCGAAATAAACGCATAGTTCAGCGGCGCTTCAGTCGCCACCAGCGCCCCGGCCGCCTGCACTTGCCCGGCAATATCATCGCCCGATACGTGAAATACCCATTCACCGCCAGCTCCCGCCAGTGATTGCTGCGCCACCTGATCAATGACCATGGCAAACGCCGTCATGTCCGGCAGATAAGCGGTAAAGCCATCACCCTTCAGCGCTGTCGTCCGAATCCCCAATAGCGCGCAAATCGCATCCTTGGTCTGAATCTCATCGCGATCCGCCTGCCGGGAGCGCTGGATCAATCCCGCCAGTTCCTGATCCACCAGCTCACCACCGATGATCAAATCCGGCCCTGTTTCCCACGACTCGGGCGGGCATTCCTTAGCCGTCGGGTTGAGCGGGATGTGCGGATTGATTTCCATCGGGTAGATGCGGCACACCAACGGTCGACGTTCGTAGATGCGACAGAGGTTGTCTTCGTCAAGATTCCGGCAAGGGCCGACGTTATAGGCGGCAAAGGTGATCGCCACATGCGCCTCGCAGGCGCCGCTTCGAACCACCACCGAACGGCGCTCGGCGTGTTCGCGTTGTTGCGCTGGCAGGCCCAGGCCATTGGTGAGGAAGGCTTCCACCAGCACGATCACCTGACCGCCATCGGCCGCCCACATACGGGCTTCGGCCAGTGTCAGGGGCACATGGTGGTCGGTGCAGCATTTGCCACAACCTACGCAGGAAAACGGTGTATTCATTGAACGGCCAGTGACCTGTGAGGATATGAAATGGCGACAAAAAGCCACCGTAAAGGCCTGTGTCGAAGCAAGTTATGCGCCAGTCACTGCGCTTTTGCCGTTGGGCGGATCGAGTCCCATTCGGTCACGTAGGTGGTTTTGCTCTTCTTGTTGTAGAGGCACAGTTCGGTGCCTTGCTGGCCTTTCATGTGTTTTTGCGGGTACTGGCCTTGCAGCAGGAGCGCGGTGTAACCGACCCGGTCATCGAACTGCGCGGCGTTGCCGACGGGTTTGGTGTTCTTCAGGCCGCTGGCCTGTGTGCAACTGGCGAGTACGGCTTTGTCGTAGGCGGCCCAGGCGTCGGGGCTGGAGGCGTGGGCCTGGGTGGCGAGAGTGGTGAGGCAGAGGACGGTCAGGGTGGTGGTTTTCATGATCAGGCATCCTTGGCGTGTAGTGGTCGGGGTCGGAGTATGCCTGATGGTTTGATGTTGGTTGTGCGGGGCTCTTCGCGAGCAAGCCCGCTCCCACAGTGGATTTTCGTTGTACACAAAATGTGTGTTTCATGAAGATCAACTGTGGAAGCGGGCTTGCTCGCGAAGGCGGTGTGTCAGACAGGCACGGGCTCCCGGCGGACTACATACATCCCGGCACTTTCATACAAACGCTGCGCCCGAAGGTTGTTTTCAAGCACCTTCAGATCCACAAAACCTTCGCGGCGCTGCTGAAACACCTTGAAAGCATGCAGCAGCAGTGCGCGGCCAAGTCCAAGGCCTTGAGCGCGCGGATGCACCACCAGGTTTTTGATATAGGCACTGGTCCAGCACTGGGCGACGCCGACGATACCTTCGGCATCCAGGGCGATGAAGCACAGTGTCGGGTCGTATTCGGGATCGGTTTCGAAACGTTGTTGCCAGACTTCCAGCGCCGGCACTTGACCGCCGCCGTCGAGATGGCCCAGCGCCATCAAACGGTGGGCGGACTCGGCGAGTTCCGGGCGGTACTCGGTCAGTTCAACCCCGTCTGGCCAGTTGATGGCTGGCACAACCTCTGTCAGGTTGCGCCGCATCAGCCAGCAAAACGCCTCGGCCAACACTCAGTGACCTTGTTCGGCGACGGCCCTGGCCGCCTCGATCAGGCACCTGGTCAGTTCCGGCGAGGAGAACTTGGTCAGCACCCCGTTGGCCCCGGCCAGTCGAGCCTTCTCGCTGTTCATCGCGCTGTCCAGCGACGTGTGCAGCAGTACATAGAGGTGTGAGAAGTCCGGAGTTTCCCGCAATGTGCGAGTGAAGGCGTAACCGTCCATCTCCGACATTTCGATGTCCGAGACGATCAGGTTGATCTGCTGGGCGGTGCCTTGCAGGTCCAGCAGGCAATCGATGGCTTCCTTGGCACTGCGGGCAGTGTGGCATTGCAGGCCGAGGTTGCGCAGGGTGTGCACCGATTGTTGCAGGGCGACCTGGCTGTCATCGACCACCAGAATCCGCGCATTGCCCAGGACTTCAGCCTCTTCCATGCTCAGTTCGGTCGGGGTCATTTCGATCTGCGCCGGCGCGATGCCGTGGATGACCTTTTCGATGTCCAGCACTTGCACCAGAGTGCCATCCACCGAAGTCACGCCGGTGATGTACGAGCGCACACCGCCGGAGCCGAAGGGTGGCGGGCGGATGTCGGTGGTCAGACAGTGGACGATTTTGCTCACCGCCTGAACGTGCAGGCCCTGCTTGGAGCGGCTGACGTCGGTGACGATCAGGCAGCCACCGTTGGGGTCTTCCAGGGGGCGCTCGCCGATGGCGCGGCTCAGGTCGATCACCGACAGCGACGCGCCGCGCAGGGTGGCGATGCCTTTGACGTGGGGGTGCGACTCCGGCAGCTTGGTCAGCGGCGGGCAGGGGATGATTTCGCTGACTTTCAGCAGGTTGATCGCCATCAGCTTGCCGCTGCGCAAGGTAAACAGCAGAAGCGAAAGTGAGTCTGCGCGGGCTTTATTGGAAGACATAAAAACCTTCTGTGGAGAAAGGTGATGGGCGATTACGAGCATCGGCAACAGCTATCGATGCCGGGTTATCGACTTGTCGGGGGCAGGCTTTAGTGCCAATAAATGTTGAGTAGATCAAAAGATCGCAGCCTTCGGCAGCTCCTACAGGGGATTGCGGTCAATGTAGGCGCTGCCGAAGGCTGCGATCTTGGCTTATTTCATGCCCAACCGCTTGGCCATCCGCCCCAGATTCGCCCGATCCAGACCCAGCTCCCGCGCCGTGCTGGCCCAGTTGTGCTGGTGCCGTTCCAGGCAAGCGCTGATCAGTTGGCGCTGATAATGCTCGGTGGCCGCACGCAAATCCCCTGAAACCACCTCAGCCGCCGGCGCGGCAACCACCGGCTCCGGCGCGTGCTCAACGCTGCCATTGGGCAAGTCCAGATCCGCCGCGCTCAAACTGAGAATCTTCGGCCGTTCCTTGCAGTTACCCAAGGCTTTCAATGCACTGCGGCCAATCAAATGCTCCAGCTCCCGCACGTTCCCTGGCCAGCCATACGCCAGCAGGGCCGCTTGGGCATCGCTGGTCAGGCGCAGGCTATTGAGGCCCATGCGTGAGCGGTTTTGCTCCAGGAAGTAGCCGCTGAGCAACAGCACATCCCGACCGCGATCCCGCAGGGCGGGCACCAGCAGCGGGTAAACGCTGAGGCGATGATAGAAGTCGGCACGGTAGCGACCGCTGCGAACTTCCTCGGCCAGATCGCGGTTGGTCGCTGCGATCAGTCGCACGTCGACCTGATGTTCCTTGTCCGATCCCAGTCGCTGCAATTGCCCGCTCTGCAACACCCTCAGCAATTTAGCCTGCACCGTCAGTGACAGTTCGCCCACTTCATCGAGAAACAACGTGCCACCATTGGCCAGTTCGAACTTGCCGCGACGATCGTTCGTCGCCCCGGTGAAGGCTCCGCGCACATGGCCGAACAGTTCGCTCTCCACCAGGGTGTCCGGCAGGGCGGCGCAGTTGAGGCTGATGATCGGTTTGGCGGCCCGTGGCGACGCCGCGTGGATGGCCTGGGCCACCAGCTCTTTGCCGACCCCGGTTTCCCCGGTGATCAGCACCGTCAGGTCGCTGCCGCCCACCAGGTTGATCTCTTCCACCAAGCGTTTGTGAGCCTTGCTCTGGCCGATCATTTCGCGGTTTTGCTGGCCGCTGGCCTGACGGTAAACCTCGGCGCGCTGGTGTTCGTCTTCGGCGCGATTGGCCAGCCGTTCGATGCGCTCGGCGGCGTTGACCGTGGCGGCGGCGAGGCTGGCGAAGGCTTGCAGGGCATCCAGCTCGATCGGTTCGAAGCGTTCAGGGGCGAGGGCGTCGAGGGTCAGCAGACCCCACGGGCGCTCGTCGATAAACAACGGGCAGCCCATGCAGTCGTGGACTTCCAGGTGATCGTGCAGGCCATCGACCAGGCCGTCATAAGGATCGGGCAAATCGCTGTCGGCGGCGAAGCGAGTCGGGCCGGAACTGCTGAGCAGCGTTTCGAACCGCGGGTGTTCGCTGACCTTGAAACGTCGGCCGAGGGTGTCGGTGCTCAACCCGTCCACGGCCAGCGGCACCAGCCATTCGCCGTCGAGTCGCAGCAGGGCGGCGGCGTCGCAAGGGAGTAGGGCGCGCATGGCTTCGAGCAGGCGTCGGTAGCGCTCGCCTTCGGGCAGTTCGCGGGACAGGTCGGAAACCAGGGGCAGCAGAGTGGTGAGCAGTAGTTTTGCAGTCATAATGACTCCGTGTAGTCGGTGTGACTATAAAGCGTCGTGTGTCCATATGACTACTTTGTTTTTAACTGGTTGATTTATAACGTTTTAATTGTTGGCATGGAAACTGATACGTAAGGGTTATTCATATAAAGCCCAGGAGTCGCTCTTATGCTTAGCGTTCAAGACCGTGCCATTGTCAAGTCCACCGTGCCGCTGCTGGAAAGCGGCGGCGAAGCGTTGATCACTCACTTCTACCGCATGATGCTCTCCGAATACCCGGAGGTCCGTCCGCTGTTCAACCAGGCCCACCAGGCCAGCGGCGATCAGCCTCGCGCCCTGGCCAATGGTGTCTTGATGTACGCGCGGCACATCGACCAGCTCGATCAGTTGGGCGACCTGGTGGCCAAGATCATCAACAAGCACGTGGCTTTGCAAATCCTCCCGGAACATTACCCGATTGTGGGTAGCTGCCTGTTGCGGGCGATCTCCGAAGTGCTGGGCGAAGAGATCGCCACGCCTGAAGTGATGAGCGCGTGGGGTGCGGCTTACGGTCAATTGGCCGAGATCCTGATCGGCGCCGAAGCGAGCATCTACGACCAGAAAGAACAGGCTCCGGGCGGCTGGCGCGGGGCGCGGGAGTTCATCGTGGCGGCCAAGGTCGAGGAGAGCGCGGAAATCACTTCGTTCTACTTCGAACCGGCGGACGAGGGCCCGATTCTCGCGGCAGAGCCTGGACAGTACATCGGCATGAAACTGATCCTCGATGGCGAAGAAATCCGGCGTAACTATTCGCTGTCGGCGCTGGCCAATAAGGGCCAGTACCGCATCAGCGTCAAGCGCGAAACCGGCGGCCGCGCCTCCAACCATCTGCACGATCGATTGCATGTCGGTGCGAGCATCATGCTGTTCCCGCCCTCGGGCGAGTTCACCCTGACCGCCAGCGACAAACCGCTGGTGCTGATCAGTGGCGGCGTGGGCATCACCCCGACGCTGGCGATGCTCGAAGCGGCGCTGGCGACCGAGCGGCCAGTGCATTTTATCCACTGCGCACGCAACGGTAGCGTTCATGCCTTCCGCGACTGGATCGATGGCCTGGCCGAGCGTCATCCGCAGCTCAAGCGTTTCTATTGCTATGCCGAAGACGATGGCGTCAGCCCGGCGGCGGACAAGGTTGGCCTGTTGAGCCAGGAGCAACTGGGCGAATGGCTGCCGCAGCAGCGCGATGTGGATGCTTACTTCCTGGGGCCTAAAGGCTTCATGGCGGCGATCAAGCGTCACCTCAAGGCCTTGGGGGTGCCGGAGAAGCAAAGCCGTTATGAGTTCTTCGGGCCGGCCGCGACGTTGGAATAAACCTGTAGGCGACCGGGAAACCGAGTTGCCTTCATCGCGAGCAGGCTCGCTCCCACATTTGATCAGCGTACGACGCGGTCACCTGTGGGAGCGAGCCTGCTCGCGAATGGCCACGCCACGGTCCTGATTCGTAAAAAACACTTAAAGGTTAATCCGTTCTTAACCGGTTTATCGTTCATTCCTCCAATCTCCGCCAGCCAGTTCAAGGCTCTCAAAGGTCAGGGACAGCGTGTAGACTTGCGGGCAATTGATATTTAGAAGGGAAACGCGATGAGCGAGGAAACAATGCGGTTGGGACGTGAACGGCGCTATCTGGTGTTGCTGGGCATCATCTGCCTGGCGCTGATCGGCGGTGCGCTGTACATGCAAGTGGTGCTGGGCGAAGCGCCATGCCCGCTGTGCATCTTGCAGCGCTACGCGTTGTTGCTGATCGCACTGTTCGCGTTTATCGGTGCGGCGATGCGCACCCGTCGCAGCATTACGCTGTTCGAAGTGTTGGTGGTGATCTGCGCCATCGCGGGTGCCGGAGTGGCCGGGCATCACGTTTATACCCAGTTTTACCCGACGGTCAGCTGCGGCATCGATGTGCTGCAACCGATCGTCGACGGCCTGCCGCTGGCGAAGATCTTCCCGCTGGGCTTCCAGGTCGACGGTTTCTGCTCCACGCCGTACCCGCCGATCCTCGGCTTGTCCCTGGCACAGTGGGCGCTGCTGGCGTTCGTGCTGGTCGTGGTGCTGGTGCCGCTGCTCACGTCGCGTAACCGTAAAGCGCTGCGCTGAGGCTGCCCGCCGCACCGTTACATGAAACAAAAAAACGCCCCGATTCTCGTTGAGAGGCCGGGGCTTTTTGCATGTTCGCAGGTCAGGTAAAAGGACCGTGATGTGCGGCAACGAAGGGTGCGACATGTGTGCGACATGTTGTCACAGCTTGATTGTCGCAGGGCATTTCAAGACGCTGAATCGGGGCACCTCCATGCACCCAAAACAGGGTTTTCAAGCCACTGCCGGTTTCAGCGCTCATCAGCCGAAGCAGGCAGTTTTAACAGGGGCTGGCAAATGGCCAAAGCCCTTGTCACGTAGGGGGTAGAGCAGGGTCGAAGGCGAGCGCAGAACCCTGGAAGCTGTCTGAACTTCGCGGGGTAGACCTACATTTTTTGGTGTTTTTGTTGAGAATGTATTTCGATACCATGGCGCACTTTTGCAAAAGCTGTGAATGATTGTTGTTGAATCGGATAAAAATTATTTCGGGATGAGACGTGGTTTATGAATCGTCATCTATCTACAATCGCCCGCACTGAATTCCCGGCACTGCTCACCCCTTACTCAGGTGTATGAGCACAAACAGGGTGTCGAGAGGCCTGATGGCTTCATGCGACCCCAGATGTCGGTGCCTTCCGACGATCCGCACCAAATGGAATTGGTCTGTAACAAGGCCCTTGACCACGAATTCGAATAAGAACACACCGCAGGCCCAGCAATTGTCAAACAGCGTCTGACGCGCGACGGGGCAGGCCCTTATTCAATCCAAGAAAAATGCCAACCCTTGGCAGGGTGAAGTGTTGGCGATCAAAACCCAACTGCATTGCGCAAGCTGCTTTAGAGGTCGTGAGATGAGTAAAAACAGGTACCCCAGACTACTAGGCTTATTGCCGCTGCTCGGCACGTTGTTGCTGGGAGGCTGCAACATGACCTTGCTCGATCCCAAGGGCCAGGTCGGCCTGGATGAGCGAAACCTGATCATCACCGCAACGCTGCTGATGCTGTTGGTCGTCGTGCCGGTCATCGTCATGACGTTCCTGTTCGCCTGGAAATACCGCGCTTCCAACAAGGACGCCGTCTATACGCCAAAATGGTCCCACTCCACCAAGATCGAAATCGCGGTGTGGACTATTCCGGTACTGATCATCATTGCCCTGGGTTACGTCACCTACAAGTCGACCCACGCCCTGGATCCTTACAAGCCGCTGGAATCCGACGTCAAGCCGATCACCATTGAAGTGGTCGCGCTGGACTGGAAGTGGCTGTTCATCTACCCGGAACAAGGCATTGCCACGGTCAACAAGATCGTGTTCCCGGCGCACACCCCGATCAACTTCAAGATCACTTCGGACGCCGTGATGAACTCGTTCTTCATCCCTGCTCTGGGCGGTCAGATCTACGCGATGGCGGGCATGCAGACCAAACTGCACCTGATCGCCAACCAGAACGCTGAAATGGACGGTATCTCCGCCAACTACAGCGGCGCGGGTTTCACCGGCATGAAGTTCAAAGCAATCGCCACTTCCCAGGAAGATTTCGACGCCTGGGTAAGCGAAGTCAAAAAGGCACCTAAACAGCTTGAACAAGCTGAATACGCAGCCCTGTCCAAGCAGAGCCAGAACAACCCAGTCGAGCTCTACTCCTCGGTCACGCCGAACCTGTTCCAGATCATCGTCGACAAGTACGAAGGCATGAAACCAGGCAAGCCGATGCACCACGAGAAGAAAGAGCACGAAGTGGCCGCGATGGAAGGGATGGACATGAGTTCGCATTCAGCTGCCGGGGCAGAGGAGTAAACGATGTTTGGTAAATTAAGTTGGGAAGCGGTCCCGTTCCACGAACCGATCGTGATGATAACCATCGCCATGATCGCGCTCGGTGGTCTGGCGCTGTTCGCTGCAATCACCTACTTCAAGAAGTGGACCTATTTGTGGACCGAGTGGTTGACCTCGGTCGACCACAAGAAAATCGGCGTGATGTACATCATCGTCGCCATGGTCATGCTGCTGCGTGGTTTTGCCGACGCCATCATGATGCGTACCCAGTTGGCCATGGCCACCGAGGGTTCGCCTGGCTACCTGCCACCTGAACACTATGACCAGATCTTCACCGCTCACGGTGTGATCATGATCATCTTCATGGCGATGCCATTCTTCACCGGCCTGATGAACCTTGCAGTGCCGCTGCAGATCGGCGCCCGTGACGTTGCCTACCCGTTCCTGAACTCCCTGAGCTTCTGGCTGCTGGTTTCCGGCGTGGTGCTGATCAACCTGTCCCTGGGCGTTGGCGAATTCGCCAAGACCGGTTGGGTTGCCTATCCGCCGTTGTCGGGCCTGCAATACAGCCCGGGCGTGGGGATGGACTACTACATCTGGGCGCTGCAGCTATCCGGGCTGGGTACGACGCTGACGGGGGTCAACTTCCTGGCCACCGTGCTGAAAATGCGTACCCCTGGCATGAAACTGATGGACATGCCGATCTTCACCTGGACCTGCACCTGGGCCAACGTCCTGATCGTGGCTTCGTTCCCGATCCTGACCGCTACCCTGGCTTTGCTGACGCTTGACCGTTACATGGATTTCCACATTTTCACCAATGAACTTGGTGGCAATCCGATGATGTACGTCAACCTGTTCTGGGCCTGGGGTCACCCCGAGGTTTACATCCTGATTCTGCCGGCGTTCGGGATTTTTTCCGAAGTCATCTCGACCTTCACCGGCAAGCGTCTGTTCGGCCACCACTCGATGATCTACGCCAGCGGCGCGATCTCGATCCTGGGCTTCATGGTTTGGCTGCACCACTTCTTCACCATGGGTTCGGGTGCCAGCGTCAACGCCTTCTTCGGTCTGGCGACGATGCTGATTTCCATCCCGACGGGTGTGAAGCTGTTCAACTGGCTGTTCACCATCTATCAAGGCCGTCTGCGTTTCACCAGCCAGGTTCTGTGGACCCTGGGCTTCATGGTGACTTTCGCCATCGGCGGCATGACCGGCGTACTGCTGGCCATTCCGGGTGCTGACTTCGTGCTGCACAACAGCTTGTTCGTGATCGCGCACTTCCATAACGTGATCATCGGCGGCGCGGTATTCGGTTACATCGCAGGTTTCGCCTTCTACTTCCCGAAAGCGTTCGGCTTCAAGCTGCACGAAGGTTGGGGCAAGGCAGCATTCTGGTTCTGGATCACCGGCTTCTTCGTCGCGTTCATGCCGCTCTATGTACTGGGCTTCATGGGCATGACCCGTCGTCTGAACGCTACCACCAACCCTGAGTGGGTACCGTACCTGTACGTGGCCATGTTCGGTGCGGTGATGATCGCTGCGGGTATCGCCTGCCAGCTGATCCAGCTGTACGTCAGCGTGCGTGACCGCAACAAGCCAGAAAACATGTGCGAACACGGCGATCCGTGGAATGCCCACACCCTGGAATGGTCGACCTCCTCGCCACCACCGTTCTACAACTTTGCCGTGCTGCCAAAAGCAGACAGCATCGACCCGTTCACCGAAGCCAAGGAAAACGGCACCGCGTACAAGGCTCCAGCCAAGTACGAACCGATCCACATGCCAAACAACACCGCGACCGGTCTGGTCATGGGTGCTCTGTTGACCGTGTTCGGTTTCGCGATGATCTGGCACATCTGGTGGTTGGCCATCGTTGGTCTGGTGGGCACCGTGGGCTACTTCGTGATCCACGCTGCACGCGATGATCAAGGCTATATGGTGCCGGTCGACGTGATCGAGCGCATCGAAGCCGAGCAGCACAAGCGTCTGGTAGCGGCCGGGAAAGTTCCAGCCACCGCCACCCGTGTTGAAACCTCGTTGGAACAGGCTTAAACCATGTCGAACTTAGTGACCAATGCTGGACACACCCATGTCGATGGACATGGGCATGATGACCATCACCACGACTCGGGCGAGATGACCGTATTCGGTTTCTGGCTCTACCTGATGACCGACTGCATTCTGTTTGCGTCGATCTTCGCGGCGTACGCGGTACTGGTTAACAACGTAGCGGGTGGCCCGTCGGGCCACGACATCTTCGAGCTGCCATACGTACTGGGCGAAACCGCTCTGCTGCTGTTCAGTTCGATCACCTACGGCTTCGCCATGCTGGCGCTGTTCAAGGGCAAGAAGAACCAGGTACTGGGCTGGCTGGCCCTGACCTTCCTGTTCGGCGCGGGCTTCATCGGCATGGAGGTCAACGAGTTCCACATGCTGATCTCCGAGGGCTTCGGTCCTAGCCGCAGCGGCTTCCTGTCCGGGTTCTTCACCCTGGTCGGTACCCACGGTCTGCACGTGACCAGCGGTCTGATCTGGATGGCGATCATGATGTACCAGGTGCAGAAAAACGGCCTGACGGCGACCAACAAGACCCGTCTAAGCTGCCTGAGCCTGTTCTGGCACTTCCTGGACGTGGTATGGATCTGCGTATTCACCGTTGTTTATCTGATGGGGACTATGTAAATGGCTAACGCTCATTCCCACGATAGCCACGACGCCGGCCACGGCAGCGTCAAGTCCTACGCTATCGGTTTCATTCTGTCGGTGATCCTGACCGTCATTCCTTTCGGCCTAGTGATGTACCCGTCGCTGCCTAAAGCCATGACTCTCTGGATCGTACTGGCCTTCGCAGTCATCCAGGTGCTGGTGCACCTGGTGTACTTCCTCCACCTGGACCGTTCGGCGGCGCAGCGTAACAACGTGATTGCGTTTGTGTTTGCCGCGATCGTGATTGTCCTGTTGGTAGGCCTGTCGCTGTGGATCATGTTCAGCATCCACACCAACATGATGGCGCACTGAGGAAAGTCCGGATGTCCTTTAAGCACTTTATCCAAATCACCAAACCGGGGATCATTTTCGGTAACGTGCTTTCTGTGGCAGGCGGATTTTTCCTGGCCTCCAAAGGGCATGTCGATCTGGCCATTTTCCTGGCCGCGATGATCGGCACGTCCCTGGTGGTGGCTTCCGGTTGCGTGTTCAACAACTGCATCGACCGCGACATCGACCTGAAGATGGAACGCACCAAGAACCGGGTGCTGGTCCAGGGCTTGATCTCCCTGAAACTGGCCCTGGCTTATGCGACCGTCCTCGGTGTTGCCGGCGTTGCGTTGCTGTACAAGGTGGCCAACCCGTTGGCCGCGCTGTTCGCGGTGATCGGTTTTGTCATCTACGTCGGCTTCTACAGCCTGTACCTCAAGCGCAAGTCGGTTCACGGCACGCTGGTGGGCAGTCTGTCGGGGGCGATGCCGCCGGTGATCGGTTACGTCGCGGTCAGCAATAACTTCGACATGGCCGCACTGACGTTGCTGGTGATGTTCAGCCTGTGGCAGATGCCGCATTCCTACGCCATCGCGATCTTCCGCTTCAACGATTACCTGGCCGCATCGATTCCGGTGCTGCCAGTGAAGCGCGGCATTGAAGTGGCCAAGAAACACATCCTGCTCTACATCCTGGCCTTCCTCGTGGCGACCTTGATGCTGACCTTCAGCGGCTACGCCGGCATGAGCTACCTCGCCGTCGCCGCGGCCATGGGCATGTACTGGTTGTACATGGCCTGGACCGGCTACAAGGCAGTGGATGACACGGTCTGGGCACGCAAGCTGTTCGTGTTCTCGATCTTCACCATTACTGCTTTGAGCGTGATGATGTCGCTGGATTTTAAAGTGCCGAGTGAGCTGTTGCTGACTTACGCGCCTTAAGCTTCGGATGCTGTAAAGAAAAGCCCCGCCTTCGAGAGAAGCGCGGGGCTTTTCGTTCATGTGCGGTTGTTACACGGTGCGTCGAGCACCTTCACCACGTCATCGACGATCGCCTTACTCATATCCTGCAAATAATGCGAGGCCCAGGCAGGTCGGTCTGTGTCGCGAACCATCGCCGCATCTGATGCGAGCAGTTTGGCGACATGGAGCAAGTCGGTGGCGTGGGAGAGTGCTTCGATCAACGGGGCTCCGGCGTTGATGCGGAACAAGGGTTCGTTGGTGTGGAGGGAGAAGTGGGTGAGGCCGATGGTTTTCAGGTCTTGGGGGTTGGTCATTGGGCACCTTCGGTAGTTGGGAGCTGGTGAGTTATGACCGGAGGGGCAGAAGCATAAATTTTGAACGGATTGCTGGTGTGCATCTGGAGAACTCCGATTGGTTCCTGCATCTGTTCGAGTTCTCAGGCCCGGTCGCTGATTTGGCAGCGACTGTTTGAGGTTAGCGGGCAGTGTAGGGTGCACAATCGTAGCGACGTACTGGCCTGTGTAAGATTTTGTGTGCGGCTTGAGAGTCCGGGCAGCACACCTTCCGATTCAGCCTCCGATGGTGCGGACGGCATGTTTCTCGTCCAATCTGACGGTTGAGGTAGGTATTATTGGGGATCTAAGTTCGTGATTGGCGCAGGCGCATGAGATCGAAGAGCTCCTACCTCATAAATGGAGCGAATCACAGTCGAACTGGACTGGTGAGCGCTACGTCCCGAATAGGGCCATTCCAAGCGATGGGTGAGAGTAGGAATACTACGATAAGGAAAGCTACCTGGGACAGGTAGAACGGCTCCAGCCACTGCTGCTTCAATGCGACGTAAAAGGTGTTATGGGTTACGTCGACCAAAATAATCGCTACCGTAAGCACGATTCCGGCTCTTGGCTTGATGAAAAGTAGCAGTGCGGCAAGCGGGTCAAAAAACGTAAGTGCCCCCCAGAAAATACGGCTAGCCAAGTAAGCGCTAGGTCCATATCCATAGTCCCAGAGCAATCCATGCGAAACGTCTGCACGGATGTGATTAGCGGTTGCGATGAAAAGGCAGCATGCGAACAAAATCCTGACGGCGAATGACAATCTTGGCATGGCGTTATCTACACTCGTGATCTACGCCCTGCATGATAGCGGGATCGACCAACGACGCTAGCCGTTGCAAACTGGGCAGGTGTGATGCTTACGTTAGAGATGGCGCGCAGCACCTGAATCGAGTGCCAATCCCGGGCGTACAGGCAATAAAAATCCCCGCTCTGATGGCGGGGATTTTTATGTGCAACGTTTAGCGTTACTGCGCGGCGATGCTATAGCCGTCGAACGCGGTTTGTTGCTGAAGCGCGGTGATGATGTTCTTGCGGTTGACCGCTTGTTCGGCCCCGGCATTGTCCAGGAACGTTTCGCTTTCCAGTTCCGCTTCCTCGCCTTCGCCGACGAAAGTGAAGCCCAGGAACTCCAGCGCTTCACGGTCAACGTTCAGGCGCGAGCGCGGGGTGCGCAGGGGCAGGGTGACACTGATGCCGTCCTTGCTGATGGTGAACACTTCGACTTCTTTCTTGGCGCGAGCCGCTTTGCTCTTGCCGCTGCTCGGGTTGCTGATGGCTTGGTGAGTCTGGTTCAGTACCTTCAGCGCCAAGCCATAGACGATTTCCTGGAACGCCGGGTCATCCTTGAAGCTCGACAGAATGCGGCTGATCGGGAATTTGCTGCTCAGGTCTTCCAGGGCGGCAATGTCGGCCGCTTCGGCGTCTTTCAATTGCTTGAGTTCGCCCATCAGTTCGTAGGCTTTATCGTCATCGAAGCTGTCGTGAGCCTGGCGAATCGCGGTGCGCAGTTCGCGGATCTGGTCGCTTTCCCGGGTGGATTGAAAAGCGTCCAGAACCATCTCGCTGATGGTCTTGGCCTGTGGCACGTGTTGTGAAAGATTGATGGAGTTTTCGTATTCCGCTTTGGACGACAAGGTGACTACGGATTCAGCGGTATTGGAATCGGACATTGAAATTTCACTACTTCTTTAACTTGGATTGAGGCGAGAAAGCACGAGGCCTTTTCAGGCCGCCTAATCTATTGGACCGAGGCTGCGTTGTCACGGATGAACAGGCGGCTGGTCAGCATTTTTGGCGAGGGCCTTTTAACCTGCAGCCATTTTGGGACGTTGCGCCTGAAGCTCCAGCAACAGCCGATAAAATTTCAGCGACCGTCCGCAGATCAATCCATAGACAAATCCCGACGCCGAAGCCTCGAACAGCAGCACCTCAAACGTAGCAGCCTGTTCCGGATGCACGTCGTCCTGATAGCCGAAGTAAAAGTTCACAGCAAAAAACAGCTGGCAGAGCACCAGCGTCTTCCAACTGCCAGGCACGATCAGCCCGGTTTCCGGATCATCCAGCTCCACGCCCTTGCGCGAAAAAAACACCAGCGCCGCGAGGCTGCCCAGCAGAAACGTGATCAACCAGCAACCCAGCGAGAGCTGAGGGTTCAGCGTGAGGTTCAGTGAAAACAGTGACCATGCCAGCAGGGCCGGCGGAGTGACAAGTAATGCGGCTTTGCTTTCATGGGTCGGATAAAGCGCTTTGATCCCGAAGTAACACAACACCAAAAAAAACACGTAAACCCACAGCGGGATGTTTTGCAGGGTGATGAGCATTGCGCAGCGTTCCTTGCCGAAAAATGAAGGCCGGGATAATAGCCGTTGCTATGGCCAAAGTGGTCGACTATTTCCTCATTGCGTTCGGATTCGTCGACCGAACAGCCCATTGCTCGGCGGTCTGCTCATCCACCGGTAACGAGAAGCGAAAGGTCGCGCCGCGTCCGGGCACATCGATCAGTTCGATCTCGCGACCGTGCAATTGCAGGATCCGATGCACGATCCGCAGCCCCAGTCCGCCATCGCGCCTGGCGCCGCCAATGTTGAACGGACGCAGGAACAGACTTTCGCGCAACTCGGGGGTGATGCCGGGACCGGTGTCGCTCACGGTCACTTCGATAAAAGCCCCCTGAGGGCGGAGGCTCAGCTCGATCTCTCCACCTTGAGGCGTATGACGCAGCGCATTGTCGAACAGGTTGGTCAGCACCCGCTCGATCAATCCCAGATCTGCGCAGGCCGCCGAGACGTTGGGGGCGAAGGTGGCCTTGAGCTCGACCTGGCGCGCTTCGGCGCTGAGTTCGAATTTCTGAAAGATGTCCTGCACCAGATCGGTCAGGGAGAAGCGCTCCAGCACCGGTTGCACGAAACCGTGTTCCAGCCGCACCAGTTCCAGCAGTGATTGGGCCAGGCCGCCGACCTTGCGGCTTTGATCCAGGGCGATTCCCAGATAGCGGCGGCGGTCGGCGGGGGACAACGTGGCGTCCTTGAGCGACAGGGTTTCCAGGTAACCATGCAGCGAGGCCAGCGGTGTGCGCAGGTCGTGGGAGATGTTCGCCACCAGTTCACGACGCTCCTGATCCTGACGGGTCAGCGAGCGCCATTGTTCGCCGAGGCGCGCTTGCATCTGCCGGAAGGCGGCGTCGAGTATGGCAATTTCATCGTGGCTGGCGGCTTTTTCTACCGGCTCTGGCTCTGGCTCTGGCTCGGGCGAGGCGGGCGGCGCCGACGGAACGCCATTGATATCGAACCGGCTGACTTTCTCGGTCAAGCGGCGCAATGGCCGGGTGATCAGAGCAAATGCCGTAAGGCCTGCAATCAGGCACAGCAACGCCACCAGTCCAATGGACAACAAAGCGGTATTGAGCGCTGCGCTGGTGGCGCCGCGTTCGGCGAAACGGTCGTGTTCTTCACTGAGCAACACCACATAGAGATAACCTGCCGGTTGACCGTTGACCCGCAATGGCGCGGCGCTGAACACCTTGCTGCCATCGGCGCTGCGCGGATCGTCGCCGAGAATCGGCAGGGCCTCGCCTTTGAGCAAACGCTGGATCGGCGCCAGATCGACCTGCTCCCGGCGTATCCGGCCCTCGGGCGCGGCGCTGCCGACAATTCGGCCTGCGGTGTCCAACAGATAGACCTCGACACTGGGGTTGACCAGCATCAGCTGGCTGAACAATTCACGCACGGCATTGGGCATCGGGCCATTGCGGTCCATCAGTACGGTGTCGTGGGCGATGTGTTGCGCCAGATCCCGCGACAACCCCTGCACCACTTCCAGTTCATGCATCTGGTTGGAACGCACCTGCATCCATACCGAGGTGCCGCAGCACACCAGCAACAGTACGGCGAACACCAGGGACAGGCGTTGAGTCAGGGTCAGCCTCATGGCTGCTCTCCGCTTGCTGCGAATTTGTAGCCACGACCCCACACCGTGAGGATGCGCGCCGGTTGCGCCGGATCGCCCTCAATCTTCGCCCGCAAGCGGTTGATGTGGGTGTTGACCGTATGTTCGTAGCCTTCGTGACTGTAGCCCCATACCGCATTGAGCAGGTCCATGCGCGAGAAGACCTTGCCGGGCTGGCGGACGAAGAAGTACAGCAGGTCGAACTCCCGTGGCGTGAGGTCAAGACGCCGGCCGTCGAGGGAGACTTCACGGGTGATCGGGTCGATGGACAGGCCATCGCTGATCAGGCTGCCGGCATCCATTTTCAGGTTGCGGGCCATGGCGTCGACCCGTCGCAGCAGTGCCTTGACCCGTGCCACCAGCTCGAGCATGGAAAAGGGTTTGGCCAGGTAATCGTCGGCGCCCAGCTCCAGCCCCAGAATCCGATGGACTTCGCTGGAGCGCGCACTGGTGATGATGATCGGGGTGTAGCGGGCCATGGCCCGGGCACGGCGGCAGATTTCCAGGCCGTCGACGCCAGGCAGCATCAGGTCGAGGATCAGTGCGTCCCAGCTTCCTTGCTGCAGCAGTCGCATGCCCTCATCGCCGTCGGCGCAGTGCACCACCTCGAACTGCTCATCGCGAAGATGCAGGCAGATAAGGTCGGCGATATGCAGGTCGTCCTCGACCACCAGGACGCGTTTGGTCTGTTCCATGGAGCTCGATCCTTTGTGACGCAATGAACACATTGTGCGGGTTTTCCTGAGGCTGAGTTATCACGAATTGTTTAACTCCTCGTGAGGATTTGGCGATCAACTCAAGCCTAGGCTGTGTTCCATGCAAGGCACCTGGAATTTTGGAGAAGGCCCATGTTTTCACGGCGACAGTTTCTCGTAGCAAGCGGCGGGCTAGGGGCTGCAGCCCTGGTGATTGGTGTATTGCCAAAATTTTCCGCAAGCGTCGCGTTGGTCGATGAAGCCCGCGCACAGGAGGTTTTCGAGGTGACTCACAGCGACAGCGAATGGCGCGCCCTGCTCAGCGCCGAGCAGTACGAAATACTGCGCGAAGAGGGCACCGAACGGGCCTATAGCAGCCCGCTGAACAACGAGCACCGCAAGGGCGTTTTTGCCTGCGCCGGTTGTGATCTGTCGTTGTTTTCTTCCGACACCAAGTTCGACAGTCGTACCGGCTGGCCGAGTTTTTGGGTTCCCCTGGACAACGCGGTGGCCACCCGACAGGACCGCTCCTTCGGTGTATTGCGCGAAGAGGTGCACTGTCGTCGTTGCGGCGGTCATCTGGGGCATGTTTTCGAGGACGGGCCAAAGCCCACCGGTCTGCGTTACTGCATGAACGGCCTGGCGCTGACCTTCAAGCCACAGGCGTGATTCATGGGCACTTCCTTTCACTCACTTCATGCAGGTCGACGTTATGTGGCTTCTGGTCCTCGCTTATCTCGGTGGTGTGCTGACGATTGTCAGCCCGTGCATTTTGCCGGTATTGCCCTTTGTCTTCGCTCGCACCGGGCAGCCGTTTATGAAGAGTGGCTTGCCGTTGCTGGCGGGGATGGCGCTGACCTTCGCGCTCGTCGCCTCGTTGGCGGCGGTGGGCGGCGGTTGGGTGGTGCAAGTCAATCAGTACGGTCGCTGGCTCGCGTTGCTGTTCGTTGCACTGTTCGGGTTGACGCTGTTGCTGCCGCGGGTGGCCGAACGCCTGACGCGTCCATTGGTGGCGGCCGGCGGTCGGCTGTCGGAAGTCGCTGGCGCCGATGCCCGGCCGCGTCCCGGCGCTTCATTCCTGATCGGCGTCGCCACGGGCCTGCTCTGGGCACCCTGCGCCGGGCCGATTCTGGGTTTACTGCTGACCGGCGCGGCGCTGCAAGGGGCAAGCATCGCGACCACCCTGTTGTTACTGGCTTACGCGGCCGGTGCCGCAACTTCTCTCGCCGCGGCACTGCTGCTGGGCGGTAAAGTCTTCGCCGCGATGAAGCGCTCGATAGGCGCAGGCGAATGGCTACGTCGTGGCCTGGGTGCAGCGATGCTGGTCGGTGTGGTGGCGATTGCCCTGGGGCTGGATACCGGGATTCTGGCGCGGGTTTCGACGGCGTCCACCGGTGGTATCGAACAGGTGCTGGTTAACCGGTTGGCCAGTAAGACACCCGCCAACAGCGGAACGATGATGGCGCAGACTCCACGGGCCGGCGATCAACCCGCCGGCAGCATGATGGCCGCTGGCGACGCGATGAAAGTGACCGCGAAGGCGCCGAGTGCACTGCCGATTGAGGGCAACCTTCCATCGCTGGACGGCGCTGTGCAATGGCTCAACTCGCCCCCACTCACCGCCCAGGCGTTGAAGGGCAAGGTTGTGCTGGTGGATTTCTGGACTTACTCCTGCATCAACTGCCTGCGCACCCTGCCGTATGTGAAGGCCTGGGCCGAGAAGTATCGTGATCAGGGTTTGGTGGTGATCGGTGTCCATGCGCCCGAGTTTGCCTTCGAACGGGATGTCGGCAATGTCACCAGCGCCATGAAGGGCCTGGGCATCACCTACCCGGTGGCAATCGATAACGACTACAGGATCTGGCGTGCTTTCAACAATCAATACTGGCCGGCTCACTACTTTGCCGATGCTCAGGGGCGCATTCGTTATCACCACTTCGGTGAAGGCGAGTACGCCGAATCGGAGCGAGTGATTCAGCAACTGCTGCGTGAGGCAGGCGCCGTGAAAGTCGCGGACGGACTGATCAATGCCAATGCCCAGGGTGTTCAACTCGCCCCGGACATGAATGAAGTGCAATCGCCCGAAACCTATGTCGGCTACCGGCGGGCGGAGCATTTCGCCCCTGAAGCCGGCCTGGTGCCGGACAAGGTGGCGGTCTATAGCCCACCTTCACAACTGACCCTCAATGACTGGAGCCTGGACGGCCAATGGACTGTCGGTCCGGAGCGGGCCGTCTCAAGCGCGCCGGCCAGTCGCATCGTTTATCGCTTTCACGCTCGCGATTTGCACTTGGTGTTGGGCCCCGGTGCTGACGGTAAACCGGTACGCTTCAAAGTGTTGATCGATGGAAAGCCCCCCGGAGATGCCCACGGTATCGACGTCGCGCCCGATGGCAGCGGCAGCGTCACCGAGCAGCGGTTGTATCAACTGGTACGCCAGACCGCAGGCGTAACGGAGCGGACATTCAGCATCGAGTTTCTCGATCCCGGTGTGTCGGCGTATGCATTCACGTTTGGTTGATAGCCCCCATTCATTCAGGAGACAGCCCATGAAAACTCCATTCAACTGGCGTCGCACCTTGCTGGGTCTGGCCGCCGCTGGCGTTATCGGTCAGTGCTCTGCGTTCTCTTTCGCAGGCGTCGAAGAGGCGGTCATCGTTCCTGCGCCGACGCTCGACGAAACCACCCAGGCGCACAGCGAAACGGCGGTTTTTGCCGGCGGTTGCTTCTGGGGCGTCCAAGGCGTGTTCCAGCATGTCAAAGGGGTGAAGAATGCGGTTTCCGGTTATGCCGGTGGCGCAGCCAACACCGCTCAATACGAGCGGGTCAGCGAGGGGGACACTGGCCATGCGGAGGCCGTCGAAGTGACCTTCGATCCCGCTCAGGTCAGTTACGGAACCTTGTTGCAGATCTATTTTTCGGTGGCCCACACCCCCACCGAACTCAACCGTCAGGGCCCGGACAGCGGCACTCAGTATCGGTCGGCGCTATTCCCGAAAAGCACCGGGCAGCAACGCGTCGCCCAGGCCTACATCACCCAGCTCGACGCTGCCCACGCGTTCAATAAACCGATTGTCACCAAGCTGGAAAGCTACAACGGTTTCTACCCGGCGGAGGAGGAGCACCAGGACTTCCTGGCCGAGCATCCGACGTACCCCTACATCGTGATCAATGACCTGCCGAAAGTGTCGCAGTTGAAGCAACTGTATCCGGATCGGTATCAGGAAAAACCAGTGTTGGTGAAAGCGGGCATGTAGGCAGGTGGCTGACAGGACGGAGTCGCCTCACCCCGAAATCAGATTCTTGCCCGCGATTTTCGACCGATACAACGCCTGATCAGCCCTGGCCAGCAACCCGGTCTGTTGTTCTTCTTCAAAGCGTTGCACCACGCCAAAACTCATGGTCACTTGATAGTCCCCGACCGGCAGCAGGCTCGCCAGGCCATGACGGATTCTTTCAGCGAGTGACCTGGCGTCGGCCAACGAGGTATTGGGCAGGATCAGGATGAATTCGTCACCACCCCAACGCGCCAACAGATCGCCTTCGCGCACGCAGTGTTTCACGCTCTCGATCACCTGCACCAACGCCGCATCACCCAGGGCGTGGCCGTAGTGATCGTTGATGTTTTTGAAGTCATCGATGTCCATGGCGATCAGTGACAGAGGCTGACGAAAGCGTTGGGCGCGATCGCATTCCTGGGGCAGGGCTTTTTCCAGACGATAGCGATTGGCGATGGCGGTCAGTACATCGGTTTCCGCCAGTTTGCGATTTTCTTCGAGTTGAATCTGTAACTGCTGATTGACCCGGGACAACTCTCGGGTGCGTTCTTCGACGATGGCTTCGAGGGATTGATTGCGCCGCTCCATTTCTTCGAACAGGCGTTTCTTGTCTTCGATGCTGCGATGCGCGCCGACCATTCGCGCCACCGAACCGTCGGCATTACGTGCCAGCACGTAGCCGCGATCTTCGATCCAGGTGTAAGTGCCATCGCGCATGCGGCAGCGATACTCGGCCTGATAACCGGGAGCGCGCTGATCCAGGTAGTCATCAAACAACGCCATGACCCGCGAATAATCGTCGGGGTGGATCACGTTTTCCCAGGTCAACACGTTGTTATCCAGGGAGTGAGGCGTATAGCCAAGCATCTCGTACCACCCGGGGTTGCGGTAGACGAACCCGGTGTTGGCGTTCCAGTCCCAGATACCATCGCTGACCAGTTCCAGAATGGTGTGCAGCATGTCTTCGTTAAAATTTGACAGATCGAACTTCAACGGCTCGATATTCGATGCCTCACCCATCATCGGTCTCCCTGCCGTCCTGATATCAACGTGACTCGTCAGTCGGGGAGATTAATTCATGGTGTATTGCCCCGGCTAGTGCTTGCCCCACCACTGCAGTGCAAAGTCGACGAAGCTGCGCAATTTCGGCAAACGGTAGCGGTCCTGGGCGTACACCAGGTTCATCGGCCGACTTGGTAGTTGGTAGTCCTGCATCAAGGCCACCAGTTTTCCGTCCCGAAGGTCCTGCTCCACTAACGCATCGGGCACCATCACGATGCCCATGCCGGTTCGCGCCGCTTGATGCAGCCCCGCCGAGCTGTTGATCAGCATCGGCCCACTGACCGCCACCATGACTTCACCTTCGGGGCCCTTCAGACGCCATTGTTTGGCTACCGAGTGCCAGTCATCTCCGGCGGGGTAGGCGAAAGCCAGGCAGTCATGGTGTTGCAGGTCGACGGGTTTTTCCGGTGTGCCTCGACGCTCCAGGTAATCCTTCGATGCGCACAGGGTCATCGTGTAGTCGATGAGCGGGCGAGAAATCATGTTGGACAGCTCGGTAGTGCCCAGACGAATCGCCACGTCGAAACCGTTGTCGAGCAAGTCCAGGCGCTGGTTGGTCAAAACGACGTCGAGTTTGACTTGCGGACAGCGCAGGGTGAACTCGCTTAAGGCTGGCGCCAGTCGTTCGGTGCCGAAGGTCAGCGGCGCGGTGATGCGCAGAGTGCCGCTCGGTTCGTCGAGGGTCTGTTCGGCCAGGCGTTCGGAATCGGCCACCAGCCCCAGCACTTCGAGACACCGCTGATAGTACGCCGTGCCGAATTCCGTCAAACGTTGACGCCGTGTCGTACGGTTGAGCAGGCGCACACCCAGTCGTTGCTCCAGAGCCCGCAGGTGATTGCCGACCATGGTCGTGGACATTTCGCACTGCAAAGCGGCGGCGGTCATGCTGCCGGCTTCCACCACCTTTACGTAAACGGTCATTGCCTGGAATAAATCCATTATCAAGCCCAGCTTTAAAATGATTGAAGTGTTGCAATGTTTATCCAGCTCAGGTGGCTAACCATACTGCAAAAACACCGACTATTGATGGAGCTTGATGTCATGACCGCCACCTGCCTGATGAGCACTTACCAACCCTTGGCCCTGAGTTTCAGTAAAGGCCTGGGCACGCGCCTGTGGGACCAGGCCGGTCGTGAATACCTGGATGCGGTGGCGGGGGTGGCGGTGACCAACGTTGGCCATTCCCACCCGCGAATCGTGTCGGCCATCAGCGAACAGGCCGGCCTGCTGCTGCACACCTCCAATATGTACAGCATCGACTGGCAACAGCGGCTGGCGCAGAAACTGGTTCAACTGTCGGGCATGGAGCGGGCGTTCTTCAACAACTCCGGCGCCGAAGCCAATGAAACCGCGCTGAAACTTGCGCGGCTTTACGGCTGGCACAAAGGCATCGAGCAGCCGCTGGTAGTGGTCATGGAGAATGCTTTCCACGGCCGGACCCTCGGCACCTTGTCGGCCAGCGATGGCCCGGCGGTGCGCCTGGGGTTTAACGAATTGCCGGGGGATTTCATCAAAGTGCCGTTCGGCGACCTCGCCGCCCTGAAGAAGGCGCAGAAAGCCCACGGCCCGCGCATCGTAGCGATACTGATGGAACCGATTCAGGGCGAAAGCGGTGTGCAAGTGGCGCCGCCCGGTTATCTCAAAGCGGTGCGCGAACTCTGCGACCGGCGCGCCTGGTTAATGATGCTTGACGAAATCCAGACCGGCATCGGCCGTACCGGCCAGTGGTTTGCCTTCCAGCACGAAGGCATCGTTCCGGATGTCATGACTCTGGCCAAAGGCCTGGGCAATGGAGTGCCCATTGGTGCCTGTCTGGCTCGGGGCAGAGCCGCGAATTTGTTCACGCCCGGCAGTCATGGCAGCACGTTCGGCGGCAATCCGCTGGCGTGCCGGGTGGGTTGCACCGTGTTGGAGATCATCGAGGAACAAGGCCTGTTGGAAAACGCCAGACTTCAGGGTGAGCGTCTGCTTGCCAGATTGCGCATCGAATTGGCCGACGACCCGAATGTCCTGGCGGTCCGTGGCCAGGGCTTGATGATCGGTATCGAACTCATCCAACCGATCCGCGACCTGACCCTGATTGCCGCACGGGATCACGGCTTGCTGATCAACGTGACACGGGGCAAGACCATTCGCCTGTTGCCACCGCTGACAATTGATGAGCGGGAAGTGGAGATGATTGTCAGAGGGGTTTGCCGGGCGGTGAGCGCGGTCTGACTTCTCCTGGATGTACGCCGTTCCCCCGTAGGAGCTGCCGCGGGCTGCTCCTACAGGATCGGTGTCTCGTATAGGATGGTGGGGGCGATCAGTCGGTTTGTTGCATCGCACTGATGAAAGCCGAGACTTCAGCCCGGTTCATCAGTTGAAGTTTCCAACCGATGAACGCTTCAAACAAACGCTGATGCGCGGCAAATCCACTGGCTCCTTCGCGAGTACGGTAGCTGCCGGCCCATTCCAGTAACGCTATCAGCAACTCGTCACTGTCGTCCCGCATCGCTTCTCGCTGGCGAATGTTGTTCACGCAGTCTTCGTCCTCCACGCACAGCCAGATCATCGCTGTTGCTTGCTCCACAAGTTCGCTGAGCATCCAGTCGTAAACACCCTCGATAACCCAGCGCTCTTCGCTCGCCGCCACCCGCGCCATTCCCAATGCTTCGGCACGGGGACGGGCGATGCTGTGTTCGTCGGATACCCAGTGAATCAGGTCGAGATCAGTCCAGGGCACTTGCAAGTGCTCGGCCAGTCGTTTGGCCAGCCAACTCTTGCCCGAGCCAGAGTTGCCGATGATCAGGGTGCGGGAGAGGTTCATGGAGTGCGGGTAATGATTGCTCATGGCAACTCAGGCAAAGTCAGTCAGGCGCTTCGCAAATGTCAGGCGCAACCATCCGCGTCTTCGGCGATCCATCCGCATTGAATTGATAAATATCCTGCGGCTGGCCCTTTTCATTGAAGAACACTTGGCCGATTCCTGCCGAATTCCACAGCCGTTCGCCTGCTTCAGCGTGTTCGGGAATGTGCGGAACAATGCGCATGCGCCGGCGCTTAGTCAGCCAGTTGAGTGGCGAACGGGGCGAGTAGAGCCAACGGTTGAGGCGGTCGAACCATTCGAGCAGGGCAGGCGGGAATTCGTTTTTTATGCCGCTGCTGGTGATCTGCCAAATGCGCGGGCCGGCCTTGCGGTGTCGGATCAATACTTCGTAGACGAAGGAATAATGCACATCACCGGACAGCACCACGTAGTTACCGGGTGTGCGGGAGTGTCGGAAAATGTTCAGGATCACCTGGGCCGCGCCGCGATGGGCCATCCAGTTTTCGGCGTCGACCAGCAGTGGATAACCGCACCAGCTGAACACCCGCTGCACGGTTTCGATCAGTTTGACGCCGAAGATCGGCGCCGGCGAAACGATGATTGCCGAGGGGTGGTCGAGCAAATCCTGTTGCAACTCACTGAGGGCCTCCCAGTCCAGCAGGCCCGACGGCTGCTTGAGATTCATCTCACTGCGCCAGCGCCGGGTGCGAGTGTCGAGCACCACCAGTGCGGGGCGAGTGGGCAGTACGTAATGCCACTTTTGAAAGCTCAGCAGCTCATCGATCAAACTGTCCTGGACGTCGCTGTCGAAGTAATGATCCTGCCCTGTGGTGCTCAATAAACGAGTTTTTTCCAGCAGGTCACCAAACACGTCCGGGTTGTTGCCCCAACCCTGGCACAGCATATAAGCAAGCAGCGCGTTGCCGATGATGCGCTTGGAGAACGGCTGGCCGTAAGCCGTTTCCTCCCATTGCGCGGAAAGATTCCAGTCATCGGTAATATCGTGGTCGTCAAAAATCATCAGGCACGGCAGATGCGCCATCGCCCGCCCGACACCCTCCAGCCCTGCCTTGAACCCAACGATGCGGGTCTGTTCCAGGGCATAACGTTTGCGTTGTTCGGGCGTCAGTGTCGGTGGTTGTGGCGCGATCAGTGTCCAGGACGTTGGCGACCACACCAGCAGGTACATGGCCATGACTTCGGCGAAGGTCACTAGATGGTTGTCGGCGCTGCTGCTGGTGAAAATCGGCTTACGCGCCCCGCCGAAAAATCGTTCACGCAGGGTTTCGTTGCTCTCAAGCGCCGGTAACAAATCCGCACGATGGTAGTAACTGGCTGGGTGTTCGTAGAGTTTGGCGCTGTCGCTGACCACCGCACCGTCGAGATATTCGTCGAACAGCCCCAGGCGCTCGATCAGGGCGTGAATCGCCCGCAACATCGGCCCCGCGACATCATCCGCATACACTTGATCACCGCTCATCATTAATAGCGCGGGGCGCTTGCAAGCATCCGGCTCGGACGCGAGCAACCGGTCGACGCACAGCAAGCCATCGGCCGCCGGATGGTGAGGTTTACGGCAGGAGCCATGCAGCAGCTGATCGATCCCCGAGCGCAACACGAAATTCGGGCAACGCGCTTCGCCATATAGTAGATGAGGTGCCCACTCGGCGATGCCGGACTGAGCGCCATCCGCCTCGGTGATCAGCAGGTCGTACTCGATCAACGTGTCACAGGGCAGGGCGGTGTTCAGTGGCACATCTATTAAATGAACAAAGGCATGAGTGCCGACGGGAATGATCGTGCATTGATCCGCACTGAGGCGGATATCGATGCCTTGCAGGCGCAGCGTCAGCGTCAGCGCACGTGATCCCACCAGCCAGAGCACCAGTCGCGTAGGTTCCAGGCGCCGCAATAGCGGGCCGACGAGGGCGGGGGGCAGCGATTGACGAGCGTTAGTTAGTGGCAAAGACATGGACATCCAGTTCAAGACTCTTGGCGCAGAGGGGCGCGATCATAGCGCAGCTGGTGAAGAGGGCGGGTTTGTCGACGGGTAATGCAAGCAAAGCCAGGGCTGCTCATGAGGCAGAAGTCGGTACTCGGTCTAGGCTACCTGGGCTAGGGGAAAATAATTACAGTAGGTGGTTGACCACCAAATAAAATACTGTATTATTCGCCTCCCGCTAACGAGGAGTTTGAAACTGAGTTAGCGGCAAGTAGCTGAATTTCATGAAGAAAATTTGAAATTTACTGCTTGACAGCAACAGAGGCTGCTGTAGAATGCGCGCCTCGGTTGAGACGAAAGATCTTAACCAATCGCTCTTTAACAACTGAATCAAGCAATTCGTGTGGGTGCTTGTGGAGTCAGACTGATAGTCAACAAGATTATCAGCATCACAAGTTACTCCGCGAGAAATCAAAGATGTAACCAACGATTGCTGAGCCAAGTTTAGGGTTTCTTAAAAACCCAAAGATGTTTGAACTGAAGAGTTTGATCATGGCTCAGATTGAACGCTGGCGGCAGGCCTAACACATGCAAGTCGAGCGGCAGCACGGGTACTTGTACCTGGTGGCGAGCGGCGGACGGGTGAGTAATGCCTAGGAATCTGCCTGGTAGTGGGGGATAACGCTCGGAAACGGACGCTAATACCGCATACGTCCTACGGGAGAAAGCAGGGGACCTTCGGGCCTTGCGCTATCAGATGAGCCTAGGTCGGATTAGCTAGTTGGTGAGGTAATGGCTCACCAAGGCGACGATCCGTAACTGGTCTGAGAGGATGATCAGTCACACTGGAACTGAGACACGGTCCAGACTCCTACGGGAGGCAGCAGTGGGGAATATTGGACAATGGGCGAAAGCCTGATCCAGCCATGCCGCGTGTGTGAAGAAGGTCTTCGGATTGTAAAGCACTTTAAGTTGGGAGGAAGGGCAGTTACCTAATACGTAATTGTTTTGACGTTACCGACAGAATAAGCACCGGCTAACTCTGTGCCAGCAGCCGCGGTAATACAGAGGGTGCAAGCGTTAATCGGAATTACTGGGCGTAAAGCGCGCGTAGGTGGTTCGTTAAGTTGGATGTGAAATCCCCGGGCTCAACCTGGGAACTGCATTCAAAACTGTCGAGCTAGAGTATGGTAGAGGGTGGTGGAATTTCCTGTGTAGCGGTGAAATGCGTAGATATAGGAAGGAACACCAGTGGCGAAGGCGACCACCTGGACTGATACTGACACTGAGGTGCGAAAGCGTGGGGAGCAAACAGGATTAGATACCCTGGTAGTCCACGCCGTAAACGATGTCAACTAGCCGTTGGGAGCCTTGAGCTCTTAGTGGCGCAGCTAACGCATTAAGTTGACCGCCTGGGGAGTACGGCCGCAAGGTTAAAACTCAAATGAATTGACGGGGGCCCGCACAAGCGGTGGAGCATGTGGTTTAATTCGAAGCAACGCGAAGAACCTTACCAGGCCTTGACATCCAATGAACTTTCCAGAGATGGATTGGTGCCTTCGGGAACATTGAGACAGGTGCTGCATGGCTGTCGTCAGCTCGTGTCGTGAGATGTTGGGTTAAGTCCCGTAACGAGCGCAACCCTTGTCCTTAGTTACCAGCACGTAATGGTGGGCACTCTAAGGAGACTGCCGGTGACAAACCGGAGGAAGGTGGGGATGACGTCAAGTCATCATGGCCCTTACGGCCTGGGCTACACACGTGCTACAATGGTCGGTACAGAGGGTTGCCAAGCCGCGAGGTGGAGCTAATCCCATAAAACCGATCGTAGTCCGGATCGCAGTCTGCAACTCGACTGCGTGAAGTCGGAATCGCTAGTAATCGCGAATCAGAATGTCGCGGTGAATACGTTCCCGGGCCTTGTACACACCGCCCGTCACACCATGGGAGTGGGTTGCACCAGAAGTAGCTAGTCTAACCTTCGGGAGGACGGTTACCACGGTGTGATTCATGACTGGGGTGAAGTCGTAACAAGGTAGCCGTAGGGGAACCTGCGGCTGGATCACCTCCTTAATCGACGACATCAGCTGCTCCATAAGTTCCCACACGAATTGCTTGATTCATTGAAGAAGACGATAAGAAGCAGCCTGTATCAGGTTGTAGCTGTGTTGGTTAGAGCGCACCCCATGCTGTGTGGTAAAGAGCAGGGTGAGGTCGGCCTTAGTAGCTCGAAATTGGGTCTGTAGCTCAGTTGGTTAGAGCGCACCCCTGATAAGGGTGAGGTCGGCAGTTCGAATCTGCCCAGACCCACCAATTTTGCTTGTGTGGGAACGCCTGTAGAAATACGGGGCCATAGCTCAGCTGGGAGAGCGCCTGCCTTGCACGCAGGAGGTCAACGGTTCGATCCCGTTTGGCTCCACCACTACTGCTTCTGTTTGTTGAAAGCTTAGAAATGAGCATTCCATCGTGATGATGGTGAATGTTGATTTCTAGTCTTTGGCTAGATCGTTCTTTAAAAATTTGGGTATGTGATAGAAAGATAGACTGAACGTTACTTTCACTGGTAACGGATCAGGCTAAGGTAAAATTTGTGAGTTTAATCGCGAATTTTCGGCGAATGTCGTCTTCACAGTATAACCAGATTGCTTGGGGTTATATGGTCAAGTGAAGAAGCGCATACGGTGGATGCCTTGGCAGTCAGAGGCGATGAAAGACGTGGTAGCCTGCGAAAAGCTTCGGGGAGTCGGCAAACAGACTTTGATCCGGAGATGTCTGAATGGGGGAACCCACCTAACATAAGTTAGGTATCTTAAGCTGAATACATAGGCTTAAGAAGCGAACCAGGGGAACTGAAACATCTAAGTACCCTGAGGAAAAGAAATCAACCGAGATTCCCTTAGTAGTGGCGAGCGAACGGGGACCAGCCCTTAAGTGGCTTTGAGATTAGCGGAACGCTCTGGAAAGTGCGGCCATAGTGGGTGATAGCCCTGTACGCGAAAATCTCTTAGTCATGAAATCGAGTAGGACGGAGCACGAGAAACTTTGTCTGAATATGGGGGGACCATCCTCCAAGGCTAAATACTACTGACTGACCGATAGTGAACTAGTACCGTGAGGGAAAGGCGAAAAGAACCCCGGAGAGGGGAGTGAAATAGATCCTGAAACCGTATGCGTACAAGCAGTGGGAGCCCACTTTGTTGGGTGACTGCGTACCTTTTGTATAATGGGTCAGCGACTTATTTTCAGTGGCGAGCTTAACCGAATAGGGGAGGCGTAGCGAAAGCGAGTCTTAATAGGGCGTCTAGTCGCTGGGAATAGACCCGAAACCGGGCGATCTATCCATGGGCAGGTTGAAGGTTAGGTAACACTGACTGGAGGACCGAACCGACTACCGTTGAAAAGTTAGCGGATGACCTGTGGATCGGAGTGAAAGGCTAATCAAGCTCGGAGATAGCTGGTTCTCCTCGAAAGCTATTTAGGTAGCGCCTCATGTATCACTGTAGGGGGTAGAGCACTGTTTCGGCTAGGGGGTCATCCCGACTTACCAAACCGATGCAAACTCCGAATACCTACAAGTGCCGAGCATGGGAGACACACGGCGGGTGCTAACGTCCGTCGTGAAAAGGGAAACAACCCAGACCGTCAGCTAAGGTCCCAAAGTTATGGTTAAGTGGGAAACGATGTGGGAAGGCTTAGACAGCTAGGAGGTTGGCTTAGAAGCAGCCACCCTTTAAAGAAAGCGTAATAGCTCACTAGTCGAGTCGGCCTGCGCGGAAGATGTAACGGGGCTCAAACCATACACCGAAGCTACGGGTATCACTTAGGTGATGCGGTAGAGGAGCGTTCTGTAAGCCTGTGAAGGTGAGTTGAGAAGCTTGCTGGAGGTATCAGAAGTGCGAATGCTGACATGAGTAACGACAATGGGTGTGAAAAACACCCACGCCGAAAGACCAAGGTTTCCTGCGCAACGTTAATCGACGCAGGGTTAGTCGGTCCCTAAGGCGAGGCTGAAAAGCGTAGTCGATGGAAAACAGGTTAATATTCCTGTACTTCTGGTTATTGCGATGGAGGGACGGAGAAGGCTAGGCCAGCTTGGCGTTGGTTGTCCAAGTTTAAGGTGGTAGGCTGGAATCTTAGGTAAATCCGGGATTCCAAGGCCGAGAGCTGATGACGAGTGTTCTTTTAGAACACGAAGTGGTTGATGCCATGCTTCCAAGAAAAGCTTCTAAGCTTCAGGTAACCAGGAACCGTACCCCAAACCGACACAGGTGGTTGGGTAGAGAATACCAAGGCGCTTGAGAGAACTCGGGTGAAGGAACTAGGCAAAATGGCACCGTAACTTCGGGAGAAGGTGCGCCGGTGAGGGTGAAGGACTTGCTCCGTAAGCCCACGCCGGTCGAAGATACCAGGCCGCTGCGACTGTTTATTAAAAACACAGCACTCTGCAAACACGAAAGTGGACGTATAGGGTGTGACGCCTGCCCGGTGCCGGAAGGTTAATTGATGGGGTTAGCTAACGCGAAGCTCTTGATCGAAGCCCCGGTAAACGGCGGCCGTAACTATAACGGTCCTAAGGTAGCGAAATTCCTTGTCGGGTAAGTTCCGACCTGCACGAATGGCGTAACGATGGCGGCGCTGTCTCCACCCGAGACTCAGTGAAATTGAAATCGCTGTGAAGATGCAGTGTATCCGCGGCTAGACGGAAAGACCCCGTGAACCTTTACTATAGCTTTGCACTGGACTTTGAATTTGCTTGTGTAGGATAGGTGGGAGGCTTTGAAGCGTGGACGCCAGTTCGCGTGGAGCCATCCTTGAAATACCACCCTGGCAACTTTGAGGTTCTAACTCAGGTCCGTTATCCGGATCGAGGACAGTGTATGGTGGGTAGTTTGACTGGGGCGGTCTCCTCCTAAAGAGTAACGGAGGAGTACGAAGGTGCGCTCAGACCGGTCGGAAATCGGTCGTAGAGTATAAAGGCAAAAGCGCGCTTGACTGCGAGACAGACACGTCGAGCAGGTACGAAAGTAGGTCTTAGTGATCCGGTGGTTCTGTATGGAAGGGCCATCGCTCAACGGATAAAAGGTACTCCGGGGATAACAGGCTGATACCGCCCAAGAGTTCATATCGACGGCGGTGTTTGGCACCTCGATGTCGGCTCATCACATCCTGGGGCTGAAGCCGGTCCCAAGGGTATGGCTGTTCGCCATTTAAAGTGGTACGCGAGCTGGGTTTAGAACGTCGTGAGACAGTTCGGTCCCTATCTGCCGTGGACGTTTGAGATTTGAGAGGGGCTGCTCCTAGTACGAGAGGACCGGAGTGGACGAACCTCTGGTGTTCCGGTTGTCACGCCAGTGGCATTGCCGGGTAGCTATGTTCGGAATAGATAACCGCTGAAAGCATCTAAGCGGGAAACTAGCCTCAAGATGAGATCTCACTGGGACCTTGAGTCCCCTGAAGGGCCGTCGAAGACTACGACGTTGATAGGTTGGGTGTGTAAGCGCTGTGAGGCGTTGAGCTAACCAATACTAATTGCCCGTGAGGCTTGACCATATAACACCCAAGCAATTTGCGCTTAAAGAGCCAGATTGCGGTGTGTGAAGACGCAATGAACCGAAAGTTCGAGTAAAACACACAAACTATCGCATACCCAATTTGCTGAAGCGTCGAAAGACGGTTCGGTACCCGAATTTCTTGACGACCATAGAGCATTGGAACCACCTGATCCCATCCCGAACTCAGCAGTGAAACGATGCATCGCCGATGGTAGTGTGGGGTTTCCCCATGTGAGAGTAGGTCATCGTCAAGATTAAATTCCGAAACCCCTATCTGCGTATGCAGGTAGGGGTTTTGTTTTGCCCGCAGGAAAGTTCACAGGACTCGTTCAGGCGTCATGGCGGTGGATTGAAGCTTGAATCATGGCTATATCTTTTTTATCGAATATCGCAATATATAAAACTATATAGCGAAAAAGCTGTGCTTTCGTACAAAAGGAATGATCGATGACAACGGCCCTGAGCGGTAAAGAAGCGGTAGGCGAGCGTTACACGCTGGAAACGATGCGCCATGCACAGCAGATGACCTGGAAGGCCATCGAACAGATTGCCCGGGTTATTTCGCCCGGCATTCGCGAGTCCGAGGCCCAGGCGCGGGGTAAACAGATTCTGTCGGAACTTGGCATGGATCGCATTTGGCACCCACTGCTGATTCGCTTTGGAGCCAATACACTCAAGACGTTCAAACAGCGCTCCGATGGCGATCCTGAACTGGGTGCCGAAGACATTTTCTTCATCGACATGGGCGCGGTCTGGCAAGGGCATGAAGGTGATGCCGGGGCGACTTTCACCACCGGTTCCGACCCGGAAATGATCGCCTGTGCCGCAGCCGCCCAGGAGCTTTTCAATCGAGTCGAAGGCTTTTGGCGTAGCGAGCGGGTTTCCGGCATGGAGCTTTACAGCTATGCGGCCGACCAGGCGCAAGCTATGGGGTGGAAGCTCAACCTGGGCATCAAAGGCCACAGAGTCAGCGATTTCCCTCATGCCATTCACCGTGGTGGTGACCTCGGGGATTTAGACAAATACCCGACGACCGGCCTGTGGATTCTGGAAATCCAGATCGCCCACCCTGAACGTCCTTTCGGCGCGTTCTACGAAGACTTGCTCATCTGATCGAGGAAACTTTATGCCAAACCAAACAGAGCAACCGGTTCTACTGTTTTCCTACGGTACCTTGCAGGATCAGGCGGTTCAGTTGTCCACCTTCGGGCGCACGTTGAATGGTCGTTCCGATAACCTGCCGGGCTACAAGCAGAACCTGGTCGAGATAACCGATCCGGCAGTGTTGGCCGCGAGTGGGAAAACCCATCATCCCATCGTGCAGGAGAGTGCTGACCTGTCGGACGAGATCACCGGCACAGTTTTCCAGATCACGGCTCAGGAGCTGGTTGCGGCCGACGAATACGAGGTGGCGGACTACAAACGCGTCAGGGTGACCCTAAAATCCGGCACCAGCGCCTGGGTCTACGTGCGGGCCTGATTGCTGGAGCCCCCCCCGGTTTCGCTGTAGGCCTTGGGTGTGTTGCCGACCGGAAGACGTCCACCCTCCATATGATCACCCTGAAATCAAGGCAGCGACGGGCTATGCGCTCGTATGACCCCCGCCTCACCATTGGCCACGAGCCAACGAAACAGCTCGGTCACCGACACCGTGTGGCTACGCTCTATCCAGCGTACCAGCGCCGGGCCGTAGTGTTCGGAGTAGCGGGTGAGCACCAGTTGGCGACAGTCCGGTGACAGGCGCAGGGTGATTTCCCGACAGTGCAGATGCAGATTGGCCGGGTCGTCCCGGATCATCCGTTGCTGCAGAAGCAGGCTATTGCTTTCAGAACCCATCGGCCGCTGCTCCTGTGCACTGTGGGGTGGTGTGCTCTGGCGAGCCTTGTTTGCCATCGGCTACGTAAGCGGCACGATGCTCGGCAACCACGTTACGCAGAGCGCTGTAGTAGTCCGGCAGTTTTTGCAGGCTGTCGGTCAGCGGTAAGGCTTCTGCCCGACCGTCGACGATGCCACCGACGGTGTTAATGGTGGACAGCGTGACCACGGTATCGCTGTTGCTGCCGAACGGATCGACCACAAAGCCGAGCACGCGCCCGACGGCGTCGCGGCTGTTGGAAGTGCCGAGCAAAGGCAACTCGACGATCGGGCCGTTGCCAATGCCCCACACGCCGAAGGTCTGGCCAAAGTCCGCGTCGTGACGCGGGATACCGAGCATGCCGGAGACGTCGATCAGGCCCACTACCCCGACTGTAGTGTTGAGCGCGAAACGCCCCAGGGTATTAGCCGAGCGCATCGGGTTGCCTTGCAGCAGGTCATTGATAAAGACCTTCGGCTCGCCAAAGTTCGCGACAAAGTTATGCACTCCGGTCTGGAAAAAGTCCGGCGTGTAGCGGTAGCCGCGCGCGACCGGCGCCAGGGCGTAATCATCAACCACCCGGTTAAACGCGAAGACGCCACGATTGAACGGTTCCGCCGGGTCGTACACCGAATAGGCGATGTCGGCGCAGCTCACGTTAGTGGTAGACGGCGGTTGGCTGCTGCAACCCGCCAACCCTGCGGCCAGCACAGCAATCGAAGTATTACGGGCCAGCCAGGGAGCACACTTGAAAGGCAACATGGATGCAGGTCTCAGGAGGAATTCGCCGAGATACTGAGCCTCATGCCTTGCGCGAAGATGTCTGGTTTATTGCGGTACTGACGTTTTATTGCAGAGTTGAAATATATGACGTGCGGCCATGAATGGTTTTAGATGGCGGCTCCATTCGCCCCCTTAAGTGACTTTCGGTGAACAGCCTTTTAATTGTGGACGACGACCTCGAAGTCCTCGATCTACTGAAAAAATTCTTCGTGCAGCACGGCTATAGCGTCGAGGTCGCCACAGATGGCGCGTCACTATGGGCTGCCATAGAGCGCCAGGCCCCGGACCTGATCATTCTGGACGTGATGTTGCCCGGCGACAGCGGGCTGATCCTGTGTCAGCAACTGCGGATTCGACACGCAATACCGGTGATCATGCTGACCGCCATGGGCGAACTCAGCGACCGGGTGGTCGGCCTGGAGCTGGGCGCCGATGATTATCTGACCAAACCCTTCGACGCCCGTGAACTGCTGGCCCGAGTGCGTGCTGTGCTGCGTCGCGTGGACGAGCGTCGTTCGGTTCCGCAAGAGCGGCCACGGCCTCTGATTGATTTTGCCGACTGGCATCTGGACGTCACCTGCCGTGAACTTCGCTCGCCAGATAACGTGATGATCCCGCTGTCGGCCGGTGAATTCGACTTGCTGCTGGTCTTCGTCGAACACCCCCAGCGCATTCTCACTCGCGAGCAATTGCTGGACCTGGCGCGCGGGCATTGCCATGAGGCGTTCGATCGCAGCGTCGACGTTCAGGTCAGCCGCTTGCGGCGCAAACTCGAGTCCGATACCAAACGCCCGGCGATGATTCGCACCGTGCGCAATGGCGGGTATCTGTTTACACCCAGCGTGACGCGGCGATGAGCTGGCTGAAGCGAATTCGTGCCCGAGACTGGCCGCAAGATACGGTCGCGCGCTGGATCGCGTTGACGATCATCCTGGCCATGCTTATTTCACTGGCGCTCAACGGGCTGTTTATCCAGCTGGCCGGCGTGTGGGCGCGTCCGCCGCTGACCGAAATCGGCCTGCTGGAAAAAGCCGCCGCCATCACCCGCGTCATCGAGGCTGCTCCGGCGCCCCTGCGCCCCTCATTGGCGCAAGCCGCCAACGAGAGTGGCTTCACTATCACTTGGCACCCTGATCGGCACGATCTCAATCTGCCGACAGTGGACGATCCGAAGTCCGACATCGGTTCGAGCATCCTGCAGCCGATGCTCAGAGCCCATGACCGGCGCATCGAAGCCTATGAGCCGGCCGACTGGACGGAACACACCGCGGACGCACATTACGCGCTGCTGATCGAGCTATCGGATTCGTCATGGTTGATGTTCTCCGCGCCCTCGCGCAGTTGGGGGCTCGACGAAGCGCCACGCTACCTGATCGTGATCCTGCTGGTGCTGATCTCCACCGCCCTGGTCGCGCTGATCGCCACCCGGCGCCTCGCCACACCTTTGCAGCACTTCACCGAAGGCGCCCGCCGCTTCGGTGTGGACTTCCGCGCACCGTCGATCAAACCGCTCGGCCCCCACGAAATCCGCCAGGCGATCCTCGCGTTCAACGCCATGCAGGCGCAGCTGCAACACTTCATCCGCGACCGCACGCAAATGCTCGCCGCCATCTCCCACGACCTGCGCGCTCCTCTGACGCGGATGCGCTTGCGTGGCGAATTCATCGAAGACAGCGAGCAACAGCAACGTCTGTTTCGTGACGTGGATGAAATGCAGGCCATGATCAACTCGGCGCTGGAGTTCTTCCGCGACGACGCCCGGCTTGAACCGGCCACCCAATTTGATCTGGCGGAACTGCTGCAAACGTTGCTTGATGATTATCGAGATCAGGGAGTCGACATTACGTTTAGCGGGCCGCTGCGGTGGGTGTATTTCGGGCGTCCGTTAGGGCTTAAGCGGGTGATCACCAACTTGCTTGATAACGCCATCAAGTACGGTAGCAAGCCGGAAATTGAACTGATTCCCGGTGCTGGAGAGGTGCGGATCAACATACTGGACCGTGGGCCGGGTATTCCAGATGCCAGCCTTGAACAAGTGTTCGCACCGTTCTTTCGCATGGAAGGCTCGCGCAACAAAAGTACCGGGGGTGTTGGCTTGGGGTTATCGGCGGCGCGGGCGATTGTGCTGGAACATGGAGGCGAGCTGACCTTGTGTAATCGGTCGAAGGGCGGGTTGGAAGCGTTGGTGGTGTTGCCGGTGCATTAGTCCCGAAAGACTCGCAATACATGCTCACATGTGGCGAGGGAGCTTGCTCCCGCTGGGTCGCGAAGCGGGCCCCTTATCTTCAAAAAGAATGGGGCTACTGCGCAGTCCAACGGGAGCAAGCTCCCTCGCCACAGTTTTCAGTCAACAGGCCAAGGGGCAATCCTCCCCAAGGATCGTGTAAATCTAAGCCTCCCAGCCCGCTCCACTAACCGCCGCCTGCGCCAGTGGGTGCAAGTCTGCCCCTTGGTGCTCCGTCTGCCAGGCCAGCAACTCCATGCGCATGCCGGGCGTCCAGTACATCTGCAGATGATTGCGCACGCCGAGCACGGCCTGTTGCTGATCCGGTTCGCTGGCGAAGTATTGGGCGATCTGGTTGGCCATCTTGATCAGGTTGGCGGTACTCATCGACGTACCTCGGCTTTTGTCCCGGCGCTGCGTTCATGGCGACGTTCGTCGAGCAGACGTTGTTGTTCGTCGCTGAATGCCTGGTAGCGTTTTTGCCATTCGGAAGGGTGGTAGACGCGGCTGACCTCCACGGCGGTGACCTTGTACTCCGGACAGTTGGTGGCCCAGTCGGAGTTATCCGTGGTGATGACGTTGGCCCCCGATTCCGGGAAGTGGAAGGTGGTGTACACCACGCCCGGGGCAACCCGTTCGGTGACCCGCGCACGCAGTACGGTCTGGCCGGCGCGGCTGCCGATGCCGACCCAGTCACCTTCGTTGATGCCACGGCTCTCGGCGTCGGTCGGGTGGATTTCCAGGCGGTCTTCGTCGTGCCAGGCGATGTTTTCGGTACGCCGGGTCTGGGCGCCGACGTTGTACTGGCTGAGGATGCGCCCGGTGGTCAGCAGCAGCGGATAGCGACTGTTGACCTTTTCCTCGGTGGGCACGTAGCCGGTGAGCATGAAGCGCCCCTTGCCGCGCACGAACTCCTCGATGTGCATGGTCGGCGTGCCGTCCGGTGCCGCGGCGTTGCACGGCCATTGCAGGCTGCCATGGCGCTCCAATTCGGCGTAGCTGACGTTGGTGAACGTCGGCGTCAGGCTGGCGATTTCATCCATGATTTGCGACGGGTGCTGGTAATTCATCGGGTAGCCCAGGGCGTTGGCCAGAGCCACCGTGCCTTCCCAGTCGGCCTTGCCGCCCAGCGGCTCCATGACCTTGCGCACCCGGGAGATGCGTCGCTCGGCGTTGGTGAAAGTGCCGTCCTTTTCCAGGAACGAGGCGCCCGGCAGGAACACGTGGGCGAACTTGGCGGTTTCGTTGAGGAAAATGTCCTGCACCACCACGCATTCCATGGCCGACAGCGCCGCGGTGACGTGCTGGGTATTCGGATCGCTCTGGGCGATGTCTTCACCCTGGCAATACAGGCCCTTGAAGCTGCCGGCCAGGGCAGACTCGAACATGTTGGGAATGCGCAGGCCCGGATCGGGTTGCAGGGTAACGTTCCAGGCCTGTTCGAACTGCGCCCGTACCACCTCGTTGGAGATGTGCCGGTAGCCAGGCAGCTCGTGGGGGAAGGAGCCCATGTCGCAGGAGCCCTGAACGTTATTCTGCCCACGCAGCGGATTGACGCCCACGCCTTCGCGGCCGATGTTGCCGGTGGCCATGGCCAGGTTGGCGATGCCCATGACGGCGGTGCTGCCCTGGCTGTGCTCGGTGACGCCCAGGCCGTAGTAGATCGCCGCGTTGCCGCCGGTGGCATACAGACGGGCGGCGGCGCGGATATCGGCGGCGGCTACACCGCAGATGTCGGCCAAGACTTCCGGCGAGTTTTCCGCGCGGCTGACGAACTCGCTCCAGCGGGCGAAATCGCTGCCCTCGCAACGGGCGTCGATAAAGGCCTGGTTGAGCAAGCCTTCGGTGACGATGACGTGGGCCAGGGCGTTGAGCATGGCGACGTTGGTGCCCGGGCGCAGGGCCAGGTGCAGTTCGGCGCGGGCATGCACCGAGTCCACCAGATCAATGCGGCGTGGGTCGATCACGATCAGCCGTGCGCCTTCACGCAGGCGACGTTTGAGCTGGGAGGCGAACACCGGGTGGGCGTCGCTGGGGTTGGCGCCCATCACCAGGATCACATCGGCCTGCATTACCGAGTCGAAACTCTGGGTGCCGGCGGACTCGCCCAGGGTTTGTTTCAGGCCATAGCCGGTCGGCGAGTGGCAGACCCGCGCACAGGTGTCGACGTTGTTGTTGCCGAAGGCGGCGCGCACCAGTTTTTGCACCAGGTAGGTTTCTTCGTTGGTGCAGCGGCTGGAGGTGATGCCACCAATGGAGTCGCGGCCGTATTTTTGCTGCAACCGGCGGAATTCGCTGGCGGCGTAGGTCACCGCTTCATCCCAGCTGACTTCCTGCCAAGGGTCGTTGATGTGCTTGCGGATCATCGGCTTGGTGATGCGATCCGGGTGGGTGGCGTAGCCCCAGGCAAAGCGCCCTTTGACGCAGGAGTGGCCGTGGTTGGCCTGGCCATTCTTGTCTGGAACCATGCGCACCAGCTGCTCACCTTTCATCTCGGCGCGGAACGAACAGCCCACGCCGCAATAGGCACAGGTGGTGATCACGCTGCGTTCGGGCTGCCCCAGTTCCACCACGCTTTTTTCCATCAGCGTCGCGGTCGGGCAGGCTTGCACACAGGCGCCGCAGGACACGCATTCGGAGTCGAGGAAGTTCTCGCCACCGGCGGCCGCGACCCGGGATTCGAAACCGCGCCCGGTAATGGTCAGGGCAAACGTGCCCTGGGTTTCTTCGCAGGCGCGCACGCAGCGGTTGCAGACGATGCACTTGCTCGGGTCGTAGTCGAAGTACGGGTTGGAGGTGTCCTTCACATCGGCCAGATGGTTCTCGCCCTCATAGCCGTAACGCACTTCCCGCAGGCCGACCTGGCCGGCCACGGTTTGCAGCTCGCAGTTGCCGTTGGCGGAGCAGGTCAGGCAGTCCAGCGGGTGATCGGAGATGTACAGCTCCATGACATTGCGGCGCAGGGTCGCGAGCTTCGGCGTCTGGGTGTGCACGCTCATGCCTTCGCTGACCGGTGTGGTGCAGGACGCGGGGTAGCCGCGCATGCCGTCGATCTCCACCAGGCACATGCGGCAGGAACCGAAGGCTTCCAGGCTGTCGGTGGCACACAGTTTGGGAATGGTGGTGCCCAGCAGCGCGGCGGCGCGCATCACCGAGGTGCCTTCGGGCACGCTGATGCTGCGGCCGTCGATGTTCAGGGTGACTTGCACCTGGCTGTCGCGGGCCGGAGTACCAAGGTCAATGTCTGTTTTCGGGTCGAAGAGAGTGATCATTGGTCGGCCTCCGAGGCTTGCAGACCGAAGTCGGCGGGGAAGTGCTTGAGGGCGCTGACGACCGGATAGGAGGTCATGCCGCCCAACGCGCACAGCGAACCGTATTGCATCGTGTCGCACAGGTCCTTGAGGATGATCACCTGCTCATCGCGACCGTTCTGGTCAGGCGCGGCCAGCAGGCGATCGATCACCTCCACGCCCCGGGTCGAGCCGATGCGGCATGGGGTGCATTTGCCACAGGATTCCTCGGCGCAGAACTGCATGGCGAAGCGCGCCATGCGGGCCATGTCCAGGCTGTCGTCAGCCACCACCACACCACCGTGACCGAGCATCGCGCCCATGGCGGCGAAGGCTTCGTAATCCAGCGGCGTGTCGAATTGCGAGGGCGGCACCCAGGCGCCGAGAGGGCCGCCAACCTGCGCGGCCTTCAGCGGCCGGCCACTGGCGGTACCACCACCGTAGTCTTCCACCAGTTCCCGCAGGGTCAGGCCAAAGGCCCGTTCCACCAGGCCGCCACGACGAATATTGCCCGCCAGCTGGAAGGGCATGGTGCCCAGCGAGCGGCCCATGCCGTAATCGCGATAGAACTGCGCGCCCTTGGCCAGAATCAGCGGCACCGAGGCCAGGGTCAGCACGTTGTGCACCAGGGTCGGCAGGCCGAACAGACCCTGCAACGCGGGGATCGGCGGCTTGGCGCGGACAATCCCGCGCTTGCCTTCGAGGGAGTCCAGCAGCGCGGTTTCCTCACCACAGATATAAGCGCCGGCACCGACCCGCACTTCCATATCGAACGCTTGGCCGCTGCCGCCAACATTGGCGCCGAGGTAACCGGCGGACCGGGCGATTTCCAGCGCCTCGCGCAGGGTGGCCACGGCTTGTGGATATTCCGAGCGCACATAGATGTAGCCGTAACTGGCGCCGACGGTGATGCCGGCAATGGCCATGCCTTCGATCAGCAGGAAGGGGTCGCCTTCCATCAACATGCGATCGGCAAAGGTGCCGGAGTCGCCTTCATCGGCGTTGCACACAATGTATTTCTGCGCCGCTTGAGTGGCTCGCACCGTGCGCCATTTGATCCCGGCGGGGAAGGCTGCGCCGCCACGGCCACGCAGGCCCGAATCGAACACCTCAGTCGCGGTCTGTTCGCCACCGATGGTGACGGCTCTTTTCAAACCATCGAAACCGCCGTGCGCCCGGTAATCGTCGAGGTACAGCGGCCGGGTGATGCCAGCGCGGGCAAACAGCAGGCGTTGTTGAGTCTTGAGATAAGGCAACTCTTCCACCAGGCCCAAGGCCAGCGGATGAGCGGATGGCTCGCCTTGCAGCGCATCGAGCACGGACGGCACATCGGCAGCTGTCAGCGGGCCGAAGCCGATACGGCCTTGCGGGCTGTCCACTTCCAGCAGCGGTTCCAGCCAGTACAGGCCGCGAGAACTGGTGCGTTGCAGGTCCAGATTGCGTTCCGCAGCTTGAGCGGCGAGGGCCACAGCCACTTCATCGGCACCCACGGCACGGGCAAGAGAATCACAGGGCAGATAAAGACTCAGCATCATGCGTCCTCCTGGCAAGCATCGAGCAGGGCATCCAGACGCTCAGCACTGAGCCGCGCATGCACCTGACCATCCAGTTCCAGGGCCGGCGAGCAGGCGCAGGCGCCGAGGCAATACACCGGCCGCAAACTGATGCTGCCGTCGGCGCTGCTACCGTGATCATCCAGTTGCAGACGATCGCGCAACTGCGCCGCGAGCTGCTCGGCGCCACGGCTCTGGCAGGACTCGGCCCGGCACAGACGCAGGATATGCCGGGCCGGAGGCGCGGTGCGGAAGTCATGGTAGAAACTGATCACCCCGCGAACCTCGGCCTGACTCAGGTTGAGGGCGTGAGCAATCTCGGGAATGGCGGCATCGGGGATGTAACCGATGCCCTCCTGAATCTCATGAAGGATCGGCAACAGTGCGCCGGGCGAACCCTTGTGGCGCGCCAGCAGGCTGTTGACCATAGGCAGGTGCAACATCTCATCAGGCATACAGCATTCCTCACGGTCACGGACAAACCAGGCGGTTGTCGGTCGTCCGAAAGTGTCGGCTGCGGCATTCACACCACGTCACGGTATCGTGGCATTGTCAGGCCGTTGGCCAGGGCACCCTGAGCGGGCATCTTGTTGTGCCCGGCGCGGTCTTCGCCGCACCTCTTAAAGGGCATTAAGGCAGCTTGCCACGCTGCCTTTGATTCATCTGCACCAAAGCGACGTGTTCGATTCTGTCTACGACTACCTATTAAGTCTAGAAGAGCGCAGGCCGAGGCGTTCGATCACTGAGTAGTTTTCAGGTAATCCTTGAGCGCGATGAGCTGAGTGTCAAAACACTCACTTGGCGAAAAGGATCATCACCCACAACACCACCGTGGTCAGTGCCGCCAACACACTGCACGCTCCGGCGATCAAATGACGGACGACGGGGTATTCAGACTGCTGGAGCCTGGCGATCACCAGAAGCCAAGTTCCGACAAAGGCCCCTAAAACTGCCATCATCGTATAGAAAATGAATACAACGCCCCGTGCCGAGTTTCCTCCGGGGACAAACCATCTGTTGAACAGAATTAGCACCGCCATCCCGACAATAAAACTACCCACGGCACCCGCCAGGTTAGCGAGCCACAGATTCACCGTGCCACGGCTCCTCACCACCCAAATCCACATCCCCGCTGTCGCAGCGAAGAACACCAACATGGCGATTAGCTTCATTCAATCCCTTTCCTTGTTAACAATGCCCCTGAAATCGCCATGGGTCATCTTTGATGAGATGAGGCGATGGAGGCACGATATCAAACCGATGGCTCTGCGCTGAAGGGCGTTGTTGTCCTGCGTGGGTTTGGGTTTCGCTCACTGAATATCTTTCAGGTAATCCTTGAGCGCGCTAAGTGGTGCATCGAGTTGTTCCAAGGTCTGAGCGCCGCGCAAATCAGTCGACAATCTATGTAGCTCGCGCCCTAGCGGCGTATTTACGCCGCCTATAGCGTCCAGCGCCAAACCCACACAATGCGCCACTCTAAACTGGATACCCTCGACATCCCCCCGACGCACCAACAACCCAAACACCTCCCGCTCATAATCACTCATGATCGGATCATCCCGCAAAATCGGACTTTCACCTTCCGTCTCATAAGCCAGCTTGAGGGCGAAAAGGGCAACGGTTTCCAGTGGCAATTCCATTGTGTGAATCCTTGATTCGTTAGCTGAGCGGTTTCGGTTGTGGCGTTGAAAAGCAAGATCAAAAGATCGCAGCCTTCGGCAGCGCCTACGGGGCGGCGGGGCGAGGTCACTTTTCTACAGACGAAAAAAAAGGCCTTGCAATGCAAGACCTTTCTTAATTTTGGTGCCCCGAGGGAGACTCGAACTCCCACTCCTTTCGAAAACGGATTTTGAATCCGCCGCGTCTACCAATTCCGCCATCAGGGCTCAATGGCGGCGAAGTATAGAGATGAGATTACCGTCGGTCAATCAGGTACATAGAGAATTTTCACTATTTCGGCTAGACTTCCGGGCCCTGCTAGACGAACCCCATCATGCGCGTTGCTGACTTTACTTTCGAACTCCCTGATTCGCTGATTGCTCGCCACCCTTTGGCCGAGCGTCGCAACAGTCGCCTGTTGACCCTTGATGGGGTCAGCGGCGCCCTGGCACACCGTCAATTCACTGATTTGCTCGAGCATTTGCGCCCGGGCGATTTGATGGTGTTCAACAATACCCGGGTGATTCCGGCGCGGCTGTTTGGCCAGAAGGCTTCCGGCGGCAAGCTGGAAATTCTGGTGGAGCGGGTGCTCGACAGTCATCGCGTGCTGGCGCATGTGCGCTCCAGCAAGTCGCCCAAGCCCGGTTCGAAGATTTTGATCGACGGCGGTGGCGAGGCCGAGATGCTGGCGCGTCACGATGCGTTGTTCGAGTTGGGGTTTGCCGAAGAGGTGTTGCCGCTGCTCGATCGCGTCGGGCACATGCCGTTGCCTCCTTATATAGACCGCCCGGATGAAGGCTCGGACCGCGAGCGTTATCAGACGGTGTACGCCGAGCGCCTGGGCGCGGTGGCGGCGCCGACGGCGGGGCTGCATTTCGATCAGCCGCTGATGGAGGCGATTGCCGCCAAGGGCATTGAGACTGCATTCGTGACCTTGCACGTGGGGGCGGGCACGTTCCAGCCGGTGCGCGTCGAGAAGATCGAAGACCACCACATGCACAGCGAATGGCTGGAAGTCGGTCAGGACGTGGTCGATGCAGTCGAAGCCTGCCGCGCTCGTGGCGGTCGGGTGGTGGCGGTGGGGACCACCAGCGTGCGTTCTCTGGAAAGCGCCGCGCGCGATGGCGTGCTCAAGCCGTTCAGTGGCGATACTGACATCTTTATCTACCCGGGCCGGCCGTTTCATGTGGTCGATGCCCTGGTCACCAACTTCCATTTGCCCGAATCCACGCTGTTGATGCTGGTTTCGGCGTTCGCCGGTTATCCCGAGACCATGGCCGCGTATAAAGCCGCCGTCGACAACGAATACCGCTTTTTCAGCTACGGTGATGCGATGTTTATCACCCGTAATCCCGCACCACGTGGCCCTGAGGAAACAGAATGAGTCGCACCAGTCGCATGTCTTTTGAGCTCCTTGCCACCGATGGCAAGGCTCGTCGCGGTCGTTTGACCTTCCCGCGCGGTACCGTCGAGACCCCGGCCTTCATGCCAGTGGGCACGTACGGCACGGTCAAGGGTATGCTGCCGCGGGATATCGTCGCCACCGGCGCGGAAATCATTCTGGGTAACACCTTCCACTTGTGGCTGCGTCCTGGCACTCAGGTGATCAAGGAACACGGCGACCTGCACGATTTCATGCAGTGGAAAGGCCCGATTCTGACCGACTCCGGCGGTTTTCAGGTGTTCAGCCTGGGTGCCATGCGCAAGATCAAGGAGGAGGGCGTAACCTTCGCCTCTCCGGTCGACGGCGCCAAGGTGTTCATGGGCCCGGAAGAGTCGATGCAGGTTCAGCGCGACCTGGGCTCGGACATCGTGATGATTTTTGACGAATGCACCCCGTACCCGGCTGACGAAGACGTCGCTCGCGTATCGATGGAGCTGTCGTTGCGCTGGGCCAAGCGTTCGAAAGAAGCCCATGGCGACAACACAGCAGCGCTGTTCGGTATCGTTCAGGGCGGCATGCACCAGGATTTGCGCATGCGCTCCCTGGAAGGCCTCGACAAGATCGGCTTCGACGGCCTGGCCATCGGCGGGTTGTCGGTGGGCGAGCCCAAGCACGAGATGATCAAGGTGCTGGATTACCTGCCGGGCCAGATGCCGGCTGACAAACCTCGTTACCTTATGGGCGTTGGCAAACCGGAAGATCTGGTTGAGGGTGTGCGCCGCGGTGTGGACATGTTCGATTGCGTGATGCCAACCCGCAATGCCCGCAATGGGCATCTGTTCATTGATACAGGCGTGCTGAAGATCCGTAACGCGTTCCATCGCCATGATGATTCGCCGCTGGATCCGACCTGCGATTGCTATACCTGCCAGAACTTCTCCCGTGCTTATCTGCACCATCTGGACAAGTGCGGCGAAATGCTGGGTAGCATGTTGAATACCATCCACAATTTGCGCCATTACCAGGTGCTTATGGCTGGTTTGCGCGAGGCTATTCAACAGGGTACATTGGCCGCCTTTGTCGATGCCTTCTACGCCAAACGCGGGTTGCCTGTTCCGCCTTTGGACTGAGTTTTCTGACCCCAAGATTCAACATTTGCAACTGGAGTGCTAAATGAGCTTTTTTATCTCTAATGCCATGGCTGATGCTGCTGCACCTGCGGCAGGCCCAATGGGCGGCGGCTTTGAGTGGATTTTCCTGGTCGGCTTCCTGGTCATCTTCTACCTGATGATCTGGCGTCCACAGGCCAAGCGCGCCAAAGAACAGAAGAACCTGCTGGGCAGCCTGCAAAAAGGTGACGAAGTTGTGACCACCGGTGGTATCGCCGGCAAGATCACCAAAGTGTCCGACGACTTCGTGGTTCTGGAAGTTTCCGACACCGTTGAAATGAAGTTCCAGAAAGGCGCCATCGCCGCCACGCTGCCAAAAGGCACGCTCAAAGCGATCTAAGTTTCAACTTCTACTCAATCGACGGGGCGCGCAAGGCGCCCCGCGTCATAAGCGGGCGGCGTGATGCTGAACAAATACCCTCTGTGGAAATACATTCTGATCCTGGCGGTGCTGGCGGTCGGTCTGATTTATTCCGCTCCCAATCTATATCCTGATGACCCGGCCATTCAGGTCAGCGGTGCAAGCACTGCGCTGCAAGTCAATCAGGCTGATCTGGACCGTGTGAGCACCGCGCTCAAGGAATCCGGGATCAACGTCAAGGCGGCCACGCTGGCGGCAAACGGCAAGGGCGGTCTGATCCGTCTGACCAAGGCTGAAGACCAGCTGCCGGCCAAAGACGTCGTGCGCAAGGCATTGGGTGATGACTACGTCGTTGCACTGAACCTGGCGCAAACCACCCCGCAATGGCTGCGCAGCCTGGGCGCGCACCCGATGAAGCTGGGTCTGGACTTGTCCGGTGGTGTGCACTTCCTGCTGGAAGTGGACATGGACAAAGCCCTCGACGCACGCCTGAAAGTCTACGAAGGCGACGTCAAGAGCCTGTTGCGTAAAGAGAAACTGCGCTATCGCAGCCTGCCGCAACTGGGCGGTGCCATTCAGCTGGGCTTCACTGATGAAGAAACCCGCGAACAGGCCCGTGCGCTGATCCGCAAGAACTTCAACGATTTCGACATTGTTCCGGCCGACCTCAATGGCCCGGTACTGCGTCTGGCGATGACCCCGGCCAAGCTGGCGGAAATCCGCGAATACTCCATCAAGCAGAACTTGACCACGGTACGTAACCGCGTCAACGAGCTGGGTGTTGCCGAACCTATCGTTCAGCGTCAAGGCGCCAACCGCATCGTGGTTGAGCTGCCGGGCGTGCAAGACACTGCAGAAGCCAAGCGTATCCTCGGCAAGACGGCCAACCTGGAGTTCCGTCTGGCGGCCGAGCCTGGCGCTTCGAAAGCCACTTCCGAGGAATTCGAGTTCCGTGAAGGCAAGCGTCCTCCGGCGTTGATCGAGCGTGGCCTGATCATCACTGGTGACCAGGTGACTGACGCCAAGGCCGGCTTCGGCGAGCACGGCACGCCAGAAGTGAACATCCGTCTGGATGGCCACGGTGGCGAGCTGATGAGTCGTGCGACCCGCAGCAACGTCGGTCGCAGCATGGCAGTGATCTTCATCGAACAGCGTCCGGTGACCACTTACACCAAGCAAGTGGTCAACGGCGTCGAGAAAGAAGTGCCGGTTCAGACGTTTAAAGAAGAGAAGAAGATCATCAGCCTGGCGACCATCCAGTCGCCGCTGGGTGCCCAGTTCCGCATCACTGGCCTGAACGGTCAGGGCGAATCGTCCGAACTGGCGCTGCTGCTGCGTGCCGGTGGTCTGGCGGCACCGATGTACTTCGCCGAAGAGCGCACCATCGGCCCAAGCCTGGGTGCCGACAACATCACCAAAGGTATCGATGCATCGTTGTGGGGCATGCTGTTTGTCTCGCTGTTCATCATGGCCATCTACCGCTTCTTCGGCCTCATCGCCACCGTCGCGCTGTCGGTGAACATGGTGATGCTGCTGGCCTTGATGTCGCTGCTGGGTGCAACGCTGACCCTGCCGGGTATCGCCGGTATCGTGTTGACCATGGGGATGGCGGTCGACGCCAACGTGCTGATCTTCTCGCGGATACGTGAAGAGATCGCGGCTGGCATGACCGTACAACGGGCAATCAACGAAGGCTTCGGCCGGGCATTCACCGCGATTCTCGACGCCAACCTGACAACCTTGTTGGTGGGCGGGATTCTCTTTGCCATGGGCACCGGCCCGGTCAAGGGTTTCGCCGTGACCATGTCCCTCGGGATCTTTACCTCGATGTTCACGGCCATCATGGTGACCCGCGCGATGGTCAACCTGATCTTCGGCGGTCGTGACTTCAAGAAGTTGTGGATTTAAGGGGCTGCCATGTTACGTACAATCAACTTCATGGGCGTTCGCAACTTTGCGTTCGGCGTCACATTGTTCCTTACCGCGCTGGCAATGTTCAGTGTCTTTCATAAGGGCATGAACTGGGGCCTGGACTTCACCGGCGGTACGCTCATCGAGCTGACCTACGAGCGTCCGGCCGATGTCACCAAGGTGCGCGAACAACTGGTTACGGCCGGTTATCACGAAGCCATCGTGCAGAACTTCGGTGCAACCACCGATCTGCTGGTGCGCATGCCTGGCGAAGACCCGCAACTGGGTCATCAGGTGGCTGAAGCGCTGCAAAAAGTCGGCGGCGACAACCCGGCTCAGGTCAAGCGTGTCGAGTTCGTCGGCCCGCAGGTCGGTGAAGAGCTGCGCGACCAGGGCGGCCTCGGCATGCTGATGGCGCTGGGCGGCATCCTGATCTACCTGGCGTTCCGCTTTCAGTGGAAGTTTGCGGTCGGCGCGATCGTTTCGTTGATCCACGACGTGATCGTGACTGTCGGTATCCTGTCGTTCTTCCAGATCACCTTCGACCTGACGGTGCTGGCGGCGGTGCTGGCGATCATCGGTTACTCGCTCAACGACACCATCGTGGTATTCGACCGGGTTCGTGAAAACTTCCGGGTGCTGCGCAAGGCCAGCCTGATCGAGAACATCAACATCTCGACCACGCAAACCCTGCTGCGGACCATGGCGACGTCGATCTCCACTTTGCTGGCGATCGCGGCCCTGTTGTTCTTCGGTGGCGACAACCTGTTCGGCTTCTCCATTGCCCTGTTCATCGGTGTTCTGGCGGGTACTTACTCGTCGATCTACATCGCGAACGTGGTGCTGATCTGGCTGAACCTGAACAGCGAGGACCTGATTCCTGTGGCGACGAGCGAGAAGGAAGTCGACGATCGTCCATAACGGTTATCGTTTTTCTGCTGAAAGCCGAGAAGGCGCGAGTGTTGAACTCGCGCCTTTTTTTATGCTCCAAGGCTGGGAGAAGCGCGGGTTTGTCCCGCCTGTGATAGCCAGGAGGTTCATGTGAACAAGTCGTTGCTGGTTGGTGCGGTATTGGGTGCTGTCGGTGTGACTGCCGGTGGTGCTGTTGCCACCTACAAACTGGTTAAAAGCGGCCCTGAGTATGCACAAGTGCTGGCCGTTGAACCGGTCAAGACACAAATCAAGACTCCACGTGAAGTGTGCAAGGACGTTGCAGTAACCCGGCAAGCGCCGGTGAAAGATCAACACCAGATCGCCGGTACGGTGGTCGGTGCGCTGGCTGGTGGCCTGTTGGGCAACCAGATCGGCGGCGGCACAGGCAAGAAAATCGCCACAGTGGCCGGTGCGGTCGGCGGCGGTTATGCGGGTAACAAGGTGCAGGAAGGCATGCAGGAGCGTGATACCTACACCACGACTCAGACTCGCTGCAACACGGTCAATGACATCAGCGACAAGGTTGTAGGCTACGACGTTCGTTATTCGCTGGACGGCAAGGAAGGCAAAGTGCGGATGGATCGCGATCCGGGCAACCAGATTCCGGTCGACGAGGACGGCAAGCTGATCCTGGGGCAGAACGAACCGGCCCGGTAATGAGCTGAGCGTCTCACGCAAAAAGAAGCGTCCCGCAAGGGGATAATGCCAGTCAGTTAATGTGCGAAACCTGTGGGAGCGAGCAAGCCCGCTCCCACATGGATTGCGTTTAATTGACAGGCATTACCCGCAGGGGATGCTTTTTTTGTGCCTGAATTTTAGGTGTCACCACCCACGTGCTATGAAAGACTAGCGTCACTCTTCATTTTCGCGGCCTTTTGCCTGCCTGTCTTGAGCCCCCATGCCTGCCATCGATCATCCCTTGATAGACCAGTTCCTAGACGCCCTGTGGCTGGAGAAAGGCCTTTCCGATAACACCCGCGATGCCTATCGCAGCGACCTGGCTTTGTTCAACGGCTGGTTGCAGGAGAAGGGCCTGGAGCTGATCAACGCCGGCCGTGAATTGATCCTCGATCACCTGGCCTGGCGCCTGGAGCAAAACTACAAACCCCGTTCTACTGCGCGATTTCTCTCAGGTGTGCGTGGTTTCTATCGCTATTTGCTGCGGGAAAAGCTGATTGCCGTGGATCCGACCCTGCGCGTCGATATGCCGCAACTGGGTAGGCCGTTGCCTAAATCCTTGTCGGAAGCCGATGTGGAAGCGCTGCTGGCCGCGCCAGACCTGAGCGAAGCCATCGGTCAGCGTGATCGCGCCATGCTTGAAGTGCTTTACGCGTGTGGCTTGCGGGTGACGGAGCTGATCAGCCTGACGCTGGAACAGGTCAACTTGCGCCAAGGCGTGCTGCGGGTGATGGGCAAAGGCAGTAAGGAGCGGCTGGTGCCGATGGGGGAGGAGGCGATTGTCTGGGTCGAGCGCTACATGCGCGATGCCCGTGGCGAGCTGCTGGGCGGGCGTCCCAGCGATGTGCTGTTCCCCAGCCAGCGCGGCGAACAGATGACCCGCCAGACCTTCTGGCATCGCATCAAGCACCAGGCCAAAGTCGCCGGGATCGGCAAGTCGCTGTCGCCGCATACTTTGCGCCATGCCTTCGCCACGCACCTGCTCAACCACGGCGCCGACCTTCGGGTGGTGCAAATGTTGCTCGGCCACAGCGATCTCTCCACCACCCAGATCTATACTCACGTCGCCCGCGCGCGGTTGCAGGACCTGCACGCCAAGCATCACCCCAGAGGCTAGCGCAAATCCTGTGGCGAGGGAGCTTGCTCCCGCTGGGTTGCGCAGCAACCCCAAAACCAGGCGCTGCATTTATTCAGGAAAGCCCGACTGGCCTATTTGCGACTGCTACGCAGCCGAGCGGGAGCAAGCTCCCTCGCCACAATAATGGATGTCAGTCAGGCATGCGTGTCTCACGTCACCGGGAGTCGGCCACACGGGCCTTATGTGGTAGGCTTTGCGGGTTTGTACGATGGGCGGTTATGACCCGGTGTTTCGGCACGGACGTTCTGATCGTTCCATTTGTCCGCCTTCAGGAGTTCTCATGCGTCTGACCCAGATTTTCGCCGCCGCCGCCATTGCGTTGGTCAGCACCTTTGCCGTCGCCGATGATGCGGCTGATAAAGCCATTCGTAAAAGCCTGGAGAACCTCCAGCTCGACGTGCCGGTCGAAACCATCACCGCCAGCCCGCTGCCAGGCCTGTACGAAGTCAAACTCAAGGGCAGCCGCGTGCTCTACGCCAGCGCGGACGGCCAATACGTGGTTCAGGGCTATCTGTTCCAGCTCAAGGACGGCAAGCCGGTCAACCTGACCGAGAAGACCGAACGCCTGGGCATTGCCAAGCTGATCAATGACATTCCAGTGGCTGAAACCGTGGTCTACCCGGCCATCGGCGAAACCAAGTCGCACATCACTGTCTTCACCGACACCACCTGCCCGTATTGCCACAAGCTGCACGCCGAAGTGCCTGAGCTGAACAAGCGCGGCATCGAAGTACGTTATGTGGCGTTCCCGCGCCAGGGCCTGGGTTCGCCGGGTGACGAACAACTGCAAGCCGTCTGGTGCTCCAAGGACAAGAAGGCGGCCATGGACAAAATGGTCGACGGCAAGGAAATCAAGGCCGCCAAGTGCGATAACCCGGTTTCCAAGCAGTTCGCCCTCGGTCAGTCGATTGGCGTGAACGGTACACCGGCCATCGTTTTGGCTGACGGTCAGGTCATTCCGGGCTACCAGCCTGCGCCACAAGTCGCCAAACTGGCACTGGGCGCGAAGTAAATTCGCATCGTCACGGTCAGCCATTGACGATCGTGGTCCGGCGGCAGCATTTGCCGGGCCATCAATAGAGAGCCGCGAACCTGCGGCTGTTTTCACGGCCGGCCTTGAGTCGGCCGTTTTATGGGGAGTTCACAGTGAAACCGGTCAAAGTAGGCATCTGTGGGTTAGGGACCGTCGGTGGCGGTACCTTCAACGTACTTCAGCGCAACGCCGAGGAAATTGCTCGTCGTGCCGGGCGTGGAATCGAAGTGGCACAAATTGCCATGCGCACGCCAAAGCCTCAGTTCCAAACGACCGGTATTGCGATTACCAACGATGTCTTCGAAGTGGCCACGAACCCTGAGATCGACATCGTTATAGAGCTGATGGGCGGCTACACCGTTGCCCGCGAGCTGGTACTCAAGGCCATCGAGAATGGCAAGCATGTGGTCACCGCGAACAAGGCACTGATTGCCGTTCACGGTAATGAAATTTTCGCCAAGGCTCGCGAGAAGGGCGTGATCGTTGCGTTCGAAGCGGCCGTGGCCGGCGGTATTCCGGTGATCAAGGCGATCCGTGAAGGCCTGTCCGCCAACCGCATCAACTGGGTGGCCGGCATCATTAACGGCACCGGTAACTTCATCCTTACCGAAATGCGTGAAAAAGGCCGGACCTTCGAAGACGTGCTGGCCGAGGCGCAAGCCCTGGGTTATGCCGAAGCCGACCCGACGTTCGACGTGGAAGGTATCGATGCGGCCCACAAGCTGACGATCCTGGCGTCCATCGCGTTCGGTATCCCGCTGCAATTCGACAAGGCCTACACCGAAGGCATCACCAAGCTGACCACCGCGGACGTGAACTACGCCGAAGCGCTGGGCTATCGCATCAAGCACCTGGGCGTGGCGCGCAGCACCGCGGCCGGTATCGAACTGCGCGTGCACCCGACGCTGATCCCGGCCGACCGCCTGATCGCCAACGTCAATGGTGTGATGAACGCCGTGATGGTCAACGGTGACGCCGCCGGCTCGACCCTGTTCTACGGCGCTGGCGCCGGCATGGAGCCGACCGCTTCGTCGGTGATCGCCGACCTGGTGGACGTGGTGCGTGCCATGACCTCCGACCCGGAAAACCGCGTACCGCACCTGGCCTTCCAGCCAGATTCGCTGTCGGCCCACCCGATCCTGCCAATCGAAGCCTGCGAAAGCGCTTACTACCTGCGCATTCAGGCCAAGGACCATCCTGGCGTGCTGGCCCAGGTGGCGAGCATCCTGTCGGAGCGCGGCATCAACATCGAATCGATCATGCAGAAGGAAGTCGAGGAACACGACGGCCTGGTGCCGATGATCCTGCTGACCCACCGCGTGCTGGAACAGCACATCAACGATGCGATCGCTGCCCTGGAAGCCCTGACGGGCGTGGTCGGCCCGGTCGTACGGATCCGCGTCGAGCACCTGAACTAAGCCGTTATCGTTCACCGGGCCCGCGTGCGGGCCCGGGTTTGCGAACACTGTCTATTGGAGCCAGTCATGCGTTATATCAGTACCCGCGGCCAGGCACCGGCCCTGAATTTCGAAGACGTCCTGCTGGCCGGTCTAGCCACCGACGGCGGTCTGTACGTCCCGGAAAACCTGCCACGTTTCACCCAGGAAGAGATCGCTTCCTGGGCCGGCCTGCCGTATCACGAGCTCGCCTTCCGGGTGATGCGCCCGTTCGTCACCGGCAGCATCCCGGATGCCGATTTCAAAAAGATTCTTGAAGAAACGTACGGCGTGTTTTCCCACAACGCCGTGGCACCGCTGCGTCAGCTGAACGGCAACGAATGGGTGCTGGAGCTGTTCCACGGCCCGACCCTGGCGTTCAAGGACTTCGCCCTGCAACTGCTGGGTCGTCTGCTCGACTACGTGCTGGAAAAGCGCGGCGAGCGCGTGGTGATCGTCGGCGCTACTTCCGGCGACACCGGTTCGGCGGCCATCGAAGGCTGCAAGCACTGCGAAAACGTCGACATCTTCATCCTGCACCCGCACAATCGTGTGTCCGAAGTGCAGCGTCGCCAGATGACCACCATCTTCGGCGAGAACATCCACAACATCGCCATCGAAGGCAACTTCGATGACTGCCAGGAAATGGTCAAGGCGAGCTTCGCCGACCAGAGTTTCCTCAAGGGCACACGCCTGGTAGCGGTGAACTCGATCAACTGGGCGCGGATCATGGCCCAGATCGTTTATTACTTCCACGCAGCCCTGCAACTGGGCGGCCCGGCGCGTTCGGTGTCGTTCTCGGTGCCGACCGGCAACTTCGGCGATATCTTCGCCGGGTACCTGGCGCGCAACATGGGCTTGCCGATCAACCAGTTGATCGTCGCCACCAACCGCAACGACATCCTGCACCGCTTCATGAGCGGCAATCAGTACGTCAAGGAAACCCTGCACGCCACGCTGTCGCCGTCGATGGACATCATGGTGTCGTCGAACTTCGAACGCCTGCTGTTCGACCTGCACGGTCGCAACGGCGCGGCGATTGCCGGTTTGATGGACACCTTCAAGCAGGGCGGTGGTTTCAGCGTCGAACAGGAACGCTGGACCGAGGCGCGCAAGCTGTTCGACTCCCTGGCCGTGGATGACGCCCAAACCTGCGAAACCATTGCCGAAGTATTCGAGCAAACCGGCGAGTTGCTGGACCCGCACACCGCCATCGGTGTGAAGGCCGCGCGCGAATGCCGTCGCAGCCTGGATATCCCGATGGTGATCCTGGGCACGGCTCATCCGGTCAAATTCCCGGATGCAGTGGAGAAAGCCGGTGTAGGAAAAGCGCTCGAACTACCTGCACATCTTTCTGATTTGTTTGAGCGAGATGAACGTTGCACGGTATTGCCGAACGACCTGAAAGCCGTGCAGGCCTTTGTCAGTCAGCATGGCAACCGCGGCAAGCCGCTGTAACCGGCAAAAGCTGTCACATTTTGAAGCCCGTCTCCTGACGGGCTTTCTTGTTTCTGCATGCCACACTTGCCGGGTTTCGTAAATGAAGAGCCGCCCATGAAGGACGGGCGAGGCGATCACCAAGGAAGTGGCAATGCTGTTTTTTAGAGGGTTTAAACCAGCTGTGTGCTGGATGTTTTTGGTCGGTGCCATGAGCGCGGCTCAATGGGGGCTGGCGGCGCAATTGGCGGCTTATGAACCCCGGGAGTCAGTTGTCGGCACCGCGATCGGGCTGGATGCTCAGGAGCGGCAATGGATTGTCGAGCATCCGACGGTCATCGTCGCGTCGACGCAGTACCCGCTGTACCTGTTCAAGGATGAGCACGGTCACTGGAGCGGCTTGAACAACGATGTGCTCGACCGAATCAGCGCCATGACGGGGCTGCGGTTTGTCCATGAAGAGACGTTTTCCACCGAACAGTTGCTGGAGCGGCTGGAAAGTGGCGCGGCGGACATGAGCACCACGCTGGCAATGAGTGAAGAGCGCAAGGCCTTTCTGGAATTCAGTCATGCGTTCGGTGGTGCGGGCTGGGTGTTCGTCGGGCGAGCGGGAGCGCCCTCGGTGCAGTCCATGACGCAGCTGTCGAAACGGGTACTGGTGCTGCCGGCCCGGCACGCACTGGAAGCCACTATTCGTCGCGACTATCCGGCCATCGATCTGCGCTCGGTCAAGACCTACGCCGAAGCCAGGGCGCTGGTCGAAAGTGGCGAAGCCTACGCCACCATCGAGAACGAAACCGGGGCGCAGCTCTATCCGTCCGGGCTGCTCAAGGTGGGCCACACGGTGGACGGTAAATGGGAGGCCGATCATCTGGCGGTACGCAAAGGACAGCCGCAATTGTTGAGCATCCTCAACAAGGCGCTCGAAGCGTTTCCGCCTGCGCAGTTACGCGCCATCCGCCTGAAGTGGCTCGATGGCATTGTTCCTGTACAGACGCCCTCGACCTGGCAGCGAATAACCGAGTGGTGCTGCTGGGGCGTCTTTGCCGCCAGTGTTTTTGTGCTGTTATCCCTGCTGTGGAACCGGCGACTCACGGTGTTGATCCAGCAACGTCGGGACGCCGAAAAAGACCTCAATGACCAGCTCGCCTTCCAGCACGCCTTGATAGACGCCATGCCCGATCCAATGTTCGTGCGTGACCTGGAAGGGCGTTTGATCATGTGCAACAACAGTTACGAGGAGGGTTTGTCGACCCGTTTCGATCAGGTACAGGGTCGACAACTGATCGAGCTCGATGTCTTGCCCAAAGAGACCGCCGAGCTGCTCCATGCCGAGTTCATGGCTCAGCTCGGTACTCGCAAGACCCGCTTCAGTGAACGTCAGTTGATGTTCAACGACGGCGTCAGGGACATCTACCAATGGACGGTGCCGTTTTACGGTGCGGACGGTCAATTGCGTGGACTGCTGGGCGGATGGATCGATCTGGCCAAGCGTATAAGGCAGACATGAGGGTAATGCCAGTCAGTTAAGGCGCAGAACCTGTGGGAGCGGCGCCTAAGCGTGAAGCGGCTGTTTTTTTGTTGTCATCTTTACCGTGCATGCTTTATCCACCAGAGGCGTCGGTGCGCCTGCCGTTGGAATTCAGAACTTTCTTCTCGGGCCGGTGGTCATTGACTGTGGACACGCCCCGGCACTTTGTTTTAGGACTATTGAGTGGTGATCGAGATGGAAAGTATCAGTCTATTGCTCGGTGAGGCTCTGAGCCCGTATCAGGTCACGTTGACCCCAGCGGGCGCCCAGGGCGAATGCTTGGTGACACTGAAGGGCGCGAGCGGCGCTATTGTGGTCGAACGGCTGTTCAATGAGGCCCAGTTAACCGATAAACGTCTGCTGACGGATGTCGTCGACGGGCTGCACCGCGACGTACTGATCGCTGAAGGACGTCTGGAGCCCTGTGTCATCGCGGCATTGCGCAATGCTGCTCAGGACAAGATCCTGGCCAGCCGAAATTGAATTGTTTTTTGTGGGAACCTTCCTGCGCCAAGGTCAGTCAGACCATGTAACAGCAGGATCAAGCATTGTGCTCCGGTGCTTGTAGCTTGCTGCTACTGGTCTTTAATAGAGGCCACGTTTAACCCCGAGTCGTCTCCCCACTTCTCGGGGTTTCTTTTTGCCTGCGATTTGTCACTGCGTGGCCCGCTTCAGCTTAGATGGCCCCGACTTCTCGCAGCCGTGCGATCTGTGCCGGGTCGTAGCCAAGATCGTGAAGGACCTGCGTATTGTGTTCACCCAACTGCGGCCCGACCCATTCGGAGCTGCCGGGTGTTTCAGAGAGTTTTGGCACTATGCCGGGCATCTTGAAGTCCTTGCCGTCGGGCAGCTTGGCTTGCAGGAACATTTCCCGGGCCAGGTACTGCGGATCGCTGAACATGTCTTCGGCGCTGAAGATCCGGCTGGCGGGCACGTCAGCCTGGTTCAGTTGCGCGATCACCGCGTCCAGTGGCAGTGAGTTGACCCAGCGATCGATCACCCCGTAAATCTCGTCGCGACGGCTATCGCGCCCGTCGTTGCTGGCCAGCACAGGGTCGTTGGCCAGGTCTTCGCGCCCGATGATCAGCATGAACCGCTTGAAGATCGCATCGCCGTTGGCGCCGATCTGTACGTGTTTGCCATCGGCACTGGTGTGAATGGAGGAGGGCGTGATGCCCGGCATGATGTTGCCGGTGCGTTCGCGGATGAAGCCGAACACGTCGAACTCCGGGACCATGCTTTCCATCATGGCGAAGATCGCTTCGTACAGCGCCACGTCCACCACTTGGCCCAAGCCGCCGTTGACCTCGCGATGACGCAAGGCCATCAGCGCGCCGATCACGCCCCAGAGCGCGGCAATCGAATCGCCGATGGAAATCCCGGTGCGCACCGGCGGCCGGTCCTCGAACCCTGTGATGTAGCGCAGGCCGCCCATGGACTCACCGACAGCCCCGAAGCCTGGCTGATCTTTCATGGGGCCGGTCTGGCCGAAGCCCGAGAGTCGCACCATTACCAGTTTCGGATTCAATGCGTGCAAAACTTCCCAGCCCAGGCCGAGCTTTTCCAGCACCCCGGGGCGAAAATTCTCGATCAGGATGTCCGCTTCGCTGAGCAGCTGTTTCAGAATCGCCAGGCCGTCCGGGTGTTTCAGGTTCAGGGTCAGGGACTTCTTGTTGCGCGCCTGAACGAACCACCACAGCGAGGTGCCTTCGTACAACTTGCGCCATTTTCGCAACGGATCACCGCCGTCCGGAGACTCGATCTTGATCACTTCGGCGCCGAATTCGCCGCAAATACGCGAGGCAAACGGCCCGGCAATCAACGTACCCAATTCGATGACTTTCAGACCCGAGAGCGGTTTGTTGGAGAACGGCATACTGAATCCTGTAGGACAAAGGCTGAGCGAGAGCAGAGTTTTAACATAGGCCGACGTCCATCGCCCAAAGTTGATCGCCTTCAATTCGTTGATTGCCCGTTGCATCGGTTAGACTTGCCGCCTTTCCTCGTATCAAGAAGCCCGTTCATGGCCCAGCCGTCCACGACCTACAAGTTTGAACTGAACCTCACCGACCTCGACCGCAGCGTCTACGAGAGCGTGAAGCAGACCATCGCCCGTCACCCTTCGGAAACCGAAGAGCGTATGACCGTGCGGCTGCTGGCCTACGCCTTCTGGTACAACGAGCAGTTGTCCTTCGGTCGCGGTCTGTCAGACGTCGATGAACCGGCGCTGTGGGAAAAAAGCCTGGATGATCGTGTCCTGCACTGGATCGAAGTCGGCCAGCCAGACGCCGATCGCCTGACCTGGTGCTCGCGCCGCACCGAGCGCACCAGCCTGCTGGCCTACGGCAGCCTGCGTGTCTGGGAAGGCAAAGTGATCCCGGCGATCAAGACCCTGAAAAACGTCAACATCGCCGCCGTGCCCCAGGAAGTGCTGGAAACCCTGGCCAAGGACATGCCGCGCGTTATCAAGTGGGACGTGATGATCAGCGAAGGAACGATTTTCGTCACCGACGACCGTGGTCAGCACGAAGTCCAGTTGCAATGGCTGGCCGGCGAACGCGGCTGATTATTCGCCGCTTAGCCGCGTCACCCGGTTTTATCCTACGTATTCAAGAGAAGCACCTGTCACCCCATGCGCATCGAACCTCGCCTGTTGCCCGACACCCTGCCATTCCTCGGTGATATTCCACCGCTGTTGACCCGCCTTTACGCGGCGCGGGGCGTGCAGTCCGAGGCTGAACTGGACAAGAGCCTAGCGCGGCTGATTCCGTATCAGCAGCTCAAAGGTATCGATGCAGCGGTGGATTTGCTGGTGACGGCCCTGGAACAGCGTCAGCGGATTCTCATCGTCGGCGACTTCGACGCCGATGGTGCGACGGCCAGTACCGTGGGCATGCTGGGGTTGCGCCTGTTGGGCGCGGCGCATGTCGACTATCTGGTGCCGAACCGGTTTGAGTACGGCTACGGCCTGACCCCGGAAATCGTCGAAGTGGCGCTGACCCGCGAGCCGCAACTGCTGATCACCGTGGACAACGGCATCTCCAGCGTCGAAGGCGTGGCGGCGGCGAAAAAGGCCGGGCTCAAGGTGCTGGTCACCGATCACCACTTGCCCGGCGACGAGCTGCCGTTGGCCGATGCCATCGTCAATCCGAACCAGCCGGGTTGCATGTTCCCGAGCAAAGCCCTGGCCGGTGTCGGGGTGATCTTCTATGTGTTGATGGCCCTGCGCGCGCGCTTGCGCAGCCTGGGTTGGTACGAAAACAAGCAGCAACCGAACATTGGCGAGTTGCTGGACCTGGTGGCGCTGGGCAGTGTCGCCGACGTGGTGCCGCTGGATGCCAACAACCGGATTCTGGTGCATCAGGGCCTGGAGCGGATTCGCGCCGGGCGCGCTCGACCGGGGCTCAAGGCGATCCTTGAAGTGGCCAAGCGTGACTATTCACGTATCACCTCCACTGACCTGGGCTTCATCCTCGGCCCGCGTCTGAATGCGGCAGGAAGGCTGGATGATATGAGCCTGGGCATCGAATGCCTGCTCACCGAAGACGCGGGCGCTGCCCGTGAAATGGCCGCTCAGCTGGACGGCATGAACCAGGACCGTAAGTCCATCGAACAGGGCATGCAGCGCGAGGCGCTGGCCCAGCTCAAGGATTTACCAGTGGAATCGATGCCGTTCGGTTTGTGCCTGTTCGATCCCGAGTGGCACCAGGGCGTCATCGGTATCCTCGCGTCGCGTATGAAAGAGCGCTATTTCCGTCCGACCATTGCCTTTGCCGACGCCGGCGATGGCCTGCTCAAGGGCTCGGGGCGTTCGGTTCAGGGGTTTCACATTCGCGATGCCTTGAGCGTGGTGGCGGCGCAGCATCCAAACCTGATCAGCAAATATGGTGGTCACGCCATGGCGGCCGGCCTGACGTTGCCGGAAGCGAATTTTCCGTTGTTTGCCGAGGCTTTTGACGCAGAAGTGCGTAGGCAATTGCGTGAAGAAGACCTGACCGGGCGCCTGCTGTCGGACGGCACTTTGGCGGTCGAAGAGTTTCACCTGGAACTGGCCCGCGCCCTGCGCCACGCCGGGCCTTGGGGGCAACACTTCCCGGAGCCGCTGTTTCACGGGGTGTTCCAGTTGGTCGAGCAACGGGTGGTTGGCGAGCGGCATCTGAAAGTGGTGCTGAAGAGTGAATGCGGCTCGGTGAAGCTGGATGGAATCGCCTTTGGGATCGACCGGGATATCTGGCCGAATCCGACCATCAAGTGGGTCGAATTGGCCTACAAACTCGACCTCAACGAGTTTCGTGGCAACGAGACGGTGCAGTTGATGATTGCCCACATCGAACCGCGATAACGGCACGATGCTTTTGTGGCGAGGGAGCTTGCTCCCGCTGGGCTGCGAAGCGGCCCTAAAACCCTTAAACGCTTTTTTCCTGTTGTAACACTCCGGATGGTTGACGACTGCTGCGCAGTCGAGCGGGAGCAAGCTCCCTCGCCACAGGTATCGCCCGGACCTCAAATTTGGGTGTTTCATTTCTTGAACCCTCCCTCATCCCTCGATGTCGACTAGGCTCTAAGCACTGCTTGATTATCCTTGTGACGTCTTGTCAAATTTTTTGCCCGCGGGGGCGGGTGCTGCACCTTTTTCCTGTCACTCGTCGACTATTCAAACAGAACCCTGGAGCCTGCCCACTGATTCGAGAGGTGCCCCATGAGTCTGCTGCTTGAACCCTATACCCTTCGTCAATTGACCCTGCTTAACCGCATCGCGGTGTCACCGATGTGCCAGTACTCCAGCGTCGATGGGCTGGCCAATGACTGGCATCTGGTCCACCTCGGCAGCCGCGCTATCGGCGGCGCCGGTCTGGTATTCACCGAAGCCACGGCAGTCACCGCCGACGGGCGCATCACCGCCCAGGACCTCGGCCTCTGGAATGATCAACAGATCGAACCCTTGCAACGTATTACGCGCTTCATCGCCGCCCAAGGTGCTGTCGCCGGCATTCAGTTGGCCCACGCCGGGCGCAAGGCCAGCACGCATCGGCCGTGGCTGGGCAAGCATGGCAGCGTCAAGCCGGAAGACGGCGGCTGGACCCCGGTCGGCCCTTCGCCCATCGCTTTCGACCCCCAGCACACACCACCGAAGCCGCTCGATGAGGGCGAAATAGCCGACATCATTCAGGCCTTCGTCGATTCGGCCAAACGAGCGCTGACCGCCGGTTTCAAAGTGGTCGAAGTGCACGCCGCCCACGGTTACCTGCTGCATCAATTTCTTTCGCCCCTAAGCAATCAGCGGCGCGATCAGTACGGCGGTTCGTTCGAGAATCGCATTCGGCTGGTGCTGCAAGTCACCGAAGCGGTGCGGGCCGTATGGCCTGAAGAGTTACCGGTGTTTGTACGGGTATCGGCCACCGACTGGGTGGAAGACGGCTGGAACCCCGATGAAACCGTGGAGCTGGCGCAACGCCTCAAGGATCTGGGCGTGGACCTGATCGACGTCTCGTCGGGCGGTACGGCGGTAAACGCCGAAATTCCTACAGGCCCCGGTTATCAGACCCGTTTTGCCGAGCGGGTACGCAAGGAGTCAGGCATTGCCACCGGCACCGTAGGAATGATCACCGAGCCGGCCCAGGCCGAGCATATTCTACGCACCTGTCAGGCCGACATTATCTTCCTTGCCCGAGAGTTGTTGCGCGATCCGTATTGGCCGCTGCATGCCGATGACGATCTGGGTGGGCACAAGGCGATCTGGCCGGCGCAATACCAGCGGGCCACTCATCGTGACCAGCCGATTCATGAATCGGATTTGCGTGATTGAATGCCGCTGTAAAACCAAAAAGCCCCGGTCGTGTTGATCGGGGCTTTCGTTTATCTGGCGGGAATATTTTGTGGGCTTGCCGGCCTCATCGCGAGCAGGCTCGCTCCCACATTGAATCGATGTCGATCACATTATTGTGAAACAACGCAGCCCCCTGTGGGAGCGAGCCTGCTCGCGAAGGGGCCATTTCAGACCCCGACTAACTCTCAGGTGTACTTACGCTTCTCCGGTGCCGGCGGGAAGTACTGGTACAACCAGGTTTCACTCAACGTCCGGTCATTGGTGCGAATGAACAACCGCAGCTCCACCGGTGCCACGCTGTCATTGGTCGGGAACCAGTCGAAGGTAATGCGGTAACCCTTGATGTCATCCAGCACCAACACATTGAAGTCCTTCACTTCGCCGTTCGAGCAGGTCACCACCGGCTCGATCCCCGCACCTTCGGGCAGGCGGTCGAGCCCGCCACCGGTGAAGTCCACGGCGAAGCGGCGTGCCCAGACTTGCGGGTAATGCTCACCCGGTGCCCAGCCTTCGACGAAGCCGCCCATGCCCGAACGGGTCGCATTGACCCGTGCCAGCGGCGTGCCCACTGGCGGCAGGGCGCTCCAGTAGAGCTTGTAGCCGTAGTTCAGCGAATCACCGGCCGCGACCGGTTTCTTCGGCGTCCAGAACGCGACGATGTTGTCCAGGGTTTCACCGGTTGTAGGAATTTCCAGCAAATCGATAGAGCCTTCGCCCCATGCGGTCGTAGGTTCTACCCACAGGCTCGGGCGCTTGCTGTACCAGTCGACGGTGTCCTGATAACTGGCGAATTCATGGTCGGTCTGCACCAGACCAAAGCCTTTCGGGTCGGTGTCGGCGAAGGCGTTGAATTGCAGGGTGGCCGGGTTGTTCAACGGGCGGCAGATCCACTCGCCGTTGCCGCGCCACATGGCCAGGCGATCGGAGTCGTGGATTTGCGGGTGAATGGTGTCGCACATGCGGCGCTCGTGGGTGCCGCAGCTGAACATGCTGGTCATCGGTGCGATACCCAGTTGCTCGATGGCGGTGCGGGCATTGACGTGGGCGTCGACTTCCATCACCACGCGCTCGGCCTGGCAATCGATGTTAAAACGGTAGGCACCGGTGGCGCTCGGCGAATCGAGCAGGGCGTACACCACGAAACGGGTGCTGTCCTTGTCCGGTGTTTCGAACCAGAACTTGGTGAAGTCCGGGAATTCTTCACGCTTCTTGGCGTAGGTGTCGATCGCCAGGCCGCGGGCCGACAAACCGTACTGGCCGGTGGCGTCTACCGCACGGAAATAGCTGGCGCCGAGGAACGACAACACGTCGTGCTGATCCAGCTCCGGGGCCTTGAACAGCTTGAACCCGGAGAACCCCAGGTCGCCTTTGAGCTGTTGGGTGTCGACGGTGGTTTTTTCATAGTTGAACAGCGACGGGCGGAAATGCACCTCGCGCGCCAGCCGAGTCTTGGGATCGACGCTGTACATGCGCACCGGCTGCTTGAAACCCATGCCAACGTGGAAAAACTGCACGTCCAGCTGACCTTTCAGATCCTTCCACAGCGAGTGATTGCCGTCATAGCGGATCGCATTGAAGTTCTGTGGCGTCATGGTCGCCAGCGTCGGCGGCAGCACCTGTTTGGTGTCCTGATAAGGTTTGCCGGCGAGCTGTTTGGCCTGGCTCTTCAGCGCTTCAAAGTCGAACGCCTGAGCATCGCCATCGGCAGTGCCGCTGCCGGCCCAGGCGTTAGTGGCCAACAGGCCGGTGGCTGAAAGACCGGTGTAAGCCGCGATGGCCATGGAGGCTTTGAGCAAATTCCTGCGGTGCATAAGTACAACCTGTCGTGAACAATCCCGCGCCGTTCCTGGCGCGTGCTGGATCAGAAATAACGGTTCGGACATGCCTTGGCCAAACGCAACGGACTTTAGAAAGATGCCAAATAGCTTAAACCGTTCAGTCGCAGAGCAAAAATGACTGATGGCACCGCGATAGCGCGGCAATGAAACAAGACATGTCAGGTAACGTTTCTCGCAGTGCTTTCTGATTTATAGGGCATATCTGCTTTTTTCGACTAATTACTCTAAAAACTGCTTTTCAGCACCGATTTAATTTCTATTCTATGGGCATGACCGGTTTCGGCCCTTCAGGCCGGTGGATTCAGCGGGCACAAGGCGGCCGCTGAAAGTGATAGGGCGATGCGGTTTTGAAGTTTTCTCTGACGTATAGAAGGACATCGTCCATGTCAAAAGTACAAGGCATCACTGAAATGTTAGGACTCTTTCCCTGCCTGGCCACCGGGCGGCGAAGGCGTCGGCTCAGTTCGGAGGAGTTGAAGTTGGTGGAGCGCTATCGCGAGCTGTCGGAGAGCGACCGGATTGCGATGCGCTACCTGGTGGATGCGATGAGGAGTGTTTCGCGGTTTTGAGGATGTTGGAAAACCAAAGGGACGGACTGCAAAGTCCGTCCCTTTGTGCATCAGCTCATCGGCTACCAATCGTGAAGGGTCGCTGTGCTTGCATCAGATCAGGCATGTCGCGCCATTTGATCCAGGCCTGATGCTGCCAATGCAGCAGCGGCACAGAAATCCCAGCCCACTGCAACGAACTCAGGCTCGGGATGTTTTCCACCGATGCCGCGTTCGAATCACGCAACATTGGCATGACCTCGTTGCTCAGCCACTGGCGCAGGTTTCGGTTTTCCGGGACGAAATGATGAACGAGCAGGGCATACATCCCTGATTCGCTGACCATCAGTGATTCGACCGTTTTGCCGTTCTTCAGCAGCCAGACATATTGGCGCTGATCAGGGTCGAGCTTCAGGGTGAGTCGTTGGTCCAGCGGTCGTCCCATCAAACGACCTAGATCCTGAACGCAGAACCAGGCTTGGTTGGCTTGCATGATGGCGTGGAGGAAGCGGTTGTGGCGGGTGAAGACAGTAGGGGTGAAATGAGGATGGATTTCAGACGGATTTTGCGTGTGCTTAAGCATTTGTCGACTCCATGTTGAAAAGGAGCCGCCACTAATCCTTCGACAGATTTGGGTGGCGGACCGAGTGGCGTTCGAAGTCGGAACATTCTCGATCAACATGTAAGCCGAGAGGCCCGCGCCACACGGCCCACCATAAAGCGAAGCTGAAAGGCAAAAAATGCCCCAGTTCATATGGGGGCGCGGATGCGCCATGTTGATAGTGTTCCGGCTTCGACCCCGGGTCACTGATTTGGCAGCGACGAGGTGAAGCCTATCGTTCAGGCGCTCGCAGTGCCAAGTCTACTCTGGCGCTGCGTGCTGTAGGAATTGGCTTCTTTAACGGAGGGTTCGATCCGTAGGAAATGCCTGTTTTTGCAAGAGGGTCAATGTCATGCGACGGTCGACTGGCACCGAGGTAGGAGAGGCAACCTACCAGCTCAAATACCAGAAGGATTGGAGTCAGGTGGGGCCTCTTGCTCAAGCTGTAGCGACGAATGTTTTTCCTAAGCTAACTCAAGTAGGATTCGTAGTTCCTATGCCAGCCTCGAATGTACGTGCGCGACAACCAGTTACTGAGGTTGCCGTGGAGTTAGGAAGAATAATAGGAAAGCCTGTATTCTCGGATTTGCTCCGAAAGGCCGCTACAGGAAAATCGCTTAAAGATTTACATTCTAAAGCCGAAAAGATTGCTGCTATTGGGGGTAGCTTCAGTGTTAATGATGAAATTACCAATGTAGGCTGTTGGAATGTGCTGGTCGTCGATGATTTGTTTGACAGTGGTGCATCAATGGATGCAGCCTGTGCTGTTTTACGTAAATATCCAAAGGTTGGAAAGATTTACGTCGCGGCATTAACTTGGAAATGAGCTAAATGACAACTGTATTTATTGCTGGCTCTATTAATATCAAACACCTTGATCCTAAGGTTAAAGAGCGTATCGATAATATTGTTGCTTCGGAGTTTGATGTCGTGGTTGGTGATGCTGGCGGCGCCGATACCTCTATCCAAGAGTATCTGTTGAGCCTATCTCGATCTAGAACTACTATTTATTGTAGTGGCGTGACCCCGCGAAACAATCTTGGAGAATGGCCGGCTAGAACAGTAGAAACCAAACACTCCAAAGGGTCGCGAGCATTTTTCACGGCGAAAGATATTGTAATGGCTGAAGCCGCTGATTACGGTTTGATGATTTGGGATGCAAAAAGCACCGGAACTTTAAGTAACGTAATTGAACTGCTGTCTCGAAGGAAGAAGTCGCTCGTTTTTGTTAACAAAGAAAAGGCCTTTAAGGTGGTTGGGAATGTGAGTCAACTTGAGGAGCTTGTTGCGTTTATGACGGATCACGCTAAACAAAAAGCAAATGAAAAAATTAAGCTTTTCGATCGCATATCTTTGCTGAAGCATGATCAGGCAGAACTTTTTATTTGATGTTTTTCTCTTCAGTCAATAGTCGATACTGTCGTTAATTCTCTTTCTCTAGGAGTGTGAGAGCGAGGAATGTTTCAGTCTCGGCACCGCTGCCAGGCACAGGCCGAACAGGGTATAACCCACTAAGACCGGCATCGCGAACAAGCTCGCTCCCACAGGTTGAGCTCAGTGCCTGTAGGAGCAAGCCTTGCCCGTGAAGCTTTTAATGCTTGAACATCACATGCCTTACAACCGTGTAGTCCTCCAATCCATACATCGACATGTCTTTCCCATAACCAGACAGTTTCTGACCCCCGTGCGGCATTTCGCTGACCAGCATGAAGTGGGTGTTCACCCAGGTGCAGCCATATTGCAAACGTGCAGACAGGCGATGGGCGCGGCCGACGTCCGCGGTCCAGACTGACGACGCCAGGCCGTAGTCTGAATCGTTGGCCCAGGCCAGCGCCTGCGCTTCATCGGTGAATTTAGTCACTGACACCACCGGCCCGAATACTTCTCGGCGCACGATCTCGTCGTCCTGTTGCGCATCGGCCAGCACCGTCGGCTCGAAGAAGAAACCATTGCCTTCCACCGCTTTGCCGCCAGTGATCAAACGAATGTGCGGTTGCGCCATGGCACGTTCGACCAAGGCGGTCACGCGGTCACGATGTTGCGCGCTGATCAATGGGCCCAGTTCCGTCGATGGGTCATCCTGCAAGCCGTACTTGAGGCTACTGACGGCGGCGCCGAGCCTCTCGACGAACTGGTCGTAGATGCCTGCCTGAGCGTAGATGCGGCAGGCGGCGGTGCAGTCCTGGCCGGCGTTGTAGAAACCGAAGGTGCGAATGCCTTCCACGGCGGCGTCGATGTCGGCATCGTCGAAGATGATCACCGGCGCCTTGCCGCCCAATTCCATGTGCATGCGTTTAACGCTGCCAGCGGTGCTGGAAATGATGTTCGAGCCGGTGGCGATGGAGCCGGTCAGCGACACCATACGCACTTTCGGGTGCGTGACCAGTGGCGTGCCGACTGTAGGGCCACGACCGAATACCAGGTTAAGCACGCCAGCCGGGAGGATTTCCGACGCCAGTTCTGCCAGGCGCAGTGCGGTCAGCGGGGTTTGTTCCGATGGCTTGAGCACCACGGTATTACCCGCGGCCAGGGCCGGGGCGATTTTCCAGGCGACCATCATCAACGGGTAGTTCCAGGGCGCAATGGAGGCAATCACGCCCACCGGGTCGCGGCGGATCATCGAGGTGTGGCCGGGTAAGTATTCGCCCCCCAGCGCGCCGCTCATGCAACGGCTGGCGCCGGCGAAGAATCGGAACACGTCGGCAATCGCGGGAATCTCGTCATTCAGCGCGGCGCTGTAGGGTTTGCCGCAGTTGTCCGACTCCAGTTTGGCCAGCTCTACGCCATGGGTTTCGATGATGTCGGCGAGTTTGAGCAGCAACAACGAGCGTTCTTTCGGTGTGGTTTGCGACCAGGCTTCGAAGGCAGTGTCGGCGGCCCGCACGGCGGCGTCGACCTGGGCTTCGCTGGCTTCGTTGATTTCCACCAGTACACGACCGAGTGCCGGGTTGAACACGGCTTGGGCGGGGCCGTCGCCGGCAACGAGTTGGCCATTGATCAAGAGTTTGGTTTGCATGGCTTTGTCCTCATCGAAGCTGTTTTTGTTTTCCTGCTGAAACCGGCCCCCTGTGGGAGCGGGCTTGCCCGCGATGACTGACATTCAACAGAAATGTCGACTGTAAGACCGCTATCGCGGGCAAGCCCGCTCCCACAGGATCCGGTTTCCACATTGGGAATGAGCTGTCAGTTATTTCCCGCCACTGCCCGCAACGCTTTCCCCGCCGCGGGTCAGGTAATAGGCGCCGAGAATCGGCAGCATGGTCACCATCATCACCAGCATCGCGACGACGTTGGTCACCGGCACGTCCCGTGGGCGGCTGAGCTGATTGAGCAGCCACAACGGCAAAGTGCGTTCATGGCCGGCGGTGAAGGTGGTGACGATGATTTCGTCGAACGACAGGGCGAACGCCAGCATGCCGCCGGCCAGCAACGCCGAGCCGAGGTTCGGCAGCACGATGTAGCGGAAGGTCTGCCAGCCGTGGGCGCCGAGGTCCATCGACGCCTCGATCAAACTGTAGGAAGTGCGGCGCAACCGGGCGATGACGTTGTTGTAGACGATCACCACACAGAAGGTCGCGTGACCGATCACAATGGTGAATACCCCAGGTTCGATCCCCAGGGTCTTGAAGGTTGCCAGCAGTGCGATCCCGGTGATGATTCCGGGCAGGGCAATCGGCAGGATCAGCATCAGCGAGATGCCTTGTTTGCCGAAGAAGTCCCGTCGGTACAACGCCGCCGAGGCGAGGGTGCCGAGGATCAGCGCAATCAGCGTCGCAATGGACGCGATCTGCAACGACAGCTTGATGGCTTCCAGCACATCAGGCCGGGAGAACGCCACGCCGATCCACTTCAGGGTGAAGCCCTTGGGCGGAAAGCTGAACGCCGCGTCTTCGGTGTTGAAGGCGTAGAGGAGGATGATCAGGATCGGGAAGTGCAAGAACACCAACCCGCCCCAGGCGGCGATGCGCAGGCCCAGCGATGCCCGGTCTTGAGATGAAGAGTCAGAGCGCATCGAAGGCCCCCAGACGTTTGACGATGGACAGGTAAATGGCGATCAGCACGATCGGCACCAGGGTGAAGGCCGCTGCCATCGGCATGTTGCCGATCGCCCCTTGTTGGGCATAGACCATGCTGCCGACGAAATAGCCCGGCGGACCCACCAGTTGCGGCACGATGAAGTCGCCCAGGGTCAGTGAAAAGGTGAAGATCGAACCGGCGGCGATGCCTGGAATCGACAGCGGCAGAATCACTTGCATGAAGGTCTGACGGGGCTTGGCGCCGAGGTCCGCCGAGGCTTGCAACAACGACGGCGGCAGGCGTTCCAGTGAGGCCTGGATCGGCAGGATCATGAACGGCAGCCAGATGTAGACGAACACCATGAACCGCCCCAGGTGCGAGGTCGACAAGGTGCTGCCACCCAGCCCCGGGATCCCTAGCACCCATTGCAACACCGGCTCCAGCCCCAGGTGCTGAACGAACCACTGCGCCACGCCGCCCTTGGCCAGCAGCAAGGTCCAGGCGTAGGCCTTGACGATGTAACTGGCCCACATCGGCATCATCACCGCAATGTAGAAAAACGCCTTGATGTTGCCGCTGGTGTAACGCGCCATGTAGTAGGCGATCGGGAACGCCACCACGGCACTGGCGAGTGACACGACGATGGCCATGCTCAGGGTGCGCAGGATGATGTCGAAGTTCGACGGCTGGAACAGCGCAGCGAAGTTCGCCAGGGTCAGGTCGGGGGTGACCGTCATGGTGAAGTCATCGAAGGTGTAGAAGCCTTGCCACAACAACGTCAGCAGCGAGCCGAGGTAGATCGCGCCAAACCACAGCAACGGCGGCACCAGCAGCAGCGACAGATACAGGTTCGGCCGCCGGTACAGCAGGGTGGAAAATCTGCGCAACGGCGAGGCGCTGGCCGGAGTTCGAGGGATCACGCTGTCCATCTCACACCCCGCCCACAACATTGTCGTGCAGCGGAGTCATCGCCTCGCGCGCCCAGCGAGCGCTGATGCGTTGCCCGGTCTGATGTTGCGCGCTGACGTCCAGCCACTGGACGTTGGCCTGGCAGATGTTCAGGGTCTGGCCGTTTTCCAGCTTCAATTCATAGCGGGTGGCGCTGCCTTGGTACTGGATGTCGTACAGCAGGCCGCTGACTTCGATTTCGTGGCTGGCCAGCGGGCCTTCGGCGAAACGCACGTGTTCCGGGCGAATCGAAAACGGCTGTGGATTGCCACTCAACTGCCGCGCCAGATCGCCGCGAATCACATTGGACGTGCCGACGAACTCGGCGACGAAGGTAGTCGCCGGCTTCATATAGAGGTTGCGGGGCGTGTCGACCTGTTCGATGCGGCCCTTGTTGAACACGGCCACGCGGTCGGACATCGACAGCGCTTCGGTCTGGTCATGGGTGACGAAGATGAAGGTGATGCCGAGCTGGCGTTGCAGCTTCTTCAGCTCGCCTTGCATTTGCTCGCGCAACTTCAGGTCGAGGGCGCCCAAGGGCTCGTCGAGCAACAACACGCGAGGGCGATTGACCAGTGCGCGGGCCAGGGCCACACGCTGGCGCTGACCGCCAGAGAGTTGCACCGGCTTGCGCTCGCCGTAGCCACTGAGGGCGACCATCTCGAGGGCTTCTTCGGCGCGTTTATGGCGTTCGGTCTTGCCGACGCCTTTGACTTTCAAACCGTAGGCGACGTTGTCTAGAACGTTCATGTGCGGGAACAGGGCGTAATCCTGGAACACGGTGTTCACGTCCCGCAGATACGGCGGCACCCCGGCAGCTTCGGTGCCATGAATACGGATGGAGCCGGCGCTCGGTTGTTCGAAACCGGCAATCAGGCGCAGGCAGGTGGTTTTGCCCGAGCCGGAAGGGCCCAACATGGAAAAGAACTCGCCGTCCTGGATATCGATGGAAACCCGGTCAACGGCCTTCACCTCGCCGAACTGACGGGAAACGTTGGTGAACTGGACTGCGAGGGTCATGGTGCGTGCTCCAAAGATCTGAATCTTTAAAAACATCGCGAGCAGGCTCGCTCCCACAGGGGAATGCGATCAAATGTGGGAGCGGGCATGCTCGCGAAGAGGGCTTAACGGCCGCCCATGATCGCGATGTAATCCTGGGTCCAGCGGCTATAAGGCACAAACTTGCCACCTTCAGCCTGTGGGGTTTTCCAGAAAGCGATCTTGTCGAACTGGTCGAAACCATTGGTCTTGCAACCTTCGGCACCCAGCAGTTCGCTTGCCTTACACGCCGCCGGGACCGCCGGCAGCGAACCGAACCAGGCGGACACATCGCCCTGGACCTTCGGCGTGAGCGACCAGTCCATCCACTTGTAAGCGCAGTTCGGGTGTTTGGCTTCGGCATGCAACATGGTGGTGTCGGCCCACCCGGTTGCGCCTTCTTTGGGGATGGTCGAGGCGATCGGCTGTTTCTCGTTCATCAGGCCGTTGACCTGATACGGCCAGGAGCTGGAAGCCACCACGCCTTCGTTCTTGAAGTCACTCATCTGCACGGTGGTGTCGTGCCAGTAGCGGTGGATCAGCTTTTGTTGACTGCGCAGCAGATCGAGCACGGCCTTGTACTGTTTTTCGTCGAGCAGGTAAGGGTCCTTGATGCCCAGTTCCGGCTTGACGGTTTTCAGGTACAGCGCCGCGTCCGCGATGTAGATCGGGCCGTCATATGCCTGCACGCGGCCCTTGTTGGATTTGCCGTCGGGCAGTTTCTGCTCTTCGAGTATCACGCCCCAGCTGGTCGGCGGCTGTTTGAACACGTTGGTGTTGTACATGAGCACATTCGGGCCCCATTGGTACGGGGTGCCGTAGGTCTGCTTGTCGACCACGTACCACGGTGCATCCTTCAGGCGCGGGTCGAGATTCTTCCAGTTGGGGATCAGTGCGGTGTTGATCGGCTGGACACGCTTGCCGGCGATCAGGCGCAAGGAGGCATCGCCGGACGCGGTCACCAGGTCGTAACCGCCCTTGGCCATCAGGCTGACCATTTCATCGGATGTGCCGGCGGTCTTGACGTTGACCTTGCAACCGGTTTCCTTCTCGAAAGCGCTGACCCAGTCGTAGGCCTTGTCGGTTTCGCCCCGTTCGATATAGCCGGGCCAGGCGACGATATCCAGCTGACCTTCGCCGGCACCGACGGCTTTCAGCGGTTCGGCGGCCTGCAGGCTGGCGCTGGCCAGCAATGCTGTGGTGATTGCACTGAGCAGTGCGGTCTTGTGCACGAACATGGGGTTTCCCTCTTCTTTAATTAGGATCGGGACAGCGTTGAGCGGGGTGATGCGCCGAGAGTGGCTTGTTATTAGCTTAGTGCGCTTTGTGAGAGGCTGACTGAGACCGGGCTGTCTTGTGGATTTATCCAGCCTAGTGCGCGGTCTCACGGTCGACAAATCTCTAAGGCTGGATTTGATGAAATAGATTGAGAGGGTGCGTTCCCGCCCGTTTGCCTAAAAGTGAGCAACATCTGGAAGCACTCTCATCGAGAGGCGCCCAGAACAAAGCATCCGGCGACCGCGGCAGCCTGCTCTCGGGGCGGGCGGAGGTGCGTTGGCGGTGAGCCGGGTGCTGGATAACCTCGATCCACAGGGTTAAACACAATCCCTGTGGGAGCGGTGAACACACAGTCTGTGCACCACAGCTCCCACAGGCCCTCGGCTATACTCCCCCGAAATTTGATCCGCACCGAGGACTGACTGTGAAGAACTGGACGTTGCGCCAACGCATTTTGGTGAGCTTTGCGGTGATTATCGCGATCATGCTGTTGATGGTCGTGGTGTCTTTTTCTCGGCTGATCAAGATCGACGCCAACACAGAAAAGGTCCACACCGACGCGGTTCCGGGCGTTTATTACAGCTCCATGATCCGCGGTGGCTGGGTCGACAGTTACGTCGTGACCCAGCAGCTCGTCGGCCTCTCCCAGCATCGGGAAATGACCGCCGAGGACCAGGCGAAGTACGCAGGTTTCGAACAGCATCTGCGTGAGGAAATTAAGAATTATCAGAAGCTCATCACCGATCCTGCCGACCAGGCTTCTTTCGACGAGTTCGAGGCTAATCATCAAACCTTCAACCAGGTATTGGCGAAAGTCCTGGGCCTCTATCAACGCAAAGACTACGAAGGGGCGCGGGTGTTGCTCGATCAAGAGCTGACGCCGGCGTGGCTCAACGGCCGCAAGCATTTGAACAACATCATCGAACAAAATCGTGAGCAGGCTGAGCAAGCGGCTCAGACCATCAGCGATGCGGTGACCGCCGCCAAGATCAGCATGGGCCTGTCGTTGCTGGTCGCGATGTTTGTCGCCGGGTTGTGCGGCTGGCTGTTGATGCGCGCGATCATGGCGCCAATGAGCCGGATCGTGAACGTTCTGGAAGTCATGCGCAGCGGCGACTTGAGCGGGCGATTGGATCTGGCGCGCAAAGACGAGTTCGGCGCGGTGCAAACCGGTTTCAACGACATGATGACCGAACTCACCTCGCTGGTGTCCCAGGCCCAACGCTCCTCGGTACAGGTCACCACGTCGGTCACGGAAATCGCCGCGACCTCCAAGCAGCAACAGGCCACCGCGACCGAAACCGCGGCCACCACCACCGAAATCGGTGCGACCTCCCGTGAAATTGCCGCCACCTCGCGGGACCTGGTGCGGACCATGACCGAAGTCTCCACCGCCGCCGATCAGGCGTCGGTGCTGGCCGGCTCCGGCCAACAGGGCCTGGCGCGCATGGAAGACACCATGCACTCGGTGATGGGCGCAGCGGATCTGGTCAACGCCAAACTGGCGATCCTCAACGAGAAGGCCGGCAACATCAATCAGGTAGTGGTGACCATCGTCAAAGTCGCCGACCAGACCAACCTGCTGTCCCTGAACGCGGCGATCGAAGCCGAGAAGGCCGGCGAATATGGTCGCGGGTTTGCCGTGGTCGCCACCGAAGTGCGGCGTCTGGCGGACCAGACCGCGGTGGCCACCTATGACATCGAGCAGATGGTGCGTGAGATCCAGTCGGCGGTGTCGGCCGGGGTCATGGGCATGGACAAGTTCTCCGAGGAAGTGCGCCGTGGCATGTCCGAGGTGCAGCAGGTCGGTGAGCAGCTGTCGCAGATCATTCATCAGGTGCAGGCGCTGGCACCAAGGGTGTTGATGGTCAACGAAGGCATGCAGGCCCAGGCCACCGGTGCCGAGCAGATCAACCACGCGCTGGTGCAGTTGGGCGATGCCAGCAGCCAGACCGTCGAGTCTCTGCGTCAGGCCAGTTTCGCCATCGATGAACTGAGCCAGGTGGCCGTGGGGCTGCGTGGCGGCGTCTCGCGATTCAAAGTCTGATGAGCGAGCTCGCGGTCAAACGCGGCGCGGCGATGCCGGCGAAGCAGTCGTTGTTTTTGGTGTTCCGCATTGGCGACGAGCGTTACGCCTTGCAGGCCATCGAGGTGGCCGAAGTGTTGCCGCAGCTGCCGTTGAAACCCATTCCCCGGGCGCCGGACTGGGTGGCGGGGGTGTTCGCCTATCGCGGCGCGGTGGTGCCGGTGATCGGCCTCAGCGCCCTGACGTTCGGCCAAGCGGCCCAGGTCCGCACCAGCACGCGGCTGGTGCTGGTGCACTATCGGCCGGATGAGGCGACGCCTGCGCAGTTGCTCGGGCTGATTCTGGAACAGGCCACCGACACGTTGCGTTGCAACCCGGCGGACTTTCAGCCTTATGGCCTGGACAATCGCCTGGCGCCGTACCTCGGCCCGGTGCGTGAAGATGCCCAGGGTTTGCTGCAATGGGTACGGGTTGCCGATTTGCTGGACGAACAGGTTCGAGCCTTATTGTTTCCCTCGCCGCCGCGGGATCTGGCGCAGTTTGAGGAGCAGGGATGAGCAGCGATCAAAGGTTTTTTGATTTCCTCAAAGAGCGTATTGGCCTCGATGTGGGCTCGGTCGGCCCGGCGATCATCGAACGCGCGGTGCGCCAGCGCTGCACGGCGGCTCGGGCGCTGACGGCCGATGAGTACTGGCACACCTTGCTGGGCTCGCGGGACGAACAACAGGCACTGATCGAAGCGGTGATCGTTCCCGAGACCTGGTTTTTCCGTTACCCGGAATCCTTCGCCACGCTGGCGAAGCTGGCGGCCAAGCGGCTGACGGCGATCAATAACATGCGCGCCTTGCGGATACTCAGCCTGCCGTGCTCCACCGGCGAAGAGCCGTACTCGATCGCCATGGCATTGCTCGATGCCGGCCTGGCACCACACCAGTTCAAGGTTGACGGCATGGATGTCAGCCCGCTGTCGGTGGAAAAGGCCAGGCTCGCGCTGTACGGCAAGAATTCGTTTCGGGGCCAGGACATCGAGTTTCGCGAGCGCCATTTCACGGCTGAAAACGACAACTATCGCCTCAGCGGGCGCGTGCTTGAACAGGTGCGTTTGCAGGTCGGCAATCTGCTCGATCCGACGTTGCTGGTCAACGAGCCACCCTATGACTTCGTGTTCTGTCGCAATTTGCTGATCTATTTCGATCAGCCGACCCAGCAGCAGGTATTCGAAGTGCTCAAACGCCTGACCCACGTCGATGGCGTGCTGTTTATCGGCCCGGCGGAGGGCAGTCTGCTGGGCCGTTTCGGCATGCGCTCGATCGGTATCCCGCAGTCGTTTGCCTTCAGTCGTCAAAGTACGCCCGAACCACTTGCGACCTTCGAGCCGATGCCGCTGCCGGTGCAACAACCGGTGCGCAGCGTGACACCGCCGCCGGTGCGCAGTCGGCCTTTCGCGACGGTCGTGCCGATGCCTCAAGCTCCCAATGCCACCCCTTCGAAAGCTATCCCTTCGGACTCTGCCACGCTGCTGGCGAACATCGCCGCGCTGGCCAACGAAGGCAAAAGCGCCGAGGCCCGTGCCGCGTGCGAAAGCTATTTACGCAGTCACGAGCCGGTGGCCCAGGTGTTCTATTGGCTGGGGCTGCTCAGCGATGTCGCCGGCAGCGCCCTGGAGGCCCAGGGGTTTTATCGCAAGGCGTTGTACCTCGAGCCGCAACACCCCGATGCGTTGATGCACCTGGCCACCTTGCTGCAGTCCCAGGGCGACACGGCCGGTGCCAGACGATTGCAGGCCCGCGCTGCCCGCAGCGAGCGCGCCGCTGACAGTGAGCGTAAACGATGAACGTCTCCGACATTTTGAGCGTCACCCATGAAGATGCCCAAGCCATCGACGACTGCTGGAACCGCATCGGTATCCATGGCGACAGGTCCTGCCCGCTGCTGAGCGAGCACATTCATTGCCGTAACTGCGCAGTGTATTCAGCTGCCGCCACACGCTTGCTCGACCGCTACGCCTTGCAGCAGGACGACCGTGGGCAAGTCTCGACGGTGGTCGAGAACGATGTGAGAACCCGCTCGCTGCTGATGTTTCGTCTCGGCGAAGAATGGTTGGGCCTGGCCACCCGCAGCCTGGTCGAAGTGGCGCCGCTGCAGGCGATTCACTCCTTGCCGCATCAGCGCTCCCGGGCGTTGCTCGGCGTGGCGAATGTGCGCGGTTCCTTGGTGGCGTGCCTGTCGCTGGTGGAGCTGCTGGGGCTCGACGGCACCAGTGGTGTGGTGTCCGGCGCGCGGGTGATGCCACGGATGCTGATCATCGCCGCCCATGGCGGGCCGGTGGTGGTGCCGGTGGACGAGGTGGACGGGATTCATGCCATCGACGAGCGCATTCTCGATGCCGCGTCTCAGTCCGGTACTCAGGCCAGCGCCAAATACACCCGTGGCGTCTTGCAATTCAAAGGTCGCAGCCTGCGTTGGCTGGATGAAGAACAGCTGCTGTCCGCTGTTACCCGGAGCCTCACATGACCCCCGAGCAAATGCGTGACGCCTCTTTGCTGGAACTGTTCAGCCTGGAAGCCGAGGCCCAGACCCTGGTGCTGAGCGCAGGTCTTTTGGCGCTTGAACGCGATCCGACCCAGGCCGATTATCTTGAATCGTGCATGCGCGCGGCCCATTCGCTCAAGGGCGCGGCGCGGATTGTCGGCGTCGATGCCGGGGTCAGCGTTGCCCATGTGATGGAAGATTACCTGGTCAGCGCCCAGGAAGGGCGGCTGTACCTGCGGCCCGAACACATTGATGCGCTGTTGCAAGGCACCGATCTGCTGACGCGGATTGCGACGCCGGGCAACGCTCCAGCGCCTGCGGACATCGAAGCTTACGTCGTCTTGATGGGACGGCTGCTTGAACACATGGCGGCTGTCCCCATCGCGCCGCCGATGGCAGAACCTCAGCTCGAACCGCCGACACCCAGGGTCGAGCCGCCCGTTCCTGCCGCCCAAGCACCCGTCGAAGCACCCCAGGCAGCGCCCGCCGAGCCTGCGCCCCAGACTAGACGCACCGCCGACAGTGGCGAACGCGTATTGCGCGTCACGGCCGAGCGCTTGAACAGCCTGCTCGACCTGTCGAGTAAGTCCCTGGTGGAAACCCAGCGGCTCAAGCCGCACCTGGCCACCATGCAGCGCCTTAAACGCATGCAGAGCAATGGCCTGCGGGCGCTGGAAAGCCTCAACGTCCATCTCAAGGACCATGCCTTGAGCCTCGAAGCCCAGGAAGCCTTGGGCGATGCCCGTCGATTGCTGGCTGAATCCCAGCAATTGCTGGTGGAAAAAAACGCTGAGCTGGACGAGTTCGCCTGGTACGCCAGCCAGCGCGCACAGGTGTTGTATGACACCGCGCTGGCCTGTCGCATGCGGCCGTTCGCCGACGTGCTGAGCGGGCAAGTGCGCATGGTCCGCGATCTCGGCCGCAACCTTGGCAAACAGGTACGGCTGGAGATCGAGGGCGAAAAGACTCAAGTCGACCGCGACGTACTGGAAAAACTCGAAGCGCCGCTGACGCACCTGCTGCGCAATGCGGTGGATCACGGCATCGAAACCCCGGAACAAAGGCTCTTGGCGGGCAAGCCGGAAGAGGGGCTGATCCGTTTGCGAGTGTCGCATCAGGCCGGTCTGCTGGTGCTGGAACTGAGCGATGACGGCAATGGCGTCGACCTGGAAAAGGTCCGCCGCACTATTGTCGAGCGGCAGTTATCCCCAGCCGAGACGGCCGCCCAACTGAGTGAAGAAGAACTGCTGACGTTCCTGTTTCTGCCGGGGTTCAGCCTGCGCGATGCGGTCACCGAAGTGTCCGGGCGCGGCGTCGGGCTCGATGCGGTTCAGTACATGGTCCGTCAGTTACGCGGCGCCGTGGTGCTGGAGCAAACGGCGGGGGCGGGCAGTCGCTTTCATCTGGAAGTGCCGCTGACGCTGTCGGTGGTGCGCAGTCTGGTGGTGGAAGTCGGTGACGAGGCGTATGCCTTTCCGCTGGCGCATATCGAGCGCATGTGCGACCTGGAGCCGGAAGACATCGTGCAGGTCGAAGGCCGGCAGCACTTCTGGTACGAAGGCCGGCATGTCGGGTTGGTCGCCGCCAGTCAGCTGTTGCAGCGCCCGGCGAGCCAGAACAGCGCGCAGACCCTAAAAGTGGTGGTCATCCGCGAGCGCGAGGCGATCTATGGGGTGGCGGTCGAGCGGTTTATTGGCGAGCGAACGCTGGTGGTGCTGCCGCTGGACGAGCGCCTGGGCAAGGTGCAGGACATTTCCGCCGGGGCCTTGCTCGACGATGGCTCGGTGGTGCTGATCGTCGACGTCGAAGACATGCTGCGCTCGGTGGACAAACTGCTCAATACCGGGCGTCTGGAGCGCATTGCCCGGCACCCCGATCAGGCCGTCGAAGCGGCGCGTAAACGGATTCTGGTGGTAGACGATTCGCTGACCGTTCGTGAGTTGCAGCGTAAATTGCTGCTCAATCGCGGCTACGACGTCGCTGTGGCGGTGGACGGTATGGATGGCTGGAATGCCCTGCGTTCGGAGGATTTCGATCTGCTGATCACCGACATTGACATGCCACGCATGGACGGCATCGAGCTGGTGTCTTTATTGCGCCGTGACAATCGCCTGCAATCGCTGCCGGTAATGGTGGTGTCCTACAAGGACCGCGAAGAAGACCGTCGCCGTGGACTGGACGCCGGCGCCGACTATTATCTAGCCAAGGCCAGTTTTCATGATGACGCGTTGCTGGATGCCGTGGTTGAGCTCATTGGAGGGGCGCGGGCATGAAAATCGCTATCGTCAATGACATGCCCATGGCGGTAGAGGCCTTGCGCCGCGCGCTGGCGTTCGAGCCGGCGCACGAGGTGGTCTGGGTCGCCGGCAACGGCGCCGAGGCAGTTCAACGTTGCGCCGAATACACCCCGGATCTGATCCTGATGGATTTGATCATGCCATTGATGGACGGCGTGGAAGCGACCCGGCGGATCATGGCCGAAACCCCGTGCGCGATTGTCATTGTCACCGTCGACCGCCAGCAAAACGTGCACCGGGTGTTCGAAGCCATGGGCTATGGCGCGCTGGATGTGGTGGATACCCCGGCGATCGGGGCCGGCAATGCTCAGGAAGCCGCCGCACCGCTGCTGCGCAAGATCATCAACATTGGCTGGCTGATCGGTGACCACAGCAATCGGGTGCGATCGGCACCGAGCCCGCACCGCAACTCGGCCTCGCGCCAGCGCCTGGTGGCCATCGGTTCATCCGCCGGCGGACCGGCGGCGCTGGAAGTGCTGCTCAAGGGCCTGCCCCGAGATTTTCCGGCGGCCATTGTGCTGGTCCAGCATGTGGATCAGGTGTTCGCCGCCGGTATGGCCGAATGGCTTGCCAGCGCCAGCGGCCTGGACGTGCGCCTGGCCCAGGAAGGCGAGCCGCCGCAAAGCGGCACGGTCCTGCTGGCCGGTACCAATCACCATATTCGCCTGCTGAAAAACGGCACGTTGGCCTACACCGCCGAACCGGTCAACGAAATCTATCGGCCTTCGATCGATGTGTTTTTCGAGAGTGTGGCCAGTTACTGGAGCGGTGACGCCGTGGGCGTTCTGCTGACCGGTATGGGGCGCGACGGCGCCCAGGGGCTTAAACTCATGCGCCAACAGGGCTATCTGACCATTGCTCAGGACCAGCAAAGCAGCGCGGTGTACGGCATGCCGAAGGCGGCCGCGGCCATCGACGCGGCCGTGGAAGTTCGACCACTGGACAAGATAGCGCCACGATTGCTGGAGATTTTCCAAAAATGACTATCATTAGCAGCAATCGTGGCCCAGGCAGTACTCAGGTGACCGCACATGAATGAATTACAGCTCGACGATTTCAAAACCGACGAAAACGCCGCCATGGTGCTGTTGGTGGACGATCAGGCGATGATCGGCGAGGCGGTGCGGCGTGGTCTGTCGAACGAAGAAAACATCGACTTCCATTTCTGCGCCGACCCGCACCAGGCCATCGCCCAGGCGATCCGCATCAAGCCGACGGTGATCCTTCAGGACCTGGTCATGCCCGGCCTCGACGGCCTGAGCCTGGTGCGCGAATACCGCAATCACCCGGCGACCAAGGACATTCCGATCATTGTCCTGTCGACCAAGGAAGACCCGCTGATCAAGAGCGCGGCGTTTGCCGCCGGCGCCAATGATTACCTGGTCAAACTGCCGGATAATATCGAACTGGTGGCGCGCATCCGTTATCACTCGCGCTCCTACATGACCCTGCTGCAACGTGACGCGGCGTACCGCGCGTTGCGGGTCAGCCAGCAGCAGTTGCTCGACACCAACTTGGTGCTGCAACGCTTGATGAACTCCGACGGCCTGACCGGGCTGTCGAACCGCCGGCATTTCGATGAATACCTGGAGCTGGAGTGGCGGCGTTCGCTGCGTGATCAGACGCAATTGTCGTTGCTGATGATCGATGTCGATTACTTCAAGTCCTACAACGACAGTTTTGGCCACCTCGAAGGCGATGAAGCCCTGCGCAAAGTCGCCACGGCGATTCGCGATGCCAGCGCCAGGCCATCGGACCTGCCGGCCCGTTACGGCGGCGAAGAGTTCGTTCTGGTCCTGCCCAACACTTCGCCGGGCGGTGCGCGGCTGGTGGCGGAAAAACTGCGCCAGACCGTGGCCGGGTTGAAGATCCCGCACACTTTCCCGACCGAAGGTTCGAGCCTGACCATCAGCATCGGCCTGTCGACCATGATCCCGCAGCCGGGCAGCGACTGCCGGCAATTGATCTCGGCGGCGGACAAGGGGCTGTACCTGGCGAAGAACAATGGGCGCAATCAGGTGGGGATCGAATGAACCATCAGGTTCATTCGCCGCTAAAGCCGCCAGGCGGGCTGCCTTGACAGCCTGATTACGGTATACTCGCCGGCTTTCAAAAGTTCGCCAACGAGTGCTGCCCGCCATGGAAATCAACCCGATCCTTAACAGTATCAAGGACCTGTCCGAGCGCTCCGAAACTATTCGGGGGTATCTTTGACTACGATCAAAAGCATGAGCGTTTGACTGAAGTCAATCGCGAGCTTGAAGATCCGAGTGTCTGGAGTAACCCTGAGTACGCTCAGAACCTGGGTCGCGAGCGTTCGCTGCTGGCTCAGATCGTAGAAACCCTCGATGAAATGTCCAGCGGTCTGGCCGATGCCAAAGACCTGCTGTTGATGTCTGCCGAGGAAGAAGACCAGGCCGCCGTCGACGACGTAGCCCTTGAAGTGGAGCGCCTGCGCGAAGCCCTCGAGAAGCTCGAGTTCCGTCGCATGTTCAGCGGCGAGATGGACCCGAACAACGCCTACCTGGACATCCAGGCCGGCTCCGGCGGTACCGAGGCTCAGGACTGGGCCAACATCCTGCTGCGCATGTACCTGCGCTGGGCGGATAAACGCGGTTTCGACGCGACCATCATGGAACTGTCGGCCGGTGAAGTCGCTGGTATCAAGGGCGCTACCGTGCACATCAAGGGCGAATACGCCTTTGGCTGGCTGCGCACCGAAATCGGCGTGCACCGTCTGGTGCGCAAGAGCCCGTTCGACTCCGGCAACCGTCGTCACACCTCGTTCTCGGCCGTGTTCGTGTCGCCGGAAATCGATGACAACATCGAAATCGACATCAACCCGTCGGACCTGCGCATCGACACCTACCGCTCCTCCGGTGCCGGTGGTCAGCACGTAAACACCACCGACTCGGCCGTACGGATTACCCACGTACCGACCAATACCGTGGTCAGCTGCCAGAACGAACGCTCCCAGCACGCCAACAAAGACACCGCGATGAAAATGTTGCGGGCGCGCTTGTACGAGCAGGAAGTGCAGAAACGCAACGCTGCTTCCCAGGCCCTGGAAGACACCAAGTCGGACATCGGCTGGGGTCACCAGATCCGTTCGTATGTGCTCGATGCCTCGCGGATCAAGGATCTGCGCACCAACATCGAACGCAGCGACTGCGACAAGGTGCTCGACGGCGACATCGACGAATACCTGGTGGCGAGCCTGAAACAAGGCTTGTAAGACATGCAACAAAGGATCGCCTGATTCACCGCGATCCTGTGGGAGCGGGCTTGCCCGCGATCCCCAGCCGAAGGCTGGGGACAACGAACCTGATGGAATATTTAAAGACATGAGCGACCTACAACTCGACCCGCAAGCCCTGCAACAGGAAGAAAACTCCCTGATCGCCCTGCGCAAGGAAAAGCTTGCTGCCGAGCGCGCCAAGGGCAATGCCTTCCCCAACGACTTCCGCCGCGACAATTACTGCGAAGATTTGCAGAAACAGTACGCGGACAAGACCAAGGAAGAGCTGGCAGAGGCTGCGATTCCGGTCAAGGTGGCGGGTCGCATCATGCTCAACCGTGGCTCGTTCATGGTGATTCAGGACATGACCGGGCGGATTCAGGTTTACGTCAACCGTAAAACCCTGTCCGAAGACACCCTGGCCGCGGTGAAAACCTGGGACATGGGCGACATCATTGCAGCCGTTGGCACCCTGGCGCGTTCCGGCAAAGGCGACCTGTACGTCGAAATGACCAGCGTGCGCCTGCTGACCAAATCCCTGCGCCCGCTGCCGGACAAGCACCACGGCCTGACCGACACCGAACAGCGCTACCGTCAGCGTTACGTTGACCTGATCGTCAACGAAGATGTGCGCCAGACCTTCCGCGTGCGTTCGCAAGTGATTGCGCACATCCGCAGCTTCCTGATGAAGCGTGACTTCCTGGAAGTGGAAACACCGATGCTGCAAACCATTCCAGGCGGCGCGGCGGCCAAGCCGTTCGAGACGCATCACAACGCGCTGGACATGGAAATGTTCTTGCGCATTGCGCCTGAGCTGTACCTCAAGCGGCTTGTTGTTGGTGGGTTTGAAAAGGTGTTCGAGATCAACCGCAACTTCCGTAACGAAGGCGTTTCGACCCGTCACAACCCTGAATTCACCATGTTGGAGTTCTACCAGGCTTACGCCGACTACGAAGACAACATGGACCTGACCGAAGAGCTGTTCCGCGAATTGGCTCAGCTGGTTCTGGGCAGCACCGACGTGCCTTACGGCGACAAGGTGTTCCACTTCGGCGAGCCGTTCGTGCGTCTGTCGGTGTTCGACTCGATTCTCAAGTACAACCCGGAGCTGACCGCTGCCGACCTGCAGGACATCGACAAGGCCCGCGCCATCGCCAAGAAGGCCGGCGCCAAGGTGCTCGGCTTTGAAGGTCTGGGCAAACTGCAGGTGATGATTTTCGAAGAACTGGTCGAGCACAAGCTGGAGCAGCCGCACTTCATCACCCAGTACCCGTTCGAAGTGTCGCCGCTGGCCCGTCGTAACGACGAGAACCCGAGCGTCACCGACCGTTTCGAACTGTTCATCGGCGGCCGTGAAATCGCCAACGCCTACTCCGAGTTGAACGACGCGGAAGACCAGGCCGAGCGTTTCATGGCGCAGGTGGCCGACAAGGACGCCGGCGACGACGAAGCCATGCACTACGACGCCGATTTCGTTCGCGCGCTGGAGTACGGCATGCCGCCGACCGCTGGTGAAGGGATCGGCATCGACCGTCTGGTGATGTTGCTGACCAACTCACCGTCGATCCGCGACGTGATCCTGTTCCCGCACATGCGGCCGCAAGCGTAAGTGTTTCAATTAAAAAGCCGCCTATAACAGGCGGCTTTTTATTGCCTGTCTGGTACAAACGTATCAATTGGTTACTTTTGACGTTTAGAGAGGAATACCTGTCGTGAATCGTGCAATGGCTCAAGAAGGTGCAGCGGATATCGCCACTGCGGTCGCTGAAAGTGTTCAGTACCAGGGCCGCAAGGCCAGCCGACAGGGCAGCGAACAGCGTCGACAGGACATTCTCGACGCGGCGATGCGCATTGTCGTGCGAGATGGCGTGCGGGCCGTGCGTCACCGTGCGGTGGCCGCCGAGGCCTGTGTGCCGCTGTCGGCCACCACGTACTATTTCAAAGACATCGATGACCTGCTCACCGATACCTTCGCGCAATACGTGGAACGCAGCGCGGCGTTCATGGCCCGGTTGTGGGCCAGCAACGAAGGCCTGTTGCGCGAGATGGTTGTCAGCGGCGATGGCACCCCCGAGTCCCGCTCACAACTGGCGGACGATATCGCGCGGCTGATGGCTGACTATGTTCATCGGCAATTGATCAATCGCCGCGAGCACTTGATGGCCGAGCAAGCCTTCCGCCAGGAAGCGCTGCTCAACCCGCGTCTGGCGTTATTGGTGCGCTCCCATCAGCAAATTCTTCTGCAGGGCACCTGCCAACTTTTCGAAGTATTGGGTTCCCGTGAGCCACAACAGGATGCCAAAGTGTTGACGGCGATTATCGGACGGATGGAATATCAGGGCCTGCTCAACGACGCCGAGCCTGTTGCCGAAGAGGAAATGCTCGGCATCCTCAACCGCTACATGCATTTGGTACTGGCGTCGGTGTAACCCCTGAGTGGAGGCTAACCCCTGTGGGAGCGAGCCTGCTCGCGATGACGGTCTGACATTCAACATCTCTGTTGCCTGACACACCGCCATCGCGAGCAGGCTCGCTCCCACAGGGGCCGGCTTTCACTTGAGGTTGGTGTTGTGTTCATAGGGAGTGTTGAATGAAAGCCTGGCGTGTCGTTGTGATCGCCTTGTCGTTCCTGCTGCTCAGTGGCTGCCTGGTGACCTTCAAGGAGCCATTGCCCGCCAGCGAGCCCGCGCCCAAAGGGCTGCTCGGCAAATGGACCAGCACCAACGCCTGGGGCGAGCCGATGAACCTGGAACTGACGCGCATCGGTGACAACCACTATCAGGCGGTCAGCTACTTCAAGGCCAAACCCCATGAGCGTGAAGCCTATCCCTTCACGGTGTCGCGCCATGGCAATCGCTGGTACCTGTCGGCGAAGGTGCCGGCGCAGTTCGGCGGGCACTTCACCATCGCCGGGTTCGAACTCAACGAAAAGCACGAACTGGTGATCTACAATCTCGACCTCGAGCAGATCAAGCAGGCCATGGGGCAAGAAGCCCTCAGTGGCGAAGGCTTCCAGACCGACGACGGCGACGGGATGTTGGTCAACAACAGCATGGATCAGGTGTTTGCCTACCTCGACGACCCGGCCAATTCCGATGTCTTCGTCGAAGCGGTGCGCTATCAGCGCCTGGCCAAAACCAAATAAACCCAGCACGTAACGGTTTACTACAGGAGTTTCGGGTGGACGAATACCAGCAGACGATACGCATGTTGTCCGATCGCATAGTGCTGGCGCAGACGCCGATTCGCGTTCTGGATGCGGTCAAGTGGGATGACAGCATTCGCAAGGGGTTCCTCAAAGGCAAGGGCAAGGAAATGCCGGCCGTGGACCGCGATTACTACCTCAATCGACCGCTGTCGTTCGACTCCAGCAAAGTGAAGCTGGAATTCCAGAACATCGAGCGCGACATCACCCGCCAGCTCGGCCAGTTCAACCCGGTCGGCCAGATCATGCGCCGCATGTGCAAGGAATACCGGATGGTGGTGCGCATGCTCGAAGCGCGCGGCACCGAGGATTTCGGGCTGATTTCCCAGGAATTGTATGGCGCGGCGTCCGATGCGTTTCACGCCGGTGACCCGACCCTGGCCGACCTGGGGCTGATGCTCTCCGACTACCTGAACAACATCGACGGCCGTGGCGACCTCAAGGACGAACCGAAAATCCTCACCGCCAAGGAAGCCGTCAACCTGCTGCAACATCGGTTGAACAAGGTGTTTGGCGAAAACGAGGAAACCATTCGGGTATTCGAATCCGACGGGATCGTCGCCGATGCGGCGGCCGGCGCCGACTACATCAAGATCCGCGCCGACGCGATGTTCAACGATCGTGATGTACGTGCGCTGGAAGTCCACGAAGGGTTGGTGCATGTGGGCACCACGCTCAACGGCCTGAATCAGCCGATCTGTACGTTCCTGTCCAAGGGCCCGCCGTCGTCCACCGTGACCCAGGAAGGCCTGGCGATCCTGATGGAGATCATCACCTTCGCCTCCTACCCGAGTCGCCTGCGCAAACTCACCAACCGCACCCGCGCCATTCATATGGTGGAGGAGGGCGCGGACTTCCTGCAGATCTTCGAGTTCTTCCGTGAGCAAGGCTTCGAAATGGCTGAAAGTTACGGCAACGCCAGTCGGGTTTTCCGCGGTTCGGTGCCGACCGGTCTGCCATTTACCAAAGACTTGTCCTACCTCAAGGGCTTCATCATGGTTTACAACTACATTCAGTTGGCCGTGCGTAAAGGCAAGCTGGAGCAGATACCGCTGCTGTTTTGCGGCAAGACCACGCTCGAAGACATGCGGACCTTACGCCAATTGGTGGACGAAGGCCTGGTGGTGCCGCCCAAGTACCTGCCCGACCAATTCCGCGACATGAATGCGCTGTCGGCGTGGATGTGCTTCTCCAACTTCCTCAACCACCTGAGCCTGGACCGGATCGAAGCGGATTACTCCAATATCCTGTAACGACGATGAAATCTCCTGTGGGAGCGAGCCTGCTCGCGATAGCGGCTGAACATTCAACATCGATGTTGTCTGACACACCGCCATCGCGAGCAGGCTCGCTCCCACAGGGGGGTGTATTCCAATCCCCCATTTTTCGCGAGGCTTCACCGGATGAGAATCCTCGGCATCTTTTGCCTGCTCCTGGCCCTCGGCGGTTGCAGCTCATTGCTGTTTTACCCCGAACCCGGTCAGCCGTTCACCCCGGAAAAAGCCAAACTCGAATTTCGCGATGTCACCCTGACCACCGCCGATGGCCTCAAGCTGCATGGCTGGTGGCTGCCGGCGAAAAAAGGTGTCGAGGTCAAAGGCACGGTGCTGCATCTGCATGGCAACGGCGGCAACCTGGCGTGGCACCTGGGCGCGAGCTGGTGGTTGCCGGAGCAGGGCTATCAAGTGTTGCTGGTGGACTATCGCGGGTACGGTTTGTCTGAAGGTAAACCGGCGTTGCCGGCGATTTATCAGGACATCGACGCCGCCTTCACATGGCTCGACCGGGCGCCGGAGGTCAAGGGCAAGCCGTTGATCCTTCTCGGTCAGAGCCTTGGCGGTTCAATGGCCGTGCATTACCTGGCCCAGCATCCCGAGCGCCAGCGGCAACTCAAGGCGTTCGTCCTCGATGGCGTGCCCGCCAGCTACCGCGATGTCGGGCGCTTTGCACTGAGCACATCCTGGATGACCTGGCCGTTTCAGGTGCCGTTGTCCTGGTTGGTGCCGGACGGCGACAGCGCGATCCATTCCATGACGCAGCTCAACGGCGTACCGAAACTGATCTATCACAGTATCGATGATCAACTGGTGCCCCTTTCCAACGGCATCCGTCTGTATCAAGCTGCGCCGCCGCCGCGAGTGCTGCAACTGACCCGGGGCGGTCATGTGCAGACCTTCGCCGACCCGGTCTGGCGAAAAGTCATGCTGCGCTACCTTGAAGATCCACAGCATTTTAACGGCCTGCGCCGCCTGGGTGAGATCCCCAATTACCCGGCACCCCCGAATTCAGAAGATGAACCACCAGAGAGTCCGCAATGAGTGAAGAACGTAACGCCATCCCGCTGATCATCACCGGTATTTGCAGCATCCTCGGCACCGTCGGGGCCCTGTGGTGGTACGGCTACCTGCACTTCGCCAAACCCGAGGATGCGCTACTGCTCAGCGACTTCACCATGCTCAAGACCATGCCGGGCGAAGACTACAAGGTCTCCCTGGAACCGGCCCCGCAAGTGGCCCAGTGCATCGATGGCGTGCTGGTGATGTTCGACACCGAGCAGAAAGGCCTGACCGGCGTATTGGTCAACAACAAGAAAAAAGCCGTGCGCTGCATGGGCCAGGAAACGCCGCAGAAACTGCAGCCGTAACCATTCCGTAGGACGGCATAAAAAAGCCCCGCCTGATCAACTCAGGCGGGGCTTTTACGTTATCGCAGGTTCTTAGTTAGAGCTGATCGCCGAGCGCGGGACGACAGGCTGGTTGTCATTGGAGATGGTCACTTCCACCCGACGGTTCATCGCACGGCCCGAGACGCTGGCGTTCTCCGCGACCGGGTATTCCTTGCCGTAACCCTGGACCACGATGCGCGCAGGGTCGACACCCATCTTGATCAGGGCCACTTGCACCGAGGTCGCACGACGCTCGGACAGCGACTGGTTGTAAGAAGTCGAACCAGTGCTGTCGGTATAGCCTTCGACAATCACTTTACGGTCCGGGTTTTCCTGAAGGAACTGCGCCAGTTTGTTGATATTCACCAGTCCGTTGGACTTCAGGTCCGCCTTGTCGGTGGCGAACAGCACATCACCAAACGTCACCAGCGTGCCGCGATCGGTCTGTTTGGCATTCAGGCTGTCTTGCAGCTGTTTGATCTGCTGGTCGCGGGCATCCAGACGAGCCTGGGCCCGTTGTGCCGCGGCGTTTTTCAGGTTGTTTTCAGCGGTGCGCAGGGCGATGGTCTGCTTGGCCACTTCAACACGCTGATTGGTCAGATAAGCCAGTTGGTCGACCTTGGCCTGGTCTTCCCTGTCCTGGTAAGCCTTGTCGGCCTTGTCCAGGTATTCGCTGGCATCTTTGGTTTCCAGCGCCGCGACCTTGCTGGCTTGCGGGTTGGCTTGCAGGCCGGCGTAGTTGGTGCGGGCTTGCTCCAGGTTCGTGTTGGGCGGTGTGGAGCAGGCAGCCAGTGCAACACTTGCGGCCAGGAGGGCGGGGATCATCAGTTGTTTGCGCATAATGGTTCGTCCTTTTATCGATAAGCGTGTCAGGTCTGGAAATCGGGATGCGCGCTTACTGCACGGTGCGCTGACTTTCCTGACGCAGTTCCTGAACACCTTTCTGGGAGTCCTTCACAGCTTGTTCGGCTTTCATCGCCTGGGCCTTGCGTTCCGCCACACGGGCGTCCCACTCGGCCTGTTCGGCCAACATTCTGGCCTCGCCATACTTTTTGTCGTGCATGGCGATTTCGGCTTGTTTGAGCTTGTCCTGCGCGGCCTTCATTTCCACCGCGGCGAACTCGGTACCGCCAGCGCTGACAGCGCTGTTCACGGCCGATTGAGTCACGGCGTATTGCTCGGTTGGTGGGTTACCGGCGCAACCGGCCAGAACGAAGCTGCCGCCGATGGCCAGGGCAGCCAGTTTGAGACCGCGCAAGTGGGTGAACGAGGAGGGGGGGGTGCTGGTCTTCATGGTCTTCAACTCCATTGGATAACTCCTGAAAACATCTGAATCCATCCTGGACAAGGAGCCGCAACCACTAATTTCCAGAGCGTTTTGAAACGGCCGTCCCAGGCATGGTTACTGGGTTGACCCCAGGTGTTTTTTAAAAGTTCAGAGAAGATGGCCTGTCGCCCGAAAAAATCTTGATCGAGCGGACAAGGCTCTAAATCGGGAACTTTAGCGATGTGCAGCGGTATACCCGACCGTCTCATGACCCCGGGAATACGCCGTTTTGAAGGAGGGATGCAATCAAACTGTGGGAGCGAGCCTGCTCGCGAAAGCGTCAGTAAATCCAGCATTGAGGATGGCTGATCCACCGTTTTCGCGAGCAGGCTCGCTCCCACAGGTTCTAGTGTTTTGGCTTGTCGTTCTCGGTCGATAAATCGTGCAAATGACGACGGGACAAGGCGAGAAAACGCGGGGTCGGGCCGACGTCTTCGTACAGCGGATCGCCTTCTTCATCGGTGGCGACCACCGTTGACCCTTTCACATACGGAAAGCTCGCTTCGAGCTCTTCCAGGGCGGCGCCGATCAATTCTCCGAGCAGTTCTTCGGGGTGCCGTTTAGGGTACATTTCGATAATCGCCGCCAGCCGTGCGGCAGCTTCCACGTCCAGACGAATCGTGTAGCCGGTGTCGGTCAGGCGACCCTTGGCGTTTTCTTCCCAGTGCTTGGCGAGCTCGCGGATTTTCATAGTGACCTCATTGCGCACCTGCTCGTGGCAGGCCGGGTGAGTGTCCGGCGGTGGCCGGCGGCAAGCCGTTGTACGGCTCATTATTGTTGAGACTAACTGCAACGCCTTGTGTTTGAAGTCCCTTCGTCTGCTTGTAAGAACCGCTTTACGACGGCACTCTCTATGTCAGAGCCTCTAATAAAGCATAGCCGCCCGGATTTTCGCTGGAGAACTGCTGATGACCGATATTGATGCACGCTTGCGCGAGGACGTTCACCTGTTGGGTGAGCTGTTGGGCAACACCATTCGTGAACAGTACGGGGACGGCTTTCTCGACAAGATCGAGCAAATCCGCAAAGGCGCCAAGGCTGACCGTCGCGGGTCGATGGACGCCGAGCTCAGCGCCAGCCTCAACCAGTTGAGCGAAGACGAGTTGCTGCCGGTGGCGCGGGCGTTCAACCAGTTCCTCAACCTGGCCAATATCGCCGAGCAATATCAGCTGATTCACCGCCGTGAAGAATCGCAACCCGCGCCGTTCGAGGCCCGGGTGTTGCCGGAACTGCTCGCTCGCCTGCTGACTGCCGGTCATGCCCCCGAATCCCTGGCCCGGCAGCTGGGGCGGGTGGAAATCGAACTGGTGTTGACCGCGCACCCCACCGAAGTGGCGCGTCGCACACTGATCCAGAAGTACGACGCCATCGCCGCGCAACTGGCCGCCCAGGACCATCGTGACCTGACGACTGCCGAGCGCGAGCAGATCAAAACCAGGTTGCAGCGTCTGATCGCCGAAGCCTGGCATACCGAAGAAATCCGCCGCACCCGACCGACGCCGGTAGACGAAGCCAAGTGGGGCTTCGCGGTGATTGAGCATTCGCTGTGGCAGGCGATTCCCAACTATTTGCGCAAGGCCGATCAGGCCCTGCATGCGGCCACCGGCCTGCACCTGCCACTGGAGGCCGCGCCGATTCGCTTTGCCTCATGGATGGGCGGCGACCGCGACGGCAACCCCAACGTCACCGCCGCCGTGACCCGCGAAGTGTTGCTGCTGGCGCGCTGGATGGCCGCCGATTTGTATCTGCGCGACGTCGATCACCTCGCCGCCGAATTGTCGATGCAGCAGGCCAGCGACGCCTTGAAAGCCAAAGCTGGCGACAGCGCCGAGCCTTACCGCGCGGTGCTCAAACAGTTGCGTGAACGCCTGCGGGCGACCCGTAACTGGGCCCATGCCTCCCTGACGGCAACCACGCCGGCATCCGCCGATGTGCTGCAAAACAACCGCGACCTGTTGGACCCGCTGGAGCTGTGCTACCACTCGCTGCATGAATGCGGCATGGGCGTTATCGCCGATGGCCCGTTGCTCGATTGCCTGCGCCGCGCGGTGACGTTCGGGCTGTTTCTGGTGCGCCTCGATGTGCGCCAGGACTCGTCTCGCCACACGGCGGCCATGACCGAAATCACCGATTACCTTGGCCTGGGCCGTTATGAGGACTGGAGCGAGGAAGAGCGCATCGCCTTCCTGATGCGCGAACTGAACAATCGTCGGCCGTTGCTGCCGGCGTACTTCAAGCCGTCTGCCGACACTGCCGAAGTGTTGGCGACGTGCCGGGAAATCGCCGCGGCACCGGGGGCTTCCCTTGGCTCGTATGTGATTTCCATGGCCGGTGCAGCCTCCGATGTGTTGGCCGTGCAACTGCTGCTCAAAGAATCCGGCGTGTTGCGGCCGATGCGTGTGGTGCCGCTGTTCGAAACCCTCGCCGACCTCGATAACGCGGGCCCGGTGATCGAGAAACTCTTGCTGCTGCCGGGTTATCGCTCGCGCCTGCAAGGGCCCCAGGAAGTGATGATCGGTTATTCCGACTCGGCCAAGGACGCCGGCACTACCGCGGCGGCCTGGGCGCAGTATCGGGCCCAGGAGCGGCTGGTCGACATCTGCCGCGAGCAACAAGTGGAGCTGCTGTTGTTCCACGGTCGCGGCGGCACCGTGGGCCGTGGCGGTGGCCCGGCGCACGCGGCGATTCTGTCGCAACCGCCGGGTTCGGTGGCGGGGCGTTTCCGCACCACCGAGCAGGGGGAAATGATTCGTTTCAAATTCGGCCTGCCGGACATCGCCGAGCAGAACCTCAATCTGTACCTGGCGGCGGTGCTGGAGGCGACCTTGCTGCCGCCACCACCTCCTGAGCCTGCCTGGCGGCATTTGATGGACGAATTGGCCGCCGATGGCGTCAAGGCTTACCGTGCCGTGGTGCGGGAGAATCCGCAGTTCGTCGAGTATTTCCGCCAGTCCACCCCAGAGCAGGAGTTGGGGCGTTTGCCGTTGGGCAGCCGCCCGGCCAAGCGTCGCGCCGGCGGAATCGAAAGCCTGCGCGCGATTCCGTGGATCTTCGGCTGGACCCAGACGCGCCTGATGCTGCCGGCCTGGCTTGGCTGGGAAGCGGCGCTGAGCAAGGCGCTGGAGCGCGGCGAAGGGGCGTTGCTGGGGCAGATGCGCGAGCAGTGGCCATTCTTCCGTACCCGCATCGATATGCTGGAAATGGTGCTGGCCAAGGCCGACGCCGATATTGCCCGGTCTTACGATGAGCGCCTGGTCGAGCCGGATCTGCTTCCTTTGGGTGCGCATTTACGCGACCTATTGTCGCAGGCTTGCTCGGTGGTCCTGGGGCTGACGGGGCAGTCGCAACTACTGGCACACAGCCCAGACACCCTTGAATTCATCCGCTTGCGCAACACCTACCTCGACCCGCTGCATCTATTGCAGGCCGAGCTGTTAGCCCGTTCGCGGCAGCAGGATGAGGCGCAGGGCAGCCCGGTAGAACAGGCGTTGCTGGTGTCTGTGGCGGGGATTGCCGCCGGTTTGCGAAATACCGGCTAAGGTTTTCGTCGTGGGGACAGGCACCCGGCGCGAGCGTCGAGTGCCTGCGGGCGAGCGGTCGAAAAGGTCTGTCACGCGACAGTTAATGATGGGGTTGCGACTTGGGTTACCCTTTCGCAGGGGCTCCTCAGGCGCGGGTTTCTCCGACTTTCGGCGGCTTGTGTGGGCAGGGTCTGCTGTGTATCTTGATCAGCCTTTGGCCGTTTGGGCGGTCGCGATCCTATTTTTGAGATTGGCCCCACGAGGCGAATCTGACGTTATCTATATAAAAAATTGAGGAGCACATCGATGCGCGTCATTCTGCTGGGAGCTCCCGGGGCCGGTAAAGGTACTCAGGCTAAGTTCATCACCGAGAAATTCGGCATTCCGCAAATCTCTACCGGCGACATGCTGCGTGCTGCCGTAAAAGCCGGTACCGAGCTGGGCCTGATCGCCAAGAGCGTCATGGACAGCGGTGGTCTGGTTTCCGATGACCTGATCATCAATCTGGTCAAGGAACGCATCAGCCAGGCCGATTGCGCCAACGGTTTCCTGTTCGACGGTTTCCCGCGGACCATTCCTCAGGCTGAAGCCCTGGTGAAGGCCGGTGTCGAACTGGATCACGTGGTCGAAATCGACGTCAAAGACGAAGAAATTGTCCAGCGTATCGCCGGTCGTCGTGTTCACGAGGCTAGCGGTCGCGTGTACCACATCGTCTACAACCCGCCGAAAATTGCCGGTAAAGACGACAGCACCGGTGAAGAGCTGGTGCAGCGCAAAGACGATACCGAAGAAACCGTGCGTCATCGCCTCTCGGTATACCACGCCCAGACCGAGCCACTGGTGAAGTTTTACCAGGAGCTGTCCAACGCTCAAGGCAAGCCGAAGTACAGCCACATCGAAGGTGTTGGCTCGGTAGAAGCGATCACCGGCAAGGTGCTTGAAGCACTGAGCTGAAAAGTCTGATCGGCTTCATCTTCTACGGCCCGCTTGCGGGCCGTAGTTGTTTATACTGGCGCACTTTTTCTGACCTTTCTTACGGAAACATCGATGAGCACCTTGCTGGCCCTGGACACCGCGACCGAAGCTTGCTCCGTTGCCTTGCTGCATGACGGCAAAGTCACGAGCCATTACGAGGTGATCCCGCGCCTGCATGCGCAAAAGCTGCTGCCGATGATCCAGCAACTGCTGGCCGATGCCGGGACGACCCTGCAAGCGGTCGATGCCATTGCGTTCGGCCGTGGGCCGGGCGCGTTCACTGGGGTGCGGATCGCCATCGGCGTGGTGCAGGGGCTGGCGTTTGCGCTGGATCGTCCGGTGTTGCCGGTCTCCAATCTGGCGGTACTCGCCCAGCGGGCTCATCGCGAACACGGTGTCAGCCAGGTCGCGGCGGCCATCGATGCGCGCATGGATGAGGTGTATTGGGGGTGCTATCGCGAAACGGCGGGGGAGATGCGGCTGGTGGGCAACGAAGCGGTACTGCCACCGGAAGTCGCCGCGCTGCCGGCCGATGCCAGTGGCGAATGGTTCGGCGCGGGCACCGGTTGGGGATATGCCGAGCGCATTGCCGTCAACCTGTGCGGCCAGGACGCGGGCATGCTGCCTCACGCCGAAGACCTGCTGACCCTGGCGCGTTTCGCCTGGGAACGCGGTGAAGCGATCGTGGCTGACGATGCGCAACCGGTGTATCTGCGCGATAAAGTCGCGACGCCCAAAGCGCGTTAATTCCCAAGACCGAGCGGGTCCAATCGCGGACAAGTCGGATCGCCGCACCGCCGCTCCCACAGGGTTTGCGGAGATCCTGTGGGAGCGGGCTTGCCCGCGATGGCGGTCTACCAGCCAGTGCCAATCGTCATTTTCTCTCCTGCGCTTTTAAACCTTTTGTCTTTTATGTGTTCTAGTTATCACTCGGCAGTTTGCGAAGTGGGTGATGTGCCACTAAGCTGCCATCATCGATACCGAGCATGCACTTATGCGTATAGACGGCCTTTCCTCCCAGTCCTACCCCATCAAGCGCAAGCCCCGCAAAGGCCCTGTGGCGGATGACGACTACGTCGATATCGACGGCGAGCTGGAATTCCCAACCGAAGAGCAATTGGCCGCCCGTGCCGCCAAAGCCTCTGCGCAACGCCTGAGCAATCTGCCCGCGCGTCAACAAGACATGATTTATCACCGCGCCATGAGCAAAAGCGTGGCGATGGCACTGGCCAGCTACCTGAGCACCGCCACTTTTGTCGATTGGGATGCGGATGTACTGGGTCTCGACCTGTACATCTGATGGCGCTGCCTTACTACCTCGGCTGCCCGTCCTGGAGTGAAAACGCCTGGCGCGAGTACTTGTATCCACAAGACGCCAGGCCCGCCGAGTTTCTCAATCTTTATTCTCAAGTGTTCAACGCCGTGGAAGGCAATACGACCTTCTACGCGAGCCCCTCTGCCGCCACCGTGCAGCGCTGGGCCGACACCATGCCCGCACACTTTCGCTTCACCGCCAAGTTCCCCGGCGACATCAGCCACAGCGGCGACTTGCGCGATCAACTGACCGCCGCCGAGACCTTCCTGCAATTGCTCAGTCCTCTGGGTGAGCGTGTTTCTCCCGTCTGGCTGCAATTGTCCAAAAGCTTCACCCCTCAACGACTGTCGGAGCTGGCCGGCTTTATCGATGCAGTGGACCGGCCCTTGGCGGTCGAAGTGCGGCATGACGAATTCTTCGCCAAGGGCGATGCCGAGCGGATGCTCAATCGCCTGCTGCTGGATCGTGGTGTCGAGCGCATCTGTCTCGATCCGCGAGCGCTGTTCAGCTGCACCTCCACCGATCCGTCGGTGCTCCACGCCCAATCGAAAAAGCCCAGGGTACCGCCTCGCCCCGCTGCGTTTACTCAGTTTCCACAAGTGCGTTTCATTGGCCATCCTGTGCTTGAAGCCAACGACCCGTTCCTGGTGCCGTGGGTCGAGAAAATCGCCGTCTGGATCGAAGAGGGGCGCACGCCCTATATCTTCCTGCACACCGCCGACAACCTGCTGGCAGCGAAACTCGCACAACGTTTTCATGCACAACTGATGTTACGTTTGCCTGGCCTGCCGCCGCTGCCTGAGTTATACAGAGAACCCGCCGCCGAGCAACTTGGCTTGCTTTGAAGCGGCCTCGTTCCCTGATGTCAGTCCGTTAAGGCGCGAAACCTGAGGGATTGCGTTTAACTGACTGGCATCAGCTTCGTTTTCCCCTTTTCAGGAACCTGCCAATGGATGCGCAAACCCTTCGAGCCCAGGCGTTCAAAGCACTGCACGAACGCGAGGGCGCTTTTGTCATTCCCAACCCCTGGGACGCCGGCTCGGCGAAAATGCTCGCCAGCCTGGGCTTCGAGGCGCTGGCGACTACCAGCGCCGGTTGTGCCTTTTCTCAAGGCCGCCCCGATGGTGGGTTGACGCTCGACGATACCCTGGCGAACGTTCGGGCGATTGTCGCGGCCACTGATCTGCCGGTAGCGGTGGATCTCGAAAACGGTTTTGCCGACGCTCCCGCCGACTGCGCCCAAAGTATTCTTCGTGCCGCCCAGGCCGGTGCCGTCGGTGGTTCGATCGAAGATGCCACGGGGCGTGAGGAGGGCCCGATCTACTGTTTCGAACATGCCGTGGCGCGCATCGAAGCCGCCGTTGCAGCGGCTCGCAGCTTGCCTTTTCCGTTTGTGCTGACGGCGCGTGCCGAGAACTTTTTGCACGGCAATCCTGACCTCGACGATACCATTCGCCGTTTGCAGGCATTCGCCGAGGCGGGAGCCGACGTGCTTTACGCACCGGGCTTGCGCAGCGCTGAAGAGGTCTTGGCGGTGGTTCGCGCCGTGGCGCCGAAACCGGTCAATGTGCTGATGTCCGGCGGGCTCAAACTGACGGTGGCGCAGTTGAGTGAAATGGGCGTCAAACGCATCAGTGTCGGTTCGGCCCTGGCGCTGGCGGCATATGGCGAGTTCTTGCGCGCCGCAGAGGAAATCCAGCAACACGGGACCTTTGGCTTCACTTCCCGGTCGATGCCGTTCCAGAAGGCCAATCAATTGTTCAAAGGCTGAGGAGGCCGTGGTGGCTGGGCCGCTGAGGGTTATGCGGCGATGCGCAGGTTCTGCAGTACGATCGGGCGTGCCCAGCCGTTATCGAAATCGAGTTGTTTCTGTTGTTCCACCAATTCTTCCGGTGAGAACGGCGGGAACGGCTTGTCCAGCAGATGGAGTTCGAACTCGGCGATCGGCAAGTGCAGTGGACGCGGTTGCGGTGCAGCGCCAGGCTCGGGCAGCGGCTGACCGGCGGTGAGCACGATCGGGCGAACCCAGCCGCTTTCAAAGTCCTGTTGTTTCTGTTGCGCGACGATTTCTTCCGCTGGAAACGGCGGGAATGGCTTGTCGGCCAAATCCATTTCGAACTCGGCAATCGGCAGGAACAGTGGCTCTGGCGGGCGGGCCGGGGTTTCTGTGACGTTGCATTCACGCTGAGAGACGATGTGTGCCAGCAGCTCGCTGCCGACGGTCGGTTCGACCGGGCTGTCGAGATCGACTGGCGGAAAGTTGAGAGACTCCGGCACGACATCGCCCGACTGATCGGCCAGGGCCTGGGCAAAAAAATCCTGCCACAGGTGACTGACGCCGCTCAGTGCTTGGGAATTTCGCAGGCCAAAATCGCCGTGGGGCGAGATGTAGCCTATCGATGTGCGTTGAATGTCTGACATTTCTCTCGGTCGACGCTCAGCTCTGGCAAAATGCTCGATAGTTTGGTTATCGGCCGTTTTTGCCGATCATTAATTTTTTGAGCGTGTTTTCCCATGATTGAGCAACCTGCGGCTTGCCGTATCCATGTCGAGGCCTTGGGCACGACTTTCCAGCCACAGGCCGAGCAATGGGCCGAGCGCCTGGGATTGCCGTTGCAGGTGGAGGACGGCGAGTTTGCCTTGCAGGTGGGTGAGCAGGGGTTGCAGCTGCAACAACTCGGGCCGGACGCTCCAGGGCCGGTGCGGGTAGATTTTGTCGAGGGCGGCGCGGCCCATCGTCGGTTGTACGGCGGCGGCAGCGGCCAGATGATCGCCAAGGCGGTTGGTGTCGCTCAAGGCGTGCGCCCGCAGGTGCTGGATGCCACGGCGGGGTTGGGCAAGGACGCGTTCGTACTGGCCAGCCTGGGCTGCGAGATGAGCCTGATCGAGCGCCAGCCGCTGATCGGCGCTTTGCTTGAAGATGGCCTGGCGCGTGGCGCGGAAGATTTCGACGTGGCGCCGATCGTGGCGCGGATGCGTTTGCTCAAGGGCAATTCGATCGAGGTGATGCGCAACTGGGAGGGTGAGCCGCCGCAGGTGATCTACCTCGACCCGATGTTTCCCCATCGCGAGAAAACCGCGTTGGTGAAGAAGGAAATGCGCCTGTTCCGGCCGCTGGTCGGCGACGACCCGGATGCGCCAGCCCTGCTCGAAGCGGCGTTGGCCCTGGCCAGTCACCGGGTGGTGGTCAAGCGCCCGCGCAAGGCGCCGTGCATTGCCGGGCCGAAGCCGAGTCATGCGCTGGATGGCAAGTCCAGCCGCTACGACATTTATCCGAAGAAAGCGCTCAAGCCCTGATTCGATACTGATCGTTCCCACGCTCTGCGTGGGAATGCCTCAATGGACGCTCTGCGTCCGCTTCGAAAGGGACGCGGAGCGTCCCGGGCTGCATTCCCACGCAGAGCGTGGGAACGATCATCAGGCTAACCCCGGCCGATAAGCCCGCATAAACAACCCCACCACTTCCCGCACATGGGCTTCGGCAGCATCCCCGGTCACCGGCTCACCACAGCCGTACAGCAACCGGAAATTCCCCGCGCCCTTGAGCAGGCAAAAGAAATGCTCGGCCGCATTACGCGGTTTATCGATGCTCAACACGCCGCTCTGATTGACCTTGGCCAGCAAACGCTCCATGCCATGCAGCATGCGTTCTGGCCCGGCCTCGAAGAAAATCAGCGAGAGCTTCGGGTCCTGGCTGCCCAGCGTCATCATCAGCCGGTGCAGGTTCACCGATTCGTCGCTGTTGATCAATTGATGAAAACCGCGAGCGATGTTCAGCAGCACGGTTTCCACCGTAATGCCGTCCGGCAATTCAAAAAACAGCGGTGGCAGTTGTTCTTCGCATTTGGCCACCACGGCGGCGGAGAACAGCGTCTCCTTGTCGTTGAAGTGGCTGTAGACCGTCAGTTTCGACACGCCGGCCTCGGCCGCCACGTTATCCATGCTGGTGTTGGCGTAACCCTTGCTCAGAAACAGGATTTTCGCCGCATCGAGGATTGCCTGGCGCTTGGCCAGATCCTTGGGACGGCCCGGACCACTGGGTGTTGAAAGATTGTCTGACATTTTTCGCTTTAATACTGGACTGGTGAGTTTGCTATTAATAACATACTGGTCAGTATAATTATTCCAAGCACCATTAGCGAAAGGTCCTTCACCATGCTGCGCTATGCCTTGCCCCTCGCGTTGCCGGTCAGTCTGGCTTTTTTATTGTCGGCGTGTGGCCATGAAGAGGCGCCTCAAGTCACCGTGCGTCCGGCCATGGTGGTGCAGCCAGAGCCTTCGGCGCAGGCCATGGAAAGTTTTCCCGGTGAAGTCCGCGCGCGCTATGAGCCTGATCTGGCCTTTCGCATTGGTGGCAAAGTCACCCGACGACTGGTCGAGGAGGGGCAGCGAGTCAAGGCTGATCAACCCCTGGCGGAGCTCGATCCTCAGGACGTACGTCTGCAACTGGAAGCCACCCGTGCCCAGGTCGCGGCCGCCGAGGCCAATCTGAGCATGGTGCGTGCCGAGCGTGATCGCTACAAGACGCTGATGGAGCGGCAGATGGTCAGCCGTTCGCAGTACGACAATGCGGAAAACCTCTACCGTTCCGGTGAAGCACGTCTCAAGCAAATCAAAGCCGAATTCAATGTCTCGACCAACCAGGCCAGTTACGCCGTGCTGCGTGCGCCGCAGGATGGCGTAGTGGCCAAGCGTGCGGTTGAAGTCGGGCAAGTGGTAGCGGCCGGGCAAACCGTGTTTACCCTCGCCACCGATGGCGAACGCGAAGTGTCGATCAGCCTGCCGGAGCAGAGCTTCGGCCGCTTCAAGGTCGGTCAGCCGGTTTCGGTGGAGCTCTGGACCCAACCCGATCAACGGTTCAGCGGACGCATTCGTGAACTGTCGCCCGCCGCCGATCCCAAATCCCGCACCTTCGCCGCGCGTATCGCTTTTACCGCCGGCAAGGTTCCCGCCGAGCTGGGCCAGAGCGCCCGGGTGTTCATCCAGACCGCCGAAGTGGTGGCGTTGTCGGTGCCGCTGTCGGCGGTCACCGCGGAAAACGGTGCCACTTATGTGTGGGTGGTCGGTGCCAACAACACCTTGAAAAAAGCCCCGGTGCGGGTCGGTGCATTCGGCGAGAAAACCGTGCCGGTGCTCGAAGGCCTGAACGCCAGCGACTGGGTGGTGGCCGCCGGTGTTCATGTGCTTCACGACGGGCAGCAAGTGCGCCCGGTGGATCGCTCCAACCGCGTGGTCAATCTGGCGCACAAGGAGTAATCCCCGATGGGTTTCAATCTTTCCGAATGGGCGCTGCGTAACCGCCAGATCGTACTGTTCCTGATGCTCTTGCTGGCTGTCGTCGGCGCGTTGTCCTACACCAAACTTGGCCAAAGCGAAGACCCGCCGTTCACCTTCAAGGCCATGGTGATTCGCACCAACTGGCCGGGGGCCACGGCCGAGGAAGTGTCGCGCCAGGTCACCGAGCGTATTGAAAAGAAACTGATGGAAACCGGCGAGTACGAACGGATCACCTCGTTCTCCCGCCCGGGGGAGTCCCAGGTCACATTCATGGCTCGGGACTCCATGCATTCGGTAGAAATCCCGGACCTCTGGTATCAGGTCCGCAAGAAGATCAGCGACATCCGTCAGACCCTGCCGCCGGGTATCCAGGGCCCGTTTTTCAACGATGAATTCGGCACCACCTTCGGCAACATCTACGCCCTGACCGGCGAAGGCTTTGATTACGCAGTGCTCAAGGATTACGCCGACCGCATCCAGATCCAGCTGCAACGGGTCAAGGATGTGGGCAAGGTCGACCTGCTCGGTCTGCAGGACGAGAAAATCTGGATCGAGCTGTCCAACGTCAAACTGGCCACCCTCGGGTTGCCGTTGGCGGCGGTACAGCAGGCGCTTGAAGAGCAGAATGCGATGTCTACCGCAGGCTTCTTCGAAACCACCAGCGAGCGTTTGCAGCTACGGGTCTCGGGGAATTTTCAGACGGTCGACGAGATAAAGAACTTCCCGATCCGCGTCGCTGATCGCACGTTCCGCATCGGTGATGTAGCGAACGTTCGTCGCGGTTTCAACGATCCACCGGCGCCGCGCATGCGCTTCATGGCCGAAGACGCCATCGGTCTGGCGGTGGCCATGAAGGACGGTGGCGATATTCTGGTATTGGGCAAGGCGCTGGAAATCGAGTTCGCCAGGATCCAGCAAAACCTCCCGGCCGGCATGCAACTGCGCAAAGTGTCCGATCAACCCGCCGCGGTGAAAACCGGTGTCGGCGAGTTCGTTCAAGTGCTGGTGGAGGCCTTGGCGATTGTGTTGCTGGTGAGCTTCTTCTCCCTCGGCGTGCGCACCGGCATGGTCGTGGCGCTGGCGATTCCGCTGGTGTTGGCGATGACCTTCGCCTGCATGTATTACTTAGGGATAGGTCTGCACAAGATTTCCCTCGGCGCGCTAGTGCTGGCGCTGGGCTTGCTGGTAGACGACGCGATCATCGCCGTGGAAATGATGGCGATCAAAATGGAGCAGGGTTTCGACCGGATCAAGGCCGCCAGCTATGCCTGGACCAGCACCGCGTTCCCGATGCTCACCGGTACGCTGATCACCGCCGCCGGTTTCCTGCCGATTGCCACCGCGCAATCGGGCACTGGCGAATACACCCGCTCGATCTTCCAGGTGGTGACCATCGCGTTGCTGGCGTCGTGGGTTGCCGCCGTGGTTTTTGTGCCTTATCTGGGGGAAAAACTCCTGCCGGACCTGGCGAAAATTCACGCCGCCAAACACGGCACCGGCGACGGCCAGCCCGACCCTTACGGCACGCCGTTCTATCAGCGCGTCAGACGGCTGGTGGAGTGGTGCGTGCGCCGGCGCAAAACGGTGATCGTCCTGACCATCGTGATGTTCGTCGCGTCCGTGGTGCTGTTCCGTTTCGTGCCGCAGCAGTTCTTCCCGGCTTCGGGGCGGCTGGAACTGATGGTCGACCTGAAACTGGCCGAAGGTGCGTCCCTGAGCAACACCGCAGAAGAGGTCAAACGTCTCGAGGGGCTGCTCAAGGATCACGCCGGGATCGACAACTATGTGGCTTATGTCGGCACCGGTTCGCCGCGTTTCTACCTGCCGCTGGATCAGCAACTTCCGGCAGCGAGCTTCGCCCAGTTTGTCGTCCTGGCCAAGACCATCGAAGACCGCGAAACCCTGCGCACCTGGCTGATCGAAACCCTCAACGAACAGTTCCCGGCGCTGCGTTCACGTGTCACGAGGCTGGAGAACGGTCCCCCGGTGGGCTATCCGGTGCAGTTCCGGGTGACCGGTGAGCACATCGAGGAAGTCCGCGCATTGGCCCGTAAAGTGGCGGCCAAGGTTCGCGAGAACCCACACGTGGCCAACGTGCATCTGGACTGGGAAGAGCCGAGCAAAGTCGTTTACCTGAATGTCGATCAGGACCGCGCGCGAGCGCTGGGTGTGAGCACGGCGAACCTCTCGGGTTTCCTGCAAAGCTCGCTGACCGGTGCCAGCGTCAGCCAGTACCGCGAAGATAACGAATTGATCGAGATCCTGCTGCGCGGCACGGTGCATGAGCGCACCGAACTGGCATTGCTGCCAAGCCTGGCCGTGCCGACCGACAATGGTCGCAGCGTGGCGCTGTCGCAGATTGCCACGCTGGAATATGGCTTCGAAGAAGGCATCATCTGGCACCGTAATCGCCTGCCCAACGTGACGGTTCGCGCCGACATCTATGGCAAGGAACAGCCGGCGACGCTGGTGCAGCAAATCATGCCTACCCTCGATCCGATTCGCGCCGAACTGCCGGACGGCTATCTGCTGGAGGTCGGCGGTACGTTGGAGGACTCGGCCCGTGGGCAGAACTCGGTGAAGGCCGGCGTGCCGCTGTTCATCGTGGTGGTGCTGACGTTGCTGATGCTGCAACTGCGCAGTTTCTCACGCACCGTCATGGTTTTTCTGACCGCGCCGCTGGGATTGATCGGCGTGACCCTGTTCCTCATGGTGTTCCGTCAGCCGTTCGGTTTTGTGGCCATGCTCGGGACCATCGCCTTGTCCGGGATGATCATGCGTAACTCGGTGATTCTGGTGGATCAGATCGAGCAGGACATCGCCGCTGGGCTGAAACCGTGGCAGGCGATCATCGAGGCGACGGTGCGGCGGTTCCGGCCGATTGTGCTGACCGCGCTCGCTGCCGTGCTGGCGATGATCCCGCTGTCACGCAGCGTGTTCTTCGGGCCGATGGCGGTGGCGATCATGGGTGGGCTGATTGTGGCGACGGCGCTGACGTTGCTGTTCTTGCCGGCGTTGTATGCGGCGTGGTTCAGGGTCAAGAAAGAGTCCGTTTGATCTTGGCGGCCTCGACCTCGTGGTTTGGCTCACCGCATTCCCTTGTAGGAGCTGCCGAAGGCTGCGATCTTTTGATCTTGAAATCCATATGAGGATCAAGATCAGAAGATCGCAGCCTGCGGCACAGCTCCTACATGTATATCAGATCCGTCTGATATTGAGTCAGAGCAAGGGCGGTGCTGTACTCAAGACTCGGTTTCGTGAGTTTTTGAGACAGCAATGATGAAAAAGCCGCCCATGCTGAAGGGCAGATCCGATCCGGTGTTCGATCGGTTGGGACAATCGCCCAATAAGGAGCGCCTCTCGGACTACCTCGCACTGCTCAAGCCTCTGGACGATCAGGGGCGTTACCTTCCATTCGATGACTTGCGCTACCGCTGGGCGCCGGGGCTGGACTCGAATCTGTGCTGGGCCTTGGTTAAAAAAGCCCGGACCGCCCAGTACTCAACCCTTCTGCCATTGGGCGAGCCTGTCCAATGGGGCCGCTTCGTGCTCACGCCGCTGGCGCAGAAAGCTATTTCTGCCGTCGATCGGCAAGCGACAACGGCAGCGCTGGAACACATGACCAGCCAGATCGGCGAGCATGCGCATTTCAGCTACCTGCTCAACGATCTGATTGAAGATGAAGCAATCAGCAGCAGCCAACTCGAAGGTGCTGCGACCACTACCCGAGTGGCAAAAGATATGCTCAAGCGCAAGCGGCTGCCGCGTACGCCGGATGAGCGGATGGTCATCGGCAACTACAAAATGATGAACTTCGCCTGGGAAAAGCGTTATGAACCCTTGAGCGTCGAGCTGATTGCGGCAATGCATCGTGTCGGCGTCGAGGGCATCGACGACACTCAATATTCACCTGGGGCTTTCAGGGCCAACGATGATGTGGTGGTGCAGGATGGCGAGGGCAATGCCGTGCATACACCGCCGCCCGCAGCGGGGCTGGTGTCACGACTGCAGGTGCTGTCGAATTGGATCAATCAATCCCACAACGACCCCTATCAAGTGGATTATCTTCATCCGTTGATAAAAGGCATCGCCCTGCATTTTGCGTTGGGCTATGAGCATCCTTTTCGCGACGGCAACGGCCGGGTCGCGCGGGCGCTGTTTTACTGGTTCATGTTCAAGAATGACTTCTCGGCCTTTCGCTATATAGCGATCAGCATTTTGCTGCGCAATGCTCCGGTGAAATATGGCCGCTCGTATCTGAATACGGAAGCTGATGAGCTGGACCTGACTTATTTCATCGATTTCCAGTGTTCGGTGATTCTGCGTGCTGTCCGTGGTTTTACTGAGGCTTATCGGAAAAGTCTGGCTTATGCCGAGAACTTTGATCGATGGTTGTTGGCATCCGGTTTTTTCGACCAATTGACCGAGAGACAGCGAGCTGTATACCAAGTGGCCAAGAGTGGAATGGCCAAGGAATTTACGGCGGTCAATGTGAAGGAGAATCTGGCCTGCTCTTACAACACTGCGTCAGCGACCTTGAATGGGTTGGTTGAGTTGAACGTATTCGAGAAGAGGAAGATGGGCAGGGAATGGGTGTTCTTTTTGCGCGGAGCACCGTAGGCGCTGGCTTGCCAGCGATGGCTGCCATCCTCAGTCCGTGACGCAAATGAAAAGCCCGCTGAACCTTTAAAGGTCAGCGGGCTTTTTGGTTGAGTCTGATTGTTCCCAGAGCGTGGGAACAATCAGGTTACGGGTCAGAACAATATCTTCGCTACATCCGCAAAGCGCTTGGCAAAGTGCACGGTAATCCCTTCCTTCAAGTATTCCGGCAGCTCTTCGAAATTACCGCGATTGGGCTCCGGCAAAATCAGTTCATTGATCTTCTGCCGACGCGCCGCGATGACTTTCTCACGCACGCCGCCAATCGGCAGTACATGCCCGGTCAGCGTCAGCTCACCGGTCATGGCCACGCCTTTTTTCGGCGGCTGGTTGCGGGCGAGCGAGAGCAGGGCGCTGGCCATGGTCACGCCGGCGCTCGGGCCGTCTTTCGGCGTGGCGCCTTCCGGTACGTGGAGGTGGACGAAGGCTTCGTCGAAGAACGTCGGATCACCGCCAAATTGCTTCAGATGGGAGCTGACGTAGCTGTAGGCAATTTCCGCCGACTCTTTCATCACGTCCCCCAGTTGCCCGGTGAGTTTGAAGCCGCGGTTGAGGGTGTGAATGCGCGTGGCTTCGATCGGCAGGGTGGCGCCGCCCATGCTGGTCCAGGCCAGCCCGGTGATCACGCCGACGCCAGACAGCACTTGCTCGTTGCGGAACACTGGCCGGCCGAGTGAGGCTTCCAGGTCTTTCGGGCCGAGTTTGATCACCGCTTTCGGTTCGTCGATGAGCTTCATCACGGCCTTGCGCACCAGTTTGCCAAGGTTTTTTTCCAGCTGTCGCACGCCGGCTTCACGGGCGTAGCCGTCGATCAGCGCTTTAAGGGCGTTGTCACTGATGGACAGGCTGCTTTTGGACACGCCGGCCTTTTCCAGCTGTTTCGGCCACAGGTGACGCTTGGCGATGGCGACTTTTTCTTCGGTGATGTAGCCCGACAGGCGAATCACTTCCATCCGGTCCAGTAACGGGCCGGGTATTGAATCCAGGGTGTTGGCGGTGCAGACGAACAGCACTTTCGACAGGTCCAGGCGCAAATCCAGGTAGTGGTCGAGGAATTCGACGTTCTGTTCCGGGTCGAGGGTTTCCAGCAGCGCCGAGGCGGGGTCGCCCTGGTAGCTCTGGCCCATTTTGTCGATCTCGTCGAGCATGATCACCGGGTTCATCACTTCGACGTCTTTCAACGCGTGGACGAGTTTGCCCGGTTGCGCGCCGATGTAAGTGCGGCGGTGGCCCTTGATCTCGGCTTCGTCACGCATGCCGCCGACGCTGAAGCGATAGAACGGCCGGCCCAGGGTTTCGGCGATGGATTTGCCGACACTGGTCTTGCCCACGCCCGGTGGGCCTACCAGCAACACGATGGAGCCGCTGATCTCGCCTTTATAGGCACCGACTGCGAGGAATTCGAGGATGCGGTCCTTGATGTCATCGAGGCCGGCGTGGTGTTTGTCCAGCACCTTGCGTGCGTGTTTGAGGTCGAGTTTGTCCTCGCCGTACACGCCCCACGGCACCGAGGTCGCCCAGTCGAGGTAGTTGCGGGTCACTGCGTATTCCGGCGAACCGGTCTCGAGGACCGACAGCTTGTTCATTTCCTCGGTGATGCGTTTCTGCGCCTGGGACGGTAGCACCTTGCCCGTCAGACGTTGCTCGAACTGCTCGATATCGGCACTGCGGTCGTCCTTTGTCAGGCCCAGCTCTTGCTGGATGACCTTGAGCTGTTCCTTGAGGAAGAACTCGCGCTGATGCTCGCCGATCTTGCGGTTAACTTCGGCGGAAATCTCTTTCTGCAAGCGCGCGACTTCGACTTCCTTGCGCAGCATCGGCAGGACTTTTTCCATGCGCTTGAGCATCGGCACGCAGTCGAGTACTTCTTGCAGTTCGCTGCCAGTGGCGGAGGTCAGCGCGGCGGCGAAGTCGGTCAGCGGCGACGGATCGTTGGGGCTGAAGCGGTTGAGGTAGTTTTTAAGCTCCTCGCTGTACAGCGGGTTGAGCGGCAGCAGCTCCTTGATCGCGTTGATCAGCGCCATACCGTAGGCCTTGACCTCGTCGGTCGGCTCGGTGGGCTGGTGCGGGTATTCGACTTCCACCAGGTACGGTGGGCGATGGTGTTTGAGCCAGGCTTTGATGCGCACCCGGGTCAGGCCCTGGGCGACGAATTGCAGTTTGCCGTTTTCGCGACTGGCGTGGTGCACTTTGACCAGGGTGCCGTATTCCGGCAGGGCTTTGGTGTCGAAGTGGCGAGGATCTTCCGGGGGCGTGTCCATGAAGAACAGGGCCAGGGAGTGGTGGTCGGATTGACTCACCAGTTCGAGGGTTTCGGCCCACGGCTCTTCGTTGACGATCACCGGCAGTACTTGCGCCGGGAAGAAGGGCCGGTTGTGGATCGGGATGATGTAGACCTTGTCCGGCAGGTTCTGGCCAGGCAGGGCGAGGCCTTTGCCGGTGACGTGGTGTTCGGCGTTGTCTGTTTCGGTGTATTCGCTCGCGTCTTCAGGGAATTCTTGCTGGTCGGTCATGGGGCACCTGCGCAATAGGGTATGGGTCTTAGATGGGGCAGGTGGGGGGTGGTTTCAATGGGCCTGGGTATTTCAGCGTGTGTGTTCAGGGTTTTGACAGGTCATGAACGTATGACCTGTCTATTGCAGATGTACACCGTCCAAAACTGTGGGAGCGAGCCTGCTCGCGATGACGATTGGTCATCCAGCATTGATGTCGACTGACACACCTCTATCGCGAGCAGGCTCGCTCCCACAATGGATTAGCTCTGTGGCGCAGGTTTTGGTACGTCCACGTTATCCAGCATCCGGTTCACCGCCAGTTCTGCCAGCATGACGATCTGTTGAATCGCCATCGCCGTGTGCCGGTGCGGCCCTTCCAGATACCCCGCAAAATCACTCGCCATCACACTGGCCTGGGCCAATGATTCACAGGTGTGGGCCAACAGGTCTTCGTCTTTGATATCCGGCGCAACCCTATACATCGTGCTCGGCTTGCGGGCCACGGGGGATTTGAGGGCGGATGGGTTGAGGTAGTGATCGAGCGTGCGGTTGGCGGTGTCGTTAAATTTTTTTGAATCGTTGGATTCGTGGGGCAAAACGTTTTCGGTTTCTGGTGTAAACATGGCGATGCTCCAAATAGGGAATGGAAAAGCACCAAGTAAAAATTCAGGCCGCGACGCCCGGTCGCTGATTTGCAGCGACCCCCAAAGCCTATCCACCTCACTTCCGACCGACAACCGCCAGAACTTGTCGGAAATATCCTTAGAAATCAGAGCGTCTGTAGGACAAACGGTCCGGATCAAAAGTAGAAAAACAGGCCGGTACCTTTACTTCGGGCTAGCGCAGTCAGCTGTTTGAACCGTGCCTTGAGGTCCGCTGGCAGTGTCGCTTGCTCAAGCAGCTCCTGAACGATTTCAAGCGCAGTGGCACCCTGGATGCTGGCGTCTTCATAGTCATCGACCAAGCTGCCCAGAACGCTGTTGACGCGCTGGATCAACCCTGAGTCCCACAATTGCTGGTAGTGCTCGGGGCTCAACGTCCACGTTTCCACTTCACCCGGTTGGCTTTGATCAAGGTCCAGTCGATGCAGGGCCGCCGGGCTCAGCGGGACGACAATTTGCTTCATCGCCGAACAGCCTGGGGTTGCAGGACAAACCATTCGATTGTCGTGATCAATTGCAGCTTGTCGGCCGTCCTGAATGCACCCGACCCGTCGCCTGAATTTGGCGTCAGCTCCAGTTCAAACAGGTTGGTGACCTCGATGCGCCAACCGCTGGGGATGCGCAATGGTTGTAGCCGGTACTTGAGTGGGCCGTTCATGGAGGTCTTCTCGGTCAAGGCAGGTCGAGCCGTGCGTGCAGCTCGCGTTGCGCTTCGGTCAGGCGTGTGGTCAGTTCTGCCAGGGTCTGCGCCTGGCCCGTCCACTGTGGGTAGTCCCAGTGGTGATCTTTGATGACCATCACTCGAAAGGCACCGTCCTCATCGAACTCGGGATACCAACCGACATCCAGCAGCAGTTGCTTGCCGTACTCGACCTGCAACAGGTCTTCCTTGAGCGCATCGATCTGGCCAGCCAGAGGCTGGTCGGTCAGGGGCGACAGGTCGTCGAAGATGATTTTGCCGGTGAGCAGGCTCAGGTCAAACAACTGGCGGTTCCTGTGTGAGGAGGATGGTAAGGCCATGGGCAAACCATTTCATGCCTCGAACCTGGCCTTGAGCGCTTGGCATTTCAAGAGGACGTTGTCCCGATCATGCTCGGCGTGGCGGTCGCACCAGGTGCAGATGTAGCGGATGGCTTCCGGGGTGGGCAGGGTGACGAACGCGTCCATGAATTCGAAGGTGATGCCGGGCACGCCGATCAAGTGGTCGGCAATGTTGGCCGGGTCGAGGTCGACGTCAATGGTGATTCCGGACATCTCAATGCCGACACTAGTCGGTATCAGCAGGCAATCGAGCAATATCGGGAGAAAGCTGGACGTGTCGAAGGGGCGGCACATCTGAAAATCGGTCAGGCACCAATGCAGGGTACCGTTTTGTGACTCGTTCAGTTGCGCGATAGAAGGCACCTGGATGGTGGTCAGGTTTTTCATTACGTGGCGTTCTCGGCTTTGGTGAGCAAGCTTTTCAGTTCGGGCTCAATCTCTTCAACCGGAAGACACTGGATGACTGCCTGAATGTAAGGCGCGTAATTTTTTTCGATGGGGGTTTCGCACCAGTCGAGTTCGTAGATGGCCTGAATGCGGACGTCGAGGTAAGCCGACTCCAGCAGCAGGCGTTTCAACAAGGCGATTGCCGGTACCGAGCGGTCTTCTCCCAGTGAGACTGTGCAGCGCTGCTGCCAGTACTCCGGTTTACTCAGTAAAGTCTGGTCGAGCAGTGCCCATTGTGTGGCGGTGAAGTCAATAAGCACACATTTAGCCACCATTTCGGTGGTGTATTCGGTCCAGTTGGCGGCTTCAGAGTCGCCAATCCAGTGTTCCAGTTTTTGCCAAAGCTCATCACATTGATCCCTGTGCAAAATGTTTCTCCTGAGGCGACGGCTCGCGTCAGCAAGCGCTGTTCAGTGCCGTAGCTGGCTCGCAATGGCCGATCTTGCCTCATTTAGCCGAGGCTTCCCATCCTTGGCCGTTCAGGCATCAGCGGATTCGCAGGTACAAAAAAGGGCGGCTCCCCGAAGGTAACCGCCCTGTTTTTTAACCGCCGATAAAACTTACTCGGACAGTTTGTACGCAATCACATAGTCACCCTGCTTGGTGCCCAGCGATCCGTGACCACCCGCAACGACGAGCACGTATTGCTTGCCGTCTTTACCGGTGTAGGTCATCGGCGTGGTTTGCGCGCCGGCTGGCAGGCGGCCTTCCCACAGCTGCTTGCCGTTTTTCACGTCGTAGGCGCGCAGGTACTGGTCGAGAGTGCCGCTCAGGAAGGCCACGCCACCGGCGGTGGTGAAGGTGCCGCCCAGGCTTGGAACGCCCATGCTTAGAGGGATCGGAACCGGCGAGCTGTCGCGCACGGTGCCGTTTTTGTGTTTCCAGATGATTTTGCTGGTGGTCAGGTCGACCGCTGTCACGTAACCCCAGGCCGGTGCCTGGCACGGCAGGCCCATTGGCGAGAGCAGGGGTTCGAGGATGACGCCGTATGGCGCGCCTTTGTTCGGCTGCACGCCTTCGGTTTCGCTTTTACGCGGGCCTTGGGCTGCGATTTCGGCGGCGGGGATCAGTTTCGATTTGAACGCCATGTAGTCCGGGTTCATGAAAGCAATCTGACGCACCGGGTCAACCGAGATACCACCCCAGTCGAACACACCGAAGTTGCCTGGATAAACGATCGAACCTTGCAGCGATGGCGGCGTGAACGGGCCGTCGTAGCGCAGGGATTTGAAGTTGATCCGGCAGATCAGTTGGTCGAACGGGGTGACGCCCCACATGTCGCGCTCTTTCAGCGGCGGCGGCATCAGGTTCAGGTCGGATTTCGGTTGGGTCGGCGAGGTGTGATCACCTTCGACAGCGCCTTGTGGCACCGGCACTTCGTTGATTGGCACGATGGCCTTGCCGTTGCTGCGGTCCAGCACATAGATGCTGCCTTGCTTGGTGGACGCGAGCACCGCCGGTTTCACACCGTCTGCGGTTTTCAGGTCCATCAGGGTTGGCTGGCCACCGACGTCCATGTCCCACAGGTCGTGGTGCGTGAACTGGAAGTGCCAGCGCACCTTGCCGGTGGCGATGTCCAGCGCGGTCAGGCCGGCGGCGTGCAGTTCCGATTCAGGGGTGCGCGCGCCACCGAACTGATCCGGGGTCTGGTTGCCCATCGGCAGGTAGAGCATGCCGAGCTTTTCATCGACGGCGAACATGGACCACATGTTCGGCGAGTTGCGGGTGTAGACCTTGCCTTCGGCAATCGGCGTGGTGTCGTCCGGGTTGCCGCTGTCCCAGTTCCACACCAGCTTGCCGGTGTGCACGTCGAACGCGCGGATCACGCCGCTTGGCTCGTCGGTGGAAACGTTGTCGGTGACGTGGCCGCCAATCACCACCAGGTCTTTGGTGACCGCCGGTGGCGACGTGGAGTAGTAACCACCTGGGGTGAAGCCGCCGATGTTGGCCGTCAGGTCGACCTGGCCACCGTTACCGAAGTCTTCGCACATCTTGCCGGTGTCGGCGTTCAGGGCGATCAGGCGGGTGTCGGCGGTCGGCAGGAAGATCCGGCGCGGGCAGACGCTGGTCACTGGCGCGTTGGCGGTGCCGGTCGGGCTCTGCTCGGACGCGTAGGCGGCATCATCGTGATAGGTCACGCCACGGCAGGTCATGTGCGCCCAACCCTTGAAGTTCGCCGCCTTCTGCGTGGAGAGCTTCGGATCGAAACGCCAGATTTCCTTGCCGGTGTCCGGGTCCAGCGCGATCACCTGGCTGTGCGGCGTGCAGACATACAGCATGCCGTTGGCTTTGAGCGGGGTGTTTTCCGCGGTGGTTTCGCCCGGGTCGTTCGGGCCCGGCAGGTCGCCGGTGCGGTAGGTCCAGGCAGGAACCAGTTTGTTGACGTTCTGCGGCGTGATCTGTGCCAGTGGCGAGTAACGATCGCCATGGGCGCTGCGGCCGTAGGAGTTCCAGTCACCGTCCGGCATGGCCGGGGCGGTGTTGGTCATGCCTGGCACGGCGTCACGATCCAGTTGGCCTTTGATTTCACCGGGGTTGGTGAACAGGCTGGCCAGCGCGGCGATACCGGCGATGACCACGGCAGCGCTCAGCACGCCAGTGCCGACCGGGTTGAACTCGCCGGTACGCAACGGGCGACGAAACCATGGCAGCAGCATGACGATACCGAGGGTAAAGAACAGCGCCAGACGTGGCACCAGTTGCCACCAGTCCAGACCGACTTCCCACAGTGCCCAGACCGTACTGGCGAACAGCACCACCGCGTACAGGCTCAATGCCGCAAAACGGTCGGCCAGCAGCAGCCCCCCGGTCAGCATCAGGCCGATACCGGCCAGCAGGTAATACAGTGAGCCGCCAAGCATGCTCAGCTTGATCCCCCCGGCCAGCAAGGCCAGGCCCATTAGCAGAAGCACGATACCGAGCAGGCTCGGCAATAGACGGCTTCGACTCAAAGCACCATCAGTGCTCATAGTGTGGTTCTCCGTGACGTTTTAAGTAGTCCCGCGCAGTAGTCACTGTAGATGACGATCTGGTGTGGGCATGGTTCATAGAAAAGCTGTTCAGTTGATGCGGTCCTTGTGGGAGCGAGCCTGCTCGCGATGGCGGCTTGACATTCAGCGCTGATGTCGACTGACACACCGCTATCGCGAGCAGGCTCGCTCCCACAGGTTTTTGCATAAGTATTAGAAGGACGACTGGATCTTGATCCCGCCAATCAGCGCGTCATCGACCTTGTCCACGCCACCGGGGTGGCGGATGTATTGCAGGTTCGGGCGCACGGTCAGCCAGTTCGTGACGTGCACGCCGTAATAGAGCTCGCTGCTGTACTCGGTGTCTTGCGGTGGCAGAAACGATGGGTCGTCGTAGTCGAAGACGGCGCGGGCCTGATTGGTCGCCTCGGCGTTCTTGCGGTAGGCCGGGTTGACGTGGACACGGGCCAGGGCGAAACCGATATCGTCTTTGGTGCGAGCATCGAACAGGCCCTTGTAGACGACGCCGGCCTGGACGTAGTTGTCGATCGCGTTGGTCTTCTTGTCGTGCATCGTGCCGTTGGCGAACACGCTCAGGCCCCGAGAGTTGTCGCTGGCGTGGCTGGTCAACTGCTGCTGAATACCGAGCCATACGCCGTGCTTGCTCGATGCGCTGCGATAAGCCTCGCCGCTCAGGGCGGCAGGCTGGCCATTGTTGTCCTTGTAGACGTCGCTGGCCTTGGCGTTGCTGTAGTAGTAACCGGCGCGGTATTCACCCGGCAGGCCGTTGAACTTCGGGGTCCAGACCAGTTCCACCGGCAGGATCGCGCCCTGAGTGCCGCTGCCGCTGAGCTTGAAACCGTTGTCGCGATCCAGATTGGACGGGTTTTGCTCGTAAACCCCGACTTGTGCGTAAAGCTGCGGCGTCAGGTGATATTTGACGCGCATCGCCCACTGGCTGACCGGCCAGTTGTACCAGATGCCACCAACCCAGTTGCCGACCTGAGAGCCGCAGAACGCCAGGTTCTGGAAGTCGCAAGGGAAGCTGTTGAAGTCTTCGCCCTCGCCGAAGCGGCCGACTTTGATATCGAGTTTCTGATCGAAGAATTTCTGCTGATACCACATCTGCGTCAGGCGCCAGGTCTGGCCACGGCCCCAGACTTCCTGAGCCGAAGTGAAGCCGCCGACACGCGGGTCGTTGATCCGGTCGTTGCTGATGTTGTTGCCGTTGCGTTCGGTGATGGTCAGCTGAAATTCAGCGTCGTCCCAACCCAGAATCTTCTGCAAGTCCAGGTGGCTGCCGAAGCCGAACTGGTCGCTGTAGCGCGCGGTGCGGTCATGGTCGTAGCCGCCGTGCAGGTTACTGCCCATTTCGCCGGTGTAATCGACCTTGAAGTCGTAGCCTTTTTCCGAAAGTTCGGTGCGCGTGCCGTTCCAGTCACCGAGCATCCACGGCGAATCGCTATCGAATGCCGGTGCAGCCTGGGTACAGGTGGCGAGGCTCAATGCGGTGAACCCACCGATCAGGTTCAGGGCTTTTCGACTGGCCACAGGGAGCAAGACAGCGCTGTCTCGCGAAGTATGAAAATCAGGCATAGAGAAGAAATTCTTGGTCTTTTTTCTAAAGGGGGGGACTGAACGCAGCGGGATGAAGCAGGGGAGAAGCGTTTCAGCAGGACGGGCGTAAGGATAATGTCCTGTAACACATAGAGAAAGGGCTTTTATTGACATGGATCATTTCGGATTTGGTAACAGTCGGCTGCGACCTGTCGCCGCAGTATCTGCCCGTGCAAAAAAAGGGCGGACTAAAGCGTCCGCCCCGCCTGTTTCAGTGCCGTCAAGTCAATAGATAGACCGGGAAGCACTCACACAAATGCATCACCCGTCGGCGGACTTTTTCCAGCAGTACCGCATTGGTCGGTTGCTCAAGCAGATCGGCAATCAGGTCGGCCACTTCGGCGCATTCGGCTTCACCGAAGCCCCGTGTGGTCAGGGCAGGTGTGCCAATGCGAATGCCGCTGGTGATCGCAGGTTTTTGCGGATCGTCGGGAATCGCGTTCTTGTTCAAGGTGATGTGGGCACTTTCCAGCAACGCCTCGGCCTCTTTGCCGGTGATGTTCTTCGCGCGCAGATCGAGCAGGAACATGTGGCAGTCGGTGCCACCTGACACCACCCGCAGGCCTCGCCGAGTAAGGATGTTCGCCATGGTCCTGGCGTTGTCGATGACGCGTTGCTGGTAGTGCTTGAACTCATCACCGAGGGCTTCGTTGAACGCCACGGCCTTGGCGGCGATGACGTGCATCAGAGGTCCACCCTGGTAGACCGGGAATATCGTCTTGTCGAGCAACGTCGCATGTTCGCGTTTAGCCAGGATCAGACCGCCCCGTGGGCCGCGCAGCGTTTTGTGAGTGGTCGAGGTGACGAAGTCTGCAATGCCGACCGGCGAGGGATACAGGCCGGCTGCGATTAGTCCGGCGTAGTGCGCCATGTCGACCATCAGGTATGCCCCGATTTCATCGCAAATATTGCGAAAACGCTGGAAGTCGATGGTCCTGGAATACGCCGAGGCACCGGCAATGATCATTTTCGGCCGGTGTTCCCGGGCCAGGGCTTCCATCTCGGCGTAGTCGAGGGTTTCGCTGTGTTTTTCCAGGCCGTAAGAGTACGCGGTGTAGAACTTGCCGGAGAAGTTTACTGAGGCGCCATGGGTCAAGTGGCCGCCATCGGCCAGGGACATTCCCAGAATCGTGTCGCCAGGTTTGAGCACAGCGAGAAACACGGCCTGATTGGCCTGGGAGCCGGAGTGCGGCTGGACGTTGGCATATTCGCAACCAAACAGTTTGCAGGCGCGTTCGATGGCGAGGCTTTCAATCTCATCGACCACTTTACAGCCACCGTAATAGCGCTTGCCTGGGTAGCCTTCGGCGTACTTGTTGGTCAGCACCGAACCTTGGGCTTCCAGCACTTCTTCGCTGACGTAGTTTTCCGAGGCGATCAGCTCCAGATGGGTTTCCTGACGGTTGCGTTCACGGCTGATCAGGCGGGCGATGACAGGGTCGAAATTGTGCAGGCTCATGGAGTCATTCCTTGGATAAGTGCTTCGGCCACGCAGGCTGGCGCGAGATGCGGTGATGCGTGTGACAGTCCGCCGCCGACCACAATGGAGTCGTACGAGCGATCATGGTCGGCTGCCCTCGGTGACGGCGGTGGCTTTGCTTTCCCTGGTGTAGGTCAGTACGAAATGCGCCACGAGCCCGAAGATCAGCCCCCAGAATGCAGCGGCCAGCCCCAGGAAACTCATGCCCGAGGCGGTGACCAGGAAGGTGATCAGCGCCGCTTCACGTTGTTTTTCGTCAGCCATGGCGCCGGTCAGCCCGGCGCTGATCGCCCCGAACAGGGCCAGACCGGCGAGGGAGGCGATCAGCTCTTTGGGCAAGGCCGAAAACACCGAAGCCAGGGTCGCGCCGAAGATGCCCATCAGAATGTAGAACACCCCGCAGGCGATCCCGGCGATGTAGCGCTTGTCGCGATCTTCATGGGCTTCGCGGCCGGTGCAGATAGCGGCGGTGATGGCTGCGAGGTTTAAGCCATGGGAGCCGAATGGCGCCATCAAAATCGAGCCGATGGCCGTGACCGAAATGATCGAGCGCGCGGGGGTGTTGTAGCCCGAGGTGCGCAACACCGCCATGCCCGGCACGTACTGCCCGGTCAGGGTGACGAGGGCCAGCGGCAGGCCGATATTGATGATCGCGTGCCAGCTCCACTGCGGGGCGATGAAGATCGGGTGGGCGACATCGATGGTGATCGAACCGGTGTTGAGTTCACCGAATGAGGCGGCCACGGCACAGCCGACAATCAATACCGACAGGATGGCGTAGCGCGGTGAAAAGCGTTTGAAGATCAGGTACGCCGCGATCATTGACAGCACCATGCTCGGCTGCAGCTTGATCGAGGTGAAGAGTTCGGCGCCGAAACGAAACAGGATGCCGGCGAGCATGGCGGCGGCGATGGCTTTTGGCAGGCGATTCATCAGTTTGTCGAACGCGCCGGACAGGCCGACCACCGCGATGATCACCGAAGCCACCACATAGGCGCCGATGGCCTGGGGCAAGGAGACCGTGGGCAGCATCGACACCAGCAACGCCGCGCCCGGTGTCGACCATGCGGTAATCACCGGAATCCGCAAACGCCAGCTCAATAACAGACCAGTAATGCCGCTGCCGATGGAGATGGCCCAGATCCAGGACGACACCTGATCATTGGGCAGGTGCGCCTCCCGGGCCGCTTGAAACACGATGATCAGCGGGCCGGCATAGGAAATGATCACGGCGATGAAGCCTGCAATGACCGCTGACAGGGATAGATCCTTTCTGAGTGTGTCCATGATGTCTCGGCTAGGCGTGGCGGGCACGCGGTGATTCAGAATTGATATTGAGTCGATTGATTCGATTCGAGATGAGTGTATTTGAATGAATTGAGTTGATTCAATAGATGGAGGGAGTTGCTAGGAGATGTTTTTTTGCTATCGAGGTGTATTTATCAGATTTTTCTCAAGTAACTATTTGATTTTCAAATAAATATGGCTGTTGAAAAATATTCTGAATGAGGGGTGGTTTTCGATTCATTCGTCGAATCAATCGACTCAATTTATTGATTGTATCCATTTATTAGTTGCCTAACTTCCATGTGATATGCTCGGATATTCATCATTTTTACGATGGGTAGCGATCATTCATGTGGGTTCCTCAGCTAAGCGAGTTCGGCCAGCCGATGTATTTGTCGATTGCCGACGCGTTGGCGCGCGATATCAGCAACGGCGTGTTGAACGAAGGTGATCGTCTGCCGACCCTGCGGGAGCTGGCCACCACGCTGAATGTCACGCCCGGTACCATCAGCCGAGCCTATAGCGAAGCCCATCGGCGGCGTCTGGTGCAGGGGGAGGTGGGGCGTGGCACTTATGTGCTCAACCAGAAGCAGTTGGAACTGCCGGCCAGCAACAGTGCCGCCTCGCTGAATCTGGGCCAGTCTGAATTACTGGATCTTTCGATCATCAAGCCTTACAGCGAAACCCTGGAATACTGGTTGCGCGGAGCCTTGGTGGGCATGGCCAAAAGCACGGATTTTGCCCATGCCCTCGATTACGCCCCCGATGGCGGTCATCCGGCCCATCGCGAGGCGGGCGCGCAATGGCTGCGCCATTCGTTGCCCGATGCGCAATGGCAGCAAGTGGTGATCACCGCCGGCGCACAGCATGGTTTGATGGTCGCGATGAGTGCGCTGACCAACGCCGGTGATCTGGTGCTCTGCGAGGCGCTTTGCTACCCCGGCATCATTTCCCTGGCCCATGGTCTGGAACGACGTCTGCGTGGCGTGCCAATGGACGATGAAGGGATCATTCCCGAAGCGCTACGCGAACTGTGCCAACGTGAGAAACCGGCGATGCTGGTCTGTGTGGCGACCTGCCAGAACCCGACGGCCGCGATCATGTCGCAAAAGCGTCGGGCGCAAATCGCGGCGTTGGCCGAAGAGTTCGACTTCATCATCCTGGACGATGACATCTACGGTTTTCTGGCCACCGACCCGTCGATCAAACCGCTGTCGGCGTTCGCGCCGGATCGTTCGGTGTACCTGACCAGTCTGTCGAAGTCGATCATGCCGGCCTTGCGGATCGGCTATCTCTATAGCCCGCCGAAACTGTTGTCGCGCCTGACCTCCATGGTGCGCAGCAGCGTCTGGATGCCGTCGCCATTGACCGCTCAGTTGGCCAGCAATGTGATCACGCAGGGATTGGATAAAAAGCTGATCCGTATTCAGCGCAACGAAGCCGCCGGGCGGCAGGCGATCGCTCAGGAAGTCTTCGCCAATTTCGAGCTCAAGACCCAGCCGTATTCCTACCACGTCTGGTTGACATTGCCCGAGCCCTGGACCAGCGACGAGTTCACCATGCTGGCCCGTGCCAACGGTGTGTTGGTCCTCAGTGGCACCCAGTTCCAGGCCGAACGTGGCGGCATTACCCGCTGCGTGCGATTGGTGCTGATGTCGCCCACCAGCCAGGACGAATTGAGGTTTGCCCTGACCAAGCTGGCGAGTCTGATCGATTCGGACCCGCGTCGTTATTACTGAGCCCAGGCGCTATCTCCAGACGTTTGTCCCTCAGAGGATGGCCAACTCGCCTACAGTTAATTCAGCATCTGACGAATGCCTGTGTCCGGAGCCCTTCCACCGGACGAAAGCCTCCGCTAAGGTGCGCGGCTTCTCATCCTTTCATCGCTCGAAGGCCCGGCATGACCGAACAGAACACCAACCCCCTGCACGGCGTGACGCTGGAGCAAATCCTCAACGCCCTGGTTGAGCACTACGAATGGTCGGGGCTGGCCGAGCGTATCGATATCCGCTGCTTCAAGAGCGACCCGAGCATCAAGTCGAGCCTGACGTTCCTGCGCAAAACCCCATGGGCGCGGGAGAAGGTCGAACGCCTGTACGTGAAGCTGATGCGTACCAAGCGCCCGGTCTGAGCATGGTCATACCCTCGGCCGCGAGACGTCGTTGTGTCGCCGTGGCGGCGATTCTGGGCTGGGCAGGCTTAAGCATTCAGCTGTACCTGATTTTCTACTCACGCTGGAGTGTCGCGGCCAGTCTGCTGGGCGGGCTGGTGAGTTTTTTCAGCTATTTCACCGTGCTGACCAATACGCTGGCGGCAGTGGTGCTGACCTGCGAACTGACGTCCCGCGAGTCGGCGACGCGCCGCTGGTTTTTGCAGCCGTGGGTGAGCAGTGCGATTGCGGTGAGCATCGCCGTCGTCGGTGTGGCGTACAGCCTGTTGTTGCGCCATTTATGGCATCCCGAAGGTTGGCAATGGGTGGCCGATGAGCTGATGCATGACGTCATGCCGCTGCTGTTTCTGGTTTATTGGTGGTGCTGTGTGCCTAAAGGGACGTTGCGGCTGCGGCACATTGCGTTGTGGGTGATCTATCCGCTGGTGTACTTCGGCTATGCGTTATGGCGTGGGCATCTGCTGGCGGTTTATCCCTATCCGTTCATTGATGTGGACAAGTTGGGTTATCCACAGGTGTTTGTGAATGCCGGGGGATTGTTGGCGGGGTTTGTGGTGATTTCACTGTTGGTGATTGGGTTGGATCGGTGGCGCACGGGACGGATGTGAACACTGACTGTGGCGAGGGAGCTTGCTCCCGCTGGGTTGCGAAGCGACCCCAAAATCTGCAACCGCAGGTTTTCAGGCACACCGCATAAGCCGGTTTTGCGACTGCTTCGCAGCCGAACGGGAGCAAGCTCCCTCGCCACAAAAGGCATGTAACCACAGTGTTGCGGTTATTCCTCGTCACTGTCATCCAGTCGCCAATAGCCGACGGCCTTCACAAACTGCTCGTTCAGGCCGTGCTCATCGAGCAATACCCGGCGAATCTGCCGCGACACTTTGGATTCGGTCGCCACCCACGCATACAGATTGCCTGCGGGTACCTTGATGTGTTGCACGGTGGTCAGCAGGTTGTTTCTGCCACCTTCGCGCAGTACCCAGATCACATCGACCTGCGCGGCGCTTTCGAGGCGTTGTTGTTCGGCGCCGTTTTCCACTTCCACGATCACCAGCGCATGCCGGTTGGCGGCCAGGCCTTCGAGGCGGCGGGCGATGGCGGGCAGGGCGGTTTCGTCGCCGATCAGCAGGTAGCTGTCGAAGATGTCCGGCACGATCATCGAGCCCCGTGGCCCGCCGATGTGCAGGAACTGGCCGGGTTTGGCCTGTTCCGCCCAGGTCGAGGCAGGACCATCGCCGTGCAGTACGAAGTCAATGTCCAGTTCCAGCGTGTCCAGGTCGTAACGACGTGGCGTGTAATCACGCATCGCGGGCATCGGCCCGTTGTCCTTGCCGGCACCGAGTACCAGGGTTTCCAGCGCCGCCTGTTCCGCAGCGTTTTGTGGGAACAGCAATTTCACGTGGTCGTCGGTTCCAAGGCTGACGAAGCCGGCCAGCTCCGGTCCACCAAGGGTTATGCGGCGCATACGCGGGGTCAGGTCGACCACCCGCAGCACTTCCAGACGACGGCGTTTGATCTCATGCATGACACGGTGAATGGATTGGGATGGCACGATAACGTCGGTCATTCGGCGTTCTCCTGAACGGGTTGAACGGCGGGGCCGTCGACGATGGCTTTGGCCGTGTTATTGAGCAAATCGCGTACCCGCAGGATTTCTTCCGGGCTCCAGCGACCATGGTGCATTTGCAAGGCATGGCGCAGGTTGTGCACCGCTTCGTGGATCTCGGCCGGGCGGTCCTGGCCGCGCAACGAGCGCTTGCTGACCTCGATGCGCATGCGCACGCCATCCAGGGCGATCGCTTGTTCACTTAAAGACAGACGTCCGGCGTCGGTGATGCTGTAGCGTTTTTTTCCGCCCTCGGCGTCGCCCAGGATCATTTCGCTTTCTTCAAGGAAGGTCAGGGTCGGGTAGATCACGCCGGGGCTGGGGCTGTAGGCGCCGTCGAACATGCTTTCGATCTGGCGGATCAGGTCATAGCCGTGGCACGGCTGCTCGGCGATCAGCGCCAGCAGCAGCAATTTCAGGTCGCCAGGGGCGAACACCCGCGGTCCGCGTCCACCGCGCTCGCGGCCAGGCCCAGGGCGTTTCTCGAAGCCGTCGCGGCCGTCGCCGTGTTCGCGGTGGGGGGAATGATGGTCTCTCATTTCGGTCTTCTCTCATCACGTTTAGATACAACTTAAGATATATCTTAGCGTTCAGGCAAGACGTTTTTTGCCGGATCCTTGCGCGGCTGACGAGCGGCGGTCTCATCGAATAATGCAATAGGCCTCTTTTTGGCGAATGCCTGCGATCGATAACTTTGAAGTTAAAGTGAATGCTCTATTTGTCTTGAGTATATATTCTAAAAACTCCAACAAGTCCCACTATTGCGAGTGATGATTGCTGTATGGTTTTTTAACTGAATCTGTATGTAGGGTATAACTTACAGGCAGTGTTTTAATTATCTGTTTTTTGTTCTTTTTTCTTGCGGGTCTTAGGGTCGTTTAACTACGTGCTTATAGGAAGTTGCTTGCTTACTTTCCAGAGGCAACAGTCGATGATGCCCCGGCATTGAAAGTTCAGGTTGATCTGGCTCAACTGAAGTTACGGTTGTCTTCAACTTTCAATGCACACCTCCTCATAAAGAAAACAAGGTACTGAACGATGTTCAAGAAACTCGCAATCGCTGCTCCGCTGGCTCTTCTGGCGCTGGGTTCCTCGGGAGCGTTCGCCGCTGGTGAAGCTGCCCATTCCATCAACATCGTCGCTCATGTGCCGACCAACGGCTTCTATGTGGTGCCGACCGATCCTGAGCTGGTCAACAAGGATCAGGACATGAGCTTTCAGCCAAGCACCGGCAAGATGGGCGAAGTAAACGGTTACTTCGATGTGCGCAACAACAACGGTTCGGTTCACGCCAGCCTGGACAGCGCACCAAAACTGATCTCCGGTGCCAACAGCATTGATCTTAAAGTCGAGATCAACAACACAACCCTCACCACCACGCCTCAACAAGTTGTCGGCGAGGCTGAGTCCGATGTGAACTACCGTGCACCGCTGAAGATCAGCGCCATCGGCACTACGTTCAACCCGGGTGATTACACCGGTGTCGTGGCGATGACCTTTGACGCCGTTCCTCCGGTCGGTACGCCTTGATCGGGCGATCCGGCATCAGGCGCTGACTTCCCCGCAGCGCTAACCAGCGGGGCAAGCCACCGTGCTTGCCCCGCCGGACTTCCATTGTTCGTAATCAGAGTAAGAGTTCATGTTCCCGATGACACCCATCGCGGCTGCGCTTGCGCTGTTGTTTTGTGCCAGTGCAGCCGTGGCTTCCAATTCCGCTGGTACGACCCCGCGAAGTCTGTTGGCGCAGGCCAAAGGCCTGCCGGCGGATTTCGAGGAGCATTTCTTTGATGTGCCTCTGGCTGTTCGGGTGGAGCTCGATCATCAACCGCTGGGTGAAGCCATGGTGGTGTTGTCCCGCGACGATCGCGTCACCCTGCTCGAATTTACCGACACCAGCGAAAACCGCTTCGGCTCCGCCGAACGGGAAAAATGGGCGAGTTATCTCAAACCGGGTGTGCCATTGGGCAATTGCACCGGTTCATGTCCGGATCAGGTGCTGGCCGTGCACTACAACCTGGAAAGCTCGCTGGTCTCGATTGTCACCGAAAACGCCGAGCGCGATGTTGAAGCCAAGCGTTACTACGAGCAGCCCGATGGCGGTAGCAGCGGCCTGATGGTGCGCAACCAGCTCAATCTCAATGGTGGCCAGGATCAGGACCTGGGCGGACGCTTTGGTCTTGAAGCCAGCGCCAGCCTGGGTAACTGGAGCCAGACACTGAACCTGCAACTGGCCCGTCTCGGTGGCCCGGACGACAAGCTCTACCACGCCGTGCATGAGCTGCACACCCAGCGTGAACTGCAAGGCAGTTTTTTCCGTCTGGGCTATTTCACCCCCAATTCCGAAGGGCTGACGCGCCAACCGCGCACGTTCGGCACCAGCCCCGACACCGCCGTCGGCGTCATGTACGGCAGCTCCGACAGCCTGGCCATCAGCAGCCCGATGCCCAGCGTCTATCCGATCTACGTCACCGCCAATCGCCAGGGCTCGGTGGAAATCTGGCGCGACGGGCTGCTGATCAACACTCAATCAGTGCCGGCCGGTTTGCAGACGCTCGACACCCGGCCATTGCCCGGTGGCATCTATGAAGTGGAAGTGCGCCTGATCGAAGACGGCCAGATCACCTCCACCACCCAGGAGTTGGTGTACAAGCCCAATAACTGGCGCAACCTCGACGAACGCTGGCGCTACAACCTGTTTGCCGGCGAAGAAAGCAAACTGCTGAGCAACTGGGACATGCAATCCAGCGGCAGCCCGACGGCCGGGGCATCGGTCAACTACCTGATGCACCCGCGGGTGATTCTCGGAATGTCGGCGCGCCAGATTCGTGAAAAGCTGCAATACGGCACGTCCATCGACTGGACGCTGGCCAATCACATCAGCCTGTACGCCAACGTTTATAAAACCCAGGACTACGGCACCGGTCTCGATCTGCAAAGCCTCTATAACTATGGGGCCGGTAGCGTGGTGGTCAGCCACAACCGCAGTTGGCTCGACACCACCAACATGTACGACACCTTGCCGGACGGCACCCGGATTCGACCGCGCAACGTGTTCATCGGCCAGACCAGCAATTCGTCGCTGGCGCTCAACCATCGTGTCAGCAGCAAAAGTTCGCTCAACGCCCGGGTGTCGCACAGTGAGGGCAACGTTGAGGGCGTCGGTCTGGATCTGGGCTGGACGCAGCGCACCGTGTTGCTGGGCAGCGATGCCAGTTGGCGGCTGTCACTGTTCGACCGGCCGGGCAGTTTCAGCAGCGGCGAGGCGCGCAATCGCGGTGTCGATCTGAGTGTCAATCTGGCATTGGGCGCGCCCGGCCAGCAGTTCACCGGCAGCATCGGTTCGCGCACGGCCCGTGATGGCAGTCGCGATAACAACGCCTCCCTCGGCTGGCGCAAGGATCTGAAAGATCATGTACTGCAAAGCGTCTCGGTGACCGCGCTCACCGACACCTATGGCGTCGGCATGTCCAGCCTGGCGAACTTTCGCACCGACGCCATCAATGGCGATGGCTTTGTTCAGCGTTCGTCCTACAACGGCAACTTTACCGGCGGTCTGAACGTGGATAGCACGCTGGTCGTCGGCGGTCAGCAAATGGTCCTGACCAGTCAGCATGAGATGCGCGGTGCCGGGCTGATCGTCGACGTGGAGTCGGATATCGATGACATCGCCTTGCGCGCCGACGATTACAGCGGCGGCAGCGCGGCGTTGAAGCCGGGGCGCAACTTCATCCCGATTACCGCGTATCAGAACAGTTCGGTGAGTTTCGACTTCGAAGGCAACCACGTGCCGGCGGCCACCATCGAGCCGGCGCGCACCCGCTATCACCTGAACAAGGGCGGGGTGGATTACCGCAAGGTGCGAGTGATGAAAACCCTGACGGTGCTCGGCCGACTGGTTGATGCGCAAGGACAGCCACTCAAGGGCCATCACGTGATCAACCACGCCAGTCGCGGGGTGACGGAAGTCGACGGTTTCTTCTCGATGGAAATGAACGCTGGCTCGCCGACCCTGGAAGTGCGCCAGGGCAATCAGCTGCTGTGCCAGTTCCGCCTCGATGCGAGTCGGCATCGCAGTGAAAACAACGTGTTGATGATCGGTGATCTGCGCTGCACGCCGGACACCCTGGCTGACGTCACGTCCACCGAACAGAAGGCGGGCTGAGCCGATGAAGCGATCCATGGGTTGTATGGGGCTGCTGCTGGCACTGACCGGGCCGGCGACCGAGGCGGCGAATCAGGAAATCAGGGCGTTGTTCCAGCCCGATTCGTCCCAGCCGGGCAAGAACGTGTTTATCAACCAGACGGCGAACAGCGGTTACTGCGCGGACTATCCGGGCGAGTGCGCGCAGAACAATATGTTCAGCATTCAGTTGCCGGTGCGCTTTGACTCGACCCGCGCAATCATGCCCGACGAAAGTATTGCGCTGAAGGTGCCGGCCAACTGGCGGCAACTGACGGTGACCAACGCCGAGACCCAGGAAACGGAGACCGTCGAGGTGCGCATCATCGGCATTGGCTCCAGGTTCACGCTGAGTGACTCAGCCGCTAACCTGGTCGGGGTGACGGACATACTGGAGGGCCATCAGAAGCTTTGGACCAGCAGAAGTTGGGTGTACGCCCCGGCGCCCTGTCTTTACAGCGGTGTGGGTGCCTACGGCCCGGCGTCCTATCGGTTTTTCTGGAAGGCGCCAGTGGAAGCGGAATGTAGCAAAGTGGCCACCCACACCATTCCTTCCATGTATTTCAACACCCTCGATTTTGCCTATGAACTGCGCACGCCCAATCCGTTGGGCATGTCGAGCGGGCTGTACACCGGTGCGTTGTCTTACCGCCTGGGCCCGGGCGCCGATTTCGATCTGGGGCCGTTGATGGTTCCGGATGACGGCAACCTGACCCTGGACTTCGTATTGGACGTGCAGCACACCCTGAAGGTCGATCTGCCACCGGGCGGCAACAAAGTGCTACTGGAGCCCGAAGGCGGATGGCAGCGCTGGATCGACAGCGGTCGCAAACCGACGAGGATCTACCGCGATCAACTGTTTTACCTGTCGGCGTCGTCGCGCTTCAAAGTCATGATGCTGTGCAACTCGTACGGCGGCACCCGCTGCAAGTTGGGAAGCCCGAAAGGCAATACCACCGAGGTGGAAACACTCCTCACCTTGCCCGCTGGCATCACCGGTCCCGGCGGCGGGTCGGTCACGCTTTTCAGGCTGCAATACAACACGTGGTCAGGCCCTTTTCAGCCCGGAATCTATGTGGATCGAAAGGCCGGCTCGTTGCGTTTCGAGATGCCCCAGGACGCCATCAACTTTTTGCTGCGTCCCGGCTTGAGCGACACGCTCAGCGGCAGCATCACCATTATCTGGGACTCGGAAGTTTGACCGTTCAGGCCTGGCCACTTTTTATTCTGATGGGATTGAAGACGATGAAGCGTATGTTTTTGCTGTGGGTACTCAGTGTGTTTTACGTGACGGCACAGGCGGGGCCACAGATCAATGTCGGCACTGTGTATGACTATCTGGATGCCGATAAAAGTACCTACCTTAAACGGGTATTCAACAGTGGCGACAGCACCGCTTTCGTCAAGGTCAACGTGCTGGAAATCGTCTATGACTCCGACGGTACGCCCCGGGAGATTCCGGTCGAAACCGCCGCCGACGGGGCGTCGCGCAATGGCGTGATGGCCAGCCCGGCGCGGCTGATCGTACCGGCCCAGGGCATGCAGGGCACTCGCTTGTTGTACATGGGTGAGCGTGACAGCGAACGCTACTTTCGTGTGCGTTTCGTGCCGGTGGTGCCAGAAAAGGAAGATGAATTCGCGGTCAGTGCCGAGGAGAGCGAGGACTATAAAAAGACCCTGTCGGCCGGGGTCAACGTGATGACTGGGTTTGGCACGATTTTCTTCGTGCGGCCCAAAGACGCACGTTTCGCGACGGCCATCAATGAAACCGACAACCGCTACGAACTGCGCAACAACGGCAACACGGTGGTCATCGTCGATGAATTCAAAAGCTGCTCATTGAGCAATGAAACCGACTGTGGGGCAACCACCAAACACCATGTGCTGGCGGGCAAGACGTTCGGCTTCGACAAGGAAAAGGGGCGTGAATACCGGTTCATCCTGATCGAAGGCGACAGTAAGAAAAACCTGAAGATCGCCAGCCGCCAGGCCTGACGCCAGCCAGTCAAGCGCAATCCATGTGGGAGCGCCTTAACTGACTGGCATTGGCCGCCAGGCCCGCTTTTCATAGACGCAACGGGTATCAAACATGATCAAGCAATGCGCCGTCTTCGCGCTGATGGCAATGACCGTACTGATGGGTTCTTTGGCATGGGCGGCTCGGGAAGAGCACACCTTCGAGGTTTCTCTAACCATCCCGAACCGCTCGTTTTACTTGATCCCGGCTGAACCCGACTGGATTCACCGACCACAGCAGCTGAACTGGGACTATCCGACCTCGACGCTGAGCAGTGTGCGCAAGAACTTCGATGTGCGCCATGACACCAGCGCGATTGAAGCACGCCTGGAAACCGCACCCTACCTGTCCAATGGCAGGCCGGGCGACGATATTGCCTTGCGGGTCACTTTCAACGGTGTGGAGTTGAGCCCTGATATTGCCCCGCGGCAAGTGGTGTCGGCGGCCGACGCGGCCGTGGGCATGCGGGTGCCACTGGAAATCGCGCCGGTAAAGCCGGACGGGGGTTATCGGCCGGGGGACTACAGCGGCAACGTCCTGTTGTTGTTCAGTGCCAGGGCGCCAGGGGAGTGAGTGCAAGCGCAGATAAGCCTGTGGCCGGATTGGCCAGGGAATGACAGTCAGCATGACCAAGAGTGTATTAGTAATGAAACTTGCAAGTATGGCGAGCGGCCTGTGTGCCCTGATACTGACAGGCTTTATGACATCGGCCGGTGCCGCGAATGTAGAGATCACGGCGCTGTTCCAGCCTGACTCGACGAATCCGATGCACAATGAATTTGTAAATAAAACGCCTCAGGGCGGCTACTGCGGTGGCCATCCGGAATACTGCGAGGACGGTGTCTTCAGTATCGACTTGCCGCTTCGATTCAGGTCCGTGGCGGCCATTGAGGCGCTGCATGACGAACGCCAAGGCCCGATGTTCCGGGTGCCATCCTCCTGGAGGGATATCAGGGTTATTCATGACGAAACCGGCGAAGAGGAGACGGTAAGGATGCGGGTGAACGGTATTGGTGCCGCCTATACCAACAAGGTGCCGCTTCCCGTGGGAGTCTGGCAATTCGGTTGGGTCTACGCTCCAGCCCCCTGCCGGTATGGGGGCGTGGGCTTTGGCAACCAGACTTACTATGCTTTTTTCTGGCGCGTTCCGCTCGATGCGGGTACCTGTTCCAAACAGGCACAAAAAACAATTGATCAATCCTATGATTTTGCTTACCGAGACATGGGGTTCTCTTATCAACTCATTACGCCCAATCCCCTCAAGATGTCATCGGGCACCTACCGCGGTGTATTGAATTACAGCGTGGGCCCAGGTCAAGATTTCGACATGGGTGACGTCATGCTGCCTGACGACAGTTTGATCTCCGTCAACTTTACCCTGATTGTCGAACACACCTTGAAAGTCGACATTCCCCCAGGCGGCAACCGCGTCATATTGGAACCGCAAGGCGGTTGGCAATCCTGGCTGTCACAGGGGCGTAAACCCACGCGTTTGTTTCGCGATCAGACGTTCAATATTTCCGCGTCGAGCCGCTTCAAGATGAACCTGCGATGTCAGTTCGTCATCGGGAACAACTGTGCGCTGTGGGAGCCGACCGCCGGTCATCCTGTGCCGCTGGAAGTCGCCGTTACTCTGCCTGGCGGGTTGACGGACGCCGCGGGACAACCGGTGAATCGACGTCCGCTGCGCCGTGATGGTGTTGGCACGGAGCTGTTTCAGCCGGGCTTTTACGTAGATCGCAAACCTGGCACGCTGCATTTCGAAGTGGCCCGCGAAGCCATTGATGAAATGCTCAAACCGGGCATTGCCCGCAGCTATTCGGGCAATGTCACGGTTATCTGGGATTCGGAAGCGGGCTGAACGAAGTGCCCAGGATGAAAAAGCCAGCCCCGAGTGGATGACACTCGGGGGTTAAGCGTTTGCACCCATGGCGCATTACATTGTTTAGAGTCCGGCGTTTGCCAATGCTTTACGGGTCAGTGTTCTGGCCAACTCGTTTCGTTCTTCGGCCATCTCTGACAGCATCCGGTCATAAAACTGCGTGGTCATTTCCCTTCCGGTAAACACTTGGGTGTGTGGAATATTCAGCTGGTTGGCAAGCGTTTCCACTCTTCCTTTGCGCGAGGAGCGCTCCGCCGGAGTCCGGGCGTTCGCCCAGTTGTTTTGGGCGGTGCGCAGATCTTCGAGCAGAGCATGTTTGGTTGCGAGACGGCGATCACTCGCATCGAATGTGTCCGGGTGGGTTTTGCGCAAGTGTTTTTCCCAAAACGGGTTCTCGAATAAACCGATCATCCCGTCGACCAATCCGTCACCTTCTTCGAAAGCGATGACACTATCGTACGCGGCGTTAATCTTGGCGGCGTCCACGTCTGCTCTCGTCTGATACAGCATGCTTTCAGATTGCCAAGGCAAATCCAGTCGCTTGGCCAGCCCTGTCTCGTACGCAAGGTGCACTTCCACAGGATCCGGAGCGTCGAATTTTCCCGGATTGCTTTTGAATCTGTCGTTCTGACTCTCAACCTCTGCTCTGGCAATTTCGTTTATTTTTTCCAGGCGAGCGGCACTCCTGGCCAGCTTGACAAGTTTGTTTTCAAGCGCCGCGCCAGTTGTCGATTCGGCGTGCGCCTGCGACACCAACACTTTTATTCCCATGTTATTGAACAGTTGTGCCCCAGCATCCCCGCAGGTTTCAGGATGTTTGGCCTGTTTGAACAGTTCCTCGCGCAGATCGGTGTCGAGCGCGACGGCATCGATCATCTGCCAGACCCGCCGGGTCAGTTGCTTGCGCGAATTATCGCTTCGGTAATCCTTGCCGGCTCTCTGTTTACGGATAACTTTGAAAAAATCGGTGGAGTCGGGTTCCGCCATCACATCGTGCCAGTTCTCCTCTCTATAGGTTCCGATCCCCGCCGATTGACTATAAATTTCTGAGTCCGGTAACGATTGCCAATGAGATAACTCATTGGCCGCAGCCCGCTCATAGACTTGCTCACGAGCCAAGCCTACGGACTCGCGGTAGTCTCCAAAACGGACTCGATCAACATCGGAAAGCTTCGTTGCGTCGAGTCGCGTGCGTGCCACGAGAAACGCATGATCGGAGCCAGGCACGACATCGGGTACGTTCGTGATCGGACATTCCCGTAGATCGAGAGAAAAGCCGCGCGGGTGATGTTTCTCGAAAACCCCTTCCTTGAAAAGACCTTCCGGCCAGGCATAGATACCGGTGTTGTTCAGACTCAATACCCTCAGTCTGGGCATGTGGCCGACATCCGGAGGCTGCTTGAGCGGATTGTTATCGAGCCTTAGCGTTTCCAGGCGAGTGAGCTCTCTCAGCGACTTGGCAGAGTCAGCCGTTAATTGGATGCTGTTGTCTGTCAGACGCAAGGATTCGAGCAGACGCATCGTGCCGACACTTGGCGGTAGCTCGGTCAGGCCGCTATGGCGGGCGCTCAAATGACGAACGTTGGGGAAGTCGTTCAACAGACCTTTGGTGTCAGGAGAAAAACGAGCGTTGTCCACATTCAGCACGGTCACTTGGTCGATGTATTTTTTGATATTGGGTTGCTCACGCAGATCCTTCCACCAACGATCGAGTTTCGGGCCCATGAAGTCGGAGGACAAGTCCAGCGTATAGCCGCCTTCTGGATGACTGTTGCGCCCACCGAAGGCCTCGCTTTTGCGTTCGAAGCATTCAAGGAGCCGTTCCCGAATATGCCTTCCGCCGCGATACCTGAAATCATCATATTCAGGTCCGGATCCCGAATCAGCGGAAACGTAGCCCATTGCTTTGTTTTCCCATTCCGCCAATATGTTCTTCAGTTCGACGAGTTCATCCCTGAGCCGGTCGATGGCCTTGTCGGGATCACCCTTGGCGCGCAAGGCCTCAACGAAGGCTCTCACCTCTTGTTCGTTTAATTTCGGATAGAGGTTCCTGACCCTTTTTTCCGGGGTGTTTGCGAATGTGGACAGACTCGGCCCGCGCACCAGGTTGACTGTTTCAATATTGGCAACCAGGAGAATGGGCGGTTCTGCCAGCAATGTCCGGCGTTCGGCAGCAGGCGCGCATTGTTCCATGATCCACGCTTTGAGCAGACGGCCCTGACCCCGTTGGTAGCCCAATGCCGCGCGTTTGTCTTCAGGCAGGGCGCGCAGAATCGATTCGTAGAAATCACCGGCGTCATGCAGCTTCTTGTTGGCTCCCTCGAGAACCTCGTACTGGCCGTGCTCATCTCTGATCAGGCGCCGGACTGTTGTGGCGTCATCCGGGCCGATGCTGCACCGCAGTGTGCCGTCATAGGTGCCGTCCAGCACCTCGATGCGCACATCGCCGAAGCCATCGGTATTGAGCTTGAGCGTGTTAAGCGCCAGCCGCTCGGTATCCGGTAACACCCGTTCATCCCGATAAAAGCCGTCGTAGGCGCGAGCGGTGGAGGCTTCGAAATTCAATTCCCGGGCCTGGGTTTTGATACGTAGCGGCAAGCGATCTTCATCGATCATTCTCTGTAACTCGGCTGCCTTGGCGTGAGACAGGAGTTTTTCCGTGAGGGTGAGCGGCATGTCCGGGAACGTTTGCTTCAGCAAGCGGACATCCGCCTTGTTCGACCTTTCTCCGGCCTGATACAGACGTTTGGATAACTCACCCTGACGCTCGTCGACGGCGTCCGCGAGTAGATTGCGCAACGCCTGGTTGCGTTCAGCGCTCGGCATGTCGCGACCGAGCAGAGCGCTGACCTCGGCCTCATTCAGAAAGCCCACGACGCGTTCGGGCAGTTTGCCGGACGTGAGGTCCGCGAGACTCATGCTCAGGGTATTGGCGTCCGTTGCGTTGGCATTGCCGTACTTGCGCGAATAGCCCGTCAAGTCGGCATTTTCATACACCCTCAATGCCCGCTCTGGCGGCCATCCTGGCAGGCCCGTCATGATCGGTTCAAACCAGACAGACGCTGGATCGATCGGTCTCCCGCCACGGATATTCGCACTCGCTGTCTGCACTTCGTCATACGCACTGAAGCGCTTGATGGTGTCGGCCAGCACCGGCGGCGGAGGACTGTTGTCGACATGCATCCGACGCAGCTCATTGTCGTCAGTGCCACTGCTGATGCGGATCTGCTCCAGTTCTGTGGGCGAAAAGCGATCGACGCTGTGGCCGAGGCGGCGCATCAATGTTTCACCTTCCCAGTCTCGTGGATTCTCCGCCTCGTGCACCCAGGCGCCATGGCCGTTATGTTCCATCTTGGGCGAGTAGGCATTGGGGCGGGTGGGGTGTTTGACACGGTGCGTATTGGAGGTCGGCTCTGTGGAGGCTTTTTCGACGATGTAGAGCTTGCCTTCCAGCGGCAGAATGTCCTGATTGGCATGTCGATGCAGGCCGTGCTCATTGGGTTTTGAAGCCGCCGACAGGGTGAGATTTTTCTGTTCGTAGGGTGCGAGATCGGGATGCCACAGTGTGTGTTTGCCATTGGGCAGCTTGACCGGTTTCATGCCCTCGACCAGCGGCGACAGTTTGAGCCGAAAAGCGTTGCCGATTTCAGCACCCGCCCCAAACGCCGCCAGTTGAATGACATCCGTCACCACGCTGATCACATGCTCGGCCGCTTCAAGGCCCAGGCCTTCGGCCAGATCGACGATGCCTTCGATGACATCCGTGGTCAGTTGGTAAGCGGTGTAGGCCATCATGAGTTCGCCCAGCCCCGGCACGAACGGTGTGGCGATCAACAGAGCGACGTTGAAAATGTCGGAGACGATTTTCTTGAAGTTGTCCCACCAGGCCCAGCGCGCTTTGCTGTCGGTGTCGGCGGTGGATACCGCGATTTCACGGGCGTCGTTGAGGATCTTGTTGAGCTTTTGCTGGTAGGCATGCCTCCAGTAATCCCGAGGGAGTGGCCAATGCTCGATTTGCAATCGGGGTCGAAGCACGGGTTCCTTGCGCCACGCCGGACGCTGGTCTGTCGGATCCTCTTTCGTGTGCCATTTGACGGTAAAGAGACGTTGCTCCAGGCCGGCGAAGAAGTGCCCGCGCTGCTGTTGATCGACGAACTGGCTGAAGAATTGTCGATAGCTCAGCTGCGACGATGCGCCGATTTTGTCTTCGCGCAATTGGCGCACCAGCTCATGGGTGAACGCCTCTGTGGATTCGTACTCCTTGAGCGGGTGATCAGGGTCATGGGGGACGTACGCAATGAGCCGTCGAATGCCGCTGCTACCCCGCACCGCATGAATCAACAGCACAATGCCGGTCAGACGGGTGTCCATCATGGACAGGTCGCAGCACAGCATCTGTTTCTCATTGAGGAGCAGTTGAGGTGTGTCCTGTGCCAGATCCAGCATCAGCTTGTAGGCATCGTACTGGATATCGCCGGTGATCAACGCCAACTGCGCGGCGACGGTCAGTGCGTCTTTCTGACTTTCGGTCACCTTGTGCTTCATGACGGCTTCGGCTAGCGGCTCGCCGGGAAGCAGATAGCTTTCGAGATGTTTTTTGTAAAGCGCGCCAATATCCAGCTCCCGGCAAAGCGCCTGGAACTGCCTGATGGTCATTTTGTGTTTGATCGGTATGACTTCGAAATGCCCGCGTTTGTCAGGTTTGGTAATGAACTGCGAGCCGGCATCGACCGTTTCGGCTCGTGCGAAGTTGTGCAGCGCTGCATCCAGCAGGGAGACGGTTCGGGCAGTGACGCCACCCGACAGGTCAATCGCGTACCAGGGCTGATCCTTGGGCATGTACAGGCGCAGGTAGGTCGTCGTGACGTCATTCTCGATTCCGTATCGTTCCTTGAGCTTCGCCTGGAGCAGGGGCGCGGCAAACGAGTGGACGTCCCGCAGTTTTTCGAACAGTTGGTCGACCTGGTTCTGCGAGCCCCATGCCTTGAGGTTGGCGGCTTTGAGCTTGTCGTGATGAGCGGCGGGTGCTGTGGTGTACCACGGCACAATCTTCAATCCAGTAGCCGCCAGTGCCTGGCCTCTGCTGACGGTGGCGGTTTTGAAGTTGTCGTTGATGGTGTTCTTGATGAACGCGTAGTGTCGGCCTTTATTCGTGTTTTTGGCCGGTGTGTGAGAGTCAGGCATGGCAATCATCCTTGATTGTTTTAAGAATGATCAGCCTATCTGTTGGGGCTCAAAACAAAAGTCTAAACATCTGTGCTAAATCGGCGCTTCCTGGCGCTGAACCGTTGAATATTCGAATCGGAAAAATAACTGAATACCACCTGCTGCGCAAAAACTCACAGTCGCGCTATCGGAACCGGCTGACACGCGACACGGCTACCCGGTTGCAGGTACGGCATGAGAATCGGCGCCATGCCTTTGAGCACTTGCACCGGCAGGGCCGAGGTGAATTTGAACGCCTCGGCCGAGCGCCCGGGCACGAAGGCAGTCAGGGTGCCGAAATGGCGGTCGCCGATGTAGAACACGAAGGTCGCGGTGCGGTTGATCGACTTGGAGCTGAGGATTCGCCCGCCGGAACCGATGGCTTCGATACGGTTGTCACCGGTACCGGTTTTGCCGCCCATGGCCAACGGGGTGCCATCGGCCAGCTTGAAACTGCCTGCCACGCGTTTGGCCGTACCGGCATCCACCACTTGCGACAAGGCCTCGCGCATGGCGGTGGCCACCTCGGAAGGCATCACGCGTTTGCCGACCACCGGATTGTTGACCAGTTGGGTTTCATAGGGCGTATCGGCTGCGAAGTGCAGGCTGTCGATACGCAGCGTCGGCAGACGTACACCGTCGTTGAGGATGGTGCCGATCAGTTCCGCCAGCGCAGCCGGGCGGTCGCCGGAACTGCCGATGGCGGTGGCCAGCGAGGGCACCAGGTGATCGAACGGATAGCCGACTTTCTGCCAGCGTTGGTGAATGTCGAGGAACGCCTCGATCTCCAGCATCGTGCGAATGCGGCTGTCGCGGGCGCCCTTGTGTTTGCTTTTGAACAGCCAGCTGTAAACCTCCTGGCGTTCGAATTCGCTGGCTTTGACGATCTGGCTGAACTTGGCGTCGGGGTTGTTCAGCAAGTAGCCGATCAACCACAGATCCAGCGGGTGAACCTTGGCGATGAAGCCTTGATCCGGCAGGTCATAGCTGCCCGGGCCGTAACTCAGGTACAGGCGTTCGAGGCGTTCGTCGGTGAGTTTTTCCGTGAGCTTGGCGCCTTTGAGGTGCGAGCGCACGAAGGTGTTGAAGCTCTCCTGGTCGCCCTGCGGGAATAGATAGCGATGCACGGCAGCCATGCGGATCGGTGTCGGGTGCATGCTGTCGAGGAAGGTCTCGAGGCGGGTTTGGGTGTCCTTGTTCTGGTACTTCTTCCAGAACCGCAACAGGAATGCGGTGCCTTCGCGGTCGGCGAACTGGGCCAGGTATTCCTGACGGCGCGGGTCGCGGTCGTCCTTGAGCAATTCGGCGCTGCTGGTGGGGCCTGCGTAGGTGCTGTAGCGCACCAGGTCGCGCATCAGCCGAATGAACGGCAGGTTGATCGACTCACGAATGGCATCGCGCAGGGTCGGCATGCGGCCGTTGTCTTCCTTGCGGAAGTTAACGAACGTGTGCAGCCCGCCACCGGTGAAAAACGCCTCGCCTGGGCTGGCGGAATATTTGCGATCCAGTGCGGCGCCGAGCATTTTTGGCAGGCTGCGGTCGGTGTTCTGAATCATGTAGTCGACGGCCCAACTGCTCAGGCGATCCTGTTCGGCGACTTCGGTTTTCTTCAGTTCGGCAACGCTCATGGTGGCGTAGCGATCATGCAATTCGGAGATGATCTGCAGGTAGGTGGTGAGCACGCGCATTTTTGCGGTGGAGCCCAGTTCCAGCTTGCTGCCTTCATTGATGTCGAACGGCTGGTCGGTGCTGTCGGTCTGCACCCGTACCCGCGAGCCGTCCGGGGTCAGTTCGAACAGGGTGAAGCTGTAGCGCACCTGCGTGGTGCTGGTGGGGGTGAGCAGGCGTTCGCCAATCAAGCCGATTTCCGCGGCATAGGCCGGGTCGGCCAGATGCTTGAGGTACGCGGTGGCCTGGGCTTGCAGCTCGCCTTGCAGGGTGCTGGTGGCGGACAGGTCGAGGCGGTCGAGGTCATACAGCGGACGATTGAGTAACCCGCCCAGACGACTGCGCGCCACACTGATGCCTTTGTTGGTTTCGATCGGCTGAATGGTGGGCTGCGTCTGCCAGTCGCGATAGGTCACTTGGCTGGCCAGTGCCGCCGCCGCGAGTGGCGCATCGATCACGCTATTTTGTGCCAGCAGGCGAATATGGCTGTCGGTGAGGCTGGCCAATTCATCGCGGCCCTTGGTCAAGTAATGGGAAGGGCGGCGCTGGGCAATCATCAGTGACAGCATTTCCCGCAGGGCCAGGCCTTTTTCCGCCAGGCTTTTCGGATCGGTGTCGGTACTGGCCAGCCGTTCGTTGGCCTTGTTGAAATCGACGCCATACCAGACGCGCAAACCTTCGGCCATGCCATGCACTTCACCGTGGCCCGGCACCGCCGACAGCGGAACACTGTTGAGGTAGTCGCGAATCACATTTTGCCGCACCTGAAGGGTTTCCGGCCCCGGCTGATAGGCCCGCACACTGGCGGAAATCATTTGCCGAATTTTTTCCGCGCCCGACACCGTCAAGCCGTCGGGCGAGTGTCGATATTTCTCAAGCTGCGTCGCCAGCGTGCTGCCACCCGCCGATTGGCCGGGCAGGCGCAACAGCTTGGCCACCTGGGACCACGCCGCCATGCCGAACCGCGGCCAGTCCACGGCGGGGTTGGCCAGGGGCTGACGAGGATCGAGCAAAAAGCGGTTTTCGATAAAGAGCAAGCTGTTGACCACCACAGGAGGGATGGCGGCAAAGCTTGAATAGAGTTGTTGTGGATATTTGAACTGGTACAGCGGTGCCGCGCGGCAATCGGTGATCGACAGCCCGGCCTGGATTTTCTCGGAATAGGGCACGAAAAAGCCCTTGTCGTGGTACTTCATCAGCGCCGGGGAAAAGCGGGTTTGTGCCGACACCACGTAATCGCGCTTGAGCAGGCGCGGCAGAAATTCACTCAGGGCGCTGTAACCCAAACGCTGATCGAACGGGCCTGCGCCAGGGTAGCGAATCGCGTCGCTGGGGCCGGGTTGCAGTTCGTATTTCAGCGAGGCGGCGTATTTGCTGATTTCCCGGGATTGAAACCTGGAGGTGCGCATTTCCTTGGTTGCGGCGAGGCCCAGGACAATCAGGATAATCAGCAACAGCAACCAGAAAGCCCCCCAGCCGTGCCGGGAACGACGGGGTTTTTCAGGTAAAGGCGCTTCATCCACTCGTTCAGTCGGAACCACGGTTTTACTCGAATCGGTTTGCCACAAAGCGCCCATAGTCGACTGATCCATTCACGCAGATTGATCGGACTTGTTTGAAGCTTAGACGTTGGTTGGCGTTGGTGAAAAAATTGTGAACAACCAAATATCGGGCACGCCCCCTTACCTGTGGCAAGGGGGTGTTGTGGCGAGGGAGCTTGCTCCCGCTGGGCTGCGAAGCGGCCCCAAAAACCAGCAACACTGAGTTTTTTTAAGACACACCGCATTTACAGGACTCACGACTGCTGCGCAGCCGAGCGGGAGCAAGCTCCCTCGCCACAGGTTTGTGGTGCTGCTGGGTTCAAAGCCAACAGGCATCCCACAGCGGGTAATCGCCAATTTTCTTGACCAGTCCTGCTCGCAAGGGATTGGCAACAATGTAACGGGCGAATGGCAAGAGTTCTTCGCCATCGCGGATTGCCCGATCGTGATAGCCGCTTTGCCAAAAAGCCCCTTCATTGTTTGACGCCCGGTTGATGCTGAGTGTGCTGCGAGATTTGGTGGCTTGCATGAGTTGCGCCAGGGAGCGTTGTTCGAGCTGTACCAACCAATGGAGGTGATCTGGCATGACAACCCAAGCTATTGAGTTGATCCACTTCTGGTCGTGGGCCCGCTTGAGTTCGGCAACTAACAGGCGTCCCAACTGCCAGTCAGTGAATATTCGGCGGCGTTGGTGCACAACCGCAGTGATGAGATAGGCCCGACCTTCTTCCGAAAAGCGTCCATGGCGCAGCAAATGTGAATTGGGGCGTGGATGCATTCCTTGCGTCCTTTTGTAGTGCTCCTCAATTGACCTTAGCCCTCGACCTACCTGGCTGAAGCTGCAACTTCTGCCTGAAATTTCCGAAAACCATGAAGGATCCAATTGAAGGTAGCGCTTTTGTGGCGAGGGAGCTTGCTCCCGCTGGGCTGCGAAGCGGCCCCAATCCCAGCAATCGTGATCTGCCAGGTAGAACCTGTGTGTTTGTTTTGCGACTGCTGCGCAGCCGAGCGGGAGCAAGCTCCCTCGCCACAGGGTGATGTTGTCTGAAAGGACTTTTCCCGAGAGTTGTCGCTGAATGTTGTGGTTTATAGAGTGGAAAGCCCTGTAGAAAGCTTTTTATACTGCACGCCCCGCTGATCTTGCAGGTTTTGTTCTGCAAGACGCGTCCGCCCACGAGGCAGGCACGGTTTCACCTGGCACTGGCTTATCGGTCGGCGCTTCGACACTCGGTGGTCAGATCCAATAACAAGGAGGTTGTACCCCTATGCCAATCGGCAATCACCTGCCTCACGGCGAGACCGCTCAGGGCGGCCCGCTTAAACGCGAACTGGGCGAACGGCATATCCGTTTGATGGCGCTCGGTGCCTGTATCGGCGTCGGCCTGTTCCTGGGTTCGGCCAAGGCCATCGAAATGGCCGGCCCGGCCATCATGCTGTCCTACATCATGGGCGGTCTGGCGATCCTGGTGATCATGCGCGCCCTCGGCGAGATGGCCGTGCACAACCCGGTCGCCGGCTCGTTCAGCCGATATGCCCAGGACTACCTCGGCCCTCTGGCGGGTTTTCTGACTGGCTGGAACTACTGGTTCCTGTGGCTGGTGACCTGCGTCGCGGAAATCACCGCGGTGGCGGTGTACATGGGCGTCTGGTTCCCCGATGTGCCGCGCTGGATCTGGGCACTCGCCGCATTGGTCAGCATGGGCTCGATCAACCTGATCGCGGTGAAAGCCTTCGGTGAGTTCGAGTTCTGGTTCGCCCTGATCAAGATCGTCACCATCATTGCGATGGTGGTCGGTGGCATCGGCGTGATTGCGTTCGGCTTCGGCAACGACGGCATCGCCCTGGGGATTTCCAATCTCTGGGCCCATGGCGGTTTCATGCCCAACGGCGTGCAAGGTGTGTTGATGTCCCTGCAAATGGTGATGTTCGCCTACCTCGGTGTCGAGATGATCGGCCTGACTGCCGGTGAAGCGAAGAACCCACAGAAGACCATCCCCGATGCGATCGGCTCGGTGTTCTGGCGGATTCTGCTGTTCTACGTCGGCGCCTTGTTCGTGATCCTGTCGATTTACCCATGGAACGAAATCGGCACCCAGGGCAGCCCGTTCGTGATGACCTTCGAGCGTCTGGGCATCAAGACCGCCGCCGGCATCATCAACTTCGTGGTGATCACCGCCGCGCTGTCGTCCTGCAACGGCGGCATCTTCAGCACCGGGCGCATGCTCTACAGCCTGGCGCAGAACGGTCAGGCCCCGGCCGGTTTCGCCAAGACCTCGAACGGCGTGCCGCGTCGCGCGCTGTTGCTGTCGATCGGTGCTTTGCTGCTCGGCGTGCTGCTCAACTACCTGGTGCCTGAGAAGGTCTTCGTCTGGGTCACCGCGATTGCCACCTTCGGCGCGATCTGGACCTGGGCGATGATCCTGCTGGCCCAGCTCAAGTTCCGCAAAGGCCTGAGCGCCAGCGAGCGTGCCGGCCTCAAATACCGCATGTGGCTGTATCCGGTCAGTTCTTATCTGGCGCTGGCGTTCCTGGTGCTGGTGGTCGGCCTGATGGCGTACTTCCCGGACACTCGCGTGGCGCTGTATGTCGGGCCTGCCTTCCTGGTGCTGCTGACGGTGTTGTTCTACATGTTCAAGTTGCAACCGGCCAATGTGCCGCAAGGCGCTGTGCGTTCGGCGTCTTGAACCTGTAACGCCAGCCATACACAAGCCCCGGTCGAGATGACCGGGGCTTGTGTATTTTAAACGGCTGCCACTGGTATCGGCGTGCTCAACCGCCTGTTGAAATCCAGCCAGGCCCCCAGCAACGCCATCAACCCGACCCCCAGCATCGCGCTGAATAGTTGCATCCCCAATGCATTCCCGCCCAAGGCGTTGAGCATGTCCGCCAACGGCGCCAGCAACACGCCAAAGCAGAACACTTCCAGGGAATAGCGGCCCATGCGACAGCTTTGTCGCGCCAGCCAGTGTTGCGTCCAGCCTGTGTCCGGCAACAACCTGGCGGTGACGTAGGCGAGGGCGAGGAAGTGCAGCAGGCGTGCTGGCGAGAGGTGGGTCTTGCTGATCGGATAGAGCCATTCGCCGAGCCGCTGGGGCATGAAGGCGTCATGCACGGTCGGCCACTTCCACGACAGCGCGATCAGCCCGGTGATCAGCAAATAGCTCAGCGCTGCGATGAAAACCGGCTGCCGAGCCAGCGGTCGGGGTTGCGGCGCCCCAGGTCTTTGCCCATGAATCGCCGCCGCGCCCCCGAGAATGAACAGCAGCTGCCAGGCCATCGGATTGAAAAACCATACGCCCCCATCGGTACCCGCCAGGTTCCACTGCAGCCATGGCGCCAACAGGTACACCACCACCGACAACCCCACCACGTATTCAGCCTTGCGCAGCAGCATCGGCAGCACCGGGGGCAGGCCGAGCAGCAACAGAATGTACAGGGGCAGCGGGTCCATCAGGTTCGGCTTGAAGCGCAGCAGCAACTCATCCGTCAATGCTTGCTGGGGGTTGCTGAGGAAATACTGCAAGCCCATTTCCTGCACCAGATCGCGGGTTTCCACATGGCTGTTGGCGAAAAACACGATGCCCATCAACAGCGCCAGCAAAAAGATATGCACCACATAAAGCACCCAGGCCCGCCGCAGGATTTTCACCGTGGCGACCATGAAACCGTCGCGCCGGGCGATTTTTCCATAGGCCAGTACGGCCGCGTAACCGGCCAGGAACACGAAAATCTCCGCCGCATCGCTGAAGCCGAAGTTACGCACCGTGAACTGGGCGAGCGGGTTCTGCGGCACGTGATCCCAGAAGATGAAGATCAGGGCCAGGCCGCGGAAAAAGTCGATTCGGTGATCGCGTTCAAACGTCATGACGGCGGGCTCTTGAACGGGGTTGTCGGGTAGGAGCGAGCGGTGCGGCGATCCTACAGCGGCGCGCAGGGTGCCGTGATTCACCGGGAATTGCAAAAGGCTGGATATTACCTAATGTCTCAGTGGCCTGAAGCAAGCGAATTGAACGGCGTGGCCGTCGGTCTGCCGGGCAGGTTGCGCACAAGGACGGCGCCTGATGGCATCTGTCGAACATCTACACTTCATTTCTCAGGAGTGTGAAACGTGAAGGTTTCGCTGATCGTTCCGGTATTCAACGAAGAGCAGGCGATCAGTCTGTTCCATCAGGCGGTGCGCCGTGAGTTGAAACTTGACCCTTATGACGTCGAGATCGTGTTCATCAACGACGGCAGTACCGACCGAACGGCCGAGGAGGCCAAAGCGCTGGCCCAGGCCGATGAACAGGTATTGCTGATCAATTTCTCGCGCAATTTCGGCAAGGAGCCGGCGTTGTTTGCCGGGCTGGAATATGCCACCGGCGATGCGGTGATCCCCATGGACGTGGACCTGCAGGATCCGATCAGCGTTATCCCACGGTTGATTGCCGAGTGGCAGAAGGGCGCTGACGTGGTGCTCGCCAAACGTCGGGATCGTGCTAGCGACACTTATCTGAAACGCCACAGCGCGGCGATGTTCTACCACTTGCTGAACAGAATTTCCTACACCCGGATTGAAGAAAACGTCGGGGATTTCCGGCTCATGGACCGCAAGGTGGTCAATGTGATTCGCGCACTTCCCGAGCATCAGTTGTTCATGAAAGGCGTTCTGTCGTGGGCCGGTTTCACGTCCGTGGTGGTGGAATACGAGCGAGCCCGGCGAGTGGCGGGAAGCAGCAAGTTCAATGGCTGGAAGCTGTGGAACCTGGCGCTGGAAGGCATTACCTCGTTCAGCACCGTGCCGTTGCGATTGTGGACTTACATCGGTGGCGGCATTTCGGTTTTCGCGGTGTTGTACGCGGTGTACATGGTGCTGGACAAGATTTTCTTTGGTAATAGCGTTCCCGGTTATCCGTCGTTGATGACAGCCATTCTGTTTCTCGGCGGCGTACAGCTGATCGGCATTGGCATCCTCGGTGAGTACATCGGTCGTATCTATATCGAAGCCAAACACCGTCCCCGTTATGTGGTTAAGGACGTCATCGGCGGCAAAGACCGACTAGGGCTTTAGCATGGGCAGACTGAGCGATGTGTTCAGCAGTGAGCTCGGGCGTCGTCGGGTCTGGCTGTTTTTTCAGATCGCGACCCTGGTTTATGTCATTCCGCTGATCCTCGCGGACTACCCCTACATCGATGACAACTGGCGCTCGCTGTCGGCCGGTACTGCCTGGGCAGGGCAGGGGCGATTGTTCACCGAGCTGTTCTACAACCTGCTGACTTTCAGCGATGCCGCGCCGAACATCTTTCCGTTGCCGCTGTTGATCGCCACGCTGGCCATGGCTTTTGCGCTGACCAGCCTGACGTTCCATTACTACCCGCAGCCGACGATGTCCCGCTGCCTGGTGGTGTTGCCGCTCTGGTACAACCCGTTCTTCCTGCAGAACCTGTCGTATCAATACGACGGGCCGGCCATTGCCTTGAGCCTGGTGGCAGTGATCTATGCAATCACGTTTCGTCACGCCTCGCGCATTCTGCAATGGCTGGTGCCGGCCTTCCTGATTGCGCTGGCGCTGGGGCTCTATCAGGTGAGCCTGAATGTGTTTCTGGGCCTGTGTTGCCTCGAACTGCTCTGGGGCGCGTATGACAAGTGGACCTGGCCACAGTGGTGCGAGTTGATCGGCTGGAAAATCGCCCAGGCGGGGCTCGGCGGGTTGATCTACAGCGTCACGGCCTATCCGTACATGAATCAGAATCGCGCCTTGTTGCTGAACTGGGCGGCGGCGCCCTGGCTGCAAGTTGAAATCAACATCGGCCGCGTGCTGGAAAAAGTCGTGCTGTTGTTTCACGGCGGATTCGCCTGGGTGTTCGCCGCGCTGCTGCTGTGTGCCATCGCGGGTAGCGTACGTCTGGCCAGGAACGTGATCGAACGCCAGGACGCGGCGCTGAGAAAAGTCGTGATGGGGCTGGTCTGCGTGCTGACCGTGCCGGTCGTGACCTTGCTGGTGTCGGGGGCCGCGCTGTTTTTCCGCGACTTCAATGAAGGCGCCAGAACCTTGATGGGTTTCGCGGTGCTGTTGGTGCTGCTGTTCTATTTGAGCCATCTGGCGCTGACGTCCATCCATGAGCGGCTGACGATGTTGCTGGTGGTTCCGCTGCTGGCCATGCTTTCGCTGTCCTACGCTTATGGCCGCGTGCTGACAGTGCAGAACACCTTTGCATCCAGCGCGTTGTTTTCCCTGGGGCATGACATTGCGTCCCATCGGCCATTGCGCGAGGCCAAGCGCATCTACATGTCGGTGAGTTACTCCGATCACTGGTTGGTGGAGGCTGCGGGCTCGTTCAAGCAGATGCCGATTTTGCATTATCTGCTGAACATCAACTTCTACATGCTGGCGGAAAACCTGCCGAAAGCAGGCATCACCAACGTGGTCGCGGAGAGGGAGCGGCGCAACGCGACACTGGTGGGTTACCAGGGTTATCCGCCGCTGGTGGAGAGCAAGTTCTACAGTCTCTATCTGTTGGGTGACTACGGTTTCATCGTGATGAAAGAGCCGACTCCGATCACCGCGCTTGCGTGGTGAAGCCGGTGAGTGCCTCTTCGACCTGTCCCAAACGCTTTCCATCCCGGGTTGCCGACGGGGCAGGTCTGCTGGCGGTGCTGGCGATCGCGTTGTTTGCGAGGTTTCACGCCATCACCGTGCCGGTCATCTGGTACGACGAGGCCTACAGCATACTGCTGGCCGAGGGCTCGCCTACGTCTATCTGGGCCACGACGGCTCGGGATGTTCATCCGCCGCTTTACTATGCCTTGCTGCATTTCTGGATGTTGTTGTTCGGTAATGGCGTGTTGTCTGCGCGGTCCCTGAGTGCACTGGCCGATGTCGGCACGCTGTTGCTGTGCATGAAATTGATGAGTCTGGTGGCCACGCGAAGAGCAATCTGGATCGCGGCATTGTTGTTGGCATTGCTACCGATATCGGTGCGCTACAGCCAGGAAGTGCGAATGTACACCTTGCTCGGCTTTTGGCTGATGGGCGCGACCGTGGCGTTGGTGTGCTGGGTCAGGGCAGCGGATCAAAAACGTTATCCGGTCTTTTACGTGCTGCTGATGACGGCTGCGTTCTACACGCATTACTTCGCTGCGTTGGGCGTGTTGGTGCATTGGCTTTTTTGGTGGCTAGAGCGCAAGGCCCAAGGCACGGTACCTGTTCGTGCGTGGATCTTGGCCAACAGTGCGATCGTTGTGTTGTACCTGCCGTGGATACCGCTTCTCATCCGCCAACTGCTGCGAATGGACGGGCTCGAATGGATACCGCCACTCACTTGGCGGACGGTGCTGACTTTCGTTTGGCAACTTGTGGTGATGGAGGGTTCAGCCAGTGACTTATGGCGCATGACACCCTTGGTTTTGATCATTGTTTGCGCCGCTGCGGTGCTGCTCAAGGCACGCAATGAGCGACCTTTCAGCGTCTTGCTGGTGGGCTATTTTTTTGTGCCGGTACTGACCGTGTTTCTGGTGTCGCTGATCGTTCCGGTTTTCAACGCCAGATACCTGGTGTTCGCAGCCACTGCGTTGCCCCTTATCGTTGCGCTCGCGCTGGACACATGGGGCCAACGCCACGCCGCCCTTGCCGCTGTCGCCCTGGTTTTTATTGTGTGGGCAGAAGTCCACGGGCTTTCGGCGGTTTACGCACAAACGGATGAGATGAACGGGACAAGCATTCGCAAAGACGCGAGGCTGGACGCCGTGGTCGCGGGTCTCGGTCGCGAAGTCCGTCCGGGTGACGAGATCATTGTGGATAACCTGTATTGGTACTTGCCGTTCACGTACTACAACTCGACAGGCATCCAGCCGAGGCTATACGTCTTCAAAGCACCGACAGGCACCCTTTGGGGAACCGCCGAATATGGCGGTTGGGCACTCATCCCCCGTCACCTGCACTCGATTTTCTTCAACGATTTTTCGACCCTGAAACTGAATGCCAGGCGAGTCTGGTGGGTCACGGGCTACGCTCGTCCTGAACATGACGCCTTGTTTCCCAAACACTGGAAACAGGCGCAGACGCTAAGGGAAGGGGACAGTGAAGCCCGCTTGTTCATCCTGGAGGACGCGCCAACCCCTGAGGTTGGCGCGCAAACACGTCCTACGCAGCCGCCGCTTCATTAGGCTCAAAACTGTCCGCCCGCGCCATCTGCCACATCCGCGAGTAAAACTCGCCATTCACTTCTCCGGTGAGCAATTCGCCTGGCTTGAGGAACACATGCAACTGCGAGAACAGTTTGATCTCTGTGGCCGACATGCGCCGCACCAGATGCTTGGCCGACAATTGCGAAGGATGTTCCAGGCCCGCGGCGGCGAGCATTTCGGCCAGGGCTTTGAGCGTGTTGCGGTGGAAGTTGAACACGCGCTGGGCCTTGTCCGGAACCACCAGCGCGCGTTGGCGCAGGGTGTCCTGGGTGGCGACGCCGGTCGGGCATTTGTTGGTGTGGCAGCTTTGCGACTGGATGCAGCCGATGGCGAACATGAAGCCGCGCGCCGAGTTGGCCCAGTCGGCGCCGATGGCCAGAACGCTGGCGATGTCGAAGGCGCTGACGATCTTGCCGCTGGCGCCGAGTTTGATCTTGTCTCGCAGGTTCAGGCCCACCAGCGTGTTGTGCACGAACAACAGGCCTTCGCGCATCGGTACACCGATGTGGTCGGTAAACTCCACCGGTGCGGCGCCGGTGCCACCTTCCTTGCCGTCGACGACGATGAAGTCCGGAAGGATGCCGGTTTCCAGCATGGCCTTGGCGATGCCCATGAATTCCCACGGGTGGCCCAGGCAAAACTTGAAGCCCACCGGTTTGCCGCCGGACAGTTCGCGCAGTTGCGCGATGAAGTGCATCAGTTCGATCGGCGTGGAAAACGCGCTGTGGCGCGACGGTGAGATGCAGTCTTCGCCCATCAGGATGCCGCGGGTTTCGGCGATTTCCTTGGTGACCTTGTGCTTGGGCAGGATGCCGCCATGGCCGGGTTTGGCGCCTTGGCTCATCTTGATTTCAATCATTCGCACTTGCGGAGTCTGTGCCTGGGCGGCGAAGCGTTCCGGATCGAAGCGGCCATCGGCGGTGCGGCAGCCGAAGTAGCCGCTGCCCAGTTCCCAGGTCAGGTCGCCGCCGTTCTCCCGGTGATAAGCGCTGATGCTGCCTTCGCCGGTGTCATGGGCGAAGTTGCCGAGTTTGGCGCCTTGGTTCAACGCACGAATGGCGTTGGCGCTGAGGGAGCCGAAGCTCATGGCCGAGATGTTGAACACCGACGCCGAGTACGGCTGGGGGCACTGCGGGCCGCCGACCGTTACGCGAAAACCGCTTGGATCGCTCAACGGCGCCGGGCGCATCGAGTGGCCAATGAATTCGAAACCCGACTGATACACATCGATCAGCGTGCCGAAAGGTTTGTCGGCGCTTTCATTCTTGGCCCGCGAATACACCAGTGAGCGCTGGGCCCGGGAGAAGGGCAGGGCATCGCTGTCGGACTCGAGCAGGTACTGGCGGATTTCCGGGCGAATGCCCTCTACCAGATAACGAATATTGCCCAGGATCGGGTAGTTTCGGCGCACGGCGTGGGGGCTTTGCAGCAGGTCGAACAGGCCTATCAGGGTGAGGATGCCGGTGACGGCGGTGAACGGCCAGAGCCAGTCGTATTCCAGAAAGGGCAGGCTGGCGAGGGTAAACATCACGCAGACGGCAAAGAAGGCGTAGCGGCTCAGGAGTGACAGGCTCATACGGTTTCCTTGGGTTCGGACTCGGTAATTGTAGGGCAGTGGCATACAGGTTTTTGTGGCGAGGGGGCTTGCCCCCGCTCGGCTGCGCAGCAGTCGCAAAACCTACTGACGGGGTTTGTCTGACTGAACGCATTGCCTGTTTTGGGATCGCTTCGCGATCCAGCGGGAGCAAGCTCCCTCGCCACAGAGATCTCCTGTGCCAGAACAGGGTTGTCAGGCATTCTGCGCCTGGAGAAATAACGAAAACAGCTCGGGCCGGGATTTTATCCACATTTTGTCAGGTGTTCAGGCCGCTGTTTTTGTCTGGCGCACCGGCAACCGGACCCGAAACGTGGTGCCCACCCCGACTTCGCTACGTACCGAAATATCGCCCTGGTGTTTTTTCACGATGCCATAGGACAGGGACAACCCGAGCCCCGTCCCCTGGCCCACCGGTTTGGTGGTGAAGAACGGGTCGAATATTTTTTGCAGGCTGTCCGGTTCGATGCCGGATCCGGTGTCCTCGACTTCGATCGACACCGTTTCGCCTTCAAACCCGGTGCGCAACGTGATGGTGCCCCGGTCCGGCCCCATGGCCTGAGACGCGTTGACGATCAGGTTCATGATCACCTGATTGATTTGCGACGGCAGGCATTCGATGTCGGGCAGGTCTTGATACTCCTTCACCACATCGGCCTTGTACTTGAGTTCATTGGCGACGATGTTCAGGGTCGACTCGATGCCCTGTTGCAGATTGGCCCACTGCCATTCCTGATTGGAGTCCACGCGGGAGAAGTCCTTCAGGTCTTTGACGATCTGCCCGACCCGGTTGATCCCGTCCTTGGACTCCTTGATCAGCAGCGGAATGTCCTCGCGCAGAAAGTCCAGTTCGATCCGTTCGCGCAACTGGCCGAGACGGTCGATGACGTCACTTGAAGCAATGGCCGTTTCCGCCCCTCGATAGGCATCGAGCATTTCCTGCAGTTGTTTGAAGTAGCCATCGAGGGCACCGAGGTTGGAGGAAATGAAGCCGATGGGGTTATTGATTTCATGGGCGACGCCCGCTGCCAGTTGCCCCAGAGAGGCGAGCTTTTCCGACTGCACCAACTGGCTTTCAAGTTGTTTACGCTCGTCTATTTCCCGCTGCAACGCCTCGCTGGCCTGTTTGAACTGGGTCGTTCGCTGGTCCACCAGATGCTCCAGATGGCTCATCTGAATGGAAGCCCGTTCGGTCATGTCCCATTTGGTGAGGAGGGTGTTGGCCATCTGCTGGACTTCAATGTTATCGAACGGTTTTTTCAGGATCAGCAGGCGATCGTGGGCCTGCAAGCGGTCCAGCAGTTCATCCCAGGAATAGTCGGAATAGGCGGTGCACACCACCACTTGCAGTTGCGGGTCTTCGTGCCACAGGTGTTCGATGGTCTGTGCACCGTCCCAGCCCTCAGGCATGCGCATGTCGACGAAGGCCAGGGCGTAAGGGCGGTTTTCCTTTAATGCCTGGATAAGTTTGCCCAGCCCCTCCTGGCCGCCATAAGCCGAATCCAGTTCGAACAGAGCGCTGGCGGATTTTACTTCGCTGCCGAACAGCGCGGCCTCCATTTCGTCCAGTTCTGCATGTTGCGCCGACATCGGGGTGAGGATCTTGCGAAAGTCTTCATGGATGGACGGCGTGTCATCGATCAGCAGAATGCGTCGGTTCAAATGCTCGCTCATGCTTCCACCGTTACGGGTTTGAGCGGGATCTGCAAGGTGAACAGGGCACCTTTGCCCGGCCCGTCGCTGTGGACGGTGAGGTGGCCGTTCATCTCGATCGCGGCCAGGGCGCAGCTGTGCAGGCCGAAGCCGTGACCTTCCTTGCGGGTCGTGAAGCCGTGGGCAAAGATCCGCGTCATGTTCTCCGGCGCGATGCCTTCGCCGTCATCCTTGACGCTGATTTGCAGGATCGTGCCCTCGACGACTTTTACCCCAAGGGTCATTTGCCGCTGTCGGTTGCTGAGGTCGGACATGGCGTACTTGGCGTTGCTGATCAGGTTGATCAGAATCAGCAACAAGCGGTGCTTGTCGCCCATGACCTGCGGCACGTCGCCGTACTCCTTGACCACCGTGACGTGATGCCGGGTCAGGGCGCCGGCGTTCATGCGCAGGGCGTCCTCCAGCAGTTCGTTGATGTGCAGCGGTTCCATCAGGCTGCTGGCTCCCGCGTAGGATTGCTGGGTGGCGACGATGTCCTTGATGTGGTCGACGCTCTTGCTCAGTTGGGCGAGTTCGTCGGCCATGCCTTGCTGTTCGAGGGCGATGGCGTCCACCAGTTGATTCAGGTAGCCGGGCAGCAGTTTTCCTTTCTCGTCCTGGGTCAGAAAGGTGCCCAGGTCGCTTTGATGTTCGTTGATCAGCTGCATCGCCCTGCCCAGCCCCAGGGCCTTGCTGCTACGCAGTTTGCGGGTGACCAGGTCGGCCGAGATGTTCACGCTGTTGAGTACGTTGCCGACGTTGTGCAGCACATTGGTGGCGATTTCGGCCATGCCGGCCTGGCGCGCGGTGTCGAGCAGTTCGCTCTGGGTGTCCTTGAGTTCGCGGGTGCGCTCTTCGACCCGTTGTTCGAGGACGTCGTTGGCGGTCTGCAGGGCTTTGTTGACGCGATTGATCACCGTGAAACTGCGCATCAGGCGAATCGCCATATACAGCAGCAACAGCACCAATAGCGTGGAAAACACCAGCATGAACAAGTGGTAGCGCTGGTTGATGGAGTCGGTGCGTTGTTGATCCTGATTGAGCAGGCCGTTGATGTCATCGAGGCGTTCCGCCACCGGGATGGCGGCGATGTTCTCGAGCAGCCGATTGACGATGGGCTGTTCACGCAGGATCAGCGCGATATGGTTGCTCAGTATCGTGATCGGGCTGTGAAACTGTTCCGGCAATCGCTCCTTGTTCACGTCCAGTTTGTTCAAACCCACCAGAATCTGGGCGGCCTTGTCGTCGGAGGTCACCTGGGCGAACTCCAGGCTGCTGAGCAACAAGTCATAGGTGTCGGTGGCGATGTTCTGCAACCGCAGTTTGTTTTCGTCCGGCAGAGCGGCCAGTTGGCCCTGGATATCGTCTTCGGCGGTCGGTAAAAATGCCAGGGAGTTACGCAGCACAGCGTTATGGGATTTGAACTGCTCCACCAGTCGGGTCTTTTCCTTGATGGTCGCCAGATAAGCTTCATGACTGGCCTTCCACACCGGCGCGTCCTTGCGACCATTAGCCGTTTCGAGCTTGTCGAATTGCTCCCACCGACCTGTCAGCTCGGTCAGGGGCGAGACCAACGGATCGTAGTTATGCGTGATGGCAATCCTGGACTTGAGGATTTCGGTTTCCCATTGGGCGTTCAGCTGTTTCATGTGGCGGATCAGGTCCCGGGACTCGGTATAGGTCGAGGCCTGGCCCGAGTTGGACTGCAAGTACAGGAACAGCAGTATCGAGGCGAGCAGCAGGGCGACGCAGGTGAGCAACAGCAGGCTGAGACGGGGCGATATTTTCATAACGGCTTGCCTCCCCATTCACCGGTCAGGGTCTTGAGAAACTTGATGATCAGGGCCTTGTCCTGGTCAGAGGGCACACGACCGAGCTGGAACTTGAACATCACGTCGACCGCCTCTTCGAGGGTTTTTGCCGAGCCGTCATGAAAGTACGGTGCGGTCACGGCGACATTGCGCAGGCTCGGAACCTTGAACACGTTGCGGTCCTCCTCGGCCTGGGTGACCAGATAGCGGCCCAGATCGGCTTCGGTGGGATTGCCTCGAGCCTGGAAGTAATCGCCCATGACCCCGAATTTCTGGAACATGTTGCCGCCGATGTTCACCCCCTGATGGCAGGCAATGCAGCCATAGTCCTTGAAGCGTTGGTAACCGTACTTTTCTTCGGTCGTGAGAATCTCGGTGTTGCCCAGCAGGTACTGGTCGAAACGCGAGTTGGCGCTGATCAGCGTGCGCTCGTAGGTGGCCAGGGCATTTTGCACGTTGTTCATGGTCACGCCGTCCGGGTAGGCCTTGGTGAAAGCGCTTTTGTAATCAGGGTCGGCGGACAGCACTTCGACCACATGCTCCCAATGACTGCCCATTTCGCTGGGGCTCTGCACCACTTCGTGGGCCTGTGTTTCCAGGGTGTCGGCGCGCCCGTTCCAGAATTGCCGGAAGTTCAGGCTTGAGTTGAACACGCTGGGGGTATTGATCGTCAGGGGATCGCCTTTGAAGCCGACAGACAACGCCTTGTCGTCGGCACCGCCGATTTCCAGACGATGGCAACTGGCGCAGGACAGGCGGTTGTTGACCGACAGGCGTGGCTCGTTGAACAAGCGGCGACCGAGTTCGACTTGCAAGGGATTCTGCTGGGGCACCGCGGGCAAGGGTTTGAGCGGTTCGTCCAGCGGCTCGCCATTGGCCATCAGACAACATCCGAGTAGAGGCGCGAGAAGCAGGTAGTAGAAGGAGCGCGACATCATATAATCCCTTGGCTGATGGCCTGAGTGTCGTTGCACGTCGCTCATGTGGCGGCGGATGGCGCGGGTTTCACGGACGTCAAATATTGCACGAAGGCATCCGGCTCCACGGCTTTGCTGAAGTAGTAACCCTGGCCTTCCTCACACTGGAGGGCCTTGAGGAAATTCAGTTGTTCGAGGGTTTCCACCCCTTCGGCAATGACGGTCAGTTTCAGGCTCTTGCCCAGGCTGATGATGGCGCTGACCAGGGCCGCGTCGTTGCTGTCACGGCTCAGGCCACGAATGAACGACTGGTCGATTTTCAGCACATCGATGGGAAACCGTTGCAAATAACTCAGGCTGGAATACCCGGTGCCGAAGTCATCGATGGCCAGCCGCACGCCCAATGCCTTGAGCCGGTTCAGCGCGACCATGGTGGCCTCGACGTTCTGCATCAAAACGCCTTCGGTGATTTCCAGCTCCAGCAAGGCCGGTTCCATACCGGTTTGCTTGAGTATCTGTTCGATGCCTTCGACAAAATCCCGCTGACGGAAATCGATGGCCGACACGTTCACCGACATAGAAATCTTCGGCAAACCGTTCGCTTGCCAGGCGCAGGCTTGCCGACAGGCCTGCGCCAGCACCCATTTGCTCAACGGTACGATCAAGCCGCTGTCTTCGGCCACGCCGATGAAGTCGGTAGGGAAGACCCAGCCTTGCCCCGGTTTTTTCCAGCGGATCAACGCCTCGGCGCCGACCACCTTGCCGCTGCCCAGGTCGAGTTTGGGCTGGTAGTGCAGGACAAATTCGTCCCGTTCCAGCGCCAGGCGAATGCCCGATTCGATGGTCTGCTGTTCCCGGGCGCGCTGGTTCATCTCATCGATGAAAAAGCTGAAATCGTTCGGGCCGCTTTCCTTGACGTTGCGCATGGCGGTTTCGGCTTTCTTGATCAGTGCAATGGCATCGAAACCGTCATCGGGGTAGATGCTGATGCCCAGGCTGGCCGTCACGCTCAGGTCGTGACCGGCGACGTGCTGGGGCGCGCGTATGGCGTTCAAGAGTTTTTCGGCGATGCCCTTGGTCTGTTGGGGGTGGTGGATGTCAGCCAGGATCACCACAAATTCATCGGAGCCGTAGCGAAACACCGAGTCGGACGCGCGCACGTTGGCGACCAGGCTTTGCCCGACCCGTTTGAGCATCTCGTCACCGGTGGGATGACCCAACGCATTGTTGATGCGTTTGAAGCGATCGAGTCCCAGAAACATCACCGCCAGTTGTTTGTCATGGCGTCTGGACAGGGCAAGGGACTGGTTCAGCCGGTCACCCAGCAAGGTGCTGTTGGGCAACTCGGTCAACACGTCGTACTGCAACAGGTGAGACACCTTGAGCAGTTCGTGGACCCGGGCTTCGATGGTTTGCTCCAGACTCAGCACTTTCATCGCCGCGTCCTGCGCCATCTGCCATTTCCAGGTCAGGGCGCTGGCCATCTGGCGGATTTCCAGGCTGTCGAAGGGTTTTTTCAGCACCAGTAACTGATCACCGAATTCCAGCCGTTCGGCCATGGCTTCCCAGGTGTAATCGGAGAAGGCGGTGCACAGCGCGATTTGCAGATGAGGATCAGCCTTCCAGAGTCGTTCGATGGTTTCCAGACCGTCCCAGCCTGGCGGCATGCGCATGTCGGTGAACGCCAGGGCATAAGGGCGACCTTCGGCCAGGGCGCGATTGACCAGTTCGAGCGCTTCCTGGCCCTGGTAGGCGGAGTCGAGCTGGAACGTCGGCCGAGTTGGCTGCTGGCTGCCAAACAGCGCCGCTTCAGTACCGGCCAGAGTTTGTTCATCGTCGGTCTCGGCGCCGAGAATCTTGCGAAAGTCCTGATGGATCGAGGGTGTGTCGTCAATGATCAGGATGCGCCGATTGGCCTGGACGAACGAAGTCTTCATTCCTTGTCCTCCGTGGCACGCCGCGAATCGCCCGGTATTGATCCGGGACCATGGTTCGCATGCACGATGCTCCCGGCCTTCAGCAACTCGGCGGCCTGCTGGCTGCTGACCGCTTTGCTGAAGTAGTAACCCTGGGCGTTCATCGGTGAGCCGGTGGCCATCAGTGAAGTGCGCTGCTCCTGGGTTTCGACGCCTTCGGCGATGATGCCGATCCCGACGTCGCGGGCGAAATTGATGATGGCCCGCAAGGTGGTGGCGCTGGCCGCGTCGTGAGCGGCGGTGTCGATGAACGCCTGAGCGAGTTTCAGGTGATTGACCTGGTAAGTCTTGAGGTAGTCGAACGAAGAGTATTCGGTGCCGAAGTCGTCGATGGCAATCTTCACCCCCAGTTCACGCAGGCGCGGCAGTACATCGTTGTGGGTCCACTTGGTCTGGGCCAGGGTCGCTTCGGTGACGTCGAAGCGCAGGTCCCATGGGCACAGTTCCCAGCGCGCGGTGGTACGCAGTACGTCGTAGATCAGCTCGGGACCACTCTTGAGCTGAGCCAGGGACAGTTTTATCGCCACCACCGGTGGCGCCATGCCTTCGTCTCGCCACTGGCGCATTTGCCGGCAGGCGTGATCCAGCACCCAGTGACCGAGGGCGACGATGGTGCCGGTCTTTTCCGCCGCAGGCAGAAACGCCGGGGCTTCCAGCAAACCGCGCAGGGGGTGATTCCAGCTGACCTGGGCTTCCATCCCGAGGATCTTGCCACTGCTCAAGTCCACTTCCGGCCAGTAACTGAGTTCGAGTTGGTTGTGTTCGATGGCCGTTTTCAAGTCGTTGGCGATGGTCATGCGCTCGACCACTTCCTGATTGATCTCCTCGGAGTGAAAGTGGTACTGGTTGCGGCCCTTTTCCTTGGAGCGGTACAGCGCCATGTCGGCCTGGGTCAACAGGCTGTCGGCGCTGAGGCTGATCGGGGCGTAGCTGCTGATACCGATGCTGACCGAGACCCGCACATTATTGCCGGCCAGGGAGTAGGGCAGCACCAACGCATCACGGACCTTGGCGGCCAGGGCCGCGGAGTGGGTCGGATCGCTGACGTCCAGTTGCAGTATCGCGAACTCGTCGCCACCCAGGCGGGCGACCACGTCGTTTTCCCGCACGCAGCCTTTTATGCGTCGGGCGACCTCCTGCAATAACAGGTCGCCCACCGGGTGACCGAGGGTATCGTTGATGCGTTTGAAGTGATCCAGATCCAGGTAAAACATGGCGAACGGTGTGGCCCCGCGCCGGGCGGCGGCGAACGCCTGGTGCAGCCGCTCGATCAGCGTTGCGCGGTTGGCCAGCCCTGTCAGCCCGTCGGTACGGGCCAGCAGGGCGATTTTTTCCTCGGCCTGTTTGCGTTCGGTGATGTCGATGATGATGCCTTCGACTTCCAGCAAGCGGCCTTCATCGTCGCGCACCGGGATATAGCGGTTTTCGACCCAGCGCCAGTCACCGTCGCCGGTGCGCATCCGGAATTCGATGGAAGCACCCGCCGCATGGCGATCCAGCACCCGGGCCATGGCCGTGTCGACTTTCTCTTGATCGTCGGGGTGGATCAGCTCCTGAGCCCAGTTGGACGAAGCCACCAGGGCTGCCGCGACGTGGCCGTATTTGGTGATGTTGTGGGAGATGTACATCAGCGGAAACGACGGCTCACCCCGTAGCCGATACAGAATGGTCGGGCTGTTCTGCACGATGATGTTGGCGTCGGACAGCTCCCGGGTGCGCTCTTCGACCGCTTGCTCAAGCAAGGACATCTTCAGCGCCGCGTCTTCGGTCATTTGCCACTTGGCAGTCAATGCGCTGGCCATCTGACGGATTTCGATGGCATCGAAGGGCTTTTTCAGGATCAGCAGGCGGTCGCCCAGCTCCAGACGCTCGTCGATATCTTCCCAGGAATAGTCGGAATACGCGGTGCAGAGCGCCACTTGCAGCTTGGGATCGACCTGCCACAGGCGCTCGATGGTTTCCAGGCCGTCCCAGCCCGGCGGCATGCGCATGTCGATGAAGGCCATCGAGTAGGGAGAGTCATTCGCCAGCGCGGTCTCGACCTTGTCCAGCGCTTCGCGGCCCTGAAACGCGGAATCGATGATGAAACCTTGCGGCGATACCGACACAGCGGTTCCGAACAGGGCGTTTTCGGCGCTGGCCAGGCTGTCGTCTTCGTTCGATGGCGGGCTGAGTATCTTGGCAAAGTCCTCATGAATCGACGCGGTGTCGTCGACGATGAGAATCCGACGATTAGCCCGCGCAAGCAGCGTATTCACTGACATGCGCCTGGACCGACAGCAGTTTGGTGCAGTGAGCTCATAGAGGGTATCCCTTCCCTGATTGCTGGACGGAGCGGGCATCGTTTGGATCCGAGTGATCTGAGCATAGTCGCCAGGTCAGAAATTCGCCCGGTTGCCCGAAACGAATCATTTCCGGGGTCGGTCTGAAAATCATCTAGCCTGTAGGTCAGGCCAGGGAAAGTCATAGGACGTTTGCCCGCGCCCGACATAAAGAGGCTGGTTTCACCTGAGGTAATGCCATGGAAGAGCAACTCCCCACGACTGTGACCGATAAACCCACGTTACTGCTGGTCGACGATGAGGAGTCGATTCTCAACAGCCTGCGCCGCCTGCTGCGCGGCCAGCCCTACGAGGTGCTGCTGGCCACCAGCGGCGCCCAGGCCCTGGAAATCATGGCGCAGCGGCCGGTTGACCTGGTGATGAGTGACACGCGCATGCCCAATATGGACGGCGCCACGCTGCTGGCCCACGTGCATCAGCGCTACCCCGACACCCTCCGGATCATGCTGACCGGTTATGCCGAGCCCGCGGCCATTATCAAAGCCATCAATGAAGGTCAGATCCATCGTTACATCAGCAAGCCCTGGCACGATGAGGAAATGCTGCTGACGTTGCGACAATCACTCGCCTATCAGCACTCCGAGCGTGAACGGGTGCGCCTGGTGCAGGAGACGTGGGATCAGAACGAGCGATTGAAGCAGCTCAACACCACCCTGGAAAAACACGTCGCGGCCCGCACCAGCGAGCTGCAACAGACCGCCGACATGCTCGACCTGGCCTATGAAGAGCTCAAACGCAGCTATGTCACCGGCACCGAAGTATTTTCGTTGCTGGCCAACCTGCGCCTGCCGCCCGCCAAGCAGACCAACCGACAGATCATCGAACTGGTGCGGATGTACTGCAAACGCCATGGCCTGGACGAAGGCAGCAGTCGTGACCTGACCATGGCGGCGGCGCTCTACAACATCGGTAAGTTGAGCTGGACCGACAGCATGATGAGTACGCCTTCGGATCTGCTGCATCACAATGACCGCGAGCGCTATCGGGGTTATCCGAAGCAGAGTGAGTCGCTGTTGATGACACTCGATCCGATGAAGGATGCCGCCCGGCTGATCCTGCACCACCAGGAGCGTTGGGATGGCAGCGGTTTTCCTGACCGGCTCAAGGGCGAAGCGATTCCGTTCGGTTCGCGGTTGCTGAAACTGGCGGTGGACTTCATCGAGTTGCAACGCGGGCTGATCCTCGAACGGCAGATGAACAGCGATGAAGCCCTGGTGTATATCCGTCAGTACGCCGGTCGCCTCTACGACCCGGAACTGCTGGAGGATTTCATTCAAGTCTGCGCCGCTTACCTGAGTGACGTGACGCTGGCCGATCCGACGGTCAAGGTGCTGACCACCCGGGATCTGCTGGCGGGCATGATCCTGGCTCGCAACCTGAATGCCGACAACGGCATGCTGCTTCTCAATGCCGGCAAGGTGTTGAACGGGCCACTGGTGGAAAAGCTGATCGCTTTCGAGGCGATGGAGGGTGCCAAGTACAGTATTTTCGTGAAAGTGCCGGAGGACGTAGAGGCCGCACTTCTCGAGGTGGGAGAGGTGTTCCAGGCTCAGCACTGATCAACTGTGGGCGCGGGGCTCGGCAGATGCTTTTTCGGCGTGACGCAGAACCGACACTCGTGTGATCCTTGCGCTTTTTATCCAAGGCCGAGCTTGATCCATGACGCTTTCATCCATCGCTTCGCCCCGCATCATCCGCATTGCCGCCGCTCTGCTGATCGGCCCCGATGGTCGCACCTTGCTGGTCCGCAAGCGCGGCACCTTGGCGTTCATGCAACCGGGGGGCAAGATCGAGGCCCACGAGCAACCGGTCCACGCTCTTGCCCGTGAGCTGGAAGAGGAACTGGGACTGGTCATCGATCCGGCGCACGCCGCTTACCTGGGGACATTTTCGGCACCGGCCGCCAACGAGCCGGGTTTTGTCGTACAGGCCGAACTCTTTCAACTGACCATCGATTCGCATGTTTCCCCGGCGGCGGAAATCGAAGAGGTGCGCTGGATCGATCCGGCTACCGACGGCGATATCACCCTGGCGCCATTGACACGGGACCTGATCTTGCCGTTTTATCGAGCCTCACTGATCGAAACCGCCTGATCGTCCAAGGACGGAGGATGCCCATGATTCCGCTTCAAGACTTGCTGATTTTCGCCGCAGCGGCGCTGTTGATGGTACTCACGCCCGGGCCGAACATGATCTATCTGATTTCTCGTTCAATTTGCCAGGGGCGCAAGGCCGGGGTGACTTCGTTGCTGGGCGTGGTCGCGGGATTTCTAGTACACCTGTTCGCTGCCGCAGCGGGTTTGACCGCGGTGTTCATGGCCGTGCCAGTGGCCTACGAAGTGCTGAAGTGGGCCGGTGCGTTGTACCTGCTATGGTTGGCCTGGCAGGCGGTCAAGCCAGGTGCGCGGTCGCCGTTCGAGGCGCAGCAGTTGCCGGCGGACTCGTCGCGCAAGCTGATCACCATGGGCTTCCTCACCAGTGCTTTGAACCCGAAAATCGCGGTGTTTTACCTGTCGGTGTTTCCGCAGTTCATTACCCCTGAGCACGGTTCGGTGTTCACCCAGAGCATCATCCTCGGCCTGACCCAGATCAGTGTGAGCTTCAGCGTCAACCTGCTGATCGCGCTGTTCGCCGCGGGCATCGCGTCCTGGTTCGTCAACAACCCGAACTGGCTGGCGATGCAGCGTTACTTCATGGGCTTTGTGCTGTCCGGGCTGGCGGTGCGGTTGATGATTGAGCAGCGGCGAGCGGTCTGAGCATGTGGATTGAACGGCTTGATGCCAGCCACGCCCTGGATTATCGGGCGCTGATGCTTGAAGCCTACGACCAGCATCCTCAGGCGTTCACGTCCAGCGTGCGTGAGCGTGCGGCGATGCCGTTGGGTTGGTGGGAATCGCGCCTGGCCAGCAAACTGGACGTGGTGCTTGGTGCGTTCGAGGAGGGCAAGTTGGCGGGCATCGTCGGCCTGGCCTTCGAACCCCGGGAAAAGGCCCGGCACAAGGCCACGCTGTTTGGCATGTACGTGACCGGCAAGGTACGCCAGCGTGGGCTCGGTTACCAACTGGTTCAGGCCGCGTTGGCCGAAGCGCAAACCCACCAGGGCCTGAGGCTGATCCAGCTGACCGTCACCGCCGGCAACGAAGCCGCCTTCAGGCTGTATCAGCGCTGTGGATTCGTGCAGTTCGGCCTGGAACCGTTGGCGGTAAGGGTCGGCGAAGACTACTTCGACAAGATCCACATGTGGCGCGAGATCCCCCCAAAACTTGAAGTTTAAGATTTTGTGGCGAGGGAGCTTGCTCCCGCTGGGCTGCGAAGCGACCCCAAAAACTGCAATCGCATGTTTTCAGGCACTCCGTATAGGTTTATCGGTCTTGCTCGCGAAAACGGCAGGTCAGCCAACATCCATGTTGAATATGAAACCGTCTTCGCGCTCCCGCTCCGTTCCGTGTTTCTTCATTGCGAGGTTCAGCGGACGGCGCTAACCCCATCCAGCGTCGAAAACGACGTGTCCTTGGCCGTCAGCAAAAAGTCGCGCATGTACGGCGCATCCAGCATGTCGGCGCGAATCCCGGCGTAGAGCGTTGCGAACAAGCCTTTTTCCCCCAGTCGCTTGGCCTTCACGTAACCCCGTGAGCTGTACTCATGCAACGCCCAATGGGGCATGCCGCATACGCCGCGACCACTGGCCACCAATTGCATCATCATCACCGTCAGTTCCGAGGTGCGCACCTGGGCCGGTTCGATGTCGGCCGGCTCCAGGAAACGGGTGAAGATGTCCAGCCGATCGCGCTCCACCGGGTAGGTGATCAAGGTTTCCGTGAGCAGATCTTCGGGCACGATGTACGGCTTGCTCGCCAATCGGTGCTGGTTCGCCACCGCGAGCATGGCTTCATAGGTGAACAGCGGCACATAGGTGATCCCGGCCAGTTCCAGCGGGTCGGAGGTCACCACCAAATCCAGATCGCCACGGGCCAGTGCCGGCAGCGGGGCGAAGGAGAAACCGGAGGCCAGGTCCAGCTCGACTTCCGGCCAGGCATCGCGGAACTGGTCGATGGTCGGCATCAGCCACTGGAAGCAACTGTGGCACTCGATGGCCATGTGCAAACGCCCCGCCGTGCCACCGGCCAGCCGCGCAATGTCACGCTCGGCGCCGCGCAACAACGGCAGAGTGGCGTCGGCCAGTTGCAGCAGGCGCAAGCCGGCACTGGTGAAGCGCACCGGTTTGGTCTTGCGCACGAACAACGGCATGCCCATGCGTTCTTCCAGCTCCTTGAACTGGTGGGACAGCGCCGACTGGGTCAGGTGCAGGCGGTCGGCCGCATCCACCAGGCTGTCGGCTTCGCGCAGGGCATGCAGGGTTTTCAGGTGACGGATTTCAAGCACCGGGGGCTCCATGAGGAAAATTTGTGATCAACACGAAAAGGTTGAGTTTGTCTCATGTTGGCTTGGCTGTCGACAATAGGGCCATCTTTTACAGGGAGAATTATCACCATGGCCTTGGCCCACACACTTGGTTTCCCGCGCATCGGCGCAGACCGCGAACTGAAAAAAGCCCTCGAAGCCTACTGGAAGGGCGACCTCGGTCAGGACGCGCTGAAAAGCGTCGGCCGCCAACTGCGCGCCACCCACTGGCAATTGCAGAAAGACGCCGGCATCGACCTGCTGCCCGTGGGCGACTTCGCCTGGTACGACCAGGTGCTGACTCATTCGCTGACCTTCGGTGTGATTCCCGAGCGCTTCGACAGTGCCAAGGACTCGCGCGGCCTGCCGACTCTCGACACCCTGTTCGCCATGGCTCGTGGCGCATCGGCGGCCTGCTGCGGCGGCGAACATGCCAAGGCGCAATACGCCCAGGAACTGACCAAGTGGTTCGACACCAACTATCACTATCTGGTCCCGGAGTTCAGCGCAGACCAACAATTCAAACTGAGTTGGGAGCAGTTGTTCGACGAAGTCGACGAAGCCAAGGCCCTTGGTCACAACGTCAAACCGGTGATCATCGGCCCACTGACTTACCTCTGGCTGGGCAAAGCCAAAGGGGACGACTTCGACAAGCTCGACCTGCTGGAACGCCTGCTGCCGATCTACGGTGAAATCCTCGGCCGCCTCGCCGCTCAAGGCGTGGAATGGGTGCAGATCGACGAGCCGATCCTGACCCTCGACCTGCCACAGGCCTGGAAAAACGCCTTCGAGCGCGCCTATCACATCCTCCAATACTCGCCGCTGAAAAAACTCGTGGCGACCTACTTCAGTGGCCTGGAAGACAACCTCGGTCTGGCGGTCAGCTTGCCGGTGCAAGGCTTGCACATCGACGCCGTGCGCGCCCCGGATCAACTCGGCCAGGTGCTGGATCGTCTGCCGACCTACAAGATTCTCTCTGTAGGTCTGGTCAACGGCCGCAACGTCTGGCGTTGCGAACTGGAGCAAGCCATTGCGCAACTGCAACCGGCGCAGGAACGTTTTGGCGACAACCTGTGGGTCAGCAGTTCCTGCTCATTGCTGCACAGCCCGGTGGACCTGGATCGCGAAGACAAGCTCGACCCGGAACTGAAAAGCTGGCTGGCCTTCGCTGTACAAAAGTGCGGTGAAATTGCCGTGTTGCGTGATGCCCTGAACGACCCGCAATCACCCAAGGTGCAAGCTGCCCTGGCCCAAAGTCGTGCGATTCAGGCCAGTCGCGCCGAGTCACCGCGTATTCATAAAGCCGAAGTGCAAGCACGCATCGACGCCATCGGTGCAGCGGACAGCCAGCGCCACTCGCCTTTTGCCAAGCGCATCGAGCAACAACGAGCGCGGCTGAAACTGCCGGCCTTCCCGACCACCACCATCGGCTCGTTTCCGCAAACCGGCTCGATCCGTCTGGCGCGGCAAGCCTTCAAGCAAGGCAAACTGTCGGCCAGCGACTACACCGACGCCATGCACAGTGAAATCCGCCACGCCGTGCAAGTTCAGGAACGCTTGGGCCTGGATGTGTTGGTACACGGTGAAGCCGAACGCAACGACATGGTCGAGTACTTCGCCGAGCAACTGGACGGCTACCTGTTCACCCGTTTCGGCTGGGTTCAGAGCTACGGTTCGCGTTGTGTGAAACCGGCGATCATCTATGGCGACCTGAGCCGCCCGAAGGCCATGACCGTCGACTGGATCACGTACGCACAAAGCCTGACCGACAAGGTCATGAAAGGCATGCTCACCGGTCCCGTGACCATGTTGATGTGGTCGTTCCCCCGCGAAGACGTCTCGCGCAAAATCCAGGCGCAGCAGCTGGCCCTGGCGCTGCGTGACGAAGTGGTAGACCTGGAAAACGCTGGCATCAAGATCGTCCAGATCGACGAAGCCGCGTTCCGCGAAGGGCTGCCGCTGCGTCGGGCGCAATGGCAGGAATACCTCGACTGGGCGGTGGAAGCCTTCCGTTTGAGTGCCTCCGGTGTGCGTGACCAAACCCAGATCCACACCCACATGTGCTACAGCGAGTTCAATGATGTGATCCAGTCCATCGCCGCCATGGACGCCGATGTGATCACCATCGAAACCTCACGTTCGGACATGGAACTGCTGGAGGCCTTCGAAGCCTTCGATTATCCGAACGACATCGGCCCGGGCGTCTATGACATCCACTCGCCACGGGTGCCGGACACGGCCGAGATGGTCAAGTTGATGAGCAAAGCCGTTAAACGGATTCCGGCCGAGCGGTTGTGGGTCAACCCCGATTGCGGGTTGAAGACCCGGGGCTGGCCGGAAACGGAAGCCGCTTTGGTGAACATGGTGGCAGCGGCGCGGCAGTTGCGTAGCCAACTGGCTTAAAGCTCTCGCGCAAAGGGCTGGGGTTGTGGAACCTGTGGGAGCGGGCTTGCTCGCGAAGAGGACGTGTCAGTCGACATCAATGTTGCCTGGCCCACCGCCTTCGCGAGCAAGCCCGCTCCCACATGGATTGCCGGGCGTCAGAGGTTTTCGAAGTGAGCAAGTACCGCCGAACGTTTGCCGATATCGGCGTAGGGCAGGGTGGTATCGTCAGCGTGGGTCAGAAACCGGTGCTCAGGCAGCTTCAAGTGGGCTTTCTCGAATTGCCGTACTGCCGGTTTTGCGCTGGAGTAGTGAAAGTGGGCGTACCACAGCAACTCCTCCGGTGTTAGCGTCAGGTCCCAGATTTCGTATTCCTGCATATAGTCGGTGCGGCCGTCCTTGCGTTTGCCGAGGTTTTTGATCGGTTTGGTTCTACGGATCTCCACCGCGTTCTGGTCGATCAGATCCTGGAGCATTCCATCCGTGGGTTTTCTGCTGGTCAGTGACTGCCGGGTACGCATCGCTCGTCCGGTCGTTTTGAGTGCGCCGGCCTTGTCGCGCAGTTGTTGAATGATGGGGTCTTGCGCAGCCATGTTCTGGATGCGATCGGCGCGGCGGGTCAGTTCGTCGGCTTCGCTGACCATCATGTGTTCCAGGTCGACCGGAAGCATGTCCTGCTCGGCATAGGATTGAACCCTGGCGTGGTAGGTCGGTTGGGCATCCAGGCGCATTCGCGCATCGGCCACTAACGCTGGGAGATTCATTTGAGCCGGCGCTGGCGCCGGTTGCGTGTCTGGCGGGTTCAAAAGGCGGAATTTGCCGTTGCTGGCTTGCTCCCAGATTTCCTCGTATCCCCCGCGGCCGGTCGAGACGTATTGGTGCCTCTGGGTCGTCGGTTCCCAGCGCTCAACCCCGATCAGCAATTGATCGTCTTCGGTGGTGAAAACTCTCTGTCTGACTTGCCCTGCAGGTGCCGTTGGGGCAGGCTGTTCGATAATGCCTTTACGGGCACGTTCGGCTATCTTTTCGATCCCGGTCATCAGCGGTTCAACTTCATCCAAGTGGAAGTGTTGCGGGTAGCTGGTGGTCCAGATTTTCATCTCGCGACGAAATTGCGTGTACAGCGTGAGGCAGTCCTGGAGGACCTGATTGCGTTGTGCCCGGGTCGCGCTGACTTCTGGCAGCTTGTATTGCGTGTACAAGGCTCGATCGACTTTGGCGCGAAGATCCTGTGCCTGTCCTAACAGGTAGTACCAGGACACATCGCTGGTGCGGCCATAGCGTTTGATGATTTCCAGCCGTTGGCTGGTTCTCAGATAAAGCAAATTGGCTTCACTGTGTTTGGTGTTCAGCTCGTCGACAAGGGCCGTCATTTGTTCCTTGTCCGATCTCATGCGAATGCGTTCATACCATAGATTGACATCGCCCTTGAGCGCTTCCATCTGATCCAGTTTGCGCACGTACTCCACACGCAATGTGCGGATTTCTTCCAGTATGCTCACACGTTGGGTGAGCGTATTGCTCGGCAAGTTGTCCAGTTCCTGGGTCAGGTCGTCAATCCGTTTCGTCAAGGGGACGATACTATGTGAAGCGTGAAGTGCGCGGCGCCTGTACCGGTCAGTCAACAGCCAGGCTGTCTTGCTTTGCATCTCGATCAATGCACGTTGTTTGTTGCCACGGGTCAGTGGCTGCAAATCAGCCAGTGTCTGGTAACGCCGGGCTGCCAATTCGATATCGCCGACACATGCGGCTTCGGCAGCAGGCATCAGCGCCGGGCGATTCTCAGCCGTGGCGGCGCCGTATTGGTTGATCACGCTATCGCTCTTCACGCCCCGGGTCTCGAGTTGCCGAGCAAGGTCATCGGCCGCTTCGGCCAACTGATGATGACGGCGAAAAGCCTGATCGGCCCACCAGCGCGGCAACCGTTGGCGAAAGGTTTGCGGCCAGATCGGGTTGAGCGCATCGGCCAAGTGCCCGAATACCTGCCCACCACCAAGACCGCCGCCTTCGAAGGTCGTCCCGTGGACGCCGAACCAGGTGTCCCAATGACCCGCTTCATCCAGGGCAATGGGCTGTTTATAGGTAACTTGGCGTGTACCGCGTAAACGCCAGTTGCGTGAGTCGTTGCTTCGTTCGACCTGAAAAATGCGCCCCTGGCGGACAATAAAGTCACCGTCGGCATGGCGGTAGATATTGCGGTAAATGCCATGGGTGGCTGGTTGCAGCCCGGACAGGGAAATCGGTTGTTCATACTCGTAACCGGCGAAGCGTGCGACCACGTGCCGGGCCTGACGCATGGAGGGCGCCTGCAGCGCTGACACACTTCTGGCCAGCGCACGAAGCTGGCGAATACGCGTCAGTGATCGAGCGCCCTTGGACATCACCGAGAATGCCGCCTCACCGGGGAGCAGGTCCATGGCCGCGTCGATCAATGACAACAACACCGATTCGATCTCCGCCAGACCGTCACCCACGTCACCGCGTAAAAAGGCCGCCACCGCTTGATTCGCGGCAGTCCAGGCATCGTAGAGGGCGAAGGCGGTACCGACAAAGGGCAGCAGCCCCAAGGCCATTTTCAGGTAGTTGAACGCGCGCGGGCCTTTCAGGGCATACCGCTCCATGTACAACGCATCGTTGGAGCGAGACGTGCCGCGATGGGCTTCGATCAGGCGTCCCATATGGGCATCGAGCAGGTGCGCGGCCAACGATGTGGTCGCCGGCCAGCGTACGCCGACACCGATCATGGCATCGAAGTGTTGGAGCACGGCCTGATTGATGCGGCTTTCATGGGCTCGTACGCTGCCCTCCAAAGCCCGGCCGGCCAGATAGCTGACCCACTTGTCGTGCACGCACAAGTTGAATAGGGCCTTGCGCGCGGCTTCCAGACTGTCGTAACGGCGCAGGAACTGGTTATCGGGGCTGTCGGGCAGATACAGCAAGGTCATGCCGCTGATCTGTTCTTGAATGAAGGTCACGCCGGACAAGGTGGCGGGGCCTTGATTGGACGTGTCGCTGCCCCCCGCGCTCAGGTAGGCCGGCAGGATTACGATGCGCTTGCGATCGGCGCGCCAGGCTTCAGGGGTATTGGCGTCGATGGCAATGTCCAGGACTTGCAAGTCGTCGTGGCTGATCTGCCTTTGCAGGCGCGCGAATTCACCCTGCAACTTGAGCATCACCCGCCAGGGCTCGATCAGGCATTCACGGCGATGATCCTTCACGAAAACAGGCTCGTCGACCGCCCCCATGAAGGTGTCGCGGATGAGTTTTTCGTAGGCCTTGGGCAGATCCAGTTCCGGCAGGAGTTTTTTCAAGTAGGGAACGGTGATGCCAGCCGTCAGGCGCTGGCGCTCGGTTTCATCTGCCGTGCTGACCTCGACTTTCATGAAACCCAATCGTAGTGAAAGGGGTTCCAGTTGCATCGACGGGGTGTTGTCGATATTAAGCTGGGCCAGTTCTTCGAGTGACATTTTGCTGCGCGTGACACTGGGCACCGGTACGATCCTTGTGCCCGAATATCCGGGAGCTGGATCGGCTCGTTTTTCCAATTTCACCGAATCGGGTAAATCGAGCTTCACCTCGAAACTGCCCTCGATTGAGAAGTCTTTGCGCAAACGGGCGTGCAAGTGTTTCCGGGTGAAGTCGTCCCGTGGTTCCAGCGCGATTGCCAGGAATTCGTGGCTGCGGCGCATCGATGGGATGAATGTTTCGATCAGAGCCTTGAGCCCTACGCGGTCGTCTGCAGGCAATGTGCTGAGCCAGTCGGGCAGGCTGGAGGCCAGCGTGGCGCTGCGGTCTTGCTCCAGCAGATGTGAGAAGACCAGGCTTCTGGCCGCGTGCACCGGAACCTGCAAGGCGGCGAGGGTTTGTTTGCGCAGGGTTTCCAGTTCGTCGGCATGCTGTGCGCGCTGACGTATGAGGCCTGCCTTTTCTTCGTAGTCAGTGGTCTGTTCGTTCAGGCTGTAATGCAGAGGGTCGGTATCGATTTTTTTCAGTTGCAACGCCAGGATTTTGTCTTGGTCCTGAATCTTGAACACCTGCCGCTCCAGCTCCCGACGGCTGGCGAACCGTTGCAAACCTCCACCGCTGCCTGGCCAATAGAGCAGAAGGCTGTGTGATGAGCTTGGGTCCAGCAGCGTGGCCGGTCGTATGATGACAAACGGACCGTTGAGCGCTTCGGTCTGGACGGTGGTCGTGGCGCCATTTTGCTCGGTCATCGACAACGAGAGGCTGGCTGCGACGATGGCCGCATCGCGATCGGCCGCGGCGGGTGTGTCCAGCACAGCCTTGAGCAGGTTGAACTCATCGCTGTCGAGCTGGTTCAGAGCCAATTGAAGCCTGGCCTCGGCTTGCAGGCCGTCCTTGTGTGCCTGGTAGAGTGCGCTGAATTCGCGGTTGAAGGTCGTCAGGTCCAGGGTTCGCGTCCGGTAAAGCAGGGCGGAGGCGGCCGTGTCAGCGGCTTGTTCAGCTGTCTCCAGGGCCTTGAGTGAGTCTTTGAAATTTCGCTGGCGGTCGGTTTGGCTGTCGTCCTCCAACCATGTTTCGAGTGCGTCGCGCTGTGTGTTCAGAGCAGCTTGACGCTGGGGCCAGGGGATATCGGCATACAGGCTGCCGAATAAGGGTTGTTCATCTGCCTCGGTATCTCCATCGGCGGTTGAGATCCGTTTCTCAAGCATGGGTGGTGAGGCGAAAACGACTCCGTTGCTGCGCTGTCGATCAATCTGGTTGGCCTGGACGAGGGATTGAGCGCCATGCTCCGCCAGCCCGGGTTTATCGCGAGTTCCATTGCGTAAAGCGGTGATCTGCGCCTGCTGCCGAGCAGAAAACAGATCGCTGATACCCACGACCAGTGGATCGGTTCTGGCGGTGTATTCAAAGCGGATGTTATCGATGGGCAATCCCATCGAGACGAGTGTTTGTCGAGACAGCCAATCTTGCATGTCGCTGCGTTGATTGAAGGCCTGGATTGCGGTGGGCCGGCAGGGTAGGTACAGCAATTGGCTGACGCTTGCCGGATCTCCCGCGCTGATGACCCACGCGCCTGGGAGTTTGACTTTACGGTCGTTGCTCAACACCAGGGCCAGTTCCTCGGTGTGGATGGGCTGGTTGTTCAGACTCAGGGCCTCGAGGGGCGGATCAATGATCAACAGCAGTGGTTTGAGTTGTTCAGCCGTCACGGTTCGCCGGGCAAATGCCACCTGAGCGGCTGCCTCGATATGGTCACGGTAAAGCTGCACTGCCCGTTCACGTCGCGATACCGGCGTGCCGGGGGCACGCTGATCCCAAAAGGCTCGCCAGCGATCGCTGTGCGCCTGTTCCGGGTTGAGGGTCTTGAGCCGTTCGAGCATTTGCAGCGGTGTCAGGGCCGACAGGGAATGGGGCGGGTTCAGGCCGGTCACTCGACAGCGCTGATCAAGTGTCGTCTCCAACGTCGGGTGTTGCAGGACGAAGGCGCAGGCATCGGTGAAGCTGACAAAACGTTCCGGGTGCTCATCCGTGGCGAAGAAGAGCAAGCCGGCTTGTTGCCCGTCCAGATCCAGCTTCTGTTTCAGCAGTTGGTCCAGGGTGTCTCGCACGCCCGGCGTCGCGGCAAACAGCTCGCGTATGCCTTGGTTGCTCTCGCGCCAGCGTGCCGAGGCATGCAGAAACAGGCTTTCATCAGGGTTGTCCGGTAGGGGGAATGAGGGCGGTATTACGACCGGCGCCGGGTAGGGGAGGTCGGGAAGAAGTCTATCGATCATGGCAACTTGGCTCGGTTGGGGAGCGGTGGATCCACTCCATTCGCGAGCCATTTAAGGAAAATTGCCGGGGGCGGTGGCGTTACATAGTTATGGCATCGGGCAGCACAAGCTTGGAAATGACACCGTTGTACTGAGGCGCTTGCGACGCTGTTGGGACATTACTCATGGCTCCACCATTTTCAATCCTGGTGATCCTCACGTTTCGAATACCGAAATCATTGCCGTTGCTGATGTTCTGACGGTTATTCAGGTAAAGACGCCGGGTTTGTTTTTGGGGGATGGTGAGTCGGATCGAGAGGGTGTACCACACACCATTTTTAGGTAATTCATGAACCAAAAACGCCGAGCCTGCACTGTCTTCAACGGAAAGCAGAGGGTTGCGCAGTCCTGGGTTGGGGTATTCCTTGATATGACAGGCTTCGATGCTGCAAACGTACTGACCTGGTGGAAACTCTACGTCGCGGTAAAAAATAGCCCCCGCGGCTTGGTCGACCGGGCCTGAATCGGTGAAGTTGAAAAAAGCAGTAACCCCGGCCCAGTTGCGGATCGAACCGCCTCTTGCAGCGTTCCACGGTATCCAGCCCCCATAGTTACTCTGGAACGTGTCATGCAAATCTGTCCATCCCACTGTTTCGCCAATCGTGATCTGCAATGGCTCGGACTGCACCACGGCCTTGCCGGGGTTTTCGATCTTGTAGAGCACTGTCAGCGGGCTGCTCCCGTACCGGTCGATGTAGTCGCTCTTCACGGTGAAGATAACGGGCTGTGTGGCATCGATGATGACTTGGCGGAAAATGTAGAGATGGGCAACGCCATCGGTGCCGGTGACCTGCCAGTACAACTCCACCGTTGCACCGTTGACCAACGGCCAGTAAGTGGGGATTCGCACATGTGCCAGCGTGGTGTCGGCGGGCAGTTCCTCGCCCTTTTGCTCGTCGATGGTCGGGGCCGGGGCGGGCAGGACGAGGCCGCTGATGGTGACGGTGTAGGATCTGGAATGACGGGTGTCCCTGGCCCTTTGTCGGGTATAGCCAAGGGTCATGCCGCCGCGGATACCGTTTTGAATGAACTCATTTTCCAGATCGATTCGCAGTGACCGGGTGTTGCTCCTCACGTTCAGCGGGATGACGCGCTCGACTCGGTCACCGACGGCGGTTGACAGTACAATCGTGAGCACTACTACGTCACCGGCCGTGAACTGTTCGTTTAGCAATACCGTTGCCGTCTCGCCGTTCAATGCGTGGTGTTTGAGGTTGTCAGGATTGCCTGGCTCCGCCTGATCGATCACGGGGGCTATCAGTAATTGTTCCGTCGGTTTCAGCGCGAGGAAAACGGCTGACGACCAGCCGCTGCCATTCTCCACGATGTCCCAGATTTCGTAGGCAAGTGCCACCCTGTCGGTATTGGGCAGCGTGGCCAGGAAGTCGGGCGTCAATTCAAACAGCAGATCACCTAGAGCGGTGACTACCATTCGCAGTTCGCGTGGCCCTACCGCCAGATAAACCACGTCGTCGATTGCCTGGTACTCGTATCGAGGCACGGTGACGAACATACCGTTTTCGATCACGGTTTTGTCGATGACTGTTTCCGAGGGGATCGGCAGGGCCAGTCCCTGATTGTTTGGCAGGTCGAGTCGGGTATCCGCTTCGCCCGGCCCGAAAGGTTTGTACAACAGGGGCAAGGAAGGCGAGTTTTTCTCGTTTTCGCTAGGACGTTTAACGCTGAAATACAGCGACAGCGCATCGGGCATGGGCGCCGGCGAGGCATACATCTGTTCGAGGAGGTCGGTCGGAATATAGAAAGGCACCAGTTGGTTGACGTACTGCCCTACGAAAAAAAGTTCCCCGACAGGCGTCGGGCGTGACCCGAGATACAGCCGGATTTCGTCGGTACTGTCCATGTTGAAATACGGGAAGATATAGCCCAACAAACCGCGTCGGTCGCTGTTCACCATGTTGCGGTTCACGCCAGCGACGTTGTTGGCTAGAGATTTGTACCCCGGAATGAACGGCGGGACGTCCGCCAGTACGCGCAAGGGGTCTGCATCGGTGGAGAACACCAGTACTTGGGTCGCGGCGTTACTGTTTTCAGAAAGGTTGGTCATGCCCAGGGCTCAACTAATGGATGGATAGCGCCGTACTCAGCTGCGGAATGGCGTGCGGATGACCTGATTGGATACCGGCTAACGGAATCTTTCTACTGTCAGAACTAACAGCTCAGCGCTCCTTTCAGACGGATGGCGTAGCTGATCCATCCGTTGTGCCCGGCACCGACCGCTCGGCGATCTTCATCAAACTGTCACGTAACTGTGGCAGCGCGCTTGAACAAACTTCATCAGACTCGCGCTCTACTGGAGTTCTGCGTTTCGGTGTTTTTCATGCGTGCCTTGTTTTTATCGGCGGCCACTTTTCTGGCCGCTTTATTGTTCAGCCTGTCGTCCCTGGCGGCTTCGCGCTGCGATGTCAATGTTCCGACTGAGCGGGTCGATCTGGATCAGGTGAGCCTGGCGTACCAGAGTATTGGTCGTGCCTCGGATCCGGCGTTGTTGCTGGTGATGGGGCTGGGCGGGCAGTTGATTCACTGGCCGGACGAGGTGGTGGTGGCGCTGTGTCAGCAAGGTTTTCGGGTGATTCGCTACGACAATCGCGATGTCGGCCTGTCCACTTGGCGCCAGACGCCGGCCGAGGCCAACCTGACCTTTGAAGTGCTGCGTTACAAGCTCGGTTTGCCGGTGGCCGCGCCTTACACGCTGACGGACATGGCCGACGATGCACTGGGGCTGATGGACGCCTTGCACGTCGAGCAATTTCACGTGCTGGGTGCCAGCATGGGCGGGATGATCGCCCAGCATCTGGCAGCCATGGCGCCGCAGCGTGTCGAGAGCTTGACGTTGTTGATGACCAGTTCGGGGGCCGAAGGCTTGCCGGCGCCGAGTGCGGCGCTGGTGCAGTTACTGTCGCGACGCGGTGCGCCGAATCGTGAAGTGGCGCTTGAGCAACAGGCTGATTTGCTGGCGGCACTGGGCAGCCCGGCGGTGAGCGATGACCGGCAGGCGCTGCTGCATCAGGCGGCGCAGTCCTATGACCGGGCGTTCAACCCCGAAGGCGTGAAGCGCCAGATCATGGCAATCCTCGCCGAACCGAGCCGCGTGGCGCTGCTTAACCAATTGCGCGTGCCGACGTTGGTGGTTCACGGCACCGCCGATCCGCTGTTGCCGGTGATGCATGGCGTGCACCTGGCGGCGCATATTCGTGGCAGCCAATTGAAGCTGATTCCTGGGCTGGCCCATCGTTTTCAGGAAGCGTTCAAGGCACCGTTGCTGGCGGCGGTGTTGCCGTACTTGCAGGCCCACCGCGAAGACACCTCGCATTGGGCGCAGATTGATCCGGTGGCTGAACATAATCTTCTATAACGCCTCAATCCAGTGTGGGAGCGGGCTTGCTCGCGAATACGGTAGTTCATTCAGCATTGATGTGACTGACACACCGCTTTCGCGAGCAAGCCCGCTCCCACAGGTTTTAGGTTCTCCGACAGGTTCAGGTTTTACGTCGGAACGAAGTTATCCAGCATTCGGTTAACCGCCAGTTCACCCAACATGACGGAGTTCTGGATGCCGAGCACGGTGTTGCGCTGCGGGCCGTTCAGCAGCCCCGCGAAATCGCTCAGCATCACGCTCGCTGCCGCCAGCGATTCGCAGGCGTTGACCAGCAGGGTTTCGTTATCGGCGTCGGGGGCGACGCAGTATAGGGTGCTGGGTTTGCGTGGGGTGTCTTTGGGAATGACCGGTTTGAGGTAGTAATCGAGGGCGCGGTCGGCGGCTTTGTTGAGTTTTTTGGAGTCTGGGGTTTCGTAGGGAGAAACGTCGTCGGTTTCCGGCAGGTTGGGCGTAATTTTGAACATTGGGCATTCTTCCTAATAGTAGAGCCGCAACCTGTCTCGCTACTAAACGGAAGGGTGGCGGCTGTGCGCAAGTTAGTAGACCGGTAAGATTACCCAAAAACCCGGCGCGCCCGAGGGCGCCATGCGCACAGCTACCATCAAGCGCAGGTCGAAACCTGACTGGATGACACTTGTGCAACCGGATAACTTAGCCGGGCTACTAAACCCGATCACTGGGAATCAGTGACAGGAACCAAGTTACCGACGGGCCTCCAGGCGCACAAGCCGGCGGATTCTGACGTGGTTGTAGGCGACGGCGCAAGGCGCTGTAGCTTTCAGGAAGTAACGCTAAAAAGAACTAAACGCACCCTCCCAAACACCCGGAACTCCCTGTGGGAGCGAGCCTGCTCGCGAAGGCGGTGTATCAGCCAATGCAGATATCAACTGACAAGACGCCTTCGCGAGCAGGCTCGCTCCCACGGGTGGAATAGTGGAATGGCTGCCACTTCGGACTGTCAGGTGTATCGTTCGAACTTTCCGGCGCGATTCAAGCCTGCGAGGTAAATGATGAGTACCCCCCTGAAAATCGACTTCGTCAGCGATGTATCCTGCCCTTGGTGCGTCGTCGGCCTGTACGGTCTGACTCAAGCCCTGGATTTACTGGGCGACGAGGTGCAGGCCGAGATCCGTTTCCAGCCGTTCGAGCTGAACCCGAAGATGGGCCCGGAAGGGCAGAACATCACCGAACACATCAGCGAAAAGTACGGCTCGACGCCTGAGCAGTCGCAGAAAAATCGCGAGATGATCCGCGCGCGCGGCGCCGAGGTCGGGTTTGCCTTTCGCACGGACGGCAATAGCCGTATCTACAACACCTTCGATGCCCATCGCTTGCTGTACTGGGCGGGGCTGGAAGGGTTGCAGTTCAACCTGAAAGAGGCGCTGTTCAAAGCGTATTTCACGGAGGGTGGCAATCCGTCGGATCACGCACAATTGGCGCAGATCGCTGAAAGCGTGGGGCTGGTTCGGCAGCGGGCCGAGGCGATTCTGGCGTCCGATGAATTCGCCAAAGAGGTTCGCGAGGAAGAGCAGTTATGGCTATCGCGCGGAGTGAGTTCGGTGCCAACGGTGGTATTCAATGGGCAATACGCCGTCAGTGGCGGGCAGCCGGTGGAAGCGTTTGTTGGCGCGATTCGGCAGATCGTGAGTGAAGCGAAGGGTGGCACGGTCAACGGCTAATGGCTCGATCTGCGTAGGAGCAGCCTGCGGCAGCTCCAGGAATCGTGCGATTTTTTGAATTTAGCCGTGCAGGCGAACCCAAACGCTGACCAGCACCGTCGCCGCCATCAACCACGCCACCGCCGCCACGGCGAGCGAAGCCTCCAGCCGCATCCGGTCGACCATCACATACAAGGTCGCCAGATACACGAAGTACGGAATGATCGACCACATGCCAAACACGATGGTGGTCTTCAAATCATCCAGCGAACGCCCCTTGCCAACGATGTAATGGGCGATCAGCGCAAAGGTCGGAAACAGCGGCACCAGGCCTGCGATGTAATAGTTTTTGGTCTTGGCCAGCATGGCGAGGATGATCACCACCGCCGCGCCCAGGGTTGCTTTGAGAATCAGGTCCATCAGTGGCTCAGCCCGTATTTCTTCACTTTGTCGAACAGCGTGGTCTTGGCCATCCCCAGTTCCTGGCTGGCCTGGGTCAGGTTGCCGCCGCTGCGCTGCAAGGCGTCGTTGAGCAGGTTGCGTTCGAAGGCTTCCACCGCTTCGGCGAAGGCCAGACCCTGATTACTGCCGCTGGCACCGGATTTTTTGAAGGCCGGCAGGCCCAGGGCGAAACGCTCGGCGACGTTACGCAGCTCGCGGACGTTGCCCGGCCAATCGTGGCTCATCAAGGTCGACAGGGTCTGGTTGTCCAATTCCGGCGCGGTGCGGTCGAAGCGCAGGGACGACTGCTGCAGGAAGTGCTCGAACAGTTGCAGGATGTCTTCGCGGCGTTCGCGCAGCGGCGGCAGTTCCAGAGTCACTACGTTCAGGCGGTAATACAAGTCGCTGCGAAATTCGCCGGCCTTGCTCGATTCATCCAGATCGGACTTGGTCGCGGCGATTACCCGGCAATCCACCGCCACGCTCTGGTTCGACCCCAGGCGTTCGAGAGTGCGTTCCTGCAACACCCGCAGCAGTTTGATCTGCAACGGCAGCGGCATGCTTTCCACTTCGTCGAGGAACAGCGTGCCGCCATCGGCGTGCTCGATCTTGCCGATCCGCCGCTTGCCGGCACCGGTGAAGGCGTTGGCCTCGTGGCCGAAGATTTCGCTTTCGAACAGGTTCTCCGGCAGGCCACCGCAGTTCAGCGCGACGAACTGTTTGGTGTGCCGGCGGCTGAAGTCGTGCAGGCAGCGTGCAACCAGTTCCTTGCCGGTGCCGGTCTCGCCTTCGATCAACACGTTGGCCGACGTATCGGCGACGTTGGCGATCAATTCCCGCAGGTTCTGCATGGCGGGCGAGCGACCGATGATCCGGCCTTCCAAGGAATCCCGCTCCGCCAGTTGCCGGCGCAACGAAGAGACTTCCCGGGCCAGGCTACGTTGCTCCAGCGCGCGGCGGGCGACGTCCACCAGGCGTTCGGGGGAGAAGGGTTTCTCCATGAAGTCGTAGGCGCCTTTCTGCATCGCGCCGACGGCCATCGAGATGTCGCCGTGGCCGGTAATCAGCACCACCGGCAGGCTGCGATCGCGGGCCTTGAGCCGGGTCAGCAGTTCCAGGCCATCGATGCCCGGCAGGCGGATGTCGCTGATGACGATGCCGGCGAAGTTATCGCCGACCCGTTCCAGCGCTTCTTCGGCGCTGCCGACGCCCACGCAGGGTATGTCTTCCAGGGTCAGCGCCTGTTGGCAGCCGAGCAGGACATGGGGGTCGTCTTCGACGATCAGCACACTAAGGTCGTTGTTCATATTGGCTCGGCGGGAGTGGGGCTTACCAACGGTAAACTGAGGACGAAGGTGGTACCACCGCTGGCGGGGTGTTCGACACCCAGATGCCCGCCCGTGGCGGCGGCCAGGCTCGCCGACAGGGTCAGGCCGAGGCCCAGGCCCTGTTCACCGGGCTTGGTGGTGAAGAACGGTTCGAACAGATGCTTGCGCGCTTCGGCATCGATGCCATGGCCGTTGTCGCGCACCCGCAGACGATACTTGCCGTCGAACTCCTCGCCTTCAAGCCACAGCGCTGGTTGGGGCTGCGATTGCATGGCGTCGAGCGCATTGCCGATCAGGTTGACCAGAATCTGCTCCAGACGGGTCTGGTCGATCTGCACCTGCACGTCGGCGAAATCGCGCTGCAATTGCAGATGCGCGCTTTCCATTCGACTGCCCAGCAGTTGCAGGGCGGCGTCCACGGCTTTGCCGAGGCTGGCCTGGCCCTTGTCGTCGCCGCGCCGGGCGAAGGAACGCAGGCTGGCGGTGATCCGGCCCATGCGGTCGATCAGCTCATTGATGGTCTTGAGGTTGGTGCTGGCGACATCCAGCTGACCGCGTTCCAGAAAGCGCACAGTGTTGCCGGACAAGGTCCGCAATGCCGCCAGCGGCTGATTCAATTCGTGGGCGATGCTGGTGGACATCTGGCCGATGGCGGCCAGTTTGCCGGCCTGGACCAGTTCATCCTGGGCGCGGCGCAAGGTTTCTTCTGCCTGCCTGCGTTCACGAATCTGACCCTTGAGCCGTTCGTTGCTGGCGCGCAGGTCGGTGGTGCGTTCGGTAATCCGACGCTCCAGTTGATTGTTGGCTTCCTGCAGGGCTTCCCGCGCCGCGAGGCGGGTGGCGATCACCTTGCGCCGTTCGTTCCAGGCGATCAGCAGAAACGCCACCAGGGCAAACGCCACCGCCACCAGAATCCCCTGATTGATCGCTTCACGCCGCAAATCCTGCAGGGGGGTGAGCAGGGTGAAATTCCATGGGGTGTCGCTTAGAGGACGGGTTTGCGACAGGTAGCTGATGTTCTCTTCATCGGACATCAATTCGCTGTTGGCGGGGAAGGTCAGTTTTTCCTCGCCTTCGGCCAGTTTCTCCCGCGCCAGCGGTTGCAGTTCATTCAGCGGAAACCAGTAATACTGCAGGCTACGGGCCAGTTTTTCCTTGGTGTCGTCGCTCAATGGCACAACCGATTTAAGCCGCCGCGCCGGATCGCTGGAGAGAATGATGATGCCGTTCTCGTCGCTGACGAAGGCTTCCAGGCGCGCCCGTTGCCAGCGTTCTTCCATGGCTTCGAGGCGCACCTTGACCACCGCGACGCCGGTGATCTTGCCGTGCTCTTCCAGACCGTGAGCCAGGTAATAGCCGGGTTCGCCGCTGGTGCTGCCGATGCCGTAGAAACGCCCTGGCTGACCGCGCACGGCGTTCTGGAAATAGGCGCGGAAGGACAGGTCTTCACCGAGATAACTGTCGACATCGCGCCAGTTGCTGGTGGCCAGTACACGACCGGTGGTGTCCATCACATAAATGGCCCGACTGCGGCTGCGCCGGTTCAGACCTTCAAGGTATTCGTTGACCGTCTGCCGGTGTTCCGGCGACGGGTCGGCCAACAGCTTGGAAACACTCGATTCGAGTTCCAGCAGGCTGGGCAGGTAGGTGTACTTGCTGATCTCGCTTTCGACAGCGCGGGCGTGCAGTTCCAGCTGACGCTGGCCGTTCTCGCTGAGGCTGCGAATGCCGTAGTGTTCACTGACCCAGAAGCCGATGTAACCCAATCCGATCATCAGAGCGATGATCAGCGGCGGCAGGAACAGATGGCGAATCAAACGGGGTTTCACGGCGAGTGATGGCGGCGCTGCGCGATAGAGAGTGGAGTCGCATTTCATCACAGATGCCTTGGGTCAACCACAACACAAATATCCATATACCCGTTGACCCCCTGTGGGGGCGGGCTTGCTCGCGAAAGCGGTGTGTCAGCCAACATGGATGCTGAATGTGATGGCCTCTTCGCGAGCAAGCCCGCTCCCACATTGGGGAGCGGTGTATTGCTTAGTGCTGCAGAATTTTCTCGAGGAAATGCTGCGCGCGGTCGGAGCGGGCGCTGATGTCGCCGAAGAACTCTTCTTTCTTGCAGTCTTCGATGATCTTGCCGGCGTCCATGAAGATCACCCGGTCCGCGACCTTGCGGGCGAAGCCCATTTCGTGGGTCACGCACATCATGGTCATGCCTTCGTGGGCCAGTTGCACCATCACGTCGAGCACTTCGTTGACCATTTCCGGGTCCAGCGCCGAGGTCGGTTCGTCGAACAGCATGACGATCGGGTCCATCGCCAGCGCACGGGCAATCGCCACACGCTGTTGCTGGCCACCGGAAAGCTGGCCCGGGTGCTTATGCGCATGGGCAGACAGCCCGACGCGCTCAAGCAATTGCAGGCCTTTCTTGGTGGCTTCTTCCTTGCTGCGGCCCAACACCTTGATCTGCGCAATGGTCAGGTTTTCGGTGATGGTCAGGTGCGGGAACAGTTCGAAATGCTGGAACACCATGCCCACGCGCGAGCGCAGTTTCGGCAGGTTGGTCTTCGGGTCGGCGATGGACGTGCCATCGACGATCACGTCGCCTTTCTGAAACGGTTCCAGGGCATTGACGCACTTGATCAGGGTGGATTTGCCGGAACCGGAAGGCCCGCACACCACGATCACTTCGCCTTTTTTGACCTCGGTGCTGCAGTCAGTCAGTACCTGGAAGTCGCCATACCACTTGTTGACATTCTTGATAGAGATCATACGGCAAACCTTTTTTGCAGACGCTTGACCAGCAGCGAGGCGGCAAAGCTGATTGTGAAGTACGTGAGCCCTGCGAAAATCAGGAACTCATTGGAGCGACCGATGATGTCGCCACTGGCACGCGAGGCATTGAGGAAGTCCACCAGACCGACCGCGTAGACCAGCGAGGTGTCCTGAAACAGGATGATGCTCTGTTGCAACAGCAGCGGGGTCATCTTGCGGAACGCTTGCGGCAGGATGATCAATCGCATCATCTGGCCGTAGCCCATGCCCAATGCCTGGGCAGCACCCATCTGGCCCTTGGGGATCGACTGCACGCCGGCCCGGACGATTTCGCAGAAGTACGCCGCTTCGAACATCATGAACGCCACGATGCACGAGGCGAACGCGCCGATCGGGGTGTCTTCGCCGGTGATCCAGCGCAGTACGAACGGCACCGCCAGGTAGAACCAGGTGATGACCAGCAGCAGCGGGATCGAGCGGAAGTAGTTAACGTAGGCGCCGGCAATGTTCGACAGCAGTTTGCTGTGGGACAGGCGCATCAACGCCAGGATCGTGCCGAGGATGATCCCGCCGCTCACGCCCAGGGCCATCAGCTTGAGGGTCATGACCATGCCGTTCCACATACCCGGCAGGGACGGAATGATGCCCGAGAAGTCGAATTCCATCATTTACCCCCTACGGAAATCAGGCCCGGTACGGCGACTTTCTTCTCGACCGCACGCATCAGCAGCATCAGGCTCATGTTCAGCGTGAAGTAGATCAGCGTTGCCAAAGTGAAGGCTTCGAACAGGTTGGCGGAGAACTCGGCGGTCTGTTTGGTCTGCGCGAGCAACTCCATCAGGCCGATCAGCGACGCGACCGAGGAGTTCTTGAACACGTTCAGGAATTCCGAGGTAAGCGGCGGAATGATGATGCGGTAAGCCTGGGGCAGCAGCACGTTCCAGTAGATCTGCGGCAGTTTGAAACCCATGGCGCGAGCAGCGGATTCCTGGCCGCGGGGCAGTGCCTGGATACCGGTGCGCACTTGTTCGCAAACCCGAGCGGTAGTGAACAGACCCAGGCAGACGACGACGCTGAGGAAGGCCGAAGTGGTCGGGTTCAGGTCCTGCTTGTACCAGTCCTGCAGGTTTTGCGGCAGCAGGTCGGGCACCAGGAAGTACCAGATGAACAGCTGCACCAGCAGCGGCACGTTACGGAAGAGTTCGACGTAGCAGGTCGCGATGCCCGATACGATGCGATTCGGCACCGTGCGCATGACGCCCAGAATCGAGCCCAGCAGCAGCGCGATGATCCAGGCGACGACGGCGATGGCGATGGTCCAGCCCAAACCGGAGAGGTACCAGTCGAAATAAATCTCGCTGCCCACGCCGGTGGACTTGAAGAACACGCCCCAGTCCCAGTTGTAATTCATTAGGGTCTCCCCTCGGATTCGATCGATGTACAAGTGCCCGCCTGGGGAAGCTCCGTTCCCGCCCGACCATGATGGTCAGGCACACACGAGCGGCTCGACAGCCACCGGTTCGAGTGTTTCCAGAAATGCCAGCAGGGAGTGACAACCCCTGAAAGGGCAGAGGCCTTTTCAGGGGATAAGGTTAGTCAGAGATCAGGATTTCTTTTCGTCAGCCGCTTTGTCGGTCGGATTGGCGATCAGGGTCTTGAGCTCGTTGCTCATCGGGAAGTTCAGGTTCAGACCTTTTGGCGGGATTGGCTGCATGAACCATTTTTCGTAGATCTTGTTGATCTCGCCCGACTTGTAGGTTGCGATGATTGCATCGTCGACGGCTTTCTTGAACGGTGCGTCGCCCTTGCGGACCATGCAGCCGTAGATTTCGAACGATTGTGGTGTGCCGGTCACGGTCCAGTCATCCGGCTTCTTGGCCTTGGCCATTTCGCCGGCCAGCAAGGCGTCGTCCATCATGAACGCCACGGCACGGCCGGTTTCCAGCATCTGGAAGGATTCGCCATGGTCTTTGGCGGAGATCACGTTCATGCCCATCTGCTTGTCGGCGTTCATCGACTTGAGAATGCGCTCGGACGTGGTGCCGGCGGTGGTCACGACGTTCTTGCCTTTCAGGTCGGTGAAGTCTTTGTAAGGCGAGTCTTTCTTGGCCAGCAGCTTGGTGCCGATTTCGAAGATACCGATGGAGAAGTCAACTTGCTGCTGACGCTCGACGTTGTTGGTGGTGGAGCCGCACTCGACGTCCACGGTACCGTTTTGCACCAGCGGGATACGGGTTTGCGAGGTCACCAGGTTGTATTTGACCTGGAGGTTGGGCATGTCGAGGTCTTTCTTGATGGCTTCGACGATTTTCAGCTGGATATCGTGGGCGTAGCCAACCGGTTTGCCGGAAGCGTCGGCGATGTAGGAAAACGGAATGGAAGCGTCACGATGCCCGAGGGTGATGGTGCCAGACTCTTTGATCTTCTTCAGTGTGCCGGTGAGTTCGGCGGCGAAAACTGGAGTGCTAATCAGAGCGGCAGCAATGGCTGCGCCCAGGATATGGGGAACGATGCGCATCAAACTTTCCTCGACATTGTTTTTTTTATGGAGCCAGTTCATCGGCCTTTTTTGGTGCTTCGAATGCCTGGCGGCTCCTGAAGGAGTAGCGCAATAACATTCGTCCAAGAGTGTAGAGCATGACTCGTGCCAGACTAGGCTCTCTAGGTCAAGTTATTGATTTTTAAAGGGATTATGTGTTTGTGGCGCATTTTTTTCACAATCAATAATCCGGTTATCCGAATCGACCGACAGGTCGCGTTCGGAAAGCCGAACACAATCCCATGACTTGCACATGTCCCTGTGGGAGTGGGCTTGCTCGCGAAAGCGGTCTGTCAGTCGGCGCAGATGTTGAATGTCAGTCAGTCTTCGTGAACAAGCTCGCTCCCACAGTTGATTGGTGGTGTCTTCCAGAATGCAAAAAAGCCCCTGAATCGTCAGATTCAGGGGCTTCGGTTCAATCGGATTGCCGATCAGGCCGCTTCGATCTTGTTGCGGTTCTGTTCGACCTTGCTCAGGTAATCCTTGAGCTTTTCCTGTTCCGCCAGGGTGGTGAACAATCCAAGCTTGGTGCGGCGCCACAGAATGTCGTGCGCGGTGGTCGCCCATTCTTCGCTGCACAGGTAATCGACTTCGCGGGTGTAGAGGCCGCCGCCGATGTGTTCACCCAAGTCACTGAGTTTTTCGACGCCTTCGAGCATGCGCCAGGTGCGGCTGCCGTAGCTGGTGGCCCAGCGACGGGCGATTTCGGTGGTCACCCAGTCGAACTTGTCGCGGATCCGCGAGCTCAACGCCTGCGGGGTGGTCATGTCTTCGCCGCCGGGCAGGGTAGCGCTGGCGGTCCAGCTTGGCTTGATGTGCGTGAAGTACGGGGCCAGTTGCGCCAGCGCCGACTCGGCGAGTTTGCGGTAAGTCGTCAGTTTGCCGCCGAACACCGACAGCAGCGGCGCTTCTTCGGCACTGCCCGACAAGGCCAGGGTGTAGTCGCGGGTGACGGCCGACGGGTTGTCGGATTCGTCGTTGCACAGCGGACGAACGCCGGAATAGCTGTGCAGGATGTCGTCGCGGCTGAGTTGCTTCTTGAAGTGGGCGTTGACCACTTTGAGCAGGTAATCGGTTTCGCCTTCGGTGATCGCAACTTTTGCCGGGTCGCCGGTGTACTCGCGGTCGGTGGTGCCGATCAGGGTGAAGTGGTTCAGGTACGGAATGGTGAAGACGATGCGCTGATCTTCGTTTTGCAGAATGTGCGCGTGTTCGCCTTCATACAGTTTCGGCACGATCAGGTGACTACCCTGGATCAGACGGATGCCATATGGCGATTCCATCTTCAGGTCGTCACGGATGAACTTGGCCACCCATGGGCCGGCAGCGTTCACCAGCGCCTTGGCGCGGATCGAAAACAGGCTGCCATTGGCACGTTCCAGGTTCAGGTGCCACAGGCCTTTGGTGCGGCGGGCACTGACGCAGCGGGTTTGCGTATGAACGTGGGCACCTTTCTCGCGGGCAGCCATGGCATTCAGTACGACGAGGCGCGCGTCATCGACCCAGCAATCGGAATATTCGAAGCCTTTGGTGATTTCGCTTTTCAGCGCGCTGTCCGGGCCGAACTTCAGGCTTCTCGAGCCTTCGAGTTTTTCCCGCTTGCCGAGGTGGTCATAAAGGAACAGGCCGGCACGGATCATCCAGGCCGGACGCAGGTGCGGGCGGTGTGGCAGCACGAAGCGCATCTGTTTGACGATGTGTGGCGCCTTGGCCAGCAGCACTTCGCGCTCGGCCAGGGCTTCGCGCACCAGGCGGAATTCGTAATGTTCGAGATAGCGCAGGCCGCCGTGGATCAGCTTGCTGCTGGCCGACGAGGTGTGGCTGGCCAAGTCATCCTTTTCGCAAAGGAACACCGAAAGGCCGCGGCCGGCGGCATCCGCTGCGATCCCCGCGCCATTGATTCCACCACCGATGACGGCGATATCGTAAACCTCGGCGAGAGGGGGCGTAGGCAAGGTAGAAGTGGGCATCGGCTGGCCTCGGGGCTTTTGGGATTTCTATATTTGAATTCGAACATTTATGTTCGTTTGCGAAAATATTAGCCCATAAAGACGCCCGCAGCCAGCGAGCTTCGATTGAAAATACTGATCGAAGGGCGGCTAAAGGAAAATATTCGAACATTTAGTGGTGGTGGTGGTGGTGGTGGTGGTGGTGGTGGTGGGGGAGTGCTTCTGTGGCGAGGGAGCTTGCTCCCGCTGGGCTGCGAAGCGGCCCTAAAACCGGCAACCGCAGTATCTCAGGAAGAACATGTTGTCTGATTGGCGTCTGCTGCGCAGCCGAACGGGAGCAAGCTCCCTCGCCACAGGGAGCGCGCTGTTCTAGAAAGGGGTTAAACCACTTCCAACCGAATCTTGTGTTGGCTCAACAACTGCGCCAAGGCCGGCGAAGGCTGCTGATCGGTGACCAGGCAATCGATCAGGCTGATCGGCCCCAGTCGAATCATGGCGTTGCGCCCGAATTTGCTGGAGTCGGCCGCGAGAATCACCTGCCGGGCGTTGGCGATGATCGCCTGGGATACCCGCACTTCCTGGTAATCGAAGTCCAGCAGGCTGCCATCTTCATCGATGCCGCTGATACCGACCAGGGCGAAGTCGACCTTGAACTGGTTAATGAAGTCGACGCTGGCCTGACCCACCACGCCACCGTCACGCCTTACGTTGCCGCCCGTCAGCAGGACGTCGAAGTCGTCCTTGGCGCTGAGCATTGAGGCCACATGCAAGTTGTTGGTGATGATCTTCAGGTGATTGTGATTGAGCAGCGCCCGAGCGATGGACTCGGTGGTGGTGCCGATATTGATGAACAGCGAGGCGTGATCGGGAATCTGAGCGGCAATGGCTTCGCCGATACGCTGCTTTTCGTCGCGCATCTGATCGGCGCGCATGGCGTAGGCGGTGTTTTCGACGCTGGAATCATAGGCCGCGCCGCCGTGGTAGCGACGCAGCAGATTGACTTCCGCCAGCTGATTGATATCACGGCGGATGGTTTGCGGTGTAACGACGAACAGCTGAGCCATTTCCTCGATGCTGACATAGCCGCGTTCGCGGACCAGTTCAAGGATTTGCTGCTGACGGGGAGGCAGATTCATGGGGCTTCCTTTGGGCTGCCGTGCAAAATTCGCCCATCATGCCGCACGAATCCACTCCCTGCCAGTTACATGCTGATACGAACCCTCAGCTTGGCTTATTCAGCGCCCTCATGCGGTTCCCAATCGCGAGTGCGGCTGACGGCTTTTTTCCAGCCAGCGTAGAGTTTTTCCTTCGCGGTTTCGTCCAGCGTCGGTTCGAACTCGCGCTCGATCACTGCCTTGCCGCGCAACTCGTCCAGGCTGCCCCAGAAGCCGCAGGCCAGACCCGCCAGATAAGCCGCGCCCAGTGCCGTGGTTTCGCGCATTTTCGGACGCTCGACCTGAGTACCGAGGATGTCGGCCTGGAACTGCATCAGGAAGTTGTTCGCGACTGCGCCGCCGTCTACGCGCAGGGCCTTCAGGCGTTCGCCGGAATCTTGCTGCATGGCGTCCAGAACGTCGCGGGTCTGGTAGGCGATCGACTCCAGCGCGGCACGAATGATGTGATCCACGCGTACACCACGGGTCAGGCCGAACAGCGCGCCGCGAGCATACGGGTCCCAGTAGGGAGCACCCAGGCCGGTGAAGGCCGGCACCAGATACACGCCGTTGCTGTCCTTGACCTTGTTGGCGAAGTATTCGGTGTCGTGGGCGTCGTTGATGATTTTCAACTCGTCGCGCAGCCACTGCACGGTGGAGCCGCCATTGAAGACCGCACCTTCCAGCGCATAGGCCACCTCGCCGCGCGGGCCGCAAGCGATGGTGGTGAGCATGCCGTGCTTGGATTTCACCGCTTTGTTACCGGTGTTCATCAGCAGGAAGCAACCGGTGCCGTAAGTGTTTTTCGCCTGGCCTGGCTCGACGCACATCTGGCCGAAGAGGGCAGCCTGCTGGTCGCCGGCAATGCCGCCAATGGCGATGCCGCTTTTGGTATGGCCGTAGATTTCGGACGACGATTTAACTTCCGGCAGCATCTCCCGCGGGATGTCGAGGACTTCCAGCATCTTCGCGTCCCACTCCAGCGTGTGGATGTTGAAGAGCAGGGTGCGCGAGGCGTTGGTGTAGTCGGTGACGTGCACCTTGCCGCCAGTAAATTTCCAGATCAGCCAACTGTCGACGGTGCCGAACAGCAGTTCACCCTTGCGCGCCCGCTCACGGCTGCCTTCGACGTTGTCGAGGATCCATTTGAGCTTGGTGCCGGAGAAGTACGGGTCGGTGACCAGGCCCGTGGTGTCGCTGATGTATTGCTCGTGGCCATCGCGCTTGAGCTGCTGGCAGATTTCGGTGCTGCGCCGGCACTGCCAGACGATCGCATTGTAGATCGGGCGACCGGTGGTCTTGTCCCAGACCACGGTGGTTTCGCGCTGGTTGGTGATGCCGATGGCCGCGACCTGGTCGTGATGCAGGCCGGCTTGGGCCAGGGCCTCGACCATCACGGCGCTTTGGGTGGCGAAGATTTCCATCGGGTCATGCTCGACCCAGCCGGCTTGTGGGTAATGCTGTGCGAATTCACGCTGGGCAGTGCAAACCACGTTCGCGTCGCGGTCGAAAATGATCGCGCGGGAACTGGTCGTACCCTGATCGAGGGCAATGATGTAGTTCTTATTCTGAATGTCGGTCATGTCGATTGCCTTGGACGAAATAAGGAAAGTGAAGTCAGGCGCGGGACCCAATGGGCAGGATCACGCGCCAACGGTTTCAAGACGTTCTTGGTTTGCCGTCAATGGCCGGTGTTGCGTTCTTTGTAGCAGGTATGACGCTGGGCAGATGACGGGCAATCAGCCCGCGATAAGCTGCAGCACCGAGGCAGGCACCGACAATCGGTGCAAAAACCGGAATCAGGAAGTACGGGATGTCGCGACCGCCAGTGAAGGAAATTTCACCCCAGCCTGCAAAGAAAGTCATCAATTTAGGGCCGAAATCACGCGCCGGGTTCATCGCAAAACCGGTCAGCGGGCCCATCGAGCTGCCAATCACGGCAATCAGCAGGCCGATCAGCAACGGCGCCATTGGCCCGTTGGGCAGGCCATTGTTGTCGTCGGTCAGCGACATGATCACGCCCATCAGGATGGCGGTGATGATCACTTCGACCAAAAAGGCCTGGGCCGTGGACAGGGCAGGGTTGGGGAAGGTGGAGAACACGGAGGCCAGCTCAAGGCTGGCCTCGGTGCCACGAACCATTTGGTGAGTTTGTTCGAAATCGAAAAACAGGCTGCTATACAGCGTGTAAACCAATAAGGCCCCGCAGAAGGCGCCGGCCACTTGGGCGAAGATATAAAAGGGTAGTTTGCGCTTTTCGAAGTCAGCGAAGATGCTCAGCGCAATACTCACGGCCGGGTTGAGGTGCGCGCCGGAAACGCCGGCGGTGAGGTAGATCGCCATGCTGACGCCAACCCCCCATATGATGCTGATTTCCCACAGACCGAAGCTGGCACCCGCCACCTTGAGCGCGGCAACGCATCCGGTGCCGAAAAATATCAGCAATGCAGTACCCAGAAACTCGGCCATGCATTGGCTCGAGAGCGACGGTTGTTGTAAAGCAGTTGTCATTGAAACCTCTTTTTTGTTGTTGTCTGGCGCTTCTTTCATCATGGCCAAAGCGCGATTTCCACCGAGGCAGGATCCCCATCCTGTGCTCGGCTTACTGCCGGGTGCTGTGGTGAGACATTCGTACAGTATTCAGATTCGAAAAAATATAGACAAGAAACGCTGCTGTCAAAGGTCGAAAGTGAACCGTCAGTCACAAATCAACTACTAGTCACGTGAATGATTGCATCGTTCACGTGGCAGGCTGGCTGCGGACGAGTGGTCGAAGGTGCGGCCAAACCTTTGAAACGGCGCGGCAATGGAGCCTTTTGTTGATCAATGACCTAGAATCCGGCGCAGTATTTTTCTTCTGCCGCCTGGCCCGGAGCTGCCATGACCCCTGCATTGGATTTGTTGAAAAAAGTTCGTGCCGAACATCGCGTGCACAGCTACGAACATGATCCGAAGGCAGCGTCCTATGGTCTCGAGGCTGCGGAGAAACTGGGCCTGGACCCGGCGCAGGTGTTCAAGACGTTGCTGGCGGCCAGCGAGAAGGGGGAGTTGTTGGTGGCAGTGGTACCGGTCGTCGGAAGTCTGGACTTGAAGGCGCTTGCGCAGGCCGCTGGCGTGAAAAAAGTCGAAATGGCCGATCCTGCTGCCGCACAGCGTTCGACGGGGTATCTGTTAGGCGGCATCAGCCCGCTCGGGCAGAAGAAGCGTCTGCGTACCTTTATCGATCATTCGGCTCAGCCTTTTTCCAGCATTTTCGTCAGCGCCGGACGGCGCGGTCTGGAAGTCGAGCTGGCGCCCGCTGTGCTGGCTGAACACACCCAGGCGAAGTTCGCCGGTATCGGTCGCGCCTGAGCAGAAGGCCCCTAGGGGAAGATTGGTAGGGATGAGCCGAAAAGATCGCAGCCTTCGGCAGCTCCTACAGGAGTACGCGTTCCATTGTAGGAGCTGCCGAAGGCTGCGATCTTTTAGCGGTGGTTCAGCTGGCGGGGCTGTAGCGCCGGACACTGGACTCGACCGCTGGAATCTGCGCCGCCGTGCTGCCGGAGGCCTGGAACAGCACCAGGTGTTCAGCCGCTACCCGGATGCCAACTTCAGCACCGACCAGATGATCGGCGTGACTCGGGAAGATCGACTCCAACTGCGCGCCTGTCGGCAATTGCAGGCGGTATAGGGTCGATGCACCCTGGAAACTCTTGCCGATAATCTGCGCCTTCAGAGGGCTGGCCGGCGCGTAGACGATATCGTCCGGCCGCAACAGCACGTCTACGGCGCCACCGATCGGCCAGGTGTAGGCACGATTGCCGCGCAGTTCGCCCAACTCGGTCTGTACCGACTCCGGGCTGCTCAACTGGCCGCGAATGAAGTAACCCTGGCCAATGAAACTGGCCACGAATGGCGTCAGGGGTTCGTGATAGAGGTTGTAGGGGGTGTCCCACTGCTCCAGGCGACCTTCCTTGAAAACACCGACATGGTCGCTGACTGCGAAGGCTTCTTCCTGATCGTGGGTCACCAGAATCGCACTGGTGCCGCGCGCCTTGAGAATGTCGCGTACTTCATGGCTGAGCTTGCGTCGCAGTTCGCCGTCGAGGTTGGAGAACGGTTCGTCGAGCAACAGCAGTTGTGGTTCCGGCGCCAGAGCGCGGGCCAGGGCGACACGTTGCTGCTGGCCGCCGGACAGCTCATGGGGGAAGCGCTTGCCGAGGTTTTTCAGGTTGACCAGTTCAAGCAACTCTTCGGTGACGCGATCCTTTTGCGGATGCTTGCGGATCCCGAAAGCGATGTTCTCGGCCACGCTCAAATGCGGAAACAGCGCGTAATCCTGGAACACCATGCCGATGCGACGTTTCTCCGGAGCGAGGGTGAAGCCAGCGCTGGAGATAGTCTCGCCCGCCAGCTGGATTTCACCTTCGTGCACCGGTTCGAAACCGGCGATCGCTCGCAGGGTGGTGGTTTTGCCGCAGCCCGAAGACCCCAGCAGGCAACCGATATCGCCGGCATTCAAATGCAGGTTGAGGTTCTGCACAACCCGCTGGTTTTGATAACCGCAGGCGAGATTGCGCAGGTTCAGCAGTAATGGCTGGCTCATGCGTGGTGATACGACGGCGGGACAAGGAACTCGAGCAGGGCCTTTTGTGCGTGAAGACGGTTTTCGGCTTGATCCCAGGCCACCGAGCGTGGGTCGTCAAGCAAGTCGAGGCTGATTTCCTCGCCACGGTGGGCTGGCAGGCAATGCATGAACAGCACGTCCGGGGCGGCCAGGTCGAGCAGGGCGCGGTTGACCTGGAACGGTGCGAACAACTTCAGGCGCTTGGCGGTTTCCTCTTCCTGGCCCATGGAGGTCCAGACGTCGGTGCTCACCAGGTGTGCGCCGCGCACGGCTTCCTGCGGATCGCGGACGATGGTCACCCGATCGCCGGCCTTGGCCACGAATTCAGGATTGGGTTCGTAACCTTCCGGGCAGGCGATGCGCAACTGGAAGTCGAACTGGATCGCCGCTTCTATATAGCTGTTGCACATGTTGTTACCGTCGCCGATCCAGGCCACGGTCTTGCCTTGAATCGAACCGCGATGCTCGAGGAAGGTTTGCATGTCGGCCAGCAACTGGCACGGGTGCAGGTCATCGGACAGGCCGTTGATGACGGGCACACGGGAGTTGGCAGCGAATTCGGTCAGAGTGTTGTGGGCAAAGGTACGGATCATCACTGCATCGAGCATGCTCGACATGACGATGGCGCAGTCGCCGATCGGCTCGCCACGGCCCAGTTGGGTGTCGCGCGGCGACAGGAAGATCGCCTGACCACCGAGCTGGATCATGCCGGCTTCGAACGAAATACGGGTGCGGGTCGAGGACTTCTCGAAAATCATCCCCAGGACGCGGTTCTTCAACGGCTCGAACAGTACGCCGCGGTTACGCAGGTCCTTGAGCTCAACGCCTCGACGGATCACGCTGACCAGCTCTTCGGGCGTGCAATCCATCAGGGAGAGAAAGTGCCTTGCGCTCATCATTGACTACCTTTTTGCAACAGACCGCAGATACTCAAAGCCTTGTTTAACTGAAAAACGGGCGAGACCTGCGGCGTAAGCCGCACGGGGCGACGAAATAGGGGAAGGCGCGATATTGACATTAAATGTCGCGTTTTTCCAATGGGCTACGGTGTTGGGGGATTTCAGAGGGGCTACGGGGTGACCGCAGTAGCGCTTTTGAAGCCTGTTTCCTGACAGTAGCTGACCATTTGTACACCGGCCCCGTCGGGCTTGGCAATCAAACGGGGCGTGGGCGATGCGTTGACGGTCGGTTTTTGACCTGTCATTCGAGCCTCTGGCGGGCAATGTGTGTTGTCCGAAATATTTGCTAAAGCAAAGTGCTGGGTTATAACTAAGGCACGAGCGACGCAGGAAGCCTTTGGAATGGAATCGAAAGAACAGCTGTTGATGGAGCTACTTGGCCTTACGGCACGCTCCCTGACCCACCTCACTGCTTCCATGACCTCGATGTCTTTCGAATTGTTGCGTAGTGAAGACGAAGTCACGAAGGTGGCCGGCCGGCGCATGATCGACCGCATGGCCACCATCAGCGCCGGGCTCGACGAGCATTGGCGACTGATCGGCGAGCTCACCGGCGTGCATGTTGCCCACGAGCAGATCGAAACCATCGAGGAGATCCAGTTGCAGGCGCCGCCGAGTCTGCCATCGAACTGATCCCTTGCTGCCATCGGCTGGCCTGATAGTCACCGATTCACAAGACGAACGTCGCTGGCAAAGGGGCGAGTCGCGCGCCATAGTTTTGTTCCCGCGGCCGATATTGCCCGCCCAGAACAAAACAGAGACTGGCCATGACCAAGACTCTCCATCACCGTGCGTGCCACCTGTGTGAAGCCATCTGCGGTCTGACCATCGAAACCACCGAGGTCGAAGGCAGCGGCGTACAGATTACCTCGATCAAGGGGGATCCTCAGGACGCCTTCAGCCGTGGGCATATCTGCCCCAAAGCGGTCGCGCTGCAAGACATACAGAACGACCCGGATCGCCTGCGGCAGCCGATGCGGCGTGTGGGTGGCGAATGGCAGCCCATTGAGTGGGAAGACGCCTTCGCCCTTGTAGCCGAACGCCTGGCGGCGATTCAGGCACGTCACGGGCAAAATGCGGTGGCGGTCTATCAGGGCAATCCCAGCGTGCACAATTACGGGCTGATGACCCACAGCAATTATTTTCTCGGTCTGCTGAAAACCCGTAACCGGTTTTCAGCGACGTCGGTCGATCAGTTACCCCATCACTTGACCAGTCATTTGATGTACGGCCACGGCTTGCTGTTGCCGATCCCGGACATCGATCACACCGATTTCATGCTGATCCTGGGCGGCAATCCACTGGCGTCCAACGGCAGCATCATGACCGTGCCGGATGTAGAGAAGCGCCTCAAGGCGATTCAGGCCCGGGGCGGCAAAGTGGTGGTGGTCGATCCGCGTCGCAGCGAAACGGCGGCGATTGCCGATCAGCATCTGTTCGTGCGCCCCGGTGGCGATGCGGCGCTGTTGTTCGGGCTGCTTAATACGTTGTTTGCCGAAGGCCTGACCTGCGACAGTCATTTGCCGGTCGATGGTCTGGATGAGATGCGTGAGGCCATCGTCACCTTCACTGCCGAAGCCATGAGCCCGTTGTGCGCAGTGCCCGCCGAACAGATTCGTCAACTGGCGCGGGACTTCGCGGCAGCTCCGACTGCGGTCTGCTACGGTCGCATGGGCGTTTCGACCCAGGCTTTCGGCACCCTGTGTCATTGGCTGGTGCAACTGATCAATCTGGTCACCGGCAACCTCGATCGGGTGGGCGGTGCGTTATGCACCGAGCCTGCGGTGGACCTGGTAGCGTCTACTTCGGGCGGTCATTTCAATCTGTGGCAAAGCCGCGTGTCCGGGCGTCCTGAATACGGTGGCGAGTTACCGGTGTCGGCACTGGCCGAAGAGATGCTCACCGAAGGGGAAGGGCAGGTCCGCGCACTGATCACCGTTGCGGGTAATCCGGTGCTGTCCACGCCCAATGGCCGACAACTCGAGCAGGCGCTGGACGGACTGGAGTTCATGGTCAGCGTCGATCTGTACATCAATGAAACCACGCGTTATGCCGACCTGATCCTGCCGTCGACCTCCGCACTGGAGAACGATCATTACGACACCACGTTCAACATGTTCGCGGTGCGTAACGTCACTCGTTTCAACCGGGCAATCCTGGCCAAGCCTGAAGGCGCGCTGCATGACTGGGAAGTCTTCGTGGGGCTGGCCAAAGCCTTTGCGACCAAGACCGGCAAGGAGCTGAAACCGACCATCGCGCCGGCGCAGATGATCGACCGAGGGCTGCGGATGGGGCTGTACGGCGATGCTTCGGAACACAAGCTGTCACTGGCGACCTTGTTCGATCACCCTCACGGTATCGATCTCGGCGCGCTCAAACCCAACCTGACGCCACGCCTGAAGACCGCCAATCAACGAGTCCAGGCAGCGCCTGTCGAGATCCTCGCCGACCTGGCGCGCTTCGCGGCGCTACAAGCACCGGCCGCCGATGAGCTGCTGATGATCGGTCGCCGTCATGTGCGTAGTAACAATTCATGGATGCACAACTATCACCGTCTGGTGAAGGGCAAACCGCGCCATCAACTGCTGATGAACCCGGACGACCTCGCCAGCCGGGGGCTCAGCGATGGGCAGCGGGTGCGCGTCAGTTCGCGGGTTGGCGTGATCGAGGTTGAAGTGGTCGCCAGCCTGGATATGATGAAAGGTGTGGTCAGCCTGCCTCACGGTTGGGGTCATGCGCGGCCGGGCGTGCAGATGACGATTGCCAGTGGCCAGCCAGGTTCCAGCGCCAATGACCTGACTGACGAATGTCAACTCGATGAGTTGTCGGGCAACGCGGCGCTGAACGGCGTGCCGGTGACCGTGGCGGCGGCATGAACATGACTGTCGGGGAGGCCGAGCATGGCGCTCGGGTTTCCGTTACAATGCGCCACCGTGCCGACCACTGAGTCGGAAAGTTCAGCCGAGGTGCTCCATGGATATCATCGAAACGATTAAAGAGCAGATTGCCAACAACACCATTCTGCTTTACATGAAAGGCTCGCCGAATGCCCCACAGTGTGGGTTCTCCGCGAAAGCCGCTCAGGCTGTAATGGCCTGTGGCGAAAAGTTTGCCTATGTGGACATCCTGCAGAACCCGGAAATCCGCGCCAACCTGCCAAAGTACGCCAACTGGCCAACCTTCCCGCAACTGTGGGTCGGTGGTGAGCTGGTCGGTGGTAGCGACATCATGACTGAAATGTCTGCTGACGGTTCGTTGCAAGCGACGATCAAAGCCGCTGTTGAAGCTGCTGCTGCCAACAAGACCGACGCCTGATTCGCTGAGTGAGGGAGCGGGCTTGCTCGCGAAGACGGTACAACATTCAACAGATTGGTTGACTGACCTACCGCTTTCGCGAGCAAGCTCGCTCCCTCACTTGTTCCAGGGTGAGCCTGAAATTCGGTCATTAAAAAGCCCCGCCTCTTTAAAAGAGAGCGGGGCTTTTTATTGTCTCGAGGTTAGCGGGTGCTAACTTACTCTTCGCCCATCTGCGATTGCAGATAGTTCTCAAGACCGACTTTATCGATCAGGCCCAGCTGGGTTTCCAGCCAGTCGATATGTTCTTCTTCGGATTCGAGAATGTCTTCGAGCAGTTCACGGCTGCCGAAGTCGCCGACGGTTTCGCAATGAGCGATAGCGACTTTCAGATCGGCATGGCCGTCGCGTTCGATCTTCAGGTCACACTCAAGCATTTCCTTGGTGTGTTCGCCGATGTGCAGCTTGCCCAGGTCCTGGACATTCGGTAGGCCTTCAAGGAACAGGATGCGCTTGATCAGCTTGTCAGCGTGCTTCATCTCATCGATGGATTCGTGGTACTCGTGCTTGCCGAGCTTGTTCAGGCCCCAATCTTCATACATGCGCGCATGCAGGAAGTACTGATTGATCGCGACCAGCTCATTGGCAAGGATTTTGTTGAGATGCTGGATGACTGTAACGTCGCCTTTCATGATGGGAGTCCTGCCCTGTATTCGCTGTATATCAGGCAGAGTCTGAGCTGCGTAATTAACAGTGTCAAACCTAAGTTATTGAAACTTAAATGAAAATTAATCGGAATAAGAATGTTTGTGTTCCGCGTCTAGGGCCTAAGCGATTGATTTTCAGACATAAAAAAACCGGACATCAAGTCCGGTTCTTTGAAATACGGTAGTTATGCGGCGGTAAATTCTACGGGGTAGGGGATCGCTGCCTGGGCCGTTTGCAGTTTGCCCAGTGTTTCACGGACCACTTCCTTGGCAAGGCAGGCGCATTTACCGCATTGGCTGGCTACGCCGGTAGCCTGACGGACTTCCTTGTAGCTGCAGCAACCTTCATAGATTGCATCGCGGATTTGACCGTCGGTGACGCCAGTGCAGAGGCAGACATACATAAGTGAGAACCGTCGCTGGTTGTGACTCAATTGCGATGGATCTTAATGTTAACGAGAATGATTGTCAAAGTGGTTTCTGAAGGCTTTTCGTCATAAGGGCCTGTGACTGACGAACGGTTTGCTCTCGCGCCTGTGAAGAAAATATAGCGGCGGCCATTTTGCCCGTCTGAAAAAAACCGCTAAGGACAGGCGAAAAACGCGGTGTATGATGGTCGGCCTTTTGCGAAGGAGGTTCGTGTCACAGGGCTGTCGCTTGAGGGTGACAGGCTGGCATGAACCCTGTTCTTCAACGTTATTACACCAGGAGATATCCAATGAGCGTACTCGTAGGCAAACAAGCCCCTGACTTCACCGTACCGGCCGTACTCGGCAATGGCGAAATCGTAGACAGCTACACCCTGTCCTCGGCCATCAAAGGCAAATACGGCCTGGTGTTCTTCTACCCACTGGACTTCACCTTCGTTTGCCCGTCCGAGCTGATCGCTCTGGACAACCGCATGGCTGACTTCAAGGCACGCAACGTTGAAGTGGTCGCCGTTTCGATCGACTCTCACTTCACCCACAACGCATGGCGCAACACCCCGGTGAACAATGGCGGCATCGGCCAGGTTCGTTACACCATGGCTGCCGACATGAAGCACGAAATCGCCAAGGCCTACGACGTTGAGTCCGAAGGCGGCGTGGCTTTCCGTGGCGCGTTCCTGATCGATGACAAAGGCGTTGTCCGCTCGCAGATCATCAACGACCTGCCACTGGGCCGTAACATGGAAGAGCTGATCCGTCTGGTCGACGCTCTGCAATTCCACGAAGAGCACGGCGAAGTTTGCCCTGCCAACTGGAAAAAAGGCGACAAAGGCATGAACGCTTCGCCAGAAGGCGTTGCGGCTTACCTGACCGAGAATGCTGCTGCACTGTAAGCCAGGCGTCCGGCAATAAAAAACCGGCCTCAGAAAGGCCGGTTTTTTTATGGGCGGGATAAACCCATGCTGTTCACCTGTGGCGAGGGAGCAAGCTCCCTCGCCACAGATTAGTGACGGATCAGTCGTTGTAGTCTTCCCAGCCACCCATTTGTTTCCAGCGATTGACGATGCCGCAGAACAGGTCAGCCGTCTTCTCGGTGTCGTAGCGAGCCGAATGTGCCTCACGTCCGTCGAAGTCGATGTCCGCTGCCTGGCAGGCCTTGGCCAATACGGTTTGACCGTAGGCCAGACCGGCGAGGGTCGCGGTGTCGAAGCTGGAGAACGGGTGAAACGGGTTGCGTTTCATGTCCAGGCGCGCGACAGCGGCGTTGAGGAAGCCCAGGTCGAAGCTGCTGTTGTGCCCGACCAGAATCGCCCGTTTGCAACCGTTGGCCTTCAGGGCCTTGCGCACACCGCGAAAGATATCGGTCAGGGCCGCTTCTTCACTTACCGCCATGCGTAGCGGGTGGTCGAGCTTGATTCCGGTGAACTCCAGGGCTGCCGCTTCGATGTTCGCACCTTCGAAAGGCTCGACCCGGAAGAAGTAGGTGTGCTCAGGGTACACAAAGCCTTTTTCATCCATGCCAATCACGGTGGCGGCGATTTCCAGCAGGGCGTCGGTGGCCGAGTTGAAGCCACCGGTTTCTACGTCGACGACTACCGGCAGGTAACCCCGGAACCTGGCTGCCATTGGATGACGGGAACCGCCCCCGCCGCCATTACCGTCCTGTTCGTCATCGAAATGGTCTTCACTCACGCGTGTTCCTCCAGCAAGCGCCAGCGCAGTTTTTCACCGGCGCGCAGCGGGATTACGGTCAGCTCGCCAAATGGCAGGCTGGTTGGGGCGGTCCACTCGTCGCGGACCAGGGTGATGCGATCGGTGTTCGCCGGCAGGCCGTAGAAACGCGGGCCATTGAGGCTGGCGAAGGCTTCGAGCTTGTCCAGCGCATTACGCTGTTCGAAGGCTTCGGCATACATCTCGATCGCGGCATAAGCGGTGTAGCAGCCGGCACAACCGCACGCCGCTTCTTTGGCGTGCTGGGCATGGGGCGCCGAATCGGTGCCGAGGAAGAACTTGTCGCTGCCACTGGTGGCGGCGTCGAGCAGGGCTTCCTGATGGGTATTACGCTTGAGGATCGGCAGGCAATAGAAGTGCGGCCGAATCCCGCCCACCAGCATGTGGTTACGGTTGTACAGCAGGTGGTGCGCGGTGATGGTCGCGCCGACGTTGGCCGAAGCCGCGTTGACGAACTGCACGGCGTCAGCGGTGGTGATGTGTTCGAACACCACTTTGAGGGTCGGAAAACGCTCGACTACCCGCCGCATATGCTCATCGATGAAGATTTTTTCGCGATCGAAAACGTCGACATCGCCGCGGGTGACTTCACCGTGAACCAGCAAGGGCATCCCGACTTCGGCCATGGCCTCGAGTGCAGGGAAAATCTTGTCGATGCTGGTGACGCCAGAATCCGAGTTGGTGGTCGCGCCGGCCGGGTACAGCTTGGCGGCGTGAATGAAACCGCTGGCCTTGGCCTCACGAATTTCTTCAGGCTGGGTGCGGTCGGTCAGGTACAGAACCATCAACGGTTCGAAGCGGCTGCCGGCCGGACGTGCGGCGAGAATCCGCTGGCGATAGCCATCGGCTTCAGCAGCGTTGCGCACCGGAGGTACCAGGTTGGGCATGATGATGGCGCGACCAAAGGTGCGCGCGACATCCGCGACGGTATTGGTCAACACAGCACCATCGCGAAGATGAATGTGCCAGTCGTCGGGACGCAGCAGGGTCAGGCGGTCGGACATGAGGGGATTCCAGGCGGGTCAAACTCAGGGGAATGCTACCGGAAAAGACTCTTCCAGGCACTCGCTATCAAGTTTTACGACAAGCATCCGATACCCAACAGGTATGCCCTAAACCTGTGTGTCGGTCTTTTCGTTGTAGAAGCCAGTGGAGCCTCCCGTGCGCCAGCGTTATTTAGCCTTGCTCAGTGTGTTTGCCAGCCTTCCTGCAATGGCGCTCACTTTCCAGACTCGTCTGGAGAGCATTGAGTGGACGGTCGAAGGTGACAAGTTCGAATGCCGTCTGACTCAACCGATCACCGATTTCGGTTCGGGTGAGTTCGTGCGTCGCGCTGGCGAGCAGGCAACATTTCGTCTGAAGGCCTACAACTCGATGATCGGAGGGGGTTCCGCAACCTTGCTGGCGGCCGCTGCGCCATGGCAGCCGGGGCGTGGCGACATCAATCTGGGCTCGGTGAGAATCGGCAGTGGCAACGTGCTGTTCAACAGCTCGCAAGCTCAGGCCGGGCGCCTGATCAGCGGGTTGATGGATGGTCGCAGCCCGGTCGTTCGACACTCCTCGGGCGACGGTCGGGTGTCTGAAGTCCGGCTGCTGCCGGTCAAATTCAGCAAGGCCTACAGCGACTATCAGGGGTGCGTGGCCAAGTTGCTGCCGCAGAATTTCGAGCAGGTGAAGCAATCCGAGGTCGGGTTTACGGGTGAAGGCGTCGATCTCGATGCCAGGGCCAAGGCCCAGTTGCAGGTCATGCTGGAATTCATGAAAGCCGATCCAACGGTCAACCACATTGAGCTTGACGGCCATTCCGACAACAGCGGTAACCGCCTGATCAACCGTGAACTGTCACGACGCAGGGCGCTGGCGGTGATGGATTTCTTCAAGGCCAATGGTATTCAGGAATCGCAGATCACACTGCGTTTTCACGGTGAGCGCTATCCGCTGGCGCCGAACAACAACGCTGCCAATCGGGCGAAGAACCGCCGGGTTGCCGTACGTCTCGAACGGGTAGCCCCGACCGAGAAACCGGCGCCTCAAGCCACTGCCACCGCGAGCAGCGCTACAACCTCCTGAACCGGCTGAAATCGTCGCTCGCTCGACATAATCTGTCGCTTCGTCGTCATAAGCTGTCGCGCCTCTGTAAATTATCCTGCATGAGCGGTAGACTTGACAGCTTTCCGTAGAACCCCGTGGAGTGATGGCATGGCGGACGTAAACAAGGTCGTTCTGGCGTATTCCGGCGGCCTGGACACTTCGGTGATCCTCAAGTGGCTGCAGGATACTTATAACTGTGAAGTAGTGACCTTCACCGCTGACCTGGGTCAGGGCGAAGAGGTCGAGCCGGCCCGGGCCAAGGCACAGGCCATGGGCGTAAAAGAAATCTACATCGACGATCTGCGCGAAGAGTTCGTGCGCGATTTCGTGTTCCCGATGTTTCGCGCCAACACCGTTTACGAAGGTGAGTACCTGCTGGGTACTTCCATCGCTCGTCCGTTGATCGCCAAACGCCTGATCGAAATCGCCAACGAAACCGGCGCTGACGCCATTTCCCACGGCGCGACCGGCAAGGGCAACGATCAGGTTCGTTTCGAACTGGGCGCCTATGCCTTGAAGCCGGGCGTGAAAGTGATCGCTCCGTGGCGCGAATGGGACTTGCTGTCCCGTGAAAAGCTGATGGATTACGCCGAGAAGCACGCGATCCCGATCGAGCGTCACGGCAAGAAAAAATCCCCGTACTCGATGGATGCCAACCTGCTGCACATCTCCTATGAAGGCGGCGTGCTGGAAGACACCTGGACCGAGCACGAAGAAGACATGTGGCGCTGGACCGTCTCTCCGGAGAACGCTCCTGACAAGCCGCAATATCTGGAACTGACCTACCGCAACGGCGACATCGTGGCACTGGACGGCGTCGAAATGACTCCGGCCACCGTGCTGGCGACCTTGAACCGTATCGGCGGCGAACACGGTATCGGCCGTCTGGACATCGTCGAAAACCGCTACGTCGGCATGAAGTCCCGTGGCTGCTACGAGACGCCTGGCGGCACCATCATGCTGCGCGCTCACCGTGCGATCGAATCGATCACCCTGGACCGCGAAGTGGCTCACCTCAAAGACGAGCTGATGCCGAAATACGCCAGCCTGATCTACACCGGTTACTGGTGGAGCCCTGAGCGTCTGATGCTGCAACAGATGATCGACGCTTCCCAGGCTCATGTGAACGGCGTTGTGCGCCTGAAACTGTACAAGGGCAATGTGATCGTCACCGGCCGTAAGTCCGACGAGTCGTTGTTCGACGCCAACATCGCGACCTTCGAGGAAGATGGCGGCGCCTACAACCAGGCCGATGCGGCGGGCTTCATCAAGCTCAACGCCTTGCGCATGCGTATCGCGGCGAACAAGGGCCGGAAGCTGTTCTGAGACCTTTGATGCGGTAATGGATTTGTGGCCTTGTCGATGACAAGGCCACAATTCTGAAAAGGGGCTGCTGCATATTACGTTTCGCTTTCTTCTTGTTTCTTCCAACCGTTCCTTCTGCTTCCTGCCTTTGATCTCACTTCAAGGGCTGTCTTCTGCTGCGCGACAGATCAAACCCTAGCCCATAATCGTTACGCCATGTGAGCTCAAATTGTAAGAAATACAGAACGCTGCGCTGTTGCGTTTCTTTATTTGTTTCCAATGTTTGAGCGCGTTTTCCTTCAGTAATATCTCCGAATCGGCGCACGTGAGAAATACGATCACTTGTGCGGGATTATCCGGAGGGTGCTGGATACTCTCCATCAAGGCGCTGAACGCCATTTTTTTGTTGATCCACCGTGCGTCAATGATGTGCAGATCCTTTAGGGGGGTAGGCAGCTGCACATGGTGTTGGGTCGAGCTTTCAGGCTGTCCCCTGGAAGTGCTGCTTCCCGAGTGATCAGCATTATCCATGACTTTTATAAAATGCTTTTCCTTCTCGAAATCGGAGGGCGCGTAAAGCGATCGATAATTGAAGTTGAGTGTGGCGAAGAAAAGAAAAAGCAAATAAAAGGGAAAGCTGATCAAAAACCAGACATAGAGTTCTCTCTCCTTATTGTCGAGGAAGGGAAGGGATACAGCGGCTGATGTTTCGGACAGTGCTGCAAATATCGCAATGATTGTCATAGGGGTGGTGATTCTTTTTTTGAGTTTTATCATGTTTTCTGCTCATGAGGTATTATCTTTTCTCTGTTGACTTATGGGGGTGTTTCAGTGGTGATAACGAGTTCGTGAGTGTGTTTCTGTTGTGTTGAGTTCCTTTTTTGTGGGGTTGAAGTTGTTATAGTAGCTGTATTGTTTCTGGTTTGGGTATGGCTGTTTATTTGTTTTAAGGTGATGTTGTTTTGTTTTGCTGTTGAAGTGTTGCTGTGTGTGAACTTTTCTTGAGTTATGGGAGGCTGGGGAATGCCCGTTGCTTTTAAGGGTAGCTCATTATCCAAAGTGTGTCGGATTACCAGCATTGAACCCTGTTCTTTTGTTTTTTTTGTTGTGAATTGATACAAAGAAACTGTCGTGGCGTTGAGCAAGTGTTCGGCCAATAAAGTCTCTGGCTCATCGTGTGCAATGATTTTTTGTAGGAATAATCCGCGTTGTTTGTAGGTGATGTCTCTCGGTGCGAGTGGCTAGGGGGGGCGGCATGCCATGGGTGAAACGACTAGGCTATGGTGCGGGCTCTAAAAATTCGAACAGCGAAAATTGGACTTGCCCATGAATAAAGTGCTGATCGTGGATGATCACCCCGTCATTCGTCTTGCGGTACGTATGCTAATGGAGCGTCATGGCTACGAAGTCATTGCAGAAACAGACAATGGCGTGGATGCATTGCAACTTGCCCGTGAACTTATGCCGGACATTGTCATTCTGGATATCGGGATACCAAAACTGGATGGACTGGAAGTTATCGCGCGCCTGACATCGGCGGCGATGCCTCTTAAAGTATTGATATTGACGTCTCAGGCGCCAGGGCATTTTTCCATGCGTTGCATGCAATCCGGTGCCGCCGGATATGTCTGCAAACAACAGGATCTCACTGAATTGCTCAGTGCGATAAAAGCGGTGCTGTCAGGTTACAGCTACTTCCCTAATCAAGCGCTGCATACTGTGCGTTCGAGTCTTGGGAATGCCAGTGAAGCCGATATGGTGGATCGCCTGTCTGGGCGGGAAATGATGGTTCTGCAACAATTGGCGCGAGGAAAGACAAACAAGGAAATCGCCGATGGAATGTTTCTCAGCAATAAAACGGTTAGTACTTACAAGACCCGTCTGTTGTTAAAACTCAATGCTCGCTCACTGGTCGATCTCATTGAGCTGGCTCAACGCAATGGTCTGGTATGAGTGTGCCAGGGTTTGACGAGGCATGATGAACGGGCGTTTATCGGGGATCGGCACTTAGTAAAAAGCCTCCGTTTCGGGAGGCTTTTAGGTGTCATAGGTCAAAATCGTAATCGGCCAATTGCTTTTGCAGTCGGCGCTCCTCCAGCAGATTGTCGATGGTGCGGCGTTTGCTCAGGTTGGTCTTTGCCACTTCCACCACCGGTTCAGCGTCATCGGCCTCAACGGGGGTGAAGTCGTCTTCTACGTCCAATTGCTCTTTGCCAGTGCTCATAAGGTTAACTCCAGGCTAAGACTGCCTTTGGCGCTCCTTATATCGACAATCTCTCGGCGGGTAAAAAAGATTTTTTCAATCGGTTAATCAAAAAAACTAATAGCGCCTCAATCGTCGGAGGTCTTTTGCTTGTATTCGCATAGATCTTCGATCCGGCAGCTGCCACAGCGAGGCTTGCGGGCCAGGCAAACGTAGCGTCCATGGAGAATCAGCCAATGATGGGAGTCGAGAAGGTATTCTTTCGGCACGAACTTCATCAGTTTCTTCTCCACCTCGACCACATTCTTGCCTGGAGCAATGCCGGTACGGTTGCTGACCCGGAAAATGTGGGTGTCCACCGCCATGGTCAACTGACGAAATGCGGTATTGAGCACCACGTTGGCGGTCTTGCGGCCGACGCCGGGCAGGGCTTCCAGCTCCTCGCGGGTCTGCGGTACTTCACCTCCATGCCGTTCCACCAGCAAGCGACAGGTTTCGATCACGTTTTTCGCTTTGCTGTTGAACAGGCCGATGGTCTTGATGTACTCCGACAGCCCTTCGACCCCCAAGGCATGAATCGCCGCCGGCGTATTGGCCACCGGAAACAGTTTGGCGGTGGCCTTGTTGACGCCGACATCGGTCGATTGCGCTGAGAGAATCACGGCGATCAGCAGTTCGAACGGCGAGGAATAGGCCAGTTCGGTCTTCGGCTCCGGGTTGTCCTCGTGAAACCTGCGGAAAATTTCAAGACGTTTTGCGGCATTCATGGGCGATGCGTTTCCTCGAAAGCGGTCAAGTGTGAGGGCGTCGGACGGGTCCAGGCCTGACGTGCGGCGAACAGCAGTCCGAGCAGAATAAACCCACCGGGGGCCAGTGTGGCCAAGCGCAGACCGCCGTCGGCGGTGAGCACCCAACCATGCCAGTCCGGTTGCGCAGCACCGGCCAGCCAGGACAGGTGGCTACCGATTGTCCCTTTGCCGATGAGCTCGCGCAGCAGGCTCAGGCCAGCCATCAAGGCGCCGAACAGGCCACACAGGCGCAGGCGATCGCGCCATGTGTTCTGGAAAAAACCATTGTGTTCCAGTACGACGCATTGCAAGGCGATCAATCCTGCATACAACCCCAGGTGCTGGTGCCATTGAAGTGACCAGGCTTGGGTGGCGAGTTCCGCGCAACTGGTCAGCGTGGCAGCCAGCAGGAGGCAGGCCAGCAAGTGTGTTGCCGGAATCAGTTGCGAGCGCAGGGCGCCCATGCTCACACCATAAATACTGAGCACCACGATAAACATCAGCCACAGGCCCAGGGCCGTTACCAATGAATCAGTGACGCCGATCAACGGCGTTAGCATCAGAGAGTTCTGCAGGGGCGATGACTTATTCATGGGCACTGCTCCCGATCAGCGATAGCCGGTGTTCATCGAAGTAGCGCAACGCGTCATGGGTGGCATTGATCACCGCTCTTGAGGTGATGGTTGCGCCTGCGATCTGATCGAATTGTCCTTGGTCCTTTTTCAAGGCCCAACCATTGTCGCCGGGTTCGGTTAGAGACTTGCCGGTAAATACCTGGAGCCAGGCATTGGGCCACTCGGCGAGCTTGCCACCCAGCCCCGGGGTTTCCGATTGCTTTAGGGTTTTGACTCCCACTAACTTGCCATTGATGTCGATAGCGATCAGCAAGTCGATGGAGCCGGCGTAGCCCAGTGTCTGGCTTCGCAGCAATACGGCACTCGGTTGGCCGGCCGTGGACGCCAGGTACCCGCCCAGCAGCGTGCTGTTGGCCAAGCGCGTGTTTTCGAGGCTGAGGGGCTGTTCCAGAGGCTGATTGTCATAGCTGCCGGGCGCTAGAAGATCCAGCAACTGATGGCTGTCGATCAGGCGTTGTTCGGCGGCAATACGCGCGGCGCTGGTGTGCTGCACGAAGTAAGTCGCGCCCATCCCCAGGCCTGCCAGCAATACCAGGCTCACAATGCTCGTCGCTCGGTTCATGGGGTAACCTGCTCCTGCCGGGACGCGGCAAACCGCTCCAGCGCCGGTACACAGAGGTTCATCAGCAAGACCGCAAACGCCACCCCGTCCGGATAACCGCCCCACGTCCGAATCAGGTAAGTCAGCAATCCCACGCCTACGCCGAAGAGTAATCGGGCAGTGGGGCTTTTCGCACCGGATACCGGCTCCGTCACGATGAAGAAGGCACCCAGCATGCTCGCGCCGGTGAGTAGATGAAACAGTGGCGAGCCATGAGAGTCGGAGCCTGTACCGTTCCAGCACAACAGGCTGATGATGAACAGGCTGGAGAGCATGCCGACCGGCGCATGCCAACTGAACACCCGCCGTTGCAGTAGAAACGCACCGCCCGCCAGAAAGGCCAGGTTGACCCATTCCACGCCTCGGCCGCCGAAATGGCCGAATGCCGGGTTGCCAGCGAAGAGTTCGTCCATGGTCAGGCTTTTGTTGATCCGCAGGCTGTCCAGCGCTGTAGCCTGGGCCCATGCATCTGGCGTCTGGCCGAGGCTGAAACCGAACACCTGTTGCAGACCACCAAGCAAGTCCATGCCATGGGGCGACGGCCAATGGGTCATTTGCTGGGGAAACGTCACCAGGACCAGCGCGAAACCAAGCATTGCCGGATTGAACGGATTTCTGCCGACGCCACCGTACAGTTGCTTGCCAAAAAAAAGTCCGAATGCCGCGGCGCTGATCGTCAGCCACCAGGGGCAATAAGGCGGCAAGGCCAGTGCCAGCAGCGTTGCACTGACGAGGGCGCTGCCATCGCTCAGCGTCGGTTTTACAGGTTGCTTGCGCAGCTGCAACACCGCCGCTTCAACGGCCAGTGCGGTGGCCGCCGCCAGAATCAGATTGATCAACACCCCCCAGCCGTACAGCCAAAACAACATCAGCATCCCCGGCACGGTGGCCAGCAATACCAGCTTCATGGCTTGCTGAAGGCGTTCGTCCACCGATTCAGGGCGTGACATAGGCATCCACCTGACGCTCGGCTTCGCTGAGCGCGTGTTCCAGTGCGGCGATCTGTTCGGCCGGCGCTTCGTTTGTTTGAGCCTTCTTGAGTTCGGCGCGGCGCATGGCCAACTGGATCTTCGCCCGTTTCAGTTCGGCATCTTTCGCCGGAACAGGTGGCGCAGACACCACTGGTGCATGGCTTTCCAGTTGCGCCAGCGCCTGCTCGGCGGCTTCGAACTGCTGTTGCAGCACGATCAGCTGCGATTGCTGTTCGAAGGTCGGTGGATGCCCGAAAGCCTTGAGCGACTTGTTCAACTGCGCCCGACTCATCGCCAGATCGACCTTGGCCTTTTTCAGTGCCGCATCGGCATTGGCGGCCTTCTGTGCGCGGACGCGTTCGAGTGCAGCCTGAACCGGGTCGAGCGTCACTTCGCTGTGCTGCACGGCGCGTTGGGCCCGTGCCTGGCGTTCGGCGAGTTTCTGTTCCTCTTCGCGATGCAAGCGGGCATTGCGCTGTTCGAAACGGCGTCGCGCACGGTTGCGCTTGGCGGCCCGGGCCTGTTGTTCCTCCAGGCTGAACGCCAGCCCGCCGACAATCGGCAGCACCGTGGCCAGCGGTAACGGATGCATCTCGATGCAATCCACCGGGCAGGGCGCCACGCAGAGATCGCAACCGGTGCATTCGTCGACGATGACGGTGTGCATGAATTTCGCCGCGCCGACAATGGCGTCGACCGGGCAGGCCTGAATGCACTTGGTGCAGCCGATGCATTCGGCTTCGCGGATGTAAGCGATCTGTGCCGGTGCCGAACCGCGACTGACGTCCAGTTCCAGTACCGGCACTTTCAGCAGGTCGGCCAGGGCTGCGATGGTTTCGCTGCCGCCCGGTGGGCACTTGTTGATCGGCTCGCCGCGGGCGATGCCTTCGGCGTAGGGTTTGCATCCGGGGTGGCCACACTTGCCGCATTGGGTCTGTGGCAAGAGGGCATCGATGCGTTGAATCAGACTCATGTTTTGATCAGCCCGCTGAATCCGAGAAAAACCACCGCGATCAATCCGGCGCCGATCAACTCGATCGGCAGGCCGCGAAAGGGCAGGGGGATATCATTGTCGAGTGTGCGCTGGCGCAAGTCGCTGAACAGACTCAGCACCAGCCAGAAACCCAGCCCGGCGCCGAGGCTCAGGGCTATGGCTTGGAAAATTCCCTTGTCGTCTTGAGCGTTGAGCAAGGTCAGCCCAAGCACGCCGGCATTCCCCAGCAGCAGGGGCCAGAGGCCATCGAATGAAAGTTTCGCCAATAACCGTGAAAGCAGCTTCAGCAGCGGACCAATCAGCAGAACGCTCAACGGCAGGAACACGAACAGACGCAGCGACGTCAGCCCCAACGGCACCAGTAACCAGTGGTAGAGCGCATAGCCAAGTATGCCGACGATCAGCATCAGGCACGTCGTCGCGATGCCCAGCGCGTGGACCTGTGGCCGCTCGCTGCCCAGCACCGGATCGACGCCCAGCGGCCAGTGCAACACGAGGTTGTTGATCAGGGCAGCGCTGACAAGCGTAAGAAGCAGTTCGGTCATGATCGTGCCGGCAAAAGGAGGCCTGTCTAACAAGGTTAGGCATTATCCGGCAAGGAGGGAGGGTGGGCCAGACATGAAAATCCCACAGTCGCGCCGGGCACGACTGTGGGATCGGTTTACCGCGGAGCTTTACTTGATGCGTTGACCCGGCTTGGCGCCGCTGTCGGGGCTCAGCAGGTAGATTTCTTCACCGCCGGGGCCGGCCGCCATCACCATGCCTTCGGAGATCCCGAATTTCATTTTGCGGGGCTTGAGGTTGGCGATCATCATCGTCAGGCGACCATTGAGCTTGGACGGGTCCGGGTAGGCGCTCTTGATGCCGGAGAACACGTTGCGTTGCTCGTCACCGATGTCCAGGGTCAGGCGCAGCAGCTTGTCGGCACCTTCCACGGCTTCGGCCTTGACGATCAGCGCAACGCGCAGGTCTACAGCGGCAAAGGTGTCGAACTCGATCTCTGGCGACAACGGATCCTTGGCCAGTTCGCCGTTGCCGGCGGGTGCAGCTTCGCCGGTGTCGGTTGCGCTGGCGGTCAGGTCTTCTTTCGAGGCGTCGGTCATGGCTTGCACTTTTACCGGGTCGATGCGGGTCATCAGCGGTTTGAACTCGTTCAGATGATGATTGCTGAGTAAGGTGGTGTGGTCGTTCCAGGTCAGCGGGGCGACATTCAGGAACGCCTCGGCATCGGCGGCCAGCAGCGGCAGCACCGGTTTGAGGAAAATCACCAGTTGGCGGAACAGGTTGATGCCCAAGGCGCAAATGGCCTGGACTTCATCCTGCTTGCCTTCCTGTTTGTTCAACGACCACGGCGCCTTGTCGGCGATCCAGGCGTTGGCGCGGTCGGCCAGGCCCATGATTTCGCGCATGGCACGTGCGAAGTCGCGAGCTTCATAGGCTTCGGCAATGCTTGGCGCTGCGGCCAGGAAGGCATCGGTCAGTTCCGGCGCGGCGTTGCCGGCTACCAGTACACCGGCGTTGCCTTTATGGATGAATCCGGCGCAACGGCTGGCGATGTTGACGACTTTGCCGACCAGGTCGGAGTTGACCTTCTGCACGAAGTCTTCGAGGTTCAGGTCCAGGTCGTCGACGCCACGGCTCAGCTTGGCGGCGTAGTAGTAGCGCAGGTATTCCGGCGACAGGTGATCCAGGTAAGTCCGGGCCTTGACGAATGTGCCGCGGGACTTGGACATCTTCTGGCCGTTGACGGTCAGGTAGCCGTGTACGTTGATGCCGGTCGGTTTACGGAAACCCGCGCCTTCGAGCATCGCTGGCCAGAACAGGGCGTGGAAGTTGACGATGTCCTTGCCGATGAAATGGTACAGCTCGGCGGTGGAATCCTTGCCCCAGAACGCGTCGAAGTCCAGGTCCGGACGGCGGGCGCAGAGGTTCTTGAAACTGGCCATGTAGCCGATCGGCGCGTCCAGCCACACATAGAAGTATTTGCCCGGCTCGTCGGGAATCTCGAAGCCGAAGTACGGCGCGTCGCGGGAGATATCCCACTGTTGCAGGCCGGCATCCAGCCATTCGGCGATCTTGTTGGCCACGGCTTCTTGCAACGTGCCGCTGCGGGTCCAGGTTTGCAGCATTTCCTGGAAGTCCGGCAGTTTGAAGAAGAAGTGCTGGGAATCCTTGAGCACCGGCGTGGCACCGGAAATCGCCGACTTCGGATCTTTGAGGTCGGTCGGTGCATAGGTTGCGCCGCATTTTTCGCAGTTGTCACCGTACTGGTCTTCGGTGCCGCATTTCGGGCAGGTGCCCTTGATGAAGCGGTCGGCCAGGAACATTTTCTTTTCCGGGTCGAAGTACTGAGTGATCGAACGCGTGGCGATGTGCCCGGCGTCGCGCAGCTTCAGGTAGATCTGGCTCGACAGCTCACGGTTTTCTTCGGCGTGAGTGGAGTGGAAGTTGTCGAAGTCCACCAGGAACTCGGCAAAGTCGGCGCTGTGTTCAGCCTGGACGTTGGCGATCAGTTGTTCCGGGGTGATGCCTTCCTTTTCCGCACGCAGCATGATGGCCGAACCGTGAGCGTCGTCGGCGCAGACATAAATGCATTGATTACCGCGATGCTTCTGGAAGCGCACCCACATATCGGTCTGGATGTACTCCAGCATATGGCCGAGGTGGATCGAACCATTGGCATAGGGCAGGGCGCTGGTGACGAGGATCTTGCGTGGCTCGGACATGGGGCTCGGCTACTTGATGAAACGGAGGTCGGCCACTATAAAGCGCCGGCGCATATTTTTCACCCTTCGGGCCTGTTTCCGGATGCATCGACCCTGAAAAAAGGTGGTGATGAGTTTGCTGGGTGCAAGAGGGCTTTTGTGGCGAGGGAGCCTGCTCCCGCTGGGTGGCGAAGCCGCCCCAACCCCAGCAACCCGGTTCCGACAGAAGGATCGCGTCAACGTGATTACGACTGCTGTGCAGTCGAGCGGGAGCAAGCTCCCTCGCCACAGGGATGTGTTTGCCACAAATCATCGTGGGGCATGCCGTCTATGATGTAGAACGGTTAGGATACCCGCCTGATTTTCCAGTCTTGCTATCGGAGTTGCCCATGAGCGCCGTCAATCGCGCAGCGGTGGAAGCCGTCCTTCGTCAATACACCGACCCTTACCTGAACCAGGACCCGGTCAGCGCCGGGTGCGTGCGCAGCATCGATATTCAGGGTGATCGCGTCAGCGTTCAGCTGGAGCTCGGTTACGCCGCCGGTCTGTTCAAGAGTGGCTGGGCGCAGTTGCTGCAACTGGCCATCGAAGGCCTGGACGGCGTGGTCACCGCCCGTGTCGAGATCACCAGCGTGATCGCCGCGCACAAGGCCCAGGCGCAGATTCCAGGGCTGGCCAACGTCAAAAACGTCGTGGCCGTGGCGTCTGGCAAGGGCGGTGTGGGTAAATCCACCACGGCGGCCAACCTGGCCCTGGCGCTGGCTCGTGAAGGTGCCAAGGTCGGGATTCTCGACGCGGACATCTACGGTCCGAGCCAGGGCATCATGTTCGGCATCCCGGAAGGCACCCGTCCTCAGGTCAAGGATCAGAAATGGTTCATTCCGATCGAGTCCCATGGCGTCGAGGTGATGTCCATGGCCTTCCTGACCGACGACAACACGCCGATGGTCTGGCGCGGGCCGATGGTTTCCGGCGCGTTGTTGCAGCTGGTCACGCAAACGGCCTGGGGCGATCTGGATTACCTGGTCATCGACATGCCACCAGGCACCGGCGACATCCAGCTGACCCTGGCGCAGAAAGTCCCGGTGGCCGGTGCGGTGATCGTGACCACGCCGCAGGATCTGGCATTGCTGGACGCGCGCAAGGGCGTAGAAATGTTCCGCAAGGTCAACATTCCGGTGCTGGGCGTGGTCGAAAACATGGCCGTGCACATCTGCTCCAACTGCGGGCATGCCGAGCATCTGTTCGGTGAGGGCGGTGGTGTGAAGCTGGCCAATCAGTACGGTGTCGAACTGTTGGCTTCGTTGCCGCTGTCAATGCTGATCCGCGAACAGGCCGATGGCGGCAAGCCAACGGTGATCGCCGAGCCTGACAGCCAGATTGCGATGGTTTACCAGGAACTGGCCCGCCATGTCGGCGCACGGATTGTGTTGCAGGAAGCGGCAACGCCGGCGATGCCGAACATTACCGTCAGCGACGACTGATTCGCTGAAGAAATGCGATCCAATGTGGGAGCGAGCCTGCTCGCGATAGCGATGTAACAGTCACCATCAATGGTGAGTGTTATGCCCTCATCGCGAGCAGGCTCGCTCCCACATTTGTTTTGTGTTGACCCTAGATCCGCAACCCGCCATCCAACTCCAGAATCCGACCGGTGTAGTAGTCGTTCTCGAAAATGTAGGCCGCCGACTGGGCGATTTCTTCGGGTTTGCCCATGCGCTTGAGCGGAATCCCGGAGGTCATTTTCTCCAGCGCTTCCGGCTTCATGCTCAGGGTCATTTCAGTTTCGATGAAGCCCGGCGCAATGCCCGCCACGCGAATGCCGTAGCGCGCCAGTTCCTTGGCCCAGGTCACGGTCGCCGCGGCAACACCGGCCTTGGCGGCGGAGTAGTTGGTCTGGCCGACGTTGCCGGCGCGCGAAATCGACGAGATATTGATGATCGCGCCGCTGTTGTTCAGCTCGACCATTTTTGCCGCGACTTCGCGGGTGCACAGGAACACACCGGTCAGGTTGACGTCGATGACTGCCTGCCATTGGGCCAGGCTCATCTTGGTCATTTCGCCGTCCTTGACCTTCAGCAACAGGCCATCGCGCAGAATGCCGGCGTTGTTGATCAGGCCATGGATCGCACCGAAGTCGTCGGCCACCTGGGCGACCATGTGGGTCACTTGCTCTTCATCGGCGACGTTGCACAGGTAGGCACGGGCCTCGACACCCTTGGCTTTGCAAGCCGCGACGGCGGCGTCGAGTTTTTCCTGATTCAGGTCCACCAGTGCCAGCTTCGCGCCTTTGCCTGCGAGATACTCTGCCATGGAGCGGCCTAAACCCTGGCAACCGCCGGTGATAATGATTACTTTGTCAGTGAGTTGCATTCGCATAGCCCCATAGCAGTTCGGAGTGGTTTTCCTTCTATTCTAGAGGGCCTCTCGATCTGAGCCTGATATGGCTTGGCTGCACATGAGAACTGCCCCTATGGCGTGCTGAGACTTTACCCAGGCGCCTGTCCGTTTTTTTGACGGATTTTATATAAGGAGTCATAAATTGAGCGTTGTAGTGGCTAAGCATGCCCGAGAATTGCTTCTCAAGGAATACCGTGGAGTGCTCTCGACGCACTCCAAAGCGATGCCCGGTTTCCCGTTTGGCTCCGTGGTTCCGTACTGTCTGGACGAACAGGGCCGGCCGCTGATCCTTATCAGCCGCATCGCTCAGCACACTCACAATCTGCAGAAAGACCCTAAATGCTCCCTGCTGGTGGGTGAACGCGAGGCCGAAGACGTACAAGCCGTTGGTCGCCTGACTTACCTGGCGGAAGCGGAAAAGCTCGAAGACGCGGCAGCCATCGAAGCGGCCGCCGAGCGTTACTACCGCTACTTCCCGGATTCGCAGAACTATCACAAGGCCCATGATTTCGATTTCTGGGTGCTTAAACCGGTACGCCACCGTTACATCGGCGGCTTCGGCGCGATTCACTGGGTCGACCAACTGACCCTCGCCAACCCGTTCGCCGGCAAGGCCGAAGCGAGCATGGTCGAGCACATGAATGCCGATCACGCCAAAGCCATCGCCCACTATGTCGAGCTGGCAGGCCTGCCGAAAACCGCTCCGGCGCAATTGGCCGGCATCGACACCGAAGGCATGCACTTGCGCATCGCTCAGGGACTCTACTGGCTACCATTTCAAGCGCCCTGTAATACGCCGACACAAGTCCGGGAAGCCTTGGTTTTCCTGGCTCACGCCGAGCATTGGCCGAAAAATGAAGTGGCCGATGCTTGAATTCACGAAACGGCGACGTCATCTAAGGAACACTGGCAAGGCATTCTTGCGTTGAGGAACCATTTGATGCGCCCTTTTTTGTTGCTCTTTGTACTGTTCCCGGTGTTGGAGCTGTTCGTATTCGTCAAGGTCAGCGGGGCTATCGGGTTTTTCCCGGCCCTGCTGCTGATCATTCTCGGCTCGATGCTCGGCATGTTCGTGCTGCGTATCGCCGGTTTGGCTACTGCGCTACGCGCCCGTGAAAGTCTGAGCCGCGGCGAGTTGCCGGCCCAGACCATGCTGGAAGGTCTGATGCTGGCCCTGGCTGGCGGTCTGTTGATCCTGCCGGGCTTCGTCACCGACGTGCTGGGTCTGATCATGTTGCTGCCGATTTCTCGTCGACTGCTGGCCAACAAAATGCGCCAGCGCGCCGAGGAACAAGCGATGCGTCAGCGCGCGTTCGCCGATGACCTTCAGCCACGGGGCGGTCCTGCTCCACGCCAGCCGCTGGGCCGTGAGCCCAACGTGATCGAAGGCGAGTTCGAACACCGCGACTCCAAGTAACGCTTCCATCGACACGGCACCTTCGGGTGCCGTGTTCGTTTTCAGGGCATCGAGGTAAAAAATATTCGTTCACTGCCCTTGAAATAAGCTCATGCGCCCTTATGTAACGGTCACCGCAAGGTTGCTGGCGATTACGCCAGACAGACTTCCGCGGTTCGCTTGACGAACCGCACCCGGCACCGCCGGATTTGTTAAACCCGCCGGGACTACACCGGCCGATGAAAACCACAATTAGGAGAGATCGACAATGAAGCTTCGTCCTCTGCATGACCGCGTCGTCGTCCGTCGCAGCGAAGAAGAAAAGAAAACCGCTGGCGGTATCGTCCTGCCAGGTTCGGCTGCTGAAAAGCCAAACCAGGGTGAAGTCCTCGCCGTAGGCCCAGGCAAAGCACTGGACAACGGTGAAGTGCGTGCGCTGGCCGTGAAAGTGGGTGACAAGGTTGTGTTCGGCCCTTACTCCGGCAGCAACACTGTGAAAGTCGATGGCGAAGACCTGCTGGTCATTGGCGAGAGCGAAATCCTCGCAGTAATCGAAGGCTGATTCCCCGCTCATTTTCCCGCTACTACAAAGTATTTAAGGAATATCGATCATGGCTGCTAAAGAAGTTAAATTCGGCGATTCCGCCCGCAAGAAAATGCTCGCCGGTGTCAACGTCCTGGCTGACGCAGTAAAAGCGACCCTGGGCCCTAAAGGCCGTAACGTGATCATCGAGAAGAGCTTCGGCGCTCCGACCATCACCAAGGACGGCGTTTCCGTTGCCAAAGAAATCGAGCTGAAAGATCGCTTCGAAAACATGGGCGCGCAGCTGGTCAAAGACGTTGCCTCCCGTGCCAACGATGATGCAGGCGACGGCACCACCACCGCTACCGTTCTGGCTCAGTCGATCGTCAACGAAGGCCTGAAAGCCGTCGCTGCCGGCATGAACCCGATGGACCTGAAGCGCGGTATCGACAAAGCGACCATCGCGATCGTCAAAGAACTGAAAGCCCTGTCCAAGCCTTGCGCTGACACCAAGGCCATCGCTCAGGTCGGCACCATCTCGGCCAACTCCGACAACTCCATCGGCGACATCATTGCCGAAGCCATGGAAAAAGTCGGTAAAGAAGGCGTGATCACCGTTGAAGAAGGCTCGGGCCTGGAAAACGAACTGTCGGTTGTTGAAGGCATGCAGTTCGACCGCGGCTACCTGTCGCCGTACTTCGTCAACAAGCCAGAGACCATGACCGCCGAACTCGACGGTCCGCTGATCCTGCTGGTCGACAAAAAGATCTCGAACATCCGCGAAATGCTGCCAGTACTGGAAGCTGTTGCCAAAGCTGGCCGTCCACTGCTGATCGTGGCCGAAGACGTTGAAGGCGAAGCCCTGGCGACTCTGGTTGTGAACAACATGCGTGGCATCGTTAAAGTCGCAGCCGTCAAGGCTCCAGGCTTCGGCGACCGTCGCAAGGCCATGCTGCAGGACATCGCCGTTCTGACCGGCGGTACCGTAATCTCCGAAGAGATCGGTCTGAGCCTGGAAAGCACTACCCTGGAACACCTGGGTAATGCCAAGCGCGTGATCCTGTCCAAAGAAAACACCACCGTGATCGACGGTGCCGGCGTTGAGGCTGATATCCAGGCTCGCGTGACCCAGATCCGTCAACAAGTGGCCGACACTTCGTCCGACTACGACCGTGAAAAACTGCAAGAGCGTCTGGCCAAACTGTCTGGCGGCGTTGCAGTGATCAAGGTTGGCGCCGGTTCCGAAGTTGAAATGAAAGAGAAGAAAGCCCGCGTTGAAGACGCCCTGCACGCTACCCGCGCAGCCGTTGAAGAAGGCGTGGTACCTGGCGGTGGCGTGGCACTGGTTCGCGCTCTGCAGGCTATCTCCGAGCTGAAAGGCGACAACGATGACCAGAACGTTGGCATCCAGTTGCTGCGTCGCGCTGTTGAAGCGCCACTGCGTCAAATCGTTGCCAACTCCGGCGACGAGCCAAGCGTGGTCGTCGACAAGGTCAAGCAGGGTTCGGGTAACTACGGTTACAACGCTGCTACCGGCGAATACGGCGACATGATCGAAATGGGTATCCTGGACCCGGCCAAAGTGACTCGTTCGGCTCTGCAAGCGGCTTCGTCGATTGCCAGCCTGATGATCACCACTGAAGCCATGATCGCCGAGATCAAGGAAGACGCACCAGCTGGCGGCGGCATGCCAGACATGGGCGGTATGGGCGGCATGGGCGGCATGATGTAAGCCAGCCTTACCCCTATAAAAAAGCCCCGCCTGCGTTGAGCAGGCGGGGCTTTTTATTGCCTTCATTTTGCTAGGTCTGGAGACCGAGTCGCGGCCATCGCGGGCAAGCCACGCTCCCACAGTCGATTGCATTGAACCTGTGGGAGCGGGCTTGCCCGCGATGGCGTCGGCTCAGACGCTGACCGGTTCTGCCTCGCTCACCCGTTCAGCCTTGGAAGCCGGTCGATAGAGGATGTAGTAATACGCCCCCAGACAAATCAGCCAGCAGAAAATCGCCGTCCACACGTTGTGCGAGAAGAAGTGCGCGCCTTGCATCATCCGGCTGATGGAAAACACCGAGCCCAACGCGAAGGCGACGACAAACGCCTTGCGGGCCAGCCGTGGACGACGGTCACGCAGGACGAAGAACAGCGCAAACAACGTGAAGCCGGTCGCCGCATGACCGCCTGGCCAGCAGCGGCCCGGCTTGTCGGTGTGCGGACGAGGGCTGAGCAATTCGCTGTAGGTTTCGTGCCCGCCAAATTGTTCCAGGCTCCATGGGCATTGCACCGCCGTCACCGCCTTGACCGGGGTGACAAAGGAGGTTGCCAGCGCCAGGGACAGCACCAGGCAGCCCAGTTCCCGTTTGAACGGTTTGAGCCTGTCCATGAAAAAGGAGCCGATGAAGCCCAGGATGGCGAACACCGAAAAGGCGATGACCACTTGCTTGGCCCGGTCATGCAGGATGTTTTCCAGGAAGTAACTGTGCCGCCCGATGAATGCCCCGGCGACCGGGTCATAGAACAGCTTGGCAAGGTCCATGTCCAGGGACGTCAGTTCGAGCAACAGCAGGGTGATCGCCGCAATGGCGGGCACTCCCAGGCACAGCCAGACATTCAGCGGCCTGGAGACGGGACGGACAGCGGTTGATGACATGGTGGATCCTGAAGAATGGAAAAGCCCCGGGGCATCAGCCCGGGGCCATTCTGTTAACGGTCGCTGACTTGGCGGGTGCCCTCCTTGGGCGCTTTCCAACCGAGCAGCTGTTGCTTGAAGCCATGACTGGCAGTTTGGTAATAAGTGATTGCGCGGGTGATCAACGGATTGCTGGCGGTGGCCCGTGATTCGCGACTGTCGGTCAGCGCATCATCGTGGCGACGCAGACCCTGACGCGGGCTCAGGATCGCTAAATCCTTGCCGTCGAACAAGCCCAGATGCTGATAGTTGCCAACTACCACTCGCGGCGGCAGTGGATTGTCCTGCAACAGGTTGCGCCCGAAGAACGTCGACTGGTAATCCAGGTTCAGCAGGCCCAGCAACGTTGGCGCCAGGTCAATCTGGCTGGCCAGTTGTGCGGTCTCCCGAGCGTCGATCAGCTTCGGTGCATAGATGAACAGTGGAATCTGATAGTTGCTGATCGGCAAGTCTTCTTTGCCGGCGCTGCCTGCAGTGTGGTCGGCGACGAAGACGAAGATCGTGTTATCGAACCAGGGTTTTTTACGCGCCTGATCGAGGAACTGGCCGATGGCGAAGTCGGTGTACTTCACCGCACCGTCGCGGCCGTTACCGGATTTGATGTCGATCCGGTTATCCGGGTAGGTGTAGGGGCGATGGTTGGAGGTGGTCATCAGTTGCAGCAGAAACGGCTGTTGCCTGGCGTAGTCGGCGTCGGCCAGTTTCAGGGTCTGGTTATAGAGGTCTTCGTCAGCCATGCCCCAGGCGTTCTTGAAGTGAATTTCTGATTCATCGACGCTGCTCTGGTCGACGACGCGATAGCCGTTGCCGCTGAAGAACGCGTTCATGTTGTCGAAGTAACCGCGCCCGCCGTACACGAACACGCTGTCGTAACCCACGGCGCTGAGCTGTTGGCCGAGGCTGGCGAAACCACTTTCGCGACCCACGCGCTTGACGATCGAACGCCCCGGTGTCGGCGGAATGGCCAGGGTGATGGCCTCCAGGCCACGATCGGTGCGGGTGCCGGTGGCGTAGAAATTGTTGAAGTACAGGCTTTGTTTACGCAACGCATCGAGGTTCGGTGTCAGGTTGCGATCGTCACCATTGCTGCCCATGTACTTGGCACTGAAGCTTTCGATGGTCACCAGCACGATGTTGGGCTTTCGCTCGGTGCCGGGATTGTCGATCATCCGGCGGATGTCCTGCGGATCCTCGCCAATGAAGCGGGCGTTGGGCTCGGCCAGTTCAGCGCGAATCTGCTGCGCGACGACGGAGTTCGGCAGGCTGCTGTAGAACTGCGGGTAATCCAGTTCGTTGTTGCGGAAAGCGGCGAAGAATTGGTACGGGCCATTGCTCGCCAGTTCGTTCTGATAGGCATTGCCGCCCTGAGCACGCGGTGCATCCTGGCTGAGCAGTTGCAGGCTCAGGCCCGCGACGATCAGCAGGCCCAGCGCATTCAACAGACGCCCGCGCATTGCAGGCAATGGTGCGTCCAGCGCGGCATTGAAGGGTTTGCGCAACGCGAAGCTCAGGGCCACGGCCAGCACGGCGAGCAGGCTCAGCAGCTTGCCGATCGGGTACGATTCCAGCAGGTTATTCAGCACTTCGTCGGAATACACCAGGTAGTCGACTGCGATGAAGTTGAAACGCACACCGAACTCATCCCAGAACAACCATTCGGCCACCGAAGTGAACAGCATGGCAAACAGGCTGACGGTCAGCAGCCCCTGAAGAAACCAGCGATGGCCACGGCGGCGCCACAAGGCCGGCGGGCAGAGCAGCAGATAGAGGCCCATGGGCAGCGCCGCGTAGGCAATGAAACCCAGGTCATAGAGCAGGCCGATGCCAAACACTGACAGGAATCCGCTGCCGGCCTCATCCAGGTGAGAGAGGAGCAGAACACTTCGAGTCAGGAGAAAAATGACCAGCCAGGAGCCGGTTACCAGCAGCAGAAAGCGCATTGGCGCCGTCTTCAAACAATCCATTATCTACATTCCCTATATTAATGGCGCGACAGCTTCTCTTGAACGCTGTAGTCAGGTTGTGAACCGACAGTGAAAAACTTGTTAACACCATCATTTGGTTGAGCGCATCGATTCTACGACCGGTCACCCTAGCCCTGAGTCACGCTTGGCCTTAAGCTGCGCGGGCCAAGACGGCCGTTACTGTGTACGGAGGAGGTGCCGATGCGAATTCTATTGGTTGAAGACAACCGCGATATCCTGGCCAACCTGGCCGATTATCTGGGGCTCAAAGGTTACACCGTGGATTGCGCGCAGGACGGTTTATCTGGCCTGCACCTGGCGGCCACCGAGCATTACGACTTGATCGTACTCGATATCATGCTGCCCGGCATCGATGGTTACACTCTGTGCAAGCGCTTGCGCGAAGACGCCCGCCGCGACACGCCGGTGATCATGCTCACTGCGCGCGATCAACTGGACGACCGCTTGCAAGGCTTCAAGTCCGGTGCCGACGATTACCTGATCAAACCCTTTGCCCTGTCCGAACTGGCGGCGCGGATCGAGGCGGTCATGCGCCGAACCCAGGGCGGCGGTCGCCGTGCCTTGCAGGTCGGCGATCTGAGCTACGACCTCGACACTCTCGAAGTGACCCGCGAAGGCCGTCTGCTGAAACTCAACCCGGTGGGCCTGAAATTGCTGGCCGTGTTGATGCAGAAAAGCCCGCACGTGCTGCGCCGGGAAATTCTCGAAGAGGCCCTGTGGGGCGATGACTGTCCGGACAGCGACAGCCTGCGCAGCCACGTCCATCAACTGCGCCAGGTGATCGACAAACCGTTCGCCAAACCCTTGCTGCACACGGTACACGGCGTCGGTTATCGCTTGGCCGAGGGCCGTGATGGAGTTTAAGCAGAGCCTTGCGCAACGGATCATCATCGCCTTTGCGTTGATGAGCGCACTGGTCGCGGGAGCCTTCGCCTTGGGCATCATAGCGACCGTGCACCTGGTGGAAGAGAAACTGATTTCGGCGGGTCTGGGCGGCGATTTGCAGCGCCTGTTGCTGATGGACAGTGTGTCGGACTGGAGCCACCGCCCCGAGCCGGACCAGCTGTTCTATTTCAGCGGCGGGCCGGGCGACTTTGAGCTGCCCAAGGATTTGCGGCACCTGGACTCGGGTTTTCATGAAGTCTTTCGCGAGCATCTGTCGTATCACGCGATGGTCGAAGTCGTCGACGGACGGCGTTATGTGCTGTTGCAGGACCAGAGCGATTTCGAAGAGCGTGAACGGGTGCTGTTTGCCGTGGTGCTGGTGGGGTTCGTGTTGAGCCTGGCATTGGCGGTATTTCTGGGCTGGGTGCTGGCGCGCAAGGTGATGGCGCCGGTGGTGCGACTGGCCCGTCAGGTGCGTCATCGCGATCAGTTGTTGGGCCTGGCGCCGCCACTGGCTCCGGATTATGCCGCCGATGAAGTGGGTGAACTGGCCGTGGCCTTCGACGCCACCCTTGGGCGCTTGCGTCAGGCGTTGACCCGTGAGCGGTTGTTCACCAGTGACGTCAGCCACGAGCTGCGCACGCCGTTGATGGTGCTGGCCAGTTCCTGTGAACTGTTGCTGGAAAACCCCGGCATCGATCAGCGCGGGCGTGCCCAGGTCGAGCGAATTGCCCGTGCGTGCGCAGAGATGCGCGAGCTGGTACAAACCTTCCTCATGCTGGCCCGCGCCCAGCATGAAGATGCCAGCATGGCCCCCCGGCAGAGCCTCAGTCAGGTGGCCGACGGGCTGCTTTGCCAATGGCGCGAGCCGATCGAAGCCAAGGGCCTGACGTTGAACGTTGAGTTGGGCAATCCTCCGGACACTCGCTATAACGCGACGCTTTTGCACGCGGTGATGGGTAATCTGTTGCGTAATGCGCTGCATTACACCGAGCGTGGGTTTATCCGCTTGGCCCTGACCGATACGGGGTTTGTGGTCGAAGACAGTGGTGTAGGCATTCCCGAGGAAAAACGCGAGGCGATGTTCGAGCCTTTCGTGCGCGGCAGCGAGAAGCGTGGCGAGGGCCTGGGGCTTGGACTGTCGCTGGTGCAGCGGATCTGCGAGAACCAGGGCTGGAGCGTCAGCCTGACGAATATGGAACCCAATGGCTGCCGTTTTCAGGTGGAGTTGGGGGCGTCCCGGGTTTGATTGGGCCGGACGGGACCGCTAAAAGCAAAAGATCGCAGCCTTCGACAGCTCCTACGCGCCTGTGGGCGCCTCCGAAGGCTGCGATCTTTTGCTTTTAGCGGCCCCCCTGTAATACCCCCGAAATGATCCCGGTTTTTACATGACGATTTTTTCACCAAGTCATCACCTGACGCCGACACAGCCCTACCTAAGGTGGTTGTCATCAGAAGTTCAGGAGATTGCAGTGATGGCTGGCCCGATCAAACTCGATTTTTCCGAAAAGTACGACGATGAACACTCCCGCAAGTATTTGCGCAAGCATCAAGAGGGGCTCGGTCGCCGACTGTCCCACTGGCGCGACGAGCAACTGGCGCGAAAAGCGCTGGCGCTGGCCGGTGAGCCTGGCCTGATCCTCGATTTGCCCTGCGGTGCCGGGCGTTTCTGGCCGCTGCTGGCGCAAAAGCACAACCGTGTCATCATCGGCGCCGACAACTCGAAGTCCATGTTGAAGACTGCCATGCAGGCGCAACCCGCCGAGGTGGTAAAACGGGTACAACCCTTGCAAACTTCTGCATTCGACATTGCCTTGCCCGATAACGCCGTCGACAGCATTTTCTGCATGCGTTTGCTCCATCACATCGGTGAAGCCGAGCATCGACTGACCATTCTGCGCGAATTCGAGCGTGTCACCCGCGACAGTGTGATTGTTTCGTTGTGGGTAGACGGCAATTTCAAGGCCTGGAAACGCAAGCGCGCCGAGAAACGGCGTGGGCAGGAGGGTTTCCAGAATCGATTTGTGTTACCGGCTGCCACGGTTGAAAAAGAATTCGAGCAGGCGGGTTTCCGTATTCAGGAACAATTGGACTTTTTACCGCTCTATGCCATGTGGCGGGTTTACGTATTACGCAAGAGGTAACAGGATGGCAGTGCAATGTGCAGCAGAAACGGAAGTCGCTTCTCAGGACCGCTTCGACTACTTCTGGAATCGGCGCGGTGAATGGGTAGAAGAACCCAACGTTCGTCGCGGTGGAGAAAGTGGCGTGCAGCGCGTCATGGGCAGTGATGGACAGCTGCTCTATGCCAAGCGTCAAACCGGTCATATCTATCGCAGCTGGTTGCACCCGTTCGGTCGGCCGACGGTGTTGCGTGAGCGCGATGCACTCATCGGCCTGCGCCTGCTCGACGTTCGCGTTCCAGAGATCGTTTTCTGCGGCGCACAACGCGATCCCGTTCACATATGGCGCGCATTGCTGGTCACCAAGTCGCTGGATGGCTTTGAGGAAATCGAACATTGGTACGCAGGCGGCGGTCGCGAGCGTTACGGTGAGGCGGTGCATGATCGCGTATTGAAGGATCTGGCCGACAACCTGGCCCGCATGCACAAGGGCCGTTGGCAGCACAGCTGCCTCTACATCAAGCACGTATTCGTGCGGGTCACCGGGGAAGGTGGGTCGGCGAAGGTCGAAGTTGCCCTGATTGATCTGGAGAAATGCCGGCAGCGTTTGACCGCCCGTCAGGCAGCGGCCCATGACCTGAAGCAACTGCGTCGCCACTCGTCGTTCAGCGATACGGACTGGAAAAAACTCGTCTATTTTTACGAGAAGGCGTCTGGCAGCGCTATCAAAGGCTTATAGCGATGAAACTCGAAATTGCACGAGGTTTGTTTTTGGCAGGAGCCTTGGCAGTTGCTTCATTGGCGGTGGCGGCTTGGGAGCAACCCCGTACGCAAGTCCTCAGTTCAGTGCACGGTGATGCACATTGTCCATTGCCCCGGGTTGCCAAAGCACCCGTGGCCACTCAACCCGATCATGACTTGTTGCTGTTCATGTTCGGACTTTCTCAAGGGCTGAGGCCGCAGAGTTGAACAGATTGAAGCCCAAATAAGAGGCCTCGCAGATGCGAGGCCTTTTTTGTGTCCGATGGCTCAAGTCTTGCGCGATCCATTGTGGGAGCGAGCCTGCTCGCGATAGCGGTGTGTCAGTCACCTCAATGCTGGCTGTGCCATCGCTATCGCGAGCAGGCTCGCTCCCACAGGGATATGTTGTGTTCTTCAGGGTTTATCGGGCTTGGCCAGCAACGTGTAAATGCACGGCAGCACGAACAATGTGAACAGCGTCCCGATTGACATCCCCGTCGCGATCACCGTGCCAATGTCGAACCGGCTGACCGCCCCCGCGCCCGTGGCGATGATCAACGGCACCATGCCGAACACCATCGCTGCCGTGGTCATCAATACCGGACGCAGGCGAATGGCCGCCGCTTCCTCCACCGCTTCGCGAGGCGTCAGCCCCTTCTCCTTGCGTAACTGGTTGGCGAACTCGACGATCAGGATCCCGTGCTTGCTGATCAGCCCGATCAACGTCACCAGCCCGACCTGGGTATAGATGTTCATGCTCGACCAGCCAAGGAATAGCGGAATCAACGCGCCACAGATCGACAGCGGCACGGTCACCAGAATCACCAGCGGATCGCGGAAGCTTTCGAACTGGGCCGCCAGCACCAGGAAGATGATCGCCAATGCCAGGGCGAAGGTGACCCACAGTGCGCTGCCTTCCTGAACGTATTGCCGTGACGCACCGGCATAGTCGACGGCGTAACCCGCCGGCGCTTCTTCCCGAGCGATCTGGCGCACGGTGTCGATGGCTTCACCCATGCTGACCAGCGGGACCCCGGAAAGAATCGCCGAGTTGAGTTGCTGGAACTGGTTCAACTGACGCGGTCGCGCCCGGTCCGTCACGGTGATCAGGGTCGACAGGGGCAGCAATTCGCCTTTGGTGTTCTTCACGTAATAATGGTTTAGCCAGTCGGGGTTATCCCGGAAGGGACGTTCCACCTGCGCAATGACTTTGTAGCTGCGGCCTTCGATGGTGAAACGGTTGATCTCTGCTTCACCCAGCATCGTTGCGAGGGTGCCGCCCAGGTCCTGCATCGATACACCCATTTGTGCGGCCTTGGCGCGATCGATATCCACCACGACTTCGGGTTTGTCGAAGGCCAGGTCGACGTCGACAAAAGCAAACTTGCCGGATTCCATCGCTCTTTTTTTCACCCGGTCCATCACTTCCAACAATGACTCATAGCTGTTGGCCGAGTTGATCACGAATTGAAACGGCAAGCCTTCACCCGTGCCCGGCAGGGAAGGCAGGTTGAAGCCGAAAATCTGCAAGCCCGGAATGCTTGCCAGTTTGCCCTGAACCTCGGGCAGGATCTGCATCTGGGTTCGGCTGCGTTCGTTCCAGGGTTTGAGCAGGAAGCCACCGATCCCCGATTGCACGCCGTTGAAGCCGTTGATCTGGAACGAGGAGTAGTACTCGGGGAACTCCTTGAAAATCGCGAGGAACTCGTCGGTGTAGGTGTTCATGTAGTCGAGGTTGGCCGGTTGCGGGGCATTGGCCATCATGAAGATGACGCCCTGGTCTTCGTCCGGCGCCAGTTCCGACTGGGTGAATTTGAGCAGCACCGGAATCAGGCAGAGCACGATCACCGCGAACACCAGCACCACCGGCCGGGTGTTGAGGGTGCCATGAAGCACACTCTGATAGCGGCGTTTGAGGCCTTCGAAGATCACGTCCAGGCGATGGGCCAGGCCGGTAGGGTTTTCATCGTGGCGCAGCAGCAGGGCGCACATCATCGGCGACAGCGTCAGCGCTACTACGCCGGAAATCACCACCGCCCCGGCCAGGGTCAGGGCGAACTCCTTGAATAACGCCCCCGTCAGGCCGGTCAGGAAGCCGATCGGCGCATAGACCGCCGCCAGGGTAATGGTCATCGACACCACCGGCATCGCGATTTCCGCAGCGCCTTCAAGCGCGGCATCCAGCGGTGTCTTGCCCTCTTCGATGTGCCGGTGAATGTTTTCCACCACCACGATGGCGTCGTCCACCACCAGGCCGATGGCTAATACCATCGCGAGCAAGGTCAGCAGGTTGATCGAGTAGCCCATCATCTGCATGAAGAACATCACGCCGATCATCGACAGTGGAATGGTCACCACCGGGATCACCACCGAGCGCAGGGCGCCCAGGAACAGGAACACCACCACGATCACGATCAGTACCGCTTCGAACAGGGTTTTCACCACTTCGTCGATAGAGGCCTGAATGAACAACGTGGCGTCGTAGGCAATTTCGCCTTTGAGGTTCGGCGGCAGCTGGGCTTCCAGGTCCGGCATGATCTTGCGCACTTCCCTGATCACGTCCAGCGGGTTGGCACCGGGCGTGGCCTTGATGCCGATGTACACCGAAGGCGTGCCGCCGAAGGAGCTGACGGAGTTGTAGTTCTCCGCGCCCATCTCGACCCGCGCCACGTCCCGCAGCAACACGCGACTGTCACCGTCGACCTTGAGCGGGATCGCGCCGAAGGCTTCAGCGGATTTGAGTTCGGTGTTGGCGTTGATACTGGTGACCACGTACTCGCCTTTCACTTCGCCGGCGGCGGAGAGGAAGTTGTAGTGGCGCACGGCGTCGGTCACATCGCTGGCGCTCAGGCCGAAACCGGCGAGTTTCACCGGGTCCAGCCACAGGCGCATGGCGAACACCTGGTTGCCGAGAATCTCGGCTTCGGCCATGCCCGGCAGGGTCGCCAGTTTCGGCTGGATGACCCGTGACAGGTAGTCGGTGATCTGCGGGTTACTCAGCTCCTTGCTGAAGAAACTGATGTACATCAGCACCGACGCGTCGGCGGCTTCCTTGCTCAACACCGGGTCTTCGGCGTCCTGAGGCAGTTGGTTCTTGACCTCGTTGGCCTTGGCCAGCAGTTCGGTGAACAGGCGATCGCTGTTGGAACCGATGCGCGCGTAGATCGAGATCACCGAAAAGTTCTGGCGACTGACCGAGGTCATGTAGTCGATGCCCTCGGCGCTGGCCAGGCTCTGCTGCATCGGTTGGGTGATGTAACCCTGGATGGTTTCGGCGTTGGCCCCGGGGTAAGCGGTGGTCACCGTGATCAGGGCGTTTTCCATTTGCGGGTATTGGCGCAGCGGCAACTTGCTCCAGGCCTGGAAGCCCAGCAGCACAATCAACAGGCTGACCACGGTAGCGAGCACCGGGCGGCGGATGAACGGGTCGGTAAAAGCCATGGGGATTCCTTGATCAGTCAGCGCGTGGCTGGCTGCTCTTCTCGGCTAGGGTCTTGTCGTCGCTGATGGCAATGTGCGCGCCGTGGTCCAGTTTGATCTGGCCGGCGGTGACCACTTTTTCACCGTTCTGCACGCCTTTGGTGATCATGACCATCCCGTCGCGGCGTTCGCCGGTTTCGACGAAGCGTCGTTCGGCGATCAGAATCGGCTCGCCCTTGTCGTCTTTTTCGAGGCTGCCGTCTTCGGCCTTTTTCTGCGCGACGATGTACAGCGAGTTGCCATAAAGGGTGTAGGTGATCGCGCTTTCCGGCACGACGATGTGCGGCTGTGGATCGGGCAACATTACCTGCAGGCTGGCGAACATCCCTGGCAGCAGTTTGCCATCGGGGTTGGCCAGGGTCGCGCGCACCAGTACGTTGCGGGTGCTGTTCTCGACCTTCGGGTTGATCGCGCTGATGGTGCCGGGGAAATTCTGTGTCGGGTAGGCCGAGACAATGACTTGTACCGGTTGGCCAAGGGCAATTTTCGGCACGGCCTGCTCGGGTACGAAGAAGTCGACGTAGAGGCTGCTGAGGTCTTGCAGGGTGGCGATCATCGTGCCGCTGGCCACGTAGTCGCCGACGTCCACCTGACGGATGCCGATGGTCCCGCTGAACGGTGCGACGATGCGTTTTTTCGCCAGGGACGCCTTGAGCTGATTGACCGTGGCCCGGTTCTTTTGCAGCACCGCCGAGAGCCGGTCGAATTCGCCCTTGGAGATGGCCTGGCTGCCCACCAGCTGGCTACCGCGACCGTAATCCAGCTGGGACAGCCCGAGGTCGGCCTGAGCGGTTTCCAGCAGGGCGGTTTCGACGGCGCTGTCGAGTTGCACGATCGGCTGACCGGCCTTGACCTTCTGCCCCGACTCGAACTGCACATCCTTGACGGTGCCGGCGATCTCCAGGCTCAGGTCAACCCCTTGCAGCGCCTTGAGGGTGCCGACCGTTGGCAAACGGCTTTGCCACGGGCGTTCGGTGGCGGTGGCCACGGCGACACTTATCGGCGGTTTCGGCACGGAGAAACCCTGCATCATCGTATAGATGGAGAAGGCTTTGTAACCGGCCAGGATCAGCACGATCAGCAGAACAACACCCAACATGATCAGCATGCGGCGGCGCAGCATATTTCCATTTCCTTGGAGAAAATCAGGTGAGACAGGCGGGAACATTACTCCGAGTGGGAGGGGGATTCCAATGGATGTTTTTTGCGTGATCTTACGAAAAAGATCGCAGCCTGCGGCAGCTCCAGGTACGCATTCCCCCGCAGGCTGCGATCTTTTAAACCATCAGATGAAGATGGTTGTCCCAGAGCCCCGCAGGTAACTCCAGAGGTTTTGCAACAAGAGTTGTCTGGCGGCAATCGTAGTACCGGCATCGTCCTTGACCGGAGGTCACGACAAAACCATCGGCCACGGCCCCTACGCCGGCGCAGTCGGGAAGTGGCGCGTCCAGGCGTACTTCACCGCTGTCCAGGTCCCAGATAAAAAAGCGGTTGCCCCGCGGCGCGGTCAGGGCGACCAGACGCAGCTCGCTGTGCACGGCAACGCTGGCGGTGTAATGCCCCATGGCCTGCAACTGATGCTCGGGCACCGGGAAGGCCACGAATGGTTGGCCGGGCCGCTTGATCGCCAGCAGCTCCGAAGACTCGTGAGCAGCGCCCATGAACTGCTGACCGGCGACGATGGTGCCGTCGCTGGCTATCCCTAAGTGCCGCACGCTGTTCATCTGCTGGGCCAATGTTTCCTTGCTCAGCAGCGTGCCGTCGCGTTGCATCAGCACCAGGCTCGGCTCCATGGCGTTGAGGTTCATTTCGACCCGGCTTTCGGCCTCGGTGCGAATACCGCCGTTGGCTACCACCAGCGTCTCGCCATCGGGCATCCACGACACTTGATGCGGGCCGACGCCATGGGTGGAAAGCTCGCCGCTGTGTACCAGTCGTTCACCCTCGAACTGATACACACCGAGCAGGCCACGGCCCGGATCGGAGGTGTCGTTCTCGGTGGCGCACAGCCATTCGCCGCTCTTGTGAATCACCGCATGACCGTAGAAGTGCCGGTTCGGCTGCGAGACCACGGTTTGCAGCAGCGTGCCGTCGCGCAGGTCGATCAGGTAACTCTCGGTGCCCGGACGCCGGGCGACAAACAGCGCTATCGGCAGGGTCGGGTGGTTGATGATGTCGTGGCAACGCTGGCCGACCTGGGTGGCAAACACCCGGGTGCCGTCCAGCCGATAACCGACGGCGTAGTGCTTGCCGTCGCCATCGTCCCGCGCCGAGAGTAGCAGCGGGCTTTTGTCCTTTTGCTTGAACAGCGTCCAGCCGCCCAGTGTCACCGCACCCAGCAGCAAACTCCCCAACGTCAGAGCCTGGCGTCGCAGCATGGCACTTGCCCTCATCAGTCACCGTCGTTGGCGTTGAAGCCCAGTTGAATGCCCAGCGCCTTGGCCAGTTCGCCTTCGTGCAGGCGATGGACAACGTTGAGGCTGTCGTAGATAGCGTTGAGCTGCTGGCGCCCGGCATCGTCAGTGAGCATGTCGGTCAGCGAGCGCTGGTTGCTGGCGAGCAGTTTCAGGGACGCTGCGTAGGCCCCGTCGATCTTGTCGGCCAAGGGTTTCTGCTCGCTCGGCAACAGACCGCGCAGGCCTTTGTTGTCGACACCGACCCAGACGGTTTGCGCAGCAGTCAGGCTCGCTTCCATGCTTTTCAGCGAAGATTGGCTGCGCCAGGCATCGGCCTGGAACGGCTGTGGCGTGCCCTTGCTCTGACGGCCCATCGGCGTGCCGAGTTTTTTCTTCAGGGTGTCCAGCGCCGTCACTTGCACGCGCAGCAGATCGGCGATCGCTTCATGGGAATCGGCGTAGCGCTGGTTGGGGAATTTGCTCATCTGCGCGAGCATGCCGTCGTTGGTGTTCCAGCGCGACAGGATCTCTTCGGCCAATTGCTTCTGACGTTCGCCAATGGCGGTCAGCAGCGGGCAGTATTTGGCTTTCTGCGTGCTGTCGGCCATGTCGATCTTGCTGTCGAACAGGATGTATTCATAGGCCGAGAGGCCTTGCACCACGACGCTGGACTTGGCCAGGGCGGCAGCATCGATTTGCGGTTGCGCGGTGACCAGTTGCTCGACCTGACGGCCTACCAGGTTCTTCTTGTCCGGCCAGAACTGCACCTGCCACGAACGGTTGCCCTCGGCCAATGGCCCGATCAGCAGCGGTTGCAACTCGGCCCAGGCTTTCTGCGCGTGCAGGAAGTCGGCGCGGGCGGTGTCCAGGGTTTCCTTGCCTTGGCAGAAGGCCAGGGCGCTGACTGCCAGTTGCCGGTCGGCTTCGACCCAGCGGCTGTAGGTCGGCAGGATCACTTGCTTGGCGATGGCCGCCGACGTGACCGCTTGCGGATCCTGGGGCGAACAGGCGCCCAGGGCGAGGGCGGCAAGGCTGGTGAACAACAATTTGGGACGGAACATGTCGGGCTCCCGCTGAAGGAATACGTATTAAAGGGAATTCAAAAACGCCAGCAACGCCGCGCGCTGCTCGGCATTGAAAGACAAAACCTGTTGCTGCGCCGCCTTTGCCTCGCCGCCATGCCAGAGCACGGCTTCGAGCAGGTTGCGGGCGCGGCCGTCATGCAAAAACTGGGTGTGGCCGCTGACCGTCTGCGTCAGGCCAATGCCCCACAACGGCGGCGTGCGCCAGTCGCGGCCGCTGGCCTGGAATTCGCTGCGGTTGTCGGCCAGGCCGTCGCCCATGTCGTGCAGCAGCAGATCGCTGTAAGGGCGAATCACTTGATTGGCCAATTCAGGTTCCGCGGCGTTGGCTGCGGTGGTGTATTGAGGCGTGTGACAAGACTGGCATCCCGCCTGGAAAAACAGATTCTTGCCGGCCAGCACTTGCGGCGCGCCGACATCGCGACGGGCCGGCACCGCGAGGTTACGGCTGTAGAACAGCACCAGACGCAGGATGTTATCGCTGACTTCCGGCTCGCCATCCGGGCCATTGCCGTTGGGCGCCTGCTTGCAAGCGGTTTGCGCGTCGGTGCAGTCATCAAAGGGTCTCAGGCTGGTCGTGAGGCCCATGTCACCAGAGAACGCGTGAACATTTTGTTGATTGAGGTTCGGTTGCCCGGCTTTCCAGCCAAATCGTCCGAGAACCGTCTTCTGCTGCGCGTCGTCCCAGACCCGGTTCGGTCGTCCGGCGATGCCGTTTTTCTCCCGGGCCTGGGCCTCTGCGTTGGCCAGGATGGCCTCGTCAGGGATCGCTTCAAGCAAGCCCAGGCCAATCATCGGTGGTGCGATGCGTACCGAGAAACGCGTGTCGGGGTGCATCGGGCCGTAGCCGAGTTGGGTCATCTGCAAGGTCGGTTCACGCAACTCGATTTCGCTGCCGTCCTTGAAACGCACCGGGACCGGCGTGTAATCGACGCGCACCTTGCCTTCCGGAGCGACGCCGGGCACCGACATGTCCTGGAACTGGCCGCCGTAGACCGGCTCCGGCACCACGCCCTGTTGTTCGATGACCTTGGCATAGGCCGGTGCATTGGGGATCGACAGGCGCACCAGCATCGACACCGCATTCGGCGCATCGGGCGTCGGTGGATGACCGCGGCCGTCCTTGATGTGACAGTTCTGGCAGGCGTTGGTATTGAACAGTGGGCCAAGGCCATCGCGGGCGGTGGTGGTCGACGGCGCGATCACCCAGGGGCTGCGAAAGAAACTGTTGCCGACGCTGAAATCGACGCGTCGTGACGGCGGCAGGTTGGCGGAGGGCAGGGAGAATGCGTTCTGATCGGTCTTGCGCACCGTCGCGCTGCCACCGGACCGGGCTTCGCCGGGTTCAGCCCGGGTAAAACGCGGGGCGTCATCGCAGGCACTCAGGCCCAGGGCCAGCAACAGTGCGGACAAGCGAAGAGGCAGCGAGGGCATCGGACATCCTGCAAGACGAGCAAAACAAGGGCGCAAAGTCTAACAGGGCAGGGGAGTTTGAATAAGAGGAATTATCGTTTGGTTGATGTGGGGCAGGTTTATCGCGGCTAACAGGCTAAGCGCAATCCCTGTGGGAGCGAGCCTGCTCGCGATAGCGGTTTCACATTCAACATCAATGTTGGCTGTGATGCCCCCTTCGCGAGCAGGCTCGCTCCCACAGGGATTTCATTCAGGCAGGGACAAAAAAGGCGACCCGCGGGTCGCCTTTTTCACTCAGCCAGCGTCGATCAGAACTCGTGATCAGCGTTGTCCGGGTTCAGGTCGCTGATGCCCAGTTTGCCGGCGGCCGCTTCGATCGAACCGGTCTGCTTGACCAGCGAGGCGATGGCGTCGCGAACGATCTGGTTGCCAGCAGTGTTGCCGGCCGCGATCAGTTGGTCGTAGTGCTCACCCTTGTTGGCGTGATCGACCATGACCTGGATCTTGGCTTCGGTGGCGGCCAGGTCGGCTTTCAGCGTGGTATCGGCTGCCGGGTCGGCTTTGGCGACCAGGGACGACAGGCTGGCGCCGGTCAGCTTGGTGCCATCGACGCGGGTGTATTCGCCCAGGTACACGTTACGCACGCCTTTGGCATCGTAGAAGTGCGAGTTGTGGGTGTTGTCGCTGAAGCAATCCTGTTCGTCTTCCGGGGAGTTGGCTTCCAGGGAAACCTTCATGCGCTCGCCCGCCAGTTCGCCCAAGGACAGGCTGCCCATGCCGAACAGCATTTTGCGCAGACCGGTTTCAGCCGGTTCTGCTTCCAGCGTAGCGCGGTAGTTGTCGGCCACGTCCGGCTTCCAGTTACCGACCATTTCTTCCAGATCGTTGACCAGCAGTTGGGTCACGGATTTCAGGTAAGCGCGACGACGATCGTTGTGACCGCCGGTAGCGCCTTTGCCTTCCAGGTAGTCAGAGGCTGGACGGTTGCCGGCGCCAGGGCCGGTGCCGTTCAGGTCCTGGCCCCAGAGCAGGAACTCGATGGCATGGTAGCCGGTGGCGACGTTGGCCTCGGAACCGCCCAGCTCGTTCAGGCTGGCGAGTTTTTCCGGGGTGATGTCTTTGACGTCGACCTTGTCTTCGCCGACCTGAACCTGGGTGTTGGCGATGATGTTGGCGGTGGCGCCCGGGTTACCCAGTGCGTGTTCGTAGGATTTGTCGACGTAGTCGATCAGGCCTTCGTCCAATGGCCAGGCGTTCACCTGACCTTCCCAATCGTCGATGATGGTGTTGCCGAAGCGGAACACTTCACTCTGCAGGTAAGGCACGCGGGCTGCGACCCAGGCAGCCTTGGCGGCTTTGAGGGTGTCGGCGTTCGGCTTGGCGAGGAAAGCGTCGACGGCGATTTGCAGGGTTTTCGCGGTGGATTCGGCATCGCTGTAAACGGCGAAGACCATGTCGGCATAGTGCGCAACCACAGCCTTGGCGGCGGCTTCGTCGACTTTACCGGTGGCAGCAGGTGCAGCCGGGGCAGCTGTGCTGGCAGCCGGGGTCGGCGCTTGTGGAGCGGCAGCCTTGTCTTTGCCTTCGCCGCAACCGGCGAGGGAAATAGCGATGGCCAGCAGACTGGCGGTGGCCAGAGGCATACGAATCATGGCGAACATCCTGCTTCGGTGATGGAGTGGGCGCACACGGGTGGCGCGCAAAACTGCGACATAATGCAAATCTTTCGCATTATGTGTAAAGGGTTGTACCTGTAAATATTTCTTATTCACGCAAAGGGGTGGGACGCATTAAAAGATCGCAGCCTCGTCTCACTCGACAGCTCCAGGGAGACGCGGTCCACGTAGGAGCTGCCGAAGGCTGCGATCTTTTCGCTATGAAGAAGAACTTACAAAATGGCCGCGTTACTGCGCTGGGCCTGCTTGAGGTAGGCGCTCAACTCCCGCGCCGGCAGCGGTTTGCTGTAGTGATAGCCCTGACCTTCGTGGCAGCCTTCGGAGATGATGTAGGCCTCTTGCTCGGCGGTTTCCACGCCTTCGGCAATCACCTGCATGCCCAGGCTCTTGCCCAGCTGGATGATGGCCCGAACGATGGTCGCATCGTCGTCGTCATCGAGCAGGTCCTGCACGAAGCTCTTGTCGATCTTGATCTTGTCCAGCGGCAGGCTTTTCAGGTAGCTCAATGACGAATAACCGGTGCCGAAGTCGTCGATGGCGATCAGCGCACCGGAGCGACGCAGGCTCAGCAAGTGCTGGGCGGCGGTGCTGATGTCTTCCATCAGGCCGGTTTCGGTGACTTCCAGCTCCAGGCTGCGCGGTGGCAGACGGTATATCTGCAGCAGATTATTGACCACCCGCGGCAACTCGGCGTGGTGCAGTTGCACGGTGGACAGGTTCACCGCCATGCGCAGGTCGACGAAGCCCTGATCGTGCCATTCGCGCAATTGTTTGCAGGCCTGATCCAGCACCCATTCGCCAATGGCGATGATGGTGCCGTTCTGCTCGGCGAGCGGAATGAACAGGTCCGGCGGCACCAGCCCATGCTCCGGATGCTGCCAGCGAATCAATGCCTCGACACCCACCACGCGATGATCGCGGTAGCTGATCTGCGGCTGGTAGACGAGGTAGAACTGGTCGCGGATCAAGGCATCGCGCAGGTCTTTTTCCAGCTCGCGGCGGCGCCGCATTTCCGTATCGACGCTGGCGATATAAAACTGATAGCGGTTGCGCGAGCGAGTCTTGGCCAGGGTCATGGTCTGCTCAGCTTTTTGCAGCAGCTTCTCGGTGCTGTCACCGTCCTCGGGGAACAGGGTGATGCCGATGGTGGCGCGCAGGCGGATTTCCTGATGATCGAGGGCGAACGCCGCTTCCAGATCATCGAGAATGCTTTGGGCCAGTTCGGCGGCTTCATAGGGTTGTTCGATGTCGGCCTGGACCAGTGCGAACTGGTCACCCCCCAAACGGGCGAGGGCGCCAAGTCGACCGCTGTGAGCCCGCAGGCGATCGGCCAGGGCCAGCAGCAACTGGTCGCCGGCCTGATAACTGAACTGTTCGTTGATGCCTTTGAAATCATCGAGCCCGACACACAGCACTGCGACCCGTCGCTGCAATTTGCCGGCGTCGACGAGGATTTTGTCCAGCTGTTGCTGTAATTGCTGGCGGTTCGGCAGACCGGTGAGGAAGTCGTACTGGGCCATGCGCAGCAGGCTGTTTTCCGCTACGTGGCGCAGGTGAGTGTTGCGTTCGATGGACTCGAGCAACTGATTGGCGGTGTTGATCCAGATCCCCAGTTCGTTTTTCTCATGACCCTTGAGCTGCGGAATCTTGTGTTCGCTGGGCCGGTCCGGGTTGACTTCGGTCAGGTGTTCGATGATCCGCGACAACGGTTTGGTCAGCAGCCAGTGGTAGACCAGATACAGCACCAGGGCCATGGCCATGGCGCGCAATACACCAGAGATGAAGATGATCACCGAGCTGACGATGAATCCCTTACCGTAGGTGGCGGTGTCGAGCGTAATGCTCAGGTCGCCGTAGTACTCGCTGTAGGGGCCGCGACCCACCAATTGAGTGGTGAAGGTGCGTTCCTTGCCGAGGATCAGATCGGTCAGCCAGCGACTGTGGGAGTGCTGCAACTCGCGAGATTTTTGCGCGAGCATGGCTTCGTGGGGGTGGCCGATGGAGGCCATGCGCACGGCGTCGTCCTGGAACAGGCCTTCGATTACCTGCATGCCCATTTCCCGGTCCAGGCTGTAGACGGCCTGGGTGGAGGGGTCGCGGAACATGTCGAGGATGCGCTGGGCATCGTTGGCCACAGCCTGGCGTGTTTTATAGGCATCGAAAACGATCTGCGCGCAGCTCAAGACCACGCCGACGATCAATGCCGACAAGAGCACGACCCGGAGCAACTTCACCGACAAGCTGTTCTTGAGTTCCAGCTTCAAAGGGTTATTCCTTGTTCCGTGCGGGTAGCGTCAAGTTGCCATGAGTATTGGCAATCCCGTGATGGCAGTCAAAGGGACAATCCAACCCAGGGGATTTTGCCGGTGGCTTGGCCGATATGCTGCTGTTTGGAGTATTTGCCCTATTGGTACTGTGTCGGTTGTCGGGGCCTTCAACTTGAGGCGATTGAAACAATTTTTCCTTGGGGTTGATGTTAAACCGCTGTGCTGTGGGGACAAGAGGGCGAATGCCGCTCTCACAGGGACTATCGTCGCTCACAGATTCCGCGCACGACACACATCTACTGTAGGAGCGAGGCTTGCCCGCGAAGGCGGCTATAGGGATGTACCCTTTTCCCAAGCCCATAAAAAAACCCGGACAAAGCCGGGTTTCTTGACTGGCGCGAAGCTTAAGCGGTGAAGGTTTTGCCTTCGAACTGCTCAGCCACGAATTTCCAGTTGACCAGGTTCCAGAACGCTTCGACGTACTTAGGACGAAGGTTGCGGTAGTCGATGTAGTAAGCGTGTTCCCAGACGTCGCAGGTCAGCAGCGGGGTGTCGCCGCTGGTCAGCGGGTTGCCGGCGCCGATGGTGCTGGCCAGGGCCAGGGAACCGTCAGCCTTTTTCACCAGCCAGCCCCAACCGGAACCGAAGGTGCCGATGGACGTTTTGCTGAACTCTTCCTTGAACTTGTCGAACGAACCGAAGGCTGCGTTGATGGCATCAGCCAGTGCGCCGGTTGGTTGACCGCCGGCATTTGGCGCCAGGCAGTTCCAGTAGAACGTGTGGTTCCAGACCTGAGCGGCGTTGTTGAAGATACCGCCCGAGGAAGTCTTGACGATTTCTTCCAGGGTCTTGCCTTCGAACTCGGTGCCTGGCACCAGATTGTTCAGGTTCACGACATAGGTGTTGTGGTGCTTGTCGTGGTGGTATTCCAGAGTTTCCTTGGAAATGTGCGGCTGCAGGGCATCGTGTGCATAAGGCAGCGGCGGCAATTCGAAAGCCATGATGATTCTCCTAATCAGGTCAGTTGCGGTGAGCGCAAGGCCGATCACGGGCGGCCAGACATGCGCCGGGGAGTTTGTACTCTTTGCGGCGCAGGGATCGGATCATAGCACCGGGGGTGCGGCATAACCACGCAACAACTGTGTGGAATAGAGGTTCCAGAGCCTTTTGGAATAATCAGCCAGCCGCGATTAATTGAAAGGCCACAGCGAACATCATGACGGCGACCAACAGATCGAGGATTCGCCAGGTGCTTGGCCGTGCCAGCCATGGTGCGAGCCATGCCGCGCCAAGGGCTAAAGTGAAAAACCACAACAATGACGCACTGGCCGCGCCCACGACATAAGCACCGGGTTCGGTTTGTTGTGCGCCGAGGGAGCCGATCAGCAACACGGTGTCCAGATAAACGTGCGGGTTGAGCAGCGTCACCGCCAATGCACTGAGCAGCACCGCCCGCAGTGAACGTACCGTCTGATTTTCACCCTGTTGCAGACTTTGTTTCGTGCAGGCCCGACGCAGCGCCAGGCTGCCATACCAGATCAAAAACGCCGCGCCACCCCAACGGGCGATGGCCAGCAGGGTCGGGTTTTGCGCCAGCACCGTCGCCAGGCCGAATACCCCGGCGGCCACCAGCAACGCGTCGCAGGTTACGCAGAGCGCCGCCACCGGCAGGTGATGTTCGCGCCGAAGGCTCTGAGCCAGCACAAACGCATTCTGGGTGCCGATCGCCATGATCAGCCCCGCAGCGACCAACAGGCCGTTCACATAGCTTTGCCACATACGTTTTACTCCGCGTTGGTCGCCAGATCCCGCAGTACCTGCAGGGCGCGTTCGGCATCGGCCTGGCCGACGAACAAATGATCGTGGTAATAGCCGGCAATCACGTTGCAACTGATGCCGGCCTTACCCAGTGCCGTGGCGAACGCGGCGGTCAGGCCGACGGCTTCGAGGGCCGAGTGCACGTTCAAGGTGATCCAGGCGGCGACGTAGTCGAAACTGAAACCGGCTTTTTCGGCGTGAGAACGTTGCAGAATTACCGTCAGCCCTTCCTGTTCGCGAAAGCTGCCGACGATCTCAAGGCCTGCGGGCAATTGGCCGTCGGGCAAGGTGCAGAACACGTATTCGCCGTCGTTGAGTTGTGGGCTCATGCTGCGCAGCAGGGTGGCCAATGACGTTTCGCCAGCCATGTCGGTGATCCTTGTTCAAGAGTTCTTGCTGGCCATTCTCCGGTGGGAAGCTGTATAAGAAAAACAAATAGTGCTGATCGCTCATTAGGAAAACTGATGTTCGACTACAAATTACTGTCCGCGCTCGCCGCTGTGATCGAACAGGCCGGATTCGAACGCGCCGCGCAAGTGTTGGGTTTGTCCCAATCGGCGATCTCCCAGCGCATCAAACTGCTGGAGGCACGGGTCGGCCAACCGGTGCTGGTGCGCGTAACGCCACCGGCCCCGACGGAGATTGGCCGGCGATTGCTCAACCATGTGCAGCAGGTGCGGTTGCTGGAGCGGGATCTGCAAACCCTGGTGCCGGCGCTGGACGAAGAAGGCCTGCCGGAACGCCTGCGCATCGCGCTGAACGCTGACAGCCTGGCCACCTGGTGGGCTGCGGCTGTGGGGGACTTTTGCGCACAGGAGCATCTGTTGCTCGACCTGGTGGTGGAAGACCAGACCGTCGGCCTCAAACGCATGCGCGCAGGCGAAGTAGCGGGATGTCTCTGCGCCAGTGAACGACCGGTGGCCGGTGCGCGCAGCGTTCTGTTGGGGGCGATGCGTTACCGTGCGCTGGCCAGCCCGGCGTTCATTGCCCGGCATTTTCCCGACGGTGTGCGCGCCGACCAGTTGGCCAAAACCCCGGCTCTGGTGTTTGGCCCAGACGATTTCCTACAGCATCGTTACCTCGCGTCTTTAGGCGTGGATGGTGGTTTCGAACACCATTTATGCCCTTCGTCCGAAGGGTTTCTTCGTCTCACGGAAGCGGGGCTTGGCTGGGGCCTTGTGCCTGAATTGCAGGTGCGCGAGCAACTGGAGCGCGGAATCCTGCGCGAGCTTTTGCCAGATAAGCCGATCGATGTGCCGCTGTACTGGCATTATTGGCGCAATGGCGGTCAGTTGTTGGGGTTACTCACCGATCAATTGGTGCGCTCGTCGAAGCAATGGCTGGTGCCGTTGGATTGACGGGCAGCGTCAAGACCTCACGCCATACGCAAAACGCAAAGCGAAATATTCGGAGCAATTCATGAAGATTCTGGTCACCGGCGCAAGCGGCTTCATTGGCGGACGTTTTGCGCGTTTCGCCCTGGAGCAGGGCCTGGACGTGCGGGTCAACGGTCGCCGGGCCGAAAGCGTCGAGCACTTGGTGCGCCGTGGCGCCGAATTCATTCAGGGCGACTTGAGCGACCCGCAACTGGCGCGTGACCTGTGTTCAGACGTCGAAGCCGTGGTCCATTGCGCCGGCGCAGTCGGTTTGTGGGGACGGTATCAGGACTTTCATCAAGGCAACGTCGAGGTCACCGAGAACGTGGTCGAGGCCTGCCTGAAGCAGCGGGTTCGGCGCCTGGTGCACTTGTCGTCGCCGTCGATCTACTTCGATGGTCGCGATCATCTGGGATTGACCGAAGAACAGGTGCCCAAGCGTTTCAAACATCCCTACGCCGCGACCAAATACCTGGCCGAGCAAAAAGTTTTCGGTGCGCAGGAGTTCGGTCTCGAGACTCTGGCCCTAAGGCCACGTTTCGTGACAGGGGCCGGGGACATGAGCATTTTCCCCAGGCTGCTGAAGATGCAGCGCAAAGGGCGGTTGGCGATTATCGGCAATGGCCTGAACAAGGTCGACTTCACCAGCGTGCAAAACCTCAATGCAGCGTTGCTCAGCAGTTTGCTGGCCAGCGGTTCGGCCCTGGGCAAGGCCTACAACATCAGCAATGGAGCGCCGGTGCCGTTGTGGGATGTGGTCAATTACGTGATGCGCCAAATGGATGTCCCACAGGTGACCCGTTACCGTTCCTACGGCTTGGCCTACAGCCTTGCCGCGCTCAACGAGGGTGTGTGCAAGCTGTGGCCAGGTCGTCCCGAGCCGACCCTGTCGCGGCTGGGGATGCAGGTGATGAACAAAAATTTCACCCTGGACATCAGCCGCGCACGACATTATCTGGACTACGATCCGAAAGTCAGCCTCTGGACCGCCCTCGATGAATTTTGCGGCTGGTGGAAGGCTCAGGACATTCGCTGACACACAAGGGCGGCCCGTTACTGAACCGAGTTCGGGGTTCAGGGTCAACCGGTGCGGCAGCGGGGGTTATACTTCGCCGCATCAAGCCATCACCGCGTTTTACAAAGGTTGACTCAATGTCCATGCGTAACGATGCCAACGACGACTTCGACGATGTCCCGAGCCTGCGTGCCGACAGCCTCGACGACGATGATTTTCCGACCACCGCTCGCACTTCCGTGCGTTCGCGCACCACACCGGTAGTCAAGGTCAAAGGCCCGAGCACCGGCCCTTTGTGGGCGTTGGTCGGTGCGTTGTTCTTTGCCTTCGCCGGGCTTGCCTGGTGGAGTTTTCAGCAGATCTCGCTGATGGAGCAGCAACTGGTGGCGACCCAGGAAAGTTTCGCGCGCATCAGTGAGGAGGCGGCGGGGCGCTTGCAGGACATTTCCGGCAAGGTCGTGGCCAGCCAATCCAACGTCAACACCGACAGTGAAGCGTTGAAGCTGCAAATCAAACAACTGGAAGGCAAACTCCAGGACCAGAGCAAACAGCTGGAAAGCAAACTTCAGGACCAGAGCAAACAGCAACAAGGCGTGCTCGGCCAGACCTCCGATCTGGACAAGCGCCTGGCGCAAATGACTGCGCAAACCACCGAACAACAAGCGGCCAATGCTCAGTTGCAGGCTCAGGTCAAAGCCTTGAGCGGCGAACTGGCCGCGTTGAAGAGCGCACCGGCCGATACCAGCAAAGTCGATGCCCAACTCAAAAGCCTTGGCGCCGACATCACCGCGTTGAAGAGACAAGGCAACCCGAGTGCCGCCATCGAACGCCTGGAGCAAGACATGATCGTGCTCAAAAGCCAACAGGACAACCGTCCGGCCGCCGCACAAGGTGGCACCAACACCGCCGAGTTCGACGCCTTCCGCGGCCAGGTCACCCGCAACATCAACACCCTGCAAGCGCAGATCCAGAATCTGCAACAGCAGCTGCGCGCCCGGCCTCAATAGCCCGAAGGCGAGTCAGTCAGTTAAACGCCGCTCCCACAGGTTTTGCATCTTGACTGACTGGTAGTAGGGCAAGCCTCTGCGCCACCGTTTTCTGAATATTCATACATAGCCCCAAGCCGTCTACGCTCTTGAAACACTAACAAGAACGGGGAATGCGCTATGGGGGGTCTTCACAAACTAGCCTGGCTGGGCGGTTTGCTTTTGCTGTGCCTGGGGCCAGTTCACGCAGCCACGGCGGAAAAGGATGACAGCCAGGCCGCCAAAGCCTTACTGGAAAAAGCCCTGGCCTATTACCACGAGCAGGGTGACAAGGCTTTCGCGGCGTTCAGCCGTCAGGGCGAGTTTGTCGACAAGGATCGTTATGTCTTCGTGGTCGATACCAAGGGCGTGATGCTCGCCAGCGGCGGGCCGTCTTCGGCATTGATCGGCCGTGATGTGTCCGAGGTGCTCGGGCCGGATGTGCAGAAAGCCTTCAAGGACGCCTTGAAAGTGCCAGAGGGTAACGGCATTCAGCAGGCCGAATACCGTTGGCAGAACTGGGCCGACGGCAAGGTCGAACGCAAGCATGTGTTCTATCAGCGCATTGGCCAGCGGATTCTGGCGGTGGGTTACTACTTGCCACGGGCGTCAGCGGAGCAGGCGATGGCCTTGTTGAACAAAGCAGCGGCCGATCTGGCCAAGGACGAGAAGGGCACGCTCACCGCCATCAACGCCCTCAAGGGCGGTTACTTGCAGGATGACCTGTACGTCTTCGTCGTCGACCTGAATAACCAGCGTTATGTCGCCCACGGCACCAATCTGCGACTGATCAACACCGATTTCAGCAAGATCAAGGATCCGGAAGGTAAACCGGTGGGCGAGCCGATTCTGGCGCTGATGGCCAAACAGGATGACGGCGAATACGAGTACCGCTGGAAAAACCCGGTGACCGGCAAAGTGGAAGACAAGCATGCCTACCTGAAAAAGGTCGGGCATTTTCTGGTCGCGGTGGGGTATTACAGCCCTTGATTCAAGGTGACTGAAAGACCGCAATCGCGAGCAGGCTCGCTCCCACAGTAAATCTCCATTGGTTACAGATGTTGCATACGGCCGAGATCCAATGTGGGAGCGAGCCTGCTCGCGATTGCAGGCGACTCGGTCCCCACTATCGAACCGTGTCCTCGCGCCCCCGCAACACTCTGTTCGGCATGGCAATCGCCGCCGCCAACCCCAGCAATGACACCGCTGCGCTGACCATCAGCAAATGCCGGAAGGTCAGCAGCAGCTCAGCGCGCAAGGCGTTTTGCGCATCACCTGGCGCGGCGTTCAAACCGTCCAGCAGAACATTCCCCGAACGCCCTTCAGCCATCAGCGACGAGCCGGCCAGGTGGGCAAAACTCGAATCCTGCAACAACGCCAGCAGCAGTGCCGACATCAACGCCACACCCACTGCGCCACCCAGAGCACGGAACAGATTGGTGGTGCTGGTGGCGACGCCAATGTCCCGTTGTTCCACCGAGTTTTGCGTGCCCACCAACGAGGTCGGGAACTGCATGCCGCCAGCGATCCCGCAGAGCAACATGAACAAGCTGCTCAGCACAAACGCCTGAGGCGCACTGAACGCCATGCCGAGAATCGCGAATGGCGTCAGCAGGGCGCCGGTCAGGATCATCGGTTTGTAACGACCGGTCACCGAGGTCCGGCGCCCGGCGAAATACGCACCGATCGGCAAGCCCATGGCCAGCGGCAACAGGTGCAGCGCAGCGCTGTCGGCGCCGGCGCCGGTGACGCTCTGGAAGCGCAACGGCATCAGCACGATCAGGGAAATCGCCTGGAAACTGGTGAAGAAAATCGTGCACCAGCAGAGGATCGCATTGCGGTTGGCGAACAAGTGCATCGGCAGCAACGGTTCCCGCGCCCGCCGTTCATGCCAGACGAACACGGCCAGCACGACTACCGCACAACCGAGCAAACCCGCCATTTCGGCGCTGCGCCACGAATGGCCCTGGCCAACCTGAGTGATGCCCAGCAACAACGCCGTCAGGCCAATGATCATCAGCAACGTGCCGAGGTAGTCGATGATCGGCTTGCGCTGCGGCACCGGCAGCCCCACCAGTGTGCGGTAGGCCACCAGCCAGGCACCCAGGCCCAACGGAAGATTGATCAGAAACACCCAGCGCCAGGACAGGTATTCGGTCATGTAGCCACCGAGTACCGGGCCAGCCACGCTGGCCACCGCGTACATGCTGCTGAAGTAACCCTGATAGCGACCGCGTTCGCGCGGTGGGACGATGTCGCCGATGATCGCCTGGCTCACCGAAATCATCCCGCCGGCGCCGATGCCTTGAAAGATCCGCGCCAGCATCAGTTGCTCCATGCTTTGCGCCATGCCGCAGAACAATGACGCCAGGGTGAACAAGCCCATGCCGAACAGCATCAACCTGCGGCGGCCATACAAATCGCCGAGTTTGCCGTAGATCGGCACCGCCACGGTCATCGCCACCATGTACCCGGAAATCACCCAGGCCAGCAGGCTGACATCCTTGAATTGCGCGGAAATGGCCGGCATCGACACGGCGACGATGGTCTGGTCCAGCGCGCCCAGAAAGATCGCCAGCATCAAGGCTATCAGCACGCTGCGAATGGCCGGTTTGGGCGTGTCAGGCTGGTTGAGATTGGTCACGGGTAAAACCTGCGGGCAGTGATGGACCCGCAAGAGCCAAGGCGAGCGGGGATGCTCGCCAGTGTAAGTCGGTAGGAAGCTATTCGATAGCCTCATAAGGAAGGCCGACGTAATTTTCCGCGATGGTTTTTCGACCCGCCTCGGAGTCAACGAAATAGGCCAGCTCCGACTCGCTGATGCGCTGGCTGAACGCATCGTGGTCGTCGAAGCGGTGCAGCATCGAGGTCATCCACCAGGAAAACCGCTCGGCCTTCCACACTCGCCGCAGGCAGACCTCGGAATATTTCTCCAGCAAATCCACACGGCCTTCGCGGTAAACCTTCAGCAGAATATTGAACAACGTACTGACGTCGCTGGCCGCCAGGTTCAAGCCCTTGGCGCCGGTGGGCGGGACGATGTGCGCGGCGTCGCCGACCAGGAACATCCGCCCGTACTGCATCGGCTCGACCACGAAACTGCGCAGTGGCGCGATGCTTTTTTCAATCGACGGACCGGTCACCAGCGTGTCGGCGAGGGCGGCCGGCAAACGGGATTTCAACTCATCCCAAAAGCGCTGATCGGACCAGTCCTCGACTTTGTCCTGAGCCGGAACCTGGAGGTAGTAACGGGTACGTGTCGGCGAACGCATGCTGCACAGCGCAAAACCTCGTTCATGCCGCGCGTAGACCAACTCCTCGTGAACAGGCGGCGTGTCGGCGAGAATCCCCAGCCAGCCGAACGGATACACCCGCTCGAACACTTTCAGGCAGTCAGCAGGAATCGACTGCCGCGCCACGCCATGGAAACCGTCGCAACCAGCGATGTAGTCACAATCGAGTCGCCAGGTTTCGCCGTCCTTGTCGAAGGTGACAAAAGGCTCAGCGGTTTTCATGCCGTGGGGGACGACATTGCTGGCTTCGTAGATCGTCTGCGCACCGGCGTCCCGACGAGCGGCCATCAGATCGCGGGTGACCTCGGTCTGGCCGTAGATCATCACGGTTTTGCCACCGGTCAACGTCTGCAGATCGATGTGTACGCGGCGTCCGTCGAGGGCCAGTTCGAAGCCTGCGTGAACCAGCCCTTCGGTGTCCATGCGCTGACCTACCCCGGCCTGACGCAACAGCTCTACCATGCCTTGTTCGAGCACCCCGGCGCGGATGCGACCCAGCACATAGTCCGGGGTCTGGCGTTCGAGGATCAGGGTGTCGATGCCGGCGTTATGCAGCAATTGGCCGAGTAGCAAACCAGAGGGGCCGGCGCCGATGATGGCGACTTGGGTTTTTAGCGTTTTCATTGTTTTTATGACTCGCAAGCTCCACGCGGCCAAGGCCGGTGAATGATTTTATGGATCGAGTACTTGCATTTTTCACTTGCGAGTCTGTCAATTGAAGGTGAAAACTGAGCCGATACCTGTACATTCTGCCAATCGGTGCGATTATCGCCCCGTTACCCTCGAGGCCTGGATTGAAGTGATGAACAAGCCTGACCTGCCATCGATTCCGGTGTTCAAGCTCTACGGTGAAAGCCTGGACTGGCCGACCCCGGATTTGTTGCACTGCGAAACCATTTCCAAACGCAGCCGCGAACATCAATGGGAAATCAAACCTCACCGCCATGCCGATTTGTGTCAGTTGCTCTTCGTCTTCAAAGGTCAGGCAGAGCTTGAGATCGAAGGTAAACGCTCACAATTGACCGAGCCGGCAATCCTGATCCTGCCGCCGTTATCGGTGCATGGTTATCGGTTTTCCGAGGACGTCGAAGGGTTCGTCGTCACGCTGGCCGCGCCGCTGGTCGCCCATCTTCAGGCGCAACTGGGCAATTCGGTGAATGCCCTGGCACAGGCCGAAAGCTATCCGGCGGGACAGGACAGCGGGTACCTCAACAGCCTGTTTTCAGCGCTGCAAAGCGAATACACCGGCCATCAACCGGCGCGGGAAATGCTCATGCATTCGCTGGTCAGCGTGATCATGGTGTGGGTCAGCCGTCAGGTGATTCAGCGCCACGCTGCCAATCAGCGTCCGCAGCGTGCCCGGGAATACCTCAACGGTTTTATTCAGCTGGTGGAAGAAACCTATCGCCAGCACGTCAAGGTCGAGGACCTGGCCCATCGGCTGGGGATTTCCGTGTCCCACCTGAACGGCACATGCCGTGAGCTGGCGGGGCAACCGGCGTTGCAGATCATGCATGAGCGTCAATTGCTGGAGGCCAAGCGCTTGCTGACCTACACCAGCATGACCATCTATGAAATGTCCGATGTGTTGGGGTTTTCCGATCCGACCAACTTCACACGCCTGTTCAGGCGTCGGGTGGGGATTTCGCCCAAGGCCTTTCGCGACCGCTTGAAGGCCGATCAGGACAACGAGGGCTGATCCCCCTTTTCGTTACCGGAGGGCGTTGAGGCTCGCATTGTGGGGAATGCAGCGCTCGAAGTTACAACTCGCGAAGTCACGGGGCACTTTTCGCAACTGTTCGACGCGCCAGGCGGCCGTGCCATACAGCGCCAGTGTCGCCACGCAAGTGATGAAAATGGCGAGGTATCTTCTTGTTTTGATGTTCATGGCGTTTGACCTCTGAACGAATACCTTTCGGTACTACTTTGAGCATAGGTCAGCGCGGATGAGTTGCCAGGGCCCTCGCGTTTAACGCGATATTCAGAACGATGATGACCCCTGTGGGAGCGGGCTTGCCCGCGATAGCGGACTGTCAGTCAGTATCTTTGTTGAATGTGACGACGCCATCGCAGGCAAGCCAGCTCCCACAGGGGAGGTGTTTACAGGCCGACATCCCACGCCGGTTCTTCGGGAAATCTGAGCACCAGAAAATCCAGCATGCTGCGCAGCGCCGCCGGCATGTGCTTGCGTGAGGCATACACCGCATAGATGTTCATCTGCCGGGGCTCGGCCTGGGGCAGCAGGCGGATCAGTTCGCCGCTGTGGATATGCACACCCGCTTGATAACTGGGCAGCATCGCCACGCCGGCCCCGGCCATCGTCGCGCGCAATAGCGTGCTGGCTTCGTTGGCGCTGATGTTGCCTTGCACCGGCACCGAGACGGGCTCGCCGTCCTGTTCGAAATGCCAGAGGCTCTTGCCGAAGTAGGAGTGGGTCAGGCAATTGTGCAGGCTCAGGTCTTCGACCCGTTGCGGCGCCGGGTGCTCGCGCAGGTAAGTGGGGGAGGCGCAGATCACCGAGCGACAGACTGTCAGCCGCCGGGCGATCAGGTTCGGGTCCAGGTCGTTGCTGGTGCGGATGGCCAGGTCGATGCGTTCATCCACCAGGTTCACCGTGCGGTCGAGCATTTGCATATCGATGCTGACGCCGGGGTAACGTTTGACGTAAGCCGCCATGGCGTCGGCCAGTTGCGCCTGGCCGAACGAGGTGCTGACGCTGATCCGCAGCAGGCCTCGCGGTGCGTCGTCCGGTTCGCTGACGGCGGCCTGCATGTCGGTGGACAAATCGAGCATCTGCCGGCAGCGAGGCAAAATTTCCGTCCCGGCGGCGGTCAGGCTCAACTTGCGCGTGGTGCGATGCATCAGGCGTGCGCCGACCCAATCCTCCAGCTCCGCCAGATACCGTGAAACCACCGGTCGCGACAGGTCCAGGTGATCGGCGGCGGCCGATTGACTGCCCAGGTCCACCACCGTGACGAACACCCGCATTGCTTGTAGACGATCCATGATTTGCCCGCTTTCAGAAACAAACTATGTTCAAGCATCGCATTTTTTGTATCGAACCAGGCAACTAAGCTCTGTCCCATCGCCAAACACGGCATTCGGACAACGGAGCAACAGATGATCGGCTTCACATCAATCAAACGCATTCTTCTGGCAACCGCCACCCTCGGCTTCGCGGCCCACGCCGCGGCGGCGTCCACCCTGACGCTGGACGTCTACAACCCTGGCACCAACGCGATCTTCCCGGTGACCTCGGTGCTGGTCAGCGGCGAGAAAGAAGCGATTCTGGTGGACGCGCAATTCGGCAAAGCCCAGGCCGAACAGGTGGTGGAAAAAATCCGCGCCAGCGGCAAGCAACTGACCACCATCTACATCAGCCACGGTGACCCGGATTACTACTTCGGCCTCGACACCGTGACCAAAGCGTTCCCGAAAGCCAAAGTGCTGGCCTCGCAACCGACCGTCGATCACATCAAAAAAACCGTCGACGGCAAACTGGCGTTCTGGGGCCCGAAAATGGGGGCCGACGTGCCGAACAAAACCATCGTGCCGCAGGTGCTCAAGGGCGACAGCCTGATGCTGGAAGGGCAGAAGTTGCAGGTGATCGGCCTGGATGGCAAGCAGCCGGATCGCAGTTTTGTGTGGATCCCGTCGATCAAGGCAGTGGTCGGTGGTGTGGTCGTCGCCGAAAACATTCACGTGTGGATGGCTGACACCCAGACCCCGCAGTCCCATGCCGATTGGCTGACGACGCTGCACACGATTGAAGCCTTGAAGCCGAACACCATCGTGCCGGGTCACTACCTGGGTGAGAGCGCTCGCTCTCTGGCGGCGGTGCAGTTCACTGCCGATTACATCAAGGCTTTCGACGAAGAAACCGCCAAGGCGAAAGACGCTGCCGAGCTGATCGGCGCGATGAAAAAACGCTACCCGACCCTGGGTGAAGAAAGCTCGCTCGAGCTGAGCGCCAAAGTCGCCAAGGGCGAGATGAAGTGGTAATCCGCCGCACTCAACTGATCATTCCCACGCTCTGCGTGGGAATGCAGCCAGGGACGCTCCGCGTCCCATCAAGAGCCGAACGCGGAGCGTCCGTTGAGGCATTCCTTTGCTGCGCGTGGGAACGATCATCTTCACCCAAGCCAACTGGAGAAACGTCATGAGCAACATTGCAATCATCGGTGCCACCGGTCGTGCCGGTAGCCAACTGTTGGAAGAAGCCCTGCGTCGCGGTCACAGCGTCACCGCCATCGCCCGCGACACCTCGAAAATCGGCCAGCGTGCCGGTGTGGTCAGCAAGAATGTGGACGTGCTCGACGCTGCTGCATTGCAAGCCGCCGTGGCCGGGCATGATGCGGTGATCAGCGCGGCGCATTTCTCCACCATCCCCGCCAGCGCCGTCATCGAGCCGGTGAAGAAGGCCGGGGTCAAGCGTCTGCTGGTGGTGGGCGGTGCCGGTTCGCTGTTGCTGCCGAATGGCTCTCGTGTAATCGACAGCGAAGGCTTCCCGGAGGAGTACAAGGCCGAGGCCAGCGCCGGCGCCGCGTTCCTGAATGCCTTGCGTCAGGAAAAGGAGCTGGACTGGACCTTCCTGTCGCCATCGGCGGAGTTCGTCGAAGGTGAGCGCACGAGCACGTTTCGAATCGGCAAGGATGATTTGCTGGTGAGTGCAGAGGGCCGCAGCTGGATTACCTTTGCTGACTTCGCGATTGCGCTGCTTGATGAAGTGGAAACGCCGAAGCATTCCCGCCAGCGGTTTACTGTCGGGTATTGATCTCCGCCACACCGCACGCCAGCGTTGATCGTTCCCACGCTCTGCGTGGGAATGCCTCAGCGGACGCTCCGCGTTCGGCTCTTGATGGGACGCGGAGCGTCCCGGGCTGCATTCCCACGCGAAGCGTGGGAACGATCTATGAGCATCTCTTAGCGGCTTTGCGCCTTCTCCACCAACCACCCCATCAATTCGCGCAACTTCGGCGAAGGTTCCGGTTTCTCGGGGAACACCAGGTAATACGCCAACCCTGTTTTCACCTTCAAATCAAAAGGCATGACCAGCCGTCCGGCACTCAGGTCATCGCCGATCAACGACCAATCGCCAATCGCTACACCTGTCCCCTGAGACGCCATCGACATCGCCAGGTCCAGGGTTTCGAAATGCTGACCTTTGCCGACATTGCTCAGCCGAATATCCGCAGCCTTCAGCCAGGCGTTCCAGTCCCGTTCATCGCGGGTGGGGTGCAGCAACAAGTGTTGCTGCAGATCGGCCGGAGTCTGCAAAGCCATCGGCCCTTCAAGCATCGGTCGGGAACACACGGGCGTCAGTTGCTCATCGAACAGATGCCGGGAGGCCAGTGAGCTGTCCGGCGGCGCGCCATACATCACCGCCGCATCGAATTGCTCGCGATGAAAGTCCACGCCGTGTTTCACCGTGGTGGTCAATTCCACCGGCACATCCGGGCGTTCCTTTTGCCACTGCAACAGGCGCGGCAACAGCCAGCGCATCACGCAGGTCGGTGCCTTGAGTTGCAGGGTTTCGCGCTTCTCGCCGATCTGTTCAACCGCCTCGTCGATCAGGCCGAAAATCTGCTGCACCCGTGGCAACCACTCCCGTCCTTCGGCGGTCAGGCTCAAGCCCCGCGCCTGGCGAATGAACAGCTCATAACCCAGATGATCTTCCAGCCCGGCGATCTGCCGGCTCACCGCGCCTTGAGTGATGTGCAGTTGTTCGGCGGCCCGGGTGAAGTTGCAGCACTGCGCGGTGATCAGAAAAGTGTGCAGCGCCGGCAGGGGAGGCAATCGTTTCATTGGGATCCAAGGTATGACGTGAGGACATGGCTAGTATGATTTTTTATCCATTGTTGCGGCTACGTGTCGCCCGTTCCAATGAGGCCATCCCTGGACCTGCCAATCCATCATAAACACTGCGCAGGCCCGGCGTCTCAAACGAACAAAAAGGGCAAACACATGGCGACGTGCGGCGAAGTATTGGTCAAGTTACTCGAAGATTACGGGGTCGAGCAGGTGTTCGGCATTCCCGGGGTGCATACCGTGGAGCTGTATCGCGGGCTGGCCCGTTCGAGCATCAACCACGTCACTCCACGCCACGAACAGGGCGCCGGCTTCATGGCCGACGGTTATGCGCGCACCAGCGGCAAACCGGGTGTGTGCTTCATCATCACCGGCCCCGGCATGACCAACATCACCACCGCCATGGGCCAGGCTTACGCCGACTCGATCCCGATGCTGGTGATCTCCAGCGTGCAATCGCGCAGCCAATTGGGCGGCGGGTGCGGCAAGCTGCATGAGCTGCCGAACCAGAGTGCACTGGTCGGCGGCGTGGCAGCGTTCTCCCACACCTTGATGTCGGCGGCTGAATTACCGGGCGTGTTGGCCCGCGCCTTCGCCCTGTTCCAGGCTGGACGTCCGCGTCCGGTGCACATCGAAATCCCGTTGGACGTGCTGGTGGAAGAAGCCGATGAGTTGCTCGCCAGCGTGCCGGTGAACATCGATCGAGCCGGTGCCTCGCCAAGCGCGATCAGCCGCATGACCGAACTGCTTGCCGGCGCAAAACGCCCGTTGATTCTCGCCGGTGGCGGCGCCATCGATGCGGCGGCCGAGCTGACTGAGCTGGCCGAACTGCTGGATGCGCCAGTGGCTCTGACCATCAATGCCAAGGGCATGCTCGAATCCAGCCATCCATTGCTGATCGGTTCGACCCAAAGTCTGGTGGCAACCCGTGCACTGGTGGCCGAGGCCGACGTGGTACTGGCCATCGGCACCGAACTGGCCGAAACCGATTACGACGTCACCTTCGCCGGCGGCTTCGACATTCCCGGCGTGCTGCTGCGCGTGGACATCGACCCCGATCAGACCGTGCGTAATTACCCGCCGAAAGTCGCGTTGGTCGCCGACTCGCGCAACGCCGCTCAGGCCTTGCTGAGTGCGCTATCCCACAAGTCGCTGGCCGAGCGTCGCAACGATTGGGGGCAAGTGCGTGCCGCGCGTTTGCGCGATGAACTGGCCGCGACCTGGGACGCCCCGACGCTGGCTCAGACCCGCTTCCTGGAAACCGTGCTGTACGAATTGCCGAACGCGGTGTTCGTTGGCGATTCGACCCAACCGGTGTACACCGGCAACCTGACCTTCAACCCGGAACGCCCGCGTCGCTGGTTCAACTCGTCCACCGGTTACGGCACCCTCGGTTACGCCTTGCCGGCGGCGATTGGCGCCTGGCTCGGTGGTAGCGTCGAAGGCGGTGCGCGCCCTCCGGTGGTGTGCCTGATCGGCGACGGCGGTCTGCAGTTCACCCTGCCGGAACTGGCCAGCGCGGTGGAAGCACGCACCCCGGTGATCGTATTGTTGTGGAATAACCAGGGCTACGAAGAGATCAAGAAATACATGGTCAACCGTGCCATCGAACCGGTGGGCGTGGACATTTACACCCCCGATTTCATCGGTGTGGCCAAGGCGCTGGGCTGCGCGGCCGAGGCGGTCAGCGGTGTCGAAGAACTGCGCAGCGCGCTGCGTCTCGCCACCGATCGCCAGGGCCCGACCCTGATTGAAATCGATCAGACCCAGTGGATGAAGGCGGTGTCGAAATGAGTTCTTCTGCGACGTTCCCGACCACGCTTGACGGCCTGTACATCGATGGCCAATGGTCGGCCGGCAACGAACATCTGCGCGTGATCAACCCGGCGACCGAAGCGCTGCTGACCACCGTTAACGGCGGCGATGCACACGCTGTCGATCAGGCCGTCACGGCGGCGACCCACGCGTTCAAAGAATGGTCGAAAACCACCGGCGCCGAGCGCGGCGCGATCCTGCGCAGAATCGCCGCTGGCGTGCAGGCCGGTCGCGAACAGTTGATGAAGTTGCAGTCGAGCAACAACGGCAAACCGCTGTTTGAAGCGGCCATTGATGTCGACGATGTAATCGCCACGTTCGAGTATTACGCCGATCTGGCCGAAGGCCTGGACGCGAAACAAGACAGCGCCGTGGCGTTGCCGAGCGATGATTTCAGCGCCCGTTTGCGCCGCGAGCCTTGCGGTGTGGTGGGGCTGATCGTGCCGTGGAACTTCCCGATGGTCACCACCGCCTGGAAACTCGCCCCGGCCCTGGCCGCCGGTTGCTGCGTGGTGCTCAAACCGTCTGAAGTGACGCCGCTGCCGGAGCTGGAACTGGCAACGATCATTGCCGAGGCCGGTCTGCCCAACGGTGTGTTCAACCTGGTCTGCGGCACCGGTCTTGCTGTTGGCGCACCGCTGTCGGCTGACCCGCGCATCGCCAAGATTTCCTTCACCGGCAGCAACGCAGTGGGCGTGCAGGTGATGCAGCGGGCGGCGGAAACCGTGAAAGGCGTGAGCCTGGAACTGGGCGGCAAATCCTCGCTGCTGGTGCTCAAAGACGCAGACGTAGAACTGGCCGTGGAAGTGGCCTGTGGCGGCGGTTTCTTCAACGCCGGGCAGATGTGTTCCGCCACCAGCCGCGTGCTGGTCGCCGATGAGCTGGCGGATAAATTTGTAGCGCGATTGAAGGCACGTGCCGAAGCCATTCGCGTGGCCGACCCGTTCGATCCGAATGTGGAAATGGGCGCACTGGTCAATCAGGCGCAATACCAGCGAGTGCTGGGGCACATCGATCGCGGTTTGAGCGCTGGCGCGAAGCTGATCTGCGGCGGTAATCGCCCGGCAGATCTCCCGCGCGGCTATTTTTTGCAGCCGACCATTTTCATCGACGTGCCCTCAGGCAGTGCGTTGTGGTGCGAAGAGATTTTCGGCCCGGTGATCTGCGTGCGCAGTTTCACCTCTGAAGCCGAGGCGATCGCGCTGGCCAACGACAGTCAGTTCGGTCTGGTGGCCAGCGTGGTCACCCGCGACAGCGAAGCGGCGGATCGGGTCGCCAATGCTTTGCAGGCGGGGCTTGTGTGGATCAACGCGCCGCAAGTGATCTTCCCGCAGACCGCCTGGGGTGGCTACAAACAGAGCAGCATCGGCCGCGAATTGGGGCCGTGGGGCTTGCAGGCTTTCCAGGAAATCAAACACGTGATTCGGGCCATCTGACAGCACGAAAAAGGTGAGCGCATGCCTCTTGATGAGGCATGCGCCAGCGTCATGGCTTCAATGAGTTTTTATCGATAGTCAGGTGTTTTGCACGACCTCAGGATGAACCCGTCGGCTCAGCTAACCCCCGTAAATACGGGGCCTAATGCAGATCTGGCCGCGCGGATGCAACGGTTGCGACCAACCTCATACTTAAAAAAACAAAGGGAGTCCTTCATGGGCGAGCATGATCTGAACAGACGTCAATTCATCAAAACCGTGGGCGTAGCTTCGGTTGCAGCGGCGGCCATGAGCATGCCGTTCATCCGGGCCAATGCCAGCGATACACGCTTTGCGGGCAAGACCCTGCGCTTGCTGACCTGGTCCGATGACACGGGCCTTGCGGCGCTGCGCAATATCGCGGCCACCTTCGAAGACAAATACGGCTGCAAGGTCATCGCTGACCGCACCGGCAGCACTTCGGAAATGGTCGCCAAGCTGAAGGCCGGCGGTGATCGCCCGCAGTACGACATCATCACCCTGGCAGGCGTCGGCGCCGAAGGTCTGGCCGCCGCCAACCTGCTGGAAAAACCCGACCTCAACCGCATTCCCAACCTGGTCGACGTGCCGGAGAAATACCGCACCGGCGCCAACGGTCATGGCATCGGTTACCTGTTGTGGTGCAACAGCCTGGTCTACAGCACCCGCACCCAGAAAGAAGCCCCGGACAGCTACGCCGCCCTGTGGGACGCGGACCTGGCACCGAACATCTTCCTGCCACCGCCAAACTGGACCGAGGCCATGGACCTGATCATCATCGCCGCCAAACTGGCCGGTGGTGACGAACACAACATCGAGCCGGGTTTCAAGAAACTCGCCGAGCTCAAGGACCGTGTAGTGACGTTGGGCGAAAACCCGAACCAGATCGCCGAACTGTTCCGCACCGGTTCCCTGGACATGGGCGGCCTGTACGCGCCAGCGTTCTTCCCGAAACAGATTCGCGATCCGGCCTACGGCCTGGGCGCCACGTTTGGCATGAAGGAAGGTTTCTACACCGATTTGATGCTGTCGGTGATGCCGAAGAATCGTCCGGGCGACACCGACATGGCGTACGCCTTCATCAACCACTCTCTGGACCCGCTGGTGCAGGGCAAGATGGCTGAAGACATCTACAACGGTCCGGTCAACGCCAAGGCGATCATCTCCGCCGAAGCGCGCAAGAGCCCGTACATCCTCACGCCGGAGCAGATTGCCGAGAAGGCGATCATGCACGACAACGCCTTCCTGGCCACCGTGCATGACCAATGGATTCGTCGTTACACGGAAATCTTTTCTTCCTGATCGAGTGGCGAGTACAGGATCTTAAAACCACTGAAGATCCCCTGTGGGAGCGAGCCTGCTCGCGATTGCGGACTGACATTCAACGTCGATGTCGGCTGACAGATCGCTATCGCGAGCAGGCTCGCTCCCACAAGGGGCCGATGTGTCTGGAAATCTTGTGTTCGCTCAGCTGCTTTCCATTGACGAGACCCTTGCTATGGAACACCAACCTCTGACTCATCCGGTAAGCGCGGCACCCACGCGCATCACTCGGGGTGTCTCACCGACAGCGCGCGCCTGGCTTTTTCTCACGCCGTCGATGCTGTTTCTCGGCGTGCTGATTGCCGCGAGCCTCTTGGTGCTGCGCATGAGCGTCGGCACCAAAGGCGCGGAATGGACCGGGTTCAACCTGGCCAGTTACGCGCAATTGCTGGAACCCTATTACCTCAAATCGTTGCTTCTGACCCTGCGCCTGGCGCTGATCAGTGCGGTGATTGCGGTGCTGCTGGCGATCCCGGTGGCCTACACCATGTCGCGGCTGACCTCACCGTTTGTACGGCGGATTTTCCTTGCGGCGGTGCTGTTGCCATTGCTGGTCAACCTGTTGCTGCAAAGCTACGGCTGGCTGGTGATTCTCGGCCCCGGCGGGATGCTCAATCAGGCGCTGATGGGCCTGGGCCTGATCAAGCGGCCGATCATGCTGCTCTACAACCAGAACGGCGTGTTGATGGGCCTGGTGCAAACCGCATTCCCGTTGGCCGTGCTGCCGATTGCCAGCGCCATGCGCGGCGTTGCCCGCACTTATGAAGAAGCCGCCGCCACCCTTGGCGCCAGTCGCTTGCAGGTGTTTCGCCAGGTGGTGTTGCCGATGAGTTTGCCGGGGATCATCACTGGCGCGACGCTGGTGTTCGCCTACAACGCCAGCAGCTTCGTGGTGCCGTTGCTGCTCGGTGGTCGGCGCGTGCCGATGCTGGCGGTGATGGTCCATGACCAGATTGCCCCGCTGATGAACTGGCCCGCCGCGTCCGCCGCCGGTGTGGTGCTGATCGTCACCACGCTCGCGATCATGACCTTGTCCGAATACATCACTGGCCGTCGTCGGCGCATGCTGGAGGCTTCGCAATGAGCTCTGTGATCAAGAAGCGTCACTCGCTGTTGCCGGGCGATACCGGCAAGTTTGCCGGCATCCTCTCGGGCTTCATTTTGCTGCTGGCGGTGCTGCCGATCCTGACCATGATCGTCATGTCGTTCAGCGGTGCGTCGAACCTCGACTTCCCGCCCAGCAGCTACAGCCTGCAATGGTACAAGGCCGCCTGGCACACCTTCGTGTCGCCGGACGCCAGCGACGTGCTGAGCCTGGGCAAAGCCATGAGCACCAGTTTGCTGGTGGCCTGCCTGACCATGGTTTTCGCCACGATCATCGCAGTGCCGGCGGCCTATGCCCTGACCCGTTGTGAGTTCCGTGGCAAGGCCGTGGCGTTGCAATTGATGTCGCTGCCACTGGTGTTCCCGATGGTGGTGTTGGGGCTGGCCTTGCTGTTGGTGTTCGACAGTTTGCCGTTCCAGATCACCACCTCGCGGCTGGTGATTGCCCATGTGATTCTGGCGCTGCCGTTCGTGGTGAAGAACTGCACGGCAGCGATGCTTTCCATCGGCAGCGAAGTCGAAGAGGCCGCGCAAATGCTCGGTGCCTCGCCGCTGCGGGCGATTGTCGATGTGGTGGTGCCGTTGATGAAGTCGGGGATTCTGGCGGGCATGCTGCTGGCGTTCATCGTCTCGTTCAACGAATTCACCGTGACCTATTTTCTCTACACCATCGACGTCATGACCGTGCCGATCTGGATGTACAGCCGCACCGTGTCTTCGCTCGACCCAACCGTATTTTCGTTTGCCGTGCTGATCGTGCTGATCGACTTCGTGCTCATTTGGGCGCTGGAAAAGTTGGTTGGCGAAGGCGGCGTTTCGTTCTGATTTCTTGAGGTGATTCAAATGACTGGTCTGATTCTGGAAAACGTCGAGAAACATTACGGCTCGGCCTGCGCGGTAAAAGATGTGAACCTGCATTTGCCCGAGGGCAAGCTGGTGTGTTTCCTCGGCCCCTCGGGCTGCGGTAAAACCACCTTGCTGCGGATGATCGCCGGGCTCGAAACCCTCACCGGCGGCGAGATTCGCCTGGACGGTGAAGACATCGGCCATACGCCGGCGCATCAGCGCAATTTCGGCATGGTGTTTCAATCGCTGGCGCTGTTCCCGCACATGACGGTGGGGGAGAACATTGCTTATCCGCTGAAACTGCGCGGGGTCAGCAAGGTCGATCAGCAGGCGCGGGTGGTGGAGTTGCTGGAGCTGATTCAACTGCAGGAAATGATTGATCGCCCGGTGGCAAAACTCTCCGGCGGTCAGCGTCAGCGGGTGGCGATTGCCCGTGCGATTGCCTCGCACCCGAAAATCCTGTTGCTCGACGAACCGTTGTCGGCGCTGGACGCCAAGCTGCGTGAGTCGATGCAGGTGGAAATCCGTCAGCTGCAACAGCGTTTGAACATCACCACCATCATGGTCACCCACGACCAGCGCGAAGCCATGACCATGGCCGACATCGTGGTGGTGCTGGGTGAGCATCGGGTGCAGCAGGTGGGCACGCCGATCGAAATCTATCGGCATCCGGCCAATGAATTCGTCGCGGATTTTATCGGTTCGGGGAATATCTTTCCGGCCACGGCGCTGGGCAACGGCAAGGTCAGCTTGCCCGGTGGCGATGCGCTGCAAGTGCCAATCTGCAGCAGCATTGTGGTGGGGGAGAAGGTGAAAATGCTGATTCGCCCTGAGGATCTGCAACTGTCGCAGCCCCAAGCCACGGCGGGGAATCGCTTGCTGGGCAAGGTGACGTTTGTGCGGGATATCGGTGCGACGATTGAAACCACCGTGGAGTGTTCCGGGGTGTCGTTTACCGCGTTGAGCACGCCGTCTCAGGGGATTGGGTTGAGCATTGGCAATCCGGTGTCGGTGACGTTGCCGGCTGAGGCGTGCCGAGTGCTGAGCGCCTGACTTACTGGCCCCATCGCGAGCAGGCTCGCTCCCACAGGGGCCGGTGTACACCGATCCAATGTGGGAGCGAGCCTGCTCGCGATGAGGCCGGAACAATCAATATCAAACTCGGCTAAACACTCAACCGCAACCGCGCCAAATCCCGCAGCGGTGGCGCGCCAAACAATCGGCTGTACTCACGGCTGAATTGCGAAGGGCTTTCATACCCCACCCGATAACCCGCCGCCGAAGCTTCCAGCCCTTCGGCCAACATCAACCGCCGCGCTTCTTGCAGGCGCAGCTGTTTCTGATATTGCAGCGGACTCATCGCCGTCATCGCTTTGAAACGGTGGTGCAGCGTCGACACGCTCAGGTTCACTTCCCGCGCCAGATCATCGATGCGCAGCGGTTGTTCAAAGTTGCCGTTGAGCCATTTGATCGCCTGGCTGATGCGATGGCTCTGGCTGTTGGCGATAGCAATCTCATACAGCCGATGACCCTGCTGGCTGCGCAATAACCGATACAGAATCTCCCGACGAATCAGCGGCGCCAGCATGGCGATGTCTTTGGGGGTGTCCAGCAAACGTGCCAGACGCAACACGGCGTCGAGCATTGCCGAGTCGATGCGCTCGACATACAGGCCACGGCCAGTGGGCCGTGTAGGCACGCCGATGGGGCCGGCGTCGGCAATCAGCGCGGTGATTTCCGCCGGGTCGATGTCCAGCCGCACGGCGAGGATCGGCTCCTCGGGCGAGGCATTCACCACTCGCCCGCTCAAGGGCATCGACACCGACACCACCAGGTAATTGAGCGGGTCGTAATTGAAGTACTCATCCGCCAACCGCACTTCCTTGCGTCCCTGGGCCATGATGCACAGGGCCGGTTGGGCCAGCCCCGGGGCGAAATCATGGGATTTGCTGTGACGCGACATGAACAGCGAACCGACGGCGGTGGCGTAGGAGCCATCGTCCAGCGTGTTGCGACGGATGAGGTCGGCCAGTTCCGCGCGCTGTTTTTCCATGTCGGCGGGAAGCGGAGCCTGAAAGTGATCGAGCGACGACATGCAGGGAATCCTCCGTGAAGTGTGGGTAATGGGCTGAGCTTAAATTTGTGCAAGGGACAGCGGTAGACACATCCTGCCAAAAGCTTGCCTGATTCTGCATGGGCTTCGTGAGCCGCCCGGTCATGACGTGACGCAGATGGGCAGCGCCTACACAAAACGCGTGTGACAGTGATGTGACGGGTTTTACCGGTTGTTACAGGTGTTGAGCCAAGTCTCGCAGGATTGTGCAATGCGTCGGCAGAAATCGACTAACGATGACCATGGCACGCCGCCTAATCTTGGATCCTGTCGCAGCCCGTCCCCGGCTGCCACTGAATGACCTGGGAGGGTTGAACATGTCTACGCAAATCCCCGTCAGTCATATGGCCTTCGTTCGCGCCCGCGCCGGGCGTTCGGCAGAACTCGGTGCGCGCCTGAGCGCCCTGATCGAGCCATCGCGCAACGCGCAGGGTTGCCTGAGCTTCGCCCTGCAGCACTCGCAATGCGATCCAGAGCTGTGGCTGGTGTCCGGTTTCTGGGCCAACCAACAGGCCATGACCGCTTACTTCGGCAGCCCGGCGATGCAGATTTTTGCCGAGCTGGTGCAAGACCTGGTGGTCAACAGCCTGGATTTTCATACCTTCAAGGATGTCTCGGCGGCCCAGGCCCTAGGCCAGTCCCAGGCAGCGGTACACAAACTCGCCGGTTGAGGGTTTAATGGCGTCATTCTCCATTAGCCAGGATCCGCGACATGGCACGTAAAGCCTTTGAACACTTCGAAGCCGTTTCAGCAGTAGTACCGGGTGAGGGCGGTTACCACGCCGCGATTGCCGTCAAAGCCCTCGGCGGTTCCGGTGCCCCGGTTTTTCACAAAGTGCTGGAAGGCCAGACCTTCAAGACCGCTCATGAAGCCGACGAGGCCGCGGCCAAAGAGCTGACCCACCTCAAAGACGTCAAAGAAAACGCCGACCTGCTCTGGTAATCACTTGACCGCCCCCGGGCGGAACATCTTGAACAGTGCCTCTGGCCCCAGCTGAAAATAATCCGCCGGCCCGCCGCCGCGCAGAATCGGTTCTGCCGCGGCGGTGTCGTACACCCCATCTTTCAACAGCCATTTGGCGATGTGCACGGCGACCACTTCGCCGAGAATCAGCCAGCTCGGCACCACTTCCTTGTTGGCACGCTGCAACTGAATGATCTGCGTGACCTTGCACTCGAAGGACACCGGGCTTTCGGCAACCCGTGGCACCTGAATGATTTTCGACGCGGCGGTGGTCAGCCCGGACAGTTCGAACTCGTTGACCTCAGGCCCGACCATGGCGCAGCTCTGGTTCATCTGCTCGGCCAGCGGCCGGGTCGCCAGGTTCCAGGCGAACTCGCCGGTCTGCTCGATGTTGTTCAGGCTGTCTTTGCGCCCGACGCTGGAAAAACCAATGATCGGCGGGATGTAGTTGAAGGCGTTGAAAAAGCTGTACGGCGCCAGGTTCAGGCGACCGTTGGCGTCCTGCGAAGAGATCCAGCCGATGGGGCGCGGGCCGACGATGGCGTTGAACGGGTCATGCGGCAGGCCGTGGCCGTTGGCGGGTTCGTAGAAATGGATGTCGTCGGTCATGGACGGGGTTCCTGAGGCTTTGTTTCGGGATCGATCATAGTGCAAGGACGAGCGGGTTATTTCCAGCGACGAGATCTAATGTGGGAGCGAGCCTGCTCGCGATAGCTCACTGACATTCAAAAGAGATGTTGCCTGTGACGTCGCCATCGCGAGCAGGCTCGCTCCCACTGGGTTTTGTGTCGATGCCGGCATTTTGCTTTGCTCCAGAAATGACTAAGGCCGACCAAGACCGGGCTATCAGTGGGTGAGATTAATCGCGCTATTTTGCCCGAGTGACAGAATTTTCATCCTGCACTTACCTATTTTTCACCGCTCCACCGCCAGTCTGCGCCCCGGTCAATAACCCGAAGAAACGGCCGCCATGAATACTGGAGCTCACCTTGCATGAATAAACTTCCTCAGATCACCCTGGCGTTCTGGGTCATGAAAATCTGCGCGACGACCCTGGGGGAAACCGCGGGTGATTTGCTGTCGATGACCCTCAACGTCGGTTACGCCATCAGTTCGCTGATCCTGATCAGCGTGTTCGTGCTGACGCTGGTCACGCAGTTGATGTCCAAAACCTACAAGCCGGTGCTGTACTGGATCGTGATTCTGTCGACCAGCACGGCCGGCACCACCATGTCCGACTTCATGGACCGCACCCTTGAACTGGGCTACGCCACCGGTTCGATGATCCTGATTGCGATTCTGCTGGGGATTTTCGCGGCCTGGCGCTTGAGCGGCGATTCGCTGAACGTCACCAAGGTCCAGACCTTCCGTGGCGAGATGTTCTACTGGATGGCGATTCTGTTTTCCAACACCCTGGGCACGGCGCTTGGCGATTACCTGGCCGACGACTCGGGCCTGGGGTTTGCCGGTGGCGCCCTGTTGATCGGCTCGACCATCGCTTTGGTGGTGCTGTTGAAATACTTCACGAAGCTTTCGTCGGTGCTGCTGTTCTGGGTGGCGTTCGTGCTGACGCGGCCATTCGGCGCGACCTTGGGTGACTTCCTGACCAAACCCCATGCAAAGGGTGGCCTGGATTTCGGTACCGTCGGCTCGTCGCTGGTGTTGGCGGGGATTCTGCTGGTGATGATTGCGGGGGCGTCTTACGTGCAGGGCAAGTACGCGAAGCAGGAAGTTGCCGAGTTGTCTTGAGACCGGGTAGCGGCCTTCGCGAGCAGGCTCGCTCCCACAAGGGTCGGTGTACACAGATCCAATGTGGGAGCGAGCCTGCCCGCGATGGGGCCTAACAGCCTCCATCAATGTTGCTATTAGTCCGTCTCGATCCGCGAATGCTTGCGGGTGTCTTTCATGGTCACATACACCAGCAACGACACCGCGATGCACGCCGTGACATACCAGTAGTAACCGGTTTCCATGCCGATGCTCTTGAACCACAGCGCGATGTATTCAGCGGTACCGCCGAAGATCGACACGGTCAGCGCGTACGGCAGGCCAACACCCAGTGCACGGATTTCGGTGGGGAACAGTTCGGCTTTGACCACCGCGTTGATCGAGGTGTAGCCGCTGACGATGATCAGCGCCGCCATGATCAGGAAGAACGCGCCCCACCAGGTCTGGATGGTGTGCAGGGTGGTCAGGATCGGTACGGTGAACAGGGTTCCGAGAATACCGAAGGCGATCAGGATCGGTCGACGACCGACTTTATCCGACAGCCCGCCGATGATCGGTTGCAGGCACATGAACAGGAACAGCGTGGCCGCGGAAATCGTGGTGGAGTCGGAAATGCTCATGCCGACGGTGTTCACCAGGTATTTCTGCATGTACGTGGTGTAGGTGTAGAACGCCAGCGTGCCGCCCATGGTCAGGCCGACCACGGTCATCAGTTCTTTCGGATGGCGCAGCAAGGTGCGCATGGCGCTTTCCTTGGCTTTCTCTTTTTTGCTGAACGACTCGGTTTCTTCCATGCCACGACGCAGGTAGAGCGCGACCACGGCACACAGCGCGCCGATGGCGAACGGAATGCGCCAGCCCCAGGCGTACAGCTCTTCGGTGGTCAGGAAGTTTTGCAGCACGATCAGCACACCCAGGGCGATGAGCTGGCCGGAGATCAGCGTCACGTACTGGAAACTGGAGTAAAAACCGCGACGTTCCTTGGTCGCCATCTCGCTGAGGTACGTGGCCGAAGTGCCGTACTCGCCACCGACCGACAAACCTTGCAGCAGGCGGGCGAACACCAGCAGGATCGGCGCGCCGATGCCGATGGTTTCATAGCCCGGGCTCAGGGCGATCAGCAACGAGCCGAAGCACATCAGGTAGACCGAGGCCATCAATGCGCGTTTGCGACCGGCGCGGTCGGCGTAGAGGCCCATCAACCAGCCACCGATCGGGCGCATCAAAAAGCCCACGGCGAAGATCGCGGCGGTGTTGAGCAGTTGTGCGGTGGTGTCGCCTTTGGGGAAGAAGGCTTTGGCGAAGTACAGGGAGAAGGCGGCGTAGACGTACCAGTCGTACCACTCGACCATGTTGCCGACAGAGCCGCTGAAGATCGATTTGATCCGGCTGGCAGTGGTTTTTTCTTTGACCGGCACGGCAGCCGACCCAAGGGGCAGGGTGTTGGAGTTATCCATTGAAGGATCCTCGTTTAATTGTTTTTGTGGAGCGCGTTAAAACGCAGCCTGCTGGGGCTATAGCAGGAGCTGTGCCAAGGGGAGGAGGGCCGGTTTAGAGGGGGTTGCGGGTTTTGTTGAGCGGAAATCCGCTTATGGAATTGGGGTTGGCAAGCGGAAATCCGCCGGAGCTGATCGTTCCCACGCTTCGCGTGGGAATGCCTCAACGGACGCTCCGCGTTCGGCTTTTGGGACGCGGAGCGTCCCGGGCTGCATTCCCACGCGGAGCGTGGGAACGATCATTCGCCGAGGAACATCTCACGGCTCAACCCATGCCGCTGCATCTTTTCATTAAAGGTACGACGCGGCAGTTGCAGTTCTTCAAGCACCGCTTTCACATCACCTTTATGTCGGGTCAATGCCGCGCGCAGGCAATGCGCTTCGAAGGCTTCTTGCTGCGCCGCCAGCGACTGGCCGGGATCGATCCCCACCGGCTCCGGTTCGTCCAGGCCCAGCACTTGGCGCTCGGCGACGTTCGCCAGTTCGCGCACATTGCCCGGCCAGTCGTGGCTCAGCAGATGGCTCAATTGCGGCCCGCTCAAGGGTGCAAAGGTGCGACCCAAACGCTCGGCGGCACTCTGCGCGAAGAACTCGAACAACAGGGGAATGTCTTCACGCCGATCGCGCAACGGTGGCAGCCGCAACTCGGCGACGTTCAATCGATAGGCCAGATCTTCGCGAAAACGTCCGGCCCGGGCTTCCTCCAGCAAGTCGGGTTTGGTCGCGGCGATGATCCGCAAATCCACGTGGATGCTCTGGTTGGAGCCCAATCGCTCCAGTTTCTGCTCCTGCAACACCCGCAGCAGTTTCACCTGTTGGGCCAGGGGCATGCTTTCGATTTCATCGAGAAACAGCGTGCCGCCATCGGCGTATTCGAGCTTGCCAATACGTTTGCCCTGGGCACCCGTGAACGCGCCGCTCTCATGACCGAACAGTTCGGCCTCGAACAACTGCTCGGGAATCGCCGCGCAATTCAGTGCCACGAAGGGTTTGTCTGCACGGGGACCGAAGTCGTGCAGGCAACGGGCAACCAATTCCTTGCCACTGCCGGTTTCGCCCCGGATCAGCACGTTGACCGGCAGCGTCGCCAGATCCAGCACCTGCCGGCGCAGCGTTTGCAAACCACGGGATACACCCAGCAGGGTGGCATCGAGTTTGGCGCGATTGTCTGCCTGTTCGTGCAGGGCACGGTTTTCCAGCACCAGTCGGCGCTTGTCCAGCGCGCGGCGCAAGCTGCTCAACAGGGTTTCCGGGCTGAAAGGTTTTTCGAGGAAATCGTAGGCGCCATCGCGCATCGCTTCGACGGCCATCGGCACATCGCCGTGACCGGTCAGCAAGATCACCGGCAAGTCGGCATCGCGGCGCTGGACTTCGGCCAATAGCTCCAGCCCGGTCATGCCGGGCATGCGCACGTCGCTGAGGATCACCCCGGGGAAATGTTTCGGCAGTTGCGCCAGGCACTCGTCGGCGCGACTGAACAGCTGCACTTCGAACCCCGACAGGCTCAGCCACTGTTCGACGGCGCTGCGGATGCTGCTTTCGTCATCGACCACCATCACCGAATTGAGCATCAGCCAGGCACCTCCAGATCAATGGGCAACGTCAGGGTGAACACCGCGCCGTTTTCACCATTATCGGCACTCAAGCGCCCGCCCGCTTCGTGAGCGATGGCGAACGAGACGGCCAACCCGAGGCCCAGACCATCACCCACCGGTTTGGTGGTGAAGAATGGGTCAAACACGTTATCCAGGTTCTCTTCGGCAATGCCGCCACCGTTATCGGAAACGCTCAGGCGCCACAATTGTTCATCGGCTTCGAGGCGGATTTCCAGACGTTTGCAGGGTTTGTCGTGCATCGCATCCAGCGCATTACGCAGTAGATTGATCAACACCTGTTCCAGACGAATCGCATCGCCACGCACCCAGGCCGGGCGCGTCAGATGCAACACGGTGCTGACGTGCTCGTCACGCAGCCGCGCATCGAGCAACTGCAAGGATTGATCGACCACCGCCGCCAGGTCCAGCCGTTCGCGCAGACCGCTGGGGCTTTTGCGGGCGAAGGTTTTCAGGTGGCCGGTGAGGGCGGCCATGCGCGTGAGCATGTCGTCCACCGGTTTGAGCGCCTTGTAGGCGTCCTCGACCCGACCGTGATCGAGCAGCAGCCTCAGCGTCGCAAGCTGCATGCGTTGGGCGGTCAGCGGCTGGTTGATTTCATGGGCCAGCGCCGCCGACATCTGCCCGAGGGCCGCGAGTTTGGCCGATTGCACCAGCCCGTCCTGGGCGGTGCGCAGGTCGCGGGTGCGTTCCTCCACCAGTTGTTCGAGTTCTTCACGACTGCGCTGGCGCATTTTGGCCAGGCGCCAGCGCTGGTTGAGGAACAGCAGCAAAAACACGATGGCCAGCCACACCCCGGCGGCGGCGAGCCCGGCGTTGCGGCGGTCTTCGAAAGCGATCTGCGGGCGGCGCAGCAGGTGCAGCGTCCAGCCTTCGGCGGCCAGCGGCAGCGATTCCCACAGGTAATCCGCCGCTCCGTCGGGGCCATCGACCCGGGTTAGCGCACTGTTGTCGTCGAAGCGCCGCACCGATTGATAGTCAAGCGGGGTCAGCGGTTGTTTGTCGTATTGGCGCGTGGCCTTGAGCTCGGCGCGGTCGCTGTCGCCGAGCGGTTTCAATTGGCGATAGCGCCAACCGGGCTGATTGGCGATGAAGATGATCCCGCGCGCATCGCTGACCAGCAAGGTGTCACTGCCCTGGCGCCATTCGCGCTCAAGCTCCGGGAATTCGAGTTTGACCACCATGGCACCGAGGAACTCATCACCGTCGCCGGTCACTGCGCTGGACAGGAAGTAGCCCGGAATGCCGCTGGTGACGCCCACCGCGTAAAAGCGCCCGGTGCCTTGGGTTCGCGTCTGGCTGAAGTAGGGGCGGAAGCCATAGTTGTGGCCGACGTAACTGCTGGGCAAACGCCAATTGCTGGCGGCCACGGCCCGGCCGGTGCGGTCGAGCAGTTCCAGGGTCGAGGACTGCGCGGCGCCGTTGATTTTTTCCAGTTTGCGATTCAACGCAAGCTGCTGTTCGGGGCTCACCTCACCGCTTAGCGCGGCGCGCAGTTCCGGGTCCAGCGCCAATACGGCGGGCAAGGCGCGGTAGCGGTCGATCAGGGTGTGCAGCGAGTTGGCGTACAGCGACAATTGCTGATTGGCGCGGGTAGCGTCCTCCACCAACGCCTGGCGTTCGGCGTGGCGGATGGCCAAAGTGGCCGCAAGAACGGCCCCGGCGATTATCGACAGGGCATAAAGCAATCGGCGCAAGGATTGTGAAGTCGCGAGCATAGGGAATATCGACGCAGGTGCGGGTAGGCACGATAGCATGCAGCGCAGGTTTTCCCTGACATTGATACGTGTCGATCACCCCGCGCTACCTCTTATCCTCGCCTGTTCAAACAGCCTTTTTTCGTTGGAGATGCTCGGTTACCCGAGGACGCAGATCCAGGACACGCTGCATCTTCCCTTTTACTACAGTTTCGGTTTCCTCCAGCCGACGGCGAGTTCCAGCTGCTAGCGCTATATGCTTGCCACCGAGATTTTCAAGCTCCTCCAAAGCCGAATCATATTTCTTTTTTTCAGTATTCAGAAAGTCACTCAGCAAATAGACGCCTTGTTCTACCAACTCAAGATCTCTTGGTCCAAGTGTGTCATTAAGCGCCTCAGTCATTTCTACACTCAGGCGAAAGAATGCAAGAAACTTTTCCAGATGAGTACTTTTGCCGGTCAGCGTATCAGCGGCCCCAATCGCCCCGGCCATCAATGTTTCCTTGTTTCCGTCCGTTTGCCGCGGGTCGTATTTCTCTAGTATTTTTCTAATCTCAGTTCTTATGCGAACTGGCTCTGCATCTTTTGTGATATCGCCCAAATCGTAGTCGTCGCTTTTCGGTAAGAGCGGGTATCCGAAAGCGTTTTTCTGGCCGGCGCTGTCAATTGCATTACCAGCTACATCCGCTGCCAAGGCAGCCGTCCCAATACCAATCGTTGAGCCTGCCGCCACGTTGCCGCCGGTCACGAGCGTGCCGGCAGTTATCGCCAAACTACCAACGACACCTGCGATCATTGCAGACGCCAAGACATTGACCAATGTGAGCGCAGCCCTTTTACCACTGGATTTGTAGATATCCCTGGTCCGGTTAAGGTTGTTGAATTGATAAATCGACTTGTTCAGCCTGGATTCGACCGTTGTAAGCAGATTTGAGTAGCGATCAATGACGGCCTTCAGTTCATCCGGCGTTCGCTGTTGCCCGTCATCATCGAAATAGTTCGTCGGATTGTTCCCCACAAACCCATACAGATTCAGCCCGTCCACATCTCCTGCCGGATCGGCGCTGACCCAGCGTTGCAACCATGGCGCGTAATATCGCGCGCCGTAGTAGTACAAGCCGCTGACATCCATTTCCTTGCCCGAATAGCGGATGATTTTGTAGACGACTTCGATCAACGAGCGCGCCGCCATCCACGCGGTGGCGCCGAATGGGTAGTAGCCTTCGTGGCTGATCAATTGCGCCTGTTGGTCCAGTTCCATCAGGCAGGAGCCCAAGTGATCGTCCAGGCTGTAGCGCAGTTGATCGCTGCCGATGTTCGCCGGGTCGTTCTCCCAGTGCAGGCAACGGACGCTGCCGAAGCCGGCGGTAAGGGTGATGACGTGCAGTTCTTCGCCGTTGTCTTTGGTGCGGATCTCCAGTCCCGGCAAATAGCGCACTTCGTGAATGTGACTGGTTTTCGCGGTATGGGTTTCGTGGCGTTTATAGACCCGCACGCCCTGGCTGTAGCGGTAGTGTTCTTCGTCGTCGGGGCCGTTGTCGCGATGGACCAGAGTCACCGAGGTCAGTTGATCGCGAGCGTTCCATTGCATGGGCTGGCCGGGTTGCAGGGCCAGCAGGTTGCCGTGGCGATCGAACAGTCTGTCGAATTGCGGGTCGGGATCCCCTGGGGTCCAGCGCACGCCACGATTGCTGGCTGGGTCGATGAACATCTCGCGGGTATGACAGGCACCCTCGCGCACATGGCAGAGCTTGATCAGATTGCCGCCGTGATCGTAGTCGTAAGTCTGCGTGTAGTTGAGCCGGTTGTTGGGATCGGTTGGTTGGGGCAGGCCCGGAATGTCCGAAGGCGGGCCGTCGTCGTAGCCGCTGGCGCTGTGCAATCGGTACAGCGAGTCGTACCTGAATTCGCGATGGCCATCGACCCGCTGATTGGCGAAATGGCTGGGCGTGAACACATGGTCGAGGATGCGGGTAACGTTGCCCACCGGGTCGTATTCGTATTCGAAGTCCTGAAGGGACGGCTGCTGATTTTCTTGTGCAGATTGCCGCTGCAGACGTGCATCGGTCGGGTCGTAGCGCCAACGGCTGATTACGCCGTTACCCGCCTGTTGCTCAATGATTTGCCCGGCGGCGTTGTACTGCGCGTCCTGCAACACGGGTTGCCAATCGGTTTGCCCCTTGAGCCGCAACTGCACCTGTTTGATTTGCCCGGCGAGGTCGTAGCGCGATTGTTGCTGGTGTTCGCCGGCATCGATCTGCTCCAGAACGGCGCCCAGCGGGTTGTAGGTGCGGTGGCTGACAAAGGCCTTGGCATCGTGAAAGGTGCGGGTTTCGCCCAGCGGCTGCCCGAGCAGGCCGTAGCTGCCGAGGCGCAAGGTGCCCGACGGATCCACCAGCGCAAGCAACTGGCCACGCAGGTTATGACCGGCGTCGGCCGAGGCATCGGCGTAGGTGAAGGTGTCGACATCCGGCCGGGCGTTTTCCTCGACGGCCACCACGCGCAGCTGATTATCGTAGGTCATGCGCCAATGGCTGCCGCGCTCGTCCCAGCGCTGCGACGTCTCCCCGGCCAGCCCCGGCAGGCTCAGGCGCCAGCCGGCATCGACGCTGTCGATTTTCAAGGGCGTGCCGCCCAACCCGTAAACGGTGGTGATGTTGGGCGTGGGCAGGCGCGGATCCTGTTGCGTCACCCGCCGCCCGGCAACGTCATGTTGCTGGCGGGTTACCAGGGCAGCAGCCGTTTCACCGGCAACCGTGCGCAGATAAGCGACCTGGCGAACCGGCAAGCCTCGGCCGTCGCTCGCCATGAGCGAAGGCGTGCGCCGATGAACCTTGACAGACATCAGTGCAAAGTGCTCTGTTGCGGCGGTGAAGGCTCAGCAGTGTCATTGAAGTCTTCGCTGATGTGGTACCAGGGATGATACGTCTCGCGGGAGAAATACCCTTTGGCGTTGATCAGCTTGATCGCGCGGCCCGGCACGTCATAGAACAGCTGATCGAAATAGCCAAGCTGGTGCAGGGACTGGTCGTCGACATAGCCATGGGTGTTGGCGAAAAACGGCCTGAACTGTCGAACCGGCAGGCCTTTGTTGTTGTATTCGACCCGTTCGCTGATGCGCCAACGCGGGTCGGTGAATACCTCAAGATACTGACCATTCTCGATGATCAGCTTGCCGTCGGCGTCCACCGCATAAGCCATGCCGGGCTCGACCAGTTGCTGGGTTTGCAGCGCCCGGCCGAAGCCGTCCACGCAGGCTTTGACGATCTGGATCTGTGCCGGAACCGGATCGTCGGGGTAACGGTCGGCGCTGAGGACGACGCTGTGTACCGGCTCGCGGCGAACCGTGGCGATGAGTTCGCTCAACGCTTGTCTCGACACAGTCAGGTCGGTGCCTTGCTGCAAACGTTGGCGGGCGCTGGCGCAAATGTGTCCGCTGGGAAGGACATCACCGTTGGCGATCCATTCGGCGAGCAGTTCGGGGCTGACGGTCGGCGGCAGTTGCCCCATCCAGCTGAACAGATCCTTGCGCAACGTGCTGGCGGCTTTTTGAATGGCATCCACCGGGTTCTCGATGGCCGGGTCCGGGCGATGATCCACCGGGCGCACGAACTCGCTCAGCGATCTGAAGCCTGCGTCGCTACCGTTTTCGGTGCCGTAAAAACTGATGGCCAAGGGCTGCCCGGACGGTTCGTAAATGGCTTCCTGAGTATTGTCGTTGGCATCGATGATGCGCACCGGTTGCAGTGCGTGATAGTCGTATTCGATCCGGGTGGTACAGCCATCGGGCAGTTCGACGCTTTTGATCGCCAGACGGTAGGTGTCGTATTCGGCTTTCGTCACGCCGTGGCTGGGCGTCTCGTGGTACTCGAGCACTTTGTAAAAACCGTCGAGATTGTCGTACTTCGCGAAACCGTAGCGGGCGGACCACAGGTTGTCTTCGTCGTCGGCCGGCGGCGGTGTTTCGAACAGCAACTTCATAGGGGTGTAACCGATTTTCGCCAGCTCGTCCCGGATGTCGAAGGGTGGCGGCAGTTCGCTGTAGGCGTCCAGCGCGGTCTTGTCCAGTTGCGCGACCTCCAGCGGGCCGGTCAGGGCTTCGTATTCGGCCTTGCCATCGGGCATCAGCGACTGATCTTCGGTCTTGAGGTAACGCTGCACCGACTGTTGGGTCAGCACTCGCAGGGCATTCCACTCGCCGGAATCCTGATGATCGGTAATTTCCTTAAACGTAATTTTGTCCGGCTCAAGGCCGCCGGGCAGCGAGCCTTTGGGCAAGATCAGCGCATTGGCGCGCTGCTCATAGGGCAAGCCCAATCGCCGATGCTGCGGATCGGCATCCAGATCGATGAACCGGGCACGGGTCTCGCTCAGGTAGTACGACTGCTGAGCGTCGTCATGGGCGTCGCACCACCACTGTTGTTCATCGGAGTCGGTAAAGGGCGGGGTGTCCCCTGCGGTTCGGCGGCGTGCGTAGCTGATGGCCACCGAGTGGGTGGGCAGACCATATTTGCTCCAGCGCAGATTGATTTCATGCTGGCACAAGGGGTCGTCGATAAATTGTTCGTACCGGTAGCTGATCTTCTCTACCGGTAGAGGCAGGATGATTGCATCGGGATAGTGATCACCTTTAGGTCGCACCTGGCGCACCAGATAGCGATGTTCTGTGACCGTGTAAGGCTGTGCCGTGAGCGGGTCGTCTTCGCCGTTGTAGGTTTCGACTCGCATGAGCGTCCCGGACATCCCACGGGCGATTTCATACTTGATGGTTTCGTCGGGTGGCGGGAAGGGCACATCGCACTCGTTGATGGCGTCATATTCGCTGAGCAATGTCTCTCCCAGCGGGAATGCTTCGGGATCCCTGTCGAAATAGCCGTCACGTGGCCTGTCCATGAACTGGCCGATAATGAACCAGCTACGGACCCGGGTTTGCGCCGTGAAGCCGACATCATCATCGCCCGTGGCACTTTCGCTGTCGGTCTGTTCCAGATAGCCAAAGCCCCGGTACTCACGAGCAAGCGGGTCGTAATAACCCTCGCGGTACTTGACCCCCTGGCTCAGGCAGTTGCCGGTGATTTCGTCCAGCTGCAGTTGCCGACTGACAACCTGCACATTGAGCGGCAAAAAGCACGCCGGGACTTCCTGCGGTTTTGCAAGAAGCCGTTCCTGCTTTTCATCCAGCCATTCCTGCGCCGAACTGCGGTAGACGACGCGGGCGCTGCATCCCATGTTGTTGTTGCTGGATGTGATCAGATAGGGCTTGGCCGACACAAAGTCGTAGCGCCAATGGCGCGGTTTCATGTGCGGCACCGTCAGGATCAGGCTGGCACAGCCCAGGCCTTGCAGGTCGGCGAACGTGACCTCGCACAGTCGGTCGTATCGCACGCCCACAGGCCATGGCACGCTGATCGGGTCTTTTTCCAGGCCTTTGCCGCCACGATTCAGGTAAATCTCGAACGCATCGGATTTCAGATAGATCAATGCCGGTGCGCCGGATCCGTCGAGGTCGGCGATCCGCACCCGTGCGCAATCGAACTCGTCGTACTTGAACTCAGGACCGCTGAGCACCCGCCCCTTACCGAACTTGCCGTGCCCCAGATTAGGCCAGCATTTGATTTCGTCGTGGCGAATGCGGCACAGCTCGGTCGTGTCGCTGCCCAGCAGGTTACCCAGAAACACCAGTTCGCTGGCGGCATTGCCGAACAAGGGCAGCCGGTCATCGCCGGGCTCATGGGGAACCTCTTCGGCCTGCTGGAAACCGTCCTCTAGGTTGTTGCGGTAAAAGCGCACGGAGCGTGGCCCGATCACTGCCAGCGAAAGAAGCCCCTCGCCAGCCAGGTCGCCCAGCTGTGAGTACGCACTGAAAAACTCTACCGGGAACTGGGCGAAGGTCTTGAATTCGGCCCATGTGCGATCTGCATTCAACGTGCGCAATCCACTCAAGCCCGGTTGGGCCGTGATCCAGTCGAGACGGCCATCGCCGGTCAAGTCGGTCAGTATCTGCAGCACAGGCTTACTGCGGTTCGCCACCGGAATGTTCTCCAGCGCTTTCCACGGGCTGTAGCCGATGTCATCAGGCCCTGACGCGGCGCGCATCGGTTCCCGATAATACCAGCACTGGTCATGGCGGCAGAGAAAACCCGGCAAGCCTTCGCCGTAAAGGTCGACGCATTGGTAGAAACCGCCATCCTCGATGCCCGGCATATTGTCGGGTTCGAGCAACCGTACTGGCGTTTTGTTGAGGCTGAAAGGTGAATGCTCGAACTGCACCGGCGGAGTGTTTTCCACAGCGCCGCTGGCATCCCAGGCCTGATAGTGGGCCGAGGTGATCTGGCTGTAGCTCCATTGCGGTGTGTTCTGGTTGTACTTAAGCAGTAGCCGCCGAACCAATGCCGGTTCGGCGCCCAATTCGGCGGGAAAGTGGTGAAACATCAGCACCTGCTGACAGAGCCGGCGTGTGCCCACTTCAAAACCGTGCCCAAAGGCCGAAAAGGCATCCGGACGGGTCAGCCAGGGTTGCAGAGTGTAGCCGTCATAGGCGGGTTTTTCGGTCAGTGAAAGGGTGCGTTCACCGTAGTCGAACAGCAAATGAAAATGCCAACCCAGATCGGCCGGGGTTTCGACCGTCCAGGTGTACAGGTCCTGGCTGGCGGTGAAGTTGCCGTATAACGCCCGACGCAGGTAACGCTGGGCGCGGTAGTCATGGACGGGGTCGGGGTCTTGATCGTCTGCCTTGTAATCGAAACAAATATGCTCGCCGTGGGCGGTCATGCTTTCGCAAAGCAACCAGACACCCACGCGTAGCGGATCGTCAGGGGCCGCTACGCGCGAATCCGCTGTTTTGCCGTACATATGCAATGAGCCATCGGCGTCGTATACAAGCCAGAACATGGGCTTGTGCTCGTCAGGCGCCAGGCTTACCGGCTGCCAGCGCTCCCTGATGGTGAAAACACTTTCGACCTCTGGCGAATAACGGACCACCGAGTGAAGACCGATGTCCTTGCCGTTGAAGCTGCTTTCGAACCGGGACTTGATCGTGCCGTCCGCATTGCGTTCGGGCATGCAGATCTGGGCATCGTGACCGATGATCTCGTCATCATCGCCATAACGCGGCACGCCCTTGTTGGTCCGGCGCCGGATTTGACCGCTGCCCAGATTCCAGCCAATGCCGAACGGGCCGTTTCCAGACTGACTGCTGTAAGTCAGCGACAACTGCGGGGTGGCGGCGCGGGCGCTGGAAATGGGCAGTGGCAGCTGGAACGACGCTTCGCCGGTCGGGCCCACGGCGCTGAAACCCTGGCCGATCATGGCGATCGAGGAGCTTTTAGTGATGGAAGGCGTGGTGATGCTGAGGTCTTGATCGGCCATGGTTTCATCCAATGCGCACGCGTTGGGCGTGGGTGGATTAACGCTATCAAGGTTGAGGCGGGACGTAACCTGTCATATCTGACAGGAGAGGGCTGCTTTTTTTAGATTGAGTTGGCCAAGCGCAAAGTTTTTCTATCGCGAACGGTTGGAACGCTGGATAAAAAAACGGCCGGGTCATCCATAACGATGAACCGGCCGTGCGGGCAGACTGAAGCGCTTACTGCACTTCTACCGCCAGGCTTTCACTGATCTTTTGCTGCCAGATGGCAGGACCGGTGATGTGTACCGACTCACCCTTGCTATCGACTGCAACAGTGACCGGCATGTCTTTGACGTCGAACTCGTAGATCGCTTCCATGCCCAGTTCGGCGAAAGCCACCACGCGGGATTTCTTGATCGCTTGCGCCACCAGGTAAGCCGCGCCGCCGACCGCCATCAGGTAAACGGCTTTGTGGTCCTTGATCGCTTCGATCGCGGTCGGGCCGCGCTCGGATTTGCCGATCATGCCCAGCAGGCCGGTTTGCTCGAGGATCTGACGGGTGAACTTGTCCATCCGCGTCGCCGTGGTCGGGCCGGCAGGGCCAACCACTTCTTCGCGTACCGGATCAACCGGGCCGACGTAGTAGATGAAGCGACCCTTGAGGTCCACCGGCAAGGTTTCACCCTTGTTCAGCATCTCGACCATGCGCTTGTGCGCGGCGTCGCGACCGGTGAGCATCTTGCCGTTGAGCAGGACGGTTTCGCCCGGCTTCCAGCTCTGCACTTCTTCCGGAGTCAGGGTGTCGAGGTTGACGCGACGGGCTGACGGGCCGGCTTCCCAGACGATTTCCGGGTAGGCGTCCAGCGGTGGCGCCTCCAGCGAGGCCGGGCCGGAACCGTCGAGCACGAAGTGCGCGTGACGGGTGGCGGCGCAGTTGGGGATCATGCACACCGGCAACGAAGCGGCGTGGGTCGGGTAGTCCATGATCTTCACGTCGAGCACGGTGGTCAGGCCACCCAGGCCTTGGGCGCCGATGCCCAGTTGGTTGACCTTCTCGAACAGCTCCAGGCGCATCTCTTCGATACGGTTCTGCGGGCCGCGTGCCTTGAGCTCGTGAATGTCGATGGACTCCATCAACACTTCCTTGGCCATGACGGCGGCTTTCTCGGCGGTGCCGCCGATGCCGATGCCGAGCATGCCCGGTGGGCACCAGCCGGCGCCCATGGTCGGAACGGTTTTCAAAACCCAGTCGACGATCGAGTCGGACGGGTTGAGCATGGCCATTTTCGACTTGTTCTCGGAACCGCCGCCCTTGGCTGCCACGTCCACTTCCACGGTGTTACCCGGAACGATGGAGTAGTGGATAACGGCCGGGGTGTTGTCCTTGGTGTTTTTACGAGCGCCCGCCGGGTCGGCGAGGATCGAGGCACGCAGGACGTTTTCCGGCAGGTTGTAAGCCCGGCGCACGCCTTCGTTGATCATGTCGTCCAGGCCCATGGTGGCGCCATCCCAACGTACGTCCATGCCTACGCGTACGAATACGGTGACGATGCCGGTGTCCTGGCAGATCGGGCGGTGGCCGGTGGCGCACATGCGCGAGTTGATCAGGATTTGCGCGATGGAATCGCGGGCTGCCGGCGATTCTTCACGCAGGTAGGCCTCGTGCATCGCCTGGATGAAATCCACGGGGTGGTAGTAGGAAATGAATTGCAGGGCGTCGGCAACGCTCTGAATCAGGTCGTCTTGCTTGATCACGGTCATCGAGTCGCGCTCCTCTAAAAGACGGGAACATTCAATAAGGTGCTTGCAGCTTGGGTGCATCGGTCGGTTGCAAGCACCTTTCTAAGGCACGCCGGGCATGCTGGCGCGACGCTAAAAAGGCGCGGCAGTATACCGCGCCTCGATGGCGGGCACATCCGTTGACAGTCAAACGTTGGTCGCATACCGCCCACCTATGAATATTGGCGAATGGCCTTTGTGGCGAGGGGGCTTGCTCCCGTTCAGCTGCGAAGCAGTCGTAATGGATTTATCGCAGTTCAATTGAAAGAAGGCAGAGGGCTGCTTCGCAGCCCAGCGGGAGCAAGCTCCCTCGCCACAGGATTATCTCGAGATGGGGTCATGGTTTTGACGCCAGCTTTTTTGCCCCTAAAATTGAATGGTCATTTATCAGACACGCCACTAAAGTGGCATTCGGTCTGTAGAGTAGAGACGCTCCGACAGCCTCCTTCCTCACGGTGAATCAACGATTGACCCATAACGCCATCCAGCGGCTTTTGCTTAAACGCTTTGCCCTCGCGGCCGGCACCTACGCCCTGGCTTTGCTGCTGCTGTGGCTGGCGTTTTACACCGGCCATTACGATGACTCGGTCACCGGCATGGTGATCGGCAGCGTGTTGGTGGGGCTCAGCCAGGGGGTGTTGTTCGCGGTGTTTTACAGCGGCGCTAACCTGCGTTTCTCTGATCCCAGCCTGACTGAAGTGCAGATACTGCTGGGGCTGGGTTGGCAAACCTGGCTGATCGCCCATCTGGACGAGGCTCGCGGCGCGTTTCTGGTGTTTTACCTGCTGATTCTGTTATTCGGGCTGTTTCATCTTTCGCGCATGGCCATTGTGCGTTGCGCGTTGCTGGTGTTCTTCAGTTTCAGCGCCATCACCTTGTGGAAGGGCTACCACTTTCAGCTGACCGACCCGACGCTGGCCCTGTTACAGGTGTGCGTGCTGTTTGTGGTGCTCGGCTGGCTGGTGCTTTACGCCCGCTACGTCCAGATGTCACGCCAGCGTATGCGTCAGCGGCGGTTCGCCTTGCAGGCGCATCAGGACACCCTGCGCGGGATGATGCGCCAGCTCGAAGACCTGGTGGCGACCGACGAACTCACCGGGCTGTTCAACCGCCGACATTTCCTGCGTCTGGCCTCCCGCGAGTTGAACGCCATGGACGCCGATGTGGTGCATGGCCTGGCGTTGATCGACCTCGACCACTTCAAACGCATCAACGATGTTCACGGCCATGCTGCCGGCGATCAGGTGCTGCAAGCGTTTGCCGGGGTGGCCACTGCCTGCCTGCGCGATGGCGATATCCTGGCCCGCTATGGCGGTGAAGAGTTTGTGGTGCTGTTGCCCGATTGCGATGCCGAGCGCCTGACGGCTTGCTGCGAGCGGTTGCGCATGGCCTTCATGGATGTCGAATTGGTCGGCCTGGATGTGCGCAACCTCAGCCTGTCGGCGGGCATGACCTTGTTGGAGCTGGGCGACGATCTGGATCACGCCTTGCACCGCGCCGATCAGGCGTTGTACCGCGCCAAGCGCGATGGCCGCAACCGTTGTGCGGCGGCCTGGGAGAATGTCGATGCCTGAGTTACGGGTCGGCGCACGCCAATGGACGGTGGCGGCGGGCAGCAACCTGCTCGATGCCTTGAATCAAAACGGTGTGTCGGTGCCTTATAGCTGCCGCGCCGGTAGTTGCCATGCGTGCCTGGTCAAATGTGTCGAGGGCTTGCCCGGCGACAGCCGTCCCGATGCCTTGAGCCATGAACAGCGCCAGCAGGGTTGGCGCCTGGCTTGTCAGTGCCAGGTGGTCGACGATTTGCAAATCGAAACCTTCGACCCGCTGCGCGATGGCCTTGCCGCTCAGGTGGCCGCCAGCGATTGGCTGAGCCCCAGCGTGTTGCGTTTGCGCCTGACGAGTGAGCGACCGTTGCGCTATCAGGCGGGGCAGCATCTGGTGTTGTGGGCGGGTCAGGTGGCGCGACCGTATTCCCTGGCCAGCCTGCCGGAGGAGGACCGCTTTCTGGAGTTCCACCTCGATTGCCGCCAACCGGGGGAATTCAGTGATGCGGCGCGTCGCTTGAAAATCGGCGATCCGATCCGCCTCGGCGAGTTGCGCGGCGGGGCACTGCATTACGACCCGGACTGGCACAGCCGACCACTCTGGTTGCTGGCGGCCGGCACCGGTCTGGGGCCGTTGTTCGGTATCTTGCGCGAAGCGTTGCGTCAGCATCACCAGGGCGCCATCCGCGTTATTCATCTGGCCCATGATGCCGGTGAGCATTATCTGGCCAAACCCCTGCAAGCCATGGCCGACGGCCGTGAAAATCTGAACGTCGAGCTCTGGACCGCGGCCGAGTTGCCCGCGGCTTTGGCGCAACTGCGCCTTGTTTCCCGGCAAACCCTGGCCTTAGTCTGCGGAGCCCCCGACAGCGTCGATGCCTTTGCCCGGCGCCTGTACCTGGCCGGTTTGCCGCGCAATCAACTGCTGGCGGATGTCTTTCTACCCCATGGTTGAGCGCAGATTTTTTGTGGCGAGCGAGCTTGCTCGCGCTGGGCTGCGCAGTGGCCTCAAAAGTTTGTGAGCGCTGGGCACTCAAGCGCGAGCAAGCTCCCTCGCCACCGTTGATCCTCTCAGATCAGGACACGCCATGCCCGATGCCATCCAGTTTGAACGCGAGCGCGGTTTACTGACCCTGCGCTTCAACCGCCCCGAGAAGAAAAACGCCCTGACTCGCGCCATGTACAGCCACTTGGTCGAGGCCCTGAAGCAAGCCGACACCGACCCCGACATCAATGCGGTGCTGATTACCGGTGGTGCTGAGTGTTTCACCGCCGGCAATGATATTGGCGATTTCCTCCAGCAACCACCCAGCGACCTCGACAGCCCGGCATTCCACTTCATGCTCAGTTTGCTTGAGTGCCGCAAGCCGGTGATTGCCGCCGTGGCCGGTGCGGCGGTGGGGATAGGTACGACGATGCTACTGCATTGCGATCTGGTTTATGTCAGCACGGATGCGCGGTTGCGCATGCCCTTCGTCAATCTCGGGTTATGCCCGGAGTTCGGATCCAGCCTGATTTTGCCGCGGTTGCTCGGGCATGCCAAAGCGGCAGAGTTGTTGTTGCTGGGCGAAGGTTTCAGCGGTGAACAGGCTGCCGCGTGGGGGATTGCGACTGAAGCCTTGGGCAGTGGCGAAGCGGCGTTGGCCAAGGCGCGGGAGATGGCGTTGCGTTTTGACGAGCTGCCACCAGAGGCGGTGCGCATCAGCAAGCAATTGATGAAAGCGCCGGATCGGGAACAGTTGCGCAAGGTTATGGAAGAAGAGGGCGCATTGTTCACCCAGCGGCTGCGCTCGCCGGAAGCGATTGCGGCGTTGTCGGGGTTTATCGGCAGACATTGAATGTGTGGTGATCGGGCTGGCCTCTTCGCGAGCAGGCTCGCTCCCACAGGGTTTTATGGTGGTCACATGATTTGTGAACAACTCTGGCCAATGTGGGAGCGAGCCTGCTCGCGATGAGGCCCGCCCAGGCAACACAACTTTCGGATCAAAAAACCAAAAAGCCCCGCCATTCACATGGCGGGGCTTTTGTTTTTCGTACAACCGATCACTCAGACCATCTTGTCGCCAACGTGCAGGATTTTCATCCCGTTGGTACCGCCGATGGTGTGGTAGCTGTCGCCCTTGGTCAGGATGACCCAGTCGCCTTTCTCGACGACACCGCGCTTGAGCAATTCGTCGATCGCGGCCTGGCTGACTTGCTCAGGTGGCAACGATGCCGGGTCGAACGGTACGGTGTAGACGCCACGGAACATCGCCGCGCGGGCCTGGGTTTCGCGGTGCGGGGAGAACGCGTAGATCGGCACCGAGGAACGGATGCGCGACATGATCAACGGCGTGTAGCCACTTTCGGTCAGTGCGATGATCGCCTTCACGCCCGGGAAGTGGTTGGCGGTGTACATGGCCGCCAGGGCGATGCTTTGGTCGCAGCTTTCGAAGACCTTGCCGATGCGGTGGCTGGAGGTCTTGCTGGTCGGGTGCTTTTCAGCGCCGATGCAGATGCGCGCCATGGCTTGCACGGCTTCCAGCGGATACAGGCCGGCAGCACTTTCGGCCGAGAGCATCACGGCGTCGGTGTAGTCGAGCACGGCGTTGGCTACGTCGGACACTTCGGCGCGGGTCGGCATCGGGTTCTGGATCATCGACTCCATCATCTGGGTCGCGACGATCACAGCCTTGTTGTGGCGGCGTGCGTGCAGAATGATTTTCTTCTGAATGCCCACCAGCTCGGCGTCGCCGATTTCCACACCCAGGTCACCACGGGCAACCATCACCGCGTCGGAGGCCTTGATCAGGCCGTCGAGGGTTTCGTCGTCGGCCACGGCTTCGGCGCGTTCGATCTTCGCCACCAGCCAGGCCGTACCGCCGGCTTCGTCGCGCAGTTGACGGGCGTATTCCATGTCGGCGGCGTCACGCGGGAAGGACACCGCGAGGTAGTCGACTTCCATCTCGGCAGCGAGCTTGATGTCGGCCTTGTCTTTCTCGGTCAGGGCTGGTGCCGTCAGGCCGCCGCCGCGACGGTTGATGCCTTTGTGGTCCGACAGCGGGCCGCCGATGGTCACGGTGCAATGCAACTCGGTGGCGGTGGCGGTATCGACGCGCATTACTACACGGCCGTCGTCGAGCAGCAGCTCGTCGCCCACGCCGCAGTCTTTCACCAGGTCCGGGTAGTCGATGCCGACCACTTGCTGGTTGCCTTCGGTCAACGGGTGGCTGGTAGAGAAGGTGAACTGGTCACCGATCTTCAGCTCGATCTTCTTGTTGGCGAATTTGGCGATACGGATTTTCGGGCCTTGCAGGTCACCCAGCAGGGCGACGAAGCGGCCGTGCTTGGCAGCGAGGTCACGCACCAGCTTCGCGCGAGCCTTGTGCTCGTCGGGGGTGCCGTGGGAGAAGTTCAGACGGGCGACGTCCAGGCCAGCCAGAATCAGCTGTTCGAGAACTTCCGGCGAGTTACTGGCCGGGCCAAGGGTAGCGACGATTTTGGTACGACGAACGGACATGCAAAGACTCCTGAGTTCAAGCGCTCGCAGAGGCTACTATGCTCTTGGGGTGTAGTCATTGTTCGTTTGCACTACTTTTTTTGAAGAACTTGGCTATTGGTTTCTTTATTGAACGCGACAGCTTGGTGCAAATGCTCCTGAAGATTTCCACCCACGGGTCGATACAGAGCGCAAGACAGGAGATCCCCCATGCGATTCGTGCTCATTGCCGCCCTTGCCCTCAGTGTTGTGGGCTGCACCCGTTGGTCGATGGACCATCATTTGAATAATGCCTACAGCGCCTACGAGCGCGGCAACTGCGAGCAAGTGATGCTCGAACTGTCCAAGGTCGATCGCGACAGCCGTTCCCGTCGCTACGTGCAGCCGGAAGTGTCGATGATGCGCGGTCAGTGCCTGGAGCGCCAGAAGCTGTTCATTGATGCGGCCCAGACTTATCAGTTCATCATCGCGTCTTACCCGCAAAGCGAATACGCCTACCGCGCCCGTGCCCGTCTGGAAACGTTGGAGAGCCTGGGGCATTACCCGACCCGCAGTGCGACGGTGGTGCGCCCGACCCGGTTCTGATTGAAGGCAGCGTTCAACGGCTGGCCGGCCGGCGTGGGTGAGCTATAGTCGAATAGATCGGTTTAGAGCCTTGTTTCTAATCGAGGTAACACCTGTGATCGGCAGCGGACGGATGGACTGTCGCACCGGGATCGGGGAGAGCGCGGCTCATGCCTATAAAGCAATAGAGCAGGCCCCGTTCCGAAGCATTAGTGCGGCCCTGCTTAAGGGCCTTGCATGGCGACTAACGCATGTTCACTGACCGCCGGATCGAGCGGCATCAACTGCCGTATTTTCTCAAAGTGTTCAACAGCGTCACCGACAAGCCCATCGGCTTTCTGGGCAATCTGTCCGAAGACGGGCTGATGCTGATCAGCCAGTTGCCGATCATGGTGGGTGCCGACTTTGACCTGCGCCTGAAAATCCCCATGGACGGCAACTGCCAGCAGGTGATCGACCTCAATGCCTGCTGCCTGTGGTGCCACGAAGACGCAACCCCCCACCACTATGACGCCGGGTTCAGCCTGCAACGGGCACCGCCGGAGTATGGGCAATTGGTCTCGGCGTTACAGCAGTACTTCAGCTTTCAGCCGCTGCCTGCCTCGGCCTGAAGGCTGCGGCGCTTTCACTGTTGCTATCGCGAGCAGGCTCGCTCCCACAGTGGTAGGCGTTGATCACAACGCTTGTGTTCAACTCAAATCCCCTGTGGGAGCGAGCCTGCTCGCGATGGCGTCAATACAGTCGCCGGATATTTAAAGGTCAGGCCGTAGCAATCGCCCGCTCGTTATCCAGCGACCGCTCCACCAGCATCAACCCCAACTCACTCATCCGATAAATCGCCATCGCCAGATGCCGCGGCTTGTCGTCCAGGCTTTCAGCCAGGTCGAGCAGCAGAATGCTGACCGTCGAAAAGGTTTCGTAGGTCTCGATGGTCAAGGCTTCGGGGTTGGCATCGGGGACAACGGTGAACATTTTCATGGCACGGTCCTGGGATGAGCGCGACGGGGCGGTGTCGGGTTTTAGGTAGTGGTCGAGGGCCTTTTCGGCGGCGTCGTGGAGTTTTTTTGAATCGAGGGTGGCGTAGGGGGAAACCGGGTCGGTTTCGGGGGGATTGGGTGTGGCTTTGAACATAGTGATAACCCGTAGTTGGGGCCTTCACCACTTCGCGACTAAACGAATGGGTGGCGGCTGGACGCAGGTTAGTCGACCGGGGGGTATCACCAAAAACCGGCGCGCCGAAGCGCCCTGCGCACAGCCACCATCGAGTGCGGGGATAGGGAGTACCCGACTTGATGACGCTTATACACATTGGTGACACACCCCCGGGCGACTAAACCCGACCACTGATTGGCAGCGGCACGGATCAAGTTACGGGACAGGCACAAGGCGCACAAGCCGGCGGATTCTGGCGGATCTGTAGGCAATGGCGCAACCCGTTGTAGCCGAGGGATGACGGCGTTGAAAGCTTCTGAAATACACCTTTACCGTGGATTACCGTTTATTGGAACTGTCAGATCTGTCAGGTGCGGGGGCCAGATGGATTGGCATTCAATAGTTCAAGAACGCTTCCGGGCAGAGTTTCCAAAATCGTGAAAATAACGGTGTCAGTCATGGATATAAACGATGATGTCAAAAAAAATCTGCTTGGTAATGCACTGGAAGAAATACGCCTTACTGACGATATTGAAAAAGAACCTGAAGTCGTTGAACAGCCAGCTGATGTGACTCTTGTTGTTGATTCGGGACAAAAAGAAAATGATTTGTTTGTGTTGACAACGTTGCGTGTGACAAAAGAGAGTTATTGGGCAGAACTTGAGGTGGAATACTCATGGGATGCAGCCGGGAAATTATTTACTTGTCAGGCAAAGCGATACAGGGCTTTGAGCAATGGCAGGCATTCCGGCAACGTATACCTGTCTATGAGTTCGGCAGGCAGTTGGGGGTATTCAGAACTGAGTAACGACGATGCCACCCAGGATGGTCAATGGCACACCATCAGTGGAGGCAGCTCCGTAGCAGGTAATTCCGATTATGCGTGGATAAACTTTCAATACATATATGACAGAGCGGGTACGTCGGATGTTCCGATGAACATAGGTGTGAGAGTGTCATATACAGTTCCTGCCCCAACCTTCAAACCGATCAAGAATGTTCCTGCTTCCCCTTTTACGATGACAGGGGGCGGAGGCATATACGGAGCCGGTACCGTACGCATTCGTAATGCCTATAGTTACGAGGCCCCCACCGCTGTTATCCAACCTGATGGGAGTTGGAGCGCGAGTGTCAAATTCCCGGCCGGTCTTGTGAGTTTGGATACACAAGCCTGGCAACAAATAGGTAGTAAGTTATCTACATACACAAACAGTCCGACTATCTATCTGGCGACGCTCACTTCGCCAGCCCAGGGCGATGTATTGCCCATTAGCGAAGTTATCTTCCGTGGTACCGCCGCTCCAGATTCTACAATGGCAGTGGTGAGGGCGGATTATGGGGATGTCCTGGCCCAACCCGTTCTCGTTCCCTCATCCATGGCTTGGCAGTCACCCATGACTGCGCAGTGGCCCAGCGGGCGCTTGACGGCGACCGCAAGTTTTACCTATCCCGGCTTCACGCCGGGTTACACATTACCCGTCACCTTTACCGTTTTAGGAAATCCGGCCATTAGTTCACCTGCCGATGGTTTGACTCAGGAACGGACCTTTTCCGTCAGTGGTAACAATCGGTTGCCCGGCGCCGCAGTTGCAGTCCTCATCGATATGACAGACACCGTGGTCGGTAATGGTGCCGCGGCGCAGGCGGGTACCTGGAGCGCCAACGTGACGTTAGAGCCAGGGCCAAGAAGGCTGGTGGCACGGCAGACCCACAGCGGCAAGACTTCCGGGCGTGGCGTCTCCCAACTGTTCCTGATTCGACCGCCCGAACCGACCCTGTTATCCAGGCCAAAAGGGGAAGGTGTTGAGCTGTACGGCACCGGCTATAACGGTACCGGCGTTCAAATGCACATTCATCAATCTTTTACCGCCAACTTTTACTTTGATGCACCGGTCAACTCGGGTAACTGGACGAAGGATATCCCGGAAACTTTTGTACCGGGCAGCTACAGATTCACCGGTAAACAAAGCGTTTCCGACGGGGGGAGCGGGCGTATTTACAACTCCAGTTGGACTGATAATCTGTCTGTCAACGTCCCTACCCCCGTACCGACGAACGTGACCGCCACCGTCAACGGGCAGAGGGCTACCTTTGCCGGCAGAGGACGTCAGTGGGGCACATATGAGGTCAAGATCGGCATTTACAACAATGGTGTCGCCCTGGCCGGCGTGCCACAGGCCACCGTGCGGACCAACCTCATCTGGGACACCACTGCAACTGCCGATCTTGCGCCTGGCGTTTACACCAACCTGACCGCACGGCAATGGGTGAACAATCGGTGGTCCGGCGAGAGTGCCAAAATTGCAACCATGACCATCCCTTCGCCTCCCCCCGTATTCAGCAATCCACCGTCGAATGTCCCCTCCGGACAGCGTCCGCAGATTTCCGGCAGCGCCTGGCCAGGGTCGGCCATCGTTTTGAAAATTCCGGGAAAACCGGATGTACCGCTGACGGCCACGGGCGGCACGTTTACCCTGAACGCCACCGAAGAGTGGGCGCCGGGCACCTATACCCTCACGGCCACAGCGGCTTTCGGCGGTGGGCAGCCATCCTCACCGGGCACGCGAACGTTTACGGTTAAATCCCCGGTGCCGATTATCACCACGGCCGACAATGCCGAGGTCGATCTTGTTCCGGTCATTGAGGGGACAGGTTTCCCGGGCTGTTGGGTGGTTATTTATTCGCAAGCCACCCATCAGCCATTGGGGAGCAACCAGGTGCGCCCTGACCGTGGATGGACGGTGACGCTGGCGGAGCAAGCCCCGGCCAGTTTGACTGTTTATGCCATCCAGCAGGACGCTCAATTCAGCGAAAACAAATCCGACCGGACCGCAGCGCAGACGGTGAAGGTTCGCGTGCCGAAGCCCGGGATAACGGTGCCGGCGCCAAACGGCAGGCCGGCGCGGACGTCGACGTTCACAGGCACAACGACTGCGTCGCAGGGCACCGTCGAGTTGTCGATCAAGGGTGAAAGCCAACCCTTCATTAAAGACATTCCATTGAAGCCGGACGGCAGTTGGGAGGAAACGCTGACACTGTCGGTGGGGCCGAAAACCGTGGAGGCCAGGCTTCGTCAAAAGACATACCTCAGTGAACCGTTCGAGCGTGTCGTCACGGTGGTGCCAGCCGTGCCGGTGATCGACACACCCCGTAATGGCGAAGCGCTGGGCCGTCTGCTAAGGATCTCTGGATTCGGTTATCCGGGGGATACCGTGCATGTCCAACGGACAGGCAGTGCTTACAACTTCGCCCCCGTCACGGTGAAGGAGGATGGCACCTGGTCGGCCAGCTTCGAGCACAACATGATCGCCACCAACGGCATCAAGGCATTTGCGCGAGCCGGTGCGGGGCTGGACTCTCTCGCGTCATCCACGAGTACTTTTCTTTTGCTTGGTCCGGCACCGCAAATCACCGAACCCCTGACCGGCGACTGGGCCGGGGTCCGGCCGCTGTACAGTGGCCTGGCCACGCCTGGGGCCAGCATCACCGTCGCTTCATGGTTCAACGCCGAAGACGTGCTGGCGCCGGCGACGGAGGCCGATGCCTATGGGCGGTGGGCCGTGGTGGGCAACAAGGACCTGCCCGTCGGCGCGGCGCGGGTGATCGTGCGTCAGACCGTGGACGGCAAGGCTTCGGAGTGGGCCGAGAGCGGGCGCTTCATGGTGGAGCGCAAGACTGCCCAGTTTGAAGCGCCCACCGTGCAGTTTCCGCTCGTGGAGCAAGAGGTAGGGCGGCGGCCGATGTTCTCCGGCGGGGGGGAGCCGGGGGCTGAAATCTTCATCTGCAAGGTGAATGACATGAACACGGTATTGGCGACGACCCGGGTGGATCGCAACGGGAAGTGGGCGGTACGCTCGCAGATCGAATTGCCGGTGGCGGAAAGCGTTTATACCTATTCGGTGCGTCAGTCACGCGATGGCGTCGTGTCGAAGTGGTTGTTGCCCAACCGCAACGTAAAGGTGATCCAGATGCCTGTCGAAAGGGTGATTGTCGATCAGCCGGTGAACGATGCGGCGCAGGAGCTCGAACGGCGGCCGGTATTCGGCGGAAGGGGCATCGCCGGAGCCGAAGTTCAAGTGATTGAAGATCAGACAGAAACTGTTTACGCCACCACAACGGTGAACGCGCAAGGCTATTGGTCAGTGCGCTGTGAAGTTGAGCTGACAGTGCAAGAGACTGCCCATCAGATCAATGTCCGGCAGTCCATGGATGGTCAAGATTCGCCTTGGCTGAGCACTGCCATCAGCTTCAAGGTTGCCGATGAAATTGACCGCCCCGAGATCGCCAGCCCGGTCGCGGACGCCCAGATATCCCCTCACGAAGTGATCCGCGGCACGGCAATGCCGGGGGTGGAAGTGCGGCTCTACAGATCGGGCAACGGCAATGTCATATGGGGCAAAGGTGTTGCCGATGCGCTGGGACAATGGGTGATCGTGACCGGTGGGCTACCACTGGGGGGCTTCAGGATGGGAGGGAAAGGGTACAAAGACACCTTGCAATCCCCCTGGATGCTCGAGCGTGATTTCACGGTGATCGATGCCGGCTGACGCTTTGCTGTTTCCTTCAGATCTGGCCCTCTTGTGAGGGCCATTTTTTTGTCCGCTTCAAATGGCATTCATGGCTGCGCGTTCTGATCAGCGGTCATCTCACCTGTCAGATCTGACAGTAGACCAGCCCTTGTCTGCAAGCGCTAAATCAGCCTGACGCAAGCAACCGCCAACCCGCTGACGGGATCCGGCCCTGGTTTTTGCCTGAAGGGAAAATAGCGCAATGAATGCATCCGACAATCGTCCGATCCACCAATTGGTCAAGGCTGTGCTGGGGGAGGAGCGCAATGATGCCGGCCTGCCTTTCGATGATTACATCGCGCAGAACCCCAGCGTGTTCGACTTGATAAAACTGGGCGCCGGCGGGTTGCAGAAGCTTGGCCTGGGCCGCGAACAGGCCCACTCGTTGATCGCCCGTGGCAATGCCCTGGCGTTGTACATGGCCAGGGTGTATCGCGAGCAGAGTCTGCGCGCTGCACCGACGCCAGACGATGAAAAGGCGTTGGTGCCGTTGCCCACGTACACGGAACAGTTCAACCCGGATATCAACGGCGCCGCCCCGCCAGGCAGCCCTGAGCACGGCGCTTCGACCACCGCTTACATGGTGGCTCTGCGTGAATGGGTACGAGACTACATCGTGCCGCAGGGCGATCCGGCCCAGGCCATCGCGCTGGAGGCGCGCCGGCCGGATGTGGATCAATTGCTGATTGACGAGATGGCGATCAACCGCATGCAGTCACGGCTGGAAATCGCCAACTCGGTACTTGAAGCTAAAATCTTGGCCCGGCCCGGCATCGACATTTCGACCGTCAAGGCGTACCTGCGCACGATCCGTTTTCACAACAGCCTGCCCTATGACCACGACTGGGAAAGCATCACTCATGTTGTCGGCGAGACGGTAAAGAATGGGGCGCTGGGGGACATGATTCGCCGGGTCGACCTGGATTACCCGTATTTCAAGAACCCGGGCGCCCGGGGCGATCGCGCCGATGTGGCCTTGCAACTGAGCAGCGGCATCGGGCCGCTGCATTTGTCGTTGCTGCTGGAAGACCCGTACTTTCCCTTGAATGGCGCGATGGCCAACGTGCCGTTGTGGAGGGTGGATCCACGTACACGGCTGGTCGATGCGGATCCGCAAAAGTCCGCCGACGATTTCTATCCCGACAACTTTGGCAGCCTGGCGAATTTCCTCGAAAGCCTGCGCAGGCTGTGGATTTTCAAGGATGCAACACGCCTCGATCAACGCAAGGTCGATTGCTTGCTGGGGCATGGTGCCTTTACGCCCAAACTGTCGGCCAACGCCCCGGCGCTGGGTAATCCGGATGTGCCGCTGACGGGGGTAACGGCAGGTGCCCGTTATATCCATGGGGGGGAAGCCCCTGCTATCGATATCGTGCCAGACAGCTTGGGGGCTCGGTTCGAGCTGACTCATGTGGGCGAGACGAATTTCGAGGCTCTGGAACACCGCATGGACCGGATCAATCGCAAGTGCCGGCTGGATCGCATGCTGCAGTTGCCCAGCCATCAGGTCGATCAACTGCTCATCGCAGCGATGAACGCCGAACGTCGCGGTACCGGGGAACCGTCGATCTGGATTCGCCCCAATACCCTGCGTTGTCTGGGGCTGTTCAAGGAGTTGAACACGGCTTACGACTGTAAGGCCGAAGAGTTCGCGGCGTTCATCGACGTGCTGTCGGTGTACGGCCAGGACGGGCAAGAGTCGCACTTTGATCGGGTGTACAACCGAGAGGCGATGTATGAAACAAACCTGCGCATCGACAATGTCGAGTTTGCCATCGTGCCGCGCACCGAAGCCGAACAGCTGACGGTGCATCAGATTTGCAGCGCACTGGACATCAACTTCGAGACCTACCGCTACCTGGCCACGGTGATCGCCGAGGCCTATGGCCTCAAGACACACTTGCAGCGCAGCTTGGCGATTCTTTCCAGTTTCTGGCGTCTGGTGCGGCTGGGCCGATTGTTCGGGCTGACGCCTATCGAGTCGACCGCGCTGCTGCAAACCCTGAGCGAAGGCGAAGGCCTGGTGGCGCAATTGGCGGGTGAGCCGGCGGTGTCCAGTTACGGCTCGGGAGACGGTGCGGATGCGTTAAGCGCCATCCGCGGGCTAATGAGTGCTGCGGCATGGGCCCGCGACTACGATGTACCGGTGCTGTGGTTGGTGCAAAACGTCAACCCTGTGTATGTGCCGACCGTTTGGTCGCAGGCCCAGGAGCAGTTTCTGCGGCAATTGCGCAGCCAGGCGCAAGCGGTGCTGGTGCAGGAGGCCACGCTGCTGGAGGAAGGTGCCCCATTACGGGACAGTCATGAGCAGCTTGTCCAGTGGCTGGCGCTGCTGAGCCCTTTGGTGGACGACAACGGCTTGGTGATCGGGCGCCATGGCGAGACCGAGACCCAGTATCTGGCGCGTGCCGACGCAGAGATCGAAACGATCGCCAAGTCTGTCTATTCGGAAGATGAGGACGCCCCTGAACGTGAGCCTCTGCAGAACCTCATTCGCACCATCGTGCTGCGTTGCCGGGACGAGCAGCGGGTGGTGGTGGAGGAAGGCATTTCGGTTTATCTGAAACTGGATTCGTTGCTGGCCGCGCAGGTGTTGTCCTGGGCCCAGGGGCACGTGTATGACTTTTTGCAAGAAGCCATGACGCTGCAGCCTGCACGCCTGCAACAGGTGCTGGAGAAACCGGACTCATTCCTGCAAATGCTTGCGGAGCTGGAGCGGCGCGGCAGGATTGCCGACAAGCTTGGGCTGAGTCCGCAAATGCTCGCCACACTGCTGACGGGCGAACAGTATCAATGGTTCAGTCTGCAGAGCCCGTACGAGATCTCGATCCGGGCAGTGTACTACCTGGCGTTCTACCGCCGGCTGATTACCCGGGCCCGCCAGCCCGAGGAAAAAATGCTCGACTACCTGCTTCAGGTCAACCAGTTGCCCGACGACCTGAGTGAGGACGGATTGCGCCTGGTTCGTGATGCCGCCGCCGACAAACTGGCCACCTATTTCGGCTGCGGGATCCGGCATGTGCTCGAATGCGCCGAGCACATCAATCACGAGATCGAAGGCAGCGATAGCCCGGCCCGGCCCATTCTGCGCAATCTGGCGCACCTTGATGTGCTGGATCGCACATTGGAGCTGGCCAGGCACGGGATGGATGCCACGGCAGCGCTGCGCCTGGGCACGTTGTACCCGCTGGATCTGGAACCGGCCTATGCCTTGGCCGCGCAAAGCGCGCTGGAAAGCCTGGCCCGATTCAATGCCATGACCACCGTCCAGGATTCGGCGGAAGTCGGGCAGAGTTTCACCACCCGCTGCGTGGTGGACAACCCGACCCTGATCGCGAACCTGCCACAGGAAGTGGCGGAGTTCGAATGCTTGCTGCTCGACTTTTACGGTGAACCGCTCAAGGGCGTGGACATTCACTGGGCGACAGACCTGGGGGCGATGCTCACGCCGGTGACCCGCACCGATCATCAGGGGCGGGCCTGGGCCCGGCTCCAGGCGGGGGCGCGGATGGGCACCGCCCATGTGTCGTTCAATTTGCCGCTGTATGAGCCGGTGTATGCGCCGTCGGTGGTGATCGACTGCGATGAGGCGACCCTGAAGTTCAATTCCGAGTTGAGCGGGCTGCCGCCCCGAGATCCGGTGTTGGCGGGGCGTCTGTGGGAGCAAGAGATGTACGCTGTGCTGATCGACGATTATGGCAACCGGGGGGCTCATCGTCAGGTGGCCTGGTCCACCACGCTGGGGCAAATCCGCCCCAGCCAGACGTACACCGACAAGGATGGCCTGAGCCGGGTGTGGATCTCCAGCGTCAGTCCGGGTAATGCCACCCTTGCGGTCGGCAACGTGGAGGGCAGCCACAAGCTCACCTTCAGTCGTCCCATTGTGTTTGCCGACAAGCCACGGATTCTCGACAAGCCTGCTGTTACCGCGGTGGCGATGGTCGGGCATGCCTTGCCGGTACGCTGCCAGATTGTCGGGCTCGACCATGCACCCGTTGCGGGCGAGAAGGTGATGTGGTGGACGAACGTCGAACCGACCAAAGTCGAGGCGGCCAGCGATACGGACGGGTTCTCCGATTTTTCGGTGGCCGATCCGCAGTCCGGCGATCTGACGATCTATGCACAACTGGGCTCTGATCCCGTGGTCGAGGTCAAGGTGTGGGTGGCGAGTGACGCCGTGATTCAGAACTATTCGCAAGTCATTCGCTTCCCGGTGGCCGGCGCGACGCGGCCGACGTTGCTGTGGGTGGATGTGAAGGAGTCGAGCGACGCGGATGCGAAGCCGGTTGGCAATTATCCGGTGTTGTGGAAGGTCAATTCGACACCACCCGTGGAGGTGTCCATTGCGACCGATGCGCAAGGTCGAGCGGTGTATCCGTTCACGTCGGCGTTGCCTGGCCTATTTGTCGTGACCGCCGATCTGGTGCTTCATCCACCGCTCACGCAACGGTTCGATTTGACTGTCGTTCGCGCCTTCGAATGGAAAGTCGAGCTGATCGAGATTGGGCTCAGCGGCGAAATCCGTGTGCCGATCACCCCCGGCACCGACGAGCTCACCCTGTTCCGAAATGGCCATTACCGCCTCGAAATCGCTCCGGCCGACGCCTCGCAACTCCGGGGCAGCCAGGGTGCGCTGGGGTGGAGTTCCGACTATTCCACCCAGGCGCTGGGCATGGTGTTCACCCCACCTTTGGCCACGCGTTTCGAGTTCACCGATGACCCCTGTCAGGTGGAGATCCGCACCGCCGACATCCGAAACGGTCGGTTCCAGCTGAGCCTGTTCTGCGACCGCTTGAATGAGGCACTGGTGATCGAAGGCACCTTGGGCAAACGCCCCGTCACCCGACGTTCATCGTCGACATCATGAACTGATTGGTTGTCCGCAGGCCCGGCCTGAACACTGCGTTTGCAGGCCGGTCGGGTCATTACCCAGCGACAGGGAGAAAAACACAATGGAAACGCTGCAAATCAATGAGCTGACGCAACGTTACACGGCGGCGATGGTGGAAGCGGTGCTGGGTCAGAAGCTATGGTCAGGCGCCGTCACCCTGCGTACCTCCGAGGAATTGAGCGAATATCTGATGCTCGATGTCCAGGACAGTGCGCAATTGGAGGCCACCCGGATTTCCTCGACCGTGCGGACGTTGCAGCAACATATCCAGTCGGTCTACAGCGGCATGGAAAAGGGGTACGAAAACGGCCATTTCGAAGAGGAGGATTTGCAGTACTGGTACGGGATTCTGAGTCACTACAGCACGTGGTCGGCCAATGTGTTGCTCAAGGATCAGGCGGAAAACTACATTGTCCCGTCACTGCGCCTGAACAAAACCACGCTGTTTCTGGCGCTGGAAAACAGCCTTAATCAGATGCGCCTGAGTACCGGGTCGGTGCAAAGGGGCTTGATGGAGTACACCCAGGCCTTCCAGCGCATCTGTGATCTTGACGTGCTCAGCGGCTACATCGACGGGGCGAACGTTCAGGACGCACGCTATTACCTGATCGGGCAGGAACGGACAGCGCCGTTTGCTTACTACTTGCGCAGTGTCAACGTCGAGCTGGACAACGCCAGCAAAAAAATCAACCCGGCTGCCTGGGGTGAATGGCAGAAGATCGATATCGCCACCACCGGCACCGTAGTGGACATCCGCTGCGTGAATTGGCTGGGGCTCCCGGTTTTGGTCTGGTGTGAATGGCGAGAGCGCCAGGTCGATAGCAACGGCGTGGTGCAGACACCCTGGTCGCTGGAAATCAAACTGTCCTTCAGCTCCCTGAACGGTCAGTGGTCGGTGCCGCTGTCGCTGCATCAGCGTGACTGCGAGTACGACGTGTCCAATGGCCGATTGACCGTTGTGTCACTGGGCGACGGTGATCCGAAGGACGATCGATTGGCCGTTTGTTACACCAACCGCCACGGCCTGGACGGGCGGGCACCGTTCCATGAAATCGAAATTCATGAAACCCGCGATGCGTTGTTCCGCAAGGTGGCCGATGACACCGCGACCCTGCTGACGATGACCTTTGGCCGTTTCAGGAACGCGGCCAGCCTGCAACAAAAGGTGGTGCCACAGGATTATTCGACGGTCACCATTACCCGCGCTGTGGAAACGTCAGGCTCAATCAATGCGAATTTTTTTCTGGATGCCGTCTATACCCGCGAGCAAGGGGCGGACAGCAACTTTTATGAGGTGCTCAGGGTTCGGGGACGCTGCGATGCCGTGCAGGAAAACGGTCGTGTACTGCAGCGCATGTCGATCAGTTGGAGGGCGGTGACGGAGGATACGTCTGTCGACATCAGCATTGTCGATGCCGGCGAGAAGCAGTTGCGAATCACGCTGACCACGCGGGAAAAGCCGTCGCAGGCTTATGACGTGCAACTGCCCAAAGATGCCAGCAAGGAAACGGTCCATTCATTCGCTGCCGCCGACTTCAAGGAAACATCGGTCGGTGACGGGATTTGGGTGGCAGAAGCCGTGGCCACGCTTTCTGCGACTGCATTGACGTATCTGCTTGGAAGAACGCAAGACGAGATTCGGGCCGGCGCCGGCTTTTTCATCACCGGCCTGGGTGATGCCGTGTTGAATGAGCAAAATCAGGTGGTGCCAAGGGTTCTCTATGCCCCTGTGGTCTTCAAACTCAACATGGATCAATCGACTGAAACTGATCCACTGCCCTGGATCTCGACCGGCGTACTGGACGGTCAATACGCGACCCCTTGGCGGACCTATAGCCGGGAAACCGCATCGTTGGGGGTTAACAATTTTCCCATTGGTTCGAATATTGACTTTTTTTTCGGTGAGGCGGATGAGGGCCAAAAAGGATACGGGCGCAACAAGTTCTCCGTCTTGTTGAACGAGAGACCGCGCCTTTACACCACCCCGTCCCTCGACAAGAGCAGCGCCGAGGGGGCGCAGTTTCTGAGTTTCAACAACAGCCAACAGGTGCTCAAGTACTCACGGGTGAACTCCACGTTCGGCCCCGTGCTGACCAGCCGGGCGGCAGTGTCGGTCGATGCGTTGCTTTCCTGGGACACCCAGCATGTCGACGAGCCGCTCATGCCCGATGGAACGATTGAGGAAAACGGGCCATTCGACGGCTGCAACGGTTTGTACTTCTGGGAGCTGTTTTTCCATACACCGGATCTGGTGGGTTCACGCTTGTCGGCGGAAGGCCGTTACCACGAAGCGCAGAGTTGGTACGAGTACGTCTTCAACCCCTTGGCGCGCGAGGTCAAGCCGTCGGAGAGCCCGCAGCCCGATGATCCGGTGGTGATTCCGGCACCGGCGTACTGGCGCTGCCGTGCGCTGCAAAACGAGAACATTGATAGTTCGTATGAACGTGCGGCGCCGTCGGATCCGGACGCGATCGGTTATACCGCACCGATTCACTTCAAGATCGCCATTTTTCTGCGTTATGTGGAAAACCTGATCGAGTGGGGGGACGGCCTCTATCGCCACCTGGATTACGACAGCATGGTTCACGCCGCGCTGAACTACAGCAGGGCACGGAGTTTGATCGGCGAAGAACCGGTCACTGAAACGGCCAGCACATGGCAACCGAAGCCACTCAAAGACGTGTTGACGAGCGTCAGCGGGCGCGACCCCCTGAAAGCCTTCGAAGCCGACTTTGAACTCAGCCTGGCCGATCTGCCCACCGGCATGCTGACCACGCCGCGTTTCGACCTGTTGGGCTCAGGTGTGTTTCGCCCCGGGCTCAATGAGCGTCCCAAAGCCTTGTGGGACCTGCTCGACGCGCGGCTGAACAACTTGCGCAACAACCGCTCGATCGACGGTCAGCCGCTGTCGATTCCGCTGTTCAGCCCGACCATGGATCCGTTGGAGCTGTTGCGGGCGCAAGCCAATGGCACTCTGGGGACGTTCCGCCACCCGGGGGGGCAGGTGCAGGTCGTGCCTTACAAATGGCAAACCGTGCATAACCTGGCACTGCAGGGCGTGGAGTTTCTGATCCAGCAAGAGGATCAGCTCAGGTCATGGCTGGAGCAGCGTGACCGGGGCGAATTGGAGGAGTTGCAACAAGGCCACATGATCGAATTGGCTGACTATGCCCGCTCGATCCACGAGGCGACGATCGCCCAGCTTGAGGCCACCGCTGCGTCGTTGCGGCAAAGCGAAAGCATGATCAAGGCCCGCGCGCAGCACTATCAGAACTTGATCGATGAAGGGGTTTCCGAGGCTGAGTACGGCGTTCTGGAAAAAAACAGGATTGCCCGGTATGTCGCCGGGGGCGCTGGGGCATTTCGGGCCGCAGGGGCGGCACTGGATCTGGCTCCCAATATCTTTGGGACATCCAACGGCGGTATGCGTCTGGCGGCTGTCCCGTACGCTTTCGCGGAGGTGGCTCAGTTGACGGCGGATCTGACGATGCGCGAAGCCGAAGAGGCCAGCATCATTGAGCAGCAGAGGCGGCGCCAGCAAGAATGGGAGCTGGTGCGCGACCAGTCCAATGCCGAGGCACGGGTGTTGCGCGAGCAACTGCTGGCCCAGGATCACGCGATCAGCGCCGCCCGGGCCAGTCTGCAACAGACTGAAATAGCCAATCATCAGGCCAAGGCGGTGTACGCGTTCTACAAGAACCGCAGTACTGGCCTGGAGTTGAGCAACTGGGTCGTTGGGCAAGTGAAGACTTTGATCTACCAGGTTTACGACGTGGTCGCCGGCCTGTGCCTGTGTGCCGAAACCTGTTGGCAGTATGAAATGGCTGACTACAAGACCCGTTTTATCCGCCCGGATGTCTGGATGGACACCTGCCACGGGTTCACGACCGGTGCTTCGCTGAAGCTGGATCTGCTGAGGATGGCGGCTGCGCGCATCAAGCGCGACGAGCGCCGGCTGCAGTTGGTGAAAACGATTTCCCTCAAGACGCTGATGGGCGAGGTCAAGTGGAAGGAGGGCTTAGATATAGGGAAGCTGGAATTCGAGCTGAACGAAAAACTCTTCGATCAAGACTACCCGGGCCACTACTGCCGTCAGGTCCAAGGGTTGTCACTGACCTTCCCCGGTCTGTTGGGGCCTTACCAGAACATTTGCGCCACGCTGGTGCAAATCAGCAGCGCCACGACTCTTGAGCCGGAAATCAAGACTGTCGAACACTTGCACGGTGTAGATGGGGCCACGCCGGTTCTGGGTTCTCTGGTGCAGAACCTGCGTCCTTACCAGCAGATAGGGTTGTCTTTGGGGCTGGACGACAACGGCATTGTCGATGCTGTGGATGATGACCGTTACGCACCTTTTGAAAAAACGGGCGCCCATGCCAGTTATGTCTTGACGTTCCCCAGGCATGGCCAGCCTTCCCAAGCGAGTCTTCTGCAGTCATTGACGGACGTCATTCTGACGCTGAGATATCAAGCCCGGGATGGCGGGGCGAACTTCGCCACCGCTGTTGAGGGCTTGCTCAAATCTACCTCCGAAACCAGTTCGCCCGATCAGGCCACGGGTACCACACGCGCAAGGAAGACGCAGCCATGAGCGAAGAAAATGTATACGCCAACCACAACTTCATTCTCAACGGCGACTTTCAGGATGTTCTGAACGACTGGATCATCAATGACGAAATAAAGGTCACCCGGCAGGAAGGGCTATGGCAGGGCAAAACGATCGGCTTCATGAATGCCGTCAATATGGGGGAGGGCTACCAGACGATTACCTTGGCACCATCGCCGCGCCCTGAACCCGGCAAGGCGGATTACAAGCTGATTTTCTGGTACGAGGCGGTACAAGGCGCCGTAGGTACGCTGCGGATCAATCCTGGTCTGGGCGGGGAAGTGGACCTGAGGCTTGTGCCTTCGCGCGAGGCTGAAGCCGAACAGGCGTTGAATCTCGACCAACCTCTGCTGGATCTCAATCTCACCGAGTACGCTTACCCGCTCACCCTCGATGCTGCGGAAACTACGGTCAGGTTTACCGTTATCAGTCCGGATAATGGCGGGCCGGGCAGGCCGGGCGCCGTGCGGGTCACCTTCATGCGTTTGGAGTTGCAGCTGGAGCCGTTGCAGCTGGACAGTGTGATGATCGATGACGAACCACAATCCACCGCTGAACCGCTGCACCTGTGCTTTGGCGCCCATCATGACGTTGCGCTGCAAGTGACCGGCGGCAATGCGTGGAATGGAACGCACGCAGGGTTGCTGGTGAACGGCGGCGTGTCTGATCCTGAGAACATTCTCAGTGCCGGCCCACGGTGGGGGCTAGAGCATCCAGTCAGCGACCCGTGGACGATAACCTGCGCCGGGATTGTTGAAGACAAGGAAGTTGAGCACACCCTGCACGTACGCAGTTATTACACCGCCGACCTGTATTCGCTGCGCACGGTTTCCGGTCATTTTCAGCTGGATGTGATCTCGCTGCAGGAGGCCGCTTACTATCCGGTGATCGACCTCGATCAGAGCGTGGAACTGCGGGTGCGGGTGGAGTCCCATTACACCAAAACGCCATTGGCCAATCGCTTGGTCACCTGGACGTTGAAAGGCCCGACCCCTGCAGACGATATCGTGTTGGACATGCAACCCTCAGGCGGGAACGGCGAGGCCGTTTTTACCTGGACACCGGACGTAGAAGGCGACTGGGAGATCGTGGCCTCGGTCGACAGCCACTATGAAAAGGACGATGCCCGGCATGTGTTCAAGGTGCGTGTCCTGAAGGAGGACCCGTGGCTGAGTGCGACTTTTGCGCTGGATGGATCGCCCCGTGAATGGATGTGGGGGGCGAAAACCGGATACCCCTGCCGCGGAGCCACCCATGAAGTCAGGCTGGCGTTCCTGTCAGGTCACGCATTGGCCGACTCCGAGCTGTCGCTGCATTGGACGGGGGAGGACACACCTGAAGGACTGGGTGTGACATTCAACCCCAAGCTTGAAACCGGGGAACCCGTTGTGGGGAGCGGGTTGGCATGGCGCATGGCGTGTGAAAACCGAAGAAACAGTGTTTTCGAATTCCATGTCAGCTGCTCGAAATTGCTCAACCGGTCGCCCTCGCAAACGCTGAACCTGGCCCACAACTGGTTGGCTATCGGGGATGTGAAGCCGCCGTCGAGATTTCCTGCGGTGGGCGGTCCGAAGCTGCCGATGTCCGTTCAGATTCGCTCGCTAGTGCCCGGTGTGGAGGCGGTCCGGGAGGTTGATGTTCAGTGGAGCATTGATGGAACACCAGAGCCCACGCTGCCGACGGGAGCAGACGGCTGGTGTGAATACGGGTACGACCCTGTCGCAGAAGGCCCTTTCAAGATCAAGGCAAAAGCCGTCAGCCCTTACGATAATGCGGAGCCGGAGCATGAGTTCTCGGTCACGGTATTGGCTAAGGATCCATGGAGCAAGCTGGTCACGGTGACATTGGATGGCCGGAAAGAGGGATCGGTCGGACTCCTCTGTTTTCGCGGTGCACAGCCGGTGGACCTGCTGATCTTGCCCGGTGACGACACCCTGTTGGACGAAGAGATCTATCTGGATCTGAAAAGTGATGCCGACTTGGGCTTTGATTTCGAACCTTCGATGAAAGACAAGCGTCGATTGACCAGAGACGGATTGATCTGGACGGTTCGTTCAACCGCCGATATCAGTGCGCCTTTCCAATTGCATGTGTGTCATGACGAGTTGGCCCCCTATGCGTTGCAGGGACGATTACTGTCACAAACGCTTGAGGACGACGGAACGTTCACGTTTGACGGCAAGGAATTGGCCCTCGAAAACATGGCCTATCCCTGCCTGGGAGGCCAGCACACCTTAGCCTTTACGCCAAAAGCGGGCAGCCTGTTGACCGGGCTTGAGGTCGCCGCGAAGTGGGCCTCAAGCAATGCCCTCGATGTGACGTTGGCGCCTGACCATGCGCGGGATCTCCCAAGTAATGGCCTGGAGTGGACGCTGGACGCTCGCGCCAGTACCGAAAGCGGCGCGTTGGGGCTCTCGCTGGAACTCAATCAAGCCGGGTTCACTTACCCTCCGGTGCCTATGTCGCTGGGGCACAACCGAATCAAGATAGCCGACGTACGCGGGCCTACTTTCGATATGTTTGTGGGCGAGACCGCCTTTCTGGAGATCAAGGCCCAGTCGTATTACACCGAGCGGTCAGTACCCGGTGTCGTGGTCAGCTATGAGGATGGCGACACTGTTACGCCGGTTCCGACACAGGAGACTGGCTGGGCACGCTTTGCCTACACAGCCACACAAGCGGGCCCTGTAGAGGTGATTGCGACCGTGCCAAGCCCTTACGATGGCCCCGACGACGCCCCCTCTTTCACATTTGAATTCACAGTGTTGGCCGCAGCACCCATGGGATCGGATTCGCCTCCTGTGTCGACTTCTACAACAATGACGGACGAAGGATCGCTCATGTCTGAAGAGCAGGAACCAGGACACAACGCTATCGAGATCGGCGAGGTGCGCGAGGCCGCTTTTGATCCGGTGGTGGGCGAAAGCGTCTGGCTGGGGATCAACGTTCGCTCGTCCGGCACCCGACGGGCCGCTTCCGGTGTGGAGGTGGTTTTTACGGCCGAGCTAGAGCATGCACGGGTGGAAACGGATGGCGAGGGGTGGGCGTATTTTGCCTACAAGGCCGAACAGGCAAAGGATGTTCAGGTGGTCGTCGCCACGCTGGAAGGTGTCAGCGATGGCGCTGAGGCGGATCCGTTCCATACCTTCCGTTTCAAGGTATTGGCGGCGGGTGTCTGGGACGATGCCCGGATTCAGCTGAACGCTGACGTTCCTTCCACAGTCTGGGGCGAAGAGACCAGGTTTCCTCGGACTACCCAAGCTCATACCATCAAGTTGGTGGTCGACAATGCGAGCAGCCATTTGCTCGGCCGTGATGTCTGCCTGGGGTTGAAGGGGGACTCCTTGCCCTCAGAGCTGGGGATTACGAATGTGCAGCCGGCGCTGGGCGTTGCCCGAACCTTGACTGCAGAAGGGTTGAGTTGGCAGTGCACCGGCACAATCGGCGGGGCTTACAACCTGCAACTTGAGGCATCGCGCCTGCTCAAGCAATCGCCGGTCAATGCGATGTCGTTGGGACCGGTTCCTTCTGCCGGGCTGCCGGCCGCTATTGTCTATCGCGTGGGAAATCAACCGTGCGAAATCAAGGATTCCGAGATTGTCGTGAAGATTGCGCTGGGGAGCCCGGTCGAGTTCAGCATCTCGGTTCCGCCAGAATGTCTGAACGAGTCGGTGTCGTTCCGACAGCTTGGAGAGTTTGATATGGGATTCGACCCGGGACTGGATTCCCCACGCAAGTTCAACGAACTGACTTTGGAGTGGACAGTGATCGCTTCGAGATGGGGCATTGAAGATTACATCTATCAGCTGACGTTCTCTCAATACCCGGATTCTCCACAAATACTGAAATTCCTGATTGAGTAACCGAATGCAGGTTTGATCGAAGGTTAGAAGGCTCCCGCTTTCTTCCAGCTCAAATACCGCGTCACCAACTCGGCCCCCAACTCCCCAGGCCGGGCTTGCAGCACCGCAACGCCATGAGCACTCAAGCGCTCATGGCGTTGCGCGCTTGCGTTCAGGTAATCCACCGTCCCGCAATAGGCCAGTGCTTCGTCCAGAGTCTGCACCGGGCGATGGCGTATTTCATCGAGCACGTTTTCCCGAAGGCTCGCCACGAGCACACGATGCTGCAGATTCAGGCGTTTGACGGCGGTCAGCAATTGCTCATCGTCTTCGTCGCGCAGGTTGGTGATCAGTATCACCAGTGCCCGGCGCTTCTGTCTGGCCAGTAATTGATTCGCCGCAGCCTGGTAGTCGGCGGTTCGTCGACTGCTGTCGACGTCGTAGACGGTATTGAGCAACACCGTGAGGTGTTCGGTGCCTTTGACCGGGGCGAGGTAGCGCGGCTGTTCGCTGGCAAAGGTGCTCAGGCCGACGGCGTCACCCTGGCGCAGGGCCACGTAGCTCAGCAACAGGCAGGCATTGAGCGCGTGATCAAAATGCGACAGCTCATCGTCCTGGCTACGCATTTGCCGACCGCAATCGAGCATGAAGATAATCTGCTGGTCACGCTCGTCCTGGTACTCCCGGGCAATCGGCGTGCGTTGTCGGGCGGTGGCCTTCCAGTCGATTTGCCGTAGGCTGTCGCCTTCTCTGAATTCGCGCAGTTGATGAAACTCCAGCCCCAGGCCGCGTCGTTGGCGTTGGCGCACGCCGAGCTGGCTTAACCAGTTATCCACCGCCAACAGCTGGCCGCCATAGAGACGGGCGAAGTCGGGGGTAGACGCGGGTGTTGTCGGTCACGTTCAGCAGGCGTTTGTCGGACCACAGGCCCATTGGACTTGGCAGGCTGATTTCGCAGCGCTCGAAGGTGAAGTGACCGCGTTTCAGGGGACGCAAACGATAGCCGATCTGGCTGTGCTGACCGGGTTGAAGCTCGACCGACAGGGGAAGGTGTTCGAAGTCCAGGCCGTTCGGTACATGGTCGAAGATTTGAATGTTCAATGGCTGGGCAAAATCATGTGCGATCTCCAGGCGCACCTCACCCCATCGACCGAGCGCCAGGCTGCCGGGCATCTGCCGTTGCACGCGGGGCGAGGGCAGGCGCTTGAGGCGGATGGCGTCGAGTGTCGCCAAGGCCAGCAGCGCCAGTAGCAATCCCCAGTTGATCGATAAAAGGCTCGATGGAACCTCGATGTCCAGTGCCCGCAGTGTGCCCGGCACGATGCCGATGGCCAGCAGCACGGCGAGCCAGATCAGCAGCAGGCGCGAGGGTTTCATTGGCGCACATCGCTTGTGGCGAGGGAGCTTGTTCCCGCTGGGGTGCGAAGCAGCCCCAAAACCAGCCGACACAGAGTGTCAGGTAAAACGCGCCTACCGGTATTGCGACTGCTGCGCAGCCGAACGGGAGCAAGCTCCCTCGCCACAGGGGTGGTCTGCATGGCTGTGTTCACAGGCGCGGCGCCGGCACTTGGTCGAGCAGTTGCCTGAGCACCTGATCGACTTCCAGCCCTTCGATGTCCAGCTCCGGGGCAATTCGCACACGGTGACGCAGCACCGCCAGGGCGCAGCCCTTGATGTCGTCGGGAATCACGAATTCGCCACCGCGCAGCAAGGCCCGAGCACGGGCGCAACGTACCAGCGCGATTGAGGCGCGTGGCCCGGCACCGAGGGTCAGTCCCGGCCAGGTCCGGGTGGTGCGGGCCAGGCGCACGGCGTAATCGAGTACCTGATCGTCCAGCGGCAGGTCGCTGGCAATGCGCTGCAAGGCCAGCACGTCCTTGGCTTGCAACACGGTGCGCAGCGGTTGCACGTCGAGCATATCGGCTCGGGTCGAACGGCTGACCTGACGCACCATGTTCAATTCCTGATCGACGTCCGGGTAGTCCATGCGCACCTTGAGCATGAAGCGGTCGAGCTCGGCTTCCGGCAACGGGTAAGTGCCTTCCTGTTCGATCGGGTTTTGTGTGGCGAGCACCATGAACGGTTGCGTGATGGGCAGGGCACGGCCCTCGAGGGTGACCTGGCGTTCCTGCATGGCTTCGAGCAGCGCTGCCTGGGTTTTCGCCGGGGCGCGGTTGATCTCGTCGGCCAATAACAGGTTGGTGAACAATGGGCCTTTGCGCAGTTTGAATTGCTCGGTCTGCAAGTCGTACACCGCGTGGCCGGTGACGTCGCTGGGCATCAGGTCCGGGGTGAACTGGATGCGTGCGAACTCGCCGCCGAAGCAGCGGGCGAGGGCGCGCACCAGCAACGTCTTGCCCAACCCCGGCACGCCTTCGAGCAGCACATGGCCGCCGGCGATCAGGGCAGTGAGCACGTCGTCGATCACGGTGTTCTGGCCGATCACGGCTTTTTGCAGTTCCGTCCTTACCGCTTGGGCCAACTGGCTGGCGCGCTGGCGCTGCTGGGCGACGTGGGTCTGTGTGCCGGGCTCGATCTGTTCACTCATAAGGCGTTCCTCAAGGTTTGCAGGTGGGCGACCTGACGGCTGAATTCAGCGCTGGACAGCCGCTGTTTCGGTCGCGGGCTCATGGCCTGGCTGATGGCGCGTGTGGGTTGGCCAGTCAGGCGTGCGAGCACCAGCCATTGTTCGGCGACGCCGAGTTGTTCAAAACCGGGATGACGGTGACGGACACGGCGCAGAATGTCTTGCTGCAAGGCGTGCAACAGGCTGTGCTGTCCGCTGCGGCGCAGCATGAAGTCGGCGCTGGCACGCAGGTGTTCCTGAAGTTGCCGACGCGCCCTTGGGGCCGGTTCCAGCAAAGGGCCGCTGCGCACGCCGACATGCCAGCACCCCAAAGCGATCAAGGCGATCAGGGCCACCAAGGCTTGCGCGAAGTAGCGCCACAGCAAGGTCAGCAAGCTGTCGCGATCGCTATTGAACAGCAGGGTCACGTCGGTGTCGGCCGTCAGGTACCACAGCAGCCAGGCATTGTCGTACCGGTCGATGGCCGGGGTTTTCCAGAGGTCGGCGTCGGTGACCACGGTGATCGAACCCAGCCCGTGCCCCAGCTGCATCATGTGCGTGGCCTTGCCACTGTTGGCCCAGGCCTGGGCGAGGTTTTTCGGATCGTCGAGGTGGAACGCCGTGTCGAAGCTGAAGTAGGCCGGTGCCTCTTCGTTTTCCAGATAGAGCTTGGTCAGTTTGGGGTAGGGGTCGTCGTCGAGATCGGGTGGCGAGTCCTTGAGGTCTTTGCTCAGGAACTGGTGCAGCTGCACCCGGTCGAGCAGCAGATCATTGCTCTGACCGGTCTTTTCATCCCACAGGGCTTCGGCGACAAATAAAAGGCGCCCGCCGGCCCGGGTCCAGTTCAACACCTGATCCACCTGTCGCGGGGACATGTTCGACCGATCGCCGAGCAATAACAAACTGCGCCGATGAGGCTCAAGGGTCGGCAGGATGTCGAGGCTGTTGGCGTGGCTGACGGTCAGGCCCTGTTTACGCAGAAAATGCTCGGCCGCCAGGTAGGGGTTGGCCTGGGCTTCAGGGGACGGGCCGTGTTCGATTTGTACCTGATAGGGCATGGCCTTGAAATACAGGTAAACACTCAATGCGCCCAGGAGCACGGCGATGAACACGCCGACCGCCAGCCACCCCCTGCGGTTCAACGGGCCGCTCCCGGGCCGAATAGAGCGCGCCAGCCGTCACAGAGTTCCTGTTGCAAATGCGCGGGGGGCAGGCGATGCCCGTAGGCCATGTTCTGCCAGTGCCCGGTGAGGCTTTTACTGAAGGCCAGCAAGGCAGGTTGTTGCAGTTGTTCGACGCGCTGAAGCACCTCGCCTTCGGTGTCGGCGGGTTTGAGCGCCATGTTGAAGTCGTTCAGCAAGTGGCTGAGCAAGGCGCGATAGAGCAACCCGAGGGCTTCACGGGGGTGGGTCTGCCAGAGGCTTTCGGCGCTGGCCGCGACATCGGCGGGCAGGGTTTCGCGGTTGAGGTCCAGGCCGAACGCCTGCTGCGGTAACGGCCGCGCGACTTTACGGTTTAACGCTGGCCGACGGCTGACGAACGCCTGCAACCAGTCGCGGTAACGCCAGATCAACAGGCCTATGGCGCCGATCACCGCGCCCCACAGCAACACTTCGATCAGGCTGGCCAATGCGCCGAAGCGTTGGCTGTCCAGCAAGCTGAACAGCGCCTTCAGCCAGGCGGGCGTTTGACCATTGTCCGCAGTATCGGCGGCGGGTTTGTCATCGCCAAACCGATAGCGGGTCACCGTTTCCTTGTTCTTGAACGGTGGCTGATCGAGGATGGCCTTGATGCTGTCCCGGGACGCCTGACTGGTCAGCGGTTGTTCCAGCAGACGCGGGCTGTCCGGTGAAATGACCGGTTCGGCGGCCCAGACGCTTTGCGCCGTCGGCATCAGCAGGATCGCGGCCAGCAGCAGCGTGACGACTGCGCTGCTCAAGCGTTGGCGCAACCGGCGGAACACCAGCTCGATATCCCAGGCTTCCAGCACCGTGCGCCGGTTCAGGTAAAGGCTGAAACCGCAGGCCACATAGACCGGTTCCCAGGCCACCAGCACCAGGGCGTAAAAAGCATTGGTCAGGTGTTCCAGCCAGAGCCAGTCCTGCACGGCGGCGGCGATCAAGGTCTGCCAGCCCCAGTCGAGTTCGATTTGCTGCGGCAAGAGCATGTAGAACAACACCATCAGGCCGATCCACAGCGCGCCTTCCAGGTGCACGCCGATGATGGTCAACCACTGCGCGGCACCGGCGTTGCGCTGCAATAGCACGCGCAAACGTTGTTGTCGTGCTTCGCCCCCCAGGCCTTCGAGTTGCACCACCGGCATCAGAAAACTGCGGCTCAGGCTCAGGCGGCGCCAGGTCAGGCTGGCCAGCAGTTGCGGTTTGAGCAGGCGCGGCCATTGGCGCAGGGCCTGTTTGAGCGTGGGCGTTTCGCCGAACATGGCTTTGGACAGGATGTACAGCGGCAGCCGGTCGAACGCCGGTTTGAGCCACCAGAACAGGAACAGGGCAAGGGAGGGCGAGTCCCACAGCATCAGGGTGAGCAGGGCGAAGATTGGCAAGGTCACGATGGCCCAGCTGGTCATCAGCAGGCGTCGATAGCGCTGACTCAGCAGCACGCCCAGGTCCATGGCTTCCCAGCTTGTGCGCGGGCGGATCACTACGCTGGCGTCACTCAGGCGCATGGCGGGTCCGTCCGGCAAACAGCAGGTAAGTCGCCATCGACACCCAGAGCGCTACGCCAACCAGGTATTTGGTCAGCGGCGCAGTTGCGGTCCGCGACGACCAGTAGGCTTCTATGAACGCCGCAATCAGTAGAAACAGCATGACCCCGCAAATCAGCGACACGCTTTTGCGCGCTGCCAGTTGCAGGGCTTCGGCCCGTGACAAACGACCTGGCGCGATCAAGGCCCAGCCCAGTTGCAGGCCGGCGGCACCGGCCAGGGCAATGGCGCTTAGCTCGAAGGCGCCATGGCCGATCACGAACGACCAGAAGGTTTGCCCGTAGCCGATGTGCGTCAGGTGCCCGGCCACGGCGCCGATCATCAAACCGTTGAAGAACAGGAAAAACGCGCTGCCCAGGCCAAACAGCAAACCGCTGGCGAAGGTCTGAAAAGCGATGCCGATGTTGTGCATGATGTAGTAACCGAACATCATCCAGTCTTCACTGGCCGCCCGTTCGGCCGAACGTCCCAAATGACCGGCGACGGGGTCGTACATGCTTTGCATTTCACTGACCTGTTCGGCCGGGATCAGGTTGTAGACCAGGTCCGGGAACAGATACACCAGCAAGGCGAAGCCGATCAGGCTGGCAAAAAACATCAGGCCGGCGGCAAGCACGAAGCGCCACTGTTCGCGCACCAGTCGCGGGAAATCGGCGAGGATGAAACTCAACACGTTGGCACCCAGTCGATTGCGATGCCGATAAAGCTGTTGATGCCCACGCAGCACTTGCTGCTGCAATGAATCGATCAAAAAACTGCTGTAACCGCGCTCCTGAGCCAGGGCCAGGTGTTGGCAGAGCCGTCGATAGTCCTTGGGGAAACTGGCGATTCGTGAGGATTCCTTGCCTCGTTCCAGCTGTTCGAGCATGAGTGCAAACTGCTCCCATTCGGCCTTGTGGCGGCTTTCGAAAAGGTTTTGCTTCATGTGGGGCCCAACAGTCCACGGGCGATGCCGTTGAGTTCGGCCACGGTCTGTGGCTTCGATACCTGCAACGGTTGCGCGAGTATCGAGGCGAGTTCTTTGACCCGCGCCTCGGAGAGTTCACCCTGGCGTTCGGCAAACCCGAGGATGGCGCGTTGCTCGGTCAGTGTCAGCGTGAAGGCTGCGCGCCGCGGCGGGACGTCGGGTAGTTGCGGCCGGGTGAGGGGCTGTTCGCGGTAGATCACCAGCGTACCGGCAGCCAGGTCGCCGAGGCGCTTGAAGGTGGGATGTTGCAGGCAACTGATCGCCCCGAGGAAGTAGCCGAACGGCAGCATGTCGACAAATCGCAGCAGGTTGCGCAGCAACGAAGCGGACCAGCCGATCGGCGTGCCATTGTCGTGTACCACGCGCAATCCCATCCATTGCTTGCCCGGCGAGCAGCCCTGATTGAGCACCTCGAACAGCACCATGTACCACCAGCTCACCACGAACAGCAGAATCGAGCCAAGCCCTGCACCGAGTGTTCCGAGAAACGCCAACACCATAAACAGCAGGCCCAGGATCAACCCGCGCAGGCCCAGGTCGATGGCGAATGCCAGCGCACGGACCATCAACCCGGCCGGGCGCAGCGGCAAGTCGATGCCTTCGGGCGTTTCGACCTGATACCGCGTGTCCAGTGGCGGGGCCAGCGTCGCTTTCCCTGGCAGTGCTGTGGTCTCGAGCATGGGCAACCTTGGTGTGGCTGGTTTGCGAATCGATGTCCGTCCGATGCTAGCAGTCTCTCGGGGGCAAACGACATAACTATGTAATGCACAGTGAGTGACAAGAGGTGATTGAATGACAAGATTTCTGGTCGGGGCGGCCTGTGTGCGCCTAGACTTCGCCGGTCTTCAGTTCAGGAACAGCCCGTGACTTCGATCTTCTGGTACGACTATGAAACCACTGGCATCAACCCCCGTTGCGACCGCCCGCTGCAAGTGGCGGGGATTCGCACCGACTTCGATCTCAATGAAATAGACGAGCCGGTCAACCTTTATTGCCAGCCCAGTGACGACATCCTGCCTCATCCGGCGGCCTGCACGATCACCGGTATTACGCCCGCGCGTCTGGCCGAGCAAGGGTTGAGCGAAGCCGATTTCATGACCCGGGTTCATGCTCAGCTCGCGGCGCCCGGCACCTGTGGGGCGGGGTATAACACGTTGCGTTTCGACGACGAGATGACCCGTTACAGCCTGTATCGAAACTTTTTCGACCCCTACGCACGGGAGTGGCAGGGCGGCAACAGCCGCTGGGACCTGATCGATGTGGTGCGTGCGGCGTATGCCTTGCGTCCCGATGGCCTTGTCTGGCCTACGGATGACGAAGGACGGGTGACGCTCAAACTCGAACGCTTGACCGCCGCCAATGGCATTGATCACGGGAATGCCCACGAGGCGCTGTCGGATGTTCGCGCCACGATCGCTCTGGCGCGTCTGATCCGCGAAAAGCAGCCGAAGTTGTATGACTGGCTGTTTCAGTTGCGCAGTAAACAAAAGGTGATGGATCAGATTCGGTTGTTGCAACCGATGGTGCACATTTCCGGGCGCTTTTCGGCGGCCCGCCACTATGTGGGGGTGGTATTGCCATTGGCCTGGCATCCACGTAATCGCAACGCGCTGATTGTCTGTGACCTGCACCTGGACCCTCAGGGGTTGCTCGACCTGGATGCCGAAACCTTGCGTCAGCGGCTTTACACCCGCCGGGACGAACTGGCCGAAGGCGAACTGCCGGTGCCGCTCAAGCTCATACACATCAACAAGTGCCCGGTCGTGGCGCCATTATCGGTACTTCGTCCTGACGATCAGCAACGTTTGGGGCTGGATATGGCGCTTTATCAGGGACGGGCGCTGCGGCTAAGCGACGCACAACAAGTTTGGCGAGATAAAGTGTCGGACATTTACAGTCGTGACGATTTCTCTCCGAGTCCGGACCCCGAGCAACAGTTATACGACGGTTTTATCGGTGATCGGGACCGGCGCCTATGTGAGCAAGTCAGAACCGCCGACCCTGCGCAATTAGCACAAGAGCAGTGGCCTTTCGATGATGAACGTTTGCCTGAGTTATTGTTTCGTTATCGGGCGCGCAACTTTCCCGATACGTTGAGCCTCGAAGAGCAAGAACGCTGGCGAATTTTCTGTCAGCAACGTTTGACTGCACCCGAGTGGGGCGCGCCAAATACGCTGGAAAGTTTTCTGGAGACCGCCGCCCAATTGACGATTGGCGCTACATCGTTTCAGCGAGAGGTCCTGGATGAGTGGAAGAATCATGTCCAGGCATTACGCGAACGTTTGAGTCTTTGAAAACGAATATGATCTTCGCTTGAATTCCAGGCATAAAAAACGCCAGCATTTGCTGGCGTTCTTCAGGTCGCGGATCAGTCTGCGACGCGCTTGCGGCTTAGCCCAGCAGGGTAGCCCAGCCTTCAACCACGTCACCGCCCCACTTGGCTTTCCACTCTTTCAGAGTCTTGTGGTTGCCACCTTTGGTTTCGATGACTTCGCCGTTGTGCGGGTTTTTGTATTGTTTAACTTTGCGAGCACGCTTGGTGCCGGTAGTTTTTACTGCGCCGCCACGTGGCGCCTTGGTTTTGGACTCTGGATCCAACAGCGCGATGATGTCACGCAGGGATTTGGAGTATTCGCCCATCAGGGTGCGCAGTTTGCCTTCGAATTCCAGCTCGGTTTGCAGTTTGTCGTCTTGGGACAGATTCTTCAAACGGGCTTGCAGCTCTTTGATAGCTTCTTCGGTGGCGCGATATTCGTTGATCAAGGACATGAGGATTACCTTATGTTGGGCGCTGGATGACAGGGTGACAGTGCGACAATAATAGTCAGGGTGTTTCATCAAGTAAACATTTAACCGAAGTTTTACTTAAATTAGTTGCGGTGAATAGGACACACATTGGAGAGACAGTTAAATAGCGTCACGAATATTCACAGTTGACCTCTTGAAGACTGGCTACAAGAGCACCATGCACTGGCGTATGGCAGCGCCGGAATCTGTGCTGCTGATCGCGATGCAAGGCCACACGTCATCAATACTGCAGTTTTGCTGCGCAATCGTTAGAATGGCGGCCTTTGCGAAGTTCTGGAGTTTCCCCCTCATGCGCACTTTTCGGCTGGTGATTGCTTGCCCGGACCGCGTCGGCATCGTTGCTAAAGTCAGTAACTTTCTGGCGTCACATAACGGCTGGATCACTGAAGCGAGCCATCACTCGGACAATCTCAGTGGCTGGTTCTTCATGCGTCACGAAATTCGTGCCGATTCGCTGCCTTTCGGTATCGAAGCCTTTCGCGAAGCGTTTGCACCGATTGCCGAAGAGTTCTCGATGGACTGGCGCATCACCGACACCGAGCAGAAGAAACGCGTGGTGTTGATGGCCAGCCGTGAGTCCCACTGCCTGGCCGATTTGTTGCACCGCTGGCACAGCGACGAACTGGACTGCGAAATCGCCTGCGTGATTTCCAACCATGACGATTTGCGCAGCATGGTCGAGTGGCACGGTATTCCTTACTACCATGTGCCGGTCAACCCGCAGAACAAGGAGCCGGCCTTCGCCGAAGTTTCGCGCCTGGTCAAACAGCACGAGGCCGAAGTGGTGGTACTTGCCCGCTATATGCAGATTCTGCCGCCCGAGTTGTGCAGCGAATATGCCCATAAAGTCATCAACATTCACCACAGCTTCCTGCCGTCGTTTGTCGGGGCCAAGCCCTATCATCAGGCTTCGATGCGCGGTGTGAAGTTGATCGGCGCCACTTGCCACTACGTAACCGAAGAGCTGGATGCCGGTCCGATCATCGAGCAGGACGTGGTGCGCGTCAGTCACAGCGACAGCATCGAAGACATGGTGCGCTTCGGTCGCGATGTCGAGAAGATGGTGCTGGCCCGCGGTCTGCGTTATCACCTGGAAGACCGAGTGCTGGTGCACGGCAACAAAACCGTCGTGTTCTGATAGCCATACGGTTGAAATTCGAAGGGCCTGGGCGTTCAATCGCTTCAGGCCCTTCGCCGTTTCTGCACTGAGGACATGACCATGGCCGATCCGCTGGACAAAGCCACGTCCAAGGCACCCGCCACATTGGGGGAGGGGTGTTTGAGTCGTTATGACCCCGAGGACCTGACCCCCGAAGACGGCACGGAGTTTCCCGGTGCCGCCGAGTTGTGGGAGCAGTTGCAGGACGATTCCGACGATGAATCCGGGGGCGCCTGAAAAGATCGCAGCCTTCGGCAGCTCCTACAAGGGCTTGGCGTACACCCTGTAGGAGCTGCCGAAGGCTGCGATCTTTCAAGCTTGCTTGAACTTCATCAACTTCTTGAGCAACGGCCGCCCGAGCATCAGTAAAAATACCGGGCCACCCACCACCAGATAGAAGTAATAGGTCACTGTCCGCCAGATCAGAATGGCCGCCGCCGCGGTGGATTTGCCCACCATGGGCGCCAACAGCGCCGCCGATGTCAGTTCCGCCGCCCCGGCACCGCCCGGCAACAGACTGAATTGCCCCGCACTCAGCGACAGCATCTGGATCAGAAAGCACCAGGCCCACTGCAAATCCACGCCCAGCCCGCGCAGCGCCAGATACAGCACGCTATACCGCAAGACCCAATGCAGGCAGGTCAGGGCAAACACGGTAATCAGCGTCTGAAAGGGCAACTTCAGTGTGTCAGTGAACGCTGCCAGGAAGTGCAGAAGCTTGCGCGCCCAGCGGTGTCGAGTCGCGGTCTTGACATTGAGGCGGGCGAGCAACCGACCGCTCAGACGAATCAATGAGCGGTGGCAACGAGCCACTACCACGCAACTGACCAGCCCGCCGAACATCGAGATGGCGCTGACGGTCAGCAGCCACTCCATGCGCTGACTGAGGTGCTGGAACAGTGCATAAATCAGAATCCCGCTCAGCGCGCAGAGAAAAAACAGCAGATCGCTCAACTGGTCCATGGCGAACACGGCGCTGCCCCTGGCCGGCCGCACGCCGTGGCGCGCCAGCAGGGCCATGATGGTCAGCGGTCCGCCACTGCCGCCGGGCGTGGCGCAGTAGGCGAACTCGGCGGACATCACCACCCCGAGGCTTTTGAGGCGGCTCACCTTGGCGCGCTGATCGCCCAGCAACAGGCGCAAGCGCAGGGTATTGAGCCCCCAGCACAGCAGGATCATGCCGAACATGATCAGCAGCCATTCCAGTGGAAAGCGTTGCAGCCGCGACCATGTCTCGCCGCCGCCCAGCAACGAGGGGATGAGCACCGCAGCGAGCAGGGCGACGACCAGCACAATCCCGCGGCTCATGCGGCGCGACCGACGGTGTCGTCTTGCAGTGCCAGCCAGTTGGCCTTGGTCATCGGCACACGGCCCTCGTCGAGCAAACGCTTGAGGAGTTGCAGCCAATAATGACGCGAGAACTCATGGCGCATGTCCACCGGGTGCAGGCCGAGACGAATCACCGGTGCCTGGCGCCAACGTTGTTCGCGCTGATCGCTGACCAGCCTGGACAAACCCCGGCGCCAGGCGCTGCGCGCGCTCCAGACCAGGCCTGGGGCATCGATCGCAGTGAAATCCGGCAGACGATACAGATGCTGCGAATCGCTGGTGTACCGCAGCGGTAACTGGCGCAAGGCCTGGCGGGTTCCTTCGCTCATCAGCCAGGCAGGGGCGACGAAGCCTTCGAGCGGCCAGTTGTAACGATGGAATACCTCGATTCCGGCGCGCAGGCGGGCGAGGGCGGCTTCAAGAGGCAGGTCGTAGAACTCGCCTTCGTGGGTGTAGATCCGGCGCATGAACCAGTCTCGGGGAGTGGTGGGAATCGGCCCTTCATCGCAATGGAAGTAACCGTGCAGTGCCAGTTCGTCGCCGCGAGCGACACGACGGCTCAGCAAACGTCGAAATGCCGGATACGCGTCCAGGTCGTTATGTTTATGGAAGTTCGGCACCACCAGCCAGGTCATCGGCACTTCAGCCAGCGTGTCGACGGCTTCGACGAAGGCCTGGTAATCGGGCCAGGTTTGCGGCGCAACGTCGTGTAGCACCAACAACAGACTGGGCGTGTTCATGGGCTCAACCATTGGCGATCAGCGGCCATTGCGTGCCGAGTACGGCGTGATAGTGCCCCAACAGGCTGTAGACCACCGCGTCCCAGGCGTAATGCCGCTCGACATGGCTGCGGGCTTGTTTGCCCCGTGCGGCGCTGCCCTGGCTGAACAGCTCGCGTACGGCGTTGGCCATCGCCACTGGATTGTCCGGCGCGCAGAGCAGGCCGCATTGATCGGTGACAATTTCCTGAAAGGCCCCGGCCGCCACGGCCACCACCGGAATGCCACTGGCCATGGCTTCAAGGACCACCAGGCCAAAGGTTTCCTGATCACCGGCATGCACCAGCGCATCGGCGCTGGCCATCAAGCGTGCGATTTGCGCCGCCGGGCAGAACTCATCGAGGACAGTGACGTTGCGCGGCACCAGGGTTGGCATCGACGAGCCCACCAGCAGCAGGTGATAGCGACGACCCAGGCGTTTCATGCAATTGAGTAGCACTGGCAGGTTTTTTTCCTTGGAACCACGGCCGGCGAAGATCAGCAGGTGAGTGTTTTCATCGATGCCCAATTCAGCCCGTAAACCTGTATCCCGTTTACTGGGGTTGAACGTTTGCAGGTCGACGCCCAGCGGTTGTACGAAAACGTTCTTCACCCCCAGCCCGATCAGTTTGTCGGCCATGACCTGGCTCGGCGCCAGAACCCGGTCGAAGTTGCCATAGAGTTTGCTGACATAAGCTTCGACATTGGGGGTAACCCAGTTGCCCATGCGATTGCTGACCAGCATCGGCAGGTCGGAGTGATAAAAGCCGATCACCGGCACATCGAGTTGCCGCTTGGCGTCCAAAGCAGCCCAGGCAGTCAGGTAAGGGTCGCCGGCTTCGATCAGGTCAGGCTGCAAATCCTGCAGAACATTGCGCCACGGCGCGAGACGGAGGGGGAAACGATAACCCTTGCCAAAAGGAAGGGCAGGGGCTGGAACGGTGTAGACACCATCCTGTTCACTCAAATGGGCCCCGGGGATCAGCAAGCTATGGCGAATGCCGGGTTTGATGCCAAGACGACGGTGTTTGGCATCCAGATAAGTGCGCACGCCACCGCTGGCAGGGGCGTAGAACATGGTGATGTCAGCGATATGCACGATGAACATTCCTCCGGGGCCGTTGATCTCCTTTGGTTGACCTATATGAAGGATAGATGTTCGATTGGGGTTTTGCGGAGGGGGTGTCAGCGGGGTTTTGCGGGGCTTTACAGATCGCTATCGCGAGCAGGCTCGCTCCCACACAGGATCTGTTGTGAACACATTATTTGTGAACAACGAAGATCAAATGTGGGAGCGAGCCTGCTCGCGATTGGGGCCTGTCAAACGTTCTAGATGCGGAAACTGCCCACCAACTGCTTCAATCGCGAAGCCTGTTGCTCAAGGTCCGAGCACGCCCGCAAGGTCGATTGCAGGTTTTCCACGCCTTCCTGGTTCAGCGTGTTGATCTCGGTGATATCCACGTTGATCGACTCGACCACTGCGGTTTGTTCCTCGGTCGCCGTCGCCACCGACTGGTTCATCCCGTCGATTTCGCCGATGCGCAACGTCACGCTGTTCAGGCGCTCGCCGGCCAGGTTGGCGATTTCCACGCTGTCCTGGCTGTGACGCTGGCTGTCGCTCATGGTGCTGACGGATTCGCGGGCGCCGACTTGCAGCTCCTCGATCATGGTCTGCACCTGTTGCGCCGACTCCTGCGTGCGGTGCGCCAGGTTGCGCACCTCGTCGGCCACCACGGCAAAACCGCGCCCGGCTTCACCGGCCCGCGCCGCTTCGATGGCGGCGTTGAGCGCCAGCAGGTTGGTTTGCTGGGAGATGCTGGTGATCACTTCGAGAATCTGCCCGATGTTCACGGTTTTGCTGTTCAGCGATTCGATGTTGGTGCTCGAGGCGCTGAGCATGCTCGACAGCTGATTCATCGCGGCAATGCTGCGATCCACCACTTGCTGGCCGTCTTCGGCCAGGCTGCGGGCATCGCTGGCCTGATTCGACGCTTGGGCGGCGTTACGGGCGATTTCCTGGGCGGCGGCGCCGAGCTGGTTGATCGCTGCGGCCACGCTGCTGGTACGCGAAGCTTGCTGGTCGGAATTGAACATCGACGAGTTCGAGGCCGCCACCACCCGCAAGGCCACTTCGTTGACCTGGCCGGTGGCCGAGGACACTTCGCGGATCGACGTATGAACCCGTTCCACGAAACGGTTGAACGCCGTGCCAAGGAGGCCGAATTCGTCCTGATTCTGGATGGTCAGGCGTTTGGTCAGGTCGCCTTCACCGTCGGCGATGTCTTCCATGGCGCGGGTCATCACGTGCAGCGGCTGGATCAGCAGGCGGATCAGCATGCCCAGCAAGCCAATGATGATGGCCACGGCAATCAGGGTCGCGATGATCGCCGAGGTGCGGAATTCGCTGAGCATGGAGAAGGCTTTGTCCTTGTCCACCGACAGGCCGATGTACCAATTGACCGACGGCAAGCCTTTGATCGGGGTGAAAGAGACGATGCGGGTTTTTCCGTCGACGTCCACTTCAGTGAAGCTGCTGCTAATGCGTGGGGTATTTTTCGGGTACGCCTCGCTCAGGGACTTCATCACCATGGCTTTGTCCGGATGAACCAGGATCTTGCCGTCGGCGCTGACCAGAAAGGCATAGCCCATGCCGCCGAAATTACGCGCGATCAGGGTGTCGATCAGGGTTTGCAGGCTCAAGTCACCGCCTACCACCCCCACGCTTTTCCCCGATTTTTTCGAAGCGGTGGCAATGGAGATGATGGTTTGACCGGTCGCCGCATCTACGTAAGGTTCGGTCAGCGTCGAGCCGTTGCTGTTTTCCGCGCCTTTGTACCAAGGGCGAACTCTGGGATCGTAGCCGTCCGGCATCTTGGAGTCCGGGCGGTTGATGAAGTTGCCGCTGGCATCACCCAGGTACCTGGCCATGAAGGTCGATGCCAAAGCATTTTGTTCAAGCAGACTGACGACGTTGGATTGTTCGGGGTTGATGGCAATGTTTTGAGCGAGGTTCTCTACCAGCAGGATACGACCGGCCAGCCAACTCTGGATGTTGTTGGCGGTGACGTCTCCCATCTCGGTGAGATAGTTATCCAGATCTTCACGAATCGCATTGCGCTGCAAATAGTCGTTGTACAGCGTGAACGAGGCGAAGGCGGCGATAACGATCAGGGCGGCGGCAAGCAGTATCTTATGGCTGAAGCGCAGGTTTTTGTTCATGGCTTGGGGGTCCGCTAAAGTCTTAATGTCCAGGGCGTGCTTTTATAAAGGCGCGCAAAATGGGCAGTGTTGAAAGTAAGCTGATATTTCCGTCTCTCCTTAGGGAATTACCGACGCTATTTTCAGTCTGGTCTCTCGGTTGTTATCGGCCATGAAGGATCAAAGATTAACCATGGGTGACAAAATGCCTGACTCATCACAACTCGTTATCGGCGCTGACCTCGCGGGCCAGCCAATCGCCCAGGCCATGCGCCTGGCGAACCGTCATGGCCTGGTGGCGGGCGCTACCGGCACCGGTAAAACCGTCACGTTGCAGCGTCTGGCCGAAGCCTTCAGCGATGCTGGCGTGGCGGTGTTCGCGGCGGACATCAAAGGCGACTTGTGCGGGCTGGGCGCCGTCGGCAACCCTCAAGGCAAGGTCGCGGAGCGGATCGCCGGCATGCCCTGGCTGAACCATAAGCCTCAGGCGTATCCGGTGACTTTGTGGGACATTCAAGGTCAGTCCGGGCATCCATTGCGCACCACCTTGAGCGAAATGGGGCCGTTGCTGCTCGGCAGCCTGCTGGAGCTGACCGACAGTCAGCAGTCGGCACTCTATGCCGCCTTCAAAGTGGCCGACCGCGAAGGGCTGTTGCTGCTGGATTTGAAGGATTTGAAGGCACTGCTCAATCATTTGCGTGATAACCCCGAATTGCTGGGGGATGACGCGGCGCTGATGACCACCGGTTCCAGCCAGGCCCTGTTGCGCCGTTTGGCGACGCTGGAACAGCAGGGCGCTGAAGCGTTATTCGGCGAACCGGCGCTGCAGCTGGAAGACATGTTACAACCGGCCGTGGATGGTCGCGGGCGCATTCACTTGCTCGACGCCAGCCGTCTGGTGCACGAAGCGCCGAAGGTCTACGCGACGTTCCTGCTGTGGTTGCTGGCCGAACTGTTCGAGCAGTTGCCAGAACGCGGCGATGCCGAGAAACCGCTGCTGGCGCTGTTTTTCGACGAAGCACACTTGTTGTTCGCCGGTACGCCCAAGGCGTTGCAGGATCGTCTGGAACAAGTGGTGCGACTGATCCGTTCGAAAGGCGTGGGGGTGTATTTCGTCACCCAATCGCCGGGGGATTTGCCGGATGATGTACTGGCTCAGCTGGGCTTGCGTATTCAGCATGGTTTGCGCGCGTTCACCGCCAAAGAGCAGAAGTCCCTGCGCGCGGTGGCCGAGGGCTTCCGGCCGAACCCTGCGTTTGACGCCTTGTCGGTGTTGACCGAACTGGGGATCGGCGAGGCGCTGGTCGGCACCTTGCAGGACAAGGGCACACCGGCGATGGTCCAGCGGGTATTGGTTGCACCGCCGCAATCGCGGATCGGGCCGCTGACCGAGACTGAGCGCACCGTGCTGATCGCCGGTTCGCCCTTCAAGGGGCGTTACGACAAACCGATCGATCGCGAATCGGCTTATGAAGTGCTGATGGGGCGTAAAGGGCTGGTGCCGGATCCCGAAGCCGCGCCGGGCAAACCTGCACCTGAGGAGCCGAGCCTTGCCGACAAGGCCGGGGAGTTCCTCGGCACGGCGGCGGGGCAGGCGCTGAAATCGGCGATGCGACAGGCGGCGAATCAATTGGGCCGACAATTGGTGCGGGGGTTGATGGGGTCTTTGCTCGGTGGCAGCAAACGCCGCTGACAAGTGGGCAATCAAAATGTGGGAGCGAGCCTGCTCGCGATTGCGGCCTGACATTCAACACATGTGTTGACTGATACACCGCTATCGCGAGCAGGCTCGCTCCCACATGGGTTCTAAGTCATGCCTTGGGTTTGGCGTGCGCCGCCAGACGTTCGAGGGCCGCCCGCAGGTTCGGGTCGGTAATCCCGTCGGCCGTCGCCTGAATGGTCGCCGCCGCGTCCGTCGACAAATCCATGGTATGTCCCACCGCCCCTTGCTGAACCGTGGGCGGCTGCACCTTGAACAGAATCCGCGTCAGGCTGGCGAATTCGTCGAACAGCTGTAACTGTCGTTGCAGACGCTTTTGCTGATAACGCAGGCGAGTGGCCCAGTGCCCATCGGTGACAATCAGCAATAAACTGCCTTCACGCCACGATGCCACATGGCAATGCTCGCGGGCAGCCGGCTGCAGCTGGCTTTCCACCAGGCGTTGTAAATGACCCAGGCGTTGAGCGTGGCCGAAGATGGCTTTCAGCGGTTTGGCTTCGCGAAGCAGAACGGCGGGTGCTCTGGCCGTGAGAGGGCGAAATGCCATGATCGAACACCTGAAGTAACAGAGCGGCCATGGTAACAGAAAGCACCCCTTGCCCCCGACCCATTGCTTTGGGAGCGCTTTACCCATTAAATCAACGAGTAACTTGTACCCTCGATGGGTTGAAGTTCAGCAAAAAGCCCTTATTTTAAGTGAGCCCCGTCATAGCGCAGTGCATGCATCGTGGAATAACGCCACTTTCCTCACCATCGTTTCCGGGTAGAATGCTCGTTCGCATGCGGCCATGAGGGCTGCTCGGGCGACTCACGGGGCCGCCCTCCATCCCTTTAGTGTGGAAGATCCTGCCGATATGTTTGCGCCTTTGTTAAAGAAACTTTTTGGAAGCAAGAACGAGCGTGAAGTCAAACGCATGCTCAAGACGGTGCAACTCGTCAATGCCTTCGAAGAGCAAATGGTGGCCCTTTCGGACGATCAATTGCGTGCCAAGACAGACGAGTTCAAGGCCCGCATCGCCAAAGGGGAAACCCTCGACAAGCTGCTGCCAGAAGCCTTTGCGGTCGCCCGCGAAGCCGGTAAGCGCGTCATGGGTATGCGCCACTTCGATGTCCAGCTGATCGGCGGCATGACCTTGCATGAAGGCATGATCGCGGAAATGCGTACCGGTGAAGGCAAGACCCTGGTGGCAACACTGGGCGTTTACCTCAATGCGCTGTCCGGCAAGGGCGTGCATGTTGTGACGGTGAACGACTACCTGGCCCGCCGTGACGCCAACTGGATGCGTCCGCTCTACGAATTCCTCGGCATGACGGTCGGCGTGGTCACGCCGTTCCAGCCGCCGGAAGAGAAACGCGCCGCTTACGCCGCCGACATCACCTACGGCACCAACAACGAATTCGGTTTCGACTACCTGCGCGACAACATGGCGTTCAGCATGGAAGAAAAATTCCAGCGCGAACTCAATTTTGCCGTGATCGACGAAGTCGACTCCATCCTCATCGACGAAGCCCGTACCCCGCTGATCATCTCCGGTCAGGCCGAGGACAGCTCCAAGCTGTACATCGAGATCAACAAACTGATCCCGCAACTGCAATTGCACGTCGAAGAAGTCGAAGGCGAAGTCACCAAGGCCGGCCACTACACCGTCGACGAGAAGACCCGTCAGGTCGAGCTCAACGAAGCCGGTCACCAGTTCATCGAAGACATGCTCACCCGCGTCGGCCTGCTGGCTGAAGGCGAGAGCCTGTACTCGGCACATAACCTGGGCTTGCTGACTCACGTCTATGCCGGCTTGCGTGCGCACAAACTGTTCAATCGCAACGTCGAATACATCGTGCAGGACGGCCAGGTGGTGCTGGTCGACGAACACACCGGCCGTACCATGCCGGGTCGCCGTTTGTCCGAAGGCCTGCACCAGGCCATCGAAGCCAAGGAAAACCTGAACATCCAGGCCGAGAGCCAGACCCTGGCGTCGACCACGTTCCAGAACTACTTCCGTCTGTACAACAAGCTGTCCGGCATGACCGGTACCGCGGACACCGAAGCGTTCGAATTCCATCAGATCTATGGCCTGCAGGTCATGGTGATCCCGCCGAACAAGCCGTTGGCGCGTAAAGACTACAACGACCTGGTGTTCCTGACCGCCGATGAGAAATACGCGGCGATCATCAACGACATCAAGGAATGCATGACCCAGGGCCGTCCGGTGCTGGTGGGTACTGCGACCATCGAAACGTCGGAACATATGTCCAGCCTGCTCGTGAAGGAAGGCATCGAACACAAGGTTCTGAACGCCAAGTTCCACGAAAAAGAAGCCGAAATCATCGCTCAGGCCGGTCGCCCGGGCGCACTGACCATCGCCACCAACATGGCTGGTCGTGGTACCGACATCCTGTTGGGCGGTAACTGGGAAGTGGAAGTCGCGACCCTGGAAAACCCGACCCCTGAGCAGATTGCCCAGATCAAGGCCGACTGGCAGAAACGTCACCAGCAAGTGCTGGAGTCGGGCGGTTTGCAGGTGATCGCTTCCGAGCGTCACGAATCGCGCCGTATCGACAACCAGTTGCGTGGTCGTGCCGGTCGTCAGGGCGACGCCGGCTCCAGCCGTTTCTACCTGTCGCTGGAAGACAGCCTGATGCGTATCTTCGCCTCTGACCGGGTGAAGAACTTCATGAAGGCGCTGGGCATGCAGTCCGGTGAAGCGATCGAGCATCGCATGGTGACCAACGCCATCGAGAAGGCTCAGCGCAAGGTTGAAGGCCGCAACTTCGACATCCGTAAACAACTGCTCGAGTTCGACGACGTCAACAACGAACAACGTAAAGTGATCTATCACATGCGTAACAGTTTGTTGGCCGCCGACAACATCGGTGAAACCATCGCCGATTTCCGTCAGGACGTGCTCAACGCAACCGTCAGTGCACACATTCCACCGCAATCGCTGCCTGAGCAGTGGGACGTGGCCGGTCTGGAAGCGGCGTTGCAGAGCGACTTCGGTGTGGCGCTGCCGATCCAGCAATGGCTCGACGAAGACGACCACCTGTACGAAGAGACCCTGCGCGAGAAGCTGCTCAACGAACTGATCGCGGCGTACAACGAGAAAGAAGACCAGGCCGGTGCCGAAGCACTGCGCTCCTTCGAGAAGCAAATCGTGCTGCGCGTGCTCGACGACCTGTGGAAAGACCACCTGTCGACCATGGATCACCTGCGCCACGGCATCCACTTGCGTGGTTATGCGCAGAAGAACCCGAAGCAGGAATACAAGCGCGAGTCCTTCACCTTGTTCTCCGAGCTGCTGGATTCGATCAAGCGCGACTCGATCCGTGTGCTGTCGCACGTTCAGGTTCGCCGCGAAGATCCGATCGAAGAAGAGGCACGTCTGCGTCAGGAAGCCGAGGCGCTGGCTGCGCGCATGCAGTTCCAGCACGACGAAGCGCCTGGCCTGGAGCAACCGGAAGTGTTGGGTGAAGAGATCGATGTCGCTCTCGCCACCGCACCGGTACGCAACGAGCAGAAACTGGGCCGCAACGAGCTGTGCTACTGCGGTTCGGGCAAGAAGTTCAAGCATTGCCACGGGCAGATCCAGTAAAACCCGTTTCAAACGCTGAAATACCCGCGCCGCGACCGGCTTATGCCGTCGCGGCGTTTTGCCATTTAAACCACCGTCTATCGCAATGACGATGCAGACAACATTTTTTAAGGAGCGCATTCATGGCTGTTGGTCTTGGTCCTTTGCCAACGTTGCACCCGGTTGCCGGTTTTGAACTCGGTATCGCCTCGGCCGGTATCAAGCGCCCGGGGCGCAAGGATGTCGTGGTCATGCGCTGTGCCGAAGGTTCCACGGTGGCGGGCGTGTTCACCCTGAACGCTTTTTGCGCAGCTCCGGTGATCCTGGCCAAGCAACGCGTGCAAGGCCCGGTGCGTTACCTGCTGACCAACACTGGCAATGCCAACGCCGGCACCGGCGAACCAGGCCTGGCGGCCGCCGAGCGCACCTGCGCCAAACTGGCTGAATTGACCGGCGTCGATGCCAGCCTGGTGCTGCCGTACTCCACCGGTGTGATCGGCGAGCCGCTGCCGGTCGAGAAAATCGAAGGTGCGTTGCAGGCCGCTCTCGATGACCTGTCGGAGAACAACTGGGAAGCGGCCGCTACCGGCATCATGACCACCGACACCCTGCCCAAGGGCGCCAGCCGTCAGTTCCAGCATGACGGCGTGACCATCACCGTCACCGGCATCAGCAAAGGCGCGGGGATGATCCGCCCGAACATGGCAACCATGCTCGGCTATATCGCCACCGACGCCAAAGTCTCCCGCGAGGTGCTGCAAAACCTGCTGCTGGACGGCGCCAACAAGTCGTTCAACCGCATCACCATCGACGGCGACACCTCGACCAACGACTGCTGCATGCTGATCGCCACCGGTCAGGCTGCACTGCCGGAAATCACTTCCGCGAGTGGTGAACTGTTCACCAAACTGAAGCAGGCCGTGTTCGAAGTGTGCATGGACGTGGCCCAGGCCATCGTGCGCGACGGCGAAGGCGCGACCAAGTTCGTTACCGTGGAAGTCAACGGTGGCGGCAATCACCAGGAATGCCTGGACGTTGGTTACACCGTGGCCCACTCGCCGCTGATCAAGACCGCGTTGTTCGCCTCCGACCCGAACTGGGGTCGCATCCTGGCTGCCGTGGGCCGTGCGGGCGTGCCGAACCTGGACGTGAGCAAGATCGACGTGTTCCTTGGCGAGGTGTGCATCGCCAGCCGTGGCGCTCGCTCTGCCACCTACACCGAAGCCCAGGGCGCGGCGGTGATGCAGCAGGAAGAGATCACCATCCGTATCGAACTGGGTCGCGGCGATTGCAGCGAAACCATCTGGACGACTGACTTGTCCCACGAATACGTGAAGATCAACGCTGAGTACCGTACGTAAGACCGAGTCGACCCTATCGCGAGCAGGCTCGCTCCCACAGTAGATCTCCAGTCAACACAGATTTTGTGTACGGCAGAAAAACATGTGGGAGCGAGCCTGCTCGCGATAGCGGTCTGTCAGTCGCTAGCTAGACTGGCCTGTTTCCTTATCAAAAGGTCCCGAACATGAGCCTCCACCTGATCATCGGCGACAAACTGTATTCCTCCTGGTCCCTGCGCGCGGCACTGGCCCTCGACCTGACCGGCGCGTCCTACACCGAAGAACTGATCAAGCTGAACCAGCCAGACACTCGCGAGCGCGTGCTCAAGCATTCGCCGACCGGTAAAGTCCCGCTGCTGAAATCCGAACACGGCACCATCGCCGATTCGCTGGCGATTGCCGAATATCTTGCCGAACAATTTCCCGATGCCGGCCTCTGGCCCAAAGACACTGCCGCCCGTGCCCAAGCGCGTTCGGCGTGCGCGCAGATGCACAGCGGTTTCTTTGCCATGCGCGGCAACATGCCGTTCGACCTGAGCCACAATGCGCCGCTGTCGCCGACCCCGCCTGAGGTTCAGGCTGAAATCGAACGCATGCTGGCGTTGTGGGCTGAATGTCGTGCCGTCGCGACTGAAACCGGCCCGTTCCTGTTTGGCGGTGCGACCCTGGCCGATGCGTTTTTTGCACCGATCGCCGTACGCCTGCGCACCTATCAGGTAAAACTGCCCGAGGCCGATGCGGCCTATGTCGAAACCATCTACCAATGGCCAGCCTTCAAGGCCTGGCGGAAGGCGGGTCTGGAGGAAATAGAGCGGTGAAACGAGTCCATGTAGCAGCCGCGGTTATCCGCGATAGCAACGGCAAAATCCTCATTGCCCGCCGTGCCGACACCCAGCATCAGGGCGGTTTGTGGGAGTTCCCCGGTGGCAAGGTCGAGGATGACGAATCCGTCGAGACGGCCCTGTCCCGCGAGCTTCACGAAGAGTTGGGCATTTTGGTCCGTACGGCGCGCCCACTGATCAAAGTCCGCCACGATTACCCGGACAAGCAGGTGTTGCTGGATGTCTGGGAAGTTTCGGCGTTTACCGGTGAACCCCATGGCGCCGAAGGTCAGCCTTTGGCCTGGGTGACCGAGCGGGAACTGGTGGATTACGAGTTCCCGGCCGCCAATCAGCCGATCGTCGCCGCTGCACGCTTGCCCGGCGAATACCTGATCACCCCGGATGGCCTGGAAACGCCGGCCTTGTTGCGCGGTATCCAGAAAGCCATCGCTGGTGGCATCAAGCTGATTCAGTTGCGTGCGCCCAACGGCTACGACCCGCAATACCGCGATCTGGCGGTGGACGCGGCGGGGCTGTGTGCCGGCAAGGCACAGTTGATGATCAAGGGGCCGTTTGAATGGCTGGGGGACTTCCCGTCCGCCGGTTGGCACATTACTGCGGCGCAGCTGCGCAAATACGCGGCGGCCGGGCGACCGCTACCGGCGTCGCGCTGGTTGGCGGCGTCTTGTCACAACGCTGAAGAACTGGCACTGGCCGAGCAGATGGGCGTGGACTTTGTGACCCTGTCGCCGGTGCAGCCGACCCAGACGCACCCGGATGCTCAGCCATTGGGTTGGGAGCAGGCTTCGACTTTGATCGAGGGCTTCAGCAAACCGGTGTTTTTGCTTGGCGGGGTTGGCCCGGCGGAGCGGCAGAAAGCCTGGGAGGCGGGGGCGCAGGGTGTGGCGGGGATTCGGGCGTTTTGGCCTGAGGTTTGATTCTGCGGTGTAGCCACTAGCCTCATCGCGAGCAGGCTCGCTCCCACATTGGATTTGTGTACACCTCGATCCACTGTGGGAGCGAGCCTGCTCGCGATGGCATCTTCGGACGCGCCGACTAAACCCCAGGTTTCGCCGCCGGCTTCCAAAGAATCTCTGCAATCCCCTGACGCTTGGCAATCAACCTTGCCGCCACAAACAACAAATCCGACAACCGATTGATATACGCCAGGCCAACCCCGGCCAGCGGCTCGATCGCATTCAACTGCTGACAGCGCCGCTCGGCACTGCGCGCCAGACAGCGGCATACGTGGGCCTGGGCAATCAGTGCCGAACCGCCGGGCAGGATGAAATTCTCCAGGGGGCCCAACTCTTCATTCCACACATCGATCGCCGTTTCCAGCCGCTCGATTTCTGCCGTATTCAGTGCCTGATACACCGGCATCGCCAGTTCGCCACCGAGGTCGAACAACCGATGCTGGCAGGGCGCCAAAACCTCAATCACCTCGTTCAATCCAGGATACGTGCCGCTTTCCGCTGCCAACCCGGCCAACAGCACACCCACCTGGCTGTTCAGCGTATCGACTTCGCCAATGGCCTCGATTCGCGGATGGTCCTTGGGCACCCGGCGGCCATCGCCGAGCCCTGTTTCGCCTTTGTCGCCAGTGCGGGTGTAAATCTTCGACAAGCGAAAGCCCATGGTTACCTCGACAGCTGATTGAGTTCTTGAGAGACCACCGGAGCGCCCGACAACGGCAGGCGCAAGGTGAAGCAAGTGCCTTGGCCCAGTGTCGATTGCACTTCCATCTGGCCCTTGTGGTTGTTGGTGATGATGAAATACGAGACCGAGAGCCCTAGGCCGGTGCCCTGACCGATTTCCTTGGTGGTGAAGAACGGCTCAAACGTGCGTTTGCGCACGTTCTCGCTCATGCCGATGCCGTTGTCCTCGACCTGAATTTCCGCCCACGGCGGATTCAGCTTTGTACGCAGAATGATCCGCCCCGGTTCGCGGTCGTCTGCACGCTGGTGAATGGCTTGCGCGGCGTTTTTCAGCAGGTTGAGCAGCACCTGTTCCAGTTCGTTGGCGGTGCCGGGCACCGGGCCCAGCGCCGGATCGAACTGCCGAATGATCGCCTGGCCCTTGAAGTCGAAGCCGATGGCCAGGTCGAAGTCGTTACCGGCGATTTCCACCGCTTGATCGATCAGCGCCGGTAAATCGCACGGGGCCATTTGCCGGGTACTGCGGCGGCTGAAGCTGAGCATGTGCGTCACGATCTTCGCTGCCCGGGCGCCCGCCTGCTGAATGCCGTCAAGCAGCTGCGGCACTTCACGTGCTTGCAGGTACTTATTGACCGTTTCCAGTTCGATGCCGAGGTGCTCGGCCTGTTCGAGGTTTTTCGGCAGCTCGGCTGACAGGCGCCGGCGAATGTTCTGCACGTTATGCAGGATTGCGCCCAGCGGATTGTTGATCTCGTGGGCCATGCCGGCGGCGAGGCCACCGACCGAGAGCATTTTTTCCGACTGCACCATCATTTCTTCCAGGGACAGACGCTGGGTGATGTCGTCGATCCGGATCACCACGCCGCGCCCGGCACCCCCCATCAATGGATAGAACGTCAGGGCGTAATGCTTGGGTTCATCATCCTTGAGCCAGGTGACGCGTTCGATTTTGGCCACTGTGTGCTGCTCGACGGTTTGCTTGAGCTGCGGCAGGAACGGTTTGAGCGGTTCGAAGGCGAGGAAGATCGGCTGGTTCAAGGCTTCGTCCAGGCGCGTGCCGGACAGGGCGCTGGCCTCCTGATTCCATTGGGTCACGTAGAGCTGCTCGTCCAGGGCGATCAGTGCCGAGGGCATGGAGTCGATGATGCTGTTGAGGTAGTTCTGGAAACCGGTGAGTTTTTTCTCGATTTTGCTCCGCACCTGAACTTCCAGCTCCAGTTTGCGGTTGGTGTGACGGGTTTCTTCGGCCAGCCCCTGGGCCTGGTCGTAAGCCGCCTGGGAATCGTCGCGGGCGCGCTTGAGTTGCTGCTCCCGAGCCTCGATGCGCGAGAGCATGGTATTGAACGCTTCGGCGAGGCTGCCGATTTCGTCGTGGTTGCCGCGAGAGGCGCGCAGGGCGTAGTTCTCTTCCCGGGTCACTTGCCGGGACAACTCTTCGAGCTGATGGATGGGGCGGGTAATCAAGCGTTTGATCTGCCGGGCGATCACCAGCCACAACAGCACGCTGAAGATCAGAATCCCCAGGCTGGCGGTCAGGGTCCCGGTGTAGAACGCCATCGGCAGTTCGCTGCTGGCGACCAACAGCAGATGGCCGGGCTCGGTGTTGGGGCGGGGCAGGGTGATCACTTGATTGCTGCGAAACTCGGTGGCTTGCCAGGCTTCAAGGCGCCGGTAATGCTCTGGAAGGCTCAACGTGTCGCCGTGTTGCAGCTGCGCCAGACGCTCACCCTTACCGTCGTAAAGAGCGGCCGCACGCAACGGTGAATAGCTGTTGAGTTCGTTGAGCAGGCGTTCGGCGTTTTGCGGCGACTTCAGGGCGTCAGACACCAGGCTCGGGTTGGACACCAGTCGGCCGATGGTCTGCAAGGCCTGGGGCGCCATGCTTTCCTGGGAGATGTAATAGGCGGCGCTGATAAAGGTCAGGTTGGCGACCAGCAAAACGGTGGTCAACAGCACCAGCAGGGCGGCCAGCAGCTTCTGGCCGACTGGAAGGTTTTCAAGGCGCTGGCGCAATGGCATCAGGTTCATCGCTAAAAAGGAACAAGTGGCCAGCGTAGCCGCTGCTCAGTCGCTGGGCAATCCAAGGCTGTGCAGATGGGCGATCAAGCGCTGTTGCAATTGCTTGAGGTGTGGCAGGTTCAACCGATGCCGCGACGCGACTTTGCAGGCATGGCCCAACAGGTAGCTGATTTCGGTGCGGCGCTGATTCGCGACGTCCTGGTACATCGAGGAGAAATTGGCCGCGGTGGCCTTGATCACCCGTTCGACTTCCTCCTGAAGGTTCTCCGCCGCTGCCGGCTGACCGCAGCGCTCCAGCAGTTCGGTGAGCTCGGCGCACAGGGTGGCGACTTCGCAATGATGTTGCTGCAAACCGCCGTTGCGGCACTCGTGTAGCACGGTCAGTGGGTTGATCGCACAATTGAGCGCCAGTTTTCGCCACAGCCTGGTGAGGATGTCGGTGCTCCACTCATGGGGAATGCCGGCGTCGCTCAAGTCCTCCAGCCAGAAGGGTGCCACCGGATGGCCAGCGTCTCCCAGCCAAGTGTAACCATGACCGGCAAACACCACGCGCCAGTCGCCATCGCGAAACGCGCCTTCGGTACTGGAGGCGAAGATGCAGCGGGCATGCGGGACTTGCGTGGCGACGGCATCCTGACTGCCGAGGCCGTTTTGCAACAGGATCAGTTCGGCGTCGGGTGTCAGACGGTGGGCGAGCCGGGCCACGGCTGTGACGGCGTCGTAGGCTTTGCAGGCCACCAGCAGACGGCTGATCGGCCCGTCGCTGTCGGCTGTTTCGCCGGGCACCGGGTACAGTTGCGCTTCGCCGTGTTCCACCAGCGTCAGCCCGCCCGCCGCCTGATAGGCCTGCAAGCGAGCCGCGTCCCGCACGATCAGCCTGACTGGCACTGAGGCCCGTGCCAGACGGGTGGCCCACAACGTGCCGAGACTGCCGGCGCCCAGAATATGCCAAGGGGTGGACATCAGCTTTTTGCTCGGTTTGATGCTGGCATGTGAGGCTCGCAGTATCGGTTGGAAAAGACCCGTTATAATGAGCCCGATTTTAACCGCAAGCCAAGCGCGCTCCATCGTTATCGAGCGCGCCTTTTTATTGGAGAGATTACATGCCGTCGTTCGACGTGGTATCCGAACTGGACAAACACGAAGTCACCAACGCGGTCGAGAACGCCGTCAAGGAACTCGATCGTCGTTATGACCTGAAAGGCAAGGGCAGCTTCGAGTTCAAGGAAAAGGACCTGACCGTCAACCTGACCGCGGAAGCCGATTTCCAGCTCGAAGCGATGATCGAGATCCTCAAGCTGGCCCTGGTCAAGCGCAAGATCGACGTGCAGTGCCTTGAAGTCAAGGATGCCTTTGCGTCGGGCAAGCTGATGAAGCAGGAAGCGGTCCTCAAGGAAGGCATCGACAAAGAGCTGGCGAAGAAAATCGTCGCTCACGTCAAAGACGCCAAGCTCAAGGTCCAGGCCGCCATCCAGGGCGAGCAGGTTCGCATCACCGGCAAGAAGCGTGACGATTTGCAGGAAGCCATAGCCGCCCTGCGCGCCAAGGAATTCGGCATGCCGCTGCAGTTCAATAACTTCCGCGACTGACCTTTCAAGCGGGAACCTTGTGGGAGCGGGCTTGCTCGCGAAAGCGGTGTGTCATTCAACAGTGATGTCGACTGATACGTCCTTTTCGCGAGCAAGCTCGCTCCCACCTGATGGTGCTCACCCCGGCGGGCCTGTTCTGCCGCTTATTTTTCGCGTGCCGGATGGCCGTAAATCAGGAGAAAGTAGATGGATTTGAATACTGAAGTGGACAACCTGGTCAAGGCGTCTCAAGCCTGGGTTCCGATGATCATGGAATACGGCAGCCGCGTGTTGCTGGCCGTGATCACCCTGGCCATCGGCTGGTGGCTGATCAACAAGGTAACGCAAAAACTCGGCGGCCTGCTGGCATTGCGTAACGCCGACCTGGCGCTGCAAGGTTTCATCAGCAGCCTGGCGAATATCATCCTCAAGATTCTGCTGATCGTTAGCGTGGCGTCGATGATCGGTGTGGAAACCACGTCCTTCGTCGCGGCTATCGGTGCGGCCGGCCTGGCCATTGGTCTGGCCTTGCAGGGCAGCCTGGCGAACTTCGCCGGCGGCGTGCTGATTCTGTTGTTCCGTCCGTTCCGCATCGGTGACTGGATCGAAGCCCAAGGTGTTGCCGGTACTGTCGACAGCATTCAGATCTTCCACACCGTGCTGCGCACCGGCGATAACAAAACCATCATCGTGCCTAACGGTAATCTGTCGAACGGCATCATCACCAACACCAACCGTCAGCCGACCCGCAAAGTAGTATTTGATGTAGGTGTGGATTACGAGGCGGACTTGCAGAAGGCCCGTCAAGTGTTGCTGGACCTGGCCAAGGATCCGCGAGTATTGACTGAGCCGGCACCGGAAGCGGTGATTTCGACATTGGGCGACAGTTCGATCACTGTTTCCCTGCGCGTGTGGGTGAAAACCGCTGACTATTGGAATGTGATGTTCATGTTTAACGAGCAATCCCGTGATCGTCTGAAAACGGCGGGTATCGATATTCCATTTCCACAGCGGGTTATTCGCGTGGTGCAGGAATCGGCAGCGGTATAAGGATCAGTCTTTCAACTAATGTCTGACCTTTTGGTCAGATATGTCACAAGACCCTGATCCTCTAAGCACAATGCTGTAGCCAATAAAAAAGGCCCATCCGAAGATGGGCCTTTTTTTGATTACCGCGAACTGACTTTCGGCAATTACAGAACCGAAATCGGGTAGTCGACGATCAGGCGGAACTCTTTGATATCGCCTTCACCTTCGTCGGCGTTAGCGTAGTGCCATGCTTGACGAATGCGGAAGGAAAGATCTTTTGCCGGGCCAGACTGAACAACGTACTTGGCTTCGAGGTTGGTTTCGTTGTGCTTGCCATCTTCGCCGTACAGGCCAGCGTAAGGGCTACCCGCTGGAGTGTGGGTGCCGTCGATGTCCCAACCTTTCACGTAACGGGTCATGAAGCTCAGACCTGGAACGCCGTACTCGGCCATTTTGATGTCATAACGGACTTGGGCCGACTTCTCGCCAGGGGCGTTGAAGTCAGAGTACTGGATGGAGTTGGCGAGGAAGATCGAGTCGCCGCCACGGTTGTTCTTGCCCACACCGATGTAGTCGAACGGAGTGTCACCGTTGACCTTCTGGAAGGCGACGGTAATGGTATGTGCTTTCAGGAACGAGAAAGCGGCTGCCAGGGAGTACGCGGTGTTGCTGATTTCACCAGCCTTGGCGCTACCGGTGTCGGTGGTGCGGTAGATGTTACCGTCCAGGTTCAGCGACTCGGTGCCACCCAGTGGGATGGTGTAGTTCAGGTTGGCGTAGTACTGGTTCCAGATGTCTTCCAGTTTTGCGCCGTACAGCGATGCAGTCAGGTTGTCGCTGATGCCGTACTTGCCACCGAAATAGTCGATGGAGTTGGCTTTCACGCCAGCGTAAGTTGCCCACAGGTCGCCATCACGGGCATTTCGGTCCTGGCTGGTCGACGAGTAGAAGTGACCGGCTTCGAGGTCAAGGTCTTTGACTTCGCTGCTCTGCAGTTGGAAACCGCTAGCAGTTTGAGGCAGGACGCGGGAACCGCCAACAGCGAACACTGGAGCAGTGCTTGGCTGCATGTCGCCGACTTTCAGCTCGGTTTTGGATACGCGGAATTTAACCGCTGCACCGGCTTTGCCCTGGCTGTCGTTGACGTGGCCATCGGCGTCGCGGCTCATGTTGCCGGTGCCGCCGGTGCCGTCGCCACCGTCCAGTTTGATTGCCAGGTAACCGAACGCATCAACGCCGACGCCTACGGTACCTTGGGTGTAACCGGAGCTGAAGTTGCCCCAGATGCCCTGTGTCCAGTCTTTCTGATCGGTTGCGCCATCTTTCCGATCACGGTTGAAGTAATAGTTGCGAAGCAGCAAGTCGAACTTGGCGTCTTCAACAAAACCTTTGGCTTCAGCCTGGTCACTTACGAAAGGTGCGGCCGTAGCCATTTGAGTACTGGCTGCTGCTGCAACTGCCAGTGCGATCATGCTCCACTTCATCACGCGCATCGTGATTTGCTCCTTTGGTTTTTAGAAGAGTACTGCCGTCCCACCTGTTTTATTATCTGGGCGGCTCTTTCTTTTTGTGTCGGCGCAAACTTATATCACGCCGACCCTATTGGCGATACTTGCGCATCTAACCTTTCAGCTTCTTTACGACCCTGTCGCAAATGGCTTGGTCAATGTCGCAAATTCACAATCCCGATACAATCGGACTGACAACTTCAGCGCTGTTTTCCAGGGCTTGAGCATCGGTAAAAAAAGAGTCCCTTATCCTGCACTTGAATCTCCATTGGGCAATCCTGCCACTGTTTTTATTGGCCTTAAGGCTTCCACTTCCAGCGGACGCCTTATAGACGATATGGGTGTGAATGCAACAAGCGTGCACAAACCGGAATTTTGTTGCTGTTTTTTTCCGAAGGCCTGCCTGTTGCTGTAAAAACCTCATAAAACCGGGGGGTTCAAGCTCGTTTTCTGTGGGCTTGACGCCATGCTTTGCAACGTGTTTACCACATCGAACCCGTGACGCGACAATCAAAAACGTTACCGGTTCACCCCGTCAGTGAGTAGTTAGCGGATGCTGACGCACTGAGCGTAGACGCGTTGTGCGGTTTTGGTGCAAAAAATTTCAATTGCTGTACCGAATTCACACAATGTCGCGTTGCGGTGGATCTGAACGGCGCGTTGTTTATCGGTCATTTCAGGGTTTTTTGTGTGTCTGCCGGTGCTGTGGTGGTGCGGCCTGGATCAAAATGTCTCATGTCGGGGCGTCGCCCAGGAGGGGGATGGCCGCGGTTCGTCGTGAAGCGCGTGACATTCGCAGGTATGCTGCCGTCCTGTCGCTTGGTGCGCAGCCTGTCCGGATGAGCGCTAAGCTGAAAAATGATGACCAGGCGGGAGTACACACAGTGTTCGTTTTAGATTCACGACTTCAACAAGACACGTTACCGATCGGCGATTTCCCACTCTGCCGGTTGCTGTTGTCCAATGATTCGAACTATCCCTGGTTCATCCTCGTGCCACGCCGCGAGGATATCAGTGAGATATTTCAGCTGGATGTCGCAGATCAACAGCAGCTGTGGCAGGAAACGACCGCGCTGGCGGAAATGCTCAAGGACTCGTTCGACGCGGACAAGTTGAACGTTGCGGCCCTGGGTAACGTCGTCAGTCAGTTGCACATGCATGTGATTGTGCGCAAGCGTGAGGACGCCGCCTGGCCAGCTCCGGTCTGGGGCAAGCATCCCGCCAAACCCTACAGTCCAGAGCAGATCGCGACGATTCGTGAACGACTGCGTCTGGTGTTGACCGATGATTTCACGTTTCTGGAGGGTTGAGTCATGAGCCTGGAAGAGCGCGTTACCGATCTGGAAAGCCAGTTGGCGTTTCAGGATGACACCATCCAGGCATTGAGTGATGTGCTGGCGACGCAGCAGCGCGCAGTGGAGCGCCTGCAGCTGCAAATGGCCGCATTGCTCAAGCGGCAAGAGGAAATGGCCGGTCAGTTCGAGTCCTTCGAAGAAGAGGCGCCACCGCCGCATTACTGAGTGTGACCAACAGACGGGCAATAAAAAACCGCGAACAGCCTGGGCTGTTCGCGGTTTTTTTTAGCCTTGAGTCAGCGACGCGGCAGTGCGGCGATCACATCTTCGGCTTGCAGGCCTTTGTCACGATTCATGACAGAGAACTCCACGCGCTGGCCTTCGACCAGAACGCGGTGGCCTTCACCGCGAATCGCCCGGAAGTGCACGAAAATATCATCGCCGGAGTCACGGGAAATAAAGCCGAAGCCTTTGGAGGTGTTAAACCATTTGACGGTGCCAGTATCGCGGTTGCTCATGTCATAGCTTGGCGAGGCGGCGGCCGGTGAAGATTTGTAGAAGCTGATGGCCAGGTGCAGAAGAACGGCGATCAGGGCAGCGACCAGGCTGAACAGAACGGCGGGTTGACCGGCGATGACAGGCATCGGTGCGATCAGCGTCAGGGTTTGCAGCACCACAGCCAGAACCAGCAAGGCGCTGACCAGGTTTTGCAGTTGATGACGCGGGCCTTTGTTCCAGTAAGGGATAACAGGCGCGAGGGTGAGGTTGAGCAGGCCGAAAAAGGCCAGGTACAGCGCATCGGGTTGTTGCAGGTAAGGTACCGCTTCGGATCGCAGGCTAGGGATGAAGGACAGCAGCAGGGCTGCTGCGCCCATTAGCAGGTGGACGATTTTCAACATTTTGATTAACTCACGTTAAGACGGATCACAAGGAAGAGCTGATTGAGCACGGTTCGCTTCAGAACAATAAGAGGCGTTGGACACGTACCTGCTATCAGCCTATGCGCAGCCCCCGAAAAATAGGCGGTAGCGACACACTGCCTATTTAACAGCAAAGCCTGCGGCTACTCAAATCAGGCAGTCCAGTGGTGCTTTCACTGGCCAATGTGCGGATGGCGCCTGCTGAGTGTTGTTCGCGCGCTGTGCTTTTCGGATCTTTGCCTTTTCGTTGAGTGATGTTGCGCCAGTTTTCGTGGGAAATTGTCCGGCCTAGGACGTGCTCAATGATCGCTCCACTGTTGTTGGCTTATCCTACGTTGATGGTCATAAAGTCATCTGGATATGCCTGAGCGCCTGCGCTTTTATAAGGAAACGGAATAGGGCCCTTATCAAGCAGCAAGGATGGCAAAGGAGTGTCAACGGTATGGTTCATGAAGACAGGCGAAACGAGGGGAGGATCGGTCCACTCAAGGAGGTAAGGATTGATTCATTTGTCAGCGAGTTCGATATGGGGCTGGCCCAGCCATTATCCCGATCAGTGCGTTTGAATGGCTTTGCGACCTGTTTGCGGCTTGAACAGGTCTATTGGGATATTTTGGGCGACATGGCCAAGGTCAATTGCTGCTCGGTCAGTGCACTGCTATCCCATGTGGATCGCGAAGTGCATTTGCGCCATGGCGGGGTGAAGAACTTCACCGGGCTGGTGCGGGTTGTCTGCGTCGTGCACAGCCTGAAGGAGGGCGGTTGCCTCGTCATGGCTTAGCGATGGCGATGAAAGGTGTCGAGTGTCGGTCTGTGCAGTCTAACGGCTGCACAGGCTGCATTTAATGGATATAATCCCGCCCTTTGCCGCAAAGCCCAGCATGCGCGGTAGCAATCTGATCGCCGAGACAACCCCCATGCCGATGTACGACTATCAATGTGCTTCCTGTGGTCATCAGTTGGAAGCCATTCAAAAGATCAGCGCAGCACCGCTGGTCGACTGCCCTGCCTGCCAGGCGCCAGAGCTTAAAAAGATGCTGTCCATGCCGGGCTTCCGCCTCAGCGGCACCGGCTGGTACGAAACCGACTTCAAGACCGGTTCCAAGAAAAATCTGGCCGGTGGCGACAAAGCTGACTAGGGTCTAGCGCCCGGGCTGAACGACACGCGCGAGCTCTTGCATCATCTGGCACCTTATTCAAGTGTGGGGGTGCGGCAAGACCTCCAACCGAATTTCGAATTACGAGAAGTGAAACCACTACCATGATGCGCAGCCATTATTGCGGCCAACTGAACGAAAGCCTGGAAGGCCAGGAAATTACCCTTTGCGGATGGGTTCACCGTCGCCGTGACCACGGTGGGGTGATTTTCCTCGATATCCGTGATCGTGACGGTCTGGCCCAGGTGGTGTTCGACCCGGACCGCGCTGAGTCCTTCGCCGCCGCCGACCGCGTGCGCAGCGAATACGTGGTCAAGATCACCGGCAAGGTGCGCCTGCGTCCGGCCGGTGCCACCAACGCCAACATGGCGTCGGGCATGATCGAAGTGCTGGGCTACGAGCTGGAAGTATTGAACGAAGCGGAAACCCCGCCGTTCCCGCTCAACGAGTTCTCCGACGTCGGCGAAGAAACCCGCCTGCGTTATCGCTTCCTCGACCTGCGTCGCCCGGAAATGCTCGAGAAGCTGCGTTTGCGTTCGCGCATGACCACCAGCATCCGTCGCTTCCTGGACGAGAACGGTTTCCTCGATGTCGAGACGCCGATTCTGACCCGCGCCACGCCAGAAGGCGCACGCGACTACCTGGTGCCGAGCCGTACTCACGCAGGTAGCTTCTTCGCCTTGCCGCAATCGCCACAGCTGTTCAAGCAGCTGCTGATGGTCGCCGGCTTCGACCGTTACTACCAGATCGCCAAGTGCTTCCGCGACGAAGATCTGCGCGCCGACCGTCAGCCGGAATTCACCCAGATCGACATCGAGACCAGCTTCCTCGATGAAAAAGAGATCATGGGCATCACCGAACAAATGATCCGCAACCTGTTCAAGGAAGTGCTGGACCTGGAGTTCGGCGACTTCCCGCACATGACCTTCGAAGAGGCCATGCGTCGTTACGGTTCCGACAAGCCGGACCTGCGTAACCCGCTGGAACTGGTTGACGTTGCCGATCAACTGAAAGAAGTCGACTTCAAGGTGTTCAGCGGCCCTGCCAACGACCCGAAATGCCGCGTTGCCGCTCTGCGCGTTCCAGGCGCGGCGAGCATGCCGCGCAAGCAGATCGACGACTACACCAAGTTCGTCGGCATCTACGGTGCCAAGGGCCTGGCGTACATCAAGGTCAACGAGCGCGCCAAAGGCGTCGAAGGTCTGCAGTCGCCAATCGTCAAGAACATCCCTGAGGCTAACCTCAACGTGATCCTCGATCGCGTCGGTGCAGTTGATGGCGACATCGTGTTCTTCGGTGCCGACAAGGCCAAGATCGTCAGCGAAGCCCTGGGCGCGCTGCGGATCAAGGTCGGTCACGATCTGAACCTGCTGACCTGCGAGTGGGCACCGATGTGGGTCGTCGACTTCCCGATGTTCGAAGAGAACGACGACGGCAGCTTCACCGCGTTGCACCACCCGTTCACCGCGCCGAAGTGCACCCCGCAAGAACTGGAAGCCAGCCCGGCGACCGCGCTGTCCCGTGCCTACGACATGGTATTGAACGGTACCGAGCTGGGTGGCGGTTCGATCCGTATCCACCGCAAGGAAATGCAACAGTCGGTGTTCCGTCTGCTGGGTATCAGCGAAGCGGAACAGGAAGAGAAGTTCGGCTTCCTGCTCGACGCCCTGAAATACGGCGCGCCGCCGCACGGTGGTCTGGCCTTCGGTCTGGACCGTCTGGTGATGCTGATGACCGGCGCCCAGTCGATCCGTGAAGTGATCGCCTTCCCGAAAACCCAGAGCGCTGCCTGCGTCATGACTCAGGCACCGGGGCTGGTGGATGCCAAGGCATTGCGCGAACTGCACATTCGTCTGCGCGAAACGCCTAAAGCTGAGTAAGGCTGACCTTGCGGGCGCATCTTCGGATGCGCCCTTTCTTTATAGACAGGTCGAGATTTTTATTTGCCGGCTGGCGCATCATGGCGTGGCGGGCAATGTGTCAAAGATAATTCGGAGCGAGTTATGGCGGGTCATTCCAAGTGGGCGAACATCAAGCACCGCAAAGAACGTCAGGATGCCAAGAAGGGCAAGATTTTCACCAAGTGGATTCGTGAGCTGACGGTTGCTGCCCGTCAGGGCGGCGGCGATCCAGGCTCCAATCCGCGTTTGCGTCTGGCGCTGGATAAAGCGCTGGGCGCGAACATGAGTCGCGACATCATCGACCGCGCGGTGGCCCGTGGTGCCGGCGCTGCCGATACCGATGACATGGTCGAGCTGACCTACGAAGGCTATGGCCCGGGCGGCGTGGCGGTGATGGTCGAATGCATGACCGACAACCGTAACCGCACCGCAGCCGCTGTTCGTCACGCGTTCAGTAAATGCGGCGGCAACCTTGGCACCGACGGTTCGGTGGCTTATCTGTTTGAGCGCAAAGGGCAGATTTCCTTCGCGCCTGGGGTTGATGAGGACGCGCTGATGGAAGCGGCCATGGAAGCCGACGCCGATGACGTGGTGACCAACGAAGACGGCTCAATCGACGTGTTCACCTCGTTCGCCGGCTTCTATTCCGTGCGCAACGCCTTGGAGGCCGCAGGCTTCAAGGGCAGCGATGCGGAAATCGTCATGCTGCCGACCACCAGTGCCGAACTGGACCTGGAAGGCGCCGAGAAGGTCCTGAAGCTGATCGACATGCTTGAAGACCTGGATGACGTGCAAAACGTGTATTCCAACGCCGACATTCCAGAGTCGGTGGCCGCACAGCTCGGATAAGGGCGACTAAGATTCAGTGTGGGAGCTGGCTTGCCTGCGATGGCGGCGTGTCAGGCTACATCATTGTTTGATGTGCCTACGCCATCGCAGGCAAGCCAGCTCCCACATTTGTTATTCGCTGTATTGAATATCGTGCTCTTACCTAACCCGCAGGCGTTATGACTTTAATTCTTGGAATCGACCCCGGTTCGCGTATCACCGGTTATGGCGTGGTTCGTGATACCGGGCGTGGCTGCGTGTACGTGGCGTCGGGCTGTATTCGCACCGGCTCCGGCGAGTTGCACGAGCGCCTGCAAATCGTCTATCGCGGCGTGCGTGAAGTCATTCAGACCTACGGCCCGGTAACCATGGGCATCGAAAAAGTCTTCATGGCCCGCAACGCCGACTCGGCCCTCAAGCTGGGTCAGGCCCGTGGCGCAGCCATCGTGGCCGGTGCCGAGGAAAGCCTGGAAATTGCCGAATACACCGCCACCCAAGTCAAGCAAGCCGTGACCGGTACTGGCTCGGCAAACAAAGAACAGGTGCAGATGATGGTCATGCACATGCTGAAACTGACGAGCAAGCCGCAAATCGATGCCTCGGATGCCCTCGCCATCGCGATTTGCCACGCTCACACCCGCTCCAGTCTGTTGCCTCATGGTCTGGGCACGGCACGCAGTCGTGGCGGGCGCCTGCGTCTCTGATAGCATCAGCAATCATTTTTTCTGGAATGAGGGTTTTGCGCCTGTGTTGTCGGCGCAAAACCCTTGTTCTGTCAGTCGCCAGCACTGATCTGGCCAACGCTCAAGGATCTGAAACGTGATTGGACGCTTGCGCGGCACTTTGGCTGAGAAACAGCCGCCGCACCTGATTCTGGATGTAAACGGTCTGGGATATGAGCTGGAAGTGCCCATGACCACCCTTTATCGCTTGCCGTCGGTCGGTGAGCCGCTGACCTTGCACACCCATTTGGTCGTACGCGAAGACGCGCAGTTACTCTATGGCTTCTTCGGCAAGCGTGAGCGAGACTTTTTTCGCGAACTGATCCGTCTCAATGGTGTGGGGCCGAAACTGGCACTGGCCTTGATGTCGAGCCTGGAAGTCGACGAGCTGGTTCGTTGCGTGCAGTCCCAGGACACTTCGGCGTTGACCAAAGTACCTGGAGTGGGCAAGAAGACCGCCGAGCGTTTGCTGGTGGAACTCAAAGACCGCTTCAAGGCGTGGGAAACCGTGCCGGCGATGTTCGCATTGGTGCCAAACCAGCCGGGTGGGCCAGATGCGCCTCCAGTTGCCACCGCCGAAAATGACGCAGTCAGCGCGCTGATTTCCCTGGGCTACAAGCCGCAGGAGGCCAGCAAGGCGATTTCCGCGATCAAGGAGAAAGGTTTGAGCAGTGAAGACATGATTCGTCGCGCCCTTAAGGGAATGATCTAAGTGATTGAAGCTGATCGTCTGATCGCCGCTACGGGTGGCCCCCGTGAGCGCGAAGAAGTCCAGGACCGGGCGATTCGTCCCGTCAGCCTGGCCGAATACATTGGCCAGCCGACCGTTCGCGAGCAAATGGAGTTGTTCATCCAGGCCGCGCGTGGGCGCAATGAATCGCTGGATCACACCCTGATTTTCGGGCCGCCGGGTCTGGGTAAAACCACCCTGGCCAACATCATTGCCCAGGAAATGGGCGTGTCGATCAAAAGCACCTCGGGGCCGGTCCTCGAGCGTCCTGGTGATCTGGCTGCGTTGCTGACCAATCTTGAGCCCCATGACGTGCTGTTCATCGACGAGATCCATCGGTTGTCGCCGATTGTCGAAGAGGTGCTGTACCCGGCCATGGAAGATTTCCAGCTCGACATCATGATCGGCGAAGGGCCGGCCGCGCGCTCGATCAAGCTCGATCTGCCGCCATTTACGCTGGTCGGCGCTACCACCCGTGCCGGTATGCTGACCAACCCGTTGCGCGACCGTTTCGGGATTGTTCAGCGCCTGGAGTTCTACAGTACCGCCGACCTGGCGACGATTGTCAGCCGTTCGGCGAACATTCTCGGTTTGCCGCTGGACCCGGAAGGCTCCTTTGAAATCGCCCGCCGTGCCCGTGGCACGCCGCGGATTGCCAACCGCTTGCTACGCCGGGTCCGGGATTTCGCCGAGGTCCGTGCCAAAGGCCACATCACCAAACCGATCGCCGACCTGGCCTTGAATTTGCTGGATGTCGACGAGCGTGGCTTCGATCATCAGGACCGACGCCTGCTGTTGACCATGATCGAGAAGTTCGACGGTGGGCCGGTGGGGGTGGACAGTCTGGCCGCTGCGATCAGCGAAGAACGCCACACCATTGAAGACGTGCTGGAGCCGTACCTGATCCAGCAGGGCTACATCATGCGCACACCGCGGGGGCGGGTGGTGACCCGGTATGCGTATCTGCATTTCGGTTTAAACATCCCGTCACGATTAGGCGAGATGCCCGTAGTAGACGAGTTCCTCGATGCCGTGGACGATTAATCACCTTTGCGTGCAGATTTTTTCAGGCAATGTGCGGTCACAGGACCGTTCTTTCGCCAGAAAGCCGCGATTCAATGAAAAACAGTTGCCTGGCCGGATTGGCAACCTGAGGAGTAAGCACTAGAGTATGCGCGCGCAAAACGGGCTTGAGCCGTTCGCACATCGTTGTCGCGTTTATTACGAGGACACCGATGCCGGCGGCATCGTGTATTACGTCAATTACCTCAAGTTTATGGAACGGGCTCGAACCGAGCGGCTCCGGGAGCTGGGCTTTGCCCAGTCGGCGCTGGCAGGGGAGGACCTGTTGTTCGTCGTGCATTCCAGCGAAGCGCGTTACCACGCGCCGGCGCGACTGGACGACGAGCTGCTGGTAAGCGCTGAGGTAATTGAGTTGAACCGGGTCAGCCTGCGCTTTAAACAGCAGGTCAGGCGGGCTACGGATAATGTGCTGCTCTGCGAAGGGCAGTTTCTGGTGGCCTGTGTGCGCACTAACAGTTTGAAACCCCGGGCCATTCCCGAAGCTCTACGTGCGGCCTTTGCCGACGTGAGCGGCGCGGGTACACACTCAAAGCAGGAGATAAAGCGTGGAAGCTAACGTCGTCGACCATTCCTCCATGTGGAGCCTGGTCAGCAATGCCAGTATCGTGGTGCAACTGGTAATGCTGATCCTGGTAGCCGCATCGGTGACCTCATGGATCATGATCTTTCAGCGCAGCAACTTGCTGCGCGCCGGTCGACGTGCCCTGGAGAGCTTTGAAGAGCGCTTCTGGTCGGGTATCGACCTGTCCAAACTCTACCGTCAGGCCGGCAGCAATCCTGATCCGGATTCCGGCGTCGAGCAGATCTTCCGTGCCGGCTTCAAGGAATTCTCCCGTCTGCGTCAGCAGTCAGGCGTTGACCCGGAAGCGGTCATGGAAGGCGTGGCGCGTGCCATGCGCGTGGCGATCTCCCGCGAGGAAGAAAAGCTCGAGCAGAGCCTGCCGTTCCTCGCCACCGTCGGTTCCGTCAGCCCGTACATCGGTCTGTTCGGTACGGTCTGGGGCATCATGAACTCCTTCCGCGGTCTGGCGACCGCCCAGCAAGCGACCCTGGCCACTGTGGCCCCTGGTATTGCCGAAGCACTGATTGCTACCGCGATCGGTCTGTTCGCCGCGATCCCGGCCGTTATCGCGTACAACCGTTTTGCTGCCCGCAGCGAAACCCTGCTGGGCCGTTACTACACCTTCGCCGATGAATTCCAGGCGATCCTGCACCGCAAAGTGCACACCAGCGAAGAATAAGCAGGTAATTTCCAATGGCTTTAATCGCTCGAGCTCGCAAAAAGCGCAAGCCGGTTGCCGAGATGAACGTGGTGCCTTACATCGACGTGATGTTGGTACTGCTGGTCATCTTCATGGTGACCGCGCCGATGCTCAATCAGGGCGTGAAAGTTGATCTGCCCAAGGTTTCCAGCGAAGCCTTGCCGCAGGACAACAACACTCAGGTCCTGACCATTTCGATCAAGGCTGACAAGACCTACTACTGGAACCTTGGCAGCGAAGTCGACACCGATAAGCAGCAGGACAAGGCCATGACCTTGCCGCAAATGACCGAAGCCGTGAAAAAGATCATCGACGCCGGCAATGGTAACGGTAAGCGCACGCAGGTGTTCATTCGCGGTGACAAGACCGTCGACTATGGCTCCGTCATGGGCGCCATGGGCGGGTTGCAGAAAGCCGGGGTCGGTAATGTTGGCTTGATTACCGAGGCACCCTGATGCAGCAAATGCGAGAGCCGTCCGCCTCGGAAAGCTACTTCTGGCCTAGTGTCTGGGCGATTGTCTTGCACGTGCTGGTTTTCGGCATGCTGTTCGTCAGTTTCGCCTTCACACCGGAATTGCCGCCGGCCAAGCCGATTGTCCAGGCAACCCTGTACCAGCTGAAATCGAAAAGTCGGGCGACCACCCAGACCAATCAGAAGATTGCGGGTGAGGCGCAGAAATCTGCTGCGCGCCAGACCGAAGTCGAACAGATGGAACAGAAGAAGGTCGAGCAGGAAGCGGTGAAGGCTGCGGAACAAAAGAAAGAAGAAGCGGCTCAAAAGGCCGAGGAAGCCAAGAAGGCCGACGAGTCGAAGAAAGCGGAAGAGGCGAAAAAGGCTGATGAAGCCAAGAAAGCCGACGAAGCGAAGAAGACCGCCGAAGCCAAAAAGGCCGAAGAGAAACAATTGGCTGATATAGCCAAGAAGAAAGCCGAAGAAGAAGCCAAGAAAGCCGCTGAAGAAGAGGCCAAGAAAGCGGCCGCTGAAGAAGCGAAGAAAAAGATCGTCGAAGACGCGAAGAAGAAAGCCGCGGAAGACGCCAAGAAGAAAGCTGAAGCTGAAGAGGCGAAGAAGAAAATCGCCGACGAAGCGAAGAAGAAAGCTGCTGCCGATGCCGCGAAGAAAAAATCGCAGGAAGCGGCACGTAAATCCGCCGAAGACAAAAAGGCCCAGGCCCTGGCAGATTTGCTTTCCGACACGCCGCAGCGCCAGCAGGCCTTGGCCGATGAGCAGGGTGACGAAGTCGCCGGCAGTTTCGATGATCTGATTCGTGCTCGTGCGGCGGAAGGCTGGGCTCGTCCACCTTCGGCACGCAAAGGCATGACGGTCGTGTTGCAAATCGGCATGTTGCCGGACGGTACGGTGACTTCGGTCGGCGTGGCCAAGTCCAGTGGCGATGGTCCGTTTGACGCTTCCGCTGTAGCGGCGGTCAAGAACATTGGACGTTTGACAGAAATGCAGGGAATGAAGCCGAGTGATTTCGCTCCGTATCGTTCATTCAAGATGACATTCACACCTGAGGATCTAGCCTTGTGAGAAACCTTCTTCGAGGAATGCTTGTCGTTATCTGCTGCCTGGCAGGGATAGCGGCAGCCGATGAAAAAAACATTCTGGTCACCAGCGGCAGTGATCGGGCCACTCCGATCGCAGTAGTGCCGTTCGGCTTCCAGGGCGGCAGCGTGCTGCCGGACGACATGGCTGAAATTATCGGTAACGACCTGCGCAACTCGGGTTACTACTCGCCGATTCCGAAACAGAACATGATCAGCCAGCCAAGCCAGGCCAGCGAAATCATCTTCCGTGACTTCAAGGCGGTGGGTGCCCAGTACGTCATGGTCGGCAGCATTGTTCCGGCGGGCGGACGCCTGCAGGTGCAATACTCGCTGTTCAACGTCGCGACCGAACAGAAAGTAGCGGACGGCAGTGTCTCGGGTAGCGTCGAGCAACTGCGCGACATGGCGCACTACATCTCCGACCAGTCGTTCGAAAAGCTCACCGGTATCAAAGGTGCGTTCTCGACACGTCTGCTGTACGTGACGGCCGAGCGTTTCTCCGAGAAGAACACTCGCTACACACTGCAACGTTCGGACTATGACGGTGCCCGTGCCGTGACGCTGCTGCAATCGCGTGAGCCGATCCTGTCGCCGCGTTTTGCACCGGATGGCAAGCGCATTGCCTACGTGTCGTTCGAGCAGAAGCGTCCGCGCATTTTCATGCAGAACATCGACACCGGTCGCCGTGAGCAGATCACCAACTTCGAAGGCCTGAACGGTGCGCCAGCCTGGTCGCCGGATGGCAATCGTCTGGCATTCGTGTTGTCGAAAGACGGCAACCCGGACATCTACGTGATGAACTTGGGTTCGCGTCAGATCACCCGCGTCACCAATGGTCCTGGCATCAACACCGAACCGTTCTGGGGCAAGGATGGTTCAACCATCTACTTCACCTCCGACCGAGGCGGCAAGCCACAGATCTACAAAACCAGCGCAGGCGGTGGTGGTGCGGAGCGTGTGACCTTCATCGGTAACTACAACGCCAACCCTAAACTGTCGGCCGATGAAAAGACCCTGGTGATGATTCACCGCCAGGATGGTTTCACCAATTTCAAGGTGGCGGCCCAGGATTTGCAGCGAGGTAGTGTAAAGATCCTCACTGATAGCACTCTGGACGAGTCACCTACTGTTGCGCCCAACGGCACCATGGTAATCTACGCCACCCGCCAGCAGGGCCGGGGAGTCTTGATGCTCGTGTCCATTAATGGACGCGTGAGGCTCCCGCTTCCTACCGCACAAGGCGAAGTCAGAGAACCGTCCTGGTCCCCTTACCTGAACTGACGCGGCGCTACACGTTGTACTTAACACACTGGGGTTCATTAGGAGTTTCACGATGGAAATGCTGAAGTTTGGTAAATTTGCTGCGCTGGCTCTGGCCATGGCTGTAGCTGTAGGTTGCTCGTCCAAAGGCGGCGACAACGCCGGTGAAGGCGCTGTTGATCCAAACGCTGGTTACGGCGCTAACACTGGTGCTGTTGACGGCTCCCTGAGCGAAGAAGCTGCTCTGCGCGCAATCACCACCTTCTACTTCGAATACGACAGCTCGGACCTGAAGCCAGAAGCCATGCGCGCTCTGGACGTTCACGCCAAAGACCTGAAAGCAAACGGCGCTCGCGTTGTTCTGGAAGGCAACACCGACGAACGTGGTACTCGTGAGTACAACATGGCACTGGGCGAGCGTCGTGCGAAAGCCGTTCAGCGCTACCTGGTACTGCAAGGTGTATCCCCAGCTCAGCTGGAACTGGTTTCCTACGGCGAAGAGCGTCCAGTTGCTACCGGCAACGACGAGCAGTCCTGGGCTCAAAACCGTCGCGTCGAACTGCGTAAGTAATTCGTCATGCGAACGTGCCGTCGTGCTGTAACTGTTCTGGCTCTCAGCCTCGCACCGCTTGCGGTGTGGGCTGCGGTTCCTGTGGTCGAGGACAACTCCGGTTATAACAATAGCGGGAGCAGTTATCCGCCTGCAGGTTACGGTACGAACGGCGCCTATGCCGGGGGAGGGGTTTCGGCCCCTGTCTCGGCACAGGGCGAGCTGTTCAACCAACTGCAATCGATGCAGGAGCAGATCTCGCGCCAACAAGGCATCATCGAAGTTCTGCAAAATGATGTAGCGCGCATGAAGCAAGAGAACCTGGAGCGATATCAGGATCTTGATCGGCGCATAGGAACCGGCGTTGCACCAGCCGCGACTCCTGATAATTCTTCCGCCGGTGGCAATTTGAATGCCCCCGGTGCGGCAGCCGGCGCAGGTGCGGGAGCGGTAGCCGCTCAAGCCCCAGCTCCGGCCGCAGGTGGTGAGCCGGCTGACCCTGCGAAGGAAAAACTGTATTACGATGCAGCCTTCGACCTGATCAAAGCCAAGGATTTCGACAAGGCCAGCCAGGCTTTCTCCGCATTCCTGCGCAAATACCCCAACAGCCAATACGCGGGCAATGCCCAGTACTGGTTGGGTGAAGTGAACCTGGCCAAAGGCGATCTGCAAGGTGCAGGTCAGGCATTCGCCAAGGTTTCGCAGCTGTACCCCAAGCACCCCAAAGTGCCTGATTCGCTGTACAAGCTCGCTGATGTAGAGCGCCGTCTCGGTCATACCGACCGGGTCAAAGGTATTCTGCAACAGGTCGTGTCCCAATATCCGGGCACTTCCGCCGCTCAGCTGGCGCAACGCGACTTGCAGCGTATGTAAGCCTGTTTGACCGTTTTGAAGAAACCCGCGCTTGTCGCGGGTTTTTTCGTTAGAATTCATGCCCTTTTTATGAAACACGCTTTTTGGGATCTGCGCGTTGGCGGGGTTCCTTGAAGTGCCTGACGGAGGCGGACAGCCTGTTTAGCTGTTACGCCCGTGGCGACTATGCAAGACACATTGAGAATCACCGAAGTTTTCTACTCGTTGCAGGGTGAAACGCGGACTGCCGGGCTGCCCACTGTTTTTGTGCGCCTGACCGGTTGCCCATTGCGTTGCCAATACTGCGACAGCGCCTACGCGTTCACTGGCGGCACTATCCGCACTCTCGACGATATCCTCGAGCAAGTGGCTGGTTTTCGCCCACGTTACGTCTGTGTCACGGGTGGCGAACCTCTGGCGCAACCGAATGCCATCCCCTTGCTCAAGCAGTTGTGTGACGCCGGCTACGAAGTGTCGCTGGAAACCAGTGGCGCCCTGGATATCTCGGCGGTCGATCCACGGGTCAGTCGCGTCGTCGACCTGAAAACCCCTGGCTCGAAAGAAGCACATCGTAACCGTTACGAGAACATTGAACTGCTCACGCCCAACGATCAGGTGAAGTTTGTCATCTGCTCGCGGGAAGACTACGACTGGGCTGTGTCCAAGCTGATCCAGTACGGTCTTGACCGGCGTGCCGGCGAAGTCCTGTTCTCGCCGAGCCACCATGACCTGAATGCGCGTGATCTGGCAGACTGGGTGGTGGCGGACAATCTGCCAGTGCGTCTGCAATTGCAGCTGCATAAATATCTTTGGAATGACGAGCCGGGGCGCTGAAATGACTGAGCAAACGAACACTGCAGAAAAACGCGCGGTCATCTTGCTGTCCGGTGGTCTCGACTCCGCGACAGTCGTGGCCATGGCCCGCGCCGAAGGCTATAGCTGCTACACCATGAGTTTCGATTATGGTCAGCGGTCTCATGCCGAATTGCATGCCGCGGCACGTGTCGCCCAAGACTTGGGCGTGGTCGAGCACAAGGTGATCGGCCTGAACCTGAACGGTATCGGCGGTTCGGCCCTGACCGACACTAGTATCGATGTGCCGGAAACGCCGAGCGAAGGCATTCCGGTGACTTACGTGCCGGCGCGCAATACTGTGTTTCTGTCCCTGGCGCTGGGCTGGGCCGAAGTGCTGGGCGCGCGTGACATCTTTATCGGTGTAAACGCGGTGGATTACTCCGGGTATCCGGATTGCCGTCCCGAGTTCATCGAAGCTTTCGAACGCATGGCCAATTTGGCGACCAAGGCCGGAGTCGAAGGGCAGGGCTTCCGTATTCAGGCGCCACTGCAGAACCTGAGCAAGGCGCAGATCGTTCAGGCGGGCGTGAAACTTGGCGTCGATTACGGGCTGACCGTTTCCTGCTATCAGGCGGACGATAACGGCCGTGCCTGCGGTAAATGCGACAGCTGCCGTCTGCGTGCAGAAGGCTTCGCTGCGGCCGGCGTTACGGACCCAACCCCTTATTTCTGATTTATTTCAAATTAGGTGTTGAATAACCTTTAAAAATCAGTATTATACGCGCCACCACACAGCGGGTCGTTAGCTCAGTTGGTAGAGCAGTTGGCTTTTAACCAATTGGTCGTAGGTTCGAATCCCACACGACCCACCATTTTTTGCTGTTTTAAAAGTCTGGAAGGCCCACGCAAGTGAGGATTTCCGGATTTTTTTTTGCCCGCGATTTGGGGTCGTCTCAGTCCGGGTGACGCAGGTCAGAATCATCTTTTGCATCAACGGGATATTCTGTAGCCTTGCACAGCTTCAACGCTGTCCACGCCTGATGAATACTCACTTTCCCGGCGGTACCCTGAAGGGTCCGGAGCCGGGTGTATACTCGACTTTCGCGCGAAAGCGCCTGCAGGTCTTGCGAACATGACGCAGATTTCCGAACGCCTTCTGGTTCAAGCCCATCTCGATGCCAAGCAGCCCAAGCCGCTGACGGCCGAGGAGGAGGCTTATTACCGCACTGCCATTGCTGCCGAGCTCAAGGCTCAGGACGCGGTGCTGGTTGCCCACTTCTATTGCGATCCGGTCATTCAGGCCCTGGCCGAAGAAACCGGTGGCTGTGTCTCCGACTCGCTGGAGATGGCTCGCTTCGGCAATGCCCACCCGGCCAAGACCGTGGTGGTCGCCGGTGTGAAATTCATGGGCGAGACCGCGAAAATCCTCAACCCTGAAAAACGCGTGCTGATGCCGACCTTGGAAGCGACCTGCTCGCTGGACCTCGGTTGCCCGGTGGACGAGTTTTCGGCGTTCTGCGATCAGCACCCGGAACGCACGGTGGTGGTGTATGCCAACACCTCGGCGGCGGTCAAAGCCCGGGCGGATTGGGTGGTGACTTCCAGCTGCGCGCTGGAAATTGTCGAAAGCCTGATGGATAACGGCGAAACCATCATCTGGGGGCCGGACAAGCACCTGGGCACTTACATCCAGCGCAAGACCGGCGCCGACATGCTGCTGTGGGACGGTGCCTGCATCGTCCACGAAGAGTTCAAGGCCAAGCAACTCGAGGACATGAAGGCGCTGTACCCGGATGCGGCCATTCTGGTGCATCCGGAGTCGCCGACTGCAGTCATCGAGTTGGCCGACGCGGTGGGCTCCACCAGTCAGCTGATCGCTGCTGCGCAAAGCCTGCCGAACAAGACCCTGATCGTCGCGACCGACCGTGGCATCTTCTACAAGATGCAGCAGCTGTGCCCGGACAAGGTCTTTATCGAAGCGCCAACGGCCGGTAACGGGGCGGCTTGTCGCAGTTGCGCGCATTGCCCGTGGATGGCGATGAATACGCTTGAGCGCACGCTGAAGAGCTTGCGTGAAGGCACCAACGAGATCTTCGTTGATCCGGCGTTGGTTCCTCAGGCGATTCGGCCGTTGAAGCGGATGCTTGATTTCACTCAGGCGGCGCGGATGAAGTTGGCCGGCAACGCCTAACACTTACTGTGGCGAGAGCTGTTGTGGCGAGGGAGCTTGCTCCCGTTCGGTTGCGCAGCAGCCGCATTTGGGGGCGCTTCGCACCCCAGCGGGAGCAAGCTCCCTCGCCACAGTTACTTGGTTTTCTTTGGAATGCGTACGAGCTGGGTGTTGGAATAGATGTCATGCCAGCTGCGCTTCTGCTTGTCGAGCAGCGACCAGAAGAACCCCAGCCCGAGGCATAGCCAGGACGCGATCGACACCACAAAGCGCAACAGTGCCTGCCACAGACTGATGGATGAACCGTCGGCGTTTTGCACACGAATGCACCACACCTGCATGCCCAGGGTCTGGCCCGACCAGGTCCAGAACTTGGCGAAGAAGCCGAACAGCACGAACAGCAGCACCGTCGACAGCAGTGGATCACCGTCCAGCGCGCCGGCTTCGGTCAGGGTGCGCATCTGGTCTTCGCCGATAATCGCCATCTGGATCATCTTGTAGATGCCGCTGGTGACGATCAGCAGGGCGGTGCACAACAGGAAGTCGTAGAACATCGCTGCCAGGCGACGGCCCAGGCCGACGGCGGGAAAGTCGCCCTGTGGGTTGAGCAGGTGTTTCGACATGGCGGCCTCTGAGCGGAAAAAGAAGCCATTTTACGGATTTACGCGCACAAAAAAGCCCCTGATGTCAGCCATCAGGGGCTTTTTCGTTACAGAAGGATCAGGCTTCTGCTTGTACTTCGTCAGCCTGCATGCCTTTCTGGCCTTGCACAGCAACGAAAGTCACTTTCTGGCCTTCTTTCAGGCTCTTGAAGCCGTTGCCCTGAATAGCGCGGAAATGTACGAACAGATCCGGACCGCTTTCTGGAGTGATAAAACCAAAACCTTTCTCGTCGTTAAACCACTTGACGGTACCGCTCTGACGTTGGGACATTTCTTATTTCCTTTGACGCAAAATTGAATGACAGTCTCCTTCTCGTGAAAGAGTACTGGGGCTGGTTGCAGGAAAGTAAGAAGACGTCGAACGGGATGTAGCTAACTTGTAGGCTACTGCCCAGGTCACGATTCCAAGCGACCCATGCAAACACAGTGAACAAACTCTACGCCAACTACGGGAGAAAAAACAAGCCCTGCGAAGGCCCGGATTTGCTCAGGTTGATGGCAGTTAGAGAGCACACTAGTGCAGGCTTATTCGATAGCGTTGCCCAATTGTTTTCGATCGTTATAAGTAACGTTCATAAACGAAGCGCACGCACTATTTTATGGCGGTTGCGTTACAGATTAGTGCACTGTTAACGCAACCGCGTTACTTATAGAAACAGTCAATCAACCGCGATAGTAGCGTTGTGGAACAAATGGCATTTTGCTTACAAGCAAAGGCACCTTTTTCCCACGCACAATGGCCCAAACCGGCGTATCCAAAACGATATAAGCACTGTCGAGATAACCCATGGCCAACGGACCGCCTAGGGTGGGGCCGAAGCCGCCGCTGCACACGCTGCCGATGATGTCGCCGGCTTCGTTGACGATCTCTGCGCCTTCGCGCACGGGAGTGCGTTCTTGCGGTAGCAGGCCCACGCGCTTGCGGCTGACACCGGCCTGCTGTTGCGCAAACACGGTTTCGGCGCCTGGGAAGCCGCCGGCCCGCGCGCCATCGGCCCGTCGAGGCTTGGAGATGGCCCACAGCAGGCTTGCTTCGATCGGCGTGGTGTCGGTGTTCATGTCATGGCCGTAGAGGCACAGGCCGGCTTCAAGGCGCAGGGAGTCGCGAGCGCCGAGGCCGATGGCCGCCACTTCCGGTTCGGCCAGCAGGGCGCGAGCGAGCGCTTCGGCATTGGCCGCCGGCACGGAAATTTCGAAGCCGTCTTCACCGGTGTAGCCCGAACGGCTGACAAAGCAGTCCACGCCCAGCAGTTTCACGCGGGTGAACTGCATGAAGGTCATCTTCGCAACTTCCGGCGCCAGGCGGGCGAGCACGGTGACGGCGGCCGGGCCTTGCAGAGCGAGCAGGGCACGCTCTTCGAACAGCGGTTCGATGCTGCACTGGCCGCCGATGTGCTGGCGCAAGTGAGCCAGGTCCTGATCCTTGCAGGCCGCATTGACCACCAGGAACAGCTCGTCGTTACCCAGGTTGGCGACCATCAAGTCGTCGAGGATGCCACCGGCCTCGTTGGTGAACATAGCGTAGCGCTGCATGCCCACCGGCAGGTCGATGATGTCCACCGGCACCAGGGTTTCCAGGGCTTTGGCGGCGTTGGCGCCGGTCAGGCGGATCTGGCCCATGTGCGACACATCGAACAGCCCGGCCTGGTCACGGGTGTGCTGGTGTTCTTTCATCACGCCCAACGGGTATTGCACTGGCATGTCATAGCCGGCGAACGGCACCATGCGGGCGCCGAGTTCGAGGTGCAGTGCGTGCAGCGGGGTTTTCAACAGTTGTTCGGTGGACATATACAGCTCCTGAAAAAGTATGCAGATGCGCGTGAGCATCAGCACTCGATAATGTTGACCGCCAAACCGCCACGGGCGGTTTCCTTGTATTTGCTTTTCATGTCGGCGCCGGTCTGGCGCATGGTGCGGATGACCTTGTCGAGGGAGACGAAGTGTTGACCGTCGCCACGCAGGGCCATGCGCACCGCATTGATGGCCTTGACCGAACCCATGGCGTTGCGCTCGATGCAAGGCACTTGCACCAGCCCGCCAATCGGGTCGCAGGTCAGGCCGAGGTTGTGTTCCATGCCGATTTCGGCCGCGTTTTCCACTTGCTGCACCGTGCCACCCAGCACTTCGCACAAGGCGCCGGCGGCCATGGAGCAGGCGACGCCGACCTCGCCCTGGCAGCCGACTTCGGCGCCGGAGATCGAGGCGTTTTCCTTGTACAGAATGCCGATCGCGGCGGCCGTCAGCAGAAAACGCACCACGCCGTCTTCGTTGGCGCCGGGGATGAAGCGCATGTAGTAATGCAGCACCGCCGGGATGATTCCGGCTGCACCGTTGGTAGGTGCGGTGACCACGCGTCCGCCGTTGGCGTTTTCCTCGTTGACCGCCAGGGCGTACAGGTTGACCCAGTCCAGCACCGACAGCGGATCGCGCAGCGACGATTCCGGGTTGTTGCACAGTTGCCGATGCAGCGCCGCAGCCCGACGTTTGACCTTCAGTCCACCGGGAAGGATGCCTTCGTTGCGGCAACCGGCGGCGACGCAGTCTTGCATCACTTGCCAGATCTTCAGCAAACCGGCACGAGTCTCCGCTTCCGGACGCCAGGCACTTTCGTTGGTCAGCATCACCTGACTGATCGACAGGCCGTAGGTGCCGCAGTGACCGAGCAGGTCCTTGGCGCTTTTGAACGGGAAGGTCAGCGGTGTGGCGTCTTCTACGATGCGGTCGGCGCCGGCGGCATCTTCATCGACCACGAACCCGCCACCGACCGAGTAATACTCACGGCTGCGCACCTGCAGACCCGCCGCGTCGAACGCGCGAAAGATCATGCCATTGGGGTGATAGGCCAACGGTTTGCGGATCATCGCCAGGTGTTCTTTCTCGTTGAACGCAATGCTGTGTTCGCCGAGCAGGTTCAGGCGACCGTTGCCGCGAATCTCTTGCAGGCGGGCGGCGATGGTTTCGGTGTCTACGGTGTCCGGGTGTTCACCTTCCAGGCCCAGCAATACGGCCTTGTCGCTGCCGTGGCCTTTGCCGGTGGCGCCGAGCGAGCCGTAAAGCTCGACTTTGACGCAGGTGGTTGCCGCCAGCAGCCCTTCACGGCGCAGACCTTCGGCGAAACGTGCAGCCGCACGCATCGGGCCGACGGTGTGGGAGCTGGAGGGGCCGATGCCAATCTTGAACAGGTCGAACACGCTTAACGACATGGTTGTTCTCCGGTTTCTTGTTATAGGAATTGGCGGAAATCTTTTGACTAAATACGATCCTGTGGGAGCTGGCTTGCCTGCGATGACGGTAGGACAGTCAGCATCTCAGTCGCCTGATACTCCGCCATCGCAGGCAAGCCAGCTCCCACAAGTGTTGTGGTGTTCTTGAAAACGGGGGCGAGCGAACCCGCCCCCTATAGATCAAGCGTAGCTTTCGATCGACGGGCAGGCGCAGACCAGGTTGCGATCGCCAAACACGTTGTCGACGCGACCGACCGGTGGCCAGTACTTGCCTTCGATCAGCGACGCTACCGGGTAAACCGCTTGCTCACGGCTGTACGGGTGAGTCCACTCGCCGACGATTTCCGCGGCAGTGTGCGGAGCGTTTTTCAGCGGGTTGTCGTCCTTGTCGAGCGTGCCGTTTTCCACCGCGCGGATTTCTTCGCGGATGCGGATCATGGCGTCACAGAAGCGGTCCAGTTCTTCCTTGGATTCGCTTTCGGTCGGTTCGATCATCAACGTGCCGGCCACCGGGAACGACATGGTCGGGGCATGGAAGCCGAAGTCGATCAGGCGCTTGGCCACGTCATCGACGCTGATGCCGCTGCTGTCTTTCAACGGACGCAGGTCGAGGATGCATTCGTGCGCCACCAGACCGTTGCTGCCGGTGTACAGCACGGGGTAGTGCTCTTCGAGGCGACGGGAAATGTAGTTGGCATTGAGGATCGCCAGTTGCGAAGCACGCTTGAGACCCGCGCCACCCATCATTCGAATGTACATCCAGGTGATCGGCAGAATGCTCGCGCTGCCGAACGGTGCTGCGCAGACTGCGCCTTCCTTGCGTTCCATCTGGGCGTGGCCCGGCAGGAACGGCGTCAGGTGGGACTTGACGCCAATCGGGCCGACGCCCGGGCCGCCACCGCCGTGGGGGATGCAGAAGGTTTTGTGCAGGTTCAGGTGGGACACGTCGCCGCCGAACTTGCCCGGTGCGCAGAGGCCGACCATGGCGTTCATGTTCGCGCCGTCGATGTACACCTGGCCGCCGTTGTCGTGAATGATGCCGCAGATTTCGCGGATGCCTTCTTCGAACACACCGTGGGTCGACGGGTAGGTGATCATCAGCGCGGCGAGGTGTTCGCGGTGCTCGATGGCCTTGGCGCGCAGGTCTTCGATGTCGACGTTGCCGCGGGCATCGCAGGCGGTCACGACCACACGCATGCCAGCCATGTTGGCGGTGGCCGGGTTGGTGCCGTGGGCGGACGAGGGGATCAGGCAGATGTCGCGACGGTCTTCGCCACGGCTCTGGTGGTAGGCACGGATCGCCAACAGACCGGCGTACTCGCCTTGCGAGCCGGCGTTCGGTTGCAGGGAGATCGAGTCGTAACCGGTGGCGGCGCAGAGCATCGCTTCCAGCTCATCGGTCAGCTGCTGATAGCCGGCGCTTTGCTCGGCCGGGGCGAACGGGTGCAGGGCGCCGAATTCAGCCCAGGTCACCGGGATCATTTCGCTGGCGGCGTTGAGTTTCATGGTGCAGGAACCCAGCGGGATCATGGTGCGATCCAGGGCCAGGTCCTTGTCGGCGAGTTTGCGCAAGTAGCGCATCAGCTCGGTTTCCGAGTGATAACGGTTGAACACCGGGTGGCTGAGGATCGGCGATTGGCGAACCAGCGCTGCCGGGATGCGGCTTTCGACCGAGGCGGCGAGAGCTGCGAAGTCCGGCAGTGCCTTGCCGTCGGCCAGCACGCTCCACAGGGTTTCGACGTCGGCCTGGCTGGTGGTTTCGTCCAGGGACAGACCCAGACGTTCGCCATCGACCACGCGCAGGTTGATCTTCTGAGCACGAGCCTTGTCGTGCAGAGCAGCAGTTTGCGCGCCGGTTTTAATCGTCAACGTGTCGAAGAAGTTTGCTTGCTCGACGCCGAGGCCCAATGCGCTCAAGCCTTTGGCGAGGATCGCGGTCAGGTGATGAATGCGCTTGGCAATCTGCGTCAGGCCTTTCGGGCCGTGGTACACGGCGTACATGCTGGCGATGTTGGCCAGCAGCACCTGGGCGGTGCAAATGTTGCTGGTGGCTTTCTCGCGGCGGATATGTTGTTCGCGGGTCTGCATGGCCAGGCGCAGGGCCGGCTTGCCGAAACGGTCCACGGAAACGCCGACCAGACGGCCCGGCATGTCGCGCTTGAACGCATCCTTGGTGGAGAAGTAAGCCGCGTGCGGACCACCGAAGCCCAGCGGCACGCCGAAACGTTGGGCGCTGCCGATGGCCACGTCGGCGCCGAATTCGCCCGGCGGGGTCAGCACGGTCAGGGCCAGCAGGTCAGCGGCAACCGCGACCAGCGCATTAGCTGCGTGGAGGCGCTCGGTCAGTTCGCGGTAGTCGAACACGTCCCCGTTGCTGGCCGGGTATTGCAGCAGGGCGCCGAAGAATGCGCTGACGTCGGTCAGTTCGCGCTCATCGCCCACCACCACGTCGATGCCCAACGGCTCGGCACGGGTGCGCAGGACGTCGAGGGTCTGTGGGTGGCAGTGAACCGACGCGAAGAACGCGTGGCTGCCTTTGTTCTTGCTCAGACGTTTGCAGAAAGTCATGGCTTCGGCAGCGGCGGTGGCTTCGTCGAGCAGGGAGGCGTTGGCGATCGGCAGGCCAGTCAGGTCGCTGATCAGGGTCTGGAAGTTCAGCAGCGCTTCGAGACGGCCCTGGGAAATTTCCGGCTGGTACGGGGTGTAAGCGGTGTACCAGGCCGGGTTTTCCAACAGATTGCGCAGGATCGGCGACGGCGTATGGCAGTTGTAGTAGCCCTGGCCGATGTAGGTCTTGAACAGTTGGTTCTTGGCGGCGATGGCTTTGATAGACGCCAGTGCATCGGCTTCGCTCAGGCCGTCTTCCAGACCCAGAACGCTGGTGCCCTTGATGCTGTCGGGAATGACGCTGGCGCTCAGGGCTTCCAGGGAGTCAAAGCCCAGGCTGTTGAGCATGGCTTGCTCGTCGCCTGCACGCGGGCCGATGTGGCGCGCGATGAATTCGTTGGCAGTGTCGAGATTAATTTGAGTCATGTCGCGCTCCTCAGGCTTCGGCGTTGGCTTTGATCAGACGGTCGTAAGCGTCTTGATCCAGCAGTTGGCCGACAGCCGAGGCGTCGGTTGGCTGGAAGCGGAAGAACCAGCCTTCGCCCAGCGGATCTTCGTTGACCAGTTCAGGGCTGCTGTCCAGCGCCGGGTTCACTTCCAGCACTTCACCGTTCAATGGCATGTACACACCGCTGGCGGCTTTTACCGATTCCACGGTGGCGGCTTCAGCGCCTTTGTCGTAGGACTGCAGCTCAGGCAGTTGTACGAAAACCACGTCGCCCAGTGCGTTCTGCGCGAAAGCGGTGATGCCGACCGTGACGCTGCCGTCAGCTTCGGTGCGCAGCCATTCGTGATCTTCAGTAAAACGCAACTCGCTCATGAAAACTCCTAAGGGGGCCAGACTCGTCTGGTGGACGCGATTGAATGCTTGGGCAATGCCCTGATTTATGAGGGGTTACTTAGCAAAATCGCGGCCAATGTTATTTATTCTTTATAAATCAATGAGTTATTTTGTTTTGCGAAAAGCTGAAATGGACTGGCTGTAGCGAAATCGATACAGCCAAGACTGAAGAAAAAAGCTGAGGTGGATCAAAGCCTTGCACAGCGGTGATCAGAAGAGGGTGTAGCGATATCATTCCACTGTAGCGCTTTCAGTACAGATGGAGGTCGTTTTTGAGGAGATTTTCAGGCCGCGCACAAACCTGTGGGAGCGAGCCTGCTCGCGAAGAGGGTATGTCAGTCGACATCCATAGTGAATGTCAGTCCGCCTTCGCGAGCAGGCTCGCTCCCACAGTGGTTTTGTGTCGGTAACGAGATCGTATTTTCAGCCTTACGGCTTATTGGGAATACCGTACTTGCGCAACCGATGGGCAATCGCGGTGTGGGAGGTTTGCAGGCGGCTGGCCAGTTGGCGGGTCGAGGGGTAGCTGACGTAGAGTTTTTCCAGCAAGGTTTTCTCGAAATCTTCCATGGCCTGTTCGAGGCTGTCGACCTCGCTGTCGCTCTGGCGCGCCACGGAGGTGCCGGCAATGTCGAGGTCGCCGATGTCCACCAGGCTGCTTTCGCAAATCGCCGCGGCGCGGAAGATCACGTTCTGCAATTGCCGCACGTTGCCAGGCCAGCGGTTGCCCAGCAGCGCCGGATAAGTGCCGGGAGCCAGGCGACAGACCGGGCGCTGGATCTGCGCGCAAGCCTGCTGCATGAAGTAACGCGCCAGCAGCAGAATGTCCTGACCGCGCTCGCGCAACGGCGGAACTTCGACATTCAGCACGTTGAGGCGATAGAACAAGTCTTCGCGGAAGGTGCCTTCGCTGACCATTTTTTCCAAATCGCGGTGAGTCGCGCTGAGGATCCGCACGTTGACCTTCACTTCGCGATCGCCACCGACCCGACGAAAGCTGCCGTCGTTGAGAAATCGCAGCAATTTCGCCTGCAAATATGGCGACATTTCACCGATCTCGTCGAGAAATACCGTGCCCTGGTTGGCCAGTTCCATCAGCCCCGGTTTGCCGCCCCGTTGCGCGCCGGTGAAGGCGCCGGGGGCGTAGCCGAACAGTTCGCTTTCAGCGAGGTTTTCCGGCAGTGCCGCGCAGTTCAAGGCCAGGAATGGCGAACTGTGGCGGGCACTGATGGCGTGGCAGGCACGGGCCACCAGTTCTTTGCCAGTGCCGGTTTCGCCCTGGATCAGCAACGGTGCATCAAGGGCTGCGACTCGTTGAGCGCGCGCCTTGAGTGTACGAATGGCCGGGGATTCGCCAAGCAATGCATCGAAACCTTCAGCGTGATCGTGGTGTAGCGCCGAGAGGCGCTCACCGATGCGGTTCGGTTGATACAGGGTCAGCAGTGCTCCGGCGTCGGTGATCGGCGTGGCGTCCAGCAGCAGGGTTTGACCGTTGACGGTGATCTCCCGCAGCGGCAGGCGGAAGCCGGTTTCCAGCAATGCGTCGAGCAGCGCCGGGTCGGCAAACAGCTCGCTGATGCTTTCGCCCGCTGGTTCGCGACCGTACAGGGCAATCAGGGCCGGGTTGGCCAGCAGGACTTTGCCGGCGCTGTCGAGGGCCAGCACCGGGTCGGTCATGGCGGCGAGCAACGCATCGAGCTGCAAGTGACGGCGCTGGCCGGGAAGGATGTCGACCACCGTCACCGCTTGCACGCCGCGCACGCTGAACAGCGCGTCGCGCAGCTCTTCGAGCACTGCCGGGCTCAAGGTCGGGGCGTCGATGTAGACGTTCGGCGGCACCATTTCCACCGCATCCAGATTGAGATTGCGCCCACCGAGCAAGGCCAGGACTTCCTGGGTGATACCGACGCGGTCGATGAAACTGACGTGGATGCGCATGGGGCTGCTTGGTTCTGGAATGCGGAGGGTGGCAAGTATGCCTTGGGGCGGGCCAATGGTGAAATCTTGCGCAGGACTTTACGGGCTACACCGAACCAATGCGGGAGCGGGCTTGCTCGCGAAGGCGGAGTGTCAGTCACTGTCGATGTTGGCTGACAGACCGCCTTCGCGAGCAAGCCCGCTCCCACAGGTTCAGCTTTTACTGAAGAATTGGGTCATACCAGATGTTCAGGCTTGACCGGGTCGCCGGATTTTACGTCGAGCTGTACTCGCACGTTTTCAAACATCTCATCGTAGTATTTGTGCAGGGTGCCAATGCTGGCGGTCTTGGGCATGCCGTACTTCTGCGCGATGCGCGTGGCATGGCGAGCGAAGTCGAAGGCCTGGTCCTTGGGCAGATAAAACTCTTCATTCAGGTCCTTGCCCTCGACCGAGCCATGCAGCTTGAACAGCATGCCTTGGCCTTCCTTGGGGTCCTGAGCAATTTCGTATTCGATGTGCAGGTTGTAGCTGTAATCGTCCTTGTTCAGCGCGTGGCGCTCGATGTGCAGGTGTCCGGGTTCGAACGTGGCCATTGGCGTCTCTCCTTCAAAAAGCATTGAATCAGGGCAGACCTCACGCCTGCCCCCGGAGTTCTTTCTATCGATAGGTAATACCAGTCGTCGCCGTACTGATACGGGTGCCGGCCTTGCCCTGGACGATCGCTTCGATCTCCGAGAGTGAACCGATCACCGCGACTTTGCCAGTATGGCGGGCGAACTCGCAGGCCGCCTGGACCTTTGGTCCCATGGAGCCGGCCGCGAAACCGAGCTTTTCCAGTTCATCCGGATGGGCCTGGGCGATGGCTTTCTGGGTGGGTTTGCCGAAGTCGATGAACGCCGCGCTGACGTCGGTGGCAATTACCAAGAGCTCGCTTTCAAGTTGTTCGGCCAGCAACGCCGAGCACAGGTCTTTGTCGATCACCGCTTCCACACCCTGCAATTTACCGTCGGCGCCGTACATGGTCGGGATGCCGCCACCGCCAGCGCAAATCACGATGCTGCCTTTGTCCAGCAGCCACTTGATCGGGCGGATTTCGAAGATGCGTTTGGGTTTCGGGCTGGCCACCACGCGCCGGAATTTGTCGCCATCCGGGGCGATCGCCCAGCCTTTTTCGGCGGCGAGTTTCTCTGCGTCGGCCTTGGTATAGACCGGGCCGATGGGTTTGCTGGGGTTCTGGAACGCCGGGTCGTTGGGGTCGACTTCGACCTGGGTCAGCAGGGTGGCGAGCGGGACTTCGAAGTCCAGCAGGTTGCCCAGTTCCTGCTCGATGATGTAGCCGATCATGCCTTCGGTTTCGGCACCGAGCACGTCCAGCGGGTAAGCGGAAACCTGGGTGTAGGCCGCCGCCTGCAACGACAGCAGCCCGACCTGCGGACCATTGCCGTGAGCGATCACCAGTTGGTTGCCGGGATGGACCTTGGCGATCTGTTCGGCGGCGACGCGGATGTTGGCGCGCTGGTTGTCCGCGGTCAGGGGTTCACCCCGGCGGAGCAGGGCGTTACCGCCCAGAGCAACGACGATACGCATAATGCAGTCCTTCTAAGCAGAGGTTGCGGGCGATTTGGCCCCGGTTGGAACTCGGTCAATGTGGGCGCTGGCTTGTCGGATCGCCGCACCGCTGCGATCCGACAAGCCAGCTCCCACAGGGACTTTGTTCCTGCAGGAGGAACCGGATCGATCCTTAGAGATCCGCCAGCGCCGCCACCAGGATCGCCTTGATGGTGTGCATGCGGTTTTCCGCTTGCTCGAAGGCGATGTTGGCCGGCGATTCGAAGACTTCTTCAGTCACTTCAACCCCGTTGGCCAGGTGCGGATAGCGCGTGGCGATGTCTTTGCCGACCTTGGTTTCACTGTTGTGGAACGCCGGCAAACAGTGCATGAATTTCACGCGTGGGTTGCCCGATGCCTTCATCATGTTGGCGTTGACCTGATACGGCAGCAGTTGCTCGATGCGTTCGTCCCATGCTTCCACCGGCTCGCCCATCGAGACCCAGATGTCGGTATGGATGAAGTCCACGCCCTTGACCGCTGCTTTCGGGTCTTCGGTGATGGTGATGCGCGCGCCGCTCTCTTCGGCGAAGGCTTTGCACTGATCGATGAAGTCCTGATGCGGCCACAGCGCTTTCGGCGCGGCGATGCGCACATCCATGCCGAGTTTGGCGCCGATCATCAACAGCGAATTGCCCATGTTGTAACGGGCATCGCCCAAATAAGCGTAGCTGATGTCGTGCAGCGGTTTGTCGCTGTGTTCGCGCATGGTCAGGGTGTCGGCGATCATTTGCGTCGGGTGGAATTCAGCGGTCAGGCCGTTGAACACCGGCACGCCAGCGAACTTGGCCAGCTCTTCGACGATTTCCTGTTCAAAGCCGCGGTACTCGATGGCGTCGAACATCCGCCCCAGCACGCGGGCGGTGTCTTTCATGCTTTCCTTGTGGCCGATTTGCGACGACACCGGGTCGATGTAAGTGACGTGGGCACCCTGGTCGTGGGCCGCGACTTCGAAGGCGCACCGGGTGCGGGTCGAGGTTTTTTCGAAGATCAGCGCGATGTTCTTGCCTTGCAGGTGCGGACGCTCGGTGCCGGTGTATTTGGCGCGCTTGAGGTCGCGGGACAGGTCCAGCAGATAGTGCAGCTCGCGAGTGGTGTGGTGCATCAGCGAGAGCAGGCTGCGGTTGCGCATGTTGAAAGCCATGATTGGATCTCCTTGGGTTTCGGTTATCCCCTCGGCCGTGCAGGGTAAGCATCGGCCAAGGCTCGAAAGTTAATAATCGATAGGGTCGCGAATGATCGGGCAGGTCATGCAATGACCGCCGCCGCGTCCTCGGCCCAGCTCACTGGCGCTGATGGTGATGACTTCCACCCCGGCCTTGCGTAGCAAGGTGTTGGTGTAGGTGTTGCGGTCATAGCCGATGACCACGCCCGGCTCCAGGGCCACCACGTTGTTGCCGTCGTCCCATTGCTCGCGTTCGGCGGCGAAGCTGTTGCCGCCGGTTTCGACAACGCGCAGCGCTTTGAGGTTGAGGGCCTTGGCCACGGTGTCGAGGAAGCTGGTTTCTTCACGGCGAACGTCGATGCCGCCCGGTTTGCTTTCGTCAGGGCGCAGGCTGAAGGCGACGATCTGCTTCACCACTTCCGGGAAGATGGTCACCAGGTCGCGGTCGCAGAAACTGAACACGGTGTCCAGGTGCATCGCTGCACGGGATTTCGGCAGGCCGGCGACGATGACTCGTTCCACCGCTTTGTTCTTGAACAGGTTGACCGCCAATTGGCCGATGGCCTGGCGGGACGAGCGCTCGCCCATGCCGATCAACACCACACCGTTGCCGATCGGCATCACATCGCCGCCCTCAAGGGTGGCGCTGCCGTGATCCTGGTCGGGGTCGCCGTACCAGATCTGAAAGTCGGCGTTGGTGAACTGCGGGTGGAATGTGTAGATGGCGGTGGCCAGCAGGGTTTCCTGGCGGCGCGCCGGCCAGTACATCGGATTCAGGGTCACGCCGCCGTAGATCCAGCAGGTGGTGTCGCGGGTGAACTGAGTGTTGGGCAGCGGCGGCAGAATGAAGCTGGAGTGGCCGAGGAAGTCGCGGAACATTTGAATGGTCTTGCCGCCAAAACTGTCCGGCAGGTCATCGGCGGAAACGCCGCCGATGAGGAATTCGGCGATCTTGCGTGGCTCCAGGCTACGCAGCCAGGAGCCCACTTCATGGACCAGGCCGAGGCCGACCGAATTGGCGGTGATCTTGCGTTCCAGTATCCAGTCCAGCGCTTCGGGGATGGAGACGATGTCGGTCAACAGATTGTGCATTTCCAGCACGTCGACATTGCGTTCGCGCATTTTGGTGACGAAGTCGAAGTGGTCGCGTTTGGCCTGGGCGACCCACAGCACATCGTCGAAAAGCAGCTCATCACAGTTGTTCGGGGTCAGCCGCTGGTGGGCCAGGCCGGGGGAGCAAACCATGACTTTGCGCAGTTTGCCGGCTTCGGAATGGACGCCGTACTTAACTTTTTCCGTGGTCATTACGTGTTCCTCCAGATGAAAACAATCGGGTGCTTACAGAGTCAGGAAGCCGGCATACAGCCCATAGGCCGCCACCAGGGCGCCCGCGATGACGGCGGCGAAAATCAGCTTCTCGACGTTGGTGAAAACCGGTTTGTTGACTTCAAGCCTGGCCTTGGCGAACAGGATCGCGCCGGGGGCATACAGCAGGGCGGAGAGCAGCAGGTATTTGACGCCGCCGGCGTACAGCAGCCAGATCGCATAGATCAGCGCGATGCCGCCGATGATCAGGTCTTTGCTGCGCTCGGCCGCGGCGTTTTCATAGCTCTCGCCGCGTACCGCCAGCAGCAGGGCATAGGCCGCCGACCACAGGTACGGCACCAGAATCATCGAGGTGGCGAGGTAGATCAGCGACAGGTAAGTGCTGGCCGAGAACAGTGTGATGATCAGGAACAGCTGCACCATCGCATTGGTCAGCCACAGTGCGTTGACCGGCACATGGTTGGCGTTTTCGCGCCGCAAAAAGGCCGGCATGGTGTGGTCCTTGGCGGCGGCGAACATGATCTCCGCGCATAGCAGCACCCACGACAGCAGCGCACCGAGCAAGGAAATGATCAGGCCGACGCTGATCAACACCGCACCCCAATGGCCGACCACGTGTTCCAGCACTGCGGCCATGGACGGGTTCTGCAGTTTCGCAAGTGCAGGTTGGGTCATGATGCCCAGGGACAGCACGTTCACCAGCACCAGGAACAGCAGCACGGTGATGAAACCAATCACCGTGGCTTTACCCACGTCGCTGCGTTTTTCCGCTCGTGCCGAGAAAATGCTCGCGCCTTCGATGCCGATGAACACCCACACGGTGACCAGCATCATGTTGCGCACCTGGTTCATCACACTGCCCAGGTCCGGGTTTTTCACGCCCCAGATGTCGGCGGTGAAGATCTCCAGTTTGAAGGCGAACACGGCGATCAAGACGAACAGCAGCAGCGGCACGACCTTGGCCACGGTGGTCACCAGGTTGATGAACGCCGCTTCCTTGATCCCCCGTAAAACCAGAAAGTGCACCGCCCAGAGCAGCACCGAAGCGCCGATCACCGCGGCAGGAGTATTCCCCTCTCCAAATAGCGGGAAGAAGTAACCGAGGGTGCTGAACAACAGAACGAAGTAACCCACATTGCCCAACCAGGCGCTGATCCAGTATCCCCAGGCGGACGAGAAACCCATGTAGTCGCCGAAACCTGCCTTGGCGTAGGCATAGACGCCGCCATCCAGATCAGGTTTGCGGTTGGCCAGGGTTTGAAACACGAAGGCGAGGGTCAGCATGCCCACCGCAGTAATTGCCCAACCGATAAGAACCGCCCCGACGTCTGCACTGGCGGCCATGTTCTGGGGCAAAGAGAAGATTCCGCCACCAATCATTGAACCAACCACTAAAGCCACGAGCGCGCCGAGTTTCAGTTTTTCGGGGGATTCAGACATTGCATGACTCCAGCGCAGGAGAAGAGAGACAACAGAATAATTCTGCTCGCCATTCAATCAGCTGACATAGATCAGTGCATGGGCACATTCCATTGTTAATGAAAGACTTATGAATTTTTCTCGGGCATAACAGTATGGCTGGAAAAGCCCTGTTTGCCGGTCTTTTCCAGAGCAGGCAGGCGTAATAGATATTGCATGAGTTTTGAAATTAGTTAGTTTCTGTGGTTTCGCAAATATTTTGATAGATCGAAGCTATAGATTGTTCGGCTATAAATAACAGGCGTGATGGGCGTTAATTAATAAACGTTATTTCGTTTTATCTATTTAGTTAAAAACAACTACGTGATGATTTCACGGTGCTGGTCGCATCGGCCGCATTTGAGAAAAAGGGACTCGATGATTGGCGGCGGGATTTTCTCTTTACCGCAGCTACTGTCGTTGTGATGCGGTATCTGCGGTGGTTGTTCGGGCCGATTCGCGAGCAAGCCCGCTCCCACAGGTGACCGAGTTCTCTTGGACGAACGCGATCAAATGTGGGAGCGGGCTTGCTCGCGAAAGCTATCTGACAGTCACCACCATTGTGCGCGATGGGAACCCAATTCCCCGGCCGGCAGCGCCCACTGCAGCGGTGTCCCGGTGATCTTCAACGGCACCTGCAACCGATGGGCCGGGCCCCAGGGTGTCTGCTCAACCAACATGCCTTGATCGTTGTCATCCTCTGCCCGCAACGGCTCATTTGTTCCGGCGCCATGCTCGATCAATAGCTTCGCCGTGCGTGCCAGCGACAAGCGCGCAGAGCCACCGAGCCCCAATAGCTTGATCGCACTGGCTGCCATCAAATACCCGGTGGCGTGATCAAGGGCCTGAACCGGCAGCGGGGTCGGTTTATCCGCCTTTTTCCATTGCATGCCCGCCTCAGCAATCCCGCTGCTCATCTGCACCAGGCTGTCGAAGCCGCGGCGGTTCTGCCATGGGCCGCTCCAGCCGTAAGCATTGAGGCAAACATCGATCAGGCCGGGGGCCAGTGCCTGGCGTTGGGCGATGCCGTAACCCAGGCGTTCCAGTGCATCGGCGCGGTAGCCGTGGAGCAGAATGTCGGCGTCCTTGAGCAGGCTTTCGAACACCGCTCGATCAGCGTTGTCGTGCAGATCCAGGCGCGCACAGCGTTTACCCAGGGTGACTTCCGGCACCACGCCCGGTTCGTTCCAGGTCGGTGGATCGATGCGCAGCACATCGGCGCCGAGCCCTGCGAGGAAGCGGCTGGCGATCGGGCCGGCGAGCACTCGCGTGAGGTCCAGTACCTTGATTCCGGCCAGCGGTTGCGCCACCGAACCTTGCCACGGTTTGGCGTTTTGGTTGCCGTCGACGCTGAACTGAACCAGCGGTTCGGCGTTCACGGCCCGACCTTGGGGGTGTGCCTGCCATTGCTGCCAGCTGCGCATCTCGGCGGCGCAACCACCGGCCTCGATCACGGCTTGTTCCAGATCGCTTTTGGCCCACTGAGCCACCTTGCTCGCCATCGCCGCGCGGTCGGCACAGGCGCCAAGGACTGATTCGGCAGCAGCACGGTGATGGGGCGCGTTGGTGTGCAGGCGGATCCAGCCGTCCTTGGTCGCGTAGTCGCCAGCGACTGGGTCCCACAACGGCGGGACGCTCCAGCCCATGGGGCGGATCGAGGTGGCGAACCAGAACGACGCCAGGCGGCGGTCGACTTCAAGGCTGGGCAAACGAGTGGTTTGCCGATGCAGCAGTTCGCTGGCCGCCTGGCCGGCAGCGGCAATGCTGGCGCAGGCCAGATCAGTCACGGCAAACGCCGAGGGCAGGGCGCCGTTCGAGGAGAATGGAATTGGTGTGTGAGGCAAGCCGAGTGCGGCTTGAATGGACGTGAGTAAATCAGTCATCGAAGGCCCTCCGGAGCGAGAGCCCGAGCATAGTTCAAAAAACTGGCGGACTGGATGAAATCCTGTGGGAGCGAGCCTGCTCGCGATAGCGGTCTTTCAGTCGACATCCATGGTGAATGTCAGTCCGTCATCGCGAGCAGGCTCGCTCCCACAAGGGAGTTGTGTCAGGAGGGTATCGAGCGTGATTCCGGGCGCTTCATCCACGCCCCAGCAAATAGGTCGCGTAATCCGGGATGCGGTGTTCGTGAGCCTGATCCATCAACGGACTGCTGAGCAGGTAGTCGGCGCTGCATTCATTGCAGGCCACCGGGATGTTCCACACCGCCGCGACCCGTAGCAGCGCCTTGATATCCGGGTCGTGGGGTTGCGGTTCGAACGGGTCCCAGAAGAACACCAGCATGTCGACCCGCTGCTCGGCGATTCGCGCGCCGAGTTGCTGATCGCCGCCCAGCGGACCGCTGATCATGCTCTCCACGGGCAGGTCGAGGCGTTGTTGCAACAACAATCCCGTGGTGCCGGTGGCGACCAGTTCATGCTGCGCGAGTTTGTCTTTCTGCCGCTCGGCCCAGTCCAGCAAAAACACTTTGCAATGGTCATGGGCGACCAGGGCGATACGCTTGCGCGCCGCCAGGGTCTTTTGCGTAAAGCTGATACCGATCATCGCTTGCTGCTCCAGACGAAAATGCGCCTGCGACGACGCATTTTTTGACGTTGCCAATACCCGTAGGAGCTGCCGCAGGCTGCGATCTTGTGATTTTGATCTTCTCGGAATAGCTGAAAATCAAGATCAAAAGATCGCAGCCTTCGGCAGCTCCTACGGGGCCGCGTCCAACAAAGAATGAGGCGTCGTGCGCCCCATCATTTATTCGGCGTTGCAGAGCGCCAGGCAGTTATCGAGCATGCGGTTGGAGAAGCCCCACTCGTTGTCGTACCAGGCCAGCACTTTGAGCAGCTTGCCGCTGGACTTGGTGTGGTTGGCGTCGAAGATCGACGACAGCGGGTTGTGGTTGAAGTCGCTGGAAACCAGCGGCAGGGCGTTATAGCCGAGAATCTTCGAGTGCTGGCTGGCTTGTTTGAGCAGCGCGTTGACTTCATCGGCCGACGCTTCGCGCTTGAGCTGCACGGTCAGGTCCACCAGCGACACGTTGATCACCGGAACACGCACCGCCATGCCGGTCAGTTTGCCCGCCAGTTCCGGCAGCACCAGGCCCACCGCTTCAGCGGCGCCGGTCTTGCTCGGGATCATGTTCTGGGTGGCGGAACGGGCGCGGTACGGGTCGGTATGGTAGACGTCGGTCAGGTTCTGGTCGTTGGTGTAGGCGTGAATGGTGGTCATCAGACCGCTTTCGATGCCCAGTTCGCGGTGCAGCACCTGGGCCACCGGGGCCAGGCAGTTGGTGGTGCACGAGGCGTTGGAAATGATTTGGTGGGATTGACGCAGAACGTCGTGGTTAACCCCATAAACCACAGTGGCGTCGGCGCCTTTGGCCGGGGCCGAGATAATCACTTTGCGCGCGCCGGCCGTAATATGCGCGGCGGCTTTGGCACGGTCGGTGAACAGACCGGTGCATTCGAACACGACGTCGACCTTCTCCGCGGCCCAGGGCAGTTCGGCCGGGTTGCGAATGGCGCTGACCGAAATGCGATCGCCGTTGACGGTCAGGCTTTCCTGATCGTGCTGGACATCGGCATCGAATGTGCCGTGAACGGTGTCGTACTTGAGCAGGTGAGCATTCATGGAGCTGTCGCCCAGATCGTTGATCGCTACGATCTGCAGATCCTGACGATAGCCTTGGGTATACAGTGCGCGCAGGACATTACGGCCGATACGGCCAAAACCATTGATTGCGATTCGAAGAGTCATTTACAGCGCCGCCGTCGATTTGTTGTTGGAATTACAAGATTATTCGCAAAAAAATAGAAAACAAGCCTTTTTAGTGGCAATATTTTGTTTTATCTACAACGAGTGACCTGAATCAACTGGTCCGAATGATCAAGAAAACCGTCTGTCGTCCCAATCACAGCGGTGTTTGATCAGCATAGACAATCAGGTCGCCACATCCGTTAGCCTGGAGTTCTACACATGCATCCCCGCGTCCTTGAGGTCACCGAACGGCTTATCGCCCGCAGCCGCGCCACGCGTGAGGCTTACCTTGCATTGATTCGCGGCGCGGCCAGCGACGGCCCGATGCGCGGCAAGCTGCAATGCGCCAACTTCGCCCATGGCGTGGCCGGGTGTGGCAGCGACGACAAGCACAGCCTGCGGATGATGAACTCCGCCAACATCGCGATTGTTTCGTCATATAACGACATGCTCTCGGCGCACCAGCCGTACGAAGTCTTTCCTGAACAGATCAAAAAAGCCCTGCGCGAAATCGGCTCCGTCGGCCAGTTCGCCGGTGGCACCCCGGCGATGTGCGATGGCGTGACCCAGGGCGAACCGGGCATGGAACTGAGCCTGCCGAGCCGTGAAGTGATCGCGTTGTCCACCGCCGTGGCGCTGTCCCACAACATGTTCGATGGCGCGCTGATGCTCGGCATCTGCGACAAGATCGTGCCGGGCCTGATGATGGGCGCGTTGCGCTTTGGTCATCTGCCGATGATCTTCGTACCGGGCGGGCCGATGGTGTCGGGCATCTCCAACAAGCAGAAAGCCGATGTGCGCCAGCGCTACGCCGAAGGCAAGGCGACCCGCGAAGAGTTGCTGGAATCGGAGATGAAGTCCTACCACAGCCCCGGCACCTGCACTTTCTACGGCACCGCCAACACCAACCAGTTGCTGATGGAAGTCATGGGCCTGCACTTGCCGGGCGCCTCGTTCGTCAACCCGAACACCCCGTTGCGCGATGCCCTGACCCGTGAAGCAGCGCACCAGGTCACCCGCCTGACCAAGCAGAATGGCAACTTCCTGCCGATCGGCGAAATCGTCGACGAGCGTTCGCTGGTCAACTCCATCGTGGCCCTGCACGCCACCGGCGGCTCGACCAACCACACCCTGCACATGCCGGCCATCGCCATGGCGGCGGGCATCCAGTTGACCTGGCAGGACATGGCCGACCTCTCCGAGGTGGTGCCGACCCTGAGCCACGTGTACCCGAACGGCAAAGCCGACATCAACCACTTCCAGGCAGCGGGCGGCATGTCGTTCCTGATCCGCGAACTGCTGGAAGCCGGCCTGCTCCACGAAAACGTCAACACCGTGCTCGGCCATGGCCTGAGCCGCTATACCCAGGAACCGTTCCTCGAAAACGGCGAGCTGGTCTGGCGCGAAGGCCCGATCGAAAGCCTCGACGAAAACATCCTGCGTCCGGTGGCTCGCGCCTTCTCGGCAGAGGGCGGTTTGCGCGTGATGGAAGGCAACCTCGGCCGTGGCGTGATGAAAGTCTCGGCGGTCGCGCTGGAAAACCAGGTCGTCGAAGCACCGGCCATGGTGTTCCAGGATCAACAGGACCTGGCCGATGCGTTCAAGGCCGGTTTGCTGGAGAAGGATTTTGTCGCCGTGATGCGCTTCCAGGGCCCGCGCTCCAATGGCATGCCGGAACTGCACAAGATGACACCGTTCCTCGGTGTGCTGCAGGATCGTGGCTTCAAAGTCGCACTGGTGACTGACGGGCGCATGTCCGGCGCCTCGGGGAAAATCCCGGCGGCGATCCATGTCAGCCCCGAAGCTTATGTGGGTGGCGCTTTGGCGCGGGTGCGTGAGGGCGATATCATCCGCGTCGATGGCGTCAAAGGCACCCTGGAGCTTAAGGTGGACGCCGAAGAATTCGCAGCGCGCGAACCGGCCAAAGGCCTGTTGGGCAACAACATCGGCACCGGTCGCGAACTGTTTGGTTTCATGCGCATGGCCTTCAGCTCCGCAGAGCAAGGCGCCAGCGCCTTTACTTCTGCCCTGGAGACGCTTAATTGAAACTGGCTTTGGTCGGTGACATCGGTGGGACCAACGCACGTTTCGCGTTGTGGAAAAACCAGCAGCTGGAATCGGTCCGGGTGCTGGCGACGGCAGACCACGCCAGCCCGGAGGAAGCGATTGCGCTTTACCTGAGCGGGCTGGGCCTGGCGCCGGGTTCGATCGGTTCGGTGTGCCTGTCGGTGGCAGGCCCTGTGAGCGGCGATGAATTCAAGTTCACCAACAACCATTGGCGGCTCAGTCGCAAGGGTTTCTGCACGACCTTGCAGGTGGATCAACTGCTGTTGGTCAACGATTTCTCGGCGATGGCCCTGGGCATGACCCGCTTGCAGCCGGGCGAATTTCGGGTGGTCTGCGAAGGCAAGCCCGAGCCGTTGCGGCCGGCGGTGGTGATCGGTCCGGGCACGGGCCTGGGCGTCGGCACCTTGCTCGATCTGGGCGAGGGCCGTTTTGCCCCGCTGCCGGGGGAGGGCGGTCACGTCGATCTGCCGCTGAGCAGTCCGCGGGAAACCCAGTTGTGGCAGCACATCTTCAATGAAATCGGCCATGTCAGCGCTGAAACAGCGTTGAGCGGCAGTGGTTTGCCACGAGTCTACCGGGCGATCTGCGCGGTGGACGGTCACACGCCTGTGCTCGACACGCCTGAGGCCATTACGGCTGCCGGGCTGGCGGGTGATCCGATTGCCCTGGAAGTGCTCGAGCAGTTCTGCTGCTGGCTCGGGCGCGTGGCCGGCAATAATGTGCTGACCACCGGTGCACGGGGTGGTGTGTACATCGTGGGTGGGGTGATTCCACGGTTTGCCGATTTCTTCATCGAAAGCGGTTTCGCCCGCTGTTTCGCCGACAAGGGTTGTATGAGCGATTATTTCAAAGGCATTCCGGTGTGGCTGGTGACAGCGCCATATTCCGGGTTGGTGGGCGCGGGTGTGGCGCTGGAGCAATCCTTTCCAGCCTGAAATGCAATCAAAAATGTGGGAGCGAGCCTGCTCGCGAAAGCGGTTTCACATTCAACATATTCGTTGACTGACACACCGCTTTCGCGAGCAGGCTCGCTCCCACATTGGTTTTCCCACTGTTGTTTCTGCAGTGTTTGTAGATTCGGTGCTTAAGGCATAATCCACCCAATTCAAATAACAAGGACGCCTTCCCGTGAGCTCAGTCAACAAGTCGATTTTGTTGGTCGATGACGATCAAGAGATACGCGAGTTGCTGGACACCTACCTGACCCGTGCCGGTTTCCAGGTCCGCACCACGCCCGATGGCGCAGGCTTTCGTCATGCCCTGAACGAGGCGCCGAGCGATCTGGTGATCCTCGACGTGATGCTGCCGGACGAAGACGGTTTCAGCCTCTGCCGCTGGATCCGCCAGCACCCGCGCCAGGCCCATGTACCGATCATCATGCTCACTGCCAGTTCCGACGAGGCCGACCGCGTCATCGGCCTGGAACTGGGTGCCGACGACTACCTCGGCAAACCCTTCAGCCCCCGTGAATTGCAGGCGCGCATCAAAGCCTTGTTGCGCCGCGCACAGTTCGGTCAGGAGCGTTCCGGCGGTGAAGTGCTGGCCTTCGACGACTGGCGGCTGGACATGGTCAGCCATCGGCTGTTCCACACCGACGGCGAGGAAGTGATTCTCTCCGGCGCCGATTTCGCACTGCTGAAACTGTTCCTCGACCACCCGCAGGAAATCCTCGATCGCGACACCATCGGCAACGCCACCCGTGGCCGCGATTTGATGCCGCTCGATCGTATCGTCGACATGGCGGTCAGCCGTTTGCGTCAGCGCCTGCGCGACACCGAAAAGCCGCCACGGCTGATCCGGACCGTGCGTGGCAGTGGCTACCAACTGGCAGCCAGCGTGGTTGCCGGCAATGGTCACTGAGTTCCTGCGCAAGCTCGCCGGGCGCGTGCCGGTGCCGCGCTCGCTGCTCGGGCGCATGTTACTGCTGACCCTGCTGGCGGTGCTGTTCGCTCAGACGCTGTCGAGTGTGATCTGGGTCTCGCAACTGCGCGCCACCCAGCTCGAGGGCCTGGTTACCAGCGCCCGCAGCCTGGCCCATTCGATGACGGCCAGCGTCAGTTATTTCCGCTCATTGCCGGTGGCGTTCAGGCCGTTGGTGCTCGACCAGTTGCGCAGCATGGGCGGCACCCGTTTCGTGGTGACCCTCAACGATAAACCCTTGGGGATGGAAGTGCTGCCGATCACGCCGCGCAAAGAAGCGGTGCTCAAGGCGGTGGACGAAGTACTGCGCCAGTCGCTGGGCCAGGACGCGGATATTTCGGTGACGTTCGTCAGCCCCGAAGATTTGCGGATCTTCAACGGCGGTTTGAAGCTCGATGAATTGCCGCGCTCCTGGGCGCATTACGCGTTGACTCTGGAGCCGGTGAACCCGCCGGTGCTGGTCACGCAAATCCAGATGGCGCCGGGCGAATGGCTGTACATCGCCTCGCTGTTGCCCGAGCCCTACACCAGTCTTGAAGAGCAAGGCCTGCCGGCGCAGCAGGTCTGGTTCATCGTGCTCACCAGCGGTTTCTTGCTGCTGTTCATCGGCCTCCTCGTGCACTGGCAGAGCCGACCACTCAAGCGATTGGCGCGGGCGGCACGGGACATGTCTCTTGGTGCCGAGGTCGAACCGGTGGCCGAGGGCGGCGGCAGTGAAGTGGTGGAAGTGGGCCGCGCCTTCAACGCGATGCGCGAGCGTATCAGCCGTTACCTGACCGAACGCAGCCAGTTGTTCAGCGCGATTTCCCATGACTTGCGCACACCGATTACCCGGTTGCGATTGCGGGTGGAATTGCTTGAAGACGAAAAGCTGCAGGCCAAGTTCGGTCGTGACCTGGATGAGTTGGAGTTGCTGGTCAAAGGCGCGCTGCAATGCGTGAAAGACACCGACATCCACGAGAATATCGAGCCGGTGGACCTCAATCATGTGCTCGACTGTCTGGTGGAACCGTATCTGGCGCCCAACGGCAATGGCCGCGTGACCCAGCAGGGGCGGGCGCTGGCGCCGTATCCGGGCAAGCCACTGGCGCTCAAGCGCTGTATCGGTAACCTGATCGACAACGCCTTGAAGTACGGGCAGAACGCGCATCTACACATCGATGATGACGAGAGCGCGTTTGTCCTGCATGTCGACGATGAAGGGCCGGGCGTACCGGAGCAACGGCTGGAACAGGTGTTCGAGCCGCACTTTCGCTTGGCCGGGCAGCAACAGGGTTATGGCTTGGGGCTGGGGATCGCGCGCAATATTGCCCACAGCCATGGCGGTGAAGTCAGCCTGCAAAACCTGCGTGAAGGCGGGTTGCGGGTGACGTTGCAGTTGCCGCGCAGTGTTGATTAGCGGCACCGCGTTATCGTTCATCGCGAGCAGGCTCGCTCCCACAGGGATTCTAAGTCGTACACAAATCCACTGTGGGAGCGAGCCTGCTCGCGATGGCGTCAGAAGACCCAACACATCCCTCAAGGAAAATGTCACAACCCGGTGACATAACTCGCCCCCTTCGTTACCTGCCTGCCACCACCCGTTGTTTAGACTGCCCCCAGTCATAACAACAAAAAAGGTATTCCCATGGACACCTTCCAACCCGCCTTCAGCAGTTGGCTGAACGCGCCTGCCCATCAGCAATGGCTCGCCGCCGAAGGTCTGCGCCTGCTGGCATTTGCCAAGGCTTCAAAGCTTGCCGAAGGCTTCGGCAACCTTGATGAAAAGGGTCGCCTGCCGGCCAATGCACAAGCCGAAACCATGAACACCGCGCGCATGACCCACAGCTTCGCCATGGCCCACATCCAGGGCCTGCCGGGTTTTGCCGAGCTGGTGGATCACGGCATCAAAGCCCTCAGTGGGCCGCTACGTGACGCCGAACACGGTGGCTGGTTCGCCACGCCCGAACACCGCGACGGCAATGCCGGCAAAGCCGCTTATCTGCATGCCTTCGTGGCGTTGGCCGCGAGTTCTGCGGTGGTCGCTCAGCGCCCCGGTGCACAAGCCTTGCTCGACGATGCGATCCATATCATCGACACGCATTTCTGGTGCGAGGAGGAGGGCGCCATGCGCGAATCCTTCAACCGCGACTGGAGCGTCGTGGAAGCCTATCGCGGTGCCAACAGCAACATGCACGCCACCGAAGCCTTCCTCGCTCTGGCCGATGTCACTGAGGACAACCGCTGGCTGATTCGCGCCCAGCGCATTGTCGAACGTGTCATTCACGATCACGCCGCGGCCAACGATTACCTGGTGGTCGAGCATTTTGACCGCGACTGGCAGCCGCTGCGCGACTACAACCGCGACAATCCGGCCGACGGTTTCCGCCCTTACGGCACCACGCCGGGTCATGGTTTCGAATGGGCGCGGCTGTTGCTGCACCTTGAAGCCGCGCGGGTACAGGCCGGGATGCTCACGCCGGGCTGGCTCGCCACCGATGCGCAAAAACTCTTCGAGCACAATTGCCGTCACGGTTGGGACGTCGACGGTGCTCCGGGCATCGTCTACACCCTCGACTGGGACAATCGCGCGGTGGTTCGCCATCGTTTGCACTGGACTCATTGCGAAGCCAGCGCCGCCGCCAGTGCGCTGCTCAAACGCACCGGTGACGAGCAATACGAGCACTGGTACCGACTGTTCTGGGAATTTTGTGACAGTCATTTTATCGACCGCTGCGATGGCAGCTGGCATCACGAGCTCGACCCGCTGAACCGTCCGAGTGCTGATATCTGGGCCGGAAAACCCGACCTGTATCACGCCTGGCAAGCTGTATTGATCCCGCGCCTGCCGCTGGCGCCAAGCATGGCCACTGCGCTGGCGCAATTGTCCCAGAGCGTTGCTGTGTAACCAGCCATGTAACCATATGGTGACATTCGCGCGTCCCTTCGTTACCTGCGAAGGGGTATCTCCTGTTTAGAATCGTATGCAGCGCAAGCACCAGACTTGCATGCATAACAACAAGAAAGGTACTACTAGATGAATGCGATTTCTCGCCTCGCTACTGTCATTTCTCTCGCTTCGCTGCTTCCCGTTGCTGCATTCCCGCTCAGTGCCCTTGCCGCCGATGCCAAAGGTTCGGTGGAGGTCGTTCACTGGTGGACGTCTGGTGGTGAAAAAGCAGCGGTCGATGTGCTCAAGGCTCAAGTCGAAAAAGACGGCTTCACCTGGAAAGACGGCGCAGTCGCCGGCGGTGGCGGTTCCACGGCCATGACCGTACTCAAAAGCCGCGCCGTGGCCGGTAACCCGCCAGGCGTTGCCCAGATCAAGGGGCCGGACATCCAGGAGTGGGGCAGCACTGGCCTGCTCAGCACCGATGCCCTGAAAGACGTTTCCAAATCGGAAAACTGGGACAGCCTGCTGATCAAGAAAGTCTCCGACACCGTGAAATATGAAGGCGATTACGTCGCCGTGCCGGTGAACATTCACCGCGTCAACTGGCTGTGGATCAACCCGGAAGTCTTCAAGAAAGCCGGGATCGACAAAGCGCCGACCACCCTCGCAGAATTCTATGCCGCTGGCGACAAGCTCAAGGCTGCCGGCTTCATCGCGCTCGCTCACGGCGGCCAGCCTTGGCAGGACAGCACCGTGTTCGAAGACGTGGTGCTCTCGGTCATGGGGGCTGACGGTTACAAGAAAGCCCTGGTCGACCTGGACCAGAAAACCCTCTCCGGGCCAGAGATGGCCAAGGCCTTCACCGAGCTGAAAAAAGTCACCGGCTACATGGACCCGAACCGCGCCGGTCGTGACTGGAACATCGCTGCCGCCGACGTCATCAGCGGCAAGGCCGGGATGCAGATGATGGGCGACTGGGCCAAGAGCGAATGGACCGCCGCGAAGAAAGTAGCGGGCAAGGACTACCAGTGCGTGCCGTTCCCGGGCACCGAAAAAGCCTTCACCTACAACATCGACTCGCTGGCCGTGTTCAAGCTCAAAGCCGATCGCAAAGGCGACATCGCCGCCCAGCAAGACCTGGCCAAGGTCGCTCTGGGCAAAGACTTCCAGAAAGTCTTCAGCATCAACAAAGGCTCGATCCCGGTGCGTACCGACATGCTTAACGACATGAGCGCGCTGGGCTTCGATTCTTGCGCTCAAGCGTCCGCCAAGGATTTCCTGGCTGACGAGAAGACCGGCGGCCTGCAACCGAGCATGGCGCACAACATGGCCACTTCCCTGGCCGTGCAGGGCGCAATTTTCGATGTGGTCACCAACTTCATGAACGACAAGAACGCTGACCCGGCCAAGGCCAGCGCGCAACTGGCATCGGCCGTCAAAGCCGCCCAGTAATCCCTGACGCCGCTTGACCCCTGTGGGAGCGAGCCTGCTCGCGATAGCTGACTGACATTCAACATCGATGTCGACTGATACACCGCTATCGCGAGCAGGCTCGCTCCCACAAGGGATCGCCGTGCCGATTTCTTTCCTCTTCACCTGGATTATCCCGATGAGCTCTGTGGCGGTTTTCAGCAAAGCCTCACCGTTCGACGCACTGCAGCGCTGGCTCCCCAAGCTGGTTTTGGCGCCAAGCATGCTGATCGTCCTGGTTGGTTTTTACGGTTACATCATCTGGACATTCGTACTGTCCTTCACCAACTCCAGCTTCATGCCGAGCTACAAGTGGGTCGGCCTGCAGCAATACATTCGGCTGATGGACAACGATCGCTGGTGGGTCGCGAGCAAAAACCTCGCGGTGTTCGGCGGCATGTTCATCGGTATCAGCCTGGTGCTGGGCGTTTTCCTCGCCGTGCTGCTGGATCAGCGCATTCGCAAGGAAGGCTTCATCCGTACCGTTTACCTGTACCCGATGGCGCTCTCGATGATCGTCACCGGTACCGCGTGGAAATGGCTGCTCAACCCTGGGCTCGGTCTGGACAAGATGCTGCGTGACTGGGGCTGGGAAGGCTTCCGTCTCGACTGGCTGGTGGATCAGGATCGCGTGGTGTATTGCCTGGTGATCGCCGCTGTGTGGCAAGCCTCCGGGTTTGTGATGGCGATGTTCCTGGCCGGCCTGCGTGGCGTCGATCAGTCGATCATCCGCGCGGCGCAAGTCGACGGTGCGAGCCTGCCGACCATCTACCTGAAGATCGTGTTGCCGAGCCTGCGCCCGGTGTTCTTCAGCGCCTTCATGATCCTCGCGCACATCGCGATCAAGAGCTTCGACCTGGTGGCGGCGATGACCGCGGGCGGTCCCGGTTACTCATCCGACCTGCCGGCGATGTTCATGTACTCCTTCACTTTCAGCCGTGGCCAGATGGGCATTGGTTCGGCGAGCGCCATGATGATGCTCGGCGCGATCCTGGCGATTCTGGTGCCGTACCTGTACTCCGAATTGCGAGGCAAACGCCATGAGTAATCAACTTGGCAAACCAGGTATCAGCTTCAGCCGCATCGCCATTTATGCAACCCTGTTGCTGGCCGCGGCGATCTATCTGGTCCCGCTGGTGGTGATGTTGCTGACCAGTTTCAAATCCCCGGAAGACATCCGCACCGGCAACCTGTTGAGCTGGCCGCAAGTGATTGACGGCATCGGCTGGATCAAGGCCTGGGATGTGGTCGGCGGCTACTTCTGGAACTCGGTGAAAATCACCGTACCGGCGGTGTTGATCTCCACCTTCATCGGGGCCATGAACGGCTACGTGCTGTCGATGTGGCGCTTCCGCGGTTCGCAACTGTTCTTCGGTCTGTTGCTGTTCGGTTGCTTCCTGCCGTTCCAGACCGTGCTGCTGCCGGCCTCGTTCACCGTCGGCAAACTCGGCCTGGCCAACACCACCACGGGCCTGGTGCTGGTGCACATCGTCTACGGACTGGCGTTCACCACGCTGTTCTTCCGCAACTACTACGTGAGCATTCCGGATGCGCTGGTCAAGGCGGCGCGGCTGGATGGCGCGGGCTTCTTCACGATTTTCTGGAAGATCCTGCTGCCGATGTCGATCCCGATCGTGATGGTCTGCCTGATCTGGCAGTTCACTCAAATCTGGAATGACTTCCTGTTCGGCGTGGTCTTCGCCAGTGGCGATGCCCAGCCGATTACCGTGGCCCTGAACAACCTGGTCAACACCAGCACCGGGGCCAAGGAATACAACGTTGATATGGCCGCCGCGATGATCGCCGGGCTGCCGACACTGCTGGTCTACATATTCGCTGGCAAGTATTTCCTGCGTGGGCTGACGTCCGGCGCGGTCAAGGGGTAGAACATGGCAACTCTCGAATTACGCAATGTCAACAAGACCTACGGCAGCGGTTTGCCGGACACCCTGAAAAACATCGAACTGAAGATCGATGACGGTGAATTCCTGATCCTGGTCGGCCCATCGGGCTGCGGCAAATCCACGTTGATGAATTGCATCGCCGGGCTTGAAAACATCAGCGGCGGGGCGATCCTGGTGGACGACGCCGACATCAGCGGCATGAGCCCGAAAGATCGCGACATCGCCATGGTATTCCAGTCCTACGCGCTGTACCCGACCATGAGCGTGCGCGACAACATCGCGTTCGGCCTGAAGATTCGTAAAATGCCGGCCGCCGAAATCGACGAAGAAGTCGCACGTGTGGCCAAGCTGCTGCAGATCGAACACCTGCTCAGCCGCAAGCCGGGTCAGCTTTCCGGTGGTCAGCAACAGCGCGTGGCCATGGGTCGGGCACTGGCGCGGCGGCCGAAGATTTACCTGTTCGACGAACCGCTGTCCAACCTCGACGCCAAGCTGCGGGTCGAGATGCGCACCGAAATGAAACTGATGCACCAGCGGCTGAAAACCACCACGGTCTACGTGACCCACGACCAGATCGAAGCCATGACCCTGGGCGACAAGGTTGCGGTGATGAAGGACGGGATCATTCAGCAGTTCGGTACGCCGAAAGACATCTATAACAACCCGGCCAACCTGTTCGTGGCGAGCTTCATCGGTTCGCCGCCGATGAACTTCATTCCCCTGCGTTTGCAACGCAAGGACGGCCGGCTGGTGGCGTTGCTCGACAGCGGCCAGGCGCGCTGCGAATTGCCGCTGGGCATGCAGGACGCCGGGCTCGAAGACCGCGAAGTGATCCTCGGCATGCGCCCGGAGCAGATCGTGCTGGCGAACGGCGAGCCGAACGGATTGCCGACCATTCGCGCCGAAGTGCAGGTCACCGAGCCGACCGGCCCCGACACCCTGGTGTTCGTCAACCTCAACGACACCAAGGTCTGCTGCCGTCTGGCACCGGACGTCGCGCCAGCCGTGGGTGAGACCCTGACTCTGCAATTCGATCCATCGAAAGTGCTGCTGTTCGATGCCAAGACCGGTGAGCGCCTGGGTGTAGCGGGCCTGCCAAAGACCGAGGCCCACGGCGCCAACGTGGCGCAGTTCAAAGGCCGCTGAAGATCAAAAAATGTGGGAGCGAGCCTGCTCGCGATGACGGACTGACATTCAACATCGATGTCGACCGATACACCGCTATCGCGAGCAGGCTCGCTCCCACAGGGGGAATCCGTGGCGTCCGGACTGTCGTGCGTCGCAATCGATGTAAACCGCGTTAGATAAAAACAGTTAATAACAATAAAGACGAGGATGTAGGGATGAAGAAGAAGAACAACGCTCAGCTTATCTGCCAATTGTCGGCTGTTGCGGCGATGATGCTGGCCGGCAGCGTGCACGCGGCTGACGCGTTCAGCGCCGATTCCAAGTGGATGACGGGGGACTGGGGTGGCGAGCGGACCAAGCTGATCGAGCAAGGTATCGACATCAAGGCCGACTATGTCGGTGAAGTGGGCGGCAACCTGCATGGCGGCTACAACGACGACAAGACGGCACGTTACGCCGACCAGTTTGGCTTGGGCGTGGCGCTGGACCTGCAAAAGCTGTGGGGCTGGGATAACACCCAGGCCAAGATCCAGTTCACCAACCGTAACGGTCAGAACATCTCCAATGACCGCGTCGGCGACCCGCGTGCTGGCACCTTGAGTTCCTCGCAGGAAGTCTACGGCCGTGGCCACATGGTCCGTCTGACCCAGTTGTGGGTCCAGCATCAGTTCCTCGACGGTAAACTGGACGTCAAAGCCGGTTACTTCGGCGAAGGCGAAGACTTCAACACCTTCCCTTGCGAGTTCCAGAACCTGGCATTCTGTGGTTCCCAGGCGGGTAACTGGGCGACCGGTATCTGGTACAATTGGCCGGTCATGCAGGCGGCGCTTCGCGTGAAGTACAACATCACGCCCGAGTTCTATGCGCAGATCGGCGCATACAACCAGAACCCGTCGCAACTTGAGCACGGTAACGGCTTCAAGCTCAGCGGCAGTGGTACCAAGGGCACCGTCTTGCCGGTTGAACTGGTCTGGTCACCGAAGGTCAACAACCTGCCGGGCGAATACCGTGTCGGTTACTACAAGAGCACTGCCGACGCCAATGATGTCCGTGAAGACGACAACGGCAACGATGCAGCGACCACCGGCAACGCCTATCGCAGCCACAACAGCAAGCACGGCTACTGGTTCGTGGCGCAGCAACAACTCACCAGCCACAACGGTGATGCTTCACGCGGTCTGAACATCGCGGCCAACGCTACCTTCCACGACAAGGACACCAACTTCGTCGACAACTACCAGTCGCTGATGTTTGTTTACAAGGGCCCGTTTGATGCTCGTCCAAAAGACGACGTCGGGATCGGTTTCTCTCGTATCCATGTCAACGATGACGTGAAGAAAAACGCCGAGTTGGTCAACGCCGCCAATGGTGTCACCGACTACAACGATCCGCTGTTCGCGCCACTGCGCAGCACCGAGTACAACTACGAGATCAACTACGGTTTCCACGTTACCAACTGGTTGACGGTACGTCCTAACCTGCAATACATCACTCACCCAGGTGGTGTGGATGAAGTTGATAACGCGCTGGTGGCCGGCCTGAAAATTCAGTCGGTGTTCTAACGCTGTTGCGATAAGCTCCTCTCTATGTGCGCATTTTTGCGGACGGCCATGGCTGTCCGCTTTTTTTTGGGGGGGGCGCACCCTCGGGTGACAGATGATTTTCAGGACCGTGGCACATGCTTGAGCATCCGCTACAACGCTTTTTCAAATCCTTGCGCGAACGTCCGGTGTTTGCGTGGGAGCGCTATCAGATGCGCGATGTGCTGGTGATCGACCATCCGCTGTGTCAGGCGGTGTTCAGTCGGCAGGGTGCGCAGTTGCTGCACTTCCAGCCAAAGGGGCAGAAACCCTGGCTGTGGTGCGCGGCGAAATGGCCTCATGTCGGTGCGATTCGCGGCGGCGTGCCGGTGTGCTGGCCTTGGTACGGCCGCCATCCAAGCGAAAACGCCTGGCCGTCCCATGGCTGGGCGCGCCTGCTCGACTGGAAACTGCTCGACAGCACCAGTGATGACGATGGCGTGCACCTGCACTGGCAGTTACAGCTGTGCGACTGGCAAGTGGACTTGCACGCGCACCTGGGCGAGCGCATGGATTTGCACCTGAGCACCGAGCATCAGGACGACATGCCGTGCCAGTTGAGTCAGGCGTTGCACGCCTATTGGCGTATTGGCGACGTGGGTGAGGTAGCGCTGTCTGGGCTCGACGGCGCGCAAGGCTACGACCAGTTGAACCGTCAGGTTTGCCTGCAGGAAGGTGAGTTGCGGGTCGATGGCGGGTGTCAGCGAGTGTTCCAGCATGACGGCGAATTACAGCTCAAGGACCACGCCTGGCAGCGGCAATTGTGCATCGACACCGGTGACCATGCGGACACGGTGGTCTGGCATCCCGGCTCGCGGCCGTTGCTGGGGGTAAGCTGGAACGAGATTTCAGAGTTCGTCTGTGTGGAAGCCGCGAGTGGCGGGACCGATAGCTTGAGCCTGGCACCGGGGGAGCGGGCGCATTTGAGTTTGCAGGCGCGGGTTGGGGTTTAGCACAAGATCCATGGTGTGGCGGGTATCGCTTTCGCGAGCAAGCCCGCTCCCACAATGGATCTGCTTTGAACACAAATGCTGTATCCATCGAAGATCTACTGTGGGAGCGGGCTTGCTCGCGAAGGCGGCTTGTCAGGCGACAAAGAACTCAGAGCGGATTAATTGAACTCATCCCCAATCGGATACCGACTGGCATTGAGGCTTTCCTTGATCTTGCGTAAATGCGGCTGGAAATCCACGCCCCGGCGCAGGGTCATGCCGGTGGCGAGCACATCGAGCACGGTCAGTTGAATGATCCGCGAGGTCATCGGCATGTAGATGTCGGTGTCTTCCGGCAGTGGAATGTTCAGGCTCAAGGTACTGGCCTTGGCCAGCGGCGAGCCCTCGGCCGTCAGGCCCAGTACCGAAGCGCCGTTTTCCCGGGCGATGCGCGCCACTTCCACCAGTTCGCGGGTGCGGCCGGTGTAGGAAATGATCACGAACAACTCACCGGTGTGGGCCACCGAGGCAATCATGCGTTGCATCAGCACATCGGCATGCGCAGTGACCGCGAGGTTGAAGCGGAAGAACTTGTGCTGCGCATCCAGCGCCACCGGGGCCGAGGCGCCGAGGCCGAAGAAGTGGATTTGTCGCGCCTGGATCAACAGGTCGACGGCGCGGCTGATCAGGTTCGGGTCCAGGGCCTGGCAGGCGCTGTCCAGGGACGCGATTGCGCTGCCAAAGATTTTCTGGGTGTAGGCTTCCGGATTGTCGTCGGCTTCCACCGCACGGCTGACATACGCCGCGCCACTGGCCAGGCTCTGTGCCAGTTGCAGTTTCAGTTCCGGGTAGCCGCTGACACCGAACGAGCGGCAGAAACGGTTGACCGTCGGCTCGCTGACCTTTGAAGCCTGGGCGAGGGCGGCGATGCTGAACCGGGTGGCTTGCTGCGGGTTGAGCAGGATCACTTCGGCGACTTTGCGTTCTGCCTTGTTCAGGTCTTCAAGGCGATTCTGGATCTGTTCCAGTAAATTTCGCACGCGGTCCATATGGGGTTCCTAGATTCACCTGCGCAAACAAGCGCTCGGCTATGCAAATTGGGCCTTTGATACGGCCTGTAACGGTGGCCTATCCTACTGATGGCTCCGACCGACCACCACTCGGAATCTATATTTTGCGAAAATGTTGTGGTTATTACTACATTTTCCCTTGAGTGATGCCTTGAAAAAAGGTATTTGTAGCTTAACTTGATAAAAGAACAAACATCATGCCTTCGATTACGGTTGAACCGTGCACCTTTGCCTTGTTCGGCGCTCTCGGCGATCTTGCCCTGCGCAAGCTGTTTCCTGCCCTTTATCAACTCGATGGCGCCGGCCTGCTTCATGAGGATACGCGCATTATCGCGCTGGCCCGTGAACCCGGCAGCGAGCAACAGCATCTGGCATTCATTGCCACCGAGCTGCGCCGCTACGTAGGCGCCAAAGAGCTGGATGAAGCTGTACTCGAGCGCTTCCTGGCCCGTTTGAGCTACTTGCACGTCGACTTCCTCAAGGCTGACGATTACGTCGCCCTGGCCGAGCAGGCCGGCAGCGCCCAGCGGATGATTGCCTACTTCGCCACGCCGGCGGCGGTTTACGGCGCCATTTGCGAGAACCTGTCGAAGGTCGGCCTGACCGAAAACACCCGCGTGGTGCTGGAAAAGCCCATCGGCTCGGACCTGGAGTCCTCGCGCAAGGTCAACGACGCCGTGGCGCAGTTCTTCCCGGAGAACCGCACCTACCGCATCGACCACTACCTGGGCAAAGAGACCGTACAAAACCTGATCGCCCTGCGTTTCGCCAACAGCCTGTTCGAAACCCAGTGGAACCAGAATTACATCTCCCACGTGGAAATCACCGTGGCCGAGCAGGTCGGGATCGAAGGCCGCTGGGGTTACTTCGACAAGGCCGGCCAGCTGCGGGACATGATCCAGAATCACCTGCTGCAACTGCTCTGCCTGATCGCCATGGACCCGCCGGCCGACCTGTCCGCCGACAGCATCCGCGACGAGAAAGTCAAAGTGCTCAAGGCGCTGGCGCCGATCAGCCCGGAAGGCCTGACCACTCAGGTGGTGCGCGGCCAGTACATCGCCGGCCACAGCGAAGGAAAATCGGTGCCGGGGTATCTGGAGGAGCCTAATTCCAACACCCAGAGCGACACCGAGACCTTCGTCGCCCTGCGTGCCGACATTCGCAACTGGCGCTGGGCCGGCGTGCCGTTTTACCTGCGCACCGGCAAACGCATGCCGCAGAAGCTGTCGCAGATCGTCATCCACTTCAAGGAGCCGTCGCACTACATCTTCGCTCCCGAACAGCGCTTGCAGATCAGCAACAAACTGATCATCCGCCTGCAACCGGATGAAGGCATTTCCTTGCGCGTGATGACCAAAGAACAAGGCCTGGACAAGGGCATGCAGCTGCGCAGCGGTCCGTTGCAGCTGAATTTTTCCGACACCTGGCGTAGCGCGCGGATTCCCGATGCCTACGAGCGGTTGTTGCTGGAAGTGATGCGTGGCAATCAGAACCTGTTTGTCCGTAAAGATGAAATCGAAGCCGCGTGGAAGTGGTGTGACCAGTTGATCGCCGGGTGGAAAAAATCCGGTGATGCGCCCAAGCCGTACGCGGCCGGGTCCTGGGGGCCGATGAGCTCCATTGCACTGATCACGCGGGACGGGAGGTCGTGGTATGGCGATATCTGAATTGAAACTGCCTCAGGGCGTCAGCGCCCATGAGTTCAAAAGCCCGGTGCTGTTGGCCGAAGGCCTGGCATTGACGGTAGCCAGACAACTGAGCGACGCGATCGCTGCACAGGGCGCCGCGACGCTGGTGGTGTCCGGTGGACGCAGCCCGGTGGCGTTTTTCCAGCATCTGGCCAAGCAGGCGCTGGACTGGTCGAAGGTGGTGGTCAGCCTGGCTGACGAGCGCTGGGTGCCGGTAGAGCATGCCGACAGCAATGCCGGCCTGCTCAAGCGTTACCTGTTGCAAGGCCCGGCGGCCAAGGCCCAGTTCCTGAGCCTCTACAGTGCCACCGCCAACCTGGAGCAGGCCGCCGAGCAGGCTGATCGCTTGCTCGCCGAATTGCCGCCGATCGACGTGCTGGTGCTGGGCATGGGCGATGACGGTCACACCGCGTCGCTGTTCCCCAACAGCCCGAACCTGGCCGATGCCTTGAAAATCGACGGCAGCCGTCGCTGCTGGCCGATGCTGGCGCCGACCGTGCCGCATCAGCGCCTGACCATGAGTCGTGCGCTGCTGGCTTCGGCCAAGCACACCGTTCTATCGATTTCCGGTCAGTCCAAACTGATCACCCTGAGTGCCGCACTGGCCGGTGACGATGTCGCCGCCATGCCGATTCGGGCGTTTCTGCAACCTACGTTAGAGATTTACTGGTGCCCATGAACCAAGGATCAGCCGCTATGACAAACACATCCCCGACCGTTTCCATGGCGGACAAAGTTGCCCTGATCGACAGCCTCTGCGCCAGGGCGCGGATCCTGCCGGTGATCACCATCGCTCGTGAACAGGACGTGCTGCCGTTGGCCGACGCCCTGGCGGCCGGTGGCCTGACGGCGCTGGAAGTGACCCTGCGTTCGCAGTTCGGCCTCAAGGCGATCCAGATCCTGCGCGCGCAGCGTCCAGAGCTGGTGACCGGCGCCGGCACCGTGCTCGATCGCAGCATGTTGGTCGCTGCCGAAGCGGCCGGTTCGCAGTTCATCGTGACGCCGGGCATCACCCGTGATCTGCTCGAAGCCAGTGTCGACAGCCCGATCCCGCTGTTGCCGGGCATCAGCAATGCCTCCGGCATCATGGAAGGCTATAGCCTGGGTTATCGCCGCTTCAAGCTGTTCCCGGCGGAAGTCAGCGGCGGCGTCGCGGCTATCAAGGCCCTGGGCGGCCCGTTCGGCGAAGTTAAATTCTGCCCGACCGGCGGCGTCAGCCCGGCCAACATCAAGAGCTACATGGCGTTGAAAAACGTGATGTGCGTGGGCGGTAGCTGGATGCTTGACCCCGAGTGGATCAAGAACGGCGACTGGGCCCGCATCCAGGAGTGCACCGCCGAGGCGTTGGCTCTGCTGGACTGATTGAACGGATTTACCAAACACTTCGTTGTGTGTTCTACGGCTTTACGGTGCGCTTGGTCGGTGCACCGTTTTTTTTTGCCTGAAATAAAACCCCTGTGGGAGTGGGCTTGCTCGCGAAGGGGCCGTCACATTCAATGCAGATGTTGACTGTCAGACCGCTTTCGCGAGCAAACCCGCTTCCACAGGACATCATGCGATACATAGTTACCGCATCTCGCCGCACGTCCAGCGTTAACCTGCGTTCATCTTATGGAAGAGAGAACGTCATGGACGACAACACCGCGATTTCATCCCCTTCACCGGTTTATCAACTGTCACCCGAACAGGTCGCCGGTCCGTATTTTCGAAATCCAAAACTGATCAGACGAAACATCAGCGAAGGCATGGATGGCATTCCCTTGGTGTTGCGGCTGACGATCGTCGATGCCATGACCGGTCAACCGGTCACGGGGGCCGTGGTCGATATCTGGCATTGCAACGCACGCGGGGCGTATTCGGGCTGGAGCAAGGTCAACCCGGATAAGGAAGTCGATGTGGGTGATATCGGGTCGATCCCGCGCACCGACGACGATACCTATCTGCGCGGTGGGCAATTCTCGGACAAAAAGGGCATCGTGCGGTTTACCACGATTTATCCGGGGTTCTATGCCAGCCGCGCTCTGCACATTCACGTCGCGGTACGAATCACTGCCGGCAACAACTATCTGGAAGAGCGGCATGTCGCCTGGGTCGGCCAGCTGTACTTTCCCGAGGTGGTGTCGAGGTCGGTCCTCAATGCCAGAGAGTACAGCGGCCGCGTGGTATCACCGCTGAGCAACGATGAAGATTTTCACTATAGACACCATGGCGGCGAAGCCTCGACCCTGAATATTCACACCATAGGTCGAGACTCGAAGGAAGATGGCTTTTTCGGGCACATCACCATCGGTGTCGACACGTTTGCGCTGTCATCGCAGATCAAACCCGAGGACTTCGACAAGTACACCGTGTGACGTCAGCGCAATTCGCTCAGCGCCCGGGCCAGCACATCCATGTCGGCTGCTGTGGTGGTGAGCCCCGGTGTAATGCGAATGCACGGGCCACTCGCCGCGCCGCTGCGCGCCACGGTAAACAGGTTGTAGTCGTTGAACAGGCGCTCGACCATCGCCTGTTGGTCGGCATGCCGGGTAAAGCGCATCGAGGTGATGCCGCAATACAGGCGTGGGTCATCCGGGGTCCAGCTGCGTGCGAATCTCGACGCTTTCGCCCTGTTCGAAGCGCTGGCGCACATGCACCGAGTTGCCGCGGTTGATGAGTTCGATGTTGCGCTGATACTCCTTGACCACAGTGCGTGACATGCGCCCGAAGTAACCGTTCTCCAGGTTCAGGGGGCCGGGTTCGACAGCGTAGCGATCGGCGGGTCAGTGACGAGGGGCGGGTTTGCCGTGTTTGACACGCAGCGGTTCGAGCAGCTCCGACAAGCCGTTGTGGTCGATTTCCTGCATCAAGGCCAGCAAACCGCCCAGTTCACCGTGAGGGAAACCTTCGCGGGCGAACCAGTTCAGGTACTGGCCGGGCAGGTCAGCGATGATGCGACCCTTGTATTTGCCGAAGGGCATTTCACGGGTAATCAACAGTTCGAGCTTTTCGGGATTCATCATCAGTCGTCTTGATTCAAACAGTCTGGAAAATACAGGCATTCTGCATGCAGGCCAAATGACAGATCATGCAAAAGAAGCGGATACAGATTTCGCCTTTAAAGCTAATTTATTGAAATATAAGTAAAAAATAATCAATTCAAAGCTGGCATGGCGGGTGCAACACCTTATTGCATCTTTCATCAACCGTAAGGAATTGAAAAATGACCGACATCAACAAAGAAGCGATCTCTGTACTCAACGACCTGATTGAAACCAGCAAAGACGGTCAGGAAGGGTTCAAGACTTGCGCTGAAGATATCAAGCATCCAGAACTCAAAACCCTGTTCGTTCAGCGCTCTAGCGACTGCGCCACTGCCGCTGCCGAGTTACAGGCTATGGTGCGTTCCCTGGGCGGTGATCCGGAAACCTCCACCAGTGTCAGTGGCGATCTGCACCGTCGCTGGGTCGACGTGAAGGCGATGTTCACCGGCAAGGATGAAGAAGCAGTGCTGAACGAAGCCGAACGCGGTGAAGACCATGCGCTGAAGGCTTACAAAAAAGCGCTGGAGAAAATCAACAAGGACAACCTGGTGGGCATTCGTGACATCGTTGAACGCCAGTACCACGGCGTGCAACGCAACCACGATCAGGTGAAAGCCCTGCGCAACCAGGCTCGCGCACGCTCGTAAGTTCGACCTGTGGCGAGGGAGCTTGCTCCCGTTGGGGGGCGCAGCGCCCCCTAAATCAAACACCGCGTTGGATCTGATCAAGCGCGGTGACAGGTTTACGACTGCTGCGCAGCCGAACGGGAGCAAGCTCCCTCGCCACAGGCAAGGCCTCTCATCACAAGGGAGCGATGAATCAGCCGATGCTGATCGCCGGCAACGTCGGCAACGTCACGGTCTGTTGCTTGCGCGGCGCCAGAATCTCCGCCTCGCCATCCACCACCAACTCATCGCGCTGGTTGAACACCCGAGTGGCGATACGCACACGAAACTTCGGCAGTTTCTCGAGGATCTCCAGGCGTACGGTCAGCGTGTCGCCAATCTTTACCGGTTTCTGGAAGCTCATCTGCTGACCGATATAAATAGTCCCTGGCCCAGGCAACTCGCAAGCCACCGCCGCGCTGATCAACGCGCCGCTGAACATGCCGTGGGCGATACGCTCCTTGAACATGGAGGCAGCGGCGAATTCGGCGTCCAGGTGCACCGGGTTATGGTCACCGGACATCGCGGCGAACAACTGAATGTCGCGCTCTTCGACGGTTTTGCTGTAGCTGGCGGTCTGGCCGACTTCGAGGGCTTCGTAAGGGGTGTTGGTAACCTGGGTCATCTGTCTCGATTCCTGTGACGAATTAAATAAATCCACAAAAAAACTATTCGGCTCTGGGTGGCCGGCGGTTGCTCAAGGCTTGGGCGATCCAGTTCAGCACATCGGCAGTCACTTCGTCGCGGTTGCTCTCGTTGAACAGTTCATGCCGGGCCTGCGGGTAAATAGTCAGCTGCAGGCTCTGGCAGCCAGCGTCGCGCAGGGCGTGGGCCAGATCTATCAGACGTTTGCCTTCGCTCACCGGATCACATTCGCCACCGATCACCAGCAGCGGCAGGCCCGGATCGATCTGGGCGAGATTGGACGCTTTGCTGATTTGCTGCAAGCCGCCGAGCAAATCGATCCACAGTTGATTGGTGCAGCGAAAGCCGCAGAGCGGGTCGCTGGCGTACTTGTCGACTTCCGCCGGGTCGCGGCTCAGCCAGTCGAACGAGGTGCGCGCCGGTTTGAACTTCTTGTTGAACGAACCGAACGACAGCCATTCGATCAGCGCACTGCGACCCTTGGGGCCCTGACGCAGGCGTTCGAGGCGAGCAATCTGCCGCGCTGCACGATAGAGTGCCACGGGCTGGAAGTTCGAACCGCTGAGAATGGCCCCGTGCAGGCTGGCGCTGTGGTGCAGCAAGTAAGCCTGGGTGATGTAGCTGCCCATGCTGTGGCCCAACAGTACGATCGGAATGCCGGGATGCTGTTGGCCGATGTGTTGGTTAAGGCTGGCCAGGTCGCCGACCACTTTGCACCAGCCATCGTCGTCGTCGAAATGCCCCAGAGTGCCGTTTTCGGCGGTTTTGCCATGTCCACGCAAGTCCGGTGCGTAAACGCCGTAGTCCTGTTCGCAGAACTTTTCTGCCAGACGAGCGTAGCGACCGCTGTGTTCCGCCATGCCGTGGGCCAGCAGGATCACGGCCTTCAACGGTGCAGCCGGCAGCCACTGGTTGATGAAGAGGCGGCTGTGGTCACTCGCGGTCAGCCAGAAAGTGTCGTGGATCATGGCGATTCCTTTGCATTGGGCTGCATGGGGTTGCAGGGTGGGAAACAGCCTCGTTGCATTGTATAGCGCATCCGTCGCCTACCGTCTGATCAGGCCACGCCGGGGCAGCGAGATTCACGGGATCAATGACGACTGTGCGCATATTTGCCTGATTCACCATAGCTGCTAGTGTCCGGGAAGCTCCGTTTTTCAGCAGTGACGGAAAAGCGGCCCCGGATAGATTCAGGTAAAGAGGACAAGAACAATGCAACCTGATTTCTGGAATGACAAGCGCCCGGCCGGCGTGCCCCTGGATATCGACCTTGGGGCCTATAAGTCGGTAATCGAGGTGTTCGAGCGTTCCTGCAAGAAATTTGCTGACCGCCCGGCATTCAGCAACATGGGCGTGACCTTGACCTACGCCGAATTGGAACGCTACAGCGCAGCGTTTGCCGGTTACCTGCAAGCCCACACCGACCTCGCGCCGGGGGATCGCATCGCGGTGCAGATGCCCAACGTGTTGCATTATCCGATTGCCGTGTTCGGCGCCTTGCGCGCCGGGCTGATCGTGGTCAACACCAACCCGCTGTACACCGCGCGTGAGATGCGACATCAGTTCAAGGACTCCGGTGCCCGGGCGCTGGTTTACCTGAACGTGTTCGGACAGAAGGTCCAGGAAGTGCTGCCCGACACCGACATCCAGTACCTGATCGAAGCGAAAATGGGCGACCTGATGCCCACCGCCAAGGGCTGGCTGGTCAATACCGTGGTCGCCAAGGTCAAGAAAATGGTCCCGGACTATTCCTTGCCGCAGGCCATCTCCTTCAAGAGCGCGCTACGTCTGGGCCGGGGTCTGGGGATCAAACCGCTGAGCATCGGCCTCGACGACATCGCCGTGCTGCAATACACCGGCGGCACCACCGGGCTGGCCAAAGGCGCGATGCTGACCCACGGCAACCTGGTGGCGAACATGCAGCAGGCGCGGGCATGCCTCAGTCAGCTGGGTGCCGACGGTCAGCCGCTGCTGCGCGAAGGCCAGGAAGTGATGATCGCGCCGCTGCCGCTGTACCACATCTATGCATTCACGGCGAACTGCATGTGCATGATGGTGACTGGCAACCACAACGTGCTGATCACCAATCCACGGGACATCAAGGGCTTCATCAAGGAACTGAAGAACTGGCGGTTCTCGGCGCTGCTGGGGCTCAACACGCTGTTCGTCGCACTGATGGACCATCCCGACTTCAAGACCCTGGATTGCTCCAGTCTCAAAGTCACCAACTCCGGCGGCACGGCATTGGTCAAGGCCACCGCCGAGCGTTGGGAACAGCTCACCGGTTGCCGCATCACTGAAGGTTACGGCCTGACCGAGACCTCGCCAGTGGCCTGCACCAACCCTTACGGCGACAGATCGCGCATCGGCACGGTCGGCCTGCCAGTGCCGGGCACCACGCTCAAGGTCATCAACGATGAAGGCGTCGAGCAGCCGCTGGGCGAGCGCGGCGAACTGTGTATCAAGGGCCCGCAGATCATGAAGGGCTACTGGCAGAAACCCGAAGCCACCGCCGAAGTGCTGGATGCCGACGGCTGGTTCAAGTCGGGCGACATTGGGGTGATCGACCCGGACGGATTCGTGCGCATCGTCGATCGCAAGAAAGACATGATCATCGTCTCGGGCTTCAACGTGTACCCGAACGAGATCGAAGACGTGGTGATGGCCCACCCGAAAGTCGCCAGCTGCGCGGTGATCGGCGTGCCGGATGAGCGGTCGGGGGAGGCGGTGAAGTTGTTTGTGGTGGCCCGTGAAGCCGGGGTGAGCCTTGAGGAGTTGAAGGCGTACTGCAAGGAAAACTTCACGGCGTACAAAGTGCCCAAGCACATCGTGTTGCGTGAATCGTTACCGATGACGCCGGTGGGCAAGATTTTGCGGCGGGAGTTGCGGGATATCGCGTAAACGGTCGTAGACCGAGGTGGCGCCAAAAGATCGCAGCCTTCGGCAGCTCCTACGGGGATCGCATTCCTCTGTAGGCACTGCCGAAGGCTGCGATCTTTTGCTTTGAAGGCCCGTATTACGAGGCTTTTAAGGCTGTATAGGTTTTTTGCTCTAAAATGACTGCTTGTTTGTCTTGAGTCATTAAAGTGACTGTGGGGGCCGTTTTAGGCTCTAGTCGGCCCTTGGCAAAGCTGCTACTCTCGGCGCGCTTTGTGACTTCTCGGCCTATGTTAAAAGCCAGACTCACTAAAAACACACACCAATAATAATCGCATCAAATGCGGTGAAGAATTCGCGTTGCTGAGGAGTGGGCTTCCATGATCGAAGACTTTTGGAAGGATAAGTACCCAGCTGGAATTGCTGCCGAGATCAATCCAGACGAGTATCCGAATATTCAGGCAGTGTTGAAGCAATCCTGCCAACGCTTCGCTGACAAACCGGCATTCAGCAACCTGGGCAAGACAATCACCTACGGTGAACTGTACGAATTGTCCGGTGCCTTTGCTGCTTACCTGCAACAGCATACCGATTTGCAACCCGGCGATCGAATCGCCGTGCAACTGCCCAACGTATTGCAATACCCGGTCGCCGTCTTCGGTGCTATCCGCGCCGGGCTGATCGTGGTCAACACCAACCCGCTGTACACCGCGCGGGAAATGGAACACCAATTCAACGACTCCGGTGCCAAAGCCCTGGTCTGCCTGGCCAATATGGCGCACCTGGCACAGACCGTCGTGCCGAAGACTGGCGTCAAGCATGTGATCGTCACTGAAGTGGCCGACCTCTTGCCGCCGCTCAAGCGTCTGCTGGTCAATAGCGTCATCAAGTACGTGAAGAAGATGGTTCCGGCGTATCACTTGCCCAAGGCCATCAAATTCAACGACGTGCTGCGCAAGGGCCATGGCCAGCCAGTGGCTGAAGCCAACCCGGCCAGCAGCGACGTTGCCGTGCTGCAATACACCGGGGGCACCACCGGCGTGGCCAAGGGCGCGATGCTGACCCACCGCAACCTGGTGGCGAACATGCTGCAGTGCAAGGCGCTGATGGGCTCCAACCTCAATGAAGGTTGCGAGATCCTGATCACGCCGCTGCCGCTGTACCACATCTATGCCTTCACCTTTCATTGCATGTCGATGATGCTGATCGGCAACCACAACATCCTGATCAGCAACCCGCGCGACCTGACGGCGATGGTCAAGGAACTGTCGAAGTGGAAGTTCAGCGGTTTCGTCGGCCTGAACACGCTGTTCGTCGCGTTGTGCAACAACGAAGCGTTCCGCAAACTGGACTTCTCGAGCCTGAAAATCACCCTGTCCGGCGGCATGGCCTTGCAACTGGCCGCGGCCGAACGCTGGAAAGCGGTCACCGGTTGCCCGATCTGCGAAGGTTACGGCATGACAGAAACCAGCCCGGTGGCCACGGTGAACCCGAGCCAGAACATTCAGATCGGCACCATCGGTATTCCGGTGCCGTCGACTCTGTGCAAAGTCATCGACGATGCAGGCGTTGAACAGCCGTTGGGCGCCATCGGTGAATTGTGTGTGAAAGGTCCGCAAGTGATGAAGGGCTACTGGCAGCGTCAGGAAGCCACCGATGAAATACTCGACAGCGAAGGCTGGTTGAAGACCGGTGACATCGCACTGATCCAGCCGGACGGTTACATGCGCATTGTCGATCGCAAGAAAGACATGATCCTGGTCTCCGGTTTCAACGTGTATCCCAATGAGCTGGAAGACGTGCTGGCGACCCTGCCGGGCGTGTTGCAATGCGCGGCCATCGGCGTGCCGGACGAGAAGTCGGGGGAGGCGATCAAGATCTTCATCGTCGCCAAACCGGGCGTGACCCTGACCAAGGAACAGGTGATGGAGCACATGCGCGCCAATGTCACCGGCTACAAGGTGCCTAAAGCCGTGGAGTTCCGCGACGCACTGCCGACCACCAATGTCGGCAAGATCCTGCGCCGCGAACTGCGCGACGAAGAGCTGAAGAAACTGGGCGTGAAGAAAGTAGGCGCCTGATCAAACAAAAGCCCCGCAGATGCGGGGCTTCTTGTTTCTGGCCAGGGCATTTTCAGCGCCTGTCAGGCCGCCTTCGCGAGCAGGCTCGCTCCCACATGTGATCGCATTCTTTCTGAAGGAACTCGGTTAAATGTGGGAGCGAGCCTGCTCGCGATGCTTTTGGGTTACTGACGGAACTGCGCGAAATTGACGTTGGTGCCCGCCGGGCGCATGTCTTGCAGGTACGAGTCCTTGTCGGCACTCAGTTCCAGGCTCAGGGCCGCTTTGCGTTTGCCCTGGTTGCGCACCACCAGGCCTTCGAGCTTCTCGCGCAGGAACACCGTCGGCACTTTCAGGTGCAGCAGTTCGTCGGTATCCGGGGTGTGCATCAGCAAGTGAATCCATTCGTACTGACCAATGGCCAGCCGCGCGACCGGGATATCGAACCAGAAAATGTTGCGGTTACGGTTCAATTCGGTGAAATGGCAGTTGTTGACGCCAAGCACAGCACCGCCAAGTTCCTGGTTTCTGCGGGCAATGGCCTGCTTTTTATCGAGTTTCATAACGTTCCTACGGGATTGGATCTTCAGCGCCATGGCCTGAATACGTTGCGCATTCTCGGGGCAAAGCCTGCAAACATAAAGCCTAACCTGCCTGGAGCGATGAAATGTTCTGTTGGGAAATAAATGAAACTCCGTGCAAAGGCTTTCGGTCCACCGTTATGTAACGACTTTCCCCGTTGAAATGTTCACAGGAGAAATACCATGAGCAGCACTGGCGATAAAGTTAAAGGCATGGCAAACGAAGCGGCCGGCAACGTCAAGCAAGGCGTTGGCAAGGCCACCGGTAACGACAGGCTGCGCGCCGAAGGCGTCGTGCAGGAAAAGAAAGGCGAAGCCCAGCAAGCGATCGGCAAAGCCAAGGATGCTCTCAAAAAAAGTATCGACAAGGCATAATCCGACCTTTGACGAGTAACAGAAACGGCCATCCGCGGATGGCCGTTTTTGTGTCAGCTTGAACTTGAGCAATGAAATTGTTTCAAAGTCGCCAAGTAGGCTACTTTGTTGTAGAAAACGGCCCCTGAGTCGCCATGACTTCAACCTTTTTGCGGCGAAAGGAGACGCTAATGTTTTTTCCGACCATGAAAGGTTTGCCCTTGCATCGCGTGATGATGCGCACGGTCACCGAGTTCGTCGCCGACGAGATGTCGACCTATGCCTCGGCGCTGGCCTATCAAATGCTGTTCTCGCTGTTCCCTTTCATCCTGTTCCTGATCGCCCTGATCGGTTTTCTGCATTTGCCGGACTTCTTCTCCTGGCTGCGCCTGCAATCGGAACTGGTCCTGCCGCCCCAGGCGCTGGAGCAGGTGAACCCGGTGATCGACCAGCTCCAGCAATCCAAGGGCGGTTTGCTCTCGGTGGGTATCGTGATCGCCCTGTGGACCGCGTCCGCCGGTGTGCGGCTGATGATGAGCGCGATGAACGCCGCGTACGACGTGGTCGAAGGTCGCCCGGTCTGGAAGCGTTTTCCACTGTCGATTTTCTACACCATCGGCATCGCCGGCATGCTGCTGGCCGCCGCTGCGCTGATGGTGCTCGGGCCGCAGGTGATGGCCTGGATCGCTTCGCAAGTGGGCCTCGAAGATTTCATCGTGACCGTCTGGACCATTGTGCGCTGGCCGGTGATCGTGATTCTGTTGATGATGGCCGTGGCACTGATTTACTACGTCATGCCCGACGTCAAACAAGAGTTTCGCTTCATCACCCCGGGTTCGGTGCTGGCCGTGGTGGTGTGGATCGTCGCCTCGCTGGGCTTCGGTCTTTACGTCAAAACCTTCGCCAACTACAACGCCATGTATGGCAGTATCGGCGCGATCATCGTGTTGCTGCTGTACTTCTATATTTCCGCCGCGGTGCTGTTGCTCGGCGCGGAAATGAACGCGGTGATCGAGCACATGTCGTCCGAAGGCAAGAAGCCTGGCGAAATAGTGCCCGAAGAACCCAAACACCACGTTTCGGGACTGGGACGGGATCACTCGCTCAAGCCGACCACCGACGAAGTCATCAAATGATCCGTGAAATTCTGAAAATGGGTGATGAACGCCTGCTGCGCATTGCCCCGCCGGTGCCGGCGCAAATGTTCGACAGCCCCGAGTTGTGGCACCTGATCGACGACATGTTCCAGACCATGGAAAGTGTCGGCGGAGTCGGCCTGGCCGCGCCGCAGATCGGTGTCGACCTGCAACTGGTGATCTTCGGTTTCGAGCACAGCGAGCGCTATCCGGACGCCGAAGCAGTGCCGCAGACGATTCTGATCAATCCACTGATCACGCCCTTGAACCCGACCCTCGAAGAGGGATTCGAAGGGTGCCTGTCGGTGCCGGGCCTGCGCGGCGCGGTGGATCGTTATCAGCAGATTCGTTATGAAGGCTTCGATCCCAAGGGCGAGCCAATCGTGCGCATTGCCTCGGGGTTCCATGCGCGGGTGGTGCAGCATGAATGCGATCACCTGATCGGCCGGTTATACCCGTCGCGCATCAGTGATTTCAGCAAGTTCGGGTTCACCGAGGTGATGTTTCCGGACCTGGACCCAGCGGCGGACGACTGACCCCGTCCTTCGAATCCACCGCAAAACCAATGTGGGAGCGAGCCTGCTCGCGATGAGGCCCTGACAGTCAATATTGATGGTGACTGTCACACCGCTATCGCGAGCAGGCTCGCTCCCACATTTAATCTTCACAGGTCTCTAGTGCTTCGGTTCCAAACCCATCGCAATCATCGGTTTACTGCGCGCATATCGGCTCAACCGTTCGGCCATGGCGTAGGGCAGGGGCGGGTCGAAAGTAAAACCTCGACGCTCATAAAAATCACGCAAATCCGGATGGCAGAACAGCCAAACCGGCTCTTCGACGTGCTTGACCGCATGGGCGATCAACGCCGCGGCGACGCCTTGCTCGCGACAGCTGGGGGCGACGAACAACCCGGTCAGCCAATGCCCACCGGCCACCGGCCGCAAACATAACGCGGCAATGATCTCTTCGCGTTTTGCGACCCATAGCCGTGCGTCGCGGACCGCTTTCATCGACGATTGGTGGGCGCGGTAAAACTTGTTCATCAACGGCCATAACGGCTCGTCGAGCAAGGTGTACTGGGTGTTGGGCATGGGCTCGGACTGTCGGTACGCAAAGCGGGCTATTATAAAAGAACGCCAGCGCGGGGATAGGTGTATACCTGATCTCACATCCCGTATGAGTGGAGTACGTATCATGGCCAAAGGCATGGATTCAAAGAAAGCGGCGAAAAAGAAACCGGCGAAAACCGCCATTGAGAAACGTGCGGACAAGAAGGCCAAGAAGGTGGATGTGTTCGGCCACTGATCCCGCGTCAACGGAGCCCGAGTTCTCGGGCTCCTGTTTTTTACGTCTATCGAAATAACCAAACAATCCGCAAGAAATCCCTGCGCCATTGCACAGAGGGGGACTGGTTCCTGTTCTGAGCAAAGCCATGCCCCATTACTTCGATGCTGCCCACCGTGAAGAAATCGCAACTTTGCGCCAACGCCTGACAGCCCGCGGCATCCGTTTCATTGATTGCCAATGAACCCTGTGGGAGCGGGCTTGCTCGCGAATGATCTCAAGCCTTACACCAATTCCGCAGCCAACGCCGCTTTCACGCTTGGCCGCGAATCAACCCTGGCCTGAAACCGCGCTAACGCCGGCCACTGATTCAAGTCGATGCCAAACAGCTGCGTCCAGCGCAACACCGTAAACAGATACACATCGACAATGCTGAATCCGTTGGCCATCAAATAATCCTGCCCCTCCAGCGTCTGGCACAGCACGGCAAAACGCTTGAACAGCTTCTCTTTGATGAGCACTTTTACCTCATCCGGAAACTGTGAATTGAACAGCCAACCCAGCCCGCCATGAATCTCGGTCGAAACGAAATTCAGCCATTCCTGCAAACGCACCCGCTCGAACGTTCCATTCGCCGGTGCCAGGTTCGCCTCGGGCCGCAGATCCGCCAGGTATTGCAAGATCGCCGGGCCTTCGGTCAGCACATCACCGTTATCCAGTTGCAACGCCGCGACGTAGCCTTTGGGGTTAATGGCGAGGAAGTCATCACCGGTGACGGTTTTCTTGGTGCTGTTGTCGACGCGGACCAACTCGAACGGCAGCTCCAGTTCGCGCAGCACAATGTGCGGCGCCAATGAACAGGCTTGTGGGGCGTAATACAACTTCATGGGCAGGGCTCTGGTTGCGGATTTGCGCCAGTGTCATAGTGCGCGGCACACTCGGTAAAATTAATCTTTCAGAAAACTGCCATTAGGAAAGCTACTGCCATGATGAACCTGATGCACTGGCGAATGGTGGTGGCGGTGGCCGATACCGGCAACATTACCCGGGCCGCCGAGCGGGTTGGCATGACCCAGTCCGGTGCCAGTCAGGCGCTGGCACTGATCGAAGAAAACCTGGGTGTTCAGCTGTTCAGCCGGGAAAACCGCCAGACCTTGCCGACCGCCATCGGCTTGCCTGTGATCGAACAGGCGCGAACCATGCTTGGCGCCCTGGAAAACATTCGCAGCACCGTCGAGGCCGCTAGAGGCATCCAGCGCGGGACGATTCGTCTGGCCAGTTTCCCTATGGTGCTGGCGACCTTCCTGCCGCCGCTGTTGCGCCAGTTCAATCGGCTTTACCCCGGTGTACATGTGGTGGCGCTGGAGGTCAGCGACGATGAAGTGGAAACGTTGCTCGGTGCCGGGTTGGTGGATGTCGGCGTAGTGTTGAACCCGGCGCCAGCGCGCAATGCCGGTCGCTTGGGGCGTGATGCCTGGGTGGCGGTTCTGCCCGGTGGCCATCCCTTGGCGCGCCGCTCGAATGAAGAGGGCCTCTCGCTGGCGGAACTGGCGGAGCAACCGTTCGTGCTGGCCACGGGCGGGTGTTCGACCAATGCCCGCAGCCTGGCTGCCGATGCCGGGTTGCATCTGCTGGATGTGCGGGCCGAGGTGCGTGAGTGGAGCAGTGCGTTCACCCTGGTGCGGGAAAACATCGGCGTGACCCTGGTACCGGAAATGACCCTGCCGGCTAATCGCCAGGGCCTGCGGATAGTGCCGGTGACACCGCGCATCGATCGCGAGTTTGCCTTGGTGGTCGCGCCCGACAAAGCACCTTCGGCAGCGGTGCTGGCGCTGTTGGGGATGCTTGCGGAACATCCGCTATCGCCTGACTAGTCATGGGGGAGTACCGGTCAGTCAAGTGCGATCTATGTGGGAGCGGGCTTGCTCGCGAAGGGGCCACGTCAATCAACATTGATGTCGCCTGATACACCGCTTCCGCGAGCAAGCCCGCTCCCACAGGTTCTGTGCCTCACTTAATTGATTGGCATTACCGGGTAAATCGTTCAGGTGCAATCAAGGCACGCCATTACAGCCGTGTGCCATGAACCCCGGCCGCAGCGCCAGTCGTTGGCAATAGGCCTCGACGGCGGGATAGTCCGGGCGCTCCATCGGGGTCATCCGCCAGCGGTTGACCGACAAGCCGATAAGGATATCGGCCAGGGTGAAGCGTGGGCCGGCGACATACGCGCCGGTCGCCGCGAGTTGCTGTTCGAGGATGCCCATTTTCGCGTTCCAGCCGCGAACGCCATCCGCGATCCGCTGTGCGTCCTGAAAGTTCGGCAATTGCCGGACCAGCGCAAAAAAGGCGTAGCCCCAAGACGGATTGAGTTCGGTGGCTTGCCAGTCCATCCACTGCTCCACGCGAGCGCGCGCCGCCGGCTCGATGGGCAACAGGTCGGTGTTTTGGTATTTGCCGGCCAGATAGCGACAGATGGTATTGGATTCCCACAGCACGCCGGCTTCGTCGATGAGTACCGGCACCTGTGCGTTGGGGTTGAGCTGGAGAAATTCCGGACTCCGGGTCGATGCAAAACCGCTGCCCCAGTCCTCCCGTTCGTAGGAAACACCCAGCTCGTCGCACGCCCACAGGACTTTTCTGACGTTGATTGAAGAGGCCCTACCCAAAATCTTCAGCGTATGTCCCATTGAGCTTCTCCGTTTGCTGTTCCAGGTGCCGGGAATCTAGCACGAGCAACGGGACAATCGTGTATCAGGTGCTCTCGCGCACCTTCAACTCAAACCCCATGTCCTGCACCGGTTTGGCCACCGAATTGCCCGCTAATAAGGTCAGCATCAACTCCGCCGAGCGACGGCCAATGGCTTCTCTCGGAGTGCTGATGCTGCTCAGGCGCGGGACCATGTGGGCCGAGGCTGGCAGATCGTTGAAGCCGAGGATAGCCACTTGTTCGGGGATCTTGATGCCGCAGCGCAGGGCTTCGAGCAGTGCGCCGTGGGCCAGGTCGTCGTTGCCGAAGAAGATCGCGTCGACCTGCGGATGACTGGCCATCAATTGCAAAAACAGCTCGCCCCCCAAGCCGACGGAGGAGGGGCGTGGCGTCAGCACTTCCAGGGCCGGATCATACAAACCGGCCTTTTGCAGCGCGTGGCGGAAACCTTCACCCCGCAGCAGCGTGCGCTGGTCCAGCTGCGCACCGATGTAGGCCAGGCGTTTGCGACCGCGGGAAAGCAAATGTTCGGCCGCCGTTTCGCCGGCGGCGACTTGCGAAAAGCCGACGCAATTGAGCCCGGCCGCGCTGTCCAGTTCCATCATGTAGACGCAGGGAATGTTGCTGGCCTCGATCATCCGCCGCGAACTTTCGGTGCGATCGAAACCGGTCAGCAGCAAGCCGCGAGGCTGATAAGCCATGTAATTGCGCAGCAGGTTTTCTTCTTCGTCACGGGAGTAGTGGAAGTTACCGATCAGCACTTCGAAGCCCTTCGGTCGCAAAACCTGATGAATGGCTTCCAGCGTGTCGATGAACAGCAGGTTGGACAACGACGGCACCAAAACCACTACTGAATGGCTCTGGGCCGAGGCCAGGGCGCGGGCGGCGGGGTTGACCACGTAGTTCAGGTCGAGGGCGGCCTTCTGGACTTTTTCCACCAGTTCGGTGGCCACCGTACTGACGCCGCGCAGGGCGCGGGACGCGGTAATCGGGCTGACACCGGCCAGGCGCGCGACTTCGTTGAGGGTAGGGCGGCCAGTGGTGCGAGTATTTTTATCGTTTTTAGGGGTCATCATCGGACGGCTTGCCAAACAAAATTCAAGGTACTAAGGTAGCGCTGTCTCGACGCAGCTGCAAATGCGTGAGCGGGGTTTGCCTGATCCTCGCTTTTCGGCATCGAGAACGAACATGCTGCAACCCACAAAAATGACAAGAAGGCGTCGGCAACTTCTGCTTTTGCACTAGCGTTTTATGTAGCAAAGGTAGCGCTGTCTGCGCGCAGAGGTGTTACATGAATCATCCCATCACCGCCCTGGTCATCATGGGCGTTGCCGGTTGCGGCAAGACGTGCGTCAGCCAGGCCCTGTGCCAGCTCAGCGGCGCGACCGCCATTGAAGGCGACACTTTCCACCCTGCCGCCAATATCGAAAAGATGAGCGCGGGTATCCCCCTGAACGATGAAGACCGTGCCGGCTGGCTCGACAGCCTGTGCGATGAACTGCGCCGCGTCGACGCCCAAGGCGAGCGCCCGGTGCTGACGTGCTCGGCCCTCAAACACAGTTACCGCGAACGCTTGCGCAGTGCCTTGCCGGGCCTGGGCTTCGTTTTCCTTGAGCTGACCCCCGAAGTCGCCACTGATCGTGTGTCTCATCGGCCGGGCCACTTTATGCCGTCGACCTTGATCGACAGCCAGTTCGCCACACTTGAATCGCCCGTTGGTGAGCCCCTGACCCTGGCTCTGGATGCTTCGAGCCACAGCGTCGATGAGTTGGCGAAGCAGGCGCATGCCTGGTGGCTCGATCATGGCTTGAAACTCGCCAGTTGAGTTTTGCTCCAAGAGATAGCGCTGTCCTGACGGCTTCTGAATAACCGCTTTAATAACAACAACAACCAGGAGACACCCCTAATGTTTGGCATGTCCCACGAGACGTTTCTGCTGCTAGACGCAGTGGTCACGGTGATCGGACTTATCGTCCTGATCACCAAGTTCAAGTTGCACCCATTCCTCGCACTGATCATCGCCGCCGCTTTCCTCGGGCTGACGTCCGGCATGCCGATCGGCACCATCATCAAGGCGTTCCAGGACGGCTTCGGTGGCGTGCTTGGTTTCGTAGGCATCATCCTGGCGCTGGGCACCATGCTCGGCAAAATGATGGCCGAATCAGGCGGTGCGGATCAGATTGCGCAGACGCTGATTCGCGCCTTCGGCAAGGACAAGGTGCAGTGGGCGATGATGTTCGCCGCGTTCCTGGTCGGCATTCCGCTGTTCTTCGAAATCGGCTTCGTACTGCTGATTCCGCTGGTGTTCATCGTGGCCCGTCGCACTGGCGTGTCGATCATCAAGATCGGTATCCCGCTGCTGGCTGGTTTGTCCGCGGTACACGGCCTGGTGCCGCCGCACCCGGGTCCGCTGCTGGCCATCGGTGTGTTCGGTGCCGACATCGGTAAAACCATTCTGTACGGTCTGATCGTTGCGTTGCCGACCGCTATTATCGCCGGTCCGATCTACGGCACGTTCATTGCCAAGCACATTCCCGGTCATCCGAACCAGGAGCTGGTGGATCAACTGGCGCGCGATGAGGGTTCAGCCGATCTGCCGAGCTTCGGCATCACCCTGATCACTGTGCTGTCACCCGTGTTCCTGATGCTGCTCAAGACCTTTGCCGATGTAGTGCTGCCAGACGGCAACTTCTTCCGCACCTTCATGGACCTGATCGGTCACCCGATTTCGGCGTTGCTGCTGGCATTGCTGCTGTCGCTGTATACCTTCGGCTACAAGCAGGGCATCGGTTCCAGCCAAATGATGAAATGGCTGGATGCAAGCCTTGCACCGACCGCCGCGATCATTCTGATCATCGGTGCCGGTGGTGGCTTCAAGCAGATGCTGGTGACCAGCGGTGTGGGTGACGTAATCGGCCACATGGCGGTGAACGCACAGATCTCGCCGATCCTGCTGGCCTGGCTGGTGGCGGCGGTGATTCGTATCGCGACGGGTTCAGCGACCGTGGCGACCATTACTGGCGCGGGCATTGTGGTGCCGGTAGTGGGGATGATCCCGGGTGTGAACCGTGAGCTGCTGGTGCTGGCGACCGGTGCCGGTTCGTTGATCCTGTCCCACGTCAACGACGCAGGTTTCTGGCTGGTGAAGCAGTACTTCAACATGACCGTGGCGGAAACCTTCAAGACCTGGACCGCGATGGAAACCATTCTGTCCGTGGTGGGACTGGGCTTCATCCTGCTGTTGTCGCTGTTCGTCTAAACACACCGCAAAACCAAATGTGGGAGCGAGCCTGCTCGCGATGGCGGACTTACATTCAACATCTTCGTTGAATGTTAAGCCCTCATCGCGAGCAGGCTCGCTCCCACAGTGCTTTGTGTTAGCTGTTGGTTTTCTGAACCAACCCATCCGCCCGGAACATCCCGCGAATCCCGCGCACGGCCTGACGAATCCGATCCTGGTTTTCGATCAGCGCGAAGCGCACATGATCATCCCCATATTCGCCAAATCCCACACCCGGTGAGACACAGACCTTGGCCTCGGCCAGCAGCTTCTTGGCGAATTCCAGCGAGCCCATGTGTGCATAAGCCTCGGGAATCTTGGCCCAGACGTACATCGACGCTTTCGGGTTTTCGACCATCCAGCCCAGTTCATGCAGGCCTTTGACCAGCACGTTGCGACGCTGCCGATACTGCTCGGCGATGTCTTTGACGCACTGCTGATCGCCTTCCAGCGCCGCGATGGCCGCGACCTGCAGCGGGGTGAAGGTGCCATAGTCGTGGTAGCTCTTGATCCGCGCCAGGGCGCTGACCAGTTCCGGGTTGCCGACCATGAAACCGATGCGCCAGCCCGCCATGTTGTAGCTCTTGGACAGGGTGAAAAACTCCACCGCAATGTCCTTGGCGCCGGGCACCTGCATGATCGACGGGGCTTTCCAGCCGTCGTAGACGATGTCGGCGTAGGCCAGGTCGTGCACCACCAAAACGTCGTACTGTTTGGCGAGGGCGATCACCCGCTCGAAGAAGTCCAGCTCCACGCACTGGGCGGTGGGGTTGGACGGGAAGCCGAGGATCATCATTTTCGGTTTCGGGATCGAGCCGCGAATCGCCCGTTCCAGCTCGGCGAAAAAGTCCACGCCAGGGATCAGCGGCACCGACCGCACCTGGGCACCGGCAATCACCGCACCGTAGATGTGAATCGGGTAGCTCGGGTTTGGCACCAGCACGGTGTCGCCCTGATCGAGGGTGGCCAGCATCAAATGCGCCAGGCCTTCCTTGGAACCGATGGTGACGATGGCTTCGCTTTCCGGGTCGATGTCGACCTCGTAGCGATCCTTATACCAGTTGGAAATCGCGCGGCGCAGGCGCGGAATCCCTTTGGACGTGGAGTAGCCGTGGGTGTCTTCGCGCTGGGCGACGGTGACCAGTTTTTCGACAATGTGCGGCGGCGTGGCGCCGTCGGGGTTGCCCATGCTCAAGTCGATGATGTCTTCGCCACGACGACGGGCGGCCATCTTCAGCTCGGCAGTGATGTTGAAAACGTAAGGGGGGAGTCGATCGATGCGCGCAAAGCGGCGCGGGGAACCTTGTTCGGCCATTGTTGCCTCGGATAACGTAAGCGCCCGGAACCGTCCGAGCGACGCTGGCCACTGCGGTGGCCTGTGGCGGAATGTAAGGGCAGTCGTGGCAAACTGTCTAGCCTGCGCATCAATAAATTTTTCCCAAGGAAATGGTCGATGGAATTTACCAGTGGCTTCCTGCTGAGCCTTTCGCTGTGCCTGGACATCGGCGTGGCCAATATCGCGATGATCACGCTGGCGATGCAGCGCGGCTATTTTCAAGGCTTTGCCCTGGGGCTGGGGACTTGTGTCGGCGACCTGATTTACGCGGTGCTGGCACTGGCCGGCATGACCGTATTGCTGCAGTACGAAACCGTGCGTTGGGTGTTGTGGATCGGTGGGTCGGCGTTGCTACTGTACTTCGCGGCGAAAATGATTCATTCGGCGATCTATCACAATGCTGTGTTGGCCGAGACCGCCGAAGTTGGCCACAACTCCCATCGCAAGGAGTTCTTGCGGGGGATTTTCCTCGCCATGTCGTCGCCCAGTGCGATTCTCTGGTTCGCGGCGGTGGGTGGCACCCTGATTGCCCGTTCCGGTGGTGGGGGCACTCTCAGCTCGGTGTTGTTTCTAGGTGGATTTCTCTGTGCGGGGATTCTCTGGTGCGTCACGCTGTGCTTCGCGGCGAGCCATGGCGGCAAGTTGCTCGGTGACAAACTGTTGCGTTATTCCTATATGGCATCGGCCGCGATCTTCTGCTATTTCGCGGTCTACGTGATTCTATCGGGCTACAACGAGTTTTTCGGTGCGCCCGCCGCCGGGCAGCTTCCGGGGCTCTGACTGGGCGAATCGGGTTTGGCCTCTATACTCCCAGCCGAACCCACCTTTTTCGTTCCCAGGAGTCGAGTCATGGATGAGCAAACACGCGATGATCAGGCTGAGCCACGCTTCGAACACGGGCACTTCATGCTCATAGCGGGGCTTGGCGGACGACTTACCCAAGCGACGGCCAAAAAACAGATTCCCAAGCTGTGGGATCAATTCGTCCCCCACATTGGCAATGTACCCGGGCAAATTGACGAAGTGACCTACGGCGTTTGCTGCAACTCAGACGACAAGGGCGGTTTCGAATACATCGCCGGCGTCGAGATCAGCAAGCTCGACGACCTGCCCGAGAAATACCGTTGGGTCGAGATTCAGCCCCAGTATTACGCGGTGTTCAAGCACAAGGGCTCGCTGGATACGCTGCCGCAAACCTTTCAGTACATCCGGGAAACCTGGTTGCCGAAGTCCGGTCGCGAGGCGGCGGATGCCCCGGAGTTCGAACGTTACAGCGACGATTTCAACCCCAAGCTCAATACCGGCGTGCTGGAAATCTGGCTGCCGATCAAAGCGTAACGAAGGGGGCGAGGGGCGGATCGGCGGTCCGCCTTTCTGATCGATATGAACACCTTGTTAATTTATGATCCCAGCCTTTCTCCCGCCGATTCCGAGTTGCCATGAACACCGTCATCCGCCACGTCACCGCCGCTGACCTGGACCGCTGCTACGCCATCGAAACCGTTGCCTACGAAGGCGACGAAGCCGCCACCCGCGAGAAAATCGCCACCCGCATCGCCACCTGGCCCGAGGGCTTCATCGTGACTGAAGTGGATGGGGTGGTAGCCGGCTTCATCAATTCCGGTGCGGCGTTTGAGGTGGAGATGTCGGACGAGGCGTTCAAGGAACTGATCGGCCACGACCCGGCCGGCCCGCACGTGGTGATCATGTCGGTGGTGGTGCATCCGGACTACCAAGGGCAGGGCCTGGCGAAACGCTTGATGAGTGAGTTCATCCAGCACATGCGCGCACTGAACAAGGCCAGCATCCACCTGATGTGCAAAGAGCGGCACATTGCGCTGTATGCCGGTTTTGGTTTTGCCTACATCAAGCCTTCGGCGTCTGACCATGGCGGGATGGCGTGGCATGAGATGGTGTTGACGCTGTAGATCCAGTGTGGGAGCGGCGTTGTGTCAGTAGAGGCTATCGCGCACTCTGGTCGGCGCTTCCCGGTCATAGGTTTCGGCATCGAACTGTCCGTCGTTCAGCCGTTTGTGAAATGCGCCCGCCGTCGGCAGGGCAGAGCGGTCGAGGTAGCGCTCGGGGTTCCACAGATCCGAACGCACGATCGCTTTCGAGCAATGGAAGTACGCCGCTTCCACCGTCACCAGCATTACCGTGCGCGCCGGTTTGCCGTTGACTGCAAAACTCTCCAGCAACGCGGGTTCGGCGCTGATCTGCGCCGTGCCATTGACCCGCAATGTCTCGCCTATCCCCGGAATGATGAACAGCAGCGATACTCGCGAATCGAGCACGACATTGCGCAGGGTGTCGATGCGGTTGTTGCCCGGGCGATCCGGGATGGCCAGCGTGCGTTCATCGATGATCCGCACAAAACCCGGTGTATCGCCGCGCGGCGAGCCGTCCATGCCATCGGGGCCGACCGAGCTGATAATCACCAGCGGCGAGGCGCGGACCATCGCCTGATAATCCTCGTTCAGAAACGGGATCTGCTTGCGCACGGCGCGGTCATGGGGCAGGCCGTAGATCGCTTCCAGCGCTTCGATTGAATTCAACATCGTTCATCCCTCTACGAATCAGAAAACCAGCCCCATCCGCCGTTCGTAACCGATCCGGCCCTTGTACGCTTCGCCGCTGTCGACAAAGCCATATTTGGCATACAGCGCGATGGCCGACTCATTGTCCGCATCCACCGACAACTCCAGCCCTTTGATTTCCGGCCAGGCCTGGCGCGCAACCTCGGGCAAGGCTTGTAGGCAGGCTTTGCCATAACCTTTGCCCTGGGCGCGGCGATCGACTTGCAGGGCGTGCAGGGTGGCGCTGTGTTCATCGGCCCAGGCCGGCAGCACCGGCGGGCGCTTGAGCAGCAGGAAGGCCACTGGAATCTCTTCGACCAGCAGGGCAAAGCCTTTGACGCCAGGGCCCGGTTTGGACAGCAAGGTGTGCAATGCACCGTGGATGTCACCGGAGAATCTGATTTGTTCGGCGTGGATTTCGATGGCCTCGACCTGTTGGCGCTGCAGGGCGTTCAGGCTTTCGTAAGGCACGAGTCGGGCTGTCACTGGAGTGTCCTTTTTCCAACGGAAATGAGCCTCGGATTCTAGCGAGTTTGCCGCCATGGATTATTTTTATTTCGGTTGTCGATTTGGCTTTTCGCCAGTCGACTAAAGGTGTCTTCAACAAAAAAACACGGAGAACCCTCATGAATGCTCAGACACAAATCCATAACCTGATCGAGAACTATCGCCAGGCGGTCATCGCCAAGGACGTGGAAAAGGTCATGGCCCTGTACGCCGACGACATCGTCTCCTTCGATGCCGTCAAAGCCCTGCAATTCAAGGGCAAGGCGGCCTACCGTGCGCATTGGCAGGAATGCATGGAGATGTGCCCCGGCCCGCACATTTTCGAGTTCCACGAGATCGACATCGTGCCGTCGCAGGAGATCGCTTTCGCTCACTGGCTGGCGCATTGCGGCGGCACCAATGAAAAGGGTGAAACCCAAGCCTGCTGGATGCGCGTCACCGCGTGCTACCGGCAGGAAGCGGGGCTTTGGCAGATCGTCCACGAACACTGGTCGGCACCGTTCGACATGACGAATGGCGCGGCGCTGTTCAACCTGCAACCCTGATGGCCGGGCTGTTTATCGGAAAGCAGCGCCAAGGCGCCAATCGACAGCCATAGTTGATCAGTTCGGTCACGGCAGAGCCGCCTGAAATGGAGAGCCCCATGAAGTATTTATGCCTGGTCTACAGCAACGAGCACGAATTGCACTCACTGCCCGAAAGCCCCAACGACACCGAGTGCATGGCCTACGCCGAATCGATCCAGGGCAGCGGCCGGATGATCGCCGCCGAAGCGCTGGAGTCGGTGCAGACCGCGACCACCGTGCGCATGCGCAACGGCAAAATGTCGATCACCGACGGCCCGTTCGCTGAAACCAAGGAGCAGTTGGCCGGCTTCTACCTGATCGATGCCAAGGACCTCAACGAAGCCCTCCAGATCGCCGGCAACATTCCGGCGGCCCGGGTCGGTTGTGTCGAGGTGCGGCCCGTTCGCCAGTTGAATCCCTGAATAACCCTCACCACGGGAGTTCTTTTATGAGTGTGCAATCCGTCCAGCGAAAAATGGCCCCAGGCATGCCGGACTGATGCCGGGCGAATCGGTACGGGCGCAAGTCGAGCAGGTCTACCGCGACGAGTCGCGGCGGATTCTGGCGACGCTGATCCGTCTGCTCGGCGACTTCGACCTCGCCGAAGAGGCGCTGCACGAGGCGTTCTTCGTTGCGGTCGAACGCTGGCAGCGCGACGGTGTGCCGGACAATCCGCGCACCTGGCTGGTGTCCACCGGGCGCTTCAAGGCCATCGATGTATTGCGCCGGCGCGCGCGTTTTAATGCGTCCCGGCCGATGTTGATCGCTCAACTGGAGGCGCTGGAGCAGGCCGACTGGAGTGATGAAGACGTGGAAGACGATCGCCTGCGCCTGATCTTCACCTGTTGTCACCCGGCACTGGCGGCAGACGCTCAAGTGCCGTTGACCTTGCGCGAAGTCTGCGACCTGACCACCGAAGAAATCGCCCGGGCCTTTCTCTCGGCACCGGCCACCATCGCCCAGCGCATCGTGCGGGCCAAGGCCAAGATCCGTGACGCGAAAATTCCTTATCAAGTGCCCACCCTGACGGAACTGCCCGAGCGTCTCGACAGCGTACTGCGGGTGATTTACCTGGTGTTCAACGAAGGATACTCGGCGTCCATCGGCAGCGAACTGACCCGCGAAGACTTGACGCGTGAGGCGATTCGCCTCGGTCGGTTGTTGATGGACCTGTTGCCCGAACCGGAGGTGATGGGGCTTTTGGCGCTGATGCTGTTGCATGAGTCCCGGCGCCCGGCCAGGACCTCATCGAGCGGTGAACTGATTGTGCTGGATGAACAGGATCGCTCGCTGTGGGACGCCGAGCTGATTGCCGAAGGCTGCGCCCTGATTGAGCGGGCGCTGACGACGCGGCGCTTCGGGCCCTATTGCCTGCAAGCGGCGATTGCGGCAGTGCATGCCGAAGCGCCCACGGCGGCGGAGACGGACTGGCCGCAGATTGTCGGTCTGTATGACGTGCTGCTGCGGGCGGTGCCGTCACCGGTGATCGAATTGAACCGTGCGGCGGCGCTGGCCAAACGCGATGGACCACAGGCCGGGCTGACGTTGATCGAAGGGATTCTGGATCGTGGTGAGTTGCTGGATTACCACCTGGCGCACTCGGCGCGGGCAGAGTTTTACCGGCAGTTGGGGAGGGTGGAAGAGGCGCGTGCGGCGTATGAGCGGGCGCTGGAATTGACACAGCAGGTGCCGGAGCGGCGGTTTATCGAGGGACGGCTCCGGGCGTTGGGATGATCATGGGTGTGCGACGTGGCGGCTGGCCTCTTCGCGGGCAAGCCCGCTCCCACATTTGATCGTCGGTGTATAGAAAATAGGTGCCCGACATGGAACCCATGTGGAGGCGGGCTTGCTCGCGAATGGCAGCACCGCTATTCCAGCATCTTGCTCAATAACCAACTCCCCGCCGGCCCTGGTGGATGCAGTCGCGACCACAGCGCATCGACGTACACCGGTTTCGGCCAACCACGCACCTTCAGCTCTACCAACGAACCGGCCCCGAACCGCCCCACCAGCCACCGTGGCAACGGTGCCCAGCCAAACCCGCCCTGAGCCATTTCCAGCAGCATCAAGTAACTCGGCGCCGACCAGACACGCCCCTTCGCTCGGCTTTCATACGGATTGACGATCGTTGCCAGACGCAGTTCTCGGTGCTGCTGCAGCACGTCCTGATCGACTGCGCTCAGCTTCGCCAACGGGTGCGTAGGGGACACGAACAGGGCGATTTCCGTGCGCTCGTCCACCGTCGAACTGACCAGATCCGGTGGGTAGCTGTCCTGCATCTCGGCGAAGGCGACGTGCGCTCGACCGCGTTGCACCAGGGCCACCAGGTCATCGCATTCGGCGATCAGGCATTCAAGTTCCAGGTCTGGGTAACGCTGCTCGAAAGCACTGAGCGCCGCTTCGAAACGGTCGGACTGATAGGTGTCGGAAATCGCCACGGTCAGCTTCGGTTCGACCCCTTGGGACAGTTGGCTGGCTGTCATTTCCAGACGGCTGGTGGCGGCCAGAATCTCCTCGGCCCGTTGCAACATGACATGCCCGGCGGGGGTCAGGCTTGGCTTGCGGCTGCTGCGGTCGAAGAGGGCAAGGTTCAGGTCGATTTCAAGGCTCGCCACTGCGGCGCTGATGGTCGACTGACTGCGGCCGAGCTTGCGCGCCGCGGCGGAAAACGAGCCTTGAGTCGCGGCTTGGACAAACGCCAGCAGCACTTCGTGGGAGGCCATGAACTATCGCCTTGATCGATGGTTATTGGTTATGAAGTATCGGTTCGATGGTGGACCATGGCAACCACAGTCACTCAGGGAGTCTGGCCATGAACGCCAAAAAATCCATCACTGAACGCATTTTCCAGGCCATCGGTTTCGAACTGCTGGCTGTTTTGATCTGTACCCCGTTGCTGGCCTGGGTCATGGACAAACCCATGGTGGAAATGGGCGTGGCGACCGTGGCCATCGCAGCGCTTGCCCTGGCCTGGAACGTGGTCTTCAACGGTCTGTTCGACCGCTTGCTCAAGCGCTTTGCCATTGTGCGCAACGCTTGGGTGCGCGTGATGCATGCGCTGTTGTTCGAAGGCGGGCTGGTCGCGTTCGGCGTGCCGTTGATTGCCTGGTGGCTGAAGATCAGCCTGTGGCAAGCGTTCCTGCTGGACATCGGCGTACTGTTGTTCTTCCTGCCGTACACCTACGTGTACCACTGGGGCTATGACGTGGTGCGTGAGCGGCTGTTGGTGCGCAGGGCTTGCGAAGGGTAAAAGCAAAGATCGCAGCCTTCGGCAGCTCCAGGATCGGATACAACCATTATTTTGGATGTACCCGATCCTGCAGGAGCTGCCGAAGGCTGCGATCTTTTGATCTTTGTTTACTACCGCAGGTGATCCGATCAATGATCTGAACATGTGCGGGCTATTTTTCAGCTTCTAAACCTGCTCCAGCCATAGGAAGGTGCAGGTTTTTCATTAGACGTGGAAGTAGCCCACGCACGAATCGAACGGTAGGCGCTTGAGTTCGATCTTGTTCAGGTCGAGCACTTCGCGCAAGGCTTTGGTTTCGCCCGGGAAGTTGCGGTAAGCGACTTCGTCGAGCACCACGATCGCGCCTTTTGGCATGTACGGCAGGAAGGTTTCCAGAGCGACTTTGGTCGATTCATACAGGTCGGTGTCGAGGATCAGCATCGCCACCACCAAGTCCGGACGGGTCTGGACCCACTCCGGCACAGTCTTGACGATGTCGCCTTTGACCAGCTCGCAACGCGGGATACGGTTGACCGGGCGCAGCAGGTCGTTGGCGTCGATCATGTCCTGGATCAGCGACTGGTCGGTGTCGGAGAACATGGTTTCGTTGACGTCCGACGGGTCTTCTTTCTTGTCGATACTCTGGAAGCCTTCGAAGGTGTCGAAGCCGATGATCGAACGGTTGATCGCGTAGGGCTCCAGAATCATCGACAGGTGCATGTAGAGCATCAGCGAATTGCCCTTGTATACGCCGCACTCAATGATCGCGCCCGGGATTTCGGCGACTTTCTTGAACAGCTCCATGCGCGACAGGGCAGCGGTCACGCCGATACGGTTGGCGAAGACAAATGGCGCGTCGGCCACATACTCGGCGTCAACCCGTTTCAAGACATTGGCACGGGTTTCGTTGTACTGGGCCTCGGCGGGCGTGATGCGACGCTTGGTCATTGCTGGATTCCTTGGAAATTCGAAAAGTCGTGAGCGTGGAAATAATCTTTGAACCCTGCACCGACGTCCGGGCAGGCGCTGTCGACGTTGATCGCGCCGCGCTTGTGCTTGAGGTCGTCAAGGTGCATCAGGCGAAAGTCCACGCTGAAGCGGGTCTGTTGCGTGTAGTTGGGAACGGTACCGTGCAGGTGCGAACCGGAAAAAATCAGCATGTCGCCTGTGTTGCCGGCCACGCGGATTTCCGATGAAGTATTGATCTCCTCCAGTGGAACCGGGTGTACCCGTACTTCTTCCTTGAGGTTTTCCTTGGCCCGATGACGCTGGTTGCTGATCCAGTCGGACAGGCTCCAGTCCTTTGAAGTGTTCTTCACCGGCACATCGAAATAACCGCCATTGATCATCATGGTCTGGTCAGGGCTGATGGTATGCACCGGCATCCAGGTGTTGATCTGACAGTCGACGCTGCCGTACCAAGTGTCGCGATGGGGTTTGTAGGCATAGCTGACACCAGCGTGCAGGTAGTCGTAGTTGGGCACTACGCGGATCCGTGGCACGTCGAAAATATACTCGCGAGGGTCGACACCGATTTCATCGATGAAGCCCAGGATCAAGTCCTTGGCTCGCTGGCTGTTGGTGAACTGGCCCTTGAGGCGAGTCACCAGAACCACGAATTCTTCCACCGGCATCAACGTGTGCAGTGCCTGGTGGTTGGTCTCGCCGTCGAAGGCGGCGGTGATGCTTTCCTGGGCGAACGCACACAATTCTTTGGCAGTGCGCAGCTGAGTGTTCAGGAAGATGTCGCCTGCGTAGATGGCTTCTTTGAAGTCAGCTTTCTTCTGAAGCTGATTGATATACAGATTCACGGTTCCCCTCCTGAATACATCGAGTCTCTTAAGAGTCGGCAACACGGTAGCAAACTGAAGTGCTATTCGGCGGGAGGTGAATCAATAAACGATTAATCCCATGAATTTGCGACGAAATGCTTAAAGGCAGGAGCTGCCGCAGGCTGCGATCTTTCGATCTTAATAATCCCGTCGCTTGCGAAACGCCCAGCGCCCGGCAATCAGGGTAAACGTCGCGACCAGCGCCACCAGAATCCAGAACCCCTCCGGATCACCGGCAAGCGGCACGCCGCCGACGTTCATGCCGAAGAAACCGGCGATGATGTTGATCGGCAGCGCCAGCACCGTGACCACGGTCAGGGTGAACAGCGTGCGGTTGCTCTGTTCGTTGAGGTTGGCGGCGATTTCTTCCTGCAACAGCTTGATCCGCTCTCCGAGGGCTGTGAGGTCGTTGATGATCAGCGCGAACTCCTCGGTGGACTTGCGCAGCTCCTTGACGTCCTCCTTCTGCAACCATTGCGGCGGGCGATTGAGCAGGCGTAGCAGCGAGCCTGGCTCCAGCGCCAACAACCGTTGCAGGCGCACCAGCACCCGGCGGTTGGCGCCCAGTTCGGCGCGGTTGGTGGACAGGCGCGAAGACAGCAATTCATCTTCGATCTGATCGACACTGAGGCTGGTCTTGCGCACGATCTGGGTCAGCACTTCGCCCTGATCGCGCAGCAGGTGCACCAGCAACTCCAGCGGTGAGCGAAAGCATTCACCGGCCTTCACCGAAGAGCGCAGCTTGTCCACCGAGTGCAGCGGTTGCAGGCGCGCGCTGATGATCAGCCGACTGCGGGCGCAGACCCACAGCGTCGAAACATCCGAGGAGACCATGCTGCTGAGGTTGAACACCACGTCGTTGACCACCGCCAGCAACGCCGAATCGACATGCTCGATGCGCGTCGAACGGGAGCCTTCGTGCAAGGCTTCGAAAAACTCGTCGGGTAATTCCAGATGGCTTTTCATCCAGCGCTCGCACGCGGCATGGGCCAGGTTCAGGTGCAGCCAGAGAAACTCGTCATTGTCCCCTGGTTGTTGCAGGCAGCGCAGCGCCTTGGCCGAATCGATCTCTCGACCGCGCTCGCCAGGGCGAAAACTGAAACCGTAAAGCAGGCCGAACAGGTCGGAATCGCGATGGCGTTGGTCGATGCTGTGGTTCATGAGGTCTCGCTGTGAGGGGGCGCCTGTCACAGGTTTCACAGGTTCACTTGAGCCCCATCATCGCAACGTATTTTGAAGGTTTTGTGACAGTTCAATGGCGCCGGAAATCCGCCTCGTGCCGGTGGTCGGAAACATTAAAGAATGGGGCTGGCGCGCCGATGTTGCTGATGTCGATCTTGATTCTGGTCGTGAGCCAGCGTCGCTGACAGGGATGTCCGGACATCTTGCTCGCCACTTGAGCGTGCCTTATCCCTGCCATGAGATATCCCCGATGCTTTTGCAAAAATCCCTGAGAGCGCAAATCCTCGCCCTGTTGAGCGGCAGCCTGTTGGCGATGTTGCTGATCGCTTTGGCCTGCTTTCACTTCCTGTCCAATGGCGTTCAGAACTACGCGAATCTGATCGAAGGTCCGTTGCGCACCTCGCAATTGATCGATGAAGCCAACCTGCAATTCAAGGTGCAGGTGCAGGAGTGGAAAAACGTCCTGCTGCGCGGCAAGGACCCGGCGAACCTGGACAAATACTGGAAGCAATTCGAGGATGGCCAGCGCAACGTGCAGGGCATCCTGGGGGAATTGGCCGGGCAGAAAGGCATCGAGCCGCAACTCAAGACCCGTATCGAACGTTTGCGTGAAGAGCATCGTGTTTTAGGTGCGGCCTATCAGAAGGGCCGTGATGCCTACGTGGCGGCCGGTGCCGACCCAGCGGCCGGCGACAACGCGGTCAAGGGCGTGGACCGTGCCGCCAGCGAACAGATGAATGAACTGGTCGGCGAACTGCGCAAGCAGGGCACCGAGCAATCGAAGCTGATCAGTGCCAGCGCTGATCGCACCGTGTTGTTGGGGCTCGCGGTGATGTTGGTGTCGGGTCTGCTGATTGGCCTGTTGAGCCTGTGGCTGGTCAACCGCAACCTGGTGGAGCCGATTCGTAAACTGATCGACTACGTGGCACAACTCAGCCAGGGGCGGTTCGCCGAGCGCGTGGCCAGCACCCGTCAGGACGAGTTGGGCAACCTGGCCAAGGCCGCCAACACCTTGCGCGACTTCCTCGCTGAAACCTTCACTCGGTTGCAGCGCAGTGCGACGGATCTGAACAGCGCCAGCGGTGAGTTGAGCTCGATTGCCGGCCTTATGGCCAGCGGCACCAACGAGCAGTTCAATCGCACCGATCAGGTGGCCACGGCGATGAACGAAATGTCCGCCACTGCACAAGAAGTCGCGCGCCACGCAGGCGATGCGGCACGTGCGGCCGACGATGCCGACCAGTCTGCCCAACAGGGCGGAAAAGTCATGCAGGGCACCATTCGCACCATCACCCAAATGCGTGGCGAAATCGCCAACACCGCCACCGTCATCCGTCGTCTGGAAGAAGACAGCGGGCGCATCGGCAAGGTGCTGGAAGTGATTCGCGGCATCGCCGAGCAAACCAACCTGCTGGCGCTCAACGCGGCGATCGAAGCGGCCCGTGCCGGTGAAGCCGGGCGCGGTTTTGCGGTGGTCGCCGATGAAGTACGCAGCCTGGCCCAGCGCACGGCAGCGTCGATCATCGAGATCAACCAGATCATTCAAACCGTGCAAACCGGGGCGGTAGACGCGGCTCAGGCGATCGAAAGCGGCCAGTCGCGCAGTGAAGAAAGCGTCGAACAAGTGACCCAGGCCGGCGCCATGCTCGAGCGGATCACCCATGCCGTGGAAGCCATTCGTGACATGAACCGCCAGATCGCCACCGCTGCTGAAGAGCAGACTTCAGTGGCCGAAGACATCTCGCGCAACCTCACTGAAATCACCAGCATTGCCAGCACCAACCTGGACAACGTGCAGCGTACCGAAGCGGCCAGCCACAACCTGCACGGGTTGTCGGGGCAGTTGAATGAAGTGACGGCACGGTTGAGCGCCTAGTGCAATGGGCTGTGTACCGATTCGGTTACTGAATCGGTACACAGTCGCTCTCAAGTTCGTGCTGCGCCCGTCGATGACGGTGTTACCCAAACTCCACATTGGATAACTCCCATGGTCAGCATCAGTTCTGTTTCGATCAATCAGACCGTCTCGACGTCTTCAAGCCAAGTCTCGATCAGCGGCAGTACCGAAGACACCTCCGTCACCACAACCGCCACAACCGCCAGCGACTCCAGCGACTCCACGAAGGTTGCCGCTGGCGGTGCGCCTGCCTCAAGCGGCAGCAGTTCCAGCAGCACCGAATCCGATACAGTGAAAGAGCTGCGCAAGCAGATCGCCGAGTTGCAAAAGCAATTGCAGGAAGAACAGCAGCAACTGCAAGCAGCCCAGGCCAAGCAGGAAAGCGCCGAAGCCAAAGCTGCAACCGTTGCGGCGGCTCAGTCGCAGATTGCGGCCACTTCGGCTTCGTTGCAGACGGAGACGGCGGCGTTGCTGCAAGCGTTGCAGGATGAGGGGGGCAGTACGTCGGGTTCGTTGGTCAGCACCACTGCTTAAGTCCGTGGGGCAAGCTGAAGGTAAACGTCGTGACCTGTCGCTCGGTCGACTTGCCTGATGCAAAAAAGCCGCACGATCCGAAAATCGTGCGGCTTTTTGTTGTTGAATCACGTGTCTTGCTTGTTGCTCAGAACCTTGCCGGTAGTGGCGTCGAAGTCCACGTCCCACTCTGTGCCGTCGGCCAAACGCAGTTCGACTTCATATTCGTAACCGTTGAAGTGGTTATCCAGGTCGGTATCGGTAATCGTGGCGCCCGGGTGCAACTTCAGTGCGGCCTGGTTCATTTCTTCCAGTGGTTTGATCTTGCCACTCTTGACCAGCTCGGGGATCTGGTCGACACGAACGTCAGCCTGGGCCAGGCCAGCGGCGAGAGTCAGGGCAGCAGCGGTGAACAGGGCAGTTAAGGTTTTCATGAAGTTCTTTCCTTGGGTGAACTGTTTAAGTGGGATCAACTTAAACAGCGCAACTTAATTCACCCTTAATCCCCCGCGAAGCAGACGCCACGGTCTCGAATCAATAACCGTTGTTCTGCAACAACTGCGCAACGCTCGCCGCCGCCGGACGCTTATAGAACTTCAGCAGTTCGCTGGCGCGGTTGGTGAAGATGCCATCGACGCCGGCATCCGCCACTTTCTGATAATCCACGGCATCGTCGATGGTGTAGACGTGCACCAGCAAGCCCTGATCGTGGGTGTACTGGTTCATCCACGGTTTCACCAGGTCCGAATAGCTCTGATCGCCACCCTTGGTCAGCGCGGCCGAAGGACCGGTACCGATAGCGCCCTGGGCCTTGGCGTACTCGACCCATTGCTGGAATTCGGCTTTGTCTTTCGGTTCCTGTCTGGCGTAGTAAGTCGCTTTGTCCTTGTCACCGGACTCGGCGAACGTCACTTTGGATTTCGGCTCGATGCTGCCTTCGCCTACCCACAGCAGCAGGATTTTCGGCACTTTCGGCATTTCCTTCTCGAGCAGTTCGAGGCTGCTCTTCTCGAAGGTCTGCAGCACCACCTTGCCTTTACCCTGGCCAACCGCCAGATCGCTCTTCGCCAGTTTCGAACCGGTCGGGCTCAGCCAGCCGCGATCCTGGAGTTTGTCCTTGAGGTCGCGCTCGATGCCGGGAAACTGCTTCGGCTCTTTGGTTTCGATGTACAGGCCAGGCTTGTGCAGGGGATTGCCTTGGGCGATGTCGATGATTTCGTCCAGGGTCAGGATCTTCAGACCCGCGTAGCTCGGACGCGCGCGATCCGGGTAAGCGGCGTTGAACCAGCTGCCGGCATCCAGGGTTTTGAGTTCGGCGAGGGTGAATTCGTTGGCCGGGCTGTCCTTGCGTTCAGGGAACTTGGTGGCGACGTCGGTGGTGCGTTGCAGGTTGTTGTCGTGCAGGGCAAATAGCACGCCATCCTTGCTGCGTTGCAGGTCCATTTCCAGGTAATCGGCGCCCAGGTCGCGGGCCAGTTTGTAGGCCGCGGCAGTGGATTCCGGTGCATCGAAGGATGCGCCGCGGTGGGCGATCACCGCCGGGTGCGGAATGCCCTGGCGGGTCGCCAGTGCGGTGGGGCTTGGCTCGCTGGCGGCCTGTGCCTGGCCGAGGCCGAGCATCAGGCTCAGCAACAGGGCGCTTTGGGTGAAGGTAACAGGCATGGTCGAAGTCCTTTTGCGATAGGTTTTCAAAGACGTATCTTTTAGCAACTGAGCGCCGCTCGCGCTATCGTCAGACCGACATAAACGTGTTTAAAGGAGATGTTTTCAACGCTTTTGTGCGCTCCTTTGCAGTACTCTTGAGCGAGGCGTTTCCCCGGCAGAGGGAAGCCCGTTCGCTTGCCCTGCGTGTAAACCATCGAGCACCGGTCCTTTGTGGCCTTTTGTGAGGTTTACCATGCGCATCACTTCCGAACTCATCTGCCAGGCCGCCGACCAACTCAAAGGCTTTGTCGGCCTCAATCGCAAGACCGGCCGCTACATCGTGCGCTTCAGCGAAGACGCCTTCGGCATGGATGTGGCCGACGACGGCATCATCCCCGCCCGTGAGTTCGTCTGGGCCCCCGGCCCCGCGCAGACCATGACGCTCAAGCGCGAGCTGATCCAGCTGCTGCTGGACCAAAACATCGACGACCGGATCAACATCACTGAGCCGTTGCGGGTGTACATGAACCGGCGGGAAGTACCGGAAATCTCGGCGGTGAGGTGTCTGGTGCAGAGCTGAATATTGCGCTGACTTGGCTGGCCCTATCGCGAGCAGGCTCGCTCCCACATTAGTTATGGGTCGATCACAAGACCAATGTGGGAGCGAGCCTGCTCGCGATGGCGGTTTAAAGAACGCCGCAGTAATCACTGCTCGAACAGATACGCCCGCTCACGCACCCCGGGCCGATTCCACGCCAAGGAAGCCGGGTTGTTCGCGGGCCAGTTCCACCATGCGTTCGGCGGCCTGTTCATAACCGTGATCGCCGTCGGTGCGCAGCGAGGTGAAAATCACCGCGTAGTAAGGCGTTTCAGGTGTCTGGGCGATCAAGGTTTTTGCCTCGCACAGGCTTCAATCAACGCCCTGACCAACGGCGGCAGCAAGCCCTTGAGCGCGGCGCGTTCCGGCTGGAACAGTGTCGCGACAAAGAACGGATGATCTTTTAGCTCCACCGCCCGCAGGTCCCCCGCCGAATCGTGGCCAACCGCGTGTAGCTGTTGCTTCAATAGCTCCCGTTCAAACTCAGGATTCACACCATAACGGCAGCGATATCCCTCACGGATCTCAGTATTTTCGTACGCCTTGGCGATCAACGAACCTTCAACCAAATGAATGCTGTCGACGGCCTCCACCAGCGCGCAGGTCAGCGGCGTGAGTAACGCCCGCGTCGCCTCGGGCGATGTCTCGCCGTGTTCGGCATCTTTCCAGCCCAGAACGTTACGGGCGAATTCGAGTACCGCGTGCTGAAAACCGCCACACGTGCCGAGGAACGGTCGCCGCTGTTCCCGGGCAAAACGGATCGCCCGTAACGCGCCATCCATGTCGCGATAAGGGCTGGCGGGTACGCACCAGAAACCATCGAAGTCACTCAGAGGCGTCTCGGCGTTGATGCAGTCGGTGGCCACCCATTGGACCTGTATGTTCCTGCCTGAGTGTTCGGCGGCCATGCCGAGGGCGACGGGGATGGCTTGATGGGCGGTGACTTGAGGGTCGTGATCGCCGATCAGGGCGATGCGAATGGCGCTGGTTTCCATGAGTGATCTCGACGCTTGTTGATTCCTGGTGCCCACTATAGATTGGCGTTCACGCAATCAATATTGGCGTTATCCCAAGTGATCAATGCATCGATGCACTATCGGCTGGACTACCCGGATCTGTCCCTGATTCTCGCTTTGGTGCGCGGCGGCTCTCTGGCCCGGGCCTCGGCGTTGTTGAAGGTCGATGTCTCGACGGTGTTTCGCGCCGTCCGCCGACTGGAAGCCGCGCTGGGCCAGCAACTGTTCGACAAGAGCCGCGCCGGATACTTGCCCACCACGCTGGCGCAGACTTTGGCCGAGCAGGCTGAGCGTGCCGAACAAGCGCTGGAGGCGGCGCGCATTGGCGTGGAGCAGGGCGGTGAGGTCATCAGTGGCACCGTGCGCCTGACCTGCACCGATTCGGTCCTGCAAAGTCTGCTGTTGCCGGCGCTGGCGCGGTTCATGCCGTCTTACCCGGTGCTGACCCTTGAACTCTGCACCTCCAACGACTTTGCCAACCTCAGCCGCCGCGATGCCGACATCGCCTTGCGGCTGACCCGTACGCCGCCCGAGCATTTGGTTGGCCGGCGTCTGGCGGACATTTCCTACCGGGTTTGTGCCAGTTCGGCCTATCTGCAATCGGTCGATTCCCACGATCTGGCCTCATTGACCTGGATCGCCCCGGACGACTTTCTGCCCGATCACCCCACTGTTGCGTGGCGGCGTCAGCAATTGCCTGGCGTAACACCCGGTTACCGCTGCAACAGCATGTTGTCGGTGACCGAGTTGGTGCGGGCCGGGCTGGGCGTCGCGGCGTTACCGGACTTTCTGATCGGTGACGGACTGCAACCGTTGACCGAGCCTTTGCACGGTTATGACACCGCGCTGTGGTTGCTGACCCGCCCGGACTGCCGCGCGTTGCGCTCGGTGGTGACGTTGTTCGATGAATTGGGGCAGGCGCTGAAGTTGCCTTGAGTCGGATCACGCCTTCGGTGGCTCGTTGCCTACGAAGTGTTGATGTATTTGCGACGTCAGGCTTTCGACACGCTCGGTCAGGGTCTTGGTGATTTCGGTGAGCCGGGTGTTTTGTTCCAGCAACTCCATCAGTTGCGCAGTGGTTTGCGCAGCCTGGGCCTGACGTTCACTGTTGGCGATGGCCAGGGCTTCACGATGTCGCGCATCGGCATCTGACTGGGCTTTGTCCCGCGCCGCCTGACGCGTCTGGGCCAGCAAAATCAGTGGTGCGGCATAGGCCGCTTGCAGGCTGAACGCCAGGTTTAGCAGGATGAAGGGGTACATATCGAAATCGGTCACGCCGGACAGGTTCAGGCAAATCCAGACCACCACAATCAGGGTTTGAGCACCGAGAAAAGTCGGTGTGCCGAAGAACCGCGCGAACGCCTCGGCGCGCAGGGCAAAGCGGTCGGTACCGAAAGTAGGTGCCAGGTGAGCGTGAGGGCGATGGAAGCGCAGGTGATCGACGGGGCCGGTAGGTTCGATTTCGGTTTCGCGGGTCGGGGTGCTCATGATGCTCTCTGTATCGTGCTGGGACTGAGGCTCACTATAGTCGCCAGCGCCAGTTTCATTCTGAAACACATTGCGGTGTTCTATTCAGAGCGACCGATCAGCGATAACGCGGCGGACATTGTCATTTTTTACAGCTCGTTTCAGCGCTCATAACAGGCCAGGAACATGTCCAGCGCCGACTCCACCACGGTGTGCTGCATCTCGGGCGACAGGCCTGGCTGGCCCATGGAGATCTGTGGCCAGAACGCAAAGGACTTGAGCAATCCCTGGACCTGTTGCGCGGCGAACTCAGGCGCGGCCGGTTTCAATCGACCATCGGCCTGGGCGGCGCGAATCCACACGGTCAGGTTTTCTTCGCGCTCACCCATTCGGGCGACCATGTTTTGCGCACGCTCGGGAGAATGGATGGTGGCGGCGATCGCCACCCGCGCCAGGTCGAGAAAATTCTCATCGGCCAGCATCTGCAGTTTCGTCTGCAACATCAGACGCAACTGATCGCGCAAGGGCAGGTCAGGGCGGTAGGCCGTTTCCTGTACGGCCGTCACCCGCGCCCATAATTGATTGAGGATTTCGGCAAACAACTCTTCCTTGCTCGGGAAGTGGTTGTACACCGTGCGCTTCGACACGCCAGCGGTGGCGGCGATCTTGTCCATGCTGGTGATGTCGAAACCGTTGGCACGGAATTCGGCAATCGCCGCCTGGATGATGGCTTCGCGTTTACGGTCGGTGAGGCGCTGTGGAGCTGTCATAAATACGCTTCGGCAGGAAGAAGTGGAGAATTACACTTGGTAGTTTACTTGTGATCGGCTTTGATGCAACCTAGAAACTACACTGTGCAGTGTAATGTTTTGTTAATCCTGCACAGTGAAATATAGAATCTCCGGCTGATGCGTGCGTGCCTTGGCCATTAATCGTCCCAAGCGGAAAATCGCCAATCGTGCGGTTTTTCTGGAGTCATTCAGTCATGACCACCTCAACTTCCCCAACGGATAATGCCTCAACGCCTGAAGCGTCTCGACAGGCTCAAGGGCAGTACCGAAACCATGTGCCCGTGCAGCGCGAAGGCTTTCGCAAAACCTTGCGCATCCTGTGGAACTTCATCTTCCACAAACCGCATGACACCCGGCCGTCGGCCCCCGTCCCGGTGCAAACCCTGACCCAGGCAGCGTTGATCGCCGCGCCCAACCACAGCGTCTATCGTCTCGGCCACTCCACGGTACTGCTCAAGCTGCGGGACAAATTCTGGATCACCGATCCGGTCTTCGCCGAACGTGCCTCGCCAGTGCAATGGGCCGGCCCCAAGCGTTTCCACCAACCACCGATCAGCCTCGAAGACCTGCCGCCGATTGAAGCGGTGATCCTGTCCCACGATCACTACGACCACCTCGATTATCAGGCCGTACTCAAACTGGCGGACAAGACCCGTTACTTCCTCACACCGCTGGGCGTGGGCGACACCCTGATCAAGTGGGGCGTCGACGCCAGCAAAGTGCGACAGCTGGATTGGTGGCAGGGCACCGAGGTCGATGGCCTTCAATTCGTCGCCACACCTTCGCAACACTTTTCCGGGCGTGGCCTGTTTGACGGCAACAGCACCCTTTGGGCGTCGTGGGTGATGATCGACGGCGACACGCGAATCTTCTTCAGCGGCGACAGCGGCTACTTCGACGGCTTTAAACGCATCGGCGAACAGCATGGCCCGTTCGACCTGACGCTCATGGAAACCGGCGCCTACAACGTCGAGTGGCCACACGTGCACATGCAGCCCGAGCAAACCCTGCAAGCGCACATCGACCTTAAAGGGCGCTGGTTGCTGCCGATCCACAACGGCACCTTCGACCTGTCGATGCACGCCTGGTACGAACCCTTCGACCGTATTCTGGCGTTGGCCTGGGAGCGGAACGTGTCGATCACCACGCCGCGGATGGGCGAGGCGTTCAATGTGATGTACCCGCAACGTGGTCACACTTGGTGGCTGGGATTGGAAGGTGCAAGCGATCAGGCAACAGTGCAGAACGCTTGATGTTGTGCTGCCGGGGCGCCTGCCGTGCAAGCGCCCCGGTTTTTTTATCTGCGTTCGTCCAGTAACAGGTTTGTATATTCCGAGATTTTTGCCACGGTCAGATCGCAACATTCTCCACGGAGTATTTCGTTCAGTTCCTCCTCAGACAATCCGAGCCGATGGGCAGCCTCAGCCTGACTCAACCGACCGGTTTCGAGGAGCATGCCTATCTTCATAACGTATTCGGCTTTGGCCCGCATCTGCTGAAACCTCACTCAACCATCGCATAATCCGCCCGCCCCACCGGGGCCGGTGTCGACCCTTTCACGTTCATCCCTCTCCCCGGTGCAAACCCCGGGAAAAACGCCAAACCTTGCGATTCAAACCGATACGCCAACGCCAGCCGGGTGACATCCAGCACATCACGCTCCGCCTCGAATCGCTGAATGGCATCAATGGAAACCCCGGATTCCTCAGACAACTCTTCCACACTCCAGCCCAGCATCGCTCGGGCCTGGGCGCAGTGGGCGGGGGTGAACTGGAAGAGGGCGATACGTTCCAGGGTGATTTTCATCGCAAGAGAGGCCATGGTGTTCTCCGGGTTCGAAAGTGGCGATTCGATAAGGTACTGTGTTTTTGTACAGTTGTTTTGAGTCCGGATCAAACTCATTTTTTTGATCGATTCTCTTTTTATGCTCAGGCAGGGGCGCTGGAGCGACTACGCTACTTCTATGCGGGCTCCTGAACGCCCAGTGGGTTTTCAATACCGTCAGCAGCAATGATTGAACGTCAGCCTTCTGATCTTCAATGCAGGAAAGGTGGCGTTTCAAAAGCAGTGCGCCACAGCGTTATGCGGGGAAGGGAATCATGAAAAGACTACGTCTGCTATGTGCCCTGATCAGTTTTACAAGTCTGCCCGTCCTGGCCGATATGGCATCGCCAAACAAAGATGCCTTTGTCACCAACCTCATCAATCAGATGACCCTCGACGAAAAAATCGGCCAGCTGCGGCTGATCGCTATCGATGAAAAAATGACCCCCGAAAAGATTTGCCAGGAGATCACAGCCGGGCGAATCGGGGGGACGTATGGCTCTGTAAGCCGTTACATCAACCGCCCCATGCAGGACGCGGCTCAACAAAGCCGTTTGAAAATACCGATGTTTTTCGGCTGGGACGTGATACACGGTCATCGAACCATTTTTCCCATCGGCCTGGCCCTGGCCTCCAGCTGGGATATGGACGCCATCGAGTTGAGCGGTCGAACGGCGGCGAAAGAAGCCAGCGCTGACGGTATCGATCTGACCTTTGCACCGATGATAGATGTCGCCCGTGATCCTCGCTGGGGACGTACATCCGAAGGCTTCGGTGAAGACACCTATCTGGTTTCGCGCATTGCCAAAGTGATGGTTCAGGCCTACCAGGGCCAAAGCCTGAATGCACCCGACAGCATCATGGCCAGCGCCAAACACTTCGCGTTGTATGGTGCTGTCGAGGGTGGACGCGACTACAACAGCGTCGACATGGGCCTGGCCAGGATGTACCAGGACTACCTGCCACCTTATCGCTCAGCGATCGAGGGTGGCGCGGGAGCGGTGATGGCGGCGCTTAACTCTATAAATGGTGTGCCGGCAGCGGCCAATGCATGGTTGATGCAAGACCTGCTTCGCAAAGCATGGGGCTTCAAGGGGCTGGTCATCAGCGACCATAACGGGGTCACCGATCTGGTTCAGCATGGTGTTGCGAGGGATCATCGCGAAGCGGCCAGGCTCGCCATCAGGGCCGGCATTGATATGAGCATGAACGACTCCTCCTATGGTCCGGAGCTACCCGGGCTGCTTGAGTCTGGCGCTGTTTCCCAGAGCAATATCGATGACGCGGTGCGGGAAGTCCTGGGTGCCAAGTACGACATGGGGCTGTTCGAAGACCCTTATCGGCGCATCGGCATTGCCAGTGAAGACCCCGCGGATACCAACGACGAAAACCGTCTGCACAGAGCGCAGGCCCGTGAAGTGGCACGCAAGACGTTGGTGCTGCTGAAGAATGAAAACGGGCTCTTGCCGCTAAAAAAAGAGGCGGCGATTGCGCTCATCGGCCCGTTGGCAAAAAGTGCCGTCGACATCATGGGCAGTTGGTCTGCAAGCGGCGTGGCCTCGCAATCGGTGACGATCTACGACGGGCTGAAAAACGCTATGGATAAGGGCTCGCTGATCTATGCCCGAGGCGCCAATCTCACGGAGGATCCTGAGGTTGTTGATTATCTGGGAGTGTTCGAAGTCAAGAACGACGCTCGCCCGGCAGCAGAAATGATTGACGAAGCGGTCAAGGCCGCAGAACAAGCCGATGTTGTGATTGCAGTGGTGGGCGAGCCCCGCAGCATGTCCCATGAAGCAGCCAGTCGAACCAGCCTCGATCTGCCAGGGCGGCAGAGTGAATTGATCACCGCCCTGAAAGCCACCGGCAAGCCGCTGGTCCTGGTATTGATGAACGGTCGGCCACTGTCCATCGGCAAGGAACAGAAACAGGCCGACGCGATTCTGGAAACCTGGTACAGCGGCTCCGAGGGGGGCAACGCCGTTGCCGATGTCTTGTTCGGCGACTACAACCCGTCGGGCAAGTTACCCATCACCTTTCCACGCTCCGTGGGGCAGATCCCGAGTTACTACAGCCACTTGAACACCGGTCGCCCCTACCTGCCAGGTGCGCCTCGCAACTACACGTCTCAATATTTCGATCAATCCTATGGTCCGCTGTATCCCTTCGGCTATGGGCTGAGTTATACAGATTTCAGCCTGACCGACATGGCCCTGTCTTCGACCACACTGAACAAGACCGAGAACCTCGTCGCCAGCGTCATGGTGAAAAATACCGGCCAGCGCGACGGCGAAACAGTGGTTCAGCTGTATATCCGCGATGTCGTCGGCTCCGTCAGCCGCCCGGTCAAAGAACTGAAGAACTTTCAAAAAATCATGCTCAAGGCCGGAGAGGAGAAAGCGGTCCATTTCAGCATTGATGAGAACGACTTGAAGTTCTTCAACGCCCAGCTGGAATACACCGCCGAGCCGGGCGAGTTCCGGGTGCAAATCGGTCTGGATTCCCAGGATGTGAAGGAGCAGAGTTTTGAGTTGCTGTCAGAACAAGGCAGTGGCTAAGGCCGCTCAGTCAAGACAATGAAGTGCCAAGCGCAGAACCTGTGGCGAGGGGGCAAGCCCAAATGCCTATCAGCTAAGGTGCACAACTTGTGGGAGCGAGCCTGCTCGCGATGACGGCGGTACATTCAGCATCCATGTTGGCTGACCCGCCGCTATCGCAAGCAGGCTCGCTCCCACATGGATTGCGTTTAACTGACTGGCATCAGCAGCCGCGACCTCTCTATTTCGCCCCCTCCAACCAAACGGACGGTGCCTGCCCCAGCACACGACGAAACATCGTCGAGAACGCCGCCGGGCTGTCGTAGCCAAAATCCAAAGCAATCCGCGTCACCGGCGTACCCACCGCCAGCCGTGCCAACACCAGCACCACACAAGCCCGCTGCCGCCATTGGCTGAAACTCAGGCCGGTCTGTTGACGGAACAGACGATTGAACGTACGCAGGCTGATATGCAACCGATCAACCCATTGTTGCGGCGATTGATGAGTGTTCGGTTGCTGGAGAAACGCCTGACACAACCCGAGCAGTCGCGAATCCATGGGCAACGGAATGTACAACGGCAAGTGAGCGCTGCGGGCCAGTTCATGCAGCAGCAAGTCGATCAACGCACCGTCGCGCCCGGCCTCGTCGTATTCCTGCGCTTGGGTCGCTGGTGGGGATTCGGCTGGCTACGCCGTGGATCGGGCGGATACCGGATCGGGTGCATGCGTGGGTTTATATTGGTTTGCTGGTGGTGGTGATGCTGAGTATGTGCGCCAAGTAAGGTTGGAATCTGTGGGCTTATTCGCAAGAATAGGCCTTTGCATTATTCAACATTTCACGCAGGAGAACGTCATGCCGATCCTCGAAAGCGACTGGAAGAAATTCAAGGAATTGCGCGAGATTGCGCTCGATCGTTTCTGCCTGGGTGTGCTCGCCGATGCCGAAACCATCGCCCAGCACAGTGCGCTGTCGCCTCACGCCCGGTACAGAATGCTCTACCGTCTCACCCGTGATCGGGACAAAGATATCGTTCATACCTTCGACCTCTGTAGCCGTTCCAGTGCGCTCATGGCTTTGAGAATGATGGTCATGCATGATCTGTTGACCGACGCGGAATTATCTATCCTCAGCGAAGAAACGCGTGAAAAAATTTCCGGTGTTATTCGTCAGCCTTACGAGCTTGAGTGGGTTGAAGAGATCGTGCGACCAGACTGAGCGACATAACCCTATTAATCAAAGGATCAGGGATGTTGATCTTCAACTGCACCGAAGCAGCCAGCACCTTCTTCAGCCGCGTCCACAAGGGCAAGAAAATGACTCCCGTGGAGAAACCGCCATCGTTCGTTATCGAGGACGATGAGCAGGGTGACTCAGCCGAACAGTGGCTGGTCCACGCCATCACCGTTCAACGCAAGCACGTGTTGTTCGTCATCCATGTGGAAACCCGTTATTGCATGATTTTCGCGGACGCGAAAAAGGCTGACGTGGAAGGTTTTGTTCAACGGTTTGCCGAGCGATGGATCAATGGCCTGATACGCCATGCGGGGCAGAACGATATCCTGCAGTGGGTTAACGATGAGCCGATGATGGAGCGTTTCCAGGAAAACTGCGGCCAGTACACGTTTTACAAACGCGGTCATCGCGGTGCGCAAAAACACATCAACGAGATCGCCTGGATTTTTGAGGATTGCGCCGCCGAATGGGGATCTCTGCCTTCGGACGAATACTCGGCTGGCCGTTTCGATGGTGATATGAACTACACCCTGAGAGGCGGTAAAGGGCACAAGGACTATTACTTTCCGGATGAGGAAATGATGGTCCATTGGTTACGCCAGTACTGCGGCCTCGACGAGTCAGGCATACAGGCTGCGCGTGATCGGCGCAAAGAAGTGAGACGGGAAACTCGAGAACTGATGCATCAGTTTGATCAGGGTTGATTGGACCATATCGATTCTTGGACGCTGCTTCGCCATAATCCGTGCCACGATTTCACGAGTAGACGCTCGCTTCTTTCAAGGATGTTTTGATGTTCAAAGGATTGTTACGCCTGGCGCCAGTCGCCACGCTGTTACTCATGCTGTGTTCCACTGCTCATGCCGAGGACGGGAGACGAGTGTTCACCGGCACCCTGGGCAAGATGCCGATCGTGCTGGAACTCAACACCAACCAGCCGGACGAAGTCACCGGCCGCTACTTCTATGAGAAATACCATCGCGACCTGGAGCTGAGCGGCTCGCTGCAAGAAAAGACCCTGACGCTAACCGAAGGCAACAATCGCTACAGCGAAGACAAACCCCAGCCAACCCTGAAGTTGCAAGAAACGGCCAACGGCTGGCAAGGCGAATGGAAAGGCCCCAAGGGCAAAGTTCTGCAAATGCAATTGACCGAGGCCAAGATCCCGGCACCGGCTGCAGACGTCTTGCCCTTCATCGCCGCGCTGCCGAAAAGCGACCCTTACGAATATCTGCGCTTGCGAGGCTTGAAACTCAAACCGGGCAAGAAAGAGTCTTTCATGGGCTACGACCTGCAATGGTGGACGGAGCCCGCGTCCGGTCTCTCCATGTTCAGCATCGAGTCCGGCTACCCGAAAGCTGACCAGCAGCGGATCAATCAGCAATTGTTGGAGCGGCTCTGGAGCGAAGTCATCAACTACCACGGCTGCTTGCTGGGAGGTGGGGAGTTTGCCGAGTTCGACCAAGGTGTCGCCCCCCAATTCCTATCGCCCGATGTGGTCAGCCTGAACATCTCCACCGGCTACAGCTGCGGCGGCGCTCACCCGGATTTTGGCAATTCGCCGATTAACCTCGACGTTCACACCGGTCATAGCCTGTCGCTGGAAGACGTGCTGTGGATTGGCCAAGGCAAGCCGCTGCTGCATGCCGACCGCTACGGCGCTGGCGATACATCCTTGACCGAGGAAGAGAGCAACGCACGATTCACCTATCAGCGCGAAGTGTTCGTACCATGGCTGATCAAGCAATTCAGCGCGCTGTACCCCGATGAAATGCAGAAGCCGGCGGACGAGGAAGGCTGCGACTACACCGACGAAAGCGTTTGGGGTTATTCCAACTGGCACTTCACCGTAAAAGGCCTGTACCTGGGACCGTACTTCGCCCGCATACAACGCAATTGCGATGATCCGGGCTGGTCAGTGCTGCCGTACGCCGTGGTCAAGCAACATCCCGGCGGCGTGGCTGTGCAACTTCCCTGAGGTTGGGTTACATAAGTATTGCGGACTTGGTGCGTATGGCTTCAAGCAGCACCTGGTCATCCCCCACGAGCATGTGCTCGTTTATACAAGGATGATGTTATGTTCAAAGGACTGTTTCGTCTGAGCGGCGTTATCGCGCTGGCGTGCACAACTTTTTCTACCGCGCTGTGGGCTGAAAACGGTACTCAGGTCTACACCGGAACCGTGGGCAAATCGCCGATTGTGCTGGAGGTGAACGCCAACGGCGGTGAGGGGCGGTACTTTTATCAGAAGTACCGCAAGGACTTGGTGCTCACCGGCAAAAAAGAAGGCGAAATCCTGGTCCTTGACGAAGGAAACCAGAAGTATGGTGAGGATACAGCCCTCCCGCAAATTCGCTTGCAACCCAAGCCCAACGGCTGGTCCGGCGAATGGACCAGCCCTCAGGGCAAAGTCCTCAAGGTCGAGTTGCAGCAAGCCACTCTCCCGCCAGTGTCCGCCGACACCTTGCCCTATCTCGCAGCACTCCATGAAAACTCGCCTTACGAATATTTGCGGCTTCAAGGCATGAAGCTCAAACCAGGAAAGACTGAAACGTTCAACGGCTACTCACTGCAATGGTGGAGCGAGCCGCAAACAAAGACGACGCTGTTTGAAGTCGTTTCGGGCTACGCCACTGAAGAGCGTCAGCGCATCAATCAACAGTTGATGGGGCGCTTGTGGCAGGAAGTGGTGGGTTATTACGGATGTCTCGCTGGCGGTGGCGTGAACTTCTACTACCAAACGATCAAACCGGTGTTGATGACGCCTTCGGTCATCAGCGTGAACATTGGTACTGAGTACAACTGTGGCGGCGCTTACCCGGATCAGAACGATGTACCGCTTAACCTCGATGCCAAGACCGGCAAGCCCTTGGTGCTTGAGGATATTCTTTGGATAGGGGAGGGCAACCCCCTGCATTACGAAGAACTCTATGGAGAAAGCGACCAATCACCTGACACGTTCACCGCGTTTTCTGCGTACCGTTCCAACGAGCTCGCGCCATGGCTGGTGGCGCAGCTCAGTAAGCTTTATCCAGATCAAATGACCAGTGATGAGGATTGTGCCTACAGTGACGAAGACCGGTGGCGTTACCTGTCTTGGTACTTCACTGAAAACGGTATCAAGCTAGAGCCATCATTTGCTCATGTAGACGCTTCATGTGGGCATGTTGAATGGAGCGTCCTGCCTTACAACCTCATCAAACAACACCCCGGCGGCGTAGCGCTGCAACTGCCTTGAGGCTGGGTTACGTATGGCTTTCAAGCCGCACCTGGCTATCTCCCGCGAGCACGCGTTCATTTATACAAGGATGATTTGATGTTCAAGGGGCTGTGGCGTTTGATCGGCATTGTTGTGCTGGTGTGCTCAACCTTTTCTACTGCGCAGGGGGCCGACGGTGGCAAGCAGGTTTACATCGGAACATTAGGCCAATCGCCGATAGTGTTGGAGATGAACACCCATAACCCTGATGGCGTGAGTGGGCGTTACTTCTACCAAAAATACCGCAAGGACTTAATGCTCAGTGGCAGTAAGGACGGCGAGACGCTGGTAGTCGATGAGGGTAACGATAGCGATCATGAGGACACGCCGCGCCCGAAAATTCGTCTTCGGCCCACGCCCAATGGCTTGTCTGGGGAATGGACCAGCCCCCAAGGCAAAGCCCTGAAGATAGAATTACTGCAAGCAAAACTACCACCGGTTCCTGCTGGTACTTTGCCTTATCTCGCTATGCTTCATGACGTGACGCCTTATGAGTACTTGCGCCTGCAAGGTATGAAACTCAAACAAGGCAAGACCGAAACCTTCATGGGCTACACACTGCAATGGTGGAGCGAGCCGCAATCCAGGATGTCGATGTTTGAAGTGGTCTCGGGTTACACCGCCGAAGAGCAGCAACGCATCAATCAGCAGTTGATGGGGCGTTTGTGGCAGCAAGTCGTCATCTTCCATGATTGCCTCACCCAGGTCGGCATGAACACCTATAGCCAAACGGCCGATCCGTTGTGGATGTCACCCTCGGTGATCAGCGTGAACATCAGGGCCGAGTCCAACTGTGGCGGGTCTTATTCCGATGAGGACGACATGCCATTCAATCTCGAAACCAAGACCGGCAAGACCCTGGCGCTGGAAGATGTGCTTTGGATAGGACGGGGCGAGCCGAAGCATTACGAACTAAGCGAGCTCGACGACAAGGCGTCCTATGATGCTTATCTCGCCTATTCCGAATACCGCACCAAAGAATTGGCACCGTGGCTGGTGGGTCAATTGCGTACGCTCTATCCCGAGCAAGTCACCAGCTCGACTGATCGAAATGATGATTGCGTCTACGGTGAAGAGCAGTCGTGGATCTTCCCTTCCTGGTATTTCACCGACAAAGGCATCAAGTTGCTGCCTGCATTTGCCCACAACCAAGCCATGTGCCGAAACGTGGAATGGAGCATCCTGCCGTACAACCTGATCAAACAACACGCTGGGCATGTGGCATTGAAGTTGCCCTGACGCTGAATTACTTATCCGCCAACCCCGGCGCTTCCCGAATAATGAAGTGATCCAGGTTCTCAATATTGGCACTGAACACCCCGAACGTCTGTTCGGGGTTTTTCATGCTCGGCACCTGCTTCAACGCTCTTGTCCGCCGCCACCGTTGGGTTGGGCTGCTTTATTTACTCATACACCGTCACCCGATTGCGCCCGACCTTCTTCGACGCATACAGCGCGTGGTCCGCCCAGGTGATCAGGTCGGTGTAGTTGGTCGAGGGCTGACTCAGATCGGCCACCCCCAGGCTGATGGTGAAACGGATGCTCTGGCCGTTGTGCAGCACTTCCAGCCCTTCGATTGCCTTACGCAGACGCTCGGCGATATCCCGTGCACCGCTCTTGTCGGTGTCTGAAAGCACCACGGCGAACTCTTCACCGCCATAACGCCCGGCCACATCGGTGTCGCGCACATGCTCACGGACCAGCCTGGCGACTTGCTCGATGACCTTGTCGCCCGCCTGGTGACCATAGGTGTCGTTGACCCGCTTGAAGTGGTCGATATCGAACATCACCAGGCTGATGGCATTGCCATAGCGCTGGTGCCGGGCATAGGCGACTTTCAGGTTTTCTTCCCAATGACCACGGTTGTACAGCCCCGTCAGCCGATCGGTACTGGAGAGTTGTTGCAGTTGCGCATTGGCGGCCTGGAGCTGATGCCGGTTGGCGGCGACGTCGGTGACGTCATAGATCACCAGGCAGATATGGTTAATTTTGCTGTCGGTGGAGCGCAGCGGGAACAACGTGGTGTTCTGGTACATGAACGCTTCCTGGCCGGTGATCGGCTGGTAGTTCTTGAACCGCACCAAATACGGGCGCTGCTCCCAGACAGTGAACGCTGGTGTGCCCAGGGTCACGACGCTTTCCACCTTGCGGCGGAACCATTGGCGGTCGATTTCGGGAAACAGACTGAAGAAATACTGATTGTGAGCATCCTTGGGCTGTACCCCGGAGCGGTTCTCCATGAAGGCGTTCCAGACCTGCACGCAGTAGTCGCGGTCGAGCACCACCACACCGACGTCGATGCTCTGGACGATCGCCAGCAACCAGTGAAACTCGTTCAGATCGATAGGATCGTTCATGGCTCAATTCATCAAGTAGGCGAGTTTGTGGGTCAACCGCTCGATTGAGTCTTCCGTGAACAGCAACAATAGGTCGAAACGAATGTCTTGCCCTTCCAGGCTGTAGCTGATTTCCACCGCCAGGGTCTTTTTCCAGCGCTTGTGATTGACCCGGATCAGCTCATCGATGGCCGCGTGCTGGCCGAGGACCTGCGGGTGACCTTGGGAAAACGCCACATCGATCTGTTCGGCAATGCTGCTCAGGCAAGCACCGATCAGAACGCTGGAGAGGTCCAGCAGCATTTCCAGGTCTGAATAGTCGGCGCTCTGGCGTTGCATCAATTGCGCGATGTCAGCGATTTCCGAGTCGTGAAACATCAGCAGGGCTTCGCCGGCAATGCCACTGCCGATAAAACCCTGGCAGATGGCCGTGAGTTGCTTGCGACTGCTGGCATCGGTCAGCGCCATGTGCAACTCGCCGACCTCGAGGATGTTCACGTTCGGTACCGGCAACTGCACAAAGACGCCCAACACCTTGGCGATCAGGGCGGCCGCCCGGCCGATGGCAACGTTGACCGTTTCGCGGAACACATCGTGAAAACTGATGACGGTGTTCGCCGCCGGACGACTCCCCAGCAACGCCTGGCCGGGCTCCATCAGTAGCCCTAGCTGACTGAGTGTCTGGCGCAGCTCGTGTTCGTCGAAAGGCTTTTTAAGGAACGCCAGCGCACCCAGCTCACGCACGCGACGCACCGCTTCTTCCTGAACGTCACCAGAGATCACGATGACGTGCGCCTTCAATCCTTCGGCGCGCAAGGCGCTCAACACCTGATAACCATCCATCTTCGGCATGGTCAGGTCGAGCAGCACCACCTGCCCCAACCCCCGGCGTATGGCCTCCATTGCCTGGTGACCATTACCGGCCTCGGTGACCGACACCGGCCAATCCGCCGGCAGTGCCCGTAATACTTGCTTACGAGCCATGCTGGAGTCGTCACAGACCAGTAGGGGAATCACTGACACAGATAAGCCACTCATCAGGGAAAATACTAGCGGCATCATGTCACAAGCTTACAAAGGCCACCTAACAAACGAGGTCTTACTAAGGACGACGTCCGGCAGGGTGAGCGAATGACTATTTACTCGCCAACCCCGGCGCTTCACGAATGATGAAGTGGTCCAGGTTCTCGATATTGGCACTGAACACGCCGAACGTCTCTTCGGGGTTTTTCTTGCTCGGCACCTGCTTCAACTCCGGCGTCACGCCATAAAAGAAGCAGTACAACTCGGCATCACTGTCGACGGCGTGCTTGATCTCGTCCAGAAACGCCTTGCGCTTGCGGTAGTTGTCGATCAGCTTCTTGCTCAAGTAAACGTTGACCGAATAGGGCTTCTTCTTCGCCTCGCCCGGTTGCTTGACCCAGACCTTTTGTTCGAAATCGATGCGAAAGCTCTGGGTGTAATCCTTGATCTCCTTGATTTTGCCCCAGTAAATCAGCCCCTTGTTGTCCTGCAGGTATTCGATCTTCTTGAAGAACGATCCATAAGGCGCCGTGTGCTCGCCAATCTTCAGCGGCATACGCTTGAGCAGATCCTTGTCCTCGAAGTTCGACACAAAACACTCCACCGGATGGGCGAAGACACTGGTCTTGTCCGGCGCCGACTCCCGGCTCGGATGCTCGACGTTACTGGCCGCTGAAGTGGGTGTTGGGTCATCCCGCATGACATCCGCCGCCACCGCTGGGTTGGACGGCTTGCGCACATACTCACGCCGAGTCAGCAACAACTCCGACGGGAAATGCTCCTCCCGACTGTCATCCGATTCCGCCCCGTCCGCCTCCAGGCCCGACGCCGGCGTCTTCAGGCTGACATAAGGACAACCCTCGACATGCCGGGTGCTGGGGATGTTCTTGAAGTGCGGCGTGCGTACGTAGTTCACATTCTTGGCGTTGAACGTTCCCAACACGTTGGCGGCATCGAATGCCAAACGGCAGGCATTGTTGGGGCACTGGAAGTGCTCCTTGGCGGAATCGAAGTTCATCGTCTCGTCGAAATTCAAATCGCGCACGTCATAGATCGACAGCTTTTCGTCGAGGCTGAGGCAGTAGGCGAGGTCGAATTTCATGGTGGGCTCGGGTCCTTGAGTGGGGAAGGGTATTAATAGCGGGAGGCGGGGCGGGTTGCACTGACTGTTTTCAACACACCGCAAATTCTGTGACAACAAACCAAACCTGTGGGAGCGAGCCTGCTCGCGAATTTCGGCAGCAACTGGGCCGATCTATCGAGCGCTAACTCTGCAGCAACGCAACACACTGTGGCGAGGAAGCTTGCTTCCGCTGGGCTGCGCAGCAGACCCAAATCGGTAAACGCGGTGCATCAGGCAGATCGAGTTGTCTGCATAGCGACTGCTTCGCAGCCGAACGGGAGCAAGCTCCCTCGCCACGAATTGCATTCAGCTCAATTACTCACGTCTCAGCCGTGCGACGTTGTCATAAAGCCAAGCAGTAAACTCATCCCTATCGCTTGAGTAGTGACAACGTCTATGACAATTAGGGCATAACGCCACGGCGTTCTTCGGACGATCCGAGCCTTTCTTGGCCAAATGCTTAACATGATGGACTTCAAGGTAAGGCAATCCGTCAGAGCGCAGAAAAGGAGCTTTTTGCTTGCATCCTTCGCAGCGGCCTTCGGATTGTTTCAATATCCAATCGGAGATCTTCTTCGCCCGTGCATACCTAATCGTTGCGGTGCTGATATGTATGGGATTCAGAATTCCTTCCGGCACGTCGTCAGCATGGGGTGGGGCAGCCTCTAACAGCCTATAAGTAACCTGCTGGTTCGCTGGCTCGGGTGTAAGACGGAAGCGGTCGATATTTTTCTCGGCAAGTATTTTTCGAACCCGGCTGCTGATTCCGGTGCCGACGTTCTTTGCAGGTACATAGCCAACAATGTGTCTCAGACCCATTTGCGCCATTACGGCCGAAATGTTTTGCATGCGGTACTCAACCGATGAAGCACTGCGCTTGCTCAACGGTCCTTCGCGCAAAAGACGATTCTCGTCAGCCTTTTTTATCGGTTGATTGCTCAATTCGAGACTCAGCATCTTTAGGTAAGCATCAACCGAAGCCTCAAGCTCCTGATCATCCCAGCCAGTTCTTTCTTTTGGAGTGCCCATACAATCGCCGAGGGTTGGAAACCCTCGGACGATACTGAGTGGCCATTACACCTGTCTACGAAAATTCCTACAGAAAAGACCGACGTATCGCTCAAGCGATCCTACAGAGACATCACCGCACTAACCCACCGAATGCTTCGACGATTGAAACACCTCCACCACCTTCCGCCACCAAGGCTTAACCACCGGCACCCGCCGCCGCGTGCGATTGAGCAACAGATAAGGCATGTCCCGCAGCCGAATCCAGCCTTCATCCTGCCAATGCAACAGACTCAATGACATCTCCGGCCAATCCAACAAACTCAACATCGGCCGATCCGTGTTCTTCGACTGCCCCGCATCACGCAGAGCTGGCACCACTTGATGAGTCAACCACTCACGCAATAACCGATTCCCTGGCGCGTAGTGATAGACCAGCAATGCATAAACACCGGACTCGCTGAGCATCAACCGCTTCTCCGGTTGGCCGTGATACTCAATCAACAGCGTATGCCGCTGATCCTCGTCGAGCTTGCTGACGACACGATCATTCAGATGGAAGCCCATCAAGCGACCCAAATCGCGGGCGCAGAACCATGGCTGGTTTTCCAGAAGGAGGGCGTGAAGATGGAGGTTTTGGCGGGTGAAGACTGTGGGGATGTAAGGATCAGACATGGCGAGCCTCCAGGAATGGAAGCGCGTGGGCAATGAAGCAGCTAAAGCAGATTACCTTCGGAGAGAAGGAGAGATTTTTAGGCATATCCTTTACCTCTGTGTGATGTCAGCTTTCTTAGGGCTGGGTGCCGGGAGTTAAGAAACCCCACACAGAGGGCCGGACATATTCCCCTTTCGGGTCTTGTATTCGCCCACTCCCGGCATAACAGAGATTTTCTGATGCCCACGGGGAAACCGTAGGCACAAAAAAGCCGCTTCTGTCGGGTGCGGTCAGTCCGCTGTGTGAGGTGTTTCTTAGGCACCGGCTTGAGAGGGTATGGTTTGAACGGGAGATGGTCAAGGCAGACTTCTTTGATTATTGTGTTTCTAAATCGAGCTTGGTGCGAGGCTCTCTGCTAGCATGACTTCTGAATGCTAGCGTTAGCAGTAGAAAAGTAGGTAGTAGATATAGCAATGAGAAATTACCGGGAATTGAGTAGGATTTTTTCCACTAATTGTGTGGAAGGTCTTGCGGGCGGAAACGTTGAGCATGTTCTTGATGTTTCGCGCTCTTATATGGATTCCTTACCTCGGATTTTTACTCCTGCCGATGTTTATGAAGTCTGTTACAAAGATCTCAGCAGGAACTATAGATTTGAGTATTTTTTTAAGAATGTTGTTGCGAATAAAATTGCTCTTGGGCGGCATAAGCTTTCAACCGCCACTCTAATATCTGAGTTTAGAGTAGGGAATAATAAAGCTGATTGTGTGGTTTTGAATGGTAATAGCACCTGTTATGAGATAAAAACCGATCTTGATAATTTTTCAAGATTGAATGATCAATTGAATGCATATGAGAAAATCTTTGATAAGACGTTTGTGGTAGTGGCAGAAACTCATAGAGAGTATGCGCTAAAAAATATCAATGATAGCGTTGGATTGATTGTTCTTACTGGCAGAGACACTTTGTCAGAGGTCCGGAGTGCGAGGCTCGTTAGGAGCAAAATAGACCCAAAGGTTTTAATTCGCTCCTTACGCCAACCTGAATACTTTTCAATGGCTTGTCAGATTGAAGAAGCACCGCGAGGGCTTTCAAATACTGAAATTTTCAGTTGGTGTGAATCGGTTTTTTTGAAAGCCGATGCGGATTTGTTGCGAACAATTTTTTGTAAGACTCTAAAGGATACACGGCGATCAAGTCGGGAGTTTTCGCTTGCGTTACCACGAACGTTGCTAATGGCCAGCCTTAGCGTAAAGCTTTCAAATGCTAAGAAAAACAATCTAATGAGGGTGCTTAACTCTCCAATTTAAAGGGATGTTTGATGTATTTTCCTATATTAAAGGGTAAGCAAAATGAATTGATAGCATTGCGTGAGCTGTCAGAGATCATCGATGCTCAATATATAAAGCCAGTCGTTGAGCCTGTAAGGGAAAATATATCTCCCTTAAAAAGAACTATAAAGCAGCTGGCGGATAATGGGATAATACCACTTGTGGTAATAAATCCGTCTCTAGGTGATTATGCCGGTGGCGAGGACTTAATAAGTCAATTTTTACAGGAGGAAGAGGGGGCTTATTTACCTTGTGTCAAGATCAAGAGTCCTCAGGATTCTGCCGCGATAGGGCTTTTTCAATCTTTTCGTGGTCGGGCGGCAGCCTATATTGAAAGTAGCGTCGATAGAGCAATGGTAGATGTAATCAATGAGTCGGTGTACACGCTGGTAAATCCAGTTAGAGTCAGTTCGGCGGCGTTTGCACAGCTCAGAAATAAGGTTGTGTATGGAGATTTCTTTAAAAAGGAAGTTAAGAACTCTGATTATGCTGAAGACTCTTTGTTTTCAGGGCTGCACACCGAGTACCGAGAGTTTGATAATGTTGTCGGATTTGGTGATTTCACTATCTTAAGTGAGGATTACTCTGAGTCAGGCGGGCCTGCATATGTAGTGGCTGTGCATCTGTCATACATAAATCGAGAAGAATACGACGCTATGCATGTTCGGCATTTTTCTTCTTATGATGACCGTACCCCTACAAACCCAGGCGGCAAGTTTATGGATGCTCTGAATAAGCTTGTTCAGTATGTTACTGTCAATCCTAATAAGTTTACTCGGACAACCGGTCTGGGTGAGTTTTTTACTCTTCATGCTTCAAGGCACTATCCTGGTCTTGGGCATGTGAAAAAAATCTCGATAAAACATCATATTGAAACAACGTGTCACTACATTCAGGGGCATTGAAATGGCTAAGTGCTGTATTCATTGCTTTACTGATTCGGTTTTGATTGAGGCGGCATCAAAAGGGGTTGTTGGAAATTGTTCATACTGTGGTGCGACTAGGGTCCCTACAATTAGCTCTGATACATTGTTTTCTACGGTTGAGCTAATATTGTACAGTCTAGAGGTTTCGGCTGTAGGTGAGGATTTAGTTACGCTGCTGCATAAGCAGTTTGGTTTGCTTAGTCCTGCGGTAGTAAGGGATGCTGGAAGGTTGGCGCGTGAGATATTTGGTGATGATATTGCTGGTTTAAGATATGCGTTTAAGTTTGATGTGTCCTTATATTCTAGCCAGTGGTTGAGTTTCAAGGAAGAGTTAAAACATAAGAATAGATTTTTTCCGCGTAGTGCATTGATTTCTCAAGTTCTGAGTCCTTCTGCAAGTAACTCAAGTTTTGAAGTTTTTTTGGCTCTTTTGGAGCAGCTGAAGGCGCCTTTTGATGGTGGCGGAGTCTTGTTCAGGGCCCGAATATCTGAAAGTCCTTTAACTGCTGCGCAGATGGGGACACCGCCTCCGATGATAGCTTCTGGAGGACGTGCTAACCCGATAGGAATACCATACTTATATCTTGCGGAGAATGTAGAGACTTGTGTTGCTGAAGTTAGACCGAGTAATGCAAGTGCAATTTATGTGTCGGAATTTGTGGCGATTGCCGATTTGAATTTGCTAAGTTTGACTGATCCTAGGTGTGACTCTTCAGTGCTGAAGTTCGAAGAGCAGCAAATGCAAGATGTTCTTTGCTTTCTAGATCTGCTAGAGCGCTTTTCACTTGAGCTGTCTAAGCCAGTTTTGCCTGACAAATCTCATATTGAATATATACCTACGCAGTATATGTGTGAGTTTGTCAAGTCGGTGGCTAATTATGATGGGATTGTTTTTAATAGCTCTTTTGGACAAGGTCGGAATTACGTTATATTTAATAGTGAGGTGTTTCAGGCTAGAGAGCCATATCGCGGTCAAGTAGTGAGGACTCGACATGATTTTTTGGCTGATCCGGTTTGATAGCTAAGTTTTGAGTTTTGATGATTTTTTGCTTAGCGATAAATGCGTTTTTTTGTTGTTTTATGGTCCCGCACATAAGCTATTTTCTATCCCATTTAATGGGAATAAAAAGCCCCGAACAAGTTCGGGGCTTTTCCATATGGGAAGTTGTAGTCAACGATTAAATCAATCCCAGCTCAACGCCCCACCAGTCTGATACTCAATAACTCTCGTCTCAAAGAAATTCTTCTCTTTCTTCAAGTCCATAATTTCACTCATCCAAGGGAACGGGTTAGTCGTCCCTGGATACTCTTCTTTCAAACCAATCTGCGACAAACGACGGTTAGCAATAAACTTGAGGTAATCCTCCATCATCGCCGCATTCATGCCCAACACCCCACGAGGCATGGTGTCACGAGCGTATTCAATCTCCAGCTGAGTCCCCTGCAGAATCATCTGCGAAGCCTCTTCCTTCATCTCGGCATCCCACAAATGCGGGTTTTCGATTTTGATCTGGTTGATCACGTCGATGCCGAAGTTCAGGTGCATGGATTCGTCGCGCAGGATGTACTGGAACTGCTCGGCGACGCCGGTCATTTTGTTGCGGCGGCCCATGGAGAGGATTTGGGTGAAGCCGCAGTAGAAGAAGATGCCTTCCAGAACGCAGTAGTAGGCGATCAGGTTGCGGAGCAGTTCTTTGTCGGTTTCGACGGTGCCGGTTTCGAACTTCGGATCGGAGATCGAACGGGTGTATTTCAGGCCCCAGGTGGCTTTTTTCGCGACCGATGGGATCTCGTGGTACATGTTGAAGATTTCGCCTTCATCCATGGCCAACGATTCGATGCAGTACTGGTAGGCGTGGGTGTGGATCGCCTCTTCGAAGGCCTGGCGCAGGATGTACTGGCGGCATTCCGGGTTGGTGATCAGGCGGTACACGGCCAGGACCAGGTTGTTGGCAACCAGGGAGTCGGCGGTGGAGAAGAAGCCGAGGTTGCGCATCACGATGCGGCGCTCGTCGTCGGTCAGGCCTTCCGGGTCTTTCCAGAGGGCGATGTCGGCGGTCATGTTGACTTCTTGCGGCATCCAGTGGTTTGCGCAACCGTCCAGGTACTTCTGCCAGGCCCAGTCGTATTTGAATGGCACGAGCTGGTTGAGGTCGGCGCGGCAGTTGATCATGCGCTTTTCATCGACAGCTACACGGGCAGAGGCGCCTTCCAGTTCGGCGAGGCCTTCGGCGACGTCGAGGGAGTCCAGGGCAGCCTTGGCGCGGGCGATCGCGGCGGAGTCCGTCGCGGTCACGGCGCGGGCCTCTTGAGCGGCGGCACCACCGGCGCTGTCGAGGCGGTCCATGTTGGCTTCAGAAGCGTGGCCGGCATTGGCGCCTTTTACAGCGACTTCGCCGTCATCTTCTTTGTCGAATTCGTCCCAGCTCAGCATGACGTGTCGTCTCCTGCGTGAGGGCCAGATTGCCCGTGTGAAAACTGATAGGTTGGTTTTTCACACAGCCTTTTCTGGCCGCGTTGGATCTAAAGGAAATCGTTTGTTGCAGCAGTACAACGCAGGCAATAAACAGAATTTTGTACGGGTGTTCCGAAGCCACTGATGGGCGCAGAGAACGTGAGCCGCTCTGCGTGGGCTTCAGACTGGCTTTTCACCCCTGTAAGGGAATATTGCAGGCCCGTTTAAGTGCGCATTATAAGGAAATTTTCAGCCCCGTGGTGCGGCGAAATGGCACCTGGAGCGGTTGGCGAGGGGCGTTTTCAGGTTGGAGCGAGGGTTTACAGGGCTTTGGCGGAGGAAGTTTTTTTTTCGCCTGTTTTGGCTGGTTTTTGACGGTGAGGCCGGGGTGTTCGCGCCGTTACGGGCAGCTGTTGCGGCGCAAGCCAGGTGGGGCGGGGCTTGCAGGGCAATAGGCGGGGTTTTGTGGATGATATTGTGTGCAATTCTGAGCTGCAAAGGGTCTTGAAAAGCGTTGCTCAAAAAACAACCAGAAAACCATGTTTTTCACTACATGTTGTGGTTTTGGTCGATTTTTAACCACTCCAGACACAACTAAGCCCGACCGAAGTCGGGCTGTGAGGTCGCGCTGGGTGTTCAGCTGAAACGAGCGGCCCCCACGCGGTCGGAACCATCGGCAGCAACCTTGGCGGCGCCGGTGTGATCGGAGCCGTCAGCAGCGACTTTGGCAGCGCCGGTACGATCGAAACCGTCAGCCGCGAAAGAGGCAGAGCCGGTGTGGTCGTAACCGTCAGAAGCGACAGCCGCGTCGTTGAAAGCAGCCGAGCCTGTGCGGTCGTAGCCATCGGCGGCGAAGGTGTTGGCGGCCAGGACGGAAAGGGTCAGGGCGAGGATCAGTTTGGTTTTCATGGTAGTGGCTCCAGGTTCGTTGGCGTGGTGTGCCTTGGGTGTGGAATTCATACTACGCCAGATAATTAGATTAAAAATCGCAAATAAATGCTTAAAACAATCGCCTTTATCGATACAAGGCTCGGCGCTTCATCTGTCTCAAAAAACGGATGGGTCGAGCCTCGGGAGATAAAAGTGGGGGCGGATCAGCCGTTGGAGCAGCCGGTACCCATGACGCTGTAGCGCAGAATGTGCCGCTGGCCTTTGGAGTCGTCGTATTCCATTTTGGCCGGAACCACTTCGCAGACATTCGGGATTTCGCTCATCGAGATCACTTTGGCGATGTCCAGGTGGGTGGAGTAGGTGTATTCCTCGACGACGGGTTGTTGCTGTGCGACATCAGTCGGGACCTCGTCCGCCATGGCGGTTGCGCACAGACTGCTGAGGGCCAGAACTAACAAAGCTTTCATTTCAAATTTACCTTTCTGAGGTCGAATGGGGTCACGCAATCTTTTTGGGATTGCGTGTGGAGCTTTAATAAAGAGTCTTGGATTAACGGCCTTCGTGGGGGCTGCAACTGGGTTAATCACGTTGCCTTGTTGGCGAGGCTGATTTTAGGCCTGAGGGTGGCGGGCATATAGCCGTGCTTTTGATAAACACTTTTGGCAGATTTGGTAACAATCCTCCGTAAAGATCAAAAGATCGCAGGCTTCGCTAGCGCCTACGGGGACCCGGAATAGCCGGGTTTGAGCGCCTTGTCGCGATATAGCTACATTCTGTAGGGGCTTGTTACTACCATCGTCGAATGGTTCTATAGGCGCCGCCCGGCTACAACTGGGCCATACAAAAACAACTATTCCACCGAGGTAAGAAAGATGAGTGCGGCTTCTTTGTATCCCGTTCGTCCCGAGGTAGCAGCCAATACGCTGACTGACGAGGCCACTTACAAGGCCATGTACCAGCAGTCGGTCGTCAACCCGGACGGCTTCTGGCGTGAACAAGCCAAGCGACTCGACTGGATCAAGCCTTTCACCACGGTGAAGCAGACGTCCTTCGACGATCACCATGTCGACATCAAGTGGTTCGCCGACGGCACGCTGAACGTTTCCTACAACTGCCTCGACCGTCATCTGGCCGAGCGCGGCGATCAAATCGCGATCATTTGGGAAGGGGATGACCCCGCCGAAAGCCGCAACATCACCTACCGCGAGTTGCATGAAGAAGTCTGCAAGTTCGCCAACGCCTTGCGCGGCCAGGATGTACACCGCGGCGATGTGGTGACGATCTATATGCCGATGATCCCCGAAGCCGTGGTCGCCATGCTGGCCTGCACCCGGATCGGCGCGATTCACTCGGTGGTGTTCGGTGGTTTCTCGCCGGAAGCTTTGGCTGGCCGCATCATCGACTGCAAATCCAAAGTGGTGATCACTGCCGACGAAGGTGTTCGTGCCGGCAAGAAGATCCCGCTCAAGTCCAACGTCGACGACGCGCTGACCAACCCGGAAACCAGCAGCATTCAGAAAGTCATCGTGTGCAAGCGCACCGGTGGCAACATCAAGTGGAACCAGCATCGCGACATCTGGTACGAAGACCTGATGAAAGTGGCGGGCAGCGTGTGCGCGCCGAAAGAAATGGGCGCCGAAGAAGCGCTGTTCATCCTTTATACCTCCGGCTCCACCGGCAAGCCGAAGGGTGTGCAGCACACCACCGGCGGTTACTTGCTGTATGCGGCGATGACCCACGAGCGCGTGTTCGACTACCGCCCGGGCGAGATCTACTGGTGCACCGCCGACGTCGGTTGGGTCACCGGCCACACCTACATCGTCTACGGCCCGCTGGCCAATGGCGCGACCACGCTGCTGTTCGAAGGCGTGCCGAACTACCCGGACATCACCCGGGTGGCGAAGATCGTCGACAAGCACAAGGTCAACATCCTCTACACCGCGCCGACCGCGATCCGCGCGATGATGGCGTCGGGCACGGCCGCTGTCGAAGGCGCCGATGGCAGCAGTCTGCGTCTGTTGGGCTCGGTCGGTGAGCCGATTAACCCGGAAGCGTGGGACTGGTACTACAAGAATGTCGGCCATTCCCGTTGCCCGATCGTGGATACCTGGTGGCAGACCGAAACAGGCGGCAACATGATGAGCCCGCTGCCGGGCGCTCACGGTCTGAAGCCTGGCTCTGCGGCACGGCCGTTTTTCGGCGTGGTGCCGGCGCTGGTGGACAACCTGGGCAACATCATCGAAGGCGTTGCCGAGGGCAATCTGGTGATTCTCGACTCGTGGCCAGGCCAGGCGCGCACGCTGTATGGCGACCATGACCGCTTCGTCGACACCTACTTCAAGACCTTCCGTGGCATGTATTTCACCGGTGACGGTGCGCGTCGTGACGCAGACGGTTACTACTGGATCACCGGTCGCGTGGATGACGTGCTCAACGTTTCCGGGCATCGCATGGGCACCGCCGAGATCGAAAGCGCGATGGTCGCTCACCCGAAAGTCGCTGAGGCGGCGGTGGTGGGTGTGCCGCACGACATTAAAGGGCAGGGCATTTATGTCTACGTCACGTTGATCGCTGGCGAAGAGCCGAGCGAGCAACTGCGCCTGGAGCTGAAGAACTGGGTGCGTAAAGAGATCGGCCCGATTGCCTCGCCGGATGTCATCCAGTGGGCGCCGGGCCTGCCGAAAACCCGTTCGGGCAAAATCATGCGCCGCATTCTGCGCAAGATTGCCACGGCGGAATACGACGGGTTGGGGGATATTTCGACCCTGGCGGATCCGGGTGTGGTGCAGCATTTGATTGATACGCACAAGACCATGAACGTCGCGTAAGCGCCGATTCCTGAGTCATCGAAGCCCCACCAGGTGTTGAGCCTGGTGGGGTTTTTTATGCTTTGGGTTTTTGTGTTGGCCGTTCTGGCCTCATCGCGAGCAAGCTCGCTCCCACATTTGGAATGCGTTCCCCTGTGGGAGCGAGCCTGCTCGCGAAGGCGATCTGACAGGCAACACATAAACAACTACCAATAATTATCGGCTTCCCCCGTCGGCGCTTTCCCAATGTTACCCATCACCCTTCAAGTAACTGAATGTGTAACCGCGCGCCCGACAACGAGGCATTGAGAAACGCTAAGCCCTGTTTCAGGGCCTCTCAACCCTGCCTGAAAAATAAGACACCACGCTGCGCTTGCTGGATTAGAAGGGTTTGCCAATAATGGGCCCGCAATTTGCAATATAGATCGGTTCAAAATCTTTTGCTCTTGCATGAAATTGCAAGACTGTCAACGCGCTCAAGCGGCTTTCTCGGTGCATCTGTAATTTGTTGTCGCATTGAAGAAATATCGGCTTCGGGCCTGTCGTTAGAATGCCGATCACTCGCTCGTCGTTGTCTGCGTTGAAATCCATCGCAGTCATCCCAGGACGCAGCACCGCTTTCTGTTTAACCCATTCGCATATTGGGCTGTCGCTCACTCTGCCGTTTTTGCCCTTTACCGATGGAGTCCCAAGATGAAGAAACTCGTGCTGCTTGGCGCCCTGGCACTGTCCGTGCTGTCCCTGCCGACATTCGCCGATGAAAAACCTCTGAAAATCGGTATCGAGGCGGCTTACCCTCCGTTCGCCTCCAAAGCACCGGACGGCAGCATCGTGGGTTTCGACTACGACATCGGCAACGCCCTGTGTGAAGAGATGAAGGTCAAGTGCCAGTGGGTCGAGCAAGAGTTCGACGGCCTGATCCCGGCACTCAAGGTGCGCAAGATCGACGCGATTCTGTCGTCCATGTCGATCACTGAAGACCGCAAGAAGTCCGTGGACTTCACCAACAAGTACTACAACACCCCGGCGCGGCTGGTCATGAAGGCCGGCACTCAGGTCAGCGAAAGCCTGGCTGAGCTGAAGGGCAAGAACATCGGCGTGCAACGTGGTTCGATCCACGAGCGCTTCGCCCGCGAAGTCCTGGCCCCACTGGGTGCCGAGATCAAGCCTTACGGTTCGCAGAACGAAATCTACCTCGACGTGGCCGCCGGTCGCCTCGACGGCACCGTGGCAGACGCGACCCTGCTGGATGATGGCTTCCTGAAAACCGACGCCGGCAAAGGCTTCGCCTTCGTTGGCCCGGCGTTCACCGACGAGAAGTACTTCGGCGACGGCATCGGTATCGCCGTACGCAAAGGCGACGCCTTGAAAGACAAGATCAACACCGCGATCACTGCCATTCGCGCGAACGGCAAGTACAAGCAAATCCAGGACAAGTACTTCGCCTTCGATATCTACGGCAAGTAACCGTCCCCGCAACAAGTCCGAAATGGCGCAAGCAACAGGATCTCTGAGGTTTGCGCCATTTTTTCATCCCAACTTTCGAGGACCTGAATCATGTTGAAAGGCTACGGGGCTGTCATCCTCGATGGCGCATGGCTGACGCTTCAGCTCGCCTTGTCGTCCATGGCCCTGGCCATCGTTCTGGGGCTGATCGGCGTTGCGCTACGTCTGTCGCCGGCGCGCTGGCTGGCCTGGCTGGGCGATCTGTATTCCACGGTGATCCGCGGTATTCCCGATCTGGTGCTGATCCTGCTGATTTTCTATGGCGGCCAGGACCTGCTCAACCGCGTCGCGCCGATGCTCGGTTATGACGACTACATCGACCTGAACCCGCTGGCCGCCGGTATCGGCACCCTGGGCTTCATCTTCGGTGCGTACCTGTCCGAAACCTTTCGTGGTGCGTTCATGGCGATTCCCAAAGGCCAGGCAGAAGCCGGCATGGCGTACGGCATGAGCAGTTTCCAGGTGTTTTTCCGGGTGTTGGTACCGCAGATGATTCGCCTGGCAATTCCGGGCTTCACCAACAACTGGCTGGTATTGACCAAGGCGACCGCGCTGATTTCGGTGGTCGGTCTGCAAGACATGATGTTCAAGGCCAAGCAGGCGGCAGACGCTACCCGCGAGCCTTTCACCTTCTTCCTCGCAGTGGCGGCGATGTACCTGGTGATCACCAGTGTCTCGTTGCTGGCATTGCGTCACCTTGAGAAGCGCTACTCGGTAGGCGTAAGGGCGGCTGATCTATGATCTTCGACTACAACGTCATTTGGGAGGCCTTGCCGCTGTACTTCGGCGGCCTGGTGACCACCCTCAAACTGCTCGCACTGTCGCTGTTTTTCGGTCTGCTGGCGGCGTTGCCGCTGGGGCTGATGCGCGTCTCCAAGCAGCCGATCGTCAACATGAGTGCCTGGCTGTTCACCTACGTGATCCGCGGCACGCCGATGCTGGTGCAGCTGTTTTTGATCTACTACGGTCTGGCGCAATTCGAAGCTGTGCGGGAGAGCTTCCTCTGGCCGTGGCTGTCCAGCGCCACGTTCTGTGCGTGCCTGGCCTTCGCGATCAACACCAGCGCCTACACCGCCGAAATCATCGCCGGCAGCCTGCGCGCCACGCCGAACGGCGAGATCGAAGCAGCCAAGGCCATGGGCATGTCGCGCATCAAGATGTATAAGCGGATCCTGCTGCCATCGGCCCTGCGCCGGGCACTGCCGCAGTACAGCAACGAAGTGATCATGATGCTGCAGACCACCAGTCTGGCGTCCATCGTGACCCTGATCGACATCACCGGTGCCGCGCGCACGGTCAACGCTCAGTTCTACTTGCCGTTCGAGGCCTACATCACCGCCGGCGTGTTCTACCTGTGCCTGACGTTCATTCTGGTGCGCCTGTTCAAAATGGCCGAACACCGTTGGCTGGGCTATCTGGCCCCGCGGAAGCACTGACATGGAACGCATCGATCATGCATTGCCGTGGAGCCACCTGGGCAGCGAACGCCGGATTTCGGTGTTCCGCTTCGGTGCTGGCGAGCGCAAGGCCTACATTCAGGCCAGCCTGCACGCCGATGAACTGCCGGGGATGCGCACGGCTTGGGAGCTGAAAAAGCGCCTGACCGAACTCGAAGCCCAAGGCTTGCTGAACGGTGTGATCGAATTGGTGCCAGTAGCCAATCCACTGGGCCTCGGCCAACTGCTTCAAGGGAACCATCAGGGTCGTTTCGAGGCCGGCAGCGGCAAGAACTTCAACCGGGATTTCGTCGAGTTGAGCGAGCCCGTGGCCGCCGAACTCGATGGGCATCTGGGTGATGATCCGCATGCCAATATTCGACTCATCCGTCAGGCTATGAGCGATCACCTGGCGGCTTTGCCAGAGGCGAGCAGCCAGTTGCAAGGCATGCAGCGCATCTTGCTCAGCCATGCCTGCACCGCCGATGTGGTGCTGGATTTGCACTGCGATTGCGAAGCGGCGCTGCACATGTATGCCTTGCCGCAACACTGGCCGCATTGGCGTTCGTTAGCCGCCCACTTGAACGTCAAGGTCGGGCTGCTGGCGGAAGATTCCGGCGGCAGCTCCTTTGACGAAGCGTGTTCGCTGCCATGGCTGCGTCTGTCGCGGCTGTTCCCGGATGCCCAGATTCCATTGGCATGCCTGGCGACTACCATTGAATTGGGTGGTCAGTCGGATACCGGTCGCCCAGAGGCGGTGGCTCACGCCGAAGGCATTCTGGCGTTCCTTGCCGAGCAGGGTTTGATCGGCGGCGAATGGCCAAAGCCTGTGCAAGAGGCTTGCGAAGGCATGCCGTTCGAAGGCACCGAATTGCTGTTCGCGCCGCATCCTGGTGTGGTGAGTTTTCTGCGTAAACCCGGTGAATGGATCGAAACCGGCGACGAAATTTTTGAAGTGATCGATCCGTTATCGGATCGGGTCAGCACGGTGTGTGCTGGTACGTCCGGGGTGCTGTTTGCCATTGAACGGCTGCGTTATGCCCAACCCGGTTTCTGGCTGGCCAAGGTGGCGGGGCGCGAAGCGCTGCGTCACGGGCGCTTGCTCAACGACTGACTGACTGTTTTTGTGAGAACCGACCGCATGTACAAACTTGAAGTCCAAGACCTGCATAAACGCTATGGCAGTCACGAAGTGCTCAAGGGCGTGTCCCTGAAGGCGGCGGCTGGCGATGTGATCAGCATCATCGGCTCCAGTGGCTCCGGCAAAAGTACCTTCCTGCGCTGCATCAACCTGCTCGAGCAGCCGCACGCGGGCAAGATTCTGCTCAACAACGAAGAGCTGAAACTGGTTGCCAACAAGGACGGCGCGCTCAAGGCCGCCGACCCGAAGCAGCTGCAACGCATGCGTTCGCGCCTGTCGATGGTGTTCCAGCATTTCAACCTGTGGTCGCACATGACTGCGCTGGAAAACATCATGGAAGCGCCGGTCCACGTGCTCGGCATGTCCAAGGCCGAAGCCCGCGAGAAGGCCGAGCACTACCTGAACAAGGTCGGTGTTGCTCATCGTAAAGACGCCTACCCTGGACACATGTCCGGTGGCGAGCAACAGCGTGTGGCGATTGCCCGTGCGCTGGCGATGGAGCCTGAGGTGATGCTGTTCGACGAACCGACCTCGGCCCTCGATCCGGAGCTGGTCGGTGACGTGCTGAAAGTCATGCAGGCCCTGGCGCAGGAAGGCCGGACCATGGTGGTGGTAACGCACGAAATGGGCTTTGCCCGTGAAGTGTCGAACCAACTGGTTTTTCTGCACAAAGGCGTCGTCGAAGAAAGCGGCAACCCGCGTGAAGTGCTGGTGAACCCGCAATCCGAACGTTTGCAACAATTCCTCTCCGGCAGCTTGAAGTAATCAGGACTGCCGTTGTGCACAGGGATAGTGCATGCTTCGCCATTTAGAGGCTGGCTCCGATCCCACATTTGATCTCTGCCGGTGTCGAGATTTGCGTTCATTTACGGGCTAGCATTGGCCCATGCCTTCATCACTGTTTTCGTTTCGGATTGCCCGCCATGACTGCCCATCGAATTGGTTTCCTGATTTGGCCCAGCACTAAAGCTCTGACGCTTGCGCTGGCCGAGGAGGCCTTGCGTGTTGCCCAGCGTGTGCACCCGGACGTTGTTTACGAACTGTCGTTTTTGCAGGCCGAACCGCCAACCGACGGCGCCTGGCAATTGCCGGGTGAGCCCTGGGCCGGCAAGCTCGAAAACTTCCAGAAACTGTTCCTGCTCGCCGATGAGCCGCCGACCTCACTCGCACCGGCGCTCAGCAGTGCACTGAAACAACTGGTGCGAGCCGGTTGTGTGATCGGCGGTTTGTCGGCCGGTGTTTACCCGTTGGCGCAACTCGGTTTGCTCGACGGTTATCGCGCTGCCGTGCATTGGCGCTGGCAGGACGATTTCGCCGAGCGTTTCCCGAAAGTCATCGCCACCAGCCATCTGTTCGACTGGGATCGCGATCGCTTGAGCGCCTGTGGTGGCTTGTCGGTACTGGACTTGTTGCTGGCGGTGCTGGCCCGTGATCACGGCGCCGAACTGGCCGGTGCGGTGTCGGAAGAACTGGTGGTCGAACGCATTCGTGAAGGCGGCGAACGCCAGCGGATTCCGTTGCAGAACCGCTTGGGCTCCAGCCATCCGAAGCTCACCCAGGCGGTGTTGCTGATGGAAGCCAACATCGAAGAGCCGCTGACCACCGACGAAATCGCCCAGCATGTGTGCGTATCGCGTCGGCAGCTGGAGCGGATCTTCAAGCAGTACCTCAACCGCGTGCCGAGCCAGTATTACCTGGAGCTGCGCCTGAACAAGGCCCGGCAGATGTTGATGCAAACCAGCAAGTCGATCATCCAGATCGGCCTGTCCTGTGGCTTCTCTTCGGGGCCGCATTTCTCCAGCGCCTACCGCAACTTCTTCGGTGCCACGCCGCGGGAAGATCGCAACCAGCGGCGCAGCAGCAGTCCGTTCGAATTGTCGTCGGTGCCGCCCGAGCGCGGCTAGACGTATTGCGACCTTGGCGGTGGCGACGGCTCATTGCCTATGGAAATGGATGAGACTTCGGATTCCTCTTGCAGCCTTCGCTGTTCGCTCTGTGCGTTTTCCCTGGCAAGACGTTGACTCGTCACGCGCTGTTCGGCGGTGTCGGAGAGTGAGTTGTCACTGAAGTCGAATTCGGTTGTGCCGGTGCCCAGCAGCTCGATCGGCACCTCGACAATGGCGTTCCCGGAGAGGTCAACGGTTTCAAGCTGGCGGCAGTCGAACAAACCCGTCGGTACTTCACTGATGCCCGTGTGGCTCAAGTCCAGCCAGGACAATGCGGCCATCTGACCCACATCGGGTGTGCGGCTCAGCGGGTTGCTCCGCAGAACCAGTCTGTTGAGGTTCTTCAGGGCGGCCAGTCCCTCCACCGTTTGTTGAGTCAGGCTGATATGGCAGTTGGGCAGGCTGAGTCTCTTGAGTTTGTCCATGGCCAGCACTGCTTGGGGGATGTCGTCCAGACGATAGCCCTGGATGGCAAGCACCTGCAGATTGGCAAAACGCTCGAGAAATTGACCGACACGCGGGGGCGTGGCGTTGCTGCTGGTCAGGTTCAGTGTCTGTATATGGCCGAAGTCAGCCGATAACGTCGGCAATGCACCCGTGATGGGCAGATCGCAAGTGAACTCGAATTCGCTCTGACCCTCTACGGCTATCCGGCGCCAGCAATATTCCAGAAGTTCTTTGAATTGTTCCCTGCGCTCTTGCTCCAGATGCAGGGAATCGGCGTCCAGTGGTGCGGGGGCGTTGCTGTTGATCGGAGCTTCTTTTGTCCATGCTTCGAGATCACGAATCAAGGTCGCGAGCTCAGTCTGTCGACGCACGAGTTCAACTCGACCATCGGCCAGTGTCCCGGGCAAGCCATAGACAATATCGTTGATGTGCGTGTCGCTTGATTGCGGATAAAGCGTACGGGCCAGTTGACTGTCTTCGGGGCTGACCGAAACACCGAAATCTACGCCGCTCGCCTGGCGGTGGGTTTTGATCCGCTCCCGTGTGGTTGATGTCAGCGGGTTGTGGTCGAGGTCAACGCCGGTGCTGAGATCGGGGGGAAGTTGGAAAAGTTCTTCCGGCAGTACGCTGATACGGTTTTCACTGAACAGTGCAATTTTCAGATCGGGCAGTTCGTGCAAACCGGCTGGAAGATGATCGATCCCCGTTCTGGACAGGTCGATGAAGTCCAGTGCTTTCAGCGCTGTAATGTCCGGGACGCTGCCCAACGGGTTGTTGTACATATCCAGCCCGCTCAGTCGGGGCAGAGAGGACAGGGCAGCTTGTCCCGCTTCATCGAACAGGATGCCGCAGCTGCTGAGCACCAGTGTTTTGAGTCTGGTCATTCGGGAAACGGACGGAGGAAATTTGCCGAGGGCAAAGCGGCGCATTTCCAAGGCCTCCAGTCCGGTAAAACAATTCAGGAAGCCCTCGACGCTCGTGAGGAAATCGTTACCCTGCAGCGCCAACCGGGTGACATGACTGAAGTCAGCGGTCAGCGTTGGCAGCTCACCGATGATGGTCAGATCAATGCCTAGAGAATTGACTCTGAGTTCTGTCTTGCCGGTTTGTCTGCTGCGCCAGAACTGTTTCAGAGTGCGGCTGAAGGCTCTGCGGTTGAACCGCTGCGCAGCCCGGTCAACCGCATTCATGTTCAGTCCTGTCGTGCCGGTCGGCACGCGCTCTGACCAGGCGGCGAGGTCGCTGACCATTTGTGTGATTTCTGTTTCCCAGCGCGCCAACTGAGCGCTGCCGTCTGCCAGCGTTCCTGGCAATCGATAGATCACATGGGTGGCATCTTCGATGTTCAGCTCCGGAAACAGTGTCTGCGCTTTGGTGATGTCGGCCCTGTCGGGCAGTACGCCGAAATCATTTCCAATGCTGGCGTAGTGCACCTTGATGCGATCACGAGCACTCGGGGACAAAGGGTTGTTCGCCAGATCAATGCCATCGGCCAGATCGATATCCACTGCAAAGAAATCTTCTGGCAGATCAGTGATGGCGTTGCCAGTGAGCTGTGCGCTTCTGAGGTTGGGATGCGTGGCAAGGCCATTGGGCAGGCTGGCGATGCCGGTGTTGTACAGGCGGATATCGTTCAGCGTTGGCATGGGTGTCAGATCGGGAATCAGCCCCAGTGGGTTGTTGCTCAGGTCCAGATGCTCAAGATCAGGGAGTGAATGCAGCAGGGTCTGGCCCTCGGCGGTGAGGGTGATGGCGCATCTACCCAGTGTCAGTTCCTTGAGTTCGGTCAGGCGCGCAAGGTTGGCGGGCACTTGGCCCAAGGCGAAGTCATGCATCTCCAGGACATGTAGCCGGGAAAACAATTCGATGAACGGGGCGATGTCACCAATCGCTGAGTTGCCGATGAGGTGCAGCCTTGAAACATGGCTGAAGTCCGCCGTCAGCCGTGGCATGTCCCCCACAAAGTTCAGGTTTGCAATGAAGTGATCATCGCGCATGCCGGACGTGCTCGATCGGCGTTGCCAGAAGCTCTGTAATTGCCGGGCAAATTCAGATCGGTCCTTGTTGTACATCGTGACGGCATCGCTCGCCTCGCCGGTCAGCGGGTCTTGATGCGGTACCTGAACTGCCCAGGTCTGCAGATCTTGCTTGAGTCTGTCGAGTTCCACTTTCCAGGCCTCAAGCTGTACCCGACCGTCCGCCAGGGTGCCGGGCAAGTCGTAAATGAGTTCGCTGGCCTCGACGGTATCCAGGCTAGGGAACAGTTCTCTGGCCAGGGCGATGTCCGCAGGGTCTGCCAGCACGTCGAAATCCTGCCCGGTTCTGCGGTAGTAGCTTTTAATCCGGTTGCGAGCGTCAGCTGAGAGACCCTGGTTGTCAGCCAGATCAATGCCGTCACTGCGCTCGGCCGGCAGATCAAAAAGCGCATCGGGCAGCTCGACGATGTTGTTTTCACTCAACAGCGCGGTTCCCGGATCGGGGCTCTCGGTGATTCCGGGGGGCAGTTCGCGAAGGCCAGTGGCAGACAGATCGAGGTATTTGAGCGAGGGCAGCAGATTCAGATCAAAAAATGATCCGAGAGGGTTGCCGCGCAATTCGAGTGTTTGCAGCTGCGGCATGGCGCAGAGCGCGGCCTGGTTTTCCGGGGTCATCATGACTCCGCAGTTCTTGAGTCGCAGTGTGAGCAGTTTCGTCGTGTTTATCGATGACAGCGTTGCAGGTTCCAGATCAAAAAAACTCAGCTCCAACAGGGTCAGGTCCTGAAACTGCTGCAGGAAGGGCAAGAGCGCCGAAACATGACGGTTGCCATCAAGGGCGATTTCTCGAACATGGCTGAAATCTGCACGCAGCAACGGCATGTCGCCGATGAACCCCACGGAGGCTTGCAGGCGGTTGCTTTGCAGTGTTGGGGGTAACGGCGGTCTTTGACGCCACAACTGTTCCACTTTGTTGCTGAAGGCTTGCCGGACAAGGCGTTCGTTCTCCTGCTCGTTGACAGTCAACAGCTCACCCGTCTCCGGGGAGCGCTCGGGGATGTTGTCGCTCCATTGTGCAAGGTCGTCATGGAGCCGACGGACTTCGGCTTCCCAAGCGGCGAGTTGGGCGCGGCCTTCGACCAGTGTTCCGGGCAGTTGATAAAGCAGATCAGTGGCTTGCTCGCTGTTGAGGCCTGGAAAGAGCTTGCTCGCCCGATTCATGTCCGCCGCTTCCGGCAGAACGCCAAAGTGCTTTCCGCTTCGCTTGTAGTAGACCTTCACCCGCTCCCGGCTGGTTGAGGAAAGGGGATTGTCGGCAAAACTGAAACCGTCACTGAGCGCAGGAGCCAGATCGAAAAACACCTCGGGAATGTCAATGATCTGATTGCCGGAGAATCGGCTCATGACCAGTTGTGGATGATCCAGCAGACCACCTGGCAGCATCGAGATGCCCGTATTGTCGAGATTGATGTAGCGCAACGAGGGCATTGCGTGAACATCGGGCGCCACCTCGAGGCGGTTGCCTTGCAGGTCCAGGAGCATGAGTTCGGACAAGGGCGCAAACATCGACCGGTTGTTGGCAGGCAGAACGAGACCGCAGTCGCGCATGACCAGATTTTGCAGCAGGGGCATTGAGGTAATGGCTGGCGGCAGGCTCGACAAGTTGAGGTTTTGCACGTCCAGGGATCGCAGTTGCGGGAACTGCTGCAAGAATCCATCGATGGCACCGGTATGAGGGCCGCCGTTGATGCCAAGTGAGGCGACGTGACTGAAGTCGGCATCCGGCACGGGCAGGTCACCGATGATCGGCTGTCTTACCTGAAGGGTGTAACCGGCGGAGCTGCGTATTTCCCTGCGCCAGCAGCGTTCGAGGTTTTTTCTGAGTGTTGCGCGGCTTTGCTTTGCCGCGCGAAGTTCAATGGCCGTCAAGGGCAATCCGCTAGCGGGATCGTTTGTGGGAACCTGGGTTTCCCAGAGACGCAGGTTATCCGTGAGGCGGGTGAGTTCGCTCCTCAGGCGCGCCAGTTCGTTTCTCATCGCCGCCGGGTCATTGCCAAATCTCACCGTAAAATCCCGGGCTTCCTGGGCGTTGTAGCCTCGATAGATCAATCGAACAGCATCCAGCGGCGCAGGAAGGGCAGTGGCAGGCGCATTTGTCTCGGGCAAACCGCTGGCCGGCCGGCCTCTGTGCGCCACCAGACGCAGGGTGTCTATCTGTGGGGCCGGAGTGGAGGGCAGCGCAATCACCACACGTAGCTCATCTCGAGCCAGCGGTCGGGCGCGGATCGCGGTTTTCAGTTGTTCTGCCTGACCGATCTGCAGATTCAAGGCCTGGCGTTCGGCATCCGGCAGGGCGTACAGAATGCTGGAGTAAAAATCAGTAGCCGAATGCAGTTCCTGACCGCGCTCATCAAACGGCCGGTAGCGACCATCGCTCTGCCTGACCAGAACCTTTTGCGCTGGCGCATCGGCGCGACCCGTGCTGTCGAGCATTCTGCCTTCGTAACGCCCGTCGCGAATTTCCAGGTGCACGTCGCCAGTCCAGCCTGGCACGTACCTGAGGCTGTGCAGGGCCAGTGTGTCGGTGTCCGGATTGTTCACCGAGTCCAGTTCCAGTCCTTCAAAAGCACGCGTGACCCGCACTTCTTCCCTGGCGAACTGAACGAGGGCCTGCTGACGCACCGGTAACTGCCCTTCGCTGATTTGCAGCAGCTCATCGCCGGTGGCGTTGTTGAGCAGTTCTTGAGTGACAGGTGTGGGCAATGACGGTTCGTGCTGTGCAATGCGGGTGATCAACGGGTCGCTGGCGCGGGGAATGGCCCGGTAGTGTGATTCAAACAGCGTGCCGCGCTGATTCTTGGCGTGTTGCAGCAGTTGCTGGCGCAAGTTGCGGGAGCGCACGTCCAATGGCAGGTCCGGACCCGCGAATGCTTCGCCCAGCAGCGCTTTGGCGTCCTGTTCGTTGAGTGCCTGCAGCAGCGTCTTGAGGAGGTCGACTTCGAGCAAATTGTCCAAATGAATATCGGTGACAGGCAGGGTTTCGCTGGCTGAAGACTGCCAGCTGACTTCGCCTCGTTGATCCTGCAGGCGTAGCCGTTTGCCGGCCGGCCAGCGCCCTTGCTCGGTAAGCAATTGCAACTGAATCATCGGGTCGGCGGCGCAATACTGTTCGGGCGACTCGCTGCCCAGTTGTTCGATGAACAGCTGCAAATCCTGGTCGATTTTGAAGCGCACGATACTGTCGGCCAGCAATGGCGGCAGCGGTTCCTGGTCGGCATGCATCTGGCGTAAGGCATTGTCGTCGTAGCCGCTGATTTGAAGGAGGCGCTCGCGCTGTGCCGGCGTGAACGATTCGACCGAGTGGCCAATCCGTCGCAGCGTCGTGGGTGTATCCCATTCCAGCGGCTGTTCGAGTTCGCTGTGCCAGGCGCCATCGCCGTTGTGTCGCAGCACCGGTGTGTAGGCGTCCGGTCGGGTTGGGTGATCAATGGTGTACTGGCCCGGAGTCCGGCTTTCGCTCACCGCGAAATGCGCGTCATCGAGGCGCAGCAGTTTTTTCCCCTGATGCTGGTGCAAGCCCAGTTCGTTCGGTTTGGACTGTGCGTCAGGTACACTGTTCTGCTCGTATCGGGTCAGATCCGCTTGCCAATAGCGGGTCTGGCCGTCGGGCATGCGCACGGGATTGAAGCGTTCGATAAAGGCGACGATTTCCTTGGGCAGGACTTTGCGGAACTCACCGACGACGATGGCGCCGCCAACGGCAAACCCTCCCAGTTGAATCAGTGAGTCGACGGTGCCGATCAGGTGTTGTATCGCCTCAGCGGTCTGCCCCAATGTCCAGTCGACGATGCCTTCGAACACTTCGTCGAGAAACTGATAGGCCATGTATGCCATTACCATTTCGCCGAGAACCGGGACGAAGGGCGCAATGACGAAGGCGGCGGTCTGTACGATCGTCGAGGCGATACCGACAAAGGAATCCCACAACGCCCAGCGCACCCTCGAATCGACTGTGGCGGTCGCGACGGCGATAACCCGGGCGTCATTCAGGATTTTGTTCAGCTTGCCCTGATAGAGGTGTTCCCACAGTTCACTGCGGATCGGTGTCGAGGCCAGTTGCAGGTCTGGCCGCTCGAATGGCTCTTCTCGCCATGGCGGTTGCGCGCTGCCTGTCACAGGCGCGTGCCAAGCCACGCGACTCAGGCGACTGTTCAGGCTGGAGAAGAAAAACCCGCGCTGCTCGTGATTGATGAAACGGCTGAAGAATTTCTGGTATTCGCCGGAACGCAATTGGCGGGTCAGTTCGACTTCCAGTTCGGTGGACGAGGCGTATTCCTTGATCGGATGCAGCGGGTCGTCCGGTACATAGGCCACCACCCGGGCGGCGGTTCGCGGTTCATCCGCAGGCGGGGCGAAGACAATGATGTCGGTGAGGGGCGCGGACATCATCGTCAGGCTGTGGCACAGCAGTGGCTGGCCGTTGATCCGTAAATGCTGCATGCCTACGGCCAGTGCGGAGATCGTGCGGAAATAACCCTCACTGATATCGCCGCTCATGCGGGCAAGCTGCAGGGCGGCTTTCAGCGCAGCCTGCTGGCCTTTGTCGATCTTTTGCCGCAACTGCGCAGCCTTCGCCGGATCGGTAAAGCCGAGATGGTCTTTCAGATACGTCGTGTACTGCGCGCCGATATCCAGCTCTCGGCACAGCTGGGCAAATGCCGCGATGCTCAGCTTTTCCTTGATCGGCGGCAGTGTGTCGAACTGCCCGTTTGCCGAAGGTTGGGTGATGAAAGTCGAAGCGGCATCATAGGCATCGTCTTCGGTTTCCTTTTGCTCGAAGTTATGCAGCGCCGCCTCCAGCAAAGACACCGTCCAGGTGCGGGCGCCAGTCTTGATCGCAAACAGTGGGGTAGTGGTGGGCAGGTACAGGCGCAGGAACGTGGTCCTGACGTCCAGATCCAGATCGAAGCGGGTTTTCAGCGCGGCCTTCAGCAGGGGCTCGGCAAAGGCGCTGGCATCCTTGAAGTGCTCGAGTTGCCGGTCGACATCGTTTTGGGCATTCCAATGTGCGACGTTGAGGGTTTTCAGCAACTGATGCTGGCCCGCCGGCACGGACTGGAGCGTCAGCGGCAGCAAGGGCTGAGTGGCCTTCAACGCCTGGCGTCTGGCTGATGTGGCGTTGCCCAGCCACTGGGGCAGACTGGCTTGCAGATGCAAGTAGTGATCGTCGGGGCGCTGGCTGAGCGCGTCGGCAGTGATGGCAGGTTGCTGTTCTTCGTTGGGGTGCATCGGGCCAATCCTTGGGCGTCTGGAAAGTGCCCAGCAAATCAGAACGATGGGATGCAGGTGCGGTACATATTTATACCAGTGACGCCGACTTGAATTGATATCCTCTTGGGCCTGCCGCAAATCGGCGGCGGCAGTTTAAACTGCGCCTTTGCGACCCTATTTGTCGCATTGCCGTAAACCCGGGCAAAACCTGTGTTTGCGCTATAAGAAGTTGTCGCTTGGCGGCAAGGCCGGGCTGAAAACTGTCCTTACAATCCCCTCATCGCTCGCCAGTTTCAGGCGAGTGTTCCTCATCAGGAGACTCCGATGTCCGTTGAGCACGCTGCGGTAGAACGCGCCGATTTTGACCAGGTAATGGTTCCCAACTACGCGCCAGCCGCCTTCATTCCTGTGCGTGGCGCCGGTTCCCGTGTCTGGGACCAGTCTGGCCGCGAGCTGATCGACTTCGCCGGCGGGATTGCCGTTAACGTATTGGGCCATGCGCACCCGGCGTTGGTTGCTGCATTGACCGAGCAGGCGAACAAGCTGTGGCACGTATCCAACGTGTTCACCAATGAGCCGGCCTTGCGCCTGGCCCATAAGCTGGTCGACGCCACGTTTGCCGAGCGTGTGTTCTTCTGCAACTCCGGCGCCGAAGCCAACGAGGCCGCCTTCAAGCTGGCCCGTCGCGTGGCCCATGACCGTTTCGGTACCGAGAAGTACGAAATCGTCGCTGCGCTCAACAGCTTCCACGGCCGTACCCTGTTCACCGTGAACGTCGGTGGCCAGTCGAAGTACTCCGACGGCTTCGGTCCGAAAATCACCGGCATCACCCACGTGCCTTACAACGATCTGGCCGCGCTGAAAGCCGCTGTTTCCGACAAGACCTGCGCGGTGGTGCTGGAGCCGATCCAGGGTGAAGGCGGCGTACTGCCGGCCGAGCTGTCCTACCTGCAAGGTGCTCGTGAGCTGTGCGACGCGCACAATGCATTGCTGGTCTTCGACGAAGTCCAGACCGGTATGGGCCGTAGCGGCGAGCTGTTCGCCTACATGCATTACGGCGTGACCCCGGACATCCTGACCAGCGCCAAGAGCCTGGGCGGCGGTTTCCCGATCGCAGCGATGCTGACCACCGAAGACCTGGCCAAACACCTGGTCGTTGGCACCCACGGCACCACGTACGGTGGCAACCCGCTGGCGTGTGCTGTCGCTGAGGCAGTAATCGACGTGATCAACACGCCTGAAGTGCTGAACGGCGTCAAAGCCAAGCACGACAAGTTCAAGACCCGTCTTGAGCAGATCGGCGAGAAATACGGCCTCTTCACTCAGGTCCGTGGCCTGGGCCTGTTGCTCGGTTGCGTGCTGAGCGATGCCTGGAAGGGCAAGGCCAAGGACATCTTCAACGCCGCCGAGCGTGAAGGCCTGATGATTCTGCAAGCAGGCCCGGACGTGATTCGTTTCGCCCCAAGCCTGGTGGTTGAAGACGTCGATATCGATGCCGGTCTGGACCGTTTCGAACGCGCCGCGGCCAAGCTGACGCAAGCCTGATAGTCCCTTCGACGCCTGGACTGTTCAGGCGTCGAATCAATTTTTTTGTGCTGGGCACAATACGTGTGGGAGCGGGCTTGCCCGCGATGAGGGCCTGACAGCCGACTTCATTGTTATCTGACAGGACGCTATCGCGGGCAAGCCCGCTCCCACATGAGCCGGGCATTTTTCTGATGAATTTTTTCGAGAAAGGAGTGACACCATGCTGGTGATGCGCCCCGCGCAAATGGCTGATCTGGGCGAGGTACAGCGTCTGGCTGCGGACAGCCCGATTGGTGTCACTTCCTTGCCGGATGACGTTGAACGCCTGAGCGACAAGATCGCAGCAAGCGAAGCCTCGTTCGCCGCCGAAGTGAGCTTCAACGGTGAAGAGAGCTATTTCTTCGTGCTCGAAGATACCGCCACCGGCAAGCTGGTCGGTTGTTCGGCCATCGTTGCCTCGGCCGGTTATTCCGAGCCGTTCTACAGCTTCCGTAATGAAACCTTCGTGCACGCTTCCCGCGAGCTGAAGATTCACAACAAGATTCACGTGCTCTCCCAGTGCCACGACCTGACCGGCAACAGCTTGCTGACCAGCTTCTACGTGCAGCGCGAGTTGGTGGGATCGCCTTGGGCTGAACTCAATTCCCGTGGCCGTCTGCTGTTCGTGGCCAGCCACCCGGAGCGCTTTGCCGATTCCGTGGTGACCGAGATCGTCGGCTACAGCGACGAAAATGGCGACTCGCCGTTCTGGGACGCCATCGGTCGCAACTTCTTCGACCTCAACTATGCCGCTGCCGAGCGTCTGTGCGGTCTGAAGAGCCGGACCTTCCTGGCCGAGCTGATGCCGCATTACCCGATCTACGTGCCGCTGCTGCCGGACTCCGCTCAAGAGGCGATGGGCCAGGTGCACCCACGGGCGCAAATCACGTTCGACATCCTGATGCGCGAAGGCTTCGAGACCGATCACTACATCGACATTTTCGACGGTGGCCCGACCCTGCATGCCCGTGTCTCGGGGATCCGTTCGATCGCCCAGAGCCGTGTGGTCCCGGTGAAGATCGGTGAGCCGGTCAAAGGCGCCGGTCGTCAGTACCTGGTGGCCAACGCCCAGTTGCAGGATTACCGCGCCGTTTTGCTCGAGCTCGATTACGCGCCGGGCAAACCCGTGACCCTGGATCTGGAAGCAGCCGAAGCCCTGGGCGTCGGTGAAGGTGCCAGCGTGCGCCTGGTGGCGGTTTAACGCCTGCTTTAATCCTGGAGAGCATCCTGGAAAGCAGCGAAGTTTCACGGGTGGCGTCTGCGGCCCGTTTGAGGAGATAGCATGATCGTTCGTCCCGTACGCAGCAGCGACTTACCCGCTCTGATCGACCTGGCCCGCAGCACCGGCACCGGCCTGACTACCTTGCCGGCCAACGAAGAACGTCTGGCCCATCGGGTCGGCTGGGCCGAGAAAACCTTCCGCGGCGACGCCGGGCGGGGCGATGCGGACTACCTGTTCGTGCTCGAAGATGACAATGGCCGAGTGGTGGGCATTTCCGCCATTGCTGGCGCCGTCGGTCTGCGTGAGCCCTGGTACAACTTCCGGGTGGGCCTGACAGTCAGCGCCTCGCAAGAGCTGAACATCTACCGCGAAATTCCGACGCTGTTCCTGGCCAATGACCTGACCGGCAACTCTGAATTGTGCTCGTTGTTCCTGCACGCCGATTACCGCAGTGGCCTCAATGGCCGCATGCTGGCCAAGGCGCGTCTGCTGTTCATCGCCGAATTCCCGCAACTGTTCGGCAACAAGATCATCGCCGAGATGCGCGGCATGTCCGACGCAGCAGGGCGTTCGCCGTTCTGGGAAAGCCTGGGCCGGCACTTCTTCAAGATGGAATTCAGCCAGGCCGATTACCTCACTGGCGTAGGCAACAAGGCATTCATCGCCGAACTGATGCCGAAATTCCCGTTGTACACCTGCTTCCTGTCGGAAGATGCGCGCAACGTGATCGGCCAGGTTCATCCGGACACCGAGCCGGCCCTGGCGATGCTCAAGAGCGAAGGCTTCAGTTACCAAGGCTACGTCGACATTTTCGACGCAGGTCCCGCGGTGGAGTGCGAAACCACCAAGATCCGCGCGGTGCGCGACAGCCAGGCGCTGGTGCTGGCCATCGGCACTCCGGGTGATGACGCCACGCCGTTCCTGATTCATAACCGCAAGCGAGAAGACTGCCGGATCACTGCCGCGCCAGCACGCTTCGCTGCCGGTACTTTGGTGGTTGATCCGCTGACCGCCAAACGTCTTCAACTCAACGCTGGCGATCAAGTGCGCGCCGTTCCGTTGTCTGTAGCTCGGGAGTCGAAATAATGAATTCGCTATACATCGCCGGTGAATGGCTGGCCGGCCAGGGTGAAAACTTTCAATCGGTAAACCCGGTAACCCAGCAAGTGCTGTGGGCCGGCGAGGGCGCCACTACCGCTCAGGTCGAGTCGGCTGTGCAAGCCGCGCGTCAGGCGTTCCCGGGCTGGGCCCGTCGTACCCTGGAAGAGCGCATCAGCGTGCTGGAAGCCTTTGCCGCCGCACTGAAGAATCACGCTGACGAACTGGCTCGTACCATCGGTGAAGAAACCGGCAAACCCCTGTGGGAAGCGGCGACCGAAGTCACCAGCATGATCAACAAGATCGCGATCTCGGTGCAGAGCTACCGCGAACGGACTGGCGAGAAGAGCGGCCCGCTGGGCGACGCCACCGCTGTATTGCGTCACAAACCGCACGGCGTGGTGGCGGTGTTCGGTCCTTACAACTTCCCCGGTCACTTGCCGAACGGTCACATTGTGCCGGCGCTGCTGGCTGGCAACAGTGTGCTGTTCAAGCCAAGCGAACTGACCCCGAAAGTCGCCGAGCTGACGGTCAAGTGCTGGATCGAAGCCGGTCTGCCGGCTGGCGTGCTGAACCTGCTGCAAGGCGCTCGCGAAACCGGTATCGCCCTGGCGGCGAACCCGGGCATTGACGGTCTGTTCTTCACCGGTTCCAGCCGTACCGGCAATCACCTGCACAAGCAGTTTTCCGGCCGTCCAGACAAGATTCTCGCGCTGGAAATGGGTGGTAACAACCCGCTGGTGGTGGATCAGGTTGCGGATATCGATGCTGCCGTTTACACCATCATTCAGTCGGCATTCATTTCTGCCGGCCAGCGTTGCACCTGCGCTCGTCGCTTGCTGGTACCGCAAGGCGCCTGGGGCGATACGCTGCTGGCGCGTCTGGTGGCGGTCAGCTCGACCCTTTCAGTCGGTGCGTTCGACCAGCAACCGGCGCCGTTCATGGGCTCGGTGATTTCCCTCGGCGCCGCGAAAGCCCTGATGGAAGCGCAAGAACATCTGCTGGCCAACGGCGCAGTGGCGCTGTTGGAAATGACTCAGCCTCAGGCTCAGGCTGCCTTGCTGACCCCTGGCATTCTGGACGTGACAGCGGTTGCCGATCGTCCCGACGAAGAGCTGTTCGGTCCGCTGCTGCAAGTGATCCGCTACGCTGATTTTGAAGCGGCGATCGCTGAAGCCAACGACACCGCCTATGGCCTGGCGGCCGGTCTGCTGTCGGATTCCGAAGCGCGTTATCAGCAGTTCTGGCTGGAAAGCCGGGCCGGTATCGTCAACTGGAACAAGCAGTTGACTGGTGCGGCGAGCAGCGCGCCATTCGGCGGCGTCGGCGCCTCGGGCAACCACCGCGCCAGCGCCTACTACGCCGCAGATTACTGCGCGTACCCGGTGGCCTCGCTGGAAACCCCGAACCTGACCTTGCCGACGGCGCTGACCCCAGGCGTGCGGATGTCGTAAGGCCCAATCGCGAGCAGGCTCGCTCCCACAAAGATTGCGCAAAACCTGTGGGAGCGAGCCTGCTCGCGATGGCCGCGACTCGGTCTAAAAGAACAGTTACCAGAAGCCTAAAAAAACAGATTCTCGTGGAGCCTCGCTGATGAAATCCTATGAAGTCAATTTTGACGGTCTAGTGGGGCCGACCCATAACTACGGCGGCCTGTCCTACGGCAACGTCGCGTCCCAGAGCAACAGCCAGCAATCTTCCAATCCGAAGGAAGCCGCGTTGCAAGGCCTGGCGAAGATGAAAGCGCTGATGGAAATGGGCTTTCAGCAAGGCGTGCTGGCACCACAGGAACGTCCGGATGTCGGGGCGCTGCGCCGCCTGGGTTTCAGCGGCACCGATGCGCAAGTCATCGAGCAAGCCGCCAAAGATGCGATGCCACTGCTGGTCGCCAGTTGCTCGGCGTCGAGCATGTGGGTGGCCAACGCCGCCACTGTCAGCCCGAGCGCCGACACCGCGGATGGCCGTGTGCATTTCACCGCCGCCAACCTCAACTGCAAATACCACCGCAGCATCGAACACCCGACCACCAGTCGCGTGCTGGGCGCGATGTTCGCTGACCAGAAACACTTCGCTCACCACGCCGCGTTGCCGGCCGTGGCGCAGTTCGGCGACGAAGGCGCTGCCAACCACACCCGTTTCTGCCGTGACTACGGTGAGGCCGGCGTCGAGTTTTTCGTGTTCGGTCGCAGCGCGTTCGACACCCGTTATCCGGCACCGCAGAAGTACCCGGCGCGCCAGACCCTCGAAGCGTCCCAGGCTGTCGCGCGTCTGCACGGCCTGAGTGATGACGGCGTGGTCTACGCCCAGCAGAATCCTTCGGTGATCGATCAGGGCGTGTTTCACAACGACGTGATCGCAGTGGGCAACGGCGAGGTGCTGTTCTATCACGAGGACGCCTTCCTCGACACCGACCAGATGCTCGCTGAGCTACAAGGCAAACTCGCAAAAGTCGGTGGGAAATTTCAGTCGATCTGCGTACCGCGTTCCGCGGTCACCGTGGAAGACGCCGTTCGTTCCTACCTGTTCAATAGCCAGCTGCTGTCGCGTCCTGACGGCTCCATGTTGTTGATCGTGCCGGAAGAATGCCGTGGCAACGAACGTGTCTGGCAGTACCTGCAAGGCCTGACCAGCTCTGGCGGTCTGATCCGTGAAGTGAAAGTTTTCGATCTCAAGCAGAGCATGCAGAACGGCGGCGGCCCGGCTTGCCTGCGGCTGCGCGTCGCACTCAACGAAACCGAACTGGCGGCCGTCAACCAAGGGGTTATCATGACGGCACCGTTGTACGGCACGTTGACCGAATGGGTCGACAAGCACTACCGCGACCGCATGACCGAAAACGATCTGGCGGACCCGCAATTGCTGCTTGAGTGCCGGACGGCACTGGATGAACTGACGCAAATCCTTAAACTGGGCGCGGTTTATCCATTCCAGATCAATTGATAGCCGGCGCGCTTTAGCTTTTTATATGAACGGCAAGCGCGCCGCTTAATCTCCAGACGAGAGCGTAAATACATGAGCGATACCCTGCAGCTGATCCTTGAAGACACCGACGGCACGCAACTGGAAACGTCCTGCACCCGCGTCGCGGTCATGTGGCAAGGCAAAGAGCTGTGGATTCAGCAGGACGGCCGCGGCCAGTTGCTGATCGGCGTGGACGTCGAAGAAGGTGATGCTGAATACGCCAACCTGCTGTTGCGCCCGTTGGCGACTAATCTGGTAAGTCTGCAACTGGAGATGGAACCGGCCGACCTCAGTGATGATGAGGACCACGTGCACGGCCCGGATTGCAATCACGACCACTAAGGAAACCGCTCTATGCTCGCCCTCGGCAAACTGCTTGAACTGACCCTCGCCGGCCGCGAACCGGCGGAGAAGACTCAACTGACTGTCGAAGGCGTGCGGATGCGCTGGTTGAGCGAAGGTGCGCTGGAAGTCCGGCCACCTGAAGCTCGCGACAACGGCCTGGACCTGCTGCTTTCGGCCGGCATCCATGGCAACGAAACAGCGCCGATCGAGCTGCTCGATCGCCTGTTGCATGACATCGCCCGCGGTGACTTGAAGCCGCGCGCACGTATTCTGTTCCTGTTCGGCAACCCCGAGGCCATCCGCCGCGGTGAGCGTTTCATCGAGCAGGACGTCAATCGGCTGTTCAACGGCCGTCACGAACAAAGCAGCGGTTCCGAGGCATTGCGCGCTTGTGAGCTAGAGCGGCTGGCGGCGACTTTCTTCAGCCTGCCGGACCGCAGTCGACTGCACTACGACCTGCACACGGCGATTCGCGGCTCGAAGATTGAGCAATTCGCGTTGTACCCCTGGAAAGAAGATCGACAGCATTCCCGTCAGGAACTGGCTCGCCTGCGCGCCGCGGGCATGGAAGCGGTGCTGCTGCAAAACAAGCCGTCCATCGTGTTCAGCTCGTATACCTATGACAAGCTCGGTGCCGAGTCCTTCACCCTCGAACTGGGCAAGGCAAGACCGTTCGGACAGAACGATGGGGTCAACGTCAGCCTGCTTGAAGCCCGCCTGAAGCAGATCATCGAAGGCACCGAGCCGCCAATGACCGATGAAGGGCTGGAAGGTTTGCAGCTGTTCAGCGTCGCGCGGGAAGTCATCAAGCACAGCGATAGCTTTCGCCTGAACCTGCCGGCGGATATCGAAAACTTTTCGGAGTTGAAGGTGGGGTATGTGCTGGCCGAGGACATCGCCAACACCCGCTGGGTCATCGAAGAGAAGGGCGCCCGGATCATCTTCCCGAACCCCAAGGTCAAGAACGGCCTGCGCGCCGGCATCCTGATCGTGCCGACCACCGACGAAAACCTGGCCTGACCCAATCTCGGGCTGAACATAAAACCCATGTGGGAGCGAGCCTGCTCGCGATAGCGGTGTATCAGTCAATACAGTCGTCGACTGACGGTCCGCCATCGCGAGCAGGCTCGCTCCCACAGGTTCAGTGTTTAGACGGCTACTGCGCGGGGCTCACTGCGACGCAAAGCACGCATCTTGTGCAGCGTATCGGAACACGTCCTCGCCGCTTCCTGACCTTTATGCACGAAATGCTCGAAGAAGAACTTCTGATGCTCTTCGCCGGCATGGAAGTGGTGCGGGGTCAAAACCACCGAGAACACCGGCACTTCGGTTTCCAGCTGAACCTGCATCAGGCCACTGATCACCGACTGGGCGACGAACTCATGACGGTAGATGCCGCCGTCGACCACCAGGCCCGCCGCGACGATGCCGGCATAACGACCGGACTTGGCCAGCAGTTTGGCGTGCAGCGGAATTTCAAAGGCGCCGCCGACTTCGAAGAAATCGATCTCCGACTCCTGATAACCCTGGGCAATCATTTCGGTGACGAAGCCTTTACGGCTCTGGTCGACGATTTCCTTGTGCCAGCAGGCCTGGATGAACGCGACGCGCTCGCCCTGATGGTTTTTGCTTTTGCTATCGATTGCGGTGGCTTGCATGTTCTGACTCCTGTTTGTGTGAAAAACAGGGCGTTATGAATCGAATGGGATTTAAGGGTACGCAGGCACAGGTGCCTGCGGACGGCGCTTTGGTATAGAGCCCAGGCGGCGTCAATCCCGTTCTCTCTTCATCCGGACTATGACCGTCGGCCCCGGGATCACACCGGGTCTGCTGACCTTGCCGCCATCACAGCCATTGCCGTGCCTGACGCCAAGCGCTCGCGGGCTATGCGCATTGCGCGCAATTACCGCCGGTGGGGAATTACACCCCGCCCTGAGAACGTTTTGCCGCCCGTTTGTTTGGCGGCGAAGCGTTTTTAACACATATTTACGGGGCGTGCATGCCAATACCCGTCAATCAAAATGCAGAACCTGTGGGAGCGGGCTTGCCCGCGATAGCGAACTGTCAGTCGATAACCAAGGTGACTGACACAACGCTATCGCGGGCAAGCCCACTCCCACATGGATTGCGCTTTTTCGAAGACGTAAAGCGTCTTTTCCTCGCTCAAGGCTTGATTATTTGTCGGCATGACCGCAGTAATTCCATCCTGAAAGGGATTTTCCCTGCTAACCGAGGCCAGATTCATGAGCGTTATCGATCTTCGCAGCGACACCGTCACCCAACCGACCGCAGGGATGCTCGACGCGATGGCCAATGCGGTCACCGGTGACGACGTTTATGGCGAAGATCCGACGGTCAACCATCTGGAAGCCGAACTGGCAAGACGATTGGGTTTTGCCGCGGCGTTGTTTGTCCCGACGGGCACCATGAGCAACCTTCTGGGCTTGATGGCTCATTGCGAGCGAGGCGACGAGTACATTGTCGGCCAGCAGGCCCATACCTATAAGTACGAAGGTGGCGGCGCGGCAGTGCTCGGTTCGATCCAGCCGCAGCCACTGGAAGTACAAGCCGACGGTTCGCTGGACCTGGCGCAGGTCGCCGCCGCGATCAAACCGGATGATTTCCACTTCGCCCGCACCCGCTTGCTGGCACTGGAAAACACTATGCAGGGCAAGGTGCTGCCGTTGGAGTATCTGGCCCAGGCTCGCCGCTTCACTCGTGAGCATGGCCTGGCGCTGCATCTGGATGGCGCGCGGCTCTACAACGCGGCGGTCAAGCTGGGTGTCGATGCCCGGGAGATCACTCAGCATTTCGATTCGGTGTCGGTTTGTCTGTCCAAGGGCCTGGGTGCGCCGGTAGGTTCGGTGCTATGCGGCTCGGTCGAGTTGATCGCCAAGGCGCGACGTCTGCGCAAGATGGTCGGCGGCGGCATGCGTCAGGCCGGGATTCTCGCGGCGGCGGGGCTGTATGCGCTGGATAATAATGTTCAGCGCCTGGCGGATGACCATGCCAATGCGCAGTATCTGGCCGAGGGACTACGGGCGGCGGGCTATGAAGTCGAGCCGGTGCAGACCAACATGGTTTACGTGACAATGGGCGACAAGGCCGAAGCGATCAAGGCCTTCGCCGCGACACGCGGGATCAAACTCAGAGCTGCCGGTCGTCTGCGAATGGTCACGCACATGGACGTCAGCCGTGCGCAAATCGAGCAGGTCGTCGCTACATTCGTCGACTTTTCCCGCAACTGATCGCGTTAGCGGTCCAATTGACTGTTTCTATCGTATAAACACGCTGTACCCCGCGCGCAGGGCCGATATAATGCGGCCCTTTGCCGTCGCTTCGTCTGTTGACGTTTCGCACAGGCCTTTGGCCGCAGCCTCCGTGGAAGAACCTAATGAAAAGCGCAGAAATCCGTGAAGCCTTCCTTCGCTTCTTCGAAGAGCAAGGCCACACCCGTGTAGCCTCCAGCTCTTTGATTCCGGGCAACGACCCAACCCTGCTGTTCACTAACGCGGGGATGAACCAGTTCAAGGACTGCTTCCTGGGCCAGGAAAAGCGCGCGTACACCCGCGCCGTCAGCAGTCAGAAATGCGTGCGCGCCGGCGGCAAGCACAACGACCTGGAAAACGTCGGCTATACCGCCCGTCACCACACCTTCTTCGAAATGCTGGGTAACTTCAGCTTCGGTGATTATTTCAAGCGTGACGCCATCACCTACGCCTGGAACTTCCTGACCTGCGAGAAGTGGCTGAACCTGCCGAAAGAAAAGCTCTGGGTCACCGTCTACGCCAGCGATGACGAGGCGTACGACATCTGGACCAAGGAGATCGGCGTTCCGGCCGAGCGCATGGTTCGCATCGGCGACAACAAGGGGGCGCCGTACGCTTCCGACAACTTCTGGACCATGGGCGATACCGGCCCGTGCGGTCCTTGCACCGAGATTTTCTACGATCACGGCGCCGACATCTGGGGTGGCCCGCCGGGCTCGCCGGAAGAAGACGGCGACCGTTACATCGAGATCTGGAACAACGTGTTCATGCAGTTCAACCGCACCGCCGATGGCGTGTTGCACCCGTTGCCTGCGCCGTCGGTGGACACCGGCATGGGCCTGGAGCGGATCAGTGCCGTGTTGCAGCACGTTCACTCGAACTATGAAATCGACCTGTTCCAGAGCCTGCTGAGTGCATCGGCCAAGGCCATCGGTTGCACCAACGACGCTCAGGCATCCCTGAAAGTCGTGGCCGACCACATCCGCTCCTGCGGCTTCCTGATTGCCGACGGCGTGCTGCCGTCCAACGAAGGCCGCGGTTATGTGCTGCGCCGGATCATTCGCCGCGCTTGTCGTCACGGCAACAAACTGGGTGCCAAGGGCAGCTTCTTCTACCAGATCGTTGCGGCGTTGGTCGCCGAGATGGGCGAAGCGTTCCCTGAGCTGAAATCCCAGCAGGCGCACATCGAACGCGTGCTGAAAGCCGAAGAAGAGCAGTTCGCCAAAACCCTGGAACAGGGCCTGAAGATCCTCGAGCAGGATCTGGCCGAACTCAAAGGCGACGTGGTACCGGGCGACGTGGTGTTCAAGCTTTACGACACTTACGGCTTCCCGATGGACCTGACCGGCGACATCGCGCGTGAGCGCAGCCTGACCATCGACGAAGCAGGCTTTGAGCGCGAAATGGAAGCCCAGCGCGTCCGTGCCCGCTCCGCCAGCTCCTTTGGCATGGACTACAACAGCCTGGTCAAGGTTGATGTGGCCACCGAGTTCACCGGTTACACCGCTCACAGTGGTTCTGCCAAAATCGTTGCTCTCTATAAAGACGGGCAATCGGTTGACGTATTGAGCGAAGGCGAAGAGGGTGTGGTCGTTCTCGATCAGACGCCGTTCTATGCGGAATCCGGTGGTCAGATTGGTGATTGCGGCTTCCTGCAGGCTGGCGCTGCGCGTTTCGACGTGCGCGACACCACCAAGACCGGCGGTGCGTTCCTGCACCACGGTGTGCTGGATTCGGGCAGCCTGATCGTGGGCACTCCGGTCGAGACTCATGTGGATGCCGAAGTGCGTCACGCGACTTCGCTGAACCACTCGGCGACTCACTTGCTGCACGCCGCATTGCGCCAGGTGCTGGGCGAGCATGTTCAGCAGAAAGGTTCGTTGGTCGACAGTCAGCGTCTACGCTTTGACTTCAGCCACTTTGAAGCGATCAAGCCTGAACAACTGAAAGCGCTGGAAGAAATCGTCAACGCCGAGATTCGCAAGAACTCCGAAGTTGAAACCGAAGAAACCGATATCGATACCGCCAAGCAAAAAGGCGCCATGGCGCTGTTCGGCGAGAAGTACGGCGATAGCGTGCGCGTACTGAGCATGGGTGACTTCTCTGTCGAGCTGTGCGGTGGTATCCATGCCAATCGCACCGGCGACATCGGCTTGCTGAAAATCATCAGCGAAGGCGGTGTGGCCTCCGGTGTGCGTCGTATCGAGGCAGTTACGGGGCAAGAAGCTCTGCGTTACGTAAATGACCTGGAAGCATCCAGAGACATGCTGGCTGATATCGTTGGAGCCAAAGGCCGTGACCAGACCACTCTACGTAAAATCGTAGAGGGGCTGATGGCTGAAACCCGAGATCTCAAAAAAGAGCTTGAGGTTTACAAGGCTAAGGATGCCTCGTCAAAGGCGGGCGATCTGGCCAACCATTTTGTTCTTATCAAGAACGTGAAAGTGCTGGCCGTGCGTCTGGACGGTCAGGACGGCAAGGCGCTGCTGGCGCTGGTCGATCAACTGAAAAACAAACTCGGCCGCGCAGTGATCCTGCTCGGCAGTGTCCATGAGGAAAAGGTCGTACTGGTTGCAGGCGTGACCAAAGACCTGACTGGCCAACTCAAAGCCGGTGATTTGATGAAGCAGGCTGCTGCGGCAGTGGGCGGGAAGGGCGGCGGTCGTCCAGATATGGCGCAGGGCGGTGGTACTGACGCTGGCGCACTGGATGCTGCATTGGCCCTGACTGTTCCATTTGTAGAGCAGGGTTTATAAGGCAGTGTGTATGGCCCGCGGTCTAGTGGCGGGCCAGAACGCTGTTTGAGTGATTATTGGGCGCCCTTCATGGGCAGAGGCGGCTTTGAAATGGCTTTGATCGTACAGAAATTTGGAGGCACCTCAGTCGGCACTGTCGAGAGAATCGAGCAGGTCGCCGACAAGGTTAAGAAATTCCGCGATGCGGGCGATGACCTGGTGGTTGTGCTGTCTGCAATGAGCGGCGAAACCAACCGTCTGATCGATCTGGCCAAGCAAATCAGTGGCGACGGTCAGCCGGTTCCTCGCGAACTGGATGTGATCGTTTCCACCGGTGAGCAGGTGACGATTGCACTGTTGGCCATGGCGCTGATCAAGCGCGGCGTGCCAGCGGTGTCGTACACCGGTAATCAGGTACGGATTCTGACGGATAGCGCGCACAATAAAGCGCGTATCTTGCAGATTGATGACCAGAAGATTCGCGGTGACCTGAAGGCCGGTCGTGTGGTGGTTGTCGCCGGATTCCAGGGCGTCGACGAGCACGGCAATATCACCACGCTCGGTCGTGGCGGTTCCGACACCACTGGCGTGGCGCTGGCGGCGGCACTGAAGGCTGACGAGTGCCAGATCTACACTGACGTCGACGGCGTCTACACCACCGACCCGCGTGTGGTGTCCGTGGCTCAGCGTCTGGACAAGATCACCTTTGAAGAGATGCTGGAAATGGCCAGCCTCGGTTCCAAGGTATTGCAGATCCGTGCGGTCGAGTTCGCCGGCAAGTACAACGTTCCGCTGCGCGTACTGCACAGCTTCAAGGAGGGTCCGGGCACCCTCATTACTATTGATGAAGAGGAAACCATGGAACAGCCGATCATTTCCGGCATCGCTTTCAACCGCGATGAAGCCAAGCTGACCATCCGTGGCGTGCCAGACACCCCGGGCGTGGCGTTCAAGATTCTCGGCCCGATCAGTGCCGCGAACATCGAAGTCGACATGATCGTGCAGAACGTCGCGCACGATAACACCACCGACTTCACCTTCACCGTGCACCGTAACGACTACCAGGCGGCGCAAACCGTACTGGAAAACACCGCTCGCGAGATCGGTGCCCGTGAAGTCGTGGGCGACACCAAGATTGCCAAGGTCTCGATCGTCGGCGTCGGCATGCGCTCCCACGCGGGCGTGGCTAGCCGTATGTTCGAATCCCTGGCGAAAGAAAGCATCAACATCCAGATGATCTCGACCTCGGAAATCAAGGTGTCCGTGGTGATCGAAGAGAAGTACCTGGAACTGGCTGTGCGCGCGCTGCACACAGCTTTCGAACTGGACGCGCCGGCCCGACAGGGCGAGTGATGCGTTCCCCGAAGGGCGCGGTCTGACCGCGCCCTTCGTTTTTTGAATGGTGCGTACCAAAGCTGTTCTTTTGCTCGCGCTAGTCAATACTCAGGCATGTAGGGCTACGATCGTTCCGGTTGTAGGTCGAATGCCTTTTTTTTGCAGACTGTTGTCCCTGAAATGAAATGCGTGAGGAGAAAGGTATGCTGATTCTGACTCGTCGGTGCGCAGAAAGCCTGATTATTGGTGATGGCGAAATCACCGTGACCGTGCTCGGCGTTAAAGGAAATCAAGTGCGTATTGGTGTCAATGCCCCGAAAGAGGTTGCTGTGCACCGTGAAGAAATTTACCTGCGTATAAAGAAAGAGAAGGACGAAGAACCAAGCCATTAATTTTTATCGTTTTTTATGTTTGCAAACGGGGAAAAGGTTGGTTAAGATACGCCCCGTGTTGCGGAGAGCTGGCCGAGTGGCCGAAGGCGCTCCCCTGCTAAGGGAGTACACCTCAAAAGGGTGTCGGGGGTTCGAATCCCCCGTTCTCCGCCATTATTTGCTTAGTACGTTGTAATCTGGCTTTTTCGGTAAGTTGTTGAAAATACTAGAAAAAGTGCTTTACAAAAAGATTTAACGGCCTATAATGCGCGGCAACAAATGCACTCGTAGCTCAGCTGGATAGAGTACTCGGCTACGAACCGAGCGGTCACAGGTTCGAATCCTGTCGAGTGCACCACTTAAGAGTTGTTTGCAGTAATGTGAATAACTTGGCTCCAACCAGTTGTGATCTGGTATAAAAACACAAATGCACTCGTAGCTCAGCTGGATAGAGTACTCGGCTACGAACCGAGCGGTCACAGGTTCGAATCCTGTCGAGTGCACCAAACACCAAAAAGCCCGCGTTTAACGCGGGCTTTTTGCCGTCTGCGATTTGGCTTTTCCTTTGGTACAACCCTTCTCATCGAACTCGACGTGAGCACTGCGTCCTCGCTTGTTGTCGTAGCGGTAGCTCATGGTGGAATTGCGGGTGCTGATCTTGTCTGGCTTGCCGAGAGCGCTTTCGACGTCCTGCTGGCTCATGCCGGCGACGACCCGCTGATTGATGATCGCTATGCGGCGCTCCTTCGCGCTGAGCAGATTTCCACATTTGCCCTCGGGCTGACCAACGACAGTCGGCGCTCTTCTTTGGATTTTCATACCTGATGTTTCGCGAAACTCGGCTTCTGGCATCAGGGCTGTCGTGCTCCCGGGTATGAAGGTGTGAACGTCCTGAAGTGAAAGGTTTTCTCCGGCCGTACAGCTCAAGGTCGTGAAGGTGATGCGCCCATCAGGGGCTTCACACCGGTGAACGGTCGTAGCAAGCGCCCGGGGCGGCAGGCAGAGCAGGGCGGCAAGCAAAAAATAATGTGCATTCCATGGCATTCGGCGTCCTCCTTGACGGTCCTTATCAAGGGTAGCCGTTACATTTTTCGATGATGGTGTGTTTTCTTTTCAGGATAAGTCGTCGCAGTTCCATGGATCAGCACCGCGCTCAGGTTTGTCTCGCAAGCGCTTGTTTCAGCCGCGATTTTTTAACGTTTAAAACCATCAGGCGGTGTTATCATTGCGCCCGTCAGCCCCGCCGGGGCTTGTGGAATACCTCCATGGACTTACCCAGTAGTTACTCAGTACCCCGTTTTTACAATCATGAATTGACTGATTGATCCTTCCGGCGTGCCCCGCTGCTGGGAGTGGAGTTCGCCTATGTCTGAAGCTGAAGTAAAGAAAACGCAGGAAAGCTTGCAGGACCGTCTCGCTCAAGTCGTTGAGCTGCTGCAACGCCAGCGGGTGGTCGAAGACCTGACTCATCGCCAGGAAGGTCCGCATCACGACCGGGTCGAGAACCTGGTTCACCGGCAAAACCTCGTCGAGTTGCAACGCAAGCTCGATGATCTGCACTCCGCCGACGTTGCCTACATCCTTGAAGCCTTGCCGCTGGACGATCGTCTGACCGTCTGGCAATTGGTCAAGGCCGATCGCGACGGCGACATTCTGCTTGAAGTATCCGATTCGGTTCGTGAAACCCTGATCGCCGACATGGACGATCACGAGCTCCTGGCTGCGGCCAAGGACATGGATGCCGACGAACTGGCTGACCTGGCCTCCGAGCTGCCGCGAGACGTCGTCCACGAGCTGATGGAAACCCTCGATGGCCAACAGCGTGAGCGCGTCCGCTCCGCGTTGTCCTATGACGAGGAGCAGGTCGGTGCGCTGATGGACTTCGAGATGGTGACCATCCGTGAGGATGTCAGTCTCGAAGTGGTTTTGCGTTACCTGCGTCGCCTCAAGGAGCTACCGGGTCACACCGACAAACTGTTCGTGGTCGATTACGACGGCGTGCTCAAGGGCGTGTTGCCGATCAAGCGTCTGCTGGTCAACGACCCGGAAAAACAGGTGTCGGAAGTCATGGCCAGCGACCCGGTGAGTTTTCATCCGGACGAAGACGCCTACGAGGCCGCTCAGGCGTTCGAGCGTTACGACTTGATCTCGGCGCCGGTGGTCGATAAGAACGGCAAGCTGATCGGTCGTCTGACCATCGATGAAATGGTCGACCTGATTCGTGAAGAGAGCGAAAACGAAGTTCTCAACATGGCGGGTCTGCGCGAAGAGGAAGATATTTTCGCGTCAGTCTGGAAATCCCTGCGCAACCGTTGGGCCTGGCTGGCGGTGAACCTGATTACCGCGTTCGTTGCATCCCGGGTGATCGGTCTGTTCGAAGGCTCCATTGAAAAACTGGTAGCACTCGCGGCATTGATGCCGATCGTGGCGGGTATCGGCGGCAACTCGGGTAACCAGACGATCACCATGATCGTTCGCGCCATGGCGCTGGATCAGGTCAGCACCGGCAATACGTCGCGGCTGATGCGCAAGGAGTTGGCGGTCGGCTTGATCAATGGCCTGGTCTGGGGTGGGGTGATTGGTGTGGTGTCCTATCTGCTTTATGGCAGTTGGTCCCTGGGCGTGGTAATGACTGCCGCCATGACGCTTAACCTGTTGCTTGCGGCATTAATGGGGGTTTTGATTCCGATGACCCTGGCGCGGCTTGGGCGCGACCCGGCAATGGGCGCCAGCGTGATGATCACTGCCATGACTGACAGTGGTGGCTTTTTCATCTTCCTCGGGTTGGCGACAATTTTCCTGCTCTGACGTCCTGCTTTAAAGGAACCCGCTCAATTGGCAAATGCCAGTCAGTCTAAGTCCTGCGCAAGACACAAGCGGGCTTAACTGACAGGCATTAGCCCAATCGGCGGGTTTTTTTTGCCCGAATTTCAGGCAAAAAAAAGCCAGCAATTATGCTGGCTTGAGCTTTCGGGATGAATCAGGAAACGTCTGCGGCCATTTCGGCGTCATGGGCGATCAGCGAAACCAAAGCGTTTTGCTGGCGATGGGAGAGTTGGCGGAAGCGTTGCAGCAGTTCACGTTCGTGCAATGACAGCTCGGGGCTGTCCAGGCGCATGCTCAATTCTTCGCCCAACGCGCCTTCCTGAATAAGACTCTGTTCAAGGCGCGCGATGATTTCGGAATTCATGCTGCGATGATGATTGCGAGCCACCTCGGCAATGCGTTCACGCATTCCGTCTGGCAGACGTACGACGAACTTGTCAGCCGTACGGCTGGAATAAATTGCCTGTTTCAATGGGCGCATAAATTTAACCGGTTAGTTCAGGGGAGCGGTTCTCGGGATTGGCCGCAGGATGTCAGATAGGACAAGCGCTCCGACCAAATGTTCAACCTGAATTGATAGAGGCGCGCATCATGCCTCAAATTAGCCAGATCATTGGCGTCAATTCTGTGACAAATATTGATCCGGGTAAAGGCTTAATGCCAGCACCTATTATCAGAAATGCAGACTGGTTTGAAAACAATCCATGAGTCCGTATCGCTGACCGCGTCCTCTTGCCCGACAGATGATGCCCGAAGACCCCTGAAGGTGCATGCTATGCGGATTCGATCCTTGTTCCTTGCCTTATACAGGATAGTGGCAAATGGCCGATTTACTAGGGCAGACGGATGGTATGGAATGATTTCAGGATGGATGGCAGGCTGATTTACTTGATGGGGCCTTCCGGATCCGGCAAGGACAGCCTTATCGAAACCGCTCGTGAGCCCTTGCGGGCCTGCAATTGCGAGGTGGTGCGCCGGGTTATTACGCGCTCGGCTGAGTCCGTGGGTGAAGACGCCATCGAGGTATCCCGCAAAGAGTTCGAACGACTCAGAAGCCAAGGGGATTTTGCGCTGTCGTGGCAAGCCAATGGGCTGGATTACGGTATTCCTGTGCGCATAGACCAATGGCTCAAGGACGGGCGAGATGTGTTGATCAACGGTTCGCGCGGACACCTTGCAGATGCGCAGCAGCGCTATCCCACGCTATTTCCGGTGCTGTTGACGGTCAAGGATGAAGTCCTGCGAGAGCGCCTGCTACGGCGGGGGCGTGAGAGCCCGGCAGAAATTGAAGCAAGACTGCGCCGCAATGCGCTGTTCACGGCTGGCGATTCAATCGGTGATACGCGGATACATCGACTGGATAACTCCGGCGACCTTGCTGTCACCGTCGCCAATCTTCTGAAGCTGCTGAGCCTCAGCGCAAAACCGGATCGAACTTGATCTTGCGCCCGGCGATCAGCGCCAGCACGAACAGCGTACCAAACATGCCGCAGGCAATCAGGGGCAGGGTGACGACCGTGTCCTGGAACAATGACAGATGAAGAATGCCACTCAGTAAAGCGAGGACGAAAAATCCTGCGGCTGATTTGGACATGCTGTGCTCCTGATGGGGTGATTCAAAATACCAAGCGTTCGAAAGACTGTGTGCGCAGCTGAATACGCTCCTGGCTCACCTCTTGGCTGACAACATCGGGCTGATCGCTCATGACCGCCAATTGAGGCGCTTTTTGCAGCTGCAGGTAATGGGGTATGCGTTGGGCAACCGTCGCCGCATCGTTTTCGGGGAAGAATTGAAAACCCAACAGAACCACCAGGGCGACTGCATTCGCGACTAAAAGAGCGCTGTTCATGGGGCTGATCTTCCTCGTTCATTGAGAACAGTCGAAGCAGCCCGCATGCCAAAAGTTTAGCGGCTATTAAATCCTTTAAAAACAAAGAATTAAGATATTTTCACAAAATACCGTCGTTGCATTTTTACGGCGATGCAATTTGCACGGTAAACAAAGCCACGCTACCGTGAGGCGTCTGCCTACACTTAAAAAGCCCTACGGATGACATGACAAACGCGGGCCTGCCCGTTAACATGCACGCCGTCCATCGCTGCGCATTCCTTTGCCGGCGACGTGTGTCTCAGTAGCTCAATTGGATAGAGCATCCCCCTCCTAAGGGGAAGGTTGGCAGTTCGAACCTGCCCTGGGACACCAATATAATCAGGGAGTTAGCGTAATTTTTCGCTGGCTTTCTCGATCCTACCTCTTTGCTAGTCCCCACTTTGGTCCCCACTTTTCCAGGTGTTCAAGCCTTTAACTGTCAGCTTTCAATGGGGCGGTCTAGCTTTTACCCATTTTCAGAACCTGTCTATATAGCGATGCAGGTAGAAAGCTAAGTGCGCAAAAAGTTGCGCAGTACTGCGCAATGAACGAGCCCCATGAAAGACAGGACACCGTTTCCCCCTTACGATAAGGGATAGGCAAACGGTTATGTTTATGACTAACAGCAACGATAAGAGTGGGGAGCTTTTGGGCCAGGAGCGGCGGCGCCGCTGGAGCCCAGAGCAAAAACTGGCCATGGTTCGCGAGAGTCTTGAGCCAGGGCAAAGCGTTTCGGTGGTGGCTCGGCGTAACGGCATCAATGCCAACCAGTTGTTCCTGTGGCGCAAGCTTTACCAGGACGGCAGCCTGTCGGCGGTCAGTGCTGGCGAAGCCGTGGTGCCTGCTTCCGAGCTGAGCGATGCGCTCAAGCAAATCCGTGAGCTGCAACGGATGCTGGGCAAGAAAACGATGGAAGCAGAAATCCTCAAAGAGGCCGTGGAGATCGCCCGGTCGCGAAAGTGGATTGCGCACTCACCCTTGTTGCCGGGGGACGACCAGTGAAGCTGGTCAGCGAATGTCTCGGTGTGGCGCGCTCGCAATTAACGGTTCGAATCAAGCAATCGGTATCGCCCAAAGTACGGCGAAGCAGGACTGTGGACGATGCTGCGCTGGTGGTCGAAATCCAGCAGCAGGTTAGCGAGCTGCCCAGCTATGGCTACCGTCGGGTCTGGGGATTATTGCGTCGCGCCCGTGAAACCCAGTTGCTGCCGGCGATCAACGTGAAGCGGGTTTACCGGGTCATGCGTGATCACAACTTACTGCTGGAGCGGCGCATCAAACAGCCCGGCGTGCCGCGTCGGCACGAAGGCCGTATTGCGGTGCAAACCAGTGATACACGTTGGTGCTCGGACGGCTTTGAGTTCCGCTGCGAGGACGGCGCCAAACTGAGCGTGACCTTCGCCCTGGATTGCTGTGATCGCGAAGCCATCGGCTGGGTCGCGAGCCCGACCGGGTACAGCGGCGATGACATCCGCGACTTGATGCTGGAAAGCGTGGAGAAGCGTTTTGGTGACCAACTGCCGACCACGCCGGTGCAATGGCTCAGCGACAACGGCTCGGCGTACACGGCCGAACAGACACGCCTGTTTGCTCGACAGATCGGCTTGCAACCGGTGCCCCCCCCAGTACGCAGCCCGCAGAGCAACGGCATGGCCGAGAGCTTCGTGAAGACGATCAAGCGTGATTACGTGGCGCACATGCCCAAGCCGGATCGAGAAACGGCGTTGCGTAACCTGGCCATTGCCTTCGAGCATTACAACGAGCAGCATCCGCACAGCGCCTTGAACTATCGTTCACCGAGGGAGTTCAGGCGCTTGGCGGCAGCATCAATTTAACGGGGAGTTGGTGTCCGGTTTGGTAGGGGCAAGTCCAATCCGCAGGCCCCTGGATCAGGAACCCGTGCGCAGCAAACTTCTCGATAACTTGTTGCGTAAGTACGCAGGCACGCACTATGACTACGACAAGCGCGGAAATCAGGTCAAGCGTTGGAGTAATGGCAGTGTGTGCGAGATGCGATGGGATCTGTTCGATCGCCTGGTGCATTTCGAAGATGACCGTCTGGCAGTGGATTATGCCTACGACCCACTCGGTCGCCGCCTGCACAAAAACTCCCGAGCGCACTATAAGCATCGTCCAGAGGCCGGATCTCTGTGGAATCGCAATGAACATGCACGCAAACAACGTGAGTATGGTTGCGGCTTCACGATGTTCGGTTGGGACGGTGACAATCTGGCGTGGGAGAGCAGTCCCGCTCAGCTGGATGGTGATACCGGACGCACTGTTCATTACGTATTTGAGCCCGGTACATTCAATCCAGTGGTACAGGCGCTAAGTCACCAGCCCATTCGTTTAGTACCTCAACCCATTTATGGTGATGTTTACACACCGGACGAGGATCCGCTGTGGAATCACGCGCCTGTTCCTCAACCGTTTGATGCGATTGCGTGGTATCAGTGCGATCACCTCGGCACGCCACAAGAACTTACCGACCAGCAGGGTGAAATGGCATGGAGCGCGCAGTACAGGGTGTGGGGACAAGCGATTGAACAACGCTCATCCTCGGCCCAGCGACAAGGGTTGAATAACCCGATCCGCTTCCAGGGCCAGTATCACGATCATGAGACTGGACTGCATTACAACCGCCATCGGTACTACGACCCTGGCGTCGGTCGCTTTGTGTCTCGCGATCCAATCGGATACGCCGGCGGTATCAACTTCTATCAGTATGTGATCAGCCCGACCCAGTGGATCGATCCGAATGGGCTGTGCAGTAGCACGCTCAATCGGGCATTGGGTGGCAAAGCTCATGACAAAATGCAGGCGCATCACCTCATCCCTGAGGAAGTGTGGGGACGGCAAGCCAGTTTCTTCTCGGATATCGGGATGGGCGGAGAACGGGATAAAAAGGAAAACGGCCTGTTGATGCCTGACAGTGCGGATCAGGCGAAGAAAACCAAGCGCGTTTTTTACCACTGTGGATCGCATGGTAAGGTCTATAGCCCGATGGTTAACAACATGGTAACGACCGTCAGGAGCAAATATGAGGCTGGTGTCATCGACGAAGCGCAGGCGCGAGCTCAGATATCCGCGATACAGACAAGATTAAGAACAAGTCTTTCGGTACCCGGCACAACACAACGCCGACTTAGATAAGCAGGGAGAAGTGTTTATGGAATATTACGTACTTTCTCAAAAGGAAGAACCTGGTTGCCCGGCTGGCTTCTTGCAGGCAGATCTTTACGATAAATTTTACTCAGATACCAAAGGTGTAGAGTATGGATTTTTTCCGTGGTATGCGGAGAAGATCCATTACAAAACGCACACGCCCTACCCTGAAGGGATGGTGCTTATCTCTAAAGATAAGCTCTATGACTTTGATATAAGAAGTGTCGCTCGATTTTACATAGTCAGTGATGATTTCATGTCTATTTGCAGCGATCTTGACGTAAGTGTTACTGACGCTGTGCCCATTCAGGTGGTTTCCAAAGGTGGGGAAACTATTTCATCCAAAAGCTACAATGCCGTACTTTTTGAAGAGCTGGATGCGCGCTCGGAGACCGACCCTGCTTCTACTTTCATAGAAGAGGATGGGTTGATTTTTAGGTTCAAGAAATTGGTATTACCTCCCGAATTCAAGCGTGACTTGTTCAAATTCAAGGGGTTGATTTCAGGAAGTAATACGCTTATTTGCTCAGGCGCATTCAAAGAGCTTGCGAAAGGGATCAAAGGGGTGGAATTTACTCCTTTGGAAAGCGTGCTCTGGTCGGCTATCAGGCCAATTTGACGAATTTGAAAGGCACGAACCTGGAGTTCCGAATGGACGAGAAGGTCATCCCTGTTCTGATTCAGGTATTTGCAGGCGACAGCGATGGTTCTGTATTCGAGGAACTTCCGGCTCGTCAGGTGGGGGCGGTAACCTATGAACTGCTGTCCTCACCTGGCCTGGCGCTGAATATGGCCCGTGGAGATGTCATCTCTATCGAAAACAGAAACACCCATGCGGTGGTTATTGAGCGAGGTGGCAACTTCTGCATCCATATCTATGCCGACTATATCCCTGCTGAGGATATCGCCGGGCTTGAGAGCTATGTCGGTTGTGAGTTGGGTGGAACGCTGGATGGTGTGTTCAAGGGCAATCTCTCGCTCGCCGTTCCTGCGAGTAATGGGATGGACAAGATCAACGCGTTTTTTAATCGGTTCTGCGATAGAACCGGGATTCAATGGTACTACGCGAACATCTATCAAAATCTGGATGACGATGATGACGAGGCGCTTTTGAATTGGTGGCTCGAAGACTGAAGCAACTGAACCATCAATCGAATTGGTATCCAGGGAGCTGTTCTGAACGAAGGTGATTTGGTTTTTCCGGATGCGATGGAAAAGATCATCTGTGAAAAATATGGGATGCCTGTGCTTCCCCCAGAGAAAATAGGCGCCATTGCGGTACAGACGCTTGGTCAAGCTCCAATCTACGGCAGCAGAGTCGAGCTGCCGGAAGGGGGAAATGTCAGCTGGTTCAGACACCACATATTTGAAAGCCCCACACAGAGTGATCTGGTGGGGCTTTTTTGTGGCTGTCCATCGGTGGATAACTGACTAAAAGTTTTCAGCCCCACCTTCGGCCTTGCCAATCGATGTGCTCACTTGTGCGATATGTCGACGTCCGTTGACCGAATAACTGCGTTCCTGGTCTTCAGATCCCGGTTTGCGCAACGTCAGTAGTGCAAACAGTCCGTCCTTGTCGCCGTAGCTCCCGTACCAATTGATCAGTCTTGCGATGAAGCACTCATTCCCGATGACCACCGGCATATCGGCGACGGGTTCGACCGCGTAGTAACTCGCCCCGAAGCTGTAATAGTCATCACTGTCTTGTACTGAAGAGGGGATGGGGCAGATCGGGGTTTTCTGCCGGGCAGTCTCCAAAGCTTCACCTGCATTCACTTTGATCAAGGCTTTCGCGAGTACCTTTTGCAGGGCAGGCTCCAGTTCGAAAGCGGTGGTGCCGTCCTCCAGATATTGAGTGTGGGGCACTGTCAGTTGATAGCCGTAGCGAACGGTCAGTGTAGGCACTTTGTTATTGATCTTCAGGGGATTGAGAAGAAAGACCTGGTCAACGCCGTAGCTACCGTTTCGGTAGGCGACGTACATTTTTCCGCGAGCCTTGATCCAGTTCACGGATTGGTTGGCGCCGCGTTCATTGGTATAGAAAAGTGGGCCGGATTCATGGGCAGGCCCCGATGTCCTGCTGATGAACCGGCCTTCACTGCGACGGTAGGTTTGCGTGTAACTGAACATCCCGGTGCCGCCGGAATAGGTTTCAACGATGAGGTCACGCTGTCCGTCGCCATCCATATCCATCAGCGTGTATGAGGTGTGCCCGGATTCAGCGGCGTCGTCGATGCCGGACGCTTTCAGCGCCTTCCACTCGTCCTCCGTAACATCTTGGGGAATACTCTTGGGAAAGAGGGATTGCTCATCTTCACCCGGGTCGCCAGGGAATGACGTTGTGCTGCTGTCGAACGCCATAGAGTTGAGTGCCCGCTCCAGCGCAAACTCCGGATTATCCTTGCTCAGGTCCTGGATGCGTTGTTGCAAATCCTCCATCACCTGTTTGTCGACGTCGTCGGGTTGATAGGCAACGAAGTCGACCCATTGCACGTGCAATGCCTGTAAGCGTTCGCGATAGTGTTGGTCCAGGCAGGCGACGTCTTCGACGCATTCATTGCGCACTTTCAACCACTGGCGCTGAGATCTCTTCAGTTCAACCTGCGCCTGCGAAGCGGCGCTCATCAGCGTTCGATAGGTCGAACCCATTTGCGTATCCAGCTCATACAGCCCTTTGTTTGCGCAAATTGTATTTTCGACAGCGTTTGCCGCTTTTGTGCAGTCCATTCCGGTCGCCAGTGCGTGCTGGAAAAACAGCAGTGCGCAGGCAGATACGATGTAGCGTCCTTTGATGTACACGATGAAATCCTTTTCCAGGGTAGTGCACATTAAACTACGCAGCCCAGAGGTTCATCTAACGCGTTGCTTCCGCCGGTGAATCAACCAGTCAGGGAGCATGCAGCGTGAGCGAAGGAGTTGAGTAGCCAGATAATGGTTCGACCTGCCCTGGTCTCCACAATCATCAACTGCTCAACTCCAGCCCAATATCACGCCGTCAGCGTATGGTCGGCATCCCCGAACCAGGTGCGCACCAGATCGGGCCCAGGCGTACCTGTGTGGTCAAGCACCGCCACATCGACGAAGTTCTTGCCATTGTTTGCACCATCGGTATCCACCTTCACGGTGAGGTCGCTGCCGGTCTGCACCACTTGGACAAAGTCCGACACCTGACTGGTGCCACTGACAAAGTTGGCCTTGAGCAGTGCGGAGAGGTCGATTGTGTCCCCTTCGGCGAAGTTGTAGTCGAGGATATGGTCGCCGCCTTCATTCACGTTGAGGTAGGCGAACACATCGGCTCCCGCGCCACCGCTGAGGGTGTCTTCGCCGCCACGACCCACGATGATGTCGTTGCCGTCGCCGCCACTGATCGTGTCCGCGAGCATGCTGCCCACCAGCGTGCCGCTGGATTCACCGTGGTAACTGACCTGGGTGCCGGCCTGGCCGTCGTCGGTGACCTGGAAGTCTTCCACCGTGTAGTGCCCCAGCAGGTTAACCTCGGCTCGATGCGCACCGTCGTCCACTGTCAGCAGGCCGCCGGCGCCAGAGGCGTTGGCGTTGTAGCTGAGTTGGGTGTTGGCGCCGAAAGCGAGATCGCCGAACATCAGCAAGTCATTGCTTTCCAGACCGAGGATGCCGACCAGCGAGCCCGCCGTTTCGGCCTGTGCGATCACCAGCGTGCCCGCGCCTTCGCCGTGGAAGGCAACAGACCCGTGTGCGGCACCGGAGAAGGTCAGGGTCGCGTCGCCGTCGATGGTGGCGCTGCCGTCACCGGTCACGTCTGCCAGCAGGCGCAGGTCGCCACCGTTGGCCCACAGGTGGCCGGTGTTTTCGACCGTACTGGCAACCGTCATGCCGCCTGGGCCTGTGGACTCCAGCACACCGCTGTTGGTGATGGTGTGGGTGCCGGTGTCGAGCACCAGGCTGTTCAGCCCGCTGGCCATGATCAGCCCCGCATTGATCAGCACCATCTGCCCGGCGCCCAACTGGCCGGCGCCGGAAATGCGGTTGTCGATGTTGGTCAGCACGGTGTCGGCACTGCCGCCGAAAATCACGTTTTGTGAGTTGTCGGATAGCAGCACCTGGCCGCCACCGCTCAAGGTCGCGCCACGGAACAGAATCTCAAGGCTGGTCGTGCTGCCGGCGGAGCCGAGCTCGATGGTGCCGCTGTTATGGATGCTGCCACCGAACGGCATGATCGCGCCGTCGGCAATGGTGAGGGTGCCGGCGTTGTTGGTGAGCGGGTCCACATCGAACTGGAAGTTCGCTTCGCTCAAGTCCGCCGCATCGACACCTTTGAGGGTGACCGTCTGGCCGGAGCTTATGCTGACCAGTGCATTGCCATTGGCGTCGTTAGTGATACTCAAGTCAGCAAAACCGGTGACGCCGGTGAAGCCGATCAGGTCGATCTTGTCCGCTGCGGCATCGAAGTTATAGATCTGGTTGTTACCGATCGGCTGGGCGAAGACGAAGGTGTCGGCACCGGACGAGCCGGTCAGGTTGTCGTTGAGGGACAAGGCGAAGATTGGTGAGCCTGGGGCGTAGGCCTCTACGTTGTTCGAGACGATGGCGCTTCCTGTCGTCCCGTCTGTATTGGTCCAGGTCTCCGTTACGAGCAACACCATGGCGCCGACGTAGCTTGCCGTCGTAGTGACGGTGAGTACCGAGGGATCGATAGTGGTGACCGACCAGCTGCCGTCGCCGAGATGCGTGGCGCCGTTCACTATCCAGTCCGCTGGAACTCCGGTGATCGTTACCGTGACAGGAAGACTGTGATCCGCCAACGGGTTGGCCAGAGCCAAGTTGATCGGCTCGCCGGCGATGCCTGCCGGGTGGGTGACCGACCATATAACGTTGGTCGTGCTGAACGCGCTGGTACCCCCGCCTGAGCCAGGGTCGACCTTCGTCGCAAACGTGCCCGACGTCTGATCCCACGCCTTGTAGGTTAGATCACCCGCGTTTCCGTTACCGGTCATGCGTACTAAGTCGCCGCTACGCAGCAGCAGCGCCGAGCTCGTACTCACCGTGCCGACATCTGTCCACGTCGATCCACTGTCTGTTGAGTACTGCCACTTGCCATTAGAGCCATTTGTGCGGGTCGCAGCGGTGATCGCGATGCCCTTCAGTGCGCCACTGTCCACATCCGTGGAACTCAGGAACGAACTCACCAACACCCCGCTGCTGACGTTGACCGACGTCGGAACTGTCCCGGACAGTACCGGCGCGTCATTGACCGCGGTGATGTTGATGTTGATCGTGTCGCTGTCGCTCAGCGCACCACCAGTGCCCGTGTTGCCACCGTCATTGGTCAGCATGGTCAGGGTGACCGTACCGTTGGCATTGGCAACCGGGGTGTAGGTCGGCTGGTTGGCGACCGTGGCCAGGTAAGTGTTGATGTTGGCAAGGGTACCCGTGAGCACGATGCTGCCGGTGCCCGAGCCGCTGACCGTGACACTCCCTGCTGTCGCGGCCGTTAAGGCGCCGCTGCCGACCGTGAGCGTGACCGAGATGCTGCCAGTGCCTGCGTCGACGTCGGCCACCGACAGACCGCTGAGCTTGAATGCGGTGTCTTCATTCGTCGTGTAGCTTGCCGGCAGCGTGTTCACCGGTGTGTCGTTGAGCGCGGTGATGTTGATGTTGATCGTGTCGCTGTCGCTCAGTGCTCCACCAGTGCCCGTGTTGCCACCGTCATTGGTCAACATGGTCAGGGTGACCGTACCGTTGGCATTGGCAACCGGGGTGTAGGTCGGCTGGTTGGCGACCGTGGCCAGGTAAGTGTTGATGTTGGCGAGGGTACCCGTGAGCACGATGCTGCCGGTGCCCGAGCCGCTGACCGTGACACTGCCTGCTGTCGCGGCTGTTAAGGAGCCGCTGCCGACCGTGAGCGTGACCGAGATGCTGCCAGCGCCTGCGTCGACGTCAGCCACCGACAGACCGCTGAGCTTGAATGCGGTGTCTTCATTCGTCGTGTAGCTTGCCGGCAGCGTGTTCACCGGTGTGTCGTTGAGCGCGGTAATGTTGATGTTGATCGTGTCGCTGTCGCTCAGCGCACCACCAGTGCCCGTGTTGCCACCGTCATTGGTCAGCATGGTCAGGGTGACCGTACCGTTGGCATTGGCAACCGGGGTGTAGGTCGGCTGGTTGGCGACCGTGGCCAGGTAAGTGTTGATGTTGGCAAGGGTACCCGTGAGCACGATGCTGTTGGTGCCCGAGCCGCTGACCGTGACACTGCCCGCTGTCGCGGCCGTTAAGGCGCCGCTGCCGACCGTGAGCGTGACCGAGATGCTGCCAGTGCCTGCGTCGACGTCAGCCACCGACAGACCGCTGAGCTTGAATGCGGTGTCTTCATTCGTCGTGTAGCTTGCCGGCAGCGCGTTCACCGGTGTGTCGTTGAGCGCGGTGATGTTGATGTTGATCGTGTCGCTGTCGCTCAGTGCTCCACCAGTGCCCGTGTTGCCACCGTCATTGGTCAGCATGGTCAGGGTGACCGTACCGTTGGCATTGGTAGCCGGGGTGTAGGTCGGCTGGTTGGCGACCGTGGCCAGGTAAGTGTTGATGTTGGCGAGGGTACCCGTGAGCACGATGCTGCCGGTGCCCGAGCCGCTGACCGTGACACTGCCTGCTGTAGCGGCCGTTAAGGCGCCGCTGCCGACCGTGAGCGTGACCGAGATGCTGCCAGTGCCTGCGTCGACGTCAGCCACCGACAGACCGCTGAGCTTGAATGCGGTGTCTTCATTCGTCGTGTAGCTTGCCGGCAACGTGTTCACCGGTGTGTCGTTGAGCGCGGTGATGCCGATGGTGACGCTGTGCGAGATACTGCTGTCGATGCCGTCGCTGACCAGAACGTTCACCGTCCGATCAGAAGTGGTCGGCGTATCGCTGGAGTTGTTGTAGAGGATACCGTCCAGAATCGTCTGGTAGGTGGCCTTGGTGGCCGAACCGGTGATCGACAGTACGCCGGTGCCGGTGGTGTAGCTGACTGTCAGGCCGGCCGCTGCCGTAGTGGCGCTCGCGTTAAGCGATAGCGACTCGGTGGCGTTGCCGTCGGGGCGCACCGTCAGCGTCGCTGTCATCGAGGTCAGGTTGGCCGAGTCGATGTCGGTGATGGTCGCCGACGGGGCGATCAGCACGGAGGTCTGTTCGGTGAAGGCCGCGGTTGCGTCGTTGCCGGCGCCTCCACCGTTCAGGTCGGTTACCGGTGCATCATTAGTGCCGTTGATGGTGACGCTGACCGAGGTCTCGGTGCCATCAGCACTGAGCACCGCGAAGGTGTCGGTCAGGCTGTCACCGACATTGAGTGCGTCGAAGGCTGAATTGGCGGTATAGCTCCAGTTACCCGTGGTATCGATGGCGAAGATCCCGTTTGCGTTGGTGGTGCCAGACTGCGCCTGGAAGCTTTCCGGGCTGTCGATATCGCTGACGGTCAGGCTGCCACCGGTGGTCAGCGGAGCATTGGTTTCGGTCAGCGTGACGCTGGCCGAGGATAGCACTGCGGCGTCGTTGCTGCCGGTGACGGTGACGGTGACCAGTTGGGTGTCGACGCCGCCCAAGCCATCGCTGACCTGCACGCTGAACACCTCGTCATGACTCTCGCCGGCCTTCAGCGACTGCACCGCACTGGCGATGCCATCGGTGCCGTTGGCCAGGGTGTAGGTCCACTGGCCGCTGCCGTCCACGGCGATTGAGCCGTAGCTGCCGGTTGGCGAACCATTGATGGACCAGCTGGCGGTGGCATCGTGATCGATGTCGGCCGAACTGAACTGGCCACTGACGCTGAGGGTGGTGTCTTCCTGCACCGCGCCGACATCATTGCCCGACACGAAGCTGAGCACCGGTGCATCGTTGCTGCCGCTGACGGTGACAGTCACCAGTTGGGTATCGACGCCACCGAGGCCATCGCTGACCTGCACGCTGAACACCTCGTCGTGACTCTCGCCGGCCTTCAGCGACTGCACCGCACTGGCGATACCATCGCTGCCGTTAGCCAGGGTGTAGGTCCACTGGCCGCTGCTGTCGACGGTGATCGAGCCGTAGGTTCCAGTTGGCGAGCCATTGATGGTCCAGGTCGCAGTGGCATCGTGATCGATATCGGCCGAGCTGAACTGGCCGCTGACGCTGAGCGTGCTGTCTTCCTGCACCGCACCGGCATCGTTGCCCGCTGCGAAGCTGAGCACCGGCGCGTCGTTGCTGCCGCTGACGGTGACGGTCACCAGTTGGGTATCCACGCCGCCGAGGCCATCGCTGACCTGCACGCTGAACACCTCGTCATGACTCTCGCCGGCCTTCAGCGACTGCACCGCACTGGCGATGCCATCGCTGCCGTTGGCCAAGGTGTAGGTCCATTGGCCGCTGCTGTCGACGGCGATCGAGCCGTAGGTTCCAGTTGGCGAGCCATTGATGGACCAGCTGGCGGTGGCATCGTGATCGATGTCGGCCGAACTGAACTGGCCACTGACGCTGAGGCTGGTGTCTTCCTGCACCGCGCCCACATCATTGCCACTCGTGAAACTGAGCACCGGTGCGTCGTTGCTGCCGCTGACGGTGACGGTCACCAGTTGGGTATCCACGCCGCCGAGGCCATCGCTGACCTGCACGCTGAACACCTCGTCATGACTCTCGCCGGCCTTCAGTGACTGCACCGCACTGGCGATGCCATCGCTGCCGTTGGCCAAGGTGTAGGTCCATTGGCCGCTGCTGTCGACGGCGATCGAGCCATAGCTGCCGGTATTGGACCCGGCAATGCTCCAGCTGGCGGTGGCCGCATGATCGATATCGGCCGAGCTGAACTGGCCGCTGACGCTGAGCGTGCTGTCTTCCTGCACCGCGCCGACATCATTACCCGACGCGAAACTGAGCACCGGCGCGTCGTTGCTGCCGGTGACGGTGACGGTGACCAGTTGGGTGTCGACGCCGCCCAAGCCATCGCTGACCTGCACGCTGAACACCTCGTCATGACTCTCGCCGGCCTTCAGCGACTGCACGGCACTGGCGATGCCATCGGTGCCGTTGGCCAGGGTGTAGGTCCATTGGCCGCTGCTGTCCACGGCGATCGAGCCGTAGGTTCCAGTTGGCGAGCCATTGATGGACCAGCTGGCGGTGGCATCGTGATCGATGTCGGCCGAACTGAACTGACCGCTGACGCTGAGCGTGCTGTCTTCCTGCACCGCGCCCACATCATTGCCGGTGGCGAAGCTGAGCACCGGCGCGTCGTTGCTGCCGGTGACGGTGATGGTCACGAGTTGGGTGTCCATGCCGCCGAGGCCATCGCTGACCTGCACGCTGAACACCTCATCGTGACTTTCGCCCGCCTTCAGCGACTGCACGGCACTGGCAATACCATCGCTGCCGTTGGCCAAGGTGTAGGTCCATTGGCCGCTGCTGTCGACGGCGATCGAGCCGTAACTGCCGGTATTGGACCCGGCAATGCTCCAGGTGGCGGTGGCATCGTGGTCGATATCGGTCGAACTGAACTGGCCGCTGACGCTGAGGCTGGTGTCTTCCTGCACCGCGCCGACATCATTGCCGGTCGCGAAGCTGAGCACCGGTGCATCGTTGCTGCCGGTGACGGTGACGGTCACCAGTTGGGTGTCGACGCCGCCGAGGCCATCGCTGACCTGCACGCTGAATACTTCATCATGACTTTCGCCGGCCTTCAGTGATTGCACGGCACTGGCGATGCCATCGCTGCCGTTGGCCAAGGTGTAGGTCCACTGGCCAGTGCTGTCGACGGTGATCGAGCCGTAACTGCCGGTATTGGACCCGGCAATGCTCCAAGTGGCGGTGGCATCGTGGTCGATATCGGTCGAACTGAACTGGCCGCTGACGCTGAGCGTGCTGTCTTCCTGCACCGCGCCGACATCATTACCCGACACGAAGCTGAGCACCGGTGCATCGTTGCTGCCGGTGACGGTGACGGTCACCAGTTGGGTGTCGACGCCGCCGAGGCCATCGCTGACCTGCACGCTGAATACTTCATCATGACTTTCGCCGGCCTTCAGTGATTGCACGGCACTGGCGATGCCATCGCTGCCGTTGGCCAAGGTGTAGGTCCACTGGCCAGTGCTGTCGACGGTGATCGAGCCGTAACTGCCGGTATTGGACCCGGCAATGCTCCAAGTGGCGGTGGCATCGTGGTCGATATCGGTCGAACTGAACTGGCCGCTGACGCTGAGCGTGCTGTCTTCCTGCACCGCGCCGACATCATTACCCGACACGAAGCTGAGCACCGGTGCATCGTTGCTGCCGGTGACGGTGACGGTCACCAGTTGGGTGTCGACGCCGCCGAGGCCATCGCTGACCTGCACGCTGAATACTTCATCATGACTTTCGCCGGCCTTCAGTGATTGCACGGCACTGGCAACGCCATCGGTGCCATTGGCCAAGGTGTAGGTCCACTGGCCAGCGCTGTCGACGGCGATCGAGCCGTAGGTTCCAGTTGGCGAACCATTGATGGACCAGCTGGCGGTGGCAGCATGATCGATGTCGGCTGAACTGAACTGGCCACTGACGCTGAGCGTGGTGTCTTCCTGCACGTTGCCAGCATCGTTGCCGGTGGCGAAGCTGAGCACCGGCGCGTCGTTGCTACCAGTTATGGTGATGGTGACAGTCTGCGTCGCCGAAGCAGCGTTAGCCGCGCCACTGTCGTCAGTAGCAACCACCGTGTACGAGAAGGTGATGGTTTCGCCCGCACCGAGGAAGTCGAGGTTCTGGCTGCTGCTGTAGTCCCAGCTGTCTTGATCGACCGAGAAGCCGGCGGCCAGTGCCGAAGCCACACCCGCATTGAGCGTGCCGCCACTCCAGGTGATGTCACCGTTGGCGGTGTGCGACACGGTCACCACGTCGGTGCTGTCCAGATCGGCAAAGCTCAGGACGCCGCTGTCGCTCAGCATCACCGCGCCATCGCCCTCGTTCATCGCCCCGGTAGAGTCGGCGATCGTCAGCGTTGGTTGGTCGTTGGTGCCGGTGAGGGTGATGGTCACGGTCTGAGTCGCCGAAGCAGCATTAGCCGCGCCGCTGTCGTCGGTGGCGACCACCGTGTACGAGAAAGTGATGGTTTCACCGGCGCCGAGGAAGTCGAGGTTCTGGCTGGTGCTGTAATTCCAGCTGTCCTGATCAACCGAGAAGCCGGCCACCAGTGCTGAAGCCACGCCCAAATTGAGCGTACCGCCGCTCCAGGCGATGTCGTTGTTGGCGGTCTGCGACACGGTCACCGCGTTGGTGTTGTCCACATCGGCAAAGCTCAGGGCGCCGCTGTCGCTCAATGTGGCGGTGCCATCGCCTTCATTCATCGCGCCGGTGGTGTCGGCAATGGTCAGGGTTGGCTGGTCGTTGCTGCCGGTGACGGTGACGGTGACCAGTTGGGTATCGACGCCGCCGAGGCCATCGCTGACCTGGATTGTGAACACTTCGTCATGACTCTCGCCGGCCTTCAGTGATTGCACGGCACTGGCAACGCCATCGGTGCCATTGGCCAGGGTGTAGGTCCACTGGCCGCTGATGTCGACGGCGATCGAGCCATAGGTTCCAGTTGGCGAACCATTGATGGTCCAGCTGGCGGTGGCATCGTGATCGATGTCGGCCGAGCTGAACTGGCCGCTGACGCTGAGGGTGGTGTCTTCCTGCACCGCGCCGACATCATTGCCGGTGGCGAAACTGAGCACCGGTGCGTCGTTGCTGCCGCTGACGGTGACGGTCACCAGTTGGGTGTCGACGCCGCCGAGGCCATCGCTGACCTGCACGCTGAATACTTCATCATGACTTTCGCCGGCCTTCAGTGATTGCACGGCACTGGCAACGCCATCGCTGCCATTGGCCAAGGTGTAGGTCCATTGGCCGCTGCTGTCCACGGCGATTGAGCCGTAGCTGCCAGTTGCCGAGCCATTGATGGACCAGGTGGCCGTGGCATCATGATCGATATCGGCTGAACTGAACTGGCCACTGACGCTGAGCGTGGTGTCTTCCTGCACGTTGCCGGCCTCGTTGCCCGACACGAAGCTGAGCATCGGTGCATCGTTGCTGCCGCTGACGGTGACCGTCACCAGTTGGGTGTCGACGCCGCCGAGGCCGTCGCTGACCTGCACGCTGAACACTTCGTCGTGACTTTCGCCGGCCTTCAGTGATTGCACGGCACTGGCGACGCCATCGCTGCCGTTGGCCAAGGTGTAGGTCCATTGGCCGCTACTGTCGACGGCGATCGAGCCATAAGTGCCGGTATTGGACCCGGCAATGCTCCAGCTGGCGGTGGCATCGTGATCGATGTCGGCCGAACTGAACTGGCCGCTGACGCTGAGCGTGCTGTCTTCCTGCACCGCACCGGCATCGTTGCCCGCTGCGAAGCTGAGCACCGGCGCATCGTTGCTGCCGGTGACGGTGACGGTCACCAGTTGAGTGTCGACGCCGCCGAGGCCATCGCTGACCTGCACGCTGAACACCTCGTTGTGACTTTCGCCGGCCTTCAGTGATTGCACGGCACTGGCGACGCCATCGCTGCCGTTGGCCAGGGTGTAGGTCCATTGGCCGCTACTGTCGACGGTGATCGAGCCATAGCTGCCGGTATTGGACCCGGCAATGCTCCAAGTGGCGGTGGCATCGTGGTCGATATCGGTCGAACTGAACTGGCCGCTGACGCTGAGCGTGCTGTCTTCCTGCACCGCGCCGACATCATTGCCGGTGGCGAAACTGAGCACCGGTGCGTCGTTGCTGCCGCTGACGGTGACGGTCACCAGTTGGGTGTCGACGCCGCCGAGGCCATCGCTGACCTGCACGCTGAATACTTCATCATGACTTTCGCCGGCCTTCAGTGATTGCACGGCACTGGCAACGCCATCGCTGCCATTGGCCAAGGTGTAGGTCCATTGGCCGCTGCTGTCCACGGCGATTGAGCCGTAGCTGCCAGTTGCCGAGCCATTGATGGACCAGGTGGCCGTGGCATCATGATCGATATCGGCTGAACTGAACTGGCCACTGACGCTGAGCGTGGTGTCTTCCTGCACGTTGCCGGCCTCGTTGCCCGACACGAAGCTGAGCATCGGTGCATCGTTGCTGCCGCTGACGGTGACCGTCACCAGTTGGGTGTCGACGCCGCCGAGGCCGTCGCTGACCTGCACGCTGAACACTTCGTCGTGACTTTCGCCGGCCTTCAGTGATTGCACGGCACTGGCGACGCCATCGCTGCCGTTGGCCAAGGTGTAGGTCCATTGGCCGCTACTGTCGACGGCGATCGAGCCATAAGTGCCGGTATTGGACCCGGCAATGCTCCAGCTGGCGGTGGCATCGTGATCGATGTCGGCCGAGTTGAACTGGCCGCTGATGCTGAGGCTGGTGTCTTCCTGCACGTTGCCGGCATCGTTGCCGGTGGCGAAACTGAGCACCGGTGCGTCGTTGCTGCCGGTGACGGTGACGGTTACCAGCTGGGTATCCACACCGCCGAGACCATCGCTGACCTGCACGCTGAACACTTCGTCGTGACTTTCGCCGGCCTTCAGTGACTGCACGGCACTGGCGATGCCATCGCTGCCATTGGCCAAGGTGTAGGTCCATTGGCCGCTGCTGTCGACGGCGATCGAACCGTAGCTGCCGGTTGGCGAGCCATTGATGGACCAGGTGGCCGTGGCATCATGATCGATATCGGCTGAACTGAACTGGCCACTGACGCTGAGGGTGGTGTCTTCCTGCACGTTGCCGGCCTCGTTGCCCGACACGAAGCTGAGCATCGGTGCATCGTTGCTGCCGCTGACGGTGACCGTCACCAGCTGGGTATCCACACCGCCGAGACCATCGCTGACCTGCACGCTGAACACTTCGTCGTGACTTTCGCCGGCCTTCAGTGATTGCACGGCACTGGCGACGCCATCGCTGCCGTTGGCCAGGGTGTAGGTCCATTGGCCGCTACTGTCGACGGTGATCGAGCCATAGCTGCCGGTACTGGTTCCGGCAATGCTCCAGGTGGCGGTGGCATCGTGATCGATGTCGGCCGAACTGAACTGGCCGCTGACGCTGAGCGTGCTGTCTTCCTGCACCGCGCCGGCCTCGTTGCCCGACACGAAGCTGAGCACCGGCGCGTCGTTGCTGCCGGTGACGGTGACCGTCACCAGCTGGGTGTCGACGCCGCCGAGGCCATCGCTGACCTGCACGCTGAACACTTCATCATGACTTTCGCCCGCCTTCAGTGATTGCACGGCACTGGCGATGCCATCGCTGCCATTGGCCAAGGTGTAGGTCCATTGGCCGCTGCTGTCGACGGCGATCGAACCGTAGCTGCCGGTTGGCGAGCCATTGATGCTCCAGGTGGCGGTGGCATCGTGGTCGATGTCGGCCGAGCTGAACTGGCCACTGACGCTGAGCGTGCTGTCTTCCTGCACCGCGCCCACATCATTACCCGACGCGAAGCTGAGCACCGGGGCGTCGTTGCTGCCGCTGACGGTGACGGTCACCAGCTGGGTATCCACACCGCCGAGACCATCGCTGACCTGGACGCTGAACACCTCGTCGTGACTCTCGCCGGCCTTCAGCGACTGCACGACACTGGCGATGCCATCGCTGCCGTTGGCCAGGGTGTAGGTCCACTGGCCAGTGCTGTCCACGGCGATCGAACCGTAGCTGCCGGTATTTGACCCGGCAATGCTCCAGGTCGCCGTGGCATCGTGATCGATATCGGCCGAACTGAACTGGCCGCTGACGCTGAAGGTGGTGTCTTCCTGCACCGCGCCGCCATCATTGCCCGGCGCAAAACTGAGCACCGGTGCATCGTTGCTGCCGCTGACGGTGACGGTCACCAGTTGGGTATCCACACCGCCGAGGCCATCGCTGACCTGCACGCTGAACACTTCATCATGACTTTCGCCCGCCTTCAGTGATTGCACGGCACTGGCGATGCCATCGCTGCCATTGGCCAGGGTGTAGGTCCATTGACCGCTGCTGTCCACGGCGATCGAGCCGTAGGTTCCAGTTGGCGAGCCATTGATGGTCCAGGTCGCAGTGGCATCGTGATCGACATCGGCCGAGCTGAACTGGCCGCTGACGCTGAGGGTGCTGTCTTCCTGCACCGCGCCGGCATCGTTGCCGGTGGCGAAGCTGAGCACGGGCGCATCATTGCTGCCGGTAATGGTAATGCTGACAGTCTGCGTCGCCGAAGCAGCGTTAGCCGCGCCGCTGTCGTCGGTGGCAACCACCGTGTACGAGAAGGTGATGGTTTCACCCGTGCCGAGGAAGTCGAGGTTCTGGCTGGTGCTGTAATCCCAGCTGTCCTGATCGACCGAAAAACCGGCGGCCAGTGCCGAAGCCACGCCCGCATTGAGCGTGCCACCGCTCCAGGTGATGTCGTTGTTGGCGGTGTGCGACACGGTCACCACGTCGGTGCTGTCCAGATCGGTAAAGCTCAGAGCACCGCTGTCGCTCAGAGTGGCCGCGCCGTTGCCTTCGCTCATCGTCCCGGTGGTGTCGGCAATTGTTAGCGTCGGCCGGTCGTTGGTGCCAGTGAGGGTGATGGTGATGGTCTGCGCCGCCGAAGCAGCGTTTTCCGCGCCACTGTCGTCAGTGGCGACCACTGCGTACGAGAAGGTGATGGTTTCACCCGCGCCGAGGAAGTCGAGGTTTTGGCTGCTGCTGTAGTCCCAGCTGTCCTGATCGACCGAGAAGCCGGCGACCAGTGTCGAAGCCACGGCGGCATTGAGCGTGCCACCGCTCCAGGCGATGTCACCGTTGGCGGTCTGCGATACGGTCACCGTGTCGGTGTTGTCCACATCGGCGAAGCTCAGAGCACCGCTGTCGCTCAGTGCGGCCGCGCCATCACCTTCGTTCATCGCCCCGGTGGTGTCGGCAATCGCCAACGTTGGCTGATCGTTGCTGCCGGTGACGGTGACGATCACCAGTTGGGTGTCGACACTGCCCAGGCCGTCGCTGACCTGTACGCTGAACACTTCGTCATGACTCTCGCCGGCCTTCAGTGATTGCACGGCACTGGCGATACCATCGCTGCCGTTGGCCAGGGTGTAGGTCCACTGGCCAGTGCTGTCGACGGCGATTGAGCCGTAGCTGCCAGTTGCCGAGCCATTGATGCTCCAGGTCGCGGTGGCATCGTGATCGATGTCGGCCGAGCTGAATTGGCCGCTGACGCTGAGGGTGATGTCTTCCTGCACCGCGCCCACATCATTGCCGGTGGCGAAACTGAGCACCGGCGCGTCGTTGCTGCCGGTAACGGTAACGGTCACCAGCTGGGTGTCGACGCCGCCCAGGCCATCGCTGACCTGGACGCTGAACACCTCGTCGTGACTCTCGCCGGCCTTCAGCGACTGCACGGCACTGGCGACGCCATCGCTGCCGTTGGCCAAGGTGTAGGTCCATTGACCGCTGCTGTCCACGGCGATCGAACCATAGCTGCCGGTATTGGTTCCGGCGATGCTCCAGGTGGCCGTGGCATCGTGATCGATGTCGGCCGAACTGAACTGGCCACTGACGCTGAGGCTGAGGCTGCTGTCTTCCTGCACTGCACCGGTATCGTTGCCGGTGGCGAAGCTGAGCACGGGGGCGTCGTTGCTGCCGCTGACGGTGATGGTGACCAGCTGGGTATCCACGCCGCCGAGGCCATCGCTGACCTGCACGCTGAACACTTCGTCATGACTCTCGCCGGCCTTCAGTGATTGCACTGCACTGGCGACACCATCGCTGCCATTGGCCAGGGTGTAGGTCCACTGACCTGTGCCGTCCACGGCGATCGAACCATAGGTGCCGGTATTGGTTCCGGCAATGCTCCAGCTGGCCGTGGCATCGTGATCGATGTCGGCCGAGCTGAACTGGCCACTGACGCTGAGGCTGCTGTCTTCCTGCACTGCACCGGTATCGTTGCCGGTGGCGAAGCTGAGCACGGGGGCGTCGTTGCTGCCGCTGACGGTGATGGTGACCAGCTGGGTATCCACGCCGCCGAGGCCATCGCTGACCTGCACGCTGAACACTTCGTCATGACTCTCGCCGGCCTTCAGTGATTGCACTGCACTGGCGATACCATCGCTGCCGTTGGCCAAGGTGTAGGTCCATTGGCCGCTGCTGTCGACGGCGATCGAGCCATAGCTGCCGGTATTGGACCCGGCAATGCTCCAGGTCGCCGTGGCCGCGTGATCGATATCGGCCGAACTGAACTGGCCGCTGACGCTGAGCGTGGTGTCTTCTTGCACCGCGCCGGCCTCGTTGCCCGACACGAAGCTGAGCACCGGTGCATCGTTGCTGCCGCTGACGGTGACGGTGACCAGCTGGGTATCCACACCGCCGAGGCCATCGCTGACCTGCACGCTGAACACCTCGTCGTGACTTTCGCCGGCCTTCAGTGATTGCACGGCACTGGCGACACCATCGCTGCCGTTGGCCAGGGTGTAGGTCCATTGGCCGCTGCTGTCGACGGCGATCGAGCCGTAGGTTCCAGTTGGCGAGCCATTGATGCTCCAGGTCGCGGTGGCATCGTGATCGATGTCGGCCGAACTGAACTGGCCGCTGACGCTGAGCGTGGTGTCTTCTTGCACCGCGCCGGCCTCGTTGCCCGACACGAAGCTGAGCACCGGCGCGTCGTTGCTACCGGTGACGGTGACGGTGACCAGCTGGGTATCCACACCTCCGAGGCCATCGCTGACCTGCACGCTGAACACCTCGTCGTGACTCTCGCCAGCTTTCAGCGATTGCACGGCACTGGCGACACCATCGCTGCCATTGGCCAGGGTGTAAGTCCACTGGCCGCTGCTGTCCACGGCGATCGAACCGTAGCTGCCGGTATTGGACCCGGCAATACTCCAGCTGGCCGTGGCCGCGTGATCGATGTCGGCCGAACTGAACTGGCCACTGACGCTGAGCGTGCTGTCCTCCTGCACCGCACCCACATCATTGCCGGTCACAAAACTGAGCACCGGCGCGTCGTTGCTGCCGGTGACGGTAACGGTGACCTGCTGGGTGTCGACGCCGCCGAGGCCATCGCTGACCTGCACGCTGAACACTTCATTGTGACTCTCGCCGGCCTTCAGCGATTGCACCGCACTGGCGACGCCATCGCTGCCATTGGCCAGGGTGTAGGTCCACTGGCCGCTGCTGTCGACGGCGATCGAGCCATAGGTTCCAGTTGGCGAACCATTGATGGTCCAGCTGGTGGTGGCCGCGTGATCGATGTCGGCCGAACTGAACTGGCCACTGACGCTGAGGCCGGTGTCTTCCTGCACGTTGCCGGCATCGTTGCCGGTGGCGAAGCTGAGCACCGGCGCGTCGTTGCTGCCGATAATGGTGATGCTGACAGTCTGAGTCGCCGAGGCGGCGTTAGCCGCGCCGCTGTCGTCGGTGGCGACTACGGCGTAGGAGAAGGTGATGGTTTCACCCGCGCCGAGGAAATCGAGGTTCTGGCTGCTGCTGTAGTCCCAGCTGTCCTGATCGACCGAGAAACCGGCCACCAGTGCCGAGGCCATGCCCGCATTGAGCGTGCCGCCGCTCCAGGCGATGTCGTTGTTGGCGGTCTGCGACACGGTCACCGTGTCGGTGCTGTCCAGATCGGTAAAACTCAGGGCGCCGCTGTCGCTCAGCGTGGCCGTGCCGTTGCCTTCGTTCATCGCCCCGGTGCTGTCGGCAATCGTCAGCGTCGGCCGGTCGTTGGTACCGGTAATGGTGATGGTCACGGTCTGCACCGCGCCGTCGCCGATCGCCACGTTATAGGTCTGGATGCGGGTCTGGCCTTCGCCGAGGAACTGCAGGGCGGTGTTGTTTACCGCGAAGTTCCAGCCCAGTGAGCCGCTGCCCGTGCCGGTGCTGTCGCTCAGCGGGTTGGTGGTGAAGCTGCCCAGGTAGCCGGAAGCGCCCGGCGTGACGCTGACGCTGTGGGTGTCAATCAGGTCGACATCGGTGAAGGTGATGCTGCCGCTGGCCGCGTAGTCGCCGCTGTCTTCCTTGGCATCGCCGGCCTGTACGCCGCTGGTGATCTGCACCTGGTCGTTGGTACCGGTAATGGTGATGGTCACGGTCTGCACCGTGCCGTCGCCGATCGCCACGTTATAGGTCTGGATGCGGGTCTGGCCTTCGCCGAGGAACTGCAGTGCGGTGTTGTTTACCGCGAAGTTCCAGCCCAGTGAACCGCTGCCCGTGCCGGTGCTGTCGCTCAGTGGGTTGGTGGTGAAGCTGCCCAGGTAGCCGGAAGCGCCCGGCGTGACGGTGACGCTGTGAGTGTCGATCAGGTCGGCGTCGGTGAAGGTGATGCTGCCATTGGCCGCGTAGTCGCCGCTGTCTTCCTTGGCATCGCCGGCCTGTACGCCGCTGGTGATCTGCACCTGGTCGTTGGTGCCGGTAATGGTGATGGTCACGGTCTGCACCGTGCCGTCGCCGATCGCCACGTTATAGGTCTGGATGCGGGTCTGGCCTTCGCCGAGGAACTGCAGGGCGGTGTTGTTTACCGCGAAGTTCCAGCCCAGTGAGCCGCTGCCCGTGCCGGTGCTGTCGCTCAGTGGGTTGGTGGTGAAGCTGCCCAGGTAGCCGGAAGCGCCCGGTGTGACGCTGACGCTGTGGGTGTCAATCAGGTCGACATCGGTGAAGGTGATGCTGCCGCTGGCCGCGTAGTGGCCGCTGTCTTCCTCGACATTGCCGGCCTGTACGCCGCTGGTGATCTGTACCTGGTCGTTGGTACCGGTGATAGTAATGGTCACGGTCTGTACCGTGCCGTCGCCGATCGCCACGTTATAGGTCTGGGTGAGGGTCTGGCCTTCGCCCAGGAACTGCAGGGCGGCGTTATCTACCGCGAAGTGCCAGCCCAGCGAACCGCTGCCGGTTCCGGTGCTGTCGTGCAGTGGATCTGTAGTGAAGCTGCCCAGGTAGCCGGAAGCGCCCGGCGTGACGGTGACGCTGTGGGTGTCGATCAGGTCGGCGTCGGTGAAGGTGATGCTGCCATTGGCAGCGTAGTCGCCACTGTCTTCCTTGGCATCGCCGGCTTGCACGCCGCTGGTGATGTGCACCTGGTCGTTGGTACCGGTGATGGTGATGGTCACACTCTTCGTTGTCGACGAGCCATGCCCATCATTGACGGTGACCACATAGGTTTCGGTAGCCGTCTGGCCCTGGGCCAGGTACTGGGCTGCCGCATTATTCACGGTGTAAGTCCAGTTAACGGTGCCGTTGGCCGCATTGGCCGCTTGGGCCACAGCGGCAAGGGCGAAGTTGCCCAGCGCTGTGGTATTGCCTCCCGCCGCCACGAATGAGGCGGTATGCGTGTCGCTCAGATCGACATCGCTAAACGCAATCGTGCCCGTCGTGCTCAGCGAGTCGGTTGTGCTCGGCGTCGTGGTCGCATCTTCGGTTACGGTGCCGGCCTGTGCGCCGAGACTCATTGTCACGCTGTCATTCACACCTGCGAATTGCACCTGCGCAGTGGCCCAGCTGAGGGTGCCATTGCCGAGACGAATCGCATACGTAAAGCTGTCCGTCAGGGACCCTCCAGCCGCAAGCGCCTGAAGTTGGGCCTTGAAAGTCGTCGACAACGTAGCGGCGTCGTAGCCGACCTTGCCATCCGACGTAATCCAGATTTTTGCCCCATTGAGGCTGGTGTCGGTACTCGTCGCCTCAATTCTGCTCGTGTCCTGGACCAGCAGATCGGCCGGAGCATAAACCTTGGTGGCGGTAGAAAGACTGGTCGCATTATCGAGTGACCAGAGTGTCTTTGCGTTGCCACCGAGGTCATTGGACATGACGTCCAGGTACACCACCCCCAGCAGGTCTTCAGTGATGGTCGCGGTGCCCGTGCCAATGACACCGGTAGTGAAAATGTCGTCCTGCGCCTGCGGTGTGTTGGAAAACGAAGTAACGGTGCCGCCGCTGGTCGTTGTGGTGGTAGCCATGTCTTTCTCCCGAGAACGTTTTTTATTTTTAGAGTCCAGGTACTGCTAACGGGACGAAGTCCCCTGCTTGTGCCGCTCAGATTGTTCAGGAGCGGTGCGAGGCGGGGGGTGGACATCGTCGGCCGGCTGGGCCGGACGGAATAGGCGCTGCCGGCAGAGGGGCGCTGGTATCGCGCGGGTGAAAAAGTTCGCCGCACTTGAGGAGCGAATCGCAGGAGCTGTTGGGCGACCGTGGGCCCAAGCCTGGGGTTGCCTTGCGCATGGCGCGCAATAATCTGAGAGTACCCATATGGCAGGGACCCCTGAAGTGATAGCTGGGTGAGGCCGTGTTTTGGTGCAGCACTGACTCAGGGATACGGCCTTATCTGATATCAGTTTGATGTGTGTTTAGTTGTGGGGTCAGGCTTTGTAAAGGTGTTAACTGAAGGTAACAGGACGAAGTGCCAATATTCCGACAGGTGGGTGTTTTGGTGTCAATATTATGTCGATTTGTTTTTGGCGAAGGGGGCATGGGCACTCAGCACTGGCGGGGCTTGAATGAGCTGAAACCCAAGCGGGGCATGGGTTGGCCGAGTTGCGGGGCTCTTGGAAATCATCAGATTTCAGCGCTCAGCTGTTAAAAGACTTCGCCAGAGCGTTCTTTCTGGTGGGTTTTTTTCATGCCCGAACCACCCGACGACTGCATGGGAAGCCTGTGATGACAGCCAAATACGCGATTACACGCCCGCCGCTTCAAGGGAACGCGACTACTGGCCGATAACCCGAGCGGTCGTTGTGATTTTCGTCACTGGCGGCTGGCAATCGTCATCACGGGTTTGTGCGAAATTGCTTGATAGCCGATGGCCTCCCGCTATCATCTGCGCGCCAAAAGGACCGCGAAGCTGAGCTCGCCCGTGTCGTGCCTTTGGATTGTTCTTCTTAATTTGTCTGGAAATCTTCGATGCTGTCGTATCACCAAAAAAGCTTTCTGATCGTCGATGATTTCTCGGATTTCCGCAGTTCCGTCAGGTCCATGCTGCGGGAGCTGGGCGTCAAGGACGTCGACACCGCCGATACCGGCGAACAGGCGCTGCGCATGTGCTCGCAGAAGTCCTATGACTTCATCCTGCAGGATTTCCACCTGGGCGATGGCAAGAAGAACGGTCAGCAGGTGCTCGAAGACCTGATGATCGAGAAGCTGATCAGCCATGAAAGTGTGTTTGTCATGGTCACGGCAGAAACCAGCCAGGCCATGGTGCTCAGCGCGTTGGAGCACGAACCCGACGCATACCTGACCAAGCCGTTCAACCGTTCGGGCCTGGCCCAGCGCCTGGAACGACTGGAACAGCGCAAGACCTTGCTCAAACCGATCCTGCAAGCCCTTGACCGGGGCAAGCCGGTTGAAGTGCTCAATGCCTGTATTGCCCTGTGCAAACAGGACATTCGTTATTCGCCGTTGTGCCTGCGTTACCGCGCCGATGCGTTGCGCGACTTGAACCAGAACGAAGCGCTGGAGCGCTTGTACGACAGCATTCTGGCGGATCGTCCTTTGCCGTGGGCGTTTGCCGGGCTGGGCCAGTTGCTGTTCAAGCGCGGCCAGGTCAGCCAGGCCAAAGGCATCTACGAAAAAGCCTTGAAAGTCTTCCCGATGATGCCGGCCCTCTACGACGGCATGGCCGACGTGCTGGTCGCCGAAGGCGACACCAAAGCGGCGCAGAAAGTGTTGGAGGAGGCTATTCGCCTGTCGCCGCTGGCGGTGCGCCGGCAAGCGTTGCTGGGCAAACTGGCAATGACCAACGAAGATTTCGACACCGCCTCCAAAGCCTATCGCCAAGCCGTGAACCAAGGGGCGCAGTCACGTTTCAAGGACGCGGAAAGCAACCTCGGCCTGGCCCATGCCTTGATCAGCAAGGGCGCGGAAAAGGGCCTGGACACCCGGACCCGCCTTGAAATCAATACGACGCTGAGTGCGGTGGCGAAGGAGAACCCCTCCGACCCCGGCTTGCAGATTCGTGCGCGCCTGATGAAGGCCACCAGCCTGCTGCTCAACGATGCCGAAACCGCCGAGAAGCTCACCGAGCAAGCGATGATGCGCCTCGATGGCATGGAGCAATTCATGAGTGCCGAAGCGGCGCTGCTGGTGGCCAAGCAGCTGCAAATGCTGGGGCAGGCGAGTGCCGGCGCCTCGATGCTGAAAAACTGCGCGGAAATCTACGGCGACGATCCGACTGTGATGAAGGGCATCGCCAAGCTGACCGACGACCCGACCATCCTCAATTCCGGTAATGCGGCTGCCGACCTCAACCGCCAGGGCGTGCGGGTGTACAAGACCGGCAACCTGGTGGAAGCCCGGGATGTGTTCCGCAAAGCCCTGGCGTTGCAGCCGAAGAACATCAGTATTGCCCTGAACATGGCGCAGTCGCTGCTGCATGGCACCGACACCAGCGTGCCGTCGGCGGAGCTGGAAGAATGCCGGGCATGCCTGAAAACGGTCGGCCTGATGCCCGATACCGACGCGCGTTATCCGCGCTACGAGAAACTGAAAATCAAGGCGTTCGGCGAATGATCGACAGCGAACCGTCACTCGACTTCTCCACGGTGATTGCCTCCACCGTGCATGATATGAAGAACTCTCTGGCCATGCTGATGCAGGCTCACAGCCAATGGCTGGCGCGTTTGCCCGACCCTGAGCGGCATACGCCGGAGCAGGGCGTCATCGAGTTCGAGTTCGCCCACCTCAATGACATGTTGGTGCAGTTGCTGGGGCTGTACAAACTCGGCGTCAACCAGATGCCGTTGCAGCCGGCCTACCATGAGCTGGATGATTTCATCGAGGCGCAACTGGCGGCTCATCAAGAAGTGTTCGCCAGCCGCGGCATTATCGCGACCTATGAAGTAGACCCGTTGAGCCCGCTGGGTTTCTTCGATCGGGAGCTGATTGCCTCGGTGCTCGCCAACAGCATCAACAACGCCATTCGTTACGCCCGGCATGCCTTGTTGATCACCGTCAGCGATGAGGCGGGGCAACTGGTGCTGACCATCAACGACGATGGCGAGGGTTATCCACCCGAGATGATCGAGCGTCAGGCCGATTATGTGCAGGGCATCAACCACAGCAGTGGCAGCACAGGCCTGGGCCTGTACTTTGCCGGGCGGATTGCCGCCCTGCACCAGCGCAATGGCGTGGGCGGACGCACCGAAATCAGCAACGGTGGCCCATTGGGCGGCGGTGTGTTCAGCCTCTATCTCCCCTGAATCCCTGCGTACGCCGTCCCTGACTAGGAATACGCCCCGTAGGAGCTGCCGAAGGCTGCGATCTTTTGACTTTGCTTTTTAAAGGCAAGATCAAAAGATCGCAGCCTTCGGCAGCTCCTACGGGGGCCGTGTTGTCAGAGCAGATCGAGTTCCCACGGGAGCGCGGTTTTTTGTTGGATGCTGCTTGATATTCCGAACAGCCGGAGCCTATTTTGTACGGGTCGCCGTTCGCGGCTCGTACAACAACAAGGATTGCGTCATGACAACCGATGGCCATCGTTCACTCGCGCAGCGATTGACGGGCATTGATGAGATTGAATGTGTCACGCCGGACCTGAACGGCGTACCACGCGGCAAGGTAATGACCGCCGAAGGTTTCCTCGAAGGGCGGCGTTTGCAGATGGCGCGGGGAGTGCTGTTGCAATGCATCATGGGTGGCTATCCGCCGGCGCGCTTTTACGGCAGTGATGATGGCGACCTGGCGCTGGTGCCTGATCCCTCACAGATCCACCGCTTGCCCTGGAGCCAGCAACCTCGGGCGCTGGCCATTTGCGATGCGCAGGAGCTGACCGGCGAGAGTTCGCGCCTGTCGACCCGCGGCCAACTCAAGGCTGTGATCGCTCGCTACGCTGCCCTGGGGCTGGCGCCGGTGGTGGCGACCGAGCTGGAATTCTTCGTCTTCGCGCCCAATCCCGATCCGACGCAACCCTTTCAGCCGCCGGTAGGCCTGGACGGTCGTCGCGAGGACGGTCATTCGGCGTTCAGCATCAGCTCCAATAACGGCTTGCGGCCATTCTTCACAGAAGTCTACGCAGGCATGGCGGCGCTGGGATTGCCGCGTGATACCTTCATGCACGAGATGGGCGTCAGCCAGTTCGAGATCAACCTGCTGCACGGCGATCCGTTGCTGCTGGCCGACCAGACGTTGCTGTTCAAGCATCTGCTCAAAGAAGTGGCGCTCAAGCATGGCCTGACCGTGGTCTGCATGGCCAAGCCGTTGGCGCACACGCCGGGCAGTTCGATGCATATCCATCAGAGCATCGTTGAGATCGGCACCGGGCGTAACGTGTTCAGTGACAAGGCTGGCGAGCCGACCGCGACCTTCCGTCATTTCATCGGTGGCCAGCAGGCCGGCCTGGCGGATTTCACCGCGCTGTTTGCGCCGAACGTGAACTCTTATCAGCGCCTGTGCCATCCTTTTGCATCGCCGAATAATGCTTGCTGGTCCCACGACAATCGCGCCGCCGGACTGCGCATTCCGGCCAGCTCACCGGTCGCTCGTCGGGTCGAGAATCGCTTGCCGGGGGCCGATGCCAATCCGTATCTGGCGATCGCCGCGAGCCTGGCGTCGGGGCTGTATGGCATCGAGAACAAACTGGAGCCGGGCGAGGCAGTTCAGGGCGAATTCGTGGTGCCGGATAATCTTTCGCTGCCGTGTACCTTGCATGCCGCTCTTGAACGTCTGAAGCGTAGCCAATTGGCAAAGGAACTGTTCGGCAAGGAGTTCATCGAAGGCTACATCGCTTCGAAGACCATGGAATTGACCAGCTTCCTTGATGAAATTACTCCCTGGGAACGGCGTGTTCTAGCAGCCCAGGCCTGACGATCTGTCGCCATCGGGCTATCGTTTGTCGATAGCCCGATACTCACTGCAAGGAGCCGCTCGGAACGCCGATGCGCCAAATCCTGAAATCCTTTCGAGGGCTTTATTTCGCTTCGCTGATGATGTTGATCGGCTCGGGCCTGTTGAGTACTTACCTTGCACTGCGCCTGGCGGCCGATAAAGTCGACAGCCTGTGGGTCGGCGCGTTGATGGCGGCCAACTATTTCGGCCTGGTGCTGGGCGGCAAGATCGGCCATCGGCTGATTGCCCGGGTCGGGCATATTCGGGCCTATTCGGCCTGCGCCGGGATTGTCGGCGCGGCAGTGCTGGGCCATGGCCTGGTGGACTGGTTGCCTGCGTGGCTGTTTCTGCGGGTGATCGTTGGCCTGGGCATGATGTGCCAGTACATGGTGATCGAAAGCTGGCTCAATGAGCAGGCAGAAGCCAATAAACGTGGAGTGGTGTTCAGCGGTTACATGATCGCCTCGTATCTGGGGCTGGTGTTGGGTCAGTTGATTCTGGTCATGCACCCGGGGCTGGGCCTGGAACTGCTGATGCTGGTCGCACTGTGTTTCGCCCTGTGCCTGGTGCCGGTGGCCCTGACGCGGCGGATCCACCCGGCGCCTTTGCACCCGGCGCCGATGGAACCACGGTTCTTCATCAAGCGCGTGCCGCAGTCGCTGAGCACGGTGTTGGGGTCGGGACTGATCGTCGGTTCGTTCTACGGCCTGGCACCGCTGTATGCCTCGCAACAAGGATTGTCCACCGAGCAGGTCGGTCTGTTCATGGGTAGCTGCATTTTTGCGGGCCTGGTGGTGCAGTGGCCGTTGGGTTGGCTGTCGGACCGCTATGACCGGGCGCTGTTGATTCGCAGTTTTGCGTTCACCCTGGCACTGGCTGCATTGCCGCTGGCGATCATGCAGCAGGTGCCGCTGGAGGTGCTGTTTGTCGCCGGGTTCCTCTGTTCGTTGGTGCAGTTCTGCCTGTACCCGTTGGCGGTGGCGTTCTCCAACGACCATGTCGAGGGTGATCGTCGGGTGTCGCTGACGGCGATGCTGCTGGTGACCTACGGTGTCGGCGCGAGTATCGGGCCGCTGGTGGCCGGGGTGCTGATGAAGTTGTTTGGCAGTCACATGCTCTATGCCTTCTTCAGCTTCTTCGCGTTGGTGCTGGTGTGGCGAATCCGTCCGAAAGCGGTCACCAACCTGCATCAGGTGGACGATGCGCCGCTGCATCACGTGGCCATGCCGGACAGCATGTCGAGTTCGCCACTGGTGGCGTGCCTTGACCCACGAGTCGATGAACAGGTGGTGCAGGATCAGATGCAAAACCCGGTCAACCCTGAACCTGATTTCGAACCGGATGCCGAGCCCTCAGAAGCTGAAACCGATACGGAATCAGAAGACCCTGACACCGGGCGCGAGCAAAGCTTTACCGAAGCGAGGCCTTGATCAGGGCATAAAAATGCCCCTGATCTCACGAGCGAAGGCGCTTTTTTATGGCCGGACACTGATCTCCCTGTAGGCGCTGCCGCAGGCTGCGATCTTTTAAGATCAAAAGATCGCAGGCTTCGCCAGCTCCTACAAAAGCAGTTTGCAGTACCCAAAAAAAACGGGCAGTCACCGCAAGGGACTGCCCGTTTTTTTGGGAATGGCGTATCAGAAGTCGTCTTTGTCGAAGCGTCGCGCTTCGCGCTGAAGCTGATAGACGAACCGCTCGACTTGCCGCTGCACCAGGCCGCTCATGTTGTGAAAACGCACGCCGGCAAAGGTGGTGTTGATCTTTTCTTCGAAGTGCAGGTAACGCAACTCGACCGGTGCCGTCATGCTGCCGAAGGGCAGGGCGGCGATGAAGCGGTCGTAGACCTGGCCCAGTTGCAGCCTGGCGGTGATGTCGCCTTCGAAGCGCAATTTGCAGCCAGTGGCTGAAATGTCCAGCAGCTTGCCGCCGATGGGCGACTTGAGTTTGTCACCCCCCAGTTCGACATTCACCAGTTGTGCCAGCTTCAATGCGGCGCGGAAAGCATTGCGGCGCTGGTGGTAAACCACCTCATCGGGCAGTGCGCCACGGTAGCAGCGGCCATCGCCAGATTCGTCGATCGTCAGCGGGCCATTGCTTTCCCAAGCGATGCGCACACCTTCGTGGAAGCCTTCGACCTTGAACGGTTCGCCGGCCAGCAGAAAGCGTTCGCCGTCGCGGGGGATCATTTCGTCCAGGGCGATCATGTTGCTGTCACGGTCAACGTCCACCAGATAGCTCTGGAAGCGCTGGCTGCGCTCGTGGAACGTGATGATCAGCGGGTCATGGCTGTCTTGCAGCTGGCGCAGGTTGCCGGAGATTTCCAGGGGCGTAGTGAGCACCTTGGGTGGCTGCGGAGCATCTTCCGCGCTTAAGGCATTGGACACGGGGTATCAATCTCCAGGCAAATATGACTACTAGCTGGCATTCTGCCAGCATGTTTCGCGTCTTGATAGGGCGTGCTCACTGAAAGGCTCAAGCCTGACTGAGCGGGCGTGGCTTGGCGAGCTTGGAGGTTGATCCGCGGGCATCGTAGAGCGCTGGCGGCTCGCCGCCGGTGAGGATTTTCAACTGGTTGGCCGTGGCGGCCTGCTGCACCAGAATCGACTGGCCATTGTTGGCATTGGCGGCCTGGCACTGGGCCAGGAGGTCGGTCAGCACGTCGCTCTGTCCCAGCAACCGTTCGCCAATGCTCGACTGGCTGGCGAGTTGCTCCAGGCCCTGGCGGTTGGTTGGCAAGTTGAGGCTGGCGAGGATTTCACTGCGCTTGCGGCCATGCTGTTCGAGCAGAATGATCAATGCCTGTTTATGCGCCAGAATGTCTTCGAGCAGTGGCATGTCGCGACCGTGCAAGGCGAGGGACTCGGTTTGCAGGAGCTCCAGCAGTTGTTGTGCCGGGGCAAAGTCGTCGATGATCAATTGCAGTAAATGAGTGTCGTGCATGGCTGGCCTTGGGTTTTAAGCGTCCAAAAGCCTGGCGCGGGCCGTGGCCTAGCGCTGGGCTTCGAAGTTGAGCAGTTTGCTGGCTACACGGTTGCTGTCGACTTTATAGCTGCCATCGGCAATCGCTGCTTTCAACTCGGCCACGCGGGCGTTGTCGACGGCAGGCTGATCGCGCAGCTTGTCAGTGACCTTCTGCAACTGTTGAGCCTCATCACTGAGGTGTACCGATTCCCCGCTTTTGGTGGTACTGGCCTGTTCGGCCGGGGTATTCAGCGGCGTGGATTGGCCGGCTTCGACGGTTTCCTTCGCGGTGCTGGTACGCGTACTGCCCGTAAGTGACGAGGAGCTGTTTAAACGACTGAAATCGATGACCATGATAAAAAACCTCTGGGAATTTGGACGCTTGCCATGTTTTCGGCGATTCCCCGAAAAACTTTAGGCCCATTTATCAATGAGCTTGCATGCGCCAGCGCGCGTCCTGCATGCGGCACAGTTTAGGCAACAGCTATGGTCAGCGCCACATCTTCACGAACAGAGAGCCCTGCATGGTCGCTCACATAGAAACCTCTACCTGACCGGGCGCGGTGACTTGCGCCTTGATGACCCGCTGGGAGTTAAGGTTCTTCACGCGAATCTGTTCGCGCAGACCGCCGTTGGACAGCGCTTCACCCGGCATGCGCACACTGAGCGTACCACTGCGGGCAGTAATCACCACCTGGTCGCCCTTGCGAATCACTTCCGCCTGTTCGAGGTGCACCAGGGTAATGATCTGATCGGCGACCATTGGTCGGGTAAGTCTTTGTCCGATCGCCTCATCGACAGAGGTCAGAAAACCCTGGTTTATCAGGCTGATATCGCGCTCGCGCAGGGTCACGTCCTGAGGTTCGATAATCCCTGTGCGCTTGAGCGGACGAGTGGTGGTCACGATGTCGCGAAACAGCTTTACTTGAGCGGGCACGAAGACTGTCCAGGGCGAGGCGCCCTCGCAGCGAACCTTGACCGTGACCCGGCCCAGAGGCCTTGCCGGGCTCTCGAGGGTGGCTGTCAATTCCCTGTCGCACATGGGCATGCGCAGGCGCGGATCGAGCTGGTTGACCTGGATTTCGTAGCGGCCTTGCGTTTGACTGGTAGCCAGATAGTCCTCTACGGTGAATTCAAGAAAGCCCTGAGTGACGCCGATAAGCATGTCAGGCAAGGTAACCGTATCAGCAAGGGCAGGGCTGCCAGCGTTGAACAGGCAGACGGCCGACATCGCACAGAGCAATCTGCGGCAGGTTGATGTCAGGCGTCGGAAAAATGTCGGTTCTGTGTTCATAAAAGTTAAAAAGCAAGCGCCGTGCCGTTTAGTGATGAATGTGCGTCGCAACACACTTAGCGTTGGTGTAGGAGTCTGGGCATGGCTGGTGTAATGGATTCGGTGAACCAGCGCACGCAACTGGTAGGGCAGAATCGCCTTGAGCTGTTGTTGTTCCGTCTCGACGGCCAGCAGCTGTATGGGATCAACGTATTCAAGGTTCGTGAGGTGCTGCAATGCCCCAAGCTGACCCTGATGCCCAAGTCCAGTCCTGTCGTGTGCGGTGTGGCGAATATTCGGGGGGCGACCATTCCGATTCTGGATCTGGCGATGGCGACCGGTTCCGGTCGGTTGCTGGATCAAAGCAATCCCTTCGTGATCATCACGGAGTACAACACCAAGACCCAGGGTTTCCTGGTTCGATCGGTGGAGCGCATCGTCAACATGAACTGGGAGGAGATTCATCCGCCACCCAAGGGTACGGGACGCGATCACTACCTGACCGCTGTGACTCGGGTCGACAATCAGTTAGTCGAAATCATCGACGTCGAGAAGGTGCTGGCGGAAGTGGCGCCGACACCGGAATCGATTTCGATGGGCGTGGTGGATGTCGAGACTCAGCACAAGGCATTGTCCTTGCGGGTGTTGACGGTCGATGACTCGTCGGTGGCGCGCAAGCAGGTATCCCGTTGCCTGCAAACGATCGGCGTCGAAGTGGTGGCGTTGAACGACGGTCGGCAAGCGCTGGATTACCTGCGCAAACTGGCTGACGAGGGCAAGAAGCCGGAAGACGAGTTCCTGATGATGATTTCCGACATCGAGATGCCGGAAATGGACGGGTACACCCTGACAGCCGAGATCCGCGCCGACCCGCGCATGCAGAAGCTTCATATCATCCTGCACACTTCGTTGTCGGGTGTGTTCAATCAGGCGATGGTCAAGAAAGTCGGTGCCGATGACTTCCTGGCCAAGTTCCGTCCTGATGACTTGGCATCCCGGGTGGTCGACCGGATCAAAGCAGCAGATATCAGCTAGGGGCGCTTTGCCCCTGGCGGTCAACACGATTTAAGAGGCCGCATCATTGTCTACGGGTAATTTGGATTTCGAACAGTTCCGGGTCTTCCTGGAAAAAGCCTGTGGCATTTTGCTTGGTGAAAACAAGCAATACCTGGTCTCGAGCCGTCTCAACAAACTGATGGAACAGCAGGGCATCAAATCGCTGAGTGAGCTGGTTCAGCGCATCCAGACCCAACCGCGCAGCGGTTTGCGCGAGATGGTGGTGGATGCCATGACCACCAACGAAACCCTGTGGTTTCGTGACACCTATCCGTTTGAAGTCTTGAAGAACAAGGTATTGCCTGAAGCGATCAAGGCAAGCCCCGGTCAACGCCTGAGGATCTGGTCGGCGGCGTGTTCGTCGGGTCAGGAACCGTATTCGCTGTCGATGTCCATCGATGAGTTCGAGCGAGTCAACATGGGCCAGTTGAAGATGGGCGTGCAGATCGTTGCCACGGATCTGTCCGGCACCATGCTGACCAACTGCAAGACCGGCGAGTACGACAGCCTGGCCATCGGCCGCGGCCTGTCGCCCGAGCGCCTTCAGCGTTACTTCGACCCCAAAGGGCCGGGGCGCTGGGTTATCAAGGCGCCGATAAAGAGTCGGGTGGAGTTTCGCTCGTTCAACCTGCTGGACAGCTACGCGAGCCTGGGCAAGTTCGACATCGTGTTCTGCCGCAACGTGCTGATCTACTTCTCCGCCGAGGTGAAGAAAGACATCCTGTTGCGCATTCACAGCACGCTCAAGCCCGGCGGTTATCTGTTCCTTGGCGCGTCCGAAGCGCTGAACGGTTTGCCGGATCATTACCAGATGGTCCAGTGCAGCCCGGGGATCATTTACAAGGCGAAGTGATTCGTTGACGGCATAAAGAAACGGGAGTCCTCAGGGGCTCCCGTTTTTTTATGCCTGATGATTTTCCAAGTCCACCATCATCCCCCTGTGGGAGCGAGCCTGCTCGCGATAGCGGAGTGACAGGCAACAAAGATGTTGACTGACATTACGCTATCGCGAGCAGGCTCGCTCCCACAGGGTCAGGTGGTGTTCTTTCGATCGTGAGAAGCGGCAGAAAAGCGGCAGGCGGCGGAAATCGGTTGCCGCTTTTCTGGCATTGCCGCCTTGCCTTTACCCGCAAAGCCCCGGTTTACGGGGATATTTGAATTGGCACGCCGCTTGCTATGTCCATCGTACGAAAAATCAGGTCACCCGAAGGTTTCCCGACATGAGCATCAGCTTCGATAAAGCGCTCGGTATCCACGAACAAGCCCTGGGCTTTCGCGCTCAGCGCGCCGAAGTCCTGGCCAACAACATCGCCAACGCCGACACCCCGAACTACAAGGCTCGGGATCTGGACTTCTCGAAAGTGCTCGCCGAGCAAAATGAGAAAACCAAAAACGGCAAGTTCGCCTTGAACATGACCAACAGCCGTCATATCGAAGCTGAAGGTCTGGGCAATGGCGACGAGTCGCTGATGTATCGCACGCCGATGCAGCCGTCGATCGACCAGAACACCGTGGACGCTCAACTGGAACAATCGAACTACGCGGAAAACGCGGTCAACTTCCAGGCCAGCTTCACCCTGCTCAACAGTAAATTCAAAGGGCTGGTGTCAGCCCTGCGCGGAGAGTAATCCATGTCTCTATCCAGTGTTTTCAACATTGCCGGTAGCGGCATGAGTGCCCAGACCACTCGCTTGAACACCGTCGCCAGTAACATCGCCAACGCCGAGACCGTTTCGTCGAGCATCGACCAGACCTACCGCGCCCGTCACCCGGTGTTCGCCACCATGTTCCAGGGCGGTCAGAGCGGCGGCAGTGATTCGCTGTTCCAGAACCAGGAGGCGGCCGGTCAAGGCGTGCAAGTGCTGGGCGTGGTCGAAGACCAGAGCAACCTTGAAGCGCGCTATGAGCCGAACCATCCGGCCGCTGATGCCAAGGGCTACGTCTACTACCCGAACGTCAACGTCGTCGAAGAAATGGCCGACATGATTTCCGCGAGCCGTTCGTTCCAGACCAACGCCGAAATGATGAACACCGCCAAAACCATGATGCAGAAGGTCCTGACCCTCGGTCAGTGATAAGGGGCGATTCACATGAGCGTTATCAGCGATGTTCTGGCCAACTCTTCGGTCACGACCACGACCACCAAAGACAGCCTGACCTCGGCCGCTACCGGCGGGCAGAAACTGGGCAAAGACGCGTTCCTGCAACTGCTGGTTACCCAGCTGAAAAACCAGAACCCGCTCGATCCTCAGGACAACAGCGAGTTCGTGGCACAGCTGGCGCAGTTCAGTAGCCTGGAAGGTATTACCACGCTGAACGACACGGTTACCGGCCTTGCCAGCAGCTATAACTCGTCGCAAGCCTTGCAGGCTTCTTCGCTGGTGGGCCGTTCGGTTATCGCGCAGACCGACAAAACGATGGTTGACACCTCCAAGAGCCTCAACGGTACCGTCGTGATGCCGACATCGGTTGCTGCTGCCACCGTCAAGATCAGCAACTCGGAAGGCAAAACCATCCGCACCCTCGACCTGGGCAGTCAAAGTGCCGGCAACGCCAGTTTCATCTGGGACGGAAAGGACGAGGCGGGCGCGGTGGCACCGGCGGGTACTTACACCTTCGGCGCGACGACCACTATCGACGGCACGAATACCTCACTGATTACTTACCTGCCGGCAACGGTCAACAGCGTGACCATCAGCCAGACCGGCGGTGAGTTGATGCTGAACCTGGCAGGCATGGGCAGCGTTGCCCTGTCCAAAGTACAAACCATTGGTATATAGAGCCGACTAACACGGCACAAAGGAGTGGAATATGTCTTTCAATATCGGCCTTAGCGGTCTCTATGCAGCCAACAAACAACTGGACGTGACCGGCAACAACATCGCCAACGTCGCGACCACCGGTTTTAAATCGTCCCGTGCAGAATTCGAAGACGTGTACTCGGCCACTCGCCTGGGTACCGGCAGCAAGACCGTCGGCAACGGCGTGCGTCTGGCCAACGTTTCCCAGCAGTTCAGCCAGGGTGATGTGAACAACACCGGCAACGTGCTGGACATGGGCATCCAGGGCAACGGCTTCTTCATCCTCAGCGACAACGGTTCCCTGAGCTACACCCGTGCCGGTGCGTTCAAGACCGATGCTGAAAACTATGTGGTTGATAACAACGGCAACCGTCTGCAGGGTTATGGCGTCGATGCCAACGGCAAGATTATTAATGGCGTGTTGACTGACTTGAAGATTGATACCTCGAGTCTGAAACCGAACCCGACGACCAAGGTCGATCAGACAATGAACCTGAACTCGGCTGAAACAACACCGACTGTAGCCACGTTCAGCCCGACCGATACCAACAGCTATAACAAGACCATTTCCACCAAGGTCTATGATAGCCAGGGTAACGAGCACACCATGGATCAGTACTACGTGAAAACGGGTACCAACGCTTGGCGCATTTACACTTACATGGATGGCCGTACCCCATCGGACCCGGCCAACAACACCCTGACTCCGGCGGTGGCGGATATCACCTTCAACTCTGACGGCAGTATCAACACGCTGGCCGCAGTTTCCGGTTGGACCATAAGTGGCAAAACCTTGACCATGAGTAACTGGGTTCCAGGTGCTGTGACCAACGCCGCAACGACTCCTGTGACCTGGGGGCCGAACGGTTCCGTCGATGCCACTAGCGGTATAGCGTTCAACATGGCGTTGACCACCTCTTACAACTCGCCAACCGCTCGTACCGCCCAATTCCAGGACGGCTACGCCACCGGCCAGATCTCCAGCCTGACCATCGACGCCAGCGGCGTCATGACCGCCAACTTCAGCAACCAGCAAACCAAGGCCATCGGCCAGGTGGCGGTCGCCAGCTTCGCCAACGAGCAAGGCCTGCAGCCAATTGGCGGCACACGCTGGAAAGAAACCTTCGCTTCCGGCGTGGCCGGTGTCGATGCGCCAAAGACCGGTACCCTGGGTTCGGTCGTGTCCAACTCCCTGGAAGAGTCCAACGTCAACCTGACCAACGAACTGGTTGATTTGATCAAGGCGCAGAGCAACTACCAGGCGAACGCCAAGACCATCTCCACCCAGAGCACCATCATGCAGACCATCATTCAGATGACTTGATGCGGGTCAGTGGGTAGCGCTTAACAAGGAGCCCCTCGCGAGAGGGGCTTTTTTGTGGGTGCGCCAGGCATGGCGCGTTGCGCGCAAGCGCAACCAGCTTGGCTGTGGTGGCCACGCTGTATGTGAGAGGGCGGCGGATGTGAATCCGCCTCCTGCTCGAGCCGGGATTTGTCTCAGGCACTGACATCGTGGTTGTCTATATTGGCCTCATCGCGAGCAGGCTCGCTCCCACATTGGATCTATGCAACACCACAAATCCCTGTGGGAGCGAGCCTGCTCGCGATGGCGTCAGCCGGGCCACCACGTTCCTCAAGGCAAAAGAAAACCCCCGATCAGTCCAGAGAACTCATCGGGGGTTTCGAACAGGCGCCTTTCAGCGCCTGCCAGCTCAGCTTATTGGCAAGCTTCGCAATCCGGCTCGTCGATGGCGCACGCCTTCGGCACTGGAGCAGGGCCGGCAGGCGCTGCCAGGACCGAGTCGTCACCGTGGTTGCCGCCGCTGGAAACAGCGTTCAGCTTACCGGTGTTGATGGTCGACTTCTCGGTGCTGGTCGCGGCCAGGGCACGGAGGTAGTAAGTGGTTTTCAGGCCACGGTACCAAGCCATGCGGTAGGTCACGTCCAGCTTCTTGCCCGAAGCGCCGGCGATGTACAGGTTCAGGGACTGAGCCTGGTCGATCCACTTCTGACGACGGCTGGCGGCGTCGACGATCCACTTGGTGTCCACTTCGAACGCAGTCGCGTAGAGCTCTTTGAGTTCTTGCGGGATGCGCTCGATCTGCTGCACCGAACCGTCGTAGTACTTCAGGTCGTTGATCATGACCGCGTCCCACAGACCGCGAGCCTTCAGGTCGCGAACCAGGTACGGGTTGATCACGGTGAACTCGCCCGACAGGTTCGATTTCACATAGAGGTTCTGGTAGGTCGGTTCGATCGACTGCGAGACGCCCGTGATGTTGGCGATGGTCGCGGTCGGTGCGATGGCCATGATGTTGGAGTTACGAATGCCTTTCTGCACACGGGCACGAACCGGTGCCCAGTCCAGGGTTTCGTTCAGGTCAACATCGATGTACTTCTGGCCACGCTGTTCGATCAGGATCTGTTGCGAATCCAGCGGCAGGATGCCTTTGGACCACAGCGAACCCTGGAACGTCTCGTAGGCGCCGCGCTCGTCGGCCAGGTCGCAAGAAGCCTGGATCGCGTAGTAGCTGACCGCTTCCATGGACTTGTCGGCGAACTCGACGGCAGCATCGGAACCGTAAGGGATGTGCTGCAGGTACAAAGCGTCCTGGAAGCCCATGATGCCCAGACCGACCGGACGGTGCTTGAAGTTGGAGTTCTTCGCTTGCGGCACCGAGTAGTAGTTGATGTCGATCACGTTATCGAGCATGCGCACGGCGGTGTTCACGGTGCGTTGCAGCTTGGCGGTGTCCAGCTTGCCGTTGGTGATGTGGTTCGGCAGGTTGATCGAGCCCAGGTTGCAAACGGCGATCTCGTCCTTGTTGGTGTTCAAGGTGATCTCGGTGCACAGGTTCGAGCTGTGAACCACGCCCACGTGCTGCTGCGGGCTGCGCAGGTTGCACGGGTCTTTGAAGGTCAGCCATGGGTGGCCGGTTTCAAACAGCATGGACAGCATTTTGCGCCACAGGTCTTTGGCCTGGATGGTCTTGAACAGCTTGATCTTGCCTGGGTACTCGGACAGGGCTTCGTAGTACTCGTAACGCTCTTCGAAGGCCTTGCCGGTCAGGTCGTGCAGGTCCGGCACTTCGGACGGCGAGAACAGGGTCCACTTGCCGTCATCGAAGACGCGCTTCATGAACAGGTCAGGGATCCAGTTGGCGGTGTTCATGTCGTGGGTACGACGGCGATCATCACCGGTGTTCTTGCGCAGTTCGATGAACTCTTCGATGTCCATGTGCCAGGTTTCCAGGTAGGCACAGACAGCGCCTTTGCGCTTGCCACCCTGGTTAACGGCGACGGCGGTGTCGTTCACTACTTTCAGGAACGGCACAACGCCCTGGGATTTGCCGTTGGTGCCCTTGATGTACGAGCCCAGCGCACGAACCGGCGTCCAGTCGTTGCCCAGGCCGCCCGCGAATTTGGACAGCATGGCGTTGTCGTGGATCGCGTGGTAGATGCCCGAAAGGTCATCCGGCACGGTGGTCAGGTAGCAGCTCGACAGCTGTGGACGCAGGGTGCCGGCGTTGAACAGGGTCGGAGTCGAAGACATGTAGTCGAAGGACGACAACAGGTTGTAGAACTCGATCGCACGATCTTCTTTGTTCTTCTCTTCGATCGCCAGGCCCATGGCCACGCGCATGAAGAAAATCTGTGGCAGTTCGAAGCGGATACCGTCCTTGTGGATGAAGTAACGGTCGTACAGGGTTTGCAGGCCCAGGTAGGTGAATTGCTGATCGCGCTCGTGGTTGATCGCCTTGCCGAGTTTTTCCAGGTCGAAGGACGCCAGAATCGGGTTCAGCAATTCGAATTCGATACCTTTGGCGATGTACGCCGGCAGCGCCTTGGCGTACAGGTCGACCATTTCGTGGTGGGTCGCGCTCTCGGCGACGCCCAGGAAGTTCAGGCCTTCGGCACGCAGGGTGTCCATCAAAAGGCGGGCGGTCACGAACGAGTAGTTCGGCTCACGCTCGACCAGCGTACGGGCGGTCATCACCAGGGCGGTGTTGACGTCGGTCAGGGCCACGCCGTCGTACAGGTTTTTCAGGGTTTCGCGCTGGATCAGGTCGCCGTCGACTTCTTCCAGGCCTTCGCACGCTTCGGTGACGATGGTGTTCAGGCGGCCCATGTCCAGAGGCGCCAGGCTGCCATCGGCGCGGGTGATGCGGATCGACGGGTGCGCTTGTACCGGCTCTTCGGTGGTGCTGCGTACGGCGCGTTCCTTGGAACGGGCGTCACGATAGATCACATAGTCGCGGGCTACTTTTTGCTCGCCGGCACGCATCAGGGCCAGTTCGACCTGGTCCTGGATTTCTTCGATGTGGATGGTGCCGCCCGATGGCATGCGACGCTTGAAGGTCGCGGTGACCTGTTCGGTCAGGCGGGCAACGGTGTCGTGGATGCGCGACGAAGCGGCAGCGGTGCCGCCCTCAACTGCAAGAAACGCTTTGGTGATGGCGACGGTGATTTTGTCATCGGTGTAAGGAACGACAGTGCCGTTACGCTTGATCACGCGCAGCTGGCCAGGCGCGGTGGCGGACAGATCCGAATTCGAATCGGCGGCCTGCGGCAAGGTGCCCTGCGGGTTCTCGCGAGTTGTGTCGGTTTGCATGGGGGGTTGTCTCCACATTCTCTATGTTTGTTTGGGCACCATCACGGTGCCCACCGTTCTGTCCTGAAGCACTACAACCGGCGGGGGCCGGGCATACCAACTTCGGGACAGATCAGGAAGGGGCTATTGGGCGCCGCTTCCATGCCGAAGTCTTTGGTGTCACGCCTTGGGCCTGAAACCGAATTCCGTTTTGGGCGGCAGTAAATGACTGCAACACCCGTACCGTTATCGCCGTTTCGGGCTTAAAAACAGTAGCCATCCGCACGCGCGGTTTGGTCTTTCGAAAATACGTTTGGTTCAACCGGAAAGAGGCAATAAAAGCGCTTGAAATCGGTGTCCGGTTTGTGTTTGGTTTTTGGCATAAAACCCTACATGTAGGGTTTTTTTGGCGCCGAGGTACAAGATAATGCGTTTTGGAGGGTGTTGCAATGTACTACCTGTGGATAAACCTGTGCGTAAATTGTGTGTGAAAGAGGGAACAGGCGTGTAGGCCGCGACCTGGCTGGAGCCGACTGTTTTTCACTGATTTTCAGCGACAGAAAACAGTCATCCGGATTTTTAAGGGCGCGAACCCTATCACAAAAAACCGTTGTGTCCGAACGTATTTACCGGCTTGTGTTCCCGCCGTGCGACGTTTATACAATCGGCCAATGCAGATGCATTCTTATCCTCCCCAATCATTACAAAAAGACGGGTGGATCCTTCCCTTTAAAGTGGTGTTGGCAAGCAGAGGTCATCGTGGAGCAAGAAGCCTGGCAGGTATTGATTGTCGAGGACGACCAGCGTCTGGCCGAACTGACCCGCGATTACCTGGAAGCCAACGGCCTGCACATATTGATCGAGGGCAATGGTGCCCTGGCTGCGGCACGCATTATCAAGGAGAAACCGGACCTGGTGATCCTCGACCTGATGCTGCCGGGCGAAGATGGCCTGAGTATTTGCCGCAAGGTTCGCGACAAGTATGACGGCCCGATCCTGATGCTCACCGCCCGCACCGACGACACCGATCAAATCCTCGGCCTCGACCTGGGCGCCGACGACTACGTGTGTAAACCCGTTCGCCCACGCCTGCTGCTGGCGCGCATTCAGGCCCTGCTGCGACGCAGTGAAACCCCTGAAACCGCTCCGGAAAAACAACGGCGTCTACAGTTCGGCCCGTTGGTGGTGGACAACGCGCTGCGCGAGGCCTGGCTGCATGACAAAGGCATCGAGTTGACCAGCGCCGAATTCGATCTGCTCTGGCTGCTGGTGGCCAATGCCGGACGTATTCTGTCTCGCGAAGAAATTTTCACCGCGTTGCGCGGAATCGGTTATGACGGCCAGGACCGTTCCATCGACGTGCGCATTTCGCGCATCCGCCCCAAGATCGGCGATGACCCGGAGCATCCGCGGCTGATCAAAACCATCCGCAGTAAAGGTTATCTGTTCGTTCCCGAAGCCTGCGCAGACCTGTCGCTGTGAACTCGATCTTCCTGCGCATTTATGGCGGCATGTGCGCGGCGCTGATTCTGGTAGCCGTGCTCGGTGTGCTGGCCTTGCACCTGCTTAACCAGGTGCGCAGCGAGCAGTACCGCGAGCGCCTGGCCCACGGCACGTTCTCGCTGATGGCTGACAATCTGCAACCGATGAACGACACCGAGCGCCACCGGGCCTTGCTGGTGTGGGGGCGCTTGCTCGGGATTCCGCTGGCGCTGAAGACGTTCCCCCAGACCGACCTCGACCTGACCCAGCGCACCCGCGTGCTACGCGGCCAGGCACTGGTGGAGCAGACCGGCCCGCATGCGGCGAAGGTTTATCGCCTGGTCAGCGACAAGGAACAACTGGTGCTCACGGGGGAAGTCCAGCAGATCAGCGAACAACTGGCGAGGGCGACCATTTACCTGTTGGCCGATGAACTGGTGCGCTACCCGGTGGCCGAGCAACCCAAGCGCCTGGCGCAGTTAAAGGAAGAGAAGGGGTTCGGCTTTGATCTGCGGCTGGTCACGGTCGATCAGGCTGACATGGACGAAGACCAGAGCCGCCGCGTGTCCGAAGGCGACACGGTGATGGCGCTGGGCAAGGGCGGCGATTCGATCCGGGTGTTTGCCGGCATGGTCGGTACGCCGTGGGTGCTGGAAATCGGCCCGCTGTATCAGATGAATCCTTACCCGCCCGAGTGGCTGGTGCTGATCGCGGCCCTGGGCCTGAGCCTGATCGGTTTGATTGTCTATCTGTTGGTACGGCAACTGGAGCGCCGTTTGCGCGGGCTGGAAGCCGCCGCCACACGCATCGCCAAGGGCAGCCTGGAAACCCGCGTACCGGCACGCGGCGCCGACTCGGTAGGGCGCCTGGCTTCGGCGTTCAACGGCATGGCCGAGCACTTGCAGCAATTGTTGGCGATTCAGCGAGAACTGGTGCGTGCCGTGTCCCATGAATTGCGCACACCGGTGGCGCGGCTGCGCTTTGGCCTGGAGATGATCGGCTCGGCCAGCACGCCTGAGGCGCTGGAGAAGTACCGCGAAGGCATGGACCACGACATCGAGGACCTCGATCGGCTGGTCGATGAGATGCTCACTTATGCGCGGCTGGAGCAAGGCTCGCCGGCGCTGAATTTCCAGCGGATCGATCTGGATGCCTTGGTCAACCAGGTGATCGAGGAATTGGCGCCACTGCGCGCCGAGGTCACGGTGCAGCGCGGCTTGTGCCTGTCGGCCGCCGATTGCGACGGCGCCTGGGTCGAAGCCGAGCCGCGTTACCTGCACCGGGCGTTGCAGAACCTGGTGAGCAACGCGATGCGCCACGCCCAGTCACGGGTGACCGTCAGTTATCAGGTGGGGCAGCAGCGCTGTCGGGTGGATGTCGAGGATGACGGGCCGGGCGTGCCGGAAACGGCGTGGGAGAAAATCTTCACCCCGTTCCTGCGCCTCGATGACAGCCGCACCCGCGCCTCGGGTGGGCATGGGTTGGGGTTGTCGATCGTGCGGCGAATCATCCATTGGCATGACGGGCGAGCATTGATCGGCAAGAGCAAAAGCCTGGGCGGGGCCTGTTTCAGTTTGAGCTGGCCGAGGAATCAGGAGCGGCGTTGAGATCATTTATTGCTTTTGAGGGCCTCATCGCGAGCAGGCTCGCTCCCACATTGGATCTCCTGTGAACACGCAATTTGTGAACAGCAGAGATCAACTGTGGGAGCGAGCCTGCTCGCGATGAGGCCCATGTGGCCACTACAAACCCTCAGGCCTTGATACTGACCAGACTCAACAAATGCCCATCCATCACTGCAAATTGCGCGTCCAGCTCAGTGCCGCTACGCCATTCACTGGACAGGTCAGTCAGTAACCGCAATCGCACGTCACCACCCTCGCTCCACTCCAGCACTTCGGCATGTTCGAAGTAGAAGCGCTTTTGGACGATCGGGTAGAGCGCCTTGAACAGGCTTTCCTTCACCGAAAACGTCAGCGTCACCCACATTGCCAGTTGATCGCGAGCCCCGACAGCCATGCGCTGCAACTCAGGCCCGGTGAGAATTTCCCCGGCCAGGCGTTCGGCCCGTTCCGCGTCGAGCAGGTTTTCCAGATCCATCCCCAAACCGCGCCAATGGGCCTTGTTCGCGACAATCGCCGCGGCCCGGCCGGTGCTGTGGGTGATCGAACCGGCGATATGCGCTGGCCACACCGGTGCACGGTCCTCACCAATGGCCGGAATGAAACTCAGCCCTTCCAGTTGTTGCAACGCGGCCCGAGCGCAAACCCGTCCGGCGAGAAACTCGGCCTGGCGCTTGGCCACCGAACGCTGGATGCTCGCGGGCGGCTCGATGGCACTGCGCTGAAAATCATCGCTGGCCAGTTGCTTGGGATCGAAGTGAGTCCCCAACAGGACTGTATCGGGCAGCACAAACGGCAGCGGCCAAAGGGCGTCGAGCGGGGTGCAGCAGGCGGGTAGGGCGGGGACGGGATTCATGACGGGCATTTTGCCGGGTTGCCTTGAGGCTGGGTAGTCCCAAGGTTCGGATCGGCGGTGCGGCCATCGCGAGCAGGCTCGCTCCCACACTGGATTTATGCAACTTCACAAATCCCTGTGGGAGCGAGCCTGCTCGCGATGGCCCCGACACGGTCTACCGGCTTAACCAAAGATTTTCTTGAAAAACGCCTGCATGTCCGCCCACGACTGCTCATCCGCGGCTTTGTTGTAACCAATGTCCGGCCCGCCGTGGTCGCCATGGCTCAGGCGATCCGCATCGGGATTGCTGAACCCATGCTTGGCGCCTTCGAGGCTGACAAATTTATAGTCGGCACCGGCCTTGTCCATTTCCGCCTTGAACGCCGCCACGTTATCCGCCGTGACCATGCTGTCCAGCGCGCCATGCTCCACCAGGATTTTCGCCTTCACACTGCCAGGCACAGCCGGCGTATTGGTTGCCAGTGCACCGTGGAAACTCACCACGCCCGCCAGCGGCAAGCCCTGACGTGCCGCATCCAGCACCACCTTGCCGCCGAAGCAATAACCGATGCCCGCCAGTTTGGCCGGATCGGTCTGTGGCTGTTTCTTCAGCAAATCGAGCCCGGCCTGAAACCGCGCGCTGGCCGCTGCGCTGTCTTTCGACGCTGCTTGCATGAAGGCCATGGCGTCCTTGGGGTGTTCGGTGTTCTTGCCGTCGCCATACATGTCGATCGCCAGCGCGCTATAACCCAGGCCAGCCAGATCACGGGCGCGACGCTTGGCGTAGTCGTTGAGGCCCCACCACTCATGCACCACCACCACACCCGGGCGTGGGCCTTTAATGGCGTCGTCGTAGGCGTAATAGCCGATCAGCTTCGTACCGTCGGCACTTTGATAGGGAATTTCCTGGGTCTTGATGGCGGCCTGGCTGAGACCGCTCAAGGCCAGCAACACGAGGGCGAGGAATGCGCGCATGGTTGAATCTCCTTATTAAAAAACGTCAAAACAGCGTAGTCGATTTGATTCAGCTCAGGTTCAGAGTGCGTTCAGGGGCCGTACAGGGTGGGGTCAGTAACCTTGCCCCGTACCCAAAAAGCACATAGCGCATGAGGAAATTCCCCAATGACTACTTTGAAAAAACTGCTGCTGGCTTTCACCGTGATGGGCGCCAGTGTTGCCGCCCACGCCGACACCACCAATTTCGCCGGCCTGACCTTTGGCCAGACCAGCGACAAGGTTAAAAAATCCAACGCCCTGAACGACAACCTCAACCATCCGAACACCGATGGTGTGATCGGCAAGGACAACACCTGGGGCTTGCGTGTGGGTCAGCAAGACAGCCAGGGCCGCTACTACGCCACTTACGACAACGTGTCGGGTTCGCATAATGGCATTAAACTGCGCCAGGAAAACCTGCTGGGCAGCTACGATTTGTTCTACCCAGTGGCTGGCAGCACCCAATTGTTTGGCGGTGCCACGGCCGGTTTGACCAAAATGACCCAGGATTCGCCAGGCTTCAGCCGCGACAGCGACATCGGTTACGCCATTGGTGGCCAGGTGGGTGTATTGCAGCAAGTTTCACAAAACACCTCGGTCGAGCTGGGTTACCGTTACCTGCGCAGCAATGCCAGCACCGAGATGAGCGAGCGCGGCGGCAGCAAACAGGGTTCGCTGGATTTGACCAGCAGCGCCCAGACTTACCTGTCCGCCAACTACGCTTTCTAAACAGCGTTTGGTTGCCAGATCAGTCAAGCCGCGCAAACTCGTGGGAGCGAGCCTGCTCGCGATAGCGGCGGATCAGCCAACATTGATGCTGAATGTACCGCCGTCATCGCGAGCAGGCTCGCTCCCACAGGTTTCGCGGCTTGACTGACTATTGCCATGTGAGCCATCGAGGTGCGTGTGCCTTTGTATACGTCGTGCCTCTGGAGATTTTGATTTGCCCGGGAGAGCGTTATGAAATTGCTGGTCGTCGAAGATGAAGCGCTGTTGCGCCATCACCTGCAAACCCGACTGACGGATAGCGGCCACGTGGTCGAGTCCGTGGCCAACGCCGAGGAGGCGTTGTATCAGACCGAGCAGTTCAACCATGACCTGGCGGTGATCGACCTCGGTCTGCCGGGCATGGGCGGGCTCGACCTGATTCGTCAGTTGCGCTCCCGGGGCAAGGCGTTTCCGATTCTGATCCTCACCGCGCGCGGCAACTGGCAGGACAAGGTCGAAGGCCTCGCCGCCGGCGCCGACGACTACGTGGTCAAGCCGTTTCAGTTCGAAGAGCTGGACGCCCGGCTCAATGCCTTGCTGCGCCGCTCCAGCGGCTTCACCCAGTCGACCATCGTCGCCGGTCCCTTGCTGCTGGACCTCAACCGCAAACAGGCGTCCCTCGATGAACAACCGCTGGCACTGACCGCCTACGAATACCGGATCCTCGAGTACCTGATGCGGCATCACCAGCAAGTGGTGGCCAAGGACCGTTTGATGGAGCAGCTCTACCCGGATGACGACGAGCGCGATCCGAATGTGATCGAAGTGCTGGTCGGCCGCCTGCGCCGCAAACTCGAAGGCCCGGCTGGCTTCAAACCAATCGATACCGTGCGTGGTCTCGGCTACCTGTTCAATGAGCGCTGCACTTGATTCGTTCCCTCCGTGTCCGTTTGATGCTCGCCGCCACGACCCTGGCGGTGTTGTTCATGCTGGCGTTGCTGCCGGCGATGCAGGGCGCGTTCAGCCTGGCGTTGCAGGATTCCATCGAACAGCGCCTGGCGTCGGACGTCACCACGCTGATCTCCGCTGCCCGGGTGGACAACAACAGCTTGCAGATGCCGGCGCAGTTGCCCGATGAGCGCTTCAACCTCACCGACAGCCGTTTGCTTGGCTACATCTATAACCGCGAAGGTCATCTGGTGTGGCGTTCGAAGGCCACCCAGGAAGAGAACATCAACTACAAGCCGCGTTACGACGGGCGCGGTAACGAGTTCGCGAGGATTCGCGAGGCCAATGGTGAAGAGTTCTTCGTTTATGACGTCGAGGTCAAACTGCTGGGCGGCAAAAGCGCGGCGTTCAGCATCGTCGCGCTGCAACCGGTGCGCGAATACGAAATCACCCTCGAAGGCCTGCGGGAAAACCTCTACCTTGGCTTCGGCGCGGCGTTACTGGTGTTGCTCGCCTTGCTGTGGATCGGCCTGACCTGGGGTTTGCAGGCGTTGCGCCGGCTGAGCCAGGAGTTGGACCAGATCGAGGGCGGTACGCGTGAAAGCCTGAGTGAAGAGCACCCTCGGGAACTGCTGCGCCTGACCGGCTCGCTCAACCGCTTGCTGCACAGCGAGCGTGAACAGCGCAGCCGTTATCGCGATTCCCTCGACGACCTGGCCCACAGCCTGAAAACCCCGCTGACGGTATTGCAGGGCGTCAGCGAAGACATGGCGCAAAAGCCGCAAGAGCGCAATCAGGCCAGGGTGCTGCAAACCCAGATCGAACGCATGAGCCAGCAGATCGGCTATCAACTGCAACGCGCCAGCCTGCGCAAAAGTGGCCTGGTGCGCCATCAGGTGCGCCTGCGCCCGGTGCTGAAAAGCCTCTGCGACACTCTGGACAAGGTCTACCGCGACAAACGCGTGCGCGTCGCTTTCGACCTGCCGGACCCGTGTTACGTGCCAATCGAGCAAGGCGCCTTGCTGGAAATGATGGGCAACCTGCTGGAAAACGCCTATCGCCTGTGCCTGAGCGAAGTACGTATCAGCGTGCGCGAAACCCTCAGTGGCATTGAACTCTGCGTCGAAGATGACGGGCCGGGCGTGCCACCGGATCAGCGTGCACGGATTCTGCAGCGGGGCGAGCGGCTGGATCGCCAGCATCCGGGGCAGGGGATCGGGTTGGCGGTGGTCAAGGACATCATCGAAAGCTACAGCGCGAAGCTGACACTGGGGGATTCGCCAATGGGCGGGGCGGCGTTCCGGATTCATTTTCCGGTGGTTTGACCCCTGTCACCGATCGTTCCCACGCTCCGCGTGGGAATGCAGCCCGGGACGCTCCGCGTCCCTTTCCAGAACTGGAACGCGGAGCGTCCCTTGAGGCATTCCCACGCAGAGCGTGGGAACGATCTTTAACAGCGGTGTTTAAAACACATCTCCAGACACTCACTCAGGCTACACATCCTTGCGCCGCTGCCTACGACTACGCCAGAATCCGCCGGCTTGTGCGCCTGGGGTGTGGGCTCTATCGTTTGCCGGTCGCTGACGAATCAGCGATCGGGTTTAGCGATCCGATCCCATACACAGACGCAAAAGCGCCCAAGTTTTGCTTGCAGTTCTTATTGCCTGCAATTCGCGTAATGGTGGCTGTGCGTGGGAGACCTTCGAGTCTACCCGGGGTTTCTGTGACCCGGATCGCTAACCTGCGTACAGCCGCCACCTTTACTTGTTTAGCGATAGGTCGTGGCGGCTCAATCAACCACGGAGCTTCACATGTTCAAGATCACGCCCAACCCACCGGAAACCGACGACGTTTCTCCGTACGAAACCCCCGACTCCAAAAAACTCAACGAAGCCGCCGACCGCGCCCTCGATTACTACCTCAAACCGGTCATTCCCAAAAACACTCCGCGCAAACCCAGCACCATCTACCATGTCGGCGCCGAGGTCGATAACGAAACCCTGCTGGTCAACGCCTGCGAATCCCTGGCGTCACCGAGCGTGATGCCCAGTGAGTTCGCCGGGTTGATGGACATGCCCCATCGCAACATGATGTTGGGGATTCAATCGGTGGTCATGCTCGGCGAGCTTGCGGTGAATCGGGTGCTGGATAACCTCGACCCACAAGGCTAGCGAAGATCTGATCGTTCCCACGCGCAGCAAAGGAATGCCTCAACGGACGCTCCGCGTTCGGCTCTAGATGGGACGCGGAGCGTCCCGGGCTGCATTCCCACGCCGAGCGTGGGAACGATCAAGCGCTAGAACTCAATTCTCCTGAGCCCGATAGGCTCCCGGCGTCAACCCGGTCCACTTCTTGAACGCCCGGTGAAACGCCGACGGCTCGGAAAACCCCAGCTGCTCGGCGATCTGTTGCAACGACAGGTCCGCACGCCCCAGGTGATAAATCGCAATGTCCCGACGCAGCTGATCCTTCAGCTCCTGAAAACTCGTGCCTTCTTCGCGCAAGTGTCGACGCAAGGTTTGCGGGCTGATGTGCAGGTGCGCCGCCACCGTTTCCAGGTCCGGCCAGCGCGCACTGTCGCGGCTGAGCAAGCGCCGCAACTGGCTGCTCAGGCTGTCGCCTTCATCGGGGCGCGATAACAGGTCGGCGGGGGAACGCTCGAGAAAGTGCTTGAGGGTTCGTTCGTCCTGCAACAACGGCATGTTCAAGTAGCGACTGTGAAACAGCAGGCTACTCTGAGTAGTAGTGTTCTTTGCTGTGGAAAAGCCCAGCGGACAGGAAAACAGCAAGTCGTATTCGGCGCCGTGCTCGGGCCTCGGGTAGCTGAAGGTGGCTTGCTCCAGGCGAATGCGCTGGCCGATCAGCCAGCTGCCGAACCGATGCCAGATCACCAGCAGGCTTTCGCTGAGGAAGTGGTCCGGGTCCCACAACGGCGAATCGTCGAGGCTCAGGCGAATCATGTCGTCTTCGCGGCTCAGGGTCAGACGCGGCGCGCCGGGGAACAGGCTATAAAACAACAGGCCGCGATTGAGTGCCTTCTCCAGATTGCGGCAGTGGATCACCGCGTGGCACATCATGGCGAAGCTGCCGGGTTTGCTTGGGGCCTGCCCGAAGCCCAGGTATTCGTCGTCCAGGGCCAGCCACAGCCCCTGGATCAACCGGGTGAACTGCTCAGGTGCGATTCGCGCCCGTGGCTCTTCCAGCAACTCGGGGGAGATTCCCAGTTGCTGCAACAGGCTCGAATAGTCGTAGCCACGTCGGCGCGCGCCACCGAGGGCGGCACGGGCGAAATGGCTGGCGATGGTGCGTTCGCGCATGGAGGGCAGGTCCGTCTACTGAGGGAGGGATGGTAGCGGTGCCGATCGACAATGAACAAGGCGGATATCCGCCAAATTGCAGGACGAGGTTTGGCTGGTGGGCGGAAATCCGCCACATTGCTGTAACTGGTTGGTGACCAGGAAAAACCTGTAACCCTTGATGTCACAAGGCTGGCAGGTTTTTCACCAAAGGTGGCACGGGCTTTGCGATACAACCAGCAGATGTCTGCCGTTACGCAGCTCGACAAAACAAATCCCTCCAGTGCAGGAGGGTTCGCAATTGAAGTGTCTTGGGCAACAGATGGATGTTGTCATCGGGCACTCTTGAGGAACTTTGCAATGACGACTCGTCAGCCACTGTATAAATCCCTGTACTTCCAGGTGATCGTTGCCATCGCCATCGGTATCCTGCTCGGTCACTTCTACCCGCAGACCGGTGTAGCCCTCAAGCCGCTGGGTGACGGGTTCATCAAACTGATCAAAATGATCATCGCTCCCATCATTTTCTGCACCGTCGTCAGCGGTATCGCGGGCATGCAGGACATGAAGTCGGTCGGCAAGACCGGCGGTTACGCGCTGCTGTATTTCGAAATCGTTTCGACCATCGCCTTGCTGGTCGGTCTGGTCGTGGTCAACATCGTGCAGCCGGGTAGCGGCATGCACATTGACGTCACCACGCTGGATGCCTCCAAAATCGCTACCTACGTGGCTGCCGGCGCGGATCAAAGCGTCATTGGCTTCCTGCTGAATGTCATCCCGTCCACCATCATCGGCGCGTTCGCCACGGGCGATATTCTGCAAGTGCTGATGTTCTCGGTGATCTTCGGTTTCGCCCTGCATCGCCTGGGTGCCTATGGCAAACCGATCCTGGACTTCATCGATCGTTTTGCCCACGTGATGTTCAACATCATCAACATGATCATGAAGCTCGCGCCACTCGGTGCCCTCGGCGCCATGGCGTTCACCATCGGTGCCTACGGTGTCGGTTCGCTGGTACAACTGGGTCAGTTGATGGCGTGCTTCTACATCACTTGCCTCGTGTTCGTACTGGTCGTACTGGGCGGTATCGCTCGCGCTCACGGCTTCAGCGTACTGAAAATGATCCGCTACATCCGTGAAGAACTGCTGATCGTGCTGGGTACTTCCTCTTCGGAGTCGGTGCTGCCACGCATGCTGATCAAAATGGAGCGTCTGGGCGCGCAGAAATCCGTGGTAGGTCTGGTGATCCCGACCGGTTACTCGTTCAACCTTGACGGTACCGCGATCTACCTGACCATGGCGGCGGTGTTCATTGCTCAGGCAACCGACACCCACATGGACATCACTCACCAGATCACTCTGCTGGTGGTGTTACTGCTGTCCTCCAAAGGCGCTGCTGGCGTGACGGGTAGTGGCTTCATCGTACTGGCCGCTACCTTGTCCGCTGTTGGCCATCTGCCGGTTGCCGGCCTGGCACTGATCCTCGGTATCGACCGCTTCATGTCCGAAGCCCGCGCGCTGACCAACCTGATCGGTAACGCGGTTGCCACCATTGTTGTGGCCAAATGGGTCAAGGAACTGGACACCGACGTGCTGCAAGCGGAGCTGGCCTCGGGCGGTCGCGGCATTGCCGACGAGCCTAAAGACGATGTTCTGGGCCACGTCGAAGGGGCAACCCCGACGAACGCCAAGTAAGCCTTGTTGTAATGAAAAACCCGCTTCGGCGGGTTTTTTCATACCTGCGATTTGAGCGTAACGGTCAGCGTAACTGGCACATAAGGTGATTGCTGCAATGTCCCGGGCTGCCTAGGCTTGAGGGATTGCACTGGAGAACGCTCATGCTCGGTCCGCTGGCATCACTCAAGGTTCTGGATTTCTCGACATTGTTGCCGGGGCCGTTTGCCTCGTTGCTGCTGGCGGACATGGGCGCCGAGGTGCTGCGCATCGAATCGCCGACCCGCATGGACCTGCTGCGGGTGCTGCCACCCCATGATCAGGGGGTGTCGGCCAGCCACGCGTACCTCAATCGCAACAAGCGCAGCCTGGCCCTGGACCTCAAGCAGCCCGAGGCGCTGGAGGTGATCAAGTCGTTGCTTGCGGACTACGACATCGTGCTGGAGCAGTTCCGTCCCGGCGTGATGGACCGGCTGGGCCTGGGGTATGAAGCCTTGAGGGCGATCAACCCACGGCTGATTTATGTGTCGATCACCGGTTACGGCCAGACCGGCCCCTACAAGGACCGCGCCGGCCACGACATCAACTACCTGGCGCTGGCCGGGCTGGCAAGCTACACCGGCCGGGCCGACAGCGGCCCGTTACCGTTGGGCATGCAGGTGGCGGATGTCGCGGGCGGCTCGTTGCACGGGGTGGTCGGGCTGCTGGCGGCGGTGATCGCGCGGCAGCAGACCGGGCAGGGGCAGCATCTGGATGTGAGCATGACCGACTGCGCCTTCAGCCTGAACGCCATGGCCGGCGCCGGGTACCTGGCCTGCGGCGTGGAGCCGGGCAGGGAGGATCAGATGCTCAACGGCGGCAGCTTCTACGACTATTACCGGTCGCGTGATGGGCGCTGGTTATCGGTGGGCAGTCTGGAACCGGGGTTCATGCAGCAACTGTGCACGGCGCTGGGTCGGCCGGAACTGGCGGCCGAGGGGCTGTCGCCCGAACCCGCCCGGCAACAGGCGCTCAAGGAGGCGTTGAACATTGAATTCGAAAAACACGACTTTGCCTGGTTGTGTGAGCTGTTTGCCGGGGTCGATGCCTGTGTCGAGCCGGTGTTGAGCCTGGGCGAAGCGGTCGGGCACCCGCAGTTGACGGCGCGGGAAATGGTGACTGAGGTGCCGCGGGGCGATGGGAGCACTCAGGCGCAGATGGCTTGTCCGTTGAAGTTTTCAGCGGGGTTGCCTGAGCCGCGGCACATTGGCGCCCGCCTGGGGCAGCATACGGATGAGGTGTTGAGGGAACTGGGGTTTAGTGTTGAGCGGATCGAGGAGCTGCGGCGTGCCAGGGTGGCTGTGTAGTGCCTGATCAGACGCCATCGCGAGCAGGCTCGCTCCCACAGGGGATCGGTTGTGAACACATTATTTGCGAACGCCGCAGATCAAATGTGGGAGCGAGCCTGCTCGCGATGGCGTCGGCACGCCAACCACAAAATCTTGCTACTCGACCCGCATCTCCCCACTGAACACCAACGTACTGCGACAACGCCGGCACAAATACCGCCGCCCCTGGCGCACCAGGCTATGGCGCTGGGCTGAAAACGGAAAGTCACTGTCCGCGCACGGGCATTTGTAGATGTAGCGGGTCACGCTGCGGCGTTTGACGTCATAGGTATGGCAGCGGTTGGGCGGCAGTTCGTAGACGCCGCGCATGATCAGTTGCCACTCTTCGCCGTGAGGCTGGATGCGGTCGCCGAACAGTTGATGGGCGATCAGGTGTGCGACTTCATGCGCCACGGTCTGTTTGAGGAAGTCTTCGGTGTTTTCCCGGTACAGCTGCGGGTTGAAGCGCAGCAGGTTCTCGTGCAGATGCGCGACACCGGCTTTTTGCCCGCGCAGCTTGAGGCTTACCACGGGGCGTTTGAAAGGTCGTTTGAAAAAGGATTCGGCTTGCAGGAAACAGTCTTCGACGCGGGTATTGAGTTGCTCGGGCATGCTTGATGGATCTCCAGAGGCGTCGAGTATGCCGCAACCCTGAGGACTTGCGAATCGCCGAGGGGCCGAATGGTCGTCGCCACGCTCTATTCTCAAGCGCTAGAAGGCCGCCTTGCGGCGGCCTGTATTGGCAAGTCCTGTTTTTGGCCGGTGTGTTGCTAATTCGTATAGACCGGTCCCACGCCCAAGCCCCAGACAATCACGGTGAACGCCATGATGGCCACCAGCACCACCAGTCCGACGGCGAGTATCGAACTTGAAAACAGAAATCCCTCGTCCGACGGAATGTTCATGAAGGTCGGCAAGCCTACATACAGCAGGTACACCGTGTAACAGACGGCCGCGGTGCCGACGATCATCCCCAGCCACAGGTGCGGGTACAGCGCCGCCAGGCCGCCGACAAACAGTGGGGTCGCGGTGTACGTGGCGAACGCGACACAGCGTGCCAGGCTTGGGTTGGCGTCATAGGTGCGCGCCATCCAGTGAATGAAGGCGCCCATCACCGCGACGCCGCCGAGCATCGCCACGTACGACATGATGGTCATCCACAGCGCGCTTTCCATGGTCAGCATCACCGGCGCTCGACTACCAATGACCCAGCCGACCTGCGTGGTGCCGATAAACGCGGAGACGGCGGGGATCGCCGCCAGAATCAGGGTGTGCGTCAGGTACATGTGGCTGATGCTTTCCTCCTGGTCGCCACGGATTTCCTTCCATTCCTGGTCAGGGTGGGTGAAAAGCCCCACTACGTGATGGATCATGCCAGTCACTCCTCTTGTTGTTGCCATCGCCCCCCAGCGGAGCGCTTACGGGCCAAAGTGGCCAGGTAAGTACAGGTCTGAATACGTGCGCGACCTTATGTCGCAGTATAGAAAGGAGTTACTGGCAATAGTGCGAGGGCTTTAGAGCAAATCGCGCTGTAAACGATCTTGTTAATCGCCGCCGGGTCTGTGCCGAATGAATCCTGTGGCGAGGGAGCAAGCTCCCTCGCCACAGGGGTATGCTCAAGTCATATAAAGCGCAGGCTTCGCCCCGCCAGGGTTTTTGCGTAAAATGCCGGCCTTTCGTCACACCTCACGGATTTCGCGTCATGGGCACTCTTACGGTCAACCAGAACAAACTGCAAAAGCGCCTTCGCCGCCAGGCCGGTGAGGCTGTCGCCGATTTCAACATGATTGAAGACGGCGACAAGGTCATGGTCTGCCTGTCCGGTGGCAAGGACAGCTACACCATGCTCGACGTGCTGATGCATTTGCAGAAGGTCGCCCCGATCAAGTTCGAGATCGTCGCCGTGAACATGGACCAGAAGCAGCCAGGTTTCCCCGAGCACGTGCTGCCGGCCTATCTCAAAGAACTCGGTATCGAGTACCACATCGTCGAGAAAGACACCTATTCGGTGGTCAAGGAGCTGATCCCGGAAGGCAAGACCACCTGCTCGCTGTGCTCTCGCCTGCGTCGCGGCACGCTCTATACCTTCGCCGATGAAATCGGCGCGACCAAAATGGCCCTCGGTCACCACCGCGACGACATCGTCGAGACGTTCTTCCTGAACATGTTCTTCAACGGTTCGCTCAAGGCCATGCCGCCGAAGCTGCGCGCCGACGACGGGCGCAACGTGGTGATCCGTCCGCTGGCGTACTGCAACGAAAAAGATATCCAGGCCTACTCGGACCTCAAGCAATTCCCGATCATCCCGTGCAACCTCTGCGGCTCCCAGGAAAACCTGCAACGCCAGGTGGTCAAGGAGATGTTGCAGGAGTGGGAACGCAAGACCCCGGGCCGTACCGAAAGCATTTTCCGCAGCTTGCAGAACGTGATCCCGTCGCAACTGGCGGACCGCAACCTGTTCGACTTCACCAGCCTCAAGATCGACGAAACGGCGGCTTCGCGCTTCGTCAACGTGGTCAATCTCTGACACAAATAGTGTGGGAGCGAGCCTGCTCGCGATAGCGTTCTGTCAGACACATCAGTGTTGACTGATACGGCGCCATCGCGAGCAGGCTCGCTCCCACAGTTGGTTTTTCGCTTCAATCCTCAGGAGAGGGCATGCGCGACTACAAGTGGCTGAACGAGTACTGCTTGAACCGCTTCGGTTCGGCGGCTGAACTGGAAGCCCATCTGCCCGTCCCCAAGACCCCGGCGCAATTGCGCAAGATCAGCGACGACCGCTACCTCTCGACCATGGCGTTGCGGGTATTTCGTGCCGGGCTCAAGCACAGCCTGGTGGATGCCAAGTGGCCGGCGTTCGAAGAAGTGTTCTTCAAATTCGACCCGGAAAAAGTCGTGTTGATGAGCGCCGAACATCTGGAGCGCTTGATGCAGGACGCGCGGATCATCCGCCACCTGGGCAAGCTCAAGAGCGTGCCGCGCAATGCGCAGTTCATTCTGGATGTCGCCCATGAGAAGGGCAGTTTTGGTGCCTTGATCGCCGAGTGGCCGGTGACCGATATCGTCGGTTTATGGACCTGCCTGAAAAAACACGGCCATCAATTGGGCGGTTTGTCGGCTCCGCGATTCTTGCGAATGGTCGGCAAGGACACCTTCGTGCCGAGCTACGACGTGGTCGCGGCGCTGAGTGCGCAGCAGATCGTCGACAAGGTGCCGAGCAGTTTGCGGGATCTGGCCACAGTGCAGAATGCGTTCAACCAGTGGCATGAAGAGAGCGGTGGACGGCCGATGAGCCAGATTTCGATGATGCTGGCGTATACCGTCAATCATTAAGACCGAGTCGCCCGCATCGCGAGCAGGCTCGCTCCCACATTGGATTGGTGTCGTTCACAAATCCCCTGTGGTAGCGGGCTTGCCCGCGATAGCGTCCTGTCAGGCGACGCTGGTCTCGCCTTCCCCCGCCAACTTGCGGTTCAACTGAAACCGCCACCGCACATACAGCAACGCCGAGCAGAACACCGCGAGGCTCGCGCCCATCTCCAGTAACCCGAACAGCTGCCGGTTCGGGTCATACGCGGCCAGTGCGCCCTTGATGAAATACAGGTTCACCACAAAACACATCCACGAATGCCCACGAGCGCTGCCGACGATCATCCCCGGCGCCAGTAACAGCAACGGCACCAGTTCGATCAGCAGAATCACCCACGGCCGCGCGCCATGCAGGTCGGCGAACACCAGGTAGTAGGCGCAAAGCAGCCCCGCCAGCCCGAAAAAGCACAGCAGGCTGATGACGCGCATCGCTCTGACTCGCGGTTCGAGCCATTCGATGGAAGGCAGAATCTTAGGCTTCTTAGCCACTGTGGCTCTCCAGTTTCTGCGCGGTTTTCGCCAGCCGCAGACCCAAAGCCCGGCATAGCGCGACTTCATGTTCATTCAAACCGCTTTTGCCATCGGCCCCGGCGTGATGGCTGGCGCCATACGGCGTGCCGCCGCCGCGGGTTTCCAGCAGCGCGGATTCGCTGTAGGGCAGGCCGGTGATCAGCATGCCGTGGTGCAGCAACGGCAGCATCATCGACAGCAGGGTGGTTTCCTGGCCGCCGTGCAGGCTCGCGGTCGAGGTGAAGACCCCGGCCGGTTTGCCCACCAGGGCGCCGGTCAGCCACAGGTTGCTGGTGCCGTCGAGGAAGTATTTGAGCGGAGCGGCCATGTTGCCGAAGCGGGTCGGGCTGCCCAGGGCCAGGCCGGCGCAGTTCTTCAAATCGTCGAGGCTGGCGTACAGCGCGCCTTCATCGGGAATGTCCGGAGCCACGGCTTCGCATTCAGTGGAGATCGCCGGCACCGTGCGCAACCGGGCTTCAAGGCCGGCCTGCTCGACGCCACGGGCAATCTGCCGGGCCATTTCATTGGTCGAGCCGCTGCGGCTGTAATACAGCACCAGAATGTACGGCGCGCTCACGGCAGCAACTCCAGCACATTCTCTGGCGGACGGCCGATGATGGCTTTGTCGCCGACTTCGAGAATCGGGCGCTCCATGAGTTTGGGGTGCGCGGCGATGGCGGCGATCAATTGCGCCTCGCTCAAACTGCTGTCGGCCAGGTTGAGGGTTTTGTACTCCTCCTCGCCGGTGCGCAGCAGTTGTCGGGCGCTGATGCCGAGCTTGCTCAGCAGGCTCTGGATTTGCGCGGCGTCCAGCGGCGTTTCCAGGTAGCGGACCACCGTTGGGGCCAGGCCACGGGCTTCGAGCAGTTCGAGCGCACCGCGGGATTTCGAGCAGCGCGGGTTGTGATAAAGCGTCAGATCGGTCATGTGCGGGTCGCATCTTGCGTAAGGTGGCGGCTATTCTAACTGTGCGGCGCGTAATCCAGAACCTTGGGAGGCGATGGGTCGCAGATGCATTCCATTTTCGACAAGGATTGAGACATGACAAGGCGACTGGCAGCGGCATTGGCGATCATGGGGGCGTTATTGCTGGGGGGCTGTGGCAACGACTATGGCATCGACCAGAACGGCCACAAAATCGCCGCCGAGCGTCTGGACAAACAATGGCTGGTGCTCAATTACTGGGCCGAATGGTGCGGCCCGTGCCGGACCGAAATCCCGGAGCTGAACGTGCTGGCCGAGCAACTCAAAGGCAAGAAGATCGGCGTGTTCGGGGTCAACTTCGACAATGTGCAGGGCGAAGAGCTGAAAAGCGCCAGCGAGAAACTGGGAATCAAGTTCACCGTGTTGGCCCAGGACCCGGCCGACCTTTTCGAGTTACCGCGCAGTGAAGCGCTGCCGGTGACTTACATCATCGATGACAAGGGCAAGGTGCGGGAACAGTTGATGGGCGAGCAGACGGCGGCGGGGGTGATGGCGAAGCTTGAGGCGTTGCAGGCGACCAACTGATCGAGCACCGACCTGTGGCGAGGGAGCTTGCTCCCGCTGGGCTGCGAAGCAGCCCTAAAACACGTTACCTCGGTTCTTCAGACAGACCGTATGGACCGGTTTACGACTGCTACGCAGCCGAGCGGGAGCAAGCGCCCTCGCCACAGTCATTCACTTGGCTACAACCGAGAGTAATCAACCCTCTTCAAGCCACCAACGCAACGGCTTGCCTTCTGCTGGCCAAAAGCGCATCTGATCGATCGGCGAGACGTCCCAGCGCTGGACGTTTTCCAACACCTGCAGGAAGCGTTTTTCCTGCTCCATCAGCGCCGGCGCACAGAGTTTACGGGTGCTGCCGATCTTGCCGAAGCTCAGCTTTTCGCCTTCCAGGGAATACGGCGCGAACCAGTGGTTGCAGCCACCATTGCCATAAGCCCGACCGTCTTCATCGAGGGTGATGGTCAGGTGGCTGTAGTCCATCAGCGGACGTTCGCCGATCCATTCCAGAATGTAACTGCGGTTCTGTTGCAACTTTACCGGCTCGGCGGCGCAGCCCAGCAGGCTGGCACCGACCATCGTGGTCAGAGCAAGGCGTTTCATCACGCAGGCTCCTGGCATTTCGGGCACAGGTGCTTCTCGGAGGCAGTGGTCCAGCCCAATTCGGCAATTCGCGCGGTGGCAGCCGGTTTTTCGGCCTTGTTGCCCAGCTTGGCGTCGACCGCGAACTCAAAGCTCAGTTCTTTGGCGCAGCTGTCGCAGTTGACTTGCCAGGTGTGAATCGCCAATTCGCCGAACACCGGACCACTGGCCACCGCGACCCATTGGCCGGGCGGGTTGATCAGGTGGCGAACCGTTTCGACGGTCAGGCGCATGGACAAGTCCTTGCTGCCTTTGAGGGTCACTACCAGCACGTCGTTATTACGAATCGAGCCGCCGTTGCCGGTGACTTGATAACGCCCCGGCACGAGGGCGCGGCATTCGGTGAGGGTGTGTTGCGGGTTCATCAGGCTGTAGCGGAAATCGTGTTCGACCATGGGTCCTCCAAATATGCGCGATATGCTAGCACGGGCTTGAACGCAGCATGGCGCGGGCATGTGACCTTCGATCTGGTTCAAATGACTCGCCAACTCATGGCACACTGCCGCTTTTGCATCTCTAAGGAACGGAAATGGCCTTAATCGAATGTTATGAATGCAAGCAGCGCATCAGCTCCACGGCGCCTGCTTGCATTCATTGCGGTGCACCTGCGGCAACGGTGCAAGCGGCCACTTCGACGGCAGCGCCTGTGGAAGCACCGCTTTCTTTCGGGCATTTACCGAGCAATGAGAGTGTGCCTCGGGTAACCCCGGCCGCGTTCGGGCGTAAACGAAAGACTGAAGTTCAGGCCGAGGTTCCGGCACCGGTGCTCAATGGGCCGCGTCCCGTGGAACTCTGGCTGAAACTCATGATTTTCTTTCTGCCGCCGTTTTTTGTCTGGTTCCTGCTGCGTCGCGGACACTCCCTTGGGCAGCGCTTGATCGGCTTCGGCTGGTTGGCGCTGATGATTATTTTGTCCAAGGCCTGAGCCGATCAGCTCTCGACCTGGTTCTGTGGCAAACCTGCTGCCCAGGCCGCGATGTTTTGCAGGGTGATCGCGGCAATCGCGCCCAGGGCTTCGCGGGTCAGGAAGGCCTGGTGCGCGGTGACGATCACGTTCGGAAAGGTCAGCAGGCGCGCCAGCACATCGTCTTGCAGCGGCAGGTCGGAGCGATCCTCGAAGAACAATTGCGCCTCCTCTTCATACACGTCCAGCCCCAGATAACCCAACTGGCCGTTTTTCAACGCGTCGATCAGCGCCGGCGTGTCGACCAGACCGCCGCGCCCGGTGTTGATCAGCATTGCGCCGGGCTGCATGTGCGCCAGTGACTCGCGGTTGATCAAGTGTTTGCTCTGCTCGTTGAGCGGGCAGTGCAGGCTGATGATCTGCGACTCGGCCAGCAGTTGCGGCAGGCTCAGGTAGCGCGCGCCGAGGGCTTCGACCTGCGGGTTCGGATAAGGGTCATGGGCCAGCAACCGACAGCCGAAGCCGTGCATGATGTTCGCGAAGGTCGCGCCGATCTGCCCGGTGCCGACCACGCCGACGGTCTTGCCCACCAGGTCGAAACCGGTCAACCCGTGCAGGCTGAAATCGCCTTCTCGCGTGCGGTTGTAGGCACGGTGCAGACGACGGTTGAGCGCCAGGATCAACGCCACCGCATGTTCGGCCACGGCATGAGGCGAGTAGGCCGGGACCCGCACGATCAGCAATCCCAGGCGCTTCGCCGCTGTCAGGTCGACATGGTTGTAACCGGCCGAGCGCAGGGCGATCAGGCGCGTGCCGCCTGCTGCCAGGCGTTCGAGCACCGGGGCGCTGAGGTCATCATTGATGAAGGCGCAGACCACTTCGTGATGTTCGGCCAGTGCCGCCGTGTCGAGACTCAGCCGGGCCGACTGGAACTGCAACTCGATGCCGGCGGGCAGGTCGGCGGCAAGAAAACTGTCGCGGTCGTAGGTCTGGCTGCTGAAAAGAATCGTGCGCATGCTGTCCTCCTGGAAGTCTCAAACCCCGTAGCAGCCTTCGGCAGCTGCTACAGGCGTTGAGTTTAGCGTTCAGGGCGCTCGGCGTTATTGCGCTGCATCAGGCATTGATGCGCGCGTGGGCCGCGAGGCGATTGATGGCTCGTTCGAGTTCTTCCAGCGCGCCGGGGGCTTTCGGGTCTTGTTGCTTGAGCAGGGTTTCACTGCGCTGGCAGGCGGCGCGCAGTTGCGGTACGCCGCAATAACGGGTTGCCCCATGCAGGCGATGGACCCGCTCGATCAGGGCATTCTGGTCGTTGGCTTCACGGGCGACGCGGATGGCCTCGCGGTCGCCTTCCAGGGAGGCCAGCAACATTGCCAGCATGTCCGCCGCCAGATCGGCCTTGCCGGCCGCCAGGCGCAGGCCTTCTTCGTGATCGAGCACCTGCAACTCATTTCCGTTATGGCGGTCGCTGGAGCGCTCCGGCCCCAGATTACGCAATGCCAGGCCGGTCCATTTCAACACCACTTGCGCCAGTTGCCGTTCGCTGATGGGTTTGGTCAGGTAGTCATCCATGCCGCTTTGCAGCAACGCGCGTTTTTCGTTGGCCATCGCATGGGCGGTGAGGGCAACGATCGGCAGTGGCGTGCAATGCCGTTCGCTTTCCCACTGGCGGATGGCTTCGGTGCTTTGACGCCCATCCATGCCGGGCATCTGCACGTCCATCAGTACCAGGTCGAAGGTCTCGTTCTGCACGGCCTTGACCGCGGCGTAACCGCTTTCCACCGCGAGCACCTTGGCGCCCATGTCCTCGAGCAGGGTTTGCACCAACAGCAGGTTGGCCGGGTTGTCGTCCACGCAAAGGACCTTCGGCGCGCGACTGGAGACCGGCTCGCCGGGGTCGCTGCGTTGCTGGCGCGGGTTGACCAGATCGGACAGGGCCCGGCGCAATTTGCGGGTGCAGGCCGGTTTGGACTGGAGCTGGCTGTGGGGGTTGGGCACCGAGAGGTGGAACAGCGTCAGTTCGGTGGTCGGGCACAGCACCAACACTTTGCAACCCAGGTGTTCGAGGTCCCAGATATGCTGGTTGAGGCGCTCCGGTGGCATGTCGTTGCTGGTGATGCCGAGCACCGCCAGGCCGATCGCCTGATCAGTCTGATGGGCGCCGGTCACGCCATTGGCCAGGCTTTCCAGGGTGTTGAACGGCGTGACGGCCAAGCCGCAGTCTTCCAGTTGATGCTGCAATGCCTGACGGGCCAGTTCATGGTTTTCCAGGACCGCCACCCGATGCCCCAGCAGCGGTGGGCCGGGCAGGTCTTCGGCGTCGTCGCGGGTTTTGGGCAGGCTCAGGCTGATCCAGAATTCCGAGCCTTCGCCCGGTGTACTGTCGACGCCGATCTCGCCGCCCATCTGCTCGATCAAGCGTTTGGAAATCACCAGCCCCAGGCCGGTGCCGCCAGGTTGCCGGGACAGCGAGTTATCAGCCTGACTGAAGGCCTGGAATAAAGCGCGCACGTCCTGATTGGACAGACCGATGCCGGTGTCCTGAATACTGATGCGCAGTTGCACGCTGTCTTCATGCTCTTCTTCGAGCATCGCCCGGGCGACGATGGTGCCTTCGCGGGTGAACTTGATCGCATTGCTCACAAGGTTGGTGAGGATCTGCTTGAGTCGCAGCGGATCGCCCACCAGCGACAGTGGCGTATCGCGATAAACCAGGCTCACCAGTTCAAGCTCTTTGGCGTGGGCGGCCGGGGCGAGGATGGTCAAGGTGTCTTGCAGCAGGTCGCGCAGGTTGAACGGAATATGGTCGAGCACCAGTTTGCCGGCCTCGATTTTCGAGAAGTCGAGAATCTCGTTGATGATCCCCAGCAGGCTGTCGGCGGATTTTTCGATGGTGCCTAGGTAATCGAGCTGACGCGGGGTCAACTCGCTTTTTTGCAGCAAATGCGTGAAGCCGAGAATGCCGTTGAGCGGCGTGCGGATTTCATGGCTCATGTTGGCCAGGAACTCGGATTTGATCCGGCTCGCCTCCAGGGCTTCCTTGCGCGCCAGGTCCAGCTCGATGTTCTGGATTTCGATGGTTTCCAGGTTCTGACGCACGTCTTCGGTGGCCTGGTCGACGCTGTTCTGCAATTCTTCCTGAGCGTTCTGCAGGGTGCCGGCCATGCGGTTGATGCCGGACGCCAGTTCATCCAGCTCCTGGCTGCCGAGGGGCGGCAGACGGGTTTCCAGGTGACCGTCCTTGAGCTGCGCCACGGCTTGTTTGATCTGGCTCAACGGCCGGTTGATGGTCCGGCCCATGCGCAACGCCAATAGCGCCGCACCGGCCAGGCCCCCTCCGATCAACAGCAGGCTGGCGAACAGGCTGCGGTAACCGCGCAGCAACATGCCGCTGTGGGACAGTTCGAGTTCGACCCAGCCCAGCAGGCGGTCGGCTTCACCGGGGATCAGGTCGCCAGCCAGGTTGCGGTGCTTGCCGAACACCGGCAGCAGGTAACGCGTGGCGTCATTGCCACTGCGGCGCAGCAGCTGTGAACCGTTGCCCAAGGGCGCCTGATTGAGCATGGTCGGGCCGGCATGGGCCAGCGGCGTGCGGTCGGGGGCGAGGAAGGTCACCGCGCGCACATCGGTTTGCTCCAGGGACTGGGTGGCGATGCGTTCCAGCAGCTCGTTGTCTTTGCGGCCCATGGCGGGGGCCACCAATGGCGCCAGCTGTTCGGCGATCATTTCGCCGCGCTGCATGAGTTGGGCTTGCAAGTCCGATAGCTGCATCCAGGTGAAATAGCCGCCCAGGACCAGCGCCATCAGGGTGGTCGGCAACAGGGTCAGCAACAGCACGCGGCCTTTAATTCCCAGTTTCTTGAGCACGCAACTCTCCTGCATCCAGCTGTTTATTGACCTGCACATGCGTCCGGCACGCGCCACCTGCGCAGTGTAGCGATTTGCATGCGGGCAATCTTCGTAAAATTGATGTCGTCATTCGTCGGCCACTTCAGCGCTCTGGTCGCGGGGGGGGCAAACCTTGAGTTGCCCCTGGCGAGGCAATCTTGAATAATCGGCAACTGAGAATTATTTGCAGATACTTATGACTCCCATCTCTGTTGGCCATCCCCGAATTCTCTCCATCGAAGACGATCTGGTGCTCGGTGCTTATGTTCATGAGCATCTGGGGCGCTGCGGTTTTCAGGTGACCTGGTGCCAGAACGGGCGGGAAGGTCTGGCCATTGCGCGCCAACAAGCCTTCGATGTGGTGCTGATGGATATCCTGCTGCCGGGGCTCGATGGCCTGGCGGTGCTGACCCAATTGCGCCAGAGCCACTCCACGCCGGTGGTGCTGATGTCGGCGCTGGGGGCCGAGGCGGATCGCATCAGTGGCTTTCGCCTCGGGGCCGACGATTACTTGCCCAAACCCTTCAGCATCGCCGAGTTGCGGGTGCGCATCGAAGCGATCCTGCGGCGTGTGGCGCTCGATCGCCGACCGGTGCCCGCACCGGTTGCGCCTTCGGTGGGCAGCCTGCGTTTCGACGACGAACTCTGCGAGGTGTCCTTCGGCGAACACGCCGCCGGCCTGACCCGCAGCGAGTACCGATTGCTGGAAACGCTCAATCGCAACGGCGATGAAGTGCTGAGCAAAGCCTTCCTTTATCAGCAGGTCCTGCAACGCGGTTACGCCGCCCATGATCGCAGCCTCGACATGCACATCAGCCAGATCCGCCGCAAACTCAAGGCCATCGGCTACACCGAGCGCGAAGTGCGTACCGTCTGGGGCAAGGGGTATGTATTGAGTGCGGCCGATGAAATGGTCTGACGTACCGGGCAGGCATTCACTGTTCTGGAAGCTGGCTTGTTTGTTGGTGGCGTTCTGTCTGCTGATGATCTGGTTGAGCTGGTCCTGGGGCCGCTACATGGAAAAGCAGAACCTGTTCCTGTCCGACGAGGCCCGGGGCAGCCTGATGCGCTACGCCGCCGAGGCGGAGCAAGCGTGGAGTGAACGGCAGAGTATGGGCGTCGATGCCTGGTTGCGTCGTGTCGGCCATCACGAGACGACGTGGGTCGGTGTCATCGGCGGCGACTTGCAATCCCTGAGCAGTTATCCGCTGACGGAAAAGGAAGTTCAGCGACTGACCTTTTTGCGCGGCCTGGACTGGCCGGTGAGTCGTCGTAACAACGGCCTGCCCTGGCTGAAAATCCCATTCCCCAACGACCCGGCCGCCGGCAGTCTGGTGATCGAACTGCCTCAGCGTTTCATGCCCGGGCGCTACCGGGTGTTCTGGCGGGTGATCACCAATGGGGTGATTCCCGGGTTGCTCACACTGCTGGTGTGCGTGGGGCTGTATCGATTGCTGGTGGTCCCGCTGAACAGCCTGCGCGAACAGGCCAATACCTGGCGCGCTGACCAGCTGACTGTGCGCTTGTCGAGCCGCACCACCAATCGCCCGGATGAGTTGGGCGAACTGGGCAGGGCCTTCGATCACATGGCTGAGCGCCTGCAAAGCACGGTTGTGCTGCAACAGCAATTGCTGCGCGACCTGTCCCACGAAATGCGCACGCCGCTGAGCCGGCTGCGGGTGGCCAGCGAAAGCGAGCAGGAGCTGGGTCAATTGCGCGAACGCATTGGCCGCGAAGTCGACGGCATGCAGCGTCTGGTCGAGGACACCCTGCAACTGGCGTGGCTCGACACCGAGCGCGCGCCGTTGCCTGACGAAGCGATCCAGGTCCAGGCGTTGTGGGACATGCTCACGGAAAACGCCTGCTATGAAAGTGGCTGGCCGGCGAGTCAATTGCACTGTGCGGTGGATGAGTCCTGCTGGGTGCGGGGTCATCTCAATACCCTGGCTCAGGCGCTGGAAAACATTCTGCGCAATGCCATTCGTCATTCACCGAAGGACAGTGTTGTGACGCTCGGCGGTCGGCGCGATGGCGACTTCTGGCACCTTTGGCTGGAGGACGAGGGCGGTGGGGTGGCTGACGAGGCGCTTGAGCGGATCTTCTCGCCGTTCATCCGGCTCGACGGTTCGCGGCCGGGGGACGGTGGATTCGGGCTGGGTTTGAGCATCGCGAGGAATGCGGTGCAGCGCCAGGGCGGGCGTCTGTGGGCTGAGAACAGCGGGGCAGGGTTGCGGCTGAATATGCGTCTAGTGGCTGATGAGGGTGGAGCCTGTCAGACCGCTTTGGCGAGCAAGCCCGCTCTCACCCTCAGTCTAATTCCTGCGCAAGACACAAGCGGGCCTGCTCGCGAAGAGGCCCTCCCATCCACCACAAATCCCACCCTTATTCCTATAAGCAATAAGCCCCTTACTTTGCGTGATATGGCCTGCGCACGTTTGCCGGTATGATAGGCGCCCCCGCAGTCTGGATTGCGAATACGCCATGACCTTGCAGTACCCAACCATCGCCGATTGCGTCGGCAACACTCCGCTGGTCCGTTTGCAGCGCCTGCCTGGCGTCACCAGCAACACCCTTTTGCTCAAGCTCGAAGGGAACAACCCGGCGGGTTCGGTCAAGGACCGTCCGGCGCTGTCGATGATCACCCGTGCCGAGCTGCGCGGGCAGATCCACGCCGGCGATACGCTGATCGAAGCGACCTCGGGCAACACCGGGATCGCCCTGGCCATGGCCGCCGCGATCAAGGGTTACAAGATGATCCTGATCATGCCGGACAACTCCAGCGCCGAGCGCAAAGCCGCGATGACAGCCTATGGCGCCGAGCTGATTCTGGTCAGCCAGGAAGAAGGCATGGAAGGCGCTCGCGACCTCGCCCAGCGAATGGAAGCAGAAGGCCGTGGCAAGGTGCTGGATCAGTTCGCCAACGGTGACAACCCCGAGGCGCACTACACCACCACCGGTCCGGAAATCTGGCGTCAGACCCAAGGCACCATCACGCATTTCGTCAGCTCGATGGGCACCACCGGCACCATCATGGGTGTCTCGCGTTACCTGAAAGAACAGAACGACAACGTGCAGATCATCGGGCTGCAGCCGATGGAAGGCTCGGCGATTCCGGGCATCCGTCGCTGGCCGCAGGAATACCTGCCGAAGATTTATCAGGCCGATCGCGTGGACCGGATCGTCGACATGGCGCAGAGCGAAGCCGAAGACGTGACCCGTCGTCTGGCGCGCGAAGAAGGTATCTTCTGTGGCGTGTCTTCGGGCGGTGCCGTGGCGGCGATGCTGCGTCTGTCCAAAGAAGTTGAAAACGCGGTGATCGTCGCGATCATCTGCGACCGTGGCGACCGTTACCTGTCGACCGGTATTTTCGACGCGCCCAACTGATGGCCAGGCAAGAGAGAGGCCTGCGCTTCCAGCCCACGGGCGGCAGCAAGGCCCCGCAAGTCCCGACCGGCAAAAAGCAGCGCTTGACCATCGAGCGCCTGGCCAATGACGGTCGCGGTATCGCGTTTTTCGAAGGTCGCACCTGGTTCGTCATCGGCGCATTGGCCGGTGAAGACGTCGAGGCGCGGGTCTTGGGTGCCCATGGCAAAGTGGTCGAGGCGCGCACCGAGCGCGTGTTCCAGGCCAGTGAATTGCGCCGCCCGGCACCGTGCGCTCATGCTGCTCGCTGCGGCGGTTGCAGCGTGCAGCATTTGCCCCACAACGAACAGCTCGCCCTGAAACAGCGCATGCTCGCCGAGCAATTGTCGCGGGTTGCCGGTGTCGAACCTGATGAGTGGGCAGCGCCGTTGAGCGGTCCGGAATTCGGCTACCGTCGTCGCGCCCGAGTGGCGGTGCGTTGGGACATGAAAGCGAAAAAACTGGAAGTCGGCTTCCGCGCCGCCGGCAGTCAGGACATTGTCGCCATCAACGAATGCCCGGTGCTGGTACAGCCCTTGCAACCGATCATGACCCGCTTGCCGGAGATGCTCCGGCGCTTGAGCAAACCTCAGGCACTGGGGCATGTGGAGTTGTTCAGCGGTTCGTCATTGGCGGTATTGCTGCGGCACATGGCGCCGTTGTCCGAAGCCGACATGACGATCCTCAAGGATTTCTGCGCCTTCCATGAAGCCCAATTGTGGCTGCATGGGGAAGGCGAGCCGCAACCGGTCGAGGCCGATCAGTCGCTGGGCTACCGCCTTGAACAGTGGGATCTGAACCTGGCGTATCGGCCGGGAGATTTCATTCAGGTCAACGCCGGGGTCAACGAAGCGATGGTGGCCCAGGCGCTGGAGTGGTTGGCGCCGAAATCCGATGAGCGGGTTCTGGACCTGTTCTGCGGGCTGGGCAACTTTGCCTTGCCGCTGGCCAAAGCCGTGCGCGAAGTGGTGGCGGTCGAGGGTGTGCAGGCCATGGTCGAGCGGGCGGCCGCGAACGCTGCCAACAACAATTTGCATAATGCGAAGTTTTTTCAGGCCGATTTATCCCAGCCTTTGGCTGATGCCAAATGGGCCAGCGAAGGCTTTTGTGCGGTACTCTTGGACCCACCGCGTGACGGTGCTTTCGAGGTGGTGCGCAAGCTTGCATCCCTGGGTGCCGAACGATTGGTGTATGTGTCGTGCAACCCTGCAACGCTGGCGCGCGACACGGTCGAATTGATCAAGCAGGGCTACCGGTTAAAACGTGCCGGGATTCTCGATATGTTTCCTCAGACGGCACATGTCGAGGCCATGGCGTTATTTGAAGCGAGCTAGGATGGCTCGTCTGGTCCGACTGACCCGCTCGTGCAAAGCGCATTCGTCTTAGCCCCGCGAGTGCACACGGGCAGCGAAGGTCAGCGATTTGACGCATTGAATCTGCGTCGTAGGGAAGGTAAAGCAAGATGGTACAGGTGAGAGCACACCAGCCGATCAACACTGACGGCAGTATCAATCTCGAGGCTTGGCTCGATCACGCGGTCAGTGTCGATGCGGCACTGGATCGCGAAGCCTTGAAAGAAGCCTGCGAGTTCGCTCGCGAGGCCGAACAACAAGCCAATGCGGCGAAGAATCTGTGGTCCGAAGGGACCTCGAGTTTCCGCACGGGCCTTGAGATCGCCGAGATTCTCGCCGACCTCAAACTCGATCAGGATTCGTTGGTCGCGGCGGTCTTGTACCGTGGCGTGCGTGAAGGCCAGATCCAATTGCCGGCAGTCAGCCAGCGCTTCGGTCCGGTGGTGGCCAAACTCATCGACGGCGTGCAACGCATGGCGGCGATCAGCGACAGCCTGAGCCCGCGTAAATCCATGGTGATGGGCACTCAGGGTCAGGTCGAAAACCTGCGCAAAATGCTCGTGGCCATGGTCGACGACGTGCGCGTCGCGCTGATCAAACTGGCCGAACGCACCTGCGCGATCCGCGCAGTGAAAACCGCTGACGACGAGAAGCGCAACCGCGTCGCCCGTGAAGTCTTCGACATTTACGCGCCGCTGGCCCACCGCCTCGGTATCGGTCATATCAAGTGGGAGCTGGAGGACTTGTCCTTCCGTTACCTCGAGCCCGACCAGTACAAGCAGATCGCCAAGTTGCTCCACGAGCGGCGGCTGGATCGCGAGCGCTTCATTGCCGACGTGATGAGCCAACTCAAGAACGAGTTGCAGGCCACCGGCGTCGATGCCGACATCAGTGGTCGGGCCAAACACATCTATTCGATCTGGCGCAAGATGCAGCGCAAGGGTCTGGAGTTCAGCCAGATCTACGACGTGCGCGCTGTTCGGGTGCTGGTGCCGGAAATGCGCGACTGCTACACCGCGCTCGGCATCGTCCACACCCTGTGGCGGCACATCCCGAAAGAGTTCGACGACTACATCGCCAACCCGAAAGAGAACGGCTACCGCTCGCTGCACACCGCGGTGATCGGCCCTGAAGGCAAGGTGCTGGAAGTGCAGATCCGCACCCACGCCATGCACGAAGAAGCCGAGTTGGGGGTTTGCGCGCACTGGAAATACAAGGGCACCGACGTCAAGTCCGGCTCGAACCACTACGAAGAGAAAATCTCCTGGCTGCGTCAGGTCCTCGAGTGGCACGAAGAGCTGGGCGATATCGGCGGCCTTGCCGAACAGCTGCGGGTCGATATCGAGCCGGACCGGGTTTATATCTTCACTCCCGACGGTCACGCCATCGACTTGCCGAAGGGTGCGACACCGCTGGACTTCGCCTATCGCGTGCACACCGAAATCGGTCACAACTGCCGCGGCGCCAAGATCAACGGGCGGATCGTGCCGCTCAACTACAGCCTGCAAACCGGTGAACAGGTCGAGATCATCACCAGCAAGCACGGCACCCCGAGCCGCGACTGGCTGAACCCGAACCTGGGTTACGTCACCACCTCGCGGGCGCGGGCGAAGATCGTTCACTGGTTCAAGTTGCAGGCCCGTGATCAGAACGTCGCGGCCGGTAAAACCTTGCTCGAGCGCGAACTCAATCGCCTCGGCCTGCCGCAGGTGGATTTCGACAAGCTGGCCGAAAAGGCCAACATGAAGACCGCCGAGGACATGTTTGCCGCGTTGGGTGCCGGCGATTTGCGTCTGGCACAACTGGTGAACCTGGCGCAGCAACTGGTCGAGCCGGAACGCGGCAACGAACAGCTGGAGCTGATCCCGCGCAAAGCCACCGGCTACAAACCGGGCAAGCGCGGCGATATCCAGATCCAGGGTGTCGGCAACCTGATGACCCAAATGGCCGGCTGCTGCCAGCCGTTGCCAGGGGACGCCATCGTCGGTTACATCACCCAGGGCCGTGGCGTGAGCATTCACCGTCAGGACTGCGCCTCGGTGCTGCAACTGGCCGGGCGCGAGCCGGAGCGGATCATCCAGGTCAGCTGGGGCCCGGTGCCGGTGCTCACCTATCCGGTGGACATCATCATCCGTGCCTACGACCGTTCCGGCCTGCTGCGCGACGTGTCGCAAGTGCTGCTCAACGAGCGGATCAACGTGCTGGCGGTCAACACCCGCTCGAACAAAGAGGACAACACGGCGCTGATGTCCCTGACCATCGAGATTCCGGGGCTGGATGCATTGGGGCGGTTGCTGGGGCGGATTTCCCAGTTGCCGAACATCATCGAAACTCGCCGTAACCGCACGCCTTGATCGCATGTTCAGCGCCGATCCACTGTGGGAGCGAGCCTGCTCGCGATTGCGATTCTTCAGTCGGCCTATGTGTTGCCTGGAAGTCCGCTATCGCGAGCAGGCTCGCTCCCACTAGGGATTTTGCCGTGAGAGAGATTGATGTATTCACTTGAAGACCTGCTGCACCTGATGAACCGCCTGCGCGACCCGCAATACGGTTGCCCGTGGGACATCAAGCAAACCTACGCCACCATCGTTCCACATACCCTGGAAGAAGCCTACGAAGTCGCCGACGCCATCGAGCGCGGCGATTTCGATCACTTGCAGGGTGAATTGGGCGACTTGTTGTTCCAGGTGGTTTATTACAGCCAACTGGCCCGGGAAGAAGGGCGCTTCGAGTTCGCTGGCGTGGTCGACAGCATCACGCGCAAGTTGATCCGCCGTCATCCTCACGTGTTCCCCACCGGTGATCTGTACGCGCCGCTGGACGTCCCGCGTCTGAATGAAGAGCAGGTCAAGCAACGTTGGGAAGAGATCAAGGCTGAAGAGCGCGCCGAGAAGTCTTCGGCGCCGCAGCAGTTGTCCTTGCTCGATGACGTACCCGCGGCGCTGCCGGCACTGTCCCGTTCGGCAAAACTGCAAAAGCGCGCGGGGCAGGTCGGTTTCGACTGGCCGGACGCCTTGCCGGTGCTCGACAAGGTTCGCGAAGAGCTCGATGAAGTGCTCGAAGCCATGGCCGACAATGACTCGGCAGCGATTGCCGATGAAGTCGGCGACCTGCTGTTTTCCGTGGTCAATCTGGCGCGACACCTCAAGGTCGATCCGGAAACCGCGCTGCGCGGCGCGAACTCAAAATTTGAAAGGCGCTTCCGATTTATCGAACAGGCATTGCGCGACACCCACCGTCCCATAGAAGATTGCACCCTCGAAGAGTTGGACGCCTTATGGGGCGAAGCCAAACGTCAGGAAAAGAATTTGCCCAGCTGCGGCTGAGCTGTTGCCTAAGTGAGTAAGCACCATGAGCCTTTCCCTTCGCGACCAGTTGCTCAAAGCAGGGCTGGTCAACCAAAAGCAGGCCAAACAGGTCGGCAAAGAAAAACAGAAACAACAACGTTTGGCCCACAAAGGCCAGATCGAACTCGATGACTCCCAGCAGCGTGCGGCTCAGGAAGCCATGGCCGAGAAGGTTAAGCGTGACCAGGAACTCAACCGTCAGCAGCAGGAGAAGGCCGAGCAGAAGGCTCGTGCCGCCCAGGTCAAGCAATTGATCGAAGTAACGCGCCTGCCGAAGCTGACCACCGAGGACTACTACAACTTCGTCGACGACAAGAAGGTCAAACGCATCTCCGTCAACACCCTGATGCGCAACAAGCTCAGCAACGGTTCGCTGGCGATCGTGCATCACGCCGGCGGTTACGAAGTAATCCCTCGTGAGGCGGCCCTGAAGATTCAGGAGCGCGATCCACAGCGCATCGTGCAGCTGAATGTGAAGACAGAAGAAGTCAGCGTCGAAGACGATCCGTATGCGGCCTATCAGATCCCTGATGATCTGATGTGGTAAGCCGTTAGAGACTGCAACAACGACAAACCCCGCTCATGGCGGGGTTTGTCGTTTTCAATGCGGTCATTATGCAGAACGCGCTTCGCGCTGCTCCTCCAGTGTTTCCAGTTCGGCCTTGTATTGGTGGGCTTCGGTCTCGGAGTGGAACATCCCGACCAGCAGGTCTTGTTGATGTACATCCCAGATGCGGATACCGGCGGCGATGCCTTCGTGGGACATGTGTGAATCGTCGCGTTCAGTTACTTTTACAGTCATCTGCTAGCTCCAATCTCTGTTATCTGCAGCAAGGCGTGTGCAGGGCTTTGTTATAAGTTTGGTTAGCGGGCTAAGTAAACGACTGAATTCGGTAACGGACTTTTGCAAAATCGGAGAAAGTCCTGGAGGCCGCGAAATGCGCGACATTCGATCGCAGGCCGTTGAGTTCCATGACAAATGTTTCATGTTCGCGAGGAAGAAAACTGCGGTTCGAGCCTGATGGATTGAACACCACAATCCTTATGGGCGCGGGCTTGCGCCTTAACTGGCTGCTTTATTCAGGCAAAAAAAACGCCCCGAACCAGTCGGGGCGTTTTTGTGTGCAGCGAAACGGCGAGGTATTACTTACCTGTCCAACGCTTCAGCACCAGCGTGGCGTTGGTGCCACCGAAGCCGAAGCTGTTGCTCATCACGGTGTCGATGGTGGCGTTTTCGCGAGTCTTGGTCAGGATTGGCATGTCTGCCACTTCCGGGTCCAGTTCGTCGATGTTGGCGGAACCGGCCATGAAGTTGCCTTCCATCATCAGCAGGCAGTAGATCGCTTCGTGAACACCAGCGGCGCCGAGGGAGTGACCCGACAGGCTCTTGGTGGAGCTGATGGCCGGGGCCTTGTCGCCGAACACTTCACGCACACCTTTCATTTCCATCACGTCGCCGACCGGAGTCGAAGTGCCGTGGGTGTTCAGGTAGTCGATCGGGGTATCAACGGTGGCCATGGCCATCTGCATGCAACGGATGGCGCCTTCACCGCTTGGGGCGACCATGTCGTAGCCGTCGGAGGTCGCGCCGTAGCCAACGATTTCCGCGTAGATCTTCGCGCCGCGGGCCAGAGCGTGTTCCAGCTCTTCGACCACGACCATGCCGCCACCGCCGGCGATGACGAAACCGTCACGCTTGGCGTCGTAGGCACGGGAAGCTTTTTCCGGGGTTTCGTTGTACTGGCTGGACAGGGCGCCCATGGCGTCGAACAGGAACGACTGGCTCCAGTGTTCTTCTTCACCGCCGCCGGCGAAGACGATGTCCTGTTTGCCCAACTGGATCTGCTCCACAGCGTTACCGATGCAGTGAGCACTGGTAGCGCACGCGGAGGAGATCGAGTAGTTCACGCCCTTGATCTTGAATGGCGTGGCCAGGCAGGCCGAAACGGTGCTGCCCATGGTCCGCGTGACGCGGTACGGGCCTACGCGTTTGACGCCTTTCTCGCGCAGGATGTCCAGCGCTTCCATCTGGTTCAAGGTCGACGCGCCACCGGAGCCGGCGATCAGGCCGGTACGCACGTTGGAAACCTGCTCTTCGGTCAGACCGGAGTCTGCGATGGCATCTTTCATGGCCAGGTAGGCGTAAGCCGCCGCGTGGCCGACGAAGCGATAAATCTTGCGATCGATCAGTTCTTCGAGGGGAAGGTCAATGGAGCCGGAAACCTGGCTACGCAGACCCATTTCGGCATATTCCGGGTTGAACCGGATGCCAGGGCGGCTTGCACGCAGGTTAGCGGAGACGGTCTCTTTGTCATTGCCCAGGCACGAAACGATGCCCAGACCAGTGATAACGACGCGGCGCATGCGGATAACCCTTAGAAGTTGTCAGTGGAGGTGAAAACGCCGACCCGAAGGCCTTCGGCGGTATAGATTTCGCGGCCGTCGACGGTCACGGAACCATCGGCGATGGCCAGGTTCAGCTTGCCTTTGAGGACGCGCTTGATATGAATGTTATAGGTGACTTTCTTGGCGGTCGGCAGTACCTGGCCAAAGAATTTCACTTCGCCCGAACCCAGGGCGCGACCACGGCCCGGCAGACCTTGCCAGCCGAGGAAGAAACCGACCAGTTGCCACATGGCGTCGAGGCCCAGGCAGCCCGGCATCACCGGATCACCTTCGAAATGGCAGGCGAAGAACCACAGGTCCGGAGTGATATCCAGCTCGGCGACCAATTCACCTTTGCCGTACTTGCCACCTTCTTCGCTGATCAGGGTGATGCGATCGACCATCAGCATGTTGGGGGCGGGCAGTTGCGCGTTACCTGGGCCGAACAGCTCACCGCGACTGCAGCGCAGCAGGTCTTCCCGAGTAAAGGCGTTTTGTTTGGTCATGCGAGCTCCTCAATAGTCCCATGCGGCAGGGTGGGGCGAATCTTCCCGGCCGATCGAAGCGTTCATGCCTCGAGTCAGCAGCCTACTCATAGACTATTGCGTTGTGGTGAAAGTCACAGCACCAAGGACATGAATGTACACTTGTGCACTGAAATTATTATTCAAGCCCCTTTTCGGGCCTGTTCGGGTGCCTAAGACTGCCGCACTTTCGTCGTTCACGCCAGTCGCAGATAGCCGAAAGGCCTGCACTACTGCACCCATCGCTGCAGAATTTGCTGCAGATCAGTGCGTTTAAAGGGCTTGGCCAGGTAATCGTTCATTCCCGCCGACAGACAGGCTTCGCGGTCGCCCTGCAAGGCGTTGGCCGTCAGGGCGATGATCGGCAAGTCAGCGCAGCCGGGCAGTTGACGGATCTGTCGGGTAGCCTCATAGCCATCGACGACCGGCAGTCGGCAGTCCATCAGAATCGCTTCGAAAATCAGGCTCTCGGCACTGCGCACCGCTTGTGCACCGTCGGTGGCGACGCTGACAGTAAAGCCCAGACTGCGCAACATTGCTTCGACGACGGTGCGGTTGACCGGATTGTCCTCCACCAGCAGCACATTGCGACCTTCGCCGTGACCATTGCCGGTGTGTACTCGCGGCGTCAGCACTGGCAACGACTGTTCGTAGATCGCCAGGGGGATTTCCAGGGTGAACACCGAGCCAACGCCTTCTTCGCTCTGAGCGCGCAAGGTGCCGCCCATTCGTTCTGCCAGGGTGCGGGCAATCGGCAGCCCCAGCCCGGTGCCACCGTAACGTCTTGAAATGGAGCTGTCGGCCTGCTGGAACGCGTTGAACATCAATTCCAGGCTGTCGGCCGGGATGCCGATCCCGCTGTCGCGCACGGTGCAGGTGAACCACAGCAGTTCGTGGTCCAGGGATTGCCACTGCGGTTCGATCGTGACGCGACCCCGTTCGGTGAACTTCAGCGCATTGCCGACCAGATTGACCAGGATCTGCCGGATCCGCGTCGGATCGCCCTGAACCTGCAGCGCACGCATGTCTTCGGGGATCCGCAGTTGCAGGTCAAGCCCGCGTTGCACCGCGCTGTGCTGGAACGACTGAGCGCAACTGCCGATCAGGTCCGCGAGGTTGAACGCAATGTGCTCCAGCTCCAGTTCCGAGCGCTCGATGCGCGAGAAATCCAGAATGTCGTTGATGACTTTGAGCAGGTGTTCAGTGGATTCCGAGGCCAGCGCGGCGTACTCGATCTGCTCCTCGGTCATTTCGGTGGTTTCCAACAGTTGCAGCATCCCCAGCACGCCATTCATCGGCGTGCGCAGTTCATGGCTCATCATCGCCAGGAAATCGGATTTGGCGTTGTTGGCCTTTTCCGCTTCCTCGCGGGTCTGGATCAGTTGCGCCATGGCCTGATGCTGTTCGCGGCTGGCTTGTTCAAGGCCTTGGGCAAGGTTGTTGATGTGTTGCGACAGGGCGCCCAGTTCGGTGTCGTCGACAATCGGCAGGGGCGTTTTGTAGTCGCCTTCCTGGATCGCCTTGACCGCATTGCCGATGTCGTGGATCGGTTGCGACAGGCTGCCGGCCAGGCGCCGAGCCAGCAGAAAGGTAAACAACAGGGCAAACAAGGCCAGGATCCCGGCCTTGAACAGGATTTCTTGTTGGCGCTGATTGAAGGCGTCGTTGGACAGACCGACGATCACCCGGCCCAGATAATCCTCACCTGGCGCTGTGGGGACGGTACGGCTGTTCTGGAAAAAATCGTTGTTGAGCGCGATGCGTTGCAGCCGCACCGGTGCCTGGAACACTTCGACCTGGTGCGCGCGGTTGTGGGTTTGCGACGGTTGTTCGACGTACACCAGAATCCGGTTGGCGCTGTCCTGTACTTCCAGAAAGCGCACATTGGGCGTGGCCAGAGTGGCTTTGAGCAAGCTTTCGAGCACCTCGTTGTTGCCCGAAATCACTCCGTATTCAGTGGCTGGCGCCAGTTGGTTGGCGATCAGCTGACCGGTGTGGTTGAGCTCCTGGCGCAGGTCCTGGATTCGCACGAAGGTGAAGAAGCTGATCAGCAGCAACGTCAGCAGCAGCGCCGGGCCGAGGCTGATGATCTGGGTGCGGGTATTGATGTCCCAACCGCGACGGAAGGTCATGGGCGGTGTTCTCCTTCGGCCAGCCTTGTTGCGACAGAGGCTTCGTCCATCGGTTCAATACTTAATGAACGAGCCACTTGCGGGTTGCTCAAGACCTTGAAGTGCTGCGGATAAAGGGTGCGCGGCCAGGTGTTTGAGGGGCGGTCGAGCAGTTCGTCGAGAATCTTCAGCCAATCGCTCTGGTCGCTGTAGGTGCTGGCGAGGCTGCCGGCCCTGACGAAGGCGGCGTTGGGACCGATCAGCGCCAGTTGCCGGGCATAGCTGCTGAGCAGCAGGTTTTTCACGGTTTTCGGGTTATACAGATCAGGGTCGTCCAGGCCCAGCAGCACGTCACTGTTTTTCAGCAACGCCTGCAAGGGGCGGCTGTCATTGGTGTTGTCCCAACGCTCGGTGACCACTTCAAGGCCCAGGGGCAGGGCGGCCTGATGCAGTTCCTTCAACAGGAACTCACTGTGGCCGTCGAAAAGCACACCGACCCGTCGGACCTCAGGCAGAAGGAGTCGGGTCAGGCGCAATTGTCGATCCAGTGGCGGATCACTCCAGAGCAGGCTCAGATGCGGGGGCAGGTCATTGCCCAGGCGTTGTCGGGCTTGCAGGCGGCTGATGCGCAGCACCAGCGTCGCCGGCCCCTGGGCGTCTTGCAGGCGCCACTCGAGGCTTGGCAGGTCGAGCAGAATCAAACGGGTGCCAGCGGGCAGTTGGCCGGGCGCCGGAAGGCTGGCGACAGGCTGGAAACGCACGCTGTCGGTGGGGCGCAACTCGCTCAGGGCCTGGACGAAAGATTGCACGCCGGGGCTGTCTTCGGCGCCGGTCAGCAAAATATCGGCGGCCCGTGCCGGCAGGCAGCACAGCAGTCCGGCAAACACCAGGCACAACCCGGCCAGCAGGCGGCCAAGGATTGGCGTCTTCCGTGACCGGCGATGCTGCATCTTAAAACTCCAGCTCCGCGCTGAAGTAGAGCACCCGGCGCTCGTCGTAGTTGTTGTCGACGAAAGTGGTGGGCTGATTGTCGAGGCGTTGCTGGAGGATCCCGGCCAGCTCCAGATTGGCCTTGCCCAGGCCAATGCGTTTGGCGATGCGGGTATCGACCCGTTCGAAGCGGTAACCGTTGAGGGCGTCGGCGCCATAGTAGAAGAGCGCGCTGTTCCAGCCGTGGCCCCAGTTACGCAGCCAACCGGCGGAGCCGCTGTTGCGCGCCGTCTGTTGTGCATCCAACGGATTGCTCGCCTCGGCATCGACGTAGGCATAGGTCAGGCGCAGACGGTCAGCGCTGCTGACGCGCCAGTCCAGCTGGGTTTCAGTCCCGGAGTATCTGGAGCTGTTCGAGTTGCTGGCAATGTACTGATTGTTGCGCAGCGGTTCGCTGATCATGCCGTTGATTTCGTCGTAGAACAGCTTTACATCGACCGTCAGCCCCCACTCTGCGAAGTAGCCGTTGTAGCCCAGCTCCCGGGAGCGCATGCGTTCCTGTTCGAGGTCGCCCGGGCCACGGGTCCTGACGAAATAGCGGGCGCTGGTCTGGCCGTAGGCACTTGGCTGCAGGTTGGTCACCTGGTAGCTCCAGTTGACGTTGTTCTCGAACATGTCTGGTGAGCGGATGGCTTCCGAATACACCGCGCGCAAACCGTGACGCGGGTTGATCAGGTAATTGACCGCCACCCGTGGGGTCAGCGAGCTACCGGTCAACTGCGTGTCTTCGAACATCGCACCGCCTTGCAGCAACCAGTGCTCGGTGGCGCGCCACTCGAGTTGGCCGAACGCTCGCCAGGTGGTGTCGTCGAGCGTGCCATTGAAGTAGGTCTCGGAATCTGCCCGGTCGTAACGATAGTTCATGCCGCTGACCAGCCGCAGACTGTCGGACAGGCTGAGCGTGTCTTGCAGTTCGAGGTCGTAGCGTGATTCCCGGGCGCTCTGGTCAATGTCGCCGCAGAGGGTTTGCCGGGCGCCGTTTTGCCATTGCCTCAGTACCTGATTGCCCAGCGCACGTTCAGCCGCAGTCCCTGCCGGTGCGCCGGAACCGGTGTAGCGCTCCATGTTGCGCGCCAGGCGTTCGGCGTAGTTCGGATTGAGTTGCCAGAGTTCGGTCAGTTCCGGGCTGAACGAGACCTCGGCATCGCAGGCACGCCAGGTCTGCTGACGATCCCAGTGCTGCGCCGAGCCTTGAATATAAAGGCTGTGATCGGGATTGATGTCCAGGTTCCAGCGCAGCGAGCCGGCGTAGTCCTTGGCGATGACGTCGGAATTATTCCCGGCGGCGGTAATCCCTGAGAATACCGGGCGGTAGGTATACGGCCGCTGGTTGGTCCCGTCCTTGGCATTCAGTTGCCAATCGACGCTCTGGTTTTCGTTGAGCGTCTGGCTGACGGCAAGGCTGAAGCGGTTCAAGCGGCGGCTGTCGCGGTAATCGGCGCCGGTGCGGTTCGAGTCGAAGCCATCATCTTGCTGGCCGGACAGCGACAGACGCAAGTCGCCGCTGCCCCAGCCCTTGCCCTGGCTGGCGTAGAAGTCGTTGATACCGCGCTGGCCACGGGTGACTTTCAGCCGCGTGCCGTGGCTGTCGGCCGGCTTGCGGGTGATGATATTGACCACTGCCATCAGCGCGTTGGCGCCGTAGCTGACGGTGTTCGGGCCACGAAAAACCTCGATGCGCTCGATGTCTTCCATGGCCACCGGAATATCGCTCCAGTCCACCGTGGCCAGGCCTGCGCGGTACACCGAGCGGCCGTCGATCAGCACTTGCATGCGCCGGGCTTCACTGGCGTTGGTGCCGTGGTAGTTCACCGCCGCCTGATTGCCGCTGATATTGCCGACCATCATCCCCGGCACCAGCCGCAGCAACTCGCTGATGTCCCGCGCGCCACTGGCGGTGATCAGTTCGCTGTCGATCACCGTCATGCTGCCCGGCACCGCGGCCGGCGACTGTTTCAAGCGCGTTGCCGTCAGCACTTGCGGCAACGGATCGTTGTCGAGGAACAGGTCGTCGGCCAGCAATGGCGAGCTGAACATCAGCGCCAGAACCAGCGGCGAGCGAGAGGAGGGAGAGCCAAAAGACACGGCACAGCCTTGATAGCGATTAGTTGGCGCGCATGTTAACCGAGCACAACGACTTTTCCAGTCACGTTGCGGGCATTTTCCTCGGTTTTGTTGGTCTTCTTCCTACAAGTGCCGGTATTTGATGCAGGGGCTGGCCGCCACTGGGCCGCTCCGTATAATGCCGGCATCGCCACTGGTATGGATTAACGGATTGCATATGACTGAACAGCGCCCAATTGCGGTCCTGGGAGGCGGAAGTTTTGGTACCGCCGTGGCTAATCTGCTGGCCGAGAACGGGCATCAGGTCCGACTGTGGATGCGTGACCCCGAGCAGGCGGAGGCCATTCGGGTCGATCGCGAGAACCCGCGTTACCTCAAAGGCATCAAGATTCTTGCGGCGGTGGAGGCGGTCACGGACCTGCAAGCCACCCTGGAGGCCTGTGACCTGTGCTTCGTCGCGCTGCCGTCCAGCGCGCTGCGTTCGGTGCTGGCACCCCACGCCCAGCTTTTGAGCGGAAAGCTGCTGGTGAGCCTGACCAAAGGCATCGAAGCCCACACGTTCAAGCTGATGAGCCAAATCCTTGAAGACATCGCCCCGCAAGCGCGCATTGGCGTGCTGTCCGGGCCGAACCTGGCCCGTGAAGTGGCCGAACACGCGCTGACCGCCACGGTGGTCGCCAGCGAAGACGAAGAGCTTTGCCAGCGGGTCCAGGCTGCGTTGCATGGCCGCACCTTTCGCGTGTACGCCAGCGCCGACCGCTTTGGCGTGGAGCTGGGCGGGGCGCTGAAAAACGTCTACGCAATCATCGCCGGCATGGCGGTGGCATTGGGGATGGGTGAAAACACCAAGAGCATGCTGATCACCCGGGCACTGGCGGAAATGACCCGGTTCGCGGTGAACCAGGGCGCGAATCCGATGACTTTCCTGGGCCTGGCGGGCGTCGGCGATTTGATCGTCACCTGCTCGTCGCCGAAAAGCCGCAATTATCAGGTCGGGTTTGCCCTCGGCCAGGGCTTGAGCCTGGAGGACGCGGTGACGCGTCTGGGCGAAGTCGCCGAAGGCGTGAACACCCTCAAGGTGCTCAAGGCCAAGGCGCAGGAAGTAGGTGTGTATATGCCGCTGGTCGCCGGATTGCACGCGATTCTGTTCGAAGGGCGCACGCTTGATCAGGTGATTGGGTTGTTGATGCGTGGTGAACCGAAAACCGACGTGGACTTTATTTCCACCAGTGGTTTCAACTGAGCACTTAACCGAGACGAGCAGGGAGCGAGACAGACATGAACGATCCAAAAGTAGAAGCCAAGTACGAATCCATCCTGCTGCGGGTGCTGTGGATGATTGTCTATGTGCTGGTCTGGCAAGTGGCGCAATTGATCCTCGGCGCAGTGGTGCTGGTGCAGCTGATCTATCGTTTGATATATGGCGCGCCGAGCGCCAGCCTGATGAATTTCGGCGACAGCCTGAGCCAGTTTCTGGCACAGATCGGTCGTTTCGGCAGCTTTCACAGCGACCAGAAGCCCTGGCCGTTCGCCGACTGGCCAGCGCCGCGTACACCGGAAGGTGAAGCCCCGCACGTTGTGGCGCCGGCGCCGCATCCGGCCCGAGATGAGGAACCGAAATTATGAAACTCTGGGTATTGCGTCATGGTGAAGCCGAACCTCACGGTACTCGCCCGGACTCCGAGCGGGCACTGACCGCCCACGGTCGTGAAGAGGTGTTGCGTGCCGCAGCCGAATTGATCGGCCAGCCGCTCACTGCCATTTATGCCAGCCCTTATCATCGAGCGCAGGAGACGGCAGAAATTGTGCGTACGGCGCTGAATTTCGCGCCGGAGATTCGCACGGTCGACTGGCTCAAGCCCGACAATTATCCGCAAGCGGTGGCGGAGCAGTTGGTGTCCGTGGATCACGCGCTGCTGGTCAGCCATAACCCGCTGGTCGGCAATCTGCTGGGCTATTTGCAGCATGGTCATGTGCAGGACCCGGAGAAAGTCGGCACAGCCGGGCTGGCGGAGCTCGAGGGCGACGAACTGCTGGTCGGGGCGATGAAGCTCAACGGCATCAAACACCCGTAGACCCTGAAGAAACCGGGCTAATGTGGGAGCGGCTGTGGCTAGGGGCTCACCGAAGATGGCTTCCTGCGCACCGGTGACCAGGGCGAGGAAGATGCCGAAGGCAACCTGCGCCTGACCGGGCGCCTGAAGGAAATCTTCAAAACCAGCAAAGGCAAGTACGTCGCCCCGGTACCGATCGAGAATCGTCTGGCGGTGCACTCGCGGATCGAACAAGTGTGTGTGGTCGGCGATGGCCTGAGCGCACCGCTGGGGTTGTGCGTGTTGTCGACGGTCGGTCAGCGGGACGCCAGCGCAGCGACGAGGGCGGGCCTGCATTCAAGCCTGGAAAAGCTGTTGGAGGAGGTTAACGGCGCCCTTGATAAGCATGAGCGCTTGCACCGACTGGTGGTAGTCAAGGACAGTTGGGTGGTGGAGAACGGCTTCCTGACGCCGACCCTGAAGATCAAGCGCAACATGATCGAAGCCGCTTACGGCGCGCGGTTCGAAGAATGGAGCGAGCGTAGCGAAGCGGTGCTGTGGCAGGATTGAGCGACGAACAACACCCACAAAGGAACGCAACGATGAGTCTGTGGCGCACCATTCCCAACGTCGAGCGGTTGAACGCAATTCAGAAAAATACCATCGGCGAAGTGCTGGATATTCGCTTCGAAGCCTTCGATGACGAGTCCCTGACCGCGAGCATGGTCATCGACCATCGCACTCACCAGCCTTATGGCTTGTTGCATGGTGGTGCTTCGGTGGTGCTGGCCGAAACCGTCGGCTCGATGGCCAGTTATCTGTGCATCGACGCCAGCAAGTTTTATTGCGTAGGCCTGGAAATCAACGCCAACCATTTGCGCGGGCTGCGCAGTGGGCGAGTGACGGCAGTGGCCAAGGCGATTCACATTGGTCGCACCACCCATGTCTGGGATATCCGTTTGAGCAGCGATGAGGGCAAGGCCAGTTGCGTATCGCGGCTGACCATGGCGGTTGTTCCGTTGGGGGAACAACCGCCGTCTCGTTGATAGCGATACAGCCGCTGCGTTCACATGTGTGTCATCTGATGGGGCAGATTGGATCGTGAATAGCTGCGCTGCCTGCGCGTCGTCTCGCTGGTGACGTAGAAAATTTCGGTGGCTGCCGGGTCATCGGCCGCATTGCTTGAGACCGGCACGTTCTCTCGGGTGATACCGGCGCCGACCGTGTTCATTTCCAGATCCCAGGACGTTTGCCCCAGTTCTGCACTCAAGCCGGGTGTCGCGGTGGTCACGAAGGTCGATCGCAAGTCGCCGATGGCATTGCCGACCGCCCGCGTCATCGCAGCTTGAGTGTTTGCGTCCAATGCGCTGTATCCAGGAATCTGTGCGACGGCCAGATTGGCTAACTGTCCCAGGGAGGAAAAGAAATGCCGGCTGCTGAATCCGACGATGGCTTTGTTCGGGTCGAATGTCGGCCCACTGCCTTTGGACGGCTTGGTTGGCGTTCCACGCAATCCCCTCACGGCAGAGGCACCGGCCGCACCGACTGCCGTCGCAGTAGCACCGACCAGGGTCGACTGTAGGGCTTTACCCACGCTTTCATTCCCGAACAGCGTCGCGCCACCATACCCCACTGTTGCTCCGGCGGTGCCCACGGCGCCCATACTGGCCAGTCCGGTTACGAAGTCTGCACGGCCGACAGAGGGATTGCTCGGGCCGGCATTTGCAAAGTATTGGGATGACAGTTCGCGAAACACCGTCCCGAAAGCTCCGCCGATCTGAGCGGCAGCAGCTGTATTGCCTTTTGGATTGAGGGTTCCGAGCAAGGAAGGCGCAGCCCCCAGAGCTGCACCAAGGGCAGCGCCGCCGACTTTCGCCATGAGAGGCCCCCAGCTGGAGGGGTCGTCGACGGAAACTCCGGATTGAGCCCAGTTAGCGCTCGCATACCCGCTGATGCCGCCTGAAATCGCGCCCGCTGTGGCGCCGGCAGCAGTCACTGCCACGTTCATGGGCGACATAAGCGTGGTCATTGCATATTGCACGGTGGCGGCGATCAAGGCGCTTGTAAGTTCTCGGGCCGCCGTCGCACCGGCCGCCATGGCGGTGTCGAGCCCAGCCAGGCCCTGAACATCGACAAACCTGACCGGATTGCCGTGCACCATGGCAAACAGATTCCAGCCATCGGCAGTGCATGCCGGGTCGGGGTTGAGCCAGCGCCCCCACCAGTGGGCGTAGTAACGTTGTCCGTAGTAATACAGTCCGGTGGCATCACGTTCCTGGCCTGAGTATCGCCGGGTCTTATAGCTGGCCTGTACTTTGTCCGGGCCGGCCCACCATGAAGTGCCACCGTAGGGGTAGTACATTTCCTCGCTGATCAGTTCGGCGTGTTGACCGAGTTCCAATGTACTGGAGCCCAAATGATTGCTCAGGCTGTAACGATACTGATCGGCGTTGCCACTGCCTGGCTCCCAATGCAGAACCTGTACCGCGCAGCGTCCGGCCTGGGCCGAAATGACATGTAGAACTTCTTCGGGAGATGTACGGATTTCCAGCCCTGGCAAATAGCGCACTTCATGCGTTCGCGTTGATGAACCGCCTTGAGTGACGCGAATTTTGCGCTTGCGCTGACCAGACTCGTCGTAAAGGTAGATTTCGCTGTCATTGGGTGCGTTCTCGCGCACCACTTGATCGACCTGCCGCAGACGGTTGTTCAGGCTCCAGGTCAGATCCTGGCCCGCCATCAACTCCCTTTTGTTGCCGTTGGCATCGAATCCGGCGGTGATTTCACTCTCGTCGGGCAGCCCGCCGTCAGCCTTTTGCGCCAGTCCCCGATTGCTGTATTTCGAAATCGCCGTCTGCTGTGTCCAGTTGTGGCTGGCAGCGTTGTGAGCCAGTGTCGTGAGGTTGCCGGCACAATCGTAGGTATAGGTCTGGCGGTAATTTTCCAGCTGCCCCGGGTCGGGAGGGGAAACAAAGACCGGCTCCTGAGGGCCGTTCTGGCTATTGACCCGCTGCCAGCCGTTTGCCTCTATCAGTTGATACAAACTGTTGTAGGTGAAAGTGTTGGTCGGTTCGATCTTCTGGTTGCGAAAAAACGGGTGCGCTGAGCCGCATCTTTGATGCTGAGGATATTGCCGGAGCGATTTGTCTTGCGATTGCCCGGCGAGCTTCAAGCGAACCTGACCGAGTTGGCCGGCGATGTTCAGATCTGAATACTGGACGTTGCCTTGTGCATCTTCCTGGCTGACCATGAGCCCCAGAGCATTGTAGAGGGTGCGGGTGGTCGCGCCGCTGCCGGGCTCGCTCAACCGGTTTCTTTCGGCTTCATCAATGGGCCAGTCCGGTTCGCCCAGCTCTTTGAGAAAATGTCGAGTCTGCGAGCTGACTCCGCCCGTCAGCGCGAAGTCAGTGAAGTGCACAGTGCCGGCGCTGTCGTCATGGCGGATCAATTGGCCGCATTGATTGCGCGAGGCAGATTCCGGAGTGTTGCCCCCATAGGTGTAAACCGAGCGGTTTCTTGCGGATGTGCCGTGAGCCTGTTCGACGGTTTTGACCGGGCGCAGCAACAGGTCGTATTCGGTTCGAACCTGAGTGAGCAGACTGTCCCAGCCGATGAGGTTTTGACCGGCCACACCGGTCAGGGTCAGCCGGCTTCCCGCATCCACGCTGTCGCTGTAGAGGGGTGTACCCGTGAGGCTGAAAATTGTCGTCAGGTTTGGCCGGGCGTCTGGTTCGGCCTCAAGCAGCTTGAACAGACGAGGGTCGCGGCTGATCGTCGGGCGACCTGCGGCATTATAGGATTGACGGTAAATCCGAGGCTCTGCTGTCTTGCCGGGCGTGTCACGGTAGTAGGACACAGTGGCGACGTTGAGCCCTCGAGGATCTTTCACGGAGACTGTCGGGTTTTTTGTGTGCATGGGAGCAGTCTCCTGAAAGAGCTTCGAATCGGGCATAGTTATTCGTAGTTGCTCCTGAAGTATCAACTGTCAGAAATGACAGGTAAGTGAGGTGTTCGACGAATGCCAGGATTGTTTTTCATCGACGAAACGACGCTGTCATCATTCCTGTCAGTTACGGTCATTGCTGTAGGGCACGGTCTTACGGACAATCACCCTCTGTTTTTTGCACATGGATCGCCGGTATGTCGCAACAGGTGTTTTTCGCTCACGCCAACGGTTTCCCTTCGGCCACGTACGGCAAGTTGTTTGCCGCGCTGGCGCCGGAGTACCAAGTGGCGCATTTGGAGCAGCACGCCCATGACCCGCGTTTTCCGGCGGACGACAACTGGAACAATCTGGTGGATGAGCTGATTCATCACCTCAAGCAGCAACCCGGGCCGGTCTGGGGCGTTGGCCACTCCTTCGGCGGCGTGCTGCACCTGCATGCCGCGTTGCGTTGCCCAGAGCTGTATCGCGGCGTGGTCATGCTCGATTCGCCGGTGCTGACCCGCGCCGATCAATGGGTGATCCGTGCCGCCAAACGCTTCGGTTTCATCGATCGCCTGACCCCGGCCGGTCGTACCCTGGGACGGCGGGAAGAGTTCGCCGATCTGGAGGCGGCCCGCCTGTATTTCGCTGGTAAAACCCTGTTTCGCGGCTTCGATCCGGAATGCTTCGAGGCCTATCTTCAACATGGTTTGCAAAAGGTCGGCGACAAGCTGCGTCTGCGGTTCGACCCGGCCACGGAAATCAGCATCTACCGCGGCGTGCCCCATACCAGCCCCGGCAGTGCGCGGCAGCTGAAAGTGCCTCTGGCGGTGGTTCGCGGGCACAAGAGCCGCGTGGTGATGCGCCATCACGCCCGTTCTGTCGGGCGCATGCCTCTGGGCGAGTCCTTGACCCTGCCCGGCGGCCACATGTTTCCTCTCGAACGTCCACAGGACACGGCCATGCTGCTGAAGAATCTGTTCAGTCGCTGGGAAGGTCGCCGCCAACAGGAGTGCGCATGAGCAGCGTCGTTGAAGAAGTTCGCCTGAGCCTGCCGCATATCGAGTTGGCGGCGCACCTGTTCGGGCCCGAGGACGGCTTGCCGGTGATCGCCTTGCACGGCTGGCTGGACAACGCCAACAGCTTTGCCCGGCTGGCGCCGAAGCTCAAGGGCTTGCGCATCGTCGCGCTGGACATGGCCGGGCACGGTCATTCGGGGCATCGGCCGAACGGCGCCGGTTATGCGCTGTGGGACTACGCCCACGACGTGTTGCAAGTGGCCGAGCAGTTGGGATGGCCGCGTTTTGCGCTGCTGGGGCATTCCCTGGGGGCGATCGTCTCGCTGGTGCTGGCCGGGTCGTTGCCGGAGCGGGTGACTCACTTGGCGTTGATCGACGGCATCATTCCTCCTACAGACAAAGGCGAAAATGCCGCCGAGCGCATGGGCATGGCCCTGCAAGCGCAGCTGGATCTGCGGGAAAAGCGCAAACCGGTCTACAACACCCTCGACCGGGCCATCGAAGCGCGCATGAAAGGCTTGGTGGCGGTCAGTCGCGAAGCCGCCGAATTGCTGGCTCAGCGCGGCTTGATGCCGGTGCCGGGCGGTTACACCTGGCGCACCGACAACCGCCTGACCCTTCCATCGCCGTTACGTCTGACCACTGAACAGGCGATGGCTTTCGTCCAGCGCGTCAGTTGTCCTGCACAGCTGGTGGTCGCGGCTGACGGCATGCTCGCCAAACATCCCGAGTTGCTGGAGCGTCTACCCTTTAGCCGTGAACAGTTGCCTGGCGGCCATCATTTGCACCTGAATGACGAACCCGGTGCCGACCTTGTCGCAGACTGTTTCAATCGGTTCTTCGCCGTTCCTTGACTTGCGCCGGGCAACTGTCGAGGCTGGGCGGGTTGAAATGGGAGACAACCATGATAGATCTGTACACCGCAGCGACCCCGAATGGCCACAAGGTCTCTATCGTGCTCGAGGAACTCGGCCTGCCCTACACGGTGCATGCCTTGAGTTTCGACAAAAAGGAACAGAAGTCCGAGGACTTCCTCAAGATCAATCCCAATGGCCGGATTCCGGCGATTGTCGACCGCGCCCATGGCGATTTCGCTGTGTTCGAATCCGGCGCAATTCTGATTTACCTCGCCGAGATGACCGGCAAACTGCTGCCCCAGGACCCGAAAGGGCGCTCGGTAGTGTTGCAGTGGCTGATGTTCCAGATGGGCGGCATCGGCCCGATGCAGGGCCAGGCCAACGTGTTTTTCCGCTATTTCCCGGAAAAACTCCAGGGTGCCATCGACCGTTATCAACATGAAACCCGGCGCTTGTATGAAGTGCTCGACACGCGTCTGCAAGCCGTGGAGTTTCTGGCGGGAGAGTACAGCATTGCCGACATCGCGACCTTTCCGTGGGTCCGTGGCCACGACTGGTCCGGTGTCTCGGTGGACGGCTTGCCGGCCTTGCAACGCTGGATAGCCACCCTGGAGGCGCGCCCTGCGGTGCAGCGTGGTTTGCTGGTGCCCGAGCGCATCGATGATGCCAGCATCATCAAAGGTGCCCAGGCCATGTTGATCCGATGAGCCTATCCATGCGTTCACTCACTCTGCTGGCACTATGCACTTTCAGTCCCTGGTTATTGGCCGCTGATATCCCGGGCAGTCAGGATCTGCCGATCGTGCCGCGCATGACCGATGCACAGATCGTCGACTATCGCCCGACGGTTGAGCTCGAGCGGATTTACCCGCTGGGTTCGATCCGCAAGATCAGCGGTCAGTTGCGCTTCGACGGCCAGGTCACCGCTCGGGGGCAAACCACCTCGGTCACCTACGAATTGCCACCGGAGCATGCCTCCACCGAGGCCTTCACCGCCGCCCGCGAAGCCTTGCAGAAGCAGGGCGCCGAACTGTTGTTCTGGTGCCAGGCCCGGGATTGTGGCGAAAGCAGCCTGTGGGCCAATGAAGTCTTCGGCAACGCCAAGCTGTATGGCGCCGATAATGAACAGGCTTATTTGCTGCTGCGTCTGGCGGCCCCTCAAGACAACACACTGGTGGCGCTTTACAGCATCACTCGCGGTAATCGCAGGGCCTATCTGCACGTCGAGCAGTTCGACGCCGCCGCGCCGCTGGGTAATTTGTTGCCGACGTCCGCCACGTTGCTGCGCCAGCTCAAAAGCACCGGGAAACTCGATTTCCCCAAACTCGGCGGTGACCCTGACGACACCTGGCTGCGTTTGATTTCCCGGGGCCTGAACCTGGACGCCACGTTGCGGGTCGGCGTTTCGGGGCCCAATGCCGAAGCCTGGCGCCAGGCGCTGATCGGCCAGGGCGTGCGCACGGCGCGGATGGAAACCGGCAGCGTCGAAGGCTCTGGCCTGCACTTCGAATTGTTGCGATAAGCTCATTCGGCGAACGCGTTCTGCGTGTTCGCCTACGCTTTGCTGACTGACTTTTTCGGCTGACTTTTTTCAGGATCTTACATGCTCAATAATGATCGGCTGTTGGTGCAGATCCTGCTCCTGGTGCTGTTTGGCGCGAGTTTATGGGTGATGGCGCCATTCTGGTCGGCGCTGTTCTGGGGCGCGGTGCTGGCGTTTGCCAGTTGGCCGCTGATGCGTCTGTTGACCCGTTGGCTCAATGGTCGTGAATCCCTGGCGGCGCTATTGCTGACGCTCGGCTGGATGATATTGGTGGCGGCACCGCTGGTATGGCTGGGGTTCAATCTGGCGGATCACGTGCGCGATGCCACGGCGTTCATCAAGGATGTGCAAGTCGATGGTCTGCCTGAAGCACCGGTCTGGCTGGGCGGTATTCCCTTGGTCGGCGAGCGGTTGGTGGGGATCTGGAACAGCATCGATCAGCAAGGCGCGGCGATGATGCTGGCGATCAAGCCTTATCTGGGGCAGGTCGGTAACTGGTTGCTGGCGCGCAGTGCGCAGATTGGCGGCGGGATTCTAGAGCTGACGCTGAGTATTGTTTTCGTGTTCTTTTTCTACCGGGACGGGCCGCGTCTGGCGGTGTTTGTCCATGGGTTGCTGGAGCGGCTGATTGGTGAGCGCGCCGGGTATTACATCGACCTGGTGGCGGGCACGGTGCAGCGGGTGGTCAATGGGGTGATCGGTACAGCGGCGGCTCAGGCGGTGCTGGCGTTGATCGGCTTCCTGATTGCCGGCGTGCCTGGGGCGTTGGTGCTGGGGATTGTGACGTTTTTGCTGAGCCTGATTCCGATGGGACCGCCGCTGGTGTGGATTCCGGCCACGGCCTGGTTGGCCTGGAAGGGCGAGTACGGCATGGCGGTGTTCCTCGGGATTTGGGGGACATTCATTATCAGCGGGGTCGACAACGTGCTTAAGCCGTACCTGATCAGTCGGGGCGGGAATTTGCCGTTGGTGATTGTGTTGCTCGGGGTGTTTGGCGGGTTGATTGCGTTTGGGTTTATCGGGTTGTTCATTGGTCCGACGTTGCTGGCCGTGGCTTACAGCCTGCTGACCGATTGGAGCAAGAGCCAGGCTCGGGTTGAAGATCGCCGGCCCTGAGGTTTTTTGTTGGGGCTTGCGGCCTCTTCGCGGGCAAGCCCGCACACACTGGTTTTGTGTTGATCACTAACAGTGTGATCAACGTCGATCAACCGTGGGAGCGAGCCTGCTCGCGAAACGGACGACACGGTCTGTCAGACTGAACGCCTGACTCAGGTCGCGACGTTCAGGTGTTTGCCCACGGTCGCCACGTTGTCGAGCGAGTACTGCTTGCTCAGGTTGGCGATCATTTTGTTCAGGGCTTCGGTCACGTTGAACGGGTCGGTGGAACTGTCGGTGCTTTGCTCACGGCCGGCTTGCAAGGCGGCTTTCAGTTCATCGCTGCTGACGCCACCGCTGCTGTCGCTATCGAGCGCTTTGAGCAGCGCGGCGCTGGTGTCGGTGCTGGTCGATGAGGTGCTGTCGCTGGCCAGGGCGCTACTCAGTTCCGTGGCCGTGACACTGCCATCGCTGTCGGCATCGAGTTGGCTGAACAGTTCTTCGCTGGACACCTGTTGAGGTGGCGGCGGAGGAGGGGTCAGACTGGCGGCGAGTTCGTCCTGGCTGACGGTACCGTCTTCGTTCTTGTCCAGGGCCGAGAAGATTTCCGCGCTGTCGGCTGTACTGCCGGCGTTGGTCAGACCGCTGCTCAGTTCATCGCTGCTGATGGCGCCGTCACCGTCTGAGTCCAGGGCGCTGATCAGCGCATCGGCCAGTTCGGTGTTCGGTGCCTGATCGCCCGACGGCGGTGGTGGAGGGGCCATCGCGGCCATTTCCTCGCTGCTCAGGCTGCCGCTTTCGTCGCTGTCCAGGTCACTGAAGTTCTTGCTCAGGGTGACCAGCAGACCGTCGTCGGATTTCTGTGACAGGGCGCTCTTGAGCTCGTCCTGGTCCACCGCGCCGTTACTGTTGCTGTCGAGTTTGGCGAGCAGTTCTTTCTGAAATTGCTGGCTGCGGGCGCTGTTGGTGGAGGTGGTGCTGCTGGTACTGGTATAGCTCGTGTAGTTGCTGACACTACCGATCATTGTGCTCACTCCTTGGAATGGGAAACCGGTGGGTGCACCGGCCTATGCAGCCTCAAGGGGCAAGTTATCGTGGGTATGTGGGATTTGTACCGATTGGTACACACACACACAAATATCGGGCCGGCATCAAATCCTGTGGGAGCGGGCTTGCCGGCGATGAGGCCAGCACATTCAACATCGATGTTGTCTGTCAGACCGCTATCGCGGGCAAACCCGCTCCCACAGGGGAGTCGTTGTGGCTCAGAGGCGCGGCAGGCGGATGACCGCCGTGAGACCACCGCCGGGGGTTTCTTCCAGGCTCAATTGCCCTCCCAGACGCTCCGCTGCTTCCCTGGCGATGGTCATGCCCAGACCGACGCCGCCGGAGTTGCGATTGCGCGAGCCTTCCAGACGAAAAAACGGTTCGAACACCGCCTCACGTTTATCCGCCGCGATACCCGGGCCATGGTCGATGACCCGGATCACCAGCTCCTCGCGGCTGTCCTCAAGCGTAATCAGCGCGTCCCCGGCATAACGCAGAGCGTTATCCAGCAGGTTGTTGACGCACGAGCGCAAGGCCATCGGCTGAACCTGCAACGGGGCGCAATGACCGCTGCTCTGGACGTCGGCGCCCTGGTCCTGAGCGTTTTCGCTCAGGGATTCGACCAGCGCTTGCACGTCCATCCATTGTGGCGCTTCGCTGGTGCGCTGTTCGTGCAGGTAAGTGAGGGTGGAATCGAGCATGCCGATCATGTCGTCCAGGTCCTGACGCATCTGGCCTTGCAGCTTGTCGTCGTCGATCTGTTCCAGCCGCAGTTTGAGCCGCGACAGCGGCGTGCGCAGGTCATGGGACACTGCGCCGAGCATTCGCGAGCGCTGCTGCATCTGTTCCAGAATGCGTTTCTGCATCAGGTTGAAGGTGTGCGCCGCTTGGCGCGCTTCCCGTGGACCGGACTCATCCAGGGGCGGACTGTCGAGATTTTCACTCAGGCGTTCGGCGGCGTCGCTCAGGCGCTGAATCGGGCGGGTCAACAGCTTGGCGCCGTACCAGGCCGCGATGATCAGCGAGACAAGCTGAAAGGTCAGCGGCACGAGTGGTCCGCCGAACCATGGCCGTGGTGGCCGGTTGTCGAAGCGTGGGGCCATTGGCGGGCGTTGTCCGTCGAAGCGCTCGGAAAACTCCGACGGCGGAGGGGGAGGGGGAGGCGGAGGGGGCGGCCCATAATGTTTGAACCATAAAAACGCTAACAAATGCGCCAGTACGATCGCCAGCAGCAGCACGCCAAACAGGCGGCCGAACAGCGTATCGAAGCGCGCACGCATCAGCCGATGTCTCGTGCGTCGAACAGATAACCCTCGCCGCGAATGGTCTTGATCAGCTGTGGGGCTTTCGGGTCGTCACCCAGTTTCTGGCGCAGGCGCGAGACCAGCAAATCGATGCTGCGATCAAACGCTTCGATCGAGCGTCCACGGGCGGCGTCCAGCAGTTGTTCGCGGCTGAGCACCCGGCGCGGGCGTTCGATGAACACCCAGAGCAAGCGGAATTCGGCGTTGGACAGCGGCACCACCAGGCCATCAGCTGCAATCAACTGGCGCAGTACGCTGTTCAGGCGCCAGTTGTCGAAGCGAATGTTCGCACGCTGTTCGGTGCGGTCGTCGCGCACCCGACGCAGAATGGTCTGAATCCGCGCGACCAGTTCCCGCGGTTCGAATGGCTTGGCCATGTAGTCGTCGGCACCCAGTTCCAGGCCGATGATCCGGTCGGTGGGTTCGCAGCGGGCGGTGAGCATCAGGATCGGGATGTCCGATTCGGCGCGCAGCCAGCGGCACAGCGACAAACCGTCTTCGCCGGGCAGCATCAAGTCGAGCACCACCACGTCGTAATGCTCGGCTTGCAGCGCCTGACGCATGGCGGCGCCATCGGTGACGCCGCTGGCGTGGATATTGAACCGGGCCAGGTAATCGATCATCAGTTCGCGGATCGGGACGTCATCGTCGACGATCAGGGCGCGAATGCTCCAGCGTTTATCATCGGCCGGCGCTTTTTGATCGTCGTTCAGAGGTGCTGGGGAGTTGTGCATGCGTGCGTTCATCTGCCAGGTAGGCTGCCAACCACAAAGATAGGCTGCGAGGTTGTGGCTTCAGCATAGGCGTCCGGCCGTGAGGCGGGAAGTGCTGTAGGACCTGTTGCGGCTGCCGAGGGTAGCGTTGAAGGGTGTTGTGGGCGTGTCGTGTATGTATCGGGCTCGACACAATTGGTGAAAGGACTAGTCTTGGCTGAGCCGACTCGACGATTTACCGATCATCGGGTCCCGCAGCGTCGCTGGTTCCGCTACAATGCGCGCCGATTTCGACTTGCCTGAGAGCCCACTCATGTCCGCCTGCCAGACGCCTATTATCGTCGCCCTGGATTTCCCCTCCCGTGACGCCGCACTGAAGCTGGCCGATCAACTGGACCCGAAGCTGTGCCGGGTCAAAGTCGGTAAAGAACTGTTCACCAGTTGCGCTTCGGAAATCGTCGGCACCTTGCGCGACAAGGGTTTCGAAGTGTTCCTGGACCTCAAGTTCCACGACATCCCGAACACCACCGCCATGGCCGTCAAGGCCGCCGCGGAAATGGGCGTGTGGATGGTCAACGTGCACTGCTCCGGCGGCCTGCGCATGATGGCTGCGTGCCGCGAGGTGCTCGATCAGCGCACCGGCCCGAAACCGCTGTTGATCGGCGTGACCGTGCTGACCAGCATGGAACGTGAGGATCTGGCGGGTATCGGCCTGGACATCGAGCCGCAGGAGCAGGTGCTGCGCCTGGCCGCGCTGGCAGAAAAAGCCGGGATGGACGGTCTGGTCTGCTCGGCCCTCGAAGCCCAGGCCTTGAAAGCCGCTCACCCGTCGCTGCAACTGGTGACCCCGGGGATTCGCCCGGCGGGCAGTGCCCAGGACGATCAGCGCCGCATCCTGACCCCGCGTCAGGCGCTGGATGCCGGTTCCGACTACCTGGTGATCGGTCGTCCGATCAGCCAGGCGGCGGATCCGGCGAAGGCGTTGGCCGCCGTCGTCGCAGAACTCGCTTAACCAAACGCCGCAGATCCAAATGTGGGAGCGAGCCTGCTCGCGATTGCGGAGTGTCAGTCGACATAAATGTTGTCTGATTCCCCGCTATCGCGAGCAGGCTCGCTCCCACATGGGTTAGTGTTGTTTGCGGGTATGGGTTAAACCTTCAACACCAACTTCCCGAAATTCTCGCCGCTGAACAACTTCATCAGCGTCTCCGGGAAGGTTTCCAGCCCTTCGACGATGTCTTCCTTGCTCTTGAGCTGCCCCTTGGCCATCCAGCCGGCCATTTCCTGCCCGGCAGCGGCGAACTGCGCGGCGTAATCCATCACCACGAAACCTTCCATCCGCGCGCGGTTGACCAGCAACGCCAGGTAGTTGGCCGGGCCTTTGACCGCTTCCTTGTTGTTGTACTGGCTGATGGCGCCGCAAATCACCACCCGCGCCTTCAGGTTCAGACGGCTCAGCACGGCATCGAGAATATCGCCGCCGACGTTATCGAAATACACGTCGACGCCTTTCGGGCACTCACGCTTGAGGCCGGCGTGTACGTCTTCGTTTTTGTAGTCGATGGCACCGTCAAAACCCAGCTCATCGATCAGGAACTTGCATTTGTCCGCGCCGCCGGCAATGCCGACCACCCGACAGCCTTTGATCTTGGCGATCTGCCCGGCGATGCTGCCCACCGCACCGGCCGCGCCCGACAGCACGACGGTGTCGCCGGCCTTTGGCGCACCGACATCGAGCAGGGCGAAGTAGGCGGTCATCCCGGTCATGCCGAGCGCGGATAAATAGCGCGGCAGCGGTGCCAGTTTCGGATCGACCTTGTAGAAACCTCGTGGCTCGCCGAGGAAGTAATCCTGCACACCCAAGGCACCGTTGACGTAGTCACCCACTGCAAAGCCCGGATTGTTCGAGGCGATGACTTTGCCGACACCCAATGCACGCATGACTTCGCCAATGCCGACTGGCGGGATGTAGGACTTGCCCTCGTTCATCCAGCCACGCATGGCCGGGTCGAGGGACAGGTATTCGTTCTTGACCAGGATCTGACCCGCCGCCGGTTCGCCGACCGGTACTTCTTGATAGGTGAATGTCTCACGGGTAGCCGCTCCCACGGGACGTTTGGCGAGCAGGAACTGGCGATTGGTCTGGGTAGTCATGACAGGCACTCAAGATGAATGAAGTCTTGTTGATAGACCTTCATGGGCGATGTCGCAAGGTTGGCTGACGCTGCGAATGCACATCGATCCAGTGCAGTGATAGTCAGGTCGCCCGTTCTATCACTGCGACTCATGGGGGCCCAACCGGCCTTTTGATAGTGCTGCCGTGCGACACGCCCCTGTGACTAGACTGGGCACACGCGATCCCCCACATTCTTGCCTTCGAGGACATAACAATGAGCATGACGTTTTCCGGCCAGGTCGCCGTTGTGACGGGCGCGGCCAATGGTATTGGCCGCGCGACCGCTTTGGCGTTTGCCGCCGAAGGTTTGAACGTGGTGGTGGCCGATCTGGACGCAGCCGGAGGTGAAGGCACTGTGGCGCTGATTCGCACCGCTGGCGGTGAAGCGACCTTCGTGCGCTGCAACGTCACTGTGGAAAGCGATGTAAAAAATCTGATGGACGAGGTGGTGAATACCTACGGCCGTCTCGATTATGCCTTCAACAATGCCGGCATCGAAATCGAGAAAGGCAAACTGGCCGAGGGTACGGTCGATGAGTTCGACGCGATCATGGGCGTCAACGTCAAAGGCGTCTGGCTGTGCATGAAGTATCAGTTGCCGTTGCTGCTGGCCCAGGGCGGCGGCGCGATCGTCAACACCGCTTCGGTCGCCGGCCTGGGGGCTGCGCCAAAGATGAGCATCTACGCCGCCTCGAAACACGCGGTGATCGGCCTGACCAAGTCGGCGGCCATTGAATACGCCAAGAAAAAGATTCGTGTGAATGCGGTGTGCCCGGCGGTGATCGACACCGACATGTTCCGTCGTGCCTATGAGGCGGACCCGAAGAAAGGCGAATTCGCCAATGCCATGCACCCGGTCGGGCGCATCGGCAAGGTCGAAGAAATTGCCAGCGCGGTGCTGTACCTGTGCAGCGACGGCGCGGCGTTCACCACCGGTCATTCGCTGGCGGTGGATGGTGGCGTCACGGCGTTTTAACGCTGCAGGCTGTGATGGTACGGAACCTGTGGGAGCGGGCTTGCTCGCGAAAGCGGTGTGTCAGGCGACTTCAACGTTGACTGTGCCGCCGTCTTCGCGAGCAAGCCCGCTCCCACAGGGACTGTGAAGGCACCGGGCAATGTGTTTCAAATGGTTAGAACCGACGGTTTTGGCGGTTTTGTCGCACATCCCCTCGAGCACTCCTGTGATTAACTGTTTCCCGCAAAACAGACAGGAGTTTGCTTGCTCATGGAGTTGAGAATCGATCGACAGGCATTGGTGCCGGTCGTGCAGCAAATCGTCGACGCGTTGGCCAACTGGCTCCGTTGTGACGAGGTGCCGCCGGGGACGCGTTTGCCGTCCGTGCGGCAAATCGCGCGGATCAATCTGCTTAGCCAATCCAGTGTCATCGAGGCTTGCGAACGGCTGGTGGCGCAAGGGGTGCTGGCGACGCGCAATGGGGCGGGTTTCTTTGTCGCGACAACGGCGCTGGCTGATCAGGGGCAACGGGATTTTCCCTGGTTCGAGGGGGCTGAGGAGAATCAGAGCGGCCACGTGGGCGAACTGAAGCTGGGCTGCGGCGGCTTACCCGAAAGCTGGCGCGAAACTGACGACCTGAGCTATGCCATGCGCCAGGTCAGCCGCACCGACATGGCCGGACTGTTCAACTACAGCACGCCACTGGGCCTGCTTGCCCTGCGTCAGCAGATCCTCAAACGGTTGAAACAGCTGAATATCGCGGTGGACGAAAGTCGAATCCTGACCACGGCGGGAGCCACTCATGGGCTCGACCTGATCGTGCGCACTTTGTTTAACCCGGGCGATTGTGTGGTGGTAGAGAGCCCCGGTTATTCGATGCTGTTCGATCTGCTCAGGCTGCACGGGGTCAGCATGATCGAGGTGCCACGAACGCCTCACGGACCCGACACCGAAGCACTCCAGACACTGTTGTTGAAGTACAAACCCAGTGGCTTGTTCATCAACAGCTTTTATCACAACCCCACCGGCAGCTGTTTGACCTTGGGCGTGGCTCAGCAGGTTCTGCAACTGGCCAGAAAACATGGCGTGCTGGTGATCGAAGACGATGTCTATGCCGATTTGCACAGCGGCCCCGGTACGCGTCTCGCGGCATTGGGCATCGATGACAACGTGATCTATGTCGGCAGCTACTCCAAAACCCTCAGCAGTTCGTTGCGGGTCGGCTTTGTCGTGGCGGGTGCCGATGTCATATCGCGTCTGGCCAAGGTCAAGATGATCAGCAGCATGGGCGCTTCACGGTTTTGCGAATCGGTGCTGGCGCGTCTGTTGGCCAGCGGCGCCTATCGCAAACTGGTGCAGCGCCAGCGCCAGCGTTTGAGTACCGACAGAGAGGCGGCCTTGCAAGTGCTCGAGGACGCGGGATGGGAGGTCTTCGGCAAACCTGTGGGTGGCCTGTTCATCTGGGCGCGATCGCGCAAGTCCGATCACACTCAGGTGCGGACACAGGCGCGGCGTTTCGGTGTCCTGCTGTCTTGCCCGACGGCATTCAGCCCCACCGGTGAAACCCATGACTGGCAGCGCATCAACGTTGCCTATGCTTGTGATCCTCGCGCCCGGGCATTTTTTCAGGCCACCGCTCGGGATCGACCTCAAACATTCTGAAAACGACGCGGGCGTAGCTTTTTGCCATTATTCCGACGCCAGAGACTTGTGTTGGCACAAGCCCATTGCGAATCTGCATCCACAGACAATGGCAGGGGACTAAGCGCAATGATTTCGGCCGTGCAAGGACGTTTTGCCAACCTCGGTATGGCAAAAAAAATGGGTGTCGGGTTTGTACTGGTGCTGCTGTTGACAGCCCTGGTGGCGGCCATCGGCGTATGGTCCCTGCAAACCATCAGTCATCGCTTTGACGGGCTCAAGCAGATGTCGTCGCTCAACAGCGGTTTGCTCAAGGTGCGCTTGCTGGAGCAGGACTACGCCTTGCGCGGTGACCCGAAAACCGCGGATGCCCTGCACGCGGGGGTGGACGCGCTGATCGCTCTGGCGACCGAGCTCCAGGCTCAGTCCTCCGCCAACGTGCCGGTCATGAATGACGTCGAACAGTCTCTGGGAGCCTATCGCAAGGCTTTTGACGAGTTCGTCTCGCTGAGTCAGGCCAAGGACCTGGCGCTGGAAATGGCCAGTTGGTCGGTGTCCAGCGTGGCCAATAATCTGGATGTGCTGCAGGCCGGTCTTGCCGACGATGGCGCCTATGCCTTGAAGGAGTCCGAGGGCAAGGACGGCGGGCAATTCATCGAACAGGCGAATCAGGTCAGCCAGGTCTCGCGGCTGATGTTGCAGGCCATGAACGAAGCGCGGGTACGCCTGGACCAGAGCCGCAAGGGCGACGACAGCGCCGGGCAGGGCAAGATCGAGCAGGCCGACCAGGCGTTGACCCAGGCCGAGCAGCTGAAAACCACGGTCAAGGATGAGGGTTACCAGACAGTCCTCAATGAAGTGTCCGGTCACATTGCCAGTTTCAGTGAAAAACTCGCCGAGTACACCGGCCTGTTGGCGCAGGAAAAGACCGTCTCCGAACAACTCCACCAGCGCGCCGCCCAAGTGGTGGAGCGGGTGGATCAGGCCTACGTTGCCGAAGACCGGTCGATGCAGGCAGAGCTGAAAAAGAACTCGCTGTTGATCATTGGCTCTTCGGCACTGGCCTTGCTGGTCGGGCTGATTGCCGCGTGGGTGATTACCCGGTTGATCGTCGCACCGCTGCGCAGTGTGATCCGGGTCGCTCAGCAGATCGCCGCGGGCGATTTGAGCGCGACGATTGAAGTGACCCGTCGGGACGAGATCGGCCAGTTGATGCAAGCCATGCAGCAAATGGGCGCGGGCCTGAGCAGCATCGTCAGTGGTTTGCAGGCGGGTATCGAACAGCTGGCAAGCTCTGCTCAATCGCTGTCGGCGGTCACCGAGCAGACCAACCTTGAAGTCAGCAGCCAGAAGGAAGAAACCGAGCAGGTCGCCACCGCGATGAACCAGATGACGGCCACGGTGCACGACGTTGCACGCAACGCGGAGGAGGCCGCCCAGGCGGCACAGACCGCCGACGGCAAGGTGGAAAGCGGTCAGCAGGTGGTGCGTCAGAGCATGGCGCGGATCGAACAGCTGGCGGATTCGGCGACGTCGGCCAGCTCCAGCATCGAAAGCCTCAGTGCGGAAATCCAGAACATCGGCACGGTGCTCAGCGTGATCAAAAGCGTGGCCGAGCAGACCAACCTGTTGGCGCTCAATGCGGCCATCGAGGCGGCGCGGGCCGGTGAGCAGGGCAGGGGCTTTGCGGTGGTGGCGGATGAGGTCAGGGCACTGGCCAAGCGAACTCAGCAATCGACAGAGGAAATCGAACGGCTGGTCGGCGCCTTGCGCTCGGCGGCGCAGTCGTCGGTGCAGCAGATTCAGAGCAGTGGCGAGTTGGTGAAGATGGCGGTGAGCGATGCGTTGCAGACCGAGAGTGCGTTGGGGAGCATTGCGGCGGCGGTGTCGTTGATTCAGCAGATGAACCAGCAGATTGCGGCGGCGGCCGAGGAGCAGAGTTCGGTGGCCGAGGAGATCAATCGCAGTGTCACCAGTATTCGGGCCAGCGCGGATCAGTCTTCGTTGGCGATGCAGGGGAATGCGGCTTCCAGTAATGAGCTGGCGCAGTTGGGGGTTGAGTTGAAGGGGATGGTGGGGCATTTCAGGCTGTAGAAACTGCCGAAGGCTGTGATCTTATGATCCTGGCGGCTGGATGTACTCGCCCGTCCATCAATCCCAACGCAAAAAAAAGCCACCTGATCCGGTTGATGCCAGTCAGTTAAACGCAATCCATGTGGGAGCGGGCTTGCTCGCGAAGGCGTCGGGTCAGCCAACATCAATGTTGAATGACACACCGCTTTCGTGAGCAAGCCCGCTCCCACAGGTTTCGTTCCTTAACTGACAGACATAAACCTGACCCGGTGGCTTTTCAGCATTTGCATGATCAGTCGTAGATCACTTTCTTCTTCCAGTCGGCATCAGCTTCAACGTCTTTGAGGCCTTCAGTCAGTTGGTTCACCTCGCCTTCAACCGGCGCGATCTTGTCCATGACCTGGGCGTTGGCGCGGGCCAGGAGTTTTTCCAGGTATTCGAGTTGTTCGCTGTAAACCTGAGGCTCCGGTTGTTTGCGCAGGTATTGCGCGCCGCGTTCGAAGGCCAGGCGGGCCTGGCCTGGCTGATTCTGTTGCAGGGCATGCTGGCCGAGGTTGTTGAAGAATTCGATGTGCAGCAGGACCAGGATGTGGCGCACTTCGCGGATCCAGCGCTTGGCTTCGTTGGGCGGCAGGAAACCGTCCTGTGCGGCGCGGGTGATCTGGCCATGCAGGGCTTCGAGCAGGAAGCGCACGTCTTTGGCTTTGGCTTCGGTCTGGATCGGTGCCGGCGGGTTGTTGACCGGGATCGATTCGCCCTGGGCGGCCAAGGTACTCAGTTCGGCAATCCGTGCCTTTAGCGTGGCGCTGGACTTTTCCAGGTTGAACAGGCGCTGGCAGACGTTCAGTTCCAGGCGGGTCAATAGCAGCTTGAGCGCGGGTGTCATGAACTGACCGGGGAAGGTCTCGGTGATTTCGCCGCAGCGACGCAAGCGGTCGTTGAGTTCAACCTTGGTGCGGGCCTTTTCCAGCTTGTTGTTTTCCACCACATGGTTCATGTAGCCAATGGCGATCAATAGTGCGATCCCGGCTACGACTAGCAGGGTGATCATGAGTGGTGTCACCGGTAAGACCTCTTTATAGGGTTCGCGTGCGAGTCGAGTGTAGTGGCTTGGCATTTGGGCGCATAGGGCCGCTCGACGAGTGAAACGGCTACAGCTCTGCTTATATCGGCCGCAATGCCGCATCTATAAGTAAATAGCGTGCGATGTGCACATTGCCATCATCTCGGCATGGACTATAGCGTCTCGGCGGATGCCAGAATATAGGCGCCAAAGGTCAGGCGACGGAAAAGCCTGAATCTCTGCCGAAAGCAGGGCGAAGTCATTGATTTAAATAAATTTATATCTGGGGGTTGACGACCCCTCAATCCATCCATAGAATGCGCGCCACTTACAGCGTAAAGCACACAGCGAAACGCGGTAGGGAGTGAATGTTGTACGTGTGTCCCCTTCGTCTAGTGGCCTAGGACACCGCCCTTTCACGGCGGTAACAGGGGTTCGAGTCCCCTAGGGGACGCCAATGCGGGAATAGCTCAGTTGGTAGAGCACGACCTTGCCAAGGTCGGGGTCGCGAGTTCGAGTCTCGTTTCCCGCTCCAATTTTAAACAGCGTTGCTTTCGGGCAAAGCTGAGTGAAACCAGAACCAAATCTTCGGATGCGGATCTGGGCACCGAAACACACACCATGTGTTCCGGGCAGCGTGTCCCCTTCGTCTAGTGGCCTAGGACACCGCCCTTTCACGGCGGTAACAGGGGTTCGAGTCCCCTAGGGGACGCCATTTGCGGGAATAGCTCAGTTGGTAGAGCACGACCTTGCCAAGGTCGGGGTCGCGAGTTCGAGTCTCGTTTCCCGCTCCAAATTCAAAAAACGCCGCTCATTTGAGCGGCGTTTTTTTATGCGCGTAAAAAATTGCCTCAATTCCCAAGGCTCTGCACCAGGCTCTCGAGCACTTCAATGGTTGTATCCTCCAGCGCCGGTTGCGCTGCTACCGCTCTAAGTTGGCGTGCCAAGCGGTACTCGCTGGGTGTGCAGTTGACGAACTGCTTGAAGGCGCGAGCGAAGTAGGAAGGGTCCTTGAAGCCGGCTTCATAGCCGATACTGGTAATAGGCATCTGGCTGTTGTCGAGCAGTTGCTTGGCGAAACTCATGCGCTTGTCCAGGACGTAATCGGTGAAGCCAACGCCATTGGCTTCCTTGAACAGGCGGCTGAAACGAAATGTCGTCATGCCGCAGCGCTTGGCCAAATCCCTCTGATCGATGCTGTCCCGAAAGTGCTGGTCGATGTACAGCATGACGTTGCTTAGCGCCTGGTGTTTTTGGTGCCCGGAGGTCAGCCGGATGCTGTCCGGCAGGGTCGGGGAGTGGTCGATCAGCGATGTCTGGCCCTGGCCGTTGATATTTCGACGCAACTCGCACAACTGCACCACCGCCGTCAGGTAGCGTTTTCTCTCGGTGCCTGAGAACGGGAGCACCATGTATTCCCAGACACTGGAACGCATGGCCCAGACGGCCAGTTCTTCCGAGTGCTGCACGGTGAACATGGTGATTGGAATCGTGGGTGAGGTGCGTTTGATTTCCAGCAACAGCCTCAAGCCCGGTGTGTCGGGGCGGTCGAAGTGGATGCAGATCATGTCTGCCTGTTCCCCGTGGGGCAACACGGAGTTTTTCGCCAGTTTGCAGTCGCAAGTGTCCTCGAACTGCGCGATGAGTTCCTTTGTGGAACGATCGTGAGTCAGATCGAACCACAGTAGCGATGGCCTTCTGGTCAAATTGGACGTCATGTCTCTACTCTGTGGTTCTTAGTGCCCCTCTTCGCTGAGTAGTATTGCTAACGTGCTATCACTTTGCAGATTAAATCCTGATAAGAAAGACGAATCTTAGTTCTATCTGCTCTATGCGTTGCCTGGAAATCAGTCCCGGGCAACTGCCTGTTGGTGTGTTGTCGAGGCACCAGGCATCAGCCACTCGTCGCTTGTGAATCGAAGTCAGCGGTATTCGCGAGCCATCCCTTGTTTTACCCCTCTTTTTACTTCTGAAACGGCCAATCAGCGTATTTGGCCGCGTCCGCAAAAAAGTCCTAGTGATGTGCAAAATCTTCCTAACGCCCATGCCTTGCACCTGACTAGGGTTGCATCAGGCAGTGCAGCACGTACTGCCTTCCGGAAAAACAACATTCGAGTGAGGTGGGCAAAATGAATCTGCAAACAATCAAGACTTCGGTAGTGAAGTTCGCCAAAGACGAAGATGGCCTGACCATTGTGGAATACGCCGTGGCCGGTGGGCTGATTACGGTATTGGTTGCTGCTGCGTTCGTTCTTTTGGGCGGTGCCGTGAATACCAAAATCAGAGCACTGTGCCAGGCCGTCAACGGCAACGTTGCGTGCTGATAACAAAAAACTTACGGCGGCGGGACGCGGCGACGTTCATGGAATAACCGGTTGTTACTGTTTTGCTGTTAGAGCGACCGGATAACTCAATGGACTTCGCGCTGTCCCCGCCAATGTACTTTCCGAGCCGTATGACCGCTGAAGTGAGGTACACAAAATGACTCTGCAAACAATCAGAACTTCGATAAGCAAGTTCGCCAAAGATGAAGATGGCCTGACCATTGTGGAATACGCGGTGGCAGGTGGGTTGGTTACGGTAGCTGTTGCTGCAGCCTTCGTTCTTCTGGGCGGCGCCGTGGATACCAAGATCAGAGCGCTGTGCCAGGCGGTCAACGGCAACGTTGCCTGCTAACGATAATCCCGGTAGGGGGAGACGCGCCATGTCCATGGAATTGCTGGTCTCAACTGTTGTGCTGCTAGGACTGCTGGGCGTCGCGGTGGTGAGCGATCTGCTTCGCCACCGTATCCCCAACATGCTGGTCCTGCTGGGCCTTGCCCTGGGATTGGTTGCTCAGACTTATTCAGGTGGTGTCAGCGGACTGGGTGACAGCCTGCTGGGTATCCTGATTTGTTTTGCGCTGTTTCTGCCCATGTATGCCTTGGGTGGCATGGCCGCCGGCGACGTCAAGTTGATGGCCATGGTCGGCAGTTTTCTACCGTTTCATTTCGCGTTGTGGGCTGCCTTGTTCAGCCTGATAGCCGGTGGCGTGTGCGGTTTCCTGATCGTGCTGGTTCGCGGGCAATTGTTTCAGACCCTGGGGCGTTATTGGTTGATTCTCAGGGCGCAAGCCTATCTGGCGCCGACTTCGGATGAAGTGGCCGGCAAGCCTTTTCCTTATTCGATTGCAATCTTGATCGGCACTTTGAACAGCGTCTACTGGCAACTCGTTGCCGGTGGATTGGGAGGTTAGTCATGCACGTCATCGTCGATAGTGATGCCTACCCCAGCGATCGGGAGGCGGTGCAACGACTGGCTCCTCAGCCGTGCACAATCCGCGAAACCGGTCTGACTGACAGTTTTCTCGGTGAGTTGGTGTGCAAGCATTTGTACGATGCCGGCGTGCTGGATATGTCGCGTCTGGTGGAGCGCCTGGCGCTGACCGGCGCCGTACTTGAAGAGGTCCTGGCGTTTCTGCGCAAGGATGGCCGTATCGAAGTGCTTGGCCAGATGGGGCCGCAAACGACCAGTGGGCAGATACTGCGTTACGGCCTGACCGAGCGCGGTCGCAGTGCCGCCCGCGATGCCCTGTCGCGCAGCGGCTATATCGGCGCGGCACCGTTCCCGGTGAGTACCTACCGCTCCCTGATCAAAATCCAGACCATTCACCATGGTCGCATCAGCGCGAGCGATATGCACAAGGCCCTTGCCGGTGTAGTGCTCACGGAGGGGATGCTCGATAAGCTGGGTGTGGCCCTGAATTCCGGGCGTGCGATCATGATTTATGGCCCAGCGGGTACCGGCAAGACCTATGTCAGCAGCCGGCTGATTCGTCTGTTCGCCGAGGCCATCTGGGTGCCGCATGCCATCGTGATCAACGAGTCGGTGATCGAGATCTATGACCCGCAGGTGCATCAGCGTCTGGATGACAACGGTCAACAGAATAACCTGATGCTCAACGAAGGGATCGACCGTCGACTGGTGTGCTGCAAACGCCCGATTGTCATTACGGGCGGTGAATTGAGCATGGAACAGCTGGACGTTCGCTATGACCCCTTCACCCGTCAGTACCAGGCCGCCTTGCAGCTCAAGGCCAGCAATGGCCTGTTCATCATCGATGACATGGGACGCCAGCGCATGGCACCCGCCGAGCTATTCAATCGCTGGATCGTCCCGATGGAAGAGAAACGCGACTTCCTCAACCTGGGCGGCGGTCGGCATTGTGAGTTGCCGTTCGATCTGATTCTGGTGTTCTCCACCAACCTCAATCCTTTGGAACTGGCCGATGAAGCCTTCCTCCGCCGGATTGGCTACAAGCTGCAGTTCGGTTACCTGAAGCCTGAGGAGTACGAAAAGATCTGGCGTCAGGAAAGCGAGCGTCTGGGCATTCCTTACGACCCGCTGTTGGTGCGTTATGTACTGCAAAGGCTTTATGCAAGTGAAGGCATGCCCCTGGTGCCTTGCCATCCCCGCGATCTCCTGAACATGGCCCTCGATCGTCAGCGTTATCTGGGCGGTTCCGGGGCCTTGTCGCCACAAGAGTTGGAATGGGCCTGGCACAACTACTTCGTCCAGCTCGACTTTCTTTGATACGGAGATACTGACATGAGCTCTCGTACTGTTTCCCTGATAGGCGTTTCCCTGGTCATGGGCCTTGGTGCTGCATGGATGGCCGACTCCTGGCTGAGCGCCCGGCTCAATGCCACCCCGGATGACCACCTTCGAAGCGTGGTGGTTGCCACGGTAGAGATTCCATTCGGGCAGATGGTCGAGGCCCAACAGGTCACGACCATGCGCATGCCCATGGACACGATCCCGGACGATGCCTTCGACTCCAGCGACAAAGCAGTGGGCAAGATCGCAACGTTCGACATTCTGAAGGGCGACATCGTGCGCGGCGCGCGATTGAGCGAGCACTTGGGTGGCAGCACGCTGGCCTCGCTGATTGCGACAGACAAACGTGCCATATCGGTGCGCGTGGACGATGTGGTCGGTGTCGGCGGATTCCTCCTTCCAGGTAACCGGGTCGATGTACTGGCGACCAAAACCACCAGTGCCGGCAGTAACAGCGCCGTGTCCAGGACCATCCTCGAGAACTTGCGAGTGCTGGCGGTGGACCAGACGGCGGGTACCGACAAGACCCAACCGGTGGTGGTGCGTGCAGTGACGCTGGAGATGTCGGCCGCCGAGGCGGAAACCCTGGTCACGGCGCAGACAGAAGGCAAGCTGCAACTGGCGCTGCGCAACCCGCTGAACTCCGAGAAAAAAATCGTGACCGCCGCGCCTGTTGCGCAGGCCCCCATGGTTGTGGCCGCCGCCCCGGTGCAAAAACGCGTGGTGCAACGTGGCGAGGGTGGCGGGGCTCTCACCATCATTCGCGGGATCCAGACCAGTGTAGTGAAAGTTCGTTGATAGAGCGGTAGGGGTGCCTGTGCACCAAGGTATTGGCGGAGCCGATCCGGATCAGTATCGGCAATCGAGGGCTTGATGATGAATCTTCGTATTCAGCGGCCGTTCACTGCGACGCCAAGGCGCCAGGGAGGAGCGGTGAGCGTACTGATGGTGATCGCCTTGGCGGCGATTTCCATGATGGCGGCGTTGGCCCTGGACGGCGGGCACATGATGTTGAACAAGACGCGCCTGCAAAACGCTGTGGATGCCGCCGCCCTGAGTGGCGCCAAAACCCTGCTTGAGGTGGCAGGTGCTGCCACCATGGCCAGCTCGACACGCACCGCAGCGCTCAATACGCTGACGCAAAATGCCAATGCCACGGGCAACACCGAATTGGCAACGGCGGTCGCCGGCAACCCAGGCGCATTTGCAACGGTGGAACTTTCCAGCAGTGTCTACGGCCCGTTCTCCTATCCCGGGCCGGCAAATGCCAAATACGTTCGGGTATCGGTACCGAGCTATCGCCTGACAGGTTTTTTCTGGAGCTTCGTCCAGACATTAGGCACTGCGGGTCTTGGGAACAAGGCCGTGGCGGCGATCGCCACCGCCGGCCCCAGCCCCACCAGTCCCTGTGATCTTGCACCTTTGATGGTCTGTGGCGACTCGACTAAATACAACCCGGCCGCTGGCATGTTCTGGGGCTTCCAGTTTGGTGATTTGCAGGTATTGAAGACGGCTGCCGGCAATTCGTCCCCCATTGGCCCAGGCAACTTTCAGTTGCTCGACTTTGGCTCGGGCGGCAGTACGGTCAGGGATGACCTGGCCGGAGGTGGCTCGGTTTGCCGCAACGTGGGGCAAAACGTCCAGACTGCCCCTGGCAACAAGGTCGGCCCTACTTCTCAAGGGTTGAATACGCGCTTCGGTATCTACAACGGTCCGGTCAGCGCCTCGGACTATCCGCCAGACCTGGTGACGACGTCCAGCACCCCCGCGATCACTTACGACGACTCAGTCAACCCGCCAGTAGAGAAGTACAAGGGGCAAACCGTCACATCGAGCGGCGGTAATCTCACGGCGGGCAGCAACGCGATACTGGACTACAACGACTGGCGTGCGAGCGCTGCCGCGTGTGTGGCAGGGTCCGGAAGTGGCTGTGAGAGCAACGGGGTGTTCGAGCGCCGGATGCTGAAAATCGTGGTGGGCGACTGCACCGGCAAACAGGGCGGTTCAACTTCGGTCCCCGTCTTGGGTTTTGGCTGCTATTTCGTGGTGCAGCCAATGAGTAACGGCGGCACGGAGGCGCAGATCTTCGGCCAGTTTGTGAAGGAGTGCGAAGGCGACAACGTGCCCGGTCCTAATCCGACGAGCGATGTCGGCCCGCAGATCATTCAGCTCTACAAAACCTATCTCAACGGCAGCGGCACTCCGAGCACAGACTCGTAGGAGGCGTCATGAGACTTCACTCTTTTAAACAACGGCAGGCCCAGCAAGGCGTGGCACTGGTGGAATTCACCCTCGTCCTGCCGCTGTTGCTCCTGTTGTTGCTGAGCCTGGGCGAATTCGGTCGCATGCTCTACCAGTACAACGTCCTGCTACAGGCCAGCCGTGATGCCGACCGTTTCGTCGCCAGCCAGGCCTGGAACTCGACGAAGGGCGCTATCGATCTGACCAACGCAACATTGGTGAGCCAGACGAAAAACGTGGCGGTCTATGGTGTACCTGCAAATACCGGGACCGCGGTGGTGTCGGGGTTGACGACCGCGAACGTAGCGGTCGCCGCGGTGGGCACCGACCATGTGCGGGTCACCATTACCTATAACTTCTGCCCGGTGATTGGCAGTGGCAATTGCGCTGGTATGTTTCCGGGCTTTTTCGGTGGACAGTTTGCGCTGGCCATTCCGCTGATTGCCACTACCGTCATGAGGGCACTGTGATGAACAAAAAACGCATGCACGGCACCTATGTCGTGGAGTTCGCCTTCGTTGGCATGCTGGTGTTCATTCTGTTGTTCGGCGTGGTGGAAATGGGCCGCCTGTACTTCACGGTCAATGCGCTGGATGAAGCCACGCGCCGTGGTGCGCGGCTGGCAGCGGTGTGCAATATCAGCGATCCGGTGGTCTTGCGGCGGGCGATCTTCAATGCCTCGACCGACGCCGGTACGAGCCAGCTGATCACGAGTCTGGCCACCACCCATCTGACGCTGACCTATCTGGACGTCAACGGCGCTGTGGTGGCCAATCCCGGCGACCTGGTCAGCGCCACCGGTTTTCGTGCCATCCGTTATGTCCAGTTGAGTCTGCAAGGCTTCGTTTTCAATCTGTTTATTCCCGGGTTTGGCGTGCCCATTACCTTGCCTGCATTCAGGGCAACCTTGCCACGCGAAAGCCTTGGACGTCATTCCGATTCCGGGGAGATCACACCATGCTGAATACCAAGGACACTCCGCTCTCAAGCTCGACCGGCAAGGCCGGGCTCCGGTTGCTGATCAGCAGCCGTGACGCCACCTCTTTGCGCGATCTGCAGAGTGTTTGCCAACGTATGCCTTGCCTTGAGGTGAGTACTCGCCTGGTGAGTAATGGGCATGTCGACCCGCTCTACGGCCTGGACCGGATGCCCGATCTGTTGCTGTTACGCGTCAGCCATCTGTGGCGTGAGGAGCTGGCGGCGCTGTTGCTGCACCCGGCCCATGAGCGTCCACCGATGTTGGTCTGCGGTCTGCTGAGCGAACAGGAAGGCATGCGCATGGCAATGCAGGCCGGCGCCCGTGACGTGCTGCCCGAGCCCATCGCCGAGACAGAATTGGTCGCCGCCCTGAATCGTCTGGTCATGGAGGTTCGGACCGGTAGTGGGGTAGAAGGGAAATTGATCGCCGTGATGAGCGCCAAGGGCGGCTCTGGCGGAACCCTGGTGGCCTGCAACCTGGCTCAGCAGCTCAGCGCCAGGGGCGGCAGTACCTTGCTGCTGGATATGGACCTGCAATTTGGCAGCGTGACGCATTATCTGGATGTGGCGCAGTCGCACAGCCATCTTGAGGTGTTGCATCAGATCGACGGCATGGACAGCGTTGCGTTACGCGGTTTTTGCAGTCACTTCAGCCCCACCTTGCATGTGCTGGGTGGTCGGGCCGGTGAGCTGTGTCTGCCGCAGGATGCCCAGCCCGAGCAACTTGACACCTTGTTGCAATTGGCCCGCGCCAGCTATGACTGGGTGGTGATCGACCTGCCGCGGCAAATCGACCACCTCACCGGTTCTGTCCTGGAGCAGGTGGATCGGGTGTACGTGGTCGTGCAGCAAAGCGTCAGTCATCTGCGCGATGCGAGCTCCCTGGTGCGGATTCTTCGTGATGACCTGGGCGTGCGCGGAGATCAATTGCAGATAGTGGTCAACCGCTTTGACAAGGCGGCGGCGATCAGCCTCAAAGATATCGGCGAGGCGTTGCGCTGCACCAATCTGTCGAAATTACCCAACGACTTCAACCTGGTCAGCCAGAGTCAGAACACTGGCGTGCCGTTGGGGCTGCATGCGCCGAGGGCCGCGATTACTGCTGCCTTGCGCGACATGACCGAGGACCTGGTCGGTCAACACGTGGCCGGGAACAAAGGCTTACTCAAACGCGCCTTCAACCGTTTTTTCGGGGGATGACCCATGATCAGCGACTTTCGTAACCGCTTGCGCAAACAGTCCGGTAAACCCGCCGCTGCCCAGCTGGGCGACGACCTGCTGGACCCGGCAGAAGAAATAATGGCGTGGGAGCGTGCAACACCGGACGTTCTTTACGAAACCAGAAGCCAGGTCACCCCGGTGGAAGCCGAATGGCGGGAAAAGATCTACCAGCAGTTGCTCAAGGTCATGGACCTGTCCTTGCTGGACTCCCTGGAACAGGCCGAGGCCACGCGGCAGATTCGCGATATTTGCCTGCGCCTGCTCGATGAGCATTCGGCGCCGGTGAGTACCGCCAGCCGCCAGTTGATCATCAAGCAGATCACCGATGAGGTGCTCGGTCTGGGGCCTCTGGAACCATTACTGGCCGACCACAGCGTGTCCGACATCCTGGTCAACGGCTATGCCTCGGTCTATGTCGAACGCTTCGGCAAACTGCAAAGGACCGATGTGCGTTTTCGCGATGATCAGCATTTGCTGAACATCATCGACCGCATCGTGTCCAGCCTGGGTCGGCGTATCGACGAGTCTTCACCGTTGGTGGACGCCCGGCTCAAGGACGGTTCGCGGGTCAACGCGATTATCCCGCCGCTGGCCATTGACGGCCCGAGCATGTCGATTCGCCGCTTTGCGGTGGACCTGCTCAATACCGACAGCCTGATCCAGGTGGGGACGTTGACCCCGGCCATTGCCCTGCTGCTCAAGGCGATTGTCCGCGGGCGTTTGAACGTGCTGATTTCCGGCGGTACCGGCAGCGGCAAGACCACCATGCTCAATGTGCTGTCCAGTTTCATCCCGCACAACGAGCGGATCGTCACCATCGAAGACTCGGCCGAGCTGCAACTGCAGCAGCCTCATGTAGTGCGTCTGGAAACCCGGCCTTCGAATATCGAGGGACGTGGCGAGGTGAGCCAGCGGGAGTTGGTGCGCAACAGCCTGCGGATGCGCCCGGACCGTATTGTGATCGGCGAAGTGCGCGGCGCCGAGGCGCTGGACATGCTGACCGCCATGAACACCGGCCACGATGGCTCGTTGACCACCATCCACGCCAACACCGCGCGCGATGCGTTGGGGCGAATCGAGAACATGGTGTCGATGACCGGGGCGACCTTCCCGATCAAGGCCATGCGTCAGCAGATCGCCTCGGCCATTGATGTGGTGATCCAGCTGGAACGTCAGGAAGACGGCAAGCGTCGACTGGTCAGCGTGCAGGAGATCAACGGCATGGAGGGCGAGATCATCACCATGACCGAAATCTTCTCCTTCGCGCGCCAAGGCATGGGCGAAAACGGTGAAGTGCTCGGCGACTATCGCCCCAGCGGCATGATCCCGGCTTTCCGTGATGTGCTGGCCAAGCGCGGCATCGAGTTGCCGCTGACGATGTTCAGGCCTGAGTGGATGGAGGGACGGCAGCCATGAGTCATATTCCTGCTGAATTCATTCTGATGTTCCTCGGCATGGTGTTTATCGCCGTGTTCCTCCTGTCCCAGGGCGTGGTAGTGCCGGTGTTCGGCGAGGCCGGCAAGATGCGCAAGCGCATCCGCGGCCGTTTGCATGTACTGGAGAAAGCCAACAATCTGCCCAACATGCAGACGGTGTTGCGGCAGAAGTACCTGACGCGTTTGTCGCCTCTGGAGGCCATGCTCGAACAGTTGCCCTTTATGGCGAACCTGACACAGATGATCGAGCAGGCTGGCCACGAATACCGTGCTTACCGGGTGATGTTGCTCGGGCTGTTCCTGGGCGTCTGTGCGGGCATCTCGGTCGGGATGATCTCGACCGTCTGGTGGATGGCGCTGCTGGCGGGCTTCGGGGCGTTCTGGTTACCACTGCTGAAGGTTTCTCGTGACCGTAACAAACGTTTCGCTCAGTTTGAAGAAGGCCTGCCGGATGCGCTGGATGCCATGTGCCGGGCCCTGCGCGCCGGGCACCCGTTCAACGAAACCCTGCGCCTGGTCGCCGAGGAGCACAAGGGGCCGGTCGCTCATGAGTTCGGTCTGACCTTCGCCGATATCAACTATGGCAACGATGTACGCCGGGCCATGCTCGGTCTGCTGGAGCGCATGCCCAGCATGACGGTGATGATGCTGGTGACCTCGATCCTCATCCATCGCGAGACCGGCGGCAATCTGACCGAAGTGCTGGAGCGTCTGAGTCGGCTGATCCGTGGGCGCTTCCGCTTTCAGCGCAAGATCAAAACCCTGTCGGCGGAAGGGCGCATGTCGGCCTGGGTGCTGGTGGCGATCCCCTTCGTGCTGGCCATTGCGATCGTGCTCACAAGCCCCAGCTACATGCCTGTGCTGCTCAATGATCCCATAGGACACAAGCTGATCATCGGGGCTTTCTGCGCCATGTTGATCGGAATTTTCTGGATACGGAAAATCATCCGGATTCAGGTTTAAGCGATATTCGCTACCGGGAGGTACAGGTCATGGACTTTTTGCTCGGGTTGTTCAGTCGGGTCACGGGGAACGAGGAGATTGCGCGCCTGTTGTTCCTCGGCGCGATCGGTTTGAGTACGGTGCTTGCAGTCGTCGCTTTGATGTTGCTGATGCTGGGTCTTCAGGACCCGGTGCAGCGTCGTCTGGCACTGATCAAGCGTGGTCATTTAGGCAACACTGCGGGGCAGGACGCGCCGAGTAACCTGCAACTGTTGCTGGAGCGGGTAGGCCAGCGCTTTGGCTCGGCCGAATCGGCCCAGGCATCCGTAACCCAGACCCTGTTGATGCATGCGGGGTATCGCTCCTCTTCGGCGGTGCAGATGTACTGGGCGGTGCGCTTGATGCTACCGCTGTTGTTGGTAGGCCTTGCGTTGCTGCTGTTGCCGATGATCCCCAAGGTTTCCCTGGCGATAGGGCTGCTGTTGGTGGTCATGATGGCCGGTATCGGATGGCTGCTGCCAGGGCTGTATGTCGCCAAGCGCAAGCAGATGCGACAAAACCGGTTGCGTGTCGCGTTTCCGGATGCACTGGATTTGATGGTGGTGTGCGTGGAGTCGGGCCTGGCCCTGCCTACGACCATCGAGCGAGTGGCTGAGGAGATGTCGGTCAGTCAGATTGAGCTGGCTGAAGAATTGGCCCTGGTCAATGCGCAAATCCGTGCGGGCGTTTCCAGTACCGAGGCGCTCAAGCAACTGGCTGTGCGCACCGGTCTGGATGACGTACAAGGGTTGGTCAGCCTGTTGGCGCAGAGTATTCGCTTTGGTACCAGCGTGGCCGACACCCTGCGCATCTATGCCGATGAGTTCCGTGACCGGCGTACACAAGCCGCCGAGGAAATGGGGGCGAAAATTGGCACAAAGCTGATATTCCCGCTGATCTTCTGCCTGTGGCCGAGCTTCTTTCTGGTCGCCATCGGCCCGGCCATGATCGGTGTGTTCAGAGCATTCGGAAATATGTGAGCCAAACCGGTGGAGGCCGTCGAGCACGATGGCCTCGCCACCCGCGCCTGATCTGTACTTTCCCTCCATCGATCCACACCTCTCCCGTAGGAGCTGCCGAAGGCTGCGATCTTTTGCTTCTTCTGGCAGGCAACTCGGTTGCCTGGACAGGCGTTAAAAGCCAAAGACCGCAGCCTTCGCCAGCTCCTGCATGGTTACCCCCGCCTCATCCTGTGAACGCCCGCTAAGCTTTCACAGGGTGAGGCGGGGGTAACCCATTTCATTAGGGGAGTCCGGTCAGAATCGGGAAATGTGTAGAGACCCATACTTTTCTGCAGACGTCATCAAGCCCGGCTTTTCAGCCAGGCCATTCTGGACGACGCCAGAGGCTGATCACCCACTGATGTGCCTCAGTTGCTGCTGGGGATCTCGCCCGCTCCTTTTTGTTCAAAGAATGCTGGAATCGGGTAGGTGAAGCTGTTCAGCCAGCGCTGCATGGCCAGGTCACGTTCGGTGGCCGAAGCGGTTTGCAGTATAGGGGAGGCAACCACACCACGAATCTGTAGCTGCATCCACTGTTCGGTGCCTTTTTGCGGCGCCGAGGAGGGCCCCGGCTCAATAGCCCAGGCACTGGTGGACAGGCAAGCCATGCACACAATCAACAGCCTTTTGGTATTCATCTCGACTCCTCGTACGTTCTACTTGATCGCAGCGCCGGCTGAGGCATCGACGACTGCCTCAGTCTTGCGATTCCCCTCCGAAGCCACCGCTTTTTTGGCAGAGGTCTTGAGTTTTTCCGCGCGGTTTTGAGCCTCTGCGACTTGTTGGGGGCTCAAGCTGGCGCGGTTCGCGAGTTCGGCAGCCGCCTTCCAGTTATCCTGATAGATCAGCAGCGTCACCATATTGAGTGCTGCCAGTGAATCCGCCTGCTTGAGCTCCATGGCCGTCATGAACTCGAAGCGTGCCTCAGGGATCCGTCGCTGATTGAGGTAGACGACCCCCAGGTCATTGCGCATCTTGTCGTCGGTGGGGGACATCTTCACCGCTCGCTCAAGGTGAGTGGCCGCGGTGGCGTTATCATTTTTGGCCGCAGCCAACTGGCCCAGGCCATGTTCCCCTTCAGCGGCCAGACAGGTGCCGAGCAAGCTTTGATACAACGGCCCCGCATCGTTACGCCCCATCAAACGCAGCACCCGAGCCTTGCGCAGGCGAACCTGGACCAGGTCATCGGGCAACCCTTCCAGATTCGCCAGGCTGGCATACAAACGGCCCTCGTTGGCCATGTTGTCGGCCAGATTCAGGGCCAACTCTTGCTCCGAAGCGGGCTTGGCACAGCTAACCGGTCGCGAAGACAGGCCATTGGTGGCACAACCTGCGAGCATCAATGTTGTTGCTATTGCAATGACTGCTTTCATCGCGTGTCCTCTGGCTACAACACCTTGAACTCCTGGCCAATGGCAATACAGCTGGCCCGCCAAGCGCTCAAGGTCTCCGTTAAGAGTGAGGGCGAAAGCCCGGTTCAGAGTCTGGCTCCGGCTCATTGCGAGAGCCCGGTGCGACTGTCGAAATCACCATTTTCGAGGAAAAACATGCGGTAGAAGTTCGGGTCGTAATTGCGCAGCTGTTCGCCAGGCAATGACGGCAGTTGTGCGTTGGCAGCCAGGGGCTGGACCAGATGCGGGGTGACGATCATCAGCAGTTCGCGCTCTTCACGGTTGATGGAGTTGTCGCGGAAGAACGCACCCAGAATCGGGATATCGCCCAGCCCCGGAAACTTGTTCACCTGGGAATTGTTGCGGGTGCTGATCAGGCCGCTGATGACGAAGCTTTCGCCGTCGGCCAGGGAGATGCTGGTGTCGGTACGGCGTATGGTCAGCGCCGGGACTATTGTGCCGGCGATGCTCACCGCGTTGGTGAAGTCCAGTTCACTGACTTCTGGCGCCACCTTCAGGGCGATACGGTTTTTCCCGACAATGGTCGGCGTCAGGGTCAGGCGGATACCGAACTCCTTGTACTCGATGGAGATGTTATCGCTGCCGGCACTGGGTACCGGAATCGGCACTTCACCGCCGGCCAGGAAGCTCGCACTCTGCCCGCTGAGCGCCACCAGGCTTGGCCGCGCCAGGGTATAGGCGAAACCGCTGCCTTCCAGCGCGTTGATCGCCACCAGGGTATTGCCGGTCGCAAAATTGAGGTTGAACATGCCGTTGTCCACCGGCACCGACGGCGTGACAATGCCGCCGATGGTGGGCAAGGTTCTCGGCGAGCCGAACAGGAAGTTGCCGCGAGTGCCGAAAATAGACGCTGAGGCTTCCTTGAGTTTGGTCCGGCTGACTTCAACGAAGCGGATATCGGTCTGCACCTGGCTTGGCAGCAGCGGGTCTTCGGAAGGCCCCGTCGACACGCTGGTCAGCGCCGCAGTGGCCCGGCCCTTGACGAACACCATGCTTTGGCGCGGCGTTTTCGAACAGGCGGTCCAGACCATCAGGCTGGTGGCTCCCGGTGTCAGACCGGTGAGTATGAAGGCGTTGGTGTTGTTGCCGCTGGGTTGCACGTCGGCAATTTTCGGGTCGCCCACCGCCAGCTGCGTCACTGGAACAGGGGTGCGCAGTTCATTCTGAAGCCCCTGACCGACCTCGAACGTTGTCGGCAAACTGTCCATTTGCGAACAATTTGCCGGCGCGGCCTGAGCCGCATCCACGCTGAGGCCTATCCAGAACAGGCCATGGATAACTCGCTTGAAAGCGGGCACGGTACGATAGCTCATTAAGTGCATCCTCGCTGAATAGGCCATCTTTGAGGCTAACTGAGTTGCCTCGGATCACTACACGGGGCCTGGGTCGGCCCTCTACCCCGCCAGAGCAATGGATTCATGGCCCCGGCAACATTCTTTGGTTCTACGCACAAGCGGGTCCAATACGCTGGCCTGACTGCACAGCGAGCGACCTTCGCTAAAACGGTTTTTAGTGATCCAGATGCCTGGGTTGCCGAGCAGAGCGACAGGCCCCGACTCGACAGCAATAGCAGCTAAGGACGGCACTGTTCGCCGACCTGACTCCCCTAAAAAGCAACCGGTAATCTGGGTACAGAGCCGGAAAACGCTTGTCAGGACCATAGTGAGGTAACTCCTTTTGCCAATCCGCTATCTGATCGCTGAACCTAATGTGGAAATTCAAACCGTTATGACTTCTTCTTGCTTGAAAGGTAGTTCAACCGAAGCAAAGCGCCATGCTTCAAACAAAACTTTCAGTCAACTACGGGGTTGTTTCTGAAAAAAACGGGGGGAGGCGACGTAAACATTGGCATGACGCCCGGACGCTGTATGAAACAGTGGGCTATGTGTAGTGCTGCGAGTAATTCTGTGCAATTCATGCTGCATATCTCATCAACATGGCCGGTCATTGAGCGGCGTTCCTGCCTGTATGCCGGTTCGTACGTTTCCAAGGCTGCCCGTCTTGTGACACTTCGGGAATAGCTGCAATCGATACAAATTTCCTACAGCGAAATAGTAAAAAACAGAAATGTCTGACTGCCAGGGAGCAGATTTTTTGGGATAAAGATGGGCTTGCCGATCTGCACTCTGGCAGTCGCCGGATCTGCAGAAAATCTTTCTAATCCCAAGGATATCCCTCCGATGTCTCACGATTTGCCGCCACGTTCGTTCGTTCAGGAAACCCGCTCCACCGCTGTTCTGGTTCTGCCGTTGGTGATGGGGCATGTGTCGACCGGATTGATTGCCTTCGTGGATAACATCATTGCCGGCCAACATGGAACCGATACGCTGGCAGCGGTCACCGTCGGTACTGCGTTGTTGTGGTTGCCGATGCTGGTGCCGATTGGCACGTTGATCGCCTTGACTGCTTACGTGGCCCGTTTGCACGGGGCCGGTCAATACGAGCAGGTCGGCCCCGTATTTCGCCAGGCAATCTGGCTGGCGCTTGGACTTGGCTTGATCATGTTCGTATTCCTCAGCGTAGTACCGACGTTGCTTGGCGTTGCGGGCATTGCAGAGGAGATCATTCCGGGGGCACAGGCATTTTTGCATGCGGTCCGCTGGGGCAGCCCGGCGCTGACAGTGTTCTTTTGCATGCGTTATCTATGCGAGGGCATGCACTGGATGCGGCCTACCATGCTCTTCGGGTTTGGTGGCCTGCTGGTGCTGGCTCCGTTGGGCTATGTCTTGACCAACGGCAAGCTGGGCTTTCCCGAACTCGGTGCACAGGGGCTGGGTATCGCTTCGGCGATTATGATGTGGCTGCAGGCGCTGGTTTTTGCGCTCTATCTTTGGCGAACGCCCCGCATGGCACATTTGCAATTGTTCGCTTGCTTCGAGCTGCCGAATCGGGTCGCTATCGGCGATTTGCTGAGAGTTGGGCTGCCGATCGGAATCTCGATTCTGATGCAGGGCAGCCTGTTCATTGTCACCTCCTTGCTTATCGGGCGCCTGGGCGCGGCTTCCCTGGCTGCACATCAGATAGCGATCAATGTGGCGCAGTTGTGTTTCATGATCCCGGTTGCCGTAGCGGAAGCAACCACCGTGCGTGTCGGTCATGCCTTGGGTCGTGGTGATCGGCATGGAGTAAGGCGAGCTGCATGGGCGGGGTATGTTCTGGTCGCATTCACTCAAACGTTGTCGACCTTGGCGCTACTGTTGGGACACGAAGCGATAGCCGGTCTTTACAGTCGGGACCTGGCCGTGACGGCGTTGGCCTCGACACTGCTTTTGTACGCCGCCGCACTGCAATTTCCCGATGGTTTGCAGATGCTTTCGGCAGGGGCGTTACGCGGTTTGCAAGATACCCGCGTGCCCATGATGCTGGCGATATTTTCCTACTGGGGGATCGGGCTGCCGCTGGGTGTCAGTTTGGGGTTTGGCCTGGGCTGGGGGCCACAGGGTGTATGGCTGGGGTTGATCACGGCGTTGACGGTTGCCACTCTGTTGATGGGTTGGCGCTTTATTCACAGGAGCAAAACCAACCTGGATCAAGGCGTTCCTTGAAAGGAGACGCGTGCAAAGGTCGAAGCTGTAGTTGAACGGGACGCTGTTGGCCGCTCAACTTGAGCCTGCGCGCATTTACAAAGCGCTATTCCACAAATCTGTTACCAGCATGCAGCCCGGAGCATGAGTGATGCACAAGGGCGGGCGCGAGGCTTGTACTACCGATTGAGGCGTCACGCCACAGGCCCAGAACACCGGAATTTCGTCGGCTTCGACTGGCACGGCATCACCGTAATCCGGTGCGTCCAGCGAGTGGATGCCGATCAGCGATGGGTCACCGATGTGCACGGGGGCGCCGTGGACGTTGGGCATGCGTGCGGTGATCTGAATCGCCTGAATCGCGGCGGCGGCTTTCATCGGCCGCATGCTCACCACCAGTTTGCCGCTCATGCGAGCGGTAGGGCGGGTGTCTATGTTCGTCTGGTACATGGCGACATTACGCCCCAGATCGATGTGCTTGAGGGCAATGCCGGCATCCAGCAGGGGTTGTTCGAAGGAAAACGAGCAGCCGATGGCGAAGGCCACCAGGTCGTCCTGCCAAAGATGCTCGATATCCAGCGGTTCTTCGCTCAGTTCCCCATGGCGATAGACCCTGTATCGGGGCACATCATGGCGAATATCGATGGCGGTGCCGAGGTTGCGAAAAAACGGATCCCCAGGCTCGGTAACGTCGAGCAACGGGCAGGCCTGCCGATTGAGGGTGCAATACCGGAGGAACTCATTCGCCCAATCGTTGGGCAGAATCACGATGTTGGCTTGCACCCGGCCCTGGGCCAGGCCGCTGGTGTGGCCCTGATAGTGTCCGGCGGCGATGTGTTGGCGCAGGGCCTGAGGGGCGCGCTGCTGTAATTGTTCAAAGGACAGGGCTGACTGATTCATCACGGCATCTCCACAGGTTCGTGGGTTCTTTTTAAGAAACCGAGACGCTGGCGTCCAACAAGGAATGTTGTTACCCCCGGACAACTAAAAGTTATTCAAGAGACCGTCGGCCGTTGAGACCGGGTGCCGGAACCATTCGAAGCGGGCCGACATCCGCCGCATATTGGGAGACCACTTGGCGGCTCATGTCGACGATGCTCTCGATCAATTCCAGACCGACTCCGGTGCGCCACGAAGCCACGACATCCAGTTGCGGCAAGCGGGTGCCCGGTTCCAGCTGAATCAGCTCGCCGCTGGCCAAGGGCTTGGCCACCAGCGCGGCCGGCAAGGCACCAATACCGAAGCCGTCACGAATCAGCCGGGTCATGGCCGACACCGAGTTGACGCAACTGACCCGTGGCGTACTGATGCCATGGGCGTGCAGCAGGTTGAGTACGTCCTGATGCGGCCGGGAGTTTTTAACGAAGGTGATGATGCGCTCACTGGCCATGTCGGCCAGTGAGGCATAGGGGCGGGCATAGATCGAATTGCTGGCGGCAATCCAGTGCATGGGATAGTGCGCCAGTTCGAGGTTGCGCACACTTTCGTGGCGGATCAGGTCCGTCTGGAAAACGATGTCCAGATAGCCCTTTTGCAGCTGCTCGCACAGATTGCGTGCGGCGTCGGCCGTGATCTCGATTTCCACGGCGGGGAAGGTCTGCATCAAGGTCGACATCAACGGGCTGAGCCAGGTGTGGATCACCGTATCCATCACGCCGATGCGCACCAGGCCCTGTTGCGGATTGGTGTTGTCCAGCGAGTGTTTCAACGCTCTCTGGACCTCGAGCATCTGCTCGGCGTAGTCGAGCACCTTGAGACCTTCGAGCGTCAGCGACACCCCGCGCGAATCGCGCACGAACAAACGCAGGCCCAACTCTTCTTCCAGCGAGGCAATCCGGCTGGAGATAGCGGCCTGAGTGCTGAACATTTTCTCGGCGGTGAGGCTGAAGCTTTGCAGGCGGGCGACCCAGACGAAGGTTTCGAGGAATTTGAGGTTCATGGCGGTTCTCGTGGCGCTCGTGGAGAGGGGGGCACGGTTTTCCACAGAAAACCATGGTCGGCGCACTGCAATTGTTACTCCAGAGTTCGTCGCCGGGGGTATCAAATTTTCTTATGTATAACCTCGTTTTTTTCCCGTTTGACGCCGTTTGGCCTTGGCGCGAAGAATCCACTCCACGACGCAGCCACTGCGTCTGCCCCCCACGACAACGCCTTCACAAAAAAATAATGAGGCGTGTCCGTCATCTTCGCTTGCTGCCGCAGGAACCCCCATGGAAAAGACCATGACTGACCACGTGCTTTCAGGTTCGGGCCGCACCGGCCCGTTCAGTTGGTACGGCCCCCTGTCGAAAAATGAAAAGCGTACCTTCTGGAGTTGCAAGATCGGCTATGCCCTGGATGGCATGGACACCCAGATGCTGAGTTTCGTCATTCCTACCCTCATCGCCACCTGGGGCATCTCAAAGGGCGATGCCGGGATGATCGGCACCTGCACGCTGCTGGCCTCGGCGGCGGGTGGCTGGATCGCCGGAATACTGTCCGACCGCATCGGCCGGGTGCGCACCTTGCAACTGACGGTGCTGTGGTTCGCCTTCTTCACCTTCCTCTGCGGACTGGCACAGAACTACGAGCAACTGCTGGTGGCCCGGACCTTGATGGGGTTTGGATTCGGAGGTGAATGGACAGCGGGTGCGGTGCTGATCGGCGAGGTGATTCGCTCCCAGGATCGCGGCAAGGCAGTGGGCATGGTGCAGGCCGGATGGGCGCTGGGGTGGGGGCTTACGGCATTGCTCTATGCCGGGTTATTCAGTTTTCTGCCACCGGAAGAGGCCTGGCGGGCGTTGTTCATGATCGGGTTGGTGCCAGCGCTGTTTGTATTGGTGGTTCGCCGACTGGTCAAGGAGTCGGACACCTTCGAGCAGGCCTGCATTGAGCGCAAGGCCAAGCCGGAGAAGGATTCGCGTTGGGCCTTCTTCGAAATCTTCGCGCCTCGGATGCTCAGTACCACCTTGCGCGCTTCGTTGCTGACCACGGGCGCGCTGGGTGGTTATTACGCGATCACCACGTGGTTGCCGACTTACCTGAAAACCGAGCGCGGCCTGAGCGTGCTCGGCACTGGCGGCTATCTGGCGATGGTGATCATCGGCTCCTACATCGGCTATGTGACCAGTGCATTGCTGACCGATGCCATCGGCCGCAAGAAGAACTTCATCCTGTTTGCCGTCGGCTCCATGGCGATCGTTCTGGCCTACACCCAACTGCCCATCGACAACACCTGGATGCTCTGGCTGGGCTTTCCGTTGGGTTTTTTCGCCTCGGGCATTTTTGCCGGTATGGGCGCTTTTCTGACCGAGTTGTTTCCGACCCGCATGCGCGGTTCGGGTCAGGGCTTTTGCTATAACGCCGGGCGCTCCATCGCGGCGCTGTTCCCGTTGTTCATTGGATTGTTAAGCGACAGGCTGCCGATGGGTACGGGGATCGGCATCTTCGCTGCCGGTGCCTACGGCGTGGTGATTCTGGCCGCGTTAAGCCTGCCGGAAACCCGTGGTCGACAACTCGAGTCCTGAGCCCCGACACGTCTGGGCAATTGTGCTCAGACGTCGCTGATCCATTGCTAATCGACAACAAACATCGGTCGCGATCGCAACGCCCCCGAGAGGGCTCGCTCGCGTCCGAAACAGGAGCATGGCATGAACTTTTTGTTTTCCACCCAACGGTTATACATCCCGATCGGCACATTGCTCGGCTTGAGCTTGCTCGGCGCACCGGCCGCTCAGGCGGATTTCATTGCTGACAGTAAGGGCAGCCTGGAGGCTCGCAACTTTTACTTCAATCGCGATTTTCGCCAGGAAGGGGCGCGAGACAAAGCCGAGGAATGGGCGCAGGGTTTCCTGTTGCGAATGGAGTCCGGGTATACCGCTGGCACGCTGGGGTTTGGTCTGGATGCACTGGGCATGGCCGGTTTTAAACTGGACTCCGGGGGCGGCACGGCGGGCACCAATCTGTTGCCGCCGGATTTGTCGGGCGGCTCTCAGGATCGCTATGGCGAGTTGGGCCTGACGGCCAAAGTGCGTTTGTCCAACAGCACCCTGAAGCTCGGCACTTTGCAGATCAAGGATCCGGTGGTGAACGCCAACGACACGCGCCTGTTGCCTGGAACGTTCAAGGGGGCACTGGTCAATGTTCAGGAAGTTGACCGATTGAAGCTGACGGCCGGGCAACTCACGCAGATCAACTTCGTCGATTCCACCGACTACCAGGACATGACCGCCAACCGAATCGGCGGGAAAAGCGACAAGTTCCAGTTCGCCGGGGCTGACTATCAGTTCCTGCCGAACCTGACAGCGCAGTACCGCTACGGCAAGCTGGAAAATATTTACCAGCAAAACTACCTGGGTTTGGTGCACCTGCTGGATCTGGGTTCTGGCCAGTCATTCAAGAGCGATGTGCGCTATGCGCGCAGCACCGAAGATGGCAACTTTCGTGCGCTCGATAACCAGGCTTTCGGTGCGTTATTTACCTACAGCCTCGGCGGTCATGCGCTAGGCTTCGGCTACCAGCGCATGAGCGGCGACGATCCGTTTCCGTACATCGGCCGCAGCGATCCGTACCTGGTCAACTTCGTGCAGATCGGGGACTTCGCCAACGTTGACGAACGCTCCTGGCAAACGCGCTATGACTATAACTTCGCTGCATTGGGTGTGCCGGGGTTGAGCTTTATGACCCGCTACATCTCGGGCGATAACGTGCAACGCAGTGCTCCGGGTGAAGGCAAGGAGTGGGAGCGCGACACCGATATCGCTTACGTGGTGCAGGACGGTACCTTGAAAGGCCTGGGCTTCAAATGGCGCAATGCGTCGGTGCGTTCGAACTTTGGCAATGATCTGGATGAGAATCGCTTGATCGTCAGCTATACCCTGGCGCTTTGGTAAAGGTCTGGGCTATCGAGCAATAAATGACACCGACGGCCCGCCAGTCAGACTGTGTGGGCCGTTTGTATTACATCGACAGAATCAACCGACCGGCGAACAGGATCAGAATCACCCCCATGGTTCGTTCGAACCAGTGCCCCATGCGCATGAACAGCAATCGCACCCGCGCGCTGGAAAAGAACAGCGCCACGATCACGAACCACAAGGCGTTCACGAAACACATCCATAGCCCGTACAGCGCCTGAATCTGCAGCGGTGTCGAGGCGCTGATGATGGTCGTGAAAATGGCCAGAAAAAACAGCGTGGCCTTGGGGTTGGTGGCGTTGGTCAGAAAGCCTGTGCTGAAGGCCTTGAACAGGGACTGCTGTTCAGTTGACGCTTCTGCATCCTTATCGCCTTCAATCGCCGATTTGGGTTTGCTGCGCAACAGGCTTACGCCGAGGTACAAGATGTAGGCACCCCCCACGACCTTGGCCGCCGTCAACAACCAGGGCGTGGTGTGCATCAACGCGCCGACGCCGAGCAAGGTGTAAAGCACATGCACGGAAATACCCGCGCCGATGCCCAGAGCCGTGCAGATACCCACCAACCGGCCGAAACGCACGCTTTGGCGGATGGTCACGGCGAAGTCCGGTCCAGGTGCGACTACGGCCAGGAAGTGGATGGTTGCCAGCGCCAGAAACTCGCCCAGATAATTCGAAAACATCTCAACTCCAGAAAGTAAGGGGTGAAGCATTGCCGCGATAGCCGACAAAGAAGGAAAGGCTCAATCGCGGATCGTCCACACCCGGCGTCACCGAGTGCATGCGGCGTGAGTTGAACATGATGAAATCACCCGGCTCAGGGCGAATCTCCAGGGTCGGAGGGCCGAGCAGGGACGGATCGATGCCGTAACTGTCGCCGCGCATTTCGTCGAACTGGTCCGGGGTAATGTCGTGGTCCCACATCTGCAACGCGCCGCCCTCGGTTGGCATGTTCAGGTAAACATTGCAGGCGAATTGCGCTTCCAGGCTTTTGGCCTGGAAGCTGTCCGGGGCGTCCTTGGCGAAAATGTCGTGATGGGCGAGGAAGCACACCCCGGGTTTGACGACCCGGGACAGCCCCACATACATCTTGCGGCCATAGAGGTTTTCCAGGTGCGCGCCTGCCGGCCAGGACTCGTCGAGCATGCAGCGCAGGGTGTCGACAGGAGAGGAGTAGGGCGCGCAACGGCTGCGCAATTCGGCGATGTTGCCGGTGGCGCGCTCGAAATAGTCCTCGATCAGCAGCGGCTGGTTTTCCGCTTCATAAAACGCCATGCCGATGCGACCGATGCTCGGTGCATTGATGTAGCCTTCGAAGCCCGGGGCGAGAATCTTGTCGCCGATCTGGATCGCCAGCGGCTGAGGCAACAAGCCTTTGACGCGGATGGCGAGGACTTCTTCGTTGGCCAGTTTTTGTATGCACGTCTCATCGAGACGATTGACGTCAAGCATCATGTCTTAGGTCCATCTATCAGATAGTCAACAGAGCCCGCGAACGCAGGCTCCCCCGGCGTCAGGCGATGACGGGGTCGACATCGCCCAAATGCTCAATCCACGTGGTAGTGGACTGACAGCGTTCCCTTTTTCTGCGAAAGGGAAGCAATCGTGACGGTGCCCAAATCCTTCAGGCTCCGTACATGGGTGCCGCCACAGCCGTAGGCGGGCAATTCACCGAAACCGATTTCCCGGGCACCTTCGCGCAACGACGTCAGGCGCGGCAGGTCATGGGCGATCCATTGCTTGATGCCGTACTGAATCGTCTGGGCATCAACGTCCTGCGCACTTTCGCCCGGCTTGAACTGCACACGTCCTTCATCCGGCCAGTGATGGGCCTTGGTCGGCATCCAGCCCAGGGCCTGGACGAAGTGACCAATCAGGTGCCCCGCCGAATGCATGCGCGTATTGAACTGACGGCGTTGCTGATCGACCCGAATCTGGGTCATGCCGAGTCTTACCGGGTGATCGACGAAATGGATGATCCGGTCCGGATCCTGAACCACGCGCAGCACCTGGCTTTCGCCGATCCAGCCGGTATCACAGGGTTGCCCTCCGCCTTGGGGGTGAAACAGTGTGGCGCGCAGCACCACGGCGAACTCGTTCTCGTGGGGGGTGCAATCCAGAACTTCCACATTGGCCTTGAGGTCATCACTATGGAAAAAGAGGCGAAGCGTCATATTCCATGTCCTCATTAAAGTTTCTATTTTTATTATATGAATCGTGGAATTGCGTGATAATCCGTTCAATCATCAAAGGACTGTTGCGCTGTGAGCATAAATCTTCCCCTGCCGCTGCTCGGTGAAATGGCGATTTTCGTCAAGGTTGTCGAGACCGGCAGTTTCTCCGAAGCCGCTCGCCAGTCAGGCTCTTCGCCCTCGGCGGTCAGTCGCAGCATTTCACGCCTGGAGAAGGCGCTCGCCATGCGTCTGTTGCAACGAACCACGCGCAAGCTGCGTCTGAGCGACGGTGGCGAAGAGGTGTTCAAGCGTTGCCAGGAGATGGTCAGCGCGGCGAAGTCGGTGATGGAAATCAGCGGTCAGTTCACCCAGGAAGCGGAAGGGCTGGTGCGCGTCAGCGTGCCCAAGGCTGTCGGACGGTTCGTGATTCATCCGCATATGCCGGAATTTCTGCGGCGTTATCCCAACGTGGATGTGGAGTTGTTACTCGAGGACCGCCAGGTGGATTTGATCGACGACAACGTCGACCTGGCGATCCGCATTACCGATCGCCCGCCCGCGGGGCTGGTGGGGCGGCAGTTGCTGACCATCGATCATCTGCTCTGCGCAACGCCGCAGTACCTGGCCGAGCACGGCACACCGACTCATCCCCACGACTTGCTCAACCATAGCTGCATCTATCTGGGGGAAACCCCGAGCGATGCGCGCTGGAAATTCAAGAAAGGCACCAAAGCCGTGACCGTCGGTGTGCGCGGACGTTATGCCGCCAATCACACGGGTGTACGACTGGGCGCGGTATTGCAACACATCGGGATCGGCAGCCTGCCGTACTTCACCGCCCGTTATGCTCTGGAACAAGGGCTGATCGTGCAGGTACTGCCGGACTGGACCTTTCTGGCCTCCTATCACGGAGGCGCCTGGTTGCTGCATTCGCCAACCCGCTATCTACCACCCAAGTTGCGGGTGTTCATCGACTATCTGGTGGAATGCCTGGAGAAGGAGCCGACCTTGAGCAAGCCGGGCAAGCCAAGTGATTCGGGCAAGGTCGCGGCGGAGTATGAGTTGCCCGAGAGTGATGGGTTGCTCTGAAGAGCCCTTTCGCGAGCAAGCCCGCTCTCACCCTCAGTCTAATTCCTGCGCAAGACACAAGCGGGCTTGCTCGCGAAGACGGTGGCCCAAACACCCCATCACTCGGCAATTACCACAAAAAAGGCCCGCATGATTAACCATGCGGGCCTTTTGCGTTACTGACCGGGGATCAGTGCTTGCTGTCCTGGTTCGACATCGCCAGCAGCTGTTTTTCCTGATTCCAGTCGAACGGTTCATCGTTCTGTTCGGCTTCGAAGCGACGTTCTTCCAGGGCCTGGTACAGGTCGATTTCATCATCGGGCATGTAATGCAGGCAGTCACCGGCGAAGTACCACATCAGGTCGCGCGGAACCAGATGAGCGATTTGCGGATAGCGGGTGATGACCTGGCACAGAATGTCCTGGCCCAGGTATTGGCTTTCGATCGGGTCGACCGGCAGCAATGCACGCAGTTCGTCGAAGCGCTCCAGGAACAAGGCATGGCTTTCTTCGGGAACCTGTTCGGCCTCACCTACGGCGACCAGGATGCTGCGCAGGTGGTCGAGCAAGACGAGGTGATCGGCAACGACATTGGACACGAGATAAGTCCTCAAGAGCAAAACGGGCGCAGGAGTATAAAGCTCCTGCGTCCCTTTTACACATGGTAAAGAGCCCCCTGGAAGACCAGGGTACGCTGGATCAGCGGACCTTGCCTTTGCCCAACATCAACACCTGTTTGTCGAAATCATCGACATCGATCACTTTGCGCCGCGCCACTTCTGCCTCGCGCAAGGTCTGGGCCTCAACCGGTTGCAAGACGCCAGCCTCCAGTGCGGCATCGATGACCGACTCCCCGACAGTGGGTTTGACCTGGCGACTTCTCAGTGCCGTATTGAGTTTTTTCTGTAGCGGCTTGGCGGCGTTCAGCAAGTCGCAGGCGTGCTGCAGCGCGCCGACCGGATCCTCTGTCGATTGCGGGCGATAGCAGCCCGCCAATAACTCCTCAAGGGTTGGATCGCCCTTGGCGCGGCCGAGGACTGCGGCGACTTTGGCCGCCAGTCTGTCCGATGGGCCTCTGTGCCAGCGACCGAACGGGAACACCATCACCCGCAGCAGGCAGCCGAGTACCTTGTTCGGGAAGTTGGTCAGCAGTTCGTCCAGCGCACGTTCGGACTGGCCGAGGCTCTCTTCCATGGCCCAGGCGAACAGCGGACGCATATGCTCCGGCGAATCGAGATCGTGATAACGCTTGAGCGCCGCGGAGGCCAGATACAGGTAGCTGAGCACATCGCCCAGACGTGCGGACAAGCGTTCGCGGCGTTTCAGTTCGCCGCCCAGCAGCATCATGCACTGGTCTGCAAGCATGGCAAAAGCCGCGGCCTGCCGGTTGAGGGCACGTACGTAGCGTTGGCTGAGCTTGTCCCCGGGCACGTGTTCGAAATGCCCAAGGCCAAGGTTCAGCACCAGGGTGCTGGCGGCGTTGCTCACGGCAAAACCAATGTGTTTGAGCAGCAGGGCGTCGAATTCGATCAGCGCCTGTTGTTTGTCTTCGCGGTGGACAAGGGCCATTTCCTTGAGCACGAACGGATGGCAGCGAATAGCGCCCTGGCCGAAGATCATCAGGTTGCGTGTCAGGATGTTCGCACCTTCGACCGTGACGGAAATGGGCGCACCTTGCCAGCTACGCGCCAGGTAGTTGTTCGGGCCCATGATGATGGCCTTGCCACCGTGAACATCCATGGCGTGGCTGATGCACTCGCGACCGCGTTCGGAGAGGTGGTATTTGATGATGGCCGAGGGCACCGACGGCTTTTCGCCGAGGTCGACCGCGTTGGCGGTGAGCATCCGTGCGCTGTCCATCAGCCAGGTACTGCCGCCGATCCGCGCCAGTGCTTCCTGAATCCCTTCGAAGGCTGACAGCGGTGCGTTGAATTGCTCGCGAACCTGCGCATATTGGCCCGTCACCAGGCTGCTGAACTTGCCCGCGGCGGTACCGATGGCAGGCAGCGAAATGGAACGCCCGACCGACAGGCAGTTCATCAGCATCATCCAGCCTTCGCCGAGCATCTCCTGACCGCCGATGATGAACTCCAGCGGTATGAACACATCCTTGCCAGCGTTCGGGCCGTTCATGAAGGCGGCGCCCAGCGGCAGGTGACGGCGGCCGATTTCCACACCGGGGGTCTGGGTTGGAATCAGTGCGAGACTGATCCCCAGGTCGACTTTGTCACCCAATAGATGATCCGGGTCATAGGCCTTGAAGGCCAGGCCGATCAAGGTCGCCACCGGACCGAGGGTGATGTAGCGTTTTTCCCAGTTCAGGCGCAGGCCGAGGGTTTCCTTGCCTTCCCATTCACCTTTGCAGATCACTCCGGTGTCGGTCATCCCCCCGACGTTGGAACCCGCCATCGGGCCGGTAAGGGCAAAGCAGGGGATATCGTCGCCACGGGCCAGCCGTGGCAGGTAATGATTGCGTTGTTCGTCGGTGCCGTAATGCAGTAGCAGTTCCGCGGGGCCGAGGGAGTTGGGCACCATGACGGTGGAAGCCAGGTCGCCGCTGCGGGTCGCCAGTTTCATCGCTATCTGGGAGTGCGCATAAGCCGAGAAGCCCTTGCCGCCGTATTCCTTGGGAATGATCAGGGCAAAAAAGCCATGCCGTTTAATGTGATCCCAGGCCTGGGGCGGCAGGTCCATCAACTGGCTGATCTGCCAATCGGTGACCATCGCGCAGAGCTCTTCGGTCGGACCATCGATGAACGCCTGTTCCTCTTCGCTCAGTTGCGCTTTTGGATAGGCCAGCAGCTTGTTCCAGTCCGGACGGCCGGTGAACAGCTCTCCATCCCACCAGACCGTGCCGGCTTCAATGGCTTCACGCTCGGTTTGCGACATGGGCGGCAGGTTTTTTTGAAACCAGTTGAATATGGGCGCCGTGAAGAGTTTTCGGCGCAGGTCCGGCAGTAACAGGAAGGCGGCCACAGCCGCAAGCATCACCCAGAAAATCAGCAGCAGCCAGACGGGGGCATGGCTCGCATGTCTGAAGATGCCCATCGCCAGCAGATAGACAGCGATGATGCCCAAAGCGGGCAGAGGCGCGGTGCGGCGATGTGCCAGATAGGCAATCCCGACCAGCAGAACCAGTATCCACAACAGCAGCATATTCAATTCTCCGTCAAGCCAAGGGCCAAACCACTTTCAGAGCTTAGACGGCATCTATAAAAGTGGGTGGTCAGAGCGATCGGTTTGAGCTTGTAGGAAGCAACGGCTGAAATTCGTCAGTTATTTCGATGCGGACGGTTGAACGCTTCCGTCAACAGGGCGGCAAACGCTGATATTTGGCCGAAACGTCGTTATCTCTGTGCTGAAGGCATCGCTAGACTCGTGGCTTCCCCCAGGAGGTTGTTCTCATGCACGCATGTGTGAGCCCCGGCCGCTTCATCGACAGTGACCATCCCTCGGTGGTGGCGTTCGCCGAAAAACACCGGGGCGCCCGGCGCGATCCGCTTGAACAGGCGATCAATCTCTATTACGCGGTGCGCGAGGCCGTGCGCTACAACCCCTACACCTTCAGCCGTGATCCAGAGACCTTGCGCGGCAGCTATGCGCTGGCGGCAGGGGAGAGTTATTGCGTGCCCAAAGCCACGCTGCTGGCAGGTTGCGCCCGGCATTGCGCGATCCCGGCGCGTATCGGTCTGGCGGACGTGCGTAATCACCTGTCGACGCCGCGCCTGCTCGAACTGCTCAAGAGCGATGTGTTCGCCATGCACGGTTACACCGAGTTGTATCTGAACGATCGCTGGATCAAAGCCACGCCGGCCTTCAATCAACAACTCTGCGAACTGTTCAATGTCGCGCCGCTGGAGTTCGACGGGATCAACGACAGCGTGTTCCATCCCTACAACCGTGATGGCGAGCAATTGATGGAATACCTGGTCGATCATGGTCAGTTCACTGATGTGCCTGAAGCGTTCTTTTTTGAACACCTGGAAAAGTGCTATCCGCATCTGTTCGGCGAGCAATTGCCGCTGCAACTGGGTGACATGCAGAGCGATTTGAGTCGCGCCTGATCCGGCGTATGCTGCCTGCGCATTTATTCAAAAAGAGGCGGTCATGCTGAAAATCTGGGGTCGGAAAAACTCGTCGAATGTCAGAAAGCCGTTGTGGGCCGCCGAAGAACTGGGCCTGGCCTATGAAGCCATCGATGCCGGCGGTGCCTTTGGCGTGGTCGACACGCCTGAGTACCGTGCGATGAATCCCAACGGACGCGTGCCGGTGATCGAAGACGACGGCTTCGTGCTGTGGGAATCCAACACGATCGTGCGTTACCTGATGGCCCGTCATGCCAGCGGCACTGCCTGGTATCCGACGGACCTGCAGGCCCGTGCTTGTGCCGAAAAGTGGATGGACTGGACCACTTCAAGTTTTGCCGCGCCGTTCCGCACCGTGTTCTGGGGCGTGTTGCGCACCCCGCAAGACCAGCGGGACTGGCCAGCCATCAAGGCCGCGATCAAGGAGTGTGACAACTTGCTGTCGATGGCCGATCAAGCGCTGGCGGCTAAACCGTATCTGTCCGGCGATGAGATCGGCATGGGCGACATTCCCTTGGGCAGTTTCATTTATGCCTGGTTCGAGATGCCGATCGAACGCGCGTCGCAGCCTCATCTCGAAGTCTGGTACGCGCGGTTGAAACAGCGTTCGGCCTATCGCAAAGCCGTCATGACCGCGTTGACTTAATACTCACTATCGACACGCTTGACTGTACTTGTGTGGCGACGACAAGCACCATTGCGCTCATGCGCCGCGGTTGCATTGCTCGCCGCCCGCCCTTATTTATTCCTTTCTCCCTTCTTGGTGCGTAAATCCGATATGAGTTCCGCTCTGTCCATCCGGCAGCTAACCAAAACCTACGGCAACGGTTTCCAGGCCTTGAGTGGTATCGATCTGGACGTTGCCGAAGGTGACTTTTTCGCCTTGCTCGGCCCCAACGGCGCCGGCAAATCCACAACCATCGGCATTCTCTCGACCCTGGTGAACAAGACCAGCGGAACAGTGAATATCTTTGGTCACGACCTGGACAAGGAACCGGCGGCGCTCAAGCGCTGCATTGGTGTGGTGCCCCAGGAATTCAACTTCAACCAGTTCGAAAAGACGTTCGACATTGTCGTGACCCAGGCCGGTTACTACGGCATCCCGGCGAAAATCGCCAAGGAACGCGCCGAGCAGTACCTGACCCAACTGGGCCTGTGGGACAAGCGCGATGTGCCGTCGCGCTCCCTGTCCGGTGGCATGAAGCGCCGACTGATGATCGCCCGTGCGCTGGTTCACGAACCGCGCCTGCTGATCCTCGATGAACCGACGGCGGGGGTGGACATCGAATTGCGTCGCTCGATGTGGACCTTCCTCACTGAACTGAACAAGAAGGGCATCACCATCATCCTCACCACCCACTACCTGGAAGAGGCTGAGCAGTTGTGCCGCAATATCGGCATCATCGACCACGGCACCATTGTCGAGAACACCAGCATGAAGCAGTTGCTCAGCCAACTGCATGTCGAAACCTTCCTGCTGGATCTGAAGAACACGTTGCAAGTGGCGCCGCAGTTGCTCGGTTACCCGGCCAAACTGATCGACAGCCATACCCTGGAAGTCCAGGTCGACAAGGCCATGGGCATTACCGCGCTGTTTACCCAATTGGCGCAGCAGAACATCGAAGTGTTGAGCCTGCGTAACAAAACCAATCGCCTCGAGGAGTTGTTCGTGTCTCTGGTGGAGAAAAATCTGTCGAAGGTGGCGGTATGAGTTCCGAGCTGCAACCCAACCTCGTTGCCCTCAATACCATCGTTTACCGTGAGGTCAAACGCTTCACCCGGATCTGGCCGCAGACCCTGCTGCCGCCGGCCATCACCATGGTTCTGTACTTCGTGATCTTCGGCAATCTGATCGGTCGGCAGATCGGCGACATGGGTGGCTTCACTTATATGGAGTACATCGTGCCGGGGCTGATCATGATGTCGGTGATCACCAACTCCTACGGCAACGTGGTGTCGAGTTTCTTTGGCAGCAAGTTCCAGCGCTCCATCGAAGAATTGATGGTGTCGCCGGTGTCGCCGCATACGATTCTGATCGGCTACACCCTGGGCGGCGTGCTGCGGGGGTTGATGGTCGGGATCATCGTGACCCTGCTGTCGCTGTTCTTCACCAAGCTGCAGGTGCATCATCTGGGCGTGACCGTTCTGGTGGTGGTGCTGACGGCGACGATCTTCTCGCTGCTGGGCTTCATCAACGCGGTATTTGCGCGCAACTTCGATGACATCTCGATCATCCCGACCTTCGTGCTGACACCGCTGACCTACCTGGGCGGGGTGTTCTACTCGATCAGTTTGCTGCCACTGTTCTGGCAGACCGTGTCACTGGCCAACCCGGTGCTGCACATGGTCAACGCCTTCCGTTACGGCATCCTCGGTGTGTCGGATATCAAGATCAGCGTGGCGATCACCTTCATGCTCATTGCGACCGTTGTGCTGTACATCGGTTGTGCGCGGCTGCTGGTGAGTGGGCGGGGGATGCGTACCTAGGAGCGACCGCGTCGCCTGCTTCGCGAGCACGCTCGCTCCCACATTGGTTTTGTGTCGATCGCAAAATAGGTGGGCAACGCCAATCAGTGTGGGAGCGAGCCTGCTCGCGATGGCGTCAGCATAAACACCGCAAAAAGAAACGGCCTCCCAAGCGGAGGCCGTTTTGCTTTCTCACATTCGACTTTGCTTACGCCGCTTCCACTGCCGACTCACCCACCATCGCCAATACATCATCACCAGGCAATAGGCCAGCGCCCCAAGCACCAACCCCGTTACCACCGAGCCAAGCAAGAACGGTTGCCACAGGCTCGAGAGTTCGCCGCTGATCCATTCCCAGGTCAGTTCGTCCGGCAGGCTCCTGGCGGGGACGTCCATCAGCCAGGCGCCAGTCTGGTATGTGCAGAAGAACACCGCCGGCATGGTGATCGGGTTGGTCAGCCAGACCAGGCTGACGGCAATCGGCATGTTGCCGCGCACCACGATGGAGAGGATGGCCGCCAGCAGCATTTGCAGCGGGATGGGCAGGAACGCCGCGAACAGTCCGACCGCCATGGCTCGGGCCACGGAATGGCGATTGAGGTGCCAGAGGTTCGGGTCATGCAGCAGGGTGCCGAGAAAGCGTAAGGATTTGTGTTCCCTGATGCTGGTCGGGTCTGGCATGTAACGTTTGAATAAGCGCCGGGGCATAAGGCTTCTCGGTCGGTTAAGGCGGTAAGTATGTCTGGATTCTACGAACCGCCCATTCAGACTTTGTGACAATTGTTAACGACGTACGTGCGGCGCGCCGGCTAAGCCTAGGGAGGGGACTCTCAAGGACGGGCTTATGCGCACAGGGATGATGGCGCTGGCGTTGGGTTTGCTGGCCCTGCGTTTTTTACCGGCGTTACCGCCGGCAGGGTTGTGGCTGTTGTTGCCGGTAGTGGGATTGATGCTGCTGCCGTTTCGCACCTTTCCCCTGGCATTTTTGTTGTTCGGTTTCAGTTGGGCTTGCGCGAACGCCCAGTGGGCGCTGAATGATCGCCTAGCGCTGAATCTCGATGGCGAGACTCGCTGGGTCGAAGGCCGTGTGACGGGTTTGCCGCAGCAGGCCGAGGGCGTGGTGCGTTTCGAGCTGACGGACAGCCAGTCCCGTCGCACCAAGCTGCCTCGGCACCTGCGTCTGGCCTGGTATGGCGGGCCGCTCGTCAACAGTGGCGAGCATTGGCGGCTGGCCGTCAAATTGAAGCGTCCTGCCGGGTTGCTCAACCCGCGTGCGTTCGATTATGACGCCTGGTTACTGGCCCAACGCGTCGGCGCCACCGGGACCGTCAAGGACGGCCAACGGCTGAGGGAGGCGCAATGGGCCTGGCGCGATGGCATCCGTCAGCGCTTGCAAGCTGTGGATGCCCAAGGGCGAACGGGGGCGCTGACGGCGTTGGTGCTGGGGGATGGCGCCGGGCTGAGCCGCGAAGACTGGCAGGTGTTGCAAGACACCGGCACCGTGCATCTGCTGGTGATTTCCGGGCAACACATTGGTTTGCTGGCAGGGTTGGTGTATCTGCTGATCGCCGGGCTGGCTCGTTATGGTGCGTGGCCCAAGGGCTTGCCGTGGCTGCCATGGGCGTGCGGGCTGGCGTTCGTGGCGGCGCTCGGTTATGGACTGCTGGCCGGCTTCGAGGTGCCGGTGCGTCGGGCCTGCCTGATGATCGGTCTGGTGCTGTTGTGGCGGCTACGGTTTCGTCACCTCGGCGCATGGTGGCCGCTGTTGCTGGCGCTTGACGGCGTTTTGCTGCTGGAGCCGCTGGCGAGCCTGCAACCGGGTTTCTGGTTGTCCTTCGCGGCAGTAGCGGTACTGATCTTCACCTTTGGCGGACGATTGGGGCCGTGGCGTTGGTGGCAAACCTGGACCCGCGCCCAATGGCTGATCGCGATCGGTCTGGGCCCGCTGCTGTTGGTGCTGGGGTTGCCGATCAGTCTCAGCGGGCCGCTGACGAACCTGTTGGCGGTGCCCTGGATCAGTCTGGTGGTGTTGCCGCCGGCCTTGCTCGGAACGCTGTTGTTGCCTGTTCCTTATGTGGGCGAAGGGTTGCTGTGGTTGGCCGGTGGTCTGATCGACCTTCTGTTCAGAGGGTTGGTGTTGGTGGCTGGGCAATTACCCGCGTGGGTGCCGGCGGCGGTCCCGTTGTGGGTATGGGCGCTCGGCACGCTGGGGGCGTTTCTTCTGTTGCTGCCCAGAGGCGTGCCGTTGCGCCCGTTGGGCTGGCCGATGCTGCTGTTGCTGGTTTTTCCGCCCCGGCACACGTTGCCTGAAGGCATGGCCGAGGTCTGGCAGCTGGATGTCGGCCAGGGATTGGCCATCCTGGTGCGTACTTGCGATCACACCCTGCTGTATGACGCCGGGCCACGGTTCGGCGATATCGACCTGGGGGAGCGGGTGGTGTTGCCATCATTGCGCAAACTGGGCGTGGACGGCCTCGATCTGATGCTGATCAGCCATGCCGATGCCGATCATGCCGGCGGTGCGCGAGCGATTGCCAACGCAATACCAGTGAAGCAAGTACTGAGTGGCGATCACTTGGCCCTGCCAGACGAACTGCACGCCGAGGGCTGCGAGAGCGGTCAGCAATGGGCCTGGGACGGCGTGAAGTTCCAACTCTGGCAGTGGCCGTCAGCCAGCGAGAGTAATCAGAAATCCTGCGTGCTGCAGATCGAAGCCAACGGCGAACGGCTGCTGCTGACCGGCGATATTGATAGCGCGGCCGAGCGGGCGCTGCTCGACAGTCCATTGGCGGTGCCGACGGATTGGTTGCAGGCACCGCACCATGGCAGTCGCAGTTCGTCGTCGACGGCATTGCTCAGCACCTTGCAACCCAAAGCGGTGCTGATTTCCCGTGGCAACGGCAATTCTTTCGGCCATCCCCATCCCACGGTCGTGGCGCGGTATCAAAAGCGCGGTGTGGCGATCTACGACAGCGCTGTGCAGGGTGCCATTCGTCTACAACTGGGACGCTTCGCACCGCCGTGGACGATGCTTCAGGAACGGCGTTTCTGGCGCGATCGGCCACCATTGAGCCAGTAACCCGCGTTATTAAAGCCCGACCGGATGCGACATCGCGGTCTTCGGTGCGTCCACCCCCTATGTTAGAGTGGCGCACTTTTTCGAGGGGACTGTCACTGTGTGGGAATTGGTCAAATCCGGCGGCTGGATGATGCTGCCGATCATTCTGAGTTCCATCGCGGCCATGGCGATCGTCGCCGAGCGTCTGTGGACCCTGCGTGCCAGCCGCGTGACCCCGGAGCACTTGCTCGGGCAGGTGTGGGTCTGGATCAAAGACAAGCAACTCAATAAAGACAAACTCAAGGAACTGCGCGCCAACTCCCCGCTGGGCGAGATCCTGGCCGCCGGTCTGGCGAATTCCAGGCATGGTCGCGAGATCATGAAAGAGTGCATCGAAGAGGCCGCTGCGCGAGTGATCCATGAACTCGAACGCTACATCAATGCCCTCGGCACCATTGCCGCCATGGCCCCGTTGCTGGGTTTGCTGGGTACGGTACTGGGCATGATCGATATTTTCAGTGCGTTCATGGGCACGGGCATGGGCACTAACGCCGCGGTTCTGGCCGGTGGTATTTCCAAAGCGCTGATCACCACCGCTGCTGGCCTGATGGTCGGCATCCCGGCCGTGTTCTTCCACCGCTTCCTGCAACGCCGGATCGATGAGCTGGTGGTGGGCATGGAGCAGGAAGCGATCAAACTGGTCGAGGTAGTGCAGGGCGACCGCGACGTGGATCTGGCCGAGGGTAAAGCGTGAAATTCCGTCGTAAACCGCGGGAAACGGTAGACATCAACCTCGCGTCGCTGATCGACGTGGTGTTTATCCTGCTGCTGTTTTTCGTCGTGACCACCACCTTCACCCGTGAAACCCAAATGCGCGTCGACCTGCCGGAAGCGGTCAGCGGTTCCCCGGCCGAAGACCAGCAGCTCAAGCAACTGGATATCGCCATCAGCGCCGAGGGGGTGTTCTCGGTCAACAACCAGTTGTTACCGAAGAACGACCTGACCAGCCTGATGGAAGCGCTACAGAAAGAATCCAACGGCGACACCAACCTGCCGCTGTCCATCAGCGCCGATGGCAAGACCCCTCATCAGTCCGTCATCACTGCCATGGACGCTGCCGGTAAGCTCGGTTTCAGCCATTTGCGCATGACCACTGTCGAGGCGGCGCCAGCGTCCTGATGGCCATGTCCGACCGATTGCTCGCCGCGTGGTATGCCGGTCATCCGGCCTTGAAGCTTTTACAGCCGCTTGAATGGCTGTATCGGCGTGTGGTCACCGGCAAGCGCAATCGCTTCCTGGCCGGCGAGGGCGAGATCTACCAACCGCCGGTGCCGTTGATCGTGGTCGGCAACATCACGGTGGGCGGCACCGGCAAGACGCCGCTGATTCTGTGGATGATCCAGCATTGCCAGCGCAGTGGTCTGCGGGTCGGCGTGGTCAGCCGTGGCTATGGCGCCAAACCTGCGCAACTGCCGTGGCGGGTCGAGGCGGATCAAGGCGCGGACGTGGCGGGCGATGAGCCGCTGTTGATCGTCCAGCGCACCGGCGTGCCGCTGATGATCGACCCGGACCGCAGCCGTGCGGTCAAGGCCTTGTTGGCGAGTGAGCCGCTGGACCTGATTCTCTCCGACGACGGCATGCAGCATTACCGGTTGGCCCGGGACCTGGAGCTGGTGCTGATCGATGCGGCTCGAGGCCTGGGCAACCAGCGTTGCCTGCCGGCCGGGCCGTTACGCGAACCGATCGAGCGCCTGCAAAGCGTCGATGCAGTGCTGTACAACGGCGCTGTCAATGATCGTGAAGACGGCTTCGCCTTCCAGCTGCAACCCACGGCGCTGGTCAATCTGCACAGCGGCGAACGGCGTCCCCTCGACCACTTTCCTGCTGGCCAGGCCGTGCATGCCGTAGCCGGGATCGGCAACCCCAAGCGTTTCTTCACGACCCTCGAAACGCTACACTGGCGGCCAGTGCCCCATGCATTTGCCGACCACGCCGAGTACAGCGTGCAGGCCTTGAATTTCACACCGTCATTGCCAGTGGTGATGACGGAAAAGGACGCGGTGAAGTGCCGTGCCTTCGCCGCCGCCGATTGGTGGTACCTGGCGGTCGATGCTGTGCCATCGCCGGCCTTCGTGGCCTGGTTCGATACGCAGCTGATGCGCCTGTTGCCGGCTCGTCTTTTGCCTTAAATCCGTTTCTATCCAGGGAATGTTCATGGACACCAAATTGCTCGATATCCTCGCTTGCCCGGTCTGCAAAGGCCCGCTCAAGCTCAGCGCCGACAAAACCGAGCTGATCAGCAAGGGCGCCGGTCTCGCGTACCCGATTCGCGACGGCATCCCGGTGATGCTCGAAACTGAAGCGCGCACCCTGACCACCGACGAGCGTCTGGACAAATGACTACAGCCTTTACCGTTGTCATCCCATCACGTTTTGCCTCCACCCGCCTGCCGGGCAAACCGCTGCTGCTGATCGCCGGCAAGCCGATGATCCAGCACGTCTGGGAACAGGCGAGCAAAAGCAGCGCCCAGCGAATTGTTGTGGCTACCGACGATGCGCGTATCGTCGAGGTCTGCAAAGGTTTTGGTGCCGAAGTGGTGCTGACGCGCGAAGACCACAATTCCGGCACTGACCGTCTGGCCGAAGTCGCGGCGAAACTGGGCCTGGCCCCGGACGCCATTGTGGTCAACGTCCAGGGCGACGAGCCGTTGATTCCGCCGAGCGTGATCGATCAGGTCGCCGCCAACCTGGCCGCCCACACCGAAGCGCGCATGGCCACGTTGGCCGAGACGATCGAAGACGTGGAAACCCTGTTCAACCCCAACGTGGTCAAAGTGGTCAGTGACCTCAATGGCCTGGCACTGACCTTCAGTCGTGCCACCTTGCCATGGGCTCGGGACGCGTTCGCCAAAAGCCGCGAGCAAATGCCGGAAGGTGTGCCGTATCGCCGCCACATCGGCATTTACGCCTATCGCGCAGGTTTCCTGCAGGACTTCGTCACCTGGGGCCCGTGCTGGCTGGAAAACACCGAATCTCTGGAACAGCTGCGGGCGCTCTGGCACGGCGTGCGGATTCACGTCGCCGACGCGCTGATCGCACCACCCACCGGTGTCGATACGATTGAAGACCTCGAGCGCGTTCGTCGCCTGCTGGAGGCCTGATGCGGGTTCTGTTCGTCTGCCTGGGCAACATCTGCCGTTCCCCCACGGCCGAAGGCGTATTGCGGCACAAACTGCATGAGGCGGGGCTGGCCGGGCAAGTCGAAGTGGCTTCTGCCGGCACCGGTGACTGGCACGTCGGCAAGGCCCCGGACAAGCGCAGCCAGGCCGCGGCGAAACTGCGTGGCTACGACCTGTCCGCCCAGCGCGCTCAGCAAGTGACCCGCGCCGACTTCGCCACCTACGACCTGATTCTGGCGATGGACAACAGTAACCTGCGCCACCTCAAGGCCTTGCAACCAGCCAAGGGCAAGGCCGAGCTGGATTTGTTCCTGCGTCGCTATCAGTCGCAAATCGATGAAGTGCCGGATCCTTATTACGACGGCGACCAAGGCTTCGAACAGGTACTGGACCTGATCGAGCGCGCCAGCGATCTACTGGTGATCGAATTGAAGGGACGGTTATGAGTTTGCAGGTACAACCCCAGGTTTCGCTCAAGCCGTTCAACAGCTTTGGCGTGGACGTTCAGGCGCGGTTGTTTGCCGAGGCTCATAGCGACGCCGACGTGCGTGACGCTCTGGCCTATGGGGCGGAACATGAGGTCCCCGTGCTGGTGATCGGTGGCGGCAGCAATTTGCTGCTGACTGCTGATGTCCAGGCACTGGTACTGCGCATGGCCACACGGGGCATTCGTCTGCTGAGCGATGACGGCAATCAGGTGGTGATCGAAGCCGAGGCGGGCGAGCCGTGGCATCCGTTTGTACAACACACGTTGGCGCAAGGGTTGTCGGGACTGGAAAACCTAAGCCTGATTCCCGGCACCGTGGGCGCCGCACCGATGCAGAACATCGGCGCTTACGGCGTCGAGATAAAGGATATTTTTGCCGGCCTGACGGCCCTCGATCGCCAGACCGGCGAGCTGCGGGACTTCACGCTGGCCGAGTGCAACTTCGCCTACCGCGACAGCCTGTTCAAACAGGAACCGGGGCGGTGGGTGATTCTGCGGGTGCGTTTCACCCTCACGCGCACCGCGCACCTGCATCTGGAATACGGCCCGGTTCGCCAGCGCCTGACGTCGCTGGGCATCGATCACCCGACGCCCACCGATGTCAGCCAGGCCATTTGCAGCATTCGCAACGAAAAGCTCCCGGACCCGGCGGTGCTCGGTAATGCCGGCAGCTTCTTCAAGAATCCGTTGGTGTCAGCTGCACTCGTGGCGCAACTCAAGGGTGAATACCCGGATCTGGTGGCGTATGCGCAACCCGACGGGCAAATGAAACTGGCAGCGGGCTGGCTGATCGAGCGGGCCGGCTGGAAAGGCTTTCGCGACGGTGATGCCGGCGTGCATAAATTACAGGCGCTGGTGCTGGTCAACTACGGCACCGCAACGGGCCTGCAATTGCTGAATCTGGCGCAGCATATTCAAAAAGACATTTCAGAACGTTTCCACGTCGACCTGGAAATGGAGCCCAACCGGTATTGAGGCTACGCTTTCAAGGTTGATTCCAAAGCCCTGCACAACGTCCATTGTGCAGGGCTTTTTTGTTAATGCTGGGTTAACTTAGCGACCTAACGATGAAAGCATTTGCTCCACCAAAGGCCCGGTGCAGACGTCACCGTCCGCATAAGAGAGCCTGTTAGCCTGAGTCGATCTGCGTGTAGTGAACCGCCAACCCCAAGCGGCAGATTGCTCGACCCCATAACCTCTATAACTATGCGGGCGTGCCCATGATTACCCTGAAACTCAATGGTCAAGATCATCAACTCGATGTCACCGAGGACATGCCGCTGCTCTGGGCGATCCGTGACGTGGCCGGTTATAACGGCACCAAATTCGGCTGCGGCATGGGGCTATGCGGTGCCTGCACCATTCATATCGACGGCGCGCCGGCGCGCAGTTGCATCACACCAATCGGCTCGGTAGTCGGCCAGAACGTCAGCACCATCGACAACCTGCACGCCGACCCGGTTGGCAAAGTCGTCCAGCAGGCCTGGCTCGACAGCGCCGTGGCCCAGTGCGGTTACTGCCAGGGCGGGCAGATCATGTCGGCCACCGCGTTGCTGAAAACCAACCCGAACCCCAGCGACGAGCAGATTGAAGAGGCGATGGTCGGCAATATTTGCCGTTGCGGCACCTACAACCGGATCAAGACCGCCATTCGTCAGGCATCCGCTCACCTGAAGGAGGCCAAGGCATGAACCCGCTACCGAATGATTTTGCACTGAGCAACCTCAGCCGCCGCGGTTTCCTGAAAGGTGTGGGCGCCACCAGTGCGCTGGTGCTGGCAGCCAGTTGGGGCTGGCAGGACGCGCTTGCCGCCGAGAAAGAGAAGAAGTTCGGCGCCGATGGCATGCCCAACGGCTGGATCGATGATCCTAAGGTTTACGTCAGCATCGCCGCCGATGGCAGTGTGACCGTGGTTTGCAACCGCTCGGAAATGGGCCAGGGCGTGCGCACCAGCTTGACCATGGTGGTGGCCGATGAGCTGGACGCCGACTGGGCGCAGGTGAAAGTGCAACAGGCACCAGGTGACGAAGTACGCTTCGGCAACCAGGATACCGACGGTTCGCGCAGCATGCGTCACTGGTACGAACCGATGCGCCGTTGTGGTGCCGCCGCGCGGACCATGCTTGAGCAAGCCGCTGCCGAGCAATGGAAAGTGCCGGTCAGCGAGTGCCGCGCGCAACTGCATAAAGTCATTCACCAACCGACCGGTCGCGAACTGGGCTACGGCGCGTTGGCCGCCGCTGCCAGTGAGCTGGCGGTGCCGGCCCGCGATAGCCTGCGGCTCAAGCAGCCCTCGGAATTCCGTTACATCGGCAAAGAAGGCACCAAGGCCATCGACGGTGCGGACATCGTCAATGGTCGCGCGGTCTACGGCGCCGATGTGCGTTTCGACGGTATGCTCTTTGCCACCATCGCGCGTCCAGCGGTCTATGGCGGCAAGGTCAAATCCTTCGACGCCAGCGCCGCGATGAAAGTCCCGGGGGTGATCAAGGTCCTGCAAGTCGAAAGTCGTCCGCTGCCGTCCGAGTTTCAGCCCCTGGGTGGTGTGGCCGTGGTGGCCAGCAATACCTGGGCGGCGATCAAGGGCCGCGAAGCGTTGACAATCGAGTGGGATGACGGCCCTCACGCCAGGTACGACTCGATCGCCTACCGCAAGGAACTTGAGGCAGCGTCCCTTGAACCTGGCAAAGTGGTGCGCAATACCGGCAACATTGACCAGGCTTTGAGCGCTGCCGACAGTACCCTGGAAGCATCCTATTACCTGCCGCACCTGACGCAATCGCCGATGGAGCCGATGGTCGCCATTGCCCGTTTCAAGGACGGCGTATGCGAAGCCTGGGCCCCAAGCCAGGCGCCGCAGGTCACCCGCGAACGGATCGGCGAGCGCCTCGGCATTCCATTCGATAACGTCACGTTCAATGTCACCTTGCTCGGCGGCGGTTTCGGTCGCAAATCCAAGCCGGACTTCATCATCGAGGCGGCGATCCTGGCCAAGGAGTTCCCGGGTAAGGCGGTGCGGGTGCAATGGACCCGTGAAGACGACATCCACCACTCGTATTTCCACACCGTGTCTGCCGAATACCTGAAGGCCAGCCTGAACAAGGACGGCCTGCCATCTGGCTGGCTGCACCGCACGGTGGCGCCGAGCATCACCGCGCTGTTCGCGCCGGGTATGAACCATGAGGCGGCTTTCGAGCTGGGCATGGGCTTTACCAACATGGCGTATGCGATCCCCAACGTGCGCCTGGAGAACCCTGAAGCGGCGGTCCACACGCGGGTCGGCTGGTATCGTTCGGTGTCGAACATTCCCCACGGCTTTGCGATTCAGAGCTTTGTCGATGAACTGGCCCACAAGGCTGGCCAGGATCCGCTCAAGTACCAGATCAAGTTGCTTGGCCCGGACCGTCAGATCGATCCGCGCACCTTGAGTGAAGAATGGAACTACGGCGAATCTCCCGAGCGTTATCCGATCGATACCGCACGGATGCGCACCGTGCTGGAAACTGCTGCCAAAGCCGCCGGTTGGGGGCGTGAGTTGCCCAAGGGGCGAGGCCTGGGCCTGGCGGTGCATTACAGCTTTGTCACTTATGTGGCGGCGGTGATCGAAGTCGAAGTCAAAGACGATGGCACCTTGATCGTGCACAAGGCCGACGTCGCCGTGGACTGTGGCCCCCAGATCAATCCCGAGCGGATTCGCTCGCAGTTCGAAGGCGCCTGCGTCATGGGCCTGGGCAACGCGGTGTTGGGGGAAATCAGCTTCAAGGAGGGCAAGGTTCAGCAGGACAACTTCCACATGTACGAGGTGGCGCGCATGTCGCTGGCGCCGAAGGAAGTCGCCGTGCACCTGGTCACGCCACCGGGCAATGTACCGTTGGGCGGAGTCGGTGAGCCGGGCGTGCCGCCGATTGCGCCAGCGCTGTGCAACGCGATATTCGCTGCCACCGGCAAGCGCATCCGTAACCTGCCGGTGCGCTATCAGCTGCAAGGCTGGCAAAAGGCTGAAGCCTGATGGACAGCGTCGATCTGAACGTCCTGCGCAGCGTGCTGCAATGGCGCCGCGCCGGTCAGCGGGTGATGTTGTACAGCGTGGTCCAGACCTGGGGCACCGCGCCCCGGGCACCGGGTGCCATGCTGGCCTTGCGTGAAGACGGCGTGGTGATTGGTTCGGTGTCCGGTGGCTGTGTCGAGGATGACCTGATTGCCCGGCTGCACGATGGCCGTATCCCGGCCGATGGGCCGCCGGTGCAGTTGATTACTTATGGCGTCACCCGTGAGGAGGCTGCACGGTTTGGTTTGCCGTGCGGCGGCACGTTGCGCCTGACCGAGGAGCGCGTCGGCGATCCGGCGTGGGTCGCCCAATTGCTGGCGCGCTGCGAGGCGCATGAAATCGTGGCTCGCTCGCTGGATATTGCGACCGGTGAAGTGATTTTGCAGCCGGCGAACAAGAGCGATGTGCTGAGTTTTGACGGCAACACACTGCGTGCCATTTACGGCCCGCGTTGGCGGTTGCTGCTGGTCGGCGCGGGGCAGCTATCACGGTATGTCGCCGAGATGGCGCGGCTGCTGGATTTCGAAGTGCTGATCTGCGATCCGCGCACCGAGTTCGTCTACGGCTGGGAAGAGCAACACGGTCGCTTCGTCCCGGGCATGCCCGATGAGGCGGTGCTGACCATCCAGACTGACGAACGCACCGCCATCGTCGCGCTAACCCACGATCCGCGCCTGGATGACATGGCGCTGCTCACGGCGCTGGACTCCAAGGCATTTTATGTCGGCGCGCTGGGCTCGCGGGTCAACAGCCAGAAGCGCCGGGACAACCTGGCTCAGCTAGGTTTGTCACCACAGGCCATCGAGCGCTTGCACGGGCCGATCGGTTTGCACATCGGCAGCCATACACCGGCGGAAATCGCCTTGTCGCTGCTGGCCGAAATTGTGGCGATCAAGAACGGCGTCGGGCTGAAACAGAAGAGGCCGTTACAGGAGAGCGTATGAGCGACTCCATTGGGGTTATCGTGATGGCCGCCGGGCAGGGCAGTCGGTTTCGACAGGTGGCGGGTGACGATAAGGACAAGCTGCTGGTGGATTGCACCGCTCGTGACGGCGTCACCGTGCACTCGGTGATCGAGCAGGTGCTGGTGAATCTGCCGGCCGCGCTTGAGAAACGCGTGCTGGTGACCACGGCGGAGCGCCCGCAAGTGATTCGCATGGCGCAGGCCTATGGTTGCGAGATCGTGCGGATCGAGTCGACGGGGCTGGGCGACAGCATTGCGGCGGGTGTGGCGGCATGCTCGCAACTCGATGGCTGGCTGATCATGCTGGGGGATATGCCGTTTATCCTGCCGTCCAGCATTGAGCAGGTTGCTGCGAATGTTGCGGATGATGCCATCAGCGTGCCGGTACATGAGGGGCAATATGGGCACCCAGTGGGGTTCGGGCGAAGCTTTGGTCCGGAATTAATGGCGTTGACAGGTGATCAAGGCGCCAAGTCGCTATTCGTACAGGCGAGGGTGGTCGAGGTGGCGGTGGAGGATCCCGGGGTGTTATGGGATGTGGATGTGCCTGAGACGCTGGTTTTTCAATAACGGTTGTCAGCGAGGTTGCATTCGCACTTTCCTCGGAATAATCGGCTCTTCCTTTCGCCCATTCGTATTTATCGATGGGTGCCAGATATAAAACTCGTTATTCAGCGGGTTCTATCCGACATACGATCATATGGTGTGTGGCGTTCACAGTTAGGGTGAACATCCGGTCAGTACTCATTAGAAAAAGAGCCTAGATGATAAAGCACTATATGGATGCGTCGGTCAGTGTCAGTCCTTTGGAGCTGGATAGTGATATTCAGGAGTTGGGGGCATTGGAGCGGGCATTAAGTTCTGCAGATGTTTCTCAACCTGTTCCGCGTTATGTCAAAACACTTCGAGAACTTAGAAAAGCGTCGCAAACAATTAGTTGTCATCGCGACGAGATCAAGTTCGGGGTCACTTTTGGAGAACGTTTGAAAGAACTGGGTGACGACTTCGGTTTGTCCCCGAAGCACTTTTCGGTCAATACCAGTGGCTCACCGCTGCTCATCAAGGAGCAGGTCGGAGAACACCTGATTTCGCCCACTCATTTTGAAAACGGTGCGTATTTCAGCCACCCCCATGCCGATCATCAGCTCGATCACTCGGCGCAGGATTTGCCTTCGATCAAGATTGGACAGTATGTGCGTTTTGGTCGTAACGCTGCGGTCAATGCCGGCGGCGATGTGGATATAGGCGATGGTGTCTGGCTATCGCCGGGAAGTCAGTTACTGCGTCAGGACCATGACCCGTATGGTCGGCTCTCCATCGGCTCGCGGACTGTCGCGATGACGCGCCTGCCACCGGTGCGACTGTGCGATTACGCGTGGGTCGGGCGTGAAGCGATTGTGGGCTGGAACGCGGATTACCTGGGTAAGGCGAGCATCGTCGGAATCCGTTCCTTCCTCAATACATGGGTCGGCGATTATTCCATCGTTGGCGATCAGGGAAAGATCCTGCAATACCTGCCGTTCAAGGCTCACCTCATGGAAACCTACCAGCCGTCGATCGAGCAGACGCTGCAAGTCAGCGATTGGGCCGCGATCAATTCGGACTGGTTGATGATCTACCGTGACAGCCCGAAGCGCGAGACGCCGACATTGCCGGCACCACTGGCGGAGTATCTCGACACGCCGGGCAAAAAGTCCGTATTGCTGATTGCCCCATCCGATAACGCTCAGCTTCAAGCGTTCGGCCAGCACAGCCTGGATGTCATTTCCAGTTCCCGGCAGCCGTTTGCCCATCACTTACAGTGGGCTCAGGACTACGGCCATAAGCAGCTCAGGTTGCGCGCCGATCTGGATTTTTCGAGGTTGCCATTCGCCTCGGCCGGCGACTTTCACTATCGCCGTCGATTGGGTTACTCACTGATTGTCGCCAACAGTTCGCCTGTCGAGGCCGAGCCTTGCCGAGTCTATGTCAATGAACTGGCCCGGGTGCTGGCGACGCAGGCACTGTTGTTGGTGCCCATTACGGATGTGTTGCAGACGCAACTGTCTGTGTATCAAGACTTGTTCCATCTGCAAGGGGAAGTCGAGTTCGACGGAGCCTCTTTCATGTTAATGAAGAAGATCTAACGGAGGCGTCAATGCCATACTTATTACTTTCACTCGCTGCCGTGTTCTGGGGCGGTAATTATGTCGTCGGAAAGTTGATGGTGGTGGACGTTGATCCGGTGCTGCTGTCGCAACTTCGATGGCTGATTACCAGCGCTTTACTACTGCTGGTTAACTATAAAGCCGTGATCGCCAGTTTGCCGGCTGCACGTAAGTCATGGTTGACCCTGGTTATGTTGGCGATCTGTGGCCAAGTTATATTTCCGCTGACCTTATATATCGGCTTGCAATACACCAGTTCGTTGAATGCGGCGATTTACCTGTCGGCCACGCCGTGTCTGGTACTGGCCCTCAACCGTTTCGTTTTCAGTGATTTCATCTCCAGGTCGAACATGCTTGGGGTGGTCATCAGTACGGTGGGTGTGTTCTGGCTGGTGACGATGGGGCATCTGTCCGACTTGAGCTTCCTGGAAGGCTTCAACAAAGGCGATTTCTGGACCATGGCCTCGGCTGCCAGTTGGGCTGTCTATTGCTCCTTTTTGCGGACGAAGCCAAAAAACATCGCCGGCAATGCGTTCGTGACGTATTGCGCGGTGGTGGGGGCGCTGTGCCTGATTCCGTTCAGCCTGGGTATTTGGGTGTTGCACCCTGATCTGACGTTCAACCTGGGGCAGGGCGCTGCACCGTGGCTGGGCCTGGCGTATCTGGTGATCTTCCCGTCCTGGCTGTCGTACTTGTTCTGGAGCAAAGGCATCGGTGAAATCGGTGCCACCCGTGGTGAGATCTTCACTCACTTGGTGCCACTGTCTGGTGGGCTGTTCAGTATCGTGTTCCTCGACGTGCAACTGCACGCCTATCACCTGGTCAGTCTGGTGCTGATTGTATTTGGGGTGATCCTCTGTTCCATTAAAAGGCGGGCACCGGTGGTACTGCGCACGGAGGCGGCTTGATGGACAGAATCATCGATTCGGTCGACCGTCACGGTGTGCGGTGGGTGGGGGTTGTGCAGGGCAAGGGGGCATCGGCTACGGTCTGGCAGGTCGAAGATGCCGAAAGTTCTCAGGCGTTGGCTGTGCGATTCATGCGTAGCAAGCAATCCTGGGAGCAATTCAAAAGCAACTTGTCCTTGGTAGCGGTGCCGCTTGAAGCGCTTTCATTGATGACCTTTAACGTGCCGCTGCGGCCCGCACGGGATGCCGTGTGCATGGTGAGCGGTTTTGGTTACACGCATCGCTCGGTCAATGGTCTGCCCATGCCCCAGAGGTCCTCGCCGGACTGGTACTACAAAGGTAACGGCAAAGGGTTGGTGGCCGCTTCCCGGGCGATCAAGTCACCGTGTCATGCCAGTGGCGCGGGAATCGAGATCGAGTATGCCTGTGTGTACCTCATCGACGACTGCCGAAACCCCCGCTATATCGGTTACACCTTGGCGGTGGACTTTTCTGACCCGGTGCTGCGTCACACTCAACCCGGGCTGGCTGGTCTCTCCAAGTTGCGCAATACCGCGTTGTGCCACGAGCTGGTGATCGCAGAACCACCGCGCTACTCAGTGGTGAGGAGTTCGATTGTCCGGCGTGGTGAAACCGTGTGGGACAAACAGTCGCTATTAGGGCTGGATCAGTTGATGTTTGCCAAACGTGAACTCGAAGCCCTGTTGTTCCAGCATGAAGAGCTTTGCGAGCCCGGTACGGTTCACTATGTTTTGCTCGGTGCCTCGTTAAGCACCGACAAGGATGCCTTCGAGTTGCAGCACGGTGACGTCATTCGGGCGAGCAGTCAGGAGGATGGACTGCAACTGTCCAACCTCTTCGAGGACGAGGTGGTGCGGCAATCGTGTAACTGCTGACGGGGGCCCGGCCCGTTACCTTTCCGTCAGCGGTAAGCGGGCCGGTTTTTCGAAGTCCAGCACCCATTGCGCAAGCGCTCTGGGGGCTGGTTTGCCAGGGTGATCGAAAAACACGAATTCGGTGGTCAGCGAGGCATATGAACCACTCAGGAAATATGTTTGCACCTGGTCACTGCGGCAGCACGAATCGACCAGTGACAACGGCACCAGGGCAACGCCCACGCCGTTGATCACATTAGAAAACAACAGCGGATAAGAGCCGCATTCGATGATTTTTTCCGGGGTGATATTGCCCATCATGAATAGTTCGTCGAGATTACGTTGCGAAGCGCTGCGCCGGCTGTTGACCAGGAACACTTGGCCACTGAACGCTTTCAGGTCCTGGATGGCGGGGTGTGCTGCGCTGTAGATCAAGGCCAGCGGATCGTTGAACAGCGTTACCCGGCGATAATGCGAAGGTGCAAAGCCTGCGCCGACAATCACTGCGTCGAGCTTGCCGGCCTCAAGATCCTTGAGCAGCGACTGTGTATTTCCAATGCTGACATCCACTGCCAGCCCGTCGGGATTGGCAACGATGCTTTGCAACAGGCTCTGGCGAGTAATAGTGAGGTTTTCGATGACCCCCAAACGCACCCGTGTTTCGGTTTTTGTCTGGCTCAGGCTGGCTTGAGCGCGAGCAACCAGTTCGAGGATTTGTGAGGCGTAGGCATAGAGCTCCTTGCCTTGCGCCGTCATCGTGATACCGCGACCGGAGCGTTCAAACAGCTTGGTATCGAGCCGTGATTCGAGTGTCTTGATGCGGAAGGAAATACTGGATTGAGCGCGGTTTAACCTGATCGCTGCCTGTGTGACGCTGCCGTAGTCAACAATCGCTTTGAAAGCGTCCAGTTCAGCAATTTCCATAGTCACGCACTCTTTGCTCCATAACGGGCCGAAGGTTTTCGGGCCGTGGCAGGACCTGCTTTGAGCCCTGCACCGCTCTATTCTGCACGTTGCACAGCCCTTTCGTAATACTTGCTTACAAGTATTTAAGCGGGTGTTTAGCGAGGAACGCAATCGCCTCGGCAATAAACCGTTGCCAGGTAGCGACAGGCTTCAATTTCTATAAGCAAAAAAAGCCCCGCCTGGATCACCAGGCGGGGCTTTTTAGTGGCCGATGGAATTAGACGAGGGGTTTAGGCTCGTGCTCTTTTTCCTGGGCTTGCTCGTGTTGCTCTACCGCTTCTTGAACGGAGCGCGGTGCTTCGTCGATCACGGATTCAGCCGGTTCGGCAGCGACTTCAGCGGCCGGGGCAGGGACTGCCTCGACGACTTCAGCAACAACCGGTGCTGGCTCGGCAGCGGCCGGAGCAGCAGCGGCAGCCAGTTCGGCTTCTTTCTGCAGACGCTCGGCTTCACGCTTGCGACGACGTACTTCACGCGGGTCGTTCGGCGCACGGCCACTTGGGGTCAGAGCGCTGACAGGGGCGGCTTCAGCCACCGGTGCAGCCTCTTCGGCAACAATCGGCGCTTCAACAACCGCTGGAGCAGGCTCGGCAGCAGCAGCCACAGGCTCGGAGACCATGGCTTCAGCAACCGGAGCTTCAGCGACTGGCGCTGGAGCTTCGACCGCTACAGGTGGCTCGGCAACCCAGTTGAACGTGGTTTGTTCTTCGCGAGCTTCACGCACCGGTTCAGCCGGCGCTTCAACCACAGGCTCGGTAGCAGCCACTGGTTCAGCGACGACGGACGGTTCAGCGGCAGCTTCAACTTCAGGCTGTGCTTCACGAACCGGTGCCACTTCGATTTCCGGAGCGGCGGTGACGGCTACTGGCGTGGTCGCTTCAACCACTGGCGCTTCAACTGGAGCAGTTTCCAGTGTGGCGGCAGTAGCGCGTTCGGCTTGCTCGTTGGCTTGTGCTTCGGCAGGCGCGCTGATCACGGAGCTGGCAACGGCAGCGGTAACCGCCAGGCCGGCGGCCAGATCGGCAGTGCTTGGCGCTTCGGCGGATTCGGACTCTTCCGAACCTTCGATCACGTTGCCATTGGCATCGCGTTGACGTTCACGACGGTTGCTGCGACGACGCTGGCCACGGGAGCGGCGGCGTGGACGATCGCCTTCGGCGCCTTCCTGACCGTCTTCCTGCAGTTGCTCTTCGTTGGCTGGCAACTCTTCTTCGGCAACGGCGGCAGCGGCTTGCTCGGTGCGTGGTTGACGTTCTTCACGCGGTGGGCGTGGAGCGCGTTCTTCGCGTGGCTGACGGGCCGGACGCTCTTCAGCGTTGGCAGCGGCGGCCGGAGCGGCATCCAGAGGCTCACGCAGTTCACGAACCGGGCGTTCTTCGCGCTCTCCACGAGGCTTGCGATCTTCACGCGGGGCGCGCGGTGCACGTTCTTCACGAGGGGCGCGTGGTGCACGCTCTTCACGTGGAGCGCGTTCTTCGCGGGCGACTGCCGGAGCTTCTTCGCGGGCTTCGCGCGGCTCACGTGGTGCGCGTTCTTCACGCGGTGCTCGTTCCTCACGAGGCTTGCGTTCATCATCGCGGCGACCGTTACGGTTGCGGCTCTGCTGACGACCGTTGCGACGCTCTTCGTTGCGAGCAGGGCGTTCGGTGACTGGCTTTTCAACCACAACCGGCGCGGCAGGCTCTTCCTTGGTCGCGAACAGGCTGACCAGCGACTTCACCAGGCCTTTGAACAGGCTTGGCTCAGGCGCGGCGGCCGGTGCAGCCACCGGAGCGGCGACGACTTCGGTTGGAACCGGAGCGTTGGCGCGGGCCGGAGCGGTCTTGACCGCGGCTTCCTGGCGAACCAGGGTGCGGGTCGCGGCGGCTGGCTGGACTTCTTCGACTTCGGCAGCGGCGGCAGCGATTTCGTAGCTGGACTGGTTGATGCTGGCTTCCGGGCTGTCATCGCGCAGACGCTGAACTTCGAAGTGCGGCGTTTCGAGGTGATCGTTCGGCAGAATGACGATGCGGGCACGGGTGCGCAGTTCGATCTTGGTGATCGAGTTGCGTTTTTCGTTGAGCAGGAACGCAGCCACCGGGATTGGCACTTGTGCGCGAACTTCGGCGGTACGGTCTTTCAGGGCTTCTTCTTCGATCAGGCGCAGGATCGCCAGCGACAGCGATTCAACGTCACGGATGATGCCGGTGCCGTTGCAACGCGGGCAGACGATGCCGCTGCTTTCGCCGAGCGATGGACGCAGGCGCTGACGGGACATTTCCAGCAGGCCGAAGCGCGAGATGCGACCGACTTGCACGCGAGCGCGGTCGGCTTCCAGGCATTCGCGGACTTTCTCTTCCACGGCGCGCTGGTTCTTGGCAGGGGTCATGTCGATGAAGTCGATGACGATCAGGCCGCCGATGTCGCGCAGGCGCAACTGACGGGCGATTTCTTCGGCGGCTTCAAGGTTGGTCTGCAGGGCGGTTTCTTCGATGTCGCTGCCTTTGGTGGCGCGCGCCGAGTTGATGTCGATGGACACCAGGGCTTCGGTCGGATCGATGACGATGGAGCCGCCGGAAGGCAGTTCGACGACACGCTGGAAGGCGGTTTCGATCTGGCTTTCGATCTGGAAACGGTTGAACAGCGGAACGCTGTCTTCGTACAGCTTGATCTTGCTGGCGTACTGCGGCATCACCTGGCGAATGAAGGTTAGGGCTTCGTCCTGGGCTTCAACGCTGTCGATCAGCACTTCGCCGATGTCCTGGCGCAGGTAATCGCGGATGGCGCGGATGATCACGTTGCTTTCCTGGTAGATCAGGAATGGCGCGGAACGATCCAGCGAAGCTTCTTTGATGGCGGTCCACAGTTGCAGCAGGTAGTCGAGGTCCCACTGCATTTCTTCGCTGCTGCGGCCAAGGCCGGCAGTGCGAACGATCAGACCCATGTCGGCCGGGGCAACCAGGCCATTCAGGGCTTCACGCAGTTCGTTGCGCTCTTCACCTTCGATGCGACGGGAGATACCGCCGGCACGCGGGTTGTTCGGCATCAGCACCAGGTAACGACCGGCCAGGCTGATGAAGGTGGTCAGGGCGGCGCCCTTGTTGCCACGTTCTTCTTTTTCGACCTGAACGATGACTTCCTGGCCTTCGCTCAGGACGTCCTTGATGTTGACGCGGCCTTCGGGGGCTTTCTTGAAGTATTCGCGGGAGATTTCTTTGAGGGGCAGGAAGCCGTGGCGCTCAGAGCCGAAATCGACAAAGGCAGCCTCGAGGCTTGGTTCGATGCGAGTAATCCGGCCTTTATAGATGTTGGCCTTCTTCTGCTCGCGTGCACCGGATTCGATGTCCAGGTCGTAGAGGCGCTGGCCATCTACCAGTGCAACACGCAACTCTTCGGGTTGAGTTGCGTTAATCAGCATTCTTTTCATGTAGTACCGTCGGTTTCCGGGCTGCCGGAAACGGCGTTCGGCACACACGACTTCTCACGGTCGGTGTCAGGTGCGTCAGGAGTGGTTGGCCACTCCAGTGTCTAGCGAACCCCGACCAATTGGGCCGGTGTCGCGACGTACGCGTCCTGCTTGCTGTGGCTACTTAAGCACTCAGTCAGGAGGAGGAATCAACCGGCGGCTGTGGACGAGATGAAGCGTCTTGATAAAGCCTATTGCTACACAGTCCAGCGGTTGTGCATCTCCACCCTACACGTATCCCTGATAATTCGGGTGCTGCCGCGCGCAGAATCCGCAGCGGGTTGGCATTTACCGTGAGCTCCGAAAGGGGAGGTCACGCATCATGGCTAATTTAGGCGTTGTTTCCGAAGCCTTCGCTCGGGGTCGTTCGCAGCTGACTGCACTTTGTGAACTGGCCGTGAATATTTGCTCGGAAGGCGAGTGAAAACTCTGCTTTGCGGCATGATTCAGGCCTTATGTCACCTGCGCTTGTTACAACTGAAAACTCTGCCGTTACGTAGCGAAAGCCCCGTAGGACGGCCTCTCGTCCTCGTGAATTGCGTTGGTCAGGGCCGGTTTTTGACCGTTAGTCCGCTGTCCAGGCCACTTTTGGCGGCGTTCGCGACTATAGCAGCAATGATTAAGTGCTTCAATTCCATAAAAAATTGTTATCATCCGCGCCATGACGACTACTGCCCCTTCGACCCCAGGCGTACAACTGCTTGAGGTCTCGCCGGAATATGCCGGCCAACGTATTGATAATTTCCTTCTCGCTCGGCTCAAAGGCGTGCCCAAGACCTTGATTTACCGCATTTTGCGCAAAGGCGAAGTGCGGGTGAACAAAGGTCGGATCAAGCCCGAATACAAGCTGCAGGCGGGCGATATCGTGCGCGTGCCGCCGGTTCGCGTGCCTGAGCGCGACGAGCTTGTGCCGCTGGCCCAGGGGTTGCTGCAGCGGCTTGAGGCTTCGATTGTCTACGAAGACAAGGCGCTGATCGTGATCAACAAGCCTTGCGGCATCGCGGTTCATGGTGGTAGCGGCCTGACTTACGGGGTGATCGAAGCCTTTCGTCAGCTGCGTCCCGATTGCAAGGAGCTCGAACTGGTTCACCGTCTCGATCGTGATACGTCCGGGCTGTTGATGATCGCCAAGAAGCGCAGCATGTTGCGCCACTTGCACACGGCATTGCGCGGCGATGGCGTCGATAAGCGATATATGGCGCTAGTCCGTGGTAACTGGGCGGCCTCGATCAAGCAGGTCCGTGCGTCGCTGGGCAAGAGTAATCTGCGCTCCGGCGAGCGCATGGTCGAGGTCGACGAGGAGGAGGGGAAGGAGTCCGTGACCGTGTTCAAGGTCCTGCGCCGCTTCGGCGACTTTGCCACCATGGTCGAGGCCAAGCCGATTACCGGCCGGACTCACCAGATCCGCGTCCATACTCTACATGCCGGGCATTGCATTGCCGGTGATACCAAGTACGGCGATGAGGGCTTCAGCAAGGAGATTCGCGATCTGGGTGGCAAGCGCCTGTTCCTGCACGCCTACATGCTGACTGTGCCGCTGCCGGACGGCGGAGAGCTGAAATTGCAGGCCCCTGTCGACGAGATGTGGGCCAGGACCGTGGAGCGATTGAGTGCACCCATCTGATTACAAACTGCTGATTTTCGATTGGGACGGTACGCTCGCAGACTCCATTGGTCGGATTGTCGAGGCAATGCACGTGGCGTCCGAGCGCTCCGGCTTCCCGTTACGCGATGATTTTGCCGTCAAAGGCATTATCGGACTCGGATTGCCGGAAGCGATTCGCACCTTGTATCCCGAGATCGGCGATGGCGAGCTGATGGCGTTCCGTGATTATTATGCGGAACACTACATTGCGGCGGAGGCTGTTCCTTCGCCGTTGTTCGAGGGCGTGCTCGAGTCGATGGAAGCGTTTCGTGCTGACGGCTATCACCTGGCGGTTGCCACCGGCAAGGCGCGGCGTGGGCTGGACCGGGTGCTGAAAGCCCGCGGCTGGGAAGATTATTTTGATGTCACCCGTGCGGCCGATGAAACGGCCAGCAAGCCCCATCCGTTGATGCTTGAGCAAATCCTCGCCCATTGCGAGGTTCGCCCGGAGCAGGCGCTGATGGTCGGGGATTCGTCCTTCGATCTGCAGATGGCGCGCAATGCCGGCATGGATTCGGTGGCGGTCAGCTATGGCGCGCAATCGATTGACGCGTTGAAACTGTTCGAGCCGCGACTGACCATTGATCGTTTTTCAGAATTGCATGCCTGGCTGAGTCAGCGGGCTTAACGGTTTTTTGCTGGGGTAAATGTCATGACCGACGAATGGAAAGCGCCCGCCAAAGCGAGCGCAGAGAGCGGTGACGAGAAAAGCTGGAAGCTGCTGGAAAAGGCTCTGCTGGCCAGTGTGCAGGAGCATCGCCGGTCCCGTCGCTGGGGGATTTTCTTCAAGCTGCTGACCTTTGCATATGTGTTGGTTGCGTTGTTCTTGTTCACGCCGCTGATGGATGTGGAAAAAAGCGCTACTCGCGGTTCTGGTTACACGGCGCTGATCGATATAACCGGCATGATTGCCGAGAAAGAGCCGGCCAGTGCTGACAATATCGTCGGCAGTCTGCGTGCAGCCTTCGAGGACAAGAAGGTCAAGGGTGTGATCCTGCGGATCAACAGCCCGGGCGGCAGTCCGGTGCAGTCGGGTTATGTCTACGACGAGATCCGTCGTTTGCGCGGCCTGCATCCGGATACCAAGGTTTACGCGGTGATCTCGGATCTGGGGGCTTCCGGTGCCTATTACATCGCCAGCGCGGCGGATCAGATCTACGCCGACAAGGCGAGTCTGGTGGGTTCCATTGGTGTGACGGCGGCGGGTTACGGTTTTGTCGGCACCATGGAGAAGTTGGGTGTCGAGCGTCGTACCTACACCTCCGGTGAGCACAAATCGTTCCTCGATCCGTTCCAGCCTCAGAAACCTGCGGAAACCGAATTCTGGCAGGGCGTGCTCGATACCACTCATCAGCAGTTCATCAGTAGCGTCAAGAAGGGGCGTGGCGATCGTCTCAAGGACAAAGAGCATCCGGAGTTGTTCTCCGGGCTGGTCTGGTCGGGTGAGCAGGCATTGCCGCTTGGCTTGATCGATGGTCTGGGGAATGCCAGTTCGGTGGCGCGTGACGTGATTGGTGAGAAAGAGATGGTGGACTTTACTATCGAGGAGTCGCCGTTCGATCGCTTCTCGAAAAAGCTCGGTGCCAGCGTGGCTGAGCATTTGGCGATGTGGATGGGCTTCCAGGGGCCGTCGTTGCGTTGATCGCTTGGCTGCATATCGAAACCGGCCCTCGTGGCCGGTTTTTTGTGCGAGCGCCAGCTGCTACACGGATACGGTTCAGGGTATCTGCACGCCTTCGGCCAACAACATGTCGACCAGGCGAATCAGCGGCAGGCCGATCAGGCTCGTGGCGTCAGGGCCTTCGGTGCTTTGAAACAGGCTCACCCCCAAACCTTCGGCCTTGAAGCTGCCAGCGCAGTCGTAGGGCTGTTCGGCGCGCAGGTAGCGTTCGATGCGTGCCGGGTCGAGCGCGCGCATGTGCACGGTAAAGGGTACGCAATCGACCTGGCAGTCGCCTGTCTGGCTGTTGAGCAATGCCAGCCCGGTCAGGAAGGTCACGCTGGCGCCGCTGGATGCCAGCAGCTGTTCGCGGGCCTTTTCGAAGGTGTGAGGTTTGCCGATGATCCGCTCGCCAAGTACTGCGACCTGGTCCGAGCCGATGATCAGATGGGCGGGATGGCTGGCTGCCAGTGCGCGGGCTTTTTCTTCGGCGAGGCGTTTTACCAGTTCGATGGCTGACTCGTCCGGGCGATGGCTTTCGTCGATATCCGGCGAGCTGCAAGTAAACGGCAGCTGCAAGCGGGCCAGCAATTCCCGGCGATAAACCGAGCTTGAAGCGAGTAATAAAGGCAGCATGCGCATCTCCAAAGGGCAGGGGCGAATTCTAGCGAGGCTTCCAAGTGACGGACAGGGCTGAATTTCCTTTGACATGGCCGGGGGCATCCCTATAATGCTGCGCCTATGTTGAATGACCCGATTCCACCTCACGTTGACCCGCGCAAATTGGCTGACCGTGGCACCACCCTTCAAGGTGAAATGCTGCTGGCCGATTTGGAGAGACTCTGCGACCCGCTTTCCGACAATGTCGGTACGGTGCAGGCCAAATTCGTTTTTGAACGAGATGAACGTAAGTCTGTGGTAATCCACAGCTTTATCGACACCGAAGTCAAAATGGTTTGCCAGCGTTGTCTTGAGCTGGTCACCCTGCCGATCCATAGCGAATGCAGTTATGCTGTGGTGAAGGAGGGTGCGAATACCCAGTCGTTGCCGAAAGGTTATGACGTGCTGGAACTGGGCGAAGATCCTTTGGATCTGCAGTCACTGATCGAGGAGGAGCTTCTGCTCGCCTTGCCCATTGTGCCTGCTCATCATCCGGAAGAATGCCAGCAGCCGGCGGGAGCAGATGAGCCCGAACCGAGCGAGGACGAGGTAACGCGGTCCAACCCGTTCAGTGTATTGGCGCAGTTAAAGCGTGACCCAAACGTTTAGGAGTTAATCAATTATGGCTGTTCAGCAGAACAAAAAATCCCGCTCTGCCCGTGACATGCGTCGTTCGCACGACGCTCTCGAGGCTAGCACCCTGTCTGTAGAAAAAACCACCGGTGAAGTTCACCTGCGTCACCACGTATCGCCAGAAGGCGTATACCGTGGCCGTAAAGTGATCGACAAGGGCGCTGACGAGTAATCCTTGTCCGCTCAAGTCATCGCGATTGACGCAATGGGCGGGGACTTCGGTCCCCGCAGCATTGTTCAGGCCAGCCTTGCTTGTCTGTCTGCTACGCCCTCGCTGCACCTGACCCTTGTCGGTCAACCCTCCCTTCTTGAAGAATTGATTGCCAGCCATTCGGCGGTGGATCGCGCGCGCCTGTCGATAGCGCCGGCGTCCGAAGTCATCACCATGGACGAAAAGCCAGCCCAGGCCTTGCGTGGCAAGCCCGACTCGTCAATGCGCGTGGCGCTGGAGTTGCTGCGCGATGGCAAGGCCCAGGCCTGCGTCAGTGCCGGCAATACAGGTGCGCTGATGGCGTTGTCACGGTTCGTGCTCAAGACCTTGCCGGGCATCGATAGGCCGGCGATGATCGCGGCCATACCGACGCAGAAAGGTTACTGCCAATTGCTCGATCTGGGAGCCAACGTTGATTGCAGTGCTGAGCATCTGTTGCAGTTTGCGGTGATGGGGTCGGTCGCGGCAGAAACCCTGGGCGTCGTTCGCCCGCGGGTCGCGCTGCTGAATATCGGCACCGAAGACATCAAAGGCAATCAACAGGTCAAGTTGGCGGCAACCTTGCTGCAAGGCGCGCGCGGGCTCAACTACATCGGTTTTGTCGAAGGCGACGGTTTGTACCGTGGCGAGGCGGATGTGGTGGTGTGTGATGGCTTTGTCGGCAATATACTGCTCAAGTCCAGCGAAGGTCTGGCGACCATGATTGCCGGGCGCATCGAGGCCTTGTTCAAGAAAAATTTCGCCTCGAAAGTGGTTGGTGCTTTGGCGTTGCCGTTGATGAAGCGCTTGCAGGCCGAGCTGGCACCTGCGCGGCACAACGGTGCAAGTTTCCTCGGTTTGCAGGGAATTGTCGTGAAAAGTCACGGTTCGGCGGGGGTTCAAGGCTTCCAGAGTGCAATTCAGCGCGCCTTGATCGAAATCCAGGAAAACTTGCCGGAACGGCTTCATGGGCGCCTGGAGGATTTGTTGCCTTAGGCGTTTTCGTCGGACAATGCTTAAATGTGACCGCTCAGTTCAATTGGCCATCCAACTGTCAGTTTCTTGCGTTCCTCAAGCGGGACGTCAATTTTCCGACGACAAGATCATTAGGGGCTTGTTACATGTCTGCTTCCCTCGCATTCGTCTTTCCAGGACAGGGTTCGCAGTCCCTCGGCATGCTGGCCGAGTTGGGCGCGCAACATCCGGTGGTCCTCGAAACATTCAAAGAAGCTTCCGATGCTCTGGGTTACGACCTGTGGGCACTGACCCAGCAAGGGCCGGAAGAGCAACTCAATCAAACCGATAAAACCCAGCCGGCCATTCTGACCGCCTCGATCGCCTTGTGGCGTCTGTGGCTGGCTGAAGGCGGCGCGCGCCCGGCTTACGTTGCCGGTCACAGCCTGGGCGAGTACAGCGCCCTGGTGGCTGCGGGCAGCCTGAGCCTGGGCGACGCAGTGAAACTGGTAGAGCGTCGCGGTCAATTGATGCAGGAAGCCGTTCCGGCCGGGCAGGGTGGCATGGCCGCGATCCTCGGTCTGGACGATGCTGACGTGCTGGCAGCCTGTGCCGAAGCGGCGCAGGGCGAAGTGGTCAGCGCGGTCAACTTCAACTCCCCGGGTCAGGTAGTGATCGCCGGTGCCAAGGCTGCGGTGGAGCGCGCCATCGAAGGCTGCAAGGCTCGTGGTGCCAAGCGCGCCATGCCGTTGCCGGTCAGCGTGCCGTCCCACTGCGAGCTGATGCGCCCGGCCGCCGAGCGATTCGCCGAGTCGATCGCAGCGATCGACTGGCAAGCGCCGCAGATCCCTGTGGTACAGAACGTCAGTGCCGACGTGCCGGCTGATCTGGAAACCCTCAAGCGCGATTTGCTTGAACAGCTCTACAAGCCTGTACGCTGGGTCGAGTCGGTCCAGGCGCTGGCTGCCAAGGGTGCGACCGAACTGGTCGAGTGCGGCCCTGGCAAAGTACTTGCCGGTCTGAACAAGCGTTGCGCCGAAGGCGTGTCGACCTCTAACCTCAATACCCCAGACGCTTTCGCTGCCGCCCGTGCAGCGCTGGCCTGAACAAGGAGAAGCTTGCATGAGTCTGCAAGGTAAAGTTGCACTGGTCACTGGCGCCAGTCGTGGTATCGGCCAGGCTATCGCCCTGGAGCTGGGTCGTCAGGGTGCCATCGTTGTCGGCACCGCGACCTCCGCTTCGGGTGCCGAGCGTATCGCCGCTACCCTGAAAGAAAACGGTATTCAGGGCACTGGCCTGGAACTTAATGTCACCAGCGACGAGTCCGTGGCGGCCGTACTGGCGAGCATTCAGGAGCAATTCGGTGCGCCGGCGATCCTGGTCAATAATGCCGGCATCACCCGCGATAACCTGATGATGCGGATGAAAGATGACGAATGGCATGACGTCGTCGATACCAACCTGAACAGTCTGTTCCGCCTGTCCAAGGGCGTTTTGCGCGGTATGACCAAAGCCCGTTGGGGACGAATTATCAGTATTGGCTCGGTTGTGGGTGCCATGGGCAACGCAGGCCAAGTAAACTACGCTGCCGCCAAGGCCGGTCTGGAAGGTTTCAGCCGTGCACTGGCGCGTGAAGTCGGTTCGCGTTCGATTACGGTAAACTCGGTGGCCCCAGGGTTCATCGACACCGATATGACCCGCGAACTGCCCGAGGCGCAGCGTGAAGCCTTGCAGACGCAGATTCCGCTGGGTCGTCTGGGGCAAGCTCAAGAGATCGCGTCTGTGGTCGCTTTTCTTGCATCCGACGGTGCGGCTTACGTTACTGGGGCTACAATCCCGGTGAACGGCGGGATGTACATGAGTTAAATGTGACGGATTGCTTCAAAAAAATGTCATACGAGCTGTCTAAAATCCGTTATAAAGCTGCAATCTATTTATAGGCAGAGGGCCGCGGGGTTTGAGGAGTGAAGCTTTCAGTTGAAAAACTGAAAAGTCTTTCTATACACTTACCCACTGGCCAGCTGCCTGAATTTGTCCATTAGGAGTGAAAACAAGGTATGAGCACCATCGAAGAGCGCGTCAAGAAAATCGTTGCTGAGCAACTGGGCGTTAAAGAAGAAGAAGTGGTCAACACTGCTTCCTTCGTTGAAGACCTGGGTGCCGACTCCCTTGACACCGTTGAGCTGGTGATGGCTCTGGAAGAGGAATTCGAGACCGAAATCCCTGACGAAGAAGCTGAGAAGATCACTACTGTACAAGCAGCAATCGACTACGTTACCAGCCACCAGGCGTAATAGTTTTTAGTCGTCGCTCGCTGTCATGGAAAAACCGCACTGCCATCATGGCGTGCGGTTTTTTCTTTAGGCCTGATGCAAAGTCGTCATTTGAAAAAAGGAGAGTGCTGTGTCGCGTAGACGCGTCGTAGTCACCGGTATGGGTATGTTGTCGCCACTGGGCACGGATGTGCCGAGCAGCTGGCAGGGTATTCTGGCTGGCCGCAGTGGCATTGGTCTGATCGAACACACCGACCTTTCTGCCTATTCCACCCGTTTTGGCGGCTCGGTAAAGGGCTTCAATGTCGAGGAATACCTGTCGGTCAAGGAAGCTCGCAAGCTCGACCTGTTTATTCAATACGGTCTGGCTGCAGGTTTTCAGGCTGTGCGTAACGCAGGTCTTGAAGTGACCGACGCCAATCGCGAGCGTATCGGCGTGGCCATGGGTTCGGGTATCGGCGGTCTGACCAATATCGAAGACACCAGCCGCACGCTGCATGATTCTGGCCCACGACGGATTTCTCCGTTTTTCGTGCCTGGCTCGATCATCAATATGATTTCCGGTTTCCTGTCCATCCACCTGGGTGCACAGGGGCCTAACTACGCCATCGCCACGGCGTGTACCACCGGTACGCACTGCATCGGCATGGCGGCACGCAATATCATGTACGACGAAGCCGACGTAATGATTGCCGGTGGTGCCGAAATGGCGGCTTGCGGCCTGGGCATGGGCGGCTTTGGTGCCTCCCGCGCACTGTCGACCCGCAACGACGAGCCGACCCGTGCGAGCCGTCCATGGGACAAGGGCCGTGATGGCTTCGTGCTGTCCGACGGTGCCGGAGCGCTGGTTCTCGAAGAACTGGAGCACGCCAAGGCCCGTGGCGCGACCATCTACGCCGAACTGATCGGTTTCGGCACCAGTGGCGACGCCTACCACATGACCTCGCCACCGGCCGATGGCGCGGGTGCTGCGCGTTGTATCACCAATGCCTTGCGCGATGCGAAGATCAATAGCGATCAGGTTCAGTACATCAACGCTCACGGTACCTCGACCTCGGCCGGTGATCTCGCCGAAGCCTGTGCGATCAAATCCGTGTTCGGCGATCACGCCTACAAGCTGGCAGTCAGTTCGACCAAGTCCATGACCGGTCACTTGCTGGGTGCGGCGGGCGCAGTCGAGGCGATTTTCAGCGTACTGGCCATCAACAGCCAGGTAGCTCCGCCGACCATCAACCTCGATGAGCCGGACGAAGGCTGCGACCTCGACTTCGTACCCCACACCGCGCGCGGCATGGATATCGACGTGGTGCTGTCCAACTCCTTCGGGTTTGGTGGTACCAACGGTTCGCTGGTGTTCCGTCGGTTCGCTGACTGATGGACAGCTGGGTCGACGGTCAACCGGCTGACGCTTTGTCGCTGAAGGATCGCGGCCTGGCTTATGGCGATGGTCTGTTCGAGACCCTCTTAGTCAAGGGCGGGCAACCGTTGCTGCTGGATCGACATCTGTCGCGTCTGGCCGAAGGTTGTTCGCGCCTGGCGATTACCATCGATCGTGAACTGATCCGCGCGGAACTGCTGGCCTATGCTGCCGCATTGGGTGAGGGCGTGCTCAAACTCATCCTCACCCGCGGCGACGGCCTGCGTGGTTACGCCCCCGACCCCTCGGCTCAGGCTCGACGCATTCTGCAAGGCAATCCTCCCGCTGCCTATCCGGTGGTTCATGCGAAGCAGGGCGTTCGTCTGTTTCCTTGTGCGACACGGCTTTCCAAACAGCCATTGCTCGCCGGTCTCAAGCATTTGAATCGTCTGGAGCAGGTCATCGCCCGTTCCGAATGGCAGGATACCGAGCATGCCGAAGGCTTGATGCTGGATCAGGCCGGGCGGGTGATCGAAGGCGTATTCAGCAATCTGTTCCTGGTGCGCGATGGTGTGCTGGTTACGGCTGATCTCAAACGCTGTGGCGTGGCGGGCGTGATGCGCGCAGAATTATTGTTTCAAGCCGAGTCATTGGGAATTCCCACGCAAGTCACCGATATCACCCTCGATCAGCTGCAATGGGCTGATGAGGTCTTTGTCTGCAATAGCGTGTATGGCGTTTGGCCGGTGCGCGCCTATGCAGCGCTGAGCTGGCCGGTTGGCCCGCTCACCCGTAAACTCCAAACCATTGCCCGTGCGCTACTGGATGCTTGATTCGTGAGACGTAAATTCTTGCTGCTGCTGGAAACCGGACTGGTTCTGGCGGGGCTGTTGGCGGGCGCTAGTGCCTGGAAAATTCATTCGGCGCTGGAACAGCCGCTGAACATCACCCAGGAAGAGCTGCTGGAAGTGCCCAAGGGCACTACACCGAACCGCACTTTCATTCGACTTGAAGCCGATGGCGTCATCAAGGACGCTTTCTGGCTGCGCGTGTTCTGGCGCTTCAACCTGGCGGGTCAACCGCTGCACAGTGGCGAATACCGCATGGTTCCCGGCATGACCGTCAACGGGCTGATCGACCTGTGGAAGCGCGGGGAAATGGTGCAATACAGCCTGACGTTGGTTGAAGGCTGGAATTTCCATCAGGTTCGCGCGGCCCTGGCCAAGGATGAAAAACTCGAGCAGACCCTCAACGGGCTGAGCGACAGCCAAGTGATGGACAAGCTCGGGCACAGCGGGATTTTCCCCGAAGGGCGATTCTTCCCCGACACGTATCGTTTTGTGCGGGGCATGACCGACGTCGATCTGCTCAAGAAAGCCTACGACCGCCTCGACGAGGTCCTCGCCAAGGAATGGAACCAGCGAGCTGCCGATGTTCCCTACACCGAGCCCTATCAGGCACTGATCATGGCCTCGTTGGTGGAAAAGGAGACCGGTGTACCGCAAGAGCGTCGGCAGATTGCCGGTGTGTTCGTGCGGCGCATGGAGATGGGCATGCTGTTGCAGACCGATCCGACTGTGATTTATGGACTGGGTGATCGTTACAACGGCAAGTTGACCCGCGCTCATCTCAAGGAGCCGACGCCGTATAACACTTACATGATTGCTGGCCTGCCGCCCACACCCATCGCGATGGTGGGCCGCGAAGCGATCCATGCGGCATTGAATCCGGCGGACGGCAACAGCCTGTATTTTGTCGCGCGCGGTGATGGCAGCCACGTGTTCTCCGATGATCTGGACGCCCACAATAATGCGGTGCGCGAGTTTCAGATCAACCGACGTGCCGATTACCGTTCCAGCCCTGCGCCGACTGTTACGCCGCAAACGGAGGACGCTCAGGCGCCTATCCCGGCGGTTTCACCCGATACGGCGCCTGAAGACATGCCACCCGTAGCGCCGCAAGATCCCGTGCAAGACTCTGTAGAAGAGCCTGCACAAGAACCTGCGCCAGCACCCGAAGCGGATGCGCCCGTGCCGCAAAGCCCGCAATGACTCTGACTAAGGACTGCCTGTGACTGGCTTGTTTGTTACCCTGGAAGGCCCGGAAGGTGCCGGCAAGAGCACCAACCGCGAATACCTGGCCGAGCGTCTGCGCGCTGCCGGGATCGAGGTGGTGTTGACCCGGGAGCCCGGCGGCACACCTCTGGCCGAACGGATCCGTGACGTGCTGTTGGCACCGGTCGATGAGGTCATGAACCCCGACACCGAGCTGCTGTTGGTGTTCGCCGCGCGAGCCCAGCATCTGGCCGAGGTGATCCGTCCGGCGCTGGCCCGTGGCGCGGTGGTCCTGTGCGATCGCTTTACCGATTCGACCTACGCTTATCAGGGCGGTGGTCGTGGATTGTCACTGGAGCGCATTGCGACCCTCGAAACGTTCGTCCAGGGTGATCTGCGCCCGGACTTGACGCTGATTTTCGATCTGCCGGTAGAGGTAGGGTTGGCCCGCGCCAGCGCCCGCGGTCGACTGGACCGCTTCGAGCTCGAAGGCCGAGGTTTTTTTGATGCGGTGCGCACTGCCTTCCTCGAGCGCGCCAAAGCGGATCCTGCGCGTTATGTCCTGGTGGATGCCGCTCAGCCGCTGGCGCAGGTTCAGCAGTCTCTGGATGCCTTGCTGCCACGCCTGCTGGAGTTGACCCGTGGCTGAAGCCTATCCGTGGCAGGACAGTCTCTGGCAGCAATTGGCCGGCCGTGCCCAGCACGCCCACGCCTATTTGCTGCATGGCCCGGCCGGGATCGGCAAGCGTGCGCTGGCCGAGCGCTTGATGGCCAGTTTGTTGTGCCAGCGTCCGACCGCCCAGGATGCTTGCGGCGAGTGCAAGTCCTGCCTGCTGTTGAAGGCTGGCAGCCACCCCGACAACTACATTCTGGAACCGGAAGAGGCGGACAAGGCGATCAAGGTCGATCAGGTGCGCGATCTGGTCAGCTTCGTGGTTCAGACCTCGCAGATGGGCGGTCGCAAAGTGGTGCTGATCGAGCCGGTCGAGTCGATGAACATCAACGCCGCCAACGCCTTGCTCAAAAGCCTTGAAGAGCCGTCCGGCGACACCGTACTGCTGTTGGTCAGCCACCAGACCAGCCGTCTGCTGCCGACCATCAAGAGTCGTTGCGTGCAGCAGGCCTGTCCATTGCCGAGCGAAGCCATGAGCCTGGCGTGGCTGGCCAAGGCGTTGCCGGACTGCTCGGAAGAGGAACGCATTGAACTGCTGACCCTCGCCGCCGGTTCGCCACTGGCCGCAGTCAAATTGCAGGCACAGGGCGTGCGTGAACAGCGGGCGCTGGTGGTCGAGGGCGTGAAGAAGTTGCTCAAGCAACAGCAATCGCCGACCCAGTTGGCCGAGGAGTGGAAAACCATTCCCATGTTGCTGCTGTTCGACTGGTTCTGTGACTGGTCGAGCCTGATTCTGCGTTATCAGTTGACTCAGGATGAAGCAGGGCTGGGGCTGGCGGACATGCGCAAGGTGATTCAATACCTGGCGCAAAAAGCCGCTCAGGATAAAGTCCTGAATATCCAGGACTGGATTCTCGCCCAGCGCCAGAAAGTCATGAGCAAAGCCAACCTCAATCCGGCGCTGTTGCTGGAGGCGCTGTTGGTGCAATGGGTATCCTTGCCTACCCAGAAGTGACCTAGACTCCGATCATCAGACAGTGGAGGTCAGCATGAACGAACCCGTCAGTCCGGGGCCAGGGCCGCGCAATGGTATTTTGTCCTTGACCATCAAGGACAGGTCCGTGCTCTACGCGGCCTACATGCCATTCATCAAGAACGGCGGCCTGTTTATCCCGACCAACAAGAGCTACAAGTTGGGCGATGAGGTCTTCATGTTGCTGCACCTGATGGACGAACCGGAAAAGATCCCGGTCGCCGGCAAGGTGACCTGGATCACCCCGAAAGGTGCCCAGGGCAACCGGGCCGCCGGGGTCGGCGTGCAGTTCAACGAAGGCGACAACACCGCGCGCAGTCGAATCGAAACCCATTTGGCCGGAGCCCTGAAGTCCGACCGTCCCACTCATACGATGTAAGTTGCAGCCCTTTTATGCTCGTAGATTCCCATTGCCACCTTGACCGCCTCGACCTCACCGCCCACGACGGCTCCCTGGATGCCGCGCTCGATGCGGCTCGCGAGCGTGGGGTAGGGCACTTTCTGTGCATTGGCGTCAGCGTCGAGAACGCCGCCGACGTCAAAGCCCTGGCCGAACGTTATGACGATGTCGATTGTTCGGTCGGTGTGCATCCACTCGATGTACAGCCGGGTGCCGCTCCGGCGCTGGACTGGCTGTTGCGCGAACTCAATCATCCGCGGGTGGTGGCGATCGGTGAAACCGGCCTGGATTACCACTACGAGCCAGAAGCGGCAGAGTTGCAGCAGGAATCGTTCCGTCTGCACCTGCAAGCGGCCGGGCAGACCGGAAAACCGGTGATCATCCATACCCGTGGCGCCCGGGCCGACACCCTTCAACTGTTACGCGAGGCGGCACTGCCTCAGGCGGGGGTGCTGCATTGCTTCACCGAAGACTGGGAGATGGCCAAGGCTGCGCTGGACATGGGGTATTACATTTCCTTGTCCGGTATTGTCACTTTTCGCAATGCCGATGCCCTGCGTGATGTGGCCAGCAGGGTACCGGCTGACCGGTTGCTGGTAGAAACCGACTCACCTTACCTGGCGCCGATCCCTCATCGCGGCAAACCGAACCTGCCGCAATACGTGCGTGAGGTAGCGGAATTTCTGGCAATGTTGCGAGGAGAGTCCTACGAGCGATTTGCCGAGCAGACTACCGAGAATTTCAAGCGGTTATTTCCGTTGGCGCATGTCAGGACATCGGCGTAACGTTGGGAAAGATCTCAGCCTGCGGCAGCTCCTGCGGGCTTTGGTCCTTGAATCGCAGGCAAAAAAAACCCGGGTTCTGGGGGGTGAATCCGGGTTAAGACCATTAGGAGTAAAACGAAAGGTACGCGGTCCTTTGGTACCTTCATCGGCGCGACACTTGGGGGAGATGTCTCGCCGACAGTTGAAGTATTGATCAGTATCGCGCCGAGTCCAGTTTAGCTGGTCGGGTTTTTAAACAAATTTGGAATACGGGCGCTTCGGTTGAGTTCTCATCAACCGGCGAGGCTGCGCGAATTCATCAAGAAACACATATATGGTCGGATGATCCGTGCATTTTTGCGCAAGTTAGGCATAATACGCGGCTTCGAATTTTGACCCCTACAGACCTTTTCTTATGCATAAAGAACCTCGTAAGGTCCGTGAGTTTCGTCGCCGCGAGCAAGAAATTCTCGATACCGCGCTCAAGCTGTTCCTCGAACAAGGTGAAGACAGTGTCACCGTCGAGATGATTGCTGATGCCGTAGGTATCGGCAAAGGCACGATCTACAAGCACTTCAAATCCAAGGCGGAGATCTATCTGCGCCTGATGCTCGATTACGAGCGCGATTTGAACGAGCTGTTGCATTCCGCCGATGTCGATAAGGACAAGGAAGCCCTGTCCCGGGCCTACTTCGAATTTCGCATGCGCGATCCGCAACGCTATCGGTTGTTCGATCGCCTGGAAGAGAAGGTGGTCAAGGGCAATCAGGTGCCGGAGATGGTCGAGGAACTGCACAAGATCCGCGCCTCGAACTTTGAACGCCTGACCCTGTTGATCAAGGGCCGGATCAGCGAAGGCAAGCTCGAAGACGTGCCGCCTTATTTCCATTACTGCGCGGCCTGGGCGCTGGTACACGGCGCCGTGGCGCTGTACCACTCGCCGTTCTGGAGCAATGTGCTGGAAGATCAGGAAGGTTTCTTCCAGTTCCTGATGGACATCGGCGTGCGCATGGGCAACAAGCGCAAACGCGATACCGACACGCCAAGCAGCTGAACTATTCAGTTGCCTTATTGCGCCATGATTTAGCTACATGGCGCAGTACCGCAGGAATATACTCAGGCATAGGGCTTGCTAAAACTTGATTTGTGAGTCAAGTTTTGCGCGTTCGAATCTTCTTTCGCCGGAGTGATCCATGATCGTTGACCGTCAAGGCAGGCGTTTTCGCAATTTGCGGATCAGTCTGACCTCAGCCTGCAACTACGCTTGTACCTACTGCGTGCCCAACGGCAAGCGGCTGGTGGCTGCGCAGGATGAGTTGTCGGCCGAGGCGATGGCACGCGGCGTGGCCTATCTGATCGAAGCGGCGGGGATCGAGCGCTTGCGCATAACCGGTGGCGAGCCACTGGTCAGCCCCAAACTCGAAGCCTTCATGACCGCTGTCGGGCAAATGGGCCTGGCGGACATCAGCCTGACCACCAATGGCCAGTTGCTGGCGAAGAAGCTGCCGCTGCTGGTGGATGCCGGTATTCGGCGCATCAACGTTTCCCTCGATACCCTGGATGCCAGCGCTTTTCGCAGCATTGCGCGGGGCGGTGATCTGGCGACCGTCCTCGACGGTATGGACCAGGCTGCGGCGGCCGGCATGAAGATCAAGGTCAATATGGTGCCGCTGCGTGGGCAGAACCTCGATCAGGTGATGCCGTTGCTCGACTATTGCCTGGAGCGCGGTTACGAGTTGCGCTTCATCGAGTTGATGCGCATGGGCCACCTAGCCAGCGATTCCAACGCTTTCCTGCAACAGTTCGTCAGCCTTCAGCAGTTGCTGAGCCTGATCGGCGAGCGCTACGAGTACCTTCAGGCGGATGCGCCGGTCGATGCCACAGCGGTGCGTTATCAGATTCCGGGGCAGGGCCATTTCGGCGTGATCGCCAACGAAAGCGTTCCGTTTTGCCGCACCTGTTCGCGTCTACGCTTGTCGTCCACGGGTTGGCTGCATGGCTGCCTGTCGTCGAGCAATCGTCACTATGTCGGCGACTTGCTGGACAAGCCTCGTCATCAGGCGCTACCGGCCTTGCAGCGACTGTTGGTTAAAGCGTTGGGGGACAAGCAGGAAGTGGCGTTCTCCGGTGGCGCGACCATCATGAAGATTATTGGCGGCTGATCGGGCCTCATCGCGAGCAGGCTCGCTCCCACAAAGTTTGCGCCAATCCTTGTGGGAGCGAGCCTGCTCGCGATGGCGATCTATAAGTCAGCAATGTTCATGAGCTGGCGCGGAAGCTGCATCCAATGGCCATTCGCCGGTTTTCCGTCACCGGCTTCTGGAGGGTAGGATGCGTAGCCTGGTTTTGCTGCTGGCCGTTTTGGCGCTTGGTGGCTGCATGAATGTCAGCGATATGGCCGAAGAGACTCGCTACCACATGAGCGACGTGGGGCTGCTGGACCACAGCGACAGCCGTCGCGTGAATAACTTCCGCATTCAGCCGGACTCGTTCATCTACATCGCTCAGGGTTCTTTTGCACCGCCGGGCAGTGCCTACCCGCGACCTAACGTGGTGGCCGAAGAAGCCTTCAACGGCTTTATCGAATATTTCCCGATGGTTCGCCGCGCCCGCGTGCCGGAAGGCCTCGACGCTGCCATGGGTGAAGCCCGTGCCGCCGGTGCTCACTATCTGCTCTATACGCGTTTTGCCAAGGCCGACGACCGCATCGGCAACTCGGACGATTTGATAGACCAGGAGCGCGCGGATCGCTTCGGAATCGACAGTGGCGTAATTCAGATCATGTTGATCGAGACCAGCACCCAGTATTTGATCGATACTGCACGTATCAAGAGTCGTGGCGGTTTACTGACGTTCTACGACAACAGGCCAGAAGACCTGCTGGGCCCCCCGCTGGAGCAATACGCTCGTAGCCTGTTGGGGCTCCGCGACCAGTAATTCAAAGGAGAACGCCATGAGTGGCCCGCAAAAAGCCAACGACTTGTTGGGGCAAATCCCCAAAACCAAAGGCTTGCCGCCGGTCCACTTGTGGAACCCCGACTTCTGCGGCGACATCGACATGCGCATCGCCCGCGACGGCACCTGGTATTACCTGGGCACGCCGATCGGGCGCAAGCCGATGGTCAAGCTGTTCTCCACCATCATTCGCCGTGACGGCGATGATTACTTTCTGATTACCCCGGTCGAAAAGGTGGGCATCAAGGTCGACGACGCGCCGTTCGTGGCGATTGCCGTGGAGGTTGAAGGCGAGGGCGAGGCCCAGGTCTTGCGCTTTACCACCAACGTCGACGAAACGGCCGATGCCGGCGCTGAGCACCCCATGCGGGTAGTGATCGATCCGGTGACTCAGGAGCCCGCGCCGTACGTGAATGTACGCACCAACCTTGAAGCATTGATTCACCGTAATGTGTTCTACCAACTGGTGGAGCTGGCGGTGACCCGGGAAATCGACGGGCAGCGTTGGCTAGGTGTCTGGAGCGGTGGTGAATTCTTCCCTGTCGGGCTTGAGCCGTAAGGCGCTGAGCGTCTGTGCTGTGAAAAACGGCCCGTTATTTATGGGCTTACAAACCCTTGCTCTTGAGCCGGGCGGCATGTTCAAGGTAGAGCCTGACCGGGCTCACGTTCCAACTGTTGATCCCGGCCATCTGATTGACTGCGTCAAAGTGGTCCATCGGGTAATCCGAGCGAATCACTTTCCCCAGGTGCGAGCTGTAGCGGCCAACCAGCCCATCGTTGGCGTGCTTCTCTTTATAAAATAACTGCGACAGCACTTTACAGTTCAAATGGGTCGGATCGAGGAGTTGCAGGCTTTGAAAGTTCTGCACGATCCCGCTCCAGGAGTAGTAATACACGCCGTTTTCAATTTCGTTGCCTTCACCACCCCAAACCTTCGGCACCCCTTGCGGGTACTTGCGGTTGAAGGCGGCCAAGCCTGCGCTGGTCAGCGATTCGAAAGCCGCTTGAGGATCCACGGGGTTTTCCGGGTGGCCGCTGATCAACGAAATGAAGGTGCCGACGGCGCTTAGCAGGGCCAGTACAAACGCTTCGGGCAACTCTCCGGGTGTCAGCGCTTTGTGCAGTTGGTCGGCAATCTCGGAGCCGTGATTGGGGCAGCTGACCGAGGTGACCGACGCGACCTTTTCCGGGTGCAGGGCCGCTACGTAGCGCGCGGCCAGCGGGCCTTGGCTATGACCGATCAGATTGACCTTGGCGGCTCCCGTTTCGCGCAAAATTCGGTTGACGTGTTCGAGCAGTTTTTCACCGCGTTCTTCATTGCCGTTGACGGTTGGAATATTCACGGCAAACACCTGAGCGCCCGCGCGTTCCAGGACTTCCTCGATTTCGAAGAAGTAGGGATAACCGGCGATTCTATCGAAGCCGAAAAGACCGTGAACCAACACAATGGGGTATTTCGTAGACGCATCCATGTCCATGTTCATACCTATCGATAGCGGAATTTAGTGAAACAGAGACTGCTGACTGCATGATCTGTTGCGGGCTTACCGTAGTTTACAAAACGGGTAGGTTCAAAGCGCTCAGGCAGTATTCGGACGAACAGTCACGCCCCTGTCGGCGGGCCCCCTGAAAATCCAATTGACAGCCAATCATATGATGATTAGCGTGACATCCATCGCGAACGGCTTTCGTGTCGTTTCGTTTTTTGTCACCGGGGCGATGAGGTACCCATGTCCAGCAGTTTCCATGCGTCGACGGTTGATTGGCTGGGGTGCTGGATTGCCGCTGGCCAGGTGAAGCCCGGCGAAACCATCAAGGTTGAAGCCGACCTGGGCGAGCAGCTCGGGGTCAGCCGTACGGTTATCCGTGAAGCCATCAAAACCCTGGTGGCCAAAGGCATGCTCGAAGTCGGGCCGAAGGTCGGTACGCGGGTGTTGCCGGTGCGGCGCTGGAACCTTTTCGACCCGCAAGTCGTCGGCTGGCTGTCGCGTAGCGGATTGCCAGAAAATTTTGTCGACGACCTGCTCGACCTGCGTCGCACCATCGAACCCATGGCGGTGCGCTGGGCCTGCGAACGTGCGACCGTCGAGCAGGTTCAGGCCGTACTCCAGGCCTACAACGCGCTGGAACGAGCCGTGGACAGCGGCATCGATTACAACCGCGCCGACCAGTTCTTCCACGAATGCATCCTCGCCGCCAGCCACAATCAATTCATCGAACAAATGGTCCCGGCCCTCGGCGCACTGCTGGCAGTGTCTTTCGAAGTCTCTGCCGCCGACCCGGATGAACTGCGTCGAACGTTGCCGATTCACAAAGACATGGCCAACGCCATCGCCGCCCGGGATGCCGCGCGGGGGGTGTGGGCTTGCATGACTCTGATCGATAACGCGGACCTGGCCATCAAGCGCTTCTACCCCCAAGTCATGGCCGACAAGAAGGCCAGCTAACAATAAAGAACCCCTTGTGGGAGCGAGCCTGCTCGCGAAAGCGGTGGTTCAGTCGACATCTATGCCGAATGTGACTCAGTCATCGCGAGCAGGCTCGCTCCCACACAAAGCAAAAAGGAGGCTTCATGACGTGGACAGCGGTTACCGGACACCGTGCGCAACTCGGCGAAGGCCCGTTCTGGGATGCACCGACCCAGGCGCTGTATTGGGTAGACATCGCGGGTAAACAAGCGCTGAGGCTGATCGGCGCCAATGTGGAAATCTGGCAGATGCCGGAGCACGTGTCCGCGTTCATCCCCAGCGAAAGCGGCGATGCCCTGGTGACATTGAGCAGTGGGGTTTATCGGTTGGACCTGGATTCCCCTGGCCTGGAACCTCGGCTGACCTTGCTCTGCGTGGCCGATCCGCAACCTGGCAATCGCGCCAACGAAGCCCGCTGTGATGCCCAGGGCCAGCTCTGGCTGGGCACCATGCAAAACAACATCGGTGAACAGGGCGAGGATCTACCCATCGTGCGCCGCTCCGGTGGCCTGTTTCGCATCGACCGCGATGCCCGGGTCACGCCGCTGCTTCGAGGGTTGGGCATCCCTAATACATTGCTATGGAGCGACGACGGCACAACCCTGTATTTCGCCGACAGTCTCGACAGCACGCTTTACCGGCATTTCATCCATACCGACGGCAACCTCGACACCGCCTATGTCTGGTTTGGCCCCCATGAACGTGGCGGCCCCGACGGTTCGGCGATGGATGCCGAGGGCTATATATGGAACGCCCGCTGGGATGGCAGTTGTCTGCTCAGGTTGAGCCCGGACGGGCATGTTGATCGGGTGATCGAACTGCCGGTCAGCCGTCCCACCAGTTGCGTGTTCGGTGGCGAAGACTTCAAAACCCTGTACATCACCAGTGCTGCGAGCCCGCTCAACCACCCGCTGGATGGCGCGTTGTTGTCGGTTCGAGTCGATGTGCCTGGAAAACGCTGTCAGCGATTTTTCGGTTAAATCCCTAAATATGGGATGTAAAATTATATATTGAGATTGTTCGGCGGCCGGGTTTATAGTCGGCTCCATCAGTTACACGCACTCACACTTAAAAAAACAAAACAGGTGAAGTGATGCAGCGATATTCCACCGCACTCCCTTACGGAGTCAGCGCTTCAGGCCGCCTCGACGCCCGGGCGTTTTCACGTCTGCCTGCCTATTCTCAAAAGCCTTTTGACCGGACATCGACAGATGTCCGGTTTTCGTCGTGCCTTCGAACAGGAGTGTTGATCCATGGCTGAACCTCTTTCCTTGCCACCGGTACCCGAACCGCCCAAGGGTGAGCGCCTGAAAAACAAGGTCGTGCTGCTGACCGGCGCGGCTCAGGGTATTGGCGAAGCGATTGTCGCGACCTTCGCTTCCCAGCAGGCCAGGCTGATCATCAGCGATATCCAGGCCGAAAAAGTCGAAAAAGTCGCGGCGCATTGGCGCGAACAAGGTACGGATGTCGTGGCGATCAAGGCCGACGTCTCGCGCCAGCAAGACCTGCACGCCATGGCCAAACTGGCCATTGAGCTTCATGGCCGGATCGACGTGCTGGTCAATTGCGCCGGGGTCAATGTGTTCCGCGATCCGCTGCAAATGACCGAGGAAGACTGGCGTCGCTGCTTCGCCATCGACCTGGACGGCGCCTGGTATGGCTGCAAAGCGGTGCTGCCGCAAATGATCGAGCAGGGCATCGGCAGCATCATCAACATCGCCTCGACCCATTCCACCCACATTATTCCAGGTTGCTTCCCTTATCCGGTGGCCAAGCATGGTTTGCTCGGGCTGACCCGTGCCTTGGGCATCGAATACGCACCCAAGGGCATTCGCGTTAACGCCATCGCGCCGGGCTACATCGAAACCCAACTGAACGTCGATTACTGGAACGGTTTTGCCGACCCCCACGCCGAACGTCAGCGCGCCTTCGACCTGCATCCACCACGACGCATCGGCCAGCCGATTGAAGTGGCGATGACGGCTGTGTTTCTGGCCAGCGATGAAGCACCGTTCATCAACGCCTCGTGCATCACCATCGATGGTGGGCGTTCGGTGATGTACCACGACTGAATAACGCGGGTTTCAGGCGCGAAACTACGTCTGAAATTCAATCATCATACGATATGACTATTGGCTGCATGCTTCGACCGCTGTATTGGCTTTCAAATAACGCTCAAAAAAAATAACAAGGAGTCAGCTTATGAAACGTCGTCGTGGGATCCGTTCCCTGTGCTGTGCCGCTTTGGCGGTCACCGCGGTCAGCCTGAGCAGTACGTTGCTGGCGGCCGAGGAAGTGAAGATCGGTTTTCTGGTCAAGCAAGCCGAAGAGCCCTGGTTCCAGACCGAATGGGCTTTCGCCGAAAAGGCCGGCAAAGACAAGGGCTTCACCGTCATCAAGATCGCCGTGCCTGACGGCGAGAAAACCCTCTCGGCCATCGACAGCCTGGCGGCCAACGGCGCCAAGGGCTTCGTGATCTGCCCGCCGGATGTCTCCCTCGGCCCGGCAATCATGGCCAAGGCCAAGCTCAACGGTTTGAAAGTGATCGCCGTCGATGACCGCTTTGTCGATGCCGGCGGCAAGTTCATGGAGGACGTGCCGTACCTCGGCATGGCGGCCTTCGAAGTCGGCCAGAAGCAGGGCGCCGCCATGGCTGCCGAAGCGAAAAAACGCGGCTGGGACTGGAAAGAAACCTATGCGGTGATCAACACCTTCAACGAACTCGACACCGGCAAGAAACGCACCGACGGTTCGGTTAAAGCCCTGGAAGACGCCGGGATGCCGAAAGACCACATCCTGTTCTCGGCCCTCAAAACCCTCGACGTACCGGGCAGCATGGACGCCACCAACTCGGCGCTGGTGAAACTGCCGGGCGCGGCGAAAAACCTGATCATCGGCGGCATGAACGACAACACCGTGCTGGGTGGTGTGCGCGCCACCGAAAGCGCCGGTTTTGCCGCCGCCAACGTGATTGGCATCGGCATCAACGGCACCGATGCCATCGGCGAATTGAAAAAAGCCAACAGCGGCTTCTTCGGCTCGATGCTGCCGAGCCCGCACATCGAGGGTTACAACACCGCCAGCATGATGCACGAGTGGGTCACCACCGGCAAAGAACCGCCTAAATACACCGCCATGGACGACGTGACGCTGATCACGCGCGACAACTTCAAGCAGGAACTGGAAAAGATCGGCCTGTGGAATTGAGGGTCGGTTGATTTCATCGGCGGCCCTGGCAACGGGGCTGCCTGATCGGTGTGAAGAGGTGGGTTATGCACGCACAAGTACAGACACACGGACACAGCGTTGGCGGCAGCTTGCGCTTCAACGGGATCGGCAAAACCTTTACCGGGGTGAAGGCGCTGGACGGCATCAGCTTCGTCGCCCATCCGGGGCAGGTTCACGCCTTGATGGGTGAGAACGGCGCCGGTAAATCGACGCTGCTGAAAATCCTTGGCGGTGCTTACACGCCGAGCAGTGGTGACCTGCGGATCGGCGAGCAGACGAGGGTCTTCAAGTCCACTGCCGACAGCATTGGCAGCGGGGTCGCGGTGATTCATCAGGAGCTGCACCTGGTGCCGGAAATGACCGTGGCCGAGAACCTGTTTCTCGGCCATTTGCCGGCGAGTTTCGGCCTGATCAATCGCGGCGCTTTGCGTCAGCAAGCGCTGGCCTGCCTCAAAGGTCTGGCCGATGAAATCGATCCGCAAGAGAAGGTCGGGCGCTTGTCCCTCGGCCAGCGGCAACTGGTGGAAATCGCCAAGGCACTGTCCCGTGGCGCGCATGTGATCGCGTTCGACGAACCCACCAGCAGCCTGTCGGCGCGGGAGATCGATCGCTTGATGGCGATCATCGGTCGCCTGCGGGACGAAGGCAAAGTGGTGCTTTACGTCTCTCATCGCATGGAAGAAGTGTTCCGCATCTGCAACGCGGTGACGGTGTTCAAGGACGGCCGCTTCGTGCGCACCTTCGAGGACATGAGCGCGCTGAGCCATGACCAGTTGGTGACGTGCATGGTCGGTCGCGACATTCAGGACATCTACGATTACCGCAGTCGTCCCCGTGGCGCGGTGGCGCTCAAGGTCGACGGTTTACTGGGGCCGGGCTTGCGTGAACCGGTGAGTTTCGAGGTGCACAAGGGTGAAATCCTCGGGCTGTTTGGCCTGGTCGGGGCCGGGCGCACCGAGCTGTTCCGGATGCTCAGCGGGCTTACGCGCAACACGGCGGGGCGCCTGGAACTGCGCGGTCATGAACTGAAGTTGCACTCACCACGAGATGCCATCGCGGCGGGGATTCTGCTGTGCCCCGAGGACCGCAAGAAGGAGGGCATCCTGCCGCTCGCCAGCGTCGCCGAGAACATCAATATCAGCGCACGCGGCGCTCATTCCACCTTCGGTTGCCTGTTACGTGGGTTGTGGGAAAAGGGCAACGCCGACAAGCAGATCAAGGCGCTGAAGGTGAAGACGCCCAACGCGGCGCAGAAAATCATGTACCTGTCTGGTGGCAATCAGCAGAAGGCGATTCTCGGTCGCTGGCTGTCGATGCCGATGAAAGTCCTGCTGCTCGACGAGCCGACCCGGGGCATCGACATCGGCGCAAAAGCGGAGATCTACCAGATCATCCATAACCTGGCCGCCAGCGGCATCGCGGTGATTGTGGTGTCCAGCGACCTGATGGAAGTCATGGGCATTTCCGACCGCATCCTGGTGCTTTGCGAAGGCGCCATGCGCGGCGAACTGACCCGCGAACAAGCCAATGAATCCAACCTGCTGCAATTGGCGTTGCCACGCCAACGCGCTGCCGACGTGGCGAACTGAGAGGTGACTATGACCATCCAAAACAACGCTCTGCCAACCCCGCGCAAACCTCTGGACTTGCGGCGCTTTCTCGATGACTGGGTGATGCTGCTGGCGGCCATCGGGATCTTCGTGCTCTGCACCTTGCTGATCGATAACTTCCTTTCGCCGCTGAACATGCGTGGCCTGGGCCTGGCGATTTCCACCACCGGGATTGCCGCGTGCACCATGTTGTATTGCCTGGCGTCCGGGCATTTCGACTTGTCGGTGGGCTCGGTGATTGCTTGCGCCGGCGTGGTCGCGGCGGTGGTGATGCGTGACACCGACAGCGTGTTCCTTGGCGTGAGCGCGGCGCTGGTGATGGGGCTGATTGTCGGGCTGATCAACGGGATCGTGATCGCCAAGCTACGGGTCAATGCGTTGATCACCACGCTGGCGACGATGCAGATCGTTCGTGGCCTGGCTTACATTTTTGCTAACGGCAAAGCGGTGGGCGTGTCCCAGGAGCAGTTTTTCGTGTTCGGTAACGGCCAGTTGTTTGGGGTGCCGGTGCCGATTCTGATCACCATCGTCTGCTTCCTGTTTTTCGGTTGGTTGCTGAATTACACCACCTACGGGCGCAACACCATGGCCATCGGCGGCAACCAGGAAGCGGCGTTGCTGGCCGGGGTCAATGTTGACCGGACCAAGATCATCATCTTCGCCGTGCACGGTGTGATTGGTGCGTTGGCCGGGGTGATTCTGGCGTCGCGGATGACGTCCGGTCAGCCGATGATTGGCCAGGGTTTCGAGCTGACGGTGATCTCCGCTTGCGTGCTGGGTGGGGTATCGCTGAGTGGTGGGATCGGGATGATTCGGCATGTGATTGCCGGGGTGCTGATTCTGGCGATCATCGAGAATGCGATGAACCTGAAGAACATCGATACGTTTTATCAGTACGTGATTCGCGGTTCGATCCTGTTGCTGGCGGTGGTGATCGACCGATTGAAACAACGCTGATTTTCCTGGTGGGAGTGGCGTGTCATTGATCGTTCCCACGCTCTGCGTGGGAATGCAGCCCGGGACGCTCCGCGTCCCAGCAGCGGACGCAGAGCGTCCATTGAGGCATTCCCACGCGGAGCATGGGAACGATCATTTGGAGGATCCTTCACCCACTTTCACAAAATATTCCTTGCTCGCCCCAACCCGTTTCAGCTATGACGGTACACCCGAGGTGTACATGATTAGACCGCTACGAATTGACAAGAAACAACAGGTGAGCGACGAGCTCATCCGGCGCATCGAAAGCGGCCTCATGGAGGACGGTATTCTATTGCCGGGCGAACATCGATTGGCTCAAGCCTTCAAGGTCAGCCACGGCACATTGCGTGAAGCGCTGGTCGAACTGAAACGACGCCACAACCTCGCCACGCAAAGCGCGGTGGGCTCCATCGTCACTTACGACGGGGTGGTGCTCGATCAACGCAACGGCTGGGGCAAGGCACTGGCCGACAGCGGGGCGTTGATCAACACTGAAGTGCTGCGGCTGGAGGCAGTGTTCCGTCCTGACCTGCTACCACGTTTGGGCATCGATCAGTTCATCACCCTCGACCGGCGCCGGCGCAGTACCGATGGCACGCTGGTGTCTCTCGAACGTTCATTGATGCCCGCCACCGGAGGTCTGGAAAGCCTGCCGCAAGTGGGGCTGATCGATGACTCCCTGACCATCACCCTGGCCGCCTACGGCTACATTGGCGGACATGGGGATCAATGGATCGGTGCCGAACCCTTGAATGCCGAAGATGCCAAGTTGCTCGGGCGCCCGGAGGGCACGGTGTTCCTCAAGGCCCTGCGCACCACTTACGACCGTCAGAACCGCTTCATGGAACAAGTCGAAAGCCTGCTCGATCCGGTGCATTTTCGTCTGCACCTGCAAATTGGAACTGCAAAATGATCGCGCTCGACCATGCCCTCGGCGCGTTCTACGGACTGGCCCTGGGTGATGCGTTGGGCATGCCGACACAATCCCTGAGCCGCGCCGAGATCAAGGCGCGCTTTGGCGAAATCACGGAGCTGCACGACGCAGGCCCCGATCAACCGATCGCCGCGAACATGCCCAAAGGCTCGATCACTGACGATACCGAACAGGCGATCCTGATCGGCCAGTTGTTGATTGACGGCGAGGGCCGGATCGAACCGACGGTGCTTGCCCAACGATTGATCGAATGGGAAGCCGGGATGCGGGCCAAGGGTTCGCAGGATTTGCTCGGCCCCTCGACCAAGCGCGCGATCGAGATGATCCTCGCCGGCCACTCGATGGAAGAGACGGGGCGCTATGGCACCACCAATGGCGCGGCGATGCGCATCACTCCGGTGGGGATTGCGGCCGATGTTGCCGAGCCCGAGCGTTTCATCCGCGCCGTGGTGCTAGCCTGTCAGGTCACCCACAACACCTCGCTGGGAATTTCCAGCGCGGCGGCGGTGGCGGCGGTGGTTTCTGCCGGGATCAACGGCATGGACCTGGGGGAGGCGTTGAACCTCGGCCAGCAGATTGCGCAGCAAGCCGAAGGTCATGGCCACTGGGTTGCCGGCGGGCGTATTGCCTCGCGCATCCGTTGGGCGCGGAGCATCAGCGTTGACAGCGACAAGGCGTTGCTGGCGGACTTGCTCTACGATGTGATCGGCACTTCGGTAGCCTCACAGGAATCGGTGGTGGTGTCGTTTGCGCTGGCTCAGCAAGTAGCCATTGATGAGATGAGTGCCTTCGAAGCGTTGTGCATGGCGGCCAGTCTGGGCGGAGATACCGACACCATCGCGGCGATTCTCGGCGCCATGCTCGGCGCTTGTCTGGGGCTTGAGAGTTGGCCTGTGGCGATGATCGAGCAGGTTAAAGCGGTAAATGATTTACAGCTGGAACCGTTGGTGCAGGGGCTGTTGGCTCTGCGTTGACTGGACTGGCGTCTTCGCGGGCAAGCCCGCTCCCACAGGGATAGTACAAACCTTGAGATGCACGCCGTACCTGTGGGAGCGGGCTTGCCCGCGATGGACGCATCACATACTTGAATTTTTCACTCGCAATGGAGCGCACAAACATGGCCAGGATCGCCGGAAAGTTATATCGACTTCCGAATTGCCCACAACTACAACAATGGCAACAGGAGCAGTTTTCATGAGTTCATCGAAAGCCGGGCAAAGTGCCGGGCAACTGGAAACCCGTGGCATCGAACCGGTGCCGGAAGGCGAGTGCAACGGTCATCCGCTGCAGCTGTTCTGGGTCTGGTTCGCGGCGAACATTTCCATCCTCGGCCTGCCGTTGGGCGCCACGCTGGTGGCCTTCCGCGGACTGGCGATCTGGCAGGCGATCATCGTCGCCATCCTCGGTGCCGCCGGTTCTTTCGCGGTGGTGGGGATCATCTCCATTGCCGGTCGTCGTGGTCGCGCACCGAGCCTGACGCTGTCGCGGGCGATCTTCGGTGTGCGCGGCAATATCGGCCCGACGCTGGTCTCGCTGATGTCGCGTCTGGGTTGGGAAACCGTCAACACCACCACCGCCGCATTCGTCTTGCTGTCGCTGTGCTCGATTCTGTTCGGCTCGCCGGTGGAAGCCAAAAGCGCGCCGCTGCTGACCCTGGTGTTCATCGCGATTTTCGTGCTGCTGACGTTGTCGGTGTCCGGCCTCGGTCACGCCACGTTGCTGGTGATCCAGAAATGGGCGACCTACGTGTTCGGTGCGTTGAACATCCTGGTGGGCGGTTTTCTCTGCGCGACCATTGACTGGAGTGCCGTGTTCAACGCCACGCCAGCACCCCTGAGCGCGATGATCATCGGCATCGGCACCATGGCCGCCGGCACCGGGATCGGTTGGGCCAACGCCGGTGCCGACATGTCGCGCTACCAACACAGCAGTGTCAAAGCCGTGCGTCTGGTGGCGTCGGCGGCCTTCGGTGCGGGGATTCCGCTGGTGCTGCTGATCACCCTCGGCGGTCTGCTGTCGGTGGGCAACAATGATCTGGCCTCGGCCACTGACCCGATAGTCGCGATCCGCGACATGCTGCCGACCTGGATGGCCGTGCCGTACCTGATCACTGCGTTCGGCGGGTTGCTGCTGTCGAACAACCTGTCGGTGTACTCCGCCGGTTTGACCACCTTGACCCTCGGCCTGAAGGTCAAACGCGTGTATGCGGTGGTGGTCGATATCATTGCGATCTTTGCTGGTTCCATCTACTTCATGCTGATCGCCGAGAGCTTTTACGGCCCGTTCATCACCTTCATTTCCTTGCTGGCGGTGCCGATCACGGCGTGGGTCGGGATCTTCGTGGTCGACCTGATCCATCGTCATTACTACAGCCCCAAAGACCTGCTGGACGTCAGCCCGGGTAGCGCCTACTGGTATCGCGGTGGCGTCGAGTGGCGCGCGTTTGGTGCATGGGCGGTGGCGATTGTGCTGGGATTCAGTTTCACCACCATTGGCACCACCGAACAGGATGTCTGGTTCCGGGGCTTTCTGTCCGACTCCTGGCTGGGGCACAACGGCCTGGGCTGGATCGTGACGTTCGTGGTGGCCGGTGGCATTTACCGGGTACTCGGCGGCGCCAGGGACCGCCGCGCCGCGTTGTTCGAGCCGGCTCATGCCTAAACTATTGCACACCGGCCAGGTCATCATCGACCTGGTCATGGCCGTGGATGAACTGCCTCATTCGGGTGGCGACGTGCTGGCGCAATCGGCCCGTTTCGAGGCCGGCGGCGGCTTCAATGTAATGGCTGCGGCCCAGCGAAATGGCTTGCCGGTGGTCTACCTCGGGCGCCATGGCAAGGGCCGTTTCGGCGACCTGGCCCGGGAGGCGATGAAGGCTGAAGGGATTCGGATTGGCCTCGATCAGAGCACCGAGCGCGACACCGGAGTGTGCGTCGCGCTGACCGAAGCCTCGGCCGAGCGCACGTTCATTTCCTACATCGGTGCCGAAGGCGAATTGACCGCTGAAGACCTGGCGAGTGTGCCGGCCGAGGCGGGTGACTTTGTCTATGTCAGCGGCTATAGCCTGCTGCAGGGCGGCAAGGCGCAGGTGCTGGTGGATTGGGTGGTGGCTTTGCCGGACGGGACCAAGGTGGTGTTCGATCCGGGCCCGCTGGTGGATTCGCCGGACGCGCCGCTGATGAAGGCGTTGTTGCCACGCATCGATCTGTGGACCAGCAACCGTGTCGAGGCGCTGCGGTTTACCGGGGCGAAGGATATCGACGAGGCATTGAATCGGCTGGCGGATCATCTGCCGACCGAGGTGTTGACGGTGGTACGCGATGGGCCGCAAGGGTGCTGGATCAGCCAGCGCGGCGATCACCAGCTTGTGCCGGGATTCAAGGTCGTGGCGGTGGACAGCAACGGCGCAGGGGATGCTCACGCGGGAGTTTTTGTCACCGGGTTGGCGCACGGATTTTCGGCAGTCGAAGCGGCTTTGCGGGCGAATGCGGCTGCGGCGTTGGCGGTCACTCGCTGGGGGCCGGCGACTTCGCCGGGGACGGCTGAGGTGGATGCGTTGATTCGCGAGACCTATGGCGCCTGATTGACCGCTATCGCGAGCAGGCTCGCTCCCACGTTGGATATCTATGCCAGCCGACAATATCTCGGCCAACAGCGATCAACTGTGGGAGCGAGCCTGCTCGCGAAAGGGCCCTCAAACTCACCCTCAAATCCGGACGCTTATCCGGCCTTGCGCAACGCCTCGATCAACGCCTGCTTGCGCATGCTCGAGCGCCCCGGAATCTTCTTCGCCCGGGCTTCTTTCATCAGGCTGTCCACCGTCTGCGTCTCGCGCGAAGCCTTGCTGTTGCGCGGCTTGCCTTCACGGGTGGCCACCGCACGACGGGCTGATTCCTTGCGATCTGCAGACTTGGCGCTGGCCGGCTTCTTGCGCCCGGAACCGCCGGCGCGTTCACCGCCACCCGACTGCTTGTTCACCGTGGCCCAGGCGCGAGCTTCGGCTTCATCTTTGGACACGCCTTTGTGCTCGTAGCTCTCTTCGATGTGTTCGGCTTTGCGTTTTTGCTCGGCGGTGTATTTGTCTTTGCTTCCACGAGGCATGGGATTTCTCCTTGCTTCAGGTGTGTATCCGTAGGCGCTGGCGAAGGCTTGGGTCGCGTTCGGACGATCTTTCGATCTTCGAATCCAAAGGCAAAGATCGCAGCCTGCGGCAGCTCCTACACGGTCAGACGTCCAGCTTGCGCGCCGCCTCAACCCCTGCGGCGCTGAGTTTGATCGGCAGGTTCAGCGAGTGCTCGCCGGTTTCGTTGCAGATCACATGACCGTGCTGGATCAGCCCGCGCTCCTGCAGCGTGGCGAGGGTGCTGGCCACGACTTTCTCCCCCCGGTAATTGTCCAGAACCTCCTTGCCCAAGCCACTTGGGTGGGCATGCAGCAGGCGAGTCAGGACTTCTTTCTCCAGGTTTTTATCGACGTTCATGGTTACCTCTTGGTTGGGATGGACGGGTATTGCACCAGGCTCGCATCGGCGAGCCCTTACCCGATATTGGTCCATCCCCGACCTGGATTGGTGCCTGAGGAACGACGAGCGGTGCCGTTCTGGCTGATCAGTCGACGCCTATTTCTTCTTTGAACTGCTCCATGAACCCCTTCAGACGCTGATGGCGAATCTGCGCCAGACGCTGGCCGGCGGTTGTCTGGAACCCGTCCGCCAGGTGCAGCAGCTTGGTCTGGAAATGATCCAGGCAAAAGCGTTTGTCGTCGTAGTCCCGTTCTTTTGCCTCTGGGTCCAAAGGGTCGTACAACGCACTGCCCATGCGCCCGGCGATGTAGAAGGTACGCGCCACACCGAGCATGCCAAGGGAGTCGAGGCGGTCGGCGTCCTGGATGATTTTCGCTTCGAGGGTGATGGGCGTGATGTTGGCGCTAAAGCTATGGGCTTCGATGGCATGGACGACCGCTGTGATTTTTGCGCCAGGCCAATCCATTGCCATCAGCACTGTCGACGCTTTCTGCGCTGCCAGCCGTGACGCCTGGGAGCGCCGCGGCGAGTTCTTCTCCACCGCCACGCAATCGTGCAACAGCACGGCTGCCAGCAGCACCTCAAGATCACCACCTGCTTCGGCGTGAAGCGTGCGCACGTTGTGCCACACCCGCTGCAAGTGCGACAGATCATGAGCGCCGTCCTCGCCTGGTTCCAGCGCATGAGGCAGCAGTTCAGAAGCAAGATGGTGCAAAGGCGCGAAAGCAGTGGTGGTCATAAAAGTCCCTTAGTGTAGAAACGCTTTTGTGGCGAGGGGGCTTGCTCCCGCTGGGCTGCGCAGCAGCCCCGACTCCAGACGCCACGGTATTTCAGTTACAACAGCGTCGCCAGTTTTTACGACTGCTTTGCAGCCGAACGGGAGCAAGCTCCCTCGCCACACTGCTTTCAAATGTGACGAGCGCCGCGTGCGGACTTAGTATGGCGTTTTCAACTTTTGACAAGGCACGTCCATGACGATCGACATCCGCCCGGCGACCCCCAGCGATGCCCCGCAAATCCTCGCGTTCATCACTGAACTGGCCGACTTCGAACGTGCCCGTCACGAAGTCATCGCCAGCGTCGCCGACATCGAGCGCAGCCTGTTCAGCGAAGGCGCCACCGCCCATGGCCTGATCTGCCTGCGCGATGGCTTGCCGATCGGCTTTGCAGTGTTCTTCTTCAGCTATTCCACCTGGCTGGGCAGCAATTGCCTGTACCTCGAAGACCTCTATATCACCCCGGAGCAACGAGGCGGCGGGGCCGGTAAAACTTTACTGCGCCACCTGGCAAAAATCGCCTGCGCCAATGACTGCGGCCGTTTCGAATGGAGCGTGCTGGACTGGAACAAACCGGCGATCGAATTCTACAAATCCCTCGGCGCACAGGCACAGGAAGAGTGGGTGCGGTATCGGATGGATGGGGTGGTACTGCGCGAGTTTGCCGAGGGACGTTGATCGCTGCTGGCAATCTGATACGAATCTGTTGTTCGCACCGCTCTAGTCCGGCATTCTGTGCGCCCTTTGCGCGCTCACGGACGACACCTGCAATGCCTTTGGCACTCTTTCTCCACGCCCGTGGAGCCTTCGCTGCGTCAATGAGTGGCCGGCGATGAGCGGACTTCGGGCGACTATGCGTTTGTATGGCCTGGTGAAAAACCTCGGCTCCACGGACGATCTCCATCGCCAATCGGTGGATATCCTTTGCACCCTCGACCGCGCGGGCGGTAAGGCGATCCGGGCGTTCGTTTCGCGTCTGGACGCCGAGTTGATGACGCGCGGTCGCGGTCTTGAGGAGTATCGCGTCGTACCGCTTCGCACGTTCGATCCGAATCCTTTTATCCAGGAGCATCAGGGCTGGCTGAAGCTGCATGTCTGCTGTGGCTTCGTTGTCCCGGCGGATCAATCGCTATTGAACGACGGAATGCTGTCGCCCATGGGTTGGTACGTCTATTCCGACATCGGCCAATGGACCGCAAAGCATTACATCGATTTCGGCCCGCAGATGGCCAGCCTGCTGCAAACGTCCTATGACCGGATCGGTCTGCGCGACTACAACGCCGTGCTCAACGACCTCGACAGCGCCTCGGATGCAGATCTGAAATGGCAAGTCGCCGAAGCCTGGCAAACCCTTCACACCGCTTCATCCCCCGACAGCCATGAGGATTGTCATGCGCTGTTCGACCCGGTCGATAACCGCTGGTGCTTAGTCGCGACCGACGTCGATATCTATCAGCCTCACCCTGAACCTCAGAAGCAAGGAGCTTTGACTTGAGTGGAAAACCTGCTGCGCGCATCACCGACCCGACGGCGTGCCCGTTGCCAGGCCATGGCACCAACCCGATTGCATCCGGTTCCCCGGACGTATTCTTTGATGGCCTCGGCGCTGCGCGCATGACGGACAAATCCGCCTGTGGCAGCCCGATCACCGGCGCGGTGTCCGGCACTGTGTTCATTAACGGCCTCAACGCCGCAATGCTCGACAGTACGGGCGGCCATGGCAACGTGGTGATTGGTGGCTCTGGCACGGTAATTATTGGCCAGAGTGGCGGAGGGGCGGCGTTTAGTGGGTTGTTGCCGATGCCGGTGCATTTTACGGACAGGTTGCAGGTGGTTAACGAGGCGACCGGAGAGCCTGTTCCCTATCACCCCTACACCATTCAGCGTGGTGACGGCAGCGAAGAGCATGGCATCACCGATGCGTCGGGGTTTACCCATACCGTCAGTTCTCATTTGGCTGAAACCATTAAATTGTTTGTGGAGTAATCAGGTATGGCTGATGAAGGCGCGACAGTAGAAGCACCCTTGGCGAAAAGAGAGGTGAAAACGCATACGCTGACATGTAAGACGGATCAGTCCGTCAAGCAGGTTTCTGTTTCTCTACGAAATTTTGTTGTGTTTTTTATAGGTGGTGCTGGGGATCAGGAAAGCTACTATCTGAGTGGGCCGAATAATAATGTGGATGATGTGCGTGAGATATTTATAAGAGATGCAAAGCAGCTAAAATTTCCGAAAGGAAAATTTGAGTCTTGGCCTCTTGGTTATAATGATTTTATTACTGACAAAGATTTATCAGAGCATGTGCTGAAAAAAATACCTGATTGCTCTACAGCGGTATATATCATCGGTCATAGTCTTGGGGGGTGGAATGGCGCGCACCTGTCCAGTGTTCTGACCGATAAAGGCTACAAGGTAAGAATGTTGATAACCATTGACCCGGTTGGTGAAGGTAAGGTTGTTTGGAGTATTTCGAATATATATAGATTGCAACCTAAGCCGAAAGCTGAGTACTGGGTTAATATTCGAGCTGCTGCTGCACCTGAAAAGCGCAATTTGTCTGACAGGGTCGCAGATTTTGGCGGGCAGTGGGAAGTTGTCGAAGGGCCGGATGTGATGGGGCGGGTTGACGTAAATCACGCCGATGCACATATCATGTACATTCGGCCATTGAATAATGGAAAAACAGCTCGGCAAATACTGAATGAGTCAATTTTGAACTATTTTAAGGAATAACATTTGATATTTCGATGCGTTTTATTGGTCGCTATTGCCTTGTGCGCTTCGTGTTCTCTGAATCACGGGAAGCCGATAGCGACGCTGATATATTCCGATGTTGAGGAGTTAAGAGATACTGGGATATATCAGGTGAGCTTTACTTCGGATGTTGCGATTCTTGATCTATTCAAGTCCAGCATCGGTCAAGGATTGATCTGCGCAGTTGATGATGATCTCGATTTTGCCGTGGCTCATCAGATAAAACGTTCTGGCTATGGTCTGGTGGAACGCATTGAAGATGACTCGGTGTACAAATACAAGGCCGATGTTATTTTCAGGGAGTCAACTGGAGAAAAAGGCGCAGAGATTTTTCCGGAGGGCGAGGTGTTGAGTCGTTGGTTAACTAATCGAAGCTACATTTCCTGTGTGTTTCGGGTTCATACCACAACCTATAAGACTTATTTTTCAAATGTTATGCGTGTTCCAACAGGCGATTTGGTGCGAGCTATCGATAAAAAATAAAATCCAGCGCTTGGCGAGGCCTCTTGTCAGGAAACCAAGAGCCTCGGGACTTTTCATGTCTACTCCGTCGCTTTCCAATCACCGCTTAGCAAACCATCTAGAGGCTGCCTCACGGTTGGTGACACTGGACCCCGCTGGTAATGGAGCGATGGTGGGAGCTATTTCAAACATTTATCCAGAAAAACCAAAGCTAAAGCAGGGTTGGAAGAAGGGCCTAATGTAAATAGTAAAATGGATGTAAATCATGAAGAGGCGGATGTTGTGTTTACGACGGTTTTGGCGGATGAGAAGTCTGCTCTTGCGTACGTGATTCAATCTATTAATAAACATTACAGAGGTTGATGTGAACATCCCGAAATTTTTTTTGCTTGTCACTGTTTTTGTTTTGGGTGGGTGTTCCTTCAATCAAGATAAAGCCCTTGCTAATCTTGATTTCTCAAGAATGGCAAGGGTGCGCGATACACCTGTCTATAATCTATATTTTTCAGCAGATATCGATATTCTCGGTTCATACAAGTCGCGTGTTGGTGAAAAATTAATGTGTGCCTTGGCAGATGATGTCGATTTCAATCTGGATCATCGGATGAAGTATTTCGCTCAGGGTGCCGTTGCTCGGGATAAAACTCAACCGGGATTTAAGTTTGTCTCACAGATTATTTTTAATGAGTCTATTTCCGCTGGCGCTAGCGAGAGGGCTTTGGGGGCACCGGAATTGAAAGGTCTCCTGTCGAATAAAGAGTATGTGACTTGTCGGTTTCTGGTTAGCGCAACGATGACGAATACCTATTTTTCGAATGTGATGTACGTCCCGGTTGTAAGAATAAAACAAGCCGTGGATGGTAAATGAATTTGATGTCAAAGCATTTATTGTTTTGTAGTTGGATTTGCCGTTGGCTAGTGTTGCTTTGTCTTTTTTTTATTTTTTGGGCGAAAAATGAAAAAGTTTCTGTTGGTTTTTGCGTTTTTTATGTGTTCGTCGTGCATGCATTTGGACGTGCCTGCACCACGAATCGAATTTGCATCAATTGAGTATGATTCAGGGCTCTATAACCTGCGCTTTAGGTCCGACAGAGATCTGGTTAATTTGTATAAGGCACATGGCATAAGCGCGCAGGTAGGGACTTGGCTAACCTGCTCTCTGGATGGGGACGTTGATTTTTCTATCCTGCATCATATTCAACTGTCAGGGCGTGCCGTTGTCGATGAAGTGCGCATTGTTGAAGGGGATCGTCGTTATGAATTCAACAGCAGATTTATGTTTGAAGAGGATGAAGATGAGGGGGCTAGTTCTCGTCCTATCCGCAAAGAAGTGTTGCTGTCGTTGTTAAAAAAACAGGAATATATTCCGTGCAAGGCAACAGTTACCGCGTTTTTGTACAAGGCGTATTACTCCAAGGTTATGTACATTCCAACGTCACGGATTATTGTCGAAGTTGAGAAAGAAATTACGGCTCCTGAGTATGTGATTTTGCCACCAGAAGATCGACAACTGTCATGGTTGCAATTTGAACAGATCTGCATCAACGAGACGCGTTACTACGCGGGTGAGATCATCGTTCATGGGGGCGTGTGCAGCGGTTTGCCCTACAGTGGGCTGTTGAGTTCATTCGCACCACTGAAAGGAAAATTTCGCATTGTGGACATGAAAACCATGCAGCCTAAAGCGAACGTCAGTTACACCATAAAGCGTGCCGATGGGCGTGAAGAAGAGGGGCTAAGTGATACTCGGGGCGAAACGCACATGTTCGGTTCGGACCATCACGAAACCTTCAAACTTTTCGTGGCCGAAGACGGTGTTGGAGGGATTCCGATATAAAACACTAAAATCCCAATATGTGGGACGTAAAATTACATATTGAGATTTTCCATATGGAAGGTCTATAGTCCAGCTCACTCACTGCCAAAAAACAAAACAGGTGAAGCGATGCTGGCGCAATTGATCGCGCTCGATTGGGGGACAACCTCATTACGTGCTTACAAACTCGGTTTCGGTGGCCAGGTGCTGGAACTGCGTGCGCTCTCGTCCGGGATCATGCAGCTGCCCAAGACGCCGCGAACCATCGCCGGCCAGGCATGCGCCGACGGTTTTGAACTGGCCTTCGATGAGGCGTGCGGTGACTGGCTCGACGCACAGCCTGATTTGCCGGTGATTGCTTGCGGCATGGTCGGCAGTGCTCAGGGCTGGCGCGAAGCGGCCTACTGCGACACGCCGGCGAACGTCGCCAATCTCGGAACTTCCCTACAAACCGTTCGCAGCCTTCGCGGTGTCGATGTGCACATCGTGCCGGGCGTGATTCAGCGTTCGCGCTTGCCGAATGTGATGCGTGGCGAGGAAACCCAAGTCCTCGGCGTGTTGCAGAGTCTGCCGAGCGGGGCGGGTAACGATCTATTGATTGGCCTGCCGGGCAGTCATTCGAAATGGGTGGAAGTGGCCGATGGCTGCATCGTGCGTTTCGATACCTTCATGACCGGCGAAGTCTTCGCCGTGCTCAGCGAACACAGCATTCTCGGGCGCACTCAGCAGCGCGGCGCATCTTTTGATGGCGAAGCGTTTGACCGTGGCGTGCAAGTGGCGCTGTCGGCGGACGGCGAGATCGGGCCGCTGTCGACGCTATTCAGTGCCCGCAGTCTGGGGCTGACCGGCGAACTGAGTAGCGCCGCGCAACCGGACTATCTGTCCGGCCTGTTGATCGGTCATGAACTGTCGGCCCTGGCCAATGTTCAGCGGCACCGGCACAACAGCGTGCACCTGCCTTCGATCATCCTCATCGGCAACGCCCAACTCTGCAGCCGCTACAGCCGGGCACTCGACGCCTGTGGTTTTGCCCGGGTGGCCCTGGCCGAACAGGCCACCGAGCGCGGGTTGTGGCAGTTGGCGGTCGCCGCCGGACTGATCACTGCAAACCCATCCCGTTAAACCTGACTGGAGGTCTGACATGTTCAAGCAAGCACTGGCACAAAACGGTCTGATCGCGATCCTGCGTGGCCTGCGCCCGCAAGAGGCGGCAGCCGTCGGCGAAGTCCTGTACTCGGCCGGATTTCGCGTCATCGAAGTGCCGCTTAATTCCCCCGAACCGTACGAGAGCATCCGCATCCTGCGCCGTACGTTACCCGCCGATTGCCTGATCGGTGCGGGCACGGTGTTGACGCCGGAACAGGTCGAGCAAGTGAAAGTGGCGGGCGGCCAAGTGATCGTCATGCCTCACAGCGATGCCAAGGTGTTGCGCGCGGCGAAGGCCGCCGGGCTGTTCCTGTCGCCGGGCGTGGCGACGCCGACCGAAGCCTTTGCGGCGCTCGCCGAAGGGGCGGATGTGCTGAAGATGTTCCCGGCCGAACAGATGGGCCCAGCCGTTGTGAAAGCCTGGTTGGCGGTATTGCCGGCGGGGACGGTGCTGGTGCCGGTGGGCGGGATTACGCCGGACAACATGCAGGTGTTTGTCGAGGCCGGCGTCAAAGGTTTCGGCCTCGGTTCCGGGTTGTTCAAACCGGGTATGACGGCTGACGAAGTAGCGGTGCGCGCCAAGGCGTATGTCGCTGCATGGAACGCTCTGCGTTAAGACTTTTTGGCGCCGAGCGCGCTACATCTATAAGAGAGATAAAAAGATGAAAATCACCAAACTCACTACCTTCATCGTTCCGCCGCGCTGGTGCTTCCTCAAAATCGAAACCGACGAGGGCGTGACCGGTTGGGGTGAGCCCGTGGTCGAAGGCCGCGCGCACACCGTCGCCGCTGCGGTCGAGGAATTGTCCGACTACCTGATCGGCAAAGACCCACGCAACATCGAAGACATCTGGACCGTGCTCTACCGTGGCGGTTTCTACCGGGGCGGGGCGATCCACATGAGTGCCCTGGCCGGTATCGACCAGGCGTTGTGGGACATCAAAGGCAAGGCCTTGGGTGTGTCGGTCAGCGACTTGCTGGGCGGCCAGGTGCGGGACAAGATCCGCGTCTACTCGTGGATCGGTGGTGATCGCCCGGCGGACACCGCTCGCGCTGCGAAAGAAGCGGTCAGCCGTGGTTTCACAGCGGTGAAAATGAATGGCACCGAAGAACTGCAATTCCTCGATTCCTTCGAGAAGGTCGACCTGGCCCTGGCCAACGTCGCCGCCGTACGCGATGCCGTCGGCCCGAATGTCGGCATCGGCGTGGACTTCCATGGTCGGGTGCACAAGCCCATGGCCAAGGTGCTGATGAAGGAACTCGACCCGTACAAACTGATGTTCATCGAAGAGCCGGTGCTCAGTGAAAACTACGAAGCGCTGAAAGAACTGGCGCCGCTGACCAGCACACCGATTGCCCTCGGTGAGCGGTTGTTTTCGCGTTGGGACTTCAAGCGTGTGCTCAGCGAAGGCTACGTCGACATCATCCAGCCCGATGCCTCCCACGCTGGCGGCATCACCGAGACCCGCAAGATCGCCAACATGGCCGAAGCCTACGACGTGGCACTGGCGCTGCATTGCCCGTTGGGCCCGATTGCCCTGGCGGCGTGCCTGCAACTGGACGCGGTTTGCTACAACGCGTTCATCCAGGAACAGAGCCTGGGCATTCATTACAACGAGAGCAACGACCTGCTCGATTATGTGAAAGATCCGCGGGTGTTCGACTACGACAAAGGCTTCGTGAAGATCCCCAATGGCCCGGGCCTGGGCATCGAGATCAACGAGGAATACGTGATCGAACGCGCGGCGGTCGGCCACCGCTGGCGCAACCCGATCTGGCGCCATGCCGATGGCAGCTTTGCCGAGTGGTGAGTGGCTGACACAACACCGCCCCCTGTGGGAGCGAGCCTGCTCGCGATGATGGCGGTACATCCGACATTGATGTGACTGACAAGACGCCATCGCGAGCAGGCTCGCTCCCACAGGTTTGATCTCCAGGCAGAGGAGATCCGCGTTCATGTTTGTTCCACGACCTCAATAAACATAAGAAGAGGCACCCCCCATGCAACCGCAAACCCTCACCGGGCAAGCATCGTTGGTGACGCCCAGTCGCAAGCGTTTTTTCATCATGGTCCTGTTGTTCATCACCGTGGTGATCAATTACCTGGACCGCAGCAACCTGTCCATTGCCGCCCCGGCGCTGACCAGCGATCTGGGCATCGATCCGATTCATGTGGGGCTGATCTTCTCCGCGTTCGGCTGGACCTACGCCGCCATGCAGATCCCCGGCGGCTGGTTGGTGGACCGGGTGCCGCCGCGCATTCTCTATAGCGTCGCCTTGCTGCTGTGGTCGCTGGCCACGGTGATGCTCGGCTTCGCCGCCAGTTTCATCGCGCTGTTCGTGCTGCGCATGGCGGTCGGTGCCCTGGAGGCGCCGGCCTATCCGATCAACAGCCGCGTGGTGACGACCTGGTTCCCCGAGCGCGAACGCGCCACCGCCATTGGCTTCTACACCTCCGGGCAGTTCGTCGGCCTGGCGTTCCTGACGCCGGTACTCGCCTGGCTGCAGCACCAATATGGTTGGCACATGGTGTTTGTCAGCACCGGCGTGGTGGGCATTATCTGGGCGGTGATCTGGTACGCGGTGTATCGCGAACCACGGGATTTCAAGGGCGCCAATGACGCTGAAATCGAATTGATCCGCGAGGGCGGCGGGCTGGTGGATATCCAGGTTGAAACCGCGAAGGCCAAGGCGAAATTCAGCTGGGTCGATCTCGGGATTGTCCTGAGTAAACGCAAGTTGTGGGGCATTTACCTCGGCCAGTTTTGCCTCAATTCGACCTTGTGGTTTTTTCTGACGTGGTTCCCGACTTACCTGGTGAAATATCGCGGCATGGACTTCATCAAGTCTGGCTTACTGGCGTCGCTACCGTTTCTGGCGGCTTTCGTTGGCGTGCTGTGTTCGGGGTTCTTCTCGGACTTTTTGATCCGTCGCGGCTATACGGTGGGTTTCGCCCGCAAATTGCCGATCATTGGCGGCCTGCTGATTTCCACCTCGATCATCGGTGCCAACTTCGTCGAGTCGACGCCGCTGGTGATTGCCTTCCTCGCGCTGGCCTTTTTTGGCAACGGTCTGGCCTCGATCACCTGGTCGCTGGTGTCGACCCTGGCTCCGGCACGGTTGCTTGGACTGACCGGTGGCGTGTTCAATTTCATCGGTAACCTGGCGGCGATTACCACGCCCATCGTCATCGGTTTCCTCGCCTCCGGTGATTCGTTTGCCCCGGCGATTACCTATATCTCGGTTCTGGCGTTGTTGGGTGCGCTTTCCTACGTGTTGCTGGTGGGCAAGGTCGAGCGTATCAAGTTGTAGTCGCAGCCGTCGGGCGACCATAATGCCGCCCGTTCACTCGCTCAACGGTAAAGGCTGGATATGCAGGAAGACGCCCCAAAAATCGCCAAGGATGCCGCGCCGACCGGCACCCAGACACTGCTTCGTGGCCTGGGTGTGGTTCAGGCCGTGGCCAGTGGCGCCCGCGATCTCAAGGAAATCGCCCGGCTGATCGGCACGACGCGCAGCACCACCCATCGTCTGGCCAGTTGCCTGGTGGACGAGCGTTATCTGCGGGTGGTGCCGCAAGTTGGTTATCTGCTGGGGCCGAAACTGATCGAGTTGGGTTTCCAGGCGCGTGAAGAGCTGCCACTGGTGACGTTGGCCGGGCCGTATCTGGATGAGTTGTCGGCGTTGACCGGCGACACCATTCACCTGGCGATTCGCGAAGGTGACGAGGTGCTGTACCTGCTCAAGAATCCAGGGCGCAACGGTCCGGAAATGCGTTCGCGGGTCGGCCATCGCATGCCATTGGCGCGTACCGGCATCGGTAAGGCGCTGATGCTCGATGACTCGCAGGAAGAGTGGCAACGGCTGTACGAAGTCAGCTTGCCGGTGGGTGGGAAAAATCAGTTCTGGCCGCAGCACCCGGAGCAATCCTGGGAGCAGTTTCAGCAGCGCATGATCGAGTACGTGGCCGGTGGATACGCCTTCGACCTGGAAGACAACGAACCGTCGATCCGCTGCGTGGCGGCGCCGATCCGCGATGCCAGCAAGCGCATCGTCGCCGGTATCAGCATCGCCAGCACCGTGCCGTACATGCCGCTGGAAAAAATGGCCGAGCTGATTCCCCTGATCAAAGGGGTCACGGCCCGGCTGTCGGCGGAGCTTGGTTTGAAGGTGTAAGCCGCGAAGATTTAGACCTTCAGCGTCGCCATATCGATCACGAAGCGGTACTTCACGTCACCGGCAATCATGCGGGTGTAAGCCTCGTTGATCTGGCGGATGTCGAGCATTTCGATGTCGCAGGTGATACCGTGCTCGGCGCAGAAATCCAGCACTTCCTGGGTTTCGGCGATACCGCCAATCAGGGAGCCTGCCAACACGCGACGACCCAATACCAGTTTGGCAGCGTGGACCGGTGGATCGATCGGTTCAATCAGGCCCACCAGAATGTGTACGCCGTCGAAACGCAGCGTATCGAGGTAGGGATTGAGGTCGTGCTGCACCGGAATGGTGTCCAGCAGGAAGTCGAAATGTCCTGCGGCGGCTTTCATCTGTTCAGCATCTGTGGACACGATCACGTGGTCCGCGCCTTGACGACGACCTTCTTCAGCCTTGCTCGCCGAGCGGGTGAACAACGTCACTTCAGCGCCCATTGCCTTGGCGAACTTGATGCCCATGTGACCGAGGCCACCCATGCCGAGAATCCCGACCTTGTCGCCGGCCTTGACGCCGTAGTGCTTGAGCGGCGAGTAGGTGGTGATGCCGGCACATAGAATCGGTGCGGCGCTGGCCGGGTCGAGTTTCTCCGGGATGCGCACGACAAAGTGCTCGCTGACCACGATGCTGTCGGAGTAACCGCCCATGGTGTTGCTGCCATCGACCCGGTCCGGGGTGGCATACGTCATGGTCGGACCTTCCAGGCAGTATTGCTCCAGATCCGCCTGGCAGGCTTCGCAGTGGCGGCACGAGTCGACCATGCAGCCGACCCCGACCAGATCGCCGACTTTGTGTTGGGTAACATTCGCACCGACGGCGGTGACTTTGCCGACGATCTCATGGCCGGGCATCAGCGGGTAAACCGCAATGCCCCACTCGTTGCGTGCCTGATGGATGTCGGAATGGCAGACGCCGCAGTAGAGAATATCGATCGCAACGTCGTCGGCCCGTGGGCTGCGGCGTTCGAATTTCATCGGGGCGAGGGGAGTGGTGGCTGACTGAGCGGCGTATCCGATGGCGGTGTACATGGTGAACCTCGCAAAAGCAGTGACAGGTGAGGCGAGCCATTCTGGGCGCCGCAAGGGTTACCGGCCATGGCGATTCCTCCGGGTGTCATGCCTAATCCTCCGGCATGCACCGTTGATTGGTCGCATTGGCGTTCAGACCTGCGATGATGCTTTCATCCCTTTTTCGCGACTTTTTTTGTGAAGAGCTCCTCATGTTGTTGACCCGTCATCTCGATGCCAATGCCACCCTGGTTTCGCTGATCCAGCCGCTGACTGTTCGCGATGGTTTCGCTCCCACCGCATTGCCAGGGGTACAGGTTTTGCGGGCCAGTTGTGATGTGGCCCGTGGCCCGCAAATCTACGAGCCAAGCCTGGTCATCATCGCCCAAGGCAGCAAGTTGGCGTATCTGGGCCCGCGTACGCTTGAGTATGGTGCCGGGCATTACCTGATTCAGGCGCTGCCGGTACCCTTCGAGTGCGAGACGTTTTCGGCTCCGGATGGCCCGATGCTGGGCGTTTCCATCGCCATTGACCGGGTGTTGCTCAGTGAGTTGGTGCTGGCCATGGGATTGTCGCCGGGGCGCACTGTTGCCGCGCAGACACCCGAGTCCATGACCTCGGCGGTGCTCGACGATGCCATGCGCGGTTGCGTGGAACGGTTGTTGCGCTGCCTGCACGATCCGCTGGAATGTCAGGTCATGGGCCCGGCGCGCTTGCGTGAATTGTTGTTCGTGGCGTTGCGTGGGCCGCAAGCCGATGTATTGCGGGCGTTGGTGGAGCAACAGGGGCAGTTCGCCCGGATCGCGGCGTCCCTGAGTCATCTGCATGCGCATTACACCGAGCCGCTGAACGTCGAGACCCTGGCCAGTTGCGCGAACATGAGCGCGTCGACGTTTCATGAGCATTTCAAACGCAGCACCTTGTTGTCGCCGGTGCAGTATTTGAAGCGTTTGCGTTTGCTCAGGGCGCAGCAGTTGTTGCTGGGCGAAGGACTGGGCGTGGCTCAGGTGGCGCATCGGGTGGGGTATCAGAGCACGTCGCAGTTCAGCCGCGAGTACAAGCGTTATTTCGAACGTAATCCGGGAGATGAACGCGCCGCTTGATCTAGTGAGGGCTCATGTGGGAGCGAGCCTGCTCGCGATAGCAGTGTGCCAGTCGACATCAATGCTGGATGATAAACCGCAATCGCGAGCAGGCTCGCTCCCACATTGGTCTGGTGCTGATGCTTGAATTGTGGGCAACAAAAAGGCCCCCATTTCGGGAACCTTGTTGTTTAAGTGTTCGACTTACATGTTCGGATAAGTCGGGCCGCCAGAGCCTTCCGGCGCCACCCAGGTGATGTTCTGTGCAGGGTCCTTGATGTCGCAGGTCTTGCAGTGAACGCAGTTCTGGGCGTTGATCTGGAAGCGCTTCTCGCCGTCTTCCTGGGTTACCACTTCGTATACGCCGGCCGGGCAGTAACGCTGGGCGGGCTCATCGTACAGCGGCAGGTTCTTGCCGATCGGGATACTTGGATCGGTCAGCTTCAGGTGGCACGGCTGCTCTTCTTCGTGGTTGGTACCGGAGATGAACACCGAGCTGAGTTTGTCGAAGCTGATCTTGCCGTCCGGTTTCGGGTAGTCGATCTTCTTGCAGTCGGCCGCCAGTTTCAGGCAAGCATAATCCGGCTTGGTGTCGTGCAGGGTGAACGGCAGTTTGCCGCCGAAGATGTTCTGGTCGATCCAGTTGAAACCACCGCCGACAATGGCGCCGAACTTGTGAATCGCCGGGCCGAAGTTACGGCTGGCGAACAGTTCGTCATAGAGCCAGCTCTTCTTGAAGGCGTCGACGTAAGTGGTCAGCTCTTGCGTGCCGTCCAGATCGGCGAACAGCGCGTCGGCCACGGCGTCAGCGGCGAGCATGCCGGACTTCATCGCGGTGTGGCTGCCTTTGATCTTGGCGAAGTTCAGGGTGCCGAGGTCGCAACCGATCAACGCGCCACCCTTGAAGACCATTTTCGGCAGCGAGTTCAGGCCGCCTTTGCAAATGGCACGAGCGCCGTAGCTGATGCGCTTGCCGCCTTCCAGGTATTGCTTGAGCACCGGGTGATGCTTGAGGCGCTGGAACTCGTCGAACGGTGACAGGAAGGTGTTGCTGTAGGAAAGATCGACGATCAGACCGACGACCACCTGGTTGTTTTCCAGGTGATAGAGGAACGAACCACCGGTGTTCTCGGTGCCCATGATGTCCAGCGGCCAGCCGGCGGTGTGGACCACCAGGCCTGGCTGATGCTTGGCCGGGTCGATTTCCCAGATTTCTTTCAAACCGATGCCGTAGTGCTGGGCGTCGGCTTCGCTGTCGAGGTTGAAACGCTTGATCAGCTGCTTGCCGATATGGCCGCGGCAACCTTCGGCGAACAGCGTGTACTTGGCACGCAGTTCCATGCCCGGGGTGTACAGGCCTTCTTTCGGATGGCCTTCACGATCGACACCCAGGTCGCCGGTGATGATTCCGCGAACCACGCCGTTCTCGTCGAACAGCGCTTCCTGGGCGGCGAAGCCCGGGTAGATTTCCACGCCCAGGTTCTCGGCCTGCTGAGCCAGCCAGCGGCACAGGTTGCCCAGGGAAATGATGTAGTTGCCTTCGTTGTGCATGGTCTTGGGCACAAAGAGGTCAGGAATCTTCTGCGCGCTGTCGGCGTTTTTCAGAACGAAGATGTCATCGCGTGTGACGGGCGTATTCAGCGGTGCGCCGAGTTCTTTCCAGTCCGGGAACAGTTCGTTCAGGGCCCGTGGCTCGAACACGGCACCGGACAGGATATGAGCGCCGACTTCGGAGCCTTTTTCGACCACGCAGACGCTGATTTCCTTACCGGCTTCGGCGGCCTTCTGCTTCAAACGGCAGGCGGCGGACAGGCCAGCGGGGCCGGCACCGACGATGACCACGTCGAATTCCATGTATTCGCGTTCCACAGGCTATCTCCTACTCAAGGCTCAACAGTTTTTTTCTAATTGGAGGTTTGGCGTTGCATCCATTATTTACTTCGATCAGGCGTCGAAAGCGACAATGGGTGACCCACCTTTCTCTCTAGGTGGCGCATTATATCTACACCACTCCTAGCGTCCAATACAAACGTTTGTTTGAATTGGCTCAAAGCCAGATAAATCAAAGTCACGCGGCTTATGACTGGCCATTTTGCCGTATTGACCCGAATAGGTGTTCCGGTCAAGATACGGGCGGTTTTGCGCTCGCCGTAGGCTGACTGTTGGTTTCAAGAGCACCTCTAAAGACAGGGCGATGGCAGTACCAGGTGATGCGCCGCGCAGGTTTGGCGCGCAGTTTACACGTCGCGATAATGAATGACTTGTTGGTCACCACTGACGAACGGTCAAAAGCCTCGTGAGCAAGGTTCACCCGATACACCTGCCAGCGTTTTTAGAGGTGCCCTTGCGCCGATGAGCATCAACCGCCAGGTTCGCCTAGGCGACTTTCTTTTCACCGGAGAGTAACGAGGAATCCATGAAGGTTCTTGTAGCTGTCAAACGCGTTGTGGATTACAACGTCAAGGTTCGTGTCAAGGCGGACAATTCCGGCGTCGACCTCGCCAACGTCAAGATGTCGATGAACCCGTTCTGCGAAATCGCAGTGGAAGAAGCCGTACGTCTGAAAGAGAAAGGCGTTGCGACTGAAATCGTCGTCGTCTCCATCGGCCCGTCCACCGCTCAAGAGCAACTGCGTACCGCGCTGGCTCTGGGTGCCGACCGCGCCATCCTCGTCGAATCCGCTGAAGATCTGACTTCCCTGGCCGTTGCCAAATTGTTGAAAGCGGTTGTCGACAAGGAACAGCCTCAGCTGGTGATCCTCGGCAAACAAGCCATCGACAGCGACAACAACCAGACTGGCCAGATGCTTGCGGCATTGAGCGGCTACGGTCAGGGCACGTTCGCTTCGAAAGTCGAAGTGTCCGGCGACAGCGTTGCCGTGACCCGTGAAATCGACGGCGGCGCGCAGACTGTTTCGCTGAAACTGCCGGCCATCGTCACCACCGACCTGCGTTTGAACGAGCCACGCTACGCGTCGCTGCCAAACATCATGAAAGCCAAGAAGAAGCCGCTTGAAGTGCTGACTCCGGACGCTTTGGGCGTTTCCACCGCCTCCACCAACAAGACCCTGAAAGTCGAAGCGCCAGCTGCACGCAGCGCGGGTATCAAGGTCAAGTCGGTGGCTGAACTGGTCGAGAAACTGAAAAACGAAGCGAAGGTAATCTAAATGACTATCTTGGTTATTGCTGAACACGACAACAAAGTACTGGCCCCGGCCACGCTGAATACTGTGGCTGCTGCTGCCAAGATCGGTGGCGACATCCACGTACTGGTTGCAGGTCAGGGCGCTGGCGCCGTGGCTGAAGCCGCTGCGAAAATCGCTGGCGTGGCGAAAGTGCTGCTGGCCGACAACGCCGCTTACGCTCATCAACTGCCGGAAAACGTTGCCCCACTGGTAACTGAGTTGGGCGCTGGCTACAGCCACATCCTGGCTGCCGCGACTTCCAACGGCAAAAACATCCTGCCGCGCGTTGCCGCGCAGCTGGACGTTGACCAGATCTCCGAGATCATCTCGGTCGAAAGCGCAGACACCTTCAAGCGCCCGATCTACGCCGGTAACGCCATCGCCACCGTTCAATCGAACGCTGCGGTCAAAGTGATCACCGTGCGTGCGACCGGTTTCGACCCGGTGGCTGCTGAAGGTGGTTCGGCATCGGTTGAAGCCGTTGCCGCTGCCCACGACGCAGGCACTTCCAGCTTCGTCGGTGAAGAACTGGCCAAGTCCGATCGCCCTGAACTGACCGCTGCCAAGATCGTCGTTTCCGGCGGTCGCGGCATGCAGAACGGCGACAACTTCAAACACCTGTACGCCCTGGCCGACAAGCTGGGCGCTGCCGTTGGTGCTTCCCGTGCCGCGGTCGACGCCGGTTTCGTACCCAACGACATGCAAGTCGGTCAGACCGGCAAGATCGTTGCGCCACAGCTGTACATCGCCGTCGGTATCTCTGGCGCGATCCAGCACCTGGCCGGCATGAAAGACTCCAAGGTGATCGTGGCGATCAACAAGGATGAAGAAGCGCCGATCTTCCAGGTGGCCGATTACGGCCTGGTGGCGGATCTGTTCGAAGCCATCCCTGAGTTCGAGAAGCTGGTCTAATCCGGCGGCTTGACTTATAAAGAGCCCGGCCTTTTGGTCGGGCTTTTTTTGTGCTTCTGTAGGAGCTCCTACGGTCGATATAACGGGGTTTGAGTGGAGTGTGTCGCCATGGATTTGCGCCGCGTGTGTGGCTGGTCATTACTGCTGGGGCTGGCGCTGATGCCGGGGCTGTCTGCTGCCGCGGGCAAATGCGAGCGCTTGATCGTGACCGGCAGCCCGGACGCACCGCCGTACCTGTGGCAAGATCCGCAAAACCCCAAGTATCTGATTGGCGCCAGCGCCGACCTGTTGCAGCACGTGGCGGGGGAGTTGGGCATCAAGGTCGAGCTGCTTTACGCCGGCAAACGCTCCCAGGCCCTGGATGAGGTGCGCAGCGGGCGTATGGACATGCTGGCCGATGCGCCGTTGACGGTCAGTGAGTTGGAAAGTCTGGATTACATTCATCCACCGCTGCTGGAAAACGATTACCTGCTCTGGACCCGCAACGACTCGTTACTGGTCTACAACGAAGCGCAGGACCTTCACGGCCATCCCGGTGCCATGTCGGAAAAGGCTCGAGTGACCCTGTCATTTGGCACGTTCGCCGAGCAGCAATTGACCCTTGTGCGCACACCCAACCTGACCCAGGCCTTTCAGAAATTGCTGCTGGGCGAAGTGGAATTTGTCCTCGCCGGCCGCTACTCGGGCATGGCCATGGCGCAAACGCTGGGGATGGCCAATGACTTGATGGCCCACCCACAACCCGTCGACAAACCGGGTCTGTATCTCGCCATTTCCCATAACTCGGCCTGCAACGATCCCTGGTTGCGCGGACAGCTGGCCAAAAAGATGACAGAATTGCCCGCGTCCGGACTGACGGAAGCCGCGCTGCTGCGCAATATCGAGCGTTGGAAAGCGCAAAGCTCACAACCGCAGCAACAACCTGTCAGTACCCCAAATCAGTAGGGATTTTTAGTGAGTATTCGACCTCTTTTCGCTGCCCTGGCCGTTCTGGCTCTGGCGGGTTGTGCAGCCGATCCGGCGCCGAATGAACAAATGCGCCTGACCGAACAGGCCCTCGAGCAAGCCAAGGCCGTGGGTGCTACCGCCGATGAAGTGCCGGAGCTGAAACTGGCCCAGGACAAGTTCAACCGTGCCAAAGGCAACATGGCCGACCAGTCCTTCAAGAACGCGCGCATGCGGGCCGAACAGGCCGAGCTGGACGCGCGCCTGGCCGAAGCCCGGGTCCTGACCCTCAAGAGCGAGGAGCAGTTGAACGTGCTCAATACCCGCATCACTCGCCTGCGCAAGCAACTGGGAGATGCCCAATGAGCCTCAAGACTCAAGTACTCGGCGGCTTGATCCTGGCTGGTTGCGCAAGCCTTTATGGCTGCGCCGGTCAACACAGCGAAGCCGCGTTACAGCAGGCTGGCGTCGACTTCCAGAAGGTCAAGGAAGACTCCAATGTGCTGCGCATCGCGCCCAAAGACGTGATCCGTGCCGGTGAGTCCCTTGCCCGCGCCGATCGCCTGTCCAGTTACTGGGGCAGCGGTTCGGACGTGTTGCATTACGCCTACCTGAGCCAGCGCTACAGCGAAATCGCCCGGGAACACACCAACCAGGTGCTCAATGAGGAGCGCGCGGCGAAGCTCGAACTCGAGCGTCAGCGCCTGCAACTGGCCCTGCGTGAGTCCAAGTTGCTCAGCGTGCAGCAACAGGGCAAGTGGATCGAAGAGCAGATCGTGGCGTTGGCGACCACCCAGACCGACCGTGGTCTGGTGATGACCTTGGGCGATGTGTTGTTCGATACCGGTGAAGCGGAGCTGAAAACCTCGGCGAACCGCGTGGTGCTGAAGATCGTCCAGTTCCTGCAGCTCAACCCCAAGCGTGTGGTGCGGATTGAGGGCTACACCGACAGCACTGGCGGTAAACAGGAAAACCTCAAGCTGTCCCGTGACCGTGCGCAATCGGTGGCTGACGTGCTGATGGACCTGGGCATCGACGACAAACGCATCCAGGTCGAAGGTTATGGCGATGAATACCCGGTGGACGCCAACGCGTCCGAGCGCGGTCGTGCACAGAACCGTCGGGTGGAAATTGTGTTCTCCGACGAAAAAGGCCAGCTTGGCGCCGCCCGCTAAGGGCTGCGTCACTGGATAAACGCCAGAAATCCTGTAGGACGTATGAGCTGTCGAGTGAAACGAGGCTGCGATCTTTTGATCTTTCGCTTGGGATTCAAGTGGGCCAGGAAAGATCGCAGCCTCGTTTCACTCGACAGCTCCTACCAGCTTCTACGCAGCTCCTATGGCCCGGCCTGTTCAGCAGTGCCGGGTTTTTTGTGCTTGCCGTGCCAATAAAAGCAGTACAGTTTTTGCTGACACTGCACTGTATGGTCGACTATTGTAGTAACTGTCCCAGTACACTTCTAAACTGTTCCGGTATTGTTCCACACAAGAATAAAATGCCCGTGAAATCGAGTGCTGCGTCATGACCAATCTCTTGCTCTATCAACGTATTGCTCAGCAACTGGCCGAAGACATCCGCCGTGGTGTCTATCAACCGGGGGAGCGCGTGCCTTCGGTGCGCAAGATGAGCTCGCAGCTCAACGTCAGCCATGCGACGGTGTTGCAGGCCTATGCCAACCTTGAGGATCAGGGGCTGATCCGCGCCCGGCCGCAATCCGGTTATTACGTGCACCAGACGCCGGCCCTGACGGCGCCCACCCCGGACATCGCCCGGGTCGAGCGCCCCGGCCTTGTCACCCGCAGCAGCATCATTCAGCAAGTCCTGGTCGAATCCCGTCGCGAAGGTGTTTTTCCGTTGGGCGCGGCTGTGCCGAGTGTCGATTATCTGCCGGTGCGGGCGCTGCATCAGCAACTGGCCAAAGTCACTCGTTTCCATAGCCCGCGGGCATTCAGCTACATGTTCAGCCCCGGTTTCGAGCCGTTGCGTCGGCAAGTGGCGATCCGCATGCGCGATGCCGGCGTGGTGGTCGACCCGTCGGAAGTGGTCATCACCCACGGCTGTGTCGATGCGTTGCAGATGTCTTTGCGCGTGTTGACCCGGCCGGGCGATTTGATCGCCGCCGAATCGCCAACCTATTACGGTTTGCTGCAACTGGCCGACCTGCTGGGGTTGAAAGTCATCGAGATTCCCAGCGATCCGGCCACCGGCATGAGCCTCGAGGCTCTGCAACTGGCGGCCAACCAGTGGTCGATCAAGGCGTTGGTGCTGACCACGCGTCTGAGCAACCCCTTGGGCGGCACCATGCCCGAAGAACGGCAAAAACAATTGCTGCGTCTGGCCTCGGATTTCGATATCCAGGTCGTTGAAGACGATATTTACGGCGAACTGATGTTCGAACAGGGTCGCACCAAATCGCTCAAGGCCTACGACCGGCTGGATCGGGTGATCTATTGCTCCAGCTTCTCCAAAACCCTGTCACCGGGCGTGCGGATCGGCTGGATGATTGCCGGCAAGTACCAACAGGAAATCCAGCGCTTGCAGACCTTCAGCACGCATTCGGCTTGCAGCGTCACGCAAATGGGCATTGCGGCTTACCTGGAGAACGGTGGCTACGACCGGCATTTGCGCTATATCCGTCAGGAGTACCGCAAGAACCTCAGCGCTTTCCAGCTGGGGGTGCAGCAGTACTTCCCGGAAGGCACGCAGATGACCCGGCCCACTGGCGGTTTCATTCTGTGGGTCAGCCTGCCGGGGCGGGTCAACACGCAGGAGCTGCATGTGCGTGCATTGCAGCAGGGCATCAGCATTGCGCCGGGGCTGATTTTCAGTAACACCGAGCAGTTCAATCACTGCATTCGCCTGAACTGTGGCATCCCCTGGAACCGCGAGGCCGAGCGTGCATTGATGACGCTGGGGTTGCTGGCGACGCAACTTTGTCAGGAGACGGCGAGCGGTTTTTGACCTGCCGGGCAGTTGTGAACTGCCCGCTTGTCTTGTTGTCGCCAACAGGCGAGCATATGAGCCTCTGCCGTTCGTGTCGTTGGGTCCATGAAACCGATTTTTCCTGTCGCATGGCTGTTGATCTGCCTGTTGATGACCTGTCACGCGCAAGGTGTCATGGCGGCTTCCGTTCAGGAAAAAACGACAGCCAGCACAACCGCGAAAAAACCGGCCCCGGTCAAAAAAGCCGCACCGGTCAATAAGAAGGCTGCTGCGGTCAAAAAACGCCCCCCCATTGCTTCCAAGTCGAAACCGGCCAGTGAAGTCGTGAAAGCCAAACTCCCTCCCGCCAGTCTCGACTTGAGCTTGCCCAAGGACATGGTCGAAGAACTGAAACCGGTCGGCACAGTACCGTTGCCCCGACACGATGCGGTGTTGCCGCAAATGTTCGGTGACAAGAGCAGTCCGTTCCAGCTTAACGGTCGCCTGATCAGCAATGAAATGAAACTGCAACTGCGCAATGAAGAGCGCCGGGAAGTTGAAGGCGCGGCGCTGGAATTCGAATTCAAGCAGTAAATTTTCCCCATTCGTGACCCGCGGACCAGACGCTTTGTCGGAGACTGGCCAGTCACATTCGTTTGAGTGAAAAAACCCGGGCTCTGGTAATTTTAAACAGCCGTTTTAGCCGTTACTCTGTGCCACGTCCCTTTAACACATTGCCCGTCGCGAGGAGCTTGTCGTCATGAGATGCCGTGAAGGCTGTGGCGCCTGTTGCATTGCCCCTTCCATCAGTTCGCCGATTCCCGGCATGCCCAATGGCAAAGCCGCCGGAGAACGTTGCGTACAACTGTCTGCCGATAACCTGTGCAGTATTTTTGGCAAGCCGGAACGTCCTGCGGTGTGTTCAGCGTTTGAAGCCGATGTCGAGGTCTGTGGAAGCAGCCGCGACGAAGCGATCAAGTTGCTGGGCTGGTGGGAGAAAATGACGGTCGCGTGATGTGTTCAACGAACGGAACTTCAACAATAAGGAATAAGATTATGGGTTCGCTGCATCGTATGGCTGTGCTGTGTGGTTTGACTGTTTTGCTGGCCTCCACGGCTCAGGCCGAAGACTGGGAAACCGCCAAGGACGAAGACGGTATAAAAGTGTCCTTGAGTGAAGTGGCCGGTTCCCAATACAAGGCTTACCGCGGCGTAACCGTCATGAAGACCACCATGGCCAAACTGCGTGCATTGCAGGAAGACGTTCCAGGTGCCTGTGCCTGGATTCACGAGTGCAAGACCCAGAAGCTGCTCAAACACGAAGGCAATCAGAGTTGGACTTACACCCAGTTCAATACCCCCTGGCCGGTCACTGCTCGCGATTCGGTGATGCATGTCACCACCGTTGAAGGCGCCGATGGCAGTCTGACCCGCGAACTGGAAGGGCAGCCGAAGTACCTTCCGGAAGAAAAGGGCTTTGTACGGGTCGCCCAGGTCAAAGGTTTCTGGAAGCTCGTGCCTAAAGGCGATCAAGTTGAAGTGACTTATCAGGTTCACACCGATCCAGGCGGCAGAGTACCGTCGTGGCTGGCCAACAAGTTCGTGGTCGACGCGCCGTTCAATACCCTTAAAGCCTTGAAAGAACGCGCCGAGAAGTAATCGCGTACTCTTTTGATACGGCCCGTTCAACAACGCCCCGACTGGTTCGGGGCGTTTGCGTTTCTTACTGAGGGCGGGGCGTTATTTTGTTACCGGATATGCGTTGCACGAAATTTTCACAAGGCCTCCAAGACAATTCACCCGCGCCCCAACGAGTCAACCCCGCAACTTTGCGCCACGCTGCTTGTCCCAGAGCGCTAAGTAATCAATGGTAATGCCGCGGTTGATCGTGCAACATTTGCGCACCGCGCACGCCCCGGGGCCGAGAATGGCCAACAGAGGGCAAGACGCCTAATGCCAGTTCAGTCAAGCGCAATCCATGTGGGAGCAGGCTTGCTCGCGAAAGCGGTGTGTCAGACGACATCAATGTTGACTGTGCCGCGGTCTTTGCGAGCAACCCCGCTCCCACAGGTTGACCGATCAGCATTAGGCAAGGCGCTGCTGTATTTTTGAAACTTCAACTTCCAATGGGTCCTAAAACGACATGGCAAACCCGGACGCCCTGAGTCAGCAGCGAGCTTCTAGTCGCCTGCTGCAACCGACCGTCAAATCGCATCTGGCCTACACGCTGTTGTGTGCCCTGATCATGATGGTCATGTTCAGCCTGCTGCGCGTCGCGCTGCTGGTCTACAACCGCTCGATGATCCTCGACACACCGGCTTCGACCTTCCTGGAAGCGTTCGCCAACGGCCTGCGTTTCGACTTGCGCCTGGTGGTTTACCTCAGCGTTCCGCTGCTGCTGGCCCTGTTCAGCGCCCGGGCCATGGCGGCCCGCGGGTTCTTCCGGTTCTGGCTGACCGTTGCCTCGAGCATCGCGCTGTTCCTCGGCCTGATGGAGATGGACTTCTACCGCGAGTTCCACCAGCGCCTCAACGGCCTGGTCTTCCAGTACGTGAAAGAAGACCCGAAAACCGTGATGAGCATGCTCTGGTATGGTTTCCCGGTGGTTCGCTATCTGTTGGCCTGGGCCGTGGGCACGCTGATTCTGACTCTCGCGCTCAAGGGCGCCGACCGCGCCACGCGTCCTCGCGGGCCGTTCAGCGGTGGCAGCATTGGCACGCGCCAGGTCGCGCCGTGGTATGCGCGCGGCGTGGTGTTCGTGGTCTGCCTGCTGGTCTGCGTGGTCGCGGCTCGTGGCACCCTGCGTCAGGGCCCGCCCCTGCGCTGGGGTGACGTTTACACCACCGACTCCAACTTCGCCAACCAGTTGGGCCTCAACGGTACGCTGTCGCTGATCGCGGCGGCCAAGAGCCGGATGTCCGAAGAACGCGACAATATCTGGAAAGCCACACTGGAACAGCCTCTGGCTCAGCAGACCGTGCGCGATATGTTGCTGACCCCGAGCGACAAGCTGGTCGATTCCGAGACCGCCGCGGTGCGCCGCAACTACAGCCCAGATACCAACAAGACACTGCCGATCAAGAACGTCGTGGTGATCCTGATGGAAAGCTTCGCCGGTCACTCGGTGGGCGCTCTGGGACGTCCGGGCGAGATCACGCCGTACTTTGACAAACTGTCGAAAGAAGGCCTGTTGTTCGACCGTTTCTTCTCCAACGGTACCCATACCCACCAGGGCATGTTCGCTACCATGGCCTGCTTCCCGAACCTGCCAGGTTTCGAATACCTGATGCAGACCCCGGAAGGCAGCCACAAACTGTCCGGCCTGCCGCAGTTGCTCAGCGCTCGTGACTACGACGATGTGTACGTCTACAACGGCGACTTCTCTTGGGACAACCAGTCGGGCTTCTTCAGCAACCAGGGCATGACCAACTTCATCGGGCGCAATGACTTCGTCAACCCGGTGTTCTCCGACCCTACCTGGGGTGTGTCTGACCAGGACATGTTCAACCGTGGCCTGGAAGAACTGAAAACCCGTGACGGCAAGGACAAGAAACCGTTCTATGCCTTGCTGCAAACCCTGTCCAACCACACGCCATACGCTTTGCCGACGCCATTGCCGGTGGAGCGCGTGACCGATCGTGGCAGCCTCAATGAACACTTGACCGCCATGCGCTACTCCGACTGGGCGTTGGGTCAGTTCTTTGAAAAGGCCCGTAAAGAGCCGTATTTCAAGGAAACCCTGTTTGTGATCGTCGGCGACCACGGTTTTGGTAACGAACAGCAGATCACCGAAATGGACCTGGGCCGCTTCAACGTGCCGATGCTGATGATCGGCCCGGGCATCCAGGAAAAATTCGGTCAGGTCGACCACACCGTGGGCACCCAGATCGACATCGTGCCGACCATCATGGGCCGCATTGGTGGCGACGTGGTTCATCAATGCTGGGGGCGCGATTTGCTGAACCTGCCGGAAGGTGACAAAGGCTTCGGCATGATCAAGCCGTCAGGCAGCGATCAGACGGTCGCGTTGCTCACGGCTGATCGCGTGCTGGTACTGCCTAAAGAGATGCCGCCGAGGTTGTATCAATACGAACTGGGCGCTAACCCGAAAGGTGAATTGATCCCGGCATCGGCTGACGAAGCTGCGCTGAAGCAGAAGCTCGAGTCGTTCATCCAGACGGCCACCAAGAGCCTGCTGGACAACACCGCCGGTGTGGTTGACGGCAAGCCGGACTAAGTTCTCCGGACATAAAAAGAGGCCCTTCGCAGGGCCTCTTTTTTTTTGCCGGTAAAATCTTTATATCTTGCCAAGCAGCAACAGGATCAACAACACCACCAACACTACGCCGATGATACCAGACGGGCCATAACCCCAACTTCTGGAATGCGGGAAGACCGGCAAACCACCTATCAACAACAGAATAAGAATAACGATAAGAATTGTGCCCATGTCTATTTCCTTGTTGGAAGCGTTGTGGATTGACCTAGGGTTTTAGCCATCAGCTGGACTTGTATTAATCCTAGCTGCTTACAAAATCCGACTCATGGATATGAGAAAAAATTCCAGGTTTTTTTAATGTATTTGGAAAGCACGCTTATTTCTTTTACTGCGTCTCAAAGTTGAAACAGCCGTACCGCGCCGCGGTTCATCGTTGGCCATTCAGCACTCTGATGGAGCGTGGGTCGCGCATTATCCTTCGCTACACTCGGTGCATCTTCCCCGGAACAACAAGGCTGTTTGCTATGCAAAATCGCATGATGATCACTGGCGCGGGCTCAGGCCTGGGTCGCGAAATCGCGCTGCGCTGGGCGCGTGAAGGCTGGCAGCTAGCCTTGTCGGATGTCAGTGAACCCGGCCTGCAAGAAACCCTGAAGCGGGTGCGCGAAGCCGGCGGCGACGGTTTCATCCTGCGTTGCGATGTGCGCGACTACAGTCAGCTGACCGCCTTCGCCCAAGCCTGCGAAGAGAAACTCGGCGGCATCGATGTCATCGTCAACAACGCGGGTGTGGCCTCGGGCGGTTTCTTCAGTGAACTGTCGCTGGAGGATTGGGACTGGCAGATCGCGATCAACCTGATGGGCGTGGTCAAGGGCTGCAAGGCCTTCCTGCCGCTGCTGGAGAAAAGTAAAGGCAAGATCATCAACATCGCCTCGATGGCGGCCCTGATGCAAGGCCCGGCCATGAGCAACTACAACGTGGCCAAGGCGGGCGTAGTGGCGTTGTCCGAAAGCCTGTTGATCGAACTGGCCCACGAGGAAGTCAGCGTGCATGTGGTCTGCCCGTCGTTCTTCCAGACCAATCTGCTGGACTCTTTCCGCGGCCCGACCCCGGCCATGAAAGCCCAGGTCGGCAAATTGCTGGAAAGCTCGCCGATTACCGCTGCCGACATTGCCGACTACATCTATCAGCAGGTCGCCGCCGGCGAATTCTTGATCCTGCCTCACGAACAGGGGCGCATGGCCTGGGCGATCAAGCAGAAAAACCCGCAATTGCTCTACAACGAAATGACCGTGATGGCCGACAAAATGCGCGCCAAGGCCAAACAAAACGCAAGCTGAACTTGCCCGTGCGCAACAGCGTCGTTAGGGTGGCCGCAACCGGCCATCCTAACGAGACCTCTGCATGCTCAATTACCTGTGGTTTTTCCTCGCCGCGCTGTTTGAAATCTCCGGCTGCTTCGCCTTCTGGATGTGGCTGCGCCAAGGTAAAAGCGTCTTGTGGGTCATCCCTGCGTTGCTCAGCCTGATCTTGTTCGCGTTGTTGCTGACACGTGTCGAAGCGAGCTACGCCGGCCGCGCCTATGCCGCCTACGGTGGCATCTACATCATTGCGTCGATCGGCTGGCTGGCGGTGGTCGAGCGGATTCGTCCACTGGGCTCGGACTGGATTGGCGTGGCGCTGTGTGTGCTTGGGGCGAGTGTCATCCTGTTTGGTCCGCGCTTCTCTGCTTCCTGAAGGATCGGTCCTTCATTCAACCGGTTTGTCGGACGCGTCCGTCAGGGCGATGCATCTTGCGCTGTAGGGCGGGACTGTTTTGCTGCTGTTGCATTGAAGACCCGCCACGCGCCGGGCATCTTCAAGGGCCGGTCATCCAGAAGGACGAATGCCATGCTTGTACTCAGTCGCGTTGTGGGCGAGTTGATATCCATTGGTGACAACATTTCCGTGCGGGTTCTTGCCGTCAACGGAAGCAGCGTGCGCTTCGGTATTGAAGCGCCGCAGCAGGTCAACGTACACCGCGCCGAAGTCTATGAGCGCATCCAGATCAAACAGGCAAAAGCCAAAGCTCGTTAGGGGGCGTTTTCAAGGGCCTCAGTCGAACAGGTGCTTGGGCACGTCGTGCTTGAGCATCAACTGGCATTGCTCGCTTTCCGGATCGAAGACGATCAGTGCCTGGCCCTTGGTCAATGCCTGACGGACACGCAAGACACGGGTTTCCAGCGGTGTGTCGTCGCCGTTGTCCGTGCCGTCACGGGTCACGAAATCCTCGATCAGACGGGTCAGCGTATCGACTTCAAGTTGGTCGTGTGGGATCAGCATAGGCACCTCGGCTAAACAATGGCGCGATGCTACGGCGGTTATGAACGCATCACCAGTAGGAGCTGCCGAAGGCTGCGATCTTTTGATCTTTGCACCTGTTGCATCGCTGCAGATCAAGATTCAAAGATCGCAGCCTTCGGCAGCTCCTACAGTTCGCCTTAGCTGTCTGTGCGCTGCCCAATCAAACTATCGACCGACGGTACTCGTGTATCGCTTTCCATCTGTGTGTCGTGTTCTATCTGGTGACTGAACCGGTCCAGCGATCCCGTGGCCGGTTGTGCATCGCTGGCGAACACCGGTGGGCTGAGGATGTAGGCACCGAGCAAACGGCTGAGGGCGGCGAGGCTGTCGATGTGGGTGCGTTCATAGCCGTGGGTGGCGTCACAACCGAAGGCCAGCAGGGCGGTGCGAATGTCGTGGCCGGCAGTGACGGCCGAGTGAGCATCGCTGAAGTAATAGCGGAACAGGTCCCGACGCGCCGGCAGTTCGTTGTCGCTGGCCAGACGCAGCAGGTGCCGCGACAGGTGATAGTCATAAGGCCCGCCGGAATCCTGCATCGCCACGCTCACCGCGTGTTCGCTGGAGTGTTGGCCGGGCGCGACCGGCGCAATGTCGATGCCGACGAATTCGCTGACGTCCCAGGGCAGGGCCGCCGCCGCACCGCTGCCGGTTTCTTCGGTGATGGTGAACAGCGGATGGCAGTCGATCATCAACTCTTCGCCGCTGTCGACAATCGCTTTCAGCGCCGCCAGCAGTGCGGCAACGCCGGCCTTGTCATCGAGGTGACGGGCGCTGATGTGGCCGCTTTCTGTGAACTCCGGCAGCGGGTCGAAGGCGACGAAATCGCCGACGCTGATCCCCAGCGAGTCGCAATCGGCGCGGGTGGCGCAATAGGCGTCCAGGCGCAATTCGATGTGATCCCAGCTGATCGGCATTTCATCCACGGCGGTGTTGAATGCGTGCCCGGAGGCCATCAACGGCAACACGCTGCCGCGGATCACGCCGTTGTCGGTGAACAGACTGACGCGGCTGCCCTCGGCAAAACGGCTGGACCAGCAACCGACTGGCGCCAGGGTCAGGCGGCCGTTGTCCTTGATCGCGCGAACCGCCGCGCCAATGGTATCCAGGTGGGCGGAAACCGCGCGGTCCGGGCTGTTCTTCTTGCCCTTGAGGGTGGCACGGATGGTGCCGCGACGGGTCATTTCAAAGGGAATACCCAGCTCTTCAAGACGCTCGGCGACGTACCGCACAATGGTGTCGGTGAACCCGGTCGGGCTGGGAATGGCGAGCATTTCCAGCAGGACTTTTTGCAGGTAATTGAGATCCGGTTCGGGAATTTTGCGGGTCATGGAAACTCCTGATGAAGTGAGAGCATCGGTTTCGATGAGGAGAAGAGTGTGTGATCCGTCAGGGCCCCATCGCGAGCAGGCTCGCTCCCACAGGGGAATGCGGTCAAATGTGGGAGCGAGCCTGCTCGCGATGGCGATGGAACAGGCGACACATCAATGTCAGGCCGCCGGCTGACTATGCGGAAACAACAAATCCACAAACCGCTCGGCCGTCGGCTGCGGTTCATGGTTGGCCAGCCCCGCGCGCTCGTTGGCTTCGATAAACACATACTCCGGCTGGTCGGCGGCCGGCACCATCAGGTCGAGCCCGACCATCGGAATATCCAGCGCCCGCGCCGCGCGCACTGCCGCGTCCACCAGGGTTGGATGCAGGATCGCCGTGACGTCTTCAAGAATGCCGCCGGTATGAAGGTTCGCCGTGCGCCGTACGAACAGATGCTCGCCGGCCGGCAGAATGCTGCTGTAGTCGTAACCCGCCGCCTGCAATGTGCGCTGGGTCTCATGGTCCAGCGGGATCTTGCTTTCACCGCTGGTGGCGGCCTGACGGCGACGGCTCTGGGCCTCGATCAGCGCCCCGATGGAATACTGACCATCACCCACCACTTCCGCCGGCCGGCGAATGGCGGCCGCGACGACCTCGAATCCGATCACCAGAATCCGCAAATCGAGGCCTTCGTGAAAACTTTCCAGCAGCACTCGACTGTCGAATGCGCGGGCGTTTTCGATGGCTTGCTGGACCTCTTCGATGCTACGTAAATCCACCGCCACCCCTTGGCCCTGTTCACCGTCCAGCGGTTTGACCACCACCCGTTGGTGCTCGTCGAGAAACGCCAGATTGTCGTCCGCGCTCCCCGCCCGTTGTTGGGCTGGCAGTTTAAGACCGGCATTTTTCAGCGCCTTGTGGGTCAGGCTCTTGTCCTGACACAAGGTCATGCTGATGGCGCTCGTCAGATCGCTCAGGGATTCGCGACAACGCACGCGGCGAGTACCGTGCGTCAAGGTGAACAGACCGGCTTGCGCATCGTCCACTTGCACATCAATGCCGCGGCGATGAGCCTCCTCGACGATGATTCGCGCATACGGATTGAACTCGGCCTCGGGGCCCGGGCCAAGAAACAACGGCTGATTGATGCCGTTCTTGCGCTTGATGGCGAAGGTCGACAAGTTGCGAAAACCGAGCTTGGCGTAAAGACTTTTCGCCTGACGGTTGTCGTGCAACACGGACAGGTCCAGGTAGCTCAGGCCACGACTCATGAAGTGTTCGATCAAGTGCCGCACCAACACCTCACCGACACCTGGACGGGGGCATTGCGGATCGACCGCCAGGCACCAGAGGCTGCTGCCGTTTTCCGGGTCGTTGAATGCCTTGTGATGATTGAGGCCCATGACGCTGCCGATGATTGCGCCGCTGTCCTCATCTTCGGCCAGCCAATACACCGGGCCGCCCTGATGGCGTGGGGTCAGCAAGCTGGCGTCGATCGGCAGCATGCCGCGGGCCTGATACAGCTGATTGGTCGCCTGCCAGTCCGCCTCGCTTTGCGCCCGACGGATGCGGAAACCGCGAAATACCCGGGTGGCCTGTCGGTAATCGCTGAACCACAGGCGCAAGGTGTCGGACGGGTCGAGAAACAACTGGGCAGGCTCCAGCCCCAGCACTTGCTGGGGAGCGGCGACGTACAGGGCGATGTCCCGTTCACCGGGCTGCTCATTGAGCAACTCTTGGGCGAGGCTCGCGGCATCGGGAAAGGTATGGCCGATCAGCAACCGGCCCCAGCCGCAATGCACGGCTATCGGCGCAGCACCGAGTTCACTGCCGTCTTCGGCCAGGCGTGCCTGCAAGCGTTCGTAGGAGGGGGCCTGACCGCGCAACAAGCGTTGGCTGTAAGCCGTGGCGTGGGGTTTCATCGATCAGATTCCTTGTTCGCTGAGCCACAGGTTCAGGGCCGCCAATTGCCACAGCCTGGAGCCGCGCAACGGGGTCAGTTGACCTTGCGGATCGGTCAGCAGGCGGTCGAGCATGGCGGGGTTGAACAGGCCGCGATCCTGACTCGGGTCGAGCAGCAATTCACGCACCCAATTCAGCGTGTCGCCCTGCAAATGTTTGAGTCCCGGCACTGGGAAGTAGCCTTTTTTACGGTCGATCACCTCACTCGGAATGACCCGTCGCGCCGCCTCTTTCAACACCTGCTTGCCGCCATCTGGCAGTTTGAATTTACCCGGCACCCGCGCCGATAATTCCACCAGGCGATAGTCGAGAAACGGCGTACGCGCTTCCAGACCCCAGGCCATGGTCATGTTGTCGACCCGTTTGACCGGGTCGTCCACCAGCATCACGGTGCTGTCCAGACGCAGGGCTTTGTCCACCGCCGCATCGGCACCGGACTGGGCGAAATGTTCCTTCACGAAGTCACCGGCCGCGTCGTTGGCCGTCAGCCATTTCGGCTGCACCGTGGCGGTGTAGTCGGCGTAGCTGCGGTCAAAAAACGCATCGCGGTACGCTGTGTACGGATCGCTGGCGCCGTCCACCTGCGGGTACCAGTGATAACCGGCGAACAACTCGTCCGCGCCTTGGCCGCTCTGCACCACCTTGCAGTGCTTGGCCACTTCCCGGGACAGCAGGTAGAAGGCGATACAGTCGTGGCTGACCATCGGCTCGCTCATGGCGCGGAACGCTGCGGGCAGCTGATCGATGATCTCTTTTTCGTCGATGCGCAGTTGATGGTGCCGGGTGCCGTAGTGTTTGGCGATCAGGTCCGAATACTGGAACTCGTCACCGCGCTCGCCGCCAGCATCCTGAAAGCCGATGGAAAAGGTCGACAAGTCTTCGACCCCGACTTCGCGCAACAGCCCCACCAGCAAGCTCGAATCGACGCCACCCGAGAGCAGCACACCGACATCCACCGCTGCCCGCTGACGGATCGCCACCGCTTCACGGGTGCTGTCGAGTACGCGGTCGCGCCAGTCTTCAAGGGTCAGATTCAGCTCGTCGGCGTGTGGGCCGTAGGGCAGGGTCCACCAGGTTTTTTGCTCGGTGGTGCCGTCCGCTTCGATGCGCATCCAGCTCGCCGGGGGCAGTTTCTCGATGCCCGCCAACAAGGTGCGCGGGGCCGGGACCACTGCGTGGAAGTTCAGGTAATGATTGAGCGCCACCGGATCGAGGATCGGGTTGATGTCGCCGCCCTTGAGCAATGCCGGCAGGGCCGAGGCAAAGCGCAGGCGCTGGCCGGTACGCGACAGGTACAGCGGCTTCACGCCGAGACGGTCACGGGCAATGAACAGACGTTTGGCATCGCGCTCCCAAATGGCGAAGGCGAACATGCCGTTGAGCTTGGGCAACAGCGCTTCGCCCCAGGCGTGATAACCCTTGAGCAGCACTTCGGTGTCGCCACCGGAATAGAAGGCGTAACCGAGGCTTTCCAGCTCGGTACGCAGTTCCGGGAAGTTGTAGATCGCGCCGTTGAAAGCCAGGGACAGGCCCAACTGGTTGTCGATCATCGGCTGCGCCGAGCCGTCCGACAGGTCCATGATTTTCAGGCGCCGATGACCGAGGGCAATCGGGCCTTGGCTGTGGAAGCCCCACGCATCAGGGCCGCGAGGGGCCAGGTGATGGGTGATTCGTTCAATGGCTGCGAGGTCCGCAGGTTGATGGTCGAAACGTAATTCTCCAGCTAATCCGCACATAAGTCCTTACCGGTTTTTCCGTTGGGGAGGGTCAATCGATACCCGCCAAAAACGGCAGGTACTCAGAAACTGACCCGGCTGAATCCCCGGAGTTTTAGACCGATAAGTTATAAGCGGGCGCGTCAGACTTTTCCGCGGATCAACTGGCGCAACGCAAAACGGTTGGGATGGCAAGCCTCGGCCACCACTTTGGGCAAGGGCAGCGGCTCGTTCTCAAGCCATGCCGCCAACAGCTCGCCAGACAATGGCGCGGTGATCAAACCGCGAGAACCATGGCCGCTGTTGACGTAAAAACCCTCGAGCCATGGGCAGGGGACGTCGGGCACTTGCCGGGCATCTTTGCTCAGCGCGGCATAGGCAGTGGCGAAGGTGGCCTGGTCGGCCAGTGGTCCGACGATCGGCAGGTAGTCGGGGCTGGTGCAGCGGAACGCCGCGCGCCCTTCTAGCTGCTGCGGCTCCAGGTCTTGAACATGCAGACGGGCGACCAAGTCGGTGGATATTTCTTCGAGCAACGCCAGGTTGCCGAGGTGCTCGGCGACGGTCGGGGTCAGATCATCGCTCTTGAAATCGAAGCTGGCGCCAAGGGTGTGTTCGCCCAGGCGAGCGGGAGCCACGTAGCCTTCGGCGCAGACGACGGTCGCCAGGCTCTGGCTTTCAGGGGTTTGCGCCAGTCGGGTGATCTGGCCGCGAATGCGTTTGAGGGGCAGCTCGGCGCTCTGGGGAAACCGCTTGATCTCGGCGGCGCCGGCCAGAATCACCACGGGCGCGCTGGCCAGCAGTGCATCGCCGTCCCAGGCCTGCCATTGATCCTCCACCTTGCGCAGTCGCAGCACCTCGCGGTGGGGCAGCCACTGGATGTTCGTTGAGGACGCCTGCCACTGGCACAACGCAGGCGGATGAACCCAGCCACCTTCAGGGAAGAACAGGCCGCCGTGCTCCAGTTCGATGCCGGCCTGGGCCTGGGCCTGGGGTTGATCGAGCGGGTGCACCAGGCCTGGCGAAAAAGCTGCGGCCAACTGCGCCTGACGCTCGGCTTCCTTGGCATTGAAGGCCAATTGCAAGACCCCGCAATCGTCCCAGTCGACGCCGCGCTGTAATTGTTCCAGCAGGCGTCGGGTGTAACCGAAACCGCTGACGATCAATTGCGACAACGCGGTGCCATGGGCCGAAAGCTTGAGGTAAAGCACGCCTTGAGGATTGCCCGAAGCTTCCTGCGCCAGTGCTTCATGGCGTTCCAGCAGGCTCACTTGCCAGCCCCGTGCGGCGAGGCTGGCGGCACTGGCGCAACCGGCCAGCCCGGCGCCGATCACCAGGGCGCGGCGTTCGCCGGTCAGCGGGGTTGGGCGAGCGAACCACGGTTTAGTCGCGGTCGGTTCAGCGGTCTCTTCAGGCCAGCCAAGGAAGGTCCCCCGCAGGATCTCCCACTTGTGGCCGATACCTGGCGTGCGCTTCATCTTGAAGCCCGCCGCGTTCAACAGGCGGCGCACCCAGCCAGTGCTGGTGAAGGTGCTGATGGTCGAGCCGGGTGCCGCCAGGCGAGCCAGTTCGGCAAACAATTCGGCGGTCCACATGTCGGGGTTTTTCGCTGGGGCGAAACCGTCGAGAAACCAGGCGTCGATCTGTGCATCCAGTTGCGGTAACTGCTCCAGCGCGTCGCCGACCAGCAAGGTCAGAGTGACGCGGCCATTGCCCAGCACCAAGCGCTGGAAACCTTGATGGATCGCTACGTATTGCGCCAGCAGTTGATCGGCGAACGGCTTGAGATCTGGCCATAACGCCAGGGCTCGTTGCAGGTCGGGGGCGCTCAGCGGGTACTTTTCGACACTGACAAAATGCAGCCGTGCACCGGTCACCGCGTGTTGTTCGAACAACTGCCAGGCACAGAGAAAATTCAGCCCGGTGCCGAACCCGGTCTCGCCAATCACCAGTCGACCATTCACCGGCAATGCGGCGAAACGGTCACGCAAATCGTTTTGCTCCAGAAACACGTAACGGGTTTCTTCAAGGCCCGACTGGTCGGAAAAATACACATCATCGAACACCCGCGAGCGCGGGCGACCTTGGTCGTCCCAGTCGAGCTGGGCGTGGGGCAATACAGGTTTCATGGCAGGCTCGGCAACGGCAAGGGGGCCATTCTAGCCCGCCAGCTCGGAATGGTGGTTGCCGCAAAAGATCGCAGCCTTCGGCAGCTCCTACAGGTGTACGCCAATCCTTTGTTGGCGCTGCCGAAGGCTGCGATCTTTTGATCTTTTTTGCTTCACCGCAAACCTCCATCTTCCGCTAGTCTTGCTCAATCCTGGAAGGAGCCGCGCCATGTTCGAATCTGCCGAAATCGGTCATGCCATCGACAAAGAAACCTATGAAGCCGAAGTGCCGGCGTTGCGTGAAGCCTTGCTCGAAGCGCAGTTCGAACTTCGGCAGCAACACCGCTTTCCGGTCATCATTTTGATCAACGGCATCGAAGGGGCCGGCAAGGGCGAGACGGTCAAGTTGCTCAGCGAATGGATGGACCCGCGTTCGATCGAGGTCCGCACGTTCGACCAGCAGACCGACGAAGAGCTGGCGCGACCGCCGGCCTGGCGCTACTGGCGGATGCTCCCGGCCAAGGGGCGCATGGGTATTTTCTTCGGCAATTGGTATAGCCAGATGCTGCAGGGACGGGTTCACGGTTTGTTCAAGGATCCGCGACTCGATCAAGCCATCAACGGGGCCGAGCGGTTGGAGAAGATGCTGTACGACGAAGGCGCGTTGATCTTCAAGTTCTGGTTTCACCTCTCCAAGAAACAAATGAAAACGCGACTCAAGGCGCTGGCCGACGACCCGTTGCACAGTTGGCGCATCAGCCCGCTGGACTGGCAACAATCCGAGACCTACGACAAATTCGTGAAGTACGGCGAACGGGTGCTGCGCCGCACCAGTCGCGACTATGCGCCGTGGCATGTGATCGCCGGCGTGGACGCGCGCTATCGGAGCCTGACGGTCGGCAAGATCTTGCTCGAGGGTCTGCAGAGCGCGCTGAAGAGACCGAGGATTCACCCGCATAAAGTCAGCGCCGCGCCCTTGTTCCCCAGCGTCGATCAAGTGAATCTGCTCGATAGCCTGGACCTGACCCTGAACCTGGACAAGGACGATTACGAAGAGCAACTGATTACCGAGCAGGCACGGTTTTCCGGGCTGATGCGCGACAAGCGCATGCGTCGTCACGCGTTGATCGCGGTGTTCGAAGGCAACGACGCGGCAGGCAAGGGCGGGGCAATTCGTCGGGTGGCCGCGGCGCTCGACCCACGCCAGTACGACATCGTGCCGATCGCCGCGCCTACCGAGGAAGAACGGGCGCAGCCGTATCTCTGGCGTTTCTGGCGGCATATTCCGGCGCGGGGCAAATTCACTGTGTTCGACCGCTCCTGGTATGGCCGGGTGTTGGTGGAGCGCGTCGAAGGTTTTTGCAGCAAGGCGGACTGGATGCGCGCCTATGGCGAGATCAACAACTTCGAAGAGCAGATCGCCGATGCCGGGGTGATCGTGGCCAAGTTCTGGCTGGCCATCGATAAACAGACTCAGATGGAACGCTTTCAGGAGCGCGAACAGATCCCCTTCAAGCGCTTCAAGATCACTGAAGATGACTGGCGCAATCGCGATAAATGGGATGACTATCGCACCGCCGTTGGCGACATGGTCGATCGCACCAGCACTGAGATATCGCCCTGGACCCTGGTGGAAGCCAACGACAAGCGCTGGGCGCGGGTCAAGGTCCTGCGCACCATTAACCATGCGCTGGAAGAGGCCTTCGAAAAGTCCGACAAACGCGAGAAGAAACTGCAGAAAAACAAGCGCTGAACCGATGGCTACGCATACGCGGGGTGAATGATTGTCGCGGTCAGTCATGGGCTGGACTTATGCTCGTTCCAACTCCTGACTGACAACAACAATGAGGTGTATGCCATGCGTGAAGTGGTGATCGTCGACAGCGTGCGGACCGGCCTGGCCAAATCCTTTCGCGGCAAGTTCAACATGACCCGTCCGGACGACATGGCGGCCCACTGCGTCAATGCGCTGCTCACGCGCAATGACGTCGACCCGGCCAGTGTCGAGGATTGCATCGTCGGCGCCGGCTCCAACGAAGGCGCCCAGGGCTACAACATCGGTCGCAACGTCGCGGTGCTCTCGCACTTGGGTATCGGCACGGGAGGCATGACCCTTAACCGCTTCTGTTCGTCGGGCTTGCAGGCCATTGCCATTGCCGCCAACCAGATCGCTTCGGGTTGCAGCGACATCATTGTCGCCGGTGGCGTCGAATCCATCAGCCTGACCATGAAAAGCGTCAACACCGACAACCTGATCAACCCGCTGCTGAAAGAACAGGTGCCGGGCATCTATTTCCCCATGGGCCAGACCGCCGAGATCGTCGCGCGTCGTTACAACGTCAGCCGCGAAGAGCAGGACTTGTATGCCCTGCAAAGCCAGCAGCGTACCGCCCAGGCGCAGGCCGCCGGGTTGTTCAACGATGAAATCGTGCCAATGGCAGTGAAGTATCGCGTTGAAGACAAGACCACCGCTCAGGTGCAGATCCTCGACGGCATTGTCGATCACGACGACTGCAACCGCCCCGACACCACCCTTCAAAGTCTGGCCGGATTGAAACCGGTGTTTGCCGAAGACGGTTCGGTAACCGCCGGCAACTCGTCGCAATTGTCCGACGGCGCCTCGATGACCCTGGTGATGAGCCTGGAAAAAGCCCTGGCGCTGGGGCTCAAGCCCAAAGCCTTCTTTCGCGGTTTCGCCGTGGCCGGGTGCCAGCCGGACGAGATGGGCATCGGCCCGGTGTTCTCGGTGCCGAAGTTGCTCAAGGCCAAGGGGTTGCAGATTGCCGACATTGATCTGTGGGAGCTCAACGAAGCGTTCGCGTCCCAGTGCTTGTACAGCCGCAATCGGCTGGAAATCGATAACGACAAATACAACGTCAATGGCGGCTCGATTTCCATCGGCCATCCGTTCGGCATGACGGGGTCGCGTCAGGTCGGGCACATCGTGCGTGAGTTGCAGCGGCGTAACCTGCGTTACGGCATCGTCACCATGTGCGTGGGGGGCGGGATGGGGGCTACGGGGTTGTTTGAGGCGGTGCGTTAAATCTGCAAATTCGTGTTGTCTGATTGACCGCTATCGCGAGCAGGCTCGCTCCCACATTGATCACTGGTGTTCACCAATATTGTGTTCACCATAGATCCACTGTGGGAGCGAGCCTGCTCGCGATGAAGGCGCCGCGGTTTACCGGCTTATGCACAAGAACTGCATCCGCTCGATATACGCCTGAATCTCACGCACCGCTGCTTCCCGGTTTGCAAACGGCCCCTCCAGCGTGTGCTCCCGGGTGGTGAAATACAACTCTCCATTGACACGACACAACCGGTCACAGCGAAAGTGCGTGGCGGGGGCGTTGTCCTGGGCGCGCATGCCGTACATGGGCGATCTCCTGCGGATGTCGGTTTCAATGAGCTTATGCATGAACCACTTGCAACGCCTGGCCACCTGATCGACGGCATATCGTCAACGTTATGGTGCGACCTGCACAGTTTCATTTGCGGCCCGCCGGCAACGGTCCCTGTGTCGCGCTCCGGTCTGAGCCTAGAATGACCGTTCTTGCCAATGGGCTTCGGGGTCAGCATGCATATTTCATCGGGTCGCTGGGTGTACGGTTTGTTCCTGGCCTTGCTGACTGCGTTGCTGTGGGGAATCCTGCCGATCAAGCTCAAGCAAGTGCTGCTGGTGATGGACCCGGTGACGGTGACCTGGTTTCGCCTGCTGGTGTCCGGTGGTTGCCTGTTCATTTATCTGGCGGCGACCAAACGCCTGCCGAGTCGCAAAGTGCTTGGCCCGCGCGGTGGCTGGCTGGTGTTGATGGCGGTACTCGGACTGGTCGGCAACTACGTGCTGTACCTGATGGGCCTGAACCTGCTCAGCCCCGGCACCGCGCAACTGGTGGTGCAGATGGGCCCGATCATGTTGTTGATCGCCAGTCTGTTCGTGTTCAAGGAGCGGTTCAGCGTGGGGCAGGGGATTGGCCTGTTGGTGCTGCTGATCGGCTTTGGGCTGTTCTTCAATCAGCGCTTGAGCGAGTTGCTCACCTCCCTCACCGATTACACCGCAGGCGTGCTGATGGTGCTGTTGGCGTCCACGGTCTGGACCTTCTATGCCTTGGGCCAGAAGCAGTTGCTCACGGTGTGGAATTCGTTGCAGGTGATGATGGTGATTTACCTGTTCTGCGCGCTGTTGCTGACGCCGTGGGTGCATCCACTGGAAGCGCTGCAACTGAGCCCGCTGCAAGGCTGGCTGCTGCTGGCGTGCTGTTTGAACACCCTGATCGCGTATGGCGCCTTCGCCGAAGCCCTGGCGCACTGGGAAGCCTCGCGGGTCAGTGCGACGCTGGCGATCACGCCGCTGGTGACCTTTGCCGCTGTGGCTGTGGCGGCCTGGTTATGGCCGGAGTACGTGCATGCCGAGCAGATCAATGGTCTGGGTTATGGCGGGGCGGTGTTGGTGGTGTTGGGGTCGGCGCTGGTGGCGTTGGGGCCATCGTTGATGGCCGGGCTTCGTGCCAGAAAGACCAAAATGGCGGTTGAATGATCGTTCCCACGCTCTGCGTGGGAACGATCAAGGGCGGTGGTGATTCACCCCTGCTTGCCAGCTTCCAGCATATTCTCCGGCCTCACCCACGCATCGAACTCTTCATTGGTCAGATACCCCAGCTGCAACGCCGCCTCACGCAAGGTCAGCCCCTCGCCATAAGCCTTCTTGGCAATCTCCGCCGATTTGTCGTAGCCGATATGCGGATTCAGCGCCGTCACCAGCATCAAGCCTCGCTCCAGATGCTCGGCCATTTTCTCGGCATCCGGTTCCAGCCCGGCGATGCAATGCTGTTGGAAGTTGCTGCAGCCGTCGCCCAGCAAGCGGATTGATTGCAGCAGGTTGTGAATGATTACCGGTTTGAACACGTTCAATTGCAGGTGCCCCTGACTGGCGGCAAAACCGATGACGACGTCGTTGCCCAACACCTGACAGGCCAGCATTGACAGCGCTTCGCATTGGGTCGGATTGACCTTGCCGGGCATGATCGAGCTGCCCGGCTCGTTGGCCGGCAGTTTCACTTCAGCGAACCCGGCTCGAGGTCCGGAGCCCAGCACGCGCAGGTCGTTGGCGATTTTCATCAGGGTCACGGCGAGGGTTTTCAGGGCGCCGGATAGGGTGACCAACGGCTCGTGACCGGCCAGGGCGGCGAATTTGTTGTGGGCGGTGACGAACGGCAGGCCGGAGAGGGCGGCCAGTTCGGCGGCGATCGCTTCGCCAAAACCGTGGGGCGAGTTCAACCCGGTGCCGACCGCGGTGCCGCCCTGAGCCAGTTCACAGACCGCCGGCAGTGCGCTGCGGATCGCCCGTTCGGCGTAATCCAGTTGTGCGATGAACGCCGAGAGTTCCTGGCCGAAGGTAATCGGCGTGGCGTCCATCATGTGGGTACGACCGGTCTTGACCAGTTTCATGTGCCGCGTGGACAGCTCCGCCAGCCCGCCAGACAACTCGCTGATCGCCGGCAGCAAATGCTGTTGCACCGCCTGAACCGTCGCGATGTGCATGGCCGTGGGGAAGCAGTCGTTGGAACTCTGGGAGCGATTGACGTGATCGTTGGGGTGCACCGGGGTCTTGCCGCCACGCGGGTTGCCGGCCAGTTCGTTGGCGCGACCGGCGATCACTTCGTTGACGTTCATGTTGCTCTGGGTGCCGCTGCCGGTCTGCCAGACCACCAGCGGGAACTGATCGTCATGGTTGCCGTCGAGCACTTCGTCGGCGGCCTGTTCGATCAGGCGGGCGATGTCGGCGGGCAGGTCGCCATTGCGATCATTGACGCGCGCCGCGGCTTTCTTGATCAGGGCCAGGGCGTGCAGCACCGCCAGCGGCATGCGTTCGTTGCCGATGGCGAAGTTGATCAGCGAGCGTTGCGTCTGAGCGCCCCAGTAAGCTTCGTCCGGGACTTCCACCTGGCCCAGGCTGTCGGTTTCGATACGGCTCATCATGCACACTCCTGTAGGTCGATAGCGCAGTTTAGGCCGTGATCGCCGGTCGTGGTTCCATCAGTCGATATTTTGACCGTTCAACCCCTCTAAATCAGGCCCGACAAGGCTTGGGGTTGAGCGACACACTTTTTTAGGCGCAGAATGGACGCCCTTGGGGTTTTACCTCGCCTGCTAGAAAAGGAAACTCGATGACTCGTCTTCGTGCCATCTGTACCGCGGTTGCACTGGTTTGCGCCAGCGGCCAGGTTTTTGCCGATACCGCCAGCCACAACGCCAGTGCCGAAGCTTTCCTGACCCTGGCGCACGCTGACAAACTGGGCACTCCGGTGTACATGCAAGTGCAGCAAATGTTCGCTCAGCGCTTTGAACAGACCAAAGCCCCTGAATCGAAAAAAGCCGTTCTGGAAACTTACCAGGCCAAGGCCAACGCCGCGCTGGACGCAGCCATTGGCTGGAACAAGCTGAAACCGGACATGGTCAAGCTCTACACCACCAACTTCAGCGAATCCGAGCTCAAGGAGCTGGTCGCGTTCTACCAGTCGCCACTGGGCAAGAAAGTCCTGGAAAAAATGCCGCAGCTGACTCAGCAATCGGCCCAGATGACTCAAGCCAAGCTGGAAAGCGCTGTGCCTGTGGTCAACAAACTGTTGGCTGACATGACCAACGAACTGGATCCTAAGGCTGCAGCTACTGCACCTGCTCCTGCCAAGAAAAAGCCTTAAGCGGAGTTCGGTATGACCATGCAACAACGCATCGAATCGACGCTGGGGCTGTTGCAGCCCGAGCACCTGCAAGTGCTGGATGAAAGCCACATGCACAGCCGTGGGTTGCAAACCCACTTCAAGGCCGTGGTGGTCAGCCAGCAGTTCGAAGGGCTCAATCGCGTCAAGCGTCACCAGAAGGTGTACGGCACTTTGGGCGAACTGATGGGCGAGTTCCATGCGTTGGCGCTGCATACCTACACGCCTGAGGAATGGGCACAGATCGACGCGGCTCCGGCCTCGCCGACCTGTGCTGGCGGCAGTAAGCATTAATGTGAAGGGCTGAAGCGCTGTTGTGGCGAGGGAGCAAGCTCCCTCGCCACAAAGGCATTCTCGCAGTCCTAAAATCACGCCGTTTTTGCTAGAATCCGCAACGCGCCGCTCACCCGGCGCGTTTTTTTTCGTATCCGGTTCACCCCTTACGAGGGTAGCCACCTGGAGAATTACCCATGACACAACAGATTGTCGTGGCGGCACTGTATAAGTTCGTCACCCTGGAAAATTACGTCGACCTGCGCGAGCCACTGCTGCAAGCGATGGTCGACAATGGCATCAAGGGCACCCTGCTGATCGCCGAAGAAGGCATCAACGGCACCGTGTCCGGCAGCCGCGAAGGCATTGACGGGCTGATGGCCTGGCTCAAGAACGACCCACGCATGGACGACATCGACCACAAAGAGTCGTACTGCGACGATCAGCCGTTCTATCGCACCAAAGTCAAACTCAAGAAAGAAATCGTCACGCTGGGCGTTGAAGGCGTGGACCCGAACAAAAAGGTCGGCACCTATGTGGATCCGCAGAACTGGAACGCGCTGATCAGCGATCCGGAAGTGTTGCTGATCGACACCCGCAACGACTATGAAGTCTCGATCGGCACCTTCGAAGGCGCCATCGATCCGAAGACCACCAGTTTTCGCGAATTCCCCGACTACATCAAAGCCAATTTCGACCCGGCCGTGCACAAGAAAGTCGCGATGTTCTGCACCGGCGGCATTCGCTGCGAGAAGGCCTCGAGCTACATGCTCAGCCAGGGTTTCGATGAGGTCTATCACCTCAAGGGTGGCATTCTGAAGTACCTCGAAGAGGTGCCGCAGGAAGAAACCAAATGGCAGGGCGACTGTTTCGTGTTCGATAACCGCGTGACCGTTCGTCACGACCTCAGCGAAGGCGACTACGATCAATGTCATGCCTGTCGTACGCCCGTCAGCGTGGAAGACCGCGCATCCGAGCATTATGTGGCCGGCATCAGTTGCCCGCATTGCTGGGATAAGCTGAGCGAGAAAACCCGTCGCAGTGCCATCGACCGGCAGAAGCAGATCGAACTGGCCAAGGCGCGCAACATGCCGCACCCGATCGGTTACAACTACAAGCAATCCGCTTCCGAGGCTTGAACCATGTCTGCGCGCCTGCTCTATGTGATGGATCCGATGTGTTCCTGGTGCTGGGGCTTCGCTCCGGTGGCCAAAGCGCTGGTTGAGCAGGCGCAGGCAGCGGGTGTGGAGTTGCATCTGGTGGTGGGTGGTTTGCGCACCGGCAGTGGCGCGGCACTGGAGCCGACCACCCGGCGCTACATCCTTGAGCACTGGCAGGCGGTCAGCGAGGCCACCGGCCAACCGTTCAAGTTTGAGGGCGCATTGCCCGACGGGTTTGTCTACGACACCGAGCCTGCCTGTCGGGCGCTGGTGACCGCGCGCAGCCTGGCACCGGATTGCGCCTGGACACTGCTCGGGCTGATCCAGCAGGCGTTCTACGTCGAGGGTCGCGACGTCACCCATGCCAGCGTGTTGGTGGAACTGGCGGAGCAGGCCGGTTTGCCGCGCATCGAGTTCGCCGCCGCGTTCGATCGTGCCGATCAGCACGCCGCGACCGCTGCCGATTTCACCTGGGTCCAGGACCTGGGCATTGCCGGTTTCCCGACCTTGCTGGCGGAGCGTGATGGTCAATTGGCGCTGCTGACCAATGGTTATCAGCCCCTGAGCGAGTTGTCACCGTTGCTCGGCCGCTGGCTGGAGCGCGCAGCCTGTGCATGATCTGCCCGATGATGCAGCGGCTCCCAAACGTGTCGATCGGCTGAGCTGGGCGGAAATCCGTCGTCTGGCCCTGCACCATAAAAAATCCCTGTGGATCGCCAATGGCGTAGCGGTATTGGCAACGCTGTGCAGCGTGCCGATCCCGTTGCTGTTGCCGTTGCTGGTGGACGAAGTGCTGCTGGGCCATGGTGACGCCGCACTGAAAATCATGAACCACGCGCTGCCCGAAGGCTGGCAGAAAGCCGCGGGTTACATTGGTCTGATGCTGCTGGTGACCCTGGTGCTGCGCTGCACCGCCTTGATGCTCAACGTGGTGCAGGCGAAATTGTTTGCGGCGCTGGCCAAGGACATCGTGTATCGGATTCGGGTGCGGCTGATCGAACGGCTCAAGCGCATCTCGCTGGGGGAATACGAAAGCCTGGGCAGCGGCACGGTGACCACTCACCTGGTCACTGACCTGGACACGCTGGACAAATTCATCGGTGAAACCCTCAGTCGTTTCCTCGTGGCCATGCTGACGTTGGTGGGCACCGCCTCCATCCTGATGTGGATGCACTGGAAACTCGCGCTGCTGATTCTGTTGTTCAACCCGCTGGTGATCTACGCCACGGTGCAGCTGGGCAAGCGCGTCAAACATCTGAAGAAACTCGAGAACGACAGCACCTCGCGTTTCACTCAGGCCTTGACCGAAACCCTGGACGCCATCCAGGAAGTGCGCGCCGGTAACCGTCAGGGTTTTTTCCTCGGACGGTTGGGGCAGCGAGCGCGGGAAGTACGCGATTACGCGGTGAACTCGCAGTGGAAAACCGATGCATCGAACCGGGCCAGCGGTTTGCTGTTCCAGTTCGGCATCGATATTTTTCGCGCCGCGGCCATGCTCACCGTGCTGTTTTCCGACCTGTCCATTGGCCAGATGCTGGCGGTGTTCAGTTACCTGTGGTTCATGATCGGTCCGGTGGAACAACTGCTCAACCTGCAGTACGCCTTTTACGCCGCCGGCGGTGCGCTGTCGCGGATCAACGAGCTGCTGGCCCGTGCAGACGAGCCGCAATACACCGGCACTGTCGACCCGTTTCAGGGGCGCGACACGGTGGGCATCGAAGTTCAAGGGCTGAGTTTCGGCTACGGCGATGAACTGGTGCTGAACCAAATGAACCTGTCGATTGCCCCCGGTGAAAAAGTCGCGATTGTCGGCGCCAGCGGTGGTGGCAAAAGCACGCTGGTGCAGTTGCTGCTGGGCTTGTACACGCCGCTGGCCGGCACCATCCGTTTCGGTGGTTCGACTCAGCAAGAGATCGGCCTGGAAACCGTGCGTGAGAATGTTGCCGTGGTCTTGCAGCATCCCGCCCTGTTCAATGACACCGTGCGGGCTAACCTGACCATGGGCCGCGAACGCAGCGACGAAGCCTGCTGGCAGGCATTGGAAATTGCTCAGCTGCACCACACGGTGCGTGCATTGCCCAATGGCCTGGACAGCATCGTCGGGCGTTCCGGCGTGCGTTTATCCGGCGGGCAGCGTCAGCGTCTGGCCATTGCGCGGATGGTGCTGGCCGAACCCAAGGTGGTGATCCTCGACGAGGCCACGTCCGCCCTGGACGCCGCCACTGAATACAACCTGCACCAGGCGCTGGCGCGGTTCTTGAGCCATCGCACCACGTTGATCATTGCGCACCGGTTGTCGGCCGTGAAGCAGGCTGACCGGGTATTGGTATTCGACGGCGGGCAGATTGCCGAGGATGGCGACCACCAGCAGCTGATTGCCGATGGTGGTTTGTACGCCAAGCTTTACGGGCATTTGCAGCAAATTCAACGACCTTGAACGTCGTGCGACTTACTGTACTTAGTGTTTGAGCTGTCCCGGGGAAAATCCGACATTGGCGTTTTCATGCTCTGTCTGATCAGACCATCGGGTTTTAGCTGCGTGCCCGATCATTCGAAGTGTCGAAAATTAGCCTAGTCTGTGCTGTCGGGTGCGGGACTTATTCGGGTGTTCATCAGGCTGTGCTAATGCAAGGGACCTCATGAAGCAAAAGCGGACTCTCGGAACGCCTCGGCTGTTGGGCATCGTCTGGCCATTTATCGCCGTCGTGTTGTTTCAGGCACTGTTGGGCGGCGTCAGTCTTTACGTTCTTTCGGCGGTTCGCGGCTACGTCGGCGGTGAAAGCCTGTGGTCCAAGGGCCAGAAAGACGCCATCTATTACCTCAATCTCTACGCCGACAGCCGCGACGAGACGATCTTTCTCAAATACCAGAATGCGATTGCCGTGCCTCAGGGTGGCCATGAGTTGCGTATGGCGCTGGATCATCAGCCACCGAATATCGAGGCCGCGCGGCTCGCGATTCTCAAAGGCGGCAATCACCCGGACGACGTCTCCAGCCTGATTTGGCTGTACCTCAATTTCCGGCACTTCAGTTACCTTGAAAAAGCCATCGAACTCTGGACGGTCGGTGACGCGTACCTGGTGCGGCTCGATGATGTCGCGCGGGAGATGCATCAGCGTATTGTCGATGGCCAGGCCACCGATGCCGACATCAAGCGCTGGAAGGAGCAGATTTTAGTCATCAACGATGGCGTGACGCCCCCTGCCAAAGCGTTCAGCGATGCCTTGGGCGAGGGCTCACGCATGATTCTCCGGCTGCTGCTGGTGACGAACCTCGCCACGGCGCTGGGCCTGATCGTGCTGGCCTTGCTGCGCACCCACAAGCTGCTCAAGCAGCGCCATGCTTTCGCCGATGCCTTGCAGTTGGAGAAAGACCGGGCGCAGATCACTTTGCAATCGATTGGTGACGGGGTGATCACCACGGACGTCGAGGGCGCGATCGCCTACATGAACCCGGCCGCCGAGGCCTTGACGCACTGGAAAGCCGAACAGGCGGCGGGGTTGCCATTGGCGGCGCTGTTCAACCTGCTGGACGAGAACGCTCAGGCCGACGGTTTTGCCTTGATCGAGCACATTTTGAGCGGGCAGCTCAGCGGTGGCAGCGAACATTCCAGACTGATCCAGCGGCTGGATGGCAGTACGGTCTCGGTCACTCTGGTCGGCGCGCAGATCCGCAACACGGGTAAGGTCAGTGGCACCGTGCTGGTGCTGCATGACATGACCCAGGAGCGGCAGTACATCGCCAATCTGTCCTGGCAAGCGACCCATGACGCCTTGACCGGGCTGGCCAACCGCCGCGAATTCGAATATCGCCTGGAGCAAGCCCTGCATCACCTGACGCGACAGGTGGGGCGTCACGCCTTGATGTTCCTCGATCTGGATCAATTCAAGCTGGTCAACGATACCTGCGGTCATGCCGCGGGCGACGAGCTGTTGCGGCATATTTGTGCGTTGCTGCAATCAGGTTTGCGCGAAGGCGACACCCTGGCCCGGTTAGGGGGCGACGAGTTCGGTATTTTGCTGGAAAACTGTGCGCCGGAAGCGGCCGAGAAAATTGCCGAAGGCCTGCGGTTGACCGTGCAGAACCTGCATTTTGTCTGGAAAGGCCGGCCGTTCGTGACCACGGTGAGTATCGGTCTGGTGCATGTGGCCCAGAGTCCGGCCACCCTCGAGGCTTCGCTGCGTGCGGCTGACATGGCCTGTTATATGGCCAAGGAAAAGGGTCGCAACCGGGTTCAGGTCTATCACGCCGACGACTCGGAGCTGTCTCTGCGCTTTGGCGAGATGGCCTGGGTGCAGCGCTTGCACATGGCATTGGAAGAAGACCGCTTTTGCCTGTATGCCCAGGAAATCGCGCCCCTTGGCCCTGGCGAGCAGGGCGGCGGGCATATCGAAATCCTGCTGCGCCTGCATGACGAAGCCGGGCGCATGATTCTGCCGGACAGTTTCATTCCGGCCGCTGAGCGTTATGGTTTGATGACGTCGCTTGATCGCTGGGTGGTGGAGAACGTTTTCAAGGTCATTGCCCAAGCCATCACTGAAGAACGCCGAGGGCCGTTGGCCATGTGTGCGATAAATCTGTCAGGTATTACGATCGGAGACGAGGCGTTTCTGGACTTCCTTCGTGAACAGTTTGTTACCTATTCAATTCCGCCTGAAATGATTTGTTTTGAAATTACAGAAACCAGCGCGATTTCCAATTTAGGAAGCGCAATTAGATTTATCAATGAACTCAAAGGCTTAGGTTGCCACTTTTCATTAGATGACTTCTGCGCCGGTATGTCCTCATTCGCTTACTTGAAACATTTACCTGTAGACTTCCTGAAGATCGACGGGAGTTTCGTAAAGGATATGCTGGACGACCCGATTAACCGCGCCATGGTCGAAGTGATCAACCACATCGGCCATGTCATGGGTAAGCGCACGATTGCCGAGTTCGTTGAAACACCTCAGATCGAGCAGGCATTGCTGGAGATCGGGGTGGATTACGCTCAAGGGTATGTGATTGAACGCCCGCATCTGTTTACCTGCGATAGTTTGCAAAGTCGTCCTGCCAGGCCACAACCTTTGTTATTCAAGGCGCCCGGCACGTTCCGTTGAAATCTCTTGCTGATCTTAAAATCACAATCAAAAGGAGCCGACAGTGATCGACACATTCAACCGAACCGGACCACTCATGGAAGCTGCAAGTTACCCCGCCTGGGCTCAGCAATTGATTCAGGATTGCAGCGAGAGCAAGCGCCGGGTTGTCGAACACGAACTGTATCAGCGCATGCGTGATAACAGACTCAGCGCAAAAACCATGCGTCAGTACCTCATTGGTGGCTGGCCAGTGGTCGAACAGTTCGCGTTATACATGGCACAGAACCTGACAAAAACCCGATTTGCGCGCCACCCTGGCGAAGACATGGCGCGTCGTTGGCTGATGCGCAACATTCGCGTCGAATTGAACCATGCCGACTACTGGGTGCACTGGAGTCGTGCTCACGGCGTCAGCCTGGAAGATCTGCGAGCGCAGCAGGTTACCCCTGAACTTCACGCCTTGAGCCACTGGTGTTGGCACACCAGTTCGTCGGATTCGTTGATCGTGGCCATCGCCGCCACCAACTACGCCATCGAGGGTGCAACCGGGGAGTGGTCGGCAGTGGTCTGTTCCAATGGCGTCTATGCGGCCTCGTTTCCCGAGGAAGATCGCAAACGGGCCATGAAGTGGTTGAAGATGCACGCCCAGTACGACGATGCCCATCCATGGGAAGCGCTGGAAATCATCTGCACCCTGGCGGGCATGAACCCGAGCAAATCCCTTCAGGTGGAATTGCGCCAGGCTGTCTGCAAAAGTTACGACTACATGTACCTGTTCCTGGAACGTTGCATGCAGTTGGAACTGGCAGGAAAAACCCCGGTAGCCCGTGAGCGGATGGCGTTGGCCGAAAGCTGATCCTCTGAAAGCGACACAAACCAAATGTGGGAGCGGGCTTGCTCGCGAAGACGGCTTAACATTCAACACAGATGCTGAATGTCAAACCGCTTTCGCGAGCAAGCCCGCTCCTGCATGGGTTATGCAGTGTTGCTGAAATTTCAGCCAGCCATCGCCAACCGGTTACGCCCCTCGCGCTTGGCCACATACAGCGCACTGTCAGCCCGTCGTAACAGGCTTTCGGCAGACTCGCCGGGCAGCAGGGTCGAGCAACCCAGGCTGACCGTCAGCGCGATCACCTTGCCATCGGCCACATAGTCCTGAGTCTGCGCCGCAAAGCGCAGACGTTCACCGACCATGGCCGCGGCTTCCCGACTGGTGTTGGAGAGCAGGATCATGAATTCTTCGCCACCAAACCGGAACACCATGTCCACGTTGCGCAACTGGTTTTTGATCGAGGCTGCGACCGCCTTGAGTACTTCATCGCCAGCACTGTGCCCGTAGGTGTCGTTGATGTGTTTGAAGTGATCGATGTCCAGCATCAGCAGCGACAGAGGTTGCGAGTGTCGCCGTGACATCTCGATTTCCCGTTGCAGCGTCTGATCCATAGCGATGCGGTTGCCGGTATCGGTCAGCGGATCACGCAACGCACTTTGGGTCGCCGCTCGATAGAGCAGGGCGTTTCGCATGGGGAAGAGCAGAGTGGACAGCAGTGATTCCAGAGAGCCCTGTTCCTGCTCGCTGAAACGCTGATTGCGACGGAACACCAGTTCACCCAACGGCTCGCCTTCATGGCTGAGGTTGTAGGTGATTGAATGATGCCCCCGCAGGCCGAATTGCAGGCGCAAGTCGCTGGGCTGATGCTCATAGCTCAAGGCATCCAGTGGCACAAGGCGCTGAATTTCGCGGAAGAAAAGCCCGAGAATGCGTTGCGGCTCAAGACTGGTTTGCAGCTTCAGGCCCAGCACCTGGCGCAACTGCGCAAGACTGACGGGCCGCCCCAGGAGAGGAGGCTGCTGACCAAAGCCCAGGCGTTGCAATTTGGCACTGTCGAAGTCAATTGCGTTGGTCTGGGGAGGTGATTTCATATGGCGTGAGCCCCTAAGCAGTAAGGCTGTCTTACAGGCTGGGTGAGAGCGGCTTTGGGCTGCGCGTCATACTGGTCCATCAGTCCCGTAGGACATTTGGCACGAGTTTAGTCCGCTTTACCGAAGATTAGTAACCTATCGGCTCACGCTCCGCCCCGTTTGCTTTCACTCGGCGTGTCTGAGCAAAATTAGAGCGAAAGTCGTGCCATTCGGTTCAGTTGGATAAAAAACGTTCTAAATCAAAAAGGTGAAAGGTTGTGCGAGAGGGGCTGCTGAGTGCGTTGACATTTATTTGACTTGAAGTGGCTGCAATTAATACCTGTTTTGCGTGCCGCGTCGGGAAACCGTCGCGACACAAAAGCGACGCACGGGCATTACTGAGCGTTGAACGCCTGGCCATTGATGCCGGTGCTGTCCGGACCCATCAGGTAAAGGTAGACCGGCATGATTTCCTCGGGCGTCGGGTTGTTCAGCGGATTTTCCCCAGGGTAGGCCTGAGCGCGCATGCTGGTACGGGTGGCGCCGGGGTTGATGCTGTTGGAGCGCACCGGTGCCACGGTATCGACTTCGTCGGCCAGGGTTTGCATCAGGCCTTCGGTCGCAAACTTGGAAACGCCGTAAGCACCCCAGTACGCACGACCCTTGCGACCGACACTGCTGGAGGTGAACACCACCGAGGCGTCCTGCGACAGCTTGAGCAGCGGCAGCAGGGTGCTGGTGAGCATGAACATGGCGTTGACGTTGACGTGCATGACGCGCATGAAGTTCTCGCCGGACAACTGCTCGATGGGTGTGCGGGGACCGATGATCGACGCGTTGTGCAGCAGGCCATCGAGGTGGCCGAATTCGGTCTCGATCATGGCCGCCAGTTCATCGTATTGATGGGGCAGGGCGGTTTCCAGATTGAACGGGATCACGACCGGTTGTGGATGCCCGGCCGCTTCGATTTCGTCGTAGACCTGCGTCAGGTTGGCTTCGGTCTTGCCCAGCAGCAGCACGGTGGCGCCGTGAGCGGCGTAGGCTTTTGCGGCGGCAGCACCGATGCCACGGCCAGCGCCGGTGACCAGTATGACCCGGTCCTTGAGCAATTCGGGGCGGGCGGAATAATCAAACATAAAAAACCTCACAAAAACAGAAGACAGATCGCGGCGCGGCCAATCGCGGGCAAGCCCGCTCCCACAGGGACTGAGAGTGTTCACACATTTTCTCCGGGCAACGTGATCCTGTGGGAGCGGGCTTGCCCGCGAAGGCGTCAGCATTCACGCCACATCCCCGGAGCCTGAAAACGGGTCTCAGCAGCTACAGAGGGCGCTATCCAGCACCTGGCGCAACTCCAGCGGATGATCGACCACCACATCCGCACCCCAATGCCGCGGGTTATCGTCCGGATGAATATAGCCATAGGTCACGGCGGCTGTTTTGGTGCCGGCATCTCGCCCGGACTCGATATCGCGCAGGTCATCGCCGACAAACAGCACACTGGCCGGGTCGAGGTCGAGCATCTTGCACGCCAGGATCAACGGCTCCGGGTCCGGCTTGCTGTTCTTCACATGATCCGGGCAGATCAGCAGCGCCGAACGCTCGGCCAGCCCCAGTTGCTGCATGATCGGTTCGGCGAAGCGCAGCGGTTTATTGGTGACCACGCCCCAGATCAGGTTGGCCTTCTCGATGTCGGCCAACAATTCGCCCATGCCGTCAAAGAGCTTGCTGTGCACCGCACAACCTTTGACATAGCGCTCCAGAAATTCCAGGCGCAGCGCTTCGAAGCCCGGCGATTCCGGGTCCATGGAAAAGGTCACAGCGACCATCGCCCTGGCGCCGCCGGAGATCTCGTCGCGGATATGCTTGTCGTTCATTGGCGGCAAACCACGCTCGGCGCGCATCGCCTGGCAGATGGCAATGAAGTCCGGCGCGGTGTCGAGCAGGGTGCCGTCCATGTCGAAAAGAACTGCTCTGATACGCATCGGCTTACTCCTCGCGCAGGGTCTGGATCATGTAATTGACGTCGACATCGGCCGCCAGTTTGTAGTGCTTGGTCAGCGGGTTGTAGGTCAGGCCAATGATGTCCTTGACGGTCAGGCCGGCCATGCGGCTCCAGGCACCCAGCTCGGAAGGGCGGATGAATTTCTTGAAGTCGTGGGTGCCGCGCGGCAGCAGCTTCATGATGTATTCGGCGCCGACGATGGCGAACAGATAGGCCTTCGGGTTGCGGTTGATGGTGGAGAAGAACACCTGGCCGCCAGGTTTGACCATGCGGAAGCAGGCGCGGATGACCGAGGACGGATCCGGTACGTGTTCGAGCATTTCCAGGCAGGTGACCACATCGAACTGTTCAGGCAGTTCCTCGGCCAGTGCTTCGGCGGTGATTTGGCGATACTCGACATTCACGCCGGATTCCAGCTGATGCAACTGTGCGACCGCCAGTGGCGCTTCGCCCATGTCGATGCCCATGACGGTGGCGCCGCGCTGGGCCATGGCTTCGCTGAGGATGCCGCCGCCGCAACCGACGTCGAGAACTTTCTTGCCGGCCAGATTGACGCGCTCGTCGATCCAGTTGACCCGTAGCGGGTTGATGTCGTGCAGCGGTTTGAACTCGCTTTCGCGGTCCCACCAGCGATGAGCCAGGGCTTCGAATTTGGCGATTTCGGCGTGGTCGACGTTGCTCATGGTGTCAGTCCTCTAAAACTTGAAAAATCCTGTTGCCCCGGTTTTGGTCCAGGGTGCTTACAATTCGGTGCTTACGATTCGGTATGGCCGCTGATGCGCTGGCCCCAGGCCTTGGCCGTGGCGCACAGTTGCGCTTCATCCAGGCGGGTCAGGCGGCCGTCGTCGAGCAATTGCTTGCCAGCGACCCAAAGGTGTTTCGCGCAGTCGCGGCCAGTGGCATAAATCAGTTGCGAAACCGGGTCGTAGACCGGTTGCTGCGCCAGGCCCGACAGGTCGAACGCGACGATGTCCGCCGCTTTGCCGACTTCCAGCGAACCCGTTTCAGCTTCGATTCCCAGTGCGCGGGCGCCATTGAGCGTGGCCATGCGCAGGGCGCGATGGGCGTCCAGCGCGGTGGCCGAGCCGGCGACCGCTTTGGCCAGCAACGCGGCGGTGCGGGTTTCGCCGAGCAGGTCCAGGTCATTATTGCTGGCCGCGCCATCGGTGCCGACCGCCACATTGACCCCGGCCTGCCACAAGCGCTCGACCGGGCAGAAACCGCTGGCCAGCTTCAGGTTCGACTCCGGGCAATGAATCACATTGGTGTTACTTTCTACCAGCAGCGCCAGGTCTTCATCGCTGATCTGGGTCATGTGAACGGCCTGGAAGCGCGGCCCGAGCAGGCCCAGGCGGCCGAGGCGGGCCAGTGGCCGTTCGCCGCGTTGTTCCACTGACTGCTGCACTTCGAAGGCGGTTTCGTGGACGTGCATATGAATCGAGGCGTCCAGCTCTTCGGCGATCACCCGGATTTTTTCCAGGTTTTCGTCGCCCACGGTGTAGGGGGCATGGGGGCCGAAGGTAACTTTGATTCGCTCGTGATGCTTGAGATCGCCGAATAATTCGACGCCCTGACGAATGGCTTCATCCGCCGTGCTGGCGCCTGGAATCGGAAAATCGAGGATCGGAATGGCGATCTGGGCGCGAATGCCGCTGTTATGTACGCGTTCGCTGGCGACCTTCGGGAAGAAATACATGTCAGAGAAGCAGGTGATGCCACCTTTGATCTGCTCGGCGATGGCCAGGTCAGTGCCGTCGCGTACGAAAGCCTCGTCGACCCACTTCGCTTCAGCGGGCCAGATATGGTTTTCCAACCAAGTCATCAGCGGCAGATCGTCGGCCAGGCCGCGGAACAGCGTCATTGCCGCATGCCCGTGGGCATTGATCAGGCCGGGGCTGAGCAGCATGCCCGGCAATTCGCGGACTTCGGTTGCGTTAAGCTTCAAGGCTGCTGCGCGCGGGCCGATAAATACGATGCGACCGTCGCGGATGCCCAGGGCATGCTCTTTAAGGACCACGCCAGCCGGTTCGACGGGTACCAGCCAGGTCGGCAGCAATAATAGGTCGAGCGCAGCGGTGGGGGTCGGCATCGAGAGTCGGTTCCAGTGCTTTTGTAGAGGATGGCGAAGTATACCCGAGCGTCTTCGCGGGGGGATCGCTATAATCGGCGGCTTTTGTTCATGAGTGCGGGGTGTGGGGATGCGCGATCGACTGTTGGCTGCGGAGAAGGTGAAGGCCATCGATTGGCGTGATGGCGCACTGTACCTGCTGGATCAGCGTATTTTGCCGTTCGAGGAAACCTGGATCGCCTACACCAGCGCCGCGGGTGTGGCCGAAGCCATTCGCTCGATGGTGGTGCGCGGCGCGCCAGCGATTGGCATCAGTGCGGCGTATGCCATGGTGCTGTCAGCCCGCGCCCGAATTGCCGAGGGCGGTGACTGGCAGGCAGCGTGGGAAGAGGATTACGCGTTACTGGCCGATTCCCGTCCAACAGCGGTTAACCTGTTCTGGGCCTTGAGTCGCATGCGTGACCGCCTGGACCGTCTCAAGGAGGACGCAGACCCTCTGGCGGCACTGGAGGCGGAGGCTATCGCCATTCACGAAAGCGATCGCGAAGCCAACCTGACCATGGCCCAGCTGGGTGTCGATCTGATCCGCAAGCATCAGGGCAACGCCCAGGCGATCCTCACGCACTGCAACACCGGCGCACTGGCCACCGGTGGCTTCGGCACGGCGCTGGGGGTCATTCGCGGAGCCTTCATCGAAGGCATGGTCGAGCGCGTCTACGCCGACGAAACCCGACCATGGCTGCAAGGTTCGCGATTGACCGCATGGGAATTGGCCAATGAAGGCATTCCCGTGACCCTCAATGCCGATTCCGCCGCCGCGCATATCATGAAAACCAAGGGCGTAACCTGGGTGATCGTCGGCGCCGACCGGATCACTGCCAATGGCGACGTGGCGAACAAGATCGGCACCTATCAATTGGCGGTCAACGCCATGCACCACGGCGTGCGCTTCATGGTGGTGGCGCCGAGTTCGACCATCGACATGAACCTGGCCAGTGGCGACGAGATTCCTATCGAAGAACGTGATGGTCGCGAGTTGCTGGAAGTCGGCGGCAAGCGGGTGGGGGCGGATGTCGATGCCTTCAACCCGGTGTTCGACGTGACCCCGGCCGACCTGATCGATGCAATCGTCACCGAAAAGGGCATTGTCGAGCGTCCGGATACGGCGAAAATGGCGCAGTTGATGTGCCGTAAGCGTCTGCATTAATGATTTTTGGCGCCTGAGAGATTGCCATCGCGAGCAGGCTCGCTCCCACAGGGGATTTGTTAACGATGCAGATCCAATGTGGGAGCGAGCCTGTTCGCGATGAGGCCCTGACAGCCAACAAATACGCTTCAATCCCCTCTGGAATTTTCCTCTAAGCCCCTCTCGTCCCCTTTAAGCCTGTCACCGGTCAACTAACTATGCTCCATGCGCATCTGGGGGATAGGTGCGTGGCGGCTCTTGTGATAACATCCGGCGGTTTCCAGGGTAGCCTGATGTGGCTGCCTTTACTGCGCAGATCCATGGCATAACTCGTTGATTTGTCGTAAGTCGGTGCACGGCACTCAGTCTGCATCGGCGAGCTTCGTTCGTCCCATATGGATGTGACGAAGTTTCACCAAAAAAAGGAATCAGGCTTCTCATGGGCGAACTGGCCAAAGAAATCCTCCCGGTCAATATCGAAGACGAGCTGAAGCAGTCCTACCTCGACTACGCGATGAGCGTAATTGTCGGGCGGGCACTGCCGGATGCGCGCGATGGCTTGAAGCCCGTGCACCGGCGTGTGCTGTTCGCGATGAGCGAGCTGGGCAACGACTTCAACAAGCCGTACAAGAAATCTGCCCGTGTTGTCGGTGACGTGATCGGTAAGTATCACCCTCACGGTGATACCGCGGTGTACGACACCATCGTTCGGATGGCGCAGCCATTCTCGCTGCGTTACCTGCTGGTAGACGGTCAGGGCAACTTCGGTTCGGTGGACGGCGACAACGCCGCGGCCATGCGATACACCGAAGTGCGCATGACCAAGCTGGCACACGAGCTGCTGGCCGACCTGCACAAAGAAACCGTGGACTGGGTGCCGAACTACGACGGCACCGAAATGATCCCGGCGGTCATGCCGACCCGCATTCCCAACCTGCTGGTCAACGGCTCCAGCGGTATCGCCGTGGGCATGGCGACCAACATCCCGCCGCACAACCTCGGTGAAGTCATCGACGGTTGCCTGGCGCTCATCGACAACCCTGAGCTGACCGTCGATGAGCTGATGCAATACATCCCCGGTCCGGACTTCCCGACCGCCGCGATCATCAATGGTCGCGCCGGCATCATCGAAGCCTACCGCACCGGTCGCGGGCGCATTTACATGCGTGCCCGCTCGATGATCGAAGACATCGACAAGGTCGGTGGCCGTCAGCAGATCGTCATCACCGAACTCCCTTACCAGCTGAACAAGGCCCGTCTGATCGAGAAGATCGCCGAGCTGGTGAAAGAGAAGAAACTCGAAGGCATCACTGAACTGCGTGACGAGTCCGACAAGGACGGTATGCGCGTCGTGATCGAACTGCGTCGCGGCGAAGTGCCTGAGGTCATCCTCAACAACCTCTACGCCCAGACTCAGCTGCAAGCGGTGTTCGGTATCAACATCGTCGCGCTGATCGACGGCCGTCCGCGGATCCTGAACCTCAAGGACCTGCTGGAAGCCTTCGTTCGTCACCGTCGCGAAGTCGTGACCCGTCGTACCGTGTTCGAGCTGCGTAAAGCGCGCGAGCGTGGTCACATTCTGGAAGGTCAAGCGGTTGCCCTGTCGAACATCGACCCGGTCATCGCCCTGATCAAGGCCTCGCCAACGCCGTCGGAAGCCAAGGAAGCGCTGATCAGCACGCCGTGGGAATCGACTGCCGTAGTGGCGATGGTCGAGCGTGCCGGTGCCGATTCGTGCCGTCCGGAAAACCTCGATCCGCAATACGGTCTGCGCGACGGCAAGTACTTCCTGTCGCCAGAGCAGGCACAAGCCATTCTGGAACTGCGTCTGCACCGTCTGACCGGTCTGGAGCACGAAAAGCTGCTGGCCGAGTATCAAGAGATCCTCAACCAGATCGGCGAGCTGATCCGCATTCTCAACAGTGCCACGCGCCTGATGGAAGTGATTCGCGAAGAGCTGGAAGTGATCCGTGCCGAATACGGCGATGTGCGCCGCACCGAGATTCTCGATGCCCGTCTCGACCTGACCCTGGGTGACATGATCCCGGAAGAAGAGCGCGTCGTGACTATTTCCCACGGTGGCTACGCCAAGACCCAGCCGTTGGCTGCGTACCAGGCTCAGCGTCGCGGCGGTAAAGGCAAGTCGGCCACCGGCGTCAAGGATGAGGACTACATCGCTCACCTGTTGGTCGCCAACAGCCACACCACGCTGTTGCTGTTCTCCAGCAAAGGTAAAGTGTACTGGCTGAAAACCTACGAAATTCCGGAAGCGTCCCGTGCTGCCCGTGGTCGTCCGCTGGTCAACCTGCTGCCGCTGGACAGTGATGAATACATCACCACCATGCTGCCGGTCGAGGAGTACACCGAAGGTCACTTCATCTTCATGGCCACTGCTAAAGGCACGGTGAAGAAGACCCCGCTGGAATCCTTCAGTCGTCAACGCAGTGTCGGTCTGATCGCGCTGGAGCTGGATGAAGGCGACGTACTGATTTCTGCCGCCATTACCGATGGTGAGCGCGAAGTCATGCTGTTCTCCGACGGCGGCAAGGTCACTCGCTTCAAGGAAACCGACGTTCGCGCCATGGGTCGTACCGCTCGCGGTGTCCGCGGCATGCGTCTGCCGGAAGGCCAGAAGCTGATTTCCATGCTGATCCCGGAAGAAGGCAGCCAGATCCTCACCGCTTCGGCGCGTGGTTTCGGCAAGCGCACTGCGATCACCGAGTTCCCTGAGTACAAGCGTGGCGGTCAGGGCGTTATCGCCATGGTCAGCAACGAGCGTAACGGCCGTCTGGTCGGCGCAGTCCAGGTGCTTGATGGCGAGGAAATCATGCTGATTTCCGACCAGGGTACTTTGGTTCGTACCCGTGTCGACGAAGTGTCCAGCCTGGGTCGTAACACCCAGGGCGTGACCCTGATCAAGCTGGCCAACGATGAAACGCTGGTGGGCCTGGAGCGGGTTCAGGAGCCGTCGGAAGTCGAGGGCGAAGAGCTTGAAGGTGAAGAGGGTGCAGTGTTCGACGGTGAAGTCGTGATCGACGACGTTGCCGACGACCAGCAACTCGACGCTGCCGCCGACGAAGAACCGCAAGAGTAAGCGGGCAAGCAGGGGGCGGATGAAGATTCGCCCCCTTGTTGTTTGTTCTGTTTGAAAATTTGCGACACTGCGCAGGATCGTTCCCACGCTCTGCGTGGGAATGCCGCTCGGGACGCTCCGCGTCCCATGACGCAGAGCGTCATTGGATGCATTCCCACGCAAAGCATGGGAACGATCATCCGCAGACCGAAAGATTTAAGTGACCACCAAATCAGAGCGAGATTGGATGTGAGCAAGAGAGCCTATAACTTCTGTGCCGGCCCTGCGGCGCTTCCCGAAGCTGTCCTGAAGCGCGCCCAGGCTGAACTCCTTGATTGGCATGGCAAGGGCCTGTCGGTCATGGAAATGAGCCATCGCAGCGATGAGTTCGTGTCCATTGCCACCAAGGCCGAGCAGGATCTGCGTGATCTGCTGAATATCCCCTCGAACTATAAAGTGCTGTTTCTGCAAGGTGGCGCGAGCCAGCAATTTGCTCAGATTCCTCTGAACCTGTTGCCGGAATGCGGCACCGCCGACTATATCGACACCGGTATCTGGTCGCAGAAAGCTATCGAAGAAGCCTCGCGCTACGGCCACGTCAACGTTGCCGCCACCGCCAAGCCTTACGACTATTTCGCTATTCCCAGTCAGAACGAATGGAACCTGTCTGCAGATGCGGCCTACGTTCACTACGCGCCGAACGAAACCATTGGCGGCCTGGAATTCCAATGGATCCCGGAAACCGGTGATGTGCCGCTGGTCGCAGACATGTCCTCGGACATTCTTTCGCGCCCGGTGGACGTCTCGCGCTTCGGCATGATCTACGCCGGCGCCCAGAAAAACATCGGTCCGAGCGGCATCGTCGTGAACATCGTTCGCGAAGACCTGCTGGGTCATGCCCGTTCCATTTGCCCGACCATGCTCAACTACAAGGTCGCGGCCGATAATGGCTCGATGTACAACACTCCACCCACCCTGGCCTGGTACTTGTCCGGTCTGGTGTTCGAGTGGCTGAAAGAGCAGGGTGGCGTCGAAGCCATCGGCAAGCTCAATGACGTGAAGCAGCGCACGCTGTACGACTTCATCGACGCCAGCGGCTTGTATAGCAACCCGATCAACAAGTCGGACCGCTCGTGGATGAACGTGCCGTTCCGTCTGGCCGACGATCGTCTCGACAAGTCGTTCCTGGCCGGTGCCGACGAACGAGGCCTGCTGAACCTCAAAGGCCACCGTTCCGTGGGCGGCATGCGTGCCTCCATCTATAACGCCGTCGATATCGTTGGGGTCAACGCACTGGTTTCGTACATGGCAGAGTTCGAGAAGGAACACGGTTAATGTCTGAGCAAGAACTCAAGGCACTGCGCCTGCGCATTGACGCTCTGGACGAAAAAGTCCTGGAGCTGATCAGTGAGCGCGCACGCTGCGCCCAGGAAGTTGCGCGAGTAAAGATGGCCTCGCTGGCCGAAGGCGAAGTGCCGGTGTTCTATCGTCCTGAGCGTGAGGCTCAGGTGCTCAAGCGCGTGATGGAGCGTAACCAGGGGCCGCTGGGCAACGAAGAGATGGCGCGGCTGTTTCGCGAAATCATGTCCTCGTGCCTGGCGCTCGAGCAGCCGCTGAAGGTGGCTTACCTTGGCCCTGAAGGTACATTCACTCAGGCTGCGGCCATGAAACACTTCGGCCATGCGGTGATCAGCAAGCCGATGGCGGCGATCGACGAAGTGTTCCGTGAAGTGGCGGCTGGCGCGGTGAACTTTGGCGTGGTCCCGGTGGAAAACTCCACCGAGGGCGCGGTCAACCACACCCTCGACAGCTTCCTCGAACACGACATGGTGATCTGTGGCGAAGTCGAGTTGCGGATTCACCATCACCTGTTGGTCGGTGAAAACACCAAGACCGACAGTATCAGCCGCATCTATTCCCACGCTCAGTCCCTGGCCCAGTGCCGCAAGTGGCTGGACGCCCATTACCCGAATGTCGAGCGCGTGGCGGTGTCCAGCAACGCCGAAGCGGCCAAGCGGGTCAAGGGTGAGTGGAACTCGGCGGCGATTGCCGGCGACATGGCGGCAGGCTTGTACGGGTTGACCCGTCTGGCCGAGAAAATCGAGGATCGCCCGGACAACTCCACGCGATTCCTGATGATCGGCAGCCAGGAAGTGCCGCCGACCGGCGACGACAAGACCTCGATCATCGTTTCCATGAGCAACAAACCCGGCGCGCTCCACGAATTGCTGGTGCCGTTCCACGACAATGGCATCGATCTGACACGGATCGAGACCCGTCCGTCGCGCAGCGGTAAATGGACCTACGTGTTCTTCATCGACTTCGTCGGCCACCACCGCGACCCGCTGGTCAAAGGTGTGTTGGAAAAGATCAGTCAGGAAGCAGTGGCACTCAAAGTGCTGGGTTCCTACCCGAAAGCAGTTCTCTAAGGGCGGTAGCAAATGAGTGGCAACTTCCTCGCTCTGGCACAGCCGGGCGTGCAACAACTTTCGCCTTACGTTCCGGGCAAGCCTGTGGACGAACTGGCCCGTGAGCTGGATCTCGATCCGGCCAGCATCGTCAAACTGGCGAGCAACGAGAACCCGTTGGGCGCCAGTCCCAAGGCGCTGGCAGCGATTCGCGAAGCGCTGGCCGAGCTGACCCGCTATCCGGATGGCAATGGCTTTGCGCTCAAGACCCTGCTGGCCGAGCAGTGCCGCGTCGAGCTGAGCCAGGTGACGCTGGGCAACGGCTCCAACGACATTCTGGAGTTGGTGGCGCGTGCCTATCTGGCGCCGGGCCTGAACGCGGTGTTCAGCGAGCATGCGTTTGCGGTCTATCCGATCGTGACCCAGGCCGTTGGCGCCCAGGCAAAGGTGATTCCGGCCAAAGATTGGGGGCATGATCTGCCGGCCATGCTGGCCGCGATCGATGCCGATACCCGCGTGGTGTTCATCGCCAACCCGAACAACCCGACCGGGACCTGGTTCGACGCCGAAGCGCTGGATGAATTCCTGCAGGACGTACCGGAGCATGTGCTGGTGGTGCTGGACGAGGCCTACATCGAGTACGCCGAAGGCGGTGACTTGCCGGATGGTCTGGATTATCTGGCGGCCTATCCGAACCTGTTGGTGTTGCGCACCTTCTCCAAAGCCTATGGTCTGGCATCGCTGCGAGTCGGTTATGGCTTGTCCACTGTCGTGGTCGCGGATGTGCTGAATCGCGTGCGGCAGCCGTTCAACGTCAACAGCCTTGCATTGGCCGCTGCTTGCGCGGCGCTGCAAGACACCGATTACCTGGCAGAAAGCCGTCGTCTGAATGAATCCGGCATGCTGCAGCTGGAAGCGGGTTTCCGTGAGTTGGGGCTGAGCTGGATTCCATCCAGAGGCAACTTCATCTGTGTCGATCTGGGTCGTGTTGCTGCTCCGGTATTCCAGGGGTTGCTGCGCGAAGGTGTGATCGTGCGTCCGGTGGCCAACTATGGCATGCCGAACCACCTGCGCATCACCATCGGTTTGCCAGCGGAAAACAGCCGCTTCCTTGAGGCGCTGACCAAGGTTATGGCTCGTGGTTGATGTCACTGCACTGCAATCTGCTGAACCTATGATCGGTCGCCTGGTGGTGGTCGGTCTGGGGTTGATCGGCGGTTCGTTTGCCAAGGGCTTGCGCGAAAGCGGTTTGTGCCGCGAAGTGGTCGGGGTCGATCTCGACCCGCAGTCGCGCAAGCTGGCGGTCGAGTTGGGTGTGGTGGATCGCTGCGAAGATGACCTGGCGAAGGCTTGCCAGGGCGCTGATGTGATTCAGCTGGCGGTACCGATTCTGGCCATGGAGAAGTTGCTCGCGTTGTTGGCGGGCATGGATCTGGGGCAAGCGATTCTGACCGACGTCGGTAGCGCCAAGGGCAATGTGGTGCGCGCGGCGACCGAAGCGTTTGGCGGCATGCCGACGCGTTTCGTGCCGGGGCATCCGATTGCCGGTTCCGAGCAGAGCGGGGTGGAAGCCTCCAATGCCGAACTGTTCCGTCGCCATAAGGTGATTCTGACGCCGCTGGATCAGACTGATCCGGACGCCCTTGCCGTGGTCGACCGGCTGTGGCGCGAATTGGGTGCCGACGTCGAGCACATGCAGGTCGAGCGTCACGACGAAGTGTTGGCGGCAACCAGCCATTTGCCGCACTTGCTGGCGTTCGGTTTGGTCGATTCGTTGGCCAAACGCAATGAAAATCTTGAGATCTTCCGTTACGCTGCGGGCGGTTTCCGCGATTTCACAAGAATCGCCGGTAGCGACCCGGTCATGTGGCACGACATCTTCCTCGCCAACCGCGAAGCTGTCCTGCGCACACTCGATACATTTCGCAGCGACCTCGACGCCTTGCGCGACGCGGTCGATGCAGGGGATGGGCACCAATTATTGGGCGTGTTCACGCGCGCCCGGGTTGCCCGCGAGCATTTCAGTAAAATCCTGGCCCGCCGGGCCTATGTGGACGCTATGAATTCCAACGATCTGATTTTCCTGGCACAACCTGGTGGCCGCCTGACTGGGCGGATTCGTGTACCGGGCGACAAATCGATTTCCCACCGCTCGATCATGCTCGGTTCCCTGGCCGAAGGCGTCACCGAAGTGGAAGGTTTCCTCGAGGGCGAAGACGCCCTGGCGACCCTGCAAGCTTTCCGAGACATGGGCGTGGTCATCGAAGGCCCGCACCACGGTCGTGTGACCATTCACGGCGTCGGTCTGCATGGCCTGAAGCCTGCGCCGGGCCCAATCTATCTGGGCAACTCCGGCACCTCGATGCGTCTGCTGTCTGGCCTGTTGGCTGCGCAGAACTTCGACAGCACCCTGACTGGCGACGCTTCGCTGTCCAAGCGTCCGATGAATCGCGTGGCCAATCCGCTACGTGAAATGGGTGCAGTCATCGAGACCGCCGCTGAAGGCCGTCCACCGATGACCATTCGTGGTGGCAACAAGCTCAAGGGGCTGACTTACACCATGCCGATGGCCAGTGCCCAGGTTAAATCCTGCCTGCTGCTGGCAGGTCTGTACGCCGAAGGCAAGACCACCGTCACCGAGCCGGCCCCGACCCGCGACCACACCGAGCGCATGCTGCGCGGCTTTGGCTACCCGGTGACCGTCAACGGCGCCACCGCCTCGGTCGAGTCCGGCCACAAGTTGACCGCGACCCACATTGAGGTGCCGGGCGATATCTCGTCGTCGGCGTTCTTCCTGGTGGCGGCGTCGATCGCCGAAGGTTCGGAACTGGTGCTTGAGCACGTCGGCATCAACCCGACCCGTACCGGCGTGATCGACATCCTGCGCTTGATGGGCGCTGACATCACCCTGGAAAACCAGCGTGAAGTCGGCGGCGAGCCGGTAGCGGATCTGCGCGTACGGGCAGCTAAACTCAAAGGTATCGAGATCCCTGAGGCACTGGTGCCACTGGCCATCGACGAGTTCCCGGTGCTGTTCGTGGCCGCTGCGTGTGCCGAAGGGCGCACCGTGCTGCGTGGCGCCGAAGAGCTGCGCGTGAAGGAGTCGGACCGGATCCAGGTCATGGCGGATGGTTTGCTGGCGTTGGGCGTCAAGTGCGAGCCAACCCCGGATGGCATCATCATCGATGGCGGCCAGATCGGCGGCGGCGAAGTGCACGGTCACGGCGATCACCGGATTGCCATGGCGTTCAGCGTGGCTTCGCTGCGCGCCACCGCACCGATCCGCATCCATGATTGCGCCAACGTTGCGACCTCGTTCCCGAACTTCCTCGCGCTGTGTGCGCAGGTCGGTATCCGTGTTGCACAAGAGGCTCAGTCGTGATCAGCATCGCACCGGTCATCACCATTGATGGGCCAAGCGGCTCTGGCAAGGGTACTGTCGCCGGAATGCTGGCCAAGCGCCTGGGTTGGAACCTGCTGGATTCCGGTGCGCTTTATCGATTGCTGGCTTTCGCGGCGCATAACCATGGCGTCGATCTGACCAATGAGGAATTGCTCAAGAAGCTCGCCGCTCATCTGGATGTGCAATTCATTGCGGCGACCGACGGTCAACTGCAGCGCATTATTCTGGAAGGTGATGAAGTCAGTGATGTCATCCGTACCGAAAGTATCGGCTCGGGTGCCTCGCAGGTCGCGGCGTTGCCCGCCGTTCGTGAGGCGTTGCTGCAGCGCCAGCGGGCCTTTCGAGAATCGCCGGGTCTGGTGGCTGATGGCCGCGACATGGGTACGGTGGTATTTCCCGACGCGCCATTGAAGATTTTCCTCACGGCCAGTGCCGAGGAGCGTGCGCGCCGCCGATACTTGCAGTTGAAGGGCAAAGTCGATGGTGTTAGTCTGTCGAGTCTGCTAGATGAGATACGTGCGCGCGATGAGCGTGACACCCAGCGAGCGGTAGCCCCGCTCAAGCCGGCGGCTGACGCCATACAGCTGGATTCCACGGAATTGTCCATCGATCAGGTGCTGGAACGCATCATGAGCGAGATCGCCATTCGCGATATCGCCGGGTGACCAAGAAGCGACCCAGGGGACCAGTCATAGTCCTGCGTTGTTTCTTTAAATGAACGTAACCCACATCGTCTGGGATGTGGAGATGGGCGTATCCTTCGCCCTTATTCAACAGGAATTAAAATGAGCGAAAGCTTTGCGGAACTCTTTGAAGAAAGCCTAAAAACCCTGAACCTTCAGGCAGGCTCCATCATCACCGGTGTTATCGTTGATATCGATTACCAGGCTCGCTGGGTAACCGTTCACGCTGGCCTGAAGTCTGAAGCACTCATCCCGCTTGAGCAGTTCTACAACGACGCTGGCGATCTGACTATCAATGTCGGTGACGAAGTTCACGTTGCTCTGGACTCGGTTGAAGACGGCTTTGGTGAAACCAAGCTGTCCCGTGAAAAAGCCAAGCGCGCTGAATGCTGGATTGTTCTGGAAGCAGCCTTCGCAGCCGAAGAAGTGGTCAAGGGCGTTATCAACGGTAAGGTTAAAGGCGGCTTCACTGTCGACGTTAACGGCATCCGTGCGTTCCTGCCAGGTTCTCTGGTTGACGTCCGTCCAGTGCGCGACACCACGCACCTGGAAGGCAAAGAGCTGGAATTCAAGGTCATCAAACTCGACCAGAAACGCAACAACGTTGTCGTTTCCCGTCGCAGCGTCCTCGAAGCCGAGAACTCCGCCGAGCGTGAAGCTCTGCTGGAATCCCTGCAGGAAGGCCAACAAGTCAAAGGTATCGTCAAGAACCTCACTGATTACGGCGCATTCGTCGATCTGGGTGGCGTCGATGGCCTGCTGCACATTACCGACATGGCTTGGAAGCGTATCAAGCATCCTTCCGAAATCGTCAACGTTGGCGACGAGATCGATGTCAAGGTTCTGAAGTACGATCGCGAGCGCAATCGTGTTTCCCTGGGCCTCAAGCAGCTGGGCGAAGATCCATGGGTCGCTATCAAAGCCCGTTACCCAGAAAGCACTCGCGTTACCGCTCGTGTAACCAACCTGACCGACTACGGCTGCTTCGCTGAGCTGGAAGAAGGCGTTGAAGGTCTGGTACACGTTTCCGAAATGGACTGGACCAACAAGAACATCCACCCTTCGAAAGTCGTACAAGTCGGCGACGAAGTGGAAGTCATGGTTCTGGACATCGACGAAGAGCGTCGTCGTATCTCCCTCGGCATCAAGCAGTGCAAATCTAACCCATGGGAAGATTTCTCTGGCCAGTTCAACAAGGGCGATAAAATCTCCGGCACCATCAAGTCGATCACCGATTTCGGTATCTTCATTGGTCTGGACGGCGGCATCGACGGTCTGGTTCACCTGTCCGACATCTCCTGGAACGAAGTGGGCGAAGAAGCCGTTCGCCGCTTCAAGAAGGGCGACGAGCTGGACACCGTTATCCTGTCGGTTGACCCAGAGCGCGAGCGCATCTCCCTGGGTATCAAGCAACTGGAAAGCGATCCGTTCTCCGAGTACGTTCAAGAGAACGACAAAGGCGCCATCGTTAAAGGCATCGTGAAAGAAGTTGACGCTAAAGGCGCCATCATCACTCTGGCCGACGATATCGAAGCGACTCTGAAAGCCTCTGAAATCAGCCGTGACCGCGTTGAAGACGCGCGCAACGTTCTGAAAGAAGGCGAAGAAGTAGAAGCCAAGATCATCAGCGTTGACCGCAAGAGCCGCGTAATCCAGCTCTCGATCAAGTCGAAAGACGTTGAAGACGAGAAAGAAGCCATCCAGAGCTTGAAAGACAAGCCTTCGGATAGCATCGCTGCTGGTCCTACCACTCTGGGCGACCTGTTGCGTGCACAAATGGAAAAACAGAACTGAGTTCTGTCAGACCATAGAAAAAGGGCGACTTCGGTCGCCCTTTTTTGTGTCTGTGATTTGGTTAATCCCAAGCTTGTTGATGCTGCAATATTTCTTCGTGAAACCAATGATATGCATGAGTTGTCTGTTTCTTTATACAGGTTAATCGTCTATTCAGGGCTAGGCTTAGTCTGAAGTGAACGGCCGCTGGGTAATGCTCCCGGCATAAGGAAGTGAATGAACAAGCTCATTGTCGTGATAGCAGTAATGACATTGGCGGGCTGTACCACCAGCGCGAAGACTCATGCGGTGCGTGGCGTCAGTGGCATAGAGATCGATTGTTCGGGATTGGGCTCGGGATGGGAGAGGTGTCACAAGCGAGCGGCCAGGGAGTGCAAGGGCGCAGGTTATAAAGTCGTCGTAAGGTCCGATGATGCGAAGGAGGAGGATGAGTTCCCTTTCGGCTTCAATCCCGCGGGTTATCTGACGCGCACCATGCTGGTTATCTGCAGATGACTGTGGGGGTTGAGCGGTGTTCCGGTGCTCTGAAATTGGGCATCTCATTGCCGGGAAATATATGTCAAGAACTCGGGCTGTTCAAATTCCTCCGGGCATGCTAAAACCTTTGAAGCGCTGATCTAGCTGCTTGAAAAAGAAGGGAAAAATATGACGAAGTCGGAGTTGATCGAACGAATTGTCACCCATCAAGGGCTACTCTCATCCAAGGATGTGGAGCTGGCCATCAAGACCATGCTTGAGCAAATGTCCCAATGTCTGGCCACTGGTGATCGAATCGAGATCCGTGGTTTTGGCAGCTTTTCCTTGCACTATCGCGCGCCGCGCGTAGGTCGCAATCCGAAAACCGGTCAGTCCGTCAGTCTCGACGGCAAGTTCGTACCTCATTTCAAACCGGGCAAAGAACTGCGTGATCGCGTGAACGAGGAAGAGGAGGAGGGGTTTTGACAGCTGCTGCACTTCAAGGAGTCGCTGATGCGTAACCTCAAGCGCGTACTTCTCGCTATATTTGTCCTGTTGCTCGTTCTGGCGATCCTGGCGTTCGTTCTTGAGAACCAGCAGGGTGTGTCGCTGTTGTTCCTGGGGTGGTCGGGCCCACAGTTGCCGGTGTCGCTGATCATGGTGATCGCGCTGCTGGTCGGCATGGTGGTCGGGCCGATTCTCGGCTGGTTTCTGGGGCGTACATCCAGAGCCTCACGCAAGCGCCTTACCTGATTGTGACAAACCCTTTGTGTGTATCGAATTTGTGTCGCAGCTTGTCCATATCCATTAGTAAAACCTTCATTAAGCTGTAAAATGCTGCGCTTGATCGATAGGGCATTCCCTAATCGGTTCAGACTGACTCTGTCAGAAGCCTCGGCGAACTTGATGGCTTTTGCATTCATGGATTCGACAGTGCGCGGTTGGCGGCCCTGTCAGTAACTTAAGGGTATGGTTTCGCGTGAAAATTCTAGTAACCGGCGGCGCCGGATTTATCGGCTCGGCAGTCATTCGTCATATCATCTCCAGCACTGCCGACTCTGTCGTTAACGTCGATAAACTGACTTATGCCGGTAACCTTGAGTCGCTGGCTGAAGTCAGCCAGAACTCGCGTTACGTGTTCGAGCGCGTCGACATCTGCGACCGTGATCAAGTGGACCGTGTCCTGCGTGAGCATCAACCGGATGCCATCATGCACCTGGCCGCAGAGTCCCACGTTGACCGCTCGATCTCCGGTCCGTCTGAATTCATCCAGACCAATATCATCGGTACTTACACCTTGCTGGAAGCTGCACGCCATTATTGGGCTGCACTGGATGATGCGCGTAAAGCCAACTTCCGCTTCCACCATATTTCCACCGACGAAGTCTACGGAGACCTCGAAGGTCCGGAAGACCTTTTCACCGAAACCACGCCGTATCAGCCAAGCTCGCCGTACTCGGCCAGCAAGGCCAGTTCCGATCACCTGGTTCGCGCCTGGGCTCGTACTTACGGCCTGCCGACCCTGGTTACCAATTGCTCGAACAACTATGGCCCATGCCATTTCCCTGAGAAGTTGATCCCGCTGATCATTCTCAATGCGCTGGAAGGCAAGCCGCTGCCGGTCTACGGCAAAGGTAACCAGGTCCGTGATTGGCTTTACGTCGAAGACCATGCCCGTGCACTGTACAAAGTCGTGACCGAAGGTGTGATCGGCGAGACCTACAACATCGGCGGCCATAATGAGAAGCAAAACATCGAAGTGGTGCATACCCTTTGCGCACTGCTCGACGAACTGCGTCCAGACTCCGCTCATCGTCCACACGCCAGCCTGATCACCTACGTTCAGGATCGCCCGGGCCACGACCAGCGTTACGCGATCGACGCCAGCAAAATCCAGCGCGAGCTGGGTTGGACACCGGAAGAGACCTTTGAAACCGGCATCCGCAAGACCGTCGAGTGGTACCTCAACAACACTGAGTGGGTGGCTCACGTGAAGAGCGGTAGCTACCAGCAATGGATCGACCAGAACTACGCGGATCGTTCGGACAACGCATGAAAATCCTCCTGTTGGGAAAAAACGGCCAGGTAGGCTGGGAGCTACAGCGCTCCCTGGCGCCGCTTGGCGAGTTGATCGCCCTGGACCGTCACTCGGTCGATGGTTTGAGCGGCGACCTGTCTGACCTTGATGCCTTGCGTGCGACGATTCGTCAGGTCAAGCCCGATGTCATCGTCAACGCTGCGGCCTACACTGCGGTCGATAAAGCTGAATCCGAGACTGAGCTGGCCGATCGCGTGAACGGTCAAGCCAGCCGGATCATGGCTGAAGAGGCAGCATCCCTGGGTGCCTGGCTGATTCACTATTCGACCGACTACGTGTTCAGCGGTGAAGGCTTGAAACCATGGCAGGAGGCAGATGCTGTCGCCCCGGTGAATCACTACGGCGCCAGCAAACTGGCCGGCGAGCAAGCGATTACTACCTCGGGCTGCAAGCACCTGATCTTCCGTACCAGCTGGGTCTATGGCGCGCGCGGCAACAACTTTGCCAAGACCATGCTGCGTCTGGCCAAGGATCGCGACACCCTGAGCGTCATCGCCGACCAGATAGGCGCCCCGACCGGCGCAGATTTGATTGCCGATGTGACGGCGCTGGCCATTCAGCAAGTCATGCAGCGTCCTGCACTGGCGGGCCTGTATCACCTGGCAGCCGCTGGCGAAGTGTCCTGGCACGGCTATGCCAGTCATGTGATTGGTTTTGCCAAGGCCATCGGTGAAGAGCTCGCCGTCACGGCGATCAATCCGATAGACACAACCGCCTACCCAACACCAGCGCGTCGCCCTCTGAATTCCCGGTTGAATACTCAGAAGCTGCGCGACAATTTTTCTCTACACTTGCCGGATTGGCAAAGTGGTGTCACCCGAATGCTTAGGGAAGTTCTGAATAAATGACCACGACAAATCGTAAAGGCATCATCCTCGCTGGTGGTTCGGGCACTCGTCTGCACCCGTTGACCCTCGGTGTGTCCAAGCAGATGCTGCCGATCTACGACAAGCCGATGATCTTCTATCCGCTGTCGGTGCTGATGCTCGCCGGTATGCGCGAAATCCTGATTATCTCCACCCCTGAAGACTTGCCGTGCTTCCGTAAGTTGTTGGGTGACGGCAGCCTGTACGGCATCAAGCTGACGTATGCCGAGCAGCCTAGCCCGGACGGCTTGGCACAAGCCTTCATCATTGGCGAAGAATTCATTGGCAAGGATCCTTGCTGCCTGATCCTGGGCGACAACATCTTTTACGGTCAGCACTTCTCGGACAACCTGCGTTCCGCCAGTGCTCAAGAGCACGGCGCGACTGTATTTGGTTACCACGTGTCGGATCCGGAGCGTTTCGGTGTGGTTGAGTTCGACGCTTCCGGCCGTGCCTTGAGCATCGAGGAGAAGCCGCTGAAGCCTAAATCCAGCTATGCGGTGACTGGCTTGTACTTCTACGACAACCAGGTCGTCGAGATCGCCAAGAACATCAAGCCATCCGAACGTGGCGAGCTGGAAATCACTGACGTTAACCGCGCGTACCTTGAGCAGAAAACCCTCAACGTTGAAATGCTCGGCCGAGGCTTCGCCTGGCTGGATACCGGTACCCATGATTCACTGCTGGAAGCCAGTCACTTCGTGCATACCATTGAGCAGCGCCAAGGCCTGAAAGTGGCGTGCCTCGAAGAGATCGCCTATCACAATGGCTGGATCACAGCCGAGCAGTTGAGTACTCAGGCTGATGCCCTGAAGAAGACGGGCTACGGTCAGTATCTACAGAAACTCCTGGACTCGCCTTCCCACTGATTCGACGGCTCAAACCTTTCGAACAGTAGCGATTAACCGGTCCAGGCAGGAATGGCATGCCAGTAAAACATCCCAAGGTTGCAGTTTTGCTGGCTGCCTACAATGGCATGCAGTGGATCGAGGAGCAGTTGGCCTCGATCCTCAGTCAGTCAGCTGTCGACGTAACCGTTCATATCAGTATCGACCCTTCCACCGATGGTACCGAGGCTTGGTGCGCGGCTTATGCCGCTCAGCACCCAAGCGTTATCGTGCTGCCCGCTGCTGGCACATTCGGTGGGGCTTCGCGCAACTTCTTCAGGTTGATCCGCGATGTTGATTTTGATGAGTACGAGTTTGTCGCCTTTGCCGATCAGGATGACGTATGGCACGCGGATAAGCTTCAGCGCGCGACCGATGCGATTCAGGCTCGTAAGGTAGATGCCTACTCCAGCAACGTCACCGCTTTTTGGTCGAACGGCAGGACACAGTTGCTGGACAAGGCCCAACCTCAGGTTGCCTGGGACTTCTTGTTTGAAGCGGCTGGGCCAGGTTGCACGTATGTGATGAGCCAGAAAATGGTGGTGCTTTTAAAGGCGTCCATGTTGGTTAATTGGGCTGGCTTGCAAGGTGTGAGTTTGCATGACTGGTACTTCTATGCCTTTGCGCGCAGCCGTGGCTTCAAGTGGTTTATCGACCCGCAGCCGTCCATGCAATATCGCCAACACGAGCGAAATCAGGTTGGGGCCAACACGGGTCTCAGTCCTTTGATTGCACGCTACAAGACGATTCATGACGGCTGGTGGTTCTCCCAGGTCCGGCTAATTGCATGTCAGGTAGGACTGGATGCTGATCCTTTCGTTCGGCGTTGGCTACGTCTGGGGCGCAGGCAGTTATTGAGGCTCTCTTTAAGTGCCTGGAAGTGTCGCCGGCGCGCGCGGGATAAAGTGTTCTTCTTTTTGATTTGTTGGACTACTGCATTGATCGGAAGTAAATCCAAATGAGCGGTCCGCGGGTTTTAGTGACAGGCGCGACGGGGTTTGTCGGCGAGGCCGTGGTCTTCAGGTTGTTGCTCGATAAGAAGTTCACTCCCGTCGCCGCTGTTCGCGCAAGCACACGATTGAGCGGTTTGTGCCGGGTCGTTCCCTTCGATCTCGATCTGCCGACTGCTCTGCCTGTACTGGAGGGCGTTGCCGTCGTCATTCATTGTGCGGCCAGAGTGCACGTCATGAGCGAAACGGCTGTGGACAGCCTCGCAGCGTTTCGTAAAGCCAACGTCGAGGGGACTGTCCGGCTGGCCAGGCGTGCGGCGGAGTCCGGCGTGAAACGTTTTATTTTTATCAGCTCGATCAAGGTGAATGGCGAAAGTACAGGTCGCAACATGCCTTTCAAGGCGACGGATTTGCCTGCGCCAATCGATCCTTATGGGGTGTCCAAGCACGAGGCAGAGATTGCGTTACGGCAAATCAGCCTGGAAACCGGGATGGAGGTTGTTGTTATCCGTCCGCCTCTCGTTTACGGGCCGGGTGTCAAAGCCAATTTCCTCAGCATGATGCGTTGGCTGGATCGCGGCGTGCCTTTGCCATTGGGCGCCATTGATAATCAGCGCAGTCTGGTTGCACTCGGAAATCTCACGGACCTCGTGGTGGCCTGCATTGACAGCCCTGCCGCCGCCGGTCAGGTCTTTCTGGTTAGCGATGGCGAAGACCTGTCCACTACCCAGTTGCTGCGCCGTATGGCGTTTGCGTTGGGCAAAGTCGCGAGACTGCTGCCAGTGCCCGTGGGGCTGTTGAGAGTGGTGGCCTCGATGATGGGCAAGTCAGGGGTTGTCGAGCGGTTGTGTGGTTCTTTGCAGGTGGATATCCGGCACACGCGTGAGGTGCTTGGGTGGCATCCGCCTGTCAGTGCAGAAAGGGCTTTGCGTCAGGCGGCCGATCATTATCGGGATAAACAGACAAGATGATTTTTGCGTTATTGGTGGTGGTGTTTGCCGTTTCATGGGGGTTGACCCGGGTTTTGCGCCGGTATGCCTTGTCCCGAAGTCTCATGGATATTCCGAACGAGCGTAGTGCTCATTCGGTTCCCACGCCCCGCGGTGGCGGCGTATCAATCGTTGTCGCTTTTTTGCTCGCGCTTCCGGTCCTGTCGTTGTTGGGGGTGTTGCCCCTGCCTGCGCTGATGGCATTGGTTGGGGCGGGCGTTCTGATTGCGGTGATTGGCTTTGCCGACGACCATGGCCATATCGCTGCGAGGTGGCGGTTGCTGGGGCACTTTATCGCGGCGGCCTGGGTGTTGTTCTGGCTCAATGGGCTCGCACCCATTTCTTTGTTGGGCGTTTCGCTGGATCTGGGGTGGGTCGGTTCCATCCTCGGGGCGATTTATCTGGTCTGGATGCTCAATCTCTATAACTTCATGGACGGCATCGATGGTTTGGCCAGCGTTGAAGCCATCACCGTGTGCCTGGGAATATGTCTGGTTTATGGGGTTGCTGGCACGGCTGAGTTGGTATGGGCGCCGTTGATGCTGGTTGTGGCCGTTGCAGGTTTCCTGTGCTGGAATTTTCCACCTGCCCGGATCTTCATGGGCGATGCGGGGAGCGGCTTTCTCGGCATCATTCTCGGAGCAATGGCGCTTCAGGCGGCCTGGAGCAAGCCGGAACTGATCTGGAGCTGGTTGATTCTGCTGGGGGTTTTTATTGTCGATGCGACATGGACGCTCGTTCGGCGCCTGATCGGCGGAGATAAGGTGTATCAGGCCCATAGCAGCCATGCCTATCAGAAAGCGGCACGTCGTTGGGGTCATAAAGCGGTGACGATAAGTGTGGCAGTCATCAATGTTGTTTTTCTGCTGCCGCTTTCGATCCTGGTTGTACTCGGCCATTTTAATGTCGTGGCGGGGATGTGTATGGCGTATGCGCCACTTGTTTGTGCTGCGTATTTGTTAAAGGCGGGCAGGGCGTAAGCATAGGTTATGCGGCGTATGGGTATTGTCTCATTAGTGATCGAGACGGATCAGAACTCGGCTCGTTAAAACGGGTGGGCTGGCGGGTTGGGGAGGGGGCGGGCTTGGGAGTTGCGAGTGGTGCAGGCTGATGAATAGTTCAGTCGTGTGGTCGGGATCCTCTGTATGGCAGGGTGTGATCATGCTCGCTTTTTGGGCAGTGTTTCCTTATACTCCCGCGCTTGTGAATATTTGAACTGGATATTTTTTGTATCCTTTTTTGGGGTTTTTATGAAGTTCGCAGAGTGCTTTAGGCTAGCATGGGATTTGGCAAGACGCGACTTGCAGGCTAAATACAAAAGATCTTTTCTGGGTATCTTTTGGATGGTTTTGACGCCGCTATGTTTGTTGTTTGTTTATACTGTTGTCTTTGGCGGCATATTAAAAGTAAGTTGGACTGAGCCTGGCTCTAATGTTTCTGTTGGTTTTGTATTGCCATTTTTTATTGGCTTGTCAATCTATTTGCTGATCTCCGATGTTGTCAATTCATCTACCGTGATTTACGCAAGTAAAAGAACTTATGTCGTCAAGTCACCCTTTCCTTTGTGGGTGCTCTGGCTTGCGAACCTCATGCGTGCCTATGTCCACGGTGTGATATACGCTGCAATGGTGTTGGTTTTGTGCTTGGCATTTTCTGTTGTCAGTTTGAACGGCGTTGCCTGGGCGGTGGTCTTGTTAGCGCTGTCGTTGGCTATTATTTCCGCGGTTTCTTTGATTTTATCGATGATTGGGCCTTTTATAGGGGATATTTCAGAGGCCGTAAGGCTGTTGATGCGCGTGCTTTTTTACGCTGCTCCTATCTCGTATCCAGTCAGTCTTGCACCTGAAGCGTATCGTTTCATTCTTTGGCTTAATCCGCTGACCGTTATAATCGAACCCATAAGGGAAGCCTTGGTATTTGGTAAGGGGCCTTCTCTGGTTGTGTTTCTTTCTCTTATGTCGTCGGCGCTTGTTTTAAGTATGTTTTCTGTCTGGCTATTTAACAGAATCAAAGGGGTGGTCGCCGATGTCGTCTAATGTTGAGCGCAATCGCCTGCTTCTTGAAGCGTCAAACATAAGCAAAAGCTATGCAAGTTCCTTGCGCCCAATGGCTGTCTTTCTCGATGCGCTGCTGAAGCGAACGTCAACGGGGGTGGGTGGTAAAAAGGTTCTTGATGGCATTAGTCTCGATGTCCGCAGTGGCGAAACGGTGGGTATCATCGGGCGCAACGGTGCCGGCAAGTCGACGTTGCTTGGTATTTTGGGCAATGTGATCGAGCCCACTGAGGGGCAGGTATCGCGCTACGGCCGTATCGCCACATTGCTTGGCCTCACTGCCGGCTTTAACATGAGTTTTACCGGTAGAGAAAACGCCTATCTTTTTTGCAGTATTCAAGGCATCAACAAGCAAGGCACTGATCGCAGGATAGCTGACATCATAGCGTTTGCCGATTTGGGTGAGTACTTTGATCAGCCTATGCGAACCTATTCGTCTGGGATGCAGTCTCGCCTTGCTTTCGCTTGCGCGGTTCATGTTGATGCGGACCTGATCATTATCGATGAGACGTTGGCTGTCGGCGATGCAAACTTTCGTATGAAGTGCTATGACCGTATCAGGCAAATGCGTGATTCGGGTCAGACCTTCCTGCTGGTGACGCATAACCAGAATTTGCTAGCGAATTTTTGTACCCGGGCTGTCGTCATTGAGGGCGGTAAAAAAATCCACGATGGATCCGTCTTTGAGGCCATTGAGGTGTACAAGAGTGTGCGAAGCGAACAGCACCCGAAAGCTCGGCCGGTGGGCAAGTCGGCGAACAGTAAGGGCTCCTCGGCTCCTGAAATGATTAAGGATTTTTCCTTGGAATATAAAGCTCATACAAATCAGTATGTGTTCAAGGCTAAATTTTCAGCTACCAGTTCGGCGGAGTGTATAGCTTTTAACTTTGGTATCAGAAACAGTTCTGGTATTACTGTTTGTTCAATTGATGGGGCGGAGTGCGGTCCACTTCTGCGTGATGTGGTTGAAGGGGATGAGTACCACTTGGAGTTTTCATTTAATAACTACTTGCTCGGTGGGAAGTATTTCTTGAGCTATATTGTCAATGAAGTGGTAGGGGATGCCGCGGTGCCGCTAGAGATGTCGCAAAACTTTTTTAATTTCGATGTTGCTTCGGTGTCAGGCCAGACTGGCATCGTTGACTTGGGCTTGGCCCTTTCCAGTTCGAGGGTATAAAAATGTCCAATAACGGTACCGTGAAGAAAAAGAAGCTTAAATTCAATGCTTCGCTTGAGTTTCCACATGTTCCGCCATTTCCCGATGTTTTTTTCGAGCGGGTTCCTGTGCTTCATGGCTTTCAAATAGCCATTGCCAATTTTCTCCGCAGTGAAAAGCAGAAAAAGAAAGGCAATCCCTGGGGTGATTTTTTCTGGAATAAAGGTGTCCGCAGGCTCTCCAGGTTCAATGCAGTGGAATGCGGTGTATTTACAGGTAGCAGCCTTGTGGCGTGCGCAAAATATGCGCATGAGAGCGGTATACCTTTTAAAATGCTGGGCCTGGATACATTCACCGGCCTGCCACCTCTTTCGGATCAAGACAAGCTGTTCGCGCCGACTGATGCGGGTTATCTGAATAAGACTGTATTTACCGAGACCTCTCTTGCCGGGGTTCAAGCTCTGATAGATCGGGCTGGCTTGGGGAGCTCCGTCGAGTTACACGAAGGCCTTTTCAGTCACTCACTGCCGTTGCTGGAAGAACAGCGATATCACTTCGTTAATATCGATTGTGATTTGTTCGAGCCACACATTGAGTGTTTGGAGTACTTCTACCCTCGTATGGTTCGGGGTGGCGTGATCTTTTTTGATGACTGCAACTCTGTAGAGTACCCGATGGCGGGCAAGGCTATCGATCAGTTTTTTAAAGATAAGCCTGAGACACTCGCTCAAATCCGATACGGGGATGATGCGCCAAACAGGACGAAAGCATACGTAGTAAAATATTGATGAACAGCATTCTGTCCAAGATAAGGCGGTTCTTTTCTTCCTCAAGTAAAATTGAGGAGGAAGCATCCGTCTCATTTGCTGAAGGTGTTCAGGTTGCGCCGGATGCTTTTTTTGACGGGTGCCTTTCAAATATCGTGATTGGAAAGAGGGTGGTCATAAAGTCCGGCGCGCGACTGATTTGCACCAACGCTGATTCAGCCATTGTTATAGGCGACGGAAGCATACTCCACCACGGCGCTATTCTGGACACCGGACCAGGGGGGCGAATAGAGTTGGGTAAATCCAATTCGGTTAACCCCTATTGCGTACTTTATGGCCATGGCGGGCTGAAAACCGGGGACTATGTGCGGATTGCCGCGCATACCGTTGTCATTCCTGCCAATCACATTTTTGACGATCCTACAGTGCCTATCGCCAAGCAGGGCCTCACTCGAAAAGGCATTCAGATGGGCAGTGACATATGGATCGGGACAGGGTGTCGTATTCTGGATGGGGTCACGGTTCATGATGGTTCCGTTATCGCTGCGGGATCGGTTGTCAATAAAACCGTTGATCGGGGGGCCATCGTGGGTGGTGTGCCTGCAAAAGTGATCAAATATCGTCCTGGCTTTGATAAGCCGGATTGACAAAAACTGTCAGCATCCCATAGGCCCCATCTATTCAAAAATAGTTGGTGTGCCACATCAGGCTATACTGATGAGCAATTCCTCGGCCGCAAGGTTCCTGGTCTTCGGCCGACGCCGCCCATCGTGGGCGGTAAAAGGCGTGTCAGTCGCACATAGAGTTCTTGGTCGTTGGCTCTGGCCTTGTCGAGCAAGCTGGTCTGTTTGACGCATGTCATGATCTGCGGATGAATATCGTTCAGAATGCCTTGCGTCAAAAAAAGCCCGCGAATCGGTAGGTGTTCGGTAGAATGCGCGGTTATGACTCGCGTCCGGATTGAGCTTGCGCTGCATGGGCAGACCCTCTGATTCAGGTCGTGAGCGTGGCACTGCGGGCCCGTATTTATGCGTGGGCGCGGATTGCCGTGTCTCTTTTTCATCGGTTTTTTTGTTTTTATTTATTAGCCGGTCCGTTTGTTATTGCATTGACCGAAGGGCGGGGAAGTGTTCAGAGATGGGAAGTCTTATGGATAGACGTCAGATAAACGTGGGCTGGTGCGTTGCCTCACTGTCGCTCGACATGGCCAGTGTGCGCTACCGGGCATTGCTTCCTTTGTTGGCGCTCGAAGCGCAAGGCTTTATCTGCAGTCTGTTTACCAGTCGAGGTCCTGTCAATCTTGAAAGCCTTGATGCCCTTGTCGTCGTCAAAGCCTTTTCTCTTGAAAGCCTTGCATTGGTTCAGCGTGCCCGGGCACTGGACATGCCCGTCATCATCGATCTGTGTGACAACGTTTTTGTGCCTGGTTATGGCAAGGGGCCATTGGGCACGCATGGCGAAATGTTCACCAGAATGGCCCAACTCGCAACTGCCGTCGTGACAACCACCGAACCTTTGGCAGACGTTATAAAGGCTCATGTACCGGGCGTTGTCGTGCACGTCATTCCCGATGGTCTGGCTTCGGAAACGGTAACGGACGCAGGCAGCAAGCTCATCGAAGACGCCAGGGCGATTGAAAAATCCATGGCTTCATCCTTGTGGCGCAGCCGGTTGAAGAAGTTGTCGAATGAGTTCAAGGATTCAGGAGTCATCTACACGCTCAAGCGCTTGCTGGAAAAACAACTGCAACGCGTCAGAAAAAAGCGTGGCAGGGATGGTTCGGTCGCGACGGTCATGGCCATTGCGGGGGCACTCTTGCGCCCGTTCCGGAAACAAATGGCCGGCTTAAAAAAGGCCCCGGTCGTCGCTGCTCCCGCGCTGCGCCCCGTCATTTCAGATGCGCTGCCCCGCGATCCGTCGAACACCATGTATTTGCTGTGGTTCGGTAATCACGGCGCCGATTACGCCGACTTCGGCATGCTGGACTTGCTTCTCATCCAGGATGCACTGGAAGCAATCGCGCTGGAATATCCGGTTGAGCTTGTGGTGATCAGCAACAATGCTGCCAAGTACGAGCGCTTTATCAAGCCGATGGCAATTGCTTCACGCTATGTGGAGTGGTCGATCAACGTTGTAGACGATTGGATGGCTGTTTCACGGGTTGTTCTGATCCCCAACTCTTGCGATCCATTCAGCGTCTGCAAGTCCGCCAATCGAACGGTTCATGCCCTGACCCAAGGCACTCCTGTCGTCGCTACCGCAACGCCTGCACTGTCGCCGCTGGCTGGCAGCATCATGACCGGTGATTTTTTGCAGGGGCTGCGTCGTTATCTGTCGAGCGCCGAAAATGGTCGCAAGGACATAGCACTCGCAAGGACGCTGATTGAGCAGCACTTCAGCTCTGCTGTCATTGGCTCTCTGTGGCGGGATGCGCTGCAATCGGTCATCGCCCAACGCTCTGGCGCAGCAGACGTCCACGAAGCGGAGGTCCTTGTGGTACTGCACCTGGTCCAGGATCTGGATCTTGCGCTGCCCATCATCCTTGAACTCAAACAGCGCGAGATAGCAGTACAAGTAGTCTGCAGCCACGCATTGCTCAAGGCTTCTCCTCGAGTAATGAAAACCCTGTCACTTCATCGGATCAATGTCCGGGTGGTGTCGGCTGCCGAGCCATTGTCTTCATTCCGCTTCGGTTCCCGGACCAGAGCGCTGCTGACGGTGTCGGAAACCAATCTCAGTCCTCATCTATTCAGTCGCACGCTTACCGAAGCGGCGAAGGCCGCCGGCATCATGACCGCGACCTTGCAACATGGGCTCGAGAATGTGGGGTTGACCTACAGCGACGAGATCCATTCGATAGACCGGATCAATTTCGCCGCCGACAGGATCTACCTTTGGGGCGGGCTGGACACGTTGCACGCAGATATCAGCGCAGCCACTCGCGCAAAATGCGTTGCGATAGGTTGCTCCAAGGTTGGCCGGGATGAACGCGCCGATCTGGATGCGTTGATCGCTCCCGAGGCCTGTGTGATCGGTGTCTTCGAAAACCTGCACTGGCATCGTTACTCTGAAGAGTATCGACAATTTTTTCTTGAGGGAGTGACCGCGCTGGCGGAGCAATTCCCTTCTGTCACCTTTTTGATCAAGCCTCATCATGCGGGCCTGTGGCTGACTTCCCGTTACAAAGGAGACAAGCCCGTCGGCTCGAACCTGATCATCGCCGATCCCAAGCAGGCTGAATGGGAGCGTTATACCGCTGGCGGCCTGTTGGGTCGAATGAAAGCGGTCATTACCAGCCCCTCTACCGTGGCCCTAGATGCTGCAGCGCGGGGGTTGCCGGTTGCGGTGGTCAAGGGAGATCTCGACACTGAAACCTATGCCCCACTTTATACCATCGAGCAGATGGCGAACTGGTCCGCGTTCATCGAACGCGTTCTGGATGAAAGCCAAGCGCCAGAGCTCAAGCATCTTTCCGAGTGCTTTGTAAACCGTATGGTCTTGGAAGGCGATGCCGCCGCCCGATTGGTTGACGACTTGCTCTCTACGTCAATTCTTAATGAAGTCAGTTCTTGAAGGTAGCAGCCGATGCGCATCTCGGGAATAAATGACAGCACCTATAAAATAACCGGACAACTTCGAGCCGGTGATATTCGCTATGCGTGCTCCAGCAACGTCACCCCTGCAGAGCCTTGGACCAGAGCTTCAAATGAGTATCCGGTCCACTATAGGCATCTTGTACGATGGTCGATAGTTGATTTTCAGAGTGCTAACGTTTTAAGAGGAATTTCCCATGGTTGATGGTGACGAAGTAATACGGGTATATGTAGGTGTCGATCGTTCGCAATTGCTCGCCGTTCCTGTTCTTGAATACTCCATCAAACGCCACACGACTGCAAATGTTGAAGTCATTCCGATGTTGGATCTCCCGGTTCCCGAGCCACTGGATCCGCGCAATGGTCAACGTACCGGTTTTTCATTCAGTCGTTTCTGCATTCCAAAGCTTTGTGGCTACAAGGGCAAGGCCATCTACATGGACGCAGACATGTTGGTGTTTCGCGATATTCGTGAGTTGTGGAACATTCCGTTCGACGGTGCGAAAATTATAATCCAGCAAGAAGTCAAGTTTGCCGAAGCGTCGACCGACAAGGTCGGGGCGCCGAAAACTCGCAAGAAACAATGCGCCGTCATGCTGCTTGACTGCGAAAAGCTGGACTGGGAAATTGAAACCATCGTTCAAGAAATGGATGAGGGCAAGTACAATTATGACCAGCTAATGTGGGAGTTGATCATTCTCGAGGAAAAATACGTCAAGTATGGCGTGCCTTTTGAGTGGAACAGCCTCGAGCATTTGGATAAAGACACTCGGTTGATTCATTACACCGACGTTTATACTCAGCCTTGGTCTGCTTGTGCAAATAAAAATGCCTGGCCGTGGTTCGCGGAAGTTCGGTTGATGCTTAAAAATGGGGCGTTGACCGAGGCGGAAATCCAAAAAGAGATCGACCTTGGTTATTTCCGACCTTCATTGATTCGTGATATCAAATATCGTCATCTTATTCCCTCGTTTCTCCATAGTCTTTGGGATAAGAAGAATGCGGCTCGGGACAAGCTTGCCGGCTATGTTCCTCATAAAGCCGTTTACGAAGCCAAGCGGCGCCGTCAGCAGGTTATCAAGGACTACGAAGCCAGGCTCCCAGCCAGCGACTCTAACGGGCAAAAGGCTTCAAACGCATGATTACGTTGCTCAAGGCGCTTTTCAAAAAGCGCCATATCATCGCGCCGAATGAGTTTGATGTCCTCCTCGACGGGAACCCGAAGGGGAGGAATATTCTTATATTCACAGAGCAGGTGAATGCCACGTATTTCATTAGCTTTGATATCCCTCTGCGCGAGATGCATCAGCGAGGAGAGGTCAATGTCGCTGTGGTGTCGCAAAAACTGGTTTCGCAAAAGGGGGCTGGTTGCTGGGAACAGTGGAACGATAGCTTTAAACCTGAGTTGGTCATATTTACTCGATATGGTCAACCGTTTGGTTTGGATATACTCAAGTTCTTTAAAGCACAGAATGTTCCCGTTATCTATCACATTGATGATAACTTGCTTGAACTGCCCCCTTCTCTAGGGGCTGAAATTCAGAAACGTCAAGGCGCTAAAGACGTCATTGATGCGCGTCGAAATCTGCTGGCGCAATGTGACCTGATTTATGCGTCGACCCCTCACCTTGCCGAACTGCTCAAAAGTCTGTTTCCGATGCAGCATGTTTTTACTGGAGAATATTTTCCGTACATGGGGCAGCGGGTGACGGTTAATCGACAAGAACGGCAGTACCAGACTATTGGGTATATGGGATCAAAAGGGCACCAGGAAGATCTGAATTTGGTGGTTCCGGTGCTGGAACGATTACTCGAAGAGCGGCCAAAATTGCACTTTGAAGTATTCGGGACGATACAGATGCCCGATCGTCTTTTGCGCTTTGGAGACAGGGTGAAAAGCCATAAAGTCAACAAGTCTTATACTGAGTTTTTATCAGTCCTGGCTGGGTTGAATTGGGATATCGGTCTCGCTCCATTGGTCAATGAGGAGTTCAACCTTTGCAAGGCTCCCACGAAGTTTCTTGAATACACTGCCGCCGGTATTCCCGTGGTGGCTTCGAACATTCCGGTTTACAGCATGATCATTCCGGAAGGTGCTGGGGTCTTGGTAAATGAAGATTGGTATTCAACGTTGGCACTCTATCTTGACTCGGAAGGCGCTAGAAAACGGCTGGTTGAGATAGCTCAGGCTTATTGTTCTGAGCGCTATTCGCTTCATAAGCTTGAACAACAATTAACCACGATTTTTGATACGGTCAGCGTATGTTGAGGTCTCATGGAATTTTTTGAGGCGGTTGCAAGCGTTGAATAGTTTTAGGGCGTAGGAATAATTGAGGCGCCGAATGGTTGAATTGGGGGTTTGGCGCCGCGTTGTCTTAAGTGCTTTTTAATTTGTAGTTTTGCAAGGTGTTGTGAGAATGGGAAATCGGACCGCTGTCGCACCTGTACGGGTTTTTGTAGCCGCCACTCCGGCGGAATGGCTGCCAATGCGGGTGCTGGAATTCTCGATCCGGGAGCGGTCTTCCCTGCCGGTCGAACTGTCGGCGATTTATAGCCATCAGCGACCAATACCGCAGCCTAAAGGTATGGAAAACCGGGCGCGTACACCGTTTTCGTTTCAGCGGTTCCTTATCCCGGAGTTGTGTCAGTTCAAGGGGCGAGCCATTTACATGGACGCCGACATGCAAGTCTTTGAGGATATTGAAGGGCTTTGGAATCAGCCGTTCGGCGACAATCATCTGTTGACGGTGGCAAGCGGCACCCAGGGGCGCCGTTCGCAATTCAGCGTCATGGTCCTGGACTGTGAGCAGCTGGCCTGGAATATCGAAGACATCGTTGCGGATCTGGACAGCGGGGCACTTGAGTACCGCTCATTGATGTTCGAGATGAGCGTCGCGAAACAGGTTGGCTACTCGGTGCCGGTGACGTGGAACTCTCTGGAGCACTACTCGGCCGGACAGACGTCATTGCTGCATTACACCGACATGAACACTCAGCCATGGGTGTCTCTTGAGAATCCCAATGGCCATGTCTGGATGGCATGCCTTAGAAGAGCCATCGCAAGCGGCTTTATCAGCCGTGCCGAGGTTGCCAGGGAGGTTGCCCAGCATCATGTAAGGCCTACGCTGTTGGCCCAGATCGACGCAGGCATGGATCGTACTTCTGAGTTGAGCGTCACTGCGGTGATTCGTGATCTTGCATTTCAGGCGCCTTATCACAAGTTGGGCAAGAAATGGCTGGGTCGACTCAGAACCCGCACGTTGTATTACGTACGTCTGTGCCGATACATCATTAAAAAATTGTAAGCGGTGCGGGCAGCGTTTTTTTGAAGAGGGCACCTTGTATCGGTGCCCTTTGTGTCGATTTAAATCTTGTTCAGGCAGATGGCCAGAATGAGGCTGATGTTGCCCGCCAGGGTCTGGCGATAAACACCTGATTTTTTCATGAGGCGAAACCTCTTGAAAATAGAGCTTTGACGCCCTTGTCTGAAGTCATTCAATGTCTGCCTATTCACCGGGGTCAGCTCCCCTTCAAGCAACTCAAGAATCTGCACATTCGAATCACTCCAGCGGCTGAAGCGTCCGTCGATCAACTTACCGATACGTATCATGCGTTCTTTGAAGCCGGAGTTGGCACCGATGACATTGCCACCGTGCTGGCGATAGTCCAGCGTCGGCTCTGAATCGTAGATGACGTTTCCACCACAGGCTGTCGTCAAAAGATAGGTAAGCCAGTCGTGCGCAACGATGGTCATGGCGTGTGGAATCTTGTTCAAGAGGTCCCGTGCTGCACCATTGAGGAGCATAGTATTGGCACCGGCGATGCTTTGGATCAGCGCATTCTGGAAGACCGGGGTTCGTTTGAAGTCGGGTGAAAAACCAATGATTTTCCGGTTTTCATCGATCAGGCGAGTGCGGGAGCAGTACAGGGCCGGCAGATGGGTGGGCAACGACTCCAATTGTCGGATGCTTCTTTCCAGCTTGTTATTGAACCAGATATCGTCCTGATCGCTGAATGCGAAAAAGTCAGCTTTTATATTCTCGTTTCTTACCAGCGACATGAAGTTTTCAGCAAAACCGGCGCGTGGACCGCTGAACACTTGTATGCGTTGCGTGTTGATCAGGTCCTGGTAATTTTCCAGCAGTGCAAGGGTTCCATCGGTAGAGCCATCATCAGAAATGTATAGCGTCCATTTTTGATGGGTCTGGGCAATGAAAGAATCAATTTGCTCTTTGAGAAATGTGTAGCCGTTAAACGTGCACAGAAGTATCGCTACTTCAGGAGAGGTCGGTGAATTCCTCGAGTTTTCGACGAATAGCTCAGCGTCTGATCTACCGGACAGGGGCGGTTGCTGGTCCATGCGTCCTCGCATCGTGGGTTTAAAAATAGCATTGTCAGTGTGTAAAAAAAGACTGATGCCTACTTGACATCATCCCGAGTGATAGAACCGGCATCGGGGATGCGCACAGGACGTGCATTTTATCTGTCTGGAAGGTTTAATCTCTACTCTTTTACGCTCTACTAGCGACTAGAGTGAATGCGCGATGCGCGCCCGGGCACCTGGCGCCTGCTTCGCTTGTCGAAGGAATTGTTCTGTGACTGTGGTGCAATCCCTGCATGGTTTGGACTAACTGAGATCAAAAATGGAAGGAAGGGGAATGGACAGACTGCGGATATTCCTTTTGGGAATGCCTCGTCAGAGAAAGCGACTGATTCAGGTGATCATGGACGTGTTCCTGGTCTGGATCTCGCTGTGGGGTTCGTTCGTGGTTCGTTTGGGTATAGACGACCTGCTTGAGCCTCTGAGGGCTCACCTGTGGTTGTTTCTCAGCGCGCCGGTGATTGCGATTCCTCTGTTCATTCGGTTTGGCATGTATCGGGCAGTCATGCGCTACTTTGGCAATGATGCGCTGATTGCCATTATCAAGGCGGTCAGCCTTTCTGCGCTCATCCTGGCGGTGGTCGTTTTCTGGTATAGCAACCACCAGGCCGTCGTCCCGCGTTCCATCATCTTCAATTACTGGTGGCTAAGCCTCGTCATCATCGGCGGCCTGCGCCTGTGCATGCGCCAATACTTCATGGGCGACTGGTTCACCGCCGCCCAGCACGTACCGTTCACCAATCGCGACGATGGTCTGACGAAAGTCGCCATCTATGGTGCGGGCGTCGCAGGTAACCAGCTCGTAGCGGCACTTCGCATGGGCCGGGTGATGCGCCCAGTGGCCTTTATCGACGACGACCCCAGTATCGCTGATCGCTCTATTTCGGGTTTGCAAGTCTACAAACCCAGACACATCCAACAAATGATCGACGTCACCGGCGCCCAGGAAATCCTCTTGGCCCTGCCGTCATCTACCCGCGCACGACGCCGGGAAATTCTCAATCTGCTGGAGGCTTACCCCCTTCACGTGCGAAGTGTTCCGAACTTCACCGATCTGGCCAGCGGTCGGGTCAAGGTTGAAGACATTCAGGAAGTGGATATTGCCGATTTGCTGGGCCGGGATGCCGTGCCAGCCCAGGCCGATTTGCTCGAGCGCTGTATCAAAGGCAAGACAGTGATGGTCACTGGCGCTGGCGGATCGATCGGTTCGGAGCTGTGCCGGCAGATTTTCTCCCTTGGCCCGACCACGCTTATTCTGTTCGAACACGGCGAGTTCAACCTCTACAGCATCCTGTCGGAACTGGAGCAGCGCGGCTGCCGTGATTCGGTGTCGGTCAAGTTGCTGCCCATCCTCGGCTCCATCCGTCACCCGCACAAACTGCTCGATGTGATGAAGACCTGGCGCGTGGATACCGTTTATCACGCGGCCGCTTATAAACATGTGCCAATGGTCGAGCACAATATCGCTGAAGGCGTGCTCAACAATGTCATGGGTACCTTGAACACCGCTCAGGCTGCCTTGCAGTCGGGTGTGGCCAACTTCGTGCTGATCTCCACCGACAAGGCCGTACGCCCGACCAACATCATGGGCAGCACCAAGCGTCTGGCGGAGTTGACCCTTCAGGCCCTCAGTCGTGAACTCGCCCCGGTACTGTTCGGTGACAAGGCTAACGTATCCAGGGTCAACAAAACCCGTTTCACGATGGTCCGCTTTGGCAACGTGTTGGGATCGTCCGGTTCGGTGATCCCGTTGTTCCACAGCCAGATCAAGTCCGGTGGGCCATTGACGGTCACGCACCCGAAAATCACCCGCTACTTCATGACCATTCCCGAAGCCGCGCAGCTGGTGATCCAGGCCGGTTCCATGGGGCAGGGCGGCGACGTGTTCGTGCTGGACATGGGCGAACCGGTGAAGATTGTCGAACTGGCGGAGAAGATGATTCACCTGTCCGGTTTGAGCATCCGTTCCGAGCGAAATCCCCAAGGCGATATTTCGATCGAGTTTACGGGCCTGCGTCCGGGAGAGAAGCTCTACGAAGAGTTACTGATCGGCGATAACGTTGCAGCGACGCCACATCCGATGATCATGACCGCCAACGAAGACCATTTGCCCTGGGACGTGCTCAAGGGCCGTTTGACTGAGCTGTTGTTGGCTGTCGAGGAGGATGATTACTCCCGCGTGCGCCAGCTCCTGCGCGAAACGGTCAGCGGCTACACCCCCGACGGTGAGATCGTCGACTGGATCCACCAGCAACGTCGCCTCGAGCCCTGATTGTTTCACATCCTGTAACGGACACATTTTTGACAGCTCCATCACATCGCCTAAGTTTGGGAGGCAGCTTCGGAAAAGCTGCTTCTTCCAATTGATGTCATGGAGCTTCATTTATGCGTACTGGCTATTTCTACTCTCTGGTTTTTGCCCTGCTCACCAGCGCCTCCATTGCGGCCATCGCTGCGCCGACGGCTGCGCCAGAGGCTGCCAAGGCTCCCTTGATGCTGGACGTTGCCGCCAAGGCTCTAACCGCCAAGGTCGATCTCAATGGGGCCGATGCGTCGACCCTGCAACGTGAGTTGTCCGGGATCGGTGAGGCGAAGGCCAAGGCGATTGTTGCTTATCGTGAGAGTAATGGGCCATTTTCGTCTGTCGACGAATTGCTGGAAGTGAAGGGGATCGGCAAAGCCATTCTGGACAAGAATCGCGAGAGGCTGGAAGTGAACTAAGCTTGTAAGTCCACGCCAAGAGGCCGGTCATTGACCGGCCTTTTTTGCTTATTGCCGCAGCGAACCACCTGGCACCTTCCATCGGAATGCAAAAAATTACGGCTATCATATGTCGTATGTATTATGCCTATAATAAAATCGTCATTCGCTGAAGCACCCTGATATTCGGGCCTTCGCCTTCCTCAAGTATCCTCCAGGAGCACTGTCATGAATTCTGTCCAGACCCAAGGTACGGCCCTTGTCACCGGTGCTTCTTCCGGTATCGGTGCGGTTTACGCGCAACGGTTGGCGGCGCGTGGTTTTGATTTGTTGCTGGTGGCCCGTGATCAGGAACGGCTGGAGGCTGCAGCGACCAAGTTGCGCGCCGAGCATGGTGTTCAGGTGGAGGTGCTCAAGGCGGATCTGACGCAAAAGGATGATGTATTGAAGCTTGAGCAGCGTCTGCGCAGCGATTCGAGTATCAGTCTGTTGCTCAATAACGCCGGTGTCGCGGCGGATGGTTTGCTCGCCAACGCCGACATGGATCAGCTGGAGCGTTTGATTCAGTTGAACGTCACCACGGTGACGCGGCTGGCCTCGGCAGCGGCGGCCGGTTTTTCCAAGGCCGGTCGCGGGACGATCATCAATATTGCCTCCGTGGTGGCGTTGATTCCTGAGCGGTTCAACGCGACGTATAGCGCGAGCAAGGCTTATGTGTTGAGCCTGACTCAGTCGTTGAACGCCGAGCTTGCGGGCACGGGGGTACAGGTTCAAGCGGTGTTGCCGGGCGTAACGCGTACCGAGATCCTGGAGCGTTCCGGTATCGATGCGACCCAGATTCCGGCGGACATGATCATGGAAGCGGGGGAGATGGTCGACGCGGCGTTATCGGGTCTGGACCAGGGTGAGTTGATCACCATTCCTTCGTTACCGAATGCTTCCGAGTGGGAGGCTTTTATGGCGGCGCGTCATGCGATGGCGCCGAATCTGTCCAGAAGCACGGCCGCAACGCGCTACAAGTGAGGCACCATGAATCGGCTTGAGGTATTTGCGTTATGAGTAATCGTCGAGTGGTGGTCACGGGCATGGGCCTGGTGTCGCCGTTGGGTAGTGGCGTCGAAGCGGTTTGGGCGCGTCTGTTGGCCGGGCGCTCCGGGTTGCGGGCGTTGCCGGACGAGGTGGTTGTCGATCTGCCGGCCAAGGTCGGAGGCGCGGTGCAAACCCTGGCGGAAGATCCCGAGGCGGGTTTTGATCCGGATCGGGCGACGTCGCCCAAAGAGCAGAAGAAGATGGACCGCTTCATCCTGTTTGCCATGGAGGCGGCGCGTCAGGCGCTGGAGCAGGCCGATTGGCAAGCGCTGGATGCCAATGCCCAGGAGCGCACGGCCACCATCATCGGCTCGGGCGTGGGTGGTTTTGGCGCGATTGCCGACGCGGTGCGCACCACTGACAGCCGTGGCCCGCGACGTTTGTCGCCGTTCACCATCCCTTCGTTTCTGGTCAACCTCGCGGCGGGGCATGTGTCGATCCAGCACGGTTTCAAAGGCCCGTTGGGGGCTCCGGTAACGGCGTGCGCGGCCGGGGTTCAGGCGATTGGTGACGCGGCGCGGTTGATTCGATGTGGCGAGGCGGACATTGCGGTGTGTGGCGGTGCGGAGGCGGCGATCGATCGTGTCAGCCTCGCCGGGTTTGCGGCGGCTCGAGCCTTGTCCAGCGGTTACAACGACACACCGGAGCGCGCCTCGCGGCCGTTCGACAGTGGCCGCGATGGCTTTGTGATGGGCGAGGGCTCGGGCCTTCTGGTGATCGAATCCCTGGAGCATGCCCTGGCGCGGGGGGCTCAGCCATTGGCCGAGCTGGTCGGTTACGGCACCAGCGCCGATGCCTATCACCTGACCGCGGGGCCGGAGGATGGCAGTGGCGCGCGTCGGGCGATGTCGCTGGCGTTGGCCCAGGCGGGCATTTCGCCGGCGCAGGTGCAGCATCTCAACGCTCACGCGACCTCGACTCCGGTCGGGGATTTGGGGGAATTGGCGGCCATCAAGTCGTTGTTCGGCTCGGACAATAAGATAGCCGTGACATCGACCAAGTCCGCGACCGGGCATTTGCTCGGCGCCGCTGGCGGGATCGAGGCGATCTTTACCCTGTTGGCGATCCGCGATCAGGTTGCGCCGGCGACGCTCAATTTCGATAACCCGGATCCGGCGGCGCAAGGGGTGGACATCGTTCACGGTCAGGCACGTCCGATGGCCATCGAGTACGCGTTGTCCAACGGCTTCGGATTTGGCGGCGTGAACGCCAGTGTGTTGTTCAAACGCTGGGAGGGCTAGTTCACAGGGATGGCACGAATAGTGATTACTCATTCGCTGACGATTGTTGAACAATCACGAGGCATTGAGTATGAGCAGCGGACTGTCCCTGGCCGACCACATCACATTGGAGTTACGCGCTGACATCATCGGTGGTCGTTTGCTGCCTGGCATGGCGCTGGTGGAAAACGATCTGGTGTCGGCTTATAACGCCTCGCGAAACACGATTCGCGAGGCGTTGCACCGTCTGGGGCAGGAAGGGCTGACCCGTTATGTCCGCAACAAGGGCGTGATGGTGCGCAGGCTGGGAGTCGATGATGTGCGCGATCTGTTCAAGGTCCGTCGCACTCTGGAACTGCAAGCCATCAGCGCCAGTCAGCCACTGCGTGAGTATCAGTCCGACCGGATGCTCGAAGCCCTGGAGGCCACCGAGTTGGCCCGGGAGCGTGAGGACTGGCGCGCGGTCGGCACCCACAGCCTGGCATTTCACCAACACATCGTCGGATTGCTGCGCAGTCCATTGTTCGATGAGTTCTTCACCAACGTCGTTGCGCAACTGCGCCTGGTGTTTTGCACCGCTCCCGATGAATCACGTTTTCAAGCGCCCTGGCTGGCGCGCGACCGGCAGATACATGACTTGTTGGCCGACGGTGACAAACGTGCGGCAGAGGAGGCCATGGGCCTTTATCTCGACGACTCCGAACAGCTCCTGTTGCAGATGCTTGCTCCTTCTTCCCATCACTGATCGAGGATTTTGTGCCATGTACAAAGACTATCCGGCGGCCTATCAAGTCAGCAAAGGCTCGGCCTTGCAGGTGGACACAGCCTTCTACGAGAGAGTCCGGGACAAAAAGGAGGGGCGCACGCTTATCGAGCAGTTTGAAGTGCCGATCCGCACCGGCCGCGCCTGGAATGTGCCGGCGGGGCATGTGTTCAGGGTCACGACGCCTGTCGGCCCGCAAGTCGGAGACTTCAATGTCTGGAATGCCCACGACCCGCGCGAACGCTTGTGGGCCGCGCGGACCCGGCAGTTGCAAGGGGCGCATGTCAGCACCCATGACCGGCTCTGGTCGAACCTGCCCTTTTTACGACCGCTGGTGACCATTACCGACGACAGCCTGGCGGGTTACGGCATCGACGAACATGGCGGGCGTTTGCACGATTTGCTGGGGACGCGCTGCGATCCCTATGTGAACAAAATGCTCACGGGCGAGGATTTCCATCATCACTGCCACTCCAATCTGACTCGCGCAGTGTTGCCCCATGGCCTGACCGAGTTCGACGTGCATGATGTGCTGAACATTTTTCAGTGCACCGGCCTGAATCACGACGACATGTACTTCATGAAAGCCTGCCCGGCACAGAAGGGCGATTACCTGGAGTTCTTTGCCGAGATTGATTTGCTGTGCGCGCTCTCGACTTGCCCGGGTGGCGATTTGTCACTGGCCATGTGGGGACCGGATGCACAGGACCCGCTGAGCGTGTGTCGCCCGCTGGGGGTGGAGATTTATCGGTTGGAGGATTCGTTGCTTGAGGGCTGGAGCCAGCCGGAGCGTGCGGCTTACAAAGGGTTGCATGGCTTGCACATTGCCAAGGCCGATTGGGAAAAATAAGAGCTAATAGCAAGAGCAAAAAGACCGCAGCCTTCGGTAGCTCCTACAGGGAAACGCATATTCCGCGTAGGAGCTGCCGAAGGCTGCGATCTTTTGATCTAGCGGTCCTGCGCATCCTTGGCATCCGCTTCCGCGTTTCGTTCGGCGACGCGTTTACGTTGCTCTTCAGTCAATTCGACCTTGTCGGCGGTGTCGCGCAGCATCATCAAACCGCCAACGATCGAGCCTATGGCAACGATCAGAATCAACCAGGCATACCAAGGCATAGGAGTTCTCCTTAAGGGCAAACCGGTGGGCAAGGGTTTCGCCAACCGATCGTGCTTACCACTTTTGAGCGATCAATTTTCGCAGTGGTTCCATTCTATGCCTGATATGCCGTAGCCGCCGCACAACCTTGACACGGCGACTGTTTAAAGTCCCGTCAACATCGCATCCGCCGGCGCATCGGCACGTAGTTGCGCGGTGAGCATGAAGTACACGAAACCCACCGCCATGAATCCAAGGAAGATCAACCCGATCAAGGTGTTGAACCAGGCCATCGCCACCAGGCAAACCACCGCCAGCACCAGCGCAATGAATGGCAGCAACGGGTAGCAGGGTGCGCGGAAAGTGCGTTCCAGGTTCGGTTCGGTTTTGCGCAGTTTAAACAGGCTGAGCATGCTCATGATGTACATCACGATCGCGCCGAATACCGCCATGGTGATCATCGCCGCCGTCAGTGTCATGCCGCCGAGGTTGATCAGGCCGTCGCTGTAGATCGCCGCGATGCCGATCACACCACCGGCGATGATTGCCCGGTGTGGGGTCTGGAAGCGCGACAGTTTGGCCAGGGAGGCCGGCAGGTAACCGGCCCGGGCCAGCGCAAAGAACTGCCGCGAGTAGCCGAGGATGATCCCGTGGAAACTCGCCACCAGGCCAAACAGGCCGATCCACACCAGCATGTGCAACCAGCCGGAGCTTTCGCCGACCACGGCTTTCATGGCTTGTGGCAGCGGATCGTTGATGTTCGACAGGGTGCGCCAGTCGCCGACACCACCGGCAAAGAACATCACGCCCATCGCCAGTAGCACCAAAGTCAGAATGCCGCTGATGTAGGCCTTGGGAATCGTGCGTTTCGGGTCCTTGGCTTCTTCGGCGGCCATGGCGGCGCCTTCGATGGCCAGGAAGAACCAGATGGCAAACGGAATCGCCGCGAACATCCCGGCAATCGCCGGCGCACTGAACACATCAGAACCGGCCCAGCCATTGAGCGCGAAGTTACTGAAGCTGAACGCCGGGGCGACCACGCCCATGAATACCAGCAATTCCACAACCGCCAGCACGCAGACCACCAGTTCGAAGGTAGCGGCCAGTTTCACGCCGAGGATGTTCAGGCCCATGAACACGATGTAGGCGCCGACCGCTGCGTGTTTCGGGTCGAGGGCAGGAAATTGCACGTTCAGGTAGGCACCGATCGCCAGGGCAATCGCCGGTGGGGCGAAAACGAATTCGATCAGGGTCGCCAGCCCGGCAATCAATCCACCTTTTTCGCCAAAGGCGCGGCGGCTGTAGGCAAAGGGACCACCGGCATGGGGAATCGCCGTGGTCAGTTCGGTGAAACTGAAGATGAAGCAGGTGTACATCGTGGCGACCATGAACGAGGTCACCAGAAAACCGAGTGTGCCGGCCACGCCCCAGCCGTAACTCCAGCCGAAGTACTCACCGGAAATCACCAGCCCGACCGCGATACCCCACAGGTGCAGCGTGCCCAGCGTGGGTTTGAGTTGTGTGTTCATGTGTTGCCCCCTGAACGGTTTGGAAAAGCTCGGGGGAGGGCGTGTGCAGCGGGCGTGCCATTTTTCAGATGGGCGTCGTAAAGCGCTGGAAGCTGTCGTATCGAGGATGTTCGCGGCTGGATGGGCGCTTTTTGTGCGCCAGTTGGGGGCGTTGTCGGCCGTTATGCCGTCTTCGCGGGCAAGCCTCGCTCCTACAGGGGACGGTGGTGCATCGACAAACGCATATCCTTGTGGACCGCCATCGCGGGCAATCCCGCTCCCACAATGGAATGCGTTTGCCCGGAAATCACAAAAACCTGTGGGAGCGGGCTTGCCCGCGATGAGGCCCGCCCGAACACCGCTGTAACAAAGCCATAAAACCCACTCTTTACGCATTCTTTATGCCCCGCCACCTCCCTCGATCTCGCGCCTTTACAGCCTCCCTGCAGACAATCACTCCACACGCGGCAATACGCCGTAACACGGAGAACTTCCATGAGCGTTCTGGACGGAGTGTCACTGCTATTGGCAGTGGGGCTGTTCATTTATCTGTTGGTTGCGCTGTTGCGCGCGGACCGGAACTAGGAGCGGCTATGCACAGTTATGACTATTGGCTGATCCTCGCCTTCTTCGCCGTGGTGCTGATTCCGGCACCGTTTCTGGGGCGCTTCTACTACAAGGTGATGGAAGGGCAGCGCACCTGGCTTTCGCCGATTCTTGGCCCGGTGGAGCGTGGTTGCTATCGGGTGGCCGGCGTCGATCCGCAGGCCGAGCAGAGCTGGCAGAAATACACCCTGGCCTTGCTCGCGTTCAACCTCGCGGGCTTTTTGCTGTTGTTCGCGATCCTGCTGTTTCAGGACCACTTGCCGCTGAACCCGCAAAACCTGCCGGGTCAAGAGTGGACGCTGGCGTTCAACACCGCTGTCAGCTTCATGACCAACACCAACTGGCAGGCTTACAGCGGCGAAGCATCCCTGAGCTACTTGAGCCAGATGGTCGGCCTCACCGTGCAGAACTTCGTCAGCGCCGCCACTGGTTTGGCGGTGTTGGTTGCGCTGTGTCGCGGCATTGGTCGCAAGTCGACCAAAACCCTGGGCAACTTCTGGGTCGACATGACTCGCGCCACCCTCTACGGGCTGTTGCCATTGTGCTTACTGCTGGCGCTGTACCTGGTGTGGCAGGGTGTGCCGCAAACCTTCGCGCAGTATGTGAATGCCGTGACCATGCAGGGCGTCGATCAGGTGATCCCGCTCGGCCCGGCTGCCAGCCAAATCGCGATCAAGCAACTGGGCACCAACGGCGGTGGCTTCTTCGGCGTCAACTCGGCGCACCCGTTCGAGAACCCGACGGCGTGGAGCAACCTGTTCGAAGTCGCCTCGATCATTCTGATCCCGGTGGCACTGGTGTTCACTTTTGGCCATTACGTGAAAGACCTGCGTCAGAGCCGCGCGATCATCGCCTGCATGCTGGCGTTGTTTTTGATCGGCGGTGCGACGTCGTTGTGGGCTGAATATCAACCCAATCCGACCCTGGCCAACGTCGCCGTCGAACAGACCGCGCCGCTGGAAGGCAAGGAAGCGCGCTTTGGCACCACCGCCACCGTGCTGTGGTCGGTCACCACTACCGCGGCGTCGAACGGTTCGGTCAACGGCATGCACGACAGCCTCAACCCGCTGAGCGGCATGGTCGCGATGGTCAACATGATGGTCGGCGAAGTGATCTTCGGCGGCGTCGGCGCCGGGCTCTACGGCATGTTGCTTAACGTGCTGATCGCGGTGTTCCTCGCCGGGCTGATGATCGGCCGCACCCCGGAATACCTTGGCAAGAAACTGCAAGCGAAGGAAGTTCAGTTGCTGGTGGTGACCTTGTTGGTGATGCCGGTGGGCGTGCTGGTGCTGGGGGCGATTGCCGCCAGCTTGCCTGGCCCGGTGGCGGCGGTGAGCAACCCCGGCGCTCACGGTTTTAGCCAGTTGCTTTATGCCTACACCTCGGCCAGTGCCAACAACGGTTCGGCGTTTGGTGGCTTCGGGGCGAACACCGCGTTCCACAACCTGATGCTGGGGCTGGGCATGTTGATCGGGCGCTTCGGCTACATCCTTCCGGTACTGGCCCTGGCCGGCAGCCTGGCGATGAAGAAAACCGCCCCTATCGGTCAGAACAGCTTCCCGACCCATGGCCCGCTGTTCGTGACCTTGCTGACCGTGACCATTTTGCTGGTGGGTGGTTTGACCTTCCTGCCGACTTTGGCGCTGGGTCCTATTGCTGAACACCTGAGCCTGGGCTTCTAAGGAGTCAATGATGAATATGCCCGCAACGAAAGCCGCCGTCGTCAAGGCGCCGGAACAACCGAAAACTGCGATCTCGGCCCTCTGGCGCCCGGCGCTGGTGCAAGCGTTCGTCAAGCTCGACCCACGGCAATTGCAGCGTGCGCCGGTGATGCTGGTGGTGGAACTGACCGCGATCCTCACCACCGTGCTGTGCTTCATTCCCGACACTGCCGTGTCGACCTTCGTCGCCGCGCAAATCGCGTTGTGGCTGTGGTTCACCGTGCTGTTCGCCAACTTCGCCGAAGCACTGGCCGAAGGTCGCGGCAAGGCCCGCGCAGACAGCCTCAAGGCCGGCAGCGAAGGCTTGAGCGCCCGGCGCAAAAATGCCAATGGCAGCTTCCAGGTGGTGCCCGCCACCAGCCTGCGCAAGGGCGATGTGGTGCGCGTCGAAGCGGGGGAGATGATTCCCGGTGACGGCGAGGTGATCGAGGGCATCGCGGCGGTCAATGAAGCGGCGATTACCGGTGAATCGGCCCCCGTGATTCGCGAGTCCGGCGGCGACCGCTCGGCCGTCACCGGCAACACTCGATTGGTGTCCGATTGGCTGCTGGTGCGCATCACTGCCAACCCCGGCGAGTCGACCCTGGACCGCATGATCGCGCTGGTCGAAGGCGCCAAACGCCAGAAAACCCCCAACGAAGTCGCGCTGGATATCCTGCTGATCGGCCTGACCCTGATCTTTCTGCTGGTGGTAGTGACCCTGCAACCGTTCGCCCACTTCGCCAACGGCAACCTGCCGCTGGTGTTCCTGGTGGCGCTATTGGTGACGCTGATTCCGACCACCATTGGTGGCTTGCTGTCGGCCATCGGGATTGCCGGTATGGACCGCCTGGTGCGACTGAACGTGATCGCCAAATCCGGTCGCGCCGTGGAAGCGGCGGGTGACGTACACGTCCTGCTGCTGGACAAGACCGGCACCATCACCTTCGGCAATCGTCGCTGCTCCGCGGTCTATGCCGCGCCTGGCGTCAGCGCCAGGGAACTGGCCGAAGGTGCGTTGTTCGCTTCCCTGGCCGATGACACGGCTGAAGGCAAATCCATCGTCGACTACCTGCGCGGCCTTCACCCGCAACCCGAGCCGTCCGCCGAGCTGCTGACCGCTGTGCCGTTCAGCGCGGAAACCCGCCTGTCCGGTGTCGACTATCAGGGCCGGGTCTATCGCAAGGGCGCGGTGGATTCGCTGCTGGCCTTCGTCGGCCTGAAACGCGCCGATCTGGCAGCACCTCTGTCCCGGGAAATCGACAAGATCGCTCAGAGCGGTGGTACGCCGTTGCTGGTGTGCGCCGACGGCAAATTGCTCGGTGTCATTCACCTCAAGGACGTGGTTAAACCCGGTATTCGTGAGCGTTTCGCCGAGCTGCGCAAACTGGGGATTCGCACCGTCATGGTGACCGGTGACAACCCGCTGACCGCCGCCGCGATTGCCGCCGAAGCGGGCGTGGATGATGTGCTGGCCGAAGCCACGCCGGAGAAAAAACTGGCGCGCATTCGCCATGAGCAGAACGACGGTCGGCTGGTTGCCATGTGCGGCGACGGCGCCAACGACGCCCCGGCCCTGGCCCAGGCGGACGTCGGTATGGCGATGAACGACGGTACGCAAGCGGCGCGCGAGGCGGCCAACATGGTCGACCTCGACAGCGACCCGACCAAGCTGCTGGATGTGGTGCAAATCGGCAAGGAGTTGCTGGTGACCCGCGGTGCGCTCACCACCTTTTCCATCGCCAACGATGTGGCCAAGTACTTCGCGATCCTGCCCGCGCTGTTCGCCTCGATCTATCCCCAACTGGGTGTGCTCAACGTCATGCACCTGAGCAGTCCGCAGAGCGCGATTCTCTCGGCGATTGTGTTCAACGCCTTGATCATCGTCGTGCTGATTCCATTGGCGCTGCGGGGGGTGCGAGTTCAAGCGGCGAGTGCGGCGGCGTTGCTGCGGCGCAATCTGCTGATCTATGGACTGGGCGGGATTCTGGTGCCGTTCGTGGGGATCAAGGCGATCGACATGTTGCTGACGGCGTTGCATCTGGTTTAGCGGTTGTTGCTTGAGGCAGGGGCTTTTTGTGGCGAGGGAGCTTGCTCCCGCAGGGCTGCGAAGCGGCCCCACCTCAGGCCACCGTGTTTATTCAGGCACAGCGCATTCACCGGGTTTACGACTGCTGCGCAGCCGAGCGGGAGCAAGCTCCCTCGCCACAGGTGATGTGTGCCTTCCGAGTGATGAGTATTCTTCGAATCGAGGATTTTGAAATGTCCACACTGATACGTCCGGCCCTGAGCCTGCTAGTGCTGATGACCCTGATCACCGGCGTCGCCTATCCCTTGGTGGTGACCGGCGTCGCCCAGGTTGCCTTCCCGGACCAGGCCAATGGCAGCCTGGTGCGCGACGCTGACGGCAAGGTCCGCGGCTCGTCGCTGATCGCCCAGGATTTCGTCGGCGACGCCTGGTTCCATCCACGGCCATCGGCCGGTGCCTTTGCCACCGTGTCGAGCAGCGCCAGCAACTTCTCGCCGAGCAATCCGGCGCTGGCCACTCGGGTTATCGACGAGGCCAATAAATTGCAGGTGCCAGGCCAGGGCCCGGTGCCGTTGGCCTTGCTGACCACTTCCGGCAGCGGCCTCGATCCGCACTTGCCACCGGCCGCGATTGCCTATCAACTGGCGCGTGTCGCGGCGGCACGCAATCTGCCGGTGACTACGCTTGAACAACTGCTGGACGCGCACATCGAGCAGCCGTTGGTGGGGCCGCCGGTGGTGAATGTGTTGGCGTTGAATAGGGCGTTGGAAAAGTTGTAAGTCGGTGGCGCTGGCAATCGCGAGCAGGCTCGCTCCCACAGGGGATCTTCGTTGACCACAAATTGTGCGTACGACAGCTATCTAATTGTGGGAGCGAGCCTGCTCGCGATGACGGCTCAAAGGCACCACATCAACATCTGAAAAAAGAGAGCTTCAAGCATGAGTGACTCCGGCCGCGCCGATGCGCTGTTAGCAGACCTGCCCCGCGATGGCCGTGGCCGGCTCAAGGTGTTCCTTGGCGCGGCCCCGGGCGTCGGCAAGACCTACGCCATGCTGCAAGCTGCCCACACTCAACTGCGTCAGGGCGTGAAAGTCATGGCCGGGGTTGTTGAAACCCACGGCCGCGCCGAAACCGAAGCGCTACTCGCGGGTTTACCGCAGCAACCGTTGGTGCGCTCGGAATACCGCGGTGTGATGCTCGAAGAAATGGACCTCGACGGCTTGCTCGCCGCCAAACCGAAACTGGTGCTGGTCGACGAACTGGCCCACAGCAATGCCCCCGGCAGTCGTCACACCAAACGCTGGCAAGACATCCAGGAGCTGCTGGCCGCCGGCATCGACGTGTTCACCACGGTCAACGTCCAGCATCTGGAAAGTCTCAACGATCAGGTGCGCGGCATCACCGGCGTACAGGTGCGCGAAACCCTGCCGGACTGGGTGTTGCAAGAAGCCTACGAACTGCTGTTGATCGACCTGCCGCCGCGTGAATTGCTGGAGCGTCTGCGCGACGGCAAAGTCTACGTGCCGGAGCAGGCGCGGGCGGCCATCGATGCATTCTTCACCCAGACCAACCTCACCGCCCTGCGCGAACTGGCGATGCAAACCGCTGCGGCTCAAGTCGATGACGATCTGGCCCAGGGTTATCGCCAGTTGGGACAGGCCGCACCGGCCGTGCGCGGTCGTTTGCTGGTGGGGGTCGATGGCGATGCTCAGGCCGAGCGTCTGGTGCGTCACGCCAGTCGCGTCGCCCAGCGCCGGCATCTGCCGTGGAGCCTGGTGCATGTGGACAACGGCCGCGTGCGCGACGAGCAGTCGCGCCTGCGCCTGCAAAACGCTCAGCAACTGGCCGAACGCCTCGGGGGGGAAGTGGTGTTGCTGCGCGCCGGTGAGGTGGTGAAAACCTTGATCCAGCACGCCGCCGAACGTCGCGCCAGTCTGATATTGGTGGGGCAGTCCCGCCAGCGTTTGCGTCGACGGTTGTTCGGCGGTGGTCTGGCCTCACGTTTACTGCGTGATGCCCGCGGGCTGGAAATCAACGTGCTCGACAGCGATCACGAACAGCATCAGCCGCGCCAACGCTCGGCGCAATCGCTGGTCTGGTTCGACTACGCGTTGGCGCTGGTGGCGACGCTGCTCGCCAGTGCCCTGGCTTGGGCGGTGTCGAGCGTTTTGCCGTTGCCCAACATTTCGCTGGTGTTCCTCGCGGCGGTGTTGCTGGTGGCGGTGCGCAGCAGCCTCGGCCCGGCGCTGGCCTGCGCGGCGCTGTCGTTTCTGACCTATGACTTTCTGTTCATTCCACCGAAATTCTCATTTGCCATCCAGCGCGAAGAAGACGTGCTGACCTTGCTGTTCTTCCTGTTGATGGCGGCCCTCACCGGCAACCTGGCGGCGCGACAACGGCGGCAATTGCAGGCGTTGCGCGACACTCAGGAAGAAACCAGCGAACTGCTCGACCTGTCGCGCAAACTCACCGCCGCCACCGACCGTCAGGCGGTGGTCAGCGCTGCGGCGCAGCACCTCAATGGCTGGACCGACCTGAAACTGTGCCTGCTCAATCGCGATGGACAGAGCGGCTGGAAAGTCGAAACCGGTGGGCCGCTGGAGTTTTCCGAAGCCGAGCGCGCCGCCGCCGATTGGGCCTGGCAACACGACCAACCGGCCGGCGCGGGCACCGGTACCTTGCCGTTCGGGCGCTGGTGGTGGTGGCCGTTGTCGGTGGACGACGGGCCGCTGGCGCTGCTCGGCGTGTGTGCCAAAGAGGGCCAGACCCTGAGTGGCCAGCGTCGGCGTTTGCTGACCGCGCTGAGCCAACCGCTGGCCCAGGCGTTGGCCCGGGCGCAACTGGCCGATGACCTTGAAGCGGCGCGCTTGCATGGCGAAACCGAGCAACTGCGCAGCGCGCTGCTGGCCTCGGTGTCCCACGATTTGCGTACACCGCTGACTTCCATGCGCGGCAGCATCGACAGCCTGCTGGCGCTGGGCGAGGCGATTCCGCTTGCGGACCGCCGCGAACTGCTCGAAGGCACCCGTGATGAAGCCGAACGGCTGGATCGCTACATTCAAAACCTGCTGGACATGACTCGCCTCGGTCACGGCGCCCTGAAGCTGGCGCGGGACTGGGTGTCGCCGGCAGACATCGTCGGCAGTTCGCTCAATCGTCTGCGCGCGGTGCTGGCGTCGTTGCAAGTCATTACCGAAGTGCCGGCCGAGCTGCCGCTGCTCTATGTGCATGCCGCGTTGATCGAACAAGCACTGGTCAACGTGCTGGAAAACGCCGCACGTTTCTCACCGCCCCACGGGCGTCTTGAATTGCGTGCCGGCACCACTGACAGCGAATTGTTTTTTTCGGTGAGCGATGAGGGGCCGGGGATTCCGGAGGAGGAACGGGCGAAGGTTTTCGACATGTTCTACACCGCCGCGCGCGGCGATCGCGGCGGGCAGGGCACCGGGCTGGGGCTGGCGATCTGTCAGGGCATGGTCGGTGCCCATGGCGGGCGGATCAGCATCGCCGACGGTATTGAAGGGCGCGGCACCTGCATCACGCTGCACCTGCCGTTGCAGACTCAGCCGGGATTGGACAGTGAAGCCTGAACCCGCCTGCGCTACTCTCTTGCCACCTCTTTGTGTTGATGTGAATTCATGAGCCAGACCGCGACCATTTTGGTCATCGACGACGAACCGCAGATCCGCAAATTCCTGCGCATCAGCCTGGCCTCCCAAGGCTACAAAGTGCTGGAAGCCGGCACCGGCACGGAAGGCCTGGCCCAGGCCGCGTTGAACAAACCCGACCTGCTGGTGCTCGACCTCGGCCTCCCGGACATGGACGGCCAACAGGTGCTGCGCGAGTTTCGCGAATGGTCGACGGTGCCAGTGCTGGTGCTCTCGGTGCGCGCCAGCGAAGGGCAGAAAGTCCAAGCCCTGGACGGTGGCGCCAACGACTACGTGACCAAGCCGTTCGGCATCCAGGAATTTCTGGCCCGCGTGCGCGCCTTGTTGCGTCAGGCACCGACGGGAGAGGCCCAGGAAGCGGCGCTCTATTTCGGCCCGCTCACCGTGGACCTGGCTTATCGCCGGGTGCTATTGGACGGCGCCGAAGTGGCGCTGACGCGCAAGGAATACGCCGTGCTGGCGCAACTGGCACGGCACCCGGGGCGGGTCATCACCCAGCAGCAATTGCTCAAGGACATCTGGGGGCCGACCCACACAGAAGACAGCCACTATCTGCGGATAGTGGTGGGGCACTTGCGACAGAAACTGGCGGACGATCCGACTCAGCCACGGTTCATCGTCACCGAGGCGGGGGTTGGGTATCGGTTGTTGAGTGAGGGTAGCCTTTAGGTTTTGTGGTGAATTTTCTGGCCCCATCGCGAGCAGGCTCGCTCCCACATTTGATCTTCGGTGGACACAAAATTTGTGTATCACTTAAATCCCTGTGGGAGCGAGCCTGCTCGCGATGGGGCCCTTTGATTCACCCGAGAACCTCAAGATTCCCGCTCATTCTCATACCGATCCAGCGTATCGCGCGCGATCTCGCGCCCCAGCGCGATCAACTCCGGCGCCTTGTAAAACTCGAAAAACCGGCACACCCGCTTGGGCACGTTGATCAGGATATCCGGCGGATACCCGGCAATCTTGTACTGCGCCAATGACGTCTGCATCACCTCGAAACTCTGGTTGATCAGGTCCAGCAAGGACGCCGGCCCCACATTGTCGATGATGATCGACCCGGTGGCGGACTTTGGTGCGCCATTGCTTTCCGGGGCCGCCGCCGGTTGCTGGGCTTGGGGCTCGGCGGATTCGATCCACGGGTTGATCTCGGCGGCTTCTGCCATCAACGCTTCTTTTTCCAGCAGCAGCAATTGTTCGGCCTGTTTACGGCGGAATGGCATCTTCGAACCCAGCGAGTTGATCAGGCTGTCGAACCGAGACCTGAACGCCGCGGGGCGCTGAATCACCGGCAATTGATAGTGACGCTGGTTGGTGGAGTTGAGGTTGACCGCGATGATCAGGTCGCAATGGCTCGACACCACTGGCACGATCGGCAACGGATTGAGGATACCGCCGTCCACCAGCATTCGATTGCCCTGCATCACGGGCGTGAACAGGCTGGGAATCGCCGCCGAGGCGCGCATGGCCTGGTGCAGACAACCTTCCTGGAACCAGATTTCCTGCTGGTTGGTCAGGTCCGTGGCCACGGCCGTATAGGGAATGCGCAGGTCTTCGATATTGATCTCGCCGACGATCTTGCGGATCTGCCCGAAGACCTTCTCCCCGCGGATCGCGCCCAGGCGAAAGCTGACGTCCACCAGACGCAACACGTCGAGGTAATCCAGGCTCTCGATCCAGTCGCGATAATCGTTGAGTTTACCGGCGGCATAGATCCCGCCGACCACCGCGCCCATGGAACAACCGGCGATGCAGGCGATGTCGTAGCCGCGCCGTTCGATTTCTTCAATGACGCCAATATGGGCGTAGCCCCGGGCGCCACCCGAGCCCAACACCAGTGCGACACGCTTTTTCATGAATCGACCTCTCTGACAAGGCTCAACAATGCACCCATCGAGGGGCACGCTTCAATCGCTACGGTCGTTCGACAGGGCCAGTGCGTCGTTTTTTGATACTCCGGGAAGGTGAATGGGTATTCTCGCGAGCGCTATAGTTTCCACAGCAGGTACAAGGCACTTTTCCCGCGCCAGAGCGGTCTTACCTGCACGACTGTTTACCTATCTTTGAGGTGTGAGTGATGAAAGCCTGGATCTGTGTGCCGATGATTGCCCTGGCACTGGCCGGTTGTGCCGGTAAAACCGCTTACCGTGACAGCTGCGGTAGCCAGCTCGACGCCGCCTGGCATGAACTGGACCTGGCCAAGGTCGAGGGCTTCGCCGGGACCGTCAGCTACTCCAAGGCGCTGTCGTTGCTGACTGGTGCCAAGACCCAGCAGCAATTCGAAGCCTACGAGGGCTGCTCCAGGAAGGCCGAGAAGGCCCGCTTCTACATTCGTGAGTCCCGCGCCGGCCGTTGAGGCATGATGGAGCGTACTTGGGGCAATTCGATTCAGGGAGCACGCGATGTCGGCCTTGGTTGATCGGTTGGTGGCTCATGTAGTGGGCCTGGAGGTCCGTTTGCTGGCCTGTCAGGCTCGCTTGAGTGTCCGTACCGACTCGGAAGCGCTGCACGACCTGCGCACCACTGTGCGCCGGTTGCGCAGCCTGCTGCGGCCCTTGCGCGGTTTGCCCGGGGTCGAACAGCTGGAGGCGGCGTCGTCCCGGGTCGGCCAACTGACCACACCGTTGCGCGATCGTGAAGTGCTGGCGGCGTACTTGCTCCAGCACGATCAACCCGAGGCCGCGCACCGGCGCATGGCGCGGATGGCCGAGGCTTATCCAGCGGTGGCGACGAGCCCGGAGCTGGCACAGTTGCTGATGATCCTTGACGCGTTTCCGCGTTTCCTGCGGGCCTCTCAGCGCCAGGGCTTGCTCAAGGGCTTGCGCAAACGCATCGAAAAACGCTTGGCCAAACAATGGAAGAAACTCGATCAGGCCCTGCATGACCCGGCCCATGACCGCCATCGTCTGCGTCTGCTGATCAAGCGCGTGCGCTATGGCATCGAAGCCTACCCCGAACTGGATCGTTTGCCGGAAGCGGCCCTGCCCAGACTGAAGTCGGCCCAGGCGGCGTTGGGCGATTGGCACGACAGCTGGCAGTGGCTGGCCCGCGCCCGGGAAGAGCCCGATTTGCAGCCGTGTGTTGCCACCTGGAAAACCACCATGGCCAAGGCCGAAGAGCGCGCCGACCGCGTTCTCGACAAACTCAGCGCCGCCTGCTTCAAATCCTGAACCCCCCACAAACCCAATGTGGGCTTGCTCGCGAAAGCGGTCTGACATTCAACATAGGCGTTGAATGTTGTGCCCTCTTCGCGAGCAAGCCCGCTTCCACATTAGTTTGTGTGTTCCTGTCAGGTACGGCTCATCTGTCAGTGATTTTGGCCGGAATAAGCGCTGTGCCTGCCTTGCGGGCTGGTTAAGATCGCTCCATCCATTTCCCTGTCTCTGAGGTTCCCATGCGCTTTTCCGATCTGCTCGACGCTGTTCGCAGCCAGCCGCAGGAAGTGTCTATTCCGGCCGAATGGGGCCAGGGGCGGGCGAGTTTTGGGGGGCTGATAGCCGCCTTGCAGTACGAAGCCATGCGCGCAAAAGTCCCGGCGGATCGCCCGGTGCGCTCGCTGGCAATCACCTTTGTCGGCCCGGTCGAGCCCGATGTGCCGGTCAGTTTTGAAGTCGATGTATTGCGTGAAGGCAAAGCCGTCAGCCAGGTGCTGGGCCGGGCTCTGCAGAAGGGGCAAGTGGTGACGTTGGTCCAGGGTAGCTTCGGTGCCTCGCGACCGTCCGAAGTGGTCGTCACGGCCAACCCGGCTCCCGAGATGAAGCACTGGGACGACTGCCAGGAACTGCCGTACCTCAAAGGCGTGACCCCGGAATTCATGCGTTACCTGGCCATGCGCTGGAGTGTTGGTGGCATGCCGTTCACCGGTAACAAATCACGGGACATGGGGGGATGGGTGCGCTTGCGTGGGGATGGGGATGGGGATGGGGATGGGGAGGGCGAGGGCGAGGCGGTCAGCGAGGCGCATATTCTGGCGCTGGTCGACGCTTGGCCGCCGGCCTTGTTGTCGCACCTGAAGAAACCGGCGGCGGGCAGCACGCTGACCTGGACCATCGAATTCGTCCAGCCGTTGCTTGCGTTGAGCACGCTGGACTGGTGCAAGTACCTGGTGGACATCGAGCATGCCGCAGACGGCTACGGACACGCCGCCGCGAAACTGTGGAGCGAAGACGGTCAGTTGATCGCCATGAGTCGGCAGACCGTCACGATTTTCGCCTGATCAGCGATGGCGACGGTGCCGCTCACGCCAGGCGCGCCACCAGCCGCCACTGAAGAAAAATCGTGGGAAGGTCAGGAACTGCTCGACCAGCAAGCGTGATACGGCGTCTTTGCGATCACTGAATGGTTCGGAGGCTTGCGCCTCCAGGCTGTGACCGTGACGCTGCAGGCCCAGGGCGGCGAGCAGGCCGATGACACCGATCGCGACGCTCGCCAGATCCAGGCTGAACACCCCCGAGACCATCAGCAAAAACGCCACGATGAACAACGGCACGGCAATCAGGTGCAACACCAGATTGGTCGGGTGCTGGTGATTGTGCGGGTACGCTCGCCATTGCCAGGCGGGAAGGTTGGGGTGACGTTTACCCATGATGCTTATCCTTGGTTCGTTGAGGCTCATGAACAAAGGATAGGTCGGGCGAAAGCCGTCGGCGAATCAAGGCTGGCTATCGAAGTGATAGGGGTCATGGGCAATATTGATGTTGACCGGGCTGACGCCTTCGCGGGCAAGCCCGCTCCCACAGGTAATGCGCAAATTTTGAAATAGCGCTAATCCTGTGGGAGGGGGCTTGCCCGCGATGGGGCCGTCACAGTTTCAGCTGCCCGATGGCCTTGCTCAATTCCCCGGCCAACATCGCCAACTCATTGCTGGTGATCGCCGAATTCACGGTCTGCTGCACGGTGTTCTCGGTCACGTCGCGAATGCTCACCACCGCCCGATTCATTTCTTCGGCCACATGACTCTGCTGCTCGGCCGCCACAGCGATCTGCGTATTGCTTTCACGCATCTGCGCCACCGCACCGGTGATTTCGGCCAGGGCCACACTGGCTTCCTGAGCCTGCTGCATGCAGTCGTCCGCCTTGTACGAACTTTCCTGCATAAAGTCCACTGCGTCCCGAGTGCCGGCCTGCAGCGCTGAAACCATGGTGGTGATCTCGTCGGTGGACGCCTGGACGCGTTTGGCCAGGTTGCGCACTTCATCGGCGACCACCGCAAAGCCGCGCCCCATCTCACCGGCCCGGGCCGCTTCGATGGCGGCGTTAAGGGCCAGCAGGTTGGTCTGTTCCGCGATGCTGTGGATCACGCTGACCACGCCGTTGATCTTCTGGCTGTCTTCGGCCAGTCGCTGAATCATCTCGGCCGTTTGCTGCACGCCGGTGGACAACCCGCCAATTGATTTCTGTACCCGCGTGACCACTTCCTGGCCGCTGCCGGCCAGGGTGTCGGCGGTTTGCGAGAGGTCGCGGGTGGCGCTGGCGTGTTGGGCGATGTGATGGACGGTGGCGGTCATTTCGTTGATCGCCGTGGCGGCTTGATCGGTTTCGCTTTGCTGACCGAGCATGCCGTGACGCACTTCGTTCATGCTCGAGGCCAGCCGCGCGGCGCCGACATCCAGTTGCCGGGCGGTGCTGGCGACGGTGTTGACCACCCGCTGGTAACCGGCCTGCATGGCATTGAAGGCGTTGGCCATCTGCCCGACTTCATCCTTGCAAGCCAGTGGCACACGGGCCGACAGGTCACCGCTTTTCTCGACGTGGAGCATCACGTCTTTCAAGGTGTTGAGCTGGCTGAGCAGGAAGCGGATCAACAGTTGCGACGCGCCGAGCATGGCCAGCATCAGGATGAACACCGCCACTGCGTAGTGAGTGAAGCGTTCGCTGAACACCTGGCTCAGGCTTGGACCGTAGGCAATCACCGCGACCTGTTGACCGTCGGGGCGAGTGAACACCTCGGCGCCCATCAACGGATTTTCCCCGAACAGCGGCATGGCATTGATCTCTACCCAACCACGGGTATCGGTCAGCTCCAGCAGCGGTTGTCCGTTCAGCAACGGCGCCTGCCCGCGACTGAAAGCCAGCAGGTTGTCGGCCTTGGGCAGCGGCTGCCCGGCAGGCCAGGCGTTGAGCAATCGCGCCTGGGCCTGGGCCGAAGCCTGGGCGGCGTGGCTGCGGGCCTGTTGTTCGAGCTGCACGGCGTACAGCACCAGCAACAGGGTGGTGACGAAGGCGACGGCGTTGACCGCCCAGAATTTGTATTTCAGCGAGATGTTGCTAAGCCAGGCACCCATGGAGGTCTTCTCTGATAGCGGAAACAGTTTTGGCAAGGTGCCATTATTGTGCCGCTATTCAGGGATTCAGATGTTGATGCAGGTCAACGAGCGCAGCCTATCCAAATGTGGGAGCGAGCCCGCTCGCGATAGCGGTCTGTCAGCAACATGAATGCTGCAGGTGCCACCATCGCGAGCAGGCTCGCTCCCACAGGGGGATGTGTGGTTATTGGGGGATTGAGGGCAGACCGAAGAATGTCCGTGCGCATGCTGTGGTGTGGTTCGCCAGGTCTTCCAGGCTTTCACCGCGATGCAACGCGACTTCACGCAACACTTCGGTCAGATACGCCGGCTCGTTGCGACCGTTCTTCGGCTTGGGTCGCAGACTGCGCGGCAGCAGATACGGCGCATCGCTCTCCAGCATCAAGCGCCCGCGTTTAATCTCTTTGACCAACGGATGCAGGTGCGTGCCCCGGCGCTCGTCGCAGATCCAGCCGGTGATGCCGATGTGCAAATCCAGGTCGAGATAGCTGAACAGCGCCTTTTTTTCACCGGTGAAGCAGTGCACCACGGCAGCCGGCAATTGATCGCGATAGTCGCGCAGGATCTCCAGCAACCGTTGGCTGGCGTCGCGCTCGTGCAGGAACACCGGCAGTTGCAGCTCGACCGCCATCGCCAGATGCTCTTCGAGGACTTTTTCCTGCTGCGGGCGGGGCGAGAAATCACGATTGAAATCGAGGCCGCATTCACCCACGGCCACCATGTTCGGTTCCTTGAGCAAACTGCGCAGACGCTGGGCGCTGTCGGCGTTCCAGTCACTGGCCGAGTGTGGATGAATGCCGGCCGTGGCGAACAGCCGCTGAGCGCTTTCGTCCAGTTGCAGGCACAGCTCCAGGGCCTGTTCGCTGCCCTCGACGCTGGTCCCGGTGAGCACCAGTTGGCAGACCCCGGCAGCATAGGCGCGGTCGAGTACAGCCCGGTGTTTGTCGGCAAAACTGGGGTTGGTCAGGTTGACGCCGATATCGATGAGTTGCATGGTGCTACCTCGGACCAAAGGCCGGAAAGCATATCAGAGCTGTAGATTTATAAGAAAAACCAAGAACTACAACGAGTTAAAGCTGTCTGTTGAGGCCGCGAGACAGGTTGGGTTGGTAGAAATGCCATCACTGTGCCACTCTCTCGCACTTTGCCAGCGCTTCCAGCGCTCTGTTTCTGTCGCCCGACATCATGAAATCACCATGAAGTTGGCCAGTATTCTTTCCGGAGAGTGGATGACACGTCCCTCGGTTTTGCTACTGCTGTGTTGTTCGTTGCTGCTGCCGATGCCGGTGGTTGCGCGTCTGGCCGGGCCGTTGCAAGCCGTGCCCGCGGCCAAGGTCCGCGACCTGTCGGAGATTCGCAGCAGTCGCGTGCTGCGGGTACTGGTCAACCAGAGCCGCAACAGCTCCGGCGAAGTCCAGGGCCAGACCATCGGCGTCGAATACCATCGCCTGCGGGCTTTCGAGCAATACCTCAATGGCCATGCCCGTGACGGCCAGGAGATCACCCTCAAAATCATTCCCAAAGCCAAGGATCAACTGCTCGGCGCGTTGCAGCGCGGGGAGGGGGATCTGGTCGCGCCGGGGGAATTGCTCGATCCGCAATCGGGCCACGCGGTCAGCGCCAGTGAACCGATTGCCAGCAATGTGCCGTTGCTGTTGGTGGGGATCAAAGGCGAACGACATTACACCCGTCTCGAACAACTCTCGGGCAAAACCCTCGCGCTGCCCACCGGCAGTGCCGCCGGGGATGCGGTCAGTCAGATCAATCAGAAGCTCGCATTGCACAAATTGCCCCCGGTGAAGATCGAGTGGGTCGATCCAAGTCTGGCCGTCGAGGACGTGCTGGAAATGGTTCAGGGCGGAATCTTTCATCTGACGATCGTCGAGCAACCGATTGCCGAGCGCTGGGGCAAGATCCTGCCCAAGTTGCGCTTCGATCGACAGGTCCTCATCAGCGAGCCGGGCGAGGAATACTGGTTCGTGCGCCGCGATGCCTCAATGCTGCGGGCGAGCATCGATCGCTTCCTGACCACCTACAAGAAGCCGTCGGACCAGGATGCAGCGTTCCTGCGGATCTACCGGCGCCTGTATCAAGTGCACTATCCCCTGGCCAAGGCCGATCGGCAGTGTCTGGAGAAACTTCGACCGGTGCTGCAAAAGCACGCTGACGCCGAGGGCATGGACTGGCTCAATCTGGCGGCCCTGGCCTTCAAGGAATCGGCGTTGCAACCCAACGCCAGAAGCGGCAGCGGCCCCACTGGCCTGATGCAAATCACCCCGTCCGCTGCCCAGCGGGTTGGCGTCAGTAACATCCAGAATCTCGACGCCAATGTGCAGGCCGGGGCCAAGTACCTGGCGATGATTCGCCGCAAGTTTTTTGCCAGCCCCAAACTCAACGAGCGCGAGCGTATGGCGTTTGTGCTAGCGGCCTACAACATGGGGCCGGAGCGGGTCCAGGGCATGCGCGCCGAGGCTCGGCGGCGGGGCTTGAATCCTAACCAGTGGTTCTTCCAGGTCGAGCGTATTGCCATGGAGCAAGTGGGAATGGGCGCTGTCAGCTATGTTAATAGCGTGAACAAGTATTACCTGGCGTTCGATCGGGAGCGGGAGTCGTTGGAGCCCCAGGGGCAGAAAGTTGCCTCACGGAAATGATCGGCTAAACTGATTGTTATGGTGCGTTTTTTGCGCTTTTAACATGAAATTATCTGATTAATATGGCGGCCAACCAACACACACTCACAATGGATGACACAGCATGAGCACACTGATCAACAAGGTACTGTCTACCCGCGCGGGCTACGGCCTGACGATTCTGCGGATCTTCGTCGGCATCATCTTCGCGGCCCACGGCTCACAGAAACTCTTTGGCATGTTCGGCGGTTATGGCATTGCCGGTACCGCGCAGTACATGGAAAGCATCGGATTGGCGCCGGGTCACCTGATGGCGATCCTGGCGGGTGGTACCGAGTTCTTCGGTGGTCTGGCACTGATCATCGGCCTGCTGACGCGCCCGGCGGCGCTGGGGCTGAGCTTCCTCTCGCTGGTTGCGATCTTTTCGGTGCATATCAGCAACGGTCTGTTCATGGCCAACAACGGTTATGAATTCGCCCTGGCCTTGCTCGGCGGCAGCCTCGCGGTACTGATCGAAGGTGCAGGCAAGCTGTCGGTAGACCGCGCCATCACCAACTGACCGCTCTGGTTCAACGAAAAGGCCAGCATTGTGCGACGCACGTGCAGGCCTTTTTTGTTGCTGGTGATTCTTGACACTGTCCGGTCAGCTTCTCTAGGATGCTGCCCATGCGCCGATTTAAACAGCTACTTGCGGGGCGCCAGGTGACTCATTCAGTTGCCGATAGAAGCTTGGAACAGGCTTCGAAATACCGCTAAAGCGCTGGTTCGGTGTTGCCTCTCACCTGCCATGCAGACTTTTGAGGCAGAGACACGACACAATGAATGCATTAAGCCCTGTTGTACGCCCCGCGCCGATCACGGCACACCTCACCCAACGCAATCCAAAAATCCTGCTTGGCGGTAAACATCAGCCGACGCTGTTGCGTTACCTCGATGGCTGGCCACGTCGCACCGGCGGGCCCGCAGCCTTCCTCATTCAGTTTGTCGACGACGGCGAGTCACTGGCACGGTTTGCCAATGACAGCTTCGATCTGGCGGTGATTCAGGCGCCCAGCGCCGAAGATGCGCCTGAAGTGATCAGGCAGCTCACTCGCGTCGCGCGCCAAGGGCTGATTGCCCGCCGTTGAGGCTCAGAGCGCCGCGGCTCAAAAATACTCGATCGCCACGATATACACGCACTGCTCACCGGTTGGCGTCTGCACGCGCACTTCGGCGTCCAGCGCCTTGCCGATCAAGGCGCGGGCCAGCGGCGAGTCGATGCTGATCAGGTTCTGTTTCAAATCCAGCTCATCCGGGCCGACGATGCGATAGCGCGACTCTTTGCCGTCCTCATCTTCAATCGTGACCCAGGCGCCAAAGTAGACCTTGTTCGGATCGCTGGGCTTCTCGCTGACGACCTTGAGGGCTTCCAGGCGTTTGGTCAGAAAGCGCACGCGACTGTCGATCTCGCGCAACATCTTTTTGCCGTAGGTGTACTCGGCGTTTTCCGAGCGATCGCCCTGTGCCGCCGCCTCGCTGACCGACTGCGTCACTTGCGGTCGGCGTACATGCCATAGCTCATGAAACTCGGCCCGCATCCGCGCTTCACCTTCGGGGGTGATCAGCGCGGTGCCAGCGGTGCGGGGAGGGCGATAACGGCTCATGGCAACTTCTTGTGGTTGAGTACTTGGGTCTGAGTTTATCAACCCTCGCGCAAGACTGTCAGCGGGCTGGCGTTCAAGGCGCGGCGGGTGCCGAACACACCGGCACCGCCGATCAGCACGGCGCCGATCATCGGCAACACCAACAGCCATGGATGCGGATGCCAGGGCAGGTCGAAGGCGTAGCGGTAGAGCACCAGGCTCACCAGTTCCGATCCCAGTGCAGCCAATAACCCGCTGACCGCGCCGAGCAAACCGAACTCGATCCTCCGGGCAGTGACCAGCAACTGCCGCTCGGCGCCTAGTGCTCGCAGCAACGCGCCTTGGCGAATGCGTTCATCGAGGGTTGCCTGCAAGCCGGAGAACAACACCGCCATCCCCGCCGCCAATACGAACAACAGCACGTATTCCACCGCCAGGGTCACTTGGGCGAGGATGCTTCGCAGCTGCTCCAGCAAGGCTTCGACTTGCAGAATGGTCACTGCCGGAAAGCTGCGGGACAGGTCGACGATCTGCTGATCGTGGCCGGCTGCCAGATAGAAGCTGGTCAGGTAGGTCGCCGGCAAGTCCTTCAGGGTGCCAGGCTGGAAAATCATGAAAAAGTTAGGCTGGAAGTTGTCCCAGTTGATCTCCCGCAGGCTGGTGACTTTCGCCTCCCGATTGACCCCGCCGACGGTAAACACCATGTGGTCGCCAAGCTTGAGTTTGAGGCTTTCGGCGACTTTACCTTCCACCGATACACCGGGTATTTCATCCGTCGGTTGCTGCTCCCACCAGTTGCCGACGGTGAGTTTATTGCCGGCCGGCAGGTCTGCCGCCCAGGTCAGGCTCAGGTCGCGTTGAATGGCTCGATCACCGGCCGAGTCCTTGCTGACGATGTCTTGCACCGGTTCGCCATTGATGCTGATCAGCCGTCCCGGCACTACCGGGTACAGCGGCGCCGATTGGGCCGACAACGCCATCAGTCGATCGGTAAAGGCCTGTTTGTCCGCCGGCAGAATGTTCAGGGCGAAATAGTTCGGGGCATTTTTCGGCAACTGGTTTTGCCAGGTGTCGAGCAACTCGCCGCGCAGCAAAGCGATCAATGCCATGGACAGCAGAATCAAGCCGAAAGCCAGGGACTGACCCGCCGCCGCCAGTGGATGACGCAGCAATTGACCCAGCCCCAGACGCCATGGCAATGAGGCGCGCGCGAGCATCCGGCGCAGGCTCTTCAGTAGCAGCAAGAGCAAACCGCCCAGCACCAGCGCCGCGATCACACCGCCGCCCAGCAGGGCGAAGGTCAGCACCAGATCGAGGCTCAGGCGCCACATGATCAGGCCGAGGGCGCCCAATGCCGCGCCATAGACCATCCAGGTGCTGGACGGAATCGGCAGCATGTCGCGACGCAACACCCGTAACGGCGGCACTCGACCCAAAGCGGCGAGTGGCGGCAGGGCGAAACCGGCGAGCGCGACCAGCCCGGTGCCGATCCCGGCGATTGCGGGAAACAGGCCTCCCGGTGGAACATCGGTCGGTAGTAAATCACGTAGCAGCGCAAACAGCCCGAGCTGTGCCAGCCAGCCAAGCAGGGCGCCGCTGATGCTGGCGAGCAGTCCGAGTACCGTCAGTTGCAGGCTGAACAGCACCATGGTTTCCCGACGGGACAGGCCCAGGCAGCGCAGCAACGCGCTGGCATCGAATCGGCGGGTGGCGAAGCGTGTCGCCGACAACGCTACCGCGACACCGGACAGCAGCACCGCCACCAGACTGGCCATGTTCAAATAACGCTCGGCCTTGCCCAGGGCGCCGCCGATCTGCCGATTGCCATCGCGGGCATCCTGGATGCGCTGGTTGGCGGCCAGGCCGGGCTTGATCAGTTGACGATAGGTTTCCAGCGCCTGGGCGTTGCCGCGCCAGAGTTCGCGGTAACTGACCCGGCTGCCGGGTTGCACCACGCCGGTCGCCTCAAGGTCGCTAAGGTTGATCAGCACCCGTGGCGTCAAACTGTAGAAGTTGCCGGCGCGATCCGGTTCGTAGGTCAGCACCCGCATCAGTTTCAGGGTTTTCATGCCAACGTCGATGCTGTCACCGATCTTCAAGTCCAGCGCGGTCAGCAGTCGTGCTTCGACCCAGGCTTCGCCGGGTTTCGGACCGCCACCGGGCTCTTGCGGCGCGAAGGGTGCGGGGGCGCTTTTCAGTTCGCCACGCAACGGGTAGACGTCATCGGCGGCTTTGATGCTGGACAGCTGAATGCCGTTGTCGGTGGCGATGACGCTGGAAAACTCCACCACCTGAGCGTGCTCAAGGCCCAGCTCTGTGCCACTCCTTACCTGTTCCGGTCGTGCCGGTGAGCTGCCTTCGAGTACCAGGTCGGCACCGAGAAACTCGGTGGCGCGTAGCATCATCGCGCCGTTCAGGCGGGCACCGAAGTAACCGATGGCGGTACTCGCCGCCACGGCCACCAGCAAGGCGAAAAACAACACGCGCAACTCACCGGCGCGGGCATCGCGCAGCAGTTGGCGAATGGCGAGACTGAAAAGGCGCAACAGCGGCAAGCGTGCCATCAAGGCTCCAGAGGGGCGACCAGCAGGCCGGCTTCAAGGCGGATCAGGCGCCGGCAGCGATGAGCCAGGCGTTCGTCGTGGGTTACCAGCACCAGGGTCGTGCCGCTTTCCTGGTTGAGTTCGAACAGCAGATCGCTGATGCGCTCGCCGGTGTGGCTGTCGAGGTTGCCGGTGGGTTCATCGGCGAACAGCACGTCGGGTTCTGCGGCAAATGCACGGGCAATCGCTACGCGTTGCTGCTCGCCACCGGAGAGCTGGCGTGGCGAATGGGTAAGGCGTTGACCCAGGCCGACCCGTTGCAGCAGTTCGGTGGCGCGCTCACGGGCGTCTTTGCGGCCATCGAGTTCCAGCGGCAGCATGACGTTTTCCAGGGCGTTGAGGCTGTCGAGCAGTTGAAAGGACTGGAAGACAAAACCCACATGCTCGGCGCGGATGCGCGCGCGCTGGTCTTCGTCGAGATTGCTCAGGCCTTGGCCGGCGAGAGTGACTTCGCCGCTGCTCGGCAGGTCGAGACCGGCCAGCAGGCCGAGGAGGGTGGATTTGCCGGAACCGGAGGCGCCAACGATGGCCAGGCTGTCGCCCTTGTTCAGTTCCAGGCTGAGTTCGTGCAGGATAGTCAGTTCACCTTCCGCGCTGGGAACCACTTTGCTGAGGTTCTTCGCGGTGAGAATGCTTGCGCCCATGGAGAATCCGATGCGTGTGTGGTTTTTGAGTGCTGGCCTGGCCTTGATGTGCATGGCCCAGAGCGCAGCGGCGGGTACCGTCCTGATCGTTGGCGATAGTATCAGCGCCGGTTTCGGCCTGGATACCCGGGTGGGGTGGGTGTCGTTGCTCGAGCAACGGCTCAAGCGCGAAGGTTTCGACGATAAGGTGGTCAATGCGTCCATCAGCGGCGACACCAGTGCCGGAGGCCGGGCGCGCCTGCCGGCGCTGCTTGCAGAGCATAAGCCTGAGCTCGTTATCCTCGAATTGGGGGGCAACGATGGGCTGCGCGGAATGCTGCCAACACAATTGCAACAAAATCTTGCGTCGATGATCGACAGCTCCCGCGCCAGTGGCGCCAAGGTGTTGTTGCTCGGCATGCAATTGCCGCCCAATTACGGTGTGCGTTACACCCGGGCCTTTGCCGAGGCCTACACCAAAGTGGCCGACGAGAAAAAAATCCCGCTGGTGCCGTTTTTTCTCGACGGCGTGGGCGGTCATCCGGACCTGATGCAATCCGACGGCCTGCACCCGGCGGTGGGGGCTCAGGGCAAGTTGCTGGAAAATGTCTGGCCGACACTGAAACCGCTGCTTTGACGCTTTTCTAGCGGCGGTGTTTCGGCTAAGGTGGCGCCCCCGATTTGGAGCCCCCGATGCCGCGTCCTGCCTGGTCCCTTTTTGCTTATCAACTGATCGAGCCTGACGAACAGCTGGATCTGTTCGCCTGCCAGGAAGTGCGGGTACATCTGGTGACCCGTCAGCTGGAACTGGGCGGCTCGGCGGACCGAACCTTGTGCGGCAGCCTGTTGCCGGCGCAACCGCGCTGGTCGAGCGTCGACCGTACTGTGTTCCAGGACCAGCGCCTGTGCTCGCTGTGCCGGGCCATTCTGGAATCGCAAAAACGCGGCACCTCGCCGATCTGGCCTGAGTTGCGGTTCGAGCTTTAGGGTCCTGTAGCGAGGGGGCTCCTGTGGCGAGGGAGCTTGCTTCCGCTGGACTGTGAAGCAGGCCTGAATTCCGATCACCGGGGTTCTACAGTAAAAACGCATTTACCGGTTTCACGACGGCTACGCCGCCGAACGGGAGCAAGCTCCCTCGCCACAGACAAGCTCCCCCACAGGCAAGCCCCTCACCGCAGATCCCCCAACCACAGGTCTTTACGTCTCCCCGAAATAACGGGCGGCGGTGTACAATCGTGTTTTTATACCCTTGTCGATCATGCGAAGGATTTTCCGGATGTTGCCGCGCTTTCCCGCCGTCACCCGCTGCTTGTCTCTTGCCGCCCTCTGCGTGGCGGGTCCCGTTGCAGCATTGGAGCTACCCCTGCCACCGCCCGGTGAAGACATCATCGGCCAGGTGCAAGTGATCAAGGCCAAGTACGAAGACACCTTCGCCGACCTTGGCACCACCTACGATCTGGGCTATTTGGAAATGGTCGCGGCCAACCCCGGTGTCGATCCATGGTTGCCGGGCGCAGGTACCGAAATCGTGCTGCCGACCCGCTTCATCCTGCCGCCGGGCCCCCGTGAAGGCATCGTCATCAACCTGGCTGAATACCGCCTCTACTACTACCCGAAAGGCCGGAACGTGGTGTACACCTTCCCGCTGGGTATCGGCCGTGAAGGCTGGGGTTCGCCGATTGCCCACACCAGCATCATCGCCAAAACGCCGAACCCGAGCTGGACACCTCCAGCGTCGATCAAGGCCGAGCACGCGGCCGATGGCGACCCACTGCCGAACGTGGTGCCGGCTGGCCCGGACAACCCGCTGGGGCCGTTCAAATTCACCCTGGGCACTCCCGGCTACCTGATCCACGGTTCGAACAAGAAATTCGGCATAGGTATGCGCACCAGCCACGGCTGCTTCCGCATGTTCAACAACAACGTGCTGGAAATGGCCAGCATGGTGCCGGTCGGGACGTCGGTGCGCATCCTCAACGACCCGTACAAGTTTGGTCTCAGTGGCGGCAAGGTCTATCTGGAGGCGCACACACCGCTGGATGACAAGGGCAACCCGTCGGTGGTCGACAAGCACACCGCAGTGATCAATGCGATGCTCAAACGTGAGGACATCACCAACAACTTGCGCATGAACTGGGATGTGGTGCGTGATGTGGTGGCCGCTGAAGATGGCCTGCCGGTGGAAATCGCCGTGCCGAATACGTCGGTACCGATGGTATCGAGCGCGCCAATCGACCTGCAGCAGTAACGTGTTAAAGCAACCCGCCGATGCAGGCCGCATCGGCGGGTTTTTTATGGCCGGCAGAAACTGCGGGCCATAAAAAAGCCGACCCATAAAATGGGTCGGCTTGATAACAATCCCGAAGGATTATTACTTGCGGCTAGCTTTTTCCAGCATGCGCAGAGCACGCTCGTTAGCTTCGTCAGCAGTCTGTTGTGCTTTTTGAGCAGCAGCCAGAGCTTCATCAGCTTTACGGTAAGCTTCGTCTGCACGAGCCTGGGAGCGAGCTGCTGCGTCTTCAGTAGCAGTCAGACGTGCTTCGGTTTCTTTCGATACGCTGCTGCAACCGGTAGCCAGAACTGCGGCCAGAGCCAGAGCAGAGAATTTCAGAACGTTGTTCATCGTGTTCCCCTTCAAGGACTTTCTATTAAGTAGCTATCTCCTCAGAGTGAGGAAATAGCCGGCGTACATACTACCCATTACTTGTAGTAAGTAAACTGACGTAGCGCAAGAAGCAAAAAAAATTGTAGGCGTTGATTCTTTTTCGAGCAACTTTTAACTGCATTGTATAAAAAATACCCAGCTGCGAGGCCCGAACTGAGCGAGCCGCCGGGGAAAAGTTCCCCGAGTCGGCAGCTGTTTTTCAGTCTTGGCTAAAGTCTGTCTAGATGGAATCGTCCACACTTTTGTTCGAATTTTGCGCAGCCGCTCTCATATCTTTATCCATGTTGAGGTGACTTAAACAAAGGGCGCTCGTCTTAAGTCTCAATATCCGGCAATGTTCAGGCTTCGACCCGGCAAGACACCGGTCAAGCCGTCCCTGCATCACCCGGAGCAGCACCCGCCTGCCAGCATGACGAGTGTCCCTTGAGCATTTCTGCCAATGGTGCCTACTATTTGATACGTGCCTGGTTGTGCGAGATTGGTGCGGCTTTTCTCGGTGTCCATTCAGGCACGGGGTGGCGTAGATGTTCCTTCGCCGGAAAAACATCGGTAAGGTAGGGGTCAGAATTAAAGACCCGCGAGGAGTAGTAATGAGCGAGGCGTTGTCCATCCACCATGACCAGGCTGGTCATCAGTTCGAGACCACTGTGGACGGTTATCGTGCCTACCTGACCTATATGGATCTGGGGAAACAGACCCTGGATATCTATCGCACCTTCGTGCCCAACGCACTGCGTGGTCGCGGCATTGCGGCGGCATTGACCGAACAGGCACTGCAATACGCTGATGAAATGGGCTACACCGTCATTCCATCGTGCTCCTACGTGGAGCGCTACATGGAGCGTCACCAGCGGCATGCCGCCAAGCTGTGAACAAAACGAACGCATAAAAAAACGCCAGGTTTAAGCCTGGCGTTTTTTTATGCGTGAAACGGCGATCAGCTGCGATTGCGTTTGGGCAGCACGTCCTTGAGCTTGGCGTGCATGCTGCGCAAGGTGTTTTCGGTGGCGGTCCAATCGATGCAGGCATCGGTGATCGATACGCCGTATTGCAGGTCGGCGAGGTCTTTAGGGATCGCCTGGCAGCCCCAGTTCAGGTGACTTTCGACCATCAGGCCGATGATCGACTGGTTGCCTTCGAGGATCTGGTTGGCGACGTTCTCCATCACCAGCGGTTGCAGGGCCGGGTCTTTGTTGGAGTTGGCGTGGCTGCAATCGACCATGATGTTCGGTTTGATCTTCGCCTTGTTCAGCGCTTGCTCGCAGAGGGCGACGCTGACCGAATCGTAGTTCGGCTTGCCGTTACCGCCACGCAATACCACGTGACCGTAGGCATTGCCCTTGGTGGTGACGATCGACACACCACCTTCCTGGTTGATGCCCAGGAAACGGTGCGGGCTGGAAACCGACTGCAGGGCGTTGATGGCCACCGTCAGGCCGCCATCGGTGCCGTTCTTGAAGCCGACGGCCGAGGACAGGCCGGAAGCCATTTCACGGTGAGTCTGGGATTCGGTGGTGCGCGCGCCAATCGCCGACCAGCTGATCAGGTCCTGCAAGTATTGCGGGGAGATCGGATCGAGGGCTTCGGTCGCGGTTGGCAGGCCCATCTCGGCCAGGTCCAGCAGCAACTGACGACCGATGTGCAGGCCATCCTGAATCTTGAACGAGTCGTCCAGGTACGGATCGTTGATCAAGCCTTTCCAGCCGACGGTGGTGCGTGGCTTCTCGAAATACACGCGCATGACCAGATACAGGGTATCGGACACTTCGGCTGCGAGTACCTTCAGGCGTTCGGCGTATTCGTGGGCAGCCTTGATGTCATGGATCGAGCACGGCCCGATCACGACGAACAGGCGGTGGTCGGTGCCATCAAGAATGTTGCGAATGACTTCGCGGCCCTTGGTGACGGTGCGCAGGGCAGTGTCGCTCAGAGGGATATCACGCTTGAGCTGATCGGGAGTGATCAGGGTCTCGTTGGAGGCGACGTTAAGGTCGTTGATCGGTAAATCAGCCATCGTTTACTCGTCAGGTCACGGGTGCCGGCCGCCAGCGATCCCCGCGCGGCGGAGCACAGCAAATTTAAGCGCGTCGGGGAGTCGAACCTTAGCGCGTTACACCGTGGCTCGACAATGGGCAGACACTGGTTTAGGGGGCATTCTCAGTGAGTTTCCCCGCCGGGGAAACAAATTGAGAACGCCCCCTAACCCATCACTGGCTGTGCAAATGCCTGGCGAACCGTGTCGTGGGAGAACTCGTCGGCGTGCTGCTGGACCCATTCGAGCGCCAGGCTCTCATTGCTCTGCTGTTCGCTTTGGAGTTCATGCTGACGGCAGTAACGTTCGATCTGGCAGACCTGTTCACCCATCCGCGCGCAAAATAGCGTCTGTTCGTCGATGAAGGCGATCCCCACCAGATAGCCGCGTTTTCGTCGCAGACACCACGCCACATAGCCCAGATAACAGACTGTGGTGCTCAGGGTCGGCATGCGCACTTCGAGTGCCGTACCCCGTCGCCACGCGCGGTGGTAATTGCAAGCCATGCCGCCGAGGCTGATAGTGTGCAGCTCTTGCCGCGAAATACACTCATGTTTGAGCAACGTTAATTCGACGGGCACATCGTCAGGATGAGGAAGATAACGTCTCATGAACACGGACTCCCTGTGTCGGCCATCTGACATCGTTTCTCCCAGTATAGTGGTCGAATCGGAACTGACCGATTTCGACGCCGACCAACGGTTGCTGGCGATGAGCGGCATTTCACTGGTGATTTTTACCAGCGTCGGCTGCGCCAGTTGCCGTTTTGCCCGTGAGCAGTTGCCCGGGCTCGATCTGATGGTCGATCGGCTGTGCTGGATCGATGCAGGGAACAATGGCGGGGTGGTCGAGCGTTATCGGGTCTTTCATTTGCCGGCGCTGTTTGTGGTGCGCGACGGTGAGTTCTTCGGGGCGCTACAGTCGCGTCTGACCCGCACGGCACTCAACGAGGCCTTGGGCCAGGCGCTGAGTCGACAAGCAGAGGAGTTGCCATGACAGGCACAGTGGCCAGGCCGACGATCGGCATTATCGGGACCGGCGCTATCGGTGGTTTCTACGGGCTGATGCTGGCGCGTGCCGGCTTCGATGTGCACTTTCTGTTGCGCAGTGAGTTTTCTGCGGTGGCCGAACGCGGCTTGCATCTCGACCATGCGTCGTTGGGCCCGCTGACCCTGAACCCGGTCCAGGCCTATTCGTCGGCTGCCGACATGCCGCCCTGTGACTGGCTGCTGGTGGGCGCCAAGACCACCAGCAATGCAGGCCTGGCGCCGGCCATTATTCAAGCCGCGGCGCCTGATGCCAAAGTGCTGCTGCTGCAAAATGGCCTGGAGGTCGAAGACAGCCTGCGTGCGTTGCTCCCCGATTCGCTGCACCTGCTCGGCGGACTTTGTCTGATCTGCGTGCATCGCGCCGGCCCTGGCGTCATCACCCATCAGGCGCTCGGTGCCGTGAATGTCGGCTACCACAGCGGCCCCGCCGCCAATGAACAGGCGCGCATGAGCATCGTCGAGGAGGGCGCCGGGTTGTTCCACGCTGCCGGCATCGACGCCCAGGCCATGCCGAACCTGCACCAGGCGCGCTGGCAGAAACTGGTCTGGAATATCCCCTACAACGGTCTGTCGGTGCTACTCGGGGCCAGCACCACACCGTTGATGGCGGATGTCGACAGCCGCGCGCTGATTCAGGCCTTGATGGCCGAAGTGGTTCAGGGGGCCAAGGCCTGCGGCCATGACATGCCGCCGGATTACGCCGACTATCTGTTCATGATGACCGAGAAAATGCCCGACTACTGGCCGAGCATGTACCACGACTTTTTGCACAAGCGGCCGCTGGAGCTGGACGCGATCTACGCTCGGCCACTGGCTGCGGCGAAGACGGCGGGATGCGAGTTGCCGCGAATCGAAGCTTTGTATCGCAGCTTGAGTTTTATCGACCGACGTAATCACTGAGTCGGTCAAAAGAAAGGGGAAGGGCATGGCAAATGTCATAGACGACAAACTGGTGCTGGCGATTTCTTCGCGAGCGCTGTTCGATTTGAGCGAGAGCCACAAGGTCTATCTGTCGAGCGGCGTCGAGGCCTATCGGCAGTACCAGATCGAACACGAAGACGAAATTCTCGAGCCCGGCGATGCATTCCCGTTGGTGGAAAAACTCCTGAACCTGAACGCCAGTCTCGGCCGTGCCCGGGTCGAGGTGATCCTGGTGTCGCGCAACAGCGCCGACACCGGCCTGCGGGTTTTCAACTCGATTCATCACTATGGCCTGGCGATCTCGCGCGCGGCATTTGTCGGCGGGCGCAGTCCTTATCCCTACCTCAAGGCCTTTGGCTGCGACCTGTTTCTTTCGACCCACGCCGACGATGTGCGCAGTGCGCTGGATGCCGGTTTCGCCGCAGCGACTATTCTGTCGGGCGGTGCCAGTCGCGCCGCCAGCGATGAACTGCGCATTGCTTTCGACGGTGACGCGGTGCTGTTTTCCGACGAGTCGGAGCGGGTTTATCAGTCGGGAGGTCTTGCGGCGTTTCAGGCGAGCGAGCGTGAGGCAGCCCGCGAGCCTTTGCGTGGAGGGCCGTTCAAAGGCTTCCTAGCAGCCCTCAATTTGTTGCAGCGCGAGTTTCCCGATGACGCCTGTCCGATCCGCACCGCACTGGTGACCGCACGATCAGCGCCGGCCCATGAACGGGTGATCCGTACCTTGCGCGAGTGGGACATCCGTCTGGACGAATCGCTGTTCCTCGGCGGCCTGACCAAATCGGCTTTTCTCGAAGCCTTCGCCGCCGACGTATTTTTCGACGATCAGGCCGGCCATTGCGAGCTGGCCCGCGAAGTGGTCGCCACCGGGCACGTGCCCCATGGCATCAGTAACGAACCGTCGGTTTAAAGCCCAGCGGTTCAATGGGTTTGCGCCGGACGCCGCACTCGCCACGGCACTGCTAAGCTGAATCAATCTCCGCCATGTTGGCATTTGAGGAGGTCATATGATTCGTTCGATGCTGTACGCCACTGACTTGGGTCTGTACGCACCATTGGTGATGCAGCATGCCTTGGAACTGGCTCGAACATTCAATGCCGACTTGTACGTGGTGCACGCGGTAGAGCCTATGGGGCTGTTTGCTGAATCCGTGTTGCAGAGTTACCTCGACGAGAAGTCCTTGAACGAATTTCACAGTCAGGGTCTGAACACGGTGATCGCCAATATCCAGCAACGAGTGCTCGACAACTTTCGCGAAGAACTGGGGGATGAAGGCGAGCAGGATTTGCAGCGGATTCAAGCGGTGCGGGTGCTGCAGGGCGATCCGTCACAGGTGATTCTCGATCAGGCGCAGAAACTCTCTGTCGATTTGCTGATCGTAGGAAGCCACAGTCATGGCGCCGGGGCGGAAACACCGTTGGGCCGGACCGCTGCGCGCGTGTTGCAACTGGCCAGGGTGCCGGTCTATCTGGTGCCGTTGGTGGAGCGTCGCCGCAAAGAGGATCGCTAGAACTCGAATAATGGCATTTTGATAAAAAGTTCTAGATTTATTCATCAAACCATTAATATAGTTATATACCGTCGCTGATGCCCGTGGCGTCTACCTGCTTTGAGGGATTCATATGAAGCTTCAACAATTGCGCTACATCTGGGAAGTGGCGCACCACGACCTCAACGTTTCCGCTACAGCCCAAAGCCTCTACACCTCGCAACCGGGCATCAGCAAGCAGATCCGTCTGCTGGAAGACGAATTGGGGGTCGAGGTTTTCGCCCGCAGCGGTAAACACCTGACTCGTGTAACCCCGGCGGGTGAGCGCATCATCACCACCGCCGGTGAGATCCTGCGCAAGGTTGAAAGCATCAAGCAGATCGCCCAGGAGTTCTCCAACGAGAAAAAGGGCACTCTGTCGATCGCCACCACTCACACTCAGGCGCGTTATGCATTACCGCCGGTGATCAGCAATTTCATCAAGCAATATCCGGACGTTGCCCTGCACATGCACCAAGGGTCGCCGATGCAGATCGCCGAGATGGCCGCTGACGGCACCGTCGATTTCGCCATCGCCACCGAAGCCCTGGAGTTGTTCGGTGACCTGGTGATGATGCCGTGCTACCGCTGGAACCGCTGCGTGGTTGTGCCTCAGGGCCACCCGCTGACCAAGCTGTCGAAGCTGACCCTCGAAGCCCTGGCTGAATACCCGATCGTGACCTACGTGTTCGGTTTCACCGGCCGTTCGAAACTCGACGAAGCCTTCAGTCATCGCGGCCTGACACCAAAAGTGGTGTTCACCGCCGCCGACGCCGACGTGATCAAGACGTATGTTCGCCTGGGTCTGGGCGTGGGTATCGTGGCGAAAATGGCGGTCGACACCAAGCTCGATAGTGATCTGGTGGTGCTCGATGCCAGCGAGTTGTTCGAATCCAGCATTACCAAAATCGGTTTCCGTCGTGGCACGTTCCTGCGTGGCTTCATGTGCGACTTCATCGAGAAGTTCGCGCCGCACCTGACCCGCGAAGTCATGGCCAAGGCCATTCAGTGCCACAACAAGCAGGAACTGGAAGAGCTGTTCGACGGTGTCGAACTGCCGGTCCATTAATCCTCAACAGACCTCGGTAACAGCAAACTGTTGCCGAGCACCCGCCACCAGAATCTCCACTTCATCCCCTTCGAACTTGCCCAGCAGGCTTTTGCCCAGCGGCGAGCGAGGGGTGATGACGGTAATCAGTTGCCCCACCAGATCAACCTTCAGCCCGGCCGCGTCGGGGGCCAGGAACAGCCATTGTTCGCGACCCTTTTCGTCTTCCAGGCCGAGCAGGGCGCCGACTTCGATACCGCGCCGGTCGTCATAAGGCCGCAATGTCAGGTTCTGGCAAAGGCTCAATGACTGCCTGATTTCTTCCACCCGTCTGGCCTGTCCGGCCGCCAGATAAGACGCCTCCAGCCCCAGAGTGTCGTACTTGTTCTCGGCGATGTTTTCTTCGTGGGTCGCGGTTTCGTAAGCGGTTTGCGCGGCACGCTCGGCGATGTCGAGATCGATCCGCAGCTTGTCGATGATCAGTTGGTGGACGGTCGGCTTGTGCATAGAGAGCTTCATGATCAATCGCAGAATTGCACGACGTTGGCGCGGCTTTTTTCGCTCGGCGCGGTCTGGTCCTGTTGCAGCCAGAACTGGCATTTTGGATTGGCCAGATTGTGTTTGCTGCTTCTGGCCTGTTCCACCATTTGCTGCTGCTCGTTCCTGCGCAGGTGTTCCTCGTACTGTTCGAACATCGGGTTTTGCGGGGCGGGTTGCTCAATCACCGGCGGCTTGGCCAGTTGCTCCACCGCTTGGGCCAAGGGCGCCAATTGCTCGTTGAACAACAGGCGCCAGGCGAGCCAGCAAGTCAGTGCGATTGCGATGAATCCCAGCCACAAGCCAAGGGCAATGCTGCCGGTCAGTCGCAGCGCATTAAACTGGATCGGCAAGGGACGGCGCGGGTTGGGACGGTAGGGCATTACTGCCTCCTGGCGGGTGGTCGCGGGGGAGTGCGATTGTCGCACGAAGATTAATCGTCGTCGGCTCTTCTGCACGGGGTAATTTATGCGGACAATCGGCGCCTTTGCCAACGGGAGCCTGGAATGCCTGAAATGAAAACCCGCTGGGATATTTTTTGCACCGTGGTCGACAACTTTGGTGATATTGGTGTGACCTGGCGCCTGGCCCGACAATTGGTGGCCGAACATTCAGTGGCGGTGCGCCTGTGGGTCGACGACCTGCGGGCCTTCGAACGGTTGTGTCCAGAAATCGACATCCGCGCCGCGCAGCAGTGGCAGCAGGGTGTCGAGGTGCGACAGTGGTCAGCGGACTGGCAACCCACCGAAGCCGCAGATGTCGTCATCGCCGCGTTCGCCTGCCAGTTGCCGAGTGCTTACATGGAGGCCATGGCCGAACGGGAAAAGCCGCCGCTGTGGATGAACCTCGATTATCTGAGCGCCGAAGACTGGGTCGTCGGTTGTCACGGCTTGCCGTCGGTGAAGTACAAGAATGTGCAGAAGTTCTTTTTCTTCCCGGGCTTTCGCAAGGGTACGGGTGGCTTGCTGCGTGAAAGCGGATTGCTCGAGCGGCGTCGGCAATTTCAGCAAAGTCCGCAAGCTCAGCGAGCATTCCTGCAAGGCTTGGGTATTGATCGCGCGTCAAACGCGCAGCTGATCTCGTTGTTTGCCTACGAAAATACCGGGCTGGCCAGTTGGCTCGACGCCATGGCTGCCGATTCGGCGCCGACTCATCTGCTGGTGCCCGAAGGGCGGATTCTCGGCGACGTCGAACGCTGGCTCGGGGTCAACGGGCTGACAGTCGGTGCGGTGCATGTGCGCGATGCCTTGACCGTGCAAGTGCTGCCGTTCGTCCGACAGGATCAATACGACCTGCTGCTGTGGAGCTGCGATTTCAACGCCGTGCGCGGCGAAGATTCTTTTGTTCGCGCCCAATGGGCAGGCCGGCCACTGCTCTGGCACATCTATCAGCAGGACGAAGATATCCACCTGGACAAGCTCGACGCCTTCCTCAACCTGTACACCCAAGGCCTGTCCAAGCCTGCCGGCGAGGCGATCAGCGGTCTATGGCGGGCATGGAATGCAGGTGAGACAATGGCCGAGCACTGGAAATCAACCCGCAAACACTGGCCGGAACTGGAAAAACATGCCGAAGCGTGGTGTCTGGAACAAGCCTTGCAGGCAGATCTTGCCGCAGCGCTGGTACAGTTTTACCTAAATTGGATATGATACGCGGCCTAGATTTTTGTAAATCCCATCCAAATTCGGATATTCGCAATGAAAACTGGTAAAGAACTGAAACCCGGGATGGTGATCCGTCTCGAAAACGATCCTTGGCTGGTTCAGAAAGCTGAATTCACCAAGTCGGGTCGTAACAGCGCGATCATGAAGACCAAGCTGAAGAACCTGCTGACCGGTTACAAGACCGAGATCGTTTACAGCGCCGACGACAAACTGGACGACGTAATCCTCGACCGCAAAGAAGCGACCCTGTCCTTCATCAGCGGCGACTCCTACACGTTCATGGACACCACCGACTACACCATGTACGAGCTGAACGCTGAAGACATCGAAGCCGTTCTGCCTTTCGTTGAAGAAGGCATGACCGATGTATGCGAAGCGATCTTCTTCGAAGAGCGTCTGGTTTCCGTAGAACTGCCGACCACTATCGTGCGCGTAGTTGACTACACCGAAGGTTCCGCTCGCGGCGACACTTCCGGCAAGGTGATGAAGCCTGCCAAGCTGAGCAACGGTACTGAGCTGCAAGTTGCTGACTTCATCGAAATCGGTGACAAGATCGAGATCGATACCCGCGAAGGCGGTTCCTACAAAGGCCGTGCTAAATAAGCACAGCCTCAGGAATGAAAAAGCCCGACCATTGAGTCGGGCTTTTTTGTGCCGGTTGAAATGCAGCTTCAAGAACAACGATGAACCCTTGTGGGAGCGAGCCTGCTCGCGATGGCGGCTTCACATTCAACAAAGATGTTGACTGATCTACCGCTATCGCGAGCAGGCTCGCTCCCACAGGTTTTTTATTTCAAGTGTTGCTTGAGCTCTTCGGACGCTTGAAGCATCGCCGAACGCACCGCGGGCACCTGGCTCACCACGTTGAGCAAACCGTAGTCGTGGATCATGCCGTTGTAGCGAACCGCGGTGACTGGTACGCCAGCCTCGTCGAGTTTGCGGGCGTAAGCTTCACCTTCATCGCGCAAGACATCGGCGCTGGCCGTCTGCACCAGAGCGGGTGGCAGACCCTTGAGTTGCGTGGTGGTTGCCCGCAGCGGTGAGGCGTAGATCTCGTTCCGCTGTTTGGCATCAGTGGTGTAGTTGTCCCAGAACCACTTCATCATGTTTTTGGTGAGGAAATGCCCCTCGGCGAACTGGTTATAGGACGCCGTTTCAAAGCTGGCGTCAGTCACCGGCCACAACAACACCTGGAACCTGATCACCGGCGTGCCCTTGTCTTTGGCCATCAGGGCAACCACGGCCGCCATGTTGCCGCCGACGCTGTTGCCGGCCACGGCCAGGCGTTTGCCGTCGACGTTGATCTCTTTACCGTGCTCGGCCACCCACTTCGTCGCGGCGTAGGCCTGGTTGATCGCCACCGGGTAATGCGCCTCCGGCGACGGGGTGTAATTGACGAACACCGCCGCCGCGCCCGAACCCGTTACCAGGTCCCGCACCAGCCGTTCGTGGGTCGGGAAGTCCCCCAGCACCCAGCCACCGCCGTGGAAGAACATGAACACTGGCAGCTCGGCCTTGACCCCGGCCGGCCGAACGATGGTCAGGCTGATCGGTTGGCCGTCGACCTGGATGGTCTTCTCACGGACATCGGCTTTTGGCCGCGTCAGCTTCACCCCGGCCTGCGCACCCACCAATACCGCGCGGGCATCGGCAGGGCTGAGCTGTTCCATCGGTTTGCCGGTGCCAGCATTCAACACGTCGAGGAACGCCTGGGTGTGGTGTTCAACCCCGTCGCCTGCAAACGCGCTGTTGATGGACAGGGCGAGAAGGGTGCCGGTCAATACTTTGCTCAAAGTGCTCACGTTCATCTCCTGGTTCGGGCCTGGAAATCAGCGGTTAGACGGTAACGTGCAGGCGCACATCGACGTTGCCACGGGTGGCGTTGGAGTACGGGCAGACTTGGTGGGCGGCTTCGACCAGGCTTTGTGCGTCGGCTTGTTCAAGACCCGGCAGGCTGATGTGCAAGTCGATGTCCAGACCGAAACCGCCAGGGATCTGGCCGATGCCGACATGGGCGGTGATCGAGGCGTCGTCCGGGATTTTGCGTTTGGTCTGGCTGGCGACGAATTTCAGTGCGCCGATGAAGCAAGCGGAGTAACCGGCGGCAAACAGTTGTTCAGGGTTGGTCGCCGCGCCGCCGGCACCACCGAGTTCTTTCGGGGTAGCGAGTTTGACGTCGAGGACGTTGTCGCTGGAGATTGCACGACCGTCACGGCCGCCGGTGGAGGTTGCGATTGCGGTATAGAGCGTTTGCATGGTGTGAGCCTCGTTCTGGATTTGAATTTTTGCGCTAAATGTTTGCGCGCTAAGTAATAGCGAAGAGAATGTAGCTCGCAAATATTTAGTGCGCAATATAAATTTTGAAGAAAATTTGACCCGAAATAGGCGTGCGCGATTAAAAGTCTTGAGTTAGAGCTGTCGAGGCGGGATTTTCGCGGGGAATTTTTTTCGAGGACCGGGTTGGAAAAACGGATTTTTGAGAGCGCTACAAAACAAATGTGGGAGCGAGCCTGCTCGCGATAGCTGTGTGCCAATCAACATCAATGCTGAATGTCACTCCGCTATCGCGAGCAGGCTCGCTCCCACAAGGGGTTCGTGGTGTTTTGGAGGTTAGAGGCTGTCTTGCAGGTGACTGCGCAGCGCTTGAAGATCCGCTTGCAGCTTCTTCAACTGTTCCAGTGTTTGTCCGCTGGCACCGAGAATGCACTGAGGAATGCCACGGGCCTTGTCTCGCAACGCATGGCCTTGCTCGGTGAGCTCGACAATCACCACCCGTTCGTCTTCACGGCTGCGGGTGCGGCTTAGCAGGCCTTCGGCTTCCAGGCGCTTGAGCAACGGGGTGAGGGAGCCAGGATCGGTCAACAGCCGGGTGCTGATTTCGCCGACCGTCAATCCATCCTTTTCCCACAACACCATCATCGCCAGATACTGCGGATACGTCAGGCCCAGCGCTTGCAGCAGCGGCTTGTAGACCTTGGTCATCAGCAGCGAGGTGGAGTGCAGGGCGAAGCAGACCTGATTGTCCAGCAGCAGGTCGTCACAGTTGTCCGGGTTGTTGCGCTCGGTGTTCATTTCAAAGCCTTGATCAGTGATCGTCATGAATCTAGCGGGCGAATCTTTAATGCGCCAGATAATTCTGGACTAGTGGCGGTCCAGATTGGTTTGCAGCGCCAGATCCCACGGTGGGATGGGGCTGAAACGGGTCTTCAGGTATTCCAGCAACAAGCGGCTGCGCGAACTGGGTTGCTGCTCCAGGCGCAACGCATAAATGCCGGTGCTTTCCGGTTTTGGCAGGCCGTTTTCGCAGAACAGCGGCAGCAGTTCGCCGCGTAATAAGTATTCGCTGGCCAGCCAGGTCGGCAGATGCGCGATGCCCAACCCGGCCAGTGCGCCGCAGACCAGCGCCTCGGCATTGTTGGCGCTCATGCGGATTCGTGCAGGCCGGTGCAAGTGCATCTGCCCATCCCGCTCGAAGCGCCAGGCGAACGGCGGAGCCAGGCCTTCCCAGTCGAGACCATCGTGGTCGACCAACTGCGCCGGATCGGTCGGCACCCCACGGCGTTGCAGATAATCGGGGCTGGCGCAGGCGATGCGCACCATGCTCGCCAGCGGGGTGGCCACCAGCCGAGTGTCGGCCATTTGCCCGGCACGCAGCACCAGATCGACCTTGCCCAGGTTCGAGCCCTGCATGTCGACAAAGCTGTCGATCAGGTGCAATTGCACGTCGAGCCCTGGGTAAAACGTCAGGAAATCGGCAATCGCCGGCGCCAGGTGTCGTCGTCCGAACGCTGCCGGTGCGTCAACCCGAATCAAGCCTTCCGGCGCGTTGCTCAGGGACACCGCTTCCGCCCGGGCCAGCCGCAGTTCTGCGACGATCCGCCGCGCGCGCTCGGCAAAGGCCAAACCGGCCGGAGTAGCCCGTACCGCGTGGGTGCTGCGAATGAACAACTGGCTGCCAACGGCGCTTTCCAGGCTGTCGATGCGTCGCGCCACCGCCGATGGCGTCAGTGGATGGCGGCGGGACGCGGCGGAAAAGCTGCCACTTTCCAGCACATCGAGAAACAGGCCGAGTTGTTCAGTCAATTGATTGGGATTCATGGCTTCGTCAACGCTTGTGCGAATTTGGCACAGCCATTGTGCGTTGCTGTGCGTTTCCCCGCCAGAGCCGACTGCGTAGGATGAACGGCCTGACAAGAGGAAAATCGCCTGTGATTGAGTTCGTGATGTATCTGGTTTTTGGTGCTGCCTTGGGAACCCTCGGCGGGCTCTTCGGCATCGGTGGCGGGTTGGTCGCAATCCCGCTGCTGGGTGTGTGGTGCGGTCTTGATCAACAGATTGCCCAAGGCACGGCGTTGGTGATGGTGGTGCCGAACGTGATGCTGGCGCTGTGGCGCTATCACCAGCGCAATCGCATCGAATTGCGGCATGCGCTGCCACTGGCCTCGATGGGGTTTTGCTTCGCCTGGATCGGTTCGATCTGGGCGGTGGGTATCGATGCGCAAACCATGCGCTTGGGCTTCGTCGCTTTCCTGATCGCTCTGTCCGCCTACAACCTGATGCGAATGTTCACCACCAACGCACCGGCCTCTTCGCAGATGCGCTATTCCTGGCCGTGGCTGGGCGTGCTCGGCGCGGCTTCCGGGACGATGGGCGGACTGTTTGGAGTGGGCGGGGCAGTGGTGGCAACGCCGGTGTTGACCAGCCTGTTTGGTACCACTCAAGTGGTTGCCCAGGGCTTGTCGCTGGCACTGGCATTGCCAAGTACGGGCGTCACCTTGATGACCTACGCGGTGCATCATCAGGTGAACTGGACGATCGGTCTGCCATTGGCGGTCGGCGGATTGATGAGCATCAGTTGGGGCGTGAGAATTGCCCACGCATTGCCGGAGCGGCTACTGCGCGGGTTGTTCTGTGGTTTTCTGGTGTTCTGTGCGGTGATGCTCGCTTTTAAAGTTTGAAACCTTCGACGATGTGCTCGGCCAGACATTCGGTGATCGGCGAAGGGTTGTTCAGGTTGCGGATCAGCATGATGCTGCCTTCCGGCAACAGGGGCAGGCCCTGATCGGCGCCGAGGATGCGCATATCCGGCGTGATCAGGCTTTCCAGTTGCGCGGTGATGGCCAGGCCCGCGCTGACCACCGCCATCAATGCCGACAGGCTGGAGCTATTGTAGGCAATGCGGTAATCGCGGCCCATGGCGTCCAGAGCATTGCACGCCCAGGCGCGGCAGAAACAATCGCTGTTGAACATCGCCAGCGGCAACGGTGTTTGCTCGTGGGCGTTGAAGCATTGGGCCTCGGCCCAGACAAAACGCTCCTTGCGCAACAATTGGCCGATCTCGTTACCCGGTTCGCGGGTGACGATGGACAGGTCCAGGTCTTGGCGTTGCAACAGTTGCCGGGTCGATTCGCAATGAACTTCGATCTGGATCAGTGGGTAAAACTGCGCGAAGCGCGACAGGATGCCTGGCAGAAAGCGCATGACGTAATCGTCGGGGGTGCCGATTCGTACTGTGCCGACCATGTGCGGCTCGCGCAGGGTATTGAAGACTTCGCTGTGGAGTTTGAGGATACGCCGCGCATAGCCCAGCAATACCTGGCCTTCGGCGGTCAACTTGACCTGGCGTCCGTCGCGTTCGAACAGCTGGCGCTGCAATACGTCCTCTTCGAGGCGCTTCATCTGCATGCTCACCGCGGACTGGGTGCGGTTGACCATTTCACCGGCGCGGGTGAAGCCGCCCTGGTCGGCGATCGCGACGAAGGTACGCAGAACATCGGTGTCGATACTGGGGTAAGCGGACATCCATCAATCTCCGAGATGTATTCCATCAGAAACATTCGTTGGATTGATCTTATCGCTAGCGCGAGACTTGAGCCATCCCTAAAGGAGGGCTACACGATGAAAGGTCACAATGAGCATGTAACGCAAGAAAAATTCTCAATCCACGCGGTATCCGATCTGCTGCACAAGTTTAGTCGCTGGTACGAACTTCACCGTGAACGTGAATTGCTGGCGGGTTTGAGCGACGAAGCACTGAAGGACATCGGCGTGACCCGTGCAGATGTTGAACATGAGGTGGTAAGACCATTCTGGGATGATCCGATGCATAAATGATCATTCCATCGCTACACAAACCGCTTCCGGGTGAGGTAGGTTGCGAGCAGACAAGGAGATGCTCATGCCCGCCACACTGTCCTTTTCCCTCAAACAGGCTCGGCGTCTGGCGCTGGCCGCCCAAGGGTTCAACGGGCGCCAGCCGCTGGCGGCGATCAAACCGGTTCAGCTCAACCGGTTGATCGAGCGCCTCGGCATTCTACAGATCGATTCGGTCAATGCGTTGGTGCGTTCGCACTACCTTCCGTTGTTTTCCCGTCTTGGCAATTACTCACCCGACTTGCTCGATCAGGCTGCCTGGAGTCAGGGGCGTCGGCGCACGTTATTCGAGTATTGGGGCCACGAAGCGTCGTTGCTACCCTTGTCGATGTTTCCCCTGATGCGTTGGCGCATGCAGCGCGCGACCCGCGGCGAAGACATCTATCAGCAACTGGCGCGCTTCGGTCGTGAACAGCAGGACACGATTCGCCGCGTGCTGGCGTCGGTTCAGGAACTCGGTGCGCTGGGGGCGGGCAGTTTGTCGACCCGTCAGGAGCGGGCAGGGCCTTGGTGGGACTGGAGCGCCGAAAAGCATGCGCTGGAATGGCTGTTCGCCGCCGGCGAAGTGACCGTGGCCGGCCGGCGTGGGTTCGAACGGCTTTATGATTTGCCGGAGCGGGTCATTCCCTCGGCGATTCTCCAGCAGCCTTTGCTCAGTGAGGCGCAGGCCCAGCGCGGGCTGTTGCTGCATGCCGCCACGGCGTTGGGCGTCGGTACGGAAAAGGACCTGCGGGATTATTTTCGCTTTAGCCCGGCAGACAGCCGACCGCGGCTGGCGGAGTTGGTCGAGGAGGGCGATCTGCTGGTGTGTGAGGTTGAAGGCTGGCGGCAACCAGTCTATTGCCCGGCTAAGCCGAAGGTGCCGCGCAAGGTCGAGGCCAGTGCGCTGCTTTCACCGTTCGACTCGCTGATCTGGGAACGCAGCCGTACCGAGCGATTGTTCGATTTCCGTTATCGGCTGGAGATTTATACCCCGCAGCACAAGCGTATCTACGGCTATTACGTATTGCCGTTTTTGCACCATGAGCGGATTGCCGCACGGGTCGACTTGCGCGCCGAGCGAGCATTGGGTCGGCTGGCGGTGCACGCCGTGCATGTGGAAGCGCCGGGGCTGGATGAGGCGGGGATGCTGGCGTTAGCGGTCAATCTGCGGCAGATGGCCGATTGGTTGGGGCTGGCGCAGGTTCAGTTGAATTGCCCGCGGGCGAGTGCGGCAAGATTGCGGGTGGCATTGGCACAGATTGAGGGCGATTGAACCGACGCTATCGCGGGCAAGCCCGCTCCCACAGGAGTCGCGCCAGACACATGATTTGTGAACGACGCGGTCATTGTGGGAGCGGGCTTGCCCGCGATGGCGGTCTGTCAGGCAATAAAAAACCTAATGACTCACCGCCGAACCTGCTTCAGGGTTTCAGCAATCAAAAACGCCAACTCCAGCGACTGATCGGCATTCATCCGTGGGTCGCAGTGGGTGTGGTAACGATCCGACAACCCATCCTCGGTAATCGGCCGCGCGCCGCCGATGCATTCGGTGACGTTCTGCCCGGTCATTTCGATGTGGATGCCGCCGGCATAACTGCCTTCCGCTTCGTGAACCTGGAAGAACTGTTTCACCTCGCCAAGAATCTGCGCGAAGTCGCGGGTCTTGTAGCCGCTGCTGGCCTTGATGGTGTTGCCGTGCATCGGGTCGGAACTCCAAAGCACCTGCTTGCCTTCGCGTTGCACTGCGCGAATCAGTTGCGGCAAGTGATCGCCAACCTTGTTCGCCCCCATCCGCGCAATCAGGTTCAGGCGACCCGGGTCGTTGTCCGGGTTGAGCACGTCGATCAAACGAATCAGGTCTTCAGGGTTCGTGCTCGGACCGACCTTCACGCCGATCGGGTTGTGCACCCCACGCAGGAATTCGACGTGAGCACCGTCCAGTTGGCGGGTGCGGTCGCCGATCCACAGCATGTGGGCCGAGCAGTCGTAGTAGTCGTTGGTCAGGCTGTCGCGACGCACGAAGGCTTCTTCGTAGTTCAGCAGCAACGCTTCGTGGGCGGTGAAGAAACTGGTTTCACGCAGTTGCGGCGAACTGTCCATGCCGCAGGCGCGCATGAAGGCCAGGGTTTCATCGATGCGATCAGCCAGGTGGCTGTATTTTTCGGCCAGCGCCGAGTTGGCGATGAAGTCCAGGTTCCACTTGTGCACCTGATGCAGGTCGGCAAAACCGCCCTGGGCAAAGGCGCGCAACAGGTTCAGGGTCGCGGTGGACTGGTGATAAGACTGCAACAGGCGGTCCGGGTCCGGCACACGGCTTTTTTCGTCGAACCCGATGCCGTTGACGATGTCGCCACGGTAGGCCGGCAGCGTCACGCCGTTGATGGTTTCATCGTTGGCCGAACGGGGTTTGGCGAACTGGCCGGCCATGCGTCCGACTTTGACCACCGGGCAACCGGCGGCGAAGGTCATGACGATCGCCATTTGCAGCAACACTTTAAACGTGTCGCGAATTTTCGCGGCGGAGAACTCAGCGAAGCTTTCGGCGCAGTCGCCGCCCTGTAACAGAAACGCCCGGCCCTGGGTCACTTCGGCAAACTGACGGCGCAACTCCCGGGCTTCACCGGCAAACACCAGCGGCGGATAGCTCGCCAGGGTTTGCTCGACGTGCAGCAAATGCGCCGCGTCGGGGTATTGAGGTTGTTGCTGGATCGGCAGGGCTCGCCAGCTGTCAGGGCTCCAGGGTTGGCTCATTGCAGTCTCTAGTGTTTTACGCTCGGACGGTTATGTTATCAGCAATTAGTGCGTGACCTGTTCCCGTCGCTTCGCGGACAATCGTGCCTTTGCCGCTTTATGTTGCGGTTTATTGCGTTGCCGGGGCCGGTAACGATCAGGAGACGAAATGACTGAGGAGCGCGTCGAGCATCTGCTCGCCGAGGTACAGGATGAGTTCGGCGTGATTCGCGTGCTGGAAGTGGCCGATTACCGTTTTCTGGAGTTCGGTGACGCCATCGAACAGAGCTGCGTGTTCACCGCCGACCCGAGCTGGCTCGAGTACGATTACACCCGGGCGATGCTGATTGGCGCGCTGTGCCACGAACAACCGGACAGCGCGCTGTTCCTCGGGCTTGGCGCCGGCACACTGACCCAGGCCTGCCTGAAGTTCCTGCCGCTGGAAGATGTCGAAGCCATCGAGCTGCGTCCCGACGTGCCGCGGCTGGCCATCGAATACCTCGGCCTGGATGATGATCCGCGGCTGTATATCCGCGTCGGCGATGCGCTGGAGTTGCTCGATACGGCTGAACCGGCCGATCTGATTTTCGTTGATCTCTATACCGATGTCGGGCCCGGTGTCGGGCATCTGGCCTGGAGCTTTCTGGAAAACTGTCAGAAACGCTTGAATCCGGGTGGCTGGCTGGTGATCAACCAGTGGGCCACCGACGACGGCAAACCGCTGGGGGCGGCGTTGTTGCGCGGCCTCTATCATCGGCATTACTGGGAACTGCCGGTGAAGGAGGGCAACGTGATTCTGATCGTGCCATCGGAGCTGGACCAGGCGCTGGACATGGACGGGCTGATCGCTCGCGCTGAAGGTCTGGCGCCGCGATTGGGGTATTCGTTGCAGTCGTTGATCAAGGATATTCGGCCGGCGACATAAGGCGTTGCCTGTTCGGGCCCCTTCGCGAGCAAGTCCGCTCCCACAGTTGACCGAGTAGAAGCGCAAATTTGCGACCGACAAAGATCGAATGTGGGAGCGGGCTTGCTCGCGAAAGCATCCTGCTCGTCAATACATGCCTCAAAGCCCTTTGAATACGCCCGGCCGCTTCTCGATCATCGACCGCACACCCTCCTTGGCATCCTCGCTATTCAGCAGTTTCTTCACCAGTGCCGGCAATGCCTGGGCCGCCGCCGTCTCACCCTCATAGCGCGCCTGCCGGGCAGACATCAACGTTGCCTGAACCCCCAGCGGCGCCTGTCGGGCAATCCGCTCCGCCAACTCGACCGCCCGTGGCAACAAGTCCTCGCTGGCCATGACTTCCTGCACCAGGCCCAGATGCAAGGCGTCATGCGCGTCGAATTCATCGCCGGTCAGCAACCAGCGCATGGCATTGCCCCAGCCAGCGACCTGATGCAGACGCAAGGTGGCGCCACCGAACGGGAAGATCCCGCGCTGCACTTCCTTCTGGGCAAAGCGGGTGTTGCTGGCGCACAGGTTGATGTCGGCGGCCAGCATCAACTCGATACCTACGGTCAGGCAGTAGCCTTGCGCCGCGACAATCACCGGTTTGCTGACTCGGGGGCCGGTGAACACGCCCCATGGATCGCAGCCACCGGGCGGTGGCTGCCAGCCTTCGGCCAGGGCCGTGCCGGTGCTGACCAGATCGAGCCCCGCAGTGAAATGCTCGCCATGGCCGAACACCACCGCCACCCGCGCTTCACTGTCAGCCTCGAACTCGCCATAGGCCAGGCTGAGTTCGTTGAGCAGGTCGAGGTCGAAGGCATTACGTTTGGCCACCCGATCCAGGCCGATCATCAGGACATGACCGTGCCGTTCACGGGTTACACGACTGGGGCTGGGCTGATTCATGGAGCGTTTCCTCGGTGGGGAGGGGGGATATGAGACCGAAGGTCTGCGTCACCACGGTGAACCGTTTTAGCGCCATCGCCAGCAGGGCCGGGCCTTTGCAAAATAGACTGTCGCACGATAATCCGCAAAGCCTGTGACACAACGGTGTACGCGGGGTTTTTCCGATAAAAAAAGCTCCCTTTTTTGGCGAATTCCGGTATAGTGCGCGCCGGCCTTTAACCGGGCCGCGTTTAGGTAGCGCAATTCCCCGAAGCCAGCTTCGGCTGCACGTCCCCAGCGGACTCTTCCTTGACGATTCTTTTCATTCATTCGTTTTCGCAAATCCCCGCCGACAAAGCTGCCAGGGCGACTCTTGAGTCTCAACACGGCATGTGCAGCTTTGGAGCATGGGTCTTTGCGGATGCACTTAGAGGCAGACCCATGACCCAGGAAATCGGCGGCTTCGCCGCTCTTGAACTTCACCCTAATATTGTCGCTGCAGTAGTCGCTACCGGCTATGAAGAGCCTTCGGCCATTCAGCAGCAGTCGATCCCGATCATTCTCGCCGGTCACGATATGATTGGCCAGGCGCAAACCGGTACCGGTAAAACCGCTGCCTTTGCCCTGCCGATCCTGCACCGCATTGATCCGTCCAAGCGCGAGCCGCAAGCTCTGATCCTGGCCCCAACTCGTGAGTTGGCGCTACAAGTTGCAACCGCTTTCGAAACCTACGCCAAGCAAATGCCGGGTGTAACTGTTGTGGCTGTCTACGGCGGCGCGCCGATGGGCCCACAATTGAAAGCAATCCGTAATGGCGCACAGATCGTTGTCGCCACTCCGGGTCGTCTGTGCGACCACCTGCGTCGCGACGAAAAAGTCCTGGCTACCGTGAACCACCTGGTTCTAGACGAAGCGGACGAAATGCTCAAACTGGGCTTCATGGACGACCTGGAAGTTATCTTCAAGGCCATGCCGGAAACCCGTCAGACCGTATTGTTCTCGGCCACCTTGCCGCAATCGATCCGTGCCATCGCCGAGCGCCACCTGCGCGATCCGAAGCACGTGAAGATCCAGAGCAAGACTCAGACCGTTACCGCGATCGAACAGGCTCACCTGTTGGTTCACGCTGACCAGAAGACCTCTGCCGTTCTCAGCTTGCTGGAAGTGGAAGATTTCGACGCCCTGATCATGTTCGTGCGCACCAAGCAAGCGACCCTGGACCTGGCCAGTGCCCTGGAAGCCAAAGGCTACAAAGCCGCTGCGCTGAACGGTGACATTGCTCAGAACCAGCGTGAGCGCGTGATCGAATCCCTCAAGGATGGCCGTCTGGACATCGTTGTGGCGACCGACGTTGCCGCTCGTGGCCTGGACGTTCCGCGTATCACTCACGTGTTCAACGTTGATATGCCGTACGACCCGGAATCCTACGTTCACCGTATCGGCCGTACCGGCCGTGCCGGTCGCGAAGGTCGCGCACTGCTGCTGGTGACTCCTCGTGAGCGCCGCATGCTGCAAGTGATCGAGCGTGTTACCGGTCAGAAAGTGGCCGAAGTTCGCCTGCCGGACGCTCAGGCCGTTCTCGATGCCCGCATCAAGAAACTGACCAACAGCCTGTCGCCACTGGTCGCTGATGCCGAATCGACTCACGGTGATCTGCTGGATCGTCTGACTGCCGACATCGGTTGCAGCCCGCGTGCCCTGGCCGCAGCCCTGCTGCGCAAGGCTACCAACGGTCAAGCGCTGACCCTGGCCGCGATCGAGAAAGAACGTCCACTGGTGCCGAACAATGCACCGCGTGGCGATCGTCCAGAGCGTTCCGGTGATCGTCCGGACCGTGGTGACCGCGAGCGTCGTGCTCCGATCCCGCTGGCTGAAGGCCGTGCTCGTTGCCGTACCGCGCTGGGTGCGCGTGATGGTATCGCTGCCAAGAACCTGCTGGGCGCCATCCTCAACGAAGGTGGTCTGGCGCGTGAAGCTATCGGTCGCATCCAGGTGCGTGACAGCTTCAGCCTCGTCGAGCTGCCGGAAGATGGTCTGGAGCGTCTGCTGACCAAGCTGAAGGACACTCGCGTTGCCGGTAAGCAGTTGAAGCTGCGTCGCTATCGCGAAGATTGATCCGCTCTCGGGCTGATTGATCGCACATAAAAAATCCCCGACAGGTTCGGGGATTTTTTTGTCTGCTGTTTTGTTCATGGCTGTTGAGCGGCGTCGTCCCCATCGCGAGCAGGCTCGCTCCCACAGGGAAACGCATTCCAATGTGGGAGCGAGCCTGCTCGCGATGAGGACGCCTCGGTCTACCTGTCAGCCAAAGCGATAAATATCCATACCCAACGCCCCCATGGTGAACCCCTGATGCGCAATGCTGAACTCACCCCCGGCCGCGCGGGCAAAGTACAGCGGCAGCAGATGCTCGTCGCTCGGGTGGTTGCGCACAGCGTTCGGGGCTTGCTGACGATAGTCGTGCAACGCGGCTTCGTCGTTCGCTTCGAGTTTTTCGATCATCCAGTCGCGGAACGCCTTGGCCCAGGGTTCGACGCTTTCCGGGCCGGCGTGCCAGTCCAGTTCCCGCAGGTTGTGGGTGATGCTGCCGGAGCCGATCAACAGCACACCGTGTTCGCGCAGGCTGGCCAGGGCATGGCCGATGCGGGTTTGCAGGGCCGGGCCGCCACGGGTGGGCAGTGAGACCTGCACCACCGGGATATCGGCCTGCGGATACATCAATGACAAGGGTACCCAAGCACCATGGTCGAACGGTCGCTGGGTGTCGATGCGTGCAGGCAGGCCGTCGGCCTTCAGCAGCTCGACAACCTGCGCCGCCAGTTGTGGATTGCCGGGTGCCGGGTACCGCACCTCGAACAAGGCCTGGGGAAATCCGCCGAAGTCGTGCCAGGTTTCAGGTCGGGGATTGCCGCTGACCAACAGTTCGCTGCTTTCCCAGTGCGCGGAAACCATCACGATGGCCTTGGGTTTCGGCAATGCGGCGGCCAGACGAGCGAGGGCCGGTCCGCTGGCGCCGGGTTCCAGGGCTAGCATGGGGGAGCCATGAGAGATATACAGACTGGGGAACATGAATGAGCTCCTGAGAGTAAGATGGCACCATCTTCAGTCAGATCATTGATCTAAATCTAATATAAGTTTTAGGGTCTTTTGATCGAGTTTTTCGGGGTTAATTATGCAGCCGGAGTTTTGGCACAAACGATGGGCGTCGAATCAGATCGGCTTTCATCTGCCGGAAGTGAATCCTTATCTGCAACGGTTCTGGCCAGCGTTGAGCCTGGAAGAGGGCGCTCGCGTGCTGGTGCCGCTGTGTGGGAAAAGTCTGGATCTGTTGTGGCTGGCGCACCGAGGTCATGAGGTCTTGGGGATTGAACTGTCGGAAAAGGCCGTGGAGGACTTCTTTAATGAGCATCAATTTGACCCGGACGTCAGTGAGCAGGGGCCGTTCAAGGTCTATCGGGCGGGGTCGATCGAGCTGTGGTGCGGTGATTTCTTCGAGTTGACGGCAGGCGATGTCGCCGATTGCAGCGCGCTGTACGACCGCGCAGCGTTGATCGCCTTGCCGCCGGCGATGCGTGAGCGATATGCCGAGCATCTGAAGCGGATTCTTCCGAAGGATTCTCTGGGGCTATTGATTACCCTGGATTACGACCAGACGCAGATGGATGGGCCGCCCTTCGCAGTGCTGGATGATGAGGTGCAACGGTTGTTCGGCGATGTGTGGGCGCTGAAGATTCTGGAAGACCAGGACGTCCTGGGTGAGAGCGGGAAGTTTCTCGACGCCGGTGTCACGCGGCTTGAAGAGCGGGTTTATCGGGTTTCCAGCCATTAAGGTGTGTTGAGTTTGTTGGCCTCTTCGCGGGCAAGCCCGCTCCCACAGTTACCGAGTGATCTGAATAGACGCGGTCCACTGTGGGAGCGAGGCTTGCCCGCGAAGAGGCCCTGATGAACACGGCATTAATCAAACAGACAAAAAAAGGCCCGCATTCACTGCGGGCCTTTTCTTTTAGTGCGGAGCCTGTCAGCCCCGACGACGCAGTGCATCGATGCGTTCTTCCAGCGGTGGGTGGCTCATGAACATACGGGCAAACCCTTGTTTGAGGCCACCGTTGATGCCGAAGGCATTCAGGGTGTCCGGCATGTGCACCGGCAGCCCTTGCTCTGCACGCAGACGCTGCAGGGCACCGATCATTGCGCTGGTGCCGGCCAGGCTTGCGCCGGCTTCGTCGGCGCGGAATTCGCGTTTGCGCGAGAACCACATGACGATGGCGCTGGCCAGGATGCCCAGAACCAGTTCGGCGAAGATGGTCGCCACGTAATAGGCGATGCCCTGGCCTTCTTCGTTCTTGAAGATCACCTTGTCGACAAAGTTGCCGATGATCCGGGCGAAGAACATCACGAAGGTGTTCACCACGCCCTGGATCAACGCCAGGGTGACCATGTCGCCATTGGCCACATGGCCGATTTCGTGGGCCAGAACGGCTTTCACTTCATCCGGCGAGAAGCGCTCGAGCAAGCCCTGGCTGACTGCGACCAGTGCATCGTTCTTGTTCCAGCCGGTGGCGAAGGCATTGGCTTCATAGGCCGGGAAAATACCGACTTCGGGCATCTTGATTCCGGCTTCGCGGGACAGTTGCTCGACGGTTTGCAGCAGCCATTGCTCGTGCCGGGTGCGCGGCTGGCTGATGATCTGGGTGCTGGTACTCATCTTCGCCATCCACTTGGAGATGAACAGCGAGAACAGGGAACCGGCGAAACCAAAGACCGCACAGAAAATCAGCAGCTGATTGAGGTTGAGATCAACCCCGTTGGCCGCCATGAACCCGTTGAAGCCGAAAAGGCTCAGGGTGATGCTGGCAATCAGCACGACCGCCAGGTTAGTGGCCAAAAACAGCAAAATGCGCATCATGGTTGTAGAAATCTCCTCGTGCTAAAGATGTAGCGTACTGCGGGGTATATAAGGTGCTGCACCGGGCTATTCAACAGGGTGACTATTTCAAACTGTGTCCTACGGCAACAGTTTAGCCGTATGAAGGGCATTTCCGACGTCGGCATGGGAAGTGTTTGTCAGCCGATTAACCTCGCAGGCCCCGTCGTTGTTAGACGCGGTCACGAGTCAAGTCGCCAGTCAGCGCTTGTAGCAACAATGTTCGGCAGGGTGCAAAGATATGTTGCTGAATTAATCACCGTGCGACTTTCGCAAGCGTCGCACGGTGACAGGTCACTTACTGGCGGTAGGACTTGAGGAAGTTACCGATCCGGCCAATGGCCTGATCCAGGTCGTCGACCCGTGGCAGGGTGACCACGCGGAAGTGGTCCGGCCATGGCCAGTTGAAGGCCGTGCCTTGTACCACCAGCAGCTTCTCCGAGAGCAGCAGGTCAAGCACGAATTTCTCGTCGTTGTGGATCGGGCAGACTTTCGGGTCGATCCGCGGGAAGGCATACAGCGCGCCCATTGGCTTGACGCAGCTCACGCCCGGAATGTCGTTCAGCAATTCCCAGGTACGATTGCGCTGTTCCAGCAGACGCCCCTGAGGCAATACCAGGTCATTGATGCTCTGGTAGCCGCCCAGTGCGGTCTGAATCGCGTGCTGGCTCGGCACGTTGGCACACAGGCGCATGTTGGCCAGTATATCGATGCCTTCGATGTAGCTCTGGGCGTGGTGTTTCGGGCCGGAAATGGCGACCCAGCCGGAACGGAAACCGGCCACGCGATAGGACTTGGACAGACCGTTGAAGGTCATGCACAGCAGGTCCGGCGCCAGCGAGGCGGTGCAGATGTGCACGGCGTCGTCGTACAGGATCTTGTCGTAGATTTCATCGGAGAACACCACCAGATTGTGCTGGCGGGCCAGTTCCAGCATGCCCAGCAGCACTTCTTTGGAATACACCGAGCCGGTGGGGTTGTTCGGGTTGATGATCACCAGGGCCTTGGTGTTCGGGGTGATCTTGGCCTTGATGTCAGCCAGGTCCGGCCACCAGTTGGCCTGTTCATCGCACAGGTAATGCACCGGGTTGCCGCCCGCCAGGCTCACTGCGGCGGTCCACAGCGGATAGTCGGGAGCTGGCACCAGTACTTCGTCGCCGTTGTTGAGCAAGGCCTGCATCGACATCACGATCAGCTCGGAAACGCCGTTGCCCAGATAAATGTCTTCAATGCCGACGCCTTCCACCTGCTTTTGCTGGTAGTACTGCATCACGGCCTTGCGGGCACTGAACAGCCCCTTGGAGTCGCTATAGCCCTGGGCGGTCGGCAGATTGCGGATCACGTCCTGAAGGATTTCATCCGGTGCTTCGAAACCAAAGGGGGCCGGGTTGCCGATGTTCAGCTTGAGGATGCGATGGCCTTCCTCTTCCAGGCGTTTGGCGTGCTTGAGCACTGGGCCGCGAATGTCGTAGCAGACGTTGGCGAGCTTGTTCGATTTGCTGACCTGCATGGCGATGTATTCCCGAAAATGAACGATCCAGGCGGCGTATGAACGACCGTGCTGGGAATCCTGCGTATTCACACAGGCCTGACGCCTTGGGTGACGGCACTCATAAATCCGTTTGAATGCGCGTGGTCTGGCTGCCAGACTGGCGTTTGACGAGGCGCAATCATACGTGCCGCCCGATCCGTGGAAAAGATACAGATCGGGCTTTTTCAGCTGCTGAGGTGTGATGATGGAAAAGTTGGAAAAAACCCTGGAAGAATGGCGGGCCATGCTCGATCCGGAGCAGTACAACGTTTGCCGCCTCAAGGGCACCGAACGACCGTTCTCCGGTAAGTACAACGACAGCAAAGTCGACGGTGTTTACCACTGCATTTGTTGCACCGCACCGCTGTTCGACTCAAAGACCAAATTCGATTCCGGCTGCGGCTGGCCGAGCTTCTACGCGCCGATCGGCGACAGCGCGATGGTCGAGATCCGTGATGTCAGCCACGGCATGATCCGCACTGAAGTGGTCTGCGCCAAATGCGATGCGCACCTTGGGCATGTGTTCCCGGACGGTCCGCCGCCCACTGGCCTGCGTTATTGCATCAACTCGGTGTGCCTGGACCTCGTTCCCCGCGGGTAGTCCACTTCTGCGTAGGAGCTGCCGAAGGCTGCTCCTACCTCGATGGGGGCGTTTCAGGTATCGATCGATTTATTAAATTGCACGCAATTCAATTGCTCGCTATGTTTGGCCTTTCTTCTTCCTCTCGGAGTTCGTGCCATGAGCGACAGCCTGCTGAGCATCCCTTGCACCACCATCAAGGGTGAGCAAAAGACCCTGGCCGACTTCGCCGGCAAAGCGGTACTGGTGGTCAATACTGCGAGCAAATGCGGTTTCACCCCACAGTACAAAGGCCTCGAAGAGCTCTGGCAGACTTACAAGGATCAAGGCCTGGTGGTGCTCGGCTTTCCCTGCAACCAGTTCGGCAAGCAGGAACCAGGCAACGAGGGGGCGATTTCCGAGTTCTGCGAATTGAATTACGGGGTGAGTTTCCCGCTGTTCAAGAAGATCGAAGTCAACGGTGCCGGCGCTCATCCTCTGTTCGTTCAGCTGAAAAAACGCGCACCGGGCGTGCTGGGTTCCCAAGGCATCAAGTGGAACTTCACCAAGTTCCTGATCGGCAAGGACGGCCAGCTGGTCAAGCGCTTTGCTCCGGCGACCAAGCCGCAGGACCTGAGCCGCGAGATCGAAGCCCTGCTCAAATGAACACGTTGTCAGTCGATTCCCTGAAGCTCGACAGTCAGCTCTGCTTCAAGCTGTACGCCGCTTCTCGGGCGGTAATCCGCGCTTACAAGCCGATGCTCGATCAGTTGGGCCTGACCTACCCGCAATACCTGGCGATGCTGGTGTTGTGGGAATGGCAGGAAGTGGCGCCCGAGCAACCGACGGTCAAGGCGCTGGGCGAACGCCTGGCGCTGGATTCCGGGACCCTGACGCCGCTGCTCAAGCGTCTTGAGCAACTGCAGCTGGTACAGCGTCAGCGTTCGGCGCGCGATGAGCGTGAGGTGCATCTGAGCCTGTCGCTCACCGGCAAGGCCTTGCGTGATCAGGTCGGGCCGCTCAAGGCTCGTCTGTTGTGCGATAGCGGCGTGGATCTGGATCGCCTGAATGATCTGCGCGATGGCCTCGATCACCTGTTGGGGCAAATCAAAGCGCTGTCGTAGTGGGTATCCACAAGTCGAGCAGGGCCGCCAGTTCTTCCCGGCGGAAGGGTTTGGCCAGGTAGTCGCTCATGCCCGCCGCACGGCAGCGTTCGCGTTCTTCGGACATGGCGTTGGCGGTCAGGGCGACGATGGGCAGTTGAGGCCAGCGCCCGCTGCGACGGATTTGCCGACTGGCTTCATAGCCGTCCATCACCGGCATGTTGCAGTCCATCAACACCAGATCGAATTCGCTGTGCTCAAGCTGATCCAGTGCTTCGGCACCGTGGGCCGCGACGCTCACCTCGCAACCGAGTTTGCCGAGCATGCCCTTGGCCACCAACTGATTGACCGGGTTGTCCTCCACCAACAGGATGCGCCCGCGTCGCTGGGGCGAAAGGACTTCGACCCGGGCGCCGTTGATCGCCTGGAGTTCCGGCTGCAAGATCCGTCGCAATGTCTGGTAAAGCGCGTTGCGCGCCAAAGGCCGCGCCTGCTGTTGCAAAGGCGCCAGAGCATTGGTTTGCTCACTGGGCAGGAAACTGCCGTAAGCGGTCACCAGCAGAATCGGCGCGGTGAAGGTAGGGCGCAGGCCAAACAGGCATTCGGGACAGTCGGTGATCAGCACGTCCGGCTCCAGACCGATCAACCGGTCATCAATGGAACGCTGTTGATAGTCGAGCCCCCATTCGGGTAACAGACTCTTCAACAGTTCCGCCAGACCGCTGCTGGCGGCGGTAATCGCGATGATGTTGCCTTGCAGAAGTGCCGGGGCGATGGCCTGGGTGTGGCAGGGCAGCGGCAGGTCGGCGCAGAACTGGCTGCCGAAGCCTGGTTCCGAGCTGATCGTCAGACGCCCTTGCATGGCTTCGCAAAGGTTGTAGGTCAGCGCCAGGCCCAGGCCGGTACCGCCGAATTGCCGGGTAATGCCGGCACCGGCCTGGGTGAACGGCTGGAAGATTTTGACTTGCGCGTCCTGGGCGATACCGATGCCCGTGTCGCAGACTTCGATTCGCACGCCATCCTCGAACGTTGAAAGACGCACATCGACCCGCCCGAAGCGGGTGAACTTGAGGGCATTGGACAACAGGTTGCTGACGATCTGGCGGACCCGGGTCGGATCACCGAGCACCAGTGCAGGAAACTTCGGATCGATCAGGCACGCCAGTTCGACGCTGGGCGCGGCGTTCTGGGACAGCAGGTTGGCGGTGTCTTCGATCAGCGAGCCGAGGTCGAATGGAATGTGTTCGAGTTCGAGCTGGCCAGCATCGAACTTCGACAGGTCGAGAATATCGTTGAGCAGTTCCACCAGCACTTTGCCCGAGTCGTGGGCGATGGACAGCTGTTGCTGCTGTTCTGCATTGAGCGGGCCGTCCAGCGAGAGCGCGATCATCCCCAGCAGACCGTTGAGGGGTGTGCGGATTTCATGGCTCATGTTGGCCAGGAACACCGAGCGTGCTTCGGCCATGTCCAGGGCGGTCCTGCGGGCGACTTCCAGTTCATCGTTTGACTGGCTGAGTCGAGTGTTGATCGCCTTGAGTTCCGCTGTGCGAGCCGAGACGATGTTTTCCAGTTGCGAGAGGTAGTCGGTCAGGCGATTTTCAGCGTTGCGCCGTTGCTGGATTTCGGTGGCGATGTTTTCAAATTGCTGATTGGCGACCTTGACCAGGACCCCGATTTCATCGTTTTCATGCCCCGTCGGACACTCCAGCCACGTCGGTTCCGCGCTGCGCGGATCACGGCCACTGAGCTCGCGGATGACCCGCACCAGCGGTTTGGTCAGCATTACGTAAAACAGCGCCAGCAAAATGCCCGTGAGGATCAGGCTGCGTGCGAAGCCATTGAGCAGGGTCACTTCAGCCCGGCGCAGGAAGCGGCTGCCGAAGGTGTAGGTATCGACTTCCAGGTGCAAGGTCCCGAGGGATTCGTCCGGCAAGTGGTCGAGGTACAGGCGGTCTTCGAACTGTCGGTTGGCGCCGAACAGGAAGTCGCTGAGCATCCTGTAATTGTTTTCCAGGCCCGGGCGTTTGACGCTGGCCAGCACGGTATTGTTGTTGTCGGTCAATTGCACGCTGATGATCGCCGGAGAGCGCAGGAGCCCCATGGTCAGCTCCTGGGCGAGTTCGGCGTCGATGTTGTAGGCGATGCGGGACGCGGGGTTATGGCTGATTTCCAGCAAAGACAGTATTTCGCGGTTGATGGAGGCGTCTTCGCTGGCATAATCGATGCCAATTTGCACCAGGCTGAGCAGCGTGCCCAGTATGAAACCGACCAGCACCGTAAGCCGGGCTTGCTTGTACGACAGCCGGTGGCTGAACTTGATATCCATGGGATGTTGAACCACTTCCGTTTCCCTTCGCTGCTCAAGCATAGTCGATCATCACTGGATACCGATGTTCTCGCGAAACACCTGTACGGGGTACAGGCCGGGCATCGGCCCCTGCGTTTCGTCGCTGTACCGCCATCATTACTGTGAACGTGCCCGAGGAGAAGACGTGGATTCCCGATTGAATGCTTTTCTTGAACGCGCCGATGCCGTTCTGGCCCGTATCGAACCGCTGCTGCCCGCGCCGCGGCAGGCCATCGACTGGACGCACTGCCTGGCCGCGCGCTGGCAACGCGAGGGGCGCAACGGTTTTCTGTTGCCGTTGCAAGTCAGCCTCGATATGCGCCTGTCCGACCTGATTGGCGTTGACCGGCAACTTGAGCAACTGGGCCGAAACACTCAACAGTTTCTCGATGGCATGCCCGCCAACCACGCTTTGCTCTGGGGCGCGCGAGGCACCGGTAAATCGTCGTTGGTGCGCGCCTTGCTGTCGGAACACGCCAGGAGCGGCCTGCGGCTGATCGAGATCGAGCGCGATCACCTGGCGGACTTGCCGCGCGTGGTCGAGCAGATCGCCAGGCTGCCCCAGCGTTTCGTGCTGTTCTGTGATGACCTGTCGTTCGAGTCGGGCGAGGGCGATTATCGCGTGCTCAAAAGCGTACTCGATGGCTCCCTCGAGCAGGCACCGGACAACGTTCTGCTGTACGCCACTTCCAACCGCCGCCATCTGGTGCCGGAAAAGGAAAGCGATAACGAAAACTGGAAAAGGGTTGATGGCGAGCTCCATCCCAATGAGGCGGTGGAGGACAAGATTGCACTGTCGGACCGTTTTGGTCTGTGGCTGTCATTCTATCCGTTTACTCAGGAGCATTTCCTCAACGTTGTCGAGCACTGGATCGGCCAACTGGCCGACAAGGCCGGCCTTGAGTGGCAGCGTGACGAAGCGCTGGACATCCTTGCGGTGCGCTGGGCCACGGGCCGGGGTAATCGCAACGGACGTTGCGCGTATCAATTTGCCCGCTATTGGGTCGGGCTAAAGTTGCTGGAGCATAAGGCATGATCGATTTGCAAAAGAGCGGCCAGGGCCTTGAGGGCTACGGCATGCTGGGTGCGCAGTTGGAATCGTTGCTGGCGGACGAGCGTGATTTTATCGCCAACGCCGCGCAATTTTCGGCGTTTCTGTTCAACCAGCTCGATGACCTGAACTGGGCCGGTTTCTACCTTAATCGCAACGAAGAACTGGTGCTTGGCCCGTTTCAGGGGCAGATCGCCTGCGTACGGATTCCGTTCGGTCGCGGCGTGTGCGGGGCGGCGGCGGCCACCTTGCAGACTCAACGGGTCGAAGACGTACATGCATTCCCCGGGCACATCGCCTGCGACAGCGCTTCGAACAGCGAGCTGGTGGTGCCGCTGGTCAAGGACGGTCGACTGATCGGCGTGCTGGACCTCGATAGCCCGAAACTCGCGCGTTTTACCGCTGACGATCAGGCCGGGATCGAGCAGCTGGCGGCGATTTTCCTGCGCCTGACCGATTGCTGATCAGGCCGTCAAGCCGGCCTTGATCAGCAGGCTTGACGGGTCGACGGCATCGATCTGTCGTGGATCGAGGAAGCGACTGGCGTACTGCAAGTAAACTTCGTCATTGATGAACAGCCCGAACAACTCGGGGTCGATGTGAGCGTCGCGGCACATGGTGGCCATGATGCTCAGCGCTTCGCTCAAGGACTTGGCCTTCTTGTAGGGGCGATCGGCGGCGGTCAACGCTTCGAAAATATCGGCAATCGCCATCATCCGCGCCGGCAGGCTCATGTCTTCGCGCTTCAACCGTTTCGGATAACCGGAACCGTCCATTTTTTCGTGGTGGCCACCGGCGATCTCCGAAACGTTGTTGAGGTGGCCGGGGAAGGGCAGGTGGCTGAGCATCAGGATCGTCTGCACCATGTGGTGATTGATGACGTAACGCTCCTCGCGGGTCAGGGTGCCTCGGGTGATGCTCAGGTTATAGAGTTCGCCCCGGTTGTACTTGTAGCGCGGCACGTCGAGCTTGAACCCCCAAGGGTTGTCGGCCGGGATCAGTTCGCTGTCGGCGCGCTCAAGCAGATGCTCGGGTTTATCCGCCAACAGCGGCTCGCTGACCGGCAGGGGCGCCGCCGGGGTCCGGGCCTGGCGCCGGTTCTCTTCCCACGAAACACCAAGCCGATCATCCAGGGTTCGGGTCCAGGTGCGTTGGGCGATGGTGTTCAGCCGTTGCAGATCGGCCTCGGCCATGGCCTCGCTGCCCTGGTTGCAGCGGGCTACGAACGCGAAATCATCGTCCAGCGCCGCCAGGTTCGCATTGCGCAATTGCCCCAGATGCGGCTCGTCACCCCCCAGGGCGATGGCCTGCCAATAGTTGATCCAGGCGTCACGCTTGAGGACTTCGAAGCGGGTGCGAATTTCATGGATGCGGTCGTTCAGGGTCTCAAGCTTCGTGGCTTTGTCGACCACGTATTCAGGGGTAGTGACTTTGCCGCAGTCGTGAAGCCAGGCGGCGATATGCAGGGCTTCCCACTCATCTTCGGTGGGCTGATAGCTACTGAAAGCCGGGTCCTGACTGGCCGCGGCAGCCTGCGCCAACATCAGCGTCAGTGCCGGCACCCGCTGGCAGTGCCCGCCGGTATAGGGACTCTTGGCATCGATTGCGCCGGCCAGCAATTGAATGAAGGAGTCCAGCAGTTGTTTCTGTCTGGCTTGCAGACGCTGACTTTCGATGCTCACGGCGGCTGCGCCGGAAACCGCCTGGAGAAACGCGATGCGATCGGGGCGAAGTTTATCCAGGTCATCCTGCGTGCCGCTGTCGGTCAGCAGCAGGACCAGCAGGCCCACGGTTTCGTTATGACGATTGTGCAGCCGAATACCGATCAGATGAACCCGTGGGCACTCCAGCGCGAGCAAAACCTTCTGCAAATCCCCCGCCTGTTCGAAACCCAGAGTGGTGACAACATTGTCGGCGGTTGACAGCGTCTGCAGCCATTGAGGGCTCTGCGGCTCCTGAGGACTGTGTCCTTGAAGGTCGAATGACGGCAATGCCTGTGAGCTACCGTTGATAACCAGAGCATGAGGCTCCACACGGTCGTCATCATTTTCACGCAGGTAGAGCAGACCGGCCTGGGCCTGGGCGATCTGCACGGTTTCAAACAACACCCGTTGCAGCAAGGGGGCGAAACGGGTCTCGGCGCTCAGGCTGTCGGTGATCCGGAAAAAGCTCGCCAGGGTGTCTTTCATGCGCGCCATCGACACGCTCAGTTGGTCGACTTCAAGCACCGGCGAGCGACGGGTGGCCGGAAAATTGAAATCGAAACTGCGAATCGCATCGGCTTCCTGCACCAGGGCATGCAAGGGTTTGACAAGGACTCTCGAGGTCAGCCAACCCATGGGCAGGCACAACAGCAGTGTCGCCAGGGTAATCAGCGCGCCTTGCCAACGCATGCGGTAGGCGTCGACGAGCAATTCGTCCTCCGGCACCAGTAGCGCCAGCTGCAGTCCCTGCGGGCCACCCTCCTGCATGCTGCTGCGCGCCACGATCCATTGACGACTCGCGGCGTTCAGGCGATTGACCTCGGGGGGGCTGCTGAGCAGGGCCGCGAGGCTGGGGCTCAGGTCAGCGGCTTTGATCAGCCGGGCAGTCTGGTCGTCGACGATCAGTTTGCTGCTGTCGGGGTAGGCAATGGCATCTCCCTCGGCGTCGAACAGAACAATTTCGGTACTGGGGGTCACCACATGTTTGGCCAAGGTCGCCGACAGTTCAGCCAGCGTAAGGTCGGCCCCCATCACCGCATGCTCGCCACTGCGCCGGGCCAGAGTGGTGCCGACGTTGTGGGTGGAGAAAAAAAGATAGGGTTCGGTGGTGATCTGATCACGCTCGCCGCGGGCGCTGGAGAACCAGGCGCGGCTACGGGGATCGTAGGTTTCGTCGGGGTTGTCCTGGCGGCTGATGAGGGCCAGGTTCTGATCGAAAAACAATGATTGGGAGTGGGCCTGACCGCTGCTTGGGTGCTCGATGCTCCATACCTGATACGCCGCGGTGTCCGGTGCCTTGACTTGCGTTTTCAGGGCGTCGGTGCGCAGGGGACGCACCATGAAAAAGTCACCATTGCCGTAGCCCAGGTACAGCGAGGCCAGATCGGGGTTGTCCTGGAGCGATTGGCTGAAGGGCTTGAGCAACACCAGGCGCTGCTCAAGGTCGGGCGCCTGGGTCGCCGGATTGTCCGCCAGCAAGCTCAGCAGATGACGAATCGGCTCATAGGTGCGATGCAGGTCCAGACGGACATCCTGCTCGATGCGGTTGAAGAGCTTTTCGCTGCTGGAAAGAATGATCTGGGTGGTTTGCCGATAATTGAAAATGCCCAACACCACCCCGGTCAGCAACAACAGGAAGGTGAACATCACACTGATATGGATGTGCAGGGGAAACCGGCGTTGATCCGGGCGCAGTGGGTTGGGCATTGCAGCTTTCTCCATGATGATGAACACACTGCTCAGCCTTCAAGCATAGTTAACGCTCTGTCATTGTGCTTTTGTCGTGGTGCCCCATCTGTTGGTGCAATGCTTGCTCCAGTTCGAGCATGGCACGCACCATGGACTTGCTGCAATCGGCCACTTCGTCGTAGTGGAGCCTGTTATTGCAAGCCTTTTCGAGTGCCTCGCAGCTGTCGATCAGTCGGGAGGCCTGGACGATTCTGGCTGCACCTTTGATTTTGTGGGCGATGTCCAGGAGTGACTGCCGGTCCTTTGATTGGGACAACGCCAGCAGAGTTTGCCGGTCCAGGCGGTTGCTGCTCAGCAGTTCGGTCAACAATCGTCGGTTCAGTGTCGGGTTGCCTCCGGTCAACAGGTGCAGCCCTTCCAGACTGAAGGCCGGGTTGCGGACCGTCGGCGTAATGCCTTCGATCCATTGGTTCAAGGTTGTCAGACTGAGGGGTTTGAACAGGCAATCGTCCATCCCGGCTTGTTTGCAGCGTTGTTTTTCCTCTGGCTGCGCGTTGGCGGTAAAACCCAGAACGGTACAGGGAGGGCGCTGCATGTGCTGTTCATGTTGGCGAATGGCACGGGCCATGTCATATCCATTCATGATCGGCATGTTGCAATCGGCAATCACCAGGTCGAATGGCTGAGCCTTCCATGCCTCGAGCCCCGCCTGACCATCCGCTGCGACGTTGAACCGATGCCCCAGAAATTCCAGTTGCTGGCACATGAGCAAGCGATTGGCCGGGTGATCATCGACCACCAGAACGTTCAAGGGGGCAGTGCTGGGGTGAATGTGCGGCTCGGCAATTTCCGGCATCCGTTCAGGTGGCAGGGTTGCCAGATTCAGCGAAACCCGGACCTGCGTGCCGACTCCCGGCTGGCTGCTCAATTGCAGGCTACCGCCCATCATTTCGCACAGATTACGGCTGATCACCAGGCCCAACCCCGTACCGCCTCTGGGTAACTGTCCGGCGTTTTCGGCCTGAGCGAAAGGCTCGAACAGCCGTTGTTGATCCTGCTCGCCGATCCCCGCGCCACTGTCCTCAACCTGCAACTGCAACAGAACCCGGTCGGGCTCGTCGGTCGGTTGCAGCTCGACGCTGATCCTGACCTGACCCTGTTGCGTAAACTTGATGGCATTGCTGACCAGGTTGGACAGCACCTGCTTGAAGCGCATCGGGTCCAACAGGACATCGGTCGCCGGTTTGGCTGGGTTGAATTCCAGTTGCAGTTCGAGATTTTTCTGCCGGGCCAGTCCGTCGAAGATCCGCACCACCGAGGCTACGCTTTCAGCCAGATTGACGCGTTCCGGGCTCAGGCTCAGACGCCCGGATTCGATACGCGCAATGTCGAGAATGTCCCCGATCAGCTCCAGCAGATCTTTCGCCGAGTTGTACGCGACCTCGATGGCCGGTCGATCCGCATGGCTATGATCAATCCGTTTGAGAGTCAGTTCGAGCATGCCGATGATTGCATTCATCGGCGTGCGGATCTCATGACTCATGGTCGCCAGAAAGGTACTTTTGGCTCGGTTGGCTTCATCGGCACGCTCTTTCGCCGCCTGTCGCTGTTTTATCTGGCGTCTCATATAGGCGTTCCAGGCAACGGATATCAGCAATAACACGCCGGCACCGGTAACGATCTGATAGAACACTCGGTGATAGTTGCGCCAGGTACTTTGCGAGGCCGCCGAATAACCACGCCAGCGGTTGTTGATGATGCCCAGCTCTTCCGGTGCGATGCTCAGCAGTGCCTTGTCGAGGATGGCATTCAGTTCTTTGGCGTCGCGCCCGGTAGCCAGGGAAAACGCCGCCTGTTGGGTGCCGATGGTGGTGCTGATCTGAAGTGCCTGCTCGAAGATTCGCGATGAGATGAAGTAGTTGGCGATCACCAGTGAGTTCACCGCACCTTCTGCCTGTCCTTCGGCGAGCAACTCCACGGCACTGAACGTGTCCGGGGTTTCAATCAGGTGGATTCGCGGAAACTCGCTGCGCAGGTAATCCACCAGTGGATTGCCCTGGGCAATGGCCAGACGTTTGTCTTGTAGTTGCGTGAGGTTTGTCGGGCTGTCGGCCGCTTTGCGTGTCAGCAGGACAAAGGAGTTTTCCAGATAAGGGCGGCTGAAGTTCAACATCGTTTCACGCTGTGCGCTGGGGAGCAGGGCGGCGATCAGGTCGGCCTGATGGTTGCCGATTTGCTCGATCATCTCGTCATCGCTTCGGCTGCGCTGGATCTCGAAGCGTAAACCGGTACGCAACCTGATCAGCTCGAGCAGGTCGGCCGTGACACCCCGAAAGTTGCCGTCACTGTCAAAAAACGTCAGGGGCGCAAACGCTTCATTGACCACCACCCGCACGACCGGATGTTGCGCCAGCCAGCGTTCTTCGCGGTGGCTGAGTTGCAGTTTGTGATCGGTGAGAAGAATGTCGCTGCCGGCACTCCAGCGTTTGGCGATGTTTTCTCGCTCGCTGGTGGGGATGGCCTTGAGTACCGCGTTGATGATCCCGAGCAGATCCGGGTTGTCCTTTTGCACGGCAAAGCTGAAGCCATGGGCTTCGTGTTTACCGAAGTTGGCCATGCGGATGTTGTTCAGATACCCCTTGTTGATCATGTAATGGGTGGAAATGGTGTCACCGAGAAAAACGTCGGCCTGGTCGAAGGCAACCGCGTTGATTGCATTCTGGTAGGACGGGTAGGACGTGATGATTGCCTTCGGATACAGCGCCCTGACCTCATCCAGAGGCAGGTAGTGATACACCATGCTAAGCCGCAGGCCGGCAAGACCATCGGTCAGCGACCTGGTTTCTCCTTCTCGTGTCACCAGTACGGGTTGATCCGCCGCATAAGGTATGGACAGCGCAATGTCGGCATTGTCGGCCTCGAACCCATTGGCGGTGCCGAGCATGTCGACCTGGCCTTTTTCCAGCGCCTCGATCGCGGCCCCTCGGGACGCGAAGCGCTGAACTTTAATGGGCAACCCCGTAACGTTGCCGAGGATGCCTGCGTAATCGGCGGTGAAACCTTCGTAGTCTTGGCCACTGAGGGTCAGGTCGAAAGGAGGATAATCCGGGGCCGACGTACCCAGGATCAATTCACGTTTGTCTTTAACCCATTGTCGTTGTGAAATATCCAGTTGGACTTCCATGTGCCCGGCCGTTGAGCGACTGAGCAAGGTGTAGTTTTCGCTGGTCGTCTGCGCCGCGAGCACCGAGGTGCTCAGGCATAAACCCGCGACCGTGAGTTTTAGATAATCCTTCAAACGACTGGGCATCCTGTTTCTCACACTAACGCGTTACGTTTTGCCATGTCGATGAGTTCAACCAGGGATTTGGCTTTGAGTTTCTGCATGAGTCGTTTTTTATAGGTGCTGACAGTCTTGTTGCTGAGAAACATGCCCTTGGCAATTTCCTTGTTGGTACGACCTTGGGCAAAAAGTTGTAATACCATCAGCTCTCGATCGTTAACGGATTTGAATAGTTCCAGGTCAGCCCACCTTGCGTCGTCACTACGAACAGGGTTCAAGGCCTGGCTGGGGAAGTAGTTGTAACCTGATAAGACCGCTTTGATCGCACTCACCAGTTCACTGAGTTCTTCCTGTTTGCATACATACCCCGACGCACCGGATTGCATGCAGCGAATACCGAAAAGTTTTGGGCATTGTGCGGTTAATATCAGTGTTTTTAATGGTGTACTCATTGCGTTGAAACGGGAGAGCACTTCCAGCCCATCCAGTTTGGGGATACTGATGTCGAGGATGATCAGGTCGGGCATGCATTCGCGCACCATCTGCATGGCATCGACGCCATTGTCAGTTTCGCCCACGACTTTGTAACCTTCATGTTCCAGCAGCATTCGAACGGCAAGGCGGATGACAGGGTGATCGTCGACAATAAAAACGGAGTTCATAATCAACTGCGGCACATGTGCAAACAGGCGCTCTAAACCAAGGCTCCTAAAGCTGGCCGCTCGATGATGTACCCCGAAAGCTACCCCGGAAGGAGTATCTGAAATGAGCAGAGCCCGCACCCGAGAAGTCGTCGCAACCGTCGATGTCCTGATGCCCCCGGAAGACGTGATGTACGCGCTGGGCATCGGCAGCCGCACAACTCTGGACAAATACGTCGCCGCTGGCTGGCTCAGCGCTCCCGTAGAGGTCGGACCACCACGACGCAACGGGAGCGCTGGTCGTGTCGCCTGGCTGAAGAGCGAGGTGGACGCTTTCATTCTCGCGCGTGCGGCTGCGCGTCCTGTGGCTAGCCCGTTGGCGGCCTTCGACGGTGCCAGTCAACCCGCGTAATCAGATCGAAGTTTCTGGTGGGGCAGGCAAAAGAAAGCCCCGATGAGTTGACGCTCGACCAGGGCTTAAGGGGTATTTCCGATGAGTAATTGTAGCTCAACCGCGTCCGCGAGTCACCGACTCCCGACGCCGTCCATTTTCGACCTTGCCGACCAATTCCGGGCTAAACGAAACGCAGTCCCATCGGTGCTGGCAACGCCTGCGCAATCGATCACAGGTACAGCGACCACTGCTGCCGTGTCCTTCAACGCGGACCCACAGCCAGCGGCCAACGAACCCATAGAGTGGAAGGCTGACGCCTGGTTATCAGCCTTCAACGCCGCTCTGGACGCCGACGACAGCGACCAGCAGGACGCACTTGCCGCGATCGCCAGCCAGGCCATGGAAGACGCACAGCAGCGTGGCGACGTCGACCGTGTCCGCTCGATCAGTGCAGCCGCTGCCGAAGCCAGAAACGCCCGCGACGAGTCCCAGCAACAGGCGGAGGACGAAGCCCAGCCGCCCCTTGTGCCGAATATCGAAGTACCGTTCGGCACAAGCGCGACAGTTCTGCCTTTGACGTCTGTAAGTGCTGGCCGGCATGTGACATCACAACCCACCGATCGACTCCCCAAGGCTGGAGACATCGACCTTGAGTCCCGTGAAATCCTCCGCTACATCAGCGAAGATTTTGTGTTGCTGGCCTCCGGCGGCAAGGTCGTTGCCTACCACATCGAAAGCGGCGACACGTTCTGTAAGGAAGGTCTGCGTCAGTATTGCGCCAAGCACTACGGCGGCATCCAGATACTGACTGCGGACAAGGACGGCAACACGACGTGGAAGCAGGCGCCCGCTGGGGACGTCTGGTGGCAGTGGAATGAGCCCGACCGCCGAGTGGTTCGTCGTATCGTCATGGAGCCGACCAGCAAGGCCGCATTTCAGGACGCCGATGATTGCCCCGACGTGTTCAATCGCTGGCATCAGCTCAAGGAGACGATGGCCGAGCGCAACCCGAGCGCTACGGCCGACGACATCGCCATCCTGGTCAATCATCTGATGTACCTGGCAGGCGGTGACGTCGTCGGCGTGACCTTCTTCCTGTGCTGGCTGGCACAGTTGTATCAGACACCAGAGATCAAGATGCCAACCGCCGTCCTGCTGTACTCGCAACAGGGCCGGGTGGGGAAGAACTTGCTAGGCCGGCTCATTTCGAAGGTGTTCGGCGCCCCCCTGGTATTGACCAGCGGCAGCAGCAAGATCCTGACGTCGAAGTTCAACGACAGCATTTTGCACAAGCGCATCATCTTTATTAACGAAGTGCGGATCGGCCCCAAGGACAAGGACGCGGTTGAGGAATTCAAGAACACCATTTCAGAGCCAACGATGCAGTTCGAAGGCAAAGGTGTAGCGTCCAAGGAAATCAAAAACATCGCCCACTACATCATCACCTCCAACCATGGTGACGCGCTGCCGCTGATGGAGAAGGACGGGCGCATCGCAGTGCTGCGCTGCCTGGCCGACCGTCAGAGTGACCAGTACTACAAGGAGCTGATCGACTGGATCGACGGGCCAGGGGCGCCAGCGCTGGCTAACGTTCTGGCTAACTGGGAATTCCCTTCCGATTGGGACGCACACGCACCAGTGCCGCAGACCGACGCCGCTCGAGCAATGCAGAAGGCTGCACGCGGGCACGGCATCAACTGGCTTGAAGAGCGTATCGCCGGACGCGAAGGCCCCTTCGCCAAGCAGCTCGTACGCTGCCAGAGCATCTTCATTCAGTTGGCGGGCGTCCCCACCTATGAATCGACCATGAAGGCCTACGGCATCAGCCCCCAGACACTGCCGGGCATGCTGGTCAAACTCGGATTCAGACAGCTATTTAAGCCCGACAAAGAGGGCAAACCCTCGACCAATCCAAACCGCAAATGCTGGTGCTCGGACAATCCTGACTGGTGGGACCAACGACCCGACACCGTGTGGACCGACTACATCAAAGACGGCATCGCTCCTGAGGGTATGCCGCCGTTCGAGGGTGAAGACGATGAAAATTGACTGGATTGAATGGGTAGGGCGCGGGATGCAGCTCGCGCTCGTTGTGCTGGTGGTCGGCGGGCTATATCAGTGGTCAGCCGAGGCAAGCCGGAAACGGGAGGCTCTATGCGGCGTGGCGCTGTCGCATGTGGAGAACCTGAACACCGCCGCGCTGGCGGCGGCTGCGGGCGTATCCGTAGAACGATACGCCGAGGCCGAGTACGCGGTAGCCATGAGTGGCAGCGCGGCAAAGGCAGATAAGTGGATTGCGCTGTGGTCGGAATGGTACGACCGGATACCGGCTGATGCCCGGCGGGAGGTCCGTAATGCACAGTCGGCGGCAGACGACGCCTGCGCTGAACCTGAATACAACGACTACTGAACCCGGCCAGATGCACCAAGCATCACACCACCGATGTCCTGAGCCTTACTTGCACACAATGAGCATGGTCCTGGTTATGACCGATCCGCCGTACAAGCTGTATTGGCCACCCCCGACCACGCTCCCTGTGTCGCCAGATCTTTCTAAGACCTCATACCCGCGCGCACCACATAAAGACCCGGCCTTTTCGAGGCACCTACCCCAACTCAACGCACTCCCAGAGCACTCAATGCTGAACCCCTCGCGACCGTCGGGGGTATAGGTCTTAGAAGACATGGCACACCCGTCGAGTATCAGTGTGACGCCCAGCAAAGCGAGACTCCGTTTCATGCGCTCTTGCTCCATGCACTAAAGGCTGAATGATCGCCGTCGATGTATCGGGAAGGAGCATAGCTGGATATCTGTCACGGCATGCTGCTACGCTTTCGGTTTTCTCGAACGGAGTCGAAGCAATGCCAGCACCTGAATACTCTCTCCCTGACGTCCTTGAACGTATGCACGAAAACCAGCAGGCCCTTGAGGCCGCGCTGATGGAGCTGACGCTGCTGGCTGAGCAGCAAGGCAATGCGGAGGTTGGTGGAAATATTCGCGGTGCTCTCGAGACGATCGCTCAGAACGCTGGGCACATCAAGCAAGGCCTGGCCAAGCTGACGCTTCAGCACCGCCGTGATGACTGACAGCCGCATTGAACTTCGTTCAACCGACGGGCTACTATCGACATGCCAATTGGCTATCACATAGGGAAAATGTTATGCCGCAGCAGCCTGCTTTTAATGTTGGGGATATCGTCAAGCTCAAGTCTGGCGGCCCGGACATGACGGTCCAGATTGTCCCGGAAAAAAGTGAGAACTACCGGTGCCAGTGGTTCGCCGGCAAGAAGTTGGAATTTGGTTTCTTTCAGTTTGAATCACTGAAGCCGGTTGAGGCCGAGCAGTAACATGGACGCCAGAGACGTCGCCGGCTGGATGCTTGCACAAGTTGAGGAGGACGGGTGCGTCTACCAAGATGACGTGGTTGATCACGTCGTCAGGGCCAATTCTGAAGAACTGCTTCGCGAAAACAGCGACGGCAACCTTGTGTTGGGTATCACTGTGCTAAATGCGTTCAAAAAACTGACCCCTGAATCAGTCGTATGGGTCAGACCAGACCGCTACTGGAGGTGGCGCGTTGCAGAGGATGAGCCAGGGCGCGACGCTCGCGGCTGACACTTACCCGCTAAAAGCAAAGGCCACTCTCGCGTGTGCCCCTTGTCGTTTGTGCCGCACACCGTCAATCATCGAACGGTTGCTTCGGTGCCTTCTTCTGGCTGGGTTGTACGTCCTTCGTCGGTAGCTCCGACTTCGTCCGTGGGAAGTACGTCTCCTGAGTCGGGATCGGTTTCTTGGTCACGCCGTCGCGCTTGTCGATCATTTCACACCTCACTATCAGTGCCGCTGGCACAGTTTGCATGGACTGGAAAGCCCAGTTCTTCACGTAGTGTCTGTTCGATATCTTGCATGCTTGACCGCTCCGCTACCGCCCAAAACCCCACGCGAAACCCTCTAAGCACCGAACGCTGACGCTTCTTCGATTCTTCGCTGACGCGACTCGCCTCGATGTCGATCTGCAGGTCGCGCAGCACCTTCTGGATCAGCAGGCTCTTGTGTATGGTCATGACCCACCTCCGTTAGAACGCAGGCCCTTGCGAGCTGCTGCCCTTCATGCTGTTCCAGAACTTGTCGAACTCGGCCTCGCTCATTCCAGAGATGTCCGACGCGCTGACCGCCCCTGTTTCGTCTGGGGCGCGGGGCGAGCCGCCGAGGTTGGACAGGCTGGTAGGTGGCTCACGACGCGGCGCCTGACGGGCAGTCTTGAAGCCCATTGCCTGTGCGCGCTGGTAGATATGGCTGGCTGGGTCGATATTCTGCGCCTGGCATTGCCGGGTGAACTGGATCAGCGCAGCGGTCTGCACGTTCTGAAGCTGCTCCGGCGTAGCGTCGGGGTGTTGCTGGCGGATGTTCTGCGCGACAGCCTGCTGCACGAAGGTGGCGGCCTCCGAGTAGTCAGGAAACTGCTGCATGGCGCGGGATTCGGACTCGACCAGCACAGGCGTGACCTCGGCAACTCCACGCTGGAACTGCACTTGCACGCTTTCCTGCTGCTGTTGAGCAGGGTTCTGCAACCGCTCGAGCGCCTGATTGAACTGGATCTCCTTGGCCCGGATGAATCCTATAGGGTCGATCTCCGGGTCTGGGATTTCCGCTTCCTGTTGGGCCTGGAGCTGTTGTTGCTGTGCGGCCTGCTGCTGTGCCTGGAACTGCTGCATTTGTTGCTGGTACGCTGCGAGCTGCACCTCCAGATTCTGCCGTTTTTGACGCTCTTCCTGGAGCGCCGCCAGCGGGACTTTCTTGTTACGCTGCTGGGTTTGCTCTTGCTCGATCTCGCGCTGCTCAGCTGCTTCGCGGGTATCGTCCACGTCATTGTTCACGCTGATGTCTTTCTCGGCCTGCCATGCTTCCTGCTCGGCCAGATCATTGGCGAGGCTGTCAGGCATATCGTTGCCGACGTCATCCATTCCGGTGGTGTTGGTCAGCTCAGCCGCAAGGCTTTGGCTCAGATCTTCGTTCTCGGTGCTCATGCTCTTGATCCTCGCGATGGGTTGCGTTGTGGTTTGGCACTGGGTACTGGGCCTGCATTCGCCGGTTTGGCTGGGGTCTTGGCCGGTGCCAGACCGTAGCGGTCCGCTAGCTCAGCTCTGCCAGCATTCGCCTTGGCAGCGATAGCGTTCTGTTCTACAACGGCAGCCAGTTCACGGGTAAGGCGTTTCACGGTGGCGGCGTGCTCGATGCCGGCTTTGTATTCGGCCAATTCCTCGACGGTCAAAGGCCGGCGGTTGATGTCCGAGCCGGACCAGCCATAGACGCGGCCCGCCCGAACCTTGTTTCGTTCGGCCAACTGGATACGGCGACAGCCACTTAGCAGCTCGAACTCAGCCTGTGCGGCGTTGCTGCACCGCACCTCTTCAGGCGGATCGACCAGGGTGGCACCGAGGTCAACCAGCGGCTTCGAGAAGGTCACTATATAGCCGTCTCTGTCGGTGCTGATAGTTGCGCGGGTGGTGTCGATGCACAGAGTTCGGCAGTCTTCGCGGATGTATAACAAGTCAGGATTAAGCATTTTCTTTGACCTCGTTGAGTCTACGGTGTAGGGCTTCCAGCTCTGCTTTGCGGGTCGCGGCCTTGGTTGGGTGAGTAATGGCGCGCAGTCGCTTCTCGGCACCGGCCAACGCTGCTTGTGCGGCGGGTAGCTCAGTGGCCAACATGGATTCAATCGCACGTAACTTTTCAAGTGATGCCGCACAGACTGCGACGACATCGGCGGCATCAACCGCCTGTTGGTTGTGAGTCATTTTCTAAGCCTCTTACGCAAGTTATCGAGGGGGCGGCGGTTGTTCTTCAGCAGCAGTGGCCCGAGCGCCAGTCGCACAGCAGCGCGGGACTTGTCCGACACCTTATCCAGGGCATCGCGCCTCTGATCGTCGTCCATCAGCCTCCACGCCTTGGAGCGAATCAGATGCTTGGCGGCCTTATGGATCAGGGCGCCGGACAGTTCGCTGAACTCGGCCTGTTGCTCTGCCGACAAGGGGAACTCTTCACCCCTCAGGGTCATATGTTTCGGGGCATCGCCCGGCGCCCATCCAATGCGAGCCGCTTCCAGGCGCACAGGGTCGGTGCTTTCCTTGGAGTGGGTCATCGGCGCTATCGCGTTGAAGGCATTGTCGGCGTAGCGGTTATTCGCCATCGGCTCGCCCCAACTGTCTTGGCGTACCGGTACAGACTCACGAAGCCCTGGCACACGCGCCTTCATGGCGTCCAGGAATGAATCAGGTTTGCGGGCGTACTCGTCCTGGCGTGAGGCCATACCACTGAGCAGCGCGTTGGGCTGTAGCACCGATGCTGCTGTACGACTGAGGAAGCTGCCCGCGTAGCGATCCGGGTCCGAGAGCGCTTGGGAGAGACCTTCGACGCCCTGCATCCAGGTCTTGGAGACGATGTTCTCGGCGAATGAAGCGACCAACTTGAGCGCTACTTTCTCGGCGTCTTGGCCCTTCCAGTCCATGTGCGTCATGTCGGACGCGAGGCCCGCCCACGCTGCGAAGGGGTCGAGGCGGTTGTATCCGTGCCACGTGTCCCCGACCTTCACAGAGAAGGGCTGATTACCTGCGGCGAGCCAGGCGTCGCGCTCTTTGTTATCGCTGGGACCTGCACCGGTCAAGTAACCCGCCTGTGCCAACAACCCCGCGCCGATCATGGCCTGAGTGCCAGACATCATCTTTGCGAGCGCCATTTCCTGTTTGGCACCGCCTGCCCGGATGTCGCGCCACACGCTTGGGTACAGGACACCTGCGGGCGAACCTTTGAGAACCCGACTGATCACGTTCATCGGCGTGCGGACGAAGGGGACGATTACGTTCGTCCAGGGAACGGCGGCTTTCACAGCGAGCACTTTCGCAGCGATTGGGCCAGCGGCCTGGTTGAAGGTTGACTCTCGCGCATAGTCGCCCGCGTCTTCGATCATCTGCGGGGTTGGATCGTTGGCGAGCTGGTCTATCCGTTTGCTGACGGTCATGCCCTGCGGGAGACTACCGGACTTCTTCTCGGCGAGGGCGGCGCGGTGCGCCAGTGCCCTAACCTGCGCTTCGTAGGCGACCGTTGCAAAATAGGCGTCCTCGGCACCGAGGGCGCGGAACGGCAGCAGCGCGACGTTATCGCCCACCAATTTTGCCGTTCCGAGTTTTCCAGGCATGGTGCGCTGCGGGAGGCTGGATTGTTCCAACTTGCCGGCGCCGAGCATCGGCGATTCACCCGTGGCGAACGCCCGACCGGTTGCGCCGATTGCTTTCATTTGCCCACGGATCGCACCGGAAAGCAGAGCGAGCGGCTCTGACCACATGGTCTCGCCCTTGAGGCCGAACAGGCGCTTACCGCCCGCCAGCACAGCGGCGTTCATCCGATCTACGGTGTTCAGGCCGACCATACCCGTGTTGCCGGCCATGTTGGCGACGTGCGTTGTAGGGTCGTACAGCCAACCAGCTTTGATGTAGTCGGTGATGTGGTTGCCCTTGCGAATCACTTTCGCTGCGTTGGCGAGGCCGCCCGACTGGATCGCCGCGCCGATGGCCTTGGCCAGATCGTCTGCGCCGGATACGCCGCCAACGCTTTCGAGGATCGCCAGTGCCTGCTTATGATCGAGCGTTGTACGGCGCAATGCAGCCATGGCCCGACCGGCTTCGGCCTTCGCGCCGAGCAGTTCACCCGAAGCGTGACGCATCCCCGCAAGGTCGGTGACAAACTGAGCCTTCTCTAAATCAGTGGCCTGACCCTTGGCGATACGTTGTTGTAAGTCCAGGACGTTAGTCATCTGGGCTTGTACGGCAGAATTAACGGCGCGGAATTCCTCGGCGTTGAATGTCTGCCCCAGCTTGCGGCCATGGATCAAGGCATTCGCACCGTCGAGGCCTATCAGGTTGGCTAGCTGGGTCTGTTCTGCGTTACTGACGACACCGCGACGGCGGGCTTCTACGTCGGGTTCCACAGGGCGTAACAGGTCGAGCGCTTGGGTTCGGCGCTCACCCTGCAAGCCGAGATTATCGAGCGTCGCGCCTATATCGACACTGCCTGCGAACGGCGTTTTCGGCACAGGTTGCGCTGGCGCCTGTTGCTGATTCATCGCGGTCATGACTTGGGCGTGCAAGCCCTGTGGTACGGCGGTAGGTTGCGCTTGCGGCATGCCCTGTTGCTGTTGCGTTGGCATTGGCACAGGGGCTGGCTGCGGGGCGTTCATGTTCGGGCGGCGGAGGCTGGCAGCGCCACCCATGACACCACCCAATATCGCGCCTTGGCCAGCTGCGTTGCTGACGCCTTCCATTGCTGGTCGGTCGGTTGCCAGGTTGGTCAGAACTTGTTGTTGTCCTGACTGTGTTAATTCTTCTAGAGACTCAATGCCCGTACCAACCAGTGCGCGATTAACGAACCCCTTGGCCACATCCACGCCCTGCTGACCGGCTAACAATGAGTCGATGTCATTCACGCCTAACTTACGGCCGATACGCGCACCGGCAGCACCGAGCAGTCCGGTTAAGCCGCCTGACAGCAGGGCAAAGCCAGTTTGACCAGCAGTAAGGTCGCCCGTCTGCTGTACCGTCTGTGCGGCCTGTTGACCCGCTGCGAACAAGCCTTCGCCTGTACCTGCGCCTATCGCTCCGGCCATACCTGGCGCAGCGCCGAACGCCCTGGCACCGAGTGCGGCGCCCCTGCCAGCGACACCTCCGACCACCATCGTCGGTACGGATTCGATGACCTGGCCTGCGGTGTACGCCGGGTTTTGCAGCATTGCCGCAACCGTAGGACCGAAGCCCTTGGCGTTCGCGACTTCATCGCGCTGGTGTTTGCCCTGCGGCGACATCTCGCTTTCAAGTACCTGACGGGCTGCTTTGGAGTCCAGACCGTGCTTAGCGAGCCACGGCGTGACCGCGCCCCCGCTCAGGATGTCGCCAAGGCCTGCGCCCGCATCGAACAGGTTGTAAGCGCCGCGCCCGACGTTGCCGCCGATGTCCGTCACCCATTGGCCGGCTGTGCGGTTGGGCAAATCGGTTTGTCCTTGCGGTTGCGCAGCTGTGAGCGCCCCGGCCATGCCACCGACTAGCGCTGGCGGATCGGCCTCAAGCGGATCACCGAACGAACTGAGCGGATCACCAAAGGCTGACGTGGCCTGCGCAGTAGGCACAGGCGGGCTCGCCACGGCTGCCGGCTCGTCGTCGATTTCGTCACCGAACGCACTGAGGGCCATGATTCGTTACCGCCCTTTCTTCGTGGCGACACGACCGGTCGCCGGGTCGATGTACTGACTACCCGCTGGTAGTGCGTCATATTCGGCCTTGGTTTTCGGCGCGGCTGGCCCGCGTGCCGTCGGATTGCTGCCACTACCATGCAGGAGCAACTCGGCACCTTGGCGGGCTGGCGGTGCGCCGGTTGCGTCAGCTCCCGGAAGGCCTGGCACTGCGGGACCGGGACCGGCGTTGTCGTCAGGCGCTGCCCCACCACCCAGCAGCGCGGCCAGCTCATCAGTAGACGCGCTGCGCTTGAACGGTTTTCCGTAAGGTCTGTAAGTGCCCGACGCAGCGTCGAATATGTGCCGCTGCACCAGGTTGTCAGGACCGCCCAACGGCTCGTCCAGAGTTTGCCTCGGGGCGGCGACTTTCGGTCTGTCGGCCTCGGCGGCAAGACGCGCTTGCGACTGCGCGAACTGGCTGGCGGACTGCGCTTGTTGCTGTTGAAATTGTTCGGCCATGCGCTGCTGTTGCTGCTGTTGCATCTGCAGCATGGCAGCGCGGTGCTCCTGCAGACCGCCCATGCTTTGGGCTTTCGTGACGGCATCGAGCGGCAAGCCAAGTTCGGCCATCTGGCGACTGAGCGGGTCAAGTTTGGCGAGCAGCTCAGGGTTCTGGAGCGCCGCTTGCTCACGCTGCGTCAGGTCCTGTTTGCGCTGCGCATCCTGGGCACGGGACTGACTCAGGGCGAGGGCGTTTTGCGCCATCGCTTGCTGGTAAGCGGCTTGTTGCTGCTTCGCTTGCTGCTGCTGCATGCCAGCGAAGGCCTGGCCCATGCGGGCACCGCCGCCAGGGTTGCCGGCCTGCGGGCCGCTGGCCATCAGTAACTGTGTGCCAAGCTGGCCGAGCGGTGTATTGAGCCCTGCAAGCCCTGCGTTGATTGCCTCTAATATCGTGGCCATTTCGAAACTCCCCCCGGCACCGGCCGGCGATCAATCAATGCAAAGTGGGTTGAGTCGCGGCCTTCTCGGCCACGGCTTCGGTGATCAGGTCTTCGTGCGCGCCGAACAGCGGCACATACACGGCAGGCGCAGACATCCACGCCGGCTGGGCTAGCGGCGCGACAGCACCGGACAGGCCGTAGTCAGGCAGCCCGAAACCTGCGCTGTCCTGATCGTCGGCAGCGGCCAGCACACAGCCGAGGGTTTTGAAAAGCGGGGCGACGTTGCTCATTGGAATTCTCCAGGCGCGGTGTGGGTGTTAGGGCGGGGCTGACGTTTGGCACGCCGTACCTGGAGCGCTGTCTGGCCGTCGACGAGAGCGGCGCGAACCTTGGCGTCCAGCTCTGGCGTCAATTGGCCGTGGTCACGGGGCACGACTTCGAGGGCACCGTCGATTTCGAACAGGGTGTGGGCATCGTAGAAGCGGGCCATCGGCGATTTCCTCTTACGCAGGTTGGCGCTCAAGGCCACCCGTAGGCGGCACTCGGCGTCTGTCAGGAAACTGGTTTCGTTCAGGATGAAATCGGCGATCTGTGCGAGGTCGTAGGCCTTCGCAGGTCTGCCACCCAGCGGGCTGGCGGACGGCACATCGAAGGCCCCCGGCAGTTCAGCGCGGCGCAAGGTGAAATAGGAGGGGTCGAGCCCTGCGAGGCTGGCCAGCTGCTGCGTGGTGATGATGGTTTGCATGTCCCCGACCTCCCCAGTCAGGTTTCTGGTGAGATCCAGACTACTCCTGATATTTCGATTCGGTCTATAGCTGCGCGACGAACGGTATATTTGTTATTGGACATTTAAACGTTTACGTGATATGGAGAGCGCTAAGCACAGTGTTAAAACAGGCAGCTTTAGCAAAGTTAGCGGCGGAACTTTAAGGGGCTTAATTTAAGCGGGAGGCTTTAGCACAGCGTTCTTAGGCAGATTACGGCTAAAATTTTGCGGGGGAATTTTTGGGAAAATAGGCAGGAGTCTGGATTTTTAAAAAATAGTATTGGGATCTCAGACCCATATACGTGCGTGACGCGCAGCTAAAGAAACGGTACCCGCCACCCCCACCGGGGTCGATTCAGCCGCCCTGGCAGCCCCCTGGCAGCCCAGCCAGCAGCCGTCCCTTCTGCCTCCTCTCTCCGCCTCATCGTCATCAAGTCGAACGATCTGATTGTGTGCGGGCGGGGCGCAATGATTTCAGGGCATGGCCTGTTTTCCTGGGGTTTATTCCCTTTTGTCGGAGTGTTGTCATTTGCATGGACACTTGAACAAACTAATGACAATATGGTTGTGCACACCTACAGATGAGGGTCATGCCATGAACGTTGTTGCGTATCTCCGCGTATCCACCGGGAAGCAGGAGAGCTCAGGCTTGGGCCTCGAAGCCCAGCGTGAGTACATCCACAGGGCGGCAGAGCAGGAGGGCTGGAACATTGTCGGCGAATACACCGACGCCGTTAGCGGATCGGTGCCCCCGCTTGAGCGCACTCAGTGCGGCGTAGCGCTGCGTAGTGGCATACCCCTAGTGGTGGCAAAGCTCGACAGGCTGTCGCGTGACGTCGAGCACATCGCGGGCGTGATGAAGCGCTACAAGTTCATGGTTGCGACCATGCCCCAGGCCGACGCCTTCCAGCTCCATATTTACGCGGCACTGGCGGAGCAGGAGCGTGCGTTCATCCGGGCGCGGATCAAGGATGCGCTAGGGGCGCTGCAGCACCGCGCAGACAGTGGGGATGCAGCCAGCCAGGAAAAGATAGCTCGTCGCTCTGAGGCGTTGGCCAAAGGTAGCAAGGCGCCCACTGCGGCCAGGATGATGGAAGCCAAGGCGCAGCGGGTGGACCAGCACAGGGAGGCAATCAGGCCTCACCTCAAGGCTTGCCTATATGATGGCGCGAGTACGCTGCAAGGGGTCGCGGACTGCCTCAACAAGAAGGGGCAGGCGACCAGTCGAGGCGGCGAGTGGAGTCCGACGACGGTGCGCCGGTTGATGCTGGCGCTGGAGCTTTCGTTCGGCACAGTACAGCGGGCGATGCGGGAGTGACGATGACTGTCTATTCTTCCAGTCAGAAGAGTCTATTAGCCCTGTATTAGCCTAATAAAGAGCTAATACAGGGCTGAAAGTGCCGGAATAGAGCGGTCAGCACAAAAGTCGTTGTTACCTTTATTACCTGGGATGCACTCTGGCGCTTTTACACTTTTACAGCACATATACAACTCGTCTATACGAGTTCATTCGCTATTTTATACTTCTACTACTAGAGAGAGTAATAAAGGTAATAAAGGGGATAATCACCTTGTGCCAAAGCGCTCTGCCCCGGACTCATCCGCTTTTATCACCTGTGCCAGCAGCCCTAATAATTCAGCGGCCCGAGGTAATAAAATTCAGCCCCTTGTGCCAAACAGCGCTAAGAATTCAGTGCTTATAACAATCTAAGCTATACCTATTTCCTGACTCAAAGATCAGATTAGGCGCCGTCACCCACCAAAAGCTGTCATTTCGAGTACCCGAGGCCGGTCACCTTTTCCCAAAGCCCTTCGATGTAGTCCGCCCAGGCCTGCATGGCCAGCCGCCGTTGGTCCAGCAGCTGTGCCCTGGCGTATGTCGCCCCCAGCGCCCCAGGCATACGATGCCCCAGGCAGAGTTCCAGCACGATCGGATCTAGCTTCAGCTCCCCATGGCCTAGGCTGCGGAACGAACTGCGAAAACCATGACTGGAAACGGTGCCACGCTCGTAGCCCAGACCTGTACGTATTCGTACCAGCAGGGTGTCGGCGGAGATTGGCACGCCGAACTTCCCCGACGATGGAAACACCCAGGTCGGTGGGGCAGTGGCTTCGCTGGCGGCGGTTTTACCGAAGGGTGCGGTGTTGGGTATGCCCCTCCTGTTCAGCAGTTGGCTGTGCTCCTGGAGCGCACGCAGTTGGGCGACAGCCTGGTCGGGTAGGGGGACGATCAGGAGTTGTTTGGTCTTGGGCACCACGAAGCGCCACTCGGCCTTCTCGAGGTCTACCTGTTCCCACTTCATGGAAGTGAGTTCGGCGGGGCGCACAGGTAGTAGCACCAGCAACCACAGTGCCGAGATCACGCTGTCGTTGTAGGCTACGAAGTTGTTCAGGCGGCGCAGGAACTCGGCCAGCTCCTCTTCTTTTTCCAGTGCTGCGTGGTGTTTGGTCTTGTGCTTCTTCAGCAGCCCTTCGCGCCCTACGGCGACGTTCTGGCTGACCAGTTCGTGGTCCATGGCGTGGCCAAGGATCATTCGCAACAGGGTCAGCGAATAGCGCGCCATGGTGGGGGAGGCGGCCAGACGTTCCAGAACCGTCCTGACGTGGCGGACAGCGATTTCAGCCACCGGCACATCGCCAACTACAGGGTACAGGTGGTTCTTTAGTGCGCCCCGGTGGCCTGACAGGGTCTTCGGTGCCAGGTGCGAATTGAATTCCAGCCACTCTTCGGCGACCTTTTGGAAGGTGTTGGACTCCCTTGTCCGCTGCTCTTCCTTCTTGGCTGCCTCCTTTGCTGTCTTCGCCCTTAACGGGTGTATTCCCACGGCCACAGCCTCCCGCGCATCTTGTGCCAGTTGTCGTGCCTGGGGGATTGAAACTTCAGGATATTGGCCGACGGCGAGCAACCCCTCTTTGCCGTCCAGTGAGAACTTGAATCTCCACAGTTGTGAAGTACTGGTAACTTGCAAAAATAGACCTTTGATAGTGCCCTCGGAATATTTGCCGGGCTTTTCCAGTTCTTTAATAATGGCCGCGATACTCTCGTCACTGTCGGCCTTGCGCCTGGTTGGAATGTTGGTTGCTGGCATGGGGTATCCGGAGGCTGGGAAAGGGGGTGGATACCCCAAAAGTACCCCATTATTTGGTAGCGAACAACGAAAAAAAGGGGTATGTTGATAAACAATGAAGCGTAAAACCCAATGTATATAGGGGTTTCGGCACAAGATACCGAAATCGCCAGTGATACCGGGACTTCATAATCAAATCCCATACGTGCACAAATAAAGCGCGCACCTTAGCTCAGTAGTTGAGGGGCCGCATGAGCTGACAGGCCTGTAGCAGCAATATAGGAAAAATCCTACAGCCGAAGAAGAATTGGGCTACGTGTCAACTAGGTTTTGCATGAGGAAGGGTGAAAGTTTGCTAGGGGCAGTCAAGAGGCAGGAAGCGTTGGGCTATAAGTTTTAATCTGTATGCTTGTCATGGTTTTAGTGTGTGTGAGTTTTCGTGTTTTTATCATGAGGCCAAGGTCAACAAGTCTCTAAAGTCTGATTGTTTCAATGGCTTGATCAAGTAACCCAGCAAGGGCAATCCATGTTCGTTGGCCATGGTTTTAAGTTTGTCCAGCTCAACGGATGTCAGGCTGCTCAAAAGTATGGCCTGTCTGATCATTCCCCGGTGACTGGCGAACTCGATCAAGTCAAGGCCTGGAAGGTCTGGCAGGCATTGGTCGCACAGAAGAATATCGAACGGTTGCGCAGCCTTGAGCATTTGTTGCAAGGCGCCTTCGGCACTGTCAGTGGTGGTCAGTTGGGTGAAGCCGTAACTCTCGAGCAGGTATTGAGTCGCTCTCAGCTGAAATGGATGATCTTCCACCAGCAATATGTGCCAATCGTGTTTGAACGTAGGAGTTTTCATGCTTCATCTGTCGAGCAGTGGGTGTGCAATTGTTTCGCGAGACGGCCGAACAATCGATCAGTCAGCTCTGCACAAGGTGTAGGGCGATTCTGTCGATGTTGAAATACAGATGAATGTCGAGACATTCGATCAGCCGTTCAGACGTCGCTGACGCGGCTGATCGATGCACTGTTATCCGTGGCTTGAACGACCGGTCATTTCCAGCGCCATTTCACTGGCATAGCTGTCGGTCATGCCGGCGATGAAATCAATCATGCGTAAGAACGAGGTATGTAAAGGGCCATGGGGATCGGGCGCATTGTTGCCCAGCAGGTCGAGTATGCGGCGGTTCTTGAAGGATGGCGTACGACCGTTGTGCTGCTCAAGTGCTGCACCGCAAAAAGCGTTGAGCAGGATTTCCAGGGTGGTGTAGGCGCCGATTTCGTGGAGCGTCTTGCGTTTGTCCTGGAAGATTTTTTTGCGCGCCATGTCCTTGGCATTCAAGACGCAGCGTTTGGCAGGGCCATGCATGTGTTCCACAAGGTCGCCCGGCAGCGTGCCGGCCAGCAGCGCATCCTGTTGCTCGACGAAGGCTCGGGCCGCTGCGTTGGTCAGGTGTTCGATGGCTTTGCCTCGCAGGATCGCCAGTTTGCGCCGACGCGAATCCTGTGGACCGAGCTGGCGATAGGTTTCCGGGAGATCGTCACCCACCAGATCCAGCAGCAGGGACTCGACTTCGGCGTACTCCAGCAACTCCATCTCCAGGCCGTCTTCCAGATCGATCAGCGCGTAGCAGATGTCGTCGGCGGCCTCCATCAGATACACCAGCGGATGGCGCGCCCAGCGCTGTTCCTCCAGTTGGGGCAGGCCGAGTTTTTGAGCGATCTGTTCCAGCAGCGGCAATTCGCTCTGATAACAGCCGAACTTGTGCTTCTTGTACCCCAGTGAGTCGGCGTGCCGAGCAGTCCACGGGTATTTCAGGTAGGTGCCCAGGGTGGCGTAGGTCAGCCGGGTACCCCCTTCGAACTGATGGTATTCAAGCTGGGTGAGCACCCGGAAACCTTGGGCATTGCCTTCGAAATTCAGGAAGTCATTGCGTTCGGCTTCGCTCATTGCGTCTAGCCAGCCACGGCCTGCGGCCTGCTGGAACCAATGGCGGATCGCGTCTTCGCCGGAGTGGCCGAAGGGTGGATTGCCGATGTCGTGGGCCAGGCAAGCCGATTGCACCACCATCCCCAGGTCGCTCGGCTCGCACCAGTCGGGCAGGGCGCCGCGGATGGTTTCACCGACGCGCATGCCCAGCGAACGACCGACGCAGCTGACTTCCAGCGAGTGGGTCAGGCGCGTGTGGATGTGATCGTTGCTGGAGACCGGATGGACCTGGGTCTTGCGCCCGAGACGGCGAAACGCGCCCGAGAAAATGATCCGGTCGTGGTCTTTATGGAAAGGACTGCGGCCGAGCTCTTGCGGGCTGTGCACAGGTTTTCCGAGGCGTTCGCGGGTAAGCAGGGTGTGCCAATCCAAGGCTGGTTTCTCCGTCAGGTGACTGATCTCCTAGCTTCCCGGTTCGCGCCAGTACCTGCAAGGAGAACCAGGGGGGCGTTCTCAATTAGTTTCCACACCGAGGCAGCGCCCCCCTAGAGCCCTGCGGCGTCGATATCGATGAGCAGCAGCCGTTCGCCGTTATCGAAAAACTGCCCTGCAGTGAGGCAGTACTGATTGCTGGTGGCGTCGCGGTAGGTGTTGGAAAGCGTCAGACGACGCTCATCCCAACCCTCGGCCAGCAAGTGATAAAAATACGGGCGCCACGACCAGTTATGGCCCAGGTAGCGGCTATCGGCTTCCCAGCCGTTGTTGCGCCATTCCAGGTTGGGGGTCAACTGCGTGCCGTGGCGGTCGCATTGATAAAATCGCAACACCCAGGGAAACGCCTCCAGTTGCGGCAAGGCACTGAGGGGCGCGCTGGCCTGAGCCCAGGCTTGCAGGATGGCCATCAGTTCACTGAGTTGCTGGCGCATGATCATCAGGCGAGCGCGCTCAGCCAGTTTTTGCTGAACATAACGTTGGCGCAGTTGCGCGAAGCGCTCGACAAAGGCGTCTGTGGCGAAGAAGTCCGCTTGCGCCCGGGCGAACAGAAAACCCTGTACGTAGCGTGAACCACACTCCAGGGCAAAATTCAGTTGAGCTTCGGTTTCCACGCCTTCGGCGATGATCCAGCAACCGGTTTTTTCCGCCATTTGCGCCAGCGCCTTCACCACCTCGCTGCTGGGACCGCCCAACGCGGCGGCCTGGAACAGCCGCATGTCGAGCTTGAGGATGTCCGGTTGCAGAGCCAGTACGCGATCGAGCTGAGAGTAACCTGCGCCGAAATCATCAATGGCGATCCGCGCCCCGGCTTGGCGATAGCGGGCCACGACTTCGGCCAGACGCTGGCTGTCGCCGCCCAGTTCGGTGATCTCGAAGACGATTCGCTGCACGTCGACGCCATGCCTGCTCAGTTGCTTGAGGCTCGGCAGTGCCTGGTCCCGGCGCAAGCGGCTGATCCAGCGCGGGGAGATGTTCAGGCTCAGAAACCAGTCCGAGGGCGCTTCATGCAGACGGCTCAGGGCGTTATCGCGTATCTGGCGATCGAGACGACGCAGGGCGATGGCGGGAGTTCGCGGGTCAGCGAACAGCGGCCCCACCGAGGTCAGTTGACCGTCGGCCTGACGCAGTCGACCCAACGCTTCGACGCCAGCGATTCGGCCTGTGGCGGTATCGATGAACGGCTGAAAGCAGGCGAGCGGTTGCCCGTCGATCACGAGGCCTCCTTAGTAAGGTCTTGTTCTGGATAAACCTGGTCACCCGGTAGGCACGCAGGATCAACCTCTCGATAAAGAGGTTAATCCCGGTGGTATTGCAAGAATGCAGCCAGACAGGGCTGATTTAGTCTTTGCGCGAAGAACTCTGCATGATCAGCTTGATCAGAGGCCCCAACGTGGCGCCCAGGCGAACCAGCCGAGTCAGGCTGCCGATACCGCCGCCCTTGGCACCCTTGCCGGTCAGAAAGCCCAACCCGATTACGGCCGCGATGCCCCAGAGCGGAGCGTGTTTGATGCCGAAGCCGTCTTGCAGGTTCTGCGTCATGTCACGCACCCGTTGCAGGGGCTGCAACAGTTGTTGGGATTCGTGGCGAATTTCCTGGCGATGCATTTCCATGCGCAGGCGGATCAGCGCCTTGCGCATTTCCGTGCGTGAACTGTTGCGGGGGAGTTCTGGCAGGCTCATGGCAACAGGCGCTCCCGATCATTGGCCAACTCTTCCAGGGTGCCATGGAAGGGCGAGGACTCATCGAAAATCGCTGCTCTCAAACGCATCGCACAGAACAACGCTGCGAGGGTATAGAACACACAGAGCCCGATAATTGCTGCCAGGCGATAGGTGTCCCAAAACAGGATCAACACCAGCGTTGACAAGCCCACCAGCAACAACAAGGTAAAGACCAGCGTCAGGCCTGCAAACAGCAACAGGCTTACGGTGCGTGCTTTCTGCTCCTGCAGTTCGATGCCGAACAGTTCGACATGGCTGTGCAGCAATCCAAGAAACGCGGCACCCAGACGCCGCGATGAAGAGCGGGTGCCCGTCGCGGACGAGCCGGATTCATCGATCGCCATATCAGCGCCGAGTGGCCAGCAGACCAATCAGGAAACCCACGCCGGCCGCGATTCCGACCGATTGCCATGGGTTGGCCTGGACATAATCTTCCGTGGCGGTGACAGCCGCTTTGCCGCGCTCGCGCAGGGAGTCTTCGGTCAGCTTCAGGGTTTCCCTGGCACGCAACAGGCTGTCGCGGATCTGCTCACGCAGTTCATCGGCCTGATCACCGGCCAGTGAGGCGGTGTGTTCCAGCAACCGCTCGGTGTCGTTGACCAGTGTCTGAAAATCTTCCATCAGAATTTCTTGAGCAGTCTTTGCCTTGATGCGTGCCATTGGTGATCTCCGTAAGTGGCTTCTGAAGCGTTCGAGTATGAGCCTTGCGCGAAGGTTCAGTACAAATGACTGGTACATCTTTTGCTACGTCGTGGTGCGTCAGCCGGCGCCGTTGCGCTGTTGCCGGGCATGATTTCAGGAAAACCCTAACTCAAACAATCAAAACTCGCGCAGAGGCGGCGGTCTTGTGCGCCAAAGCGGTTCAATCGGATCAGCACTGCGATCCGGTTGAGCTGCAACTTGGTGCGCCGGCCATTTGTGCGAACTGCTTTGGTGCTTTTTTCAGCCTTCAGGTCTGCCAATCCATGGAAAATCTGCAAAGTGCTGTGGACAGTCTGGTCCATAGCTCCAACACGTTGTTCGTCCTTATCGGCGCGGTCATGGTTCTGGCCATGCACGCCGGTTTCGCTTTTCTCGAGGTCGGTACGGTTCGACAAAAGAACCAGGTCAACGCCTTGTCGAAGATCCTCAGCGACTTCGCCATTTCGACCCTTGCCTACTTCTTTATAGGCTATTGGATTTCCTACGGGGTCAGTTTCATGCAACCGGCGGCGGTGATCACTGCCGACCATGGCTATGGGCTGGTGAAGTTCTTCTTTCTGCTGACTTTTGCGGCGGCGATACCGGCGATCATTTCCGGAGGCATCGCCGAGCGCGCCCGGTTTGTCCCGCAGTTGTGTGCGACGGCGCTGATCGTGGCGTTCATCTATCCCTTCTTCGAAGGCGTGGTCTGGAACGGCAACTTCGGTCTGCAAGCCTGGTTGCTGGAACGCTTCGGCGCCAGTTTCCATGACTTCGCCGGCTCCGTGGTGGTTCACGCCATGGGTGGCTGGCTGGCACTCGCGGCGGTGCTGTTGCTCGGGCCGAGGCAAGGTCGTTATCGCGACGGACGACTGGTGGCATTCGCACCGTCGAGCATTCCCTTTCTGGCGTTGGGGTCGTGGATCCTGATCGTCGGCTGGTTCGGCTTCAACGTAATGAGCGCCCAGACCCTGCAAGGGGTCAGCGGGCTGGTGGCGGTGAATTCGTTGATGGCCATGGTCGGCGGCACGGTGGCGGCTCTCATCGTCGGGCGTAATGACCCGGGCTTCCTGCATAACGGCCCGTTGGCCGGGTTGGTGGCGATCTGCGCCGGCTCCGATCTGATGCACCCGGTGGGCGCGTTGGTGACCGGTGCCATCGCCGGGGCACTGTTTGTCTGGTGTTTTACCGCGGCTCAAGGCAAATGGCATATCGACGATGTGCTGGGTGTCTGGCCTTTGCATGGTCTGTGTGGCGTCTGGGGCGGGATCGCTTGCGGCATTTTCGGTCAAACCGCTTTGGGTGGTTTGGGGGGCGTGAGCCTGACCAGCCAGTTGATCGGCACCTCTTTGGGGGTCGTCGTGGCGCTGGCCGGCGGCTTCGCGGTATACGGCGTGATCAAGGCGCTCCATGGTCTGCGCCTGAGCCAGGAAGAGGAGTACTACGGCGCGGACTTGTCGGTGCACAAGATCGGTGCCGTGAGTCAGGATTGAGTCACCGTTCTTCATCGTCGGCGCCGGGGTAAAAACCGTGCAGCAGGCGATAGCGGTCATGCCGTACCTGATCGACCCGGTCTTGCACCTGCTGGCCGGGTATGCCCAGCATGATCAGCGCATGGGAGGCGAGCATCAGGCTCGACTCCAGCAACTCGGGCACGACTTCGCTGGCGCCGGCCGCCTTCAACTCGGCCAACTGACTGTCGTCCCGGGTGCGCACCAGGATCGGCACGGTCGGGTTGAACCGGCGTGCTTCCTTGAGTATCAGCAGGGCAATGTCCGTCTTGTCCACGGCGACCACCAGCAATCTGGCGCGCTCCAGCCCTATTGCGATCAGCAACTCGCCACGGCGTGAGTCGCCGTAATGAACACCGCTTTCATTGACGGCAGCTTCCTGAACCCGCACCGGGTCGGTGTCCAGCGCAATGTAAGGTTGATGGACATGACGCAGGAAGCGCCCGATGGACTGACCTACGCGACCGTAACCACAGATCACTACGTGATTGTGCAAGCCGGCGTTGAGCGCGCTGACTTCTTCGAGTTCGGCTTCTTCGTTGGGCTTGCGGTGCAGGCGGGCGGCGACGTAGGGAGCGGCGCGCAGCAGTAAAGGCGTTATCAGCATCGAGCAGAAAGTGGCGGCCAGTAGCAGGCCGCCGAGGTCGGCGGGCATCAGTTTGTTCTGCTGCATCTGCGCCATCAGGGCAAAGCAGAATTCGCCGCCCTGAGCCAATGCCAGGCCGCTGCGCCAGGCGGTTTCGCCATCGCTGCCGCGCCATTTGACCAGCAGCGCGACCAGGGTGCCTTTGATCAGCAGCAACCCCAGCGTCAGACCGAGAATCAGCAGGCCGTGGCTGGCAAACAACTGCAAGTCGATCAGCATGCCGATACTGACGAAGAATACCCCGAGCAGGATGTCGCGGAACGGACGGATGTCCGCCTCGATCTGATGCCGATAGTGGCTTTCCCCCAGCAGCATGCCGGCGAGAAAGGCGCCCAAGGCAGGGGAGAGGCCGAGCAGGTGAGTCAGCCAGGCTGTCAGCAGAACGATCACCAGCGCCAACAGCACGAACAATTCCGCGGACCGGGCCGCGGCGACTTCATGGAACAGCCGTGGCAGGCACCAGCGACTGACCAGCAGCAGACCGGCGAATAGCACTATCGTCTTGCCCAGCGTCAATGGCAGAGCCCAATACCAGGACTGGTCGCTGCTGCCGGCGAACACCGGAACCAGGGTCAACAGCAGCACCGCGACCACGTCCTGGAACAACAGCACGGCAATGGCATTCTGGCCGTGACGGCTGAAAATCTCGCCCAGGCTGCTCAACTCCTTGCTGACAATGGCGGTAGACGACAGCGCCAGACCGGCACCGAGTAACAGGGCCGGTGTGGTGGGCATGCCGAACAGCATCAGCAAAGCCCCCAGCACGATCCCGGAACCCAGCACTTGCAGGCTGCCCAGGCCAAATACCACCTGGCGCAGTGCGAGCATTTTCGACAGGGAAAACTCAAGCCCCAGGGAGAACAGCAAAAACACCACGCCCAATTCGGCCAGGTCGGGCAACTCTTCGCTTTCATTTACCCAGTTGAAGGCTGTCGGCCCGATCATCAGCCCCACGCACAGATAGCCCAGCACCGGTGGCAATCGCAGACGCTGGAACAGTGCAATCACTACCAGGGAGGAGGCGAGGATGATCAACAGGTTGGCAAACACAAAAAGCTCCGGTGAGGGTTCTGGCTACCCAAGCGTAGAGGCAAAAAAGAGGCGAGCATCGCGCAAATGACAGTCGAGGCGAATGATGTGCGTCAGGAGTTTGCCGAAATCTCTTGAAATCAGCCATTGCTCAGACACTTGGGCCATCGACTCGACGGCTTTTGATCGCGGGCCTAGAATGAGCGCTTACTTCGTTTGGTCTTGTCGTCATGCTTCCTGAATGTCGTCTGTTCGGCACCCTTGGTTGCCATCTTTGTGAAGTCGCCGAAGCACTTCTGATGCCCTTTGTCGAAAACGGTTTGCTGGTGGAGCTGGTGGATATCGCTGACGACGAAACGTGGTTCGAAGCTTACAGTCTGCGTATTCCGGTGTTACGGCGGGTCGATACCGGCGCTGAGTTGGGCTGGCCGTTCGATGCCGACCAGGTGGTGGCGTTCCTGCGCTAACCCTGACGCTGCTGGCGATGCCCCACCCGTCGCGGTCTTGTTTCATCCATTGGCGAAAGGTTGGTTATTCGGTTACTGTATGTTCATACAGTAACTCGGATTGCCTGCCATGCTTTTCTCTGTTTCGGGTTTGGCAGCCGATCCCGGAAGTCAGAGGGATGAACCTTGGTAAATGTCGAACAATTGAAGAACAGCGTGAACCGGATGTCGGCGGACGTGGTACGCGAGGCTGTCCTCGAATTACGTCTGGATGGTCTGGTCACGGAAGGAAAAACGCCCTTCAACAAACTGCATTTCAATACCTGTTTCGCCGAAATCGAAGCCTTGTTCCAGCGTGCGGGTTATCACCGACAACTGGATGTTGTGGGCTATCAGGGGTTGCTGTATGCGCTTTATGATCCGGGGCGCTGGGAAGCGGTCGATGTGCTGCGCTGGCTCAAGGAGTTCACCGAAGCGGCTGCCCGGACGCAGTCGATACCGGCCTGAAGATTCTCTTCTAGGTTCGTTCCGGCCACTGTTGGATAATGCCGCCCTGCATTGAGGGTTAGAGCTTTTCGTATGTCCACTTCATCTTTTTCGGCTGCGCACAACCAGGCCAGTACGCTCTATCTGCCACCCGGTCCGTGGCAGACCGTATTCGATTGCCTGTGCGAACATTTCAGCGCCATCGGTCGTGAACAATGGCTGGACAGAATCGCTCGCGGCCGCGTCCTCGATGGGCAAGGTTTGCCGATCGGTCTGGACCTGGCTTACAAGGAAGGTCTGCGGATTCATTATTTCCGTGAGGTACCGGACGAAAAACCGATCCCGGTGGTGGAGTCGATTCTCTACGCCGATGAGCATCTGGTGGTGGCGGACAAGCCGCACTTTCTGCCGGTGACTCCGGCAGGGGAATACGTGGAGCAGACATTGCTGCGACGGCTGATCCGTCGTCTGGATAACCCGCATCTGGTGCCTTTGCATCGCATTGACCGGCATACGGCGGGGCTGGTGCTGTTTTCAGCCAACCCCCAGAGTCGTTCGGCGTATCAGTCATTGTTCCCTACACGGCAGATTGAAAAACGCTACGAAGCAATTGCCCGGGCGTTGCCTGAACTTTCCTTTCCATTGGTCCATAAAAGTCGACTCATCGATGGCGAGCCGTTCTTTCGCATGCAGGAAGGTCCGGGAGCGAGCAATACCGAGACTGCCGTCGAGGTCAGGGAAAAAAACGGTGAGCTCTGGCGTTATGCGCTTTACCCGGTGACGGGCAAGAAACATCAGTTGCGAGTGCACATGGCTGCCCTGGGTGCCGGCATCTGCAATGACCCGTTCTATCCGCAAGTGCTCAAGGATGTAGCAGACGACTATGCCAACCCCTTGAAGCTGCTGGCTCAGGGATTGCGATTTGTCGATCCGGTCACTGGGCAGGAAAGAGAATTCGAGAGCACCATCACCTTGCAGTGGTGATCACAGGTGCTGGCGATCCTGCTTTTCTTCAGCCATGAAAAAGCCCGCTTTTATAAGCGGGCTTTTCTGTATCCGGTATCCGGTTGTCGTCGCAAAGATTACAACTCTTTAACGGTACGAACCTGATCCTTATTGACGCGGGTGTGTTTGCCATCCAGCTGTTCGAACTCGTAAAAGCCCGACTCTTTATCGTACTTCGGCGCGTCGACGGCCTGGATTTCTCGACCGTCATTCAAGGTGATCACTGCAGGCGATGCGCAACCGGCGAGGGTTGCAAGGCCCAGTGCAAGCATGAAAGTGGCGAGGGTCCGTTGGGTCATGGGTGTGTCTCCGAATGGAAATTCTTTTGGTTACCGAGCTTGAGACGTATACAACGCGCGCAAGTTCCTTCGAGTGTCAGTCTGACACAGTGCGGTGTGTGCTTAACAGTTCCGGCGTGTTGAGGTTGGCCAGGCGTGGGTCATTGTCGGGGCACAGCAGGGCTGTGGCGCCCAATTTGCGCATAAGGCGGCCCGGGCTGCGCTCGCCTTCGCTCCAGGCGGTCTCGAAAGACGCTGAAAGAGCGACGGGTATTATGCACAGCAAGGGTTCCCAGTGTTCGCCATGGCGCAGCATCAGTGGTTTGTCCGGATGCTGCGCGGCGGCTTCACGCATGCTCTGGAGCAGTGCGGCATCGATGCGTGGCACATCGCAGGGCAGTACCAGCAGGTGAGTGTGGCGGGCAGCCTTCAGACCTGCGCGAATACCCGCCAATGGCCCGGGAAAATCGCCTTCGTCGTCATGGACCAACTGATCCGCATAAAGCGCATATTTCTCCAGGTTTCTGTTGCAGGAGATGATCAGGTCATCACTCAGCGAGCGCGTCTTGAGGTGCAAATGTGCAATCAGCGGCTCGCCGTGCCATTCCAGCAAACCCTTGTCCTGACCGCCCATGCGTTGGCCTCGCCCGCCGGCCAGGAGCAAAATGGAACAAGGCGGCAGAGGTGTATTCGAGGTCATCGCACTTCTCCATGAGGGCGGCGAAAAAATGAGGTGCTGTGATATAACACCGGGCTGTTTCTCCTACAACTGGACGAGCCTATGAAAGCCAAGGCTGATGTACCTTTCGCACCGCTCAACATTGCGGTGCTGACGGTCAGCGATACCCGTACCCTGGAAACCGATACCTCAGGCCAGGTCTTCGTCGACCGCTTGAGCGCTGCCGGTCATTACCTGGCGGCCCGGGTACTGCTCAAAGATGACCTCTACAAAATTCGCGCGCAAGTCGCCAACTGGATTGCCGATGAGGTCGTGCAAGTGGTGTTGATCACCGGTGGTACCGGGTTCACCGGTCGCGACAGCACGCCCGAAGCCGTGAGTTGCCTGCTGGATAAGCAGGTCGATGGTTTTGGTGAGTTGTTTCGGCAGATATCAGTGGCGGATATCGGCACCTCGACGGTTCAGTCCCGGGCTTTGGCCGGTCTGGCCAATGGCACGCTGGTTTGCTGCTTGCCGGGCTCGACCAATGCTGTGCGCACCGGCTGGGATGGCATTCTCGCCGAGCAACTGGACTCCCGGCACCGTCCGTGCAATTTCGTGGCCCATCTGAAACAGGCGGCACCCTGTGAATCCCGCGGGTAAGCCAGGCAAGACGGGCAGTCTGATGGCTGTCGAGGTGGCACTGGCGCGTTTGCTGGAGTTGGCCGATGCATCGAGGGTGCGCGAGCACGAACGCTTGCCGTTGGCGCGGATTCAGGGGCGCGTACTGGCCGCTGATCTGGTCTCGACACTTGATTTACCACCCTGGCCCAACAGTGCCATGGACGGTTATGCCTTGCGCCTGGCTGACTGGACAGGAGAGCCGTTGGTGGTCAGTCAGAAGATTTTTGCAGGCCAGGCTCCGGAGCCCTTGAAGCCGGGTACCTGTGCGCGGATTTTCACCGGCGCGCCTGTGCCCGCGGGTGCCGACTGTGTCGAGATGCAGGAGAACGCCGAGGTTCAGGCGGATGAGCGGGTACGTTTCACCGAAACCATGACCTCAGGACAGAATATCCGCCCACAAGGTCAGGAAACTACCGTCGGTGAGCTGATCTTGCCCGCAGGAACGCGCCTGGGGCCCATCGAGCAGGGGCTGGCGGCATCACTGGGGTGCGCTGAACTGGACGTGGTTCGCAAGGTTCGTGTTGCGGTCCTGTCTACCGGGGATGAATTGGTTGAGCCGGGTCAGGCCCTTGGGCCAGGACAGATCTACAACAGCAATCGAGTGTTGCTCTGCAACTGGTTGCAGTGCTTGGGCTGTGAGGTGATCGATGCCGGCATTCTTCCCGATGATTTGGCGACCACTCGTGCCCGCCTTGGTGAGCTGAAGGAAGTCGACCTGATTCTCTCGACAGGGGGGGTATCGGTGGGAGAAGCCGACTTTCTGGGCATTGCATTGCGGGAAGAGGGCGAGCTGACCCTGTGGAAGCTGGCCATCAAACCAGGCAAACCGCTGACGTTCGGGCATTTTCGCGGCGTGCCTGTGATTGGCTTGCCCGGCAATCCGGCGTCGACCCTGGTGACTTTTGCTCTGTTGGCAAGGCCCTACCTCTTGCGTCGCCAAGGCGTAAAAGAGGTTGACCCCCTGAAGTTTCAGGTGCCTGCGGGTTTTGTCTGGCCAAAGGCTGGTAACCGACGTGAGTACTTGCGCGGACGTCTGGAGAATGGCCGGGCAATCATCTACAAGAATCAGAGCTCTGGCGTACTGCGTAGTGCTGCCTGGGCTGACGGTCTGGTTGAAGTGCTGGAGGGCCGTACGCTGATCGAGGGCGATTGGGTGAGCTTCATCCCGCTGAGCGAAGTCTTGAGCTGATACCTGCCTTGGTTTTGCCACGCAAGTCCGGTTGATCGAGTGGGGCTTGCGTGCATCGCTACTTCTTAATGAGCCAGAAGTGTCACCACCTGGTCGAAGCGACTGTTGGCGACCCAGGCCAAAAGTCCCAGGACAACGGCTGTTCCGCCAGCTGAATAGGCGAGCCTGTGTTTGATGGCTTTGACGTCTCCGCGGACTTCATCCATGTCTCTTCGGATGTATTTGAGGTGTGTCTCCAGTTCAATGATGCGAGGTTCCATATCGACTTCTCCGGTGGGCTTTGCGCTGTTTTTGAGTTCAGCCTGATGATTGGCGCGATTGTCTGTGAACGGCGCGACCGGAGTGACCGGTAGTCTGATGTCATGGCTTTGCATGGAGTGAATGGCTCCTTGCGTTAAAACCATTCAAGTGGCCGATGCCGTTGTTACTTGCGCTTTCCGAGGCCCTTAAGGGTTTTCCATTCATTGTTTGCACGTCCTTGTGTAATTCCTTGGTGATGACTGATAACCGCTGACACAACGGTGTACCAATCGCCTTGGTGGGTCAATTGAGCCGATTCCTCATGTTTTGTAAGAAAAAATACCGCCCTGTAGGACTCAAGTTTCCTTCCCCCGGAAATAATTGAAATCCTTGCGACTTTTATGAAGGGCTGTGAGGTCAACATATCGCATACGGATTCCAGATAGGGGAGTGGCAAAAATGAGCGAGCGCAAGGCGCTGTTGATTCTGCATGGCAAGCAGGCACTCAATGAGCAGGTCCGTGCAGCCGTTGAAGGCAAGCGTCAGCAGGGCTGGGAACTGGCTGTTCGACTGACCTGGGAGGCAGGTGACGCACAGCGGCTGGTGGAAGAAGCGCTGACGGCAGGCTATACGCAGCTGATTGCCGGTGGCGGTGACGGAACCTTGCGTGATATCGCCGAAGCCATGGCGGCGCATCCGACGCAGGCCAGTCTGGTGCTTCTACCCTTGGGCACCGCCAACGATTTTGCTCGCGCCGCCGGTGTGCCGCTGGAGCCCGCTCAGGCGCTGGAACTGTTGGAGACTGCCCCGCAACTCATTGATCTGGGGGAGGTCGGTGGGCAGGTTTTCCTGAACATGGCCACGGGCGGCTTTGGCAGTCAGGTCACGGCCAACACTTCCGAGGATCTGAAAAAAATCCTTGGGGGTGCGGCTTATCTATTCACGGGTTTGTCGCGTTTCAGTGAGTTGCATGCTGCCTGGGGCGAGCTGCAGGGACCGGATTTTCACTGGCGCGGCGAGCTGTTGGCATTGGGCATCGGTAACGGTCGACAGGCTGGCGGTGGTCATGTGTTGTGCCCGCAGGCACTGGCTGACGATGGTCTGCTGGATATCAGTATTTTGCCCGCCCCCCAGGAAGTGGTCGGTACCTTGAAAGATCTGCTGACCGATGGCTTCGGAATCGACAACATGTTTGTGAGAGCCCGTTTGCCATGGGTCGAGATCAAAGTCTCGGAGGGCCTCTATATCAACCTTGATGGCGAGCCCCTGGAGGGCGATAGCCTGCGCTTCTCTGCGCGTGCGGCGGCATTGCGTGTGCATTTGCCAGAGAACTCGCCACTGCTGAGCACTTCGCAAACGGCTAGTCGTCGAGACTGATGATCTGCTCACGCACGGCGAACAACACCAGGCCGGCCACATCGTAGATCTGCAAGCGCTTCATGATCTGCGAACGGTGGGTTTCAACAGTCTTGATGCTCAGGCCCAGGCCATTGGCGATTTCCCGGGTGGATTTTCCGCGAACAATCAGTCGCAGGATTTCCAGCTGACGTGCCGTCAGGTTGTGCGAGTCCTGGGTTGGCACCTGATTTTTCTGGGTTCGGGTCAGCGCCTGGTTGATGACAGTGTGGGCGATGGCCGGGCTCAGGTAGCGTTCGTTGTTGCGCAAGGCTTCCAGGGCATGTTCGAGCTCGGTGGCCGTGGTGTCTTTGAGCAGGTAGCCATGAGCCCCTGATTCCAATGCCTGCATGATCAGCGCAGGGTCGGTGTGCATCGACAGGATGAGCACTTTGCACTGCGGGCGTACTCGTTTGAGCCGCTGCAAGGCTTCAAGGCCGCCAGTTTCCTTCATGGAAATATCCAGCAGGATGATGTCTGGGGACAGTTGCTCGACCATCTCGACTAACTGCGAGCCGTCATTGGCCTCGCCGATGACCGCATAGCCGGGAATATCCAGCACCAGAGCGCGTACGCCAGCCCTGATAAGTGAGTGGTCGTCCACCAGAAGTAAGTTACAAGTCAACGCATAACCTTATTGGTACTGGCCCGTTCAAGCGAACGGGGCGCCCAGGGGAAGAGTGCTTCGATTTGAGTGCCTTTGCCCAGCTCGCTGGTCACGGTCAGTGTGCCGCCTAACTGATCGATCCGTTCTGACATCCCGGCCATTCCGCGTTGCCCCTCACGACCGGGGTCAGCCGCTGGCGCGAAACCCAGGCCATCGTCGCTGATCAACAGTGCCAGGCCCTGGGGCAGGCGTTGCAGGCGGACCAACAGATTTCTGGCTTCGGCATGGCGCAGTATATTGGTAACCGCTTCTTGAGTGATTCGAAAGGCTGCCACCGCCATTTCCTCTGGTATGCCTGTCAAGCGTTGATGGCATTCCAGGCTCCAGTGCAATGACGTATTGGCCAGGGTCCTGAGTAAATGCGCGCGCAGACTGGCTTCCAGCCCGAGACTGGTCAGCTGCCGTGGATTCAGGATGGCCGACACATCACGAACCTTGGTCAGGGTTTCATCCAGCGTATCGCAGAGTACCGAACACTGATCCTGTAGTTCTTCGGGCAATCGACGTTTGAGCCATTCGCTTTGAAGTTTTGCGGCGGTCAGCAACTGGCCGATGTCATCATGCAGTTCCCGACTGAGCCGGTGGCGTTCGTTTTCCTGAACTTCCAGCAGACGGTCAGCGAGTTCTTGAGGCTGAAACTTTATCGATTTGCGCGAGAGGCGATGCCTTACCCAGACGCAGGCCAGTGCCGCACAATTGAGCACCAGCAGACTCACCGGTAGAGGCATGGACAAGCTGTAGACCAGCAGGCTGCCAAGCGCCGAGCAGGTACACACTAAAAGCGTGAACCGGCGCGCGTTTTTCCGGGAGGGTGGCCACAGTGTGATTGACTTGAGGCTGGCGTACATAGCGGATGGAGCCAATGGATGTTCGCTGCGGGCAGACCGGCCATAAGGGCTGACGGGTCTCTGAGTGGAAATCTGTTGTATGAGTCGCCTTCAATGGCCGCGAAGCAGTGCTCGAAATACAGCCTTCAACGTTATCGGGCTGTTTTCGTCTGGAGCCAGTCTGCCATTAATTGACGTCAATGAATGGGCGGCATAATACCACTTAAGATACCGTTGGTCGCGTTCGGTATATAGGTCTGCACAGTCGGGAAATAACGTTTTTGGACGGTGGTTCCATAATGGAAAGACTTTTGTTTCTTACCATCGAAAGATATCGAGTGTGCCAGGTGTTTTGTTTTTATTGACAGGCACTATCTGAAGTCGAGGCTGGGGTAACTATTTGTTTCGAGCAGCCGTCGACAGGGATGAAATATTCAATGGCGGCCTGAACACCCTCAAGTTAAAGGGCGGCATTATGGTAATAAAAATACCCACGGGCTGGTGAGTTTAAGCTTGCCGTTCCGAGAACGAAACGAGCCTGAACGGCTTGAAGTGGCAGAGCGGCTGAAACTGGCTTTGTCCCACTTGAAATGCAAACGCTTCAATCAGGGAGGTCTGTTCACTGTCATCAAGGCTGAGTTGGCCGGTAGTTTGGTCGATGAGTTCGAGTTGCCAGGCCATTAATGTGAGGCAATCCTTGAGCGCATCCAGGGCCTCATCGTGCAGGTCCATCTGGTTCTGGGCGTGGCTCAGCAATCCATGAATATGCAGCGAGAATTCCGAAACCGCTGCCAGTGCCAGTGCCTCGGCCTTGCTGGCCAGTTTGAGAAGGCTGCTGAGCATGCAATCGATAGCGTCCTTGTCATTGCTGATCAACTGCAAATGACTCAGGCATTCCTCGGATTTGGCCAGGAGTGTTTCAGCCTCGACGAGAAACTCTGGAAATTGCTCAGCCCACTCTTTAGGGTCAATCGGCATGCTTATCTCCACAACGTCATGTCAGATGAGGGAATGTCGTGTGTGTCGACGAAAACGTTACGTGTCCGGTGCTGCAAAGCCTTCGTGAGATCACGCTCCGGCAGGCTTGGGCATCGGCTGGGGAACTTGAGAGGGTGGATGGCCACTGACCTTCGATCGCACACAAAAGCCTGACTCCGTTCATGCAATGAGAATGGCGTCACATTAATGGCTATTGGATATTGCGAATATCAGGTTGGGCCTGATTGTGCATAGGGGAATCCCTTACGCAGGGGAACCTAACGTGCAGACCTAGGTCGCGTCGCCGGGGATGAAGCTGATGTAATCACGAAGCCAGTAAAGCATGATGTTAATGTGACATCAACGCTTGATCGTGGCATTTTGTCTGGGGGTCAAGATCCGGCAAGAACAGCCGATAACTCCCTTTAGTGAATTCATCAGAACAAGCCCAGGAGTCATTAATGGCCGGCATTCTCGACACGGTAGACCAACGCACGCAACTGGTGGGTGAGAATCGCCTGGAAATTCTCATGTTCCGGCTGGCCGGACGGCAATTGTTCGCGATCAACGTCTTCAAGGTCCAGGAAGTACTGCAGCTGCCGAAGCTGACCCTGATGCCGCAGCGCCATCCCTTTGTCTGCGGTGTGGTCAACCTGCGTGGCCAGACGCTGCCAGTGATCGACCTGTCCCAGGCCATCGGCATGCGTCCGCTGGTGCCAAGCCCTACCAGTACGATCATCGTCACCGAGTACAATCGCTCGGTGCAGGCGTTCCTGGTCGGTGGCGTGGACCGCATCGTCAACATGAACTGGGAAGCCATTCTGCCGCCGCCGACCAGCGCCGGCCGCCAGCATTACCTGACCGCCATCAGCAAGGTCGACGATCAGTTGGTGGAAATCATCGATGTCGAAAAAGTCCTGGCCGAAATCGTTCCGTACAACGCCAAGGTATCGCGCGACAAACTCGACGATCCGGTTCTGGAGCGCGCTCGTGGTCGTGAAGTGCTGTTGGTGGATGACTCGAACGTCGCCCTGTCGCAATTGCGCGACACCCTGGGGCAGTTGGGCGTGAAGATGCACATCGCCAGCGATGGCTTGAAGGCTCTGAACATGCTCAAGGCCTGGGCTGATACCGGCGTGAACATGACCGACAAGCTGCTGATGATTTTCACCGATGCGGAAATGCCGGAGATGGACGGCTACCGCCTGACCACCGAAATCCGTAACGACCCCCGTTTGCGCGGCCTTTATGTGGTCCTGCACACCTCGCTGTCGGGTAGCTTCAACGACTCGATGGTCAAGAAGGTCGGCTGCGACAACTTCCTTTCCAAGTTCCAGCCCGACAAACTCGTCGACGTGGTGCGTCAGCGCCTGATGCTCGACGAAGTGCCTGCCTGATAGCGATTTGGAAGAGCGCGGTGGCAGGGTTTGGGGCTGCTGCGCAGCCCAACGGGGGCAAGCCATCGCCACGGGCCCTTTGATTCGGTAATCAAGCTCGTATAGGGTGGCGTTCTTTACACATCAGGGAGCTGGCCATGCGTCTGAGCGCGCTTTATCGTTTTCCGTTGAAATCCGGCAAGGGCGAGACCCTCAATCAGGTCAGCCTGGACAAACTGGGGCTGGACGGCGATCGACGCTGGATGTTGGTGGACGAGGCCAGCGGGCGCTTTCTGACCCAGCGCGCGGTCGCGAAAATGAGTCAGCTGTCGGCGTTATGGAATGCCGATGGTGGCTTGACCCTCAGTGCCCCGGGCCATTCACCGATCGATATTGCGTTGCCTGCTGGCGACGCAGAGCTGCGCGGTGTGACCATCTGGCGCGACACCTTGCGCGTTCCTGATGCCGGCTTTGCTGCCGCTGCCTGGGTCAGTGAGTTCGTCGGCAAGCCGACGCGTCTGGTGCAAGTGCCGATTGATCGCGCTCGGACTACTCAGGCCGGCTATGGCAAGGACGATGATCAGGTGGCTTTTGCCGACGGCTTTCCGTTGTTGCTGATTGGTCAGGCGTCGCTGGAAGACTTGTCGAGCAAGGTCGGGCGGCCGCTGGAGATGTTGCGTTTTCGGCCCAATCTGGTGATCGAGGGCAGCGAGGCATATGCCGAAGATAGCTGGAAGCGCATCCGTATTGGTGAAGTCGAGTTTCGCGTGGTCAAGTCCTGCTCACGCTGCATTCTGACCACTATCGACCCGCAGACCGGTGAACGCAGTGACGACCGTGAACCGCTGGCGACCTTACAGAAATACCGGGCCCAGGAAGACGGCGCGATGTTTGGTCAGAATCTGGTCAATGATGGCAATGGCCGGCTCGAAGTCGGCATGCCGGTGACGATCCTCGAATAAAAGCCCTTCAAAATGAAAAATGCCCGTGTCCAAGGACACGGGCATTTTTTTGTCGCTGTGAAAACCCAGGATTTTAGCCGCGGTATTCGCACAGGTAAGCGGTGTCGACGGCTACTTTCAGCTGGAACTTGCTGTTGGCGGGCACGTTGAACTGGCTGCCGGCGGCGAAAGTTTCCCAGTCGCTGCTCTCAGGCAGTTTGACAGTCAGGGCGCCGGACACCACGTGCATGATTTCACGCTGGCTGGTGCCGAATTCGTATTCGCCCGGTGCCATGACGCCGATGGTCGCCGGACCTTCAGCGGTACCAAAGGCGATCGACTTGACGGTGCCGTCGAAGTACTCGTTGACTTTAAACATGGGCGATTCCTCGAAAAGGGCTAAAAATGGTTAAAAAGGGCCGGCCAGTATGCACAAGGTGTCGATAGGCGTCACCTCCTGCACTCAAGGAATAGCCGGGAAAATCAGCGGTAACAAGCGCGCCGTATTGCGCGCGTCCTCAAGAGCCCGATGCTGTTGACCATTGAATTGCAGGCCCGCCAGTTGCAGGGCTCCATTAAGCCCCAGCGGGCGCTCCAGGCGACGGGCCTTGGCGAAGCGTTGCTTGAGGTTCATGTGCGGCACCCGGCTCAGGGCGCTGTCGAGTTGCAGGCGCTGCCAGTCCTGAAGCAGTTGTTTGCGGTCGTAATCGCCCCAACTGGCCCAGCCTTCCAGGCGCGCGTGATGTTGGCCGAGCCAGCATTCGAACAACGGCCAGACGTCGGTGAGCGGCTGTGCGGCATCGACATTGGCCTGGGTGATGTGGGTCAGTTCCCGGCAAAACGGCGTCAGCAACGGACGACGCAACGGGCGCACGAAGCACTGGAAGTGATCGAGTTCCCGGCCCTTGCGGTCCACGAGGGTGGCGCCGATTTCGATGATTTCCATTTCCGTTACTGGCCAGCCGCCCTCATCGGTGGTGGCTTCCAGATCAATGACCAACCAGTGAGGCATCGCAGGGTTCCTGGTATCCGCGTCCTGATAGGGCTTGAGGGTAGCCAAACCCGGCGGATCCGCCTAGCGGCTTATTCGACCTCCAACAAAATCTGACGATTTTTCACCTGATCGCCGACCCTGACCTGCAAGCGTTTGAGCACCCCGTCGATACCCGATTTGAGCGGATGCTCCATTTTCATCGCTTCGAGCACCACCAACAGCTGACCTTTGCTGACCAGGCTGCCCTCAGTGACCAGTACATCGACGATCGCCCCGTCCATCGGCGCCTTGAGCGTGCCGGAACTGACACGGACCTGGCCGCTGACCAGCGCCTGGGTCCGATCGACCAGCCGCAGGCTGCCGGGGCGCGTGAGCAACCAGAGTTGCCCGGCTTCGAGGCGGTAGGCATGGCGTTGGCGGATGCCGTCGATTTCCAGGGTGGCCCAGCGTCCGTCGCAGCCGATGATCTTCAGCTCAAGGGCACGGGCGCCAACCTGGACACGGAAGGGCTCGCCAGGTTCCGCGTGCAGTTCTACCGGCCAATCCTGATCCTCCAGGCCGATTCGGTAGTGCAAAGGTACGCTGGCGTTATTGCGCCAACCGGCCAGCGGGGCACGGTGAGCCTGGGCTGAAGCTTGATAAAACAGCGTCGCCGCGATGGCTAGTTCCTCGGCGCTTGGCACATGGGGGTGCAGGCAGGGATGGTCGGCGAAGTACGTGGGGATGAACCCGGTGCTGAACTCGCCGCTGATGAACTGCGGATGCTCCAGCAGACTGGCGAGCAAGCGCTGATTGCTCTGCACGCCCAGCAGTACGCTGTCCTGCACCGCCCGCAGTAATTTGCGCCGGGCTTCTTCACGGGTGGCGCCGTGGGCGATGAGCTTGCCCAGCATCGGGTCATAGAACGGGCTGACAGACTGACCCTCGATCAGGCCATGATCGATCCGCGTGCCGGACTGCAACGCAGGTTCCCAGGCCACGATTCGCCCGGTTTGCGGCACAAATCCCTGGACCGGATCTTCGGCATACAGGCGCACCTCCATGGCGTGCCCGTTGAGCTGCACCTGTTCCTGTCGCAGCGGCAGCGGTTGCCCTTCGGCGATGTGTAACTGCCAGGCCACCAGATCGAGGCCGGTGATCAGCTCGGTCACCGGGTGCTCCACTTGCAACCGAGTGTTCATCTCCAGGAAGTAGAACTGCCCGCGAGCGTCCAGCAGGAACTCCACAGTGCCAGCCCCCACGTAATTCACCGCACGACCCGCCTTGAGCGCCGCTTCGCCCATGGCCTGGCGCAACTCGGTGGTCATTACCGGGCAAGGCGCTTCTTCGATGATCTTCTGGTGGCGGCGCTGGATCGAACAATCGCGCTCGCCGAGGTAGATCAGGTTGCCGTGCTGGTCGCCGAACACCTGAATTTCAACGTGACGCGGATCGATCAAGGCTTGTTCGAGGATCAGTTCGTCGCTGCCAAACCCGTGCAGGGCTTCGGAGCGCGCGGTACGGATCTGCTCCAGCAACTCGGCAGCGCTTTGCACCTGGCGCATGCCGCGACCGCCACCGCCGGCGCTGGCCTTGATCATCAGCGGGTAGCCGATGCGTTCGGCTTCGCGGCTCAGGGTCGAGTCGTCCTGTTTGCTGCCCTGATAGCCTTTTATGCAGGGCACGTCCGCTTTGATCATGGCGAGTTTCGACAGGCGCTTGCTGCCCATCAGCTCAATGGCTTCGGGGCTGGGACCGATGAAGATGATGCCGGCCTGTTGGCAGGCGAGGGCGAAGCCGGCGTTTTCCGAGAGGAAGCCATAACCGGGGTGGATCGCATCGGCACCGGTGCGCCGGGCGGCGTCGATGATGGCCGGGATGTTCAGATAAGACTGCTGCACCGGCGCCGGGCCGATGTTCACGGCTTCGTCGGCCATCTGCACGTGCAGCGCATCGGCGTCGGCATCGCTGAACACCGCGACGGTGCGGTAGCCCAGGTTTTGCGCGGTGCGCTGGACGCGACAGGCGATTTCACCGCGGTTGGCGATCAGGATTTTGCTGAAGGCGGGCATGGGATATTCCCTTTGTATTGCTATGAATGTGATGGCCCCATCGCGAGCAGGCTCGCTCCCACATTTGAAATGCATTCCCCTGTGGGAGCGAGCCTGCTCGCGATGCTTTTAAGGCGCCCAACCCGGTTTACGCTTTTGCACAAAGGCCATGGTCCCCTCGATGCCTTCGGCCCCGGTCACCGCTTCACCGAACCACTGCGCCGCCTGATCCAGCAGGCCGTCGGAGGGTTGTCCGGCACTTGCCAGCAAGAGTTTTTTGGTCGCCGCATTCGCCCCCGGGGCGCAACACAACACATGGGCCAGCACTTCATCGAGGCGCTCGGCCAAGGCTTGCGGGTCATGCTCGACAAAATGCACCAGCCCCATGCGCCGCGCCTGGGTGCCATCGAAACGCGCCGCTGTCAGGGCCAGTCGACGGGCCTGGGTCAGACCGATGCGCTGCACCACGAACGGCGCAATCTGCGCGGGCAACAGGCCGAGGCTGGTTTCCGGCAGGCCGAATTGCGCCTGATGATCGGCCATCGCGATATCGCTGACGCAGGCCAGACCGAAGCCGCCGCCAAGCACCGCGCCTTGCAGCACGGTGATGACCACTTGCGGCGCGTGCTGGGTTTCTTCCAGCAAGGCGCCAAACACGCGATTCAATTCTCGGTAGGCCGTCTTGCCTTGAGCGCGGGCGTTGGCCATGTCCTTGATGTCGGCACCGGCACAAAAATGCCCGCCAGCACCGCCGATCACCAGCGCGCGAACCTGCCGGTCATCCCGCACCGCCGCCAGCACCGCCCGCAGTTCAGCGACCATCTGCAAGCTCATGGCATTACGGCTGTCGGGACGATTGAGGGTGATGTGCAGAACGCCGTTATGCCGTTCGAGCAACAGGGTCTGACAAGCGGGGAGGGTGCTCATTTCTTTTTCCCCGGCAGGATGCCCATGAGTTTGCAGATGATCCCCAGCATGATTTCGTCGGCACCGCCGCCGATCGATACCAACCGCACGTCGCGGTAAGCCCGGGCCACCGGGTTGTCCCACATGAAGCCCATGCCGCCCCAATATTGCAGGCAACTGTCGCTGACCTCCCGGCCCAGTCGCCCGGCCTTGAGTTTGGCCATGGACGCCAGGCGGGTAACGTCCTGGCCCGTGATGTATCGCTCGGTGGCCTGATAGACCAGTGCCCGCAGGCATTCGATTTCGGTTTGCAGTTCGGCCAGGCGAAAGTGGATGACCTGGTTGTCGATCAGCGCATTGCCGAAGGTTTTGCGCTCCTTGCAGTACTCGATGGTGCTGTCGACGCAGTACTCCAGGCCTTTGATCATGTTCGCCGCGCCGAACAGCCGTTCTTCCTGGAACTGCAGCATCTGCATCATGAACCCCGCGCCTTCATGGCCGATGCGGTTGCGTTGCGGCACGCGCACGTTGTCGAAAAACACCTGGGCGGTTTCCGAACTGCGCATGCCGAGCTTGTCCAGGTGTGAACTGAGGCTGATGCCGGGGCTGTTCATCGGCACCATGATCAGCGACTTGTTGATGTGCGGCTTGTCGTCCGAGGTGTTGGCCAGCAGACAGATGAAATCGGCGCTCGGCGAATTGGTGATCCACATCTTGCTGCCGTTGATCACGTAGTCATTGCCGTCCTTGCGGGCGGTGGTTTTCAAACCTGCTACGTCGGAACCTGCGCCGACTTCGGAAACACCGATGCAGCCAACCTGCTCGCCGGTGATTGCCGGACGGAGGAATTCTTCGCGCAGTTCATCGGAGCCAAAACGTGCCAGGGCCGGGGTGCACATGTCGGTCTGCACGCCGATGGACATCGGAATACCGCCACAATGAATGGTGCCGAACTCCTCGGCCGCCACAATCGAATAGCTGTAATCGAGCCCCATGCCGCCAAATCTTTCCGGTTTGGAAATTCCCAGCAGACCGAGCTCACCGGCCTTGCGGAAGATCTCATGGATCGGAAAACGCCCGGCCTTTTCCCATTCATCGACGTGAGGATTGATCTCGTGATCGACGAATTGGCGGACGGTGCGGCGCAGTGCTTCGTGTTCCTGGGTGAAGATCATTTTTATTGTTCTCCTGATCGCCCTTAGAAGCGGGCTACACCAAAACTGTTGGGTTGCAGTCCACGAACCTCGGCCTCGTGGCAGATGTCCAGCAAGTACCCGAGCAGCGTGCGGGTATCCCGCGGATCAATCAGCCCGTCGTCCCACAGATTGGCGCTGCCATACAGCGCGGTGGATTGGCTGTCGAGTTTCTGCGCGGTGACCTGTTCCAGCGTGTCGAGCATTTTCGGGTCGGGCACCAACCCGTCCTTGAGCTGTTTGGCTTCGGTGACGATCCGCAGCACTTTGCCGGCCTGGGCACCGCCCATCACCGCGGTGCGGCTGTTGGGCCAGGCGAAGATGAAGCGTGGGTCGAGGCCGCGGCCGCACATCGCGTAGTTGCCGGCACCGTAGGAACCGCCGACGACGATCGTCAGTTTGGGCACTCGGGCATTGGCCACCGCTTGAATCATTTTCGCGCCGTGCTTGATCACGCCTTGCTGTTCCGACTCGGTGCCAACCATGAAGCCGGTGGTGTTGTGGAAAAACAGCAGCGGCGTCTGGCTCTGGTCGCAGAGCTGAATGAACTGCGCGGCCTTGCTCGCACCCTTGGGGGTAATCGGGCCGTTATTGCCGATGAAACCGCAGGCTCGCCCCTGGATGTGCAAATGCCCGCAAACCGTCTGCTGATCGAACTCGCCCTTGAATTCGAGGAAGTTCGAAGCGTCGGCAATCCGGGCGACGATTTCACGCACGTCGTAAGGCTTTTTCGCATCGTCGGGGATCAGTCCGAGCAACTCGTCGATCGGGTACAGCGGTTCATCCCAATGCCGCGCAGGGGCTAAAGGCAACCGCGCATTCCACGGCAACAGGCTCATGATCTCGCGCACCTGGCGCACGCCATCGGCATCGTTCTCGGCCAGGTATTCGGCGGTGCCGGCGGTTTGCGCGTGCATCTCGGCGCCGCCCAGCGCTTCATCGGTGGCGACTTCACCGGTTGCCGCCTTGAGCAGTGGCGGTCCGGCCAGAAACAGCTTGGCCTTGCCGCGCACCACCACCACGTAATCCGACAACCCCGGCTGATAAGCGCCGCCCGCCGTGGCCGAGCCATGGACCACGGTAATTTGCGGCAAGCCCATGGCCGACATCCGCGCCTGATTGGCAAAGCTGCGCGCGCCTTCGACGAAAATCTCCGCCGCGTAATTGAGATTGGCGCCCCCGCTCTCGGCGAGGGTGATCACCGGCAGTTTGTTTTCCATGGCGATCTGTTGCAGGCGCAGCGTTTTTTTCAAACCGCTGGGGGAAATGGTTCCACCCTTGATCGCGCTATTGTTCGCCACCACCAGCACCCGCACGCCCGACACGTAACCGATCCCGGCGATCAAGCCGCCGCCGGCCGCGCTGCCGTCCTTGTCGTCGTGCAACTTATAGCCGGCCAGGCTCGCCAGTTCGAGGAACGGTGCGCCGGGGTCGAGCAGCAGGTTCAGTCGCTCCCGGGGCAGCAGTTGTCCACGCTTGTCGAACCTGGCCTTGGCTTCGGCGGCTTTGCTCAGCAGGTTCTGCTCGAGCTGGCGAACCTGTTCGATGCCGGCCAGCATGGCCGCTCGGTTGCGGGCGAACGGTTCGCTGAACGGGTCGACTTGGGACTGGATCACCGGCATGGGTTATTCCTTGTCCTTGAGCTCGTCTGGTTTGGAGACGTCTGGTTTGAGCACGTCAGGTCGGAGTACCTCGGGTAGATAGGCGCGGTGAAAGCCGTTGTACGAGTGACTGTTCTGCGCCTTGTGCATCGGCCAGGCCCGCCCGCCGAGGCTGGCGGCACCGTCGATGCGCAATGTACTGCCGCTGACAAACCCCGCTGCCGGGCTGAGCAGGAAAACAATCGCCGCGCTGATTTCCGATTCGGTGCCGATGCGTTTGAGCGGTACGTGTTCGCACAAGGTCGGGATCACGGCCCGGAACGCGCCTTCGTAGGTGTCCATGCCGCTGGAGGCGACCCAGCCCGGCGCGACGGCGTTGACCCGCACGCCGGCATAGCCCCATTCGAACGCGGCAGTCTTGGTGAAGTTGTCCATGCCCGAGCGCGCCGCGCCCGAGTGGCCCATGCCGGGCATGCCGCCCCACATGTCGGCGAGCATGTTGACGATGGCACCACCGTGCTTGCTCATGGACTGATTGAACACCTCCCTGGCCATCAGAAAACCGCCCACCAAGTTGGTGCGCAATATGGTTTCGAAACCTTTCTGATTGATCGACGCCAGCGGCGAGGGGTACTGCCCGCCGGCATTGTTGACCAGCCCATGTATCGACCCGTGTTTGCGGATCAGCTCGCTGACCAGTCGCGTGACGGCGTCTTCATCGCGGATATCGCAGACCTGCCAACTGGCTTTACCGCCGTCTTCGGTGATTTCAGCAGCGACCTTTTTCAGTTTCTCGGCATTGCGCCCCACCAGCAGCACGTGTGCGCCGAGGGCCGCTAGCTCATGGGCGGTGCAACGACCGATGCCGCTGCCGCCACCGGTAACGATGATGTTTTGGCCGGCGAACAGGTCGGGTTTGAAAATCGAGTCATAAGCCATGGCGACGGTCCTCTAGTTGATCGGCGATGCGCTGCGGCACCGGAATCTGGATCTCCAGCAGTTGTTGGGCGAATGCCTTGCCTTGCGGATCGATCCGCAGGCTGGCCACGCCACCGCCGCCGAGTGCGTTCTCCAGAAGAAAATTAAAGCTCTGAGTGCCGGGTAAATACCAGCGTTCGACACGCCCGTGGATCGGGTCGAGGACATGGCTCATCCAGTCGACCATCACCTCGGGTGTCAGCGCTTCGGCGATCCACGGCAGGTAGTCGGGGTGGCGGGCCATGACGCCGATATTGCTGTGATTACCCTTGTCGCCGGAGCGCGCCACGGCGAGTTTGATCAGGGCCACGCTGGCGTCGGCGCGTTCTGTGGTTTTGGGCGGATCGAAGGGTAGGGGCAGGTCAGCGCTATTGAGCGCATCAAGGGCGGGCAGGGGGCACGGATGGCGCTTACCGGCGAGGTCGATTTCCAGGGTGCAGGCGGTTTTATCGATCAGGAACGAAAACAGCCGGATCAACGGGTACACCGTCGGCCGTCCGCCGACGATTCCGGTCAGCCCCGGTGCCATGCCGGTGGCAGCCTGGGCGATTTCCCGGGAGAACAGAATCAAGGCCTGTTTGCTCGCATGGCGCACGGCGAGTTTGATCACCACTTCACGGCTGTCCTGGCGCTGGCCGTGGGGGCCGTAAGTGGCCTCGCTGCCCAGCAGTTCGATATTCACTTCGCTGTAGGGCGCCCAGCCGCGGTGGCTGAAGATTTCCGAGGTCTTGTTGATGATCGCCTGGCTGACTCGTCGGGCCTTCGCCACCGCATCGATCCCGGCGATCAGGCAACTGGCGGTGCAGCGGAAACCGTCCGGATACGTGGCGCTGACCTTGTACTGGGCGGTCGGCGGCAAGCCTGTTGCGCCATGCACCTGCACCGCGTTCTTGCCTTGTTGCACGAGTTTGACCTGACTGAAGTCGCATACCACGTCGGGCAGCAGATAGGCCTGCGGGTCGCCGATTTCATAGAGCATCTGCTCGCCCACCGTCAGGGGCGTGACCAGGCCGCCGGAGCCGTCGGGTTTGCTGACGATAAACTGGCCGTCGGCACCGACTTCGACGATGGGAAAGCCGATGTGTTCATAGTCGGGCACCTCGCGCCAATCGGTGAAATTGCCGCCGGTGCACTGGGCGCCACATTCAATAAGGTGCCCGGCCAATGCAGCCTGGGCGAGTTTGTCGTAGTCGTGCCACGACCAGCCGAACTCATGCACCAGCGCGGCGCTGACCACGGCGCTGTCGACCACGCGCCCGGTAATCACGATGTCGGCACCCAGGCGCAGGGCTTCGACGATGCCCGGCGCGCCGAGGTAGGCGTTGGTCGACACGCACATCGGCGGCAGGGGCGCGCCACTGAACATCTCATGCAGGCCAAGGCTGCTCAGGTGTTTGAACCGGGGTTGAAGGTCGTCACCCGACAGCACGGCGATCTTCAGCGCTACCCCGGCTTTATTGCAGGCCGCTTGCAAAGCAGCGGCGCAAGCCTGTGGATTGACGCCGCCGGCGTTGCTGATGACGCGGATCTTCTGTTCCGCGAGCTGATTGAGGAGGGGGCTGAGGACTTCGATGAAGTCGCTGGCGTAGCCGGTTGCGGGATCTTTCATCCGCGCCCCGGCCATGATCGACAGGGTGATTTCGGCCAGATAATCGAACACCAGATAGTCCAGCCGCCCGCCTTCCACCAGTTGCGCGGCGGCGGTCGAGGTGTCGCCCCAGAATGCGCTGGCGCAACCGATGCGGATTGTTTTAGACACAGTCAACTCCATGGCACCTGCGACAGAAGTGCTTCGAGGCTACCAAGCAAGCGCTTGGTTTGTAAACGACTGAGCTATCTTCTGCCCAAGCGCTTGCTTGGTCGCCCTCGCCAGCTTAAATTGCCCGCGCAACCCCACTGTTTTAGCGGGCAGCGGCGCAATTGATTGATCGACTGTAGGAGAGAACGGGTGGACGAGCAAAAAGCCCTGAGGGTGATGCGCGAATTGGTCGACAGCGGCCAATTGACCGACCCGGACAGCGCTCGCGGCAAACTGCTGCAAGTGGCCGCTCACCTGTTTCGCAACAAAGGTTATGAACGTACCACCGTGCGTGATCTGGCCAGTGCGGTGGGCATTCAGTCAGGCAGTATTTTTCATCACTTCAAAAGCAAGGACGAGATCCTGCGGGCAGTGATGGAGGAGACCATTCGCTACAACACCGCGTTGATGCGCGCAGCCCTGGCCGAGGCCGGCAGCGTGCGCGAGCAGGTGCTGGCGCTGATTCGTTGCGAATTGCAGTCGATCATGGGCGGCAGTGGCGAGGCGATGGCGGTGCTGGTGTATGAGTGGCGTTCGCTGTCCGAGGAAGGCCAGGCGCAGGTTCTGGCGCTGCGCGATATTTATGAAGCCATCTGGCTGCAGGTGCTGGGTGAAGCCAGGGACGTCGGTTTTATCCGTGGCGATGTGTTCATCACCCGCCGTTTCCTGACGGGCGCGTTGTCCTGGACCACTACCTGGTTTCGTCCCGATGGCAGCATGAGCCTTGATCAATTGGCCGATGAGGCGTTGATTCTGGTACTTGAAGAACGGCAGTGAACCGTCTATCTGGGTAAGAAACTGGCTAAGTCGGCGAAACCGCCTAGCTTGAATGCATTGATGAGCTTTTTTTTCGGGGAGTGGCTGTTTGATGTCTTCGCCAATTCGAGTGGCGTCGCGGCTTTTGCTGGCGGCGCTTGCGGTGTGCTGGGTGTTACCGTCTCAGGCCGCGCAACTGGTGCGGGTCGGTGCCGCCCATTTTCCACCCTATACCGTGCGCCCGGAGTCCGGTGCCGACACCGGTCTGCTGCCACAGCTGGTGGAAGCGCTGAATCAGTTGCAAACCGATTATCAGTTTGTGCTGGTGCCCACCTCCATTCCCAGGCGTTTCAACGACTTCAAGGAAGGCCGGGTCGATATGGCGATTTTCGAGAACCCGGACTGGGGCTGGAAGGACATTGCGCATACCGACGTCGATATGGGCCTGGAAGATGCAGAAATCTTTGTCGCGCAGAAGAAACCCGACCGCGATGAGAATTACTTCAAGGACCTGACGGGCAAGCGCCTGGCGCTGTACAGCGGCTATCACTACGAGTTTGCCAATTTCAACGCCGATCCCAAGTATCTGGCCGACACCTACAACGCCACGCTGACCTATTCCCACGACAGCAACCTGCTGATGGTGTTACGCGCACGAGCGGACATTGCCTTGGTAACGCGCTCCTACCTGAGCGATTACCTGCTGCGCAACGAGAAAGTCGGCGAGCAGTTGCTGGTGTCGCAACGCATCGATCAGGTCTATCACCATTACGCGCTGATTCGCCCGCAGGCGCCGATTACAGGCGAAGCATTCGGCAAGTTGCTGCAAGGCCTGCGAAACAACGGTCAGATGCTGAAGATTTTCGATCCTTATAAAATTGCCCTGGTGCCGGTGGGCAAGCACTGACAGATGCAGTTTCCGGGTTCAGGGGGGGCGGACGACCATTCATCTGGTATTTGTGTTCTGCTGTTCGAATGGTCGAATTGACAGTAGACGCTTCGCCTGACGTGGTCTTAGCTCCTTTCCTGTGTCCGACCCCATGGAGGGGTTGGCTCATCCAGAAAGGATTTCTGCCATGTCAAACCCCTCGTTGGTTTCTCTCTCCTGTGTGCCCTCTCCTGTGGTGCCACAAGCCGTCAACGATGTACTCGTTCTTAAAAAACCTGATGATTCGGCCGGTGTCACGGTCGAGGTGGCGCGTTGGCCATTCATGGTGGTCAATCAAAAGGCGACGTTGCATGTCTGCGGTCAACAGGCCGACGGCTCGCCCGTGATGCTGCGAGTGGCCGACGCCGAGCCCGTCACGCAACAAGAGTTCCAGGAGGGCTGGCGTCGCAATATTGCCTGGGCGTCTTTGCAAAATCTGAAAGACGGGAGCCATCTCGCGTTCGTTTTTCAGGCGGCACTGGATGGAGGCAGCTGTGCTGACCCGGTATTGTTCCCGCCATTGTGTCTTGAGGTTCAGGCGCCTTTTGACAATACAACGACCTTCTCGGAAAAAGACGGTACCAATAACTGGAATGGCTGGATGAGGGGGGAGGCTGCGGCTGATCCACGGGATCTCACCATCACCAAAGATGGGGATATCTACGTATTACTCGACTACACCTACACCAATAACTCTGCTGGCACAGTGTTGAAAAAGACCTTTCAGGGGCTGGAAGTGGGTCGGTCCTATGAGTTCGGGCTGACCGTGCGCAGGTGGAATGACAAATATTCAGTTCCGGTGCTGTCGCTCACCAGCGCAGCGCAAGTCATTGCCCCCGCGACGGAAATTCCATCAATGGCCTGGGTGCCGCTCAAAGGCACTTTTACTGCGAGTGCATCACAGATGGAGTTGCAGATCGTTAACCATGTCGCCACCGGAAACGGGAACGACTATGCCTTCCGCGAAATCTGGGTCAGGTCGATCTAGCACCTGCGTAACGTCAATGGTCTGGAACTGATCCAGGCTGTGCATGCCACCGCGAACGCTGATTAAGGTTCGCGGTGTTTTTCGTTAAATTTCCATGCCTGGTTCACGTCACCTCAGTTAACTGCCGACGATTACCGTGAGCCCGACCCATGTCCAATCTGAATGACCTGACTGCCCTGGCCTTGCCATCAGGCAACCGTCTTGTAGCCGATGAAACCGCAAGCCGCCTGAGCCTCAGCCTGGAAGGGCAACCGTTGATCGAACTGCGGCTGACTCGCGAGCCCGAGTTGCATCTGCGTCTGGAAGAGCGCTTCGGCCGTCCTGTCGGTCAGGCGTTCTGGGCGGCCTGCTATTGGCTGTTTGCCCGGGACGCGGCTTGTCAGCGGCTGACCTGGCATCTGGACGAGGTGCCCACCGAGGCCTTGCTCAGCGGGTTGCTGATCCCCGCCGACGTCACCGGTCAATATCACTGCGAGCGCACGCTGTTCTGGCAACTGCCTCAGCCTTGGCTGGGTGAGTCGCGGACCGGCAGTTATCCACAGCAAATGGTCATCAGTGGCGGCAAGCGCCATCCATTGCGTGCGGTGAAACCCCGTGGTGAGGTCTATCGACGCTTCGATGCGCGGCTCGGTGCTTGGGTCTCCCTGCGCACGGTAGAAATCGAGCATGACCTGGCTCGTTTCAACCGCTGGCAGAACAGCCCGCGGGTTGCGAGTTTCTGGCAGGAGGAGGGCAGTCTCGAGCAGCATCGGGAATACCTGAGCAAGCTTGAAGCCGACCCGCATACCTTGACGCTGATCGGTTGCTTCGATGATCAGCCATTTGCTTACTTTGAAGCCTATTGGGCCAAGGAAGATCGCATTGCGCCGTTCTATGACGCCGGCGATTACGACCGCGGCATTCACATGCTCGTGGGCGAAGAGCATCACCGCGGCCCGCACAAGGTGGCCAGCTGGTTATCGGCGTTGGTGCATTACCTGTTTCTGGATGATCCACGCACACAGCGGGTGGTTGCCGAGCCTCGCGCCGACAACGCGAAGATGATCGGGCATATGCACAATCAGTGTTTTCACTGCGAAAAAGAGTTCGACTTCCCGCACAAACGCGCGGCGCTGATGATGCTGGGGCGTGAGCGGTTTTTTGATCGGTGTTCGTTGGCTTGATGCGTAAGGCTCAAGGCTTGCTTTGGTCTTGAGTCAGCCATCGCGAGCAGGCTCGCTCCCACGTTGAATCTCCTGTGAACACATAATTTGTGAACACCAAAAATAGAATGTGGGAGCGAGCCTGCTCGCGATGGGGGCACCGAGATTTCAGATATTAACGGCGCGCAAAGGTATCCGCACGATTGCCCGACACCTTGCGGCAATGCACCAGCGCATCACGAATCATGAAGTTCACCAGGGTTGGCGAGACGCCGAGTTCCTTGGCGATGTCTTTTTGCGGCACGCCGTGCAGGCGGTACATCTCGAAGGCGTAACGGGTGCGGCGGGGCAGCTCCGTCAGTGCATCGGCAATGTTTTCCAAAGTCGAGAAATTGATATGTGAGGTTTCCGGTGAAGCGCCCTGAATCACCACGTTCAGACCTTCCTCTTCCGGGCCGGAATACTTCTGTTCCAGCGCCTGCTTACGGTAGTGGTCGATGGCCAGGTTGCGCACGATCTGGAACAGGTAGCTGAGCTGTGCCTTGATGGATGACGTGATCTGCGGCGCCGATTGCAGCCGGAAGAACGCATCTTGCACCACGTCTTCGGCACGGGATCGGCAGCCGGTAATACGGGCAGCAATCTTGACCAGAATCAGTCGGTTGTCGACGAAGGCCTGAAGTAGCGGTGAATCGCACCTGCTTGTGGATACTTGTTCCGTCATTGGAAATCACCTTGCTGCAAATAGGTTAGTGGGACGACAGGGGAGTCGGGGGCCGTCCTACATATCGAGCGACAAATTATTCTTAATGATAATGATTGTCAATTGAGAAAGAGAATTAATGCTCCGCCAAGGTGTGGAGTGAAAACCGTGACACGTTGACTCATCCGCTAACCGCAAGCCTGCTGGCGCTCAAGCCCGGCGACTAATTATTTCAAGACCTCATCCGTTCTCATTGGTGACTGGCTGCGGGCGCAAGCCCCGGCCAAAACAGCATTCCCAATGCCTTGCGCGGTCGGCGAAGACCGCGTCCTGCATGCCCGTGAACGGGCGTGACGTACGAAAACCGATTCCACTTGCAAGCCGAATTCAGGCAGGAAACCTCATGACCGACGCGTTCGAACTCCCTAGCACACTGGTCCAAGCCCTTCAGCGCCGCGCGGCCCTGACGCCGGACCGGGTGGCCTTGCGTTTTCTCGCCGAAACCCAGGATCAGGCTGTGGTGCTCAGTTATCGTGAGCTGGATCAACGGGCGCGAACCATTGCCGGCGCGTTGCAGGCTGAGGTGTCATTCGGCGATCGCGCGGTGCTGCTGTTTCCCAGCGGCCCGGATTACGTCGCGGCGTTTTTCGGTTGCCTGTACGCCGGGGTGATCGCGGTGCCGGCCTATCCGCCGGAGTCGACCCGTCGTCATCACCAGGAACGTCTGTTGTCGATCATTAGCGATGCCGAGCCGCGCTTGCTGTTGACCCGCGCGGATCTGCGCGACGCCCTGCCGCAAATCAACGGGGCGCCGCCGCTGCTGTGTGTCGACACCCTCGACAACGCCCTGGCCGAACGCTGGGTTGCGCCGGACCTGCAAGGCGAGCACATCGCTTTCCTGCAATACACCTCCGGGTCCACCGCGTTACCCAAAGGTGTGCAAGTCAGTCACGGCAACCTGGTGGCCAACGAACTATTGATTCGTCACGGCTTTGGCATCGACCTCAACCCTGACGATGTGATCGTCAGCTGGCTGCCGCTGTACCACGACATGGGGCTGATCGGCGGCCTGTTGCAGCCGATTTTCAGCGGTGTGCCGTGTGTGTTGATGTCGCCGGCGTACTTCCTCGGTCGCCCGTTGCGCTGGCTGGAAGCGATCAGCGAATACGGCGGCACCATCAGCGGCGGGCCGGACTTCGCCTATCGGTTGTGCAGCGAACGGGTCAGCGAATCAGCCCTGGAACGCCTCGACCTGAGTGGCTGGCGCGTGGCGTATTCCGGTTCCGAACCGATTCGCCTCGACAGCCTGGAGCGTTTTGCCGAGAAGTTCGCGACCTGCGGCTTTACGCCGGACAGCTTCATGGCCTCGTACGGCTTGGCGGAAGCCACGCTGTTCGTTGCCGGTAGCCCGCGTGGCCAAGGCATTCCAGTGTTGCGCGTGGATGATCAGGCCTTGGCGCAAAACCGTGCCGAACCGGGTGATGGCAGCTCGATCATGAGTTGCGGCATCAGCCAGCCGGATCACGCGGTGTTGATTGTCGATTCCGTGTCGCTCGAAGAACTCGCCGACAATGCGGTCGGTGAAGTCTGGGCCGCCGGGCCGAGCATCGCCCATGGCTACTGGCGCAACCCCGAAGCCACGGCCAGGACCTTCGTCCAGCACGCCGGCCGTACCTGGCTGCGCACCGGCGACCTGGGCTTCTTGCGCGACGGTGAATTGTTCATCACCGGGCGCCTGAAAGACATGCTGATCGTGCGCGGTCACAACCTCTATCCGCAGGACATCGAGCAGACCATCGAGCGTGAAGTGGAGGTGGTGCGCAAAGGTCGCGTGGCGGCGTTCGCGGTCAACATCGAGGGGCAGGAAGGCATCGGTATCGCTGCGGAAATCAGCCGCAGCGTGCAGAAAATCCTCCCGCCTGAGGCGCTGATCAAAGCCATCCGCCAGGCGGTGGCCGAGGCGTATCAGGAGGCGCCGAGCGTGGTGGTGTTGCTCAATCCGGGGGCGCTGCCCAAGACGTCCAGCGGCAAGGTGCAACGCTCGGCCTGCCGCCATCGTCTGACCGAAGGCAGCCTCGACAGCTATGCACTATTTCCGCCCGCAGAGATCGCCAGCACGTCTGAAACTGAGTCGGGCTCTGAGCTGCAAGCCTTGATCGGTAAAATCTGGTGCGAACAGCTCAGCATCAAACAGGTCAGTGCCGATGACCATTTCTTCCTGCTCGGCGGCAACTCCATCGCCGCCACTCAAGTGGTCGCGCGTCTGCGTGAAGAATTGGCTCTGGAGCTGAATCTGCGCCTGTTGTTCGAAGCGCCGACCCTTGGCGCATTCGCCGCCGCGGTCGCCCGGCAACAACAGGATGGCGGCCTGGCCCAAGGCGCGATCACCACGCTGTCGCGCAGCGAAGCCATGCCGCAATCCCTGGCGCAAAACCGTCTGTGGATCACCTGGCAACTCGACCCGCAGAGCAGTGCCTACACCATTCCCGGTGCCCTGCGCCTGCGCGGCGAACTGGACGAAGACGCCTTGCGCGCCAGTTTCCAGCAACTGATCGGACGTCACGAATCCCTGCGCACACGGTTTTTCGAACGGGACGGTGTGGCCCTGCAACAGGTCATTGCTGCCGGCGAATTCAACCTGCAAGTGATCGACGTCAGCGACCTGCCAGCCATCGAGCGTGAAGCCCGCGCGCAGCACATCCGCGAGGACGAAGCCCGCACCCGGTTCGATCTGGAGAAAGGTCCGCTGCTGTGGGTGACCCTGGTACGCCTCGACGATGACGACCATCAACTGCTGGTGACCATGCACCACATCATCGCCGACGGCTGGTCGCTGAACGTGCTGATCGACGAATTCTCACGGTTGTATGCGGCCGCCTCTCAAGGCCAGACCGCCAGCCTTCCCGCCTTGCCGACGCAATACGCCGACTACGGCAGTTGGCAGCGCCAGTGGCTGGCGCAAGGGGAGGGCGAGCGTCAACTCGCTTACTGGAAACAGCAGCTGGGCGTTGATCATCCGACCCTGAGCCTGGCCACCGACCATCCGCGCTCGGCACAACACACGCACAGCGCCGCCCGCCACACGTTGCGTTTGGACGCGAGCCTGAGCGATGCCATTCGCCACACCGCCCAGGCTCATGAGTCGACGCCGTTCATGCTGCTGCTCGCGGCATTCCAGAGCTTGCTATATCGCTACAGCGGCCAACGGGACATTCGCATCGGCGTGCCGAATTCCAACCGTCCGCGCCTGGAAACCCAGGGGCTGATCGGCTTCTTCATCAACACCCAGGTGCTGCGTGCCGAGGTGGATTCACGACTGCCGTTCATGGCGTTGCTGGCGCAAACCCGTCAAGCCGCCTTGGGGGCGCAAGCGCATCAGGACCTGCCGTTCGAGCAACTGCTCGAAGCCTTCCCGCAGGCCCGCGAACAAGGCTTGTTCCAAGTCATGTTCAACCATCAGCAACGGGATCTCGGCGCCCTGCGTCGTTTGCCGGGGCTGCTCGCCGAAGAGCTGCCGTGGCACAGCCGCGAAGCCAAGTTCGACTTGCAACTGCACAGCGAAGAAGACCGTAATGGTCGTCTGAGCCTGTCTTTCGACTACGCCAGCGAGTTGTTTGACGCGGCGACTATAGGGCGTCTGGCCGGGCATTTCGCCAACCTGCTGCGAGCTGTCTGCGAACGTCCGCAACAAGCGATCGGCGACCTGCAACTGCTGACCACCGCCGAACACGATCAGCAAAATGACTGGAGTGTTGCTCCCTGCAACCCGGCGCAGCAGTGGTTGCCGGAGTTGCTCAACGAACAAGTACGCCAAACCCCGGAGCGCACCGCGCTGCTGTGGGACGGCGGTAGCCTGGACTTCGCCGAATTGCACGCCCAGGCCAACCGCCTGGCGCATTACCTGCGCGACAAAGGCGTCGGCCCGGACGTGTGCGTGGCCATCGCCGCCGAGCGTTCGCCGCAGTTGTTGATTGGCTTGCTGGCGATCATCAAGGCTGGCGGCGCTTATGTGCCCCTGGACCCGGATTACCCGGCCGAGCGCCTGGCCTACATGCTCAGCGACAGTGGCGTCGAGTTGCTGCTGACTCAAACCGAATTGCTCGAGCGCTTGCCGGCCACCGATGGCGTCAGCGTGATCGCCATGGATGCCCTGCATCTGGAGAACTGGCCAAGCCATGCACCAGGCCTGCATCTGCATGGCGACAACCTGGCCTACGTGATTTACACCTCCGGTTCCACCGGTCAGCCGAAGGGCGTGGGCAACACTCACACGGCGCTCGCTGAACGTCTGCAATGGATGCAGAACACCTATCGCCTGAACGAAACCGATGTGCTGATGCAAAAGGCGCCGATCAGTTTCGACGTGTCGGTGTGGGAGTGTTTCTGGCCGTTGATCACCGGTGCCCGCTTGCTGATCGCCGGTCCTGGTGAGCACCGCGATCCGCATCGCATTGCACAACTGGTTCAGCAGTACGGCGTGACCACGCTGCACTTTGTGCCGCCGCTGCTTGCATTGTTCATCGACGAACCGCTGACCGCCGAATGCACCAGCCTGCGCCGGGTGTTCTGTGGCGGCGAAGCCTTGCCCGCCGAACTGCGCAACCGCGTGCTGGCGCAACTGCCGGCGGTGCAATTGCACAACCGCTACGGCCCGACCGAAACCGCGATTAACGTCACCCATTGGCATTGCACAACGGCTGATGGCGAACGCTCGCCGATTGGCCGGCCATTGGGCAACGTGCTGTGCCGCGTGCTCGACAGTGACCTCAATCCTGTACCGGCCGGTGTGCCGGGTGAACTGTGCATCAGCGGTGTCGGTCTGGCTCGGGGCTATCTGGGCCGTCCGGGGCTGACCGCCGAACGTTTTGTGGTCGATCCGCTGGGCGAGCAGGGCGCGCGTCTGTACCGCACCGGCGACCGTGCGCGCTGGGCCGCCGATGGCGTGATCGAATACCTCGGTCGTCTCGATCAGCAGGTCAAATTGCGTGGTTTTCGTGTCGAGCCGGAAGAAATCGAAGCGCGGTTGTTGGCGCAGCCCGGCGTCGCCCAAACGGTGGTGCTGGTGCGCGAAACGGCGGCCGGCGGTCAGCTGATCGGTTACTACACCGCCACTGACTCCACTGAAGACGTCGACACCCAAAGCGTACGTCTGAAAGCAGCGCTGGCCGCCGAGTTGCCGGAATACATGGTCCCGGCGCAACTCATGCGTCTGGACGAAATGCCCCTGAGCCCGAGCGGCAAACTCGACCGTCGCGCCTTGCCGGAACCCCAGTGGCAAGTCCGCGAACACGTCGAACCGGTCACTGCCCTGGAGCAACAAATCGCCGGCATCTGGGGTGAAGTGCTGGGCCAAACACAGGTCGGTTTGCGCGACGACTTCTTCGCCCTCGGCGGCCACTCGCTGTTGGCCACTCAAATCATCTCCCGCACCCGCCAGGCCTGCGACGTCGAGTTGCCGTTGCGGGCGCTATTCGAAAACAGCGAACTGGGTGCATTCGCCGAACAGGTTCGCTTGATCCAGGCCAGCGGCAAAACCAATAAGCAGCCACCGATCGAGAAAGTCGACCGCAGCCAACCGGTGCCGTTGTCCTATTCCCAGCAACGCATGTGGTTCCTCTGGCAGATGGAACCGGACAGCCCGGCCTACAACGTCGGCGGCATGGCGCGGTTGCGCGGCGTATTGGATGTCGGGCGTTTCGAAGCGGCGCTGCAAGCGCTGATCATGCGTCACGAAACCCTGCGTACGACGTTCCCGAGCGTCGACGGCGTGGCCCGGCAACAGGTTCACCCGGACACCGGCCTGCGCATGGACTGGAAGGATTTTTCCGCGTTGGCGGTCGGCACCGGCGAACAACGGGTTCAGCAACTGGCCGACAGCGAGGCGCACACGCCTTTTAACCTGGAAACCGGACCGTTGCTGCGCGCCTGCCTGGTCAAGACCGCCGAGCAGGAGCATTACCTGGTGCTGACCTTGCACCACATCGTCACCGAAGGCTGGGCGATGGACATCTTCGCCCGGGAGTTGAGCGCGCTCTACGAAGCGTTCGTCGATGACCGCGAATCACCGCTGCAACCGCTGCCGGTGCAGTACCTGGATTACAGCGTGTGGCAGCGCCAGTGGCTGGAATCCGGCGAACGTCAGCGCCAGCTCGATTACTGGACCACGCAACTGGGCCGCGAACATCCGCTGCTGGAATTGCCGGCCGATCGTCCGCGCCCGCCGGTGCAAAGCCATCAGGGCGAGCTGTTCCGCTTCGATCTGAGCGATGACCTTGCGGCGCGAGTTCGTGCCTTTAACGCAGACAACGGTCTGACCCTGTTCATGACCATGACCGCCGCGCTGGCGGTGCTGCTTTACCGCTACAGTGGCCAGACTGATCTGCGCATCGGCGCGCCGGTGGCCAATCGTATTCGCCCGGAAAGCGAAGGGCTGATCGGCGCATTCCTCAACACTCAAGTGCTGCGTTGCCAGCTCGACGGGCAGATGTCCGTCGGCGAGTTGTTCGAGCAGGTTCGCCACACCGTGATCGAAGGCCAGTCCCATCAGGACCTGCCGTTCGATCATCTGGTGGAAGCCTTGCAGCCGCCGCGCAGTGCGGCGTACAACCCGCTGTTCCAGGTGATGTGCAACGTGCAGCGCTGGGAATTCCAGCAGAGCCGCACCCTGGCCGGGATGACCGTCGAGTACCTGGCCAACGATGCGCGAGCGACCAAGTTCGACCTCAATCTGGAAGTCACCGACCTCGACCATCGCCTGGGTTGCTGCCTGACTTACAGCACCGATTTGTTCGACGAGCCGCGCATTGCGCGCATGGCCGGGCACTGGCGCAATCTGCTGGAAGCGTTGCTGGCCGATCCGCAACAACGCCTCAGTGAACTGCCGTTGCTGGAAGCCACTGAACAGCAAAACCTGCTCGACAGCCTCGGCATTGAGCCGGGCGAGCATCGCCTCGATCAATGCATCCATCATCTGTTCGCCGAACAGGCGCTGGTGCGCAAGGATGCGCCGGCCTTGACGTTCGCCGGGCAAACCTTGAGCTACGCCGAGCTCGACAGCCGCGCCAATCGTCTGGCCTGGATGCTCCGCGAGCGGGGTGTCGGGCCGCAGGTACGGGTCGGCCTGGCACTGGAGCGTTCGCTGGAAATGGTCATCGGCTTGCTGGCGATCCTCAAGGCGGGTGGCGCCTATGTACCGCTGGACCCGGAATACCCGCTGGATCGTCTGCACTACATGATCGAAGACAGCGGCATCGGTTTGCTGCTCAGCGATGCGGCGATGTTCGCGGCGCTCGGTGAATTGCCGGCCACTGTTGGCCGCTGGTGCCTGGAAGACGACGCCGCGGACCTGGCCAATTACCCGGCCAGCGAACTGCCGTTTATCAGCCTGCCGCAGCATCAGGCGTACCTGATTTACACCTCGGGCTCCACCGGCAAACCGAAAGGCGTGGTGGTGTCCCACGGGGAAATCGCCATGCATTGCCGCGCCGTGATCGAGCGCTTCGGTATGCGCCCGGATGACTGTGAGCTGCACTTCTATTCGATCAACTTCGATGCTGCGACCGAGCGTCTGCTGGTGCCGTTGCTGAGTGGTGCGCAGGTTGTCCTGCGTGCGCAAGGCCAGTGGGATGCGCAAGAAATCTGCGGGCTGATTCGTCGCCACCACATCAACATTCTTGGTTTCACCCCAAGCTACGGCAGCCAGTTGGCGCAATGGCTGGCGACCCAGGGCGAAACCCTGCCGGTACGCATGTGCATCACCGGTGGCGAGGCCCTGACCGGCGAACACTTGCAGCGGATTCGCGCAGCGTTCAAGCCGAGCCTGTTTTTCAACGCTTACGGCCCGACCGAAACCGTGGTCATGCCGCTCGCCAGCCTGGCACCCGAGCAATTGGAAGAAGGGCTGGGCAGCGTGCCGATCGGCAGCGTGATTGGCGCTCGCGTTGCGTACATTCTCGACGCCGATCTGGCATTGGTGCCGCAAGGCGCGACGGGAGAGTTGTACGTCGGCGGCGCTGGTCTGGCGCAGGGTTATCACCAGCGTCCGGGCATGACCGCCGAACGGTTTGTCGCTGATCCGTTCGCCGCCAATGGCGGACGTTTGTACCGCACCGGCGACCTTGTCCGTCAACGCTCCGATGGTCTGGTCGAGTACCTCGGCCGGATCGACCATCAAGTGAAGATCCGTGGTTTCCGTATCGAGCTGGGCGAAATCGAAACCCGTCTGCTGGAACATGAATCGATCCGTGAAGCTGTCGTTCTGGCGCTCGATGCACCGAGCGGCAAACAACTGGTTGGCTATCTGGTCACTGACGTGGCCGAGCAGGACAAGGCGCAACAAACCGCACTGCGTGAGGCGCTCAAGACGCACTTGAAGGCCCAGCTGCCGGACTACATGGTGCCCACCCACCTGATCCTGCTGGCCAGCATGCCGCTGACCGCCAACGGCAAACTCGACCGCCGCGCGCTGCCGGCCCCGGACCCGGAATTGAACCGTCAGCAGTACGTGGCGCCGAGCAACGAACTTGAGTTGACCCTGGCCGGCATCTGGTGCGAAGTGCTGAACGTCCAGCAGGTCGGCCTCAATGACAACTTCTTCGAACTGGGTGGCGATTCGATCCTGTCGATCCAGGTGGTCAGCCGTGCGCGGCAGCAGGGCATCCACTTCAGCCCGCGTGATCTGTTCCAGCACCAGACTGTACAAACCCTCGCCGCCGTCGCGACCCGTACCGGGCAGGTCACCGCCGAGCAAGGTCTGCTGAGCGGTGAGTCGCGTTTGACGCCGATTCAGCACTGGTTCTTCGATACCGATATTCCACAGCGTCAACACTGGAACCAGGCATTACTGCTGGAACCGACCGAGGCGCTGGACCCGCATCGTCTGGAGCAAGCGCTGCTGGCGGTGATCGAACAGCACGACGCCTTGCGTCTGCGCTTTACCGAAGTCGCCGGCCATTGGCAGGCCGAGCACCAAGGGGGTTGCGACGCTGCCGTGCTGTGGCAGGTGCACGTGCCGACCCTGGACAAAGGCGCGGCACTGTTCGCCGATACCCAGCGCGGCCTCGACCTTGAGCAAGGGCCGCTGATGCGGGCGCTGCTGGTCGATGATCCCGAGGGGCAACAACGGCTGTTGATTGCTATTCACCACCTGGTGGTGGACGGAGTGTCGTGGCGGGTGCTGCTGGACGATCTGCAAACGGTTTATCGTCAACTGGACGCAGAGCAGTCAGTAAAACTGCCGGCGAAAACCAGTGCCTTCAAGGACTGGGCCGCACGGTTGCAGGCTTACGCCGGCAGCGAATCGCTGCGGGAAGAATTGAGCTGGTGGCAGATGCAACTGGCCGGCCCAAGTGCTGAATTGCCGTGTGATCGTCCTCAGGGCGGCCAGCAGAATCGCCACGCACAAACCGTCAGCGTGCGCCTCGACAGCGAGCGCACTCGCCAACTGCTGCAACAGGCGCCAACGGCCTATCGCACCCAGGTCAACGATTTGCTGCTGACAGCGTTGGCCCGCGTGTTGTGCCGCTGGAACGGTCGTGAATCGGCGTTGATTCAACTCGAAGGCCACGGTCGCGAAACCCTGTTCGACGAGATCGACCTGACCCGCACCGTCGGCTGGTTCACCAGCGCTTATCCGCTACGCCTCACACCTATGAATGAACAGGGCGCGTCGATCAAGGCGATCAAGGAGCAACTGCGGGCGGTGCCGCATAAAGGCCTGGGGTATGGCGTACTGCGTTACCTGGCCGACGGTGTGTGCCGGCAGACCATGGCCGCGCTGCCGGTGGCGCCGATCACCTTCAACTACCTTGGCCAGTTCGACCAGACCTTGGGCAGCGATGCGTTGTTCCGTCCGCTCGATGAGCCGGTCGGCGCGGCTCATGATCCGCATGCGCCGCTGCCCAACGAACTGAGCGTCGACAGTCAGGTATACGGCGGTGAGTTGGTGCTGCGCTGGACCTTCAGCACCGAACGCCACGATCTGCAAACCATCACCGACCTGGCGGAGGCGTACCTGGGCGAATTGCAAAGCCTGATCCAGCACTGCCTGAGCGACAACGCGGGCGGCCTGACGCCGTCGGACTTCCCGCTGGCCAGACTGACTCAACCGCAACTCGACGCACTGCCAGTGCCGGCGGCAATGATCGAAGACGTCTACCCGCTGACCCCGATGCAGGAAGGCATGCTGCTGCACACCTTGCTCGAACCGGGCACCGGCCTCTACTACATGCAGGACCGCTACCGCATCAACAGCGAGCTCGACCCGCAACGTTTCGCCCAGGCCTGGCAAGCGGTGATCGCCCGACACGAAGCCTTGCGCGCCTCGTTCTGCTGGAACGTCGGCGAAGACATGCTGCAAGTGATCCACAAGCCGGGCAGCACGCCGATCGAGTACCTGGACTGGAGCGCGGTTGCCGAAACCGAGCAAGAGCCGAAACTGCAATCGCTGCTGAAAAGCGAACGTGAGGCCGGGTTCGATCTGCTCAATCAGGCACCGTTCCATCTGCGCTTGATCCGCGTGGGCGCGGCGCGTTACTGGTTCATGATGAGCAACCACCATATCCTCATCGATGCCTGGTGCCGTTCGCTGCTGATGAACGACTTCTTCGAAATTTACACCGCCCTCGGCGAAGGCCGGGAAGCGCAGCTGGCGGTGCCGCCACGCTATCGCGATTACATCGGCTGGTTGCAACGTCAGAGCCTGGCCGAAGCGCGGCAGTGGTGGCGGCAGAACCTGCAAGGTTTCGAGCGCACCACGCCGATTCCGAGCGACCGGCCGTTCCTGCGTGAACATGCCGGCGACAGCGGCGGCATGATCGTCGGCGACCGCTACGCAAGGCTCGATGCCCGGGATGGCGCGCAATTGCGTGAGCTGGCGCAGGCCCATCAGCTGACCATCAACACCTTCGCCCAGGCGGCGTGGGCGCTGGTGCTACGCCGCTTGAGCGGTGATCGCGACGTGCTGTTCGGCGTCACGGTGGCCGGGCGTCCGGTGGAGATGCCGCAGATGCAGCGCACCGTCGGGCTGTTCATCAACAGCATCGCCCTGCGGGTGAAAATGCCCGAGGACGATCAGCGTTGCAGCGTTCGTCAGTGGCTCAGCGGTTTGCTCGACAGCAACATGCAGCTGCGCGAGTACGAATACTTGCCGTTGGTGAGCATCCAGGAAAACAGCGAGTTGCCAAAAGGCCAGCCGCTGTTCGACAGCCTGTTCGTGTTCGAGAACGCCCCGGTGGAAGTCTCGGTGCTGGACCGTGCGCAAAGTCTCAACGCCACCTCGGATTCGGGCCGCACTCACACCAACTTCCCGTTGACGGCGGTCTGCTATCCGGGGGATGACCTGGGTTTGCACCTGTCCTACGACCAACGCTATTTCGACGAATCCACGGTCGAGCGCATGCTCGGTGAGTTCAAGCGACTGTTGCTGGCACTGGTCGAAGGCTTCCATGGCGACATGGCCGACCTGCCGCTGCTGGGCACCGAGGAACAGGACTTCCTGATCCATGGCTGCAACCAGAGTGAACACGAGTACCCGCTGGAGCAGAGCTACGTCGAACTGTTCGAAGCGCAAGTCGCCGAGCATCCACAGCGGATTGCCGCCAGTTGCCTGGATCAGCAACACAGTTATGTTGAGCTGAACCAGCGCAGCAACCGCCTAGGCCATGCGCTGATTGCCACCGGAGTCGGACTGGATCAACCGGTGGCGCTGCTCGCCGAGCGTAACCTCGATCTGCTGGGCATGATCATTGGCAGCTTCAAGGCCGGTGCCGGTTACTTGCCGCTGGATCCGGGCCTGCCGAGTCAGCGTCTGAGCCGCATCATCGACCTGAGCCGCACACCGTTGCTGGTCTGCACTCAGGCGTGTCGTGAACAAGCCGTCGCACTGCTGGAAGAGATCGGTTGTGCCCACCGACCTCGATTGCTGGTCTGGGAGGACGTGCAGGCGAGCGATGTTTCGGTGGCCAACCCGGGCATTTACAGCGGCCCTGATAATCTTGCCTACGTGATTTACACCTCGGGTTCCACCGGCTTGCCGAAGGGCGTGATGGTCGAGCAGCGTGGCATGCTCAATAACCAGTTGAGCAAGGTGCCGTACCTGAAATTGAGCGGCGCCGATGTGATCGCCCAGACCGCTTCGCAAAGCTTCGACATTTCGGTCTGGCAGTTCCTCGCGGCGCCGTTGTTCGGTGCTCGGGTGGACATTGTGCCGAACAGCATCGCCCACGATCCGCAAGGCTTGCTGGCTCACGTCCAGAGCCAGGGCATCACGGTGCTGGAAAGCGTGCCGTCGCTGATTCAGGGCATGCTCGCCCAGGACCGCATGAGCCTCGATGGCTTGCGCTGGATGCTGCCGACCGGTGAAGCGATGCCGCCGGAACTGGCGCATCAATGGTTGCTGCGTTACCCGGACATCGGCTTGGTGAACGCTTATGGCCCGGCGGAATGCTCGGACGATGTGGCGTTCTTCCGTATCGACCTGGCTTCGACCCGTGGCAGTTATCTGCCGATTGGCACGCCGACCGACAACAACCGTTTGTACCTGCTCGATGGCGCGCTGGAGCTGGTGCCGTTGGGGGCGGTGGGTGAGTTGTGCGTGGCCGGTACCGGCGTGGGTCGCGGCTATGTGAGCGATCCGTTGCGCACTGCGCAGGTGTTTGTGCCGAACCCGTTCGGCGCGCCAGGGGATCGCCTGTATCGCACCGGCGACCTGGCGCGTCGTCGCAGTGATGGTGTGCTGGAGTACGTCGGACGCATCGACCATCAGGTGAAGATTCGCGGTTACCGCGTCGAACTGGGTGAAATCGAGGCGCGTTTGCACGAGCAGCCGGAGGTTCGCGATGCAGCGGTCGGTGTGCAAGAAGGCATCAACGGCAAGCATTTGGTCGGCTATCTGGTCGCGGCGGATTCGCCGCTGAACCCGAATGAACGACTGGAGCGCATCAAGCAGCGCCTGCGCGCCGAGCTGCCGGAGTACATGGTGCCGCTGCACTGGTTGTGGCTCGACAAAATGCCGCTCAACGCCAACGGCAAACTCGATCGAAAAACCCTGCCAGCACTGGAGATCGGCCAGTTGCAGAGCCAGGACTATCAGGCGCCGCGCAATGAGCTGGAACAGACCCTGGCGGATATCTGGGCTGAAGTGTTGAAGGTCGAGAAGGTCGGCGTTCGCGATAACTTCTTCGAGCTCGGCGGGCATTCGCTGCTGGCCACCCAGATCGCCTCGCGGGTGCAAAAAGCCCTGCAACGCAACGTGCCGCTGCGGGCGATGTTCGAGTGCAGCACGGTCGCGGAGTTGGCCGAGTACATCGACGGGTTGGCGGCGAGCGACATTACCGGGGAGAAGGTGGATCGGTTGAATGACCTAATGGCGGAGCTGGAGGGGCTGTGATTCTTTAACGTTTGTGAAGGCCCCTTCGCGAGCAAGCCCGCTCCCACATTAGTCCTGCGCAAGACACAAGCGGGCTTGCTCGCGAAAGGGTCAGTGCAGACACCACAAAGGTTGACTGCCAGTCCCCACCGGCTCAGTCTTCCCGTGCTTCTTTAATGGATCTTATTTCACCAAGGAGACAGTCGATGCCCTTCGTAACGGTTGATGGACAAGCGCTTCACTACGTAGATCAAGGCACAGGCCCGGCGGTTCTGCTGGCCGGCAGCTACCTGTGGGACCAGGCCATGTGGGCGCCGCAAATCAAGGCCCTATCGCGGCACTATCGGGTCATCGCCCTGGACCTGTGGGGCCATGGCGAATCCGGGCGGATGCCCGAATGCACAGAGTCACTGGATGACGTAGCACGCCAGGCTCTGGCATTGCTCGATCATCTGGACATCCACAAGGTCACGCTGGTCGGTCTTTCGGTCGGTGCCATGTGGGGTGTTCGACTGGCGCTGTCGGCGCCGAAGCGGCTCAACGGTCTGGTGCTGATGGACACCTACGTCGGTGTCGAACCGGAACCGACCCGCCAATACTATTTCTCGCTGTTCAAGCAGATCGAAGACAGCGGTGTGATCTCGCCGCAGCTGCTCGATATTGTGGTGCCGATCTTCTTCCGTCCGGGCATTGATCCGCAATCGGCGCTGTATCGGGATTTCCGCGCCAGACTGGCTGCGCTGCCGGCTGATCGTCTGCGTGAAAGCATCGTGCCGATGGGGCGGATTACCTTTGGTCGTGATGATCTGTTGCCGCGCCTGGGTGAACTGAACCCTGAAACCACGCTGTTGATGTGCGGCGATCAGGACAAACCGCGGCCGCCGTCGGAAACCAAAGAGATGGCCGAGTTGATCGGTTGTCCGTATGTGCTGGTGCCGGAGGCGGGGCATATCTCTAATCTGGAGAATCCGCAGTTTGTCACGGATGCGCTGTTGAAGTTTCTAGGCGTGAGGAATTAGCCGATTTTAATGGCCTCATCGCGAGCAGGCTCGCTCCCACAGGTGACCGCATATCCCTGTGGGAGCGAGCCTGCTCGCGATGGGGACGGTGGGGATTACTTAGGCCCCAGAATCTTCACCAACTTGTCCGGCGACGGCGCGCCTTGCTGCTGTTGCAGCTGGCCCTTGTCGTCCATGTAGAAAATCGCCGGGGTGGCGGCCAGTTCCAGGTCTTCCATCAACTTCATGTTCGCCGCCAGTTTCGCCTGAATCGCCGGCGGCACGTCTTTCAGGGCCTTGAGCGAGCTGTCCTTGCCGGATTTCTCGTGGTCTTCCAGGGCTTTCTGCGGGTCTTTGGCGGCCAGCAGCGCGGCGGATTTACCCGGGCTGTCTTCGCGAATAATGCCGACCATGATGTGCCGCAACTGCACCTTGCCGGCCTTGACCCACGGCCGCGCCTGTTCCCAGAACATGTTGCAGTAGGGGCAATTCGGGTCGCTGAACAGGTAGACGACCCGCGGTGCGTCCTTGTTGCCGTCACCGATCCAGTTGCTGGCTTCCATTTTGCCCCAGACTTCCTTGGCCATCGGTGCGTACACCAGTTTCTGCAGAGGCGCGCTGCTCAGGTCATTGCCATCGGCGTCGTACAGATTGCCGAGCAGCACATGTTTGCCGTCCGGGGTCAGGTACAGCGTCATGCCACGGTTCTGGTACTGCGCCGCATAACCGCGCAGGCCATCGGGCGCGTCGAAGGTGCCGACGATTTTCGCGCCCTTGGCTTCGATCTTCTTGATTGCTTCAGGCAGTTCTTCGGCCTGTACCGACGGCAGGTGCAGCAGGGCAGCACCCAAGGTAAGTGTCAGCAGGTGGCGGAGGCGGAGCATGGCAATTTCCTTGAAGGCGTGGCCGAGGTGGCCGGGTTCGGGGTGTCGAAGTGTTCCAGGGCGCGGGCCAGGCTCGCTTCAGAGAGTTCGCCCAGATGGCTGCCCAGCAGGTACCCGTCAGGGTTATAGAACAGCGTAGTCGGCAATGCCATGGAACCCACGGCCTGACTCAATCGACCGCTGCCATCGAACAGCACGTTAGTCAGGCTCAGACCCTGGGTTTCGAGGAAGGTGGCGACGCTCTGCATGCTTTCGCTCTGGTTGACGAACAGGAAGGTCAGGTCCGGGCGTTGTTGCTGGGCGTTTTCCAGCACTGGCATTTCCCGGCGGCACGGCGGGCACCAGGTGGCCCAAAGGTTGATGACCAGCGGACCGCCCTGGTAGTCGCTGAGCTGCACGGTTTGGCCGGCGGCATTACGCAGGGTGATCTGCGGCAGGCGCGTGCCTTGTTCGTAAATGCTCAGGGAGAAGGTCGCCAGCAGCCAGAATGCCAGACCGCTGCCCACGCCAAAGCCCAACGGCCGACGCAGGCCCGGGCGACGCCAGCCTCGATACAACGCGGCGAGCAACAGCACGACCACCCCCGGCCAGGCAAGGACCCCCCCGTCGCGCACGTCGATGATCTGCCACGGATCGTTGCGATAGTGCGCCCAGTAGGCGATCACGAAACCGACCCGAGCCGCCAGCATCCCCAGCAGGAACAGGCTGAACAGCACCGATTCCGGGTTCTCGCCGCCACGCTTGGCCACCCGCCAGCCGACAAAGGTCGCCAGCGCCAGGGCACTGATCAGCAGCAGGTGATTAAGCGCGATGGCAAAGGTGCCGAGGGTAAAGGTCAGCATTAACGAGCGTCTCGGGTGGTGGTCCAGCGTTGCAGGAAAGTGTCGGCATCGACCTCACCGGTGATGCGCTGGCTGCGGCGCTCGATGCCGTCGGTGCCGATCCACAACAGGCTTGGCGGCCCCGGCACTTTATAACGGCCGAGCAGTTCACGGCTGGCGGCATTGTCGGCGGTGACGTCCAGCCGTAGCAAGCGCACATCGCTGAGCGCTTCCAGCACTTGGGGTTTGCCGAAGACCTGTTTTTCCATGACTTTGCACGACACACACCAGTCGGCGTAGTAATCGAGCAGCACCCATTGGCCCTGGGCGCGGGCCGTGTCGAGTTCGCGTTGCAGGGCGACGGGATCCTTGACCGTGGTGAATGCATCATGGGCATTCGGTGCGGCGCCGCTGGTACGGCCGGCGCTGTACACCTGCAACGGCTGATAGGGATTGTCACTGCCCCCCGCCGCACCGATCACCAACAGGCTGCCCCACAGACCCAACAGCAGCGAACTGGCGCCGAACAGGTGGGCAACTCGGCCAAAACCTTGCGACTGCTTCCAGGCACTGCAGGCGGCGATCAGCAGCAAGGCACCGCATAAACCGAGCCAGAGCGATTCATCCAGAACCGGGCGCAGCATCAGCAACGCGGTGGCGAGGAACAGGAAACCGAACACGCCCTTGAGCAGGTTCATCCACGCGCCAGGTTTGGGCAGGAAGCGATTACCGACGGTGACCAGCAACAACAGCGGTACACCGATGCCGATACCCATGGCAAACAGAATCAGCGCGCCGTGCAGTGCACTGCCGCTCTGGGCGATATAGAGCAGGGCGCCCGCCAACGGAGCGGTCATGCACGGTCCCACCAACAGGCCGGACAAGGCTCCCAGCACACCGGCGCCGATCAGGTTGCCACCGCGCTGGTTGCGCGAAACGTGTTCCAGCCGATCTCGCACGGCCACCGGCAATTGAAGCTCGAAGAACCCGAACATCGGCAAGGCCAGCAGCACGAACACCGCCGCAAAACTGCCCAACAGCCATGGATTCTGCAGCAGTGCCTGAAGGTTTGCGCCAAGCAGGGCAGCCAGCACGCCCATCGCCGCATACACCAGCGCCATGCAGATCACGTAACTGCTGGCCAGGGCAAAGCCGCGTTTGGGCGTGGCGCCACTGCCGACAATCAAACCCGCCAGAATCGGCAACATTGGCAGCGAGCAAGGGGTGAACGCCAGCAGCAGCCCCAGGCCGAAGAACACCAGCAGGCTCCAGCCCGGCGCCCGTTGTTGCAGGTCACTGGCCAGGGACTGATCAGGTGCTTGTTCATTGAACGCGGCCAGGACGTTACTGGCGCCAAGGTCGACCACTTGAGTCTGCGGCGGATAACACAAGCCGGCATCGGCGCAGCCCTGGAAGCCCACTTTGATCTGCCCGGCGGCACCGGCCGGGATCTTCAGCTCCAGGCCTTGGCGATAGACCTGTTGTTCGCCGAAAAACTCATCGCTGTGGGACTCGCCTTCGGGCAATGCAGGTATGTGCTCAGAGGATAAGTCATCGAATTTCAGGCGTCGCTGATACAGGTAATAACCGTCGGCAATCTGCCAATAGAGCTGGGTTTCGCCGGACTCAAGGCGCTCGGAGGTGAAGATGAACGCTTTTTCCACCGGGAGAAAATCGGGTTGGGTCTCGAACGGATTCGTTCCTGCCTGGGCTACACCCGAGATCAACAGAACAAAGAATAAAAACAGTCGACGCATGGGTAAGCCTTATCCCTGTGCAAGTGAGATGCACAATGGGCAGCGGCGATTAACCGATGATTAACCGTGCCTGCCTTGTGGCAATGGCGCTTGCGGCATAATGTCCGCTTAATCGGCTAACGGCTTAATCACCTTTTTTCTACGGGGCTCACCATGCACGTACTGGTTTGCGAAGACGATGAGCTGATCGCCAGTGGCATCGTTGCCGGGCTTACCGCCCAGGGCTTGACCGTGGAGCACGTCGCCACGGCATCGGCAGCCCGCGCAATGCTCAAGGTCGCGGAGTTCGACGTCATGGTGCTGGACCTCGGCCTGCCCGATGAAGATGGCCTCAAGCTGTTGCAGCAGTTGCGCCACCATGGCCTGGAAATCCCGGTGCTGATCCTCACCGCCCGGGATTCGGTCACCGACCGGGTCGACGGCCTGCAAGCCGGCGCCGACGACTACCTGCTCAAACCGTTCGACCTGCGCGAACTTGCCGCGCGCCTGCACACCTTGCTGCGACGAGTGGCGGGGCGCAGTGTCAACCTGATCGAGCACGGTCGTTTGACCTACGATCCGAGCAGCCGCGAAACCCTGCTCGGCGGCCAATCGGTGGATTTGTCGCGCCGTGAGCAATCGTTGTTGCAAGCCTTGCTGCATAACCGTGGCCGGGTACTGTCCACCGAGCAACTGAAAGACAGCGTCTACGGTTTCAACGACGAACTGGAAAGCAACGCCCTTAACGTCCATATCCATCACCTGCGGCGTAAACTCGGCAACGGCATCGTCGAAACCGTACGCGGCCTGGGTTATCGCCTGGGGCCGGCCGATGGCGGAGAGCAATCGAAGTGATGAGCCTGCGTTTGCGCCTGAGCCTGACCCTCGGCGCCGCGTTTGCGCTGATCTGGGCCCTGGCCGCCGCCTGGATGCTCAGTGATCTGCGTAATCAGATGATGTTTTCCCTCGACCAGCGGCTGGTGGCCTCGGCGCGGATGGTCGCTGGCCTGATGGAGCAATTGCCGGCGTTGCCAAGCAAGGGCGAGGGTACCGATTTCAGCGCCGAACAATTGAACATCCCTGGCGGCATGGCCTGTCAGGTCAGCTCGTTGCGCGGCGAGATTCTGGCTCGCAGTCACAGCAATCCCGAGCAAGCGCTGGAAGCCGAGAAAATGGGCTTCCGCGATCAGATGATCGACGGCGCCTCGTGGCGCAGCTTCACCCTGGCGCGGGGCGATGTGCGTATTACCACCGCCGACCGGCAGATCGAGCGCGAAGCGCTGAACATGTCTATCCTGCTGGCGGCTTCGGTGCCGGTCGGCGTGGCGCTGCTCGGTTGCCTGTGCCTGTTGTGGCTCGGCATCGGCCAGGGGCTGGCACCGCTCAATCGTATGCGCGATGCGTTGATGCGCCGCAGCGCCGATTCTCTGGAACCGTTGCAGATCCAGCCGCTGCCCAGCGAATTGCAACCGCTGCTGGAAACCCAGAATCAGCTGTTCCTGCGCATTGGCAAGACCATCGAACGCGAACGGCGCCTGACCGGTGATGCCGCGCACGAGTTGCGCAGCCCGTTGACTGCCATCAAAACCCATCTGCAAGTGGCGCGCATGACCGAAGGCAGCGCTCGGGATCAGTCACTGGCACGGGCCGAAGAGGGCGCCGACCGTCTGCACCGCACCCTTGAACAATTGCTGCTGCTGGCACGCGTCGAGGGCAGTCTGTCGTTCGATGATGGTGTGCAATGCAGCGCCGAACAGGTGGCGAAACTGGCGATTCAGGATGCGGCCAGCGGTGATCGTCAGCGGATCAGGTTTCAGTTGCCGGCCACAGTCTCCGATGCGCCACTGCATATGCCCTCGGTGTTATCGATTGCTGCGTTGCGCAACTTGCTCGACAACGCCCTGCGTCATACCCCAGGCGATGGGGCGGTGGAGCTGAGCCTGGAAACCACCGACAATCGCGTGCGCTTTTTGGTCCGCGACCACGGCCCGGGGATTGCCGAAGACGACTTGCAATACCTGACCCAACGCTTCTGGCGCAACGGCCAGAGCACCGGTTGCGGCCTCGGCCTGGCGATTGTCCAGGCCATCGTCCAGCGCTGCGGCTGCACCCTGCATTTCGACAGCCGGCCGGATGGCTTGCGGGTTGAATTGACGATGCCGTTGCAGCCGGTGTGATGGTTTGGGAGCGGGCTGTCAGTCACATCATTGTTGAATGTGTCGCCACCATCGCGAGCAGGCTCGCTCCCACATTTTGATCGGGGTAGCCATAGGTTCCGTGATCAACACAAAACCACTGTGGGAGCGAGCCTGCTCGCGATAGTGGCGACTCGGTTTCCCAGATAAACCAAGACAGTTGCTCCCACATTTGTTCTGTGTCGCACACCAAATGTAACGGCTCTCCATTAGCCACCCGGCCCCCCACAGCGTTATCGTCCCTGGCAGCTTTGACTCAATGGATTGAGGTAACAGCGCCATGGATGCATCGATACACATCTGCAAGGCAACGTCTGCCGACGCCGGCATCATCAGCCGGATCGTCGAGCGCTCCATTCGCGTCGGCTGCGCGCTCGACCACCGCAACGATCCGCAAACCGTCGCCACCTGGACCCACAACAAAACCATCGAACACATACAGCCCTGGCTGGCTGACCCGCGGTTGTACCTGAACATCGCCCTGTTGCAGGACAAACCGATCGGCGTCGCCATGGCGGCGATCAGCGGCAAGGTCGCGTTTTGTTACGTGCAGCCGGAATGGTTTCGACGAGGCGCCGGGCAAGCGCTGGTGCTCGATCTCGAGGCTTGGTTGATCGCGCGCGGTTTACCTCAGGCGCGGCTCAACAGCACCCGAACCGGTGAGGCGTTTTACCACCGTCTGGGTTATCGGGCTTGTGCTGAAACCTTCACCGTGGCGGGACTCCACGCCATTCCCATGCATAAGGCGCTGTCGTCACCTTCATAGAAAGCGGTGCGAGGGCCTAAATCCCTGCGGTCCTGATGCGTTTCCAGAACAGGAAAACCTGCAAGTGCGCCCCGTGACCGGAACGCGCACCTGCCCGGTGTGCAGTTTTGGTCACTATCAGCAGCGTATTGAGGGGTCGAGAGATGTCAGTCGCTACCAGCCTTATCGAAGATCAGCCGGCCCGGATCGTCCCGACGCCTGCCGAGACGCTTTATCAGTTTATCGAATCGCCATTGCTGGCCCGTCAGAGCCAGCAGGAATCGAACGCCCGCAGCTACCCGAGGCGTATTCCCCTGGCACTCAAGCGCGCCAAGGGCATTTATGTCGAGGACGTCGAAGGCCGCAGTTTCATCGATTGCCTGGCCGGTGCGGGGACTCTGGCCCTGGGGCACAACCATCCAGTGGTGATCGAAGCGATCCAGCAAGTGCTGACCGATGAACTGCCGCTGCACACACTCGACCTGACCACGCCGGTGAAGGATCAGTTTGTTCAGGACCTGTTCGGTCTGTTGCCACAGGCATTGGCCGCTGAAGCGAAGATCCAGTTCTGTGGCCCGACCGGCACCGACGCCGTGGAAGCCGCGCTGAAACTGGTGCGTACCGCCACCGGGCGCAGCACCGTGCTGTCGTTCCAGGGCGGTTATCACGGCATGAGCCAGGGCGCGCTGAGCCTGATGGGCAGTCTGGGGCCGAAAAAGCCGTTGGGTGCCTTGCTCAGCAGTGGCGTGCAATTCATGCCGTATCCCTACGATTATCGTTGCCCGTTCGGGCTCGGCGGCGCGCAGGGGGTGCAGGTCAACCTGAATTACCTGGAAAACCTGCTGAACGATCCAGAGGCCGGCGTGCAACTGCCCGCTGCCGTGATCGTCGAAGCGGTGCAGGGCGAGGGCGGGGTGATTCCTGCCGATCTTCACTGGTTGCGTGGTTTGCGGCGTATCACCGAGAAGGCCGGCGTAGCGCTGATCGTCGATGAAATCCAGAGCGGTTTTGCCCGTACCGGCAAGATGTTCGCCTTCGAGCACGCCGGGATCATTCCGGACGTGTTGGTCATGTCCAAGGCCATCGGCGGCAGCCTGCCACTGGCGGTGGTGGTCTATCGCGACTGGCTCGACACCTGGCTGCCAGGTGCCCATGCCGGGACCTTCCGTGGTAATCAAATGGCCATGGCCGCAGGCTCTGCGGTGATGCGCTACCTGACCGAGCACAAGGTTTGTGAGCACGCTGCTGCCATGGGCGAGCGCTTGGGTGAGCACTTGCGCATCCTGCAACGGGACTTCCCGCAACTGGGCGACATTCGCGGACGCGGCTTGATGCTGGGCGTTGAACTGGTCGACCCGACTGGTGCGCCGGATGCACAAGGCCATCCACCGATATTCGCTCGCCTGGCGCCGCTGGTGCAACGCGAGTGCCTCAAGCGTGGGTTGATCCTCGAACTGGGCGGGCGTCATGGCGGTGTCGTGCGTTTCCTGCCGCCGCTGGTGATCACGGCCGCAGAAATCGATCGCGTGGCCGAGATTTTCGGCAGGGCCATGGCCGCCGCCACTGCCAGCCTCTAAATTTTTCGGCGCCTCGAACGTTCCTTCTACATAACGGCTGCACACGTCGTGCAGCCCACCCCTACTGCGATGGAGAAACAGCATGACGTCAGTATTCGACCGCGAGGACATCCTCTTTCAGGTCGTGGTCAACCACGAAGAGCAATACTCGATCTGGCCCGACTACAAGGCCGTGCCGCAAGGCTGGCGTACCGTAGGCAAGAGCGGCCTGAAAAAGGAATGCCTGGCCTACATCGAAGAAGTCTGGACCGACATGCGTCCGCTGAGCCTGCGCCAGAAAATGGAAGAGCAGGCGGCCGTGGCTCACTGAGCTGTCAAGTGAGACGCGGAGCGTCTCTGGCTGCATTCCCACGCAGAGCGTGGGAACGAAAAGCCCGCTGAACCGGTGACGGTCAGCGGGCTTTTTTCAGGGCTGGAATTTGTGTTGCCTGCCATGCCTCTTTCGCGAGCAGGCTCGCTCCCACAGTGGATTTGTGTCGATCACAGACTCTGTGATCGCCGCCGATCAAATGTGGGAGCGAGCCTGCTCGCGATGAACGATTACACGGTTCAACTGACGTTACACCCCGCTCAACCCCTTGATCACCTGATCCACATTCCCTTCCAATTCGGCCACCGGGTCCGCCGCATCCACACTCAACACCACCAACCGACTGCCAGCCTGCGAGATCACCGCTTTCACCGCATCCGACGGCTGTCGATGATGCAACACCACCGCCACGTCATGGTCCTTGAGCATCGCACCCAATTGCTTCAGGGCTTCGGGTGTCCACTCGGCATCCGGCCGTGCATCAAGGCCGATCAGCTCCAGGTTGAGGCCGCCGATCAGGTAGCCGAAATGATCGCTCAGGCTCATCACACTCAGGTTGTCGGCATTGGCCAGCCGTGACTCACTGTCGGCGCTGAGCTTGAGCAGGCGCTGTTTGAGCGCTGCCAGGTTGGCGTCGATCGTCGGTTTGGCCGCTGGCGCCAGGCGCACCAGGTCCGCCGCCATGACATCCGCCATTCGCCCCATGTTGTTGCTGGAAAGCCACGGCTGGCTGTTCAAACCATCGACCTTGCTGCCGGGCTGCACGGCGATGCCGGGCAGGGCGCCGTCCACCGGACGGGCGGCGTCGACTTCGACGATACGGATATTGCTGCGCCGGGATATCGGGTACAGCGGGTCATCCGCCCACAGCGAGCGCAGGCCAATCACTGCATCGGCGTCGGTCGCCAGTTTGGCCAGCGCCGGAGCGCCACGGCCAGTGAAATAGGCGGTCTGCCGGCTGCCCGGCAGATTGTCCGGCGCGGCCCGTTCCAGTTTGACCTCGGTACCTTTGAGCAACACTTCGCCCAGACCATAGGTGATCGGCAAGGACGCCAGTACGCGCAACGGTTTGGCGCTGTCCGCCGCAAAGCAAGTATTGGCCAGACCGCACAGGGGCAATGTGAAGGTCAGTGCCAGGGTCAGTTGACGCAGAGAAAAAGACATTTATCCGAGGTTCCCTTTCAGACTTGGGACGATGCCGCGAGCAATCGCGGCCAGGGCGAAGGCGATACCGGCCACCAGAATGATCGCGGCGCCGGACGGGATAGGCAGGTCAAAGACAATCGGTGCGAGAATTCCACACAGTGTGCTCACTGTGGCAATCAGCACCGAACACCAGAAGAACCCCTTCAGCGACTGACTGAGCAATCGCGCGGCCGCCGCTGGAATCACCAACAGGGCGCCGACCAGAATCGCGCCGATGACTTTCACCGCCGCCACGGTGATCAGGGTCACCAGGATCACGAACAGGTAATCCAGGGTCTTCACCGCCACACCGCGTACCGCCGCCAGTTGTGGGTTGAAGCTGGCGAGCATGATGCGGTTGTACAGCGGCAGGGCCAATGCCATCACCAGCGAGCCGACGATGGCCAGCACCAGCAGATCATTGCCGTTGACCGTCAGCACCGAACCGAACAGCACGTTTTCCAGAATGTGCACGTTGATCTTGCCCGCCAGAATCAACAACAGGCTGGCGCCCAAGGCCAACGACACAGAAAGGAACACGCCGATCAACGTATCCGGCGCCAGCCCTGTGCGGTTGCGTAAATAGTTGAGCAAGATGCCGAACAGCAGGCAGTAACCGAACAGGCTGCCATAAGGCCCGGTATAGGGTTCGCCGAGCAGAATGCCGATGGCCACGCCGGTCAGTGCCGCGTGCCCCACCGCTTCGGAGAAAAACGCGAAACGCTTGACCACCACCAGCGTGCCCAAACCGCCCAGCACCGGGCCGATCAGCAACCCGGCGAGCAGGGCGTTGACCACAAATCCATAGGCCAGCGCTTCCGGCAGATAACCCGACGAGGCCCAACTCTGGACCATCAAACGAAAGGCTTCGTAACTCATCAGGCAGCACTCCGGGGATGGGTCGAGAACAAGGTCAGCAGGCGCTCCGGGGTCAGCGCCTGTTTCGGCGTGGCATCGAACAGCACCCGGCGATTGAGCCCGGTGACCCGGTCCGCCAGACGCCCGACCGCTTCCAGATCATGCTCGATCCACAGCACGGTGATGCCGCTCTGGCGCCAGTCGTCCAGCAGCCGTTCGAACACTTGAATGCCGGCCTCATCGAGCGCCGACATCGGTTCGTCGAGCACCAGCAACTGTGGCGCCGGAATCAGCCCTTGGGCCAACAAAACCCGCTGGCGCTCACCGCCAGACAACGCGCCCATGCGCCGCTTGCGCTTGTCCTGCATGCCGACCCGTTCCAGCGCCTCGCCGACGGCCGTCGCGTAATGCTTGCTCAACCCGAGGAATGCCGGACGCCGCTGACACATGGCGGCCATGAAATCATCGACGGTCATCGGCAAACCGCGATCGAACTCCAGCGCCTGGGGCACGTAGCCGATGGTCCCCGGTTCACCGGGCCATCGCAGGCTCAGGCGACCCTGATGCGGCATTTGCCCGAGCAGGGTCTTGATCAGCGAACTCTTGCCGCCACCGTTGGGGCCGACCAGGGCATGCACGCTGCCGGGCCGGACCTGAAAGGTCACCTTGTCGAGGATCGTCGTGCGGCCCAGCGTCAGGCTGACCTCGGCGAAATCCAGCGTCGGCCCCGAAACCTGTGGGAGCGAGCCTGCTCGCGAATTCGGTGTGTCATTTAACGATGATGTTGACTGACTGGACGCTTTCGCGAGCAGGCTCGCTCCCACAGGGGATTCAGTAATGGTCTCTTTAGCCGTCATGCGCCTGACTCCTGAATCGCCCGAACCACGGTGTTGAGGTTGCCGGTCATTTCCTTTTCGTACTTGTCGGCGGTGTACTCGCCATAGGAAATGTGCGACAGCGGATACAGCTTCACCCCGGATTCACGCTGGATGGTCTCGACGTAAGTGGACGGGAAATCCATCTCCGAGAAGATCACTTTCACGTCCAGTTCCCGCAGTTGATCGATGGTCTTTTTCAGCTGGCTGGGGCTCGGTTCGATACCGTGGGCCGGCTCGACCACGGCGGTCACTTCCAGGCCGAACTCGCGCAGCAAATAGTCGTAGGCGGCATGGACCGTGGCCACGCGCAGCTCGGCGTTCGGCGCCTGGGTCAGTTTGGCCAGGGCGTCGGCGCGCATCTGCCGCAGGCGTTTGCCATAGGCGCGGGCGTTCTGGGTGTAGGTTTTGGCATTGGCCGGGTCGAGCTTGCCCAGTTCCCGGGCGATGTTGTTGACCTGGGCAATCGAGGCGCTGATCGACAGGAACGTGTGCGGATTGACGACCTTGCCGGCACCCCGGGCAGCGACGCCGGTGGCGGCGAGCAAGGGCACGTTTTCGTTGGCTTCGATGACCTTGATGTTCGGGGTTTCGCTGGCGGCGATCATGCGGTCGGCGAAGTCGTCATGCCCCACGCCATTGAGCACGATCACGTCCAGCCCGCTGATGCGTTTGATGTCCTCGGCTCGCGGCTCGTAGGCATGAGGATTGAAACCGGCCGGAATCAGCGGCACCACCTCGGCCTTGTCGCCGACGATGTTGGCTACGTAGCTGTAATAAGGGTGCAGGGTGATGCCGATGCGCAGGCGCTTGGCTTCATCGGCACTGGCCTGTGGTGTCAGCAAACAGGCAAACAGGCCGACCAGCAGCAGGTGCAAAAAAGGACGTTGAGATGAACTAGGCATGGGGAAGCGGTCTTCTCTCGGGTGAAGGCGGGGGTTCAATGCCGATGCTGGCGGGTAACGCCGGCATCGAATTGCGCGACGATCTGCTGCCAGCCGGCGCTTTCGAGCGCGGCGTCAGTCAGATCAGTCGGGGTAGTGAGGGCTTTGCCGCGATTGAGCCAGACGTCTGGAGCATCGTCGTCAGCGGTCAAACGCAACAAAAACGAGCCGGCCACGGTTGGAGTCTGGCTTTGGCCGAAGTAAGCCTTGGCGTCCAGTAACTGCCAGGCATGACCGCCACGGCTGACAGAGCTGGCATCCTGGGCAAACGGCGCGAAACCTTCATCGGCGAGCGTGGCGGGTCTGGGCAGCGCCTGCTGTTCCTGACGCAACAGATGGATTTCATCCAGCGTAACCCGCAGGTCGGCGTAGATGCCTTGCTCGGATGCGCTCAGGTCGCGACGGGCATCCAGTTGATGGCTGCCAACGCTGCTCACCTCCCGGGACTCGCCGCGCCAGGCGACCACCGAGCCGGCAACCGCCTGGATCATCAGGCACAACAGCATTACGTAGAGGGTTTCATGGCCGGCACCGGCCGGGCGAACAACTTGGGTGGTTGGTGTCGTCATGCTCAGGGCGCCTCGATGTCGGCTTGGTCGATCTCGACGACGTGGCCGGGACCGGCGTCGAACAGCACATAGAACTCGGCGCCGGGTTTCTTGAACGTCAGGGTCGAATCGGCACCGAGTTTGCCCGGCACCAGAATGGTTTCGTCGTAGCCGATCACATCCAGGGTCACGCCCGGCGCGCCGCTGCCGTCGGAGAAACCGCCAGTGCAACGGATCTGCTCGGCGTCGATGGCCTTGCATTCGCACATCGGGTTATGGGCCAGAACGCTGGTGCTGAAGGCGGCGCCGAGCACCAGTAAAACGAGGCGAAAAGCGTTGATCATGGTTTGCCACCTTGTGTGTTCAACCACGCGACGGTGGCCGGGGATGCCTGGCTCAGGGGGATGGACGCTTGGTGCATGGCGCCGTCCCAGCCTTCCATGGTGATCCACAGCTCAGCGTCGTTTTTGGTCTTTTCGGCTATCGGCAGCGCGGCGCCCATGCGGTACGGTGTGCCGAAGAAAATCACCCCGGCGGCGCGCAAGCTGCGCGGTTTGCCAATGCGCAGGTAAGTCGCCTTGACCTGATCGCGACAACTGTCGCAGAGCGCTGCGTTGAAGGACTTCAGGTAGCCGGCCGGGCCGTCGGATACGGGGGCTTCGCTGCGCAACTCGGCCAGGCGCAGGCTCCAGGGGCCGACCTGAACCTCACCGATGTCCCGCTCACCCAGGCCGGTGTCACCGCGAAGCAGTGCCGCGTCGGCGAAGTATTTGGGCATGAACCCCAGCGGCACCAGCAACAGCAGCACATTGATGTGGAAGCGCCAGGTGTGCCAGAAACGGCTTAGCGGCGAGCGCGGTTTTTCTGCTGCGACCTGGCTCATCGGCTGACCTGCGTGACTTCGCGGCCCATGGCCGGCTGACTGGCCACCGCAATCCGTGGACGCTTGTTGCTGCGCTTGAGGGCATTGGCCGTGGCCAGGGCGGTGCGTTTGGTCCAGATCAGCAGGCCGCTGAGGACCATCATGCTCAGGATCAAGCCGAAGAAGAACCAGATCAGTTTGATCCAGATGCCGCCGAAATCGCCGGTGTGCAGTGGGCGCATGGATTCGGTCACCAGCTCCAGACCCGAACGGTCCGACAGCAGGCGCGTGGCGGAGATGTCACCGGTGTACGGGTTGACCTCGGCGCTCTGGTAGATCAACGGGTACCCGCTGCGTCCGCTCACCGAAAGGTGGCTATAGGCATTGGCGGGGAGGCTGACAGAGCTGTCTTCCAGACCGGGAATGCGTTCCTTGGCCTCGCGGATCGCGCTTTCCAGACTGATCATCGGCGCCGGTGCACCATCGACGGTGAGCGGCACGCTCTCACGCGGGACGACGGGCGCGACCGGTGCGGTAGAAATCGAAATATGGTTATCGAACAGGATCGCCTCAATCATGAACCAGGTGCTGGTGACGGAAATCACCGCAATGAACCAGATCGACCAGATGCCGCTGAGCCGGTGAAAGTCGCCCCAGAAAATCCGTGCGCCATGACGAATGCGCAGGGTCGGTCGCAGGAAGCCTTTCCAGAACCGTTTGTAGACCACAAGCCCGGTCACCAGCGAAGCCAGCATCGGCAGCCCGAGGAACGACACCAGATACCAGCCCCAGCTGTAGCCGTTGGTGAACGGCACCAGCCACCAGCCATGCAGTGCGCGAGTAAAGGCCTGAAAGTTGAATTGGGGAGCAGTGCCCTGAATCACCCCGCTGTAGGGGTTCACATAGACCGTCACCGAGCGCCCGTCCGGGTAACTGACCTTCACGTCCAGGGCGAAATGCGACTCGTCGGGGCGGTTGATACGCTCGACCAGCGTTTGGGGTTCGGCCTTTTTGATGGCGGCGATGATCTGGTCATAGCTGAGCAGCGGCGCGTCGTCCGAAGGCGGGCTGGCGCGCATTTGCGGGTTGGCCAGCCAGACGATTTCCTGACTGACCACCGCCAGGGTGCCGGTCACACAGACGATCAATACAAAAAACCAGATGGGCAGCGCCAGCCAGCTATGGACCAGAAACCAGAGTTTTGAGCGGGATTTCTTCGACATGATTAAAGGTCTTGTTTCGATGAGAGGACCGCTGCTGTGGGCTTCCCAGCGTTGCGGTCCACGAAAAGTCCGATCGTGGCTTTTGCCTACGCGACCGACTGCATCTAAATAAGACGTATGAGCATCGAAAATCCCGAAAGGGGATATGAAAGTAAATGTTTCGTGTTTCTGCCTGGCGTGGGAGGAGGCTTGTTTGCGAAAGCGGTCTGACAGTCAACATTGATGTTGAATGGGATGGCTCCTTCGCGAGCAAGCCCGAACACTCACTGAAAAACTTAACCCTGTTTAAACATCTCCTTGGCCCGCTGTTCGATCTGCTCCTGAGTCAAATCCTCCTTGCGCGTAGCCAGAAACCACAAATGCCCATAGGGATCCTTCAAGGTCCCCGAACGGTCGCCGTAAAACTGATCCTTGACCTCGGACACCACCGTGGCACCGGCATCGATTGCCTGTTTATAGGACTTGTCCACATCGTTCACATACAAATGCAGCCCCACGGACGGCGATGTGTCCGGGTTGCTCAATGGCCCCTGATCGCACGGTGTGCCCAGCATGATCGGGCAGTCGCCGATGCGCAGTTCGGCATGCCCGATGCCACCATCGGGCATGGCCAGGCGCATGACTTCGGTGGCGCCAAAGGCCTTTTTGTAGAAGTCGATGGCTTCGGCAGCTTTCTGAATGCCCAGGTAAGGGGTGATGCTGTGATAACCCTCTGGAATGGGTTTGACGCTCATGACGGCTCTCCTTTTTATTGTGGGGGGTAAGGTGTTCCTTCGCCGATTTCCGATCGAACAACTATAGGTCAACCCCTCCCCCGCAACCGGGTGCCCGACGAGCAGTAGCGCTACAAAGCGCCGGGATTCTGAAACCTCATTGGCTGACAGGACGCCTTCGCGAGCAAGCCCGCTTGCACTGCACGCTGATCGGCTAGATCGACAACTGCATCAAACGCTCGCCCTGCAGGTTTTCCGTGGGGCGGCGTTTGTTCACCGCCAGTTCGCCGATCTTGATCAGCCGTGTGCGGGTCACATTGCGGCTCAACCCCAGCAGGGCAGCGGTGTGCACCTGGTTGTAGTGGCTGAAGCGATAGGCCGCCCGTAACAACGCATCTTCGACTTTCTCGTGCAGCGCGCCGGCCTGTTCCTCGAAGAGCTTTTGAAAGGCCCGATCGAGCAAGGCTTCCGGTGAGTCGTCGACGCTGGCGTGGTGGTCGTCCTGACGTTCGATGCGCATGTTCGACAGGCGCAGGTCATCGCGCTCGATCACACCGTTGCGGCAGATCAGCAGGGTGTGATGAATGACGTTTTCCAGTTCGCGGATGTTGCCCGGCCAGCTGTAACTGCGCAGTTTGTGTTCGGCTTCCTTGCTGATGGTGATGCTGCCGTAACCCAGGCGCTGGCTGTAGGCTTCGATGAAATGCCGGGTCAGCGGCAGGATGTCGCCGGGGCGCTCGCGCAACGGGCTCAGTTCCAGACTGACCACGTCGAGGCGGTAATACAGATCTTCGCGAAAGTGCCCGGCGTTGATGGCTTTTTCCAGTTGCACATTGGTCGCCGCCAGTACCCGCACATCGATGGGAATGCTCTTGCGCGAACCCAGTCGCACCACTTCGCGCTCCTGTAGCACCCGCAGCAACTTCACTTGAATCGCCATCGGCAGATCGCCGATTTCGTCGAGGAACAAAGTGCCGCCATCGGCCTCTTCGAACCAGCCGGCCTTGGCGCTCAATGCCCCGGTGAAGGCGCCTTTCTCATGGCCGAACAGCTCCGCCTCCACCAGCGATTCGGAGAACGCGCCGCAGTTCACCGCCACGAACGGCCGGTTGCGGCGGGCGCTGAGGTTGTGGATATGCCGCGCCACCAGCTCCTTGCCGGTGCCGGTTTCGCCGATGATCAGCACGCTGGCTTCACTTGGCGCGACCTGCTGCAAGTGCGCGAGCAGGGCTTGGGATTTCGGGTCTTCGAACACCTGCGCCGTGGCGCGGATCGAGGTGGCCAGGGCGGGCGAGGGCGGTAAGGTCAGCAGTTGCATGGGGCAGGCTCCATGAGTTGAAAGCTATGAATAGAAGGTCGGCGTCGGCAGGGACTGGTTCAGTGCCCAGTCACCCAGTTCATGGAGTTTGTAATCCAGCGGATCGTGCAGGGTTTGCGTGCGCAGGTTGCGCCAGTGACGGTCCAGTCGCAGTGAGGCATGCGTCGAGCGGGCGCCGGTCACTTCGAACAAGCGGCTGCACAGCTCCAGACCGTTGCGGGTCGCGGCAACCTTGGCGGTTGCGATGGCGGTGGCCAGATGTCCGCGTTCCTCGGCGCTGAGGTTAGGGCCCTTGGCCCAGGCCTTGTCGAGCAATTCGGCGGCCCGTGCCACCAGCAGCCGAACGCCTTCCAGAGCCACCCAGAATTCGCCGTAATGGCCGAGCACATAAGGATCCTGACGCACATCCGGAGCGCTGGATTTGTGCCACGGACGGGTTTCGGTGAGGGTGTATTGCCGCGCCTCTTCAAAGGCACCTTCGGCGATGCCGAGGAACATATGGGTGAACGTGAGCTGGGCGATCAATGGGCGCAAGCAGGCAAACGGCGTGCTCAACGGGCCGGGGTCTAGCAGCAGTTCCGACTCTTCGACCCGCACCCGTTCGAACGTGGCGCTGCCGCTGTCGGTCTGACGCTGACCCATGTTGTTCCAGTCGTTGTGCAGCGTGATGCCGCTGCGCCCGCTGGGAATCGCGGCGATCAACAGCTTGCCGCCGGCACGCTCGTCGACGGCCGAGGCGATCAGCATTTCCGAGTCGCTGGCGCCGGAGCAGAAACTTTTCTTGCCGGAAAACTCGCGCCAGCCACCGAGATTTTTTACCACGGTGCGGGTATCCAGCGGGTTAAGCGCGTTGCCCCAGAACCAGTTCTTGCGCGCCGTCTGTTCAAACCACGGCTGCCACTGCTCGGGCCGGGCGAACAGGCGCACGGTGGCGAGCATCAGGTGATGAAAGCCGAAGACATGGGCGATCGAACTGTCGACCTTGGCGAACTCGCGCACGATGGTCAGGGTTTCGCTCCAGCTGGCGCCAAGGCCGCCGTATTGGGTGGGAATGCTTAATGCGAGCAGGCCGCTGTGGCGCAAGGCGTCACGTTCGGCTTTTGGCGTTCCGCCGCGTTCATCGCGCTCGACAGCAGTCAGGGCAAACTCGCCAGCCAGTTGGCGGGCGGTCTGCAAAGGGGGCAACAGGGCGCTTAGCGGCTTGGCAGTCACACGGGGTTCCTCATGGAGTTCGGCGCAATCCCCTGTGGGAGCGGGCCGTGGCTTTGGCGGGCAGCACATCATTGGCGATCATTTCGCCAAACGGCCCGGTAAGGTTGGTGACGCCTCGTCCGGCCAGGCTGGCATACGGCTCGGGCAGCAGCGGAAACACCAGTTCGGCAAAGCGATAAGCCTCTTCAAGATGCGGGTAGCCGGAGAAGATGAAACTGTCGATCCCCAGGTCCGCGTATTCCTTGATCCGTGTGGCGACTTGCTGCGGATCGCCCACCAATGCCGTCCCGGCACCGCCACGCACCAGACCGACGCCGGCCCAGAGGTTGGGGGCGATTTCCAGGTTGTCGCGACGGCCGTCATGCAGCGCGGCCATGCGCCGCTGGCCTTCGGAGTCGAAGCGTGAGAACGATTTCTGCGCCGCCGCGATGGTCTCGTCGCTGATGTGCTCGATGAGTTTACCGGCGGCTTTCCAGGCCTCTTCGGCGGTTTCGCGGACGATCACGTGCAAGCGAATCCCGAACTTCACCGTACGACCGTTGCGCGCCGCGCGCTCACGCACGTCGGCGAGCTTTTCAGCCACGGCGGCGGGTGGTTCGCCCCACGTCAGGTAGACGTCGACCTGTTCGGCAGCCAGGTCATGAGCCGCCTCGGACGAACCACCGAAATACAGCGGCGGATAAGGTTTCTGCACCGGTGGATACAGGGCCTTGGCATTCTGCACCCGCAGGTGTTTGCCTTCGAAATCCACCGCTTCGCCTTGCAGCACGCCACGCCAGATCTTCAGGAATTCGTCGGTGACTTCGTAGCGTTCGCTGTGATCGAGAAAACTGCCGTCGCCACGGTTTTCATCCGGATCGCCGCCGGTCACCACATTGATCAGCAAGCGGCCGTTGGACAGGCGATCCAGGGTCGCGGCCATCCGCGCCGAGACCGTCGGCGAGATGATCCCCGGACGGATCGCGACCAGATACCGCAGGCGTTCAGTCAACGGCACCAGGGCCGAGGCGATCACCCACGAGTCCTCGCAGGAGCGTCCGGTGGGAATCAGCACACCGTGGTAGCCGAGACTGTCGGCGGCCTGAGCGACTTGTTTCAGGTAGTTGAGCGTCACCGGGCGCGCGCCTTGAGTGGTGCCCAGGTAATGGCCGTCGCCGTGGGTCGGCAGAAACCAGAAAACATCCATGAAGAGATCCTTAGGCGATTTTCAGCAGATTTTTTGGGTGTACGCCGAACAACGGCGCCGCGCGTTCTGCAGCAAGACGAATGCGGGCCTTCAAGGGCTCACTGGTTATTTGGTAATTGGAGAAGTCGGCTTCGGTGGCGTACACGCCAATCGGCAGGGTCAGGGCCTGGAAGAAGCTGAACAGCGGCCGCAACTGATGATCGAGCACCAGCGCGTGACGTTCGCTGCCACCGGTGGCGGCCAGCAGCACCGGGGTGTCGATCAGCGCGTTGAGGTCGATCAGGTCAAACAGATGCTTGAGCAGGCCCGGGTAGGAACCGCGATAAACCGGCGCGGCGACGATCAGCAGATCGGCGCTTTCGATGGCTTGCAACTCGTCCTCGATGTCGACGCTCAGTTCCTGCCGGGACAACGCCGCGCCCAGTGGTCGGGCGATATCGCCCAGTTCGATCAGCTTGCTTTCGATCGGCAACTGCCCGGCCAGCTCGGCCAACAGCGCCTGGGTCAGCACCAAAGTGCGGGACGGACGCCAGGTACCGCCGGAGAGGGCAACGACTTTCAATGGACGCGACATGATCAGTTCCTTTTTCAACAGTTGCTCAGCGAGCAGTGAGTAGTCACCAGCGTTGAGCAAGAGCTGTACCAATCCTTCGGAGCCCCGGTTTACGTGGCTTTCAGCGCGTTTGTTGGCAGGCGCTGTTCGATTTGACGAGGTGTTTGTTGATTGCCTGTTGCCAGGCAAACAGTTGCGTAGGCAACAGTGCGCGAAGCGATGGAGTTGTTTATAAAGACTCTCTGTTATTCCGTAAAAGACCGTAAATTAATATTTATAGGTTGTTTGGGTATATGAGACTTACTGTAGGAGCTGCCGAAGGCTGCGATCCTTTGATCCGATACCCACTATCGAGAGCATTGATTTCTGCCCTTCAGGGCACGCGGGTAGCCTGTGTTCATTGCCCCGAACCAGATATCCGGACGCCCGAAATGAAACCTCTACTCGCCACTTTCTTGTTACTCGCCGTTTCCGTTCTGGCCGGATGTGCCAGCCATGTCTCACCGGAACTGCGGCCCTACACCGCTGAAGAAACCCGGGAGCTGGCGCTGGAGGCCCTGAATCGTCGCGGTTTGTCCTTTGATGAGTACCACGCGAAGAAAGCCGAATTGCTCGGCCAGCCGGCAAAATCGTTCAGTTTCGACAAACAAGGGGAGATGAACGCCGAACGCGCAGTACAGCTGCATGCTCGCCCAAGCTGAGCAGCGACTGTACCGCTAGAACTTTCACGCAACTGTCCGTGGGTTTCCCTCAAGGCGTGCGATAGGGTCAACACCTGACTGGCCCTGATGGACTGCCTCCATGACACTCTCGCTCGATCTGCTGCTGGGCTTTGCCCTGTTTGCCCTTGTCACCTCGATCACCCCCGGCCCCAACAACACCCTGCTGCTGGCCTCGGGCGTGAATTTCGGCTTTAACCGCACCATTCCCCATATGCTGGGCATCACCTGCGGCTTCTTCGTGCTGGTGGTCGCCGTCGGCTTCGGCCTGGGCGCGGTGTTTCAAACCTATCCAGTGCTTTACACCGTATTGCGCTATGTCGGCGCGGCGTATTTGCTGTATCTGGCCTGGAAGATTGCTCACTCCGGGCCGGTAGCCGAGGGTGAACAGGGCGAGGGCAAGCCGATCAGCTATTTGGGCGCGGCTGCGTTTCAATGGGTCAATCCCAAGGCCTGGATCATGGCCATCGGTGCCATCAGCACCTACACGCCGATGCAGGGCTATTTCACCAATGTGATTGTGATTGCCGCGGTCTTTGCTCTGATCAACCTGCCAAGCGTCGGTGTATGGGCCGGTTGCGGCACGTTGTTGCGCAATGTGCTGCGCGATCGCCGCTGGTTGCGGCTGTTCAATTGGGGCATGGCCTTGCTGCTGGTGGCTTCGTTGTATCCGTTGTTGCTCGAAAGTTTTAGCTGATGCATTGCTTCAACCGGTTGCCCGATGCCTGTTAAGCTCGACTGCAGGAGCGTTCCAACGCACTTTTAAATGAAGTTGTTCTTCTTTAACGGCCTCCGATCAGGTATTGCTGTCGTTCTGAAAGTTCGGCGTCGCTCATGAGGCGGCGCTTTGACATTTCCAGTAACGAGCCTTCTGATCCTGGAACACGCTCTGCGAGTCTTTTATGAATAAACGTCCGTTGTATTTCGACTACGCCGCCACCACGCCGGTGGATGAGCGGGTCATCAAGGTCATGGTCGAGTGTCTGGGGTTCGCGGGTAACTTCGGTAATCCAGCGTCCAGCTCCCACGCCTTCGGCCAACAGGCCCGGCAATCGGTCGAGCAGGCACGGCGCCAGGTCGCCGAACTGGTGGGCGCCCAGGCGGAGCAGATCGTCTGGACCTCCGGTGCCACCGAATCCAACAACCTTGCCCTTAAGGGCGTGGCCCAGGCCCGCGGTGTGTCCGGCGGCCACATCATCACCAGCCAGATCGAACACAAGGCCATTCTCGACACGGCAAAACAGTTGCAGGACGCGGGCATAGCCGTGACGTATCTGGTGCCCGATGCCGAAGGCCTGATTACCCCGCAAGCGGTCAGCGAAGCGATGCGTGAGGACACTTTTCTGGTGTCGCTGATGCTGGTCAACAACGAACTGGGCACCGTCAACGACATCCCGGCCATCGGCCAGGTGGTGCGTGATCGTGATGCGTTGTTCCACGTCGATGCGGCGCAGGGCGCGGGCAAAGTGGCAATCGATCTGGCCCGGTGGCCGGTGGATTTGATGTCGTTCTCGGCACACAAGGTCTACGGTCCCAAAGGCGTTGGCGCGTTGTATGTCGGGCCTCGTGCGCAACAACGTTTGCAGGCGCAGATCCACGGTGGCGGTCACGAGGGCGGGTTGCGTTCCGGCACCCTGGCGACGCACCAGATCGCGGCCATGGGCGTGGCCTTCGCGTTGGCGGCCGCGTCGTTCGATGAGGAAAAAGCCACCATCGTCCACCTGCGCGAACGCCTGCTGGAGCAACTGTTGAGCATTCCCGGCATTCGCCTTAATGGCAGCCCGACCCAGCGCATTCCCCATACCCTGAGCCTGACCTTCAACGAAGGTGAGTTCAATTTCGCGGCGTTGAGCGCTTCGATTGCGTTTTCCGCGACGTCGGCCTGCAACTCCGCCAGCAATGCGCCATCCCATGTGCTGCTGGCGTTGGGGCATAACGCCCGCTCGGCCGGTCGCACCATTCGTTTGAGCCTGGGGCGTTTCACCACCGAGCAGGATATCGACCTGGCGGCACAACTGATTAAAGCGGCAGCCGCCAGTGCTCCGGCATTCTGGGCGACGGGTCCTTAAGCGTCGACACTGATCGGCACCGAACAATAATGATGAAGTGGTTAGCAGGAGACACGATGAGTACGCAGCCTTTGACCAATGGGTCGGTGCCCCGGCACCTGGCGCAAACCCGCGCGGTGATGAGCCGGGAGGGCATTCATGCTCTATTGGTGCCGTCGGCCGACCCGCACCTGTCGGAATACCTGCCGGGCTATTGGCAAGGGCGCCAGTGGCTGTCGGGTTTCCATGGCTCGGTCGGCACCCTGATTGTCACGCCGGACTTTGCCGGCGTCTGGGCCGACAGCCGCTATTGGGAACAAGCGAGCAAGGAACTCAAGGGCAGCGGCATCGAACTGGTCAAGCTGCAACCGGGCCAACCCGGCCCGCTCGATTGGCTGGCCGAGCAAACCCCTGAAGGTGGTGTCGTCGCAGTCGATGGCGCAGTGATGGCCGTGGCCGCGGCGCGTACCCTGAGCAGCAAACTTGAAGAACGTGGTGCATGCCTGCGCACTGACATCGACGTGCTGAGCGAAGTCTGGAGTGATCGTCCGAGCCTGCCGAACGAGCCGATTTATCAACATTTACCGCCTCAGGCGACCGTCAGCCGTGGCGAAAAAATCACCCAGTTGCGAGACGTGTTGAAAGAGCGCGGTGCCGACTGGCATTTCATTGCCACCCTCGATGACATCGCCTGGCTGTTCAACCTGCGCGGCGGCGATGTGTCGTTCAACCCGGTGTTCGTGTCCTTCGCCCTGATCAGTCAGCAGCAGGCCACCTTGTTCGTGGCCCTGAGCAAAGTGAGCGCCGAGCTGCGCGTCATTCTCGAACAGGACGGCGTGACCCTGCGCGATTACAGCGAAGTCGCGGCCGCCTTGCGCGCCGTGCCGAGTGGCGCGAGCCTGCAAGTCGATCCGGCGCGGGTCACGGCCGGTTTGCTGGATAACCTGAACAGTGGTGTGAAACTGCTCGAAGGCTTGAACCCGACCACCCTGGCCAAGTCGAAGAAGAGCCTGGCCGATGCCGAGCACATTCGCCGGGCCATGGAGCAGGATGGTGCCGCACTGTGCGAATTCTTCGCTTGGCTGGACGCAGCATTGGGGCGTGAGCGCGTCACCGAACTGACCATCGACGAACAGCTGACCGCAGCCCGCATGCGCCGCCCGGATTATGTGTCGCTGAGTTTCAACACCATTGCCGCCTTCAACGCCAACGGTGCGATGCCGCACTACCACGCCACCGAAGAAGAACACACGGTGATCGAGGGTGACGGTCTGTTGCTGATCGACTCCGGCGGCCAATACCTGGGCGGCACCACCGACATCACGCGAATGGTGCCGGTGGGTACGCCGACTGACGAGCAGAAGCGCGATTGCACTCGGGTGCTCAAAGGTGTGATTGCACTCTCTCGTGCGCAATTCCCGAAAGGCATTCTGTCGCCGTTGCTGGATTCTATTGCCCGCGCGCCGATCTGGGCCGAAAGCGTCGACTACGGTCATGGCACCGGTCACGGCGTCGGCTATTTCCTCAACGTCCACGAAGGCCCGCAAGTCATCGCCTACCAGGCTGCTGCGGCACCGCAAACCGCGATGCAGCCGGGCATGATCACGTCCATCGAACCGGGCACTTACCGTCCGGGCCGCTGGGGTGTGCGAATTGAGAACCTGGTATTGAACCGCGAAGCGGGCAAGAGCGAATTCGGTGAATTCCTGAAATTCGAAACCCTGACTTTGTGCCCGATCGACACCCGCTGCCTGGAACCGTCGCTGCTGACCGAAGACGAAAAACAGTGGTTCAACGCCTATCACGCCGAGGTGCGCGAGCGTTTGAGTCCGTTGCTCGATGGCACGGCCCTTGAGTGGTTGGACGCCCGGACTGCGGCTATTTGAGTGGCTTGAGTCCAGGCGCTGTTTCCGGCGTCTGGCTCATCTCCAGCTATTGCGCACGCAGGGCTTCAAGGACGAAGTCCAGCCGATCCTGACCGAAGAACATCTGACCACCGACAAACATGCTCGGCGCGCCGAATACACCGCGTTGTACCGCGTTCTCGGTATTTTCCTTGAGCGTGGCTTTGACGTCCTCATCGGCGGTCAGCGCCAGCACCTCATTCGGATCGAAACCGTTTTGCGTCAGCACGGCGGCAACGGTCGCTGGGTCATCGAGGCTGCGTCCTTCCACCCACAGGGCGTGAAACAGGCAATCGATAAACGCCTGAAAGCGCTCGGGATGACGCAGTTGCATGCCCGTGACGGCGCGCATCAGCATCAGGGTATTGATGGGGAAGTGCGGGTTGAACTTCAGCGACACACCGTAGCGTTTGGCATAGCGGTCCAGGTCCTGAAACATGTAGCGACCCTTGGCCGGTATGGTCACGGGGGAAGCATTGCCGGTGGCTTTGAAGACGCCGCCCAGTAGCATCGGTTTGTAGATCAGCCGACTATCGGTCTGCTCGCAGATCTTCGGCAGTTGGGTATAAGCCAGGTAGGTGGCGGGGCTGCCAAGGTCGAAAAAGAACTCCACGGTTTTGCTCATGGTCGATGCGCTCTTCTTATGGTTGTGGGGAAGGGCTTACCAGTGTTCATTCCAGGGGCGCAGATCCAGTTCGAAGGTCCAGGCGTCCCGTGGCTGGCTGTGCAGGTACCAATAGTTGTCGGCGATGTGTTCGGGATTGAGGATGCCGTCCTGATCTTTGGTCGCGTACTTTTCTGGAAAACTGTCGCGAATAAAGTCGGTGTCGATGGCGCCATCGACTACGACATGGGCGACATGGATGTTCATCGGTCCCAATTCGCGGGCCATGCTTTGGGCCAGGGCGCGAATCCCGTGCTTGGCGCCGGCGAAGGCTGCGAAACCCGCAGCGCCGCGCAAGCCGGCAGTGGCCCCGGTGAACAGAATCGTGCCCCGTTGACGGGGGACCATGCGCCTGGCTACTTCACGAGCGTTGAGAAACCCTGAGAAACAGGCCATTTCCCAGATCTTGAAATACTTGCGGGCGGTTTCTTCGAGAATGCTGCACGGGACATTGGCGCCGATATTGAAGACGAACGCCTCGATGGGGCCGATCCCGGTTTCGATCTGCTCGATGAGCGCAATCACGTCCTCTTCCTTGCGCGCATCGCAGGCAAAGCCGTGAGCCTCGCCGCCACTCGCCGTGATGGCATCTACCAATGGCTGGAGTTTGTCTGCGCTGCGACGCGTGACGCAGGCGACGAAACCTTCCTGGGCAAAACGTTTGGCAATGGCGCCGCCGGTGGCATCGCCTGCACCGACGACCAGAACGATTTTCTTGTTATTGATAGCGGTGGTCATGGATGTCGCCCTTTGCTGAACGGTCATTGACTGACGAACGTTAGCAGCATCCGGGCGAAGCGCCTATCGGGCTACGCAAACCCGATAGAAGGGGGAAGGTTACTTGCAAATGACGATCATGCTGCGGCTGGTATAACCGGCCGGGTTGAGGCCGAACGGATAGTCACCGGGTTCTTCCACGGTGTCCCCTGACTTGGCGATCACCTTGTAACCTTTGGGTGCGCACGAGTTGGCGGCGCTGCTGTAGCACTTGTCCCACGAGGACGACAGCCCAGAACAGTTGATATGCAGCCCTTTCTTACCGTGTTTGATCTGGGTTTTCGAGGTCGCCGCGCAGCCCGCAACGGCCAGTACGGCGATCAGTATCAAAATTCGTTTCATTGCTGTCCTTATAGAGGCCCCGGATCTTGCGCCCGGGTCTGCCTGCGTTCGCTTTTGCTTGAAGCGTTCTGATATCCCTATCTGAAAAAATCCATGTCTGACACTGAGTTACGTGGCCTAAACATGGCCTAATTGAGCGGCAAATACCAGACCTTCGTCAAATCTCGTCTCAATCCGCTGCGACCGCAGGTTTGGCGGCACTCCCCATGGTCATGGTCGCGCCGACGGAAGCCAGAATGATGCACAGGATAGCCATCCACTGTGACAGGGAGAGGTATTCATGGAGGAACAACAGACCGGACAATGCGCCGAACGCAGGCTCGATGCTCATCAATGTGCCGAAGGTCCGGGCGGGCATCCGTGTGAGGGCGACCATTTCCAGGGTGTAGGGCAGGGCGGTGGACAGAATGGCGACCCCGATGGCTATGGGAATCAACGAGGGTGTCAGCAGCGCAGCGCCAGCATGGACGATGCCGATGGGGGCTACGAACAGTGCGGCAATCATCACGCCCAATGCGGCGGTTTGCACGCCATTGTCGGCACCGGCCTTCTGGCCGAACAGAATGTACAACGCCCAGCAGGCACCAGCGCCAAGGGCATAACCTGCGCCAACCAGATCAATACCTGCACTCGTGGCGCCAGTCGGAATCAACAGCAGTAAACCCACGGCCGCCAGAGCGATCCACAGAAAGTCGATCGCCCGGCGTGAGGCATAAATAGCGACCGCCAATGGGCCGGTGAACTCCAGGGCTACCGCAATACCCAGAGGGACAGTGCGCAAGGACATATAGAAGAGGAAGTTCATGCCGCCCAGCGCCATCCCGTAGACGATAACGGTGCGCAGGGATTTTGCGGTGAGCTTCGCTCGCCATGGTCGCAATAGCAGCAGCATGATCACGCTGGCGAAGATCAGCCGCAGGGTGGTTGTCCCTTGAGCACCGATAACCGGGAACATGCTTTTGGCCAGAGAGGCTCCGGACTGGATCGATGCCATGGCTATTAAGAGCAGGCCAACCGAGAACAGAGTCGAGGCGAGGCTGCGGGGGTGGTCATTCATTGCGTGGCATCGTCCGAAGTAGGAGGCGAGAGTATTGTTTTACGTGTTGGGCAATATACTGCGCATTCGTTGCGGGCGCGTCTATATATAAGCAGGGATTTTGAACATCCTGATAGAAAAGCGTAATTAACGGTTGACGGCAGATTCTGGACGTCTATAATTCGCCCCACTTCCGGCGCAGTCGAAACGGAAAACTCCTTGGTAAACAATGAGTTACGCAGTTTTCGGCAGCGGTTACGCTTCAGTTCATCGAGGCCAGAAGGAGTTGGTAAGGCAGTGTGTTGTCGCCTTATTGACGGTTCGATCTTCTCGGTCGAAAGCGGAGAAAAACAGGTGTTGACAGCAGCGACTAACGCTGTAGAATTCGCCTCCCGCTAACGAGAGATCGGAAGCGCAAGTGGTTGAAGTTGCAAAGGAAACTTTGAAAGCTTCTGAAAATAACCGCTTGACAGCAACAGAGGCTGCTGTAGAATGCGCGCCTCGGTTGAGACGAAAGATCTTAACCAATCGCTCTTTAACAACTGAATCAAGCAATTCGTGTGGGTGCTTGTGGAGTCAGACTGATAGTCAACAAGATTATCAGCATCACAAGTTACTCCGCGAGAAATCAAAGATGTAACCAACGATTGCTGAGCCAAGTTTAGGGTTTCTTAAAAACCCAAAGATGTTTGAACTGAAGAGTTTGATCATGGCTCAGATTGAACGCTGGCGGCAGGCCTAACACATGCAAGTCGAGCGGCAGCACGGGTACTTGTACCTGGTGGCGAGCGGCGGACGGGTGAGTAATGCCTAGGAATCTGCCTGGTAGTGGGGGATAACGCTCGGAAACGGACGCTAATACCGCATACGTCCTACGGGAGAAAGCAGGGGACCTTCGGGCCTTGCGCTATCAGATGAGCCTAGGTCGGATTAGCTAGTTGGTGAGGTAATGGCTCACCAAGGCGACGATCCGTAACTGGTCTGAGAGGATGATCAGTCACACTGGAACTGAGACACGGTCCAGACTCCTACGGGAGGCAGCAGTGGGGAATATTGGACAATGGGCGAAAGCCTGATCCAGCCATGCCGCGTGTGTGAAGAAGGTCTTCGGATTGTAAAGCACTTTAAGTTGGGAGGAAGGGCAGTTACCTAATACGTAATTGTTTTGACGTTACCGACAGAATAAGCACCGGCTAACTCTGTGCCAGCAGCCGCGGTAATACAGAGGGTGCAAGCGTTAATCGGAATTACTGGGCGTAAAGCGCGCGTAGGTGGTTCGTTAAGTTGGATGTGAAATCCCCGGGCTCAACCTGGGAACTGCATTCAAAACTGTCGAGCTAGAGTATGGTAGAGGGTGGTGGAATTTCCTGTGTAGCGGTGAAATGCGTAGATATAGGAAGGAACACCAGTGGCGAAGGCGACCACCTGGACTGATACTGACACTGAGGTGCGAAAGCGTGGGGAGCAAACAGGATTAGATACCCTGGTAGTCCACGCCGTAAACGATGTCAACTAGCCGTTGGGAGCCTTGAGCTCTTAGTGGCGCAGCTAACGCATTAAGTTGACCGCCTGGGGAGTACGGCCGCAAGGTTAAAACTCAAATGAATTGACGGGGGCCCGCACAAGCGGTGGAGCATGTGGTTTAATTCGAAGCAACGCGAAGAACCTTACCAGGCCTTGACATCCAATGAACTTTCCAGAGATGGATTGGTGCCTTCGGGAACATTGAGACAGGTGCTGCATGGCTGTCGTCAGCTCGTGTCGTGAGATGTTGGGTTAAGTCCCGTAACGAGCGCAACCCTTGTCCTTAGTTACCAGCACGTAATGGTGGGCACTCTAAGGAGACTGCCGGTGACAAACCGGAGGAAGGTGGGGATGACGTCAAGTCATCATGGCCCTTACGGCCTGGGCTACACACGTGCTACAATGGTCGGTACAGAGGGTTGCCAAGCCGCGAGGTGGAGCTAATCCCATAAAACCGATCGTAGTCCGGATCGCAGTCTGCAACTCGACTGCGTGAAGTCGGAATCGCTAGTAATCGCGAATCAGAATGTCGCGGTGAATACGTTCCCGGGCCTTGTACACACCGCCCGTCACACCATGGGAGTGGGTTGCACCAGAAGTAGCTAGTCTAACCTTCGGGAGGACGGTTACCACGGTGTGATTCATGACTGGGGTGAAGTCGTAACAAGGTAGCCGTAGGGGAACCTGCGGCTGGATCACCTCCTTAATCGACGACATCAGCTGCTCCATAAGTTCCCACACGAATTGCTTGATTCATTGAAGAAGACGATAAGAAGCAGCCCGAAATTGGGTCTGTAGCTCAGTTGGTTAGAGCGCACCCCTGATAAGGGTGAGGTCGGCAGTTCGAATCTGCCCAGACCCACCAATTTTGCTTGTGTGGGAACGCCTGTAGAAATACGGGGCCATAGCTCAGCTGGGAGAGCGCCTGCCTTGCACGCAGGAGGTCAACGGTTCGATCCCGTTTGGCTCCACCACTACTGCTTCTGTTTGTTGAAAGCTTAGAAATGAGCATTCCATCGTGATGATGGTGAATGTTGATTTCTAGTCTTTGGCTAGATCGTTCTTTAAAAATTTGGGTATGTGATAGAAAGATAGACTGAACGTTACTTTCACTGGTAACGGATCAGGCTAAGGTAAAATTTGTGAGTTTAATCGCGAATTTTCGGCGAATGTCGTCTTCACAGTATAACCAGATTGCTTGGGGTTATATGGTCAAGTGAAGAAGCGCATACGGTGGATGCCTTGGCAGTCAGAGGCGATGAAAGACGTGGTAGCCTGCGAAAAGCTTCGGGGAGTCGGCAAACAGACTTTGATCCGGAGATGTCTGAATGGGGGAACCCACCTAACATAAGTTAGGTATCTTAAGCTGAATACATAGGCTTAAGAAGCGAACCAGGGGAACTGAAACATCTAAGTACCCTGAGGAAAAGAAATCAACCGAGATTCCCTTAGTAGTGGCGAGCGAACGGGGACCAGCCCTTAAGTGGCTTTGAGATTAGCGGAACGCTCTGGAAAGTGCGGCCATAGTGGGTGATAGCCCTGTACGCGAAAATCTCTTAGTCATGAAATCGAGTAGGACGGAGCACGAGAAACTTTGTCTGAATATGGGGGGACCATCCTCCAAGGCTAAATACTACTGACTGACCGATAGTGAACTAGTACCGTGAGGGAAAGGCGAAAAGAACCCCGGAGAGGGGAGTGAAATAGATCCTGAAACCGTATGCGTACAAGCAGTGGGAGCCCACTTTGTTGGGTGACTGCGTACCTTTTGTATAATGGGTCAGCGACTTATTTTCAGTGGCGAGCTTAACCGAATAGGGGAGGCGTAGCGAAAGCGAGTCTTAATAGGGCGTCTAGTCGCTGGGAATAGACCCGAAACCGGGCGATCTATCCATGGGCAGGTTGAAGGTTAGGTAACACTGACTGGAGGACCGAACCGACTACCGTTGAAAAGTTAGCGGATGACCTGTGGATCGGAGTGAAAGGCTAATCAAGCTCGGAGATAGCTGGTTCTCCTCGAAAGCTATTTAGGTAGCGCCTCATGTATCACTGTAGGGGGTAGAGCACTGTTTCGGCTAGGGGGTCATCCCGACTTACCAAACCGATGCAAACTCCGAATACCTACAAGTGCCGAGCATGGGAGACACACGGCGGGTGCTAACGTCCGTCGTGAAAAGGGAAACAACCCAGACCGTCAGCTAAGGTCCCAAAGTTATGGTTAAGTGGGAAACGATGTGGGAAGGCTTAGACAGCTAGGAGGTTGGCTTAGAAGCAGCCACCCTTTAAAGAAAGCGTAATAGCTCACTAGTCGAGTCGGCCTGCGCGGAAGATGTAACGGGGCTCAAACCATACACCGAAGCTACGGGTATCACTTAGGTGATGCGGTAGAGGAGCGTTCTGTAAGCCTGTGAAGGTGAGTTGAGAAGCTTGCTGGAGGTATCAGAAGTGCGAATGCTGACATGAGTAACGACAATGGGTGTGAAAAACACCCACGCCGAAAGACCAAGGTTTCCTGCGCAACGTTAATCGACGCAGGGTTAGTCGGTCCCTAAGGCGAGGCTGAAAAGCGTAGTCGATGGAAAACAGGTTAATATTCCTGTACTTCTGGTTATTGCGATGGAGGGACGGAGAAGGCTAGGCCAGCTTGGCGTTGGTTGTCCAAGTTTAAGGTGGTAGGCTGGAATCTTAGGTAAATCCGGGATTCCAAGGCCGAGAGCTGATGACGAGTGTTCTTTTAGAACACGAAGTGGTTGATGCCATGCTTCCAAGAAAAGCTTCTAAGCTTCAGGTAACCAGGAACCGTACCCCAAACCGACACAGGTGGTTGGGTAGAGAATACCAAGGCGCTTGAGAGAACTCGGGTGAAGGAACTAGGCAAAATGGCACCGTAACTTCGGGAGAAGGTGCGCCGGTGAGGGTGAAGGACTTGCTCCGTAAGCCCACGCCGGTCGAAGATACCAGGCCGCTGCGACTGTTTATTAAAAACACAGCACTCTGCAAACACGAAAGTGGACGTATAGGGTGTGACGCCTGCCCGGTGCCGGAAGGTTAATTGATGGGGTTAGCTAACGCGAAGCTCTTGATCGAAGCCCCGGTAAACGGCGGCCGTAACTATAACGGTCCTAAGGTAGCGAAATTCCTTGTCGGGTAAGTTCCGACCTGCACGAATGGCGTAACGATGGCGGCGCTGTCTCCACCCGAGACTCAGTGAAATTGAAATCGCTGTGAAGATGCAGTGTATCCGCGGCTAGACGGAAAGACCCCGTGAACCTTTACTATAGCTTTGCACTGGACTTTGAATTTGCTTGTGTAGGATAGGTGGGAGGCTTTGAAGCGTGGACGCCAGTTCGCGTGGAGCCATCCTTGAAATACCACCCTGGCAACTTTGAGGTTCTAACTCAGGTCCGTTATCCGGATCGAGGACAGTGTATGGTGGGTAGTTTGACTGGGGCGGTCTCCTCCTAAAGAGTAACGGAGGAGTACGAAGGTGCGCTCAGACCGGTCGGAAATCGGTCGTAGAGTATAAAGGCAAAAGCGCGCTTGACTGCGAGACAGACACGTCGAGCAGGTACGAAAGTAGGTCTTAGTGATCCGGTGGTTCTGTATGGAAGGGCCATCGCTCAACGGATAAAAGGTACTCCGGGGATAACAGGCTGATACCGCCCAAGAGTTCATATCGACGGCGGTGTTTGGCACCTCGATGTCGGCTCATCACATCCTGGGGCTGAAGCCGGTCCCAAGGGTATGGCTGTTCGCCATTTAAAGTGGTACGCGAGCTGGGTTTAGAACGTCGTGAGACAGTTCGGTCCCTATCTGCCGTGGACGTTTGAGATTTGAGAGGGGCTGCTCCTAGTACGAGAGGACCGGAGTGGACGAACCTCTGGTGTTCCGGTTGTCACGCCAGTGGCATTGCCGGGTAGCTATGTTCGGAATAGATAACCGCTGAAAGCATCTAAGCGGGAAACTAGCCTCAAGATGAGATCTCACTGGGACCTTGAGTCCCCTGAAGGGCCGTCGAAGACTACGACGTTGATAGGTTGGGTGTGTAAGCGCTGTGAGGCGTTGAGCTAACCAATACTAATTGCCCGTGAGGCTTGACCATATAACACCCAAGCAATTTGCTGACTCGAAAGAGCACCAGATTGCGGTGTGTGAAGACGCAATGAACCGAAAGTTCGAGAAACACACAAACTATCGCATACCCAATTTGCTGAAGCGTCGAAAGACGGTTCGGTACCCGAATTTCTTGACGACCATAGAGCATTGGAACCACCTGATCCCATCCCGAACTCAGCAGTGAAACGATGCATCGCCGATGGTAGTGTGGGGTTTCCCCATGTGAGAGTAGGTCATCGTCAAGATTAAATTCCGAAACCCCTATCTGCGTATGCAGGTAGGGGTTTTGTTTTGCCCGCAGGAAAGTGCCTTGGCAACAAAGGGATACCCCGATAGCTATCGCTGGTAACAGCCGCATCGTTAATGAAACTTCGGCAGAACACGCTAAGTGACCGCGCCTTTTTTGGTATGGTGCAGCTCGTTTTTAACGGACTGATTTCAAGCCTACGGATCGGCACCCCTCTACAGTCAAAGAGCTGCTGCAGAAATGCCCGAAGCGATACCGATCAAAGACCACGAAAAAGAGAAGCGCCTGGTCAATAAAAGACTGATGGCTTGCGCCTTGTTCGTCGTCGCTATTACCTGCGCGCTGGTGGTGCGCCTGTATGTCCTGCAAGTGGTCGAGTACGACTACCACTCGACGATCTCCGAAAATAACCGTGTACACGTATTGCCGATCGCCCCTACCCGCGGGTTGATCTATGACCGCAATGGCGTAGTTCTGGCGGACAACCGACCCAGCTTCAACCTGACCATCACCCGCGAGCGTGCCTCCGACGTCAAAGAAGAGCTGGATGAGGTGGTCAACCTCCTGCACCTGCCTGCCGAAGACCGCACGGTCTTCGATAAGGCAATGAAACAAGCTAGACATCCCTTCGTACCAGTCACTTTGTTCTACGAACTCAGCGAAGAACAGATAGCCGTGTTGGCGGTCAACGAGTTCCGTCTGCCAGGGATCGACGTGGAGCCGCAATTCGTTCGCCACTACCCGATGGGCGAGCACTTCGCTCATTCGATTGGCTACGTCGGCCGCATCAACGAAAAAGAATCCAAGGCCCTGGATACGGTGGAATACCGTGGCACTCAATCCATCGGCAAGACCGGCATCGAGAAATTCTACGAGCCCGAGTTGCACGGCCACGTCGGTTACGAAGAAGTCGAAACCAATGCGCAAGGCCGCGTTCTGCGAGTGCTCAAGCACACCGATCCGATCCCCGGCAAAAACATCGTACTGAGCCTCGACGTCAAACTTCAGGAAGCCGCGGAAGCTGCATTAGGCGATCGCCGTGGCTCGGTGGTCGCTCTCGATCCGTCAACCGGTGAAGTGCTGGCCATGGTCAGCAAGCCCAGCTTTGACCCGAACCTGTTCGTCACCGGGATCAGCTTCAAGGAGTACGCGGCGCTGCACGACTCCATCGACCGGCCGCTGTTCAACCGCGTACTGCGGGGGCTCTACGCGCCGGGTTCGACCATCAAGCCGGAGGTGGCGATTGCCGGCCTCGACGCCGGGGTCGTCACCCCTCAGACCCGTGTCTTCGATCCAGGTTATTACCAACTCCCGGACTTCGATCATAAGTACCGTAACTGGAACCACAGCGGCGATGGCTGGGTGGACATGGACGCGGCGATCATGCGCTCCAACGACACCTACTTCTACGACCTGGCCCACAAGCTGGGCATCGACCGTCTGCACGATTACATGGCGATGTTCGGCCTCGGCGAGAAGGTCTCGCTGGACATGTTCGAAGAGTCTCCGGGATTGATGCCATCCCAGGCCTGGAAGCGCGCCACGCGCCGTCAACCGTGGTTCCCCGGCGAGACAGTGATCCTCGGGATCGGCCAGGGCTACATGCAGGTCACCCCTCTGCAACTCGCCCAGGCTACCGCACTGATCGCCAACAAAGGTGTATGGAACCGACCGCACCTGGCCAAGAGTGTGGATGGCGTAGCGCCGGTGGATGAGCATCCGATGCCGAATATCCTGCTCAAGGACCCGCGTGACTGGGAGCAGGTCAACCATGGCATGCAGATGGTCATGCACGATGCTCGCGGGATTGCCCGAGCGGCAGCGGAGGGCGCGCAGTACCGCATTGCCGGCAAAAGTGGGACCGCGCAAGTGGTGGCGATCAAGCAGGGTGAGCGCTACAACCGGGCGAAAACCCTTGAGCGCAACCGCGACAACGCCTTGTTCGTCGGTTTCGCCCCGGCCGAACATCCGAAGATTGTCATCTCGGTGATGATCGAAAACGGCGAGGCCGGAGGTCGCGTCGCCGGTCCCGTGGTGCGGCAGATCATGGACGCCTGGCTGCTCGATCAGGAGGGCCACCTGAAGCCGCAATACGCCGCGCCGAGCAAAGCGCCGGGCGACCCTCACGTCTAAACGATCAAGGCTTCGCAGCACAGGCTCACGAATACTGAGCATGTGCTGGAAGCTTTCCAGAAACACGGTTTCGGCCTGACTCATCTTCTGCTCGCGATTCCACAGCAGCTGGATATCGAAATCCACCACCCCGTCTTCGCTCGCGGCACCAGCCTGCTGACCACCAAGCTGCATGGCCGTGGCGACAGTCAGATCAATCAGCCAATCCACAGTGCCGGCGTCACGGTGAGTCCCGGCGATTTGGTGCTGGCGGACGACAACGGTGTGCTGTTTCTCGACTGGCGAACGGTGGCCGCTGTCATCGATCAGGCCTTGGCTTCGGATCGCGCCGAACCGCGCTTGTTGGAGCGGCTGCGCGCCGGTGAGCCGGTGGCGCAGGTTTTGAGCGTGGATGCCTTGTACGGCGTGGCGCGGATGATTCAGGCGATCGAAGGCCTGGCCACCGATTTCGCCCAGACGTGCGTCAGGGCACCGATGTGTTGCTCAATGCTGTGCTGTGCTGTGCTGTGCTGAGCCACCAACGTCGAATAAACGCAATCCACGTGGGAGCGAGCTTGCTCGCGAAGAGGTCCTCAAAGACACCACAGCATCAAACCCCAGGCACCGGACAACTCATATCGCCTTCCTCACACGTTAGGTAGCGTTTGAAGGTTTCGACGCGCGCCTTGGTCAGGTTGGTGGTGCACAGGCTGTAGATTAGCGGATACACACTGCCCCCCGACACCGTAGAGGTCGAAAACTCACACTCAGCATCACGAAACGCCACCCAGTTGCGTTGCGCGCTGACCAGCAGCTTCTTGGCATCGGGATTGTCTTTCAATCGTTTGGTGATCTGTTGGTAAAGCGTGTTCAGCTCTTTATCAGCCGCTTTGTATTGCTCGGCGGCACACTGATTCATGGTGCCCTGGTCGTTCGCATTGGCACAGTCCACGGCATGCGCCACGGTGGTGAACAGCAGCGGCGTCAACGCCAGGAGAAAACGGGGGGGCATGGGGGGCTCGCTGTGGTGATGGAAAGTTGGGGTGCAGTGTAGCGAAGATGGCGGTTTCAGCTCGTAGCAAGGGCGCCTGAAGCCGCGAAGGCGGCAGCATTCTCGCAAGCTAGCCCCAGCAGGGTTTCGCCTGCTGGCTTCCCTGTTCAACCCAGAACTTATGGCCAGAACCGAGGCCGAATATTTCAGGCATGCTTGATGGCGGCACCCGTTTGATACAACTTTTAGGGTGGTCTTATGGTCTTTACAGGCCTACTGTTCAATACAGGAGGTGACTTATGAACCCAGCATCAGATCGCATCGAAAGGAAGATCCTGCTCAAGGTGCCGCGCTCGCAGGTCTGGCGCGTGCTGGCCAATGCCGAAGCCTTTGGGCAGTGGTTTGGCGTGGCGCTCGAAGGTAAGCGCTTTGTCGCTGGCGAGTGGACCCAGGGGCAGATTACTTATCCTGGTTATGAGCACTTGTTGTGGAATGTACTGGTGGAGCGAGTCGAACCGGAGCGGGTGTTTTCGTTCCGCTGGCACCCCTATGCGGTGGAACCGGAAGTCGATTACTCCCAGGAACCCACCACGCTGGTGAAGTTCGAGCTCCAGGATATGGACGAAGGCACGTTGTTGACGGTCGTCGAATCCGGTTTCGATCACATCCCTCAATCGCGCAGGCTCAAGGCGTTCCGCATGGACAGCCGTGGATGGGATGAGCAGATGAACAATATCGAAGAATTTCTGAGAACAAATACCAAGACCCATTAGAGCCAGGGAGGTTGATGGCTGCAGGCCATGAAATTCGTGGCCTCAGCGCGTGATGGCTGACACGTCTAAGGGGTTTCGGAAAGGTGACTATGGCGAATGTCTTACACGCGATAGTAGCTATGTCGTCTATTGCAGATTGGATCCGAAGCGTAATCTAGCCTCATCAACTGAAGCACAGGAAGTGCTCCAGGGTCACGGATGATCGACCATAAGCAAGGATTGCTGCCGACAGGGAGTCGATATGGTCTTGGGAAAAACCCGCTTCGGCGGGTTTTTTTTCGGCTACAGAAAACTGCAAGTTGCTACAAGGGCGGTTTCAGGCGCTGAGTGGTCAATGGCTTACACGGAGCCGCTGGTATGTCGTCTTTTGAGGCTTCACCGATGGGGTTAATCTGGATCCATCAACTGAAGCACAGGACGTGCTCAGGATCACGGATGATCGACCATACGCCAGGATGGCTGCCGACAGGATGTCGCAATGGTCTTGAGAAACCCGCTTAGGCGGGTTTTTTTTCGTCTGCAGAACACTGAATCCAGATCTCCTGTAGCTGCAGCCGAAGGCTGCGCAGCAGTCGTAGACCCCACAAGCACGGTATGCCTGAAACACCGCGGCATCTGAGAGTGACTGGCTGCGGGGACCTTGGTTCCCGCAGCCATTTCTTTCACCGGCAGTCGAGTTTCGCCGCTGCACGTTCGGTGATTTCCGAGCGCAATTTCAGCGACGCGGCAACGCGTTTGCGGGCTTCCTCCAGCACGCTGACTGGCGCTGTCTCAGGGCTGCCCGAAGCAAACGGCGGTGCCGGGGCGTATTCCAGCTGCAGTTGCACCAGTTGCGCCGTGTCTTCATCGAACAGTTCAGCCGCCAGGGTCAGGGCGAAATCGATCCCCGCCGTGATCCCGCCGCCGGTCAGCAGATTGCCGTCGCGCACCACTCGATCCTTCACCGGAATCGCCCCCAAACGCCCGAGCAATTCGTGATACGCCCAGTGCGTGGTGGCGCGTTTGCCCTTGAGCAACCCTGCTGCGCCAAGCACCAGCGCGCCGGTGCAGACCGAGGTGACATACCGCGCCGTGGCAGCCTGAGTCTTGATGAAGGCCAGGGTTTGGTCATCCTCCATCAATGGCCCGACGCCGGTGCCGCCGGGAATGCAGATCACATCCAGCGGCGGGCAGTCGTCGAAGCTGATGGTCGGTTTCAACACCAGCCCGGTACTCGCGGTGACTGGCACCAGATTCTTCCAGATCAGATGCACCTTCACATCCGGCAACGAGGCCAGCACGTCATAAGGGCCGGTCAGGTCCAGTTGTTGGAGCTGTGGAAACAACAAAAATCCGATCTGCAACGTCATGGCGTTTTTCTCCTGATTGGGGTGGACGGCTTCACTGTAGGCTCGTAGGATCTGGCGTATACGCCAATAACCCCACGAATTACGCCAAATATGCCGAACAACCCGAAAACCATTCATGTGCAGGCCTTTGCCAACGTGCAACTGCTCGACGTTACCGGGCCGTTGCAGGTGTTTGCCTCGGCCAACGACATTGCCCGCCAGCAAGGTTTGCCGCCGCCCTATGCGCCGTCGGTGATTGCCAGTGGTGGCGGGGCAGTGATGTCGTCGGCGGGGTTGGCGCTGTTGGCGGAGCCGCTGCCGGATCGGGGCAGCGACACCTTGATCATTGCCGGTGGCTGGGGCGTTTACGCGGCGGCGCAGGATGAGTCGCTGGTGGCGTGGGTGCGTGAGCATGCGATGGAGTGCCGACGGGTGGCGTCGGTGTGCACCGGGGCGTTTTTGCTGGCGGCCAGCGGCTGGCTCGACGGTCGGCGGGTGGTGACGCACTGGACCCGTTGCGAGCAATTGGCGCAGCAGCATCCCAAACTTCAGGTCGAACCCAACCCAATCTTCATCAACGACGGCCCGGTCTGGACCTCGGCTGGGGTCACCGCCGGCATTGACCTGGCCCTGGCCATGGTCGAAGAAGACCTTGGCCGAACCATGGCCCTGGACGTCGCCCGGCAATTGGTGGTGTTTCTCAAGCGTCCGGGTGGCCAGTCGCAGTTCAGCGTGACCTTGTCTTTGCAGAAAGAAGGTAATCGTTTCGACGAACTTCACGCCTGGATCAGCGAAAACCTCACCAAGGACCTCGGCATCCCGACCTTGGCCTTGCAGGCCGGCATGAGCGAACGCAGCTTCGTCCGTCATTACCGCGCCGACACCGGCCAGACCCCGGCCCGGGCCATCGAGCTTATTCGGGTCGAGACCGCGCGACGGCTGCTCAGCGACACCGGTGTACCGATCAAGCGGGTCGCGGTGCAATGCGGGTTTGGCAGTGAAGAAACCTTGCGCCGCAGTTTTCTGCGGGCGATGGGGGTGACGCCGCAGGCGTATCGAGAGCGTTTTTCCGTCAGCGCTCCAGCAGATCCAGTATTGCCTTGAGGGTCTTGTTCATTCGACACTCCATAGGGCTGTAATGGGTTATCCGAACAGCACCTTTTGCCAATATTCTTCACTGATGATCGCTATCGGCACACCACTTTCTCTCAGTTCGACCGCTCTTTTGATCTTGGTCCCGTAAGTGCTATGCAGCCATTGATCATTGCCGATGCTGCCTACCACTAAATAGTGGATCTTCTTGCTGACGGATCCGCCGATAAGCCCACCACGTTCAATAATCAGTGATTCGCACTCCTTGCGCGGACCGTAAGCCATGATCCCGGTAAACAGGAACACTCGGTCAGCCCAACTTAAAGAGGGCGCCGGGTTGTCGAGAGGAAGGCTGGTCGGCGCAGTGAACGTTTGGGCAGAACCAATCGGCAGGCCTGCGAACTGGTGAAGCATCTCCAGTAGTTCGCCAGACTCCTCGGCATCAAGCACGCCGTCGCTCAGCATGCCGGCGAGGCGTTTGTAGAGGATATTCACCACCGGGTCGCCGAGATGGATCAAATGGGTTTCGATCCAGGTCTTTAGAAACTCGGCTTCCTGCTGGTTGATCGTACCGTCGGCAGCGAGCCCGGCGGCGATTCCCACCAGTGCGTCAGCCGAGCGTCGATCAATCCGGGCTTCGTGGAAGAAACCGCTGTTTTGAAATTCCTGATGTAGGTCGACCAAGCGTTCTGCTCCTTAAGCTTCCACGTCTGCCACCTGATTGAAGTACTTCGACCGATCCGGCGTAAACGTCACCACCATTTTGGTCCTGGAACAGGTCAACGCCCGTTCTGCGCTCAGATCAATATCCAGATCTTCCCCGCGCAACCCCTGCCATTGGGCGAGGTATTTGAGGGATCCGTATTTTTCGAGTTTCTTCAGGCTGCGGCTGACGCCACCTTTCCAGCCCAGCACCGGGAGTTCGCCGGTCAGGCATTGGTGGGCGAGGTCGGGGAAGCGGGCGGCGCGTTGGCGGCCGATTTCCCAGCATTTGATCAGGCCTTTGTCGTGGCCCTCCCACAGTTCAGTCCGGTTCAGGCCTGATCGGAGTGGGGTATCGATGCTGCGATGGATGCGCTGAGTCATTCTGGTTCCTTGAATTCGGGTTTTGTTGGACAGCTCCGCTGTACCCGTTGAGCGTGGATGGTAGGGATGGATGTAGGCGCTGGCAACAAGGTATTTCCGGATGTAGGAATGAGTGACTGCGTGTTGATTGGGTGGGTTTGTTTAGTAAATGTAGGTGTTTGCCCTACACGATCCTGTGGTGAGGGGGCTTGCCCCCGTTCGGCCGCGCAGCGGTCGTTAAGCCAGTAAATACGGTGCTTCTGGTGGAATGTGGTTGTGGATTTCAGGGCCGCTGCGCGCCCCAACAGGGGCAAGCTCCCTCGCCACAGGAGGTCAGCTCTATCAGGCAGAGTGTGTTTAAGTTCATCGCGGGTAAGCCTTGATCCTACAAAAAGTGTCGTAAATGTGGATATTTCTGACGAGTTTTGGCGGTTGTAGGTTAGGAAAGGGAGCCGATAGGCTTTGGGGGTTGCTGCAAATTCAGCGACCGGGTTTGGTCACCCGTGCAATGTCAGGCGTGCAAGCGTCAACGTGAGCATGTCGGCGCTTTTTCTTGTGCTTGTCGGTATGCTTCGCGGTGGGCTGTGCGCGGGGCACTTTCGAGTGCGCCGGGTGCCTGACTTCCCGGTTGACCAACCTGCGTACCGCCCACCACCCATCGTTTGGTCACGACGGCGGTGAGCTTCATGAATGTCAGGAGTTACACCATGATAAAAGACAGTCCCAATCCCCCAGAAACCGACAACGTTTCCCCCTACGAATCCCTCGATTCGAAAAAACTCCACGACGCCGCCGAACGCGCGCTCGACCACTACCTCAAGCCACCGCCCAAACAACCCGAAGGCCGCAAGCCAAGCAAGATGTTTCTGGTTGCGCCGGACATGGACAACGAAAGCCTGCTCGCTCATGTCTGCGAATCACTGGCCTCAGCCAGCGTCATGACCAGCGACATTGCCGCGTATGTCGATGCCCCGCAGCGGCATACGCTCCTGGCGATTCAGCAGGTCATCATGCTGGCCGAGCTGGCGGTGAATCGAGTGCTGGATAACGTCGACGTGCCGAAGCCTGCGCCACACAGCTGATCCATTGTGGGAGCGAGCCTGCTCGCGAAAGCGGTGTGTCAGTCGACATCAATGTTGAATGACCAATCGTCATCGCGAGCAGGCTCGCTCCCACAGGGGTAATGTGTCGGGCACAAATAACCGGGGCAATGCAGGGCTTGCTCCCACAAGGGATGTCGGTTACCAGCCTCTTCCCGAATTCACCCAGAAATTCACCGACAACGACGTCGAGACCGACTCCACCTGATGGAACCAGCCTTCGGGTAGAAACAGCAGGTCGCCGGCCTCCAGGGTCACCTGCAGAAACGTCACGTCTTGCGCGCCGGGGAAGCGCTGGTAATCCGGCGCATCCGGGTTGAAATCACAACCGTCGAGCCCGCCCTGGGGAGCCGTCGACCAGGTGCCGAGGGCTTCGCGGTGATGGGGCGCGGCGAGGGTGAAGGTTTTCTGGCCCCAGACTTGAGCGAACAGGTTGTCGGTATCGTCGCGATGCAGCGGTGTCAGCGTGCCTTTGGGGCCGATCCAGATGCGTGGCGGGATGAACAGCGCTTGATCGAAATAGGGCGGGTACTTGATCTGCTCCATCAACTGCGCGGGCAGGATGTTGTTGCCCATGTAAGCCGGTGGTTCGCCATCGGTGCTTTTAACCGCCGGGGTGTCCAGGGAGGCGATGAACTCGGCCATGGAGGTGGAGCGGAAATCCCGTTCAGTAGAGAAGGTTTTCTTCACGTAATCGCCGTGGCGGGTGATGCCTTGCAGTTCGGCGAAATGCACCAGTGACTCTTCGCGGCTGAGCTTGAACAGGGGCCAGTCTTGCAGGGCATCGCTGATCACCAGCGCAATGCCGTGGGGCAGATAGCGTGTCTCGAACTCCAGCACCGACAGCTCGCTGCGTGGCCGGCGCTCCACCGCGCGTTGGGGCGGCAGGCTCGCAGAGACCTTTTCGCTGAAACGCGGCGGGGTCGGGTAACGCTTGTTCATGTCGACCTTTTCCATCACGCCGCCACCATGGCGGGCGTGATCGATGATCTGCGGCAGCATCGTCGCCAGGCCCATGTTGCCGCCGATTTTCAAGCGGCCGCTGGCGAACAGCTCCTCGACGTTGGCGATGCCGCCCATGATCCCGAGAAAATCCTTTTCCGCGACTTCGATGGTCACGTCGGGGCTGGCATGTCGGCCGGCTGCGGTGCGGCTGCTGGCCTTGACCTCGGACCAGTACGCCTGGTGCGGGCCGAACACGAATTGAAAAACCCCTTCGATGCCGACGGCACCGGCATTGGCAAACAGTTTGCCCAGGATGGTCTGCAGGTCCACGGCGATGCCCCTTGTTGGTCGGTCTGAGCTGTTTTTAGTCTGAACAAGGGACGAGCACCTGCAACGGAAATTTAACCGGCGCTGACTAATTTTCGCCGCTTGCGGGCCGTCCTCCCTTACAGACGACTTTTTGAGGTAAACGTGGTGACCAAGCTGACCCTGCTGTGCCTGCCGTATTCTGGCGCCAGTGCCATGGTCTACAGCCGCTGGCGGCGCAAATTGCCGCAGTGGTTGCAGCTGCAGCTGGTAGAGCTGCCGGGGCGGGGCGCACGGTTCGGCGAACCGCTGCACACCGACATGCGCGCACTGGCGATGCAATTGGCCAGGGAGCTGAGTTCGACGCTCAAGGCGCCCTACGCCTTGTTTGGTCATAGCCTGGGGGCCTTGCTGGCATGCGAGATGGCCCACGCCTTTCGTGAGCTGGGCTGCCCGGAACCGGTGGCGCTGTTTGCCTCGGGAACGGCGGCGCCCACGATGCGGGCCGACTACGACCGTGGCTTTGCCGAACCGAAAACCGATGCGCAGTTGATCGAGCAGCTGCGAACACTCAATGGCACCCGCGAAGAGGTGCTGGCCAATGAAGAGCTGATGAGCCTGACACTGCCGATTCTGCGCGCGGACTTTCTGCTGTGCGGACGTTTTCAGCCGGTGCAGCGGCCATTGCTCAAGTGCCCGGTGCACGTGCTGGGTGGCAAGTCCGACAAGGCCACCACCGAGCAGTTGATCGGCTGGAGCAAGGAAACCCATGGCAGCTTTTCGGTGGACATGCTGGCCGGCGGGCACTTCTTCATTCATGAGCATGAAGCCAAGGTGCTGCGGGTGATCAAGGATCAGCTGGAGGTTCATCATCGGCGGCATGCCTTGGCGGCTGTCGGTTAACACGATGCTCCAGTTTGGTGATCTCTGTGGCGAGGGAGCTTGCTCCCGCTGGGTTGCGAAGCGACCCTAAAACCTGCGACCTCGCTGTGTCAGGAATACCGCATTCGCCGGTTTACGACTGCTGCGCAGCCGAGCGGGAGCAAGCTCCCTCGCCACAGGTCTGTGTTCGGCCGTCATTTCTTCGCCGCACCGCCGATTCCAGCCGCTTCGACCTTCCTTCCTGATACTTGTTCTCAAACGCTAATTTTTCCGGTCTGCATTCGTTTTATAGGGACGACGTGCCTTTGTGCTTCCTGCCTACTGATCCGGATGCTAAGAAATGAATGCTGAAGACTCCTTGAAACTTGCTCGCCGGTTTATCGGGTTGCCCCTGGAAAAGCGCCAGATGTTCCTTGCGGCCTTGCACAAGGAGGGCGTGGACTTCGCCCGTTTTCCGATTCCGCAAGGGGTCGAGGCCCAGGACCGGCAAGCGCTGTCCTACGCCCAGCAACGCATGTGGTTTCTCTGGCAGCTGGACCCGCACAGCGGCGCCTACAACTTGCCGGGCGCGGTACGCCTGACCGGGCGGTTGAACCTGCCGGCCCTGGAGCAGGCGTTCGCCAGCCTGGTGGCGCGTCATGAAACCCTGCGCACGGTGTTCCAGCGTCAGGCCGACGAGACTCTGCAACAAGCGCCGACCCGTGCGCCGCTGGTGATCGAGCAGGTCGATTTCAGCGCGCTGCCAGCCCTTGAGCGCGAGCAGGCCGTGGCCGAGGCCGCCCAGCAGCAATCGTTGCTGCCGTTCGACCTGGCCGTCGGGCCGCTGCTGCGGGTCAAGCTGCTCAAGCTCGCCGAGCAGGAGCACGTGCTGCTGCTGACCCTGCACCACATCGTTTCCGATGGCTGGTCGATGAACGTGTTGATCGATGAGTTCATCCGCTGCTACGACGCCCATGATGCAGGCGCGCAACCGCAGCTCGCACCGCTGCCGATTCAGTACAGCGACTATGCCTTGTGGCAACGCCGCTGGCTGGAAGCCGGGGAGCAGGCGCGGCAACTGGAATACTGGCAAGCCCAATTGGGCGACGAGCACCCGGTGCTGGAGTTGCCCACCGATCACCCGCGCCCGGCGATGCCCAGCTATCGCGGCACGCGTTATGAGTTCGGCGTTGATGGCCAACTGACCGAGCAACTGCGAGCCACCGCGCAGAAGCACAACATCACCTTGTTCATGCTGTTGCTTGGCGCTTTCAACGCCTTGCTGCACCGTTACACCGGGCAGACCGACATCCGCGTCGGCGTGCCGATCGCCAACCGCAATCGCGGCGAAATCGAAGGCTTGATCGGTTTCTTCGTCAACACCCAAGTGCTGCGCACCCGGCTCGACGGCCAGACCCGCGTGGCCGATTTGCTCAGTGACATCAAGGAAACCGCCCTCGGCGCCCAAGCCCATCAGGACTTGCCATTCGAGCGGCTGGTGGAAGCGTTGAAGCTGGAGCGCAGCCTCAGCCATACGCCGTTGTTCCAGGTGATGTACAACCATCAGCCGCAGGTGGCGGACATTTCCACGGTGACCACCGCCTCGGGCCTGGAACTGGGCATGATCGAATGGGAAGGGCGCACCACCCAATTCGACCTGACCCTGGACACCTACGAAAAAGCCGGCACGCTGCATGCCGCGCTGACCTACGCCAACGACCTGTTCGATGCGCCGACCATCGAGCGCATGGCGCGGCACTGGACCCATTTGCTGCACGGTATGGTCAACGACAGCCAGCAGCGCATCAGCGATTTGCCGCTGCTTGAAGCTGCGCAATACCAGCGCATCGTCCATGACTGGAACCGCGCGGACCCAGGCTTCGCCGATGATCTGTGTATTCATCAGTTGATCGACCGCCAAGTCGCCGCCCAACCGGACGCGCTGGCGGTCACCTTCGCCAGCCAACAGCTGACTTACGCCGAACTCGATAGCCGCGCCAACCGTCTCGCCCACAAGCTGATCGAGTTGGGCGTGGGCCCGGAAGTGCGGGTCGGCGTGGCGATGCAGCGTTCCGACAGCCTGCTGGTGGCGCTGCTGGCGGTACTCAAGGCCGGCGGCGCCTACGTGCCGTTGGACCCGGATTACCCGGCCGATCGCGTGGCCTATATGCTCGAAGACAGCCGCGCTTTGGTGTTGCTGACCGAGCAGGCCGTTGCGGCAATCTTGAACGTGGCGGTAGGCACCCAAGTGCTGCTGATGGACACCGCCGAGCCGTGGCTGGCCGCTTACCCGAGCCGTGCGCCGGTGACCCGCGTCACGCCGGATAACCTGGCTTACGTGATCTACACCTCCGGCTCCACCGGCAAACCCAAAGGCGTGGCCATCGCCCATCGCAACGTGCTGGCGCTGATCGACTGGTCGCAGTCGGTGTACAGCCGCGACGATATTCAAGGTGTGCTGGCGTCGACCTCGGTGTGTTTCGACCTGTCGGTGTGGGAGCTGTTTGTCACCCTGGCCAACGGCGGTTCGCTGATCATCGCCCGCAACGCCCTGGAGCTGCCGCAACTGCCGGCCCGGGATCAGGTGCGCCTGATCAACACCGTGCCCTCGGCGATCAATGCGTTGCAGCGCGACGGGCAGATTCCGCCGAGTGTGCGCATCATCAACCTCGCCGGTGAGCCACTGAAGCAGAGCCTGGTGGAGGCGCTGTATCAGCAGCCGACTATCGAGCACGTCTACGACCTCTACGGTCCATCGGAAGACACCACGTATTCCACCTGGACTCGCCGCCAGGCCGGCGGCAGCGCCAACATCGGTCGACCGCTCAAACACACCGCCAGCTATTTGCTCGACGCCGATCTGCAACCGGTGCCGCAGGGCGTATCGGCCGAGCTGTACCTGGCCGGCGCAGGCATCACCCGGGGTTACCTGGCGCGGCCGGGCATGACCGCCGAGAAGTACGTGCCGAACCCGTTTGCCAGCAACGGCGAGCGCCTGTATCGCACCGGTGACCTGACCCGCTATCAGGCAGACGGCGCGCTGCAATACGTCGGTCGCATCGACCACCAGGTCAAGGTTCGTGGTTTCCGGATCGAGCTGGGTGAAATCGAAGCGCGGCTGTTGCAGCAGGACGCGGTACGCGAACTGGCGGTGCTGGCTCAGGATGGCGTTAGCGGCCAGCAACTGATCGCCTATATCGTGCCGACCGATGCCGCGGTGTTGGCGGGCAATGCCGATGCTCAAGCGAACCTGCGCGAAACCCTGAAAGCCGCGCTGCGCCAACATTTGCCGGACTACATGGTCCCGGCTTATCTGCTGTTCCTCGAACAATTGCCGTTGACCCCCAACGGCAAGCTCGACCGCAAGGCCTTGCCTGCGGTCGACGTCACCCGGCAGCAACGCGAGCACGTGGCGCCACGCACGGCCCTGGAAAAGTCGCTGGCGGCGATTTGGCAGGACGTCCTGGCCATCGACAACGTCGGCCTGGAAGACAACTTCTTTGAGCTGGGCGGCGATTCCATTGTGTCGATGCAAGTGGTCAGTCGCGCGCGTCAGGCGGGCATCCTGTTGAGCCCCAAAGACCTGTTCCAGCACCAGACCATCCGCAGCCTGGCGCAAGTGGCCCGCAGCGGCGAGCAGAACCTGATCGATCAAGGTCCGGCGGTTGGCGCGGTGGCCCTGGCGCCGGTGCAGCACTGGTTCTTCGATCAAACCATTGCGCAGCGTCATCACTGGAACCAGTCGCTGCTGCTGGTCCCGCGCGAAACGCTGGATGCCGGGGTGCTGGATCAAGCGTTGGCGCAGTTGCTCACGCATCACGACGGTTTGCGTCTGCGTTATGAAAAAACCGACGCCGGTTGGCAGCAGGCTTATGGCGCAGCGTCCGTTGAGTCGGTGTTGTGGCAACGCTCGGCGCAATCGCTCGAAGAACTGAATGCGTTATGCGACGGAGCCCAGCGCAGTCTTGATCTAAGCACCGGCCCATTGCTGCGAGCGTTGTCGGTGGACATGGCCGATGGCACCCAACGGCTGCTGCTGGTCATTCACCACTTGGCGGTGGACGGTGTGTCGTGGCGGGTATTGCTGGAGGATCTGCAGCAGTTCTATCGCCAGGCACGCGACGGCTCGACGCTGATGACGGCGGCGAAAACCAGTGCCTACCAACGCTGGGTGGCGCGTCTGCAAAGCCACCTGCCAACGTTCCACAACAGTGTCGATTATTGGCAGGCCGAATTGCGCGATGCGCCGCAAAACGATTTGCCGTGCGACCGCCCTGACGGCGCACTGCAAAACCGTTTCGAGCAGAAAGTCGAACTGACCTTCGATGCCGAACAAACCCGCAAACTGCTGCAACAGGCGCCGGCGGCTTATCGCACTCAGGTCAATGATTTGCTGCTGACCGCATTGGCGCGGGCCGTGTGCCGCTGGACCGGGCAGGGCAGCACGCTGATCCAGCTCGAAGGGCATGGCCGTGAAGACCTGTTCGACGACATCGATTTGACCCGCACCGTCGGCTGGTTCACCAGCCTGTTCCCGGTCAACCTGATCCCGGCCGGCGATCTCGGCGCATCGATCAAAACGGTCAAGGAGCAACTGCGCGCGGTGCCGGACAAAGGCCTGGGCTACGGCGTGCTGCGCTACCTGGCCGATTCGCAAACGAGCACCGCGTTGGTGGCCCTGCCGCAACCGCGCATCACCTTCAACTACCTGGGGCAGTTCGACCGCCAGTTCGACGAAGCGGCGTTGTTTGTGCCGTCCAGCGAAGGCAGCGGCGCGGCCCAGGATCCGTCGGCGCCGTTGGCCAACTGGCTGACGGTCGAAGGCCAGGTGTACGGCGGTGAGCTGTCGATGAGCTGGGGCTTCAGCCGTGAGATGTTCGACACCGCGACCATTGAGCAGTTGGTTGATCAATACGCTGTCGAACTCAACGGGTTGATCGAGCATTGCTGCACCCTCGAGGCCCCACAGGCCACGCCGTCGGACTTCCCGCTGGCGCGCATCACCCAGGCGCAACTCGATGCACTGCCGGTGGCCGTCGGCCAACTCGACGACCTCTATCCACTGTCGCCGATGCAGCAGGGGCTGTTGTTCCACACCCTGTACGAACAGGCGGCGGGCGAGTACATCAATCAGCTGCGGGTGGATGTGCAAGGCCTCGAGCCCGAGCGTTTCCGCGCGGCCTGGCAGGCCACTGTCGAGTCTCAAGACATTCTGCGCACAGGTTTTGTCTGGCAGGGCGAACTGGAACAACCGGTGCAGATCGTCCACAAACAGGTGCAGTTGCCGTTCACCGTGCTCGACTGGCGTGAGCGTGGCGATCAGGTTCAGGCCCTGAGTGAACGGGCCGATGCTGAACGCCAACAAGGGTTCGACCTGAGCCAGGCGCCGTTGCTGCGACTGGTGCTGGTGCAAACCGCCTCTGATAGTTGGCACCTGATTTACACCCATCACCACATCCTGATGGACGGCTGGAGCAACTCGCAGTTGCTCGGCGAAGTGTTGCAGCGTTACTGCGGTCGCGCGCCGATGGCCACCGGCGGGCGTTATCGCGATTACATCGGTTGGTTGCAGCGTCAGGATGCGCAATCGAGCCAGGACTTCTGGCGTGAGCCGTTGGCCTCCTTGCAAGAGCCGACCCGACTGGCGCGGGTGGTGTTCGGCAACGAAACCCTGAGCGGGCATGGCGACCACTTCCAGACCCTGGACGTCAGTCGCACCCAAGGCCTTGAAACCTTTGCCCGGCAACAGAAAGTCACCCTCAACACCCTGGTGCAAGCCGCGTGGCTGCTGTTGCTGCAACGCTACACCGGTCACGAAACCGTGGCCTTCGGCGCCACGGTGGCCGGGCGCCCGGCAGACTTGCCCGGCATCGAGCAAGCTGTCGGCTTGTTCATCAACACTTTGCCGGTGATCGGCGCGCCGCGTCCGGACCAGAGCGTCGGCCACTGGTTGCAAGCGGTACAGGCGCAAAACCTCAGCCTGCGCGAGTTCGAACACACGCCGCTGGCGGACATTCAGCGTTGGGCCGGGCAGGGTGGCGAAGCGCTGTTCGACAACATTCTGGTGTTCGAGAACTACCCGATTGCCCAGGCGCTGCAACAAGGCGCGGAGCAAGGCGTGGTGTTCGGCGACGTCGCCAACCTTGAGCAAACCCATTATCCGCTGAGCGTCGCCGTGACGCTCGGCCAGACCCTGGCGCTGCATTACAGCTTCGACCGGGCGCATTTTTCCATGCCGGCGATCGAACGCATCAGTGCGCACCTGCTGCAACTGCTGGAGCAGTTCGCCGAGTCGGCCGCACGCAACCTCGGTGAAATCGCCCTGGCCAGCGCCGCCGAACTCGCGCAGCAACAGGCCAGTAACCAGCCGCAACCGTACCCGGTGAATGTCGCCGTGCACCAGCGCATCGCCGAACTCGCCGCCCAGCGTCCGGAACGCACGGCAGTGATCTTCGCCGGCCAGCGGTTCAGCTATGGCGACATCGACCAGCGCGCCAACCAGTTGGCCCACGCCCTGATCGCCCGGGGTGTCGGCCCGGAAAGCCGGGTTGGCGTGGCCTTGCCGCGCAGCGAAGGGGTGATCGTCGCATTGCTGGCGGTGCTCAAGGCCGGCGGTGCCTACGTACCGCTGGACACCAGCTACCCGCGCGAGCGCCTGGCCTATCTGATCGAGGATTCGGGGCTGGCGTTGTTGCTCACCGATTCGTCTGTTTCTGCGCAGTTGCCGGTGGAGGACTCGGTCCCGGTGCTGGAACTCGACCGTCTCGATCTGCGCGGCCAATCCCTCACTGCGCCCAAAGTGCCGCTCGATCCGCAGAACCTCGCTTACGTCATTTACACCTCCGGTTCCACCGGTAACCCCAAAGGCGTGAGCGTTGCCCATGGCCCGCTGGCGATGCATTGCCAGGCCATCGGCGAGCGCTATGAAATGCGCGACAGCGACTGCGAATTCCACTTCATGTCCTTCGCCTTCGACGGCGCCCACGAGCGTTGGCTCACCAGCCTGACCCACGGCGCCTCGCTGCTGATTCGCGACGACAGCCTGTGGACGCCGGAACAGACCTGTAACGCCATGCGCGAACACGGCGTGACGGTGGTGGCGTTCCCACCGGTCTACCTGCAACAACTGGCCGAACACGCCGAGCGTGAAGGCCACCCGCCGAAGGTGCGGATTTACTGCTTCGGCGGCGATGCCGTGCCCAACGCCAGTTTCGAGCGGGTCAAACGCGCGCTCGATCCGGACTACATCATCAACGGCTACGGCCCGACCGAAACCGTGGTCACGCCGCTGATCTGGAAGGCCGGGCGCGACGTGCAGTGCGGCGCGGCCTACGCGCCGATCGGCAGTCGCATCGGTGACCGCAGCGCTTACGTGCTGGACGCCGACCTGAACCTGCTGCCCCAAGGCATGGCCGGTGAACTGTACCTGGGCGGCACCGGCCTGGCCCGGGGTTACCTGAATCGTCCGGGGCTGACGGCGGAGCGCTTTGTCGCTGACCCGTTCAGCGCGGTCGGTGGGCTGCTGTACCGCACCGGCGACCTGGTGCGGCAGCGTGCCGATGGCACGTTCGATTACCTGGATCGCATCGACAATCAGGTGAAGATTCGCGGTTTCCGCATTGAGCTGGGGGAAATCGAAGCGCGCCTGCAAGCCCTCGATGGGGTACGCGAAGCCGTGGTGGTTGCCCAGGAAGGCACCGCCGGCAGCGGCAAGCGCCTGGTGGCTTATGTGGTCGCCGATGCGCTCAATGCCGAACAGGCTGATTTCGCCGACAGCCTGCGCGAGCAACTTAAAGTCGCGCTGCCGGCGCACATGGTCCCGGCGTATTTGCTGCTGCTTGAGCGCCTCCCGCTGACCCCCAACGGCAAACTCGACCGCAAGAACCTGCCCAAGCCGGATGTCAGCCAATTGCAGCAAGCCTATGTGGCGCCGCAAAGCGCACTGGAGCAGCAACTGGCGACGATCTGGCAGGATGTGCTGAAACTCGATCAGGTCGGTTTGAGCGACAACTTCTTCGAACTGGGCGGCGATTCGATCATCTCGATTCAAGTGGTCAGCCGCGCCCGTCAGGCCGGTATCCGCTTCACGCCCAAAGACCTGTTCCAGCACCAGACCATTCAGGCACTGGCCACGGTGGCGCGGTTGGGTGAGCAGGCTCAGGTCATCGATCAAGGGCCGGTGACGGGCGAACTGGCGTTGTTGCCGGTGCAACAGGTGTTCTTCGAACAGGCCATCCCCGAGCGTCAACACTGGAACCAGGCGGTGATGCTCAAGCCGACGCAAACCCTGGAGGCTGCGCTGCTTGAGCAGGCGTTGGGCGCGCTGGTTACGCACCACGATGGCTTGCGCTTGAGCTTCGTCGAGCAGGCCGAGGGCTGGCAGGCGCAATACCGCGCGCCGGGCAGCCAGACCGAGGCGTTGGTCTGGGCGGTCGACGTCGCCGACGCCACGGCACTGGAAGCGGTGGCCAACGAAGCGCAACGCAGCCTGAACCTGCAACACGGGCCGCTGCTGCGCGCAGTGCTGGCGAACCTTGATGACGGCACTGCGCGACTGTTGCTGGTGATCCACCATTTGGTGGTGGACGGCGTGTCGTGGCGGATTCTGTTTGACGATCTGCAAACCGCTTACCGTCAGCTGTTGACCGGCGAGCCCCTGCAATTGCCGGCCAAAACCAGTGCGGCCAAAGTCTGGGCCGAGCACCTGCAAACCTACGCCCGCCGTGCGGAACTGCGCAGCGAACTGGCCTGGTGGCAACAGCAATTGCAAGGCGCCGACGTGGCGTTGCCGGCGGATAACCCCGAAGGCGGGCAACAGAACAAGCACGCACTGACGGTGCGCACGCAACTGAACAAGGCACTGACCCGGCAACTGCTGCAAGACGCTCCGGCGGCTTATCGCACCCAGGTCAACGACCTGCTGCTCACCGCTCTGGCCCGGGTCATGGTGCGCTGGACCGGCACCGACAGCGCGTTGATCCAGCTCGAAGGCCATGGCCGTGAAGAGCTGTTCGACGGCGTTGACCTGACCCGCACCGTCGGCTGGTTCACCAGCCTGTACCCGGCAAAACTGACGCCGGTCGCTGACCTCGGTGGCTCGCTGAAACAGATCAAGGAACAGCTGCGCGCGATCCCGAACAAGGGCCTCGGTTTTGGTGCCCTGGCCCATCTGGGAGACGACGCCGCACGTCAAACCCTCAGCCAATTGCCGGTCCCGTGCCTGACCTTCAACTACCTGGGCCAGTTCGACGGCAGCTTCAGCGCAGCCGACGGCGCCTTGTTCGTACCGTGCAGTGACGCGGCCGGCGATGAACTGGACGCCCGTGCGCCATTGGCCAACCAGTTGGCCCTCAATGGTCAGGTGTATGGCGGCGAACTGAACCTGGGCTGGACCTTCAGCCGCGAACGGTTCAATGAGTCGACCATTCAAGCGCTGGCCGACGATTACGCCCAGGAACTGCAAGCGCTGATCGCCCATTGCTGCGAGGCCGGGCAGCACGGCGTTACTCCGTCGGACTTCCCGCTGGCGCGCTTGAGCCAGGCACAACTGGACGGCTTGCCGCTGGCGCCGCAGTCGATCGAAGACCTGTATCCGCTGTCGCCGATGCAGCAGGGCATGTTGTTCCATGCCGTGTACGAAGAAACCACCGGCGATTACATCAACCAGATACGCCTGGACGTCGACGGGCTCGACCCCGAGCGTTTCCATCAGGCCTGGCAAGCGGCGGTGGATGCCCACGACATTCTGCGCACGCGTTTTGTCTGGCAGGGCGAACTGGAAAACCCGGTGCAAGTGGTCAGCAAACACGCGCAGTTGCCTTACAGCCTGCATGATGTGCGCAGGCATCCGCAGCGCGATCAGGCCTTGCAGACGCTTGCCGACTCTGAACGCCAAAGCCTGAACTTGAACGCGTCGACCTTGTTGCGGCTGGTGATTGCGCGCATCGACGACCACCGTCATCACCTGATCTACACCAACCATCACATCCTGATGGATGGCTGGAGCAACTCGCAGTTGCTCGGCGAAGTGCTGCAGCGTTACAGCGGCCAGTTCAACGCCGCTCACAGCGGACGTTACCGCGATTACATCGCCTGGCTGCAACGCCAGGACTCAGCCGCCAGCGAAGCGTTCTGGACCCCGGCGCTGCAGGCGCTGGAGGAGCCGACGCGCCTGGCCCAGACCGTCGCGAAGCCTCAAGCGTCTATCGAAGCCCAAGGTTATGGCGATCATTTCCAGGTGCTGGAGGCCGATCAAACCTTGCGTCTGGGCGAGTTCGCCCGGGCCTCGAAAATCACCGTCAACACGCTGGTGCAGGCGGCCTGGTTGCTGTTGCTGCAACGCTACACCGGGAAAAACACCGTGGCCTTCGGCGCGACGGTCGCCGGTCGTCCGGCTGACTTGCCGGGTGTCGAGCAACAGATCGGGCTGTTCATCAACACCTTGCCGGTGATCGCCAGCCCTCGGGCCGAGCAATCGCTCAATAGCTGGTTGCAAGCGGTGCAGGCGCAAAACCTGGCCTTGCGCGAGTTCGAACACACCGCGCTGTTCGATATTCAGCGCTGGGCCGGGCAGGGCGGTGAAGCGCTGTTCGACAACATTCTGGTGTTCGAGAACTACCCGATTGACCAGGCCCTGGAGCAGGGCGCCCCGCAAGGGTTGCGCTTTGGTCCGGTGGCCAGTGTCGAGCAGACCAACTATCCACTGACCCTGCTGGTGAGCCTCGACACCCAACTGTCGATGCACTTCAGCTATCAGCGCGGCAGTTTTGCATCGGCGACGGTGGCGCAATTGGCGGCTCATTTGCAGCACTTGTTGAGCCAGATGATCGACACCGGTGAACGCTGCCTCGGCGAGTTGGTGCTGTTGAATGAGACCGAACAGCAACAGGTCTTGCTGGACTGGAACCGTGCTGACGAAGATTTCGCTCAAGACCTGTGCATTCATCAGTTGATCGACCGCCAAGTCGCCGCCCAACCGGACGCGCTGGCGGTCACCTTCGCCAGCCAACAGCTGACTTACGCCGAACTCGATAGCCGCGCCAACCGTCTCGCCCACAAGCTGAGCGAATTGGGCGTGGGCCCGGAAGTGCGGGTCGGCGTGGCGATGCAGCGCTCGGACAGCCTGCTGGTCGCGCTGCTCGCGGTGCTCAAGGCCGGCGGTGCCTACGTGCCGTTGGACCCGGATTACCCGGTCGACCGCGTGGCCTACATGCTCGAAGACAGCCGCGCCCTGGTGCTGCTGACCGAGCAGGCCGTTGCGGCAACATTAAACGTGGCGGCGCACACCCAAGTGCTGCTGATGGAGCGGATCGAGGCACAACTGGCGGATTATCCGCGCAGCGCCCCGGTCACCCGCGTCACACCGGATAACCTGGCCTACGTGATCTACACCTCCGGCTCCACCGGCAAGCCCAAAGGCGTGGCCATCGCCCATCGCAACGTGCTGGCGCTGATCGACTGGTCGCAATCGGTGTACAGCCGCGACGACATTCAAGGGGTATTGGCCTCGACCTCGGTGTGCTTCGACCTGTCGGTGTGGGAGCTGTTTGTCACCCTGGCCAACGGCGGCTCGCTGATCATCGCCCGCAACGCCATGGAATTGCCGCAATTGCCGGCGCGGGATCAGGTGCGCCTGATCAACACCGTACCGTCGGCGATCAATGCGCTGCACAGTGCCGGGCAGATTCCGCCGAGCGTGCGCATCATCAACCTCGCCGGTGAGCCGCTCAAGCAGTCGCTGGTCGACGCACTTTATGGGCAAGCGACCGTGGCGCATGTCTACGACCTTTACGGCCCGTCGGAAGACACCACCTATTCCACCTGGGCCCGTCGCGAGGCGGGTGGCACGGCGAACATTGGCCGGCCGCTCAAGCACACCGCCAGTTACCTGCTGGATGCCGATTTGCAACCGGTGCCCCTGGGCGTGTCCGCCGAGCTGTACCTGGCCGGCGCCGGCATCACCCGTGGTTACCTGGGGCGGCCGGGCATGACCGCCGAGAAGTACGTGCCGAACCCGTTTGCCAGCCATGGCGAGCGCCTGTACCGCACCGGCGATCTGACCCGTTATCAGGCCGATGGTGTGATCGAGTACCGAGGGCGAATCGACCATCAAGTGAAAATCCGTGGTTTCCGCATCGAACTGGGCGAAATCGAAGCGCGCCTGCTGGCGCAGCCAGCGGTCCGCGAAGTGGCGGTGCTGGCGCAGGAAGCCCTGGGCAATCAGCAACTGGTGGCTTATGTGGTCGCACCACAGCTGGACCTCGATGCCGCCGACGATCAGCAATCTTTGCGCGATGAACTCAAGGCACGGCTCAGGGAGTCTTTGCCGGAATTCATGGTCCCGGCGCACCTGTTGTTCCTCGAACAATTGCCGCTGACGCCCAACGGCAAACTCGACCGCAAGGCGTTGCCGACGGTGGAGGGCGGTCATTTGCAGGTGCGTTATGTCGCCCCGCAGAGCGAGCGGGAGCAGCAGGTCGCGGCGATCTGGCAGCACGTACTGCAAGTCGAGCGTGTCGGCTTGCTGGATAACTTTTTCGAACTGGGCGGCCACTCGTTGCTGGCCGTCAATGTGGTTTCACGCCTGCAACTGGAACTGGGCCTGAAACTGACCCCACAACTGATTTTTCAACACCCCGTACTCACGGATTTCGTCAGCCGTCTGGCAACCGCAGGTGAGCAGGTCGATACGTTGAAACTGAGCAAGCTGGACGCCCTGCTTGACGAAATGGAGGAAGCTTGATGGATACCAATGTCGCTTTGAAGATCGCCCGGCGCTTCATTACTTTGCCGCTCGACAAGCGCAGGGTCTATCTGCAGAAGATGCTCGAGGAAGGTGTTTCGCCGGCGAACCTGCCGATTCCCGAAACCCAGTCGCAGTTCGATCCGGTGCCGCTGTCCTTTGCTCAGGAACGTCAGTGGTTTCTCTGGCAGATGGACCCCGACAGCGCCGCCTACAACATCCCCAGTGCCATGCAGTTGCAGGGCGAGCTTGACGTAGCGGCGCTCGAGCGTGGTTTCAATACGCTGATTACTCGTCATCAAAGCTTGCGCACCACGTTCCGGCAGCAGGATGAGCGGGCGGTGCAGGTGATTCATCCGCACATGAGCCTGACCGTCGCCGTGCATGAACTGGATGAACGCCCCGACGCCCCATCGCCAGACGCGCAGATTCAAGCGTTCGTCGCCGAACAGACCGGGCAGCCGTTCGACCTGGTCAACGGGCCGCTGTTGCGTGTCAGCCTGCTGCGCCTTGGCGCGCAGGAGCACGTGCTGACCCTGACCCAGCACCACATCGCCTCGGATGGCGCCTCGATGCGGGTCATGGTCGACGAATTGCTGCAACTGTATGGCGCCTACCGCCAGGGCCAGGAACTCAGTTTGCCGGCGCTGTCGATCCAGTACGCCGACTATGGCATCTGGCAGCGGCACTGGATGGAAGCCGGGGAGCGCGAGCGGCAGCTGGAGTATTGGCAGACGCACTTGGGCAGCGAGCATCCGGTGCTGGAGTTGCCCACCGATTACCCGCGCCCGGCGATGCAGAGCCTGCGTGGCGCCCGTCATGAGCTGGCGTTGCCGCCGGCTCTGGGCGAGCGCCTGAGGGCGTTGGCCAAAAGCGAAAACGTCACGCTGTTCATGCTGTTGCTGGCGTCGTTCCAGACCTTGTTGCATCGCTACAGTGGCCAGGCCGACATCCGCGTCGGCGTGCCCACCGCTAACCGCAACCGGGTCGAGACCGAGCGGCTGATCGGCTTCTTCGTCAACACCCAGGTGCTCAAGACCGAGTTCGATGCTCAGGCCACGTTCAGCACGCTGCTGGCCCAGGTCCAACAGACCGCGATGGCCGCCCAGGCGCATCAGGACCTGCCTTTCGAGCAACTGGTCGAGGCTTTGCAACCGGAACGCAGCCTGAGCTACAGCCCGCTGTTCCAGGTCATGTACAACCACCAGAGCACCGGCGCCAGCCAAAGTCGGCAGGGCACGGGCGAGTCAGCGCTGACGATCCGCCACTTGCGTCAACCATCGCGCACCGCGCAATTCGACCTGACCCTGGAAACGTTCGACGGCCCCGAGGGCCTCGGCGCACAGCTGACCTACGCCACCGACCTGTTTGACGGCGCGACCATCGAGCGTCTGGCACGGCATTGGCAAAACCTGCTGGGCAGCGTCGTTGCCGATCCGCAGCAGCGGGTGGGGGAACTGGCCCTGCTCGACGAAGCAGAACAACAGCAGGTGCTGGTCGACTGGAACCGCAGCGCCGCCGAATACCCGACTGACCGCTGCATCCATCAGTTGATCGAAGCCCAGGCCCGGCGCACGCCGCAGGCCACCGCGCTGGTGTTCGACGGGCAATCACTGAGCTATGCACAACTCAATCGCCAGGCCAACCAGTTGGCGCACCGGCTGATCGAACTGGGTGTCGGCCCGGATCAGTTGGTCGGTATCGCCATCGACCGCAGCCTGGAAATGCTGATCGGGCTGTTGGCGATTCTCAAGGCGGGCGGTGCCTACGTGCCGCTCGACCCGCAATACCCCGAAGACCGTCTGGCGCACATGATCGAAGACAGCGGCCTGCAACTGCTGCTGACCCAGGCTCATCTGACCGGGCAACTACCGATTCCGGCTGGCGTGCAGACCCTGTTGCTCGACCCGCAAGGCGAGCACGCTCGCGGTTACAGTGAAGCCGATCCGCAGGTATCGATCAACGGTGAACACCTCGCGTATGCGATTTACACCTCCGGTTCCACCGGCAAACCCAAAGGGGTAATGGTGCGCCATCAGGCGCTGGTGAACTTCGTGGTGAGCATGGTCAAGGCGCCGGGCATCGAGGCCCAGGACCGCATGCTGTCGCTGACCACGTTCTCGTTCGATATTTTCGGCCTGGAAATCTACGGCCCGCTGCTCAGCGGTGCCCGCGTGGTGCTGGTGGACAAGCAAACCGCCCAGGATCCGCAAGCGTTGCTGGAGATGATCCGGCAACAGGAAGTCACCGTGGTGCAAGCCACGCCGTCGACCTGGCGTATGTTGCTCGACCACGAACAGGCGCCCATCCTCCAGGGCTGTAAATTCCTCTGCGGCGGCGAAGCGCTGGCCGATGACCTGGCCCAGCGCATGCTCGGCTTGGCGGGGCAGGTCTGGAACCTTTATGGCCCGACTGAAACCACCATCTGGTCGGCGGCCTGGCAACTGACCCGCGAGCAGCGCCAGCCGTACCTCGGCAAACCGATTGCCAACACCACGCTGTACATTTTGGGCGACGATCTGGCGCCGAACCCCGCAGGCTCGATTGGTGAACTGCTGATCGGCGGCGACGGCCTGGCCCGTGGGTATCACGACCGTGCGGCGATGACCGCCGAGCGCTTCCTGCCCGACCCGTTCGGCAACGGCGCGCGGCTGTACCGCACCGGCGACCTGGCGCGCCATCGGCACGACGGCGTGCTCGAATACAGGGGGCGCATCGACCACCAAGTGAAGATCCGCGGTTTCCGCATCGAGTTGGGTGAAATCGAAGCGCGTTTGCTGGAGCAACCAGCGGTTCGCGAAGTGGCGGTGCTGGCGCAGGAAGCCCTGGGCAGCCAGCAACTGGTGGCCTATGTGGTTGCGCCGCAACTGGACCTCAATGCCGCCGACGATCAACTGCGCCTGCGTGATGAACTCAAGGCGCGGCTCAAGGAATGCCTGCCGGAATTCATGGTTCCGGCGCATGTGCTGTTCCTCGCCAGCCTGCCGCTGACCCCCAATGGCAAGCTCAATCGCAAGGCGTTGCCGGCGGTGGACGCCAGCCAGTTGCAGGCGCGTTATGTCGCGCCGCAGAGCGAACGGCAACAGCAAGTCGCCGCGATCTGGCAGGACGTGCTGAAGCTGGATCGCGTGGGCCTGACCGACAACTTCTTCGAGCTGGGCGGGCACTCCTTGCTGGTGACCCAAGTGGTGTCGCGGGTGCGGCGGGTGCTGGACATCCAGGTGCCGTTGCGCAGCTTGTTCGAGTACAGCACCCTGGAGGATTTCGTCCAGGCGCTGGGCGCTGAACCCGGTGAGCAGTCACCGCCGATGACCCGGGTCGACCGTGACCAACCGCTGGCGCTGTCCTTTGCCCAGGAGCGCCAATGGTTCCTGTGGAAAATGGACCCCGACAGCGCCGCCTACAACATCCCGACCGCGCTACGGCTGCGTGGCGAGCTGGACAAAAATGCCCTGCAACGCAGCTTCGAGGCATTGGTGGAACGCCACGAAAGCCTGCGTACGGCGTTCGTCGAGGAAGATGGCCGCACCTGGCAGGTGATCCGCCTGCAAGGTCGCGTGAGCTTTGTCGAGCAACGTCTCGCCGCCAGCGATGAGGCCAGCATCAAGGCCTTCGTCGAGAAGGAGACGCAACGCCCGTTCGATGTACTCGACGGCTCGTTGGTGCGTTTCGTTCTGCTGCAGGTGGGCGAGCAGGATCACGTGCTGATTCTGACCCTGCACCACATCGTCTCCGACGCCTGGTCGTTGCAGGTGATGATCGATGATTTGATGGCCCTGTATGCAGCGATCAGCCAGGGCCGGCCGGCCGAACTGCCACCATTGCCGGTGCAGTACGCCGACTACGCGGTGTGGCAGCGTCAATGGATGGCCGCCGGTGAACGGGATCGGCAATTGATGTACTGGACCGAAAAGCTGGGCAGCGAACAGTCGCTGTTGGAGCTGCCGCTGGATCATCCGCGTCCGGCGCAGCAAAGTTTTCGCGGGGCGCGTCTGCCGATCACCCTCGACGAATCCCTGAGCAATGCCCTGAAGGCGCTGGCCCTGCGCGAAAACGTCACGCTGTTCATGCTGTTGCTCGGTTCGTTCCAGACCTTGCTGCATCGCTACAGCGGCCAGGCGGATATCCGCGTCGGCGTGCCGATTGCCAACCGTAATCGGCTGGAAACCGAGCGGCTGATCGGTTTCTTCGTCAACACCCAGGTGCTGCGTACCGAGTTCGACGGCCAACTGACGGGCGCTCAACTGCTGCAACAGGTGAAGCAGACGGCCATGGCGGCGCAGATGCATCAGGACCTGCCGTTCGAGCAACTGGTCGATGCGCTGCAACCGCAACGCAACCTGAGCCATAGCCCGCTGTTCCAGGCAATGTTCAACCATCGCAGCGAAGCGACCTCAACGCTGGCCGAATCCTTGCCGGGCATCGAGCTTGCAAACCTCAGTTGGGAACACCGCACCGCGCAGTTCGACCTGACCCTGGACACCAGTGATAACCCGCAAGGCCTGCACGCGTCGCTGACCTACGCCACTGATTTGTTCGAGCCATCGACCATCGAGCGCATGGGCCGGCACTGGCTGAATCTGTTGCAAGGCCTGGTCGAGGACATTCACCGTCCGGTGGGGCAATTGCCATTGCTCGATGACCGGGAGCGTCAACTGACGGTCATCGACTGGAACGCCACCGCCGTCGACTACCCGTTGCATCGCAGCGTGCAGGCGCTGATCGAAGAACAGGTCGGTAAAACCCCGCAGGCGTGTGCGCTGGTGTTTGCCGAGCAACGCCTGAGCTACGCCGAACTCAATGCTCGAGCCAACCAATTGGCGCACGCGCTGATCGAGCAGGGCGTCGGCCCGGATGTGCTGGTGGGCATCGCGGTCGAGCGGTCGGTGGAAATGGTCGTGGGCTTGCTGGCGATCCTCAAGGCCGGCGGTGCCTATTTGCCGCTGGATCCGCAATACCCGCAGGAACGCCTGGCGTACATGTTTGAAGACAGCGGCATTCAACTGTTGCTGACCCAGAGCCACTTGCTTGAGCAATTGCCGATCCCGGCCGGCATTCGCAGCCTGGTGCTGGATCAGGACGGCGACTGGCTGGAAGGCCGCAGCGATGCCAACCCTGGCATTGACCTCGACGGCGAAAACCTTGCCTATGTGATCTACACCTCGGGTTCCACCGGTAAACCGAAAGGCGCGGGCAACCGTCATTCGGCGCTGGTCAATCGCCTGTGCTGGATGCAACAGGCCTATCGGCTCGACGCCACGGACAGCGTGCTGCAAAAAACGCCGTTCAGTTTCGACGTGTCGGTCTGGGAGTTCTTCTGGCCGCTGTTGGCCGGCTCGACACTGGTAGTGGCCGCGCCGGGCATTCATCGTGATCCGGCGCAGTTGATCGAGTTGATCACCGCGCAACGCATCACCACGCTGCACTTCGTGCCTTCGATGTTGCAGGCGTTCCTGCAAGACCCTTCGATGGGCGAGTGCACCAGCCTGACCCGGATCGTGTGCAGTGGCGAAGCCCTGCAAGTGGATGCGCAGCAGCAAGTGTTTGCCAAGCTGCCCAACGCCGGGCTGTACAACCTCTACGGCCCGACCGAAGCGGCCATCGACGTCACGCACTGGACGTGCATCGAGGAAGGGCGCGACAGCGTGCCAATCGGCCAGCCGATCGCCAACCTGGGGACTTACATTCTCGATCACGAGTTGTCGCCGGTACCGGTGGGTGTGATCGGCGAGTTGTACCTGGGCGGCGAAGGCCTGGCCAGGGGTTATCACCGTCGCCCTTCGCTGACGGCGGAGCGATTCGCGACCAGCCCGTTCGGTGACGGCCAGCGCCTGTACCGCACCGGCGACCTGGCGCGTTATCGCGCCGACGGGGTGATCGAATACGCCGGGCGCATGGACCATCAGGTGAAAATCCGTGGCCTGCGCATTGAGTTGGGCGAGATCGAAGCGCGCCTGGCCGAACACGACGAAGTCCGTGAAACGGTGGTGATCGCCCAGGACGGCACGCTGTTGGTGGCGTATGTGGTGCCAGCGCGCGGCGCATTGCTGCACGCCGACGATGACGTTCGCAGTGCTTTGCAGCGTAGCCTCAAGGAACACCTGAGCCAGACATTGCCGGACTACATGGTCCCGCAGCATTGGCTGTGGCTGGAAAAAATGCCGGTCAGCCCCAACGGCAAACTGGAGCGCAAGGCGCTGCCCAAGGCCGACACCACGGCCAGCAGCAAGGCTTACGTCGCCCCGATCAGCGCCACCGAGCAGGCGCTGGTGGCGATCTGGCAAAGCGTGCTGGGGCGGCCGCAGGTGGGGATCAGCGACAACTTCTTCGAGCTGGGCGGCGATTCGATCATCTCGATCCAGGTGGTCAGCCGGGCGCGCCAGGCGGGGATTCATTTCAGTCCCAAAGACCTGTTCCTGCACCAGAACGTGCAAAGCCTCGCGGCAGTGGCGAAGGTCGGCGACAGCGGCTTGAGCATCGACCAGGGCCCGGTCACTGGCGACACGCCGTTGCTGCCATTCCAGCAGTTGTTCTTTGAACGCGAGATGGCCGAGCCGCACCACTGGAACCAGTCGGTGCTGCTCAAGTCCGCCAAACCGCTGCACGCCCGACACCTGGAGCGTGCGTTGCAGGCGCTGGTCAGCCATCACGACGCGTTGCGCCTGGCCTTCACCCGCCAGGGCGACAACTGGACCGCGCAGCATCGTTCCCTGGCCGAGCAGCAGGCGCTCTGGCAACAGTCGCCGCTGCTGTGGACCGCCGAGGTCGCCGATGCCGAGGCACTCGAACAATTGGGCGAACAGGCACAGCGCAGCCTCGAACTGGCGAGCGGTAATTTGCTGCGCGCGGTGCTGGCGAACATGGCCGATGGCAGTCAGCGACTGTTGCTGGTGATCCATCACCTGGTGGTCGACGGCGTGTCCTGGCGCATTCTGCTCGAAGACCTGCAACAGGCCTGCGAGCAGTTGCAGGCGGACCAAACGCTCACATTGCCGGCCAAGACCAGCGCCACCCAGGCCTGGGCGCGACGCTTGCAACAACATGCCGACAGCCCGGCGATGCAGGCTCAGCTGACGTTCTGGCAAGGGCAATTGCAGGATTCGCGCAATGACTTGCCCTGCGATCGACCCCAGGGCGAGTTGCACAACCGCCACGCCTTGCATGTACAGACCCGTCTGGACAAAGAGCAGACCCGCCAGCTGTTGCAGGAGGCACCGGCGGCCTATCGCACACAGGTCAACGATCTGTTACTGACGGCGCTGGCGCGGGTGATTGCGGACTGGACGGGTGAAGCCTCGACCCTGATCCAGCTCGAAGGCCATGGCCGCGAGGCGCTGTTCGAAGAGCTCGATTTAAGCCGCAGCGTGGGCTGGTTCACCAGCCTGTTCCCGGTCAGGCTGACCCCGGCGATCACGCCGCAGGACTCGATCAAGACGATCAAAGAACAGTTGCGGGCGATCCCTGATAAAGGCCTGGGCTTTGGCACGCTGCGCTATCTGGGCAATGACAATACCCGGCATGCGCTGCAAGCCTTGCCCGTGCCGCGCATTACCTTCAACTACCTGGGCCAGTTCGATGCCGGGTTCGGCGACGAGGCGGGCGCACTGTTCACCCCGGCCAGCGAATCGGCGGGCGCGGAGCAAAGTCCGCTGGCGCCGCTGGGCAACTGGCTGACCCTCAATGGCCGGGTGTATGGCGGCGAATTGAGTATTGGCTGGACGTTCAGCGGGCAGATGTTCGATCAGTCGACCATCGAGCGATTGGCGCAGGCTTATGCGCAGGAACTGGGTCTGTTAATCGAGCACTGCTGTGAGGCTCGGCATCAGGGGCTGACACCGTCGGACTTCCCGCTGGCCGGGTTGACGCAACGCCAGCTCGATGGGTTGCCCGTGACGCCACGCCAGGTCGAAGACATTTACCCGCTGTCACCGATGCAGCAAGGCATGCTGTTCCACACCCTCTACGAACAGCAGGCCGGCGATTACATCAATCAGCTGTGCGTGGACGTTGAGGGGTTGCAGGTCGAGCGTTTCCGCGAGGCCTGGCAAGCGGCGCTGGATGCCCACGATGTGCTGCGCAGCAGTTTTGTCTGGGACGGTGAGTTCAAGCGTCCGTTGCAGGTGATTCACAAGCAACTGGCCGTGCCGTTCACCTTCCATGACTGGCGCGCCCGGAGCGATGTGGCCCTGGCACTCAGCGAACTGGCGGCCGCGCAGCGCCAGCAGGGTTTTGACCTTGCCGCCGCACCGTTGCTGAACCTGACGGTGGTGCGTCTCGACACCGCGCGTTTTCACCTGATCTACACCAGCCATCACATCTTGATGGACGGCTGGAGCAATTCGCAGCTGCTAGGGGAAGTGCTGCAACGCTACAGCGGCCAGGTGCCGGCGAACACGGCGGGGCGTTATCGCGACTACATCGAATGGCTGACGCAACAGGACGCGCAGGTCACCGAAGGTTTCTGGAAGGGCCAGTTGGCCGAGTTCGATGAGCCGACCCGGTTGGCCAAGGCGCTGGTGTGGACCGGCAGCGATGCCGCCAACACCGCTCAAGGCGAGCACTATCTGACGTTGGACCAGGCGCAGACCGCCGGGCTCAATACGTTTGCACGGGAACAGAAAGTCACCCTCAACACCCTGGTGCAAGCAGCCTGGCTGCTGCTGTTGCAACGCTATACCGGGCTGGACACGGTCAGCTTCGGCGCCACGGTGTCCGGACGTCCGGCGCAACTGACCGGGGTCGAACAGCAGATCGGTCTGTTCATCAACACCTTGCCGGTGGTCGCCAGCCCACGGGCCGAACAGCCGTTGGCGCAGTGGCTGCAACAGGTGCAGGCGCAGAACCTGGCCTTGCGTGAGCAAGAACACACCGCGCTGTTCGACATCCAGCGTTGGGCCGGGCAGGGCGGCGAAGCCCTGTTCGACAACATTCTGGTGTTCGAGAACTACCCGATCTCCGAAGCCCTGCAACAGGGCGCACCGCAAGATCTGCGCTTCGGTGAAGTGGGTAACTTCGAGCAAACCAATTACCCGTTGACCTTGTCGGTCAACCTCGGCGCCGAGTTGTCGTTTCAACTGAGTTTCGATCGTCAGCAGTTCGATGACGCCGCGATTGAACAACTGGCCGGGCATCTCGCGCACCTGCTGTTGCAGATGGTCGAGGCACCTGCAGCCAGTGCCGTGGGCGATCTGGCCCTGGTCTCGACCGCTGTGCGCGAGCCGCTGGCGCTGCCGGTCGATAACGTGTGCGTGCAGCGCTTGTTTGAACTGCAAGCCGAGCGCACACCGCAAGCGCTGGCGCTGATTTTCGACGAGCAACGCCTGAGCTATGCCCAGCTCAATGCTCAGGCCAATCAATTGGCCCGCGTGCTGCTGCAACATGGCGTCGGCCCCGAAGTGCTGGTGGGCATTGCGGTCGAGCGTTCGACGCAGATGATTATCAGCCTGCTGGCGGTGCTCAAGGCCGGGGGCGCCTACGTGCCGTTGGACCCGGAATACCCGGCCGAGCGACTGGGTGCGATGATCGAGGACAGCGGTCTGCGTGTGTTGTTGACCCAAAGTCACCTCGCGGCGGCGTTGCCAGAAGCTGCGGACGTGACCGTCCTGAGCCTGGATCAACTGGATTACCCGACCCAGGCCGACAATCTGCCGGAGCGCAGCGGCCCGCCAAACCTGGCGTATGTGATGTTCACCTCGGGCTCCACCGGGCGCCCGAAAGGGGTCGGCATCACCCACTCGGCGCTGACCCGTCATGCCCGGGTGGCCCTGGATTTCCTCGGCCTCACGCCGCAGGACCGCTCGCTGCAATTTGCCACGTTCAACTTCGATGCCTTTGTCGAGCAGCTTTACCCGGCGCTGATTTGCGGTGCCTCGGTGGTGCTGCGCGGGCCGGACATCTGGGACAGCGAGACCTGGTATCGCGAATTGCTCGACAAGCAGTTCAGCATCAGCGACCTGACCACTGCCTACTGGAATATGTTGGCCAAGGACCTCGCAGCGGCGGGTCATCGTGACTATGGCGCGTTGCGCCAGGTGATCGTCGGTGGCGAAGCCATGCCGCCGGAAGGTGTTGCCGCCTGGGGCCAGGGCGGGCTGGGCCATGTGCGCCTGCTGAACACCTACGGCCCGACCGAAGCGACGGTCAGCGCCACGGTGCTCGATTGCAGCGACTACGTGTCCGGCCGCAGCCCGTTGCCGGTGACCATGCCGATTGGCCGGGCGTTGGGCGGCCGGGCGATTCATGTGCTCGACACCCAGGGCCAACCGGCGCCGGTGGGTGTGGTCGGTGAACTGGTGATTGGCGGTGAGCTGCTCGCACGGGGCTACTTCCAGCGCCCGGAATTGACCGCCGAGCGCTTCATTCCCGACCCGTTCGATCCACTGGGCGGTGGCCGCGTGTACCGCACCGGCGACCTCGCGCGTTATCGCGCCGACGGCGTGATGGAGTACGTCGGGCGGGTCGATCATCAAGTGAAGATTCGTGGTTTGCGCATCGAGCTCGGTGAAATTGAAACCCATCTGCTGAAGGTTCCTGCGGTGCGTCAGGCACTGGTGGTGGCGCAACCGGGTGCCATCGGTCAGCAATTGGTGGCGTACGTGGTGTTCGACGATCCGGCGCACGTCAGTGCCGATTCATCCACGCTGGCGGCGTTGCGCGATGACATCAAGGCACGCCTGAAGGCCAGCCTGCCGGATTATATGGTTCCGGCCCATGTGCTGTTCCTCGAAGGCCTGCCCCTGAGCCCGAATGGCAAGATCGATCGCAAGGCCTTGCCGGGCGTCGATGCCCGTCTGGTGGCGTTGGACTTTGTCGCGCCTGAAGGTGCATTGGAGCAGCAGATCGCTAAGGTCTGGCAGGACGTGCTGGAACTGGATCAGGTCGGCCGCGACGATCACTTTTTCGAACTGGGCGGGCATTCCCTGCTCGCGACGCAAGCGGTGTCGCGCCTGCGCAAACTCACGGCCTGTACGTTGGGCCTGCGCGACCTGTTCAGCCATCCGCGACTCAAGGACCTGGCGGCGTGGATCGCGCAGCAGCAGGGCACAGCTGAGCCGAACGGCCACGGTGTGGTGCTCAAGGCCCATGGCACCCGGCACAGCGCACCGTTGTCGCTGGTGCAGCGTCGCTTGTGGATTGCCGAGCAATTGTCCGGCGGCACCGCGGCCTATGGCATGCCGATGGCCTTGCGTTTGCGCGGTGAGTTGTCGGTGGAACGGCTGATCAGCAGTTTCGCCGAGGTGGTGCGCCGCCATGAAGTGCTGCGCACCGCGTATACCCAGGACGATGAAGGTGACCCGATTGCCGTGATCGCCGAGCAGGTTGAACTGGATTTCCCGGTGATCGATTTGTCCGGTCTGTCCCGCAGTGCCCAGGAAGAGCGGGTGGCACAAGCGGCACTGGAAAACGCGCGCACGCCGATTGATATGGAACACGCACCGCTGTTGCGTGGACGGATCCTGCACCTGGGGCCGACCGAGCATGTGATGCTTTATGCGATGCACCACATCATTTCCGACGGCTGGTCGATGGGCTTGCTGGTCAACGAACTGGTGCAGATTTACCACCGCATCAAGGCCGGTGACCTGACCCCGTTGCCGGCGCTGGACGTGCAGTATTCCGACTTCGCGCTGTGGCAGCAGGAACTGGAGCAGCAAGGCGTGCTGGCGCGTCAGGCCGAGTACTGGAAAGCGCGGCTCGCAGGCTATGACGGGCAACTGAAGTTGCCATCGGACAACCCCCGTGGTTTGACACCGTCCTATGCGGGTGACGCGGTGCAGTTCCAGCTCACCACGCCACTCAGCACGGCCTTGCGCAAGTTGTCCATGGACGCGGGCGTCACGCTGTACAGCACGCTGCTGGCGTCGTTCCAGGTGTTGTTGCACCAGGTCAGCGGCGTTGCGGATGTGTTGGTCGGTGCCGACGTGGCCGGGCGTGAACAGCCGGAGCTTGAGCGGTTGATCGGCTTCTTCGTCAACGTCTTGCCGTTGCGTTCGCAGTTCGACGCCGCCACGCCGTTCGCCCGATTCCTGGGCCAGACCCAGGAATCCCTGCTCGGTGCCATGGAGCGTCAGGACCTGCCGTTCGACATGATCGTCGACGCCTCGGACGTGCCGCGGCACAAGGGCATGAACCCGCTGGTGCAAGTGTTGTTCGTGATGAACAACCTGCCGGGACGCACCCAGGCCATGGGCGGTTTGAGCGTGGAATCGCTGCCGGCGCTGGAGACCCATTCTAAATTCGACATGGCGTTGTTCGTTGACGATGAAGCAGGGCAATTGCTGGGTACTTGGCAATTCGCCACAACCTTGTTCGGACACGAGCGCATTCAGCACCTGGTGAAGGCCTGGATAGCCCTGTTGGAACAGATCGTCGCTGATCAGGACATTCTATTGGGAGCTATCAGCATGCCAGTCGACAATTTAGCGGTGGCCGCCAAGCCTGCCGTCCCCGGACCCAAGGCCGACAAACTCGGCAAGTTCCTCAAGCGCGGTGCCGCCCCGGCGGCCAAGGCCCGACCGGCACCGATACGCGAATCGCTGATCGCCGCGCCACAGCCGTTCCCGCTGCTGCTGGAACCGAACGAGCCGCATTTGGACTTGATCGAGTGGATCAACAACAACCGGCCGCTGATCGAAGAAAAACTCGTCAAGCATGCCGGGATTCTGTTCCGTGGTTTTGAGCTGGATGGCATTCAGGGCTTCGAGGCGTTTGCCGAAGCGATCCAGCCAGGGCTTTACGGCCATTACGGCGATCTGCCGAAGAAAGAGGGCGGCAAGAACACCTACCGCTCCACGCCGTACCCGGAACGCAAGATGATCCTGTTCCATAACGAGAGCTCCCATCAGGACCGCTGGCCGCGCAAGCAGATGTTCTATTGCGAGCAAGCCGCGCCCATTGGCGGAGCGACTCCGGTAGTGGATTGCCGGTTGATGTACGAAAAACTGCCGGCGGACCTGCGCGACAAGTTCGAGGAAAAAGGCCTGCTTTACGTGCGCACCTTCACCGACAACCTCGACGTGTCCTGGCAGCACTTCTTCAAGACCGAAGACCGTGCCGAAGTCGAGGCCCGTTGCCAGGCCGGTGGCATCGAATGGCGCTGGCTCGACAACAACGAATTGCAAACCCGCACCCCAGGCCCGGCCATCATTCGTCACCCGGTGACCGGCGCCAAATCGTTCTTCAACCAGGTGCAACTGCATCACATCTATTGGCTGGAGCCGGACGTGCGGGAAGACCTGTTGTCGATGTTCGGCCTGGACCGCATGCCGCGCCATGTGTTCTACGGCGACGGCACGCCGATCGAAGACGAAGTGATGCAACGCATCGGTGACTTGTACGAAGAATGCGCGGTGCGTTTCGACTGGCAAAAAGGCGACGCCATCCTGCTCGACAACATGCTGGTGGCCCACGCCCGTGATCCGTTCGAAGGCCCGCGCAAGATTGTCGTGGCCATGGGCGACATGTTCGACCGCAGTGCCCTTGAACGCGTAATGAACACCGAGGAAACCGGAGCATGAACGAGGTATCGATGGACCAGCAGGACCTGGGTTACGCCTTGACGCCTGAACAGCAACGGTTGCTGGAGCAGTTGCCCAAGGCCCCGGCCTGTGGCGATGCGCTGCATTTCCTGGAGATCGAGATCCGCGGCGCCCTCGATCCGCAGCGGGTGCAAAACGCACTGGATCGGGTGCTGGCGCAACAGCCAATGCTGGTCGCGCGGCTGGGCAAGGCGCCGGGTTTCCATGGTGTCCGGCAGTTCGTCGGGGGGGCGGAGCGCTTCCCGCTGAGCGTGCAGGCGCGGGTCGATACCCCGGCCGGTATTCAGGCTCAGCTCAGCGAATGGTCGGAGCGTGCTTTTGTCGTCGGTGAGTCCGAGGGCGCGCAAGCGGTGCTCTATCGCCTGGCCGATGATCAATGGAAATTGGTCTTGGGCCTGGCCCGGCACAGCCTCGATGAAAGCGGCGTGCGATTGCTGTATCAGCAATTGGTGCGGGCCTATGGGCAACAGTCGGCGGCGGACGATGAAGAGACCGGTGAGTTCACCCAGTACCTGGAATGGCGCAGTGAAGTGGTGCTCGACGAAGACGCGGCCGATGCACGTACCTACTGGCAGGAGCACCTGCAAGGCGCCGATCCCGATTTGAGTACTCCGTGGCTGGCCTATCGCAACGGGAATCCTGGATTGTCGTCGACCACTGAATTGCTGGCGCTCACACTCGATCCGGCACTGCGCAGCGGTTTGCAGCAAGTGGCCGGGACGTTGGAGCAATCGCCGAGTGTGGTGCTGCAAGCGGCCTGGTGGCTGTTGCTGAGTCGGCTCAGCGGGCATGAACAGGTGCTGGTCGGTGTGCGGCATGACAGTCGCGAAGATTACGAATACTTCAGCGATGCCGTGGGCGTGTTCGAGAAAACCCTGCCGCTGAACCTGCTACTGACGACGAATGCAGCGTTCAGCACCTGGGTGGCGGAGTTGGCGGCGCGTCTGGATGAGCACCGTACTTGGCAGGAATACTGGTCGCCTGAACTGGCGCCGACGGCGGCTCGCCCGGCGTATGGTTTTGCTGTTTGCCGGGCCACGCAAGCCGCGACGTCCGCTGATTTGCAATGGACTCCGCGTTCGACAGTGCGCGATGCACTGTTTGAATTAATGCTTGAACTGGAAACGGACGAGGCGGGCAACGCCCACGCGTTCCACCTGCATTACAACCCGTCCCGCTACTCGGTCCAGGCGATGGAAGGGTTGCTGGCGCAGTTGCGCGTATTGCTCGAAAACATCGTTGCCAATCTTCACGCCGAACTCGGTCAACTGAACGTGTTGGAAGCCGCCGAACAACAGCGCTTGCTGTCGATCAACCCGCCAGCGCGAGCACTGGTCGATAACCGGTTCTTGCCGCAGCGCATTGCCGACTGGGCCCGGACCACGCCGCAAGCCATCGCCCTGACTGACGGCGATCGACGCCTGAGTTACGGGCAGTTGCAGGCGAAGGTCGAGGTGTTGGCCCAGGCATTGAAAGCCCAGGGCATGGCGCCGGGAGCTATCGTCGCGCTGACCTTGCCACGCTCGGCGGAGCTGGTGATCGCCATGCTCGCGGCGTGGCGCATCGGCGCGGCGTACCTGCCGCTGGACCCGCAATGGCCGCAAGCCCGTCAAGCATTGATGCTGGAACAGGCCGGCGCTGCGTTGCTGCTGGTCGACGCCGGGCACATCGCGCAATGGCACGATTATCCGTTGCCTCTGGCGACCGTGGACCGGGTGCTGCAATCGGCCCCGGCGAGCACGTCGGCCATCAGCCTCGACACACAGGGCGATCAGGCCGCGTACGTGCTGTTCACCTCCGGCTCCACCGGTATGCCGAAAGGCGTGGTCATCGAGCACCGGCAATTGCTCAATTACACCGCTCACGTCAGCCAGGCCCTGGGGCTGGAGCAGTGCCAGCAGTTCGGTTTCACCTCCACGGTGGCGGCGGACCTGGGCAACACGGCGCTGTTCGGCGCCTTGTTCAACGGCGCCTCGCTGCATGTGGCCAGCGATGAGCAGATGCAGGACGGCAATTTGTTTGCCGATTTCCTGCAACGGCAAGCCATCGATTGCCTGAAGATCGTTCCGTCGCACCTGGCTGCGCTGCTCGACAGCGAACGCGCGCAACTGCCACGCACGCTGGTGCTGGGCGGCGAGCCGATTGCCCAGGCATTGGTGCAACGGATCGCCGGTTTGCGCAGTGATTGCCGGGTGTTCAATCACTACGGCCCGACCGAGGCCACGGTCGGCGTGCTGGTTCATCCGCTGGATCTGGAGGCGGCGGTGCCTGACGCCGGCGTTCTGTCCCGGGTGTTGGGCAACAATCAGGTGTTTGTACTCGACGATAACCTGCAACTGGCGCCGGTCGGCGTGCTGGGCGAGTTGTACCTCGGCGGCGCGCAGTTGTGTCGCGGCTACGTGAATGTCGAGGCCGATTCGCAAGTGTTTATCCAGAGCCCGTTCAATCCGCAGGAGCGCCTGTACCGCACCGGCGACCTGGCCCGCTATCGCCCGGATCTGGCGATTGCGTTGCACGGTCGGCGCGATCAGCAAATCAAGGTACGGGGTTTTCGCATCGAACTGGCAGAGATCGAAGCCGAGTTACTGCGTTTGCCACAGGTCGCGCAAGCACTGGTGTTGCCGGGGCCGTCCGCGCAAGACGGGATGCTCGCTTTCATCGTGCCGCATCAGGCGCCTTCGGCGACTTTGCTCGATGCCGTTCGCGACGAACTGGCGTTGCGCCTGCCCAGTGTGATGCTGCCGCAGCACTTGCAGTTGATCGACAGCTTCCCGCGACTGGCCAACGGCAAGGTTGACCGCAAGGCCTTGCAACAACTCGCGTCCACCTCGGCTGACGATGGAGGCATGCAGCCCCGCGATGCTCTTGAGCAATTGCTGGTGACGCGCATGGCGCAGTTACTGGGGGGTGAGCGTCTGGGCATCGACCGGGACTTTTTCGCCGCCGGGGGGCATTCCTTGCTGGTGATCAAACTGGTGGCCGGCATTCGCAAGTTGTTGCAGTGCGAAATCCAGCCGGGCGTGGTGTTTGACCATCCGACCGTGGCAGGTCTGGCGGCGGCGTTGCGCTCCCGGGAAAGCAGTCCGGGTCAGTTGGAGAAGATGGCCCAGGCGAGGCTGCGTCTGGACAACATGAGCCCCGAAGAAAAAGCGTTGCTCACCGAAAAAGCCCGGCAACTGCAAAACGCCAAGGCTGCACAAAACGGTTGAAGTAGCAGAAAAAAAAGGCCGACGCCCAATGCGTCGGCCTTTTTTTGAATTTTTTCGCAAATGATAAATAAACTCATTCCGGTTTCTGCACGGTGCTGCGTCTTACTTACGTAAGCAGATAAATCGAGCCGGGCAGGGTAGCCACAGGGTTCAGTTTTTCCCAGCCGTACACATTTTTACCGCTGCCCGGACAAACGATCGAGCCCGGGGAGGGGCCGGTCATCGACTTGCGACGTGTTGTCCGAGATGGCAGCCGATCCAGGCGGTTCACAGGTCCTGGCAGCGGCAGGGCACTCGGTTGCCCATGGATCCTATCCATTTCAATTAAAAATAGAGAGCACGATGTCAGCAATTCATGAGTTGAAACCTCTGTTCAAGGCCTTGGTCATTGCCCGAACCCTGCGATCGCGTCGCTCGTTGGCCGGTCTGGGCATGGCTTGCCTGCTGCCGCTCAGCGCGCAGGTCCACGCCGAAGACTTCACCCTCAACATTCCTGCCCAGCCTTTGCCTCTGGCGCTGCAGGCGTTTGGCACGCAGACCAATCAGCAGGTGATCTACAACGCCGATGACATGGCCGGCCTGCGCAGCACACGCGTCAGCGGCAAGTTGAGCAGCGAAGCGGCGATTGCCCAATTGCTCAAGGGCACGGGCGTGCACTACAGCTTTGAAGGCAACACGCTGATGCTGGTACGCGGCAGTTCGACCGAGGGTCTGGAACTGGGCGCCACCACCATCAACGCGCAACAGGTGGGCGCGACCACCGAAGGTTCGAATTCCTACACCTCGAATGCCGTGACCATCGGCAAGGGCACCCACACCCTCAAGGAAATCCCGCAGTCGGTCACGGTGATGACCCGCAAGCAAATGGATGATCAGGATATCGTCGATCTCAAGGACGCGGCCAACAAGACCACCGGACTGGTCGGAGCCCAAGGCGTTGGCAGAGGTTTGATCCTCTCTTCGCGCGGTTTCCAGATCGATGACTGGCAGTACGACGGTGTGCCGATCCCGCGCAACACTTACGCGCTGGGCAACTGGGCCACGCAGGACTTGATTTTCTTCGACCGCATGGAAGTGCTGCGCGGTGCGTCGGGCTTGCTGCAAGGCACCGGCAGCCCGGGTGGCGCGGTCAACCTGGTGCGCAAGCGCGGTCAGGCCACACCGACCGTGACCCTGACCGGCAAGGCCGGCTCCTGGGATCACTACGGTCTGCAACTGGACGCCGGTGGGCCGTTGAACCAGAACGGCACCATCCGTGGACGTTTCCTTGTCGACCAGGACGACACCCACACGTTCGTTGATTCCGAATGGTACAAGACCACCTCGCTGTACGGCGCGCTGGACTTCGATCTGAGCGAAGCCACTACCGTGGGCGTGGCGGTCAGCCAGTCCGACGGCGAATCGCGCTCGAATGTCCGCGGCTTCCCGCGTTACTCCGACAGTAAACCCATCGACCTGCCGCGCAGCACGTACACCGGGGCGAAGTGGAACCATTCGGATATCGACGTCACCACGCTCTACACCGATCTGGAACACCGTTTCAACGACGACTGGGCCTTCAAGGTCGGCGCCGTGCGCATGACGGAAACCAACAAGGCGAAGAACCAGCGGGTGCAATCCTCCGGCGATGGCATCAATCCCGATGGCAGCGGCGTGCAATACGCTGACTTCGTGACGGACATGGATTCCACCAAAGTCGCTCTGGACATGAACCTCACCGGCAAGTTCGAAGCCTTGTCCATGCCGCAGGAAATCATGGTGGGCGGCAACTATTCCAAATACACCTCGGACGACAAATACGCCCGAACCTTCAATGACAGCTCCGACAATATCTTCGACATTGATCACAACCGTCCGCAGATCAGCTACGAAGGCTTGATCAATAGCCCCGGTGGTCGTGGGACTCCCAGCCAATACGACATCCGCCAGAAAGGCCTGTACGGCAGCTGGCGGGTCAAGCCTGTTGAAGACCTGACCCTGGTGCTCGGCTCGCGGGTCAGTTGGTACGACTACAATTACAAGTCTTCGACCCAGACCGCGACCGGCATTACAGAAGATCCAAAAAGCACCGCCACTGAAACCGGAGAAGTCACGCCCTACGCCGGCATCATTTATGACCTGAGCCGTGAATGGGCGGTCTACGCCAGTTACACCGACGTATATACACCGCAAACCGAACGCGATACCGCCGGCTCGGTACTTAAACCGATTGTCGGCAGTAACTACGAGGTGGGTCTCAAGGGCGAGTTGATGGATGGCCGGATCAATACATCCGTGGCCCTGTTCCGTTACGACCAGGAAAACCGTGCCGTTCTCGATACGCAGGGTGCGCAAACCTGCGACGGTTGGTATTGCTCGACGGCATCGGGCAAAGTGCGAAGCCAGGGTCTGGACGCTGAAATCAGCGGCGAAGTGATCGACAATCTGCAACTGTTTGCCGGCTACACCTACAACACCACCCAATACCTCGACGACCCTGACAACGAAGGCAAAATCTTCAGCTGGTGGACGCCTAAACACATGCTGCGTGTGTGGGGCAATTATCAGTTGAGCGGCGACTGGAGACGTGTGAGTACCGGCCTGGGCTTTACCGCACAAACCCACACGGTAGGTTTCGACCACTCCGTCAACGTTCCGGGTTATACCGTGTGGAATGCCCGAGTCGGTTACCAGCTCACCCCGGAAATCGAGCTGGCGATGAATGCCAACAACCTGTTTGACAAGACCTACTTCGCAGCGGCCTACAACCAGATTAACGGCAACAACAACTACGGTGATCCACGCAACGTGATGTTCAGCGTGAAGTACACGCCGGAGTTCTGAGTCCTTTGCACGAGCGTCAATGTTCCGGCCCGCGCCCTTTTATCAGGGGCGCGGGCTAATGCTTGTAGCAGCTGCCGAGTCCGCGAGGCTGCGATCTTTTTATCGATTACCTGAAGTACAAACAAAAACGCAGAAGCCATGGTTTCTGCGTTTTTTTGCCGTCGCCAGGTCAGCTACATGACTCACCTTGGCAGTCGAGGAACACTTCGGTAAACGACTCGAGTAGCGACTCGGCGTAGATCATGCTGCGGTGTGGCAGCGGTGAGTGGATCGAGGTGTGCAATTGGCCTGTCACGTTGTGGGCCCTGAGCAGTTGTTCCGAATGCAGCACTTGCTCCAGGGTTTTATGCGACAGCGACCACCAGCAACTGGCCTGGACCTTGAGCATCGGCAGCGAGAAAGCGTTGAACGCGTCCACCAGACGATCGTGAATCGCATAGGCCTGGGCGTTCATGATTTCCTGCTTGATGCCTTCCAGGGTCGCGATCATCTGTTGCTCGCCGGTGGCTGTCTGTTCACTGACCCAGCGATAGAAGCCCTTGAGGTCGGTCGTCGGGTTCTGCGCCATGAAGGCGGCCGCCGCTTCTTCCAGGTGCGCAAACATCAGGTTGAAGACTTCGAGGGCCGCCAGCAGTTCGTTTTCCGCGCTGAGGTGGTTCGGGTTGTCTTCTTCCAGGGGCTTGCGTGGCAGGTCAGCGGGCAGGTCATGTTCGGGCAAGGTGGTGTCGACGAGGCCGAGGAAGGTTACTTCCTTGGCCTGGCGTTCCAGGTGAGCGGCGATGTCCATGGCGATCGCGCCACCCAATGACCAGCCCATCAATCGATAGGGGCCGTGGGGCTGTTTTTCGACGATCTGTGCGCTGTAGTCGGCAATCATCTCGGCCCAGGTCTGTGGGTTCGAGTCTTTGTCGGCGAAGCCCTTGTGCATCACGCCGAAGGTCCGGGCGTGGGCGCTGAGTTTTTTCGCCAGCGGCTGATAGCAGAACACGATACCGCCGCTGGGGTGCAGGCAGAACAGTGGCGGTGCCGACGCGGTCGAGGCATTGAGTTCGACCACGCATTGCGCATTCTGCTGATGTTCCAGGGCGATGAATCTGGCCAGCGCCTGGACATTGGGGTGAGCCAGCATTTGTTGCAGCGCCAGTTTGATGCCCAGGCGCGTGTTAAGGGTCGAGATGAATTGAATAGCCAGAATCGAGTGGCCGCCCAGTTCGAAGAAATTGTCGTCCAGGCTGACACGGTCGACCTGCAACGCTTCTTGCCAAAGTTCGGCGAGCGCTTTTTCCAGCGGCGTGTCGGGCGCCATGAAGGGCCGCTGTGTCTGGCTGAGGTCGGGCAGCGGCAGGGCCTTGCGGTCCAGCTTGCCGTTGGGACTCAACGGCATGGCGGCCAGTATCAACAGATGACTGGGCACCATGTAGTCCGGCAGATTGACCTTGAGTTCAGCCTTGAGGGTTTCGCGCAGGTCGAGGTGTTGCTGCTCGTTCAGCGAGTCGCTTTGCGCCACGACATAGCCGATCAACTGCAAACCCGCCGCGCCTTCCCGGGCAACCACCAACGCCTCACGGACCTGGGGCGATTGCAGCAGGCATGACTCGATTTCCCCGAGTTCGATGCGGAAACCACGAATCTTCACCTGGTGATCCAACCGGCCTGCATACTCGATCACGCCGTCGGCGCGGTAGCGCGCCAGATCGCCGGTGCGATAGAGACGGCCGCCGCCCTGAGCATCGAACGGGTCGGGGATGAAGCGCTCGGCCGTGAGCTCAGGTCGCTTGAAGTAACCACGTGCGAGCAGGTCGCCGGCAATCACCAGTTCACCCACGACGCCCACCGGCACCGGCTGGCCGCCGGCATCGAGCAGGTAAATCGCACGTCCGGCCAGAGGTTGGCCGATCGGCATGCTTTTGGGCAGGGCGATATGCCCCGTCACGTAGTCGCTGCAATCGAGCACCGTGGCGCTGACCGTCGTTTCCGTCGGCCCGTAGGTGTTCAGCAGCCGCACGTGCCCGAGCCCGGCCTTGCCCCAGGCCGCCACGCCCTCCGGTGGCATGGCTTCGCCACCGACGATCACTTGCCGCAATGCACCGTAGTCGCGCTGACCGGCTGCGGCGAAGTCCTTGGCCAGCATGTTCCAGTAGGTGGTGGTGAGGTCGCTGACGCTGAACTGTTTGTCGAGCAGTTCGCGGTACCAGGTTGCACTGTCCCAGATATCCGGCCCGCGCAGCACCACCGAGGCGCCGCAGATCAACGCCGGGTAAAGCTGCTCGACGAAGGCATCGAAGTTGAACGTGGCGAACTGCAGGGAACGGTCCTGTGCGGTCAGGCCAAGAAACGCCAATGCCACCTGGGCGTGACGGGTCAACGCCGCCTGGGTGATGCCGACCCCTTTGGGGCGACCGGTGGAGCCGGACGTGAACATCACATAGGCGAGGTTCTTGCCAGTAGTGCGGCAAGGCGGGTTGGGGGCGGGCAGCGTCCCCCGGACATTGATGTCGTCGACGCAAAGTCGCTGGACGCCAGGCAACGACGGCAGCCGATCAAGCAGCGAACGCTGGCTCAGCAACACGCTCAGGCCACTGTCTTCAATCATCCAGGCCAGGCGTTCCCGCGGGTAGTCGGGGTCCAGCGGTACATAAGCGCCGCCAGCCTTGAGCACCGCCAGCAGGCTGATGATCATCTGCGCCGAACGCTCCACGGCGATACCCACCAGCACTTCCGGTCCGACACCCTGTGCAATCAACGAGTGGGCCAGGCCATTGGCGGCGGCGTTGAGCTGGGTGTAGCTGAGCTGAAGATCGTCGCAGATCAGCGCCACCGCGTGCGGTGTGGCCAGCGCCTGGCGTTCGAACAATTGATGCACGCCTTCCTCGGGTTGGGCCGACACGGGCGGGTTCCACTGCTGCAACTGCACTTGTCGCTCATCCTCGCCCAGCAACGGCAGTTCGCCGAGCGCGCGATCAGGATCATCGACCAGTGCCTGTAGCAGATTCTGCCAGTGCCCGGCCAGACGCTCGATGGTCTCGGGGGTGTAGAGGTCGCGGCTGTATTCCAGGCTCGCCGCCAGGCCGTGTGGCGAGTACGCGACGTCTAGCGACAAATCGAACTTGGCCTGACCCGACCCCGCGTCAAGAAACTCCAACACCAGTCCGTCCAGATCGATGTGCGCAGGCTCCGCGCTGTCGGCCCGCCAGTTGAACAGCACCTGGAACAGCGGATTGGCTTGTGCGCTGGCCTGCAATTGCAGGGCATCGAAACTCAACTCCAGCGGGTAATCCGCATGGTCCAGCGCCGCCAGGGATTCGCGGCGCAGGCGCTGCAGGAAATCGCTGGCGGACAGCAACGGATCGAGGCGTACGCGGTACACCTGACTGCTGACAAAGAAGCCGACCAGCGCTTGGGTTTCGCTGCGATTGCGCGTGGCATTCGGCACGCCGACGGTAAAGTCCTGCTGACCGCTGTAGCGGCTCAACAACAGTTGCCAGGCCCCGAGCGCGGTCACGAACGGCGTCAGGCCCTGTTGTTGGCAGAAGCGGTTCAGGGCAGCCGAAAGTGACCCCGGCAGTTCGAACTCATGCTTGCCGGCCGGATGGCGGTGTTGCGCGCTGCGGGGGAAATCCACCGGCATATCCAGGGTCGGCAACGGAGTGCCCAGGTAGTTTTGCCAGTAGTCGGCGCTGTTGGCGCAGGTCGCGCTGTGCAGGTAGTCACCGCGTTGCCAGGCTGCATAGTCGGCGTATTGAATCGCCGGACGTGGCAGCGGCGGGGCGTCTGCGTCGCTGGCCTGGGCGAAGGCACGGTTCAGGTCCTGCATCAGGATCGCATTGGACCAGGCATCGGAGACGATGTGGTGCATGTTCATCAGCAACAGCTGTTCTTCGGTGCCGACCTTGAGCAAGGTCGCGCGCATCAGCGGCGCCTGGCGCAGGTCGAACGGCGTGCCCGCCTGGGACTCGATGCGCAGCGCTATCTGCCGGGCGCGGTCTTCGTCGGCCAGTGCGGTCAGGTCTTCCTGGCCGAGCACCAACTTCGCCTGATCATCGACCACCTGCATGGCCACGCCGTCGATCTCGCGGAACGCCGTGCGCAGGATGTCGTGGCGGTCAAGCACCCGGTTCAGCGCAATTTCCAGACGCTGTGCCTGCAGCGTGCCGGTGATGCGCATCACTCGCGGCAGGTTGTAAGCGGCACTCTGCGGTGACAGTTGCTGTACAAACCACAACCGTTGCTGGGCAAAGGAGAGTGGCGCCGGGGTTTGCCGTGCGCGGGCGGCGATGCCTTGGGGTTGATCACCGGCATCGGCCAGCAGCAGCGCCAGTACATCATCATCGATCATGTCGTTCATCGGTCTCTCTTCGTCGGCGGCCGCCTGGGCGCTGACGGCTTGGCCGGACGTTGCGCCCACACGGGTAAACATTCAGTGGGTAACGGCCGGAACGAGGGCGCTCCGGCGGATTGACAGGCGTTGGCAGAGAGCGTGATCAGACCGCCGCCAACGACGGCTTCTGCGCGACGACCCGTCCGCCCTCCATTCGCACCAATTGGTCGGCGACATCGAAGTAACGGTCGTCGTGGGAAATGACGATGATGGTCTTGCCCAGGTATTTGAGTTCCGGCAACAGCTCGGTGTAGAAGATGCGCCGGAAGGCCGGGTCCTGGTCGGCCGCCCACTCGTCGAACACCAGCACCGGGCGTTCTTCCAGCCAGGCGTTCAACAGGGCCAGGCGTTTGCGCTGGCCGGTGGACAGGTCGGTGGTGCTGAAGGCGCCATCGCGGATGGCGACCTTGTGCGAGATTTCCAGGCGTTCCAGGTAACGGTTGGCGTCTTCGGGAACGTTCTGTTCGCCTTGCACCAATTCGTCGAACAGGTAGTAGTCGGCGAAAATCGTGGTGAACAACTGGCGATAGTCGTCGCGGTTATGCGCCAGGACCGGCTTACCGTTAAGGATGATTTCCCCGCCCTGCGGCGCATACAGCCCCAGCAACAACTTGATCAGCGTGGTCTTGCCGCCGCCATTCTCGCCGACGATAAACACGATCTCGCCCTGGACGATGGACAGGTTGACCGGCCCGAGGGCGAAGGGCTTGCTGCCGTCCACCGCCGGGAAGGCGAAATGCACGTCGCGCAATTCAAGGTGTTCGACCACCGGTTTCGGCGCGTCTTTGTCACTGAGCAGCAGGTGCGGTTCCGGTGAAGAAAACTGCTCCGCCAGATCGGCGATGCGCTTGAACGCAATGTTGGCGCGGCTGACCACCGGCAGGGTGGTGACCAGGTATTCCATCGGGCCCTTCATGTACAGCAGCACCAGCACGAACCCGCTGAGCACCGCTTTATCAGTGCCCAGCCACAGCGATTGCAGGGCCAGCGCCAGGCCGATCACCACGAAAAACAGCATCGAGCCAAGGGTCTTGGCCACCACGAAGGTGTTGACCGCGCGGATGTGCGTGTTGCAGATGAAGTCAGCGGTGCCTTCGATGCGTTGGCTGAACATGCGTTGGCGGCGCGGACGATGGATGCGCAGTTCCTTGGCGCCGGCGGCAATCGCGCTGTAGTGCTTTTGCAGTTCGTCCTCGGCTTCGCGAGCCGCCTGGAAACCCTTGATGCCCTTGGCCCGGGCCACGTATTGCAGCGTGGTGCCGATCACCAAGGCCACCAGCAGCAAGGCAAACATCGGCAACGACAGGTAGGCCAGGTAGCTCAGGCACCCGAGGGTGACGGTGAACGCAATGGCCAGCGGCGCGAAGGAAAAGGCGAAATCACTGACGGTGTCGACGTCATGGGTCAGCACCGGAATCAGTCGATAACTGCGGAAGCGCTCGATCTGTTCGATCGGTGCCAACAGCACTTTTTCCCCCAGGGATTTACGCAGCCCGGCAATGATGTGCTGCCCGACATGGTTGGTGCCGATGTCCGACAGGATCGACGTCAGCAACGCCACCGCGCACAGGGCGATAAACGTTGCCAACACCCGGGTTGACGGGGTGTCGGCGGCGTTCAGCGCGTCATTGATGGTCGCCAGTAATGCGGTGATGCTGAGGCCACCGAGCATGCCGAGCATGATCGACACCACAACGATGACCCGGAAAGGCCTGAGCAGGCCGAGGACTTCACTGAAGGCTCCGCGGGATTTTGAGGTCATGGAAGTTTCCGCTTCAAGTGCCGCTAAAGGGCAAAGGTTCAAGAGTTTGGCTGCTTAAAAGACGAAACCCGTGGGCGGCGATTTAGCCGCGCACGGGTTTGTTGCAGGTCATGCGACAGGAGGTGGGAGCCTCAAAGATCTCGCGCGACGCGAAAACCGATCCAGTCGCCACGGGTGTCGGGGTAGGTGGCATTACGGTTGCCCGAACGCGAGAACACCGGTGCTTCACCCCAGTCATTGCCGCGAATGCGCCGGGCCGTGCATTCGCCGGTCAACCACGCACTGCCATCGCTCGGTGCACCGACGTAATTCTCGTTGTAGCAATCGGCGGTCCACTCATAGACGTTGCCGTGCATGTCGTACACACCGAAGGCGTTGGCCGGGAAACTGCCCGCCGGTGAGGTGAAGTTGTAGCCATCGGCGGCGCCGTAGGTGTTGGCGTGTTTGGCGATGCTGTATTCCTTGCCTTCATCGAACGGGAAGGGGAACGGGCCGCTGCTGCCCGCGCGGGCGGCATACTCACGCAGCGATTCGCTGACCAATCGATAGTGTTTGCCGGTCTTCTTCGAGAGCCAGGCCACGTAGGCATTGACCTCGGGGAAGTCCATGCACACCGCCGGATGCCTGGCCGTGCGCTCATAGCGCGGCACGCCGGCCTTGCACTCGCGGCCCGGCCGGGTATCGCCGTCGGGCATGACGTAACCGCTGTCGCGCAGGTAGGCGTCCCACTCGCCGGCCAGCACCTGAAAGCGGCTGATGGCCAGCGGTTTGATAAAGGTCACCGGGTGCAACGGACCTTCGTCGGGTTCGCGCCCCACTTCATTGTCCGGGGTGCCCATGGTGAAGGTTCCGGTGGGCAGCACGACCATCTCCGGGCAGTCCTTGCAGTCCTTGAACACCTTTCCGGGCGGGGCGGGTGCGGCGGCCTGAGCGATGCCCGGCAGCAGGCCGGCAACCACAGCGGCAAAGGCCAGTGCGGGGAGCGTCTTCAGGGAAAAGCTACGCAGCTCACTGTTCATCATTGCTCTCGATAAAAAGTTGAAAGGAAAGGCGCGAAACCTGTGGGAGCGAGCCTGCTCGCGAATGCGGTGTGTCATTTAACGATGATGTTGACTGACTGGACGCCTTCGCGAGCAGGCTCGCTCCCACATGGATTGCGCTATTCATCATGGGGCTGGGATCAGAGCTGTTTGCCGAGCAACGCGATGAAGCGGTCGACTTCAGCTTCGGTGTTGAGCAGCCCCGGCGCCGTGCGGATCACCGGACCCACGTCGCGCTCCACGGCATCGGCGATCACGCGGTTTTGCATCAACCAGGCGGCGATCTTGTCGCTGTCCTGACCCTTGACCCGAAAGAAGCTGAAACCGGACGACAGTTCGGGGCTCAGGGGCGTGACCAGTTCGATCTGCGGGTGCGCTTGCAGGCGTTTTTTCATATAGCTGTTCAGGGCATGGATACGCGCCTGAACATCGGCCTTGCCCAATTGCAAATGCAGCTTGAAGGCTTCGTTCAGCGCCCAGCGGTGCTCGAACGAGTGGTAGCCGCCCGGCGTCATGGTGGTGGAGAACGCCGTGGCTTCGGAGAAGGTCGGAATGATCGGCGTGACGTATTGGACCTCCTCACTGCGGCTGCACACGATGCCCGTGCCACGGGGGCCGAACAGCCATTTGTGGGTGCCGGCGATGAAGAAGTCGCAGTTCATCGTTGGAAAACTCAGGTCCTCGACACCAAAGCCGTGCACGCCGTCGACCAGGTAAATAATGCGGTCCTGCTCGGCGCGGTGGCGGTTGTGCTTGTCCACCAGCGCGCCGATTTGCGCGATCGGCAGTTTCACGCCGCTGCCAGAGTGCACCCAGGTCATGCCCAGTACGCGGGTTTCGGGTTTGATGTTCTGGTCGATCACGGCAAGGATCTCTGCTTTGGAGGCCGTCTGCGGGTCCTTGAACAACCTGATCTTGCGCACCCGAGTGCCGTCCCGTTGGGTGCGCAGATCGAGGATGGTGTGGGTCGCGTAATGCTCGTGGGCGGTGGTGAGGATTTCCTGATCCGGGCGCACATGAACGCCACCGTAAATCATCGCCAGGCCTTCGGTGGTGCTGCCGGTCAAGGCGATCTGTTTGGCATTGGCTTCCAGGTAACGACCGGCCCAGACGCGCACCTCTTCTTCGCGCGGCTCGATCACACCCAGGTCCCAGTCCATCGCCAGCCCGGGGTTCTTGTCGAGGGCGGCACGGTGCATCTCGATCGCTTCACGCACCGGTTTGGGGTGCGAGGTGATCAGGAAATTGGAGAAATGCAGGTAGTCCGGATCCTGGTCGAACAGCTGCCGCAGCTGCGCCCATTTGTCCCCAGGCTGCGAGGGCTGTGGCGTGGCGCTGGCGACGTTGTCCAGGCCGGCCGTCAAGGGCAGGCCGGCGGCGAGGATCCCGGCCTGTTTCAGAAAGGTGCGACGATCGCTCATGGTTTGCTCGTGCCTTGTTGTGAAATCAGCGCCGGCTTGGCGGCTTTCTGCACCTGATCCCAGACCCGCAGGAAGTTGCCGCCCCAGAGCTTGGCGATGTCCGCCTCGGAGTAGCCACGGGAGATCAGTTCCGCCGTGACATTGCGAATATCACCGACGTTTTCCCAGCCTTTGACGCCGCCCCCTTCGTTGAAGTCGGAGCTGATGCCGACATGGTCGATGCCGATTTTTCGCACTGTGTAATCGATGGCGTCACCGAGGTCCTTGAGGGTGGCTTTGGGTTCTTCTTCAAGAATCGCGTAGAGACGGCTGGCGTACTGGCCGAATTTTTTCTCCGGCCAGGCCGCGATGACCGGATCGCCCGGCATCAATGCCACGGCGAGGTTCGGCAGGGGCGGCAGGTCGAACTCTTTGCGCAATTCGTTGAGTTTGTTCTGGGTGGTCTGGGTCAGCGGGCGCAGGTATTGGGAGAAACCGACCACCTGCACCACGCCGCCGCTGTTCTTGATCAGCTGCATTTCCTTGTCGCTGAGATTGCGCGGGATATCGACCATTGCCCGTGGCGCCGAGTGCGAAGCGACCATGGGTGTACGGCTCAATTGCGCGACTTGTTCCAGGGCCTTGGTCGACATTTGCGACACGTCGATGATCACGCCCAGGTCGTTCAAGCGATGCACCGCTTGCTTGCCCAGGTCGGAGAGGCCGTCGAGGGCGTCTGGCGAATCGTTGAAAAACGGCAGGGGGCGCGAAGAGTCGGCCCAGTCGTTATTGCCGATGTAGCTGAAGCCGAACATGCGCATACCGCGTGCCGTCCACAGGTCCAGCAGGTTCAGGTCATGGCCCAGCGGGTAGGCATTGAGCATGCTGATGAAAATCGCGAACTTGCCTTCACCGTGCAAGCGACGGAAATCATCGGGGGTGTAGGCGATGGCGACCTGGTTGGGGAAGTCGCGGACCATGCCGGAAATAATCTTGTAGCGGATCTCTTGCTGGTTGCGTGCCTCTTCGACGAAACCGGCGGTGGGCCTGTGCGGCGCGTTGGCGCCATTCCACAGTTCCGGCCAGCCGAAAATCGTCAGGGCCGCGCCGGACAGCTGTCCACGGTTGGCCTTGACCAGGTCGAACTGGCCCTTGCCGTCCTTGTCGGCTTCGTTGCCTTGGGTGCCGAAGTTCTGCATCAGGCTGATGTGGCTGTCGAAGGAGAGCATGCGCTCGTGCAACTCGTCGGCCTGTCTCATGACCTTGATCGGGTAGCCGGGGGTGTCCTTGAATCCGTAATACCAGACCGCCAAGCCTGCGCCGGCGCTGATCGCCAAGGCCAGCGGCAGGCCGATGTAAAGAGCCTTTTTCGAACGTGGTTTTGTCATTGCCATCTCTGTCAGGTTCGCCGCCCCGGTGCAGGCGCAGGGGCCTTTGCTATCTGGGAGGAACGAGTGGCTGGCAGAAAAAATTAGGAGACAGCGAGATACCTTGTGGCGAGGGAGCTTGCTCCCGTTGGACTGCGAAGCAGTCCTGAAACCTGCAACCTCGTTCTGCCAGGCACACCGCATGCGCCGGATTTACGACTGCTTCGCAGCCGAGCGGGAGCTAGCTCCCTCGCCACAGGGGATTGTGTTTGGCACGCTTAAATTTCCCCGCGCAACAAACGTTCTAGCTTGGATAAAGCCTGCTTCATGGCTGACACAGGTAGGGCAATGACGATTTCTCGACGATGGTTCATGGCAGGCCTGGCGCTGACTGGCGCTGCCGTGCCTGCGGCTTATTATGGGCATCGCGAATGGACGAAACCCGACCCCACGATCACCCCTGGCGAAGCGACGGTCGACCTGGCGGACACCGCGGGTCAGCAGTTGGCCAACTCGCTGCGAGGGATCTGGGATATCCGCTTTGAAGGATCCCGGGCAGGTCTCGACGGTTTACCGCAGAGCGGGCTGGAGCTGTTTATCGACATCGCCCAGCGTGGCCGTGGCCTGCGTGGCTGCCTCGATACCGCGCAGCAGTTACGCAGCGAAGCCGAACCGCGTTACCGGGTGATCGGCGATCTGGTGTCGCCTGACGCCAGCCAGTTGTACTGGCGCCTGGTCGACACACAATCGGCCAACGGCGCGCCGGCCTATGAGCTGGCGGTCATGCTCGATGAGGTCTGGGCTGATTTCGGCAATGCCGGCAGTGGCACGCTCAGCGGGCGGATTCTGCGTCTGGATCACCCGCTCGGTTTGCCGGAACTGGACAATCGATTTGTCGCGCGCAAACGGCTGTTTCCCGAAGCCCGGGAGCGGGTCGGTCTGAATCCGCCGTTGCTGGCGTGGCTGATTTCCGCCGAACACCGCTTGTTCCATCAGCTCTGGCACGCCACGCGGGACAAATGGCACAAACTCTCCGAAGACCAGCGCGGTGCCTTGCGCGGTATCGGCTGGCAGCCGGGCCCGCGAGGCAATGAGCGCGATGCCCGGGGGCCGCGCAAGGACCGTAATGGTTCGGGGGTCGACTTTTTCTTCATGCACCGGCACATGCTCGGCACGGCGCGTTCGATGCAGGACCTGCCGTCCTGGTCGAGCTTTCCGATGCCGCAGCCGGAGCTTGAACGCGACCGTCAGGGCTTCGCCCGCTATTTCGACAATCACGATGGCACGGCGCTGCCGCCCACCTGGCTGGCCGCCGAAGACACCGAGTACACCCGGTGGGTCAGCGACATCAAGACCGCCGAGACCTACCACAGCAATTTTCAGGTCTGGGAGTCCCGTTATCGCGACCCGCGTTATCTGTCGAAGATGACCCTGGGGCAGTTCGGTTCAGAGGTCGAGCTGGGCCTGCACGACTGGCTGCACATGCGCTGGGCCTCGGTGCCACGCGATCCGTCCAACGGTCAGCCGGTGCCTTTCGCCCGGGATCCGGCGGACTTTTCCGCGCGTTGGTATGCGCCGGAAAACGACTTCCTCGGTGACCCGTTTTCATCCCACGTGAACCCTGTGTTCTGGCACTTTCACGGTTGGATCGACGATCGTCTGGAAGACTGGTTCCGCGCCCACGAACGTTTCCATCCGGGGGAGGTCAGTCGGCTTGAGGTCAATGGCGTGCGCTGGTTCGCGCCGGGGCGCTGGGTTGAAGTCGATGATCCGTGGCTTGGTCCGAGCACCCACGGCTGCAGCACCACGCCGGGATTGCAGGTCGGCAAGTCGGTGGAAATGGACCCGGAAACCATGAAGCTGGCGCTGCGCATCACCTTCGGCACTGATGAAAAGAAACTGGCGGATTTGTTCCGGCGGGTGCCGCAACGGCCGTGGTATGCGCGGAATCTGAAGGTCAAGCCGATTACCAGCTGAGACCGAGTCATCGTTCATTCGCGAGCAGGCTCGCTCCCACAGGTTATGTGTCGTGCCCAAATCATCCGGCAAACACAAACCCTTGTGGGAGCGAGCCTGCTCGCGATGGCGGGCTCACTGACGACGCAAATTACAGCGCCTGCCACCCCCCACCCAGCGCCTTGTACAACGCAATGCTCGCCTGCACCCTCGACAACCGCAGCTGCACATTCGAATCCTGCGCCGCGTACAGCGTGCGCTGGGTTTCCAGCACCGTCAGCAAATCCTCGGCCCCGGCCTGATAGCGGCTTTGCGCAATGTTGAACGCGGTCTGTGCCTGGTTCAGCTCTTCGCGTTGCCACTCCCGCTGCTCATCCAGGCCGCGAATGCTGTTGAGGGCTTTTTCGACGTCGGCAAAGCCATTGATGATCGCGCCCCGATAGGTTTCCAGCAGTTCTTGTTGACGGGCCGTGGCCTTGTCGCGCTCGGCGCCGAGGCGGCCGTTGTTGAAGATCGGCGCGACCAGCCCGGCGGTGAGGTTGTAGAAAGGGCTGCGCAGAATATCGTTGGCGGTGTTGGCGCCCGAGCCGATGCTGGCGCTCAGGGTCACGGCGGGCAGCATGGCGGCGCGAGCGACCGTGACGTTGGCCTGGGCGGCGGCCAGTTGCGCTTCGGCGCGGGCGATGTCCGGGCGGCGGCTGAGCAGTTCGCTGGGCAGCCCGGCACCGATGGCGGGCCACTGCAGTTGATCGAAGGACTCTTGGCCAGGCGGCAGTTGCTGCACCGGCCGGCCAAGCAGGGCGGCCAGGCTGATCCGTGCGTCCTGGGCTTGCTGGCGAATCAGCGGCAGTTGCCGTTGTTGCGCCGCCACCAGGCTTTTCTGTTGCGCCAGTTCCAGTGCGGTGGCCGAGCCTGAGTCGAAACGGGTCTGCACCAGTTTCAAAACGTTCTGTGCATTGGCCAGGTTCAGTTCGGCAATGCGACTTTGTTCACCCAGCGACAAGGCTTGCGCGTAGCTGTTGGCCACCCCGCTGAGCAAGGTCAATTCAACCGTGGCCTGATCGAACTCGCTGGCTCGCAGCCCATAGTGCGCGCTGTCCCGGGACGCGCGTTTGCCGCCCCAGAAGTCGAGTTCGTAACTGGCGCTGAAGTTGGCGTCAAAGTAGTCCACGGCTTTGTTGCTGCTATTGGCATCGAGTTGGCTGTAGCCGTTGCCGCGCAGCAGTTTCTGCCGGTTGGCGTTCATGCCGGCCTTGACCTCCGGCAGCTGCGAGCCGCCGGCAATCACCGTGTCGGCCTGGGCCTGGCGCACGCGAGCGATGGCGGCGGCCAGGTCATAGCTGCCGACGCGGGCCTGTTCGATCAAGCGATCAAGCTGCGGGCTGCCAAACTGCGTCCACCATTGCCGGCTCGTCCGGGAAGCACTTTCGCGGTGCGGCGATTGCCAGGCCAGCGGGGGTTGAATGCCGCTGTCCGGGCGCGGGGCAGGGTGGCCACACGCGCCGAGTAACAGGCAAAGGGTCAACAGGCTCAGTTGCGGTTTCATAGATCGATCATTCACTGGTAAGGGCCGTGACCGGGTCGAGCCGGGCAGCCTTGCGGGCCGGCATGAAGCCGAAGACAACGCCGGTGATCAGTGCGCAGGCGAAGGCACCGATGACGGCCGCCAGGGAAAAGGCGACCGCGACTTCGCTAAGCACCAATACACCGCCGACGATCAGCGCCAGGGCGATGCCGGCGATCCCGCCGACCACCGAGAGCATCACCGCTTCAGTGAGGAACTGGCGCAGGATGTCGCGCTGACGGGCACCGGTGGCCATGCGGATACCGATCTCCCGGGTCCGTTCGCGCACGGTCATGAGCATGATGTTCATCACGCCGATCCCGCCCACCAGCAGCGAAATCGCCGCAATCGAACCGAGCATCAGCGACAGGGTATTCTGCGTGCGCGCCTCGGCTTGAATCATCGCGGCATTGTTGGTGAGTTCGAAATCGTGTTTGCCGTTGTGCAGGCGCAGCATCAACTGTTCGATGGCCTTTTCGGTCTCTTTGACCTTGCGCGCATCGGCCGCGGCAATGGCCACGTATTCGGGGTTGTGGGTGCCGAACAGCCGGACACTGGCGGCCGAGTAGGGCACGGCGATCCGGTTGTCGCTGTCGGAGTCGCCGGAACTGGCGCCTTTTTCAGCGAGCACACCGACGACCTGAAAGGGCACGTTTTCGATCAGGATGTATTGGCCGATGGGGTTGGCGACATCCTTGAGCAATTTGCTGCGCACCTTGTGGCCGATCACCGCGACCGCGGCCGCGTTGCGTTCATCGGCCTCGGTGAAGTAGCTGCCCTCGACCACTGGCCAGTTGAAAATCGCCGGGAAATGGGTGTCGTTGCCGCCGACGTAGCTCAGGTGGTCGAGGTTGCCGAAACGTACCCCGGCTTCCGCTCCGTTGACCGGCATGATCCGCATGACCTGCGGCAGGCTGGCCAGCGCCGCGACGTCATCGAGGGTCACGATGCCCGGCGGGGTACGCGGGTTGGGGGCGGAGCCACTGAGGTAAATGATGTTCGAGCCGAAGGCGCCCATCTGCGCCATGACCTGACGCTTGCTGCCTTCACCGACGGCCAGCATCACCACCACCGAGGCCACGCCAATGATGATCCCCAGCAGTGTCAGGGCGGTGCGGAAGCGGTTGATCCACATCACCCGCCAGGCCGCGTGTACGGCATCCACCAGTTCGCCTTTCCAGGCACCGGTGGCTTCGCTGCCTTCGCTCAGCCGCTTGCGCAAATCCACCGCTTGCAGCGCACCGGGATTGGCCGAAGTCTGGGCGGCAGGGTTGTCGCGGGCGCTGTCGCTGATGATCAGGCCATCGCGAATTTCGATCACGCGTTTGGCCCGGGCCGCGACGTCGCGGTCGTGGGTGATGAGGATCACCACATGGCCTTGGCTCGCCAGTTCGTCGAGCAGTGCCATGACCTCGGCGCCGCTGTGGCTGTCGAGGGCGCCGGTGGGTTCGTCGGCGAGAATGATGTGGCCGCCGTTCATCAAGGCGCGAGCGATGGACACCCGTTGCTGCTGCCCGCCGGAGAGCTGGTGCGGACGGTTGCCGGTGCGCTCGGCCAGGCCCAGGCGGCCGAGCAGGGCGGCGGCGCGGGCGTGGCGTTCGGTCGCTGGGGTGCCAGCGTAGATCGCTGGCATCTCGACGTTTTCCTGGGCCGAGCCGGAGGGAATCAGGTGGTAACCCTGAAACACGAAACCGAACGCCTCACGGCGCAGCCAGGCCAGTTCATCGCTGTCGAGTCGGGCGACGTTTTCGCCGGCGAACAGATACTCGCCGGACGTTGGCCGGTCGAGGCAACCGAGGATGTTCATCAGCGTCGACTTGCCGGAGCCGGAAGCGCCGACGATCGCCACAAACTCCCCGGCGTGGATCGACAGGTCGATGCCGCGCAAGACGTGGACGTGCGGCGCGTCACCGCCACCATAGGATTTACGAATGTCCTGCAGGTCGATCAGGGGCGTTTGCATTCAACCTCCACTGCCGTCGACGGGGCCGATCAACAGGTGATCGCCTTCGTCCAGTCCGTCGAGGATCTGCACCTTCAGGCGATCGCTGATGCCGGTGCGCACCGTCCGTTGTTCGATGGCACCGTTTTGGGCGACCACCCGAGTCGTTTGACGGTCTGCCTGCGGGCCGCCCTGCAGCGCCGCGACCGGCGCGGTCAGGACGTTTTTGGCCTGGTGGGAGACGAAGAACACTTGGGTGGTCATTTCCGCCATCAGCGCGTTGTCGGTGTTGTCGACGTCCAGCAGCACCGTATACAGCACCACGCGACCGGTGCCGCTTTTATTGGAACTGGCCGGGCTGCCGCCGCCCTGGCTGGCCTGGTCCAGCGGTTTGGGTGGTATCGGCAAGATCTGCCGTACCGTGCTGCTCCAGCGCCGGTTGCCGCCGCTGAGTGTGGTGAACCAGGCGGTCATGCCGGGTTTGACGTGACCGATATCAGCCTCCGAGACCTCGGCCCAGACCGTCATGGGCGACAGTTTGGCGATGCGCAGGATCAGCGGCGTTTGTTGCTGGGCGTTGAGGGTCTGGCCTTCCCGGGCATCGAGGGCGACGACCGTTCCGCTCATCGGTGCGTAAATGCGCGTATAGCCGAGTTCGGCCTGATCGCTGCGCAGGTTGGCCTGGGCCTGGCGGATCTGCGCCTCGAACATGTCGATGCGGGCCTGGGTGGTGCGCAGTTCGGCCTGGGCCGTTTGCACATCTTCGTCCCGTGTGGCGCCGCCAGCGGCGAGGTGCTGTTGGCGTTGATATTTCTGCCGGGCCAGGTCGTGTTGTGCCCGTTGCTCCTGAAGCTGTGCCTTGAGGTTGTCGATGGAAAAGCGTCCGGCGTCGAGTTTGGCCTGTTGGGTGGACGGGTCTATTTCCACCAGCAACTGGCCTTCCTTGACCACGTCACCGACCTCCACATGGATCTTGTGAATCTGCCCCGAGGCCTGGGCACCGACATCGACATAACGTCGCGGTTGCAGGGTCCCCAACGCCGTGACGCTGCTTTCAATGTCGCCGCGAGCGACCTGGACCGTGGCGAACCGATCACGGCCGGGAGGCAGAAACTGCCAGGCCGCGACGGCGATAACGGGGATCAGACAAAGGGCTACAAGCAGGGCGCGTCGGGTGTGACGGGGACGTTTCATGCAGGGTTCCGGCCAATAGGATTCGGCCCGTCGCTCAGCCGATAGGCAACATCTGCCGACAGCTGGACGCTGTCGGAGGGCCGACAGACACGGGGAGCTGTCCTGTAAACGATGGAGGAGGCGCGGAATTTAAGCGTGGACGCATAGCGTGACAGGCAAGGGTTACAGGTATAGGACAGCACTATTTATCAGGCAAATGGAAACAGCGCTTTAAATCTATATGAGAATTACTATAAATTACACACTCGAAATCGCCAGCATCGTGCCACTGCCTACCTGGCGGTCGCGGATCTGGCTCAAGGATAGAAACCGCACCCTCTGCGGCCGGGAGTCATGTTGGAAAACTACTATCGCGAGCTGGTGTGTTTCCTGAACGCCAAGCTAGGCAACCGTCAGGTGGCCGAAGATGTGGTGCATGACGCTTATCTGCGGGTACTGGAGCGTTCCAGCGACACGCCGATCGAGCAACCCCGGGCGTTCCTTTATCGCACCGCGCTCAACCTGGTGATCGACGACCACCGCCGCAATGCCTTGCGTCAGGTCGAATCCCTGGACGTGCTCGACAGCGAAGAGCGCTACTTCATCCCCTCGCCCCACAACAGCCTCGATCACGGTCAGCGCCTGGACATGCTCCAGCGCGCGCTGGCGGAGTTGCCACGGCTGTGTCGCGAGAGTTTTCTGTTGCGCAAGATCGAAGGCTTGTCGCACCCGCAAATCGCCGAGCACCTGGGGATTTCCCGGGCGCTGGTGGAAAAGCACATCGTCAATGCCATGAAGCATTGCCGGGTGCGCATGCGCCAGTGGGATGCTCCTTAATCAGGCCGCGTTAAATTTTTTTTCATTGTCCTCGTTCCTATTCAACAGACGATCTGCTGCCGCACAAGGCCGGTCAGGTCACCCAGGCTTTATCCCCGCAGCTGCGGGGTTTATCCAGAGGACACTGGAAATGACACAGGCAATTGCATCGCCCATCGTTCACGACCTGATCGGCGTCGGTTTCGGCCCTTCGAACCTGGCCCTGGCCATCGCCCTGCAAGAGCGCGGGCCGAGCCAGGGCGAGCTGGATGTGCTGTTTCTCGACAAGCAGGCGGACTACCGCTGGCACGGCAACACCCTGGTCACCCAGAGCGAACTGCAGATTTCCTTTCTCAAGGATCTGGTGACGCTGCGTAACCCGACCAGCCCGTATTCCTTCGTCAACTACCTCAAGCACCACGGTCGTCTGGTGGACTTCATCAACCTTGGCACCTTCTATCCGTGCCGCATGGAGTACAACGACTACCTGCGTTGGGTCGCCGGGCAATTTACCGAGCAGAGCCGCTACGGCGAGGAAGTGCTGGCTATCGAGCCGGTGTTGCATAACCAGCAGGTCGAGGCACTGCGGGTGATTTCTCGCGATACCCAGGGTTTGCAGCAGGTGCGCACCACCCGTTCGGTGGTGGTCAGTGCTGGCGGTACACCGCGCATTCCCGAAGCGTTCAAGGCGCTCAAGGATGACGCTCGGGTGTTCCACCACTCCCAGTACCTGGAGCGCATGGCCAGGCAGCCATGCGTGAACAACCAACCGATGAGCATCGCGATCATCGGCGGCGGGCAGAGCGCGGCGGAAGCCTTCATCGACCTCAACGACAGCTTCCCGTCGGTGCAGGTGGATATGATCCTGCGTGGCTCGGCCCTGAAGCCGGCCGATGACAGCCCCTTCGTCAACGAAGTGTTCTCGCCGGAGTTCACCGACCTGGTGTTCCAGCAGGCCAGCAGTGAACGCGAGCGTCTGGTCAACGAGTACCACAACACCAACTATTCGGTGGTGGACATCGACCTGATCGAACGCATCTACGGGATCTTCTACCGGCAGAAAGTCTCGGGCATCGCGCGCCATGCGTTCCGTACCCTGACCACCGTTGAAAAAGCCACCGCCACCGAGCGCGGTATCGAGCTGGCGGTGCGCAACAATGCTACCGGTGAAATCACGGTTCGCCATTACGACGCTGTGGTGCTGGCCACCGGTTACGAGCGCCAGATGCACCGCAAACTGCTGGCGCCTCTGGAACAGTACCTGGGCGATTTCGAGGTCGATCGCAACTACAAGCTGATCACTGACGAGCGTTGCAAGGCCGGCATCTACATGCAGGGCTTCTGCCAGGCCAGCCACGGCTTGAGCGACACCTTGCTGTCGATCCTGCCGATCCGTGCCGATGAAATTGCCGGCTCTCTGTATGACCATGGCAAATCCCGTGGGCATGGCCGGTCGGTGAGGGATTTGTTGTTGGCGACTGCCAGCTGACATTTGTTGCGACAGTAAGGCCGCCATCGCGAGCAGGCTCGCTCCCACATTTGATCGTTGTCTTACACAAACTCTGTGTTCACTGAAGATCCACTGTGGGAGCGAGCCTGCTCGCGAAGGGGCCCGAAAGAGTCCCACAAATCTTGAATCCTGAACACTTCCTGAAGAACCCCGCGATTCCCCCATCACACGCCAGTGCAGCGTTTACTCGGCAGAACCCCCGGCGTAAGCTTCGCGCGTTTTCATCAATAGCGGAGACCCACAGTGGGTACTTGTTCGAGTGACAGTTGTCGGCCGGTCTCGGTAACCGGCATTTTCCCGGCAAGATAACGCGCAGCCTTTTGTGCCGTTATCTCGCCGGAAAGCGAGTAGCGGCATCCCGATCGTGGCCGGTTTTCGGCCCGACTCCCGACGTCCCTCTCATCGACGCTCAACCGCGTGTGATGTTCGACTCCGTGTCGTCATCGCAGCACCTCGACACGCCTGCTCGACGGTTTCCCGGCTGACCCTGGGGGGCACTGCCATGAACCTTACCTTGCTCAAAGAATTCTTCGCCGGATTCCTGCGTACCCGCCATATCGGCAGGCACTTCCGCCGGTTGGCGTTGCTGGAAAGCTTCACTGACACCACGGTCAGTCGTGAAGTCCCGCCGACGCTTGCGCAAACCCTGGTCGTCGCCGCCAACAGCGACACCGGCCAATTGCTGGACGCCCTCGGCAGCCACCCTGACGGCCTGAGTGAACCCGAGGCCGATGCGCTGCGCGAACAATACGGCCTCAATGAAGTCGAGCACGAGCAACCGCTGCCGTGGTGGACGCACCTGTGGCACTGCTACAAAAATCCGTTCAACCTGCTGCTGACCTTGCTGGCGGTCATCTCCTGGCTGACCGAAGACCTGAAAGCCGCCATCGTGATTTTCTCGATGGTGGTGCTCTCGACCTTGCTGCGTTTCTGGCAGGAAACCAAATCCAACCAGGCCGCCGACGCCCTCAAGGCGATGGTCAGCAACACCGCCACGGTGATGCGTCGGGAGCTGGCGGACAACGGTGCGCGACGCCTCGAACTGCCGATCAAACAACTGGTGCCGGGCGACCTGATCGTGCTCTCGGCCGGTGACATGATTCCCGCCGATTGCCGGGTACTCAACGCCAAGGACCTGTTCGTCAGCCAGGCTGCGATGACCGGTGAATCGATGCCGGTGGAGAAATTTCCCCGCCAGCAGGACAACGACACCCACAACCCGCTGGACCTCGACAACATTCTGTTCATGGGCACCAACGTGGTGTCCGGCACAGCGATGGCGCTGATTCTCACCACTGGCAACAACACCTATTTCGGTGCGCTGGCGCAACGGGTCGGTGCCACCGATCGCGCGCCGACCTCGTTCCAGACCGGGGTCAACAAAGTCAGCTGGTTGCTGATCCGCTTCATGTTCGTCATGGCGCCGCTGGTGCTGTTCATCAACGGCTTCACCAAGGGTGACTGGACCGAAGCGTTGCTGTTCGCGCTGTCGATCGCCGTGGGCCTGACCCCGGAAATGCTGCCGATGATTGTCACCTCGACCCTGGCCAAGGGCGCGGTGTTCCTGTCGCGCAAAAAAGTCATCGTCAAACGCCTCGACGCGATCCAGAACTTCGGCGCCATGGACGTGCTGTGCACCGACAAGACTGGCACGCTGACCCAGGACAAAATCTTCCTCGCGCGCAACGTCGATGTCTGGGGCAATGACTCCGATGACGTGCTGGAAATGGCCTACCTCAACAGCTATTACCAGACCGGCCTGAAAAACCTGCTGGACGTGGCGGTGCTGGAGCACGTGGAAATCCACCGTGAGCTGAAAGTCGGCACGGCGTTTCGCAAGGTCGACGAGATTCCATTTGATTTCACCCGTCGGCGCATGTCGGTGGTGGTGGCCGAGCGTGACCAGCCGCACCTGCTGATCTGCAAAGGCGCGGTGGAAGAAGTGCTGGCGGTGTGCACCCGAGTGCGCCACGGCGATGCCGACGAGGCGCTGAGCGATGAATTGCTGGCGCGGATTCGTCAGGTCACTGCCACCTTCAATGCCGAAGGTCTGCGTGTCGTTGCCGTTGCAGCGCGGCCGATGATCGCGGGGCGCGACACTTACAGCCTGGCCGATGAACAGGCACTGACGTTGATCGGCTACGTGGCTTTCCTCGACCCACCGAAGGAAAGCACCGCGCCAGCGCTCAAGGCCTTGGCCGCCCACGGTGTGGCAGTGAAAGTGCTGACCGGCGACAACGAACTGGTGACCGCGAAAATCTGCCGCGAAGTCGGGCTGGAGCAGCAAGGCCTGCTGATGGGCAACGACATCGAACGCATGAGCGACGCCGAACTGGCGGTGGCGGTGGAGACCACCAACGTCTTCGCCAAACTCACGCCGTCGCACAAGGAACGCATCGTCCGTCTGCTCAAGGGTAACGGCCATGTGGTCGGCTTCATGGGCGACGGCATCAACGATGCACCGGCGTTGCGCACTGCTGACATCGGTATTTCGGTGGACAGCGCGGTGGACATCGCCAAGGAAGCGGCGGATATCATCCTTCTGGAAAAGAGCCTGATGGTGCTGGAGGAGGGCGTGCTGGAAGGGCGACGGACCTTCGCCAACATGCTCAAGTACATCAAAATGACCGCCAGCTCGAACTTCGGCAACGTGTTCTCGGTGCTGGTGGCCAGTGCGTTCATCCCGTTTCTGCCAATGCTGCCGATGCACCTGCTGGTGCAGAACCTGCTCTACGACATTTCGCAGATTGCCATCCCGTTCGATAACGTCGATGAAGAAATGCTGAAACAACCACAACGCTGGCAGCCGGCGGACGTCGGGCGCTTCATGCTGTTTTTCGGCCCGATCAGTTCGATCTTCGACATCAGCACCTTTGCCTTGATGTGGTACGTGTTCGATGCCAATACCCCGGACCACCAGACCCTGTTCCAGTCCGGCTGGTTCGTGGTCGGGCTGCTGACCCAGACGCTGATCGTGCACATGATCCGCACGCCGAAGGTCCCGTTCCTGCAAAGCCGCGCTGCCATGCCGTTGCTGGTGATGACCGGCGTGATCATGGCCGTGGGCATCTTCCTGCCGATGGGGCCGCTGGCGCATTACTTCAAACTGCAGGCGTTGCCGTCACTGTATTTCGTGTTCCTGCCGGTGATTCTGCTGGCGTACATGGCGCTGACCCAAGCGGTGAAAGGGTTCTACATCCGGCGGTTTGGTTGGCAGTAATGCTGCCAAACGCAGGAGCTGCCGAAGGCTGCGATCTCTTGATCTTGCTTTAATAAAAATCAAAAGATCGCAGGCTGCGCCAGCTCCTACACAGGCTGTGATCTTTTGATCGTCAAGTCGAACAGAGGCACTCATTTTTTAGGAAAAGTCCTACAGAAAGCACGACAAGTCTTCCGTAGCCTTGCCCCACCACGAATCTGTCACCCTTCAGGGGCCCCACTTTGCCGAACAAAGCCTTGCGTATCCTGATCGCCGACGAGCAGCATCTTCACCGGATGAAAACCGAGCGGTTGTTCAACCAGCTCGGTTATTACCGGGTGGCTCCGGTGCAAAGCCTTGTGGAAATGCTGACCCTGGTCGAATACGGTTGCGAACCGTTCGATCTGGTGCTCATCAATGCCTCGTTGGCGGGTGGGGCGCTGGACCTGTTCGGGTTCTTCCTCGATAACCGTCAGGTTCATCACGCCTTGATCTACGATGGCCGACGGGCACAGTTGCCGCCGGTTTCTACCGTCGCCGGTTTTCCACAGAAGGTTCAGCAGAGGGTTCAGGTAAGCCACGCAGCGCAGCCGGATCTTGCGTCCATTCAACGGCTGATGGCGCTCATCGATTCGCCTGTATGTGAAGCCGCACCGTCCCCGGATCACGAGTGGAATCGACAACGGATCGGTTGATTCCGGGGCTACCGTTCGTCTGAACTGTCATTTCTGACAGGTATATTCTTCCTGCCTCCCATGCCACAGTCGTTGGGTAGCCGTTGCGTCCGGTCCGTCGTTATCCGGAGCGTATTCGTGCGCAATCGTCGAGTCTTTGCACAGGGAGTTGTCATGAAGTCAGTGCTGATTGTGGACGATCATCCGGTGGTACGCGCCGCAGTCAAAATCGTACTGGAGAAGGAGGGTTTCAAACGAATTTACGAGGCCTCCAGCGGTAGCGAGGTGTTGTCGATGCTCCGTGAGCATTCACCCGATCTGGTGGTGCTGGATCTGGTCATGCCCGAAGGTGACGGGCTGGATGTGCTGGAGCGGATCAAGGCCAGTGACTTGCCGTGCCTGGTGCTGGTGTTCACGTCGCTGGACCCGCAGTTTTTTCAGGATCGTTGCATGCGCGCCGGGGCCATGGCGTATGTCGCCAAGAGCAACGTCCTGAGTCAATTGCAAAAAGCCGTGCATGCGGTCATGACCGGCTACACCTTTTTCGCCCGACTGCCTTCGGGATCGCAAGACCCCCTGCAATACAGCGAAAAACAGATGGTCGACAAACTCTCCAACCGTGAGCTGACCATCCTGCGGGATTTGGCCCTGGGCATGCCCAACAAGACAATCGCCGAGCATCGGCATTTGAGTGTCAAGACCGTCAGTACCTACAAACACCGATTGATCGAAAAACTGGGGCTGAGCGCAGCGGTGCACCTGCGGGATTTCGCCAAGCGCAATCATCTGATCTGAGTGAGCCCGACCGTGCGCATCTTTCTGATGGCCTTGATGCTGTGCCTTGTGATTCAGGTTCCGCCGGCGCTGGCCGACGAACCGCAGCGGTTGTATCTGCTGGGGCGCTCCACAGTGGAGGGTTTTGAGGTCAAGCTGGATGAAAAGGACTGGCAATGGCTACGCGATAAACGGGTCCTGCGCCTCGGGGTGACGGGGCCGGACTATCCTCCGTTCGAGGTGACGCGCCACCGCGATGAGCTGGAGGGCATCACGGCCGATTACGCCGAGCTGCTGGGGCAACTGCTGCACGTCAAGATCGACGTGCTGCGCTATGCCACTCGTGAAGCCGCCATGGATGCCCTCAAACGCCATGAGCTGGATCTGCTCGGAACATCGAACAACTTCGAGGCGGCCGACCCCGCGCTGACTCGGTCTCGAGCCTATGCCGAAGATCAGCCGATGCTGGTCACCCGAGTGGACGAGCGAATGCCCGTCGACCTGGCCGGTAAACGTATCGCCATGGTCGAAGACTATCTGCCGGCCCAGACGGTCAAGACCTTCTATCCCGACGCGACCTTGCAGCGCTATCCCTCGGCACTCGATGCGCTCGGCGCGGTGGCATTCGGGCCAGACGATGTGTACCTGGGGGACTTTATCAGTGCCAATTACCTGATCAACAACAACTACCTTAATAATGTTCATCTGACGGGGCCTTCCGGTCTGGATGCCAATCCGTTCGGCTTCGCTTTGGCGGCGGATAACCCGCGTCTCAAAGGCATCATCGACAGGGCTCTGGCGGCGATTCCCATGGACCAGCGCTCGGTCATCACGTTGCGCTGGAGTGCTGGCAGGGCCAGTACGGCGGGGCAGCAACAGGTGCGTCTGAGCGCCAGTGAACAACGCTGGCTGGACCGGCATCCGACGGTCACTGTCGGCGCGATCGACGACTTTGCCCCGCTGACGTTCTACGATGCCCAGGGCCGGCTCAGCGGGTTGACCGCGCAGTTGCTGACGCTGATCAGCCAGCGCAGCGGGTTGACCTTTGAGGTGCAACGCGGCCACTCGCTGGACCGGCAAATCGAGCAACTCCAGGACGGTGAGATCGACCTGTTGCCCGTGGTCACGCCCAGTGTCGAACGTGAAGAAACGTTGCTCTTTACCCGTGCCTACCTCAGCAATCCGTTTGTGCTGGTCAGTGCAACGACCCAGGGTAGCCCCAGGATGCTGGATGATCTGGCTGGTAAGCGCCTGGCGATTTATCGCGGTCATCCGTTGTTCGGGTTCATCCAGGCCCAGGCGCCGCAGGTGCGCCTGGTCGAGGTGCAAAGCCCGGCCGAGGGCATGGAATGGGTGATCGAGGGGCAGGCTGACGCGACGCTCAGTTCATTGATCGTCGCCCGTTACCTGATCGCCCGGCAGTATCGCGAGCGTCTGCGCGTCAGCAGCACCGTAGGCGATCAACCCGCCCACATCGCCTTGGCCACCGCCCGCGATGCGCTGGAGTTGCACTCGATTCTGAACAAGGCATTGCTGAGCATTTCGCCTCAGGAAATGGACGATCTGGTGACGCGCTGGAGCCACGATGTGGTGGTGGATGACAGCTATTGGCTGCGTCATCGCCAGGGCATTCTTCAGGCGTTTGCCGTGGCTGGCGTCTTGCTGTTGCTCGCCCTGGGCTGGATCGCCTGGCAGCGTCGGCAGATCCGCCAGCGCCAGCAATGGTTGCAGCAATTGCAGGACGCCAAGGATCTGGCGGACGATGCCAACCGTGCCAAAACGACCTTTCTGGCGACCATGAGTCATGAGATACGCACGCCGATGAGCGCCCTGATCGGCATGCTCGAACTGGCGCTGAAGCGTGCGGATGAGGGGGTCACCGACCGTTGCGCCATTGAGGTGGCGTCCAGTGCCGCACAACAATTACTGGCGCTGATCGGCGACATTCTGGATATCGCGCGTATCGAGTCCGGGCATTTATCCCTGATCCCTGAACGGGCCAATCTGCGGGCGCTGGTGGCGTCGGTGTGTCGGGTTTTCGAAGGCCTTGCACGGCAGAACGAGCTGGCGTGGCGAATCGATCTGGACGAACACAGCGACTGCGAGGTGTTGATCGATCCCACACGCTTTAAGCAGGTGCTGTCCAATCTGCTGAGCAACGCCATCAAATTCACCCGAGAGGGCGAGGTGAGCCTGACACTGCGGGTGGCGCCCGTTGCGTCGGGGCAGCTGGCGGTCAACGTGCGTATTGAAGACACCGGCATTGGCATCAGTGCTGTCGACCGGCAACGGCTGTTCAGCCCGTTCATCCAGGCTGATAACGGCCGACAGTCAGCTCGAAGCGGTTCTGGCCTGGGGTTGGTGATCAGCCGCACCCTGTGCGAAATGATGGGTGGCCGCTTGCAACTCGACAGCGTCCTCGGACAAGGCACGCAGGTTGATATCAACCTTGAGCTGATCGCGTTGCAACCGTTGCCTTCCAGTGTGGGGGGCAATATCGGGTTGCAGGCGCCGACGCGGCCACTGACGATTCTGGTGGTTGACGATCACCCGGCCAATCGATTGTTGCTTTCACGGCAGCTGAGCCACCTGGGGCATCGTGTTCTGGAGGCTGAAGAGGGCGCGCGGGGGCTTGAGCTATGGCGCGAACATGGCTTCGATCTGGTCGTCACCGACTGCAATATGCCGATGCTCAGTGGTTATGAGCTGGCCGGTGCCATACGCGATGAAGAGCGTGCCCAACGTTTGCCGCCGACGCTGATTCTGGGGTTTACCGCCAATGCGCAGCCCGAGGAGAAGCTGCGCTGTCTGGAGGCGGGCATGGACGACTGCCTGTTCAAACCCATCCTGCTAGCGGATTTGAACGCTTGGCTGGCGTCCAGGTTTGCCAGTCAGGTGCCAGAACCTATTGAGGAACCCTCAACGCCGGAAATGGACCTCAGTGGCTTGGAGCAATACGTCGGTGCGGACCGTACGTTGATTGATTGTCTGGTGCGCGAACTGACGGTGACCAACCGGGTGGATCGGGATGATCTGCTCCAGGCGCACGCCAGTGGCAATCGCCCAGGCCTGCAAGAACTGGCGCACCGCATCAAGGGCGGTGCGCGCATGGTTCGGGCGCAGCGCTTGATCGAGCATTGCGAGCAACTGGAGCGTGTCATCGACGTGGGGGATTCGGCTCTGCTCGACGAAGCTGTCGATCGATTGCAGCTCGCGATGTCAGCGCTGGATAAGCACTTGAGCCAGGGTTGAAACTCAATCCCACTGCGGCGCAATACCCTTGGGGCTGGTCAGCCGCAGGCCGCGATCCAGGCCCGCGATCAGCGCCATGTCGGCGTCGCTCAGGGTCAGGGTGCAGGCGTGCAAATTGCTTTGCAGGTTGGCGTGTTTGGTGGAAGAGGGGATCACCGCGTACCCCAGTTGCATGGCCCAGGCCAGGGTGACCTGGGCCGGTGTTGCCTGAAGGCGATCGGCGATCTGCAAAATGACCGGATCCTTCAGCACTTCGCCGTAGGCCAGGGTCATGTAAGAGGTGATCTGGATGCCCTGGCGTTGAGCGAATTCGACGACCTTGCGGTTTTGCAGGTACGGGTGCAGCTCGATCTGGTTGGTGGCGATGTTCTCGGCGCCAATCGCGGCAATGGCTTGCTGCATCAGGTCGACCGTGAAGTTGGACACGCCGATCTGCCGGGTCAGGCCCAGTCGTTTGGCTTCGAGCAGCGCGTTCATGAATTCTTCGACCGGCACCTGATCTTCCGGCGACGGCCAGTGGATCAGCGTCAGGTCCAGGTAATCGATTTGCAGTTTGTTCAGGCTCTCTTTGAGGCTGTCGATCAACCGGTCTTTGGCAAAGTTGGCGACCCAGATTTTGCTGGTAATGAACAACGCTTCACGGGCAATGCCGCTGGCGGCGATGGCCTGGCCGACTTCGGCTTCGTTTTCGTAGATTTGCGCGGTGTCGACGACCCGGTAGCCCAGTTCAAGACCGGTGCTCACCGAATCGATGACCACCTGGCCTTGCAGGCGAAACGTACCAAGACCGAATGCAGGGATAGACATCAATGACTCCAGGGGTTGCAGTGGGAACAGGCGGGAGTATCCCCGGCCGGACCCTTGAGAAAAACCGCTGGATCGGCAAAGCACTGTTTACCGTAAGTCATGAATGGGTGAGGGTTCAGTGGCATTGATGGTGTGTGGTCTGACGCCTTCGCGGGCTTGCTCGCGAAAGGCGCGACTCGGTGTCGGAATTTAACCCCGCCCCTAAGCCATATCGCTGTGGCTGAATTCCTCGCCCAGAAAGTCGATCAAGGTACGAACCGACGGCAGCAACCCGCGTCGTGAAGGGAAGATCGCATGCACGATCCCGCACTTGGGTGTCCAGCCCGGCACCAGTTCCACCAGCCGACCGGCGGCAATCTCATCACGCACCACCACTTTGGGCAGGTGGGCGATGCCGACCCCGGCGAGCACCGCGTGACGCAAGGCCAGCAAGTCGTCGGTGACCATTCGCGGGGTATGACGAATCAGCGCGCTGGCACCGTCGGCGCCGAACAACTCCCACTGATATTCACGCTGCGCGCCACCCCAATGCAGGCTCGGCAGACCGCTGAGGTCGGCCGGCGTGGGCGGTGACGACAAGCGCTGCACAAGCGCGGGAATGCCCACCAGGCATTGGGTGCTGTTGCCCAGCACTTTCATCACCATGTCGGTGTTTTCCAACGGCGGAAAACGCACCCGCAGAGCGATGTCGAACCCCTCGTGGATCAGATCGACCCGGCGGTTGGTGCTTTCGATGAACAACTCGACCAACGGGTACTTGAGCATGTAACGGGTCAGCATCGGCCCGACCCAGGTGTTCAACAGCGCGGTGGGGCAACTGATGCGCACCAGACCCTGCGGTTCGGAACGGTTGCGTTCGATCAGCTCGGCGGCACTTTCGGCTTCCACCCGCATGGCCAGGCAACGCTGGTAATAAGCCTGGCCGATTTCGGTCAACGAGCAATGCCGGCTGGTGCGGTGCAGCAGCCGCACACCGAGGCGTTCTTCGAGCTCGGCAATGCGTCGGCTGAGCTTGGATTTGGGCATGTCCAGCGCGCGCCCGGCCGGGGCGAAACCGCGGTGTTCCACCACTTGGGTGAAGTAGTAAAGGGTATTGAGGTCTTCCACCATCGTTCTCCAAATAGAACGCTAAGGCTGATTTTTGCAGTCTAGCGCACCAAGTGTCGCGGTTTTAAGCTTTGTTCATCGCGCTACACAACAGTTTCGGAGGAAAGATGAAAAACATCATCGGTATCTACACCAGCCCACGAGCCCATTGGGTCGGCGACGGTTTTCCGGTTCGCACGCTGTTTTCCTACGACAACCTGGGCAAACACATCAGCCCGTTCCTGCTGCTGGATCACGCAGGTCCCGCCGAATTCACCCCCACAACCGAGCGTCGTGGCGTCGGCCAGCACCCGCATCGCGGTTTCGAAACGGTGACCATCGTCTACAAGGGCGAGCTGGAGCACCGCGACTCCACCGGCAGCGGCGGCAAGATCGGCCCCGGCGACGTGCAATGGATGACCGCGGCCTCGGGGATTCTCCATGAAGAATTCCACTCCGAAGGTTTCGCCAAAACCGGCGGCACGCTGGAAATGGTTCAACTGTGGGTCAACCTGCCGGCCAGGGACAAGATGGCCGCCCCCGGTTACCAGACGATTGTCGACGGTGACATCCCGAGCCTCCCGCTCAAGAACAACGCTGGCAGCCTGCGTTTGATTGCCGGTGAGTTCGACGGCCATCGCGGCCCGGCGCGGACCTTCACGCCGATCGACGTGTGGGATGTTCGCTTGAACGCCGGCAAGTTGCTGACCCTGGATCTGCACGAAGGACGCAACACGGCACTGGTGGTGCTGCGTGGCACGGTTCAGGTCAACCAAATGGAACAGGTGCGTGAAGGGCAGTTGGCACTGTTCGAGCGCGACGGCGATCAGCTCAGCCTGGAAGCCAGTTACGACGCCGTGGTGTTGCTGCTCAGCGGCGAGCCGATCGACGAACCCATCGTCGGCCACGGCCCGTTCGTGATGAACAGCGAGCAGGAGATTCATCAGGCCTTCGCCGACTTCCAGTCCGGTCGGTTCGGCCGGATGAGCGGCTGAAATCATTGTTGTAAGGCTGTGGCGTGCCGGGCTTGACTAACTACGCTTGCTTGGCCGCGGTTTAACGAAAAATCAGTGTTCACTCACGCCGGCCCGTTCGGCATCGATAAAAAGCGAGGATTACCCATGACTACTTCCTACAAACGTCTCGACAAGGATAACGCCGCCGTTCTGCTGGTCGATCACCAAGCGGGTCTGCTTTCTCTGGTGCGCGACATCGATCCGGACCGTTTCAAGAACAACGTGCTGGCCCTGGCCGACCTGGCCAAATACTTCAAGCTGCCAACAATTCTGACCACCAGTTTCGAAACCGGTCCTAACGGCCCGTTGATGCCGGAACTCAAGGCGTTGTTCCCGGATGCGCCGTACATCGCTCGCCCTGGTCAGATCAATGCCTGGGACAACGAAGACTTCGTCAAGGCGATCAAGGCCACCGGCAAGAAACAACTGATCATCGCCGGTGTGGTGACTGAGGTGTGCGTGGCGTTCCCGGCGCTGTCGGCCCTGGCCGAAGGCTTTGAGGTATTCGTGGTGACCGACGCCTCCGGAACGTTCAACGAACTGACCCGTCAATCGGCGTGGGACCGCATGTCGTCGGCCGGCGCCCAGTTGATGACCTGGTTCGGCCTGGCCTGTGAACTGCATCGCGACTGGCGCAACGACGTGGAAGGTCTGGCGACCCTGTTCTCCAACCACATCCCGGACTACCGCAACCTGATGACCAGCTACAACACCCTGACTAACAGCAAGTAAACCCTGGCAGCGCATACACACATAACTTGTGGGAGCGGGCTTGCCCGCGATAGCGGTCGATCAGTCAACATCCCGGTGACTGATCAATTGCCATCGCGGGCAAGCCCGCTCCCACAGTGTTTTGTGGTGTTCTGAAGACATCAAATCCTCCTACACTGTGCCCATCCGTACTATTGCTGGAGTCGCTCGATGCTGTCACTGCTCACCGAACACCCATTGATCAGCGCATTGATTCTTATCCTGATCGATCTGGGATTGTGGCGTTTGATCACGGCCAGCGGCAGCAACTGGAAACTGGCGGTGCGGGTGGTGATTTTCGCGCTGTTCAGCATGCTGCTGTTCAACGAAGGCATGAACCCCATGGAGACGGCGCCCTGGGTCGACAACGTCCCGCTGCACCTGGCAGCCACCGGTTTGCAGATTGGCTGGTGGCTGTTTGGTGCGCGCACTCTGACGGTGCTGATCGGTGCGGTGATGATGCAACGGGTCGGGCACACCGGGCGCTTGCTGCAGGATTTGCTTGGCGCGGTGATCTTCCTGATCGCGATTATCGCCGCCCTCGCGTATGTACTCGATCTGCCGGTCAAGGGCGTGCTGGCAACGTCCGGCGCGTTGGCAATCATCGTCGGCCTGGCCTTGCAAAGTACCCTCAGCGACGTGTTTTCCGGGATCGTCCTCAACACCACCAAACCCTATCAACTGGATGACTGGATCTCCATCGACGGCACCGAAGGCCGGGTCATCGACATCGACTGGCGCGCGACGCGCCTGCAAACGGCCCAAGGCAGTATGGCGGTGATCCCCAACTCCCTGGCCGCCAAGGCCAAGCTCATCAACTTCAGCCGGCCCAGTGACATTTTCGGCGTCTCCATCAGCTTGCAACTGAGCCCGCACGCACGTCCGCAAACGGTGATCGACGCGCTGGAACGGGCGATGCAAGGATGCCGCTATCTGTTGAATAAGCCGGCGCCGTGTGTCGCGTTGAAAGGCTCCAGCGCCACGGGCGTGGAATACGAAATCAGTGGTTTCGTCGTCTCGATGGACCAGAAACGCATGGTCCGCAATCTGCTGTTCGACCTGGCGTTCCGGCACTTGCAGGCCAGCGGTGTCAGCCTGTTGTCGAACGTCGAACCGAATGCACCTGCCAACCTGTCGCGGCCACGGGCATTGCTGGACGCCTCGAACATTTTCTCGACCTTGCGTCAGGAAGAGAAAGAAACCTTCAGTCAGAACATGAAGCTGCAAACCTTCCGCGCCGGTGAAATGATCCTGCCGGCGGGGGAGGTCAGCGATCATTTGTTCATCATCGAATCCGGCGTCGTGTCGGTGGAGCTGAGTCGTGGCGGGGTCAAGTTCGAAACCGGGCGCATGGGGCCGGGAGAGGTGATCGGCGAGGGCGGGATTTTGTCCGATATGGCGATGCCGGCGGACTTTAGCGCCAAGACGGTCTGCAATTTGTATCGGATCGAGAGGGAATACCTCCAGCCGTGCCTGGATGCGCGGCATGACATCGGCGAAGCGATGAAGGCGTTGCTGGATTTCCGCTTGAACAAGGCTCAGACACTGATTCAGGAAACACCCAAGGTGGTGGAGAAGAAAGGGTTTTTGCAGTGGTTGCGCAAGCGTAATGGCTGATGTGTGGGTTGCCTGTTCCGGCCCTTCGCGAGCAGGCTCGCTCCCACATTTGATCTTTGGTGTTTATACAACTGATGTCTGACACAAACCCATGTGGGAGCGAGCCTGCTCGCGAAAGCGTCGGCACAGTCACTGAAAAACTTGTGGTCCATTGGCATCCTCAACTTCCCAATAATTGGCTATTTGTTCAACGACAGGTCCGCATTAACGTAGCGCCAACCCCACCTGTGATTGGAGCTCACCATGCAACCTCGTATCGATTTCTACACCGCTTCCCCGGACGGTCTCAAAGCCATGATGGCCCTGGAAGCCGCTGTCTCGAAACTGCCGCTGGAAAAGTCGTTGATTGAACTAGTCAAGCTGCGCGCGTCGCAGATCAACGGCTGTGCCTTCTGCATTGACATGCACACTGCCGATGCCATCAAGGATGGGGAAACGCCGCGCCGGCTGTTCGCCGTGACAGCCTGGCGTGAGGCACCATTCTTCACCGATCGTGAGCGCGCCGCACTGGCCTGGACCGAGTCCTTGACCCAAGTGAGCCTGACCCACGCGCCGGACGAAGACTATGCGCTGCTCAGCGCCGAGTTCAGCCCCAAGGAAATGGTCGACCTGACTGTGGCGATTTCCACCATCAACAGCTGGAACCGCCTGGCCGTGGGTTTCCGCAAAATGCCTCAGGCGTAACGCCTGGCTCTGATGCCAGTCAGTTAAGACGTTGAACACCGCAGCCCTGTGGGAGCGAGCCTGCTCGCGATAGCGGCAAGTCAGCTAACATTGATGCTGAATATACCGCCGTCATCGCGAGCAGGCTCGCTCCCATCTGGATTGCGCGTTATTTACTCGCTGTTAATCAGCGAATCTTCCTACATCCATTTCCACCTTTCCCGACTTCTTTCCTGATCGATCCCCCGCACAGTCCCCGCGCCTAATTTTCTGCGCGAGGGATTGCTCATGTTCGACTCCTTTTCTCCAGCAACTCCGTACTTTTCGGTGCGTTGATGGAGCACGTTATCCGCATCGAGCAGGAACTCGACAGCTTCCCGCACACCCTTTCGCTCTATCGCGAACAGCTCAAGCATTGGTTCAACCGAGCCGCCGACAAGGCCAGCCACGTGGCGGATCTGCCTTCGCTGATGGGCATGGAGCGGATCATCCGCTTCGGAGGCTCCAGCACCGTCGTGAGCAGTGGCGACGACGACTTTTTCTCCACCGTCGTGCAGTGCCCGAAAGGTGGAAAGCTCGAGATCGAGAGCAAGTTCGAATCGGTTTATGACATTCCCGTGGGGAATATTCAGGTCGATGTGATTGCGCAGGAGGGCGGGGAGTCGACGCCGGTCACGCTCGATAAAAATGGCAAGGGAACATTCCGAGGGGAAGAGGGCAAGTTCTACCGCATTCACGTTCACAACGAAGTGACGCCGCAGCAAGTTGAAGATCTTTTCTCTTCCTACGATGGCCTGACGCAGGAACTCGACAGCTGGCTGCGCGATGAATGGCGGACGTTCAAACCGAAGTGGTCGCAATCGTCTTCGGTGGCTGTAGGCAATGGAATGCTCGCGGGCAGTTGGGCGGCCATTGAAGGTGTGTGGGACGGCATCAGCCTGCTGTCAGACATTCTCAAGGATCCGGCGAAGTTCGCAGAGCGGTTGGGTGAAAGCGCCGCAGAGCTGGAGAAGCTCGCCAAAACCGCACCGGATGTCATGGAAAAAGCCCAGTTGCTAGCCAGTGACGAAGCAGCGCTGTGCCTGCTGGTGCGCTGCGCCAGCCTGTGGTTGGACATGCTGCCACCGAGCGAGATCGCCGGCAAAACCGCCGAAGCGGTGTCGATGATGGTGGTGCAGCTGTTGATCGACATCCTGATTGGCATCGTCCTGACGTTCGCCGGGGCGGGCGCCGGCATCGCCTATTTGACGATGCGTTTGGCTGATCGAGCCGCGCAGTTACTCAGTGCCGTTCTGCGTCTCGTGAAGGCGATTTTCACGATCATCAATAACTTCATCAGCTACGTCGACCGCTACAAAAAAGTCGCCGCGCGTGGCATCGCGGCGGGCATGAAAAAAGGCCGGATGCAATTGAGCTGGAGCGCACGTCGCAACGCTGCGCTGAAGAAAGACGAACACCACGACGACTCCCCCGATCAAGCGAAAAACCCCAACGGTGACAGCGCCACTTGCGCGCCGTCGACCTGCAAGAACGGTTGCCCGGTATCGATGGTTACCGGTGAAGAACTGCTGACCCTCACCGACGGTTCGCTGGACGGCATCCTGCCGTTCGACTTCACCCGGCTCTATCGCACCAGCGCCGCCGAGATCGACTGCGGCCTCGGATTTGGCTGGAGCCATTCGCTTGCCCATCGACTGGAAATCGATGGCGACACCGTCATCTGGAGCGACCACGAAAACCGCCGCACCACGTTCCCGCTGCCGAACCACGAACGCCCGGCGATCCACAACAGCCTCTCGCGCGCCGCGATTTATCTCGGCAATGACCCCGAGGAACTGATCCTCGCCCAGGCTGGCGACGACGCGCGTTTTTACCACTTTCATAACGGCCGGCTGACCACGATCAGCGACGCGTACGGCAACCGCTTGCGCATCACCCGCGACCGCCAGCAGCGCATCCAACGCCTCGACAACGGTGCCGGTTGCGCCTTGCTGTTGCGCTATGACCGCGCGCATCTGATCGCCGTCGACTATCAGGTGTTTGTCCCGGCGCAGACCCTCGACGAGGCCTGGCACACCGAGCAGACGCTGGTCAGTTACCGCTACGACGAATGCGCTCAACTGATCGAGGCGAGCAACGCCGCCGGCGAGAGCGAACGTTACGACTACGACGACCAGCACGTGATCCTGCAGCGACAATTGGCCGGTGGGGCGAGTTTCTTCTGGGAGTGGGAACGGTCTGGCAAGGCGGCCAGATGTGTTCGCCACTGGGCGTCGTTTTCGCAGATGGACACGCGTTATGTCTGGGATGACGAGGGCAGCGTCACCGTCCAGAACATCGACGGCAGCGAAGAGGTTTATGTCCACGACGACCATGCGCGGCTGGTGCGCAAGGTCGAGCTGGATGGTGGCGAACACCTCAAGGCCTACGACGACCAAGGTAGGCTGATTGCCGAGCAGGATCCGCTCGGGGCTGTCACTGAATACCGTTACGACGAAGTCGGACGGTTGGTGGCGCTGATTCCGCCGGAAGACGAGCCAACGGCCTACGAATATCGCAACGGTTTCCTGCATGCGCGCTCTCGCGGCAAAGCGGTGTGGAAATATCAGCGCAATGCCCAGGGGGATGTCACCGAAGCCACCGATCCGGACGGGCAGGTCACCCATTATCACTACGACGCTCAGGGACGCTTGCTGTCGATCCGCTACCCGGACACCAGCCGCCATGTGTTCGTCTGGAATGCCTTGGGCCAGTTGCTCGAGGAAACGCTGCCGGACGGTGGGCAGCGGCGCTTTTCCTACGATGTATTGGGTCGGCAGATTACCCGTCAGGATGAACATGGTGCCGTCACCCAGTACCAATGGGATGCCGTCGGCCGACTGATCCAGACGACGTTGCCTACCGGCGCCACTCGCGCCTTCAGCTACAACGCCTACGGCAAGATCACCGCCGAGCGCGATGAACTGGGCCGCGTCACCCGTTATGAATACGTCGACGACCTGCACCTGGTCAGCCGCCGGATCAACCCCGACGGCACCCAGCTCCAGTACCGCTATGACAACGCGCAGCTGTTGCTCACGGAAATCGAAAACGAATCCGGCGAACACTATCAGCTGGACTACACGCCCAACGGCCTGATCCGACAGGAAACCGGCTTCGACGGCCGCCGCACCGCGTACGCCTACGACCTCAACGGTCATTTGCTGGAGAAAACCGAGTTCGGCGATGACGGCTCGCAGCGGGTTACCGGGTATCAACGGGATTCGGCCGGACGGTTGCTAACCAAAACCCTGCCCGATGGCATCCAGGTCGACTATCGCTACGACTCGCTGGGCCGACTGATCAGTGTCGACGACGGCCACGACCATCCGCTGGAATTCGAATACGACCAGCAGGATCGCCTGATCACCGAGCACCAGGGCTGGGGCACCTTGCGCTATGGCTACGACGCCTGCGGCCAGCTCAATCGCCTGCGCCTGCCGGACGGCAGCAAACTCGATTACCACCACGCCAAGGGTGGCGCGCTGACGGCCATTGACCTCAACGGCGCGCGGCTCACCACCCACCAATTCGCGTTCGGTCGCGAACAGCAGCGTCAACAAGGTCAGCTCACCAGCCAATATCACTACGACGAACAAGGCCGGTTGCAAGCCCACGCCATCAACCAGCAATCCCGTCCGTTTTACATGCGTCACTACAGCTACGCAGTCAATGGCAACCTGGCAACCATCGCCGACAGCCGTCATGGCCAGCGCAGCTATTACTACGACGCACTCAACCGCCTGACCTGCGTGCGCCACACCCGCGACGACCCACCGGAAACCTTCGCCCACGACCCCGCCGGCAACCTGCTGATGCAGAACCGGCCCGGCGTTGCGAAGGTGCTGGGTAATCGCCTGCTGATGCAAGGCGACCGTCATTACGACTACGACGCCTTCGGCAACCTCATCCGCGAACGCCGCGGCACCGCGCAGAAACTGGTCACCGAATACCGCTACGACTGCCAGCATCGGCTGATCGGCGTCACTACTCCGGACGGCAGTTGTTCAAGTTACCGCTACGATGCCTTCGGCCGCCGCATCAAGAAAGCTGTCGACGGTAAGACCACCGAGTTCTTCTGGCAGGGCGACAACCTCGTCGCTGAAAGCAGCCGCGAGCACTACCGCAGCTACGTCTATGAACCCGGCAGCTTTCGTCCGTTGGCGATGCTTGACGGCAAAGGCCCGAAAAAGGCTTGCCCGTTCTACTACCAACTCGATCACCTCGGTACGCCGCAGGAACTGACGGATTACGGTGGTGAGATCGTTTGGTCGGCGAAGTACAACGCCTATGGCAAGGTCACGCGTCTGGCGTTCGGTGGGGGCGAGCAGCTCGACCAGCCGCTGCGCTTTCAGGGGCAGTACTTCGACGCCGAGAGCGGCCTGCACTACAACCGGCATCGCTACTGCAATCCGGATATTGGTCGGTACCTGACGCCGGACCCGATCAAGCTGGCGGGCGGACTTAACCCGTACCAGTACACGCCGAATCCGACGGGGTGGGTTGATCCGTTGGGGTTGGCATGTCTACCGTGTCCTGGAGAAGTAGAGGCTGATGGGCCGTTCAGCGAAATTGTTCCGGGTGGTGGTTTGGGGGCTCATGAAGCTCGAGGTGGGCATTTGATCGAGAAGCATATTGGTCGGACCCAAGCGCAATTGGCGGAAAGGCTTGCTGACGAAACATGGCTCGGAAGGGCATCTACTTTCTATGATCAAGCGACAGCGGAAAAAGCCATATCCAGTGTGTTGGCGACAAATAAGGGGCAGATAGCGAAATTCATTAAGGGAAAGGATAGTCAGATCATTATTAAAGATTCTGTTCCCTATCCAGTCGGCGTCGTTTTAAAACGCAATGCGTCTACTGTGACGCCTGCCTCCGGGGTGCTCCTGATTTTACGCAGGGATAAGCATTTGCCTGACGGTTATCGAATACATACGGGGTATGCAGAGTGATGAGCAAAAGATTTCCAGCGTTATTCCAGTTCTTGGCTGGTTACTTTCATCAAGATTGGGCCTGTGATCACGAGACCGAAGACGATGTTATTCGATCATTCGTTTTCGAATCATCTCGAGAAACCATTTTGCAAGTGAAGGGCGAGTTGGAAGTCGTTTTGCGGACTATCCAAAGTGAAGAGGAGTTGCAGGCATTTTTGTTTGAGGAAATCGGATGTGATTACTATTACCCCTATGCGTGGCCCTCAGGAAAAGCTTGGTTGGAACATATTTGGAGCATGCTCTAGCTATGGATCTTGACTGGCGCCCGTAATGTCTGGGAGAGGCGATCAACGAAATTTCTGGACAAGGTCGTCGGAAGTTTCCTTCAAGTTGTAGCGGTTTCCATGAACTGGTGTGAAATGTTTTCCATCGATAGTCTCTGGTGGTCACTGAAGATTCAGTGGCAGGGTGTAGGAACCCTTCAATACCGTTAGAGCTACATTGACGTCGATGCTTGGTTTGCGGCCGTTAACGTGCGTCCGTAATATCTGTTGCGGCGGCTATGCGCGGGCACGCTTCGGCGTGGTCGAGTTTTGCTCTAAGGGTCTCGATATTCCTACCCCGTGCATAGCTGCCACCCTAGCCTGTAGGAAGGCCTAAGGCAGCTCCATTTCTTCCTTGGAGCATCTCAAATGAAAAATCTTCACCCCGATCCACCCTACGAAAAACCAATTCCCCACCCCAAAAGCCGCTTCATGGCGCTCACCAGCAACTGCACCGACATGCCCACTCTGTTCGTCGATACCCAAGCGCCGTTGGATATCCTGACCGATGCCGCCAGCTATCGAATTCGTGCCGTAACGCAGGTGCTCGAAAACATGTCCATGCGCGGCTCGGTCGAGTGCGATTCGATGATTCTCAGTGACTTTGCCTTGCTCTGCGCCATTCCATTACGGGATGGGTGTGATGTGCTGGATGTGATTGGGCGGCGGTTGAGGGCGCAGTCAGCAGCGGATTAGTTTCAGAGATTTCGGGTGTCTGAGCCGGCGTCTTCGCGGGCAAGTCGGATCGCCGCTTCGCGACCCAACGGGGGCAAGCCTCAATGAGCATCAGCACTCGGCGCGGCCGGTGGTTGTACCTTGTGCATCAAGGGCACCATCGCCGTGGCGAGGATGAAACAGACCATGATCATCAGGAACGCGTCGCCGTAGGTTTGCGTCTGCGCTTCGCGGTAGGTCAGCAGCCACAGCTGATGCAGGCTGGCGGTGACGCCGATGTCACCGCTTTGGCCGAGGGCGGCAAAGTTATGGCCGACCTGGGACAGCCACTGATTCAGCGCTTCGTTGGTGCTGTTGAGGTTCTCCGCCAACCGGGTGAAGTGCAGGTTGGTGCGGTCGTTGAGGATGGTCGCGCACGCGGCGATACCCATCGCGCCGCCAAGGTTGCGCATCAGGTTGAACAACCCCGACGCATGTTTGAGCCGCGCTGGCGCCAACCCGCCGAGGGTCAGGGTCACCGCAGGCGGCACTGCCAGTTGTTGCGCGATCCCGCGCAAGGCTTGCGGCAGCATCAGTTCTTTGGCCCCCCAGTCGTGGGTGATCGGGCTGAAATCCCACATCGACAAGGCGAACAGCCCAAGGCCGGTCATCATGATCCAGCGCAGGTCGACGCGGTTGGCCAAAAAGGCGTACAGCGGAATCGCCAGAATCTGGAACACCCCTGTGGAAAAAACCGCGAGGCCAATGTCCAGCGCGCTGTAACCGCGCACGCGGCCGAGAAACAATGGCGTGAGGTAAATCGTCGCGAACAGGCCGATCCCCGTGACGAACGAAAAGAAACAGCCGAGGGCGAAGTTGCGGTCCTTCAAGGCACGCAAATCGACGATCGGGTTGGCCACGTACAGGGTGCGACCAATGAAGGCTAATCCAGCCAGGCCGCTGATCCAGGCGGTGCTCAGAATCGTGCTATCGCTGAACCAGTTCCAGCGTGGGCCTTCTTCGAGGGTGTATTCCAGGCAACCGAGAAACACTGCCAGGAACAGCATGCTCAGGTAGTCGGCACCTTTGAGCAGCGACAATTCCGGCTGGTCGATTTTCACCAGCATCGGCACCGCCACCGCAACGAAAATCCCCGGCACCAGGTTGATGTAGAACAGCCAGTGCCAGGACGAAATGTCCGTGATCCAGCCACCGATTACCGGCCCCAGCGTCGGTGCCAGCGAGGCCACGGCACCAATGGTCGCGGCGGCGATTACCCGTTGTTTGCCGGTGAAGAAAAAGAATGCCGTGGTAAACACCAACGGAATCATCGAACCACCGAGAAACCCTTGCAGGGCGCGGAAGGCGATCATGCTCTGGATGTTCCAGGCCGCGCCGCAGAGCAGGCTGGCTAAAGTGAAGCCCACCGCCGAAGCGCAAAACAGCCAACGGGTCGAGAACACCCGGGACAGCCAGCCCGACAGCGGAATCACGATGATTTCGGCGATCAGGTAACTGGTCTGTACCCAGGCGGTTTCGTCGGTGCCGGCCGAGAGCCCGCCGCCGATGTCACGCAGCGACGCCGAGACGATCTGGATATCCAGCAGCGCAATGAACATGCCGATGCACATCGTGGCGAAGGCGAACACCTTGGTCGCCGTCGCCATGTTGGCGGCGTTGAACGGCTGCGCGGGGGCGGCGAGGGCGCGGTTCATGGCGCGCTGGCCACGGTTGGGGATTCAGGCTCGGCGCGGGTGTCCACTTCGGCAGTCACCGACAGACCGGGACGCAGATGACCGAGCACGCCATCGGCCGGGTCGAGCAGGATCCGCACTGGCACTCGCTGGACGATTTTGGTGAAGTTGCCGGTGGCGTTTTCCGGTGGCAGTACGCTGAACTGCGAACCACTGGCCGGCGCGAGGCTGTCCAGATGCCCGTGGAATTCACGTCCCTTGAGCACGTCCGCATGAACGATCACGCGCTGGCCCGGCGTCATCCGCGCCAGCTGATCTTCCTTGAAGTTGGCATCGACCCATAGCCCGCTGGCGGGGACCACCGACAACAGTTGCGAACCGGCCTGGGCGTAAGCGCCGGCGCGTGCGCGACGATTGCCGATCACGCCGTCGACGGGGGCCCGCAACTCGGTGTAGCCGACGTTCAACTGCGCCAGATCACGCTCGGCCCGCGCCTGTATCAGCGCGGCACTGGCTTGCTGTTTCTGGGTTTCGATCACGTTCAATTGGCGTTGCGCGGCCAGCAGTTCGGCCTGGGCCCTGGCACTCTGTGCCTGGGCAGTCTTGAAGGTGGCGTCGGCCCGTTGCGCGCTTTCCACCGAGACGGCATTGCTGCTCACCAAGCGCTTGTAGCGGGCGTTGTCGTCCCGCGAGCGGGCGGTTTCGGCGCCTGCGGCATCAATGCCGGCACGGGCCTGGCCGATCACCGCGTGTTGCAGCTGTTCGGTGGCGTCGAGGTTGGCGAGCAGCGCTTCTTCAGCGGCCACAGCGCCTTCGGCCTTGGCCAGGTTGGCGCGGTAATCGCGGGCGTCGAGCCGGATCAGCACATCCCCGGCCTTGACCTTCTGATTGTCGGTCACCAGCACTTCTTCGATATAGCCTGCGACCTTCGGCCCGATCACCGTGACGTCGCCACCGATGTAGGCATCGTCGGTTTCTTCGATGAAACGCCCGGCGGTCCACCAATGGGTCGCGTACAGCCCGATAAACACCAGCGCCGCGATGGCCGCAGTCAGCAGCACCAGCCGTTTGAGCAGGGGAGGCTTGGGTGGGTTCACCGTGACAGCGAGGTCGGGTTCAAGGCTGGGCATGCTGGTCATGGAGATTACCTGTGAGAAACGCTGCTTTATTACGGTCATAATATGTCGCAGGTAATATTTACTGGCAATGGGTATCTGCTGCCGGTCGTCGTTTATTTAATCCACGCGCCAGGGGGGATGCCGGTCATGTCCTTGAAGAACGCCATGAATCAGTTTGCGACGTCTCAAACCTTCAACACCTTCCCGCCAATCGCCACGGCCACCAGCAACACCGCCATCAACCCAAAGGCAAAACTCAAACTGCTGCCATGGGCGATAAAGCCGATCACAGCGGGCCCGGCGAGAATTCCTGCATAGCCCAACGTGGTAATGGCCGGCACGGCGATGCTTTCCGGCATGACGGTCTGTTTGCCCACGGCGGTATAGAGCACCGGCACAATGTTCGAACAGCCAGCCCCCAGCAGCGCATAACCCACCAGCGCCGCTTCCCAGCTCGGTGCAAGTGTCGCCAATGTCAGGCCCGCCGCGGCCGTCAGGCCACCAAACACGATCACTCGTGTGGCACCGAGGCGCCGGACAATGGCATCGCCGGTCAAGCGCCCGACGGTCATGGTCAGCGCAAACGCTGCATAACCCAGCCCGGCATACGCGGTGTCGATCCCGCGCTCCTGCGCCAGGAACACCGCGCTCCAGTCGAGCGCCGCGCCTTCGGCCAGGAACACGATGAAGCACATCCCGCCAATAAACAGCACGATGCCATGGGGCACGGCAAACGCCGGGCCGGAGCTTTCACTGCCGTAAGGCAACAGGTGCGGCGCGGCTTTAAGCAATGCCAGCACTAGAACCACGATCACCACCAACATCGCCCCCAGCGGCGAAAAACCCAAACCGAGCAGGGCGCTGACACCCGCCGCGCCGACGATCCCGCCGAGGCTGAACAGCCCATGAAAACCCGACATCATGGTTTTGCCGCTGGCCCGCTCGACGATCACCGCTTGCAGGTTTACCGTCGAATCCACTGTGCCCAGGCCCGCGCCGAACATGAACAACGCCGCGATCAGCGCCGGAATCGAAGACACCGTCGCCAACAGCGGCAGGGCCGCGCAGATCAACAAAGTCCCGCCGCTCAACACCCGGCGGCAGCCGAAGCGCGTCGCCAGAATGCCGGCCATGGGCATCGCCAGAATCGAGCCCACCCCCAGACACAACAGCAACAGCCCGAGGGTGCCTTCATCCAGCCCCACCCGCGCCTTGGCGTAAGGCACCAGCGGAGCCCAGGCCGCGATGCCGAACCCGGCGATGAAGAAGGCGATGCGCGTGGACATCTGCTCCAGACGTCCGGGAACGAAGGTGGCTTGGGTGTTGAGGTTGGTCATATCGATCCTTGGCAAAAAACGTCGCGTCCCCAAAGGACAGTGAGCAACCGCATAGGGTTCGATCGTCACGTCCGGGTGGGTCGCAGTCAGGCAGGGTGACATCCTTGCACAGCCAGCCGTTGTTTCGCGATATTGTCGACGGATCAATTGTTCATGCAGGGGGGGCGCCATGACGCGGATGTACGATGCTCGGGGCAATATCTACGCGGTGGTGGCGCCTGACGCCCTGCGCAGTAGCGGTATCAAGCTGCCTGAACAGGCTAGCCAGGCCGCACAAACCCGTGAGGCCTGGGCATTGTCGGCCATCGAGGCATTCTGCGCCTGGGCGCCCGGTACGCAACCGCCCGGCAGCAAGGCGCATCGCTGCGATGGCCTGCTGGTGGGGCCGTTCCAATCGTCTCCGCCCTTTGACCTGTTGATCGTCAACACTGACGGCACCCTGGCCGAGCGCAGTGGCAATGGCCTGACGATTTTTTCCCAGGCCCTCAGCGAGCAAGGGCTGATGCCGAGGGAAGGGGCTTGTTTGCTACGGGTTCATCACGACAAGAGCGATACGATATCGCCGGTGGAAACGTCCGTGAAACCCGCTGAAATCGATGGCGTGAACGGGTTCTGGCTGGACCTGGGACAGCCATCGTTCGGGCCACAAGCGGTGGGTGCGCAAGGCGTTGAGCCCGTGACGTTGACGGGGCGCGAAGTCAGTCATGTGCGCCCGTTGTCGGCGCTCGATCCTGCCTGGAATCACAGCCAGTTTGTGCGCATCGGCAATCCGCATTGCGTGACATTGGTAACAGGCGCCGATGCGTTGCCGAGTAACGCGCAGATGCGCGAGCCAGAATTGGCCGAAGGATTGACCCGCGTCGCCTATGCCATGCCGACCGGGGCAGGGCAGCCGTGTGTGGCAGGGGTGAACCTGCAATGGGCAATGCTTGAATCCGCGGGGCGAATCGTTGCGCGGGTGTTCGAGCGCGGCGAAGGGCCGACCGCATCGTCGGGCACCAGCGCCAGTGCGGTGGCGTGCGCCGCGTGGCGTGTGGGGTGGGTGGCGGCCGGGGAGGTGAAGGTGATCATGCCTGGCGGCACGGCGCCGATTTTGCTGGAAGAACGGGGTGGTGAATTGAGTCGGGTGAGGTTGTTTGGTACGGCGCGGTTGATGGGTTGAATTCAAGATCGCTATCGCGAGCAGGCTCGCTCCCACATTAGATCTTCGGTGGACACGGTATTTGTGTACGCAACGATCCAGTGTGGGAGCGAGCCTGCTCGCGATGGCGTCAGTCCAAACAACCTGAACTTCAGCTCATGTCGCTGCAGAACTCCACCACCGGCATCTGCCGCTTCATCAACACCTTGCCCCCACGAATCGAATACAGCGGCAGACCCTGACTACGGATCACCTCGTAATCGCTGTCCGCCGACAGAATCAGCAGATTCGCCGGTCGCCCTTGTTCCAGCCCATACCGATCTCCCAACGCCATGGCCTTGGCACTGTTGTCGGTCACCAGATCCAGCGCACTTTGCAGATTGCGATAACCGAGCATGTGGCAGATGTGCAACCCAGCCTCCAGCACCCGCAGGATGTTGCCGTTGCCCAGCGGATACCACGGATCGACGATCGAATCCTGGCCGAAACACACGTTCATCCCCGCTTCGAGCAACTCATTGACCCGGGTCACGCCCCGGCGTTTCGGGAAGTTATCGAAGCGTCCTTGCAGGTGAATGCTTTCGGTGGGGCAGGAGACAAAGCTGATCCCCGAATGCCCGAGCAGCCGAAACAGTTTGGCGCAGTAGGCGTTGTCGTAAGAGCCCATGGCCGTGGTGTGGCTGGCGGTGACGCGCGAACCCATGTCGCGGCTGCGGGCCTCTTCGGCCAGCACTTCAAGGAAGCGTGAGTGCGGGTCGTCGGTTTCGTCGCAATGCACGTCCACCAGACAACCGGTGCGCTCGGCCAGATCCATCAGGAACTTCACTGAACTCACGCCCTGATCGCGGGTGTACTCGAAATGCGGAATGCCCCCGACCACATCGGCGCCCAGGCGGATCGCTTCTTCCATCAGTTCCCGACCATTGCGGTACGACTCGATGCCTTCCTGAGGAAACGCGACGATTTGCAGGTCGATCAGATGACGGCTTTCCTCGCGGACTTCGAGCATTGCCTTGAGCGCGGTCAGTTCCGGGTCGGTGACATCGACGTGGGTGCGCACATGCTGGATGCCATGGGCGGCGAGGGTCTGGATGGTCTTCTTGGCGCGGGTCTTGGTGTCTTCCTGGGTGATCGTTGCCTTGCGCTCGCCCCAGCACTCGATGCCTTCGAACAGCGTGCCGCTCATGTTCCAGCGCGGTTCGCCGGCGGTCAGGGTGGCATCGAGGTGAATGTGCGGCTCGACGAAGGGTGGCACCACCAGATTGCCGCCAGCGTCCAGATCATCAGGCCCCAGGGACGGGGCTTCGGTTTGCCGGGCGATGGTGTGAATCAGGCCGTTTTCCAGGTGCAACTCATGCAGGCCTTCTTGGTTGCGCATGCGGGCGTTGATGATGTGCATCAGGCGAATCCTTTTAGAGATCTTGGAGTGGTGCGTCGGCGGTACGGGCACCCAGTACCCCGGTCAATAGCACATACGTTAGCGCGGCGGCGGCAATCCCTACCAGTGGCGCGACCCACGGCGAACTGAATGCCGCCACTGTGCCGACCGCGTAAGCGCTCAGCCCCGGCCAGTTGAACGCGGGCAACTGTGTGTCGGCCAAGCGAGGGTAGCGGCCTCGATAGCGAAAGAAAAAGTCCGCCATGATCACCCCGCCAATCGGCGGAATCACCGTGCCCAGCAGAATCAGGTAAGGCACCAGCATGTCGTACATGCCCAGCAGTGCCAGCAGCGTGCCGATCACCGCACCGGCCAGGGTCACGGTTTTGCGCCGGCTGGTGCGCAGCAGGTTGCAGCCAGCGACGGCGAAGTTATAGATGGTGTTGTCCTGGGTGCTCCAGATATTGAGCAGCAACATCGCCATCGCGGCCATGGCGAAGCCCTGCAACAGCAGCACTTCGACCACGTCCGGTTGTTGATAGACGATGGCGCCGTAGGCACCGATCAACACCATCAGACCGTTGCCGACGAAAAAACCGATCAGGCTCGCCAGCACCGCCACCCGCGCCGAACGGGAGAAGCGCGTCCAGTTCGTTGCCTGCGTCGCGCCACTGACGAACGTGCCGAACACCAGGGTAATGGCGGTCGACCAATCCAGGGTTCCCGTCGGAACCACCGCGAGCAAACCCTCGAGGCCGCCGACTTTCACCGTCGCGGCCCACATCGACAGCATCAGCAGCAACATCATGGCCGGCACGGCGATGTACGACAGAATTTCCAGCCCGCGATAGCCGATGTACGCCGTGGCGCAGAAACCCAGGCCGAACAGCGCCATCAGCCCCAGAACGGTGCCCTCGCTCAGTTCGAAATATTTGCCGAGTACGACGGCGGCGGTCGCGGTGCCCCAGGCGTACCAGCCAATCTGGGTGAAGCCGAGGATCAGGTCGCTAAGCTTGCTGCCCACTTCACCGAAGCAGAAACGTCCCATCAGCACCGAGTTGAGGCCGCTCTTGAAGGCGATGTAGCCAAGGCCCGCAGCGTAGATGCCCAGCAGCAGATTGCCGAGGATTATCACTGTCATCATCTCGCCGAAACTGAATGCCACACCGAGTTTGCCGCCGGCAAACATGGTCGCGGTGAAGAAGGTAAAACCCAGCAGCACCATGGCCGTGGAGGCGAGCCCTTTGCGGGCATGCATCGGGACTTCGCTTAAGGGGTAATCGTTGCCCGGATCGTTCTGCGTCATGTGGCGTTCCTTGCTGGATGGAGGACGCGGAGGGTGTTGCAGTGCTCGTGCCAATGGCGCGAGGGTGCTGTTACTTATAGCCGAGCAGGCGAATTTGGCCGCAGAAGGGCTCGAAAGCGGTGCACCTGAAGGAACACAGGACTCATGTGGGAGCGAGCCTGCTCGCGATAGCGGTCCGCCAGTCACCCTTGATGCTGGATGTGCCATTGCTATCGCGAGCAGGCGCGCTCCCACAGTCAATGCGGTTTTTTCAGGGGGATGGGTGTTGCGGTAAAAACCGCAAAAGAGCCGCCACAATCACCTCCGGGGCATCCTCCTGAACCAGATGCCCCGCATTCGCAATGGCATGAAACTGCGACCCGGCAATCATCTGATGCAACGCCCGTCCGCGCTCAATGGGAATCCACTGATCGTCCTCCCCCCAAAGAATCTGCACCGGGCAGCGAATCGTCGGGTACAGGCCTTCAACCTCGCGGGTATAACGTTCATCCATCTGCGCGATCTGCCGGTAGAACGCCGCTTGCCCCGGCTCCCCCAGCCAAGGCCGCACGTAGGGCGCGAGTTCATGATCGGGAATCTCGCGCTTGATCGCGCCACGAATATAGGCCGGCACAATCGCCTGCTGAATGTAATCGGGCAATCCGCTGAACGCCGCTTCATGCTCACGCACATGCTGCACGAACGGTGACCCCCAGGGCGACAGCGCCACCGGGTCAATCAGAGTCAGGCTGCGGTAATCCTTGCCGTTCAGCAGGTGTGCGCGCAACACGGTGGCGCCGCCGAAATCGTGGGCCACCACGTCTGGCCGTTCCAGGCCCCAGTGCTCCAGCAATTGCGCCAACAGCTGGTTTTGTACGCCCAGCGACACATCGCCGTCCGGCTGTGCCGATTGCCCGTAGCCCAGCAGATCGAAGTAGTGCACTCGGTGAGTGGTGATGAAGTGCGGCGCAATCCGGTGCCACACATAAGAAGAGAAGGGCGTGCCATGCACGAACACCAGTGGCGGACCGTCGCCACGTTCGGCGTAGCGCACGGAGTGCCCGTTGAAGCGATAGGTCTGAGCCAGCGGCCAGTCAGCCATGGTTGCGTCCTCTTGGCGTGTGCGAGCCAAGCATAGGCATAAAAAAACAGCCATTGAAGGCTGTTTCTATGTTCACTGACGAAACGCATTTCCCCTTTGTGGGAGCCCTGTGGTGAAGGGGCTCCCACAAGGAGATTTATGTTGTGCTTGGGATCGGTTTATTCGCCGCGATAGATGCAGCCGCTGGTGCAGGTCTCGTGGATACGAATCGCGCTGAGTTCGGGCAGCAGGGGCTTCAATTCATTCCAGATCCACTTGGCCAGTACTTCGCTGGTCGGGTTTTCCAGGCCGGGAATGTCGTTCAGGTAATTGTGGTCCAGGCGCTCGTAGAGCGGCTTGAAGATCTCTTTGATCTGCGAAAAGTCGCGGATCCAGCCTGTGTGTGGATCGAGGTCGCCGCTCAGGTGAATCGCCACTTTGAACGAGTGACCGTGCAGGCGGCCGCACTTGTGGCCGTCCGGCACATGGGGCAGGCGGTGGGCGGACTCGAAGGTAAATTCTTTGAAGATTTCCACAGTGATGTTCAGCTCTTTCAGGTGGCGATCGCCGCGGCGATGCAGGCAGGTGGCGAGTTTACCAGAGCTCTGGGCAAAACACTGACTAAAGGGTCAGCAAGCGCTCGCCGAGGCGACCGTTGGCGGCCAGTTCAAGGAACTCATCGCCCAGGCGACGGCTTTCGTCCATCGTCGCGCGCCAGTACTTCTGCCGGCTCGGGGCATCGCCCATGAAACGCTTGAAGTCGTTACGGTCCGGCAGTTTGCCGTAGGGCAGGCGCGACAGGTATTCCTTCGAAGGCGCCAGCAGCAGAACATCCTGCAAGCGCGCCGGGCAGGCGCGGCGCCACGGCAGCGTCTTGTCGAACCAGCCGGGAATCACCCGGTCGGTGAAGTGCGGGTACAGCACGATGTCGTTGCCGCTGTAGGGCAGGTCGAGGTGATAGTCCAGCAGACCGCCATCGCGGAACGTCCCCGCGCCTGCGCCCGGCAGGTCGCGCACACCTTGCATGACCATCGGGATCGAGCCCGAGGCGAGCAAGGCCTGGCGCAGGTTCCCGGCATCCAGCGAGATGAAGCGCGACGGGAAGTCATTCAGCGCGTTGACCGGTGGTGACAGGCGAGGGTCGTGGATGATCAGCCGCTCGAAATGCCGTGACAGCCGTGCCCGCCCGCGCAGGTTGTCGGCGATCACCGACGACAGGCCCAACCCCAGTCGGCCGCGATGATCGTCGGCCAGCAGGCCGTGGCTTTTGACCACCATGATGTTCAGTCGGTAGTGGGCATTATCCAGAATCGAGGCATCGCGGCCGTCGAGCAAGTCATCGAGCATGCGCCGGGAACTCTGGCTGATCTGCGCCATGGTCACGCCCTTGGCGAAGTTCTGCTCGGTGTACAGATGACCGAGGCGGCGCAGGCCTTCGGCGGCATCCGGCAGGCAGGCGCTGGCGAACCGCCAGGCACCCACCGACGCGCCGATCAGCGAGCGCTCCCGGGGCGCCGCCGGCAGCCACTCGCCGAACAGCGCCAGGTCCAGACCCTGAATCCCCAGCGCTTTCGGACCACCGGCGGCGCCTGGCAGCGTACCGACATCGGCAGCGCTCAAACCGTTGGCACGGATGCGCGCCAGGGCACGTGGGCCGGCCTTGAGGGTCAGGGACGGGAACTTGATGTGGAACGCGGTCATACCGGTCTCGATGTCTGGCAAGCGGGGGATTATGTGGGAGCGGGCTTGCTCGCGAAAGCGCTGTAACAGTCGACATTTTTGTTGAATGTTGAACCGCCTTCGCGAGCAGGCCCGCTCCCACAGGTTTTGTATCGGGCTGTGATGTCGTGTTGCCATCTTTGATGATGGCAATTCAGTTTCAATTAAGTTCGAATCGCTAAGGTAGCTCCCGTAGGCAACACATAAAAAATACGGAACCACCCCATGAAAATCCTGACTGCCCTGTTCACCGCCTCCATCATTGGCCTGACCGCCAGCATCGCCCACGCGCGTGACCTGGGCCCCGACGAAGCCCTGAGGCTGCGCGACGCTGGTACCATTGTGTCTTTCGAGAAGCTCAACGCTACCGCATTGGCCAAACATCCCGGTTCGACCGTCACCGAAGCCGAGCTCGAAGAAGCGTACGGCAAGTACATCTATCAAGTGGAATTGCGCGACGCCCTGGGCATTGAGTGGGACCTGGAATTGGATGCCGTCAGCGGGCAGATTCTCAAGGATCATCAGGATACGTAATGAAGGTGTTTTTTTTAAATCGACGTGCCAGCAGTCGCATGGCGCTGGTACTTCTGGCTTTTTGCTCGACGGTCATGGCCCGCGACCTGGATCAGGACGAGGCCCTGCGCCTGCGCCAGCAAGGGGTGATCCTGCCGCTGGAGCAGCTGTTGCAGCAAGCGCTGGACCGTTACCCCGGGGCCAAGCTGCTGGAAGCCGAGCTTGAAGAAAAACACGACGTTTATATTTATGAGGTCGAGCTGCTGACCACTGAAGGCGTGGTGCGCGAACTGGACCTGGACGCCATCACCGGCCATTTATTGAAAGACAAGGAAGATTGACCGATGCGTTTGCTCCTGGTGGAAGACCACGTGCCGCTGGCGGACGAATTGATGGCCGGCCTCAACCGGCAGGGTTACGCCGTGGACTGGCTGGCCGATGGCCGCGACGCGGTGTACCAGGGCAGCAGCGAACCGTATGACCTGATCATCCTCGACCTCGGCCTGCCGGGTTTGCCGGGGCTCGAGGTGCTGGCGCAGTGGCGGGCCGGTGGCCTGGCCACGCCAGTGCTGATCCTCACGGCGCGGGGTTCCTGGGCCGAACGGATCGAGGGCCTCAAGGCCGGCGCCGACGATTACCTGAGCAAACCCTTCCATCCGGAAGAACTGCACCTGCGCATTCAGGCGTTGTTGCGCCGCTCCCACGGCCAGGCCAATCAGCCGACGCTCAAGGCCGCCGGGCTGCACCTGGACGAAGGTCGCCAGTGCGCGACCCGCGACGGCGCCGACATCCAGCTCACCGCCGCCGAGTTCCGCCTGCTGCGCTATTTCATGCTGCACCCCGAACAGATCCTTTCCAAAAGCCACCTCGCCGAACACCTTTACGACGGTGAAACCGAGCGCGATTCCAACGTGCTGGAAGTCCACGTCAACCACCTGCGCCGCAAGCTCGGCCGCAATGTGATCGAAACCCGGCGCGGTCAGGGTTACCTGTTCGGCGGGCAAGCCCAGTGAGGTCGATCCAGCGCCGTTTGAGCCTGGGCCTGATCAGCGTAATGGTGATCGTCGGCCTGGTGCTGGCGCAAATCAGCCTGTGGCTGTTCGAAGTGGGTTTGCAGCGCTACCTCAAAGCCGGGTTGCGCAACGACAGCGAAAACCTGCTGGTGGCGCTGGTGCGTGGCCCGCAGGGGTTGCAACTGGATGAGCGGCATTTGGCGCCGGCCTATCAGCGACCGTTTTCCGGGCATTACTTTCGCATCGACTTTGCCGACAGCCATTGGCGTTCCCGCTCGTCATGGGATCAGGACCTGCCGCGGCTCGACCATCCCGGCTTGCACAGCAATTTGCAATTGGGGCCGGGAGGGCAGCAGTTGTTGGTGTTGCGTTCGGACTATCGTCGGCTGGGCCAGGCGATCTCCATCAGCGTCGCCCAGGATTACACCCCGGTGCGTGAGAGTTTCCGGCGCATGCAACAGGTCGGCCTCGGGCTGGGGCTGGCGGGGTTGCTGCTGATTTTGCTGTTGCAGCGGATCACCGTGCGCCGCGCCTTGCGCCCGCTGGAAAAGGCCCGCGAACAAATAGCCCAATTGCAGCAGGGTCAGCGTTCGCAACTCGACGAAGCAGTGCCGGTGGAGCTGGAACCGCTGGTGGCGCAGATCAACCATTTGCTGGCCCACACCGAAGACAGCCTCAAGCGTTCGCGCAATGCGTTGGGCAACCTCGGTCATGCCTTGAAAACGCCGTTGGCGGTACTGCTGAGCCTGGCTTCAAGCGAGAAGCTCGATGCGCACCCGCAGCTGCGCAAAGTCATTCAGACGCAACTGGAACAGGTCCGGCAGCGACTCAATCGCGAACTCAACCGCGCCCGCTTGTCCGGTGATGCGCTGCCGGGGGCATTGTTCGATTGCGACGCCGAACTGCCGGGGCTGCTGGCCACGTTGAGCATGATTCACGGTGAACACCTCGACCTGAGCTACCGGGCGCCGGCCGGTTTGCAACTGCCGTGGGATCGCGAAGATTTGCTGGAGTTGCTGGGCAACCTGTTGGACAACGCCTGCAAATGGGCGGATGCCGATGTGCGCTTGAGTGTGGTCGAAACGGCAGAAAGGTTTGAGTTGAGCGTGGAAGACGATGGACCGGGGATTCCCGAAGACCAGCGCGAACAGGTGTTCAGTCGCGGTACCCGGCTCGACGAACAGACCGATGGGCATGGACTGGGGTTGGGCATCGTGCGCGACATCGTCGACACCTGGGGCGGGGTGTTGCAGTTGCAGGAGAGCGAGTGGGGCGGGTTGAAGGTGACGATCGAATTGCCAAAACGCTAACACCACTCTGAAGGACCCTGCAGAACCTGTGGGAGCGGGCTCGCTCCCACAGTGGGTCTTCAGTGGGCGCAGAATTTACGTCACACGCGAAAATGATCCATCAAGCTCTGTTGCTGATTCGCAATCCGTTACATATCGGCAATGGCCGTTCGCTTTGACAAGGGAACGATGCTGCGGCACAGTGCGCGCCCTCTAATAAAACCCTTCCTTTAATCCGCTGGCGGCTCATGCAGACTGCCGGCCGGACTCATTCCGTTTGCCTTGAGGTAACGATGATTAATGCAGTAATTGCCGCGGTTGGCATCATGCTGATACTCAGCCTGTCCCGCGTGCATGTGGTGATCGCGCTGATCGTTGGCGCGCTGGTGGGTGGCTTGACCGGTGGTCTGGGCATCGACGCGACGCTCAAAGCCTTCAACAACGGCCTCGGCGGCGGGGCGACGGTGGCGTTGTCCTACGCCTTGCTTGGCGCGTTCGCGGTGGCCATCGCCAAGTCTGGCCTGGCCCATGCGCTGGCCGACAAAGCCCTGGCCATGGTCGATCGCCAGCACGCCAACGGTGGCGGCAATGTCAAATGGCTGCTGATCGGCTTGCTGTGGGTGGTGGCCATCGCCTCGCAGAACATTTTGCCGATTCATATCGCCTTTATCCCGTTGCTGGTGCCGCCTCTTTTATATGTGCTGACCAAACTGCAACTGGACCGTCGCTTGATCGCCTGCGTCATCACCTTTGGGCTGATCACGCCGTACATGTTCCTGCCCGTGGGCTTCGGCAATATCTTCCTCAATGAAATCCTGCTGGCCAACGTCGCCCGTAGTGGCGTGGACATCAGCGGCATCAACGTCACCCATGCCATGGGCATTCCGGCGCTGGGCATGGTGTTTGGCCTCGGGGCAGCGTTCATCAGTTACCGCAAGAAGCGGGTTTACGACCTGGAAAAGATCGAGCAGGTCGAACAGGTCGCGGTGCAGTACAACCCGTTGAGCCTGATGGTCGCCGGGCTGGCCATTGCCGCCGCGTTCATCATTCAGCTGCTGCTGGACTCGATGATTATCGGGGCGCTGGTGGGTTTCCTGATCTTCTCGGCGTCGGGCATCGTCAAGTGGCGTGAAACCGATGACCTGTTCACCGAAGGCATGAAGATGATGGCGATGATCGGCTTCATCATGATCGCCGCGTCCGGGTTTGCCGAAGTGATGAAAGCCACCGGTCATGTGCAGACACTGGTGGAGTCCTCGGCCTCGTGGATCGACCACAGCAAAGGCATCGGTGCGCTGTTGATGCTGCTGGTGGGCTTGTTGGTGACCATGGGCATCGGCTCGTCGTTTTCCACGGTACCGATTCTGGCGGCGATTTTCGTGCCGTTGTGCGTACAGCTGGGCTTCAGCCCGATCGCCATCGTGTGCATCGTCGGCACTGCCGGCGCATTGGGCGATGCCGGCTCACCGGCGTCGGATTCGACCCTGGGCCCGACCTCCGGTCTGAACATCGACGGCCAGCATCACCACATCTGGGACACCGTGGTCCCGACTTTCCTGCACTACAACCTGCCGCTGCTGGCGTTCGGCTGGGTGGCGGCGATGGTGTTGTAAAGGCAGAAGATCAAAAGATCGCAGCCTTCGGCAGCTCCTACAGGGTGTACGCCATTCAAATGTAGGAGCTGCCGAAGGCTGCGATCTTTTTTTGGGTGTTCAACTTTTGGTTTCGCGTGCCGTTATAGCCTTTAACCACGCCAACAAAATCACAGAGTGAACGTCATGCGCATGAGCCTGAAGGCCAAAGTCCTGTCCCTTGCCGTCCTCCCGGTGCTGCTCTTTGCGCTGGTCATCAGCCTGACCACACTGTTCATTCTGCAAGAGCAAGCCAGCAAGGAAGTCGAGGAAACCCGTCAGCGCCTGCTCGGCGATGCCAAGGCGACCCTGCAAAGCTACGTCGCCGTGGCCATGACCACGATCAAACCGCTCTACGACGCGGCCGCCCCCGGCGATGACGCGGCGCGGGCCCAGGTGATCAAGTTGCTGTCGAGCATCACCTACGGCAAGGACGGCTACTTCTTCGGTTACGACTCCAACATCGTGCGCCTGTTCAAGGCCAACAGCCCTGAAGGCTTGGGCCAGAGCTTCAAGGACAATCGTGACCCGAACGGGGTCTACATCAACCGCGATCTGGTGAAAGTCGCCAAGGACGGTACCCACTACCTGCAATACAGCTCGACGATGCCCGGTAACACCCAAGTGCTGGTACCCAAGCTTGGCTACACCGAATACCTGCCCAAGTGGGACATGGCATTCGGCACCTCGATCAATCTCGACGGCATCGAGGCTCAAGTGGCGGTGGTCGAGGCCAAGGTCCAGGAACGCATGCAAGGCGTGGTGCTGAGCATTGTCGGGATTGCCGTAGTGGTGCTGCTGGTGATCGCCGCTGCCGGGATGCTGCTGGCCAATACCATCCTGCGTCCGCTGAACCTGATGAAGGCCAACCTCGATGACATCGCGGCGGGCGAGGGCGACCTGACCCGGCGCCTGACCATCACCAGCCAGGATGAACTCGGCGAACTGGCTGGCTCGTTCAACCGTTTTGTCGACAAGATCCACGGTTTGGTGCGTCAGATCACCGAAATGACCTCGCAACTGACCGGGTTGGTAAATCAGGTGTCCGATCAGGCTCAGCGCTCGGACCAGGCCATGGAACGTCAGCGACACGAGACCGATCAGGTGGCCACGGCGATCAATGAAATGTCGGCAGCAGCCCAGGAAGTGGCCAAGAGCGCGCAAAACGCGGCCGTCGCGGCCCAGCAGACCGACGAAGAGGGCCAGGCCGCCAAGCGCGTGGTAGCCGGCAGCATCGTGAAGATTCATGCGCTGGTGAACGACATTCGCAGCAGCGGCGTGTCCCTCGACAGCCTGCAGAAAGATGTGTCGTCAATTGTCAGCGTGCTCGGGGTGATCCGCTCGATTGCCGAACAGACCAACCTTCTGGCGCTCAACGCCGCCATTGAAGCGGCCCGCGCCGGTGAGGCCGGGCGTGGTTTTGCGGTAGTCGCCGACGAAGTTCGGGCGCTGGCCAGTCGCACACAGATCAGCACCCAGGAAATCCAGGGCATGATCGACCGCTTGCAGGCCGGCACCCAATCGGCGGTCGAGTCCATGCGCCGCTCCAGCGAGGCCGGCGACGGCACCTCGGCCCAGGCCAACGAGGCCGGGGCCTCTCTGGACGCCATGGCCCAGCTGATCGGCACCATCAACTCGATGAACGCCCAGATTGCCAGCGCCGCCGAAGAGCAAACCGCCGTGGCCGAAGAAATCAACCGCAGCGTGCACCAGATCGCCGTGGCGGTGGACAGCGTCGCCGACGAAACCCAGCTCGGCGCCCAGACCTCGCGCAGCCTGGCTGATCTTGGCCAGCGCCTGGGGCAACTGGTCGGGCAATTCCGCATTTGATGCTGTGAACAGGGCAGGGCTGACTGCAACTCCTACACTGGTAATACGGTGCGCATCCGTCGCACCCGGACGACCATCACCATGGAGTCAGACTCATGAACGACGGTACCTGCGACTGCCCCAAATGCTCATGCAAACTGGGTGAGCACCCCATCGTGCGTCACGGCAAGCACTATTGCTGTGAAGGCTGCGCCAAACATCACGAACACGGCGAAGCATGCTCCACCAAAGGCTGCAAGTGCGCTAAGCACTGACTATTCAGCCAAAAAAGTGGAGCCATTGGGAGTCTGTTAAGGGGCGGAACCTGTGGGAGCGAGCAAGCCCGCTCCCACAGGTATTGCGTTTAGCTGCCCAGCATTAGCTCAATGGCTCCTCCCTTTCAAAGCTCAACTCGCCGGTCGCCAGGTAACGTTCTCGACGCCGAATTTTTCCGCCAGCGGTTTACTGGTCTTTTGCACCTTCTCGCGGCCAAAGCGCGGGATCCGGCCGACTCCGGCGTCGCAACTGGCCCAGTGCCAAGCCTCTGCGTTGTCCATTTTCTCCAGGCGAATAATGAAAGACTTGGGTTTGCCGTGAAGGGTGTACTCAATGACGAAGAGTTTTGCGTTGTTCATAAAGCCTGTTTTCCTCCCTGTTGTAATAGAAGGATCGCGGGGCGCGCGAAAAATTCAGTCGGATTGTCAGTTGCCATAACCCAATCAAAGTGGGAGCAAGCTTGCTCCCACTTTGGGTTTTGTAGCGTCAGATCAGGCTTCAGGCACGCCTTTTTCCCAAACCGACCAGTTCTGCAAAATATCCTGCACCAGCGGATTTCCCGTGCGGTACAGGTTCTCCAGTGCCGGCACAAACCCGCCCTGATCGGCATATTTGAGCAAGTTATCCACCTCGCTCTGGCCCGGTGCCGGTCGGTCGAAGTCGGAACCGGCGCGCACCACCGCCAGACGCCGGACATCCACCAAGCCTTCGCGGCTAGCGCGCAGTAGCGCCTCGTAGGTGGAGTTGTCTTCCTGCTGAGTGGTGCAGTAGTCACCTTCGTTGTTGGTCAGCAGCCGGGTCCAGACTTCCGCCCGCTCACTCAACCGCGTTCCGGAAAACCAGGTATTACCCGCCAGCGTGTCGCACCGGGTCACTACCGGCGGCTGATTGGCCGGGGCCGACGGGTATTTCGAGCGCCACGCCGCCGACTCCTTGCTCTCGCTCAGCTCGACCTTGTGGCTCAGGGCGAAGGCCTTGGCCTGCAACTTCGGATTGAGTTCGAACACTTCAGTCTTGTAGTCCAGCGGCGGCTTTTCGTTCGGGCCTTTGGTGTTGATGCCCAGATAACCGGTCGGCCAGTCTTTCGGCGCGTCCCGGGAATCCAGTTCCCACTGGGTGCCGAACTCCACCAGATAGTGCGCCCACGCGGTGGTGCCGAGGGTGCCGTGCTTCGGGCTGATACCGGCAATCCCGGCGATCAGGAAGTAACTTTTACGCAGGTCGAATTTCGGCGACAGCGCCAGGGCCAGGGTCGAGGCGGCGGCGTTGGTCTGGCCCATGCCGGTGACCATCAGGCATACCTGTTGGGTGTTGCAGCGAATGTTCGGGTACTCGGCGGACAGGCCCGGTACGCGCACTTCTTGCTTGAGTTCCAGGCGATCGATCCAGTTCTGCGCCTCGGGGGCGAACATGGTGATCAGCATTACTTTCGGCTGGATCGGTGCTTCTACCGCCCAGGCAGAGGAAAAGAGCAGGGTGCTTACCGCAAAACCGACAGACAGGGAAAGACGCGTCATTGCCTTCATAAAATCTCCTGATTCAAATAAGCCTTAAAACTGATAGCCAACACCGGCGTAGTAGCCCCAGCCGTTGGAACGGGCGCGGAAGTTTCCGTCGCCGAAATTCAACTCACTGCCGTCCTCCCAGTTGCCGCCGTTGTGGAAGTAACGACCGACCAGGGTGAATCGCAAGTGGGTGAAGGCGTAGAGCAACACGTTGGTGGCCACGGTGGCGTTGGCGGTACGGGCCGGGTTGTCCTTGTGCAGGTCGGAGCCGAAGTCGAAGTTGGTGAAACCGATGTAGGTCAGCGAAGCGCCGTTGCTGAAACTGCTGATGGGCACGATGTATTTGAGCTGGGCGCGGTAGCCATCCCATGAGTACTCGTTGCTGGCGCCGTAGTTTTCCCACTGGTAACGACCATAGAAGTTGGCCGACAGATTGACCCGCGAATGGGTGTCGATGTCGGTGCCCAGGCCGCTGTACAGCGTGTTGGCGCGGTTGGCGCTGTTGCTGCCGTGGTCGTAGATCCAGTCGAACGCCACGTACCATTCCTTGAATGGCCCGACGGCCAGGCTGCGGCCGGCCAGGTAGTCGATGGAGATGCGCGGTTCGTGCTCCATGAATACCGGCGAGCCGTGGTCCCACACGCCTTTGTCATGGCTGTTGCCGATGTCGAAGATCTTCGGAATGTCGATGTAGCCGTACAACTCGAACGGTCCCTTGCGACCGAAGTACTCGTATTCCAGATAGATATCGTCGGCCGGTTGCGGGCCGAAGCTGATGTCTTTGCTGCCGATGACGGTCAGGTCCTGGTTGAACCAGTCCGACAGGTACGCGCCTTTTTTCGGCGGGTTGGCTTCAGGGCTGAGGGCTTCGCCCTGGGCGGATTCTTCGGCGGCGGCCGGTTGGGCCAAAACGTGGCTGCTGAGTAGTCCTGTAACGCTGGCCAGCAGCAAGGAAACAGCAAACGTGCGCGAGCGAGTCCCGCGGTTGGAGGTGCAATGCATTAAAAGTCCCTTTTCGTGCGGATCGAAGGCCCGGTGGTGCGGGTCTGCGCGATTAAGTGGCGAACAGGCCGGTATCGGCGACTCGCAAACGTTTGCACAAGGCATACCAGTTTATTCAATACGCTGAAAAATGGAGGGAATTGGTGGTTTTGCTGTCCTTTCGGTCAAGGGTCTCGGGGAATAGGGCAAAGGAGACCTACCTGAGTGCACCAAAGCGAGTGTCGTTGCACAAAGATCGTACTTACGCGCCCTCCTACAAATGGGGGTTGCTGTAGAATCCTGGGCATTGACCTCACAAGGTGCACCCCCATGAGCGAGCCGATTCGTCTGACCCAGTACAGCCACGGCGCAGGGTGTGGCTGCAAGATTTCACCCCAGGTGCTGGAGGTGATTCTGGCCGGCAGCGGGGCGCAGAATCTGGACCCGAAACTCTGGGTCGGCAACGCCTCGCGCGATGACGCGGCGGTGTATGCCATCGACGAAGAGCGCGGCGTGGTGTCGACCACTGACTTCTTTATGCCGATCGTCGACGACCCGTTCGATTTCGGCCGCATCGCCGCCACCAACGCCATCAGTGACATTTACGCCATGGGCGGCGATCCATTGATGGCGATTGCGATCCTCGGCTGGCCGGTCAATGTGCTGGCACCGGAGATTGCCCGGGAAGTGATTCGTGGTGGGCGTTCGGTCTGCGATGAGGCGGGGATTCCTCTGGCCGGTGGCCATTCCATCGACGCGCCGGAACCGATCTTCGGCCTGGCCGTGACCGGGCTGGTGGAAAAGCGCCACATGAAGCGCAACGACACCGCCACCGCCGGGTGCCTGCTGTACCTCACCAAACCCTTGGGCATCGGCATCCTTACCACGGCCGAGAAGAAGGGCAAGTTGCGCCATGCCGACATCGGCCTGGCCCGCGACTGGATGTGCACCTTGAACAAACCCGGCAGCCGTTTCGGCAAACTCGATTGCGTGACCGCGATGACCGATGTCACCGGTTTCGGCCTGCTCGGGCACCTGGTGGAAATGGCCGACGGCAGCAACGTGACCGCCCGCATCGGCTATGACCGGGTGCCGCGCCTGCCGGGTGTCGAGTATTACCTCGATCAGGGCTGCGTGCCGGGCGGCACGCTGCGCAATTTCGACAGTTACGCCAGCAAGGTCGGTCGCCTCCAGGAGTTGCACAAACGCGTGCTCTGCGACCCGCAGACCAGCGGCGGCCTGCTGATTGCGGTTACCCCTGAAGGCAACGAACACTTCCTCACGGTTGCCGCCGAGCTTGGCCTGAAGCTTGAGCCGATCGGCGAACTGGTTGACCGACAGACCCACACGGTAGAGGTGGTTTGATGTCCAGCGAATTCACCGATTACCGCGACATCTTCCTCAACGGCCGGCCGATGATGGATGTGCGCGCGCCGGTCGAATTCCTCAAGGGCTCATTTCCCGGCGTGATCAACCTGCCGCTGATGAATGACCACGAGCGGCAACGGGTCGGCACTTGCTACAAGCAGCACGGTCAGCAAGCGGCCATTACGCTGGGGCATCAATTGGTGGCCGGCCAGATCAAGGCCGAGCGCATCCAGGCCTGGGCCGATTTTGCCCGGGCGCATCCGGAGGGTTATTTGTATTGTTTTCGCGGCGGGCTGCGTTCGCAGATCGTTCAACAATGGCTCAAGGATGAAGCGGGTATCGACTATCCGCGAGTCGGTGGCGGCTACAAGGCCATGCGCACCTTCTTGCTCGACACGCTCGACCAGGCCGTTGCCCAGTGCGATTTCGTCTTGCTGGGCGGCATGACCGGCACCGGCAAGACCGAGGTGCTCACGCAATTGAGCAACGGGCTGGACCTTGAAGGCCACGCCCATCATCGCGGCTCCAGTTTCGGCAAGCGCGCCACCGGCCAACCCTCCAACATCGACTTTGAAAACCGTTTGGCCGTGGACGTGCTGAAGAAGCGCGCCCGTGGCATCGAACAGTTCGTGCTGGAAGACGAGAGCCGCGCGATTGGCAGTTGCGCCTTACCGTTGCCGCTGTATCAGGGCATGCAGCAGTTTTCGATGGTATGGCTGGAAGACAGTCTGGAAGGGCGGGTCGAGAGGATCCTGCGCGATTACGTAGTGGATTTGTGCGACGAGTTCATCGACGTGCATGGCGATGAAGGGTTTGCGCTGTTTTCCGAGCGGATGCTGGCGAGCCTGAACAATGTCCAGAAACGCCTGGGGGGTGAACGCCATCGGCGGATGCTGACCTTGATGGAAGACGCACTGGCGGAACAGGCAAACAGTGGTGCCGTGGACGGGCACCGGGGCTGGATCGAGGGCTTGCTGCGCGAGTATTACGACCCGATGTATGGGTTTCAGCGGGAGAAGAGGGGCGCGCGGATCGAGTTTGTCGGGGAGCGGGGCGCTGTTCTCGACTATCTGCGAACGCGGGGTAATCAGCGAGGGTGATGTTGTTTTTGCCGGCCTCTTCGCGAGCAAGCCCGCTCCCACGTTCGATCACATTTCTTCTGGAAGAACTCGGTCAACTATGGGAGCGGGCTTGCTCGCGAAGGGGCCCTGACAGGCACCACATTTCTTAAAGCACAGCCACCCCGATCAAACCGCACACCACACCCATCAGCATGGTCATCAACGCCACCGGGGTGCAGCTGACCGCTTACGTCGGACAAGTCTCCCGACCGTTATCCAGCCCTTGCTTGTAACTGTGGCTCTGCAGGCTGGCCTTGCCGTTGTGCCAGGTCAGGGTGAGCACGTACAGCGAGTCGTAGTCGCTGGATGCCCAATCATCGGTGATGTTCTGTTTCTTGCCGACGGCTTCCCCGGCGACCTTGTTGATCAGCTCGGGCAGGTAGCCGTGAGACCAGGCTGTATAGATGATCGAGTTGTGATATTTGTCGCGAAGCAGTTCATCCGCCAGGTCGCTGGTGTCGTTGGCCGAGAAGTTGATGTTCACCGGCAAACCGAGCTTGATCGCGCTGGGGCTGATGGTCATCAGGGGGCGGATGTAACTGTAGGAATTATCGAATTCGCCTTCCTCGACATTGCGCGTCGGGTTGGCGGCAAACACGTAGTTGGCCTTGCCGAATTTTTCCGGCAACACGGTGGCCAGGTCGATGGCGCGGTTCAGCCCCTGACAATTGAGCTGGCCCAGGCCGCCGGCGGGTTTTTCCGCGTGGCGCAAAAACACCAGCGTCTGTGTACCGTCCGCCGGTTGGGCACGGCTTTCACTGGCCTCCAGCGACAAGAACAACGCGCTGGCCGCCAGCAGGGAGGGCAGCAAGACATAGGCGCGATGCTTGAAGCGTTTGGCGAATTTCAATGGATTCATCATCGAAGAGGTCACCTTCAGCGCATTCGGTTAAGGCTGACAAACCTTGACACCGCGAGCTCCCGGCATCGGGTGTTTTCCATGTTATTGACCCGGTCCGTTTCCGACAGGGCAATGCTCAGAGTCCTCTGAAGCGCTTTTGGTTCGATCCGAGCTTCGATCCGAGCGAGGTGCCCAGCACTTTAGCGGCAACCTTGAACGGATTGGGGGAGAGGTTATCGACAGGATGTTGCGGATTTATGGATACGGTACACATCGTATCCCTGTCCCCATTATGATCTTCACTTCGATTTTCTCGTGGGTGCCCCTTATGACCGATTTGTCTGCATTCCCCATCACCCGAAAATGGCCGGCCCGGTACCCGGAGTGGATTCAGCTCTATTCCTTGCCAACGCCCAATGGCGTCAAGGTTTCGATCATGCTCGAAGAGATCGGGCTGCCCTACGAGCCGCATCGCGTGGGCTTCGACACCAACGATCAGCTGTCCCCCGAATTTCTGTCACTGAACCCCAATAACAAGATCCCGGCGATCCTCGACCCCCACGGTCCGGGGGACCAACCGCTGGCGCTGTTCGAGTCCGGGGCGATTCTGATTTACCTCGCCGACAAGAGCGGGCAACTGCTGGCGCAGGAATCGGCGGCGCGTTACGAGACCGTTCAGTGGTTGATGTTTCAGATGGGCGGTATCGGGCCGATGTTCGGCCAGCTCGGTTTCTTCAACAAATTCGCCGGCAAGGACTACGAAGACAAGCGTCCCCGTGATCGCTACGTCGACGAAAGCAAGCGCCTGCTCAGCGTCCTGGATGACCGTCTGCAAGGGCGTGACTGGATCATGGGCGAGCGCTACACCATCGCCGACATCGCGACCTTTCCGTGGGTGCGCAACCTGATCGGCTTCTACGAGGCCGGCGATTTGGTGGGCATCCAGAATTTCCCCAATGTCACCCGCGTGCTGGAGCGTTTTCTGGCAAGGCCGGCGGTGATTCGCGGGCTGGAAATCCCCAAGCAACCTCTTTGAACCCCTCACCACCAAGGCAGGCAATGAGCTCATTCGATTTCAAGCAAGTAGATGTCTTCAGCCGTGTCGCGCTCAAGGGCAACCCGTTGGCGGTGGTGTTCGGCGCCGACGAGCTCAGCGATGAGCGCATGGCGGCGTTCGCAACCTGGACCAACCTCAGCGAAACCACTTTCGTGCTCGAACCCCTGGACCCCCGGGCCGACTATCGGGTGCGTATCTTCACCACCCTGCGAGAGTTGCCGTTCGCCGGTCACCCGACGTTGGGGACCTGTCATGCCTGGCTCGAGGCCGGTGGGGTGCCCAAGGGCGAGGAGATCATTCAGGAGTGCGGTGTCGGCCTGGTGCGGGTACGTCGGCAGGGGGCGGAGCTGGCGTTTCTCGCGCCACCGCTGATCAGGTCCGGCCCGGTGGACGCCGAGCTGGTCGAGCGCGTACGGCGCGCCCTCGGATTGGCGCCGGGCGCGATTGTGCGCACGCAATGGGTCGACAACGGCGCCGGCTGGCTGGCGGTGATGGTCGAGGATCGGCAGCAGGTGCTGGGCTTGCAACCGGATCATTCGCAGATGCTCGGCCTCGCGGTCGGTGTCATCGCACCGTGGCACCCCGAGCGCGATGGCGCTGATGCGCAGTTTGAAGTGCGTGCGTTCATCTCCGGCGACGGCATGCTGGAAGACCCGGCCACTGGCAGCCTGAACGCCGGAATTGCCCAATGGTTGCTCAACGAAGGGCTGGCTCCGGCGTCTTATGTCGTCAGCCAGGGCCTGACCATGGGGCGCGCCGGGCGGATTCAGGTGGAGCAGGTGGGGGATGAGATCTGGATTGGCGGCGCGGCGGTGACCTGTATTACAGGGACGCTGACGATTTAACCTGTGGGAGCGAGCCTGCTCGCGATGACGGACTATCAGTCGACATTCTTGTTGAATGGTATGCCGCCATCGCGAGCAGGCTCGCTCCCACAGGGAATGCGGTGATTGTTACCGAAGCGGTAAGGGTTTTTCTGCTGCGCAAGGTTTGTGCGCTGTGCCGCACTGGGCATAAGCTTCGCCCCCTACGACTTTTGTCTCACCCGCCGTTTTCAGGAGGGCCCATGCCCAGTCAGTTCCCCGAAGCACGTCCACGCCGTCTGCGTCGCAATGCGAGCCTGCGCAGCCTGTTCCAGGAAACCGAGTTCAGCTTGAATGACTTGGTGCTGCCGATTTTCGTCGAGGAAGAGATCGACGAATTCGTGCCGATCAAGAGCATGCCCGGCGTGATGCGCATTCCCGAGTCGAAGCTGGCCGGTGAGATCGAGCGTTACGCCCGGGCCGGGATCAAATCGGTGATGACGTTTGGCGTGTCTCATCATCTGGACGGTAACGGCAGCGATACCTGGCACGACAACGGCCTGGTATCGCGCATGTCGCGCATTGCCAAAGACGCCGTGCCGGAAATGATCGTGATGTCCGACACCTGTTTTTGTGAATACACCGACCATGGCCATTGCGGCGTGCTGCACCACCACGAAGTCGACAACGACCAGACCCTGATCAACCTCGGCAAGCAAGCCGTGGCCGCCGCTCGGGCCGGTGCCGATGTGATCGCGCCGTCGGCAGCCATGGACGGGCAGGTCCAGGCCATCCGCCGGGCGCTCGATGAAGCGGGGTTCAGCCAGACCGCGATCATGGCCTATTCGACCAAATTCGCCTCGGCGCTCTACGGTCCGTTCCGCGAAGCCGGCGGCAGTGCCCTGAAGGGCGACCGCAAAAGCTATCAGATGAACCCGATGAACCGCCGCGAAGCGGTGCGTGAATCGTTGCTGGACGAACAGGAAGGTGCCGACGCGCTGATGGTCAAACCGGCTGGCGCGTACCTGGACATCATCCGCGACATCCGTGAAGCGTCGCGTCTGCCGTTGTCGGCATATCAGGTGAGCGGGGAGTACGCGATGATCAAATTCGCCGCCCAGGCCGGGGCGATCGATGAGGATCGCGTGGTGCGTGAGAGCCTGGGGGCGATCAAGCGGGCGGGAGCGGATTTGATCTTCACTTACTTCGCGATGGACCTGGCCTTGGCCGGGATCTAAAAACCACCCCATAACCCTGTGGGAGCGGGCTTGCTCCCACAGTTGATCTTCGTTGGCCTCGGGTTCAACTGATGAAAGGCCGTATCCCATGATCGCGGAAGTACCGCTCGATCACCTTCGGATCGGCGCTGTAGTCGGCGATCGCCACATAGGTATCCGGCCGCAGCAGGTAAAACCCGTTGCGCGCCAGCCCCACTGTTTCAAACACCGGTCGCCAGTCGAACACCTGCAACGGCAGGCGATGCTCGACGCACCAGGCGATCATCTCGTCGCTGGTGTCGCCGTAAACATGCACCTGCCAGGTCAGGTTTTTCAGCGACTCGAAATTGTCCCCTTCATCGTCGTGGGCCCAGGGCAGGCGATCACCGCCGTGAACATGGCCGGCAACGCCCTCGCTCAACGGCATGCCACGATAGTTGAGGGTGGTCTGTGACACCGTGCGAAACATGAACTCCCGGGCTGCCTCGAACGAGATCATTTTCGGGATCAAAAAGGGGGCCACGCGTATGCGCATCACGTCGGCAATTGGCCCATCGGCGGTGACGAAATTGAACACCCGGTCAGTAGTGGCCACCAGGCGCCGGGCAAAGGCGATGCGTTCGGTTTCATAACTGTCGAGCAGTTTGGTCGTGGCGCTGCCACTTAACACCGCCGCGAGTTTCCAGGCCAGATTGATCGCGTCGCCGATCCCGGTGTTCATGCCCTGGCCACCCGCCGGGCTGTGGACATGGGCGGCATCGCCCAACAGAAACGCGCGCCCGGTGCGAAAGTGATCCGCTACCCGGTGATGCACGCGGTAGGTCGAGAACCAGTTCACCTGATCGATCTGCACCTTTAAATGCTCGATGGCCCGGCTGCTGACGTCTGCAAACTGGAGGGTTTCGGCACGGTCGGCGCGTTCGTCGCGAACCGTGCCGATCAGACGGGCGCGACCTTCGCCGCCTAAGGGGAAAATGGCGAGGAAGTCGGCTTCGTCGAGATCCACATGCAATTCACCGTTGAACGTCGGGCCGCGGGCCTGTACATCCGCCACGTAGAAAATCTGCTGGTAGGTGCCCCCCGGAAAACCGGTGTCCAGGGTTTTTCGCACAATCGAGCGGGCGCCGTCGCAGCCTGCCAGGTAACAGGCCTGACAGGTTTGCTGCTGGCCATCGGGCAAGCGCAGCGTTGCGGTGATGCCGTCGCCGGTTTCCTCGAAATCTAGCAGTTCGGTGTTGCGCTCCACCGTAATGCCGAAGGTCTCCAGGCGTTCGATCAGCAGCTGTTCGTGCTCGTCTTGCGGATAGATTTCCAGGAACGCATAGGGCGTCAAACCCTCGCCGATGGCGCTCAGCGGCAGGTGTGCGACCGGTTCGCCCTTGACCCAGAAATTCGCTGCGCACACTCGATGGCCGTTCTGCACCACGGCGTCGCTGAGGTCGAGCTGGCGATACAACTCCAGCGTTCTGGCCTGTACTGCCAACGCGCGTGAGGTGGTGCCGGGGGCCGAGGTCTTGTCGATAATCCGCACCTCAATCCCCAGTTTGCTCAGCCACAGCGCCAGTACCAGCCCGGTCGGGCCGGCGCCGATGATCAGAACGTCGCTACGGTGCATGAGCCTGTCCTCCTCGGTCTGTGGATCAAGTATGGTTCAACCCGAATGCCCCCGCCGCTCGGCTGCCCAAAGGCCCCCCCCGGTAGCAGCTGCTACGGAACAGGGAGAGGGCGCCACAGTCATAGCCTGCGCCATGCCTTTGATCGTATGGTTAACCCGGCTCAACGGATTTTGATGGAGCACCATGCAAGCCAATCGATTGATCATGAGCATCGCGGCACTGTTGGTCCTGGCCGGTTGCGGTACCCAACGCACGCAGGAACCGCCGGCCCGCAAGCCTGCCGAGGTCAAGGCCGAGATCGTGCGTCTGCTGCCGGCCAAGACGGTCGACCGCCAGGGCTGGGCCACGGATATTTATGCAGCGTTTGCCGCACAAAAGATTTCGCCGACCACGCAAAACCTGTGTTCGGTACTCGCGGTCGCCGAGCAGGAGTCGACGTTTCAGGCTGATCCTCCGGTGCCTGGCCTGGGCAAGATCGCCCGAGACGAGATCGACCGCCGCGCCGCCAAAGCCCATATTCCCAGCCTGCTGGTGAGCGGCGCCTTGCAGGTCAGTTCACCCAATGGCAAAAGTTACAGCGACCGGCTGAATGCCGCGCGCAGTGAAAAAGAACTCAGCGCGATTTTCGATGACTTCATCGGGATGGTGCCCATGGGCCGGACCTTGTTCGGTGGGTTCAACCCAGTGCACACCGGCGGACCGATGCAGGTCAGCATTGACTTTGCCGAACAGCAGGCGCGGGATTATCCCTACCCGGTGGACGGCTCGATTCGCCACGAAGTGTTCACCCGTCGCGGTGGCCTGTATTTCGGTATCGCCCACTTGCTCGGTTATCCGGTGAGCTACAAACAACCGCTCTATCGCTTCGCCGATTTCAACGCCGGTTGGTACGCCAGCCGCAATGCGGCGTTTCAGAACGCGGTCAGTCGTGCGACGGGTATTCCGTTGGCGCTGGATGGCGATCTGGTGCGCTACGGCTCGATCATGCCCGGCACCACGGAACTGGCCGTGCGCACCCTCGGCAAGCAATTGGACATGCGCAACCCGACCATTCGGGATCAGTTGGAGGAGGGAAAAGGTCTCGAATTCGAGGACAGCCAGCTCTATCAGCGCGTCTTCGCCCTGGCTGAACAGGCCGAAGGCCGGCCATTGCCCCGCGCAGTGTTGCCGGGAATCGTGCTGCAAAGCCCGAAAATCACCCGCAAACTCACCACGGCGTGGTTCGCCAAGCGGGTCGATGAGCGTTATCAGCGCTGCATGAAGCGCGCGGGGGGGTAACCGAGCTGCCAGTTTAGGTGCGCAAATTGTGGGCGCGGGATTGCTCGCGAAGGCGGCGGCACAATCAACATTGACGTCGCCTGACACACCGTCTTCGCGAGCAAGCCCGCTCCCACAGGGTTCGCGCCCTGACTGATTGGTATTGGCTGATCAGGTATTCGAGCACAATCTTCGGCAGCTGCTACAAAGAGAGAGTCGCAGAGGAGATTTAGTCATGTACCAGCTCTACGGGCATCAGAATTCGGGTGCGGCCGCCATCGAAGCCGCGCTGGAGCTGTGCGAGGTTCCTTATCGCTTCATCGATGTATCATCGTCCCCGGAGGCGATTCAGGCGTTGGAGAAGCTCAACCCGCTCAAGCAGGTTCCCACTCTGCAACTGCCCGATGGCGGCGTTCTCACCGAGAGTGCGGCCATTCTGATTCATCTGGGCCTCACGTTCCCGGAGTCGAACCTGCTGCCAGACAACCCGCTCAAGCGTGATCAGGTGATTCATGGCCTGGTGTACATCGTGAGCAATTGCTATCCCGCCATCGGCATCATCGATTACCCCGAGCGCTGGCTGGCCGAGGCAGACGAGTCGTCCAGAGAAAACCTCATGGCCGGTGCCCGCCAGCGCCTGCATTGGCATTGGGAGGTGTTTGCCGATCAGTTCGCCGGCAAGTTGTACCTGGGCGAGGGAGCACCAGGCGCGCTGGATATTCTGGCGGCGGTGGTGACGCGCTGGGCGGGCACCCGGGAGCACTTGCGCCTGGCGCGACCGGGTTTTTTCGCCTGGCTCGAACGCTTCGACCGCCACCCTGCATTGGCGCCGGTCTTCTCACGGCATTGGCCATAGGAACACCGCTCCCACAAGGGGATCACTCGCCGCGAATGTACTGTTCCAACTGCCGAATCAGTTCAGCCTGTTCAGCGATGGCTTCCTTGACCAGGTCGCCGATCGACAGCAAGCCCAGCAACTCGCCGTTTTCCACCACTGGCAAGTGCCTCAGGCGTTTGTCGGACATGATGCCCATGCAGGTTTCGACGGTTTGATGGGTGTCCACGGTGATCACCGGCGACACCATGATTTCGCTGACCGGTGTGCCGACCGAGGAGCGCCCCTTGAGCACCAGTTTGCGAGCATAGTCCCGCTCGCTGATGATGCCGACGACCTTTCCATCCTTCAGGACCGGTAACGCCCCGACGTTTTTTGCGGCCATCACCATCAGCGCTTCCAGCACCATTTGATGGGGCGCAATGGTATGGACTTCCTGATTCTGTTGGGCCTTTAACTTGAGCAGTTGGGCGACGGTTTTCATGGCAGTTTCTCAGGTGTAGTCGTTGTTCTTGAAGAATCGTAGAGACGGGCTCACAGAGCAAGGCGCAAAGCGGCAGATAACACGCAAAAAGCGTCATTCAGTAATTTTTCTTTGTAAAAGCCCGATCCATACAGATGTGTGGCGAGGGGTGGCCCTGATGCTGGTCAGTTAAGGTGCACAACTTGTGGGAGCGAGCCTGCTCGCGATGACGGCGGTACGTTCAGCATCAATGTCGGCTGACCTGCCGCTATCGCGAGCAGGCTCGCTCCCACAGGAACTGCGGTGTTCAGTCCTTGACTGGCAGGCATCAGGGCTTGCCCAATGCCAGGTCGATCACGCGTAGAATCACCACTTGAATCAGATTGTTGAGGTTGCAGTGGTGGATTTACAGCAGGGCTTCGTCCTGACCCGGCATTGGCGCGATACCCCGGCGGGCACGGAAGTCGAGTTCTGGCTGGCGACCGATGCCGGTCCCCGGCGTATCCGCCTGCCGCATCAACCGTCGGTCGCATTCATTCCGGCAGCCCTGCGTGAGCGAGCCGAAGTGCTGTTGCGCGGCGAGAAGAACGTCGAGCTGCGACCGCTTGCCCTTCAGGATTTCGAGCACCGCCCGGTGCTTGGCTTGTACTGCCAGCAGCACGGTCAGTTGATGCGTCTGGAAACGGCGCTGCGCAAAGCAGGCATCGATGTATTTGAAGCCGACATCCGTCCGCCGGAACGCTACATGATGGAGCGTTTCATCACTGCCCCCGTTTTGTTCGGCGGCACACCCAGCGCCGATGGCCTGCTGCTCGACGCGCAAATGAAACCCGCGCCCGGTTACCGACCGAATCTCAGGCTGGTCTCGCTGGACATCGAAACCACCGCCCAGGGTGAGTTGTATTCCATCGCCCTGGAAGGCTGCGGCGAGCGTCAGGTGTACATGCTCGGGCCGCCCAATGGTGATGATGCCGAGGTGGATTTCCAGCTCGAATACTGCGACTCGCGAACCCTGCTGCTAAAAAAACTCAATGAATGGTTCGCCCGGCACGACCCCGACGCCATCATCGGCTGGAACGTCGTGCAGTTCGATCTGCGCGTACTGCACGAACATGCTCGCCGCCTGGCGGTGCCGCTGAAGCTGGGGCGTAGCGGCGAAGAAATGCAGTGGCGCGAGCACGGCAGCCGTAATCATTATTTCGCTTCGGCCGCTGGCCGGTTGATCATCGACGGCATCGAGTCGCTGCGTTCGGCGACCTGGAGCTTCCCGTCGTTCAGCCTGGAAAACGTCGCGCAAACCCTGTTGGGCGAGGGCAAGTCGATCGACAACCCGTACCAGCGCATGGACGAAATCAACCGCATGTTCGCCGAGGACAAGCCAGCCCTGGCCAAGTACAACCTCAAGGACTGCGAACTGGTGACGCGGATCTTCGCCAAGACCGAGTTGCTGACCTTCCTGCTGGAGCGGGCCAGCGTCACCGGTTTGCCGGCGGACCGCAGCGGCGGCTCGGTGGCGGCGTTCACTCACCTGTATATGCCGTTGATGCACCGTCAGGGCTTCGTCGCGCCGAACCTCGGCGGCAAACCACCGCAGGCCAGCCCCGGCGGTTTTGTCATGGACTCGCAACCAGGGCTGTATGAATCGGTGCTGGTGCTCGACTACAAAAGCCTCTATCCGTCGATCATCCGCACCTTCCTGATCGACCCGGTGGGCTTGATCGAAGGCCTCAAACATCCTGACGACAGCGAGTCGGTGCCGGGTTTTCGCGGTGCGCGTTTCTCAAGAACCCGACATTGCCTGCCGGCCATCGTCGCCCGGGTCGCCGAAGGCCGCGAAACCGCCAAGCGCGAACACAACGCGCCGTTGTCCCAGGCCCTGAAGATCATCATGAACGCGTTCTATGGTGTGCTGGGTTCCAGCGGTTGCCGTTTCTTCGATACACGGCTGGCCTCGTCCATCACCTTGCGCGGACACGAGATCATGTTGCGCACCCGCCAGTTGATCGAAGCCCAGGGGCACGCGGTGATCTATGGCGACACCGACTCGACCTTCGTCTGGCTGCGCCGCCCCCACGGTCAGGCAGAAGCCGCGCAGATCGGCCACGCGCTGGTTGACCATGTCAACCAATGGTGGCGCGAGCATGTGAAACAGGAGTACGGGCTGGAAAGTGCCCTGGAGTTGCAGTTCGAAACCCACTACAAGCGCTTTCTGATGCCGACCATTCGCGGCGCCGAGGAGGGCAGCAAGAAGCGTTATGCCGGGTTGGTCACCCGCGCCGATGGCACCAATGAAATGGTCTACAAAGGCCTGGAAACGGTGCGCACCGACTGGTCGCCGCTGGCTCGGCAATTCCAGCAGGAGCTGTACCTGCGCATCTTCAATCGCAAGCCCTATCAGGATTACGTACGTGACTATGTGCGCAAGACGTTGGCCGGTGAGTTCGACGAGCGCCTGATCTACCGCAAACGCCTGCGTCGGCCCCTCGATGACTATCAACGCAACGTGCCGCCCCATGTGCGGGCCGCGCGCATCGCCGACGATTACAACGACCGGCAGGGGCGGCCGCGGCAATATCAGAACGGCGGCTGGATCAGCTACGTGATCACGGTCGCCGGCCCCGAGCCGCTGGAAGTCCGCAGCGCGCCCATCGATTACGACCATTACGTCACCCGGCAGCTGCAACCGGTGGCGGACGCGATCCTGCCGTTTGTGGATGACGATTTCTCAACGCTGATTGGGGGGCAACTGGGCCTGTTTTGAGTCCAGCAGCGACAGCGTCCAGTCATCCGGTATGCCGTGAAAGTATTGATCCAGTGCCTGATGGAACAGGCTGCCTTTTGGCGACACTTGGGCGAACAGCGTCATCGATGAGTGAAACTTGAGGTCGTCGGGATGCCCGAAAATCTTGCCAATCGAGCTTTGAGGGATGTCCAGGACCAATTGCGTGCAGGCATGCAAGCGTGGGCCCAGTAACGGATGCTCCAGGTACGCTGCGGCTTCCTTGCTGGAGCGAATGGCAAAGTAACGGGACATCTCGCTGTCGCCCAACCCGGAAAACTGCGGAAAGATAAACCACATCCAGTGCCGGCGCTTCTGGCCGGCGCGCAGCTCCTCCTGTACCCACTCGAACACAGGGTCCTGCGCCTGAACGAAGCGTGGCAAATTGAAAGTGTCGAGCTGATCGGTACTTCTCATGCCGATGCCCTCTTACAGAACCGCGATGGCTCAGACCATGGCCAACCGCTGCTTGCGTTGTGGCGCGCGAAACGCTTGGTCCAGCGCCTCCAGATCCCCCGCTTCAAGGCGCAATTGCGCTGCTTGCGCGTTGAGCTGCACATGCTCGGGACGGACCGCTTTAGGGATGGCGATCACGTCGTTCTGACGCAGAATCCATGCCAGCGCTACCTGCGCAGGTGTCGCCTCATGACGGGCGGCCACCTGCTTGAGCGTCGAATTGGCCAGCATGGCCCCGCCCTGGCCGATCGGACAATAGGCCATCACCGGCATCCTTTGATGCTGACACCAGGGCAGCAGATCGAATTCGATGCCGCGCTCTTCCAGGTTATACAGCACCTGATTGGTGGCGCAGGCCGGTGAGGCCAGTTCATCCAGGTCGTTCAGGTCGAAGTTGGACACGCCCCAACGGCCGATCTTGCCGTCTTCGCGCAGGCGTTCGAAGGCTTCGACGGTTTCCTCCAGGGGATACTCGCCGCGCCAGTGCAACAGGTAGAGATCGATGTAATCGGTATTGAGCCTCCGCAGGCTGCGCTCGCAAGCCTGGGGGATGCCTCTGCGGCTGGCGTTGTGGGGGTAGACCTTGCTGACTAGAAAAACCTGATCGCGCAGGCCGGCAATGGCTTCACCCACCACCTCTTCGGCGCCCCCTTCAGCGTACATCTCAGCGGTGTCGATCAGGGTCATGCCCAGCTCGATGCCCAGGCGCAGCGCTGCAACTTCCTTCGTGTGCCGGGAGCGCTCCTCTCCCATGTGCCAGGTTCCTTGGCCGATGACCGGTACAGGGCTGCCGGCCAACTCAAGAGTACGCATGAATCCTCCTTGTCGAAGTCCGATCGATACTACAGTTGGCAGTAAAATAGCAGGGTGGTTCCGTCTGGTAAGATCAAAAGATCGCAGCCTTAGGCAGCGATCTTTTGATCTTACCGGGCGGAAAACCTGAACACGGTGGTCTGGGCATAGGTCTCGCCCGGATCCAGCCGCGTGGACGGGAAGCCCGGCTGGTTCGGCGAGTCCGGATAGTGCTGGGTTTCCAGAGTAAAGGCACCCCAATGCGGGTAAATCTTGCCAGCCTTGCCCTTGACCGTGCCATCGAGGAAGTTGCTGGTGTAGAACTGCACGCCGGGTTCAGTGGTGTAGAGCTGCAACCGACGGCCAGATTGCGGATCGCTGACATCGGCGGCGAGTTTGCCCACATCGCCCTTGGCGTCCAGCACCCAGTTGAAGTCAAAACCACCTTGTTTCGGTTCAGCGAATTTCAATTGCGGGTGATCGACCTTGATGTGTTGACCGATGGCCGTCGGTTGGGTGAAGTCCATGGGCGTGCCGGCGACCGGGGCCAGTTCACCGGTGGGGATCAGTTTGCCGGTGACCGGTGTGTAATGGGCGGCGTGCAAGGTCGCCAGTTGCTTCAACACATCGCCGTTACCCGCGCCGGCCAGGTTGAAATAGCTGTGGTTGGTCAGGTTCAGCACTGTGGGCTTATCGGTGCTGGCCTTGTAGTCGATGCGCAGCTCATTGTTCTCGGTGAGGCTGTAGGTGACCTCGGTTTTCAGGTTGCCGGGAAAGCCCATTTCACCGTCCGCCGACAGATACGTCAGCGTCACGCCCACCGAATCCTTGCCCTTGTTCGGTTCGGCTTTCCACACATGCTTGTCAAAACCTTGAGCTCCGCCGTGCAGCGAATTGCTGCCGTCGTTGAGTGGCACCTGAAAACGTTTGCCGTCCAGCTCGAAGGCGCCGTTGGCCAGGCGATTGCCAAAGCGGCCGATGGTCGCGCCGAAAAACGCCGTGCCACTTTGATAACCCTGCACGTCGTCGAAACCGAGCACCACATCGTCGAGCTTGCCGTTTTTATCCGGCACTTTCAGCGACTGGAGAATCCCGCCGTAAGTAATGACCGTGGCCTGCAGGCCGTGGCTGTTGCGCAAAATGTATTGCTCGACGGGCGTGCCGTCATTGGTTTTGCCGAAGGTTTTTTGTTCGCTGGACAAACCAGTGGCGTGAGCGGAGAGGGTGGCGATCATCAGGGACAGTCCGAGGCCGGAGAGCAGGTGTCGGGATTGAAGCATGGTTGACCTTCCTTTTTGTTGTTTTTAAGAAGTAGTCATACTAATGATCGTGTTTTAGCGCGATCAAGGAAGGATTTATAGTCTATTCCTCGAGTATTTCAATTATAAAGTATGACTAATACGGGGTCGCCTTTACGGTAGCCAGCGCTCACGGACCACCGGCACTGCACTTTTTCAGCTTTCACGGTTCTACCCTTGGCCAGCCTGCGGCGATCCCCACCGCTGGCCCATGCCCAAGTTCAAGAACCCATGGCTCGAGTTTTACCCCGCGTTACCCTGCGAATTCGCCGTCATTGCTTGCTGCTGATGAGCCTGTCGATACTCTTCGCCAGTGGCTGCAGCCATCAACCGGGCAACGATGTCGTCAGCCAGTTTCGCAATGGCAAACCCCAGGAATTCCTCCAGACCAGCGTCGACCGCATGGCGACCCTGACGATGCGTGACAACCTCGAAAGCCTCTACCTGCTGATGAACAAGCTCTACCTGCGCAACCCGGAGGAGCTGAAGAAATCCGGCTTCCTCGATATAGGCACCGCGGAAAAACAAGTGCGCATGGCCATCGAACAGCAAGAGCCGCTACCCACCCTCGGCGGCAAAAAAGACCTCGCTGCACTGAGCTTCGCCATGAGTCCGGAGTTTCTCGGCGACCGGGTCGGCGCATTCATCTATGCCATCGGCAGCATGCTGGTGACGGCCCATGGCAATCGGCTGGAGTTCTACATGACGGATGCGCTCAACCCGACCTTCGTCAGCAATGCCGCGCGCAACATCGAAAAAGCCACCTGGATCTTGAGCCAGCGGCAAAACAGGCAAGGCGAGCCTTTGCTGTTCTCCAACGAAATTTCGGAGGAGGGCAGCAACCTGAGTTTTGCCGTGGAGTTCGGCAAAATCGTCGCGCGACTGGACCTGCTGACCCAGATGCTCGACGAACGCTACCGGAGGATCGGCCTGAACTACGCCCAGAGTCTGCTGTTCCTGAATTTTTTGCCGGTGCAATAAAACGAGTGCTGAACCCAATCCCCCTGTGGGAGCGAGCCTGCTCGCGAAGACGGACTCACAGCCAACATCATTGTTGGATGTTGGACCGTTTTCGCGAGCAGGCTCGCTCCCACAAGGGATATGGTCAGGAAAAAACCGTGTTCCGGCTCAATGAATTGGCATAACGATAGACCGCATCGATATAAGTGGTTATAAGAAAAATCGCTATGCTGCTGACCGGTTTGTTTCCTGCGATTTTCTGGGCGTATTAATGGAATTCGGTAATTTCGGGTTGGTCGTTGCAGGTCTGGTGGTCGGCTTTATTGTCGGGATGACCGGGGTCGGGGGCGGTTCGTTGATGACGCCTATCCTGTTGTGGTTCGGCGTCAATCCGGCCACGGCGGTGGGCACGGACTTGCTGTACGCGGCCATTACCAAATCCAGCGGTGTGCTGGTTCATCGCAAGAACAAGAACATCGACTGGGCGATTACCGGTTGGCTGACCCTCGGCAGTGTGCCGGCGGTAGCCCTGACGCTGTGGTTCCTGAGCACTTTGCAGACCTCGCCCGACGCGATGAACGCCATCATCAAACAAGCGCTGGGCTTCGTATTGTTCGCTACGGCACTGGCGATTTTCTTCAAGAAACGCTTGCTCGATTTCGCTCACAAACGGGCGGGTGGCCAATATAACCCCAGCGGTTCCCGGTTGAATGCACTGACCGTGATCACCGGTCTGGTGCTAGGCACCATGGTGGCCCTGACCTCCATCGGCGCCGGCGCCCTGGGCACCGTCGCGCTGTTCATCTTGTATCCGCTGCTGCCCACTCGTCGCCTGGTCGGCACCGAAATCGCCCACGCGGTGCCCCTGACCCTGGTCGCCGGCCTTGGCCACGCAAGCATGGGCAACATGGATTGGCACGTCCTGGGCTTCTTGCTGGTCGGTTCGTTGCCAGGGATTTACCTGGGCAGCCATTTGACCGGGCGCATCTCCGACGAACTGCTGCGTCCGTGCCTGGCGACGATGCTGGTGCTGATCGGCTATAAACTGGCGTTCTGATCCGATACCGCTTCCCGAGTAAAAATCTCCAGCAGATGCCCGTCCGGGTCATCGAAATACACCCGCCGGCCACCGGCGTAATCATTGATTTCGTTCGGCCGCTGCTTGCCCGGATCGGCCCACCAGGGCTGTTTGAGCGCTTGCAGACGAGCGAAGGCCGCATCGAAGTCGTCGTCGCCAATCAAGAACGCATAGTGCTGGGACGCGATGGGCGGGGCGTTGTTGTAGAAATCCAGCGACACCCCGTTATCGAACTTGACCACCAGCATCGGCCCGAACGGCTCGGGATCAGGCAGGCCGAGGAGGTCGGTCAGGTAGTGCGCCGAGGCCTGTTTGTCACGGCACCAGACGATGGTGTGGTTCAGCTGAGCGCTCATGGAGAAACCCTCACGGAGAATCAGATATGAGATTAGCTCAGGCTGTTGCGCAATGACCGCCCTGACCTAAGCTTGGGCAAGGCGAACACAATCGCGGTGCATCGCCCGGAGCGATCGCCGCGATGCGCAATCATTAGAGCGTGGATATCAAAAGGAGATGCGCATGCTCATCAGGTCTTTGACCCTGGCTACTCTGCTGGCTTTCGTCGGTCCTTCATTCGCCGCCGATGACGATTCCCCGCTGGTTAAAGACGTGGGCAGGGCCCGTCCGCTGATTGTCATCGCGCCCAGTTCAGTCGACCCCACCTGGCTCAACCTGAAAAAGTCGCTGGACGACTCCGCCAACCGCAAGGGTTTCACCGATCGAAACATGGTGCTGTACACCGTGATCAATACGATGGGCCAACGGGACGGCAAAGACCTCGACCCGCAATCCACGATGGCGTTGATCCGCTCGCTCAAATTGGGTGCCGGTGCGAAGAGCAAAATCATCCTGATCGGCAGGGATGGCGAAAAGAAGCTTGAGCAATCGGATACGGTCGAGTTGAAAGAGATTTTCAACACCGTCGACCAGCTGCCGACCGCCGAGAAGGAAGCGACAGTACCGGTGCCAGCGCCAGTGGCTGAAGTTGCACCGGCCAAAGGTGCCAAAGGCAAACCGGCGAAGCCCGCCAAACCGCCTGAAATGCCGGATGATTGAATTTTCTGTTGAACCTTTGTGGTGAGGGGGGGCTTGCGCCAATGCCAGTCAGTCAAGCCCGCTCCCACAGGTTCTGTCTCGGTGATTTGATGGATGTGATCTGGCGACGTTTGCAGGCGCAGGTTTCAATTCAGTAACGAAAATGGGCGACCTCAGAGGTCGCCCATTTTGTTTGCCACCGCTGAACCCTGTGGCGAGGGGGCAGCCTCAATGAGTGGTTGAGATCATTCAGCCAGCGCACTCAATATTTCGTGGGCGATTCTGACTCGCTCCGGGTTCGGGTAGTTTTTGTTGGCCAGGATCACGATGCCGATGTCTTTGGCCGGGATAAAGGCGACGTAGGCGCCGAAGCCGCGGGTTGAACCGGTTTTGTTGATCAGCACAGTGTCGCGTTGAGGTTGCGGCGGGGTCAGCCACTGGACTTCATGAGCCTCAAATGCCATCTGCGACGAGTTGCCGGCCAGTAATGTGTTGAGCGTCACCGGGTAGTTGTAGAACTCCCAACCCAACCCTTGAGTCATCTCGCCAACCTTGTAATAGCCGGTGTGAGTGGTGGCGATGGCCTGCTGCAAGGGTTTTTCCAGCGAAGCGGGATTCATGTTCGCCTCAACATAGCGAAGCAGATCCGCGGCGCTGGTTTTCACGCCATACGCTTCGGAATCCAGCGCACCCGGCTCGACCCGCGCAGGCCTGTCCTCCTTGGTGTAACCCTGAGCGTAAAGTGCCATCTGATCCTGCGGAACCTTGAGGTAGCTGTGCTTGAGGCCCAGTTTCGGCAGCAAGGTTTTTTCCATCAACTCATCGAACGGCGCACCCATGCTGCGGGCCGCCAGGTAGCCGAACAACCCCAGGCTGGGGTTTGAATACTGGCGATGAGTGCCGGCGGCGTAGGTCGGTTTCCACTGTTTGAAGTAGCCGAGCATTTTGTCCTGATGGTCTGCCTCACTGGGGAATTGCAGCGGCAGGCCGCCGGCGCTGTAGGTGCCAAGTTGCAGCACACTGATACTGTCGAACGCGCTGCCGCGCAAGGCCGGCAAAACCTGACTGGCGTTGTCTGACAGGGCCAGTTTTCCGGTCGCCTGTGCATAGGCGGCGAGGGTGGCGGTGAAGGTTTTGCTCACCGAACCGATTTCGAACAAAGTGTCTTTGGTGACGGCTTTGCCGTTTTCTTTTGAGGCCACACCGTAGTTAAAGTAATGCGGTTGGCCATTGACGGTAATTGCGACTGCGATGCCGGGGATTTGCTGTTGCTGCATAACCGGTTCGACGGCAGCCTTCACGATGGCTTCGATGCGCTCGTCAGCAAAGCTGTGACTGACTCCGAGGAGAAGTGCGAAAGCACTGTAGGACACGAGCTTGTTCTGATTTTTCTTAGGCATGATTGAGTCACTTTCCATGATTGTTCGTAGTGTTAACCGCTACACTCCGAGCGGTTTTTCAAGCCGGTCCGCTGCTGGGCGAGCCAAATCTAGGCAGTTTGGTGAGCGCCGACAAACGACGATATCTCGGATGAGCCATTAGAAAATTTTGGGAGTGGGCATGATTCGACCTCATCTGCCGCTGAATGCGCTACGTGCTTTCGAGGCTTCGGCGCGCCATTTGAGTTTCACGCGAGCGGCGGTGGAGTTGTGCGTCACGCAGGCGGCGGTGAGTCATCAGGTCAAAAGCCTTGAAGCCCAGCTTAACGTGACCTTGTTCAAACGCCTGCCCCGCGGCCTGATGCTGACCAGCGAAGGTGAAACCCTGTTGCCGGTTTTGCGCGAATCCTTCGACCGGATCGCCGAAACCCTGGAGCGTTTCGAGGGCGGGCATTTTCGCGAGGTGCTGACGGTGGGCGCTGTGGGGACTTTCGCGGTTGGTTGGCTGTTGCCGCGATTGGCGGACTTTCAGAAGAAACATCCGTTCATAGATTTGCGCCTGTCGACCAACAACAACCGGGTGGACGTGGCCGCCGAAGGCCTGGATTACGCCATTCGCTTTGGCGCGGGGGCGTGGCACGGGATTGAAGCGGTGCGGTTGATCGAGGCGCCGCTGTCGGTGCTCTGCGTTCCAGAGATCGCCCGGCAATTGCACACGCCTGCGGACCTGTTGCAACAAACACTGTTGCGCTCCTACCGCACGGACGAATGGCCGGAGTGGTTTCAGGCGACCGGTTTTTCGGCCCATGCCGTGCTGCCCCGGAGTATCGTCTTCGACTCGTCGCTGGCGATGATGGAGGCTGCGCTGCAAGGTGCGGGCGTTGCCTTGGCGCCGCCGCTGATGTTTGCCCGGCAACTGGCGGCGGGTGCAATCGAGCAACCGTTCGCCATCGGTATCACCACCGGCAGCTACTGGCTGACCCGCTTGCAGTCGCGCGCCGAAACCTCCGCGATGGCCGTGTTCAAGGACTGGTTGCTGCAAGCTTCGATTTAATACAAAACCCTGTGGGAGCGGGCTTGCTAGCGAAGGGGCCATCACATTCAACATTAATGTTGACTGGCACACCGCCTTCGCGAGCAAGCCCGCTCCCACAGGGATTGCAGTGTTCTCGAGGCCTAGCGCACCAGGCACGGCCGCTTGTTATCGAATGTCCACCCCGGAATCAGAAACTGCATCGCCACGCTATCATCCCGCGCGCCCAGTCCCATGCCTTTGTACAACTCATGGGCCTTGGCCAGTTGATCCACATCCAACTCAACCCCTAGGCCAGGTTTTTTCGGCACCTGCACGCAGCCGTCGACGATGTGCAGCGGCGCTTTGGTCAGACGCTGGCCGTCCTGCCAGATCCAGTGGGTGTCGATAGCCGTGATCTCACCCGGAGCAGCCGCCGCGACGTGGGTGAACATGGCCAGGGAAATATCGAAGTGGTTGTTGGAATGCGAACCCCAGGTCAGGCCCCATTCATGGCACATCTGCGCCACCCGCACCGAGCCCTGCATCGTCCAGAAGTGCGGGTCGGCCAAAGGAATGTCCACCGACTGCAACTGGATCGCGTGGCCCATTTCCCGCCAGTCGGTGGCGATCATGTTGGTCGCGGTTTTCAGGCCCGTGGCGCGACGGAACTCGGCCATGACTTCACGGCCCGAGTAACCGTTTTCCGCACCGCAGGGGTCTTCGGCGTAAGCCAGAACGCGATGTTGATCCCGACACAGGCGGATGGCTTCCTTGAGCGACCAGGCGCCATTCGGGTCAAGGGTGATGCGCGCATCGGGAAAACGCTCGGCGAGGGCAGTGACCGCTTCGATTTCCTCGTCGCCGCTCAACACACCGCCCTTGAGTTTGAAGTCCTTGAAGCCATAACGGGCGTGGGCGGCTTCGGCCAGGCGCACTATGGCATCGGCACTCATGGCTTTTTCGTGGCGCACACGGAACCAGTCATTGTCGGCGTCCGGTTCACTGCGGTAGGCCAGATCGGTTTCGTTGCGATCACCGACATAAAACAGATAACCGAGCATCTTCACTTCGTCGCGCTGCTGGCCTTCGCCAAGCAGCGCGGCGACCGGCACGTCCAGGTGCTGGCCGAGCAGATCGAGCAGGGCGGCTTCCAGCCCGGTGACTGCGTGAATGGTGATGCGCAGGTCGAAGGTTTGCAGGCCGCGACCGCCGGCATCGCGATCGGCAAACGTCTGACGTACTTGATTGAGGATCTTCTGGTAGGTGCCGATCGGGCTGCCGACCACCAGTGCGTGCGCATCTTCCAGCGTTTGACGAATGCGTTCGCCACCTGGCACTTCGCCGACACCGGTGTGGCCGGCGTTGTCCTTGAGGATCACGATATTGCGAGTGAAAAACGGGCCGTGGGCGCCGCTCAGGTTGAGCAACATGCCATCGTGGCCGGCCACCGGAACTACCTGCATGCTGGTGATGATCGGGGCTTTTGCGGCTTCTTGTGGGTTCATTTTCTTGTCCTTCAAAACCAATGTTCAGGCGTGATTAGGTGCTGGTTTGCCCAGGGCAACCACGGGTGCGGGTTTCGGTTTATTGCGCGCGGCGAAGACGATGATCGCGGCGATGATCGAGGTGGCGGCCAAGCCGTAGAGCCCGCCCTGGATCGAACCGGTGTGTTCTTCCAGCAAGCCGAAGGTGGTCGGCGCAACGAAGCCGCCGAGGTTGCCCACCGAGTTGATCAGCGCAATCACGCCGGCGGCGATCCGCGCATCCAGGTACGCCTGAGGAATCGGCCAGAACAGCGACGAGGCTGATTTGAAACCCAATGCAGCAAAGCAGATCGCAACGAAGGCGAAAATCGGCCCGCCAATGGTGGACATGAACATCCCCGCAGCAGCGATCAGCAAGGCAGCGGCGACCCAGGCTTGCTGGTGCTTCCATTTGCCCGACAGCGAGGCGAAGGCGTACATGCCGACGATCGACAGCAGCCACGGAATCGAGTTGAACAGGCCGACCTGGATGTCGCTCAGGTCGCCCATCTTCTTGATGATGCTCGGCAGCCAGAAGGTCGCGGCATAGATGGTCAACTGGATGAAGAAGTAGATCAGGCAGAACAGGATGATCTGGCGATCCTTGAGCAGCGTGCCCAGCGACGGTTTGATCGGCGTCGCGGCTTCGCGGGCCAGTTGTTCGTCGTCGATGGCTTTGACCAGCGCGTCCTGCTCAGGAAGGGTCAGCCATTTGGCGTCGTGGGGTTTGGAGTCCAGCCAGAACCAGACGAACACGCACAGCCCGACCGAGAACATGCCCTCGATGAAATACATCCACTGCCAGCCGTGCATGCCCAAGCCGTTGATTTGCAGCAACAGACCGGACAGCGGGCCGGAGATCAGCGATGCGATGGCCGAACCGCTGAGGAAGATCGCAATCGCCTTGCCGCGTTCCACGCCGGGCAACCAGCGGGTGAAGTAATAAATCACCCCGGGGAAGAACCCGGCTTCGGCGACGCCCAGTAGAAAACGCAGGATGTAGAAGTGGGTTTCGTTCTGAATGAACGCCATGCAAGCGGCCACTAGGCCCCAGGTCAGCATGATGCGGGTCAGCCAGATTCGCGCACCAATTTTTTGCAGGAGGATGTTGGAGGGGACTTCGAACAGCGCGTAACCGATAAAAAACAGACCGGCACCGAGGCCGTAGGCGGCAGCGCCAATCCCCAGGTCATGTTCCATGTGGGCGCGGACGAAGCCGATGTTCACGCGGTCGATGTAGTTGACGATGAACATGATCACGAACAGCGGCAGGACGTGGCGTTTCACTTTTGAGATGGCGGACTTCAGGACCGAATCGGCGCCATCGTTCATTCCGGATATGGATGTATTCACTTCGTTTTCTCCCACTCGTTATTGTTATGCGGGGTGTGGCTGGGTGATGTGATGTTGATAGACATCATACAACTACATTTTTTTATCCGGCAAGCGCCACGGTCCAATAAAATGGCTATTAATTTAAAGGTTGTTATGTTTCTGTTGATTCGGTGTGGGCCCGTGAGAGTGCTTTTTGGTCGATATCTTGAGTGTTGTCATACAAGTTAGGTGTTATTTTCTGAAGATTCCATTCGACCCCAGTGCTACGATCCCGTTAGCTCTGCTTTCGGATGATCGCCATGCAAGAAAACCTTGACGCGCCTGCTCGCAAGCGCACTCACAACCTGGCCCACGACCTGGTGGCCAAGCTGACCCAGAGTATTTTGCTCGGCCAAATGCTGCCGGGGGACAAGCTGCCGTCAGAGAACACGATTGTTCAGGAGCATGGGGTCAGTCGCACGGTGGTGCGTGAAGCGATCTCGAAGTTGCAGGCTTCGGGGCTGGTGGAAACCCGTCATGGCATCGGCACCTTTGTCCTTGAGCGTGTGCCGGAGCAGGGGCTGCGGCTGAATGTCGATACTGCGCTCGGCGTGCGCAGCATTCTGGAGTTGCGCATGGGCCTGGAAACCCAGGCCGCCGCGCTGGCAGCGGTTCGTCGTACCGATCAACAGTTGGCGCAGATGCGTGAAGCGCTGGACGACTATCAAAGCTTGCTGGCCAACAACGACAGTTGTGTCGAGGCCGACAAACGCTTCCACCTGCTGATCGCCGAAGCCACCGGCAACGTGTGCTTCACCGAGATCATGCAGCACCTGGGCAGCGCCATGATCCCTCGCACCCGCGTCAATGCCGCCGAGCGCGGGTCGGCGGATTTGAGCAAGCTAGGGCAGCTCGCCAACCTCGAACATGAGGCTATTCTCAACGCCATCAAACGCCAGGACCCGGATGCGGCGCGGGCGGCGATGTGGTTGCACCTGACCAACAGCCGGGATCGCTTTTCGGCGGGCGGAGCCTGATTCTGGCTGCTCGGTGTTGTGTCAGTGGCAGCCGGTCATCGTTCTTCGCGAGCAAGCCTCGCTCCCACACGGATTGTGTGAACGCTGGAGATCCCTGTGGGAGCGGGCTTGCCCGCGATGAGGCCAGAACATTCAACATTGATGTCGACTGTCAGACAGCTATCGCGGGCAAGCCCGCTCCCACAGGTTGGGTGTTGGCCGTTCACAACTTAACTCACGCCGACATCCCGCATCAGTAATCCATAACGCAAATCCACCGTATCCGGAATCGGCAGGTACACCGTGTGCCCATCCCCTGGCGCCAGTTCAATCGCCTCGCCTTTGACGTTCTGCAACTGATGCAGATCGAAGTGGAAGTTGCCCTTGGGCGTCATCAGTTCCATGTGATTACCCAGGCCAAAACGATTCTTCACCCGCACCTCGGCCAGCCGGTCACGGCGTTCGCCGGTCAGTTCGCCCACGAACTGTTGGCGCTCTGAAACCGAGCTGCCGTTCTGGTAGTTCTGATATTCGTCATGCACATGTCGCCGCAAAAAACCTTCGGTATAGCCACGCTGGGCCAGGGACTCCAGATCGCTCATCAAGCTGCGATCAAACACCCGGCCAGCCACCGCATCATCGATCGCGCGGCGGTAAACCTGGGTGGTGCGCGCGCAATAGAAGTGCGATTTGGTCCGGCCTTCGATTTTCAGCGAATGCACGCCCATTTGCGTCAGGCGCTCGACGTGCTGGACGGCGCGCAGGTCCTTGGCGTTCATGATGTACGTGCCATGTTCGTCCTCGAAGGCCGGCATCGATTCGCCGGGGCGATTGGCCTCTTGCAACAAGAACACTTGGTCGGTCGGTGCGCCGATGCCCAGGGTCGGTTCGGGCTGGAACGGCTGAACGATTTCGCCGAGCTGATTTTCGCTGGCCGGTGTCGCCGAGTATTTCCAGCGACAAGCGTTGGTGCAGCTGCCCTGATTCGCATCGCGTTTGTTCAGGTAGCCCGACAACAGGCAGCGCCCGGAATAGGCCATGCACAACGCACCGTGCACGAACACTTCCAGTTCCATCGCCGGGACGTGCTGGCGGATTTCGGCGATTTCTTCCAGCGACAGTTCACGGGACACGATGATCCGGCTCAAGCCCTGCTGCTGCCAGAACTCGACACTGGCCCAGTTCACCGTGTTGGCTTGCACCGACAGGTGGATCGGCATCTGCGGGAAGTGTCGGCGCACCAGCATGATCAGGCCGGGGTCGGACATGATCAGCGCGTCCGGCGCCATGGCGATCACCGGTTCCAGATCCTTCAAGAACGTTTTGAGCTTGGCGTTGTGCGGGGCGATGTTCACCACCACGTAGAAGCGCTTGCCCTGAGCCTGGGCCTCGGTGATGCCGAGCGCGAGGTTGGCGTGATCGAATTCGTTATTGCGCACCCGCAGGCTGTAGCGCGGCTGACCGGCGTACACCGCGTCGGCGCCGTAGGCGAAGGCATAGCGCATGTTTTTCAGGGTACCGGCAGGGGCGAGCAGTTCCGGGGGCGTGAGCGTCATGGTGCGGGGCATGGCAGTGTCGATCGCAAAAGCCGGCAAGGGTAAGCGGCCTGCGCACGGGGTTCATTGATCTGGATCTATGCTTGATGAAAAACCGGATGGCACTCGCGCGAATCGTGGCGGACTAAATATAAGGACGCGAATTTGCGCCCCCTGCGCACTGACATGGATCGGACATGAACGAAACGACACTACAAGACAAGTCGCTGATGGTCTTGCTGGCGCTGGTGACCGTCGCGTTTCTCTGGATTTTGCTGCCGTTCTACGGCGCGGTGTTCTGGGCGGTCATCCTCGGCATCGTCTTTGCGCCCATGCAACGTCGGTTGCAACTGAAATTCGGCTGGCAACGCAACCTGACGGCGCTGTGCACGCTGAGTATCTGTCTGGTGATCGCGATCCTGCCGGTGACCATTGTCAGTGCCTTTCTGGTTCAAGAAGGCACGGCGATATACAAAAACATCGAAAGCGGCGAATTGGACATCGCCGGTCATGTGGTGCAGTTCAAACACAGCCTGCCACCGTACTTCCAGCACCTGCTCGATCGTTTCGGCATGGGCGAGTTGAGTGGTCTGCGGGAGAAAATCATCAAGAGTGCGATGCAGGGCGGCCAGTTTTTCGCGACTCAGGCTTACAGTTTTGGCCAGGGCACCTTCGAATTCGTGGTGAGCTTTTTCATCATGCTCTATCTGTTGTTCTTCTTTCTGCGCGACGGGGCCGAACTGGCGCGCAAAATACGCGCCGCCATACCGCTGGAGGACAACCAGAAACGCCGTTTGCAGCTCAAGTTCAATCACGTGGTGCGGGCGACGATAAAAGGCAATCTGCTGGTGGCGATCACGCAGGGCGCATTGGGCGGTTTGATTTTCTGGTTTCTGGATATCCCGAGCGTGTTGCTTTGGGCGGTGCTGATGGCGTTTCTGTCGCTGTTGCCGGCGGTGGGTGCGGGGATCGTCTGGGCACCGGTGGCTGCGTACTTCCTGCTCACCGGCGCGATCTGGCAGGGCACGGTGCTCGCGTTGTTCGGGGTGTTCGTGATCGGGTTGGTGGACAATGTGCTGCGTCCGATCCTGGTGGGTAAGGATACGAAGATGCCGGACTATTTGATTCTCATCTCAACCCTCGGCGGCCTGGCGATTTTCGGGCTCAATGGCTTCGTCATCGGGCCTTTGATCGCAGCGTTGTTCATGTCGAGTTGGGCAATCTTCATCGAAACCAAGCCGCATGTTCAGCTGCCTTAAGCGCTGAGCTGGCCTGAGTCGATACGTTGCGACAGGGCCTGGGCGGCGGGTAGCGAGGAGAGCGGACCGCTGATCGGTTCGCCGTCCTGCACCAGGTACCAACAGGCGAGCAACCCCAGCGCTCTGAGCGGTGCGGGAACGGCGCTGCCGATAACGGACATGATTTGAACCTGAGCCATAAGTACCTCCATCAATCTATGGAGCTACCTTACGGATCGGACGCTTGAACGGACAATCAACGCTTTCGATAGTCGTCATTGACGCCAATGAGTCCTGCGGTCAATCCACCACTTGATCGAGCATATGCATCACTTCCTGCTCATTGAGCAGGCCTTTTCGCACCAGGTTTTCCGCCAGCAGCGAGAGAAACTTGGCGCTGCGATGACCTTCCAGGTGCTTGAGTTCGGTCAGTGCGTTGTACACCTTGCTGGAAGTGCACAAGCCGACAATGCGGTGCGGGTTTTGTGTGGGCATGAGGTCGTCCTTGTTTTTATCAACCTGTTGTTTACGGACAGATCCAAGCTTGCGGGCCTGTCATGACATAAATATGACCAACTTTAGCTGCCGGCACTGTCCCGACAGCGACCTTGGCGAGATTTATCCAGACTTCGCCCGATCTGCGGCCACAAAAAAGGCCCCGCTGTTGAGGCGGGGCCTGATGAGTCTGTTACCAGCGGTCGCCACGGTAGTAACCATGGGGAGGGCCGTAGTAGCCGCGTGGCGGTCCGTAGTAAACCGGCGCCGGACGGTAGTAGATCGGTTGTTGCACGTACACCGGAGCGGGTTGGTAGTAGACCGGCGGCGGTTGCTGCACATACACCGGCTGTGGCTGAACGTAAACCGGTTGCTGCTCCACATACACTGGCCGGTCGCGGCCGATAATTGCTGAGCCGATGATTGCCGAGCCGACGATCGCACCAAACACAGCCGGGCCTTCCCAGCCACGCCCATGTGCTTCTGCCTGCCCTGCGATAGCGAGAGCACCGATCAGCAAAGCTACTGTGGGGATTTTACGGATCATGATAATTCCTCGGTTCTTCGACCCGGCGCTTGCGTCTGCAATAGACACAAGTTGTTGCGGGGATACTTCTAAGACAGCGTTTTTTTGAAAATCAGCACAGCCGTTGGGTAAATTTTGTGTAAGGTCTGTACCGCTTTCTTTACCGTGCTGTGTGGGGGGCGTTCCCCTTGGTACAGACAGACCTTTATGATCGATCACAATCCGATGGAGTGGTTAATCCCGTCCATCTGAAAGTGCTATTGAAGGAGATTAGGATGCAGATGAACCCCAACAAAGACACCCAGCTGTGCATGTCGCTCTCAGGGCGCCCCGGCAATTTCGGCCTGCGGTTTCACAATCATCTGTATGAGCAACTGGGCCTGAATTTTTACTACAAAGCCTTCAGCAGCCAGGACCTGACGGGCGCTGTCAGTGGCATCCGCGCTCTGGGCATTCGGGGTTGTGGCGTGTCGATGCCGTTCAAGGAAGCCTGTATTGCGCTGGTCGATGAGCTGGACGCATCGGCTGAGGCCATTCAATCGATCAACACTATCGTCAACACCCACGGCCACCTCAAGGCTTACAACACCGATTACATTGCCATCGCCCAGTTGCTCGAAACCCATCAGGTACCCAAAGACTCGACTTTTGCCCTGCGCGGCAGCGGCGGCATGGCCAAGGCCGTGGCCAGTGCCCTGCGCGATGGCGGCTACAAAAACGGTCTGATCGTGGCCCGCAACGAGCACGCCGGGCGTGCTTTGGCCGAATCGTTGGGTTACTCATGGCAGGCGGAGCTGGGGGGCCAGCGCCCGCAGATGCTGATCAACGTCACGCCGATCGGCATGACCGGCGGGCCGGAAGCCGATCAACTGGCGTTCGACCCTGAAGCCATCGCTGCCGCCGAAATTGTCTTCGATGTGGTAGCGATTCCCTCGGAAACACCGCTGATCGTGCGCGCACGCGCCGAAGGCAAACGAGTGATCACCGGGCTGGAAGTGATTGCCATCCAGGCGCTGGAACAGTTCGTGTTGTACACCGGCGTGCGGCCGACCGATGAGCAGTTCCAGAAAGCCGTGGCGTTTGCCCGGAGCTGAATTCCGATTATTGGTTGGACCTGTGGCGAGGGAGCTTGCTCCCGTTCGGCTGCGAAGCAGTCGCAAAACCGGCAAACCCGGCTAACGGGGCCGCTTCGCGACCCAACGGGAGCAAGCTCCCTCGCCACAGGGAGCTCGGCACAGCGGGAGCACGGGTCTATTCGAGGCGTGCCAGTCGCTCTTCCAGCGCCGCAATTCGCGCTTCAAGCTCTTCGATTCGCTCAACCGACACGCCGCCACTGGCGCCACGCTCCACCGGATTCTGTCGGGCCGCCAGGATGGCTTCGATATCCGCCGGATCGCCCAGCGCATGCATGTAACGGTCTTCGCGCTGGCCGGCCTGGCGCGGGATCAGCAGCGCCAGACCTCTGGCAATCAGGCGTTCGAGCTGATGCACCACCTGCTCGGCATCTTCGAAGTCATGCATGCGGCCACTGCGGGTCAGCAGCTCGTTGACTGTCTGCGGACCGCGCAAGAACAGCAGCCCGGTCAGAATCACCTGCGCCGGCACCAGTTCCAGTGCCTTATCGACCCGATGTTCCCAGCGGTCGGCACGGCTGCCCATCACCAGTCGGGTGAAGCCGCGACCTTCAAGGGCCCGCAGGCTCTGGCCGACCTGGCCCTGGCTGAGGTTCATCACCGGTTCGCGGCTGGTTTTCTGGTTGCAGGCAATCATCAGGGCATTGAGGGTCAGCGGGTAGGTTTCCGCACTGGTGGCCTGTTTCTCGATCAACGAGCCCAGAATGCGGATTTCCGTGCTGTTGAGCCGTGGTTCGTCGAAGGTCGTTTCTTGCTCAGTGCTCATCGCGCTATTCCCTAGGCAGTCGAGCCGCCTAGCCTAATCCTTGCTGAATAAAAGACAAGTCGCAGGGCGCGCCAGCATGGCTATAATCGCCCCACGCTTTTTTACTCCTGTCACTACATGAGATTGCCATGACCATTTCTCTCTATGCCGCTTCCGTTCCGGTTTTCCAGCAAATGCTCAACGCCCTGAGCAACAACCTGAGCAAGGCTGAAGCCCACGCCACCGCGAAAAACATCGACCCGAACGCGTTTCTGCAAGCCCGCCTGTACCCGGACATGTTCCCGCTGGTGCGTCAGGTGCAGATCGCCGTTGATTTCGCCAAAGGCGTTTCGGCGCGCCTGGCTGAAGTCGAACTGCCGAAATACGATGACACCGAAACCACCTTCGCCGAACTGCAAGCGTTGATCGCCAAGGTCCTGGCCTTCATCGGCGAGATCAAGCCTGAGCAGATCGATGGCAAGGAAGGCATCGAAATCGTTACCCGTCCAGGCACGCCTAAAGAGAAGCGCTTCACTGGCCAGGCTTACCTGCTGAGCTATGGTCTGCCGCAGTTCTTCTTCCATGTCACCACCGCTTACGCACTGCTGCGTCACAACGGTGTGGAAGTAGGCAAGCGCGATTACATGGGCGCGTTCTAAACCGCTCAGGTACGAAAAAGCCCGCCAAGGTTTACGCCTTGGCGGGCTTTTTCGTTTTGCCTTCTGTAGGCGCCGGCAAGCCTGGCGCCTACACGTGTGTTTTACGCCAAACGCTGCGCTTTCAGCTCTTCACCCTGGCACGCAGCCGCGGTGAATAGCACGTCGGTGGAGGAGTTCAGCGCGGTTTCAGCCGAGTCCTGCAACACGCCGATGATGAAGCCGACTGCCACCACTTGCATGGCGATTTCGCTGGGGATGCCGAACAGGCTGCACGCCAGCGGAATCAGCAACAACGAACCACCGGCCACGCCCGAAGCGCCACAGGCACAGATCGCCGCGACAATGCTGAGCAGAATGGCCGTCGGAATATCCACGGCGATGCCCAGGGTGTGCACGGCGGCCAGGGTCAGCACGGTGATGGTGATCGCCGCGCCGGCCATGTTGATGGTGGCGCCGAGCGGGATCGATACCGAATAGGTGTCTTCGTGCAGGCCCAGACGCTTGCTCAACTCCAGATTGACCGGAATGTTCGCCGCCGAACTGCGGGTGAAGAAGGCGGTGATGCCGCTCTCGCGCAGGCAGGTGAGTACCAGCGGATACGGGTTGCGACGCAGCTTCCAGAACACGATAGCCGGGTTCATCACCAGCGCCACGAACAGCATGCAGCCCAGCAGCACCGCCAGCAGGTGCATATAACCGATCAACGCGCCGAAACCGGAGGTGGCGAGGGTCGAAGCCACCAGGCCGAAGATCCCCAGCGGCGCAAAACGAATCACCAGGCGCACAATCACGGTCACGCCATTGGACAGGTCGCCCAGCACTTCGCGCGTCGTCTCGCCAGCATGGCGGATCGCAATGCCCATGCCGATCGCCCACGCCAGAATGCCGATGAAGTTGGCGTTCATCAGTGCGCTGACCGGGTTATCGACCACGCTGAGCAGCAGGCTTTGCAGCACTTCGCTGATGCCGCCCGGTGCGGTCACCGCAACATCCTGGGTAGCCAGCACCAGACTCGACGGAAACAGCGAGCTGGCAATCACCGCCACCGCGGCCGCCGCGAAGGTGCCCAGCAGGTACAGAAACAGAATCGGCCGGATATGGGTTTCCTGGCCGTGCTTGTGGTTGGCAATCGACGCCATGACCAGCACGAACACCAGAATCGGCGCGACAGCCTTGAGCGCCGAGACGAACACTTTACCAATGAAAGCGGTGGACTTGGCCAGCTCGGGCGCGAACAACGCCAAGGCAATCCCGGCGATCAGGCCGATGATGATTTGCGTGACCAGGCTGCTGCGTTGCAGTCGTTGCAAGAGAGAAGGGGATGAAGCGGTCATAACGGCATCTCTGATTTTATTAGGGTGCAGGGTTCTGCTCATGCAGCAAAAAGCCGGGCAGGCCACATGGCAGGAACCGAAGGGGTCGCCGCATCAATGCCAATGAATGGCCGATGAGCAAAGTGTAAGTACCGCAGGCCGCGGACTTTATCACAGCGTAGCCGCGATCCTTCAGACCTGTGACGATCTGCCACCCGATTGTTCAACGAGATTTGCAGGTTCGTGCAACTTCGCCCGGAAACACTCTGTTAAGCTTCGCCATCCTCATTTTCATGTTCTGCCAGTGGGCCTCTGGGTTGTCGCTGGTGTCGTCGTTTTCCTGGAGTTCTGCATGCTGTTGCCCATTCTTCTGTTGTCCGCCGCCGGTTTCACGGTGCTGACCACGGAATTCATCATCGTCGGCCTGTTGCCGGCAATCGCCCGTGATCTGGACGTCAGCATTCCTCAAGCGGGTTTGCTGGTGACCCTGTTTGCGTTCACCGTGGCCGCGTTCGGGCCGTTCCTGACGGCGTACTTCGCAAGGTTTGAACGACGCAAACTGTTCATCAGTGTGTTGATCATGTTCGGCCTGGCCAACACGCTGGCGGCATTTGCGCCGAATATTTGGGTGATGGCCATCGCCCGGTTGATTCCGGCGCTGGGGCTGCCGGTGTTCTGGGCGTTGGCCAGTGAAACCGCGGTGGACATCGTCGGGCCGGACTACGCCGGGCGGGCCATCGCCAAGGTCGGTTTCGGCATCGTCTGCGCCACGGTGTTTGGCATTCCTGTCGGCACGCTGATTTCCGACGCGTTCGGCTGGCGCAGTGCTTTCGGCATTCTGGCGGTGATCGCGTTTGCCAAGGCGCTGCTGCTGTTTATCTACCTGCCGAAAACCAGCCTGCACCAGCACCAAGTGAGTTTCCGTTCACAGTTCAAGATCCTGCGCAGCCCGCTGATGCTGGGGCATGTACTGCTGTCGATCCTGGTGTTCAGCGGCATGTTCACCGCTTACACCTACCTGGCGGACATCCTTGAGCGCCTCGCCGGTTTCAATGGCACGGTGGTCGGCTGGTGCCTGATGGGCTTCGGTGCGGTCGGGCTGATCGGCAACTCGCTGGGCGGCCGCGCGGTGGATCGTCACCCGCTGATTGCTTCTGTGACGTTTTGCGCGTTCATGATTGCCGGCATGGTAACGCTGGTGCCGAACATTCATTCGCCGCTGGGGCTGGCGGCGGCGATGGGGATTTGGGGCGTGACCCAGGCGGCGTTGTTCCTGGTCAGTCATGTGCGTTTGATGAAGGCTGCGCCTGAAGCGCCGGCCTTTGCTGCGTCGCTGAACATTGCCGGGGCCAACCTCGGGATCGGACTGGGCGCGATGGTCGGTGGTCGGGTGATCGACAGTGTCGGCCTGGGCGGACTGGGTTTCGCAGCCGCCGGTTTTATCCTTGTCTCGATCCTGTTGGCGATGGCGCTGATGACCTTCAAACCTCGGGAAATCTGCGCCTGAGGCGTCACATCTCGGTGAACAGCTCGCGTCGGGCACCTTCGGTAATGGCGACAATGCCGGGGTGCTTGACCTTGCGTTCAACTGAAATGGCATAGAACGATTCGCTCACCGCGTCGGTCTGGCCGATCAACTCCACGCTGCATTGGCGTTTCACTTCGTCGGCAATCACGCTCGGGCCGATGAATATCCCGCTGCCGGATTGGCCGAAGGCCTGCATTAAAGCGCTGTCGTCGAACTCGCCGACGATTCGAGGCTGAATCTGCTGTTCGGCAAACCAGCGTTGCAAGCGACTGCGTACCACGGTTTCCGGCCCGGGGATCAGCAGCGGGGCGCCGTGCAGGCTGCGGGGGAAGTCCTGGCCATAACGCGCTGCCAGTTCAGCGGTGGCGAAGAAGCTGATGCCGCATTCACCGAGTTTCTGGCTGTAGCCCCTGATGTCCAGATGCGAGGGCATCGGGCTGTCGGAAATCACCAGATCCAGGCGCTGAATCGCCAGGTCGGCAAGCAAACGTTCCAGTTTGTCTTCGCGACAGGTGATGCGCAGCGGTTCGCTCAACTCCATGGTCGGTGCAATCAATCGATAAACGATCGATTTGGGCACCACATCGGCGACGCCCACCCGAAACAGAATCTGTTGCTCATTAGGCTGCGCCCGCAGCATCAGCTCCAATTCGCCACCGAGTTGAAACATCTGCTCGGCGTAGGGCAGGGTCTGACGCCCGGCTTCAGTGAGTTCCAGCTGCCGGCCGACCCGGCGAAACAACTCGATGCCGTAGGTTTGCTCGAGCAGGGAAATCTGCCCGCTGATGGTCTGTGGTGTCAGGTTCAACTGCTCGCAGGCGCGCACGATACTGCCGGTCTTGGCCACCACCCAGAAATAATGCAGCTGTCGGTAATTCAGCATTCATGTTCCCCGTAGCGTATGTTTTGCTATGGATTCGTAAAAACCGAAGTATAACCGCTTAAAATACGAATTTTCCTGAAGTATTTTCCTCTTTAGACTGCCTCGCTATCGACGGGGCGCCATTTGGGCTCTGTCTGTTCTATCGAGGAAAGCATCATGAAGCTTAAAACCCCTGCGCTGCTGATCACCTCTTTATTGGTGTTGGCCGGCTGCGACCAGGCCGAGAAGAGCGCCCAGCAACTGATGGGCAAGGCTGCCGAAACCGCCAAACAGGCGATTGACGATACCCACAAAGCCGCCGAGCAAGCGTTGAGCGATGCCGCCGGTGGCCTGATCAGCAAGAAAGAACAACCGGCCAAAGAGTCGGACAAAACCGAATCTTCGTCCCAGGAAATCTAAACCGTCTACAACCAGTCAGGACTGACCCATGGAATACCTTTTAGAACTTGCTGCAAGCCCCACCGCCTGGGTCGCCCTGGCCACGCTGGTGGTGATGGAAATCGTGCTCGGCATCGATAACCTGATCTTCATCTCGATCCTCACCAACAAGCTGCCCGAACAGCATCGCCAGAAGGCGCGGCGCATCGGTATCGGCATGGCGTTGATCCTGCGCCTGGCGCTGTTGAGCACCATCGCGTTCATCGTTCAGTTGACGGCACCTGTGATCGAGATTCTTGGCCATGCGTTCTCCTGGAAGGACATGATCCTGATCGCCGGCGGCCTGTTCCTGTTGTGGAAGGCGACCACCGAGATCCATCACAGCATGGACCCGTCGCCGGAAGATCCGACGTCGGCCACCTCGACCGTGACCCTGGGCTTTGCCGCCGCGATCGGTCAGATCCTGATGCTGGACATGGTGTTCTCCATCGACAGCATCATTACTGCTGTCGGTATGACCGAGCATTTGCCGATCATGATCATCGCGGTGGTAGTGTCGGTACTGGTGATGTTGTTGGCGGCTGATCCTCTGGCCAAGTTCATCAACGACAACCCGACGGTGGTGATGCTGGCGCTGGGTTTCCTGATCATGATCGGCATGACGCTGATCGCCGAAGGTTTCGGCGCCCACGTACCAAAAGGCTACGTCTACGCGGCCATGGCATTCTCGGCGACGATCGAAGGCTTGAACATGCTGTCTCGGCGGGCCAGGCAGAAGCGCGTAGCCGCTGAAGCTTAACCTTCATTAAACGAAACGGCCGCCTGAACTCGAAAGAGTCCAGGCGGCCAGTTTAAGGCGCGGAACCTGTGGGAGCGGGCTTGCTCGCGAAAGCGGTGTGTCAGGAGACATTGATACTGACTGATACGACGCCTTCGCGAGCAAGCCCGCTCCCACATGGATTCGTTTTTGTATGACTGAAAAGCGCCAGTCAGTGCGCAGTGGCGGGGTGTCCAGCCGGCTTGTCGGTTTTCGTTGCAGGCGCCGATTGAACCGGGCGGTGATGGTGCCGGCGGGTAATACGCAAAACGCCCCACAGCATGGCGGCAGCCACCGCCATCCAGCCGGAAATCAACATTACAATGGTCATTGTCAGGCTCATCAGTGCCTCCTCTTTGCCCTGCAGCGGGCGCACACTCTTCCTTGGTAAATGACAGTCTAGCCGCTGCTGTGTTTCAGGCTACTGAACAAAGGTCGCCTGTCATCAACCCGTTCGCTCTATCGAATGCAATCAACTGCCGGTTAAGGCTATACCGCTGTCGCGCGGCATCCTATGATCGGCGGCCAAGCCGGGAGTTCGATTGCCTGGCGTCTGAACAAGAGAGTGATGATGGTGCGGGTATTTTCTCGAATTCGATCTTTGGCGCTGATCGTTGGCTGCGTTACCGGCCTGGCTGGCTGTGCGGGGAGCGTAGCGCCCGAGATCAAGCGTCTGCCGGAACGTGTCGAACTCAGCGGTACGTTCTATCGCGGGCAAAGTTATCAAAGCGGGCCTCAGGTGCTGGCCAGCCTGTTGTCCCAACAGGACATCGTGATCACCCCGGGGTTGCTCGAAAAGCCCCTGCATTTACCGGGCGCCGAAGACCGGTTGCAGCAGAACATGCAAAACCTCGCCCGCGAGTACGGGATGGTGGTTTATCCCCTCGACAGCCATTTGCCGGCGCTGTTGGCCCAGGTAGCGGCCGGTTACCCGGTGATGGTGCGCTTCACCGAAGGTTCGGCGTTCTGGGCGGGGCCCCGATACGCCATTCTCGCTGGTTACAACCGTCAGAAGCAGACCGTGTTGCTGCGCGCCGGGATGGATCGTCGGTTGCTGATGGGGTTCGGTTCCTTTGAGTCGGCGTTCGAGAATGCCGGTGGCTGGGCTGTATTGATCCAGAAGCCGGAGCAGATTCCGGCCAATGTCGATCAGCCGCGCTGGCTGAAAGCGGCGAGCGATCTTGCCCAGTCAGGCCAAGAGCAGGCGGCTGCCCGGGCGAAGAAGGCGCTGACCGCGAAGTAAGTTTGCGCTCGTCATCGGCATGGCACCGCCGCGCTATGCTGGAGTCTCATGTAGAGGGCCCGGATTTTTCCGGGACCATGATCAGGAGGCGCCATGGCACATTCCAATACTCCCACCGGCCCGCACTCGTCTGAGCATTCGTCCGATAATGAGTTGGGGTTCGACCCCGATTCTCCGGATGTAGCCGATCCACAGGTCGACCCCATCGGGCCTGCCAAGGCGCCCAGGGATGTAAAACCGGGTGAGGAGGGCAAGAAGGCTCCTGCGAAGCCTTACGACCCACTCGGTAATCTGAAACCCAAGTCTCAGTGAGGTGTATATGTCTACCGACTCGAGCTTTGACGACAAACGTCCAGATCCTCCAGACAGTGTTCCAACAACCCCTGAATCGGACCTGGACCCCGTGATGGACCCGGACAGCCCTTTAAGGGACCCCTTGGCCAGACCGACAGTGGTGCCGACAAAGCATCCGCAGGGTTGGAAAGACCCGAGTGCCGGGGATGGCATTCCGGATGACGATCAGATGCCGCTGCCCAATGATTAATCCTGGACAAAAAAAGCCCCGAATATTCGGGGCTTTCGTTTAGAGGCGTTTCGATTTTATTTCGAAGCTTCAATCACGCCGCTCTGGCGATGCTTGAGGTTCTTGTCGGACTTGTACTGCAGGGCTACGGACGGCACGTTGGCGCTCTTGCCGGTTTCGACCCAGTCGCGAATACGGCTGGCATCGGCAAAGTGCGTGTACTTGCCGAAGGCATCGAGAATCACCAGCGCAACCGGACGATTACCCATGCTGGTCACCAGCACCAGGCAGTGGCCTGCTTCATTGGTGAAACCGGTCTTGGTCAGTTTGATGTCCCAATTCGGCTTGTTGACCAGGTGGTCGGTATTGTGGAAACCCAGGCTGTAGTTGGGTTTACGGAACGAAACGGTTTTTTCCTTGGTGGTGCTCAGCTCAGTCAATAACGGGTACTTGTGCGCGGCGATCAGCAGTTTGCTCAGGTCGCGGGCGGTGGACACGTTGCGAGGGGAGAGGCCCGTCGGTTCGACGAAGTGGGTGCTGGTCATGCCCAGCGCCTTGGCTTTGGCGTTCATGGCGGCAATGAACGCGACATAACCGCCCGGATAGTGATGCGCCAGCGTCGCGGCGGCACGGTTCTCCGAGGACATCAGGGCAATCAACAGCATCTCGCGGCGCGACAATTCGCTTTTGAGTTTGACCCGGGAGAACACGCCTTTCATTTCCGGTGTGTCGCTGATGTTGACGGGAATGTATTCGTCCATGTTCTGCCGCGCTTCCACGACCACCAGGCCGGTCATCAGTTTGCTGACGGACGCGATGGGTACGACGACATCAGGATTGCTGGCATAGATGACTTTGTTGGTCTGCAGATCCATCAGCAAAGCGCTGCCGGACGCGATCTTCAGTTGTGAATTGTCTCGTGGCGCCGCGGTGGTGTCAGCGGCGTTGACCGTTGGCGCGATGAAAGTCCCTGTAACTGCAAAAACTAGGCTCAGGATGGAAAGACGGATTTTCACGCTGGCAGACTCATAAAGGGTGGATATGCCGTTTTGTAACGGGCTGTTTCTTAAAAACGACGCATTTTAGGAGTATGTGCCAGGAAAGCCATAGGCGCCTGTAATACAGGGGGTAAAAGTGAAGAATATTTAATGCTGTCCCCATTTTGTACCCCCTCCGGCTTTCCTGCTTCCCGATTGCTGAGCCGTCGATGGTCGAGCTTTTTCTGCGGGCAAAAAGAACCCCGCGATGGGCGGGGTTCTTTATAGGTGGCGCTGTGTGCAAGCGAGAACTCAGCTATGCAGTGTTTCCGCGGCGTACAGCGTGTTTTCCAGCAGGCAGGCGCGGGTCATCGGGCCGACGCCGCCCGGTACCGGAGTGATCCAGCCGGCGCGTGGCAGGGCTGTTTCGTAGGTCACGTCACCCACCAGTTTGCCGTCTTCCTGGCGGTTGATGCCGACATCGATCACGATCGCACCTTCCTTGATCCACTCACCCTTGACCAGTCCCGGCTTGCCGGCGGCAACCACGACCAGATCGGCGCGGCCGACATGGCCCGCCAGGTCCTTGGTGAAGCGGTGGGTGACGGTCACGGTGCAGCCGGCCAGCAGCAGTTCCATCGCCATCGGACGACCAACGATGTTGGACGCTCCGACAATGACCGCGTCCATCCCGTAAAGATCGACACCGGTGCTTTCCAGCAACGTCATGATGCCTTTAGGCGTGCACGGACGCAGCAGCGGAATGCGCTGGGCCAGACGGCCGACGTTATAAGGGTGGAAACCGTCGACGTCCTTGTCGGGACGAATGCGTTCCAGCAATTTGGAGGCGTCCAGGTGTTCTGGTAAAGGCAGTTGAAGCAGAACGCCGTCAATCGCCGGGTCGTCGTTCAGGCGATCGATCAGATCGGTCAGTGCTTCTTGAGTGGTTTCGGCAGGCAGGTCGTAGGCTTGGGAAAGGAAGCCGACCTCTTCACAGTCTTTACGCTTGTGCGAGACATAAACCTGAGAGGCAGGATCGCTACCGACCAGGATCACCGCGAGGCCGGGCGTGCGCAGGCCTTGCTGGCGACGCTCGGCGACTCGTTTGGCGATCTGCTGGCGCAGGCTGGCGGCGATCGATTTGCCGTCGATTAGTTGTGCAGTCATTGCGCGTGATTAACCATCGAGAGGGGAAAAAAAAGAGAGCGCATTCTCGCATGTCATGAGGTGAGGGCAAAGGCGCTTGGTCAGCAAATTCCCCTAACTCCTTTAATTAAATGAATTTTTTTTAAAAAGGATTTGACGGCCTTCGGGTCGCTCTATACTATTCGTCGCACTTGTCGGGTACAGCCTAGCACTGGTTGAGAAGGTTGAGCAGAATCGAAGTTCTGCAGGACTGATAAAGCACTTAGTTTGTAGTCCTTCAAGGTTACAGCTAACAAGGCGCCCGTAGCTCAGCTGGATAGAGCATCCGCCTTCTAAGCGGATGGTCGCAGGTTCGAGTCCTGCCGGGTGCGCCATTAGGCAGCTTTGGCACAAGTAGCGCGATATGGTGGGCGTAGCTCAGTTGGTAGAGCACGGGATTGTGACTCCCGTTGTCGTGGGTTCGATCCCCATCGTCCACCCCATATTTCGAAAGGCGCCAGATTTAACAGTCTGGCGCCTTTGCTTTAACAGCTTCAATCCGCGGATGTGGTGGAATTGGTAGACACACTGGATTTAGGTTCCAGCGCCGCGAGGCGTAAGAGTTCGAGTCTCTTCATCCGCACCAAATAAAGCTTCACTCATGCCGGTTGGCTTGATTGGGCTCAACAAAGAAGTTGTTTGGCTTCTTTGTCACGCAATATGGTGGGCGTAGCTCAGTTGGTAGAGCACGGGATTGTGACTCCCGTTGTCGTGGGTTCGATCCCCATCGTCCACCCCATATTTCGAAAGGCGCCAGATTTAACAGTCTGGCGCCTTTTTTGTTTCAATGGTTTGAATGTTCAGCGGCTGCAGGTTGTGGGTCGCAGGGGTAGGTCGCTTCGTCGTATTTATGTTTCTCGATGATGCTCGATTCGCCCGCCGATCCCTTCGCGGGGTTGGCTGTCAGGGATGGATTGCCGATTCCTTCTATATATAGGAGGGTTGGTGCAGGGCCCTGGCTGTATTTGCTAACAGGGCGAGGCGCAACCGTTTGTCCCCGCCTATAAATTGCCTGCTGCTTTTTTACCCGTTTTCAGTAGGGTGACTTCTTGAGTTTGACCCACTAGAATGCATGCCCTTGATTCTGGGGTCGGAAACGGCCGGCTAACGTCTGTGCAACGAGGAATATCCATGCAAGTTTCTGTTGAAAATACTTCTGCTCTTGAGCGCCGCATGAGCATCACCGTGCCGGCTGAGCGCATCGAGACTCAGGTCAACAAGCGTCTGCAGCAGACTGCCCAAAAGGCCAAGATTGCTGGCTTCCGTCCAGGCAAAGTGCCAATGAGCGAAATCAAGCGCCGTTTCGGTGCCGAAGCTCGCCAGGAAGCGGTAGGCGACGTGATCCAGTCTTCCTTCTACGAAGCTGTCGTCGAGCAGAAGCTGAACCCGGCTGGTTCGCCTTCGATCGAACCTAAATCCCTGGAAGCGGGCAAGGACCTGGAATACGTAGCTGTATTCGAAGTGTTCCCTGAGTTCACCGTTGCCGGTTTCGAAGGCATCACTGTCGAGCGCCTGAGCGCTGAAGTGGCTGACGCCGATCTGGACAAAATGCTGGAAGTCCTGCGTAAGCAGAACACCCGTTTCGAAGTGGCCGATCGCGCTGCTCAAAACGAAGACCAGCTGAACATCGATTTCGTTGGCAAGGTCGACGGTGAAGTGTTCGCTGGCGGTTCCGCCAAAGGTACTCAGCTGGTGCTGGGTTCCGGTCGCATGATCCCTGGTTTCGAAGACGGTCTGGTTGGCGCTAAGGCCGGCGAAGAGCGCGTTCTGAACCTGACCTTCCCAGAGGACTATCAGAACCTCGACCTGGCAGGCAAAGCCGCTGAGTTCACCGTGACCGTGAACACCGTTTCCGAGCCTAAACTGCCAGAGTTGACCGAAGAGTTCTTCGCTCAATTCGGCATCAAGGAAACCGGTCTGGAAGGCTTCCGCACCGAAGTTCGCAAGAACATGGAGCGTGAACTGCGTCAGGCGATCAAATCCAAGGTCAAGAATCAGGTGATGGACGGTCTGCTGGCCACCAACCCGATCGAAGTGCCAAAGGCTCTGCTGTCCAACGAAGTCGACCGTCTGCGCGTGCAGGCTGTTCAGCAGTTCGGCGGCAACATCAAGCCTGACCAACTGCCGGCCGAGCTGTTCGAAGAGCAAGCCAAGCGCCGCGTTGTGCTGGGTCTGATCGTGGCTGAAGTGGTCAAGCAATTCGACCTCAAGCCTGACGAAGCCCGCGTTCGCGAGATGATTCAGGAAATGGCTTCGGCTTATCAAGAGCCTGAGCAGGTTGTGTCCTGGTACTACAAGAACGACCAGCAACTGAACGAAGTTCGTTCGGTTGTGCTGGAAGAACAAGTTGTGGATACTGTTCTGCAGAAAGCTAGCGTGACCGACAAATCGGTCTCTTACGAAGAAGCAGTCAAGCCGGTAGAAGCTCCACAAGCCGACTGATTGTTTTTGCGGTAAGAAGCACACACCATAAGCCAGCCTTCGTGCTGGCTTATGCGTATTCAAGACATAACTATTTGGGAGTGACTGCAGAGCATGTTCCGTAATTCGTATATTCAGCAGAACTCTGATATCCAGGCCGCAGGCGGCCTGGTCCCGATGGTTGTCGAGCAATCTGCTCGTGGCGAGCGCGCCTATGACATCTACTCGCGCCTTCTCAAGGAGCGAGTGATCTTTCTGGTTGGTCCGGTAGAGGACTACATGGCCAACCTGATCTGTGCGCAACTGCTGTTCCTTGAAGCGGAAAACCCGGACAAGGACATCCATCTCTATATCAACTCGCCGGGCGGTTCGGTGACGGCGGGCATGTCGATCTACGACACCATGCAGTTCATCAAGCCAAACGTGTCGACCACCTGTATCGGTCAAGCGTGCAGCATGGGTGCGTTTCTACTGACGGCCGGAGCCCAAGGCAAGCGTTACTGCCTGCCGAACTCACGTGTGATGATTCACCAGCCACTGGGCGGTTTCCAGGGCCAGGCCTCGGATATCGAAATCCATGCCAAGGAAATCCTCTTCATTCGTGAGCGTCTCAACACGCTGATGGCCAAGCATAGCGGGCGCACTCTTGAAGAAATCGAGCGCGATACCAACCGCGATAATTTCATGAGTGCAGAGGCAGCGCGTGAATACGGGTTGATCGATGAAGTGATCAACCAGCGCCCCGCTTAAAATAAGCAGCTCAAAATAAGGTTGGTCGGCGGGTCCGATCACCAGCGGGCTTGAAAAAGCCCGCAATAGCCTTCATCTTGTGTTGCAAGCCTATCGGATTTGGATCGAACGAATGACTGACACCCGCAACGGCGAGGACAACGGCAAGCTGCTCTATTGCTCCTTCTGTGGCAAAAGCCAGCATGAAGTACGCAAATTGATTGCCGGCCCCTCGGTCTTTATCTGCGACGAATGCGTCGACCTGTGCAATGACATCATCCGTGAGGAGGTGCAGGAAGCCCAGGCCGAAAGCAGCGCGCATAAATTGCCTTCGCCTAAAGAAATCAGCGGCATCCTTGATCAGTACGTGATTGGTCAGGAACGTGCCAAAAAGGTTCTGGCCGTAGCGGTGTACAACCACTACAAGCGTCTGAACCAGCGCGACAAAAAGAATGACGACGTCGAACTCGGCAAAAGCAACATCTTGCTGATCGGCCCGACAGGCTCGGGTAAAACCCTGCTTGCCGAAACTCTGGCCCGCTTGTTGAACGTTCCGTTCACCATCGCCGACGCAACCACCCTCACCGAGGCGGGTTATGTGGGTGAAGATGTCGAGAACATCATTCAGAAGCTGCTGCAGAAGTGCGATTACGATGTGGAAAAGGCCCAGATGGGCATTGTCTACATCGATGAGATCGACAAGATCTCGCGCAAGTCTGACAACCCGTCGATCACCCGGGACGTTTCCGGTGAAGGCGTGCAGCAGGCCCTGCTCAAGTTGATCGAAGGCACGGTCGCTTCCGTTCCGCCTCAAGGTGGTCGCAAGCATCCGCAGCAGGAATTCCTTCAGGTCGACACCCGTAACATCCTGTTCATCTGCGGTGGTGCGTTCTCCGGTCTGGAGAAGGTTATTCAAAACCGTTCCACCAAGGGCGGCATCGGTTTCAACGCGGAAGTTCGTAGCAAGGAAGAAGGCAAGAAAGTCGGTGAATCCCTGCGTGAAGTCGAACCTGACGATCTGGTCAAGTTTGGTCTGATCCCGGAATTCGTCGGTCGTCTGCCGGTACTTGCCACGCTGGACGAGCTTGATGAAGCTGCATTGATGCAGATTCTCACCGAGCCGAAAAATGCTCTGACCAAGCAGTATGCCAAGTTGTTCGAGATGGAAGGCGTGGACCTGGAATTCCGGACCGACGCGCTGAAATCGGTCGCCAAACGCGCTCTGGAACGCAAAACCGGTGCTCGTGGACTGCGCTCGATTCTCGAAGGTGTGCTGCTCGACACTATGTATGAAATTCCCTCGCAGTCCGAGGTGAGTAAAGTAGTGATCGATGAAAGCGTTATAGAAGGCAAGTCCAAGCCACTGTATATCTACGAAAACAGTGAGCCGACTGCCAAGGCAGCGCCAGACGCTTAAGCGTCACGCTGCTGGAATAAAGAAGGGGCCTTCGGGCTAATGCTGCTCAGTTAAGGAGCGGAATCTGTGGGAGCGGGCTTGCTCGCGAAAGCGGTGTGTCAGGCGACATCAATGTTGACTGTACTACCGTCTTCGCGAGTTAGCCCGCTCCCACATGGATTGCGCTTAACTGACTGGCATTAGGCCTGCGGGCCCCTTTGCTATTGTGGGAGCTGGCTTGTCGCATCGCTGCGAAGGCGGCATGACAGCCGACCTTTTTGGATGCATCCGGACCCATGCAGGCGCTGCCGTAAGCGGCGATCTTTAAAGTGGCTCTTTTATCCGCTTGTTTTTTTTGAAAGCAGCCCCCATCTTGGTTTCAAGCTTACTTCCATCTGTTTACGGCCTTATGGCCGCCGTAGAGGCGAAATCATGAAGACGACCATCGAATTGCCTCTCCTGCCATTGCGTGATGTCGTGGTTTATCCGCACATGGTTATCCCGCTGTTCGTGGGGCGCGAGAAATCCATCGAAGCCCTCGAGGCTGCGATGACGGGCGACAAGCAGATCCTTCTGCTGGCTCAGCGAAATCCTGCTGATGACGATCCCGGTGAAGAAGCACTTTATCGCGTAGGCACCATTGCTACCGTTCTGCAGCTGCTCAAGCTGCCTGACGGCACGGTCAAGGTTCTTGTAGAAGGCGAGCAGCGGGGCGCCGTGGAGCGCTTCAGCGAAGTCGACGGCCACTGCCGAGCCGAAGTCTCGCTGATCGACGAAGTCGACGCGCCTGAGCGCGAGTCGGAAGTGTTTGTCCGCAGCCTGCTGGCTCAGTTCGAACAATATGTACAGCTGGGCAAGAAAGTCCCCGCTGAAGTCCTGTCGTCGCTCAACAGCATCGACGAGCCAGGCCGCCTGGTCGACACCATGGCCGCGCACATGGCCCTGAAGATCGAGCAGAAGCAGGAAATCCTCGAAATCATCGATTTGTCGGCCCGGGTCGAGCACGTTCTGGCGTTGCTGGATGCCGAAATCGATCTGCTGCAAGTCGAAAAACGCATTCGCGGTCGCGTCAAAAAGCAAATGGAGCGCAGCCAGCGCGAGTACTACCTGAATGAGCAGATGAAGGCCATTCAGAAAGAGCTGGGCGACAGCGACGAAGGCCACAACGAAATCGAAGAGCTGAAAAAGCGTATCGATGCCGCCGGCCTGCCGAAAGACGCGTTGGCCAAGGCTCAGGCCGAACTGAACAAACTCAAGCAAATGTCGCCAATGTCTGCGGAAGCGACCGTGGTGCGTTCGTACATCGACTGGCTGGTTCAAGTGCCATGGAAAGCCCAGAGCAAAGTGCGCCTGGACCTTGCCCGTGCCGAAGACATTCTCGATGCAGACCACTACGGTCTGGAAGAAGTCAAAGAGCGGATCCTCGAATACCTCGCCGTGCAGAAGCGTGTGAAGAAGATTCGTGGTCCGGTGCTGTGCCTGGTCGGTCCTCCAGGGGTGGGTAAAACCTCTCTGGCAGAGTCGATCGCCCACGCCACCAACCGCAAATTCGTCCGCATGGCCCTCGGTGGTGTGCGCGATGAGGCGGAAATTCGTGGCCATCGCCGGACGTATATCGGTTCGATGCCAGGAAGATTGATTCAAAAGATGACGAAGGTGGGGGTCCGCAACCCGTTGTTCCTGCTCGATGAAATCGACAAGATGGGCAGCGACATGCGTGGCGATCCGGCGTCGGCGTTGCTGGAAGTGCTCGATCCCGAGCAGAACCACAACTTCAACGATCACTATCTGGAAGTCGACTACGACCTGTCCGATGTGATGTTCCTGTGCACCTCCAACTCCATGAACATTCCACCGGCGCTGCTGGACCGGATGGAAGTGATTCGTCTGCCGGGTTACACCGAAGACGAGAAGATCAACATCGCCGTCAAATACCTTTCGCCGAAGCAGATTACGGCCAACGGCCTGAAGAAAGGCGAGCTGGAATTTGACGCCGAAGCGATTCGCGACATCATTCGCTACTACACCCGCGAAGCCGGTGTACGTGGGCTGGAGCGCCAGATTGCCAAGGTTTGCCGCAAGGCGGTCAAAGAGCATGCGATGGAGAAACGCTTCTCGGTGAAGGTCACTGCTGACATGCTGGAGCACTTTCTGGGCGTGCGCAAATTCCGCTACGGTCTGGCTGAGCAGCAGGATCAGATCGGTCAGGTTACTGGCCTGGCATGGACCCAGGTGGGCGGCGAATTGCTGACCATCGAAGCCGCAGTCGTGCCGGGTAAAGGCCAGCTGATCAAGACCGGTTCTCTGGGTGACGTGATGGTCGAATCGATCACCGCGGCCCTGACCGTCGTCCGCAGCCGTGCGAAGAGCCTGGGGATTCCCCTGGACTTCCACGAGAAGCGCGACACGCACATCCACATGCCTGAAGGGGCGACCCCGAAGGACGGCCCTAGCGCCGGTGTAGGCATGTGCACGGCCCTGGTGTCGGCATTGACTGGCATTCCTGTACGAGCGGACGTCGCCATGACCGGCGAAATCACCTTGCGTGGTCAGGTGCTGGCGATCGGCGGCTTGAAGGAAAAACTGCTGGCTGCTCACCGTGGCGGAATCAAGACGGTGATCATTCCTGAAGAGAACGTACGCGATCTGAAGGAAATTCCTGACAATATCAAGCAAGATCTACAGATTAAACCAGTTAAATGGATTGACGAGGTCCTGCAAATTGCGCTGCAATACGCGCCGGAGCCCTTGCCAGATGTGGTTCCGGAGATCGTTGCAAAGGATGAAAAGCGCGAGTCTGACTCTAAGGAAAGAATTAGCACGCATTAGTACGCATTTGCCTGGGAGGCTTCCTTGACAGTTTTTTAGAGCCCTTGATATAAAGCGGCTCTTAAGTGTCTGTAGGCCATTCAGCACTCGTTTTTTTGCTTTCACCAAAAAACTTAGAATCAAACTCAAATAGATATAAGGGGACTTAGAGTGAACAAGTCGGAACTGATTGATGCTATCGCTGCATCCGCTGATATCCCGAAAGCTGCTGCTGGCCGTGCGCTGGACGCTGTAATCGAATCCGTCACTGGCGCTCTCAAGGCTGGCGACTCTGTTGTTCTGGTTGGTTTCGGCACCTTCTCCGTGACCGATCGTCCAGCTCGCATCGGTCGTAACCCGCAGACCGGTAAGACGCTGGAAATCGCAGCCGCCAAAAAACCAGGTTTCAAAGCCGGTAAAGCACTGAAAGAAGCTGTCAACTAAGTTCGATTCAGGTTTTTGCCTATCCGGGTCGGGGTCATTCCTGACTTGGCAGCGGAGCGGTAGTTCAGTCGGTTAGAATACCGGCCTGTCACGCCGGGGGTCGCGGGTTCGAGTCCCGTCCGCTCCGCCAGTTACGAGAAGGCGCATCCTCGGATGCGCCTTTCTTCTATCCGGATTCTACCCACGCTCCACGGTTGCCTAATTTTGAAGTTCAACCGTTTCTGGGGGACGCATGCTGCAGAATATCAGGGACAATTCACAAGGCTGGATTGCCAAGACCATTATCGGGGTCATCGTTGCACTGATGGCTTTGACCGGTTTCGACGCCATTTTTCGGGCCACGACGCACAGCAATGAGGCGGCCAAGGTCAATGGCGAAGAAATCAGCCAGAACGAGCTGAGCCAGGCGGTCGATATGCAACGCCGTCAGCTCATGCAACAGCTGGGCAAGGATTTCGATGCTTCCTTGCTCGACGAAAAAATGCTGCGCGAATCGGCCCTCAAGGGCCTGATCGATCGCAAACTGCTGCTGCAAGGCGCAGAAAAATCGAAATTCGCTTTCTCCGAAGCCGCTTTGGATCAGGTGATCTTGCAAACGCCTGAATTCCAGGTGAGTGGCAAGTTCAGCGCCGAGCGTTTCGACCAGGTGATCCGTCAACTGGGCTACAGCCGTCTGCAATTCCGTCAGATGCTGGCTCAGGAAATGCTGATCGGTCAGTTGCGTGCCGGCCTGGCCGGTAGCGGTTTCGTCACCGATGCACAGGTTCTGGCCTTCGCCCGTCTGGAAAAGCAGACCCGCGATTTCGCCACCCTGAACGTCAAGGCAGATCCTGCGGCTGTGAAGCTGACCGACGATGAGGTCAAGGCCTACTACGACGAACACGCCAAGGAATTCATGACGCCGGATCAGGTGGTCATCGATTACCTCGAATTGAAAAAGGCTTCCTTCTTCGATCAGGTCAGCGTCAAGGACGAAGACTTGCAGGCGGCGTATCAGAAAGAAACCGCAAACCTGTCCGAGCAACGCCGGGCTGCGCACATTCTGATCGAAGTGAACGACAAGGTGACCGAAGCACAAGCCAAGGCCAAGATCGAAGAGGTGCAGGCGCGTCTGGCTAAAGGCGAGAAGTTTGAAGCCCTGGCCAAGGAGTTCTCCCAGGATCCAGGCTCGGCGAACAATGGTGGTGACCTCGGTTTCGCGGGGCCAGGCGTCTACGATCCAGTGTTTGAAAAAGCCCTGTATTCGTTGGCCAAGGATCAGGTGTCGGAGCCGGTTCGCACTGACTTCGGTTTCCACCTGATCAAGCTGTTGGGTGTTGAAGCGCCTGAGGTGCCAACGTTCGCCAGCCTGAAAGACAAGCTGACCCGCGAGCTGAAAACCCAGCAGGTCGAGCAGCGTTTCGTCGAGGCGACCAAGCAATTGGAAGACTCCTCGTTCGAAGCGTCCGATCTGGCCCAGCCGGCACAAGACCTGAAGCTGACCGTCCACACTTCCGCGCCATTCGGCCGGGAAGGTGGCGAAGGTGTTGCGGCCAACCGTGCCGTGGTGACCGCTGCATTCAGTCCTGAAGTGCTGGATGAGGGTGCCAACAGCACCGCCATCGAGTTGGACCCGGAAACCGTGATCGTGCTGCGCGCCAAGGAGCACCGCAAGCCTGAGCAACTGCCGCTGGAAAGCGTGGCTGCCAGCATTCGCGTGCAATTGACCAAGGAGCACGCCAGTGCTGCCGCCAAGACCAAGGCCGATCAACTGGTTGCCAGCCTGCGCGATGGCAAGACTGCGCTGGACAAGGCGATTGACGGTCAGAGCTGGAAAGTCACCGCAGCAGCCACTCGCGCTCAGGAAGGGACCGACCCAACCGTGCTGCAAGCGCTGTTTCGCATGCCCAAGCCAGCCTCCAAAGACAAGTCGACCTTCAGCAGCGTGACCCTGGCCGATGGTAGCCTGGTGATTGTGCGTCTGAACGGCGTGAACGAAGCTGCGGCGCCGACCGAGGAAGAGAAGGTTCAATACCGTCGCTTCCTCGCCTCGCGCATTGGCCAGCAAGACTTTGCGGCCTACCGCAAACTGCTGGAACGCGAGGCTGAGATCAAGCGTTTCTGATGCCTGACTGAGTTTTGCGCGACACAAAAAACCCCAGCCGAAAGGCTGGGGTTTTTCATGGGGGAAACAAAAAGATCGCAGCCTGCGGCAGCTCCTACAGATGAACGCGATCCCCCGTAGAGGCTGCCGCAGGCTTCGATCTTTTGATTTTTGCTCCGGCGGGACTTTCTCCTGATATGACGGTCAATGAATCTGTAGCCGTTTTAAGACACAATCGATACTCCGCTAAGCATTAATCTGTTGCACAATACGCCCCGAACCGTTTTCCTCAGGATGTTCAATGTTTAAATCAATTCCCATGCGTGTTGTCGGGCTGGCCTTGGTGCTGGCCGCCGCTGCCGGTTGTTCGTCGAAGAAAGCCGCCGTCTATGAGCATGAGAACTTCGACGACTCCGGGACGTTCTCGCGCAGCTACCCGGTGACCGATGCACAAACCTGCGAAGCCGCCCGTCGGGCTTTGCTCAGCCAGGGTTACATCATCACCAGCAGTGATCCGAAACTGATCAGTGGGCACAAGAGCTTCCAGCAGACCGGCGAGACCCATATGGAGATCAGTTTCAATGTGGTCTGCGCCGATGACGGCAGCGAGGGGCATCATGCGACCATGTTCGCCAACGCCCTGCAGGACCGCTATGCGCTGAAAAAGACCAACAACTCCGCCAGCCTCGGCGTCGGCGTGTTGGGCTCGGTATCGATGCCGATCGGCTCGTCCGACGACTCGATGGTCAAGGTCGCCAGCGAAACCGTGTCTTCGGCCAAGTTCTACGAGCGCTTCTTTGCCCTGGTCGAATTGTTCCTGCCGCCGGAAGCGAAGAAGGCCGCGCACATCATCGAGAAGCCGAAAACCGAACTGGGGGTGCCTGAAGCCAAGGCTGCACCGGCTCAGTTGGCGCCGACCCCGACCCCGGCGGCAGAACCTGCTCCGGCAGTCGCACCAGCTCCTGCACCTGCCGAAGCCGCTCCAGCCACTTCGGAGCCTGTTGTGCCGCCTGCTGAAACGGCGCCAATTACTCCGGCCGCGAGCAGTGAGCCGACTTCATCCGCGGAAGCGGTCACGCCAGCGGCGGATTCAAGCACGCTGCCGGCGCCGACCGAGCCGATTTCGGCGCTGCCTGTCTCCAGCCAGTAATTGGTTCCCGTTGTTACGGGGGCGGGTCAGACGACACCGCCTCCGTAATGCCTTTCAAGATTGATCCACATCACGCCGGGCCGTATTCCTACGGCTTATATCGAAAAAAACCTGTGATAAATTTCTGACCACCTGCTACGTTTTATTCAGTAGCGGCATCGTATCGTGCTCGAGTCATTTTTCTTTCATGTGGGCACTTTATGCTCGGGGCGCTGGACATTTATTCAGACGATTTTTTCAATAAGCGATGGGGGTTTAATTATGGATGATTATCAAGAAGAACTGCTCGAGTATCAGGCGTTTGAACTGGACCCGCCGGAACCGGCCGAAGACGCTACGGAGCTGTAATTACGCGGATTGGCGATGACTGCGGCGAAACTCGCCGGGGGTCTGGCCGTTCCAGCGTTTGAAGGCCCGTTGAAAGGCTTCGGCTGAGGCAAACCCCAGCAGGTAGGCGATTTCGCCGAACGCCAGTTCAGTGTCGCGAATGTAGGTCATGGCCAGGTCGCGGCGTGTGTCGTTGAGGATTGCGCGAAATTGCGTGCCTTCCTCGGCAAGTTTGCGGCGCAAGGTCCAGGTTGGCAGCTTCAGGCGTGCCGCGACTTCTTCCAGGTCGGGTTCCCGGCCGCCATTGAGCAACGGCCCCAGTAACTGAGTGATACGTTCACGCAGGCTGCGGGTGCGTGTCAGTTGCTCCAGTTCCCGTTCACACAGTTGCAGCAGGTGCCGCCAGGTGCTCGGGCAGTGCTCCGGGTTGCGCTGAGCGAGGCTGTCCAGGCTCAGGCGCAGCTGATTCTGTTCGGCGCCAAACTGAACCGGACAATCCCCCAGCACGGCATAGGCCTCACGGTAATCCGGCGCCTGGAACTCGATCTCGATCCGTTCGGCGCGTAGCGGGGCAGGGCTTACGCTGGACAATTGCTGCAACCAGCCTGCGATGATCGAGTCCACCACGAAGCGGTTGTAGGCGTTGTAGGGGCTGATGGAATAGAAACGCAGCCAGGCGCCTTGAGCGTCTTCATGAAAGCTCGACTGGCCGCGATAGTTGGAGCCGTACAGCGCTTCGAAGCGAATCAGGCAGCGCGCCGCTTCGCGCACGGTGGGTGCCTGGGCGGCGGTGACGCCGGCCAGTCCGGCCTGGCTCAGGCGACTGAGCTGGCCCATGCGCAAACCCAGTGCCGGGTCGTCGGTCAGTTGAATGGCGCCGTGGCCCAGGCGCATGTAGCGCGGGATCGAGAGGCGTGCACCGGCTTCGGCCAGTCGCGCGGCGTCGAGGCCGTACTGTTCGAGCAGCGGTTGTGGGTCCAGGCCATGGCTGCGTACGGCGTCGGCCAGGCTATGGACGAAGCCCACCGACAGATCCCCGAGGCGCATCGGCTGCGGTTTCATCGGCTTACAACCAGAGGTTCAGCAAACGCGCGCCCCGGGCATCGCCGTCGGCGAATTGTTGCCCGTTGCTGCTGAGGAAGCTTTGACCGGCGCTGCCCTTGTCCCAGAACTGGCCGCGCAGGAACACGCTCATGCCGGCGATGGCCTGGCTGCCGGACGGTTGGGCAATCAGTGTCAGCCGATGCCAGGCCTGACCTTCACTGACTTCGCCGGCCTTGAGGCTGACAGAACTCGGCGAGGGTTGGCCCTTAAAGCCGCGCCACGGTTGATCCCAGACCCCGCGCCCGACGACGAACGCCGGGACCGCCACCAATTGCGCGCCCTGATCGTCGAGTTTGCGGTAGTTGTCGGGGTACCAGCTGTCGCTGCCGATCAACACGCCCAGGCGCCCGGCCGGGGTGTCGATGACGTTGATCGTAGGATCGGAATTGGCTTCGAGCGTGTCGCGCTTGGCGAAAGTGGGGTGTACTTGCCGCTGGGGTTGGCCGATCGGCAGGCCATCGCGACCGAACACCATGCTGCTGTTGTACAGCGCGCCGTGGCCGATGTGCAGGACGCCGTCGCTGACACTCGGCTCGGGTAACACGATGGAGCCGGCCACCAGGGTCACGTGGAATTCTTTCGCCAGACCCCCGAACAGCGCCTGGTAATCCTTGGCCATGCCCTTGGCTTTCATTCGCAAGTGCGCGTCGTCGAGGCGGCTGGCGCCCTCGGCGCCGATCAGGGCGCGGATGAACTGCAACGGGTTGCTCACCGCCAGCCAGTTCATGGCTTCCTTGAGCGTGGTGGCCTGGTACAGCTCGTCTTTCTCGCCGCTGACCATCAACCAGGTACCGATATGTTCTGGCAGCACGACGATGGTTTTTTCATTGAGCAGGCCCTGGTCCTGGGCTTTCTGCAAATAGGCCGCGAGCTTGCGATGCAGGCGCTCGGGGCTTTGATAGTCGGTGGGGAACAGCTCAGGCTGGATGCCCAGCAAGTTGCCACGATCGGCGGGGGTACCCTGATCGACCGCAAGATTGATGCGCAAGTCTGACAGGTAATGACCCACCGGACGGTCCGCGGCCCACATGGCGTAGGTCGTGAGGGCGGCGATCAACGCCATGGAGAGGGTCAGGTACAGAAGTTTGCGCATGGAAAACAGTCAGCGGCCGTGTGCAGGGTTCGCGACTAGGGTAGGGCCCATGCCTGCGCTTGCCAAGGGGCGCTGCGCATTTGGATCAATAAGTTGTCAGTTACGGTCATTGAGTGACAGCAGTACGACTCTTAGTCTGTTGAACATGACTGACGGGAGCCGAAGAGTTCCTGCATTTTTTCCGTGATCGCTCGTTGTGGAGTTACCGATGGCCGCCGCTCATTACCCGCACCTGTTGGCCCCGCTGGACCTGGGTTTTACCACGTTGCGCAACCGCACCCTGATGGGCTCGATGCACACAGGGCTTGAGGAAAAGCCCGGCGGTTTCGAGCGCATGGCCGCCTACTTTGCCGAACGTGCCCGTGGCGGTGTGGGCCTGATGGTCACCGGCGGTATCGGTCCGAACGATGAGGGCGGGGTTTACTCCGGCGCAGCCAAACTGACCACCGAGGAAGAGGCGCTCAAACACAGGATCGTCACCCGAGCGGTGCACGAGGCGGGCGGCAAGATCTGCATGCAGATCCTTCATGCCGGGCGTTATGCCTACAGCCCGAAGCAGGTGGCCCCGAGCGCGATTCAGGCACCGATCAACCCGTTCAAGCCTAAAGAGCTGGACGAGGAAGGCATCGAGAAGCAGATCAGCGATTTCGTCACGTGCTCGACGCTTGCGCAAAAAGCCGAGTACGACGGTGTCGAGATCATGGGTTCCGAAGGTTACTTCATTAACCAGTTCCTCGCGGCCCATACCAACCACCGCACTGACCGCTGGGGCGGCGCTTACGAAAACCGTATGCGCCTGCCGGTGGAAATCGTCCGCCGGGTGCGCGACGCGGTCGGCCCGAATTTCATCATTATCTTCCGCCTGTCGATGCTCGACCTGGTGGAAGGTGGCAGCACTTGGGAAGAAATCGTGCAATTGGCCAAGGCCATCGAGCAGGCCGGTGCGACGATCATCAACACCGGTATAGGCTGGCACGAAGCGCGGATTCCGACCATCGCCACCAAGGTGCCGCGTGCGGCGTTCAGCAAGGTCACGGCGAAACTGCGTGGTTCGGTGAGCATTCCGCTGATCACCACCAACCGCATCAACACCCCCGAAGTCGCCGAGCAGATCCTGGCCGAGGGCGATGCCGACATGGTGTCCATGGCCCGGCCATTCCTGGCCGACCCGGATTTCGTCAACAAGGCTGCGGCCGGCCGTGGCGATGAAATCAACACCTGCATCGGTTGCAATCAGGCGTGTCTGGATCACACCTTTGGCGGCAAGTTGACCAGTTGCCTGGTGAACCCGCGGGCCTGCCATGAAACCGAGCTCAATTACCTGCCGGTGCAGCAGATCAAGAAAATCGCCGTGGTCGGTGCCGGCCCTGCCGGTCTGTCCGCCGCCACTGTGGCCGCCGAGCGTGGCCATCAGGTGACTTTGTTCGATTCGGCCAGCGAAATCGGCGGCCAGTTCAACATCGCCAAGCGCGTGCCGGGCAAGGAAGAGTTCTTCGAAACCCTGCGTTACTTCAACCGCAAATTGCAGACCACCAATGTCGAGCTGTGCCTGAGCACTCGTGTGGATGTGGCGCAGCTGGTCGAGGGCGGTTACGACGAAATCATCCTGGCGACCGGCATTGCGCCACGGGTGCCGGCGATTCCGGGCGTCGAGCACGCCAAGGTGCTGAGCTACCTGGACGTGATCCTCGAGCGCAAACCAGTGGGCAAGCGCGTCGCGGTGATCGGCGCCGGTGGTATCGGTTTCGACGTGTCGGAATTCCTCGTTCACCAGGGTGTGGCCACCAGCCAGGACCGCGAAGCGTTCTGGAAGGAGTGGGGCATCGATACGCAGCTTGAAGCGCGCGGCGGTGTCGCGGGCATCAAGGCTGAGCCGCATGCGCCGGCCCGTGAAGTGTTCCTGTTGCAACGCAAGACCTCCAAGGTCGGCGATGGCTTGGGCAAGACTACTGGCTGGATTCACCGCACCGGTCTGAAAAACAAGCAGGTGCAGATGCTCAACAGCGTCGAGTACCTGAAGATCGACGACGAAGGCCTGCACATCCGCATCGGCGAAAGCGGCGAACCGCAGGTATTACCGGTGGACAACATTGTGATCTGCGCCGGGCAGGATCCGTTGCGTGAGTTGCAGGATGGCCTGATCGCGGCCGGGCAGAACGTGCACTTGATCGGTGGCGCGGATGTGGCGGCGGAGCTGGATGCCAAGCGCGCGATCAACCAGGGTTCGCGGTTGGCGGCTGAGTTGTAATACGCAGGTTTAGCGTGCCAATGGCCATCGCGAGCAGGCTCGCTCCCACAGGTTCGTGGTGTTCACGTATTTTGTGACCGACGCAAATCCAAGGTGGGAGCGAGCCTGCTCGCGATAGGGCCCTTTGAGCGACTAGAATGCTGGCTCTTTCTGAGCACAATCAGGCGCCAATGCTTTTTCCTCCTGCCAACTGGCTACCCCAAGCCCCCCTGGAACCCCTTCACCTCGACTGGCTTACCCCCTTCGGCATCGAGGTCGCGATTCTGCGTCTGGACCAGATCGACCCGCTGATCAGCGGCAACAAGTGGTTCAAACTCATCGAACATCTGAAAGCCGCCGACCGGAACGGCGCCCAAGGCATCATCAGCCTGGGTGGCGCTCACTCCAACCATCTCCACGCATTGGCCGCTGCGGGCAAACGCTTCGGTTTCACCACGGCCGGCCTGCTGCGCGGGCATCCGCAAGACACTCCGACGGTGAAGGATTTGCAGGCGTTCGGCATGCAGTTGCACTGGTTGGGTTATGGCGGTTATCGAGCGCGGCACGAACCTGGCTTCTGGCAGCCATGGCTGGAGCAGTATCCCGAGCTACAACCAGTGCCGGAAGGCGGCGGTGGTTTACGTGGGGCGAAGGGCTGCGTGCCACTGGTGGCTCAGGTTCGCGAACAACTGAGCGGTCTGGGTTGGAGCCATTACGACGGCTGGTGGCTGGCCTGCGGAACGGGCACGACCCTGGCCGGCCTGGCACTGGCCGAGGCGGGTGAACACCCGGTGTATGGCGCGCTGGCGGTGCCCGAGGATCATGGCGTGGCGCAGCAGGTCGAATCGATTGTCCGCGAGACAGGTTTGCAGGCTCCGGCTTATGAACTGTTCGACGCCAGCCGTGGCGGTTTTGCCAAAGTCGATCCGCAGTTACTCAAGTTCATCGAGCAGACCGAACAGGCCAGCGGTATTCCTTTCGAACCGCTGTACACCGGCAAGGCGCTGATGGTACTCAAGCAACAAATCGAAGCCGGGAAGTTTCCCCTGGGCACGCGCCTGATCTTCATCCACACCGGCGGCTTGCAGGGCCGCCGGGGTTTTGAGCAAAGCGGTCGCGACTAACCGCGTTTGGGCATCATCCGCAGCAAGGTGTTATCGCGCACCACATAGTGATGATAAAGCCCGGCCACGGCGTGCAGTCCGATCAGCCAATAGCCGATGGTCCCGCCGAGCACATGCCAGCCCTCGAATTGCTTGGCCAGCGTTTTGTTCTCTTCGATCAGCAACGGCAAGTCAATGCCATAGAACATCACCCGATGGCCCTCGGCGCTGGTAATCAGCCAGCCCAGAATCGGCATGGTGATCATGAAAATATACAGCGCCCAGTGCATCAGTTTGGCGAGCACGCTTTGCCAGCGAGGCGAGGCGGGGAAGATCTGTGGCGCCGGCCCCAGGCTGCGGGCGAATAGCCGTAGCCAGACCAGAATGAACACGGTCAGGCCGAGCATGAAGTGCGCTTCCTTGATCAGCGTCCGGCCGCCACTGCCTTTGGGAAAGATCCCGCGAAATTCGATACAGGCGTAGACCAGTATTAACAGAACCAGCATCAACCAGTGCAGCGCGATCGATACGGTGCTGTAGCGTGATTCGGAATTCTTCCAGGGCATACGGTGTTCCTCACAGGACTGGTCTGAAGTCGCCGTTCTTGTTCGACGGCGTGGGCTAACTGTAATCCTGTTTCACTGGATTTGCCCGAGGTGAATTGGCTGTTGAATGCTCTGGATCAAGTGATCGGCCACAAAAAAGCGCCGCAGGGAGCTGCTTTTGTGGGGGCGGGCTTGCTCGCGAAGAAGCCGGAGCTGCCTACACAAAACGCTCGCGAACCCTCTCCACAAACGTCGCCACCACCCGCCGTGTGCAATGGGTAATCGACAACGGCGTCACGGCATGAGATCCGAGCGGTTGATCAACCAATCGAGCAGCATATTGGCATCGCGGCGTGGCTCGGGAGCGGGCCGGGAAGGCTGGAGATGGTCCATGCCGGCACACAGCACCGGCCGGTCCGGGTCGCTATCGAGGAAACTGATCAACACGTTGGTGCCGGCCATGGGCAGCCTGGACGGATCGATCTGGCCGTCCGGTGTTGCAAGGGCTACCGGTAGCCAGAATCCGGCGGATTCATCCGCCTCGAACTCCGACGTTGGCCACAAGCAGATCTGTATTCGGCCCTGGTCATCGAGCGCCGCCGGTTGCCCGACGGGACCCAGCACCCGGGCGGCCTGATAGCCCGGAACGCTCGGCCTGGCCTGTTTGAGCGCCGGCCTGAATACCGTTGACCAGGGAATGGCAGTGAACTGATTGCGATAGTGCCGGGCAATGTTGGGCGGGTCCTGGGCGAGAATCGACGGCTGCTGTCCCTGGTGCTGGATGTCGGTGAGCAGCCACTGATCGTTGAAACTCGAGAGCGGATGTTCCGCCACTTGCAGGATTCGTCCGCTGCGCAGCTCACGTTGGGTGCTTTGGCCGTGGATCTGCCGGTGCCGGCAGCGCAGACGCTCCAGCAGGCGGCGGCTGAGCTGATCGCGATGACACTGTTCGGGCGCGGGGTGTGCCGTCATCGGGCCCATTCTGGCGAGCGGGTGGTTGGCCGCGCCGTCGCCGAGCACCTGCGCGCCGCGATTTCTCGCGTTCCATTGTGCAGGTGCAGGTGCAGGTGCAGGTGCAGGTGCCGGGGCATGGTGCTGGAACAGTTCGCTGATCATTGGCGAGGTGGGGGCGTTGGGTGCGTCGTCATGGAACGGCATCAGCAGCGGCTCCTGGGGGAAACTCAGGCTGTCATCGGCCAGCACCAGCACGTGCCTGTCGGGCTGATGCTCGAAGTGATAGTGGATACCTTCTTCTTCACACAGCCGCTGCATGAAGGCCAGGTCGCTTTCTTCGTATTGAATGCAAAAAGGCCGCAGAGGGTAGCGCCCGCTTGTCAGGTCGAAGCGATAACTGTGTTCGGGCAACTGATGCTCCTCCAGCAACTGGAGCACGATCGCTGGCACGCTGAGGTGATGAAACACCCGCCGCGCGCGGTGCCGGTCCAGTCGTTGAAGATGGGGCGTCAGCACCAGAGAGTAGCCGACCCGGTGCGGGCCGCGATGTTCGCGACTGACGCTGTGGAGCACACCGTGAATGCCCTGATCACCCGCCAGCCTCAGGAACGCCGGTTGTTGCAGCCATCGCTCGAGGTTCATCGACGGTGCGAGGCCGATCACGTCGATGTCGAATCGATAGGGCTGGTTGAGGCCTTCATGGCCACTGAACTGCAACACCTGCAAACTCAAACCACCGTCGAGAAGCGTCAGGGTGAAGGGGCTTTCCTTGTCGTTGTGCATCGAACGCGCTTCTGCCAGGGAGGACGGATGCAGAGGATACGAAACCACAGCCCGGAAGCGTTACCGCAAATCGACTTTTCAGAATCGCCCTACAGACGCTGCTGAAGATGTCGATCCGTCATGGGGTGAAGATCTTGGAATTTTTGGTCGATTGGCATCTTTAGGCCGTATAAACTTGCGCAACGCGTCGGCCAATAGATGTCTCGGCGCCACAGATCAAGAGAGTGAGTAATGGGCGCACAGTGGAAGGTTAAACACAAAGAAGCGGCAGCCAACGCCAAGGGCAAGATCTTCGGCAAACTGGTGAAAGAAATCACCATTGCTGCGCGCAACGGTGCCGATACCGCCACCAACGCACACCTGCGTCTGGTGGTCGAGCAGGCGAAAAAAGCCTCGATGCCCCGCGAAACCCTGGAACGCGCGATCAAGAAAGGCTCCGGCCAGCTCGGCGAAACCGTGCAATACCATCGCGTGACCTATGAAGGGTTCGCACCGCATCAGGTGCCGCTGATCGTTGAATGCGTCACCGACAACATCAACCGCACCGTCGCTGAAATCCGCGTCGCGTTCCGCAAGGGCCAGTTGGGTGCTTCCGGTTCGGTTGCCTGGGACTTCAACCACGTCGGCATGATCGAGGCGTCCCCGGACAGCCCTGACGCCGATCCGGAAATGGCCGCGATCGAAGCCGGTGCCCAGGATTTCGAGCCGGGTGAAGAGGGCGCGACGCTGTTCCTGACCGAGCCTGCGGACCTGGATTCGGTACAGAAAGCGCTGCCGGAGCAGGGTTTCACGGTGTTGTCGGCCAAGTTGGGTTACCAGCCGAAAAACCCGGTCACTGGTTTGAGCGACGAGCAGATGGCGGAAGTCGAAGCCTTCCTCGAAGGCCTCGATAACCACGATGACGTGCAGGACATGTTTGTCGGTTTGGCGGGTTAAGTCTGGCTGTCATTGATGGTTCTGTTCCCTGACAGGCCGTCATCGCGAGCAGGCTCGCTCCCACAGGAGATTTGTGAACGCCACAGATCAATTGTGGGAGCGAGCCTGCTCGCGATTGACCGCATAGCGGTCACCGTCCCTTCAATTCCCGCACAACCTCGCTGAAACCTGGCCGCGCCAGCACCTGCGGCTGACAGCAGCGCTGCTGTAATGCCTCTAGCGACTCACGCCCTACATCGCTCAGCCCCGAGTCGATGCGTTCCAGCAATTCCCCCAGCAAAACACCAAACGCCCGCACCTCGATCCGTTGCAGCGCGCGGCTTTCAAGGTTGTCCGAAGTGGCATGGAAAGACGCCGCGCCAAAGTCGCCCAACAGGCAATCACCGTGCTCGTTCCACATGATGTTGTGGCCGTAGAGGTCGCCGTGGGTGATGCCTTGGCGGTGCAAATGTTCAGCCACTGAAGCAATGCCACTGGCGATGCGCAGCGCCACGCCAGCGCTGAACCGGGTGTCGTCGGTGTAGATGTCGCGGGTGCAGGACGCCAGGCTCGGCAGCCCGGCCAGGTTGCGGTAACTCGGTTCGATCAGCTGCATCACCAGCCCGGCCTGCGCCTGCGGATGCCCGACAATCCGCCCTTCGACCCGGATCAGATTGGGATGGATACCGGCGGTGATGCAGGCGTTCATTTCGTGCAACGGCGAGCCATCGCTGGTCATTTCGCCTTTGTAGAGTTTTACCGCGACCTGTTTCGTCTGCTCCCACAACGCCTGATGAATGATCCCCGACGCACCTTCGCCGAGTTTTTTCTCCAGGCTCAGTTGGGACCAGGGAATACTCGCCGTTGCTTCGAGGGCGGCGGCATCGGCTTCGGTTTCCAGCGGGTTACCAGCGTACGCCAGCCAGGTCAGGCTCGGCAGGGTCAGCAGCCACTCGGGAAGCTCGGTGAGCTGATTGGCGGCGATGCGGATCAGTTCGAGTCGATGGCAATGGCTCAGGCTCTTGGGCAAACGCTGTAATCGGTTGCCGGCGAGCATGAGCTTTTGCAGGTGCGGGCGTTCCCCCAGTTCGGTCGGCAGATCCGTGATGTGGTTGTCGGTCAGGATCAGCCAGCGCAACTGCGGCGGCAGGGCGGCGGCCGGTACGTTCTCGATGGCGTTGGCCTTGAAGCCGATCATCGTCAGCGCCGCGCACTGGCCGAGGCAGGCGGGCAGTTCGGTGAACCGGTTGTCCGAGCAGAACAGCACGCGCAAACGGGTCAGGCGGTGCAGGTCGTCCGGCAGGCTGCGCAAGGCATTGCCGCTGAGGTTGAGCACTTGCAGCGAGTCCGCCAGGTCGAAGATTTCCCGGGGGAACTCGGTCAGGCCGCAGGACAGATCCAGACGGGTGATGCCCGACAGTTGGCCGGCGCGCAGTTGTGCGAGGGTGTGCATGGGCAGGTTCGCTATTGATCAGAAGGAGGGCGCGGGGGCCTGGAAATGGGCGACATGATAGCGGGAAATTAGCGGTGCTTGTCAGGGCCTCTTCGCGAGCAAGCCCGCTCCCACAGGGGGCTGCGTCGTTCACAAAACCAATGTGTGCGGGCTTGCTCGCGAAGGGGCCGGCAGCCCAAACACAATCTCTCGGTCAGGCGGGGTCCCTGACCTCCACCAACTGCCCCAACCGGCTACGCGTACGCGCCAGGTCGATGGCATCGCCGCCCAGGCTTTCGCGCAATGACTGGTGGCCGAGCAGAATCAGGTGCTTGTCCTGGTCGTACAAGACGTCGATCAGGTTGATGAAGCGCTGCTGGGCGGCGATTGAGCAGTCGGCGAGGCTGGGCAGTTTGTCGATGATCCAGCGGTCGAAACGCCGGCACAGCTCCAGGTAGTCCATGACAGCGGTGGGGTGTTCGCACACGTCACCGAAGGTAAAGCCGATGGTTCGTCCTTCGCAGTATCGGGCTTGAAGGTGTCGTGTCCCGACGGGCAGCTGAATGGCCGGCGCATCGTGTTCGGGCAGGTGCAACGCCTGGCGCTGCGCCATTGTGGCTGGCCAGACGTACTGACCCTGGGTGAATAGCTGCTGTGCGTGGGCTCGCGCCTGACTGCGGTAATCATGGGGGCCGTCGACTTCCATCACCCGCATGCGCGCGTGAATCAGGTCGATCACCGGTTTGAAACGTGCATGATAGAGCGGGTTGGGCAACAAACCTTCCGGCGGGTAATTGGAGGTCACCAGCAGCAGAACCCCACGGCGAAACAGCGCTTTGAACAGCCGCGTGATGAGCATCGCATCGCCGATGTCATGCACGTGGAATTCATCGAAACACAGCACCCGGCAGTCTCGCAGCAGTTCATCAAGGGTGACTGCCAGCGCATCGGGCTGATCGCGATGGCTGAACATGCCCTGGTGCAATTGTGCAAAAAACTCATGGAAGTGCAGGCGCTGTTTTTCCGCGATGGGGATGGCCTGGAAAAAACCGTCGAGCAACCAGCTCTTGCCGCGCCCGACTGCACCATGGAGGTAAAGACCGGGGAGTGTTGATGCCGATGTGCCCTGCAGCGCCGAAGCGTGCTGCGCCATGCAGTCGATCACTCGCTGCTGGCTGTGGCTGAGGGTGTAGCCCTGGGCATGGGCCTTGTGGTGGAAGTAGTCGTGGATCACCCGGCCCTGCGTGCTGGCACTGGCCGGCGCCGCGAGTGCCTTGCCGAACAAACGGCGCAGCGCGGGCCAGTGTGGTGTGAGTCGCGGACGGTTGGGCGGTCGAACGGCCACTGTGATGTCACCCCGTAGTCTTAAGGCCGGCTCCCAAGCTGCGGCGGCGTAGTGTAACCAAATGGGGAATAACCCGACCACTTCGGCAAATGTGGGGTGGCGCAGGCTGCGATCTTTTGATCTTCGAGGTTACCGCTCGATACTGCGATTCAACCGGGCATTCCACGCCGGGTGCTGTTCGTTGACCTGATCCCAGTCGATGGCAATGGCAGTGTTCAGATACTGTTTCATCGCCTCGACCGACCGCTCCCACATTCGATTGGTGTTGTCCTCGTTTCCGAGGTCAGAACTTCAGCATCTGCGCCGTCGGGGTGTCACTCGGGCTGACCATCGCGTAGTTGTACCCGCCCCCCGACCAGTACTCGGCCTGCAGTTCACCATCGCTGCGGCTACCGCGGGGCAGCAGGGTGTTTTTCGGCCCGGGTGGCCGGACGTAGAAGCTGATCTTGTGCCCGCTCCTGTCCTCATACACCACCATTGCCGCCGGCCCTTGCTCGGTGCTGAGCAAACGACCGCTGACCGGTTTGTAGCCAGCCGTCGCCAGGTTTGGCAAACGCTGGGCCTGGCTGAAATAACGGTCGAGCCAGCCCTGCATATCGCCGTCGTCGCTGACTTGGTAATCCGCCGGCAGGATGCCTTGCTGGGCAATCAGCCGGTAGGCCTGCATCGCATCGGTCATCGGCAGTGGGGCGCTGGCCAAGGTCATTTCCCGTGCCTGCCAACCGCCCAGCCCGCCGACGCTGACCGCCATCAACAATATCGCGGCACTGGCCAGATGACGCCGGGATTGGCGTTTGAGGCGCTGGCGAATCAGCGCCGGGTCGAGTTCCGGGTTGGTCGGTTGCTGCAAGGCGCCGCTCAGGGCCGCGCGCAATTGTTGGGCATCGTGCTGCCAGGCGCGTACTTGCGCGGCCACTTCGGCGTGGCTGGCCAGATAAGTGTCCACCTGATGTCGGTCGGCATCGCTGAGTTGGTGATCGACGTAGGCGTGCAAGTCACGCTCGCTGGGCGGCATGCTGATCATTTGAGTCTCCGCAGAGAAGGGCGGGTGATTTCGCCGTCGCTGAGCTGGCGCAAGGCCTGGCGCGCGCGGGAAAGGCGCGACATCACGGTGCCGGTGGGGACGTCGAGAATCTCGGCGACCTCTTTATAACTCAAGCCCTCCACCGACACCCAGAGCAGCAGCGCGCGCTGTTCGGTGCTGAGTTGGTCGAAGGCTTGCAGGGTCGATTGGGCGATCACCGTGCGTTCTACCGAAGGTTGCGCATCGTCACGCCCGGCAAAGAATTCGAGCATCCGCGCATAACGCCGGGAGCGGCGGTGGGCGTCGAGAAACTGCCGATAAAGAATCGAAAACAGCCAGGCCCGCAAGTCGCCCTCGGGGCGTTTGCCGCCCCAACTCGATAGCGCTCGCTCAAGGCACGCCTGCACCAGATCGTCGGCGCTGCTGGGGTTGCGCGTCAGCGATACGGCGAAACGCCGTAGCCTTGGAATGATTTCACGCAATTGTCCGTCGATGTTGTTCATGGAGAAGGCGTGTTCTCTGGCTGTGATGAGTGGCACTGACAAGAAGGACGCCGACCACAGCAGGTTATTCCCACGTCGGGAAATCGTTTCTCATTTTTGTAGGAGGGTTCTGATGGATTTGTAGTCCATGTAATGGCATCGAACTTCGTGGCTCAACCCATGCGGCAGCACAGGCAATCAGCCCAGCCTTTCACCAGGCTGCGCAAACCCACCCGTGCTTGAACGTTGATATTGAGCCTGAAGAGACTTTTTGACATGCAAGAGTGCGAAGTTACCCTTGAATCAGCACCGATTTGCTCGCTGCTTCCGACCAATGCCCAGGACGTGTGGCAGCGATTCGGTCGTGGGCCGACGGTCGAGCCTGAGTATCTTCTGATCCATCACGCCGTCGAGGCGCAAGCCGCCGTCAGACCTCAGGGCATTGCCGCCCATTGTGAGGGCGAAACCATCACCTATGGTGAACTGAACCGGCAGGCCAACCGACTGGCCACGATGTTACGTCGGCAGGGCGTGATCCCGGGCGATCATGTGGCCTTGTTTGTGGAACGTTCGATCCCGATGCTGGTGGGAATACTGGCCGCATTGAAAGTGGGCGCGGCCTACATCCCTCAGCACGTAGGGATTACTCCCGCCGCGCAATTGCGCCACATCATGGACGTGGCTTCGACGCGGGTGGTGCTGACGCTGTCGAGCCTTGAGTCGCGAATTCCCCTGACGTCGCAGCAATACAGCATTTGCCTCGATGAGTTCATGAAGGTTGCGTCAACACCCGCTGATGACTTGAATGTGGCCTGTTCGCTGTCGTCGGCTCCGGACCGACAGTGTTTCGTTCTGTTTACCTCCGGCACCACCGGCCTGCCCAATGGGGTTCGGGTGACCCAGCGCAATGTGTGCAATATTTTGCTGACAGCCCCAGGCAATCTCGGCATGCAGCCTGGGCTCAAGGTCGGACAGATACTTAACATTGCCTTTGACATGGCGGCCTGGGAAATACTCGGTTGTCTGGCTCATGGCGCGACCTTGATGATCCGTGGCAAGGACATCGGCCAGACTGCCGAACAATGCGATGTACTGATCGCCACCCCCTCGATTCTCGGCACACTCGATCCATTGCGTTGTCAGCAAGTCAAGGTCGTGGCCCTTGCAGGGGAACCGTGCCCGCAACCCCTGGCCGATCGCTGGTCTTCGTTCTGCACTTTTTACAATGCCTGCGGCCCGACCGAAACCACCATCGTCAACACCATGCAGCATTACAAGGGCGCAGGTGCGTTGACGATTGGCAAACCCACGCCCAACAACACGGTGTACGTGCTGGATGAGGCGGGCCAGCCCTGTAAGGTGGGTGAGCAAGGCGAGATGTGGGCCGGTGGCGACTGTGTGACGGCTGGCTATTTGGGTAACCCGACGCTGACCACCGAACGCTATCGCCCCGACCCGTTTCTGGGGCAGGGCCGGATGATGTTCCGCACACGTGATCTGGGGCGCTGGACAGCGAACGGCGAACTTGAACACCAGGGCCGCGTCGATGATCAGGTCAAGGTCAGAGGGTTTCGGGTGGAGCTCGACGCTGTTTCTGCGACTCTGGAGTCATCCGGTCGCTGCGAGCGGGCGGTCACGCTAAAACTCGACAGTCGCCATCTGGTGGCCTTCGTCTATCCCGTCACCACGGACATCGATGCGGCAAGACGTCGCTGTGAAGAGCGGCTTGCCTACTATTGCGTCCCTTCGCTGATCATCGCCGTGGATCAAATTCCGCTGACATCACGGGGTAAGGTCGACAAACGTTTGTTGCTGGAGTGGGCGGTGGCGCATCAGGCCGACCTTGCCGCGGCCACCAGGCAAGGGGTGAGCGCATGAAGGGGGGGAATCCGGATACCGCGCTGCCCGCCAGGCGCGCGCTGTGGCGGCGATGGGGAACGTTGCCGATATTTTCTCATTACAACCGCCTGGTAGCCCTGGTGCTTGCACTCAATATTGCGGCACTGGCGCATGGGCTGACCGCCGGGCAGTGGTGGACATCCTCGGGGATTGTCCTTGAGGCACTGTCGGGTTTGGTGGTGGCCAATCTGTCGATGGCGATTTTGATTCGCCAGCAATACATCATCAATCTGCTGTTCTGGCTGGCAACCCGGGCGCCCACTTGCTGGCCGCTTGCGATTCGCCGCTCACTGGCCAAGGTTTACCACTTCGGCGGCTTGCACAGCGGCGGCGCGCTGGCAGCCATTGGCTGGTTCGCGGTGTTGAGTGGCTCCTTGAGCTGGCATTGGATTGAGGGTCTGAATGGGGTTTCTCTGGCGCTGCTAGGGGTGAGCGCCGGGTTGCTGGGCATCTTGCTGTTGGTGGCGATCATGGCTCATCCACGGATTCGCGCACGTTTTCACAACGGGTTCGAGCGAATGCACCGCTTTGGTGGATGGACCGCGCTCGCCCTGTTCTGGGTATGGACCGTTCTGTTTGTCCGGGACCAGAATCTGCAGATTCCCGTGCATGAGGCGCTGTCGACGTCGGTGGCATTCTGGATGCTGATTGTGCTGACGTTCAGCATCGCCTTGCCATGGTTTCGTCTGCGTAAAGTGCCGGTGCAACTGATCAGGCCTTCTCCTCATGCGGTAATAGCCCGTTTTGGCCATGTCACGCCGTTTGCCGGCTCGTCCAACGCTATCAGTCGCAACCCGCTTATGGAGTGGCACTCCTTTGCCAATATTCCCACACCAGGTGAGGCGGGTTTTCGCCTGATCATTTCCCGGGCAGGTGACTGGACCGGCGAGTTCATCGAACAGATGCCGACTCATGTCTGGGTCAAAGGCATTACCACTGCCGGCGTGGCACACATTGAAACCCTGTTCAAATCGGTGGTGTACATCGCCACGGGCAGCGGCATCGGACCGGTATTGCCCCATTTGCTGGCTAAACAGGTACCGATGCGGCTGGTCTGGTCGACCCGCAGCCCCCGAAAAACCTACGGTGACGAACTGGTGGAAGAGATCCTGCGGGCCAATCCTGATGCCTTGATTTGGGACACTGACGTGCTCGGCAAGCCAGACCTTGTGCAATTGGCCTATGACGCGGTGCGAACGTTCGGTGCCGAGGCGGTGATCTGCATTTCTAACCAGACGCTCACTCAGCGAGTGGTTGAGGAAATGGAGGCACGGGGCATTCCGGCTTATGGCGCGATCTGGGATTCCTGATGTTTGCCAAAAGCATTTTTCAGTCAAACCTTTCACAGGTATTCAATGAGGTCACCATGCACACACTGATCGAACGTCATGATCGAGTTGTATTGATTCGTCTCAATCGCCCCCAAGCCAGGAATGCTTTGAGCTCGGCCCTGATGCGCGAACTGCTGGACACATTGCAACAGCTGGACCGCGACCCCGGGGTCGGCTGTTTCGTGATCACCGGGACGGCGGATTTTTTTGCGGCTGGCGCCGATATCAAGGAAATGTACGAAAAGTCTTATCTGGACATGGTCCACGAAGACTATTTTGCTGAGTGGGAGGCCTTTGCTGCGTTACGTACGCCCAAACTGGCTGCTGTTGCCGGTTATGCGTACGGTGGCGGTTGTGAGTTGGCGATGATGTGCGATCTGATCTTTGCTGCGGATACCGCCCGCTTTGGCCAACCGGAGATCAGGTTGGGGGTGATGCCTGGTATGGGAGGGACCCAGCGTCTGACACGGCTGATAGGCAAGTCGAAGGCCATGGATATGATTCTGACCGGACGCTCGATGTCGGCTGAGGAGGCTGAGCGAGCAGGGTTGGTATCGCGTGTGATTTCTGCCAGCGATCTGCTGGAACAATCCTTGGCCGCGGCGCAGATAATTGCCGGTTTCGCCAAGACAGCCACACTGGCTGCGCGAGAAGCAGTGGACCGTGCACTGGAGTCAGGATTGCGCGATGGCCTTCTTTTCGAGCGAAGAGTGTTTCATGGTTTGTTTGCCACGGGGGGGCAAAAGGAAGGTATGCAGGCTTTTTTGGAGAAGCGTGAGCCGTGTTTCAACCCGGTTTGACCCAACCTTGAGGATTCGTCGCTAGCGGTGCTTTGAAAGAAACTACAGTTCAGGGGGAATAATCCTACGTGACGTTCGTCTCATAGCTCTTTTCCCCTGTGGCCCACGGCCCTGGAGACTTTCATGGTTGATCGCTCATCTACAACAGGGCCGTCTCGGCCGCCCCTGAGCACCGCGAGCCTGACGTTGCGCCTGACCGGTATTGCCGTGGTGGTCGCTGCGCTGGTCGGGGCTTTTGCCTACGTCAACGGCACACTCGACCCACAGCGTCTGACGCCGAAAGCGTTGATCAATGTGTTGGAGAAAAACAACGGTGTGCACCCGGGGTTCCGTCGTAACCACGCCAAAGGGGTGTGCGTGATCGGGCATTTCGAGAGCAGCGGCCAGGCGCGCGAGTACTCCAGCGCCCAAGTGTTCAGTGACGCGCGGACCCCGGTGGTCGGGCGTTTCGCACTGCCTGCCGGCAACCCTTACGCACCAGACAACAGTGTGCCGATCCGCAGCCTGGCGTTGCGTTTCACCCAGGCCAACGGTCAGCAGTGGCGCACCGGGATGAACAGCATGCCGGTGTTCCCGGTGGGCACGCCCGAGGCGTTCTATCAGTTGCAACAAGCGCAGGCGCCGGACCCTGCGACCGGCAAACCGAACCCTGCGGCTGTTCCGGCGTTCTTCGGTTCTCACCCGGAAGCCGCGCCGTTCCTTGCCTGGATCAAAACCGCCAAACCTTCTGCCAGTTATGCGACGCAGACTTATAACAGCGTCAACGCGTTTTACCTGGTGAACGCAGCCGGTCATCGGCAAGCGGTGCGCTGGAGCATGACACCAGTGGCTCAGGACGCGGCGGGTGCGACGGCAGCGGAGGGCGCTGACTTCCTCGAAAAAGATTTGGTTCAGCGCTTGTCCGCCGGACCATTGCGTTGGCAGTTGAACATCACCCTGGCGAACCCCGGGGACCCGGTCAACGACGCGAGCAAGGCCTGGCCCGACGGCCGAAAAGTGCTGAGCGCCGGCACCTTGGTGCTCGAAAGCACCCAACCGCAACTCAATGGCGAGTGCCGTGACATCAACTACGACCCACTGGTATTGCCCAGCGGTATCGAAGGCTCCGACGACCCGCTGCTCGCCGCTCGTTCAGCGGGGTACGCCAGTTCCTACCTGCGCCGCACCAGCGAAGTCAGCCAGTTACCCGCCGCCAAACAGGAGTCTCGTCAATGAGCGCTCAACCGAACCATTTCGCGCCCTTGGCGCGGCTTCTGCACTGGCTGATGGCGCTGATGATCATTGCGATGCTGTTTATCGGCGCGGGCATGGTGGCCTCGGTGTCCGAGCGTCATGAATGGCTGATCCATCTGCACAAGCCTTTGGGCATTGCGATTCTGCTGTTGGTGGTCGTGCGCCTGGCCGTGCGTTTTTCGACCCGGCAACCATCGCTGCCGGTGGACTTGCCGGGTTGGCAGGTGCTGGCGGCGAAGGCCTCGCATGTTTTGCTGTACGCCTTGATGCTGATTTTGCCGCTGCTGGGCTGGGCGATGATTTCGGCGGCTGGCGATCCGGTAATGCTCAGTCGTTCGTTGCAGTTGCCGTCGATCCTGCCGGCCAATGCGCAAGTGTTTGCGTTTCTGCGCAAGGCGCATGGGTATTTGGCGTATCTGCTGTTTCTGACCGTGCTGCTGCACCTGGCGGCGGCGTTGTTTCACGGTTGGGTGCGCCGCGATGACGTGCTGGACAGCATGTTGCGAGGCAGGGAGCGCGATTTGTAGCAGCCTGCGGCAGCTGCTACAGGTCAGCGTGAAGCTGCTTCCACAGGTTGGTCCTTCGGGGCCAACGTCAACCACCAATAGATCAACGCCACGGCGTTGATACCTGCACCCAGCCAGCACACTGCGATCCAGCCGCCCAAGGCATACATCGCCGTCGAACCGATCGAGCCCAAGGCGCTGCCGATCGAATAGAACAGCATATAGCCGGCGGTGAGTCGGCTTTGCGCTTCGGGGCGCACGTTGTAGATCATGCTCTGACTGGTGACATGAACGGCTTGCAGCCCCAAGTCCAGCGTAATGACCCCCAGCAACAACGCCCACAGCGACGATTGAGTGAGGGCGATGGGCAGCCATGAGGCGAGCATCAGCAACAACGACAGTCCGCTGGTCCATTGACCCAGCCCGCGATCGGCTAAGTGCCCGGCTCGGGCGGCGGCCAGTGCGCCGGCGGCCCCGGCCAGGCCAAACAATCCGATTTCGGTGTGGGACAGTGAAAGCGGTGGGGCGCTCAGCGGTAATACCAGAGGGGTCCACAGCACCATGGCGCTGGCGAAGGTCAACAGGGCGAGCATAGCCCGTTGACGCAACACCGGTTCTTCCTTGAACAACGTGAAAACCGAGCCGATCAATGCACCGTAAGCGCTATCCTGTCGCGGATCTTCGTGCTTGGGCAGCACGCGAAACAACAGCAACGCCATCACCAGGGTTAATCCGGCGGACAACAGATAGATCGAGCGCCAACCGGCCAGATCAGCCATGCCGCCTGCCACCGTTCGTGCCAACAGAATACCGACGACGATGCCGCTGGTGATCACCCCCACCACACGTCCACGTTGCGCCGGGATGGCCAGGGTCGCGGCGTAGGCCACCAGAACTTGCGTCACCACCGCCAGCAACCCGGTCAGCGCCATGCCGAGCAGCAACCAAGCGCTGTTCGGTGCTAACGCGATCATCAACAAGGCCAGTGCCGACAGCAGGGTTTGCAGGACGATTAATCGGCGACGGTTGAGCAGATCCCCCAGAGGGACCAGCAACAACAGGCCCACGCCATAGCCGATCTGGGTGAGGGTGACGACGATGCCGATGGTTGCCGGGTCCATGGCGAAGGCCTCGGCCATGGCATCGAGCAGCGGTTGTGCGTAATACACATTGCCGACGGCTAAGCCGCAGGCCACGGCAAATAGCAGCACTACGGCGCCGCTTAACGGATGATCAGGTTTCATCACGGGTTTCCTTTTGTGGTTTCAAAATAAAACCAGTTGTACGGTAGAGAGTCTGGTTTTATATTGCAACCACATTGATTGTCGGCGGACGCGGTTATGGTTAAACGTACAAGCATGGAAGGCGCCGAGTGCCCGGTCGCCCGTTCACTGGACGCGATAGGGGATTGGTGGTCGCTATTGATCGTGCGCGATGCGTTCGATGGTCTGCGGCGATTTGGTGAGTTCCAGCGCAATCTGGGCATGGCCAAGAACATTCTCTCGGCGCGCCTGCGCACATTGGTGGCCCACGGGATTTTCGATCTGGTGCCGGCGTCGGACGGCAGTGCGTATCAGGAGTACGTGCTGACGGAGAAGGGCAAGGGTCTGTTCCCGTTGATCATCGGGTTGCGGCAGTGGGGCGAGGCGTTTTTCTATGAGGCGGGGGAGGCGCATTCGCGGGTGGTCGATCGTGAGAACGGTCGACCGGTGCGGCCGCTGGAATTGCGCGCCGAGGATGGGCGGTTGCTGGGGCCCCAGGATTGTGTGCGGATCCCGGCTGAGTAAAACATCAAAAAATCGCAGCCTTGTTGGAACTGCTGAAGGCTGCGATCTTCGATATTCAAATAATCAACGCAGAGCATCGACCATGTCGGCAATGGTCGTCAGCACATCCTTGCCCAACTGCTTCGATCGCTTACCCGACCAGCCAGTCAGCGCATTTGGCGCGTCGTTGTTATCTTTGAAGGGCATTTCCAGGGTCAACGACAGGCAGTCGAACTTCTGACCGACACTGTTACAGGCCAGAGTCATGTTGGCTTTACCGGGCTCGTCGCGGGTGTAGCCGTGTTTGGTCTGGAAGTCTTTGGTCAGGTGCTTCAGATGGCTGCGGAAGCGCTCTTCGAGTTTTTCGATCCGCGGTGTATAGCCAGGGTTGCCTTCACAGCCGGCGGTGAACACGTAGGGGATTTCTTCATCGCCATGGATGTCGAGGAACAGGTCGACGCCATACTTTTCCATCTGTTGCTGAACGAACAGCACTTCCGGGCTGATTTCCTGGCTGGCGCTCTGCCAGGCACGGTTCAGGTCCTGGCCCATGGCGTTAGTACGCAAATGACCGTGGAAGGCACCGTCCGGGTTCATGTTCGGCACCAGGTACAGGTCGGCGCTGGCCAGGAGTTTCTTCAGAACCGGGTCGTCGTGTTTTTCCAGACGCTCGATCACGCCTTCCATGAACCACTCGGCCATGTGTTCGCCGGGGTGTTGCTGGGCGATGATCCAGACCTTGCGCTGGCCTTCGGCGCCAGTGCCTTTGCGTAATAGCTGGATGTCGCGACCTTCAACGCTCTTGCCGGTGGCCAGCAGTTCGGTGCCGGCCTTGGACAGTGCCTGCTCGATCAGCCAATCGTGACGGCCACGGCTGTAGGGTTCGAAATAGGCGAACCAGGCGTGGGTGGCGGTGGCTTCCAGGCTGAAACGCAGGCAGTCGCCTTCGAAGATGGTCGGCACGCGGAACCAGTTGACGTGGTCGTAGGATGCCACCGCCTGATAGCCATCCCAAGCCTTGTTATACGAGGATTTACTGGCGTTGTTCAGACGAAACCAATGCTCCTGACCGACGTGCAGACCGCTGGCCTTGAAGTGGAACCACTGGAAATGCTGGTTGCGGGTGTCTGGCCTGATGGCCAGCAGCGCTTGCAGAGGATTGCTGATATCCAGCACTTCAATGTTGCCGCTGTCGAAGTTTGCGCTGATGTCGAAAGAAGATTTAGCCACGGCCATAGTCGGTTCCTGAATATGATTTTTATGGCTGCTACTTTACACGCAAGGGAGGGAGAAACCGGGGGAAATTGCGGGGTTGAAAGGGGGGCGTCCTCCTTGACGCCGATGCAGCTTAGAGACTGCGCGATTGATTCTCAAGTGCTATTTTCATTAGTTTGGCCCAATGCTGCCGGGCGTCTCTCGCTAGCAGATATTGTTTTGATATCATCCGCGGCAATCGAATTTGCAGCACCCACAGACTTCATTAGCCTGAAGCCAAAGCCAGACTAACTGGCAAAAAAAAACCCGGCAAAAAGCCGGGTCAAAAACCGTGATTAGCCTGATGAGGAGATAGTCCAGGAGACCGACCTAAGGTCTCTTGGCCCATCGACTGATCTCGCGATCAGTCAATGCAATAATAATCATTATCATTTGCAAGTCAAATTTTTTTCCTGCTCGATTGGAAAGTTTTTCCTGTCCCCTCCAAAGCGCTCCCGCCTCAATCGTTCCGATCGCCCTCCAGGGATCGGTCGAGCATCGCCTTGGCCATGTCGATCATATGCACCGTAGAAAACGCCAGATCCCGGCTTGCGCCCTGCAGCTGGTTGGCTGATTCATTCGCGGTGGCGGCGGCACACCGCAACAGATCCGAAGCATGGACCAGCGCCTCTTCGCAACTGATGCTACGGTTCACATCAAAGAAGCGTTCTTCGTTGGTCGCTTCTGACACAGCTGGTTTCAAGTAATAGTCCAGTGCCCGTTGCGCGGCAGCAGAGCCTTTTGGCGAGGTGAGGCTGGTGTCGATTTGCATGTCGGGCAGGGTATTGCTGGGGATGGTCATGATGATGGCAAGCTCCGTGATAGATTCAAATCCGTGAGCCCAGCTTAGTACGTACTGTATTTGTGTCTTGAATTTAAATACTACAATTTGTGTTTTGTTGGTCGGAGTACCCCCCGTATCGTGCCGCACATGGATAAATGGATTGAATTGGTCAAGGCCAAAATGAGTGAACTCAAAGTCACTCAGGAAATACTCGCCGAGCGCATAGGGATGTCCCAGGGTGGCGTCGGCCACTGGCTCAATAAACGTCGTCAGCCCGGCCTCGAGGAGATGAACCGTGTCTTGCGGGCGCTGGGCATGGACTATCTGGAAGTCGCGATGGTGATCAGGGAGCCGCAGATCTCACAGGATGAGGGGATCCCTCTGACGCAAAAGTACAACCCGTACTTTCGCTACCCGGTCAGTGACTGGCGGGAGACCGCAGAGGTGCGCGACGGAGAGCTATCGGCTTACGGCGCTTCAACGGCAGTCAGCAAGCCACGTTTCGAGCTGTCCGACTACCATGCACAGGGCGCGGCGTTCTGGCTGGTGGTGGTCGGCGATGCGATGACGGCACCCTCGGGTGCGAGCATTGCCGAGGGCATGCTGATTCTGGTCGACCCGGCTATCGTGCCGGAGCCTGGCAAACTGGTGATCGCCCAATGGCCCGGAAGCGCCGAGGCGGTCTTTCGCAAACTGATCGAAGAGGGCGGGCAGCGTTATCTGGTCCCGCTCAATCCGACGTATCCGAAAGCCCTTTACACCGAAGAGTGCCGAATCATCGGCGTGGTGGTTCAGGCGACTGCCAAATTCTAATCAGATCGGTCCTCGCAACGCGTAGGACCGATCTTCATTTCACACGTGTTCCAACGCCACCAACGCACTGCCTTCGCTGACCATTTCGCCTTCCTGGCAATACAGCGCCTTGATCACCCCGGCATGGGGCGCGCGAATGCTGTGCTCCATCTTCATCGCTTCCAGCACCACCAGTTGCGCCCCGGCTTCGACCGTTTGCCCGACCTCCACCAGCACCCGCACGATGCTGCCGTTCATCGGCGCGGTGAGCCCACCCTGATGGCTGTGGCTGGCTTCGACGGCGCCGATCGGGTCATATGACTCGATGCGACGCAGCTCACCGTCCCATTGCAGATACAGCGTATCGCCACGACGGATGGCCCGGTGCTGACGGCGCAAGCCGTTGTGTTCGGTCAGCAGGTATTCACCCTTGAGCTGTGCTGTATGAGCGTCGGCATCGCCCAGAGTCAGCGCCCGGTCTTGTTCTTCGCAACTCAAATGCAGGGTGATTTCGGTCGGAAGTCCGGCACGCAAACCGTTGTTGATGGCCCAAGGCGAGCTCGGATCATCGGTGCGCGAAACAGTCGGCTGGCTTTGCGCAAACGCCTGGGCCGCCGCTTGCCAGAACTCATCACTCAGCTGTGATGGCTCTGGCAGTAGCTGTTCCTGATAACGCGGAATGAACCCGGTATCCAGTTCGGCTGCGGCGAACGCCGGGTGGCCGATGATCCGGTGCAGGAAGTTGATGTTGGTCTTCAGCCCGCCAATGGCAAACTCATCGAGCATGCTCAACAAACGCAGCCGCGCCTGTTCACGGTCTTCGCCCCAGGCAATCAGCTTGCCGAGCATCGGGTCGTAGAACGGCGAAATTTCGTCGCCTTCTTCGACGCCACTGTCCACGCGACGCCCCGGCCCTTCGGCGGATTCGCGGTACAACGCCAGACGCCCGGTGGCCGGCAGAAAGTCGTTGCCCGGGTCTTCGGCATACAGCCGCACTTCGATCGCATGGCCGATCAGTGGCACCTGATCCTGGGTCATCGGCAGCGCTTCACCACGGGCCACGCGAATTTGCCAGGCCACCAGATCAAGGCCGGTGATGGCTTCGGTAACCGGGTGTTCAACTTGCAAACGCGTGTTCATCTCCATGAAGAAGAACTCACCGCGTGCATCCAGCAAAAACTCCACGGTGCCGGCACCGACGTAACCGATGGCCTGCGCCGAACGCACGGCGGCTTCGCCCATGGCCCGACGCAATTCCGGGCTCAGGCCTGGAGCGGGCGCTTCTTCGACGACTTTCTGATGCCGCCGCTGAATCGAGCAATCACGTTCGTTGAGGTACAAGCAATTGCCATGCTGGTCGGCGAATACCTGGATTTCCACATGGCGCGGCTTGAGCAGGTATTTCTCCACCAACATCCGCGAGTCGCCGAACGACGACTGTGCTTCACGTTGCGCCGAGGCCAGGGCTTCGGCCAATTGGCTGACATCCTCGACCACTTTCATGCCTTTGCCGCCGCCGCCCGCCGTGGCCTTGAGCAGCACCGGATAACCGATGCGTTCGCAGGCGTCGCGGAAGGTGTCCAGGTCCTGAGCCTCGCCGTGATAGCCAGGCACCAGCGGCACACCGGCCGTTTCCATCAAGGCTTTGGCCGCGGACTTGCTGCCCATGGCGTCAATGGCCGAGGCGGGCGGGCCGAGGAAGATCAGACCGGCCGCTTCGATCGCGCGGGCGAACCCGGCGTTCTCCGAGAGAAAACCATAACCGGGATGAATCGCCTGAGCGCCGCTGGCTTTCGCGGCGGCGATCAGTTTGTCGATTTGCAGGTAACTGTCGGCGGCTTTGCTGCCGCCCAGATCCACGCGGATATCCGCTTCTCGGCTGTGCCGGGCGTCACGGTCGGTGGCGCTGTGCACGGCCACGGTGGTCAGGCCCAGGGCCTTGGCGGTGCGCATCACCCGGCAAGCGATTTCGCCGCGGTTGGCCACCAGCAGGGTGGTGAGGACTGGTGCGCTCATCAACGCGGCTCCTTGAGGGTGGTTTCGGCTTGCCAGGTGGGCGAGCGTTTTTGCAGGAATGCGCGCAATCCTTCCTGACCCTCGGGGCTGACGCGGATTCGGGCGATGGCGTTCTCGGTGTAGCGCCGCAGCGCCGGGGTCAACGCGCCGCTGCCGACTTCGCGCAGCAAATCCTTGCTGGCGCGCATGGCCGCCGGACTGTTGAGCAGCAGGTTGTCGATCCACTGATCGACTTTCTGCTCCAGTTCAGCCATCGGGTAGCTCTCCGACAACAAGCCGATTTCCCGAGCCCGTTGCCCGCCGAAGCGTTCGGCGGTCAAGGCATAGCGCCGTGCCGCGCGTTCGCCGATGGCTTGCACCACGAACGGGCTGATGACCGCCGGCGCGAGGCCGATGCGCACTTCCGACAGGCAGAACTGCGCGTCGTCGGCACCGATGGCCATGTCACAGCAACTGATCAGGCCCAGCGCGCCGCCATAGGCCGCGCCTTGCACCACCGCCACGGTCGGGATTTTCAGCTTGGCGAGGTTGTACATCAACTCCGCCAGTTCCCGGGCGTCGTCGAGGTTGGTGTGGTAATCGAGTTCGGCCGATTGCTGCATCCAGGCCAGATCGGCGCCGGCGCTGAAATGTTTGCCGCGCCCGCGGATCAACAGAAAGCGCAGGCTGGCATCGCTCGACACTTTGTCTAGCGCAAGGATCAGTTCGCGGATCATTTCGGCGTTGAAGGCGTTGTTCTTTTCTTCACGGCTGAGCCACAAGGTCGCAAAACCCCTTGGATCGCTCAGCAGTTCGAGGGTGTTGAAGTCGCTCATGGTTTTCTCCAGATCACATCCGGAACACGCCGAAGCGGCTCGGTTCGATTGGCGCGTTCAGCGACGCCGACAAGGCCAGGGCCAACACGTCGCGGGTCTGCGCCGGGTCGATGACGCCGTCGTCCCATAGTCGGGCGCTGGAATAATAGGGATGTCCCTGTTCTTCGTACTGATCGAGAATCGGTTGCTTGATCTCGGCTTCCTGCTCGGCGCTGAAACCATGGCCACTGCGCTCCGCTTGCTCACGCTTGACCTGCACCAGTACCCCTGCTGCCTGTTCGGCACCCATCACGCCGATCCGCGCGTTCGGCCACATCCACAGGAAGCGTGGATCATAGGCCCGACCGCACATGCCGTAGTTACCGGCGCCGAAGCTGCCGCCGATGATCACGGTGAATTTCGGTACTTTGGCGCAGGCCACGGCGGTCACCAGTTTCGCTCCGTGCTTGGCGATGCCGCCGGCCTCGTATTTCTGGCCGACCATGAAGCCGGTGATGTTTTGCAGGAACAGCAAAGGAATGCCGCGCTGGCAGGCCAGTTCGATGAAGTGCGCGCCTTTCTGTGCGGCTTCGGCGAAGAGGATGCCGTTGTTGGCGAGGATCGCGATCGGGTAGCCGTGCAGGTGGGCAAAGCCGCACACCAGCGTAGTCCCGAAAAGTGCTTTGAATTCGTCGAACACCGAACCGTCCACCAAGCGTGCAATCACTTCGCGCACGTCGAATGGTTGCTTGGCATCCGCCGACACCACGCCATACAACTCATCGCTGCTGTACAGCGGCGCGATCGGCGTACGTTGCTGGAGTTCACCGAGCTTGCGCCAGTTGAGATTGGCAACGCTGCGTCGGGCCAATGCGAGGGCGTGTTCATCACTCTCGGCGTAGTGGTCGGCGACACCGGAAATCTTGCAGTGCACATCGGCCCCGCCGAGGTCTTCGGCGCTGACCACTTCACCGGTCGCGGCTTTCACCAGCGGTGGGCCGGCGAGGAAGATCGTTGCCTGCTGACGAACCATGATCGCTTCGTCCGCCATCGCCGGTACGTAGGCCCCGCCGGCGGTGCAGGAACCCATGACCACCGCAATTTGCGGGATGCCCATGGCGCTCATGTTGGCCTGGTTGAAGAAGATCCGCCCGAAGTGTTCGCGGTCCGGGAACACTTCATCCTGACGCGGCAGGTTGGCGCCGCCGGAGTCCACCAGATAGATGCAGGGCAGGCGATTCTGCTGGGCGATGGTTTGCGCGCGCAGGTGTTTTTTCACGGTCAGCGGGTAGTACGAGCCACCTTTCACGGTGGCATCGTTGGCGACGATCATGCATTCGACGCCTTCCACCCGGCCAATACCGGCAATCACGCCAGCGGCGGGAACGTCTTCGCCGTACACCGCGTAGGCCGCCAGTTGGCTGATCTCGAGAAACGGCGAGCCGGGATCGAGCAGACGATTGATCCGCTCCCGGGGCAACAACTTACCCCGCGAGGTGTGGCGTTCTTGAGCCTTCGGGCCACCACCTTGCTGCACTTGCGCGAGCAGGGTGTGCAGGGCGTCGACCTGTTTGAGCATCGCCGCGCTGTTGGCCGCGAACTCCGCCGAACGGGGGTTGAGCTGGGTATGCAGGATAGCCATGGACAGCTCCGTTTAGCGGGTTTCGTTGAACAGTTCGCGACCGATGAGCATGCGACGAATCTCACTGGTGCCGGCACCGATTTCATACAGCTTGGCGTCACGCAGCAGACGACCGGCCGGGAATTCGTTGATGTAGCCGTTGCCACCGAGGATCTGGATCGCGTCGAGGGCCATTCGGGTCGCGCATTCGGCGCTGTAGAGGATGACTCCGGCGGCGTCCTTGCGGGCGGTTTCGCCGCGCTCGCAGGCCTGGGCCACCGCATACAGGTAGGCGCGGCTGGCATTGAGTTGGGTGTACATGTCGGCGACTTTGCCCTGGATCAGCTGGAATTCGCCGATGCTCTGGCCGAACTGTTTGCGGTCGTGGATGTACGGAACGATCAGGTCCATGCAAGCCTGCATGATCCCTGTCGGGCCGCCAGACAGGACAACGCGTTCGTAATCGAGGCCGCTCATCAGCACTTTCACGCCGCCGTTGAGCACACCGAGAATGTTTTCTTCCGGCACTTCGACGTCATCGAAAAACAGCTCGCAGGTGTTCGAGCCACGCATGCCGAGCTTGTCGAACTTGTTGCTGCGGCTGAAGCCTTTCCAGTCGCGCTCGACGATGAAGGCGGTGATGCCGTGCGGGCCTTTTTCAAGATCGGTCTTGGCGTAGATCACGTAGGTATTGGCGTCGGGGCCGTTGGTGATCCAGGTCTTGCTGCCGTTGAGCACATAGTGGTCGCCGCGTTTGTCGGCGCGCAGCTTCATCGAAACCACGTCGGAACCGGCGTTCGGCTCGCTCATGGCCAGGGCGCCGATGTGCTCGCCGCTGATCAGTTTCGGCAGGTATTTGCTTTTCTGTTCGTGAGTGCCGTTGCGGTTGATCTGGTTGACGCAGAGGTTGGAGTGGGCGCCGTAGGACAGCGCAACCGAGGCCGAACCACGGCTGATTTCTTCCATGGCGACCACGTGCGCCAAATAACCCAGGCCTGCGCCGCCGTACTCTTCCGGCACGGTGATGCCCAGCAGGCCCATGTCGCCGAATTTACGCCACAAGTCGGCCGGGAACAGGTTGTCGATGTCGATCTGAGCGGCGCGCGGGGCGATCTCTTTGGCGACGAAGGACTGAACCTGATCGCGCAGCATGTCGATGGTTTCACCGAGGGCAAAGTTCAGGGACGGGTAGCTCATGGGACACCTTTTGGCTTTTTTGTAGGGTGGGGAGGGTAGGATTCTGCTCTCACCTTTACGTTAACGTAAGCCTGTGACGAATGGCTGTCAATCGCCCTTTACGTTAACGTCAACTTGAGCGAGAGTAGAGCCAGTTCTGAAAGACCAGCGTCGCACTCTGTGGCGAGGGAGCTTGCTCCCGTTCGAGCGCGAAGCGGTCGCAAATCGGTAAATAAGGTGCATCAGACAGCACCTGATTGGCTGATAACGACTGTTGCGCAACCGAGCGGGAGCAAGCTCCCTCGCCACACAAGCCACGCTCCTACAATAAAGACAATAGGGGTCGTCATGGATCAACCCAGTGCAAGCCCGCAGCGCAGCTATACCCGTGGTTCCCAGGACAAAGCCTTGCTGGCGATGACCATCGGTCAGGCGTTCGATAACACGGTCGCGCAATACCCGAACGGGGAGGCGCTGGTCGTGCGTCATCAACAGCTGCGTTACACTTGGCAGCAACTATCGGATGCTGTTGATCTGCACGCCAGAGCATTCCTGGCGCTGGGTTTGCAAACCGGTGACCGGCTCGGCATCTGGGCACCGAACTGTGCCCAGTGGTGCATCAGCCAGTTTGCCAGCGCGAAAATCGGCGTGATCCTGGTCAACATCAACCCGGCTTACCGCAGTTCCGAACTCGAATACGTGTTGAAGCAATCCGGTTGCCAATGGCTGGTCTGTGCCGGGGCCTTCAAGACCTCCGACTACCACGGCATGCTGCAAGGATTGGTACCGGAATTGGCGGAACAATCCATCGGTCGCTTGCAGAGCGAACGCCTGCCGGAACTGCGTGGGGTCATCAGCCTGGATGCGCAGCCGCCATCGGGTTTCCTGCCGTGGTCGCAGCTGGCCGATCTGGCGGCCAGCGTCTCGGTCGAGCAATTGCGCGAACGCCAGGGCAGCCTGCATTTCGATCAGGCGGTAAACATCCAGTACACCTCCGGCACCACCGGTTTCCCCAAGGGCGCGACCCTCAGTCACTACAACATTCTCAATAACGGTTACATGGTCGGCGAAAGCCTTGGGCTGACTGCCCGTGATCGGCTGGTGATGCCGGTGCCGCTGTATCACTGCTTCGGCATGGTCATGGGCAACCTCGGCTGCGTCACCCACGGCAGCACCATGATTTACCCCAACGATGCCTTCGATCCGCTGCTGACCCTGGCCACGGTCGCCGAAGAAAAAGCCACCGCACTCTACGGCGTACCCACCATGTTCATCGCCATGCTCGATCAGCCCAAACGCGCCGAGTTTGATTTGTCGAGCCTGCGCACCGGGATCATGGCCGGGGCAACGTGCCCGATCGAGGTAATGCGCCGGGTTATCAGCGAAATGCACATGAGTGAAGTGCAGATTGCCTACGGCATGACGGAAACCAGCCCCGTGTCGTTGCAAACCGGTCCGTCAGACGGCCTGGAGTTGCGCGTCACCACCGTCGGCCGCACCCAGCCGCAACTGGAAAGCAAGATCATCGACGAGGCGGGCAACCTGGTGCCACGCGGCACCATCGGCGAGCTGTGTACTCGGGGCTACAGCGTGATGCTCGGCTACTGGAATAACCCGCAAGGCACCGCTGAGGCTATCGATGAGGCGGGCTGGATGCACACCGGCGATTTGGCGAGCATGAACGATGGAGGTTATGTGTGCATCGCCGGACGTAACAAGGACTTGATCATCCGCGGCGGTGAGAATATTTACCCAAGGGAGCTGGAAGAGTTCTTCTTCACCCACCCGGCGGTAGCCGACGTGCAGGTGATCGGCATTCCTTGTTCCCGGTACGGCGAAGAGATCGTTGCCTGGATCAAATTCCACCCCGGCCACAGCGCTACCGAGCAGGAACTGCAAGCCTGGTGCAAAGAGCGCATTGCGCACTTCAAGACGCCGCGTTACTTCAAGTTCGTGGAGGAATTTCCGATGACCGTGACCGGCAAGATCCAGAAATTCCGGATGCGCGAGATCAGCATCGAGGAGCTGCGAGGTCATCCCGTCTGACCACAACTCCTTGTGGGAGCGAGCTTGCTCGCGATGACGGCAGCGCATCCAATATAGATGTCGACTGAACCACCGCTATCGCGAGCAGGCTCGCTCCCACAGGGGGCGCAGTGGAAATGGCAAACACGAGAAAGCACAAAGGGGAGCCGAAGCTCCCCTTTAATTTTGTCGTTACGTGCTCTTTTTTTATTATTGAGGGGCGGTCTGTTGTTGTTTTTGGCAACCGTGGCCCTTTACCGCTGTTTTTGTCGATCCCCATCCGGGATCAAGAGCAAACGTATTTTTTTGAGCGCTGATCTACTTTTTCGCCAAGCGATCCAACCAGTTCGGGAGCTACCTGACGGTAGTTTTATTGTTCTCTGCCCGGTTGCGGGTTACTCCGAAAAGCACCCTGAAAAGCACATCTTCTCCAAAAAAATCTGTTAGCTGCGTCTCTGCCGTGTTGTTCTTGTTATGTCAGAGTCGTTACGTCTTATTTTTATTGGTTTGCAGCTTTTTATTCTTGTTATGCCATAGAGATAGCAGAAGCCGTGCCAACTTTAAAAATCCTTTTAAAATCAATTATTTGAATTTTTGTTGGATTTTTTCATCCGTGCCAAACCTGACAATTTGTTTCCGTGTTACTCGTTTCCACCCCACGAGCCAGAACACGCGGTAACACCCGGACACATCCACGTTGTCACTGTGCGCTGCGGGCCTTGGCCACGCGCGAACCGGTAGGGCGCCCCAGCACCGCGCAAATCTGCTGGCCGGCCCGAATCAAGGCGTCCAGATCGATGCCGGTCTCGATACCCAGGCCGTTGAGCAGGTAAACCACGTCTTCGGTCGCGACGTTACCGCTGGCGCCCTTGGCATACGGGCAGCCGCCGAGGCCGGCGACCGAGCTGTCGAACACCGCGATGCCTTCCAGCAGGCTGGCGTAGATGTTGGCCATGGCCTGGCCATAGGTGTCGTGAAAGTGCCCGGCCAGTTTGTCCCGTGGCACGTCGGCCGACACCACTTCGAACATCTTGCGGGTTGCGCCGGCAGTGCCGGTGCCGATGGTGTCTCCCAGCGAAACTTCGTAGCAACCCATGGCATAGAGCTCGCGAGCGACCCGGGCAACTTGCGCAGGCGCGACATCACCCTCGTAAGGGCAGCCCAGCACACAAGACACATAACCGCGCACGTTGACGCCGTGTTGTTTGGCGGCGTCCATGATCGGCACGAAACGCTCCAGGCTCTCGCTGATCGAGCAGTTGATGTTGCGCTGGGAAAACGCTTCGGACGCTGCGGCGAACACGGCGACTTCCTTGACCCCGGCCGCAATGGCGTCTTCAAAGCCCCGAAGGTTGGGGGCGAGGGCGCCATAGGTCACGCCCGGCTTGCGCTGGATTTGCGCGAAGACCTCGGCGGAACCGGCCATTTGCGGCACCCATTTGGGCGAGACGAAACTGCCGACTTCTATATAGCCGAGGCCGGCGGCGGTCAGCGCGTCGACCAGTTGCACCTTGTCCGCAACGCTGATGGGCTGGGCTTCGTTTTGCAGACCGTCGCGGGGGCCGACTTCGACCAGGCGTACGTGGGTGGGTAGGGACATGGAATCGACCTGTTGTGATTGTCTGAATGCTGAGAAAACCCTGTGGGAGCGGGCTTGCCCGCGATGGCAGTGGGTCAGTCAGCATCAATGTTGAATGTCATGCCCTCATCGCGGGCAAGCCCGCTCCCACAGGGAATTGTATAGATCTACTGGACCGATTCCTGGCTCTTGATCGTTTGCTCCAGCGCCTGGGTACAGCGCTCTTCGGCCGTGTCGAGTTCCAGTTTCATCTGTTCGATGTCCAGCAGTTGCTGTTCGAGTTGGTCCCGACGCTCGGCAATTTTCGCCAGCATACTGTGCAGTTGCTTGGTGTTACCGCTGGAGGGGTCATAAAGTTCGATCAGCTCGCGGCATTCGGCCAGGGAAAAACCAATGCGCTTGCCCCGCAGGATCAGCTTCAGGCTGACCTTGTCACGGGGCGAATAAATGCGTTCCTGGCCGCGACGCTCGGGGCTGAGCAGGCCCTGCTCTTCATAGAAGCGAATGGCCCGGGTGGTGATGTCGAGCTCGCGGGCGAGGTCGGAAATGCTATAGGTCTGGCTGCTCATGGAAGCGCTCGAAAAAGGTCATGGCGCTAAGCTAATGGCAGGTTTACGTTTACGTCAAGGGCTATGGATTCTCAGTGTGCTTGCGGGCCTCTTCGCGAGCAGGCTCGCTCCCACAATAGATCTACGGTGAACACAACATTTGTGTGAAACAGCGATTCCCTGTGGGAGCGAGCCTGCTCGCGATGAGGGCGCTGTGGTCTAAAGTCCTACACCTTATCCAGCGTCTTCTCATGGGCCGTGACCTGCTGGCACAACTCGATCATCTGTTCGCGCATCCAGCGGTTGGCCGGGTCCTGGTCAGTGCTTTCGTGCCAGTAGAGGTGGGTTTCCACCGGCGGCACATCGTTGACCGGCAGGTTCACCGAGTACAAGTCATGGCGACGGGCGAAGCGTTCCGGCACGGTCATGACCATGTCGGTCTGTTGCAACACCTGGGACGCCATCAGGTAATGCTGGGAGCGCAGGGCGATCTTGCGCTGGATGCCCATTTTGCCCAGGGCCAGGTCGACATAACCCAGGCCACTGCGGCGGCTGGAAATATGGATGTGGGTCAGGGACAGGTAATCGTCGAGAGTGAATTTTTCTTTGCCCGCCAGCGGATGGCCCTTGCGCATGGCGCACACATAACGGTCCTCCATCAACTTGACGTGACGCACCTGCGGGTCGGTGTTGAGCGGCGCATCCACCGCGAAATCGAGACGCCCGGCCGCCAGTTCCTTGGTGGTTTCGCGACGTTTGGACAGGAAACTTTCGATGATCACCGTCGGCGCCAGGCGCCGCAGGCGCTGGAACAGCGGCGGCAGGATCACCGCCTCGGTGAGGTCGGTCATGCTGATGCGGTAGGTCTTGACCGCCTGCAACGGGTTGAAAATGCGGCTTTCCTGCACCGACACCCGCAGCAGGGAGAGGGCGTTACGCACCGGGCCGATAATGTTCTGCGCCATCGGCGTGGGCACCATGCCCTGGGCGGTGCGCACGAAAAGCGGATCGTTGAAGGTCTCGCGCAGGCGGGCCAGAGCGTTCGACACCGCCGGTTGAGTAATGCCGACAATCTGCCCGGCGCGGGTCAGGTTGGCTTCGGTGTAGATCGCGTCGAAGACGATGAAAAGGTTGAGGTCGACCTTGCTCAGATTCATGCGCTGCACTCTTTTTTTATAGGGGCATCTGTTTTTAGCGGCGTTTTGATCGGACCCGAGGGCCTTGGCAATCAGCCGATCATATATCGGTGATGAATGTTAATACACGCCGAGAATAGGTTAGGTAAATTATCAACGCTGTTCTAGCATCGATTGCATGACCTGAACAACTCCTCTGAACCCCTGATAAAAAGGTAGAGCTGCCATGGATTTCGCTTATTCGCCCAAGGTCCAGGAACTGCGTGAGCGCGTGACTGCGTTCATGGACACCTACGTTTACCCCGCCGAAGCGGTGTTCGAACGCCAGGTCGCCGAGGGCGATCGCTGGCAGCCAACGGCAATCATGGAAGAACTCAAACTCAAGGCCAGGGCCGAAGGCCTGTGGAATCTGTTTCTGCCTGAGTCCGAACGCGGTGCCGGCCTGACCAACCTCGAATACGCGCCATTGGCGGAAATCATGGGCCGCTCATTGCTGGGTCCTGAGCCGTTCAACTGCTCGGCGCCAGACACCGGCAACATGGAAGTGCTGGTGCGTTACGCCAGCGAAGAACAGAAGCAACGCTGGCTCGAACCACTGTTGCGCGGCGAGATCCGCTCGGCGTTCGCCATGACCGAACCGGACGTGGCCTCGTCTGATGCCACCAACATGGCTGCCTGCGCCGTGCGTGATGGTGACGAATGGGTGATCAACGGCAAAAAATGGTGGACTTCAGGTGCCTGCGATCCGCGCTGCAAGATCCTGATCTTCATGGGCCTGAGCAATCCGGATGCACCGCGCCATGCGCAGCACTCGATGATTCTGGTGCCGGTGGACACCCCAGGTGTGAAAATTGTGCGCCCGCTGCCAGTGTTCGGTTACGACGACGCGCCTCACGGCCACGCCGAAGTGCTGTTCGAAAACGTCCGGGTGCCGTACGAAAACGTCCTGTTGGGTGAAGGACGCGGCTTCGAAATCGCTCAGGGTCGCCTTGGCCCGGGCCGGATTCACCACTGCATGCGTTCGATCGGCATGGCCGAGCGTGCGCTGGAGTTGATGTGCAAACGTGCGGTCAACCGCACCGCATTCGGCAAACCCCTGGCGCGGCTGGGCGGTAACATCGACAAAATCGCCGACTCGCGGATGGAGATCGACATGGCACGACTACTGACATTGAAAGCGGCGTACATGATGGACACCGTCGGCAATAAGGTGGCGAAAAGCGAAATCGCACAGATCAAAGTCGTCGCGCCGAACGTGGCATTGCGGGTGATCGACCGGGCGATCCAGATCCATGGCGGGGCAGGGGTTTCCAACGATTTCCCGCTGGCCTACATGTATGCCATGCAACGCACCCTGCGCCTGGCCGACGGCCCGGACGAAGTGCACCGTGCGGCGATCGGCAAGTTCGAGATCGGCAAGTATGTGCCGAAAGAGATGATGCGCAGCGGGCAGTAACACCGTGTCATCGTTCTTCGCGGGCAAGCCCGCTCCCACAGGATTGGTGGTTACCTGTAGGAGCGAGGCTTGCCCGCGATGGCGTCGGCCCATTCAATCCATCAGCATCAGACTCAATACACCCAAACCTCAACCCGCCGATTCTTGATTCGCCCCTCATCCCCGCTGTTGGCCGCCACCGGCATCTCGGCGCCGAAACCGCGAATCTCGCGAAATACCACGCCGTTTTTCACCAGTTCTCGTCGCACCGCCATGGCCCGCAGTTTCGACAGCAGATCGGCCCGCGCCGGGTCGCTCTTGGCGTCGCCAAACCCTGCCAGCGTCACCTGCCGATTGGTTTTGTCGTGCTGCTTTATATAGTCGAGCACCCGCGACAGGTCCTGTCGGGCCTTGTTGTCCAGCATCGCGCTGCCTTCTTCGAAACGGAAATTCACCGTCAGCCGCTGGGCATGGCGACTGAGTGCCTGATAACCCTCGGGCATCAGCGCATTCGGCGTAACGGCCATGGCCTGAACGGTCTGTGCGATAAAACCATTGGCCGCGACGATCGCCTGGCCATTGCTGCTTTGGGCGAACTTGACCAGGGCCTTGGCCCAGGGATTTTTCCCGTTCGGCGGCAGGTAAAAGAACAGTCGACGGGACAGCGGGTAATCTTCCGTCGCGATCAGGCTATTGAGCGGCAACATGGCCTGGGAGTCGCCATCGACAATGGCCACGGCCTTGGCCTGGCGCACATAAGGCAAACCGATGAAGCCGATGGCTTGTGGGTCCAGACTGACCGCGTCGGACAATTGTTCGCTGGATTCGAAGCGTTTCGCATTGCCGCTCAGGTTTTTCCCATGTGGACTGAGGACCAGTTCCTTGAACGTGTCGTAGGTGCCTGATTGGTCATCCCGCGCATAGAGATGAATCGTCCCACCGGTGCCGCCGAGTTCTTCCCAGGTTTTCGCTTCGCCGCTGAAGATTCGCGCCAGTTGCTCGGTGTCGAGTTGCTTCAGCGGATTGTGCGGATGAAGGATGATGGCCAGCCCATCGATGGCGATGACTTGCTCGGCAGCCGGGCTTTTCAGGTCGCCCAATGGTTCGAGATCCACCCGTTCGCTGTCCTTGATCGGGCGCGATGAGGCCGCGAGATCGGCAGAGGCGTTTTTCAGGGCTTTGAACCCGGTGCTGGAGCCGTGGGCCGCGACCTCCACCTCGACTCGGCGGCCCTGAGCGGTTTCGCCGACGATGCGTTGTTCGTTGGCCTTGTCCGGGGCTTCGCGGTGAACCTTCAGCAAGCCCTGTTCACGCATCAACCCCTCGACCAGCGCCGGGCCCAATGCCGCGCCGATGGTGTTGGAACCCTGGATGCGCAGCACCGGGCCACGTTCGGGCGTCGGCAAATCGCCAGCCGACACCGTCAGCGGCAGCACGGCGCCGAGCAGTAACAGGAACAACACGCGCAGGGTCATGCCGGCACCTTATAAGCCAAAGAAAGTGCCGGGAGAATAAGTCAGTAAGGTTTCTGAACGATGACAGTTACCAATGTGGGAGCGGGCTTGCTCGCGAAGGCGGTCGATCATTCAACATTGATGTCGACTGACCCACCGCCTTCGCGAGCAAGCCCGCTCCCACATTAGCCTTGTGTCGATTTTGTAGGATCAGCTCAATTCAAGCCAGATCGGCGCATGATCAGAAGGTTTTTCCATCCCGCGCAGTTCATAATCCACGCCCGCGTCTTTAACCCGTGGCAACAATCCATGGGACGCCATGATCAGGTCAATCCGCAGTCCGCGCTTGGGCTCATCCTCGAAACCGCGGCTGCGGTAGTCGAACCAGCTGAAACGGTCGGCAACGTCCGGGTTCAGGTGACGGAAACTGTCCACCAGCCCCCAGTTCTTCAGGCGGGCCATCCATTCGCGCTCTTCGGGCAGGAAGCTGCATTTGCCGGTTTTCAGCCAGCGTTTCATGTTGTCCGGGCCGATGCCGATGTCGCAGTCTTCCGGGGAAATGTTCACATCGCCCATCACCACAATGGGTTGGTCGTTGCTGAACTGGCTTTCCAGCAACTGCTGCAAATCGCCGTAGAAACGTTCCTTGGCCGGGAACTTGGTAGGGTGATCGCGGCTTTCGCCCTGTGGGAAATAGCCGTTCATGATGGTCACCGGCAGGCCATTGGTGTCGGCGAACGTGCCCCAGATGAAGCGCCGCTGAGCGTCTTCTTCGTCAGTGGCGAAACCTTTGTGCAGCGCAATCGGCTCCTGGCGCGAGAGCAGGGCCACGCCGTAATGACCCTTTTGCCCGTGGAAATACACGTGATAACCCAGCGCCTGAACCTCGTCCAGGGGGAATTGGTCGTCGTGGACCTTGGTTTCCTGCAACCCGATCACGTCCGGTTGATGCTTTTCAATCAGCGCCGCCAGCTGATGCGGGCGAGCGCGCAGCCCGTTGATGTTGAAGGAGACGATCTTCATGGTCGGCAGTCCTGGCAAAAGTGCGATGCTAGCTGACATGTAGGAATGGGGCCAGCCTTGGGGTGAGGCGATTCGCTTTCCCCCGTCAGCTTTGTGTTGGCATATAGGGCCTCTTCGCGGGCAAGCCCGCTCCCACAGTTTCGGTGGTGTTCACAGATTTTGTGTACGACACGGACACTGTGGGAGCGAGGCTTGCCCGCGAAGGCGTCAGCCCAGTCGATGAAGATCCTGGCTTGGTCTATACCTGTCTGGGGAACTGTGAAGCCACCCCAAGGTTCGTACCAAGAAGAGCGCAGCCATCTGAGCTGTGCCCCAGGGAGATCCGCCGTTATGCCCGAAACCTCGACCGCCACCGCCGATATTCACATGCTCGACAGCGGCTATTCCCGCGAAGCACGTTCCCTGTTGTACCAGGCGTACCGGCACGAGCCGACGTTCGGCTACCTGTTCGACGCCGAACGCCCTGGTTATGAACAGCGGGTACGGGCGACGGTGCGCGAACTGGTCAAACAACATTTTTTTCAGGAGTTGCCGGCCATCGGCCTGCTGGTGAATGACCGCTTGATCGGCATCGCCCTGATCGCGCCGCCGCAACGCCGCCTGGGCATCACCGAAAGCTGGGCCTGGCGCCTGCGGATGGTGCTCAGCACCGGGTTTCGCTGCACCCGACGTTACCTCGAATACCACGCGGCCGTGATGGCGTGCGTGCCGTCCGATTCGGTGCACGTCCTGCCATTGCTGGGGGTTCACCCGCAATTTCAGGGCAAGCACTTTGGCGAACAATTGCTGCAAGCGGTGCACAACTGGTGCGCGGTCGATGAGCACTCCCAGGGCGTGATCCTCGACACCGGGAATCCTCGTTATCTGGAGTTCTATAAACGTCAGGGCTATGAGGAAATCGGCGAAGTGGCTGTAGGACCGATTCGTGAGCACGTGTTTTTCCACGCCAACCCGCAGGTGTTACAAACAGCAACGGCGTAAAGGTAGAACTTTCGCGGCAGGTCAGGCTCTATCACGCTCCCAGCCTCGTGATAGCATCCGCGCTATGAAGTTTCCAGGAAGAATGACCAGCGGCCTGCTGATGCTGTTATCCAGCTGCGCGGCGCTGGCACAAAGTGAATTGGATGTGCGGATCAAACCGTCCAACGATGAACTGAAGGCCAATATAGAGGGCTATATCGGTAGCCTCGGCGATCGCGATGAAGAAGCCTTGCTGCGCTTCAGTCGCGGCGCCGAAGAACAGGCGCGCAAGGCCGCCCAGGCCTTGGGGTATTACCAGCCGCAAATCGACAGCGACGTAAAGGGCGGCAAGACGCCGCGCCTGGTGCTGAACATCGATCCCGGCGAGCCGATCCATTTGCGCAACGTCACGGTGCGTGTCGAGGGGCCTGCGGCCGACCTCAAATCCTTTCGTGTGCCGAAAGGCGACCTGCTGAAGCCTGGCGCGGTGCTTAACCATGGCCATTACGAAGACGCCAAGCGGCTGATCCAGAACCAGGCCTCGCGCTTCGGTTTTTTCAGTGGGCGTTTCACTCGTCAGAAGTTGTTGGTGGACCCGCGTGCGGGCGTCGCCGACATCGAATTGATCTACGACAGCGGCCCGCGTTATGCGCTGGGCAAGGTCAGTTTTGAAGGCGACACGCCGTTCGACGAAGACCTGCTGCAACGCATGGTGCCGTTCAAGGCCGGTACGCCCTATGACTCCGAACTGATCGCCGAACTCAATCAGGCGCTGCAATCGAGCGGTTATTTCGAAGGCGTGCGCGTCGACGCGGCGCCGACCGCGTCCAGGGACGAGGTGATCCCGGTGGCGGTCAAACTCGACACCCGCAAGCCTCGGACCATGGGCTTGGGTCTGGGGTTTTCCACCGACGTCGGCCCGCGAATCAAGGCCAACTGGACCCGGCACTGGGTCAACCCGCAAGGCGACAGCTATGGTTGGGAAGCCGAGCTGTCGGCACCGCGGCAGAACGTCGGGGTGTTTTACGACATTCCCCTGGACCCACCGCTGACCGACAAACTGCGCTGGGCCGCTGGCTATCAATATGAAGAAATCGCTGGCACCGATTCCCTGAGCAAACTGCTGACCCTCGGCCCCGAATGGCACAGCAAGTTGCCCAGCGGCTGGCAGCGGGTGGTGTCGCTCAAGTGGCAGCGCGAGGAATACACACTAGGCGACGACTCGGGGCTCAGTACCTTGCTGATGCCCGGCGTGAGCTATTCGTACCTGAAAAGCGACAACCGCATCGATCCGCATAACGGCTATCGCCTGCAATTCGAAACCAAAGTCGCCAAGGAAGGGGTGGGGTCAGACACCAACCTGATCTACGGCACGGCGTTGGTCAAAGGCCTGACCACGGTCTTCGACAAACACCGCTTCCTTGGTCGGGTGCAGGTCGGCGGCAGCGCCACCAATGGCTACAAATCGGTGCCGCCGTCTCTACGCTTCTTCGCCGGTGGCGATCAGAGCGTGCGCGGTTACGACTACCAGAGCCTGTCCCCGGAGAACTCTGAGGGCGACCGTATCGGTGGCCGTTACATGGTGGCCGGCAGCGTCGAGTATCAATATTCCATCGCCGAAAAATGGCGGGTCGCAACCTTTATCGACCAGGGCAACTCCTTCAATACCCTTGAACTGCCGAACCTCAAGACCGGCGTCGGTGTCGGCATACGCTGGGTCTCGCCGGTGGGGCCGATTCGCCTCGACCTGGCCCATGCGATGGACGACGACGGCGGCATTCGACTGCACTTTTCCATGGGGCCTGAGCTGTGAAGCGTGGTTTGAAAATAGCGCTGCTGGCGATCCCGGCGCTGCTGATGCTGGTCGTGCTGGCCTTGATCACCGTGCTGGGCACGGCGACGGGCAGCCGCTGGGCGCTCGGGTTTGTGCCGGGTTTGACCGTTGAGAATTTCCAGGGACGCTTGGGGGGGCAGTGGAGCGCCGACCATCTGCTGTGGCAGCAGGACAACAGCCGGGTTGAGCTGAACCAAGCGATTTTCGCCTGGTCGCCGCTGTGCCTGACGCGCATGACGCTGTGCATCGAGCAATTGCAGGCCGAGCAGGTCAGCCTGCAATTCCCGCCCGGCGCGCAAGAGCAAAACAGCGGGCCGATCAGTCTCCCTGACTTGAAGTTGCCGCTGGCCATCGAATTGGGCGACGTCAAGGTCGGTCGTCTGCTGTTCAACGGCAGCGAAGAACTCAAAGGCCTGCAACTGGCGGCGCACTGGACCGCCAAAGGTTTGCAGATCGACTCGGTAAGCCTGCAGCGTGATGAACTGAGCCTGAGCCTGTCCGGCTTGTTGCAACCGAGCGGCAACTGGCCGCTCACAGCCGAAGGCAAACTGACCCTGTCGGCTCCCGAGCCTTGGGCTCTGGCCTTGAAGGTTGACGGCGACCTGCTGAAAATCCTGAAGCTGAAAGCCGACAGCAGTGGTTACCTGAATGGGCAGCTCACCGGTGAACTGCAACCGCTGGTGGAAAACCTGCCGGCCAAATTGCGCATCACCGCTGACGGCTTCAAGGCCAGCGCCGATCTGCCGGACACCCTGCAACTCAATCAACTGGAGCTCACCGGCGACGGCGACCTGAAAAACGGCTACCAGTTGCTCGGCAAAGCCACGTTGCCCGCCGAGCTTGGCCCGGTCGCGCTGTTGCTGCAAGGCAAGGTCGACGCCAAGGGCGCGCAGATCGCCGCCCTTGACCTGACAGCCAACGACAAACAAAGCCTCAAACTCACAGGGCTTGTGGACTGGAGCAAAGGCCTGAGCGCTGATGCAAAAATCGACTGGCTGGATTTCCCGTGGCATCGCCTCTATCCGCTGATCGACGAGCCGCAAGTGGCACTGCGCAGCTTCAACGGTGAAGTCTCCTACACCGACGGCAACTACATCGGTAACTTCAAGGCCGCACTGGATGGCCCGGCCGGGGCGTTCAGCCTGAACAGCCGGTTCAGCGGCGACCTGAGCCAAATCCATCTGCCGCAGTTCAAGCTCGAAGCCGGGCAGGGCAAGGCCGAAGGGCACCTGAACCTGCAATTTGCCGATGGTATCGCCTGGGATACGGCGCTGGACCTCTCGGCGATCAACCCGGCGTACTGGCTCGCGGAGTTGCCGGGTACGTTGGCTGGCCCGTTGCGCAGCAAAGGCGAAATGAAGAATGAAACGCTCAGCCTGACCGCCGACCTGGACCTGAAAGGCAAACTGCGCGGGCAACCGGCGGTGTTGCAAGCCAAGGCCGATGGCGGCGGCGAGCAATGGAACCTCAGCGCGTTGAAGATTCGCCTCGGTGACAACAGCATCAATGGCAAGGGCAGCCTGCAACAGAAACTCGCCGGCCAGATCGACATCAAGCTGCCGCGACTGGCCCAGCTCTGGCCGCAACTGCGCGGCCAGCTCAATGGTCGGGTCGATGTCGCTGGCACGCTCAAGGCACCGCAAGGCAAGCTCGCCCTGCAAGGCACGCAACTGGTTTTCGAAGACAACCGCCTGCAAAGCCTCAATCTGGACGCCACCCTCGACAGCGCCCAGCGAGCGAAGGTCGACCTCAAGGGCAGCGGCATTCAGACCGGCGACACATCACTGGGCACGTTGACCGCCAGCGGCCAGGGCGACATCAAAAACCAGAAACTGATGCTCGACCTGCAAGGGCCGAAGCTGAAACTGGCCCTTGGTCTTGACGGCACGCTGGATAAGGGCAACTGGCGCGGGCGTCTGGCCAGCGGCGATATCCAGGCCGGCGGTCAGGACTGGAAGCTGCAAAGTCCGGCGAAACTTGAGCGGCTGGCGGACGGCAAAATCAATTTCGGCGCCCATTGCTGGATGTCCGGCCCGGCCAGCCTGTGCGGCGAAGATCAGCGCTTGATGCCTGAGCCGAAGCTGCGTTACCACCTCAAGCAATTCCCCATCGACAGCCTGGCGCAATGGTTGCCGAAGGATTTCGCCTGGCAGGGCAAGCTCAACGCCGACTTGCAACTGGACTTGCCGGCCAGCGGCCCGAATGGCCAGATCAGCGTCGATGCCAGCGGCGGCACATTACGCATGAAGGAAAAGGAGCAATGGCTGGACTTCCCGTACCAGACCCTGAAACTCACCAGCAAGCTCACGCCCAAACGCATCGACACCGACCTCAACTTTGTCGGCGGCAAGCTGGGTGAGCTGATGCTTCAGGCGCAGATCAACCCGTTGCCGAAGAACAAACCGCTGACCGGCTCGTTCCGCCTCAGTGGTCTGGATTTGTCGGTGGCGCGGCCGTTTGTGCCGATGGTCGAGAAACTCACCGGGCATTTGAACGGCAGTGGCACACTGTCCGGCGGGTTGCTGGCGCCGCTGGTCAACGGCAACTTGTTGCTCAGTGACGGCGAAATCTCCGGCTCTGAATTACCGATGGATTTGGAGGCCTTGCAACTTCAAGCCGTAATTGTCGGCGAAACCGTTCAGTTGAACGGCGGCTGGAAGAGCGGCAAGACCGGGCATGGCAGCCTGAACGGCAACATCGCCTGGGGGCAGGCATTGATCGTGGATCTGGCGCTCAAAGGTTCGCAGTTGCCGGTCACGGTCGAGCCTTATGCCAAGCTGGAAATGGCACCGGACCTGAAAATCTCCATGAAGGACGACAAACTGGCGGTCGTCGGCAAGGTGCTGGTGCCCAAGGGCGAAATTACCGTGCGCGAGTTGCCGCCGTCGACGGTCAAGGTCTCCGATGACACGGTGATCGTCGGTCAGCAGACCGAAGAGGGCAAGCCGCCGATGGCCATGGCGATGGACGTCGATGTGGTGGTCGGGGAAGACAAACTCAGCTTTGCCGGGTTCGGCCTGACCGCCAATCTGCAAGGCCATGTGCACATCGGCGACAACATGGACACGCGCGGCGAGCTGTGGCTCAACGATGGGCGTTATCGCGCCTACGGTCAGCGACTGACGGTGCGCCGGGCGCGCCTGTTGTTTGCCGGCCCCATCGATCAGCCGTACCTCGATATCGAAGCGATTCGCCAGACCGACGACGTGATCGCCGGCATTCGCCTGAGCGGCAGCGCCGAGCAGCCGACCACGCAGATTTTTTCGGAACCGGCGATGAGTCAGGAGCAGGCGCTGTCCTATCTGGTGCTGGGCCGTCCGCTGAGCACCACCGGTGAAGACAACAACATGCTCGCCCAGGCCGCCCTCGGGTTGGGCTTGATGGGCAGTTCGGGTGTCACCAGCGGCTTGGCCAAGGATCTGGGCATTCAGGACTTCCAGCTCGATACTCAGGGCAGCGGTACTAACACCGCGGTGGTGGCCAGCGGCAATATTTCGGAAAAACTCAGCTTGCGTTATGGGGTTGGGGTGTTCGAACCGGCCAACACCATCGCCTTGCGCTACAAACTGAGCAAAAAGGTCTACCTGGAAGCCGCCAGCGGCGTGGCCAGTTCGCTGGACATCTTCTACAAGCGGGATTTCTAACCCCGCTTTCCCTTCCAGATACCGCGTCGCCCCAATCGCGGGCAAGCCCGCTCCCACAAGGTTCAGTGTGATCCCTGTGGGAGCGGGCTTGCCCGCGATGGCGTCAGGCGTCCGCCGCATAATCCGGCCCCGTTTATCAACTAAATACAAAGCAACCTAACTATTACGTTGACATTGGCTGCCTAGGCAGTAATATCTCGACATACATTCACTGCCTAGGCAGCTAATTGGTGGTCAGATGAAACATTTCTCCTCATACGATTTCCATAATTGCCATCTCGGCCTCTTGCTCGGCCGCGCCGCGCTGCTCAAGGACCGGATCATCGACACGCACATGGAACCCCACGGCATCACCGCCGCGCAGTTCAAAGTGCTGATCATCATGGCCCAGTTCGGCGTCGATACCCCGGCCGAGCTGTGCCGTCACTTGTCGCTGGACAGCGGTTCGATGACCCGCATGCTCGATCGTCTGGAACAGAAAGGTTTCCTTGCCCGCCAACGCTCCGAGGCAGACCGCCGTCAGGTGCAACTGATGCTGACCGAACAAGGCCAGCAGTTGACTGACCAGCTGCCGCAGATCGGCGCCGATGCCATGAACGAACTGGCCGGCGCCATCACCCCGGAAGAATTGAAAACCCTGGAACACATCCTGAAGAAAATTCTGGTAGCGGCGGGTGACTCGATCACCTTGCTGCGGGTAGGTGGCCATGAACAATAAACGCCTGCGTACCGGCCTGAGCCTGGTGCTGTTGGCCATGAGCGTCGCCGGTTGCGCCAGTTACAGTGGCTTGAACACCGAAGGCGTCAGCCTCGATGCGAAGAACCTCAAGGCCGGGCAGTCGCTCAACGGTGTGACCCTTTCGCCTGCCGCATGGCCGAAAAGCGACTGGTGGAAAAGCCTCGGCGACCCGCAGCTCGACGGCCTGATCCGCGAAGCCCTGCACGACAGCCCCGACATGCAAATCGCCGACGCCCGCGCTCACCAGGCCAGCGCTGCCGCCTATGCCGCCGACGCCGCGCGCATGCCGACCCTCGATGCCAGCGCCGGTGTCAGCCGCTCGCGTCTGGCTCGCGATCAGGACCCGAGCGGGCAGGGTGGAACGTATTCCACCGTGCGTAATCTCGGCGCCAGCTTCAATTACACCTTCGACCTCTGGGGTGGTCAGCGCGACGCCTGGGAAGCCGCATTGGGCCAAGCCCGTGTCGCCGAAGTCGATCAGCAGGCGGCGCAGTTGACCTTGTCTGCCGACGTCGCCCGTGCCTACAGCGATCTGGGGCAGGCGCACGTCATCCATGACCTGGCCAGCGAAGACCTCAAACGCACCAAACAAATGCTCGACCTCAGCCAGCGTCGCCTGAGTTCGGGGATCGACAGTCAGTACCAGTTCCAGCAGACCGAAAGCCTGGAAGCCAGCGCCGAAGCCAGCCTGATCGACGCCGAGAAACGCCTGCAAAGCGCGAAAATCGCCTTGGCGGTGCTGCTGGGCAAAGGCCCGGATCGCGGCAATGAAATCGCCCGACCGCAAGTCCTTCAGGCCAGTGCAGTCGCGTTGCCGTCGGTGTTGCCTGCAGAATTGCTCGGTCGTCGCCCGGACCTGGTGGCGTCACGCTGGCGGGTTGAAGCGGCGAGCAAAAACATCGCGGCGGCCAAGACCCGGTTCTACCCCAACCTCAACCTGAGCGCGGCGGCCGGTGTCGAGTCGTTGCTGGGCGATGCGATGTTCGGTTCCGCCAGTCGCTTCTTCAACATCGCTCCAACCCTCTCGGTACCGATTTTCGACGGCGGCCGCCTGCGTGCCGACCTCGATTCCCGAGACGCCGATTACGACCTCGCGGTGGCGCAGTACAACAAAAGCCTGGTGAGCGCTCTGGGTGATGTCAGCAACACCATCAACCAGTTGCACGATATCGGCCGGCAAATCGGTGCCCAGCAACACGCCACCGACATTGCCCAGGATTCTTACAACACCGTGGTCCAGCGCTACGGTTCCGGCATCGGGAATTACCTGGACGTGCTCAGCATCGAGCAGCAATTGCTCCAGGCCCAGCGTCAGCTGGCCAACCTGAATGCCGAGCAGATCGACCTGTCGATCCAACTGATGCAGGCGCTGGGTGGCGGTTTTCAGGGCGAAACCCTGACCGCAGCCAACGCAACCCCAGCCACGCAGCACAACTAATTCAAGGTACTTGTCATGGCCACTGCCAATACAATTTCAACCCCTGACGACACTCAAGACACGAGCAACCCGCGCAAGCGCAAAGTGATGCTGTTTGTCCTGACGATCATGGTGATCCTCGCCGGAGCCGGCGTCTGGGGTTATCACCAATTCTTCGGTCGCTGGAGCGAAAGCACCGACGACGCCTATGTGAACGGCAACGTGGTAGAAATCACTCCGCTGGTCACCGGCACGGTGGTCAGCATCGGCGCCGACGATGGCGACCTGGTTCACGAAGGCCAGGTGCTGGTCAATTTCGACCCGAACGATGCCGAAGTCGGTCTGCAAAGTGCCCAGGCCAATCTGGCCCGCACCGTGCGCCAGGTACGCGGTTTGTACAGCAACGTCGACGGCATGAAAGCCCAGGTCAATGCCCAGCAGGCTGACGTGCAAAAGGCTCAGGACAACTTCAATCGCCGGAAAAACCTCGCCGCTGGCGGAGCGATTTCCCAGGAAGAACTGTCCCACGCTCGCGATGACCTGACCTCGGCGCAAAACGCCCTGGCCAACGCCCAGCAACAGCTCAAGACCACCAGCGCACTGGTCGATGACACCGTGGTTTCTTCGCACCCGGAGGTGATGTCCGCCGCCGCGCAATTGCGTCAGGCGTATCTGAATAACGCCCGCAGCACCTTGATCGCGCCGGTCACCGGTTATGTCGCCAAACGTACCGTGCAACTCGGCCAGCGAGTCCAGCCGGGCACGGCGCTGATGGCGGTGATCCCGCTGGATCAGCTGTGGATCGACGCCAACTTCAAGGAAACCCAGCTGCGTGACATGCGCATCGGTCAGCCGGTGGACATCGAAGCCGACGTTTACGGCGGCGACGTCAAATACCGCGGCACCATCGACAGCCTCGGCGCCGGGACCGGCAGCGCGTTTGCCTTGCTGCCGGCGCAGAACGCCACCGGTAACTGGATCAAGATCGTGCAGCGGGTGCCGGTGCGGATTCACATCAATGCCGAAGAGCTGGCCAAACACCCATTGCGGGTCGGCCTGTCGACTCAGGTCGCTGTGAACCTGCGCGACCAGAGCGGCCCGGTGCTGGCGCAACAGCCGCCGCAAAAGGCGTCGTTCAGCACCAGCATCTACGACCGTCAGTTGGCCGAGGCCGACGCGATGATCACCCAGTTGATCCACGACAACAGCGCCGCGGTCAGCAAAACCGCGCAACGCTGATTCGCCAATCCGTCAGCTGCGCCTGTAACGGGCGCAGCGTGAGCCCCGCTCCAAAAAATTCAGCTCCAAAGGATTCGCGATGAGCAATAACGCCTCTTTCTCGCCCCCCAGCTTGCTGCTCAGCACCATCGGCCTGTCGCTGGCGACCTTCATGCAGGTGCTCGACACCACCATCGCCAACGTGGCCTTGCCGACGATTTCCGGCAACCTGGGCGTGAGTTCGGAGCAGGGCACCTGGGTGATCACCTCGTTTGCGGTGAGCAACGCTATCGCGCTGCCGCTGACCGGTTGGCTCAGCCGGCGTTTCGGTGAAGTGAAGCTGTTTCTCTGGGCGACGATGCTGTTCGTGCTGGCGTCGTTTCTGTGCGGTATCTCAACCTCGATGCCGGAGCTGATCGGCTTTCGGGTGCTTCAAGGCCTGGTGGCCGGGCCGTTGTACCCGATGACCCAGACGCTGTTGATCGCGGTCTACCCGCCCGCAAGGCGCGGCATGGCCCTGGCGTTGCTGGCGATGGTCACGGTGGTGGCGCCGATTGCAGGGCCCATCCTCGGCGGCTGGATTACCGACAGCTACAGCTGGCCGTGGATTTTCTTTATCAACGTGCCGATCGGGATCTTTGCGGTGATGGTGGTGCGCCAGCAACTCAAGGCGCGTCCAGTGGAGACCAGTTACCAGCCGATGGATTACGTGGGACTGATCACGTTGATCATCGGTGTCGGGGCATTGCAGGTGATCCTCGACAAGGGCAATGACCTGGACTGGTTCGAATCGAACTTCATCATCATCGGCGCGGCTATTTCAGTGATTGCGCTGGCGGTGTTCGTGATCTGGGAAATGACCGACAAACACCCGGTGGTCAACCTGCGGCTGTTCGCTTACCGCAACTTCCGCATCGGTACCATCGTGCTGGTGGGCGGTTACGCCGGGTTCTTCGGCATTAACCTGATCCTGCCGCAATGGCTGCAAACCCAGATGGGCTACACGGCCACCTGGGCCGGACTGGCGGTGGCACCGATTGGCATTCTGCCGGTGCTGCTGTCGCCGTTTGTCGGCAAGTATGCGCACAGGTTCGACCTGCGGCTGCTGGCTGGTGGCGCGTTCCTCTGCATCGGTTTGAGTTGCTTCATGCGTGCCGGGTTTACCAACGAAGTGGACTTCCAGCACATCGCGCTGGTGCAGTTGTTCATGGGCATCGGTGTGGCGCTGTTCTTCATGCCGACCCTGAGCATTTTGATGTCGGACTTGCCGCCGAGCCAGATTGCCGACGGCGCGGGTCTCGCGACTTTCCTGCGGACCCTGGGCGGTAGTTTTGCGGCGTCGTTGACCACCTGGATCTGGATTCGCCGGGCCGATCAGCACCATGCGTATTTGAGTGAAAGCATCACCACCTATGAGCCGGCGACCCGGGATGCCTTGAATGCGTTGGGCGGTGCGGGCAATCCGGCCTACGCACAGCTGGATCATGTGCTGACCAGTCAGGCGTACATGCTCTCCACCGTGGATTACTTCACGTTGCTGGGGTGGGCGTTCATGGGGTTGATTCTGTTGGTGTGGTTGGCGAAACCGCCGTTTGCGGCGAAGGCGGGGCCGGCTTCTGCCGGTCACTAAGTCAAACACAATCCCTGTGGGAGCGAGCCTGCTCGCGAATGCGGTGGCATATTCAACATCATTGTTGACTGATCCACCGCTTTCGCGAGCAGGCTCGCTCCCACAAGGGTTTTGTGTTCGGCCGTTAGTTTGCGGGTGCTGCCAGTTGCGGTGGCGGGGCGAAATCAAACGGCGCCAGCGCAAACCCTTGCTCATCCACCTGCAACGCCCAACCCTGACGATCCCAATCCCCCAACACAATGCGTTTGGCAGCCTGCGCGCCAATCTGCAACTTGTGGATGGCCGGGCGATGGGTATGGCCGTGGATCAAGGTTTTCACGCCATATAGCTGCATGATCCGTGGAATCTCTTCCGGTGTGACATCGACAATGTCATTGGCCTTCATCCGCGTCTGCGCACGGCTTTCACTGCGCAGCTTGCGCGCCAGTTTATGCCGGGTGCCCAAGGGCAGATGGCGCAGGATGAACAGGGTGATCGGGTTACGCAGGTAGCGCCGCAGCTTCATATACGCTTCGTCGCGGGTGCAGAGGCTGTCGCCGTGCATCAACAGCACTGGCTCGCCGTAAAACTGCACGACACTCGGATCTTTGAGCAAGGTACAGCCGGCTGCTTTGCAGAAGGCCTTGCCGAGCATGAAGTCGCGATTGCCGTGCATCAGAAAAATGGCCGTGCCGCTGTCGCTGAGATCGCGCAGGGCCTGGCAGATGGAACGCTGGAACGGCGTCATGGCATCGTCGCCAATCCACGCCTCGAAAAAGTCGCCCAGGATGTACAACGCACTCGCTGAGCGGGCGCGTCCAGCGAGCAAATCCAGAAACGCCCGGGTAATGTCCGGGCGCTCCTCTTCCAGATGCAAGTCTGAAATCAGCAGTATCACTCAATGATCTCGGCTTTCTCGATGATCACGTCTTCTGCGGGTACGTCCTGGTGGCCGGCTTTGGAAGTCGTGGCCACGCCTTTGATCTTGTCCACCACGTCGGTGCCTTCGACTACTTTGGCGAATACGGCATAACCCCAACCCTGAACGGTTTTGGCGCTGTGGTTCAGGAAGCTGTTGTCAGCCACGTTGATGAAGAACTGGGCGGAAGCCGAATGCGGCTCCATGGTGCGGGCCATGGCCACGCTGTACTTTACGTTCGGCAGGCCGTTGTCAGCTTCGTTCTGGATGCTTGGGCGCTTGTCTTTCTTTTCTTTCATGCCTGGCTCGAAACCGCCGCCCTGGATCATGAAGTTACCGATGACACGGTGGAAAACAGTGTTTTCGTAGTGACCGGCTTTAACGTACTCGATGAAGTTGGCAACGGTCAGCGGTGCCTTTTCAGCGTTCAGTTCCAGGACGATGTCGCCATGGTTGGTGGTCAGTTTGACTTGGGTCATGATGGGTACTCTTTCAAGAAATTCGTGGGTTTCGGGGCGCTTTGGCCCTCAACCGGTCCGGCCAGTGTCGGCCAAGGCACGCAGTTTAGCGTGCCGGGCGCGAATTTCGAGGCTGTTTTTCATCGGCGGCCGATTAAATGCAACCGATTGCCGGCCTGCTCTGTCAGCCACTTGACAGCATCGGCTATGATAAGCCCCTTTGATTTATAACAGCCGCTTTGATTTGGCCAACTGGCCGCGCACTTGTACGTTCAAGGATCCTATGAGCAAGCCCACTGTCGACCCTACCTCGAATTCCAAGACCGGCCCTGCCGTGCCGGTCAATTTCCTGCGCCCGATCATCCAGGCGGACCTGGACTCGGGTAAGCACACGCAGATCGTCACCCGTTTCCCGCCTGAGCCCAACGGTTACCTGCACATCGGTCACGCCAAGTCGATCTGTGTGAACTTCGGTCTGGCCCAGGAATTCGGCGGCGTCACGCACCTGCGTTTCGACGACACCAACCCGGCCAAGGAAGACCAGGAGTACATCGACGCGATCGAAAGCGACGTCAAATGGCTGGGCTTCGAATGGTCCGGTGAAGTGCGCTATGCCTCGCAGTATTTCGACCAGTTGCACGACTGGGCGGTAGCGCTGATCAAGGCCGGCAAGGCTTACGTCGACGACCTGACCCCTGAACAGGCCAAGGAATACCGTGGCAGCCTGACCGAGCCGGGCAAGAACAGCCCGTTCCGCGACCGCTCGGTTGAGGAAAACCTCGACCTGTTCGCCCGCATGAAGGCCGGCGAGTTCAAGGACGGCGCACGCGTGCTGCGGGCCAAGATCGACATGGCCTCGCCGAACATGAACCTGCGCGACCCGATCATGTATCGCATCCGTCACGCGCACCACCACCAGACCGGTGACAAGTGGTGCATCTATCCGAACTACGACTTCACCCACGGTCAGTCGGACGCCATCGAAGGCATCACGCACTCGATCTGCACCCTGGAGTTCGAAAGCCACCGTCCGCTGTACGAGTGGTTCCTCGAGAACCTGCCAGTACCGGCGAACCCGCGTCAGTACGAGTTCAGCCGCCTGAACCTGAACTACACCATCACCAGCAAGCGCAAGCTCAAGCAGCTTGTGGACGAGAAACACGTCAATGGCTGGGACGATCCGCGCATGTCCACGCTGTCGGGCTTCCGCCGCCGTGGCTACACGCCGAAATCGATCCGCAACTTCTGCGAAATGATCGGCACCAACCGTTCCGACGGCGTGGTGGACTTCGGCATGCTCGAATTCAGCATCCGTGACGACCTCGACCACAGCGCTCCACGCGCCATGTGCGTGCTGCGTCCGCTGAAAGTCGTGATCACCAACTACCCGGAAGGTCAGGTCGAAAACCTCGAACTGGCGTGCCACCCGAAAGAAGACATGGGCGTGCGGGTTCTGCCGTTCGCCCGCGAGCTCTACATCGACCGTGAAGACTTCATGGAAGAGCCGCCAAAAGGCTACAAGCGCCTGGAGCCGAACGGCGAAGTGCGTCTGCGCGGCAGCTACGTGATCCGTGCCGACGAAGCGATCAAGGACGCCGAGGGCAACATCGTTGAACTGCGTTGCTCCTATGACCCGGAAACCCTGGGCAAGAACCCTGAAGGCCGCAAGGTCAAAGGCGTGGTGCATTGGGTACCGGCGGCGGCCAGCGTCGAGTGCGAAGTGCGTCTGTACGATCGCCTGTTCCGTTCGGCCAACCCTGAAAAGGCCGAAGACAGCGCCAGTTTCCTGGACAACATCAACCCTGACTCGCTGCAAGTTCTCACCGGTTGTCGTGCTGAACCCTCGCTGGGCAATGCACAGCCAGAAGACCGTTTCCAGTTCGAGCGCGAAGGTTACTTCGTCGCGGATATCAAGGACTCGAAACCCGGTCATCCGGTGTTCAACCGTACCGTGACCTTGCGTGATTCGTGGGGCCAGTGATTCAAGGAAACTAAAGTGCTTACGATCTACAACACGCTCACCAAGAGCAAAGAAGTCTTCAAGCCGCTGGATGGCAACAAGGTGCGCATGTACGTCTGCGGGATGACCGTGTACGACTACTGCCACCTGGGCCATGGCCGCAGCATGGTCGCGTTCGACCTGGTGACCCGCTGGTTGCGGTTCAGCGGTTACGACCTGACCTATGTGCGCAACATCACCGACATCGACGACAAGATCATCAATCGCGCCCGTGAAAACGGCGAGTCGTTCGAGGCGCTGACCGAGCGCATGATCGCGGCGATGCACGAAGACGAGTCGCGCCTGAACATCAAGAAGCCCGACATGGAACCGCGCGCCACCGGCCACATCGCCGGCATGCACGCGATGATCCAGACCCTGATCGACAAGGGCTACGCCTACGCACCGGGCAATGGCGACGTGTACTACCGCGTCGCCAAGTTCATGGGTTACGGCAAGCTGTCGCGCAAGAAGATCGAAGACCTGCGCATCGGCGCGCGGATCGAAGTTGACGAGTCCAAGCAGGACCCGCTGGACTTCGTGCTGTGGAAAGGCGCCAAGCCGGGCGAGCCGAGCTGGCCATCGCCGTGGGGCGACGGTCGTCCGGGCTGGCACATCGAGTGCTCGGTGATGTCGACCTGCTGCCTGGGCGAGACTTTCGACATTCATGGCGGCGGCAGCGACCTCGAGTTCCCGCACCATGAAAACGAAATCGCCCAGAGCGAAGCGGCCACCGGCAAGACCTACGCCAATGCGTGGATGCATTGCGGCATGATTCGCATCAATGGCGAGAAGATGTCCAAGTCCTTGAACAACTTCTTCACCATTCGCGACGTGCTGGAAAAGTACCACCCGGAAGTCGTGCGTTACCTGCTGGTGTCGAGCCACTACCGCAGCGCGATCAACTATTCGGAAGACAACCTCAAGGACGCCAAGGGCGCGCTCGAGCGTTTCTACCATGCGTTGAAAGGCCTGCCGAGCGTGGCGCCGGCTGGCGGCGAAGCCTTCGTCGAGCGCTTCACTCAGGTGATGAACGACGACTTCGGCACGCCGGAAGCCTGCGCGGTGCTGTTCGAAATGGTGCGCGAGATCAACCGTCTGCGCGAGAGCGATCTCAATGCGGCGGCCGGTCTGGCGGCACGCTTGAAGGAACTGGCCAGCGTGCTGGGTGTGTTGCAGCTTGAAGCCGATGACTTCCTGCAGGCCGGTGCCGAAGGGCGGGTCGATGCGGCTGAAGTTGACGCACTGATTCAGGCGCGCCTGACGGCTCGTACCAATAAGGACTGGGCCGAATCCGACCGCATCCGCGACCAGCTCACCGCCATGGGCGTGGTGCTGGAAGACGGCAAGGGCGGCACGACCTGGCGATTGGCTGACTGATTGCTGCGTTCGCTACGCCTTTCACAAAAACGAAAACCCGCCTTGTGCGGGTTTTTGTTTGCCCCACTGATCGTTCCCATGCTCTGCGTGGGAATGCAGCCTGGGACGCTCCGCGTCCCTTCCAGAGCCGAACGCGGAGCGTCCGTTGAGGCATTCCCACGCGGAGCGTGGGAACGATCAGTCGCCTGACTGGCGCAATCGCTTGTAAAGGGTGTTGCGACTAACCCCGAGCCTGCGCGCCAAATGGGAAATATTGCCTCCCGCCGCCTGCAACTGCCGATTCAATTCCTCGGCATCATTGAGGTCGACGGTTATCGGCTCTGGCGAATCCACCGGCTCCATCTCCAGATCGACAAAAAAATCATCCGGTAAATGCTCCGGCCGCACGGGTTGTTCCTCGGCCATGGCCAGTGCCACCTGCATCACACTGCTCACCTGACGTAAATTCCCCGGCCATGGATGACGACTGAACAGCTCCATCACTTCGGGGCTCAACCCAGCCCACTGCGATGGTTCACGATGCTGTTCCCACAAGCGCTTGAACAGCGCCTGCTTGTCGCTGCGCTCCCTGAGTGGCGGCAGCTCCAGGGTCAAGCCACCGATGCGGTAATAAAGATCTTCACGAAACCGCCCCAGCTGAACCTGCTCGCGCAACGAGCGGTTGGTCGCTGAAATGATCCGAATGTCCACCGGGAACAACTCGCTGCTGCCCACCGGTTGCACGCAGCGCTCCTGTAATACCCGCAGCAACCGGGCCTGGGTCGGCAGCGGCATGTCGCCGATTTCATCGAGGAACAGCGTGCCCTTGTCGGCCTTGCGGATCAGCCCGATGCTGCCTTTCTGGTTGGCGCCGGTGAACGCGCCTTTCTCGTAGCCAAACAGCTCGGATTCTACCAATTCGGCGGGGATCGCTGCACAATTGACGGCAATGAACGGCTGTTTGCTGCGCGAACTGGCCTGGTGCAGGGCTTTGACGAAGACTTCCTTGCCGACCCCGGTTTCACCGTGGATCAGCAGGGGGATGTCTTTCTCCAGCAAGCGTTCGGCCTGACGCACGGCCTTTTCTACGCGGCTGTCGCCGAAGTGCAGGGTGTTGAGGCTAATCGCGTTCGATGCGGCGACGTTCGGCTCGGTACTTTTGGGCTCAGCAAACACCCTGGGCTGAATCGATGCCTGCTTCGGTCGCTTCAACAAACACTGAAAACGATTACGCCCGGATGTCTGCAAGGCGAACGGCAATCCATCGGGTTGATTGATCAATTCCAGCAGTGACACCTTGAACAGACTCTCGACACTCACCCGCGACAGGCTGATGCCCAACAGATTGTCGGCCCGACGGTTGGCCGACAGCACCTGACCGGTCTCGTCGAAGATCAGCAACCCGGCCCATTGGCTGTCGAGGTTGTTCAGCCCGGTGTTGAAGGTCAGCTGGAAATGCTGGCCGTGGAACAGGTTGAGGATCAGCCGGTTTTCCACGGTCTGGCTCATCATCTTGACCATGCCCAAGGTGTGGGAGGGCGGCAGATAGCTGTCACTGGATACGTCCAGTACCGCGATCACCTTGCGCTCGGCATCGAAAATCGGCGCGGCGGAACCGGTCATGAAGCGGTTGGCCTTGAGAAAATGTTCATCGTGCTCAATGTGCACTGCCTGTTCGCAGGCCAGTGCGGTGCCGATCGCATTGGTACCGCTGCAATGTTCCATCCAGCTGGCGCCCGCGCTGAAACCACGGGTCAGGCTCGGCTCGATAAACCGCTGGGTGCCCCACGACGTCAGGACCTGGCCCTGATTGTCGGCGAGCATGATCAGGCAGTTGGAGTTGCTGAGGATGTTCTCGTAATACGGCAGGACTTCCTGATGAGTGGTCTGCACCAGTGAGTGCTGGCTTTCCAGTAACTGGGCGATGCCATCGGCCGGCAGCTGATCGAACGCCGGCGCGCTCTGATGATTGAGCCCGAACGCGCGGCAACGGGACCAGGAGTCCTGGATGAGGGTGTCGTGGGAGAGCGGCAGGGCAGGTGCGGCCATGGCATTCAGCCTCTGAAACAGCATTTTTATTGTTGTTATGAGATTCCATGTGGGAGCGGGCTTGCTCGCGAATGCGGACTGTCAAACACCAATAATGTGTCTGACAGCCCGCATTCGCGAGCAAGCCCGCTCCCACAGAGTGTTGTTCACTATTGTTCATTGTCAACCGGTGGATTGTTCAATTGTTCAGTCACGGTTGTTCATTTCTGTTCAGCAACGAAAGCGGTTTTACCACTGTTTTTAAGATTTTCGAGCTGCATCAAAGGCTTGCAGTTTCTGGCACGAAAGTCGCTCTATAGCTTCGGTCGCTTGACTCCAAATAATAAAAAGGCCGAGCCATGTCACTAATCCTGGAGCACGTCAGCCGCACCATCGAGGGCCAGACCTGGATCGACGATGCGTGCCTTAATTTCGAACCCGGATCCTTCAACGTTTTGTTGGGTCGCACGCTGTCCGGCAAAACCAGCCTCATGCGCCTGATGGCAGGTCTGGACAAGCCTGACAGCGGCCGCATCCTGATGAACGGTGTCGACGTTACCCAACGCCCAGTGCGTTTGCGCAACGTGTCGATGGTGTATCAGCAGTTCATCAATTACCCGACCATGACGGTGTTCGAGAACATCGCCTCGCCGCTGCGTCAGGGCGGCGTTGCCAATGAACTGATCCAGAGCAAAGTGCTGGAAACCGCGAAGATGCTGCGCATCGAGAAGTTCCTCCAGCGCCATCCTTTGGAACTCTCCGGCGGCCAGCAACAACGCACGGCGATGGCCCGGGCGCTGGTCAAGGACGCTGAGCTGATTCTGTTCGACGAGCCGCTGGTCAACCTCGACTACAAGCTGCGCGAAGAGTTGCGTCAGGAAATGCGCGAGCTGTTCAAGGCCCGCAACACCATCGCGATTTACGCCACCACTGAACCCAACGAAGCCCTGGCGCTGGGTGGCACCACCACGATTCTTCACGAAGGTCGGGTGATTCAGAGCGGCAAGTCCTCCGAGGTCTATCACCAGCCGCAAACCGTGCTGGCGGCGGAGCTGTTCTCCGAGCCGCCGATCAACCTGATGCCGGGGCGCATCGCCGGCAATGAAGTGAGCTTCGCCAATTTCGTGCACTTCCCGTTGAACGTCGATCTACGTCCGGTGGGCGAGGGCGAGTTCCGTTTTGGCGTGCGCCCCAGCCATATCTCGCTGGTGCCGAGCAACGATGACGATCTGGAACTGGCGGTGACCGTCGAGGTGGCCGAGATCAGCGGCTCGGAAACCTTCCTGCACGTGCGCAACGAGTATTTCCTGCTGGTGCTGCATTTGCCGGGTGTTCATGAGTACGACGTCGACGCGCCGATTCGCATCTATATCCCGACCCATAAACTGTTTGTGTTCGATATGCAGGGGCGGCTGGTTCAGGCGCCCGGTCGCCGCATTGCGAGGGTTGCCTGATGGCCGAAATCCGTTTGCAGAGCCTTGCCCACAGCTATACCCCTACGCCGACCGGCCCTGAGGATTACGCGATTCGCGAAATGGACCACGTCTGGGAGCAGGGCGGCGCTTATGCGCTGCTCGGCCCCTCGGGGTGCGGCAAGTCGACCTTGCTCAACATCATTTCCGGGTTGCTCAGCCCGTCCCAGGGCCAAGTGCTGTTCGACAGCAAAGTGGTCAACGAACTGACCCCGGAAAAGCGCAATATCGCCCAGGTTTTCCAGTTTCCGGTGGTCTACGACACCATGACGGTGTTCGATAACCTGGCCTTCCCGTTGCGCAATCAGGGCATGGCGGAAGCGAAAATCTTCAGCAAGGTGCATGAAATCGCCGAAGTCCTCGACCTTCAGGCGTTGTTGCACAAGAAGGCGCGCAACCTCACCGCCGATGAAAAACAGAAAGTCTCCATGGGCCGTGGGCTGGTGCGCGATGACGTGTCGGCGATCCTCTTCGATGAACCGCTGACGGTGATCGACCCGCATCTGAAATGGAAGCTGCGACGCAAGCTCAAGCAGATCCACGAGCAGTTCAACATCACCATGGTCTACGTCACCCACGATCAGCTCGAAGCTTCGACCTTCGCTGACAAGATCGCGGTGATGTATGGCGGGCAAATCGTGCAGTTCGGTACACCACGGGAATTGTTCGAGCGGCCGAGCCACACCTTTGTCGGCTACTTCATCGGCAGCCCGGGGATGAACCTTATCGAGGTCCAGCCGCAAGCCGGCGGTGTCGGTTTCGCCGGGACCCACTTGCCGTTGTCCGATGCGATGCAGAAACGAATCGCCGACACCGAATGGAAATCTCTGAAGGTTGGCATCCGTCCGGAGTTCGTCCATGTGTGGGAAGAGGCCTTTGATGACGCGATGCAGGCCCAGGTCGTACACGTCGAAGACCTGGGCACCTACAAAATCATGACACTTAACCTTGATGGCGCGCCGCTGAAAGTACGCTTGGCCGAAGACAAACCGGTGCCCGAAGGCACGGCGTACATCAGTTTTCCGGCCCAGTGGCTGATGGTCTATGCCGATGATTACTTGCTGGAGGTGCTGCCATGAACAAGGTGCAGAACAACAAGGCCTGGTGGCTGGTGCTGCCGGTGTTCCTGCTGGTGGCATTCAGTGCGGTGATCCCGATGATGACCGTGGTCAACTATTCGGTACAGGACATCTTCGACCAGTCCAGCCGCTACTTCGTCGGCGCCGATTGGTACAAGCAGGTGCTACTCGATCCACGGTTGCATGACTCATTGCTGCGCCAGTTCATCTACTCCGGCTGCGTGTTGCTGATCGAAATCCCGCTGGGCATCGCCATCGCCCTGACCATGCCGATCAAGGGCCGATGGTCGTCGCTGGTGTTGATCGTTCTGGCGATTCCGCTGCTGATCCCGTGGAACGTGGTCGGCACCATCTGGCAGATCTTCGGCCGCGCGGACATTGGTCTGCTCGGCGCCAGCCTCAAGGCCATGGGCCTGAACTATAACTATGCATCCAACACCATGGACGCCTGGGTCACGGTGTTGGTGATGGATGTCTGGCACTGGACCTCGCTGGTGGCGCTGTTGTGTTTCTCCGGGCTGCGGGCGATTCCGGACGTGTACTACCAGGCCGCACGGATCGATCGGGCGTCGGCCTGGGCGGTGTTCCGACACATCCAGTTGCCCAAGCTCAAGAGCGTGTTGCTGATCGCCGTGATGCTGCGGTTCATGGACAGTTTCATGATCTACACCGAGCCGTTCGTGCTGACCGGTGGCGGTCCGGGCAATGCCACGACTTTCTTGAGTCAGACCTTGACCCAAATGGCCGTAGGGCAATTCGACCTTGGCCCGGCGGCGGCTTTCTCGCTGGTGTACTTCCTGATCATCCTGTTGGTGTCGTGGCTGTTCTACACCGCCATGACTCACTCTGACGCCAATCGGTGAGGCCCGCCATGAGCAAGAGAAAGCTTATTCCACTGCTGGTCTACATCCTGTTCCTGCTGGTGCCGATCTACTGGCTGTTGAACATGTCCTTCAAGAGCAACACCGAAATCCTCGGCGGCCTGACACTGTTTCCCCAGGATTTCACCTTCGCCAACTACAAGGTGATCTTCACCGACCCGAGCTGGTACACCGGTTACCTCAACTCGGCGTACTACGTCAGCATGAACACGATCATTTCCCTGACCGTGGCGTTGCCGGCGGCCTATGCGTTTTCGCGTTACCGCTTTCTCGGCGACAAGCACCTGTTCTTCTGGTTGCTGACCAACCGCATGGCACCGCCGGCGGTGTTCCTGCTGCCGTTCTTCCAGCTGTACTCCTCGATCGGGCTGTTCGACACGCACATCGCGGTGGCATTGGCTCATTGCCTGTTCAACGTTCCGTTGGCGGTGTGGATTCTCGAAGGTTTCATGTCCGGGGTGCCGAAGGAAATCGACGAAACCGCCTACATCGATGGCTACAGCTTTCCCAAGTTCTTCGTGAAGATTTTTGTCCCCTTGATCGGCTCCGGGATCGGTGTCACGGCGTTTTTCTGCTTCATGTTTTCCTGGGTCGAACTGTTGCTGGCGCGAACCCTGACTTCGGTGAACGCCAAACCCATCGCCGCGGTGATGACCCGCACGGTCTCGGCGTCCGGCATCGACTGGGGCGTGCTGGCGGCTGCGGGGGTATTGACCATCCTGCCGGGCATGCTGGTGATCTGGTTCGTTCGCAACCACGTGGCCAAGGGCTTTGCCCTGGGCCGGGTATGAGGAACTGATGATGGAATGGATGAGTTGGACTGGCCCCACGGCGGCGTTCTTCAGCGTCATTGCCTTGATCCTCGCGGGTATGACGACCTGGGAGTTGCGTTCGCCGAGTGTTCCTCGGCGTGGTTTTCTGCCGATTGCCACCACCCGTGGCGATCGGCTGTTTATCGGTCTTCTCGGCAGCGCCTACCTGCATTTGCTGGTAATCGGCGTCACCGACTGGAGCATCTGGGTAGCGTTCGCGTTGTCCCTGGTGTGGCTGTTGGCTGTGATGCGTTGGGGCTAGTCGAATCGCTCGGCAATGTTGCTCCGAAAATCAAACAGGAGGTCTCTATGTTCGACAAAAACAATAAGCTGCGACATAGCATTTCATTGGCAGCCATGCTGGCACTCAGCGGTTTGAGCGCATCGGCCTGGGCTGATGCCTACGAAGACGCTGCGAAAAAGTGGATCGGCGGCGAATTCAAACCGTCCACCTTGACGGCCGATCAGCAACTCGCGGAATTGAAATGGTTCATCAAGGCGGCCGAGCCGTTTCGCGGGATGGACATCAAGGTTGTCTCGGAAACCCTGACCACCCATGAATACGAGTCCAAGGTGCTGGCCAAGGCCTTCACCGAGATCACCGGGATCAAAGTCACCCACGACCTGCTGCAAGAAGGCGATGTGGTGGAAAAACTGCAGACCGTGATGCAGTCGGACAAGAGCATCTATGACGGCTGGGTCAACGACTCGGACCTGATCGGTACGCATTTCCGTTACGGCAAGACCGAAGCCATTACCGACCTGATGGCCAATGAAGGTAAAAACTTCACCTCGCCAACCCTCGACATCAAGGACTTCATCGGCACCTCCTTCACCACCGCGCCCGATGGCAAGCTCTATCAATTGCCTGATCAACAGTTCGCCAACCTCTACTGGTTCCGCGCCGACTGGTTCGAGCGCCCGGAGCTGAAAGCCAAGTTCAAGGAAAAGTATGGCTATGAACTGGGCGTGCCGGTGAACTGGTCTGCCTATGAAGACATCGCCAAATTCTTCAGCGAAGACGTCAAGGAAATCGACGGCAAGCGGGTCTACGGGCACATGGACTACGGCAAGAAAGACCCGTCTCTGGGCTGGCGCTTTACCGATGCCTGGTTCTCCATGGCCGGCGGCGGTGACAAGGGCTTGCCCAACGGTTTGCCGGTGGATGAGTGGGGCATTCGTGTCGAAGACTGCCATCCGGTCGGCTCCAGCGTGACCCGCGGAGGCGATACCAACGGCCCGGCAGCGGTTTTTGCCACCACCAAATACGTCGACTGGCTGAAGAAGTACGCGCCACCGGAAGCGGCGGGCATGACCTTCTCCGAATCTGGCCCGGTGCCGTCCCAAGGCAACATCGCCCAGCAAATTTTCTGGTACACCGCGTTCACCGCCGACATGACCAAACCGGGCCTGCCGGTGGTGAACGCCGACGGTACGCCGAAGTGGCGCATGGCGCCGTCGCCGAGAGGGCCGTACTGGGAAGAGGGGATGAAGCTGGGGTATCAGGACGTGGGTTCCTGGACTTTCATGAAATCCACACCTGAGAAACAGAAGCTCGCAGCCTGGCTGTACGCGCAGTTCGTGACCTCGAAAACCGTGTCGCTGAAGAAAACCATCGTCGGCCTGACGCCGATCCGCGAGTCGGACATCAACTCTCAAGCCATGACCGACCTGGCGCCGAAGCTGGGTGGCCTGGTCGAGTTCTATCGCAGCCCGGCGCGGGTGCAATGGACACCGACCGGCACCAACGTGCCGGACTATCCGCGTCTGGCGCAGTTGTGGTGGAGCCACATCGCTGAAGCCGCCAGCGGCGAGAAAACCCCGCAACAAGCGCTCGATGGTCTGGCCAAGGATCAGGACGCGATCATGACCCGTCTGGAACGCTCCAAGGCCCAGGCCACTTGCGCGCCGAAAATGAACCCGGAGCGCGACGCGCAATACTGGTTCGACCAACCGGGCGCACCGAAGCCGAAACTGGCCAACGAGAAGCCCAAGGGTGAAACCGTGAGCTACAACGAACTGCTGAAATCGTGGGCGGATGCGCGTAAGTAAAAGCTGAACCGTGAAAGGCGAACGGCACCGCGAGGTGCCGTTTTCTTTGGTGTTTTTTTGCCGCCAATCGCGAGCAGGCTCGCTCCCACAAGGGGCTCGGTTGTTCGCAATATATGTGAACACCAGTGAAACCTGTGGGAGCGAGCCTGCTCGCGATGGCGGACTGACATTCAAAACAATGTCGACTGACCCGACGCCTTCGCGGGCAAGCCACGCTCCCACAAGGGGCTCGGTTGTTCGCAAGGTTTGTGAACACCGGTGAAACCTGTGGGAGCTGGGCTTGCCCGCGAAGAGGCCGGCCCTGACGGTGCAGATCTGAAGCCTGACACCTCAGCGCGCCACCCCTTCAACCGCAGGAAACCCCAACCTGAACACCGTCATCGTACCCGGCAAGCTCTTCACCTCAGCCACCCCCTGATGCAGGCTCATGATCGAGCGCACGATGGCCAGGCCCAGTCCGGTGCTGCCTTGCGAGCGGGACCGGCTGCTGTCGACCCGGTAAAAGCGGTCGAACAGGTGCGGCAGATGCTGCGCTTCGATCCCCATGCCGGGGTTGCTGACCAGCAGCGAGACCTGTGTCGCCCCTTGTTCAATCAGCAGTGAAACCGTTTGCCCGGCCGGGCAGTGGCGCAGGGCGTTGGACAGCAGGTTGGAGATCGCCCGTTGAATCATCAAGCGGTCGCCCAGCACCCGAGCGCTACCGACCACGATCAGATCGATCTGCTTATCCTGAGCCGACAGGGAAAACAGATCGGCGACTTTCAGCGCTTCATCCTCCAGTGCAATCGACTCGAAAGGCGTAAGCGCCGACGGGTGACTGACCTGGGCCAGAAACAGCATGTCCGAGACAATTCGCGCGACGCGCTCCAGCTCTTCAGTGCAGGACACCAACACGTTTTTGTATTCCTCGGCCGTGCGCTCCCGGGACAGTATCACCTGCGCCTTGCCCATCAAGTTGTTGATCGGCGTGCGCAGTTCGTGGGCCAGATCGTCGGAGAACTGCGACAGCTGCTGCACGCCGCTGTCGAGGCGGTGCAGCATGAAGTTGATGCCTTGTGCCAGTTCACTGAGTTCCTGAGGCATGTTCACCACCGACAGCCGATGGTCGAGGTCTTGCGTCGAAACCATCGCCGCCACCTTGCGAAACTCGCGCATCGGCGCCAGACCGCGCTGCACCGCCGCCCAGGCACTGAGACCGATGAAGATCAGCAGCAACGGTAGCGCAATCAATGTCGAGCGCAGATAAGCATTGAGCAGCGCCTGATCGTGGGCATTGTCCATCGATAGCAGCACCGGGACGCTGGTGCCGTCCTTGATGCGGATCAGTCGGGAGGCGGTGAGGAATTTTGCGTCCTGAGCGTCGGTGCTGACGGAGTAGGCCAACTGATCGGTCACCGACCGGACCGCTTTGATTTGTTGGCGCGGATCGGCCATGCCTGAGCCGGATTTGAGCAGCGGCGTGCGCCAGTTGGTCCGGTCGTAAATGGTCAGGGTGAGGTTGTCGTGCCCCATGACTTGATCGAGCAAGATATGCGGTTTCGCACTGATTTCGCCGGTATCGGTGTACAGCGACAGGCTGTGTTCAACCTGCTCCATTTTCCTTTGCAGACTGTCTCTGGATAACGCGTTCAGCTCATGGGTCAGGGCGAAATACGCGAGAATCGCCAAGAACACCACCAGCAGCGCCCCGAGAATACTGACCGTCAGACCTAGCCGCAGCGACAGGCTGGCAGGCTTCATTCCCGTGCCTCCAGCACATAGCCGACACCGCGCAGGGTATGGATCAATTTATTGTCGAACGGGTCGTCGATTTTTGCCCGCAGACGGCGGATCGAGACTTCGACCACGTTGGTGTCGCAATCGAAGTTCATGTCCCACACCAGCGAGATGATCTGGGTGCGGGTCAGCACTTCGCCAGACTGGCGCATCAGCAGGTGCAGCAGGGCGAACTCCTTGGTGGTCAGGTCGATGCGCTGTTCGCCACGGAACGCGCGATGGCGTCCGGGATCGAGTTCCAGATCGGCGACTTTGAGCACCTGCGGCACCGGAGTGTTCTCGCTGCGACGCATCAGGGTGCGCACCCGCGCCAGCAATTCCGGAAACTCGAACGGCTTGACCAGATAATCGTCGGCACCCAGGTCAAGGCCACGGATCTTGTCCGCCAAACGACCCCGTGCAGTCAGCATCATCACCCGGGTGGAGTGGGTGCGACGCAGTTGTTCCAGCACGCCCCAGCCGTCCAGCTCCGGCAGATTGACGTCCAGTATCACCAGGTCATACACCTGCTGTCGGGCCAGGTGCAGTCCATCGGCGCCGGTGGCCGCGTGGTCAACGATATAACCACTTTCCGTCAATCCCTGATGTAAGTATTCGGCAGTTTTAAACTCGTCCTCGACGACAAGAATTCGCATGATCAGTCACCCTGTTTATTCAATGGGTATTTAATTAAGGTGGCCGGGAAAGTTGTTGTTTTTGTAGGGGCTTCCGGACGTGTTTCAGTAACAGCTAATTGTTTGATTTTCTGTTTTTCTACAGAAAGATCTCTATCTGAAGGCGTGCACGATAAAGTCTGTAGTGGCTACAGAGTCAACTGAAGAGCTTGATTTTTAGCCTTTAAATTCGTTCTCTGCGACGGCATGTCGCACCGGATGAAGCGGAAAGTTCATCTGCCTCATGGGAATTGAATTCAGACAAGTGCTGTTCGACGGATAACGATAGGGCATTTGTTTCTATGTATTGCTATATCGGATTTTGCACTTTTCATGCTAAAGCAAAACAACTTGTCGTGACCGTGGATAACGAATTTGTAATGTTCCAGTCACCTTGTCGATAAGTTCAAAACCCTACCGTGGCGGCATCGAATTTTCTTGATTTAGAAAGGAAGTATCCAATTGCCCGGTTTAAGAGAACTGACGGCGCGATCACGCCTGAAAAAAACAGGAGCGGTGGTCACGGCCGGCTGCCTTTTGTTGCTGGCCGGCCCCGGTTTGGCGGCGGTTTCGTCCGGCTCGACGCTGACGCTGGATCAGGCCCTGCAAACGGCGTTTGCTGGCAACCCTGACTTGGCAGCCGCCCAGTGGGAAATCGGCATTGCCCAAGGGGATCGGCAGCAAGCCGGTTTGATCCCCAACCCCGAACTGTCGTGGGAGGCCGAAGACACCCGGCGCGATTCGCGAACCACAACGGTGCTGATCAGCCAGCCAATTGAGCTGGGCGGCAAACGCGGCGCACGTATCGACGTCGCGAGCCGCGCGCAGGATGCGGCCGGGATCGAACTGGAGCGCAAGCGCAACGCTCTGCGCGCTGATGTGATTCAAGCGTTCTCCGGCGCACAGACCGCGCAGCAGCGGTTGCAGTTGTCGCGTCAGTCGCTGCAACTGGCCGAGCACGGTTTGCGGGTGGCGCAGGGGCGTATCGAGGCGGGCAAATCGTCGCCGGTCGAAGGCACGCGGGCGCAGGTGCAATTGTCGCAAGTGCGTCTGGAACTGAGCCGCGCCGAGCGCGACCAGGCCAATGCCTACCAGCAACTGGCGCAGGTCATGGGCGCCCCGTTGCCGATGTCGGTCAATGTGCAGACGGCCGCGCAAGGCATGTCCAGCGTGCCGCCAGCGACCCGGTTGCTTGAGCGTCTGAATGAGACCGCCGAGTTGCGACTGGCCAAATTGCAGATCGATCAGCGCGAAGCCTCATTGGGTCTGGAGAAGGCCCAGCGGATTCCCGATCTGACCGTGAGTGTCGGCAGCCAGTACAGCGAACTGGAGCGCGAGGGGGTGAACGTGGTCGGGTTGTCGATGCCGATTCCGCTGTTCAACCGCAATCAGGGCAACGTGCTGGCGGCAGCGCGGCGCGCCGATCAGACGCGTGATCTGCGCAACGCCACCGAGCTGCGTTTGCGCACGGACATCCAGACCACCCTTGAGCAATGGCAGACCGCCAACGGCGAAGTCAACGCGTTCAACCAGACCATTCTGCCCGCCGCGCAGAGTGCGGTCGACACTGCCACGCGCGGTTTCGAAATGGGCAAGTTCGGCTTCCTCGACGTGCTCGACGCCCAGCGCACCCTGATCAGCGCCCGCACGCAGTACATCCAGGCCGTTTCTGAAGCAACGGACGCGCGGGTGCGCATCGAACGCATTTTTGGCGATCTCGGTGCGTTTGCAGTCAGCCCCTGAATTTCATCTTTTAGATCACTGCGCGATGGCCTGACGCAGAGGAGTTTCCATGGATAAAAAACTGATCGTTGTCGCGGTGGCGACGTTGGCACTGGGCATGGGTATCGGTTCGACGTGGACGGGCAACTCACCCATTGACGTCCACGCCGATGAAGCGGCGGAGCATGCCGATCATGCCGAAGAGGGCGCCGCAGCCGACGGTGAGCACGCCGAAGGTGAGGGCGAAGAGGGACACCTGACACTGAGCGTCGAGCAAATCGCCTCGGCAGGCATTCAACTGGCCGAAGCGCGGTCGCAAAGCATCAGCCTCGGCCTGCCGTTCCCCGGCGAAGTGCGTTTCGACGAAGACCACACCGCCCACGTCGTGCCGCGAGTGCCAGGGGTGGTCGAGTCGGTGTCGGTCAATCTCGGGCAGACGGTGAAGAAGGGCCAATTGCTGGCGGTGATTGCCAGTCAGCAGATTTCTGATCAGCGCAGCGAGCAGGCTGCCGCGCTACGGCGTCTGGCATTGGCGCGCACCACGTATGAGCGCGAGAAGCAGTTATGGCAGGACAAGATTTCCGCCGAACAGGATTTCCTCCAGGCCCGACAGGCGTTGGAAGAAGCCGAAATCGCCCTGAACAATGCCCGGCAAAAAATCAGCGTACTCAGCGGCAGCATGGTCGCCAGCGGCGGCAATCGTTATGAGCTGCGCGCACCGTTCGACGGCGTGGTGGTGGAAAAACACCTGACGCCGGGGGAAGTGGTCGACGAAGCCACGAGTGCTTTCACGCTCTCGGATCTGTCCCGGGTCTGGGTGACTTTCGGCGTTTCGCCCAAGGATCTGACCAAGGTGCAGGTGGGCAAACCAGTCACCGTCAGCGCCCCGGAATTGAATGCCGAAGTCGCCGGCACCGTGGCCTACGTCGGCAGTTTGCTCGGTGAACAGACGCGCACCGCCACCGTTCGCGTCACCCTGGACAACCCGCAAGGCTCGTGGCGCCCCGGACTGTTCGTCACCGCGCTGGTGGCGACCGACAGCCGCCAGGCCAAAGTCGCCGTGCCCGAAGCCGCCATCCAGACCGTCGAGGACAAACCCACGGTGTTCGTGCGCACCGACGACGGCTTCAAGGCGCAAGTGGTGGAGCTGGGCAGTCGCGCGGCCGGTCAGGTGGAAGTCACTCAGGGCCTGGAACCCGGCGTACAAGTCGCCGCGGCCGGCAGCTTCGTTCTCAAATCGGAACTGGGTAAAGCCTCGGCTGAACACTCTCATTAAAGACGCTCACTGAAGACTCCCACTGATCCGCCCCCTCGACGAGAAGGTTCTCATGTTCGAACGCCTGATCCAGTTTGCCATCGAGCAGCGCATCATTGTGCTGCTCGCCGTTTTGCTCATGGCCGGCCTCGGCATCGCCAGTTATCAAAAACTGCCGATCGACGCCGTGCCCGACATCACCAACGTCCAGGTGCAAATCAACACCGGTGCCGCCGGGTTTTCGCCGCTGGAAACCGAGCAACGCATCACCTTCCCGATTGAAACCGCCATGGCCGGTTTGCCGGCGCTGGAGCAGACCCGTTCGCTGTCGCGTTCGGGGCTGTCGCAGGTCACGGTGATCTTCAAGGACGGCACCGATCTGTTCTTCGCCCGGCAACTGGTCAACGAGCGCTTGCAGATTGCCAAGGAGCAATTGCCCGAAGGCACCGAAGCGGTGATGGGGCCGATTTCCACGGGGCTTGGCGAGATTTTCCTGTGGACGGTGGAAGCCAGGGAAGGGGCGCTCAAGGACGACGGCTCGGCCTACACACCGACCGATTTGCGGGTGATTCAGGACTGGATCATCAAGCCGCAATTGCGCAACGTCCCCGGTGTGGCCGAGATCAACACCATCGGCGGTTTCGCCAAGGAATACCAGATCGCCCCCGACCCGAAACGGCTGGCGGCTTACAAACTGACCCTCACCGATCTGGTCACGGCGCTGGAACGCAACAACGCCAACGTCGGCGCCGGTTACCTGGAGCGCAACGGCGAGCAGCTGCTGATTCGTGCGCCCGGGCAGGTGGCGAGTACCGAGGACATCGCCAATATCGTGATGGCCAACGTCGACGGCACGCCGATCCGGGTCAAGAACGTCGCGACCGTGGACATCGGCCGCGAACTGCGTACCGGTGCCGCTACCGAAAACGGTCGCGAAGTGGTGCTCGGCACCGTGTTCATGCTGATCGGTGAAAACAGTCGCACTGTCTCTCAGGCAGTGGCCAGCAAGCTTGAGCAGATCAATCGCTCGCTGCCTGAAGGCGTGATCGCCGTCCCGGTGTATGACCGCACGCACCTGGTGGACAAAGCCATCGCCACGGTGAAAAAGAACCTGGTGGAAGGCGCGATTCTGGTGATCGCGATTCTGTTCCTGTTCTTAGGCAACATCCGCGCCGCGCTGATCACCGCGATGGTCATCCCGTTGTCGATGCTGTTCACCTTCACCGGCATGTTCAGTAACAAGGTCAGCGCCAACCTGATGAGCCTCGGTGCCCTCGACTTCGGGATCATCGTCGACGGCGCCGTGGTGATCGTCGAAAACACCCTGCGGCGGCTGGCCCATGCGCAGCACCATCACGGGCGTTTGCTGAGCCGCTCCGAGCGTTTCCACGAAGTGTTTGCAGCGGCCAAAGAGGCACGCCGACCGCTGATCTTTGGCCAGTTGATCATCATGGTCGTGTACCTGCCGATCTTCGCCCTGAACGGTGTCGAAGGGAAAATGTTCCACCCGATGGCTTTCACCGTCGTGATCGCGCTGCTGGGCGCCATGCTCTTGTCCGTCACCTTTGTCCCGGCAGCCATCGCGCTGTTCGTCACCGGCAAAGTCAAAGAAGAGGAAGGGGTGGTCATGCGCGGCGCGCGGCGGGCCTATGCGCCGGCGCTGGCCTGGGTGATGTCTCATCGCGCCGTGGCGGTGGGCGCGGCGCTGGGCGTGATTGTGCTCAGCGGCGTACTGACCAGCCGCATGGGCAGCGAGTTTGTGCCGAGCCTCAGCGAAGGTGATTTTGCCCTGCAAGCCTTGCGCGTGCCGGGCACCAGCCTCACGCAATCGGTCGATATGCAGCAGCGTCTGGAAACCCTGATCCTGGGCAAAGTGCCGGAAGTCGAGCGCGTGTTCGCCCGCACCGGCACCGCCGAAATCGCCTCCGACCCGATGCCGCCGAACATCTCCGACAGCTACGTGATGCTCAAGCCGAAAGAGCAGTGGCCGGACCCGGGCAAGTCTCGCCAGACCCTGATGGCCGAACTGCAACAAGCCGCTGCGACGCTGCCGGGCAGCAACTATGAATTGTCCCAGCCGATCCAGTTGCGCTTCAACGAGCTGATCTCCGGCGTGCGCAGCGACGTGGCGGTCAAGGTGTTCGGCGATGACATGGACGTGCTCAACGCTACGGCTGCGAAAATTGCCGCTGCCATGCAAAAGGTCAATGGCGCGTCCGAGGTCAAAGTCGAACAAACCACCGGCCTGCCGGTGCTGACCATCAACATCGACCGCGACAAGGCTGCGCGATACGGGCTCAACGTCGGCGATGTGCAAGACACCATTGCGGTGGCGGTCGGCGGGCGCAAAGCCGGGACGCTGTATGAAGGAGACCGGCGTTTCGACATGGTGGTGCGTTTGTCCGATGTCATGCGCAAGGACATCGAAGGTCTGTCGGTGTTGCTGATTCCGGTGCCGGCACCGCTCAATGGGGCTGCCGATCAGATTGGTTTCATCGCCCTCAAGGAAGTCGCCAGCCTCGATCTGGTGCTGGGCCCGAATCAGGTCAGCCGTGAAAACGGCAAGCGCCTGGTGATTGTCAGCGCCAACGTTCGCGGTCGTGACATCGGTTCGTTCGTTAAAGAAGCGGGCGAGGTGATCGAGCGCGATGTTCAGGTTCCAGCCGGTTACTGGACCCGTTGGGGCGGGCAGTTCGAGCAGTTGCAATCGGCGGCCAAACGCTTGCAGATTGTGGTGCCGGTCGCGTTGCTGTTGGTGTTTGGGCTGCTGTTCATGATGTTCAACAACCTTAAGGACGGTTTGCTGGTGTTCACCGGGATTCCGTTTGCGTTGACGGGTGGCGTCATGGCGTTGTGGTTGCGGGACATTCCGTTGTCGATTTCGGCGGGTGTCGGATTTATTGCGCTGTCGGGGGTGGCGGTGCTCAACGGTCTGGTGATGATTGCGTTCATCCGCAACCTGCGGGAGGAGGGGCGCTCCCTTGGCGACGCGATCAATGAAGGCGCGCTGACGCGGCTACGACCGGTGTTGATGACGGCGCTGGTGGCGTCCCTGGGCTTCATTCCCATGGCGTTGGCGACGGGCACTGGCGCCGAGGTGCAACGTCCGCTGGCGACGGTGGTGATTGGCGGGATTCTGTCATCGACCATTCTGACGCTGCTGATATTGCCGGTGCTGTATCAGTTGGCGCATTGGCGTGATGAGGACGCAACGTCCGCTAACTAGTTGTTCCCTGTGGGAGCGAGCCTGCTCGCGATGGCGCAAGTCCATTCAACATCAATGTTGACTGACCCACCGCTATCGCGAGCAGGCTCGCTCCCACAGGTTTTTGTGCCAGATAACGGATATGTAATTTGCGCGCCACCGTCACGAAAGGTTCGGATTGTTACCTTGATCCCGTTAGTTAATTAAACGAGGAATCAAACATGAAATTTGCACAACTGAGTGCCTTTGCAGTGGCGTTGGTGATGTCTTCTCTGGTCATGGCTGAAGGCGGCGGCGACAGAACTTTCGAGAAAATGATGGCGGCCAATGACCGCTCCGTGGAGCTGTTTGTTGCCAAGGAACAGGCACGTGATCCCGTCGTCGTGAATGAAAAGAAAAACGACAAGACCAAAGACTTGTAAACGTGTCGCACTTGAACGAGCCCGTCATCGATTGCCGATGCTGGGCTTTTTTTTGAGCCCGGATTTGTAGGTATTGGATATGAAAGTTGTTAAGTGGATGGCGTTCGTCGGCGTGATGGCGATGTCGTTGAATGCGCTGGCAGAAGGCGGCGGTGACAGGACGTTTGAGAGGGCGTTCAGTGCCAACGCCAAAGCCATGGAGCAGTACGCTGCCAGCCAGGGTAAACCCGCGCCGGTGGTGAAAGACTACGCATACGGAATGAAGCTGGACGTGGTCAAAGTGGTGAGCGTTGTGCGGCCGCAAGATGCTTGCACCGCAGTACCCACCGCCATGACCTACGAAGATTCTCAGGGCCAACTCAACACCATCAAATACACAGTGGCAGGCGATTGCCGCAAACGCGGCGGCTGACACTGCTTTCCTTTCTGCCAATGGGCAACTGATGTCGGATCCCCTGTAGGAGCTGCCGAAGGCTGCGATCTTTTGATCTTGATCTTGAAAAGCAAAATCAAAAGATCGCAGCCTTCGGCAGCTCCTACGCGTGTGTATTTCAATTCGGGATGTTTAACGGATATGGCGCAAGTGCAGAAGCTTCCCACAATGTTTTCAGGTTGTCCGTCGGACGTCCGGTCTCTAGCCTGTGTTCGTCGCTGCCAATTCAGCGACCGGGATTGGAAACCCCGAGTAGAACTGAGCGCACAAGCGCCTTTCATAACGTATCCTTGCGCACTTCCAATGTGTGCACTCCGTTATGGCGGCTGTGCGCGGGAGACCTTCGGGTCAACCGGGTTCTCCGTTCCCCGGGTTTCCAACCTGCGTACAGCTGCCACCCCTTCGTTCGGAAACCGAATGGGTCAGCTCCACCGTTAGACGGAGATACAGCATGAAAAAACCAACACCAAATCCTCCCGAAACAGAAGCCGCTGCGGACGCCGACTCAACGTCCCCCGACACCACCATCAACTCCAAAAAACTCGACGAAGCTGCCGAGCGTGCGCTCGATTACTACCTGAACCCTACCGCCCACGTCATGGCCACGCCCTACACCCCCAACCAGATGTATTTCGCCAATCCCAAAGCCGACACCGAATCCCTGCTGGCTAATGCCAGCGAGTCATTGTCCTCGGCCACGGTCATGCTCGGTGACGTCGCCGCGCTGCTGGAAGGCACCCACCGCAAGACTTTGCTGGGTATTGCACAAGTGGTGATGTTGGGCGAACTGGCGGTGAATCAGGCGTTGGATAACGTTGAGGTGACTGCCTAGGTGTTGAGCAATGTGGCGAGAGTTTTGTTTCTCGCCACATTTAGATGAGCGTCGACCGTATATCAGAAAGCTACACGCGTATATGCATTAGCTATACGGTCGGTATAGAATCGATTCCGACGCCGCCTTCATGGCTTCACACCTAAAACGTTAGATCTCACGTTTAGCAGCATGGCCCAAGTCTCTCCGGGCCACTCAAGGAGTCAAAAAAATGAAAAGCAAATACATGCTGATGTGCTAATGCCATAAGGAGGCTCCGGCTCCAACATCACCTACCCAGATGGGAAACAGAACAATGTCCACCACAGCTGAAAGCGTTGAAAAATCCAAACCCGTTCCAATCAACATGAGAGCGGACGAAAAGAAACGTAACCTGATCGATCTGGCAGCTGCCATGTCCGGTCGTGATCGCACAAGCTTTATCCTGGAAGCAGCGTGTCAAAAAGCTGAAGAAGTGATTCTGGATAAACGATTGTTCCTTCTCGACGACGTTGCATTTGACGCATTCGAACAGGCTATTGAAGCCAACCCGGCCCGAGGTAACGAATGCCTGCACCAACTGCTCGCACGTCCAAAGCGGTGGAGCTGACCACACCCGAAAGACTTAACGATCATCACGAGCTTGATGACTTCGATTCGGGTGAAGTGTCCATCGATCAATACCTGCAAAAGAAGGCACGAAAGGCGCAAGCCGCTAAACAGGCGGTTGTTTATGTCAGCTGCCGCAAAGCCACGTCGATCGTGATGGCTTATTACACTCTGTCGAGCGGTTCAGTCGCTCGTGCCAACGTCATGCCGAAAAGTCATCAACGCAATTCACCAAGCGTCCATCCAGTGACGCTACTAGGGCGTATGGGAGTAACACGCGAAGCTCAGGGTGAGGGTTTCGCCATCGACTTGCTGCAGGATGCGATTGAGCGAGCCATCAACGCATCCCAATCTATCGGCTCGAGCGCAATCATCGTCCACCCACTTAACGACCGCCTGTCAAATTTCTACATTAAGTACGCGGGATTTATTCCGTGCCCAGGCATTTCCCCTATTACCCTGATGCTGCCGCTGCGCTAGCACTCGATGTTGTCGCAATAGCGGGTTGATTATGCCGAGAGTGCAGCATGGGTACTGAGTCAGGTCGCGATCTACGGTAGCTTGCAGCTGGCAATCCTAGGGCATAAAAAAGGCGCCCCGAAGGACGCCAAAAGAATTCACCTCTTACCAAAGGAGCAAGGAGCTTCTAAAGGTGAATTTGCATTAACCGTGAAGTCAGAGAATCGCCAGCGGATACTCGACAATTACCCGCACTTCTTCCAGATCCGACTCAAATGCCGTGGCGCGGGTTGTGGCTTGGCGCAGGCGCAGAGACATGTCTTTCAGCGAGCCGCTCTGCACCACGTATTTGACTTCGATGTCGCGCTCCCAGCGCTTTTGGTCAGTCAGCGGGTTGCCGTCGGCATCGCGACGCATGTACACGGCATTGGCATTGGAATAGTCGGCGTCGGTGCCCCGGGCGTAACGGGTCATGAACGACAACCCCGGAACGCCATAGGTCGTCATGTCGAGGTCGTAGCGCACCATCCACGAACGTTCCTTGGGCGAGTTGAAGTCGCTGTACTGGATGGAGTTGTCGAGGAAGATCGAATCGGACTGGCGCAGGTAATCGAAGTCATCGTTGCCGTTGTTGCGCTGGTGCGACAGGGCGACGGAATGGGCACCGAGTTTCACGCCGACGCGGCCGCTCCAGATGTTGTTGTCGAATTCGCCGAGCAACTTTTTGCCTTCGTCGACAGCCTTGTAATAGCTAAGGCCGCCAAACAGTGACAGGTCATCCGACAGTGGGTAAGTCCACGCGGTGCCAGCGTAGTACTGATTCCAGGCATCCTTGAGACGGCTGGAATACAGGCTGAAACTGAGGTTCTTGTTCAGCGAGTAGTCACCGCCCAAATAACCGATCCACGGCGAATTGACCGGGCCGGCATAGAAGGTCGCGAAGTTTTCGCGCATGTCGCTGGACACCGGTTGGCTCATCGCATGCAGTCGACCGCCCTGGACCGACAGACCCTCGATGCTGGTGTTGGTCGCCGTGACGCCACGGAAGCTTTCCGGCAACAAACGGGAGTCACCCGCCGCCACGACCGGGTTGGCGGGGAACACATCGCCAACCTTGATCACCGTATCAAAGGCGCGCACCTTGGCGGCGCCACCGACCTTGGTGTATTCGTCCCGAGCCTCGCCGTCACTGTTAACCGGCAGCACATCAAACGAACTACGGCCACCGTTGCGACCGTCACCGGTGTCGAGCTTCAAGCCGATCATCGCAAATGCATCGACACCAACCCCGACGGTGCCTTGGGTGAAACCGGATTCGAACTTGCTGATGACCGCGTGGGCCCAGGTTTCGGAATAACCGTTGCCGGTGGGACTGGACTGGCCGTTGCGGTGATCACGATTGAAGTAGAAGTTGCGGTTGAGCACCGTCAGGCTACTGCCCTCGATAAACCCCTCGGCTTTATCTTCCGCCAACACCATGGACGGCCCGGAGCCGACAACCACCGCTAAAGCGGCCATCGACATTTTTGTATTGTTAACCATCAATCACTCCTTGGGTTCGGCAGAACGGGAACGTGCTTCGGCGTAGGGTTTTATTGTTCGGCGGGCAAGGGCCCGCCGGCATGGTCGCCGGGTGACATCGTTGCAAGCTGCGGATAACGCCAAGGTGATGGGGGAATTACAATTTCGTCATGTGGGTGGAATGACAACCCTGCACGTTCAGGTCAGCGCTGCGAGTTGTTCGATTGTTTGCGGAAAGCGTTCAACCAAGCGGATCAGTGTCGTGGCTTGGGCATTTGGTGTTGCCCGTCCCTGTTCCCAGTTTTCGAGGGTTCGGGTGTTGGTGCGTAGATACATGGCGAACACCGACCGGGAAAGATTGAGCTGTTGACGGATGGCTACCACTTCCTCGGCAGTGATGGGTACCAGTTCCGGCAGCTTGACCTTGTGGGTCCGCAGCGTGACCTTGCCTTGGCGCTCGTCAGCCAAGGCTTCGAGGCCTTCCATCAGTTCGGAAAAAATGTCACGTTTCATAGTGGGTTCTCGTGTTGATTTCTCTATCCAGCGTTTGTCTGAAAAGTTTTTTCTGGTCAGGCGACAGGTCTTCTTGCTCGTTTTTGCTATACACGGTGAACAGCCAGAATTGATCGAAACCTGACCACCAGTAATAAATCACCCTAAGCCCGCTACGCTTGCCTTTACCGCGACGTTGATCGAAAAAGCGGATTTTTCGCAGCCCGCCCGTGCCTTCAATGAGATCGCCCGCTTCGGGGTTTTTTAGCAGCTCCAACTGAAAGCTGCGAAACAGATCGTCATCCAGATAGTCATCGCGGTGTTTCTGAAACGCAGGTAATTCGATAAAAAGAGCATCCATGTTCTGTACGTCACCTGCGTATAGTGTTGTCTTGATAATCGAATAGGTCAAGGCATCGAAGCCATCCTTTTCGTCCCCCGTTTTCAAGGTAGACCCCGATCGTAAAAACGCCTGTAGGACGAAGCGACCAGTCTGGTGAGAATTTTCGAGTAATGCTGGGGGAGGGGGACTTCGCAATTGACTCATCGGTTCATCCACAGCACTATCTGTCGATGAATGATCTACGCCGAATGAACATGATGTGTTCCTCTATGACCGCTTCCGGCGGGCCATAAGGTCATACGTGCTTGGCATTTGACGTGTTACCCAAAGCCCCGCCAGAGATGGACGGGGCTTTTTGATTCTCCGTCTGCACATGGCTGATGGAGAGTGAAATGTTCGAAATTAGAAAAGCTACCCAAAGCGACGCACAGACTGCATTCGACATACGGTTGCTAGCCATCCGACATCAATGCATCGGTGCCTATACCGAGAAGCAAATGCTGACTTGGACATCGGGGTCAGCTGAGGACGGTTACTGCGCGCTCATGGAAAAGTATTTCTATCTGGGGTGCGTTCAGAGTGAGCCAGTGGCGACAGGCATGCTGGATCTGGAGAACCGCGAAATCGGTGCAATCTTTATACATCCTGACTTTATGCAACGAGGTTTGGGCAAGCGCGTCGTGGGCTTTCTCGAAGATCTGGCGCGGGATCTTGGCTTGGCGGAAGTCCGCCTGGATGCGACTTTGAATGCCGCCGACTTTTATCGACGCTGTGGTTACATTGGGGAGGAACCTGCGGTTTACCATTCCCCCTCCGGTCTTCAACTGGCCTGCGTTCCTATGGTGAAGAAACTGTGAAGGTTTCGGAAGCGGCCTGAGAAACACCGCATAATTCGGCGCCTGAAAGCTCCGATCTCAAAACGCAAAACGGCACCCGAAACGTGCCGTTCTCATTTGTGCCTGTTCCATTGCTATCGCGAGCAGGCTCGCTCCCACAGTTGATTTCCGTCTATCGCATAGTGTGTGTCCGCAGCTGATTCGATGTGGGAGATTCTATGTTGCAGGGCAACCCTGCGACTTCAGGCTGGTTGGTATTCACTCTGATTTTTCATCAGGGCAATGCCACACGGCAGTGTTCCGGGCAAGGGTCACCAATGTCTGAGCTTCGAAACGCCTCATTCTTGAGTGCCTTCAAAAGCATTGAGCAAGTCGTCCGGTAGTGAGGCGTCATAGTCTTCGGGAAGCACCAGTTTGCCTTTCATCGCACCGATACGCTGGCCGCAGGGTTTTCCCGCCGGAACCAGACGCGCAAGAGCCCGACCATGTTTGGCAATCGTGATGATCTGCCCGGCGGCTGCGTCGTCGACGAGTTTGGACAGATTTTTTTTTGCTTCGGCCAACGGAACGACGATGCCACGGTTCATTGTTCTTTCTCGCGTTGATTTATCTATCCAGCCAGTCATTCAAGATAGAGCCAAGTGCGCAGTGCTGGATGTAGGACGGAACGGACATTCCCGCGCGAACTTTCGGGGATTGCAGAAGGGAGGGAAGGGCAGCAGTAACAAATCCCACAAACGCAAAAACGGCACCCGAAGGTGCCGTTTCTGTTTTCTACCGAGTGTCGCTTAAGCGATCAACCCGCCAACCCCGATTGCTGAACCAGGTTCAGCAGCGGCTGTGGATACAGGCCAAGGAAGAACGCCAGTACGGCAATCGCCAGCAGCATCACACCGCCTGCACGTTGTTCCCAGTGCAGTTGCGCATCGTGGCGACGCAGGTTCGGTTCGATCAGGTACAGGGTGACCATCACGCGCAGGTAGTAGAAGACGCCGATGGCGCTACCCAGCACCAGGGAACCGACCAGCCACCATTGGTGCGACTCGACGCCGGTGGCGATGATGTAGAACTTGCCGATGAATCCCGCGGTCAGCGGGATACCGGCCAGGGACAGCATCATCACGGTCAGGACGGCGGTCAGGTACGGACGGCGCCAGAACAGGCCGCGGTATTCGTACAGGGCATCCGCGTCACGGCCGTTGTATGGCGAGGACATCAGGGTGATCACACCGAACGCGCCGAGGCTGGTGATCACGTAGGTGACCAGGTACACGCCGATGGCTTCCACGGCCAGGCCTTTGCTCGCCACCAGGGCGATCAGCAGGTAGCCGAAGTGAGCGATGGACGAGTAACCCAGCAGACGCTTGAGGTTGCTTTGGGTCAGTGCCAGCAGGTTACCGAACAGGATCGACGCGATGGCGATGATGGTCAGCACGTCGCTCAGCACGCCGCTGCTCGCCGCTGGCGAGATCTGGAACAGACGCACCATCACCGCGAACACAGCGACTTTCGATGCGGTGGCCAGGAACGCCGCCACCGGAGCCGGAGCCCCTTCATAAACGTCCGGGGTCCAGAGGTGGAACGGCACCAGCGACAGTTTGAACGCCAGGCCGATCAGCATCATGCCCAGGCCCATTTGAGCCAGCGAACTTGGCAGGCCGGTAGCCGCCAGGGCCTGGCCGATACCGACGAAGCTCAGGCTGCCGGAGTCGGCGTAGAGCAGGGCCATGCCGAACAACAGGAACGCGGAACCGGCGGCCGACAGCACCATGTACTTGATACCGGCTTCCAGCGAACGCTTGTTGAAGAAGGCATACGCCACCAGACCGTAGACCGGTACCGAGAGCAGTTCCAGACCGACGAACAACCCGGCCAGGTGCTGCGCGCTGACCAGTACCAGGCCACCGGCGGCGGCCATCAGGATCAGCAGGTAAAGTTCTTCACGGTTGCCCGGGTAACCCGAACCGCCGTCGCCGAGGTAGGCGTGGGCGAGGGTGACACAAGCGAGGGTGGCGACCAGGATCAGCGCCATGTACAAGCAAGCGAACGTGTCGATCTGCAGCAGTGGAGTCACGGCCAGCGGCGCGACTTTCAGGGCTGGCAGGATCGACAGCAACGCCAGGTTCAGACCCGCCACGGAAATCAGGAAGGTCTGCGAGTGGTTGCGGCGCCAGGCGATTGCCAGCATCACCACGATGATCGTGGCGCTGGTGATCAACAACGGCGCAAGCGCGATAAAGTGTTGAGTCGTGAATTCCATAGCGCTCTTACCGGGCCGAAGCGAGTTGAGTGAAGGCGGTGCCGAGCCACTGCTGCACGCCATGCATCGTCGCGGCAGAGGTATCGAGGAACGGTTGCGGGTACACGCCGATGTAGAGCAGCAGCGCCGCAAGCCCAACCACCATGATCAGTTCGCGACCGTCCATGCCATGCAACACCGCGTCCGATTTGGACGGGCCGAAGTAGGCACGGTGGATCATGATCAGCGAGTAGACCGAACCGAACACCAGGCCGGACGTGGCGATCACGGTGACCCATGGCGCGCTGGCGAAGGTGCCGATCAGGATCAGGAATTCACCGACAAAGTTACCGGTCGCCGGCAAGCCCAGCGACGCCGCCGCGAAGAACAGGCTGAGGGCCGGCAGGTAGGCAATCTTCGACCACAGGCCACCCATTTCACGCATATCGCGGGTGTGGGTGCGCTCGTACAGCTGACCGGAGAGGATAAAGAGTGCCGCGGCCGACAGACCGTGAGCCAGCATCTGCATGACCGCGCCCTGCAGCGCCAGTTGGCTGCCGGAGTAAATGCCGATCAGCACGAAGCCCATGTGGGAAACGGACGAGAAGGCAATCAGACGCTTGATGTCGGTTTGCGCGAAGGCCAGGAACGCACCGTAGAAGATCCCGATCAGACCCAGGGTCATGGCGAACGGCGCGAACTCGGCCGAGGCATTCGGGAACAGCGGCAGGGCGAAACGCAGCAGGCCATACGCGGCGGTCTTCAGCAAGATACCGGCCAGGTCCACGGAACCCGCGGTCGGTGCCTGGGCGTGAGCGTCAGGCAACCAGGAGTGGAACGGCACCACCGGCAGCTTGACCGCGAAGGCGATGAAGAAGCCGAGCATCAGGATGTACTCGGTGGTCATCGACATCTTGGTTTTCAACAGGTCGGCGTAGTTGAACGTGATCACGCCAGTGCTGTTGAAGTTGACCAGGACCAGACCCAGGATCGCCACCAACATGATCAGGCCGGAAGCCTGAGTGAAGATGAAGAACTTGGTCGCCGCGTAGATCCGGGTTTTCTTGCCGTCCGAAGAACTGTGACCCCAGAGCGCGATGAGGAAGTACATCGGCACCAGCATCATTTCCCAGAAGAAGAAGAACATGAACAGGTCGAGGGCGAGGAACACGCCGACGACACCGCCCAGGATCCACATCAGGTTCAAGTGGAAGAAGCCCACGTGACGCTGGATCTCTTTCCACGAGCAGAGTACCGAGAGGACACCCAGCAGACCGGTCAGCATGATCATCAACAGCGACAGGCCGTCGAGGGCCAGGTGCACGTTGATGCCGAAGCGCTGGATCCAGACGTGCTTGAACTCAAGCGCCCAGGTCGGGTCGGCGCCAGGCGCCGGAGCAAATGAATAATTACCGTTGGCCCACAGCCAGAGGCCGAGGGAGAGCAACAGGGACATGGTGATCAGCGCAATCCAGCGGGGGAGGGTGGCGCCGAAGCGCTCACCCATCCAGCACAGCAGGCCGCCGATGAAGGGGATCAGGATTAGCCAGGGCAAAATCATGACGGGCTCGTTTCCTTTCGCAAGTTCGCAAGGTTCATATCAGACCGCTACCAGCACGACGGCGCCGATTACCAGCACGGCACCAGCAGCCATCGAGGCGGCATACCAACGCAGTTGACCGGTCTCGGTGCGGCTCAGGGCGGTGTGACCGCCTTTGGCCATACGCGGGATCAGACCGATGGTCTGGTCGAGCGGGTCTTTGCGCAGAATGTGGCTGATCGCAAGGTATGGCTTGACGAACAGTTTGTCGTAGATCCAGTCGAAGCCCCAAGCAGCGAACCACCAGGCCGAAAGGAAGCGGCCGACGCCGCTGTTGGCGATGGCCGTGACGAAGCGACGCTTGCCGAGGAACAGCAGCGCGGCCAGCAGGATACCGGACAGGGCGATGGCGCCCGACGCGATTTCCAGACTGTGCTTGGCTTCACCGCCGGCATGGCCGACGCTTTCCGGCAGTACACCGTGCAGCGGCGGAACGATCATCGCGCCGACGAACGTCGACAGTACGATCAGCACCGACAGTGGCAACCAGTGAGCGATACCGTGACCGGCGTGTGCTTCGGTCTTCGCTTCACCGTGGAACGTGATGAAGATCAGGCGGAAGGTGTACAGCGAGGTCATGAACGCGCCGACCAGACCTGCATAAAGCAGACCCTGGTTGCCGCTGGCGAACGCTTCCCAGAGGATTTCATCCTTGGAGTAGAAGCCCGCGGTCACCAGAGGCAAGGCCGCCAGGGCCGCGCCGCCGACGATGAAGCTGGCATACGCCAGTGGCAGTTTCTTCCACAGACCGCCCATCTTGAAGATGTTCTGCTCGTGATGGCAGGCAACGATCACCGCGCCGGACGCAAGGAACAGCAGTGCCTTGAAGAAGGCGTGGGTCATCAGGTGGAAGATCGCGCCATCCCAGGCACCTACGCCCAGCGCCAGGAACATGTAGCCGATCTGGCTCATGGTCGAATAGGCGAGGATACGTTTGATGTCGGTCTGCACCAGTGCGGCAAAACCTGCCAGCACCAGCGTCACGCCGCCCACAACACCCACCAGGTGCAGGATATCCGGCGCCAACGCAAACAGGCCGTGGGTACGGGCGATCAGGTAGACACCGGCGGTCACCATGGTCGCGGCGTGGATCAGTGCCGAAACCGGAGTCGGGCCGGCCATCGCATCCGCCAGCCAGGTTTGCAGCGGCAGTTGCGCGGATTTACCGACAGCGCCGCCCAGCAGCATCAGGGTCGCCAGAACGATCCAGAAGTCGCCGGCCTTGAAGTGCTCAGGCGCCTTGATCAGCAGTTCCTGAATGTTCAGCGTGCCCAACTGTTGGAACAGGATGAACAGGCCGATGGCCATGAACACGTCGCCGACGCGGGTCACGATGAAGGCTTTGAGTGCCGCGTTACCGTTGTTGCGGTTGCTGTAGTAGAAACCGATCAACAGGTATGAACACAGGCCCACGCCTTCCCAGCCGAAGTACACGAACAGCAGGTTATCGGCCAGGACCAGGAACAGCATGCTGGCGATAAACAGGTTGGTGTAGGCGAAGAAGCGCGAGTAACCGGCTTCACCGCGCATGTACCAGGACGCGAACAGGTGGATCAGGAAGCCCACGCCCACGACCACGCCGAGCATGGTCACGGACAGGCCGTCCAGGTAGAGGGTGAAGGTCGGCGTAAAGCCTTCCACCGCCATCCATTGCCACAGCATCTGGGTGTAGTGACCACCCTCGGGTGGCGCAACGTTGAACTGCCAGATCACATAGGCCGCGACGATCGCCGACAGGCCAATGGAACCGACGCCGATCAGCGCCGAGAGGTTTTCCGAGAGGCGTCCCCGGGAGAACGCCAGCAGCACAAAACCGATCAGGGGGAACAGGAAAGTCAGATAGAGAAGGTTCATCCGCGCATCTCGCTGGCAGCGTCGATATCGAGAGTGTGGAAGCGGCGATACAGCTGCAACAGAATCGCCAGGCCGATACTGGCCTCGGCGGCTGCCAGGCTGATCACCAGGATGAACATGATCTGTCCATCCGGCTGCGCCCAGCGGCTACCGGCAACGATGAACGCCAGTGCGGAGGCATTCATCATGACCTCCAGGCTCATCAGCACGAAGAGAATGTTGCGCCGGACCATCAGGCCGACCAGACCGAGGCAGAACAGGATGCCGGCGACCGCCAGACCATGCTCCAAAGGGATAGCAGGCATCGTCATTGCTCCTTGGCTTCGTTGCGGCCCAAGTGGAATGCCGTGACGGCTGCGGCGAGCAGCAGCATCGAGGCGAGTTCGACCACCAGCAGGTAAGGACCGAACAGGCTGATGCCCACGGCCTTGGCGTCTACGGTGGTGTGGCCGAGGGCCTGACCGCTGGAGTGGTTGAACAGCACATACAGCAGTTCAGCCAGCAGCAGGGCGCCGAGTGCGACCGGGCCCAGCCAGATACCGGGCTTGAGCCAGACGCGCTCTTGCTGAACCGAGGCCGGGCCCAGGTTCAGCATCATCACCACGAACACGAACAGCACCATGATGGCGCCAGCGTAGGCGATCACTTCCAGTACACCGGCAAACGGTGCGCCAAGGGCGAAGAACGTCATGGCCACGGCGATCAGCGAAATGATCAGGTAGAGCAGGGCGTGCACGGGGTTGGTGTTGGTGATCACGCGAAGCGTGGACACAACAGCGATACCCGATGCGAAATAGAAAGCGAATTCCATCTTTCTTCCTTAAGGCAGCAAGCTCTTCACGTTGATCGGTTCGGCTTCATTCTGCGCGGAGCCTTTCGGCTTCCCGGCAATCGCCATACCTGCAACACGATAGAAGTTGTAATCAGGGTTTTTGCCGGGGCCGGAGATCAGCAGATCTTCTTTCTCGTAAACCAGGTCCTGACGTTTGAACTCGGCCATTTCGAAATCCGGTGTCAGCTGGATCGCGGTGGTCGGGCAGGCTTCCTCGCAGAGGCCACAGAAAATGCAGCGCGAGAAGTTGATGCGGAAAAATTCCGGGTACCAGCGACCGTCTTCTGTTTCGGCTTTCTGCAGCGAGATGCAACCCACCGGGCACGCCACGGCGCACAGGTTGCAGGCTACACAACGCTCTTCGCCGTCGGGGTCGCGGGTCAGGACGATACGGCCACGGAAGCGCGGCGGCAGGTACACGGCTTCTTCCGGGTACTGCAGCGTGTCGCGCTTGCGGAAGGCGTGGCCGAAAATCATCACCAGGCTGCGAAGCTGGGTGAAGAAGCCATGCACGATGTCAAAAATGTACTTCATGATTCTCTATCCTCACTGAGCCGCGACGGCGGGCGTGTTGAGCAACACGATCGCAGCGGTCACCAGCATGTTGACGAGGGTCAGCGGCAGGCAGAACTTCCAGCTGAAGTCCATCACTTGGTCATACCGTGGGCGCGGAATCGAGGCGCGCAGCAGGATGAAGAACATGATGAAGAACGCGGTTTTCAGTGCGAACCAGATGAACGGGATCTGCGGCAGAATGCCGAACGGACCGTGCCAGCCACCGAAGAACAAGGTCACCAGCAGCGCCGAAATCAACACGATGCCGATGTACTCGCCGACGAAGAACATGCCCCATTTCATACCGGCGTATTCAATGTGGTAACCGTCGGCCAGTTCCTGTTCCGCTTCCGGCTGGTCGAACGGGTGACGGTGAGTCACGGCAACGCCAGCGATGAAGAAGGTCAGGAAGCCGAAGATCTGCGGAATGACGAACCACAGGTTCTGCGCCTGGTACTCAACGATGTCGCGCATGTTGAATGAGCCGACCTGGATCACGATGCCCATCAGCGACAGGCCCATGAACACTTCGTACGACACGGTTTGTGCCGAGGCCCGCAAGCTGCCCAACAGGGCGAACTTGTTGTTACTCGACCAGCCGGCGAACAGCACCGCGTAGACCGACAGGCCGGCCATGGCGAAGAAGAACAGGATGCCGATGTTGATATCCGCCACACCCCAGGTCGGGGTGATCGGGATGATTGCGAAGGCAATCAGCAAGGCGCTCATGGCCACGACCGGCGCCAACGTGAAGATCACTTTGTCGGCGAACGGCGGGGTCCAGTCTTCCTTGAAGAACATCTTGATCATGTCGGCCGCAATCTGGAACGCGCCGAACGGGCCGACGCGGTTCGGACCGTAACGGTCCTGCCAGAGGGCGAGCAGACGACGCTCGACCCAGCTCAGCAGCGCGCCGCAGACCACTACGGCGAGCAGAATCACGATGGCCTTGAGGACCGCGATGATCACGTCAATCACTTCAGGCGTGAACCAGGTCATTGAGCTGCCTCCTGCAGACCGTCAACGGATTTGCCAAAGATCGCCGGCGGAATGCCGGCGATACCGGCCGGCAATGCGACCAGACCGGCACCCAGCTCTTCGTTGATGCGCAGCGGCAGACGCAGGGTCTGGCCGGCCACGTTCAGGCTCAGCAGGGCACCGTCATTGACGCCCAGGCGATCGGCTTCGGACTTGGCCAGCGACACGTAGGCGGCTGGAATGCGTTCTTGAACCGGTGCGGCTTTGGAAGAGTTCTCTTCGCTGCCGAACAGGTGGAAGAACGGCACGACCTGCCAGGTGCCCGGAGCCGGGTTGAACGCACGCGGAACACTGGCGAACCAGTTCAGCGAATCACCGGTGCTTTCGATCAGGCGAGTGCCCGGGTCGCCCGCGCGGATGTGACCACCGACTTCGTCCTGGAACTTGTTCCAGGCTTGCGGCGAGTTCCAGCCCGGAGACCAGGCGAATGGCACTTGCTGACGCGGTTCGACCGAGCCCGAGTAACCTTCCATGGAGAACGAGAACGCGGTGTCGTTGTCTTGGGAAGTACGCGGTTCATGCACGCTGATGTCGGCGCGCATGGCGGTACGACCGGAGTAACGCAGCGGTTCACGCGCCAGTTTCAGGCCTTTGATGCGGAACGCGGCGGACGGTGCGGCATCGACGATACGCGCCAGTTGCGGTTTGCTCGCAGCAACGGCAGCGGTGACGTGGTCCAGTTGGGTCCAGTCGATCGGCTGGTTCAGCAAGGTCGAACGCAGGGCATGCAGCCAACGCCAGCCTTCGTGAACCAGGATGCTTGCGTCGAGGTAAGTCGGGTCGAAGACCTGGAAGAAGCGCTGGGCGCGGCCTTCCTGGCTGACCAGCGTACCGTCGCCTTCAGCGAAGCTGGCCGCTGGCAACACCAGGTGCGCGCGATCGCTGGTGGCGGTTTTCTGATGGTCCGCCACGATCACCACTTTGGCGGCGTTCAGGGCCGCATCGACACGGGCTTTGTCGGTGCGGGTGTACAGATCGTTTTCCAGCACGACGATGGCGTCAGCTTTACCGTCGATCACCGCTTGCAGCGCAGCGTCTACCGACTCGCCACCGAGCATGGCCAGGCCGAGGCTGTTGGCCTCTGGTACGATCAGGCTGATGGAGCCGTTCTTCTCGCGCAGCTTCAGGGCTTTTGCAATGTTTGCAGCAGCCTCAATCAATGCCTTGGAACCCAGCGAGGTGCCGGCAATGATCAGCGGACGCTTGGCAGCGAGCAGGGCGTCGGCAATGCGCTTGGCCAGTTCGAGGGCTTCGGCATCCAGGCCTTCAACCGCAGGAGCGCTGGCGTCGAGGGCGTGAGCCACGGCGAAACCGATGCGGGCCAGGTCGTCTGGCGCTGCGTGAACGCATTCTTCAGCGATGTCGTCGAGCTTGGTTTCAGCCAGGCTGGCGATGAACAGCGGGTTCAGTTCGTGCTGGCCGATGTTCTTCACCGCAGCATCGAGCCACGGCTGAACGCGCATGGCGTCGGCCATGTCTTCGGCCTTGCCCTTGACCGATTGACGCAGGGCCAGGGCCATGCGCGCAGCGGTCTGGGTCAGGTCTTCGCCGAGGACGAAAATCGCATCGTGGTCTTCGATGTCGCGCATGTTCGGGATCGGCAGCGGGCTGTCTTTGAGCACCTGCACCACCAGACGAATGCGCTCAAGTTCAGCGGCTTCGATGCCGGAGTAGAAGTGCTCGGCGCCGACCAGTTCCAGCAACGCGTAGTTGCTTTCGAGGCTGGCGCGCGGCGAACCGATACCGACGATGTTGCGACCGCGCAGCAGGTCAGCGGCTTTATCCAGTGCTTCGTCGAGGCCCAGCTTGGCGCCGCCCGCCAGCAGTGGCTGACGCGGGCGGTCTTCGCGGTTGACATAGCCATAGCCGAAACGGCCACGGTCGCACAGGAAGTACTGGTTCACCGAACCGTTGAAACGGTTTTCGATGCGACGCAGTTCGCCGTAACGCTCGCCCGGGGAAATGTTGCAACCGCTGGAGCAGCCATGGCAGATGCTCGGCGAGAACTGCATGTCCCACTTGCGGTTGTAGCGCTCGGAGTGAGTCTTGTCGGTGAACACACCGGTCGGGCAGACCTCGGTGAGGTTGCCGGAGAACTCGCTTTCGAGGGTGCCGTCTTCAACGCGACCGAAGTACACGTTGTCGTGGGCGCCGAATACGCCGAGGTCGGTGCCTCCGGCGTAATCTTTATAGAAGCGCACGCAACGATAGCAGGCGATGCAGCGGTTCATTTCGTGGGAAATGAACGGGCCCAGTTGCTGGTTCTGGTGAGTACGCTTGGTGAAGCGATAACGGCGCTCGTTGTGGCCGGTCATCACGGTCATGTCTTGCAGGTGGCAGTGACCGCCTTCCTCACAGACCGGGCAGTCGTGCGGGTGGTTGGTCATCAGCCATTCAACAACACTGGCGCGGAAGGCCTTGGATTCTTCATCTTCGATGGAGATCCAGGTGCCATCGGTTGCAGGGGTCATGCAGGACATGACGATGCGACCACGGGTGTCGTTTTCGTCGGTGTACTGCTTGACCGCGCACTGGCGGCAAGCGCCAACGCTGCCAAGGGCTGGGTGCCAGCAGAAATAAGGGATATCGAGGCCTAGCGACAGACATGCCTGTAACAGGTTGTCTGCCCCATCGACTTCGAGCTCTTTGCCGTCTACGTGGATAGTGGCCATGGTTCAAAGTTCTTCGTTGGCCCGGTGTCAGCGGGCGTGGCTAATGGAATCTTGTTATCCGTCCGAATCCAAACAGCCTCGAAAGGCGTCATCGGACGAAAAGGCGAAGGGCACGGACCCTTCGCCTTTTTTAAGCGTTTACGCGCCGACTACGATCGGCTTTGCCAGAGGCGGGACGACGGCGCTGGTGGGCGCGATGCCGGCTTCGAACTCTGGACGGAAGTATTTGATGGCGCTGCCCAACGGCTCCACGGCACCCGGTGCGTGAGCACAGAAGGTCTTGCCCGGGCCGAGGAAGCCGACCAGACCCAGCAGGGTCTCGATATCGCCGGCTTGCCCGTCACCGTTCTCGATGGCGCGCAGCAGCTTGACGCTCCACGGCAGACCGTCACGGCACGGGGTGCAGAAACCGCACGACTCACGGGCGAAGAACTCTTCCATGTTGCGCAGCAAGGACACCATGTTGACGCTGTCGTCCACCGCCATGGCCAGGCCGGTACCCATACGGGTGCCTACTTTGGCGATGCCGCCGGCATACATTTGTGCGTCCAGGTGTTCCGGCAGCAGGAAACCGGTACCGGCGCCGCCTGGCTGCCAGCACTTGAGCTTGTAACCGTCGCGCATGCCGCCAGCGTAGTCTTCGAACAACTCACGACCGGTGACGCCGAACGGCAGTTCCCACAGGCCCGGGTTCTTGACCTTGCCGGAGAAGCCCATGAGCTTGGTGCCCATGTCTTCACTGCCTTCACGGGCCAACGATTTGTACCAGTCCACGCCGTCGGCAATGATTGCCGGCACGTTGCACAGGGTTTCAACGTTGTTCACGCAGGTCGGCTTGCCCCACACGCCAACAGCGGCAGGGAAGGGCGGCTTGGAGCGCGGGTTGGCGCGGCGGCCTTCGAGGGAGTTGATCAGTGCGGTTTCTTCACCGCAGATGTAACGCCCGGCGCCAGTGTGGACGAACAGCTCGAAATCGAAACCGCTGCCCAGGATGTTCTTGCCCAAAAGGCCTGCTGCCTTGGCTTCTTCCACGGCACGGTTGAGGTGCTTGGCGGCGGTGGTGTACTCGCCACGCAGGAAGATGTAGCCACGGTAGGTTTTCAGCGCGCGAGCACTGATCAGCATGCCTTCGATCAGCAGATGGGGCAGTTGCTCCATCAGCATGCGGTCTTTCCAGGTGTTCGGTTCCATCTCGTCCGCATTGCACAGCAGGTAGCGGATGTTGATGGATTCGTCCTTGGGCATCAGGCCCCACTTCACGCCCGTGGGGAAGCCTGCACCGCCACGGCCCTTGAGGCCGGAGTCTTTCACGGTCTGGACGATGTCGTCCTGAGCCATGTCGGCGAAGGCCTTGCGCGCAGCGGCGTAACCGTTCTTGGCCTGGTACTCGTCGAGCCATACGGCTTCGCCGTCGTCACGCAGACGCCAGGTGAGCGGGTGAGTCTCGGCCGAACGCTTGATGCGGTTGGCAGGGCCGAAGGAAGTCAGGGTCATACGTAGCCCTCGAGCAATTTGGCAACGCCGGCAGGCTGCACATCACCGAACGTGTCGTCGTCGATCATCAGCGCCGGCGCCTTGTCGCAGTTGCCGAGGCAGCAGACCGGCAGCAGGGTGAAACGACCGTCGGCGGTGGTCTGACCCAGGCCGATGCCCAGCTTGCTCTGGATTTCGCTGACCACGGATTCGTGACCACCGATGTAGCAGACCATGCTGTCGCAAACGCGAATGATGTGACGGCCCACTGGCTGACGGAAGATCTGGCTATAGAACGTCGCCACCCCTTCAACGTCGCTGGCCGGGATGCCGAGGATTTCGCCGATGGCGTAGAGCGCGCCGTCAGGCACCCAGCCACGTTCCTTCTGGACGATCTTCAGGGCTTCGATCGACGCCGCGCGCGGGTCTTCGTAGTGATGCAGCTCGTGCTCGATGGCCGAGCGCTCGGTTTCGCTCAGGGCGAAACGGTCTGTCTGGATAAGCGTGCTGTTCATGCTTAGCGGTCCACGTCGGCCATAACGAAATCGATACTACCCAGGTACGCGATCAAGTCCGCGACCATGCTGCCTTTGATCACCGAAGGGATCTGCTGCAGGTGCGGGAAGCTTGGGGTGCGAATCCGGGTGCGGTAGCTCATGGTGCCGCCATCGCTCGTCAGGTAATAACTGTTGATGCCCTTGGTCGCTTCGATCATCTGGAAGGATTCGTTGGCCGGCATGACCGGGCCCCACGAAACTTGCAGGAAGTGTGTGATCAGGGTCTCGATGTGTTGCAGGGTGCGCTCTTTCGGCGGCGGCGTGGTCAGCGGGTGATCCGCCTTGTACGGGCCTTCCGGCATGTTGCGCATGCACTGCTCGATGATCTTGATGCTCTGGCGCATTTCTTCGACGCGCACGATGCAACGGTCGTAGGCATCGCCATTGGCCGCCAGCGGGACTTCGAATTCGAAGTTCTCGTAGCCGGAGTAGGGGCGAGCTTTACGCAGGTCGAAATCGCAACCGGTCGAACGCAGACCGGCACCGGTAACGCCCCATTCCAGGGCTTCCTTGGTGTTGTAGGCGGCGACGCCGATGGTGCGACCACGCAGGATGCTGTTGTCCAGTGCGGCTTTCTGGTATTCGTCCAGACGCTTTGGCATCCACTCGACGAAATCCTTGACCAGTTTTTCCCAGCCGCGTGGCAGGTCGTGGGCGACGCCACCGATGCGGTACCAGGCCGGGTGCAGACGGAAACCGGTGATGGCTTCGATCACCGTGTACGCCTTCTGACGGTCGGTGAAGGTGAAGAATACCGGGGTCATGGCGCCGACGTCCTGGATATAAGTCCCCAGGAACAGCAGGTGGCTGGTGATCCGGAAGAACTCGGCCATCATGATGCGGATGACGTCGACCTTTTCGGGCACCTTGATGCCGGCCAGCTTCTCGACCGAGAGCACGTACGGCAGGTTGTTCATCACGCCGCCGAGGTAGTCGATACGGTCGGTGTACGGAATGAAGCTGTGCCAGGACTGACGCTCGGCCATCTTCTCGGCACCACGGTGGTGGTAACCGACGTCCGGCACGCAGTCGACGATTTCTTCGCCGTCCAGCTGCAGAATGATACGGAACGCACCGTGGGCCGAAGGGTGGTTCGGACCCAGGTTGAGGAACATGTAGTCCTCGTTCGGCCCGGAACGTTTCATGCCCCAGTCTTCAGGCTTGAAGCGCGCGGCTTCCTCCTCAAGCTGTTGCTTGGCCAGGGTCAGGCTGAACGGGTCGAACTCGGTGGCGCGGGCCGGGAAGTCCTTGCGCAACGGGTGACCTTCCCAGGTCGGCGGCATCATGATGCGGGTCAGGTGCGGGTGACCGGCAAAGTGGATGCCGTACATGTCCCACACTTCACGCTCGTACCAGTTGGCGTTCGGCCAGATGCTGGTGACGCTCGGCAGGTTGAGGTCGCTCTCGGACAAGGCGACCTTGATCATTACGTCACTATTACGTTCGATCGACATCAAGTGATAGAACACAGTGAAGTCGGCGCCGCTTGGCAGCCCTTGACGCTTGGTGCGCAGACGCTCGTCCACGCCGTGCAGGTCATAGAGCATGACGTACGGCTTGGGCAGGTTGCGCAGGAAGGTCAGGACTTCGACGAGTTTGGCGCGGGCAACCCAAAGCACCGGCATGCCGGTGCGGGTCGGCTGGGCGGTGAACGCCTCGGGGCCAAAACGGTTGTTCAGTTCGACGACCACATCCTGGTCGTCTGCCTTATAAGGCGGGATGTACAGAGCACTGCCTGTAGTCATGGTTATTTATCGCTTTCGGTCAACGTAAAGAATGAAGCCAGTTTCTCGTTTCTTTGTAAGAACAGATCTGGATCAGACTTCGTCGGGGCTGCGCAGGTTGGTTACCTGAATACGCTGTTCGCGGCGCTGTTCCTTTTGCGAAGGCATCTCGGCGCGGTAAACGCCTTGATCGCCAACGACCCAGGAAAGTGGGCGACGCTCCTGGCCAATCGACTCCTGCAACAGCATCAAGCCTTGCAGAAAAGCTTCAGGGCGGGGTGGGCAGCCAGGCACGTAGACGTCCACGGGCAGGAACTTGTCCACCCCTTGAACGACGGAGTAGATGTCGTACATGCCACCGGAGTTGGCGCACGAACCCATGGAGATGACCCATTTAGGCTCGAGCATTTGCTCGTAGAGACGCTGAATGATCGGCGCCATCTTGATGAAGCAGGTACCGGCGATAACCATGAAATCCGCCTGACGCGGCGATGCCCGGATCACCTCGGCGCCAAAGCGCGCGATGTCGTGGGGCGCCGTGAAGGCGGTGGTCATTTCCACGTAGCAGCACGAAAGACCGAAGTTATACGGCCACAGGGAGTTCTTGCGCCCCCAGTTGATCGTGCCGTTGAGCACGTCTTCGAGCTTGCCCATGAAAATGTTTTTGTGGACTTGATCTTCTAACGGATCGGAAACGGTTTCCCGTTTGCCAATCGGATACTGCTCGTTAGGAGCATCGGGGTCGATCCTGGTGAGATTGTATTGCATTGCCAAAGCCTCATTGTTTCAGCTTCGCTTGCCGCTTACGACGAGCTTCCGGAGCCCAGTCAAGGGCGCCCACTCGGAATAGGTAGACAAGACCTGCCAACAGAATTGCTATGAAAACGAGAGCTTCGACGAATCCGGTCCAGCCGCTTTCGCGGACGGACACAGACCAGGCAAAGAGAAAGAGGGCTTCGATATCGAAGATCACGAAGAGCATCGCGACCAGATAGAATTTGGCTGAGAGCCGCAAGCGGGCGCCACCGGTAGGTAGCATGCCGGACTCGAACGGTTCGTTTTTGCTGCGGCCCCAGGCTTTTGACCCGAGGAGGCTGGAGACGCCGAGCATGAAGGCGCAAAGGCCGCCGACACCCAGAAGGAAAATGGCAAAGCCCCAGTTGTGGGCCATGAGTCCGGTCGCTTCGGGCATGCTGGTAATCCTTAACAGAGAGCAAAGGTCTCTGAGCTTGATAAAGAAATAAGGCAGTGACGATATGTCGCAGCAATCAATCCCGCTGATTTTATGGCTAAACACCCTGCAAGTAAAATTCCTATAGCGAAATTATTTATTGGAATAAGGACATGGCGCACCTCCAAAGCCCTGTAGCCCATGCGGTTCGGGCATTAGCGGGGGTTTTGTCAAATATGTTCTGTAGGGAATGTAACGAACATAGTTGCCTCTAAATGATAATCAATATTATCTGATGTGATTTTCAAACTGTTTAGCGGGTAGCGGTTCGGGAAGTTGTCTTATATGCGCGTTACTGCAAGTAGCGCACGGGGTGGTTTTACCCTCTTTTCCTGATCGCGAAACTGCTCTGGATCAGCGTTTTTCCTTGGCTCGCCACCGAACCCTGTGGTTTTTTGTGATATTGCAGGCAAAAAAACGCCCCGAACCAGTCGGGGCGTCAGATGGGCGGCTTTGCGGTTAGCTTTTTATTCGGTCCGCAAGGGCCGTTTGCTCATGTACAGCCAATCAGTGGAACTGTTCTTCTTCGGTCGAACCGGTCAGCGCGGTCACCGAGGACGAGCCACCTTGAATCACGGTGGTCATGTCGTCGAAGTAGCCGGTGCCCACTTCCTGCTGGTGAGCCACGAAGGTGTAACCCTTGGCAGCGTCAGCGAACTCTTGCTCTTGCAGCTTCACGTAGGCCGTCATGTCGTTGCGGGCATAGTCGTGCGCCAGGTTGAACATGCTGTGCCACATGTTGTGAATGCCGGCCAGGGTGATGAACTGATGCTTGTAGCCCATGGCGGACAGTTCGCGCTGGAACTTGGCGATGGTCGCGTCGTCCAGGTTTTTCTTCCAGTTGAAGGAAGGCGAGCAGTTGTACGACAGCAGTTGGTCCGGGTATTCCTTTTTGATCGCTTCCGCGAAGCGACGTGCTTCATCCAGATCCGGCTTGGCGGTTTCGCACCAGATCAGGTCGGCGTACGGCGCGTAAGCCAGGCCGCGAGCGATGGCTTGGTCGAGGCCGGCGCGCACTTTGTAGAAGCCTTCCTGGGTACGTTCGCCAGTCACGAACGGCTGGTCGTACGGGTCGCAATCGGAAGTCAGCAAATCAGCCGCGTTAGCGTCGGTACGAGCCAGGATGATGGTCGGCGTACCGGCGACGTCAGCTGCCAGACGGGCAGCGGTCAGCTTCTGTACGGCTTCCTGGGTCGGAACCAGTACTTTGCCGCCCATGTGGCCGCATTTTTTCACGGAGGCCAGTTGGTCTTCGAAGTGAACGCCGGCGGCGCCTGCTTCGATCATGCTCTTCATCAGCTCGTAAGCGTTCAGTACGCCACCGAAACCGGCTTCAGCGTCAGCCACGATCGGTGCGAAGTAGTCGATGTAACCTTCGTCGCCCGGGTTCTTGCCGGCTTTCCACTGGATCTGGTCGGCACGACGGAACGAGTTGTTGATGCGCTTGACCACGGTTGGAACCGAATCCACCGGGTACAGCGACTGGTCCGGGTACATCGACTCGGCGGAGTTGTTGTCCGCAGCCACTTGCCAGCCCGACAGGTAGATCGCCTGGATGCCGGCCTTGACTTGTTGCACAGCCTGGCCGCCGGTCAGGGCGCCCATGCAGTTGACGAAATCTTTCTCAGGGCGGAAGGACGGTTTGGCACCCTGGGTGACCAGGTTCCAAAGCTTCTCGGCGCCCATTTTTGCAAAGGTGTGCTCAGGTTGAACCGAGCCACGCAGACGGACGACGTCAGCAGCGGAGTAATTGCGTGTCACGCCTTTCCAGCGCGGGTTTTCAGCCCAATCTTTTTCGAGGGCTGCAATTTGCTGTTCGCGTGTCAGTGCCATGGAGATAAACCTCGTCGCGTCTTTAATCGAAAGTGGTTCTGGGTGGACAACTCCTGCGTGCCAAGTACGCAATTCAAAGGGCGTACAAGGCTGCTCGCTGACCAGAAGCTTAGGTGGTCAAGCCGGGTTCGGCGGGGAAGACGACGGGATGAACGATGGGCTCGAGGGGAAAGTGAGCAGGTAAGGGCGAACTGGCGAGCGCATTCGGGCGTCGTGGGCCTTGGTGCGAACTTCAGTGTGGTGCCGGGTTACCTAATTACGCTTCCGTCCCTCGGGACAACTTCGTTCCAGTCGGCAACCTCGTCAAACACACCTTGTGGGCGGTACAGACACGAATCGGCTCGCGGGGTAGGGTGCGAACGGCGATTCGAAAGCCCTTGCCAGGGCCTCTGATTAGCGGGAGCGAGGCCATCATGCCTTTGCTTTTTTGGCTCGTCAAACGTTTTGTAGTGCTTTTTTTAAGGCACTACATCTTTGGTCTAATACGACTAATCAGTCAGTTTCTGGTGCTTTAGTCCAACGTATCGACTTTCACCCGCAGAGTCATGTCATCCCGGCCCTGAGTCGAGTAGCTGCGGGTCAGGCCCTGTTTGTCGGCCTGAGTCTGGCGATTCACGCCGGCCAGGGTGATCCATTCGCCCAGTCGGCCGCTGACTGTTGTGTCGGTACTTTGCACGTTCACTACATCGGGACGTTCCTGGCTCATCCGGTCATGGTTAGTACTGATCGCCAGATGAACGATGTTTCCGGTGACGCTGGCGGTGACGTAGAAGCCTTGGGTGACATTGCGGTATTCGGTCTGGCTGCGCAGGTCGCCATAACTGTCGGTCTGGGTGCTGGTGAGCGGCACGCTTTGGCCGACCTGGATCAGCGCCGGTGCGCCTTCGCTGGCCTGAACCTGCTGGATGCCGCCGTCGCGGCTGTCGGTGCTGCGGTTGATGATGCGAGTCTGACTCGGTGCGGTGCCGTTCACCGAGTAGCCCTGATCGCCCTGAAAGTTGTTTTCGTTGGTATCTACGGTGATTAACAGGCGTTTGGGCGCGGTGTCCAGTTGTGCGAGGAAGGCCTTGAGTTCGTCGATCTTGCCGGGTTCGGCATTGACGATCAGTTGGTTGCCATAGGCGCTGACTTTGCCGTCCTTGCCGATGAAGTTTTGCGCCACCGGCAGCAGGTCGGCGCTGGTGCGGTAGTTCAGGGGCACGATCTCGGTGGCGGCCATGACCGTAAAACTGCAGGTCAACAGCAGCGTGGTGAGCAGGGTGCGTAGGGACATATCCGTTATCTCCGCAATCAAAGGTTTGATATTGCCAGTTTGTCGGCCCGGCGTGGTGCGAGTTGAATCACAGACAGCAAAACGCCCCGGCATCCGAGAATGCCGGGGCGTGATCATTCCCACGCTCCGCGTGGGAATGCAGCCTGTGACGCTCCGCGTCACTGCCGCGAGGGGACGCGGAGCGTCCCAAGAGGCATTCCCACGCGGAGCGTGGGAACGATCAGTTACAGGGTCTCAGGCCGAGTGACGCACCATGTCCACATGCGGAATCCCGGCTTCCAGGAATTCCTCACTGACCATGCTAAAGCCCAATCGCTCATAGAACGCCGTGGCCTGCACTTGCGCACTCAGCATCTGCTGCTTCAGCCCGCGCTTCTCGGCTTCACCGATCACCGCTTGCATCAGCGCATCGCCAACCTTCAAACCGCGCCAGTCTTTCAGCACCGACACCCGGCCGATGTGACCATCGGGCAGCAGGCGGGCGGTGCCGATCGGAAAGTCGCCTTCGAGTGCGAGGAAATGCACCGCGCCCTCGTCATCGGCATCCCATTCCAGTTCGGGCGGAACGGATTGCTCGGCGACGAATACCGCTTCACGAATGCGCCGGATCTCGGCGTTATCCTTTTGCCAGTCTGCGACACGAACGTGAATTTTATTCATCAGCGAACCCCAGGCTTCCCTGTTTGATCAGTTCACACAGCAGGCCGCGACCGTCTTCATCGCTCAGCCAGTCGCCGAGATTGTCGACGTGCAGCGCATCGGCGGCGCAGATCATTTTCAGCAGCTCGCGCAACTTGCCCGGCAGATAACGGCTCTGGCCGCTGGCGAACAGCAACAGGTCGTCGTCGACCTCCGACCAGGCCAGACGCGCGCTCGGGTTGCGGATCAGCACCGCGCCTTGCTCGAGGCTGGCGAGCAGGTCGTCTTCTTCGATCTCTTCCGGGCCAACCACCAGTTCCGGGTAGCGCGGCTCGGTCATGAACTGGCCGAACCAGGTCAGCAGCAGGCGCTCGTCGCTCATGTGCTCGGCCAGCAGGCTTTTCAGGCGATCGAGGGCGTCGTGCTGGATCTGATGAGGATCAACCGCCGGCAGGGTGTCGGCGTCGGTGTAACGCTCTTCGTCCGACAGGAACTGGCTGAGGAAGTCGGTGAAGTGGGTCAGCACTTCAGCGGCGCTCGGGGCGCGGAAGCCGACCGAGTAGGTCATGCAATCATCGACAGCCACACCGCAGTGAGCCAGGCGCGGCGGCAGGTAGAGCATGTCGCCCGGTTCCAGCACCCACTCATCGGTGGCTTCGAAATCGGCGAGGATGCGCAGATCGGCGTGTTGCAGCAGCGGGCTCTCGGAGTCGCACATCTGGCCGATTTTCCAGTTGCGCTTGCCGTGGCCTTGCAGCAGGAACACGTCGTAGTTATCGAAGTGCGGACCGACGCTGCCACCCGGGGCGGCAAAGCTGATCATCACGTCGTCGACGCGCCAGCTCGGCAGGAAACGGAAGTTTTCCAGCAGTTCGGCAACTTCCGGCACGAATTGGTCGACGGCTTGCACCAGCAAGGTCCATTCGCGTTCTGGCAGTTTGCTGAATTCGTCTTCGGCGAACGGGCCACGGCGCAATTCCCAAGGGCGCTCGCCGTGTTCGATCACCAGGCGCGATTCGACTTCTTCTTCCAGCGCCAGGCCGGCCAGCTCGTCGGCGTCGATCGGGCTTTCGAAATCAGGAATCGCCTGACGGATCAGCAGTGGTTTTTTCTGCCAGTAGTCGCGCAGGAATTCCCGTGCCGTGATGCCGCCCAGAAGTTGAAGAGGAGTATCAGGATTCATGTGTAACCTATTGAAAATAAGCACTTTTCAGACGGGAATAAAAACGCCCGGCGCTGCCGGGCGTCTCAAACGGGTAAAGCGGTCGATCAGATGCGTTTGGCTTGCGCCACAGCGTTGCCGATGTAGTTGGCCGGGGTGAGCAGTTTCAGCTCGGCCTTGGCGGCAGCTGGCATGTCCAGGCCGTCGATGAAGGTTTGCAACGCTTCAGGGCTGATGCCCTTGCCGCGAGTCAACTCTTTCAATTTCTCGTACGGGTTTTCGATGTTGTAGCGACGCATCACGGTCTGGATCGGCTCGGCCAATACTTCCCAGCATGCGTCCAGGTCAGCAGCAATCTTTTGCTCGTTGAGCTCCAGTTTGCTGATGCCCTTGAGGCTGGCTTCGTACGCGATCACGCTGTGGGCGAAGCCGACACCGAGGTTGCGCAGTACGGTGGAGTCGGTCAGGTCACGCTGCCAGCGGGAGATTGGCAGTTTGCTCGCCAGGTGCTGGAACAGTGCGTTGGCGATGCCCAAGTTGCCTTCGGAGTTTTCGAAGTCGATCGGGTTGACCTTGTGCGGCATGGTCGAGGAACCGATTTCGCCAGCGATGGTGCGCTGTTTGAAATAGCCCAGGGAGATGTAGCCCCAGATGTCGCGGTCGAAGTCGATCAGGATGGTGTTGAAGCGCGCGATCGCGTCGAACAGCTCGGCGATGTAGTCGTGCGGTTCGATCTGCGTGGTGTATGGGTTGAAGCCCAGGCCCAGCTCGTCTTCGATGAAGGCGCGGGCGTTGGCTTCCCAATCGATCTCAGGGTAGGCCGACAGGTGAGCGTTGTAGTTGCCGACGGCGCCGTTGATCTTGCCCAGCAGCGGAACGGCGGCGACTTGAGCGATCTGACGCTCCAGGCGGTAAACCACGTTCGCCAGCTCTTTGCCCAGGGTGGTGGGCGATGCCGGTTGACCGTGGGTGCGCGACAGCATCGGCACGTCAGCGAAGCGGATGGCCAGTTCGCGGATGGCGTTGGCGGTCTGGCGCATCAGCGGCAGCATCACATCATCACGGCCTTCACGCAGCATCAGAGCGTGGGACAGGTTGTTGATGTCCTCGCTGGTGCAGGCAAAGTGGATGAACTCGCTGACCTTGGCCAGTTCCGGCAGCTTGGCCGCCTGCTCTTTGAGCAGGTACTCAATGGCTTTGACGTCATGGTTGGTGGTGCGCTCGATCTCTTTGACGCGCTCGGCGTGCTCCAGAGAGAAGTTTTCCGCCAGGGTGTTCAACACCGCGTTGGCTTCGGCGGAGAACGCCGGCACTTCGCTGATGGCGGGGTGAGCGGCCAGGCGCTGAAGCCAGCGCACTTCAACCAGAACGCGAGCACGGATCAGACCGTATTCGCTGAAAATTGGGCGCAGGGCCTGGGTTTTGCCGGCGTAGCGGCCGTCAACAGGGGAAACCGCAGTGAGCGAAGAGAGCTGCATGGGGTGTTCTCGGACAGTCGGGCAACGAAATGGGGCGCGTATCATACATGAAAAAATCCGCCGGTCCGTTGCCAACTGACCGGCGTATTACGCGTTACTGACTACAAAGCGGTATTGCGGGCGCGGTTCAGCTGCTGCGCATCAGCGGGTAAAGCTCTTTAAGCAGTTTGCGACGGCTGATCACCAACTGCCAGCGATGACCGCCCAACTGCCGCCACAGGCGGGCTGAACGGATGCCGGCCAGCAGCAGCGCGCGAATCTTCGAAGCGTTGCTCGGTTGCTGCAGGTTGCGCATGTCGCCATGCACTTGAATCCGTTGGCGCAGGGTGCTCAGGGTGTCCTGGTACAGCGCGCCACAAGCGGCGATCACGTTTTCGTGAGCCGGGCCGAAGTGTTCGACCTGGGACTGAATCTGCGGCAGGCGCTTGCCGATCACGTCCAGCATGTCATTGCGCTTGGCCAGTTGACGCTCCAGCCCCAGCATCGCGAGGGCATAGCGCAGCGGTTCGCGCTGAAGGGTGCTGGGGTCGCGCTCCAGGGCGCCGATCAGGGCGCGGTAACCGTCACGCAGGTTGATGTCGTCACCGCCATAGACTTCCAGCGTGTCCTTGGGGTCGCGAATCAATAGGCTGCCGAGCATGCAGGTCAGGCCGGCTTCGTTGGTCTGGCCGGTTTTGGCGATCTTGTCGACCAGCACGGCGGCGAGAAACACACCGCCCAGGGCTGTCAGTTGCTCCTGAGTCGGGCTCATGAGCGCTGACCCTTGCTGGTCCAGGGTTCGGCCACTTCGATCACGCCGCCGCCGAGGCAGATTTCGCCGTCGTAGAACACTACGGATTGGCCTGGGGTGACCGCGCGTTGCGGGTCATCGAAGGTCGCGCGGTAGCCGGTGGCGGTCTTTTCCAGCGTGCAAGGCTGGTCGCTCTGGCGATAACGCACCTTGGCGGTCAGTTTGCGCGGCTCGGTCAGGTCGATCGGGTTGACCCAATAGATGTCCGAGGCGAGCAGGGCGCGGGAGAACAAATAAGGGTGATCATTGCCTTGGCCAACGATCAGTTCGTTGTGTTCCAGGTCTTTGATCAGCACGTACCACGGCTCGTCGCTGGCGTCTTTCAAGCCGCCGATTCCCAGGCCCTGACGCTGGCCAATGGTGTGATACATCAAGCCATGGTGACGGCCGATGACTTCGCCTTCGGTGGTCTTGATCTCGCCGGGCTGGGCCGGCAGGTATTGCTTGAGGAAGTCGCTGAAGCGGCGTTCGCCGATAAAGCAGATTCCTGTGGAATCCTTTTTCTTTGCGGTGGCCAGGTCGTGTTTCTCGGCAATCGCGCGCACTTCGGGTTTTTCCAGCTCGCCGACCGGGAACAGGGTCTTGGCGATCTGTTCACCGCCGACGGCGTGCAGGAAGTAGCTCTGGTCCTTGTTCGGGTCCAGGCCCTTGAGCAACTCGGTGCGACCATCGATGTCGCGGCGGCGCACGTAGTGGCCGGTGGCGATCAGGTCGGCGCCGAGCATCATGGCGTAATCGAGGAACGCCTTGAACTTGATTTCGCGGTTGCACAGGATGTCCGGGTTCGGCGTGCGACCGGCCTTGTATTCGGCCAGGAAATGCTCGAACACGTTATCCCAGTACTCGGCGGCGAAGTTGGCGGTGTGCAGCTTGATGCCAATCTTGTCGCACACGGCCTGAGCGTCCGCCAGGTCATCCATGGCGGTGCAGTACTCCGTTCCATCGTCTTCTTCCCAGTTCTTCATGAACAGGCCTTCCACCTCATAGCCCTGCTCGATCAGCAGGAGAGCGGAAACGGAAGAGTCCACGCCGCCGGACATACCGACAATGACGCGCTTCTTTTGTGTGTCAGAAGGGGCTGGATCACGCATAGGGATTCAATGAGTGTCTTGAAAAAGGACGCGATTCTAGCAGGCCGAAGCCCGCAAGGCTAAAGAGAAGGGCGGATCAGTTCGAGACCGAAGTGTTTGCCGTCCAGATAATCATCGATACAGCGGATGATCAGCTCACTGCGCCAGTTTGCGCGCTGTTGCAGCAGTTCGTCACGCGTCAGCCATTTTGCGCCGACGATGCCGTCGTCCAGCTGATAGTTCGGGCGGTGTTTGAGCGGCTTTGCGGTGAAGCAGACCCGCTGGTAGGTCACGCCGTTGCTCGGGGCGGTGTAGAGATAAATCCCCACCACGCCTGTCGGCTCGACGTCCCAGCCGGTTTCCTCGAGGGTTTCGCGCACGGCGGCTTCGATTAGGGTTTCGTCCGGGTCCAGATGGCCGGCCGGTTGGTTGAGCACCGTTTGTCCGTGCTTGAGCTCTTCGACCATCAGGAAGCGACCATTGTCTTCGACGATGGTGGCGACGGTGATGTGGGGTAGCCAATCCATGAAGCTTCCTCGTTTTGAATGTTGAAGTCCGATCCTGTGGGAGCTGGCTTGCCTGCGATGGCGGTGGGTCAGTCGAAAGCAATGTTGAATGATAAACCGCCATCGCAGGCAAGCCAGCTCCCACAGGGTTTTGTTTCGGCAGATAGAATAGATATGTGTGAACGCCAGAAACAGAAACCCCGGCACTGGGCCGGGGCTTCCTTGCATCCTTACAACCTTAAACCAGCGCAGCGATCGCGGCGTTGAAGGTGTTGCTCGGGCGCATGGCCTTGCTGATCAGCTCGGCATTGGCGTGGTAGTAACCGCCGATGTCCACTGGCTTGCCCTGAACGGCGTTGAGCTCGGCAACGATAGTTGCTTCGTTCTCGGTCAGGGTCTTGGCCAGTTCGCCGAACTGCGCTTGCAGCGCAGTGTCTTCGGTCTGGGCGGCCAGGGCTTGGGCCCAGTACAGCGCCAGGTAGAAGTGGCTGCCGCGGTTGTCAATGTTGCCGACTTTGCGCGATGGCGACTTGTTGTTGTCCAGGAACTGGCCAGTGGCCTGATCCAGGGTCTTGGCCAACACCAGCGCTTTAGGGTTGTTGTAGGTAACACCCAAGTGCTCAAGGGAAGCGGCCAGGGCCAGGAACTCGCCCAGGGAATCCCAGCGCAGGAAGTTTTCTTCCAGCAGCTGCTGAACGTGCTTCGGCGCCGAACCGCCAGCGCCGGTTTCGAACAGGCCACCGCCGTTCATCAGTGGCACGATCGACAGCATCTTGGCGCTGGTGCCCAGTTCCATGATCGGGAACAGGTCAGTCAGGTAGTCGCGCAGTACGTTGCCGGTCACCGAAATGGTGTCCTTGCCTTCGCGGGTGCGCTCCAGGGTGAACTTCATCGCGTCGACAGGCGACATGATGCGGATGTCCAGGCCGGAGGTGTCGTGATCCTTCAGGTAAGCCTGAACTTTCTCGATCACTACGCCGTCGTGGGCGCGCATTGGGTCCAGCCAGAAAATCGCTGGAGTTGCGCTTGCGCGAGCACGGTTGACGGCCAGTTTGACCCAGTCCTGGATCGGCGCGTCTTTGGTCTGGCACATGCGGAAGATGTCGCCGGCTTCAACCGACTGTTCCAGCAGAGTGCGGCCAGCGCCGTCGGAAACCCGAACGATGCCGTTTGCCTTGATCTGGAAGGTCTTGTCGTGGGAGCCGTACTCTTCGGCTTTCTTCGCCATCAGGCCAACGTTTGGCACGCTGCCCATGGTGGTTGGATCGAAGGCGCCGTGCAGCTTGCAGTCTTCGATCACCGCCTGGTAGATGGTGGCGTAGCAGCGATCCGGGATCACTGCCTTGGTGTCGTGCAGCTGGCCGTCGGTGCCCCACATCTTGCCGGAGTCACGGATCATCGCCGGCATCGAGGCGTCGACGATGACGTCGCTCGGTACGTGCAGGTTGGTGATGCCTTTGTCGGAGTTGACCATGGCCAACGACGGACGAACGGCGTAGACCGCCTGGATGTCCGCTTCGATCTGCGCTTGTTGCTCGGCAGGCAAAGCCTTGATGCGAGCGTACAGGTCGCCGATACCGTTGTTCAGGTTGAAGCCGATCTGTGCCAGCACGTCAGCGTGCTTGGCCAAGGCATCTTTATAGAACTCGGCAACGATCTGGCCGAACATGATCGGGTCGGAGACCTTCATCATGGTGGCTTTCAGGTGAACCGACAGCAGCACGCCTTTGGCTTTGGCGTCTTCGATCTCGGCGGCGATGAAGCTGCGCAGCGCGTTTTTGCTCAGAACGGCGCAATCGAGGATCTCACCGGCTTGTACGGTGGTTTTTTCCTTCAGGACGGTGGTGGTGCCGTCTTGAGCGATCAGTTCGATTTTGACAGCGTCAGCGGCGTCGATCAGGGCGGCTTTTTCGCTGCCGTAGAAATCGCCGGTGCTCATGTGGGCCACGTGGGACTTGGAGTCTTTGGCCCAGGCGCCCATTTTGTGCGGGTGCTTGCGCGCATAGTTCTTGACCGACAGCGGTGCGCGACGATCGGAGTTGCCTTCGCGCAGAACCGGGTTCACGGCGCTGCCCTTGATCTTGTCGTAGCGTGCCTTGGCTTCTTTGTCGGCGTCGCTGGTCACGGTTTCCGGGTAGTCCGGCAGCGCGTAGCCCTGGGCTTGCAGCTCTTTGATCGCGGCCTGCAGTTGCGGAACCGAAGCGCTGATGTTCGGCAGCTTGATGATGTTGGCTTCAGGCGTAACGGCCAGGTCGCCCAGTTCGGCGAGGTGGTCGGCTACGGCTTTGTCACCCAATTGCTCGGGGAAGCTGGCCAGAATGCGCCCTGCAAGAGAGATATCGCGGGTTTCCACGGCGATATCAGCGGAGGCGGTGAAGGCCTCTACGATAGGCAACAGTGAATAGGTGGCGAGGGCTGGGGCTTCGTCGGTGAAGGTATAGATGATCTTCGAGCGGGTGGGCATATTCGGATTAACTCTCTCTTCTTTGCTAAAGCGTGCACAGAAACTCGAGGGGCGCCGGGTAAGCGCGTTCGTTCAAAGTCATCCATGAGCCGAATGTCGAGGTTTCTTTGCGGTGATGTTGGGTGCATCGGTCGAGCGTCAAGCGGGTGGGCTGCGATAACAGTCCGGCTTTCTCGGGCCCAAAGTCCTCGTAATAGAGAGGTCGGCCGTCGTGACCCTGCGGTCAGCGGCGGCATTATACATAGGTAGCTGGCAATCTGCCGATGGTTCATATGCAACGATTTTCGTCCATTGGTCTAAAGGTCGCAGGCCGGTGTGGGGCGTAGAGTCGTCCATCGTGCTTGAGTTTGGCGCTTTTCCCTTTGCTTTCAGGCTTGTACGTCGCGAACTGTGCAGCTTTGCGGCAGATGGGCGGAACATAGGGTTTGCGTGCCGATTTAACTGGGGTACGCTCGGACGAAGCCAGATGTTCAATCCAAACAATGGAGTTCAGCATGGGATACAAGAAGATTCAGGTTCCAGCCGTCGGCGACAAAATCACCGTCAACGCGGACCATTCTCTCAATGTTCCTAACAACCCGATCATTCCCTTCATCGAAGGCGATGGTATTGGCGTTGATATCAGCCCGGTCATGATCAAGGTTGTCGATGCTGCTGTTAAGAAGGCTTACGGTGGCGAGCGCAAAATTTCCTGGATGGAAGTCTACGCCGGGGAGAAAGCGACTCAGGTTTACGATCAGGACACCTGGCTGCCTCAGGAAACTCTGGACGCGGTCAAGGATTACGTGGTTTCCATCAAGGGCCCTCTGACCACCCCGGTTGGCGGTGGCATCCGTTCCCTGAACGTGGCCCTGCGTCAGCAGCTCGACCTGTATGTCTGCCTGCGCCCGGTGCGCTGGTTCGAAGGCGTACCTAGCCCGGTCAAAAAGCCAGGCGACGTCGACATGACCATCTTCCGCGAAAACTCGGAAGACATTTATGCCGGTATCGAATGGAAAGCCGGTTCGCCGGAAGCGACCAAGGTCATCAAGTTCCTAAAAGAAGAAATGGGCGTCACCAAGATCCGTTTCGACGAAAACTGCGGTATCGGCGTCAAGCCAGTCTCCCTGGAAGGCACCAAGCGTCTGGCGCGCAAGGCCCTGCAGTATGTGGTCGACAACGATCGCGACTCGCTGACCATCGTGCACAAAGGCAACATCATGAAGTTCACCGAAGGTGCCTTCAAGGAATGGGCCTACGAAGTGGCCGCTGAAGAATTCGGCGCGACCCTGCTCGACGGCGGTCCATGGATGCAGTTCAAGAACCCGAAAACCGGCAAGAATGTCATCGTCAAGGATGCCATTGCCGACGCCATGCTCCAGCAGATCCTGCTGCGCCCGGCAGAATACGATGTGATCGCGACCCTGAACCTCAACGGCGACTACCTCTCCGACGCCCTGGCGGCCGAAGTGGGCGGTATCGGTATTGCGCCGGGTGCGAACCTGTCCGACACCGTGGCCATGTTCGAAGCGACCCACGGCACCGCGCCGAAGTACGCCGGCAAGGACCAGGTCAACCCGGGTTCGTTGATCCTGTCCGCTGAAATGATGTTGCGTCACATGGGCTGGACCGAAGCGGCCGATCTGATTATCAAGGGCACCAATGGTGCAATTTCGGCCAAAACCGTGACCTATGACTTCGAACGTCTGATGGAGGGCGCGAAACTGCTGTCGTCTTCTGCGTTTGGTGATGCGCTCATCTCGCATATGTAAGTCGCACATGTAAGCAGATTCATGCAACAAAAAACCGCCCGACTCAAGTGATTGAATCGGGCGGTTTTTTATGACTGGATGGCAGGTGCGAACTTATGCCGTAACGGTCTGTTGTCCGGCGGGGGCGACGACGCTGTGAATGTCCTGAGCTGCGCCGATATTGACCGCGTGAAGGCCCTTGGGGCCCTGAGTGATGTCAAAGACGACGGGTTGGCCGGCTTTCAGGGTTTTATAACCGTCCATCTGGATGGCCGAATAATGGGCGAACAGATCGTCGTTCTTGCCATCCTCAATGATGAAGCCGTAACCCTTGGCATTATTGAACCATTTGACCTTGCCTTTGTACGTGCCCTTGACCGTCTCGTTGTCCTTGACGCCTGACATACCCATATCCCTCTGCAACAGACTCCATCACTGGAGTATCATCCAGTTCATCCGCAGTCTAATCTTGCAAACAGGATTGACTCCGCGGACCTTTTTTACCCACTGTGGGCTCTATTGTTTGTAACACCGTTTTCCCGATAGTCAAGGTGACCGGGTAGTCGGAGTTGAAATCGTCGATGGGCGCCCCCACCACTGTATTCGCACAACTGACGAACCTTTCTTTCCATGCATGCAATTAGCCAGATTCGACTAACATTCAATCAGGATCGCCCTGATTTACACGACGACGATTCCGCAGGCATTGCTGTTCAGGAGGCTAAGCCTGCTTTACAGGCGCCACCGATGTACAAGGTGGTTTTGTTCAACGATGACTACACACCGATGGATTTCGTCGTCGAAGTGCTCGAGGTGTTTTTTAACCTGAATCGCGAGCTGGCGACCAAGGTCATGCTGGCCGTCCACACAGAAGGACGGGCAGTATGTGGAGTGTTTACCCGCGACATCGCGGAGACCAAGGCCATGCAGGTCAACCAGTACGCCAGGGAAAGCCAGCATCCGCTACTCTGTGAAATCGAGAAGGACGGTTAATCGCCGACCACTTGGGTATGAGGTGAAGCTATGTTAAACCGCGAGCTCGAAGTCACCCTCAATCTAGCCTTCAAGGAGGCTCGTTCGAAGCGTCATGAATTCATGACCGTCGAACACCTGCTGCTGGCCCTATTGGACAATGAGGCTGCCGCCACCGTTTTGCGTGCCTGCGGCGCAAACCTCGACAAACTCAAGCATGATCTGCAGGAGTTCATCGACTCCACCACGCCATTGATCCCTCTTCATGACGAGGATCGTGAAACCCAGCCAACCCTGGGCTTTCAGCGTGTACTGCAACGTGCTGTCTTCCATGTACAGAGCTCGGGCAAACGCGAAGTGACTGGCGCCAACGTGCTGGTCGCGATCTTCAGTGAGCAAGAGAGTCAGGCAGTGTTTCTGCTGAAACAGCAGAGCGTTGCGCGCATCGATGTCGTCAACTACATCGCCCATGGCATTTCCAAAGTGCCGGGGCATGGCGATCACTCTGAAGGTGAACAAGATATGCAGGACGACGAGGGCGGTGAGTCTTCTTCCTCAGGCAATCCTCTGGATGCTTATGCCAGCAACCTCAACGAACTCGCGCGCCAGGGTCGTATCGATCCGTTGGTAGGCCGTGAGCTGGAAGTCGAGCGCGTCGCGCAGATCCTGGCGCGTCGTCGCAAAAACAATCCGCTGCTGGTGGGCGAGGCGGGCGTGGGTAAAACCGCGATTGCCGAAGGCCTGGCCAAACGCATTGTCGACAACCAGGTGCCGGACCTGCTGGCCAACAGCGTGGTGTATTCCCTCGATCTGGGGGCCTTGCTGGCCGGGACCAAATACCGCGGCGATTTCGAGAAGCGCTTCAAGGCGCTGCTCAATGAGCTGAAAAAGCGTCCGCAGGCGATCCTGTTCATCGACGAGATCCACACCATCATCGGTGCGGGCGCTGCGTCGGGTGGCGTCATGGATGCCTCGAACCTGCTCAAGCCATTGCTGTCGTCCGGCGATATTCGCTGCATCGGTTCGACCACGTTCCAGGAGTTCCGCGGAATCTTCGAGAAGGACCGTGCTCTGGCCCGGCGCTTCCAGAAGGTCGATGTGTCGGAGCCTTCGGTGGAAGACACCATTGGCATCCTGCGCGGCCTGAAAGGGCGTTTCGAAGCGCACCACAACATCGAATACAGCGATGAAGCCCTGCGCGCCGCTGCTGAACTGGCCTCGCGTTACATCAATGACCGGCACATGCCGGACAAGGCCATCGACGTCATCGACGAGGCGGGCGCCTATCAGCGTCTGCAACCGATCGAGAAGCGCGTGAAACGCATCGAAGTGCCTCAGGTCGAGGACATCGTCGCGAAGATCGCGCGAATTCCGCCAAAACACGTCACCAGTTCCGACAAAGAACTGCTGCGTAACCTTGAGCGTGACCTGAAACTCACGGTATTTGGCCAGGATGCCGCGATCGACTCGCTGTCGACCGCGATCAAACTGTCCCGTGCCGGCCTCAAGTCACCTGACAAGCCCGTCGGTTCGTTCCTGTTCGCAGGGCCGACCGGTGTCGGTAAAACCGAGGCTGCGCGGCAACTGGCCAAGGCGTTGGGAGTCGAACTGGTTCGCTTCGACATGTCCGAGTACATGGAGCGCCACACCGTATCGCGTCTGATCGGTGCGCCTCCAGGCTATGTCGGGTTCGATCAGGGCGGTCTGCTGACCGAGGCCATCACCAAGCAGCCTCACTGCGTGCTGTTGCTCGATGAAATCGAGAAGGCGCATCCGGAAGTCTTCAACCTGCTGTTGCAGGTCATGGACCACGGTACGCTGACCGATAACAACGGGCGCAAGGCGGACTTCCGTAACGTGATCGTCATCATGACGACCAACGCCGGTGCCGAGACGGCAGCGCGTGCTTCGATCGGTTTCACCTATCAGGATCACTCGTCCGATGCGATGGAAGTGATCAAGAAGAGCTTCACGCCGGAGTTCCGTAACCGTCTGGACACCATTATCCAGTTTGGTCGCCTCAGTCATGAGGTCATCAAAAGCGTGGTGGACAAGTTCCTTACCGAACTGCAGGCGCAACTGGAAGACAAGCGTGTGCAGCTGGAAGTGACCGATGCGGCGCGTAGTTGGCTGGCTGCGGGTGGCTACGATACGGCGATGGGTGCTCGACCAATGGCGCGTTTGATCCAGGACAAAATCAAGCGTCCGCTGGCGGAAGAGATCCTCTTTGGCGAACTGGCCGACCATGGCGGTGTAGTACACATCGACATCAAGGACGGCGAGCTGACCTTCGAGTTCGAGACCACGGCTGAAATGGCCTGACGTTAACCGCAACAAAGCAAAAGGCGCCGAAAGGCGCCTTTTGCTGTCTGGTCGATTTCAAGCGATAAACACCAAACCTTGTGGGAGCGGGCTTGCCCGCGAAGGCGGCGGCACATTCAGTATCCAGGCAAGCAGATCCACCGCTATCGCGGGCAAGCCCGCTCCCACAGGATCGGTGCAGCGGCTCGAAATGTGGCAGCTAATTCACGCGCAAACAAAAACGCCCGGCATAGCCGGGCGTTTTGTATTGACTTGATTAGCGAGCGCGGTAGGTGATGCGCCCTTTGCTCAAGTCATAGGGCGTCAGCTCGACGCGCACTTTGTCGCCGGTAAGAATACGAATGTAGTTCTTGCGCATCTTGCCGGAGATATGCGCGGTTACGACGTGCCCATTTTCCAACTCCACACGAAACATGGTGTTGGGCAGGGTGTCGACGACAGTGCCTTCCATTTCGAAGCTGTCTTCTTTCGACATGCAGTAAAGCCCTCGGTGTCCAATGAATGGCCCGGTGCAACTGCGCCAGGCAAAAGCGGCGTGCATTGTGCCCGAAAAATGGGGTTTAAGCCAAGGGGTTCTAGCTCAGGATGACCCAACGTTGATTAATCAGCAGTTCGATTGGGCGATATTGGGTCTTGTAGCTCATTTTTTTGCAGTTTTTGATCCAGTAGCCGAGGTAGACCGCTTCCAGTCCCAGGCGCCGGGCTTCGGCGATCTGCCAGAGGATCGCGTAACGCCCCAGGCTGCGGCGTTCTTCGCAGGGTTCGTAGAAGGTGTAGACCGCCGACAGGCCATTGGGCAGCAAATCGGTGACAGCCACTGCCAGCAGTCGGCCTTCGAGACGAAATTCGTAGAAGCGGGAGAACGGCAGGTCACGCACCAGGAAGGTTGAAAACTGGTCGCGGCTCGGCGGATACATGTCGCCATCGGCATGACGTTGTTCGATGTAGCGCTGATAGAGGTCGAAGTACTCTTCGCTGAATTTTGGCCTGGCCGGACGCACCTGCAAGTCGGCATTGCGTTTGAGAATGCGTTTTTGCTGACGGTTGGGGATAAATTGCGCCACAGGGATGCGCGCCGGTACGCACGCATTGCAGTGCTGGCAATGGGGTCGATAGAGATGATCGCCACTGCGACGAAAACCCATTTCCGACAGATCTGCATAGACATGCACATCCATGGGCTGACTAGGGTCGAGGAACAGCGTCGTGGCCTGCTCCTCGGGCAGATAACTGCAAGAGTGAGGCTGAGTGGCATAGAACTTCAAGCGCGCCAACTCGGTCATGATCAACCCTCGGGATAAGCTTTTGGTTAGGGGGCGTTCTCAATTCGTTTCCCCCGCATTAAGTGTAAGCCACGCGCGCAAAAGTCGCTCAGCAAACCCAGGTGGCGTGACCGGGTTGATCCAGGTGCCGCGCAAGGTAGCCGGCAAACTCGCTGCGGGGAATCGCTCGGGCGCCCAGGCTGTGCAGATGGTCGGTGGGCATCTGGCAATCGATCAGCACAAAGCCTGAGTCTTTCAGATGTCGCACCAGTGTGGCAAAGCCATATTTGGAGGCGTTGTCGGCGCGACTGAACATCGACTCACCGAAAAACAGTTGCCCCATGGCCAGGCCGTAGAGCCCGCCGACCAGCACGCCATCGTCCCAGACCTCCACTGAATGGGCGTAACCGCGCTTGTGCAGTTCCACGTAGGCGTCCTGCATCGCTTGGGTGATCCAGGTGCCGTCAGCGTACTCGCGCGGCTCGGCGCAGGCGCGGATGACCGAGGCAAAATCCCGATCGAAGGTCACTTGATAGCGTTGTTGGCGCAGCAATTTATTCAGGCTGCGAGAGACATGCAGTTCGTCGGGAAACAGTACCGTGCGCGGATCCGGCGACCACCAGAGAATCGGCTGACCCTCCGAAAACCACGGAAAGCAGCCGTGGCGATAGGCCTGAATCAGGCGGTCGGCGGACAGATCGCCGCCCGCGGCCAGCAACCCGTTGGGGTCGCGCATGGCTTTTTCCAGCGGCGGGAAGGTCAGGGTGTTGCGTTGTAACCAAGTCAGCATGGCATCCGGGCTTGCAGAAGGGGAGGGCGGTGGCGGGCCGGTGAGCCCGCCTTGAAGGAGGTTAACCGTCAGACGGTGGGTATGTCATCGAGATACTTCTCGGCGTCCAGCGCGGCCATGCAGCCGGCTCCGGCGGACGTCACGGCCTGGCGGTAAACGTGGTCGGCCACGTCGCCAGCGGCGAACACGCCTTCGATGTCGGTGGCAGTGGCGTCGCCTTCACTGCCGCCCTTGACCAGCAGGTAGCCGTTGCGCATCTGCAGCTGGCCCTGGAACAGGTCGGTGTTGGGCTTGTGGCCGATGGCAATGAACACGCCGGCCAGCGACAGTTCACTGGTTTCGTCAGTGTGGCTGTGACGCAGGCGGGCGCCGGTCACGCCGCTGGCATCTCCCAGCACTTCATCCAGATTCTGGTTCCAGTGCAGGCGGATATTGCCGTTGACGGATTTTTCGAAGAGCTTGTCCTGGAGGATCTTCTCCGAGCGCAGTTTGTCACGACGGTGAATCAGATGAACCTCCTTGGCGATGTTCGACAGGTACAGCGCTTCTTCCACCGCGGTGTTGCCGCCGCCGACCACCGCGACCACCTGGTTGCGGTAGAAGAAGCCATCGCAGGTGGCGCAGGCCGAAACCCCTTTGCCGGCAAAGGCTTCTTCCGATGGCAGCCCCAGGTATTGTGCCGAAGCGCCGGTGGCAATTATCAGTGCATCACAGGTGTAGGTGCCGCTGTCGCCGATGAGTTCGAACGGGCGCTGTTGCAACTTGGCCGTATGGATGTGGTCGTAAACGATCTCTGTGTCGAAGCGTTCGGCGTGTTTCTGCATGCGCTCCATCAGTACCGGGCCGGTCAGGCCTTCGACGTCGCCGGGCCAGTTATCGACTTCGACGGTGGTGGTCAGCTGGCCACCTGCCTGTATGCCGGTAATGACAACGGGTTTGAGGTTGGCGCGAGCGGCATAAACGGCTGCGCTGTAACCGGCAGGGCCGGAACCCAGAATGATCAGGCGGGAATGCTGCGCTTCACTCATAAAAACACCTCATAAGCCTTTGTCACAAAAGAGAATGCATGCTCAAATTGGACTGCGCGTACTGTGCTCTTGGCTATGCCGGAGCCAAGGGGGTCAAGCATGGCATTGGGCGAACAAACCCGTACAATGCCTGCTTGTAACAGTGTTTGTATCAAAAAAGCGGTGTGTGCCGTATTTCGAAAACCCGGGGCACAGTGTTAAAAGTAGTCCCGGTTGGGGCTGTTAACTTTTTTACCTGCCTGGATTGGGCAGTTTTTATAGTCATTCAACAGATGGACGCGCCATGGGCGCAGGAAAAGAAGCGTTTTGAAGAAATCCACCGCAGCACCTAAAACAGTCGTTCCGCTCTGGCGCCAGCAATTGCACTACCGGCTCAAGGAAGGTGCATTGATCGCCATCGGTGCCTTGTGCCTGTTCCTGATGATGGCCTTGTTGACCTATGGCAAGGACGATCCGGGCTGGAGTCATAACAGCAAGATCGACGATGTGCAGAACTTCGGCGGGCCTGCGGGCTCTTACAGCGCCGACATCCTGTTCATGGTCCTGGGTTACTTCGCCTACATTTTCCCGCTGTTGCTGGCGATCAAGGCCTATCAGATTTTCCGCCAGCGCCACGAGCCGTGGCAGTGGAGCGGCTGGCTGTTCTCCTGGCGCCTGATCGGCCTGGTATTTCTGGTGCTGTCGGGCGCGGCGCTGGCCCACATCCACTTCCATGCGGCGACCGGTCTGCCGGCCGGCGCGGGCGGCGCCTTGGGTGAAAGCCTTGGCGATCTGGCGAAAAATGCGCTGAACATCCAGGGCAGCACGTTGTTGTTTATTGCACTGTTCCTGTTCGGCCTGACGGTGTTCACTGACCTGTCGTGGTTCAAGGTGATGGACGTCACCGGCAAGATCACCCTCGATCTGTTCGAACTGTTTCAGGGCGCGGCCAATCGCTGGTGGGCAGCCCGTACCGAACGCAAGCAACTGGTCGCCCAATTGCGTGAAGTCGACGATCGCGTGCATGACGTGGTGGCGCCGACAGTTACCGATAAGCGTGAGCAAGCCAAGGTCAAGGAGCGCCTGATCGAACGTGAGCAGGCCCTGAGCAAGCACATGTCCGAGCGCGAAAAGCAGGTGCCGCCGGTGATTGCTCCCGCGCCGCCCAAACCGGCTGCTCCGAGCAAACGCGTGGAAAAAGAGAAACAGGCGCCGTTGTTCGTCGACAGCGCCGTGGAAGGCACCTTGCCGCCGATCTCGATTCTCGACCCGGCGGAAAAGAAACAACTCAATTATTCGCCCGAATCCCTGGCGGCCGTCGGCCACTTGCTGGAAATCAAGCTCAAGGAATTCGGCGTCGAAGTCTCGGTGGATTCGATTCACCCGGGCCCGGTCATTACCCGTTACGAAATCCAGCCAGCAGCCGGCGTCAAAGTCAGCCGCATCTCCAACCTGGCGAAAGACCTGGCCCGTTCCCTGGCCGTGACCAGTGTGCGTGTCGTGGAAGTGATTCCGGGCAAAACCACGGTGGGTATCGAGATCCCTAACGAAGACCGGCAGATCGTGCGCTTCTCCGAGGTCTTGTCGACTCCCGAGTACGATAACTTCAAGTCCCCGGTCACCCTGGCCCTGGGTCATGATATCGGCGGCAAACCGGTCATCACCGACCTGGCGAAAATGCCCCACTTGCTGGTGGCCGGTACGACCGGTTCCGGTAAGTCGGTGGGTGTGAACGCGATGATCCTGTCGATTCTGTTCAAGTCTGGCCCGGAAGACGCCAAGCTGATCATGATCGACCCGAAAATGCTTGAGCTGTCGATCTACGAAGGCATTCCGCACCTGCTGTGCCCGGTGGTCACCGACATGAAGGACGCCGCCAACGCCTTGCGCTGGAGCGTCGCCGAAATGGAGCGGCGCTACAAGCTGATGGCGAAGATGGGCGTGCGTAACCTGTCGGGCTTCAACGCCAAGGTCAAGGAAGCCCAGGACGCCGGTGAGCCATTGAGCGATCCGCTGTACAAGCGCGAAAGCATCCACGACGAAGCACCGCTGCTGCAAAAGCTGCCGACCATCGTCGTGGTCGTCGACGAATTCGCCGACATGATGATGATCGTCGGCAAGAAGGTTGAAGAGCTGATCGCCCGTATCGCCCAGAAGGCCCGTGCGGCCGGTATCCACTTGATTCTCGCGACCCAGCGGCCGTCGGTGGATGTGATCACCGGTCTGATCAAGGCGAACATTCCGACCCGTATGGCGTTCCAGGTGTCGAGCAAGATCGATTCGCGGACCATCATCGACCAGGGCGGTGCCGAACAGTTGCTGGGCCACGGTGACATGCTCTACATGCCGCCCGGCACCAGTCTGCCGATTCGTGTTCACGGCGCGTTCGTGTCCGATGACGAGGTACACCGGGTGGTTGAAGCCTGGAAACTGCGCGGCGCGCCGGAATACAACGATGACATCCTCGCCGGTGTCGAAGAGGCCGGTAGCGGCTTTGAAAACGGCGGCGGTGGCGGTGAAGATGATGCCGAAACCGACGCGCTCTACGATGAAGCGGTGCAGTTCGTCCTGGAAAGCCGGCGCGCGTCCATCTCCGCGGTTCAGCGTAAGCTGAAAATTGGCTACAACCGCGCGGCGCGCATGATCGAAGCCATGGAAATGGCCGGGGTCGTGACGTCCATGAACACCAACGGCTCGCGTGAAGTCCTGGCCCCTGGCCCGGTGCGCGACTGATCCGGTTTTGAAAGGGGTGGCGTCTGAGGCGCCGCCCGCACTCCCACGAATGTTTATGAGGACTCCCATGCGTCTTATCCGCATGCTGTTGCTGCCGGTACTGGCTTTGACCACGCTCTCGGCCCACGCCGATGACAAGGACGTGGCGCGTCTGACCCAACTGCTGGAAAAATCCCAGACCCTGACCGCGCGCTTCTCCCAGCTGACCCTCGATGGCAGCGGCACCCAGTTGCAGGAAACCGCCGGTCAGATGTCCTTGCAGCGCCCGGGCCTGTTCTACTGGCACACCGATGCGCCGCAGGAGCAACTGATGGTGTCCGACGGCAAGAAAGTTTCCCTGTGGGACCCGGACCTGGAGCAGGTCACTATCAAGACCCTCGACCAGCGCCTGACCCAGACGCCGGCACTGTTGCTGTCCGGTGACGTGTCCAAGATCAGCCAGAGCTTCGACATCAGCGCCAAGGAAGCCGGTGGCGTGATCGACTTCACCCTGAAGCCGAAAACCAAAGACACCCTGTTCGACAGCCTGCGTCTGTCGTTCCGTAACGGTCTGGTCAATGACATGCAACTGATCGACAGTGTCGGCCAGCGCACCAATATCCTGTTCACCGGGGTGAAGGCCAACGAGCCGATTCCGGCATCCAAGTTCAAGTTCGACATCCCGAAGGGTGCGGACGTGATCCAGGAATAGAGAGCAGAACATAGAACCTGTGGGAGCGGGCTTGCCCGCGATGGCGGCATTGCATTCAATATCAATGTTGACTGACCTGACGCTATCGCGGGCAAGCCCGCTCCCACAGGAACTGCGGTGTTCAATGCCTTAACTGATCGGCATCAGATCCAGCAAAGAGGTTTCAAACGTACGTGATGGACCTGTTTCGCAGTGCCCCGATTGCTCAGCCCTTGGCCGCCCGCCTGCGCGCGGCCAATCTGGACGAGTACGTCGGTCAGGAACACGTGCTCGCTCGCGGCAAGCCTTTGCGCGAAGCCCTGGAGCAGGGGGCCCTGCATTCGATGATTTTCTGGGGCCCGCCGGGAGTGGGTAAAACCACCCTGGCGCGGCTGCTGGCGGAAGTCTCGGATGCGCACTTCGAAACGGTTTCGGCGGTACTGGCCGGGGTCAAAGAGATTCGTCAGGCGGTGGAAGTCGCCAAGCAGCAGGCCGGGCAGTACGGTAAACGCACCATCCTGTTCGTCGACGAAGTGCACCGCTTCAACAAGTCGCAGCAGGATGCGTTCCTGCCGTACGTTGAAGACGGCACGCTGATTTTCATCGGCGCGACCACGGAAAACCCCTCGTTCGAACTCAATAACGCGCTCCTGTCCCGGGCCCGCGTCTATGTGCTCAAAAGCCTCGACGAAGCGGCCCTGCGCAAGCTGGTGCATCGTGCGTTGACCGAAGAGCGCGGGTTGGGCAAGCGGCAACTGACCCTCAACGACGAAGGCTTCCAGATGCTGCTGTCCGCCGCCGATGGCGATGGCCGGCGTTTGCTCAACCTGTTGGAAAACGCCTCGGACCTGGCCGAAGACAACAGCGAAATCGGCGTCGACCTGCTGCAAAGCCTGCTGGGCGATACCCGTCGGCGCTTCGACAAGGGCGGCGAAGCTTTCTACGACCAGATTTCCGCGCTGCATAAATCGGTGCGCGGTTCCAACCCCGATGGCGCGTTGTATTGGTTCGCGCGGATGATCGACGGCGGTTGCGATCCGCTGTACCTGGCCCGGCGCGTGGTGCGCATGGCCAGCGAAGACATCGGCAACGCTGACCCCCGCGCCCTCAGCCTGTGCCTGGCGGCGTGGGAAGTGCAGGAGCGCCTCGGCAGCCCCGAAGGTGAATTGGCGGTGGCCCAGGCCATTACGTATCTGGCTTGTGCGCCGAAAAGCAATGCGGTGTACATGGGCTTCAAGGCCGCGATGCGCAGCGCCACCGAACACGGTTCGCTGGAAGTGCCGCTGCACCTGCGCAACGCACCGACCAAGTTGATGAAGCAATTGGGTTATGGTGACGAATACCGCTATGCCCACGATGAACCGGACGCCTATGCCGCCGGCGAAGACTACTTCCCGGAAGAGCTTGAGCCGCAACCGTTCTATCAGCCCGTGCCACGTGGCCTGGAGCTGAAGATCGGCGAAAAGCTCAACCACCTCGCGCAACTTGACCGTTTAAGCCCCCGACAGCGGAGAAAATAGTGATTCCCTTGATTGTTGCGGTCTCTGTCGGCGGTGTCGCCGGTACGCTGTTGCGCTTCGCCACCGGTAACTGGATCAACGCGAATTGGCCGCGGCACTTCTATACCGCGACGCTGGCCGTTAATATCGTGGGCTGCTTGCTGATCGGCGTTCTATACGGCCTGTTTTTGATTCGCCCGGAGGTATCGTTTGCGGTGCGCGCCGGGTTGATCGTCGGCTTCCTCGGGGGGCTGACGACTTTTTCATCCTTTTCACTGGATACGGTGCGCCTGCTGGAAACCGGGCAGGTGCCGCTGGCCCTGGGCTATGCGGCCATCAGCGTATTCGGCGGGCTGCTCGCCACCTGGGCTGGCCTGTCCTTGACCAAACTTTGATAACGAGAAACCGACATGCTCGATTCCAAACTGTTACGTAGCAACCTTCAGGACGTAGCGGACCGCCTGGCATCCCGTGGCTTTGCTCTGGATGTCGTGCGCATCGAAGCGCTGGAAGAACAGCGCAAGACCGTCCAGACCCGCACCGAAGCTCTGCAGGCTGAACGTAATGCGCGCTCCAAATCCATCGGTCAGGCCAAGCAGCGCGGCGAAGACATCGCGCCGCTGATGGCGGACGTCGAGCGCATGGCGGGCGAGTTGAGCGCCGGTAAAGTCGAGCTGGACACGATCCAGACCGAGCTGGATTCGATCCTGCTGGGCATTCCGAACCTGCCGCATGAATCGGTGCCGGTCGGCGATGACGAAGAAGGCAACGTTGAAGTGCGCCGTTGGGGCACGCCGAAGGCTTTCGACTTCCCGGTTCAGGACCACGTGGCCCTGGGCGAGAAGTTCGGCTGGCTGGACTTCGAAACCGCCGCCAAGCTGTCCGGCGCCCGTTTCGCCCTGCTGCGCGGCCCGATTGCGCGTCTGCACCGTGCGCTGGCACAGTTCATGATCAACCTGCACATCAACGAACACGGTTACGAAGAGGCTTACACCCCGTACCTGGTGCAGGCCCCTGCGTTGCAGGGCACCGGTCAGTTGCCGAAGTTCGAAGAAGACCTGTTCAAGATCAGTCGCGAAGGCGAAGCCGATCTGTACTTGATCCCGACCGCTGAAGTGTCGCTGACCAACATCGTGGCTGGCGAGATCGTCGATTCGAAACTGCTGCCGATCAAATTCGTGGCACACACGCCGTGCTTCCGCAGCGAGGCCGGTGCATCGGGTCGCGACACTCGCGGCATGATCCGTCAGCACCAGTTCGACAAGGTCGAGATGGTCCAGATCGTTGAACCGTCGACCTCGATGCAAGCGCTGGAAAACCTGACCGCCAACGCCGAAAAGGTCCTGCAACTGCTGGAGCTGCCATACCGTACCCTGGCGCTGTGCACTGGCGACATGGGCTTCAGCGCGATCAAGACCTACGACCTGGAAGTGTGGATTCCGAGCCAGGACAAGTACCGCGAGATTTCGTCGTGCTCCAACTGTGGCGATTTCCAGGCCCGCCGCATGCAAGCGCGTTTCCGTAACCCGGAAACCGGCAAGCCTGAATTGGTTCACACCCTCAACGGTTCCGGCCTGGCGGTCGGTCGTACCCTGGTGGCGGTGCTGGAAAACTACCAGCAGGCCGACGGTTCGATCCGTGTGCCAGACGTACTGAAACCGTACATGGGTGGCCTTGAGGTCATCGGCTAAATGGACTATCTGCCGCTGTTTCATAACCTTCGCGGCAGTCGTGTGTTGGTCGTCGGTGGAGGGGAGATTGCCTTGCGCAAATCCCGCCTGCTGGCCGAGGCCGGTGCGCTGCTGCGAGTGGTCGCGCCCGAAATCGAACCGCAATTGCGTGAGCTGGTGGCCGGCAGCGGCGGCGAGTGCCTGTTGCGGGGCTACGTCGAGGCGGATCTGGACGGTTGCGGGCTGATCATCGCCGCCACCGACGACGAGCCGCTGAACGCGCAAGTCTCCGTCGATGCCCATCGGCGTTGCGTGCCGGTCAACGTGGTAGACGCGCCGGCCCTGTGCAGCGTGATCTTCCCGGCGATCGTCGACCGTTCGCCGCTGATCATCGCCGTGTCCAGTGGCGGCGATGCACCGGTGCTGGCGCGGTTGATTCGCGCCAAGCTGGAAACCTGGATTCCTTCCACCTACGGTCAGCTGGCCGGTCTGGCGGCGCGTTTCCGCAACCAGGTCAAAGGCCTGTTCCCGGATGTGCAGCAGCGCCGGGCGTTCTGGGAGGATGTATTCCAGGGCCCGATTGCCGACCGGCAACTGGCCGGGCAGGGCGCCGAGGCCGAGCGCTTGATGCTGGCGAAAATCAATGGCGAAGCCCCTGTAGCCACCGGCGAAGTTTATCTGGTGGGCGCCGGGCCGGGTGATCCCGACCTGTTGACCTTCCGTGCCTTGCGCCTGATGCAGCAAGCTGACGTGGTGTTGTATGACCGTCTGGTGGCGCCGGCGATTCTGGATTTGTGCCGTCGCGATGCCGAGCGGGTTTACGTCGGCAAGCGCCGCGCCGATCACGCCGTGCCTCAGGAACAGATCAACCAGCATCTGGTGGATCTGGCCAAGGCCGGCAAGCGCGTGGTGCGCTTGAAGGGCGGTGATCCGTTCATTTTCGGGCGTGGCGGTGAAGAGATCGAAGAACTGGCGGCCCATGGCATCCCGTTCCAGGTCGTACCGGGCATCACCGCCGCCAGCGGTTGCGCGGCGTATGCCGGGATTCCGCTGACTCACCGCGATTACGCGCAGTCGGTGCGGTTCGTCACCGGGCACCTCAAGGACGGTTCCACCGATTTGCCGTGGGCCGACCTGGTCGCGCCGGCGCAAACCCTGGTGTTTTACATGGGGCTGGTGGGCTTGCCGATCATCTGCGAGCAGTTGATCAAGCACGGTCGCGCGGCCGATACCCCGGCGGCGTTGATCCAGCAGGGCACTACGGTCAATCAGCGGGTGTTTACCGGCACCCTGGCCGACCTTCCACGGCTGGTGGCGGAACATGAAGTGCATGCGCCGACGCTGGTGATTGTTGGGGAAGTGGTGCAACTGCGCGAGAAACTGGCGTGGTTTGAAGGGGCTCAGGCGCAGGTCTGAGGACCGCATCGCTGCCATCGCGAGCAGGCTCGCTCCCACAGGGGACCGTGTTTAGCCACAGATTCATGGCCGGACACAGATCAAATGTGGGAGCGAGCCTGCTCGCGATGAGGCCCTTGAAACCTGCATGAACCTCAGGCCTTACGCCAAACCCCTTTCCCCTTCAACCGCGCCCGATCATGAGCCGCGGTGAAATCCTGCGCCGGCCCTTTAGGCACGATCCCGGTCGGGTTGATGGTCTTGTGGCTGCCGTAGTAGTGATTCTTGATGTGCTCAAAACTCACCGTTTCGGCTATCCCCGGCCACTGATAAATCTCCCGTAGCCAGTTCGACAGATTCGGATAATCGGCAATTCGCCGCAGGTTGCACTTGAAGTGCCCGAAGTACACCGCATCAAAGCGAATCATCGTAGTGAACAACCGAATATCCGCTTCCGTCAGGTATTCACCCGTGAGGTAACGATTGGCGCCCAGCAGCTGCTCCAGCCGATCCAGCTCACCAAACAACTCATCGAACGCCTCTTCATAAGCCTGCTGCGACGTAGCAAACCCGGCGCGATAGACGCCGTTGTTCACCGCTGGATAAATCCGCTCGTTCAGTGCATCGATCTCGGCCCGCAATGGCGCCGGGTAGAAATCCAGGTCGTTGCCGGTCAATTCATCAAAAGCGCTGTTGAACATGCGGATGATCTCCGCCGACTCATTGTTAACGATACGTCCAAGATGTTTGTCCCAGAGCACCGGCACAGTGACGCGGCCGGTGTAGTCGGCGGTATCGGCGGTATAGCGTTGGTGCATGAAACTGAAGTGATCGAGTTTGTCGCCGGTTGATCCGAGGTTTTTATCGAAGGTCCAGCCGTTTTCCAGCATCAACCAACTGACCACCGACACGTCGATCAGACTTTCGAGGCCTTTGAGTTTGCGCAGGATCAACGTGCGATGAGCCCACGGGCAGGCGAGGGATACGTAGAGATGATAGCGACCGGCCTCGGCGGCAAAACCACCGACGCCGGTCGGGCCTGGCTTGCCGTCGGCGGTCAGCCAGTTACGACGCTGTGCCTGTTCACGCTGGAACGTGCCGTCCTTGCTTTCGTACCACTGATCCTGCCAGCGGCCTTCGACTAACAAACCCATGTTCAAAACTCCTCAACCGATAAGCGTTGGAGAGGAGTCTATGCGCATAGGTTCGAACAAAAAGCGCAAAGGTTGGGCGGTTATGATCGGTTAAATCGATCTGTCCCGGGCATCCCAGTACTGCTGGGCGGTTTCGAAGGCTTGCTCGCGGGGCTGGCCGAGGCCGCGCAAGGCCAGGGCCATGGTCGAGATCAACGCCATTTGCGGGTAGCTGTCGACCACGTCGCCACGCCACACCGCTTTCAAATGCTCGGGATCCAGGCTCGCCGGTTTGACGTGGCGCTGGGTCGACAGCTGCGGCCATTCTTCATCCCAACTTTCGCCGCCGGTGGTGCCATACAGGTGACTGTCGGCATCCGGGTTGATCTCGATTTCACCACCATCGCCCTTGATGACGATGGCGGTGTCGCCCAGCAAGCCGCTGGCATCGCGATGCACGGCCTGATAGCCGGGGTGGAAAATGCTTTGCAGGCCGCAACGGGCGCCCAGCGGGTTGAGAATCCGCGCCAGGGAATGGATCGGCGAGCGCAGGCCCAGGGTGTTGCGCAGGTCGATCATCCGCTGAAGTTGCGGGGCCCAATCCACCAATGGCATGAACGCCAGACCGACCTGATCGAGCGCCACACCGGTCTGCTGCCAGTTGCGGCACAGCGGAATATTCAGCGTCTCGAGCAGTTGTTCGCTGTACAGCCGGCCCGCCGTGTGCGCGCCGCCGCCGTGCATGAAGATGCGCACGCCGTTCTGCGCCAGGCACTTGGCCGCCAGCAGATACCATGGCAGGTGACGCTTTTTGCCGGCGTAAGTCGGCCAGTCCAGATCGACCGCCAGCGCCGGTGGATTCAGGCGTTCACGCAAGGCTTCGGTGAACCCCGCCATTTCCTCGGCGCTTTCTTCCTTGTGCCGCAACAGCATCAGGAACGCGCCGAGCTGGGTGTCCTCGACCTTGTCGTCGAGCAACAGGCCCATGGCCTCGCGGGCTTCTTCACGGGTCAGGTTGCGGGCGCCGCGTTTGCCTTTGCCAAGGATCCGCACGAACTGGGCGAACGGGTGCTCGGCGGGCGTTTCGAGGGTCAGTGCTGGAGAGTCGGTCATAAGCAATTCGTCGGTTTGGGCAGGCCCGCCAGTTTCGCGGCGAGTTTGGCAGGGGTGCCTTTGAACAGTCGGTTCAGGTGCAGGCTGTTGCCCTTGTCGGGGCCGAGTTTCAATGCGGTGTACTTGATCAGCGGGCGAGTCGCCGGGGACAGCTGGAATTCGTCGTAGAAACTGCGCAGCAGTTCAAGGATCTCCCAGTGTTCCGGGCTCAACTCGATGTCTTCGGCGGCGGCCAGGGCGGTGGCCACCTCGGCAGACCAGTCGCTCAGTTCGACCAGGAAACCGTCCTTGTCCAGTTCAATGGCGCGGGTGCCCACCGTCAGGGATTTCATAGCCAACTGTTGACCTTGTCGTAGTGAATCGACAGCTCGACGAAGGCCGGGTAATCGATGGCCTTGGCCCAGTCCGGGACTTGCAGAGCCCGCGCCTGAGCATCTTCGGCCAGTATGAACAGTTTCAGGTTGCGGGCGTGCAGCACGCTGAACGGTGCGGTGCCTGGCTGCAAGGCATAGGCCGCGTCGCCACTCAGCAACAGCGCATCATCGGCGCCAATCACGCGCAGGCAACTGCTCAGGCGGTCGTCGCCGAAAGGGGAATGAGACAACACATGCAAAGTCGACATCAGAGGGTGATCACCTGGTCGTAACGGTCTATAAGGGCGGTGATTTCCCGGGCGGCCAGCACCTGGGCTTCTTCAAGCGACAGACCTTTAGGGTCCAGACCACGGGCAGCAGCGCTTTCACCGCACACGAACAGGTCTTCGACACCAAACATCGGCAAGGCTTGCAGGTTGGCGCTCAGGTCTTTCTGTTGCAATGCCTTGGCGTCCTGTTTCGCGGCGAGCTGGAACACGCCGTCATCGAGGAACAGCAGGCCGATCGGCAGATCGAAGGCGCCACCGGCCAACACGATATCCAGCGCTTCCCGCGCGCTCGGCCCGGACCACGGCGCCTGACGACTGATAATCAGCAAGGATTTAGCCATCTCACGCGCCTCCGAAACAGATCAGGCGGTCCGCGTCCTGCACCGCGTCATGCAACTGGCCGAGGCCGGACAATTCCCACGGTGCACCCACCGCGACCGCTTCACGCTGATAACGCTGGGCTTCTTCCTCGTTCAACACTCCACGGCGCAAGGCGGCGGCGATGCAGACCACGCCATCGAGTTGATGCTCGGTGACAAAGGTGCGCCATTGCTTGGGCAAGTCCTGCTCATCCTGAGGCGTGACCACGCTGCCAGACGCGTTGTAGACGCCATCCTGATAGAAAAACAGCCGGACAATCTCATGCCCGCCGGCCAGCGCGGCCTGGGCGAACAGCAAGGCACGGCGCGAGGAGGGCGCATGGGCGGCGGAAAACAGCGCAATGGCGAATTTCATGACGGACTCGATCAGCAAAACTGCGGCCATGATAAAGCTTTATCGTCGGGGCGGCGAAGGGCGTTTACTCGTAGACCGAGTCGCTGCTATCGCGAGCAGGCTCGCTCCCACAAGGGATTTGTGTCGTACATAACATTGAAATCCACCACAGACCCCTGTGGGAGCGAGCCTGCTCGCGATAGCGGAGTGTCAGGCAACACAATGCTGAATGTGATAACCCGATCAGCGCGGCATATACCTCAACTGCCAACGCCGCGGAATCTTCAGCGACAGCCCCCCCAGCGCCCCGGCCAGCAGCCCGCTGACAAACAGCGCCTTGAGCCCCAGATGATGTTCCGGCTTCCTTGAGTAGCGACGGTTACTTGGTCAACCCATATAACTCGCAATACTCCAGCCAGTCCATGCCGGCCATTTCCGCGACCTCCTTGTGCACCTCCATGCGTTGGGCCTGGTAGTCCTCAGGTGTGGCGGCGGTCAGTTGCAGCGTCAGCTCCCAGGCAAACAAACCCAGGCGCTCCGCCTCGGCTTCGAACGCTTCATGCAAGCGCTCGTCGCGGTACTGCGTTACTGTCTGGCCCTTGGCCTGGGCCAACAGTGGATTCAGGTTGTCCAGTTCGACGCGCAGCTCAGGCCGCTCATCGAGAAATTTTCTCAGTGCCTGCTCGTGTTGCTGTTCGGTTGCCGCCATGGTCACTCCTTGAGGGGGATTACGAAGACTGCTTTTTGCTTGCCTTGGCAGCCGCGGCCAGACACTCGAGAGCAAATTGCTCGGGGTAGGTCATCTGGATCGGTGTGGTTTCGCCTTTGACGGTTCTTTCACCGTCGAGAATGTAACGAATCCGCTTGTCGGTGACGCCAATTCGCTTGGCGATCCAGGCCGGCGTCTGACCGATCTGGCTGATCAGTTTGTCGGCGTAGTCGGTGGAGGGTTTGTAGAGTTCGGCGTTGGGTGTCATGGCCTTTCCAGAAAAATGGGCCCGGAAAAACGGGCAATGCGGCGAGAGAAACGCGACAGGGTGCGCGAATCGATGCGCGGTGTCGCGTTATAAATGAAGTAAAGCAGAACGATACGCCGCACCACGGTGATACAGTCCGCTTTTTCCTGATGAGCGAACGCAATGCGAATTCTGATGGTGGCGCTGGCCGCAACCTTGCTGGCGGGCTGCGCCGGATCGGCGATGAACGACGCCCGCACCAAAACCCCGTACAAAACCCTGACCTCGGACAAACCGGAAAAAGTCGTCGCCCAGTGCGTGCAGTTTGCCTGGCAGGACGAGGCGGTGTTCGGCGTCGATGCGGGCGCGTATTTGCAGCCGGGCAAGAAGGGCGGTTCGACGGTCTACACCCGTTCGGCCGAGTCTTTCGTGGACGTGACCAGCGATGCCTCGGGCACCGCGTTGAGCTACTACGCGCAGCATGATGATTTTGTCGCCAAGCGCCGATTGGCGGCGTTGGCTACCTGTTTGTAAGCAAGATCTTTTGGTGGCACCCCCGAAAATCGAAGGTTACAAATCCACCAAACGCTTCTGAAAAAAGAAGCGTTTGTGGCCCGGCGGGTAATCGGCAATGTGCCCTAGCTCGCTGTAGCCGTGCTTTTTGTAGAACTCCGGCGCCTGGAAGTCGAAGGTGTCCAGCCAGATCCCGATGCACTCCTTCTCCCGCGCCAGGTCTTCGGCCATCAGCATCAGCTTCGAGCCCAGGCCTTGTCCCCGTGCCTGGTCCGGCACTGACAACAACTCAATGAAAAACCACTGGTAAAACACTCGGCCATAAAGCCCGCCGAGAATCTCGTCGTTGTCATCGCGTACCAACAAGGCAATCTGCTCTGAAACCGTGGGCCCAGCCTTTGAGGCGTTGTAGGCGCGCAAAGGGGTAAGGATCGCTTCGCGCTCTTCCTGAGTGGCGTTTGTCGACAGTTCAATTCGCAGGGTCATGGGCTACATCCTTATGGCGGTGAATGCGGAGCCTATCCCGGTCGCCACGATTGTTCTATCCCTCCAAACCATAGAAATCTGTTTTCGCCTAACATGTACGCCTTCCGACGAAAATAGGGATGGATTGTCATGCCGAACACAGCCGAGCGGGTCAACATCATCGAGTCCGAGGTGTTGTCCCACGACTGGTACCTGCTGAAGAAAATCACGTTCGATTACCTGCGCAACAACGGCGACTGGCAGCGTCAGACCCGCGAGGTGTATGACCGTGGCAACGGCGCGGCGATTCTGCTGTTCAACCGCGAGAAGAAAACCGTCGTGCTGACCCGCCAGTTTCGCTTGCCGGTGTTCGTCAATGGCCATGATGGTTTGCTGATTGAAGTAGCGGCGGGCCTGCTGGAAGGCGCTGCGCCTGAAGAGCGCATTCGCGCTGAAGCCGAAGAAGAAACCGGCTATCGCGTCCACCATGTGCAGAAGGTGTTCGAGGCGTACATGAGCCCCGGGTCGGTCACGGAGAAACTGCATTTCTTTATTGCCGAGTACGACGCGTCTTCGAAAGTCAGCGAGGGCGGTGGGCTGGAAGCAGAAACCGAAGAACTGGAAGTGCTGGAGTGGACGTTCGACGACGCCCTTGCGGCGTTTTATCGCGGGGAGATTTGCGATGCCAAGACCATCATGCTGCTGCAGCATGCGGCGATGAAGGATATTTTCGGACCGGTTTGAGCCGGCGGGGCTTGCCTGGATCGAGAGAGCGTTCAGGCACAATGGTCGAGCATTTCGGCACAGTAATCAGCCTTTGCTCTCTCTAGACTCGTGCTTCATGCCAAGACACCGATGAGGTCACGATGAACATCCGAATTATCCTATCCGCATTGTCCATGGGGGTTGTCCTCACTGGGCACGCTGCCGACTTCTCGCTGAGCAGCCAGGATATTGCTGAAAATCGCCCGCTCACCAGTCGAGAGGTGTTCCAGGGCTTCGGTTGCGAAGGCGGTAATACGTCTCCAGAATTGTCCTGGTCCAACGCCCCGGCCGGCACTAAAAGTTACGCGATCACGGTCTACGATCCTGATGCGCCGACCGGCAGCGGCTGGTGGCATTGGACCGTGGTCAACTTACCGGCTTCCACCCGCAGTTTGCCAAGCGGAGTCGGTTCGAACCTGCCTGCCGGCGCAGTACAAGGGCGAACCGATTATGGCCAACCGGGATTTGGCGGCGCTTGCCCTCCTGTAGGGGATAAGCCCCATCGCTATCAATTCACCGTATGGGCGTTGAAAGTCGATAAGCTACCACTCGACAACCAGGCCAGCGGCGCCTTGGTGGGCTACATGCTCAATGCCAACGCCTTGGCCAAAGCGACCATCACTTCAACTTACGGACGTTAAGAGCAATGCGCCCTTGTGACGGCATCCAGCACCGGGAAAACATTATCGATGCGTGTGTCATACGGGCGCGGCAGCCTCACACCTTGCAACGGGTGCCGATATTCGCAACCACCCTGTGTCGAGTGAGACAGGGGGAAAAGCTGCTGCAATGGGATGACCGGGAGATGCGCGCCGGGCCGCAACATCTGATTCTGATGCCGGCCGGGCGCGAGCTTGGCCTCTCGAACTTCCCCGGCCTTCATGGTCACTATATCGCTGATGTCGTGACCTTTCCCGGTTCGACACTGCGCAACTTCAGCAGCCGATATGGCCGGCAGATCTTGAGTGGTCACCGTGCCCCGACCACAGATCTGTGTGTGCCTCTGGACAGGCACACGACGCAGGCATGGGATCAGTTATTGGCCGCCATCAATGCGAACGCTCCGGATGCATTACGCACCCACTATGGGGAAGCGGTTCTGCTCAGCCTGGGCCTCAACGGCCAGGCCGGACCGCTGCTGATGGGGCGCAATGATCCACTGTGCGAACGTGTGGAGCAATTGCTGATGGGCAGCCCTGAGAGCGACTGGACCGTTGCGAGCGTCGCACAACACCTGAACCTGGGTGAATCGACGTTGCGTCGCCAACTGGCCAATGAGGGGAGCAGTTTCAGGACTATTCTGGAAAGTGTTCGACTGGCGACGGCGCTGCAATGGTTGCAAACCACTTCCCGGCCCATCGGTGAAATTGCCGGTGCCAGCGGCTACGCCTCGGCCTCACGTTTTGCCGTGCGCTTTCGCTCACACTATGGCCTGTCTCCACGGGAATTGCGGGCGGCGATTTAGGCGCCCTAATATCGGCAAGTTAAGGTGCGCAAACTTGTGGGAGCGAGCCTGCTCGCGATGACGACAGTACATTCAGCATCAATATTGGCTGACCCACCGCTATCGCGAGCAGGCTCGCTCCCACAGGGTGGGCGCTCGATCAGAACCCACAAAAAAACGGCCTTAGTCAGGCCGTTTTTTTTGCGAGTTGGAACAATGGGCTCACGGCATTTCCGGCAACTCCTGCGGCCGCAAATCAAACACCAGCACCTCGGCGTCCACGCCATTGCTCAAGGTCAGCACCTGTTCTTCGCGAACCCGTACGCCATCGCCTTCCTGCAACTGCATGCCGTTCAGCTCGACACTGCCCCGCGCCACATGCACATAAGCGTAGCGATCGGCAGCCAGTTCCAGCGTGGCGCTTTCCTTGCCGTCGATCAGCCCGGCATACACTCGCGCATCCTGCCGGACGTTCAGCGAACCGTTGGCCCCGTCAGGGGAAATGATCAGCTGCAAGCGGCCGCGTTTTTTCTGGGTGCTGAAATGCTCTTGCTGATAACGCGGTTTGGCGCCGCTGACGTCAGGCACGATCCAGATTTGCAGGAAGTGCACCGGGCGTGTCGATGAGTGATTGTATTCGCTGTGCGCCACGCCACTGCCGGCGCTCATCAGTTGTACGTCACCGGGGCGGATCACCGAACCGGTGCCTAAAGTGTCCTTGTGTTCCAGCGCGCCTTCGAGCACGTAGGAGAAAATCTCCATGTCGCGGTGCGGGTGCTGGCCAAAGCCTTTGCCGGCGGCCACACGGTCGTCGTTGATCACCAACAGGTCGGAAAACCCCTGTTCCCGTGGGTTGCGGTAGTTGGCAAAGGAAAAGGTATGGAGCGACTTCAACCAACCGTGATTGGCCGCGCCGCGATCCGAAGCTTTGCGAAGGGTCAGCATGATGAAATCTCCTGTCAGGACGTGAATTCGTCCGAGTGAGGAGAAGGTTAATGTTTACCTTGATGCGCAATAAGTAGCTGAGAATTGAAATACTGTCTCGTGCAGGTTGACAGTTGTGTGAGCAGGTTCACGTATCCTTGTTGTTACACTCGGCCATAATGTCGGGGGGGATACCTGTGGGAGCGAGCCTGCTCGCGATGGCGGTTTTTCATTCAACATCGATATCGACCGGCCCGCCGCTATCGCGAGCAGGCTCGCTCCCACAAGGGTTTGGTGTTTGGCGCAGTGATATTAATCCGTACTCTTTTAGTGACCTTGAACCCATGAAAACCGTGGCAATGGTGTTGTTCCCAGACTTTCTCCTGCTCGACATGGCCGGCCCCATGGAGGTGTTTTCCATCGCCAATCGTTATCTGCAACCGGCAGACCGATACGAGCTGTTGACCATCGGCACCGAGCAGGGCGCATTGCGGGCCTCCAACGGCGTCAGTGTCCAGGCCGATCTGCACATCGATCAGGCGAGCGCGCACTACGATGTGTTGCTGGTGCCGGGCGGGCCGGGGGCCTACAACGAAAAGCATCCGCCGCTGCTCAACTGGCTTCAGGCTGCGGTCAGCCGTGCGAACCGATACGGGTCGATCTGCACCGGCGCGTTCGTGCTCGGGCATGCCGGGTTGCTGGACGGCTTTCGCGCGACCACTCACTGGCATTACACCGAACGGCTGATCAAAGGCTTTCCCAAGGCCATCGTCGAGACTGATCAGATTTTCGTGCAGGACCGCAACCTCATCACTTCCGGTGGTGTCACTGCCGGTATCGACTTGGCGCTGGCGGTGGTTGCCCAGGACCACGGCAAGAAAGTCGCCCAGGATGTCGCCAAAGTGTTGTTGGTGGTGATGAAACGCCAGGGCGGGCAGGCGCAGTTCAGTCCGTTGATGGCGGCGGTGGCGCCACAGGAAACGCCGATTACCCGGGTGCAGAACCATGTGCTCGAACACCTCGACGAAGCGTTCGGCATCGAACGTATGGCCAGTCTGGTGAACATGAGTGCGCGGCACTTCGCCAGGGTTTTCGCCCGGGAAGTGAACATGACACCGATGGAGTTCCTGCAAAGCGCGCGCATCGATCACGCCCGTAATCTGCTGGAAACCAGCGACCTGCCGCTCAAGACCGTGGCCTATAAAAGTGGCTTCGGCAGCGTGCGCCATATGCGCTTTCTGTTTAGTGAAAAGCTCGGCCTGACCCCCACCCAGTACCGCGAGCAGTTCAGTTAGCGCGTTGTTGTCCGTCGTGCGCACCGCGTTGGCGGTGATGCTCCTCCCGTGGCCGTTGTACGGTCATCCATGCCTGCCAAGATACCCGTGAACTCTTTTTCAAGGAGGTGCGGGAGCCTGGATAGGCGGGGGCGAGGGACCTTGCAGTTCCTTGAACCGGGCCAGGTTTTCAGCGCATGAACGTGCATGAACAGCCTCAGAAATATAAACAGCGACACGGTGCTGCGGTTCGGGCCTTACGCGTTCCACCTGCATCAGCGGCTGATCCTGGACGGTGATCGGCCGCTGCGCATGGGGGGGCGAGCCCTGGAAATTTTGCAGGTGCTGGTCGAGCACGCCGGTGCGGTGGTCAGCAAAGAGGCGCTGATTGCTCACGTCTGGCCGACCTCGGTGGTCGAGGAAATCAACCTGCGCGTACACATTGCCGCCCTGCGTCGAGCGCTCGGCGATGGGCCGAACGGGCAGCCCTACATCGTTAATATTCCCCAACGCGGTTATAGCTTCATCGCCCCGGTGCAGCACGACCGGACGGGCACTCCTGTGCTGGTCGAAACCTTGCACAAGCCTCAACACAACTTGCCTGCGCGGCTGACAGCGGTGACTGGTCGCGACTCTATCGTCGGCAGCGTGGTCAGGCAGTTACCGGTTCGACGCTTCATGACCCTGGTCGGCCCTGCTGGCATTGGCAAGACCACCGTGGCATTGCGCGTGGCCGAGTTGCTGTTGCAGCACTATCGGGATGGTGTCTGGATGGTTGATCTGGCAGCCCTCGATGACCCGTCTCAGCTGGTCGATCATCTGTCACGCACTCTGGAACTGGACGTCGGCGCAAAGGCGTTGGCGCAACGGCATGCCTTGGTGGTGCTCGACAATTGTGAACATCTGCTCGAACGTTGTCGGACAGTGGTGGACGATCTGCTGGCTTCGGCGCCTCGGTTGTCGATCCTCGCCACCAGTCGCGAACCGCTGCGAGCGGCAGGGGAAACGCTGCTGCGGTTACCACCCCTGACGGTGCCTCCAGCGTCGGCGATTTATAGCGTGGCCGAGGCCATGGGGTATTCAGCGGTGCAGCTGTTGGTCAGCCGCGCCCGAGCCCGTCAGCAAGGGTTTGCCCTGCGCCAACAGGATCTCAAGGCCGTGTGCAAAATTTGTCGGCGGCTGGATGGCTTGCCCCTGGCCATTGAGCTGGCGGCGGCGCAGATCGATGCACTGGCGCTGGTGGGGTTACAAGCGCAATTGGGCAACTGTTTTCAGCTGTTGAGCCAAGGTCGACGCACCGCCGTGCTACGGCATCAGAATCTCAAAGCCGCACTGGACTGGAGCTATGAACGGCTGAGCCCGTTGGAGCAGATGGTGTTGCAGCGGCTGGCGGTGTTCAAGATGGCGTTCACCCTGGACGCGGCGATTGGCGTGATCAGTGGCGCGATGTTGCTGCCCGCGAGTCTGGTCAACGTGGTGGAGAGTCTGGCGAATAAATCGCTGCTCTCGGTGGAGCAGGGTAACGGTGTGACCCGCTACCGTTTCCTCAATACCACGCGCACCTACGCCCTGGAGAAGCTCGAACACAGCGGATATTTACGCGCCTTCGAACTGCGTTATGAACGCTACACCAGTCCGGCTCACCGGACTTCAGGCAGGCAGGTCGCGCTGCAGCTCGTCGAGTAGCCGCCGGACTTTGATCAGGTCCGGTGTGGCGAAGCCTTCGGTGAAACGCTGGTAAATCGGCGCCAGCAGCTCATGGGCTTGTCGCAAGTGGCCCTGACGTTGCCACAGCTGAGCCAGTGATGTGGCGCTGCGCAGTTCCCAGGCCAGCGCTCCCTGGGTTTTCGCCACGGCTAAAGCCTTGAGCAGCACCGCCTCGGCCGCGTCGACGCTGTTCGGGCAATTCTCTGCCAGTAACGCGTCGGCCCGGGCCCGCAGAATCTCCGCCGTGCTCCAGCCCGCCGCGCCGTTTTCGGCCCGTTCCAGCAACGCATCATCGATGAAACGGCTGTCCAGCGTGACCATGATTTCCTTGACCAACCCGGTGTCTGGTCGCGGGGACGAGGGCGTATCGGCAACGTCGATCACCTGCGCGTAATGTTTGGCCCAGGTGTAGAACAGCAACACCGAGTGTTTCTTCGCCTGCTCAAGCAGCAAGGCCAGGAGTTCGCGGGCGACCGGCGCGTTGCCGTTGTAATGGGCCATCAGGCAACCGGACAGCGCCAGGGTGTAGCAGATGGACGTGCCATGATTGATCTGCATCGCGATGTCGAGCGCCTGTCGTGCGGTGTGCCAGGCTTTCTCCGGGAGCCCTTGCAACCAGAGAATGCGCGCCAGAATCGTCAGGGCCGCCACGCTCTGGTCGTACTGCACGCCAAAGCCATGGGTGAAGCGGTTGAGGTGGCCGCTCTGGGCCAGGCGTTGAATGACCTGCTCGGCACTCTCCCGCGCCAGTGCCTGATCCCCGGCAAAATGCAGGGCCAAGACCCGCAAGCGGTGAGTGCTCAGGGATAACACCGCGTCGCCGTGCAGTCCCAAACAGTCAAATTGTCGGCTCTGCTCCAGGGCCATTTGGTACTGGCCACAACTGAGGTTGACCGCCATGTGCCCCGAGATTGCCCTGAGCTGACCGGCCATATCGTTACAGTGTTCGGCCAGTCGTTTGGCACTGACGAACGCTTCGATGGTTTCAGCGGTACCGCCCTGGGTGTGGTAGCAGGAGCTGCCGAGGGCGAGCTTCAAGGTCATTTTCAAACGCGGGCAGGGATGGTCTGTTGCCTTGAGCAACGCCAAGGCCTTGCGCACATACACACCGTGCTCCTTGAGCAGCGACAGTTCCTGCCAGAGCGGTGTTGAGGTCGCGGCAAGGCGGATGGCCAACGCTTGCGACCCTTGAGTATTCAAGGCCCAATCGAGCGCCGCACGAATGTCTTCCAGGTTGCGGGCGTAACGCTCGGTCCAGCGCTCGCTCGGGGTGTGTTCCCAATCGCTCTGCGCCTGCTGCATCAAGGCCAGGCAGCATTCGGCATGGCGCTCCCGGATGTCCGCCAGCTCTTGGGCCTGGTCGAGTTTTTCCAGCGCATAGCCACGTGTGGTGTCGAGCAGGCGGTAGAACACTTCTTCTTCGCCGACTTCCACGTTCAGCAATGACTTGGCCACCAATTGGGTAATCGAGCCAAATACCACGTCGGGCTCGATGTACTGGCCGACAATCACGGCGGCCGCCGATTCCAGGGTAAAACCGCCCCGGAATATCCCCAATCGGCGCAGGCAGGTTTGCTCGCAGGCATTGAGCAGTTCGAAGCTCCAGTCCAGTGTGGCGCGCAGGGTTTGATGGCGGCCCATGGTCGTCGGGCAGCCTTGGGCGAGCAGACGAAAACTGCCTTGCAGTTGTGACAGCAAGCCACTCAAGCCCAGGTTGCCGACTTGCGCCGCCGCCAGTTCGATCGCCAGCGGTATACCGTCCAGGCGACGGCAGATTTCAATTGCCAGCGGCAGCTCGGCTTCGCTCAGTTCGAAGCTGTCGTGGCTGGCCATCGCCCGCTCGACAAACAATTGCAGCGCTGAAAACGTCAGGGCCTGAGCGCGGTCGAGGACCGCGATGGGCGGTGGGCAGTCCAGCGATTCCAGGCGCTGCACGCATTCCCCTTCGGCCCGCAGGCTTTCGCGACTGGTGGCCAGAATATGCACTTGGGGCGCTGTGCGCAGGATACTTTCGCTGAGCAACGCAATGGCATCGATCAAGTGTTCGCAGTTATCGATGACCAGCAGCATCTGCCGGTCGCGCAAGCACGTGGCGAGCCCGTTCATGGGTTCGGCGTCATGCAACGACAGGCCTAGCGCTGTCGCCAGGTGTGCGCCGATCATCAAGGGGTCGTTGATCGGTGCCAGGTCCAGCAGGCGAATGCCGTCTCGATAGCGACCGATCAGTTGCTCGGCGACGCGCAGCGCCACGGTCGTCTTGCCGATCCCGCCGGGGCCCACGAGGGTAATGAAACGCTGCCGCGAGAGTTGCGCCAACAGGCTGTCGACCAGGGCCTGACGGCCGATCATGCGGGTCCGGCGGATCGGCAGGTTATGGCCGCCTGGTTCATTGGCGTCGTTTTGCGGGCGTTGTTCGATGGGCTCCAGGGAAAACGGTGCGACAAAACTGTAGCCGCGCTGGGCGACGGTGACGATGTAACGCTGGCCGGCCTGACCGTCACCGAGGGCTTTGCGCAGTGCCGCCATGTGTACGCGCAGGTTGATGTCTTCCACCACGCTTTTCGGCCAGACCCGGGCGATCAGGTGCTGCTTGCTCACCACCTGGCCTGCGTGCTCCAGCAGGATCAACAGAATGTCCATGGCCCGCCGGCCCAGGCGCAGGGGCTGGTCGGCCTCCATCACCAGGCGTTGTCCGGGGTAGATCCGGTAGGGGCCGAAATGGATGGCCTGTTCGGGGGAAAGGGTCAACGGGTCACTCCTGCTTGCATCCGTCTATCACGCGCTATCCAGGCATATTCCTCAGGTTTTTTCGGCAACGCAACGCAGCGTCAGGCGCGTTCTCGGCGTGTGCATCGGTTGTTGCCTTGCCGTCAGTGCGTGGTGGTCCCGTATTTATTGGCCGCAGTGCGGGTAGAGGGCGCGCCGGGGTCATGGGTGTACGGTGGAAAATTAACAACGTTTAACTCGTACCAAGTCCGGTCTACGCTCAAAAATCCATTTCTTCAAGTAGCCGAAGGTATCGGCCTTTTTGCAACAGAAAGTGCAACAAAAAGCGTGCCGCAAAAGGACGAACACTTCTGGAGGAGCCGGAATGAGCAACGTGGTGGTGGTCTATCACAGTGGTTACGGGCACACCCGGGTCATGGCCGAAGCGGTGGGCCTGGGAGTGGAACGGCACTTGGGCAGCACCAGTCGGCTGATTCCGGTGGAGGAAGTGGACGAGCACTGGGAACGCTTGCACCGTGCCGATGCAATCATCTTCGGCGCCCCGACCTACATGGGCAGCGCCTCGGCGGCGTTCAAGGGCTTCATGGAAGCCACCGCGTCGTTCTACCTGGCGCAACCCTGGCGCGACAAACTCGCTGCCGGGTTTACCAACTCCGGTTGCCTGTGCGGCGACAAGCTCAACACCTTGCTGCAGATGGCGGTGTTCGCCGCCCAGCACTCGATGATCTGGGTCGGCCTCGACCTGTTGCCGGCGCGCAGCAGCATCGGCGTGTTCGACGGGCAGTTGAATCGACTCGGCAGTTCGCTGGGGGCGATGGCCCAATCGAACGTCGAGCAATCCCCAGAATTTGCACCCCCCCAGGAAGACCGCCGTACCGCCGCACATTTGGGCGAGCGGGTGGCGCGCCTGGCCGAGCGAATGGCCCATACCTCTGATTAACCGTCGTAAACCCCATGCATCAGGAGAATCATGATGAGCACCTTTACCACCCGAGACGGCACCGAGATTTACTACAAGGACTGGGGCACCGGTCAGCCGATCGTCTTCAGCCACGGTTGGCCGTTGAATGCCGACAGTTGGGAGTCGCAGATGATCTTCCTGGCCTCCAAAGGCTACCGGGTCATCGCCCATGACCGTCGTGGTCACGGTCGTTCGAGCCAGCCATGGTTCGGCAACGAAATGGACACCTACGCCGATGACCTCGCGCAGCTGATCGAGCATCTGGATCTGCAAAACGCCGTGCTGTTCGGCTTCTCCACCGGCGGTGGCGAAGTGGCGCGCTACATCGGTCGCTACGGCACTGGTCGCGTGGCCAAGGCCGGGCTGATTTCATCGGTGCCGCCGCTGATGCTCAAGACCGAGGCCAACCCGGGTGGCCTGCCGTTGGAAGTGTTCGACGGTATTCGCCAGGCATCGTTGGTCGACCGTTCGCAACTGTACAAGGATCTGGCCAGCGGTCCGTTCTTCGGTTTCAACCGGCCGGGCGCCAAACCCTCGCAAGGCATGATCGACTGGTTCTGGTTGCAGGGCATGGCCTCCGGCCACAAAAACGCGTACGACTGCATCAAGGCGTTCTCTGAAACCGACTTCACCGAAGACCTGAAGAAGTTCGACGTGCCAACCCTCGTGGTGCATGGCGACGATGATCAGGTGGTGCCGATTGAAGCCTCGGGCATCGCCTCGGCAAAACTGGTCAAGGGCTCCACATTGAAGGTCTACCCTGGAGCCCCGCACGGCCTGACCGATACCCACAAGGATCAACTCAACGGAGATCTGCTGGCGTTTATCAAAGGCTGATCAAAATCAAAAGATCGCAGGCTGCGCCAGCTCCTACAGGGTTATGTGAACGCCCGTGGGGGCTGGCGAAGGCTGCGATCTTTTGATCTTGAGAGAGGGAAGAGCACGAACGGTCCGGCAGCGCCAGGCAAACGGTGTGATGCCTTCGCTGCGAGTAAAGATATGAGAGAAATGTGCCTGATCGCAGAAGCCACATTCCAGGCTGATTTGCGTCAGGGTCAGGTCCGTGTCCTGGATCAACTGCTTGGCCCGTGCGATGCGTTGCTGACGTATCCACTCTTGCGGCGAGAGGCCGGTACTGCACTTGAACGCACGGGAAAAATGACTGCGCGACAGGGCACAGGCCCGTGCCAGTTCGGTCACTTCCAGGGTTTCACCGAGGTGGTCGAGGATCAGTTGTTTGACCCGTGTTTCGCGCCAGGGGCTAAGGCCGCCCGTGGGTTTTTTTTGCGTTTCAATGGCACACGCCTTGATCGCGTTTTGCTGAATGTGAGCCATGGCCAATGTCCGTGTCGGTGGGCGCGCGCGGGTGCACTGCACGGTGGGTCAGCACGTTTCTTTTTCTAAAAATTCTAAAAAAAGAGGCCTGCGCAGAAGGCTTCATTCTTGGTCGCGAGGGCTTTGGCTTGCGAGTTAAACGTTGTTAATTCCTCGAACGGGACGGGCGTCTCGAGTAAAGTCAGACGACGCTCGTCTGCCCTCGTGCCTGGCCCAAAACACAATGGGATTGTGCTTATGAACCGTAATGATCTGCGCCGCGTCGACATGAACCTGCTGGTGATTTTCGAAGCGCTGATGTTCGAAAAGAACCTGACCCGGGTCGCCGAAAAACTGTTCATGGGTCAACCGGCGGTGAGCGCCGCGCTTGGGCGGTTGCGTGATTTGTTCGACGATCCGTTGTTGCTGCGTAACGGTCGTGGAATGGAGCCGACGGCGCGGGCGTTGGCGATTCTCACGGAACTGCAACCGGCGATGGACACCATCTCGGGGGCGGTCAGCCGCGCCAAGGAGTTCGACCCGGCCAGCAGCTGCGATGTGTTCCGCATCGGGCTATCGGACGATGCCGAGTTCGGGCTGTTTCCGCCGTTGCTGCGGCAATTGCAGGAAGAGGCACCGGGGATCGTGGTCGTGGTGCGCCGCGCCAACTATCTGTTGATGCCGGCGTTGCTGGCGTCGGGGGAAATCTCGGTGGGGGTGAGCTACACCACGGATTTGCCGGCCAATGCCAAGCGCAAGAAGCTGCGGGACATTCCCTGCAAAGTCCTGCGCGGCGATGAGCGCCCGGGGCCGTTGACGCTGGACGAATACTGCGCCCGTCCGCATGCGATGGTGTCGTTCTCCGGCGACCTGAGCGGCAACATCGACCTCGACCTGGCCAAGGTCGGCCGCACCCGCCGCGTGGTGCTCGGCGTGCCGCAATTCAGTGGTTTGCGCGCGTTGCTCGCTGGCACGGAAATGATCGCCACTGTCCCGGACTATGCCGCGTGCGCGTTGGTCGAAGGCTGTGCGTTGCGCGCCGAAGATCCGCCGTTCCCCATTGATGCCGCGCAACTGTCGATGGCCTGGAGCGGGGTGCATGACAACGATCCTGCGGAGCGCTGGTTGAGGTCGCGGATCAGCCAGTTCATGTCCGAACCCCTGAAAATACCGGCACCGTAGGAGCTGCCGAAGGCTGCGATCTTTTGATCCTGACGGCCGACCCGATTTTGCGGATATACCCGAAATCCCCTGTGGGAGCGAGCCTGCTCGCGATAATGGAGTGTCAGACAACATCATTGTTGACTGGAAGGCCGCCATCGCGAGCAGGCTCGCTCTCACAGGGGAATGTGTGTTGATTCGAAGGCTGTGTTTAATAGTGTTTAGCGTTACTTCCTGAAAGCTACAGATCCTTGCGCCGTTGCCTACGACTGCGCCAGAATCCGCCGGCTTGTGCGCTTTGGGCCTGGTCTTTATCGTTTCCGCATCGCTGCCAATCAGCGATCGGGTTTAGCGACTTGAACAGGTATAAGCGCAACAACGCTCCGTCATATTGCAGGCATTCCATGTCTGCAGTTTCGATATGGTGGCTGTGCGCGGGAGGCCCTCGGGTCTGCCGGGTCTTATACCTCTCGGTTCGCTAACCTGCGTACAGCCGCCACCCTTACTTGTTTAGCGACAGGTACTGGTGGTTCCATCAGGTATAACGGAGACATCACCATGTTCAAAGCCACACCTAACCCGCCAGAAACCGACGACGTTTCCCCCTACGATCCCCTCGATCCCAAAAAACTCAACGAAGCCGCCGAGCGCGCTCTCGATCACTACCTCAAACCGTCCGACCCCAATACCCCGCGCAAACCGAGCACGATTTACACCGTCGCCCCGGACATCAACATCGAAGAACTACTGGCCAATGCCTGCGAATCCTTTGCCTCGGCCAAGGTGATCGCCAGTGACTGCGCCGGGTTTCTGGAGGGGCCGCAGCGCAATACGATACTGGGCGTCGCGCAGCTCATCATGTTCGGTGAGCTGGCGGTGAATCGGGCGCTGGATAGTCTGGAATTGAAGGCAGCCCCGGCCGTCTGACCGGATTCAATACGAAACGGCCTGCGGGCCGTTTTTTGTGCCTGAGCAGTAGTGAGCACACACAAAACCCTGTGGAGCGAGCCTGCTCGCGATGACGGAGTGTCAGGCAACATCATTGTTGACCGGAAGGCCGCCATCGCGAGCAGGCTCGCTCCCACAGGGGATGTGTTGTTTGGGCGACCAGTGTGTTGGGGCAAAGAGAGCACGTACATCCAATTTTTCCCTACCCCTTGGCGGCACTATTCAGTGCCAGTGATTGAACAAGGGTGAGCCATGAACGCTTCGCAACGGGATGAACAGGCGCGGGATGTCGGGCTGCTGTTTCTGTGGGTCAGCGGTGGTCTGTTTCTGCTGTGGGTGCACGGTTTGCCCAAGCTGCTGGACTTCAGTGCGCAACTGCAACTGATTGAAGACCCGTTCCACCTCGGTGCCCACCTCACCCTGAGCCTGGCGATTTTCGCCGAAGTGCTGTGCCCGTTGCTGATTGTCGCCGGGGTGCTGGTGCGCCTGGCGTGCTTGCCTATTCTGTTTGTGCTGCTGGTGGCGCTGCTGGTCGTGCACCCGCAATGGAGTGTGGCCGAAGGGCAGTTCGGCTGGCTGCTGTTGATCCTCTTTACCAGTGTGTTTATCGCCGGGCCGGGACGGCTGGCGCTCAATGTCCGTTTGCCCGGAGTGCTCCGTTATGCCTGAAGCCCGAACTCAAAAAGCGCCGGGGTCCGATGAGATCGTGACGCTGATCGTCAAGCACCGGGTCAAGGCCGGTTTCGAAGCAGCCTATGAAGCCTGGCTGCGCAACATCGTCAGCGTAGCGGGGCGCACGGAAGGACATCTGGGCGTGGACGTGATCCGCGGCAAGAACGGTGGCCTGGACATGTTCACCTGCGTGTTGCGCTTTTGCTCCACCGAGGCCATGCAGCACTGGCTCGATTCGCCGCAACGTCAGTCGTTGATCGATGAAGCCGCGTCGATGCTGGCCGACGGCGACCAGACCGAGGTCAACCCGGTCAACGAATTCTGGTTCGCGCCGCTGGCCGATGCCGCGTCGCCGCCACCGCGCTGGAAGCAGGCCGTGGTGTCGTTGCTGGTGATTCTGCCGCACACCTTGCTGGTGCCGCTGCTCTGGGGGCCGCTGCTCAAATTCAACGCTTTTCTCTCCAACTACGTGGTCGCCACGTTCCTGATCACCCTGACCATCGTGGTGTCGGTGGTGTACGTGTGCATGCCGGCCGCGACTCGCTTGTTTGCGCCGTGGCTGACGGCCAGTCAGCCACGGGAGCACCTCGAATCCAACGCAAATTCGCCGCGCTGAGCTGGCGCTTTTTTGCTTCATTTCACTGATGACGAAGGAACTGCGATGAACGCCGATCTGATTCTGTTCAATGGCCAATTTCATACCGTAGACCGGGAGAAACCGCTGGCCAGTGCCGTTGCGATCAAGGACGGGCGCTTTGTCGCTGTCGGCAACGATGCAGAGGCGATGGCCCTGCGCGGCTCGGGCACCCAGGTCATCGACCTCAAGGGCCGTTGCGTCATCCCCGGCCTCAACGACTCGCACCTGCACCTGATCCGTGGCGGTTTGAACTACAACCTCGAACTGCGCTGGGAAGGCGTGCCGTCCCTGGCCGATGCGTTGCGCATGCTCAAGGAGCAAGCCGACCGCACACCGACACCGCAATGGGTACGGGTGGTGGGTGGCTGGAACGAATTCCAGTTTGCCGAGAAGCGCATGCCGACTCTGGAAGAGCTCAATCAGGCGGCGCCGGATACGCCGGTGTTTGTCCTGCATTTATACGACCGCGCGCTGCTTAACCGTGCCGCACTGCGAGTGGCCGGTTACACCCGCGACACGCCGAACCCGCCGGGCGGTGAAATCGTGCGTGATGCCAACGGCAACCCGACCGGCATGCTGGTCGCGCGGCCCAACGCGATGATCCTGTATTCGACCCTGGCCAAGGGGCCGAAGCTGCCGCTGGAATATCAGGTCAACTCGACCCGCCAGTTCATGCGCGAACTCAACCGCCTCGGGCTGACCAGTGCGATCGATGCCGGCGGTGGTTTCCAGAATTACCCGGACGATTATCAGGTGATCGAGCAGCTGGCCAAGGACCAGCAACTGACCATCCGCATTGCCTACAACCTGTTCACCCAGAAGCCCAAAGAAGAGCTGAGCGATTTCCAGAACTGGACCGGCAGCGTCAAGTTGCATCAGGGCGACGACTTCCTGCGGCACAACGGTGCTGGGGAAATGCTGGTGTTCTCGGCGGCGGACTTCGAGGACTTCCTCGAGCCGCGTCCGGACCTGCCGCAGACCATGGAGCAGGAGCTGGAGCCGGTGGTTCGCCACCTGGTCGAGCAGCGCTGGCCGTTCCGTTTGCACGCCACTTACAACGAATCCATCAGCCGCATGCTCGACGTGTTCGAGAAGGTCAACCGCGATATTCCGTTCAACGGTTTGCCATGGTTCTTCGACCACGCTGAAACCATCACCCCACAAAACATTGAGCGGGTGAGGGCGCTGGGTGGCGGCATTGCGATCCAGGACCGGATGGCGTTCCAGGGCGAATATTTCGTCGAACGTTATGGCAGCAAGGCGGCTGAAAGCACGCCGCCGATCAAGCGCATGTTGGCCGAGGGTGTGCCGGTCGGTGCCGGCACCGATGCCACGCGGGTTTCCAGCTACAACCCATGGACGTCGCTGTACTGGATGGTCAGCGGCCGCACTGTCGGTGGCCTGGCGCTGTATGAAGAAGGCCTGACGCGGCAGACCGCACTGGAACTGTTCACCCACGGCAGTGCCTGGTTCTCGTCGGAGCAAGGCAAGAAAGGCCAGATCAAGGTCGGACAACTGGCGGATCTGGCGACGCTGAGCGCGGACTTTTTCAGCGTCGAGGAAGAAGCCATCAAGTGGATCGAATCGGTGTTGACCGTAGTCGGCGGCAAGGTGGTGTACGCCGCCGGCGATTTCGAAAAACTCGGACCTGCCGGCGTGCCGGTGCTGCCGGACTGGTCGCCGGTGGTCAAGGTGCCAGGGCACTGGCGTCCGGCTTCACCGATGCAGGCGCAGGTTCACCATTGCAGCGGACCGTGCGCGGTGCATTCCCACAGCCATGAACGAGCGCGTCTGTCGAATGCGCCGGTCAGCGATTTCCAGGGGTTCTGGGGCGCATTTGGCTGTTCATGTTTTGCTTTTTAGTGATTACAAAAAAGCGCTGGCCTGTCGTGTCGGCGCCCTGAGCAACGTCCATCCTCCGAGGAGTTTCACATGAGCAATGTTCCATACAAACGCCTGAACAAAGACGACGCCGTTGTGTTGCTGGTCGATCACCAGACCGGCCTGATCTCGCTGGTGCAGGATTTCTCGCCCAACGAATTCAAGAACAACGTGCTGGCCTTGGGCGACATCGCCAAGTTCTTCAACCTGCCGACCATCCTCACCACCAGTTTCGACAGCGGCCCGAATGGCCCGATCGTGCCGGAGCTCAAAGAGCAGTTCCCGGACGCGCCGTTCATTGCGCGCCCAGGCCAGATCAACGCCTGGGACAACGAGGATTTCGTCAAGGCGATCAAGGCTACCGGCCGCAAGCAACTGATCATCGCTGGCGTGGTGACCGACGTCTGCGTGGCGTTCCCGACCCTGTCGGCCATTGCTGAAGGCTTTGAAGTGTTTGTGGTGACCGATGCTTCCGGCACCTTCAACACCACCGTGCAGCAAGCGGCGTGGGCGCGGATGTCGGCGGCGGGTGCACACCTGCTGAACTGGTTCTCCGTGGCCTGCGAGCTGCAAGGCGACTGGCGCAACGACATGGAAGGCCTGGCTAACCTGCTGTCCCAGCGTCTGCCGAACTACCGCAACCTGATCAATAGCTACACGAAATTTACCGCCAAATAAGTGCAAAACCTGTGGGAGCGAGCCTGCTCGCGAAAGCGGTGTGTCAGATGACATCAATGTCACTGATATTCCCTCTTCGCGAGCAGGCTCGCTCCCACAAGGTCGGTACCTGACAGTTGTTTAACGACTCTGCAACCATCCCCAAAATCCACCTTTCCTGATCGGCGCCGGTTTGGCCATCAACGCCAGCCCACTGTTCTGCTGCCGCACGGCCTGCAACTTGTTCAACGCCCATGACTTCGCTCGGCCCCATGCGACCGGCCTCGGTGAAAGGCTCATGGATTGCACCCCGACGGGCACAAAAAAACTCGCCACACCTTGGGGTGTGGCGAGCGGTTGGACTTAGTTCAGATGCGTCTTGAGCTCGGCCGCGGCCTGACGTACCGCCGCTTTGACTTCCGGAATCCGATTCAACGGATTGAGCAGGCCAAAGTCATGAATCATCCCGTTGTAGCGCACCGAGGTCACCGGCACACCGGCCGCATCGAGGTGGCGGGCGTAGCCTTCGCCTTCGTCACGCAGCACGTCGAATTCGGCGGTCTGCACCAGTGCGGCAGGCAGGCCCTTGAGTTGTTCGGCGCTGGCGTTGAGCGGCGAGGCATGAATCTGCGCACGCTCGGCCGGGTTGGTGGTGTAGTTGTCCCAGAACCACTGCATCATCCCTTTGGTGAGGAAGTGCCCCTCGGCGAATTGCTGGTACGAGCCGTCGTCGAACTGCGCGTTGGTCACCGGCCACATCAACAGCTGGAAGCGCAGGGCAGGGGTATTCTGCTCCTTGGCCATCAGCGCCACGACCGCCGCCATGTTGCCGCCGACACTGTTGCCGGCCACCGCCAGACGCTTGCCGTCGACACCGATCTCTTTGCCATGCTCGGCCACCCATTTCGTCGCGGTGTAGGCCTGGTTGATGGCGGTCGGGTAGTGCGCTTCCGGCGATGGCGAGTAGTCGACGTATACCGCGACTGCGCCGGAGCCCACTACCAGGTCACGGATCAGGCGCTGGTGAGTCGGGAAGTCGCCCAATACCCAGCCGCCACCGTGGAAGAACATGAACACTGGCAACTCGCCCTTGACCTTGGCCGGACGCACCACTTTCAGGTTGATGGTCTGGCCATCGACCTTGATCGCCTTGTCGCTGATTTCAACACCCGACAGATCAACCTTCACCGAAGCCTGGGCGCCGGTCAGCACCGCGCGGGCGTCTTTCGGGCTCAGCTGTTCCAGCGGTTTGCCACCGCCGGCGGCGAGGGCATCGAGGAAGGCCTGGGTGCTGTGTTCGACACCGGGGCTGCCGGCGGCGAATGCGTTGCCGATGGACAGGGCGAAGACGGAAGTGGCGAGGGTTTTCTTGATGTTCATGTGCAATTCCTTTTTAGATCGTTTGAGTTTTTGTATGCCTTGGGATCGGGCTGCTGTGGCGCTGGGGTTCAGGCCTCAGCAACACCGTGAGCACAGATTAATGAGGTGCCGGAAAGTGAAAAAGCGGCTATAAAGCGATTAACTGTCAATCAGGGAGTGACAATGAACCCGTTCGAAGACATGCGTATTTTTTGTCAGGTCATGGACTCCGGCAGCTTCACGGCGGCGGCCGATCAGTTGGGCCTGTCCAAGCAATTCGTCAGCCGCCGCCTGATGCAACTCGAAGAGCGCCTCGGCGTGCGCCTGCTCAATCGCTCCACCCGGCGGCTGGACGTCACCCCGTTGGGGCAGAGTTATTACGAATCGGCCCTGCGCCTGCTCAGTGAAGTCGAGCAAGTGGAGCAGGGCATCGCCGGCCAGACCATCGAGCCTCGCGGCACCATTCGCCTGAGTGCGCCGTTGTCGTTTGCCGTGGCACATTTGGGCTGTTTGCTGCCGGTATTTTTGCAGCGTTATCGCGACGTCGTCGTCGAGGTCGACCTGAGCGATCGTCCCGTGGACTTGCTCGGTGAGGGATACGATTTGGCATTGCGCATCGGCGTGCTGGAAGATTCGAGCCTGATAGCGCGCCGCATCGCTGTCATCGAGCGGGTGTACTGCGCCAGCCCGGCGTATCTGGCCGAGCGTGGCACGCCGCTTAAACCCGAAGACTTGCACACCCACGATTGCCTGCCCTACGGCCATGGTCGCCAGGTGCAATGGCGGTTCGAAGGGCGGGGCAAACCGCTGACGGTCAACGTCACCGGGCGCATGCGGGTCAACAACGGTGAACTGCTCAAGGATGCGGCCATCGCCGGCATGGGGATTACATACTTGCCGACCTTCATCGTCGGCTCGGCTCTGGAGGACGGTCGGCTGGTGTCGGTACTGGACGAATTTCGCCCCGAGCCGCTGACCTTATCAGCGGTCTACCCGCAGCACCGTCAGGCCTCGCGACCGGTGCAGGCGCTGATCGAGTTCTTGCGTGAGCGGCTGAATCAACAATAAGAGGGCTCGCGTCATCGCTGATTACAAGATCGCAACAAACCCCTGATGTGGTTTTTCCTGACTCTGATCTAGACTCGTGCCGGTTAATCGAAGACCCGGAATCTGGAGCGTGCAATGGAAGTGCCGACAAAAGAAAAAGCCATCGCCAGCAATCGCGATGCGTGGAATGACTCCGCCCAACACCACAAAGACACACCCGAATGGCGGGCGCGCCTGGATGCCGTGAGCCATGGCGATTTTTCCTGCCTGGATGACACCCTCACCGGGTTGCTCCAGCAGGTCGGTGTCGATGGTAAGGATGTGGTGCAACTGGGCTGCAACAATGGCCGGGAAAGCCTTTCGCTGTTTGCGCTGGGTGCCCGCAGTGTAGTGGGCGTCGACCAGTCCGGGGCCTTTCTTGATCAGGCCCGGGAGCTGGCATCCCGTTCGTCTCATCAGCCCGAATTCATCGAGGCTGACATCCATCACCTGCCGACGGAGCTTCACCAGCGCTTCGACGTGGCGCTGATCACCATCGGCGTATTGAACTGGATGCCGGACATCGGCGAGTTCTTGCGCCATGTCGCGCAAACCCTCAAGCCCGGCGGCAGCCTGGTGATTTACGAAACCCACCCGTTCCTGGAGATGTTCGACCCCGAGTCAGCCGATCCCTATCGCCCGGACAGCTCGTATTTTCGCCGTGAGCCTTTCGTCCAGGACCAACCGATCGTCTACGAAGGCAAAGTCGAACAGCAGGCCTCGGCGTCCTACTGGTTCGTCCATACCTTGGGCGCGATCTTCACCGGTGCCGTGGAGGCGGGGTTGCAGATCAGCCACTTCAAGGAATACCCGCATTCCAATCGCGAAGAACTCTACGACAAGTATCAGCAGCAAAAAGCGCAGTTGCCGCTGTGCTACACGTTGGTGGCGGCGACACGGTCCTCAGTCAAGTAACGCCATCGGCCACTCACGCCTGCGCCGCGGTCGCTGGCTGCGGCTCCGGTTTACGCAGCGCGGTCAGCCGCGAGCCGGTGTAGTAGGTTTCGCGGAAGAAGCGCCAGCGGCCGAACAGGTCGTAGACATGGGTGATGTGCCCTTGCTCCTGGTAGTCCATGCGGATGTGCATTTTCATGGCCTGGATGTTGCGGGTATCGCAGACGTCCACGATCTTGTTGCACCCTTTGGCCCGCATCGCATCCCAGAGTTTGAACTGGGCGTCCACCGACAGGCTGGTGCCAAAGTAGAGCGGGATCATTTCACCGCCGAACTCGAAAAATTCACCGGGATTGACCCGGAACCAGCAGCCGTAATAGTGCCGGTCAAAGTAGTCCCTGGCGCTACCCCAGATAAATCCGATGGCATCACCTTCTTCGTTCACGTACATGTGCCCGGTGTGACCTTCGGCGGCGATTTCGGCCATGGCCTTGACGCGGTTACCGTAATACTTGGTGAAAGCCGTGGCGTTTTCCGGGGTGATGGTCACCAGACGCAAGCCCGTATAGGGCCGCAGATTGTGCGGCGCCACCGGGGTCACCAGATCGCGCCCCAGCCATAGCAGCTCCCGATGGAAGTACACATAGCGTTTCCAGAGCGTCTGGAGTGTTTGGAGCAGGCCTTTTTGTTTGATGCGTTCGCGAAGCTTGTCGATGACGCTCATGAAGTCCTCCGAGGCCGAAGCCAGGGTGTGGTGGGTAAGGTTTTCGATGGCAATGAATCAGGATTTCAACGGGTGCAGTTCGGTCGGGTATTGCGGCTCCTCTTTGGACGCCCTCGGCACCACGGCATAGGACACCCTCGGAACACCCGCAAGACGCTGCTCCAGCACATGGCTCAGCGACTCGCCCGGGTCCAGATAGGCATCGCCAAAATCGGCGCCGATATGGATCGGATGGACGACGATTTCCAGCAGGCCGTCGATTGGCATCGTCACGGTGCGCAGGTCTACCGGGGTGCAGACGTTCTGGGCGGTCGCTCCGGACAGGCTGTTCAGGCGATGGTTGAGCAACGTCTTGAACACTCGCTTGGGCACACTCAAATTACTGCCCAGATCACGCGCCAGTCGCACGGGCACCCCTTGGCGGGCGGCAAACCGCGCGACGATTTCGCCGATGGGCCAGATGTTGTGTACGTGCTGATGGGAATCGAGGTGGCTGGGGTACAGGCCGTTGTCCAGGCAGCGTTGCCATTGGGCTTCGAGTTCCTCCAGCACTGCATCGCGATCCAGGCGATTGAGCCAGAGGCTGTGGCGGGGCAGGCTGAGGTCGAACTCACCCTGGCTGTCGCAAAATGTCGAGCGCGCGCGAATCGACAGGCTCAACGGCCGGCCGTATGTGAGGTTGAAGTGCAGCCCGATCCGCCCCTTGAGCATTGGCTGCCGGGCCAGGACGCAGGCCGCTTCGAAGGCCGGCATGTTGGCCATGGCGGTCGCGGAGCTGATGACCCCGGCGTGGAAGGCACCCAGTATCACCGCGTTTTCGCTCGGGCTGAGGCCGAAATCGTCAGCGTTGACTATGACTTGGCGAGGCATGGCTGCCCTCTCTTTCTTGTTCGGTGGGTGCAGCGTCTTTGGCGACAATAGGAGCCTGTATAGGTGTAAGCGTAGGAGCAACCAGCGTTGCTGCACGCCTGGCCTGCCACTTTTTTAACCCGGGTTTGATTCGGTGCCAGAGTCGCAGGGCCAGCCCGAGGGCGAGGCCGCTGGGGCGCCAGGAGTAGAAACTCCAGCGCCAGTGCTCCAGTTGCCCGGTCATGCGTTCCAGGAGTTGATGGCTGGAGTTTTCCAGGCTGATCCGCGAGGCGTCGACCCAATGCCAGTTGTCATCCAGCCCCCAGCGGATCCACTCTTCGAGCAGCACGCGACCGCTGCCCAGGTCTGCGTGTTGCGGCAGGAACGCCAGGTTGTAGTCGTACAACCGGCCCTGTTCCAGCAAGCCGATGCGGTAGCTGATGCAGCGCCCGTCCAGTTCCAGCACCACCACCCGCACCAGTCCCTGTTCGGCGAGGGCGCTGAAGGCCCGCTCGATCCATTGTCGGCTGCGGTCGCTGGTGAAAATCCCCACACCTTGAAGGCCTTTCCAGCTCTGTGCTTCGACTTCGCCGAGGGCCTGCAACAGCGGCCCGATGGTGGAAGCGTCGGGGGTTATCCGTCGGACCTCGGCACCGCAAGCCGCGATGCGTTTACGCGCCCGGCGCAGTTTGTAGCGCGGGTCGCCGGACACTTCCTGGCGGTCGGCATCGCTGATCAGGTGCACCGGCACCCGACAACTGAGGCGGCGCTCGCCGGTCGAGCTGTGGGCCATCCAGGTGGTCAGCGCACTTTCTTCGCCGATGGGTTCGGACAATTCATTGAGTTGCAGCATCGCATGGGGCACGCGACGGCGGATGATCACCAGTGCCTTGCGCATGCTGTCGGCATCCAGGCAGCTGAGTAGGGCCAGGCGATCGGTGAAGGGATAACCGAGGTGATGCAGCACCCGAAACGGTAGCCCGCCAAAGCGCTCCACGGATACCACCAGTGGCAGGCACAAGGCCAATTCATCGCCTTGCCAGCCCAGCAGAACGTGCAAGCGTTCCCCAGCGGTCAGTGCCTGTTCCGATGCACGCAGCCAGGCGAGGGTGTTGAACGGCGTGTGGTCCGTCACGCGCCAGCGCAACCCCTCATAGGCGGCTGTTGGAAAGTCTGGAGCGCACAGCGACGTGCGCCATTCGAATCGAGCCATCATAGGTTCAGGCCGCCGCATAACTCATGGACGTTCATGAGGCGCTCCAGCTCAGGGCAAACAGGGTTTGCCCAGGCAGATTGAAGCTGACGCGACCGTCCTGACAGTTGAATGTGCCTTCGCGACTGCGACTGTCGGCACCGAAATACACCAGCGCTCCCTTGGCCAGCGGGCAGGTCGCCCCGGCCAGATCGACGCGTTGCGCGCGGGTGCCCTTATTGACGCCCAACAGGCTGCGTTGGCGCTCGGTGGCCATGGCCAGCACGTCGACTTCGAAGGCGTCATTGTCCAGGCGCATGACGTTTTTCAGCCAATGCTGCTGGATGAATTGCTGGGCCAGGCCCACCGGTTTGAGTTCGAAACGATCGCCACCCAGCACCCGCACCATGCCTTTGGGGTAGTTCGGTTCGTCGGCGGCCTGGAACCAGTTGAGCATGTCCAGCAACCCGTCCTGCGCCGAGCTGATGACCACCGAGGCCCACCACAGCGAAGCGAAATGGGTTTCCTGATCGTAGGGGCTCAGGCTTGAGCCGCTGGACAGGTTGGTCTGGTCCAGCAGCAAGGCCTTGCGTGGCCGGCCTTGGGCATCGAGGCCCACCAGTTCGGCGGCGCGGCGCACGCTGTCGCGGTAGACGCGGGTTGCCAGCAGGTCGCGAACCATCCATTCGTGCCAGGCGAGGGCGTCGATCTGCCCGCCGGATTCGGCCAGCAGGCGCCGTGCCCAGTCGATACCGCGCTTGTCGGCGGCATCGTCGGCGAACGGGCCATTGACGAAGCGCGAACTGGCGGGCATGGCAATGCGTATGCCGGCCCTGGCGTTGGCCGGGTCGCTGCGCACCTGCCGGGCCATGCTGTTGAAGATCGCCTGATAGTTGGCGTAGCTCGGGTAATTGAGGTTCGGCTCGTCGGCGAACGCGATGTAGTGGACGCCCTTGCCGCCGAGGGCGCGGGTCGCGGCGAGCCAGGCGTCGAGGCCGGCGTTGCTCTGGGGGTCGGCTCGCAGATCGGCCTGGCGCTGGCTGCCGGCCAACAGCGTGATGTCTTGCGTGATACCGAAGCGGTTCTGATAAAGCTGGCGGAACGCATCTTCGTGGTGCGGATTCTGCGCGGTGACGTCGACGAAACTGTAATAGGAGCCCGCCTGGGGTTTGAGGGCGTCGAGCGCCGCGAAACTGGATTGCGGCGGCAGTACGTAGGGCAAGTAAATGCCCAGATTCGGGGTCGGGCCGAGCGTCTCTTTATGCAAGGTCAGCCGGGTCTGGCCATCGTCCTCGCGCAGCGGTTTGAGTTGTTGCGGGTTCTGGGCGAACAGGTTTGCCGTGCCATCGAGCCAGAACGCGACCTTGCCGCTGCCTTGCAGGCGCAGGCGCCAGACTTGTTCGTCCTGAGTGACGGGCAGTTCAAGCTGATCGAATTGCCAATAGGCGCGATAGGGTTTCAGCGCCAGCCTCACTTGTTTGTTATCGCCCACACGCTGGGCCAGCAGGGCACCGACACCACCATGAAACTTGCCGGCCAGCACCGCGTGTTCCCCCGGTGCGACTTTGAAATACAGTTCATCGCCGCCACGGGTTTCGGCGCTGAAATGCACCTTGGCCGGGGCGAACAACGCCACGGTGCGTTCGTCGTGTTCGACCGTGTAGCGGCGGAAGCTGTAGCCCGGAATTTCCAGTCGATAACTGGCGGCACCGGGCGCCAACGGCCAGCTCTGTTTGCCTTGGGTTTCACTGGCGGCGATCAGGCGATCACCTTTCAGGTTGCCGTTGCCGTCGAGCAGGTACAGGTGTTCTTCGTTGGCGTCGGCCTGCCACGCCGGGACCCAGCGAATGGTCAGCGTGTCGGGGCGGTCCGCTTGCAGGTACAGGCTGCCGTCGCGAATGTCGGCCCAGCGCATCGGCGCCGCCTGGGCGCTCAAACCGAGGCCCAGGCTCAACAGCAGCACGAGGCGTTTCATGCCGATTTCCGTTGCAGCATCTGAAGCATCGGTGCCACATCGCTGGGCAGGATGATCAGGGTTTGCCAGACCGGTACGCCGCTCAACCGGCAGTACATCACCAGCAGCGCGACGGTCACGGCCAGGTAGGCGATGGACGATGCCGCTGCGGCGCCGACGATGCCATACATCGGGATCAGCAGCAGGTTCAGGGCCAGGTTCAGCAGTGCGCCGAAGCCCACCAACAGCGAAACCGTGCCGGGGCGATTTTTACCCAGCAAGTCCAGGCGCAGGATGCTCGCATAGCAAAGGCCGAGCAGCCCCGGCAGCAGCGCCAGTAACGCCGGGTAGGCGGGCTGATAGGCAATGCCGAACAGTGTGACGATCAGCCATTCACCGATCACGGCCATGGTCAGGCAGGCACCGAGCATCACCGTGGCGGTCAGGCGCAGGGCCAACGGCGTCAGGCGATCCATGCCTTCGTCCTGTTGCAGCAGGCGTTTCATCAGCGGCGTGGTCACCGCTTCCGGGACGATCAGCAGCAACTCGGCGGCAGCGCTGGCCATGGCGTAATGACCCAACGCCGTGCTGCCGAGCAGAGCACCGATGAACAGGTAATCGGAGCGCAGAATCACTTGCTGGAACAACAGGTCCGGATGGCTACGGGCGCTGTAGCGCAACAGTTCTTTCTGGCTGGCGCGATCCCATTGCAACGTCAAGGGTTGCGCACGTTTGAGCCAGACCCAACCGGCCAGCACCACCAGGCTGATGCCGGCCAGCCAACTGATCAACGCCGCTTCCAGCGCGGCGTCTTTCCACATCCAGAACAAGGCGATAAACAGCAACAGGGGCGCCAGGGATTCCACCAGCCGCAAGGCATTGAACGCCACCACACCGCCCGACGCGTTGTGCAAGGTCAGCAGGCCGCTCTTGAGTACAGTCAGCGGCACCGCCAGCAGCAACAACCAGGCGAGCAGTCCCAGTTGCGTGGTGATGTCGAGTTCGCTGCCGAACTCCCGCACCAGCGCCACCACCAGCAACGTCAGCAAGCCCGCCAGCAGGCAACCGAACACCAGCACCTGGCTCAGCAGCAAGCCCATGGGCCGTTGCTTGGCCGCCTGATACCCCACCGCCGAATTCAGCCCGCCGCTGGTGGCGGCACTGATCAAATCGGGCAGGGTACTGAGTAGCGCAAACAGGCCGCGTTCGCTGGGGCCCAGAATCCGCGCCAGCAAAACGTTGCGCAGCAGCCGCAGGCCGATCATCGCCAGTTTGGTGCCCATGCTCAGGGCCAGGTGTTTGAGGTAGTGGCTGCGACTCATGGCCGGGCTCCGCGGTAGATGCGCCACGACAGCAATTCCGGATTGCGCGCCGTGCGCTGGCTGATGCCGATCCGTGGCAAGGCCAATGGGTCGTCGACGCCACGATAAATCCCGGTGGCGGTGCCCAGGGCGAACGGGAAGTCGTGCTCGGCCACGTGTTCGCGCACCCGCGCATCATGGTCGCCGTTGGGGTAGCAGTAGACCGGCAGCGGTCGATTGCAGCCGTTCAAAAGTGCATTGCGGCTGCGGCTCAACTCTTCATCCAGGTGTTGATCGTCAAGGCCGGTGAGGATCGCGTGGCTGGCGCCGTGAGGGCCGAAGCGAATCAACCCGCTGGCTTCCAGCGCGCGCACTTGATGCCAGTCCAGCGCCTGGGGCAACGACTCTTCAGGGCATTGATCGGTGAGCCGGTTCAGCTCACCCGGCGGCAGGCTTTTCAGGCTTTGCAGAAAATTCAAAAGCGCCAGGCTACGGCGCTGCACGTCCAGATCATCGAGCAGCACCGGTAGCGGTCGCCCGACCCGTCGCAGGCATTCGATCAAGTGTGTCCGGGCTTTTTCGCCGTGGCTGTGCCACAGGGTTTCCCCCAGGCTTTCCCACCAGAAGCGTTGCCGGCTGCCGATGAAATCGGTGGAGAGAAAAATGCTCGCTGGCATCTGATATTTCTTCAGCAACGGGAAGGCATTCAGTGCGTTGTCGCGCCAGCCATCGTCGAAGGTCAGCGCGACTTTGGGCCGCTCCGACCTGAAGGTGTCGGGTTGCAAGATCTCCATCAGTGGCACGCAATCGAAGTGTTTCTTCAACCAGAGCAGCAGATGGGCAAAGGCCTTCGGCCCGACGCACAGTTCATTGCGATGGGGCAGGTCGGCGGCGCGGTCATTGGCCAGCACCCGGTGCAGCATCAGGATCACCCCGGCACCTTGCAGTTGGTGACGGCCTACCGGCGAGTTGAGATAAAGCCAGCCACTGGTGCGTTTTAATAATTGTCTGATCGCCATGGCGCGGTCCTGTCAACGATTTTGCTCGGGGTTCCACTGCGCGTACCGCTGGCCACGCAGGAACTGCCATAGACCGATACTCATCCCGGCAAGGGTCACCAGAAAGAACGCGGCGAGGCGAAAGGGTTTGGGCAAACGGTGTTGCACATCCAGCAGGCCGGCAATGGCCACCATATAACCGAGCAGTTGCGCGATCAGGCTCAGGCGATAGAAGCCATGGACATTCCACAGCCAGCAATTGCTCAGCAACAATGGCAGCAACAGGACCGGTGCCAGGCGTCGAATCAGTTTGTGGCTGATCAGCGCAATCGCATACAAGCCATGGCGCCAGGGGTTCAACAGTTCCCGGCGCTGTGCCAGGCTCTGCAGACCGCCGACGGTGACGCGCAGGCGACGACGCCATTGTTTGTCGATCTCATCGACGCCCTGGTCGATCACCCGGGCTGTGGGCACATAGACAATGCGTTTGAGCGCCACCGGCGCGCAGGTACTGATAAAGAAATCATCGTTGACCTCCGCCGGCACGTTCTGGAACAACTCGCGGCGCAGGGCGAGCAGGGCGCCGTCGGCGGAGACCATGCAGCCCGTGCGATTTTCCACCATGCGCAGCCAGCCTTCGTAGTGCCGATAAAGGCTGTCGCCCAGGCTCAGGCCCTGGCCCGCCACCGGGATCAACATGTGCCCGGCGCAGGCCCCGACCGCTGGATCGGCCAGGGGCGCGAGCAACTGGCCGAGGGTGTCGGTCGACCATTGGTTGTCGGCGTCGGTGAACACCAGAATTTCGCCCGTGCTCAGGGCGACGGCGGCATTCAAGGTAGCCGCCTTGCCCTGACGGGGCAGGTCGAGCACGCTGATGCGCGGGTCGATGACTTTGCGGGCGCAGACCACGGTGTCGTCGGTGGAGCCGTCGCTGGCCAGAATGATCTGTAGCGAGTGCGCCTGATAATCCTGGGCGAGCAAGACGCGCAGCTTCTCTTCGATGTACTGGGCCTCGTTGTGCGCGGCGATGACGATGCTCACGTTCATCGGTTGTGCGGGCTGATGACGGCGCGCCGCAAACCACGGCGCGAGCAACGTCAGCAGCAGCGGGTAGCCGAGCCAGGCATACACCGGCAATAACAGGCACCACCAGAACACGAATTCAGCCACGGGCGGGCCTCCTGGCATTCCAATGACAAAGGCTCAGGATGAGCGCGGCGCCAGCCAGGTGCAGACGCACCCAATGCAGGCCCCAGAGTTGCAGCGTCAGGCGCAGGTCGTGGTGTTTCAGGCTTTGCCGCAGGCTCTGGGCGAGCGCTGGCAGGCTGGTGACGAACAGCATGAATAGCGCCAGTGGGGGGGAACCGTTGAGCAGGGCGGATAGCGCCATGAAATCCAACACCCAGGCGATGATCGACAGCATCGGGAAACGCAGTAAACGCAGATTCATGCCGTGGCTGCGCAGTAGTTGCAGGTGACTGCCCTGACGCCAGAACTCCTTGCCCATCCATTCGCGCCAACTGCTCTCGTAACCCCAATGCAGGGCAACGCTCTGGTTGACGGACAGCAGGCGTGCGCCAGAGTGGGAAAGGCGCATGGTGAAATCTTTGTCTTCGCCGGTGCGCAGGTTTTCGTTGAAGCCGCCGACCTTGTCGAACCATGGACGACGCATCAACAGGTTGGAGCTGGGCAGCCATCGCACTGTTTTCAGCGTTTCATCGTTCGGGCGCAACGTGCGGCGTTGCCAGGCATTGGCATACCACGGGGCTTCGGCCGGGGTGTGCAGGTCCAGTCCCAGGACGTCGACCTGAGCCGCGGGTTGGATGCTCAACAACAGCGTGAGCCAGTCCTCGGGCATCTCGATATCGGCATCGATGAAGCCCAGCCATTCGCCTGTCGCCATCGCCGCCCCGCGATTGCGCAGGGCGCCGATCAGCAGCCCGGGCAGCACCAGCACCTGCGCCCCGAGCTGGCGAGCGATGTGCGGGCCCTGATCGTCGGAGCCGTTATCGGCCACGATCAGCTCGCATTCCAGCCTGGCGGCTTCGGCGGCTTTTTTCGCGGCGAGCAAGGTGCGGCCGATGTGTCGGGCTTCGTTGTACATCGGGATGACGAGGCTGATGCGGCTCATGCCCTGGCCTCCGTCAGCGGACGTTCTTGCGCCTTGAGGCGCAACACCCAGGACAGGGCGAGCATGATCCACAGGTACTTGTGATTCGGTGCGCTGAGGAACATCAAAAATAGTGTCAACGACAGATAACTGATGCCCAGGTGCGTGATCAGGTCGGCCTGTTCCCAATCCCGTCGCAGCATCCAGGCGTGACGGGCACGGACCAGGTTGTACATCCCAAGGCCAAGCATGCCGACGAACAACAGCCCGGCGGGAATCCCCAGTTCACTGAAGATTTCCATGTAAGTGTTGTGAGCGCGACGGTACAAGTCGCCGGGCTTGCGGTTGGCGGAAAACACCTTGGCGTAACCGGAGGTGGCGTAGTGCAGCGGGAAGGTGCCAGGGCCGGAACCGAGCAACGGGTGCTCACGAATGATCTGGCCGCCGACCACAAGGTATGACGCGCGGCGGCCGAGGGATTCGTCCTGGCTTTTGGCGCCTTCTTTCAAGACGCTCAAGGACTGGATGCGCTTGAGGTAACCGGCCGGCATCGAATAAATCCCCACCGGGATCACGATCGCAAGGCTGAGCATGGCAAAACCCAAGTGGCGCGGCCGGATGCGTGGCAACTGCGCGCGGTAGTGCCAGGCGCCGATCATCAAACTCAGGAACAGTACCACCAGCCCTGAGCGGGAATCGGTTTTGGTCATGCCGCCCAGCAGCAAAATGCAGCAGCCGCCCCAGAACAATCGGTGCAGCAGGTTCGGGCCGCGGATCACCAGCAGCAGGGCCAACGGCACGGCGAAGGCGATCAGCAGGGCAAACGAGTTTGCGTCATCCAGCAGCCCGGCCGCGCGGCCCTGGTCCTGATACTTGGTGGAGAACATGGCCAGGGCGCTGGTCGCGCTGACGCTAAGGGTCACCAGCCGGGCGAACAGATCGAGGTTCAACTCGCGGCCGATCAGCAAGGTGATCACAAACAGCACCAGGCCGACGCTCATGTCCCGCAGGTGACTCTGGGACATGTCCAGGTTGTCGGTATTGATCATGCTCAACCCGTACAACACCATGAAGCCGATCAGCAAGCGCCAGATGTTGCTGCGCAGGCGTTCGGACGGAATCTGGTGAATGGCCAGTTGCAACATCAGGATCAGTGCCAGTGATGCACCGATGAATTTGGTGCCCGACAGCGTGTTGCCCTTGAAGAAACCTTCGAACGGCACCAGCGCCGCGATGCCCAATAACCCCCAGGCAGGTTTTCGGTACAGCGCCGCGACCGCGACCAGGCCCAGCACCGCGCCGGGCGCCAGATAGGGGTAAGGGCTGGCCAGCAAACCGAGGCAGACCAGGGCGAGCAGACTGACGATCGAGAGCGGAAAGATCACGTGCGTGCCTCCCGTGCAGTACGGATATAAAGCTGCGACCAGCGTTCGGCCAAAGCCTTCAGGTCGTAACGGTCCTGTTGCGTACGTTTTGCGTTGTCGATCAGTTCGTGAGCCAGTGCCGGTTGACTCAGCAGCGTGTCGAGCTGCCGGGCGAGGGCGGCGCTGTCGGTGGGTGGCGCCAGCAGGCCGTTGTGCCGGTCCTCCAGCACATCGGGAATTCCGCCGACGCTGAATGCCACCACGGGCACTCCGGCCTGCATCGCTTCGAGCAAAATCATCGGCGTGCCCTCGGTGCGCGAACTGATCACCAGCGCATCGAGCTGCGGCCACCACCGGTTCATGTCGGTCTGGTACCCCGGCAAGGTGATGCGATTGTGCAAGCCGGCATCGGCAATCCGCGCCAGCAGGGTTTCCCGTTCCGTGCCGTCGCCGAGCATCACGGCGTCCAGTTGCGGGTGTTGCTGACACAGCGGAATCAGCGCATCGAGAAACAGGTCCGGGCCTTTTTCATGGGTCAGCCGACCGACATAACCCGCCAGCCAGCGCGGGTGTCTGGCGTTGTGGGGCAGCAGGCCGCTGGCCTTTGGCAGACCATTGGGAATCACTTGCAGCTTCTCCATCCGAACTCTGGCCTTGCGGTGCATCAGCGCGATGCTTTCGGCCACGCAAACCACCCGACTCACCGACGCCGTGCGGCACAGTTGCAGGCTCAGCCAACCGTAGAAGCGTTGCTTGCGACTGCGCGGCGTGAAGCCATGCTGGGTAATCACCAACGGTAAATCCAACAACGTCGCGCCGACCCAGCCAAACAGCAGACCCTTGAAATTGTGCGTATTGATCAGCGGCTGTTCAGCCCGCCGATAACGTAAATGACCCAGCAATTGCCCAATTCCCGCGAAAGCGCGGCAGTCGATCCCGGCCTCGCGGAACCGGTCGATCAGCGCCGGCGGCGCATCCAGAAACAGCACTTGATGTTGCCCCGGCGTCGCCAGGCAATGGTCCAGCAACATCCGCTCAGCGCCATAAAAGCCGCCGCTGCTGATCAAATGCATGATCGGCAGCGCGCTGGCGTTGAGCGGCCCGTTCAATGGCGCACCCAATACATGAAGCTAGGCACGGTCCAGTTCTTGTGCGGGTTGTTCGGCAGGGTGTTCTGATCGTTGATCACCAACAGCACCGGCAGGCCCAGTTCATGGGTGATTTGCGCTGGATGTTTGAAGCGGTGATCGAAGAACTCACGCACGTAGACGAAGGCAATCGCCAGCAGCAGACCGGTCAGCATCCCGAACGGAATGATCAGCAGCGGTTTGGGAAACGCTGCCTCGGTCGGTTCGTACGGTGGGCTGAGCACCTTGGCGTTGGAAATATTGTTGTCCAGCGAACGGGCGGTGCTGCTTTCGGCAAAACGCTGCGCGTAGGTGGAGAACGCCGCGTGCAAGGCAGTGATCTCGGTGTCCATCTGCTGCAACTTGCTCTGAGCCACTTGCAATTGATGAATGCGGTTCTTGAACGCGGCGATGCGCGCGGTTTTCTGGTTGATCACCGCGGTGACGATCGCCAGGTCGTTGGTACGCTCCTGAATCCGGTTGCTGACGATCTTCAGGAACTGCTGACGGGTGCGGGAAATCTGCTCACGGGTCAACAGCATCGGTTCACTGCCTGGCTGGAATACCGCTAGGTCGTTCATGTAACGGGCGACCTGAGTTGTCAGTTGTTCACCCAGTTGCCGGATCTCCCGGTCTTCGAAGGCAATGTTGTCCACCGTGGTGGTGAACGTGAAGGGGAAAGTGTAATCGCTGAGCCGCGACGTACTGGTGGCGGCTGTCAGGGCGGTTTTCAGGTAGTCGAGCCAGCGCTGGCTTTGCAACAGGCGATCCTGATACTGGTTCAGGGCCTCTTCCTCGGTGTTGATGGCGTTGAGGCGGAAGGTGATTTCTTCCTTCGGATCGGACGAGCCTACCCCTTCGAGCAACGCCAGTCGTGTGCCTTCCAGGCCATCGAGGCGCACCTGATATTGCTTCTTCTTGGTTTCGTAGAAACTCTGCGGCAATTCGATCGATTGCAGCTCCTGGCGGTTGGTCAGGTAGTTTTGCAGCAACTGCGCGACAAATCGCGTGCCCTGGGCAGGATCGCCATAGCTGTAGACAATCGAGATCACGTTGGATCCCGGCAGGGTATCGATCTTCAGGTTCTCGATGGCCTGTTGGGTGAAGACATCCAGGTCGGTATCGCGCTCAGGATCGGTCTCAAGCCCGAACGCGTCGCGCACCGGATTGATCACGTATTCACGCAAGGGGGTGGCCACGAAACGTTTGATCGGTTCGGTCACCAGTGTGCTGAAGGCCCCGGGGTTGGGCGTGTACTCGCCTTTGGCCTGCAGGTCGCTGATGGTCTGACGGATCAGGGCCGGTGAGCGCAGGATGTTGCTCTCGGTTTCCATGTCTGCCAGTGACGGCGGAATGAAAGAGGCATCGCCTTGGGTCAGGGACGTGGTGGCGTCTCCCTGAGAGAGTTTTTTGGACTGCACGAGCACCTGCGCGGTGATATCGAAGCTCTGTTTGAGCATCAGCGGCAGGAGCAGGGCAATCACTGCAAAGCTCAGGAAGACTCGCTTCACCAACCGTTTGTTGGCGAAGAAGATCCTGAAGAACTCATGCAGGTAGTTTTCCTTTGGGTTCATGGTCGGTCACCTGAGCGTTAGTTGCTGCTGCCTTTGTTGTCGACGCGGTAGCCGAAGGTGAAGCCCACCCCCTGAAACAGCACCACGTCCGCCAGTTGCCGCGCGAGTTCACCGGCGCTGGCCAGTTTGGTCTTGGGCACGTAGAGCATGTCGTCCGGTTGCAGGTAAGCAATCTGCGACGCGTCACCGGACAAGGCTTTCTCCACGTCGTAGTGCACGGCCTGCACCTGGTTGCCGTTGCGGCGCATGATCACCACCGAATCAAGTCGTGCCTTGACGTTGGTGCCACGGGCCAGGGTCAGCGCTTCGAGCACTGAAACCGGACGGCGAATCGGGTAGGAGCCCGGTTGCGCGACTTCACCCAGCACATAGATTTCGTTGCCCGACGTGGATTTGAGCATGACGTCGACTGTCATCCGCCCCGGCAATTGCGCGTAACGTTGATTGAGGAACGTTTCGAGCTGGTTGACGGTCATGCCTTGCAGCGGCACGGAGCCAATTTCCGGGAAACTCGCATAGCCGTCGTTGCCCACGGTAATCTCCCGGCTCATGCCGGTAGCGGGGTGGCTCAGGGCGCTCTTGAGGTTCTGCTCGTTGCTCAGCGGGCTGGTGACCAGCACGGTCAACTGGTTGCGATTGGGTTGGAACAGGGCTTTGCGGTTATAGGCACGCTGGATTTCCTCCCGGGCTTCGACCGACGTCATCCCGCCGATTTTCACCGCGGTGTTGGCCCCCGGCAGTTCGATGGTGCCATCGGGCAGCACCAGTTGCGTGCCGTTGAGCTGGCTGGCGGCGGTGAAGTTCAGGGCGACCTGGTCACCGGGCTGAATGCGATAAGCCTGCGTACCGCTGGTGCTGATGTGAAAAATCACATCCAGTACGTCCTTGGGTCGCAGTGTCTGTTCGACCCTGGGCATGTCGCTGGCCTGGGCATTGGCAGGCTCAGCCGTGAGGATATTCACCGGCATATTCTGGGTTTCACTGGTGCTGGAGCAACCGGCAAGCGGCAGCAACAGCAGGACAAGCATTTTGGCGTTCATGGCGTCATCCTTTCTGCGGTTGCTTACAGGTTTTTGTAGAGCCATTTGGGCATGTAGTACTTGCGTCGATTGAAGACGCTGCCCACCAGTTTCGCGCCGGCCTGGGTCAGGCGCTGGACCGCGGCCTGGGCCACTTCCCAACGGGTGTCTTCGGCGCGAACCACCATGATCACGCCGTCCACCAGGGTGCTGATGACCAAGGTATCGACGGCTGCATAGACCGCGTCGCCGTCGATCACCACGAAGCGATACAGACTGCCCAGTTGTTTGAGCAACGGGCTCAGCTGTTCGGTCGTCAGGTGTTCGGCGCCGCGGATGTGCCGCCCGTTCGGCAAGATGTGGAAGGGCAGGCTGGAGACATTCACCAGGCAATCCTGCAGCAGCGGCGGGGAGTCGTTGAACAACAGGTCGCGAAAGCCGCGCTCTTTGCTCAGCCCCAGCTGTTGCGTGAGGTTGCTCTCCGACTGGCTGGCGTCCACCAGCAGCACTTGGCCGCTGCTCATTGACGCCAGTTGGCTGGCCAGCGCCACGGCGCTGGTGGTGGTGCCGGCGCCTGTGTTGGCGGCGGTCAGAAAGAGGATACGCAGATCCAGGTCGAGCACGGTCGAGGTCAGGTTGGACTCGCTCGGGCTGGCGATGGTCAGGCTTTTGTTCGATGAACCGTCCATTTAACTCGCTCCGTGGCCGTTGAATACGATGAAGGGGGTTTTCAACAGAATCTTCAGATCAAGCAACAGGCTCTGCTCGGCGATGTAGGTGAGGTCCAACTCAACGCGCTGGTCGAAGTCGATATTGCTGCGCCCGGAGATCTGCCACAGGCCGGTCATACCGGGGTAGATGCTCAGGCGTGCAAGGTGGCTGTCCTTGTAACGACGGGCGTTGAACGAGGTTGGCCGCGGGCCCACCAAACGCATGTCGCCGCTCACCACATTGATCAGGTTCGGTAACTCATCGAGGCTGCTGCGCCGCAGGAAGCCGCCGATGGGGGTAATCCGCGGGTCGTCGTCGATCTTGAAGTCGATGGCGTCGGCGCCGTGCTTGTTCAGATGTCGCAGGGACTCCTTGAGCTCCTCGGCGTTGGCCACCATGGTGCGGAACTTGTACATGCCGAACATGCGGCCGCGATAGCCGGTGCGTCGTTGCACGAACATCACCGGCCCCGGGCTGCTGAATTTGATCACCAGCGCCAGAACCAGCAGCACTGGGGAGATCAGCAGCAAAATCACCAGTGCACCGAGGCATGCGAACACTCGGTTGGTTCGTGACAGGGTCCAGGGGCGACCGCCGTTGCGGCCGGTCACCCAGCCGCGACCCTGCATGTGGATCGCCTTGTCGAGGCGCATTCGGTGCTCGGGGTCCAGGCGGTTGTCACGCTGCATGTGATCGAGCAACACGCCTTTTTCATGTCCAGTCATAGAGTCCTCCGCTGAAGCCCGGCCATGAGTGGCGAGTGGGCGCTGCGCAGTGGGTAGTAGTCACGGAACCAGGCGATGAATCGTCCGAGTCCTTCATCCAGCTCGATCCGTGGCTGGAAACCGGTGGCTTGCGCCAGATCGCTGGCATCGGCGCAGGTGTTGAGCACATCACCCGGTTGCAGGGGCAGCAACTCGACGAGGGCTTTTTGTCCGAGGTGTTTTTCCAGCAGCGCCAGGTAGTCCTTGAGCGCTATTGGCTGCTGTCCGCCAATGTTGTAAATGCGCCACGGCGCCATGCTGCTGGCCGGGTCCGGTTGCTCGCGGTTCCAGTCCGGTGCCGCTTGGGGGGCACGTTCGAGCAGGCGGGCGATGCTCTCGATGATGTCGTCGATGTAGGTGAAGTCCCGCTGGTGCTGGCCGTAGTTGAACAGCTTCAGCGGCTGCCCTTCGGCAATCGCCCGGGCGAACTGGATCGGCGACATGTCGGGCCGGCCCCAAGGCCCGTACACAGTGAAAAAACGCAAACCGGTGCAGGGAATGCCGAACAGATGGCTGTAGCTGTGGGCCATCGACTCGTTGGCTTTTTTGGTCGCGGCGTACAGCGACAACGGGTGGTCGACGTTGTCCTTGACCGAGTAAGGCGTGTGCTGGTTGGCGCCGTACACCGAACTGGACGAGGCATAGATCAAGTGCTTGACCGGGTGGTGACGGCAGCTTTCGAGGATATTCAGGAACCCGCTCAAATTGCTGTCGAGGTAGGCCCGGGGATTTTCCAGGGAGTGCCGCACCCCGGCCTGGGCCGCGAGGTGAATCACCACTTCCGGTTGTTCACACACAAACAGTGCGTCGAGGGCCTGGGCATCGGCCAGGTCGATTTTCGCGAGGGGGAAGTCGCCGACCTGCTCGCGCACCCAATCCACGCGATCGTGTTTGAGTTGCGGGTCGTAGTAATCATTGAAGTTGTCCAGCCCGCACACCTGATGCCCGTCACGCAACAGCCGCAACACACAATGGGCACCAATGAATCCGGCCGCTCCAGTGACGAGTATCTTCATGATCGTGGTGCCTCGGGAGCGATGTGCCGAAGCCCGATGCCGCTGTAGTGCAAACCAGCCGCCGCCGCGTGTTCCGGGTTGTAAAGGTTGCGGCCGTCGACGATCACCCGCGCGCGCAGTTTGCTCGCCAGCAGGTCGAAGTCCACCACACGGAAGTTTTTCCATTCGGTGCAGATCACCAGCGCGTCGGCATCTTCCAGGGTGTCGTCGCGGGTGGCGCACAGGTGAAGGTCATTGCGGTAGCCGTAAATGCGCCGGCACTCGGACATGGCTTCCGGATCGTAAGCCTGCACGCTCGCGCCTTCGGCCCACAGCGCCTCCATCAGGTAACGGCTGGGGGCTTCGCGCATGTCATCGGTATTGGGTTTGAAAGCCAGGCCCCAGATCGCGATGGACTGGCCGGCCAGCCCGTTGGGGAATTGCGCCTTCAGTTTGCTGATCAGAATGTGCCGTTGGCTGTCGTTCACGTCGGTGACGCTGCGCAACAGACGCAATGGCATGCCGTTGTGTTCGGCGGTGTGCAGCAGGGCGCGCAAGTCCTTGGGGAAGCATGAGCCGCCGAAGCCGCAGCCGGGGTAGATAAAGTGGTAACCGATGCGTGGGTCCGAGCCGATGCCTTTACGCACCGCTTCGATGTCAGCCCCCAACAGCTCGGTGAGGTTGGCCAGTTCGTTCATGAAACTGATGCGCGTGGCGAGCATCGCATTGGCCGCGTACTTGGTCAGCTCGGCACTGCGGTTGTCCATGAACATGAGCTTTTCCCGGTTGCGGCAGAACGGCGCATAGAGTTCGCTCAACTGGTTGCGTGCTTCATCGTCATTGGTGCCGACGATGATCCGGTCCGGACGCATGCAATCGGCCAGGGCGCTGCCTTCCTTGAGAAACTCCGGGTTGGACACCACCCGCACGTTCAACGCACCTTTGCCTCGGCGTTGCAGTGCTTCGTTGGCGGCGCTCGCGACTTGATCCGCAGTGCCCACCGGCACGGTGGACTTGATGATCAGGGTGCGATCGGACTCCATGAGACAGGCGATCTGCCGGGCTACATTCAGTACATGGCTGAGGTCGGCGGAACCGTCTTCATCGGCGGGGGTACCTACCGCGATGAAAATCAGCTCGGCATGCTCGACCGCGTCGCTGGCCTGAGTGGTGAAGAGCAGACGACCGGCTTTGATGTTGTCTTCCAGGGTGCTGGACAGTCCCGGTTCGCTGATCGGAGGCACGGCTTGCTGCAGTTGTCTGATCTTGTTGGAGTCAATATCCACGCACAGGACGCGATGTCCGACATCAGCCAATGCTGCGGCTTGTATAAGGCCGACGTAGCCGGTACCAAATACGCTCACGTCCATATTGGCGTGCCTCGTAAGACGGTGGATGTAACTGAAATGAGACTGTCAAAAGGGGTATAGCCCAGCCGTGGGAAAGCGTGTCAGCAAAATGACGGGTAGCGCGGGTCGGAAACCCTGATTTCACGGGCTATTTGCTATCAAGTGCTTGCCGTTGCTGGATTTGTCGCGGTTTTGAGGGCTCGCTGAGGGTTTCAAGAAAACGATAAGCGGTCGCAAGGCTTGTATTACAAGGGTTACAGGCACTTCAGCGTGTCAGATTTGAGGCAGCATTTTTTTGACGCTTTTGGCAAAAAACCGGCATTTCTTGCGCTTCGATGGCTTAGTGCTAGTGTCAGAAAATGGCTGACAATCATTGGTTTCCATTGGCTAATGGCAGCCATGGAGGTACTGCACCACCATGATCCGATACCTCAAGGAACTGTTGCTGGTTCTGTATCTACTCAAGAGTTACGACTATTACCTCGATCGTCTCGATGCACTGGGCATCGGAATCCCGATGCTGCTGTATGGCGGGATGTTCGTGGTGCTGACGATCGCGCTGTTCATGACCGCGTACATCCGCCAGACGCTGATCCGTCATTTGTTCGCGTTGGCGATGTTTGGCTCGGCGGTTTTCTTTGACGTCTACACGCACGTGACCGCCAGTTACCTGACTTACAGCAGTTTTGTGTCGCTGGTGTATTCCGGCGGGTTCATCCAGGAAGCGGCTTACCAGTACCGCGATGCGATCATCAGCGCGATGGTCAGTGGCTTGTTGTTGCTGTTGGGGATCGGGCTCAAGCCGCGTCGACGGTTGCCGTTGCCAGGGGCGCTGTTGGTGGCGGCGCCGGTGCTCGGGGTGTTGTTGCTCAGCGCGGTGCTGTTCGTGCGGGCCGGCGAGGGCGCCCGTGGCTTGCCGATCATGTACACGCCGTTGGCCTATCTGAATCTGTTTACCTATGAAGCGCTGCACAACACCGTCGGCCCGCGTGAACCGGTGAACCTGGCGCGCATCGATCAGCCCGTGGGCTACGACATCGTGCTGATCATCGACGAGAGCATTTCCGGCAATTACCTGGACATCAACACGCCGTTCGGTGTGCACAGCAACCTCAAGGAGCCGCACCCGGGTGTGGACATCTTCAATTATGGCTACGCCGCGTCCATCGCCAATTGCAGTGCCGACACCAACGTCACCCTGCGCTATGGCGGCACTCGCACCGATTACATGCGGATCAACACCACGCTGCCGTCGATCTGGCAGTACGCGAAAAAGGCCGGGCTGCGCACGGTTTACATCGACGCCCAGCGCACTGGCGGCAACTTGCAGAACCTGATGAACAATGCCGAGAAGCAGGACATCGACGAGTTCGTGCAATTCGACCAGACCGGCGTGCGCGACCGCGACATGGCAGCGGCCGCCAAGCTGATCGACCTGCTCAACGACGGCAAACCGGAACTGGTGGTGATCAACAAGGTCGGCGCGCATTTTCCAGTGCACGACAAGTACCCGGATGCCTTTATGGCCTACCAGCCGGCGTTGCCCCGTGGGCAGTTTGTCGAGGTGGCGGACACGGGCAAACGCGATGGCTTCAACGGCCAGCCGGATGATTGGGTGCTGTACCGCAATGCCTACAAAAATACCGTGCTGTGGAATGTCGGCGAGTTCTTCGCACGGGTTTTCGCGCAGACGGATTTGCGCAATGCGCTGCTGATCTACACCTCGGACCATGGACAGGACCTGCATGAGCGCGGTAACCCCGGGCTCAACACTCACTGCGGCAGTGAACCGGTGGAGGAGGAGGGGGTGGTGCCGTTGGTGGTGATTTCGGGCAGCGATTTGAAGACCCTGGACTGGCAGGCGCAGTTGCCGGCCAACAAGGATCGCTCCAGTCACTACAACATCTTCCCGACGTTGCTGCAGTTGATGGGCTATGACCTGGCGGGGATCGAGGCGGTGTATGGCAAACCGTTGAGTGTGCCGACGGTGGACGATTTCACGTTTAACTATCGGTTCAATGCGCGGCTCGGCGCTGTGCCTGCGTGGAAGTACATTGATTTGAACAGCATTGTGACGCCGGGGCAGGTGGTGCCGAGTGTGGCGGTGGGGCAGTGAGATTTTGAGCGATTGAGTGGCCTCTTCGCGAGCAAGCCCGCTCCCACAGGTGATTGAGGTGCACGCAAATCTTTCGTACACCATCGCCCCCTGTGGGAGCGGGCTTGCCCGCGAAGAACGATAACGCGGTGCCGCTGCCGTCCGCTATCCTAGGCCCATTGCCTCCAACGAGCCTTCCCTCATGCTTTCGGTCCAGGGCGTCTTCAAAAGCTACGCCACCCCCCAAGGCCCATTACCGGTACTGCAAGGTGTCGACCTCACCTTGAAACCCGGCAGCAGCCTGGCGCTGATGGGCGAGTCGGGCAGTGGCAAGAGCACCTTGCTGCACCTGATCGCCGGCCTGGACAAGGTCGATCGCGGCAGCATTCGCAGTGGCGAGCATCGGCTGGAGCAGATGAACGAAGGCCAATTGGCCAACTGGCGCCGGACCGAAATCGGCCTGGTGTTCCAGCAGTTCAACCTGATCGGCAGTTTGCGGGTCGAGGATAATCTGGCGTTTCAGGCGCGTTTGGCCGGGCGCCACGATCCGCGTTGGCAGGCGCATCTAGTGCAACGTCTCGGGTTGGCGGACCTGCTACTGCGCTATCCGGAGCAGTTGTCCGGCGGGCAACAGCAACGGGTCGCGTTGGGCCGTGCGCTGGCCTCGCAACCCAAACTGCTGCTTGCCGACGAGCCCACCGGCAGCCTCGATGAAGCCACCAGCGATGAGGTGTTGAAGCTGTTGCTGGAGCTGCTCGACGACAGCCCCACGACCTTGTTGATGGTCACTCACAGCCCACGGGTTGCCGCGCGGCTGGCGGACAAAGTGGTGCTGCACGGTGGCCGCCTGGCTGGCGCGGACGAGCGCTGAGGTGCGGGTTTTTCGCGAGACGCTACGGGCGCTGCTCAGCCATTGGCGGCAGCACCCGGTGCAATTTTTCAGTGTGCTGACCGGGCTCTGGCTCGCCACCAGCCTGTTGACCGGCGTACAGGCGCTGAACAGCCAGGCGCGAGAAAGCTATGCACGGGCCAGTCAATTGATCGGTGGCGAACCCCAGGCCAGCCTCAGTGCGCCCGGCGGCGGAGTGTTTTCTCAGCAAGTGTTTGTCGACCTGCGTCGTGCGGGTTGGCCGGTATCGCCAGTATTGCAAGGCCGGGTGACGCTCAAGGGCCATGAAGACCAGCGCTTGCAGTTGATGGGCATTGAGCCGGTGTCGTTGCCCAGCGGTTCCGCAGTGGCCGGGCGGTCATTGCCGATCGAGCAGATCGTCGAGTTTTTCACCCCACCGGGCAGCACCTGGATATCGCCGCAAACTTTGCAGGCGTTGGGCTTGCACGAAGGCGAAACACCGATGGCCCAGAGCGCAATCACCTTGCCGCCACTGCGTGCCCAGCCTGACATGGCGCCCGGTGTGTTGCTGGTGGACATCGGCTTCGCCCAGCAGATTCTGCAGCTGCCCGATCAACTGTCGCGCCTGCTGCTACCCAAGGATTTCACCGCGACCCTGCCTGATGAATTCAAGGGCCAACTCCAGCTCAAAACCAGTGACCAGGAAAACAACCTCGCGCGCCTGACCGAGAGCTTCCACCTGAACCTCGATGCCTTGGGCTTTCTATCGTTCGTGGTCGGCCTGTTCATCGTTCACGCGGCAATCGGTCTGGCGCTGGAGCAGCGCCGAGGCTTGCTCAGAACCCTGCGCGCCTGTGGCGTCAGTGCACGCATGTTGATGACCTGTCTCACCGTCGAGCTGGGTGGCCTGGCGCTGATCGGTGGTATCGCCGGCGTCGTCAGCGGCTACCTGCTGGCCAGCGTGTTGTTGCCGGACGTCGCCGCCAGTTTGCGCGGTTTGTACGGCGCCGAAGTACCGGGCCAGTTGAGCCTCAGTCCGTTGTGGTGGTTCAGCGGTATCGGCCTGAGCCTGTTCGGCGCGTTGCTGGCCGGTGCCAACAGTTTGCTGCGAGCGGCGCGTTTGCCGTTGCTGGCGCTGGCCAATCCGCAAGCCTGGCATCAGGCCCACGCGCGCTGGTTGCGGCGCCAGGGTTGGGTCGCCGCAATAGCTGCGGTAATCGCGTTGTGGGCGTTGATCCTGGGCGACAGCCTGAGCAGCGGCTTCGTGTTGATGGCCGCGTTGTTGATCGGCGCCGCACTGGCCTTGCCGGTGGTGTTGAATAGCGTGCTTGACCGGGTGCTTCGGTACAGTCGTTCCGTGCTGGGCCAATGGTTTCTCGCCGATTGCCGCCAGCAACTGCCGGCCCTGAGTCTGGCCTTGATGGCGCTGTTGTTGGCGCTGGCGGCGAACATCGGCGCCGGCAGCATGACCGCCGGTTTCCGTCAGACGTTCAACAACTGGCTCGAACAGCGCCTGACTGCCGAGCTGTACCTCAATCCGCAAAATCCCGCCCAGGCCCGAGAACTGCACACCTGGCTCAAACAACAACCCCAAATCACCGCGGTGCTACCGAACTGGCAAGTGTCGATCCAGTTGCAGGGCTGGCCGGCGGACGTCTTTGGCGTGATCGATCACCCGACCTATCGCCAGCACTGGCCGCTGCTGGAAGCCTTGGGTGACAACCCTTGGGAGCGACTGGCCAAGGACGACGCGCTGATGCTCAGCGAGCAACTGGCGCGGCGGTTGAAGGTGCGGCTCGGTGAGCACCTGACGATTGCCACGCCCAATGGCCCATGGTCGCCACGGATCGTCGGGATCTACGCCGACTACGGCAATCCCAAGGGCCACCTGCTGGTCAACATCAATCATCTGCTGCGCGGCTGGCCGCAACTGACACCCAGCCGTTTCAACCTGCGCATCGACCCTGCGTCGATCCCAGGGTTTCTGAGCGCACTGCAAGCGCGCTTCGCCCTGGATGACAGCCGCATCGTCGATCAGGCCCGGCTCAAGGGCTGGTCCACGCAAGTGTTCGAGCGCACCTTTGCCGCCACCGCCGCGCTCAACAGCCTGACCCTTTGCGTTGCGGGCGTGGCGCTGTTCATCAGCTTGCTGACCCAGAGCCAGAGCCGCCTCGGACAACTCGCGCCGCTGTGGGCGCTGGGCGTGACGCGGCGGCAGTTGATGCTGCTCAACCTTGGGCAAACCTGGTTGCTGGCGGTGCTGACGCTGGTGCTGGCATTGCCGTTAGGCATCGCGTTGGCGTGGTGCCTGGACACGGTGATCAACGTTCAGGCCTTCGGCTGGCGCTTGCCGTTGCGGGTGTTTCCGTTGCAACTGTTGCAGTTGATGGGCCTGGCGTTACTCGCCACATTGCTCGCCTCGGCGTGGCCGTTGTACTCGCTGTATCGCACGCAACCGGCGGATCTGCTGAGGACGTTTGCTCATGAAGATTAAACTCGGCGTGTTGTTGCTGGCGCTGCTGAGCGGATGCGACAACACGCCTGCGCCGGAAAAAGGCTTCGCCGGCCTCGGCCATCAGGCCGCCGCATTTACCCCGGTGGTGCCCGGGCGGGCGTTCAGCTTTCCGGCGGACCATGGCTCCCACGATGGCTTTCGCATCGAATGGTGGTACATCACCGCCAATCTCAAGGACGCTCAGGGCCATGAGTTCGGCGTGCAATGGACGCTGTTCCGCAGTGCCCTGAAAGCAGTTCCCGAGCAACCCGGCTGGGGCAATCAGACTATTTGGCTGGGCCATTCGGCTGTGACTTCCACCACGGTGCACCATGCCGCCGAACGCTACGCCCGAGGTGGCGTCGGCCAGGCCGGCGTGAGCCTGGCACCCTTCAATGCATGGATCGACGATTGGCGTTTCAGCAGCCAGGCTACCGATGAAAACCCGTTGGCGGACCTGCAACTCAGCGCCCGCGACAAGGCGTTCAGCTACCAGCTTAGACTGACCACAACTCGGCCACTGGTGCTGCAAGGAGACAAAGGCTTCAGCCAGAAATCCGAACAGGGCCAGGCGTCGTACTACTACAGCCAGCCATTTTTCCAGGCCCGCGGCACCCTGGAAATCGACGGCAAAACCTACACGGTCAGTGGCCCGGCCTGGCTCGACCGTGAGTGGAGCAGCCAACCCCTGACCGGCAACCAGACCGGTTGGGACTGGTTTTCCCTGCACCTGGACAGCGGCGAGCAGGTCATGCTCTACCGCATGCGGCAAAAGGAAGGCGCGCCATACCTCACCGGCACCTGGATCGACGCCCAAGGGCAGACGCAGTTATTGCACGCCGACGACATCAGCCTCATACCCCAAGACACCGCCGACGTGGCCGGTCGTTCGATGCCCGTGAGCTGGTCGATCAAAATCCCCGACAAACACCTCGATATCACCATCGACGCCCTCAACCCCAAGGCCTGGATGAACTTGCGCATTCCCTATTGGGAAGGGCCGGTGCGACTGACTGGCAGTCATGGGGGGCAGGGCTATCTGGAGATGACCGGGTATTGACCCGGAACTCTCGGCGCCACGCTGTTTTCGTTCGTAATGAAGCCTATTCACGGGAGCCCGACGAAATTGAAAGATTTGAAAGCAGGGCGCAGTGTTGTGTTGACCTGTATAGATAAGTTGAAAGTGACCAGCTAGCATCCAAACTGATCATTACTTGTACGGATTGATTGTTCTCGTGCAGATGGTTGTATAAGAATAATCAGTTTTAATGGTCGAACTGGTCAGCTTAAGAAGTTTGTAGGCGTTGTGTTAGAAAATTCTTACGAAGTATTACGTGCATAAATTTCATGTTTATACATGAGGACATATCTGCCAAATTCTATTAAAATCCTTCCCGTTCGCCCGGTGTCAGGGCTCTTTACCGGTGCATGGATTGCCAGGCCATTACACTGGGCGAACACCTTCTTTGGGGGGATTGTTTAAAAGTTTCGGATATAAGAATGGGCGACCCTGGAGTCGCCCATTTTTATTGGATGATGGAGCCGATCCGGGTCAGGATACGGTTTACGCCACCAACAGCCAGATTCTGGCGTTAACTTGGAATTGCATCCACTGCCCGAGTGCTGGTCTGGTGCTGCTGCCGGTAGTTGGATGCTCGCTGAAGCACTCGGGTCAAGGCCTGAAAGTTTGCCGGCTTGGTTAAAATGTCATTGGCACCGGCGGCCCTGAAGCGCTCTATCTCGCTTGAAAAAGCGCTCGCGGTGAACGCAACGATGTAGCAAGTATCGCCCAATGGTAGCTTGCGGATTTTACGGATGGCCGCCAACCCATCCATAACAGGCATGTTGATATCCATAAAAATGAGATCTGGAGTCGACGTCATACACTGATTGACCGCCTCCTGGCCATCTGACGCAAGATCGGGTGCATAACCCAACTCTTGTAACATCGCCATGGCAACTTTCTGACTCACGGGATGGTTTTCCACCAGCAGGATATCGAACGGGCAGTCCTCGGCAAAAGATGAGTCGAAACCCACCGCGGCATGATCGTCCCCGATGGGTATCTCCGAGACTGAAAAAAGCTCCATGGGGAGTGAGAAGGAGAACGTCGATCCAACGCCAGGCTGACTGGTAAAGGATAAAGTCCCCTGCTGCGCCTCGACCAGATTCTTGCAGATTGAAAGACCGAGCCCACTCCCGGTGAAGCGTTGAGTGGCCGGCCCTTTAAACTGAACAAAGGGCTTGAACAGGCTGTCTTGCCGCGCCAAGGGGATACCGATGCCGGTATCGCGTATGGAGAAGTCGAGTCGGGCTTGAGGGCCGTAACCGCTCGTCGTGACTATGAGCGATACTTTTCCGGTTTCGGTGAATTTGACCGCATTGCCCAACAAATTGAGCAATATCTGGCGAAGGCAATCGGTATCGGTTTTGACCAAGGGCGGTACGTCCGGTGAGACCTTGACCTCAAGCACTATTGGCTTGTCCTGAACGTTTTGCCGGATCATTTCAATACTGGAAGAAACCAGTGCTCTCACTTCGAAAACACGAGGTTTCAACTCAAGTTTTCCCGCTTCGATTTTTGCAAGATCGAGAATGTTGTCGATAAGAGACAGCAGGGTTCGTCCGCTGGTATGAATCGTTTTTAGCAGACGGCTTTGCTCGGAGTTCAGGGTGGACCGGGCCAGCAATTCGGTCGCGCCGATGACACCGTACATGGGGGTGCGGATTTCATGACTCATGGTGGCCAAAAATCTGGTTTTTGAACGATCAGCGTCCTCGGCGGCATTTTTTGCCTGATTCAATACCTGTTCGTTTATTTGCAATTGCTGGAGATGAGCACGCATGCGTAAAAGGCTGAGGGCGAGAAAGACCAGAATGGCAAGGATGATATGGTGCAGGGAGTCCTGATTAAGTTGGTGGTAGTAGTCCGCCAACGTAATCTCCGCGCCAGTCACATAAACCGTACCGTCCTGCGATTTCATTGGGATGAAGACGGCGCGAAAATCTCCCCAATGATCCGAGTAATCGATCCAGGTGGGCTCGGTGCGCCCAAAACTGTCGAGCAAAGCCTGACTGGCATCCGGATAAGGATCGAAAAAACGTACGAAATTCTTCTCCTGAATTTCTTTTTTCGATGCGCTGGAGCTGACCAGATAAGCTTCTCCAGCACGTTTGACCACACTGTAGACAAAGGCGGTGCCCATGGACTCGTTGAACCTGGAGAGCCGCTGAATGGAATTCCAGTCTTCCGCTTCCGATTTGGACTGCTTGTCGATCAGATTGTCATGGTAGCGGTCGCCGAGGATGGCCGAAGTGCCCAGCGCGGCGTGCAGCAATGTGTTATTGATTTTTTCAGTGAGGACTTCTTGAGTCTCGACGTAGAGGTAGTAGATGTAGCCACTGACACCTACGATGTAGACCAAGAGTAAAGCCCATGTTTTACGTTTGAATTTGAACATGTGTTACAGCCTCCATACTGCAAGCCCAAGAATAGATTGAAGGCTGGCTGAAAACCATTGTTTTGTTCTTCACTGTTTTCAAGTGATGACGGTGAGGAAGTTACTTGACCAAAGAGCCAGTTTTCTGGCCTTTCTGTGATCACGATGTTGAGTCAGTGTTTTGGATTGATCAGAAGTTTACAGACGGTGTTTTAGCAGATTCTTGCGAAATGCTGCGTGCATAAATGTGGGAGCCGGTGCTTAAAAGTTTCAGATATAAAAATGGGCGACCCCGGAGTCGCCCATTTTTATTGGCTGGGTTAAATCTGCGCCCGCAACCGCCGACCCACCACATCCAGCAAATCGCAGCCGTCCCGCAACGGGATGGCCATCACCCGCGCAAACGCTTGCAACAGCGCAGCATCACCACCAGACGACTCGCCCAGGGACAGCGCTTCCAACAGTTGAGTCACGCTGCGAGTGCGATACGCGGCCGTGTCGTGCAACACGTCGACAGGTGCTTCGGTGTCGATCAGCAGGGAAGGGATCGTGCAGTCGATGCTGGTAATCGGCATGTATCGAGTCGGGCTGATGGGGTCAGGATTTTTGGGGTTGCGGAGGCGGGCGCTGACGGCGCGTTGGGTGGCTTGGCTGAGTTCAATGGGATCGAGGGAGTCGGGTGGAAATTTTTTCATCGTGAAGCTCCTGAATCAACGGAGCCGCAAAGCGGCATTTGCATGCCTTGATCGTGTTCGGTCTGTCAAAACCGGTCGCTACCGGGCTTGATCATGAGCAAGTGGTCCATTCGTTGATTTCGACATTGCTCGACGAACTCCAATGCGCTATCTGGTTTTTCCAGATACCGGTCGAAGCACGCTTTTGGGATTTCGTTGTGCTCCTCGTAGTCGACGAGGCGGTTGCTGACCGGGATTGACAGGTAGAACTTGCCGGACGTTTCTTCGAGTCCGATGCTGAAGTATTCCGTTTCGTTTGTGAAAATACTTTTGAGTTTCATTTGGATACCGAACCCTGTTTCAGGGGCAAAGGGCAGATTACCAATCACGAAGATTTGAATGAATCTGCCGCATTGCGTTCGATCATCTAGTTAAAGGAGTTCAGACCTCTTTTCTCCACGCGGAAAAAGTGATGGCTGTTCCTTCTTCCTCGTTATCCTTTATCTCGATCTTGTAGGTGGCACCACCTGCAACGCCTTCAATCAATGCCTTTTCATCGTTCGCACTTAACTCGGCTCCCTTGGCATTCTGTTTGTAAAACTCGACGACGTCGGAGAACTCGGTATAGGTTTTCAGCATGACCTCGAAATCATGTCGTGGCCGGCCTGCCAATTCGTCGAAGTCACCGTAAATCGGTGCGCCTTTCATGCCTGGTGTGGTGTACACGCCGTCGACGCCAGCGCCCGCCAGATGGGCATTCTTTGGAAGCAACGGGAGCATCGCCTTCGGGAAGTCGGAAGGCAATTGCGAGGCGTTCCAGGAGTCTTTTTGCGGGTCAGTGGTGATGTATTCGACCGTGGCAATTTTTTGCGCTCGAGCACGTGTTTCGGGATCTTCACTTTCGGCCCAATACGCAATCAATGGCGGCAACTGTTTGCTCCAGACAATGATTGGGTCAGCATCGCTCTTCTTGGCGCCTTTCGCCTGGAAGATAGTCAGCACAGTTTCTGGGCCAGGACTGCAGGACAACGACTCTGTGCGTGATTTGACGGTACAGTGCCCATTGACCAGCCCAACAGCGATCAACTGCCCCTTGTCGTCCAACAACAGTGCGGCGCGCTCGTCGCCGTGGTTACCATCATCCATGGCCGTCAGCATTTTGCGTCCGGCAGGTACACCTTCCTCAAACGTCGAGAACTCTGAATCAAGGGCATCTAGCACTTGCGTCACGATCAACGAGTCATCGTTGGTGTAGCTGCCTGTCGCATAACCAATGAAGTCAATCAAGGCGGCGCGTATCGCCGGGTCTTCGTTGAGCTGTGGCGGTCGTGCAGGGGCGGGGTCATTGGTGAGCAGCAACACAGTTGTACCGTCTGCGCGCTTTTCTGATCGAAGTGACAGCGCGGCAGCGTCAAGAGAAAGGGTCAATGCCAAAAGCATGGCGAATGGTCGTGCGATGGTAAACAAGGGTTCATTCCTTTGTTGAGTGGTGATCCAGTTTCTTTGGGGGTGACTTTTTGATGGCAATGCATCAGAAGCAAAAGGGAAGCAAAAAGAGGACACACATTAGTTTTTAATATCGACGAACTCTGAGCGAGCCCACCTTCTCGATCAACGCTAAGGTAAATGCCTCCTCCGACGTGAACTTCAGTGTTTCCAGCCAGCTCATAAACCACTCGACGTCCAGTGCCGCGAATATCGTAAGCCACTCAGCTTTTTTGCATTCACAGGCGGGTACTGCGCTCCCATTCAGCCCATGACCCTTGCCTTCAAAAAACAAAAAATAGTCATCGTCGTAGCAGTAGCCGATCAATTTTGGCCAGTCAGAGCTGTGGGGGTGCTCCGGTACAAGATCCCTTTCGGCAATCACATAATAACTTCGGACTTTGTGGGGCTGTAGGGGGAGACAGCAGCCAGAAAGCCAGATCAGGCATTGAGTTGCTCTATCGGCGGCGTCCATCCAAGTCGATACTTTCTTGTCCAGCTCAGTAAGTGTCCCTGCGGTGCCCTCGCGATAAAACATTAACCAACCTTCTCGTCCTTCATTGATTATTTGGTAGGTATGTCCATGACCTTCGACGGTCAGCGACCAGCAGCCGAAATATGCTCGCTGGTCCGAGAACTCGGTGACGGTGAATCCTGCACGTTGAACAGCATTTTGCAAATCGGGATAAGGCAATTGGCATACTCCTAGCAAAAGTCCAAGTTCGCACTTTGAGTTTTGCGTCACCTCCGTGAGATGGGGAGGCTGGCTAGATGATTCTCAGATCTATTTTTATGAGCGCTTAGAAAATAAATCTGTCCACTTTTCTTTCTGTGCGTAATAAATATGTCGTTTTTAATGTTTGGTTATGGTTTTTTGGCTGGGTTCGTTTTTTGGAGCTATGGATGACGACTTCACTTTCAAGTTGGTGTCCGGAAATAAAGTCAGGTAGTTCTGCTGCTCTGTGAGCGAAAGATGAATGTTCCATTTTTTACTGTGTTTACTTGGCTTGTTGTTGGCTTGGAATGTTGTTTTCGTATTTTGTTAGGCGCTCTAGAAGTACTTTCATGAAGTCTCGATGATCTTCGATTTCATCATTGAAATATGTGCTTAGTTTGTCGAAGGCTGAGTCGAAGTTTTCGTCTTTTTCCAAATAGAACTCAAATGTTCTTATGAGGCGGTCGCGTGCGCTCTTGGGGTGGGCGGTGAACTCTGGCTGTAATACCTGATCAAATAACTCTGACAGCTCATCCCTGTTGTTCACGTTTTTTGAAACTATTATTTCCTCGCGTTCGTCATTATCTGTGTAGTCAATGTCGAAGATGAAAAGTAAGTTTCGCAAGCTTGATAGTTCAGGGGTGGGCTTCATTTTTAGTAATCCGGGTACGATGTAATTAACTTTCCGTTGGCGTCTAAATGTGTCACTGTTTTAGTTTGTGTTCCAATTTTTAGTGTTCCTTTTTTGTACCCTTCACCAATTTTTCGGCCCGTGTCGATTGGTTTGCCCGCCAAATCGGCTTCGCCAGTTCTGCTGAAGATTTGTAGCGCTCGATTTATCGCGTTCAGCTGATCACGATGGCTTGTGTAGCGTGTTGCAGCACTAGGTAATTTTGCTTGCCCTGCTTTTTTACCTTTATTGTAGGTTTCTATCACACCTGTCGTTGGGTTTCTGCCAGTGCTTGCTCTTTCGTATTGAGATTGTAGAGTCGTCTGCGCACCATGCTTTTCAAGGAAGTGGGCTCCAAGTGTAGCAGCTTCCATTTTTTGCAGTTATTTGTGGGCATTCGCTTGCGCGAGCTCATTGATTCGAGCTTGCCTCTCTGCTCGCGTCATCTGCCTTGTTGGCGCTGCTGTTCGCGGCCGGCGTTGAACTGGTGCCTGGTCAGGCGCGAGCCGTTGAGGTCGATGCTGCTCAGCTGACCGCCGCGTTGGTGGTGGTAATCAAGCTTGCTGCCGTCGGGAAGACGGCAGTAGCTCAGTTGGCCGAGGTTGTCGTACTCATAACGCAAGGTGCCCCAGCCTTAGCGGCGTAGATGTCTGGACGTTCTTCTTCCAGCCATTGCATCAGGTTGCCAATCAGGGTCGAGGGGTTTTGTTTCGTGAGGCTGTCGTGATGATCAGGTAGAGGCGTTCACCCGGCAGTAGCGGGGTTTCGGATAACCAGACCTGTGGATTGGTGTTTTCAGATTTCACAACAGCCGTCCTTGATGAGTGAATCTAAAAACTCATATCCGCCTCAATATTTTCTTCGTAAGTCGAGAGCAACTTCTTAACGCTTTCGTTTCCAGAGTATTTTTCTTTCAACTGCTTCAGTTTTTGATCTGTGCCCTTGCAGTATTTATTGACATTGCTGATGACACGGCTGAGGTTGTCCGGGTCGGCGGGGTCCCGTTCAGGAATATCTCCGCGCAAAGAATCACAGTTGTCTCTGTTTTTGATGTAGCCGGAGACGTCGGTCGGAACGGACTCAGCATTTTCCGTTTCGCAAGAATTTGACGTTGGCTCTGCATCGTAACCTAGGCTCAAATACAAGTGACCGTTCAAACTCCCATTTTTTCTCGAGAAGAGATGAACGCCTTCTTGACTCAAACAGGTGCTGATAGTTGTAGCTTGGTCCTTGACCTCAACGGCTGAGACGCCGCTTTCAGTTGCATTTTTACCAACTACAGCTATGCCGATGAAAGGCGCTGTGTATTGAACGTCAAGCCCATAGGTGTGCATGTCGGATTCGTTGAACAGGTCCATTGCATCGTTCTGCTGCTGTTTTTCCCCAGTTGTCTTTGTTAACTTGCAGCAAGCGACGGTTCCATTCTGAGGGTATTGGACCGAAATGACTTCGTTGCTTGAAATATTCTGGGTTGTATATAAATAAGTTTGCCCGTCTGGATTGTTTTTAACGAATCCAAATCCAGTGTGTTGGGCAAGTGCTGACGCTGAAAAAACAGTCAGAATGATGAGGAGCGTATGTTTAATGTTCATCGGTTGACCAATGTGGAGGGTCGAAAACAAGCTTTTTAACTCCATATGTAGTATCTGCTGGGTTCAAGTCGCTTATAGCCACAAGGGGACAGATTTATTTTCCTATTTTCCACGCCATGAAAATAAATCTGTCCTTGAGAAATCCCCGACTTTTCTTACGATAAATCAAGAAGTTAGGAATTGAAGAGGCCTGCATGGGTCGGCAGCTTGTATTGCACCACACAAAAACAAGACCCCGATCCTATGCAGGCCATCCGATTCTTACACAGCGCGCTCGCCCAAGCACTTCCCACTGTCCATTCTCGTCGTCTGAAAACGTTGATGTGTTGTGTCAGCGCATTACTCCAAGGGCGTCGGCTCACTCTGACGGGGCTTGGCCGATTCATGTCAGGCAAGGCCTACCCCAAACACGCCATCAAACGAGTCGATCGGTTACTGGGTAATCGATATCTGCAAACTGAGCGCTCGCTGTTTTACTGGGTCATGTTGCGAGCCTTGCTGGGGTCGCTGAGACATCCATTGATCCAGGTCGATTGGTCACCGATCGATGCGGCTGGAGAGTTCTTTTTGTTGCGCGCGGTCATTCCTTTGGCAGGACGTTCGTTCCCCATTTATGAGAGCGTTCATGAGCGCGAGGGTTGTCCGAAATATCAAAAACGGTTGCTGCAAACGCTGGCCGAAATGCCCCCCAAAGACTGTGTTCCGATCCTTGTAGCTGATGCAGGCTTTCGCCGGCCATGGATCAACGCCGTCGAGGCGCAAGGCTGGTATAACGTGGGGCGAGTGCGTAACCGGGACCTCTACCGCAACGACGCACACACTTGGCTACCGGTTAAAAACCTCTATGCCCTGGCATCGTCCTCACCGAAATCACTAGGTCGGACCGAGATGACCCAAAGCGCTCCGCACTTCATCCACTTGTACTGCATCAGGCATTCGGCAGAGGGTCGCAAACATCAGCGTGTCACCGGTTCAATCGCCAAAAACAAACTCAGCAGGCAATCGGCCAATCGTGAACGAGAGCCTTGGTTATTGGCCAGCAACCGACCGGAGGATCAATGGAATCCATCGAAAATCGTGGCCATTTACAAGCAGCGTATGCAGATAGAAGAAGGCTTCAGGGATGTAAAAAGCGAGCACTTTGGCGTCGGTGTGACTCGCCATCGGAGTCACTGTCCGTGCCGGACCGAAGTGCTTTTACTGATCTCCGCTTTGGCCAACTACATCTTTTGTTTAACGGGGTTGCAGGCCCGCGAAGCAGGCCATGAACATCGTTTTCAAAGCAACAGCCTTAAACGCCGGCGGGTGTTGTCCCTATGGCGACTGGGCTTGGAATACTGGCGCAGCGGACGCGGCTCAAACTCTCGAAAAACCTTAGAGAGACTTGAGCGCGCGTTGCGGGCCGAGGTACATCACCAGGCGCAGGCGCAGATTTGTGGGGATCCCTCAGAATCCGTCCCCCTTTTCCTTTATAGGTCGCTGCTTTTGTATATCGAACTCGTCGTACTGCGGAGATTGGGGTTTTTTGTCGACGATGACGTAGAGCCAGCCGTCGCGGATCAAGCGAATGCCCAGTGGGCGTGAGGTGGTTTTGTAAGGCATCGCTAGTGCGCTGGATGGGTCGAGTCGTTCGACCAGACCATAGCGTAAAGGGATGAGCTGAATCTTGGCCTTCATCAGGGAGCAACCGCCCATGGCGCACTTACCGTCGTCCCGGCTTTTTGCAACGTTGTTCGGGCTTTTGCCGGTCGATGTGGGCGTCGTCATCCTTGGCTCCTTGGCAGGGTTTCAGCCCGTTCCTGGGCAATCTCAGCGACCCGTTCGAGTCGCAGAGCGGGCGTTTGTTCCGATGGCGTTTTGAGTATCGCATCCAGGTCTGGATGTTCTTCCAGCGCTCGCTCACCGAGAAACCTGTGAATGTTGGCGTAGAGGGTGATGTCGAGCTCGGTGTTGAAGCCTCGATCGTATGAAGTCGAAGCCAATGCATGCAGGTGTTCCCAGCGTTGCTGAGGCGTCGCTTGTGCCTGATAGGACGGAAAGTATTCGTGCATGTGTTCGTCGAGGCGCAGGGCGATGCTGCGAAAATTCACTTCATCCAGTTGTCTGAGTTGCTCGTTGCTCAAGCGGTAGCGTTTGCTGTGGTTCGGCTCAATGGCTTTGCCGGGGCGCTGGTTGATATGCCAGCAGCCCAGTGCCCCGTCGGCGCCGACGACCTGCGAGCAAGGGCCGAACAGGGTAGGGTCCTTGATGCTCTCGCCGTAGTCGAGCAGCGCATGGGCCACGGCCGGATCAGCGACGCGCAGCAGCACTTCCTCACCCTGTGGGTGCATGACGCTGGTCAGCCAGCGAAAATGGTCGACCATGTGTTCCCAGGGTTGATCGCTGAACGCAAGGTAGCCCCATTCCTGGCGAGGCTCAGCCAGAAACTTTGCCAGGATGGGATTGTTCTGCGCTTTTATCTGAACCAGACACGGCGAAACGTCACCCAACTCAGCCCACGGGGTACCGAGGTAGAGTGGCTCGAAAACCGGATTATCCGACCATTGATAAAGGTGTTGAGGCAGTTTCTCGACGCTGACACCATCCAGCAGCAAACCGACGGTGCCATTCCACGGCAGGCCTTGGGGCAACTCATTTTCCAGCGGCCACTCGGACTTAAGCATTTTGCGCCTCCAGTTTGGCCTTCTCGCAAATCGCGCAGATTGGCTTCTTCTGCATCAACGCTTGCCGCTGTGCGGGCACCAACAATTGCCCAGCCTTATCCGCATCCGTCTGCTTCAACGGCCCCGGCAACAATGGCGCCGCCCCCGTCCCACTACCCGGCCCGCCGCCGGAGTTCATGTTGATTACCGGCCCACTCATGGTCACGCCGCTGGCGTCGATCTTGATGAAGCTGCCGCCGCCCTTGAGGGTGAGTTCGCTGCCGGCTTCGAGCACGACTTTCATGCCGCTGCTCAGGTGGATTTCCTGGCCGGCTTCGATGAATTGCCCAGTGCCGACCTTGATGTGCTGGTTGACGCCCACAGTCAGGTGGTCGTTGGCGCGGGTTTCGACTTTGCGGTCTTTGTGGACGGTGTGGTGTTCTTCGGCCTTGAATTCGCTGTAGCTGGTTTGCTCGACGGTGTCGTGACGTTCGTTGCCGACGCGGATTTTCTGGTCGTGTTCGACGTTTTCATCCCAGTCGCGCTGGGCGTGCAGGAAGATCTGTTCCTGGCCTTTTTTGTCTTCGATGCGCAGTTCGTTGTAACCGCCGCCACCGGGGGAACTCATGGTTTTGAAGGTGCTGCGGGTCTTGTTCGCTGGCAGGGCGTAGGGGACGACGTTTTCCTTGTGGTACAGGCAGCCGCTGATCAGCGGTTGGTCGGGGTCGCCTTCCAGGAAACTGACCAGCACTTCCATGCCGATGCGCGGAATGGCGATGCCGCCGTAGTGGGCGCCGGCCCAGGCGGAGGAGACGCGCAGCCAGCAGCTGGTCTTGTCGTCGGCCTGGCCTTCGCGGTCCCAATGGAATTGCACTTTGACGCGGCTGTATTGGGCGCAGTGGATCTCTTCACCCTTGGGCCCGGTGACCACGGCGCTCTGGCTGCCGAGGATCCGTGGCCTGGGGGGGGGCAGCGGCGGGCGGTTGCGGTAGCCCTGATGGAAATCGTCCTTGAGCTGGCTCGTGTCGCTGGCGACCGACTCTTCCAGCACTTGCGGTTGTTTGCCTTCGTGGAGGATTTCGGTCAGCAGCCACAGGTCGTTCCACTTGGCCTTGGGGTGTTGGGTCAGGGCCAGGAAATGGCCGCTGACCAGCAACGGCTGATCGCTTCGGCCTTCGGCCAACTGGAAATCGCTGCGGTGACGCTCGAGGGCGCGTTTGGCCAGGTGCTTTCCGCGTTCGCGGTCGATGAAGCGACCTGGTAATTACAGACGTATTCAAAGGTTTTGTGCGGGACTTTGTTGTGCGGGCAGGGGATGTTAATGTTCGGCCTTTGTCGCATTTTATAAGGATATTTCCAGTGCTACGTCAGCTCGTACTTTCCCTGCCAGCCATGATGTTTTTGGTTGGTTGCGAGGCGGAATCCGGCCCTTTACCAAGCAGCAAGAGCCTTGCCCCAGAGAAAGTCGGGTCCATCGCCACCACTATCGCGAAGAAGTACCCTGATCTTTCCAGCGAACTGCGTGGCAAGGTGCTCAACACCGTCGTGCAGTCCATCGACAATATGGTGTTTGTCGAGGGTGGTCAGTTTGATATGGGGGACTTCGGCTGGATTTGTGAGTATGACGAAAAGGATGTGTGTACCTGGCCTTGCGGGCAAGATCCTGAGCAGCTCTGCAATATCAGCAGGGATGGGAATGATGATTTTGTACATCCAGTAAAACTGAGTAGCTACTATCTCTCAAAGTTTCAGACAACGTTGGGTGATTTTGATTTGTTTTTTATTGCGAATGAAAAGCCGCTATTTGATGAGAAGTACCGCAGCCGGACAGATTTGCAGTTCCGTTATCAACCAAACTTACCTGCCCCGACTCAAGGCTGGCAAGAGGCCAAAGACTATTGCGAATGGATAGGTCTGCTGAGTGGTTACGCTGTGGACTTACCTACTGAAGCTCAATGGGAATATGCGGCTCGTAGTCGTGGTCAACATTTACTATTTCCTACAGACAATGGCAGTCTGAACTACGGAAAAAACTTCCCTGTAGAAGATGAAGGAAATAATTTCCCTGTCAATCGGTTTGCCCCTAATTCATTAGGCATATATGGTCTTTCGGGAAATTCGACGGATTGGGTAAATGATTGGTATGGTGAAGATTACTATAAGAACTCACCTCTTGAAAATCCGCAGGGGCCAGATTTCGGTAAGGAAAAAATCAGAAGGGGTTCTACCATATTAGAAAGCTCTTTGTCAGCGGCTCCTATAGTTCGACGCTGGGCAGTAGAGCCTCTCCATAGTCGCCATTCCGGCGGTACTAGTTTTCGCTGTGCTATTCAGTCGGATAAAAAGTTGTAACTAATAAAAGGCGCCTTAGCGCCTTTTATTTTGATCCCTTCTTAAGCTAAACCGTCAAACAGGTTGCTGCGTCGAGCCGCGACCAAGACACTCTCTTTGCGCCAGGGTAACCCTGGAGTCCAGGCCAACATACCGTCGGACATTAAAGTTGACTCGCCATTAATTGCTAAAGTCCCGATAAAATTATTGAGCTCTCGTTGCTCGTTTCCATCAAGTAATGCGTTTATACGATTTAAACTCTCCATCGCTTTAACTTTGTTGCCTTTCTCCGAGCAATGCTCCAATACCTCTATGAAGTGTCGCCAGCTGCGTAAATGAGACAGCAAAAGAACGACTGCTTTTTCCTGCTCTTCTGCCCAGCTTTCAACAAAGCTCTCAGTTAGCAGATACAGCATCGGTCCAATAGTTTCTGGAGGTAGCATCTTCAATGGGATTTTTTTGCCATTCACGTCGACTGATTGCCTGCTGAGCAAATATTTCGCCAACTTTTGGGCTTCTTGTTTGGTCGCTTCCCGCTCTTGCCACCAGGCCCTCATATCTTCTGCCCCTTTCGCAAATGCCTTGCTTGCTACTTCTCCAGGGTGTGTTGCTATTTTAAATAGCCCGGTGGCCATGTAGGCAAATGCTTCCTTCGATACTGCGAGTTGGTAACGGAAGTCCGCTTTAGATAGGGCGTTGCAAAAAATAAATGCGAGATTCCCAATCTGTTCCAAATCCACTGTTGTACCAAAACCGCCTCCAGCCCCCGGGCCAAATACCAGACTTGCCTTGCAGTTGATCGCCAAGCGATCCGCGTTGATTTCAATGCCGAAATCAAAACTTGCTCCAATGCCAAGCGCCACATTGCCTTCAGTCTTGATCTCAACCAGACTCGCCCAATCCGTACTCCCACTGTCATTCGCCTGACCCGCTACAATCTTGCCGCCACCTTGCTTAGCCGGATCAAGCCACTTCAGCGTCCCGGTGACAATACCGCCACCTTGCACGCCGGCAAAGGCGTTGCCCTTCAAACCTACGGCACCGCCACGCTTTTTATCCACCGCCATACTGGGCGTACTGAGCAACGCCGTCGCGCCCGAGGCTTCAACTTCCTTGGGTTTGTACTGTGCTTTGACGCCGGCCTGACCTTGTGCCGTCGCACCGACGAAACAGGATAGTTCTACCTTGCCGTCAAGACGGAAGATGCCGATGTCGCTCACCACTTCCTTGCCTTCGGCGTTGCGGTAAGGCATTCGCACGACATAGCCGCCCTGATCGGGAAAGAAGCTCTTGAGGGCGGCCGAGCCTTCGGCCAACGAAATCGCAGCACTGCCCTTGACGCCCACTTCGATGTTGCCCTTGCGAGGTTCCCAGCTGTTGATACCGGCGCTGGCTGTGGCGGCGAAACGGAAGGCGTGGGCTTCGGCGGAGACTGCGTATTTAGCTGAGTCTGCCTGGTTGGAAGTCCACGAACATTCTTTATGCAGCGCATTAAGCAAATTGTCGTCCTTGCTCGTCCAGCTCGTAAATTTGGCTTCCAGACCGCCTAGGGGGCTGGTCTTACGGCTTTCATTGACGGCGGACTTGATGTCCTTGAACAGCTCTTTAGCCAGGTTTTTATCGAGCGGCTTGCCCTGCATTACCTTCGTGCTGACCTTCACTTTCCAGTCAAGCTGTTCCCGGTAACTCATCGGTATGTAGTGCCGGCGGCTTGGGTCGCTGAACGAGATGACTTCGATGACGGTAATGCCCGTTTTTACTTGCCGACCCTTTTGGCTTTCGGTGGTTTTCCCTTTGCCATGCTTGATGTCCGGCGCAGCGTTGTTGGCGCTGGTGGAACTGTCGCCGGCTTCGGCCTTTCCTTGCGCTGCGATTTTGGTTCGCAGGGATTCAATCTCGGCGTTCAATTCGAGTACTTTTTTGGCTTGCAGCTGTTTCCAGTTGCTCTCCAGGTAGTTGCCTCCAAGCGAAACCTTCGGCGTATAACGCTGATACCAGTCACGTGCCTTCTGCACCGTTGCCAACTGACCTTGCAAGTCTTCTTTGCGCGTAACCGCCTTAGCGGTCGCTTTTTCCGGCGGTGGCTCAGATCGCTGTACCAGGCCGGCATCTTCGGCCTTGGCGTTCCAGGCGTCTTTGACACAGCGCGAGCAGGCGCAACTGGTCTGAGGATTTGATGCCTTGGTGCATTTGCTAGCTTCGGTGGCTTTGGCCAGGTTCTGGTGCAGCTCGTCCATGAGTTTTTTGACGAGGTCAGTCTGCGTTTTGAGTGTTTTTGACTCTTTTTCCGTCAGAACGTAAAAGGTGTCTTCACCGGTGATATGCACCACGTCCACCAGTTCGTCCTTGCATTGGGCTTCGCCCTTGACGCTGGTGGTGCTCTGGTTGTCCGCATGCTTGGGCGGCGGCAACACTTTAGCGGCTGGTAACTGCAACACCCAACCGGCTTTGATGTGGTTGGGGTCAGTGATATTAGGGTTAAGTGCCCGTAGATCCGCCACTGTACATTTGTTAACGCTGGCAATATTGCTGAGGGTATCGCCGCTTTTGACGGTATAGGTGTTACTCATTGCTCATCGTCCTTGTGATTCAGAGGCTTTCCAGCTGAGTCAATTTTTCACCCAGCGCCACGTCGTTACGAGCCAGAAGTTCGGCATCCGGGGCGTTTGCCCAAAAGGAGTCTCCACGGCTTATGGCGAGGCGTAGCCAGCGCTCCTGATCTGCCATCTGTTGGTAGCCTGCTTGTTGTCCGGCCAGCAATTGACGATGTACAAACTCGACGGTGTCTTCGGCAGGCAACACTTCGCGATAGTCCTCGGCAAAGCGTGCTGCAATGACCTTCAATCGACCTTGCTCAATCGATTCTTCGCGCTCTGGACTCAGGTACAGCCAAGCGGGCGGTTGCAGTTCGGCCGCTGGACTCTGGGGCGCCCTGGCGTAATACCGCCAGCCCATTTCGTTACGCCAGGCCATGCCGGTGAATGGCCCGATAAACTGGGCACGCTCAGTTTCATTGAGGCAGCGCAGCAGGGGCTCCAACCAACGTGGATCGAAAAACCGCATCATTTGTTGCGGCGCGTCGTCGGTGCGCACAGTGAGCAGGCTTCGCCAGTGTTCAACCCCGTTATCCAAGGCTTGCTCATTGCTCAGCCAAGCCACGCAGCCGGCGTCGGACTGCTCCAGCAAGGCACTGGCATATGCCGTCGAGTCGCCTTTTGCAGGGCACACGACAACGTAGGGTCCAGCAGGTTGAAGTTCGGCATATGGCGTATTGAGGAACAGTGGAATACACCGAGGGCGAGATTGTTCGTCACCTTGAAACAGACGTGTCAGCAAATCCTCATCAAAGCTACCATCCAGAATCAGGCACATGGTGCCCGGTGACGCAGGTCGTTCGAACGGCGAAGTAATCGAGTCCATCATGCTGTTTTACCCGGCTGGTGAATGGGGCAATGGCCGGAAGCATCGAGGTGGCACGAAGGGGTAGGTAGTAGCACCCCCGTTTTTGCTTGCGCTTTATACGACGCAAGGGAAGGCGCAACGACCTGCCCGGCCTTATCCGCATCCGCCTGCTTCAACGGCCCCGGCAACAATGGCGCCGCCCCCGTCCCGTTCCCCGCACTCCCCCCGGAGTTCATGTTGATCACCGGCCCACTCATGGTCACGCCGCTTGCATCAATCTTGATGAAGCTTCCACCACCAATCAGGGTCAGTTCACTGCCGGCTTCGAGCACGACTTTCATGCCGCTGCTCAGGTGGATTTCCTGGCCGGCTTCGATGAACTGGCCGGTGCCGACCTTGATGTGCTGGTTGACGCCCACGGTCAGGTGGTCGTTGGCGCGGGTTTCGACTTTGCGGTCTTTGTGGACGGTGTGGTGTTCTTCGGCCTTGAATTCGCTGTAGCTGTTTTGCTCGACGGTGTCGTGGCGTTCGTTGCCGACGCGGATTTTCTGGTCGTGCTCGACGTTCTCGTCCCAGTCGCGCTGGGCGTGCAGGAAGATCTGTTCCTGGCCCTTTTTGTCTTCGATGCGCAGTTCGTTGTAACCGCCGCCACCCGGAGAGCTTAGGGTTTTGAAGGTGCTGCGGGTCTTGTTCGCTGGCAGGGCGTACGGGACGACGTTTTCCTTGTGGTACAGGCAGCCGCTGATCAGCGGTTGGTCGGGGTCGCCCTCCAGGAAACTGACCAGCACTTCCATGCCGATGCGCGGGATGGCGATGCCGCCGTAGTGGGCACCGGCCCAGGCGGAGGAGACGCGCAGCCAGCAGCTGGTCTTGTCGTCGGCCTGGCCTTCGCGGTCCCAATGGAATTGCACTTTGACGCGGCCGTATTGGTCGCAGTGGATTTCTTCGCCCTTGGGCCCGGTGACCACGGCGCTCTGGCTGCCGAGGATGCGTGGTTTGGGGTGGTTCAGCGGCGGGCGGTTCGGCACGTCCCAGGGGGTGGCCTGGAAGCGGTTGCGGTAGCCCTGGTGGAAATCGTCCTTGAGGTTAGTCGTGTTGCTGGTGACCGACTCTTCCAGCACTTGCGGCTGTTTGCCTTCGTGGAGGATTTCGGTCAGCAGCCAGAGGTCGTTCCACTTGGCCTTGGGGTGTTGGGTCAGGGCCAGGAAGTGGCCGCTGACCAGCAACGGCTGATCGCTTCGGCCTTCGGCCAACTGGAAGTCGCTGCGGTGACGCTCGAGGGCGCGTTTGGCCAGGTGCTTGCCGCGTTCGCGGTCGATGAAGCGGCCGGGGTAGTCGTAGTCTTCGAGGTCGGGCAGGGCGTCGCCACGGTTTTCGCTTTCCAGTTTCAGGCGCGGTTTTTCGAAGTCGTAGTCGCGGCGGGTGGTGCGGCTGGTGCGGGTTTCCAGGCGCAGGTCGAAGCGCTTGATCACCGGGTCGTTGGCGACCATGCCGGAGTCTTGCTGGTAGGCCACGGGCGCGAGTTTCGGGAACACCGTCTGGTCATCGCCGAACACCAGCTTGTGGGCCGTGGCGCTGTGCTGGAAGTGGTAGTGGATACCTTCTTCCTCGCACAGGCGCTGGATGAATTGCAGGTCCGATTCATCGTACTGAACGCAGTAAATGCGCTCGGGATAGATCGCCCCGACTTTGAATGCGTAGGCGTTGCTCTGGATGCCATGCTCTTCGAGGACCATGCCGACGATTTTCGGCACGGTGAGGTTCTGGAAGATGCGTTGGTTGATGCGGTGCGCCAGGTAAGACAGCTGCGGACGCAGGGTCACGGCGTAGCGGGTCAGGCGTTTGCCTGAATCGCCCTGGGCGGCGCGATAGATCTGGCCATGAATGCCGCTACCATCAGGCGAGAGCTGCAAGAAGGCCGGTTTGTGCAATAGCGTTTCGAGGTCCAGGGACGGCTGCTCACTGACCAGCTCCACCTCAAACACAAAAGGTTGGCTGATGGCTTCCCGACCTTGCAGGGCAAGGACCTGGAGATCGTTTTCCAGACCTTCGACGGTCAGGGCAAAGTGGGTTTGATTGGCCGGCGCGAACATCCCTTGTTCCTCGTGCAGTGCTGCGGCGCACGCCTGCCCCCAAACGGGCGCTTGCGGACGCGAAAATTCCTGGAAGGCGCAAATGACATCGACCAGCAGAGCTGGCCGATGTTTGGAACCGTCAGCCGCGATTAAGCGACTGGAACACGCCAGTCATCGGAACCCGAAGTACCGGATACTTCGTGGGTCCAGGTGATTTTGCGGTAGGTGAATTGCACTTCTTCCAGGTGCGTGAAGTGCGAGTTCGACGGATCCTGGCAGTTGTGCATTTTGTTGTTGATGGCGACGATGATCGCGTCTTCCAGTTTGGTGGTGTAGTAGTGCTCTTGGGTACCTTGAGCCGAAGTGCGGTACCACTGGATAACGATTTCGCTCATGCGCTCGCCGGAGGTCAGCGCCGCTTGCAGCAGTGGCGAGGACTTGTCGTAGACCTTGGTGATCACGACTGGCTTGTGTACACGCTGACCGGTCGGTTGGCCGGACTGTGGGTCACGCGGGATGATCACGTCGTGGCTGAAAGCCTGAACCATGACCTGGTCTTCGTGACCTTCCTGATAGGTGTTGCCAACGGAGTCGGCGGTGAACGCGCCGGCAGTGATCAGGCCTTGTTTTTCGCCGGTAACCGACATGTACGCTGGTGTTGCCATGGGGTGCTCTCCTTGCGGATAAATTTAAGGTGCCCGGGAGGCGGTATCGCCCGGTGGGTGCCTGACAGTTATCAAGGATCGTGCCAGAAATGATTAAGTCTATATAAATCAGATGGTTGCGGATGTTTTTAGAGCGCTGAAAGGATTTTCGGCAAGGATCACCTGAAAAAGTGCGCAAGAAGTTGCGCAGTGGTGCGCAACTTCTTGCGCACTTGGCTGGAGGGCTTTGTTTACAAGGCCTGTAGCGCTTTTAGAGGGCGTTTTTGAGAAACGACTGCGCAACTTCTTGCGCATCAAGGCTATGAGCCATCACTCGGACAATGGGCGCAACGAACAGCGCTGCCCTTTACTCCAAGGCGCTGTTGGCGAAGCTGGGGTAAGCCCAGATAGCCAGCGGGTCGAATTTTATGTGGCGAGCGAGCGAGCTTGCTCGCGCTGGGTTGCGTAGCGGCCCCAAAATTCTGCGTACGAGCGGAGACTTTGTGAGTGCTACGCACTCAAGCGGGAGCAAGCTCCCTCGCCACAAAGTGTGTTTGACTGAGAACTCTTTGGGTCAATTCAGATTCGGCAATCCCAACGCCGCAAAACATTCCTCAATCGACCGTCGCTGCGTCTGCGCATACAGCCCCAGCTCATCAATCGTCGCACGCCCCAAGGCCTTCTCGAACGCTTGCTGGTTGGAATGCACGCCATAGTGGGCTTGCGCCGCATCCCCCAGGTTCGACTGAAAAATCCCCGCCGCACTGACCGGTAAAAAGTCTTCGTACACCAGCGGCTCAACCCGCACATACCCGTCACGGAGCAAATCCTCCAGCGACGCGCCTTTCAGCCCATCCGCCGCCAGGCTTTTTTCCGTCACGAAGTAGCGAAAGTACGCCAGTTCCTGTTGGCGCATCTCCTCGACGGTGTCAGGAAACTCACCAAAGTGCTGCGTCATTAGCGCGTTGTAGCGTGCGGCATTGGCCTCGTTGGGGAACTCCTTGAGTTCATCCCGGGCAGCGTTGAGCAAACGGTCGTAAAGCGCCCGGCCTTTGGGGGTGAGCGCCGCGCCGCGTTGCTCGATTTCACCGAAACGGGCGCTATGGCTGCCACGAGTTTCGGCCTGATCGGTAAAAGCAATCGGCTCGTCCAGCGCCTTGAAGCTGGTTTGACGCAGCAGGATCGGGCATTGGCGGCGGGGCGGGCCTTCGATCACCGCTTTGGGGGTGATGCCGTGGGCGGGCATTTGCGCCTGGACGATGTCGATGTCCAGGGTGCGTGGTGTCAGGTGGTTGATGTGCGGGCCTTTGAACGCCACCACGTCGGCGATCAGTCGATGCTGGGCGCTGAGTCGTTTGTATTGCTCGGCGGTGACGGTGGCGCTGTGGTGCCAGCGGAAGGTTTCCAGCGCCTGCGCGACGAAATCCTGCGCCTCGTATTCGCTCAGGCCGCCCTGGGTTTCAGCGCGTTCGATGAGGGTCAATGCCGCCGGGGTGAAGATCGAACGCGAGTCCAGCACCGACTGGGCAAAGGCCCGCAGTTCGGCGTCTTCGATCAGTTCCAGGCGCAGCAGCGAGGTGAACACCCGGAACGGACTGACCTGCAATGCCGCCTCATGCACGGCACGGAACGCGGTGGAATGCACCGGCACGCCGGCCGGGGTCAGGTCGTAATAGCCCACCGGTTGCATGCCCATCACCGCGAACAGGCGGGCGAGGGTCGCCAGTTCGGCGGCGGTGCCGACGCGGATCGCACCGTGGCGCTCCAGGTCCAGCCGCTGGATTTCACCGGTGCTGTGCAGCTGTCGGGCGATTTGCGGGTCGCTGTCCAGCACGTGGCGGTTGGTCTGCTCCACCAGTTCCATCAGCGCGCCGTACAGCGGCACTTCTTCGCGGTACATGTCGGACATCGCTTTGGAGAAGCGTTGGCGGATCAGGTCGGGGCTGACGAAGTTCGGGAGGCTCATGAAAAAATTCCTGGCGCAGTGACATAACGGATGCCGGAAAAGATCGCAGCCTTCGGCGGCGCCGACAAACGAAGTTTCTGACGAACTTCATTCTGCCAAGGACTGTTCTTGCCACTTGGGCTGTTCGGTCAACGCAGCACTTGATCCACCAATTCGATCCAGTGCCTGACTGGCGTTCGTCCGGCGCTGTTGAGGTGGCTCTGGCAGCCGATGTTGGCGGTGGCGATGATTTCGGGGTGGCCGCTTTCCAGAGCGTTGAGTTTGTTGTCGCGCAGTTGCCGGGCCAGTTCCGGTTGGGTGATCGAATAGGTTCCCGCCGAGCCGCAACACAAATGACTGTCGGGCACTGCCGTGAGATTGAAGCCCAGCCGGGTCAGAACCGCCTCGATTGCGCCACCGAGTTTCTGTGCATGCTGCAAGGTGCAGGGGCAGTGGAAGGCGATCCGTCGGTCGGTGGCGGCGCAGACCTGTTCCAAAGGCTCATCGGCCAGCACTTGCACCAGATCCAGCGCCTGTTCACTGACCCGCCGGGCCTTGGCCGCATAGACCGGATCGCGCTCCAGCAAATGCCCGTAATCCTTGATGAATGCGCCACAGCCGCTGGCGGTTTGCACGATGGCTTCGGCACCGTTTTCCAGGTGCGGCCACCAGGCGTCGATGTTGCGTCGGGCGCGGTCCAGGCCCATGGCTTGGGCGTCGAGGTGATAGTCCAGCGCGCCGCAGCACCCCGCTTCAGGTGCCGGAATCACGCTGATCCCCAACCGATCCAGCACTCGCGCCGTCGCAGCATTGGTGTTCGGCGAGAGGCCGGGTTGCACGCAGCCTTCGAGCATCAACACCCGGCGAGCGTGCCGAGGGGCAGGGCGCTCGCCGGTGTCGGGGAGGTCGTGGGGTAACTTCGCCTCGACGCCCCGTGGCAGCAACGGCCGGAATGTGGCGCCGATTTGCAGCAAGGTCCTGAACAGATTTGGATTCGGCGCCAGTGCCCGCAGCCCCTGACGCAGCAGCCGCTGACCGGCCGGGCGCGGCACCGCTTGATCGATCACGGCGCGGCCAATGTCCAGCAGGTTGTGATAGTCCACTCCGGACGGGCAGGTGGTTTCGCAGTTGCGGCACGACAGGCAGCGATCCAGGTGCAACTGGGCTTTGGCCGTGGCGGGAGCGCCTTCGAGCACTTGTTTGATCAGGTAGATGCGCCCGCGCGGCCCGTCCAGTTCGTCGCCCAGCAGTTGATAGGTCGGGCAGGTCGCGTTGCAGAACCCGCAATGCACGCAGGTGCGCAGAATCTTGTCCGCTTCTTCGGCGCGGGGCAGTTGCCGGGACTGTTCGCTGAGGTTGGTTTGCATTGAGAACGCCCCCCTAGAACTCCGCGTACATCCGGCCGGGATTGAACAGCCCTTGCGGGTCCAGTTGCGCCTTGAGTTGCCGGTGATAGCGCAGCAGCGCCGGGGCCAGCGGCTGGAAAGGCGTGTCGCTGACGCCATGGCTGAAACAGGTGGCGTGGCCGCCGAGTTCATGGGCCAGTGATTGAATATTGTCGGCCGCGGATTTCAACCAGCGTTGCGCGCCGCCCCAGTCGATCAGTTGCTCACTGGGCATGTCCAGAGGCCCGAGGTTATTGGGCAACGACAAGCGCCACAGCGGCAGGCCCTCATTGAAAAAGTCTAGCCGTTGTTCGTTCAGGTCGGCCCAATAACCGGAATCCAGCGGTTCGCCGCCGAGCCGTTGATGGGCAGCCGCCACCGACCCTTCGCCGCCTTCCAGGCGCAGGTACAAACGCTGGCCGTCATGGCTGGCGGCGCTGATGGGCAGCGGTTGCTGGCCCCATTGCGCCAGATTGGCCAAGGCGCGGGCGCAGTCGATGCCCAGGCTGATGCTCAGGCATTGCCGGGGTTTGGGCAGTACCTTGAGCGAGACTTCGGTCAGCACGCCGAGGCAGCCATAACTGCCGACCATCAGGCGCGAAAGGTCGTAGCCGGCGACGTTTTTCATCACTTCGCCGCCAAAGCGCAGGTGGGTGCCGAGGCCGCTGATCATCCGTGTACCGAGGACAAAATCCCGCACCGAGCCGGACCACGGCCGCCGTGGCCCGGACAACCCCGCCGCGATCATCCCGCCGACGGTGGCGCCTTCGCCGAACGACGGTGGCTCGCAGGGCAGCATTTGCCCCGCCGCATCCAGTGCTGCAAACAGCTCGCGGAGCGGCGTGCCGGCGCGAACGCTGATCACCAGTTCCGTCGGGTCATAGCTGACGATGCCACGATGGGCGCGGGTATCGAGCACTTCGCCGGCGACCTCGCGACCGAGAAACGCCTTGGTATTGCCGCCCTGAATGCGCAGCGGCGTGGCGTTTTCCCGCGCCTGTTTGACCTGCTCCAGCAGGGCTTCACTGGCATCGAAGTCCGGCATCAGAAACGCTCCAGCTCAGGGAACGGCAGTTCTCCTGCGTGGATGTGCATCGCGCCAAATTCCGCGCAGCGGTGCAGGGTCGGGATGTTCTTGCCGGGGTTGAGCAGACCCTTTGGGTCGAACGCGGCTTTCACGGCGTGAAACAGGGTCAACTCGTCACTGTTGAACTGCGCGCACATCTGGTTGATTTTCTCCCGGCCGACGCCGTGCTCGCCGGTGATGCTGCCGCCGACTTTCACGCACAGTTCGAGGATCTTGCCGCCAAGGGCTTCGGCCCGTTCCAGCTCGCCGGGCTGGTTGGCGTCGAACAGGATCAGCGGGTGCATATTGCCGTCCCCGGCGTGGAACACGTTGGCCACCCGTAAGCCATATTCTTGCGCCAGATTGGCGATGCCCTGAAGCACGCCGGGCAGTTCGCGGCGGGGGATGGTGCCGTCCATGCAGTAGTAATCGGGCGAGAGGCGGCCGATGGCCGGGAAGGCGTTCTTGCGCCCGGCCCAGAACCGCACGCGCTCGGCCTCGTCCCGGGCCTGGCGCACCTCGCTGGCGCCGGCCTGTTGCAGCACCTCGCGGACTCGTTCGCAGTCGTCGTGGACATCGGCTTCGACACCGTCCAGTTCGCACAGCAGGATCGCCTCGGCGTCCACCGGGTAACCGGCGTGGATGAAGTCTTCAGCGGCACGGATCGCCAGGTTGTCCATCATCTCCAGGCCTCCCGGGATGATCCCGGCGGCGATGATCTCGGCCACCGCGCGGCCGGCCTTTTCCACCGAATCGAAACTGGCCAGCAGGACTTTGGCGACCTGGGGTTTGGGCAGCAGTTTGACCGTGACTTCGGTGATGATCCCCAGCAAGCCTTCGGAGCCGGTGAACAGCGCCAGCAGGTCGAACCCCGGCGCGTCCAGCGAATCCGCGCCGAGGGTCAGGTGTTCGCCTTCAAGGGTCAATATTTCGAGTTTGAGCAGGTTGTGCACGGTCAGGCCGTACTTGAGGCAATGCACGCCGCCGGCGTTTTCCGCGACGTTGCCACCGATGGAGCAGGCGATTTGCGAGGACGGATCAGGCGCGTAATACAAACCGAACGGTGCCGCTGCCTGGGATATCGCCAGGTTGCGCACCCCCGGCTGGACTCGTGCGGTGCGGGCGGCAGGGTCGATGTGCAGGATGTTGTTGAACCGCACCATCACCAGCAGCACGCCTTTGTCCAGCGGCAGCGCACCACCGGACAACCCGGTGCCGGCCCCACGCGCCACCACCGGCACATTCCGGGCATGGCAGAGCTTGAGCAGCGCCTGCACCTGTTGCAGATGCCGGGGCAGGGCCACCAGCATCGGCGTGGTGCGATAGGCCGAGAGACCGTCGCATTCGTAGGGTTTGAGCTCTTCTTCGCGCCAGAGGATGTCCAGGTCTGGCACCTCCTGTTGCAAGGCCTTGAGCAGCGCGGCCTTGTCGACATTGGGCAGAACACCGTCGATGCGTTCGTCGTAAAGAATGTTCATCGTCGCGATCCGTTCATTTCGCGAACCTCTGTGGCGAGGGGGCAACCTTCAATGCCGGTGGGTTAAAGTGCGAAACCTGTGGGAGCGGGCTTGCTCGCGAAGGCGGTGCGTCAGTCGACATCAAGGCTGGATGTGCCGCCGTCTTCGCGAGCAAGCCCGCTCCCACATGAGTTGCGCAAGCCCTCTGGCCACAGGGGATCTCATCAGTTTTTCCTTTCCAAAAACTCCCGGTACAACCGCGCCGTGTTGGCCGGCTGTTCAACCATCGGCATATGGCCGACACCGTCCCAGATTTCCACCTGCAGATCGGCGATGCCCTTGCTCCAGACCGGCACGCTGCTGACGTCGATCAAGCGGTCCTTGCGCCCCCACAGGAGCAGCGCCGGGCATTTGATGTCGGGCAGTTTCGGCTCCATCGGCGGGCTGGCGTGGAAGTCCCTGAAGATTTCTTCCAGTTCGTCGCGCTGTTGTTCATAGCGCTGGGCGACGGCGTCCAGCACGATCCCTGGCACCCATGGCGGGGAGGCCATGGTCATGGCGTAGAAGCTCTGGAACTCTTCACGGGAATGAATCAAGAACGGGTTGTGGCCGCGAGCCAGGTGTCGCTCCATGTCGCTGGGCTCCGGGGCGGTGACGCCGGCCGGGTCGAGCAACGCCAGCGAGACAATGCGCTCGGGATAATTGGCCGCCAGCCAGGCCGCGATGTAACCGCCCATGGAGTTGCCGATCACATGCACCTTCTCGACCCCGCAGACATCGAGCAACTGGATCAGCCGCTTGGCCTGAACCGGAATGTCATAACCGCCGCCGGCCTTGAAGCCGGTTTCGCCATGGCCGGCGAGGTCGGGAATGATCACCCGGTAGTCGTCGACAAAATGCCGGGCAAAGCGCAGCCAGACGTTCTTGTCGGCGCTGTAGCCATGCAGCATCAGCACACTGCTGGAGGCTTCGTAAGGCCCGCCTTGCCAGGTCGAGACGGTCATTTCGGTGATCGGCACGACGATCTTGTGCAACCGATACAGCCGGGCCTCCAGCGCCATGTTCAAGTCATAGAGCCAGTAACCGATGGCCGGGTAACTCAACCAGCTCCAGGCCACGAAGACTGCGATAACGACAACCAACAAAAGCATCAGGCGATTCCTTGCAGTGATCAGGACAGAATGTGGTCGGCAGGACTTTGCATGGACCTCCTCATCGTTGTTTATCGATCCCTCCCTTCATGTATAGACCAAACAGTGGGCACTCAGCTCATGGCGAGCCCACGCTATTCAGACCGCCAGCCGGTGATGGCTATTTGCCGGTGCCCTGATAGACTTCAAACACACTTTCAATCCCGTGTGTTGCCAGGCTCCGTTCAGTGGTACAGAGGCCTCTATGGAAAAAAAGGGAGGAAAGGGACTTTCACTGGCCAGGAGGCTTTATGGATCGCGAATCCTGGGTCTGGCCCTTGGATTATTGTGCGTCGGCGCAGGGATGTATCCACTCGACCCGGCGCCATGGGTCTGGGTGGTGATGCTGCTCAACGGGCTGCTCTGGCCGCATGTGGCTTATCAATGGGCGCGTCGGGCGAACGTTCCTCTCCACGTCGAACATCGCAACATCTTGGTGGACGCGTTTCTCGGCGGTTTCTGGGTGGCGGCCATGCAGTTCAATCCGCTGCCCAGCGCGGCAACGCTGTCGATGATGGCGATGCACAACGTGGCCATCGGCGGTTTGCGTTTTCTGTTGGTGGGCGCCGTCGCGCAAATGCTCGGGATAGGCCTCGGGTTGCTGGTGTTCATGCCGGCTTTTGTCCCGCAGACGAGTCCGTTTCAGCTGTACGCCTGTTTGCCTTTGCTGTCGATTTATCCGATGACCCTAGGCTGGATCTGTTTCCGTCAGGCCCATACCCTCGGCCGACACAAGCGCGAGTTGTTGGCCCTGAGCCGCACCGACAGCCTGACCTGCCGCTGGACCGCGCCGCGGTGGCGATGGATGCACTTCGTGATCGTTTTTCCACGTTGGGTTACGAGCAGAACCCGGCGCTGAAAGTCAGTCTGAGCATCGGCCTGGCGGCCTTCAACCCGGCCCACGACGATGCGACCCTATGGCTCAACGACGCCGACCAGGCGCTCTACGAAGCCAAGTCCACCGGCCGCAACCGCGTCATTTGCCATGGCGACGGCAAGCCGCGTAAGGCGTTGCTCGATTCGGTGTAGCCCAATCACCACACATCCCCTGTGCGGGCTTGCTCGCGAAAGCGGTGTGTCAGTCACATCCGTATTGAATGTGCCGCCGCCTTCGCGAGCAAGCCCACACATTGGAACTGTGACTAATCAGGTTTGTGTGTGTCGTATTGTGTATGGAGCCTTGCGGCGCAGTCAGGCAGGGTTTCAGGAAACCGACACGAAACAAGGATCGATTCATGACGTTCAAGCTCCCTCGTTCCCTCCTGGCCACCAGCCTCGGCCTGACCCTCGCCCTCGGCGCCTTCTCCCCCGCAGCCTTCGCCGAACCCCACAAACAAGTCCTCGCCGATGCCGAACAGTACAAGGGTGAAGCCCTGAAACTGCTGGAGCAGTTGGTGAACATCGACTCCGGCTCCAGTTATGAACCGGGTTTGACCCAGGTGAGTGACATCGTCATCGACGAGTTGAAGAAGCTTGGCGCCAGCATTGAACTCGTGCCCAACACCCCGGACGAGAGCAACCATGTGCTCGCCACCCTCAAAGGCACCGGCAAGGCGAAAATTCTGCTGATGGCGCACATGGACACCGTGTTCAAGGAAGGCTCGGCCGCTGAGCGCCCGTTCCACATCAAGGACGGCCGCGCCTATGGGTCGGGTGTGATGGACGACAAGGGCGGTATCGTCGCCGGGATCTACGCGCTGAAAGTCCTCAAGAACCTCGACTTCAAGGATTACGCGCAGATCACCTTCCTGCTCGACGCCAGCGAAGAAACCGGCTCGGGCGTCGCCACCGACCTGATCAAGAACACCACCAAGGCCCACGACGTGACCCTCAACCTCGAACCGGGGCGCCCGGCCGATGGCCTGGTGGTATGGCGCAAAGGCCGCGCCACCGCGGTGGTCGAGGTCAAAGGCAAGGCGGCTCACGCAGGGGTTGCGCCGCAATTGGGGCGCAACGCCGCGATGGAGGCCGCGCACCAGATACTGCAACTCGGCAAACTGGGGGACGCGCAGAAGAAAACCACCATCAACTTCACCGTGCTCAAGGCTGGCGACCGCACTAACGTGATTCCGGACCAAGCCACGGCCAAGGCTGATGTGCGAGCAGTGGTACCGGAAGAATTCGACCGGATCGAAAAGGACCTGGCGCGGGTTTCGAAGGACAAACTGATTGCCGATACGGAAGTCACCACCACCCTCAAGCGCGGATTGCCGCCGATGCCGCACACCGCAGAGTCGGATCGCTTGATGGCCATGGCCCAGGGGATTTACGGCGAAATTGGCCGTAAATTGACGGAGGAAGGCAGTGGTGGGGCAGCGGATGCCAGCCTCTCGGCCGGTGTAGGCACGCCGACGCTGGACGGGTTCGGGATTGTCGGCGGGAATATCCATACGTCTGAGGAATATGCCGAGGTCGAGAGCGTGGCGCCGCGGATTTATCTGTTGTCGCGGATGATTATGGAGTTGGCCAAGTAGTAATCGGCCAGACTCCAATATCAGACAGTTAAGGTGCGCAACCTGTGGGAGCGAGCCTGCTCGCGATGGCGGCGGTACATTCAGCATCAATGTTGGCTGACCCATCGCTATCGCGAGCAGGCTCGCTCCCACAGGGATCTGCAGTGTTTCGGCTTACTGCGTACTGCCTAGTCGATCGGCGTACCGACAAACACCTCAAGCCCCTCGGCATACGCCGTGAACGCATCGATCAGCGGAAACTGCGTGGCCTCCACCTGATCCGGCACCACCAGGTTGGTAAAGCTCCAGGCTACCGCCAGGGGTAGGGCGAATCCAGCATGCCGATCAGTTTCATTGAGCCTCTCCTTACAGACGGTCCTTGGGGATGGACAACCTTAGCCGAGGTTCAGTGACCTGCAAACGGTTTCGCGCTCATCCTCAGGCCTATTGTTCATCCTCGAAGGCTAATCCTCAAAGCCTGCCTGCTCATGAATCTCATCGACCTTCAATTCCAGTCGATAAGCCACGGCAATGAACAGCGCCTGGCACAGGCACAAGGTCGCGCTCAACGAGCGGAAGGCGAACGAGCTGCCTTCGTTGACCAGCAGCACGGTGTTGGCGCGTTTGGCCAGCGGCGAGAGGTTGCTGTCGGTGATGATCAGGGTTTTCGCCTGATGGTGCTGGGCAATGCGCAGGCAGTGCTGGGTTTCCTTGCCGTAGGGCGTGAAGCTGATGGCGATTACCAGGTCATTGGCGCGCACGCTGCGCATCTGCTCGCGGTAACTGCCACCGAGGCCCGACACCAGGTGGATGCGCTTGTTGGTGTGTTGCAGGTTGTAAACCAGGTAATCGGCCACCGCGAACGAGCGGCGCACCCCGACCACGTAGATGTTGTCGGCATTCACCACCAGGTCAACGGCCTTGTCGAAGGCCTGGTCATCGAGTTCCAGCCCCAACCGTTCGATACCCGACAGGGTGGCGTTGATGCATTCGCGTGCCAGGTCGCCGCCACTGGCCTTCTGGGACTTGTTGGCGATCATGCTGCGGATGCGTTGCTGGTAGTTCTGCACCGGCGTGGTTTTGTGGGTGTAGGCCTCGCGGAACAGCGCCTGCATTTCGCTGAACCCGCTGAACCCGAAGCGCTGGGAAAACCGCACGATGGCCGACGGGTGCACTTCGCATTCGCGGGCGATGTCGCTGATGCGGTCGACCATGATCCGGTCGCTCTGCTGGCTCATGTAGCTGGCGATGCGTTTGAGCTGGCGCGGCAGGCTTTCGTATTCGTTGGTGATCAGCTGCAACAGACGCTCGGCATTGATCGGGGGGCTGGCGAGATCGCTGTCGGGCGTGCTCTCGGTCGGAGCCGGCTGATCGGTGCGGGACATAAGAAATCCTTCTGGCTTGTTCTTATAGAGATGACGGATAGCGTCATCCCCTGACAATAGGTTGGCTGTGCGCAGTCTACAGGGTAGGCCGGAATAAAATCTTGAGCTTGCGCCCGGCGTGGGGTCTGCTGAAACGATGCACGGTGTCTGGAACGCTTGTGCAGAAGTTTATTGGAAAAAATATTCCACGTAAAAAATATTTAGAATAATTATTGATTGTTCGGTCCCGGTCGTTTTAGTCTGCATCCACCAAGAGTGTTCGGCGCCTGCATCGCCCCGAACGCAGGCTGATAAAAATAACAGGAGCCAGCATGGGCCAGACTCGTTTTGCCAGTGGGCGTCAATTGGATCTGATTTGCCTGGGGCGCCTTGGCGTCGACCTCTATGCGCAGCAAGTCGGAGCGCGGCTGGAGGATGTGAGCAGCTTCGCCAAATACCTCGGCGGTTCGTCCGCCAACATCGCCTTCGGCACCGCTCGGCTGGGTTTGAAGTCGGCGATGCTGAGCCGGGTAGGGGACGACCACATGGGCCGCTTCCTGGTTGAATCCCTGACCCGCGAAGGCTGCGACGTCAGCGGCATCAAGGTCGATCCGGAACGCCTGACCGCCATGGTCCTGCTGGGTCTCAAGGACCGTGAAACCTTTCCCCTGGTGTTCTACCGCGAAAACTGCGCCGACATGGCGTTGCGCGCCGAAGACGTCAGCGAAGCCTTCATCGCTTCCAGCAAAGCCTTGCTGATCACCGGCACCCATTTCTCCACCGACGGCGTCTACAAGGCGAGCATTCAGGCGCTGGACTACGCCGAGAAGCACAACGTCAAACGGGTGCTGGACATCGATTATCGCCCGGTACTCTGGGGCCTGGCCGGCAAGGCGGACGGTGAAACCCGCTTCGTCGCCGACCAGAACGTCAGCCAGCACGTGCAGAAAATCCTCCCGCGTTTCGACCTGATCGTCGGCACTGAAGAAGAATTCCTGATCGCCGGCGGCTCCGAGGATTTGCTCACCGCGCTGCGTAATGTCCGGCGCCTGAGCGCGGCAACGTTGGTGGTCAAGCTCGGCCCGCAAGGTTGCACGGTGATCCACGGGGTGATCCCGGCGCGTCTCGAAGACGGCGCGATCTATCCCGGCGTGCGCGTCGTAGTGCTGAATGTGCTGGGGGCCGGCGATGCCTTCATGTCGGGTTTCCTCAGCGGTTGGCTGGAGGACGCCAGCGACGAGCGCTGCTGCCAGTTGGCCAATGCCTGCGGCGGTCTGGTGGTATCGCGCCATGCCTGCGCCCCGGCGATGCCGACCCGCGCCGAACTCGATTACCTGTTCAACAGCCCGGTGCCGATCACCCGGCCGGATCAGGACGCGGTGTTGCAGCGTCTGCATCAGGTCAGTGTGCCGCGCAAACAGTGGAAGCAACTGTTCATCTTCGCCTTCGATCATCGCGGGCAACTGGTGGAGCTGGCCCACAAGGGCGGGCGCGACCTGAGCGCTATCGGCGAACTCAAACAACTCTTTATCAAAGCGGTGGAGCGGGTCGAAGCGGATTTGTGTGAGCAGGGTGTCGACGCCGATGTCGGCTTGCTGGCCGATCAACGTTTCGGCCAGGACTCGCTGAACGCCGCCACCGGTCGCGGCTGGTGGGTGGCACGACCGGTGGAGGTACAGGGCTCGCGGCCATTGGCGTTCGAGCACGGGCGCTCGATCGGTAGCAACCTGATCGCCTGGCCGCAAGAACAGATCATCAAATGCCTGGTGCAATTCCATCCCGACGATGAGCCGTTGCTGCGTCTGGAACAGGAAGCGCAGATCAAGGGTTTGTATCAGGCGTCGCAAGTCAGCGGGCATGAATTGCTGCTGGAGATCATTCCGCCCAAGGATCACCCGTCGACGCATCCGGACGTGCTGTATCGCGCCCTCAAACGCCTCTACAACCTGGGCATTTACCCGGCGTGGTGGAAGATCGAAGCGCAAAGCGCTGAGGAATGGAAACAACTCGACGAACTGATTCAGGAACGTGATCCGTATTGCCGTGGTGTCGTGCTGTTGGGTTTGAATGCGCCGGCGGCGGCGTTGGCCGAAGGGTTTCAGCAAGCCAGCCAGAGCCAGACTTGCCGAGGTTTTGCCGTAGGCCGGACGATTTTCCAGGAACCGAGCCGCGCGTGGATGGCCGGTGAAATCGACGACGAAACGCTGATCCGCCAGGTGCAGGGCACGTTCGTCGAACTGATCGAAGCCTGGCGCAAAGCCCGGAGTTGAACATTTTCAATGTGTGAACACTGAATCTGTGGGAGCGAGCCTGCTCGCGATTGCGGACTGACAGTCAATATTAACGTCGCCTGACACACCGCTATCGCGAGCAGGCTCGCTCCCACAGGGTCCAGCGTCGTTCTTACTGATTTGTGTAAAACAATAAAAGGTGCAGCCATGCCCGCTATCCGAATTGGCATCAACCCGATTTCTTGGAGCAACGACGACCTGCCGTCCCTTGGCGGCGAGACGCCGTTGAGCACCGCCCTCAGCGAGGGCAAGGACATCGGCTACGAAGGTTTCGAACTCAACGGCAAATTCCCCAAGGATGCCAAAGGCGTCGGCGACGTGCTGCGGCCCTACGATCTGGCGCTGGTCTCCGGTTGGTATTCCAGCCGTCTGGCCCGCCGCTCCGTGGCCGAGGAAATCGACGCCATCGGCAGCCATGTCGAGCTGCTGGCGAAGAACGGCGCCAAGGTGCTGGTCTATGGCGAAGTCGCCGACTCCATTCAAGGCCAGCGCATTCCATTGGTCGAGCGCCCGCGTTTTCACACCGAGCAGGCATGGCAGGAGTACGCCGACAAACTTACCGAACTGGCGCGCTTCACCCTGTCCCAAGGCGTGCGCCTGGCGTATCACCACCACATGGGGGCCTACGTCGAATCCCCGGCGGACATCGACAAACTGATGGCATTGACCGGCAGCGAAGTCGGCCTGCTGTTCGATTCGGGCCACTGCTACATGGGCGGCGGCGAGCCGTTGCAGGTGCTGCGCAAACACATCGAACGCATCTGCCACGTGCATTTCAAGGACGTGCGCAAACCGGTGGTGCAACTGGCGCGCAATAACCTGTGGAGCTTCCCGGACTGCATCATCAACGGCACGTTCGCCGTGCCCGGTGATGGCGACATCGACTTCGGCGCCTTGCTTGATGTGCTGCTGACTGCCGATTACCACGGCTGGCTGGTGGTCGAGGCCGAGCAGGATCCGGCGGTGGCACCGAGTTACGTTTACGCCAAAAAAGGCTACGACACCTTACGTGCGCTGCTCAATGAGAGGACCGCGCGATGAGCCTGTTGGTCAAAAGCAATGCGCGCGGCCGGACCATGGTCGAGCTGGGGCCGGGTGAGCTGGAATACGTCGGCTTCGCCGCTTACCGCCTGAGCCTCGGTGAAACCCTGCCGGTCAGCGCCGGCGACAAGGAGCTGTGCCTGGTGTTGCTCAGTGGTCGGGTCAGCGTCAAAGGCGAAGCGCCGGGGCAGGGTGCGTTCGATTGGGACAACATCGGTGATCGCCAATCGGTCTTCGAAGACAAATCCCCGTTCGCGGTGTACTTGCCGCCCGGCAGCCAGGCGCAAGTGGTCGCGCTCAGCGACGTGCAAATCGCCGTCTGCGCCGCCCCCGGTTCGACCACCGAAAACCTCGGCCCACGGCTGATCAAACCCGACAGCATGAAGCGCAGCGTGCGCGGCAAGGGCGCCAACACCCGTTACGTCTGCGACATCCTGCCAGACACCGAGCCGGCCCATTCGCTGCTGGTGGTGGAAGTGCGCACGCCGTCCGGGCACTCGTCGAGCTATCCGCCGCACAAGCACGACACCGATGATCTGCCGCACCAGAGCTTTCTCGAAGAAACCTATTACCACCAGATCAACCCGCCCCAGGGCTTCGTGTTCCAGCGGGTCTACACCGACGATCGCAGCATCGATCAGGCCATGGCCGTGGAAAACAGCGACCTGGTCGTCGTACCCAAGGGCTATCACCCGGTCAGCGTGCCCTACGGCTATGAGTCGTATTACCTGAACGTGATGGCCGGCCCGAAACGCGTCTGGCAGTTCCATAACGATCCGCAGCACAGCTGGCTGCTCGATCTCTGAATTACAACGCCTGAATTTGAACATTCGAACGGAGAACAAGCGCAATGAGCGACGCCCAGGTAATAGGCCATTACATCGACGGTCAAGTGCAGGATAGCGGCAGCGAGCGGTTCAGCAATGTCTTCAACCCGGCCACCGGCAGCGTTCAGGCGCGGGTCGGGCTGGCCAGCCAGAAGACCGTGGATGACGCCGTCGCCTCGGCCCTGAAGGCGTTCCCGGCGTGGTCCGAGCAATCGTCCCTGCGCCGTTCGCGGGTAATGTTCAAGTTCAAGGAATTGCTCGACCGCCATCACAACGAACTGGCCGAAATCATCAGCCGCGAACACGGCAAGGTTCTTTCGGACGCCAAGGGCGAAGTGACCCGTGGCATCGAAATCGTCGAGTACGCCTGTGGCGCGCCGAACCTGCTGAAAACCGATTTCAGCGACAACATCGGCGGTGGCATCGACAACTGGAACCTGCGTCAGCCGTTGGGTGTTTGTGCCGGCGTTACCCCATTCAACTTCCCGGTGATGGTGCCGCTGTGGATGATTCCGCTGGCGCTGGTCACCGGTAACTGCTTCATCCTCAAACCCTCCGAGCGAGATCCATCGGCCAGTTTGCTGATGGCCCGTTTGCTCACCGAGGCCGGATTGCCGGACGGTGTGTTCAACGTGGTCCAGGGCGACAAGAGCGCGGTCGATGCCTTGCTGCAACATCCGGACATCGAGGCGATTTCCTTTGTCGGCTCGACACCGATTGCCGAATACATCCACCAGCAAGCGACCTCACGCGGCAAACGCGTACAGGCGCTGGGCGGGGCGAAGAACCACATGATCGTCATGCCCGACGCCGATCTGGATCAAGCGGCAGATGCGTTGATCGGCGCGGCGTACGGTTCGGCCGGCGAGCGCTGCATGGCGATTTCGATTGCCGTGGCGGTGGGCGATGTCGGCGACCAGTTGATTGCCAAACTGCTGCCGCGCATCGATCAACTGAAAGTCGGCAACGGCTTGCAGGGCGACAGCGACATGGGGCCGCTGGTGACCGCCGAGCACAAGGCCAAGGTCGAAGGTTTTATCGGCGAAGGCGTGGCCCAGGGCGCGCAGCTGATTGTCGACGGGCGCAACTTCAAGGTGCCGGGCGCCGAGAACGGCTTCTTCGTCGGCGCGACGCTGTTCGATAACGTCACGACCGAGATGAGCATCTACCAGCAAGAGATCTTCGGGCCGGTGCTGGGCATCGTGCGCGTGCCGGACTTCGCCAGCGCCGTGGCGTTGATCAACGCCCATGAGTTCGGCAACGGTGTGTCGTGTTTCACCAGCGACGGCGGCATCGCCCGGTCGTTTGCCCGCAGCATCAAGGTCGGCATGGTCGGCATCAACGTACCGATTCCGGTGCCCATGGCCTGGCACTCGTTCGGCGGCTGGAAGCGCTCGCTGTTCGGTGATCACCACGCGTATGGCGAAGAAGGCATTCGCTTCTACAGCCGCTACAAAAGCGTGATGCAGCGCTGGCCCGACAGCATCGTCAAGGGCCCTGAATTCAGCATGCCGACAGCCAAATAATTCACTTGTGCGGAGAACAACAATAATGAGCAAACCCCTGCGTTTCGCCCTGAACCGTATGGTCGCCCCACGTTTGTCCCTGCCGGCGTTCATCGAGTTGGCGGTGACCCTCAAGGCCGACGCCATCGAGATCCGCAACGACCTCAAGGGTGTCGAGATCGAAGACGGCACCGCACCCGAGCACGTCCGTGAGTTGTGCGCAGCCAAAGGCATCACCGTGTTGTCGATCAATGCGCTGTATCCGTTCGATCTCTGGAATGACGAGCGCCGTGCACACGCGCTCAAGCTCGCCGCTTATGCCCGTGATTGCGGCGCGCAGGGTTTGGTCATGTGCCCGTTGAACGACCGCGCCGATCCACGAACCGAAGCGCAGCGTGCTTCTGGGTTGCGCACGGCGCTGAGCGAACTGGCGCCGATCCTGCGCGATCACGGCATCCTCGGCTTCATCGAACCGCTGGGTTTCGAAGAATGCTCGCTGCGGCGCAAACGCACGGCGGTCGATGCGATCAAGGCGATTGGCGGGCTGGACGTGTTCCGTCTGGTGCATGACACCTTTCACCATCACCTGGCCAGCGAACATGAATTCTTCCCCGAGCTGACCGGCCTGGTGCACATCTCCGGTGTCGAAGATGCCGAGGCGCCGCTGGCGACCATCCGCGACGGCCATCGGGTGCTGGTGGGCGAGGGCGACATCCTTGGCAACGCGGCACAGATCGACACCTTGCTCAGTACCGGCTACAGCGGCTACCTGTCGTTCGAACCGTTCGCCGACAGCGTCCATGGCCTGGCGGATATCCAGACGGCGATCGGCGCGAGCATGGATCACCTGCAGAAATCCCTGGCCTGACAACGCTTTCGGGCTGATGGAGATCAACTGTGGGAGCGAGCCTGCTCGCGATGAGGGCGGCACATTCAACATTTATATTGCCTGACACACCGCAATCGCGAGCAGGCTCGCTCCCACAGGGTTTCTTCACGTATTGAAGGATCGGATATGACCACAACAAGACTGACCATGGCCCAGGCCCTGGTGAAATTCCTCGATAACCAGTACATCGAGGTCGATGGCGTTCAGAGCAAATTCGTCGCCGGGATCTTTACCATTTTCGGCCACGGTAATGTGCTGGGTCTGGGGCAAGCCTTGGAACAGGACAGCGGCGACCTGATCGTCCATCAGGGGCGCAACGAACAAGGCATGGCCCACGCCGCCATCGGTTTCGCCAAGCAACACCTTCGGCGCAAGATCTACGCCTGTTCTTCATCGGTGGGCCCGGGGGCAGCGAACATGCTGACCGCTGCCGCGACGGCCACCGCCAACCGTATTCCCTTGCTGCTGTTGCCCGGCGACGTTTATGCCTGCCGCCAACCGGACCCGGTGCTGCAACAGATCGAGCAGTTCCACGACCTGAGCATCAGCACCAACGATGCGTTCAAGGCCGTGAGCAAATACTGGGACCGCATCAACCGTCCCGAGCAATTGATGACGGCGGCGATCCACGCCATGCGCGTGCTTACCGACCCCGCCGAAACCGGCGCCGTGACCCTGGCCTTGCCGCAAGACGTGCAGGCCGAGGCTTACGACTATCCCGATTACTTCCTGCAAAAACGCGTGCACCGCATCGAGCGCCGTCCGGCCACCGAAGCGATGCTCGGTGATGCGTTGGCGCTGTTCAAAGGCAAACGCAAGCCACTGATCATCTGCGGCGGCGGGGTCAAATACTCCGGCGCCAATGCAGCGTTGCAGGCATTCGCCGAGCGTTTCGATATCCCCTTCGCCGAAACCCAGGCCGGCAAGAGCGCGGTGGTGTCCAGCCATCCGCTGAACGTCGGCGGGATCGGCGAAACCGGTTGCCTGGCGGCGAACCTGTTGGCCAAGGACGCTGATTTGATCATCGGTGTCGGCACCCGCTACAGCGATTTCACCACCGCGTCGAAATCCTTGTTCAAACACCCGGACGTGCAATTCCTCAACCTCAATATCAGCCCCTGCGACGCCCTGAAACTCGATGGCGTGCAACTGCTGGCGGACGCCAAAACCAGCTTGAACGCCTTGGCCGCTGTGTTGGGCGACTATCGCTCCGGCTGGGGCGATCAACCCCGGCAGGCCCGGGCGCAGTTGGACGAGGAAGTGGACCGCATCTATCAGGTCGAGTACCAGACCCAGGACTTCGTTCCGGAAATCAACGACCACCTGGACCCGGCGGTGCTGCGCGAATTCATCGAGCTGACCGGTTCCTGCCTGACCCAAAGCCGGGTACTCGGCGTGCTCAATGAAATCCTGGCCGATGACGCCGTAATCGTCGCCGCCGCCGGCAGTTTGCCCGGTGACCTGCAGCGCAGCTGGCGCAGCAAGGGCGTGAACACTTACCACGTCGAGTACGGTTATTCGTGCATGGGTTACGAGGTGAATGCCGCACTGGGCGTGAAGCTCGCCGAGCCTGAGCGCGAGGTCTATGCGCTGGTGGGCGACGGCTCCTACATGATGCTGCACTCGGAACTGGCGACCTCGATCCAGGAGCGGCGCAAGATCAACGTGGTGCTGCTGGACAACATGACCTTCGGCTGCATCAACAACTTGCAAATGGAACACGGCATGGACAGCTTCGGCACCGAGTTCCGTTTCCGTAATCCGGAAACCGGCAAGCTCGATGGCGGCTTCATGCCGGTGGATTTCGCCATGAGCGCTGCGGCTTACGGCTGCAAGACCTACAAAGTGAACACCGTTGAAGAGTTGCAAGCCGCGTTGGCGGATGCTCGGTTGCAGACGGTGTCGACGCTGATCGACATCAAGGTCCTGCCCAAAACCATGATTCACAAATACCTGTCGTGGTGGCGGGTCGGCGTGGCGCAGGTCTCGACCAGCGCCCGCACCGACGCGGTGGCCAAGACCCTCAACGAGCGACTGGCCAAGGCCCGTCAATACTGATTGCCCTGAACGAACCCACAGGAGTGTTTACATGTCTTTGCTTTCCAATTCATTGCGCATTGGCGTCATCGGCACCGGGGCCATCGGCCAGGATCACATCCGTCGTTGCAGCCAGACCTTGCTCAATAGCCAGGTCGTTGCGGTCACCGACATCAATTTGCAGCAAGCGGCCAAGGTCGTCTCCGACCTGAAACTGACCGCCGAGGTCTATCCCGACGGCCACGCGCTGATCAAGGCGCCGGAAGTCGAGGCGATCCTCGTCACCTCCTGGGGCCCGAGCCACGAAGAATTTGTACTGGCTGCGATTGCGGCGGGCAAACCGGTGTTCTGCGAGAAGCCATTGGCCGTCACCGCCGAAGGCTGTCGCAAGATCGTTGAGGCCGAAGTGGCCCATGGCAAACGGCTGGTGCAGGTCGGTTTCATGCGCCCGTACGATGAAGGGTATCGGGCGTTGAAAGCCGTGATCGACAGCGGCCAGATCGGCGAACCGTTGATGCTGCATTGCGCTCACCGTAACCCGACCGTGGGTGAGAACTACAAGACCGACATGGCGATCACCGACACACTGATCCATGAGCTGGACGTATTGCGCTGGTTGCTCGACGACGATTACGTGTCGGTGCAAGTGGTGTTCCCGCGCAAGACCAGCAAGGCTCACGCCCATTTGAAAGACCCGCAGATCGTGCTGCTGGAAACCGCCAAGGGCACGCGCATCGATGTGGAAGTGTTCGTCAACTGCCAGTACGGCTACGACATTCAGTGCGAAGTGGTGGGGGAGACGGGCATCGCCAAACTGCCGGAACCGTCGCAGGTTCAATTGCGCAGCGGGGCGAAGCTGTCCAATGCGATTCTGATGGACTGGAAGGACCGGTTCATCGCCGCGTATGACGTCGAGTTGCAGGCGTTCATCGATGGCGTGCGGGCCGGGCAGGTGGGCGGACCGTCGGCGTGGGACGGTTTCGCTGCCGCAGTCGCTGCGGATGCATGCATCGAAGCGCAGAACAGCGGCCAGATTGTAAATGTCGGCCTGCCAGACCGCCCACACTTCTACGACTAACCGATCGTTCCCACGCAGAGCGCCGATCGTTCCCACGCTCCGCGTGGGAATGCATCCCGTGACGCTCCGCGTCACAAAGCGGACGCGGAGCGTCCATGGCGGCGTTCCCACGCAGAGCGTGGGAACGATCAACGTCAAGTGATGGAGAACAACATGCGCATCGCACTAGACCCCTACATGTACCGCAACCTGTCCCTGGGCAAGATGGTCGACAAGGTCGCCGAGCTCGGTTACGAACACATCGAGCTGTCGCCCCGGGAAGATTTCCTGCCGTTCTATAAAGCCCCGCGGGTCGACAAGGCGCGAATCAAGGAATTTCGCAAAGCCCTGAGCGACACCGGGGTCAAACTCTCTTCTTTATTACCGATGTACCACTGGGCCGCCGCCGACGAAGGCTTGCGCGTGGCCGCGGTGCGCAACTGGAAGAGGGCGATCCAGATTGCCGTGGAGATGGACTGCGAACTGGTCAACACCGAGTTCACCGGCCAGTCGGACAACCCGCTGGTGTGCGAGAACCAGTTCATGCGTTCCATGGACGAACTGATCCCCGAGTTCGAACGCGAAGGCATCAAGCTCGATATCCAGGCCCATCCTTATGATTTCTGCGAGCGCAACAACGAGTCGGTGGACATCATTCGTGGTCTGGACCGTGACTGGATCAACTACCTCTACGCCGCGCCACACACGTTTTTCTACGACGATGGCCAGGGTGACATCGCCTCGATGCTCAAGTACGCCGGGTCGAAACTGAGCCACCTGATCATTGCCGACACCTACAACCACAAGGCGTCCTCGGGCTTGCGCTACATCGTCAACCCGCCGGGCGTCACCGCCACCGTGCACCAGCATCTGGACATCGGCCAGGGCGAGGTCGATTGGGAAGCGTTTTTCGGCACCTTGCGCGAGATCAAGTTCGATGGCATCGCCACCGTCTCGGTGTTCGCCTGGGAAGACCGGCCGGATGAGTCCAACCGGATGATGCTCGAGCGCGTCAAAAGCGAACTCTGTCGCTGACGGACCTTACACAAAACCTGTGGGAGCGGGCTTGCCCGCGATGACGGCGACACATTCAACATCTCAGTGATTGTCAGACCGCTATCGCGGGCAAGCCCGCTCCCACAGGGGGTGTGTTCTATAAGGAGAATACTTTCATGCGTATCGGACTTGTCGGTTACGGCCATGGCGGCCGGTTTTTCCATGCGCCGCTGATCAGCAGTTTGCCGGCGGCGACCTTCGTGGGCGTGGTCACCCGATCCGCCGAGCGCCGGCAATGGCTGGCCACGGAACACCCCGGCGTGCCGGCCTTCGACAGCATCGGCCAACTGGTCGAAGCGGGGGTCGATGTGCTGGTGGTGTCCACGCCGCTCAAAGGTCGCCCGGCGCTGGTGCTCGACGCCATCGAACACGGGGTGGCGGTGGTCAGCGACAAACCGTTCGCCGCCGACACGCAACAGGCGCAAACCCTGATCACCATGGCCGAGCGTCAGGGGGTGCAACTGAGCGTCTACCAGAACCGGCGCTGGGACTCGGACTTTCTCACCGTGCGCAAACTCATCGAGTCCGGTGCGCTGGGGCAGGTCATCCGTTTCGAATCGCGGATCGAGCGCTACTCGCCACAGTCGGTGAACAACGGCAGCGGCGGTGGTTTTCTGCGCGATCTGGGCAGCCATCTGGTGGATCAGGCGCTGCTGTTGTTCGGTCCCGTCGCCCGGGTTTATGCCGAACTGGATTACCTCGAAAAAGATCAGCCCTTCGACAACGGCTTCTTTATGTCCCTGACCCATGCCAATGGGGTGATCTCGCACCTGGGTGGCAGTTGTCTGCAAAGCACTCCTGGCCCGCGTTTTCGCGTGACCGGCACCCAGGGCTGCTACAGCGTCGACGGTCTGGACGGGCAAGAGGCGTCGACCCTGGCCGGGCTCACGCCCAAATCCGAGGGCGAGCGCTGGGGCGTCGAAGAGCATCGTCGCTGGGGCTGGTTCGAACAAGGCGAGGTGCGCGAGCGGGTGCCGTCCGAGCGAGGCTGCTGGAACCAGTTCTATTTGCAGCTACAAACCGCGTTACAGAGCGGTGGCCCACTGCCGGTCGAGGCCCGTGATGCACTGGCGACCACCCGCGTGCTAGACGCTGCGCGGCTCAGTTTCGAGGGGCATCAAGTGGTGGCGTTGAGCCCGTTCGAGAGCCATGGAATAAAACCAGAATAAAATTCTAAAATGAGTTGATATAGAAATTATTTTCCAATAAAGTCGTTTCCAGGTTGCCGACTATCAACGTCCGATCACGCTCAAGCAGGCCTTGAACGAGTGAAGGACGCACCAAAAACAAGAAACAAAAGCCAGGTACCGTCGATGAAAACCTTCAACTCTGCTCTGCATGCTTTACGTTGCGCGCTGCACCTCTCTCGCGACCTGCCTCGCGTCTCGTTTCATTCCATCTCTCGCTTGCTTTGCGTCGAACGCAAGGGCGCCCTGGTCTGCTGTATTCCGGGTGCACCGATTGTCCGCTTGCCCACTTACTGAAATCGTCACGCCTTATCCATAAAACCAACAAGAATGTGGAGAAAGACCTTTCATGAAGACCAAGATCCGTTTCGCCTCACTGGCCTTGTCCCTGATGCTCGCCAGCGGCGCCGCCCTCGCTGACATGAAGATCGGCGTCAGCATGGCGCAGTTCGATGACACCTGGCTGACCTACCTGCGCGAGTCCATGGACACAAAAGCCAAGTCCTATCCCGATGGCGTCAAGCTGCAGTTCGAAGACGCCCGCAGCGACGTGGTCAGGCAGTTGAGCCAGGTAGAAAGCTTCATCAGCCAGAAGGTCGACGCCATTGTGGTCAACCCGGTGGATACCGCCGCTACCAGGAAAATCACTGAAGCAGCGGTCAAGGCCGGCATTCCGCTGGTGTACGTCAATCGTCGTCCCGATGACCTGAACCTGCCCAAAGGCGTGGTCACTGTCGCCTCCAACGATCTGGAGGCCGGCCAGATGCAGATGCAGTACCTGGCCGACAAGATGGGCGGCAAGGGCGACATCGTGATTCTGCTGGGTGATTTGGCCAACAACTCCACCACTAACCGCACCAAGGGCGTAAAGGAGGTGCTGGCCAAGTACCCGAACATCAAGATCGAGCAAGAGCAGAGCGGCATCTGGTCGCGAGACAAGGGCATGACCCTGGTCAACGACTGGCTGACCCAGGGCCGCAAGTTCGACGCGGTCGTCTCCAACAACGACGAGATGGCGATTGGCGCGGCCATGGCCTTGCAACAGGCGGGTGTCGCCAAAGGTAGCGTGCTGATCGCCGGTGTCGACGGTACGCCCGACGGTTTGAACGCGGTGAAGAAGGGCTCTCTGGTGGTTTCGGTGTTCCAGGACGCCAAGGGTCAGGCCGATGGTTCGGTCGACACGGCGGTGAAAATGGCCAAAAACGAACCGGTCGAGCAGGCCGTGTGGGTGCCGTATCGCTTGATCACCCTGCAAAACGTTGACCAGTTCAAATAATCCGTCCGTTCGATAACAACAATAAACACGCAAGGTGGCGATCGCGACCTTGCTGATGGAGTACCTGATCATGTTCGCTTCAGCGACTGCTTCGAGCACCCCGTTGGTGGGTATCCAGCCAACCGCGACACCGGTCGATGAACCGTACCTGCTGGAGATCATCAACGTCAGCAAGGGGTTTCCCGGTGTGGTGGCCTTGTCCGATGTGCAGCTTCGGGTCCGCCCCGGTTCCGTGCTGGCCCTGATGGGTGAGAACGGCGCCGGCAAATCCACCCTGATGAAAATCATTGCCGGCATCTACCAGCCGGACGCCGGCGAGTTGCGTCTGCGGGGCAAACCGGTGGTCTTCGAAACACCACTGGCGGCGCTTCAGGCCGGGATCGCGATGATCCACCAGGAACTCAACCTGATGCCGCACATGAGCATCGCCGAGAACATCTGGATCGGCCGCGAACAACTCAACGGCCTGCACATGATCGATCACCGCGAAATGCACCGTTGCACCGCCAAGCTGCTGGCGCGTCTGCGGATCAACCTCGACCCGGAAGAGCAGGTGGGCAACTTGAGCATCGCCGAGCGGCAGATGGTCGAGATCGCCAAGGCGGTGTCCTACGACTCCGACATCCTGATCATGGACGAACCGACCTCGGCCATCACCGACAAGGAAGTCGCCCATCTGTTCTCGATCATTGCCGACCTCAAGAGCCAGGGCAAAGGCATCATCTACATCACTCACAAAATGAACGAAGTGTTCAGCATTGCCGATGAAGTGGCGGTGTTCCGTGACGGCGCCTACATCGGCCTGCAACGGGCCGACAGCATGGACGGCGACAGCCTGATTTCGATGATGGTCGGCCGCGAATTGAGCCAGTTGTTCCCGGTGCGGGAGAAGCCGATCGGCGATCTGCTGCTGTCGGTGCGCGACCTCAAGCTGGACGGCATTTTCAAAGACGTCTCCTTCGACCTGCATGCCGGGGAGATCCTTGGCATCGCCGGGTTGATGGGCTCGGGGCGGACCAATGTCGCCGAGGCGATTTTCGGCATCACCCCAAGCGACGGTGGCGAAATCCGGCTCGACGGTGAGGTGGTGCGCATCAGCGATCCGCACATGGCGATCGAGAAGGGCTTCGCGCTGTTGACCGAAGATCGCAAGCTCAGCGGCCTGTTCCCGTGCCTGTCGGTGCTCGAGAACATGGAAATGGCGGTGTTGCCCCATTACGTCGGCAACGGCTTCATCCAGCAGAAAGCCTTGCGCGCCTTGTGTGAAGACATGTGCAAGAAGCTGCGGGTGAAAACCCCGTCGCTGGAGCAATGCATCGACACGCTGTCCGGCGGTAATCAGCAGAAGGCCTTGCTGGCGCGCTGGCTGATGACCAATCCGCGCATCCTGATTCTCGACGAGCCGACCCGGGGCATCGATGTCGGCGCCAAGGCCGAGATCTACCGGCTTATCTCCTACCTCGCCAGCGAAGGCATGGCGGTGATCATGATTTCCTCGGAACTGCCGGAAGTGCTGGGCATGAGCGACCGGGTCATGGTCATGCACGAGGGCGACCTGATGGGCACCCTCGACCGCAGCGAAGCGACCCAGGAACGGGTGATGCAACTGGCCTCGGGTATGTCCGCGGTTCACTAATGAGAAGATGAACACAGTCCAAGGGTGAAAGGGGATTGTGTGGCGAGGGAGCTTGCTCCCGCTGGGTTGCGAAGCGGCCCTAAAAGAATGGGACTGCTGCGCAGTCCAACGGGAGCAAGCTCCCTCGCCACAAGCAAGCTCCCTTGCCACACGGATTTCATTTGAAGGATGAGTGGTTATGAACGCGATACTGGAAAACAAGCCAGCAGTGGCACCGGTCAAGAGTCGCCGGCGCTTTCCGACCGAGTTGAGTATCTTCCTGGTACTGATCGGCATCGGCCTGGTCTTCGAACTGTTCGGCTGGATCGTGCGAGATCAGAGCTTCCTGATGAACTCCCAGCGTCTGGTGCTGATGATCCTGCAAGTGTCGATCATCGGCCTGTTGGCGATCGGGGTGACCCAGGTCATCATCACCACCGGCATCGACCTGTCCTCCGGTTCGGTGCTGGCGCTGTCGGCGATGATTGCCGCCAGCCTGGCCCAGACCTCCGACTTTGCCCGGGCGGTGTTTCCGTCCCTGACGGACTTGCCGGTGTGGATTCCGGTGATCGCCGGGCTTGGGGTGGGATTGCTGGCGGGGGCGATCAACGGCAGTATCATTGCGATCACCGGGATTCCGCCGTTCATTGCCACCCTCGGCATGATGGTCTCGGCTCGCGGCCTGGCGCGCTACTACACCGAAGGTCAGCCGGTGAGCATGCTCTCGGATTCCTACACGGCCATCGGACACGGCGCGATGCCGGTGATCATTTTTCTGGTGGTGGCGGTGATCTTTCACATCGCCCTGCGTTACACCAAGTACGGCAAGTACACCTACGCCATCGGCGGCAACATGCAGGCGGCACGCACCTCCGGGATCAACGTCAAGCGGCATCTGGTGATCGTCTACAGCATCGCCGGGTTGCTTGCAGGCCTGGCCGGGGTGGTGGCGTCGGCGCGGGCCGCGACCGGGCAGGCCGGGATGGGCATGTCTTATGAACTGGACGCGATTGCCGCGGCGGTCATCGGTGGCACCAGCCTGGCCGGTGGCGTAGGGCGCATCACTGGCACCGTGATCGGCGCGTTGATCCTCGGGGTCATGGCCAGCGGCTTTACCTTTGTCGGTGTTGACGCTTATATTCAAGACATCATCAAGGGGCTGATCATTGTGGTGGCGGTGGTCATCGACCAGTACCGCAACAAGCGCAAACTCAAGCGCTGAAGCCGGACGAAAGACGAAAATGCGCCACGCCTGACCCGCGTGGCGTAGCCGTTTGTCTTCTATATACAGCTGCTCGACTGAATTTCTTGATATAAACGCACTCCGATAAGCACCTCAAAGCCTGCCATAGAGCACTTTCAGGACCTTGTCGGACAGATTTGCTGTCTTTTCAGTTGCTGAGGCCTCGAGTCGGCCTTAGACTGCCGCCCCTCGTAAATTGAGTGCCGGGTGGCGCTTGGAATAAACGGCGCCGTTCCAATGACAGCCACAGGCTCAACGGAACGCTCCCTAATTCGCCTTAATGCACGTTTTTTTATAGAGATATCAATGACAAAGGACAAGTTGCTGGCCATGCCGGCGGATGACTACATGAATGCCGAGCAACATGCTTTTTTCTCTGAGCTGTTGCAGAACATGAAAGTCGAAACCCATGAGCGCATCGAACAGAATCGCATCGCCATCGAGAGCCTGGACACCCCGGCCGATCCGGCTGACGCGGCTTCCGTCGAAGAAGAGCGCACCTGGCTGGTGAACGCGATCGATCGCGACCAGCGCATGCTGCCTCAGTTGGAACAGGCCCTGGAACGCATCAAGGAAGACAGCTTCGGCTGGTGCGATGACAGCGGCGAGGCCATTGGCCTGAAACGCCTGCTGATCAGCCCGACCACCAAATACTGCATCGAAGCTCAAGAGCGTCACGAGCAGATCGACAAGCACCAGCGTCAGGCCTGATTCAGTAGCGCCCCCATCGCGGGCAAGCCCGCTCCCACAAGTTCAACACGGACCTTGTGGGAGCGGGCTTGCCCGCGATGCTTTTCGACGTCTGCGAAAAAGCCGACGCACTTCTATTGATCTGCTGCACCCCCTACTACTAACGGACCATAGATAATGGCCTTGTAGTGGCGTTTAATGCGGATACAACAATTAGAAGATGCCTGGGGTGACAATCGATGACGCGAGACGGGTCTCTGGCTGGGGCAGTGCCTGCAGCCGTACTTTTGCCGAAAAACCTGTGGCTCACGCCGACCTTGCAAAGCATCGCCCTGACGCTGTTGCTATGCGGCATGGCATTGGCGGGCTGGTCGCTTTACCTTGGCCTGCCATTGGCCGTGCTGATTATTTGGCTGCCGCGCCTGCGCTCGCGCACCCTCCCTTCGGCAGCCCCCGCAGACAGCACCAGCGCCATCACCGGGTTGACTCGCGATCTTTCCTATACCACCAGTCATAACGCTTTGTCGGCTGCCAGCGTGGCCTTTTCGGTCAAGCAACTGGCCGACAAACTGCAATCGCAACTCGGCGCCGCGGCGCAGATTGTCAGCAACGCCGAAGTGATGATCGCCACCGAACACGCGACATCGAAACTTAGCCGGGAAGCCTTGAGCGCGGCCAGCGAAGCCCATCAGAGCAGCGCGGCAGGGCGCACGGAACTGGTTGAGTCCATCGCGCGCATGCATCAACTCAGTCAGCGCGCCAGCAGCAGCCGTGAGCTGATCGAAGCCCTGAGCCTGCGCAGCGACGATATCCAGCGGGTAACGCTGGTGATCCAGTCCATCGCCAGCCAGACCAACTTGTTGGCGCTGAACGCGGCCATCGAGGCGGCACGGGCCGGCGAGCACGGTCGCGGTTTTGCGGTGGTGGCCGATGAGGTGCGGGGGCTGGCCGCGCGCACGGCGACAGCAACCGGTGAAGTCGGGGAGATGGTCGCCGATATTCAACAACGCACGGCGCAAGTGGTGGAGCAGATCCGTCAACTGGCCAGCGATCTGAATACCGGCGTCGCGCAGGTCGAGCACACGGGGCAGCACCTGGAAAACATCGCGCGTCTGACCGACGGCGTCGAAAGGCAGGTCGGGGAAATCGCCCAAGGCGCGGACACCAACCGAGAACAGCTCGACAGTCTGTTCCACGCCATCGAGCAGATGCGCAGCGATCTGGCGATCAGCGACCAGCAAACCCAGCGTCTGGCCCTGGCGGCGGTGCAGATGGAAGGGCAGGCTGAAACCATCAGCGAACGCCTCGCCGAAGTTGGACTGGATGATTACCATCAGCGGATTTACGACTTGGCCCGCGAAGGGGCGAGCCAGATTGCGGCGCGTTTTGAAGCGGATGTCGATCAGGGCCGGATCAGCCTCGATGATCTGTTTGATCGCAATTACCAGGTGATCCCCAACACCAGCCCGGCCAAATACCAGACCCGTTTCGACCGCTACACCGATCAGGTATTGCCGGCGATTCAGGAACCGTTGCTGCCGCGTCATGAAGGCCTGGTGTTCGCCATCGCCTGCACGCAGCAGGGTTATGTGCCGACCCACAACACCGTGTTCAGCCAGCCGCTGACCGGTGATGTACAGGTCGATACCCTGCAAAACCGCACCAAGCGCAAGTTTGCCGACCGCACCGGGGTTCGCTGTGGCAGCCATCAGCAGGCCGTGCTGTTGCAGACCTACACCCGCGACACCGGTGAACTGATGCACGATCTCTCGGTGCCGATCATGCTCAAGGGCCGGCATTGGGGTGGTTTGCGCCTGGGTTACAAACCGGAACGTCCTCGCTGAACCCGTGGCTAGTGGATCTGGTGCATGCGCAGGTTCAGGTCGTCGACCACATGGGCCCAATCGGCGTCTTCACGCAGTTGTTCCTTGAGGAAGCCGGCTTGTTGCGGGGTCCAGAACTCGGCATCGATGAGTTTCTTGTCATCGGGCATGGGTGAATGACTTGCAATGAAATCGTCGATGGCCTTTTCGCTGGAGTCCAGACCGAGCTGGTCGAACAAGCCTTTCAAGTCATGTGTGGGTGAATCCATCTTCATCTCCTTGCAGATAATCAGTCGCCTCGGGTGCGAGATCCGAGGTGCGGCTTCATTGCATCTGAGGGAGCCGCACGCCAAGTGTTCGATAGGGTTTTAGCAGCTTTCTGCGGACTCGCCACCAATGATGGCAATGAGCTATTGCTTGTCGTTGTTTCAGCGATTACGATGCCGTCGCATTTTTGGCGTCATCAAGCCGCCACTCAAAGAGTCCGCACATGGATGTTGTCGTCTCGGGTTTAGCGCCTTGCGCTGCTGATTTGCCCATCCCTTGCGTGATTTCTTTCGAGTCGACCCACCCCCGATCCCGCAGAAAAGGATGTAAGCAGTGAAGCGTCTTGTTTATCTGATGGCCATCGCACTTGGCCTGTCGTTGACTGGCTGTGTGTCTTTCACACCGCTGGGGCCCATTGGCGAACCCTTGAACCCTGCGCCGTCCACCCTCGATCGCAGTGCCGAGATCAGCGACGTGGTGATTTCCGCTCCCGACCTGGACGACAAGGTGCGCGTCGCCGGCAGCCGACAACTGACCGAGCAGGTCAGCGCCTATGTCGATAAAAGCGACTACTTCAAGCGAATCGTGGTGTTCCCGGCCAAGGCGGGCGAAGACGACGTGGTGCTCAAGTTCAACCTGACCTCACTGGCAGGCAAACGTACCATGCACCCGGCTTACATCCCCGGCGCGCTGGTGACGTTGACTATCTGGATCTGGGTCGACGGGCCGATTTACGTCGACAAATACGACCTCGCCGGCGAACTGATCATCGAAGACCGTCAGGGCAAGCAACTGGCCAGGTCGGTCGAGCAGGTCAAGCTCGACAAGAATGTCGGTATGTGGAACGCCGACTACCTCAATCCACGCCTGGGCGGTGCCCAGTTGCGCGACCTGATCGCTCAACTGCTGGCCAGTGCCACCCCTCAATTGCGTACACCGTCAAAGGAACTGGCTGCTCATGAGTAAATATCTTCTGGTTTTGCTGCTTTTGGTCAGCAGCACCCTGACCGGCTGCATTTCCTATTCCCAACATGAATTGGCGCCGGTGGACCAGTGGCCGCCAGCGCAGGCCCGGCAGGACAAGCCCAGTGCTTATCTGCACGTGACCACCCAGCAGCAGTTCAACGGCGAACTGTCGGGTGGTGTCGGCAATGCGGCGCTGGTGGAACAGAATATGCTGGAAACCTTCAAGGCGTCCGGGCAGTTCAAGAACGTGACCACGGACAAGGTCGACTCGAACCTGTACGTGACGAGTACGTTGACCAATAACGAGCAGGGAAATATCGCGAGCGCCTGGCTGACAGGCTTCACGTTCTTCGTGATCCCGACAACGTTCAGCAACACCTTCACGCTGGAAACGGTGTTCAAGGATCGGGAAGGCAACCTGCTGGGCAAAATCGTCAAACAGGAAAGCACGCGTACCTGGATGCAGATTTTGCTGATTGTCGGCTTGCCGTTCAATGAGCGTGGGGACGCGGTGCTCAAACACCTGACCCAAAGCACGCTGGATGAAGCGGTCAAGCGCAAGCTGATCTGACCGGTTGTCGAGATTAAGGCGTGCTATCTGCACAAGGCTGGCACGCCGCAGACATTCTCAGGCTTGACCTGCTGCGTTATCCACTCCCATCTCAGGCGTTCAACGCCCCCTCATCGACGGCAAGCTTCAGGGCTTTCGCGGCATCCTGGGCGGCAATGGCCGCGACATCCGCGGTCTTGAACCAGCGATCCTTCTCGACCTGGTGATACGTCACAGTGGTCAACGGTGGTTTGGTGCGCATGATAATGACTGCCTGGAATTCGCCGTCGACCTCTCTGGCTTCGCCCCGGATAAAAAATTCACCGATATCAAATTCCGTCACGTAGCAGTCTTCCCTTGGAAATATTCTGTTGTGTTGAACGCCGTCCGCCCTGGGGACGGGTTTCATTGGTCGGGCAGTATGGCAGTAGTTGCCTGCCGGCGGCTGAGTTAAGTCACCGGCGTGACGAAACGTCTATAGAAATGCGGGCTGCAAGGCGCGTCAGCTGTATGACTCGAGTGAACGGGCAAGGGCGCAGGCATCATTATGGTTGCCGCGGAAACCTCTGACACGGCCGGTGGATATTTCCCTGATGTGAAAAAAGGCATTGCCGGCCAGTACCACCTGAAAACGCGGGAACAGACACTCTTCAGGGAGGAAATCCTGTTGCCGGAGCACCCTCGAATGCAGAGGTGACGAGTCGTTTTTGTTCCGTGCCTGAGGCAGGACGAAGTGAGTCAGTGTGCACATATGAAGTCCTTTTCGTGGTTTTACCGACGTGTGTACGTTGTTTTGGGTAGTCTCGGTGAGCGTCGCTGCTCTAGAATTGCCGTCACTGGTTGGCGATTGATGCCCATCTAAAGCAATTTTTTACTGGCGATATGTCGGAAAAGTGCTTCTTTTAAAGAGGTTTTTCCCTAAAGTTGGTAGTCCGGTTTTCTCTGGCCGTCAGAAAGGCGTTTTCCTTCAACCTCTGACGACTGCCAGGCAAGACGACGTGAGGGATGTTCCAGTAATCTTCTCAAACCTCGCGATGAATGGGCCCTCTGCTCATTCCAGGATTCGACCCGGGTCATTTGGCTACACCTCGGCATTGCCGCTTTTTTCTGCTGTGCGCGTTTCCTGCGTACGGCATCATTTCAGATGTGGGGATGTTTCCTTGGCAGTAAGTAATCTCGATATGCATGCTTTGTTCGTACTGGGTGATTTGCGCGCAAAGCTGGTTAAGCAGTTTCAGTCACGTTTCGTCTACATCACCGAACAGAACGCTGAAGGCATTTACATTGCCGAGATCGACACCGAATCAGCGCTGGTGGTGGATGACAAGCCTGGGCTTAAACTCAAGGTCGGCGATCATTTCAGCGCCTCGGTGTTGCCCAGTCGCGAAGGTGGCAAACTGGACATCAAGTTCCGCGAAATCAAGCTCACGGTGTACGGACTGGGGGATTACGCGTTCGTGACCACCGCAGACGGCCATGGCATTGTGTTCAAGGAAGGTCATAGCGTGGTGATGGTGTTCGCGGCCCACCAACAGTTGCAGGAAGGCCTGACCAAAACCCTGAAGGCCGTGACCGCCAAAGCCGCCAAGTGGCGCAAGGGCGAACTGGTGACCTTCAAGGCCAGCGAGTAATGACCCTGACCCGCGCCGATTTCCACGAACAGAACCAGGCCAGCGCCCGAGCCGAGGCTCAGCGGCTGTTTGACCAGAAGGTTGTTTTGCAGGGAACCTGGCTGAGTTGGGTGGCATCACAGATCTACCTGCTGCGTCCGGCGGCGTACGCCAGCATGGTCAGAAGAGAGCTCGCGCGCTTGCAGGAACCTTCTGAAAAATAATCCTCGCCCCTCGAAAGCAGAAACCTCTACTACAGTCAGTTGACTGAGTATTCAGAGGCTTGCGGTCTTCTTTGTCAGGCCATCCTGCTATTGCTGTGAACAGCGCGAGGTGCAAGAGCATGAAGGGATTTCGACGGTTACTGGCCGCTACCCTGGCCACGTTCGGCGTGTTGGCTTCACCCGTTTCGGTGTTCGCTGCCCAGGCGCCGATCCACTTCGCCGACCTGAACTGGGAAAGCGGCAGCCTGATCACCGAGACTTTGCGGATCATCGTCGAGAAGGGCTACGGCTTGCCGACCGACACCTTGCCGGGAACGACCATTACCCTGGAAACCGCACTGGCCAACAATGACATTCAGGTCATTGGCGAAGAGTGGGCGGGCCGCAGTCCGGTCTGGGTCAAGGCTGAGGCCGAGGGCAAAGTCGCGAGCCTGGGCGATACGGTCAAGGGCGCCACCGAGGGCTGGTGGGTGCCGGAGTATGTGATCAAGGGCGACCCGGCCAAGGGCATCAAGCCGCTGGCGCCGGGCCTGCGCAGTGTCAGCGATCTGCCGCGCTACAAGGACGTGTTCAAAGACCCGGAAACCCCGAGCAAGGGGCGCTTCCTCAACAGCCCGATCGGCTGGACCTCGGAAGTGGTCAACAAACAGAAGCTCAAGGCGTATGGGCTGGACGACAGCTACGTGAACTTTCGCAGTGGTTCGGGGGCGGCGCTGGATGCGGAGATCAGTTCGTCGATTCGTCGCGGCAAGCCGGTCCTGTTCTATTACTGGTCTCCGACGCCGTTGCTCGGCCGCTTCAAATTGATTCAGCTGCAAGAGCCGCCGTTCGACGCCGAAGCCTGGAAAACCCTGACCGAAGCCGATAACCCCAACCCGAAACCGACTCGCTCGCTGCCCTCGAAGCTGTCCATCGGCGTGTCCGCGCCTTTTCAGAAACAGTACCCGCAGATAGTCGAGTTCTTCAGCAAGGTCGATTTGCCGATCGAGGCGTTGAACAAGGCCCTGGCGGACATGAGCGAAAAACACACCCCGCCACGCCAGGCGGCGCAGGCGTTCATGAAGGCGTACCCGCAGGTGTGGCAAGCCTGGGTGCCCAAGGAAGTGGCGGACAAAGTCTCTGCCGAGTTGAAATGAACCGATTTATGTACACGCGGGAATTCCCGGATGTACATAAAGCCCGTAGGCGCGCGCGTGCAGCCGAGCTACCGTCGATAACGAATGCCCTTACAAAAACACCCAATGAAGTTCATCCTGCTGCAACATTTCACACCGGATGTCTGAATATGAGCCTATTGGTCGCGCAATGGATTGCTGCAATTTTTTTATTCATCAGCCTGGTCCACCTGTATTGGGCCGCAGGTGGCAAGTGGGGCAGCGAGGCAGCGGTGCCGCGCGTACCCGGGGAGGGCGGGGAGGCATCCAGGCCCGCATTCAAGCCGTCGGGTTTTGCCACGTTGCTGGTGGCGGTGGGTTTGCTGCTGATCGCGATGCTGGTGTGCCTGCGGGTCGGGCTGTACCTGCCCACGGTGCATCACTGGTCGTTGCAATGGGTGATCAGCGCGATCGCCATGCTGATGTTCGCCCGGGCGATCGGCGATTCGAATTTGATGGGGTTCTTCAAGCAGGTCAAGGACTCCAAGTTTGCCCGGCTGGATACTTGGGCCTATTCGCCATTGTGTGTGGTGTTGGGAGCCGGATTGTTGGCAGTGGCCTGGATTTGAGCCGACCTGACTATCGCCATCGCGAGCAGGCTCGCTCCCACATTGGATCTTCAGTGTTCACAAAATCCCTGTGGGAGCGAGCCTGCTCGCGATGAGGCCCGCCCAATCAACAAAAACTTCTGAACTTAACTCCCACTTTCCGTACGCCGACTACTCACCTCCGCCGGCACATCATCCCCGGCCATGCGCTTGCGAAACAGCGCCGCCCGGGCCAGCAGCAGCGTGGTCACCGGCACGGTGATCGACAACAGAATCGGAATCAGCCAGGCATGCAGCACCGGCCCTGACTTGAGCGCCGAAAAATAAATGATCGACGCCAGTGCCACGCACCACGCGCCCAAGGTCGAAGCCAGTGCCGGTGGGTGCATGCGTTGGAAGTAATCCTTCATTCGCAGCAACCCGACCGCGCCGATCAGCGCAAACAGGCTGCTGAGCACCAGCAGAATCGCCACCGCAATTTCCACCCACAAAGACAGTTCAGTGCTCATTCGATCACCTCGCCGCGCAGCAGGAATTTGGCCAGGGCAAACGAGCCGACGAAGCCGAACAGGGCAATCAGCAGCGCCGCCTCGAAGTAAGTGTCGCTGGCATAACGGATGCCTAGCGCGAGCATCATCAGCATGGCGACGATGTACAGGTAATCCAGGGCCAGAACCCGGTCTTGGGCCGACGGGCCCTTGAACAGGCGGATCAGGGTCAGAATCATCGCCACCGAAAAGAGGAACAGACTCAGCAGGATCGCGTTTGACAGCAATGCGCTCATTCGAAGATCTCCATCAAGGGGCGCTCGTAGGTCGCCTTGAAGTGCTGGATGAATTGGCTTTCGTCATCCAGATCGAAAACGTGCAGCAACAGAATGCTGCGATCCAGTGCCAGCTCCGACCAGACCGTGCCGGGAATCACCGTGCAGATGATCGACAGCGCTGCCAGGCCGTTGGCATCGCGCAAGTCCAGCGGCACCTTGATGAACCGCGAGCGAGGTGCGCGCCGCCCGGCATTGAGCACGCCCCAGGCCACGGCGAGGTTGGACACCAGCACATCGCGTCCGACCAGCAAGAACAAACGCAGGATCACCCCGGGGCGACGTATGCGAATCGGCAGCGGCCGCAGTTTGCGCATCATCAGCGGCGCACAGATACCAAGTACCGCGCCCAACAGCACATTGCCGGGGCTCATCGACAGGTTCAACACCAGCCACAACAGCCACAGCGCCAACGACAACCACGGTGCAGGAAACAGACGCTTCATGGTTGCTCCTCCACCCGTGCTGCGCTGGCTTGCGGGCTCGCAATTGCACGGGTGCCAAGCACCGCCATCACGTATGGCTGAGGATTATTCAGCGCCTGCGCAGCCGCTTGGGTGTAACGCAGCAGCGGTTCAGCCTTGAACGTCAGCGCAATGCTCAGCCCCAGCAGAACGACGACCGGCACGCATTCCAGGCGGCGCAGCAAGGGTGACGGACGCTCTTGCGGGGCCCAGAAACGCTGGATGCCCAAACGCGAGAAAGCGATCAACGAGGCCAGGCCGGACAGGATCAACAACGTCAGCAAACCCCACGCACCGTTCGAAACCGGTTCGTCGCCGCCATTACCCAGGCCCAGCGGATTGAGCAGGGCGCTGAGCAGGCTGAGTTTGCCGATAAACCCGGACAGTGGCGGCATGCCGATGATCAGCAAGGCGCAGGCGATGAAGCTCAGACCGAGGAAGGCCATGGTCCAGGGAATCACTTGGCCGACCACGACTTTCTGGTCGTCATCGAGGTTGATGCCTTTGGGTGGCTGCAAGGACTCCAGAGGCCGTGGCAGCAGCTCGCCGTCATCGAACAGAGGCATTTCGTTGGCCGAACGCGAACGCTCGATCAACTCGGCCAGCAAGAACAGTGCACTCAAGGCCAGGGTCGAGCTGACCAGATAGAACAACGCCGCGCCGATCAGGTTCGGCTGGGCGAAACCGATGGTCGATAACAGGATGCCGGCCGACACCAGAATGCTCAGGCTGGCCATGCGTTCCAGGCGTTGCGCGGCGAGGATCGCCACGGCGGCGCAGACGATGGTCGCCATGCCGCCGTAGATCAGCCAGTCGCCACCGAAGTACGCGGATGCCCCGGCCTGGCCGGAGAACAGCAGCGTCCACAGGCGCAGCAAGGTGTAGACGCCAACCTTGGTCATGATCGCGAACATCGCCGCCACTGGCGCGCTGGCCGCGGAATAGGCCGGCACCAGCCAGAAGTTCAGCGGCCACATCCCGGCCTTGGCCAGGAACGCCACCGCCAGAATTGCCGCACCGGCATGCAGCAAGCCGCGATCGGCCTCCGGCACCAGCGGGATCTTCAGCGCCAGGTCGGCCATGTTCAGCGTGCCGGTGACGCCGTAGATCAGCGCCGCGCCAATCAGAAACAGCGACGAGGCCAGCAGGTTGATCGAGATGTAATGCAGCCCCGACGACACCCGCGCCCGGCCCGAACCGTGCAGCATCAGCCCGTAAGAGGCGGCGAGCAGCACTTCGAAAAACACGAACAGGTTGAACAGGTCTGCCGTGAGGAAGGCGCCGTACAGGCCCATCAACTGAATCTGGAACAGCGCGTGGAAGCTTGAACCGGCCCCGTCCCAACGGGCCATGGCGAATAGCAGCGCGCTGACGCCGATGATCCCGGTCAGCACCAGCATCAACGCCGACAGGCGATCGACCACCAGCACGATGCCGAATGGCGCCTGCCAGTTGCCCGGCAGGTACACGCCGATGGAGCCGGGCACGCCGGTGGTTTGCGTCCATTGCAGCAACATCACGGCAATGCCCAGCCCCAGCAGGCTGGAGAAAAGGTTGATTTTGGCCTTTAACGGGCGGTGTTTCTCGCCCAGCATCAGCATCACGGCGGCGGTCAGCAGCGGCAGCAGAATCGGTGCGACGATCAGGTGGGTCATCGCCATCATTCTTTAGGCTCCCGGCCATCCACATGGTCGGTACCGGTCAGGCCCCGGGAGGCGAGCAGCACCACCAGGAACAGCGCGGTCATGGCGAAGCTGATGACGATCGCGGTCAGCACCAGTGCTTGCGGCAGCGGGTCGGTGTAGTGCAGCAAATCCTGAGGCACGCCGTCCTTGATGTTCGGCTCCTTGCCGATGAACAGGCTGCCCATGCTGAAGATGAACAGGTTGACGCCGTAGGACAGCAGGCACAGGCCCATGACGACCTGGAACGTCCGTGGCCGCAGTATCAGCCACACGCCGGACGCGGCCAGCACACCGATGGCGATTGCGATGACTTCTTCCATCAAATGGCTCCTTGCGTGACGACGGCTTTGGCCACGGGCCTGGTTTGCGCGTTGGTTTTATGACCGCGTACCGATTGGTGAGCGAGGGCGGTCAGGATCAACAGGGTCGAACCGACCACCACGGCGTACACGCCAATGTCGAAGAACAGCGCACTGGCGATGTGAATGTCGCCCAGCAGCGGCAGTTCGAAATGCCAGGTGTGGGTAGTCAGGAACGGATACCCGGCCGCCATCGCCCCAAGCCCGGTGACGGTGGCGAACAGCAGCCCGGTGCCCATCCAGCGCAGCGGGCGCAGGCTCATTTGCGCTTCGACCCATTGGGTGCCGGCGACCATGTATTGCAGGATGAACGCCACCGACATCACCAGACCGGCGACGAAACCGCCACCCGGTTGGTTGTGCCCGCGCAGGAACAGGTAGACCGACACCACAAACGCAATCGGCAGCAGCAGACGGACCAGCACCGCTGGCACCATCATGAAACCGAGCGCGGTGTCGCTGGCGTGACGCGGGTTGACCAGATCGGTGACCACATCGGGCGCCAGCAGGCGCTGTTGGGCTGGCAGTTGCAGGCTTTCTTTCGGTGGGCGGAAGCGTCGCAGCAGGGCGAACACGGCCAGGGCCACCGCCACCAGCACGGTGATTTCGCCGAGGGTGTCGAAGCCACGGAAGTCCACCAGCATCACGTTGACCACGTTGCTGCCGCCGCCTTCGGGCAGGGCGCGACTGAGGTAGAACGAGGAAATATCGTTGGGCGTCTGACGGGTCAGCATCGCGTAGGACAGCAGCGCCATGCCGCCACCGACCGCGATCGACAGCAGCAAGTCGCGAACCCGCCGCACCCGCGCCTTGCGCAGGCTGCTCGGCAACGGTGATACCTCTTCGATCCGTCGCGGCAACCAGCGCAGACCGAGGAGGATCAGCACCATGGTCACCACCTCGACCGCCAGTTGCGTCAGGGCCAGATCCGGCGCCGAGAACCAGACGAAGGTCACGCAGGTCATCAGGCCGCAGACGCTGACCATGGTCAGGGCCGCGAGACGGTGATATTTGGCTTGCCAGGCTGCGCCGAGGGCGCAGGCAATCGCCAGCAGCCAGAGGATCACGAACACGATCGAGCCCGGAATTTTCGCCCGGTCGCCCCAGCTCAGGCTGCTGTGCAGCATCGGGATCAACCCGGCCAGCACCGCGGCGAGCACCACCACAAACAGTTGGGTTTGCAGGCGATTGGTGCTGATCCGCCGCTCCAGTCGCCGGGCCAGACGCATCATGATCACCAGGCTGCGCTCGAACAGGCGCTTGCCGTTGAAGTGGTGGATCACCGGCGGGTGCATGAAGCGCCCGCGCTTGAGCTGATTGCGCAGCAGCAGATAGAGCACGATGCCGCCGGACATGGCGATCAGGCTCATGATCATCGGTGCGTTCCAGCCGTGCCAGATCGCCAGGCTGTACTCGGGCAGCGTGCCGCCCACCACCGGCAATGCCGCCGCCGCGAGCAACGGGCCGACCACTTGAGCGGGGAACATCCCCACCACCAGGCAGGTGAACACCAGCAACTCCACTGGCGCGCGCATCCAGCGCGGCGGCTCGTGCGGGGTGTGCGGCAGGTCGGTGGCGGTCGGGCCGAAGAACACGTCGACGGTGAAGCGCAGGGAATAGGCCACGCTGAACGTCCCGGCGATGGTCGCGACGATGGGCAGGGTCATCTCGATCCAGGCCGTGGCGTTGATGAACACGGTTTCGGCGAAGAACATCTCTTTGGACAGGAAGCCGTTGAGCAGTGGCACGCCGGCCATGGAGGCGCTGGCGACCATGGCCAGGGTGGCGGTGAACGGGATCAGTTTGACCAAGCCGCTGAGTTTGCGGATGTCCCGAGTGCCGCTTTCGTGGTCGATGATTCCGGCGGCCATGAACAACGAGGCCTTGAACGTGGCGTGGTTGAGAATGTGGAACACCGCGGCCACCGCGGCCAGCGGGCTGTTCAGGCCCAGCAGCAGGGTGATCAGGCCCAGATGGCTGATGGTCGAGTAGGCCAGCAGGCCCTTGAGGTCGTTCTGGAACATCGCGCAGTAAGCGCCGAGCAACAGGGTGCAAGCCCCGGCCCCGCTGACGATGTAGAACCATTCTTCACTGCCGGACAGCGACGGCCACAGGCGTGCGAGCAGGAACACCCCGGCCTTGACCATCGTCGCCGAGTGCAGATACGCCGAGACCGGTGTCGGCGCCGCCATGGCATGGGGCAGCCAGAAGTGGAAGGGGAATTGCGCGCTTTTGCTCAGGGCGCCGATCAGGATCAGGGGCAGCAGAATAGGGTAGAGGGCATGTGCGCGAATCAGATCGCCGGCGGCCAGGACCTTGTCCAGGTCATAGCTGCCGACCACATGGTCGAGCAGCATGACCCCTGCCAGCAGGCACAAACCGCCCGCGCCGGTGACCATCAACGCCATGTAGGCGCCACGTCGCGCGTCGGCGCGGTGGTGCCAGTAGCCGATCAACAGGAATGAGAAGAGGCTGGTCAGCTCCCAGAAAAACACGATCTGGATCAGGTTGCCGGAGATCACCAGCCCCAGCATGGCGCCCATGAACGCCAGGAAAAACGCGAAGAAACGCGGCACCGGATCGTCCGGTGACATGTAATAACGGGCGTACAGCGAAACCAGCGTGCCGATGCCCAGCACCAGCATCGAGAACAGCCAGGCGAAACCGTCCATGCGCAGCACGAAGTTCAGGCCCAGGCTGGGTAACCAGAAGAATTCTTCGCGGATCACGCCGCCATGGGCGATTTGCGGGTACAAGAGGGCGACCTGGACGGTGCCGATCAAGGCCACCAGGCCAGCCAACAGTGATTCGGTGTTACGCGCGTTGTGCGGCAGCAAGGCTGCCAGACAGCTGCCGATAAAAGGCAGAAGCAGTAGAACTATCAGGGACATAGGCTTCTAATCTGCGGAAGTTTGTGAGGCATCATACGTGCCAGCTCCCCGATAACCAAACGCCAAGCTGTCGCAGAATCCTACAAGGTAAACGGAAAATTCCTGATTCACATTGTTTCAATGTACGGAGGTCAACCCGTCGGACGCCATCGCGAGCAGGCTCGCTCCCACAGGGGTAATGCGTTCCAAATGTGGGAGCGAGCCTGCTCGCGATGGCTTTCTATCAAGCAACGCAGATATTACGGCTTAACCCTGCGCTTCCTGCTCCAACTCTTCTTCAGGCGCAGCAACCTTACCCTTGGTCTTCAACTCACTGACGATCACCGCCGCCACAATCAACCCCGCTCCCACCAAGGCAATCGCTGGCAGCCGCTCCCCGGCAATCCGCCCGGCAATCCCGGCCCACACCGGCTCACCGGCATAAATCAGCGTCGCCCGAGTCGGCGAAACACTTTTCTGCGCCCAGTTCATCGCCACTTGAATCGCCGCACTCGCTGCACCCAACCCCAACGCGCTGCCGAACAAGAACCATGAAAAGTCCGGAATCACTTCCTGAGTCGGCACCACCGTCAGAAACGCCAGCACCGAAGTCACCGCCAGTTGCACCACCGTCACCCGCCGCACATCGACCTGGCCGGCATAGGTGCTGATCAGAATGATCTCCGCCGCAATCGCCACGGCGCTGATCAGTGTGGCGATTTCACCGGCGCTGAAATTGAACGAAGCGCCGGACGGCCCCGACAACAACATTAACCCGGTAAAGGCCAGCATGATCCCGATGCTTGGCATCAACCCCGGACGACGCCCCAGCACCAGCCATTGCAGCAACGGCACGAACGGCACATACAGCGCGGTGATAAACGCCGACTGACTGCTGGGGATGCTCTGCAAGCCCACGGTCTGCAAGCCGTAACCGAGCATGATCGCCACGCCGATGAACGCCCCGGCCTTGAGTTCGAACAGGGTCAGTTCGCGCAGATGACGCCAGGAGAACAGGGCGACGATGCTCGCCGCCGCGGCAAAACGCAGGCCGACGAAGAACATCGGCCCGCTGACGGTCATCGCGTGCTGCACCAGCAAAAAGGTCCCGCCCCAGACTACGGTGATCAGCACCAGCACGCACTCAGCCTTGCTGAGCCGCGAGAAACGGGAGGAAGTGTGAGAAGCGTTCACCGACGTCATGACCTTGCGCACCACCTGAGGGAGACGCACAATGCGCCAGAAGTTGGGCAGTATACTGCGCAACACCACCCAGTGAGCAATATAGTGCACAGAGATTCCACCCAACGGGCTTCGGTCCTCCAGCACGTCAGCCAGAACGTCCGCCGTCTGCGCCACGCCGCCGACATGAGCCAGACGGCCCTGGCGGAAAAGTCCGGGGTCAGCCGCCGGATGCTGGTGGCCATCGAGGCCGGCGAGAAGAACGTCAGCCTGACCACCCTCGACCGCGTGGCCGAAGCGCTGGACGTGGCGTTCAGCGACCTGATCCAGGCACCGGATGCTCGCGACCCAAGTCGCATCAATGAGTTGGCCTGGGCCGGGAAAATTCCTGGCAGCAAAGCCGTTTTATTGTCCAAAGCCACCGCCACCCGCGAGGTGGAACAATGGGAATGGTGCCTGCAACCCGGCGAAATTTACCCCTCGCAACCGGATGCCGAAGGCTACAGCGAACAGCTTTATGTATTCGAAGGTTGCCTGACCCTGATGCTCGGCGATCAGCCGCAGAAGATCGCTGCCGGCGAGTTCTTCATGTTTGCCAGCAACCAGCCGTATTCCTATCGCAACGATGGGGAAGTGGCGGCGCGGTTTGTGCGCAATGTGGTGATCTGACTGTTTGCAGACCAACACTGGATAAACACTTTGCTGATTTAAAGCTGCAAGTGTTTCTATAAAAATTTCACAACGTATTGAAATAGAACAAATTTAATTTCAGGCACGACTCCTGCAAAAGCTCTGGGCATTCACCAGAGTTCCGGAGTCGGCCCATGACAGCCTCAGCCCAACCCCCTCACACTGCCCATGTGATCCACTCGGACGCCGAGGCCATCGCCGTCGCTCACAAGCTCGCCGCCCGCTTCGCCGTCGAGTCCAGTGTTCGCGACCGCGAGCGACGTCTGCCGGTGGCCGAGCTCGACGAGTTTTCGGCCAGTGGTTTATGGGGCATCACCATTCCCAAGGAATACGGCGGCGCGGGCGTGTCTTACGTGACGGTCAGCGACGTGATCAAGATCATTTCCGCCGCCGACCCGTCCCTCGGCCAGATCCCGCAGAATCATCTCAGCGTGCTCGACATCCTGCTGCAAACCGCCACCGAAGAGCAGAAGCGCTACTACTTTGGCAAAGTCCTGCAGGGTTATCGTTTCGGCAACGCCTTCTCCGAATCCAAAAGCAAAAACGCCGGGGCTTTCGAAACCCGTATCCGTTTCGAGAAAGACACCGCGCAAATCGACGGCGAGAAGTTCTACTGCACCGGGGCCTTGTTCGCGCATATCGTGCCGGCGGTGGCGGTCGATGAACAGAACAAGGCGTTCATCGCCTTCATCGAGCGTGACAATCCCGGCCTGACCGTGATCGACAGCTGGGACGGTTTCGGCCAGCGCACCACCGCCAGCGGCGGCGTGACCCTGAGCGCGGTGAACGTGCCGTTGAGCGCGGTGATCCCGGCCCACAAGGCATTCGACGAGCCCACCGCTGACGGCCCGATCTCGCAAATCATCCAGGCCGCCGTAGACACCGGCATTGCCGTCGGTGCCCTGGAAGAAACCAAGCGCTACGCCCGCGAAGCCCGGCCGTGGATCGACAGCCAGCAGGATCACGGCTGGCAGGACCCGTTCAGCATCGCCGCCATCGGCGATCTGGAATGGCGGGTCCACGGTACCGAAGCGATCCTGAAAAAGGCCGGCCAGGCCATCGACGCTGCATTGCTCAAACCCAATGAAGACAACGTTGCCCGCGCCTCGGTCGTGGTTGCCCAGGCCAAAGTCCTGTCTGCCGAAATCGCTTTGCTTGCCAGCAGCAAACTCTTTGAACTCGCCGGTACCCGCTCGGTGCTCGGCAAGTACAACCTCGACCGTCACTGGCGCAACGCCCGGACGCACACCCTGCACGACCCGGCGCGCTGGAAATACCACCTGATCGGCAACTACCTGCTCAATGGCGTGAAACCCGCGCGCCACGCCTGGAACTGAGGAGCGACCCATGAACGCCTTGACCCAACCGATTGCCGCCGGGCAGCCCCTGGCCAAGAGTCAGCACGACCTGCACAACGCTCGCACCTTGCTCGACGCGACCCTGCGCTTCGTTCGTCAGCAGGCTCAACCCTGGGCCGGCAGTGGCCTCGCCAAGGCCACCGACGACCCTTACGTGATCAGCCGTTTCGGCGACTTGCAGATTCGCATTGAAGTGGCCGCCGCGTTGCTCGAGCGTGCCGAAGTGTTTCTGAATGGTGCTCAGGAGGATACAGAAATCACGATTGCCATTGCCGAGTCGCACCTGGCCAGCGCCGATGCGTTAAACACCGTGAGCAACGCTGAATTCGAACTCACCGGCCAGCGCACGCCATTGCCGGGCTCCCTGAACGATCCGCTGCGCTGGAAACTTCACTTGATCGGCAATTTCCGCCTCAACGACCGCTCAAGGCCAGGCGCGAATTTTCGGTAAAACCCTGCTGGCGCAAGCCATCGGCCAACCGTTCGACATCGCGCAAGGCATCGATCCAGCGCCAGACGAACCACTGGCCGTGGCGCTTGTGTCGCAGGGCCGGTTGCAACGGACTGACCTGAGCCCAGTCGTTCGAACCGAATCTGTTGCTGCTCGCGCTGGCCGCCCGGCACATCGGCGCCGAACTGCTGACATTGCCGGACAACCTCGATCCCGAAGCCCTGCACAAAGCCCCGGCGGCGCCAGCCGTGATCGCCGTGAAGTGGCGCCGTCCGGGCTGCTGCTGTCCGCCGAACGCCTGCACCTGCTCGCCGCCGAAATCGACAGCCGCCTCGCACCCCAAGGCACTTGGCGCCGATGCCTCTGTGACTGGGCCATTGCCCATCCGGAGAAAGGCTTGCAGCGGTTGATCAAAAACCGCGTTCGCCGTTTGTTGGGTTTCCACAATCTGCATTTCATCTGGCAAGCCACCCGCACCCCCGGCGCCCAGCCGGAGCCGACCTGGCTCGCCGAATTCAAACGGGACATCGCATGAGCTCAATCGCCTATTATCGTCAAGGAGATGTCGGGATCGGTCGAGTGGTACTGCCCGGCACCGCCGATGAGTGACTGGCACGGGCGATATGCACGACTTCTATCTAAGTGAACATTGATCAGTGAGAACGCCATGACTGACACCCCAAACGGGCAGGCGACCGACGCCATCCGTCACGCGGACATCCTGATCATCGGCGGCGGCCTGAGCGGCACGATGCTGGCGGCGCAGTTGTTGCGTTTACCGGGCAAGCGCCAGGTGCTGGTGATCGAACCCCGCGCCGAACTCGGTCGGGGCGAGGCGTACAGCGCGGTCGAACTGGGCCATACGCTCAACGGCAACGCGGCGCGGATGAGCGTCGATCCGGACAACGCCGACGACCTGACCCAATGGCTGACCGAATACATCGCTGGCGGCGGTTGGCCTGAATCCGATGAGCAGCATGTGCCGGTCAGTGAACTGTTTCCGCCGCGCGGTCTGTTTGGTGTTTATGTGCAGCAGCGTCTGGCCGAGGCGCAAACGGTGGGGGCGGTGAATGGCTCAACCGTCGAGCATGTACGGGCCGAGGTGGTTGCGCTGGAAACGTCGAACGATTCGGTACGGCTGAGCCTGAGTGACGGGCAGCAATTGCAGGGCGCTTACGCGGTGTTGGCGACCGGGATGTTTCCCGCCGCGCGTACGCCGCAGACTGAGTCCAGCGGCTTGAATGCGGCTGCGCTCGATCCTTGGGATGTCGCCGCCATGCGGCAGCTCGATCCGCAGTCGACGGTGCTGATCATTGGCTCCGGCCTGACCATGGTCGATGCGGTGGTGTCGCTGGAACAGGCCGGGCATCGCGGGCCGATCGACGTGTTTTCCCGCCATGGTTTGCTGCCCCATGTGCGGCGGCAGCCACCGGCCTGGAGCGATTTTCTGGCCGAGGACCACAGCGTTCGCACGCCGCGTCAGCTGGTACGCGAACTGCGTCGGCACTGTCGCGACGCCATCGCTCAGGGCATCGACTGGCAAGCGCCGCTGGACACCGTGCGGGCGCACATCGGGCGGTTGTGGAGTCAGGCGACAGATGTGCAGCGGCGGCAGTTTGTGCGGCATGTGCGGCCGTGGTGGGAAAGCCATCACCATCGCTCGCCGCCGTTGAGTGCCGAGTTGGTGGCGCGGCTGTATGGGGAAGGGCGGTTGCGGATTCATGCCGCGTCGTACAAAGGGCTGGAGCCTGCTTCAGAGGGTTTGGTGAGTATTCGCATCCGTCGCCGTGGCGAGGCCGAAACCTGCGTGGTGCACGGCGCGGCGCTGATCAACTCCAGCGGCATCGAATACGACTGGCGCCGGGTGGCGCGGCCGTTGCCCCAGCAGTTGCTCGCTCGCGGGCTGGTGCGTCCGGGGCCATTGGCGTTGGGCATTGCCGCGGCGGTGGATGGCGCGGTACTCAGCGCTGACGGGCAGGTCGCCAGCCGTTTGTTCGCCATGGGCCCACCGTTGCGCGGGATGTGGTGGGAGAGCACGGCAGTGACCGACGTGGCGAGCCAGGCCAAGTCTCTTGCGGCGCGATTGGTGGATTGACCGAACGTTGGAGGGTGTTCTTTCGGGCCTCTTCGCGAGCAAGCCCATCCACTACAAAACCCGAAGTGAGACCGATAAACAGGCGATGTTTAATCGACATCTCCAGATACTCACTCAGGCTACACAGCCTTGCGCCATTGCCTACGACTACGCCAGAATCCGCCGGCTTGTGCGCCTTGAGGTCGGGCTCTATCGTTTCCGGGTCGCTGACAAATCAGCGATCGGGTCTCGCAGCCCGTGTATCTCTAGACGCACAACATCCCCCGTTCGTGAACAGGTACGCCTGTTCGTTCATGTTATGGCGGCTGTACGTGGGAGACCTTCGGGTCTGCCGGTTCTAGAGTCCCGGTCTGCGACCTGCGTATAGCTGCCACCTCCTTTCGTCTCGCAGCGAACCGTGGCAGCTCCATGACTCTAGGAGCTTCATCTATGATCAAACCCACACCCAACCCGCCGGAAACCGATCCGACATCCCCCTACGAATCCCTCGATTCCAAAAAACTCCACGAAGCCGCCGACCGCGCCCTCGACCATTACCTCAAACCGCCCATCCCCAAAGACACCCAGCGCAAACCCAGCACCATTTACCATGTGGGTGCACAGGTCGATAACGAAACCCTGCTGGTCAACGCCTGCGAATCCCTGGCGTCAGCGAGCGTGATGCTCAGTGAGTTCGCCGGGTTGATGGACATGCCACATCGCAACATGATGTTGGGGATTCAACAGGTGGTCATGCTTGGTGAATTGGCCGTCAACCGGGTGCTGGATAACCTCGATCCGCCTGCCTGACACTGGATCTGAAGTTATTAGGCATCTGTGGCGAGGGAGCTTGCTCCCGCTCGGCTGCGCAGCAGTCGCATAACCGGTATATGCGGTGTGCCAGAAAAAAGCGGTTGCAGGTTTTGGGGTCGCTTCGCAACCCAGCGGGAGCAAGCTCCCTCGCCACAATGAGGCCCACTGACTCAGTCTCCAAAAACACGAAACCCCGCATCACGCGGGGTTTCTTGCCAACGTGTGGGAGCGTATTAAGCCACTACTTGGTAGCACGGCACATACGCCGCACCGCCCGGCAGTTTCATCCGGTGCTGGGCGACGAAGGCTTTGAGCAATTTGTCCAGTGGCTGCATGACCGCGGCATCGCCACGGATCTGGTACGGCCCGTGTTCTTCGATCAGGCGGATGCCCTTGTCCTTGACGTTACCGGCGACGATGCCGGAAAACGCGCGGCGCAGGTTGGCGGCCAGTTCGTGGGACGGCAGGTCGCGGCTCAGTTGCAGGTTGGCCATGTTGGCGTGGGTCGGGTCGAACGGGCGCTGGAAGCCTTCGTCGATCTTCAGCAGCCAGTTGAAATGGAACGCATCGTTGCGCTCGCGGCGGAACTGTTTGACCGCTTTGAGGCCCTGAGTCATCTGCCGCGCCACTTCTGCCGGGTCGTCGATGATGATCTCGTAGTGCTGCTGCGCGGCTTCACCGAGGGTGGCACCGACGAAGGCGTGCAACTGCTCCAGATACGGCGCGGCGCTTTTCGGCCCGGTGAGGACCACGGGGAAGGGCAGGCCTTCGTTGTCCGGGTGCATCAAAATGCCAAGCAGGTACAGGAATTCTTCCGCCGTGCCCGCGCCGCCCGGGAAAATGATGATGCCATGGCCGACCCGCACGAAGGCTTCCAGGCGTTTCTCGATGTCTGGCAGGATCACCAGTTCGTTGACGATCGGGTTCGGCGCTTCGGCGGCGATGATCCCGGGTTCGGTCAGGCCAAGGTAACGGCCGCCGTGGATGCGCTGCTTGGCGTGGGCGATGGTCGCGCCTTTCATCGGGCCTTTCATCACGCCCGGGCCGCAACCGGTGCAGATGTCCAGGCTGCGCAGGCCGAGTTCGTGGCCGACTTTCTTGGTGTATTTGTATTCTTCGGTGTTGATCGAGTGGCCGCCCCAGCACACCACGATTTTCGGCTCGACGCCGGGGCGCAAGGTGCGGGCGTTGCGCAGCAGGTGGAAGACGTAGTCGCTGATGCCCTGGGAGGTGCTCAGGTCGATGCTCAAGGCATCGAGTTCGTTTTCGGTGTAGACGATGTCGCGCAGGGCGCTGAAGAGCATTTCCCGGGTGCTGGCGATCATTTCGCCATCGACGAAAGCGTCGGCCGGGGCGTTCAGCAGTTCCAGGCGTACGCCACGGTCTTGCTGGTGAATGCGGATTTCGAAGTCTTTGTAGGCTTCCAGAATGGTCTTGGCGTTATCGACGTGGGCGCCGGTATTGAGAATGGCCAGGGCGCACTGGCGGAACAGGGTGTAGGTGAGGCCGGATGAGGCTTCGCTCAGTTGCTGTACTTCACGTTGGGAGAGTGTTTCGAGGCTGCCTTTAGGGCTGACCGAGGCGTTGATTACGTGTCGTTGGGTCATTCAATGATCCTTAAAACGATGTCACCCGCCAGCAACGGCGCATGGCATCCGAATAGTGTGTATCCATGATGAAGATGGCACGAACTGCGCTGTATCGCCATGCTCCCGTTTGACGATGAAAAGACGAAAAGGCGCTCCAGCATAGCTAAATCTTTCGGGGAGGCGATAATGCCCCGCAGTCTTTTTGCCACATGGCCTTTACCATTGATGCAAGGAACCCCGTCGCGATGTTCGAAATCCAGCCAATGAATGCCGAAACCTATCGACGTCAGACGCGGCGCAGCACGGTGATCATCGCCCTGATGTTCCTGGCGCTGGCGATGGTGTTGTCCACGGCGGCGGTGGTGCTGTTCGGTGAACCCGGCGGCGACAATCTGCGTTTTAATGTTGGCGGGGTGTTTGCCGCCTTGTTGCTGACGGCGGCACTGATACGCGGCAAGTTCCGGACCCAGGAATGGATGGCGCCAGCGGTCTACGGTTGGCAGCTCAAGCGCAGCCTGATGAGCGTCACCAACGTCATGCACCAGGTGACGGCGGCGGTGGAGAAGGGTGATCCGGGCGCCATGAAGCTGTTGCGTTTTTATCATCTGGGGCTGAGCCAGATGCACCAGCTGGACGGCAACTCCAGCGACCATGGCCAGTTGACCCGCGAGATGGATCAGCACAAGGCGCGGATGCAAGCGCTAGGCATCGATACCGAACAGATGCAATTGAATCCGGCCTGGCTTGAGGCGATCAAACAGGCGCCGATGTAGCACTGCAATTGCTGGCGATGAGCGTTTTCGCGCAAATCGCCTATCGTATTCGTTGATGAGTCATAGTGGTCTGAGCGCCGGACACGGCTGGCTGGCGCGAAAAGGGCGAACGGCAAAATTCGCCACGTCATAAGGGATAAAGGGAGCGTCATGGGGCATCCGTCCGTCAAAGACCGTATTGAAAACACCCGGCTCACCACACCTTGGGTGCCAGAGAAAGTCGAGTCGAGACTCAAGGTTCGATACGCGGTCTTTCTGCTCGTTGCGGTGTGCCTGTCCATGATGGCCATCGTGATCGGTGAAAGCTGGAACTCGCGTCAGTACCATCTGCGTGACAGCGAAGTGGTGATGTCCAACCTGGCGCAAACTCTGGCCTCGCAGGCGCAGGCATCGATCAAACAGGCCGATACGTTGCTGTTTTCCCTGGTGGACCGCCTCGAAATCGACGGCATGCAACCGGAAAAACTTCCCAGGCTGCAACGTTTGCTTCAAGCCCAGCGCAGTGAACTGGCGCAGATCCATGGGTTGTTTGTGTTCGACGAAGAAGGACGCTGGCTCGCCAACGCCATTAACGTCATACCGCCCAACGCCAATAATGCCGACCGTGAATACTTCATCTACCACCGTGATCATCCCGACCGCGGTCCTCATATCGGTCCGTCGATAAAAAGTCGCTCGACCGGCGAGTGGATCATGACCGTGTCACGCCGGATCAATCACGCCGATGGCCGGTTTGCCGGTGTGGTGGTGGCCTCGATTTACCTCAAGCATTTCCTGGACCTGTACAACAGCATCGACATGGGCAAAAACGGGGTGATCAACCTGATTGCCGACGACGCCACCATCGTCGTTCGCCGCCCGTTCAACGAAGCCGATATCGGCGCCAGCGTCGCCAAGGGGCCGCTGTTTACTCAACTATTGCCCAAGGGCGATTCCGGTACGGAAACGGTCAAGTCCTACGTGGACGGGGTGGTGCGGGTCGTGGGGTTTCGACGGGTCGAGGGTTATCCGCTTGTCGTCTTCACCGCGCTCGACAAGGATGAAGTACTGGCCAGCTGGCGGCAGGAGTCAATATTCAGTGCGGGCATCGTCTCATTGCTGCTGGGGTTTCTGGGCGTTATCGGTTATCGCCTGATCCGCCTCATGAAGCAGCAGAATCATATTCAGAACGAACTGCTGCAGGCTCAGGACAAACTCATTGAGGTCAACCACAGCCTTAAGTTGCTGGCGCTGGAGGATGCACTGACCGGGCTTTCCAACCGGCGTCAATTCGACCTGTTCATCCTGGCGGAAATGGGGCGCGCCAGGCGTAGCCAGACCAGCCTTGCGCTGCTGATGATCGATGTCGACCACTTCAAGAGCTTCAATGACCACTACGGTCATTTGGCGGGCGATGAGTGTTTGCGCAAGATCAGCGCGATCATCACCGACAATATCAAGCGCCCCGGCGATCTCGCGGCCCGCTTCGGTGGTGAGGAGTTCACGGTGGTGCTGCCCGCCACCGATTATGTGGGGGCGTTTCTGGTGGCGGAAAAGATCCGCCGCGCGGTTCAGCAGGCCGACATCAAACACGTTGGGGGCGTGGAAGGCGTGGTCACGGTCAGCCTGGGTGTCTGCGCCTACGACCCGGCCTCGCAAGCCCAGCCCGATGATGTGGTCGGCGCCGCGGACAAGGCACTGTATGTGGCCAAGGCCAGTGGCCGGAACATGAGCGTCATTGCCAACTGAACTCAACCAGGCCCGTCACTGCCTTGAACGAGTCGGGTGACGCAACTTCCACGACCGGAACAGCCGCAGGTAGATCAGCACGTTGAGCGCCAGCACCACGCTGCCCAGCCCCAGCTGAATCGTGGGTGTCAGCCCGGCCGGGTAAATGATCGGCCACACGTAATGTTCGATAAAACCGCCGCCGTAACCGGTTTGCCCGGCCGCGTGGCGCAGGCGGTTTTCCCATTCGGTCAGTGGGCACGTCAGGTGGAAAACTTCCACGATCACGCCCCATGCGGCGGCAGGCAGGTGCCACCAGATCAGGTGGCGCCATTTGAGCACCAGCAGCCCGCCGAACAGCACGAATAGAATGAACAGCAAGTGAGACAGCACCAGCCCGTCGGCGGCGATTCGGTAAAGCATGTCGATTCCCTGACGCGTTATGTGAATCGCTCCATGGTACTCGGGCTGGGTGCGTGTGTTCTATTGATTGCTGTTTTCAAGCACTGCCAGTACGTCTTTCAAGCGCATCGCCGTGGTTTCGCTGCTGCGTTGCATCGGCGCACGCAGTTCGTCGCGGATCAGCCCTTCAAGGGCCAGGGCGGTTTTCACCGGGGCGGGATTGGGCTCGATGAACAGGCTGTGAATCAGCGGCAGCAACTGGAAGAAGGTCGCTCGGCCGGCCGCTAACTGGCCATCGCGGATCTGTTGATACAGCGTCACGAACAGCTCGGGATGAACATGGGCCGAGGCGGCAATCGCGCCTTTGGCACCCAGGCACAAAGCGCCGAAGATCTGGTGGTCTTCGCCGCACAGCACGTCGACTTTGCCGCTGGAGAGCAGCGCGAAGGTGGTGGCTGGATTGCCGCCGCAGTCCTTGATCGCGACGATCCGCTCGTGGGCGACGATCCGGAGCAGAGTCGCCTGCTCGAAAGCTATGCCGGTGCGATAGGGGATGTCGTAGAGAATCACCGGGATGCTGGACGCATCGGCGACGGTGTTGAAAAAGGCTTCGAGGCCGGCCTGGGAAGGGCGGATGTAGTACGGCGGCGGAACCAGCAGGCCCGCCAGGGGACGTTTCAGGATTTCGCTTTGAAATTGCAGCAATTCGGCGAGGTTGTTGCCGGCCAGGCCCATGACCACACGTTCTGGCGGAACCTGTTCCAGCACCGCATCGAGCACCGCCAGTTGCTCATGTTTGCCCAGCGCCGCGGCTTCCCCGGTGGTGCCGCAGACTACAATGCCGTCGACGCCTTTTTCCAGCAGATGACTGACCAGCCGCCGCAGCCCGGCGAAGTCGATGGCCCCATTGTGAAACGGCGTAACGATGGGAACCCAGATACCTTGAAACGATGACATGCACTTTCTCCTGAAGGTTGACCGATTTCGTCACCGTCAGAAGCGTAGAAGGAAGTCAGCAAGAGGAGGGGTGTCCGTCGCGCTCAATGTCCTGTCAGCTCATCTGACGGGACAGCGCGCCCCGGTCACATGAGCGACTGTTTCTTCGATTTAGGGGCGTGCGCAACGCAACCTTGCGCCTTGGCATTCAAGCCAATGACGACAGTGTTGAGGTTGGAGGTTGCAGACATGCTTGCTTACACCCTGAATGAGGTGCCCAGTTTTAAAAGTCGGTGGGGTATTTGTCAATCGTGAAATCAGCGAACCCGATGCGTAACAGCAAAACAAGGCGTGCTCGTCGCAAGTGCGCAAAATTGTTCAAGCCATCGGCCGCGACTGCTGGCACAGTCTGGGGCCTTTCCCTGGTTGTAGAGCGTTATGTCCAACTCACTCATGCCGCGCAGCGCATTCCTTCGCGGCGCCGCGGCCATCATGCCGTTGTCCCTGGCGACCGCGCCCTGGGGGCTGTTGGCCGGTTCCATGGCCATCGAGGCCAACCTCACGCCCCTGCAAGGCCAGGGTCTGTCGAGCATCGTATTTGCCGGCGCGGCGCAATTGGTCGCCATCGGCATGCTCAAGGGCGGTGCCGGGGTTTTTTCGATTCTGTTGACCACATTGTTGCTGACCTCCCAGCATTTGCTTTACGGGATGAGCATGCGTTCGGTGATTTCCCCGTTGCCGGGCCGCTGGCGTGTGGGGCTGGGCTTTTTGCTCACCGATGAGTTGTTCGCCCTGACCAGCCAGCATGACAAACAGCAGTTCAATCGCTGGTATGCCTTGGGTGTGGGCCTGACGTTTTACATCGCCTGGAACCTCTTCACCCTGGCGGGCATTGTGCTGGGCAGCAGCATTCCGGGCCTTGAACACTTGGGGCTGGACTTCTCCATCGCGGCGACTTTTATCGCTTTGATCACACCGGTGGTGCGCAACGTTCCGACGGTGGTCTGCGTGGCGGTTTCACTGTTCTGTTCGGTGCTGTTCAGCTATTGGCAATGGGGCTCGGCGCTGGTGCTGTCGGGGTTAGCGGGCATGACCGCGGGCTTTATCTGCAACAAACTCTACATGGGGCGCACATGATGGTCTGGGCTGTGATTATCGGGATGGGCCTGCTGGTGTTCCTGAACCGCTACGTATTTCTCGAACCTCGGCTGCCGGTGCGCTTGAGCAGCAATGCCCGGCAGTTCCTCGGTTTCGCGGTGCCGGGCATGCTCACCGCGATCTGCGGGCCGATCGTGTTCATGCCCGACAAACAGTTGAACCTGCAGTGGGACAACCCCTACCTGATCAGTTCGCTGGTGGCCGTGGGCCTGGTGCTTTACACCCGCAACACCTTGCTCAGCATGCTGTTGAGCATGGGGTTTTTCTTTTTGTTGCGGTGGTGGCTCTGAGTCGTTCGGTGCGAAACTGTTCTACGCTTAAAACGGATGATTGATTCCTTGAGGGCGGGAGGTGGACATGGCCACTGAACCAAAGCATCCAGACCCGAATGAAGACACCGATGAACCGACGGAGGAAGAACTCGAGCGGCAGAAGCGTTCGACGCCGGACTGGAAGCACCCCGACGACGGTAAAGAGCTGTCGGACCGCGACCAGGAGCGCCCGCTGAAGCCTTGATCGGCTTGCACATACCCAAAAGCCCCGCCATTGATGGCGGGGCTTTTTAGTTCCTGCGGCCTGAAATGCAATCACCTGTGGGAGCGGGCTTGAAGGGAGGAGGATGTCGGGGGGAACGGCATGCACCGAGGAAAACAGTCTGTTGAGTCGCTGTTGCTGGGTAAACAACTAATAACCGAAAATCGAAGGCATAACGCGAGCCTGGGAGCGGGCGCTGGAACCAAACACTGTGTACCCTTATCCAACCTCGGCTCGCAGCGATTGGCGGGCCGATAAAGGGATGAATGGGCGAGGGGTTTTTGCCATTAAACATGACGTCCGCAAGGTCTGGCCCAAGGCAAAACATGAAGCAGTTGTTCAAGGTTCTATCCGCGTTCGCCATTGCAGCTGGCCTGTTTGGCTGCATCGCCGCGCCCATCGAAATGACGCCGCAGACGCAACAGCGCCTGCGCGCACAAGCGCCGATCCGCTTTCTGCTGACTTTCGACGACGGGCCCAGCGCGTCCGGTTTTTACAACCCGACCGTCACCGTGCTCGACAGCCTGGCGCGTAATCCGCTGCAACCCGACATTAAAGCCGTGTTCTTCGTGCAAACCCGTGCCTCAGGCGCCGGCGGCAGTGACGTGGGCCGTCAGATCATGGGGCGTGAACACGCCGAGGGACACCTGTTGGGCTTCCACACGGCCACTCCCCACCACACCAACCATCGCTCCCTGAATGCGGAAGAACTGGAACAGTCGCTGACCCATGGCAGCGCAGACATTGCTGCGATCACTGGCGTCTCGCCGATCCTGGTGCGTCCGCCATTCTGGAACTACGACAAGCGCACCTTTGCCGCCTACCAACAGCATGGCATGCACGTACTGCTGACCGACCTGAGTGCCAATGACGGCAAGATCTGGGGCTTCAACGCCAGCCCTCGGCGGCGGGCCAATATGCTGCGGCAGCTGTCCGAAGTCCGCGAGCGCATCGCCCTCGGCGAGTTGCCGACGGTGGACGGGGTGATTCCGGTGGTGGTGACCTTTCACGATCTCAATCGCTACACCGCCCGGCATACCCGGGAATACCTGCAAATCCTCCTCGACAGTGCCAGCGCCACAGGTCTGGCCACGGCGCAGAAGCCGTTTTACGACGACACGGCAGCGCTGCAGCGGGCGGCCATGGCGCGTACTGTCCGTGACAGTTCAGAGGCGGTTGAGTTGCCAGGGATCTGGAACTGGTTGTGGGACGGGGATTCTCACTGAACGACGTCAGGGAGATTGACTGTGTAGGCGCAGGCTTCGCCAGCGCCTACAAAACTCGCTGGCGCGTTGCGCTAGTTGATCTGCGCTGAGTGGATCCAATCGCAAAACCGTCCACGAGGGCGTTCGCCATGGCTCCACTTGCGCAGCTTTGCCAAATTGTTGAGTCCGGTTTCAAGCCGCTGTCCTGCGAATGCACTGTGAACGGCAATGAAACGTTGCGGATCAAGGTCTTCGAGCGCACCACCGGGCGGATTGAACTGTTGATCACCGGCGTATCCCCCGACGAGCTGACCAGTGTTCGCGATATTTCCAACCTGATCGGCGAACTTCGCACTGAAATGCGCGCCGGTCGTCGAGCCTTCGCGGGTGTCATGGCCTAGTTCACGAGCCTGTCACCCGCAAGCAGTTCATCGATCATCTGCAAACAATGATTCAACCCCGGCGATACGTCGCCCACGCGCCTGCTGAGAATGATCGGCGAGGTCGCGTTGTCTTCCAGCACCGGGGTGAAGCCAATGTCGTCGCGGTGCAGCAACTGCACCGAGGCCGGCACCAGTGTCACACCGATTCCCGCCCCCACCAGACCGATCGCTGTTTGCAGCTCGTTGGTCCATTGCGCCACTTTGATGTGCACGCCACTGGCTTCGAACAACGCGATCACGTGGTCGGCGTAACTGGGGCGCGGGTTGCCGGGGTAGAGCACAAAGGGTTCCTTCGCCAGCTCGCGAAGGCTGATGGGCCTGGCGAGGAGCGGATGGCCGGCGGGCAGGGCGGCGACCAGTCGATCTTCGGTGAGCACGGTCTGCAGGATGGCCGGGTCGTCGATGCGGATACGCCCGAAGCCGACATCGATGCGCCCGGCCTTGAGCGCTTGCACCTGTTGCAGCGTGGTCATTTCCGAGAGCCCCAACTCCAGCGCCAGAGGCTCGCCGCTGCGCAGTCGGCGAATCAGTTCCGGCAGCACGCCATACAGTGTCGATGGCGCAAAGCCGATGCCCAGCCAGGTCTTTTCACCCAGCCCGATCCGCCGCGTGTTGTCGCAAACCTTGCCCAATTGTTCAAGCAGAGCGGTGGAGTGTTCATGGAAAAAACGCCCGGCGTCGGTCAGCTTCAGCGGTCGGCCGCGTTCCAGCAGTAGAACCCCGAGTTCGTCTTCCAGCTGCTGGATCTGCCGGCTCAGTGGCGGTTGGGCGATGTGCAGCAGTTCGGCGGCGCGGGTGAAGTTGAGGGTTTGAGCCAACACCTGAAAATACCGCAGGTGACGCAGTTCCATGGGGCCTCCGGATGTCGGTCTGTTGAATACCTTTAAGGTATCGAGCCAGACCAATTCTATATTGGCCGCCCGGAAAAAACCGTACGAGAATCCGTTTCAGAACTTCAAGAACCTGACGGGTATCGACATGCGTGCAACTGCCATTGAATCGATCGAGACGATCATTGTCGATCTGCCGACCATCCGCCCGCACAAGCTGGCGATGCACACCATGCAGAACCAGACCCTGGTGATCATCCGTGTGCGCTGTGCCGATGGCATTGAAGGGATCGGTGAATCGACCACCATCGGCGGTCTGGCCTATGGCAACGAAAGCCCGGACAGCATCAAGACCAACATCGACAAACACTTCGCGCCACTGCTGATTGGCCAGGACGGCGGTAATGTGAATGCCGCGATGTTGCGCCTGGAGCGCAGCATTCGTGGCAACACCTTCGCCAAATCGGGTATCGAAAGTGCTTTGCTCGACGCCCAAGGCAAGCGTCTTGGCCTGCCGGTCAGCGAACTGCTGGGCGGCCGGGTTCGCGATGCCTTGCCGGTGGCCTGGACCCTGGCCAGCGGCGACACCGCCAAGGACATCGCCGAAGCGGAAAAAATGCTCGACCTGCGTCGCCACCGGATCTTCAAACTGAAAATCGGTGCTGGCGAGGTCAACCGCGACCTGGCCCACGTCATTGCGATCAAAAAGGCCTTGGGCGACCGCGCCAGTGTGCGGGTCGATGTCAATCAGGCCTGGGATGAAGCGGTGGCCCTGCGGGCCTGCCGGATCCTCGGCACCAACGGCATCGACCTGATCGAACAACCGATCTCGCGCAATAACCGCGCCGGCATGGTGCGCCTGAATGCCGTGAGTCCGGCGCCGATCATGGCCGATGAGTCCATCGAATGCGTAGAGGACGCCTTCAACCTGGCACGGGAGGGCGCGGCTTCAGTATTCGCCCTGAAAATCGCCAAGAACGGCGGCCCACGCGCCGTGCTGCGAACCGCCGCCATTGCCGAGGCGGCCGGTATCGGTCTGTACGGCGGCACCATGCTCGAAGGCGGGATTGGCACGCTGGCCTCGGCCCATGCCTTCGTCACGCTCAACGCACTGAGCTGGGATACCGAGTTGTTCGGCCCGCTGCTGCTGACCGAAGACGTCCTCAGCGAGCCATTGGTCTACCGCGATTTCCAACTGCATGTCCCGCAAACACCGGGGCTGGGCCTGAGCCTGGATGAAGAACGCCTGGCGTTTTTCCGTAGGGACAAGACATCCACTGCCGTTCATCAAGCCTGAGGAGGGCATCATGCTGTTTCACGTAAAAATGACTGTGAATTTACCGGTCGACATGAACCCGGAACGCGCCGCCAAGCTCAAGGCCGACGAAAAAGCCCTGGCCCAGCGTCTGCAAGAGCAAGGCAAGTGGCGTCATCTGTGGCGCATCGCCGGGCTCTATGCCAATTACAGCGTGTTCGATGTCGACAGCGTTCAGGAACTGCACGACCTGCTGATGCAGTTGCCGCTGTACCCGTACATGGCCATCGAGGTCAACGCACTGTGCCGGCATCCTTCTTCCATTCGCGAGGATGACCGCTGAACCCAGTCTGTTCAGTTCGCTACGCTAATAATTACAAGATGAGGATCCACCATGAACGTCAAGATTTCCAACACCGCCAGTGTCCAGAAGTTTCTCGAAGAGGCCAGCGGCCTGCTCAACGACGCCGGCGATCCGCGGGTCAAAGCGCTGGTTTACCGCATCCTGCGGGACTCGGTGAACATCATCGAAGACCTGGCCGTGACCCCGGAAGAATTCTGGAAAGCCGTCAACTACCTCAACGTGCTGGGCGCGCGTCAGGAGGCGGGTCTGTTGGTGGCCGGGCTGGGTCTTGAGCATTACCTGGACCTGTTGATGGACGCCGAAGACGAGCAGGCCGGTAAATCCGGCGGCACCCCGCGGACCATCGAAGGGCCGCTTTACGTGGCCGGTGCGCCGCTGTCGAACGTCGAAGCGCGACTGGACGATGGCGTCGATCCGGGTGTGGTGCTGTTCATGCAAGGCCAGGTGCGCAACACCGCTGGCGAACCGCTGGCCGGGGCGGTGGTGGATGTCTGGCACGCCAATACCGGTGGCACCTATTCGTACTTCGATACCACCCAGTCCGAGTTCAACCTGCGTCGGCGCATCGTCACCGATGCCGAGGGCCGTTACCGTTTTCGCAGCATCGTGCCGTCGGGCTATGGCTGCCCGCCGGACGGTCCGACCCAGCAACTGCTCGATCAACTGGGCCGTCATGGCCAGCGGCCGGCGCACATTCACTTCTTCATTTCGGCACCGGATCATCGCCACCTGACCACCCAGATCAACCTCGACGGCGATCAGTACCTGCATGACGATTTCGCTTATGCCACCCGTGACGAACTGATCGCCAAAATCACCTTCAGCGATGATCCGCAGCGTGCGGCGGCCCACGGCGTAAGCGGGCGCTTTGCCGAAATCGACTTCGACTTCACCCTGCAGTCGTCCGCCCAGCCTGAGGAGCAGCAACGCCACGAACGGGTGCGTGCGCTCGAGGACTGATACCCTCGACCAGCCGAACCTTTGTGGGAGCGAGCCTGCTCGCGAAAGCGGAGTGTCAGTCAACGTTGATGTTGAAGCTGATGACCCTTTCGCGAGCAGGCTCGCTCCCACAGGTCGGTCAACTGACACATCGATGCGAGCACTGCTCTAGAATCGCCCGACGCACCCTATAACAACAATGAGAGCGAACCGATGATGCAAGCGCAATGGTTGAGTCATCGCAGCAGAGTCTTCGACCATGCCGACCCGTACGCGGTATCTGGCTACGTCAATCAGCACGTCGGCAATCATTGCCTCCAGATGCCCAGGGCCGGTCGTCCACTGGCCAGCCTCGATCATCGAAAATTCGCCAGCCTCGACCTGTGCCGCATCAGTTACGGCGCCAGCGTGCGGGTCATGTCCGGCGCGCTGGACAGCATCTATCACTTGCAAGTGCTGCTGCGCGGCAACTGCCTGTGGCGTGGCCATGGCCAGGAACATTACTTCGCGCCCGGTGAGTTGCTGCTGATCAACCCGGACGATCCGGTGGATCTGACCTATTCCAGTGATTGCGAAAAATTCATCCTGAAAGTTCCCACGCGGCTACTGGAGTCAGTGTGCGAAGAGCAGCGCTGGCGGTATCCGGGGCAGGGCGTGCGATTTCTGGAGAACCGTTATCAGCTCAATCAACTGGAAGGTTTCGTCGGTCTGCTGGCGATGATTTGCCAGGAGGCAGAAGCCGCCGAGCCGATTCCCCGTGTGCAGGAGCACTATGCGCAAATCGTCGTCAGCAAGATGCTCGGCCTGATGAAGACCAACGTCATGCGCACCGACCCTGGCTCAGCCTCGGCGACGTTCGAGGCGCTGGTCGATTACATCGCCTGCAACCTCAAGCAAGACATCGACAGCGAGGAACTGGCGCGCCAGGCGCGGATGAGCCTGCGTTCGCTGTATGGGTTGTTCGAACGTAACGCGGGGGACACGCCAAAAAACTACATCCGGCAGAAGAAGCTCGAACGCATCCACGCCAACCTGAGCGACCCGACCTGCAACGTGCGCAACGTCACGGAAGTGGCCATGGATTACGGCTTTCTGCACCTGGGCCGGTTCTCCGACAGCTACCGCAAACAGTTCGGCGAATTGCCCTCCGACACCCTCAAACGCCGCCACTGACCTCGCAAACGCCGCCCACCGTTTGATCGTTCCCACGCTCTGCGTGGGAATGCAGCCCGGGACGCTCCGCGTCCCTTCCAGAGCCGAACGCAGAGCGTCCGTTGAGGCATTCCCACGCGGGAGCGTGGGAACGATCATCAACCACCGACCGCTCGTTGCACAAAATGGATACAGGTCTGCACCCGGCGGATAGTCCGCCCCATCCCCACGTCCTAGCATGGCCCTACCTGAATAAAAACAATGGAGGCGGCGGCCATGTCCCTGCGACCCGAATACCTTCACTCCCTGCTTGAAGAAAACCCTGAACAGGGTATCTACCGCTGCAAGCGCGAGATGTTCACTGACCCGCGGCTGTTCGACCTCGAGATGCAGCACATCTTCGAAGGCAACTGGCTGTACCTGGCCCATGAAAGCCAGATCCCCAACAACAACGATTTCTACACCACCACCATGGGGCGCCAGTCGATCTTCATCGCGCGCAACAAGGACGGTGTGTTGAACGCCTTTATCAATGCGTGCAGCCACCGTGGGGCGATGCTCTGCCGGCACAAGACCGGCAACAAGAGTTCGTACACCTGCCCATTCCACGGCTGGACGTTCAACAACTCCGGCAAGCTGCTCAAGGTTAAAGACCCGGCGGCGGCCGGCTACCCGGCGAGCTTCAATTGCGATGGCTCCCACGACCTGACCAAAGTCGCGCGTTTCGAATCCTATCGCGGCTTCCTGTTCGGCAGCCTCAAGGCCGATGTCGTGCCGCTGGTTGAGCACCTGGGTGAGTCGGCCAAGATCATCGACATGATCGTCGACCAGTCCGCCGATGGCCTGGAAGTGCTGCGCGGTTCCTCCAGTTACATCTACGAAGGCAACTGGAAACTCACCGCCGAAAACGGTGCCGACGGCTATCACGTCAGCTCGGTGCACTGGAACTACGCCGCCACCCAGAACCAGCGCAAGCAGCGTGAAGCCGGCGATTGCAATCCAACGATGAGCGCCGGCACCTGGGCCAAGCAGGGTGGGGGGTTCTATTCCTTCGACAAGGGCCACATGCTGCTCTGGACCCGTTGGTCCAACCCCGAGGACCGTCCGCTGTACGAGCGTCGCGACGAGTTGGCCCGGGACTTCGGCCAGGCCCGCGCCAACTGGATGATCGAGAACTCGCGCAACCTGTGCCTGTACCCGAACGTGTACCTGATGGACCAGTTCAGTTCGCAGATTCGCATCGCCCGGCCGATCTCGGTCAACCGCACCGAAATCACCATTTACTGCATCGCCCCCAAAGGTGAAAGCGACCACGCCCGTTCGAGCCGCATTCGTCAGTACGAGGACTTTTTCAACGTCAGCGGCATGGCCACCCCAGACGATCTGGAAGAGTTTCGCTCCTGCCAGACGGGTTACCAGGGCAGTGTCACCGCCTGGAATGACATGTCCCGTGGCGCCGAGCATTGGGTCGAAGGCGCCGATGATGCGGCCAGAGAAATCGACCTGCATCCGCTGCTCAGCGGCGTGCGCACCGAAGACGAAGGCCTGTTCGTGCTGCAACACAAATATTGGCAGCAGACCATGCTCAAGGCCCTGGCCGCCGAACAGTCCGAACTGATTGCAGTGGAGGCCGTGCAATGACCATGACCTATGACGCGGTGCGCGATTTTCTCTACCGCGAAGCACGCTACCTCGACGACAAGCAATGGGACGACTGGCTGGAGTTGTACGCGCCGGACGCAACCTTCTGGATGCCGTCCTGGGACGATAACGACGAGCTGACTGAAGACCCGCAGCGGGAAATCTCGCTGATCTGGTACGGCAACCGCACCGGCCTGGAAGACCGCGTTTTCCGCATCAAGACCGAGCGTTCCAGTGCCAGCGTGCCGGACACCCGCACCTCGCACAACCTCAGCAACATCGAGCTGCTCGAACAGGCCGACGGCCTGTGCAAGGTGCGCTTCAACTGGCACACCCTGAGCTTTCGCTACAAGACCGTCGACAGCTATTTCGGCAGCAGTTTCTACACCCTGGATGTGCGCGGTGAAAACCCGTTGATCAAGGCCAAGAAAGTGATCCTGAAGAACGACTACGTTCGCCAGGTCATCGATGTTTACCACCTCTGAGGCGGCCGTCATGACTCATTCCATTGCGTTCAATTTCGAAGACGGCGTCACCCGGTTCATCGACGCCAATGCTGGGGAAACCGTGGCCGATGCCGCGTACCGCCAGGGCATCAACATTCCGCTGGACTGCCGCGACGGCGCTTGCGGCACTTGCAAATGCTTCGCCGAGGCCGGCCGCTACGACTTGGGCGAGGACTACATCGAAGACGCCCTCAGCGCCGACGAGGCGCAGCAGGGTTTTGTCCTGACCTGCCAGATGCGTGCGCAGAGCGATTGCGTGGTGCGGGTGCCGGTTTCATCGGATGTCTGTCGCACTCGTCAGGCCAGCTATGACGCGACCATCAGCGCCGTGCGTCAGTTGTCCGACAGCACCATTGCGCTGTCGATCAAAGGCGAGGCCCTGAGCAAACTGGCGTTTCTGCCGGGGCAGTATGTGAACCTCGGGGTGCCCGGCAGCGAGCAGACCCGCGCCTATTCGTTCAGCTCGTTGCAGCGCGACGGCGAGGTCAGTTTTCTGATTCGCAACGTGCCCGGCGGCTTGATGAGCAGCTTCCTGACCAGCATGGCCAAGGCCGGCGACAGCATGAGCCTGGCCGGACCGTTGGGCAGTTTCTATCTGCGCGATATCCGCCGTCCGTTGTTGTTGCTGGCCGGTGGCACTGGCCTGGCGCCGTTTACCGCGATGCTGGAAAAAATCGCCGAGCAGGGCAGCGAGCATCCGCTGCATTTGATCTACGGCGTGACCAACGATTTCGACCTGGTGGAGATGGATCGACTGGAAGCCTTCGCCGCGCGAATCCCGAACTTCAGCTTCAGCGCCTGCGTGGCCAACCCCGACAGTCGGCACCCGCTCAAGGGCTACGTGACCCAACACATCGAGCCACGGCATTTGAACGATGGCGACGTCGATGTCTATCTGTGCGGCCCGCCGCCGATGGTCGAGGCGGTCAGCCAGTTCATTCGCGAGCAAGGCATTGCGCCTGCGAACTTCTACTACGAGAAATTTGCCGCCAGCGCGGCTTGATTCGTGCTGTTGTGGGAGCGAAGTCGTACACAAATACCGTGCTCGGCAAAGGTCCCAATGTGGGAGCGAGCCTGCTCGCGAAGAGGCCGGAACATTCACCCAGGATGTCGCCAGTGAGACAGCTATCGCGAGCAGGCTCGCTCCCACAGGACAGTGTTTCGTCCGGTACGTCTTGACGGACCGGTATCCTTCGTCACGAGGTACACATGAACAGATTCCACAAAAAAGTCGCGCTGATTACCGGTGCCGCCCAAGGCATCGGCCGGTGCGTGGCAGAACGCATGGCCGCCGAAGGGGCGCGGTTGATTCTGGTCGATCGCTCCGATCTGGTGTTCGAACTCCAGAAGCAATTGGGGCAGAGCAGCCAAGTGCTCGCCCTGACCGCCGACCTTGAGCAATACAGCGAATGCAGCCGCGTGATGCGCACCGCTGTCGAACGTTTCGATCGCCTTGATGTGCTGGTCAACAACGTCGGCGGTACGATCTGGACCAAGCCTTTCGAACACTATGAAGAGCAGCAAATCGAGGCCGAGGTTCGCCGTTCACTATTCCCGACACTGTGGTGTTGCCATGCCGCGCTGCCGTTCATGCTCGAACAAGGCAGCGGCGCCATCGTCAACGTTTCATCCATCGCGACCCGTAGCGTCAATCGCGTGCCCTACGGTGCGGCGAAGGGCGGGGTCAATGCGCTGACCGCGTGCCTGGCGTTCGAAACCGCCGGTCGTGGCGTGCGGGTCAACGCGACCGCCCCCGGTGGCACCGAAGCGCCGCCGCGGCTGATCCCGCGCAACACCGCGGAACAAAGCGCTCAGGAAAAACTGTGGTACCAGCAGATCGTCGACCAGACCCTCGACAGCAGTTTGATGAAGCGTTATGGCACGCTGGATGAACAGGCAGGCGCTATTCTGTTTCTGGCCAGCGACGAAGCCTCTTACATCACCGGCATGGTCATGCCGGTCGGTGGCGGCGATCTGGGCTGACAGGTTTGCAATACACCCTCCCGCGCCGCAAAACCGGCAATGGATGGCGGTGCGACTGAACGCCAGGGAGATTCTGACCCTGAACGCCAGCCATGCATCGCTGGTCTCGATGCCGGCCGAGATTGCCGGGTTCATCGACAAGGCCGTGATGGCATTGGCCAAAGCCCGGGGGGCGATCTACAAGCGACGCTGAAACGCTTTGACGATTCTGAGCGTGGCGTCGCTTGTGCTCAGGTTGTGCACGGCGTCCAGCGGATACCAGAGGCAGTCGAAGATTTCATTCTGTGGCCGAGCCTCTGCCAGGTTGACGACCGACGCCTCGTAGACATGGTGCCGGGTGCTGGCCGTTTCCAGCTCCATCAGGTACAGAAGGCCGTCGACCCCAAGCCCTGTTTCTTCGTAGAGTTCTCTTGTGGCCGCGCCCGCAGCGGTTTCGCCAGGCTCGACTTTTCCGCCGGGCAAGGTCCAGCGCCCCCTGGGTTTGCGCACCAGGAGAATATGCCGGTCCTGCTCGCAAATGACGGTTGCGCGTACTTTCATGGATTACCTGACTGCCGGTTGTCATAAAACAGTCATAAAAATGCAATATTCAGACCGCAATCCGCAGAAGTGTCTGCTTCAAGGGTTAGAGCCGACAGGGCCGTTGAAAGTGCAATGGAATGGCGGAATCCTGACGCGACGTCTAGTTGGCACTTCACTGAAAGTCGGGTGTAAGGTAGTTGGGTTGACCCTGGACTATCACTGCCGAAATGGAGGTGACTATGAGCGTTCCGATGCTGACCAAAATGCACATGAACGGTTATGACGTACTCAGCGTGAACAGCGGCCCCTGGCGGGTGTGCACCAAAGGTGACCGGCTTGGATCCTTTGGCAGCCGAGAAGAAGCACTGGCCTATGCGGCTGCGCTTCCCGCCTACAGGGCCCGGTCGGGTAGATCATCGCGTAGCCAAAAATCAGACAAATAGTGCGCCTGAAGCCCCGGTTTGCCGGGGCTTTGTACTATTTGTAGCAGCTGCCGAGCTCGCGAGGCTGCTTTTACAGGTCAATAACCGCCACCCATCCCGCCCGTGGAGGGGGAATACTCTCTGGCTTTTTCTTGGGCATGACTCCATTGCGCGCACGTCATGAAACTTTTATGGTCGACCTGGCCCCTGCCGTCGAAGCTGACGTTGTATGGCTGCTGATGGCCGGCCTGGGTCAGCTTGTAATCAAAGCAGGTGCCAGGCTCTACCGTGCGAGCCGTGATCGATAGCGGTTTGCCGCCAATCCGCTCGACCTGATCCTTGGTCATGCCGGTTTCGACCTTGGCGACCAACGGTTGGTCTCGATAGAGATGTGATTCGGTGTTGCAGCCACCTGACGCCGCCAGCACGGCAATCAGCGCGCATAGAGGCTTGTTCATGACGGCGCTCTCTAGTGAGCTTTCGTTCGAGTGATGCTCTTTGCTTTCACTTCTTCAGCATAGCCCGCCAGGCGTTCTTCATCGCCCTGGAACAACGCGCACAGCCTTAGCGTTGCCTCTGCATCCACATCATTGCCGGCCTGGCGCAACTGCTCTGCGATGCGCAAAAGCTCTACCGCCGACCACCTCAGATCCGACGCCACGCCTTGCAGGTCGCGCCGTAGTTGCTGTTCATATTCGTTAAGCCACATGATGACCTCCTGCAATTCCCCGCTACGAAATAGTAATCCCATTTCCCTCGATGGAGCGTTATGTTCGTCTGATCCGAAGAGAGTCGATATCATGCAACAACCTGCCTACCAACTGCTGGAAGTCGCCAACGGCAAGCCGATCAAACTCTGGACCGAAGGCGTGCCGGTTGAAAGCGAAGCCCGGCAGCAATTGATCAATACCGCGAAGATGCCGTTCATCTTCAAGCACCTGGCGGTGATGCCGGATGTGCACCTGGGCAAAGGGTCCACCATCGGCAGCGTGATCCCGACCGTGGGTGCGATCATTCCGGCGGCCGTGGGCGTGGACATCGGCTGCGGCATGATTGCCGCGCGCACGTCGCTGACCGCCGCCGACTTGCCGGACAACCTGCACGGTCTGCGCACGGCCATTGAAAAGGCCGTGCCCCATGGCCGCACGTTGAGCCGTGGCCGGCGCGACGAGGGCGCCTGGGAGCGCGTTCCACAGCAGGCCGATCAGGCCTGGGCGGCGTTGAACCCACGGTTCAAGGCGATCACCGACAAGTACCCGAAACTGGCCAGCACCAACAACCGTCAGCACCTGGGTACCCTCGGTACCGGTAATCACTTCATCGAGGTCTGCCTGGACGAGGCCAACCGTGTCTGGTTCATGTTGCACAGCGGTTCTCGGGGGGTTGGCAACGCCATCGGCACCCTGTTCATTCAACTGGCCCAGGCGGACATGCGCCAGCACATCGCCAATCTGCCGGACCGCGATCTGGCCTACTTCAAAGAGGGCAGCCGACACTTCGATGACTACGTCGAAGCGGTGGGCTGGGCTCAGGACTTCGCCCGGCAGAACCGTGCCTTGATGATGCAAGCGGTGATTCACGCGGCGCGACAAGAGATCCGCAAACCCTTCGAGGTCGCGCTGGAGGCCGTGAACTGCCACCACAATTACGTGCAGAAAGAGCGGCACTTCGGCGAGGACGTCCTGGTCACCCGCAAGGGGGCGGTGTCGGCGAAGAAGGGCGAGTTGGGGATCATTCCCGGTTCCATGGGCGCCAAAAGCTTCATCGTGCGTGGCCTGGGCAACGAGCAATCGTTTTGTTCCTGCAGCCACGGCGCCGGTCGAACCATGAGCCGTACCAAAGCCAAAAACACCTTCACCGTCGCAGACCAGATCCGCGCGACTGCTCATGTGGAGTGTCGTAAGGATGCGGCAGTCATCGATGAGATTCCGATGGCCTATAAGGACATCGACAAAGTCATGTACGCCCAGCGTGATCTGGTGGCAGTGCTGCACACCTTGCGGCAGGTGGTGTGCGTGAAGGGGTAGGGATGGAAGGTGGTTCCATTGGTCGGGAAAATCAACGCGAGTGAACAGCTCTGCTGTCGTATTGAGGTAATGCTTTATTCGCTGGGGCGAGGTATCTCAAATGACGGCTACCGATGATTTCAGACACCATGCACATGGGCTGATCGTTGATCTGGATGCGGCAACCACGGAGATGATGAAGCTGATCTCGGCTCATCAGATGAGCGGCCCGGAATGGGAGCGCGTCACGGCATGGCAGCATGAAGCGTACGAGCGATGGATGGTGTACCTGAACGCAAGGGCATATCCCGATTCCGGTTCGGGAGCCGATCCGGGGCAGGGCGAAGCTTCTGTATAAAAGCTCCCCTATAAGAGTAATGCCGGTCAGTTAAGCGCAATCCATGTGGGGGCGGGCTTGCTCGCGAAGACGGCGGCACAGTCAATATTGATGTCGCCTGATACACCGCTTTCGCGAGCAAGCCCGCTCCCACAGATTCCGCACCTTAACTGACTGGCATTGCCCTATAAGAATTCCTTCATAGAGGCATTGCCCCAGCGTCCACTGGATGTCTGCGCAGGTAAAGGCTACATTTCCCGTTTTTCAGGATGGGGAAGCGTTATGCGGATGTTGATAGCGGGAGTAGCGGTGGCTTTGTTGGCGGGTTGTTCGTTACCCGCATCCCTGGTGCCCGGCGAGCCCAATGTCAGCAAATACAGCGATAAAGCGCCCAAGGAATATGCCGCGTGTGTACTGCCCTTGTGGCGTCAGGACATCCCTGGATCGACGCAATCGACGATTTCCAACGGCTACCGAATCACCGCGCCGAGCGTCATCACGGCTGACGAAATTCTGGATATCGTGAAATCGAAGGATGGCAGCCGGGTATCACTTTACCAAGGGCCGCCATGGGCCAAATCAGCGGCGTTGCGCAAGGCTGTCCGGGATTGTTTGTAGATAGCTTAAAAATAGTGTGGTTATTTAATGGGTTAGATAACTTAGTAACTGGATAGTGAGTCAAAATATCTTGTTACAGATCACGCTATTGGGTAATATCGCCCCGCGTTCACCACCACGGTTTATGCATTTTTAAAGCCCAGGCGTCCATCAGCTGCCTGGGCTTTTTTTTGTCTGGAATTTGGTGATTGCTGATGAGCACGCTGCTGGCAGGGTGCTAGCAGCGTTGGTGAAAGCTATTTGGCCGGATCAGCTTTGCGTCGATCACTGCCAGAAGGGTTTCCGGTGTTTAGAAGTCTCCTCTCTACCAGGACATTTTGCAGGGCCTGGCGTTCCGAAGGGTCTAGCTGATGTTCTCTCTCTTTGAGTTCAAGCAAGATGGGGCTGGACCAGCCACGATAGGTTTGCTCGCAAATACGAGTAGGTGTCATCTATCTCTCCCTGGTGAGTCGCCCGACAACACAGTGGGCGAAGTCCTGTACGCTAAAATCCTAGTCGAGGAAATGACTTGTCGCCAGTGCGCGGCATTGCAATGAGGCACCGACTATCCTGACCGACGCCGGTTGTTCGCGATTCGGGCGTAAAATAGCGGAGCTACCTCATCAGAAAGGAGCCGCATATGATCGCCGACCAAATGAACAAACCGGTGTCGGAGCAAAGCGCTGTCTGGGATCAATACTTCTGTGCTGCGTTAATTGCCGAAAGCCATCTGACGGCGCCGGTGGTTGGAGAAGCCACCCATGAAGACAGGCAAAACCTGCTGATCCAAAGGGCCAAAGCGCTCGCCGACAAAATGCTGGAAAACAGAAGATAACCGGAGCCCAGCCATCGCGCTGGGCTCTTCACTTATCGCTTCTTTGACTGTTCATCTGGCGAGGTGACCGGTTGACTTGGTTTTCTGCCGGGAGACAGAGCTCCCTGGTCGTGGATCGTCTACAGTTGATAATTCATGGATAAGGAGATCGAACATGAAGTGCTTAATCTGTCACGCTGTCTCTAACACTGTTCATGTGGCTGAAGACTGGTCAGAGGTTGCATGCTCGGCCGGATGTGGACGCTTCAGGGTCTCGACGAACCTGATAAAAAAAATGAAGGGCAGGAACGAGTCCTTTGACATCGAGCGCACAAGACAATGGCTCAAGATGTCCCGCAATGACGAGCCGGTGCCGTTGATATCCCGCTATGACTACAACGTTTCCTTATTGCATCGCGACACCGAGGAGAAGTCGTTCATCGCACCAAGTCGCTCCAGACAGCCGCTGACTTCGGATTAGATTCCACCCGGCTGTAATACCACCCTCCGTAGGAGCTGCCGAAGGCTGCGATCTTTTGATCTTCAGCGGCTCCTGTCAGGATCAAAAGAAGATCGCAGCTTTCGGCAGTTCCTATGGGGCTCAGCGAGGCAGAGCGAAAAATTCCTAAAGAGCGCACCCGGTCTGGTTGGCGGCGCGAGTAAAGAATAAGCAACCTACCTGGATAACCCCTGTCGATATCAACATGCCCCCGCTATTCATTTACCACGTCATTCAGATTGTCAGAGTCTAGGGCGGCCTAAAGCGGTTGTGGCTGAACGATCAGGAGGTGGCTATGAACTGTCCGCTGTGTGGAAATACTAATGCACTGGAAGATCTTTCGTTCGGGGGCGGATTACGTGTTTATTGCGAGCCGTGTGGTGGTTTCTATCGGGTTTCATCAACTCTGATTACCTTGGCAGAAGGAAAGACCTGCGACACCGAGCGCGCTCGAGCCCGGCTGAAAAAGAAGCGTGAAACCGACAGCCTGGAGGATCAAGAGCCGGTGCTAGGCCCGGATGATAAAGACCTGTTCATCGAGTCGGACTGACATGTCGCGCAATGCGCAAGCGATCCAGCGAGAGACGCGCTGGGTGGAGAAGGGGCTATCCGGCGAGCCATTGGCAGCAGATGTTTACGGAAGGACTCGCCTGACCCTGAAGCCGTGTTCCCAACAGGATTCCAGGCCAGGCGAGTGTGCCAGATCCATGGGTGCTTTAATCCTGATGAACACTTGAACGTCCTCTTATCCAACTGGTTAGTGAGCCTGCGCTACACCGCGCAAAACAGTAGCGGCGGCGGACTGAGAGTGAGTGCTGGCAATGTTTCCCAGCGACACGACGCCCACCAGACGCTTGTCTCGGCTGAGCACGGGGAGGCGACGGAGTTGAACGTCCGCCATGTTTTTTGCCACATGCTCTATATCATCATCCTCAAAGCAATAACGGATGCCGCCAGTCATTACCTCGCTGATAGGGGTTGTGCCGGTGAGTCCTTCGGCTACGGCTCTGATGGCTATATCCCGGTCCGTGATCATGCCAACCAGGCGCTCTTGCTCCTCAACCATAATGGCACCGCTATCGATCCTGGCCATCATGCTTGCTGCTTCCTGGATCGTCTGGTTTGGCTTGGCTGTTAAAACATCTTTCGTCATAACTTGCGAAATCTTCATGAAAAGACCCCTTTTAAAGTGATGCTTGAGTGATTAATGGCTACCAATTTTTTCGACTTTGGGGGGGAGGTACAGGTTCAGATTGTTTTATCTCCACTCGTCATGATGGCGGACTGATAGGGGCGTGTCCGGTCATGCGTATCCGGAGGCCAAACTGCCGGAGGGTTACGACCCTCGCCAACCTGGCCGGCGAGCGCTTGAATAGCGTGACCCTGCGCATCGGTGGCGTGGAAAACCTCCAGTCGACCTTGCAGGCCTGTTCCGATCTGGAGCAGCAGGCGGCTCGCTTGAAGCAGCTGGTGGGCAGTTTTCGGATCTGATCGAATAGGCTGAGCTTGCGCGGGATTTTATTGACGTGTCTGGTTGTAGCTTCGGGGGACTTCAGCTCATCCGCATGGAGAGCTGAAGCGGTAGGGCAATCTTCAATCAGTGATCTGGAAGGATATTCTTCGCCAAGGCTTCCATCGATAACGATTGACGGAAAGCCTGAAAATAATTAATCGCAGCCTGCCGATGCATAATTGATAGGTTGAGGCACCTTTTGTAAGGCGCATGAAGTTTTTCACAGTCGAAATTTCCCTTTTGACTTGATCCATGTTGAACAGCGAATCCGCGCTGTTTTTTTGTACGAGACAGCTGACCAGAGGGACGCTCCAAAGTTTCTGGTCGAGCAGCAGAATAGCTGGCCATTAGCGATCGTGCCTCCTGCTGGTGGCAGGTATGGGGCGCGCCTTCGTTACCGTCAATGGTCAACGCAAATAGGGGGGCGGAGGAGAGGGGGAAGGAGCTGTCAGCCAAAACTGATAACTATTAACCGACTGATGAATTAGTATTTTCTGCCCCTCCCACCCTAGGAACATGGAAGTGAGAAACAAATACGCAACGGGTATGTTCTTTTTACTGACGATTGTGACTGCTCAATGTGCGTACTCCGGCACTACTGACGAGTCCGTCGAGAACGCCTCATTACTCTGCAAAATCCTGGATGGCAACGACGCCTTGACCCAGGCCTCCGAGTTCTCAAGCGAGGATCGTTCGGTTTACATCTCTGTTGATGGCTCTCCAGAGGAAGCCAGAAAGCTTTGCCCCGTCATCAGCGCCATCGTGGAGGATCACGACATGACTTTTGCGCAAGGGTGGACTGTGCAAATAACCTCTGCAGGCAGTGGCTATGAAGTTGTCGCTATCTGCCCGCTGTAAACGACTCGCTGGCAGCGTGAGCCATTGTGATGTCCGCTTTTCCAACAGGCGTCGACTGGGTCGACGCTCAGTGTGTACCGTCAGAGTCAATAGCCAGTGGCCTGTGCGAGATGGTTGTCCTGCACTCCAGTGATGAGGTGCAGTGGAATGTGCTGTTGCTCATCAATGGATGAGATTTCGAAACTTCCCACTATTTGAAGGTGTCGCTCACTCAGCCCGGTCGACTCTTCTTCCTTTGCCTTAGCCATTCTCGCGTGGTTCGCTGCGATTTCATTGAGAGTTGACACGGTACATCTCCCGGTGACTGACCAAGCGTATCGCTGGAGTCCTTAAGCGTTAATTTGAATGCCGCCGCGTCAGAATTACGTCGTTCTGGGGCCGCTACGACCGATCTGTGCAATCCCTAAGCCAGACATGGTCGCCAATTCCCCGTCAGGTTTTCATAGGCGACGAATGGTGGTGTGACACCAGAGAGTGAGATCGCGGTACTGGATTGATCAAGAGGTTGAATACTCAAGATACAGTCTCTCGAGAGCCGCTTGGTACTTGTCTCCCTTCAACGTTTTTTTCAGCACTGCCAAGGCTTCGAGCGCTGAAGCCGCAGCCAACGCCTCGTTTTCTCCTCGGTAGGCGGCACGCAGCCTTGCCGCTGCAATGATTGATTCTTCAGTCGTTGGCATGTCACGGCCCTCGAAGGATTGAGTCTCACTGATAGTCTCAACCCTGAATGATTTCAAGTCCGGGGTGAGAGCGTGAGCCGACCGTTTCCAACGAAAGACCTTGGCCTGTTCAATGAGGGTGACGATTACCCGATCAGCTTTGCCCCGACTCCAGATGTTGCTGGCTGGTTGTTTTCTACGAGGTGTCAGGTCAATCCCCTCCAACATAACAGCGATTGTCGGAGGGGAAGCGCTCTTGGGTCTTTGAGTAAGACGTATTTGAAAACTATTAAGCAGGAGCGGTTGCGTTATAGATTACTTCCTCAAATGCGCCTGTTTGGAAGCTGCCAATGTTGCTGGAGTTGAAGGAGGTGGCGCCGTTGATATCACCAATAGTTCCTGTGAGCAGGACGTTGTAGCTGTTGCCTAAGTACTGTAAGTTGACCCTGAGACCTCCGTATAGTGTGACAGGGCCTGAGGTGATTGTGCCTGGTAATGATTGTACGGGTGAAACAGGTGTTAGGACGGCTGTCCATAGAATGATGCGGCCATAATTAAATGTCACATAGAATGTTGGGTTGTCCTTGTTGTAGTTAAATGTAACTACTGAGTGGCAGTTGATGGTCAAGTACGTTTGGTCGCTTTTTGACGGGACGAAATTAATAGTCATGCTGAATTCCTTTTCAAGTGATTTTGTGGTGCGGATGTTTATTGCAGCCAAGTCGCAGTTTTGCTTATTTAGCAGATTGAATATAGATCTGAAGAATAGACTGTCAAACAGATATTTTTAGTCCTGGAAGGAAAGCGATGAGCGGTAGACAAGTCCTTTAATGTTAATTTTGTTCAGCATTGTGTTCGGGACACTTGAAGCTGATCTGGGTAAAATCAGCACCGCTTGCCCGGCCAGATGTGTTTCAGAAGGATTACTGAATGGCCAGCAGTTGGTCAGGGTGGGCACCCATTCAGATTCGTTTCATGTCGATCAGGTCATCAGGGTAGAACCACCCACTGTCTGCATCGCGATGGAACGGAAGCGAATCAATCACACTTTCTTCAGCCATGAACACCTCCATGTATTGAACTGAAAGCGTAGCAATGGATGCCAGGGTGGCCCTCCCTCTGCTGACGACTGGTACTGTATTGTCAGGCTGACGTGGCACCGCTTGCCTTGCTCGCACAAAATTCCCGATATCAGGCGTGGGTGATGGAAAGGTCGCTGATGATGCACACTGAACCGTCTTCCGGGTCAGTGGTGTCGGAGTAATCGATCTGGTTGTACACGCCGCCGTGGAAGGCGAGAGCTTTCGTGTCCCAGGTGTTGTCGAGACGCATGATTGCGGAAGTGGATTTGACGCCGTTACAGCTCGCCGAGACGGACACGGCGTCGCTCGAATTGGCGTGGATGTTGATTTTGAAAAGTGCACCGAGTGGCACGTTTTCCAGAACCGTTGTGTTCACCGGGTCTTCCTGGAGAGAGCTCGACCGGAATCCCATAGTGATTCGGCCTTTGTTCCAGAACACCTTTAGCGGCGGCCGTTCTGAACCCTGTACATGTAGTAAACCGCTTTGAGCCGGTTGCTTTCGGCGACTTCTTCAGGGGTAAGGGGGCGGCGTATTTTCATGCCGGCAAGAGTATTAGCAGCGCTGTTGTTCTAGCAAGTAGCGCTGATAGTAATTTTCTGTCGACTTGCCAGGCATATGCCAGGGAGGTCAATCGCTGATCGGTCTGATCAGGTCCGGACCTTGGTTGTGCACGTTGCCAATAGCCTGGTCGACCTTGAACCACTCGAACGCCTCGGTTGGTTCCCCCTGCAACAACACAATCTGCTCGGCGCGATCCTTGGGCGTAGCCGGGTCCAGCCATTCCCGGGCCAATTCGGGATTCAGTGTCACCGGCTGCCGATCGTGAATATCCACCATTCCGCCCTTGCTGTCGGCGGTGATGATCACGAAGCCGTCGTGCTCGTCCGGTTCATGTTCGTACCTTGGATACTGGCCAATCGCAGCACACAGGATCGGCGTGCGATCCTTCCGGCGGATGAGATAGGGCTGTTTCTTCGGGCCACCTTCGTAAACCCATTCAAACCAGTTGTCGATTGCAATAATTGCGCGGTGCGGCCATATGGCTTTGAAGTATGGGCCGTGGGCGACTTTCTCGACACGGGCATTGATCGGTGTGGCGTGGTCCCTGGCCCCGTGTGGCTGCCAGCCCCAACGCACCCTGTCGGCGTGCAGCACGCTGCTTTCCTGGTGGAATAGAGCGAGCTGAGTCGACGGCGCGGCGTTGTAGAGCTCGAACGGCTGATCGCCGGCATTGTTGACCAGGGCATTGGGCATGCTTAGCGCGGCCACGAAGTCGTGAATGCCTCGGTACTGGGAAAGTCGACCACACATGATCAAATCCTCCGACCCTGCTTTCAGCGTAGACCAACCCCTGCGGAGGAGTCCGAAGAGATCCACCGGGGCATACCGTATTCACTGTGATTGGCGTCGGGATGGCGCATTAACGCCCGGGCATTGGACTGCCTGGGCGTTTTACATTGCGTTTTCGCCTTACCGAGCCAGGGCTCGCAATACGGTTCGGTTGAGGCAACCGGGGCGTACGCAGTAACAGACTGATTTCCTCTGCGCTGACCGCTCTGCTGAAAAAGTGGCCCTGAATTTCATCGCAGCCGTTTTCCCGCAGGAAGGTTTGCTGCTCTTCGGTTTCGACACCTTCGGCAATGACCTTGAGGTTCAGTTTGTGCCCCAACGAAATCACCGCGGTGGCGATGGCTTTGTCGTTTTCGTTGTCGGGCAGATCGCGCACGAAAGACTGGTCGATCTTGAGTCTCGCGATCGGGAAGCTCTTCAATGCTGCGAGGCTGGAGTAGCCGGTGCCGAAGTCGTCGATCGAGAGACTGATCCCCATTGATTGCAGTTCTTTCATTTTGCTGATGGCTTGCTGAAGGTCTTGCATGATCAGACTTTCGGTAAGCTCCAGCTCAAGGTACATCGGGTTCAGTCCGGTTTCTTGCAAGGCATGCCTCACCCGGTCGATCAGGTCCCTTTCGATGAACTGGCGTGCTGAAATATTCACCGACATGGTGATCGGCGGCCAACCCGCATCCTGCCAGTCCTTGTTCTGTCTGCACGCGGCATGAATCACCCAGTCGCCGATGGGCACGATCAACCCGGTCTCTTCGGCCTGCGGAATGAATTTGATTGGAGACACGATGCCGAGCTCGGGGTGCTGCCAGCGGATCAGTGCCTCTACGCCGATAATCTGACCTGACTGCAAGTCCACCTGTGGCTGGTACAGCAGCAGGAACTCGTCATGGTTGAGTGCGTTTCGAAGCCCGTCTTGCATGGCGAGCTTGCCCTGAACCTTGTTTTTCATCTCGCTCGTATAGAACTGGTAACTGTTGCGACCCAGCTCCTTGGCTCGGTACATGGCGGCATCCGCATTGCTGAGCAACGTGTCGGTATCGCTGCCGTCGGCAGGGTAAGTGGCCAACCCCATGCTGCAGGTGACGTGGAGTGTATGCCCGCTGAGCTGAATCGGCCGCAGGATGGCTTCCTGGATTTTGTGCAGGGCTGGAGTCACGCCATCGTGGTCTGAGGGCTGGTCGAACAGGATGATCACAAACTCGTCGCCACCCAGTCGCACGACGGTGTCGGTGCGGCGTACACACTCCAGCATGCGCTGGGCGACGGTTTTCAGCAGTTCGTCTCCAGCACTGTGCCCAAGGCTGTCATTCACCAGTTTGAATTTGTCCAGATCGAGAAACACCACCGTCACCAGCCGGCTGTAGCGCTGAGCATAAAGTATTGCCTGCTTGAGACGGTCTTCGAGCAGTGCGCGATTCGGCAGACCGGTCAGTGCGTCATGGTCGCCCATATAGCGAATGCGCTTTTCGGTAAGTTGGCGTTCTATCGCAATGCCGGCAAGAGGTGTCGCCATGTTGATCAGTCGCGTCTCCTTCGAGCTGGGGCTGCGTACGGTGTTGGAGTACAAGGCAAACGTGCCCAATACCTTTCGCTCATGGGACAGAATCGGCGTCGACCAGCAGGCGCGAAATCCATAGGGCGCAGCGACTGAACGGTACTCCTCCCACAGCGGATCCAGCTCGATATCCGTGACGATGACCGGTTCTCGCCGATACACCGCGGTGCCGCATGAACCGACGTTCGGACCGATTGCAATCCCGTCAATGAGCTGGTTATAGGCTTTCGGCAAACTGGGCGCAGCACCGTGCAGCAGGTGCTTGCCATCCTCATCCAGCACCAGGATGGACACCATCATCCCCTCCAGTTGGGACTCGACCAGGTGAGCCAGGCTGTCGAGGACTTCTGCAAGCTCGGTGCTCCTGGCGATCAGCTCCAGGACATGACCTTGTCCGGCACGGATGACGGCTTCTTGCTCTAATCGGTTGTTTTGCAAGGCGAGCCGCTCTGTGGCGATACTCAATTGGACCGTTCTTTTTTCCAGCTGAAGTCGGTCTTTGAGGAATTGATTCACCGCGCGAGCCATGTTGCCGATCTCGTCCTTCCCATGTTCCGCCATCATCAAATGCGTGTTGTCAGTGCGTTCCTGACGCAATTGCCGGCTTATTTCATTCAGGCGTACGAGCACATGACGGCCCATGAAGACCCGGGTCACAAACCAGGCGAACATCAGGCTGGCGCCCAACATGATCAGCACCCATTGCTGGCTACGATTTGAGGCCACGACCAGGTGCTGCACGGCTTCGCGATAGTCTTCGGTGTAAGCACTGGATTGCGCACGGGCGACCGCGACCAGAACCCCGGCCTCATTCTTCAGTTCCTCATTGAAGCGCTGTATGACGTTGTGCTGATTGATGAGCCTCAGGCGCAGCGAGAAGAGATCTGGCGTCTGCACATCAGCGGCGGGTAACTTGCCTGCGGTGCGTGAAAGGCGCTCATATCGGATCTGCAGCCGTTGCACCGCATCACTGTCAACAGCCTGCGGCAGACCGAAAAGTAACACCGCCAGTTCCAGGCTGGCCCGGGTCTGGGCCGCGGTTAACCGGGTGGTGTAATCTCCCAGGGTTTGCTCGAAGGTGACCTCGGTTTGCAGCAGGCTTTCTCGCAGCTGCGCAACAATGTTGGCGGTATTGCGGAACATCTGACTCGACTGATGCATGTCGAGTATCGCCACGCCACTGTTCGCGGCAGTCAGCTGCTGCACCAGTTGATCAAGGGCTTCAAGCTGTTCGACGGTCGCCGCATAGCTTGAACGCAGGGTATCGGGGGAGCGGGTTGTCAGAAGCTGATCGGTCTGGCGTTCGATCAGCAAGGTACGCTGCAGCATGTCTTGCCCGTCTTGCATGCGGACCAGTCGTTCATCCGTCAGATGGCGGGTGGCGCCGTTTGACGTGCGCAACGCGTAGACCGCAGTTGCACCACCCGCCAGGATCAGCAGCGCCAGCGTCAGAAACGCCAGGGTGAACTGTGCGCGCAGCGATTGCGGCAATAGGTGGCGTCCGAGCCGGGAAGTAACGTCCAATGTCAGGGATTCCATTGGTGGCGATAGATGTCTCGATAGCCATTGTCAGGGTCGTACTGGAAATTCTTCCCGCCGTCGAAGGCGATATTGTCGGCATTGACCAAGTGAATCGGCGCTACGAAGCCGCTCACCGGCTGACCTGCAAACAGCCGGTTCAATTCGTCCATCACTTGCCAGCCATGCAGGTTGAGCGGCTCGGCCACGGTAACGGTCTGGTAGGTTTTTGCCTGTATGCGCAAGAAAGCCGAAGCGCTGCCATCACCGGCAGACAACAGACTGATGCCGTCACTGGGTATTGCGGCGTTGGTCAATGAGGCAATCGAGTAGTCGAAATAGATATCGTTGATGGCCAGCGTGTGGGTCCAACGCTTGCCATAGCGCTGAAGCAGCTCCTTGGTGATCGCAGGCATCTTCTCGCCACTTTCGGAGATCGCGACATCGCGCACTTCCAGCAACGTACATTCCCGACAGGCCCGAATGACGTTTTCCATGGCCTTGGCTTTCGCCATGGCGATGCTGTACTTGGAGTCGGTCAGGATGACCACGCCGGCGTGTCCGTTTGATTGTGCCACTGCCGCCATGGCCGTGAGGCGAGCCACTTCGAGCGGGTCGGTCGTGACGTTCATGGCCACCGGCGTACCGTCAATCGGCCCGGGGCGTGCCCCGGCGTGCCAGCCAACCACCGGCACATCCCTGTTGGCAAAGAGGATCAGCGCCGCATTGTTCTCAAGGGCATCGGAGCCGCACAGAATGAGGCCGTCGGGTTTCGCTGCAAGGGCATCGGAAAAGGCCTTTGCGCGCCCGGCCGATGATCCAGCGCCATCGAATATCTTCAGCGTCCAGCCCATCGCCTTGGCTGCCTCGCGAGCGCCCTGCGCGACACCGACAATTCCTCCGTTACGCAAATCTTCTGCGACAAGGGCGATGCTCTTGCCCCGCAGGGCTTGCGGGCCGGATTCAGGGCCGCTCCAGCGAACCGCTTCGAGGGTGGCCCTGGAAACGATTTCCTGCGCTTGAATCACCGTAACCGTGGCGTTTTCGACTCCCGCTGCGGTTGGCAGGTTCTGGCCGTATCCGGAAGTTGCCGCGCAAAGACAGAAAACCGAAATTGAAGCCATCCAGAGTAACCGGAGCCTGATCAGACAGGTTCGATCACCGCATGTGATGCCAGGTATGGAGCTGATGGCGCGATCATAGTTTGGCATGGCGTCCCTTTTTGCCAAGAGTGCAGCAGCGTTCACTATTCGAAAGGATAGTCGGTTCTGCCGTCATCGGGTCTTTTGGGTGAAGTACGCGAACTTTAATCCTGAACATTCAGGAAATGGGACAGGGGCCATGGCGCAAAACAAGGGACGAAGGCCAATCGCATCGTTGACTACATCGAGTGGTTTTACAAGGCTTCGACTGTGCATGAACACCAGGCAAAAAAACGGCACCCGGTGTTTTTGTTTGTGTGTGATTTGTTGGGCTGTGGCGAGGAAAAGATCGCAATCTCTACATTCGTTCCGCCGCTTTCTGCGAAAACTATCCTCAGGAATGTTGCTCGCACCCTCATCCATGCAACCCGTTTAGTCCTACTGCTCAAGCATCAAACTGCGCCAAACGATCACTGGCGGTTCAACAGACATAACGTCCGGTTGCAGCTCTTCCTGTTTCTGCAACTTTGGCGAAGTTACCCCGGATGTTGACTGCTGAATCGGCAGACGCTGCGCAGCCTCTGCGGTCGACTCATCGATAGGCGGCGTAGTCATTTTATCGTCACAACGACCTTGCCCTTGGCTCGTCCCTGCTCGACGTACTTCAATGCCTCTGCCGTTGATTCAAAGGTGAAGGAGCGGTCAACCACAGGTTTGATGATTCCGGCCTCAATGAGCGGGGTGATTTGTTGCAGTTGGGCGCCATTGGCCCGCATGAACACGAACGCGTAGCTGACGTCCTGCTTGCGTGCCTTGCGCCGAATACCGAAGCTCAGCAGGCGCATGACTTGCTTCAATGGCCAGGACAACCCTTGCTCCTGCGCGAACTGTGCAGTGGGTGGCCCTGAGATGGAAATGAGTTGGCCACCGGGCTTGAGGACCTTGAGTGACTTCTCCAGCACGTCCGCGCCGAGGCTGTTCAACACCACGTCGTAGTCGTGCAAGACACTTTCGAAGTTCTGCTGTGTGTAGTCGATCACCAGATCGGCCCCCAGCGCCTTCACCCATTCGACGTTCGTGGTGCTGGTGGTGGTTGCGACAAAGGCGCCGAGGTGTTTGGCAAGTTGGATGGCGAGGGTGCCGACACCGCCGGAGCCTGCGTGGATCAGCACTTTCTGGCCCTTTTTCAGTTGGGCGGTTTCGACCAGCACTTGCCAGGCGGTCAGTGCGACCAAGGGGATGGACGCGGCGTGTGCCATGTTGGTATTGGCAGGTTTCAGGGCGATCGCGTCTTCGTTCACGGCGATCAATTGAGCGAACGTCCCGATCCGCGCTTCGGGCGGGCGAGCGTAAACTTCGTCTCCCGGTTTAAAGCGTTTCACTTGCGAGCCAACCTCAACCACCACGCCCGCCAGGTCATTGCCCAGTACCAGCGGAAATGAATAGGGCAGGATCAGTTTGAATTCGCCTTTGCGGATCTTCGAGTCCAGCAGGTTGACGCTGCTGGCGTGTACCTCAATCAAGACGTCATGAGCACCCACCGCGGGGGCGGGGACTTCGCCAATGCGCCCGGTGTTCTTGCCATAGCGATCAATTAAAAATGCCTTCATCGTTGTACGGCTCTTGTCAGGTTGGAATGAGGGGGGCGGAGCGTTTGCGGCGTTAATGTGCCGTGTTGTCAGGCATCAAGGAACGCCAGTGCCTTGGTCACAAAGTCAACGTAGTGCTGGAAAATGCCGCCGTGCCCGGCATCCTCATAAATCACAAGCTGTGCGTTGGGGATGCGGTTGGCCAGCGCAATCGAGTTAACACAGGGCACCATGATGTCGTTGTCGCCGTTGACGATCAGCGTCGGTATCCGCAAGCGCCCGAGGTTTTGGGGTGCCTGTTTGCCCCACGCGGTGATGGCTTTCAACTGCCGCAGGAAAGCACTGGGCGTCGGGCCTTTGTCGCGATTTTTTTTGCGCTCTTTCAAGCGTTGCAAATACTGCGATGCGGTTCGACGGCCATTGGGCGTCGAAGTAAAGAACAGGTAGAACTTGGGATCTCGCAAGGTCAGCAAGCCTTTGATCATCAATGGCCACGTCACCGAACCGACCTTGTCGATACCGGTGCCGCCGGCAGGCCCGGTGCCGGTGAGAATCAAGCGGCGCACCAATTCGGGCGCCTTCAGGGCGATGTCCTGAGCGACGAAGCCGCCGAGTGAAAAACCGAGTACATCGACTGTCTCGAAACCCAGCGCGCGTATCAGTTGGATGGCATCGTCAGCCATTTCGCCGACCGTCAGTGGCGCGGTTCCACCAGAGCCGCCGATCCCTCGATAGTCGGTGGCAATGATGCGTCGCGTTTGCGCCAGGCCATCGATGATCGCGGGGTCGAAGTTGTCCAGCACCGCGCCCCAATGGTTGAACAGTACGAGGGGAACGCCGGTCTTGGGGCCGATGTCGCGATAGGCGAAGGGAATGCCTTTGACCGTGATCGACTGGTTCGTCGCGTTGATGAACGACGTCTGCGAGCCCGCGGGGTTATTTGTTTTCGTGGGGGTCATGTCTACTCCGAACAGAGGCCCGTAGTCGATGCAGTGCCTTGGGCGCCTGCATCGAAACCTGCACGGGTGTTCGCTACAAAATGATCACTGTTGGGTCTGGTAGCGCTGGGCAACCGCAGACTGGCGGATTTGCTGCAGCAGGCCCTGACGTGCGGTCTGCAGGCTATCCCAGCGTTCAGCTTCGTGCAGCGGCGGGATAGTCACCGGCTCACGCCGATCGAAACCGACCAGTGCGGCATCCACCAGATCGCCCACTTCCATGATTTCGTTCAAGGTGTTGATGTCGACGCCGGAGCGATCCCATATTTCCGTGCGGGTGGCGGCCGGCAGCACGGCCTGCACGTAAACGCCCAGGGGCGAAAGCTCCAGGCTCAGGCCTTGGGAAAGGAACAGCACAAACGCCTTGGTCGCACCGTAGACCGACATGCCGAACTCCGGCGCCAGACCCACCACCGAACCGATGTTGATGATCGCGCCTTCGCCTGCTTTGGCCAGGCGTGGGGCGATGGCGCTGGCGAGCCGCACCAGCGCCGTGGTGTTGAGGGCGACCAGTTGCGCAACGCTGTCGGTGCTTTGGTCGATGAAGTTGCCCGACAGAGCGGCGCCGGCGTTATTGACGAGGATGCCGATACGGGCGTCGTCGCGCAGGCGGGACTCAACGGTTGTCAGATCGCCGAGTTGGGTCAGATCCGCCGGAATCACATCGACGGTGACGCCGTGTTCGCTGCGCAATCGGGCTGCTAGAGCGTCCAAGCGTGCCTGGTCGCGGGCGACCATGACCAGATCGTGACCGCGTTGGGCGAAGCGTTCGGCGTAGACGGCGCCGATGCCAGTGGAGGCGCCAGTGATGAGAACAGTAGGGCGAGTGCTCATGGGGTCATCTCTCTTTCAGGATGTGTGAAAACAGAAAGCGCGATCACTGATTGCTCAGCTTGCGGTGGCGCTCGATTCAGCCAGCGTCGGGTAGTCGATGTAGCCTGCCGAGCCGCCGCCATAGAGGGTGGCGGGATTGAAGGGGGACAACGGCGCGCCGCTCTTGAGGCGCTCCACCAGATCCGGGTTGCCAATGAATGGGCGACCGAACGCAATCAGATCGGCCTGGTCTTCGGCGAGCCGCGAAGTCGCGAGGTCCAGGTCATAGCTGTTGTTGGCGATGTAGGTGTTTTTGAAGCGCTGGCGCAGGGCGTTGAAATCAAAGGGTGCCACGTCACGCGGGCCACCGGTCGCGCCTTCGACCACGTGCAGATAAACCACGCCGAAGGCGTCGAGTTGATCGACGACGTAATCGAATTGCGCCTGCGGATCACTGCTGGAAACGCCATTGGCCGGCGACACCGGCGACAGGCGCACACCGGTGCGATCCGCGCCGATTTCATTGACGACGGCCGCCGTCACTTCGAGCAACAGACGCGCACGATTTGCAATCGAACCGCCGTAAGCATCAGTGCGCAAGTTGGCGCTGTCCTTGAGGAATTGATCCAGCAAATAGCCGTTCGCGCCGTGAATCTCCACGCCATCGAACCCGGCGGCGACAGCGCTTGCCGCGGCCTGGCGGAAATCGGAGACGATCCCCGGCAGTTCGCTGATGTCCAGTGCGCGCGGCTCGGAGACATCTTCAAAGCGGTTGTTGACGAACACTTTGGTGGCGGCGCGCAGCGCGGAAGGGGCCACGGGAGCGGCGCCGTTTTCTTGCAGATCAACGTGCGACACACGGCCGACATGCCAAAGTTGCAGGAAGATTTTTCCGCCCTTGGTGTGGACGGCATCGGTCACTTTGCGCCAGCCATCTATCTGCGCCTGCGTGTAGATCCCGGGGGTGTCCTGATAGCCCTGGCCCTGTTGGGAAATCTGAGTGGCTTCGCTGATCAGCAACCCTGCGCTTGCGCGTTGGCTGTAATAGGTGGCCGCGAACTCGCTTGGCACAAAGCCTTCGCCTGCTCGGTTGCGTGTCAGTGGCGCGAGGACGACACGGTTCGACAGCGTGAGGGCGCCAAGCGTGTAAGGGGAGAACAGATTTTGGTCGGTCATTTGGTAATTCTTCCGTGCCCGTTGATGGAGATCGGTTGTGCGTGCAATTAGGATGATGATCGAAATCTAAGCTGTCAACAATTTTGATTATGACCAACATCTATGTATCATTGGGCGCATGATTTCCCAGTGGACATGAGGTATTGCACGTGAGAGTGACCAAAGCCCAGGCGCAGGCCAATCGGGAGCACATCGTTGAGACGGCCTCTGAGCTGTTCCGTGAGCGCGGCTTCGACGGCGTCGGTGTGTCGGATCTCATGGCGGCTGCCGGTTTCACCCACGGAGGTTTCTACAAGCATTTCGGTTCGAAGGCCGACCTGATGGCCGAAGCCTCGGCCAGCAGCCTTTCCAAATCGCTGGAAGTTGCTGAATCGCTCGATGTACCGGGCTTTATCGATGTCTATGTGACGAGGGAACATCGGGACGGACGTGGCAGCGGTTGCACCATGGCCGCGTTGTGTAGCGACGCGGCGCGTCAATCGGATGATTTGAAAGCGACGTTTGCCGAAGGGGTCGAGCACACCCTGCAAACCCTGGGGGACAAATATCCGACTAGCCCGGATGCTGTCCCGGGTGAGGGGAGAAAGAAAATGATCGACCTGCTGTCTCGTGCTGTCGGTGCGATCATTTTGTCGCGTGCCTGCCCGGATGATTCTGCGCTGGCGGATGAGATCCTTGAGGTGTGCCGCGCTGAAATGTTTGCTTCGTTGCCGGTCAATGAAGAGGACGCGGTGTAGAAGGGCAGGTCATTCAAAGCGTGGTTTTCGGTAGAGCTTCGATTTTTATGATCTGGTCAGAAAGTCAACTTTTGGTCAAATGCTGCGATTCATGAACGGCTACTTTTGGCTGTGGATTCAATCGGTCAGCCAACTACTTCAGTGTCCATAACGCAGCGCATCAACCACCAGTAAACCGGTCACCATATCAGTGCAACTTGGCTTCTTGCCGTTTGAGCGTGGCTATCATCTCAGGCTCACTGGTTTCCTTCTTTAGCACCAGGCTGATGCCTCTATCGTCATCGACGAATAATAAGCCAAGCTTAAGCATTTTACCTACTACAGCCTCGAATCGCTCAGACGAACTCAAGGACTTTGCAACCGTTTTCAGCTTCTGCGGCGCAGAGAATCGCTCTAGCAGGTCTCGCTCGAACTCATCAAGTCGGTGCAATCTTACAAGGCTCGTCCGTGAGTCATACACATAGGCACCTTCTGCGTCCGTCATGAAATGAAGCTGCGGCAGTCTGTTCCCCTGAAACCAGGCATTACGCCATATGGCAACCCGAAAAGATAATTCGTCGGCGTACTTTTCCAAGTTTAGTTTGTAAGTTGCTTGGTCATGAGTATCCTCAAAATAATATGCCAAGTCGTTAAGTTCGCTTTCCGGAACATTATATATATAACGATAGACCTGCGCGGGGCGAAGGGCTAAATCGAATTTTTCCGGATACCAGGTGTACGGGCTGTTTCGATGAAAACCTACAGGGCTTATTCCCATCGGAGGAGGTAGATGAGTGAGATGCGGGATCCACCGACGATACTGTTCGTAATACTCGGCTGTTTCACCGGGAAGCCCAATCAGAAATGTCCACATCGGCGTCAGACCATAATGAGCACATTGTTTGAGGTGAGCGATGTTGTGGCTTGAGCTGGTGCCCTTGTCCATTAACTTTAACAGGCTTGAAGATAAGGCCTCAACGCCAGGCTGGATCGCCTTCACCCCAGCTAAACCCAAGGCCTGGAGATCATTCTCGGCCATGGTAGTTCGCACCTCATAGAACAGCGTGTTCTTTGTTCCAAGTTTCAAGTGGGGCATTACCTGCTGTGGGTAGCTCTTTGGCAGCAACTGATCACAACACTCAAAGAAACTGGCTCGCTCCTCATGAGTTGCGACCACTGAATTAATATATACTACCGCCTTTTCAACGGACATTGACTTGTAGCTGATATCCCAGCCGCACGAACCACAGAACGTACAGTGAGACTTCTCTCCCCACCAGCAGCCGCGGGAAGTTTCTAGAACTAAACGTGGGCTAAAATTGGGTTGCAACGGCTGAATAATGCGTTCGAAACTGTCCAGAAAATCATGATAATTTATCGTTACTACATGGTCTATACTCCTTTCTGGCCCATGCAAAGCAATCGTCGGAAAGCCATCTCCAAAGATATAGTTCTGTTTAATTACAGCGTTCGTAGGTGTTTCTGAAGCGATGGCATTGGTATCCCAATCAATGTCGCATTTGTTGAACCGAGAGAAAAAGCCTGGGATTACATGGCAGCGCTCCATCTGCTGATTTAGTAGATGTCTTATAAATAATGGAAAACTAATCAGTCCCGAGCCAGAGCAAACGAAATCCAGGCAATTGAAATTCCGAATCAAAGCCTTTCCCATCTTTCCTTCGCAGTTGCCTCCTCCCATGATGACAACTCGCTTTCCTGGATACTGACGCAACTTTTCCGCCAATGCCAACGAAGGCACTGTTTGCTGGTATAAGGAAGTCAAGCCGATGACATCATAGCTGTCGAGATTATACTTCCTGATAAGGTCATCCAGAAAGCCATCAATTCGCGATCTGATGTCAAGGAGTTGCTGTTTCTTTGTCGGGTAGTATCGGTCAACATATTCATGGGCTACTACATCACCGTCCGGAAAAAATACACTGCTAAACAACCATTCTCCCAGTAGCAATGTTTCCGAATCGGCTATTTTCTGATAGGTGTCAAGCCCTGTCCATATCGCAAAATCATGTTGAAAATAGTGAACTTCGATACTTGTGCGATTGGCTATATCTGGGTCTTCCTGAAGGACCGATTTCAATTGGGAAAGTGCCAGTGAAGGGCTTTCCAAATAACAAAACGGCATGTTTATCAAAGCAATATCCATGTATGCCTTCCCTCAATGGAGGGTTTGATGTGATTAAATTGATATACGAATTTCGCAGCCAAAAAAACCTCACGGTGACTTACTCTCCCAGTAAGTCATTGATTGCCTGATTTATGATGGCTGACTTCTCAGTGTGACTAACTTTCCTGCAGGGGTTTCCGGTACTGGCGAAGGAATTTGAAATCATATATTCAAATTCAATACTCTCCAGCATCTGCAACGTTTCCGCAAACTTTCTTCTGTTTGGTGACGAAACCCAATATTGCCAACCATCATCTACCGGAACCAAGGTGTCGCCAATGAATAAAATTTTGCATCCTTCATTATCCCAAACATAGGCGAATGCACCCGGGGTATGCCCTGGTACCGGGATGATTTGAATATCCTCGGAAAAAAATTGATTAGAGAATGACAAAGGATTAGAGACATGCAGGTCTTTGGAGTTTAAAGTTTTTGCCTCAATATCACTACAAGTCAGCGGCACGTTGAAATGTCTTGCCAGGTCTACGGTATGGCTGCTCGCATGGTGTCGATCACCTAATAAGATAGCTGATACACCACCTTGATTCTCGATCTCACCGAAAAAGCCAGTTATATTCGCTTTCGTGGCAAAAATAATATTTCCCCTCGGTCTTATTGCAAAAAATGTATAAGGGGTGGGCTCGCCGGCAGGGGTATTCCTGAGTAGGTACAAGTTAGGTAATATCAATTCCATCTTAATTCCTGTCATCATGACAATATGAAATATTAACCAGTTCGTTGCCGAAATGGTGCGCGGCAATGAGCATGGCGCTAAGTCCAACTATGTATAGCAGAGCGTTTAGAATTGACGTCAGATAAGTATCGCATACATTATTGCTCCATTCGGCTACGTAAGCAGTGAGTGGTAATCATTGAGTCTTCGGTCGCGCCTTCATTATTCGTAACCCGGGTCGGTATTGGTAGTGGTTGTCTATAGCGGGGCAGTCACACCACTGCTTACCAACTGTTTGATCGTGTCATTCAAGATTTTTTCTTTTTCAGTACTGCTGATTTTTCGGCAGGGGCCGCCCTGGCAAGCAAAAGAATTAGAAATTATATAATCGAATTGAAGGTCTTTGAACTGAACCAGCGTTTCCGCAAGTTTTTTCCGACTCGGCGGGGATACCCAATACTGCCATGCGTGCTCTACAGGTACTAAGGTATCACCAATGAACAATATCTTATTGATTCCGTTATCCCAAAGGTATGAAAATGCGCCCTTTGTGTGGCCTGGAGTCGGAATAATCTCAATATCGCTTCCCAGGGTGCGTTTTAAAAAGGGTAAGGCGGCAGCTATTTCAAAACCCTTTGCACTTAATACTTTCGCCTCTATAGTGCTACACATCAGCGGCGCGCCGAAGTACGCCGACGCCTTGATAGTATCCTGGCTAACATGATGCCTGTCGCCAATAAGTATCGCAGAAACACTGCCCAGTTTTTCAATGTCGGCATAGTGGGGGCTGATATCAGCCTTGGTGCCAAATATGACATTGCCTTCAGGCCTTAATGCCAGAAATGTAAAGGGGGCAGGCGATGCGTTAGCATCATCTTTAATCAAAAAAAGATTGGGTAATATCTCTTTCATCTGATTCTCCGTTCAGTTAATCACAGCCCTGGGGTCAAGCCTCGATACGCATGGAATAGCGACCTTGTTTGTCCCAAATCTTTCCGTACTGACCTCGTTTGGCAATCAGTTGCAGGTGCGTTCCTTGTTCAAGGATGCGTCCTCCCTCCAAATAAACGATCACATCCATATTTTTTATGGTCGAGATACGATGCGCGATCGCAATGACCATTCGATCACTCATGGCTTTAGCGATTGCAGTTTGAATTTCTTGCTCGGCGGCGGTGTCCAGAGCGCTTGTAGCTTCGTCGAGGATAAGCGTCGGGCAACCGGGTTTCAGCAGCGCACGGGCCAAGCTCAAGCGTTGGCGTTCCCCGCCGGAGAATTCACTACCGTTCTCGCCGGCAAAGGTGTCGAAACCTGAGGTCCGACGATTGATAAAACTCTCAGCTGAGGCCATCCGCGCCGCCGACAATACTGCATCGTCGTCAGCATCAGGAGCACCGTAGGCAATATTGTCCCGCACAGTACGGTTAAATATTCCAACATGCTGACTGACCACTGCGAACTTTTCGCTCAAAGAGTCACGGTCAAATGCTTGCAGCTCAATCCCGTCAAATAATATTTGACCGCTGCAAGGGGTCAGTTGACCAAGAATCAATCGAATGAGTGTTGTTTTACCCGCACCAGACGGACCCACCAGGCCAATTTTCTGTCCAGCTTCGAGGGTGAGATCCAGGTCTTTGAATAACGGTCCTTCACCCGGATAGCCGAAGCAGACTTTCTTGAACTCGATTTTGCCAGTCTGCTTGGCTGTTTTGCACACTGGACTCTGAACGGTTGGCAAAGACGCGACGGTCAGGTCGTCCTGAAGAATGAATTCCAACGCGCCATCCAACGAGCCCAGATTTTCATAGAAGCCAATCAGGTTTTTTGAGAGATCGAAGACCGTCATCACCAAAATATTAGTGGCGGTAAATACCAGTGCAAACGCTCCCACATTGCGCTCGCCAGACAGAACGTCCTGTAATGCCAGAGTAGTCATGACTGCGAACAGGCTGAAAACGGCCACACTGGAAAAAACGCGCATGAGTAATACGTATCGGCGCAGCTGGAAAGTCCGCCGTTTTTCTTCGTCCAGCCCTTCAGCTAGAAACATATTTTCGCGTTGGGATGCTCCATAAGAGAAAACGGTTTCGAAATTACGTAACACGTCACTTATTTGGCCGGCGGACCGTCCTGAAGCAAGAAACTGTTGGCGGCCCAGTCTTAGGCAACGAAATGCGAAGAACGTTGTTCCAGATAAGTAGATAACAAGCCAGCCGATAATCATGAGTGCGTAGTTACTGTCGGCGATATAGAGGATTACACTGATATTTAAAATGACAATAATCATGTTGACGGCGTCGAACGTGAGCAGTTGCACCAATGCAACGCAATTGTAACTTGAGCGTTTTATTGACTCAACCAGTGCCCCGCCGTGTCGGTGCTGAAGTGATGCAGGTGAGCGACTCAACAGGTGGGCAATCTGACGTTTCTGGATATGGGCTCGTAAATCGGCACTCGTGCTGACATCGATCCATTGGTAAAGTCTGAAGAGCACCATTGCGCCTGCGCTTAACCCGATGAGTCCGATAAACCAGCGTATGGCTGACATGCGCTCGACTTCACCAATGTTTGTCAGACCGTTGATGACGCGTTCGAACGCTATTGGCGTCGAGCTTTCCAAAAGAGTGCCCAAGGCCGTAAATATGACCATCAAACCTATACGAAATAGCACGCTTTCACTCAGCATCTGGCGTAAATAGACGAGTGGTGTTCGAGCCAGTGGCGGGTATGAACTCATAGTGCTATTACTCCTTGGGCAAATACATTTCGTGTAACCATATTTGGTATCAACTGGCAGGAAGAACTATGAATAGCAACCTCCCGGACCCGGCAATTTTGAAGCAGTCGGTAGTTTTTGATCTGTCATGGGCCGTCGATTTCGCAACAGAATTGCATTCGGCGAATAAAACAGGCCAATTTCGATTTGAACTTGGCGACATGTCGATGGCAGACCTTGATCTTTCCAATACCCGAGTCACATATTCCAATATTCGAGACAGCAATTTGTCTGGCGTTTCGTTGAAAGGGGCACGCTGGGACGGCTGCTTTTTTGACTCTGCAAATCTTTCACGGGCCGATTTAACCGACGGGATATTCACCTCGTCCAGTTTCGTCGACTCGGGTTTGACCAACACGGTGCTTACCGGCGCAGATCTGAGCGGTATCAATGCCTCTAGTGCATTGCTGGAACATTGCGCCGCCGATAATTCAAATCTGACCAAGGCCACCCTCATCAATGCAAAGATTGTGGGTGGCTCTTTCAGAGGCGCAATTTTCGCGGGTGCTGTCGCGCGTGGGTCAATATTCGAGTCGGTGGATCTGACAGGTGTCGATTTTTCAGATGGCATTTTTTCTGACTCGGTTTTCAATGCCTCTGATTTGTCCAACGCCAAGTGTGCCGGCGCGAATTTCGAAAAGGCCAAGCTCAGTGACGTTGTCTTGACCGGTGCCGATCTGAGCAATGCTTTTCTTGTAAAAGCCGACTTGTCCGGAGTGAACCTTTCGGGTGCCAACCTGAGCAACGCCAACCTGCAAGGGACTAACCTGGCAGGCGCAAATCTCAACGGTGCACAGCTCATTGGCACCAACCTGCAAGGTGCGGATTTACGCGGAGCCAGCCTTGAAAAGACCGCGGTGGCAGGGGCCAATTTCGCCAACGCCAAACTCGACGACTCATTCACGCGCGAGTCCGGGCTTGATACCTCCGCCCAGGTACAGTTGGGTAGTTCCAAGGCCTCTACGCTAAGACTCATTTAGACAGTCATCGCAGGTTCAGCGCCTCCCCGGGACGATTGTCCTGGGGAGCATATTGACTCTATGGCCTTGGTCAGCCAGGCATCTTTCTCATCATCAAGGTCGGCGCTCCAGCACAGCCGAATACCACTGGCCGTGCGACGGATCACAACCCAACTGCGTCCTCCTGCGATAGCCAGGTCAGACACTTCTTGTTCTTCGGCAAATAACGTGCAGTCCGGGGCCGTCGTGTGTTCAAGCACGATGACGACATCCGGATCCTCTCCCCGCTGGCGTTGCTCGTTGCCGGTCAAATGTCCAATGCGCTGATCATCGGTTTGACGCAATGAGGTCAGGATACTGACTGACAAGGGGGCGAACGCCTCGGCAATGTGCTGGGCGAGGCTGGCGCTTTCTGTCTCGCCGCCCAACAGCAGGTGCCTGATGGGGCGTGAGCCGGCTCGCACCTTTGGCCCAACCCACGAAGGCAGTCCAGGCTCGGCAAAGTCTCCCGCCCGTGCGACCGGCAGCCTGGGCTGAGTATCGGTGGCGATAAGGCGGTAGAACCATTCCAGATGAGCGAACAAGATCGACCACGATGCCTCATCCATGACAATGCGGTGCAGCGCAATCGCCAGGGTGCTTTTGCCTTCGCTATTGGGTGAGGCCACCGCGAATAGCGCTAGTGGTTCGTTCAGCCCGCTGCCGGTTTTTGACAGCAGTGCGTTGGACAGACGGGCCTCGAGAATCTCTCTCTGCTCATTGGACTTCGCGGACAGGTCCGCCCAGATGAGAGGCAGTGCGTTGGGTATCGGCGCGACTTTGCCTTCCACGCCGCTGTCCGTCTGGCTCAGTTGCAAGCGAAGCGAGGGGTGCAGTGTCAGTACCTGAAACAGCGCCCGTCGAAAAAGATTTTGATCCAGCGGTTCCCGGGTCGCGATGACCCGCGTGATCCAGTCCTCTTTGGAGCTGCTTCGTGACTGGAGGAATTGCCGTTGGGCCGTGGAGAGAGCGTTTTGGTTTTTCGGCGGAATAATCTCTACGGGCGTGACCTGTGGCGCCAGTGTTTCAGGAATGGGCTGGCCTCGTTCGTCGCGCCGGATGGTGGTAACCCTGATCAGCTTGGGCACTACGTCGTTTCGTGGCCAGCGGGTCTTTACCGCATGCTCCAGATCCGCCATGGTCGAGTCGCTCTTCAACACGGAAAAAATCTCGACCTCGGCAGGAACCGCCTCGACCGGTGTTGGTACGTAATCGATTGAGCGAAGAATCTTCGTCACGCGCTCGTTGTCGGAAACGCCGGCCAGTTCAGCCAGGGCACTGTCACGATCCAGGTGGCCCAGGCGCACCTCCCAGGCGGTGGGTATTTCATAGTTCGAATAGCCTTTTTCCAGTCCGTGAACCGCGACGCCCACGTCATTTATCAGGCAATTGGAGGAGCAGAACCCGGTATCTTCAGGCTCTTTCCATCCGGCCTGGCTGGTACTGAGGTAATCGTAGATGTCCTTCTTCTGGGCATTGCTATAGCGGTAGAAGTCGATGAGGCGGACCCGATCAAAAATCGAGTCGTCATAGAACTGTTTTCCGTCCAGGCCGGCGTAACGCTCAACCTGGTGGTAGATCCTGCGCCCCTCGGCCAGTTTTGCGTCGATGATTTGCGGGTCGAAGATGTTGCGATCATGGAAAAACCTGAGGCGCTCCTCCACGATCTGGCCACGAGACATGCCGGTGAATATGAGGTTGATGCCGCGCTGGTCGGCCAGGGTCAGGCTGTGGTCCAGAAGGGCCTTGAAACAGCCTTTGCAGACGGTGCTGTACCGTTGCAGGCTTTCCCGGAACACTTCCCGCATCTGGGCATGGGTTCCGGTGATGTGCTCGATATTCAGGTCACTGGTGATGCGGGCGATGTTGTCGAATGCTTGGCGTGAAATGAATCCGTTGTCGAACGTGTAAGTCATCACCTTGAGCTGCATGTCTACCAACTGGTGCAAGACGTACGTCGAATCCTTGCCGCCACTGAACAACAGCATGCAGTCGATATCCGATCGCTTGTGCGGGCGGTTGGCCGCTACTATTGCCTGCAATGCGTCCCGGTCGCCGAAGTAAAGATCCAGGCGCTCTTTGTAGCGGTCGTAACGACGACACTCGGTGCAGACACCTTCGTGGTCCAGCCGGATGCCACTGACTTGTGTCGAGATAGCGCAGCGCCTGCAGCGCCTGACCGTTTCATACGGCGGCGAATGGACAACAGCGACGTCACTGACGAGCCCGGAAGACCGGACGAAGTGTTCAAGGGCACCTAGCTCCTCGGAGGTGAACGCCAGCTGCGTGGGGTCCTTCATTGAACCTGTCATAGCTGCTCCAGCAATTGAAGAAGCTCATCGTCATCCGCGGTCGCGGTAAGAATGTCGGTTTCGATCTTTGCGGCCAGGCCCCGGATGGTCGGGTCGTCGAGGAAGTCCCGCAACGCGACACTGATGGCGAAGGCCGCTTCCACGCGTGATAGAACCTGCATGGCGAGCAATGAATGCCCCCCCACCGAAAAAAAGTTGGCGGTGATGCTGGGCGTATCGATCTGCATGAGTTCGCGCCAGATCGATGCCAGCGTGACTTCGACGGGGGTTTGCGGCGCGACGTACTGGGCGCTGTCAGTCACCTGCGGGGTAATGTCAGGCAAGGCACTGTAGTCGATCTTGCCGGTTACTGTGCGTGGCAGGATGGGGAGAAAGCTGATGTGTCGCGGAATCATCACCGTTGGCAATCGATCGTTCATGAAACGGCGTAATTCATCTTCCGGAACTTCCGGGCTGGCGACAATGTACGCGATGAGTCCGTTTGCGCCTTCGTCAAGCTTGCGCTCCACGATTGCGATGTCCCGCACGCAGGGGTGTTCGTGAAAGCTGTTTTCGATCTCGCCCAGCTCGACGCGGATACCGTTTATTTTGATCTGACGGTCGCGGCGTCCAATGAACTCCAGTTCCCCATCATCAAGCATCCGTCCCAGATCGCCCGTGCGGTAAACCAGGTCGTCAGGATCACCGCTCACGGGGTTGCTCACGAAGACTTCTGACGTCAGGTCGGGCCGCTGATAGTAACCGAGGCTCTTGAAGGGCGTGCGGATGTAAATCTCACCAATCATGCCGATGCCGCAGGGCTTTTGCCGGTTGTCGAGAATTAACACACGGCAACCGTCGATCGGCTTGCCCACCGGAACACTGGCACGCTCGGCGTCTTCCGCTCGAACACGGTGAAACAGCTTGATCATCGTGGTTTCGGAGGGGCCGTAGAAATTGATCAGTTCGACGCTGGTTCCGAATACGTCAAAAAAACGCTTCACATCAACGGGCAACAGCACATCCCCGGCGACGCAGACTCTGGCCAGCGTCTTGGGTCGTTGCGACCGGGCTTGCAAGGTCTTGAGCAGGATGCGCAGGATTGCGGGCGTGGTGTGCATCAAGGTGACCGCGGCCTCATCCAGCCAGCCAACCAGCCGTTCGCCGTCGGCGATCAGGTTCCGGTCCGGTGGCAGGCACACGGTGCCGCCGATGTTCAGGGGGGTGAAAATATCGCGCAAAAAGGCGTCGAACGCCGGAGTAGTGAACTGAGTGCAGCGCACGGACTCGTCGAGGTTAAATGCCCGGGCTTCCCACCTGGCAAAGTGCGCGATGCTTTTGAGTCGCCCCAGGATACCCTTTGGCTCACCGGTGGATCCGGAGGTGAAATAGATGTAGCTGGCGCCCTCTGGATCCTCCTCCCGAGAGTCTTGCAGGGGTGTATCCAGAGCCCGGAGGGCTCCGATCTCTATGCTTTCGATGGCGCTCGGAAGCCCGAGTTCCTTGGCGATTGCCGCACCGTTGGGGTCACATAGAATGGCGATCGGATCCGCGCTATCTATGGCTTTGAGCAGGCGCGCCGGCTGTGTCTGAGGGTCCAGCGGAACAAAGACCAGGGCTTCCTTCATCGTCGCGATGACTGCGGCGATCACTTGCATCGGCTCCGAGGAGAGAATTATCACGGGACCGATCGTTGAAGCCAGCCGGCTTCTCAACTCTGCGGCAATGGCATCGGACCATTGATCGAGCGCACCGTAAGTGATTTCTTTCCCCACACTCGACAATGCGATGCGCTCAGGGTGTTGTTTTGCAAGGGCGGCAAAGATTTTTGCAGCATTAGTCGTCATGAGCGATGTTACCTCTCAGTCATAGTCGGCACAGGGCGGTTTCCGGCGTCAGCGGCCCGCGGTTGTTGATTCGGAAGATAAGGAATCAGTTCTTTGAGAACGATGTCGCCCTGCGCCACTGGGGCCTGCAATATCGTGCGCAGTCGCTTGTCCGCATAGAGTTGCATCTGGTCCCGGACCCCCTGCGGAGAGGGCTCGGTGAAGTTTCCATACGCCAGCAGACCCATGGCATGAGGCTCCGTGCCGAACTTCACGACAGCGCTGAAACCATCGCCGCCGTTGGCAATGTAGTCTTGCGTCGGGCCTGACTGGGTGAAGTAGGTGGCGCGGATCAGCCCGAGCGGGTCAGGGCCTCCATTGGCTGGCAGCAGTTGACCGCCGGGTAACTTGAAGATGTCGCCCCAGGCAATGTCCGGGGTGGCGCCTGTCTTGCGTAATTCGCGAACGGCATCTCCAAGCAGCGCTGCGGCTTTTGCCGGCTCTGCCAGGCCGCGAGGTCCGGCCAGCGGCTTTCTCGGATCGAAGGGGACGGTGAAGATGCTGTCATCGTCGGGCATCAGTTTTACCCACTGGATAAACAACGGTGCGCCGCGACTGTCGGCATTCATCGCTCGGTCCCAGCGGGCAAGAATCTGCGCACCCACCTTGCTGTCGGGGTCACTCGACTGGTGTCCAGCGGCAATCAAGTCGTCGAGCGTACGCAGTGCGAGCTCGGAGCCGGTGTCGAGTTTCAGATTCATCAGGGCATTGAAGTCGACCTTTGGCGTGACCTTGAGACGTTCAATGATGCGTTGCGCACGCAGATTGACGAACGGGCTGCTGACCAGCCCCTCCGGATAGTCAGCGGGGGACAGGCTGTTGGGCTGTGTTGCTGTCCATGGAGGATCGTTGGCGTTCTGCACCCATCCGCTCTCAGGGTCAGTAACGGAGGGCACCTGCTCCAGGGGTAATACGCCGGTCCACAGGTTTGTGCTCTTGCTTCCATCGAGAAAAGTCGAGCCGCGGGAGATGTCGTGGCGCGAGGAAGGGTTGCGGCCGCCGAAGTAATAGGCAATTTTTCCGTCGCGGTCAGCGTAGATGATGGAAAAAATGGCTATCTGCTGGCGCTTCAATAAGCGATTGAACTCCTCGTAGTTCTGCGCACGCGCCATATCGCGATATTGAGTCATGGTGTGAGCGGCGTCCTTTCCGGTCACCCAGAGCGCCAATGCCCGGTTTTTGTCATGGGCTACCACGGGGCCGAAGCGGCTATCGCTGACGGTAATGTGCTTTTCGGTAAATTGACCGGAAGGCAGGCGTGCGCGAATCGTCTCGATACGGGACTCGAACGCCGTTTGTTTGCCGTCGAGCAAGTAGCCATCCCCCTCGAGTTTGAGCTCATAGAGGTAGTAGCTATGCATGGGGTTGACGGTATGGGTCCAGCCCAACGTCTGGTTGAAGCCGATAACGTGCATGGGCAGGCCGAGCAGGCTCACACCGTAGAAGCGCCCTTGGGGGGTGACGGACTCATATTCGAACCAGCGAACAAGGTCGGACCAGGGCAAGTGCGGGTTACTCAACAGCAGGGTTGCGCTGCCGGACTTGCCGGGGGCTATTGCAATGGCGTTGGAGCCGCGATTTTGCACATTGGCCATGGCCGGTGCGACTCCCGCATTCCAGGCACTGGCATCCTCAGTGACTCTGGCCGGGGAGACGGCAAAATCGTAAAGCATCACATGCGCCAGGCGCGCCAGCACATCGACGGCCTGGATCGGCAGTACCGCTCGCAGCTCATCATTGATCCCCTCGGGATGAGCCTTCGCGAAATCGTTGATACCATCGGCGAAAGATTGCAGGGACGCACGCTCCGAGGGCTGTTGCTGGTCCCACCATTCAAGCGCGGTTTTTGTGACACCCATCTGCCGCACCCACAGGTCCTGCTCCAGCGCGTTTTCGAGTTCCATATGCCCGGGTGTTTCGGCGAAGCGCCCGCGCGCGCGCGCCATGAGCGTCAACACGGCATTTGCATGGGTGCGCATTTGTGACCAGCCCACGGCATACGCCAGCTCGTTCTCGGAGCCAGCTTCTATGTGGGGGACACCCCAAATGTCCCAGATGACGGGCACTTGTTTTTGGACGGAGGAGGCATTGAGGGAAGGGGAAATGAAAATGAATACGCAAATTATCGCGAGCAGACGATTACCAATAGCACCCATCAATTGCACCTCCCTGTGTTTTTACTTGGTAGATCCGTCTACTAACCCGTCAATCCGCCAAGGCTTGCCAAGTGCGTCCGATATGCACTTCAAGCCAAGTTTGAGGCCTGTCCGCGTGGGTTGAACGAGGCTAGTACATGATTCTCGATCGCGCCAATGGCAGAGCAGCAGTCGCCAGGCAGGGCGTTTGCGTGACAGGAGCTGCCCGATGCGCTGAATAAAAAAAAATACGCTTTTAAAAAACTGAACTACTTTTCCTCTTTGGCAAAAGACAACCTTCCCTGTCCGTTATTGCCTGGGTTCGATACGACGACGTTTAACAGCGGGCTAGCTCTTTGGGCGATGCACCCGGTTCACAAGGAGCAGTGAAATCGATGGCAGATCAGCTTGAATCCCCCGCTGACTCATATCCTTCGCCAGTGAAGGTGCAGGCTCTGGATATCTATCCTTTGACCTTTTTGCAGGAAGGCCTGCTGTTTCACTCTCTCCAGGACGGAGCCGAGTGTGACTATCTGGTGCAACTTTCCTGTCGCCTCAAAGGCGTCGATCCAGAGCGATGGCGCGCGGCCTGGAGTCAGGTCGCTTCCGGTGTTGATACCCTGAAAACGGCCTTTGCGTGGCGTAATGTGTCTCCGCCCATGCAGATCGTGGCCCGGGACGTTGAACTGCAATGGACGCAGATCGATTGCAGTACCCAAAGCGCAGCGGAGCAGGAACGGCAGTGCAACAGCTATCTTGAAAAAGATCGTGTCCGCCGTTTCAACCTTTCTCGTCCACCTCTTCATCGGATGGCGGTTTTCATTCTCGGTGACGGAGCGTTGCGATTTGTCTGGACTTACCACCATCTGATCCTGGACGCATGGTCAGCCACGATCCTCCTGGGGTGGGTCATGGAGGCTTATCTGACAGGTAGTCCTCCGGTAACAGCGCCCTTCAAGACTTATGTAAGCTGGGTCCAGAAGCGCAATACCACTCAGGCGCGAGAATACTGGTCGAGTCTATTTGCCGAGCCTGCGCTGGTTTCAAGTCCACCTTTTTTACTACCTTCAGCCGAAGCCGCCGAGCGTCAGCCGCGGCGACTCAAGCGCCTGCTTTCGCAAGCCAGCACCACGCACATCAGTCAGTCCGTCGTTGAACGGCGCTTGACCTTGGCCACTTTGGTTCAGGCTGCCTGGGCACTGACCTTGCGTGATTTCAGTCTGTGTGAGGATGTGACTTTTGGTTGGGTGATTGCCGACCGCTCGGTCGATCTGAAAGGGATCGACAAAATGGTCGGGCTGATGGTCAACACCGTGCCCATTCGCTTGCGTTGCAACCCTGCGACCGCAGCCGGTCGGTTTCTCGATGAGGTCCAGGCGTCATCGACCCTTGCCTGGGACAACGGCCGATTGCCGCTGACGGAAATTCACGATATAGCCGGCCTGTCGGCAGGGGAGGCGCTGTTCGAGACCGTGGTGGTGTTCGAGAATCTTCCTCCTCTGCATGATGGCGCTGCAAACGGTGTCAGCGTGGAAGACCGGCGGGCGTTTTGGCGAACCAGCTACCCCATCAGCCTGATGGTTGCACCCGGCCCCTGCCTGAAACTGGAAATTGCCTACAACGGTGCGCAGGTCGAGGACGGTGCGGTTGCAGCCCTGCTGGAGCGGATGGAGGCTTATGCGATCGCCTTGGGCACGTTACCGGATCGGCCGATCGGCGAACTGGTGCCGCAGCCAGCCCCTGTCAGTTGGCAAGGTCAGCAGCAACCGCTGAGTGTGTGCGGTCTGGGCGCGGAACTGCTCGCTCGGTTGGCCGGGCGTGGGCGTTCGACAGCCTTGCGCTGGGGGGATGATGCCTGTATGTCGGCGGCTGATCTGGCCCAAAGAAGTGAGGCTCTTGCTGAGCGGTTGTGGGCGTTGGGCCTCAAGCCGGGCCAACTGGTGGCCACCCACCTGGATCGCGATGCCGGGCAGGTCGTTGCGTTGTTGGCGCTACTTAAACTGGGATGTCCGTTTTTGGCGATAGATCGTTGCTTGCCGCTGGAGCGCAAGCAGTATCTGATCACGGACAGTGGTGTCGGGCTGGTGCTTGGCCAGGTGGATGATGACCTGCAGGGTTGTAATGTTCAGATGGCTGGTCTGGATGCACTGGGCGAGCTGGTAGCGGCGCCGGCCCGCCTGGTGGACGGCGTGATGTTGGCGGGCAGTCCGGCCTACCTGATGTACACCTCCGGTTCCACTGGGCAGCCAAAGGGTGTGATTGTGCCGGTCCAGGCCTTGGAAAACGTGCTCATCAGTTTTACCCAGACCCCAGGACTGTCCGCGCACGACCGGTTTCTTGCACTGACTACCCTGTCATTTGATATTTCCCTCCTCGAGGTTTTTGCGCCGCTGTGGAGCGGCGCATTGCTGTTGCTCGCTCCGAGTGAGCTGGGCCGGGACCCGCAAAGGTTGGGGCAGATGATTGCGTTGACCGCCCCGAGCGTGATGCAGGCGACCCCTGCCATATGGCGTTTATTACTGCGCAGCGGATGGCAAGGCGCACCACAGATGCGCGCCTGGTGTGGTGGCGAAGCACTGGAGCGAAGCTTGGCCGATTTATTGCTCCCCCGCGTGGAGCAGCTGTGGAATCTGTATGGGCCGACGGAGGCCACGATCTGGGCGCTGGTTGAAAAAGTCAGTGCCGAGGAGCGAACGATACACCTGGGAGCCCCCATCAATAACATGCGTGCCTATGTGCTGGACGCACGTGGCCATCATGTTCCCCTGGGTGGCCGAGGCAGGCTTTTCCTCGCCGGACTGGGACTGGCATCGGGTTATCACGGCCGTCGCGAGGCCACGCAGGCGGTGTTCGTCGCTGACCCCTTCGGCCCCCCCCATGCCTCATCTGTCATGTACTGCACCGGGGATACGGTGCATGTCACCGAGCAAGGCCGGCTGCGTTACCTGGGGCGAACCGATGACCAGTTCAAGTTGCGCGGTATCCGGCTGGAACTGGCCGAGGTCGAGGCCGCATTGGGTCGGCATCCCGCGGTCATGGCCGCTGCGGCGAAACTTTGGTCCGACTCGGAAGGCAACTACGACCTGGCCGGTTATGTGGTGTGCTCGACGCCGGTCAGCCATGAGGACATACGGGCTGCCGCGGCCGCCGTTCTGCCTTCCGGCTCGGCGCCGGCCTATATCATCGAGCTGGACCGGTTGCCGCTTTCGGCTTCCGGAAAAGTCGACCGCAAGTTGCTGCCGGCACCGAGCCACGGTGCTCAGACCCAGGATGAGCGCCTACGTCGTTCACAAATCGGCGAAGTTGTCGCCGCGACCTGGAACAAGGTCCTGGGCGTCCGATCGGTGGGTCAGGACGATGACTTTTTTGCCTTGGGTGGCCATTCGCTGAAGGTGGTCGCGGTGACCTCGTTGGTCAATCGGCTGTTTGGGACTTCGATTGAGCTGGTCGAGTTATTCAGGGCTCCGACCTTGAAGGCCTATGTTGCAAAGGTCGAGCAACTCATCAGTCAGCACTCCGGTGTGCTGCGTGCGGTTCCGCGGATCGTGGACCGCAATCTGTGGCGTGGGCTGTCCTCTTCGCAGCGTCAGCTCTGGTTTATCAGCCATGCCGATAAAGAGCGGCGGGCCTTTCAGCTGACCTGCGCGCTGCACATCGAAGGGGGGGTGGATGCACAGATCCTGAGCCAGTCCATTGAGCAGTTACAGCTTGTGCACGGAGCGCTGCGCACCATTTTTCGCGAGTCTGTCGGAGAGCCGCAACAGCGGGTGCTTCCTTCTCCCCAGCGTACGCTGCGCATATGGGATGTCCCTGATAGAGAGCAGGCCTTGGCAGCGCTGACGTTAGAGCCCATTTCACTGGAACAGGGCCCGCCGTTGCGATTTGTCTTGATCAGAGAGTCTGCGGTCAGTGCTGTTTGTGTATTGACCATTCACCACCTGTTGGTTGACGAGTGGTCGCTTGGCGTTCTTGTCGAAGATTTGAGCGCCCTCTACAGCGCGATACAAGCCGACACGGTTGTGCCCATGCCGCCAGCTAAGGTCGACTTTCTCGATTATGTCGTCGATGAACTCGATCAGTCGGAGGGACCCCAGCGTCGCGTCGACCTGGAGTACTGGTCACGGCAGCTTCATCAGCTGTGCCCGACACGCCTGAGCCCTGATCGTCACGCTGAAGGGAGCCCCGGGTTCAGCGGCGGCCATTTGCGTATCGAACTCGACTCGGCACTGCGCGGTCATCTGGAGCGTGTCGCCGCCGCGCGAGCCGTGACCCCTTTTGTGGCGTTGCTGGCGGGATTTTATATCGTCCTGCAACGCTACGGCATGGGGGACGATATTTGTCTTGGCGTGATGGATGCCGGCCGCACTCAATCCGAGATGGAGCGAGTCGTCGGTCTCTTCGCGCGAGCGTTGCCCATTCGGCTACATATGGATGAATGCGAGTCGCTGGAAACCTTGATGCGCCGGCTCCAGTCGACCTTGCTGGATGCGTCGATCCACGCCAATGCACCTCTTGACGAAATAGTCCGTGAGCTGGAGTTGTCCGGGGAGCGTGGACGGAATCCTCTGTTCAATATTTTGATTGTCATGCAAAACATGATGGGCGGCGCTACCACCTTTGGCGGTTTTCCGGCTCGGCCGGTCGCGGTCGACAGCGGGGTGTCCGAGTTCGACCTGCTGATCGAGATATTTGCCTATGACAACGGTTATGGCATACGCCTGGTGTACGACCGCGAGCGGTTCGAGGCCGGCCGGATCAGCGAGTTTGCCTTGCGCCTGGAGCGCACCTTGCTGCAGATCGCCGACAATCCGCAGGCTCTGGTGGGCGATATCAGCTTGCTGGGTTCTTGTGAGGTCGAGTCCTTGCGCCAGGCCTTTGCTTCGGAGGCGCCATGACTGTGGATCGCGAAGAGCTGCTTCAGGACAAGTTGCGGGCGCTGAGCCCGGCGCAAAGACGTCTGTTTCTCGACGCCGTGAGCGAGCGCCTGAAAGCCCAGCGGGTGAAGATTGCGCGGCGCGAGAGAAGCGACCGCTTCAGCCTGTCATTTTCCCAGCGGCGCCTTTGGTATATCTACCAATTGAACCCTGCGAGCACGATGTACAACATGCCTGAGTGTGTGCGCCTGCGCGGTCCCTTGGATCTTGAAGTGTTTCAGGGCGCCTTCGAGGATGTCATCACCCGGCATGAAAGCTTGCGGGTGACCTTCCTCAACACGCTGGAAGGGCCGGTACAGATCGTGAACGAGCAGACGGATTGCGCGATCGAGGTCGTTGACCTGTCGAGTGTGAGTGACGAGCAGATGGAGGCCCGGGCTCGTGAGCTGCTGTTTGAAATATCCGACCGGCCTTTTGATCTGGGTCGCGGGCCGGTGGTGCGCCTGTCGCTGGTGAGAATGGCGCACGATCATCACTTCCTGTTGATCAATATGCACCACATCGTCAGTGATGGCTGGTCCATGGGCGTCTTCGCCCGGGATTTTTCCGCCTTCGTCGCGGCACGGGTGCTTGGCATGAAACCCGACCTGCCGCCACTTGAGGTCGGCTTCGGGGACTTTGTGGAGTGGCAGATAGGCCGCTTGAACGGCCCGGCAATGGACAAGCAAATGGCCTATTGGCGGCCACGGCTCAAGCAGGTTGAAGATCTGGTGCTGCCCTTCGATCGACTGCCGACGGCCTCGACCACCGAGCGGGGAGGGTTTGAATACATTCTTTTCGATCGCGTCCTGGCAGATGGCATCAATGCCTGCGCTCGGGAGTGCGGGGTGACCTTGTACATGATGTTGCTCGCGGCTTTTTGTGTCGCGCTGCATCGTCAATCGCTGCAAAGCAGCATCACGGTGGGGTCGCCCACTGCCAGCAGGGTGCGCGCAGAGACTGAAAACCTGATTGGCTTCTTTGCCAATACGCTGTTGATCACTTCCGCCGTGTGGCCGGACATGAGCTTTCGCGAAGTCGCACAGGGTGTTCGCGAGTCTGCGCTTGGAGCCTTCAATCACGATGAGATGCCCTTTGAAAAACTGGTGGAAACCCTGCATCCCGATCGCGACTCCTCTCGCAGTCCGCTGTTCCAGGTGATGTTCATCCTGCAAAACACGCAAAAACCGTCGCTCAACTTGCCAGGTCTGCTTATCGAGCCGTTCGCGGCCGGCAGCCTGTCGGTCAAGTTCGACATGCTGATCGAGTTTTATGAGTCGCCTGAAGGTATTACCGGCTGGCTCGGATATCGTCGCGATTTATTCGATGAACGAACCTGCAAGCGTTTTGCGGATAACTATCATCGCCTGCTCACTTCGATCATTACCGACCCCGATCAACTCGTCTCTGAACTCTCGATGGAGGTCGAGCCGATCGTCACGACATTCAACGATGATCTGGATGCAGAGTTTTAGGTCTCAGTCATTCGTTTGAGGGCACTTGCCGTATGTGTGGAATTGCTGGATTCATGGATTTATCCGGACAGGTCAGCGCCGACCCCGGTGTGCTGTCCAGGATGTTGCAGACATTGATTCATCGCGGGCCCGATGCGCAGGGGACCCTGGTGGAAGGAGGTCGGGCCATTGGTATGCGGCGCCTGTCGATCATCGACCCGGGAGGCAGCGAGCAACCACTCTATAACGAAGACCAGAGCCTGGCTCTGGTGGGTAACGGCGAAATTTACAACTATATCGAGCTGCGCGAACAGTTGACGGCTCGCGGTCATGTCTTCCGGACGAAAGGGGACATGGAGGTGGTCCTGCACCTGTTCGAGGAATTCGGCGCGGACATGACCGAGCACCTCAATGGCCAGTTTTCTCTGGCGCTGCTGGATCGTCGTAGTGGCCGGTTATGGTTGTTTCGGGACCCCATGGGCATCACCCCGCTGCATTACGCGGTCTTCGGCGACACATTGGTGTTTGCTTCCGAAATCAAGGCCATCCTGCAACACCCGGCTGCGCGTCGGGCGATCGATCCCATCGGTCTTGACCAGGTGTTGTGCTTTCCGGGGCTGGTGAGCCCCCGGACCCTGTTCAAGGATGTGCACAGCTTGCCGGCAGGGCACAGGCTGGTTGTCGACGGCACTCAGATCACGCAAGAAGCCTTTTGGGACATGGACTACCCGATGCAAGGTGCGGAGTCGCAGGTCATTGACGAAGGGGCCGTCGTCGAGCAGTTTCTCGGGCTGTTCGACGCGGCAGTCAAGCGTCGGCTGCGTGCGGACGTGCCAGTGGGCCTTTACCTCAGCGGCGGTCTTGATTCTTCTTTCCTGGCCGCCTCGGTAAAAGCCGTTGCCCCCGAGCATGAGCTGACCACCTTTTCCGTTGTCTTCCCCGAGAACAGGGCTATCAACGAGCGCGTCTATCAGACGTTGATGGTGCGCCAGCTGGGCAGTCGCCACATCGAAATCCCCTTCGAGCAGGAACGCATTGCCGATCTTCTGCATGATATGGTCTGGCACAGCGAATGCCCGGTGAAAGAGACCTATAACACCTGCACCATGGCCATGTCCGCGGCCGCTCGGGCTCATGGCATTCCTGTGGTGCTGGGCGGAGAGGGCGCGGACGAATTGCTGGCCGGCTACCCGGGCTATCGTTTCGACGCCTTCAGTCGGCAACGGGGTCTTGAAGAGCTGAGCCAGGAGGAGGCCTTTGCACGAGAGAGATTGTGGGGCAGCAGTGCCGTGCGCTACGAACGTCACTATGGCGGTTATCGTGACTTTCGCAGGCGTTTTCTATCGCGGGAACTGGAACAGAGCCTGCTCGCTGAAGATTGCCTGTCGAGGCCCGTTATCGACGTTTCCAAAGTGCTGGGACGTCATCCGGTCAACCAGCGTTCCTATCTCGATATCAAGCTCAGGCTGGCGGACCATCTGCTCGGCGATCACGGCGATCGCATGAACATGGTGTCCTCCATCGAGGGGCGCTTTCCATTCCTGGACCGTGATGTGGTCGATTTGTTGCGCCGGCTGCCACCGCACTTGAAGCTCAACGGGATGGACGAGAAATATCTGTTGAAACAAGCCGCTGTCGGGCGTGTGCCTCAAGCCATTATCAAGCGGGAGAAGTTTGGTTTCCGGGCACCCGGTTCCAGTTTTCTGCTCGCGCAAAACAAAGAGTGGATATACGACACGCTTTCGCCTGAGCGCATTGCCAGGGAAGGCTTTTTCGATCCCGCGGCGATCGCGGACGAACTGCAACGACAGAAGAACGCCCCCGTCGGCGCCAATCCCCATGCTGACGATGACATTTTGCTGTTTGCGCTGACATTCTCGATTTTGCTGGAGAAGTTCGACATCAAAGGGCTGTAGAGGAAGGGCACCGTCAGCCCTGACAGGTCGCCGCACGAAACTATCTGTACGAGGTGCGCTTGTTGGCTCCGCGCCGCCTTGAGTCATCACGTCAGGAGAGACATCCATGTATTTGAAGCCAGTTGTACAGACGCAGAAGGTTATGCGTCAGAGGCTGCAAGCTCGCCCGTCGCCTAGACCCCATCGACGATACATATCCGGCGCTCAATGATCGTCTGTTGAAGTCTGCTATCGAGGTTTCCTGGCCACGGCATTGACCGCCGCCGTCAGGGTGCTGTCTTGAGACCAGGTTGCAACAGACGGTAAGTCTGATGCTGACGAATTCAACTATTGACGCTGATATTTCCCGGATTATCCGGGAAATATCGGTCAAGGCGGACTGTGGGCGTCTAATAAATAGCGCTTATACATTTATCCGAAAAGGCGCGCTCTTTAATTGTTGTTATTTTGTAAATTCCTATTCTGACCAAGAATGCGCAAGTGCCCTTGAAAGTCTCTGTAATAGGGCGGGGCTTAATCGTCTGATGCCGCGCTCTTGTGTTCCGAGATGGTTTTTTTTCAGCGGGTTGCCGAGCGCAAACGTCAGGCTGGCGAGTACTTGAACGTGAGGAGAATTTCCCCGGGTCGAGTCTTGATTTGGACTTTTTTCGTGGAGAAATAGGCGGCTAGAAGCTGCTAAGCCTTGAAATAGACAGGTGGCTGTTTACAAATGATTTTTTTGTCTACAGCAAATAATTCGCATTCCAGGTGTTTGACAGAATTGGATCCATTGTCTACAACCTAGCAGGCGAGATATCCCGCACGTTGTTTCAAGCCTCATGTCCTGCATTGAATTTTGTACAGAATTACTTGGACGAGGTCTGCTCTGTATTTAACTTTCGTTTCAACGCCGTCTCAAACCATTGAGGAGAGACAACTATGCATTTGAAATCAGTCATACAAGCGCAAGAGAGTAATACGTCAGAAGTTTCAAACTCCCCCGTTGCTTATCGTGCTGCCTGTTTGCGACAAAACGCTGCCCGTCAGAAAGAGGGGCATGATCTTTCGGAGCAGGATTTCAGCGGTGCGGATTTATCCCGTCTGCGTCTGCGTTCGAGTGATCTGAGTGGCAGCAAACTCTCGCAGGCCAATCTGTCCGAGGGTCGTTTCGAGTTGAGCGTTTTCGCCAGTGCCGATCTCTCCGAGGCCGATCTATCGAAGGCGGTATTGCGTGGTAGCAGTTTCGAAGGTGCGACATTGTCGGGCTCCAAGCTCAATGGTGCGGTCTTTGAAGATGCCCGACTCAATGCGGCCCTGATGTCCGGCGTGAGTGCTCAACAGGCCTCTTTCCGCCGTTCTTCGGCAGCCGGAAGCGATCTGTCTTATGCGGATCTCTCCGGGGCGGATTTCTCTGACGCTTCGCTGGCTTCGGCCGATCTCAATCATGCCTCTCTGGTGGGCGGCAATTTTTGCCGTACCAACCTTGAGTGCGCGGACTTGCGCAGCACTGACCTGACCAAGGCTTTCTTGGGCCAGGCCGTGATGATTGGCGCCAACCTGTCCGGTGCTGACTTGAGCGGTGCAGATCTGCGTTTTGCCAACCTGCGTGGCGCCGACCTGCGTGGTGCCAATCTGGGCGACGCCATCCTGGCAGAGGCTTGCCTTGATGGCGCTGATCTGCGTGGTGCGCAATGGGCCGGTGCAATGTTCGCCGGTGCCGGTGTGAAGGGGGCTCAACTCGATGAGCTGCTGGTACAGCACCTGACTCTGGGTGTGGTCGAAGGCAGCCAGTCCGCAAGCGTCATGAGTCTGTTCAACAATTCCATCGTAGCGAAAGACGGTGGCGGTGGCGGTGGCGGCAACGCCTGATAGCTGCTTGGTGGTTTAAAGCCTAAACGCCGTCCGGCTTCTGATGAGGCCGGGCGGGGTCCGCACCACGTAGACATCTGTTTTTGCAATGAGTCGTCGCAGTGAGCAGTTATCCGATAGAGCGGGTCATGACTTCTGAAGGGTTTTTTGCTGATTTCTGTTTCTGACAGGGGTCATCTGAGATAACTCGCAGCAGACGCTTCGGGTGTTTGAAACGGAATTCGGAATATGGAGCGAACATTGCCCACCAGTCTTGCGCAAGTCCTGGCTCGTCACGCCTGTTCAGTGCCTGATCAGGTGGCGTTTCGCTTTTTGAATACACAAGGTGTCGAGGTCGACAGCCCGACCTACAGGGTGCTGGCCCGGCAGGTCTGCGAGATGGCTGGTGGGCTGCTGGCTCGGGGCTTACTGCCGGGCCAGCCGATTGTTCTGGCATGCGGCAATCCGGCCCAGTTCATTCGTGGCTTTCTGGCCATCGTGCACGCTGGCGGCATTGCCGTGCCTGTTCCGGTCAATGGTCGCCGTCGAGGCCGCTTGGAGCATGTACTGGCCGACTGTCAGCCTTTTGCGCTATTGCTCAGCGACACCAGCAGCGTCGCCCGGCATCACGACACACGGACCACGGCAATGCTGATCGCGGTTGATGAACTGGTTGGCGCGCCCGTGCCGCCTTTCACCGCGAGCGCGCAGGATGTCTGTTTTATCCAGTACACCTCCGGTTCGACGAGTGCTCCCAAAGGCGTTGTGGTGACGCACAGGCAGCTGGCGGCCAACTCAGAGATGATCGCTTCCGTATTCGGGCATGACAGCAGCACCCGATTCGCCAGCTGGTTGCCGTTGTTCCATGACATGGGGCTGGTGGGCGCGGCCTTGCACCCGTTGCTGATTGGGGCGCAGGCCGTCTTGATGCCCACCGAGGCATTTCAGGATCGGCCGGAAAGATGGCTGAAAATGATCTCGGATTATCGCGCCCATACCAGCGGTGCTCCGGACTTTGCCTATCGGATTTGCGCCACCATTGACGATCCGCAACGGCTTCAAGGGATCGATCTGTCTTCCTGGCGCGTGGCATACAACGGCGCTGAACCGGTGAGAGCCGCCACCCTGGAGCGTTTTGCCGCGACCATGGCGGGCTATGGCTTCGATCCTGACGCCTGGTTGCCCTGTTATGGCCTCGCGGAGACCACCTTGCTCAGCGCCGGTCACAGGCAGCAATCACGGGTGAAGGCCTCACGTTTTTGCCGTGTTGCGCTGGAAGGCGGGCAAGCCCGCGACCCGGTGGCCGGACTGCCGGTTACCGCCTTGATCAGCAGCGGAGCGGTGGCCCCGGGGGCGGATATCCGGATCGTCGATCCGAACGACCTGGCGCCGTTGGCCGAAGGGCGCATCGGCGAGATCTGGGTCGCGGGCGAACATGTCGCGAGCCGCTACTGGGGGGCCAGCAACGATGCTTTCGGGGCACACCTGGCGGGCGATCCGGACGTACCGTATCTGCGCACCGGCGACCTTGGCTTCTTGTCCAAGGATGAGCTCTACGTCACGGGCCGTCTCAAGGACATGATGATCATCGCGGGGCGCAACATCTATCCGGGAGATATCGAAGACGTCGCTCGCGACGCGCACCCGCTCTTGGCCGAGACGCGAGTGGTCGCGGTGGCCCTTACGAGCGAGCAGTTTCGCCTGTGCATGGGGCATGTCTCTCATCAGGCATTGGATACCGAGCAGCTGGTGCTGATTGTGGAGCTGCCACTGCTCGCGCCGGAGATTGCGCCAGAGAGTTTGGCTCAAGCCATTGCCCAAGCCTGTGAGCACCCGCTGGGGGCGATCGTTTGGGTGGCCAGGGCGGATATCAGTGTCACCACCAGCGGCAAGATTCAACGCGCCGAAGCCCTGCGCAAAATGCTTGCGAACGAATACCGGGTGCGTGCGGTCTGGCTCTCGCCCGCCGTGGGTGACAGCCTGGATGCCGCGCTGGCCCATCTGGCCCAGACCCTCGGTGCCAGGGGGACGCAAGGCATGGTCATGGGGGCCATGGCAGAGCTGTGTGCCATTGCCGCCAGTTTGCCGACTCGTCCCGAGGCGGACTTGCCGCTGCTGGCACTTGGATTGAACTCCCTGGCAGCCACGCAACTGTTTGCCAGAATGGCCCAGGCGACCGGTATCCGGATTTCGCTGGCCCCGTTGTACGACGGATGGAGCCTGGCCGAGTTCAGCGCCTGGTTACGCAAACAGCAGCCCCCCACACCGTCACCGACATGCGCGACGGATGTCGCACTACTCGCCGGGCAACGTTCGATCCTGCAGCGCCGAGTAGAGCGGGGCGATGGTGCTTATGCACTCGCCCTGGCGGTGAGTGGCCCGGTGCAGGCGATCGATCATCTGACAGCGCTCGCCGTCGAGTTGCCCAACCAATTGCGTGCGTTGGGTTTGCGGGTCGATGCAACACCCGCGGGGCCGCAGGTAGTCTTTGTCGATACGCTGGCGCCTGTTCCGGTTACGAGTATCGCCGGGCCGGCAGATGTTGACGGGCATGCCTCGTTGCTGCACCGATGCTGTGCCGAGTCCTTTGACCTCACGCAAGGTCCTTTGCAACTGGTGCGGATCCACGCTGAGGATGAGGCTGTCGACACCCTGTTGGTGAGGGTGCATCACATCGCGGTCGACTTCTGGAGCATGCTTTGGATCGCGCGTTATCTGCTGCAGCCGTCCAGTCGTAACCCGGCACCGCGCCAGCCCGCGGCGGCGCCAGTCGCCGAGGCCGATCTGGCGTACTGGCGTAGCGATCTGGCGACGCTCAATCCGACCCAGCTGCCACGGGACTGCGGCACAGCGCAGCCGACGCTCCCTCATTGCATCCCGTTCACCTTGACCCAAGCGGTTTTCAACCGTTTGGGCCAGGCCACCGGGCAGACCCCGTTTGTGTCATTGCTGACCTGCGTGTTCGCAGTATTGGGGCGCTGGACTGGGAACTGGGACGCGGTCATCGGTGTGCCTGTCAGCGATGACCCGGGAGCTCGGCAAGGCTACGGCATCAGGGTGGCGCCGATCAGGGCTGAACTCGCGCCAGCTCAGTCCTTTATCGACGCAGCCGGCCGCGTCGGTCACAAGGTCGGTCGGGCCTTCGTGCATGGCAGTGTTTCGCTCGAGCAGATCGGTTCCCAATGGCGTCAGGAACGCTCCGATGTGGGGTCGTTGTTTGAGGTCGCGGCGGTGCATGTGGCCGCTGTCGCGGATGTGCCGGAGCAGTGGGGGCGACTGATTTTGCGTGATGAGCGCAGTCAGGTGCAGGTGGGCGAGTTGACGCTGTCGTCCAATGGCATGGGACCCTATACCTTGGAACAGCCCATTGAAATTATCAGCTGCGAAACGGCCGCTGGAGTAGAGGGCGTGGTCCGGGTCGACGCCTCGTGCTTTAGCGCGGCGACCGCGAGACGGATTGCCCAATGCCTTGAGCGGATGAGCATCGCGGCGGCAGAGAGCCCAATGGCGTCGTTGCAGGCATTGGTTGATCACGACGCCGATTGGGGATGGCAAACCGCGCCACGGATCAGTAAAGCTCCTCACGCCTTGCCGGCGATGATCCGCGAATGGGTAGCGTCCCGCCCCAATTCGCTGGCGATTCAAACAGCCGATGAAACACTGAGTTATCGACAACTCGACGAGTACAGCGACCGGGTTGCCCGGCAGATTCTGCAGCGGGCCACGCCGACGGTGATAGCGGTACGCAGCGGCAGCCCGATCGAATGGCTGGTCGGTTTGGTGGCGGGGCTGAAAACCGGTGCGGCGATCATGCCGCTCGACAGTGGTCTGCCGGTCAAGCGCCAGCAGGCCCTGTTGGCGCTCAGCGCCAGCGACGTGCTGCTCGAGAGCCAGTCCAGCGGTGCGGTGCCGTTGTGCGTCGATGACTTGGCCAGCCTGACATCGTCTCGCCAGGCAACAGCGGATTCGCTTGAGCACGTGGCTTTGCCCGAGGTCTCGGTGGACAGCGGCGCTTACCTGATCTTCACCTCGGGGTCGACCGGGCAACCCAAGGGCGTTCGGCAGTTGCACACGACGTTCAGCCATTTTCTGGAGTGGCAGGTCAGCGCCCTGGACATGGTGCCCGGCGCCCGGGTGGCTCAGATCGCAGCGCCGGGGTTCGATGTGGCCTTATGCGAGATTTTTGGCGCGCTGTGCCACGGGGCAACGCTGGTGCTGCCGGATCGGGCTGCGGACCTGGCCCCCGGGCGGCTGTTGCAATGGCTCGATGAAGTGGCGGTGACCACCTTGCAGATCACACCCAGCCTGTTAGGCGAGGCGCTGCGTGGCTCCGCCAGTTGGCCTCGCGCCTTGAAAACCCTGGCAACGGTAGGCGAGCCGCTGTCCCTTGCGCTGGCCGCCGAGCTGCTCAAGCGCGGCGGACCTGACTTGAAATTGATCAATATCTATGGGCCCACGGAAACCGTTGCGGCCTGTTGGCACCGGGTCACGAGCGCGGATCTGCAGCGCTTGCGCATTCCGGTCGGCCGCCCGATTGCCGGGAGAACGGTCGAAGTCCGTGATTCGGCGGGTCAGCCTGTTCCTGTCGGAGTTCAAGGAGAAATCTATCTGCGCACGGCAGACATGAGCAATGGTTATGCAGGCGCTATTGGCGAGGGTGGTTTCGTCCTGCTGCCGTCGCACGCCGCTGATGGCCGTGGGCTCTATCGCACGGGCGATGTTGGACGCTGGACCGCGGACGCGGTGCTCGAGGTACTCGGGCGCCAGGACAATCAGATCAAGCTCAATGGGGTACGCATCGAGCTGGAGGAGGTGGAAAGTGCGCTGGTTCTGCATCCCGCCGTGTATGCCGCTGTCGCCGCCTTGCGCCAGGTCGACGGGAGCGCCCGGCTGGTTGCCCACGTTGAGGCTCACGAGGATGTGGATCCCCTGGCAGTGCGGCGCTTCGTTCTCAATCACCTGCCCTTGACTGCGGTGCCGTCGTTGATCGTCGTCGTTTCCCATCTGCCGCGTACGAGTAACGGCAAGCTCGATCGTCGTGCGCTGGCCTCTTGCGAACTCCCGTCGCCGCAAGCAGCGGTCGGGGACGCCTGCTCAGCGCCGGATCTTCTGCTCCTGCAGGGGACGATTGCCGCGTTGTGGCACGAGGTATTGCCGCACGAGGAAGTCCCAGGGGCGCATACGGATTTTTTTGGATTGGGCGGGCATTCGATCCACGCGATGCAAATGCTCAATTTGCTCAAGACCAGAACCGGGATCGCCATCGGTCTGGCGCAGTTTCTTGCAGAACCCACGGTTTCAGCACTTGCCAGTCTTGTGCATAGCCACTTAACGCCTACACGCCAAGCCGAGGTCAACTGATGTCACAAGCCCGCCCGATAGTCATCGATGCCAACTTTCTAAGCCCTGAGGACTTGGTGGCTGCCGCACGCAGTGGTTGTAGTTTGCGACTGGATTCAAGCGTGGTCGACAACATTGATCGTGCCCACCGCTTTGTGTTGGAGATAGCAGGGTCCGATGCTCTGCACTACGGGATCAATACCGGCTTTGGTTCGTTGTGCACGACTCATATCGACTCCGCCGACCTGTCCACGTTGCAGCACAACTTGCTCAAGTCTCACGCCTGTGGGGTAGGGCCGGCGGTTCCCGAGGAGGTCAGTCGCTTGGTCACCCTGATCAAGTTGCTGACGTTTCGCACGGGCAACAGCGGTGTGAGCCTGTCGACGGTCAATCGGATCGTCGATCTCTGGAACCACGGTGTCGTAGGTGCCATTGCACAGAAAGGGACGGTCGGTGCCAGTGGCGATCTGGCTCCCTTGGCCCACTTGTTCTTGCCTCTGATCGGTCTGGGAGAGGTCTGGCATCGAGGGGTGCTGCGCCCTTCGAGCGAGGTCCTGCGCGAGATCGGCCTGCCGCCCTTGACGTTGCAACCTAAGGACGGCCTCTGTCTGACAAATGGCGTGCAGTACCTCAATGCGTTGGGGGCGTTGGCCACGGTTCGGGCCAAACGCCTGGTGGCGCTGGCCGATCTGTGTGCGGCCATGAGCATGATGGGGTTCAGCGCGGCTCGCAGCTTCATCGATCCGCAGATTCATAAGACCTGTCTGCATCCGGAGCGCTCGCAGGTGGCGCGGCATATCCGCACGCTGACCCAGGGCAGCAACCATGCGGATCTGGCGCATTGCAACCCGGCGATGGAGGATCCGTACTCCTTCCGCTGTGCGCCCCAGGTGCATGGTGCGGCGCGGCAGGTGGTCGGTTATCTGGAGACGGTCATCGGCAACGAATGCAACAGTGTTTCAGATAATCCATTGGTGTTTCCAGAGACCCGGCAAATTCTCACCTGCGGCAATCTGCACGGACAGTCGACGGCGTTCGCACTGGACTTCGCGGCCATCGGGATCAGCGACCTGTCCGGCATTTCGGAGCGTCGGACTTACCAGTTGCTTTCCGGCCAAAATGGCTTGCCGGGCTTTCTGGTCGCCAAGCCGGGGCTCAACTCGGGCTTCATGGTTGTCCAGTACACCAGTGCCGCGTTGCTCAATGAAAACAAGGTGCTTTCCAATCCGGCGTCGGTCGATACGATTCCTACCTGTCACTTGCAGGAGGACCATGTGAGCATGGGCGGAACCTCGGCCTACAAGCTCGAAACCATCCTCGACAACTGTGAAACCATCCTCGCCATCGAACTGATGACGGCATGTCAGGCCATCGACATGAATCCCGGCTTGCAACTGTCCGAGCGCGGGCGGGCGATTTATGCAGCGGTGCGCGAGGAGATCCCGTTCGTCACCGAGGATCAACTGATGGCGGACCTCATCAGCAAGTCTCGACGTCTGTGCCAGCACTCGACGGTGATCGCCGGGCAACTGGCCGAGATGCAGCTGCAATGAGCGAGGCCCACGAAGCGCAGGTATTGCAGGAGCGGGGGCCGGCCAGTTCAGTGCAAGAGGGGCTCTGGGTCGTGCAGTCGATCGGACGTGCCGGTAAGGCCTACCAGGAAGCGCTGGCACTGAAGCTGAACGGCACGCTGGATATCCCGCGTCTGGAACGTGCGCTGGATCTGCTGGTGCAACGTCATCCGGGCTTGCGCACCTGCTTTGTCGCCGTTGCGCAGGGGCTTGAGCAACAGGTGTTGGCCATGAGCGGGCCGCGGCTGCAGGTTGAGTCGGTTGCCCCCGAGCAATTGCACGACTGGATGCAACGGCAACAGCAGTTGCCCTTCGACCTGTCTGCCGCGCCATTGTTTCGCGTTCGCCTGGCCCACCTGGGGCCGAACCGGCATGTGCTGCTGATCGTCGCCCATCACCTGATTGTCGATGGCTGGTCGCTGGGGGTGTTCGAACATGACCTGTCCGCGCTCTACGCGGCAGGAGCCTCGGCCCCCTTGCCTGAGTTGAACGCCTCGCCCATCAGTCATGCGCGTGCCGAAAGAGCACGGGTGGGTACGGCTGCGTGGGACGATGCGCAGCGCTTCTGGTCCCTGCAACTGGCGGGCAGCCCCCAGGTGACCAGTCAGAGCGGACCTCGATCGCTGACACAGGCATTGCAACTGGATGGCCAGACGACCAAGGCGCTGCTGTCGGTTGCGCGGGCTCTGAAGGTCTCACCGTTCGCGTTGGGGTTCAGCGCATTCGCGGCATCCATGGCCACCCTCACGGGGCGCGACGACCTAGTGCTGGCGACGGACTTCAGCGGTCGCACCGAGCCGGCCTATGAGCCGGTCATTGGCATGTTCGTCAATCAGATTCCATTGCGCTGGCGAATGAACCCGGGTCTGAACGGTGTGAGCGCCGTGCAGCAGGCCCACCGTTTGAGCCTTGATGTGCTGGCGCACGCGCACCTGCCTTACCCGTTGATTGTCGAAGCCAGCCAGCAGCCGGGTGGCCAGCTCTTTGAAGGTAAATTTGTCTTGCACAATATGCCGCGTCATCCCCTGCACCTGGAGGGGCTGGATGTCGAGGTGGCCGGGGTCCAGGGCACTGATCCGAAGTTCCCGGTATTGCTGGAGTTGTGGGAGCAGGGTGAGGGGTTGTGCGGGAGCGTCACCATCGACCCGAGTCGCAGCAGGCTGGCTCCAGCACTCCTGGCCCAGCGTTTTTGCTCAATGCTGGATGGCATTCTCCGCTCGCCCGAAGCCCCTCTGGAGACGGTCCAGCCAACGGCGTCGCCCCCCACATTCGTGCCGTCGCGTCGGCGTGTCGATATGACTGCCGACCCGGTCAGTGTCACGTCGTCCCCGGCAGCCCCGCGTCCCACGCTGGTCGAGTGCCGGTCCGCAGATGTGGACCTGGCCCAGTGGGTGCACAGGGAGCGCATGGCGCTTGAGGCTCATCTGATTCGCAGCGGTGCCGTTCTGTTTCGGGGGTTCAACCTTGGCGGCAGCGGGATGTTCGCGCAGGTGGTGCAGCAGCTGGGCGGCGAACCATTGCCCTACCTGCAGCGCTCGACGCCCAGGACCGAAGTGGCGGCTGGTGTTTATACCTCCACCGAGTACCCGTCGGACCAGCCAATTTTTTTTCACAACGAAAACGCCTATGCCACGAGCTGGCCAGCACGTGTGTTTTTTTTCTGTGAAACCCCACCGCTCAAGGGTGGACGAACTCCGCTGGCCAACTGTCGGGCGGTTCTGGCCCTCTTGCCCGAGTCGATCCGCGGTGCTTTTGAACGGCATGGGGTGATTTATCGCCGGCGGTTTCGACCCGGGCTTGGATTGAGTTGGCAGCAGGCGTTCGCGGTCGATGACCTGGACACCTTGCACAGTCGATACGCAGCGCAAGGCTATAGGTTCTCCAAGGGCGCGCAGGATGAGTTGGTCGCCGATCTGGCGGTGCCCGCGGTGGTGATCCATCCCGATACCGGTGAGGCCGTCTGGTTCAATCACGCCGCGCTCTTTCACCCCGCGGCCTTGTCCGAAGCCTTGGGCGAGGTGGCGGCTGAGCTTGATGTGTCCCAGCTGCAGGCGGTGGAAACCTTGCTGGGGAACGGGCAGCCGATACCGGCCCAATGGATTGCCGAGATACGCCGCGCATACCTCGCGGCGTCGTTCTCCTTCGACTGGCAGAAGGATGACCTGTTGATGCTGGACAACCGTTTGACTGCTCATGGGCGGGAGCCTTTTACCGCGCCGCGCCGAATACTCGTGGCGATGACGCAAGCGCAGCGACACGAACCATTGCCGAAGGAGTTTTAATCATGCACGAGCATACAGCTGCGGCTCCCCACCAGGTCTTCGAATGGGCGGGCGATAGCATCGCAGGGCCTCGTATAAGTGTGTGTCGACTCGAAGTCGATTCCAGCGTCGGACTCGAGCGCCTGCATGCAGCGCTCGGCAACGTCTGGCAGCGTCACGAGGCCCTGCGCAGCCGGTTGCTGGTCCCTGAGACCCGGCGTCAACCAGTGGTGGAGCTGGTTGAGTCCGCGCCTCCGTTGATTCGGGTTTTAGCGCAGGCGGCCGACCCGCTGTCCGCTAAGACGACTCTGGCGACCAGCCTGCTGCACATGCCGTCGGTGAGTGATGACTGGCTGGGCGATATCGTTATCGTGCCGGCTGCCGTCGGGCCGACGTTGGTGGCTTTGCGCCATAGGGCGGTGTTGGTCGATCCGGAAAGCTGGGTACTGCTGTGTCAAGAGCTGGCTGCTGAAATACAAGGGTTGCCATGTGCGACACGGCTGGACTTTTGCGAAGTGGCCGGCTGGCTCGAAAGCCAATGCCCGACGCCAGCGGAGCCAATCGCCGAGACCAGCGCCTGGGCCCAGGTGGCCGAGGCCCCGGCCGGTTCGGTAGCGGCTCAGGATAGTGATCGGGTCGATCGCGTAGTGTGCCTGGCAGCCTTTACCGCCGTCCTTGCGCGCTTTCGCGTCGATGGCGCGCCGGTCATGGCTGTCTCCAGGTCCATCAGGGCGATCATCGGAGACAACGCCGGTGTCGGTGCTTACCGCGTCGCCGCGCAGGTTGCTGTCTCGGCAGACCCGCAGATGTCCTTGTCGGCGCTGGTGGCTGCCTTGCAGAGCGATACTGCCCTGGATCGGACCCCACCACTGGCCGCGATGCCAAGGCTTGCGGATGCGAGCCTGGCCTGGATCGATACGCCGCAGGCGACGATGGGCCCATTGACACTTGTGGGAATTGAATGGATGCCCGGCGCCGTGCCACTGGCACTGACCTGCCACCGCCTGGGTAGCAGTTTGCAGGTTCGGCTCTATCACGATCCCCGAGTGATCGATACCGCGACCGCAGAAGCGCTGCGCCTCGCATTTGCCTGTGGGCTACAGGCCGCTCTGCAAGCGCCCGACACCCTGATCGATGACCTGCCGCTGACGTTGCCGCAGGCCGCCGTATTGACCTCCCGTGGCCCCCGGGCCGAGGGATGGCAGCGCCCCTTCCTGAGCCTGTTCGAAGACATCGTCGACCAGGATCCGTCAGCCATCGCTATCGAGCGCATTGGCACGCAGACGGTTCTGAGTTATCGCGAGCTGGACCACTACGCTCGACGTATCGCCAGTGACCTGAAGCAGCGCGGGGTAGGCCGCGGGGATGTGGTGGCGGTGGTTCTGCCGCGCAGTATCGATTTTGTCGCGGCAATCCTGGGCGTGCTCAAATGCGCAGCGGTGTTCATGCCGATCGCACCCTCTATGCCTGCGCCGCGCCTGAACGCATTGCTGGCCGGGGCCGGGGCGGTAGTGGCGCTGGGGGCCGCCCAGACCCTTGCCAATAAGCAAGACGACAGCTGCGACTGGATCGACATGGCGCGGATCGGCCATGACGACCGGCCTTTCCCCCTTGATCCGGTTGATCCGGAAGATATCGCCTACATCTTGCACACTTCCGGTTCCAGCGGCTTGCCCAAGCCGGTTGAGCTGACTCAAGGAGGGTTATCGAACTACTTGTTGTATGCAGCGCGGCACTATGCCTTGGCCGAGGGGCGCGGAGCGATCGTGCAGTCGCCGGTTACCTTCGACTTGACGCTGACGGCTCTGTTGGGGCCGCTGGTGGTGGGGCAACGCTTGTTGCTGGTCGAGGAAAGCGAAAACGGACACGGGACGGGCTCAGAGGTTGAGCAGGTCTGTGCGTTGCTGCGTCGCGGAGACGCCACCTTGCTCAAGGCCACGCCGTCCTATCTGCGCCTGCTCAACACTCTGTTTGCGGCCGAGTCGCTGTCTGGAGCGGTCAGGGTGCTGGTGGTGGGAGGGGAGGCGTTGCCTTTTCCGGTCATCGAACCTTGGCTCAACGGTCCTCGCCCTGCTCGCGTGTTCAATGAGTATGGTCCGACCGAAACGGTGGTCGGCTGTGCCTGGGCACAGATCACAGGCCTTTGGCCCGAAGGCGCGCCGGCGCCCATCGGCGGGGCCATTGATAATGTGCATTTGAGTGTGCGCGATCGTCAGTGCCGAGTGCTTCCGGTGGGGGCCATCGGCGAAATCTGTGTCACCGGCAGGGGCGTCGGGCGTGGCTATCGCGGCCGTGAGGAAGAGACCGCCCTGCGCTTTGTCGCCACCCCCGAGGAGCCGGGAAGGTTGTATCGAACCGGCGACCGGGGCCGGATGCGATTCGATGGCACGCTGGACTATCTCGGGCGTCTGGATGATCAGCTCAAGCTCAATGGCATTCGCATCGAACCCGGAGAGATCGAGCGTTGCCTGGAGTCGGCAGTGGGCGTCAAGTCGGCGGCGGTGGTCAAGTCCGGCGTCGATGGCGGTATCGAAACCCTCACCGCATTTGTCAGTGTCGATGGTGTTGCAGCAATCGAGCCGCAAGCCCTGCGTGAATATGTCCGTGGCGTGCTTCCCGCCGCGTTGGTCCCTGCCCGTATTGCGGTGCTGGCGGCGTTGCCGCTCACTACAAATGGCAAGATCGACCGTAACGTTCTGACCCTTCAGGCTAGCCAGATGGTGGCGCTGCCCAACGTTGCGCCACCAGAGCCCGCGGCCTCGGCGCTGGAGCACGCGCTGTTGGCTGTTGTCACGCAAGTACTGGGCTGTGCCCGGATCGGCGTGACCGATGACCTGTTCGATCGGGGTGCGGACTCCATCCGCTCGATCTCCATCGTTGGCCTGGCTGCACGCGAAGGTATCCATTTCAGCGTCGCCGATGTCTTTGAACGCCGCAGCATCAGGTCGCTGGCCCAGGTCACCAGTGCGGCCGGCAGCGCCGCTGCCGGCATCGAACCTTTTGCCCTCCTGCAGGCGCAGGATCGTCAAGCATTGCCAGTGGGCATCGCGGATGCCTATCCGATCAGTCAGCTCCAGGCCGCGATGATTTTTCATTACGAGCTGGAGCGCGATAACGCGGTCTACCTCGACGTCTTCAGCTACCGACTGAAGTTTTCCCCCAATCTTGATGTCCTGCGTCAGGCGGCGCGCTTGCTGGTCACTCGTCATGAGACCTTGCGCACCACCTTCGCCATTGCCGGCTACAGCGAGCCTCTCCAATTGGTACACGAGCAGGGAATGGATATCCTGGACATCGAGCACCTTGGCGGTCTGGATGACAACGTGCAGCAGGCACGCATCGTCAGCGCTTTCGACGAAGAGAAAGCCCGTTCCTTCGACATCGAAAAATTGCCCCTGGTGCGCTTGCGCGTGCAATGCCTGGCCCCGGACAGCGTGCAACTGACGATGAGTTTTCACCACGCGATCATCGATGGCTGGAGCGATGTCAGTTTGCTGATGGAGCTGTTCGGCCTGTACCGGGCGTTGCTGGACAACCAGGTGCTGCCGCCAGCGCCTACGACCCGCTATGCCGACTACATCGCTCTGGAACAACAAGCGGTCGCTTGCGCCTCGACGCGTGATTTCTGGCGACGCTATCTGCAGGACGCGCCATCGGGACTCTTGGGCCAGCCAGTGCGTGTTCCAGGTGAGGGGAGTGGGGTCGAGATCATTCCCGTCGCCATCTCGCAGGAGCATGCGGTGCTTCTGCGCGGGATCAGCGCCACCCACTCCCTGCCGCTGAAAAGCCTGTTGTTCGCCGTGCATTTGAAGGTGCTCAGTCAGATGAACTGCCAGGCGGACTGCCTGACGTCCATGGTCATGACCGGGCGTCCCGAGCATGTCGATGGAGAAAAACTGGTCGGGCTGTTCATCAACAGCGTGCCGATCCGGGCCAGGGTAGAGCCCGGCTCCTGGGTGGACCTTGGGCGAGTGGCGCTGGAGGCCGAAGGCGAGGTACTACCTTATCGCCGCCTGCCGCTGGCACAGATCCAGAACATCAACGCGGGCGCCAGGTTGTCCGATACGCTGTTTTACTTCACCCACTACCACATTGCTTCCGACCTTGAGAGTCTGGGAGTCAAGTTGCTGGAATTGAAAGCTCATGAGGCCTCTAGCTTCAAATTAGTGGCCAACTTCTCGGTCGATCCGTTCGATGACAGCATTAAGTTGACGCTGGCCATCAAAGGCGATGTGCTGTCCCGCGCGGACCGCGTGCGCCTGACCGCGCTCTACGGGGCGGCGCTCGCGGCCCTGGTCGACGACCCGCTGGAGACTCATGATGTGGTTCCACTGTCTGCGGGCGATGAGCTCCGGTCGATCGAACCGGCGTTTGACAACAAGACAGTCGTCGACAGTATTCGCAGGGTTATCGCCAGTGTCCCTGCCGCCAATGCCGTTATTTGTGGCAACCGTTCGTTGAGCTATGCCGAGTTGGGGATGCTTGGTGAGCGTGCGAGCACGAGGATTCGCGAACGGGTGTGCGCAGCGGGGCGCGTGGCGGTCCTGGCGGCGAGGTCGGAACGTTACATCGCTGCGCTGGTCGGGATTTTCGCTGCGGGGGCCATCTATGTGCCTCTGGACCCTGCGCACCCGATGGCGCGTCGCCAGGCGATTTTACGCGATGCCCAGCCCGGCCTGATCATCACCGATGATCCGGCCTCGGTGGAGGGCTGGCCCCATGTGACTCTGGATGAGTTGCTGGCGCCGACGGATGGCCGAGTGTCGACAGCTCTCGACCCGCGTCCCGAGGACGCCGCGTACCTGCTGTACACCTCGGGTTCGACGGGCAACCCCAAAGGCGTGCTGGTCTCCCACAAAGCCCTGGCGAGTCTGTTCGCGGCAATGACCCATCGTCTTGGGGATGAGCAGGGCGGGATATGGCTGTCTCTGACCTCGGCCGGTTTTGATATTTCGCTGTTGGAGCTGCTGTATCCCCTGGTGCGCGAGGGGACCATCGTGGTCCATGAAGGGCCGCAGGCGTTGCTGCCGTTACATCGCGCACCGGTCGAGCCAGTGGTGAACTTCAGTCTGTTTTTCTTTGCCAGTCAGACAGGGCCCGAGGCCTATGAGTTGATGCTGGAAGCGGCTCGTCGAGCCGACAAGCTCGGCTTCCATGCCATCTGGACGCCGGAACGCCATTTCCATCCGTTTGGTGGTCCATTCCCCAATCCGGCTGTCAGCAGCGCGGCCTTGGCTGTCGCCACTGAAAATCTGCAAATCAGGGCCGGCTCATTGGTGTTGCCTCTGCATGATCCCGTGCGGGTCGCTGAAGACTGGGCGATGGTCGATGTCCTGTCAGGCGGGCGGGCAGGTATCGCGATTGCCACGGGCTGGGACCAGAACGATTTTCTCCTGGCGCACGGAGGACCGCAGAATTTCCAGCATCGGCGAGAAATCACGTTGGCGGCCGTCAACACTTTACGCGCGTTGTGGCAAGGGCAGATGGTAACCCTGGATCGTGGGACGGGTGAGCAGATGATTTCGACCTTCCCGCAACCCGTTCAAGGCCAGATACCGCTATGGCTATCGGCTTCGAGTGCGGGCGAGACATTCGAGACCGCCGGGCAAATAGGAACGGGTGTGCTGACTCATCTGTTGGCCCAGGATGTAGCTGCGTTGCAGAACAATATCCAGCGTTATCGCCGTGCCGGTGGTACGCAGGGCACGGTCAGTCTGATGTTGCATACTTTTGTGGCGGCGACTCGGACCGAGGCCGAGGAGATTGCCAGTGGACCTCTCAAGCACTACCTGATGTCATCCGTGGACTTGGCTCGTTCAGTGTTTGGACAGACGGTGAATACCGGCATTGAAGACGATCTGGATTATCTGGTCGATCGGGGGCTTGAGCGCTACATGCAGAGCGCCAGCCTGATCGGCAGCGTGCAGGACTGCGTCGAGCGTGCGCGTGGCTTGATGAACATCGGCGTAAACGAGTTTGCTTGCCTGATCGATTTCGGTGTCGGCAGCGAACAGGTTCTGCACAGTCTCAACCATCTTGACCAGGTGCGTCGGCAGTTGCAGGTTTGCCCCCCGTCCTCACAGGATGATCACTCTGTCGCCGGGTTGTGCGCCCGGCATGGCGTTACTCACCTGCAATGCACGCCCACCGTCCTGCGGGAGCTGCTCAGCGATAGCCAGAGCCGCACCGCCATCGCCGCACTCGACACCGTGCTGATCGGTGGCGAGTCGTTGCCTCGGCATGTCGCGGATGATTTGTTGCAGATTGTTAGTGGCAGGGTCTTCAACGTCTATGGGCCTACTGAAACAACCATATGGTCGGCGGCATGGCGCGTAGTTCCTGGGCCAGTACGGATTGGCTCGGCGCTGGGCAACGGCGCCATTCATCTTGTGGATGCCGACAACCAGTTGGCGGCTGAAGGTCAGCCAGGGGAAATCTGTATCAGCGGCGCGGGGCTGGCCGAGGGTTACTGGCATCGGGAGGCCGAGACCCGATCAGCGTTCTGTACGCTGCAACTGGCGGCGGGCGCGCAGCCGATCAGGGTCTATCGCACCGGTGATATCGGACGTTGGGACGCCGCCGGGCAACTGGAGTTCCTGGGGCGTCAGGACCGTCAAGTGAAAGTGGGTGGGCAGCGCATCGAGCTGGCAGAAATCGAGGAGCAGATCCGTGCCGTTCAGGGCGTCGCCGATGCGGCCTGTGCCATTGACCACGACGGCGCGATTGCGGCCCTGGCGACACTGTATCCAGGTGTCGAGGTCGATACGGCGAAAATTCGCAGTCATCTGCAACAAACGCTGACCAGTGCCATGCAGCCGCTTGCCCTGGCCATCGCCGCGCTGCCGAAGAGCCCTAATGGCAAACTCGACAATGCAGCCCTGATTGCCATTGCCCGTGGGCAGCATCAGGTGCCTGTGCCTTCAGCCGTGCAGCCTGCAACGTCAGCGTTGAAGATCAAGGATGCACGCTGGAATGAGATCGCCCGAATCTGGGAGCAGACACTGCTGACGCTTCCTGAGGATGAGCAAAGTGATTTCTTCAAGTCCGGAGGCAACTCGCTGCGGGCGATGGTGATGTCCAGTCGCCTGAGTCATCAGCTGGGGACCAAAGTATCGGTCCGTACCATTTTCGAAAACCCCAGGTTTGGCGAGCTGCTTGTCGCCTTGAGCGCCGATGTGCCGCCAGCGCGACAGCCCGTCGGGCAACTGCCGGTGGCGGAGCTTTCGCCGGTCAGTTTTTCACAGGAACGCCTGTGGCTGGTGGACAGGATTTTGCCTGATCAGGCGGCCTACAACGATTCGATGCTGCTCAGTGTGGCCGGTGATATCGAAAGCGCGATGATTGTCAAAGCGCTGGAGCAGATCAGCGCTCGGCATGATGCGCTGCGCATGACGTTCGAAGAACACGATGGGCGGGTGCAGGCCAGGTTCAATCAGCAGGCGGCCCTGGACTTTTCCATGCTGGACCTCAAGGGCGTTCCACCGCACGAGCGTGTCGCCGCGGCCCAGGCGCATGCCCGTGAGCAGGCTCGCCTGCCTTTCGACCTGGAGCACGGTCCTTTACTGCGTGCGCGCTTGTTACGTCTTGAAGATAACCATCATTACCTGCTGGTCACGGTGCATCACATTGTCTGCGATGGCTGGTCCCTGTCGATAATGCTCAACGAATTTTCGACGTTGCTCAGCGGAGCCCATCAAGCGTTGCCACCCATGACGTTCAGCTTTCGTGAGCACATCGACACCGAGCGCCGCCGCTTGACCTCTGAGCGTCGGGCCGTGTTGATCGATTACTGGACCAGGCAACTGGATGGTTTGCCAGCGCCTTTGGAGTTGCCGCTCGATTTCGCAAGATCCAAGGCCGAAACCTTCCACGGTGCCATCGCCAGTCATGTAGTGCCCAGCGCCGTTCTGGCCAGGCTCGATGAGTTTGCCGCGGCCGAGGGTGTCAGCAGTTACATGGTGTTGATGGCGGCAGTCGCTGCGGTCCTGGGACGCTTCAGTGGCCGTCGGGATATCGTTCTGGGCACCGATGTCGCCAATCGTTTTTCCGAGTCCTGCGCCGATGCGGTGGGGTTGTTCGTCAATCAGATGGTCTTGCGCACCCGGCTGACGGGTGAACAGAGCTTTCGAGAGCTGGTCAATACCGAGCGCTCGACAATCCTTGATGCACTGGACCACAGCGACTTGCCGTTCAACGAGTTGATCGACGTGCTTTCACCGGCTCGCGATCTGAGCCGGAACCCGCTGTTCCAAGTGGCGTTCACCTATCAGGAACCGATGGACTACAGCCAGCTTTCCGGTGCCGGCCCCACCCTGAAAAGGATACCGCTGGACATCGGGATCTCCCGGGTGGACTTGGAAATCAATGCCACGCGTAATGCTGAGGGCTTGTTGATCGAAGCGATTTTCAATGACCGGTTACAACGGCGCGAGAGCATCGATCAACTGCTGAGAGCAGTCGATGTATTCCTGGAGCAGGCCCTGCTGGCCCCGGACACCGGTGTGCAGGAGATCGGGTTGTTGACCGCATCCGATCGTCAAGTGCTGGAGGTCGGCCTCGGTAGTTCTATTGTGGACTATGGACTGGATTCGCCGAGCCAGATGCTCCGCATCTGGGCCGAACGGACCCCGGATGCCATCGCCATTTCCGGAGAAGATGGCACTTACACCTACGGGCAGTTAAGTGAGCGGGTCGACGCACTGGCGCGCGGGCTTGCCGAACAAGGCATCCAGCGCGGTTCGCTGGTGGCGACCTGTCTCAAGCGAGACACATCACTGGCAGTGACGATGTTGGCCTTGTGGCAACTGGGCGCGGTTTATCTTCCCATCGATCCGGACCATCCGCCGAGCCGTTCGGTCCAGGTCTTGCGCAAGTCCGCGGCCCAGGCTGTGCTGACCTGTGAGGCGCTGGTCGAACAAGCCCGGACGCTGGACTGGGAGGGGCGTCAGCTGATGTTCGAGCACTGCCTGATTGCCGGCGATCCGTTGCCATTGGCACACGGGCTGCAGCGAGAGCCGGCCTATGTGCTGTTCACTTCCGGATCGACGGGTGCCCCCAAGGGTGCGATTGTCCTGCATGAGGGGATGATCAATCACCTGGGAGCGAAGATTGCCGACCTGGAACTCGGCGTGCAGGATCGCCTGGCACAAACCGCTCCCCAGACCTTCGATATTTCCATCTGGCAGTACATTGCGCCGCTGATGATTGGCGGGTCGGTGCACATCCTCGACGATGAAACAGTGCGCGATCCCGGCTTGCTGATGCAGGCGTGCGAGGCGCGTGCAATCACCGTGCTGGAGACCGTGCCGTCCTTTCTTGAGCTGCTCGTTGGCCTGGCGCAACGTCGTGATACGCCTTCATTCACGACCTTGAAAGTCATGATTTCAACCGGGGAGGCCCTGGCGGTGATGCTCTGCCGTCGCTGGTTCGCGCTGTTCCCGGGCATTGCCTTGCTGAACGCTTATGGCCCGACGGAATGCTCCGATGACGTGACTCATCATCTGATGACGCAGGCGCCCACGGAGGACCTGGCGTGTATTGCCATAGGTCGCCCGGTGGGCAATGTGCGCCTGTATGTTCTGGACGATACCGACCAGCTGTGCCCGCCGGGCGCGGTAGGCCAGTTATGCGTCGCCGGCATTGCGGTGGGGGGCGGCTATCTGAATGACATTCAAGTCACGGAGCGGGCGTTCGTCGCCGACCCGTTTGACCCGGATTGTGGCACTCGAATGTATCGCACCGGTGATCTGGCGCGCTGGACGCCGGATGGACTGCTGGAGTATCTGGGACGCATAGACAACCAGGTGAAAATACGCGGCTGCCGTATCGAACTTGGTGAAATCGAAACGTTGCTCGATCAGGATCTACTGGTCAAGCAAAGCGTCGTGACCGTCGTTGACGATGACCAGGGGCGCAAGCGCCTGGTCGCATACGTCTCCCCCGACTGGTCCTACGTCGAGTCCACCCTGGACCAGGAAATGCAGAGCGGCCGGCAGCAGGAGTGGCGCTCGGTATACAACTACTTTTACGAAAACGAAGCCGCGGGAGCGATTCAGGGACCGGTTGATCCGACCTTTGATACGACTGGCTGGAACGACAGTTTTACCGGGGGTTCGATCCCGGCTGTCGAGATGCGTGACTGGCTGGATCAAGCCTTGGGGCGGATGCAGGCATTCAAGCCACGGCGGGTACTGGAAATCGGTTGTGGTACGGGCATGGTGCTGTTCGGGTTGGCCGGTTCCTGTGAACGTTACGTTGGCCTGGACTTCTCGGAACCCGTGGTGCAGCGCTTGAGTGGCTTGCTGACGACCCTGCGGCCTGAATGGCAGCACGTGCGCCTGGAACATCTGGCCGCGGACGAACTCGCCCAACTGGATGAGGGTGAATTCGACCTGATCGTGCTTAACTCGGTGGTGCAATACCTGCCCAGTTCCGCCTATTTGATTAATGTGCTGCACCAGGCCGCTGGCAAGCTCTCGGCAGGCGGGCGAATCTACCTGGGGGATTTGCGCAGCCTTGAGTTGCAGGAAGTCTTCCACACGGCCATGGCGGCGAACGATGCGGCGGACTATCCGCTGGACCAATTGTCCGCCCGCGCCAGCAGCGCGATAGTGCAGGACAAGGAGCTGTTCCTGTCGAGCGGTTTCTTTGCCCGTTTGATGACCGATCCGGCGTTCGCCCTGCGTTCTCCAGGATTGCTCACGTGGTTGAAAACCGGTGGTTTCGACAATGAGCTGACCCGCTATCGATTCGACGCGGCCTTGACCTTCGATGTTCAGAATTCCCCCGCCTGTGAACAGTTGCCGTGGCAGGCATTGGAGGACGATGCCCAGGCTCTGGAGCAACATTTGCAACACCTGGGGCGCAACAACTTGCGGGTTTCCGGCGTTCCCAACCGACGGCTTGAACGGGACCGCCAGCTTGCTGCGCGGATCGCCGGTCAGGCGCCAGGCATGAAGGAGGCGCCGACTCTGGATTTCTTTCAGCAACTGGCGAGCCGTCACGGCCTGCTGCTGCAGTCGCGTTTTATCGAGGACCAGCCATTTGTCTACGACCTGCTGTTTCAGCCCATGCTGACGGGCTGGCCGGCATTCCCTGGCCGCGGGGCGGGTTCCAATGAGCCGCTGCGCAACCGTGCGATGCAACCGATCATGCTGCGGCTCAGGGACCATATCGGCGAGCATCTTCCCGATTTCATGGTGCCCCACAGCATCACCGTGCTCGATCGTTTGCCCTTGACCCTCAACGGCAAGATAGACCGCAAGGCTCTGCCAAAACCCTTGTTCGGTGGCATTGATGTTCCGTTGCAGGACATGCAGCCGCGAACCCGGACCGAGGAGATCCTGGGTCGGATCTGGCAGAAGGTGCTCGGTCTGTCCACTGTCGGTCTGCGCGACAACTTCTTCAGCCTTGGAGGGGACTCGATTCTGGCCATCCAGATCGTTTCGGCCGCCGCACGCGAAGGGATGCGTCTGTCGCCTAAACAGGTGTTTCAGAACCAAACGATTGCGGAGCTGGCGGCGGTCGCCAGTGTAATCCAGAGCGCCAGCGAGGAGCGGGCAGCGGATGGCAACTGCCCATTGGCGCCCATCCAGGCCGAGTTTCTGGGGCGTGACCTGCCGCTACCCCAGCACTGGAATCAATCTATTCTGCTGGGAGCAGAGCAACTGCTTGATGAACAGCAGGTCCACCGCGCACTGGATAAGGTCACTCGATGCCATGATGCCCTGAGGTTGCGTTTCCGCCGGCTCGGTGATGGTGGCTGGCAGCAGCGATACACTGCCAGCGGTGCCCTGTTTGAACTGCGGGTTTTGCTTCCGGGTGAAACCCTGGCTCAGGTCGGGAGCGAGCTCAATGCCGGTATTTCCCTGGAGCACGGTCCTTTGCTTCGCGTCGCGCTGCAAACGGGTGCGCAACCGCGATTGTTGCTGATCGCTCATCACCTGATCATTGATGGCGTGTCCTGGCGCGTCCTGCTTGATGATCTGGACCGAGCCTTGCGCATCCCGCAGGAGTGGCGAGCGGATGCGCGCAGTGCCAGCTATCGCACCTGGGTGGAGCGACTTATCGCAGTGGCGGAGTCGCGATCGTTGCGGGTGGACTTTCCCTACTGGATGGAACAGTCACGCCTGGGGGCGGCCCACCCGATTGCCGGGGCCTTGACCGGCGTCGAGTCCGGGACCGAAGTACTGGGCGGCCCGCTGTCCGAGGAACTTTCGAGCCGTATCTTGCAGGTGGGAACCGGTGCACGCATCGAAGAGGTGTTATTGACGGCGCTGGTGCTGGCGTTGCATCAGACCAGCGGCTGGTCCGACGTGGTGCTGGCCAGTGAAACCCATGGCCGTGACCTTTTCGACGACATCGATGTGTCACGCACCCTTGGCTGGTTCACAACGCACTTCGCGGTGCGCTTGCGCCTGCCTCGCGACGGCGCGGTTGCCGACGCGCTGGGGGCGATCAGCGGCCAGCTGCGACGGGCACGCTCGCTCGCCGCCAGTTATGGAATCTTGCGCACCTATGACCCTGATCCCGAGTTGCGCGCCAGCCTGGCCAATCAGCCTCCGGCGGAGCTCGCCTTTACCTATTACGGGCGCACGGCGGGTGCCAGCGAGGGATGCGGTCTGTGGCGGGTCGAAGGTGATACCGGGGCGGTACGTGCGGCGGTCAATGGCAGTGAAACGGCGCTGGAGGTTAGTGCTCTGATCATCGGGCAACGCTTGTCGGTGTTCTGGACGGTCGAGCTGTCACGGCTTGATCCGCAGTATGTCGCCAGGATCCAGGCCGTGTATCCCCAGGCATTGGCCCAGGTATTGGAGGTGGAGGACGAGCATGCGCTGGATCTGTCTTTCGCGGAGGAGGGTGTGCTGGCGGCGGCTCTGAGCGAGTTGATGGACAACACCACGCAGGACTGAACTAACGATGTACGGGCGGTTGTCGAGCCTACTTCATTGAAGAGACCAGGAGGTCGCTATGTTAGCCAACACTTCGCTCGATCTGATTATGCGTGATGTTTTTCTGGAACTGCCCGAGTTTGTGCCTGGCTGTCGCACCGTACTGAAACTCGAAGGGCACCATATAACGGGATCAATCAAAATCAAGCCGGCCATTGCCTTGATCGAGGCTGCTGAAGCACGCGGCCTGGCCACGCCAGGCCTGACCACCTTTATCGAGTCCTCTTCCGGCAACCTCGGCGTGGCGATGAGTTGTGTGTGCGCAAGTAAGGGCTACGGCTTCATTTGCGTCACTGACCCCATGGTGACGCAGGCCAATCTCAAGGCCATCCATGCATATGGCGGGCGTACTATTGTTGTCGACCGGCGTGATGCCAATGGTGGCTTTGTCGGCACGCGCATTGAGACCATTCGCCAGATCTGTGCCGAGGACCCCAATTGCGTCTGGCTCAATCAATACTCCAACCCCGCGAACGCACAGGCCCATCGGGAGCAGACCGCTCAGGAAATACTGCGATCCTTTTCCGCGCCTGAATGGTTGTTCATCGGGGTCGGGACTTCCGGTACGTTCATGGGGTGTGCCGAGGTGTTCAAGCTGGAGTCGCCTTCCACGCAGCTGGTTGCTGTCGATCCGGTCGGATCCGTGAGTTTCGACAGAGCGCCTGGGAAACGACTCATCCCGGGGATAGGCGCCAGCCAGAAACCACAATTGCTGGATGCGTCGCAAGCCGACTTCGTAGTATCGGTGACCGAGCGCGATACCATCGCCACCTGTCGCGATGTGGCCCGTCGTTACGGCATCCTGCTCGGCGGCTCATCAGGGTCGACCTTGGCAGCCATTGCGACGCTTTCGCCGCAAATGACCCGTGGTGACACCCTGGTGGTCATTGCCCCTGATCTGGGCGAGAAGTACCTCGATACCATTTATGATGACGCGTGGGTCGCTCGACATTTCTCCAGTGAAAACCGTGCAGTGGAAATGTCTTCATGAGCACCGGGACTTCGTTTGTGATAGTCGGCGGTGCGGCCATCGAGGGCATTCTGTCGGGGCAGCATCGTCAGGTCATGGACGTGATAGCCCTGGCTTATCGACTTCATGGTCAGGGCGACTCGATAAACCCCGACAGCTACTTCCTGCGTTTTCCACAAAAACCCGATGCACGGATCATTGCATTGCCGGTGTATCTGGGGGGGGAGGTGAACACTGCAGGATTGAAGTGGATCGCCAGCTTTCCAGGGAACATTCAGCAGAACCTGCAACGCGCCTCAGCGGTGCTGATTCTCAATGATTTTGCCACCGGATACCCCAGGGCCGTCCTGGAGTCCTCGTTGATCAGTGCGCACCGTACTGCCGCTTCCGCGGCGTTGGGGGCCGGAGCGTTATCGGGTGGTTGCCGCAATGTGCGCAAGATCGGCATCATCGGGGCGGGGGTGATAGCCCGGCAAACGTTGGATTACCTGTTCGCCGATGGCTGGTCGGCCGAGGAAATCGCGGTCCATGACCTGAGGTCGGAGGATGCCCAGCGCCTTGCCGGATGGATCAATCAAAAGGACAGGGGCGAGGCCCGAGTCGTGGGCGATTCACGTGCCAGCTGTGAGGACGCGCAACTGATCGTGCTGGCGACGACGGCCGCGTCCCCCCACCTGGTCGACCCCGATCTGTTCGCCCATGCACCGACGGTTCTGAACATCTCTCTGCGTGACATAGATCCGGGCCTGATACTCGACGCGCAAAATGTGCTCGACGATGTTGACCACTGTTTGAAAGCGTACACATCCCCCCACTTGGCGGAAATAAAGACCGGCAGCCGGGCGTTTGTCGCCGGTACTTTGCACGAGGTGCTTACGCACCGTCTGTTACCGGATCCTGCCCGCGCGCGCATATTTTCACCTTTTGGCCTGGGGGTGCTGGACATCGCGCTGGGTGATTTTGTCCTTAAGGCGGCACAAGCCAGCGGGCATGCGATTGAAATCGATAACTTTTTTGCCAGCACGGCACGATGGTGAGTCTGATGACAGCTGATAGCTTAGAAACAATTGATTCCCGCTGGACATCCTCGCTTGACCTTGCTGCGGTTCATAAAGCGGCGCGGCGTCTGGAGGGGATGATCGTTCGTACTCCAGTACTGGAGTCGGAAGCGCTTAACCGAGCCGCTGGCGCCAGGGTTCTGGTCAAGGCAGAGTCATTGCAGAGCGGCGGGTCATTTAAGTTTCGCGGTGCGCTCAATGCATTGTTGGCACATGCGCAGCGTCCTCAAGAAGTGGTTGCCTATTCTTCTGGCAATCACGCCATCGGAGTAGTGATGGCATGTAGGCTCCTGTCGATTCCCGTGACAGTGGTCATGCCACACGACGCCCCTTCTATCAAACTCGCAAAAGTTCGTGAGGCTGGCGGTAGAGTCGTGTTCTATCACCGAGACCGAGATGATAGAAATGCTATTGCCGAGCAAATCTGTGCGACGCGTGGGGCTTTGTTGATTCCCTCCTTCGATGATGTCGAGGTCATTGCGGGACAGGGCACCGTTGCCTTGGAATTGATCGAGGCAGCGCATAATAAAGGGTACACGCTAGACCATATTTTTGTGCCCTGCGGTGGAGGTGGGCTGGTTGCGGGCAGCTGCATTGCGGCCAGTCAGGCACAGCAGCCATGCTCAATCATTGCGGTTGAACCCCAGGGCTATGATCGTGTGGGGCGCGCCCGTCGCGTCGAGTCCCCAGAAAGGAATATCAGCACATGTGGGTCAATTTGTGACGCATTGTTGACGGCAATGCCTAGCAGACTGCTTTTGAGTTTGTCGGAGTTCAGCACATTGGGTACTTCGTGTGTTGATGACGATCAGGTGGCTTATGCGGTGCGTTTCGCTTATGAAGAAATGGGCTTGATGCTTGAGCCTTCTGGTGCAATCGCTCTAGCGTCGGTGCTTGATGGAACTTCCAAAGTAGAAGGAAGTTTTTTTGGTGTCATTTGCTCAGGCGCAAATGTTGACCAGGAAGTTCACGCGCGTTGTGTGGCTCGTGCGCGATTCGTCTGACGGGCGCCGTACAAGAAGCATTGCGCGGAGGGGAGCTGCCACTAAAATCTATACATGGGTCTTGGGATTAGTGCAGCTTGGCGCGATGTTTTTACATGTGTGAAGTGGAGGGGCGATGGAAAATCGAGAGCTAATTGCTATTGAAGCAGCCGAATTCGAATATCTGCAATTCAGGGTAAGGAGCTTGCTCGACATAGCGGGTAACCCCTTTGGCGCCAAAACTGAAAATGAAGGGAGGGTCAATAGCTTTTCTGTTGAGGCGAGTGCAAGTCCTATGTTGAACCGAATTTATGGGGATTTAGTTTCAAGTGCTGATGAAGTCAGTGCGTTAATAGTAAGATACAAGAAGCTCCTGGCGTTGCCAGTGGTCGGGCTGTTACGCAAAACACAAAAAACTATTTTGGTGGATGGGCAGTCATTAGATTTGTTAAAGGGGTGGACGCATGTCCAGCTAGGATGTGGTATTGATCAAGTAAAAGTATCAACTTCTTCTTTTTTGGTGGAAGAGGTTACCCACGAAACATTGGATTTATTTTTGAAGCTTCATGCCGAAGGGTTTTGCACGAACTTATCGGACCGAAATGTAAATAAATCAATATTTAGTGCTTTATTGATGGAGGGTCGTGCGCGCCTCTACTTGATTAAAGTTGAGGGTAGGGCTGCTGCTGGTTCTGTGCTATGGCTTGCTAGCAACGGTGTAGGATACCTAGGTACTGCGGTTACAGCTAAACCTTTCCGCGGCATAGGCTGCCATCAAGCCTTGATTTCACACCGTATAACAAAGGCAAGGGAGTATGGCTGCAACTATATCGCAGCAACGGCCTTGCCTACCTCAAAGAGTAGAAAAAATCTTGAGAAACAGGGGCTTATGATGAGTCATTGGCAGTCGCTTTATAGGTAGAATTTTAGTGCTATGCATCTTGCGCAGTATCTAAGGGTCACATGAATAATCTAAGCTAGCCATTTTTTCGTAGAGGTAAATTTGACAGCACGGATTTTGGCTATGATTGTGACCATTCTGAATAATTCGATCAAGCTAAAAAATAAACTAGTGCTCTTGTAGCTCATCTCCGCTTTAATAAATTAAAGCGGTGGAAGATCTTTATTTGTTTTTATCTGTGCCTTTATTTCTCTCATCGAACTGTCTTGTCTGGTTGGTAAATGCTCGCGCGGGCCCACAAGGCCTTCTGAGAGATCTTTAGATAGAAAAAATACACTTGCAATTGATAATGAGCAAAGTAATAAAATGGCGTATTTTAGGTGTGGTGGCAGCATTCCTAACTCCATTTATAATTGCAGCCCGTTACATTTTTTGGCTGGTGCGACAGTGATGGTAGACCATATCTGAAAAATGTCTAAAGACTCTACGAGTAAATTCACATGAGGCTAAAAGCCTCTCACCAAGCTGGGGCTAGTTGATAAATGCACTAGCAAGCTGTAGGCGGTTTTTGCTGAGGTCGACTAGGATGTGCTTCAGTTTGGTTTGCTGGATTTGGTCAGACTTACGGTCAAAAGACAAACATAAGTCTTATTCACTGGGTGCCGTGTTAATTTTACTCCGCAGTGGGCCGCGCCGAAATGTCGGTCTGAAAACATTGCCCCGAGAGGACTATCGTCTTCGCAGCGTGGCAATAGACCGCTATCTGTCGTCAGTAAAGAAACGCGCATTTAGCGCTATCAGCTCAAAAACAGCCACCAGCACGCAGAATGCAACAAAGCCGCGCGTGAAGACCCTGCGAGGCTTTTAAACCAGGCTCAGGTTTCAACGATGCCAAAAACCAACTCACGGCAATCGCAAAGGCGTGACGGCCTGATCGGCAACGAACGGGACGAGGATACTATACGAAGCGAATTACGAGGCCGCCGGCTTCTATCGGGTCGACCAACCGCGGCGCGGGGACATGATCGTGATGGAAGTCGGGCGCACGGTTTACCCGAACCACGCCGGGCTTTTTTCGTTCCCATTCTCCCAGTGCTACATTGCCCGCCTTTCCACAGGAATGACCTGCATGAAATTGATCGTGTGGACGAGCGCGGGAGGGAAAGCAGTGCCAGTGATTTCTTGCTATTTGGAAATCTCGTAGACTGCAACGCTTTTAGTATCAATCAAAGGAATGAGTTCGTGGCAAGCAATCACACTGTTACCTGCCCCCACTGTATGAACGAAGTGCCATGGGGCGCTCAAGTCTGCCGAGGTTGTCAGGCCGAGGTCCGTTACGGTACTCCCCAAGGCGTCGCGGTCTTTTTCCTGATTCTTTGTGTTGTTGCGGGGTGGTGGGGAGCCAAGCTGTTCCATACCTTCATCACGACTAACTCGACAGTGCTCTGGGTTGTCTTTGGCGCTATTTTCCTGCTGTGCGTGCTTGCATCTCGAAAAATCTGTAAGCGACTATATGACGGTAAAACGGTTTTTCGGCGCTTCTATCGAAAGTAGATCTGCCGCGGCAGCATGAGCCCAGCCCTGCGCTGGGCTTTTTCGTTTACGCTGATCCAAACAGGCAACAAAAAGCCCTGACTTAGCCGGGCTCGTTAAAAAAAACCTCAGCGCGAATCCACCTCTTTCGCGATCTCGGCGGATGATTTTTCCCTGCGCCTCTGAAGCCAGCTATAGAACGCATGTACCGGATGGAGGACGGCAGTAAGCACGCCAAGCAGCATGATGATGAAAATGATGATCAGCGGGATGCTTTCGTGCGAAAACATGGTGGGTTACTCCTGTAGTCACTATGTCGGAACCCGCAGACTAGACGCATAGAACAATGTTTTCGATGAACTTATGTTCATCCTCGGGTGCGTCAATTGTGCTACGGCTAGATTCGCCAAACTGGTCGATTTCAGATGTCAGCAAGCCATTATCGCGCAGTCTCTGTGGGCAATTCTTCAATACGCGCGTGGTTCGTAAAACTGCAAACCAGTGATGTCTTCCAGCCCATTCCACAGGAGTGACCTGCATGAAATTGATCGTAGGGGCTTTGGCCCTGGCGTTGCTGTCTGGCTGTACTGATAGCGGCCCAATAAAGGTCGGGCCCGATACCTGCACGATTTCGACGCGTGTTCCCTTCGGCGGCCGGCACCATGCGCCTGATCGTGGTGAGCTTCAGCTGATGGGATATGGACTTGAGTTCAAGAACAACAGCGGTACGGTCATTATCGATTCTGAGTATGCGAGGCTGATGGTGATCTCTTCCGGTCGGTTCGCCCCGACCGAAGATTCAGGACTTGGGTCAACGACGTACTTTGCGCGTCCGGTGACATCCCAAGAGCCGCCGCTGGTGTTTGTCAGACCGGACACGGTCGGCGGGGTTGCCGGCTTGTGTCGAATGCGCCTGATCGGATCGGCCGGCAACTGGACGGGGTTTTACGTCCGCGCCTATGACGCGAACTTGATGCTCGAATAACCAGCATGGCAACACTCGGTTTTACGCTGAGCGGCCTGGAAGAAGTCCACGGTGTTCTGTACGCGCAGTCTTGGTATTGCAGGGAGGTTTGATTGTGTTTCGGTCGGCAGGACGCCGGAGGTCGGGGCGAAACGGGCTGAGTTATGGAACGCGCCCATAATAGTTATGGAACACATCCCGAGCGGTGAGGTTTTCACCAAACCCCAGAAGCGACAAAGCCCTGACTAATCAGGGCTTTGTCGTATAAAAATGGCGGAGGCGATGGGATTCGAACTCATGGACCTGTTACAGTCGACGGTTTTCAAGACCGTTGCCTTAAACCACTCGGCCACACCTCCGTTTGCGTTGCGGGCGCCATAATACCTGAATGAAACACACTGTCAAACTCTCTGCATGGCTTGTTACAGAGCGTCTGTTATGATCTTTGCGACTGAACGTTTCAAACCAACAGGAGTGTCGCCATGCGCGAACAGGATTACGCAGTTAATAACAGCGTGCAGGCTGAGCAGCTAGAGGTTAGCCGCGTCCTGCGCAACACTTACGGCTTACTCGCACTCACCCTCGCATTCAGCGGCGTGATGGCGTTTGTCGCGCAGCAGATGCGTGTCGGCTACCCGAACGTCTTCGTGGTACTGATCGGCTTCTACGGCCTTTTCTTCCTCACCAACAAACTCCGTGACTCGGCGTGGGGCCTGGTTTCTGCGTTCGCGCTGACCGGTTTCATGGGTTTCCTGCTCGGCCCGATCCTCAATCGTTACCTGGGCATGCAGGGCGGTGCGGAAGTGGTCAGTTCGGCCTTCGCGATGACCGCGCTGGTGTTCGGCGGCCTGTCGGCTTATGTGCTGATCACCCGTAAGGACATGAGCTTCCTCGGTGGTTTCATCACGGCCGGTTTCTTCGTGCTGCTGGGTGCGACACTGGCGAGCTTCTTCTTCCAGATCAGCGGTCTGCAATTGGCGATCAGCGCAGGTTTCGTGCTGTTCTCCTCGGTGTGCATTCTGTTCCAGACCAGCGCCATCATTCACGGCGGCGAGCGCAACTACATCATGGCGACCATCAGCCTGTATGTATCGATCTACAACCTGTTCGTCAGCTTGTTGCAACTGTTCGGCATCATGAGCCGCGATGATTGATCGCCAGCCTTGAGTAAAAAACCCGCTTAGGCGGGTTTTTTATCGTCTGGGGTTTGGCTCAGGACGCGGGGTTCAACCCGGTTCGTGGCAACAAACGCAGAGTTTGTTGCCGTCCGGGTCGCGCATGTAGGCGCCGAAGTAGTCTGGATGATAGTGCGCACGCAAGCCGGGCGGACCCTCGCAGGATCCACCATGAACCATGGCCAGTGCATGACAGCGGTTGACGATCTCGCGACTCGGCGCAAGCAGGGCAATCATCTGCCCATTGCCCGGTGTGGCCGGCTGTTCGTCGAACGCAGTGCCAATGACGAACAGTGGACGAGGTGCATCCTTGCTCATCCATGCCGCCCAGGGTTTGTCGGGGTTGCAGAATTTCATCTGCAGATTCAGTGCATCCATGATCGGTTGGTAGAACGCCAATGCACGATCGAAGTCGGTGATGCCGATAAAAATGTGAGACAACATTTCGCCTGCTCCTTACTCGGCCACAATGATGCTGCCGTCGGCCTGCTGCCGATAAATAGTGTAAGGCAGCAGCATGGTGTCGAGTGCGCCGGAAATGACTACGTCGATCAGCACAAAGGGCGTGCCGTTGTTGTATTGGTACTCATTGATGCCCGGGCCTGGAGGCGCATGCAAGCTGCAAAAGTCGTAAGTCACGCCGCTATAGATCCGTGGAATCGCACCGCAGTAGGTTTTCTGTTCCTTGAGACTCTTCACCGCCGCTTCGTCACTGCGCACCACCGTCTGGAACGTACCGCAACCTGCAAGCATCACCGCTGCCAGTAGCATGGCCTGAGTTTTCATACCGCCAATCCTTCGTCGGAAAGGATCAATCTACGCTTTTGCGAACCAAACAGCACTCACGCCATCGGTGGCAGCCGGCGCTTGACCGGGGTCTTCTTGACGATCGCAGTGTTGGTTTCGGCGTGGCTGTTGAGGCGGTCGAGGAGGGTGTCCAGTTGTTCCATCGAGCGTACATGCAGGCGGGCGATGAAGCAGTCATCGCCGGTGACTTTGTCGCACTCGGTGAATTCAGGGATGGCCTGAATCTGTCGCTCCACTTCCTGCAATTGGCCCGGCAACGGGCGGATGCGGACGATCGCCTGGAGTTGATAGCCGAAGGATTTGGGGTCGACCTCAACGGTATAGCCCTTGAGTACACCGCGTTCTTCGAGGCGGCGCAGGCGCTCGGCGACGCTGGGCGAGGACAGGCCGCTGATCTGTGCCAGGGCCTTGAGTGAGCGGCGTGAGTCTTCCATCAATGCGCTGATCAGCACTTGGTCGATGTCATCGGTCATGGCGAAACCCCTGTTAGGCAATCGGTTGAATAAGCCTTGATAAAAAAGGCAGAAACCGAGTTTAGCCTGCTTTTTGCACTGGAGAAGCCCCCCCGTGGATTGGCATACTTTGGGCTCAAACACAGGAGGTTGATGATGGACAGAACACTACGTCGCGGGTCATTCGAGATGACCGCCGCCATGCTGATATCCGGGACCATTGGCTGGTTCGTGCTGGTGTCCGGGCAACCGGTGCTGGACGTGGTGTTCTGGCGCTGCGTGTTCGGTGCCGGCACTTTGTTGCTGATCTGCGCGGCGTTCGGCTTTCTGCGCCCTGGCATTTTGACGTCCACCACCTTCTTGCTGGCGGTACTGAGCGGTGTAGCGATTGTCGGTAACTGGGTGCTGTTGTTCGCGTCCTACTCTCGCGCCTCGATTGCCATCGGCACGGCGGTTTATAACGTCCAGCCGTTCATGCTGGTGGGGCTGGCCGCGCTGTTTCTGGGGGAGAAAATCACCCTGCAGAAACTGTTCTGGCTGGGCATTTCGTTTCTCGGGATGCTGGCGATTGTCAGCGCCCATGGTGAGCAAGGCGAGGGCGGCAACGATTACCTGATGGGGATTGCTCTGGCGCTGGGGGCGGCCTTGCTTTACGCGATTGCCGCGTTGATCATCAAACGCCTGACCGGCACGCCGCCCCATCTGATTGCCTTGATCCAGGTCTGCACCGGTGTGTTGTTGCTCGCGCCCTTTGCTCATTTTTCGGCGATGCCGCAAGCACCCAGTGCCTGGGCCAGCCTGGTGACCCTGGGCATCGTGCATACCGGTTTGATGTATGTGTTGCTCTACGGCGCGATTCAAAAGCTGCCGACCGCCCTGACCGGCGCACTGTCGTTCATTTACCCGATTGCGGCGATTTTCGTTGACTGGTTCGCCTTCGGTCATCGCCTGGAACCGCTGCAATGGATCGGTGTCGCCGCGATTCTGTTGGCCGCTGCCGGGATGCAACAGGGTTGGAGCCTGAAGCTTCGGCGGGTGGCTACACAATAAACGGCCTCTCAGATGTTCCAGCGCGGTGCGGTCTTCGCCAGACGCTGGCGCATCTCGCCGATGTTCGCGGTCAATTGTCGGGTCAGCAATCGGTAGCCATCCAGCGGACTGTAGACCGGCGCATCGAGCGTTGAGTCCGATGGCGGTTCGGCTGGCCGGCTGAGCCGTTGCGAAGCGCCCGATTTCAATGCCCGAGCCATACCGATCAGTTGCACCCGGATCTGTCGGTGCTCGGCTTTCAATGCCGACTGCAGATGGGCCATTGCCTCGGCGTCATCGGCATTCGGCCGGCTATTGCCGAGGATTTCCAGGATGCTGATGCACATCCGCAAATTGCGCTGAATCGCATCGAGTTCGGTCATGGAAACCCGCACTTCCTTGGACACCGAGGGCATCAGTGAGCGCAGTTGCACCATGACCGTATTCAAGCGATTCATGAGCTTCAGGTGTTCGTCAGCGTTGACGGACTCGCCGTTGATGATGCGGCCGTAGATGGCCGCGCAGTCGCGCAACGCATCGGCCAGGTTGTAGCGCCAGGAGTACACCGCGTACAGCGGCAGGGCGAAGGAGAAGGCCAGCGCCAAGGCGATGCCGATCAGAATATCCACCCCGCGCCACAAGCCATCGGTGACCGGGTTGTCACCGTGCCCCGCGACGATAAACACGGTGATCGCCGACAACAGCGCCGTGTAACCACCCTTGCCGATGGCGTGGTACGAGAAAAATCCGCACACCACCGACATCGCGAAATAGGTCAGCCACGGCATCCCGAGCCAGGCCTGTTGTGCCACCAGCAACAAGCCGACACCGGCCCCGATCAAGGTGCCGATGGCCCGCTCGGCGGCTTTTTTGCCGATATTACCGTGGTGTTGCAAGCCACCGATCACCACCAGCATGGTCACCGACGCCCATTCGCCGTGGGGCAGGTGGATGCCGGTGGTCAGCAGGATCGTCGCCAGCAAGCCCAACGAAACCCGCACCGCATGGATCAGTTTGGCGTGGCGGTAGCGCCGGTACGGGTCCAGCAACGGACGCAGTATTCGGCGCAACAGCGGTGGCAGTCGAAGGCCTCTGATGATGCTCAGGCTCGGTGTCCTCAGAAGATATAGTCGGTGGTCAGGAAGCTCGAGTTTCGTCCGCTGATGATCTCGCTGATGAGCTCTTTACTGCTTTCCTGGAACTTGGTCGCCACCAGGGTCCGGATCGAAAACACTCGCAGCGCATCGTGCACCGATAACGTGCCCTCGGCGGAGTTCTTGCGACCGTTGAACGGGTAGGTGTCCGGGCCGCGCTGGCACTGGGCGTTGAGGTTAATGCGGCCGACCTGGTTGGCGAAAGTGTCCACCAGCCTGCCGACCGCCACCGGGTTGGTGCCGAAGATGCTCAGTTGCTGGCCGAAGTCCGATTCCAGGACGTAATCGATCACGGTGTCCAGATGACGGTACGGCACGATCGGCACGACCGGGCCGAACTGTTCTTCCTGGTAGACGCGCATCTGCGGTGTCACCGGGTACAACACGGCCGGGTAGAAGAACGATGCGCGGGCTTCACCGCCATTGGGGTTGATCACGGCTGCGCCTTTGCTGACCGCGTCCGCTACCAGCGAATGCAGATAATCGACTTTGCTCGACTCCGGTAGCGGCGTCAGCGCCACGCCGCTGTCCCATGGCATGCCAGGTTTCAGGGAGGCGAGTTTGGCGTTGAATTTCTCGATGAACGCTTCGACCACGTCTTCGTGGACGAAGAGGATTTTCAGTGCGGTGCAGCGCTGACCGTTGAACGACAGGGAGCCGGTGACGGCTTCGCTGACCGCGTTGTCCAGATCCACCTCTGGCAGGACGATGCCGGGGTTCTTCGCATCCAGGCCCAGCGCCGCGCGCAAGCGGTGAGGTCTTGGATGGAGTTTTTTCAGGTCGCTGGCGGCCTTGTTGGTGCCGATAAACGCAAAGATATCGATCTTGCCACTTGCCATCAGCGCGCTGACAGTCTCGCGGCCGCTGCCGTAAATGACGTTGATTACCCCGGCCGGGAAGCTGTCGCGAAAGGCTTCCAGCAGCGGGCGAATCAACAGCACCCCAAGCTTGGCCGGCTTGAACACCACGGTGTTGCCCATGATCAGCGCCGGAATCAGTGTGGTGAAGGTTTCGTTCAGCGGGTAGTTGTAAGGCCCCATGCACAACGCCACACCCAGCGGAACGCGGCGGATCTGGCCGAGGGTGTCCTGCTCGAGTTCGAAGCGGCTGGAGCGGCGGTCGAGTTCCTTGAGGGCGTTGATGGTGTCGACGATGTAGTCGCAGGTGCGGTCGAACTCTTTTTCCGAGTCCTTGAGGTTCTTGCCGATCTCCCACATCAGCAACTTGACCACTGCCTCGCGCTGCTGACGCATGCGCCCGAGGAAGGTTTCGACATGCTGGATGCGCTCGGCCACGCGCATGGTTGGCCACAGGCCCTGGCCGCGGTCGTAGGCGCGGACGGCCGCGTCCAGAGCGGTCAGTGCAGTGTCGGCATCGAGCAGCGGCGTGCTGCCGAGGATCACTTGTTCATCGCCATTCGCGCCACTCAGGTACACCGGGCTGCGGACCTGGGCGAGGGACCCGGACCAGGTTCTCAGTTCGCCATCGACCAGGTATTCTCGTTGCTCGGTCTGGCCGTTGAGGCGGTATTTTTCCGGGATGCTGTCGGCGGTGGGAAACAGGTTGCCAAGGATCGGTGCTGTGGTCATGTCGCTACCCCGTGTGGATTGGGTGATGCACTGATGAATCGTTTTAGCAGACCTTGGCCTCGCTTGTCATGACTCATCGACTCATCACATGGTTACAGCAATGTGTGCTGCTTTCGCCGGGCTTTCAAGCGCTGGAGCCTGCGCGCGTTTTGTAATGAAACTCCCCGTAGCAGCTGCCGAGCCCGCGAGGCTGCGTTCGGCGGCGATCTTTTGCCCTGAAAACACACAAGTAACGATCCCCCAGTTAAACTTCACGCTCTTTCTAAAGGAGTTCATATGAGTTATTACCAGCCGGGCATTCTCGCCACCCCCGTTCCGCCTCAAGCTCGTCATATGTTCTTCGCACTTGAATCCGCCGAGGCACTGCCGGCTGCGCTGGATAACCTGATGCGCCTGGTGGACGGAAAATCGGCGGTGGTCGGTTTCGGTGAATCCCTGGTCAAGGCGCTGCACGCGCAGATCGACGGGTTGCGGGCCTTTCCTGCGCTGGTCGGTGTCGGCGTCGACAACCCGTCGACCCAACACGCGCTCTGGTGCTGGCTGCACGGTGTTGACCGTGGCGAATTGCTCAACCGCAGCCGCGCGATCGAAGCCGCATTGGCACCGGCCCTGCTCCTGGTGCAGATGAACGAAACCTTCCGCCACATGAATGGCCATGACCTGACCGGTTATGAAGATGGCACCGAAAACCCTCACGACGAAGCCGCTGTAGCGGCTGCGTTGCTGGGTGAGGGCGCTGAGGGGCTGGTCGGTGGCAGCTTCGCCGCGATCCAGCAGTGGCAGCATGACCTGAAGGGCTTTCACGCGATGGCGTCCCATGAGCAGGACAACATCATGGGGCGGCGCCTGAGCGACAACGAAGAACTCGACGACGCGCCGATCTCCGCCCACGTCAAACGTACCGCCCAGGAAAGCTTCGCACCTGAAGCCTTCGTGGTCCGTCGCTCGATGCCGTGGATCGAAGGCGATCGCGCCGGCCTGATGTTCCTGGCTTTCGGTTTTTCCCTCGATGCGTTCGAAGCCCAACTGCGGCGCATGAGCGGTCTGGAAGATGGCATCACCGACGGCTTGTATCGCATCAGCCGACCGATCACTGGCGGCTACTACTGGTGCCCACCGCTCAAGGACGGTCGCCTCGACCTGCGCGCACTGCGCATCGGCTAAACCTGCGGGAGTGACTATGAACGTGGTGCGCTGGGGCATGATCGGGTGTGGCAGTGTGGCCGAGCGCAAGAGTGGACCGGCCTTCTACAAGGTGCCCGGCTCGGCGCTGGTGGCTGTGATGGGGCGGCGTCTGGAGGCGGTGACCGATTACGCCGCGCGCCACGGCATTGCCCGGGTCTACACCGACGCTAGAGCGCTGATCAATGATCCCGAGGTGGACGCGGTGTACATCGCCACCCCACCCGACAGCCATTACGCCTACAGCCTGCAAGTGGCGGCCGCCGGCAAACATTGCTGCGTCGAAAAACCAATGTCGCTGAATGCCGGGCAAAGCCGTGAGATGCAAGAGGCCTTTGCCGATGCGGGACTGCACCTGTTCGTTGCCTATTACCGACGTTCGTTGCCGCGCTTCCAGCAAGTGCGGCAATGGCTTGCCCAGGGGCGGATCGGCGACGTTCGGCACCTGACCTGGACGCTGACCAAAGCGCCTTCACCGAGTGATCTTGGCGGCACAGACAACTGGCGCACCAACCCGGCGATTGCCGGTGGCGGTTACTTCGCCGACCTCGCCAGCCATGGTTTCGACCTGTTCCAGTACCTGTTGGGCGATATCGTCGAGGTCGCTGGTTTCACCGCGCACCAGTCTGGCCTCTACGCCGCCGAAGACGCCGTCAGCGCCAGTTGGCGCTTTGCATCCGGGGCGTTGGGCATGGGCTGCTGGAATTTCGTGGCGGACCGTCGCGAGGATCGGGTGGAGGTGATCGGCAGCCAAGGCCGGATCAGCTTTTCGGTGTTCGACGAACACCCGGTGCAGCTTGAAGCCGATGAACACCTCAGTCTGTACATCGAGCATCACGAACACGTCCAGTGGCACCACGTGTTGGGCATGAACGCCCACATCCGTGGCGAAGCGCAACACCCGGCGGTGGCCGAACAGGCGTTGAAAACCGATTGGGTGATGGACCAGATCCTCAAGCGCGGCTGAAAGAAAAGATCGCAGCCTTCGGTAGCTCCTGCTGGTGGGGGCGCATAACCGTGTAGGAGCTGGCGCAGCCTGCGATCTTTTGATCTTGGGGGCGTGCTTTCCCTTCTCTCAACATCAAAGATCACAGCCTTCGGCAGCTCCTGCGCTGACTGGCGGTCCTTGTCAGGTAAAACTCAAAAGAGTACAAATGTACTCCATGACGACTTTAACTCCCCGCCGTACCGCTATCCTGACCTTCATCCGCGATCGAATCGCCGAACATGGTCAGCCCCCGAGCCTCGCTGAAATCAGCGAGGCCTTTGGTTTCGCCTCCCGTAGCGTGGCGCGCAAGCACGTGCTGGCGCTGACCGAAGCCGGTTTCATCGAGGTCAACCCGCATCAGGCGCGCGGTATCCGCTTATTGAACCAGCCGCCGCGGCCCGAGCTGCTGGATGTTCCGGTGCTCGGCCGCGTGGCGGCTGGTGCGCCAATTGGTGCCGATGCCGAGGTCCACAGCCGTTTGCTGCTCGATCCGTCGATCTTCTCGCGGGTACCGGATTACATGCTGCGGGTCCAGGGCGACTCGATGATCGAGGACGGCATTCTCGACGGCGACCTGGTGGGCGTGCGGCGCAACCCCGAGGCGCTCAACGGCCAGATCGTCGTGGCGCGGCTCGACGGTGAAGTCACCATCAAGCGTTTCGAGCGGGTTGGCGATTCTGTTCGCCTGTTACCACGCAATCCGGCTTACCAGCCGATCATTGTTCGAGCCGATCAGGACCTGGCCATCGAAGGCGTGTTCTGCGGCCTGGTGAGGCAAGGGTGATGGGCGCCGTCGTTGCGCTGGATACGCTGTTCAATGGTGGCCAGGTCTGGAAGGGCCGACCTGCGCCACCGGCCGTCAGCCCGCAACCCACGGGGCATGCGGCGCTGGATGCGGCATTGCCGAGCGGTGGCTGGCCGGAAGCGGCGCTGAGCGAAATCCTCCTGGCCGGGCAGGGCGTGGGTGAGTTGCAACTGGTGTGGCCGGCGCTGGCGCGGCTGTCGGCGGCAGGTGAGCGCATCGTGCTGGTGGCGCCGCCTTACGTGCCGTATCCCCAGGCCTGGCAGAACGCCGGGGTCGATCTGCGCCAGCTGTCGATCATCCAGGCCAGTGAGCGCGATGCGCTATGGGCGGCGGAACAATGCCTGCGTTCGGGCAGTTGCGGGGCGGTGCTGTGCTGGCCGCACAAGGCCGACGATCGGGCGTTACGACGTTTGCAGGTGGCGGCGGAAACCGGGCAGACCCTGGCGTTCGCCTATCGCCCGCTCAGTGAGGCCATCAACCCGTCGCCAGCGGCCTTGCGCATTGCCATTGACGCCAAACCTGCTCAGTTGCGGGTGCTCAAGTGCCGGGGCGGGTTGGCCCGTTCGGCGCCGATTGCCTTTGCTGTGGGGCATTGAGGTTGCCATGCGCTGGGTTTGCATTCTCTTCCCACAATTGGCGCTGGACGCGGTACTGCGTCAGCGCCCCGACCCCGATGAGCCGTTGGCGCTGCTGACCGGCCCGGCCCAGCGTCGGGTGTTGCAAGCGGTCAACGGTTCGGCGCGGGCGCTGGGCTTGCGGCCCGGTCAGTCGATGACCGCCGCCCAGGCCTTGAGCAAAGGGTTCGTCACCGCCGAATACGATGCCGCCGAGATCGAACACTGGCAGCAGTTCCTGGCCGCCTGGGCCTATCGGTTCAGTTCCCAGGTCAGCGTGCATTACCCGCGAGCCGTGGTGTTTGAAATCGAATCCAGCCTGGGCTTGTTCGGGCCCTGGCCGCAGTTCGAGGCGCGGTTGCGCGCCGAGCTCGCTGAGCTGGGGTTTCGTCACCGGATTGTCGCTGCGCCCAACCCGGTGGCGGCGCGAGTGCTGGCCAACGTTTATGACGGTCTGGTGGTGCCGGACGATGAAGCCTTGCAGCACCACCTCGGGCAGTTGCCCGTCGACCGGGTCGCTCTGGAGCCAGGCGTTGCCACGGCATTGTCGCGCATGGGGCTGCGCACGTTGAGTCAGGTGCAGGCGCTGCCCCGGCATAGTCTGGCCCGGCGTTTCGAGGCGCAGGTGCTCAAGCATCTGGACAGCCTGTTCGGTGAACGGCGGCTGGCGCTGGCGTTTTATCTGCCGCCGGACCGGTTCGATGTACGCATCGAGCTCAACTTCGATGTGCAGTCTCATCAGGCGTTGCTGTTTCCATTGCGCAGGCTGACCGGCGATCTGTCGGCGTTCCTCTGTGGTCGAGACAGCGGTGTGCAGCGTTTTGACCTGCACCTTGAACACGCCGGGTTGCCGGACACGCTGATCAAGGTCGGCCTGCTCAGCGCCGAGCGCGATCCGGCGATGCTGTTCGAACTGGCCAGAGGAAGGCTGGAGCAGGTTCAGGTCGAGGCCCCGGTGCGCGGTTTTCGTCTGCGGGCCGAAGATTTACCGGCCTTCGTCCCTCAGTGCCAGGAGCTGTTCGACGATCGTCCGCAGCAATCCTTGCCCTGGGAGCAACTGCGCGAACGCTTGCGCGCACGGCTGGGGGATGACGCGGTGCAGGGCTTGCGGTTCCAGGCCGATCACCGGCCGGAGTGCGCGTGGCAGGCCACTGTCGACAGCCAGGGCTGTGGGGTACTGCCGGCCGTGCAACGTCCGGGCTGGTTGCTGATTGAACCGCAGGCGATACACGAAGGCTCGACGCGCATCCTCATGGGGCCGGAGCGCATTGAGTCGGGTTGGTGGGACGGCGACGACGTACGCCGCGATTACTACCTGATCGAAACCCGTACCGGTCAGCAGGGCTGGGCCTATCGGGCGGTGGGTGAAAACGGTCCGTTGTGGCTGCAAGGCTGGTTCGCATGAGTGTCGACTATGCCGAACTGCACTGCCTGTCGAACTTCAGTTTCCAGCGCGGTGCTTCCAGTGCGCTTGAGCTTTTTCAACGGGCGAAAAAGCAGGGCTATCGAGCGCTGGCGATCACCGATGAGTGCACGCTGGCGGGTATCGTCCGCGCCTGGCAGGCGGCCAAGGCCGTGGAGCTGGCGCTGATCATCGGCAGCGAAATGCGCATCGAAGATGGCCCGAAACTGGTGCTGCTGGTGGAAAACCTCGAGGGTTACCAAACCCTGTGCCGACTGATTACCCGCGCCAGGCGCCGCACGCAGAAAGGCCAGTATCAGGTGCTGCGGGAGGATTTCGGCGAGCCGTTGCCGGGGCTGTTGGTGTTGTGGGCGCCAGATACAGTCGATGACTTTGCGCAGGGCCACTGGCTGAAACAGACCTTCGCCGAGCGCCTGTGGCTGAGTGTTCAGTTACATCGCGGGCAGGACGACACCCGGCGACTGGCGGCGCTGCTGACCCTGGCGCGGGAACTGCGAATCCCGGCGGTGGCCAGCGGCGATGTGCACATGCACGCCCGTGGCCGACGCGCCCTGCAGGACACCATGACTGCGATTCGCCATCACCTGCCGGTGGCCGACGCCGGATTGCGTCTGCACCCCAATGGCGAACGACATTTACGCAGCCTCGACGCCTTGCGCGATCTCTATCCGCAGGCCCTGCTCGACGAAACGCTGAACATCGCCCGGCGCTGCACCTTCGACCTCGGTCAGTTGCGTTATCAATATCCCCGGGAGCTGGTGCCCGACGGTCATACGGCCACGTCCTGGCTGCGGGTTTTGGCAGAAAAGGGTATTCGGTGGCGCTGGGAAAAAAGCCCCAAGGCCGAGGTGTTGGCGCAGATCGACAAGGAACTGGAGCTGATTGCCGAGCTGGGGTACGAAAGCTACTTCCTGACGGTTCACGACATTGTGAATTTCGCCCGCAAGCAACACATTCTCTGTCAGGGGCGAGGTTCTGCCGCCAACTCGGCGGTGTGCTACGTGTTGGGGATCACGGAGATCGATCCGGAGCGGAGCACGCTGCTGTTCGAGCGTTTTCTCTCCAAAGAGCGCAACGAACCGCCGGACATCGACGTGGATTTCGAGCACGAGCGCCGCGAAGAGGTCCTGCAGTACGTGTTTCAGCGCTATGGCCGGGCCCGTGCGGCGCTGACGGCGGTGGTCAGCACTTACCATGGTGCCGGCGCAGTGCGCGATGTGGCCAAGGCACTGGGTTTACCGCCGGATCAGGTCAACGCCCTGGCCGATTGTTGCGGTCACTGGAGTGATCAGGCGCCGCCCGTCGAGCGCTTGCGTGAAGGTGGTTTCGATCCCGACAGCCCTGTGTTGCGCCGGGTGCTGAGCCTGACGGGGCAGTTGATCGGTTTCCCCCGGCACCTGTCCCAGCACCCTGGCGGTTTCGTGATTTCCGAACAGCCTCTGGACAGCCTGGTGCCAGTGGAAAACGCCGCCATGGCCGAGCGCACCATCATCCAGTGGGACAAGGACGATCTGGATGCGGTCGGGTTGCTCAAGGTCGATATTCTGGCGCTGGGCATGCTCAGCGCGATTCGCCGTTGTTTCGACCTGCTGCGTCGGCACCGTGGCCGTGACCTGAGCCTGGCGACGGTGCCGGCCGAAGACCCGCAAACCTACGAGATGATTGGCCATGCGGACACCATCGGGGTGTTCCAGATCGAATCCCGGGCACAGATGTCGATGCTGCCGAGGCTCAAGCCCAAGAACTTCTACGATCTGGTGATCGAGGTGGCGATCGTTCGTCCGGGGCCGATTCAGGGCGGGATGGTGCATCCCTATCTGCGACGGCGTAAGGGCGAGGAAGAGGTGAAATACCCGTCGAAAGAACTTGAAGCGGTGCTGAAACGTACGTTGGGCGTGCCGCTGTTCCAGGAACAGGTGATGCAGATTGCGATTGTTGCCGCCGACTACAGCCCCGGCGAGGCCGATCAATTACGCCGCTCCATGGCCGCGTGGAAACGCCATGGCGGACTGGAACCGCACAAGGAGCGTCTGGCCGATGGAATGAAAAAAAACGGCTACACGGCGGAGTTCGCCGCGCAGATCTTCGAGCAGATCAAAGGCTTCGGCGATTACGGTTTTCCCGAATCCCACGCCGCCAGTTTCGCCTTGCTGACCTACGCCAGTTGCTGGTTGAAATGCCACGAGCCGGCGGCCTTCGCCTGTGCGTTGATCAATAGCTGGCCCATGGGTTTCTACAGCCCCGACCAGATTCTCCAGGACGCTCGCCGACATCATTTGCAGATTCGCCCGGTGGACGTGCGAGCCAGTGATTGGGATTGCAGCCTGGAACCGATCATCGGCGCGCAGCCGGCCATTCGCATGGGGTTGCGGATGATCAAGGGCTTTCGCGAGGACGATGCCCGGCGTATTGAGGTCGCACGGTCGAAAGGGGCGTTTGCCGACATCGCCGACCTTGGCGAACGGGCACGACTCGATGCCCGCGCCCAGGAGCAACTGGCCGATGCCGGTGCACTGCGCGGGCTGGCCGGTGACCGGCATCGGGCGCGCTGGGAAGTGGCGGGGGTACAGAAACAACTCGGTTTGTTTGCCGGTTTGCCGAGTCAGGAAGAGCCGGCGGTGTCTCTGCCCAAACCCACCGTGGGCGAGGACCTGCAAGCCGATTACGCCAGCGTCGGCACCACCCTCGGTCCGCATCCGCTGGCGTTGCTGCGGGGTGAACTCAAGGCCCGGCGCTGTCGCAGTTCCAGGGAATTGCTGGCGGTCGAGCATGGGCGTCCTGTCAGCGTCGCCGGGCTGGTCACCGGTCGGCAGCGTCCGGGGACCGCCAGCGGCGTGACCTTCGTGACCCTTGAAGACGAGTTTGGCAACGTCAACGTGGTGGTCTGGCGCGACTTGGCTGAACGGCAACGGCAGGTACTGGTCGGCTCGCAATTGCTCAAGGTCGATGGGCGCTGGGAAAAGGAAGGCGAGGTGCGGCACCTGATTGCCGGGCGCTTGAGCGATCTGAGTTCATTGCTTGATGGCATCCATGTGCGCAGCCGGGATTTCCGCTGAACCTGCGCTATTGACCGAATATGCGCGCAGGCGCTGCCGAAGCAGTGTCGGTCACCCGATTGCCGGCGTACCAGTACGCGACTGCTATCGGCAGGGCATCTGGCGGGCTTGTTGTACGGGCCACTTAGAGGCCACGCGAGAATCAGCTATACCTCTATGAAACCATTGGCGTTGGCGGTGCTCGAAACAAACGGGCACGCACCGTCTCCTCACGCCGTTGCACTGCCTGAAGACATGTCATTCACAGGACATAGGCCAGTCGATGCAGTTTCTAGACAATAGTCACGGATGTACTGGCTGGAGCGGCGAAATGGCCGGACGCATTCGCGCGTTCGACTGGAGCCTGACCGAGCTGGGGCCCATCGAGACCTGGCCCGGGAGCCTGTGCAGCGCGGTGCAGTTATTGCTCGCCTCACCGCTGCCGATGGTGATGCTGTGGGGCCGACCCGGTTACATGATCTATAACGATGCCTACTCGAGGTTTGCCGGTGGGCGCCATCCTTACCTGCTGGGTTCCCCGGTGGAATTGGGTTGGCCAGAGGTCGCCGAATTCAATCGGCATGTGGTGGATATCTGCCTTGCGGGCGGGACCTTGTCCTATCACAACAAAGCCTTGGTGCTGTTGCGTGACGGTGTCCCCGAAGACGTCTGGATGGATCTTTATTACAGTCCCGTCGCCAATGATGACGGACACCCTGCCGGGGTCATGGCGATGGTGGTCGACACCACTGACCATGTGATTTCCGAACGCCGGCGTCAAGAAGCCGAAAACGCTTACCGCGCCGACAACGAAAAGGTTCGCCTGGCCCTCAATGCCGGGGCTTTGCTCGGCTCGTTCGTCTGGGACATCAAGGCCGATGTATTGTCTGGCGACGAACGCTTCGCCCGCACATTTTCCTACCCGCCTGATCAGGACCTGGCCAACCTGCCACCCCTCATCGCCGAAATGCAGATTCATCCCGACGACCGCAGTTGGGTTCAGGAGCGGCTCAATCAGTCGGTGGAAACCGGCATCCCCTATAACGCCGAATATCGGGTTCTGCGTCCCGATGGCAGTTACCTGTGGGTGCTCGCCAGCGGGTGTTGCGAATTCAACGAGCAAGGTGAAGCATTCCGCTTTCCGGGGGTGTTGATCGACATCCACGAGCGCAAGATCGCCGAAGAATCGTTGCTCAAATTCACCCGCAACCTGGAGCAGCGAGTCGCCGACGAAGTCGAAGCGCGACTGGCGGCCGAAGAGCAGTTGCGTCAGTCGCAAAAACTTGAAGCCATCGGCGGTCTCACCGGCGGCGTGGCCCATGACTTCAACAACCTGTTACAGGTGATCGCCGGTAACCTGCACTTGCTGGCGCGTCACGAGCCGGACAACGCCAACGTGCAACGGCGGGTCAGTGCCTCGATTGCCGCGGTCGAGCGCGGTGCCAAACTGTCTTCACAGTTGCTCGCTTTTGCCCGTCGTCAGCCCCTGTCGCCAGCCGTCTGCGATCCACGGCAGATTTTTGAAGGGCTGGGGGAATTGTTGCAGCGGGCGCTGGGGGAGACCATTCAGATCAATGTGACCCTTTCACCGAATCCCTGGCATATCTATGTCGACGGCAATCAACTGGAAAACGCCATTCTCAACCTTGCGATCAACGCGCGAGACGCCATGAGTGGCGAGGGGACCATTGCCCTGAGCGCCGAGAACATTGCCCTCGACCGCAAGTTTTGCGCAGGCAAGGGCATCGCCGCCGGCGACTATGTTTGCGTTGCGGTGGCTGACACGGGCGTTGGCATGTCGCCTCAAGTGCTCGCACAGGCCTTTGAACCTTTTTTTACCACCAAGGCCGATGGTCAGGGCACTGGCCTGGGGTTGAGTATGGTGTTCGGTTTCGTCAAACAGAGTGGCGGGCACATCGAGATTTCCAGCGGCGTCGGACAAGGCACTCGGGTGCAGCTGTATTTTCCTCGCAGCTTGCGTCCGTTGCTCGATGAAACAACGCGCCATGATCCGCAGCACCGGGGCGGGCACGAAACCATTCTGGTGGTCGAGGACAACGAAGCGGTGCGCGGCTCGGCGGTGGATTTGTTGCGTGAAGAGGGCTATCAGGTCCTGACCGCGGCTAACGGTGATCTGGCGATGCAGATGTTGCTCGATGGCGTGACGGTGGACCTGATCTTCACCGATGTGGTCATGCCCGGCTTGATCAAAAGTTCGGATCTGGCCGCCTGGGCCAAGGTGCAGGATCCTCCGGTGGCGGTGCTGTTTACCTCCGGCCACACCCGGGACATTATTTCGCGCAATCACCAACTCAGCTCCGACACTTATTTGCTGAGCAAACCTTATGGCCCTGAAGCGCTATTGAGCAAGATCCGCAGCGTGCTGAATGGTTGATTCCGGATTTGCATTGACTGTGCAATTCATGTGGGAGCAGGTGGCGGCAAAAGCTGTGCCCATGCCGGTGCTCAAGGCTACGGCAAGGGTGAGTTGACGCACGTTGAATCCGTCCATTGGTCATTCTCCGCACAGGTTTGGATGGGCGATTCGAATGATCGTCACTCAATGGAGATTGGCGCTCGGGCAAAGGTTTTATCGCTTTTGCGACAGGGCGACGAACGGACACCGCTGGTCTGATAGGCGGTCGACAGAACACGGTAAGCAAGGCCATTCTGATAGCTGGTGAGCGCAGCCGATCGCGCTTGCTACCGATTAACCAACGGAGGTGTTCCATGCCGGTGACTCATGATCTGTATCAGGATCTGAAACTTTCAAAGGAAGAGATCCAGCAAAAACGCACCAAGGATCCGTTACTGGATTCACTGATCAACAAGTATTCGCAGGCAGACGCGGAGGTGTTGAAGGCCGAGTCCGCACAATCAGATGCGCCCAGCGATGAGGCACTGAAGAAACTCAAAGAGAAGCGCTTGCAGGTGAAAGACAAGATCGTCCAACAACTTCACTCATCGTCCTGATGTGCCATGTCGAGCCACCGACGACCGGTGACTGAAAAATTGGAACGGGGATCAATACCGGCACCTCGAACGATCAGAGTCCGACGTTACGGCTCCACGCGAGGTGCCCCATGCCCCATTCAGCCTTTCCCAATAAAGAAAAGTACCCCAGCGAAGAACAGGGCGGCTACGACCCGATCCCGACCCATCCTGAACCCCTGAGTCCGGGACGCACTACCGTCAACCCGGAGGAAGAGCCGGGCATCGATGAACTGCCGGATAACGAAGATATAAGGCCTCTGGAGCAGGACGACGTCACTGACATCGACCCGCAGCGAGTGCGCGAAAAGACAGACAATGCGGTACGCGAGGGTGAGATGGATCCGCGTTGATTCAAGATCAAAAGATCGCATGCCTATTTCAATTTCAACGCCGTACTCAACGGCAACCGCGCCATGTGCCGCGCTTTCAGCGACCCCAGATACAACCAGTCCCCATACTCGCGTACCGTGGTAATGGGTGAATAATTGCCGCTGCTGGCGTCCTGCAGATTGGCTATCACTTTGCCGTCGAGGTTCAGGCCCAGGGCGAAGGCGCGTTTCTCCACCGGTATCGGCAGAACTGTCATTGCCCGCACGATCATCTTGCGCAGCAGAGGGTAGGGCGCCAAGGTGTCAAGCAGTGCATTACGCGGTGCATACAGCGCCACCCAGAAACGGTCGCGGCCATTGAATGCCAGGTTGTCCGGCAGCCCCGGCAAATTGTCGATGAACAGATCGTGGGTTCCGGCTTTCGGCCCGGTCAGCCAATAGCGGCTGATGCGATAGGCGCCGGTTTCGTTGACCAGCACAAACGCATCGTCAGGCCCCAGGGTCACACCGTTGGCGAATTCCAGTTTCTCCAGCAGGACCGTCGTCTTGCCGGTCTGGAAGTCATAACGCAGCAAACGGCCGTCGCCGCCGTGCTCGATGATCGCCTCGCCATCCTTGCCGTAACCCCAACGGCTCGAAGCATCGCTGAAATAGGCGTAATGCCCGGGCTTGTCGATGGCCACGTCGTTGGTAAAACCGAAGGGCACACCGTTGGCTGTGGTGGTCAATGGAATCAACCGGCCCTGAGCATCGAGCGACAGCAAACCCTTGATGCCGTCAGCGATCACCAGCAAACCATTGGGATGCCGCGCAAGGCCTAATGGCCTGCCACCGGTATCAGTCAGCACCTGGGTGGTTTTGCCATCCAGGCTGGTGCGAATCAATCGGCCGTCATGCAGGCCGGTGATGAGGACGTCTTTCTCCAGCAGCAACGCCTCCGGGCCGTCGATGTCAGCGGCACCGACACGTTCCACGCCTTTGAGTCGCTGATTGTCGGCGTAGATGCCATCGGCGAGGGAGGGCGCCGGTGGCGGAGTCCAGGCGACCGGCTGAACCTTGGTCGGCAATAACAGCAGCAAGGCGCTAATCACGATGATCAGCAGCAACAAGTGCCGAAACTTGAGAGGGCTTTTCATGCACTGACTCCTGCCGGGGCCAGATGTTTTTGGGCCATCTCGCGTAACGCCAGCATCGACTCCGCCGATTCGCGCTCGATGCGCCGCTTGAGCAACAGACGATTGGTTATGCGCATCCCCAAGCCGCTGTAGTGATATTCCAGGGTGCGGACAAACCGCGTGCCGTCGCCCTCAACCTCACACTCGTAAGTCACACGACGTACACGCCGAAGTTGAAAAACAACAGGGTCAGCGGCACCGCCAGCCATTCCAGCGGTTGCACCTGATGCACCGTGCTCCAGAACCCACCGATGGCCAGCACCCCGAACAGCAACACAAAGGCGCCGTGCAACCAAGAGTTGTAGAGCGGATGAATGTCGGCACGGTAGCGCGCGGAACGCTTCGGTGGTCTGCCTCACTGAGTTCACCTGTGGTTATTGTTATAACCAGCAGATTAGCCGATCCCGCCGCGCAGGCGCGCCGAACCTTGAGGACACAAGCGCCATGCTCCGGTGCAGGGCGCCTGTTTGGCGTCAGGTCAACGGGTTCCAGCGCTGGGACCAGTCGTCGTCCGTCTTGATCACTTCACGCAGCAGGTCGAATGCTCGTTGCAGGGTCGCCGAGTCACGGTCCCGGGAGTAAACCAGATAGGTCGGGTAGCTGAACTCCGGGGCTTTTGGCACTGGCTCCAGCACGCCGCTTTCCAGGTAACTCTGGACCACTCGAGTGCGGAAATAACCGCTGCCGCCGTTTTCCAGGATGTATTGCAAGGCCAGCGGTCCGAGGTTGAAGCTCAGGGCTGCCTTGGCTTTTTCCGGCAGGGCGGCATCGTGCTGGCGACGGAAGTCCGGGCCCCAGTCGATATACACGTAAGGGTCGGGCCGTCCGGTCAGGCGTACCAGGATGAGCTTTTCTTCCAGCACCTGCTCGACTTGCAGGCCTGGCCAGTACTCGGGCTGATAGACCAGCGCTGCATCCAGCACCCCCAGCTCCAGTTGCCGCAGCAGGGTTTCGCCGTCGCGGATTTCCATGCGCAAGGCGTGGCTGGGAATCTTCTCGCGCAGCTCGCCCGCCCAACTGAGCATCAACGGGTTGCACAGACTGACCTCGCCACCGATGTGCAGCACGTCGCGGTAGCCCTCGGGCAGTGGCAAGTCCCGGCGTGCCGCTTCCCAGGTTTGCACCAGTTGATTGGCGTAAACCACAAAGGCCTCACCGTTCGGTGTCAGGCGTGCACCGGCGCGGTTGCGCACGAATAGTGTGCAGCCCAACTGACTTTCGAGTTTCTGCACGCGGGCGGTGATCGCGGTCTGGGTGACGTGCAGCTTTTCGGCCGCCGCGGCCAGGCTGCCGTGGCGGACGATTTCCAGAAAGGTGCGGGCGAGGTCGATGTCCATGGGCAGGCCGATGTGGGAGGTGCGGGCATTGTAAGAGCAGCATTTGTCTTCCGATACCGCGTTATCGTTCTTCGCGAGCAAGCCCGTTCCCACATTCGACCTGTGGCGTGAAAAATATCTTTACCCACCACCCAACCCATGTAGGAGCGGGCTTGCTCGCGAAGAGGCCCTGTCAGGCACCGCAAATCAATCGGCCAATTCAACATCCCGAACAATCGCCCAATCGGCTACCAACCGCTGTGGCGTGCCACACGCCTTGCGCTTGAACACAAAGCTACGGCACTTCTCGGCGAACTGTTTGCGGTTTTGCACCATGTCCTGATGCATTTCTTCCAGCTCGGCATTGCGGCAGTGCTGCATCAATTGAGTATCGAGTTGGCTTTTGCGCTCACGCACCGCCCGGTACGCCGGATCACTCAACGCACCGTTGGCCCGTTGCAATAACCACAGACCAAACTCGTCCGGGCAGCGCGGGCCGATTTCCTGGACCATGCCCAGTTGCAAGGCCTGGGTGGCGCTGATCGGCAGACAGTCTTCGGTGAGTTTTTCCGCCATCACCTGGCCAACGGCGCGGGGCAGGCTGTAGGTCCAGTATTCGGAACCGTACAGGCCCATGGATTTGTAATGGGGGTTGAGCACGATGTCGGACCGGGCGAAGACGATATCGGCAGTCAGCGCCAGCATCACGCCGCCGGCCCCGGCATTGCCGGTCAGGCCGCTGACCACCAATTGCCGGGCGCTGAGCAGTTCCTGGCAGACGTCGTCGATCGCCTGAATGTTGGCCCAGGCTTCCAGCCCCGGAACCGCTGCGGCCTGGATCACGTTGAGGTGCACGCCGTTGGAGAAACTGCCGCGTCCACCCTTGATCAGTAGCACTTGGGTGTCCCGGGACTTGGCCCAGCGCAGGGCCTCCACCAGTCGCTGGCATTGTTCGGTGCTCATGGCTCCGTTGTAAAACTCGAAGGTCAGCTCGCCGACATGGCCTGATTCACGATAGCGGATCGGTTGATAGCTTTCGTTGTTGAAGGGCTCAGAGGCGATCGACCAATCAAGGGTCGGCACCTGCGCAAGCTGTTCGGCGAGTACATGCCGGGCCGGACGTTTGAAGGTTTCTTCGCCGGGCCGGGGTTTGCATCGCAGCGAACCGATCCACAGGCTGTGATCACCGGTCGCCACCAGCACCGCATCGTCGTGCACCGCGAGAATCTCCCCCGGCATGCCGCTGCGCGAATCCAGATGAGCGTCATACAGGTAGTACTGACCGCCGGTCAGGCTCGCCAATACGCCGGGCTGGCCGTCGGCGGCGTCGATGCAGCGTTTGATGAAACGTGAGCTGTCGTGCCAGCTGAAGATCCGATCGGCTTGCTTCATGTTCGGCTGCAAGCGGCCAATCACATGGCGCTGGCTGTAATCCAGGGGCACTGGAGCGAGTCCGTCGATGAATTTCTCCACGACTTCGCGGATACAGGCGATCGCCGCGTCACTGACGCGCCCGTTGTACAACTCGGATTTGCGCAGGTCTTGGGGCAGGTTGAATTCACAGGTGGCCCAGACCGGTCCGGCGTCCATTTCCTCCACCGCTTGCAACGCGGTCACGCCCCAGCGGCCGAGTTCACGGCTGATCGCCCAGTCCAGCGCACTGGCGCCACGGTCGCCGACGATGCCTGGATGAATGATCACCACGGGACGCTGGAGGTTGCTCCACAGTTGCTGCGGGACCCGATCCTTGAGAAATGGGCAGATCACCAGGTCGGCACCGGAGTGTTCGATCTGCTCGCACACCGCGTCTGCATCGGTGAACAGCACCACGCTGGGCGAGTGACCGGCCTGACGCAAGTCCAGCCAGGCCCGCTGGGTCAGACCGTTGAACGCCGATGCCAGCAGAATGATCTTCAATGACCGCATGATTGACTCTTCCTTGAGAATAATAGGCCGCAGGCTCCCAATGAGCCGTCCGTGGCCTTCGATGGAAGCGCGATAGTAGAGAGTGTGCGGTGGCGAACAAGTGATCGAGATCAAGCTTGTGTCAGTGAGTGCTTCGGGACAGAAGGGACGACGCATGTTTAATGTGGGAGCGGGCTTGCTCGCGAAGGCTGTCTGACATTCAACAAAGATGTTGAATGTCAAACCGCTTTCGCGAGCAAGCCCGCACACATTGGATGGATGGTGTTTGGAGATATTTCGTTCAGAACGCGAAACAGGAACAGCCAAACGCTCCCCAGAACCCTTGAAAGTCACTGACCGGCGCTGACGACAACCGCGCCCGCTCATGGCTGTGGGCATGCACCGCGCAAGCGCCCACGCACTGGTGCACTTGCGCGGTCAGTGGCGCCAGGGGTTTCCAGTGCCCCGGTACATTCACCACCGGCGACCATTCAGGCACCACCGGGATTGGCGGTGGCCCCAGTTTTTCGAACTCGACGCTACCATAGACAATCTTGCCGTCGACAATGGTCAGCACCGACTCGATCCACTTGATGGCTTCATCTTCGATGTGAAAGTAGTCCGCCGACAGCGCAATCAGGTCCGCCAGTTGCCCGACCTTGATCTGGCCTTTCTTGCCTTGTTCGGAAGAAAACCAGGCGCTGCCGTGGGTGAAGAGTTCCAGCGCCGTATCGCGGCTCAAGCCTTGCGGGTAGAGCGCCAGCCCGCCGACGGTACGGCCGCTGACCAGCCAGTACAGCGACGTCCAGGGGTTGTAGCTGGAGACGCGTGTGGCATCGGTGCCGGCGCCCACCGGTACGCCCTCGGCGAGCATGCGCGCGATGGGTGGTGTCGCTTCGGCCGCCTTCGCGCCGTAACGGTCGACGAAGTATTCGCCCTGGAACGCCATGCGGTCCTGAATGGCGATGCCGCCGCCCAAGGCCTTGACCCGTTCGATGTTCCGGGGAGTGATGGTTTCGGCGTGATCGAAGAACCACGGCAAGCCGTCGAACTGAATATCCCGATTGACCTTCTCGAACACGTCGAGCATGCGGCTGATGGATTCGTTGTAGGTCGCGTGCAGGCGGAAGGGCCAGCGCTGCTCCACCAGATGCCGCACCACCGGTTCCAGCTCCTGCTCCATGGTTTGCGGCAGGTTGGGGCGTGGCTCGAGGAAGTCTTCGAAATCCGCTGCCGAGAACACCAGCATTTCCCCGGCACCGTTGTGCCGCAGGAAGTCATCGCCCTGGCCGTAATGGGAGGTGTTGGTCCAGTTTTTGAAATCGCTCAGCTCTTCCTTGGGTTTCTGGGTGAACAGGTTGTAGGCAATGCGCACCGTGAGCTGTTGGTCTTTGGCCAGTTGCTGGATGACTTGATAATCGTCGGGGTAATTCTGATAACCGCCGCCGGCATCGATGGCGCTGGTGACGCCCAGTCGATTGAGCTCGCGCATGAACTGGCGGGTCGAGTTGACCTGATATTCCAGTGGCAGCTTCGGCCCCTTGGCCAGGGTCGAGTAGAGGATCATCGCGTTGGGCCGGGCGATCAGCATGCCGGTCGGATCGCCGTTGGCATCGCGCTGGATCTCGCCACCCGGCGGGTTCGGCGTGTCGCGGGTATAACCGACGACTTTCAGCGCCGCGCGATTGAGCAGGGCGCGGTCGTAGAGGTGCAGGACGAACACCGGGGTGTCTGGCGCGGCCTTGTTCAATTCTTCAATCGTCGGCAAGCGCTTCTCGGCAAACTGGAACTCGTTCCAGCCACCGACCACCCGCACCCATTGCGGGGTGGGTGTGCGATCGGCCTGATCCTTGAGCATGCGCAAGGCATCGGCCAGTGAAGGCACGCCTTCCCAGCGCAGTTCGAGGTTGTAGTTCAGGCCGCCACGAATCAGGTGCAGGTGCGAGTCGTTGAGGCCGGGAATCACCGTGCGCCCATGCAGGTCAATGATTTGCGTGCCGGGGCCTTGCAGGGCCATGGCCTGGGCATCGCTGCCGACCACCACGAAGCGCCCATCCTTGATCGCGACGGCACTGGCCTGGGGTTTCTTGCGGTCGACGGTGTGCAGGCGTCCGTTGTACAGAATCAGGTCGGCGGGGGTGTCGGGCATGGTTTTGCTCCCTGCGGTTAGCGGACTGATCCAGGCACCGATGGCGCCTGCCGAAAGACCTTGCAGTACACGGCGGCGACTGAAGTCGTTGTGCTCGTCAGGTGGACTCATGGCAGTGTTCTCCGCTCAGTTCTTCACAAAAGAAGCAGGGGTTGAACAGCCGATGTCTGACGCATGCGGCCAGCAAGGAATATAGACCGCAAATCCGCTGGCGGCCTGTTTTAAGTGCCTGACAGATCGGTTAGATTCCCCGCCCGGCTCAAACACGGACGTAGACGATGGCATACGCTGCCGCTCGATCCGAAGGACAAGGACAACTGCTCAGTGACATCTCTTAAAGTCAGTAACCCGAAAGGTATTTTGATCGCAGCGCTGATAGCCATCGGCCTGGTCGGGACTTATCTGTACGCCAGTCAGGGCAACAGCATCCCCGATACCGTGATGATGACAACTCGGGCTACGGGGGGTAGTGAGCCAACGTTCGATGCCACGAAGTGGTTTCGTAATGGCATGTATGTGCCCCAGGAACTCGACGGCAAGTTGAATCCGTACATCATGACTCGCAGCAAGCCATTTGTTTTCACCGCCAAGGACAATGAATTTCTGATCCAGGCGGCCATTGAGGCGCTGGAGGATGTTCGACCTGAAGTGGATACTCAGCCTGTCTGGAATACATGGCCGGTACTGACCCGGCGTGTGCGTTACAACTACAGCTTCTTCAGTGCCCCGGATAAGCCGGCGGATCTTTACAATCTTTATCTGCAGGTGAGCTATCGCAAGTTTGTCATCGGCGTTCAGCTCGACGGAGATGAAGGCAACCTCACCTATGACGGTGAAGTGACCGAGGTCAACAGCGTAGACCCAGAGCAGGAAGCACATATCAAAGTCTTCGAAGAAATGGATGACGCCGGCACTCGCTGAGCCCTGAAACGACGAATCCCGCCATATGGGCGGGATTCGCATGCAGCCAGAGAGGCTCCCGAGAGCGGGAGCCGTCGTCTTACGCCGGGAACAGCTCGGACAGTTTCATGGCCAGCATCATGTCGCCTTCAGCGCGCAGTTTGCCGCCCATGAACGCTTGCATGCCGTCGGTTTCGCCGCTGACGATGCCTTCCAGGGTTTCGCCGTCCATCACCAGAGTGACCTGGGCGTCCGGGTTCTCGCCTTCTTGCAGCTCGCAGGTGCCGTCTTTGACGATCAACGAGAAGTTCTTGGTGTCGTCGATGCGGAAACCGAATACCAGCTCCAGACCGGCAGCAGCGGCTGGGTTGAACTTGGCTTTCATTGCTTGTACGGCATCAGCTACGGAGGTCATGGTTCGATCCTTTCTTGGGTAATTAGAGCTGGGTGATTACAGCCAGGGTCACAATAGTCCGGACTCAGCGAAACGTGATGAGTTCCGGGGCCTTCAGCAGTTGCAGGTGCGTATGACTGTTGAAGGAAGCCAGGGCCACCTCGCGACCACGAAACTTGAGCAGGTTGAGCGAGGTGTTGACGATTTGCCAGTTCAGTTCAAAGGCCTGCCTGGCAGGCATTTGCGTAATGAGGTGGAGCAGGGCGGTGATGGTGCCGCCGGAGGTGAACACGGCAATTTTCTGGGTGTTGTCGGCGTGTTCGAGCAGCCGTTGCAGACCGGCCTGCACACGTTCGACGAAGCCCAGCCAGCTTTCCAGGCCCGGTGTGTCATAGGTGCCGGCGAGCCAGCGCTCGATGATCAGGGCGAAGATGCGCTGGAACTCGGCACGGTTTTGCGCGGCGTTGCGCAAGATCTCCAGCGCTTCGGGCTCGTCTTCCAGCATGGCCGGCAGCAGGGCACGGATCACCGCGTCGGCGTCGAATTCGTTGAACGCGGAATCGATTTCCAGCGTCGGCACCGGCAAACCGACGGCGGTGAGCTGTTCCAGCGCGCTGCAGGCGGTATGTTGCTGGCGGCGCAGGTCGCCCGACAGGCAGCGATCGAAGCGGACACCGAGTTCGGCCAGGTGCTGGCCGAGGACTTCTGCCTGACGAATACCGGTCGGCGACAGAACGTCATAGTCGTCTGCACCAAAGGAGGCCTGGCCATGTCGAATCAAGTAGATGCTGCCCACGTCCGCGTCATCCCGGTACGTTGAAGGTTTGGCGAGGTTATGAGGATGGCGGTGAGCTGTCAATGAAAAAACATACGCTTGTTTGAAATGCCCGTTACAGGCCTGTTGCCAGAGGTTTCACGGCTGGTCGTCGGGCCGGTGCATGGGTATGCTGGAGGTATCCCGCGCGTGTTTATGCCGCGCATCGTCTTGAAGGAGTCCCTGTGGAGCTTTTGTCCGAGTACGCCATTTTTCTGGCCAAGACCGTGACCCTGGTAATCGCCATTCTGGTGGTCCTGGCCAGTTTTGCGGCGTTGCGCAGCAAAGGCCGGCGCAAGTCGACCGGCCAGTTGCAAGTCAGCAAACTCAATGATTTCTACAAAGGGCTGCGCGAGCGCCTGGAGCAAACCTTGCTCGACAAGGATCAGCTCAAGGCCCTGCGCAAGTCCCAGGCGAAAACCGAGAAAAAGCAAAAGAAGAAACCCGAGGCCAAGCCGCGGGTGTTCGTGCTGGATTTCGACGGCGACATCAAGGCGTCGGCCACTGAAAACCTGCGCCACGAAATCACCGCGCTGCTGACCCTCGCCACGCCAAAGGACGAAGTGGTGTTGCGCCTGGAAAGTGGCGGCGGCATGGTACACAGCTATGGCCTGGCATCCTCGCAACTGGCGCGGATCCGTGAAGCCGGTGTGCCGTTGACCGTGTGCATCGACAAGGTCGCGGCCAGCGGCGGCTACATGATGGCGTGCATCGGCGAGAAGATTATCAGCGCACCGTTCGCGATCCTCGGCTCGATCGGCGTGGTGGCACAGTTGCCGAACGTCAATCGCCTGCTGAAAAAACACGACATCGACTTCGAAGTACTGACGGCCGGCGAGTACAAGCGCACCCTGACGGTGTTTGGCGAAAACACCGAGAAGGGCCGCGAGAAGTTCCAGGAAGAGCTGGACATCACTCATCAGTTGTTCAAGAACTTCGTTTCCCGCTATCGCCCGCAACTGGCCATCGACGAAGTGGCCACCGGTGAAATCTGGCTCGGTGTTTCGGCACTCGACAAGCAACTGGTGGACGAGCTCAAGACCAGCGACGAATACCTTGCCGAACGAGCCAAACAGTCTGAGCTCTATCATCTGCATTACACCGAACGTAAAAGCCTGCAGGAACGCATCGGCATCGCGGCCAGCGGTTCGATCGATCGCGTTTTACTGAGCTGGTGGAGCCGCTTGACCCAACAACGCTTCTGGTAAAAACCCGACGAAACCGGGCTTTACCTAATGCCAGTCAATCAAGGTGCGAAACCTGTGGGAGCGGGCTTGCTCGCGAAGGCGGTGTGTCAGACGACTTCAATGTTGACTGGGCCATTGCTTTCGAGAGCAAGCCCGCTCCCACATGGCCTGCCTGGTTTCGTCGTTTTGGGCGGTTCTTTTCTGTCTTTATCGGAGAATTTTCCTCGCGGTTTCGGGGACCTTTCCGGCTTCCTACCCATCCATGCCGGTTTACTGTAGACGTCCTCGACTGACTGCAATGGACTGCACCATGAGTGACTCAACGCTTAACCAGATGAACCTCCCGGAACCGGTCCCGGCTCCGGGAATGCGCGACGAACTGCGCGCTGTCGTAGACACTGCGCGGCCGCAAACACCGGGCCAGTTTGGCGCGGATCTGTTCAAGGACAAATGGGGACGGGACATCGATCCGCACACGGCTTTGTTGGTTACCCTCGACTACAACTACAAAGGACATCCTGCACAGAACGGCATCCATCAAGGCCAGGTGGCCAATTCCCGGACATTGCTGCAGGCGCTGCTCGGCGATTACCAAGCGGTGGGGGACGGACGCTTCGGCGAAACCGCCTTTGGCTTGTACACCCCACCCGACATCGGTCCGTCCGTGCGTATCGTCGAGCATGTCGACGAGTTCGCTAATCACGGCAGCGGCAACCACCAGACCTATGAAGGGGTCTATCGCCAGACCGTTCCGCAAACCTATGGGCCACTCACGCAAACTCCCCTGAAACCCGCCGACTTCAAGCAATGGGTCTGGACGCTGGAGCTCAAGGATTTGTACCAGGCCTATCTTGAGCGAGCATGGCCCTCGGATGAGGCGATCATGGCCGCCAAGTCCTACCCGCTGAGGACTTCGGTCAAAGCCGCATTTGTCATGAGTGCCTGGTTGCAACGCCATGAAAGCAGCCTTAGCCAGCAAGGCCTGGAGCTGGCCCTGCAGGCGGCGGGACTGCCATCGCATCAAGCCTGGGGCACGCTGACCCTCAAGCAGTTGCAGGCACCGACCCGGATGCCTTCCTCGATCATGGTCGGGCGCCTTGAGCTTTATCGCTATACGGCGACGGACATCTGGACCTGGCGCGAACGCTCCGGCTCGAGGATTTTGTTATACATCCCCGGCAATTCATCGCCGTTGCATGAGTTCATCGATGCTGCACATTTGCAGCGCTGGATCGTGGCGCAGGGCAAGGGCGATGACACGAAGCGGGCGCTGGCGAGTCACTTTGCCGAGGCGGATCGCGAGGATGGCACCTTCCACGCCGGCGTGTTGACGGCGCTGGAAGGCATGGTGGTCTACCCGAATAAACACCGGCTGACTAAAACGGCCGGCCTGTTTAACGACGATGGCTACTGGGACCCTGCTCAATACGTTGGTTTCGAGCAGCCTTCCTCACTCATCGATCCTTTCGCCCAATTGGTGCTGACCATGAAGCGCGCGGCTCAGACCAGCGTTGACAGCATTCGTGACGACGCGCAGGTCAACCGGGACAACTTGAGTGCAGTCGTCGAACCGATCGTGCAATGGGTCAATCGTTTCGGTCCGTTGGCGTTGTTTGTTCCGGGGGGCGAGGGGCTGCTGGCACTGGCCGGGCTGATCGATGCCGGTTATGGCCTGGACCAGGCGGTCAACGGCGAGACGTCGACACAACGCTCGGAGGGGGTGACTCGCACAGTGTTCGGTTTGCTTAATGCGCTGCCATTGGCAGCAGCAGGCGCGGCGCATGGGGTCGAAGGTGCCGAGGCCGCGAATCCGCTCGAGAGAGGGCGTGAGCCCATCGATGCAGGTCAGGAACCGGTTGGCAAATCTGTTCCCGATCTGCCTGTAAACGCACCTCCGGCGCCATTGCCCGCCGAAGCGATGAGTCGCCGGGAGTTGCTTCGGGGAATCGGTTCGTCGGTAGCTGGCTTCAGTGACGAAACGCTGGCACAGATCGGCAAAATCAGTGCCGTCGACAACGACATGCTGCGGGTGATGCACACGGGGCGTCCGCCCACGCCGTTGCTCGGCGACACCATCAGCCGCTTTCGGATCGACCAGGATCTTGAACACCTCGCCGATGGCGAACGCACAGCGCTGTTCAACAGCCGCTACCAGGCCTTGCAGCAGTCGGATAATGCCTGGGTCGGCTTGTTTCAACGGCAATATCCCGACCTGCCAAAAAGCGCCGTGGAGCAAATGCTCGACCGTTATGGCGTGGACCTCCAGTCATCGCCTGACATGGTGGAGGCAAAGAGACTGTTCAGTCGCCTCGACAGCAAAGCCCGCCAGTACCAGCAGCATGTGCGCTTGAATCGTGCCTATGAGGGGCTTTATCTGCGCTCGATGAGAAATCCCGAGTCGGACACGCTGGCGTTGCATTCACTGCCAAACCTGCCCGGTTGGCCGAAGGGCCTGCGTATCGACGTGCTCGATGCATCTCTCAATGGGCGGGTGCTGGATCGTTGCGGCCCACTCGAATCCACCGATGTGCGACGCCTGATCAAAACCGCCAGTCAGCGCTACGAGGTGGTCAACGTTGCAAAACGTACGGATTTCCATGAGGCGGTACTCGGCGTTCTGTCCGATTCGGAGCGCGCTGCTTTGCTGTTGCCCGCAGTGGACCCGGTTGGCGCCTTGAAGGGTTACATCGGCGAGCGGGCGTTGTCCCGTTCCGAGCTGATGACCGGGCTGGGCAGGATGGACACCGGTTTGCCCTTCGAAACGCAAGGGTTGCGCGGCGGCGGTTTCCCGACGACAGCCCAGGCCGAAGCGCTGACGCAGCAGATGATGCGGCTACAGCTTCAGGATATTTATCCGGATTTCAGCAATGCCGAGGCCGATGAGCTTTTGCAGCGGGTGGGCGCCGGTGCACAGGCGCACATTGATGGTCTGAAACAGCAATTGCAGCAACTGAACGCCGACCTGAGCGCCTGGATCGACCAGGTTGCCCAAGACATCGACGACATGGATATCCCTGTTCTGACCGCCGACGATGAGGCGGCGCAGGGAATGAACGCCCGGCAGATTGCGATCCATAACGCCGAACAGGTGCAAGCGGTGATGGCGACTGAGCACGACACCAGGAGCGAGCTTGCCGTCGAACTGGTTTCCATATGGCAAAAGCGCGCGCTTCAGGGCAATCGGATTTACGCCGGTGGTCAGTTAGTGGGATATAGAATGGACATGGCGTTCGAGGACTACCATCGCTTGCCTGCGCTCAACGTCAGGTTCAACGAAGTAGTCGAGTTGTCGATGCGACGTATTCAGGTGACCGAACGTGAGAGCCTGAATGACTTTCTCGAGAGCTTTCCAAACCTGCGGATGCTCAATCTGGAAGGGGTCGACCTGAGTGTGTTTCAGGTCCTCAACGCTGAAGATCAGCTAATCAGCGCGTTACCACCGTCGATGGCACGATTGCACGACCTGACCTCACTGAATTTACGTTTCTGTGACCTGACCTTCACTGACCGCGCCGCTTCGCAATTGAGTGGCATGATCCGGCTACAAGACCTGGATCTGAGTGACAACCCGCTTGATGTCCCGCCGTTGCTCCTGGGAATGACTGATTTGCGTCGGCTGAACCTGAGAAACAGCGGCATTACCACGTGCCCGATCGGGATCATGGATCAGCCGTACCTGACTTCGCTCGACCTGCGCGACAACCGCATAGCCCGAATACCCCAGGCCGTCATCAATCAAGCCATTGCCCGAGGGCGGGTACAAATGGGCGGCAACCCGCTGACCGATGAAGACACACTGTGGCGGTTGATAGACCACCGTGAGCGAACCGGTATCAACCTGTGGTTGAGCGAACCGCATGCCGACTACGGTGAGCCCGAAGCCTGGCTGCGGGACATCGAAGAACAGCAGCGGGACGCGCGACTGGCGATCTGGCAGCGTCTGGCCGCCAAACCCTCTGGCACACGTTTCTTGCGAGTCATGGATGGCGTAAGCCTTACGCCGGATTTCCTGGTCAACTACGAGGAAATTCAGGCACGCGCCTGGCGACTGTTGAGTGAGGCAGACGCTTCGGATGAGTTATGGACCCGCTTGAGTCGTGACGTCGAACTGGCCGAAGACGATGCAGACAATCCAATGGCGATTTTCACGTCACTGGAAAACCGGGCGAGGCTATATGGGGACTGGGTGGCGATGGGGCGGCCGTTTCCAATGGAGGTGGATTGACCCCGGTAGCGTCAAGCCTTGAGCCCGGCAATGCGGGCTCAAGGCATCACGATCAACGGCGACGGAACAGCGGCAGCGGTTCGTCGGTGGCGGCCTGATAGGTCACCGAGAAGTCCTGGAGACTTTCCAGGGCTTCGTACGGGTCTTTATCGGCGCGCAAGGCAAAGGCGTCGAAACCGCAGCGATGCATGTAGAACAGTTGGTCGCGCAGCACATCGCCAATCGCCCGCAGTTCGCCTTTGAAACCATAACGGTCACGCAGCAGGCGGGCGTTGGAGTAGTTGCGGCCGTCGGTGAAGGCCGGGAAGTTCAGGGCGATGATCTGGAAGTTCGCCACGTCGTCACCGATTTCTTCAGCTTCTTCGTCGGCATCCAGCCACACACCCAGGCCGCCATCGCGGGCCTTGAGCATACGGCTGTGTTCGCGCCACAGTTGCAGCGGGACGATCAGGTCGTCGCAGTTGCTGATCTCGTCGATGTTGAAATCTTTCGGCAGCAAGTGCCAGGTTTCGTCGACGACTTCGTTGTTCTTAATTATTCGCTGCATAGACGCGCTCCTTGAAGAGGTCGATGCCAATACGCTGATAGGTGTCGATGAAGCGCTCGTCTTCGGTACGTTGTTCGATGTACACGTCGATCAGCTTCTCGATCACCTCAGGCATGGCTTCCTGGGCGAAGGACGGGCCGAGGATCTTGCCCAGGCTCGCATCGCGACTGGCGCTGCCACCCAGGGACACCTGGTAGAACTCTTCGCCTTTCTTGTCCACGCCGAGAATGCCGATGTGGCCGACGTGGTGGTGACCACAGGCGTTCATGCAGCCGGAGATGTTCAGGTCCAGCTCGCCGATGTCGAACAGGTAGTCCAGATCGTCGAAACGGCGCTGGATGGATTCGGCGATCGGGATCGACTTGGCGTTGGCCAGGGAACAGAAGTCGCCGCCCGGGCAGCAGATGATGTCGGTCAGCAAGCCGATGTTCGGCGTGGCGAAACCTTGCTCGCGCAACTCGCCCCACATGGCGAACAACTGGCTCTGCTCGACATCGGCCAGAATGATGTTCTGCTCGTGGGAGGTGCGCAACTGACCGAAGCTGTAACGGTCGGCGAGGTCGGCAACGGCATCGAGCTGCTTGTCGGTGATGTCGCCCGGCGCAACGCCGGTCGGTTTCAGGGACAGGGTGACTGCCACATAACCCGGCTTCTTGTGGGCCAGGGTGTTGCGGATGCGCCAGCGGGCGAAACCCGGGTGCTGTTTGTCGAGCTCGGCCAGTTCGACTGTCTGGTTTTCCAGAGCCTTGTAGTCCGGATCGACAAAGTGTTTGGCCACGCGATGCACTTCGGCGTCGGTCAGCGTGGTCTGGCCACCGCGAAGGTGTTCCATTTCCGCGTCGACTTTTTGCGCGAACACTTCAGGTGTCAGGGCCTTGACCAGAATCTTGATCCGCGCCTTGTACTTGTTGTCGCGACGGCCGTAGCGGTTGTAGACCCGCAGAATGGCGTCGAGGTAGCTCAACAGGTCCTGCCACGGCAGGAACTCGTTGATGAACGCGCCCACCACCGGTGTACGGCCCAGACCGCCACCGACCAGCACACGGAAACCCAGCTCGCCCGCAGCGTTGTGCACCGGCTCAAGGCCGATGTCATGGACTTCGATGGCCGCACGGTCGGACGTCGAACCGTTGATGGCGATTTTGAATTTACGCGGCAGGTAGGCGAATTCCGGGTGGAAGGTGGTCCACTGACGGACGATTTCGCACCATGGACGCGGGTCGATCAACTCGTCGGCCGCGACACCGGCGAACTGGTCGGTGGTGACGTTGCGCAGGCAGTTGCCGCTGGTCTGGATCGCGTGCATCTGCACGGTCGCCAGCTCCGCCAGGATGTCCGGGATGTCTTCCAGGGCCGGCCAGTTGAACTGCACGTTCTGCCGGGTACTGATGTGGGCGTAGCCCTTGTCATAGTCGCGGGCAATTTTGGCCATCATTCGCGTCTGGCGCGACGTGAGTTGGCCATAAGGCACCGCCACCCGCAGCATCGGGGCAAAGCGCTGGATGTAAAGGCCATTTTGCAGGCGCAGGGGGCGGAATTCTTCTTCGCTCAGCTCGCCTGCCAGATAGCGTCGGGTCTGATCACGGAACTGCTTGACGCGGTCCTCGATGATCCGCTGATCGTACTCGTCGTATACGTACATATAAGTCCTGTTCTCAGGCTTGGGCTGGTCGGATGCAGCTGCGTGATCGCTTGCTGTAATCCGATTCTGCCTCGGCAATTCTGCGCGCACGGCCGCGCACTCCCAACGGAGCCGACGCAAGATACCAGTTTGCAGTTATGCGCAAAAGTGATGTTTGAGTATATGCAAAGAACCAAAACGACTAATGAGAATCGTCGTGGTAAAGCCCTCATTTGTGGTGCGGGCAATCATCGTCTTAACTGTGCTCGAGTCTTTATGCAGTCACCGATAAAACCGACAAGAGGCGATGCAATGAGCAACCCAACCAAAGCAAGGAAAAGCGATAGCACGGTCGATGCCTGGGCGATTTTGTTCCTGATCATCCTGGTCGTGGGTACAGCAGTGTTCTGGGTCAGCCATCAATAAACGACCTCGTCCGGGCCCGGCGCCGACAATCGTCGGATAAATGCCGGAATAAGCGCCGTTTCAAGGGACTTCGCTGGCTATAATGCGCGGCGAATTTTCGGGGGCTCGGACGATTAAATGTTGAAGTTTTTCTGTGGTGTAGTGCTGGCGCTTGGTACGGTCCTGGGACCGTGCGCCCAGGCGGCGTCCGTATTGTTCCTCAATCCTGGGACCACCCAAGAGGTGTTCTGGGTCAGTTACTCGCAGTTCATGCAGGCCGCGGCCAAGAACCTCGGCATGGATTTGCACATCCGGTATTCCGAGCGCAACGCTGAAACCACGCTCAAGCAGGCCCGTGAAGCCCTGCAAGGGCCGAACCGGCCGGACTATCTGGTGTTCGTCAACGAACTGTATGTCGCGCCCGAAATCCTGCGTCTGGCTCAAGGCAGTGGCGTGAAGCTGTTTTTGGTCAACAACGCCCTGACCGCAGACCAGATGCGCCTGCTCGGTGCCCAGCCGGACAAGTATCCCGATTGGTTGGGCAGCCTGGTGCCCAACAATGAGGAGGGCGGCTACCTGATGCTCAAGGAGTTGATTCGTCTGCATCGCCCGGTCGCACCCGGCGAGGTCATTGATCTCGTGGCCTTTTCCGGCCTGAAGATCACGCCCGCCGCGCAAGAGCGTGAGAAGGGCATGATGCGGGCATTGGCCGAACACCCTGAAGTGCGGTTGCGCCAGTTGGTCTATGGTGGCTGGACCCGTGAACGAGCTTACGAACAGGCCAGATTATTGTTCAAGCGTTATCCGCAAACGTCGCTGGTCTGGTCGGCCAACGATGAAATGGCCTTTGGCGCCATGCAGGCCTACGCCGAAACGGGCGGTCAACCCGGCAAAGATGTACTGTTCAGCGCTATCAACAATTCACCGACCGCGTTACAGGCGCTGTTGGATGGGCGTTTGAGTGTGCTGTTGGGCGGGCACTTCACTCTGGGGGGGTGGGCCCTGGTGCAACTGCATGACTACGATCAGGGTGTGGACATCAGTCAGTATGGCGGGCGCGACCGGCAGATTCCGTTGTTGCAACTGATCGATCGGGCACAAGCCAAGCGGTTGCTGGCGTTGAGTGCTACTCAGGATTATGGCGTGGATTTCCAGAAACTCTCGGCCAAGGGGCGGCCGACGTCGTATCGCTACCCGTTCAGCTTGCAAATCCTGATGCACTGATTGGCCTGGAAGCAGGCTCAGATCCCTGCCAGGTGCAGCACCAGTTTGACGATGCCGAACAGCGTCAGGGCGAACACCGCCGTGAACAGAATCCCCAGAATCACGAAGTGACTCGGTTTACCGTGGGTGAAGTCGCGCGCCCGGTTCTTGCCGCTCTGTACCCCGAAAGCCGCCGCCATGACACTGTGCAGCATCTGCCAGAAGGTGGGCGGCTTGTTGTTCGGATCGTCCATAAAAGCCTCTGACTGCGGTTTGATAGTGGTGTGATGAGGATAGTCAATGCCACGCTTGCAGGCAGTGAATTCGTCGTCCGGGCAATGTTTATCAAATAATTATGTACCGCAGAGCGAGTGCGCGGTCGTGATCTCCTGATGTTTCAACACTGACATCAGGAGAATCATCGTGTCTGGAATGGACTCATCCGCAGACAGCGGCTTGCACACCGAACTGATCAAAGACCGGCTGCCCGCCTGGATCAACCATGCGACCGCCGCCAACCTCAAGGCGCTCGGTCGTAGCAGGGTACCCGGCCAGTTACCCGCTCACGCCAACCCTGGCTGGTTTGCACGCGCGACGCCCGAGCTGCGCCAGCGCTTGCGCGATAGCCAGGCGCGCAGCCGCGCCGCCAATGACGCCCTGGCCAGGACCCTCAAGGACCTGAAAGGGATCACCGATTTTTGCGAACCATTGCTCAAAGATGCGCTGCGAAAGACGTTCGCGGCCGAGCCGGATCTGAAAAACACCCAGCTGTATCACTTGCGCTATCGCCAACCGCCCATCAAACAATCGTTGTTGCAGGCAGCGCTGGGCAACTTCGAAGCAGGCATGGCATTCGACGAGGTGGCCCTCGGCGAAACAAGTGCGATCGCGCCACTCGGGGCTTTGCGCACCGAGTACTACGGGGAGACCAAGAGGGACGGCTCGCGAGCGGCGCGTCACCGGTACACCGAGAAACTCGCCATAACGCCCGCCGCGTTCTCGACCCTGTGTCGCGACCTTGATCTGGGCAAGCAGTATCAGGATCACCTCGACGCGATATTCGATTCTGCAGCCAGCAAGGCCCGGGTGCGCGAGCAAATGATCGCGGCACAGAAGGCTGCAATGGAAATGCGTGTGCATATCGCACGCATCAAGGACGAAATCACCCAGGCGGGCTATGAAACCTTGCTGGCAATACTGAATGACCAGCCCAGGCCGACGTTCAATGGGCGGCCGATCGTCTACAGCCAACTGGAAATGCTCGGCTCGTCGTTGAGCGAGATTGTCATCATCGGCACAGCCGCTCGAGGGATCCGGCAACTGCTTGAAAGAGGCGAGCCCTGGACCTCCTTGTTACCGCTCAATCCGATACCGCTGCTGAAAAAAAAGCTGAGTGCAAATGAAGAGCGGATCATCGTCTACATCCCGGGTGCACCGTTGTACCCCATCAAGGAGTACGCCTCGTTCAAGGCGTTCGAGCAGGACTTGCGGCTCAACGTGCGCTCGGCGCAATACCAGCGTCTTCTCACGGGATGGGTGAAGCACGATGAGTCGGCTCGTTTTATCGGCAGGGTCAAGGAGGGGCTGTTTACCTACAAATGGAACGCCGACGCCGGTCGCCGAGGCCGTTATGAGCAGATCTATGATGACGAGGCCAATCTGCGGCTCAAGGAAACTTTCTTCGGTAGCGAGCTGTTCGGCGAACTCCACGCCCGGCATCTGCAGCGATTGAAAGCCAATGCACGCCTGCTGGCAGTGCCCACCGAGGATGTGGACAACGAAGCATTCTGGGCGCGACTCAAGCATTACGCCGAGTTGGGCCTGGACTTTCTCAACGTCGCGGCTTTTTTCGTACCCGGGCTTGGGGAAGTGATGATGGCCGTCGCCGCTGTGCAATTGTCCGTCGAGGTCTTTGAGGGCATTGAGGCCTGGGAGGACGGTGATAGTGATGAGGCTTGGTCGCATCTCGAATCTGTGGCCATGAATGTTGCCTTCATGGCTGCGCTGGGTGTAGCGGGAGCGGTGGCGAACAAGGCACCGACCATTCAGGTTTCTCGCTGGGTCGACGGGTTGGTGCCGGTCAAATTGCCCAATGGTGAAGCGCGGTTGTGGAAGCCGGACCTTACACCTTACCGAAGCACGCTGACCCTCGATCCCCAGGCCAGCTCCAATGCGTTGGGACAATATGAGATCGGCGGCAAGATCTGCATCAAGCTGGAAGGTCACGTCTATGAAAAGACCTTCGACAGTGAGGCGCAGCAATGGCGTATCAAGCATCCGTCCAACCCGGACGCTTATCAGCCGCTGATGCAACACAATGGTCGCGGTGCCTGGCGCCACAGCCTGGAACGTCCCCTGGAATGGGATCGCAGGACCCTGTTACGGCGCATGGGCCAGGAAACCGAAAGCTTCACCGATCAGGAGCTTGAACGCATCGCCGATGTCAGCGGTATCGACGACGATGTATTACGCAAGATGCACGTCGACAATCTGCCAACCCCGCCGTTGCTTCGTGATGCCTTGCGTCAGTTCAAGGTCGATCGGCAGGTGAACGATCTGATCCGGCAAGTGCGCAGTGATCAGCCCATTAACGATGATTACACCCATCTTCTGCCTTTTGTCAGCGAGTTGCCGGGCTGGCCGCCCGGTCGCGCTCTGGAGGTTTTCGATGGGACACCAGAGCTGGGGCCTTCGACCCGGTACGGTGTCCAGGACGGTCCAGCGGCGGATACGATCGAACTCAGCCGCGGCGAAGTGACGGGGGCGGGGTTTCCCGAGCGGATACTGGCGGGGCTCAATGAGCAGGAGATCACCGGCCTGCTCGGCGAACAGGGCGCTCGGGTTCCCTCGTTGCGGGGGGCTGTGCTCAGGGAACGGCTCGGGGAGCTGGCACTGAGCAAAAAAACGGCGCTGTTCGACAATCTCTATGGGAGCGAGACGTCGGACGAGCCTTTGGTGCAACTGTTCAAACGACACCATTCGGGGCTGTCGACAGAGGCCGCCACCGAATTGCTGGCCAATGCCAGCGATCTGGAGCGCGCCAGAATGCGCGACAGTCAACGGGTGCCCTTGCGGCTGGCCGAAGAAGCCCGCTGGTACGTACAGCAAAGCCGGCTGAACCGCGCCCTGGCCGGCCTGCACCTGGACAGCATGGCGGCAGCCGATAGCGACAGGCTGGCGCTGCACGCACTGGAGAAGTTGCCGGGCTGGCCGACTGATGTGAGGCTGGAGGTACGCGATGGCGGGCTGAGCGGTCAGTTGTTCGACAGCATCGGCAGTGAAGACGCTCCCTTTCGTAAATCTCTGGTCAAACAGTCTAGCGGTTACCAGGCCTTCAACGAGCGAGGGGAGACCCTCAACAGTGTTCCCCGTCATGGTCGCAATTTTTATGCCTCGATCATGCATGCCTTGCCGGACAGTGCACGCCAATCCCTGAAATTGCCCCATGTCGGACAGAGTGCCGATCTGGAAAACATGTTGCGGCAATACGCCTTCGATCATCGTAGCGACATGGCGCTCGCCCTTGGGCAGCGTCCGATCAAACCCTGGTTCAAACCACCGATGCGGTTAGCGGACGGCCGAATGGGCTATCTCCTGAGCGGGCGTGGAGCAGGGAGCAAGGTGGCCTCTTCGCTCATCGCGCGGGTGCAGGATATTTTTCCCGGAGCGCAGGAGCTGGAGGCCGAGCTCTTTGTTTATCGATGCCTGATGGAGGGCAAGACCGAGCAACAGACGCTTCATCTGCTGAACACCAAGGCTCGGGAACTTGAAGCTCTGCGCAGTTCCCTGGATGGATGGGTTGCACAAGACGCTCAACCTGCGGATGCGACGCCCTTGAGGCCGGTCGGGCGGCGACAGGTCGCAGACCGAATCGTCGATTGCTGGCAGCGGTCACTCCTTGGAACAGGAGATGCGTACCAACGGCTGGATCTGCAAAACCTGGCAGAACTGCCGCCGTTGCCGGACGGGTTTTCGCAAGTCAGCGAGTTGCTGATCGGCGGGCAGGACTTCACCGGCCACCAGGCTGCGACGCTACTGCAGCGCTTCTCCGAGGTGAAGAAGCTCACGGTACGACTGAGCGAACTCGATGGTTTACCCGACGCGCTAGCGGATTTGCAGTCGCTCACCGAGCTGACGGTACAAGGCTACCGCCTGCGATACCCGGTCGAATTTCAGGCGCGTTTGAACGCAATGCCGCAGCTTGAACGGTTGAATCTATTGGGTTCGGGTTATCTCAACAGCATCGATGTTTCCCGGCTGACCAGGCTGCGTGGGCTGAACCTGTCCGGGGCGCAATTGATCGAGTGGCCTGTCGGCGTACTGGGTCTTGAGCATCTGGAGCAACTGAACCTGCAAGGCAGTTATCTTCATTCACTGCCCACCGAATTGCTTCAGGGGCATGAGCGTCTGTGGCGAGGCTTGACGATGGATTGGTCGACGCTCACCCACGAATCCTTCATGGCGACCTACGCCTGGCTCAAGGATAACCCCGCGCATCTGGTTGACGTCGACAGGATGGTCGACAGCTACTGCCGTGGAGCTGTAAGCCGTGTACTGTCGCATCCGGTTACCAACGCCGCCGAGCAGTTCCGCCGGATTGGAGACTCCAATGATGCGATGCTCAATCGTGTCGGGCAGTTGCGTCGGCAAGGGCGTGAGCTGGACCAGGTACTCGTTACCTGGCAATCCCGCACACTCAGTGTCGATCAGCGTCAGGTTGACTCGCAGGCTCTATTTTCGACGGCGCAAAAGCTCAAATCCAACTGGCGTAACGGCTTGCGAGCGCAGTACGAGCCCCAGGCATCGGTGCCCGGGCCTTCCTGGAGGTTGAACTCCAGCGAGTCGGCCTCGACTCTTGACCTGTCGGGTGTCGCCCTGGGTGGCTTGCCCGTACTTCCGGAAAATGCCTTCGCTCATGTATCGACCTTGCGCATGGGGGGCGTCAGGGCGCCACTCGATGAGCTCGATGATTTTCTGAGGCGTTTTTCCGGTCTGCGCGAGCTGGATCTCAGCAATAACGCCCTGGCCGGGTTTCCGTCAGCTCTGGAAGGTTTGTCGGACCTCACCACGTTGAATGCTTCGCGTAACCAGATACTTGTGACGCCACCTGTTCAGCAATGCTTGAACGCGCTGGAAAAACTCCAACACTTGAACCTGCAATACAACCCGGTACGCACGCTGGATGTCTCGGGGCTGAGCAGTCTGGAAACCCTGGACCTGGGCCACACCGCCGTTCGTGACTGGCCGGTTGGGATATTGAACCTGCCAGGGCTCAAGCGCCTGGAACTGGGTTACAGCGCAATCAGTGCCGTGCCGAGCGAGGCATGGAGCGGGCACGACAGTCTGCTGTTCAACACCAACCTTCGCGGTTGCAAATTGACCACCGAAGCGTTTACCCAGGTGCAGGCTTTTGCCCGGCGCAGTGGTAACACGCTTGGTATTCCGCCGGATGTGCTGCTGGAGGGGAGCACGGGTGGTGAGCCGGAGTATTTTTCCGGTGAGGAAACCCAGGATTCGATCAATCGCGATCTTCTTGGGCCTTTGGCGACGGACCTGAACCGAAACGATCCGGCGTTTTCCCTGGTGGCCCGCCTGCAACGGCTGGACCCGGCCCTGACCGAACAAACCGCTGAACAGGTCATCGAGCTTTTGCGGACAAAGGGCTTGCCGTTTCTGGAGATCGACAGCCAAATCACGCAATGGCGTCTGCAGCTCGAAACCTTGAGGCAGCAGCTCAATGACTGGATCAACATCCGCACCTATCGCGAAGGAAATTATCGGGTGTCGTCGACCTATCGCCGTCGCGCCGCCGACCGGATTTTGGCTGTGTGGCGTCAGCGGTTGCGAGGCGCACTGGCGGTCTCGGAGGAAAACCGCGGCAGCCTGCTCGACTTGAGTGATATTCCCCTGGGGGGGCTGCCCGCTTTGTCCGGCGATTTCAGCCACGTCGGAACGCTGAACCTGACGGGGGTCAGTTCAGGGGGACAAGGGCTCGACCCTTTTTTCAGCGCTTTCGGTCAGGTGCACACCCTGATGCTCAATCGCAATGGCCTGGATAGCATGCCGAGCGCCATTACCGGACTTGCGCGACTGGAGCGCCTGGAAGCGGCCCATAACAACCTCACCAGCAGCGAGCCACTGCAACACCAGATCACCCGTATGACCGGCCTGCGCTGGCTGGACTTGAGCGAAAACTGCCTGCAGACGATCGATGTCAGTGGGCTCACGCGGCTCGATACCCTGGACTTGAATGACAACGACTTGAGTGCGTGGCCGGAAGGTGTGCTGGAACTGCCCGCACTGAGAACACTGAATTTGAGCTACAACCAGTTGAGGGAGCTACCGGCAGAGGCCACGACCGGTCATGACGAACTGATGAGAGGTACCAATCTCACCGATAACGTACTGTCGGCGGATGAACTCCGGTATTTGCAGGAGTATGCACGCCGGTCCGGCAATAGTCTGGGTTATAACCTGAACGAGATCGACCAGATGATCGAGGACTATGAGCGGGATGAGTGGGATGGCAACGATCATTCTTCCGGTGAAGAGGGCGAGGACGAACCCGAGGATGAGCAGAAAGAGCGCTGGATGGAAGGCGCCGGGGAATCGACCGCCGACAAGGAAGCCACGTGGGATAGCCTGAAGGATGAAGAGGGCGGGCAAGATTTCTTTCATCTGCTCTCGCAACTCAGGCACACCAGGGATTTCATGAGTGACCGTGCTGATCTCACCCGTCGAGTCTGGCAAGTACTCGATGCGGCTCGAAGCAACACCGACTTGCGCAAGGACCTGTTCCTCCGTTCAGAGCGCGGCTACACCTGCGGGGATGGCCGAATTCTTCGGTTCAGCGATCTGGAGGTCAAGGTGTTCGTATTCAACGCCTTGCAATCTGTTGTAGCCGATCAGGAGGGAAGGGAGCTTTTCAAACTCTCCAGAAATCTGTTCCGCCTTGGAAAAGTCGAGGAAATTGCCAAGGCCCATGCCGAACGCCCGCCAAAGAAGGATCCGGCCGAAGTGCGCCTGGCCTACCGTATCGGGCTGACCGAGCGGCTGGAACTGCCGGCGCAACCGGACTCGATGCTGTATCGGGGGGAATCAGGTGTGACGGCCCATGACATCGATGCTGCTTACACGGCCGTCATCAATGCCGAAAACACCCGTGAATTCATGGATGATATCGTGCAGCGCGAATACTGGACCGATTACCTGAAGCGCAAGTACCCGGATGAATATGCTGCACTGGACAAGCGCCAGGCAGAGGCTGCCGAGGCGCTCGAAACGCGATATCCGGACTTCAGTGAGGACTATCTGACGGAAATAGCGGCGTTGAGTAAAACCAATAACGTCGAGTCGCTGGGTTTGGCGATTCAACTGACCGAACGCGAACGCGCCGACATCGGCCTGTAAGCGGATTGATCAAAGAAAACGGCCCCTGGATCACTCCAGGGGCCGTTCTTCGTTCAGGCTTTCAAACTCGCCGTATCAGTTGTCGTAGCCCAGGTTAGGCGCCAGCCAACGCTCGGTCACGCTCAACTCCTGACCTTTGCGTGAGGTGTAACTCTGCACCTGATCCTTGTCGATCTTGCCCACGGCAAAATACTGCGCCTGCGGGTGCGCGAAATACCAGCCGCTGACCGCCGCCGCCGGGAACATGGCGTAGTGCTCGGTGAGGAACACACCGCTGCGGCCGGCCTTGAGTTCTTCCGCTTCCGGGTCCAGCAGCTTGAACAGCGTGGCTTTCTCGGTGTGATCCGGGCAGGCCGGGTAGCCTGGAGCAGGGCGGATGCCGGTGTATTGCTCTTTGATCAGCGCCTCGTTGTCGAGCGTCTCGTCCTTGGCATAGCCCCAGTAGTCTTTACGCACCTGTTGATGCAGCCACTCGGCACACGCCTCGGCCAGACGGTCGGCGAGGGCCTTGACCATGATCGAGTTGTAGTCGTCGCCCGCATCCTGATAGGCCTTGGCCACTTCTTCGGCGCCGATCCCGGCGGTGGTGATGAAGCCGCCCACGTAGTCGGTCACGCCGCTGTCTTTGGGTGCGACAAAGTCGGCCAGGGAGAAGTTCGGTTTGCCGTCGGTCTTGATGATCTGCTGACGCAGGTGATGCAGCTTGGCCAATGGCTTGCCGTCATCGCCGTAGACTTCGATGTCATCGTCGCGCACCTGATTGGCCGGCCAGAAGCCGAATACCGCACGGGCGCTGATGAGTTTTTCGTCGATCAGTTTGGCGAGCATTTCCTGGGCGTCGGCGTACAGCGCGGTGGCGGCTTCACCGACCACTTCGTCCTGGAGGATGCGCGGGAATTTCCCGGCCAGGTCCCAGGAGATGAAGAACGGCGTCCAGTCGATGTATTCGGCCAGCACCTTCAGATCAATGTTGTCCAGCACCTTGGCGCCAGTGAACGTCGGTTTGACCGGCTCGTAGCTGCCCCAGTCGAACTGCGGCTTCTTGGCGATGGCCACCGGGTAGCTCAGGCGTTCGGTACGGGCGCTGCGGTTGGCGGTGCGCTCGCGAACGTCGATGTATTCCAGGCGGGTCTTCTCGACGAAACCGGCCTTCAGCTCCTTGGACAGCAACTGCGTCGCCACGCCCACGGCGCGGGAGGCATCGGTGACGTAAATCACCGCGTCGTTGCTGTACTTGGGTTCGATCTTCACTGCCGTGTGTGCCTTGGACGTGGTCGCGCCACCGATCATCAACGGCAGATGGAAGTCCTGACGCTGCATCTCGCGGGCCACGTGAACCATTTCATCCAGCGAAGGCGTGATCAAACCGGACAGGCCGATGATGTCGCACTTTTGTTCTTTGGCGACCTGCAGGATCTTCTCCGCCGGCACCATCACGCCGAGGTCGACGATGTCGTAGCCGTTACAACCCAGCACCACGCCGACGATGTTCTTGCCGATGTCATGCACGTCGCCCTTGACCGTGGCCATGAGGATCTTGCCCTTGGCTTCCGGCTTGTCGCCTTTTTCCAGTTCGATGAACGGGATCAAGTGGGCCACGGCCTGCTTCATCACGCGGGCGGATTTCACCACTTGCGGCAGGAACATTTTGCCGGCGCCGAACAGGTCGCCAACGATGTTCATACCGGCCATCAACGGGCCTTCGATGACTTCGATCGGCCGCGAGAACGACAGGCGCGATTCTTCGGTGTCTTCCACGATGTGGGTGGTGATGCCCTTGACCAGCGCATGTTCCAGACGCTTGTTGACGTCCCAGTTGCGCCACTCTTCGGTCTCGGCTTCCTTGACGCTGCCGTCGCCCTTGTACTTGTCGGCGATGGCGAGGAGGGCGTCGGTGCCGTCCGGGGTGCGGTTGAGGATCACGTCTTCGACGGCGTCGCGCAGTTCCACCGGGATCTGGTCGTAGATCTCCAGTTGGCCGGCGTTGACGATGCCCATGGTCAGGCCGTTGCGGATCGCATACAGCAGGAACACCGAGTGAATCGCTTCGCGCACCGGGTTGTTGCCACGGAACGAGAACGACACGTTGGACACGCCGCCGGAGGTCAGGGCGTACGGCAGTTCGTCGCGGATGTAGGCGCAGGCGTTGATGAAGTCCACAGCATAGTTGTTGTGTTCTTCGATGCCGGTGGCCACGGCGAAGATGTTCGGGTCGAAGATGATGTCTTCCGGCGGGAAGCCGACGTCGTTGACCAGAATGTCGTAGGAACGCTTGCAGATTTCTTTCTTGCGCGCTTCGGTGTCGGCCTGGCCGGCTTCGTCAAAGGCCATCACCACCACGGCGGCGCCGTAGCGTTTGCACAGTTTGGCGTGATGAATGAACTGCTCGACGCCTTCTTTCATGCTGATCGAGTTGACGATGCCTTTGCCCTGGATGCACTTGAGGCCGGCTTCGATCACTTCCCACTTGGAGGAGTCGATCATGATTGGCACGCGGGAGATGTCCGGTTCGCCGGCAATCAGATTGAGGAAGGTCACCATGGCCTTCTTCGAATCGAGCATCCCTTCGTCCATGTTGATATCAATCACCTGGGCGCCGGCTTCGACCTGTTGCAGGGCGACTTCCAGGGCTTCGGTGTAGTTGTCTTCACGGATCAGCCGGGCGAATTTGGCGGAACCGGTGATGTTGGTCCGTTCGCCGACGTTGACGAACAGCGAGCTGCGATCGATGGTGAACGGTTCCAGGCCCGACAGGCGGCAGGCCTTGGGAATGTCGGGAATCTCGCGCGGCGCATAACCGGCAACTGCTTTGGCGATGGCTTCGATGTGGCCCGGTGTGGTGCCGCAGCAGCCGCCGACGATGTTCAGGAAGCCGCTTTGGGCGAATTCTTCGATGACCTTGGCGGTTTCCGATGGCAGTTCGTCGTACTCGCCGAATTCGTTCGGCAGGCCGGCGTTCGGGTGCGCCGACACGTGGGTGCTGGCCTTGTTCGACAGCTCTTCCAGGTACGGACGCAGTTCGCTGGCGCCAAGGGCGCAGTTCAGGCCGACCGAGATCGGTTTGGCGTGGGCTACGGAGTTCCAGAACGCTTCAGTGGTCTGGCCGGAGAGGGTGCGACCCGAGGCGTCGGTGATGGTGCCGGAAATCATGATCGGCAATTCGACGCCCAGCTCTTCGTAAACCCCTTGTACGGCGAAGATCGCCGCTTTGGCGTTGAGGGTATCGAAAATGGTTTCGATCAGGATCAGGTCGGCACCGCCTTCGATCAGGCCTTTGGTGGCCTCGGTGTAGTTTTCCACCAGTTCATCGAAGGTCACGTTGCGGTAGCCGGGGTTGTTCACGTCAGGCGACAGCGAGCAGGTGCGACTTGTAGGACCGAGCACGCCGGCGACGAAGCGTGGTCGGTCCGGGGTTTCCAGGGTCTTGGCGTCCGCCACCTTGCGCGCCAGGCGTGCGCCTTCTACGTTGAGTTCGTACGCCAGGCCCTGCATGCCGTAGTCGGCCTGGGACACCTGGGTGGCGTTGAAGGTGTTGGTTTCCAGAATGTCGGCGCCGGCATCCAGGTAGGCTTTTTCAATGGCACCGATCACGTCCGGACGCGTCAGCACCAGCAGGTCGTTGTTGCCTTTGACATCGCTCGGCCAGTCGGCGAAGCGTTTGCCACGGTAATCCTGCTCCTCGAGCTTGTAGCTCTGGATCATCGTCCCCATGCCGCCATCGAGAATCAGGATGCGCTCTTTGAGGGCGTGCTTGAGAGCTTGAAGGCGAACGCTGCGATCGGACATTTGGACTACTCGGTAAGGCCATGACGAAGGGCCGGGATAATAACAAACCTGTGCGCTTTTAGAGCATGTGCCGATTTTGCATGAATATCGTTCATGTTGGTGCGCAGGCCAGACCGGTAGAATCGCGGCGTTTTCTCACGATCAGGACCAGGGATATGTCGTATCGCGCCGTCATCAGCCTATTGATGCTGCTTTTAAGCGGGGGCGCCGCTGCGCAAGGTCCGGATATTTCCTACGTCCGCGACATTCAACCGATCTTCACCGAAAAGTGCGTGGCCTGCCATGCCTGCTACGACTCCGCCTGTCAGCTCAATCTGGGCAGTGGTGAAGGGGCGGCCCGAGGTGCAACGAAGGCACTCGTCTATGATGGCGAACGCAGCCAGGCCGCAGTGCCAACCCGGCTGTTTTATGACGCCTTTGGCAAACGTGCCTGGCAGCAAAAGGGCTTTTATTCGGTGCTCGACGCCCAGGGCAGCCAGGCGGCGCTGATGGCGCGCATGCTCGAACTGGGCCACAAAACCCCGTTGCAACCCAACGCCAAATTGCCCGAAGACATCGTCCTGGGCCTGAACCGGGAAAACATGTGCGCCATGCCGGCGGAGTTCGACGGCTATGCCAGTACTCACCCGAAAGAGGGCATGCCGCTGGCAGTCACCGGCCTGACCGATCAGCAGTACCAGACGTTGCAACGCTGGCTGGCTTCTGGCGCGCCGATCGATGAGCAGGGCCTGGTGCCCAGCGCCAAGGAAGCCTTGCAGGTGGTGCAGTGGGAACGCTTGCTCAATGCGCCGGGCGCCCGGGAGAGTCTGGTGGGGCGCTGGTTGTTTGAGCATTGGTTCCTGGCGCATGTCTATTTCAAGGACGGCGAGCCGGGGCATTTCTTCCAGTGGGTGCGTTCGCGCACGCCGACGGGTCAGCCCATTGACTTGATCAACACCCGCCGACCGAATGACGATCCGGGCACTCAGGTCTATTACCGTCTGTGGCCGGTGCAGGGCGTGATCGTGCACAAGACCCACATCACCTATCCGCTGAGCGCGGCGAAGATGGCGCGGATCAAAAGCCTGTTTTACAGCGGCAACTGGCAGGTCAACGCATTACCGGGTTACGGGCCGGAGCGACGGGCCAATCCGTTCACGACCTTTGAGGCAATCCCGGCTCAGGCGCGTTACCAGTTCATGCTCGATAACGCCGAATACTTCGTGCGCACCTTTATTCGTGGTCCGGTCTGCCGTGGCCAGATCGCCACCGACGTGATCCGTGACAACTTCTGGGCATTGTTCCAGGCCCCGGAACACGACCTTTACATCACCGACCCGAAATATCGTGGCCAAGCCACACCGTTGCTGGCGATGCCGGGGCAGAACGATGACGTCGGCAGTGTCCTGAGCTTGTGGCGCGACTACCGCAACAAACGCAACGAGTACGAAGCCCTCCGCCGGGACAGCTACGCCGACCTGCCGGCACCGAGCTGGTCGACCCTGTGGGCCGGCAATGACAACGCGCTGCTGAGCATCTTCCGGCATTTCGACAGCGCCTCGGTGAACAAGGGCCTGATCGGTGACGTCCCGCAAACCATTTGGTTGTTCGATTACCCGCTGCTCGAACGCACGTATTACCAGTTGGCGGTCAACTTCGATGTGTTCGGCAACGTGTCCCATCAGGCCCAGACCCGGTTGTATTTCGACCTGATCCGCAACGGTGCCGAGCAGAACTTCCTGCGCCTGATGCCGGCCGACTCACGGGACGGCTACCTCGACGATTGGTATCAGAACGGCGGCAAGTTCAAGATGTGGCTGGATTATGAGTACATCGATAATGACAAACCCACGGCGCTGACGCTGGACGAGGCGGACCCGAAACGCGACTTCGCCTTGCAGTTGCTGTCCCGTTACGGCGACCTCAACGCCAAACCCGACCCGATCAACCGCTGCGACGGCGCTTATTGCTCGCGGCCGAACATCGATCTGGCGTTGCAGAACGCCGAACAGGCCCTGAGCCGCCTGACTTCGCGTCCGGCGGCGGGGCTGAAAGTCATCGATCAATTGCCGGAAGCCACGATGTTGCGCATCGAGACTCAAAGCGGCAAACGCGAGGTCTACAGCCTGCTGCGCAACCGCGCCCACAGCAACGTGGCGTTCCTGCTTGGTGAATCGCTGCGCTATCAGCCGGGGCTCGACACGTTGACCATTTATCCGGGTGTACTCAGCAGTTACCCGAACTTCATGTTCAACATCCCGGCGGGGCAAGTGCCCGCATTTGTCGACGCGATGGAAAGCGCCAAAGACGCCGCCAGTTTCGAGAAAATCGTCGAACGCTGGGGCATTCGCCGCAGCCATCCGCAGTTCTGGCAGTATTTCCATGATCTGAGCCGCTACATCCACGACACTGAGCCAGTGGAAGAGGGTGTGCTGGACATGAACCGCTACGAGAATCTCTGAAGTGCCTGCTCCCACATTGGATCAGTTGTGCTTTCCCGACAAAAATACTAGGACTTTGTGCGGCGCGATGATTGGCGTAAACTGCGTCCAAGCCTGCGAGGAGTTTCCATGACCGCTATTACCATTACCGACGCCGCCCATGATTACCTGGCCGATCTGCTCTCCAAGCAGAACACCCCGGGTATCGGCATCCGCGTTTTTATCACCCAGCCTGGCACCCAGTACGCCGAAACCTGCATTGCCTACTGCAAGCCGGGCGAAGAAAAACCTGAAGACACGGCGCTGGGGCTCAAAAGCTTCACCGCTTACATCGACTCGTTCAGCGAAGCGTTTCTGGACGATGCGGTAGTCGACTACGCCACCGACCGCATGGGCGGCCAGCTGACCATCAAGGCGCCAAACGCCAAAGTACCGATGGTCAACGCCGACAGCCCGGTCAACGAGCGCATCAACTATTACCTGCAAACCGAGATCAACCCGGGGCTGGCCAGCCACGGCGGTCAGGTCAGCCTGATTGATGTGGTCGAAGACGGCATTGCCGTGCTGAAGTTCGGCGGCGGTTGCCAAGGCTGCGGCCAGGCAGACGTCACCCTGCGTGAAGGCATCGAGCGCACCTTGCTCGAACGCATTCCCGAGCTCAAGGGTGTTCGTGACGTGACTGACCACACGCAGAAAGAAAACGCCTATTACTAAGGTGTTCGCTGCAACCTAAAAAACGGTGCCCGTGAGCACCGTTTTTTTATGGGTGAAATTCATTGGCCCCATCGCGAGCAGGCTCGCTCCCACATTGGAATGAGGTCAACTGTGGGAGCGAGCCTGCTCGCGATGGGGCCCTATGGCCTGTACAAATGCGCATGCCCCGCCCGATACAACGACGACTCACTGAAGTGATCGCTGCCCAGCACCCGGCCCACCAGAATCAACGCAGTCCGGCGAAACCCCTTGGCTTGAACCTTCCCGGCAATATCCTCAAGCGTCCCCACCACCCAATCCTGATCCGGCCAGGTCGCCCGGTGGATCACGGCGATCGGGCAATCAGCGCCGTAGTGTGGCAGCAGTTCGGCAAGGATCTTCTCCAGATGATTGACCCCCAAGTGGATCGCCATGGTCGCCCCGTGCTGCGCCAGGCTACCGAGTTCTTCACCGGCAGGCATCGCGGTTTTGTCGGCGTAGCGGGTCAGAATCACGCTCTGTGATACGTCCGGCAAGGTCAGTTCGGCGCCTAAAAGGGCCGCGCAAGCCGCGGTGGCGGTGACGCCGGGAATGATTTCGAAAGGGATGTCGAGTTCCCGCAGGTAGCGGATCTGCTCGCCAATCGCGCCGTACAGGCTCGGGTCGCCGGAATGCACCCGGGCCACGTCCTGGCCGTTGGCATGGGCGGTCTTGATCAGCTCGATGATCTGTTCCAGGTGCAATTCGGCGCTGTTGACCACCTGTTCGGCCCGATGGCCCTCCAGCACGGCGGCGGGTACCAGGGAGCCTGCATAGATGATGACCGGGCAGCTACGAATCAGCCGCTGGCCTTTGACGGTGATCAGTTCCGGGTCGCCGGGGCCTGCGCCAATGAAGTAGACGGTCATCGTCGTTTCCTGTCAGAAAAAGGGCTTGGGCAGGCTTCAGATGAAGATTGCTCATGATCGAAGGCGGGGATTATCGGGGATTTTACGCGGCGCTGGCCAATGCCAGGGTGGCCTGGGCGTATTTTTGTCGTGGAATCAGTAACTTTGCAGGCGCCTGAGCCAATTGTTCGGCCAATGCCAGCGCGGCACTTTCCGCTACGCCGTAACAGCCGGTGCGTTCGAACGCGATGTCCGAGTGGTGGCTGAGTTGCGGTTCATAACCGGCCAATTGTTCGCTGCTGAAATACATCAACGGCAATGCCAGCTGTTCGGCCAGTGCGATCAGGCCAGGTTCTTCGCGCTTCAGGTCGATGCTGGCCAGGGCCTTGATCTCACGGAGTTCGATTTGATGGGCCTGTAACGCCTGATCAAGCAGCGCCCGCAGCGTGCTGACGGGGCAGCCGCGCTGGCAGCCCAGGCCGACCACCAGGGTCGGCGCTGTGCTGACGTCAGTCATGCGCGGTAATGGCCATCGCTTTTACGGCGGAACAACCAGGCGCTGATCAGGCCCAGGGCCAGCCAGAACGCCACGTTGGTCAGCTGCGAAGCGATCTTGAATTGCGCTTCCAGGGCTTCCGGCGCCAGCATCGAATGGACTTCCGGTTGCGGCGCACCGATCACATGAGGCACGGCCAGAATCGCCACGCCGAGGACTTTCATCAACCAGTGGCGGCTGAACACGATCAGCGCGATGCCGACCGCCGTGGACGCGGCAGTGCCGATCCACCAGATCTGCCGTTGCGCCAGATCCGCCGCGGCAGTGCCCGGCAGCTCAGGTGGCAGGCCGAGTGTTGGCGCCAGCACGAAGGTCGCGTAACCGGCCAGACCCCAGAGCAGGCCCTGAGAGGTCTTGGTTGGTGCGCGCAAGGTGTAGAGACCGGCGAGCATCAGGGCGAACCCGACTGCAACCACCAGGTTACCGCCCGTCGTGGACAGCACGCGCTGCCAGCCGTCTTCAGGCTCCCAGGCTTCGGCATCGTGGGTGTGAGCGGCGACAGCACCGGCGGCGTGCTCGTGGACTTCAACAGCGGCCGGCTCGGATTTTTCGTAGGTCTCGGCCTGCAAAATCAGCGGTGCGACCCAGAAGCTTTGCAGCAGGGTCAATAGTAGGGCGGCCAGCAACCCGGTGAACCCTGCGGTTTGCGCAATACGCTTGATCATCTCAGCAGGTCTCAATGGCACGGAAAGGCAGAGCTGTGACGGGTATCGTGCGCGGCGTTGTGCACCGCTTCGATGTGCGAGAAACCGGCGAAATACACAAGGCTAGCGCCAAGGATCGACGCACAAAAGGCGGCGGTCAGGCGTTGGCTCAGGGTTGTGGTGGTGCTTGCGGTTGTGTGGCCGGTGCTGCTGATGATCGACATGGCGCTTCCCTCTGGTCTGTCAGCGGGTGAATAGAGCGCATGAAAACCTCCGCACGCCGGGGGCACGCAGAGATTTCGAACAGCGCCCGCCCACCGCGGGTTTGTTATTCAGTGAACGTAAGAGTCACTTTATGTTGCGGGCCGGTCTCCGGGCTCGCGAGGGGCGCTGGCTTTCGCCTGAACCTGCAAGCATCACCTTCCCATGCCCTATGACAGGCACAGTGGATCTGACGCTTCACTCGCTTACCGTTGCGGGGGCAGCACCGGACTGACATGGCTTTAGAGTAAAGCACATGATTCACCGGTTTCCCGTTTCACCCTGTGAAGGGCACCCGTAACAAGGCGTGTAGGAGAGCATGGGCGGGGGTTGGGCGTCAATTGGCAGGGGGCTTGCTCGCGAAGGCGTCATCACAGCCGCCACAGATCTCTGCGCGGACATTGACCCGCCCCCACACGATGCGTAGCCTTGCGCTTTCGAGGTTCTTCGGCGTCTGCCGAAGCTAAGAAGGGAACGCGGTCGATGCCGCGGCTGCCCCCGCAACTGTGAACGGTTGTGTTTCTGCCAGGCCACTGCACGCACCTTCCACAGGGCGCGCGGGAAGGCGCAGGAATCGCCAGTCGAAAGACCGGCACACCGTCAGCCAGGAGACCTGCCTCGACACAGATTCTCACTTTCAACCGGGCGGGGTGATCCGGTGGCGAACTCTTCAGGCACGCGCGCCCGCGTTGCCGGTCGTCGTCCCGTATGCCCGCCACCTTGCCAAAGGGCATCCGATGAAAACACTGGCCAAACTCCCTGTCACCATCGTTACCGGCTTCCTCGGCTCGGGCAAAACCACCTTGCTGCGCCACATGCTCGACAACGCTCAGGGCCGCCGTATCGCGGTGATCGTCAACGAGTTCGGCGAGCTGGGCATCGACGGCGAAATCCTCAAACAATGCTCCATCGGCTGCACCGAAGAAGAAGCCAGCGGCCGCGTCTATGAACTGGCCAACGGCTGCCTGTGCTGCACCGTTCAGGAAGAATTCTTCCCGGTGATGCGCGAACTGGTCGCTCGTCGCGGCGACCTCGACCACATCCTGATCGAGACCTCCGGCCTGGCCCTGCCAAAGCCTCTGGTTCAAGCCTTCCAGTGGCCGGAAATCCGCAGCGCTTGCACGGTTGACGCGGTGATCACCGTGGTCGACAGCCCGGCCGTCGCCGCTGGCACCTTCGCTGCATTCCCGGATCAAGTGGATGCCATGCGCAAACTCGACCCGAACCTGGACCACGAATCGCCGTTGCACGAGCTGTTCGCCGACCAACTGGCCAGCGCCGACCTGGTGATCCTCAACAAGGCCGACCTGATCAGCCCTGCAGACCTGGCCCGCGTGCGCCTGGAAGTCGCCGAAGAGCTGCCGCCAGCGGTAAAAGTCATCGAAGCCAGCAGCGGTCGTCTGCCACTGGACGTGCTGATCGGCCTCGGTGCCGGTTCCGAAGAGCACATCGACAGCCGCCACAGCCATCACGATCATCACCATGAAGGCGAAGACGATCACGACCATGACGCGTTCGACTCCATCTCGATCGAGCTGCCACAAGCCGACGAAAGCTTGCTGATGGATGCGCTGACCCAACTGGTGGTCCAGCACGGCATCCTGCGGGTCAAAGGTTTCGCGGCGGTGCCGAACAAACCGATGCGCCTGCTGATTCAGGGCGTGGGCACGCGTTTCGACAAGCACTTCGATCGTCAGTGGGGCGCCGAGGAAGCGCGCGCGACCCGTCTGGTGTTGATCGGTCAGGCGCTGGATGCCGCTGCGCTCGAAGCGCAATTGCGCGCCGCGCTTAGCGTTTAACCCATGCACCTGCTCAGGACCCAGCCCGGCGGCTTCGTGTCGGATGACAACATTGCCGACCTTGGACAAACTCCCGCCGAGCTGGTGATCCTGTGCAGCGGCGATTCCAGCCTGGCGTTGCTCGCCGAAGCGGCGCAGCAGTTGCCCGACGATTACCCGAGCCTGCGCCTGGCCAACCCGATGCAGGTGCAGAATCACGCTTCGGTCGATCTCTACGTCGATGAAGTGTTGCGTCACGCCAAGGTCATTCTGATTTCGCTGCACGGTGGCATCGCCTATTGGCGTTATGGCGTGGAGCGCTTGGTGGCGTTGTCCCAGCGCGGTGTGCAGCTGATTCTGGTGCCGGGGGACGATCGCCCGGACCCGGAACTCAGCGACCTGAGCACCGTGATCCCCGAAGACCGCGACCGGCTCTGGCAGTTTTTGCGCCAGGGCGGCATGAGCAATGCCCTGGATTTTTTCCGCTGTCTGGCCAATCGCTGGCTGGGTCGCGATTACGCCTGGGCCGAGCCACAAACCCTGCCGCGCACCGCGATCTACCATCGGCAAAAAAGCCCTGCTGAACTGAAGGATTGGCAAGCCGACTGGCAGGCTGGTCAGCCGGTGGCGGCGGTGCTGTTCTACCGCTCGCACTTGCAGGCGGCGAATACCGGTTTCATCGATATTTTCTGCCAGCGTTTGCAGGCGGCGGGGTTGAACCCGTTGCCGATTGCGCTGGCCAGTTTGAAAGAACCTGGCTGCCTGACGGTGGTCGAGGACTGGCTGGATGAGGTCGAGGCAGGGGTGATTCTCAACACCACCGGTTTCGCCCAGTCCAGCCCTGAAGCGCCGCACTTGCGGCCGTTTCGCCGCAACATTCCGGTGATCCAGGCGATCTGCGCCCAGGACAACGAACCGGGTTGGCGCGCCAGCGAGCAGGGGCTCGGCCCCCGTGACCTGGCGATGCACATTGCGCTGCCGGAGCTGGACGGGCGGATCATCAGCCGGCCTATCAGTTTCAAGGACCTGGCTTGGCGCAGCGAGCGCAGTCAGTCGGATGTGGTCTGTTACCGGCCGCAACCCGAGCGCATGGATTTTGTCGCCGAACTGGCGCGGCGCTGGATCGATCTGGCGCGAGTGCCCAACGGCGAAAAACGCTTCGCCCTGATCCTCGCCAATTACCCGACTCGTGATGGGCGTATCGGCAATGGTGTGGGGCTCGACACCCCGGCCGCCGCGCTGAATATCCTGCGTGCCCTGCACGCCGAAGGTTATCCGCTACCGGCCGAGTTACCGGACAGCGGCACCGCGCTGATCCAGCAATTGCTCGGTGGCGTCAGCAATGACCTGGACACTATCGATCAACGTCCATGTCAGCAAAGCCTGGCGCTGGATGATTACTTTTTGATGTTCAACGCGCTGCCCGAAGCCAATCGTCAGGCCGTGCTGGAACGTTGGGGCTCGCCCGAAAGCGATCCGATGTTCCGTGGCGGGCGAATGATGATTGCCGGCCTGCGCTTCGGCCTGACCTTCGTCGGCATTCAACCGGCCCGGGGTTATCAGGTCGATCCAAGTGCCGTCTATCACGACCCGGACCTGGTGCCGCCCCACGGTTATCTTGCGTTCTACTTCTGGTTGCGCAACACCTACGGCGCCCACGGCGTGATCCATGTTGGCAAGCACGGCAACCTCGAATGGCTGCCGGGCAAGGGTGTCGGGTTGTCGGAAAACTGCTGGCCGGACGCATTGCTTGGGCCGCTGCCGAACATCTATCCGTTCATCGTCAACGACCCGGGCGAGGGCGCTCAGGCCAAACGGCGGACGCAGGCTGTGATCATCGATCACCTGATGCCGCCGCTGACCCGCGCCGAAACCTACGGCCCGTTGCGCAATCTCGAATTGCTGGCCGACGAATATTACGAAGCGCAATTGCTCGACCCACGCCGTGCCCGGGAGTTGCAGCGCGACATTCTGCAACTGGTGCGCGACACGCACATCGACCGCGAACTGCAACTGGACGAGAAACTCGACAGCGATGCGGATGCGGCGATCTGGCTGCCGCGCCTGGACACGTACCTGTGTGATTTGAAGGAGTCGCAGATTCGCGATGGCCTGCATGTGTTTGGCGAATCGCCGACCGGGCGATTGCGCATTGATACCTTGGTGGCCTTGCTGCGTATTCCTCGCGGCGATGGCCGTGGGGCGCAATCGAGCTTGCTGCGGGCGCTGGCCAAGGCGTTTGCGCTAGGTTTCGATCCGCTGGACTGCGTTTTGGCCGAGCCCTGGAACGGTCCTCGACCGGACGCATTGCTGTCGATCAGTGATGAGCTGTGGCGTACGGCGGGGGATACCCGCGAACGTCTGGAGCTGTTCGCCGTACAGTTGATCGAGCAGGCTTTGAATAACCAGACTCAAGCTAAGCCCGGCCCCTGTGGGAGCGAGCCTGCTCGCGATGCGGTTGATCATTCAACATTGATGTCGATTGACCCACCGCTATCGCGAGCAGGCTCGCTCCCACAGGAGGATGGTTGGTCCGATGTGAGCGCGATCATCGACAGCTTGCGCGAGGTGGTTGCTCCACGCCTTGACGCCTGTGGCCCAGCGGAAATGCGCGGTTTGCTCGACGCCCTCAGCGGTCGATTCGTCCCGGCCGGGCCTAGCGGGGCGCCGAGTCGCGGACGGCTGGACGTGTTGCCAACAGGGCGCAATTTCTATTCGGTGGACGTGCGCAACCTGCCGACCACCACCGCGTGGCGCATCGGCTTCCAATCCGCAAACCTGATTCTTGAGCGACACTTGCAGGACCACGGCGACCACCTGCGTCAGCTCGGCCTGTCGGTCTGGGGTACCGCAACCATGCGTACCGGAGGCGACGACATTGCCCAGGCCATGGCGCTGATGGGCGTGCGGCCAGTGTGGGCGACCGGTAGCCAGCGGGTCGACGATTTTGAAATATTGCCACTGAGCTTGCTCGACCGTCCGCGGGTGGACGTGACCTTGCGCGTCTCTGGATTCTTCCGGGATGCCTTTGCCAACTTGATCCGGCTGTTCGACGCCGCCGTGCAAGCGGTCGCCGCGCTGGATGAACCGGACGATCTCAACCCGTTGGCGGCCAAGGTGCGTGCCGAGCGTGAAGCACTGCTGGAGTCCGGTCTGGATGAGGAAGCGGCTCGGCGGCAGGCCGGCTGGCGCATCTTCGGGGCCAAACCGGGCGCTTACGGCGCGGGTGTACAGGGCGCCATCGATGGCCGTCTGTGGCAAAGCCGTGAAGACCTGGCCGAGGTTTACCTGAACTGGGGCGGCTACGCTTACGGCGGTTCCGATGAAGGTACCGCCGCCCGCGAACAGTTCGCCCAGCGTCTGAGTCAGGTGCAGGCAGTGTTGCAGAATCAGGACAACCGCGAGCATGACTTGCTCGATTCCAACGATTATTACCAGTTCCAGGGTGGCATGCTGGCGGCCGTCGAAAGCCTCAGCGGTGCAGCGGCGGCCAGTTATCACGGCGACCACAGTCAGCCGGACTTGCCGAAGATTCGCACGTTGAAGGAAGAGCTGAGCCGGGTGATCCGTTCCCGGGCGGCTAATCCGAAGTGGATCGACGGGGTCAAGCGTCATGGCTATAAAGGCGCGTTCGAACTGGCGGCGACGGTCGATAACCTGTTTGCGTTCGACGCCACCACGCAGTTGATCGACGATCACCAGTATGCGTTGCTGGCGGATGCCTATTTGCTCGATCCGGCAACCCGGGACTTTGTTCGCGAACACAATCCCCATGCCCTGCGCGACATGACCGAACGCATGCTCGAGGCGCAGCAGCGGGGAATGTGGAAAGAGCCGGGCGAATACCGCGAGGCGCTGGAGAATTTGTTGCTGGATATAGAAGAAGACAGTTAGCGGGATCGTTCCCACGCTCTGCGTGGGAATGCCTCTACGGACGCTCCGCGTTCGGCTGTTGGGACGCAGAGCGTCCCGGGCTGCATTCCCACGCAGAGCGTGGGAACGATCATCATCACCGACCATGACTGAGATTTTGAACATGACCGACACCCCCCATTTCCCGCTCTCCGCCGTGGTCGGCGCCGATGACTTGAAACTCGCGCTGTACCTGACCGCCATCGACCCGAAAATCGGTGGCGTGTTGATCGAGGGCCCGCGCGGCATGGCCAAATCCACCCTGGCCCGAGGCCTGGCGGACCTGTTGGCCAGCGGTCAATTCGTCACTTTGCCCCTGGGCGCCACCGAAGAACGGCTGGTGGGCACCCTCGACCTCGACGCGGCCTTGAGCGAAGGACGCGCACAGTTTTCCCCCGGCGTACTGGCCAAGGCCGACGGCGGAGTGTTGTATGTCGATGAAGTCAATCTGCTGCCCGATCACCTCGTGGACTTGCTGCTCGACGTGGCCGCCAGCGGCACCAACCTGATCGAGCGTGACGGGATTTCCCATCGGCATTCGGCGAAGTTTGTACTGATCGGTACCATGAACCCGGAAGAGGGCGAACTGCGTCCGCAACTGCTCGACCGTTTTGGTCTGAATGTCGCCCTCAGCGGCCATACTGCACCCGCCGAGCGGGGCCAGATCATCCGTCGTCGACTGGATTTCGACAGCGACCCGCAAGGGTTCTGCGCCGAATGGGAAAGCCAGCAGCAGGCGCTGCGCGAGCGTTGCCGGAAGGCGCGTGCCGTACTGGCGAGCATTCCCCTCGACGATGCCGCGCTGGCGCAGATCACCGAGCGCTGCTTTGCTGCCGGCGTTGATGGTCTGCGGGCCGATCTGGTCTGGCTGCGTGCAGCTCGGGCTCATGCGGCATGGCGCGGCGCGAACGCCATCGCCGAAGAAGATATCGACGCGGTCGCCGAATTCGCCTTGCGCCATCGCCGTCGAGCGCATACGACCTCTGCGCCCCAACATTCCCAAGCGCCGCAGCAGACCTCTTCGCAAACCTTGAGCCCGAACGAAGGCCAGGGCCAGTGGGGTGAAATGCCCGCCCAGGCGCTGCCGGTCGGCGCTCGACGTGACGTGCCGAGCTGGCCAAAAAAGCCCTAGGCATTCGCCCTCGATCGGACGCGGGGGCGAATGCCAGACCCCGCGCAGGACGGCTGGATCACGGTAAGCAGGGCAAGCGTCACGCGGCCCGTAGTGGGGCGATCAATTGGCCCGGCACCTTGCTCGATGGTCGACCGCGTCAACGCGACGATGTGCTGTTTCACCTGCGTACTCGCTCCCCCCACGAACTGTGGCTGGTGATCGTCGATGCCTCGGCCTCGACCCGGCGTCATCAGGCGTTGAGCGATGCCAAGGGCCTGTTGGCGCAACTGTTCGACGACGCTTATCGACAGCGTGCGCGACTGGCTTTGCTGACCGCCAGCGGTCATGTGCCGAAGTGGCAGGTGCAAGGGTTGAAAGCCTCTGCGGGTTTACGCCACTGGCTCGAAGGGCTTGGGGCTGGCGGCGGTACGCCGATGCTGGCGGCACTGGGAGAAGCGGGGCACTGGTTGGCGGCACGGCAAAAGCGTTTCCCGGCAGAGCAGCAACGGTTGTTGCTGGTGACGGATGGGCGGCTGAAGGAGTGGTCGGCGTTACCGGCGCTGGATTGCCCGGGGTTGCTGATCGACATCGAGCGGGGGCCGATTCATCTTGGCCGGGCAAAGGTGTTGGCAGCGCAGCTGCAGGTTGATTATCGACATATCGATGAGCTGATTTCAGGTTGAGTTTTATGCTGACAGTGCAGGCCCCATCGCGAGCAGGCTCGCTCCCACATTTGATCTGCGGTGTTCACAAATCCCATGTGGGAGCGAGCCTGCTCGCGATGGCATCACTCGGGTATCGGATAATTACGGTGACCCCGCATCGCTGCCCTATGCTCTGTAAGCAAACCCATCACAGGAGTGACCCATGCGCGTACTAGCCCGCAATGATCAGGACGATTTCCGCGTCAAAGCCTATGCCGGCACCAACGGCGTGCTGTTGGCCATCGACCTGGCCGAACCCCGCCGTAAAGGTTTGCTGGGGTTCGCCATCGAAAAACAGCAAGGCAGCAAACCCTGGCTGTTTCTGTTCAACAGCCTGACCTTTCCCGGCAAGAACCATACGTTCCCCCAATTTCACGCCACCCCCAGCGATACCGCGCCGTTGCAGAAATTTCGCTGGGCCGATTACGCGGTCAATCCGGGCGTGACGATCCATTATCGGGTTCATCTGGCCTACGGCACCGCCGATGCGCCGCAGCTGGGTGAATTTCTCGAAGTGACGCTCACCACGGACAATGGTCTGCCCAACGATCAGAGCGTGATTTTCAACCGGGCGGTGGCTGCCAGCCAGGCGTTCCAGCGCAAGTTCGCCGACCTCGATGCGCAGCTCAGCGCCAACAAGAAACTGCCCATCGAAGCCTGGCCCGACGCGCCGCGACAATGGCTGGAGAACGGCCTGCTCGCACGCTTGCTAGGGTTCATCGAACGGGCCGAGGATGGCCAGTGGGCGTTGGACATCGCGATATATGAATACCAGTTGCAGGTGATCGTCGATGCAGTGAACGCCGCCTTCGAGCGCGGCGTAAAGGTGCGGGTCCTGTACCACGCCCAACCCGGCGAAGACACCACGGTGCTGAACGAAGCCAGCCTGGAAAAAATCCCGGCGGCGAACAAGCGCGGGCGGGTCACTCACAACATCTTTCACAACAAGTTCATGGTCCTGAGCCGGCTCGACGCAGCCGGGCAGCATCAGCCCGAAGCGGTGCTGTGTGGCAGCACCAATTTCACCGCCAACGGCGTTTATCGTCAGGCTAACGTCGTGCATGTGCTGGACGACGCCCGGATCGGCGCCAGTTATCTGCAAACCTTCGAGCAGGTCTGGGCCACGCCGACAGACGTCGGCGCCACACGGGACTGGCTCACGGAACACAATCCGATGCAGCCGGACCAGCCGCTGTTCGCCGGCTTCTCCCCGCGCTCGGGCCAGGGCGATTTGCATGAGTTCGTCGAGATCATCAACGGCGCCAAAAAAGACCTGCTGTTTGTCACCGCATTCACCCTGCCGGACGAAATACTCAACGCTTTGCTCGGCCAGCCCCACGACGATATCTTGCGTTACGGCCTGCAAAACACGGTCAGCAGCATCACCGGTTTCCACGCCGACCGCACCGCCGAATTCGCCGCCACCGCGCTGCTCAACACCGGCCTGGAAGGCTGGCTCAAGGAAAACATGAAAGGCCAGAAGGGCAACCTGCTGGTGCACACCAAAGCCATCGTCGTTGACTTCACCAGCGACTCACCGACCATCATCAGCGGCAGCCACAACCTCAGCACCGCGGCCAGCAACGGCAATGACGAGAACTACCTGATCATCCGTGGCAACACCGACCTGGCCGATCGTTACGGCCTGGAACTGCTGCGCTTCTACGAGCATTACCGGTTCCGCTACTTTGCAAAGAAACTGCAACTCAAGCAGGTCCGGCCGTTGGCTCCGGATGACAGCTGGACCGATGACTACTACCAAGAGGGCGATCTGCGGATGTTGTCGCGGCTGCGTTTTTCCGGACGATAAACAGTCTGGCGGGCTAATGCGCACCCTGTGGGAGCGGGCTTGCTCGCGAAGGCGATCGCCCAGACGACTCAAGCATTACTCATGAAACGTGCATTCAACAGCCCCTGTGCCCGAGGCGCGGTGCATAAAGTGCTGAAGGTTTTCTGCAGCCACGGCAAGTCATGACGGGGTTTGCGGGCAATCTGTTTGGGTCTGAGCTTGCCGATGTGCTTTTTGAAATCTTCTTCCAGGGTTTCTCGGGTTCCAATCCCCTTGAGCTTTTTCAGCAGTTTCCCTTCCTTGTAAAACAGCACAGTGGGTGTTCCAGTGACATCCGGATGCCGAGGGGACTCGCTCGTACTCAGCATATAGATTTGCGCATGATCCCTATATTGCTCGGCAATCGTGCGGAAAACCGGCTCGGCCATTTCGCAGGCGTAACAGTTTTTATCGCCGAAATACAGGATCACCGGGCGCCAGGTTTTGAGCACCTTGCGGTAGACCGGGGCCATGGTCGGGTGGGTGGTCATCGAACTCATTGAAATCTCCTTTTCAAAGACAATCGAAGGCCTGTTGACGTTAAAGGAGGCGAGCAAGTGGGTCTACTGGCAGAAAATACAGGTGGGTTCGGTCTTCTTGCCTTATTTTGAATCGCTACGCCTTCAACTGTGGTGCAAGTACCCGTACGTTGTAGCCAACGGTAGCGTTCATTCAGCTGTGCATTTCGTAACGCCTTTTTCGCGCTCATGCGCATCCATTTGATTCAAAACACATTCCAATCCCCCCGGCATTCCGCCCACAACCTGTGGCACACTTTCTGCTGTCTATTCCGTTGTTACATACCTGGTTCCGGTATAGCGGAATAAACATGACCCTGGAGTGCTTGCCATGCATCGCCGACCTTCCTTGTTCAAAGCGTGTGTTTTCTTTCTCGTGGCTTCGGCCGCTGTCGTGGGTGTCGCCCAAGCGGCAGACAGCAAGCTCGACAGCGTGCTGGCCCGTGGGAAGTTGATCGTGGGCACGGGCAGTACCAATGCGCCGTGGCACTTCCAGGGAGCGGATGGCAAGTTGCAGGGGTTTGATATTGATATCGCGCGGATGGTAGCCAAAGGGTTGTTCAACGACCCGAGCAAGGTCGAGTTCGTGGTGCAGTCGTCCGATGCGCGGATCCCGAATCTGCTGACCGACAAGGTCGACATGAGTTGCCAGTTCATCACTGTGACCGCCAGCCGCGCACAGCAAGTGGCGTTCACCCTGCCGTACTACCGCGAAGGCGTGGGTCTGCTGTTGCCGGCCAACAGCAAATACAAGGAAATCGACGACCTGAAAGCTGCCGGTGACGGTGTGATCGTGGCGGTGCTGCAGAACGTGTACGCCGAAGAACTGGTGCATCAGGCGCTGCCCAAGGCCAAGGTCGATCAATACGACAGCGTGGACTTGATGTATCAGGCGGTGAACTCCGGCCGTGCCGACGCGGCGGCCACCGATCAGTCATCGGTGAAATACCTGATGGTGCAGAACCCTGGTCGCTATCGCAGCCCGGCTTATGCCTGGAGCCCACAAACCTATGCATGCGCCGTCAAACGCGGCGATCAGGACTGGCTGAACTTCGTCAACACCGTCCTGCATGAAGGCATGACGGGCGTTGAGTTCCCGACTTATGCGGCGTCGTTCAAACAGTGGTTCGGTGTCGATTTGCCGACCCCAGCCATCGGTTTCCCCGTCGAATACAAATGATCCCGTGAGAGCGGGGCGCCGATAACGCGTCCCGCTCAAGGTACTGCTGACCATGAACTATCAGTTGAATTTTGCCGCCGTCTGGCGCGATTTCGACACCTTGCTGGCGGGGCTCGGTCTGGGGCTTGAACTGGCGCTGGTGTCGATCGCCATCGGCTGCGTGATCGGCCTGCTGATGGCGTTTGCTTTGCTGTCGAAGCACCGCGCATTGCGGGGGCTGGCGTCGGTGTATGTGACGGTGATCCGTAATACGCCGATTCTGGTGTTGATCCTGTTGATCTACTTCGCGTTGCCGAGCCTGGGCATTCGTCTGGACAAGATCCCGTCGTTCATCATCACCCTGTCGCTGTATGCCGGGGCGTACCTGACCGAAGTGTTTCGCGGTGGTCTGTTGAGCATTCCCAAGGGGCTACGTGAAGCCGGCCTGGCCATCGGGCTCGGTGAGTGGCAGGTCAAGGCGTACATCACCGTGCCGGTGATGCTGCGCAATGTGCTGCCGGCCCTGTCGAACAACTTCATTTCGCTGTTCAAGGACACCTCGCTGGCGGCGGCGATTGCCGTGCCGGAGCTGACCTATTACGCGCGCAAGATCAATGTCGAGAGCTACCGGGTGATTGAAACCTGGCTGGTGACCACAGCGCTCTATGTTGCGGCCTGTTACCTCATTGCCATGATGCTGCGTTACCTCGAGCAGCGTCTGGCGATTCGCCGATAGGAGGCCCCCATGTACGAATCCCCCAGCTGGTTGCATGAGTTATGGGTGGCGCGGGACGTCCTGTGGCAGGGCTTTGTGACCAGTGTGCAGTGCTCGGCGCTGGCGATTTTGCTGGGCACGCTGGTCGGCATCGTTGCAGGTTTAGTGCTCACCTATGGCACGTTCTGGATGCGCGCGCCGTTCCGGTTTTACGTCGACATCATTCGCGGCACGCCAGTGTTTGTATTGGTGTTGGCCTGCTTCTACATGGCGCCGGCATTGGGCTGGCAAATCAGCGCATTCGGGGCCGGCACCCTGGGGCTGACACTGTTCTGCGGCTCCCACGTTGCGGAGATTGTGCGCGGTGCGTTGCAGGCGCTGCCCAGAGGTCAGATGGAAGCGAGCAAGGCCATCGGCCTGACGTTTTACCAGGCGCTGGGCTACGTGTTGTTGCCCCAGGCGCTGCGGCAGATTCTGCCGACCTGGGTCAACTCGTCCACCGAGATCGTCAAGGCGTCGACCTTGTTGTCGGTGATCGGCGTCGCCGAGCTGCTGCTCAGCACCCAGCAGATCATCGCCCGGACGTTCATGACCCTGGAGTTTTACCTGTTCGCCGGATTGCTGTTTTTCGTCATCAACTACGCCATCGAATTACTCGGCCGGCACATTGAAAAGCGGGTGGCCTTGCCATGACTCAAGCTCAAGTCTCGACACAGAATCAAGCGCTGCTGGACATCCGCGGCCTGCACAAACAATACGGCCAGCTCGAAGTGCTCAAGGGCGTCGACCTGACCATGCAGCGCGGCAACGTGGTCACGCTGATCGGCTCCAGCGGCTCGGGCAAGACCACGCTGCTGCGTTGCGTGAACATGCTCGAAGAGTTCCAGGGCGGGCAAATTTTGCTCGACGGCGAATCCATCGGTTATGACGAGGTCAACGGCAAGCGCGTGCGCCACCCGGAAAAAGTCATCGCCCGCCATCGGGCCATGACCGGCATGGCCTTCCAGCAATTCAATCTGTTCCCGCACCTCACTGCGTTGCAGAACGTCACCCTCGGGTTGCTCAAGGTCAAAAAGCTGCACAAGGATGAGGCGGTGGCGCTGGCGGAAAAATGGCTGGAGCGGGTTGGGCTGCTGGAACGTCGCGACCATTACCCCGGTCAGTTGTCTGGCGGTCAGCAACAGCGCGTGGCGATTGCCCGGGCGATTGCGATGAACCCGAGCCTGATGCTGTTCGATGAAGTCACCTCGGCCCTCGATCCGGAGCTGGTGGGCGAAGTGCTGAGCGTGATCAAGGGCCTGGCCGAAGACGGCATGACCATGTTGCTGGTGACCCACGAAATGCGCTTTGCCTTCGAGGTGTCGGACAAGATCGTGTTCATGAATCAGGGGCGGATCGAAGAGCAGGGGCCACCCAAGGCATTGTTCGAACGCCCGCAGTCGCCGCGACTGGCAGAATTTCTCAAGAGTACCCGCTTTTAAGCATTCACTTTTTTAATCAGGAGAAACACCCATGAGCATTACTCGTTACGGCACCGGCAGCACCGCCGGTGGCGGCCAGCCCCGTCCTTTCGCCCGTGCCGTCGAAGCTGATGGCTGGTTGCACGTGTCTGGCCAGGTGCCGGCGGTGGATGGCGAAATCATCGTGGGCGGGATTGTCGAGCAGACTCACCAGACCATGAAAAATCTGATTGCGATTCTGGAAGAAGCCGGTTATGGGCTCGAAGATGTGGTCCGTACCGGCGTGTGGCTGGAAGACCCGCGGGATTTCTGGAGTTTCAACAAGGTGTTCTCCGAGTACTTCAAAAGTGAACACGCCCCGGCCCGGGCCTGTGTACAGGCGAACATGATGGTCGATTGCAAGGTTGAGATTGATTGCATTGCCTACAAGAAGAAGGCCTGAACCGCGGCGCGCCCATCGCGGGCAAGCCACGCTCCCACAGGGATTGATGATGTGCCTGCAATCTGTGGCGGCACATAGAACCCTGTGGGAGCAGGCTTGCCCTCGAAGGCGGCCTAACGGTCGCCACCGCACTCTGGGTAAACTCCCGGCACTTTGAATGGGAACCTGAAGACATGACCGAAGACACCATCAAGCGCCGGGCTCGCGGTCTGGATCGGGCGTTCGACATCCTCGATTTCCTCAAGGAAATCGGCCAGCCCCTGCGCCCGAATGAAATCGCCAGCGGCATCGGCAGCCCGAAATCCACGGTCTATGAACTGGTCGCGTCCTTATTGGAGCGGCGCATCCTCGAGCCCGTGGGCAAGGACGGTCACGTTTACCTCGGTCGTCAGCTGTACTTCCTCGGGCAGGCGCACTTGCGTCATTTCGACCTGGCCCGCGAGGCGGATCATGCCTTGCAGGAAATCGTCAGCCAGACCCGCGAAACCGCGCAGATGTGCCTGCTCAACGGGCGCAAATACACCGTGGCATTGATGAAGGAGGGCGAGCGGCATTTCCGTATTTCCTCGGACATCGGTGAAAACGCGCCAATCCCCTGGACCGCGTCCGGGCGCCTGCTGCTGGCGCACCTGAGCGATCAGGAAATCGTCGACTTGATCGACCCCGACGACTTCATTCTGCCCGACGGTGAGCGTCTGCCGCTGGAGCGGTTTCTCAAAGAAATCCGCCAGGCCGGTATCGATGGGTTCTTTTCCTTCGACAGCGTCGCCGACACCTTTACCCATTGCTTCGCCGCCCCGGTCAAAGACCCGAACGGCGTGGCCATCGCGACCCTGTGCATCGTCGCCCCACGGGCCGATGCGAAGAACAATTACAACGACTATCGTCGGGTGTTGATCGACAGCGCCAACAGTCTCGCCCGGCGTATCAACGAATAACGGCGGCTGCCTGCGGCCGCGTGTGTGAGGAGATCGACCATGTCTACTGCCATCAATACCGCCGCCGTGGAGAAGGGCGACGCCCAAACCGGCGCCAATCTGGTGCGGGACGTCAGCCTGCCGGCGCTGGTGCTGCACCGCGACGCGCTGGAACACAACATTCGCTGGATGCAGGACTTCGTCAGCAACAGCGGCGCAGAATTGGCGCCCCACGGCAAAACCAGCATGACCCCGGCGCTGTTTCGTCGCCAACTGGACGCTGGTGCCTGGGGCATCACCTTGGCCAGTGCTACACAGACCCATGCGGCTTACGCCCATGGGGTGCGCCGGGTGCTGATGGCGAACCAGTTGGTCGGCACGCCGAACATGGCGCTGATCGCTGATCTGTTGGCAGACCCGACCTTCGATTTCTATTGCATGGTCGATCACCCGGATAACGTCGCGGACCTCGGCGCGTATTTCGCTTCGCGCGGCGTGCGCCTGAACGTGATGATCGAGTACGGCATTGTCGGCGGTCGTTGCGGTTGCCGCACCGAAGCTGAAGTGCTGGCGCTGGCCAAGGCTATCGCCGCTCAACCGGCATTGGCGCTGACTGGCATCGAGGGCTACGAAGGGGTGATTCATGGCGATCACGCGGTGAGTGGCATCCGCGAATTCGCCGCCTCCCTGGTGCGTCTGGCGGTGCAGTTGCAGGACAGCGGCGCGTTCGCCATTGCCAAGCCGATCATCACGGCGTCGGGTTCGGCCTGGTACGACCTGATCGCCGAGTCGTTCGAAGCGCAAAATGCCGGCGGGCGTTTCCTCAGCGTGTTGCGCCCCGGCAGTTACGTGGCCCACGACCATGGCATTTACAAAGAAGCGCAATGTTGTGTGCTCGACCGTCGCAGCGACCTGCACGAAGGGTTGCGCCCGGCGCTGGAAGTCTGGGCTCACGTGCAGTCGTTGCCGGAGCCGGGTTTTGCGGTGATCGCCCTGGGCAAACGCGACGTGGCCTACGACGCCGGGTTGCCGGTGCCGTTGCTGCGTTACAAGGCCGGTGTGGTGCCGGCGATCGGTGATGATGTGAGTGCCTGCAAGGTAACGGCGGTGATGGACCAGCATGCGTTCATGACCGTGGCGCCGGGGGTTGAATTGCGGGTGGGCGATATCATTTCGTTCGGTACTTCGCACCCGTGTTTGACGTTCGACAAGTGGCGTATTGGGTGTCTGGTGGATGAGCAACTGAATGTCATCGAAACCATGGAAACCTGTTTTTAAGGTTCCGGACCGAGGTGCGGCCATCGCGAGCAGGCTCGCTCCCACAATGGAATGCGTTTCCTCTGTGGGAGCGAGCCTGCTCGCGATGGGGCCATACCAGACAACTCAGAAACACCAGAGATTACAAAAACAATGAATAACATCAGCCCCCTCGGCCCCAACACCCCGCGCATCGCCCTGATTGGCGAATGCATGATCGAATTGCAGCAGCGCGCTGATGGCACGCTGCAACAAAGCTTCGGCGGCGATACCCTGAACACCGCGGTCTACCTGGCCCGTGAGCTGGGCGATGGTGGCACGGTGGATTACGTCACCGCCCTGGGCGATGACAGTTTCAGCGATGCGATGTGCCAGAGTTGGGCCAGCGAAAACATTGGCCTGGGCATGGTCCAGCGTTTGCCCGGTCGCTTGCCCGGCCTGTATTGCATCCAGACCGACGCGGCCGGCGAGCGGCGTTTTCTCTACTGGCGCAACGAAGCGGCTGTGCGCGATTGCTTCACCACCCCGGCGGCCGCGCCGATCCTGGCGGCGCTGCCGGATTACGACGTGTTGTATTTCAGCGGCATCACCCTGGCGGTGCTCGGTGTGCAGGGGCGGGAAAAACTTCTGGAAACCCTGATCGAAGCCCGGCAGCGGGATGCGCGGATCGTGTTCGACAACAATTATCGACCACGCCTGTGGGCCTCGATCGAGGACGCGCGGGCGGCTTATCGCAGCGTTCTGCCCTATATCGATTTGGCGTTGCTGACGGTTGATGACGAGCAAGCGCTGTTCCACTTTTCCGATTGCGCGGCAGTGTTTGCCGCTTATGAACAGATGGGCACGCCTGAAGTGGTGCTCAAGCGCGGTGCCGAGGCGTGTCTGATTCGCTGTGACGGTGAGTCGTTCGAAGTGCCGGCGCAGGTGGTCGAACGGGTGGTGGACACCACGGCGGCGGGGGATTCGTTCAGCGCGGCGTATCTGGCGTGTCGGCTCAAGGGCGGCAGCCCGGTCGAGGCTGCGGAGGCGGGGCATCGGTTGGCGAGTCGGGTGATTCAAGTGCCGGGGGCACTGATCCCGAGATAAGCGGTAGATGGCCGCTTGCTGCGCAATCGGTTCGCGAGCAGGCTCGCTCCCACATTGGATTTGTGAGTTGCCAAAGATCGCAACTACACCACCGAACCTTGTGGGAGCGAGCCTGCTCGCGATGAGGCCCTAAAGCCAACCACTCAATCCCGGTAAAACACCTGCACCAAGTGATAGCCGAACTTGCTCTTGATCGGCCCATGCACCACCCGCAGCGGTTTTTTGAAGATCACCGCATCGATCGCCCCGACCATCTGCCCGGGCCGTACTTCGCCAAGATCCCCGCCGCGTTTGCCGGACGGGCACGTGGAGTATTTCTTGGCCAGCACATCGAAGGCTTCGCCCTTGGCGATGCGTTGTTTGAGCTGCTCGGCTTCTTCCGAGGTTTTCACCAGAATATGGCGGGCTTGGGCTTTCATTGGCAGTACCTTGCAACGGTGGTGGCTATGTTGGTGCCAGCGTGGGCGCGCGATTATGCCTTAACTCAGCTGGCTTGGCCGATCATCGTGCGGATCTTGTTGGCCAACAGGTCAATGGAAAAGGGTTTGGCCACCATGTCCATGCCTTCCTCCAGAAAACCCTGGCGTTCGGTGGCCTTCTCCGCATAAGCGGTCATGAACAGCACCTTGAGGTCCGGGCGGTGCTGACGAGCGATTTCCGCCAGTTGCCGACCGTTCATGCCCGGCAGCCCGACATCGGTCACCAGCAGATCGACCCGCAGGTCGGATTCCAGCAAGGGCAGGGCGCTCTTCGCGTCTTCGGCTTCATGGGCGTGATAACCCAGTTCATTGAGCAGGTCGAGCACCAGCATGCGCACCGCCGGATCGTCTTCCACCAACACCACGGTTTCACCGGCAACCGCTGCCGGTGTTTCGCCGGTGACCGGCACCAACGTGGGTTCCGGCACCGCGACGTGCAACCGTGGCAAATACAGGCGAACGCAGGTGCCCTGGCCCGGCAGGCTGTGCAGGCTGACGTGCCCGCCCGATTGCTGGGCGAAACCATAGATCATCGACAGTCCAAGGCCGGTGCCCTGGCCGATAGGTTTGGTGGTGAAGAACGGGTCGAAGGCCTTGGCCAATACCGACGGGGTCATGCCGGCGCCATTGTCGCTGACGGCAATCATCAGGTAATCCCCGGCCCTGACCGGTTCCAGGGGAGTGATGTCGCTGCCGTCGAGGTGAACGTTGGCGGTTTCGATCAACAACTCGCCGCCATCGGGCATCGCATCCCGGGCATTGATGACGAGGTTGAGCAAGGCGTTTTCCAGTTGACTGACGTCAGTGCTGACCGGCCAGACCTCATCGGCCAGCTTCAGTCTGAGTTCGATGTGATCGCCCTTGGTCCGGCTGAGCAAGTCTTCCAGAGAATGCACCAGATGATTGGCATTCAGCGGCTTGCGATCCAGCGACTGACGCCGGGAGAACGCCAGCAGGCGATGGGTCAAGGCGGCGGCGCGGTGGGCCGAGGACACCGCGGCCTCGGTGAAGCGACCGATTTCGGCGGCACGCCCGTCGGCGATGTAGCGTTGCATCAAATCGAGACTGCCGATGATCCCGGTGAGCATGTTGTTGAAGTCATGGGCGATGCCGCCGGTGAGCTGTCCGACCGCTTCCATTTTCTGCGCATGCCGCAAGGCGTCTTCGGCGCGCTCGCGCTCGAACATCTCGTTCTGCAGCCGCTGGTTGGCTTCGGCCAGTTGCCGGGTGCGGGCGCTCACACGTTCTTCAAGGGTTTCGTTGAGGTTGCGCAGGGCTTCTTCAGTCTGTTTGCGCTCGGTCTCGTCGATCACGAAGATGTAGAAACCATTCACCGCGCCGTCCGCGCCATGGCGTGGCAGGTAGTTCATCAGGGCCTGGCGGGTGCTGCCATCGCGGTGCGCGGCGCTGATGCTGAAACTGCAGGCCTTGCCTTTCAACGCCTCGGCAATGTATTCGGCGCGCAGGGCATAGGCTTCGTCGCCCAGCACTTCACGGACGGTGCGGCCGTAAAGCTCCTGGGGCGTCAGGCCGTACCATTCCAGGTAGGCGGCATTATTGAGGCGAAAGCGCTCCTCGCTGTCCACATAACTGATCAGGATCGGCATGGCGTTGATGATCAGTTGCAGCTCGGTCTGGCTCTGGCGCAAGGCCTGTTCGATGTGTTTGCGTTCGGTCAGGTCCAGCGCCGCGCCGAGGAAACGGATCGGCCGGCCATGGTGGTCCTTGTAGCAACGGCCTCGGGCAAACACCCAGCGCAACTGGCCGTCGGCTTGCAGCAAGCGATATTCCTCGGCGTATTCGCTGCCATGGGTGATGCAGTGCTTGATGCTGCGGGCAATCATCGCGCGGTCTTGCGGGTGTACGCCGTGGAGGTAATCGCTGATGGGCAACTGGCTGGCCATGGTCGGGTCGATGCCATGCAATTGGGCGAAATGGGCGTCGGCGATGAAACGGTCTTCGCCGATGTCCCAGTCCCAAGTGCCGACGGCATCGGTGGCGGCCAGCGCCAGTTGTAGGCGCTGCTCGGTTTCCTGCTGGGCCTTGAGGCTGGCGGCGGAGCGTTGCTCAAGTTCCAGAGCGATGCGGCGGCGTTCGTTGGTTTCGATGGCCGTGACCAGAATCCCGGCAACCTCGGCGCTTTCATTGCGAATGGGGCTGTAGGTCAAATCCAGCCAGAAGTCGGAATCTCGCCCGTCGCGCTGCAAGGTAAAGCGCTGTTCGCTGTAGGTTCGCACCTGGCCCTGTAGGACGGCGCTGTAAATCGGGTCGGTAAAGTCTTTGAGTTCAGGCCAGATCAGGTGTGTCGGCTGTCCGAAAGCGTGAGGGTGTTTGCTGCCGGCGAGGAAGGCGAAGCCGTCGTTGTAGATCTGGGTGAGCTGCGGGCCCCACAGTAACAGCATCGGCATCGGTGAATGAATAACGATATCCACGGCGGTGCGCAGGCTCTGCGGCCAGTGATCGGCGGCGCCCAGCGGGTTGCTTGTCCAGTCCAGTCGGGCAATCAGGGCCTGGGCATCGCTGGCGTTTGGTGGTGCGTTCATCAACATGTCCTGCGCGTGAGTCAGTGTGGCGGCGTCTACTATCCTTGCAGGGCTGTAGACGCTGGATGACCCGTTTTGGGTCATTTTTTCAATTGAATGCTTCGCGGGTGTTTTTTGCCATGGAAATCGATGCACTGTTGCAAATTCTGGCCAGCCGCAATGGCTCCGATCTTTACCTGTCCACGGGCGCGCCACCCAGCGCGAAATTTGACGGTGTGCTCAAACCCCTGACTGATCAACCGTTCAAGCCGGGAGAAGTGGCGGCTATTGCCGCGTCCATCATGGACGCCGAACAGCGCCTGGAGTTCGATCGGGACCTGGAAATGAACCTGGCGCTTTCCCTGCCCGGGGTCGGGCGTTTCCGGCTCAGTATCTTCAAGCAGCGCAATGATGTGTCGATTGTGGCGCGCAACATCAAACTCGACATTCCACGTTTTGAAGACCTCAAGCTGCCGCCAGTGCTGCTCGAAACCGTGATGCTCAAACAGGGGCTGATACTGTTCGTCGGTTCGACCGGTTCGGGTAAGTCGACCTCGCTGGCGGCGCTGATCGATTACCGCAATCGCCACAGCAGCGGCCATATCATCACCATCGAAGACCCGGTCGAGTTCATCCATCGGCACAAGAAGTCTATCGTCAATCAGCGTGAGGTTGGCGTCGATACCCGCAGTTTTCATGCTGCGTTGAAAAATACCCTGCGCCAGGCACCGGACGTGGTGCTGATCGGCGAGATCCGAGACCGCGAAACCATGGAGCACGCGCTGGCGTTTGCCGATACCGGTCATCTGGTGATTTCCACCTTGCATGCGCATAACGCCAATCAGGCGTTGGATCGGGTGATCAATTTCTTTCCCGAAGAGCGCCGTGGGCAGTTGCTCAACGACCTGGGTAACAACCTCAAGGCGTTTGTTTCCCAGCGTTTGGTGCGCACCCGCGATGGGCAACGCCGGGCAGCGGTGGAAGTGATGGTGGGCACGCCGACTATCGGCGACCTGATCCGGCGCAACGAGTTTGGCGAGCTCAAGGGGATCATGGAGAAGTCTTCGGAGGCGGGGATGCAGACGTTTGACGGGGCACTGTTCGCGCTGTTTGCCGAGGGCGCGATCGATGAGGCAGAGGCGCTGAAACATGCGGACTCGGTGAACAACTTGCGCCTGCGCCTGAAAATGCACGCCGAGGCCACGCCCGGGCCCCATACACCGCCGGGTGAATGGGGTTTGGTGGACTAATGCCGGCAACGACGATCAAATGTGGGAGCGGGCTTGCTCGCGAAAGCGGTCTATCAGCCAACATCAATGTTGAATGTGAAATCGTCTTCGCGAGCAGGCTCGTTCCCACAGGGGATCTACGTTTCAATCGCTCAATTCGGGGCGGTCGCGAAACTGCTCCAGCGCTTCGGGATTGGCCAGTGCATCGGTGTTCTTCACCTTCTGGCCATGCACCACATTCCTCACCGCCAGCTCGACCACCTTGCCGCTGATGGTCCGCGGAATGTCCGTCACCGCGACAATCTTCGCCGGTACATGCCGTGGTGTGGTGTTGGCGCGGATAACCTGACGAATCTGTTGTTGCAGGGCTTCGTCCAGCTCGACACCGTCACGCAACTTCACAAACAGCACCACTCGCACGTCATCCTGCCATTGCTGACCGATGGCTACGCTGTCCAGCACCTGCGGGACTTTCTCCACCTGACGGTAGATTTCCGCCGTGCCGATGCGTACGCCGCCGGGGTTGAGCACCGCGTCGGAGCGGCCGTGGATTAGCATGCCGCCGTGAGGCAGTTGCTCGGCGTAATCGCCTTGGGCCCAGACGCCGGGGAACAGGCTGAAATAGGACTTTCGCAGCTTCTCCCCGTCAGGGTCATGCCATAAGCCGATGGGCATCGCTGGAAAGTGTCGGGTGCACACCAGTTCACCTTTTTCCCCGATCACAGGTTGCCCGGCGTCGTTCCACACTTCGACCGCCATGCCCAGGCTCTTGCACTGCATCTCGCCACGGCGTACCGGCAGCACCGGATTGCCGATCACAAAGCACGAAACGATGTCGGTGCCGCCGGACATCGAAGACAGGCACAGGTCGGGCTTGAACGCACGGTAGACGTAATCGAAGCTTTGCGGCGACAGCGCGGAACCGGTGGACAGCACGGTTTTCAGGCTGCTCAGGTCATGACTTTCGCATGGCTTCACGCCATTGCTTTCCAGCGCGGTGAGGAACTTGGGGCTGGTGCCGAAGACATTGATGCGTTCATCGTCGATCAGGTCGATCAAACGCTCCGGACCTGGATGAAATGGCGAGCCGTCGTACAGCACCACAGCGCTGCCGACAGCAAGGGCCGAAACCAGCCAGTTCCACATCATCCAGCCGCAGGTGGTGTAGTAGAACAAGCGGTCGCCGGCGCCGAGATCGGTGTGCAGGCCATGTTCCTTGACGTGTTGCAGCAGTACGCCACCGGTACTGTGAACAATGCACTTCGGCACGCCGGTGGTGCCGCTGGAATAGAGGATGTACAGCGGATGAGCGAAGGGCACGGGAACGAATTGCGGCTCGCCGCCAGGCTCGTAGAAATCGTCCCACAGCGTGACGTTGGCCTGGCTATGGAAGTCCTCGATGCGCGCCTCGGGTCGTGCGTAAGGCACGACGATCAACTGCTGCAAGGACGGCAGTTGTCCGAGGATTTCATTGACCTTGGTGGTCTGGTCGATCTCTTTGCCGGCGTAGCGGTACCCGGCGCAGGTGATCAGCACTTTCGGCTCGATCTGGCCGAAGCGATCGATCACCCCGTGGGTGCCGAAGTCGGGTGAAGAACAGGACCAGATCGCGCCCAGACTGGTGGTGCCAAGCATCGCCACCAGGGTTTGCCAGGTGTTCGGCATGCACGCAGCCACACGGTCGCCGAGGCCGACACCGGCGGCTTTCAGGCCGTTTTGAAAACCTGCGACATGGCTCGCCAGTTCAGCCCAGGTCAGTTGTTCCCGTTGGCCGTTTTCGCCGATGACCACTACCGCCACGGCATCGTCGCGACGGCGCAGCAGGTGTTCGGCGAAGTTTAGCGTGGCGCCAGGGAACCACTGGGCGCTGGGCATTTGTGCGCCCTCGATCAGCACAGCGTCCGGTTGATCGTGAAAGCGAATGTCGAAGAAGTCGACGATCGCCTGCCAGAAGGCTTCCCGCTGGTCGATGCTCCATTGGTGCAGGGCAGGGTAGTCGGCGATCCCAAGGGTATGTCGCTGATTGATGAAGCGCCGGAAGGCCTCCATGCGGGTCTTGCCGATGCGCTCGGTGCCGGGTTGCCAGAGAATGTCGGACATGGCTTGGCCTCTCTCGTTCCCACGCTCTGCGTGGGAATGCCTCAATGGACGCTCCGCGTCCGCTTTGGGACGCGGAGCGTCCCGGGCTGCATTCCCACGCAGAGCGTGGGAATGATCATGCAGGCTGGCGACTGGTTACTGCGCCAACCACCCACCATCTATATTCCACGCAGCGCCACGCACCTGGCTACCGGCTTCGCTGCATAAAAACAGCACCAACTCACCCAGCTGCGGTGGCGTCACGAACTCCAGGGACGGCTGTTTCTCGGCCAGCAAATCATGTTGCGCCTGCTGCGGGTCGATCCCGGTCGCGGCGCGGTCATCGATCTGCTTCTGCACCAGCGGCGTCAGCACCCAGCCCGGGCAAATGGCGTTGCAGGTAATGTGGGTGGTGGCGGTTTCCAGAGCGACCACTTTGGTCAGCCCGATCACGCCATGCTTGGCCGCGACGTACGCCGCCTTGCCCACCGAACCAACCTGGCCATGTACCGAAGCGATGTTGATGATCCGTCCCCAGCCCTTGGCGCGCATGCCCGGCAAGCTCAAACGGGTGCTGTGAAACACCGACGACAGGTTGATTGCAATGATCGAATCCCAGCGCTCCACCGGAAAGTCTTCCACCGGCGCCACGTGCTGGATGCCGGCGTTGTTGACCAGGATGTCCACGCCGCCGAATTCACGCTCGGCGTACTCGATCATGTCGGCGATCTGTGCCGGGTCGCTGACGTCGGCCGGGTGATGGCCGACCTTGCCGCCGCTTTTATTATTGAGCTGTTCAACCTCGGCAATCACCCTGGACGCATCGCCGAAACCGTTGAGGATCAGATTGGCGCCAGCCTTGGCCAGGCTCAGGGCGATCCCCAGGCCAATGCCGCTGGTGGAACCGGTGACCAGTGCGGTCTTGCCCGAAAGAGTCGTCATGAATACCTCACACAATGCCAGTGGCGTAGAAAGTACCGATCACCACAAAAACAGCGAGTGTCTTGATCAGCGTAATACAGAAAATGTCTTTGTAGGCCTCGCGGTGGGTCAAGCCGGTGACGGCCAGCAAGGTAATCACCGCGCCGTTGTGCGGCAGGGTGTCCATGCCGCCACTGGCCATCGCGGCAACCCGGTGCAGCACTTCCAGCGGAATATTGGCAGCGTGGGCGGCACTGATGAAACTCTCGGACATCGCCGCCAGGGCGATACTCATGCCGCCCGACGCCGAACCGGTGATACCGGCCAGCAGAGTCACGGTAATCGCTTCGTTGACCAGCGGGTTGGGAATGCTCTTGAGCCAGCCGGACAGCACCAGAAAGCCGGGCAACGAGGCGATCACCGCACCGAAACCGTATTCCGACGCGGTGTTCATCGCCGCCAGCAACGCGCCGCTGACCGCACTTTTGCTGCCTTCGGCCAACTTGCCGCGAATCGTCTGAAAGGCGAACACCAGCACCATGACGATGCCCACCAGCAAGGCCGCCTGGACCGCCCAGATCGCCGTCAGCTTGGCGATGTCGGTGGTCACCGGTGCTGCCATGCCCGGCAACGAAAGGCTGTGAGTCTTGCCGTACCACAGCGGAATCCAGCGGGTGAACAGCAGGTTCATCAGGCCCACCATCAACAACGGCGACAGCGCGAGCCATGGGTTGGGCAGCTTGATGTCTGGCGCGGTTTCCGGTTCGTTGCGCAGCTCTGAACCGTAACCTTCACCGCTGCGCTGGGCCTTGTTGCGCTGGCGCTGAAGAAACAGCATGCCGGTACAGAACACGAAAATCGTGCCGATCAATCCCAGCCACGGCGCGGCCCAGGCGGTGGTGTTGAAAAAGGTGCTGGGGATGATGTTCTGGATCTGCGGCGTGCCGGGCAGGGCGTCCATGGTGAACGAGAACGCGCCGAGGGCGATGGTCGCCGGGATCAGGCGCTTGGGAATATTGCTCTGGCGGAACATTTCGGCGGCAAACGGGTAGACCGCAAACACCACCACAAACAGCGACACGCCACCATACGTGAGCAGGGCGCAGACCAGCACGATCACCAGCATCGCCTGGCGAGTGCCGAGCAAGCGAATCGCCGCCGCAACGATGGAGCGGGAGAAACCCGACAGCTCGATCAGTTTGCCGAACACGGCACCGAGCAGGAATACCGGGAAATACAGTTTGACGAAGCCGACCATTTTTTCCATGAACACCCCGGTGAAGACTGGGGCAACGGCGGAAGGGTCGGTGAGCAGGACGGCGCCGAGGGCGGCGATCGGGGCAAAGAGGATAACGCTGTAGCCACGGTAAGCAGCCACCATCAGCAGCGTGAGGGCTGCCAAGGCAATGATCACACTCATGGTGTGTCTCCTTCGATTGTTATTTTTGTAGGGTGAAGCTTTTGTAGGAGAGGGCTTTAGCGAGTTTCGTGCCATCTATGTAAGTTATTGAAATATATAGAGATTATGTTTTCTATCAGCGTTATGGAAAATGTTTGTCTCCGTTTTGAGACGGGCGGAGGGCCTTAAAAGATCGCAGCCTTCGGCAGCTCCTACAGGGAAATGCGGAAACCCAACGTAGGAGCTGCCGAAGGCTGATCTTTTGATCCTGAAAATCCATCTACCAAAGGAGATCAATGTCTCTTTATTGAGACTCGGCAATCCCCAACGCCACCATCTTCTTGTACAACGTCGACCGCCCCAACCCCAGCCGCGCCGCCGCTTCGATCACCTTCCCGCCGCATTGCGCGAGGGTGGATTCAATCAACTGCCGATCAAACCGTTCGCGAGCTTCACTGAAGGTTTCATGGGCAATCGGCTCAAGGGGCAGAGGCGCTGCACGCTCTACCGGCGTAAAGCTACCAATCGCCGCACGGATATCCGTCGCGTTCAGCATCAAATCATCACTGAGCAACGCCGCGCGTTCCAGCACGTTGCGCAGTTCCCGAATGTTCCCCGGCCAGGCGTGTTGCCCCAACAAATCCAGGGCTTCACGGTTCAGTTCATGCTGACTGCGCAGTTCCTCGAGAATGGCTTCACTGAGGGCCGGCAGGTCGTCGAGGCGATCACGCAGGGGCGGGACCTGGATCGGCAGCACGTTGAGGCGGTAATACAAATCGGCGCGAAACTCGCCGCGTTTGATCGCTGCTTCCAGATCGGTGGAGGTGGCTGCGATCACCCGTACATCGCTCTGGATCACTTCGTTGGAGCCCACCGGCTCGAATTCCTTTTCCTGCAGCACACGCAGCAGCTTGCTTTGCAGTGGCAGCGGCATGTCGCCGATTTCGTCGAGAAACAGCGTGCCGCCCTGGGCGATTTGCAACTTGCCGGCGCGGCCCTTGCGATCGGCCCCGGTGAACGCGCCGGGTGCTGTGCCGAAGAACTCGGCTTCCAGCAGCGATTCGGGAATCGCCGCGCTGTTGATGCTGACGAAGGCTTTGTGGGCTCGAGGCGAAGCGCCGTGGATCGCCTGGGCCAGCAGCTCCTTGCCGGTGCCGGTTTCGCCGAGCAACAACACCGGTGACTCGGCACTGGCACTGCGCCGGGCGCGGCGTTTGACTTCCAGGCTGGCGGCGCTGGTGCCAATGAAATGGGCGAAGTTGTACTTGGTTTGTCGTGCACGCAGCAACGAACGGGTCGATGCCAGTTCTTCCTGCATGCTCAGGTAGCGCTTAAGCATTGGCGAAAGGCTGCGCAATTCGTCGAACAGGGCAAAACCGATGGCGCCGATCACCGCGCCGGCGTCGTCGTGAATCGGCAGGCGCATCACCACCAGCGGTTCCTTGGGGGTGTCCTGCATGTCCAGCAGGATCGGCCGTCCGGTGCGCACCACCTCACGCAACAGGCTGCCGGGGATCACGCTTTCACAGGCCCTGCCGATGGCACCTGAGGCCGACTCCAGACCGAACCGCCGGGCATAACGCTCGTTCATCCAGACGATGTTCGCGTCACGGTCGACAATCACCGTGCCTTCGCTCGATTGCTCGATGATTTCGAACAGCGAACGGATCGCCAGGGTGCGAACGCGCTGGTAGTCCTTGAGGCTTTCGGTGGTGTTCATGGGTGTCCTATCCAGAAAGTGTGGTGTCTGTGCGGGCCTCATCGCGAGCAGGCTCGCTCCCACAGGGGATTTGTGAACGACACAGATCGACTGTGGGAGCGAGCCTGCTCGCGAAGGCCGCAATAGGGTGTGACCGTTCGTCGTAAGCAATCGCTGACCTGTTATTTCTGACAGTTGTGCCCGCACTGATCCAGGTGTCGAATGAGTTCATCCAACGGCGATGTTTGTTCCTCGCTTGTGCGCCTCATTTAAAGACAGGAGACTGCAGATGACCACTGAAGAGTTGTTGCCGGAATTACTTTCAGAACAAAGCTCGGGAGTTCTGGCGCTGGCGCCGATTTACATTCCGGGCCAGATTCCGGAAATCCACGATGCCGACGGTACACCCAACCCAAACCGGTTTGGCGTCAACCGCAGCATGATCACCTCCAATGCCAATGGCTTGTTGGTGAACGTGGACCCTTACACCGATTCCAAATCGGGTGACAACATCCAGATATTCTCCAGCCTCGATCCAACGCCCTTGTTGTCGTTCTACCTGATGGCCGGTCAGGAAAATGAAATCTCCCACGTGTTCTTGCCAGGGCATTTGCTCGTAGCGGGTTTTCAGACCTTCTGGTACGTCATTACTCGCAATAGCCAAAACTACGGAACATCTCCACCGCTGGAGGTATTCATCAGAACGCTGCTACCCGGCGGTACGGATCCACAGCCGGATCGCCCCGGTCACTACCGGCTTCTGGCGCCTGTGTTACTCAATGTTCCGGCTGGCGGAGTGACCAAGGAACTGGCGGAGTCCGCAGAAGGGGTGAGGTTCGCTATTCGACCTTATCCGAACATGCGGCAATTCGACGTCATTACCTGCAGTTGGGGCGGGTACGAGTTTCACATCACGGTGGGGCTTGATCAGGTCGGTCAGGAAATCCAGGAAAAGGTACCGTTGGACGTCATTCAGAAGGCCGGCAACGGTGACCAGATTTTCATCTGGCGTCCGCTTGACGAGGTGCATAACCGTGCCAGCGACTGGTCGCTGCGCACTACCGTGTATGTCGAGGTGATTGGTGATCTATTGCGTCCGGTCATCCTGGAAGCGGTGAAGGTCGACCCGGACACCGGTGAGTTGTTTTATGATCTTGCAGCGTTGGGTAACAAGGACATCCAGGTCGACGTTGTCACCCGGCCGGTGACCTTCGAACTGCAGGACACCGTCAAGCTGTCGGTCTCGCAGATCAAGGACGGCGTTGAGTCTGTGGTGTTCACCGAGACCAAAACCGTTACGCAAATTGATAGTACGGTGAGATTTTTCCTGCCAAGTGCCACGGTTCAGCAACTGGCTCGGGAACACATTTACTTTCGCTATGAACTGACCAAGAGAAGCAGCGGCAAGACTCGACGCTCCAGTCGAACCACTGTATGGATCAAAGGGACGGCAGTGAATCTGCCAGCGCCAAAGATCCTGCCGATCAATGGTGTCGTGGTGGACCCCACTAAAGCGGCCACCGGGATTGTCTCCCCTCATGCGGCGATTGCACCTCAGGTCTGGTTGCACTTCTATGCCATTGGTACGGCCCCTGGCGGAGTTGTGCATCTGTATGACAGCGGGCGGCGCATCAGCAGTTCTCAGGCCACACGCGACATGACCTTTCCAATGCAGGCGAGTTTTATTGGCAAGATCGATGGCGGGCCGCTGGAGGTGTATTACAAGGTGGGTTCCAGTCAGGACGATCCACTGGCCGTCGAATCATTGCGTCACAGCGTGCGGGTGGGCGAACCCAAGCCCGATCTGGAGGCCGTTTTCGTGGTGGATGCTGTGGATGGGGTGCTGGATCCCGAACAGCTGCCTCCCTTCGCGGATGCTGAGGTTCAGGTCCTGCCGTTCAAGGATATGAAGGGCCATACCGTCTATCTGTGGTATCAGTCGGATAACCCGGTGGACTCGCAACGCTATGAAGACTCGGTTGATATCGACGACCGCGATATTGACATCCCGGTATCGTTTTACCTGGCTCAGGATTTCCTCAACGAACACAAAGGCTACAGGTTGGCGATTGGTTACTCGGCTGAACCCACAGACGGCTCGGGCACGGAACGTTTTGGTGCCAGTACCACCGTGAGCATCGGCAACGCCGAGCTGCCGCTTCTACCCAAACCGAATGTATTGGAGGCCGATGCGAACGGTGTGGTCAAACCGAGCGATACCATTGTCAATGGAGCCTCTATCCGGATCAATGATGCAGACTTGAAGTTTGGCGACTTTATAAAGCTTTGGTGGGATGGTGCTGCCGGCAACGATGCGAACACGGACTATTACTACGAACAGCCCATTTCATTCAATGATGACGGGAAACCTTTCGTGCATCAGGTGCCCTACAAGCATGTGCAGGCAAATCAAAATGTTGGTGTGCAGGTTTGGTATGAGGTCGAGCGCGAAGCAGGGGGCGTACAGGAATCAGAAGTGCTGCTCCTGAACATACAGGAGGCGGCTCTACCTCTGCCAGCAATCAGCGAGGCGAAAGGGCCCAATCAGGATCAGATCAATCCTGATGATGTTCTTGCTGATGGCGCAAGCGCGTTAATTGGCGTGACCGCACAGCTTAAAGAAGGGGATGTGGTCACGCTCACACCCAGTGGTGGTTCTCCGATTGTTTACACCGTACTCAAGAGTGACGAAGGTCAGGAACTGACCCGAAAGATTTCCCGGACATTCATCGAGCAGAATAACGGCGGCAGTTTTACGTTGGGATACACCATCAAACGTAAAGTCGGCGGCCCCATTGAAGCATCGGAGTTCAAAAACTTCGATGTGCGTCGGGTGATCGGATCGGGAACTTTGAAAGTCATGGGAGCCCGCCATAACTCCAACACCTATCGATCTTCAAGTTTGCCTTGCTTGATGTGGGCGTTCAACGCACAGACGCTTCAGCCGATGTTGGCAGAGTGGCACTATGTCGGCGATACCGTGTGGATAGCGGGCACTCGATTCATCGATACGGACTCCGAACGGGCGTTGCAGGTGCGCTCTTCGACTGATCAGGTGACGCTCAATCCCGTCAACGTCTGTGGCAATGGTGTGGACGCCAACATCAGCGGCGCTGCAGCGGTCGCCGTGCTGCGCGATTCCCGGAGGTCGGGTAGTGGGGCCGTTGGTGGTCGTGATCTTGTCGGATTCGGTAACGCCTCATATGGCGGCAACATTCCACCGGTGTATTTGATTCAGGAGAATCTGCGCGCAGTTTTTTGCTCCGGTGGTGCTTTCGTGGCATTGACCCGGGAAGGCGCCGCGTTGCCGTGGGGGGAAGCAGGCAGTGGCGGCAATATGGGTGCCATCAGTCCTGACGGGTTCAAAACGATCGCCAGCAACAGTTACGCCTTTGCCGGGCTGACCACTACCGGTGACGTACGATGCTGGGGCAGAGCCGCAAACGGTGGGACGCTGCCAGCGGGGGGGCTGAGCAATATCAAGCGTATTTTCAATGGTGGCCTGGCGTTCGCGGCAGAACGGATGGACGGCAGTATCACTGCCTGGGGCGCTGCTGCTGCGGGCGGTGTGGCTAACCCGGTCCCTGGCATCAATAACGTGGAAAAGCTCATCTGTTCCTACCAGGCGTTTGCCGGCATTACCCAGACAAAGCGTCTGTTTGCCTTCGGTGGCGCAGCTTATGGCGGCAGTATTCCGGCGGCAATCGCCAATCGTACGGACATCCAGCGACTGTGCTGCGCTAACGCCCGTGCTTTTGTTGCGCTAACCAGCGGAAAAAATGTCGTCGCCTGGGGAGATAACGCTTATGGCGGCAATCTCACCAGCTATCCGGGTATCGCAGCGTTGCGATTTGTGGATGTCGCTTCTACCTGGCAGGCATTTGCCGGTATCACAGAAAACAATCGCGTCGCTGCGTGGGGAGCCGCCCCGGCCGGGGTTGTCCCCGCCCAAATTGCCAGCCTGACCAATGCGATTCAGGTTGTAGGGTCGGCCCATGCCTTTGCAGTGCTGTGTGCCGATGGTCGTGTCTTTGCGTGGGGCAACGCAACATTGGGCGGCAATACCGCACCGGTAGCCGCGCAATTGGTGAACGTTGTGGCCATTTACACCAACTCGCACGGGTTCATTGCGCTGACTTCCGACAACCGTGTAGTCACCTGGGGACATGCAACGGCCATCGGGGGCGCCACCGGTCTCAATGGCTTTGTTTCCTACATCGACAGCACAGCCACGGGTATGGAAATGGCCAGTACCCAGGCCGATGGGATCACCGAGTCTCAATAGCCCCCCCCAATCAACTCCTTTGTCACTCGTCGCCTCGTGAGGGCGCCGAGTGCCTGACCGACTTTGAGGTATCCGAAAATGCTTGAAGAAATCAATGGTGTCATGACAACCCTGATTGCCCCGACTGTTGACGGTTCCAGTCCCGAGGGAGCGCTGGATCCGCAGTCGCTGCCAGAGAGAACGGCTGTCCGTCTGGCCTCGTACATCGGGATGAAATTCAATGATGAGGTGCATCTTTACTTCACCCCGGACGGCGCCTCTAGGGTGCTGATCGACAAGATCAAAATCAGGGCGAACCAGGGTGAGACACCTCCGTGGTTCAGTGTTCTCTCTGATGAATTCGCCAAGCACTTGGGGAGCGTGATTCGGGTGAGTTATGAAGTCTGGTTTGGCAACCAGCGACTGCACACATCCCGGGAGTTGCAGCTTGAGATCAAGGCCGGTTTCGAAGGTGAGCACACGCTGGATCTACAGACTTACAACTATGTGGTAGTGACCGGTAAACCGCCACTCACCTCGCCTGCGTTCTCCCGTTTCACCCGAGAGGCCACATGGGGTGTCGCACCATATGAATACACCAGCAGCGATACCACGGTTGCCAGCGTTGAACGACAAGGGGAGGTGACTGCCACGGGTAACGGCATCTGCACCATCCGCGCGACCGATAGTGTCGGCCAAGCCAAGAGCTACAACCTGACTGTTACCGGAATAGGTCAACTGCACTTCCTGACGGCTACCGCCAATTGGTCCGGCATGCGCAACGCCTGCATGGCAGCCGGGTTGGAACCGGCCACACTGGCCCAGCTGCGACAACTGATGAGTATCTACAGTGCCAATGCAGGCTCGCTGACCGATTACTTCGAACTGTTGCCTTACCCGTTCTGGACCGGTGAACTCAACGGTGCCAACACCGCCTGGATCGTCGATCTGGATAAGCGCGAAAACGATCCGCTGGATCCCCACTTCACCTCGGCCGACCTGAGTGAGTTGCATCAGGTATTGGGTATTTCCATTCGCTGAGAAAAGCTCATGGCGTAGCGCCAGGGGGAGATTACATGAACGTCTATCGTTTGCTGATTCACAGCACGCTATTGCTTTACCTGCAATTTGGTGGGATTGCCCAGGCTGTCACTGGCCCGCAACATGATTACTTTCGGGCGACGGGGACGTGGCTGCCCACTCTGCGTCTTGATCTGGGTGATACCGGGCAACGGATATTTGGTTTCAATCAACAGGATCAGTTGTATTTCGGATACCAGGTGGCGTCCCGCCTCAATGCACGGTTTCGCGATACCGCCATCACCTGTCGCGACGGCAGTGCGGCCTTCCATTGCAACGGTGTATTGATACGTGGCACTGCCGTTTCGACCCAGTTTCATGCATGGAACCCCAGCCCCAACTCGGTGGGGCGTAATGGTGTTTCGTTCTCTTGGGCAAGAGCCAATGTGGGAATGCTACAGATCGCCGGCAACCAGGGGTTGATCTTCAAGGAATCGGCTGCCGCCACCCGGACGGTGCCGATCGTTCGGGTCGCGCTCAACTCACCCGGCGCGAATGTATTTTTCTACGAGCCATCGGACCAGAGCACGTAGTGAGCAGCCGTCGCAATCGGAATGTACTTTCAGGAGGAGGGTTCGTTATGGAACGAGGGAAAGGATATATGAGGTGGTTTGTCGGGCTTTTTCTGAGTCTGTTCTTTACCCACGGTGTCTGGGCGGTCACAGGACCTGAAGTTGCGCAGTTGCTCAATGCCCGTTATCGGCTGTCCGTCAGTGAATGTGTCGGTGCCACTGCGATTCATTATTGCAGTGGCGTGTTGGCACGTCGCTCGCAGAATGCGCCGACAGTGGGATTCTGGAAACTCAGCGCGGAAGCGGTTTCCTCCGGCGTTGAACGGTTTGACTATTGGCGGGTTGATCGTGCCCCGGTACTTGCAAATCGACCTAACGGTTTCGTGTTTACCGATGTGTTCACAGCGATCGGCCTGGGCAAGCAACTTGATGTATTGCCGGCAGCGTCGAATTCCGAGGCCTCGGTCAAGAATTGGGATGATGGGGCCCCGGCCCGAGCTCCATTGCAGGCGCTGTTCTATGACTTGGGCACCGCAGGTGCGCTGCGTGGAGCACAGAGGGATCAACTGGCGTATTTTCGGGCAACCGGTGAGTGGCTGCCGATCCTGCGGATGCAGCGCGATGATGCACAACAGAGCCTCTTTGGTTTCAATCAGGCTGATCAATTGTATGTGGGCTATCAAGTAGCCGCCCGATTGAATGCACGGTATGCCGATACGTCACCGACCTGCCGGGATGGTCGGGCAGCGTTTTATTGCAATGGGGTACTGATCCGCACGACTGACCAATCGACGGCGTTTCATTCGTGGAATCCCAGTCCTGGATCGGTGCGCGGCAACGGTGCCTCTTTCAGTTATCTGCGAGCCGACGCCGGTGTCATCAGGCTTTACAAGGTCCAGGGATTCGTCATCCGTGAACAGGCTGCACCGGTAGGCAACCCCATGAGCTTGCGATGTGCTTATCCATTTGATGGCGGTACCGGTGGTTCAGCGGACGCTTGTAGAGTCCGCGGCGGAATGTGCGGTGAATTGGGGGTTACCAGTGTCCAGGCATGGACTGCGCGGTATGCTGCCCGTCCGAACTCCTCATGTGCATTCGACCTTGATCCACAGCAATTCCAGCTCAGCATCGACGTGCGTTTGAATCGCAGTGATTATTACGGCTGGAACGAGTTTATGGTCGCTGCCTGGCCTCAGGACAATCCATCACAACTGCCCATCGAAGCGTTCATCTACACCACTCAAGCGCTTGGCGGTGGAAATGGATTGGCTGGCGCGCAATATGACCAAAAGGACTATTTTCAGGTGTCCGGACGATACATACCGATCATGCGAGTGACATTGAACGCGGCACCCGGTCAGGTATTTGTTTTTGACCCTCAAGAGCAGGGCGTTCAGTAAGCCCACCCTGGATGCGCCGCCGCCAACAGTTCTTTGGTGTAGGGATGCTGCGGCGAGTCGAACACGTCGTGGCTGGCACCGCTTTCCACCACTTTGCCGTCCTTGATCACGATCATGTCGTGGGCCAGGGCGCGCACCACCGCCAGGTCGTGGCTGATGAACAGGTAGGTCAGGCCATGTTTCTCCTGAAGCTGGCGGAGCAGGGCGACCACTTGTTTTTGCACCGTGCGGTCGAGGGCCGAGGTCGGTTCGTCGAGCAGGATCAGCGCCGGTTTCAGCACCAGCGCGCGGGCAATGGCGATGCGCTGGCGTTGGCCGCCGGAGAATTCGTGCGGGTAGCGATGACGGCTTTGCGGGTCGAGGCCGACTTCTTCCAGCACCCGGATCACCTGGGCCTCGCATTCGTCAGGGGTGGACTGGCTGTGAACCTCAAGGCCTTCACTGATGATCTGCGCCACGGACATCCGCGGGCTGAGGCTGCCGTAAGGGTCCTGGAACACCACCTGCATCTTCTTGCGCCATGGCCGAAGTTGCTTTTGCGTCAGGCCATCGAGGGCCTCACCCTGAAAGCGAATGCTGCCCTCTGAGTCGAGCAGGCGCAGGATCGCCTGACCGAGGGTGGATTTGCCCGAACCGGATTCACCGACAATGCCCAGGGTCTTGCCGCGTTGAACGTTCAGGCTGATGCCGTCCACCGCGCGCAGGTAAGTTTTACGCTGAAACAGTCCGCCACCGATGGCGAACTGCACCCGCAGATTATCCACTTCCAGCACTTTCTCACGCTCGTCCCGGGGCAGGGCTTCACCTTCTGGCTCGGCATTCAACAGCACACAGCTGTAAGGATGTTTCGGCTCGGTGAACAGTGTCTCGCAGGGCGCCTGCTCGACGATTTCCCCGGCGTGCATCACGCACACCCGCTGGGCGATGCTGCGCACCAGATTGAGGTCGTGGCTGATCAGCAGCAGTGACATGCCGAGCCGCTGTTGCAGGGATTTGAGCAGCAGCAGGATCTTGCGCTGCACCGTCACATCCAGTGCGGTGGTCGGCTCGTCGGCGATCAGCAGCTCCGGCTCGCAGGCCAGGGCCATGGCGATCATTACCCGTTGCCGTTGGCCGCCGGACAGTTGATGGGGATAGGCCTTGAGCCGCTCTTCGGGCTTCTGGATGCCCACCAGTTGCAGCAACTCGAGAATCCGCGCTTGCGCCGCTTTGCCCCCCAGCCCTCTGTGCAACAGCAGGGTTTCGCCGATCTGCTTTTCGATACTGTGCAGCGGGTTGAGGGAGGTCATCGGCTCCTGGAAGATCATCGCGATCCGGTTGCCGCGCAGCTCGCGCAAGGCCTTGGTGTCGGCGCCAATCAATTCCTGGCCGCGATAGCGAATGCTGCCGGTGGTTTGCGTGCCATTTTCGGGCAGCAGTTGCAGGATCGAGTGAGCGGTCACTGATTTACCGGAGCCCGACTCACCGACCAACGCCAGGCATTCGCCGGGGCGGATGTCCAGGCACAGGTTGCGCACCACGGTCTGGCCACTGAAGGCTACGTTGAGGTCACGGATTTCGATCAGGTTGTCACTCATATCAACAGTCCGCTTCAGGAACGAGGGTCAAAGGCATCACGCAACGCCTCGCCAATGAACACCAATAAAGAAAGAATCAGCGCCAGGGTGAAAAACGCCGTCAGCCCCAGCCATGGTGCTTGCAGGTTCTGCTTGCCTTGACCGATCAATTCGCCCAGGGACGCGCTGCCGGCTGGCATGCCGAAGCCGAGGAAGTCCAATGCGGTGAGGGTGGAAATCGCCCCGGTCAGGATGAACGGCAGATAACTCAGGGTGGCGTTCATCGCATTGGGCAGAATGTGCCGCACGATCACCTTGCGGTCGGTCAGGCCCAGCGCGCGGGCGGCCTTGACGTATTCGAGGTTGCGCCCGCGCAGGAACTCGGCACGCACCACGTCCACCAGGGCCAGCCAGGAAAACAGCGCCATGATCCCCAGTAGCCACCAGAAATTCGGCTCGACGAAGCCCGACAGAATGATTAGCAGGTACAGCACCGGCAACCCGGACCAGACCTCCAGCAAGCGCTGACCGAGCAGGTCGACCCAGCCGCCGTAATAGCCTTGCAGGGCACCGGCGGCGATGCCGATCAACGCGCTGATAAAGGTCAGAGCCAGCGCGAACAGGATCGACACCCGCGCCCCGAAAATCACCCGGGCCAGCACGTCCCGGGCCTGATCGTCGGTACCCAGCCAGTTGACCTTCGACGGCGGGCTCGGCGCCGGTTGATTGAGGTCGTAGTTGGGCGTGTCGTCGCTGAACGGGATCGGCGCAAACAGCATCCAGCCGCCGTCCTTGTGGATCAGCTTCTGCACGTAATCGCTGCGGTAGTCGGCCTGAAAGGGCAGTTGCCCGCCAAACTCCTGCTCGGTGTGGCGTTTGAGCGCCGGGAAGTACAACGAGCCCTGGTAGCTGACCATCAGCGGTTTGTCGTTGGCGATCAGCTCGCCGCCCAGGGTCAGCAGGAACAGGCCGACAAACAACCACAGCGACCACCAGCCCCGGCGGTTTTTCTTGAAGCGTTCGAAGCGGCGACGGCCCAGTGGCGAGAGCTTGAACATCAGGCATTCCTCGCGGCGAAGTCGATACGCGGATCGACCAGGGTGTAGCAGAGGTCACCGATGATTTTTATCAGCAGGCCGAACAAGGTGAAGATGAACAGCGAGCCGAATACCACCGGATAGTCCCGTGATACAGCGGCTTCGTAACTCATGCGGCCCAGGCCATCGAGGGAAAAAATCACTTCGATCAGCAGTGAGCCGGCGAAAAACACGCTGATGAAGGCCTGCGGAATCCCCGACACCACCAGCAGCATCGCGTTGCGAAACACATGGCCGTAAAGCACTCGGCGTTCACTCAACCCCTTGGCGCGGGCCGTGACCACGTACTGGCGAGTGATTTCATTGAGGAAGGAGTTTTTGGTGAGGATGGTCAGGGTGGCGAAACCGCCGATCACCAGCGCCGTCACCGGCAACACCAGGTGCCAGAAGTAATCGGCGATTTTGCCCACCGTCGACAGCGACTCGAAGTTGTCCGAGACCAAGCCGCGCACCGGGAACCAGTTCAACGAGGTGCCGCCGGCGAAGACCACGATCAGGAACATCGCGAACAGGAACGCCGGCATGGCGTAACCGATGATGATCGCGGTGCTGCTCCAGATGTCGAAATGACTGCCGTGGTGCACGGCCTTGCGGATGCCCAGCGGAATTGACACCAAATAAGTGATCAACGTCGCCCAGAGCCCGAGGGAAATGGTCACCGGCATTTTTTCCAGGATCAGGTCGGTGACCGTGGCGCCGCGGAAAAAGCTCTTGCCGAAATCGAGATGGGCGTAGCTCTTGAGCATCAGCCACAGGCGTTCCGGCGCCGGCTTGTCGAAGCCGTATTGCTTTTCGATCTCCTTGATCAGCTGCGGATCAAGCCCGCGGCTGGCCCGTGAGCTGCCGTGCATTGTCTCGCTGGAACCGCCGCCGACCCCCGCGCCGCCGATGCCTTGCAGCTTCGCGATAGCCTGTTCCACCGGGCCACCGGGCGCCGCCTGGACAATGACGAAATTGACCAGAAGAATGATCACCAGCGTCGGAATGATCAGCAGCAAACGCCGCAGTATGTAAGCCCACATCAGTGCGGCCCTCCGGGTTTGCCGCGCTTGATGAGTTCGGCGGTCATCTGTTCGTTGGTCAGGGGTGTGGAACTGACTTCCCACCAACTCTCGATGGCTTCGTCATTGCTCGCTTGCACAGCGGGAATGCCGAAGCGGTTCCACCACAGGGTCGAACTGCCTGGCGGGTAATAGTTGGGAATCCAATAGAAGTTCCATTGCAGAACACGGTCCAGGGCATGTGCGTAGCGCAGCATGTCGGCCTGGGTGTTGGCCCGAACCAGGCCGTTGATCAACGTATCGACCGCCGGATTCTTCAGCGCCATGTAGTTGTTGGAACCCGGATCGTTGGCCGCCGCCGAGCCAAAGTAGTTGTACAGCTCGTTACCCGGCGAGTTGGTGACCGGGTAGCCGGTGACGATCATGTCGTAGTCCCGGGACATCAGGCGGTTGACGTACTGGGAGGCGTCGATGCGGCGAATGTTCAGGTCGATACCGATTTGTTTCAGGGTGCGTTTGTAAGGCAGCAACAATCGGTCCATGCCGTTCTGGCTGATCAGGAAGGTGAAGCTCAGCGGTTGACCTTCGGCATTGACCAGTTGATCGCCATCGGGTTTCCAGCCCGCCTGTTCGAGCAGGTCCAGGGCTTGCAACTGTTTATCGCGAATCACGCCGCTGCCATCGGTTTTCGGTGCTTCGAAGACCTGCGTGAAGACTTCGTCGGGGATCTGCCCGCGCAGCGGTTCGAGAATCGCCCGTTCACCCGCGTCGGGCAGTTGTCGGGCGGCGAGGTCGGTGTTGGAAAAGAAGCTCTGCTGGCGGATGTACAGGTCGCGCATCATCTGCCGGTTGCTCCACTCGAAATCCCAGAGCATGGCCAGGGCCTGGCGCACGCGGCGGTCCTGAAACATCGGGTTTTGCAGGTTGAACACAAAGCCCTGAGACGATTGCGGTGCCTCTTTGGCCAGGTGGGTTTTTTGCAGGCGACCGTCGCTCAGGGCCGGGCTCTCATAGCCGATGGAGTAGGCGGTGGCGGAGAATTCGCGGTTGTAGTCGTAGGCACCACCACGTAGTACCTGACGGGCGACGTCGGTGTCGCCGAAGTACTCGATGCTGAAATGATCGAAGTTGTAGAGGCCACGGCTGACCGGTAAATCCCTGGCCCACCAGTCGGCGTTACGCTCGAAGGTGATGCTGCGCCCGGAGTCGACCTTGCTCACCCTGTATGGCCCGCTGCCCAGTGGCGGTTCGTAACCGCCACCATTGGCGAAGTCGCGGGTCTTCCACCAGTGTTCGGGAAATACCGGCAAGGTGGCGATATCAAGGGGCAGGGTGCGGTTTTCATTGCTTTTGAAGTCGAAGCGAATGGTTCGCGGCGACTCCACTTCGACGCCTTTGACGTCGGCGAATTGTGTGCGATAACGCAGGCTGCCCTGGGTCATCAGCAAGTTGAAGGTGTAGCGCACGTCTTCGGCCGTGATGGGCTTGCCGTCGGCGAAACGGGCGTTCGGGTTCAGGTAGAAACGCAGAGACAAACCGTCGTCGGAACGCTCCATCTGTTGCGCCACCAGGCCGTACACGGTGTAGGGTTCGTCCAGCGAACGCAGGGCCAGGGGCGAGTAGATCAAGCCGTCGATCTGCGTGACACCAATGCCTTTGTCGATGTACGGCAGGACATGGTCGAAATGACCGATTTCCAGCGCTGAGCGACGCATCGTGCCACCCTTCGGCGCTTGCGGGTTGGTGTAGGCGAAATGACTGAAGCCGGCGGGATACTTCGCCGGTTCACCGTATACGGTCAACGCCTGTTGCGGTGCAGCATTCACACCGGCGGCGCCCAACAACAGGGCCGCGGCAGTGAACAACCAAGTGGGGAAAGCCAGTCGCATTGTCAGCCTTATAGCCGGATGATCGATAAGCACAATTTGTACGCTAGCGGCGCGTCCCTCGCCAGCCGTATCACGTAACGAAAACACAACGGCCCACCAAAAGGCGGGCCGTTGTGTAGAAAACTCAAGGGTCGATCAGTCCTGACGGCTGGTCACTTCCAGCAGGTGGTAACCGAACTGGGTCTTGACCGGGCCTTGCACCACGTTGATCGGTGCGCTGAAGACCACGGTGTCGAATTCCTTGACCATCTGGCCTGGGCCGAACGAACCCAGGTCACCGCCCTGGCGGCTGGACGGGCAGGTGGAGTTGGCTTTGGCGATTTCGGCGAAATCGGCGCCGGCTTCGATTTGGGCCTTGAGTTCGTTGCACTTGGCTTCGGTGGCAACCAGGATGTGACGGGCAGTGGCTTTGGCCATGGGAAAATACTCCATTCAATGTTCAGTAAAGTGCGGAGCCTACCGGATTCAGTGGGCTATTTCTCTCTCAAAGTTTCGTCCGGCTTTATATGGCATGGCTTAAAGGCCGGCATTCCTCAAGCGTTCGGCATGCTGCACATACAGGGCGATCGGGTCGATACCCTTGCGCACCTGACCGGTTGTCTGGCAGAGGCTCTCCAGATGGTCGAGTGGATAGTCCGAACGGATCACTTTACCCAGATGGGAGCTGAACCGGCCGACCATGCCGTCATTCTGCTCGGCTTCGGTGGTGAAATAGTGGGAAAAGGCCCGGAGGAACCCGTGCAGCGGATGGAGTGCATTGAGCCCCTCATCGAGGATGTTTCCCGGCAGGGTGCCGCTCCAGGAATAGTAGCGCACGCCGTTAACCAGTTCGCGACCCTTGCCCCCCCAGGTTTTCGGCAACCCTTGAGGGTATTTGTCGTTGAATGCGCCGACGCCTTCGGTAGTCATTGTATTGAGCGCGGCGATGGCGTTCTGCGGCAGGTGCCGGTTGCCACTGAGCAACGACAGGAAGTCGGCGAACAAAGTAGCCACCGCTCCGGCGACATGTTCTGGCAGGCGTCCGGGGGTCAGTGCCTTGCGCAGGAAGTCGGCCAGTTCCGAGCCATGATTCGGCCCGCTGACCGATGTCACTGAAGCGACCGCCTCTGGCGCCAGCGCCCCCGCATAACGTGCAGCCAGTGCGCCCTGGCTGTGACCGATCAGGTTGACTTTTTCTGCACCGGTTCCTTGCAGTACCCGCTCGATCTGCGCCAACAGTTGTTCGCCGCGGGTTTCATTGCTGTGGGTAGCCGACAGGTGCGGGATGAAAACCCTTGCACCAGCGTTTCTCAGGGCCAGTTTGACGTCATGGAACAGTTCCAGATTACCAATGCGATCGAAGCCGAAGAGCCCGTGGACCAGCAGGATCGGATAGTGAGTGTTTGCATTCCGTAGCATGTGCATTCCTTTTTCGCAGTAGGTCAGGTGTGTGCTTAAGGGCGCACTCTAAAGCACACCAGCCGCCCGGTGATGTATGAAAAAGCCGCTGTAACCTGATGAAAACGGAATAGAAATGGTGCGAAAGTTCGGATGAACATGAGGTCTTGGTCGGAATATCTGGACATCTTTTTAGCGATGACTGGACGCTTCTTCGTAATGACCTACTTATGAAACGTCTTTTTTCCGTACAAACCGACGCGATTGTCCGGCATCGCGGATTAACGCCGTGGGGTTCAATGGGCTTTGTTCGATGCCGACCTTCAAGGCGGCATTTATTCCAGGGACTGGAGCGTGTGAATGACTTTTTATGAAGCGGATAGCCTCAATGTTGTAGAGCAATGCATGGCGGCACCACAGCTGGAGCAGGCGGATAACTCGGTGCTCGATCCGTCGGAAAGTAAAGCCATCGTCACCGTTGCGCCTTACCCGTATATGGCCTGCGGAGACAAACTGGAAATGTTCTGGTCAGGTATTGATGCAGAGGGGGTTGCGTATTGGCACGACGTGTCGCGTTTCGTCAGCGAAACTCAGGTGGGCAGGGCGGTGGTCTTTCGCGTATCGGGTGAACACATTGCCGCACTGGATGGAGGATCGCTCAAGGTTTACTACAGGCTCTACAGTGCGCTCCTTTGTGAGCCAGTGGAGTCCGAGCGTTTACACCTGTATGTCGGTGATGCACGGCCAGATTTGCTGCCTGCGATTGTGGACGATGCAGTGGGCGGCACGCTCGACCCGGGCAGAGTCGCCGAGGGCGCGAGCATAACGATCAGACGGTATGCCCGGATGGCGGCTGGAGATCGGGTCTTGCTGTCTTGGGCAGGGGGTACGCCACAAGCGAGCTTCAATGACGCATTGACAGTCGAATCCTTTGCAATAGAAGGCGAACTGTCGTTCTGGATACCTCCCGACTGTATTGCACCCAATCTCGGGGCAGTTGTTACGGTCAGCTATTGCGTCGAGCAGAAGGGGCAAACATCACGTTTCTCTGAACCTGCGAAGCTGTTGATCGGCCCTCTGGAACGAGGACCGCTTTTGCCACCCTCCGTGCTGGAAGCCGATGAGGGTTGGCTGGAGCTGCAAGATGCGATCGATGGTGTCACCGTCGTGATCGACAATGTCCAGGCCGAAGAGGGCGAACTGGTCTACCTGAAGTGTGACGGCGAGCATTTCAGTCACCGCGATGAACGTGAGGTTTTCAGGGAAATGGCCGGCCAACCGTTGGTGTTTGTCGTTCCCTACAGGTTCTGGCGCGAGCATCGGGACTTGACGGTCCGAATAGCCTATTCAGTCGAACGTCTCGACGATGTGAGCCAGCAGTCCGAAGTCACGTTAGTGCGAGTGCAGTCGTAAACTGATTTAACGTCAACAGCCTTCCAGTTTTCTATTGAGAACTGGAAGGCTGTCATTGGTCATTTCGGCTGTTGAGTGCGGCGCTGCACACGGAGTTGTTCGGCGGCCTGCAGCAACAACTGTTCCGTCCCGCTCCAGCCAAGGCAGCCGTCCGTTACCGACACCCCGTAACGCAACGACAGGTTCAACGGCTGGCAGCCTTCGAACAGATGGCTCTCAATCATCATGCCGACCAGTGAGCGATCGCCTTGCAGGCGTTGTTCGAGTACGTCGTTGAACACGGCTGGCTGACGCAGCGGATCTTTACCGCTGTTGGCGTGGCTGCAGTCGACCATGATCCGCGCCGGGATCTTGAGTCTGGTCAAATCGCTGTGCACCTTGGCGACGCTGTCGCGGTCGTAGTTCGGGCCGTGATGGCCGCCACGCAATACCAGGTGGGTGTCGGGGTTGCCCGGCGTCTGAATAATTGCAGGATGCCCCTGGCTATCGACACCGAAATGGCGATGCGGATGGGCGGCCGAGCGCATGGCATCGCTGGCGATAGCCACACCGCCATCGGTGCCGTTCTTGAACCCTACCGGCATGCACAGGCCGCTGGCCATTTCCCGGTGGATTTGTGATTCGGTGGTACGGGCGCCAATCGCGACCCAGCTCAGCAGATCGTCAAAGTAGCCGGCGGCCATCGGTTGCAGCAGCTCGGTGGCAACGGGTAAACCCAATTGGAGCATTTCGCGCATCAATTCGCGGGACAGCGTCAAACCGCCCGCCATGTCATCGCTGCCATCCAGATGCGGGTCGTAGGCCAGGCCTTTCCAGCCGACCGTGGTGCGGGGTTTTTCGACGTAGGCGCGCATCACCAGCAGCATCTCATCGCTGACTTGTGCAGACAGGTGGGCCAGGTTAGCGGCGTATTCGAGGGCTGAGCGGGGATCGTGAATCGAGCAGGGACCAACGATCACCAGCAGACGGGAATCCTCACCGTTGAGGATCGCGCGGACTGCCTGACGGTGGGCGGCGACTTGTTGGGTCAGGGCGTTGCTGAGTGGCAGTTGCTGTTTGAGTTGCAATGAGCTGGGCAGACGCAAGGTCAGCGCTTCATTGGCAGGGCTCAAGGTGGACAGCGGCAGAGCAGAGATGGACGAGTTCATATTCGGGCTTCCTGGGCTGGCGGCGGGTTCGTCCCGCACGCTCGGCCCTACTGGGGTGTTCGACAATTGGCCGGATTGGCTGCGTGTGTGTGCTTGCCACCTGTGGGTGACCGATCGGAGGCGGCAGGCTGTCCCGAGCGGAGGCTGGTAAATCGCCAGGCGGTAAAACTGTCGTAACGGTAATAAGTGGCGTAATTCATGTTCAAAACTCCTGGATGTCTGGTGTGACGCTAAAAATGTTCAGGGCTGAAAAAACAAAACCCCCGGTCGGGAGGCCGACCGGGGGTTGAGAATTCTCTGGTGGCGACCCGTTTAAAGTGGGCGCCGTGTGGGTATCAGGCGCGCCAGTGGCTAAACCAATACCCAAAATAAGAGCTGACCGAAGCACAAACGTCATTCGCCCGGGCAGCCGCAACCGAGCGCGGGGCGCTGGCGGTACGAAGCTGTGAGAGGGCGTTGAACATGGTCTGTCTCCGATGAGTGAACCGAGCTTACTAGAGGCCGGTACGCGGATTCAATCAGAAAATGCTATCGATGATCATGGGCTTTTCTATCGCTTGAGTGCGTCGGGCGTTGTGACACACTTTGCGCTGCGCCCAACCACAACAACGTCACAAGGACGGAAACCATGACGACACTGACCATTGCCGCCGCTCAGTCGATCTCCATCGCCGGTGAGCTTGCCGCCAATATGGTCTGGCATCAGCGCTTCATGCAGGTTGCCGCGGAGCAGGGCGTGCAATTGCTGGTGTTTCCGGAACTGTCGCTGACCGGCTATGAGCGTGGTTTGGCGCAGGAGCTTGCCATCGCGCCAGACGCCAGGGTGCTGCAACCGCTGCGCGATTTCGCACGGGAAGTCGGTGTGACCAGTGTCGTCGGAATGCCGATTCGTCTGTCGGAAGATTCGCCGGTACTGATCGGTGCTCTGGTATTGGGTGCCGATGGTTCGCTCGGAATTTACAGCAAGCAGCATTTGCACCCGGGCGAGGAGGCGGCGTTTGCCCCGGGAACGGGCGGTTCGACATTGACGATCGGCACCGATACCGTCGCGCTGGCGGTATGCGCCGACTTTTCTCACGCCAGTCACGCGGCAGCAGCGGCACGGCAGGGCGCTGATCTTTATGCTGCGGGCGTGTTGATCACAGAAAACGGCTACGCTCCTGATACCGCACTATTGCAAGGCTATGCCCGCACTCACTCGATGATGATACTGATGGCCAACCATGGCGGCGCAACGGGTGGCTGGGAGTCGGCAGGGCGCAGTGCAATCTGGGCTGCGGACGGGGCGCTGATTGCGGCAGCGCCGGGTACGGGGAACCTGATGGTCGTTGCTCGCCGCAATGTTGATGGCTGGAAGGGGCAAGTCGTGGCTGTCGCGGAGGCTTGAATGGGGTTCGAATTGCGTCCGGCAACGTCTCGGGACCTGGACTTCGCTCGTAACCTGACTTGTCGAAATATGCTTCGCTACTACATTCAACATGAACTGTTGTGGCTGGACGAAGCTTTCGATGTTGCCTGGGAGGGACGCGAAAACTGGCTGATTGTGCGTGATGACACGCTGATCGGTTATGTCAGCCTGAGTCGTGACGCCAGAGCCTTGTACATCCGCGAACTGCATTTACTTGAAGCGTACCAGGGGCAGGGCGCCGGTTCCTGGGTGATCGATCATGTATTCGTCATGGCATGCAAGGAACGACGCCCGGCATTGCGTCTGACCGTCTTTGAAAATAATCCGGCAAAAATGCTTTACGAGAGAAAAGGCCTGAAGGTGGTCGGCAAAGACGAGTGTTTCCTGAGAATGCAGCGTGATATCAATGAACTGCATCGCTGAAACACATAGATGGCAAGCCTCGCAAGAAGAATTGACACTTTTTATATGCTGCTTTCCGCTAGGTCTGCCAGTCGCTTTTTGCTAAGGTGTCCGGCAACCCAATAAGACCAAATCGCGAGGTGTCTGCTTGATTAGGGTGCTAGTAGTCGATGACCATGATCTCGTTCGTACAGGCATTACACGAATGCTGGCTGACATCGATGGCCTGCAAGTAGTCGGCCAGGCTGAGTCAGGGGAGGAATCCCTGCTAAAAGCGCGTGAGTTGAAACCCGATGTGGTGCTGATGGACGTCAAGATGCCCGGGATCGGCGGTCTTGAAGCCACGCGCAAATTATTGCGCAGTCATCCGGACATCAAAGTCGTCGCGGTCACCGTGTGCGAAGAAGATCCGTTTCCTACCCGGCTGCTCCAGGCAGGTGCCGCGGGTTATCTGACCAAGGGCGCCGGATTGCCGGAAATGGTCCAGGCCATTCGCCTGGTGTTTGCCGGGCAACGCTACATCAGCCCGCAGATTGCCCAGCAACTGGCGATCAAGTCGTTCCAGCCAACCAACGATTCGCCTTTCGACGCCTTGTCGGAGCGGGAAATCCAGATTGCGTTGATGATTGTCGGCTGTCAGAAGGTGCAGATCATCTCCGACAAGTTGTGTCTGTCGCCAAAAACAGTGAATACCTACCGTTACCGTATTTTCGAAAAGCTTTCGATCAGCAGCGATGTCGAGTTGACGCTGTTGGCGGTTCGTCACGGCATGGTTGATGCCAGCCTCTGAAAATGACTGAAACCTTCGATCCAAGCGCTTTTCTGTCGACGGTCAGTGGACGGCCGGGTGTCTATCGCATGTTCGACAGCGATGCCCGCCTGCTTTATGTCGGCAAAGCCAAAAATCTCAAGAAGCGTTTGGCGAGCTACTTCCGCAAAACCGGTCTTGCCCCCAAGACCGCTGCGCTGGTAGGCCGTATCGCCCAGGTCGAAACCACCATCACGGCCAACGAAACCGAAGCCTTGTTGCTTGAGCAGACGCTGATCAAGGAGTGGCGCCCGCCGTACAACATCCTGCTGCGTGACGACAAATCCTACCCTTATGTCTTTCTTTCGGATGGCCAGTTCCCACGCTTGAGCATCCATCGGGGGGCTAAAAAGGCCAAGGGCAAGTATTTCGGTCCTTACCCCAGCGCAGGTGCGATCCGCGAAAGTCTGAGCCTGCTGCAGAAGGCTTTTTTTGTTCGGCAGTGTGAAGACAGCTATTACAAGAACCGCACGCGGCCTTGCCTGCAATACCAGATCAAACGCTGCAAGGCGCCATGTGTCGGCCTGGTGGAGCCTGAGGTGTACGCCGAAGATGTACGCCACTCGGTGATGTTTCTTGAAGGTCGCAGCAATGCACTGGCGGACGAGTTGTCCGCAGCCATGGAGGAGGCGGCGGTCAACCTCGAGTTCGAGCGCGCCGCCGAGTTGCGTGACCAGATCTCGTTGCTGCGCCGGGTCCAGGACCAGCAGAGCATGGAAGGCGGGACGGGCGATGTCGATGTGATCGCGGCATTCGTCAACCCGGGTGGCGCCTGCGTGCACTTGATCAGCGTGCGCGGCGGCCGGGTGTTGGGGAGCAAGAACTTCTTCCCGCAGGTGGGTATTGAAGAAGACGTTTCCGAAGTCATGGCAGCGTTTCTTGGCCAGTACTTCATCAGCAGTCCCGAACGCGACTTGCCGAGCGAACTGATCGTCAACGTGGTTCACGAAGACTTTCCGACGCTGATCGCAGCCATCGAAGAGCTGCGCGGTCGCGAACTGACCATCAGCCATCGCGTACGTGGCACGCGAGCGCGATGGCAGCAATTGGCGGTCACCAATGCAGAGCAAGCGCTGGGCGCACGTCTGGCTAACCGGCAACACGTCGCGGCACGTTTCGATGCCCTGGCCGAAGTGCTGAGCCTGGACGAGCCGCCGCAACGTCTGGAGTGCTACGACATCAGTCATTCCAGTGGCGAAGCCACGGTCGCATCCTGCGTGGTGTTCGGTCCGGAAGGCCCGATCAAGTCCGACTACCGCCGCTACAACATCGAGGGCGTTACGCCGGGCGACGACTATGCGGCGATGCACCAGGCCCTGACCCGACGCTTCAGCAAATTGAAGGACGGCGAGGGCAAGTTGCCGGATATCCTGCTGGTCGACGGTGGTAAAGGTCAGCTGTCCATGGCCCGTGACGTGCTCAACGAGTTGGCCGTGCCCGACCTGATTCTGCTCGGCGTTGCCAAAGGCGCTACGCGCAAGGCCGGTTTCGAAACCTTGTACCTCAACGACGCTGCCCACGAATTCACCTTGCGCGGTGATTCCCCCGCGCTGCATTTGATTCAGCAGATTCGCGACGAAGCTCACCGTTTTGCCATCACCGGGCACCGTGCACGGCGCGGGAAAACCCGCCGCACCTCGACGCTTGAGGGCGTTGCCGGCGTCGGGCCGACACGTCGACGCGATTTGTTGAAACATTTTGGTGGATTGCAGGAGCTGTCTCGTGCCAGCATCGAAGAGATCGCCAAAGCACCCGGGATCAGTAAAAAGCTCGCAGAGTTGATTTATGCAAATCTGCACAGCGAGTAGAATGCCCAACTCACCTCGTAGCCAGTTGTGCCGATGAATATCCCTAATCTGATTACCGTTCTACGCGTCCTGCTCATTCCGATCTTCATTTTGCTGTTTTACTTGCCTTACCACTGGAGCTATCTGGCGTCGGCTTCGGTCTTTGCCTTTGCCGCCGCGACCGACTGGCTGGACGGGTATCTGGCCCGACGTCTGGAACAAAGCACACCGTTCGGGGCCTTCCTCGACCCTGTTGCGGACAAGCTGATGGTCGCCGTTGCACTGGTTCTGCTGGTGCAAGAGCATGGCAACCTGTGGCTCACGCTGCCGGCCGCCGTCATCATCGGTCGCGAAATTGTCGTCTCGGCACTGCGCGAGTGGATGGCCGAACTCGGCGCCCGCGCCCATGTAGCGGTATCGAACCTGGGCAAATGGAAAACCGCCGCGCAAATGCTGGCGCTGGTTATCCTGTTGGCTAATCCGTCGGACTTCAGCTTCTGGGTCCTGATGGGGTACGCCTTGCTGATGGTGTCCGCTGGCTTGACCTTGTGGTCCATGGTCCAATACTTGCGGGCCGCCTGGCCGCATCTGAAGACGGATGTGGAAAAGAAATAAAACTTTTTTGAATCAAGGGGTTGACGGGGGATGTGGATTCTATAGAATGCGCATCACCAAGACGCGGGAATAGCTCAGTTGGTAGAGCACGACCTTGCCAAGGTCGGGGTCGCGAGTTCGAGTCTCGTTTCCCGCTCCAAGATTCAGAAAAAAGCCACTCAGATGAGTGGCTTTTTTGTGCCTGAAAAATACCTCAGCGTGACATGCATTGCGCTGGACGTTCGAGCGCGTCAGTCGGTAGGCAGGTGCAACTGCACCTCCATGGCATCATGAAGGAGTCGGACGACCTCGATCACGTCGTCGTTTGTCACGCGATAGAACACGACATGGCGCGGGCTTTTGACCGTTCCATGGGGGTGTTTAGCCTGCTGGCGTGAGTAAATGAGGTGATAGCTGCGAAGGCCCGGTGCAAGCTCATCGCGGTCGTGGCTGCCAATGCGATAGGGCGTGTCGGCGATAGCTTGTAATGCGGAGAGGATCAGCGCCTGGTAGCGCTGGCGTGCTTGATCGCCGAACTGCGTCTGGGAGAGCCTGAGGATGTCGACAATGTCGGCGCGCGCCGCGTTGGAAATCCGATACTGCGGCATGCTCAATGTTTCTCGCGCGCGGGGAGGGTGGCCTCCAGGCTCAAGCCCTCGAGGTAGTGCTCCAGATCCCCTTCGTTCAACTGAGTAAAGCGCCCGTGCTCAAGATCCATGATGCCGATCGAGGTCGCCTGACGCAGGGCCTCAATTTTGGCAGTGTCTTCGGCGATGCGCTGCTCCAATAGACGCAAACCTTCTCGCATCACTTCGCTGGCATTCTGATAACGGCCGGACTGCACCAGGTCCTGGATAACCTGATCCTGGTGAGGGGTGAGCACAACGTTTCGCGTCGCCATAATGAGCTCCAGCTTTCGGCAAACAGGTTCTTTCGATCAATGGCATATTATGCCAATTTACCCGCGAACACATAGTTTGGGATTTGTATCTGACGAACTGTGTCGCACGGGGTCATCCTTTGCGCCGAACAGCGCGTGCAGACCCGGACCGCATGTGCACAAAGTCCAAACAAGGCTGTCGCAGGCGGGACGTCGTGGACAGCTTGATTGGTGTGGGCCTTGGGCCCTCAGCTTGGCCAAGCCTTGTTTGATGTGTCCGGCGTTCTCACCGATCGTGTGAGGTGCGCCGCGGACATTGTCGCTAATATCCGTCGCACCTTGGCGTTCTGGGTCGGCGGTAGCTTCCAGTGGGGAGGGCGGCTGTCGACCCAAAGCAGGTATCATCAGCACTCCTCCAAACCTTGCCGATAACTTGGTGCGGCTGTTTGCTTGACGGAACGGCCCACATCCAGTTCCCGGCCCTCAAAGTAAAGTCATGGCTGCGCTATTCTTGACGATTACCAAATATGACCACGCGGCGACATACTCAGGTGAAATCGAGAAACGGCGCGGCTTAACCCCAAGTGTTCTTCGAGTACATTAATAGGTCATGTCTGTACGCATCAGACTGCACGGTCACTCAGTAACGCCACTGTACTGGCTGCCTTGGTCGGCGTGAACCATCACCTCCTGTTTCGGCTTACGCCTCCAAACCGCCATCAATAACGCATCAATGGGCACCCCGACATTACAAAAGCCAGGGCTGCTCCACCTAATTTCTTTAGCTGAATATCTCGTTGAATTCCGTATCAGCACGGCCCAGGGATTTCATCGAGATGTTGCCAGCGTCGTTCTCACCGACGTGCCAGAGCGCAAATTTCGGTAGGTTGAGCCAAGCTGGTGGCTTCGCAGCAACGGGATAGGCCGAACGGGTTTGGCAATTTCGGTGATTGACTTGGTGCTATTTAAAAGAAGCCAATATCCATAACAAAGTCGAAGTTGACGGCAATACTGCTGGACCGGCTGCTTCATTTCCTGTTGGAAAAGCCGGCGATCGAAATTCAGCTCAACGAATCGCCGGATAAACAGGTCTCACTGACCGATCTAGACAGCTGCTCCATGATGACGCGCGGCACGGGAATCGTCGGCTACAACGTGCAGACAGCGGTCGATACGCAGCACCATTTGATCGTTGCGCATAAGGTGACTAACGTCGGTTCCGACCGCGATCAACTCAGCTCGATGGTCAAGCAGGCCGGCGAGGCGATGGCGTCAGAAACGCTGTCGGTGGTGGCGGACCGAGGTTACTTCGAAAGCGAAGAAATCCTGGCTTGTCACGATGCCGGCATCAACGCCTATGTGCCCAAACCGATGACCTCTGGAGCGAGGGCAGACGGGCGTTTCAATAACGACCTTGCGTCGCGATTACAGTAGCCTGGAGTTCGACGAAAACCATCCGATTATCAGCTACCCCTTCTCGGCGCTTTAATACCGCTAAACAGATCACACGCTACGCCAGGGGCTACAGACTTTTGTAGTTGCTGCCAAAGAACGAGATTGCGATCGGGCCCTCAGGGTTTGCGAGCAGATCTGAAACTACATCGTTAGGCCAGGCTTACGTTACTCTCCATCCCTCGGCACAACGTTTACACTTAACTGCTCCGCACCCTCGAAGGAACCTCCCCGGTGAACGTCAACGACGCCAGTTTCGAAGAACTGCTCAACGCTTTGCATGACGGCGTCTACATCACTGATGGCGACGGCAAGACGCTGAAGGTCAATCAAGCCTATGAGCGCCAGACCGGGCTCAGTGGTGCTGATCTCATCGGCCGATCCATGCAGGAGCTTGTGAAGGAGGGCGTCCTCTCGCAATCGGCCACACTGCGTGTATTGCATGAAGGTCGGCCGGTGTCGGTGATGCAGAGCCTGAGTCAGGGCAAGAAATTGTTAGTCAGCGCCACGCCGATTCTCGACGCTGAAAACCGGATTTCATATGTTGTCAGTACCGTACGCGACATGACTGAACTGCTGCGCATGAAACACGAGCGCGATGAGTTGCAACAGCTTAAACAACTGCGCAACAGCACCGCCAAACTTCATGCGGGCCAACGAGACAACCTCCTGCGTTCTCCGCTTATGGCCGATCAAGAGGTTTCTGGCAGTATCTTCTCGCTGGCCCGGCAGGTTGCCAGTAGCTCGGTGAAGGTTCTGCTTCAGGGAGAAACCGGCGTAGGAAAGACCCTCGTAGCGCAATTCATCCACAACGCCAGTCCGCGAGCCAGTGAACCATTTCTGGCACTCAACTGCGGTGCGCTGCCCGAGAACCTCATCGAAGCCGAGCTGTTTGGCTATGCGCCTGGAGCGTTCACAGGCGCAGGTCCTAAAGGCAAGCGTGGCCTGCTGGAGCTGGCGCATCACGGAACATTGTTTCTCGATGAAATTGGTGATTTGCCACTGCCGGTGCAGGTCAAGTTACTCAAGGTCATCGAAGAAAACCGCTTCATTCCGGTCGGTGGCCTGGAGCTGAAGGAGGTCGATGTACGCATCATTAGCGCCACCCACCATGACCTCAAACAGCTGGTGGCCGAAGGTCGTTTTCGGGCAGATCTGTATTACCGGCTCAACGTGGTGCCGATCAACATTCCGGCACTGCGCGAGCGTCGGGAGGAGATTGCTCCGCTTCTGCATTACTACCTCGACAGATTCAATGTCCGTTATGAACGCCAGGTTCAATGGGGGCTCGAAGCCCTCGACCTGATGTGCGAATACGGCTGGCCCGGCAACATCCGCGAGTTGATCAACATAGTCGAGCGCCTGGTGGTGACCAATCAGAGTGGGACTATTGAGGCGCTTGACATGCCTGAGGAGATCCTCAACCTCAATCCGCTGAATACCAATGACACCGGCTTACCGCTGCGCAAGGTATTGGAAAACGCCGAGCGCAATGCGATTCGTGCCGCGCTGCGTGCGCATAAGACCACGCGCCTTGCAGCCAAGGCCTTAGGCGTGAGTCAGGCGACCGTGGTGCAGAAAATGAAACGCTGGGAACATTCTGATTAGGATTCTAATCAGCCCCGATTAAATCGATCAGAAAACTAATCGGGACTGACCAGTAAAAGACCTCCTATTTTCGTGTGAATCGCGTAAAGGCCCACGCCACGGGGCTTTGCGGGTATTGGCACGTCTTTCGCTAACTCGTATGGCACGTCTTCCAATAAAACTACATCAACTGGACGAGCCCGATGAACATCTCTGCTTTCAAAATCGCGAACAAATTGATCACTGGACAAGGCGCTATCAAGCACCTTTCGGCTGAACTGACTCGCCTAGATGTCCAAAACCCGCTGATCGTCACCGACGTCATTCTATTGAAGTCCGGCACTGTTGAGCTGGCTCTGGCGCAACTAGGTGCTCGCCGTTACGGCATTTTCGATCAGGTCAAACCTGAGCCGGAAATTGCCATTGTTGAGGACTGCACCCGCGCCTATCGCGAGGGCAGTCACGACGGCTTGATTGCTGTGGGTGGTGGTAGTGCTATCGATATCGCCAAGGGCGTCGCGGCGTATGCCGGTCATGGAGGTCCGCTGACCGAACTATTTGGTGTCGATCTGGTGAAACGTAAAGGCCCTGCGTTGATTGCTATCCCAACGACTGCTGGCACGGGTTCTGAGGTTACCAACGTAGCGATTTTTTCTGACAAGCAAGCGCAGTTGAAGAAAGGCATTGTCAGCGACTACCTGCTACCCGACGTGGCGCTGGTTTGTCCTACCATGACACTGACCTGCCCACGCAGTGTGACGGCGGCCAGTGGTGTCGACGCGCTGGTGCATGCGGTCGAGTCCTATCTTTCGCTCAACGCTTCTCTAATCACTGATGCCATCGCGTTGGGCGCTATCAAATTGATCGCCAAGGCGCTGCCGAAGGCTTATGCCAATCCATCCAACCTGCAAGCTCGGGAAGACATGGCCACCGGCAGCTTGATGGCCGGCATGGCATTTGGTAACGCAGGGGTAGGCGCAGTGCATGCGCTGGCATACCCATTGGGCGGGCGTTTCAATATTGCCCACGGTGTCAGCAACGCCTTGCTGCTGCCGTACGTGATGGAATGGAACAAGACGGCCTGTGTCGAGCGTTTCCGTGATATCGCCGAAGCCATGGGCGTGTGTGTCGCGCACCTGAGCAACAAGGATGCGGCGGATCTGGCTGTCAAAGCCATGGCAGATCTATGCGCCGCTGTGGATATTCCATCCGGTATGCGCAGTTTCAACGTACCTGAGAATGCCATCCCGGCAATGGCCGAGGAGGCCAGTAAGATCGACCGTTTGATGCGCAACAACCCGCGCAAGCTGACAGCCGCCGATATCGAGAAAATCTATCGCGCAGCCTATTGATTCCGATAAGCCACGACTCCCGCCCTGCGGGTGCGTGCACCCGCCATTACAAGACCAATAAAACAGGTGAACTCAATGTCCGACACTACTGTGCAGCGGAGCGAAAGCCCGTACATCCCGCTGGGTCCTTTCAAGGTTCGGTTGCCGTTTATTCACTACAAAATCGAACTTCCGGACTACCTCCAAGGCTTGCTGATGTGTGCCGTGGATTTGGCCGCCATTCCGCTGATGACCGAACTGCTCGGCATGCCATTTGAGGTCGCGCTGGCCGTCGTGATGCTCAACGGCTTGCTTTACCTCGTGCACCATTTGCTCGGTGACCCGACCGTACCTGGCTGGATCACCCCGGCGGTACCACTGTTGATGGCTTACTGTGCTCAATTTCCAATTGGCCCGGAGCGTGTCCACGCTTTGATTGCCTTCCAGTTGATGTTGGGGATTTTTTCAATTGCCCTAGGGGCGACCGGGATGGCGAAGAAGGTTGTGGAATATGTGCCCTCGGCGATCAAGTCCGGGATTATCGTCGGTGCCGGCTTGAGTGCGGTGATCGCGGTGTTCCAGGTTGGCGGTAAATTCAATGTGCTGCCCTGGACCATTTCCATTGCGGTCGGCATCGCCTTCTATCTGATCTTCTCCCAGCACTTCAACGAACTGAAGCAGCGCAACCGCTTCTGGTGGAACTTCGCCAAACTGGGAATCTTGCCGATCATTCTGTTGGCGGTGGTGATTGCGCCGCTGTTCGGTGAGGCGCCATGGCCAACCATTCAGTGGGGCATCAGCAAACCGGATTTCGCCGGGCTGTGGAGCAACTACACCGTGTTCGGTCTGGGCATGCCGCCACTGTCGATGTTCATCTCCGCGCTGCCGACCATGCTGGCGGTGTACATCATTGTCTTCGGCGATGTGCTTAGTGCGAAATCGCTCCTCGATGAGGCAGAAACTGTCCGCACTGATGAAGTCGTCGACTACAACGCCGATCGCTCTCACCTGATCTTCGGCGCGCGTAATGCGTTCATGAGTATCTTTGGCCCGGATGTCGCCATGTGCGGCCCAAAATGGGCGGCGATGCTGGTGGTGGTGATCGAGCGTTTTAAAGGTGGGCCGAAAGCGATGAAGTCGATTATCGGCGGTGTCGGGTCGTTCCGTTGGGGGACCAACACCGGTCTGCTGTTGTTGCCGGTAGTGACTCTGGTACAGCCGATTCTCGGTGTTGCTCTGTCGCTGACGTTGCTAATCCAGGGTTATGTGAGTGTGCGTCTGGGCGTCCTTGAAGCTCGTAGCCAGCGCGACTTGGGTATCGCGGGCGTGATCGGCGCGGTACTGGCGATCAAGGGTGCGAGCTGGGCATTCGGGATTGGCGTTGTGTTGTGTTTGCTGATCTACGGCAAAAACTTCTTCAAGGGCGAGGTGGATGGGACATTTGCCAAGGATCTGAAGGCGGCGGATGCCAAGCCAGCCAAAGGTGCTGAGTCGCCCACGGCTACTAAGCGGGTAGCAGAAGAGGCTATGGCTGACTGACAGGTCTGAGTCGCTCAGTCTGACACCATTGCGGTGAGCTTCCTCCCACAGGTTTTGTATTGATCACGCCCTCTGTGATCAACAGTAATCCATTTGTGGGAGGAGTCACGGGCTAACTCCAGCCACGCCTTAGCCACAAATGAAAGTTCGCCTTGCCTTCGCCATGCGAGCATTAGTCACCCAGTCATTCAAAGCAAACAATAACCACCGCGACTTAAAAGGAAAAAATCATGACTACTGCAGTTCCTACGATGGAAGATTTTTTGAAGGACGCTCCTTCTAACTGGGGCAAGTGGGGACCGGAAGACGAAGTTGGCTCTCTGAATTACCTGACCGCGCAAGAAGTCATGCGCGGGGTGGCGCACATTAAGACGGGAAGTGTATTTACTTTACAGCGTATGATCGGTGATCCCGCAGGCGATCCGGTTTGGCCAGGCCGTACCCCGGCGGAACGTACTATGGTTCTCGATGAGTCAAGCTGGGACAATGATCATGGCCCATGTTATCCCGGCGGGTTGCACTACGCTGATGACAAGATCGACGCGTTCCTGCAAGGCTCCACGCAATATGATGCGCTTGGCCACCTCTGGTACGGCGGAAAAATATGGAACGGCTACGACGCGCGAACAACTGTGGGTGGCCTTGACAAGGCCAGTGTCGCACCTATCGGCGAGCGAGGAGTGGTCGGGCGCGGAGTATTACTGGATATGGCACGGCATCGTGGCAAGCGCATGCTGGATAAAGGTGAGACATTCACTCACTTAGATCTTGTGGCGTGCGCAGAGGCTCAGGGCCATACGATCGAGCCCCACGATATCCTGATTATCAGGACTAACTTCCTTCAAGCTTTCTATGAGCAGGGCGAGGCGTTTTACGACGGATTCTGCGAGCCAGGCCTTACATATTCGGAGGAGCTTGTTCGATGGTTCCATGAGAAGGAAATTCCAAACCTTGTCACCGATACCATCGCCAATGAGGTCACGACAGACCCAGTATCAGGTGTGGCTCTGCCACTACACTGCGCTTTGATGCGTAATCTTGGTATCGCCTTTACGGAGATCTGCGATCTGGAAAAGCTAGCTGAAAGTTGCGCTAAAGACAGGCAGTATACTTTCCTTTATGTGGCAGCCCCGCTAAAAGTACATCGCGCTGCCGGATCACCAGTCAATCCGGTAGTGATCAAATAGTCATTTAAGCTGGGGCAGGTTTATTCCTGCCTCAGCATAAGTGAAAGCCGCCGATTCTCGGTGTTGCTCTGTCGCTGACGTTGCTGATCCAGGGTTATGCGAGTGTGCGTCTGGGCATCCTTGAAGCTCGTTGCCAGCGTGACTTGGGTATCGCGGGCGTGATCGGCGCGGTACTGGCGATCAAGGGGGCGAGCAGGGCATTCGGGATTGGCGTTGTGTTGTGTTGCTGATCTACGGCAAAAACTTCTTCAAGGGCGAGGTGGATGGGACATTTGCCAAGGATCTGAAGGCGACGCATACCAAGGCCAGCCAACGGTGCTGAGTCGCCCACGGCTACTAAGCGGGTAGCAGAAGAGGCTATGGCTGACTGACAGGCCTGAGTCGCTCAGTCTGACACTCTCGCAGGATCTTCAACCTGTCGTTGGGCAACACCAACGCTCCTTACGACGGTACTCACATTCGGGGGGGCGTACATCCTCGATGTGCTGGCCAGAAAGCACAACGTCTTGTTCATCGTCTTTACTGGGAATTTCAGAGGGTCTGAGGATCCCGCGGTACCCGTCAACAGTTGGCGAGAGGAGTATCCTAAGTACCTCTTGCACGAGCAGAGCGCAATCATCGATCCAGCCCCACCGCTGAATGTTCTTACGGTAGGAAGTATCGCCCGCCACAACGCCACCTCGATAGCCAAAAATACCCAGAAATATCCCAGCTGACGCCAGCATCAGCTAGCCAACCATCGGCGTTTACCCGGCATGGTCCAACAGTCAGAGGAGCAGAGCTCGTGGCTCCTGGTAGTAATTTGGCCTGTCCAATGCGACAAGACCGTGGGCAGTGGAAGCCCGATATGCGTAGCCTCGGTGTGCTCAGATTCAACAATCAGTCCCAAGGTCACAGAATCTTCAAAGAGATCAGCGGCACCAGCTTCTCTACCCCTTTCGTAACCCATTTAGCCGGTCGGCTTCTTAACGAATACCCTTCGGCCTCGGCAAACCTACTCAGAGCAATGTTGGTCAACCACGCGTAGCTGGTGAATAGGCCAACGTCACGGTCAGCTCACGCGTAGCGAGAGCTGACTGGAGGAACGAGGCAGGCAACGGTAATTCGAAGAATTGGGTAGAGTCCCTTTCTATCTCTTCTTCGGATGTCAGAATCACGCAGTGGTCTGAGGATCGGAACAAGTCACTTTCGCTTACCTGGCCGTATCCACCAACTTCACGAAATTTTTTGCGATTTTTAGTCGGGGTATTATTTTTGTAAGCTGCAATGAGCTCTTTAGAAAACGTGGTTTCCAACGCACTCGGTCTTCGTCCATGCACTTAATGCCGATCCCGCCACACCGTCTGCGCGTTGCAGAATTCGCGTACCCCGAAGTGCGAAAGCTCGCGACCAAAACCGCTCTTCTTCACACCGCCGAAGGTGACGCGCGGATCGGAGGCGCAGTAACCATTGATAAATACACCACCGGTTTCCAGTTCACCGGCCATCTGTTGGGCACGTTCCACGTCGCCTGTATAAATCGTTGCGGCGAGGCCGAACTCACTGTCATTTGCCAGTGCCATGGCGTGGGTGGCATCGCGTGCGGTGATGATCGAAGCGACCGGGCCAAACAGTTCCTGCTTGAACGAGGTCATCTGGTCGGTGACATCAGCGAAAACCGTTGGCTCGTAGAAGTTACCGCTACCCTCGGTCTTCTTGCCACCCAGTAACAACGTAGCACCTTCCTCCAGAGTGTTGCGCACCTGCTGATCCAGTTCATCACGCAGATCAAAGCGAGCCATCGGGCCGATGTACGTGGCGGCGGCCAGTGGATCACCGACCACCAGTTTTTGCGTGGCTTCAACGAATTTGCGCGTGAATTCCTCGACAACGCCCTGCTCGACAATCAGGCGCTTGGCCGCCGCGCAGACTTGCCCGGTGTTCTGATAACGGCCAATCACGGCGGCTTTCACCGCATCGTCGAGGTCGGCATCGTTGAGCACGATAAAAGGGTCGGAGCCGCCCAGTTCCAAGACGCATTTTTTCAACGCCGCACCGGCCTGCGCGCCGATGGCCATGCCGGCTCGCACGCTGCCGGTGAGGGTGACGGCTGCAATGCGTGAGTCTTTGATCGCCGTGGAAACACCTTCCGGCGTGACGTTGATGACTTCGAAAGCCCCTTCAGGAAATTCGGCTTGCTGAAAGGCGTCCAGCAACAGGTAAGCGCTGCCCATCACGTTCGGCGCGTGTTTGAGCACGTAGGTGTTGCCGGCGAGCAATACCGGAACGGCGCCGCGCAGGACCTGCCATATCGGGAAGTTCCACGGCATCACCGCGAGAATCGGGCCGAGTGGGCGGTATTCAATGCGTGCTTTTCCGCCCTCAACCAATGTCGGTTCAGCGTTGAGCATGGCCGGGCCGTGTTCCGCGTACCAGTCGCAGAGCTGCGCACACTTTTCGATTTCGCCACGTGCTTGAGTGATCGGCTTCCCCATTTCCAGGGTGATCATGTTCGCCATTGTTTCTGCGTTGTTGCGCAAGACGTTGGCCAGGGCGATCAGCCGTTGCGCGCGTTGCGCAACCGGTGTGCCGCGCCAGACACGGAACCCGGCCGTGGCACGTGACAGTGCGGTTTGCAGCGCCGCTTCGGATTCAAAAGGGTAGTTACCGATCTGCTCGCCGTTGACGGGATTGATCGAAATGGCATGAGTGAGGCTGGAAATGTTGGTCATGGCATCGTCCTGCGGGGTGGGAATGCGTTCAGACTACGGTGGCTTTTGGTTTCTTAAAACTGAATAATACTGACCGTATCGTTCACGTATGGAGAATGACTTGGATCTGGTTCAGCTGGAGATTTTCAAAGCGGTCGCCGAGCACGGCAGCATCAGCGTCGCCGCTCAGCACATCCATCGTGTGCCGTCGAACCTGACGACGCGGATCAAACAGCTGGAACTGGACTTGGGCGTTGACCTGTTTATCCGCGAGAAAAGCCGCCTGCGGCTGTCGCCGGCCGGTTGGAGTTTTCTCGACTATGCCCGACGCATTCTCGATCTGGTCCAGGAGGCGCGCGCGACGGTTGCCGGGGAAGAGCCGCAAGGATCGTTTCCCCTGGGGTCGCTGGAGAGCACGGCGGCGGTGCGTATTCCTGAATTGTTGGCCGCCTATAACCAGAAGCACGCCAAGGTCGAACTGGCCCTGTCCACTGGTCCTTCCGGGACCATGATCGACGGAGTGCTATCGGGTCGATTGGCCGCTGCGTTTGTCGACGGGCCGGTGCTGCACCCGGCACTGGAGGGCGTGCCGGCATTCGAGGAAGAGATGGTGCTGATCGCGCCGCTCAACCATTTGCCGATCCACCGTGCGCAGGATGTGAACGGCGAAAACATCTACGCCTTTCACTCTAATTGCTCTTACCGACATCACTTTGAAAGGTGGTTCGCCAAGGATGCTGCGGTGCCCGGCAAGATTTTCGAAATGGAGTCCTATCACGGCATGCTGGCCTGTGTCAGCTCCGGTGCTGGCCTGGCGCTGATGCCGCGCAGCATGCTCGAAAGCATGCCGGGCTGCACCACGGTGAGTGTGTGGCCGTTGTCGGAGTCCTTTCGCTATTTGCGAACCTGGCTGGTGTGGCGCCGGGGGACGGTGTCGCAAAGCCTGACCATGTTCGTGCGTTTGCTCGAAGAACGATGCACAGCGTCGGGCCGACTGACTTGAGCGAATCGAACCGCCATCGATTAGCAGACTCAGCCCGGTCAGGTAGGATTCTATCTGGGGACCTTCAAGCAGTTAATCATGCAGGCGACCGCTTTGCTGTCGGGTCTATCATCGATAAAAAAACCGTCTCGATTCGGCATTTTTACGGCTGCCAATGTCGATGCATTGACGGTCGTATTGGCTTCAATCAGTTTGTTCATGTACAGGATGTAGCCGGTGACAGCGTATACCTGTTCGTTAGTCAACGACTGTGGCGCCTGGAAGGGCATTGCTCTGCGGATGGCCGGGAGTGGCGCATAGCAAACTGATATAGCAGCATTGAGGTAGCGTGCTTGTTTCGCGTTCGTGCCGCCTCGACCACATCGATTCATCAGGTTACAGGGAGGATATCGTGACCAAGAGCTCACGCGATGTTCAAGTGAGCAGTCGGCTCTTGGGTAGCCATAGTCGCGATTTACAAATATGCAGCCGATGGTAGTTCTACCGAGGCGTCAGGAATCGCTGGATAAGCTTGTGTATTTATTGAATATTTCCTCACCTAGTCGCTATGGTCGGGCTCAATGCTCGCTTCGATCACGGGTTGGCAATGCCGAGCTTCTGCGCCACTTTCAGGCACTGTCTTGCACTGAGCTTTTGAAACCGTGACCCCAAGCGACGATTAGTTCAGCATATTGTCAATCGTGGCGTTAGGAATACTCTTTATGGTCAGTTCCAGTTCATCCCAGTCGATGCAAGACTTTAGTCAAAACTTGCGCCTTCTCTGCGGATATTATAAGTCGGTGGCGAAGGTGTGCCGCTCCCTTGATATCAACCGCCAGCAGTTCAACAAATACTTGGGGGCGCAAGCGACTCCTTCGTCCTTTACACTGCGCAAGATCTGCGCTTTTTTTGGGGTGGATGAGGAGGAAATATTCTCCGAGCATGAATCCTTCCGCGCTCTGCTCAACAGGCAACGCACGGCGCGAGAGCCGGACAGTGCGGTACCAGCCGATTTTTTCCCGAGCTCCGCGCAGGCGTTGTCGAAGTACCAGGGTTACTACTTTGTCTATTTGATGTCGCCTGCCGCGCCGGGGGAGGTGATCAAGTCGATTACCCGCTTGACCCGCTCCGGCGAAAAGATCCTGAGTAAAACATACGAGCGGATGAGGTTGGGCGATGACCAGCTGAACAGTTTCGGCATCAATAAATATCGTGGGTTCTGCTTTGCCTCATCGGATCTGATTTACATCGTCGAGCGCGAGTACCTCTCGTCCCGGGGCTATATCTGGTCAGCGCTTTATCCCTCCTACCGCAGTCGTTTCCGTTTTCTCAACGGCTTGGTACTCGGCGTTTCGGGTGACAATTTCCGCCGTCCTTTTGGTGCCCATATTGTATTTGAGCACCTAGGCGAGTCGATCGACCTGCGTAACGCTCTCACCAGTTGCAGCTGTTTTCCGATTGATGCCCCTGAGATTCCTGACGAGGTGAGGTCGCGGCTGCTGGTACATCCATCAGAAGGTGAGTTCAACCTCGTCCCTCCGCTGTTTTAGTCTTTTTTTAAAATAGACGCTAGGTGACGCTTTAGGGCGTCACCTGGCGTTTTTTTATTCGTGCTCGCGAAATTGAGCTGGCTGTGCGTCAGATCAATAATGCCATACACCACTTAAAAGTCAGTTTCGTTAACGGCCAATCACATCATTCGTTCCGGTTGAATGAGTGCCTGTTTCTACAAGTGATCCGCTGCGCCCACCATAAAAATAAGAGGAACACCGATGAAGTTAAAAAGAACATTAATGGCGGGGTTGATGGCGCTGTCCGTTACCGCGCCGTTGACCAGTGGTTTGGTGTATGCGGCAAACAATACCTTGGTTGTCGCTGATCGAGCCTCTTTCAAGGATTGGGATCCTGCCTCGGCTTTTTCGGAGGAAGTGCGGGTACTTGGCAATATCTACGAGACATTAGTTGTATATAACGCGCCAGGCAGTGCAGAGGAGTTTTCCCCCAAGCTCGCCACGTCCTGGGAAAGCAGCGACAACGGCAAGACCTGGACCTTCAAGCTGCGGCACGGCGTTAAATTTCATGACGGTTCGGCCTTTAATGCTGCATCGGTCAAAAAGTCCATTGATTACGTCAAGCAGCTGAAACAGGGCGCTGCATTTGTATGGAACGGTCTGGATACCGTCGAGGCCCTCGCTGACGATACGGTAGTGCTCAAGTTTAAGAGTCCCACTCCAGCCAATCTGATCGCGGCAGGCCAGTATGCCGCTTACATCATTGCCCCGGCGGCGGTGGAGAAAGGGCATGACTGGATGATGGCTCCCAACGCCATCGGTACCGGTCCCTATAAGCTTGGGCAGGTCGAACAGGGCCAGCAAGTGGTGCTTGAGCGATTCGATGGCTACTGGGGAGGTTGGAAAGAAGGGCAATTTGATCGGGTCATCGTGAAGGTCGTGTCCGAAGCCTCGACCCGTACCCAGATGATCAAAAATGGCGAGGCCGGCGTCGCCTGGGATATCCCTCTTGATCAGCTCAAGGTGTTGGGAGAGGACCCCTCCATCAAGGTGAGCACCGCGCCTTCGTGGAAGAACTTCCAATTTTTGATCAATACCCAGAAGTACCCTACGAACAACCTGGCATTTCGTCAGGCGCTGCAATACCTCTGGGACTATGAAAGTGTCACCAAAGATATTTTGCATGGCTACGGCAGTGTTCCCAAGGGGCCTTTGCCCACCAGTATCTGGGGGCATGCCAGCGTGCCTATGGCCTCTTACGATCTGGATAAAGCCCGGCAATTGTTGGAAGCCTCCGGTGTACCTAAGCAGGACTGGAAGGTCTCGATGCAGTACATCAGTGGCATCTATGCAAACGCTGCAGAACTATTCCAGGCGACGGCGTCTCAGGTTGGCGTTGAGGTGGAGTTACTCCCCGGCGAGTGGGGTGTGATCTGGGATAAGGCAAAGAAGCTGGATACCGCTCCCAACATGCAATCTATGGCTTGGTGGCCGACGTATCCGACACCCAGCGATTGGCTTTTCAGTGAGTTCCATACAGAGAAAACCACGCTATTCAATCTGTCTCACTACAGCAACCCAAGCTTTGATCAGTTGATCGAAGAGGCGGCGGCGCTAGAAGGCAGTGATCGGGCCAAATCCACTGAAAAGTACGTGCAGGCCCAGCAGCTACTGGCCAAGGACGCTCCTGCGATCTGGTACGCCGACGTGCAGCAGATACGCGTCTCCCGCAAAGACATTAAGGGTATGGAAAAGAGCCTGAATCCTGCTTATGAGGCGATTCTCTATTACAACTTGAATCGCTGAATGCTGAGTCGTCCTTGATGAAATTGTACCTGTAACGCCTGATTTGCCATGTAAATCGATAACCAGGCAGTTAGTTAATTTGCCTGGTTATTCCCTCACGGGTTAACCCGCTTTTGGGATTTTTATGTTGGGCGTAAGAAGTCAGGGTCAAGTTTTTTAGCCACAAGGGGTATTCCAAATGGCGAAGTATATAGCTCAGCGATTGATAGTGATGTTCTTCATTCTTTTGGGAGTGTTGACCATCACCTTCGTTCTGAGCCGAGCTCTTCCGGGTTCCCCGGTAGAAATGATGCTGGGGAATCACCCCACGGTGGAGCAGATTGCCGTCGCACGGGAAAATCTGGGGTTGGATAAGCCTCTGCCGATCCAATACTTCAATTACATCGGCGATCTTCTCCGAGGTGATTTTGGCACTAGTCTGCGCACCGGGCGGCCGGTGGTGGAGGAAGTGGTCAGGCGGGTTGGCGCGACTTTTGAACTGACATTCCTGGCGATGTTCTGGGTGGTGGTGCTGGGGGTGCCGATCGGTGTCATCTCAGCGGCGCGGCAGAACTCTGTGGTCGACAATGTGGCACGAGCGGGGTCTATCGCCGGGACGGCGTTTCCAGTTTTCATCCTGGCCATGGGCTTGCAGTTGGTGTTCTACGGCAAGCTCAACTGGCTGCCCCTGCAAGGACGTATCGATGCTTCCATTCTTCTCGATAGCCCTTTTGAGCGTGTGACAGGCTTTTACCTGATCGACACTCTGCTGGCCGGTAATTTCGTAGCACTGTGGAGCGCCATCAAACACCTGACGCTACCCGTGCTCACCCTGGTCATCGTGACCTTGGCCACTGTCACCCGGATCACCCGAAACATGATGGTGGAGGTGCTATCCGAGGAGTACATCCGTACGGCCGTTTCTTACGGTGTACCCAAGTGGCGTATCCATTACGCCTATGCCCTGAAGGCGACAATGATTCCGCTCCTGACAGTGGTGGGCCTGACCTTCGGTTACCTGCTCGGTGGTGCGGTAGTCGTTGAGTTCATTTTCGATTGGCCTGGCCTGGGCGGCTTTGTGGTGTTTTCGATTGCCCAGAATGATTTCCCCGCTGTGATGGGAGCCACCCTGGTGCTGGCCACGACGTATCTGTCGATCAACCTGATCGTTGATCTCTTGTATCACCTTGTTGATCCGAGGTTGCGAGTCCAATGAGTATCCAAGACGTATCCCTGTCCATGCCCCCGCGAGCCCCATCATGGCGTATCAAGGCCCTGGCGTTTGCCAGCGATAACAAGTTGTTTGTATTCGGCGCGCTGTTATTGCTGCTGATCATCCTGGCGGCAGTCTTCGCCCCCTGGCTTGCACCTTATGAGCCGAACAAGATTGTCTTTTCCCAGAAATTGCTGGCACCCAACTGGGCACACTGGATGGGCACCGACGAGTTTGGTCGCGACATTCTTTCACGGGTGCTTTATGGCGCACGCACCTCGCTGATCATCGGAGTGAGCGTGACTCTGATTGCGATGCTGATCGGGATTCCGATTGGGCTTGTTTCCGGTTACTTCGGTGGTCGAGTTGATACGCTGCTGATGCGTTTCTCAGATGTGTTTCTGGCCTTTCCGCCGCTGTTGTTGCCGATCGCTATCACCGCTGCGCTGGGATCGGGATTGGCCAACGCCATGTTAGCGCTCGCTGTCTCTTGGTTTCCCTGGTACGCGAGGATCATGCGCGGTGCGGTAGTGCGGGTTCGTTCAGAAACCTATATCCATGCCGCCCGTTCCATGGGTGTCAGTCACGGCCGTATCTTGCTTCGCCATGTACTGCCCAATGCCACCACGCCTGTGATCGTGCAGGGCTCCATGGACTTTGGTTACACCATTCTCGCCGCTGCCTCGCTGAGCTTTATCGGGCTGGGGGCCAAGCCGCCCATGATCGAATGGGGGCTGATGGCCGCAGCGTCGCGCTCGCAGTTACTCGAGAATCCCTGGACGGTGCTGTTTCCCGGAGTGGCGATTTTTGTCCTGGTGCTGGCCGTCAACCTAGTAGGTGACGGGCTGCGCGATGTGCTTGATCCAAAGAAGGGGACGCGCTGATGATCGACGAATCCTTGCAATATTCTGCTATCGAGAGTTTCGCCGCTTCGAATAACGACGCAGCTCAAGACCTGGTGCTGGAAGTGGAAGGGCTGACGGTGTCCTTCCCTGGTTTGTTCAAGACCGTAAAGGCCGTACGCGGCATCGACCTTAAGGTAAGGCGCGGCGAGATCCTCGGGTTGGTGGGGGAGTCGGGCTCGGGCAAGTCTATGACGGCCATGTCCTGCCTTGGATTGATGCCTGAGGCCGCTCGGCTGGGAGGCAGTGTCAGGGTCGCCGGACAGCAGGTCAACGGCGCGTCGGCGTCGCAGCTGGCGGTTTTGCGTGGCGGTGGCGCGGCGATGATCTTCCAGAATCCGATGAAGGCGCTCAACCCGTTCTTCACCATCGGGCGGCAGATGTTCGATGTCATCGGCTGCCATCGGCAACTGAGTAAGGCACAAATCCGCGCCGAGGCGCTGAGCTCGCTGGAAGCGGTGAGCATGCCCGACCCCCCTCTGGCGCTAGCCAAGTATCCGCACCAGATGTCTGGCGGTCAGTTGCAGCGAGTGGTGATTGCCATGGCGCTGGCCTGTCGGCCGAAACTGCTGATCGCCGATGAGCCGACCACGGCGCTGGACGTCACCGTGCAGGCGCAGATCATCGCTCTGCTGCGCAAGCTGGCACGGGAGCAGGACCTGGCGATTCTGTTTATCACCCACAACCTGGGGGTAGTGGCTTCGCTCTGTGACCGGGTGGCGGTGATGTATGCCGGCGAAGTGGTGGAGAGCGGTCCGGTGGGCGAGGTGTTCAAGCGACCTGCACACCCCTACACCCTGAAGTTGATGGGCACCGTGCCCAAGTTGGGGCAGGGACCCCAAGCCCTGGGCTTCATCCCGGGGCAGGTGCCGAACATGGCGGATCCCCCGGCTGGCTGTGCCTTCAACCCACGTTGTGAACGCGCCACCGGACGCTGCAATCACGCTGCGCCGAGGGTTGTCATCGGCAAGGAGCACTGGGCAGCTTGCCACAACATATTGGTCAAGGTGTGAGGCTTCTTTGAAAGGTAAACGGCTATGAATAACAACAAACAGCCCGCATTGTTGAGCGTCAATCAGTTGCACAAGACCTACGCCAGCCGCGATGGCCTGGTGACGGCCATTGACCACATCAGCCTGGAGGTGCAGGTCGGTGAGACGGTCGCGCTGGTGGGGGAATCCGGTTGTGGCAAAAGTACGGTGGCCGCGACCTTGCTCGGTCTGCTGCCAGCCGATAGTGGGCAAATTCTGGTCGAAGGTCGGCCGCTGCCCACTGATGCCAGGGCGCGGGGCAGGAGCTTGAGTATGGTGTTCCAGAACCCGTACGCCTCGCTGAACCCGAAAATGACGATCAAGGCGATTGTTGCCGAGCCGCTGAAGGTTGCCTTTGGTTTGCGCGGTAGCGCCTTGCACGCGCGCATTCTCGCGCTGCTGGGAAATGTAGGGATGGGCGAGGAGCACATGGAGCGCTATCCCCATGAATTCTCCGGTGGCCAGTTGCAGCGTATCGCTATCGCCCGGGCCCTGGCGCTGGAGTCAAAACTGCTGATCCTCGATGAGCCTACGGCGGCGCTCGACGTGTCGGTCCAGGCCCAGGTGCTGCAACTGCTCAAGACGCTGCAGACCGACAATGGCCTGAGCTACCTGTTTATCAGCCACGACCTTGCGACGGTCGAGTATCTGGCGCAGCAGGTGCTGGTGATGTACTTGGGGCGCATCGTCGAGGCCGGGCCGGTGGAGCAGGTGTTTGGCCGACCGCGTCATCCCTACACGCGTGCGCTGCTCAATTCAGTGCCCTCCATCGACCCGGAGCGCCGTGACCAGTTGCAAATCCTGAGTGGCGAGATCCCCAGCCCCTTGAATCGGCCTGCCGGGTGCCACTTCGCGCCCCGTTGCCCGCGGGCCACTGAACGTTGTCGCCGAGAGGTGCCAGCCGAGACCCAGGATCACGGCCACCGCTTTTCTTGCCACCACCCTCTGAACGATGAGAGCTGAACCCCTATGTACAATAAAAAAGACATGACCGCTCCCGGCATTGGTTATCAGGACCTAAGTTTGATGCAGGGCTATCCGCCGTCCCGGGAAAAGCAAGTCGGCCTGCATAATTGGGACAGTCCGCCCTATAACCGCTGGTCGTTCCAGCACATGAGCCAGTTGTTTCCGGTGGCCGCTATTCATCGTAGTCCCGGGCCGGTCACCGAACTCGAGCGCAACGAACGCTCACTGGACGACGTACGTTTCCAGCGGGTCGACGGCGGACAAACCGATCTGGCGACTTTCTTGACCGATAGCTACACCGATGGTTTTTTAGTGCTCCACCGAGGCAAGGTGGTTTCGGAGCAGTATTTCAACGGTATGCAGCCGCACACGTTGCATCTGTTGCAATCGGTATCCAAGACCGTCGTCGGTAGCCTGGTCGGCAGATTGATCGGCCAGGGCAGAATCGATCCCCAAGCGCGTGTCAGCGACTATGTGCCCGAGCTTTCGGCAAGCGGTTATGGCGACGCCCGGGTACAGGATCTTCTGGATATGCGCACGGGAGTGAGATTCAGGGAGGACTACACCGATCCGGATGCTGAATTCATCCAGTTGGATATCGCCTCCGGTTGGCGTGAACGGGGAGAGCTAAAGTCGCCTGACAGCATTTATGGTTTGTTGAAGTCGCTGAGTAAAGATCGTGAACATGGCCAGTTCTTTGAGTATCGCTCAGTGGATACCGACGTGTTGGCCTGGGTCTGTGAGCGGGCCTGCGGCGAGCGGCTCCCCGTTTTACTGAGCCGGGAGATCTGGTCAAGACTGGGGGCAGAACAAGACGCGAATATCACCCTCGATTGCGTTGGAACGGCATTGGCCGATGGCGGGATGAGCGCCACGCTGCGTGATCTGGGGCGCTTTGCCCAGATGTATCTGCAGAGGGGACGTTTCAACGGCCAACAGATTGTTCCAGAGGAATTTGTGCGCGCATGCGGCCGTGGTTCCACACCGGCTTTTGAAGTCCTCTATGGCTTCTATGTCAAACACTTTCCTAACGGCGCCTATAGCAATCAGTGCTGGGTGCTGGACAGTGAACAGGGTACCTATTCGGCGCGCGGAGTATTTGGGCAGAGTATCTATTGGGATCCGGCTTCTGAAGTGACAATCGTAAAACTTTCCAGTTGGCCGGACTTTATCAATGCAGAGTGGACGTTGAATACCTTCCGTGCTTGTGCCGCTGTGGTTGAAGAACTGCAACGCAGCTGACGCGGGAGTGTGAATGACCGCGGCTTGTCAGGCACTTCCCAGCCTTGGTGAAGAGGTGCCATGTGCAGGCTCGGCATAGCTACACCCAGACCCGGCTGACCGCCGGCGGCTGACCCTCCCGGCCCTAACTTGGACGCTGTTTGCAGCCTTCGTTCTGGTGGGCCCTACCCCTTTCATCCAGACCGCGCTTTTGCCGTGGCCGGGATGAGTGTTGCCAACAATAAAATAAACAAGAGACGGAGCGACCATGAACTTGAACACCACCCGGGCCTTGCGCTCATTGACCCCGCTGGCGCTGTTGGGGGCCCTTTCCACCCCCGCGATGGCGATCCAGGTCACCGACAACCTCGATCTCGGCGGTGCCGTCCGAGCGCGTTGGGACTATGACCCGGATCGCGACATCCAGAAGTTCAACTTTGACACCGCGATCCTGAGCGCCAAGTACAACTCCGACACCTGGATCGGCGAGGCCAAGTACCGTTTCTACGGTCGAGCCTACCCTTACCAGTACACAAAGAATGTCGGTGACGTCCAGTTCGCCGAATTGGCGTGGATCGGCTACAAGTTCAACCCCGACCAGCAGGTCCAGGTCGGCCTGAACCAGCTGCCGTTCGGTTTGCAGCCGTACTTCGGCAGCACGTTCTACCAAACCCTGGGCAGCGTCGTGGGACTGGAAGACGTGGAAGAAGTCGGCGCCAAGTACATCCAGCAAAGCGGCGACTGGAATATTCAGGCCGGTTACTACCTGCGCCCGGCCTGGCAGGGCAAAGGCACCAGCAACGGTGAAACCTACTCCACTGTGGTCTCCGAAGCGGACAGCTATGTCACCGACGGCAGCAACAACCAGGAACGCAACACAGTGGTCCTGCGGGTGGCCAAGGCGCTGGACCTGGGGCCGTGGAAGTCCGAAGTCGGGATCTCCGGCCTGACCTCGTCCCTGGAGAACCGCGACACCAACAACGATGGTCGACGCAATGCCATGGCGGTGCACTACATCGGCAAAAACGGCCCGTGGGGCGTGCAACTGCAAGCCGCGCGACAGCAGATGTCCCCGCGCAACCCCGGCACCGATGAATTGGTGACTTTCGGCGGTTACGACGGCACCTTCAACGTTGCCAGTCGCGGCAACTTGTACGTGGCGGATGTGAGCTACGACGTCAGCGGCAAGTACCTGTTCGATCAGATCAGCGGTGTGAAGCTGTACGCCAACTACAGCGCCTTCGATAAATCCGCCGACGATTTCAATACCTCGCAACGGATGATTTTCGGCACCTCGTTCTCCTTCAGCAAACTGTGGATCGCCACGGAATGGTTGTACGGCAAGAATGATCCGGTCATCGGTGGCAGCAGCCTCACCCAGAGTCTGGGGGCTGGTGGTAGTAACCAGTGGGAAAACCAGTTGTACATGAACATCGGGTATTACTTCTGATCCGGGTTTTTTGGCAACAGCCCTAAAGTCCTCTTCGCGAGGGGGCTCGCCCACAGGTTTAGCGCATAACCTGTAGGCGAGCCTGAATTGGTCAAGTAAGTCCGGACACCGATTACGGTGTTTATGTCGCTTTTTGCTCCTTGGCTATTGGCGACAGGTAGTTGTTGTAGCTGTGGAGCCTGGTGCGGTTGCCTGGGTATTTAATTTGGGTTTCTACACGGCCCTTGGTTTAACGAATCCTCTCTCACTTCGAGGCAAAATCATGACGGATTTGCTTGCACAAAAAGATGTTAAAAATCACCTCCATCCATATACGGATGCTCGACTTCATGAGGCGGATGGTCCCCTCATTATCGAGCGTGGAGAAGGAGTTCATGTTTATGACAATCAAAATAAGCGATACATCGAGGCGATGTCAGGGCTATGGAGTGTAGCGCTTGGTTTCAGCAACCAGCGGCTGATCGAGGCTGCCGAAAAGCAGCTACGTATACTGCCGTTCTATCATGTGTTTTCCAGTAAGGCACACCGTCCCAGCATCGAGCTCGCCGAAAAATTGGTGGAGATGGCTCCGGTGCCGATGAGCAAAGTGTTTTTCACCAACTCCGGCTCTGAGGCAAACGACACAGTAGTTAAGCTTTTATGGTACCGGAACAATGCTCTGGGGAAGCCCGCCAAGAAAAAGTTCATCAGTCGGCAGAACGCATATCACGGTATCACTACCGTAAGTGCGAGCCTCACTGGGCTGCCGGCAAATCAGCGCGGTTTTGACGTTCCCCTGCCGGGCTTCCTGCATGTCAGCTGCCCGCACTTTTACCGATATGGTCGAGCAGGTGAAACAGAAGAACAGTTCGCCGATCGCCTCGCCCGAGAACTGGATGATCTGATCATCAAGGAAGGCCCTGAGACGGTCGCAGCGTTTTATGGCGAACCGCTGATGGGAGCGGGGGGTGTGATCATTCCGCCGAAGACGTACTGGGAAAAGATCCAAAAGGTGTGCCGCAAGCATGACGTCTTGATTGTCGCGGACGAGGTCATCTGTGGTTTCGGTCGAACCGGCAATATGTTCGGTTGCGAGACCTTTGATATCGAACCAGACGTCATGGTGGTATCCAAACAGCTGTCGTCCTCCTATCAGCCCATTGCAGCCATATTGATTAACGACGCTGTTTACCAAGACATTGCCGACCAAAGCCATTCGATCGGCACGTTAGGGCATGGCTTCACTGGTAGCGGGCACCCGGTAGCTACTGCAGTTGCCCTGGAGAATCTTAAAATTATCGAAGAGGAGGGCCTGGTTCAGCATGCTGCTGAAATGGGGATTATCCTTCGCAAGGGGCTTCAGCAGTTTGCTGATCATCCTATGGTTGGAGAGGTTCGTGGTGTGGGGTTGATTGCTGCCGTTGAGTTGGTAGCCGACCGGCACACAAAAGAGCCTTTTGAGGCTGTTGGCAGACTCGGGCGGTATCTGTCCTCTCAGACCCAGGAGCGTGGCATGATCAACCGAGCCATGGGAGATGCATTGGCATTCTGTCCTCCGTTGATCTCAACGGAGAAGGATATCAATGAAATCCTTGGGGTTTTTGCGTCTTCTCTGGATGCGACACAGCACTGGTACCTCAAACACACTGCACAGTAGTTAACGCCACTCACTCCAGGCAGAGCCGGAATGCGGAGTCCTCCGGCCTGCCGCTTCGTACTCGCTTTAGGACTCGTCTCGAATTGGTCCTACGCAATTGATACCGTCGGCCGGACGACTGCTCTTCCGAGTGGCTGTAGGTAGAGTTCGCAAGCATGGCTTGGAGTCATCTTTTTTTTGCTCTTGATACACCCTGAAAACAAGTCCAGAATCAAGTTCATTCCTGCAGCAGGAATAAAAGAAAACCCTTAGATTTCAATGGGTAGGGCGCTAGGTGCGAGTCTCGTTTCCCGCTCCAATTATTGTTCTACAGGCTTCTATTGAAGTCTGCAGAAACTGAAAAAAGAGGCTTCGGCCTCTTTTTTAGTTCCAGTAAGCTCCACTCGAAAACACCACCATCCACGTTTTCTTAGTACATTTTTTAGTACATTAATCCGGTGCTTGGTAGATCACTTTTCCGTGGGACTCGCCTCTCTGGAAACCGTACAAATCTCCTCTATTCAAACGAGACGGAGATTGTACGATGGCTCTCACCAATGCAGCAGTCCGGCACGCCAAACCCCGCGCCAAGGACTACACCCTCCCTGACTACAACGGCCTCGCCCTTTTCGTGAATACGAAAGGCGCCAAGTGCTGGCACTTCCGCTTTTCCTGGGCGGATAAGCAACCCCGTATTTCTCTCGGTACCTATCCTGAAATTAGCTTACGAGATGCTCGTGCTCTGCGTGATGAAACGAGGGCACTGGTCGCTAGGGGCATCGATCCGCGTGTCCATAGGCAGATGGAGCGTGATGCCAGGCGCCTGGCCACGGAAAACGCCTAAGAAGCGGTTGTTCAGCATTGAAAAGTGGTGCGCAAAGTTGAACATCGCGTTTCTGGTCGTGGGGTCTCGGGTCCGGTCGGGCCAGAACCTCCCGCTTCAATTGGCCGTCGAGTCGGCTGGCAGCGAGGGCGCTCAGGTTGCGATGTAAAGGGGGCGCCTTACCTTCGCTGTTTATGGCCAGTTAAGCCTTTGGGCTAGGTCGGTGATCAGTCGTTGGGCAGGTGCAGTTGCACTTCCATTGCGTCATGCAGGAGTCGGACGACCTCGATCACGTCGTCGTTTGCCACGCGATAGAACACGACATGGCGCGGGCTTTTGACCGTTCCATGGGGGTGTTTAGCCTGCTGGCGTGAGTAAATGAGGTGATAGCTGCGAAGGCCCGGTGCAAGCTCATCGCGGTCGTGGCTGCCAGTGCGATAGGGCGTGTCGGCGATAGCTTGTAATGCGGAGAGGATCAGCGCCTGATAGCGCTGGCGTGCTTGATCGCCGAACTGCGTCTGGGAGAGCCTGAGGATGTCGACAATGTCGGCGCGCGCCGCGTTGGAAATCCGATATTGCGGCATGCTCAGTGTTTCTCACGCGCGGGGAGGGTGGCCTCCAGGCTCAAGCCCTCGAGGTAGTGCTCCAGATCCCCTTCGTTCAACTGCGTGAAGTGCCCGAGCTCAAGATCCATGATGCCGATCGAGGTCGCCTGACGCAGGGCCTCAATTTTGGCGGTGTCTTCGGCGACGCGCTGCTCCAATAGACGCAAACCTTCTCGCATCACTTCGCTGGCATTCTGATAACGGCCGGACTGCACCAGGTCATGGATAACCTGTTCCTGGTGAGGGGTGAGCACAACGTTTCGCGTCGCCATAATTAGCTCCAGCTCAGGGCAAACAGGTTTTTTCGATCATTGGCATATTATGCCATTACGCTTGAAAAAGCATAATTTGGGGTTTGAATCTGACGAGCTGGAGCCTAAGGTTGATCAGCACTGCAGGATAGTGCGTGCTGATTCGGGAAGCGGGAGCCGCGCGACAGAGAGTTTTTGAAGGAAGGAGGTCGGAACCACCTTGATTAGGGTGGCCGTTGGGTCCTCAGCTTGGGCAAGCCCTGTTTGATGTGTCCGGCGTTCTCACCGATCGTGTGAAGCGCTCCGCGGACATTGTCGCCAGTGTCCGTCGCACCCTGGCGCTCAACCCTCAAGGTCAACTCCATCACGGCCGCCTCTAAGGCGAGCTGATTTTGGTACAGACGCTCAAGGACATCAGGTAATGAATATTCAGTGGGCATTGTTGCAGTGGTCTAATTTCCCCGGACACCTCGATAGGTGGAGAATGCATCTATCGAGGATTTTTTCATGACTGGCAAACGCAGAACATTCGACGACAGCTTCAAACTGCAAGTGGTAAAGATGATCAAGGACCAGGGACTGGCCGTTCCGCAGGTCTGCCGCGACCTGAATATTGGTGAGACCGCCGTCCGGCGCTGGGTGCAGCAGTACGAGGCTGAACAGCTGGGAGATGTCGGAATCGGCAAACCGTTGACTGCTGAGCAACAACGTATCCGGCAGTTGGAGCAGGAAAATCGCCAGCTCAAGATGGATAACGATGTATTAAAAAAGGCTACCGCCTTCTTTGCCCGCGAGCTGAAGTAACGTATCGCTTGGTTCGGCAGCTGCAACAGAAGGCTTATTCGGTGGCGCATGTCTGTCGGCTGCTGGGCATCAGTCGATCCGGGTTCTACGAAGCCAACAAGCGTGCTGAAGTGCCAACATCAATTTGTCCCATGGCTCTGCAACTCAAGGCATCGTTTGCCGCAAGTGGCGGCTGTTATGGCAGTCGTCCGTTGCGTAAAGTGTTGCACGCCAAGGGCATGGAAATAGGCCTTTATAAAATTCGTCGCTTGATGCGTGCCAACGGTCTGCGTTCGGCTTGGAAGCGTAAGTTTGTGCATACGACAGATAGCAACCACGACCTGCCGATTGCTGAAAATGTGTTGAATCGCCAATTTGAACCCGACGCAGTAAACAAAGCTTGGGTGGCAGACATTACCTACATCCGGACCCGAAGCGGCTGGTTATACCTGGCCGTGGTGCTGGACTTGTTCTCACGCAAGATAGTCGGCTGGTCCATGGCCCCGAACATGCCGGCTGAGCTGGTGTGTAGTGCAATGCAGCTGGCGATTGCTCAACGTCAACCACCACCGGGTCTGGTCGCCCACTCGGATCGTGGCAGCCAATACGCGAGCGCAAGCTACAGAGCGCTGTTGGCAAGAAATGAAATGCAGCAAAGCATGAGCCGTAAAGGTAATTGCTGGGACAACTCAGTGATGGAGCGCTTCTTCCTGAGTTTGAAAATGGAGCGGGTATGGCGGCGCGATTACGCCAACCACGCCGAAGCGATACGTGACATCACTGAATACATCGTTGGGTTTTACAACAACGAGCGGCTGCACTCGAAACTGGGATATCTGCCACCGACCGTTTACGAACGGGCAATGGCGTCTAAACCTCCTATCGAGGTGTCCGGAATTAGTTGACCACTACATTGTTTCGACTCAGACTCCATGCGCTCCCCCTCAATCCAACCTGTCGCATACGTGGTCAGCTTCGATAATGGTTTCGCCCAAGGAATGAAAGTACGCACGCCAGAACTCGACCGCTTCTTGCGCTGTTTCCCGGTCTTTCACGCATTCGATCTCGAAAACATCCGTGCCTTGCAGTGGTGTGGTTTCTCGCCAGACGCGTAATGCCGGGTCGGGTGTTTCCTGTATGCGCTGTAGCAAACTGCTTTCGCGATCCTAGATTTCGTCGAGCACGTAGTCGACGAACAGGCAGTAATTTTTTGGCGTACAGACGCCAAAAATATGAAAACGATCCGTGTTGGGAGTGCTCATGAATGTCATCCTTTTCCATGATGGCAGTGTGCCGTACGCCGACTGGCGCGTAGATCGTTAGCCTAATACCGATCTGGAAAATTGCCATTGCGAATGTTTTTTTGAGGGGGGAGTCAGCTTTTAATCTACGAAACTGGTGGGGCGGAGCCTGTCTGGTCGGTCAGTATCCGTGATTTGTAAAGTATTCGAATCTGGATTTGACAGGTCATCTCTTCCTACTAGGCTGGTGTCGGTATTCTGTAGGAATAGTTCTAGACCTGCAGGCGCCAGCGAGAAAATACGATCTCAAGCGGTGAATCTACAATGGCGCAAGGTATGCGTCGTTGTCGCTGGCAAGCCTCAGGCGCTCACTGGTAAAGGGAATTACTGTGTTCAGGAACACGGATGTGTTGGTCTTGCTCCTCGCTGATTCTACATTGAACAGCCCAAATTCTTGCCCCCGCGGCAAGGCCGAGGGCTGCTTTCCGCTTTTTTCTCTCACGGGCAGGCGCCTGTGGGTTTGTCACAAGCGTCCCTTCGAGGACGGTTAGCTTGCGCAGCAACGCGCCCCTCAATCATTAGCTGCACAAAAAATCCGAACAATCCCCGGTAATCGACTGAAGGCTCGCACGGCAAGACGCTTACATGAGCGTGCCGCGCTGACGGGATGACACGGATCAAAGTTGCCGATGACGTCGGCCCAACCTGACAGGGAAGTCGCGCAGTGTCAGACAACAACTCTACGAATGACAGTCCACAAAGCACTCCGCCCGCAGCGCAGCCCGGTGATCGAATCCAGGAATGCGCGATCATTGCCGGCTGGAACGACACCCACCACGAATATCCGCTGGAGCAATGCCTGCAGCAGCTGATCGAGCAACAGGTGGAACGCAGCCCTGACGCCGTGGCGGTGCGCTTCGACGATCAAAGCTTGAGTTTTTGCCAGTTGAATCGCCGGGCCAATCGCTTGGCCCACTACCTGCGCGAACTTGGCATCGGCCCCGACAGCTTGGTCGGCGTGCAGATGGAGCGTTCGCTTGAGCTGATGATCGCGCTGCTCGCCATTCTCAAGGCCGGTGGTGCCTACCTGCCGCTGGACCCGGCTTACCCCGAGGAACGGCTGGCCCTGATCATTGAGGACGCCGCGGTCAGCGTGGTGTTGACGCAGCAACGTTTTGAGCAGCGCCTCAAGGCCCATAACGTTGCAGTGCTTTGCCTGGACGATCCCGCGAACGAAGTGCCGCACGAAAACGATGCCAATCCGGCGTCCATCAACCGCCCTGATGATCTCGCCTATGTGATCTACACCTCGGGCTCAACCGGGCGGCCCAAAGGCTGCATGTTGCCGCACAAGGCGATCTGCAACCGGCTGCTGTGGATGCAGCGCCATTACGCCGTGGGGCCGGCTGACCGGATCTTGCAGAAGACGCCTTTTACCTTCGATGTGTCGGTGTGGGAGCTGTTTCTGCCGTTGCTCAGCGGTGCTTGCCTGGTCATGGCCAGGCCGGAAGGCCACAAGGACGCCCACTATCTGGTGGAGATCATCAAGGCGCAGCGGATCACCATCTGCCACTTCGTGCCGTCCATGTTGCGCTTCTTCCTCAAGCACCCGGCGGTTGGCGAATGCCGGTCACTGAGCAAGGTGTTCGTCAGCGGCGAAGCACTGACCCACGACCTGCTGCTGCGGTGTCGCGCGCTTCTGAGCGCGCAATTGCACAACCTCTATGGCCCGACCGAGGCAGCGGTGGACGTCACCTGGTGGCTCGCCGAACCGCGTGAAGATCAACGGGTGCCGATCGGCCGGCCCATCGACAATATTCAAATCCATATCCTCGATGCCGGGTCCAAGCCGGTGCCGATCGGCCAGACTGGCGAGCTGTGCATTGGCGGCATCGGCCTGGCCCGGGGTTATCTCAATCGGCCCGAGCTGACGGCTGAAAAGTTCATCCGCGATCCGTTCTCCACTGAACCCGACGCCAGGCTTTACCGCACCGGTGACGAGGCGCGCTTCCTCGACAACGGCGAGATCGAGGTGCTGGGGCGTTTCGACTCGCAGGTCAAACTGCGGGGTTTTCGCATCGAGTTGGGCGAGATCGAAAACACCCTCAAAAGCCATCTGTCGATCAGTGATGCGGTGGTGCTGGTCAAGGATCCCGGCTCCGAAGATCCCAAACTGGTGGCCTATGTCGTCGCCGAGGGATTGGACAAAAAGGCGGTGCGTGATTTTGTAAAATCCTGCTTGCCGGAGTACATGACGCCGAATCAGGTTCACTTTGTCGAGCAGATCCCGGTAACGCCCCATGGCAAGGCGGACCGTCAGGCGCTGCTGGCCGGTGACGGCCTCTCGTCAGTCAGTTCACCGGCGCCGGCTGTGGATCCCCAGGCACTGACGGCCTGGCTGCAACACTATTTTATCGAGGCGCTCGGCATCAATGAGCTGGCGGTTGACGACGATCTTTTTGATCAGGGCGCGACCTCCTTTACCCTGGTGCAAGCGGTCCATAGCATTCACCAGCAGTACCAGGTCACGCTGCCGGTCGAGATGTTCCTTGAGCAACCGACCATCGCCGCCGTCACGGCCTTTATCCTTGACGCCAAGGGTGTGACACCCGAGCAGGCGCCGCTGGTGGAGGCCGCGCTGCCACCGCAACCAACAGCCCAGAAACTGATCCGGCTGGAGCGGGTGCGCTTTGATCCGCGTGCTTATCAGCGAACCGACGACGCTTCACCCGCCAGCCTTGAACGGCTGGGCTGCCTGCTCTCGTTATTGCGCGAAGTGACGCTGGAGGGTGAGGGTAAATACCTCTATTCATCAGCTGGCGGCCTCAACGCTGTCCAGTGTTACCTGTATGTCGCCGAAGGGCGGATCGAGGGACTGGCGGGTGGCGCCTGGTACTACCAGCCACGGCTCAATCGCCTGTTGCCGGTAAGTGTGCCGGCCAGTCTGGACCCGCAGGCTCTGCGTGCCGAGCAGCGCGCGCAACTGGCCGAAGCCGGTTTTGCGCTGTTTCTGGTCGCCGAAACCGCCGCCATCACGCCGCTCTATAACCATGCCGCCCCGGCGCTGCTGGTGCTGGAAGCCGGTTATATCGAGCAGATGTTGCTGTCGCACCAGGCGGACTTCGACATCGCGTTGACCCCGGTCTATGGCGTGGACGTGGTGACGATTGCCGAGCTGTTCAAGTTGCAGCCGAGCCACCGTTTGCTGCATTGCCTGATCGAAGGTGACGCGCCAGCCGTTCTGACTGGTCAGCCCGACCTCTTGTTCGCCGACTTCCTGGCAGAAAACAACAACGGTTTTGACCTGCCGGGCAAGGAGGCGCTGGAGCAACTGCACCGCCAACAACTGCGGATTCGCCATGATCTGCCGGAGCAGGGTGACTGCGTCATCGAACTGCCCACCGCACCAATCAGCACCGACGCGCTGCGCCTGCGGGCCGCCAAGCGCCAGTACGGCGGCGAGCCTCTGAGTGTGGCGCAATTGAGCCGGTTGTTGAGCCTGTTGAAGGACGGACAGGGCAGCGGTCACCTGTACAACGCCGACGCCGCACTGGACCTGAAGATCTACCTGCACCTCGCCGGGCCGACCGAGCACGGCCAGGAACACTGTCCGCCCCCCGGCATTTACCGCTACCACAGCGACAGCCATAGCCTGAGCCACATCGGCGAAGGCGATCCGCTGGCGTTCAACGGCAGCTACACCCCGTTCAACCGCAAGCATGCGCAACAGGCCCGGTTGCGAATGTTCATCATTGCCGGTCGCTCAGCGGCTTATGGCGATGAAAGTCGCTATTTCAACCTGCTCCAGGCCGGACGAATCGGCCAGTTGCTGCTGGAAAAACAAACCGAATTCGGCATCGGGCTGTGCCCCATCGGCTCGATGTACTTCGATAAAATTCGCAGCGCCTTTGACCTGCAAGAGGGTGACGAACTGCTGCACAGCTTCGTCGGCGGCACCGTCAGCCAATTGCTCCCGATAGGCTGGCCACGGCTTGAGCTCCACAGTGGCAGCCGAGTCGCCGCCGAGCCGGTGTGTGATGGCGCGCTGGCGATCATCGGCCTCAGCGGTCGTTATCCCGGTGCTGCCAATGCACAAGAGCTGTGGCAGAACCTCAGTGCCGGGCGCTCGGCGATCAACACCGTCAGCCGCGAATCGCTGCTGTATGGCGACGACATCAGCGCGGATTCACCGCAATGGGCAGTCGGCGCACTGGCCGACAAGCAGCTGTTTGATCCGCTGCTGTTCAAGATCACCCCCGCCGAAGCGAAGACCCTGGACCCACAAGAGCGCCTGTTCCTGCAAACGGTCTGGCATTGCCTGGAAAACAGCGGTTATACCGCTGCCGGTCTGCGGCGCAAGGCCGAGCGGGTCGGTGTGTTTGTCGGCGCGATGTGGGGCGATTACCAGCACCATCAGCCCGGCGAACAGGGCGAGCGAACCACCTCGTTTCTCTCGGCGATTGCCAACCGGGTGTCGTTCTTCAACGACTTCAATGGCCCCAGCGTCGCATTCGACACCTCGTGTTCATCCGCAATGACGGCCCTGCACTTTGCTTGCGCGAGTATTCGTCAGGGTGAATGTCAGGCGGCGATTGTCGGCGGCGTCAACCTGATCAGCCATCCCTCGCACCTTGAACTGTTGACGTCGCTGGAGCTGTTGTCCGGCGACGGCCAGTCTCACCCGTTCGGCCTCAACGCCAACGGCTGGGTCGCGGGCGAGGGCGTCGGTGCGCTGTTGATCCGGCCACTTGCAGAGGCCAGACGCGACGGTGACCAGATCCTCGGCGTTGTTCGTACCACGGCCATCAGCCACAGCGGCAAGACGTTTCGCTACGGCACACCGAGCGCCGACAGTCATGCCGCGTCGATGCGCCGGGTGCTGCAACAGGCGGGCTTGCCTGCCGAGGCGATTGGCTACGTGGAGGCCGCAGCCCCCGGTGCCAGTCTGGCGGACGGGGCCGAGTTTGCGGCGATCAACAAAGTCTTCGGCAGCCGCCTTGGCGATACACCGCTGAAAGTCGGGTCGATCAAGGCCAATATCGGCCACCTCGAATCGGCGTCGGCGCTGTCGCAGATCACCAAAGTATTGATGCAGTTCAAACACCGGCAGATAGCGCCGACCCTGGGCTGCATTCCGTTGAGCCCCCTTGTCGGACTTGAAAACAGTAACCTTGCCATCGCCGACACGTTGAGCGAGTGGCAGGGGCCGCAACGTGCATTGATCAATGCCTTCGGCGCCAGCGGTTCCGGTGGTCATTTGATCCTTGAAGCGCCACCACCACAGACCACAACATTGAAGACTGTCGGGCCGTGGCTGTTTCCCTTTACCGCCGCCAGCCGTGCGCAGCTTGATCAACTGATGGCGGCATTTGCCGACGCTCTTCAGGCAGGACGCCTGGGCGACGCCAGTCTCGGCGATATCAGCTACACCCTGTGCGTCGGCCGAGCGCCACTGGGACATCGTCTGGCACTGGTGGCCGACAGCGAAACCGAACTGCTGACGCTGCTCAACAATGGTCAGTCAGCGCCGCCAGGCACCCTCGCCAGAGCGGCACAACCGGCTGCTATCGAACAGGATCTGCGCGGCCTCGACCGCGATGCCCTGAACGCCATCGCCAGCCGCTGGGTCGCCGGCGAAACCGATCTGGCCGAGATCGCCCGGCATGACGCTCGTCGAGTGGCACTGCCGGCATACCCCTTTGCAACCGTTGATTGTCATATCGCGGCCTCCGCCAGGGACGAAGCAGCACCACCGCCTGCGCGGGATGACGCGCTGCACACTGCGCTGGAGGGCTATCTCAAACAACACTTTTCCAGCGTCTCGGCGATTCCCGAGAGCAGCCTCGACAGCCTTGAAAGCTTTGATCGCTACGGCTTGACCTCGCTGATGATCACCGCGCTCAACCAACGGCTGGCCGAGGCGTTTGGTGCGTTGTCCAGCACCCTGTTCTTCGAACACCAGAGCATCGGCGCACTGGCCGCTTATTTTGCTGCCGAACATCCGTCGCGCAGCCGGCAACTGCTGGGGATTCAGGCGCCCCTGAAACAGGCTACCCAGCCCGCCAGAACCGCACAACGCCCCGACACTAACCGACGCCAGGAGCGCGACGAACCGATTGCGATCATCGGCCTGGCCGGGCGTTTTCCCGGTGCACCGGACGTCGACAGCTTCTGGGACAACCTGAAAAACGCGGTCGACAGCATCAGCGAGATCCCCGCCGAGCGTTGGCAGCACCAGCATTACTACAGCCGCGACCGCCGCCTCAAAGGCAAGATCAACACCAAGTGGGGCGGCTTTATCGACGGTGTAGACCGCTTCGATCCGCTGTTTTTCAATATTTCGCCGCGCGACGCCGAGCGCATGGATCCGCAGGAACGGATCTTCCTCGAAACCGCCTGGCACACCCTCGAAGACGCAGGCTACGACCGCGCCGCATTGCAACGTCACTACCAGGGAAACATGGGGGTTTTTGTCGGCGTGATGCACGGCGAATACCTGCTGTACACGCGCTCTGCCGCCGCAGACTGCGCCGACGATGCGGTGGATTCATCGTTCGGTTCGATTGCCAACCGCGTGTCCTACGTCTTCGACTGCAACGGCCCGAGCATGGCCATCGACACCATCTGCTCGTCCTCGCTGACCGCGCTGCACCTGGCCGTCGAGAGCCTGAAACGCGGCGAGTGCCGGGTGGCGCTGGCCGGTGGTGTCAACCTATCGTTGCACCCCAACAAATACTTCATCCAGTCGCAGCTGACCATGTCCTCGACCGATGGCCGCTGCCGCAGTTTCGGCGAAGGCGGCGATGGTTTTGTACCCGGCGAAGGCGCCGGGGCGGTGTTGCTCAAACCGCTGTCCCAGGCCCAGGCCGATGGCGACAACATCTACGGCGTCATTCGTGCGACCTCGGTCAACCATAACGGCAAGACCCATGGCTACACCGTGCCGAGCCCGAATGCCCAAGGCGCAATGATCGCCGAGTCGCTGGAAAAGGCCGGCATGAACCCCCGCGAGCTGAGCTACATCGAAGCCCACGGCACCGGCACCGCGTTGGGCGATCCGATTGAAATCAGCGGTCTGCAACAGGGTTTTGCCCGACGCAGCGCGACCCTCGGCAGCGAGCCGGCATCGGCGCAGCAGTGCGCCCTAGGCTCGGCCAAATCGAACATCGGCCATCTGGAATCGGCAGCCGGCATCGCCGGGATCGCCAAGGTGCTGCTGCAACTCAAGCATCGCCAGCTGGCGCCGTCGCTGCATTCGAGTCGGCTCAATCCCGGCATTTCCTTTGCCGAATCGCCGTTCTACATCCCCCAGCAACTGCAAGCGTGGCGCCGACCGCTGCTCAATCTCGATGGCCGCGAACGCGAATATCCACTGGCCGCCTCGGTCTCGTCGTTTGGCTCTGGCGGTTCGAACGGCCATGTGATCATCGTCCAGTACGTGGCGCCGGAGCGGGACGAGGCGGTTGTCGGGCTGCCGGCGATCATCGTGCTGTCGGCCAGAACCCCGGCGCAGTTGCAACAGCAAGTCGAGCGTTTGCAGCAGTTCCTGCAACGACGCGACTTTGAGGGCGAGCCGCCGCGCCTGGCGGACCTGGCCTTTACCCTGCAACAGGGCAGAGAAGCGCTGGAATATCGCCTGGCCTTCAGCGTCGTCTCGATCAGTGAGCTGCAAGACCGCCTGGCGCAGAGCCTGGCGCAACTGCTCAAGGCCCCGGAACACTTTGGTTGTTTCGACGGCCTGCATCTGGGCCGGGTGCAAGACAACAAGGCGGCCATGGCGGTGCTGGCCCACGATGAGGACATGGCGGCAACGCTGGCGGCCTGGGCCGACAAAGGCAAATACCAGAAGTTGCTGGAGCTGTGGGTCAAAGGGCTGACGTTCGACTGGGCGCTGCTGGGCACCTCCATGGGCCTGGCCAGACGGATCAGCCTGCCGGGTTATCCCTTCGCCCGTGAACGGATCTGGGTGTCCGGCGATTTCCATTTTCCGCCTCAGGCCGAGCAGCTTGGCGAGGCCCGCTTGCACCCGTTGCTGCACCGCAACGTCTCCGATCTGTCGCAACAGAAATTCAGCTCGGTGTTCAGCGGCCATGAGTTTTTCCTGCGCGATCATCGCGTGCGCAACCAGAAAGTGCTGCCCGGCGTGGCCTATCTTGAGATGGCGCGAGAAGCCATCAGCCGCTCACTCGGCGAGCTGGCATCCTCCGGCACCGTGAGTCTGTGCAATCTGGTGTGGTCGCAACCGCTGATGCTCAGCGAGCAGGGCGATACACCGGCCACCGTCGACATCCACATCAACAGCGTCGAGCTACAGCGACTGACCTTCGACATTCGCGAACAGCAACAACAAACCCTGTGCTGCCAAGGCGAAGCGGTGTTGCTGCAAAACGCGCCCGAACCGGCTGCATCGCTGGCCTCCCTGCAAGCCGCCATCAACGGCCATCGCCTCGACGCCGAGGTGCTGTACCGCGTTTTCGACAGCATCGACATCCACTACGGCCCCAGCCACCGACCGGTTCGCGAACTGCGCATTGACGGCGGCCAGCTGTTGGCAAGGATCGAACTGCCGCAGTCCCTGAGTGCCGGCCACACGCAATTTATCCTGCACCCGAGTCTGATGGACGGCGCGTTGCAGTCGACCGTGGGCCTGCTGGTGGCCGATCAGCTCGATCAAGGTGCAGCACCGCAACTTGGGCAAACCTGGGTGCCGTTTGCACTGGCCCGGCTACAGCTGAGCGGCGCGGCACTGGGTGAACAGACATGGGCCTGGGTGCGGCCCGGTGCCGAGAGCACGGAAGCGGGACAGTCGGTTTTTGATATCGATATCTACAATCAGCAGGGCGAGCATTGCGTCGCCCTTCAGGGCTTTGTCCTGCGGGAAATGAAAGTTCCGTCGCCGCTGGAGGTGCTGCTCGACGACCGCCCGCAGACAGACTGTTACCTGGTGGAAAAATGGCGCCGGGTCAGTCCTCAATTGTTGCCGCCAAGCAGCCCCCGACTGTTGCTGATCGCCAATGATCCCCAAGGCCAGCAACAGTTGATCGCCCGCTACCCGCAGGCCGCTTCATTGTTGCTGGACGGAAGCGAATCCATCGAAACACTCACCGGCCTGCTGCGTGAAGCCGGCCCGGTAGAGCATCTGTTGTGGCTGGCGCCGACCGCGTCAGTCGATGACGCCAGCGCCGACGGCATGATCAATGCCCAGCAAGCCGGCGTACTGAGCTGCTTCCGCTTGATCAAGGCGCTGCTGGCGTTGGCACTGGACCAGCAGCCACTGGCATGGACGGTCATCACCCGCGCCACGCTGACAGTGTTCGGCGAAGCCAGCCCGCTGCATCAGGCCGCCACCGAACCGGTGGCGCCCGCTCACGCCAGCCTCCATGGGCTGATCGGTGTGATGGCCAAGGAATACAGCCATTGGCAGGTGCGGCTGGTGGACCTGCCGGCCGGCGACAGCTGGCCGAGTCTGGATCCGTTGTCGTTGCCTGCCGATCCGCGCGGCGACGCGCTGGCCTGTCGTAACGACGTCTGGTATCGCCAATCCCTGGTGCCTTGCCTGGCGCCGACCGAAGCGGCTGCCGACAGTCTCTACCGCGATGGTGGCGTGTACCTGGTCGTTGGCGGCGCCGGCGGTATTGGCCGCTTGTGGAGTGAACACCTGATCCGCAGCCGTGGCGCTCAGGTCATCTGGCTGGGGCGTCGCGAGCAGGACCGCCAAATCGATGCAGCGATCAGCGAACTGGCCCGGTTTGGCCCCGCGCCACGCTACATCAGCGCCGACGCCGGCAACCACGCCGCGCTGCAACAGGCGGTGAAGCAAGTGCTGGCCGAGCATGGCCGGATTCACGGGGTGATCCACGCGGCGATCCAGCTTGAGGATCAAAGCCTGGCGCGCATGGATGTGCAAAAATTTGTCGCGGGCCTCGCCGCCAAGATCGATGTCTGCGCACGTCTGGCCGAGGTGTTTGAACACCTGCCGCTGGATTTCATGCTGTTCTTCTCGTCGTTGCAGAGCTTCACCAAGTCGGCAGGCCAGAGCAATTACGCGGCCGGCTGCACCTTCAAGAACGCCTTCGGCCACACTCTGGCGCAACAACGCAGCTACCCGGTGAAAGTCATCAACTGGGGTTATTGGGGCGAGGTCGGCTCGGTGGCCAGCGACGACTATCGGCGCCGGATGTCCGAGGTTGGCCTCGGTTCAATCAACGGTGAGCAGGCGATGGCGGCGCTGGAAACACTGCTCGGCGCGGCTGATGACGGCGTGCCGCTCAGCCAGTTGACCTTCCTGCGTACTTCGCAGCGGTTGAGTGACACCTTCAACCACCTGGCGCTGGCCCAACATCCTGCCGGGCCTTTCGGTGAGTACGGCGAAATGCGTCCGCCTGCCTATCCATCGCTGATCAGCCGAATGCAGAAGAATCTGCGGGTGGACAATCAGCAGGTTCGCAGCGCAACCGCGCAGGTGCAGGCGTACAAGGCGGCTATCGACGAGCAGCAGGTCCGCTTGCTCTACGCCCAGTTGCAGCAATTGGGCTGGTTCAGTCGCGAGCGCGAATCCGTGGCTGAAATGACCCAACGCAGCGGCTTGTTGCCGATGTATCAACGCTGGCTAGACAAGAGCCTGCAAGAGCTGGCCCAACGCGGCTACGTGCAGCTGGAGGGCGACAGCTGCCGTGTCACCCACCCGCAACCGCTGGCGGTAGAAGCCCTGTGGCACGAATGGGATGCACAAAAGTCGGCCTGGCTCGAACACCCCAGCCTGAAAGCCGAAACACTGCTTGCGCAAGCGACCCTGCGTGTATTGCCGCAGATTCTTGATGGCCGGATCGCCGCCACCGACATCCTGTTTCCCGACGCCTCGATGTCCATGGTCGAGGGCATCTACAAGCACAATCCGGTGTCCGATTTCTTCAACGAAGTGCTGCTCGAAGCCATGCTCGAATTTGTCAGGGCTCGCCTGGAGCTGGCGCCACAGACGCCGATCCGGATCCTGGAAATCGGCGCCGGCACCGGTGGCACCAGCGCCCGCGCTTTTGAAAAACTGCGGCCGTATCAGGCGCAGATCGCCGAGTACTGCTACACCGACGTCTCCCAGGCGTTTCTGATGCACGCGCGGCAGGTCTATGGCCCGCAGACCCCCTACCTCAGCTATCAGCTGTTCGACGTCGATAAGCCGCTCGCAGCTCAGGGCATCAAGCCCGGCGCCTATGATCTGGTGATCGCCACCAACGTCCTGCACGCGACGCAGGACCTGCGCCGGACGATGAAAAATGCCAAGGCTGCGCTCAAGCACAACGGCCTGGTATTGATCAACGAGATTGCACGCAATGGCCTGTTTACCCACCTGACTTTCGGCCTGCTCAAGGGCTGGTGGCTGTTCGATGATCAGGACCTGCGCTTGCCCGGCGGCCCGGCGCTCGCGCCCAGACAGTGGAAGCAGGTGCTGGAAAGCGAAGGCTATCGGCAGGTGTATTTCCCGGCGCTGGCCGACCACGACCTTGGGCAGCAGATCGTCATCGCCCAGAGCAATGGAATGGTCTGGCAGGACCGCAGCGATAAAATCGAATCGGTCAGAATGGCGCCTGTCATCCGGGCAAAAGTCGCGGCTCAGGCACCGCGAGCGCCACAACGCAGCGTTATCGCAGCGCCGATGGCCGAAGTTAGCAGCACGCAGCTCAAAGCCGAGACCGTCCGCTACCTCAAGCAGGTCATCGGTGGTCTGTTCAAGATCGCCCCCGAACAGATTGACTCCCGTGAAGCGCTGGAAACCTATGGCATCGACTCGATTCTGGTGGTGCAACTGACCAACCTGCTACGGGACAAACTGGCGGGTATCAGCAGCACGCTGTTCTTCGAATACCAGACCGTCGAAGCACTGGCGAATCATTTTGTCGCCACGCAGAAAGACCGGCTCAGGACGCTGCTCGGACTGGATCAGACAGCGGTAATCGTGCAGCCATCCGCAGTCGAAAGCGTCGAACCATTGATCAATCCGGGCAAGTCGCGCTTTACCGCCAAGGCAGCCGATAACACGCCGGCAACGGCACGCGGTTCAGACGTGGCCATCGTCGGTCTGGCCGGGCGTTACGCCAACTCCGACAATGTTCGCGAGTTGTGGCAGCACCTGAAAAATGCCGAGAATTGCATCGATGAAGTGCCGGCGGATCGTTGGGACTGGCGTCAGTACTTTGATCAGGCGCCGGGCACGGCGGGCCGCATCTATACCCCGTGGGGCGGCTTCATCCGCGAAATCGACAAGTTCGATCCGCTGTTCTTCCATCTTTCGCCCCGCGAAGCGCTGAAGATGGACCCTCAGGAACGGCTGTTCCTGGAAGAGGCCTATCACTGCATCAGCGACGCCGGCTATACCCCCGCACGCTTGGCCGAACGGCATCGGGTCGGGGTGTTTGTCGGCGTGATGAATGGCACCTACGCCCGCCAGTCCAGCTACTGGTCGGTGGCCAATCGCGTGTCGTATCAGTTCAATTTCCAGGGTCCGAGCCTCGCGGTGGACACCGCCTGTTCGTCATCCATTACCGCGATTCATCTGGCGCTGGAAAGTCTGCACAGCGGGATCAGCGACTGTGTGCTGGTCGGCGGGGTCAATCTGGTGGTCGACCCCGTGCATTACATGGGCCTGAGCGAGATGAAGATGTTGTCCTCGGGCCGCCAGTGCAAGGCGTTCGGCGCCGATGCCGACGGCTTTGTCGGGGGGGAGGGCGTGGGTGTCTTGCTGCTCAAACCGCTGGCTCAGGCCGAGGCGGATGGCGACCGGATTTACGGTGTGATCAAAGGCAGCATGATCAATGCCGGTGGCAAAACCAACGGCTACACCGTGCCTAATCCCTTGGCCCAGAGTCGGTTGGTGATCGATTCGCTGGCAAGGGCCGGGGTCGACGCCCGGGCCGTGAGCTACGTCGAGGCCCACGGCACCGGCACCGCGCTGGGCGACCCGATCGAGATCGCCGGTCTGGCCCGGGCCTTCAATAGCGGCGTGCCAACGCCCGTCAGACAGTACTGCGCCATCGGCTCGGTCAAATCCAATATCGGCCATTGCGAAAGCGCCGCCGGCATCGCCGGTATCACCAAGGTGCTGCTGCAACTGCAGCACCGCCAACTGGTGCCATCGCTGCACGCCGAGGCACTCAACCCGGAGATCGACTTCGCCAACAGCCCGTTCGCGGTGCAGCAGTCGCTGGCCGAATGGTCGCGACCGCAAGTGCTGATCGACGGTGTCTTGCAGACGTTCAAGCGCATTGCCACGGTGTCCTCCTTCGGCGCGGGCGGCGCCAATGCCCACGTGGTGATCGAAGAGTACGAAGACCGCAGAGTGCCGCCAGCGATTGCCGTTAATGAGCAGCATCCGGCGATCCTCCTGTTGTCGGCCAAGACTCGCGAGCAGTTGCTGCAACAAGCCAGTCTGTTGCTGGACGCGCTTGCGCAGGACGCACTCGGCGACACCGATCTGCCGGCTCTGGCCTTTACCTTGCAGGTCGCTCGTGAGGCGATGGAGCATCGCCACGGCTGGCTGATCAACTCAATGATCCAGCTGAAAACCCGACTGCGGGAATTCATCGACGACGGCGGCGCTCAGGCGCGTGGTCGGCTCAAGCCTGACGCTCAGGCGTCGAGCGCCGATATCGGCGGCTGGATCGAGCGCGGCGAACAGCAACAGCTGCTCGACGCCTGGCTCGGCGGCGCCACCCTGGATTGGCGCCTGATGTACCCGCAGGGCACGCCCGCGCCGCTCAGCTTGCCGGGTTACCCCTTTGCCCGCGAGCGCTACTGGCGCGAACCGCAGCAAGCGGTCGTGTCGGCCATCGCGGGCGAGCAACGGCTGCACCCACTGCTGCATTGCAACGTGTCGGACCTGCGCGGCTTGCGTTACCTGACCCGGTTCACCGGTGACGAAAGTGTGTTGGCCGAGCATCAGGTCAACGGGCAGGGCGTGTTGCCGGGTGCGGCGATGATCGCCATGATCCACGCGGCATTGACCGACGCCCTGGGCGGCGCGGTGCCTGCGGACAGGGCGCTGGTGATCCGCAATCTGGCGTGGCTCCAGCCGTTCAGCGTTGACACCGCCAACAACGGCGAGCTGTTCCTTGAACTGTCGGTGCAAGCAGAGGGCGACTACCAGATCGGGATTTGCTCCTATGACCGCGCCGGCCAGTTGCAGCTGCATTGTCGGGCTTTGGCCCTCATCTCCGTGGTCCAGGCCGCCCGGCTCGACTTCAACAATGTCGGCGCCCAAAAAGTGGACGTCGAGGCCTGCTACCAGCGTTTTGCGGCAATGGGCATCGACTATGGCGTCGGTCATCGCCGGTTGCAGTCGCTGCTGCGTCAGGACGATCAGGCGCTGGCGCGGGTCGGACTGCAAGCCCCGGCGCTTAAGGCCGGTTTCGCCCTGCATCCGGCGCTGTTGGATGCCGCCATGCAAGGCGTGATGGCCTTGCTGTTTGATGAACTGGGCGAGCGCCCGGCGCTGTTGCTACCCGACGGGCTGGGTGAATGCGTGTTGTTTGCCGACTGTCCGGCGACCTTGCAGGTGCAGATCCGCAGCGCAGGGACCACGCCGGGCGGCTATCGCTTTGATCTGGCGTTGTTCGACGACAATGGCCAGTGCTGCGCGATGCTGAATCAGCTGTCGTTCAAGACCGTTTCCGGCACCCGTCCGGGCGCCAGCAGCGGACTGCTGTGTCACAAACAATGGCTCGACGCTCAACCGGCCGGCGCGACAGCCGCACCGGGGCTTACACAGGTGGTGCTGACGCACGGGTTTTCCAACCTGGTGGAGCCTCTAAAGGCGCGAGGCATCCTGAGTTTCACGCTGCCAGAGGGCGACTATCAGCACGCAGCGCTGGCACTTGCCGAACAGTTCAAACCTTTGCTGCGCACCGGCCAACCCTGCCTGATTCAACTGCTGATCCCGGCCGACGATCCGCACGGTTATCGCGGCCTCGGCGGCCTGTTGTGCAGCGTCAGTCGTGAACAGCCGGCGCTGATCAGCCAGCTGATTGAAGTGGCACCGGGGCTCGACACACAGCAGTTACTGACGCAATTGTCAGCCGAGGCCGCTAACCCAGGCGAGCGCCAACTGCGCTATCTGGCCGAGGCCGGTACATTGCGCCGTCAGCAACTGAGCTGGCGCCACCAGCCGCTGGATAACGCTCCTGCGCCTTGGCGGCCAGAGGGTGTCTACCTGATTACCGGTGGTTTGGGCGGTGTCGGCACGGTCATGGCGCGCACGATCATCGCTGCCGCGTCTCGGGCCCGTGTTGTGCTCTGTGGCCGCACGCCAGCCGATGCTCCGTCGGTGCTCGACAAGCTGGCGCAACTGGGCGCAGGCGTTGACTACCGCACCGTGGATCTGGCCGATGCCGATCAGGTCGAACGCCTGATCACTGACATCGTCAGCCGTCACGGCGCATTGCACGGGATCATCCATTGCGCCGGCATCACCCGCGACGCTTTGCTGGCAGACAAGCCCACGGCGGACTTTGCCGCCGTGTTCGCCGCCAAAGTTGACGGCGTGCACCATGTCGACCGCTTCAGTGCCGGCTCGGCGCTGGATTTCTTTGTGCTGTATTCCTCGATTGCCAGCGTCATGGGCAACGCCGGGCAGACCGATTACGCCGCCGCCAACGGCTATCTGGACGCCTTCGCCAGCCTGCGCAATCAACAGGTCGCAGCCGGGATGCGGCAGGGTCGCACGCTGTCGATCAACTGGCCGCTGTGGCTCGAAGGTGGCCTGCACATGAGTGATACGGCGCGGCGCCTTCTGGCGCAACGCACCGGCATCGAAGCGATGGCCAGTGCCACCGGCATTCAGGCGTTCTATCAGGCGTTGCACAGCGACGAAGACCAGCTGATGGTGCTGGCAGGCGACACCGAAAAACTGCTCGCACTGCTCAGCGATGAACCGCCCCCTGTTGTGGAGGCGGTACCTATAGACGGTGAAAACCTGCTGACCTGGCTGCGTCAGTTGCTGGCCAATACGGTGAAGATCGCCCAGTCGCGACTGGATAACGACGTGCCGTTCGAGCAGTACGGCATCGATTCGCTGATGATCATGGAGATGACCGCCGCGCTGGAAAAGCGCTTCGGTGCGTTGTCCAAAACCCTGTTTTTCCAATACCCGAGCCTGCAAAGCCTGGCCGATCACCTGGCCACGCGACAGCCGCGAAAAGCGGCACAGGCGCCATTGATAACCCAGCTGCGGAGCCTGCTGTCGAGTGTCTTGAATACGCCGCCGGAGCAGCTCGATGATCAGCAGTGTTTCGAGGATTACGGCATCGACTCGTTGCAGATCCTCGACCTCACACGGCGCCTCGAACAACGTTTTGGCACGCTATCACCGGCGCTGCTGTTCGAGCATTCCAGCCTCCGGGCCCTGGCGAACCACTTGGCATCAAGAGACGCCACAGCGGTCGCCGAACTCGTCGCCACACCCCGTGATCAACAGCGCCGGCTGTTCGACCAACCTGCGCAAATTCAGCAGCCGATCGCGCCACAGCGCGACGATGTCGCCATCATCGGCATCGCCGGGCGCTACCCGGACGCCGACAACCTTGACGCCTTCTGGCACAACCTCAGCCAGGGCAAAAACAGCATCGGCGAAATCCCGCCTGAACGCTGGGACTGGCGCGGCTACTACAGCACCAACCGCAGCGAGATCGGGGTGCACAACAGCAAGTGGGGCGGCTTTATTGACGGTATCGATCAGTTCGATCCGCTGTTCTTCAATATTTCGCCGCTGGAAGCCGAGCTGATCGACCCGCAGGAACGGCTGTTTCTGCAAACCGCCTGGGCGGCCATGGAAGACGCTGGCTACAGCCGTCAGCTTGGCGTTGAGCAGGCCGAAAAGACCCGGCAGGTCGGCGTCTATGCCGGCGTGATGTACAGCGAATACCAACTGCTGGGCGCAGAAGCCAGCCTGCGCGGCGAGCGCATGGGCTTTGCCGGCTCCAGCGCGAGCATCGCCAACCGGGTGTCGTTCTGCCTCAACCTGCAAGGCCCGAGCCTGTCGCTCGATTCGATGTGCTCCAGCTCACTGACCGCCATCCATCTGGCCTGCCAGGACCTGCACAGTGGCCGTACCGCCATGGCCATTGCCGGTGGCGTCAACCTGACGCTGCACCCCAACAAATACCTGATGCTCAGCAGTGGCCAGTTCATCTCCAACCAGGGCCAGTGCGCCAGCTTCGGCGAGGGCGGTGACGGTTATGTGCCGGGCGAGGGCGTGGGCGTAGTGGTCCTCAAGCGCCTGGCGGATGCCGAGCGTGACGGCGATCAGATCTACGGGTTGATCAAGGGCAGCTACCTCAACCACGGCGGCAAGAACACCGGGTACAGCGTGCCCGATCCACGGGCGCAGCAGGCCGCAATCAGCGGCGCGCTCAAGGACGCGCAGGTTGATCCGGCGGCCATCAGCTACATCGAGGCTCACGGCACCGGCACCCGTCTGGGCGACCCGATTGAAATCGCCGGCCTGGCCAATGCCTTGGGTGAGCGTACGCCTGGGCAGAGCTGCTGGATCGGTTCGGTGAAATCCAACATCGGTCACTGCGAAGCGGCCGCTGGCATCGCCGGCCTGACCAAGGTGCTGTTGCAGCTCAAGCACGGGCAGATCGTGCCCTCGCTGCATTCGCGTACGCTCAACCCCTTTATCGATTTTGCCGCGACCCCGTTCGAGGTCAACCAACACCTGCGTGACTGGCCGCAGCCGGTGCAGGGCGGTGAGCCGATGCCGCGCATCGCCGGGATTTCCTCGTTCGGCGCGGGCGGTTCCAACGCTCACTTGATCGTTGCGCAGTACCCACAGGCCAAGCCTTTACCCGGTCATGACGGCAAGCCCGAAATGATTCTGCTGTCTGCCCGCGAGCCCGAGCAATTGCGCCAGATCGCCAGCCGTCTGCTCGCCAGACTGGAGCAGTCGCCGGCGACTGACAGCCTGGCCGCCATTGCCCACACCTTGCAGGTGGGCCGCGAGGCGATGGAGCATCGTGCGGCGTTCATCGCGTCTTCGACGGCAAGCCTGCTGGATGCCTTGCGCGCTCTGGCCGGCGGCGACAGCCGTGGCTGGATTTGCGGGGACACGAACGCTAGCAGCGACCACGTCGAACAGTTCAAAAACCGCTTCCCGAGCCAGTGGCGCGAGCAGTTGGCCAGGCTGTTTGCCAACGGTGAGCAGCAACAATTGTTGGCGCTGTGGAGCGCGGGGCTGCGCATCGACTGGGCTGCGCTGTGGGCCGCCAGCGGTGAACAACGCCAGCGCATCAGCCTGCCAACTTATCCCTTCGCCACCAGCCGCTATTGGGCGCCTGTTGGCGCCAATCGCCTGCCTTCGGCAGCGGCGGTCTTGCATCCGTTGCTGCACCGCAACAGCTCGACCTTCGACCGCCAGCAATTCACCAGTGACTTCAGCGGTGACGAGCCGTGGCTGCGCGACCATGTGGTGAACGGGCGCAAAACCCTGCCCGGTGCGGCCTGCCTGGAAATGATCAGGGCCGCGGTGACGCATTCGCGGGAGGACGGCGAGGCGCAGCCCATGGTCATCGAGCGGCTCAACTGGCTGGCGCCGCTGACGGTGGAATCCGCACCGCGCCGCCTGCGGGTCAACCTGGAGCGCGTAGACGGTCAGCTTGCGGTGACGTTGCTCGGCGAAGACGGCGATCAAGTGCATTGGCAGGCTCGCGTGATTACGGATGTGCAGTCGGTTGCCGAGCGACTGGATCTGGCGCACTGGCGCGACCGCACTTGGCAACGACGCCTGGACGGCGAAGCAGTCTATTGCCTGTTCGACCAGATGGGCCTGGCGTACGGCGCCAGCCATCGCGCCATTCGCCAGCTGTTGATCGCGGAGCAGGGCGGCCAGCGCGAAGTGTTGGCGCAGTTGAACCTTGAGGGCATCCATCCCGGCGGTGGCTGGTGGCTGGAGCCCGGCATGACCGACAGCGCGTTGCAGGCCGCCATCGGCATGTTACTGCCGCTGAACGATAGCGCCGCCGCACCGTTGTCACTGGTGATGCCGTTTGCCCTGCAACGGCTGGAAATCATCGCGCCGTGTCAGCGGCGGATGTGGGCCTTGTTGCGCAGCGACCTTGCCGACAATCCCGCTGGCCGGATCACTATCGAGCTGTGTGACGATCAGGGACAGCTCTGCGCGCGATTCACAGGATTGAGCTCAAGACCGCTCACGGCGGGGCCAAAAAAACTGAAGAAAACACAACAGCTATTGGCGCCGATCTGGTCAGTGGTCGATGGTGTGATCAGCGAACGGGAGGAAGTCCAGGGCGCGATGCTGATCTTCGGCGCGACCCCGGCTCGTGAGCAGACGCTGGCTGAACTCTATCCTCAGGCCGCACGGTTGGACGACTCGCAGCCCGACTACGAAGCCGAACTGCACGCCCGGCCCGGATTGACCGACGTGATGTGGCTGGCGCCGTCCGACGACGGCAGCGCGGACCTGGTCGCGGCGCAACAGCACGGTGTCCTCGCGCTGTTCCGGTTGATCAAGGCGCTGCTGAATCAGGGCTACGGTCCTCGCCCGCTGCGCTTGACCCTGATCACCGATCAGGCGATCAGCATCCGCCCCGGCGAATCCTGCCGTGCGACTCACGCAGCGGTGCATGGCCTGGCCGGTTCACTGGCCAAGGAATATCCGCACTGGACCGTGCAGCTCGCGGACCTGCCCGACTCGCAATTGTCCCTGTTGCGCTCAGCACCCTTCGCCGGCATCGCTTGCGGCGAACTGCTGGCTCTGCGTCAGGGCCAATGGTGGTTCCGCCAACTGGCGCGGGTAAAGGCCGACACAATGCCAGCCCGTCTGCCGGTGTATCGCGACGGCGGCGTCTATCTGGTCATTGGTGGTGCCGGCGGGATTGGCGCGGTCTGGAGCCGCCACATGATCAGCCAGCATCTCGCGCGGGTGATCTGGATCGGTCGCCGTGCGCGGGATGCGCAGATCGAAGCCAAGCTTGACGATCTCACCGCCATCAGCCTGATGCATGACGCCCCGGCGCCGGTTTACCTGCAAGTCGACGCCGCCGACGAACAGCAACTGGCTGCGGCGAAACAGCAGATCACCGAGCGGTTTGGCCCGATCAATGGCGTGGTGCATTCGGCGATTGTGCTCAAGGACCAAAGCCTGGCCAACATGGACGAGCAGACCTTCACCCGCGTACTGAACGCCAAGGTCGCCACCAGCGTGGCCCTGGCCCGCACGTTCGGGAACAGCGCCGACGCGCTGGATTTCGTGCTGTTTTTCTCCTCGATGATGTCCTTCAGCACGGCTGCCGGCCAAGGCAACTACGCAGCGGGCTGCACCTTTGCCGACGCCTTCGCCGATCAACTCAGGAGCGAATGGTCGTGCCCGGTCAAGGTCATCAACTGGGGGTATTGGGGCAGCGTCGGCACGGTGAGTGACGCCCGTTACCAGGAGCGCATGAGCGCGCTTGGCCTGGGCTCCATCGAACCCGAGGAAGGCCTGCGTGCACTCGATCAATTGCTGGCGGGCGAGCTGCACCAGCTGGGGCTGTTGAAGCTTTTGCAGAGTGACGAAATCGACGGGCTCGACAGCCTGGCCGGTTTGCTCGGTCACGAACACATCGCGCTCTCCGCGCACACATCCGGCGCCATGGCGGCGATGCAGGACAGGTTAGGGGAAAGGCTGGCGGCGTTGGCAGCGATCACGTAACGCCCCAGAGAAACAATCCATTTCACCCACAGCAGACGCGTCACAGGGAAGTTGAAGCATGCAGACAGCCGCACATCAGACCACCGCCGCCGCCTCCGACGAAATCGATGCCCTGGCGCGCCACCTACTGGCGAGCCAGTTGCAGGCGCTTGGGCTGGCTGGCGCCGAGGACCTGCAACGCCTCGCGATGCAGCACGGCCATGTCACGCCGGATTATCTGCACCTGTGGCTGGCTGAAAGTCTCAACTACGTCGCCGGTATCGAAACCGACGCTGCCGATTCGCTGTGGCAGCAGTGGCACGAGCGCTTGCCGCTCTGGCGCCAGGACCCGGATCTGGCCGCCAGGGCGCAGTTGCTCGACGCCTGCCTCAAAGGGCTGCCGGCGCTGTTGCGCGGTGAGCAGACCGCGACTCGCGTGCTCTTTCCTGATGGCTCGATGACGCTGGTCGAAGGCGTTTACAAGAACAACCGGATTTCCGACTACTTCAATCAGGTGCTGATCGAGGCAGCGCTGGCCTATATCGAAAGCCGTCCAGCGGGCGCCGAACCGCTGCGCATTCTCGAAGTTGGTGCTGGCACAGGCGGCACCACGGCGGGCTTGCTGGCGGCGCTGGCACCCTGGCGGTCGCAGATCGGCGAATACTGCTACACCGATCTGTCGCGTGCGTTCCTGCAACACGGCGTCGATCAATTTGGCCGTGATAACCCGTTTCTGCAAACCCGACTGTTCGATGTGTCGCGCCCGTGCGCCGAGCAGGGCATTGACGCCGACCACTATCATCTGGTGGTGGCGACCAATGTGCTGCACGCCACCCCGGAAATTCGCCAGACATTGCGCAACGCCAAGGCCGTGCTGCGCAAAGGCGGATTGCTGATGCTCAATGATATCAGCGAAGCGTCGCTGTTCACCCACCTGAGTTTCGGTCTGCTCGAAGGCTGGTGGCTGCACCGCGATGGCGCCCTGCGCATTCCCGGTTGCCCCGGACTTTCGCCGGCAGGCTGGCAGGCGGTGCTGGAGCAAGAGGGCTTCAGCCCGGTGTTGTTCCCGGCCCGGCAGGCACATGACCGGGGCCAGCAAATTATCCTGGCCGAGAGCGACGGCATCGTCCGTCAGCCGGTCGCCCGCAACGAACGGCCAGCAGCATCGCCCGTCGATAGTCGCGTGCCTCAAGACAGGTTCACACCGAAGCAGGAAGAGACCGCCCCGGACGGCTGGCGTCGTCGGGTCGCCGACTACCTTCGCAATCTGGTCAGCACCACGTTGAAGATCCCGGCCGAGAAGATGAGCCTGTCGCGGCCACTGGAAGACTATGGCCTGGACTCGATTCTGGTGGTCCGGTTGACCCATGCGTTCAGCGAGCATTTTGCCGCCATCGACAGCGCGTTGTTTTTTGAAGTGCCGACGCTGACGGCGCTGACCGAGCATTTTATCCAGCATCGCGGCGAAGAACTTGAAGCGCTGTTGGGGCAAGCCGAGGCTCAATTGCGCGAGACAACGGCAGACACCACCCGCCAGGAACAAGCCACCGTACCGATCGAGAAGGACCAGGCCAGCCACATCGCCATCATCGGTCTCGACGGCCGTTATCCCGGTGCGCAGTCGATGAGCCACCTGTGGCGCAACCTCGCCGACGGCCATTGCGCCATCGACGAAATCCCCGCCGAGCGCTGGGACTGGCGGCGTTACTTTGCTGCGGAGAAGGGCAAATCCGGGCATCTCTATACGCGCTGGGGCGGCTTTATCGAAGGCATCGATCAATTCGATCCGGCGTTTTTCCGCATCTCGCGCACCGAAGCCGAACGGATGGACCCGCAAGAACGGCTGTTCCTGCAAGTGGCCTATCACAGCATCGAAGACGCGGGCTACAACCCGGCGACCCTGCATCAACAGGGCGAGGTCGGGGTGTTTGTCGGGGTCATGAACGGCAGCTACAACCCCATCAGCAACTACTGGTCGATTGCCAACCGGGTGTCTTATCAGCTGGACCTGCAAGGCCCCAGTTTCGTGGTCGACAGTGCCTGCTCGTCATCGCTGACCGCGATCCACCTGGCGGTCGAGAGCCTGGGCAGTGGCAGCTGCGACGTGGCGATTGCCGGTGGCATCAACCTGATCATCAATCCACAGCACTACCTCAGTCTGTGCGAAATGATGATGCTGTCGCCCGGCGAACACTGCCGCGCCTTTGGCGATGATGCCGACGGCTTTGTCGATGCCGAAGGCGCCGGCGCGGTAGTGCTCAAGCCGCTGCACAAGGCGCTCGCCGACGGCGACCGGATCTACGGAGTGATTCGTGGTGGTGCGATAAACGCCGGGGGCAAGACCAATGGCTACACCGTACCGAGCGCCGGGGCCCAGCAGCGTGTGCTGGAAAAAGCCTTGGCACGGTCAGCCGTCGATGCCAGCCGCATCAGCTACATCGAGGCCCACGGTACCGGCACCGCGCTGGGCGATCCGATCGAGATCAGCGGCCTGAGCCGGGTCTTTGCCCATAGCGACGACGCCCGCTGCGCCATCGGCTCGATCAAAAGCAATATCGGCCACTGTGAAAGTGCAGCCGGTATCGCCGGGTTGAGCAAGGTCCTGCTGCAACTGCAACACCGCCAACTGGTGCCATCGCTGCATGCCGCGCAACCCAACCCGAGCATTGATTTCGAACAGACCCCGTTTCGCCTGCAACAGCAACTGGCGCCCTGGACCGCCAATGGTGCGACACGCATAGCCGCCATTTCCTCGTTTGGCGCAGGCGGTGCCAATGCTTCGCTGATTGTCGAGGAACACCTCGGCGTGACCGACACACGCCCGGCGATGCCCGGCCCCTGGCTGATCCTGTTATCGGCACGTGATCCGCAACGCTTGATGGAATCGGCGTCGCGCTTGCAGGCTTTTCTAAACAAAGAGCTGGACACTGAACAGCCGGAAATGGCCGACCTGGCGTGGACCCTGCAGACCGGGCGCGAAGCGATGGCCGAGCGGTTGGCGCTGCGGGTAGATTCCATTGCCGATGTGCAGCGTTGTCTGGCGTCGTGGCTGGCAGGCGAAGCGCTAGACAACGTGTTCCACGGCCATAGCGATCCTTATGACCCGACGATGGATGAACCGACTTCGCGGCCAATCGATCACTGGCTGCAACACCAACAGTTGACCGAACTGGCGACAGCGTGGGTGCAGGGCGAAGCCATCGACTGGCAGCAGTTCTATCTCGACAAAGCGTATCGACGCCCTGAGCGGATCAGCCTGCCGGGTTATCCCTTCGCCAGAAACAGCTACTGGATGCCGGGGCTGGCACATCCACCAGCTGACGCGGCCCTCGTCGAAACGCTCATTGAGCAGGACCTGACCGATTGCTGCTACCTGCCGCGCTGGCAGGCTCAAACTGCAGACGAGCAAGCCACAGTGCCAGGCGTCGGAGCGGTTGTGCTGGTGACCCTGGGCGAATCCACCTCTGCGACCGGGCTACTATGGGCGGCATTGGCCGAGCATAATCAAGGCAGCCGGAATGTGCTGCGGATCGACGGCGGTATTGGCGCCACCACCGAATTGGCGACAGGCCATTGGCATTGCGGCGACGATGATCCGACAGGCTTCGCGCACATTCTGTCGGCCCTCGGCCCGGTGGCGCAGATCTTGGTGATCGGCGCGCAAACGGCCAACCACATGACGCCATTGGCGCTGGCCGACAGCCTGCAACACCACGAGTTAGCGCTGCTGCGGCTGTTCAAGGCGTTGCAAACGGCAGCGGACGATGCCAGCGCGACCGACTGTTTCCTGTTGTCCTTCGGCCGCTACGCCTTTGCTGGTGCGCCGCAACGGGGCAATCCGCTGGGGGCCGGCATGGCCGGGCTGGGTTACGCCATGGCCCAGAGCGAACACCGGGTGCACCTGCGCACTCTGGACCTCAATCTCGACGAGCTAGACACTCTGCACAGCCGGCAACGGCTGCTCGCACAGATCCTTGCCGAGCCTGCTTCGCCGCGCGGTGAGCTGATCAAACTCAGCCGTGGCGAGCGCTTTATCCAGCAGTTGATCCCGCTGGCGCTGCCGCCGACACACACCAGCACGTCGGCGCTGCAACAGAACGGGGTGTACCTGATCCTCGGCGGCAGCGGCGTGATCGGTCAGGTGATCAGCCGTCAGTTGATCGAGCACTATCAGGCCCGGGTGATCTGGCTCGGGCGCAAACCTGTCGACAGCGAGCAGGTACAGCACAGCCTGAAGGCCGAGCAGTTCCGGGGCAGGGTCGATTATCTTCAGGTCGATGCGACAGATCTGGTGCAATTGCAACAGGCCGTGGCACTGGTCAATCAGCGTTACGGGCGAATCAATGGCGCCGTGTTCTCTGCAATGGTCTTCGACTTCGAGAACAGCATCCAGCACACCACCGAGGCGCAGTTCCAGCAGATTCTCGACATCAAGAGCCGTGGCAGCCTGCATTTTTATCAGGCGCTGGCCGGGCAACCGCTGGATTTCCTCTGCTATTTCTCCTCCGGGCAGGGCTTTGCCTTTTCCGGCGCGGCCAAGCTGTCGGCCTATGCCTGCGGCATCACCTTCGCCGACGCCTTTGCCGAGGCCATCGGGCCGACGGCGGGTTTCCCGGTCGGCGTAATCAACTGGGGCTTCTGGCGCGCTTCGCTGCAAGCGCAGAAGGTCAGCCAGCATCTGGACGCGCTTGATGACGATGAGGGCTTTGCCTGTTTCAGCCGATTTGTCGCGCAGCTGTCCAGCGGTTCGCTGCGTCGCCTGCTGTGCCTCAAGGCCTCGCCGGCGGTGCGTCAGTTGATGGCCGTGCCCGAGGGCCAGCAGTTGCGGCTCGATCCAATGGTGCTGGTGCCAGAAACGGCGCCGGGCGTCGAACTGGAGCCCGCCGAGCGCGAGCGGTTGCAGCAGATCTTTGATCCGCAAACGCTCGATCAATCGATTGCCGTGCTGCTGTTGATCCAGTTGCAGACCCTGGGCATCTTCACCGCGCCCGGCGCCCACAGCGATGAAGTCTGGCGCCAGCAGGCCGGGATCAGCGAGCGCTATCGGCGCTGGTGGCAGGAATGTCTGGCGATTCTGGTTGAACACGGCTACTTGCAGCAGCACGGTGAGGTCTTTGCCGTGGCAACGCCTGTTGCCCGGACGCGACACGCCGCGATTCTGGGCGCCTGGAAAACCCAGCGCGATCACTATTTTCAGGACCGCGAACGCCGGGTTCAAGTGACGCTGATCGACGATTGCCTGCAGCAGTTGCCGCAGATTCTCACAGGCCGGATTCAGGCGACGGACCTGCTGTTTCCCGACGGTTCGATGGACAAGGTCGAGGGCATCTACCAGCACAATACCCTGTCGGACTTCTTCAACGAGCAATTGGCATCGCAGGTGATCGCACACGTGCGGCGGCAGGTTCTGGCCGAACCGGGGCGCCCGGTGCGCATCCTGGAAATCGGCGCCGGCACCGGCGGCACCACCGCCGCGCTGCTGGCTGCGCTGGAACCGCTGGCGGGGCAGATCGGCGAATACTGCTACAGCGATCTGTCCCGGGCATTTCTGCAGCACGGGGAAGCCCGCTTCGCCGCAGGCCGACCTTACTTCACCACGCAAATTCTCGACATCAGCCAGCCCGCGGAGAGCCTTCAGCCGTATGACATTGTCGTCGCCACCAACGTGCTGCACGCCACCGCCAACATGCGCCGCACCCTGGTCCATGTGCGGTCGCTGTTGCGCAGCGGCGGCCTGCTGGCGCTGAACGAACTCAACCGCAAGACCACCGCCGCGACCGTCACCTTCGGCCTGCTCGATGGCTGGTGGTTGTATGAGGACCCGGCGCTGCGAATCCCCGGCTCGCCGTTGATCGCCGAGCAGACCTGGCTTGAGCTGTTGTGGAGCAGCGGCTTTGAACAGGTCGATCTGCACATCCCGGCGCAAATCGCCCTGGGTCAACAGATCATCACCGCCCATGGCGATGCACTGACCCTGCAAGTCTTTGAGCCGCAACGGCCCGCCACGTCCGCACAAAACAAGGAGTTTACGTTGAACCAGCATCCTGCCAGCGGGCCTGGAGCGTCCGTGGACGTTGCAGACAGACTGCAACAAGTGATCATCGAGGCCCTGGGCAAAACCCTCAAGGCCGACGGCCAGAGCATCGCGCTGCGCACGCCGTTTTCCGATTACGGCGTGGACTCGATTCTCGGGGTGGGTTTCGTCAAACAACTGGGCAACCAGTTGGGGATCAAGCTCAACAGCGCGATCCTGTTCGAACAGGCCACGGTGAGCAAACTGCACAGTTACCTGCAAGAATCTTATGGCCCGCAGATCGAGCGGGCGCTGGCCGAGCCATTGGCGGCAACCGCCGCGCACGGGCCGCAGACAGCTGCGGCACTGATCAACCCGGTCATGGCGGCTGCGCTGGCGGGTGAAGAAGAATCCCCGAGCACACGTTCGCAGACCCGCAACACCGGGCGAATTGCCGTGATCGGCATGGCCGGGCAGTTCCCCGGCGCCGATAACGTTGATGAGCTGTGGGACAACCTGCTGGCCGGTCGCAACGGCGTGCAGGCGCTGGGACCGGACTATCTGCAATCCCGTGCCTACAGCGCAGACAAGCAACCCGGCAAAAGCTATTGCAATCGCGCCGGCATCCTCAAGGACCGCGACTGCTTCGATCCGCTGTTTTTCAACCTCACCCCCCACGAAGCGGAGTCGATGACCCCGCATCAGCGGCTGGTGCTGCAAGAAAGCTGGAAGGCTCTGGAAGATGCCGGGTGTAACCCGATGACCCTCGCCGGCGAGGCGGTCAGCATCTATGTCGGCGCCGAGCCGGGGGGCTATCACCACGACTCCTTTACCGGCAGCTCCGAGGCCATCGTCGCCTCTCGCCTGTCGTACTTCCTCGACCTCAAAGGCCCGGCGATGGTGGTCAACACCGGTTGCTCGTCTTCCGCGGTGGCGATCCACCAGGCCTGTGAAAGCCTGCGCCACGGTGAAAGCCGCCTGGCACTGGCGGGCGGTGTGTATGCGCTGCTGGATCAACGCGGGCTGATCAGCCTGTCGGCCATCGACATGCTCAGCCCCAGCGGCCAATGCCATGCGTTCGATGCGGCAGCCGACGGCACGGTGATTTCCGAAGGCGTGGGCATGGTCGTGCTCAAACGCCTGGAAGACGCCGAGGCCGCTGGCGACCCGATCTACGCCGTGATCGAGGCCTCGGGGGTGAATCAGGACGGCGCCAGCAACGGCATTACCGCGCCCAACGGTGATGCTCAGGAGCAATTGCTGCGCGACACCTGGCACAAATTCGGTGTCGATCCTGCGCAGATCAGCTACGTCGAAGCCCATGGCACCGGCACCCGGCTGGGTGACCCGGTCGAGGCCAACGCATTGATCCGTGCGTTCCGCGCGTTCACCGATGCCCAGGGCTATTGCGTGCTGGGCAGCGCCAAGGCCAACCTCGGTCACGCGGCGGCGGGGGCCGGGGTCATCGGTCTGATCAAAGTCCTGCTGTCGATCCGCCAACGCACCTTGCCGGTCATGCCGGGCTTTGCACAGGTCAACCCGCTGATCGAACTTGAACACTCGCCGTTCTACATCAACCGTCAGGCGCAAGCCTGGCAGGCCAGTGGCGGCGAACGTCTGATCGCGGCACTCAACTCCTTTGGCCATAGCGGCACCAATGCGCATCTGGTGATTGGTGAATACCCAACGGCCCACAGCACAGACCAAGACGCAACGCCACCGGCAGTGAGCCGGGTTATTCCTTTGTCCGGCAAAACCGCCGCCAGCCTGCGCGACAACGCCCGGGCGCTGGCGCACTGGCTGGACAAGACCGACGCGCCGCTGAGCCACATTGCCTTTACCTTGCAGACCGCCCGGGAGCCGATGCGGGAGAGGGCGGCGCTGGTGGTCAGTGATCTCGCGCAACTGCGCATTCAACTGGCCCTGCTGGCCAATGGCGACGCACTGCCTGTGGCGGCGGACGACAACGGCCGGCTGGCCAGTGAGTGGGTCGCCGGCAGCGACATCGACTGGGCGGCGCTGTGGCCGACCGGCTCGGCCAAGCGCATTCACCTGCCGCCTTACCAGTTTGCCAAAGAGCGCTACTGGGTCGATCAGACGCCGCAGCCCATCGTCGAGCAGGACACGCCCGAAGACGCAGTGGATGAACCCGCCAACGGCCTGTTTCTGGCACGTCCCGTGTGGCAGGAGCCGCTGGGGGCAAGCGCTGATGCACACGATGACATCGGCCAGCGCCTGCTGTTGTGGGTTGGTTTCAGCAGTGCGCACGTGGCACAGTTGCAAAGCCTGAGCAACGCTGCTGGCGCAGGCGTGCGCGGTGAAATTCTGCCCTGCACCAGGACCGCACCGGCAGCGCGTTATCAGGAACTGGCGATTGCGCTGTTGCTGCGGTTGCAGACGCTCAAGGGCCGGGTTCACGTTGAACTGATGATCGCCGAACAGGCACCGGAGCACTTGCTGTACGCCGGTCTCGACGGCTTGCTGAAAACCGCGTGCCTGGAACAACCGGCACTGAGTGCCCGCTGCCTGATGATCGAGGTCGAGCCCGACCAGCCATTGTCGGCGACTCAGCTCGCACAGCTGACCACCACACTCGGCGAAAACCGCCGGCGCGCCAGCTCGGTGTTGCAACGCAGCGGCCAACAAGGCGAGTGCCAGGAACTGCAATGGCAGGAACTGGCGGACGATGTCGCCGCCCGCCGTGAGCACGACCGCATCATCTGGAAAGATCACGGCGTCTACCTGATTACCGGTGGCGCCGGTGGCCTGGGGCTGATCTTTGCCGACGCGATTGCCGAGCAATGCAGCGACGCCACCTTGATCCTGATTGGCCGCTCGGCCCTCGATGCGCGTCAGCAGGCGCGGTTGCAGGCCATTCGTGATGCCGGCGCGGTGGTCATTTATCAGCAGGTCGACCTGACCGACGCCGAAGCGCTGGAGCAGTTGATCGACGACATCTGCACCAACCACGGCGGCCTCAGCGGTGTGCTGCATGGCGCCGGGATCAACCGCGATCGGTTGCTCGCGCATAAAACCGCGCAAGACATGATCGAGGTGTTTGCCGCCAAAGTGATCGGCACCGAACTGCTGGACCGTGCGTGCCGTCGGCTGTACCTGGATTTTTTTGTGCTGTTTTCATCCTGTTCGGCGGTGTTGGGTAGCATCGGTCAGTCGGATTACGCCGCCGCCAACGGCTTCGTCGATCACTTTGCCGGGCTACGCAACAAGCGCGTCGAACAGGGCTTGCGCTTCGGCCACACGCTGTCGATCAATTATCCGCTGTGGCGCGATGGCGGCATGCAGGTCAGCGCCGCCGACCGTGCGCACATCCGCCACAAGACCGGTATGGCGCCGATGCAGTCGGTGCATGGCATCCAGGCGTTGCAACTGGGGTTGAACGCCGGCCTGGAACGGCTGCTGGTGATCGAGGGCGATCTGGCGCAGATTCGTGCGCACTTTGGCGCCACCGAAGAAACCGACACTGAGCCAGCACTGATGTCGGCCCCGGTCGCGGTCGAGCGCACGCGGCTCACTGCCGCGATTCTCGAACGACTCAAGGCGGTGTTCTGTGCCGTTACCAAACTGCCGCCCGACCGGGTTGAAAGCGCTGCGCCGCTTGAGCAGTACGGTATCGACTCGATCATGATCACCCGGCTCAACAAGGCGCTGGAGGACGTGTTTTCGGCGATGACCCAGCTGCGTCCGGCAGAACGCCTGTTGTCGAAAACGCTGTTTTTCGAATACCACAGCCTGGACGCGCTGACCGGTTATCTGGTGGCCGAACATCACCGCGCCTGCCTGTTGTGGAGCGGTCTGGCCGACGTTCCCGTGCCAATTGCACCGATTGTCACTCAGACCACCCAGGCACCTGCGGCGATGTCAGCCGCCGAACCCATCGCGATCATCGGTATCAGTGGTCGTTATCCGCAGGCCGCCAATCTCGACGAATACTGGCGCAACCTCAAGGAAGGTCGCGACAGCATCACCGAGATTCCGCCGCAACGCTGGTCACTTGAGGGCTTTTACGTCGACTCGGTGTCCGAGGCGCTGAAGCAGGCTCGCAGTTACAGCAAGTGGGGTGGCTTCATCGACGGCTTTGCCGATTTCGATCCGCTGTTCTTCAATATCTCGCCGCGTGAGGCGGTCAACATGGACCCGCAGGAACGGCTGTTCCTGCAATCGTGCTGGCAGTCGCTGGAAGACGCGGGGATCACCAAGGCCGATCTGGCCGAGCAGTATCAGGGCAACGTCGGGGTCTTTGCCGGCATCACCAAGACCGGCTACAGCCTCTACGGGCCGGCGTTGCGGGAGCAGGGGCACATGGTCTTTCCGCGCACCTCGTTCGGCTCGACCGCCAACCGCGTCTCTTATGTGCTGGACCTCAACGGGCCGAGCGAACCGGTGGACACCATGTGTTCCTCGTCGCTGAGCGCGCTGCACCGAGCCTGCGAAAGCCTGCGTCGCGGCGAGTGCCGGATGGCCTTTGCCGGCGGGGTCAATCTGTACCTGCATCCCTCCAACTACGTTGAATTGAGCGCCGGGCAGATGCTCTCCAAGGACGGTCGCTGCCGCAGTTTCGGCGAAGGCGGCAACGGCTTTGTACCGGGCGAGGGCGTCGGTTCAGTGCTGCTCAAACCGTTATCCCGGGCGCTGGCGGACCGCGACAACATCCACGCGCTGATCCGCGCCGTGGCGGTCAATCACGGCGGCAAGACTAACGGCTACACCGTGCCCAATCCCCAGGCCCAGGCTAAGGTGATTCGCCTGGCCATCGATCAGGCCGGGCTCGATGCCAGCCATATCAGCTACATCGAGGCCCACGGCACCGGCACTGAGTTGGGCGACCCCATCGAAGTGAGCGGCCTGAGCCAGGCCTTTGCGCTTGATGGCGTCGAGATTGGCCACTGCGCACTGGGTTCGGTCAAAGCCAATATCGGGCACCTGGAAGGCGCCGCCGGTATCGCCGGCGTCAGCAAGGTCATTCTCCAGCTCAAACACAAACAGCTGGTGCCAAGCCTGCATGCCACCACCCTCAATCCCAACCTGACGCTGGACGCGACACCGTTCTACCTGCAACAGACGCTGGGCGATTGGTGCCCGGCAGGCGATGGGCCGCGTATCGCCGGGGTCTCATCCTTTGGTGCTGGCGGTGCCAATGCCCATGTGCTGTTGCAAGAACACGACGAGTACCGTGAACTGCCAACCGTCAATGGCGCCGAAGTGATTCTGCTGTCGGCCCGGGACGGCGAACGCCTGCGCGACTATGCGCAGGCGCTGCTGGCCTACGTGGTTGCCCGGCCATCGCTGTCGGGCGCCGACCTGGCGAACCTGGCGTACACCCTGCAAACCGGTCGGGAAATGATGGCGGCGCGGCTGGGGCTGGTGGTTGATTCGCCCGCCGCGCTGGCGACGCAATTGCGCAGGTTTATCGAGCGTGGCGCCGAGCCGGACGCAGGCCTTTACGCCGGCGACATCCAGCGTAAACAGCTCGCCGCCCAGGCCGATGCCGAGCGGGTGCCGGTGATCCGCCGTTGGGCCGAGAGCGGCAAGTTGCATAAGCTGCTGGAGTTGTGGGTCAACGGCGAAGTCATCGACTGGACGCTGCTGCACGCCTTGCGTGCCGGGCCGCTGCCGTACCGGATCAGCGTGCCGGTCTATCCGTTTGCCCGCGAGACGTTCTGGTTACCGGGTATTGAGCCTGTGGCGGCGCTTGCCCTTAAGGCCGAGATTACGGCGTCCACCTCCAGCGACCACCTGAGCTATCTGGCACGCTGGCAGGCCGACGGGCAGGGCGGCGAACCCATGACCGCCGAGCACCGTTGCGTGCTGATTGTCGGCGATGCGTCGATCCGGCCAGTGGCAGAGGCGATCACCGCGCACTACCTGCTCAGCGCCGGTTTTGCCACGGGTGCCGGCCGGGTGATCCGTCTGCAGCCCGGCACGCAAACGGTCTGTCTGGCGCCGGATCACTGGTCGCTGGACGTCGCCGATCCGCAAGCGCTGGAACACTGCCTGAGCGCTTGTCCTGCCATCGATTGCCTGTATTTCTTCGGCGGCAACGCCCAGGCCACTGACTGGCAAGCGCAGCTCGACAGCCCGAAAACCAATGAAATCCTGCTGCTGCGGTTGATCAAATGGCTCAAACAGCACAGCCCTTGCCAGGCGATCGACAGCTACATCATCAGCCAGGACAACTTCGACATCAGCGGCGAGCCAGTCAGCGCCGTGGGTGGCGGCCTGACGGGCATGGCCTACGCGATTGCCCAGGGTGAGCACCGCTTCCGGGTACGCAACCTGGATGTCGACAGCCGTGAGCTGGCCGACCACCGGCGCCGGCCAGGCTTGCTGCGCCAGGTGCAGGGCGAGGGCGGCCTGGCGCGGGGCGAGGTACTGTGCCTGCGCGACGGCGTGCGTTATCGCCAGCGTATTTTCAACCTGAGCTGGCAACCCCAGGTGCCGTTGGCCGACGGCCGTTTTGTCACCCCGGCGCTCAAGCGGGGCGGTGTCTATGTGATTCTTGGCGGCAGCGGCACGGTGGGCTCGATCATCAGCCGCTACCTGCTGGCCGATTATCAGGCCCGGGTCATCTGGCTGGGACGCAGCGGCGCCGCCGATCCCAAGGTGCAACAACGGCTCGCGAACTGCCTGCAACGCGTTGACCGCACGGTCGATCCGGCGCAGTTGCACTACCTGCAAGCCGATGCCAACGACGCTGCATCGCTGCAACGGGCCATGGCGCAGATCAAACAGCGTCATGGCGCGATCAACGGGGCGATTTTCTCCGCCGTGGTGTTCAACCATGAAGATCCGATCACGCGCATCCCCGAACCGCAGTTCGACGAAATCCTGCAAGTGAAAAGCCGTGGCGGTATCGAGTTCTACCGGGCGCTGGCTGATGAGCCGCTGGATTTCATGTGCTACTTCTCGTCCGGGCAAAGCTTTGCCTTCTCCGGCGCGGCGCGGTTGGGGGCCTATGCCGCCGGCATCACCTTCGGCGACACGCTGGTGCGCAGCCTGCGTCGGCACGCGGCGTTCCCGGTGGGTGCGATCAATTGGGGGTTCTGGCTGTCATCGCTGACCGAACAACAGGCGGCGGACCCGTTGGCGCAACCAATGAGCCGCCACGCCGGGGCCCTGGAGGACCGCGAGGGCTTTGGATGCTTTGCCCGCTTTGTCGAAGCCCTGAGTCACGGCCAGCTCGATCAGGTGCTGTGCATGGCCGCTTCGGCGCCGGTCCAGCAGTTGATGCAACTGCAACCGCAGCCCATCATCCTTGGCCAGACCGGCATTCAGTCGCCCGACGATGGCTTTGAGCGCTACCGCATCGCTGCCGCGCCGTTGCTTGCGGCCCATGATCCACTGCCGTTTGGCCAGGCCATGGCCGGGATGACGCTGGTGCAACTGCGTCGCATGGGCCTGTTCACCCAACCGGGGCAGTTTCAGGACAGCGAAGCCCTGCGCCGTCAGGCCGGCATCGGCGAGCACTATGACCGCTGGTGGGCGACCAGCCTCGAACTGCTGCAACAGCAGGGGCTGGTGCAGCGCCGGGGCACCCAGGTCGCGGTCACGGAGCAAGTGGATTCTCAGCCACTGGAGCAACGCTGGTGCCTGCTCAGGGAGGAGTTGATCGCCGTGCCGCAACGCAAGGCCCAGGTGCAGTTGGTTGACGCCTGCCTGCAACAGCTGCCGGCGATACTTGGCGGACGAACCCAGGCCACCGATGTCATGTTCCCCAACGGCTCGATGGACAAGGTCGAGGGCGTCTATCGCCACAACGCCTTGTCCGACTACTTCAATCAGGTGGTCGCAGGCGTGGTGCAACAGCACATCGAAGCGCTGTTGATCCGCGAGCCGCAGCGGCAAATCCGCATTCTGGAAATCGGTGCCGGCACCGGCGGCACCAGCTCCATCGTGCTGCCGGCGCTGCAAGCGTGGCGCGGGCAGATCGCCGAGTATTGCTACACCGACATCTCCAAGGCGTTTTTGATGTACGCCAGGAAAACCTATGGCGAGGCCAATCCGTTCCTCACCTATCAGGTATGGAATGTCGAGCAACCGCCGCAAGCCCAGGGTCTGGAGCTGGGCAGTTATGACATCGTGATCGCCGCCAACGTGCTGCACGCCACCGGCAGCATTCGCCGCACGCTGACGCATGCCGGTGCGTTGCTGCGCCGTGACGCGATGGTGGTGATGAATGAAATCAGCGACCGCTCGCTGTTCGCCCACCTGACCTTCGGTCTGCTCAAGGGCTGGTGGCTGTACGAAGACCCCGAGCTGCGCATCCCCGGCACACCGGCTCTGTATCCGCAAAGCTGGGCCAGCGTGCTGGGCGAAACCGGCTTCCACAGCGTCACCTTCCCGGCGCAATGCGCCCATGGCCTTGGCCAGCAGATTATCGTCGCGCACAGCGATGGTATGGAGCGCGTGGCGGTGCTGGATCAAATCGAAAAACCACTCGGCAGCCCCGCACCAACCCTGCAAACGGTGCCTGCGGCAACCGGCAGCGGCCGCGAGGTGCTGACCGCGTTGGTGCTGGACGGCCTGGCCAAGACGTTGCAACTGGAGCCCGGTCGCATTCAGGCGGATCAGCCATTTGCCGACTACGGCATCGACTCGATCCTTGGCGTGAGTTTTGTCAGCCACATCGGCGAGGCCCTGGGCACGGAGCTAAACACCGCGTTGCTGTTCGACTATTCGTCGCTGCAAAGCCTGGTGGACTACCTGCTCGGCCAATACCCGGCCCAATGCGCCCGGCTGGGCGGCGGGGCAGCACAGCCTGTTGTGCCTGAGCCACCGGCATCTGACCAGCGACTTGAGGCGGCATTTTTGTGCGGCGAACTGGCAATCGATGAATTGCTGAAAATCATCAACGACAACGCCACGGCAAACCACGGCACGGCGCAGGCCACGGCGGGGAAAGGACAATCATGAGCAGCCAAGCATTTCAATCCATCATCGCCCGGCTTCAACAGCGCCAGATCACCGCTGACGAAGCCCGGCAGCTGCTGCAACAACTCAAGGCCGGCGCGCAGGCCACAACAGAAACACCGTCAGCCACTCGCCCGAAGGTGCATGACGAGATTGCCGTGATCGGCATGTCGGGGCAGTTTCCCGCCGCCGACAACGTCGAGCGCTTCTGGCACAACCTCAGCACCGGTTCCGACGGTGTGGTTGAACTGGGCGAGCGTTATCTGGACGCTGAGCGCAGCTATTCGGCCGAGCGTCAGCCCGGCAAGACGTATTGCAAATGGGGCGGTGTCCTTGAGCAGCGCGATGATTTCGATCCGTTGTTTTTCAATATTTCGCCCCGCGATGCAGAGTCGATGAACCCGCATCAACGGCTGATCCTCCAGGAAAGCTGGAAGGCGCTGGAAGATGCCGGCTACAACCCGAAAAGTTTTCGCGACCAGTCGGTGGGCATCTTTGTCGGGGCCGAACCGACCGGCTATTTCCACGAAACCTTTATCGGCGCCTCCGACGCGATCATTGCTTCGCGCTTGTCCTACTTCCTCGATTTCAAAGGCCCGGCGCTGGTGGTGAACACCGGTTGCTCATCCTCGGCCACGGCCATTCACCTGGCCTGCGAAAGCCTGCGCAATGGCGAGGCGGACCTGGCGCTGGCCGGCGGTGTGTTCGCCACCCTCGGCGAGCCCGGCCTGATCAGCCTGGCGCAAATGGACATGCTCTCGCCAACCGGGCACTGCCATACCTTCGATCAGCGCAGCGACGGCATTGTGCTGTCCGAGGCGGTCGGCATGCTGGCCCTCAAACGCCTGTCCCAGGCGCTGGCCGACGGCGACCCGATCTACGGGGTGATCTGTGCCTCGGGCATGAACCAGGACGGCGCCAGCAACGGCATTACCGCCCCCAGCGGCCAGGCCCAGGAACGGCTGATCAGCGAGTTGTATTCGCGTTTTGGCATCGATCCGCGGCAGATCAGCTACGTCGAGGCCCACGGCACCGGCACACCGCTGGGCGATCCGGTCGAGGTCAACGCGCTGGCCCGGGCTTTCCGCCAGTTTACCGACAACACGGGTTATTGCGCGCTGGGCAGCGCCAAGGCGCACATCGGCCACACCTCGGCGGCGGCCGGCGTGGTCAGCCTGATCAAGATCCTGCTGTCGATGAAGCACCGCCAGTTGCCAGGGCTGTTGAATTTCGAACTGCTCAACCCACGGATCGAACTGGCGGGCTCGGCGTTTCATATCCATGCCGAACCTCGGGAATGGCTCGGCAGCGGCCCGAAAATGGCGGCGCTCAACTCCTTTGGCCACAGCGGCACCAATGTGCACATGGTCATCCGCGAGGCGCCCGAAGTCGCCGCCGCCCCAGTCACCGATGAGGCGCGGCCCTGCCTGCTGCCACTGTCGGCACGTACCGCCGACAGCCTCAAACGCTATGCCCGCCGCGTGCGTCAGGCACTGCTGGACCCGGCACTGCGCCTGCCGGACCTCGCTTACACCCTGCAAACAGGGCGGCTGGCGCAGGCGCATCGGTTGATCTTCCTGTGTTCCGACAAGGACCAGTTGCGCCAACAATTGAATGACTGGCTGGACGGGCGTTCGCCCCGACATTGCTGGTCCGGGCAGATCGACACGGCTGAACGTGCGGACATCGAGGTGCCTGCCATCGCCGACGCCGAGAGCCTGCAACCGCTGGCCGAGGCCTGGGCCATGGGCGGCAAACTCGACTGGGCGCAATTCAATCACCAGCACCGTGGCGATGCCCGCCGTGTGCACGCGCCGGTCTATCCGTTTGCCCGGCAGAACTTCTGGATAGCGCCCGCGCGACGTGGCGCGGCGGGAGGCGAAGCTCAGGTCGGCGCAGGCATTACAGAACGCAATCTGCATCCGTTCCTGGCGCGAAACACCTCCGATCTACAGCGTCAGCGCTTCAGCAGCGTGTTTGATGGCGAGGCGTTTTTCCTCAAGCAGCATGTGGTCGGCGGGCAACGGATTTTTCCCGGTGTCGCGCATCTGGAAATGGCCCGGGCGGCGGTGGTGATGGCCACGGCGGGGCGGCAGCCATCGTTCAGTCAGGTGGTGTGGCTGCGGCCATTGATCATTGGCGCCCAGCCTCGGCAGGTCGATATCGAGCTGACACTGGAAGACGATGAGCAGATCCGCTTCGAGATCTCCAGCCGCGAGCTTGATTTGTTGACCGGGCAAGCCAAGGGTGAACCGCTGCTTCACAGTCAGGGGCTGGCCGGATTTGCTGAAACATCGGCGCCGCAACAGGTGGATCTGGCGGCGCTCAAGGCACGGATGACCGGCGGCCAGTTAAGCGCCAAGCAGTGTTACGACGCCTATCAGGCGATGACGTTCGAGCACGGCCCGGCCTATCAGGGCCTGCAAGCGGTGGACCTCGGGCGGGGCGAGGTGTTGGCGCAACTGTTGCTGCCCGCCTGCCAGCGCGACAGCCTGGAGGACTATGTGCTGCACCCGTCGCTGATGGATTCGGCGCTACAGGCGGCCATCGCCCTGAGTCTCGGTGCCGAGGTGGTGCTGAGTGAAGACGAGCGGCAGCACCTGCCGCCGTTGACGCGCCCGACACTGCCGTTTGCCCTTGAAAGCTTGCAGATTCTGGATCGTTGCAGCGAATCGATGTGGGCCCGGGTGAGCTACGCCGAACGCCGCGACGATCAGCAGGCCGACAGCGGTTTGCAGCGCTTGAACATCGAGCTGTTCGATCAGCAGGGCAAGCTTTGTGTGTTGATGCAGGGTTTCACTTCGCGCGTGCTGGGAAACCCGACCGAACCGGCAACCAGCGACCAGCCGCTGATGGAAACCCTGCTGTTCCAGCCACAGTGGATTGATGAGGTGCCGCCATTGGCTCAAGCGCCGAACTTCAGCCAGCGCCTGATCCTGCTGAGTGGCTTTGATTCAACGATCACCGCCGAGGTGCAACAACTGGCCGCTGGCTGCTGCACGGTGCTGGACGTTCCCGAGCAGGATTGCGCCGTTGATTATCAGCAGACGGCACTCGCGCTGTTGCAGCAAATCCGGTTGCTGCTCGGTGCGGGCGGCGGACGGCGGTTACTGCAGCTCGCCGTGCATAACCCGAATAACGACCGGATGATCGGCGGCCTCGCGGCGATGCTGCGCAGTTTGCAGCTGGAAGTGCCGGACGTGACCGGCCAGGTGATTGAGCTGGACGAACAGCAATCACTGGTGCAACGGCTAGCGGACAACGCCGCTGCCGGCGATGTCGGGATTCGCTACCAGGCGGGTCGTCGCCAAGTGCAACACTGGCGTCCTTGCCCGGCGGTCGATCTGGCGATTGACGCTCCGTGGAAGGACCGTGGTGTGTACCTGATTACCGGTGGCCTCGGCGGCCTCGGCCGGCTGTTCGCCCAGGCCATCGCCGCCAGTGTCAGCGATGCCACCTTGATTCTCACTGGCCGTTCAGCGCTGGCCCCGCACCTGCTGGCCGGAATTGACCCGGGCCGCAACCAGATCGAATACCGCCAGCTGGATGTCAGCGACGCCGAGGCGGTGCAGCGCCTGATCGACGGGATTGTCGCCGGGCATCATGGCCTCAACGGCGTGCTGCACAGCGCCGGGGTGATCCGCGACAGCCTGCTGATCAACAAACAGGATGACGCACTGAAACAGGTGATGGCGGCCAAGGTGGCCGGCACCCGCAACCTGGACCTGGCCACCGCCGGATTGGCGCTGGATTTCTGGATCTGTTTTTCCTCCGGCACCGGCGTCGTCGGCAATGCCGGTCAGGCCGACTACGCGGCAGCCAACGCTTTTGTCGACCGCTACGCCGTGTATCGCAACCAATTGACCGCCCAAGGTCTGCGCCGTGGTCAGAGCCTGGCGATCAACTGGCCGCTGTGGAAAGAGGGCGGTATGCAGGTCGATGAAGCGACCGCGCAGCAGATGGCGCACAGCACCGGCATGGTCGCCATGCCGAGCAACGCCGGGACTCACGCCCTGCGCCAATGCGTGGCGCTGGCGCTGCCGCAGGTGCTGGTGATGCACGGTCGGCGCGAGCCGATTACCGCGTTGGTCAGCGGCGCCACTCAGGTCTCAATACCGCAGCCCGTTTCGCAGGTTGCCCCCAACAGCGACGCACCATTGACCGAAGCACTGCACCGGGCATTGATCGAGCTGGTGTCCACGCAGATGAAAATCCCCGCTGGCGAAATCCGGCTCGATGTGGAGTTCAGTCAGTACGGCTTCGACTCGATCAGCCTGACCACGCTGGCCAACACACTGAAACAGCAATGGCGACTCAATCTGGCGCCGACGATTTTTTTCGAACACGCCACGGTCGGCCGTTTCGCCGCGTACCTGGAACGCGAGCACCGCAGCGCGCTGGCCGCCAGACTCGCGCCGCAAACAATGCCGCCGGTAGTGCAACCCCGGCAAACACAGCCGCAGGCAGCAGCCTCGCGCCCGCTGCCAACCGCCAGCGTTGCCCTGACTAAACCGCCTGCAACCGAAGCCGATGATGACATCGCGGTGATCGGCGTCAGTGGACGTTTCCCGATGGCTGATGACGTCGAGCAGTTTTTCCATAATCTCAACGACGGACGCGACTGCATCAGCGAGATTCCCGCCAACCGCTGGGACTGGCGCCAGTACTACGGCGATCCGCACCGCGAGGTCGACAAGACCAACGTCAAGTGGGGCGGCTTTATTCACGGCGTCGATCACTTTGATCCGCTGTTCTTCGCCATCTCGCCACGCGAAGCACAATTGATGGACCCGCAGCAGCGCCTGCTGATGACGTACGTGTGGCTGGCCATCGAAGACGCCGGCTACGCCACCGCTGATCTGGCGGGCAGCGACACCGGAATTTTCGTCGGCACCGGGGTGACCGGCTACAGCAGCCTGATCGCCAAGGCCGGCGTACCGGTCGAAGGCTATAGCGCCACGGCGATGGTGCCCTCGGTCGGCCCCAACCGCATGAGTTTCCTGCTGGATTTCCACGGCCCCAGCGAACCGGTGGAAACCGCCTGCTCGTCGTCGCTGGTGGCGATCCACCGCGCGGTCCAGGCGATGCGCAGCGGTGATTGCCGGATGGCGGTGGTTGGCGGCGTCAACACATTGATCGCGCCCGAGGCGCAGATCAGCTTCAGCAAGGCTGGCATGCTGGCGCTGGACGGGCGCAGCAAGACCTTCTCGGCCCAGGCCAACGGCTATGCCCGTGGCGAAGGCGTCGGGATGATCGTGCTGAAAAAACGCGCCCAGGCCGAAGCCGATGGCGACCACATTTATGCGCTGATCCGCAGCACCGCGGAAAACCACGGTGGCAAAGCCAACTCGCTGACCGCACCCAACCCCCGGGCCCAGGCCGAGCTGCTGAAGTCGGCTTGGCGCAAGGCCGGGGTCGATCCGCGCAGTGTCGGCTACATCGAGGCCCATGGCACCGGTACGGAGCTGGGCGACCCGATTGAAATCAACGGCCTGAAAATGGCCTTCCGCGAACTGGCTGAAGAGCTGAGCAGCGAGGCGCCGGGGCAGGGTTATTGCGGCGTTGGTTCGGTGAAGTCGAACATCGGCCACCTGGAACTGGCGGCCGGGATTGCCGGAGTGATCAAGGTCCTGCTGCAACTCAAGCACAAGACCCTGTTCAAGAGCCTGCACTGCGAACAGCTCAACCCTTATATTGAGCTCGATGACAGCCCGTTTTATGTGGTCCAGCAAAGCCGTCCCTGGGCTGTCCTCAAAGACCGCCACGGCCATGAATTGCCGCGCCGGGCGGGCGTCAGCTCGTTCGGTTTTGGCGGCGCGAATGCGCATATTCTGCTGGAGGAATATTGCGCGCCACAGCAAGCTCGCAACGAAGCGACTTCAGGCGTACGAGCGTTTCTGCTGTCGGCCAAAAACCCGGAACGGCTGCGTGAGTCTGCCCGTCGCCTGGCAGATTTCATCGCCACCGCGCCAGCGCAAGACCCGCGCTACCTCGATGATCTGGCGTATACGCTGCAAGTGGGCCGCGATGTGATGCAGGAGCGGGTGGCGCTGTTGAGCGATTCCCTGGGCGATCTGCAACGCCAGCTCAGCGACTTCGCGGCGACCGGCAAGGCGCTCTATCGCGGCACCAGCGAAGGCGATAATCCGGCACTGGCGCTGTTTCGTCAGGACGAGGACATGGCCGCCGCGCTGGCGGCCTGGATCGACAAACGCAAGTACCACAAGTTACTGGGGTTGTGGGCGCAGGGCCTGATGATCGACTGGCGTCAGTTCTACCGTGACGCTCGGCCGATGCGCCGCCTCAGCCTGCCGGGTTATCCCTTTGCCGAGGAGCGCTACTGGGTCACGGACCTAGCCACCAGCCAGGTGGCCAGCCGCGTTCAAGGTGGCGTGTGGCTGCACCCGATGCTCGAACGCAATACCTCGGATTTTTATCAGCAACGTTTCAGCAGCCGTTGGCAGGGCGACGAGAGTTGGTTTGCCGAGCATCAGGTCGACAGCCGCAACACCATGCCCGGCGTCGGTTATCTGGAAATGGCCCGGGCGGCGATTGCCCGGTCGCTGGATGCGCAGGTACTGGATGCCGGCTTGCTGCAATTGAAGAACATCGTCTGGCTCACGCCTTACACGCCGACGCCGCAGCACAACGAACTGCGTATCGAATTGACGCTGGAACAGCAGAAGGTCGACTTCAGGATTTACTCGCAAGCTGACGGTGTAGCGCTGGAGCACTGCAAGGGCAGTGCGCAGGTGATCCCGGCAGGCCATGTGCAACCGCTGGATCTCGACACTCTCTGCGCCGCGCCCTGGCAGCGCAGCCTTGAAGCGGCCGAGCTGTATCCGCTGTTTGAAGCGATGGGCATCCACTACGGTCCCGGCCATCGCGGTGTTTCGCGTCTGTGGCTGGGTGAGGGCCGGGTATTGGCCCGGCTTGAACTGGCGCCGGGGTTGTTTGAGGGTGATTGGGTGCTGCATCCGGGCATGCTCGATTCCGCCGTGCAGGCTTCGATTGGCCTGCTGCAAAACCGCGACGGGACTGGCGAGACGCTGTTGCCCTTTGCCCTTGAGCAACTGAACGTCTTCGGGCGTTGCCAGCCGCAGATGTGGGCACTGATCAGCGTCGATGGGCGCAATGCGGGTAGCGCGGTGCAACGGATCGATATCGATCTGTGCGATGAGCACGGGCAGATTGCCGTGGCGTTACGCGGGTTCAGCTCGCGGCCCATTCGGACCGGGCGTGAACGTCCCACCGATCAGTTGCTGCCGGCGGGCCTGAGCCTGCTGGCGCCTCAATGGGTTATCGCCGATAGCCCGTCGATGTCAGCGAAAGCGTTGCCCACGTTGGCCATTGGCGCATCCAGTGAGCGCCATGACTGGCTGGCCGGGTTACATCCACAGATCGAGTTTCTTCCGTCGCCGTCATCCACTATCGATGGGATCGCCGCCCAGTTGTCGGCCTGCGCACCGTTCCAACGCCTGATCTGGCTGGCGCCAGCGGAGCACAGCACGCTGATGCTGTTCCGCATGATCAAGGCGCTGTTGCAGCTGGGTTTGGCCCAACAAGCGTTGCACCTGCAACTGATCTTCACTGCCAGCATTTCCCTGCGTCCCGACGAACCGTTGGTGCCGGAGCAGGGGGCTTGTCATGGCCTGGCCGGGTCGTTGGCCAAGGAACAGGAGCAATGGCGGGTTGAGCTGATCGATCTGCCAGCGGACGGCCAACCGCTGCCACAGACAATGCCCGAGCCAACATTGCCCGCTGAATGCCTGGCCTGGCGTCAGGGTGAATGGTTTCGCCAACGCTTGTTGCCGCTGGCCGAGGGTGTGCCAACAGACGCTGGCGCTGTGCATTACCGCGAGGGCGGCGTGTACGTGGTGATCGGCGGCGCCGGTGGTATTGGCGAAGTGTGGACTCGCCATCTGATCAGCCATTGGCGTGCGCAAGTGGTCTGGCTGGGCCGCCGCGTTGCTGACGATCAGATCAATCAAAAACTCGCGACGTTGGCGCAGTTTGCCCGCCAACACAATGCGGCGGCGCCGCTGTATCTCCAGGCCGACGCTACCGATGCCGGGCAACTGACATGGGCCAGGCAGCAAGTGCTCGAGACCTGCGGGCCGATCAATGGCTGGGTGCATTCGGCGCTGGTTCTGAATGATGCGCGGCTTGCGCAGATGGACGAGGCGCAGTTCAGCGCCGCGTTCGACGCCAAGCGCCTGACCAGTCTCGCCATGGCCCAGGTCTGTACGGCGGCGGACAACCCGGCGCTGGACTTCGTGCTGTTTTTCTCCTCCATGATTGCCTTCAGCCGAGCCGCCGGCCAGGGCAACTACGCCGCTGGCTGCGCCTTTGCCGACGCCTTTGCCGCGCAGCTCGGTCAGCACGGTCCATGCCCGGTCAAGGTCATCAACTGGGGCTATTGGGGCTCGGTGGGCGTGGTTGCCGATGCGGGTTACCGGGCGCGGATGGCGGCGCAGGGCCTGGGCTCGATTGAACCGCAAGAGGGCATGGCGGCGCTGGACCGGTTGCTGGCCAGTCCCTTGCCGCAGTTGGGGCTGATCAAGTTGCTGGAGCCGATGGCCATCGCCGGCATCGACAGCGGCTGGCGAATCGATTGCTACCCGGCGCAGGAATCACTGGCGTCCGATGACTGGGCGCAGGTCGTCCGGCACTGCGCTCCGGCGCCGCAACATCACCCGGCGGCCAACGAGATGAACCGGCTGTTGCTGGCGCAGACCTTCGCCTGCCTCGGTGAACTGGCTGCTGGCGGACCGCTGACCGAGCAACGGATCGCCGCCGAGCCGGCCGTGGCGGCCAATCTGCAAGCCCATCCGTTCTACCGTCGCTGGCTGCGTGAAAGCCTGCGCTTGTTGACTGAGAATGCTGATATCGACGCACACGGCCAGTTGTTGTCGGCCCTGCCTGAGCCGGCAACGCTCTGGTCGCAATGGCAACAGGCCAGCGAGCAGTGGCGCCGCGACGCCGATCTGCACGCTCAGTTGCAATTGGTGCAAACCTGCGCCCGTGCGCTGCCGGCGATCCTGCGCGGCGAGCAGCCGGCTACCGGGGTGATGTTCCCCGACGGTTCGATGGCGCTGGTGGAGGGCATCTACAAAAACAACCGGGTCTGCGACTACTTCAACGCCGTGCTCGGCGAGGTGGTGGCCGATGTCGCTCGCCGTCAGGCGCAGAGCGGCAGGCCGTTGCGGATTCTGGAAATCGGCGCTGGCACGGGCGGCACCACCGCCGGGCTGATCGACACGCTGCGCCCGTGGCAACAAGGGATCGTTGAATACTGCTACACCGACGTGTCCCAGGCGTTCCTGCGCCATGCCGAAACGCATTTCGCGCCCCAGGCGCCTTACCTGCGCACGGCGATTTTCGATGTCGGCCAACCCTGCGCCGAGCAGGGCATCAGCCTGCAACACTATGACTTGGTGATCGCCACCAACGTGCTGCACGCAACGCCGGACCTGCGGCGCACGCTGCAAAACGCCAAGACCGCGCTGCGCCAGGGCGGCCTGCTGTTGCTCAATGAAATCAGCGACCGTTCGATGTTCACCCACCTGACCTTCGGCCTGCTCGAAGGCTGGTGGTTGCATAACGACACGCCGCTGCGCATTCCCGGATGCCCCGGTCTGTATCCCGAGCGCTGGCGGCAACTGTTGCAGGCGCAGGGCTTTGACAGCATTGCCTTCCCGGCCTCGGCCAGTCATTCGTTGGGCCAGCAGATAGTCGTCGCCGCCAGCGATGGTGTGGTGTGCCTGCCGGCGCGGGCTGCTGCTGTCGCGGTGGTCGTCGAACCGCAGGCTCCACGTCCTGTTGTGAAAGCAGCGATCAATGAAGAAGTGCTGGCGGGGCAATGCCGGCAACTGATCACCGAGGTGCTGTCGAAGCTGTTGAACATGGCACCTGAGCGTTTGCAGCGCGACACTGCGTTCGATCGCTACGGCATCGATTCCATCTTGCAGATCAGCCTGATTCAGGCGCTGGAGAAAAGCACCGGCGAGCTGTCGCGCACCATTCTGTTCGAACACAACACCATCAATCAGCTGACGAATTACCTGCTGGCCGAACATCGGCCTGCGCTGACCAGCTATTTTGCACCCGTGCAGCAGGTTGAGCGGTCGGTGGCAGTGCAGTCGGTTGCGCCGCTCGCGGTCAGTCGTCACGCCCCGGTCAGGCCCGCGCCGCAACCGTCAGCCAGCGTTGAGGCGCAGGCAGCGAACCGCGACATCGCGATTATCGGGGTCAATGGCCGCTACCCGATGGCGGCTGATCTGGACGCCTTCTGGGACAACCTGCGCAACGGTCGCAACTGCGTCAGCGAGGCCGATGGTCAACGCTGGTCAATGGCCTCGAACGGCGATGAGCGCTACTACGGTGGCTTCCTCGAACAGGTCGAGGCCTTTGATCATGGCCTGTTCGGCATCGGAGACGCCGAGGTGCAGCACGTTTCGCCAGAGCTGCGGCAGATGCTCGAAGTGGCCTGGCTGACCTTCGAGAGTGCCGGTTACAACAGCGATGCGCTGGCCCGGTTCCAGCAGGGCGATACGGCGGCGGTCGGGGTGTTTATCGGTTCGATGTACAACCCGTCGCCGCTGCGCGAGAGCGATCCTGCGCATGCGGTGATCACGGCCAATGTCACCGACTGGCAGATCCCCAACCGGATTTCTCACTGCTTCGATCTCAAGGGCCCGAGCCTGGCGGTCAACACGGCGTGCGCCAGTTCGATGTCGGCGATCCACTTGGCCTGCCAGAGCATTTTGGCCGGCGACTGTGCGATGGCGATGGCTGGCGGCGTCAATCTGATCCTCGATCCGTCCCGATACCAGACCCTCAAACTGGCCAGTTTCCTCGGCAGTTCGGACCTGAGCCGCGGCTTCGGCCAGAGCGACGGCATGCTGCCGGGTGAAGGCGCCGGCGCCGTGCTGCTCAAACCATTGGCGGCGGCAGTGGCCGATGGCGACCGGATCTACGGGGTGATCAAGAGCTCCAGTGTTAATCATGGCGGCGGCAAACTGATGTACTCGGCGCCCAACACCCGCCAGCAAACCCGCTTGATCGCCGAGACCATCAAGCGCGCAGGCCTGCAACCCGCGCAGATCAACTACGTTGAAGCGGCGGCCAACGGCTCGGAACTCGGCGACCCGATTGAAGTGGCCGCGTTGAAAAAGGTCTTCGGTGAACTGCCGCCCGGCAGCTGTGCGCTGGGCACGGTGAAGTCCAATATCGGTCACCTTGAGGCGGCGTCGGGAATTTCCCAACTGACCAAAGTGTTGCTGCAACTGCAACATCAGCAGTTGGCGCCTTCGATCAATGCCGAACCGCTGAACCCGCATATTCGCCTGGAGGGCAGCGCCTTTTATTTGCAACAACACGCTTCGCCCTGGACGGCTGATGGCAACGGTCAGCCGCGCCGTTGCCTGATCAATTCTTTTGGGGCTGGCGGAACTTACGCCAGTCTGGTGGTCGAGGAGTATCAGGGGAGTCGGGCAACGTTCAGAAACACAGGCGGTGAGCAACTGTTGATTGTCGCCGCAGCCAGCCGGGGCAGCCTCTTGGCCTATCTGAAAAAACTCCAGACCTTAATCGATGCGAATTCGACTTTCGATCTGTCAGATCTGGCCTACAGTTTAGCCCTGCGTGAACACCGTCTGGCCCACCGCGCCGCGTTGGTGGTCGGCGACAAACAGCAACTGCGGGCACGCTTGCAATTGCTGTTGGCGGGCACACCAGATAGCGGCTGTTGGCTATCACCGGTTGATGGCATTGAAGAGGGCGAGCCTGGGACCGCGTCGGGGTCACTGATGCAAAGGGGCGAAGCCTGGAGTCGCGGTGCCGGGCTGGATATCCCGGCGCTGTACCCGAGCGGCGGCAATCGAATGGCGCTGCCCGGTTATGAGTTTGAGCATCCACTGGCGTCGCCGAAATCCGGCAGAACGCCACCCGCGTTGTTCTCCAGCGAACTGTATCGGCGCATCAGTTGCGGCGAGCTGGACGCCGCACAATTTGAACGACTGCTCACCACCTCAAGCAATGAACAGGGAACGTTATGAGCCAGATACAAGACACCGACACACCCACGCAAAGTGACGCAGTCGCCGGTCAACACGCGTACAAGGTCGCCCATCCGATTGCCGCCAACGTGAAAATGAAAGACGGTTTTCCGGTCATGCCTGGCAAAATTCCCTTGCTCGGTCATGTGCACAAGATCGGCAAGGATGCGCTCGGTGAATTGCGTCAGGCCGAGGCCACGTGCGGGCCGATCTTCTGGACCTACTTCGGCACCCAGTTGCCGGTACTCCAAATCCTCGACGAGGCCGGCCTGGCGATCCTGCAGAACAAATACACCGACAATTCGTTCCTGCGCGAACAGATGCCGGTGATTACCGGCGAGGCCATGAACGCGTTCGATGGCCCGCGCCACCGCAATGCGCGGCGCGCCAGTACCGATGCGTTTACCCCCAAGGGGCTGACCCGCGCCCAGGTCGGCCAGTTCATCGTGGAAACCATCGATCAACGGCTCAAGCACTGGAGCCGCGAGAACAAACTGGCGATTTTTCCGCAGACCAAGGACATCGCCCTCGAAGTGGTATTTCGCATTCTGGGCATTGAAACCCACGAGCTGGAAGTGTGGCGTCACCAGTACGAAGAGTTTTTCCTGGGCATGATTCCGTTGAAGGTCAACCTGCCCGGTTTCCCGGCCTGGCGCTGCCGCAAGGCGCGGGGCTGGCTGGAGCAGCGGGTGGCGCAGATTGTCGCCACCACACGGGCCAACAATGACCACGACAGTCTGGTCGGGGCGATGATCTTTGGCCGCGATGACCACGGTAACGGCATGTCCGAAGTTGAACTGGTGCACAACATCCTCGGTCTGGGCTTTGCCGGTTCGGAAACCACCGCCGCCGTGATGGCCTGGTCGGCGCTAATGCTGTCGCAGCATCCGCACGTCTGGCAGCAGTTGTGCGAGCAGGTCGCGGGCCTGGACAGCATGCCCGTTACCCACGAGGAACTGGTCAAACAGGTGCCGCTGGCCGAAGGGATATTCCGCGAAACCATGCGCCTCTATCCACCGGCACCGTTTGAAATGCGTAAGGTGCACACTGCGTTCGAATTGATGGGCCACACCATCCCGGCCGGGGTGATGGCCGGGGTCAGCCTGCTGCATGTTTCACGCAACCCCGAACGCTACCCCGATCCCGACAGCTGGCGGCCGGAACGCTGGCTGGGCCTGGACCGTGCGCTGAACCAGGTGGAAACCTGCCAGTTCGGCGGAGGTCCGCACGCGTGCCTCGGGCGACATGTCGCGGCGCTGGAAATCACCCTGTTTATCGCGATGCTGGCTCGTGAGCTGGGGCCCAAGGGCCTCACGCCACGGCTGGTGGGCAAGATGCCGCCGCCGGCCTATCTGCCATTTTTGCGGCCCTCGAACAAAGCCTTCCTCGACTTCAGCGGCGCCTGATCGGGCAGGGCGCACATCGTATTTCGGTATTGCAGCACTATCAGAACCAGGGATTGGAGAAAGCAGTGGACAGTAAAATCAGGGTTCTGCACGGCAAGATCCAACGGCAGGAAATCAGCATCGAACAAGCGGCGCTGGAATTCGAGAAGCTCAGGGTCGACGCTCGCCACGATGCCGCACCGCGTCTGATCGAGGCGCCCCCGGCCAGCGCCGGACTGATCGCTGCCGCTGTCTATCGCCATGACGAGCCGTGCCTGCGCGATCACCAGTTCAATCGCCAGCAGATCCTGTTGGGGCTGACCTATGCCAGCCTGGCGCTGGAGCACGGCCTGGGTCAACTCGCCGACGGCGAAGCGCTGCAACTGAAAAAACTGACGTTTGCCGCACCGATGGCCCTGGCCGAAGGCGAGCAGCTTGAAGTGGCGATCCGTGCCGCTCAGCCTGGCTTCGAGGCGGTATGCCGGCGCACGCCGCTGGCGCCCTGGCAAGTCGTGGCCAGTGGCGAATTGTCGGCGGTCGCTGTCGAACGCCAGCAAGTAGCACCTGCTGAACTCATGGCCGGGATGACGGCGGTGGAACTGGCATCGATCTACCAGATCAGCGAGCAGATCCACATTGGTGAGAGTTATCGCACGCTGCAAGCGCTCTACCAGCAAGCGGACCGCAGTCAGGCACTGTCACGGGTGTCGCTGAGCGATGCGCGCCAGTACGGTTTGCATCCATTGCTGATCAACAGCGCTTTCCTGACCATCGTCCCACTGCTGGCCGGGGAACAACTTGCCAGTCATTACATTCCCCTGGGCATCAAATCCCTGACGTTTCATCAGCGCCAGGCACCGGCAACCGGCTGGATCCATGCCCGTCTGGTGAAGAACTCCGGCGAACTGGTGTTGTTTGACGCCGAGCTGTATGGCGACGACGGCGCATTGATTGCCCAGTTCAATGGCTGCTCGTTGAAGCGGCTGCGCGGTGCCAGTCTGGTTGATCAGGCTGAGCCGCACGCCGTAGAGATTACCGGCAGCAGCGCTGCGCTCGAAGACTATTTGCTGGCCCAGTTGCACGCCATCGGCGCCAGTCAGGTCGGTAAAAAACAACGCCAGCGCAACCTGATGGACCTGGGGCTAGAGTCCATGCAACTGGTCAATCTGGCGCAGCGAATCGCCAGCGCAGCGCTGATCGAGCTCGAACCCACGGTGTTTTTTGAATACCCGAGCATCGCTGAACTGGCAACGTTTCTCTGGCAGGAGCACCGCATGGCGTTCAGCCCGTTGCTGGGCGAGCAGGGCAAGACGAGCGAGGTTGCCCCGGTGACTGAACCCGGCCTCACGACCGGCCCCATGACCGAGCTTAGGGCTGAACAGCCGCAGACTGATATCGCCATCATCGGCATGTACGGGCAGTTCGGCGAGGCCGCCGATCTGGATCAGTTCTGGCGCAACATCTGGCAAGACCTTGAACTGATCAAACAGGTGCCGGCGGACCACTGGGACATCGCGCCCTGGTTCGATGCCGATCCCGAGGCCAAAGACAAAACCTATTCACGCTGGGGCAGTTTCATCGACGACGTCGACAAATTCGACGCCGGCTTTTTCAACATGTCGCGCCGCGAAGCCCAGTGGATGGACCCGCAAGTGCGCCTGCTGCTGCAAAGCGCCTACAGCAGCGCCGAGAATGCCGGGGTGATCCAGCGCTTGCGCGGCAGCAATACCGGCGTGTTTATCGGTTCGTGCTTCAACGAGTACGTCGACAAGATCAGCGAACTCGGCCTGCCGATGGACCCGTACATCGCCACCGGCAGCGGCACCATCGCGGCCAACCGGATCTCATTCTGGTTCGACTTCAAAGGCCCGAGCCTGATGTTCAACACCGCCTGCTCGTCGTCGCTGGTCGCGTTGCACGCTGCCTGCGTGGCGTTGCGCAACGGCGAGTGCGGGATGGCCTTTGTCGGTGGCAGTAACTTGCTGCTGTCGTCCTGGCACTACCGCTATTTTTCGGCGATCCGCGCGCTGTCACCGACGGGGCGTTGCCACACCTTCGACGCCCGCGCCGACGGCTATGTGCCGGGTGAATGCGTGGCCACGCTGCTGCTCAAACCGCTGGCACAGGCACTGGCCGATGGCGACCCGATCCATGGTGTGATCAAGGGCTCGGCGGCGCTGCATGGCGGTTACACACCTTCGCTGACGGCGCCAAGTGTGGCAGGCGAGGAAAACGTGATCGTGCATGCCTGGCAGAACGCCGGGATCGATCCGCGCACCCTGAGCTACATAGAGGCCCACGGCACCGGCACCCGACTCGGCGATCCGATCGAGATCAATGCACTCAAACGCGCCTTTGCGCGCTATACCGACGACCGGGGCTTCTGCCATATCGGCTCGGTCAAGGCCAACATCGGTCACACCGAGGGTGCAGCGGGCATCGCCGGGGTGCTCAAAGTGTTGCAGCAGATGAAACACAGGAAACTGCCGGCGCTGGGGCATTTCAAGGAGCAGAACGCCCACATCAAGCTCGAAGACTCACCGTTGCTGATCGACACCGAGGGCCGTGACTGGCCGGAACAAGACACACCGCGACGAGCTGGAATCAGCTCCTTCGGTTTTTCCGGCACCAACGCCCATGCGGTGCTGGAGGAATATCGCGAGCAACGCGCGTTCGCCACGCATCAGGGCCAGCAGGTGCTGGTGCCGCTGTCCGCACGCAATGAACAACGTCTGCAAGAGCAGGTGCTGCGGTTGCTGGACCACCTGAAGCAACACACGCCGGACCTCGCCGCACTGGCGTACACCCTGCAAACCGGGCGGGAGGCGATGGCGGTGCGGGCGATTTTTACGGTCGACAGCCTTGAACAGTTGCAACACCAACTGCAAGCCTGGATCGCGGGCGAGCGCGGTGGCGTCGTTGCCGCGCCGGTCATGAGCGCCGAGCAGGCCCTGGCTGCCGCTGACCTGCGGCAACTGGCAGCGCTGTGGCTCGCGGGTGCTGACGATGAGGACACTATCGACTGGGCGCAGCTCTATAGCGCGAACCGGCATCCTGCACGCATCAGCCTGCCGTGTTATGCCTTTGCCAAGGAACGCCACTGGCTGGAAGCACCGACGATACCCGCCGTGGCAGAAGGCACGTTGCTCACGTACACCGAGCAATGGCTTTCGGTTGAGGAGCCGGTTGGGGGGACCGGGATCAAACGGGTGATCTGCCTGTTGACTGAGCCTCGTCTACGCCAACAACTGGCCCGCGAAATCCACGCTCTGAGCCCGCACACCGAGCTGGTCTTTATCGCTGCCGCTGACACCAATGGCCGCGACGAGGAGGGCCATTACCGCGTTGCGGCGCACGACCCGCAGCAGTTGCAGCAAGGACTGCAACAGGCGCTGTCCGCTCACGATGGTTTTCGGATTCTGTACTTGTGGGGCATGGATGATCGACGCTGGATCAGCGACAGCAGCCCAATAGTCGCCTTGCTCAAGGCCATGGCCGCCACCGCAACGCCCATCGACCGCTTGCTGCTCGCTGGGCGGGCGGGCGATGTGCTTGAACGCTGTCACCTTGAGTCCTGGATCGGCATCGAACGCTCGCTTGGCGCGGTGATGGATTGCCCTGTCGAAGTGGCCATCGACTGGCCGCACCGTGACGCCGACGACAGTCGCTGGCTGCGCCGTGTGTGGCTGCAACTCAGTGGCAAAGCGGCCGGTAGCAGGTTGTACCAGGACATGCTGAGCCTGCGGCCTGTCTTGACGCCGACCCTCGCCGAGCCCACCGTCGAGCCGCTGACGCTGGAGCAACTCAATACGCTGCTGATCACCGGTGGACTCGGCGAGCTGGGCTTGCTGCTGGCGAGCGAACTGTCGAACCAGGCCAGGCACCGCAGCAGCGGTCAACTGCATCTGCTGCTCAACGGTCGCTCGCCATTGTCGACGGCCACACAGGCGCGAATCGATGCGCTGAGCCATGAGCGTTGCAAGATTTTCCATGTGCAGGCCGATTGCGCCGACCGTATCGCGATGACGGCTGCATTGGCCGAGATACTGCCGCAAAGCGGGCCCATCGACGGCCTGATCCATGCCGCCGGCCTCAAGGCCAGCGGCAGTGTATTTGTCAGTTCGGCGGCTGATTTCAACGCGGTGCTCAACGCCAAGATCAAGGCCACGCAGGTGCTGGGCGAGGTGCTGTCGGCGCAACCGCTGGCATTGATCTGCCATTTCTCCTCAAGCTCGGCGTTGCTGGGGGATATGGGCGCATGCAGCTACGCAATGGCCAACCGTTTCCAGCAGGCCTATGCGCGTTATGTCCAGACCGGGCGCACGCGGCGGGTCGTGGCGATCAACTGGCCGCTGTGGCGTGACGGCGGCATGGCGGTGGGCGAGCGCGAGTCGACCGAGTTCTACCTCACGTCCAGCGGCCAGCGGATGCTGGAAAGCGCCGAAGGCCTGGCATTGCTGCGCCGGATTGTCAGCAGCGACGTCGAGCAGGTATTGGTGCTGGCCGGGCAACCGGCGCGGTTGCAGCAGATGGTCGCCGGGATCAATGAACCGACACCAAAAGCCACAGCTGAAACACCGTCAGTAAGTCCGGTACGCAACCCCGCGCACAGCCGTCCCGAACTCAAGGGTTTGAGCCTTGAGCAGTCGCTGCTGTGGGACCTGCGGGAGCTGGCGAGCCGACCGCTGAATGCCGAACGGCAGACGCTCGGCGAAGACACCAATCTGGCCGATTTCGGTTTCGACTCCATCAGCCTGGCGGAGTATGCCGGTCTGCTGAGCCGGCACTTGGGCCTGAAGTTGACCCCGGAAGTGTTTTTCAGCCATTCGACCCTGGCAAAACTCGCCGGGCATTTGCTGGCGCAGTATCGGCAAGCGGTTGAGGCCTGCTACTTGCGTACCGTGGCCAGCGCGCCTGAACCGGTACCCGTGGCAACTAGCACCATCACCTCAAGCCCGGACACCGACGCCATCGCGATCATCGGTATCAGTGGTCGCTTCCCCGGCGCCCGCACGCCCGATGAGCTGTGGCAACTGCTGGCCGAAGGCCGCGACCTGGTCGGCGAAATACCGGCTGAGCGTTACGACTGGCGCGAGCATTATGGCGACCCGCGTGAGAACCCGGCCAAGACCCGCTGCATCTGGATGGGCAGCGTGCCGGGGATCGACGAATTTGATCCGCTGTTTTTCGAGATTTCACCGCGTGAGGCAAAAAACCTCGATCCCCGACAGCGTCTGCTGTTGCAGGAGTCCTGGAACGCCCTGGAAGACGCCGGTATCGGCCCGCGTCAGTTGGCAGCGCAGCGGGTCGGCATGTTCGTCGGCGTCGAGGAGGGCGATTTCCAGCGACTGGCTGGTGAGGAGAGCCTGACCTCCAGCCATAACGGTATTCTGGCGTCGCGGCTGGCGTATTTTCTGAATCTCACCGGGCCGACCATGGCAATCAACACTGCTTGCTCGTCGGCGCTGGTGGCGCTGCATCAGGCGGCCTCCAGCCTGCGTAACCACGAATGCGAGTTGGTCATCGCCGCCGGCGTCAATCTGATCTTCTCGCCAGACGCCTTTATCGGCATGACCCAGGCCGGAATGCTGTCGCCGGATGGCAAATGCTTCACCTTCGATCACCGGGCCAACGGCATGGTGCCGGGCGAGGCAGTGTGCTGCGTGTTGCTCAAGCCGCTGTCCCGGGCCGAGGCCGATGGCGACCACATCTACGGGGTTCTGCGCGCCAGCGGCATCAACTACGACGGCAAGACCAACGGCATCACCGCGCCCAGCGGCGTTTCCCAGCAACGCCTGCTGGAAGACGTTTATCGCCGCGCCGGAATCGACACCCAGGCGGTGGACTACATCGTCACCCACGGCACTGGCACCCAACTGGGTGATCCGGTAGAAATCAACGCCCTCAACGATGCGTTCCGGGGCAATACGGCGGGCCATTGCGCGCTGACCTCGACCAAGACCAACCTGGGCCATACTTTTGCCGCCTCGGGGCTGGTCAGCGTCATCAGCCTGTTGCAGGCGTTGCGCCACGAAACCATTCCGGCCAGCCTGCATTGCGAGCAGGAAAACGACTATATCCAGTGGCAACAGAGCCCGTTCTACGTCAACAAGGCCAACAAGGCCTGGCCGCAGGCAGGACGCGATCGTGAGCGGATCGGCGCGGTCAGTGCATTCGGCATGAGCGGCACCAACGTCCACGTCGTCTTGCAAAGCTACAGCCCACAGCACGATGACGCGGCGCTACGGCGACCTTGCTACCTGCTGGTGCTCTCGGCCAAAACCGCCGAAGCCTTGCAGGAAAAAGCCGCGCAATTGAACGTGGCGCTGGAGCAGGGCGGTTACCTTGATCAGCAGTTGCCGTCGATCAGCCATACGTTGCTCGAAGGCCGGCACCACTTCCGTTATCGCCTGGCCTTGGTGGCGGCGGACCTGGAAGAAGCGCGCTACGGCCTGCAACGTTATCTAGCCGGCGAAAAACGGCCCAACCTGTTTGGCGGCGAAGTCGAGCGCGAATTTGCCCCGCGAAAAACCGTTGCGCGTTATATCGAGCAGTTGCTGGACGACAGCCTCAGTGCCGATGAAAACGAGCTGCGCGAGCTGTTGTCAGGGCTGGCGGACTGTTATCGCCAAGGCTATGACATCGACGGTCGGCGGCTGTTTGTGGCGACGCCGCCGCGTGTATCGCTGCCGGGTTATCCGTTTGCCCGCGAGCGTTATTGGCCCGAAGTTCGTCAGCGCTCACAGCCCGATGCTGGCTCGGGTGTGGCGCGACTGCACCCGTTGCTGCATCGCAATATCTCGACCTTGGCACGTCAGTGTTTTGTCAGCCGCTTCAGCGGTCGCGAGACGTTTCTGGCCGATCACCGGATCGGCGAGCAGTTGATTTTCCCCGGCGCCGCTTATCTGGAAATGGCTCGCGAAGCGATTGTCCGGGCCAGTGAACTGCCAGTGCAGCACATCACGTTGCGCAACATGGTCTGGTTGCGGCCACTGGCCTTTGCGGTGGCCGGCGATACTCGCGAGGTCGAGCTGTTCTGTGAGTTGACGCCCAGCGCCGGTGACAGCCTGTCCTTCAGGATTTACAGCTTTGATGGCACTGCGCAGCAACTGCACGCCCAAGGCGACGCGCTGCTGGCAACCGTTGCCGCCGCCACGCCGCCAGCGCTAGAGCTGGCGCAACTGGCGGCTGCCTGCAACCTCGGCGAGCGCAGCCATGAGGCGCTGTATCGCGACTTCGATGCCATTGGCGTGCATTACGGCAAAAGCTTTCGCGCGGCCGGGCAGATCCACATCGGTCGTGACCGGGTACTAGGCCAGTTGTCCGGCGCAGCGCTTGATCCGAAGATGGACGGCGTACTGCTGCCTCCGGGCATCCTTGACAGCGCGCTGCACATCGCCGCCTCGCTGGGCAGCGGGCAACAGGCTGCTGCCGAACCGGCGCTGCCGTTTGCCCTGGAAAGCCTGCGCCTGTATGGCTCGGTCGAACAATCGCTGCGCCTCGGGCCGCTGACGGTAATCGCGACTCGACGTGCAATGCCAGACGGCGCGGCAATCGAGAAAATCGATCTGCAGATCTGCAACCACGCTGGCGAATGCCTGCTGCAACTGGAGGGCTTCAGCTCGCGCCGGACCGGCGCTGAACAGACACCGGCCCAGGTCACGCCGCAGCCCGGCGAAGCCCTTGGTCGCCTGATCCGCACCCCGTTCTGGCAGCCCCTCGACAGTCCCGGCGAAGCGCTGCCGGCTGATGTTCGGCCACACCTGTTGCTGTTGGGACTGCCGGATGCGGTGGTGGCCGAGTTGCGTCGGCAGTTCGGCGGCCAGGTCAGCGTCTTGCCCGGTGCGCCGGGCGAAACCAGTGCAGCGATTTACCAGACGGCGGCGCTGGCGCTGCTCAAGTCCTTGCAGCAACGGGACGCCAAGGCGGGCGACTACCTGCAACTGTATGTCGGCCAAGGCCAGGATGACCTGCGCCTCAGTGCACTGGATGCGTTGCTGAGTACCGCGATGATTGAAAACTGCGAGTTGAAGGTCCGACTGGTGGCGGTGGACCCTGACATGGGCGACACGGCGATGAGTCTCGTGATCGCCGAGCAGAGCCGCTTCCATTGTCAGCAACGGGTGCGGATCTTCGCCAATGGCAGCCTCTACGGCAGTCAGTGGCGCGAGCTGGCCGCAGAATCGGCGCCACACCCTGAGCCGGGTCCATTTCGCGATGCCGGTGTCTATGCGATCACGGGCGGTGCCGGCGGTCTCGGTCTGATCTTCGCTGAACAGATCGCCAGCAGTTGCCGCAACCCCGTGCTGTACCTGGCGGGACGCTCGGTCCTGAGCGCGCCTGCGCAACAAAAGTTCGAGCAACTGGAAGCGCTCGGCGCCCGTGTGCTTTACCAGCCACTGGATGTCAGCGACACAGCGGCGGTCAGGCAGTGGATTGACGGCATTTATGCCGAGCAGGGCGAACTGCACGGGGTGATCCACAGCGCCGGGGTGATCCGCGACAGCCTGATCATCCACAAGTCCGCCAGTGACTTCGAACAGGTGCTGGCGGCGAAAGTCGCCGGTATCGAGGCGCTGGATCGGGCCATCGGCGAGCGGCCACTGGATTTTCTGCTGTGCTGTTCGTCCCAGGCGGCTCTGGGCAATCTGGGGCAGGCGGACTATGCCTGCGCCAATGCCTGGATGGACGCGTTCATGCACTACCGGCAGAACCTTGCTGCCGACGGCAAACGCAAGGGGCGCTCGCTGAGCATCAACTGGCCGCTGTGGCGCGGCGGCGGCATGCGCCTGGCGCCGGTGATCGAGCAGCAGATGCGCGAGCAGTTCGGCATCGTGCCCATGCCGCTGGAAGAAGGTATCGACAGCTTGCGGCAACTGTTGACGCACTCGGTCAGCGCGCAGGCCTGGGTGGTGTATGGCGAGTCATCGCGGCTGGCGAGCATTGGCCAGACAACGCCTGCTCGACCTGCGGCAAAACCAGCGTCGCAACAGGCAAGCGCAACGACGAGCCTCAGCGACAGTGAACTGCGAAAGCACATCGAAACCTTTGTCACCCGGATCATCGCCAAGGTCACCCAGATCGACGCAGCGAAAATCCATCCGGCGGAAAAATTCGAGGCCTATGGCTTTGATTCGATCATGGCGGTGGGCGTGACCAATGAGCTGGAAAAACACCTCGGCTCGCTGCCCAAGACCCTGCTGTTCGAGCACGTCAACATTGCCGGCATGGTCGATCATTTCGCGGTGAAATATCGCGACCGGTTTGCCGCGATGTTCGGTGGTGATGAGCCGCAGGCGGCGCCTGCGCCGGTCGTCCAGGCGCCTTCAAGTGAGCCGGTATTCAATCGTTTCGCACCTGTCACGCCTGCCTCCACTGAGCAGGTCGAAGACAGCGACCTGGCGCAATACGTCGCCGTGATCGGCCTGGGCGGTTATTACCCCGGCGCGGACAACATGGACCAGCTGTGGCAGAACCTCGCCAACGGCGTCGACAGCATGAGCGAGTTCCCTGCCGAGCGCTGGGACCACAGCAAGCTCTACTACAAGAACCGTGACGTGCTGGGCAAGACCACCTGCATCAACGGCTCCTTCATCAAGGACGTGGACAAGTTCGACTACAGCTATTTCAAGATGCCCAAGGTCTATGCCGATCACATGTCGCCGGAAGTCAGGCTGTTTCTTCAAGCGGCGGTGCATACCTTCGAAGACGCCGGCTATTCGCGTGAAACCCTGCAAAGCCGTTATGGCGGCAACGTCGGCGTGTTGCTGGGCGCCATGACCAACGACTATCACTACTACGGCTTCGAGCACAATTTGTCCGGTGGCGCCATCGCCTCCGGTTCGGGCATGGCCACCATCCCGATGACCGTGTCTTATTTCTACGGCCTGACCGGGCCGAGCCTGTTTATCGACACCATGTGCTCGTCGTCCTCGACCTGCATCCACACCGCGTTCCAGATGCTGCGTCACGACGAGACCATGATGGTGCTGGCCGGCGGCCTGAACCTGATGTACCACCCCTATACGGCGGTCAATACCTCACAGGGCAACTTCACCTCGATCACCTCCGAGTCGGTCAACAGCTATGGGGTGGGCGCCGACGGCACGGTGATCGGCGAAGGGGTCGGGGCGGTGCTGCTCAAGCGCCTGGACCGGGCGATTGCCGATCGCGATCAGATCTACGGCGTGATCAAGGGCTCGGCCATCACCAATGCCGGTGAACGCAACGGTTTCAACGTGCCCAACCCGGACCTGCAAACCCTGGCAATCCGTCAGGCGATGGAGCAGGCCAAGGTGCACCCGTCGTCGATTTCCTATGTCGAAGGGCATGGTTCGGGCACGCGGCTGGGGGATCCGATCGAAGTACTGGGGCTCAATAACGCGTTCAGCCGCGACACCGACGACAAGCAGTTCTGTTACCTCGGCTCGATCAAGTCGAACATCGGCCACCTGTTGGCCGCATCGGGCGTGGCCGGGCTGACCAAGACCCTGTTGCAACTCAAGCACGGGCAGATTGCGCCGTCGATCCATTCGGGCCTGCTCAATCAGGACATCGACTTCGCCGATACGCCGTTCATGGTGCCGCAGCAGTTGACGCAATGGCGGCGCCCGGAGCGCGTGATCAACGGCGAAAAACAACAGTTTCCACGCCGGGCCGGACTCACCTCGATTGCCGCCGGCGGCATGAACGCGCATATGATCGTCGAGGAATATCCGCAGTCAGCAGACAGCGCCGGGCAGATTGCCGACGAGCGTCTGGCGTTTGTGTTCTCGGTGCACAAGCTCTCGGTGCTGGTGGAAAACCTGACCTGCTTCAGGGACTGGCTGGCGAGCAGCGAGGCGTCGCTGGCGCAGATCGCCTATACGCTGCAGGTCGGCAAGAACAACCTGCGCAACCGCTTGGTCATCCGCTGCGACAGCCGACAGGCGCTGCTGGACACGCTGACCGCCTGTATCGACGGGCGGTATGGCAGCACGACGTTCTACCGCTTTCAGGAAACCGATGCGGCGCAGTTGCCAGACACGGACGGCCCATTGGCGCCGCTGCTGAGCCAGTGGCTGAGCGGCGACAATAATGTCGATTGGGCAGGCCTGTATGGCCAGCAGCCGCAGCGCATCAGCCTGCCGGTCTACGCCTTCGAAAAGAACCGCTGCTGGTACACCGAGCCGGGCTACGAGTCGGCAATCATCAATCCACTGTCATTCACCCGAAAACTGCACCCACTGGTGGCCGAGAACTGCTCGACAACCCAATCGGGCGCGCTGTTTCGCACCGACTTCGTCCCGGCGCAATTGCTTGATTACGTTTACCGGGCGCCAGAGGGGCAGCGTATCAGCGCCTTCAACTTTGCCGACGTCGCGCTGGCGATGCCGGCGCTGGTGTCGCGGTTTGACGGGTGCACGCTGTCGGTGTCCTGCGCGTTCGAGCACTTTATCGCCGACTGGGCGACGGTCAGCGGGCTGGCGTACCGCTTGCTGGAAATTGACGAAGGGCAGCTGGAGCTGGAGTTCGATGTGCGGCGTCAGGGCGAGCAGTCGGTCAACCTGGGCTTTGCCCTGATCAACCCGTTGACCGGCAACGAACCGGCACTGGCGCAGTCGTTGCTGGACGCGGCCAGTGAGCTGTTGAATGGCCGGTCGGGGCACAGGGGGGCCGCCGATGTCAGCCAGCGACTGGCGCAGGCCGGTTACGATTTTTCGCCGTACCTCGACAACCAGGGCGAGTTGGTCATCAGCCGCAGCGGCCTGTTGCTGGAAGGCCGGCCACCGGTCAATCGGCACAATCACCATGCCGACACTCTTCAACTGTCGCCGTATCTGGCGACCACCCTCGACAAGGCGTTTTACCTGTTGCTCGAAGAGCTGGGGCTGCCGCAAGGCCGGGTCATCGTGCGCAATATCGAGCAGCTGTGTTGCTACGAGCAGCCTGCTGGCCAGTTCTCGGTGATCCTGACGCAGATCGGACTCAACGCTGATGCACTGGCGTTCAGCGTGCTGGTGCTGGATGAGCAGGCGCGGATTTGCCTCAAGGCTGATCGGGTCAGCCTGCATCTTGGCGCGCAGGAACTGGTCAATATCCGCCACGATCACCAGTGGCTGGCAGGGACCGTTGCAGCAGTCGTTCGGCCATTTTCTGAGCCGACGACGCAGCCTGTCAGCACCCGTTTGCCAGCGCAGGACGGTGATGGCGAATCCGCCCTCGGCGAGCGGATTCTCGCGTTTATCCAGCAAGAGTTGCAGCACAAACTGGGGTTTGCGCCGCAGGAGATTGGCGAGTCGGCGCAGGTTCATGATCTGGGGCTGGACTCGATCATGGTGGTGCAACTGACGGACAGCGTGAACAAACGCTTCGGCACCAAACTGATGCCAGACCTGTTTTATGAAAAGCAGCAACTGGGCGAGCTGGCGGCAAAGCTGCAAGCCGTCTAGAAACCATTCAATTGATCTGAAGAGTTGACCCGGCAGGCGATGCCGCCGGGTAAACCAGGACGGTAAGGGCATTCAGAACAATGAACAACACTACGTCGAACGATGCACATGACATCCGCCTGCCTAATCAGCGGCCCACTCAACAACACCCGACCACGCCGGCGCCACGCACCCGGCGGCAGATCGGTGAACCAACACAAGGCAGCGCGCCATCGCCAGCGCCGACTGCCAGGGTGGCGATTGTCGGTTTTTCCGGGCGTTTCCCCGGTGCCGACAACGCCGAGCAATTCTGGCAACTGCTGATGGAGGAGCGCTCGCAGATCAGCGAGCTGCCGTATTGGCATCTGCCGGGCATTGCCGAGCGTGCTCACCTGCGCGAGACATTCACCTGCCCGGGCGGTTTCATCAATGACCCGACCGCGTTCGATGCCGACTTCTTCAAGATATCCGCCCGCGAAGCCGAGGCCATGGACCCACAGCACCGGCTGGTGCTGGAGCAGACCTGGGCGGCTTTCGAAGATGCCGCCATCTGCCCGCACAACCTGCGCGGCAGCAACACCTCGGTGTTTATCGGCGTCTCTTCCGCCGACTACAACGGCCTGCTGGCCCGTTCCGAAGCCGGCGCGCACGACGCCACGGGCAATGCGCACTCGATCATCGCCAACCGCATCTCCTATCTGTTCGATTTCCATGGCCCCAGCGCGCCCATCGATACCGCCTGCTCCAGCTCTCTGGTGGCGGTGCATAAGGCCGCGCAGTCGATCCTCAATGGCGACTGCACGGTGGCCGTTGCCGGCGGGGTGAATCTGTGTTTTGAACCGATGGTGTTCATGGGTGCGCTCAAGGCCGGCATGCTCAGCCCCACCGGGCGCTGCAAGGCCTTTGCCGCCGATGCCGACGGCTATGTGCGCGGTGAAGGCGTCGGGGTGTTGATCCTCAAGGACTATCAGCAGGCACTGGCCGATGGCGACAACATTGTCGCGACGATTATCGGCTCGGCAGAAAACCATGGCGGCCACGCCAACTCGCTGACAGCACCCAATCCCAAGGCCCAGGCCGACCTGATCAAACAGGCCTGCCGGGGCATCGACATCAACAGCCTCGGTTACATCGAAGTCCACGGCACCGGCACGCGCCTGGGCGACCCGATCGAGATCAGTGGACTCAAGCAGGCCTTTGCCGAACTGGGCGCCAGTGCTGGGCAGCGCTGTTATCTCGGTTCGGTGAAAACCAATATCGGCCACCTCGAATCCGCCGCCGGCATTGCCGGGGTAATCAAGACGCTGTTGGCGCTAAAGCAGGGTTATCTGCCCAAGAGCCTGCACAGCGAACAGCTCAATCCGTATATCGATCTGGCCGGCAGTCCGTTCGAGGTCCTGCAGGCTGGCCGGGAGTGGCCGCAATTATCCGACAGCCAGGGCAACAAGGCGCCGCGCCGGGCGGGTGTCAGCTCGTTCGGGTTTGGCGGGGCCAATGCTCATGTTGTGCTGGAGGCGGTTGAACTTGTTCCTGCGCTGACGGAACACGGGGTCGCCGCGACGATATTTCCGCTGTCTGCCAAAACCCTCGAAGCGCTGCAGTCGCGGGTTGAGCAGTTGATCGATTTTCTGCAACGCCAGCCTCAGGTGGTTCTTGCGGATCTGGCCGCCAGCCTGCAACTGGGTCGCGAGGCGATGGAATACCGACTGGTGATTGTGGCGAACAGCCGCGACAGTCTGTTGAGCCAACTGCATGCCAGCGGCCCCGGCGAAGGCGGTAAGCCTGCCAGCAAGATTGCGCCGGACGAGGTGCTTCGGGCCCTGCAACAACAAAATATCGACAGCGTGCTGACGCTGTGGCGCCGGGGCGCAACCGTGGACTGGCGTCAGCTGTATCAACAAAGCCAGCCGCGCCGAATCTCGCTGCCGACTTACCCCTTCAGCCGCGAGCGGTACTGGATCAGCGAATCTCCTGCGCTCAAGCGCACGGGCGAGGCGTGGCTGCATCCACTGGTACAGCGCAATACGTCGGATCTGGCAGGACAACGTTTCAGCAGCCGGTTTGACGGCAATGAATGGTTTTTTGCCGAACATCGGGTCAGTGGTTTGAAGATCCTGCCGGGTGTGGCTTATCTGGAAATCGCCAGGGTGGCGCTTGAACTGTCGCTGGCCCATGAGCGCGCAGTGGTTCGCCTGAAGAACATCGCCTGGCGCCAACCCATGCGCCATGACGGCGGCGAGCTGGCCATCGACATCGAGTTGGCGGAGCAGGACAACGGCGAGATTCGTTTTGAAATTCGTGGCACGCCGGTCGACGGCCCGAGCTATTGCGCCGGTGTGGCGACGGTCGGAGCCGCCGAGAGTCTGGCGCCGCTGGACCTGCAAGCCATCGCTGCCGCCACGACCGAGCAACGCCTGGCGCCACAGCAGTGCTACGAGATTTTCGGTGAGATGGGGCTGGAATACGGCGAACACTTTCGCCGGCTCAGCGCGTTGCAGGCGGGCAATGGCCAAGTGTTGGCCAAGCTGGTATTCGCGGACGAAGGCACTGAGCTCGGCCTGTCTCCCGGCCTGCTCGATTCTGCATTGCAGGCGGCATTAGGGCTGGCGCTACTGGAGCCGACTCCGTCGGACCAGCAGCGCCAACCGCTGGTGCCGTTTGCGCTGGACTCGGTGATTTTTGGCGACCTGAACCTGCTCAACCAGCCCTGCCATGCGTGGGTGCGCTACAGCGCCAGCCACCAGCCGGGGCGTATCAACAAGTTGGACGTGGATATTTGCGATGAGCAGGGCCGCATCGCACTGCGCCTGCAAGGTTTTTCGTCGAGAAGACTTGAACCGGCAGCCACGCCCGTGCTGACCATGACACCGATCTGGCGCGATAAAGAACTCATCAATACGGCTCAGCGAAAGTTCGCGCGGCAGGTGATGGTGTTGGCCGGTGATCAACCCGTTGCGCTGGACGAATTGGCGGATCGCTGCCGGGCACTGGCTGGCAACAGTCGGCAGATCCACATCGAGCGGCTGCCCGTGGTTTCGGATGACCCCGTTGTCGCGCTGCCATTGCTGGCGGGTTTCCTGATCAACCTTTTGAAAACCTGCCCTGCGGACACGCTGGTGCAGCTGGTTCTTGCCGACCTTGATGAAACCGCCCCGGTCTTCGCCTCGCTGTTGGCGCTGCTGAAGACCGCAAAAAACGAAGGACTGATCGCTGCCGCCCAATCAATCGAAGTGCGCGGTAGCCTCTCGCCGCAGTGGCTGATCGACAATGGCCAGCAGGACGATGAGCGGGTGCGTTACCAGGGCGATCGCCGTCAGGTGGCATCCTGGCAGGAGACGTTGCTGCCGGATGCTGACGCCACGCCATGGCGTGATGGCGGGGTCTACCTGCTGACCGGTGGCACAGGCGGCCTGGGCTTGTTGCTGGCCGAAAGCATCGGCCGGCAGGCACGGGGCGTGAGGCTGGTCCTGGCCAGCCGTTCGGCCAGTCAACGTTCAGCCGAAGTCAGCGGACGAATCGAGGCGATCAAGGCACTGGGTGCCGAGGTGCAAGTTGAAGCGCTGGACGTCGCCGACCCACGCGCAGTCGAGGCGCTGATCGCACGTTGCGAGCAAGCGTTCGGCACGATCAACGGGATTTTCCACTGCGCCGGCATCACCCGCGACAGCTTGCTCAAGAACAAAAGCGAGGCCGATCTGACGGCGGTGCTGGCACCCAAGGTGGCGGGCGTACTCAACCTGGATCGCGCCAGCGCGCATCTGCCGCTGGACTGTTTTGTGCTGTTCTCATCGGTCAGCACCGTGATCGGCAATCCGGGGCAGGGCGACTATGCGCTGGCCAACGCGTTCATGGACGAGTGGGCCGGCTGGCGTAATCGCGAGACCCAGGCTGGTCGCCGTCAGGGCCGCACCCTGGCGATCAACTGGCCGCTGTGGCGCAACGGCGGGATGCAGATCGATGCTCAACGCGAGCAACAGATGGTCGAGCAGACCGGGATTCAACCCTTGAGTGACAGTGGCGGCCTGGATTTTTTACGCCGGGCTTTGGCCGATGCTCAGGGGGCCGAACGCTGGATGGTGCTGGAAGGGGATATCGCCAGGATCAAGACGTTTATCGCCGGGCAGTGGCAGGAGCCGCCAGCTGCGCCAATCACCCACGCGCCGGTCGAGGCGGCACCCTTGGCGCAAACCGTGGAGGGCGACCTGAACGCGCTGGCGATCCGGCATTTCAAGCAACTATTGTCGAAAACCCTCAAGCGGCCATTGGATAAGATCGACAGTGACGGCTCGTTCGAGCGTTACGGGGTCGACTCGATCATGCTTACCGAGCTGACCACTCAACTGGAACGCACCTTTGGCTCGCTGCCAAACACCCTGTTGTACGAACACCAGACCGTGCGCGAACTGAGCGACTACTTCATCCGGCAGCACCCCGAAATGATGCGGCAGTTGCTGATGGCCGAGCCGGCCAGGCGCAGCATTCCCACCGAAAAAGCACCGCCAATAGCCACGGCACAAGTGTCCCGGCGCCAGCACAGCCGCCGTCAACCGCCAGTAACCGTGCCAGCGACCAGCAACAACCGCGATCTGGCGATCATCGGCCTCAGTGGTCGCTACCCCGGTGTCGAAGACCTGGAAACGTTCTGGCAAAAAATTGCTGGCGGTGAAGACCTGATCAGCGAAGTGCCAACCGCGCGCTGGGATCACCAGGCGTACTTTGACGAGGCGCGCGACCGCTTCGACAAGACGTACTGCAAGTGGGGCGGCTTTCTCGACGGGGTCGAAGACTTCGATCCGCTGTTTTTCAACCTCTCGCCCCGAGAGGCGCAAATCATCAACCCCAACGACCGGTTGTTCCTGGAAACCTGCTGGAACCTGCTGGAAAGCGCCGGGATCACCCGGCAACAGATCAAGCAACGCTATCAACAACAGGTGGGTGTGTTTGTCGGTGTGATGTACCAGCAATACCAGGCATTCGAGTCGGATCTGGTCCGAGAGTCGCTGGTGTCGGTGACGTCCTACAGCGCGATTGCCAACCGTGTGTCCTATTTCTTCGACTTTCAGGGGCCGAGCCTGGCGATCGACACCATGTGTTCCTCGTCGATCTCGGCGATCCATGCCGCTGGCGAAGCGCTGCGCAATGGCGATTGTCGGCTGGCGATTGCCGGCGGCGTCAACCTGACCCTGCATCCGAAAAAGTACATTGGCCTGAGCGTCGGCCAGGTGCTGGGCAGTCATGCCGGCAGCCGCAGCTTTGCCGACGGCGACGGTTATCTGCCGGCAGAGGGCGTCGGGGCGGTGTTGCTCAAGACCCTGGCCGACGCCGAGCGCGATGGCGACCACATCCTGGCGGTGATCAAGTCGACCGCTACCAACCACGGCGGCCACACCCATGGCTTCTCGGTGCCGAGCGCCAAGGTGCAGGCGGCGCTGATCGACCGCAACTTCAAGCGCGCGGGGATTGACCCGTGCACCGTCAGTTACGTCGAGTCGGCGGCCAATGGTTCGGCGATGGGCGACGCCATCGAGCTGAGCGCGCTGAGCCGCATTTTTAGCGAAGCGGGGGTTGCCAGTCAGTCCTGCGCCATTGGCTCGGTCAAATCCAACATCGGCCATGCCGAAGCGGCTTCGGGCATGGCCGCGCTCAGCAAGCTGGTGCTGCAACTGCAACACCGGCAGCTGGCGCCGTCGCTGGTGCTCGGTCCACTGAATCCCAAGCTGGATTTCGAACACTCGCCGTTCGTGCTGCAACGTACCCTGGCCGATTGGCCTCAGCCGGTGGTCGAGATCGATGGCGTGTGGCAATCCGTTCCGCGCCGGGCATCGCTCAGCGCGTTTGGTGCCGGGGGCTCCAATGCCCATCTGATTATCGAGGAATATCCGACAGCGTCCGCGCCCGACGTAGTGCCGCCAGAAGACGGTGTTGTGCATATCGTGCCGCTGTCAGCCAACAGCAGCGGTTCGTTGCAGCAGGCGGTGGCCAGGTTGGCGCGGCATCTGGATGCCCATCCGGATCTTCGGCTGAAGGATCTGGCCCACACTCTGCAAACTGGCCGGGAAGCGATGCCGCTGCGGCTGGCGTTACAAGTGAGCAGCACCGGCGAATTGCGCACGGTGTTGGCCGATATCCTGCGGCCACTGGAGCAGGGCGAACCGATGACCGTACTGGAAACACTCGATTTGCCACTGGCCTTCGGCAATGTCGACGAAGTGTCGGCGGCACTGGCCAGCTTGCTGTCCGGTGCGGGTGCCGTGGCGCTGAGCAACGGCCTGATCGAGGCTGATGACCGGAAACAACTGGCACTGCTCTGGACCCAGGGCGGCGAGATTGCCTGGGACAGGCTCGCGCGAAATAACGGTGCACGCCTTATCGCCTTGCCCACCTATGGCTTCGACAAGCAGCGTTACTGGCTGGAACAGTCAAACAAGGCGTTGCGTGAGGAGGTCACGGACGCGAGCCCGGCCAACCCGGCAGTGGGCAAACACCACATCGCCGCCGAACAGGGCCTGCGTCTGCTGGCCGACTTGCTGGGCATGCAACCCAACGACTTGTCGCCCGCCAAGCCACTCAACGCCTACGGCGCCGATTCCATCGTCATGTTGCAGTGGGCCATGCAGGTGCAAGCGCAGATTGATCCCGGACTTACCCTGGCTGATATCCAGCAGTGCCTGACCCTCGGTGACGTCCTGCAATTGCTGAGCGCAACGGCCAGTTTCAAAAAGCCGGTGCTGCCCCCGGAAATCATCGGCCTGTTGAGCGGTTCGACCACACGCTTCCCGGAGTTGCAACGACTCAATCAAGTGCAACATGGCCGGCCGGTGTTCTGGTTCCATGGCGCCTTGGGCGGCAGTGAAATCTATCAAGGTCTTGCCCAGCACATTCAGCGCCCGTTCTTCGGGCTTCAGGCCAGAGGCTGGATGACCGATCGCGCGCCGTTGCTGGGGATTTCGGCAATGGCCGCCTATTACGTCCAGGTCATCCAGTCGGTTCAGCAGCAGGGCCCGTACGATCTGGGCGGCTATTCGCTGGGCGGCATGCTGGCGTATGAAGTGACCCGGCAGTTGCAGGAACTGGGGGAAACCGTCACCAGCCTGGTGATGCTCGATTCACCGGACGTGACCGGCGAACGCACCGCACGCCTGTGCGACAAGACCCGCCTGTTGCAGACCGTCAACATGTCCTTGCAGATGACCATCGGCCAGACCCCGGAGCGCTTCGCCGAGGTGTTGATCCATCGCGATGAAGTCGATCTGTCGCTGGCGCCAGCGGACTACCGGCAGCAATTGACGGCACTGGCCCGGCAGCGGGGCCTGAAGACCAGCGACGAGCGTTTGCAGCAACTGATGGCGCAAGTGACGCAGATCCAGCAGGCGTATCAGGTTGAGCATTATCGAATCCAGCCATTGCCCAAAGCCTCGGACGTTGCCTGCTATTACTTTCGCAACGCCAGCGGTTTGTGGATGGGCGAACTGGAGCCGTTTTTCTCCACCGACAGCCAGGAGTTCGCCGCTTTCAACCACGCCGAATACTGGCAGGAGTGGCAGCGACAATTGCCGAATTTCGAGATGATCGAGGTGGCGTCGGCCAACCACATGACGTTGTTGACCCAGCCGGAAGTGTTCAGGGTGATCGCGCAGTTCTGTGCGTCCCTGTATGGCGAAAAGCGGGTGGAGAATGCCGTTGGATAATACCCAAAGCGGCGTCCCCTCCCACGGCCCGAAGGGGCTAGGCGGTTTGTTTCAGGCGCCAGAACTTGTACGCCAGATGGCCGTTTTTATAGGCCTTGACGCCGCTATCGTCGAAAAAATGGAACATGGTGTCGAACGCGTGCCAGACCTCGGGTGGCAGCGAATCACTGTGCTGTTTTTTCTCGTCCACCAGGCTCTTGAGCAGGTGCTTGAGGTGACCTCGCTCGCTTTCAAACGCCCTGATCACGCCTTCGGAAATGTCGGCATGTTCCTCAACCTTGAAGCCTGTGTGGCGAATCATTGCCTGGTGCTGCTCCAGCACGTTGGTGAAGAAGTCGACACCAATGCTGTCACGCTCGGACAGGGCACTGGTGTTGTCGCCTTTCATGGTGTCGGCATAAAAAAACAAGCCATCCTTTTTCAACACACGCTGCACCTCTTCACCAAACGTATTGAGGTCGGGGTAGCAGTGGGACGACTCGATATTGATCACAACATCGAATTCGTTATCGGCAAAGGGCAGTGCCATCGCGTCGCCGCCAACGAAGGTCAGCCCTTCAATACGGTGTACCCGGTTGCACAACTCGATATGCGCCGGACAGAAATCCAGCCCGGTTATAGACGCGGCGCCGGTATAGCGGGCGAGGTAGGAGCAGTTGCCGCCGCGTCCCGAGCCGATTTCGAGGACCTTCTTGCCGCGCAGATCGGTATCGCCCAGCAGGGTGCGAATCAGGTTTGCCGAGCATTTTTGCTCAAGATCTTCGTCGTTGATCCAGTCAAAGCGGCTGTCTTTGGCCAGGTAGCCGTAGTTGAGGAAGGTCAGACGTTTGTCGGGAAACATCCGGGTCATCATGTCGTACCACTGACTGATCGGCGATACGGTTTCTTGTCCTTGGGTCGTCATGTCTACCTCCGTGTCGAAAAAAAACTGCAGAGTTTGCATTTCACTGTATTCGCGACAACAGCGCCGATTGCATGGCGCTGATGCGGCCGCCTGAGGAGCATAGCGGTCATGGGCTAAGGCTCCGAAAATTTTTTCATCGATGTCGCAGACCGTTCCAGATCGGCTCCTATACTGCGAGCCGTAACGTCAGCTATCTATTTCAGGACGAAATTTATGCCTTATCTTTTTCAGGGACAGACGTCTTGCGTGGTGTTCATGTTTCCCGGTCAGGGCTGCCAGTTCTATCAGATGGGCCGCGAGCTCTATCAGAACAACTCAGTGTTCCACCGCTGGATGAACGAACTCGACACACTGATCCACGCCGAACTGGGGCAGTCGGTGATTGCCGGGATTTATCACGACAACAGCCCGCGTTCAAAGGCCTTCGATGATATTCGCCTGAGCCACCCGGCGATCTTCATGATCGAGTACGCCCTCGGCAAGACGCTGATCGAGCACCACATCACCCCTGATTATCTGTTGGGCACCAGCCTGGGTGAACTTGCCGCCGCTGCGCTGGCAGACGTCATTTCTCTGTCCGACGCCATTCGTCTTGTTGTACGTCAAGGGCAACTGTTTCACCAGCGCCAGTCACCGGCAGGCGAGGGTGCAATGCTGGCGATCCTGGCCGAAGAGTCGCTGTATCAGCAGACGCCGTTGCTGCGCGAGCACTGCGATATCGCGGCCCACAACGCGCCTTCGCTGATCGTCGTCGCCGGTCCGAGCAGCGCGGTTGCCGATGCCGAACGCCACCTCAGCGCTCGGGACATCGTGTTCCAGCGTCTGCCGGTCAATCAGGCCTTTCATTCGCGCCATATCGATTTTCTCAGGCCGGAGGTCGAGGCACTGCTGCGCCAGACCCGCCTGCACAAGGCGCAGATCCCGGTGATCTCGTGCCACAACACCGAAACCTTGCAGCAGCTCGACGCCGATCACTTCTGGCAGACCATCCGCCAGCCAATCCGTTTTTCCCAAACCCTGGCGCGAATCGAGCGTGAAGCCGCTGAGCGCGGCGAATCGATGATCTACCTCGACCTTGGCCCGAGCGGCACGCTGGCCAATCTGATCAAACAGAATATTCGTGACCGTGCGTTGCCGCCGATTTTCCCGGTGCTCAGCCCGTTCGGCCGCGACCTTGAAAAATTCGACGAGGTGCTGACCCTCGGTCGTGCCTTGCAGCCGCTGCCGGCGAAAGCAGCGCTGACAACACCGCCGACAGCAGCACCGGCTCAGGTGGCCGCGCCGCCCGCGACATTTCAGGTCCAGCAGCCGACCCGCCTGGTACAGCGCCCATCGACGCCAATGCCGTCCGGGCCGAAACGCGTCTATGGGTTTCCGGGGCAGGGTTCGCAGCGACTGGGCATGGGGGCGGCGTTGTTCGAACAGTTCCCCGAGCATCTGGCCGAGGCCGACAAAATCCTCGGCTATTCGCTGAAAACACTGTGCCTGGAAGACCCCGATCAACAGCTGTCCAACACCCGGTTTACCCAGCCGGCGCTGTACACCGTCAGTGCCTTGGCGTTCCTCGCCAAACAGCAGGCGGACCCGCGTAAAGCCGACTTTCTCGCCGGTCACAGCCTGGGCGAGTACTGCGCGCTGTTTGCCGCGGGTGCGTTCTCCTTCGAGACCGGGCTGAAACTGGTGAAAAAACGCGGCGAGCTGATGGCCCAGGCCACTGGAGGCAGCATGGCCGCTGTCATCGGTCGCAGTCCTGACGAAGTCAACGAGCTACTGGCCCGTCATGGCCTCGGTGCGCTGGACGTTGCCAACTACAACTCGCCCTCCCAGGTGGTGCTAGCCGGTCCGGTGGAGGCACTCAGCGAGGCGAAGGAGATTTTCCAGGCGATGGACATTACCTTCGTAGCGCTGCCAGTCAGCGCGCCATTCCATTCCCGCTACATGGAAGGCGCGATGGGGGCATTCGGCGAGTACCTGGCCACGTTCGAGTATTCACCGCTGCACACCCCGGTGATCGCCAACATCGACGCCGCGCCTTACCGCGATGATCAGTTGGTCGATAACCTGACCCGGCAGATCTGCGGCTCGGTGCGCTGGCTCGATACCGTGCAGTACCTGATGCGCCAAGGGGCATTCGAATTCGAGGAACTCGGGCCGGGCGAGGTGCTGACAAAACTCGTCAAAACCGTGCGAAACGCTGCCGCCTTTTCGTGACTGCACAATCGAATGGATGCCTTGTCATGGAAAAGACGATGAACGCCACATTGACCGATCAGTTGTTTTTCATTGCCTGTGTGCTGAGTCTGGAAAGTCGTCAGCTGATCTCCGGTCGCGGGATCAACCAGTCGTTCGGGTTTGAGCGGTTTGCCGCCGCGGCTTCGATCAATCCTGGTCCGTTACGGGTGGCCTTCGACGGACTCAAGGCGTTTGGCTGGCTGAATCCGTCGAATGGCGACGAGTATTTCTTCACGGGTCGGGCCTCGGCAATCGACACATTGCCCACGCAGATGGCCGAACTGTTTTCGTGGTTGGCGCCGCAGCGATTGCCGGACGCGCAGGATATACCGCACCTGTGGCGCTGGCTCGAGCTGTCGGCGCTGGACTGGAATCTGCACTGTCCGGCGTTTATCCGTGGCCTGAACGAGTTGTTGTCGCTGGTGCTGTTGCGCCGATTGCAACTGAACGGGGCAATCAATACTGACACTGGCCAGGTGGATACGCGGCGCATCGACGACGGCCAGACCGGCCATGAGCAAACTCGGCTGCTGAGCGATTTTCTGCGCACTCAGCAGTGGATTCGCCGCGAAGAACGGCACCTGGTGTTCAATCCCGAGCGGCGCGCGCTCCTCTCGGAACGTCTGAGCGAGCCTTTTCTGGCGTACTACGCCAGTTTGCCCACGACCCTAGATGGCCTGTTGTTCGGCAAGGGCGAGCAGTGGGCAGACGTATTGCAATGGCTGAAGGGTGCAGGTGAACAACACGTCTGGTCAGGTGACCGACCCACGCTTGAACAGCTGCTGGGCAAGGTCTTCGATGCGCAGCCGTTGTCCACGCAACCGGACTGGATCGTCGAGTTGGGCAGCCATCCCGGCGTTTCATTGAGCGAGCTGGGGCAATGGGTGCGACACCATACGGCCCGGGGCCAGGTACTGGACAGCAAGCCCCTGCAATTGCTGGTGCTTGACGCAGCAGTGAGCGATCCGGCGGCGCTGCGCCAGCGGATTCGGGACGCGGGTGTTGGTGCCGGTCAGCGAGTGTTGTGGCTGGGCATCGGCCAGCAGAATCTGCAACCGCCGGGGACGGCGCCGCAGCAATCAGCCTTACAAGCACCGCAGCGTTATTACTTGCGGCCCGACGGCCTGGCGGCGGAAGGCGCCAGCGTGCTTGGCAGTCTGCAGACCTCGGCAAAAGCGCTGGCAGCGCTGATCGGCGAGCAACCGATAGTGCTCAGCGAAAGTCACTGGCGCCCCGACGGTCCCAAGGTGGATCACTTTGCCTGTCATTACCCGGTTGAAGCAGCGCACTACCTGATGGCGCTGGCCGGTACCGGGCTGTTTGCCGATCCGGGGATGCTGCACAGGCTGCCGCTAGACGGCATCGACTGCGCGGCCACCAGCGGTTGTTACCGGGCGCGTGAATACCGCGTCCGGCATGTGACGCTGGCGGACATGCCCGCGCTGTTGACGCTGGAACAGGCCTGCTGGCCCGAAGGTGGCCGGGTGGATGAACACATTCTGCGCCGCCGTTTGGGCCAGGACCCTGCCGGTCAACTGGCGCTGGAGTTCAAGGGCGAAGTGGTCGGTGTCATCTATTCCCAGCGGATCACCCGGATCGAAGCGCTGTTCGGGGTCAATTTCGCCACGGTCGATCAGCTGTTTCACGGCAATGGCAGCACCGTACAAATCCAGAGCCTGAACATCCTGCCGGCGCATCAGTACAGCGGTTACGGCGATCAGTTGCTGGAGTTCATGCTGCAATATTGCACGCTGCTCAACGGCGTCGACACGGTGGTCGGCGTGACTCGTTGCAAGGACTATCCGAAGTACCGCGACATCGCCCAGGCGGACTACATTCATAGCCGTGACGAGCGGGGCGTGCTGCTGGACCCAGTGTTGCGTTTCCACGAATTGCACGGCGCGCGAATCGAGCGGCTGGTGCCCGGTTATCGTCCCGCCGATGCCGACAATGCAGGGTACGGCGTTCTGGTGCGTTATGACCTGGCCCGCCGTCAGCGCCAGGAAATTCAGCTGACCACGGCAATGGTTGAGCAGCCGGCGATCTCCATCGACGACGCGGTGTGCCAGGGCGTCAATCGCTGCCTGGGACAAGCGCAAGACAGCCGAGTGTCATCACGTCATAGCCTGATGGAGCTGGGACTGGACTCGGCTGATCTGCTCGCGCTCAGCGAACAGCTGGGAATGACGTTCGGTCTGGCGCTGGAACCGAGCTTTTTCTTTCGCTACAACAGCATCGAGAAAATCGTCGCGGCGTTGCAAGAGCGCCTCGGAAGGCAAATGCCGCCGCCGAAAGAGATTCAGGCGGCAAGACCGCCATCGACTCCAGTCAAAGAAGAGGATGATTTCGCCGTCATCGGCATCAGTGGCTGTTTTCCCGGTGGCGAACTGGAGGGATTTTGGGCTGCTGTTCGCCACGGTGCCAGTCTGATACGCGAAGTGCCAAAGGAGCGCGCAACGGCTGGACCTGCGGGCGGCTACATTGACGGGATCGAGTATTTCGATCATCAGTTTTTTGGCATTTCGGCAGCGGAAGCGGTGCTGATGGACCCGCAGCAGCGGCTGCTGTTGCAGCATGCCTGGTGGGCACTCGACGATGCCGCGATTCCTGCCGCAGCGTTTGCCTGCCGCCAAACCGGCGTGTTTGTCGCCGCCGCGCCGAGTGAGTACCGCGACATTGTCGAGGTCCCCCGCGACAGCCCGTTTTTGCTGACGTCTTCTTCGCCCTGCATGTACGCCAATCGGATTTCCTGGTTCCTCGACCTGCGCGGGCCCAGCGAGTATTGCAACACCGCCTGCTCGTCGGTGCTGGTTGCGCTGCATCGAGCCATGCAGGCGATCAGGGCCGGCGAGTGTCAACAGGCGCTGATCGGCGCGGTCAATCTGTTGCTGTCGCCTGCTGAAACGGCCGGCTACCGGCAGATGGGGTTTCTCAGCGAACAGATGCACACCCGTTCTTTCCAGCCTGGCGCTGATGGTTATGTGCGCTCCGAAGGGGTGGGCGTGCTGTTGCTCAAATCTTTGGCCGATGCCCTGCGCGACGGTGACCGGATTCATTTGAAGATCAAGGGCAGCGGTGTCGGGCATGGCGGTCGAGGGATTTCACTGACCGCCCCCGATCACGAGAGCATGCAGGCGGCGATGGTGGCCGCTTACCGCAGCGCCGGGGTTGCGCCGCACACTGTCAGTTACCTGGAAGCCCATGGCACGGGTTCGGCGATGGGCGATGCCATCGAAATCGACGCGATTCAGGCCGCGCGCACGCAATTGAATGGCGATGACAAACCCGGCGCTGCGTGGAGCCTCAGCACCTTGAAGCCGCTGATCGGGCATTGTGAGTTGGCGTCCGGCATGGCGGCGTTGTTCAAGGTGATTGATGCGGTAAAACAGCAGCAACTGCCGGGCATACCTGGGTATCAACAACTCAGCCCGGCGATCACGCTCGATCCGCAGCAACTGTCGCTCGCGTCCGGGAACCGGCCATGGCCGGCGGCGCAGGATGCCGACGGCAACGAGCTGCCACGTCGGGCGAGCATCAACAGTTATGGTTTTGGCGGCGTCAATGCTCACCTGGTGGTGGAGGAGTTTGTTGATCACCAGCGTGTAACTGCGGCTGATATCGGGCCGCAACTGATCCTGTTGTCGGCACACGATGCTGACAGGCTGAAGGAGCAGGCTGCACGACTGAGCCGTGCCATTTGCCAACGCCCGGACCTGTGTCTGGCCGACATCGCCTATACGCTGCAAGTGGGCCGAACGGCGATGGCTTGCCGCTGGGCGCGTGTGGCGGACAGCATTGCGTCCCTGCAACTGCAACTGGACGAGCTTGCCCGAGGCTTGCGCGATGACATCGTGCTGGCCGATGAGCAGTCGGATGCAGATGCCGACGCGGTCAATCAGGCACTGGCGGAGCGAGACTTGCCAGCGCTGGCCGATTACTGGCGCCAGGGCGTGGAACCGGACTGGCGCAAAATGCCGCGTCTCGGTGAACCACAGCGAATTGGATTGCCGGGCTACGCCTTTGCGCAATCGCGGCACTGGCTGGCACCGCGGCGAGCTGAACCCCTGAGCCATCCAAGTGAGGGCGAAACGCCGTGCCAAAAAAATGTGCGGCAGATCCTCGCCGAACTGCTGGGGTGTGAGCCGCAGGCATTGACGGGGTGCGAATCGCGCAGTCTGGCCAGCCTCGGCCTCAGCTCTCTGGGCGCCGTGGGCCTCAAGGCCAGGCTGGAACAGCAACTGCAACGGTCGGTATCGCTGGCACAGCTGAGCCCGTACTTGAGTCTCGGTGAAGTCGAAGCCAATCTGGCGGTGCAGGAACGGCAGGGCGACGATCAACTGGTACCGGCGTTGCAGGTGGCGCCCGACGCCCGCCATCTGCCTTTTGCCCTCAATGATATCCAGCAATCGTTTTTGTCAGGTCGTACGCTGTTGGCCGAGGCTGAGCGGGTCGGCTGCCATATCTATCTGGAATTCGACTGGCCGGAGCTGGACGTCTACCGGCTGAATCAGGCGTGGAATCGGCTGATGATTCGCCACGATGCGCTACGGCTCAGGTTGCTGGCGGACGGTCGCCAGCAGGTCGGCGAACCGATGCCTTATCGTTTCAAGACCCGCGACTTGCGCCGCAGCGAACCCGCCGAACGCGAGCATTCGCTGGTAGCCCTTCGCGCATCGATGTCGCACAAGGTTTATCTGAGCGGCCAGGAAACGCTGTTTGAAATAGTCGTTTCGCTGCTGGATCACCAAGTCAACCGGGTTCACCTGAGCATTGACGAGTTGATTGTCGATGCCACTTCTTTGGAGGTGCTGTTGCAGCAATGGCTGATGATTTATCAGCAGTCTGCCACCGAGTTACCGGTTCAGGGCGTGTCGTTGCGTGATTATCAGCTGTCGCTGGAGGCTTTCAAACAGTCACCTCGCTACCAGCGTGATATGCAGTACTGGGTCGACAAGTTGGCGCAGGCACCGACTGGCTTGTCCTTGCCCAAGGCATCGCGACCTGCTGGCCGCGAGCGTCGTCGATTGACCTCAACCCTTGAGCAGAGCTGCTGGCAGCGATTGAAAGCGCGGGGCGATGCTTTGCAGGTTTCAGGCACTGCACTGCTGTTGAGTCTGTTCGGGTTGATCCTGCAACAGGCCAATGCCGGCAAGGCCTTTTCGTTGATCTTGACCAGTTATGGCCGACTCCCGGTGCACCCGGACATTGATCGGCTGGTCGGGCCGCTGATCTCCACGCAGTTCTTTGTCTTTGCCGGCGCGGCGGAACAAACCCTGGCCGAACTGGCGCAACAGGTGCAGCGCCAGTTGCTGGCGGACCTTGATCACGCCAGCGTCAGTGGCATCTCTGCACTTCGCGAAGTCCGTCAGCGTGGCGACAAATCGAGGCTGTTCAACGGTGGCGAGGTGGTCTTCACCTCGATGCTCAACAACCCGGTAATCGACGGCGCGCCGAGCTTTTGCGACGCCCAACACTACTGCGTCACTCAGACGCCACAGATCAACCTCGATCACCAATTGCGCGAGCGTGGCGGGGCGTTGAGTTTCAGCTGGGACGTCGCCATCGACTGCTATCCCGTCGGCATGATCGATCAGCTGTTTGGCGACTATTGCCAGTTGCTGGTCACGTTGGCGAACGGTGATAACGACTGGTTGGCGCTCAAAACATCAACGCTGGTTCATGCGGCGCCTTTTGAGCTGGCGCCCGATGCGCCGCCAAAGACACCTTTTGCATTGACTGATCAGCAGCAGGCCTACGCTTTCAACCGTTCTTTACACCGGGGGCAGGGTAGTTCACATCTCTATATGGCCGTTGCTATCGAAGCGCTGGATATTGCTCGACTGGAAAAAGCCTGGCAGCAGTTAGTGGCGCACCATCCGATGCTGCGGACGCGGATTCTGCCCAGTGGCACCCAGCAGATCATGGAAGCACCGCTATTGATGAAACTCGAAACAGTCGAGAAGAATATCAGTGGATCGCGGATCGCCGAAGAGATGCTTGGCCGGGTGACGGCGCTGGGAGAGTGGCCTTACGCTGAACTGCGGGTCAGTACACTGGATGAACAACGCAGCCTGGTGCATCTGGCGGTGGACCTGCTGCTCGTCGACCTTCCCAGTCGAGATCTGTTGATCCATCAACTGCTGAATCTCTACCACGGTCTACCGCAGACGCCGTTGGTCATCAATTTTGGTAGTTATATGGAGGCTCTCGGACAGTACAACCGCACACCTGCGGCACAAAACGCAGCTCTTTACTGGCAGGAAAAATTCCGACTGCTGCCCCAAGGGCCGCAGGTGAATGACGAAAGGGATATCAATGGCCTGTACCTGGAATATGAGCACTACCTTGATTGTTGGCCAGCGCTGCGTGATCGTATCGCACGAACAGGAATCTCTGCCGACGCGGTACTGATTTCTGCCTATGCCTGGAGCATTACGAAACATTGCGCCCAGCCGGCCTTTACTCTGGTGGCCCCTGGTTGGAAGAGGCCTGCAGTACACCCGCAGATCGACGCGCTGGTCGGCGACTTCACTACGTTGAGCTGGATCGATTTCAACAATGAACCTATGACTTTTATAGAGCAGGCCCGGCGTTGCGAACGGATCTTCACCGAGGATCAACAGCACAGCATGACCAATGGCCTGCAAGCACTTCGTAAGGTGGCGACGGATAAACAACGACCACGCAAACTTGATTTCCCTGTGGTGTTTACCCGACTCAACCCACAAGGTCCACTGGACCTGCCCGAGGGAGTAACACTCGTTAAAAGTGCGAGTCGCACTCACGGTGTGGCGCTGGACAATCTGAGTATCGAGCAGGCAGAAGGTTTGTTGATCCACTGGGATCTCGCGGCTAACCGCCTGACTTCGACGCTGGTTGACGCAATGTTTGCCGACTACTGTCGCTTGCTAGAGGGTTTGGCTGCCGACGAAGGAACATGGGATCAGGAGAATAAAACATACTAAGTGCTTGTACGGGTCTTTCTTATAGAGGTATTTCTGGAAGGGGCTAGCTGAAATAGGGTTCCCGGCACTACCTGGTAAATCAGGCAAACCGGGCGTCCATTCAGGGCGACCGGTTTAAGTCTCGATCTTCACTTACTCGATGGCTTCCTGATAACGGGTGGTGCGGCCATCGAAACCGGTCTCATCCAGCAGGCGCCCGACCGAGTGGTAGTAGAAGTCCGTACGTCGCTCGTTTTCGTTTTCCAAGGCCCGATCAATTCAACGGCGGACTGGCGCCAGCTCGGGCCGAAGAAAAATTTAACGTCGTGTCTGGGATTAGTTGATCACTACATGCTTCTCCGAGTAGCTGTAGAGAGCACTCGGTAGCACGGCTTGGATTGGAGTTATTTTTTCTGTTCTTGATCTACCCTTCAAGCAAGTCCAGAATTGAGTCTTTTCCTGCTTGGGCAAGAAAATAAACCCCTTAGATTTCAATGGGTCGGACGCCAGATGTGAGTCTCGTTTCCCGCTCCAAATATTGATCTACAGATGTCTACTGAAATCTGTAAGTCATTGAAAATAGAGGCTTAGGCCTCTTTTTTTTCGTTCCAGTGATTTCTACTGAAAGCCACCCCCAGCCACGCTTTTTTTGTACATTAAAACGTACATCGAAATCCGGGCTCAGGATGTGCCAGTTTTCAGATAGATGATGCATTGCTGGAACCCGTACATCTCTCCTCAATCGATCGAGACGAGGAGATGTACATATGCCTTTGACTGATACGGCTGTTCGCCACGCAAAAAACCTCGGAAGAAATTACAGCCTCAAGGATATGGACGGCTTGCACCTATTCGTCAGTTCGACGGGTGCCAAGAGCTGGCATTTTCGTTTCACCTGGTTAGGCAAGCCGGCTCGCATCTCCTTGGGAATGTATCCGGAGTTGAGCCTTAAAGACGCTCGTTTTGCTCGCGACAATGCGCGTACCCAAGTCGCGAAGGGGATCGATCCTCGAGCCGCTCGAAGAGAGGATCGTCTCGCTGCCTTGGCTGCTGATGAGAATTCTTTTGCTGCAGTCTTTCTTGCCTGGCGAACCTTCAAGGCGGTTACATTGAAGCTCGGACGCCAAACCTCGCTTTCTCAGATTGATCGTATTTTTGCCAAAGACGTTTTGCCTTTGCTTGGGCCTCTACCTATTGCCGAGATTTCTCGTCAGCACTTGATCGAATTGCTGCGCAGAATTGAGAGTCGTCAGGCGTTCACTACCGCGGAAAAATGCCGGGCCTGGTTCAACCAATTGTTCCGCTATGCCATGGTTGAAAAGGGACTGATGACCAATCCCTCAGCAGATCTCGATATTGTCGCCATTCCCAAGCCGCCAGTGACAAACAACCCTGGGAGGTATTGCGAACGGAGATAGAGCCATGTGCACCGTTGATCTAAGGGGTTTCCACTCACCGTTCAAGCAGCAAATCCGGATACCTACCATCGTACTTTGCGATGGCTCATAACGCAGGATGCGATTGGTGTCGTTGAGGTCCGACTCACTAGAGTTGGCGCTGCACCGCGCCGTTGGTTGGCGTTTGGGGCGCCACAACAACAAGAACAAGGTATCGGCAGATGAGTGAGTCCAGATCCGGCACAGCGATCATCCCGTGCGCCAAGGGCAGGCTGTTTTTCCATGACCGTGCGAGGAGTTGGACATGCTCGTATTGAATCGCGTGCTCGGAAATCTGTCGGTTGGGGGTAAGCTATTGTTGGGTTTTGGCCTGGTGCTGCTGGTGACCCTGGGGGGCGCGCTCACGGCGTTTCGTTCCCTGGGTGTGCTGCAGCAGCGCGGTGAGCAATCGCGTCAGGAATCATCGATCCAGGCCCTGATCCTGCGTGCGCGTATCGACGAGAAAGCATTCGCCCTGGATCTCGCCCCGCAGCGCCTGGAGCAAGTCCGCGAGACGATCGGAAAACTGAATCAGCAACTCGATGATCACCCGACCAACAGCGCAACGCACGCCACCGTTCGCACGGCCGTCAGCGTTTACCTGGAGCAGTTCCTCGGCTATGCCGATTCGTTGCGTCGGGCTCGCGAAGCGCGACTGCGCATGCAGGCACTGGCGCAGACGGCTGGCGACAGTTTTACCCTGCTGTTTCTCGACCAACTGGATGCGCTTAACGCTCGGTTAGGGCAGGGGACGCCGCCGAGCAGCGATCAGATGGTGTTGCTTGAGCAGACGGCCGCGTTGCGGGATAAGCTCGCCAAGCTGCGCGACAGTGAGCTGGTGGCCGAAGTGGCCACGGCCTGGCTGACCCTGGCGGCTGACAACGAGCGCCTGCACCTGGCCCAGGAGACCTTGCGCAGCCAGCAGGCGACCTACGAATTGACCCAACGCAGCCACGCCTTGGGCGGCTCCTCCGGTCTTTCCGTGGCCCAGGCGCAAACCACCGTGGAGTCGACGCGGCGGCGTATGAAAGCCAGATCCTGCAGGATCGCAACGCATTGCGCCTGCTGGTGGGCAGCGACATTCCCGAAGAGTTGTTACCGGGCGCGTACCTGGAATCGGCCGCGGCGCTGGTGCCGGCAGAGCTGCCTTCCAGTCTGTTGCAACGACGCCCCGATGTGCTGGCCGCCGAGCACACGCTCAAGTCGGCCAATATCGACATCGGCGCCGCCCGTGCGGCGTTCTTTCCCAGCATCAGCCTGACGGCCATTGCCGGTTCCTCAAGCTCGGCCTTGTCCGGTCTCTTCAAGTCCGGCAGTGGTGCCTGGACGTTTGCCCCGAGCATCAGCCTGCCGATCTTCGATGCCGGCAGTATGTGGCAGTGAGTAAGCTCAGTTCCCACAGAGGATTTGTGGTGAACACTGAATCCATGAACCCCTGAGCCACCCTTGTGGGAGCGAGCTTGCTCGCGATAGCGTCAGCACATTCAACATTCCTGCCAGCTGATCCACTGCCATCGCGAGCAAGCTCAGCTCCCACAGGGGAATGGTGAACCATAGGAATTGGAAACTGGCTCAAGCCGCCGTCGATTTTTCCCGACAGTCACTCGCGGTGTCGCGGAATAGCCGAGGCGACATGCCGAACGTCGATTTGAAATGCCGGCTGAAGTGGGAGCTGCTGCCATAGCCCCAGGCGTAGGCGATCTCGGTGAGCGAGCGGTGGGCATGTTCCCGGTTGCGCAGGTCTTCGGCACAACGTAACAGGCGCCGCTGCCAGATGTATTCGCTGACACTGCACCCCAGTTCATCCTGGAAGGCGCGGTGCAGGCTGCGCACCGAGCACTGTTCGGCGTTGGCGATGCGTTCGATGGTCAGGTCGCGGTCGGCCAGGTGGCGCTCGATGTACGCCTTGAGGCGGTTTTGCTTGAAGAAGCGGAAGTCGTGTTCGAGTTGCTTTTCTTCCTGTTTGTTCTTCAGCGCGTTATCCAGCAGCCCGGTGATGCTGTCACCGATCAGCCCGGCCGAATGGTTGTTCAGCAAGGGGTATTGGTTGTAGGCATCGCTGATCAGGTGCATGAGCATCCGCCCCAGTCCATTGCGACCGTTAAGGTGCATGTCGGCGGTTTGCGCGAGCTGCCCGGATGCCCCCTGGAATAGCAGGATGAAGTGTTCGCAACCTTGCGTGCTGGTCACGTTGAAAGGTTTGCCGCAGTCCACCAGGAGCATTTCGTCAGGGGCCAGCACGCTGCTTTGCTGGCCCTGCTCGAAATGACTGACGCCAGCTACCTGCATGATCAACATGCGCGGCGTGTCGAGGGCGTCGATCGCTTTGCTCAGGTGGCGCGAATATCGATGGGCGCTGGCGGTCATTCGACAGAAACGCAAATGGCCCAGGTCCCCGTACTCCAGCCGACCCTGGAAGTTGCTGTCATGCAACGGGTCGATGAACGTCGATTCCAGCCGTTTTATATAGTCCGGCGTACGCCCCAGGTGATCGCTCATGAACTCTTTCCATTTCATCAGGCGGTCGGAGCGAACAACCTGATCGGTGGACACGCAGGCTAAATGGTTCATTTTTCGCCTCTATTTATTATTGTTTTCTGACGGATCGGGCAAAGGGGTCGATTTGCCCGATCCGGGTCTGATCAAGGGTGCCAAAGACTCAGAACGGGTAGTGATGGCCTCCGGGCTGCCAAGTCACCCAATGGGCACGGGTAAACTCATCCAGGGCATAGTGACCGTTGAAGCGACCGAGGCCGGAATTCTTTTCACCACCGAACGGGGCATTGGGTTGGTCATCGACGGTGATGTCGTTGATATGGGTCATGCCCGCCACAATGCCACGGGCGAAATTCAAGCCACGGGCCATGTCCCGAGTGAACACGGCGCTGGACAGGCCATACTCGCTGGCGTTCGCCAACGCCAATGCATGGGTTTCGTTTTCTGCGACCAGCAGCGGCAGCAGGGGGCCGAACGTTTCATCGCGGGCCAGTTCCTGATCGGCTGCTACTTCGCCGAACACGTGAGCCGGTAGCACCAGCCCGGATGCCGGACCGCCGCAAAGCGGCTTGAGGCCGGCACGCTGGGCACCATCGATTTTGCGCAGCAGGCCATCGAGCTGGCTCTGATTGACCACTGGCCCGATCACCGTATCCGCCAGGGCAGGGTCACCGGTCTTGAGGTTGCGCACGCGCTCTACTACCAGCGCCGCGAAATCGGCATACAGCGAGCGGTCGACGATCACCCGGTTGACGCTCATGCAGATTTGGCCCTGGTGCAGGAAACGCCCGACCACCGCAGCGTGCGCCGCAACTTCAATGTCGGCGTCATCCAGCACCACCAGCGGCGCGTTGCCGCCCAGTTCCAGCGCCACGCGCTTGATGTGTTTGCCTCCGGTGGCAATACGGCCGACATTGCGTCCCACATCCGTCGAACCGGTGAAGGAAATCAGGCTTGGCACCGGGTGCTCGACGAAGGCATCGCCGATTTCCGAGCCTGCGCCGACCACGACGTTGAGCGAACCCTCGGGGAAGCCGGCTTCTTCGAACAGGTGGGCAATCAGCAGGCCGCCGGTCACCGCTGTGTCGCTGGCGGGCTTGAGCACGATCGTGTTGCCCAGGGCGAGTGCCGGCACCACCGAGCGCATGCTCAGGTACAGCGGGAAATTCCATGGGCTGATCACGCCCACCACACCCAAGGGCTCACGGAAGACAAAACTCTGTTCGCCGGGCTTGTAGCTGGTCAGGATCCGACCTTCAACCTGCATCGGCATCGTCGTGCATTCGCGCACCAGGTTCAGCGTGAATTGCCATTCCATGCTCGCCTTGATCCGGGTGCTGCCGGACTCGTGGATCAGCCAGTCGATGATCTCTTCACGGCGGTTCTGGATGACTTGGGCGAGCTTTTCAAGTTGTGCGCCGCGCTGGGTGGGATGCAGCTGTGCCCACGCTGCCTGCGCCTGGTGCGCGGCCTGATAGGCGTCGTCGAGATCGGCAATCGAGGCCAGGGGCATCTCCAGCAATTGTTCGCCATTGAAGGGATTGCGGTCGTCCAGGCGGCGTGCGGAGCGCCCTGCACGCCAGGTGCCGTTGATGTATTGGTCGCCGTTGATGGCGTAGGGCACGAGCGGTTGAGTCGTCATGGTCTTTTACCTTTGGAGGCAGGTGGTCGCCTCGTTTAGAAATCAAGGGTGCAAACGCCGATGGGGAAAATTGCTCAGCTCCTGATCCAGGCGCGGCCCCAGGAATTGAGTGTGTATTCCTCCTGTGCCCAGACACCGGGCTGGCGGCTGGCATCGGTGACTTCGAGCTCAGCCGAGAACTCCAGGCGGTTGCGATCGGCATCGACCACCATGAAGAACAGATTGTTGCCCGGCCCATGTCGGCCGGGGCCGAAGAAAATGGTGATGCGCTCCTTGGCGAAGCGATCACCCCAGTCGCGGATGTCATTCCATTCGTTGGTTTCGTAACAGTGGTGGTCCCACTCGTTTTTCGAACCGCGGAAAAACGCCAAGGTGTGGTGTTCGTCGTCCGAGCGCAGGAAGCACGTCGTGAGTTGGCCGGTCTGCTCGTCCACGACATTGTCCGAAACGGTAAAGCCCACCGTGTTGACGTAGAAATCAATCATGGCTTCCAGCTCCGTGGTCTGGAACACCACGTGTTGCAAGCGGCCGGGCATGCCTTGGCCTGAGGCCTGGAGAGCAGGGTGAGCGACGCCAAATATCGTTTGCCGGCCCTGGGGATCACGGATCAGGAAAGCCCCCGTTTCGAGCAGCGGCGAGTCGACCTCTTCGATGACGCAGCCGTTGCCGAGCAGGCGAACCCGCAGTGCTTGCAGTCGAGGCTGACTGCCCAGGTCGAACGCCGCCGCGAGCAGGCCGCTGTGGTCGGCGGGAGACACGAGCATGGCGCGTTGCGGGCCGCTGAGCATCCAGCTGCCATCGGCTTGCGCCTGGCTGTCCATGTCCAGCATCCGTCGATAGAAATCGATTTGCCGTTGCGCGTCCTTGCTCGCCAGGTGCAGGTAGCACAGGCGTGCAGGTGTGGAAGTCTGGAGTGTTTGCATAACCACCTCTGTGCTTGAAGGTTTAATGAAAGACGGGCGCGATGCTCGGCTCGATTGCGCTGCTGTGGGCCACGCTGATGCCAAACAGCGACTGCAACGATTCGGCGGCCCGGGTTTCGGTAGCCTTGTCGAAAATCGCGGCGATATAGCGATCCGGGCGCAGCAGCAGGAACGGGTGCGAATCGCCCAGCAGGGTTTTGAGCTGGCCTTCACGGTCCTGGAGCACCGTGCAGCCCGGGATCGATGGCATGGCCTGGACAGACGCGGGCAGGATCAGGATGCGTCTGGCTTCAAGGTGGCTCCAGAGGCCATGCTTGAGTTCATCGATACGCTGGCGGGTCGGGTCGCCGTATTGAATCAAGGCGAAGCCGGCGCCGATGGCGTCGTCGAGCAGGCGTTCCTGGCCGTGGGCGTCGGTGAGCATCGGTTGCGGGAACATCTGTCCGCAGGACAATGTGCCTGCTTGCCCCTCGGTCAGCACCAGGCCCCGAGTGAAGCGGGGTTTGGGCTTGAAGCGCATTTGCAGGAAATAATCGCGCAACGGCGGCAACAGGCCGATCAAGGCGAATGCCCCACTGATCAGGCGAGCGCGCAGGACGGTGGCCGGTGCCATGACCACGCCGAGGTTCAAGGCCAACTTGATCAATGCCCACGCATGATCACGACGCTCGCTTTCGTAGGACAGCAGTGCGTTTTCCGCCATTTTTCCCTTCAGCACGCCGACCAGCTTCCAGCCCAGGTTATGGGCATCGCGAACGCCGCTGTTCATGCCTTGCCCGGCATAGGGCGGGGTCAGGTGCGCGGCGTCGCCGGCGAGAAACACCCGCTGCACCTGCCACCGCTCGGCGACCCGGGCGTGGAAGGTGTAGACCGTCTTGCGCACGATGGAAACCGGCGCGTCTCCCTTGAACGGGCGAAGCAATGCTTGCAGGCAGGTTTCGTCGAGCACCTGTTCGTCCGTTTCATCGGGCTTGAGCAGGAACTCGAATCGGCGCGTACGGTGAGGGCCGGGCACTTCCACCACCGGGCGCCTGGCGTCGCAATACACGCGGGTCTGCCAGAAGGGGTCGTCGTCCTGGTCGGTATCGACCACCAGCCAGCGCGAGGAGAAGCTCGAGCCGACCATCTCGATCCCGAGTTGCTTGCGCACCGGGCTACGGCCGCCGTCGCAGGCCACCAGGTAAGCCGCGTGGACTTCCATCAGTTGTCCTTCGGCGTCACGCACCAGTGCGCACACGCCGTGTTGGTCCTGGGTGAATTCCACCAAGTCGTGGCTGAACCGAGCCGTCAGGTTGGCAAAACGTTCGAGACCTGTCCTGAGGGTGTTTTCAAACAGCGGTTGGCGAAAGGCGTTGCGCTTGGGGAAGCCATACAGCTTGCCGGTCGGCTCGACCTTGCCGAAGCAGCGACCGCCGGGCCGGGTGAAGTAATGCACGCCGTAGCCGGGCACGACATCACGCAGCACGGCGGCATCGAGCCCGATGGCCTGCATGGTGCGCAAGGATTCGTCATCGATTGAAACCGCCCGCGGCTCGGTCACGGTGCCCGGCTTGCGGTCGATGATCAGGGTGTCCACATCGGCTTGGCCGAGCAGGTTGGCCAGGGTCAGTCCGGTGGGACCGGCGCCGATGATCAGGACCTGGGTGTTGATGCGTTTGAGGGTTGTCATTGTTATTCCCTTCCGGATGGCTCAGCCCAGTGGCTTGGCGCGGTTGGCGAGCGCAGCCATGCGTTGTGACAGATCCTGCGCCAGGGCAAGGATCTGCTGCCCTTGTGTCTCTTCCTGGGCACTGTCGCGTTCTCGCACCGGGCGCACGCAACTGATGCTGCCGACGACCTTGCCATCGCCGTCGAAAATCGGCGCGGCCAGACCATAGACGCCCGCGTCGACTTCACCTGCGCTGGCCACATAGCCTTGGCGACGCAGTTGCTGCAGCGAGCGACGAAACGCCTCCCAGGTCTGGCCAAGTTGACTGGCGCGCACTTCATCGGGGTGGTCGAGAAACAGTTGGCTGTGTTGGCGCGAGGTCATGTTGGCGAGGATCGCCTTGGACGTCGCACCCAGGAACAACGGCCTGGGCGAACCACGGGAGTAGCTGACCTCACTGAACAGGTCCCCGTGCTGGTGAATGCACACGACCTGGTTCTTGAACAGCCGGCAGATCAGCCACACCTGATGTTCGCTCCACTGCGGGAAGTTGGGCTCAAGCGCTTGTGCGGCGCGTACGAGGGGGTCGCTCAGGCGCAGCTGGCGGTCCCAGGTAATGATCCGCGCGCCGAGGGCATAACGCCCGGCTTCGACCTGGAACAACAGGTTGGCCTCGGCCAATTCGCGCACATAGCGGTAGATCGTCGAACGGGTAAAGCCCAAGGCGCCGCCCATGTCGTCCACCGCCCAGATCGGGCTCTGTTCGGTGAACAGGTCGAGTACCCGCAACATGCGCTCCAGGCTCGAGCCTTTGCTGTCGCCATCCTGCTCGGGCAGGGCGTCAGGGGTGTGTAGGTTTTCCATGCTTATTGCTCGTCCACGATGCTGTTGCGCAGGGTGCCGATTCGAGCGATCTCGATCTCGACTTCGTCGCCCGGTTTCATCCACACCGGCGGCTCGCGGAACGCTCCGACGCCGCCGGTGGTGCCGGTGACAATCACGTCACCGGGGGCCAGCTCGGTGAAGGTGGAGCAGTACTCGATCAACTGGCGCACATCGAAAATCATGTCGCTGGTGCGGGTGTGCTGCATCACTTCGCCATTGAGGCGGGTGGTCAATTCCAGGTCCTGCGGGTCGCCGATCTCGTCGCCGGTCACCAACCAGGGGCCGAAACCGCCGGTGTTCGGGAAGTTCTTGCCGGGGACGAACTGAATGGTGTGCTTCTGCCAGTCGCGGACACTGCCGTCGTTGTAACAGGCATAACCGGCGACGTAGTCCAGCGCGTCGGCATGCTTGACGTGGCGGGCCGCTTTACCGATCACCACCGCCAGCTCGCCCTCGAAATCAAGCTTGTGGGACGCGGTTGGGCGAACGATGGGTTGCAGGTGGGCAGTCTGGCTGTCGGCGAAGCGGGTGAAGATCATCGGATAGATCGGCATTTCCCGACCGGTTTCGCGCACATGAGTGGCGTAGTTGATGCCGATGCACAGCACTTTGCCCGGGTTCGGGATCACCGGCAGGAACGTCACGTCAGCCAAGGGGATACGCGGCAGGCTTGCCAGGCGCGCAGCGCTCAGTTCGTTCAGGCGGTTGTGGCCGATGGCCTGTTTGAGATCGCTGCCAAGGGTTGGCTTGAGCGATTCCAGGTCGATGATTTGATCACCTTCGACCACACCGTAGCTGCTACGGCCTTGGACAATAAAGCTTGCGAGTTTCATGGAGGCTCCTGGGAAGAGGGAGGGTGCAATGAGGGTTAATCTAGTCTTGCTATAAAATCCTGTAAAGCAGGATTTATACAAAAATCCTAAAATATGGAATTTATGTATTTTTTGGCGAGGCTGTCCCTTTGGCGGACTTGGGGAGCAAAGGGAGGGGAGGCAGGCAGCCACCGCAGATGGCAGGGGCCGCGAGAGGTGCGCAAAAGGCTCTAAACCTGTGGGAGCGAGCTTGCTCGCGATGAGGTCTGCCAGTTCAATACTCATGTAACTGAACCGCCGCCATCGCGAGCAAGCTCGCTCCCACAGGGATTGTGCTTAATTGACGGGCATCAGGGCCCGATGCCAATCAATTGCTTGGTGCCCAGCAGCCATGCAGCGACATGCGCATCCGGAAGGGAATCCTGATCCGGGCAATGGGACCGCTGGCCACGTCACGGGTGTCCAGCACGACCAGTTCACTGCGCCCTTCGGCAATGAGGTTGAGCAGGGCAACCACGTAGCCATCGGCTTCCTCTGCATCCGCCGAGCGCGGTATGAAGATGGGCTCCTGGAAGCATCCGCTGTCGCCGGGAAACCAGGCGTCGGTGCGGCCTGTCTGCAGGTCCAGGTGCGCCAGCAGGTTGAAAAACTGGAAGGGTATCGGCCCATTCGCCGGGTTGTAAGGACGCTCAGGATCAAAGGCGAGCAGGAAACCATGCTGGTACTTTCGACCGATGTAGCGATCATCACACCGTGGAAACTCGCAGGGATATTCCGTCAGAGGCTGCGGTTGAACGTCCTCCTGCGCGCCATTCAGGTCGAAGGTCCAGCGCATCAGGCTGGCGGCCAGGGTTTCAGGCGGTGGTACGTAGCCGTCGGCCTGGGGGAAGAAGTAGAAGATATTCCCTCCGGTGACCGGCATGTCCACATACACCTTGCCGTCCTCATCGAACGCATTGAGCGTATGCCCCTGGAAACCGTCCTTGGGCCCCTTGAACCAACGCACATCTTCCCCACGCCCGTTGCGCGGCACGATGGCGAACAGCTGGGGCAGGTCGGGTTGCCACTGGAAATGTGGCCCGCCGTTTTTCATGCGCTCGACGTCCACCGTCAACGGAATCAACGGGAACACCACGTACCGTTCGGTCACCGCGAAATCATGCACCATCGCCGCATAAGGCGCCTGGAACCAGATCTCGTGCAGCAGCTTTCCGTCAGGCGAGAGTTCGAAATAGGCCAGGTCAGGCGTGCCGTCGCCTTTGGCCTCATAACTGCAGGCCAGCAGGTTGCCTGTCACCGGATCGAGCTTGGGGTGGGCGGTGAACGTCGCAGCTTTGATCTGCCCATCAAAGCTCCATTCGCCGAGGGTTTCCAGGGTTTCGAGATCCATCGCCCAAGGCAGGGCATCTTCCTTGAGCGCCAACAGGACGCCGTTGTGAGGGATAACGGTGGTGTTGGCGGTGGTGTTGTTTTTCGCCGCGAGGGGGTCATTGGTGTAGACGTTTCGATAGACGCCGTTGAGCGAACGCCCTTCACGGCGCTGGGCCAGCAGGCGATCGGTCTTCACGTAGCGGCGTCGCATCGAGACCTTGCCATTGGCAAAGTTGAAGCGGCTGACCACGCCGTCGCCGTTGAAGAAAATATCGTGACCCAGCATGGGGGGGTACTGCGGGTCTGGCGCCACCTGATAAAAAGTCCCACAGATCGAAGCGGGCAGGATGCCTTCGATCTCAAGATCGAACACCTCTGCTTCCACGCGGCTGGGCGTGTAGAGAGCGCCGGAAAATTCAGGGGTTTGAGGGAATGGAATACTCATCAGGCAATCTCGTCAATGTGCGGGTTCGTTCATGTTCAGGCCGTTTGCGGGGACATCGCCGGCCCGGATGGCTTCACGCCGCGGCGAAAGCGTGCAACGACCAGGCACGAGATCACCAAGGCTAGCAGATAGGCTGAGGCGGCCAGCCATCCGACCGCGCGGAAGTGTCCCTCGCCCACGACCAGTGCGGCGCCAAACGGGCCGAGTCCCTGGCCGATGAAAATCGCAGCGTTACCCAGGCCTGCCAGTCGACCGGAAGGGTCCAGTTCCGCCGCCATGGAAAGCAGGTAGGGCAGGCTGAAAAACCAGACCATATGGATCAGGCAGGCCGTGGTGATAAAGGCAACGGGGCTGGTGCCATAGACCATGATCAAGGTCGCCAGCAATGCCGTGCCGAAGCTCAACAGTTGCGGAAACAGCAGGCCCAGGCGCCGTCCGATCAGCCCGGCGAGCCCGGCGCCAAGGGCACCGGCAAGGATGCTGCCGCCGAGGATGCCGCCAATCTGCTGGGGCTCCAGGCCGAGGCTCTTGCCGATGCGTTCCTGGTACACCCACAGGGCCGAGTGGCCGAAGAACAGCAGGGCAAACAGCAGGATCAACAGCAGGATCAACAGCATGGCGGTGAGACCGAATGGCTGGGTCGAGCCATTGGCCGCGCGATGGGTGTCCGGGTAGCGCTTGGGCACTCTCCAGCAACCCAGCGCCGCTAGCACGCTGGTGATCGCCAACAGGGAAAACGCCCCATTCACGCCAAATGTTTGAAGGACCAGCGGCATGGAGGTCACCAGCAGCATGCCCCACAGCAGGTTGCCGATGTTGATGACGGCGAAGGTCGCATCCTTGGACGTGCGCAGCGCTGCGGTGGCATAGACCACCGCCATGACCGCGCCGCCGCTGGCGCCGCAGATCATCCTGGAAATGACCAGCCCGGTCTGACTGTGCAGTTGTGTACTGGCCAGGTTACCCAATGCCAGGATCAACAAGGCCACCAGGGCGAAGCGGCGCCGGTCGACGCTCGCCATGAACAGGGCGCAGACCCCGCAGGCGATGGCCATCGCCATGAGTTCCGCGGCGAAGATCGCGCCGATTGCATTGAGTGGCAGGCCGAGCTGGTCGATCAAGGCACCGCCCAGGATCGGCTGGATCTGCAGCGTCCCCAGGGAAATGACCATCATCAGGCAGATGGCGCCCAGTGATTTTTTGCTGTCGATGGAGTCGAGTGCGTTCATGAAGCATCACCTCAGGTAAAGAGCCCGCTCATGCGTGAGCCGGCCTACACGTCAATCAGAACTTGTGAACGTAGCGAACCTGCACCTGGTAATCCGCTCGGGAGCGATTCTCGACGCCGGTTTCTTTATAGGTGTTGAGCCAGAAGGCTTTGTCTTCGGTGATTTTCCAGAACAGGCCCGGGCCAAAGCCCAGCACCTTTTCCCGGGAGTCGGTCAGGGTGTTGCCGTTGACCTTGTCATCCGAAATCTGCCGGAAGTAGTAGCCGTTGATGCCGACCGAGACCTTCGGGAACACTTCGTACGAGGCGGTGAAGTTGGCCCATGCCGACTGTCCTGACTGGGTGTCGCGCACCGCTTGCCCTTCAAAGAACTGCTGCGAACTGCTCGCCGGATCGTCGTTCTTGAAGTTGTACAGATAGTTCAGTCTCCAACTCACTTCCCAACGGGGTGCCGGCATCCAGGTCGCTGCCCAGTAGGGGTTCAGGGAGAAGTGGTTGGAGCCAGGGTTCATGTCTTTGTCTTTGTCGTACTTGCCCGTTGGCAGGATGGTGTCGAAGGCCATGCGCTGCACGAAAACCGGCCGGCCGCTGGCGTCGACGATCGGATCGAACTGGACCTGTGGCCCCACCGTGACATCGCCCAGGCCGGTAGCGTTGTCCTTGAGCTTGGCACCATTGTCACCAAAGTCGCCGTCCAGGGAGACGACGGGGACCAGCAGGCTCCATCCCAGGTGTGCCCCACCCGCGAAAGTGTCGGGTGAGTAGTAGCTCAGCTGATTGATCATCGTGATGACGTTGATCTTCGGGTCATCGAAGGCGCCGTTTTTCTTGCCGCCGTTGGTCCTGATGCTGCTGGCGGTGCTGAACTTCAGGTAGGTCTGGTGAGTCAGCCCGGGTGGCCCCGCAAACCCGTCGTAGAAGCTGGTGCCGCCCAGGTTGATACCGCTGGGTTGGCTTACGGAAGGTGGAGGAGGGCCGTCGGCTGCATGGGCGGCAAATGACGCGAAGCTGAGTGCCAGGCACGCTGGCAGGGATTTTGTCAGGCTCATTGAAGTGGCTCTATTCTTGGAATTGTGAGCGGGGGAATGTCCCCTGGCACTTCGACTTTAAGTCCCGGTGGTGGGTGATGCTTGAGCGCAACGGCCAGAGTTGACTGAGCGTGCCATGATAGGGGCGATGATGCTCAACGCGCACTATGCTGCGGCCATCGGCGAGTTGAAACTGGCTTGAGGTAGAACCCAGTAGCGTGTCTTGGATTAATCCCTTTCTTTCTCTTGATACAGCCAAAAAAACAAGTCCAGGATTAAGTCTTTTCCTGCCTCGGCAAGAAAATAAAACCCTTAAATTTCAATGAGTCGGACACCAGATACGAGTCTCGTTTCCCGCTCCAAATATTGATCTACAGATGTCTACTGAAATCTGTAAGTCATTGAAAATAGAGGCTTAGGCCTCTTTTTTTCGTTCCAGTGATTTCTACTGAAAGCCACCCCCAGCCACGCTTTTTTTGTACATTAAAACGTACATCGAAATCCGGACCCAGGACGTGCCAGTTTTCAGATAGATGATGCATTGCTGGAACCCGTACATCTCTCCTCAATCGATCGAGACGAGGAGATGTACGTATGCCTTTGACTGATATTGTCGCCATTCCCAAGCCGCCAGTGACAAACAACCTCTATCTACTCATGGAAGACCTTCCTGTCTTCCTGTAAAAGTTGCGGCATTACGGTGGTAGCAAAGCAACTGTTTTGGGTTTGCGCTTGCTGTTCCTGGCTGGCGTGCGAACAGGCGAATTGCGATTAGCTGAGCCTGACCAGTTTGACTTGGATCGGGGAATTTGGACTATACCGGCGGTGATTGTTAAGCAGTTGCAGGTGCGATTACGCAAGGAGGGTAGCAACAAGATTCCGCCTTATGTGGTTCCGCTTTCACGTCAGGTAATCGCGATCGTCCGGGAGTTGCTCAAGCTCAAGTTCAGGCGTCCAGCACAGCGCTAATTACTGCCGCATCGCAGTGACCTGTCAAAGCGAATCAGCGAGAACACCCTCAGCGTAGCGCTCAAGTGCATGGGCTATGAAACCCAGCTGACGGGCACGGTATTCGCGCAACGCTTTCTACCGCGCTCAACGAGCTTGGTTATGACGCGGCGGCTCAGTTCGGCAAATTCTTCGGGGCTAAGCGTAATGTCCAGAGCGCTCACCAAGAACTCTCCAAGGTAGGAATGGCACCTGAAGTGTAGTGCAAACATGCAGAAATTTATTTCGCGAACAGCACACTAGCACCGAATTTTTCAGGGGGGATTCGCTGAGGGAGGCTAATTGTCGCAGCTCGGTCTATGACGCAATGGGGTCTTTAATCAGTGATGTTTACTTGATCAAACATCACTGATCTTTATCCTTTAGGTCATCAATTCATCTTGCTGTGATCAGGCATATTCAGAGCCCACTGTGTGTTTCTGTAATTCTTGCAGACCGTCGTATTTCTTGTGAGCTGGTCACTGTCCCAGTTAAAACTCATGGGGGCAGATTCCATACATAATGGTCAAATTTATAAATTTTCCAAGGACTACACCCTCCCTGACTACGACGGCCTCGCTCTTTTCGTGAATACGAAAGGCGCCAAGTGCTGGCACTTCCGCTTTTCCTGGGCGGATAAGGTCGTAGTGGCTGCCGATGTCCACCTTCGCCTCTACCAACATTTCACAGTTCGCCAAATGCACCTGCGAAGAGCCCGCTGCCCGTGCGGCCTTGACCAGCGTCGCGTCGCCATCCACACCGAGCGCCTTGATAGCCCGTCAGCCAGCGTCCACAACAGCCAGCCATCGCCACAGCCCAGTTCAAGCGCGCTCGGGCTGACGGACTACACCGTCGGAAGGATTGCCTTGTTGGTGACGCTTTACCTGCGTCTTTTCGAAATGCCAGCAGCCAAGATCCTGTAAGCATGTGCCGTGCTCGACATCCAGATATACGCAAGGTTGCAGGAATGGCCTTGTTTGGATTACTTGATTGATGTCAACCGCATGAGTCGGCCTGCTCTGTATTCTGCGCTGACACCGACAGTTGGAAGGGCAAGGCTTATTGCTTATGACTGAATTGACGCTGACTCACCTCGACTCACTGGGACGCTCACGAATGGTCGATGTTACGGATAAATGCGTGACGTCCCGAGAAGCAGTGGCTGAAGCATGGGTTCATATGCTTGCAGAGACCCGACAACTGATTGCCGGTGGTGCCCACCCTAAAGGTGACGTATTTGCGGTAGCGCGGATCGCTGGCATTCAGGCGGCCAAACGCACGAGCGAGTTGATTCCGCTCTGTCACCCGCTGCTTTTGAGCAGTGTTAACGTTGAGTTGAGTTTTGAAGGTGACCAACGCGTACGCATTGTTTCTCGGTGCAAATTGTCCGGACAGACCGGTGTCGAGATGGAGGCACTGACCGCCGCCAGTGTGGCGGCCTTGACCCTGTATGACATGTGCAAGGCCGTGGACCGGGGTATGAGTATCGAATCGGTGCGATTGTTGGAGAAACGGGGTGGTAAAAGCGGTTGGTATCAGGCGCAGGAACAATGAAGCTGAATGTTTTGTATTTCTCGCGGTACCGCGAAACGCTGGGCCTTGACGTTGAAATGATTGAAGGTGATTTCACTTCTGTCGATCAGTTGCGTCAGCACCTGATGCATCGTTCCGGTGTTTGGCGGGTGCTGGCTGAACAGAACCTCATGTGTTCCCGCAACCAGGACATGTGTGGGCTCGATGAGCCGTTGATAGATGGTGATGAAGTGGGTTTTTTCCCAACCGTGACGGGAGGGTGAATCGATGATTCGAGTCCAGACAGGCAGCTTCGACCCCGGTACCGAAATCAACACGCTGCATGCTTTGAGCCTTGATGTCGGCGCGGTGGTGAGTTGTGTAGGGTATGTACGTGACTCCAGCGTCGGACGGGAAGTCGCCGGCCTGTTTCTTGAGCATTACCCCGGGATGACCGAAAAGGTGCTTGGCAAGATCGCCGACGAAGCTCGCCAGCGCTGGCCGTTACTTGGATTGGTGTTGATCCATCGAATCGGAGCGTTGCAACCGGGAGAGCCTATTGTGTTTGTCGGCATTTGCAGCAGTCATCGTCAGGCGGCTTTCGAGGCCTGCGGGTTCGTGATGGATTACCTGAAAACTCGCGCGCCATTCTGGAAGAAAGAACAGATGGCCGAGAGTTCCCATTGGGTCGAGGCTCGCAACAGTGATCGCGAGGCGGCGCAACGATGGAATAAACGTTTCCCTCGCTGTGAGTGAATCGTGTTCAGCTGTATTGAGAGCGAGAATCCCATGCTCTATCCGCTATTTCTGACGTTGCATCTGTTTGCCGCGCTGATTTTTATCGGCACGGTGTTTTTCGAAGTCCTGTTCCTTGAAAGTATCCGCAAACAGCTGCCCGTCAAGGTCATGTTGCTGGTCGAGCAGGGGGTCGGTCGACGTGCCCGCACCTTGATTCCATGGGTTCTGCTGGTATTGTTCGGCGCCGGGCTGGGTATGGTCTGGCTGCGTTATTTGCCGGCCCTTGCAATGCCGATGACCTCATCATTCGGCACATTGCTGATGTTGAAGATCGTGGTGGCCGTCAGCGTACTGCTGCATTTCCTGGTCGCCATGTTTTTGTTCAAAAGTGGCCGGATGAGTGCTCGATACCTGCATTTCATCCATGGCAGCCTGTTCTGCCATATGGTCGTCATCGTACTGTTGGCCAAGTGGATGTTTTACTTGGCGTGGTGACTGTACTTGCCGGGTGTCTGTCGCGCGACAAGCACCTTGCTCGCGCTTGATACAAATCAAGGAGCATTGATCGCCAAACCCCGACACTGGCAGTCCGCAGCCAGTCTCGGAGACCCGTCATGCTCAATTTATTCCACAATCCCGGCGAGCTGAACGCTCGGTGCGATCAAGGCGTGCTCGATCCCGGCTGCCATGTCGACACGGAAAAGTTCCATGACGGTATCGGCTCTCTGGATTTGCTTCGTGCATTGCGCGTCAGCCGACAGAAGTGCCGTCCGCTGTCGCTGAATGTGCAACTGCCTTCTAACCTGAAGCCTTCCTTGTGTTCCCCTCGCGATATTTCATGCGAACACAGTGGTGTCGAACACTATCTTCAGCGTCTGCAACATGAGATCGACCTCGTCGGCTGTCACCTGGGGACTGGGCAGCGGGTCGAGCAGTTTCATCTGGGGGGCGGAACACCTGCCATCGCCCACCTGAGGCGGCTGATGAATCACCTTCGTGGTCGATTCAACTTTCTTGGACATGCGTGTGCTGACTACAGCATAGAAGTGGACCTTCACCATACCGATTGGTCGACCATGGGCGTGCTGCGTGACCAGGGATTCAACCATGTCAGCATCGGCGTTCCGGACATCGGTGCCGACAGTGCGATGTCGGTGGCCTGCTACCAGAACCCGGCACCGATCCATTCGCTTATCGATGCCGCTCGCACCTTCGGTTATCGATCCATCAATGTCGATCTGGGTTATGGCCATACTTGGCAGACGCCAGAAAGTTTTGCGCTGAAACTGGCAACCATCATCGAGCTGGAGCCGGACCGGCTGCTGGTGTTTGATTATGCCCGGCCACCTCAACGCTATCGCCCAAAGGCCGCAGATAAAATCAGGGCGTTTTGCAGCGAGGAAGATAAAGGCGCCATGCGCCGGATCTGCTTTGAACAAATGATCGGTGCCGGTTATCACTACATTGGCCTGGGGCAGTTTGTCCGGCCCGATGACGATTTGGCGATTGCTCAGGAGCGCGGCCGATTAAGTCGCAATAGTGAGGGATTTACCCGTCACGGGTATTGCGACCATATCGGGTTCGGTTTGGGCGCTATCAGTCAGATCGACGATTTGTATGCGCAAAACACCGACAAACTGGAGCTGTATCAGCAGCAACTGGACATGGATCAATTGCCGACAAGTCGTGGCTGGCGCTGTGAGACGGGGAATCAGGCCAGGCACATGGTCGTGGAGCGCCTGGCGTGTGATCTGGAGCTGGATATCCAGGCAATCGAGACGCGCTATGGACTGATTTTTCGTCAGTACTTTTCCACCGTCTGGCCTGTGCTGGAGCAATTGACCCGCGACGGGGTGATTGAGTTGTCTGATCGTTTTATCAGTATTCTTCCGGCCGGTCGGCCGCACGTGGATGCCATCTGCAACCTGTTTGAAAAGGATTCGGGCAGTGCGGGGCATGAGCCCCATTGCGAGTGGATTGATCATGACAACTTCGTTTGATTTCAATCGCGCCCTGGTCGAAAAATATGACCGCCCGGGGCCGCGCTATACCTCTTACCCGACCGCGCCGCAGTTTCATCAGGCGTTCGCCGTCGATGACTACCAGCGTGCCGCCTCGGACAGCAACCAGGCGGCAACGCCAAAATCGCTGTCGGTGTACATCCACATCCCGTTCTGCAAGAGCCTTTGTTATTACTGCGCCTGCAATAAAATCATTACCCGGAAAACCCACCGCGCCGTCGAGTACCTGACGTACCTCAAGCGCGAAATCGTGATGCAAGCCGCCTTGTTCGACCGCACCCGCAAACTCACACAACTGCACCTGGGTGGTGGCACACCGACCTATTTGACCAGCGAGCAACTGGCTGACCTTATGGACTGCCTGCACCAGGCATTCGACATGGATGACAGCGATGACCATGAGTTTTCCATCGAGGTCGACCCTCGCACCATCAACACCGAACAGATCCAGTCGCTGCTCCGGTTGGGGTTCAATCGCCTGAGCTTCGGCGTGCAGGACTTCGATCCCGACGTGCAGGCCGCGGTCAATCGTCAGCAAAGTGAAGGGCAAATTTACGCACTGGTCGCTGCTGCGCGTCAGGCGCAATTCAAGTCGATCAGCGTCGATCTTATCTACGGCCTGCCAATGCAAACCGTGAACAGTTTCGACGTCACCCTCGGCAAGATCATCGCGTTGCGCCCGGACCGGATTGCCGCCTACAGCTACGCCCATTTGCCGGAGCTGGTGCGCGCGCAACGGCTGATTCGTCCGGCCGATATGCCGCCACCTGAGCGCAAGCTGGAGTTGCTTGAACTGACTATCCGCCGTCTGACCGAGGCCGGTTATGTCTATATCGGCATGGACCATTTCGCCTTGCCGGACGATGAGCTGGCCTTGGCCCGGGCCAATGGCACGTTGCAGCGCAATTTCCAGGGTTATTCCACCCACGCCGACTGCGATTTGATCGGTCTCGGGGTGTCTTCGATCGGCAAGGTCGGTGATAGCTACAGCCAGAGCGTCAAGGAGCTTTCGCAGTATTACGCGCGACTGGATCAAGGCTTGTTACCGGTCCACCGAGGTTACTGCTTGAGCGCCGACGATCTGCTGCGCCGTGAAGTGATCAGCGATCTGATGTGTCATGGCCGGATCGACTTCGGCAAGTTTGAAGCGCGTCATGCCATCTGCTTTACCGAGTACTTTGCCGATGCGCTGATGCAACTGGACGAGCATGTTCGCGATGGATTGCTGCAGATTCACGAAGATGCGTTGGTGTTGTTGCCCCACGGGTATTTGATGATGCGCAGCGCGGCGATGGCGTTTGACGCCTATCTGGACGGTGATCAAAAAGGCCGGTTTTCACGCGCCGTTTGAAGTCCCGAGCTCCGGGGATGCGTCAGCGGTGGCCAACGTGATTGTTTTTTCAGCTGTCCCAAGGTGCTCGGGGTGTCTGCGGTCAGGACTGGAAAGTCGACAACGGTTACACTCTGGGGTAAAGCGATCGGCACAAGGGGCTAGTGTGAAGTGCCCTCGGCAAACTCGATTTTGTTGCCGACGTTGTACTTGCCCGAGGGCTTGTTCATCGGCACGCGCTTGATCTCTTTGAGGGTGTTGCTGTCGTAGACAATCAGCGCACCGTCGGTGGCCCAGATACTCAGCAGCAGGTAGCGACCGTCGCGGGTGAACTCGACGTGAGCGGCGGTCTTGCCAGGCATCGGGCGCAGGGTGTGGGCGATTTCCAGGGTCTGTTTATCGATCAGGTGGATTGCATCGTTGTCGGGGCCGAAGAACACGTCGGTCCAGGCATACCGCGAGTTGACGTGACTGCGCATGAAGAAACCCGGCCCCAGGGTCGGAATTTCCTTGATCAACTTCCAGGTCTTGAAGTCGATGACCGAGATCAGTCCCTTGCTGATATTCGGCGTGGCGAACACCCACTCACCGTTACGTTTCCAGTAGGTCCCGGACCCCAGGTGCGGCATGCCCGGCAGCGGAATGTCGGTGACCACCTTGCCACTGTCGAGGTCGATCACCTGACCGCCTTTGGCCTTGCGCGATGTGGCCAGCAGTTGCTTGTAGTCCGGTGAAAAGGAAAAGTCGTCTAGCACATCCTCTGTCTTGATCCGTCGCGGTTCGAAATCCGGTGTGCCGACGCAGGGCAGTTCCCAGACTTCCTTCACGTCCTTGAGCGCCACGACGAAGCTGTCCCGTGGCGGTGCGGTGTAGACCGCGCTGACCCGTGATGCAGTGTCGTCCTGGCCGATCGTCGGAATGGTTTTGATCAGCGACAGATCTCGGGCATCAAGCACCACCAGGTTGCCAGGCAGGTAGTTACCCACCAGCACCCATCGGCCGTCCTTGCTCACCGCGAGGTTGCGGGTATTGAGCCCGGCGCGGACTTCGGCGATCAGCTTCAGGTTGTGCAGGTCGTACAGGCTGACCCAGCCATCGCGTGAGGCGACGTAGACGAAGCGCCCATCCGGCGAAAACTTCGGCCCGCCGTGCACCGCAAAGTGTGAAGCAAACCGCGCCAGCACTTCGAAACGATCGCCGTCGAGGATGTCGATGTGATGATCACCGGTTTCCACCACCACGAACAGGTTCAGTGGATCGGCGCCATGCTGAGGTGTGTCGGGCAGTTTGTTGATATCGGCGAGAATGGAATGACTGCCGCGAATGTCATCGTTACTCCAGGTGGGTGGGGTGGCGGGTGGTTGTTGGAGGTAGTCCACCAGCGCGTCGATCTGCGTGGCGTTGAACACGTTGGCATACCCGGTCATCTGACTCGCGGGACGACCGTTCTGGATCACGCTGCGGATTTCGTCGGGTTTGATCCGGCTCAGACTCTCCGGCAGCAAGGCCGGCCCCGCACCGCCGAAACGGTTGGCGCCATGGCAGCGCTGGCAATGTTGTTGGTAGAGGTCGGCAGCCGCGTCGGAGGATGGAATCGCTGCGCCGGCATGAGCTGCACCGATCCATAACAATGGGGCAAGCAGCATGCGCTTCATGTCGATACCTTACCGTGGCGCCGCAACACTGGAACGGGATAAAAACGCGCCGGGTATTCCTGCTGTTGGGTAGCGAACAGATCGACCACTTTGCCAATCACCGTCAGTGTCGGAATGCCCGGTGGGCAATCCAGTGCCAGGGTCGGCAACTGGTGCAGCATGCCTCGCGCGACGTGCTGGTCGGGACGCGTGCCATTGCTGATCAGCGCCGCCGGTGTGTCGGCGGCCATTCCGGCTTCGATCAAGCGCTGGGCGATAATCCCGAGGTTCGATAACCCCATGTAAAACACCAGGGTCTGGCTGCTGTCGGCGAGACTGCTCCAGGGCAATTGCAACTCGCCATCGCGCTGCAAGTGCCCGGTAATGAAGCGGCAGGAGTTGACCAGGTCCCGGTGGGTCAGCGGAATGCCCGCGTAAGCGCTGCACCCGGAGGCGGCGGTAATGCCCGGGACTACCTGGCAGTCAATGTTGCGTTGCAGCAGATACTCCAGCTCCTCGGCGCCACGGCCGAATATGAACGGGTCGCCGCCCTTGAGCCGGACCACACGCTGGCCCAGATCGGCGAGGTCGGCGAGCAGTTCGTTGATCTGTTCCTGGGGCAGACTATGGCACCCGCTGGCCTTGCCGACGTAATGCCGGGCGCAGGTGAGGGGGATCAATGCCAGCAGCTCGGGGCTGATCAGGCGGTCGTAAACCACGGCGTCGGCTTGCATCAACAGGCCCCAGGCGCGCAGGGTCAGCAAGCGTGGATCGCCGGGGCCGGCGCCGACCAGGGCGACTTCGCCCGGTCTGAACGGGGACTCAAGTGCAGCCGGTAAAATAATCGATGGGTGCATGGGACGTCCTTGGTACTTCATCAGGTGGGCCGGCCCCATCCTTTGTCAGATGGCTCGCCAGGCGGGTGCTTCAGTGCATGACGCAAGGGATGGTCATTAATGGCGGCATACCGATTTCTTCATCGCTGAGATGGCAGCCGGGGTCCTGGCCCCAGAGATCCCCTTCGGCCCAGGCGCGGGTGCGGGTATTGCCGTTGCAAATGTTCAACCAGCGGCATTGGCCACAACGGCCACCGACGGCGCGCGGATGCACACGTAGCTGCTGCAACAAGGCGTCCGGCTGGTCCAGCCAGAGCGTGCGAAACGGTGCGTGCCGGACGTTGCCCACCGAGTGCTGCCACCAGTAGGTGTCGGGGTGCACTTCACCGGTGTTGTCGATGTTGGCGATGCCGCTGCCCGAGGCGTTGCCGCCCCAGGCGCGGAGCATGTGTTCCAGGTGCGAGTAATGTTCGGGTAGATGCAGGCCCACCCATTGCAGCAAGAGAATCGCGTCGGCATCGTTGTTGCCGCTGACAAAATCGCTGTCGCGGCCCAGCTCAATGTCTTCCCTGGCCTGTTCGAAAATCAGCGTCATCGCCTCGCGGCTCATCTGCTGCCGGGCGTCGAGCTTGCGGCTGCGTTTGCCGCGACCGCTGTAGTTGAGGTGCGACAGATAAAACTTCTGCACGTCGTACTCGCGCATCAGCGCCAGTAATTGGGGCAATTGTTGATGGTTCTCTTGGGTCAGGGTGGTGCGCAGGCCGACGCGAATGCCCTGTTCGCGGCAGAGGCGGATCGCCCGCATGGAACTGGCGAAACTGCCCTTGAGTTGGCGGAACGCATCATGAGTGGCTTCCAGGCCATCGATGCTGATCCCGACATAATCGAAATTCGCCGCGCGGATCTGCGTGATGTTCTGCTCGTTGATCAGTGTGCCGTTGGTGGACAACGCCACAAAGAAACCCTTGGTGCGGGCGTAGGCGCTGAGCACAAACAGATCGTCGCGCAACAGCGGTTCACCGCCGGAAAGAATCAGGACCTTCACCCCGGCGTTGTGCAGATCGTCGATCACGGTCAGCGCGGCGGGCGTATCCAGTTCGTCGCGAAAGACACTGTCGGCGGAAGTGGCGTAGCAGTGTTTGCAGGTCAGGTTGCAGCGCCTGAGCAGGTTCCAGATCACCACCGGCGGCCGGTTGCTGCCCGGTGGGCTGGTTCTGGGGGTAGGTGCCTGGCCGGTCAGGGCGCGCAGGTATTGGCTGATCCTCAACATGCAAATCTCCTTGAACAAGCGCGTGTTCAGCGTGGCGCTGGTGGTAGCCGCAAACCGGTTTTTTTCAGGATGCGACTGCTCACCAGCATCTCGTCGGCGGCACAGGCATCGCCCAGCAAGTAGCGCAGGTGTTCGCGGTAGCTGTCGATTTCCTCGCGGCTGCGGCCATGGACCATGGCGAACAGGTTGTAGCGCCATGCGGTTCGTCGTGGGCGTCGATAACAGTGGCTGACAAAAGGTTGCGCACCGATCAGCGCACCAAGGCGCGGCATGTCGGTGTCGCGCACATCCCAGACCGTCATGCCGTTGTAGCGATAGCCCAGGCGATAATGGTTGGGGACGGCGGCGATACGCCGGATAGCACCTTCGGCCTGCAAGCGCTTGAGCAAATCCAGGGTGGACTCGATGCTCAGGTTCAGCTGTTCGGCGAGCCAGGCCCATGGGTCGTCCAGCAATGGCAGGCCCGCTTGGGTCAGCTCGATCAGACGGCGGGCTAAGGTGTCTTCAGACCGGGAAGTGCAGACCGACATGGTAAGTCTCCTCTTTGGGCAAGTTGAGCAGCGGCAGGCCGGTCAGGGTTTCGATGCGGTGCAGGGCCTCGCTCAGGTCATGTTCAGTGGCGCAGGCGAGCACGAACCACATGTTCCAGGCGTGTTCGCGTCGGTAGTTGTGCGCTACTTCAGGCAGGGCATGCAGTTGCTCGGCGACGTCTTCGAACCGCTCTTCCGGCACCGCCAGCGCCGCGAGGGTGAAGGCGCCGTCGAGGCGTTCAATGTCGAACATCGGGCCGAAGCGCGTAAGCATGCCGTCTTCCAGCAAATCATGGAGGCGACCGAGCAATTCATGGCTGCTGCTGTCCAGTTCGGCGGCCAGTGCCTGCCACGGGTGGCGCACCAGCGGCAGTCCCAGTTGCAGGCGGTTGATCAGCCGACGGTCGAGGTCATCCATGGGTGGGGGCTCCTGTTGGCGAGGGTGCAAAGCGTCCGCCGCACTGTTTGAAGGCATGGGTGCTGAACAGCAGTTGATGGGGCAGGTCGCTCAGCAGGTGTTCTTCCAGCAGCGTCTGAATCTGCGCCTCGACCTGCGCGCGTTGGCGCCCGTGAACCATGCAGAACAGGTTGTAGCGCCACTGTGGCAGGCGCCGGGGCCGTTGGTAGCAGAGGGTGATGCCGTGCGCCCGGCCCAGGCGCTGGCCGACTTCGTCGATCAGCGCGTCCGGAACATCCAGCACCAGCATGGCGTTGGCGGTATAACCCAGCGCGTGATGGTTGAGCACCAGACCGACCCGCCGAAACAGCCCTTGTTCGTGCCACTGGTGCATTTGCGCGAGCACTTGGTTTTCATCGGCGCTTATCCGTTCCGCGAGGGCCTGATAAGGGCGTGATACCCGCGGCAATCCGCCTTCCAGATGCCGACGTAGCGCCAGTGCCTGTTTGGGGCTCAATCCCGGCTTCATAGGCCTTCTTCCAGGGCAAAACCGAGGTTGATGCGGTAAGCGGTCAACATCGGCAGATCCAGCGGTATGAGGCCGGTATCTTTCTCGAGTTCGTTGAGTACGCGTTCGATATGTGGGCGATCAGGCCCGGTCAACACAAACCAGAGGTTGTAGAAATGCTCCCGGGCGTAGTTGTGATTGACCTCGGGATACTGGCTGACGCGCTCGGCGACCTGTTGCAGACGTTCGGCGGGCACGGCGAAGGCGGCGAGGGTGCTGGCCCCGGCGCGGCTGTGTTCGAACACCGGGCCGATCCGTGAGAGGGTGCCGGCCTGATCCATTGCTTGCAGGCAGGCCATCACGTGCGCCTCGTCGCAACCGAGGACTTTGGCGATCTCTTTAAACGGTTCCGGACACAGCGGCATGCCGTGCTGGAAGCGATCGATCAGTTGGCGGCTGAGCAGGTCGAGGTTCATTTCAATAGCCCATTTTTTGCGCGCGACTGCTGAAGAAGATGCCGCTCGGCGCGATGGCGGGAAGGGTGCTCAGCAACTTCAGACTGTACGGGTCCCAGACCTGAACCTGATTGCCATCACGTAATGACAGCCACAACTGGTCGCCGCGCGCGGTGAATTCCATGTGCAGCACCGCCGGCCCTGGCCGCAGATCGGCGAGCACGGCATGGGTTTCGGTGTCGATGACCTGCACCCGATCGTTGTCCGGGTAGGCGAAGTTGACCCACAGTTGCCGACCGTCCGGCCGCGACGTGACGAACACCGGTTGGCCGGCCACCGGGATGGCAGCAGTCTGCTGCCAACTGCGCGAATCCATCACCAGCACTTGATGGCGGCCGACGGCGGGCACGAAGGCCTGGTTGTCAGCAACGGCCCAGCCCTCCAGATGCGGCATCTTGTAGACGGGTAATTTCGCCTGGCCGCGCCCGTAATCACCAAGCACTCGCTGCACCCCGCGCTCGGGGTGCCAGAGGTCGAGTTGCGCCATGCCGTCTTCACCGAACAGTCCAGCCATGTAATAGCGACCATCGGGGGTAATCAGCGCGTCGTAGGGTTGCTGGCCGATGCCGGTGAAGCGGCTGATCTGCGGCGTGTTGCCTTGACTGAAATCGGCGGTCCAAATCTCGCCGGTATCGAACAGGCTGAACACAAAACGCTGACCGGGCGCGTCGACCAGGCCCACCACCCGCGAACGTTTGCTGCCATCGGCGAGCGGTGTCGCGGGAATATCGGCCACCTGTTGCAGAGTGACGGCATCGAACACCTTCACGCCGCCAGGCACGTAGTTAGAGACCGCGATCAACTTGCCGTCCTGACTGATGGCGCCGCCGATGCTGTTGCCGCCCTGTATCACCCGTTGATCGATGCGTTGGGTCAGCAGGTCGATTTTGCTCAACCCGCCGTCGCGGCCGAACACATAGGCATAACGCTGGTCGCGGGAAAACACTACCGAGGCATGGGACAAGTCGCCGAAGCCCTCGAGGCGGGACAGCGCGGTGTGGGTATCGCTTTCGATGATTTGCACGCTGCCGGTGGCGCGCTCCACCACCACGCCCAGATCGCCGGTACCACGCAAGGGTGGCTGAACGCAGGCGGACAACAACAGCCCGGTCGCCGCTAAAAGCAGGGTTGAACGGATCATGGTGCGGGATATCCCTGGAGAAGAAGATCGACCAGCCAATGGATGTCGTCCGGGCTGAGCAGTGGGTCCCAACCGGGCATCGCGGTGCCGGGGCGGCCTTGGGTGACGGTGGCAATCAGGCTGTCGCGGGACTTGCCTGCCAGCGTTGCTCGCGTCAGGTCGGGACCCAGCCCTCCGGTCATGTGCAGTCCATGACAGGCGCCGCAATCCTGGGCCAGCAGATGCTCGAGTTGGGCCTGACGCTTGGCGTCCGGTGCCGCAACCGAGGTCGCGCAAAAAAGGAGGAGGGCCGCCAGAACCGCTGCGTGTCGATGAACCATCATGGCGCCCTCCGTTGGCTATTTGAGACTCAGGACCCACGTTGCAAGTGTCTTCGCTTCGTCATCCGTCACCGGGTTGGCCGGCATGGGTATCGGGCCCCAGTTGCCCTGCGTACCGTTCTTGATGTGGTTGGCCAGGGTGTCCACGGCCTCGGGCACGCCAGCGTTCTTGGCTGCGACATCCTTGAGCGCCGGGCCAACAAGCTTGGTGTCGATGGAATGGCAGGCGGCGCAGGGTTTGCTCTTGAACAGTTCCTGCGCATCTTGGGCCACAACCGGCTGCACGCTCAGCGCAGCGGTCAGGGCGAACAGTGAAAGCAGAGTATTTTTCATTGTCGTTCCTTGCATTGATGGAGCTCAATAAATGTCGTGTTGGGTGTTGTAGACATTGAATTTCCCGGTGGGGGTAATCAGTCGTTTGTCCTTGATCACCGATTTGAGCTTCAGCGTTTTGTCGTCGATCACCACCAGTGCCGACTCCTCTGATTGGCCGCTCCACACGGAGAACCAGACCTCATCGCCGGCCTTGTTGTATTCCGGCTGCACGACCCGCATGGCGCCTTGCTTGATGCCGGCGTACTCGGCGATGGGCAGCACGGTGTAGCCGGCGTCGAGTTTGTCGATGTTGAACACCGCCACGGACTGGCTCAGCTTGGCGTCCGGGTTGAGGGTGGTGTCGACATACAGGTGACGGGAGTCAGGGTGGGTTTTGATGAACAATGATCCGCCGCCCTGGCCCTTGAGCGAGGCGACCTGTTTCCAGGCGTATTGCGGGTGTTTGGCCGGGTCGGTTCCGATCAAGGAGATGCCGTCATCACCCAGGTGGCTGGTGGCCCAGACCGGCCCGTAGGTCGGGTGGTTGAAGTTGGCGCCGCGACCGGGATGAGGGGTTTTGCCGACGTCCACCAGGGCTGCCAACTTGCGCTCTTTGGAGTCGATCACGGCGACTTTGTTGGAGTTGTTGGCGGCGGTCATGAAGTAGCGGTGGGTGCTGTCCCAACCGCCGTCATGCAGGAAGGGCGCGGCATCGATGTAGGTGATGGTGAGGTTCTTGATGTCCTGATAATTGACCAGCATGACCTTGCCGGTTTCCTTGACGTTGACGATGAACTCCGGCCATGCGTGGGAGGCGATGATCGCCGCGACCCGGGGTTCCGGGTGGTATTCCTGCTTGTCGACGGTCATGCCGCGGGTCGAGACGATCTGTTTTGGTTCCAGGGTTTCGCCATCCATGATGGTGAATTGCGGTGGCCAATAGGAGCCGGCGACCGTGTATTTGTCTTCGTAGCCCTTGAACTTGGAGGTCTCCACCGAGCGCGCCTCGATGCCCACTTTGACTTCGGCGACCTTGGTCGGCTCCACCGGCCACAGGTCGATCATGTCGATCCGGGCGTCTCGACCAATCACCAGCAGGTAGCGACCCGAAGCGGAGATCCGCGAGATGTGCACCGCATAACCGGTCTCGATCAGCTTGACGATTTTCTTGCTGTCACCGTCGATCAGGGCAATCTTGCCGTCATCGCGCAACGTCACCGAAAACAGGTTCGGCAGGTTGAGTTTGCTCAGTTGCTGCTTCGGACGATCCTCAGGCTTGACCAGCACTTTCCAGGTTTTCAGCGTCTCGGCCATGCCCCATTCAGGCGGCGTCGGCGGCGCGTGCTGAATGAACTTGGCCATTGACGTGATCTGATCCTTGGTCAGCGCATTCGACGTCCCCCAGTTCGGCATGCCCGCCGGCGAGCCGTAGGTAATCAACGCCTCCAGGTACGGTTGACCGCGGGACTGGGTGATGTCCGGTGTCAGTGGTTTGCCGGTGGCGCCTTTGCGCAGAACGCCGTGACAGCCGGCGCAGCGCTGGAAGTAAATTTCCTTGGATGAGTCGAACTCGGCCTGACTCATGTCCGGTGCCCCGGCGGTTTTGACCATCAGCGGGCTGGCCGCAGCAGCGACGGGCTCGTCGGCTCGGGCCGCGTGAGTCACCGCAAGGGCCAGCGCCGAACACCATGTGGCGACAGTCAGAGCAAACGTTTTTCTATTGCTGATCAGCATTCCATTTCTCCTCAGGCAAGACCTTTGCGATGTGCTGAAACGGCAGCCCAGAACGCAGGTTCTTAGTGCCATGCAAGGCTATGCCCGAGCAGGCCAATGCTCGCTTGACCGCGATCAAGTTTGCCGGCCATGTCACTTGCCAGGTTGTCGCAGGCGCCCGTAGCGTGTGGCTTGAATCCGCTTTTGGAACACACAGCCCATGGACCGAATCCAGTCTTGCGAACCCTTCTATCAACCGCTCAACAATGAGGAGGCGCTGTTCGAGCAAGCCTGGCGACACGGCATGCCGGTGCTGATCAAAGGCCCGACGGGCTGCGGCAAGACCCGCTTCGTCCAGCACATGGCTCATCGGCTGAAACTGCCGTTGTACACCGTGGCTTGCCATGACGATCTGAGCGCCGCCGACCTGATCGGCCGTCATTTGATCGGTGCCCAGGGCACGTGGTGGCAGGACGGGCCGTTGACTCGCGCAGTACGTGAAGGCGGTATTTGTTATCTGGACGAAGTGGTCGAGGCGCGGCAAGACACAGTAGTCGTACTGCACCCACTGGCCGATGATCGTCGCGAGTTGTTCCTGGAGCGCACCGGCGAAGTGCTGCAGGCGCCGTCGTCATTCATGCTGGTGGTGTCGTACAACCCCGGCTACCAGAACCTGCTTAAAGGCATGAAACCCAGCACCCGACAACGGTTCGTGGCGATGCGTTTCGGCTATCCGCCAGTGGCCGACGAGGAACGCATCGTTGCCCGGGAAGCGCAGGTGGACAGCGCGCTGGCGGCGCAAGTGGTCAGGCTGGGTCAGGCCCTGCGAAGGCTGGATCAACATGATCTGGAGGAGGTCGCCTCAACGCGACTGCTGATTTTTACCGCGCGAATGATCCGCTCCGGCATGAGCCCGCGTGAAGCGTGCATGGCCTGCCTGGCCGAGCCGCTGAGCGATGATCCGTTGACGGTTGCGGCGCTGATGGGCGTGGTTGATGTCCACTTCGGCTGAGTCCGGACGCGTTGCGCCGGGTCACTTGCCGGGCGATCTGGCGATGTGGTTTTTCATTCTGGCCGAGCTGTCGGTGTTCGCCATCCTGATTCTGGCGTTCGTCGTGACCCAGGCACTCAAGCCGCAGCTGTTCGGTGAAAGCCGCCTATTGCTCAACACCTCTACCGGCCTGGCGATGACCCTGAGCCTGCTCACCGCCGGGCTGTTCGCCGCGCTGGCTCAGGAGCAAGTCAGGCGTTCCCGGTCCCGCCACGGCGCCGTGCTTCTGCTGGCCGCGTTGCTTACCGCCAGTGTCTACGTGGTGTTGAAACTTACCGAATACCGGCACTTGCTGGCCTCGGGGCTGGGCATGGAGCACAACACGTTTTTCACCCTCTACTGGATCCTCACCGGTTTTCATTTTCTCCATGTATTGCTCGGCATGGTCATTCTCGGATGGCTGGCCGAGCGCTGCCGTCGAGGCCTGTACAACGCCGCCAACCGCAGTGGGTTTGAATCGGGCGTGCTGTATTGGCACATGGTCGATCTGATCTGGGTCGTGCTGTTTCCGCTGGTCTACGTGCTGAATTGACGGGGGTTCTGATGTCGGCTTCCAGGCTTTTGCTCGTCTGCTGGGCAGCGCTGGCCACGTTAAGCGTGTGCACCGTCGTGTTGTCACAAGTCGGCGCGACGTGGCTGTTGTCCATTGCCATTTTGCTGGTGGCGGTTGGCAAGGCCTGGCTGATCACCGATGGCTTCATGGAGATGCGTCACGCGCCGCGATTGTGGCGGCGGTTGATGGTGAGCTGGGCGCTGGTGTTGGCGGTGGTTGTGGGGCTGACGCTGGTGTCGATTGGCTAATCACCTGTGGCGAGGGGGCTTGTTGGAAAGCCGCATCGCCCCGTTCGGCTGCGCAGCAGTCGCAAAATCTATGAATGCGGTGCGCCTGATGAAATGTGATTGCAGGTTTTGGGGCTGCTGCGCAGCCCAACGGGGGCAAGCCCCCTCGCCAGAGGTGAATCGTTCGGCTTCATGGTGTCAATACCCAACCAAAACCATCTGCCTTTCTTGATCGCCATCAAGCAGCTTTCAACCCTTGGCTTTCTATCATGGGCACGCCAAGCAAAGAGGAAGCGACCATGTCAGAGACCTTCACCAAAGGCATGGCCAGGAATATCTACTTCGGGGGAAGCGTCTTTTTCTTCCTGATATTCCTGGCCTTGACCTATCACACGGAACAGACCTTTCCAGTGCGCAGCAACGAAGCGCAGTTAACCGAGTCAGTGATTCGCGGCAAGACGGTCTGGGAGCAAAACAACTGCGTTGGCTGCCACACGCTGCTGGGCGAGGGTGCTTATTTCGCCCCTGAGCTGGGCAACGTATTCCAGCGGCGCGGTGGGGAGGAGGGCTTCAAACCCTTTCTGCATGCCTGGATGAAAATGCAGCCGCTGGGCGTGCCGGGCCGACGTGCGATGCCTCAGTTCAAGTTGAGTGACCAGGAGGTGGATGACATTGCCGAGTTCCTCAAATGGAGCTCGAAAATCAACACCAATGGCTGGCCGCCAAACAAGGAGGGCTAAGAGATGAGCATGGCTAATCCGCATCTGAAATTCGCCTCGCAAGCCGTGGCCAAACCCTACTTCGTGTTTGCCCTGTTGCTGTTTCTCGGTCAGGTGCTGTTCGGTTTGATCATGGGCCTGCAATACGTGATCGGGGACTTTCTGTTCCCGATCATTCCCTTCAACGTGGCGCGGATGGTCCACACCAACCTGCTGATCGTCTGGTTGCTGTTCGGATTCATGGGCGCCGCCTACTACCTGATTCCGGAAGAGGCCGATCGTGAACTGCACAGTCCCAAGTTGGCGATCATCCTGTTCTGGGTATTCGCCGCGGCGGGTGTGCTGACCATCCTCGGTTACTTGCTGGTGCCGTATGCCGGCCTGGCCAGGCTGACCCACAACGAGTTGCTGCCGACCATGGGGCGGGAGTTCCTGGAGCAACCGACCATCACCAAGATGGGCATTGTGGTGGTGTGCCTGGGCTTTCTCTACAACATCGGCATGACCCTGCTCAAAGGTCGCAAGACCACGGTCAGCATGGTCATGATGACCGGGCTGATTGGTCTTGCGGTGTTCTTCCTGTTCTCCTTCTACAACCCCGGCAACCTGGCGCGCGACAAGTTCTACTGGTGGTGGGTGGTGCATCTTTGGGTGGAAGGCGTGTGGGAACTGATCATGGGTTCGATGCTCGCTTTCGTCCTGATCAAGATCACCGGGGTCGACCGGGAAGTCGTGGAGAAATGGCTCTACGTGATCATCGCCATGGCGCTGATTACCGGGATCATCGGCACGGGTCACCACTTCTTCTGGATCGGTGCGCCTGAAGTCTGGTTGTGGGTCGGTTCAATCTTCTCCGCACTCGAACCGCTGCCGTTCCTGGCCATGGTGATATTTGCCTTCAGCATGGTGAAGAACCGTCGTCGGCAACACCCGAACCGCGCGGCCACCTTGTGGGCCAAGGGCACCACGGTCACGGCGTTCTTCGGTGCGGGCGTCTGGGGCTTTCTGCATACCCTGGCGCCGGTCAACTTCTACACCCATGGTTCGCAACTGACGGCAGCGCACGGTCACCTGGCGTTCTATGGTGCCTACGCGATGATCGTGATGACCTTGATCAGCTACGCCATGCCGCGCTTGCGCGGACTGGGTGAAGCCGGTGACGAGCGTTCGCAGACCCTCGAAATCTGGGGCTTCTGGTTGATGACCCTGTCGATGGTGATGATCACGCTGTTCCTGACTGCTGCCGGTGTTGTACAGATTTACCTGCAACGCTGGCAGGCCGACGGGATCGCGCTGCCATTCATGTCCACGGTCGAACATTTGCAGGTGCTGTTCTGGGCCCGTCTGGGCGCCGGTCTGGGTTTCTTCGCCGGGCTGCTCTGTTACCTGTTCAGCTTTAAGCAACGTGGCCGCGCAGCCTTGCGCGCCCCGGCTGCGGTTGTACCTTCATGAGCGGGTGCAATGGCTAGAAAAGGTCGGCCCGGCTGATACAGCGGGCCGTTTTTTGGGTTTCCAGGAAGGGCAAGCATCATGGCGTTTACCGTCGAACTGGAAGAGTGGGTAGGCAGTGTCTGGCATCGTTTCATCACCCGGCGTGCCAGCCCGGACTTCCCTGAAGCACGGGTTGAACTGGCTAGCCAGCAACGCCCGCTGGCGCTGTTGTTTCGCGCCATGGGCGGTGCCAATGGCGTCGGTGTGGAAGCCGCCAGCGACCGCGATTTACTGCTGCGACGCAACGTATTGCAGCAAATCGCCGGCACCTGCAAACAAGTGCCATTGGCGTGGTGCGACGCGACGAACCTGCGTTTGCCGTCGAGCCTGGCGGTGTTTCCTGAAGTCGCGCTGAATGAGGAACTCTATCGCTGGCTCGCATTGCTGGCGGCACAGGCCGGGCAGATGCGTCACTGGGGGCGGGACAATCAACGCTGGACGCAACAGCTGCTGCGACGCTATCCCGCGTTGCGCGCTCGCTATCAACGTCTGGTCGATGCCCACCTGCAATTGCGCCCCGATCCGGCTTCGTTGAACACCAGCGAAGCGGCACTGGAACGGGCGTTATGCCAGGCATTGCGCGAGCCCGGCAGTGTCGAACATTTCCCTCGCAGCGAACGGGCCGCGTGGCCACTGCCGCTGTGGTTGTACCCGCCGCAAAACCTCGCCAGCCCGCAGGCTGCGGATCTGGGCGATGAATCCGAAGAGTCGTTGACCACGCCGCCCGGCGAGCAGAAAGGCGGGCGTAAACGCGCGACACGCATCGATGAAAGCACCCGCGATGGCGGGCTGTTGGTGGTGCGTCTCGAGAACCTGTTCAGCTGGACCGAACACGTGGACCTGGATCGCTGGTCGGACGACAGCGAAGACCCGGACGCTGCCAGAGTCGCCGATGACCTGGACGAATTGACCCTGTCGCGCACTCGCCTGCGCAAGGGCGGCGGTCTGAAGCTGCACCTGGATTTGCCACCGGCCGATGTCGACGATATTCCTCTGGGCGAAGGCATCAAGTTGCCGGAGTGGGATTACCGCAAACAACAGATGCAGGACAGCTTCGTCAATCTGCAAATGATGGTGCCCCGAGACTGTGAGGCGCAGCCGTTGCCTTCTCGACTGAAGGCTTCGGCGCATCGCTTGCGGCGCCAGTTCGAGCACCTGCGCAATGACCGCCAGTGGTTACGCCAGCAACCCCAGGGCTCAGAGCTGGACATGCAAGCCTGGCTGGATTTTCATGTTGAGCGCGAGCATGGCCAGTGTGCCGAGCGCGGTCTGTTCATGGAGCAGCGGCAGACTCGCCGCGACCTGGCGTGCCTGTTGCTGGCCGACGTGTCGATGTCCACCGACGCCCACTTGAACGATGAGCACCGCGTCATCGATGTCATCCGCGACAGTCTGCTGCTGTTCGGCGAAACCTTGTCGGTGCTGGGTGATGATTTCGCCTTGTACGGGTTTTCCTCGCTGCGTCGTCAGCAAGTGCGCATGCAGGAACTCAAGTCGTTCACCCAGCGTTATGACGACAACACCCGAGGTCGCATTCAAGGGCTCAAACCGGGGTATTACACACGCATGGGCGCCGCCGTTCGCCAGGCCACGCGCCTGCTGGGCAGCAGCAAACGGCGCAGTAAACTGTTGCTGCTACTGACAGATGGCAAACCGAATGATCTGGATTTGTACGAGGGCCGCTACGGTGTTGAAGACACCCGCGAGGCTGTGCTGGAGGCACGGCGTCAAGGACTGACGCCGTTCTGCATCACGATTGATCGCGAGGCCGGGGATTACCTGCCGTACATGTTCGGCGCCAATGGCTACACCTTGATCCGTCAGCCTGAGCAATTACCGCTGCGCTTGCCGCAGTTGTACCGCCAGCTGACCCAGCCTTGAACCCCGGGTTGATCAACGCAGCATCAGCTGATGCTGCGCGGCAGCCAGAAAAACATCGTCACGCAGAAGATCGTCAGGCCGATGCAGAACCACTTGAATCGGCGCAACCGACGTTGCGCCGCGCGCTCGGCCAGTGCCGGCAGGGGCATGCCGCATTGGCGGCACTCGACTTTTTGTGGTGGGTTGGCATGTTGGCAATACAGGCAGACGGGTAAGGTGTTCACTCAAACTGCTCCAGGCGCAGACGATCAAGAATGGCGATCTGGCGGCCGTCCTGAGTGATGATGTTTTCATCGATCAGGCGCCGGATGATCCGCGAAAAGGTTTCCGGCTGGATCGACAGATGCCCGGCAATCAGTTGCTTGGCCATCGGCAGCTCGAAATGGCTGTTTACGGTTTGCTGGCGCACCAGTTGCGTCAGCAGATAACGCACGACCCGGTGGGTGGCGTTTTTCAGGGACAAGGTTTCGATTTCATTGACCCTTTGGTGCAAGCGAACGCAGAGCTTGCCGAGCAACGCAAAGGTCAACCGGCTATTGCTCTGAAGCAGGCGCATATAGGTGCTGTTGGATAACCGGTAGAGCTGAGTGGGGCAGACCGCCTCGGCCGAGGCCACATAGTTGGGCGTGTCCATCAACATCATCGCCTCGGCGAAGGTTTGTCGATCACCGATGACTTCAAACACTTTCTCCTGCCCATCGGGTGTCAACCGGTAGATTTTCACCGCCCCGGCAATGATGAAATAGAACGAGTCTGCCGGCTCACCCTGACGGAACAACGGCTCGCCTTTGTCGATGCTCAGCAAGTGGCTGGTACTCATCAATTCATCCAGCTGTTCTTCGTTCAACGGCTCAAACAAATGATGACTGCGCAGAATCTGGTGATGGATGCGATGAAGCACCATAAGAATTCATCCTGAAAATTGAGAAGAGGGGGATCAGGTCAGACGAGGCCCAGGGAAATGCCGCTGGCCAGGGCCAGGATTGAGGTCAACACCACAAACCAGGCCAGTGGCTGAAAGACTTTTTTCATGACGACTCCGGGTAATCGAGAGGGATCCAAGATTTCTATAAGGTTGCCCATGCAGAGCAAGAGGCGGGCCAGGCTCGGAGGCCCTTGTTTATTGGGGGTGTCAGCGATCAGGGTAAAAAATACCGTGATCTTTAGGGTTTAAATGACCATCAAAGGGTCATTTGTACCCTGAGCCGATCACCCTTGTGTGAGCGAGCCTGCTCGCGATAGCGGTGGGCCAGCCAACATTGATGCTGAATGTACCGCCGCTATCGCGAGCAGGCTCGCTCCCACAAGGGCAAATCCTCTCGCTATAGGGGTTCGAATGAGCATCGGGGCACGTCCCTTGCACACTTGATCTGCGACAAAGGCAATGGATCGGTAATACCCGATGATTGCCCCAGGATTTACCTCGGCGCGCGCGAGTCGGCGCCAGGTCAGCAAACAGGTAGAGGAGTGGCTTTATGCAAGTGCTTGACCGCCGTAAAGCGATGGCAATCGCGCCGCTGTTACGGCTGGCCTTTCGGCCGTTTTTCCTCGCCGGCTGCCTGTTGGCGGTGCTGGCCATTCCACTGTGGCTGGCGGCTTTTGGTGGCTCGATTTCCGACTGGCAGCCGGCAGGCGGTTGGCTGGGCTGGCATCGGCATGAATTGCTGTTCGGCTTCGGCTTGGCAATTATCGCGGGCTTTCTGCTGACGGCGGTGCAGACCTGGACCGGCCGCCTTGGCCTCAGCGGCAAGCCGTTGGCGGCTCTGGCGCTGCTGTGGTTGTTGGCGCGAGTGGCCTGGCTGGCCAACGCACCGTGGCCGTTGCTCGCGCTGCTGGAAATGGCGTTCCCGTTGGCGGTGGCGTCGCTCATGGGGTTCACCCTGTGGAAGGTGCGGCAGAAACGTAATTACCCGATTGTGGCGGTCTTGCTGTTGTTGGCCGTGGCCGACGGGTTGTCCTTGTACGGCCTGGTCGAGGGGCATGAAGGCTGGCAGCGCCAAGGCGTGCTGACCGGCATCTGGTTGGTGGCGGCGATGATGGGATTGATTGGCGGGCGGGTGATTCCGTTCTTCACCCAGCGTGGCCTCAGTCGGGTGGAAGGCGTTGCTGCCTGGCCCTGGCTGGATCGACTGCTGCTGGTCGGTTCGCCGTTGGTGGCGTTGTTGTATGCCGCAGGACCTGCGCTCGCTCCCAATGTCTGGGTGGGCCTGCTGTTCGCGGTGCTGGCGGCGGGGCATCTGCTGCGCCTGGTGCGCTGGCATGACCGGGCACTCTGGCACGTACCGTTGCTGTGGTCGCTGCACCTGGCTTATGGCTGGTTGGCGGTGGCCTGTCTCGGGATGGCGCTGTGGCATTTCGGCGTGCCGATCAATCCGAGCCTGGCGGTGCATTGCCTGACTATCGGTGCCATGGGCGGCCTGGTTTTGGCGATGATTGCGCGGGTCAGCCTCGGGCATACCGGCCGTGCCCTGGAACCGCCGTCGGGGATGACCCTGGCGTTCATCTTGCTCAACCTGGCGTGCCTGAGCCGGGTCGTGTTGATCCTGTTCTTCCCCTTGCCGGCATTGTGGTTGGCCGGTCTGTGCTGGGCGCTGGCGTTTGCGCTGTACGCCTGGCGCTATGGGCCGATGCTACTGCGGGCCCGGGTGGACGGTCATCCGGGATGAGTACGCGAACTGACAGAGGCTGGCGCTGATGTATCCCTTTTTACTGGTCACGCATTTGCTGGCAGCGATTGCCTTCATCGGCACGTTGTTTTTCGAGGTGGTCATCTGGCATCGCGCCCGTCAGCAGTTGACGGACGTTTCGCAAGCGACGGCCGATCAGGCGATTGCGCTGCGTTCGCGTAAAGTCCTGCACGGCGTGGTGTTGTTGCTGTACGGCGCCGGCATCGGCCTGGCGTGGCAGTACCGGGGCGCATTGAGTCAGCCGCTGGCCAGCAGCTTCGGTACGTTACTGAGCCTGAAGATCCTGTTGGCCCTGAGCATCATCGGGCATTACTTGCTGCTGGCCTATTGGCTGACCCACGGGCGCCTGACCGCGACTCGCGCCAGCTGGATTCGCCGCAGCATCCTCGGGCATATGCTGTTGATCGTGATCCTGGCCAAGGCGATGTTCTATTGGCACGGCTGATCGTGCTGGAAAACCCATAAATCCGTGGTGACGCCATTCGCGAGCAGGCTCGCTCCCACATTGGAATACCACCCCATGTGGGAGCGAGCCTGCTCGCGAAAGCGGCCTCCGAAAATCGATCAGTGACGAGGGTTCAGGGCGTTGATGAACAGCACGTTGTTTTCCAGGTGGATGTGTTGCATCAAGTCGTCTTTGAACTCCAGCAGCCCGCGATAGAGCGCACGCCAGGTGTTGCAGGCATCGGCGGGCGGGATGATGTGATTGGTCAAGGCGAGCATTTTTTCCAGTGCTTCGCCATGTTGATCATGTTCGAAGCGCAGCACCTGGATCGGCGGAGCCGCTTGAGGACCGACACCTTGTTGCAGCATCGGGAACAGCACCTGTTCTTCCTTGAGCATGTGGCCCTCGAGTTCTTGCTGCATGTCGGTCAAGAGATCGGCCAGGCCGTTGGGGCAGCTGCTGCGCGCACCATGGACCTGCTCGACGCGGCGGGCCAGACGGATCAGTTCCGGCAGTTGTTCGCGGTGGCGAGCGTGGTAGCGCGCCAGAAGGTGGGCGATCAGCAGTTCCGAAGGTTCGTTGCGCCAGTCGTGTAGGGTTTCGCCGGCGTCTTGCAGAATGTGCAGGGCGTCGGCAATGAGGACCGGGTCGAGGTTTTTGCCAAGGGCCGCTTCACGCAGGCTTTTATGCCCGCCGCAACAGAAGTCCAGTTTGAAGGTGTGGAAGATCCGGGTGGCACCGGGAATGTCGCAGGCCAGTTGGCCGAGGCTTTGTTCCAATAGGGTCTGGCTCATCAGGGTTCCTTGTTTGGGTTTCAACGGTTCCCCAGGCTCATTGCATCCGGCATGCCATATTTAAATGATTGAAAAACATGGATTAATTTTTAGTTGTGGTGATAGACACCCTGACGCTTCAGGGTGAATCCAACCATAGAGGGTGATTACTACCATGCTGCGAGAAAGCCTGGCAGCCGACCTGATCGTCGAGTTGCCCAATGCCGTACGCTTGCAACGACTGGTGCAGACCCTGCGTGAATACTTCAACAGTGGCGCCGTGGGTTTGCTGCGTCTGGATGACGATAGCCTCAGGCCCGTGGCGACGGTGGGGCTGGTTCATGAAGCCTTGGGGCGCCGGTTCGTCATCGCCCAGCATCCCCGGCTGGCGGCGATCATGGCGTCGCGCGAGCCGACCTGGTTCGAGCCCGACAGTCGCCTGCCGGACCCTTACGACGGCTTGCTCGACAACCACGTCGGCGAACCGCTGCCGGTGCATGACTGCATGGGCGTGAGCCTGTATGTGGAGGGGCGGATCTGGGGCGCGATCACCCTCGATGCGCTGCACGCCGGGACCTTCGACAGCCGCGCGCGGGAGGAGCTCAAACGCTGCACCTTGCAGATCGAAGCCGCCGTGCGGGTCACCCGGCTCGAGCAGGAAAACCGCAGCTTGCGTTTGTCCCGCAGCGATCCCCAGGACTTGCGAATGCCGGTCGAGGAGGGCGAGATTCTCGGGCAGAGTGAGGTGTTGCATCAGTTGCTCAATGAGCTGGATGTACTGGCCGACTCCGATCTGCCGGTGTTGCTGTTGGGCGAGACCGGGGTCGGCAAAGAGCTGTTCGCCCGGCGCTTGCATCGTCTTTCACGGCGCCACCACAAACCGCTGATACACGTTAACTGCGCCGCCTTGCCGGAGTCGCTGGCGGAGAGTGAGTTGTTCGGGCATGTCAAAGGCGCCTTTTCCGGCGCCACCAGTGACCGTGCCGGACGCTTCGATGCCGCCAACGGAGGCACGCTGTTTCTCGATGAAGTCGGGGAGTTGCCCTTGAGCGTGCAAGCGAAGTTACTGCGCACGCTGCAGAACGGCGAGATCCAGCGCCTGGGCGCCGACAAGCCGCTGCACGTGGATGTGCGGATCATCGCCGCCACCAACCGGCACCTGCCGGATAGCATCCGCGACGGCTTGTTTCGCGCCGATCTGTATCACCGGCTCTCGGTGTACCCGGTGCCGATTCCGCCCCTGCGTGAGCGTGGTCAGGATGTGTTGATGCTGGCCGGGCATTTCCTTGAACTCAATCGGGCACGGCTCGGCTTGCGTGGTTTGCGCCTGTCACCGGCGGCCGAATGCGCCTTGCTGGCGTATACCTGGCCGGGCAATGTGCGCGAACTGGAACATGTCATCAGCCGAGCGGCGTTGAAGCAGCTCAGTCGCGGTACGAGTCGCGCGTTGATCATGACGCTGGAGCCTGAGATTCTCGATCTCGACAGCGCGATGACGGCCCCGGGATCGGTGATCGAGCCGTCCCCGGACGTTATGGCTGATCTGCCGTTCCAGCCCTTGGGCGAAGCCGTCGACGATTACCAGCGCAAGAAAATCCTCCAGGCCCTGAGCCTGTCCGGGGAAAACTGGGCCAGCGCCGCGCGGATTCTGGAAGTCGATCCCAGCAACCTGCACAAACTGGCGCGGCGGCTGCGTCTGAAGTAGGCGACAGTGTTGATGGCGGTCAAGGTGGTATCGCGCAGTGCCTCGCACACTGCGTAAAACCTTCCGGAGATTACCGTCATGCCGCTTTCCCTGGCTCAGATGCGCCGCAACTACACCCTTAATGGTCTGCAAGATGAGGCGGCGCTGGACGATCCGCTGGCGATGTTCCGGCAATGGCTGCAACAGGCCCGCGACACCGAGTGCGCACCTGTCGAGGTCAATAGCATGGTGCTGGCGACGGTCGATCCTGAAGGACGGCCGCACTGCCGGGTTCTGCTGCTCAAGGGGTTGAGCGATGAAGGTTTTACTTTTTTCGGTAATTACCATAGTGATAAAGGTCAGCAACTGGCCGCCAATCCTTATGCAGCGATGACGTTTTTCTGGCCAGGGCTGGAGCGTCAGGTGCGTATCGAAGGGCAGGTGTCGAGGCTCGATCCGGCGTTGTCGGATGCGTACTTCGATTCTCGTTCCATGGCCAGTCGCCTGGGAGCCTGGGCTTCACCGCAAAGCCGTCCGCTGGCCAGTCGTGCAGCGCTGGAGTCGATGCTGGCAGAAACCATCAAACGCTTCGTTGACCAGGCCGTCTCGCGCCCCGAGCATTGGGGCGGCTATTGCCTGCACCCGGAGCGTCTGGAGTTCTGGCAGGGGCGGGCTGATCGCTTGCATGATCGACTCGATTACCGGTTGCGTGATGGTCTGTGGAAACGGAGCCGGTTGGCACCTTGAAAGCGATGGGGGACAGTGTGGGAGCGAGCCTGCTCGCGAATGCAGTGTATCAGGCCCATTAGTTGCGACTGACACACCGCATTCGCGAGCAGGCTCGCTCCCACAGGTTTTGTGCCCGGTACATTTTCTCTATGTCCCCGTCGAGGTACCTCCTTGGAGGAATAGGCTCGTTCGCCATTCCGGTTCAGGCTTCGGGCCATACCCTCATCTACGGGAAGACTTGGATATGGCCCATCTGGCGCAACGCACGTTTGAACCCCTGAACATCGCCGTGCTGACCATCAGCGATACGCGCACTTTTGACACCGACACCTCGGGACAGACCCTGACGGATTTGCTGCAAACGGCCGGGCATGTGTTGATCGATCGCGATCTGGTCAAGGACGACATTTATCAGATCCGCGCAAGCGTTTCCCGGTGGATCGCCGACCCCAAGGTGCAAGTGGTTTTGATGACCGGCGGCACCGGTTTCACTGCTCGCGACAACACGCCGCAAGCGGTGCTGCCGCTGTTGGACAAACACGTGGAAGGCTTCGGCGAACTGTTCCGCCAGGTGTCTCTGGAGGAGATCGGCATGTCCAGCCTGCAGTCACGGGCACTGGCCGGTATGAGTAACGGCGTGCTGGTGTGCTGCGTTCCAGGCTCGCCGGGTGCCTGCCGGACCGCCTGGAACAAGATCCTGCTCGAACAACTGGACAGTCGCACCGGCCCGTGCAATTTCGCCCCGCATTTGAAACCGCAAGCACAGCGGGTCATCGACGCCTGCGAGACACGCACATGACCGGCCGGGTGTGCGATATCGGCAACCTGATGCCGGTGGACGAGGCCATCAGCCGTCTGCTGGACCAGGCACCGCCGCCGCCCCCGGCGCAAATGGTCCGTCTGGATCAAGCCATGGGGCGGGTGCTGGCGGCGGACATTCATTCCCCGGTAAACCTGCCGGCCTGGGACAACAGCGCCATGGACGGTTATGCCCTCAGGGCGGCTGACCTGCCCCAGGCGGGTGGCTGCTTGTCGATTGGCGGACGCATTGCAGCGGGGGATCAAGCGTGTTCGCCCTTGCGCGCGCAGCAGACGGTGCAGATCTTTACCGGCGCGCCATTGCCACCGGGGGCCGATACCGTTGTGCCCCAGGAGCGCTGCCGGATCGAGGGCGATCGCGTCTGGTTCCCGTCCGTGTCCGTGGGCGAACACGTGCGCAAGGAAGGTGAGGAAGTTCGCCGCGGGGACCTGTTGCTCAAGGCCGGCAAACGCCTGCGCGCGCAAGAACTCGGGTTGCTGGCTGGCGCCGGGATCGCGCGGGTCGAGGTCTATCGGCCGTTGCAGGTGTGCCTGCTCAGTAGCGGTAATGAACTGCGTGAGCCGGGCGATCCCTTGGCGCCGGGGCAGATTTACAACAGCAACCGGTATTGCCTCGCCGCGCTGTTGCGCGGTTGGGGCGTCGAGATTCATGACTATGGCGTCATGGCCGATGAGTTGGCGGCCAGCCGGCATGCCTTGAGCCTGGCGTCTTCGGAATGCGACTTGCTGTTGAGTTCCGGTGGTGTATCGGTGGGCGAGGAAGATCACCTCAAACAGGCAATCGAGGAACTGGGCAACGTCGATTTCTGGCGGCTGGCCATACAGCCGGGCAAGCCACTGGCCTTTGGTGAAGTGGCCGGTAAACCCTGGATCGGCATGCCGGGAAATCCTTCAGCGGCGCTGATCACCGCGTTGGTGGTGGTGCGTCCGTTCCTGCTCAGGGCCCAGGGCGTGACTGACGTGCTGCCGCTGCCGTTGTCCGTGCCCGCCGGGTTCGACTGGTTGCAGCGCAACAAGCGTCGGCAGTACCTGCGGGCCAGATTGACGTCCGGCGCCGACGGCCAGTTGAGCGTGCAGCTGCACCCTCAGCAAAGCTCGGCGATGTTGACCGCCGCATGCTGGGCCGACGGGCTGGCGGTGATCGAGTGCGAGCAGCACGTGCTCAAGCACGACAACGTGATGTTCCTGTCCTTCGCCGACCTGATGCATTGATGGCAATTGATTGCCGTCAAGGCCGCGCTTGCCGGTCTCGCTAGACTGGCAGCGCCTTTTTCGATCGCCCGGACCTTTGCGTCTCGGGCATCGGACGACGGTCCAGACGCGTTTTTTCATGAGGATTACCCATGCAACTGGTCTGCCCGGCAGGGAACCTGCCTGCGCTTAAAGCGGCGGTGCGCCAAGGCGCCGATGCCGTCTATGTCGGCTTTCGCGATGACACCAACGCCCGGCACTTCGCGGGGCTGAACATGGACGACAAGCAGTTCGACGCCGCGGTCGCCCATATCCGTCAACATCAACGCAAACTCTACGTCGCGGTCAACACCTACCCACAACCCAAGGGCTGGGAGCGCTGGCAGCGGGCGGTGGATCGTGCCGCCGATTTCGGCGTCGATGCACTGATCGCCGCCGACCCCGGGGTGCTCAACTACGCCAGTCAGCGTCACCCGCAACTGGCGTTGCACCTGTCGGTCCAGGGCTCGGCGACTCATGCCGCGGCGCTGGAGTTCTATGCGCAGCGCTATGGCATTCGACGCGCTGTGCTGCCGCGAGTGTTGTCGTTGGCGCAAGTACGCCAGGTTGCCGCCAGCAGCCCGGTGCCCATCGAAGTGTTTGGCTTTGGCAGCTTGTGCATCATGGCCGAGGGGCGTTGCCACCTGTCCTCCTACATTACCGGCGAGTCGCCGAACCTGTGCGGTGTCTGTTCGCCGGCCAAGGCGGTGCGCTGGAGCGAGGACGCCGAAGGTCTGAGCGCACGCCTCAGCGAAGTGCTGATCGATCGCTACACCCCTGACGAACCGGCCGGTTACCCGACCTTGTGCAAGGGCCGCTTCCTGGTCGACGGCAAACGCTTTCATGCGCTGGAGGAGCCCACCAGCCTCGACACCCTGGACTTGCTGCCGGAGCTGACGGCCATCGGCGTCGAAGCGGTGAAAATCGAGGGCCGCCAACGCAGTCCGGCCTACGTCGAACAAGTCACCCGCGTCTGGCGCGCGGCACTGGACGCCCATCGCGGAGCGCCGGGCAATTTTCGGGTCAAGGAGGAATGGCGTCAGGTGCTGGCCGGCTTGTCCGAAGGCAGCCAGACCACCCTGGGTGCCTATCATCGATCATGGCAATGAGGGAGGCGACATGAAGCTCAGCCTGGGACCGGTCCTGTTTTATTGGGACAAAGAACAACTCAGCAACTTTTACGCCGAGATGTCGACCTTGCCCCTGGACGTGATTTATCTGGGGGAAACCGTGTGCTCGAAACGTCGGGCATTTTCGCTGGATCAATGGCTGGGGCTGGGGCGCGAGTTGCAGGAATGCAGCCAGGCACAGTTGGTGCTTTCCAGCCTGACGCTGATCGAGGCTGCGTCTGAACTCTCCAGCCTGCGGCGGCTGTGCGACAACGGCCAATTGCTGGTGGAAGCCAACGACATGGGCGCGGTGCAGTTCCTGGCCGAGCGCAATCTGCCGTTCGTGGGCGGCCCGGCCCTCAATTTGTACAACGGTCATGCGCTGGCGCAACTGCTCGACAGCGGCATGACCCGTTGGGTGCCGCCCGTGGAGTGTTCGGCGGCGCTGATTAGCGATGTGATCGGGCAGGTGCGCGAACTGGGTCGTGCAGTGCCGGAAGTTGAAATCTTTGCGTATGGGCATTTGCCGTTGGCCTATTCCGCCCGTTGCTTTACGGCTCGGGCGGAAAACCGGCCCAAGGATGATTGCCAGTTTTGCTGCATCAACTACCCCGACGGCCTGGCGCTGACCAGTCAGGAAGGGCAGGCGCTGTTCACCCTCAACGGTATTCAGACAATGTCGGCCGAGGTGACTAATCTGCTGGCCGATTACGCCGGGCTGGTGGCCTGCGGTGCCGATCTGTTGCGCTTGAGCCCTCGCGTTCAGGGCATGGCCGAGGTGATTGCGGCCTATCAACGGGTTCGTCTGGGCGAGACACCGCCGTTGTTCGTCGAAGGGTGCAATGGTTACTGGCATGGCCAGGCCGGCATGCTGCGCGTCGAGGAGGTTGGCCTGTGTTGAACCGAAAAAAGTGGCTGTTGAAAGGTGCCGACCGGTTGTTGCCGTTGGTGCGCCGGGTGCCTTTTGCCGTGCAGCGTCTGGCGTTGCAGCAGGCGCTGAATCGCTGCCTTGCCGAGCCATTGCGCGATGGCGAGTTCGAGGTTTTGCGCGGGCGTTGGTTGTGCCTGCGGATTCCGGATCTGGGGTTGTCCTGGTATCTGACGCTCAGCTGTAAAGGGTTGCGGATTGCCGAGCATGCCGTGGCGCATGTGACGATCAGTGGTAATTGGCGGGAGTTTTTACTGTTGGCGAGTCGTCAGGAAGATCCGGATACGCTGTTTTTTCGCCGGCGTTTGGTGATTGAGGGTGATACGGAGTTGGGGTTGGCGTTGAAGAATCTGATCGACAGTCTGGATCCTGATGTGTTGCCTGTTTGGTTGTGGCGCAATCTGGAGCGGGCGGGGAAGGGGTTGGCGGCGGGGTAATTGACATTGCTCAATTGTGGGGGCTGTTTTTTGGCTGAGTACATATCCATTTCTGCAGTAACGGCCACTAATGGTTCCGCTCTTACAGCGGGTTACTTTGAAAAGCGCAAAGTAACCAAACGCTTTCGCCCCTGACGTACGGTGGCTCGCTTAGGCTCGCCATGCCCTCGCTCCGGTCCTGCTCCGTGGGCCCGCCGCCATCGGCCATCCATGGCCGGGGGCGGCTACCGCGGCATCCTTGCCGCGGTGCCCACTGCGCAGAACCTGCGCTCGGCCTTCCGACGGGGCAGATCAAGATCAAGATCAAGATCAAAAGCCAAAGCCAAAGCCAAAGCCAAAGCAAGATCAACAGCCAGAGCCAAAGTGGCGTTGAACCTTGTGGGAGCGAGCCTGCTCGCGAAGGACGACAACGATAACGCGTGCTGTCTGAAAGAACGCGTTCTCCAGACGTTTTTCGCGAGCAGGCTCGCTCCCACAGGGAAATGCGTACGCTTGAAGAGACAGGCCGGCCGGTAGGCCGCCTCGCGGTGCTTTTGCGGTGCACGCCCCCTCGAGAGGCTTCGTTCCGGTTCTGCGCAGTGGGCAACCCGGCATGGATGCCGGGTTAGCCGCCCCCGGCCATGGATGGCCGATGGCGGCGGGCCCACGGAGCAGGACCGGAGCGAGGGCATGCCGAGCCTGGGCGAGGCACCGAACGAAAGGGGCAAGAGCGCTTTGGTTACTTTCGCGCTTTTCGAAAGTGACTCGCTGTAAAAGCGAAACCAATAGAAGCCGTTACCGCAGAAATGGATATGTACTCCGACCAAAATTACAGGTCGGCGGTCAGTCCGCCATCGCGGGCAAGCCCGCTCCCACAGGGAAATGCGTACTCTTGAAGAGACAGGCCGACCGGTAGGCCACCTCGCGCGGCTTTTGCGGTATTCGCCTCAACAGGATTTTTGTTGTTCTTCAGGCCATCGTTTCCTGCAGGCTTACATGCTGGCGAGCATCACTGGCAATCAACTGCCTGATCCCTTCAAACAATTCATCACTCTGCGCCTGCGTGCAATCCTCACCATGGCGTTTGCGCAGCCCGTAATGGCTGAGAATCAGATGTACATCAGCATGCAGGCCATGTTGCTTGAGGCAGTTTTCAACACATTGCAGCGGGCAGCCATCCAGCGCGAAGATCCGGCGTCCCGAGCGCGCTTTGTTGACCAGCGCCGGCACATGCCCGCCGACACCGACGATGCAGGACATTTCAGCCAGGCCGCAGCGGTCCAGGCGCACCGCCAGGGTATTGGCCAGTTGGGCAACGTTGGAGCAACCTGAACAGGAGTAAACCAAAGGCAGGGTTGAACGGGGCATTTGCACTCTCCGTGGATGGACGCTGCCAGTCTGCAAGGTGCGTGGCATTGCGCCTTGATGACGGTCAATTCCGACTATTGGAAAGCCGCCAGCTCCTCCTCGGCGAGAATGCTGATATGGCGACGCTCCATGGCGATCAGGCCGCACTCCACCAGGCGATGCAAAATCCGCGAGAAGGTTTCCGGCTGAATCCCAAGCTTCGACGCCACCAGACGTTTGGACACCTGCAAGACAATCTGGCCGGTCACCGGGTGGCGTTCCTGGAACAGAAAATTGATCACCCGACGGCTCGCACTGGCCATGGTCAAGGTATCGATGTCGCGCAGACGCAGGTGCAGGTGAACGCTCATGCTCGCCAGAATCGCCAGACAGACTTTCGGCTGGTCTTCCAGGGCATTGCGGTAATGGTTGCCCTCGATACTCACCAGCACGCTGTCCTTCAGGGCCGTGGCGCTCACCGGGTAGAGACGGGCCTGGCTGAACAGCAAAGCTTCGGCAAAGGTCTGGCCGGGCTGGATGATCTCGACCAGATTCTCCTGGCCTTCGCCGGTGAGCCGGTACAACTTGACCTGGCCGCTGACCAGCAGGAAAAAACGCCTGGCCGGATCCCCTTGATGCATGAGCGTGCTGTGACAACTCAGGCGCTTGAGCATGGCCAGGCCGCAGACTTCCTCGAAGACTTTCTCCGGCAGTTGGCTGAACAGATGATGACGGCGCAACGTTAAAACGATGGAAGGGTGGGTCAGCATGGCGTACCTCCGCTGACCGTCATAGTAGAGAGCGCAGGCCAAATGACCTATGCCTCTGCAGGCCTACCTCCAAGGAGGGATGCCCGTCAGCCCGCACTGCGCAGATGCTCCATGGCCCACACCGCCGCCTCTACCCGTGAGCGCAAGCCGAGTTTGTGCAGCAGGTTTTTGACGTGAACCTTGACCGTCCCTTCGGTGATGCCCAGCTTGTGCCCGATGACTTTGTTGCTGAAGCCGCTGGCGATGGTTTTCAACACCTGACGTTCACGCTCGGTCAACTCCACCACGGCCTGGCGAGGTGGAGCGCGCAGCGCCTGCGCCATGACTTGGGTCAGCCCCGGGCTGATCACCAAGGCGCCGTTCAAGGCACCGCGGATGTACTGAATCAACAGTTCGGGCTCCATGTCCTTGAGCAGATAGCCGTCGACATCGAGCCGCAGTGCGTCGCGAATATCGTCTTCGGCGTCCGACACGGTGAACAGCAGGACTTTGCCGGTGTAGTGCATCGCCCGTAATCGGCGCAGGGTTTCGATGCCATTCATTTGCGGCATGTTGTTGTCGAGCAAGACCAGGTCCGGTCGAAGCGGCTCAATCAGACTGAGTGCTTCTTCACCCTGGCTGGCTTCACCGACGATCAGGAAATCATCTTCGAGTTCGAGCATCTGGCGAATGCCGTGACGCATCATCGGGTGGTCGTCTACCAGCAGGATTCTGTGTTGCGGGGACGGGGTCATAGGGTGCTGCCTTCTGTTTGCTGCCCGAGAAATTCCGGATGGAATTCCAGTTGGACGCGGGTGCCTTGGGGTTCCCTGGAAAATATCTGCAGCTGGCCGTGCAAGCTGCGAGCCCGCTCATCCATGATGTTCAGGCCGTGGTGTTCGCGTTGGTCGACGTTGCCGCTGAAGCCGCGCCCGTCATCTTCGACCGACAACCTGACGGTCTCGCCATCCTGGCGCAGTTGCAGCCAGGCGTTTTGCGCGTGGGCGTGGCGCAGGCAGTTGGAGAGTGCCTCGCGGGTGATCTGCAGAATGTGGATTTGTTCGCTGGCCGATAGCTGAAAGGCCAGCGCGTCGACGTGCAGATGCACCTGAAACTCCCCGCGACGGGAGAACTCCTCGGCGGTGTCCTTGAGTTCCTGCACCAGTCCGGCGTCGTGTATCTGCAAACGAAAAGTCGTCAGCAACTCGCGTAATTGGCGGTAGGCATTGTTCAGTCCCTCGCGCAATTCGGCGGTGACGGTTTCCAGGGTCTGGACCGGTTCGCCCCGGCGCATCAGGGTCTGCATGCGGCTGACTTGCAGCTTCATGTAGGACAGGGCCTGGGCCAGTGAATCGTGCAGTTCGCGGGCGATGATCGTGCGTTCTTCGAGTAGCAGCAGACGATGATCCTGTTCCCGTTGGCGCTTGAGCGAGAGCGAGGTGCCAATCAGGTTGGCCAGGGCCTGGATCAGCCGGGTTTCCCAGGCTTGCATGGGGTGCCCGTCGACAAAGTGCGCCTTGAGCTCACCCAGTTCACTACCCTGGTTGCTGATGCTGAAGATTTGCGGGTTGGTTTTAGGGTGCCGCTGGCACGTGGCACAGTCGCTACTGGCGCAGACTTCCCGGATGTTCGCGCCATGCAGGGCGAGCAACTGCTGGGCCGGCGCCTGCAGCTGTCCCTGCAGACACAGCGACAGACGCAAGCCGGGCAGGCGTTGCTGGAAGCGGCGGATCAACTCATCCAGGCCTTCGGCATTGGCCAGGCGTGTGGCCAGGCTTCGGCTGCTTTGATAGAGCAATTCCAGGGCCGCGTTGGCTTGCTGCAGGTTCAGGGTTTTTTGTTGGACCTGACTTTCCAGGGTGCGATGCGACTCTTCGATCGTCTCGGCCATGGTGTTGAAACTCGTGGCCAACTGGCCCAGTTCGTCCTGGGACTGATGGTTGACCCGCACCTTGAAGTCACCGCGACGAAAGCGCTGGGTTGCGTCCACCAACTCCTTAAGGGGCGTGACGACACCGTACTGCAACTCGTACAACCCGATCAGCAGGACAATCATGGTGGTGAACAGGGCCAGACCCTGGATCGCCTGTTGCCAGCCTTGCTTTTGTTCGCTTTGGCGCTGCAACAGATCGACGAACTGGTTCAGTTGCTCAACGAAGGAATGAGCCTTGACTTGAAAGGCAGCCGCATCGCCGCGCTCAAGTGCCGGGCGTAAATCCTCGTTCCATTGTTGCTGGATTTGCCCATAGCTGATTTGCAGGGCGGCGGTCGGGCCATCTTCCAGCACGGCCTTGAGTGACTGGCTGGTGAGACGGGTTTGCAGGCTGTCGGTGATGGCGACGATTTCTGAGGGCGTTGCACCCGTGGCGAGTTTCCAGCTCAGGTGATAGGTCTCCATGCGCACCGAGCCTGCGGTGTTGATGGCGGCGGCATCGCCCTGGCTGAACCAGGCGATCAGCCCGGCGCTCAATGAACTGGCGAGCGCCAGCACGGCGATCAGGATCACCGCCAGCCCGGCGCGAGCGGGCAGGGAGCTGCGCAACCAGCGCATCATCGGGTCCGCTCCGGGAAAAAAATCAGAAAACAAAGCATGAAAAGTTCCGGCGTGTGGTTTTGCCGCCGATCCCGGGCGCGCTACCTCTAAAGAGTTGTCGACAGTTCCTTGTCAGCAAAAACGTTGGTTAAAACCTTTAACAAGCTGATAAATAAAGGGTTTTAAGGTTGTCTCGCACTACCTCCTTAGAGGTAGGCCGCGCAAGCATAGGCCTATGCCCCCTTGGGCTTCGTTGACATGGGTCAAGTTTTTGCGGGGTTGGCCTCTCTAGTCTGCCGCCATGGCTAGCTGACTGGAGAGCATTGTGAACCCACCGCGTGTACGACAAGGCTTGGTGCTGGGCATGAGCACGCTGGCCTTCACTGTGTGCTTCATGGTCTGGATGATGTTTGCCGTGCTCGGGGTGCCGATCAAGGAACTGCTCCAGCTCAACGAAACCCAGTTCGGCCTGCTGGCCGCGACCCCGGTGCTGACCGGCTCGTTGGTGCGTTTGCCGCTGGGTCTGCTGACCGACCGTTTTGGCGGGCGCAGCGTGTTCTTCCTGCTGATGCTGGCCTGCGTCACACCGCTGTATTTGATCAGCCACGCCACCGCCTACTGGCAGTTCCTGGTGCTGGGTTTGTTTGTCGGCCTGGCCGGCGGCTCGTTCTCGGTCGGGATTGCCTACGTCGCCAAATGGTTCGACAAAGAGAACCAAGGCTTCGCCATGGGCATCTTCGGCGCCGGTAACGCCGGGGCGGCAGTGACCAAGTTTCTCGCCCCGGCACTGATTGCTGTCGGCAGTTGGCAACTGGTGCCGAAAGTCTTTAGCGCGATCCTCTTTATTACCGCGCTTTTATTCTGGTTCCTCAGTGCCGAAAACAAGGATCACCGCAGTGCCACTGGTGCCAGCTTGCGTGAGCAACTGCGCTCGCTGAAAGACCCTGCGGTGTGGCGCTACTGCCAGTACTACTCGATCGTCTTCGGCGGCTACGTCGCCCTGGCCCTGTGGATGACCAAGTACTACGTGCAGGAATACGGTTTCAGCCTGCAAAGCGCGGCGCTGCTGGCGGCCTGTTTTTCCCTGCCCGGTGGCGTGCTGCGCGCCGTCGGCGGCTGGATGTCGGATCGCTGGGGGGCGCAAAGCGTGACCTGGTGGGTGTTGTGGGTCAGCTGGATCTGCCTGTTCCTGCTCTCGTATCCCCAGACCCAACTGCAAGTGCAGACCATCGACGGTCCGGTGGATTTCCACATTGGCCTGAGCCCCGCGCTGTTCACCGTGCTGCTGTTCGTCATGGGCATCGCCTTCGCGTTCGGCAAGGCCTCGGTTTTCAAATACATCGCCAACGACTACCCGAAAAACATGGGGGCGGTGTCCGGCATCGTCGGCCTCGCCGGTGGCCTGGGCGGTTTCGTGTTGCCAATCCTGTTCGGCGCCCTGGTGGACCTCACTGGCGTGCGCTCTTCCTGCTTCATGTTGATGTACGGCGTGGTCTGGGTCTCCCTCACCTGGATGTACTTCAGCGAAATACGCAAAAGCCCGGTGCTGGGTAAAGCGCCGCTGCTGATGCCGTCCCCGATTTCCAGCGTTGCCCAAGGAGAAGCACATGTCCGTTCTGCAAAAGCCTGACAAAGGCCCGGTCATTCATGACTGGCGCCCCGAGGACCCCGCGTTCTGGGGAAGTAGCGGCAAACAGACCGCCACGCGCAACTTGTGGATTTCCATTCCTGCGCTGTTGTTGGCCTTTGCGGTGTGGATGGTCTGGAGCACGGTGATCGTGCGTTTGAACGCCATCGGCTTCACCTTCACCACTGACCAGTTGTTCTGGCTGGCGGCGTTGCCGGGGTTGTCCGGGGCGACTTTGCGCGTTTTTTATTCCTTCATGGTGCCGATCTTCGGCGGCCGGCGCTGGACCGCCCTGAGCACCGCGTCGCTGCTGTTGCCATCGATCTGGATGGGCTTCGCCGTGCAGGACCCGAGCACCTCCTACAGCGTGTTCGTGTTGATTGCCTTGCTCTGCGGTTTTGGTGGCGGCAACTTTGCCTCGAGCATGTCCAACATCAGCTTCTTCTATCCCAAGTCGCAGCAGGGCACAGCCCTTGGCCTCAACGCCGGGCTGGGTAACCTGGGCGTCTCGGTGATGCAGTTCTGTGTGCCGCTGGTGATTACCTTCGGTGTGTTCGGTTTCATGGGCGGCTCGCCGCAAGCACTGCCGGACGGCGGCCAGTTGTGGCTGCAGAACGCCGGGTTCATCTGGGTGCCGTTTATTGTTCTGGTGACGGTGCTGGCCTGGTTTGGCATGAATGATCTGTCCAGTGCCCGGGCCTCGTTCAGCGAACAGGCGGTGATCTTCAAACGCAAGCACAACTGGCTGATGTGCTGGTTGTACCTGGCGACTTTCGGTTCGTTCATCGGCTTTTCCGCCGCGTTTCCGCTGCTGATCAAAACTTCCTTTCCCGACGTGATTGCCTTGAAATTCGCCTTCCTCGGCCCGTTGGTGGGTGCGCTGGTACGGCCGTTGGGCGGCTGGCTGGCGGACAAGCTCGGTGGCGCGAAAGTGACCTTGTGGAACTTCGTGCTGATGATCGTGATGGTGTTCGGGGTTCTGCACTTTCTGCCGCAAAGCGGCCAGGGCGGCAACTTCTACGGCTTCCTCGGCCTGTTCATGCTGCTGTTCATCACCACGGGCGTGGGCAACGGCTCCACCTTCCGCATGATCCCGGTGATCTTCCGCACCCAGCACGAAAAAGCCTCGGCCGGTAAACCAGCCGCCGTGCGCGAACAAGCGCTGAAGGATGCCGGCAAAGAGTCCGCCGCCGTCCTGGGCTTCAGTTCGGCCATGGGCGCCTTCGGTGCGTTCTTCATTCCCAAATCATTCGGCTCTTCGATGGCCCTGACCGGCGGCCCGGAGATGGCCTTCTACATGTTCGTCGTCTTTTACCTGAGCTGCATCGTGGTGACCTGGTGGTGGTACGCGCGCAAAGGCGCCGCGACACCCTGCTGAGACGACCCGAATCCAACCATTGCGTGGGCGGGGCACAGACCCCGCGACAAAGCCTGAGAGGACTACACCGTGAGTCATTTACTGGATCAACTGCGGTTTTTCAACCGCAAGCAAAACGAGTTTTCCGACGGTCATGGAGAGACCCGCAAAGAGTCTCGCGACTGGGAGAACGTCTACCGTTCGCGCTGGCAGTACGACAAGATCGTGCGTTCGACCCACGGGGTGAACTGCACCGGGTCCTGCTCGTGGAAGATCTACGTCAAGAACGGCCTGATCACCTGGGAAACCCAGCAGACCGACTACCCGCGTACCCGCAACGATCTGCCGAACCATGAACCCCGTGGCTGCCCGCGTGGTGCCAGTTACAGCTGGTACATCTACAGCGCCAACCGTCTCAAGTACCCGAAAATCCGCAAGCCGTTGCTCAAGCTCTGGCGCGATGCGCGGCAGACCATGGCGCCGGTCGAAGCCTGGGCGAGCATTGTCGAGGACAAGGCCAAGGCCGACTCGTATAAAAGCAAGCGCGGCATGGGTGGCTTCATTCGTTCCAACTGGGAGGAAGTCAACGAGATCATTGCCGCGGCCAACGTCTACACCATCAAGCAATACGGCCCGGACCGGATTGTCGGCTTCTCGCCGATTCCGGCCATGTCGATGGTCAGCTATGCGGCTGGTTCGCGTTACCTGTCGCTGATCGGCGGCGCCTGCCTGAGTTTCTACGACTGGTACTGCGACTTGCCACCGGCCTCGCCGATGGTTTGGGGCGAGCAAACCGACGTGCCGGAATCGGCCGACTGGTACAACTCCAACTACATCATTGCCTGGGGTTCCAACGTTCCGCAGACCCGTACCCCGGACGCACACTTCTTTACCGAAGTGCGTTACAAGGGCACCAAGACTGTGGCGATCACCCCGGACTACTCGGAAGTCGCCAAGCTCACCGACCTGTGGCTGAACCCTAAGCAGGGCACCGACGCGGCGCTGGCGCAGGCGTTCAACCATGTGATCTTCAAAGAGTTCCACTTGGACAAACCGAGCGCTTATTTCACTGACTACGCCAAGCGTTTCACCGATTTGCCGGTGCTGGTGCTGCTCAAGCAAATGGTCGACAAGGCACCGGGCGCCGGTTATCAGCCAGACCGTTTCTTGCGCGCCAGCGACCTGACCGACAACCTCGGCCAGGAAAACAACCCGCAATGGAAAACCATCGCGCTGGATGTCAGTGGCGAACTGGTGTCCCCTCAAGGCTCCATCGGTTATCGCTGGGGCGAGAAGGGCAAATGGAACATCCTGCCTCGTGAAGGTGGCGAAGGCCGTGAGATCGATCTGAAGCTGAGCCTGATCGGCGATGACGTGGCCGAAGTGGCGTTCCCGTATTTCGCCGGCGAGTCCCACGAGCACTTCCAGCACGTGGCCGGCGATGCCGTGCAATACCGCCGCGTGCCGGTGCATAACGTGGTGCTGGCGGACGGCAGCGTGGCCAAAGTCGCCACCGTGTTCGACCTGTCGGCTGCCAACCTGGCCATCGATCGCGGCCTCGGCGGCGATAACGTGGCCAAGGATTACGACGACGCTTCCGTGCCGGGCACCCCGGCCTGGCAGGAGCAGATCACCGGCGTGAGCCGCGAGAAAGCCATCCAGATCGCCCGTGAGTTCGCCGACAACGCCGACAAGACCAAGGGGCGCTCGATGATCATCGTCGGCGCGGCGATGAACCACTGGTACCACATGGACATGAACTACCGCGGGCTGATCAACATGCTCATGCTCTGCGGGTGTGTCGGCCAGACCGGTGGCGGTTGGGCGCACTACGTCGGCCAGGAAAAACTGCGTCCGCAATGCGGCTGGCTGCCCCTGGCGTTCGGCCTGGACTGGAACCGTCCGCCTCGCCAAATGAACGGCACCAGCTTCTTCTACGCCCACAGCTCGCAATGGCGCCACGAGAAGATGAGCATGCACGACGTGCTCTCGCCATTGGCCGATAAATCACAATTTCCCGAGCATGCCCTGGACTACAACATCCGCGCCGAACGCGCCGGCTGGTTGCCCAGCGCACCGCAACTCAACACTAACCCTTTGCACATTTGCCGCGACGCGGCTGCGGCCGGCATGGACCCGAAAGACTACGTGGTCAAGTCGCTGCAGGACGGTTCGCTGCGCTTCTCCTGCGAACAGCCGGACAGCCCGGTGAACTTCCCGCGCAACATGTTCATCTGGCGTTCCAACCTGCTGGGCTCCTCGGGCAAGGGCCACGAGTACATGCTCAAGTACCTGCTGGGCACCAAGAATGGGGTGATGAACGAAGACATCGGCCAGGTCGGCGATTGCAAACCCGAAGAAGCCGAATGGGTGGACGAGGGCGCCATCGGCAAGCTTGACCTGGTCACCACGCTGGACTTCCGCATGTCCTCGACTTGCGTCTACTCCGACATCGTCTTGCCGACCGCGACCTGGTACGAAAAAGACGACATGAACACCTCGGACATGCACCCGTTCATTCACCCGTTGTCGGCCGCCATCGACCCAGCGTGGGAATCGCGTTCCGACTGGGAAATCTACAAAGGCATCGCCAAGGCTTTTTCCAGCATGGCTGAGGGGCATCTGGGCGTTGAGAAGGATCTGGTAACCATCCCGCTGATGCACGACAGCGTCGGCGAACTGGCTCAACCCTTTGGCGGCACCGACTGGAAAAGCGCTGGCGTGGCCCCGGAGCCGGGCAAGAACGCGCCGAACCTGCATGTGGTGGAGCGTGATTACCCGAACATATACAAGCAGTTTTCCTCGCTGGGGCCATTGCTGGAAAAACACGGTAACGGTGGCAAGGGCATCAACTGGAACACCGACACCGAAGTGAAATTCCTCGGTGCGCTCAATCACCGCGAAGGGGCTGCCGGGATCAGCCATGGTCGGCCGAAAATCGACACGGCGATCGATGCTGCTGAAGTGATTCTGTCTCTGGCGCCGGAAACCAATGGCCACGTCGCCGTCAAGGCCTGGGCCGCGTTGTCGGAATTCACCGGCATCGATCACAGTCACCTGGCGTTGTCCAAGGCACACGAGGCGATTCGTTTCCGCGACATTCAGGCACAGCCGCGCAAGATCATCTCCAGCCCGACCTGGTCGGGGCTCGAAGACGATCACGTCAGTTACAACGCCGGCTACACCAATGTTCACGAGGCGATCCCATGGCGGACTATCACCGGCCGTCAGCAGTTCTATCAGGATCACCCGTGGATGCAGGCGTTCGGCGAGCAGCTGATGAATTATCGCCCTCCGGTCAACACCCGCACCATCGAAGGTGTGAAAGGCAAGCGCAGCAACGGAGAGACCGAAATCGTCCTGAACTGGATCACCCCGCACCAGAAATGGGGCATCCACAGCACTTATAGCGACAACCTGCTGATGCTGACCCTCAGCCGTGGCGGACCGATTGTGTGGCTCTCGGAAAACGACGCGAAACGTGCCGGCATCGAGGACAACGACTGGATCGAGTGCTTCAACGTCAACGGCGCGCTGACCGCCCGAGCGGTGGTCAGCCAGCGGGTCAAGGACGGCATGGTGATTATGTACCACGCACAGGAACGGATCGTGAACGTGCCCGGTTCGGAAACCACCAAGACCCGTGGCGGCCACCACAACTCGGTCACCCGCGTCGTGCTCAAGCCGACCCACATGATCGGCGGCTATGCCCAGCAGGCCTACGGTTTCAACTATTACGGCACGGTCGGTTGCAACCGCGATGAATTCGTCGTGGTGCGCAAAATGGCCAAAGTCGACTGGCTCGATGGTTCAAGTGGCGATGACCTGCCACGTCCCCTGCCGACCGATATCGAGGAGAACTGAGATGAAGATTCGCTCACAAATCGGCATGGTTCTGAACCTGGACAAGTGCATCGGTTGCCACACCTGTTCGATCACCTGCAAAAACGTCTGGACCAGCCGCGAAGGCATGGAATACGCCTGGTTCAACAACGTTGAATCAAAACCCGGGATCGGCTACCCGAAAGAATGGGAAAACCAGGACAAGTGGAAGGGCGGCTGGATCCGCAACGCCAACGGCACGATCAACCCGCGAATCGGCGGTAAATTCCGCGTGTTGGCGAACATTTTCGCCAACCCGGATCTGCCGAGCCTCGACGATTACTACGAACCGTTCGACTTCGATTACCAGCACCTGCACACCGCGCCGCTGGGCGAGCATCAGCCCACTGCGCGCCCGCGTTCGCTGATCTCCGGCAAGCGCATGGAAAAAATCGAGTGGGGCCCGAACTGGGAAGAAATCCTCGGCACCGAATTCGCCAAGCGTCGCAAGGACAAGAACTTCGACAAGATTCAGGCGGACATTTACGGCGAGTACGAAAACACTTTCATGATGTATTTGCCGCGCCTGTGCGAGCACTGCCTCAACCCGACCTGCGCTGCGTCGTGCCCGAGCGGGGCGATCTACAAGCGTGAAGAAGACGGGATTGTCCTGATCGACCAGGAGAAATGCCGTGGCTGGCGGATGTGCATCAGCGGCTGTCCGTACAAGAAGATCTATTTCAACTGGAAAAGCGGCAAGTCCGAGAAGTGCATCTTCTGCTACCCGCGGATCGAAGCCGGGATGCCGACCGTTTGCGCCGAAACCTGCGTCGGGCGTATCCGTTACCTCGGTGTGCTGCTGTATGACGCCGACCGCATCAGCGAAGTGGCGAGCACCGCCAATGAGCAGGACCTGTATGAGAAACAACTGGAGATCTTCCTTGATCCGAACGACCCGGCGGTGATTCGCCAGGCCCTGGCCGATGGCGTACCGCAGTCGGTGATCGATTCAGCCCAGCGTTCGCCGGTCTACAAAATGGCCGTGGACTGGAAACTCGCACTGCCGCTGCACCCGGAATACCGCACCTTGCCGATGGTCTGGTACGTGCCGCCGCTGTCGCCGATCCAGAACGCCGCCACTGCCGGCACCGTCGGTATGAACGGGGTGATCCCGGATGTCGACAGCCTGCGTATTCCACTCAAATACCTGGCCAACCTGCTGACAGCGGGTGATGAAAAACCGGTCAAACGTGCGCTTAAACGCTTGCTGGCGATGCGTGCCTACAAACGTTCCGAGCAAGTCGATGGCGTTCAGGACCTGCAAGTACTCAAGGATGTCGGCTTGAGCGTGGCCCAGGTCGAAGAGATGTATCGCTACCTGGCGATTGCCAACTATGAAGACCGCTTTGTGGTACCGAGCGCGCACCGTGAAGACGCCATGAGCGACGCCTTTGCCGAGCGCTCCGGTTGCGGCTTCAGTTTCGGCAGCGGCTGCAGCGGCAGTTCCGACACCAACATGTTCGGTGCGAAGAAAGCCAACCGCCGCGACATCCTGAAAACCGTGCAGTTGTGGGAGGAATGAGCATGCAAATTCTCAAAGTGATTTCGCTGTTGCTCGATTATCCGACCGAGACGCTGATTGGCGGTCGCGACGAACTGGAGCAGGCGATTATCCAGTCACGGGAGATCAGCCCTAAACAGCGCGGTGCGTTGTTCGAATTGCTCGAGCTGATCTGCGCCAATGACCTGATGGATGGGCAGGAGCACTACGGTGCGCTGTTCGGTCGAGGTCGCTCGCTCTCGCTGCTGTTGTTCGAGCACGTGCATGGCGAATCCCGCGACCGTGGCCAGGCGATGGTCGACATGATGGCGCAATACGAAGAAGCCGGTTTTGCCATCGGCGTCAAAGAGCTGCCGGACTATATCCCGCTGTATCTGGAGTTCCTGTCCACCCGCGAAGACATTGAGGCCCGCGAGGGCCTGGCGGATGTTTCGCACTTGCTGGCCTTGCTCGCGGCGCGTCTGGAAGAGCGCGAAAGCGCCTATGCCAGCTGCTTCCGGGCGCTGCTGCAAATCGCCGGGGCCGAACCGCATCAGGCAGTGGCCGACTTGCGGGCGCAGGTGGCGGCGGAACCGCGCGACGACTCCCTCGAAGCCCTCGACAAGATCTGGGAAGAGGAGGCCGTGGACTTTCTCCAGGCCGAACAGCAGGACCGTTGCAGTGGGCTGCCAAGCGCACCGGGCAAGGCTCGGGAAGAAAGCGCGGTGCCGTTGCACTGGGTAGATTTTCAGCATGAAGGGCTGGCCGCTGCGCCGGCCAAGGAGGTAGGCAATGTCTAAGTGGAACCTGTTGTTGTTCGGGATCTATCCCTATGTCGCTTTGGCTATTTGCCTGATTGGCAGCTGGGCACGCTTCGATCTGTCGCAGTACACCTGGAAGGCCGGCTCCAGCCAGATGCTCAACCAGCGCGGCATGCGCATGGCGAGCAACTTCTTCCACATTGGCGTGTTGTTCATATTGGCCGGGCATTTCGTCGGTCTGCTGACGCCAGCGTCGGTTTATCACCATGTCATCAGCACTGAGAACAAGCAGTTGCTGGCGATGGTGTCCGGCGGGTTCTTTGGCCTGTTGTGCCTGGTCGGCCTGCTGATGCTGGTCAATCGGCGGCTCAACGATCCACGGGTTCGCGCCGCCTCCAGCGCTTCGGACATCCTGATTCTGCTGGTGCTGCTGGCGCAGTTGCTGCTCGGTCTGCTGACGATTGTTGCATCGACCGGCCACATGGACGGCTCGGTGATGGTAATGCTCGCCGACTGGGCGCAGAACACCGTGCTGTTGCGGCCGATGGAAGCGGCGGCGTCGATCGCGCCGGTCGGGCTGACCTACAAGCTGCACGTGTTTCTCGGTTTGACCCTGTTTGTGCTGTTCCCCTTCACCCGTCTCGTACACATGATCAGCGCACCGATCTGGTACCTGGGGCGTCGTTATCAAATCGTTCGTCAGAAGTACTGAGGAGACAATCATGTCAGGTGGATGTGGATGTGGTGGTAGTAACGGCGGCAGCGGTGGTTGCGGCTCTTCCAAAAAAACAGAGTCTTCGGTGCCGGACGTGGTCGACATCGCGCAGTTCGAAGCACTGCCGGTTGAGCCGGCGGCTGCCGATGACGCCCCGGCGCAGTTGATCGCCAGCAGCGAACAGGAGTGGCCGATCATCAGCGTCAACGAGGTGTCGATCACCCCGGAAGCGATGGCCCAGGAGCTGCAATATCACCCGGCCGAAAGCCGCGAGGAGGCGGTCTATCTGGCCGCCCGGGCGTTGGTGATCCGCGAGTTGTTGCAGCAGCGCATTGCCGAACTCGGCGTGTCGATGGAAATCGGTGCCGGTGAGAACGAAGAAGAAGCGGCCACGCGCTTGTTGCTCGAACGCGAGGTGCACGTGCCGCAGTGCGATGAGGAAACCAGTCTGCGCTACTACGAAAACAATCGCGGGCGCTTTCATAGCGCACCGTTGCTGGCGGTACGGCACATCCTGCTCGAATGCGCGCCGGACGATGCCGAAGCCCGCGAGCTGGCGCATGTTCAGGCGGAAATTTTGCTGGCACGACTGGATGAATTCCCTGGCAGTTTCGCCGAGCTGGCCGTGAAGTATTCGGCCTGTCCGTCGAAGGCTCAGGGCGGTTCCCTGGGACAGATCAGCAAGGGCCAGACCGTGCCCGAACTGGAACGTCAGCTGTTCACCCTGGCGCCGGGCCTGGCCAGCAAACCGCTGGAAAGTCGCTACGGCTGGCACGTGGTCAGTGTCGATCAGCGGATCGAAGGCATGCCGTTGCCCTATGAAGTGGTGTCGACGGCGATTCGCACGCAGTTGCAGCAAGGCGTCTGGCAAAAAGCCCTGGTGCAGTACCTGCAAACCCTGATCGGTGCGGCGGATATTCGCGGCATCCACTTGCAGGGCGCCGACTCACCGCTGGTGCAGTGACCCAAGGCAAACCGGGGAGATGTGATGAACGCTGTAATGCAGGATGGCTTTGGGCGGCAGATCGATTATCTGCGGATGTCGGTGACGGACCGTTGTGATTTTCGCTGTGTGTATTGCATGGCGAAAAACATGACCTTCCTGCCGCGTCAACAGGTGCTCACGCTGGAAGAGTTGCAGCGTCTGGCAACGCTGTTCGTCGGGTTGGGCGTACGCAAAATCCGTCTGACCGGAGGCGAGCCGCTGATTCGTCCGGGCATTGTCGAACTGTGCCGCAACATCGCCGCGCTGCCCGGTTTGCGCGAACTGGTCATGACCAGCAACGGCTCGCAACTGGGCCGTCTGGCGCGGCCATTGGCGGAGGCGGGGGTCAAGCGGATGAACATCAGCCTCGATAGCCTGGACGGGCAGAAATTTCGCGCGATCACCCGCATCGGCGATCTTGATCAAGTGCTCAACGGCATTGAGGCGGCGCGGGACGCAGGGTTTGAGCGGATCAAGCTCAACTGCGTGGTGATGAAAGGACGCAACTTCGATGAAGTCCCGGCGCTGGTGCAATACGCCATCGATCAGCGCATCGATATCAGTTTCATCGAAGAAATGCCCTTGGGCGATGTTGGCCGTTCCCGGGGCGAATCGTTTTGTTCCAGTGACGAGGTACGGGCGCTGATCGCCAGCCAACATCGGTTACTCGACAGCACTGAAAACAGCGGCGGACCGGCGCGCTACGTGCGCCTGGAACGCCATCCCGATACCCGGATCGGTTTCATTTCACCCAACAGCCACAACTTCTGTGGCAGCTGCAACCGGGTGCGGATGACCGTTGAAGGGAAGCTGTTGCTTTGTCTGGGGCAGGATGACGCGCTGGATTTACGCGGATTGCTGCGGCGTTATCCGCTGGATGACCAGCCGCTGATCAATGCGGTGCAGAAGGCCTTGCGCGGCAAGCCATTACGCCACGATTTCAGCCCCGAAGGGGAGGTGCAGATTGTGCGGTTTATGAACATGAGTGGTGGTTGAGCTGTTCTGTAAAACACAGCAAATCCAATGTGGGAGCGAGCCTGCTCGCGATAGCGGTAGAACAGTCGACATCTATGTTGAATGTGCTGCAGTCATCGCGAGCAGGCTCGCTCCCACATTAGGTTTTCTTCTGTCGTCATCGGGCGATTTTTTTCACTGCCAAATCTTGATGTCGATCAATTGCAGATCAGCGCTTTGTCCGTAGCCTTAACTGCATGTTGTGTTTGTTTGTAAGTAAACATCTATATGTAGTATCTGGAGGCCGAATGCAGAGCACGCTGATCTCAGTAGGATGTAACCGCTTGCACAAGCGCGATGGCAGTCTGGTCGCCTTCGACGCGGACAAGATCCGTCAGGCATTGATCGCCGCCGGCAAGGCAACCGGAGAGTACACCGACGTTGAAGTCGAAGGTTTGCTCGAAGCGGTACTGGCGCGGTTGGAAGGTCTGCCGAGGCTGCATGTCGAGCAGATCCAGGATCGTGTTGAACGGGTATTGATGGACGCCGGTTTCTTCTTCGCCATGCGCGCCTACATTGTCTACCGCGAACAACACGGGCGATTGCGTCGCGACCGTCGGACCATGGTCGAAGTGGCGACTTCAATGAACGAATACCTGGACCGTGAAGACTGGCGGGTCCAGGCCAACGCCAATCAGGGCTATTCCCTGGGCGGGCTGGTGTTGAACGTGTCGGGCAAGGTCACCGCCAACTACTGGCTGGACGAGGTGTACAGCGAGGCCATCGGCCAGGCCCACCGCGAGGCGGATTTGCATGTGCACGACCTGGACATGCTCGCCGGTTATTGCGCCGGCTGGTCGCTGCGTACCCTGTTGCACGAGGGGCTCAACGGTGTGCCGGGGCGTGTCGAAGCCGGGCCGCCGAAGCACTTGAGCAGCGCCCTGGGGCAGATGGTGAATTTCCTCGGCACCCTGCAAAACGAATGGGCCGGTGCCCAGGCGTTCAGCTCGTTCGACACCTACCTGGCGCCCTATGTGCGCAAGGATCAGCTGAGTTATCAGGAGGTGCGCCAGGCGATCCAGGAGTTCATCTACAACCTCAACGTGCCATCGCGCTGGGGCACGCAGACACCGTTCACCAACCTGACCTTCGATTGGGTGTGCCCGCAGGATTTGCGTGAGCAGATACCCGTCATCGGCGGTGAGGAAATGCCGTTTGCCTATGGCGACCTGCAAGTCGAAATGGACCTGCTCAACCGCGCCTACATCGAGGTGATGCAGGCAGGCGATGCGAAAGGGCGCGTGTTCACCTTTCCGATCCCGACCTACAACATCACCCATGATTTTCCATGGGACAGTGAAAACGCCGACCGTCTGTTCGAGATGACGGCGCGTTACGGTTTGCCGTACTTCCAGAACTTCCTCAATTCGGACCTGCAGCCCAATCAGGTGCGTTCGATGTGCTGCCGGTTGCAGCTGGATGTGCGCGAGTTGCTCAAGCGCGGCGGCGGTTTGTTCGGCTCGGCGGAGCAGACCGGATCGCTCGGCGTGGTGACCATCAACTGCGCCCGTTTGGGCTATGTGTTCAAGGGCAACACCAGTGGTTTGTTGCAGCGCCTGGACACGCTGATGGAGCTGGCGATGGAGAGCCTGGAGGTCAAGCGCAAGGTGATTCAGCACCACATGGATGCCGGTTTATACCCTTACACCAAGCGTTACCTGGGCACCTTGCGCAACCATTTCTCCACCATCGGCCTCAACGGCCTGCATGAAATGCTGCGCAATTTCACCGGCGACGAGGAGGGCATGCACACCGAGCAGGGCCGCAAGTTTGCCCTGAATATGCTGGACCATGTGCGCGCCACGTTGCTGCGTTTCCAGGAGGAAACCGGTCATCTCTACAACCTGGAAGCGACACCGGCGGAGGGCACCACGTACCGCTTCGCCAAGGAAGACCTCAAGCGCTATCCCGACATTCTCCAGGCCGGCAGTGTGCAGGCGCCGTATTACACCAACTCCTCGCAACTGCCCGTGGGCTATACCGAAGACCCTTTCGAAGCGCTGGAGCTTCAAGACGAACTGCAATGCAAATACACCGGCGGCACCGTCTTGCATCTGTACATGGCCGAACGGATTTCTTCGACAGAGGCCTGCAAGCAACTGGTGCGAAAATCCCTTGGCCGCTTCCGCCTGCCGTACCTGACCGTGACGCCGACCTTCTCCATCTGCCCGGTGCACGGCTACCTCGATGGCGAACATGAGTTCTGCCCAAAATGCGACGAGGCTCTGCTGCTGCAAGAACAGAAAGCCGGCATCGTCCATTGATTTCGATCCACTCAACCGCAAGGAGCTTCACCATGACTGCATCGCAAACACTGCCCCAGGCTCAACGTCAACGCTGCGAAGTCTGGACCCGGGTGATGGGCTATCACCGTCCTGTGTCGGCGTTCAATCCGGGTAAACAGTCGGAGCACCGTGAGCGGGTGCACTTCACTGAAAGCGCGGCACTGGCCGGGCGCCAATGAGTCGAATGCTTCGGGTCGGGGGCATGGTGCCCCTGACCACTATCGACTATCCGGGACAGCTCGCCTGCGTGCTGTTTTGCCAGGGGTGCGCCTGGCGTTGTCGTTATTGTCATAACCCGCAGTTGATCCCCCCTCGTGGCAGTGAGGAAGTGGATTGGCGGCGGGTGTTGGCGTTTCTGCAACGTCGTCAGGATCTGCTCGATGCCGTGGTGTTCAGCGGCGGTGAGCCAACCCTGCAGGACGGCTTGCTCGGCGCCATGGATGAAGTGCGGGACATGGGATTTCGCATCGGTCTGCACAGCGCCGGCATCAAACCAGCCGCCTTCGCCAAGGCATTGACCGGCGCGGATTGGGTCGGTTTCGACGTCAAGGCGTTGCCCGAAGATTGCCAGGCCATCACTCGGGTCGAGGGCAGCGGAACCGCCAACTGGCGCAGTCTCGAGCATCTGCTGGCCAGTGGAGTGGACTACGAATGTCGCACCACTGTGCATTGGCATCTGTTCGAGCCGGCACGTCTTCTGACGCTGGCAAAACGCTTGAATGCGCTTGGCGTCAAACGCTTCGCCGTGCAACTGGTTCGCACCGAGCGGATGTTCGATCCACTGTTGCCGAGCGTTTCCGCACAAGCGTTGTTGCCAGAGTTGTGGGAGGCCATGCGCGAGTTGTTCCCAACCTTTGTGCTACGGGGGTAATGGGGGCTGGGGGAACTCAAGCCCAGCCCCAGAACTGCAACCACCAGCCAAACCCGATCAGGCCGTTGGCGAGTAACAGGCAAACGCCCCCCGACACACGCCGAGCCAGGGAAATACTTTCGTGTTTCAGCCGCTTCCAACCCAGTAGCAGGCTCCACCCCATGGCGGCCAATAGCAGACAGGCCCTGGCGGGTTGTACCCACTCCAGCAGCAGACCTTCATAACGCAGTAATTTGACGGTGGTGGCCGACAGCCCGAGAAACAGTCCGGCGCCACCCAGAGGCGTGAGTGTCAGCGCCAGAGGCCAATACAGTGCGTGATCTTGCGCCAGTCGGGCCGTCAGGCGCAGGAGCAGCATCAACGCCGTGCCGAGCATGATCGAACTCACACTCAAGTAAGCGACAATGCTGAAGCCGTCGAGCCAGCTGAAGCTGTCGTTGAGTTGCGGGTAATGGGTCAGCAACCACCAGGGGGCGTTGTCCCGTAAGGCCCAGAGCTGGTTGTGTTCTACCAGCCACTGGGCCAGGTTTTGTTTGAGGGCGATAAACCATGGGCTGACCGTCCACTGAAACGCGCCTATGGCCAAGCCGATCACGCCGAACAGCAGCAAGCGTGTATCCCAAGGGGACAGCGTCTGCGCGGTTGCGTGAAGAATCTCCTGATTGCTGGAGCGGGCGATCAGTTGAACGGCACCGCGTTGCCCGCTGCAGCGTCCGCAGGCGTGGCAATCACTGGCGCCTTGCAGGCGGCGGATATCGAGCAGGGGAGCGCAGTTGGGTGGCGGCAGGCGGGGTGCGGAATTCTCTATCCAGTGTTGTTCATCGACCTGAAAGTGCACCGGGGCCAACCGCGCGAGCAGGGCGAAAACGCCGCTGACCGGGCACAGGTAACGGCACCAGACCCGTTTGCCCCGGGCGAACAACAACCCAACGATGACCGCTGCGACGGTCGAGCCCCCCAGAATCAACAGCGCGGCCTGGGCGTAGTCATAGACGCTGATCAACTGGCCGTAGAGGGTCGTCAGGCAGAACGCCAATGTAGGCCAGCCGCCCCAGCGCAACCAGCGCGGCACACCCAGGCCTTTACCGTAATGGCTGGCCCATTCACTGAGCGAACCTTCCGGGCACAGAACGCCACACCAGAGTCGACCGAAGCACACCATCGACAGCAACACGAACGGCCACCAGATCCCCCAGAATAAAAACTGCGCGAGCAAGGTCAGGTTGTCGAGTATCCGTGCCTGGCTGTCCGGCAGCGGCAACAGCGCCGGAGTCACCAACAGCACCGCGTAAAACAGAACGACAGCCCACTGCACGGCTCGAATGACGGGCGCATGGCGACGCATCCCGTCGCCCAGGCGCTGGAGCCATTGATTGTGCCGGCTCAGGTCAGGCATGGGACTTTCTCCGCAGTCCGTTGGCGTAGCCAGGCGCTGACGGCCAGCCAGTAACTGACCCACACCAGGAAGGTCATGCCGCTGGGCGTTGCGCGATAACCGACGAAGCCGGCCAAAAAGCTCCCCAATCCATGGCTGTCGCTCAGCAACGCGCTGCTGTCCCAAATCGACTCGCCTACGAGGCTGTAAACCACATCCGGCACATCCAGGGCAAGCAGTTGGCTGCCGATTCGCTCGGTGCCGCTGATCAGTAACGCCGCGCCGAGCACGAGCAAGATGACTTCGCTGATGGCAAAGAATCGTTGCCATGAAATGAAGCGGCGACTGCTGTGCAGCAGCGTAATAGTCAGCGCGGACAGCACCAGCCCCAACACGCCGCCGACGGCAAACAAACCGAGCTGCGGACCTCGCAGCCGAGCCCCGGCGCCATAGAGGAATACCACCGTTTCGCTGCCTTCGCGACTGATCGCGAGCATGGCCAGCAGTAATAAACCTGCGCCACCCTGGCGGGCCAGGTGGCTATCGGCGTGCCGTCGCAAATCGTGATTGAGGGTGCGCCCGTGACGGTGCATCCAGCCGACCATTTGCACCATTAACAGGCTGGCAAACAGTGCGAGTGCGGCCTGGAACCATTCACTGGCCGACCCGTTCATGGCCTCACCGGCAAACAGAATCAGCCCCGCCAGCAGGCCCGAGAGCATCAACCCCAGCATCACACCCGCCCAGAGGTATTTGACCAAACGATGACGTTGGCCTTGCTGGCTGGCCCAGGCCTGGAGAATACCGATCACCAGCAGCGCCTCGACGCTTTCGCGCCAGACGATGAACATTGATTGATTCATGGAAGCTCCGTGCGCTAACAGGTTATTTCGCGAGGATGCCGCCCTCGGGCAATTGCGGATTGAACTCGTCGAAAAAGGGGTAGTGGCCGGATCTGAGGGGGTGAATGACGACGAAGGTGGTCACGCCTGGTGACAGCACTTTTTCAACCCGCAGCGGTGTGCTCTCGAACTCGGCCGGCCCCTGACCGCTGTTTCTCAGGACGATCTTGAAGCGCTGTCCGGCCGGAACCTCGAGTAAGGCAGGGGAGAAGTGGCCATCACGCAGGATCAGTTCGTAGCTCGGCAAGTCGGCATGGACTGTCAACGGCGCAGCGGCTCCGGCCACCATCAGCCAGGCAAGAGGCAGGCGCTTCATTCAATAGCCACCTTTTTTACCGATGCCGGCGTAGATGAACTCGTAGTGCAGTTCGCAGCGTTCGAACCAGGGTGCTACACCGGTTTCCTTATCGGTATGAAGCCCGAGGGAGCCGTGACCGGAGGGTGGTAGCACGGTGAAGGTCAGCCGATATTTGCCCGGCCCCAGCAGCTTCACATTGTCGCCATAGTGCGGGCCGTCATTGGCGACCATGGCATGGAAGTCGCCCTTGATCTCGCCCGGATTACCCGCTCTGCTCAAGTTGAACGAGACGTTGAGGTAAGGCACGAAACTGCCTTCCTGAAAGCCCTGTCGATTGTCCGCGGTGGCCCGAATGTCGGCTTCCAGGTGAACATCGGAATCGACCGTCGCCCGCATCATGCCCGCCGGGGCCATCTCGATGGGTTGCAGATACACCGCCCCGACTTCCAGCCCCTGACACAGCTGTGGTTCCCCGATCGGGTATTCCTTTGCGTGAGCCAGCGGTACGAACAAGAGCAGGGCGAGTGAGAGGTGGGTACGCATAATGTCTTCCTGGGCACTAACGAGTAGGAACCCGAGTCTAGGAAGATTTTCTGCGAACAATAATGATTGTTATCAAGTTTCGAGCATTTAAACCGATGGCTCGTCACGCTGGCGAAAGCGCTGGGCGCGCTCGACGCTGTGGGTCATCTGTGCCGCCGCATGAACGGTCAAGGGATGCTGGGTAAAACCGGGTCTGGGGGAAATGTAGTCGGCCATTTCCCGGGCAATGGCGAGCTGACGTTCCGAGCCTTCTGCCAGCAGCGCGATGACCAGGTTTTCCAAGGCAATCACTCGGACACGCAAGTGAACCAGTTCGGCGTTGGTCAAGGCGGGCGGGGCGGTAAACGCGTCGCCATCGATGGATGTTGCTGCGTTTTGATCGTCCCATGTCGACAGGGTTGGATGGTCTGGTGTCCCAACGTTTGGCAAAGGATTTTTATTGAGCATGAGCGACGTCTCCAAGTCTGTTCAGCCGTTAGAAGCTTAGCTCCAGGATCGCGATAGGGAGGGCAGTCGCTCGATGTCGATTCTTGATATCGATCAAGGATGGTTTTGCACAAAGGCTGTAGGTTGAAAGAACGTCTCTCAATGATCGGAGATCGACATGGCCAAGAACTTCCCCGTCAACCCTAAGCACCCCGAGCGGATCTGTTGGGGATGCGACCGGTATTGTCCAGCCAAGTCCCTGGCGTGCGGTAATGGCTCCGACCGTACGATGCATCCGGCCGAACTGTTCGGGGAAGATTGGCATCTGCTTGGCGACTGGGGTATTGAGCGCCTCATCGTCACAGACAAGACGGCGGCTGACGGCATCTAGCGCAAGCCCAGACTGGTCGTACAGGCGCTTTTGCCAAGGATTCGCCTCTCTTTCCAAGTGGATGTTTTTTCAATGGTCAACTTGATACTCGTCTCAATTCATCTGGTTGTCCGCCCGACAGTCATAAAACGCTGCTTATCGAGCGGCGTTTTTGTTTGTGCGTAACTGATGTCTTCAGTTTGATAACAATGTTCAAATGACTTGAAGCAGAACCCAATAATGAATCTTAGAGGCCTAACGTTTGACATGAGAGGCTTGACCAGACTTGCCAGAACAGCCTTTCGATGGAAGGGTTAGACCTCAGGGGGTGGACTTGCATTCGTGCACTCAAAGCGGGGCGTATTAGTGTGGTGCCGGGGTGATGAATTGATGCAGCGCAGTCATTCTCAATGTCGCTGGTAAAGTTGTACCCGAATCTACGGCCGTGAACCAGAACGCACGATTCAATAGTGCAGTCGCCAATGCGGCAGCCCCTCTCAGGCGAGTCAGCACAAACCTGCTTGCAACGTCATCGTGCCGCCGCCTCGTCAAACTGTAACCGAGCCGCTTCGACCTCGGGCAATTTGGCGAGCGTCCATTTGTGCAATTCGCGAAACGGCTGCTGCAAGGTTCGGCCAAGCGGTGTGATCTCATATAGCACCGCCACGGGCGAAAACGAGATGACCTGTCGCGAGACCAGACCATTGAGTTCTAGCCGCCGGAGGCACTGTGTGAGTGCCTTCTGCGTCACCCCCTCGAATCGACGCCTAACGGCGTTAAAGCGCTGTGGTCCTTCATCGAGCACGGCCAGAACCATCATGGACCACTTGTCTGCGATTTGATCAAGTGAGTGAATTGGTCCTCGCGCCTGACATGCTGGCCGAGTTGGAGGCGCTGGGATAGCGGACGGAGCGTCCAGGGCTGATTAGTTGGAGCTTTTACCAAACAGCCCTGTAAGCGCCAGCGAATGGCTCGCGATCGCCGTGAGACATAACGCTGACTGATGTCTAATCCAGTATTTTGCTCATAGTGTCGATCGGGATTGCGCCATGGTCGGATAGTCCGTGTAACCGCGTTCCTCACCTTGGTAGAACGTCGTTGGGTCTGCTTCGTTCAAGGACTCGCCGTGTTTGAATCGCTCCACCAAATCCGGGTTGGCCAGGAACCCGGTGCCAAACGACACCAGATCAGCATCACCTAAGCTGAGCGCCGTTGCGGCTCGCTCTGCGTCATAGCCACCATTGGCGATGTAGGTGCCACCGAAACGACGCTTTAATTCCCTGAAATCGAATGACCCTACACCGAGTTCCACCACGTGAAGGTAGGCCAGCCCATAGCGACTGAGCATCTTCGCCGCGTAGTTGAAAGTTGCTTGGGGATCGCTGTCGCTCATGGAGAAATAATTGAAGATCGGCGACAGGCGAACACCCACGCGGCTGGCTCCGAAGACCTCGATGACGGACTCGACTACTTCCTTGAGAAATCGACCGCGATTCTCTACAGAACCGCCGTAGGTATCGGTTCGGTCATTGGTGCCATCGCGCAGGAACTGGTCGATCAAGTAACCGTTCGCACCGTGGATTTCAACGCCGTCGAATCCAGCACGTTTTGCGTTTTCAGCACCTTGGCGAAAATCAGCGATCACGTCAGGAATCTCATCGAGATCCAGAGCCCTTGGGATTTCGTAAGTCTTGAATCCCTCAGAAGTGTAAATCTCGCCATCAGCCTTGATCGCTGAAGGTGCTACTGGCAGGGCGCTGTTGATCTGCACCAATGGATGTGAGAGCCGTCCGACATGCCAGAGTTGCAGGAATATCCGTCCACCTTCTGCATGAACAGCGTCGGTCACTTGTTTCCAGCCCGCGATTTGTTCGGAGGTGAAGATGCCCGGCGTTCTCAAATAGCCTTTGCCTTGTGCCGAGACCTGAGAACCCTCGGTGATGATGAGGCCGGCACCGGCACGTTGCCGGTAATACTCAACCACGGTGGGTGTCGGAGCATCACCTTCACCGGCGCGGCTTCGCGTCAAAGGCGCCATGACCATGTGGTTTTTCAGAGGGAGGGAGCCGATTTGTGCAGGGGACAAAAGCAGGTCGAGATTGCTCGTGGTCATGATGTATCTCAGTAGGTTGAGGATTAATAATTCGGGATTGGTGGGATGTTTAGCGGAGAGTCGTATCGACTGAAGGCGCGCCTCCGGGGCTAGCTCAATCGTCCCTCCTGCCGCAGGCGTTCGCCGATGCGCTGTATCTCAGTTTCGCCCTGTGCCAGAGCTGCCCTGCTCGTGTGTACTGAGTAGTAGCCCGTCACCAGTTCGTGCGGATGCTTCACTGCTGAGCCCAGTACGAATGAGCATTCGCCTTGAGCCACGAAATCGATGTATTGCTCGGACTCCTCGAATACGGCGAGTTCGCCGGCATTAATCAGGTCCCCTGTGTCCAGCCGTCCTGCATCAACCGCGAGCCAGGCCACGGTGTGTCCGGACGGCGGGGTATACCGCCAGCGCTCGCCGTCTTTCAAATTCACGGCGAGATAGTTCATGTCACTCGGCGCTTCAATCAGGGTCTGGGCATTACCGTAGCGGCCCAGGAGTACGCGCGCCGGGCCTGATTGCGGAACTTGGGAGGGCGCAAGATAGACACTCAGCGCGGGGGCGTTTTCCAACGACGGCGGTAGTGCCACCCAGAGCTGGAATCCCTGCATTGAGGACTCGTTGGCTAGCGTAGCGTCGTGCCACACCCCGTTGCCGGCGCGCATCCACTCAACACCACCGGCGAGCAATACACCTGCCGCGCCAGTGGTGTCTTCGTAGGCGACGTCGCCTTTGGTCATGAAGGTAACCGTCGCGATCCCTGAGTGCGGGTGCATGCCGAAATTGGACTTACCGCGACTGGCGTTCAAACTGAAAATATCAAGGAAAATGAAAGGCTTCAAAAGCTCGCCAAGATCGCCCGGGCTCATAAGCCGCGTTATAGGGCCATGGGTGCTGCCCCTGGTGCGATGGACAATGGCGCGTTGCAGAACAGCGACGGTGGCGGTCATAAGTTTTCTCTCGGGGTTTTGAGCGCCTGGGCACACCAGACAATGTCGTCGAGCAGCGCTTTGGCTGCCTGGGCCAGATGCGGGTAATCGCTGAAGTTCTTTCCCTGTTGCCAGATGCCGATGAATTCAGCGGTGCCGATGTGCACCGCATTGCGTACCGGGGCCATCTGCAACTCAATGGCCTCCAGCTGCAGTTGTTCGATGGTGCGACGAGTACCGCCATAACCGGTCGACTGCAGCTATGCCCAAAGGATATGCGCTTATTAATTGCTTTATTAGATGGCATAATTGGATTGAACTAATCCATTTGACGAAGTGGTGGCGGTAAGATGATTGACCTGAATGACATCGCCTTGTTTGTACAAGTGGTGCGCAACGGCAGCTTTGCCGAAGCGGCGCGGCAGCTTGGAATGCCGCCCAACACCTTAAGCAGACGCGTTCAACAACTCGAGGCGCAGCTCGGCACGCGGCTGCTGCAGCGCTCCACGCGCAAGCTCACACTTACCCATTCAGGTCAGGCTTTTCATGACCGGTGCTCTGGCGCGGTAGAAGGCCTGATCGATGCCGGACAGCAGTTAATGACGGGAAGCCAGGAGCCCAGTGGCATCGTGCGCATTGCGGCGATGGCTGATTTCTTCGACTTTTTCCCTATGGAATGGGTGGCCGATTTTCTAGCCTTGCATCCACGGGTTCGGCTTGACTTCGTGCTAAGTGATGCACGCGCCGATTTGATCGCTGATCGGATCGACATCGCGTTTCGAGGGGGCACTTTGCAGGATTCGGGATACGTTGGTCGCCAACTCATTGGAGCAGGTAATGAAGGTTTGGTCGCCAGCCCCAAGTACCTCAATAACCGAGGTGTGCCCGCTACGCTAGAGGATCTGGTCAATCACGACTGTGTGAGTTTCGGTCATCCTAGCGGCGTCACCACGTGGCGTCTTAATGGGCCAAACGGTGTTGAGGAAGATGTGCAGATTACCAGCCGTTTCAATGGAAACACGGCTCAGGCATTGCGTAAGGCCACGGTGGCTGGCTTGGGCATTGCGTTGCTGCCGCCCACGATAGTTAATTTCGATCTTCAGGCTGGCCGCCTTGTGCCGGTGCTACCGAATTACCATCGCACGGGTTACGGCCTGCATGTGCTTTATCCCAGTCGGCAACATTTACCGTTGGCGGTATCAGCCTTTATAGGACTGGTGATGGAGAAGCTAAAAGTGGAAGCATTCCCAGCAAGGGTTTTATCTGAGCAGGTTTGAACGGTATTTGGGCTTATGACCTTCATACAAAGGGAAGGGGTGTAATTTCCTCCGCTATTAGTGACGTCCAACGCAATTCGGATACTTAGGTTCTGTACGAAAACCCTTGAAACGCATGTTTGGCTGGCTGAAGGAGAACCGGCGGATAGGCACCCGTTACGACAAGCTGGCGAAAAGTTTTAGCGCGATGGTCTCATTGGCTTGCACCATCAGGTGTTTGCGACATTACTTTTCGTACACTGCCTGGCACTGCGTGCATATAACCCGGGTCGCTACCGTAGACCGGCGCGTAATCCACCAGATAGGCAGAGTTGACCCACACGACTACGCCGGCGTGCTCGATCAGTAGCGTCTTGAGTTGCGTGCCCCCTGTGCCGATCGGCAATCGCGCCACATGCGCGCCTAATGCCTTGCGAGCACGAAGCCCGACGTTTTCAACCGCGAAGGTGTATTCGGGCATGCCCCATTCCGAGGCCTGCGCGGTACAGGTAGCCGTCGCCGGCCTCAAGCAGTTGTGCTTCATCGATGAGGACACCGCCTCGTCTGGACAGTTGTGCCAGACTTCCTGTAAAGCGGTTGATCGCTAAAGGTGCGAAACGAATGACTTCATTCAGGTTCATAGGGCGCTCTCGCTGGCCGGATGAGGATCGACGTGAAGACGGTTTTCGGCCCCTCGAATGGCTTTGGCGATTCGCCAGAAATAAATGGCGCCAATCAAAAATTCGAACACCGAACCGATGACCCAGCATGTCATCAGCGACGACGGGACATCGCGATTGCTCATCGCGACGTAATAGATCAACGGAATGCTTATAAACCACATCAGAACCAGGCGCACGACCAGCGAAAATCTGGCCATGCCGATACTCTCCAAGACGGCTGCACCCGTCATAGAGAAGACAAAGGCGGCGGAGAATGTCCACAGTACACGTTGTGTATCGATGGCCAGGGCGACGATCTCCGGGTTGTGCCCCAGGTCGCCGAAAGCCTTGAGCAAGACCTGTGGCAAAGTGATTTGAACGGTGGAAACCAGCAGCACGTAAAGCAGCTCGATGGTCACGGTCACCCGTAGGATCGTTGCCAACTCAGTGTATTGCTCCTTGCCCACTGCAGTGGCGCACAGAATGCTGCAACCAATACCCAAACCGATGATCGGGATGATGCCCAGGTAATTGATCGTCAGATTGACGTTGTTTGCCGCTAGCGCACTAGAGCCCAGTACCGCGACTATCCAGATGAATGCAGTGTTGCCGAGCTGATCCACCCCGGCGGATAAGCCACTGGGAACACCTCTACGCAGCCGGAAAAACAGCCGGGGCAGTAGGCGCTCGCTACGGGCAATGAAGATGTTCATCAACTCAAGCCATATTTCTCGAGGCAGCATTACTGCGTAGCACGTCAGCATGGACAGAGTGCCGATCAACGTACCGATAGCGGCTCCGGCCATTCCCATTTCGGGCAGCCCGAACTTTCCGAAGACCAGGCCGACGGTGAAGATTGAGTCGACTACTTGACCAACGATGCCGACCATGAGCGTTTCGCGGGTTCGACCCACACCGTTGAAGAACGAGGACAGCGCTGTGTCGATCGTCATTACGCCACCGAAAATCGCCGCCCAGAGCATGTACTGCGATTCGAGGCTGACAATCTGCGGTGGGCGGGAGCTGAGCTGTGGGATCATCGCGATCAGCGGGGCGGCGACAAACAGCAGGGCACCGCAGGCAATACCAAGGAGCAGCCCCAGTGCGGCTTCATTCCAAGCCTCGCTGAGCCCCGATCGACCATTCGCCTGTGCAATAAAGGAACGTGACACGCCCACGGTGCTACAGAAGAAAGCGATGATCGCCATGCTCGTGAATACTGCTGGACCGGAGGCGGCCAGCGTATCTTGTGAGTAGTGTGCCAGGCATAGCCTGTCGACAAGCATCATCAATAAATTGCCGACCATCGTCCCCATCAACGGAAACGAGACGATGGCGATTCTTTTCGCCACCCCTGCGTCAAACCAGTGCCGCATATTCACATTCCTTTGTCTCGCGGCTGCCGCGATGGTCGCTGCCGTTTCCAGGTGGCACCATCGCCCGATGCTTAAGTGCTTTCAGGTTTGCGACCGCGCGAGTTTGGCTTCACCGGCACGCTTTTCCCATACTCGCTCCACCATAACGCGAGTGCCTCCATCGTCGGCCCGAGCGCACGGGCCTTTGCCGTCATTTCATATTCGACGCGAGGGGGCACTTCTGCGAAGACTGTTCGCGATACCAGCCCATCGTTTTCGAGCTCACGAAGTTGTGCCGTCAGCATGTGCTGGGTGATGCCGCTAATCGCCTTGCGCAGTTCTCCGAAACGATAGATCCGCTGGTTCAACAACCACATGATTTCCAGCTTCCACTTGCCTGAAAGCAGCGCAAATGCACGGCGCATTTCCTCGTGCATGTTGATCTGATCATCACCATTAGTCTGGTTTTCCATACTAAGCACCACTTTTTCATCCTACTTGTAGCTTTTCATATTAGGCGACATCTTTGGCCTGAGTCGACGCATTAACGCTTGCTCAGGAGAACCTCATGATCGAAAACTATGTTTATTGGATCAGCACGGCACTGCTGTCGCTGCTCTATTTCGCTTCCGCCTCCATGTACGTCGCCAAGGGCGACTATGTTCGAAATGCACAAGCGGAGTTGGGCTATTCAGCCTCCTACCTGGTGCCTTTCATGATCGTGGTCAAGGTACTTGGGCCTGCCGCGATTCTGTGGCGCTTTAACGTGGCGCTCAGTGATCTTGCCTATGTCGGCATGTTTTATCACCTGCTGCTTTCCGCTTTAGCACACCTGGGTGTTCGCAAGCCCAAAGACTCTATCCCGGCAGTTGTAGGGCTCATCCTCTTGGTTGCCTCCTTCATGACACAAAACGCTGTTCGCGATTTTCCGTCGCCTTACCCACCGCTGACGGCGGTCATCCAGACGCCTCTTAAATAAAAGGAGACTTATATGACTCGACTCAATGGGAAAGTAGCCATCGTCACTGGAGCCGGTCGCGGCATCGGCCGCGCCACAGCGAAGTTGCGGCGGATGTGCCTGCTCCCACTAACGTACTTGGCCGTTATGGATCGCCCGAACAGGACATTGCGCCGGTGGTGCTGTTTCTCGCCAGTAAAGATGGGCAATTTTTGACGGGGTATAGCCTGACGCCGGACGGTGGTCAAATCATCGATAGTGCACGCTGATTTTACCGTCTAGTCAGCAACCGATTGCTCCACTGGGACCACAAGACTCGCCTTGGCGCATCTTGTGTTTTTTTCAAGCGATGCTCTCCGATGCAACAGGCTCCCGCGAGGTTGCGCGTGCAGCCAGGAAGGCAAGAACAGCCGCCACGCCCAGCAACGCGGCGCTCAGCTCGAAGGTCGTTCGATAACCGCTTGAGTCAAAGACCAGCCCGCCCACGGTTGCTCCCGATGCAATGGCCAGTTGAATGATCGCCACCATTAAGCCGCCTCCCGCTTCAGCAGCCTCTGGCAATGTTCTGGCCAGCCATGTCCACCATCCCACCGGTGCAGCAGTCGCAACCAATCCCCAGAGGCCCAGCAAGACAGTCGTGGTTGCGGCCGAACTGCCGAACGAAACCAGCGCCAGTGCAATCACTGCCATCAAGATCGGGATGATGATGAGGGTGCGATGCAGGCCATTTTTCAAGATTGGTTCAATCAGGAAGGCTCCCGCGAGGCCCGCCAGACCCAGGACGAGCAACATCAGCGACAGCATGGAAACACTGACGTGCGTGACCGTTTCAAGGAAGGGGCGCAAATAGGTAAACAGCATGAACTGACCCATGAAAAAGACGCTGACCGCCACCATGCCTAACGCGACCGGTAGGCTTTGCATCAACCTGAAGACATTTCCAGTGCCTGAACCGCTCTGCGACTTCATCGCTGGAAGGCTGAACAGAAGCCAGGCAGAGGCGACTATCGCGACCGGAATGACGCACAAGAATGCGCCGCGCCAGCCGATCAAGGCGCCGAGAAAACTGCCCAAAGGTGCTGCAATCACTGTCGCCAGAGCGTTGCCGCCGTTGACGATTGCCATTGCGCGAGTGATCTGGTCATCAGGCACCAGGCGCATGGCGGTTGCCGCCGACAGCGACCAGAAGCCGCCTATCGCCACACCGATCAACGCGCGGCCGATCATGAACATCCAGTAGTTCGGCGCGAACGCAACCACTGTTCCGGAAAGGATCATCAACAGTGTCAGGGAAAGGAGCAGCGGTTTGCGGTCGACCCGCGCAGCCACTGAAGCAATCAGGAGGCTGGCAAACAGCGCAAACAACCCAGAGACGGAAAGGCCCTGGCCCGCTTGCCCCTCGGTGATATGCAAATCGGCGGCAATCGGCGTTAGCAGGCTGACCGGCATGAATTCCGATGCCACCAGGACGAAGGCAGCGAGCGACATGGCGAATACGGCGCCCCACGATTGTTCAGTGCTCCGGTGGGCTGGGAGGGAGTGACGGGTCATTGATTGAATCCTGTAATGCGCGAAGCGTCGCGACCCCGGGAACGAGGCCGCGAGATAACCGGTGCCCGGCCGGGGCACCGGCAAGCTACTTCAGGTTGCTTTTGAAGAACGTGGTCAACTTGGCGAATGGAATGAGGTCGACCCGGTCGTAAAGATCCACATGCCCGGCATCTGGAATGATGAGCAGTTCTTTGGGCTCGGCAGCCCGTTTGTAGGCATCCTCACTGAACTCGCGTGAGTGTGCTTGGGCGCCAGCAATGAGCAGCAGCGGGCGAGGGGAGATAGTCTCGATGTCGTTGAACGGATAGAAGTTCATGAACTTCACGTTGCTGGTCTGCGTCGGCATGGTGGTTGTCTGCGCCGATGCGCCAGCCGGAGTGACTTCGCCTCGCGGTGTGCGATAAAAATTGTAGAACTCGTCGCCTACGGCGTTGCCGGTCAGTTTGAGCGGCGTGCCGCCGGTGTAGCGGATTTCACCGCCCTGGAATTCGGCATAGCGCTGCTCGCTCGCTTCGCGAATGATCTGCTGGCGTTGTTCTACCGTTACACCGTGCTTGAGGCCGTTACGATTGGCCGCGCCCATGTCGTACATGCTGACGGTGGCGATGGCCTTCAGACGCGGATCAATCTTGGCCGCGCTGATGGCGAAGCTGCCACTGCCACAGATGCCGAGGACGCCGATTCGTTCACGATTGACGATCGGGTGAGTGCCGAGAAAGTCCACAGCGGCACTGAAGTCTTCCGCGTAGATATCTGGCGAAACAGCTTGGCGAGGCGTGCCCTCGCTCTCGCCCCAGAAGGACAAGTCCAGCGACAGCGTGACAAACCCCTGCTCGGCCATTTTGCTGGCGTACAGGTTCGCACTCTGTTCCTTTACCGCACCCATGGGATGGCCCACGATGATGGCTGCATTTTTCGTTTTCGGGTCGAGGCCTTTCAGGGTGAACAGGTTGCCCACCACCTTCATGCCGTATTGATTCTTGAAGGTGACCTTTTCTACCGTCACTTTTTCGCTTTTGTAGAAGTTGTCCGCGCCGTTCGACAGATCGGCTCCCGTTGAAGAAAAAGAGGTAACAAGCAGCCCTAGGGCAAGCAAAATGCCTTTCACTGGATAGTCCTTTCGATTGGGTGGTTATTCGCTGGCGCCTTCGCTTAGCCAGCCAATGTGGCGTTGTCGATCACGAAGCGATACTTGACGTCGCCCTTGAGCATCCGCTCATAGGATTCATTGATCTGATCGACCCGAACCAACTCGATGTCGGCGACGATGTCGTGCTCGGCGCAGAAATCCAGCATCTCCTGCGTCTCGGGGATACCGCCGATCATCGAGCCGGCAATCGTTCGTCGTTTCATGATCAGGTTGAACACATTGGGCGATGGATGCGGCGAGGCGGGCGCCCCGACCAGGGTCAGCGCACCATCGCGCTTGAGCAGAACAAGGAAGGCATCGAGATCGTGGGGGGCTGCGACGGTGTTCAGAATGAAGTCAAAGCTCCGGGCATGCGCGGCCATCTCTTCAACGTTGCGCGACACGACAACCTCGTCGGCGCCCAGTTGCTTCGCCGCTTCGCGCTTGGATTCAGAAGTGGTGAACGCCACGACGTGGGCGCCCATCGCGTGGGCCAGCTTGATGCCCATGTGGCCCAGGCCACCGATGCCGACCACGCCGATTTTCTTGCCCGGCCCGGCGTTCCAGTGACGTAATGGGGAATAGGTGGTGATGCCCGCACACAGCAGGGGTGCGACGGCGGCCAGTCGTTCTTCGGGATGGCGGATACGCAGAACATAACGTTCATGCACCACGATGTTTTGCGAGTAGCCGCCGAGCGTCCAGCCGGGCTCGTCCGGGGTCGGGAAGTTGTAGGTGCCGACCATGCCGTCGCAATAGTTTTCCAGACCCGTGGCACAGTCTTCACAGTGTTTGCAGCTGTCGACGATGCAACCGACGCCGACCAGATCGCCGACTTTGAAATCCGAAACCTGCGCGCCTACCGCCGATACACGACCCACAATTTCGTGCCCCGGTACGCAAGGAAATTGCGTGCCGGCCCACTCGGCTCGTACCTGATGCAAGTCCGAATGGCAGATGCCGCAAAATGCGATATCGATCTGAACGTCATGGGCGGCGGGTGTACGGCGAATGATTTGCAACGGCTCAAGGGGCTTGTCGCCCGCATGAGCACCATAGGCTTGTACAAGCATGGGAGAGTCCTCGATGGCTTTGTCGGATGAACATTCTCCAGCTCTGCCCAGACTCCCTGTAGTGCATTGCGCTGGATTACTTGCCTGATTCTATGAGTCTCTGTTTTTTTGCAGGACGGTCGCGAGCGGGCGAGTTAGAGTTCAGCGAAGAGGTACAAGACGAACATGACGATCAAACACGACACCGCTGCTCAATACCTATCGCCACAAGAAACGCTTGCGCAGATCATTGGCGCGCAGATCCCGGAACCAGGTGACTACGGAACGCCCATTATGGGCCTCGGCTTTTTCAGGCGCGAACATCCATCGCCGCCCGTCGTCTGCATGGTCGAGCCAAGCATCATCCTCGTCGCCCAAGGTGAGAAACAGTTGTGGGTAGGTGGCGAGAGCTACCCTTATGACACGTCGCGATTTCTGATCACCTCATTGGACTTGCCTGCCAATTCAGAGGTGCTGGCGGCAAGCCCGGAGCAGCCATGTCTGGGGCTGACTTTGAAGCTGGATCTGCGCATGCTGGCTGAGCTGATAGTGCAGGGTGACTTGCCGCCAACCCGTGATCGATCAGTGGTGAAAGGTGTAGGGATTGGTTCAGTAACGCCTGCCATGTTGGCGTCGTTCGAGCGCTTGCTGGCGCTACTCGATGAACCTGAAGCCATCCCTGTGCTTGCGCCCCTGATTCAGCGCGAAATTCACTATCGTCTCTTGAAGAGTGATCAGGCTGCCAGGTTGCGGCAGATTACCTCGGTCGATGGCCAGGGTTATCGCATCGCAAAAGCCATCGACTGGCTGAAGTTGAATTACGCCTCGGCGCTTCGCGTCGAAGAACTTGCGGCGCGAGTGCAGATGAGCACACCCACCTTTCATCACCACTTCCGCCAGCTCACCTCGATGAGCCCGTTGCAGTACCAGAAGTGGTTGCGATTGAACGAGGCGAGGCGATTGATGCTCAACGAGCATCAGGAAGTATCAAGCGCAGCGTACAAGGTCGGCTATGAAAGCCCGTCGCAGTTCAGCCGAGAATACAGCCGTCTGTTTGGCGTACCCCCCAAGCGGGATATTGCGATGTTGCGAGGGCAGGGGGTAGCAACATAAATACGCCATGTCAGACAGCATTCATCTAAACGGTCGCGAAATTACCGGTCATCTGGACTGCCGTTGCTCCACCAGGCAGGCCCTCGTTCTTCAAGTTCTACCTTGGCTGAGTGGACGTGCGATCTCGCCGCAACCGGCGTCATCAGGACGGTTCTCAGCTGGCAGCGCTTGGGGTGTCTCATAGAGGTATCTTCAGTAACTCACCCCGACACCTTCAAAAAGTCGTTAGCACAAACTGATGAGTCAATGAACGTGCTCAGCAGCTAAGGCTATACAAGACCGACAAACGACAGAATAACCAGAACAATCACAACAGCCCCGACGATGTAGATAATATTGTTCATGAAAACCACCTTTCTATTCCAACAGGATTGCGACACCACGGTGCCTAATACAGATGACACCTTCGTTCGCGGTTCCGTTCCCCGAACCCGTCTTGGAGACGGCACCTCGCAGCAACCTCGGTTAATTTTCGCTCCCTTGACTGCGGCATTCAGCGCCGGCCGCATCTCATCAGCGGTGTAATCGCTGTGGAAGACATCTTTCAAGTACCGCCGCGAGTGGAGTACGCGCTGACGGCGCTTGGTCATGCACTCGGCCCGGCTATGACAGCCCCTATAGTCTGGGCTGAGCTTCGTCACCTGCACGACGCCAAGTGCATGGAAACTACTTAGCGACGATGAGCTTGCGGAACGTTAATCCGTCATGTTCGATCACTCAAGCGTCAGCCCGGTTCGCGCCTGATCGACTGAAGTTTGTGATTGCTCGGAAAAGTCGCTCAAAACGGTCGATTTGTGACTATATGTCTTATCGGTCACAAGTTGTCAGTCCTCGATAGGATGAGTAAGCTGTTCCCATGAATCAGCCATCGATATCTTCATCTTCGCCCAGCCCCCGTGGCCCAGCCGATCACGACATTCGAGACCAGATTGTCGCGGCAGCCAACGAACACTTCAGTCAATACGGCTATGGTAAAACCACGGTTTCCGACCTGGCCAAGGCCATCGGGTTTTCAAAGGCCTACATCTACAAATTTTTTGATTCCAAGCAGGCGATCGGTGAAGCCATCTGCGCAAATTGCCTGGCAGAAATCGTCGCGGCTGTGGAGCAAGCTATCAATGTAGAAGACCTGTCGCCGACGGAGCGCTTTCGACGTTTGGTCAAAACTGTGATCGCCACAGGTGTGGATCTGTTCTTTAACGACCGAAAACTCTATGACATCGCAGCGTTCGCGGCGTCGGAAAGCTGGCCCAGTTCGCAGGTTTATGACGCACAGATCAAACGCTTCGTTTTGCAAATCGTGCGGGAGGGGCGAGAGATTGGTGAATTTGAGCGCAAGACTCCGCTGGACGAGACAGTAGAAGCGATACATCTCGCGCTGCGACCATTCGTCAACCCTTTGCTGTTGCAGTACAACCTCGATTTCGTCGAGGAGGCGCCCACGCTCACCTCCAACCTCATCTTGCGTAGCCTCATGCCTTGACCTTCGGCTAAAGGTTTACGGTATACCCTGGGTAAGCGACAGATCACCAAACGGCTCTCACTTTGCCCTTCGTCCATCCGTCGAAGGGCATCTTATTTATCTGTGCTATGACCATTAGCTGAATTGGTCACATGACTTCAGGCGGTTGCCAGCCACCCCCTAGCGATTTGAATGCCGCAACCGCCGCTCGTGCCGATTCCGTTCGCGCTTGTGCCCGAGCATCGGAAGCCTGCAGCATCGTCTCGTCGGCGTGCAGGACATCGATCAGGCTGGCCGTGCCTTTCTCATAGGCAATGAGCGACGATTGGCGAGCCTGTGTCAGAGACGCCTCTCCCCCGGTGAGGGTGGTTGCTTGAGCTTCCCGATTCACCAGTGAGGAGAACGCGTTCTCGACATCCTCGGTGGCGCGCAGCACAGACTGACGGTAAGCGGCCAGGGTTTCGGCTTCCTGTCCCTTGGCTTGGTCGATTTGGGCGTTTATGCGACCGAAGTCGAAGAGCCTCCAGCGCAGTCCCAATACGCCCGCCGACTGGCTGGCGCCGCTGGTGAAAAGATTGCCTGCGGATACAGCTGTGGCACTGCCCAGCAATGCGCTAAGGGAGAATTTCGGGTAGTACTCGGCAATCGCCTCCCCGATGCGTGCGTTTGAGGCCGCAAGACGGCGCTCAGCCACAATGAGGTCTGGCCTGCGGCGCAGCAAATCGGCCGGCGTTCCCATCGCATTTAACTGCGGTGCTACAGGAATGCTCCCCGCACTTGCCAGTTGGGTGCGGTGAGTGCCTGGCGGCGTGCCGAGCATTACATCCAGCGCATTCATGGCAGCATCCAGGCCGGTCTGCAGGACCGGCACTGTCGCTTGGACCTGCGATAGCGCCCCCTCGGTCTGGCGAACCTGATAGTTGGCGGCGAGCCCCTTGCTGTAGAGCAATTGGACTTTCTCTAGTAGCTCCTGCTGTGTTTTGACTTGTCGGTTCGCAATGTCCAGCCGGGTCTGCAGTCCGCGGACAGTGATGTAGATATCAGCGGTCTGCGCGGCGATAGCCAATCGTGTGGCGGCGACGCCCGCCAGGGAAGCCTGGTACTCGGCCAGAGCAGCCTCGCGTCCGCGGCGCAATCCGCCAAAGACATCTACCTCCCAGCTGGCATCGAGGTTGGCCTCGTAGGCGCTTGCGTACCGATCATTGCCAGGCGTTGAGTTCAACACCTGGCCGAGCGGCGTCTCGATTGACTGGTAGGAGCGTGCGGCCTGTCCGCTGATGTTCCCTGAGGGGAGTAAAGCGGCATTTGCAGCACCTAGTCCGGCCCGCGCCTGTGTGACTCGCGCCGACACCTGCGCCAGGTCCAGATTCTGCTCAAGCGCCTTGGAGATGAAGTCGGTTAGCACTGGATCACCAAAGCCTTCCCACCAAGCTACAAGGCTGGTCGGCGTCGCTCCACGACGCTGTTCGACAGAAGGCTGACCCAAGTAACGATCCGAAAGCGGAGCGTCTGGACGATGGTAGTCCGGACCGACCGCGCAACCTGCCGATAAGCCGGCGCTGACCAAAAGGGCGATTGGACGGAGGGGAGGCATTGAGATTCCTTCAATAGAGGATATTTGTGACCATATTACTCAATAGTCACACTCTGTCAATTGAGGCGATTTGAGCGGATGTTGGTTTCTTCTCAGGGGCGGCGACGGTTTCGGTGTTGAGCTTGAGAAGCTGAATGTTTCATGGTTCGTGACCATTGACACATATGGTCACTGGACTGAGAATGTGGCGCTCGTCCTATTTTTAAGTAAGGGAATCTATGCGCCGGCTTCGACCTTCCCCCATTGCCGCTTGCTTGTTGCCTCTTGTCCTGACGGCATGTGGCGACTCATCCACCGTTGAAGATCCGCGCACGCATGCTCCTCTGGTCAGGTCCGCAGCGGTTCAGGGGGGCTCCGACGCCTCACGTTCTTTCACGGGTGTCGTGGCTGCCCGCGTCCAGGGCGATCTGGGTTTTCGGGTATCAGGCAAGGTGCTTGAGCGTCTGGTTGACACCGGTCAGACCGTTAAACGTGGTCAGCCACTCATGCGCCTCGACCCAATCGATCTGGGGTTGCAGGCGCGAGCACAGCAAGAGTCGGTCATAGCCGCTCGGGCCCGAGCCAAGCAGACTGCAGATGACGAGGCTCGGTATCGCGACCTGGTCGCCGCAGGTGCTATTTCTGCATCGGCCTATGACCAGATCAAAGCCGCAGCGGATACCGCAAAGGCGCAGCTTGGCGCCGCTGAAGCGCAGGCTGATGTAGCTCGCAATGCTTCTGGTTATGCGGTGCTGTTTGCGGATTCCGACGGCGTTGTGGTGGAGACGCTCGCCGAGCCCGGGCAAGTTGTCAGCCCGGGACAGCCCGTGGTTCGATTGGCGCGGGCGGGGCAGCGCGAAGCCATCGTGCACCTGCCCGAGACGTTGCGCCCCGCGGCAGGATCCACCGCGCAAGCGACGCTTTATGGCAATACCACGGATGCTGTTGCAGCGAAGCTGAGGCTGCTTTCTGACTCGGCCGACCGAATGACGCGCACCTTCGAGGCGCGGTATGTGCTTGAGGGGGCGCTGGCCAATGCACCGATAGGTTCGACCGTCACGCTTCGGATCGCTGAAGGCGCCATGCAAGGGCAGGGGCTGCAAGTACCGATCGCTGCCGTTTATGACCCAGGTCAAGGCCCTGGCGTGTGGGTCATCGCCGGTACACCGGCGAAGGTGGCGTGGCGACCTGTACAAATCCTGGGCTTGAGCGACGACACAGTACGAGTCGCGGGCGACCTCAAAATCGGCGAGCAGATCGTAGCGTTAGGCGCACATCTGTTGCACGAAGGTGAACAGGTGAGATTGCCTCAACAGGATGACGCCAAAGTTGCCGGGGGTCGTCCATGAGCGAGGGGCGCTTCAATCTTTCCGCGATCGCCGTTCGTGAGCGATCTATTACGGTGTTTCTGATCTTCCTGATTGCCGTTGCAGGCACCCTGGCGTTCTTTCAGCTGGGACGTGCGGAAGATCCTCCGTTTACGGTCAAGCAGTTGACGGTCATTACCGCGTGGCCGGGCGCCACGGCGCAGGAGATGCAGGATCAGGTAGCAGAGCCACTTGAAAAACGCCTGCAAGAACTGAAATGGTACGACCGCACGGAAACCTACACCCGTCCTGGCCTCGCTTTCACGATGGTGTCACTGCTCGATAGCACGCCGCCCTCGCAAGTGCAGGAGGAGTTCTATCAGGCGCGTAAAAAGCTCGACGACGAAGCCACCAGGCTACCGGCGGGTGTGATCGGGCCATTGGTCAACGACGAGTATTCGGACGTGACGTTTGCGCTTTTCGCCCTCAAAGCCAAAGGCGAGCCGCAGCGACTGTTGGTGCGTGATGCAGAGTCGTTGCGCCAACAACTGTTGCATGTGCCGGGCGTGAAGAAGGTCAACATCATCGGTGAGCAAGCCGAGCGCATTTTTGTGTCCTTCTCCCATGACCGACTGGCCACCTTGGGCGTTTCTCCCCAGGACATCTTCGCCGCGCTGAATAGCCAGAACGTGCTCACACCCGCCGGTTCCATCGAAACCAACGGGCCGCAGGTTTTCCTGCGGGTGGATGGCGCTTTCGATAAATTGGAGAAAATTCGTGACACGCCCCTGGCGATTCAGGGGCGCACCTTGAAGCTCTCGGACGTGGCGACGGTTGAACGAGGCTACGAAGACCCTGCCACCTTCCTGGTGCGCAATAACGGCGAAGAGGCCTTGTTGCTGGGGGTCATAATGCGCGAGGGCTGGAATGGCCTGGACCTGGGCAAGGCGCTGGACGCCGAGACGACGAAGATAAATGAAGGCATGCCGCTGGGCATGACGCTGACCAAGGTCACCGATCAAGCCGTGAACATTGACTCGGCCGTTGGCGAGTTCATGGTCAAATTTTTTGTCGCGCTGCTTGTGGTGATGCTTGTCTGCTTTCTCAGCATGGGCTGGCGGGTAGGCCTCGTGGTCGCAGCGGCGGTACCGTTGACGCTGGCGATAGTGTTTGTGGTGATGGCGGCCACCGGAAAGAACTTTGACCGTATTACCCTTGGCTCGTTGATTCTGGCGCTGGGACTGCTGGTGGACGACGCGATCATTGCCATCGAAATGATGGTGGTGAAAATGGAAGAGGGCTACGACCGTATCAAAGCTTGCGCGTACGCCTGGAGTCATACGGCCGCGCCGATGCTTGCCGGTACGCTAGTGACGGCTATCGGCTTTTTGCCGAACGGCTTCGCGCAATCGACAGCCGGCGAGTACACCAGCAACATGTTCTGGATCGTGGGCATTGCTTTGATCGCTTCCTGGGTCGTCGCGGTGGCCTTCACCCCTTACCTGGGGGTGAAGTTGTTGCCAAACATCAAGAAGGTAGAGGGTGGGCATGCGGCTATCTACAACACTCCCCGTTACAACCGCTTTCGCGGAGTTCTGACACGGGTCATCGCCCGCAAATGGCTGGTGGCTGGCACGGTTATCACGCTGCTTTTCGTGGCAGTTTTAGGCATGAGCCTGGTGAAGAAGCAGTTCTTCCCGACCTCTGACCGTCCCGAGGTAATGGTCGAGGTGCAAATGCCCTACGGAACCTCCATCGAGCAGACCAGTGCCACTGCCGCAAAGGTCGAGGCCTGGCTGCAAAAGCAGGAAGAGGCAAAAATCGTCACGGCCTATATTGGGCAAGGGGCGCCACGCTTCTTCCTGGCGATGGCGCCAGAACTGCCTGATCCATCGTTCGCGAAGATCGTAGTGCTGACGGACAGTCAGGAGGCACGTGAAACCCTCAAACTCCGCTTTCGCGAAGCGGTCGCTGAAGGACTCGCCCCAGAGGCTCGTGTCAGGGCGTCTCAAATTGTATTTGGTCCTTATTCGCCATTTCCGGTGGCCTACCGGGTGATGGGACCTGATCCGTCAAAGTTGCGTGAGATTGCGGGCCAGGTACAGGACGTGTTGCAGTCGAGCCCGATGATGAGAACCGTCAACACCGATTGGGGACCGCTGACGCCGACGCTGCATTTCGCTCTGGATCAGGATCGCCTGGAGGCGGTGGGGTTGACGTCAAGCTCAGTCGCGCAGCAACTGCAGTTCCTGCTGGCCGGAGTACCGATCACCGCAGTTCGTGAGGACATTCGCTCGGTGCAGGTGGTTGGTCGCGCAGCGGGGGATATCAGGCTCGATCCCGCCAAGATAGAAGGTTTTACGCTGGTAGGCACGGCGGGTCAGCGGATTCCGCTGTCTCAGGTGGGAGAGGTCGATGTTCGTATGGAGGATCCGACCCTCCGACGTCGTGACCGCACGCCGACCATCACCGTGCGTGGTGACATTGCCGAAGGCTTGCAGCCGCCCGACGTTTCAAGTGTGGTCATGAAGGAGTTGCAGCCGATCATTGAGAAACTGCCTGGCGGGTACCGGATTGAGCAGGCGGGTGCAATCGAGGAGTCAGGCAAGGCTGGTAAGGCGATTTTACCGTTGCTGCCAATCATGATAGCCATGACATTGCTCATCATCATTCTGCAGGTCCGTTCAATCTCGGCGTTGATCATGGTGTTCCTCACCTCGCCGTTAGGGTTGATTGGTGTGGTACCGACACTGCTTGTCTTCCAGCAGCCGTTTGGTATCAATGCTCTGGTCGGTTTAATCGCGTTGTCGGGCATCTTGATGCGCAATACGCTGATTCTGATTGGGCAAATCCATCACAACGCGCAAGAAGGGCTGGACCCGTTTCACGCAGTAGTCGAAGCCACGGTACAACGTGCCCGCCCGGTACTGCTGACAGCGCTTGCGGCAATCCTGGCATTCATTCCGCTGACACACTCCGTCTTCTGGGGGACGCTGGCCTACACGCTAATCGGAGGCACATTCGTCGGAACCATCATGACGCTGGTGTTCCTGCCAGCGATGTACGCCATCTGGTTCAAGATCCGTCCTGACAATACGGGTCAAACTGAAACAGCGAATAAGCAAGCCAGCCTAGTGGATAGGACGCCACCCCGTCCTCTCGACGTTCACCTGACCACAAAGCTTTAGCCATAGGCCATAGCTTGCTGCTTTTAGTGGGCGTCGACTGAAAAATGAAGAGGGTCCAATGATTAGTCTCGAAGGTTAAAAGCGAATCGTAGTCACGGGCGTCGGAGTTGTCGGGCCTCTGGGGTGCGGAGTAGAAGAAGTCTGGAAGAGGCTGCTGGCAGCACCGGCATCGCACTCGTGGCGCACAAGACGCTTGAACAGGAGCGTCTTGAAAACAAGGCCATCGACACGTTGATCGTGACGTCGGGCTGGAAAGCCATGGATCAGCTGGATCAGACGGCCATCGAGTGGATCCGCACGCGTGCCAGCAATGTCAGGCGTGTGTGCTCGATCTGTGTCGGGGCCTTCGCCTTGGCCGAATCAGGACTTTTGGATGGTCGAAAGGCAACGACCCACTGGCGGATGGCACGCAGCCTGGCCGAGCGCTATCCCAACGTGCATGTGGATCCCAACCCGATTTGGGTCAAGGACGGCAACCTGTACACCTCGGCAGGCATATCGGCGGGAATCGATCTTGCGCTCGCATTGGTCAGCGAAGACCTGGGTGACGACACCGCCTTGGAGATCGCGAAAAATCTGGTTCTGTTTCTGCGACGTCCAGGCGGCCAGGCACAGTTCAGCGTCGCACTCCAGTCGCAGCATGCGACAGGTTCGAACCTGGATGAGTTATGCGTCTGGATCAGTGAACATCTACATTCGGAGCTGACGGTCGAGATACTTGCAGACAGGCTCGCCACCAGTGTGAGGACCTTGATTCGCATGTTTCAGAGGGAATTCAAGACAACGCCTGCCAAGTACGTCGAGGACGTCCGGGTCGAAGCGGCCTGTCGGCAAATAGAGCTGGGAAGGCGGTCGATGGAGGAGGTAGCGCGCCGATGCGGCTACCACAGTGTCGACGTGCTCAGAAAAGCCTTCGTGCGACGCATGGGGGTGAGTCCAAAGGAGTACGCACAACGTTTCGCACCAGTTAACGAACCTGCTTAGGCCGCAGCACTAATGTGACTTGTAATGGTCAATAAATCCCGCACGACCGTCAGCGGTCGTAATGCTCGGAGCCGACCGGATCCGCATCGGCATTTTGATTAAGGACAGTGACAGCATGCTCCCCGCAATCTAATCAGCAAGCGCCTCCACCCGGCTCCGAGTTCCGGGCTCCGTGAATCGGGGCTCGCCGTACGTTTACCCCTCAATCCAATTCGAAGATTAAAAGCATGCACCTACGCAAAATTGCAGTTGGGCTATCGGCCCTTGTTTTGCTCTCGACCGGGGCAGAAGCCCGCAGTCTGCTGGATTTCATCAAGCCCCCCACCCAGCATCAGCAACAAGCGTCCCACTCGGGCTCGATCAGCCAGAACGCGGCTCTGGAACTCTATTCAAACAAACAGAAACAGGCATCGTTTGACGGCTGCGCAGAACTGTTCCCTGCAGCGAAACCGATCAACACGGCCACTGTGCCTGCAACAATGAAACCCTTGGCCCTGTGTTCCGACAACTTCGCGGTGCTGTACTCGCAAACCAGTAAGACGCCGCTGGTAGTGGTCGAACGCCTTAATGCGGCCCAGTTGCAGGATGCCAAAGGGGAGGAGCGCACCAATCAGTTCTACCCGGACCCACGCATCCCAAAGAGTGGACGGGCAGAGTTGAGCGACTACCGTAGCCAACATCCGGCCGTGGACCGTGGTCATCAATCCCCGGCGGCCGATGCACCAAACCCCAATGCAATGGCCCAATCCTTTGCGCTGTCGAACATGGTGCCGCAAGACCCAACCAACAACCGGAAGATCTGGAGTAAGGTTGAATCGGATGTCAGAAAGTTTGCCAAGCGAGCCGATGGCAATGTTTTTGTCTTTACCGGCCCGCTCTTTGACTCAGGCCACGCCACCATCGGCGACAACAAGGTCTGGGTGCCGACCCGTCTGTTCAAGCTGGTTTACGACGCATCGTCCAAGCGTGCCTGGGCCTACGTACTACCCAACGCTGAAACCCGTATCGAGAGACCGATGGACTATGACACTTTCGTGAAGAGTACCGGGCTCAAACTGCTGGGAAATCTGCCGGTCACAGGTTCCATAGGGCGCTCTTGATGGCTTGATGAATGGCACCCCAAAGGCTAGGTGCATCCGATGGGGCGTTTCATTCGCGGATAACGTTCAAGCAACCATGAGTGGCAGGCTAGACGAATAGGTTGCGTTGGCCGGTTTTGTCCGAAGGCCAGGACGCCGCCGTACCTTAATAATGAAGGGAAAATAAGAATACTTCATACAAATTTATCGGAAATGCTTGTATGAAAATTAATAATTAATTTATAAAAAAATGCACTTCCCCTAATCTTCCAGTATCCATTTCGGAGGTGCATCTATGTTGATTTTCGTTAAGTCTATGGTCATTGGGCTTTGTATTGCGGCCCCTGTAGGACCCATTGGGCTGTTGTGCATACAGAGGAGTCTTATGCTCGGATGGAGAGCAGGCTTCGCGACGGGATTGGGGGCGGCAACAGCCGATTCGATCTATGGGTTTGTCGGTGCGCTGGGAATCACAGCTATCATAGCGACACTCATTAGCTTTAAGCCATGGTTATGTATTTTGGGAGGGATATTCCTCGCGTACATTGGTTATCAAACAATAAGATCGAAGGGGAGCACGACAGCCTTGGCGGGTGAACGAGCCAACATGTTCAAAGCCTACTCGACCACATTGTTTTTGACGCTGTCGAACCCCATGACCATCTTATCGTTTATCGCGATATTTGCCGCCCTGAGTGACGGCATGGTCAGCGATCAAAGCAGTCAGCACTCAGTGCTGCCCATGGTGACAGGTATATTCTTGGGCTCGGCTGTCTGGTGGTTGGGGTTGAGCGGATTCTCCTCCATGTTCAAGACTCGGATTGCCCAATCAAAGATTAAGTTGATCAACTATTTTTCCGGGGCAACCATAACCATTCTGGGTGCCTACCAGGTAGCCACTGGCGTTATACTCGCCACAGGAGCCTAAGCCGCAAGTAATACAAGGCTTATCTCTCATTGACTGATGAATAAGCCTTGGCATCAATTCCCTACGGCCCCATGGGGGATGTTTTACTGCATTCTAAATTCAATGTATGCCCTGAGGCGGCCTATCGCTTGTTTGATTTCTGATTCTGTCGCATTACTAAACGACAACCTGACCTGAGTAACAGCCTCATTCGTCAGTGAAAACAAGGAAGTGGGGAATACGATAACCTTGAAATGTTTGGCGCACTCGCACATTTCAAAATACTCAAAGCTGAAAGGCAGCTGGACATTAATGAAAAAGCCTCCTGCCGGATGGTTCCAGGTGACATTTTTTCGAGAATCAGCCTTGAGCGGAAATTCGCGTTCAAGGCAGTCAATCATACAGTTTCGTTTCTTCGTGTAAGACAGCACCCTTGGCTGGTTCAGCGCTTTCAAAGAATAATTGTTCTTTATCAGCAAGCCTCCGACAACCGCTTGACACAGGGCAGGTGTATTGACCGTGATCAAGCTTTTGGCTTTACACAATCTGCTGCTAAAGGACATCACCCCAGCGCCCTCCGGAGCGACTAGATAGCCCATGCGTAATCCCGGAAAAATCGACTTTGAAAAAGAGCCAAGAAGAAAGACTCGACGGCTGTCGATCGACTTCATCGAAGGAATTTTATCTCCCTCGTACCTGAAGTAGCTGTAGGCATTGTCCTCCAGGATAAAAAAATTCTTTTCATTGGCCAAGGCGAGCAACGCCTTCCTGTCTTCATAGGAAAGGCTGTCACCAGTAGGGTTACTAAAATCTGAAATCGCGTACAGCGCTTTTATATTTTCTCCCCTGGCCTCAAGATCTTCAGCTACCTTGCGCAGGGCAGATGGATCGAGAAAGGTGTTCATGGGAACAGGTACAATTTTTATTTTTAATAATTTCGCAATACCCGTGATCCCGGAAAATACAGGGTCTGGCACTAATAAAATACCACCTCCTTCAAAGATGGATAACAATGTCAAGGTGGCGGCTTCTTGAAACCCCATGCACACGACAATGCTTTCAGGGTTCAAAATCTTTATCCCTTCATCCCTCTGCAAGTGTTCGGCAATTATCTCATTGATAATTCCGGCGGTTTTTCCATATTGGCAAAGTAATGTTGCAACTGATTGTTCGGTATCGGCGACGTATCGTGTATAGCTGGCCAGCCCCTTATCGATGAGGGATGGGTCGCATTGCTCGTCATCAGGTCGACCGGAAGCCAGAGAAATAGCCTCTGGATTTTCATTGGAAATCGAGTTTAGAAGATGGATAACATTCAGAGTAGGGTCTTCGAATATTGTTTTTTCGAATGCACTGGACACACTCGCTTCTCCCTAAAAAACAACGAGCCGTTGAAGGCTCGCTGTTTATGATTAACATCCGCTACACAGGTTTAAGAGCGCCTTATTGATCAACCATATTTTCCATGGCTTCGAAGGCTTGAAGCAGATCCTCTTTAAGATCCTCAAGGGCCTCTAAACCAAAACATAGTCGAACCAATCCCTTTTCAATCCCCATATCCGCTTTTTCCTGCTCGGTCATCGAGGCATGGCTTCCACTAAAGGGTTGCGCAACCATCGACGTAACACAGGCCATTCCCGTGCCCGTTCCAAACCATTTGAGGGCGCTGGTGAAGGTCTTGTAGAAGGGAACCAGATCTGGCCGAATATCAACAAACACAATGCCACCATAACCTGTCAATTGTTTGCCATCGACTTGCGGATAATAAACATGCTCAATAAAGGGCAGTTCCCGCAGGTAGTTGAGCATGCTGGAGGTTGTGCTGCTGTGTCTCTCCATGCGCAGATTAAACGTCTGCATGCTTCTGCGAAGCAGCCACGCGCTGTGAGGGGCTAATATTGAGCCTGAATAAAAGCGACCTTCGAGGAGACGCTTATAAATAGTTTCACTGTTGACAAGAACCAGTCCGCCCATGACATCGCTGTGCCCGGAGAAATACTTCGTTGCACTGTACAGAGAAATATCGGCGCCAAAGTTTAGAGGCTTTTGAAATATCGGAGTGGCCCACGTGTTATCAACGACTACCAGGGCCTGTGGGTTGTTTTGCTTAACCGCTCTGCTGACCGCATGAATATCGATATCTTTCAGGAAGGGATTGGTCGGCGTTTCGAAAATAACCATGTCCACATTCGGTGGCAACGCCTTCAATCCACTTTCCGTGGTGAGATCCAGAATCGTCAGCTCGGCACCGATACGTGCGGCATAGCGCTGAAACAGTTTATAAGAGCAGCCATAGATATATTTGTTGATCACCAATGACGCACCAGGTTTCAGCAACTCCAAAACCATGTAGATGGCACTCATACCGGTGCTGTAGGCCAAGGCGTATTCACTGCCTTCCAGGGATGCGACAACCTGTTCCAGCTCAGTCACATTGGGGTTGGCTTTTCTCGAGTAGAAGAACGCCGAGTCAGCGCTAAACGCGCTGCACTGATAAATTGGCGTCACTGATGGATGGGCCTCTCGGTCATCGACCCTGATGTGCAGTATTTCAGTGGACACATTCATGACTTGCTGACCAGTTTGATAACCTGTTCATACATGTTCTGCTTGCCCTCATAACCAATTGTCGGGGTGATGTCATTTTGCGAAATGCCAATCTCTTCAATCGACTCGGTTGGGAAGTGAGCCCTGTCGAATACTTCATGAAGATTTGAGTTCACCCCCTTGGGAAGCCAGACCTCAGGGCCTGATTCATCAATTCGTGCCTTGGCGATAATGAATCGATAGCTTTCATACGGCCGCAATGTCAGTGATTTCCAATCACTGTTGAGTCCGTCGGTATAGTTGCGCCGCAGGTAGACGGTCTGTTCAAAGTCTTCGGTATTCAGCACTTGGGCGTGCAGCGACACGATGTCCCCATGCCACTCGAACTTTCGCTTTTCGTAAGAGGTCAGCGCATCCTCTCGCAGTTCAACAGGGTTGGTCGCTTTGTGCTCGCCAAGTAGTTTGAAATGTGCATCGTGCCCACACTGAGCGCAGCAACCGTTGTTATCCAATCCGACTATTTCAGCGTTCAAACCGTAGCGGGTAACGAGTAGGGCGTTACAATTGTTGCAGCTGGTATTGGTGCCTTCGACATCGTTCACGTTACCCAGATAAACATGCTCAACCCCCATGCTTCGAGCGATGTCCCGAGCCTTCAGGAGTCTATCCACAGGGGTTCTGATGCTATTGCTCATTTTATAATCGGGGTGAAACCTTACAAAGTGGAGCGGTACATTCGGGCCCAGTTCATCCAGTACCCACTGGCTAATTTTTCTGGCGGTATCCTCATCATCACTGATGTCGGTAACCATCAAGGTACTGACTTCAACATATTTGCCAGCATCGTATACTTTCTTGATACCCGCCAGAACGGGCTCTACCCAGCCAGTTGTGACTTTTCGGTAGTATTCAGGGGAAATGGATTTTAGTGAAATTGAGAATATATCAATGACCGGCAATAGTTCGTCAATGGCTTCTTCGCTGATGAAAAATGCCGATTTATATAAATTGATTAAGCCCGCTTCCTTTGCCAGCTTTGCCGTGTCGAGGATAAATTCATGCCAGACAACAGGGTCGTTATAAGTCCAGGAAATGACGCGTATACCATGCTTCAGCGCAGTTTCCACAACTTGCTCAGGTGTGTAGTAGTAAACATCTTTGTCTGTTACATACTTGGCCTGAGAGGTCTTCCAGTTGTGACAGTAGCCGCAGTTGAGCATGCAGCCGATATTTCCTAAGGAAAGGATTCGTTCACCGGGAGCAAAGTGGAACACCGCCTCGGTTTCAATAGTTTCTTCGGTGCTGTGAACGCCTTTGCCATAATTCAATGTAACTAACCGACCGCCTCTGTTCCCACGCACCTTGCAAAAACCTACCTTGCCCTCCTGTATGACGCAGTTTCGGGGGGAAAGGTGGCACTTTACATTGCCGTCCGGGAGTATTTCTTCCAGCTTCGCGGGCATGCTTTGTAAGGTCCAGTTTTTATTTTTTGTATTGTCCATCTCTCACTCCTCATCACGGAAGTTACTGTCAATATTTCATCGGTCAAAATAGTCGAGGCGAAAAAAATCCTGCAGCACAGTGGCAGCGGTTCATTTCGTAGTTGTTGCTAGGCAGAAGAAGCGCTGTTCAATCCATAATTCTTAAGTGAAAAGCGCCTGGCATTCATATTCATGAATGGCTGTATAAGAGGACCTATAACCAACAAGAATGCAATGGTTCCCACCCCGAACGGCCCTCCTAAAAGCCACCCGGTCGAAAAGATACCAATTTCAATTATCATTTTGGCTTTGGTGAATGACCAATCCCATTTGGAAACCATGGTCAGCACTACAAGGTCCATGATTCTGATACCAATACCACTCATGATAATCAGTGCCGATGAATAAGCACACAAGATCAACCCTGTCGCCAATATCGTGTATTCATTCACTCTGACAATCAAATACTCTCCAAGCCCCAGCACGGACCAGAGGTCAATCAGCAGACCGGTGAGCGTGGTTGTAATAAATGGGCTTATCGGAGGATATTTTTTGTTCCAGAGCATCCACCACAGCAGAAAGGATATAGAAACAATACCCGAACAAACGCCCATTCCGAGCAGGAGTATTTTATCTATCGAGATGATCAGGACATCTAAAGGATCAGTTCCCAGTTGACTGACAATGAAAAACTTGGCACCCACTGAGAAAAGAGTGACTCCAGCCAGATACATAAAGAACTGATCCATCTTGAATCTGCGAAGAGCTAGGACTTGCGTTCCAATATGTTTGGCGAATGATGGGTAGGGTTTTTTTTCACACTTTATTTTTTCATCTTCCATGCGAACACGATTCCTGGAGAGAAATATTTTATTATGCAGTGCGTAACGCTAAAGATTAAGGGCTATTGATTGCTTGGGTTCTTCTTAGGCTTGTCGAGCTGTAAATAGACTAGCACCGCGCTTTATTTTGGTGCATTATTTTTTTAATGAAAAACTCATGTTTTTCATTAAAATTTATACTTTTTTGCTGGGGGGAACGTACATGGACCGTATAGACATAAAAATCTTGGGAAAAGTGCAGGACTGTGGTCGCATTTCCATCACCGAGCTGTCCAAGCACGCTGGTCTTTCTATTCCCGCCACCACTGATAGGTTGCGAAAGCTCGAAGACTCAGGGGTCATCAAGGGTTATAGCGCTCAGTTAGATCCAACCAAGCTAGGGTTCGGCATATCTGCTGTTGTCGGTATCACCACCCTCAAGCCGGCGAAATCCAAATTGATAGCAACGCTCAATGACATACCCGAAGTCGTCGAGTGCCTGCATATCACAGGTAACGACTCCTACCTTATCAGGATCTATGCCAAGTCAATGGCCGATCTTGAGAATGTCATTGCGAGGATCAACGCGTACGGTGAGACACGTACAAGCATTGTTTTGTCAGTCCCTATCGAGAGAAGAAAGCTTGCCCCTTGAGCCTCTACGTTGCGCTGCGGCTCTTCTGTTATTGGGTAGCAATTATTGCTCCATGACGTTCCACTGAGCTTCATGGAGAAAGAAAAAGGCCCTTGGGGTAATGCCGGTCAGTTAAGCGCAATTCAATGTGGGAGCGAGCAAGCCCGCTCCCACAGGTTTCGTACCTTAACTGACCGGCATTTGGCCCTTGGGGCCTTTTTTTGCGTTGTATTCCACTGACGTCAGCTCGTTCCATCTCGCCCGTCGTAGAGCATCCTGGCCTCGAAGTCGTCGGCATTTTCGTTCTTCACCGCAGGGTCGTTGCCAGGGTAATACTCGTTGCCTGAGGCGATCCGGCCAATGGCTGCGCACAGTCGTTCGGCATGATCTAAGCTCCTCAGGGTATGGCTTTTCGAGCAGGGGTTTCAATGCGAAACATACCTGAAAATAGTCTGAAAATTGCGTTGAAAGCCTGTAGAGACAGCTTTGTTTCTGTTGGCTTTTTCAGCTTTTTCATCAACGCGCTGATGCTCGTTCCTACCTTTTATATGCTCCAGGTGTATGGACGAGTGGTCACCAGCGGAAGTCTGACCACCCTGGCAATGCTGACGCTGATCATGACCGGGCTGGTGGTGACGCTCGGTTCCCTGGAATGGGTCCGTTCGCGCATCATGGTTCGGGTCAGTACCCGGCTGGATGTGTTGCTGAGTCGCCAGGTCTATAAAGCCAGTTTCAAACGGGCTCTGGAAAGTGGCGGCATGGATGCCTCGGCCCAGTCGCTCAACGACTTGACCGGCTTGAGACAGTTTCTCTCCGGTAATGGATTGTTCGCCTTTTTCGATGCGCCCTGGTTGCCTATCTATGTCGCTGTGATGTTCATGTTCCATCCCTGGTATGGCTGGGTAGCGTTGGGCAGTGCGTTGTTGTTGTTATCGCTCGCGTTTATCAATGAGAGGCTGACGGGGCCGACACTTGCCCAAGCTAACAAGGAACATATCAGCGCGACGCTCTACACCACGAAGAATCTGCGCAACGCCGAAGTCATCGAGTCCATGGGCATGCTTGAAACCCTTATGGACCGTTGGGGGCATCGTCAAAGAAACGTCCTGTTGCTGCAATCCGCGGCGAGCGATAGAGGTGGCATCATCAGCACGCTTTCCAGGAGTTTCCGGATCCTGGTGCAGTCGCTGATCCTTGGTCTGGGGGCGTACCTGGCCGTGGACCACCAGGTGGGGGCAGGGATGGTGTTCGCCGGGTCCGTGCTGCTCGGGCGCGCGTTGGCCCCCATCGATCTGATCATCGGCAGCTGGAAGGGCTTTATTGCGGCCCGCTCGCAGTACCGCCGTCTCAACGACATCCTCGACAAACAACAGGCTCAGCCCGAGCGCATGTCATTGCCTGCGCCTCAGGGGCACGTGCAGGTGGAGAATTTAATCGTCGCGGCACCTGGCTCGAAAACGCCGATCATCAAAAACATAAGTTTCAGCGTACCTGCCGGCTGCGTTGTCGGAATCATCGGCCCAAGCGCCGCGGGCAAGTCCACCCTGGCCAGGGCACTGATGGGGGTATGGGCGCCGCAGCAAGGGGTGGTCCGGCTCGATGGCGCGGACATCTGCGCGTGGGACAAACATGAGCTTGGGCCGTATATAGGTTACTTGCCCCAGGACATTGAATTATTCGAAGGCAGCATCAGCGAGAACATTGCCCGCTTCGCCGAGGTCGATTCCGAGAAAGTCGTTCTGGCGGCCAGGTCTGCTGGCGTTCACGAAATGATTCTGCTGTTGCCCGATGGTTATGACACCGTCATTGGCAGTGAGGGCGTCATGCTGTCGGGAGGGCAGCGCCAACGCATAGGCCTGGCCCGTGCCCTGTATGGCAACCCGCGGCTGATTATCCTCGACGAGCCCAATTCCAATCTCGACGAAGTCGGTGATCGCGCCCTGGCGGCGGCCATCCAGCAGCTCAAGCTCACAGGTGCAACCCTCTTTGTGATTACCCACCGAACCAACATCGTGTCCCAACTGGACCGGCTCATGGTGATGAACGGTGGCGCTATCAGTCTCTATGGGCCACGCGAGCAGGTGTTGGCCGAACTCAACGCGCAGCATGCGCAAAAGCACGCCACGCAAGCAGGCGCAAGCGTGGCTTCGGTTGCTACCCGCAAGGGCGATGCCAATGAACCGTACGATGCTCAGTCGTCAAATGGATAACTTCGCCGACCTGGCGGTATCTGATCGAAAAATACGTCGCCTGGGTTTTGGCATTGTATTGGTGACCTTTGGCGTGTTCGGCACCTGGGCGGCGATGGCGCCGCTCGATGGCGCGGCTTACGCGCCTGGCGTGGTCACCGTGCAGGCGTACCGAAAAACGGTACAACACCTCGAAGGTGGCATCGTCAAAGAGGTGCTGGTCCATGACGGTGACATCGTCAAGCGTGATGACCCGCTGATTATTCTCGATGATGCCCAGCTGCGATCCGAATACGAGATGACCCGAAGTCAGCTCATTGCCGCCAGAGCCATAGAGGCAAGACTCAGGGCTGAGCGGGACAATCTGCCGGTGATTGGCTTTGGCATCATGACCGATTCCGACAGTTTGCGAGGTGCCGAAGCCCGTCAGGGCGAGACCCAGGTATTCAACGCACGACGGGGGTCACGGCTGGGCCAGATAGCGGTGCTGCAAGAGCGCATTGGTCAGTTGAATCAACAGATCAAGGGGCTGGAGGCGATGATCGGTGTCAAGGGCCAGCTGGATAAATCCTACCGCGGCGAAATAGTTGAATTGACCGACCTGTTGTCGCAAGGGTTCGTTGACAAACAACGTCTGCTTGAGCAGGAACGCAAGCTTGAAATGGTCAGGTCCGAATTGGCCGACCACCGTTCCACCATTACCAGGACTCGCTTGCAGATCAACGAAACACAGCTGCAGATTCTACAAGTCGATAAAGACTTCAATGCCGATGTCGCCAAACAATTGGCCGAGGTTCAGACCAAAATCTACGACCTGCAAGAGAGAGCTTCCGCCTTGGAGGATCGGCTCAGCCATATCATCATCCGCGCACCCGAGGCGGGTATGGTGATTGGCATGACGGTGCATACGATTGGTGGAGTCGTGCGCCCGGCGACGCCGCTGCTGGACATTGTTCCCTCGGTTTCAGAACTGGTCATAGAAGCCCAGGTGGCGCCGGTCGATATCGATCGCATCGCCATCGGCAAGCGCGCCGATATTCGTTTCGGTGCGTTCAAAAGCTCGACCACTCCGGTGATCGAAGGCGAGGTCAGTAGCGTATCGGCTGACCGGTTGACCAACGAAAAGACCGGTGCGGGCTATTACCTGGCGCGGGTTCGGGTAACCGAAGCCGGTGCGCGTACCTTGGGTGAGCGCAAGTTATTGCCGGGGATGCCGGCGGACGTGTTGATCATCACCGGGGAACGCACGTTGTTGCATTACTTGATGCAGCCGGCCCGCGATGTCATGTCTCAATCGATGATCGAGGAATGATCATGCGAGCGTCGTCAGTTCTGCTGGGCGGGGCGTTCATGTTTGCAGCGGGTGCCGTTCTGGCGCAAACCACTGAAGCAAAGCCGACCGGGGTCAGTGCCTCGACGTTTTCCACTGACCTCATGCAGTTGTATCGCGAGGCCCGGCTGGAAGATCCGCGAGTATTGGCCTCGTATGCGCGAGCGAAGGCGGGCCAGGAACATCAGCGCGAAGCCCTGGGTTCGCTGTTGCCGCAGGTAGCGCTCAACGCCGGAACGAATCGGATTCATCAGGAGAGCGACCTGGTGCAGCGCAGTTACGATAGCGAAATCTACAGCCTGGTGCTGCGTCAGTACCTCTACAACAAGGCCGCGTGGGAGAACTACCAAAAATTCAAAAGCCTGGCCAGGCAATCCGAATCGGAAGCACTGGAAACCCAAGCCGAGGCCACTGTGGAGTTGGCGCAGCGTTACTTCGCCGCGTTGGCGGCCGAGGATGAACTGGAGTTGGTAAGGGCGGAGCGTCAAACCACGCAAAAGAGTCTGGACAGAGTCAATGCGTTGTACGAAAAGCAGCTGGCATTGATTACCGATCAGCTCGACCTCAAGGCCCGGGTAGATTTGCTGGCGGCGCAGGAACTGGATGCCCGGAACCAGGCCAGTATCACTCGCGAGGCACTGGCGGAGATCGTCGGCCGACCGGTCAAGGAGAAGCTCAACCGGATTCGCGATGACGTGCAACTTAAGGTTTCGGCGCAGAGTCTTGAAGCGTGGGTTCGCGAGGGTATAGAGCAAAACCCGGCGCTCAAGGCCAACGAAAGCGGCGTCGAAGCAGCAGGTGCTGCGTTGCGCAGCGGCAAGGGCGGGCACTACCCGACCGTGAGCCTGACTCTGAGCGCGCAGCAGACCAACGAGGGCTACAACAACTCCCTGGCGCCGCGTACCGACAGTTATGTCGCCGGTATTGGCGTGCAAGTGCCGCTATACAGCGGCGGCTCAACCTCGGCGCGGGTGCGTGGGCTCTACCAGGATCAGATTGTGGCAGAGCAGCAACTGGAATCGGTCCAGCGCCAGGTGGTCAAGGAGATCACCACCGCTTACCTGACCGCAAATTCGAGCGCAGAGAAGATCAGTGCGAGCCGGAATGCCCTGGCTTCGGCACAGCTGTCCAGGGTGGCGGCAGAGAAAGCGCTCAATTACGGAATGGCCAATGCCGTCGATGTGCTGACCAGCGTACGCAACGAATTCCGGGCTCGTCGAGACCTGCTCAAGACGCAATACGACTTCGTCACCAATGTTTTCACGCTCAATCGCTGGGCGGGAAAACCGCCTGCCGAGGGTGTCGAAAACGTTAACGCCTGGTTGAGCCCCGGCAGATCCGGCCAAAACCTCACATCCCCCTGATCCTGCCCCCGCTGCACCGGCATCGCTTACTCCGAGAGGCAGCCCTTCAGCTAACGCCCGCCCCAAAAATACCGCTCCTCACGGCTCGCCGGAATGCGGTGAAATCGTCCGCTGGACAATGGTCATCCACATGCCAACTACAAATTGCCGCCGATAAATTGACGTCGCGGATGCTGCTGTGCTTGTTTGTACGCCGCTCGTCGGTTAATTGACGATTTTGATCGGATCAGACGTTGGTCGCAGATCGCCCGCGGCGAGCCTAAGGCCTTGATTTCCTAGGGGTTAGGCGTCTTGGAAACATCGGTCGGGCTACTTGCATGAGGCCTGAGTCGACGACTGGCGAATGGGCGGGCTGGCAGCGCGCTAGTCTGGCCTAGACTCAGTTCAGCGGCTCCAGGGAGCCCATCATCATGCGCAAGCTATTTATGATTATTTCTATTTATGTTGTCTCGATGGCTTTGCCCGGCTTTGGAAACGTCTGCAACCCCTGCCGGTGCAACGGGTGGAAATGTCCCCAGGGCCGAATACCCGGGCGGGCACTGTCAAGGCCTGTCGGCGCTCGGATCTGTCCTTCAATCGCGGTGGCCAGGTGAGTGAGCTGCTCATACTCAAGGAGGATCAGCGGGCGGAGGCTATCGTTCATTTTCAAGGGAGTCAGGAAGGTAATGACGACCCAAATAAAACCAATACGCAAACCAATACGCGTGATGCTGATCGATTGTCGTCCCCTCGTTCTCATGGGCCTTCACGACTTGATCAATGCCAGGAAGCCTCAGATGGAAGTGAGCGGCCAGGCCACCACCTATACCAATGCGCTGGATCTTGCCGATCAGTTGCGTCCCAATGTCATTCTTTTCAGTTTCTTTCCGGATGCGCTGAACCCGTTGTCAGTCGTCGCGGGACTCGCCCGCGGTGCCGAAATGAAAGTGCTGGTGCTCAAGGGCCTCTACGAAGCGGTCCCCGTTGCCCAGGCGATAGAAGCGGGCGCACGCGGCATCGTGCTGGTGGAAGACCCGACGGAATCGATCATCCGGGCCATCGTCAAGGTCCACTATTGTGACATCGGACAGAATAGATCCTGGGCCGTTGGGCTTTCCGGCTATGCCGCGACCGGGCATATACCCTTGAAGTGCAATTTGGAGCGGGCGAAACAGGCGCGGCTGACGCTGCGCGAGAGGGAACTGATTTGCGCCATCGTGGGAGATCCGTCCGCCAAATACATCAGCATCGCCGGGCGCCTGGGCATCAGCGAGCACACCGTGCACAACCACCTCAGCAACATCTATCAAAAGCTTAATCTCGTCAACCGTATCGACTTGCTGATGTACGCGCAAAAGCACGGGCTCACCAACAACGAAGAACCGCCCGAGTCCACTTGGGTGGAACTGGATTGAATTTCACGTAAAACAAGACGGTCTGACACCTCTTTGGGGCGCCTGGGCCGTCACATGTCGCCGTTCGCGGATCTCATCCTGGAACTGCAAAAAAAATGCGAGGGTGGTTTACACCACCCTCGCATTCTTTCACGCGTGCGCTGCCTCAGGCGCTGCCATGAACAATGTCACTACTCAGCAGATCGACCCCAACCAAGGTGATGGTCGTGATTTGTCCGCCCATTTCGGCAACCGTCACGATGCTGTCTGCGCCGCTGTTGTCGATCGACTGGACAACGGCGTTCTGGTCGCCGTTGAGCACCAGCGTGTCTCGCAGCCCTGCGTTCGCATCGAAGCCGGTGACCTGGTACTTGTTTTGGGTGAATGACAAATCGACGTTGAAGGCATCCCGCTCACCGCTCGTGCCCACCAGCGTAAAGTCGAAGGTGGTGCCCAAGTCGTTGGCGAACAGGTTGGCGTCGAACGTACTCGTCGCCGAGTCCCCATCCTTGTCCGTCAGCGTCGCGTTGAACGCCAGCTTGACATCGCTGGCCAGGCTCTCGGTCTCATGAGTGAACTCGATCACGGGGATCTTGATCTCGCCTCGGGCCATCGTGAGCTGAACAGCGTCGATCAGCTTCGTGCCATCGCTCTGAATGAGGAAGGACACCTGTCCGCCGGCCTCCGGCGTCAGGGTGTTCACCTCGATCAGGTTCGAGAACGTGCCATCCTCGTAGTAAGCCCTGTAGTACAGGTCCTCGGTCGCCGTGTTGTAGCCCCCCACGGAGTTGTCGATGAAGACCTTCATGCTCGTCAGCAGGCTTTCCGGATTGATCACGAAGCTTTCATCGGCAGCGCTGATGGCTGCCAGGTTGTCTCCCTGGAACAGGTTATTGGCGATACCGATGCCGGCCGTGCTGACGTTCATGGCCGCCGGGTCGATGTACGACGGCAGCGGGTTGGTCTGTAGCTGGGCTTCGGTGGGGTCGGGGGCCCCGAGCCCGATGCCGGTCAGGATGTCCGCTGTCGACGCCGTTGCTTTCGCGGAAAAGAACACAACCTCCTCAGATGCCGAAGGAATAGTCGGGTCATTCGTTTCCGGAATCAACAATGTGCGCACTGGATCCGGGCCGCCGGCACTGAGCGAACCGTCGGCACTGCTGAGCACGATCTGCGAACTGAAGCCCTGCACCAAGTCCAGTGCATAGCTGCCATTGGCAAAGGCGGTCAGCGTGTAGTCAACGCTGGTATTCGCCGTGGCGGCGTTGTTGTCGAAATCACCCGTCAGAGTCCCTGCGAAGTGGAACGCGCCGTTGGCGTCCGGTGAGGGCGACTGCTCGGTGAGCGTGCCGGTCCCGGTCGTGGTCGTGTTGTCCGGCCTGACGAGGGTGAATTGGTTATTCACCAACGAAATATCCAGACCGGTCGCCCCCAGTCCGTCGGCTCCGATCGAATTATCCCAGTACCCTGTTTGAGGAAGGACACTACCGGTCCCGATCAGGTTGCCGAAGGCGAGTGTTGGGCCGTCGTCCTCGAACACCAGGTTTTGCCCGATGTTCAGGGTCGCGTGGGCGCTGTCGCCGTCCTTGTCGGTGATGGTTGCCGTCAGGGTCACCAGATTGTCCGAGCTCAGGCTTGTTGAATCATCGGGATTGTTGGGATCGGGATGTACCACGGCCCGTTGCTGGTCGAGGGTGACGTCACCGTTGGCGGCCACGCTGGCCGTGAACACCAGCAAGTTGCTGATGGCCGTGCGGCCTTGCACCACGCCACCGTTGAGCGACAGGTTGACTGCCTCACCGGTGGCCGTATCGGTCAGCCCGGAGCCACCGGCCACCACGCCCAGCGCATAGGTCAGCGTCCCCGCGCCATCGGCGCCAAACGCCGAGCTGAAGTTGGCGGTAAAGCTCTGGGTGTCGTCGGTGGTTAGCACCGTTTCGTCCACCGTCAGCGTTGGTTCCGTACCGGTGGTGCTGATGCTCGGTCCGTCGTCCTTGAACACCAGGTTCTGGCCGATGTTCAGGGTCGCGTGGGCGCTGTCGCCGTCCTTGTCGGTGATGGTTGCCGTCAGGGTCACCAGATCGTCCGAGCTCAGGCTCGTCGAATCATCCGGATTGGTTGCATCGGGATGTACCACGGCCCGTTGCTGGTCGAGAGTGACGTCACCATTGGCGGCGACACTGACGGTGAATACCAGCAGGTTGCTGATGGCCGTGCGGCCTTCGACCACGGCGCCGTTGAGCGACAGGTTCACTGCCTCACCGGTGGCCGTATCGGTCAGCCCGGAGCCACCGGCCACCACGCCCAGTGCATAGGTCAGCGTGCCCGCACCGTCAGCGCCAAACGCCGAGCTGAAGTTGGCGGTAAAGCTCTGGGTGGCGTCGGTGGTCAGCACCGTTTCGTCCACTGTCAGCGTGGGTTCCGTACCGGTGGTGCTGATGCTCGGTCCGTCGTCCTTGAACACCAGGTTCTGGCCGATGTTGAGCGTGGCCTGGGCACTGTCGCCGTCCTTGTCGGTGATGGTCGCCTTCAAGGTCACCAGATCGTCCGCCGACAGGCTCGTCGAATCATCCGGATTGGTTGCATCGGGATGTACCACGGCCCGTTGCTGGTCGAGAGTGACGTCACCATTGGCGGCGACACTGACGGTGAATACCAGCAGGTTGGTGGTGGCCGTGCGGCCTTCGACCACGGCGCCGTTGAGCGACAGGTTCACTGCCTCACCGGTGGCCGTATCGGTCAGCCCGGAGCCACCGGCCACCACGCCCAGTGCATAGGTCAGCGTGCCCGCGCCATCGGCGCCAAACGCCGAGCTGAAGTTGGCGGTAAAACTCTGGGTGGCGTCGGTGGTCAGCACCGTTTCGTCCACTGTCAGCGTGGGTTCCGTACCGGTGGTGCTGATGCTCGGTCCGTCGTCCTTGAACACCAGGTTCTGGCCGATGTTGAGCGTGGCCTGGGCACTGTCGCCGTCCTTGTCGGTGATGGTCGCCTTCAGCGTCACCAGATCGTCCGAGGTCAGGCTCGTCGAATCATCGGGATTGTTGGGGTCGGGATGTACCACGGCCCGTTGCTGGTCGAGGGTGACGTCACCGTTGGCGGCGACACTGACGGTGAACACCAGCAGGTTGGTGGTGGCCGTTCGACCTTCCACCACTGCGCCGTTGAGCGACAGGTTGACTGCCTCACCGGTGGCCGTGTCGGTCAGCCCGGAGCCACCGGCCACCACGCCCAGTGCATAGGTCAGCGTGCCCGCACCATCGGCGCCAAACGCCGAGCTGAAGTTGGCGGTAAAGCTCTGGGTGTCGTCGGTGGTCAGCACCGTTTCGTCCACCGTTAGCGTTGGCTCGCTGCCGGTGGTGCTGATGCTTGGCCCGTCATCCTTGAATACCAGGTTCTGGCCGATGTTCAGCGTCGCATGGGCACTGTCGCCGTCCTTGTCGGTGATGGTCGCCTTCAAGGTCACCAGATCGTCCGCCGACAGGCTCGTCGAATCATCCGGATTGGTTGCATCGGGATGTACCACGGCCCGTTGCTGGTCGAGAGTGACGTCACCATTGGCGGCGACACTGACGGTGAATACCAGCAGGTTGCTGATGGCCGTGCGGCCTTCGACCACGGCGCCGTTGAGCGACAGGTTCACTGCCTCACCGGTGGCCGTATCGGTCAGCCCGGAGCCACCGGCCACCACGCCCAGTGCATAGGTCAGCGTGCCCGCACCGTCAGCGCCAAACGCCGAGCTGAAGTTGGCGGTAAAGCTCTGGGTGGCGTCGGTGGTCAGCACCGTTTCGTCCACTGTCAGCGTTGGCTCGCTGCCGGTGGTGCTGATGCTTGGCCCGTCGTCCTTGAATACCAGGTTCTGGCCGATGTTGAGGGTCGCATGGGCGCTATCGCCGTCCTTGTCGGTGATGGTCGCCTTCAGCGTCACCAGATCGTCCGAGGTCAGGCTCGTCGAATCATCCGGATTGGCTGCATCGGGATGTACCACGGCCCGTTGCTGGTCGAGAGTGACGTCACCATTGGCGGCGACACTGACGGTGAACACCAGCAGGTTGGTCGTCGCCGTTCGGCCTTCGACTACGGCGCCGTTGAGCGACAGGTTGACCGCCTCACCGGTGGCCGTGTCGGTCAGCCCGGAGCCACCGGCCACCACGCCCAGTGCATAGGTCAGCGTGCCCGCGCCATCGGCGCCAAACGCCGAGCTGAAGTTGGCGGCGAAGTTCTGGGTGGCGTCAGTGGTCAGCACCGTTTCGTCCACCGTCAGCGTTGGTTCCGTGCCGGTGGTGCTGATGCTCGGCCCGTCGTCCTTGAATACCAGGTTCTGGCCGATGTTGAGGGTCGCCTGGGCACTGTCGCCGTCCTTGTCGGTGATGGTCGCCTTCAAGGTCACCAGATCGTCCGAGGTCAGGCTCGTCGAATCATCCGGATTGGTTGCATCGGGATGTACCACGGCCCGTTGCTGGTCGAGGGTGACGTCACCGTTGGCGGCGACGCTGACCGTGAACACCAGCAGGTTGGTCGTCGCCGTTCGGCCTTCGACCACGGCGCCGTTGAGCGACAGGTTGACTGCCTCACCGGTGGCCGTATCGGTCAGCCCGGAGCCACCGGCCACCACGCCCAGTGCATAGGTCAGCGTTCCCGCACCATCGGCGCCAAACGCCGAGCTGAAGTTGGCGGTAAAGCTCTGGGTGGCGTCGGTGGTCAGCACCGTTTCGTCCACCGTCAGCGTTGGCTCGCTGCCGGTGGTGCTGATGCTCGGTCCGTCGTCCTTGAACACCAGGTTCTGGCCGATGTTGAGCGTGGCCTGGGCACTGTCGCCGTCCTTGTCGGTGATGGTTGCCTTCAGCGTCACCAGATCGTCCGAGGTCAGGCTCGTCGAATCATCCGGATTGGTTGCATCGGGATGTACCACGGCCCGTTGCTGGTCGAGGGTGACGTCACCATTGGCGGCGACACTGACGGTGAACACCAGCAGGTTGGTCGTCGCCGTTCGGCCTTCGACCACGGCGCCGTTGAGCGACAGGTTGACCGCCTCACCGGTGGCCGTATCGGTCAGCCCGGAGCCACCGGCCACCACGCCCAGCGCATAGGTCAGCGTCCCCGCGCCATCGGCGCCAAACGCCGAGCTGAAGTTGGCGGTAAAGCTCTGGGTGTCGTCGGTGGTTAGCACCGTTTCGTCCACCGTCAGCGTTGGTTCCGTACCGGTGGTGCTGATGCTCGGTCCGTCGTCCTTGAACACCAGGTTCTGGCCGATGTTGAGCGTGGCCTGGGCACTGTCGCCGTCCTTGTCGGTGATGGTCGCCTTCAGCGTCACCAGATCGTCCGAGGTCAGGCTCGTCGAATCATCCGGATTGGTTGCATCGGGATGCACCACGGCCCGTTGCTGGTCGAGAGTGACGTCACCATTGGCGGCGACACTGACGGTGAACACCAGCAGGTTGGTCGTCGCCGTTCGGCCTTCGACCACGGCGCCGTTGAGCGACAGGTTCACTGCCTCACCGGTGGCCGTATCGGTCAGCCCGGAGCCACCGGCCACCACGCCCAGCGCATAGGTCAGCGTGCCCGCGCCATCGGCGCCAAACGCCGAGCTGAAGTTGGCGGTAAAGCTCTGGGTGTCGTTGGTCGCCAGTACGGTCTCGTCTACTGTCAGCGTCGGTTCCGTGCCGGTCGCACTGACTCTCGGCCCGTCGTCTTCGAAGATCATCTTGGAGCCGATTTCGGCGGTCGAAGTAGAGGCTTGGCGTAGCGAGAAGCCGCCGACATCAAAATCGGCGTGGTTATCGCCCCTGGCGTCGAGGGCCGCGCCGTTCTCGATGAGCACGCGGTTGTGATCCGACGTTGTGGTGTATTCAATCTGGTAGCCGGCTTTAACACCGGTGATGGTTGCAACCCCACCTGTAAAGCTGATGGTAATGGTCGGGTCATTCACTGAACCGTCGGAATTTTCGATCACCAGCCCGGTGCTATTGTTGATGACTTGAACATTGGTGATGGCAACCGGCGTGTCATTCGCATAACCGTTGATGAAATTCGCGCCAGGTTCAGCAGCGGTGCTGAATGCGCTGACTTTTACGACAGCACTCTTGCCGCTTTGCAATTGCACGATGTCGAAATTGGCCGATGTCGAATTGTAGACGCCGGTAAAGTCGATGTTGGACTCAACATCGGCTTCGGTCTGACTAAGGTTGGGAACGGTCACATCCTGCCTGGCACCGGTGACGAACGAAAAGCGGATGCCTTCCTGTTCCACAATCATCTGATTGTTGGTGCCGATGGTGGTCGGGCCACCCCCCTGGCTGGTATTGATCGTGTCGCCAGTGTTTATATGGGCGCCACTTGACTGGTCTGCGGGGTCCTTGCCGGTGGCGATGATGGTAGGGTCGGTTATCCGTGTGACACCATTGACCACTTCAGTTGTCGGGTTCGCTTTTGTGTACATCAGGAAGAGGTTCTGACCGGAGGGCGCACCGGCCAGACTGAATGCCAGGTCCTGAGTGGCTCCGATGAAAACCTTATTCAGCAGATTGACCGCATCGTCGGGGTTGCTGGCGTCCGGATGCTTGAGCGGTTGGTACTCCACGGTCCAGATCTTGCCGCCCGAGACCGGCGAACCGGTTTCTTCGATATAGGCCGCGAACACGATCGCGCCATCTGCGGCCCCGGCTCGGCCCACCACGATGTTGTTGTTCGTATCGGTATAGAGAAGGATGCTGGTGCCATCGAGGGTATCCAGACCGCTGTCGAGGCCATTGAGCGGTGCGCCAGCGCTGTCGACGAAGCTGATATCGGTAGTGATTGTTCCGGGCGCGCCGGTGAGGGTGAACGCATTGCTGCCGGTGTCGCCCACGGCACCGGTATAGCCACTCAAGGCCGCACCCGTTGCAGTGCCTGCACCCAGTGCGGTCAAACGGGTAGAGAAGGTTGATGGCAGGGATGCCACCAGAATGTCGTTGTCGTCAGCGTCTCCCGCAAGGCTTGGCGTGGCGGTGGCGTTCTGCAGCCCGGCCGTTTCGTCCAGCGTAACGTTCGCGCCGGGCGTCACGCTCAGAGCATTGGCCGTAACCGACGCTGTCGCCACTGAGTCGAGGGTCGCAGCGTATAGGGAGGTCGGATCGCTCGTCAGCGATGAGTTTTGCTCGCGAATAGTCATGACTTTCTCCTGAGCAATGACGGTCATTGAGGCCTGACCGTTGACCTTTGGGGGCAACTATTATGGATAAGCGCCGGGGATTGCACATTGGCCGAAACTCCCAGGCGGGATGGGAGTTTCGGCCTACCTGGGAGGAGGGAAGAGGATGAGGACGCGAAGGCGCGGCGCCGCATATTCCGTTTGTGAATGAGGACACGCCGCCGGTAGCTCGTCTGGCCTCGTTGGCTCAAGGAAAGAAGCGGCCCAATAAAAACGGCCTGGCCCCTTGTGGGGGCCAGGCCGTATGCCCGCAGTGGTACTCAGACAATATCAGTGCTTGCTATGTCGGTTACACCGACCAACTGGATGATGGTGGTGATACCGTTGCCGTCCGCATCGAATGCCAGGTAGCCATCGCCTCCAACGACGCCAAAGTAGTAGGTCTTCGTGCCGTCCAGCGCGATATCGGCGGCGGCTGTGAACGCCGCCAGGTTGGCGACCGGTGCCAGCACTTCGGTGTAGTTCGCCCCCGAACCCGCTACCGTGAAGTTGAACGTGTCAGTGCCGGTGGCAAAGCCGCCATCGATGACAGTCAAGCCCACAGAGAGCAGCCCGTCGACGTCGGTGTCGGCGATCACGAAGGTGTTCGCACCCGTTGAGGCCGTCACGCGGTTGTCGCCAACAATCGTCACGTCCAGGGTTTGCGTGGCCGTCGCGTCACTGTCGGCATCCGCCAGCACCACATCGAAGGTCAGATGGGCGTCCGGTGTCGACGTGGACACGAAGCCGATGTTGACGATCTTGATGGGTTCGTTATTCCCCTCAGTCGTGTCGCCGCCGAAAGCGGTCAGGCTATTACTGAGCGTTGCACCCTCAATCCCCGGAGTCGCGGGATTGTCGATGACCCCATTGAGCTGGTACCCGCTTCCGCTTACGCCTTGGGTCGATGTCACCACTTGCGCACCCTGGATCGAGTAGTGTTCTCCGGTGAAGTTGTAGTCATTGCTCTCGAAGACCACGATGCCGTTTTGTGCCTGAGCGACGAATCCGTAGGAGGGCACACTGGAGTTGATTACGTCGTCATTGCCGCTTGAGTTTCCAACAATGAAGGTCCGATTGATTGTGTGCGTAGCGTCATTGTCATCAACCAGCTTCAACACCACCAGCATGTCTTTGCCAGCGCCAATACCAGCCTGTGTGAACTCGATAAAGACCGCCTTGCTCGTGGCCCTCTCCGCGGTAGAGTTGGTGAACCCCAGGGGATTTGTTTTGTAAAAGTCCAGATCGATCACCTCGTCCGATTGGAGCGTGTCGCTGGCAGCGCCAATCGAATCCGATGAGACCGTGACATACCGTCGATCATTCGAGAACAAGCCTGTGGTGGTGTCGTAAGCGAAGGTTTGCGGCGTTCCGTTGTTCACGCCAAATCCTTCGAACTGCACAAAGAAGTTGCTGGCAAGCGTCATCACCGAGACCGGCGGATTCGATCCAACGATCGTGGCTGAGTCGAGCGCATAGCCCTTGAGGGGGTTGCCAGGCGTCGAGGTGTTCAGGATGCTGAAGCTCTCAATCTCCTGAGCCAGTTTCAAGGTATAGGTGTCAGCAACCTTGTCAAAGATCAGCGTGCCGGTGGCGTTGGTGGTCGCTCCTTGCGCCGGATTGTTGGACACGTAGGTGAAGCCCACGTTGAATGTCGCCTGGCTATCATTCTCCGAGACCCAAGTCACCGTTTTACTGGTGATGGGGTTCGTACCCACCGTGACGCCCGTGAGGGCCACGGACAGGAAGTCGGAGTTCGACGCACTGTAAGGCGTCGCATGCTGGTCCGCGCCAATCGAGTAAGCGAAGAGGCCCGTTCCACCGATATCCGTCACAAGCGACCCGTTGCTCTCGTTCGCGTAGACCAGACTCGACTTGGCCGTCACGATCGGGGTGTCGTCGTCGACGGTGATGACTAGTTTCTCGGCCGCGGCCGTCACCGTGTCGCTGTCCTTGTCGGTGGCTTGCAGCAGCGAGCCCAGGTTGATGGTGATGTCGTTCTCGTTGTTGCCTGCCGCGTGATCCAGCGCCTTGAGCAGCGTAAAGCTGTACGCACCCGCTGCGGTAAGGCTGAAGGTGAACACGTCGGTCGCGCCGGCCTTGGCGGTGAGCGTGTTGCCCAAGACGCTGTATACCAGCGCCACCCCGCCCGAGCTCAGCGCCGGCAAGCCGCTGGTGTCACTCGATAAGGCATAGCTCAGCGGCGTGTCGGCGCCGGACTGGAAGATGCCGGTCACGCTGCCGCTGGCCGTGGTCGCCTGGCCAGCCACGTCGCCCGTACCACCGGCGATGCCATTGGCCAGGCCGTCCTCGTCGACGGTTCCCGTTACGGCGGTCCCGGTCGCCGTCGGCGTGTCGTCGTCGACGGTGATGACCAGCTTCTCGGCCGCGGCTGTCACTGTGTCACCGTCCTTGTCGGTGGCTTGCAGCAGCGAGCCCAGGTTGATGGTGATGTCGTTCTCGTTGTTGCCTGCCGCGTGATCCAGCGGCTTGAGCAGCGTGAAGGTGTATGCACCCGCTGCGGAGAGGCTGAAGGTAAACACGTCGGTCGCGCCGGCCTTGGCGGTGAGCGTGTCACCCAAGACGCTGTACACCAGCGCCACTCCGCCCGAGTTCAGCGCTGGCAAGCCGCTGGTATCACTCGACAAGGCATAGCTCAGCGGCGTGTCGGCGCCAGACTGGAAGATGCCGGTCACGCTGCCGCTGGCCGTGGTCGCCTCGCCAGTCACGTCGCCCGTACCACCGGCAATGCCACTGGCCAGGCCGTCCTCGTCGACGGTTCCCGTCACGGCGGTCCCGGTCGCCGTCGGCGTGTCGTCGTCGACGGTGATGACCAGCTTCTCGGCCGCGGCCGTCACTGTGTCACCGTCCTTGTCGGTGGCTTGCAGCAGCGAGCCCAGGTTGATGGTGATGTCGTTCTCGTTGTTGCCTGCTGCGTGATCCAGCGCCTTGAGCAGCGTGAAGGTGTATGCACCCGCTGTGGTGAGGCTGAAGGTGAACACATCGGTCGCGCCGGCCTTGGCGGTGAGCGTGTTGCCCACGACGCTGTACACCAGCGCCACCCCGCCCGAACTCAGCGCCAGCAAGCCGCTGGTATCACTCGACAAGGCATAGCTCAGCGGTGTGTCGACACCGGACTGGAAGATACCGGTCACGCTGCCGCTGGCCGTGGTCGCCTCGCCAGCCACGTCGCCCGTACCACCGGCAATGCCATTGGTCAGGCCGTCCTCGTCGACGGTGCCCGTTACGGCGGTCCCGGCTGCCGCCGGCCCGTCGTCGTCGAAGATCATCTTGGAACCGATTTCGGCGCTCGTAACAGAGGCTTGGAGCAGGTGGAGGCCATCGATATCAAAATCGGCGTGGGTATTGCCCCTGGCGTCGAGGGGCGCCCCGTTCTCGATGAGCACTCGGTTGTGATCCAACGTTGTGGTGTATTCAATCTGGTAGCCGGCTTTGATGCCGGTGATGGTTGCAACCCCACTAACGAAGCTGATGGCAATGGCCGGATCATCCTCCGGTCCGGCTGAATTCTCGATCACCGTCCCGGTGCTGTTGAGGACGCGAACACTGACGATGTCAACCTTCGTATCATTCGCATATCCGTCGATGAATTGCGTGCCAGATTCAACAGCAGTGCTGAATGCGCTGATTTTTACGACAGCACTCTTGCCGCTTTGCAACTGCACGACGTCGAAACTGACCGTCTTCACATTGACGACGCCGGTAAAGTCGATGTTGGATTCAAGATCGGCTTCGTTCTGATCCAGGTTGGGAATGGTCACATTCTGCCTGGCACCGGTGACGAACGAAAAACGGATGCCTTCCTGTTCCGTAATCATCTGGTTGTTGGTGCCGAAGGTGGTCGGCCCACCCGCCTGGCTGGTATTGATCGTGTCGCCAGTCGTGATACTGATGTCGTCTTTCGGGTCGTTGGGGTCAAGCCCGGACTGATTCGCCGGTAGCTTGCCGGTGGCAATGATGGCGGGATCCGTGATCCGCACGACACCATTGACCGTTTCAGTTGCCGGGGTCGCTGTCGTGAACATCAGGAAGAGGTTCTGACCCGAGGGCGCACCGGCCAGAGTGAATTCCAGGTTCTGACTGGCTCCGATGAAAACCTTACCCGTCAGATCGACCGAGTCATCGGGGTTCGTCATACCTGGATGCTTGAGCGGTTGGTACTCCACGGTCCAGATCTTGCCGCCCGTGACCGGCGATCCGGTTTCTTCGATATAGGCAGCGAACACGATCGCGCCGGTTGCGCTCCCGGCTCGGCCCAGAACGATGTTGTTGTTCGTATCGGTATAGAGAAAGATGCTGATGCCATCGAGGGTAACCAGTCCGCTGTCCGCGCCATTGAGCGGTGCGCCAGTGCTGCCGACGAAGCTGACATCGGTAGCGCTTGTTGCGCCGCTGATGGTGAACGCATCGCTGCCCGTATTGCCCACGTCACCGGTATAGCCACTCAAGGCCGCATCCAGTGCGGTACCTGCCCCAAGGGCGGTCAAACGGGTAGAGAAGGCCGAGGGCAGGGGTGTCGCCGTGTCGTTGTCGTCAGCGTCTCCCGAAGGGCTTGGCGTGGCGGTGAGGTTCTGCAACCCGGCCGTTTCATCCAGCGAAACGTCCACGCCGGTGGCCACGACGCTCAGAGCGTTGGCGGTAATCGATGTTGTCACGTCGGTTAGCGATGAGTTTTGGTCACCAATAGCCATGACTTTCTCCAGAGTAGTTGCGGTCATCGAGGCCTGACCGTTGACCTTTGGTCGCAACTATGGATAAGCGCCGGGGATTGCGCATCGGCGGATACTCCCAGACGGGGTGGGAGTTTCAGACTACGTGGGAGGAGGAAAGGGGATGAGTACGCGAAAGCGCGGCACCGCATATTTCGATTGTGAATAAGGACAGGCCGCCCGGACTTTAACCGCCAGCGCGTCGAGCTGAGTTTGAGTCAGCTCAGGCGGCCGGGTTTGATTCGGGTGTGCGTCGGGTCGGCCAGCATCGCGCAATGACAATGGCATGCCGCCAGGGTCATTCAAATCCAACCCTTGTTCGTTGAGGCAGGCGAACTTATGAGCTGGTTCCTCCACGCCGAATCACGATGGGCGGCTCGATCAGCCGCAGTTCAAGTTCGCCCGAGGTTGGCACGAAGCGCGGGCCAGTGCTTTCAGGCGTTGCCCGCAACCTCCAGGTGCGCTGCACCTTCGCCAGTTTGGCAACTCCCGACGCCACAGACCAGCGCCGGCAGACCTTCTCCAATTTGAGCGGGTAAAGGGTGAGTTGGTCTCCGTTGAAGTGCATGCGCAGGAAGCATTTGTGGCCGGCGATGCGTTGCGAGGAAAAAACCACCTCACTATGCAGCCCCCATAAAGTGTTGGCCATGACCATCCAGGCACCGAATAGCAGGCCTCCCAAACTGCCGCCGAGCACCAGCGTCCCCACCAGGAACAACAAGACCTGGAACAGGTTTTCTACCTCGAACTGCAAGTAGTGGATGTTGATACGGCCCATGAGCCATAGCAGCCCGATCGCCAGTCCCAGGTGAAGCAAGCCGTGAACGGCCCCGATGCCATAGGCAAGCTTTCGGGTACGTTTGACCCCGGCGGCTGAGAGCACTGCGCAGCCCAGCACAATGGTCACGGCAAACATCACCGAAGAAGGACTGTGTGCCAGGACCAGGACCAACTGTCGCCATACCTCGCGCAGGTTGGGAATAGACACTTCGAGGCCAGACAATACCTCGACCAGGCTGCGATTATCGCGCGCCGGGTGGGGCACCTTGCTGGCGCTTTCTACCATCCAGTCGAACAGCAAGTACATGATGGCCAGCATGCCGCAGAACGAGAGGTTGTGGGTGGGTAGCCGCCATGCCCGATTACGCAGCTGTTCGGAGGTTTTTTTGTCCGGGTAGGATGCCGCCAGCTCGTAGTGCTGCGGCGTTCCGCCGACACTGATCGGTTCGGGCGGATCTGGAAGTTGATGAGTGCCATGCAGGAAGGCGCCACCGCCTCCGCAGGTGATGCGCTGCGGTGCTTGGCTGCCGGCTTTTGGCTGGTAGCGCGCGTAGTGGTGCGAGTCCCCGGCCAGGACCACCGCCAAGTGGTCACCCAAGAGCTGTTCGATCTCGCGCAGACTGCTGAAGCGCAAGGTCTGGGTCTCGATCGAGGGCAGGGTCTTGCGCCCCACGCGCGCGAGTCGTTCGGCCTCATCCACCCAGCTCGGCTCGGGTGTGCAGAGGATCACGCGGTCGCCTGGTTGCAGTTTGGCGCGCATCTCTTCGAAGTACTGCTTCTGCTGTCGGTCGATCATCGACTCCAATTGCAGGTCCAGGCCCCAGATCCACCAGCCATTGGGCAGTTGCAGCACGTAGTAACTGGTGTGTTGACGGGTTTCCCAGCCTCCGATGGGCTTCTGCTCGCAAAACAGTTGAGAGAAACCGCGCAGGCCGTCATACCAATCGTGGTTGCCGGGCGTCGCCACCATCCACGGTGCACCTGGCTGCGGCACGGGCTGGTCCTGCTCATTCGGGCGAACCTTGGGGACCGGCGCGGGAAAGGCAGCGCGGAAGGGATCGAGGAAGCGGGTGCGATAGCCGGATTGGGCCGGTGTGGGGTAGACCTGATCGCCGCCGAGCAGCAGCACGTCGCCGCGCGGCAGCGTGAGCTCCGGCAACTTGACATCCTGGCTGACGCACAGCGCCATGGAATAGGTGGAGTCCCAGCCATCGCCGGTATCGGCCAGATAGTCGACCCACACGTCTCCGTCGGCAGCCACCTGGATGGGCGGGTTAGCGTCCCGAGGGTTGAGCAGGGCCAGCACATCGCGTGGGTCCGCGAAGGCACCCATGGTGGTGGCCGCGGCCGATTGCAAGCCCGTGCGCATGAGCTGAAACGGGCCTAGCCAGTTGACCATCGACTCCTGGGTGTAAAGCTCGATGCGGCTGTTGGTCGTGGAAGATTGGGGGGGGTGGGTCATGGCGAGGAGCGCAGAGTGCCCCTCTTCAAAGTGTCCCTCACCCAAGTGCTCATCTCCAGCGCGGAACTCAATCGATTGCTCCTTCATCGCTTAGCCTCCATTGCGGTAAGAGTCCGGTACGCCGGAAGGGTTTTACGCCTTGTCGGCTGATTCAGAATAGGCCAGTTATGCGAGAGCCGCCGGTTCATGGCAAGACGCTCAAAACGATGGACCCGCCAGAATGGCGGGTCCGAAAGGGGGAGATCAGAGTTTCGGCAACTGCCCGATGCGCCCGAACATTTCGGTAACGATCTGCAAGTCCAGCAGGAACTGGTCGACGGTCTTGAACTCGTTGTCGTTGTGGCCGGTGTACTTGAGCTCGGGCCTGGCCAAACCGAACTGCACGCCGTTGGGCAGCTCATGGACCGAAGTGGCGCCGGCTGAGGTACCGAACTTGTGTTCCATGCCAAGGTTCTCGCTGGCCACCGCCAACAGCGCCTTGACCCATTCACCCTCAGGGTTGCGGTACATCGGCTCGGCGATCGAGTAGTCGAAGGCCACTGCAATGTGAGTCTTCTTGCTCCAGGCACCCAGCTTTTCGGCGATTTCAGCTTTGAGCGCTTCCGGGGACTTGCCCTTCGGCACGCGCAGGTTGACCGCGAGCTTGAAGGCTTTTTCATCCATCCCGACATAGGTCAGGGAGGTGGTCAGCGGGCCCATGAAGGCATCGGAAAAACCGACCCCCAACTTGCCTCCCAGGTAGTCCAACCCCCAATTGTCGACGGCGTAGCGGGCGGCGTCGGTCATGTGGTTGTGCTTGAGCGCGACCTTGCCGTCGAGGCTGTTGATGAAGCCCAGCATCCGTGCCACTGGGTTGATGCCTGACTCGGGCTCGGAGGAGTGGGCAGAAACGCCGGTGACCGTGAGCTTGACGTCCTTGCCGACGACCTTGGCGGTCACGCTGAAGTCGCCGCCATTGCGCTTGGCATAATCGGTGCCAGCCTTCTGCAGGCTGGCGGCCAATTCGGCGGGCTTGTCAGTCACAAGGGTAGCGACCGACGTCGACGGAATCTGATTGGTTGCCAGGCCGCCGGTCATTGAGGTGATTTCGGCGCCCTTGCCCTGACCGTTACGCCGGGCAAAGTTCGCCATGACGGTGCCGTAGCCTTTCTCGGCAATCACCACTGGGTAGCCGCCATCCAGCGCCAGGTTGTAGTTGGGTGTCGGGTTGTGTTCGAAGTAATAGGGGATGGCGTCGCCGGTGGTTTCTTCGGTGGTGTCTACCAGCAGCTTGAAATGGCGAGCCAGCGGCAGCTTCTCTTCCTTGATGATTTTCATGGCGTAGAGCGCGACCACGATGCCGTTCTTGTCATCCTCGGTGCCTCGGCCATACATACGGTCGCCGACCTGGGTAACCTTGAACGGATCGAGGCGGGTGCCGTCTTTCAGGACCCAGTTCTCTGGAGTCACGGGCACCACATCGGCATGGGCGTGAATGCCCACGACTTCATCGCCACTGCCTTCCAGGGAGATTTCATAGACGCGATTGTCGATGTTGCGAAAGTTCAGGTTAAAGGCCTGGGCAAGGCCCTTGAGCTTGTCGGCGATCTTGATGAATTCGGGATTGTCGTGCTGGGCCACGCCGTCCACGCGGAAGGTCGGGATGGCCACCAGCTCGCGCAGGGTCTCGGTGGCAGCGTTGCCGTACTTCACCCGCGCATAGAGGCCGAGCAGGCGATGGATCTCGTTTTGCTGTTCAGCGGAAAGGGGCTTGTTGCCCTGGAAAGCACTGATTGCCGGGCCGAGGTCGCCGGTTTTGGCAAGCTCGCTCTTGGCCAGGCGTCCCAGGAACTGCCTGAAATCCGTTACCGATGCATCGCTGAAGGTCTTGAGGATGGTCGCGCTCTGTTGCGGGGTGATGTTGGCATGTGCTGACGTGGTGAACGACGAAAGGCTGGCTAGCATCAGGGTTGTCGCGGCCAGGTGCTTGAGTGAGAAATCCATTGCTGGGGGCATTCCTTTGCAGGTGGTTGGTAAGAAATATCTGATTGATTAGTCAGAAACTTTTCCAAACTAACACCAAGAGGGAGTGGTACGGGAGTCCATGAAGTGCGATCTGTCGCACAGAAATGCAAAAGCGACGCAGAAATGAAAAAACCGGGAAGGTTCCCCGATGCTGTTCATTTAATAGAGTCTTGAGTCAGTGAGAAACCTGTGGCGAGGGAGCTTGCTCCCGCTTGAGTGCGTAGCACTCACAAAAATCGGTGATTGTTATCAGATTTTTGGGGCCGCTACGCAGCCCAACGCGAGCAAGCTCGCTCGCCACAAAGGTAGGCACCTACCAACGCAGCTCGAAGGCATTTTTCGCACCCGGCCGGAGGCTGCTGCCCAAGCGTGCGCACTCACGAGAAAGGGTGTCGTGCAGCCATTGACGGTCATCCCCTTCGGCGCGACAGAGGCGAAAGCGGCAGAGGCGGGTGGGTATCAGCTCCAGCGTCTGCAGGTGCCCGTCCGGGGCCAACGAGGCAAAGTACAGAAGCCCCAGGTCGCCGCGATAGGTTGAGTGGCCCTCGATGCCTTCGTAATCGTTCAGCAGATCACCGCAGCCATAGAGAATCAGGCGTTCGCGGTACACCTCGATGCCCTTGACGTGGTGCGAGGAATGCCCGTGCACCACGTCAACTCCGGCCTCGTCGATCAAGGCATGGGCGAACCGGACTTGCTCGCGCGGGATATCGAACCCCCAGTTGCCACCCCAGTGAATGGAGGCGACCACCCTTGACGCAGGCTTCGTAAAGCCGTGGATCGCCAGGGTGCGGCAGTACCGAGTCGATGCCGCGGGCGGTCATGACGTCGCCGGCGAGAAACAACTTCAGCGTATCGGTAACAGCTGCCATGGCACCCTCCGGATGTCCCGAATAGCCTGGATCAACAGTAAATATCTGTTTTAAAACAAATTAGTTTATTTTTGGTCTTCCCAGACGCAACGAAAGTTGATAAATTTCCGCGCGTTCTTGCAGAGGTCCTTACAGGGCTTGCAGTGCAGGGACGCAGCAGCTCGATATTGCTCGCAAGCTGCACAATCAGAAAGAGAGTGCCGGGCACTCGTCGCAACAGATACAGGGGCGTCGCCAAGCGGTAAGGCAGCAGGTTTTGATCCTGCCATGCGTTGGTTCGAATCCAGCCGCCCCTGCCATTTTCTTACATCCATCCCGATATGGCTTAGCCTGCAGGTATTGCGCAGCTCCGGGATGGTTGTCTTTACGAGAAACGCCAACGCCGATCCGGCTTGGCGTTTTTTGTGTCGCTCATTCAGCCGACATGAGAGCGCAGCGAGCGCGACGCCGTAGCGGCGCGCTCGCCCGTCACTCAGTGGGGCGCGCGAGGGATGGTCTTGAGCAGGTCTTCAGGGCTGATGTGGCCGACAACTTGCTGCACCGCGCTGCCCGGTTGTGGCAGGCCAAGGATGTGCCCCTTCATCTTGCCGATCACGTGCATCTCGCAGGGCTTGCAGTCGAACTTCAGCGTCAGTACCTCGTCACCGTGCACCAGTTGCATCGGCGCGACCTTGGTGCGTACGCCGGTGACGCCCTTGGCCTGCTTGGGGCAGAGGTTGAAGGAGAAGCGCAGGCAGTGCTTGGTGATCATCACCGGCACTTCGCCGGTCTCCTCGTGAGCCTCATAGGCCGCGTCGATCAGCTTGACACCGTGACGGTGATAGAAGTCGCGGGCTTTCTGGTTGTAGACGTTGGCCAGGAACGACAGGTGCGACTCCGGATACACCGGTGGCGGATCGGTCTCGGCCTTGCGACCACCCCGAGGGTGGGCTTGGATGCGGGCCGCGGTCAGCGCTTCGATGACTTCGCGGCGCAAGGTCTTGAGCTGCGAGTTGGGGACGAAATACGCCTGCGGTGCATCCAGCTCGATAGCCGTGGCGTGGTACTGCGTGGTGCCCAGTTGGCCGAGCAGGTCGTGCAGTTGCTCCAGGGCCTGTTCCGGCTTGTTGGCCAGACCGAATGGGCCGTCCAGGGCGACGCTGGCGCTGACACCTTCTTCGCTGGTGGCGGTCAGTTCCAGGCGATCCTCGCGCAGGCGAGCGACCCAGGCAAGACCCACCCGGCGCTCGGCGGAGGTCTTGATCAGGGCCTGTTGCCAGTTGTGGTCGAGGTTGCGGCTCAGCGGGTGGTTCGGCCGCAGCTGATGCAGCCCTTTCGGCATTTCGTTGGGCTCGACACGGTAGCGGTAGCGCTTTTCACCGTCATCGATGAACTCGCCCTTGGGCTCGGCGATGTTGGTGCGCCAGCCCACCACCTCGCGTTTGACCAGCACATTGAGGCCGTCGCCGTTGGACAGCGGTTCGTGGGTGACCACCAGCAAGTCGCGCTTGCCGACTTTCTCCACCACGCCCACGGGCAGGCCGGTGAAGGTGGGTGTGTCGAAGGCGCCGATGTCGATCTTGCGGTCGCTGACGAAGTAGTCGGTGCTGCCGCGGTGGAAGGTCTTTTCCGGATCGGGCACGAAGAAGTGCGCGGTGCGGCCGCTGGAAGCGCGGGCCAGGTCCGGGCGGTCTTCGAGGACGTCGTCCAGGCGCTGGCGATAGTAGGCGGTGATGTTCTTCACATAGCCCATGTCCTTGTAGCGCCCCTCGATCTTGAACGAGCGTACGCCGGCTTCCACCAGGGCGCGGATGTTGGCGCTCTGGTTGTTGTCCTTCATCGACAGCAGGTGTTTTTCGTAGGCGATCACACCGCCTTTTTCGTCCTTGAGGGTGTACGGCAGGCGGCAAGCCTGGGAGCAATCGCCACGGTTGGCGCTGCGACCGGTCTGCGCATGGGAGATGTTGCATTGGCCGGAGAACGCCACGCACAGCGCGCCGTGGATAAAGAACTCGATGGCCGCATCGGTCTCGTCGGCAATGGCGCGGATCTCCTGGAGGTTCAGCTCGCGGGCCAGCACCAGTTGCGAGAAGCCGGCCTGATCGAGGAACTTCGCCCGTGCCAGGGTGCGGATGTCGGTCTGGGTGCTGGCGTGCAGCTCGATCGGCGGAATGTCCAGCTCCATCACGCCCAGATCCTGGACGATCAGCGCATCGACGCCGGCGTCGTACAACTGGTGGATCAGCTTGCGCGCCGGCTCCAGTTCGTTGTCGTGCAGGATTGTGTTGATGGTGGTGAACACCCGGGCGTGATAGCGACGGGCGAATTCCACCAATTGGGCGATATCGCTCACCTCGTTACAGGCGTTGTGCCGGGCGCCGAAGCTCGGGCCGCCGATGTACACGGCGTCGGCGCCATGCAGGATGGCCTCGCGAGCGATGGCCACGTCACGGGCGGGGCTGAGCAGTTCAAGGTGATGTTTGGGTAGGGACATGTTTTTTTAGTCTGGCTTGTCACGGTCAAGGTGCGCATTGTAGCGGCGAAACGCTTGACCGGCACCCGTGTGGTGCCCGATGGCGCCTGTTTGCCGGGCGGGGCTGCGGGGCACAGGGCGCAAAATCATCCAGCAGGGGGCTGCGCAGCCAACGTGATGACATGCGCAAGGCGTCTGGTGGCGGACTCGATCTCCTCGGCACTGAAACCACCCAAGCCCAAAATCAGCCCCGAACGACCATGGCCACCGGCATACATTGGGGACACTGCACGTACCGATACGTGAACTTCGAAGGCTTTGGTGGCGACCCACTGATCGTCGATTCCCTCTGCCAGCCAAAGCACCAAATGCATGCCCTGATCGCTCGGTTCCAGCCATGCCAATTCGCGAGGAATCAGCCTCGCAACCGCCTCGATTATTTGCCTGTGGATGTCCGCGTACACGCCGCGGATTCGCCGGATGTGTCGATCCAGATGTCCTTCTGCGATGAATGCCGCGAGAACATGCTGATCGGCGTTGGCGGGATGCCGATCCATCAGAACCCTTGCACCACAGAAGGCTTGCACCAGGTAAGGCGGAACGATTGCGTAGCCGAGTCGTAACGATGGGAACAGTATTTTGCTGAACGTCCCCAAATAGATAACGCGGTCGGGGTCCAGCCCCTGCAGGGATGGAAAAGGGTGGCCCGCATAGCGCAACTCACCATCATAATCGTCCTCGACGATCCAGGCATCGCAGGCCCTGGCCCATGACAACAGGGCCTCGCGCCGGGCCATGCTCATCGGCATGCCGAGCGGATATTGGTGTGAAGAGGTCACGAAGGCTGCCCGTGCCTGGGGGCATTGCTCTATTCCACGTTCAACATTCAAGCCCTCGGAATCGACAGGGACGCGGATCATTTGATTCGTATGGCCCGCGCTTTCCAGAATCCCGGTGATACCCCGGTAGGCCGGATCCTCCACCCACGCAAAATCCCCAACATCGAGCAGCACCTGGCACGCCAGGTACAGGCCTTGTTGCGTGCCGGATGTGATGATGACCTGGCTCGCTTCACACCGGACAGATCGTGACTTGCGTACGTAATCCGCTACCGCTTCCCGTAACTCGAGAGCGCCCTGTGGATCACCGTACCCCGATGGAGCTCCGGGCCCGCGCGCCCTTATACGATTGCCAAGGCGACGCCAAATATCGTCAGGCGCCGCTTTTCCAGTCGGGACGGAGACTGAAAACGGAATCTGGGGAGCCGCTCCAAATTGCCGGGCCACCTGAGCGAACCTTTCGATTCGCGCAGAGGGAGTCCACGACCTTGTTCCAGCCAGGCTGTCTTCCGGTTTGCTGGTTGGCGCCGCGTCTACCAAAGAGCGGGCAACCCGCGTACCTGCTCTACCTCGGGATTCCAGGAAGCCCTCGGCGATCAACTGCTCAAAGGCCTCGATAACGGTGCCTCGGGCAATCATCAGCGATTTGGCGAGAATGCGCGTCGATGGCAGGGGTTCACCTGGTTTGACGTCACCCCTGCGGATCGCGGACCGAAGCGCTTGAGCCAGTTGTCGTCCTAACTGACCTGCGGTTCGATCCAGCGTGCCTAACGATGGAATTTCAACAACGTTCGCTTCTCGTGCCATCAATTCTGGCTCAGTAATTATGTTGGATATTGGCTCTATACCATGAGCCAGTTAACCAACACAATTCATAGGAAGGCCACATCACCACTGCCGAGACGTTCGCAAAAGGCGAGTGTTTCCTTGGCTGTTCTGCGATGTCCCCACCCCTTGGACGATTGATGGAGTTGATATGTACGTACCTGCCCATTTCGATGAGCCCCGGGCCGAAGCCCTTCATGAACTGATGGTTCAGAACCCGCTTGGCATTCTTTTTACCAACGGCGAAAGCGGGCTGGATGCTAACCACATCCCTTTCGAGTTGAAGGCTTCGGAAGGGCAGTTCGGCGTTCTCCATGCTCACGTAGCGCGAGCCAATCCGGTCTGGCAAGACGTGAAGGACGGGGACGAAGTGCTGGTGGTTTTTCGTGGCGCTGAAGCTTACATCTCGCCCACCTGGTATCCGAGCAAGCACGAAGCCCACAAGCAGGTTCCGACCTGGAACTATAAGGTGGTGCACGCGCACGGGAGGATCACCATCCGGGATGATGAACGCTACGTTCGAGGATTGGTGGCGCTCCTGACCCGAACCCACGAGTCGTCCCAGCCTGAACCATGGAAAATGACGGATGCGCCCAAGGACTATATCGCCTCGATGCTTAAAGCGATCGTTGGGGTAGAGATCGAGATCACTCGATTGGTCGGTAAATTCAAGTTGGGTCAGAACAAGGAAGCGAGAGACATCCGCGGTGCCGGTCAGGCGTTGAAAGACAGCGGGAAAATAGCGTTAGGGGAGGCAATGCTCGCTGGCCTCGATGCCAAATTATGAGGTGAGCTGGCGTTGAGCAACGGTGTGAGATACCTCTGTCTTTGTTTGAAGCAAGGCCGGTGCGAGGTGAACTGAAACGGCTCTCCTCTGCACCGTTGCGAAGTCGAATGGAGATAAGCCTCAGTCCAGATCCCGACGGATCGCGTCGAGGCGTTCGTCGAGTAAGGGGGTGAGGAGGGCGTAGCACTCCGCCGGGGCGATGGACACTGTTCAGGACCGAGATAAATATCTAGGGATGGTTGAGATAATCATGGGATATGGGGGGCCATAGTGGGCGTTGCTGGGATCGAAACTGCAAAACCGTTGCACTCTATGCAACGGGATTGCGGGCCGAGTCAGTGGTCTGAATCCATTCTATGAGATCCTCAGCCAGTCCCAACAACTCACGCTGGTCCCTCCCCTCGTAAAGCGTAGAAGCAATCTCCAGGCAGCGAAAACGAACAGACTCTTCGTTTTGTACGGCCTTCTTCCATTCGACCAAATCTTCAAGGTGTGGATACTTCATGGCCGCCATATACCGATGAAGTGACAACCTGGATACGGTATGACCTTGCTCTGCTAGCCAAGCTACGTGGTCATCTAGGCTCGAATACCGTTGCTCGAAATACTTCCTTGTCAGCTCGGTCAAAATGTCTTCGGGTAGCGCTTCCATAGTAGAGCGTGACACTGTGTTCTCCATTACGAGTCCGTTTGACCAAACATATCACCCTGACGGCGCGCTATCTCGTCCTTTCGAACTGCCTTGACGATCTTGTAAATCCACTGGAGCGACACGGCGTACTTGCGCGCCAGCTCGCTGTGGTTGGTGCCATTGAATTCGTCATAGATCTGGCGATCACGGCGGCTCAACTTGACCGATAGCCCCATCGGAAAATACAGGTTCTGGCCGCCCCAGTGCGCCGCCATGCGGTCAGATACTTCCTGCGCCACATGCCGAGCGGCGGCTTCCTCCATCGACACCAACTCAACGAGCGCAACCGCGATGTGCTCGGTGAGATCTGTCAGCAGTTCGGGGCCTTTGCTTCTGAACTCAGTCATACACCCTCCTTTGCGGTGGCAGGCGCCAGCTCGATACGTTGCTGCCATTGCTTCAGGTTTTCGATTACGCGACTTGCCTGCGAGCCCTTGAGCCATTGCAGTGCGGCGACACCAGTCATATTCAAAACGAACTTTGCCAGCGCTTCCTCGGACGGGTCGCGCACCGCGCCGAGGTCGTGAAGGGTCAACCACATCGACCGGATTTTCCGCGACTGCCCGTCGGCCGCCATCGGACGCTGTTGCGCCTTACTTGGACGGACCGTGAAGCCGCGCAACTTGAGCTGTTCCAAAACCCGGTGCAGGTTTGGAACGCTCAAGTCAGCGGTGGACGTCGCGCCGTCCAATCCCTTCATGCCGGCCAGCATCAGGCGGTAGGTGTCGTCATCCATGCGCAGCTCACGCCGTGCAACGTGAATTAGCTTGATCAATGGCAGGCGGTTTGGGTTGGTAGGCGCTTTTTTCACTGGGCACCTCCAGACCGTGAGCGTGAGCTTACTTGCCGCTCATTCCGGGCCGCGTGGATCTGCTGCCGGATCTTGCTGCATTTCACATGGCTACCGACAACTCGCGGACGGTTGCATTGATCGCAAATCGCCTGGAACTCCAATACGCCGGATGTGAGCTTGCCTGTGCTGGTAGAGAGCGGCGCCAGTACCTTCTTGTTCATGCCCATTGCATGCGCTCCATCAGATCGATAGCAGCCTGCTGCGAGTCTTCGAATCCACCCACGGATAGTTCACGAGTGAAGTCTTCAAATTCGTTTCTATCGTCGAGGGCATGACCCGAAGACCATGCAGCTACACGAAGTCCTCCAATTTCCCGAGGTATGGCGCCGGTCATGCCTTCAACAACAAGTGTGTCGAACTTGGTTTCAGCTCCTTGGCCGTTGTCCATCTCACTGCTCCTCCGGGGTGATTCGCCATTTGCTGTGCAAACGGCCGATCTGCACGCACTCCAGACGTTCAATGCTCGCGGACCGGTCAGGGAACAACTTTTCAGCGAGGCGTTTAACCGGATACTCGTAATCATGGGTACAGGTCACACGTTTTCCACGCACAGTACTGGTGGCGTAACCATCGCCGTCCATGCGTACAGAAACCTCGACAGGCTCCAGCGGCTGCACCGACTGAACCGCGTACTTCACGCTGCCGACGAGGCCGCGCATTTTATATTCCACCGGACCGCCGGCCCTGAGAGTGGCCAGGTTGGTGACCGTCAGCCCGCGCCAGATATCGGTCTGATATGGCCAACTTTTGAGAACGACGCCGGCTTCGTCGACTGTCCAGATCAAGAAGTCCTGCTGGTGATCCTGAAATTCGATAAGGGTCTTGCTCATGTCACACCCCCGCCAAATCAAGACTGATAGCTTCATACCGGTCTGTATCGCCAACGCGCTCGTACAGTCGGATATAGCTGCGGCTGCCCGCGACCTGGATCGCATCGCCGATAGCCTCCATCGCCCGCTTCCAGCGCGAGTCATCAATGTCGTGGCGGCGTAGGGACAGGATTCGGGACGTCCGCAGTTCACCGTTACGGTCGGCCCGGAATGCGTCATTGATCAGCACGCGGACGCCGGGGTGTGAGTTGGCCGTCCACTCATGGGCACACTCATCAAGCAGGGCTTTGGCGGACTGAAGGTGTTCGTTGAACTCAATCTGATCCTGGTTAGCGCGCATCAGCTTGTAGCGGCCGTCGTAACTGGTCAGGGTCAAATTGCCCTTCGTGCCCCGCGAGACAACGCCGTACTGCTCTTTGCTGATCTGTTCCAGGGCGTCGATATCGCCGAAAACGCGTTCTTTGAAATTGAGCAACATCGCGCTGATAGCCTTGGCCTGATCAATGGCCTCCATCACCAGTTTGTCGCGCAACAGATCCGTAGGCTTGATGGAGGCCTCGGGCACCATTCGGCCGAGCGCATCGACGCGGTAACCCGCCGGAACTTGCAGAATGTCATTGGTCGCCATTGGTTTTTCCCTCAAGTATTTGGCGGAGCTGTTGCGCAGCGCGCCGGCAAGTTTCGTCAGCGCCCAAGCCGCTGACCTGTAAAGACACGCGCTTGGCGCCGCCGGCCTTGTCGTAAATCGTGACTTCCCAATCGCTGATCCGGTTGTAGCCAATCTCCAGCCACAGAAAGGGCATCACCAACAGGGCTTGGTCGAAGGCATCTAATAGTTCAGCCTGTCGAACAACCCGTTCACCGGAACGAACATCGAGACAGATCAGCGCCCGCCGGAGATGGCGGCCCGCGTCGTGAAACCGGTTTTCAGCTATCGCGGCGCTGGCCGACGCCAAATGGTCAGAAGCCACGGATGGGCGGTGAACATGTTCAAGCACCACCGCCACATGCCTCATGGCATCGGCCCAAGACATGGTTGGCAGTTCGCACCAAACGGCGTCCTGCAGAGCTTCAATTGAGTTATCCAGTGGCTGGTTCATTTGTCCTGCTCCTTGACCAAGGTGAACCAGACGACGCCAACGCCCCGGATCGTCGCCGTGTTGCGGGCGAATCGCCCGTCAGCGCTGCAACGCATGCCGCGAAGCTCATGGCCAAACCGACGCGACAGCAGGTCGAGGCTGTGGTGGTCGACAAAGATTTTGTTGTCCGACAGCACCAACGCCTTGATGGCGATCCCCGCTTCACGCATGTCGCGGGTCAGGCCGTTGAAGGCTGCCAGTTTTTCCGGGAATTCCTCGGCGAGAATGCTCAAAGGCTGATCTGGCGGCGGTGCTACGAGATATAGACCGGCCATGTCACACCCCCTTGACTACATCGGCGGTGACAATGGGTACGCCGAGGTGGGCGGCCAGATTCAGCGCCGCGATCATCAGGTTGCCGATGGCTAGCGGGTAAAGCAGCGACACGGTTTCGTCACGGCCGCCGCTACGTTTCGGCTGGGACAGGCGCGCAGCGAGTGCCTGAATACCGCCCTCGTCAATCACCTCGGCGAGCGCCTTGCCGGCCCGGTCGAAGCGGAATTTCAGGAATTCTTCCAGCCGGGAAGTTTCAATCGGCGTCAGCGTGACCCGCTCACAGCGCTGCACAACCTCACGCACATCGGCGTTGCGCTCGCTCAGCTTCACGCCCAGCTCGGGCTGGCCAATCATGATGATGCTGACCAGTTTGGTGAAACCGACCTCCAGCTCCAGGATGCGCTTGAGGTGCTTGAGGGTAGGAATCGGCAGGCTGTGGGCCTCTTCAATGACGAGACAGTGTCGATAGCCGGCCGCGTGCGATTCCTTCAGCGCCTTGTGCAACTGGGCAAACCGCGCCTCCGGGCTGCTTTTGGGTTTGGCGAGGGGCGCCACGGCGGCCATCATCGACTCGGCGATGTGCGTGCTTTTCAGCGATTTGCCCTTCGTGTCGTTGTCCTCGGACGCCAGTACATAGGGCTCAATGATGATGACCGGGTCGTTGTTCTCGGCGAGCCGGTTCACCAGGTCGCGGCGAAGCGTGCTTTTTCCGGCCCCTGATTCGCCCTCAACCGCAAGGAAGCCACCGTGACGTGCGGTCTGGTACATGACCTCGCGGACATAGCGAATATCAGGGCTTACCCACATGTCCTGGGCGCACTGCAACTCATCAAAGGGGTCGCGGAACAAGCCAAACGCTTTACGGGTATTTGGCTGAATGGTCTGTTTTGGCAGTAACATAGGTTCGTCCTCCCCGGACGGCTCTTTTTTAAGGGCCGGATCTGCCGTGTTGGCGCACGGCAGATCCACTTCTTCAAATGCGTTGGCGATATCGGCGTCATTGGCGCCGGACTCGGTCAGGAACACGCGAATGCGCCCCTGTAGTTCGTCACTGTCCAGGCTGCGCGGCCAATGGCCGTGGTTCAGCAACTGGGCGACAGTGGCGCCGCTGAGACTCAGCGACTCGGCTAAGGCCGATTGCGGGCGGCCCACCTCCTGTAGAATTTTTTTCAGCTTCAACATCACTCACCTCCAACCGCAGCCAGCACCAGGCTGAACGGTTTGCGCATGACCTCAACAGGTCGTTTCAGCTCGGCCTCAACGACGTCGAGCTGCTCTTCGGGAACTCCTTCCGGGTAACGCTGCTGCAGCCAGCCAAACGTTTCAGCCGTCCAGAGGTTGCCAAGGCGCGGGCGTAGTAGCTTCGCGGCTTCAACATGACTGAGTGGGGCAAGCTCAACGGTTGGCGCGTTGACGTTAAGGCTGTTGCCGCGCCGTGGCAGGTACGCTGGCAGCACGGTGTCGTTGACGTGTTTGTGCGGATCGATCAGGCCGCCGAATGGCACGGCCTTGGCCTTGCGGGCAACTTCCGCGCCCGCTTGATTGCTGGTTCCGGTCGCGATCTGTTCCAGCACTTTGCGCGACACTTGGGCTGGCGTTTCGGCGTGGCGTTTGTACTGCTCGCCGATGGTGGCGGAGGTTTCGGCGAAGCCAAACTCATCGACCCCGATTCGCTCGATGATGTGATAGTTTTCGCGTCCGTCGTCTCCCACCAGCACTGCGATAGCTGCGTCCTTATCGCGCCAGCAATTGCGGGTAATCAGCAGTTTTTCGCCGACCATCACCTCCGGCACAGAACTGACATCGAACTGAGCGCCCCGGAACGAGACACGCAACAGGTTGCTGACTTTGCGGTATTCCGGCGTGCTGACGGCCAGCTCTCGGCAAACCTCAACGCTCGGCGCGAGGCGCAACTGCTCCTGCCGGATCAATTGCCAGACGCCGTACCGGCTGCGCCGGGTGCGGGTATGAATGGAAGTCGCGTTGTAGTAACGCATCCACTGGCTGGCCCACGTGTTGATCTGCTCCAGAGTCTTTGCCGCCTGAAACTTCAGGGCGCTTTCAAATTCCCGCTCGACGATGTTGTGGGCCTGTTCAACCTGCCCCTTTGCCCGAGCATTACCTACCTGGTTGATGATCAGGTCGATGGACATGGCGCGGCAGAGGTTGCGAAAAATGCCGCTGGTCATTGCCGCGCCGGGGTCGGTCATCAGCATCCACGGCACGCCGTGGAACGGGTCTGATTCGCCGCGCTTCTGCATTGCGTTGATCAAAACGTTGCACAAGTTCTCGGCCGATTCCGCGCCGAGGACATACTCGACGTACAACGTGCCGCTGGTGTGGTCTGTAATCACGTAACGCCACAGCCGCTGACGCTCGATCTTCTTCAGGTTGCCGGGCTTGCCGTCGTAGAACTCGGCCTTGTTCATCACCCGCGCCCCATCATCTGCCAGATAGAACTGAGTCGAGATCGACGCGTCCACCTGCCAAACGTGGTTGGGGTGTTTGCTGGCGAGTGATACCGCTGGGGCGTCGTGCAACAACTGCTCCGGGTGCAACTTGTAAGCGCGCAGTGCCCGGCTGATTGCGCCACTGGTCAACGGGCGGAATACGCCCGTTTTTTCATCCACGCGGCCGGCCACGATCAGGTTATTACTGCGCAGCCGTTCTACGGCGCGCTCGATGGTGGACAACTGTTTATTGTTGGCGCGGATCGACTCCAGTAACACGGCGGATATCCTCCGGGCTTCCTCAATTGGCAGCGCGCTAGATCCGGCGTCATTACGACGCTTGCGGGGCTTCGCCACGCGAACCTCCTTCAGCTTGCGCTGCAGGGTTTGAAGAGACACACCCAGCTCAGCCGCGCCCGCCTGGTAAACGGCGGTACGCTGGCCGTGCGGGGCGTTCTCGGCGCGTTGGGCGATTTGGGCCAACTGCTGGATCTGTACCGGGTTCATGGCTTAAGCCTCGTCCGCCGTCATCCACGCGGGGGCGCTGCCCTCGGCGTGTTCGGGCAAATTGAATTCGCTGCGGACAGTGGCGAGGGTGACCTCTAGTTGGCGGATCAGATCCGCCTGATAACCCCGGTGGTCTTGCCCGTTTTCAGCGCCGTGTACGGCCATCTGCGAGAAGCCGTCGCGCAGTTCACCAAGGATCTTGGCCTCAACCTCAAACTGGATGCCTACGACCTCGCCGCGCAGATCTTTGATTACATCGTCCGGCGTGGCGGTTTGGATGCGTTTGCGGTTTTTCTCCAGCTCCTGCTTGGCGGTGTCCAGTTCCTTGGTTTTATTCGCCATGACTTCGCCCTGGGCTTCGTAGTCGGCGTTGACGTCATCGAGCCGCTGAGTCAGCGCCTCTTTCTCCTTGGCGTTCTTTGAAATGATCTCTTCGGCAAGGTCGAGAAATGCCTCTTTGTCGCCGGCCTTGGCGACTTCAATGAGCGCGGCTTGTTCGTTTTCAGGAAGACGGCGGTATTGGCGAAGCTCGCGGTAGCCGATGCCCATGCGTGACATCGAATCAAGCGCTTCCTCGCCGAAGGCCCGAAGATTGGCGATGTCCAGATCTGCTTTGTCTGAAGACATTCCGAGAACCTGGCAAAACTCCTCCCACGTCCCAGAAAACACCGAACCGTTCGGGTTTTTACGGCCTGCCAGTGCTCGGTAGAGCTTGTTTTCCTTGACGTAAGCAAGTTTGGAAGTCCGAACGGTTCGGGAAAATTCCTCAAATGCGCCGGCCATTTGAGCCTGCCCCAGCAGTTGGTTGACCATGTCCCGCTCATCACTGTGCGACGCCTGAAGTGTTGCCATAGCGTTCTGATTTGCGGTCAACATTTCGCCGTCCAAAACAGGCAGTTCAGTGCTTTCAACGGGTTGAGTCTTTGTACGTGCCATGGGGTTCTCCTCAGATCTGCGAGCCAGCGGCAACCCGCTGATTGATTTCATGTAGACGCCCGGTCAGGCGCGCCATGTGTTCGGCGTGTGATTGGGCGATTTGCAGCATTGCGATGGAGTGGGCGAACCGGCCGTTATCCAGCTTCACCGCGAGGCCTTCCTCGATTAGGGTTTGCACTGCCCGGGTGACGTTGCTCGGGCTGTCTCCGGCCAATTGAGCCAGCTCGGCATTGCTCAGCCCCGTGACCGTATGGCCCTTCAATGCTTTTAGAACGCGCAAGACACGTCCCGCGCTTGATGCCGTGCGCGTCATGGCCGATCCTCCAGTTCAAGTTGAGGGGTTGGGGTCTGGCTGACATTGCCTCTGTGCCAAGCGAGGCTTTCCATTGCGGCCTGAATGGCGGCAAGGGTTTCTTCGGCTTCGCTGTTTTTGGCGTAGAAGGCCAGCAGCTTTCCGGCTGCCGTCGTCAATAGCTCTTGCAGGGCTTGGGTGTCCTGCGCGGTGCAGTGCCGCCCCGTTGGGATATCGATGGTCAGCCGGCCGGCACTCGCCGCGATCCAGCGGGTTACGTAATCGCAGCAACAAGCACGCTCATAGGGCCGAATCAAGTTGGCCGGCATGCGGCCAGTTTGTAACCATTTGTAGACTGACCAGTGATCCGCGACCCCCATTTCATCGGCGATCCGATCCACACCTTTGTTGTGAACTTCCTTCGCGAAGTCCTTGCACAGCTCAAGTGCGTGGCGTAGGGACGTCGGCTGCATGTTCTTCCAACGGCGGCGACTCATTGGAATGTTCCTACAAGGACGTCTTCCAAACAAAAATCCGTTTTGCACATAGGCAAAAGGATTACTGCGGGTGCAAAGTTTTCGGGTACATTCGCAAACGTGGGCATAAGCAATGACCGACCGTATTGAAAGACTAGAGGCGCAAGTGAACGCGTTGGCGCAGGGCTGGTTACGCCTTGCCGCGATTCTTGAGGTTGAGGGGCTGGCGACGTCTGAGCGCATCGATCAAGCGCTACGACCGATTCGTTGGCCTGGGCAACCGATAGAAGCCGAAGCAACGAAGACGCTTGCGTGGCTGTGCGATCAGTTGGCCGAAGCGCGGGACGCCCGTCTGACTTCCGCTGCAAGGTAGCCATTACGCTGCCAATGCCGCAGAAGGCTTGAGGCCAAGCTTCACGGCAATTTCGTGCGCCTTGCCGTAATTGGCTTTGGCTTGGCCATTGAGGACGCGATACACCTCATTGCGGGTGTAGCCGTTCTCGGTAGCCCATTGAGTGATGGTTTTGCCTACCCGGCGAAAGTTTTCTTTCACTTGGTCGGCGGTTAGGGCTTTGACATGGGTGGCCATGGTGGTGGCTCCTGTGATGCAAAGATAATTGGGTTATGTGGCAATCATGATGGTATCTAAAAAGATACCTGTCAATAGTAGGGGTATGCTTTTGAATATTGGAGAGCGCCTCAGGGAAGAGCGAGAACGGCTGGGCTATAGCCAGTCAGCAATTGGAGCCATCGGAGGGGTCAAGAAGCTTGCTCAGCTGAAGTACGAGCAGGGTGAACGGTTTCCCGGAGCGGACTACTTGGCTGCGCTTGCGAAAGTAGGAGTGGATGCGCTGTACATCGTCACTGGCGAGCGATCTGCCGGCTCGCTCACAGCGGACGAAACGGAGTTACTTGAAAAATTCAGATCCGCGCCATTAGCAGTTAAAGCAGCGGCTATCGCGGCCGTCACCGCAGGATCTGCCCCGGTAAAACAAACGTTTCACGGGTCGGTGGGCCAGTCTGTGGCCGGCAACATCACCAACAAGTCAGGCGTTACCTTTAATGTTGGGGATGTGAAATCTAAGGAGTAACCCATGAAGCAGGACTTTCATGGCGGCGTAGGCCAAGTGGCCGGGGGCGATATCAACAATTTCGGTGTAAACATCAGTCTCGTTAACAACGATAAGGCTGAGACTCGTGGTTTGGTATCTGCTCAGCGTAAAGAACTGCATGAGCTGCGCGCAAAGTGCGAGGAGCTGGGGGATGACCCCCGTGACGTTTGGCGTAGAGTTCACGCTCAACTCGGGGTGACCTCGATTAGTGAGATCACCTCAGAGCAGTTCGTTAACGCGCGAAGCGTGATGCAGGCGAGGTTGGAATTTCTTCAAGAAGAGGCTGATAAGCGTCGGCTGGTGGGCAAGGTGTTGCGGGTCGTAGCTGAGAAAGATGCGAAGGCCGAAATGAACAATTTCTGTGAGTTGAGCTTTGGCCGCACTCAGCTAAAAAACCTTCAGAAACCGCAGCTTCAACAGACTTTAGAGTTTGTTCAGGGCTTCCAGCCTATGAGACAGCCAGCGGCGCCCGTAGTCGAGACCAGAGTAGTCTCGATTCGCGAGTTCCTCGTTGTACACAAACAAAACGCTGCCGCTCTGTTTTGTCTAGGCGTGTTGATCGGTGGGATTTGGTTCTGAACGAGTTTTCTGTTCGGGTCGAAAGTTGAAAAATCATTTGTGCAGGGAGCGTGATTGATGAAAAGAGTTTTCAGTGTGTTCATTTTTTTTGTGGCCGTGGTTGCTCAGGCGGAGCCTTTCAAGGAAGCAAGCCCTGAGTCACTGAAGCAGGCTACGAAACAAATGAATGCTCTCAACAAAGCAATGACTGATGGCGTCGCCATACTAAAACGCGGAGATTCGGCCGCTATCACCGCGCACAGTAAGCGTTTTTCCGCGTTGGTCGCGTCAGGGGAAAGCCAATTCGGCAACACAATCTTTGAACCACTTGGCAGTTGCTCCGTCGCTGGCAGTTTTTCCCGTACTTGGTGGAATGCTCAGTTGTTTGCGGCTTACAACGGCGGCGTCGAGCAGAGACTTGGCTCAATCAAGGACACCCTCAGTGAGTTTCAGGCAAAGCGAGATGAGTGTCTCCAGTCCTCAGACCCTGTGATTGCAGCGAAGGCCGCCGCTGAAAGTGATGCGGATCTGAAGAAAAAGTTTGGCGGCGGCCGAGAGTGCCTCACGGTCTTCACGGTTGACTCCGAGACAAAGGAACTCGTTGAGAAACCTAAGCCAGCCCACTGCAAAAGCTGACTAAAGCGAGGCCTCTGGGCGGCGGACTAAAGCGTCTTTAGCTGAATTGCTATAGGCAAACAAACGAAGAGAGCGAACATGGGAAATCAGTCTTTCAATAGCGAAGTCGGGCAAGTAGCTGGTGGCGATATCATCAACAACTATGGCTTAGATGATCTGACTGGCAAAAGCCGTGAGCAAGTGGCTCAGGTGCTCGTTGAGCTGCGTGAACGGCTGACAGATGCGCAAAAGAAAATATTCTTAAACCCTCTAACAGGGTGGATGGCCTTAGGCGCTATGTCGTTCCTCATAGAGATGTTTTCTGGAATCGCGTTTACATCTCCGCTGCTGATCGCGGCAACCATGTTTTTCGGGGTTCTGGTGCCGTACTTCTTCTTCATGCCGAGGCAAAGAAAGTATGGCCGACTGGTATATGAATACCGGGAAAGCATCGACTACGTAGAAATCTACCAACACCGACGTGGCTGGAGCTGAGGTTTTCATGGGGCATCAAATATTTAACGGCAGTATCGGTCAGGTTGCGGGCAAGAACATCATCAACCACCCGAAATGGGATCAGCTCACCAGCGAGGAGCTGAAGCGGGTCATGACCGAGTACAAGAGAGAGCGGCTCGGCGCGTTCTTTAGACAATGGATTAACCCGGCCGCGCTGTTGCTCCTGCTGGCCTGTACCGCATTCGGCGTTTGGGGCTGGTATATGCTCAGGATCGATGGTTTGAGTGGCGAAATCAGTACCGCCAAATGGGTTGTGTTCGGTTGTTTTGTAGCAGTGATCAGCGGCTCCGCTTGGTGGTTGCACTCGATCAGGCAAGCCGCAACCACAACGATCTCCGAGTTAGATGCTGACCTAAAAGAAATCAGCAGCGTGCTACGTTTTAGAAAAGCCAAGCGCTAGCAAAAGACCTCTTTAAACTCGATTAAAAGCCCTCCTGTACCACGCCGCCCATGATGGCGGCGTGTGTATTTCTGGCGCCCGAAAACAGCGGCGCCGCTACAGGAGGCGCCCATGCGACCCGAAAATCCTCGCGGTATCCGCAACTTCAACCCCGGCAATATTCGCCACGCCAAAGGCGTGCGCTGGCAAGGCATGGCCGCCACTCAAGGCGATGGTGAGTTCGTCCAATTCACGGCCCCACGCTGGGGCATTCGTGCCATCGCCCGCGTGCTGATTACCTATCAGGACAAACGACTCGCCGCAGACGGCAGCCGGATCGACTCAGTGCGCGAGATCATTGAGCGCTGGGCGCCGCCCACCGAAAACAACACCGAAGCTTACGTCTTGACCGTGGCTCGCGCCGTAGGGTTTGACCCGGACTTCGAAGGCGTTGACGTCTACGACTTTGATGTCATGCGCTCCCTGGTCAAGTCCATCATTCGGCATGAAAACGGCCCCGGCCCATTACCAGGCGGCCAATGGTACGGCGACTCGATTATCGCGGATGGGCTGACGCTGGCGGGCATCGAGCGCGGCGCCACTCACGGCCGAACCGCAGGGCTAGCAGCATGAGGCTCATTTGCGGTTGGCGCCGCTGCTACAAGCTCTACAGCGTTCAGCTCGGGCTGCTGATCGCTTTCTTCGGTCTCGCTCAAATGGAACTGCTGCCCATGTGGGAAGCGCAGCTTTCGCCCAAGGCATACGCGGCACTGAACAGCGGCTTGGCGCTGGTTCTGTTCATTGCTCGTCTGATCAAGCAAGGCCCGGATCAGGAGGCGCTCAAATGAGGCTGAACCTGTTTGGCCGCGTTTTCAACGCACTGCTCGCCGGCCTGCTTTGCGGCCAGTCTTGGGCCGCCACCTTCCACACTCTCGGAACATGGAGCGGCCCGCAAGTCGTCCGCATTTGCCGCCGGGGCAAGACGGGCATCGCCGCCGCGAAACGCCGCGCCCGAAAGTCCCGCAACCGCCGGAGACAGCACCATGGGCGCGCTTGATCAGGTCGTCTGGCCGCGCTCGGCCCGGATTCTCGCCATTGCCTTCGCTTGCCTGTTGAGCGCACTCGCGGGCGGCGCCGCCACCGCTGGTTTTGCTTTCAACTACGCAAAGGCGCTGGGGGAAACAGACCTCGCGAACCTCAAAACCCAACAAGCGGAACAGACCACTAAAGCGGCGAATGAAAGCCGCCTTTTGTTGCTTCAGCATATCGCACGCGTCAACGAGGCCGAGGCGCTGATGTACGCGACTATCGACCAACTCGCCGAAGAAAAACGCCAATTGCAGGAGCGGATTCCCCATGTCACGACCCAATACATTCCGGCGCCTGGCGCTACGGCTAAGCCCGTTCCTCGTTGCGTGTTCACTGCTGGCTGGATGCGCGACTACAACGTCGCCCTCGGCGTGCCTGCCCCAAGATCCGGCGCCGCTGACTCCGCGTCTAAAAAAGCGGCCTGGCCCGCCCCCGGCACTGACGCCGAACTACTGGAAAGCGGCGTCACTCCGGCAGACATCCTTGCCCACGCTCAGGATTACGGCGAGTGGGCACGTACCAATCTCGCCCAACTCAATGAGCTGCTCGATTTACGAGAAAAGGACTGACGCCATATGGCTGTAGGCGACGTTTTGGAAGACGACAGCGAAGAGGCAGTAAGGCGCATACGACAAAGCGAGATGTTCATCCGCTCAGGCGTTTCGGCCTACCGCTGTGAAACCTGCGGCGATGCGATCCCCGAGGATCGGCGCCAGAACGAACCGGGCACGGAACACTGCGCCGATTGTATCGACGCGCTGAAACACTCAACACGGTGGGGCTTTCGATGAACATGAATGAAATGAACTTCGGTTTCCAGACCGTGCAATGGCTGATCCTGACGGTACTCGGCATTTACACCTGGCTAACCAAACGCCAAGCGGCGAGCGCCCAAGAACTGCTGGAGCTGCGCACCCGGATCGTCGCCTTGGAGGAGCACGTGCGGCACCTCCCTGACCAAACCGCCGTGACCGACTTGCTGGGTGATATGAAGGCGGTACGCGCCGAACTGTCGGGGGTCAAGGACGCGCTTGGCCCTTTAGCCCGTTCGCTGGATCGGATCAATGATTACCTGCTGCGAGAAAAGACATGACCCAATACTCCGACTTTCTGCGCCAAGACATGCGGCTCGTGATTCTGCGGTTACTGGTGGAAATGCCCGGCTACCGCGCCAACAGCTCGGTGCTGAATACGGCCCTCGATAACTTCGGCCATACCGCCAGCCGCGACCAGGTGAAAACCGAACTGCAATGGCTGGCTGAGCAAGGCGCCATCAGCATTTCTGACGTCGGCCCTGTGCTGGTAGCGACCCTCACCGAGCGCGGGCAAGACATCGCCGCCGGCCGCGCCCGCGTTCCCGGCATCAAACGGCCGGGGGCCTGACCATGGCGGGCAAGTCCTCTATCAACCGCCTGCCGCCGATGGTCAAGGCGTACATCCAGAAGTTGTTGCGCGATGACCGCATGACGCTTGACGACATGCTGGACGACATTCGGGCGCGCTTCCCCAACGAGAAAGCCCCGAGCCGCAGCGCCTTGGGCCGCTTCAAAGTGGGCTTCGATGAACTGATCGACAAGGCCCGCCAGCAGCGCGAAATGGCCGAGGCGTTTGTAGGCGCGCTCGGCGAGGACTCTTCGGACAAGACCGGCGCGTTGCTGGTGGAAGCCATATCGACGCTGACCTATCAGGCTGCCTTGGGCGCTCATGAAAAGGACGATGTCACCATTGCCGAAGTCAACGCACTTGCCCGCGCCGCCAAGGCCACCATGGAGGCCCGGACGATGAGCGTGAAGGAGCGCCAGACCATCGAGCGCGCCGCCCGCGAACGCCTGCTCCGCGAGCAAGCCGCCGAACTGGATAACGCTGTGAAAGCCAAAGGCATGACCGAAGATCAGGCCATGTTCTGGCGCCAGAAATTCCTGGGCGTGAAGCAATGAAACCCTCGTCCAGCACACTGCGCGTCGTCGAATGGGACGAACTTCCGCCGAGCGTTCGGCAGATCCCTGAGGGCTACAACCCCGTTGCCGAAGGGATTCTAATGGCACACCAGGTGGACTGGCTGCGCATCCAGGCACAGATCAAGCTCTGCGAAAAAGGCCGTCGTACGGGTATCACTTTCGCTGAAGCTCTGGATTCCGTGATCACCGCTGCTTCGCAAAAGTCTGCGGGTGGTATGGACTGCTTTTACATCGGTGACACGAAGGAAAAAGGCCTGGAGTTCATTGGCTACTGCGCCAAGTTCAGTCGGGTTATGGCCGAGGCTCAGGCATCGGGCGTCAGCGAGATCGAGGAGTTTCTGTTCGAAGACCAGGACGACACGGGCAACACCCGGCAGATCAACGCCTACCGCATCCGTTACGCCTCCGGCTTCAAGATCGTTGCGTTGTCTAGTAACCCGGCCGGCGTTCGCGGCCTGCAGGGAAAGGTCATCATCGACGAAGCAGCGTTTCACCGAGATGTATCCGCCGTGCTCGATGCCGCTACCGCGCTCCTGATCTGGGGCGGTCGGATCGTCATCATCAGTACCCACAACGGCAAGGGCAACGCGTTCAACCAGATGGTCAACGACATCCGGGACAAACGTTACGGCGACAGCGCCGAAGTCTACCGGGCCACCTTTGACGACGCCGTGGCCAACGGTTTGTTTGAGCGCGTGTGCTTCATGGCCGGCAAGGAAGCCACCGCCGAGGACAAGGAAGCCTGGTACAAGAAGATCCGCAATGCCTACGGCCCCCGCAAGGCACAAATGCGGGAAGAATTGGACGCTGTTCCCCGCGACGGCAACGGCGTGTGCATCCCCGGAGTGTGGATCGATGAGGCCATGCGCCCCGGCCGAATCGTTCTGCGCCTGGCGCTGCAAGATGACTTTACCCAGCAACCCGTTCAACGCCGCGATGCCTATGTTGAGGACTGGATAGAGCGGAATCTGGCGCCGTTTGTAATCCAACTCGCTCCAGATCTGCGCCACTACCTGGGCATGGACTACGCCCGCCATCGTGACTTTTCCATCGCCTGCCCGATGTCGGTTGACCAGTCTCGTCACCGGGACGTGCCCTTTGTCATAGAGATGCACCGTGTCCCCGCACGTCAGCAGAAGCTGGTGTTGTTCTATACCCTGCGCCGGTTGCCTCGTTTTAGCGGCGCGGCGCTCGATGCCTCGGGCAACGGCGAAACGCTCGCCGAAGAGACCGCCGACGAGTTCGGCCACAACCTCATCAAACAGGTCAAAATCAGCCGGGCCTGGTACGGCGCCTGGATGCCGAAGTTCGTCGGATTGTTTGAAGACAACACCATCACCATGCCCCAGGACGACAACCTGCACCAGGACGTGCGCGCCATCGAGACAGTGGATGGCATCCCGATGATCGTGAAAGCCCGTTCACAAGACCTCAAAGACCCGGATCTCTACCGCCACGGCGACTTCGCGGGAGCTGGCGCACTGGCCAACTTCGCCACGCTGGAAGTCACCTCCGGCCCGGTATCGGTCAAATCACGCCGCCCTCGTCAGGGCAAACGAATGACTCAGGGGTACGCATGAACAAGAGAGGCCTGTGGGTCAGCCCCACCGAATTCGTCAGCTTTGCCGACGCCAAGCGCAGCTCCACACTTGACCAACACATTGCCACCCGTGGGCGCTCCAGCGCGAGCGGCTCTAGTGGCGTCAACCTGCCCAACCCAGACCCAATCCTCAAGGCTCAGGGCAAAGACATTACGGTCTACCGCGACCTGCGCAGTTCGGCATTGGTCGGCGGCAACGTTCGGCGCCGCAAGGCCTCGGTGCTGTCGCTGGAGCGCGGCATCAAGCGCGGCGACGCGTCCACCAAAGTCGAGCGCTTTATCCGTGATTGGCTGGCCGACCTCGATCTTGATCGCATCATTCGCGAGCTGCTCGATGCGCCGCTGTTTGGGTATCAACCCGTAGAGCTGATGTGGAAGCCGGTGGGCATGAATCTGACGCCGGAAGATCTGCTCGGCAAGCCGGCCGAATGGTTCTTTTACGACAAGGACAACGAACTGCGTTTTCGCTCCAAGGACGCGGGCCAAGACGGCGAGCTGTGCGACCCGCAGCGCTTTATCGTTGCCCGGCAGGACGCGACCTACGCCAACCCTTATGGCTTCCCGGACCTCAGCATGTGCTTCTGGCCGGCGACCTTCATGAAGGGCGGCCTGAAGTTTTGGGTTCAGTTCACCGAGAAGTACGGTAGCCCGTGGGTCATCGGCAAACACCCACGCGGCGCTACGGATGGCGAAACTGATTTGCTGCTCGATAGCCTTGAGGCCATGGTGCAAGACGCTGTGGCGGCCATCCCGGACGATTCCAGCGTGCAAATCATCGAAGCCGCCGGCAAAGCCGGCAGCGCCGAGGTGTACCGCGAGCTGTTGGAGTATTGCCGCAGCGAAATCAACGTCGCCATGCTCGGGCAAAACCAGACCACCGAAAAGGACAGCAATCGCGCCAGCGCGACAGCCGGCGCCGAAGTCACTAAGGACATTCGCGACGGCGATGCCGGCATTGTTGCCGCCTCATTAAATGCGTGCATTCGCCTGGTCGTCGATCTCAACTTCGGCACCGACGTCGTGGCGCCTCTGTACGAGTTGTGGGAACAGGAGGAAATCGACAAGACCCTGGCCCAGCGCGACAAGGCCCTGACCGAGTCCGGCGTGAAGTTCACTGACGCGTACTGGAAGCGCACCTACAACCTGCAGGACGGCGATCTCGCATCGGCGGCGGCCCCCGTCGATTCGCCAGAGTTCGCCGAGCCGACCGTGCGGCCACTGCTGGATCAGATCGCCCTCGACCAAGCCATCGACAGCTTGCCCGCCGAAGCGCTGCAACAACAGGCCGAGCAGGCCATGGCCCCGTTCATCGAAGCACTTCAACGCGCCCGCGATGACTCAGAGGCCCTCGGCCTGTTGGCCGAGGCGTTTCCGCAGATGGACGGCGAGGCGCTTCAGCAACAGCTCGCCAACCTGTTGTTCATCGCCGACACCTGGGGCCGGCTGAGCGCCAGCGCCGACCGGGAGGATTGATATGGCCGCCTCGGAAAAGCGCCTCAGCCCGACCGACCTCAAAGCCATCTTTGGCCTTGAGCCCGCGAAGGCCATCGCCTACCTCAAGTTCAAGGGCTACGCGGTCACCTGGAACTGGCAGGACATGCTCGACCAGGCGCACGACCAGGCTTTCACCGTCGCCAAGGCCATGCGCCTCGATCTGCTGTCTGATATTCGGGCGGCGCTGGAAACCGCGCTGCAGGACGGCCAAACGCTCAAGCAGTTCATCACGAACATGCAGCCGACGCTGGAAGCCCAAGGCTGGTGGGGGCAACAGGTCATTGTCGACAGCGAAGGCGTCGGCGAACTGGTGCAACTGGGAAGCCCGCGCCGGCTCAAGACGATCTATCAGACCAACCTGCAAAGCGCCTACATGGCTGGCCGTAAGGCCGAGATGGAACAAACCACCGAGACGCACCCGTACTGGATGTACGTGGCCATCCTGGACGGCAAGACCCGGCCAAGTCACCGGGCGCTGCACGGCCAGGTGTTCCGCCACGATGACCCGATCTGGTCGGCGATCTTCCCGCCCAACGGATTCAACTGCCGCTGCCGCGTGGTTGCGTTGAGTGAGGCGGCCGTCAAGCGCCGAGGTCTGACCGTTGTATCGAGCGCGGGGCGGTCGTTCACCGAAACCGTCGAGACTGGAACGGACAAGCGTACCGGCGAAATCAGAACGGCCACGATCACCGGCCTTCGCACTACCGATGCCGAAGGCCGGGCTACCACCTTCCGCACCGATCCGGGCTTCAATCACGCGCCCGGCACAGGCCTAGCCGAGGCTCTGAAACGCAAAGAAGCGGCCGCTTAGGAGGCGCGATATGTTCACCGTGGAATTGGAACACCAGCGGGTTCAGGACGCCCTGCGTAAAATGGAGTGGGCCGTTGGGGATCTGGCGCCGTTGATGCGCGGCATTGCCGCCGAGTTGGCTAGCGAGACTGAAGAGAACTTTGAGGAAGAAGGTCGCCCGGATTGGGCCGAACTGGCAGATGTCACCACTGAGCGACGGGCGAAAAATGGCAATTGGCCCGGCCAAATTTTGCAGATCAGCGCGGCGGGTTTAGCGGCCTCGATCACCAGCCTCGCAACCGACAGCTCCGCCCTGGTCGGCAGCAACAAACCCTACGCGGCGATGATGCACTTTGGCGGGGACAAGTCGGACTTCCCTCACCTATGGGGTGATATTCCAGGCCGGCCGTATCTTCCTATGGATAGCGAGGGCGTTATCCAGCCTGAAGCCGAAGAAGCAATCCTGGAGCTGGCCCTCAATCACCTGGAAAAAGCCGCCCGCCTATGACGCCCTGTGAAGGGCTAGAACCGCACTGCGGCTGCGGTTCATCGATCATTGCCAGTGATTGACGCTGTAAATGCTTTATAAAGCCGTTCTGCGGCACTTCGAGCCATCTGCACGGGTGCAGATCGTCTTTATTGTGAATCCTGGTAAAGAAGACTCCCGAGCGTTGATTGACCGGACCTGGAGTGGCACCCTGTGCGACTGTTCAATCAAGGAGTGAGGGAACCAGGGAATGAGTAGTGGATACGTACCCAAGCCAGCAATACCGAACCAACCCAGAAACTATCGTAATGAAGGGGGCGAACCGGTCGATTCTCACGCACAGCATTGGGCTGAATACGAAAAGCACGGTAAAGAGCCGGCACCATCGAAGGAAAAAGTAAAAGTATCATTACGGATTGGTGTGTTCTTCGACGGCACGCTCAACAACGCCAGCAACTCGGCATCCGGCCTGCTGTGCGGAGCGCAGCATGCCATCAAGCCAGAAGATATCGATGCCAGTTGCAAGCCCTATATGGCAGACCCTGCCAGCAGCTACGGCAGTGATGTCACTAACGTAGTTAAGCTGTATGAGCTTTACCCGGCAGCCAAAGACGTGGGAGACGACGGGTCGAGCAAACTGGTGTTACGAAGCCTCTACGTAGAAGGCATCGGTACGGAAGGCGGTGGTGAAGACAGAATGTCGAACGCGGCCTCCGGACGAGGTAGTACTGGTGTGGCGGGTAAGGTCGAGCAGGCTTTTTCCGACCTCAAGACTGTGATCAAACGGGTCATCGACAAGAACCCCGACAGCGAAATCACTTCGCTGACCTTCGATACCTTTGGGTTCAGTCGAGGGGCCGCAGCGGCACGGCACTTTGCGAACGAGGTTGTACGCTGCATGCAGGGGCCGTTGGGAGAGATCTTGCGTAGCAACTCCGGGGGGTTCCGTTCCGGTTTTGGCAGCCGGTACAACAGCGAAATCATTATGGGCTTTATCGGTCTGTTCGACACCGTTGCCTCTGTAGCGGGGCTGACCAACCTAGGTGATATCAAAAGCCCAGTCGCGCCCGGCATCAAGCTCTACCTGGACCGCAAATACTTTTCCGATGTGATCCACTTGGTCGCCCGTGACGAACATCGTGCAAATTTCGCATTGAGCAGCGTCATCCCAGCGCATCCTGAAATTTCCTTGCCGGGCGTGCATTCCGATATCGGCGGTAGTTACCTCGAAGAGGCAGACGAGTGTGTACTGGTCAGCCCGATGCAGGCGCTTACAGTGACACAGGGCACCGATATTCAAACCACTTCCATTTACCTGGATGCCCTGCAGCAAAAAACCAAGCTAGTGGCCAGTGGTTGGCCCGAGACGATGTTAGAGATTGTGACCCCGAAGCCCACCTTACTGCCTGACACAGAACAGGATCGCTTCAGCGCTAAAAAACTGCGGGTATACACCGGCTTACAGCTCAAGCGAGCGGTCAGTGGCAAACTGTCAGTCGTGTATTTGCGTTTGATGCACAAGTTGGCCACGGAGAAAGGTGTTCAGTTCGATGTTATTGATGAGAACGACCCTGCTTACAGCGTGCCTTCAGAGCTTCAGGCTCTTTGCGACAAATTTCTCGCCGGTCAGTACGACCCGACGCCTGCCGAAGAAAAATTGCTGAAATTGCGCTACATCCACACCTCTGCCCATTGGAATAATCCGATTGGTAGTAGTCGCGAGCGTGGTATGACCGTCCGCTACACCAATGCACCAACTGACGACGGTATACGCGTGCGGCACCCTCACGTACCCGACTCAAACTGGAGGACATTCTGATGCGCACACTCATTGTTTTACTGGGCGCATTGTTGGTCGCGGGCTGTCAGGCCGCCGATCCTCTGTCCGGCAAGGACGACCCGAAGAATCCCTGGTGGAGCCTCAGTTTCGTTGAGCCGTTCTACATGAAGGTATGGGTGGAAGACAGCGCTGTTGAAGATATCAATGGCAAACTGTTTCTCCGTACCGGTGGCGGTACGGCGGGGGGCGGTGAGCCCGAGGATGGCACCGAATCTGCTCGCGGCTGGAGTAAAAACATCAGCAGCGGCATTCGGGGCGTGGTCGGCGCGGATCTGCCGAAACGTATCTATGTTCGTTGGCAGTCAGTTGTTGAACCACAAACCTACCGGGCATGGGTCGATATACCCGAAGAGGCGCGGCAGATCATGCACGCCTCAGTGAACGAGCGTTGTCCCACCCGGCCGCAGGAGCCTGCCAATTACCGGGCAGCGGTTTATGTCGGAGTGGCTCCCGGCGGTATCGTGCAGGTGTGGGTCGAGGACAAATGCCTGAAAACGATCAAGGTCGCCCGCGCCCAAGCCGAGATAGAACCCTTGGGGCCTCATCTTGGGAAGTCAGGTGGTCACTATTACCCGCTATCTGAAAAATCCAAACGCTATATCGAGAAGTATGGAATTCCTTACGGAAGCTGGTGAGTCTCCATGCCGCCTATCTCATATATCCAAAACTCACGACATACTCTTTAAACCCGATTAAAAGTCCTGGGCCACCCGTTGGCCCAGGCTGTGCGCATCACCTCCACGCAGCGCACAGCCATGAAACCACTGCACATCTTCAAGCCCGGCACGCACACCGCGATGAACGGCGTCAGTTTCGACTTTAGCGAGTCCGATCTGGCCGCCACAGTGAAAGCGTATGACCCGACTCTGCACGAAGCCCCGATGGTTATCGGGCACCCCCAGCATGACGCCCCGGCCGCTGGCTGGATCAAGTCACTGACGGCCACCGCCCAAGGCCTGATCGCCGAGCCGCAACAGGTCGATGTCTCGTTCGCCGAGCAGGTAGCCAAGGGCAGCTACAAGAAAATTTCCGCCTCCTTCTATCACCCCAGCGCCGCCAACAACCCGGTGCCGGGCGTGTATTACCTGCGCCACGTTGGCTTCCTCGGCGCCCAGCCGCCAGCCGTGAAAGGCCTTCGCCCCATTGAACTGGCCGACGGCGAGGAAGGCGTTGTCGAGTTCGGAGACTACGGCCACGAACTCAACTCCGACATGTGGCGCCGTTTGCGCGAGTGGTTCATCGGCAAATTCGACAAAGACACCGCCGACCAGGTGGCCCCGTCATGGGCTATCGACAGCCTCGCCGAACTCGCCCGACAGCCTGAGTCGGGCGATCAACCCGCTTTCTCCGAACCCACCCGATCCACCGAGGTAACCAGCATGTCCGACAAAGACTCAGCCGCCCTTGAAGCGGAGAACAAACGCCTGAAGGCCGATATCGCCAAGCGCGACAAGGCCGCCCGCACCGCCGCGCAGGAAACCATTCACGGGGCGAACGTCGAGTTCGCAGAAAAGCTGGTGGCGGCGGGCATGAAGCCGGTACACGCCCCGGCCGTGATTGCGGCGCTGGACTACGCCGATTCCAGCGAAACCCCGCTGGAGTTCGGCGAAGAAGACGCCCGCGAGCCGTTGAGCGACGGCCTGAAAGCGATCTTCAGTGACCTGGCCGGCGGCGTCAGCTTCGCGGAAGTCGCCACCAAAACCCGCGCCGGCAAGACCGTTCCCCAAACCACCAACCCACTGCTGGCGGACGCCGAAGCCCGCGCTAAACGATAGGAGGCCCCATGGCCACGTTTACTCAACCGAAAGATCCGGGCGACTTGCTGCTGGTCGAAGTCTGCCCCGGCTGGACGAAGGACAAAGTCACGCTGCTGGGCGGGGTGAATTACGCGTTCGGCCAGGTGCTGGCGAAAGTCTCCGGCAAGTACCAGGTGGTCGACCTCGCCGGCACCGGCGCGGCCAAAAAATCGGTAGCGGTTTTGATTGAAGCCGTGGACGCAACAGCCAGCGACCAGCCGGGTGTGGTGATCTCACGCGGCGCCGTCGTCGATCTCGCCGAATTGACCTGGCCGGTAGGCATCACCGAAGCCCAGAAGGCCACCGCCCTGGACGAACTCAACGCCCTGGGCATCGTTGCCCGTACGGCCCTCTGATCTGGAGTACTCCATGAATCTGCAAGACATGTTCAGCGTCGCCAACCTCACCGCCGCCGTGAACAAGCTCCCCGCAATTCCCGGCAAAGTCGGCGCGATGGGGCTGTTCGATGAAAAAGGCGTCACCAGCACCAGCGTCGTTATCGATGAACGCGAAGGCCGCCTGGTGCTGGTGCCCAACACCTCGCGCAATGACGACCCGGCCCCGATCAAGGGCAGCAAACGTAAACGCAAAACGTTTGAAACGCTGCACCTGCCGCTCAACCGTCCGATCCTGCCAAGCCAATTGCAGGGCGTTGCCGCGTTCGGCCAGGAGGACACCACCGCGCCTGTGGCGACGGTAATCAACGACAACCTGCAGGAGCTGAAAAACAGCATCGAAGCCACCCGTGAATTCCAGCGTGTGGGCGCTCTTCGCGGCAAGCTGCTGGATGCGGACGGTGAAATCATCACCGACCTATTCAAAGAGTTTGAAGTCACCCAGAAGAAAATCCCGGTGGCGCTGAGCAATGCCGGCACCAACGTGCGCAAGGCCTGCCTCGACGCAAAACGCTATTCCGAATCCAAACTGGGCGGCGTGATGGTCACGGGGTTCCGCGCACTGTGCGGGCCGGATTGGTTCGACGCCTTTATCGACCATGAAAAAGTCAAAGCCGCATTTGCCAACTATCAAGAGGCGCAGGATCGCCTCGGCGGCGATGTGCGCTCGGGCTTCACCTTCGGCGGCATCGAGTTCATCGAGTACGACGTCACCGTCAGCGGGCAGCGTTTCATTCCGGCCGACATCGCCCAGGTGTTCCCGGTGGCCCGTGGCGTGTTCCGCATGTTCAATGCCCCGGCGAACTACAACGAAACCGTCAACACAATTGGCCAGCCGTTCTACAGCAAGGCCGAAGAACGGAAAATGGGCAAAGGCTGGGATCTGGAAGCCCAGGCGAACCCGTTGGCCATGTGCCTGTTCCCTGAAGCCCTGGTCGAGCTGAAGGCGGGTTAACCCATGCGCTACTGCACCCGTGCTGATATCGGCAATGCCATCCCGGAGATGACGCTGATCCAGCTCTCCAACGATGACCCCGCCGCCGGGCTGCCCAACGAGACCGTTATTGAGGACGGCGTGCGGCAGGCAGAAGAGTTGGTGGATGGCTACCTTCGCGGGCGGTACAACCTGCCGCTCGACCCGGTGCCGACCGTGCTGCGGGATGCTGTGGTGTATCTGGCGCGGCATTGGCTGTATCAGCGCCGGCCCGAGGGCGCGTTGCCTGATGCGGTGAAGGACAGCCGTAAGGACACCATCAAGCTGCTGGAAAGCATTCGCGACGGAGTGGTCACTCTGGGCATGCCCACAGGCCACGCCGCGCCCGAGCCGGGAGAGATCCGTGTGCGGGCACGTTCTCAACAGTTTGGCGCTGATACATGGGAGCGCTATTGATGAGCGTCGTCCTGCCTAAAACCCAAACCGAGCAACTGCTGGAGGCAACGTGTGCTCGTTTGCAGGAACACTTCAGCAAGGAATTGATGGTCGAGCTATTTCCCGAAAATCCAGCCGGGTACCGGCTCAACCATCCACGCGGTTCGATCTTGCTGGCATACGGAAAATCAACCTTTGGTGGTTCAGAGGCCGGCGATTCGATGTTCCAGGCGCGCAACATCGTTATCCGATTGACCCTGGTATTCCGCCAACTCAATGGCAAGGATGGCGTGATCAGCTACCTCGATCAGATCCGTGCATGCCTGACTGGCTGGTTTGCACCACATTGCGATCAGGCCTGCCGTCCCGTCGCAGAGCAGTTTATCGGGCAAATGACCGGCCTCTGGCAATACGGCCAGGACTTCGCACTTCGTGCCACTCAGATACAGGCCCCGCTCCCAAGCGGTCCACCTTTACCGCCCAATCTCCAATTTGAGGAAACCCCATGAAGCTCACCGGCTACACCTACACCGGCCCGCGAAGCGCTGCCTCTCTGCGGGTTGGCGAACCCCACGAATTGCTTGAAGTGCAGCTGCTCCCCGGTAAACCCGTCGAGCTGCCGGCCGATCACGAGTACACCCTGGTGTTGTTGGAACTCAAGCACCTGGTTTTATTGCCGTCTACCGCAAAATCCGCCGGTAAGACGCCAGTCGCGCCTCAGACAATTGAACAGGAGTGACGCCCGATGGCAGCTAACTATTTGCACGGTATTGAAACCACTGAGGTCGAGCGCGGCCCTCGGGCCATTCGGGTGGTCAAATCGGCGGTGATTGCTTTGGTAGGTACCGCACCTATTGGCCCGGTGAATGAGCTGACGTTGTGCTTAAACGATAAGGACGCGGCTCAGTTCGGCTCACATCTCACTGGCTTCAGCATTCCCGAAGCGCTGGAAGGTATTTACGACTTCGGCACCGGTACAGTGCTGGTGGTCAATGTACTCGATCCAGCCATCCACCGCACCAATGTGGCTGATCAAGCGAAACAGTTCGGGGATAACGACCTGCTGCAGCTGGAGCACGGCGCATTGCAACAGCTGCAGTTGAAGTCTGCGGATAGTGCGACTTCTTACGTGCTCGACACTGACTACACGGTGACCATGCTCACCGGTCGTGTGAAGCGCATGGCGATGGGTAGCATTCCTGCAAACGGCCAAGTGAAAGCCAGCTACACCCATGCCGATCCGAGCAAAGTCACGCCAGCCGACATAATTGGTGGGGTTACCGTCGCCGGACGTCGCACTGGTCTGAAAGCCTTCCAGGACAGCTACAACCTGCTGGGTTTTTTCCCGAAAATCTTCATCGCACCAGGCTTCAGCACTTTGAATTCTGTGAGTGTCGACTTAACGGCCTCGGCTACTCAGGTCGGTGCGGTTACATACGTTGATGCGCCCATCGGCACCACGGTGCAACAGGTAATCGCAGGGCGCGGGCCAGCCGGCGCAATCAACTTCAACACCAGCAGCGACCGCGTGCGTCTGTGCTATCCGCACGTGAAGGTGTATGACGCAGCAACCAACGGCGAGCGGCTGCAACCGCTCTCGATTCGAGCAGCAGGTCTGCGGGCCAAAGTCGACAACGACAAGGGCTATTGGTGGAGCAGCTCCAACCAGGAACTGGTGGGCGTGATCGGTCTGGAGCGGCCATTGACCGCTCGCGTGGACGATGCGAGTAGCGAGGTCAACCTGCTCAATGAAAACGGCATCACCACCGTCTTCAACTCCTTCGGTACCGGGCTGCGCCTGTGGGGCAACCGTACCGCCGCCTGGCCGACAGTGACGCACATGCGCAACTTTGAAAACGTGCGGCGCACCAAGGACGTGGTGGACGAATCAATTCGTTACAGCTCGCTGCAATTCGTCGACATGCCCTTCACCAGCTCGCTGATCACCAGCATCACGGAAAGCGTCAACCTGTTCCTGCGCAAGCTGATCGGCGACGGGGCGTTAATCGGCGGCGAGTGCTGGTACGACCCTGCACGTAACCCGCAGACGGAGCTGGAACAGGGCCATGCACTGTTCAACTACAAGCTGACGGTGCCGCTGCCATTTGAGCGAGGCACCTTCGAAACTGAAATCACCGGGGAATACCTGGTTAACCTGGGAGCCGCATAAATGGCAGGCTTTAGTGCACACCGCATTGCCAACGCCGCCATCTATCTGGATGGCGCAAGCTTCTTCGGCCGGGCCGAAGAGATCGATCTGGGCTCAATCAAAACCGTAACCAGTGACTTCCAGGGATTGGGCATGGTTGGCCTGATCGAACTGCCTGATGGAGTCGATAAGCTGGAAGGCAAAATCACCTGGAACAGTCTGTACTACGACGCGGCCGTCAAACTGGTCACGCCATTCAAAAGCGTTCAGTTGCAATGCCGCTCCAACGTCCAGGTCTTCAACAACGGCGGCTTGGTGAACGAAATCGCGTTGGTGACCATGATGACCATTACCGGCAAGGAATATCAGCTGGGCAGTCACAAGCCGCGAGATCCGACCAAGTACGAAACGCCATTCTCAGCGACGTATGTGCGGCAGGTGATTGATGGACAGGAGGTGGTTCTGCTGGATTATCTGGCCAACATTTTCCGCGTCGGCGGTGAGGATCAGTTGGCTAAGTACAGGCAGAACATTGGGCAAGCGTAATAAAAAAGGCCGCTGATCTCAGCGGCCTTTTTTTTGTTAGCGGTAGTAAAGAGAGGTAAGGCAGCGTGGGGTCGCGTTCATAAGGGTGAACGCTTTCTGTGTCAGCGTCACGTTACCAAAGCTACCAAACCTCTTGTTCGTTCCTCTCAGATACTCCTCTGTGTACAACCAAGTGACGCAATGGTCAAAAAACTTCTCGTCAGTGCTCGGCTCCTGTTCGGTTATCTGTCCCGCTCCGCCTATCGTCTCGGGTTCCGGCTGAGGGATTTCCTGAGTAGGACCGAGGTCCGACCAGGCTAAGTCCAACGGCTCTGGAAACGACTCCAATAACCGGGCAAAAATTGCACTAACAACGTCATCGAATTTTTTTGAGTTCGTGATCTGCATACTGGCTCATCCTTGTGAATCGATTGTTTGAAGGCATTAACAATTGAGTATCTGTAATCAATGGCTACAGATACTCCTGACATATGACCTCAGGTGAACCATCGCTGTGCTTTCGGAAGCATTCAGCTTCCCGTTCAGGACTGTCGACCGAGTCTCACCATTAGGCAAGTAGACAGTTAACGTGTCCCCATGCACAGCATATTGAGCGGTGTATTCGACACCATCATGCTGTATCGAAATTTCTTCTTCCATCGATGTACTCCCGATTCCACCTCAAAATACTCTCTTTAAACCCGATTAAAAGCCAGCGCTACGGCCGAATGCGATGCTCAGGGCTCTCTCATAGCAGTCGATCAGACCGACAACCTGGAGCAACGAAGATGGCCGAAGCAATCAGCTTGACCCTCAAATTCCCTTTCAAGAGTGCCAGCGGCGAGATGATCTCGAAGCTGCCTATCAAGCGCCTCAAACGCAAAGACATCAGCGCCGCGCAGGCCGTAACCAAAGACGAAGGCGCGCTGGAAGACATGCTGGTGGCCAAGATGCTGGGCATCACCCTGGAGGACCTCGGTGAGTTCGATATCGCTGACTCTAAGTCAGCCACCGAGGTGTTGCGGGAAATGTCCAATGGAGGAGACCTTGCTGCAGTCTTGGGACGAGGCACTGTTGCTCGTACTGAGGATGCAGCCGTCTGAGATCATCCGACTGGACATGGTGGACTACTGGCGGTGGGTTGAGACATGTAAGCGCGAGATCAATCGTCGTATCGAACTCGCCGAGCAGATGAATGGCTAATCACTGCCACTAGCCCGACCACCACTCCCGCCAACAACGCGCCGCCCGCTGCAATAGGGGCGGCCGCTAGGGCCAGCAACGGCAGGCCCAGGCAGAACATCAAAACCGCCGCCCACACTGGCAGGTTCGTCAGGCAGAGCCAGGCAAGCCAGATCACACCGACGCCTATGGTCAGTGCATAGAGGATTTTAGCGGTGCGTAAAGCGGTCATCTCAAACATGCTCACAGCGTAGCAAATTATGGCTAATGAAGTTCTGGTTGGACTAAAGATCGGAGCCGCTGTTTCAGGCAGCCTGAGTGCTGCATTCGGTTCGGCCAAGTCGACCGTGCAGCAGCTTGGTCGTGCCACTGATGGATTGACGGCCAAACAGAAACTCATCGGCACCGAGCTTGCAACGTCCATAGCTCGCGGTGGTACCGGCATCGAGCGCATGCGTCGGCAGTACGACCAGGTCGGCCGTACGATTGATCAACTCAAGGTCAAGCAAGAGCGCCTCAACACCAGTATCGCCAGGGGCGAACCCCTCAAAAATAAACGTGGCGAGTTGCGTGGCCAGGCCATGGAAACTGCCGGTACAACAGCTGTATTGGGCGCACCAATTGTCCAGTCGATGCGCACTGCTATCGACTTCAAAGACCAGACAAACGACATTGCCATTACGGGTGGCTTTGATGCTGCTGAAGAAGAGCAGCTCAGCAAGGTAATGCGTGGCTCGGCGCTGAAATGGAATCAGACCCAAGCGGATGTGGCTAAAGGCACCGCGGTACTGATTGCGGGCGGGATCTCCAGTGCCAAGGAGTTGGCCGCCTATGCTCCCGTGATGTCCAAAACTGCTACAGCTACCCGGGCCAGCATGGACGATCTCGGTTCGGTGGCCATCGCACTGAATGACAACCTCGGTATCGGCGCTGCTGGGCTTGAACGCTCAATGAACATGCTGGCGTTCGCTGGCAAAAGTGGCCAGTTTGAATTGGCGGACATGGCAAAATGGTTGCCGCAGTTAACACCTCAGTTTGCAGCTTTGGGTGTCACCGGTGAGCGCGCCGTCGCTGAGATCGGGGCATCTTTGCAGATCGCCCGCCGTGGTGCCGGCAGCAACGACGAAGCTGCTAACAACTTCAAAAATTTCCTATCCAAACTCACCGCGAAGGACACCCTGAAGTCCTTTGAAGGCGCAGGGATCGACCTCACTACGTCGATGAAAAATCTCGTTGGAAAAGGTCTCACCCCGGTCCAGGCGATGCTGGAAGTCATCACCCAATATGTAGGAAGCAAGGGGCCGGAAGCTGCAGGCAAGTTCCAGAAAGCCATGGCCATCAAAGACGACGAGGAGCGCCGGATTGCCCTCAATCGTTTGAATGAAGCCTACAAGCTGGGCGAGTTGTTTGCGGATCAGCAAGTGCTGTCATTCGTTCGTCCGGCCATGGCGAACAGAAAGGATCTTGCCAGTATCCAAAAAGGCAGCATGGACGCAGCTGACAAAGGAGGGCTTGATACGGACTGGAAAAGGCGGATGGAGAGTCCTAAAGAGCAGTTAAAGTTACTGAATACCAACCTCGCCGATATTGGTTTAACAGTTGGTAGTTTTCTTATCCCAGCGCTCGTCGACGTAACGCAAGCCGTCATTCCAGTGATGCAATCATTCGCCACCTGGGCAGGTGAAAACCCCAGAATCATCAAGGGTGTCGTGGGCATGGTCGGTGGCCTATTACTTGGCAAGCTGGCCTTCATTGGCATCGCTTACGGCATCAACCTGGTGATGTCTCCCTTCGTGGCCCTGACCACCACCGTCACAACACTATCTTCAAAATGGACGTTGCTACGTGGGATGTGGCAGATGGGCAAGTTCGCGCCACTGATCTCTGGTCTGTCCCGCATCGGCGCTGGCTTACTCACTGTTGCCAGGTACAGCGGCGTGTTCTTGCGCGGTGTAACCACGGCCCTGGGCGCCCCGTTGATGATGGTGGCGCGAGGCGGCTTGTTCCTGGGCAAGATCCTCGGTAGCACGTTGCTATTCGGGTTGAAACTTGCCGGGCAGGCCGTCCTCTGGCTCGGCAGGGCCTTGATGATGAACCCTATTGGCTTGCTGATCACCGGCATTGCACTGGCGGCGTACCTGATCTACCGCTACTGGGAACCCATCAAGGGATTCTTCAGCAGCCTTTGGACAGAGATCAAGACCGGTTTTAGTGGCGGGCTTTCAGGCATCGTCGCATTGATGGCCAACTTCTCACCGGTCGGTCTGTTCTACCGTGCGTTCGCTGCCGTGATGAGTTACTTCGGTGTCGAGCTGCCGGGCAAATTCAGCGAGTTCGGCGGCATGATTGTCACCGGCTTGGTCAACGGCATCAGCAACATGGCCAGCGCTTTGAAGGACAGCGTGATAGGCATCGGCTCATCGGTAAAAGGCTGGTTCACCGAGACACTTGGCATCCAGTCGCCAAGCCGGGTGTTCATAGGGTACGGCGCCAACATCAGCGAAGGCGCCGCCATCGGTATCAGCGCGCAGTCCGGCCTGGTTCGCAAAGCAGCGCTCGGTATGGCTGCACAATCGGGTGTGGATCTGGCGCCACCGAACCCGGCTGATGTCTCCAGGGCGAGCACGATAGGGAGTGTCGGAGGCGCCGCTGGCGGAATGGCTCCAGGCATGGGCGCGGGTCCAAGCTTCACTTTTTCACCTCAGATTACCGTACCCGGTGGGGCCGACATACAGCAGCAAGTTCAACAAGGATTGCAGGCTGGCTACGTGGAGTGGATGCGAATGATGGAGCGCTACATGCACGACAAGCGTCGTCGTAGCTATGGCCCCTCCGATGAGGGGGCTATCTGATGTTTGCGATCCTGGGCGATATCGAATTCACCGTCGCGGGCGGCATCAGCGGCATGGAACAAAGTGGTTCGGCCGACTGGGTAGAACACGCGCGCATCCAGGGCAAACCGTTGTTGGAGTGGATCGGTGAAGGGTTGGATCAATGCAATCTGACCATTGAACTGCATCCAGTATTGGGTGACCCCGAAGAGCGTTTGCGGGCACTGCGCCTGGCCAAAAGCAAGCACGAACCGTTGGCCTTTGTGATGGGTAGCGGCGAGTACCTGGGCGCCTACGTCATCAAAGACATCAGCAATAACATTCGCCGCTCTACCGCAACTGGGCAGATCAAGGCGGCTACCGTACAGGTCAGCCTCGCTGAATACACGGGGGCCTTTACGCGCAAAGTTGTACGACCGGGCTTACTCGACTCAGCCGTTAGCGGCACGCCAGCCGCCACCTCGGGGTCGCCTGGGCTTGTTTCCCGGCTGACCCCATCGCCTAGCACGACTCAGATGGTCATCGGCCATGCCAAGACAGCCGGCAACATGCTGAAAGCCGGACAAAACCTCTACGAGACGATCAAAAGCGGCAATGCGTCAATGATCCTGGGGCAGGTTCCGCAGTTGCTAGGCATAACGGCGCGGGCCATCGAACCCTTGCAAGGATTGGCCACGGCCGCAGGGTTGCTCAACAACGGCTCAGATCTGGCACGCCTGGGCGAGGATGTGCTGGGTAACGTCATGGGAGCCCGTGCCAGTTTGAACCCGGTCGACCTGGGCAACATCGTCGACCGATTCTCTGCATCGCGGGACTCCCTTGATCAGGCGCTCACCAAGATGGACGGCGCCGGTACCCGCTTGGCCGGCCTGGCCGCGCAAGTCTTGACCAGGAGGGCTTGATGTTTATTCTCCATGTCACCACCGAAGGCGAGCGCTGGGATCAGTTGGCTTGGCGTTACTACGGTGACGCCCATCGGTATCTGCTCATCGTTGAAGCCAACAAGCATGTGCCGATTACCGCCGCGTTGCCTGCAGGATTGACCTTGGCCATCCCGATGCTGGAATCGGTGGCTACCACGGAGGATTTGCCGCCATGGATGCGATGACTCCAGCACGGGTACCGGAAGCGCGCTTCGTACTGACTTATCAACAGCGCAACATCACCCGCAATATCAGCGAGCATTTGCTCTCACTGACTTACTCGGACTTTCTGACCGGCGAGGCCGACAGCCTGGATGTCGAACTGGAGGATACCGAGGGCAAATGGCGCGATGCCTGGTATCCAGGGCATGGCGACTCATTGACCTTGGCTATCGGCTGGGAGGGAATGTCGCTACGGACCGTTGGCCGTTTTGAGATCGACGAGATCGAACTGAACTGCCCGCCGTCGACAATCAATATCCGTGCGCTCGCTACCGGCATCAACGCCGCCTTGCGCACGACTGAGCATCACGCCTATGAAAACACCACGCTCGACGCGGTAGCCAAACAGATCGCCACCCGACAGGGGCTGGAGTTGGTCGGCAGCATCGAGCCGATCAAGCTGGATCGATTGACGCAACAAGAGTCCGATCTGACCTTCCTGCGCAACCTTGCCGGTGAGTATGACTACGCGTTCAAGGTCACCGGCAATCGGTTGGTCTTCCATGCCATCAGCGAACTGGCCGACGGTGCTCCGGTCGCCACGCACGTGCTCCAGGACCTATCGAACGTCAGGCTCCGCGATCAGATCAGGGACGTACCAAAGGCCATCGAGGTCAAGCACAAAGACCCAGCGAAGAAAAAACTGGTCGCCTACAAGATTGAAAATGGCGAGACCGTTGCTGTGCCCAGCAGTGCCAGTAAGGCCACGACCAGCGGTGACACCAAGAAAAAACGCAAACGCAGTGCATCGGCGGAGGAGTCCAAAGCAAAAGCCAAGGCCGAGCTGGCCAAAGCCAATCGCGAGCGCACCCAGGGTAGTTGGACAGCCATGGGACGGCCTAACCTGGTTAGCGGAAATGTGGTGACTTTGTCAGCGGCCGGCAAGTTGGGCGGCAACTACTTGATCACATCATCCCAACATCGAATGACCCGGAGTGGCGGCTATATCGTGGATAAAACGCTCTGCCGCATCTCCGCGACCTCGATCTCCATGACCCTGAAAAACACCAAGCCAGACCTGGCTCTGTCGACTTACGGCATCCAGCATGAAGCGGTGGCCTGACAATGGAGATGAATGCATATGGGCGTTGAGCTGGAGTACGGGGACGTCAGCGCGGTGGATTACCAGACTTGTCGCATTCGGGTCAGGCTGGATGATCGGGACGGCGTCGAGAGCTACTGGCTCAACGTCCCGCAGCGCAACACACAGGGCACCCAGCGGCGACCGTTGATGCCCGAGCTAGGGGAGCAAGTCGCGGTGTTACTCGATTCTGATGGCGTTGGCGGTGTGTACCTGGGTGGGGTCTATTCATCAGCGGAGCCGCCGCCAGTAGTGGATGAGGATACGGACTATGTGCGGTTCAGCGATGGGACTGTTTCGACTTACGACCGTGCGGCCGGGGTGATGACGTTGGACTGCGTGGGGGCACTGCTTTTGAAGTGTGGCCGGAACATCACGGTTGAGGCGGGTGAGCCGGTGACGGTGAAGGCACCTTCAGCAATTTTGGATGTTCCACAGGTCACATTGAATGGAAATCTGCAGGTGAATGGAAATGTGAACGCAACAGGGACGGTGATGGATGCTCTTGGCAACTCAAACCATCATTCTCATTGAACGGGCATCAAGAGATCACGACACCAGTTCGACAACGAATGGCAAAACATCCTTCCATGGAGTTTCCCCCCACTATCGTTCTCTTCGGACCGATATCAAGTCCAATGCTCTTCGCCCGAAAGGTAACCTCCACGGCAGTAAGTGGTGTTTTGATTTGAAATAGCTCTTCAGGAGCCTCCGCATATTGCTTTCTGAGTGCTTCCTCGCTGGTCAACTCCAAGAACTTCACAGAGCAGGAGTCGCCATTAGGGTATTTCACGGAGAGCATTTTACCGGAGGGCGGACATTCAACATCCTCTTGGTTGCCGTGAACTGTCCAGAAACTCTCTTCCATTGAAAATCTTGGCTCACCGTCGACGGTTGTTTCGGCGACGTTAAGGAGAAGATATCCTTCATCGTCGCGACTAAGCCAAATCAGCGGATTACCTTGGTAACGTATTGCCTCATAGGTTTCCACAAAATAACTGCCACCAACGACCATCAACAACTCGTTTCTCATCCAGTTGAACCTTCCCTCAACGTGTCCTGTTCCCTCCTTTGGCTTCTTTAATTTTTTGAGCTGGTCAACGGTAAAGGCTCCCCCGTCTGCCTGAGCATGATGCTCAACACACAAAGCAATCATCCCTTCAGGGTTATGGTGATTCAGTTCACGCCAAGGGGGATCAAAGTGGTGCCACTCTAGAAAAGGGCTCCCGCAACCGAGTATAGGGCAGCCAAAGCCGACTTCTTTACGAAGTTGCCTACGCACGTCTATTTTGGGTTTCCTATCCATCTCTCATTTCCTCCAGTGTTAGGTTCGGCCTGTGCATCTTTAAACTCGATTAAAAGTCGAGCTTAGACTAAATCATCACCATGGGCGCATGACGACGCCCACTCCCTACACCAGCATCACCGCTGCCCACTGGCAGCCCGCCCTCGGTACATCCGGCGAGGTAGTCGAGGGTCTGCGCGACATCGACCAGGCCATCCGCATCGTCCTGACCACACCCAAAGGCAGCGACGCCCATCGGCCGGAGTTTGGTAGCGACATTCATTTGTACATCGACTGGCCCGTCAATCGTGTGACCCCGCACCTGGTGCGTGAAGCGGTCGACGCCATCCGTCGCTGGGAAACCCGAGTCTCGGTCGTCCAGGTGCTGGTGCTCATTGAGGACTCGCGCATCATTTTGCGCGTGCAGTGGCGTGTTGCGGATGGTGTCACCCAGTTGACCGAGGTGCCCTATGCGCGAGCTGCCTAAACCGGTATTCATCCAGATCGATCCGGCTGCCACTGAGGCGGATTTGATTGCTCGGTACGAGTCCAAGGCAAACAAAACCCTTTATCCAGCCCAAGTTGAGCGGCTGTATATCGACCAGATCGCCTACGCCGTGACCCGTCTGCAGATGGGTATTCAGAGCGCGGGTGAGCAGCTGTTGGTCCGGTTTGCGAAAGGGCCGATCCTCGACTATCTCGGTGAGTTGGTCGCCACTCCTAGGCTGTTGGCTGTTCCAGCGCGTTGCCCGCTTCGATTCAGCATGCCGATAGTGGTGCAGCAACCATTACTGATTCGGGCCGGAACTCGGGTCAGCACCCAAGACGCCAAGCTCACTTTTCTCACGGACCAAGACGCCATAATCCCGGCTGGCCAGACCCAGATGAACGTCCCAGCTACCTGTCTGATTGCTGGTGAGCTTGGCAACGGCTGGGCTGTTGGCCAGATCAGCAGCATTGGTAATCCGCCAGCAGCTGGCCTAACCGCGACAAATACCAGCATTACCGCTGATGGCGCCGAGGACGAAGAGGACGAGCGCTATCGCGAGCGGATCATCCTGGCACCTGAAGCCTTCAGCAATGCCGGTAGCCGTGGGGCCTATCGCTACCATGCTCTGGCAGTGCATCAGTCGATCATTGATGTCGCCGTACATGGACCGGACGAAGGGCAACCGGATGGCCACGTAGCACTGTTCCCGCTTACCAACACCGGATTGCCCTCGGAGGACCTGCTCCAGCAGGTCAAGAGCCGGGTCAGCGGTGAAAAGCTGCGTCCAATGTGCGACACCGTTCACGCCTATGCACCCACCGAAGTCATCTACCAGATCAAGGCACGCATCACCTTTTATGACACTGCAGATCGTGCTGAAGCCATGAAAGCGGTCGAGGCCGCAGCCGAGGCCTACGCCGTTGAACGGCGTGCGGGACTCGGTCGGGATCTGGTCCAGGAGCAACTGACCGCGCTGCTGCAGGTGAATGGCGTCTATCGGGCTGACCTGGAGTTCCCGAGCGCCCTACGTGAGCTGATCGGAAATGAGTGGGCCAACTGCACCTCAATCCAACTGGAAGATGCGGGTGTGGCTTATGGCTGATCAACAGCTACCGCCAGCCCTGGCGGGTGACGAACGTTTCGCATTGCTGTGCGAACTGCTCAACGAGACCCTGGACAGTCTCGATATCAACGCGATGTTGGTGTACCTGGTCGACCTGGTGAAGCCCCAGTTACTGCCGAACCTGGCTGACCAATTTTCGCTCCTCGATGAGGCGGCTTGGTTGTTGGCTGAGTCAGAGGACGCCAAACGCAACCTGATCAAGTACTCAGCCCAACTCCATCGCTACAAGGGCACGCCTTGGGCAATTCGTGAGGTCATTCGCCTACTTGGCTTCGGAGAAGTGGTACTCCAGGAGGGCCTGAACAACCAGGTACGTGACGGCTCGATCATTCGGGACGGAAATCACGTTCATGGAGACCCCAACGCTTGGCCGCTCTATCGAGTTTTTCTCAAGCGCGCCATCACCAATGATCAGGCAGCGCTTTTGCGCCGCCTTCTACTTTCCGTCGCACCGGCTCGATGCCGCTTGGTGTCACTCGACTATCAGTCAGTCGCCATCCGGCATAACGGGTTTGCACGTCGTGACGGCCAATTCAACCATGGGAGCAGCTAATGGCCGATCTACCCGAATTAAATGAATGGATAGAGGGCATCTACCAGCTTGAGACGTCCGACCCCGTATTGGGTGGTCCTGAGGGTATCGACAACCTGCAAGGTAAGCAGCTGGCGAGTCGAACGAAGTGGCTCAAGGGGGTGATAGACAAGATCATAGATGGCACGACCTCCATCGGTAAGGCTGCTCGGCTAGAGACCGCCCGCGCCGTGAAATTCAAGGGCGCGGCTACCGGCAGCGGCGATTTTGATGGGAGTGCTGATATAGATATCACCCTGGCCTTGGCAAACAGCGGCGTGGTCGCTGGAACCTTTGACAGGGTGACTGTGAATGCAAAAGGTCTAGTAACAGGAGGCAGCAATACTCCTGTTGTCGCAGTTTCAGCGTCCAGAACGTTGACTTCTGACGAGCTGGGATTAGTTCTGATCGACTCAAGCGCAGCACCGTTAACCATTCAACTACCACCAGCTAACTCTGCGTTGGGTGTATGCGATGTGATTGTTCGCCGCGCCGACAATAGTGGTAATCGCCTGGTGGTGAAGGCCGGAGGCACTGACAAAATCAAATTCCATACCCATCTACGGACAGAAGGTTATTCGTTCTTTGTACTGATGGGCGCAGGGGATTACTGGCATCTACGCAGCGACGGGGCAGGAAACTGGTTCCCCATTTCCCGTTGCGATAGCACACCGCTAGGTCGACCCGTTTTTGAAACCACAACGGCATTTTTCCCCGGAGGATGGGGTTCAATTAATAGTTGGGTGTACAACCGCGTCGAATGGCCGTGGCTCTGGGATCACGCGCAACAGTCGGGAATGCTGACCACCGAAGCGGCTCGGGTCGGAATGGAGGGTGGGTGGACATCTGGAGACGGCGTTTCGACGTTTCGCAGCCCTGAAGCTCGGGCCGAGTTCTTTCGGGTGCTTGATGAAAACCGGGGGGTCGATGTCAGTCGTGTGGCTGGTTCATGGGCTACCGACCTGATCAGAGCTCACAGCCATAACATCGACTCGCCAAGCAACCCGACCGGTTTGGGCACAGGGAAAATTGCTCGGGGTAATCGTTCCGACATTTCCGGGTTTCCTGGATCGGAACTATATGGCGGCGTTGAAACTCGCCCACGCAGCATTGCCTATCCAGGTCGTTTGAAACTTATCTGAGGTGTTCATGGCTACTTATTTAATTGACAGTGCGGGAGCGCTGAATGGCCCGGTCGAGCTTCCCGTAATTCCCGGATTGGGTGTGCAACTACCCAGCAATTCAGTCGAACTGCCGAACGTGTTGCCTGCTCCAGGAGAAGACAGCACATGGACCTTAATCGATGGACAGCCTCGAAAAACACCGGACCATCGTGGAACTGTCTATCGAATTGACACTGGGGTATCTCTGGAGTGGACTGAGCTGGGAGCGCTTCCAGATGGTTACGTCGCTACTCCATGGCCAGGGGCTCACTACGTCTGGCTTGAAGGTGCGTGGAAGCTCGACGTATCGGCGCAACTCGCGGCCAAAGCGTTGGAGGTTCGTGATGAGCGAGATGTTCTTCTTCGGGAAGCAACCCTTCGTATTGCGCCGCTGCAGTACGCCCATGATGAAGGAGACTCGACCGAAGAAGAGGAAGTGGCTTTGATCGGTTGGAAGCGTTACAGCGTCGCTTTAAGTCGGATTGAGCAGCAAGCCGGTTACCCACAGGCCGTTGATTGGCCTGTACAACCCAACCGCGCTGAATAAAAGAAAGAGGGCTGTCAGCCAAAGTGTTGGAGCACTTGGGCTGACAACCTACCAGCAGACCTAGCTGCAAGTCGGCCAAGGCCCTCTGCTCACGCGCGAGCGGCAGGGAGCCTACCAGAAGCGCAAAAGGTTTGCAGATGATGCAAGAGATACGTTGTGGCCAGTGCGGCCGGAAACTAGCGGCTGTCCGTGGTTTCCTTGAGTTACAGATCAAGTGTCCGCGTTGCCGGACACTCAACCACCTGAAGGCCGAGAGCCCCCTGACATCGCCATCGAGCGCCACCAGCCATCAGGAGGCACCATGTCTGCGCAACCCATCATCCCATGGTTAGGGGGCAAACGCCGTCTTGCCGACCGCATCTTCCCTCTGTTTCCAGCCCATAGCTGCTACGTCGAACCTTTCGCGGGTGGTGCCGCGCTGTTCTTCCTTCGGCCGGTACCGGCCGAAGTGGAAGTGCTTAACGACGTGAACGGCGATCTGATCAACCTTTACCGGGTGGTGCAGAACCATCTGGAAGAGTTTGTCAGACAGTTCAAGTGGGCCCTATCGAGCCGACAGGTGTTCAAGTGGCTGCAGATGACTCGACCTGAGACACTCACCGATATTCAACGCGCTGCCAGGTTTTACTACCTACAGCAGTCCGCTTTTGGCGGGCGTGTTGATGGCCAGACCTTCGGTACTGCAACCACCACACCCCCAGGCCTCAATCTGCTGCGCTTGGAGGAAACACTCTCTGCAGCTCACCTGCGGCTCAGCAGCACCTACATAGAGCATCTTGGCTGGCAGGAGGTGATTAAGAAGTATGATCGCGAACATACGCTGTTCTACTGCGATCCCCCTTACTGGAAGACCGAAGGCTATGGTGTCCCGTTTGAGTTTGAGCAGTATGAAGCGATGGCCAAGCTACTGGGCGAGATCAAAGGTAAAGCCATCATCAGCCTGAATGATCACCCAGACATCCGCAGAGTGTTTGCCGGCTATCACATGGAGACCACTGACATTAAATACACGGTCGGTGGTGGGAAAGGGAGTGAGGCAAAGGAGGTGCTGATCTTCAGCTGGGATATTCAGGCCGAACCGGCCGGCCTGTTTTGATATTCTGTTGCAATGGATGCAAAAGAATCAAAAGTGATTTATCTCACATTTGGGCGCGGATTTTTCGCGCCCGGCATCAGGACACTGTCGTTGTGCCGATCAGGCAGTGTTGCAGCCGTTCGAGAGCGTTGTGCAGCGAACGGGGGGCATGCCTGAGCAAGCGTTCGTGCAGGTACTGCAATTGAACCAGCATTTCCAATGGGCAACTCTGATGGGCGGCGGCGCGCACCGACAGGCCGCGCAGCCGCCCCAGGTCTTCCAGCTCCCAACAGCGCTCGGCGATGCTCGGGGGCTGCAGATTGAGCGCGCAGCGCTGCAGTTCGAGGTGCTGGATGGCGCCGAGCAGGTCTTGCAGTAACCGGCAATGGCCATCGAAATCTGCTGGATCGCGGCGTAATGCGCTCCAGGCCTGGCACTGTGCGCAATACGGCCACTCTCTCCAGCGTTGGTCGAGCGCCTGACCCAGTGACTGGCACCGCTGTTGTGCCTCGCGGCTGATCTGTCCGCCGAGACCGCGATGTTGCTGCAGACCTTGCAGCAGGTCGAGGCCCAGCAAGAGAGCCTGCCTCAGCCCCATGTCACTCTGTGGCAGAAGGATTCGTCGGGATTGCCTACCCTCGAGTGCGGTGGCGAGTTGTTGATTCATGGGCGGTTTCCGACAGTGAGCTGGTTGAGATAGCGGGTCAGGTCGTGCAGCGCATGGGTCTGCGTGCTCTGCTGCTGCACCGCCCCATTGACCTGTTGCAACTGTTCGCTGAGGGCATGATTGGCTTGCTGGTGCTCGCTGAGTGCCTGTTGCATGGCGCTGAGGTGTTGCAGATTGGTCTGGCTTTGTCGAGCCAGGTCGTCGAGGTTGGCGGCCAGGTGCTCGCTCTGCTGGCTGCCGGTTCTCAGCAGGTCTCGGTGTTTTTTGACCTCGCCATCTACCTGGCGCACGGCATCGGCGATCGCCGTCGCGGCCGTGGTGATTTCGTTGGTGGCCCGGTCGGTGGCCTGGGCCAGGCTGCGGACCTCCTCGGCGACCACGGCAAAACCGCGGCCGTGCTCGCCAGCGCGGGCAGCCTCGATGGAGGCATTGAGCGCCAGCAACTGGGTCTGCCTGGCCAGTGCCTGGATGCTATTGACGGTGCTTTCCACTGCGGTCGTGCGTTGCAGCAACGCTTCCACGGCCTGCGCGGTATTGCCCAGACTGTGCTGAATGGTGAGCATGCTGCCACCCACTGAACGCGCCTCCAGACAACCGGCTTCGCTCTGGGCATGGGCGTTGGCAAAGGCCGCCAGCGCACCTTGGGCCAAGGCATCGATGCTGTGCAGGGTCTGATCGATCTGCTCGCTGGCGGCAGCGATCATGGCGATTCGTTGGCTCTGCTCTTCACCCTGATCGCGGGCCTGCTGGGCCATCTGCTCCAGGGCACGGCTGGCGAACTGTACCTCGCTGCGCAGGCGTTCGTTGTTGCGCAGTTGCATGCTGGCGGCCACCAGTAATGTCGCCGGGTCGGCATCCCGGGAGTTGCGTAGCAGTTGTGCCAGTTCAGTGTCCCAGAATGTCTGTAGATGGCGTTGATGGCGCTCACGCAGGTGCCAGGCGCAGCCCAGGTAGAGGACGCCGGGTATCAGGGCCAGTGCGCTTGCGGGCTGTTCGGCCAGCGCGAGACCACAGGCACCCAGGGCCAATCCGAGCGGTAGCCAGAAGCCGAGCTTGCTGCGTTCGAGCAGGGCCATGCCAGGTTCGAGCAATGCCTTGGTGAATGTTGTGCCGGCCAGGTGCGACTTGCCGCCATCGCTGCGCAGATTAGCGATGGCATGACCCGGGGGGAGCATTCCTTGAGCAGACATGAGGATTTCCTTTTATGCCGGGATGAAAGCAAAAACGGCGCACGCTCACCTGCCGCAATGTGCAGGGGAGCGGACGCCGTTGTCCGTGATGTTTGCGAAGCCATCGTCGTTGATGGCGAAAACCTGACAAGACCTAAGCAAGTTGTTTGCCAGCCTATGTCAGTCAGTCAAGGTGCGGAACCTGTGGAAGCGGGCTTGCACTTAACTGACTGGCATCAGGGGCAGGCCTATCCGTTTTTCCCCGACCTGATTCTGATTTTTACTTCGCTGGCTGCGAAGGCAGAAAAGGCGATCAATGCACCAGGCGCGGGAGTTGTAGAGTTGCAGTGCTCCGTTCTGGTTCGAGCCAATCAAGGCCGGGGTTGAAGGGATCAACCACTCTTCGGGGAAGACGCTTTCGACGGAGCTCCTCAGCCCCATTTTTTCGATGACAAAGACCCGCTTCGTCACGGCTTTCAGCTGGCCTGATCAGTCGCATAATGGTGCTAGGGGGCGTTCTCGATTAGTTTCCCTGCCGTGTTGTCGCCTTAAAGCGGGCCAGGCAAGGCGCAGGCCGCTGGGAATGGTAGCTCCCTTTCCAAGGCCTGCAACGCAGCCTGGCCCGCTTTAAGGCACAACCCGAAGGGCCGGGCCTGCTGTTGTGCAGGGCTGTGTTGCTCGAAGCTTATTTGGAATGACCAAACTACGCTTCTCGCGCCTTGCCCTGCACAACAGCAGACCCGGCGCGGCGGGGAAACTAATTGAGAACGCCCCCTAGGGCTTTTTGAACTTCTGCGGTTAGCATGACGCTTTATCAACGCACCAAGCGACAGGTTGGTTAACGTAACCGAGTGGGTCAAACATTGATCGTACGACGCCAATTCAGCGGAGGCATGAAGGGGAAAAATCTCCGCTACCTGAATGAGAACTCTGGTGAGCCTGCGCGAATGACACGGGCAGGCTTTGTGTTGCTCGAGCATTTCTCGCTGCCCGCGTTCACCCAGGCGCTGGACACCATTGTCACTGCGAATCTGCTACGCCCCGGGCTGTTCTCTTCCCGAACGTTCGGCTTGAATGACGGGGAGGTCATCAGCGATCTGGGCCTGGTCATTCGGCCTGACGCACGTCTCGATTCTTCAGCCATTCAAAACCTGGATCTGCTGGTCATTTGCGGCGGCTACAGGACAGAACTGAAGGCGACTGATGAGTTCATCCACCTGTTGAGAGCGGCGGCAGACCTGGGTGTCAGCCTGGCCGGGTTATGGAATGGCGCGTGGTTCCTGGGCAGGGCTGGGATGCTGGATGGATATCGTTGCGCCATTCACCCCGAGCATCGCCCCGCGCTTGCGGAAATCTCCAAGACGACGCATGTCAGCAGTGAGCCCTATATCATTGATCGAGACCGGCTCACTGCCTCCAGTCCCTCTGGGGCATTCCATATGGCGTTGGACTGGATCAAGGAATTGCACGATAAAGCCCTCGTCGAGGGTATTGAGGACATCCTGGCTTTTGAGGAGTCTCGTTACCGGCGCATCAAACCGACTGAAAATATCTGTGTGAGCGCGCCATTACGCGAGGTGGTCAAACTGATGGATGCCAACCTCGAAGAGCCTTTGGAGTTGGAGCAGTTGGCCGTATACGCAGGCCGTTCCCGGCGACAACTCGAGCGTTTGTTCAAGGAGCAACTGGGCACGACACCGCAACGCTACTACATGGAATTGCGGATTACCGAGGCGCGTCGACTCCTTCAGCACACAGAGCTATCTCAGGTCGATGTGCTGGTTGCCTGTGGTTTTGTTTCGCCCAGTCATTTCAGCAAATGCTACAGCTCGTATTTCGGCTACAGGCCTTCCAAGGAAACGCGACTCGTCAAGTGAAAGCATCTTTTCGAGTCTGCGCACCCTCGTGACCTGCCGCGTCACCCTACTTGAAGCGTGCTTCAAAGTCCGGGACCTGCGCCGCTGATTGCTCAGCGGCGCTTGCCGAATACCGATTTGGGTGGCTTGCCGAAAAACCGGGTAAAGGCTGCGCTGAAATTGTTGGGGAACTTGTAGCCCACCTGATAGGCCGCCTGGGCCACCTGGCAACCGCTCTCGAGCAGGGTGTATGCCTTGCGCATGCGGATCTCGTGAAGCATGCGGTGCGGTGTGGAATTGAAGCGGTAATGCAGGCCTTCCTTGAGTTTGAACTCATTGAGCCCCACCGCGGCGCACAGGTAGGGGATGGTCAACGGCTGGTCCATCCGCTCGATCATGATGTCCCGGGCGCGATCGAGTTTCTCGATGTCCACCGCGCTGAACTGCAGGCTGTCGGAACTGGTGGCAGGGCTCAGCAGTTTCAGCTGTTCGGAGAGCAGGCTCAGGGTGTGAATGTGCATGTCCAGGGTGCCGCTCACCCCTTGGTTGAGGTAGCGGGTCAGGGCGGTGGCGTGGCTGGCGCTGGCCGCCGAGGTTTTCTGGAACGCCAGTTGGCGGACGTTACCGTTGCCCAGCAACTGGCGGGTGCGCTGCTCGCCAATGTACTTGTTGAGCATGTTTTCGCCGATCAGCAACCGCAGTTGGGACACCGTTGCCCCGGCTTCGTAACAGCGCTCGCCGAGGCTCATCTGGAACGAGGTGATGGTGGTGTAGCCGGCGCGAAACGACACCGCCGAACCGTCGACGCCCTTGTACCCGGAGTCACCCTGCATGCCGAAGGTGATCACCAGCATATGACGATTGTGCGGGCTGACGGTTTCCTCGATCAGGTTGCGCGTGGGCCGGTAGCGCGAGCGCACCACCATCAGGTCGTCATCCAGACACAAGCGTTCGGAATAGCACTCGCCCAACTCCTCTGGCAATTGCTGGCGCATCCAGCCGCCGCTGTTGTTGCTGACCAGCCGCGAGTGCGTTGACGCGACTCGATACGACTGAGAAATCCTCTGTAAGACCGCCACTTTTATTGTCCTCCTTGATTGGGCTACGGCTCGCATATGGATTAATCCAGAATCCATATGTATACATATGATAAGCATTCGCATTAATGAATATCATGTTTACAAGTCTACTGCCATCTCCGGGGAAGGCAGTGCGCTGATTCATTGATGGGGAAAGCAATGAGCATGCATGTGTTGAAAGCCAGCGGTTATACGCTGTTTGTTGGCTGCTGGGTGGGTGGCGTGACGACTGTCATTGCGCAGACAGAGCTGCCGTCGGTCATCGTCACGGCGAACAAGATCGAGCAGGAACAGGAGAAAGTCCCGGCCAGCCTATCGGTGCTCAACGGCGAAGACCTGCGTAAGGGTGCCATCGATGATCTGGAGCGCCTGGCCCGAGTCACCCCCGGGTTCACCTTTCAACCCTTTGGCCAGTCTGGCACCAACCTGCCGGTGGTGCGCGGCCTGACTTCCAGCTCCACGGCGTTTTCGTCTTCGATGCTGATGCTGGTGGATGGCGTGCCGACCCTGATGGGGCAGGGTTTCGACCACAACCTGCTGGGGGTGGAACGCATCGAGATCCTCCGTGGGCCACAGTCGACCCTCTACGGCCGCAACGCCGAAGCCGGGGTCCTGAGCATCCATACCCGCCAGCCCGATGCCGAGCCTTACGCACGGATTGAAGCCGGTGGTGGCAGCCGCGACCAGCGTACCCTGAGCGCCGATGCCAGCACCGCCCTGGTGCCGGACACCCTGTATGCCGGGGTGTCCGGGCAATGGCTGGAACAGGACGGTTTTATCGACAATACCTATCGCGGGGGCCAGGCCGATGACCGCGAACGGCATAGCGCGCGGACGGTCCTGCGCTGGACTCCGGGTTTGGCGACGGACGTCAACCTGCGCTATAGCCGTCAGGATTATCGCGACGGCGGTTCGCAGTGGGGCGCGGTGAATGCCTCACGGCGCGAGGTGCGCTCCGGTACTTCAAGCTGGAACCATTCCAGCGGCCGTAGCTTGTCTCTGGATGTGCTGCATGAGTTCGATTCGGGACTGAAGCTGCACTCGATCACCGCACGCAATGACTTCTACGACCGGGTCCGGCAGGACGCGGATTTCATGCCGGCGGACCTGTTCCACCTGGGTCGCGATTACCACATGAACACCCTGTCCCAGGAGTTTCGTCTGGAAGGCCAGTGGCGCGACAACCAGTGGCTGCTCGGTGCCTATGCCGACCGCGACGATCATGACCTGTCCTATGAGCTGAAGCTGCCCCTGAGCCTGACCCGCACCGACGTGCAATTGGGCGGCAACACCACCGCGCTGTTCGGCCAATGGGTGATGCCCCTGACCGAGCGCTGGACGCTGACGCTCGGTGCGCGGGCCGAGCAGGACAAAGTGCATATCGACCCGGCGGTCGGCAGCCGCCAGAGCGACCAATGGCAACGCTTCACCCCCAAGGCGGCGCTGCAATACGAATGGCAGCCCGACGCCTTTGTGTATGGCAGTTACGCCGAAGGTTTTCGCGCCGGCGGTTTCAATGCCTTCTCCAGTGCCGCCAATTACCCCGGCTATGACCCGGAAAAAGTCAAAACCTACGAGGTCGGGGCCAAGGGCTGGCTCGACGACAAACGCCTGCGCTACTCGGCGGCGCTGTACTGGATGGACGTACGTGACATGCAGGTGCAGCAGATCTTCCAGCCGGGAGTGGTGTACATCACCAACGCCGCCTCGGCGCGCTCGACGGGGCTCGACCTGGAAGCTGAATACCTGTTCGCCGACAACTGGCGGGTGATCAGCGCCGTGGGCCTCAATCGCACCCGTTTCGAACGCTTCAAGGAAGGCAGCAACGACTACCAGGGCAACCGCAACCCCTACGCGCCGGACCTCACCGGCCACCTCAGCCTGCGCTATGACGCTCCCGCTGGCTGGTACGCCCAGGGCGGTATCAGTGCCGTCGGCAAGACCTACCTGGATTCGGCCAACCAGTACAGCCGTGGCGGCTACGGCCTGATCGACCTGAATGCCGGTTACGACTTCAGCCACTACGGTATATCCGCTTACGTGAAAAACGCCGCAGACAAGCGCTACGACGCCGTCGGCTATCTGAATGGCACCGCCCGGGTCTACAGCCCGCCGCGGGAGATCGGCCTGCGGGTCAGCTACGAACTGTGAACGATGAAAATAGTGAGCTGCGAACTATGAACGGAATCAACCTGGCGTCCCCCCATCCCCTGCAACCTTACTGGGACCTGACCCTGGCGGCGGTACGCGCCGATGCCCTGCGCATTGCCCTGGACTGGAAGCTGTTCAACCTGCTGCAAGTGCCGGCCACGGCCTTGGCGGTTGCCCGGCAATTACAGCTCGACCCAGCCAATACCGGTTACTGGCTGGAGGCGCTGTGGAGCATGGAATTGCTGGCGCGCGACGATCGCCAGCCGCCCCATTACCGCAATACCGCGGTGGCCAGCGATTACCTGCGGGTCGAGGCGCCGGATTATTGCGGTGACGCCTGGGCCTTTCGCCTGCGCGGCTTGCGGCACTTCGGCAGCCAGCTTGGCGATCAGGTGCGCACCGGCCAGCCCGGCGGCCAGGCGCCGAATGTAGCGACCACCATCGACAACTGGACCACGGCGGCGCGCTTGCAAATCGCCCAGGAGCAACGGGCGGTCACCGTGGATATGGCGCTGCGCCTGATGGCCCAGGTGCCGGAGTTCTCCGCTGCACGACGCATGCTCGACCTGGGCGGTGGCCCGGGGCTGGTGGCCATTGCCCTGGCCCGGGACAATCCGATGCTCACCGGCGAGGTGTTCGATTTCTCCCAGACCGTGACCGTGGCTGCGGATAACATTCGTCGGGCCGGTCTGGAGGCGCGTCTGGATGTACGTGGTGGCGATCTGGCGAGCGATCCGATCGGTGAAGGCTACGACCTGATCTGGTGTTCCTCGGTGCTGCATTTCGTCCCTGACATGGCCGCCACCCTGGCCAAGATCCATGCGGCGCTGCGCCCTGGCGGGGTGCTGGTCAGCGCCCATGCGGAAATCCCCACAGACCCGGAGCAAGCGCGGCGGGTCATGCCTTATTACCTGTCGATGCAGATGCTCGGACGCCAGGTGACCTACGCCGGCGGCATGAGCGAAGCCTTGCAACAGGCCGGTTTCGTCAATATCGACAGCTACCCCGAAGTGGCTTTCGCCATGACCCCGGTGTCGGTGCTGGTGGCGCGTCGGAGTACCTCATGAACCGCCAGAGCGACGCCGGCGCCTGGCGTCTGCAACTGCTCTTTGGCTGGCTGAGTTTCGTGCTGGCGGTGCCGAGCATTTATCTGCTGCTCGGGTTGCCGCTGGTGATGCGCGAGCACGGCTGGTCCGGCACTGATATCGGCCTGTTCCAGCTGGCCGGTTTGCCGGCGGTGTTCAAGTTTCTGCTGGCCTTGCCCGTGCAGCGCTATCGCTGCGAACGCGGGCATTACCGAATCTGGGCGCTGGTGCTGTGCCTGTTGCTGGCGCTGTTGCTGGTAGTGGTCAGCCAGCAGGCGATCACGGCCCATCGTGGGTACCTGTTTGGCCTCGCGTTCGCCGCCGGGGTGCTGGCGACCTGGGCGGACATCCCGGTCAATGCCCTGGCGATCAAGTTGCTGCCCGAGTCCCAGCGGATTCGTGCCGGCGGCATCCGCTCGGCGGCGCTGTTTCTCGGCGCCATTGTCGGTGCCGGAGTGATGTTGCTGGTGCACAACCGCTGGGGTTGGCAGGCGCCATTTCTGTTGATGGCTGCCGGCCTGTTGCTGGCGTTGCTGCCCCTGGCCTGGTTGCGCGAAGGCAGCGTCGAGAATGCAGCGCCGATCAGGCCCTCTCTGGCCGACTGGTCGGGCTATTTCCGCCAACCCGGTGCGCGCCTGTGGACCTGGGTACTGCTGAGCAGCTTTCCCTTTGTCGGCGCCGCCTGGCTGTACCTCAAACCCTTGCTGCTGGACCAGGGCATGGCCGCGCAGCAAGTGGCCTTGATTGCCGGCATTGGTGGCGGCGTGGTGGGGGCCCTGGCCAGCTTACTGGGTGGTCGCCTGATTCGGCGCCTGGGGCCGGGGCGGGCGATTCCGCTGTTCATGGTCTGGGCCTTGTTCGCTCTGCTGGCACTGACAGCGGCGGTGGGGTTGCAGGCCGGGATGATCTGGCTGGTGGCGGCGGCTTTTGTGCTGGCCACGGCCATGGGCGCGGTGTCGACGCTGGTCTTCGCCCTGATGATGTTTTTCTCCCGCGAGCATCGGCAAGCCGCCGACTACGGGCTGCAAGCCAGCCTGTTCGTGCTGACGCGCCTGCTGGTGCCGATTGCCGCCGGGGTGCTACTCGACCACGGCGGTCATGTGGGGATGCTGGCCGGTCTGTCCTTGGCGATGTCCGTGGTCTGTGCGCTGGCCCTGGTGGCCCGGCGTTCGATCGCGGCGGCCACGGCCGGCCTTTACAAGGAGGCGCCAACAAGGCGGTTGGCGCCCCGTCCGGTTCGAGCAGAGGCCCATGGGCCTCAGCCACGAGCCATTCAATCGTAAGTCTGACTTGAGTAAGGATGAGTTAATGAAGGCAACCTTAGGTATCTGTCTGGTTACCCAGGCCGAGCCTCTGATCGAGGATGTGACCTTTGTCATCGAGCAGTTGCAGGCCGGCTTGCAGCCGCCTGCCACTGCCGCTGACTGGCCACTGACGATCGGAGGCTGCGAAGAAATGCACCGGGCCCTGGGGCCGCGGCCCCGCAGCGAGGCGGTGCTGGAAGCCCTGATGGTCCAGGCCAGGAGCTATCTGCAGGGTGGCCCGGCAAATGCCGCTGCGCTGCCCGATCTGTGGTTGATGACCTTCGAATCGGTCGAGGCGGCGCAATCGCGGTTGCGTCACCTCGACCCGCGACTGTCGAGCGAGCTGTTCATTCTTGACCTGAGCGAGCAAGCCCAGGCCGGCGTCGAAGACCCTTTCGACGAGCTGATCGCCGCCGCGCCCAACCCGCGCCTGTCGCCTCATTCGGCGCTGCTGTATTGCGCCTTGTCGGCCTTGCCGGAATGGATGAACCGCATCGGTGGCAATCGCCATCTGCGGGTAGCGGGGGAGGATCGCGCGGCGCGGCGTGCGGACTTGTTGCGGATCGTCCTGGATCACCTGGAACATGCCTACTTCAACCGTCTGCTGGCGCGCTCCATCAGCGGTCCACTGCTGTCGGTGAGCCTGGCCACGGAAGTGACGCGCTTTATGCGCAGTCGCTGGCAGGAGCGTTGGGACTTTCATTCCTACACCGGTTCCATGGTGGCCGGGATGATTCAGTCCATGCAACAAAACGTCGCCGGCACGGGCGTGCGTTGCCTCAGTGGTTGCAACGAACACAGCCTGGCGGTAAGCGCCATGGCCGGCTGGCAGCTGTTTGGCCGGGCCTACGTGATCACCGTGACCTCGGGCATGATCGATGAATTCCGTGGCACCCTGGCCAACCTCAAACGTCTTGGTGCGCCGGGGCTGATCATCTGCGCCGACAGCCCGGAAAGCGTCTGGTACGCCTTCCAGGGCACCCATGACGGTGACAACGATGGGCGCCGGGTGATCGAGGCCAAGGGCCTGCGCCAGGTGTTCATCCGCAAGGTCGAGGAGATCGGTGCCTGCCTGGAGCAGGCCTTCGCCATGCTTGCCGAACGGGCCGAACCGGTGTTCATCCTGGCCACTCAAGGGGTGCTGGAATCCCGGCCTCTGGTGCCGCTGGATGTGCGCCTGCCCGAGCCGCCAGCGACCCCGGCAACCCAGCTCAGCAGCACCCAGATCGAGGCGCTGGATCAGGCCCTGGACCTGATCAACCACCAGCCGCTGCACCTGCTCTGGCAGTGCGGCAAGCTCAGCGATCAGCAGCGGCAACGGGTGCACGCCCTGGCTGAACGCGGCGCCATCGGTCTGGCCGACAGCATCACCCAGCCCGGCAGTGTCGGCCCTTACCACGAGGGACGACGGGTACCGCACTATCTGGGGCCGTTGTCGTTGTATGGCTTCAGCCGACGGGTCTATCAGTTTGTGCACACCGACCACGAGTTGAACGGGCCGCAAAGCCATTGCGTGTTCTTCCTGAAGGGCAAGGTCGATCAGGCCGCCACGCCGTTCTCAGAAGGCAAGCTCAAGCGTCAGTTGCGGGTGGTGCAGGTCAACCATGAGCCACGGCACCTTTCGCCGTTTACCGACCTGGCGCTGGATGTGCCGCTGGATGTGTTCCTCGATCACATCGAGAGGGGGTTGCAGGTCGAGCCACAGATCCTCGCCTTGCGTCGCGCCAAGCTTGACGTGCTGTCGGCCACCAGCGAGAGCGTGGCGGTGGACCACATCGAAACCCTGCCGATGACCTCCAATTACTTCTTCCACCGCTTGGGCAACCTGGTGCGCGAACTGATCGAGCAGCAGGACTATCGCTATGTTGGCGTCTATGACGTCGGCCGCTGTGGCATCTCGGCGATGCGCAATGTGCCGCGCACCGATCCGGGTTTTTCCGGCTGGTACGGGCGCGCCCTGATGGGCGATGCGCTGATGGCCTTGCCCTATATCGCCATCACCGGCACCGGCAATGTCCTGGCTTTTATCGGCGACGGCGCCCGGGCGCTGGTGCCGGATATCGAGGCACGGCTGGCCCAGGGGCTGGCCGAGGACCCCGAGGCGGAGAAGCGCAATGTGACCCTGTTCTACCTCACCAACGGCCTGTTGTCGCTGATCCAGACCTACCTTGACAAACGCTACGCCCACAATGGCGCACAGCAGGTTTCGGTGACCAGTGCCGCACCGTTGGCGGCACCGCTGGAGCGCGTCGGGCCGATCAGCCTGCACCGCGAACGCCTGGTGAGCTTCGATGAAGCTCGCCTGCGCAGTGCCCTGACGCGCCCCGGACAATTGAATATTTTCGACGTGTTGTTGGCCCATAACTCGGAAGGCGACGGCTTGAGCCTCGTCTCCGAAACCGCCTGGAACCGTCAATGAACCTGCACTCAGGACAGCCCCCCATGAAATTCGGTTTTATCGCCCACCCAACCTCCATCGCCCTGCAACGTCAGGTGAAGATCATCGACCTGTTGGACCGCACCCTCGCCGAACAGGACCGTGGTTATCAGGCCCGACTCTGGCAGCCGCGCAACCTGGTGCCGTTCGCTGACTTCGGGCGCATCGTCAGTGCCAGCGGCGCGACCTGCGAAGGCATCCTGCATTACCTGCCGCTGACCGCCGAGCAAATGCTCAGCCAACCGCGAACCATTGCCGGGCGCGTACTCGAAGGCGTGCAAAGTCTGAAAGAGCAGGGCGCGCAATTGGTTGGCCTGGGCGGGTTTACCGCCATCGTCGGCAATCGCGGTTTGCAGACCCTGGACCGTAGCGGCGTGCCGGTGACCACCGGCAACTCGCTCACGGCCTACGCCGCCTACAAGAATGTGCTGGAAGCCATGGCCCGCCTGGAAGTGTCGCCGGCGGACAGCGAAGTGGCCGTGGTCGGTTACCCCGGCTCGATTGCCCTGGTCATCGCCAAACTGCTGGCCCGGGACGGTTGCCGCCTGCGTCTGGTACACCGTGGCAGCGCCGAACAGGGCCGCGAAAGCCTGGCCTATCTGCCGACGGAGATGCATGGCCAGGTGCGCATGACGGCAGACATCGACAGCTGTTACGACGAGGTGCGCTTCTACGTCGCCGCGACATCCAGTGGTGGGGTGATCGATCCCTATCGGCTGGCACCGGGTTCGGTGGTGGTGGACGCCGCGTTGCCGCGCGATGTGCTGCCGTTCCAGCATGATCGCAAAGACATCCTGATCATCGACGGTGGCCTGGTGTCGGCCAGTGAGGCCCTGCGCTTCGGCACCGAGACCCTGGGGCTGGCACCGAAGAAATTCCTCAATGGCTGCCTGGCGGAAACCCTGGTGCTGGCCCTGGAGGGGCGTGCCGAGGCGTTTTCCATCGGCCGCGAACTGCCCGAGGAGCGGGTGCTGGAGATCGGCCGGATCGCCGAGTTGCATGGTTTCTCTCCATCGCCCATGGCTTCCTATGGCGAGCGTCTGCGCGAAGAAGATTTCCAGGCCTTGCGCCGTTTCCATCGACGGCCCACGGCAACCCCGACCGCCGACCAGCCGGCCGCGTTGCGCGCCGAAGCCTTGCGTTGTTTTGGCGAGCACATCAATCCGGTGTTGCGCGAGTTCTATCAGTTCAACCATATCGAGCGAGTGTTCACCCACGGCAGCGGCTGCTGGCTGACCGATCTGGACGGTGGTCGCTACCTGGATTTCGTCGCCGGTTATGGCTGCCTGAATACCGGGCACAACCACCCGCGGGTCAACCAGGCGTTGCAGGCGTACTTGCAACAGCAGCACCCGACCTTTGTCCAGTACGTCTCGGTGCCACTGCAAACCAGCCTGCTGGCGCAGCGTCTCAGCGAGCTGGCGCCAGGCAACCTGGAGCGGGTGTTCTTCAGCAACTCCGGCACCGAGGCGATCGAGGCCGCGTTGAAACTGGCCATGGCCGCCATGCGCCGCCCACGGGTGCTGTATTGCGACAACGGCTATCACGGCAAGACCCTGGGCGCGCTGTCGGTGACCGGCCGCGACAAACACCGCGACCCGTTCAAGCCGCTGTTGTCGCGCTGCGATTCGATCCCCTTCGGCGACCTGGCCGCGTTGGAGGCGGCCTTGAGCCAGGGCGATATCGGCGCCTTTATCCTGGAACCGATCCAGGGCGAGGGCGGGGTAATATTGCCGCCGGCGGGCTACCTGAAACAGGTCCGGGAGCTGTGCAGCGCCCATGACTGCCTGTTGATTCTCGACGAGATCCAGACCGGCCTCGGGCGTACCGGCAAACTCTTCGCCTGCGAGTGGGAGGCGGTGGTGCCGGATATTCTGGTGCTGTCCAAGTCCCTCTCCGGCGGCGCCGTGCCCATCGGCGCGACCCTGTCCAGCGCGGCGCTGTGGGACCGCGCCTACGGCAGCATCGATACCTTTGCCTTGCATACCTCGACCTTCGGCGGCGGCAACTTCGCCTCGGCCTCGGCCTTGGCGACCCTGGACGTGATCGCCGATGAAGACCTGGCCGGCAACGCCGCGCGGGTCGGCGGGCAACTCAAGGAGGCGCTGCGCGAGGCGGTCAGCGGTTACCCGTTCATCCGCGAGGTGCGAGGCATCGGGCTGATGATCGCCATCGAGTTCGAGTACAGCTTCCACGGAGGGGTCGAGGCGTTCGTGCGTGAGTTCGCCAGCCGTATTCCGGGGAATGCGGCGGGCACTTATCGCATGCTGTCGGGCAAGGCCAAGCGGCACATCGAGGAGGCCATCAGCGAGGTGGAGAAAAACTTCGAGGAGATGTTCGTGCTGCGCTTCGTCAGCAAATTGTCGAGGGAACATGGGGTGCTGACGTTCGTCACCGCCAACAACAACCGGGTGATGCGCATCCAGCCGCCGCTGGTGCTCAGCGACGCTGAGGCGCGGCATTTTGTCGAGGCGTTCAGCGCCGTGTGCAAGGACATGTCGACCTTCCTCGCCTGAGTCAATTGACCGCCCATGAAAGCCCTCGATAGAGGGCTTTCATCTATTCGTCATAAGTTACCGACGATTGTTTAAATGCATACAAAAACGTGGCTTCTGAATATGAAAATCCGGGGCCGTTGAATTGATTAATTGAAGTTGCTGCCTGAGAATCGGTTGCATTCAGTAACAGAGATTCACCATGAAACTTCCTGCTCTTGTAGAACCCGTTGCAAACCTAAGTAATGAAGAAATAACCCGCTACAGTCGGCACTTGTTAATTCCCGATGTCGGCCTTGAAGGCCAGCGTCGCTTGAAGAGCAGCAAAGTGCTGGTCATCGGTGCGGGCGGCCTGGGTTCACCGGCCTTGTTGTATCTGGCGGCGGCCGGCATCGGCACTCTGGGTATCATCGATTTCGACCGGGTGGACGAGTCCAATCTGCAACGCCAGGTCATTCACCGGGTGGCCACCGTCGGCCAATTGAAAGTTGAAAGCGCCGCCGCGGCGATCAAGGACCTGAACCCCCATGTGCAGGTCAACCTCTACGACCAGCGCCTGGAACCGGAAACCGCAGTGCAGTTGTTCAGCCAGTACGACCTGATCCTCGACGGCACCGACAACTTCGCCACCCGCTACCTGGTCAACGATGCGTGCGTGCTGGCCAACAAGCCCTATGTCTGGGGTTCGATCTTCCGCTTCGAGGGCCAGGCCTCGGTGTTCTGGGAAAGCGCCCCCGGCGGCGTCGGTCTCAATTACCGCGACCTGTACCCGGAGCCGCCACCCCCTGAACTGGCGCCATCCTGCTCGGAAGGCGGGGTGCTGGGTATTCTCTGCGCCTCCATCGGCGCGATCATGGCCACCGAGGCGGTCAAGCTCATCACCGGCATCGGCGAAAGCCTGCTGGGGCGCCTGATGGTTTATGACGCCCTGGAAATGTCCTACCGGCAGATGCCGCTGCGCCGTTCACCCGGGCGCCAACCGATTATCGCCCTGAGCGATTATCAGGCGTTCTGCGGCCTGACCGCGCCCAAGGGCATGCAGCCTTCGGACATTCCGTCCATCAGTGCCCGGGAGCTGCAAGCCCTGCGCGAACGTGGCCAGGATGTGCTGCTGATCGATGTGCGCGAGCGTACCGAGTGGGACATCGTACGTATCCAGGGTGCCCAGCACATCCCCAAGGGACCGAATACCGCCGCGCTGATCGAGACCCGTTTCGGCAAACACGCCAACCTGGTCCTGCACTGCAAATCCGGGGCGCGCTCCAAGGCCGTGTTGCTGGAATTGCAGCAATTGGGCTTCAGCAATGTGCGCAACCTCGAGGGCGGCGTATCGGCCTGGGTGCGGGACGTCGAGCCGACGTTGCCAAGTTATTGAACGCAGGCGGGGCGAACATGTTGAGTATTCGTGCCGGCCTGCTGGAGGCCATGCTGGAGCAGGCGCGACGGGATCATCCGCTGGAAACCTGCGGCATCATCGCCGCGCCCGCTGGCGCCAGAACCGCCGAGCGGCTGATCGCCATGGACAACGCGGCACGCTCGCCGACCTTTTTCAGCTTTGCACCGAAACAGCAATTGGCGGTCTGGCGTGAACTGGATGAGCGGGACGAGGAGTGCCGGGTGATCTATCACTCCCATACCGCCAGCGCGGCCTATCCCAGCGCTGAAGATGTGCAGTACGCCGGTGACGCTTCGGTGCACTACGTGATTATTTCAACCCTGCCGGATATTGATGTGGCGGTGCGCAGCTTTCGAATCGTTAATCGTAAAGTTACCGAAGAAAGTATTCATGTCGTGCGCTGAAACTTGATGTCGGCACGGCGTTAAGCAAGATCAATTAATTAATAAAAACAGCCTTATTCAGGCTCAGGGAGTTCTGCATGTCGATTTCCGTCATGGTGCCAACTTTGTTGCGCTCTTTTACTCAAGACCAGAAGCGCATCGAAGTTCAGGGAAGTACGGTGCTTGAAGTGATCGAACAGATGGAACGGGAGTACCCCGGCGTTAAGGAACGGCTGATTGGCGACGGTCAGGTGCATCGTTTCGTGAACATCTACGTGAACGATGACGACATCCGTTTTGCCGACAATCTGGCCACCCCCCTCAAGGCCGGTGATGCCATCACCATCCTGCCCGCGGTTGCTGGTGGTTGATTGCTGACTGATCGCTCCGGGCCTGCGCGGCGTACCTCACCCGAGGCCGTCCGCGCAGGGTTATGCAACCACTCTGGCGAATGTTTTATGTCCCGTCTTTTACATGGATGTAGCCTCAGCGGCTCCTTTGCCTCTTCACCTGCCGGGTTCGCCCCGCTGACCGCGTCACTGCGCTACCAGGCGACGACGCTGGGCCTGAACCCACAGACCACAACCGACGATCCGGCACACGGAGGGTTGAGCTTCACCCTGCATCACCCCGATCTGCAACCGCTCACCGGGCTGATTCATGGCTGGCCCGACGGCAGTTGCGCAGGTATCACCGAACACACCGCGCAGGCGGCCTGCGGGCTGATGTCGGTGCATGGCCGGGCCAGCGGCAAGGCCCAGGGGTTGGGGGTGGATTATGTCTCGACCCTGAGCGCCAGCCTGGCCCTGCAAGGTGCGTTTGCCGCAGCGCTTGGGCAGTTGCGCGGTGGCGACTTCAGCACTGTGACCACCTCCATGGCGGCAGCCGGGGTGCTGGGCATTGCCCAGTACCTGGCGGGTGCGACTGCGGGTGCCGAAGCCGAACGCCTGTTGCCGGGTGCCACGTGCGCGAAGAATCGTCCGCCGTTTGTCTCGGCCGATGGCGTGCACTTCGAACTGGAAACCCTGGACGCTGAACCGTGGCGGCGCTTTTGGGCGGAGGTGGGCATCGACGGCGAGCAGGCCGGGCAGGGCTGGAAGGCCTTTCTGCTGCGCTATGCCAAGGCTGTTGCGCCGATGCCGGCGGTGTTTCGTCAGGCCTTGGCGCGCTTGTCCATGGCACGGATCAGCGCCCTGTGCGACTTGAGCGGTGTTGCGCTGTGCCCGATGCGCAGCCTCGCCGAGCGTCGGGCTGACCGCGATCTGCCGGGTCAGTTAGAGCAGGGCCCCTGGGCCTTCGACGCTGTCAGCGCGGGCGGCAAAGCAATGCCTGACCTGGATGGGCAAATACTGCCCTTGAGCGGCCTGACGGTGATCGAGTCGTGCCGGCGGATCCAGGGCCCGCTGGCCGGGCACCTGTTGGCGCTGCTGGGGGCCGAGGTGATCCGCATCGAGTTACCCGGTGGCGATCCGTTGCGCGGTATGCCGCCTTGCGTCGATGGGGTGTCGGTGCGCTTTGACGCCCTCAATCGGCACAAACAGGTCCGTGAGCTGGACATCAAATCCGCTGCCGGCCGTGAAGAGTTGTACGAGCGGGTCAGGGAGGCTGATGTGTTCCTGCACAACTGGGCGCCGGGCAAGGCCGCCGAACTGGCCCTGGATCGTGCCGATCTGATGCGGGTCAATCCGGGGCTGGTGTACGCCTATGCCGGCGGCTGGGGCCATGACCGGCCGGGCGAATCGTTGCCGGGCACTGACTTCGTGGTCCAGGCCTGGTCCGGCGTTGGCGAACAGATCGGCCTGGCCTCGGCGACGCCGGGCGGTTCGCTGTTCACCGTGCTGGATGTGCTGGGCGGGGTGGTCGCGGCCCAAGGGGTCAGCGCTGCGTTGCTGCATCGCGCGCTCAGCGGGCAGGCGGTACGGGTCGACAGCTCGCTGCTCGGCGCCGCCAACCTGTTGTGCGCGCAACAACTGCAAGGGACAGGCACCGCCGAAATCAGTCTGCTCAAGGGCGTGTACCCGACCCAGACCGGGCTGCTGGCCATCGACTGCCAGACCCCGGCCCAGCTTCAGCAACTGGAAATTATCCTCGCCTGCGATCTGCACAGCGACCCCGAGGAGCGTGACGGGCTGATTCACAGCGCCTTGGCGTCGCAGTCCGCCGCTACCTGGCAACAGGTGCTGGGCGACGCCGCGATACCGGCCGCCGTGGCCGTAGAAGACCTGTCGCAGCTGGCTGAAGACAGGCGATTGAAGACGTGTTTAAGCGTGAATACCTATACCTCGGTCAACGCTCACTGGAGTTTTCGATGAATAGCGCAGGCATTATTGATCTGGTCCCCGCTGACGTTCGCAGTGTTTGGGAACGCGACGGCACTTATCCCAACCGTTCGGTCTATCAACTGTTCCGCGAGCACGCGCAGCGCGCTCCGCAGAAACCGGCGGTGCTCTCGCCCGAAGGCACACTCAGCTATGGCGAGTTGCATGACGCGGCGCTGCGCATGGCCGCGAGCCTGCGCGCCGCTGGCATCGTCGCCGGCGATGTGGTGGCTTATCAACTGACCAACAGTTGGCGCAGCTGCGCCATTGACCTCGCCGCCGCGGCCCTGGGCGCGGTGGTCGCGCCGTTTCCACCGGGACGCGGCAGCCTGGACATCCAGGCCCTGGTGCGCCGTTGCGATGCGCGGGCGGTGATCGTTCCGGCGCAGTACGCCGGCATCGATCTGTGCCAGGTCATCGAGGCCCTGCGACCGAGCCTGTTGTCGCTGCGGGTGCTGATCGTTGAAGGTTGCGTCCGGGACGGCTGGTTGAGTCTGCACGACATGCTCCAGGCCGAGCCGTTGACGCAAGCGCAATTGCCCGAGGTTTGCCCCAACTCGCCGGTGCGCTTGCTGGTGTCTTCCGGCACCGAATCCGAACCCAAGCTGGTGGCCTATTCGCACAACGCCCTGGTGGGCGGGCGCGGGCGTTTCCTGCAGCGCGTCCACCCCGAAGGCGAGACCTTCCGCGGGCTGTATCTGGTACCGCTGGGCTCGTCCTTCGGTTCCACCGCGACCTTTGGCAGCTTGTCCTGGCTCGGCGGTTCTATTGCCGTGCTGCCGCAGTTCGACGTGGGGGCGGCGATCGAGGCCATCGAGCAGCTGCGTCCGACCCACATACTCGGGGTGCCGACGATGCTCCAGCGCATCGCCGCCGACGCCCGCCTGGAACAGGTCGACAAGTCCAGCCTGTTGGGGCTGATCTGCGGCGGTTCGCTGATTGATGAAGTGACCGTGCGCCGCTGTATCGAGGCTTTCGGTTGCGGCTTTATCAGCCTCTATGGTTCGGCGGACGGGGTGAACTGTCACAACACCCTGGACGATGCCCAGGACGTCGTGTTTTACAGCGTCGGCCGGCCCAACCCGGCGGTGTGCGCGATCAAGATTTGCGATGAGCAGGGCATTGAATTGCCCCAGGGCAGCGTCGGCGAAATCAAGGCCCGGGGCCCGCTGAGCCCGATGCAATACGTCAACGCTCCGGAACTCGACGCGCAGTACCGCGATGCCGAAGGTTGGGTCAACACCGGCGACCTGGGCTACATCGACGCCGACGGCTACCTGATCCTGGCCGGGCGCAAGAAGGACATCATCATCCGTGGCGGTGCCAATATCAGCCCGGTGCAGATCGAAACCCTGGCCACCGCCCACCCGGATGTGGTCAGCGTCGCTTGCGTGGCCGTGCCGGACCCGGACCTCGGCCAGCGCGTGTGCATCTGCGTGACCCTGCGCGACGGCGCGCCGCGCTTCTCCCTGAGCGAACTGACCGACTACCTGCGCGAGCAGGGCCTGGAGGTCAACAAACTGCCAGAGTACCTGCGCTTCTACCGGCAGCTTCCGCTAACCCCGGCAGGCAAGATCGACAAGAAATCCCTGGCCGCCGAAGTGGCGTTTCTCGAGTGCGGGGCGGGCATCGCATGTTGAGTGCACAGCCATTGGCCGCCGCCCGGGACAACGCCGAGTTGGCCCGGGCAGTGCGGCGTTTTGTCGACGAGCGCATTATTCCGCTGGAGACCGAACTGGCGGCGGAGCCCCGACAGGCCGCCGGGCTTCTTGCCAAGCTCAGCGCCGAGGCACGGGCCGCCGGGCTCTGGGGCAGTTTTTACCCTCAGGCCCTCGGCGGGCGTATCGCCAGCCTGCGCGACTACCTGGCGGTGGCCGAACAGGAGGGGCGTTCCGAGTACGCGCCGGCGATTTTCGGCGACGATGCCACTCTGGATCTGCACATGCTCACCCGGCATGCCAGCGAGGACATTCGCCAGCGCTTTCTCGCGCCGTTGGCCGCGGGGACGCTGGTTTCCAGTTATGGCATGTCCGAGCCTGACAGCATCGGTTCGATTCCGGCAACCCTGAACAGTCACGCCGAGTTCGTCGATGGTCATTGGGTATTGAGCGGGCGCAAATGGTTCATCTGCCGCGCCGAGCGCGCGGCCCTGGTCACGGTGATTGCCCGCACCGGCGCCGGCCCTCTGGAAAACGGGCTGTCGATGTTGCTGGTGCCCAGTGATGCGCCGGGCTTTCGGGTGGAGCGGCCGTTGTCGATCCTCGGCCGGTTCTCCGGTCAGGGCGAGTTGTCCTTCGATCAGGTGCAGGTCCCGCCGAGTCATGTGTTGGGGCAACCGGGGCAGGGTCTGGCGCTGATGCAGGAACGCCTGGGGCTAGGGCGGATATTGCGCTCGGTGCACTGGCTGGGCCTGGCCCAACGCTGTTTCGATCTGATGTGCGCACGCATCCACTCGGCCCGTGGCCAGCAGGCGCGGCTGGCGGATAAACAGCTGGTGCGCCAGCGGGTATTCAAGGTCTATCAGGCCATTGCCAGCGCCCGCGCGTTGCTGCAGGACGCTGCCGGTAAACACGATGCCGGGGTGGCCAACAGCATCGAGGTCAACATCGCCAAGGTCGCGGCGTCCCAGGCGTTGAGCGAGGCGGTGGATTCGGCGATTCAGATCATGGGCGCCGAGGGCCTGAGCGAGTGGTCGCCACTGTCGGGGATTTACCGCACCGCACGCACCACCCATATCCTCGACGGCACTGACGACGCGCTGATCAGCGCGGTGGGTCGGCAACTGCTGGACAGTTGCGACGATGCGGGGCTGGATTTCGACTGGCCGTCGCGGGGACCGGGAGCGGGCCGATGACTGAGCAAAACGCCCCGCATGGCTGGTGGTTGCGGGGGGTACTGACCGCGGCGATGGCCTTGCCGATGCTGATCTTCTACGCCGTCGGCACCCTCGGCCCGTCAATCGTCGCCGACCTTGGCGTGCCAACCCATTGGCTGGGCTGGCTGATCACCAGCGCCTTCGGCTTTGCCGCGCTGTTGTCGTTGTGGGCCGGGCCGTTGGTCAACTGGCTGGGCACTCGACGGGCCATGGCGGTGTTGTTCTGGAGCACGGTGGGCGCCTATGGATTGCTGGCCAGCCTGCCGGGCTTCGTCGGTGTGGTGCTGGCCCTAGCCGCGTGCGGGATTGCCCAGGCACTGGCCAATCCGGTGACGAATCTGCTGATCGCCGAGCGCGTCGAACCCCGGCACAAGGCGGCGGTGGTCGGCTTGAAACAATCCGGGGTGCAGGTCTCGGCGTTGTTTGCCGGTTTGCTGCTACCGACACTGGGGGTGAGTTTTGGCTGGCGTGGGGCGTTGGCGAGTTTGCTGATACCGGCCTTGTTGCTGGCGATTCTGGGGCCGCGAGTGGCCCCTCGGGAGCACCAGGGTAAACCGCTGAGCCTAGCCGTTGCCCGACCCAACGGGCGGCTGGCGCTGTTGATGAGTGTGCAACTGTGTGTGGGCATCGTGCTCTCGTCGTTCGTGACCTATCTCGGGGTGTTCGCCGCGTGGCAGGGGATGCCGGCGACCTTGATCGGCGGCCTGATCGCCGGCTTCGGCGTCATGGGCATTGTTGCGCGGGTTTTCCTTACGCCTTTGGGCGCGCGCATGACCGATGAGTCCTGGTTGTTGCTGGTGTTGTTGTTGCTGTCGAGCCTGGCCTTGTCGCTGACCTCCCTGGCCGCGCCGGGCAGTCACTGGGCCTTGTGGGCGGGTGCTCTGGGCATGGGGTTGACGGCGGTGGCGACCAATGCCATCGCCATGAGCATGGTCTTGCGCGACCCAGGCTTCGGTAGCCCGGCGCCGGCCGCGGGTTTGCTGTCGGTGGGTTTCTTTGGTGGTTTTGCGCTGGGCCCGCCGTTGTTCGGGCTGGTGCAGAACGGGCCATGGGGTTTTGCCAGCGCCTGGCTGGCGCTGGTCGGCGTGTTGCTGCTCGGCTGTCTGCTGTGCCTGTTGTTGACGCGGGTTCGGCAGCGCCAGAGAAGCAGCGCTGTGGAACCGTCCGTGAGGGTGGTCAAATGAACGCTTTCGAGGTTCCGGATCAGCCCCTTGAGACCGCTGAAGTTCGGCGCGCCATCCAGGCCATCTTCACGCGACTGGAGCAGATCGACGCCGCTTGTGGCCAAGGCTTTCCCCTGTATCGCACGGGGGACAGCGAGGCATGGAAGGTGTCTGCCAGCGGCTCCTGGCTGGGCGGGTTCTGGGCTGGTCTGTGGTGGTTGCGAGCCCATTGCACCGGGCGCCGGGCGGATCTGCAACAGGCGCTGTGCATCGCCGAGCGGCTACGGGACAAGCTCGACAGCGATACCCATCATCGCAGCCTGATTTTCTGGTACGGCGCCGGGTTGGGCGCACGCCTGTTGGCCAACCCCCAAGCCGAGGAATTGGCGGAGCAGGCGGTGCAACGCCTGGCCCGGGCCTTCGATCCGGTGCTGGGTTGCATCCCCCTCGGCCGCGAGATGGGCGGCGGTGAGCACGGTGACAGCCGTTTGAGCATCGACCCGCTGGCCGCGACCTTGCAGCTATTTACCCTGAATGCCGAGCCACGGTTGTTGGGGCTGGGTCGCCAACAGTTGCAGACCTCCTTCCGTGCCTGTGCCGGCGCGGACGGTACCTGGAGCAGCCATGCGCGTTTTGACCAGGGGCAATGGCAGGTCGGCGACGCCCCGGGCAATTGGTCCCGGGGGCAGGCCTGGGCCATGCTCGGCCTGGGTACGGGCGCCCGCTTGTACGGTGCGCCGTTCAGCAGCGATGCCGAAAGGGCAAGCCAGTACTGGCTGCACAGCCGGGGCTTGTCCGTCCCGGCCAATCGCCTGGATCAGCCCCAGGGACCGAGCGACCCTTGTGCCGCGGCGATGGCGGCATTGGCCCTGCAAGGGCAGGCGGTGGGGGCCGTCGAGTCGGCGTTGCCAAGGCAACAGGCCGGCCAGTTACTGGCAGCGATCATGCGCGGCGCCGACTTCGAGGATGGGCGATTTATCGGCCATTGCTATCGCACCACGGCAACGGTGGAGCAGAAGGTCGAATCGGTGTGCGGCAGTTTCTTTCTGTTGGCGGCGCTGCTGGCCTGGACCGGGGAGATCGACCCGCGCTGGATCTGAGAAAAGGGCGTGCGCGTGGTCATCAATCCTTCATAGCGAGGCCCTGACCACCAATGGGCAATCAACGGGCTGGGCTCCCGATACCTCCAGGGCCTCGATGAGATGCCGGGCAGCCTGGCGACCGATCTCGTAGTACGGCAGTTGCACCGTGGTCAATGGCGGGATGAACAGTTTGGCGATACCGATCATGTTGTCGTAGCCAAGCACCGCGACATCATCGGGAATTTTCAGGCCTCGGCCCAACAGCAGCTGATAGGCACAAAAAGCAATGCGGTCGTTGCCACAGATCAGCATGTCGAATTGGGGACGACCTTCGATGATGTGCCGGTCGAGGATGGCTGCGGTTTCACCATAGGCGTCATGATCGGAAAGGTCATATTGCAGGAGTGCGTCAGGCGTCAGCCCGAATGCCTGGCAGGCACGTTGCAGGCCTTGTTGCCGCAGCCCCCAGGCCAGACTCTGTTTTGGCAGATTGATACACAGAGGGCGCCGATAGCCTTGGCTCAACGCGTGATGGACGGCTCGATACTGCCCCATCTCGTCGTCTGGCACATAACTGACCAGGTGACTGTCATCGGCCAGGCAATTGGCGAGTACCAGGGGTTTGCTCTTCAAACGCTCGGGAATGCACACTTGGCGCAACCCCATGGCGCTGAAGATCAACCCGTCGGGACGGTGCGACAACATCAAGTCGATGTTCTGGTCGGTGGGCGGATTGCTCAACAGGTTGAGGATAAATACATTCCAGCCGGCTTGCTGCGCGGTCTGTTCGATGGACAGCAGCAACTCGACCGCGAACGGTGTGGTCGCGGTGTCTAGCGCGAACACCCCGATGGTTCGCGACTGGAGGTTGTCGCCTCGCATCCTGCGCGCCGACAGGCTCGGTACGAATTGCAGTTCGTCAATGGCGCGACGCACCCGCTGAAGGGTTTCGGCGCTCAGTTTTTCCGGATTGTTGAGCGCTCGAGAAACCGTCATCAGGGACACGCCGGCCAGCTGTGCAACATCTTTCACTGAAGTCATGCGAGGTGAGGCCGGTCAGGTTGACGAAGAATCATGACACAGGGTCCGGGCTTTTCGCGACTCGAATGCGCAACTCACAGCCATCCCGAGGCGAGCGACCATGCCCGGCGAATGGAGACGCGCCCGCCACTCCCGCAGGCAAGAAGCTTCACCCCCAGACTGTCGGGACGGGGATAGAGGCGACTGCTGAGGCTGAAGCATCCGTTTTCGTCGAACACCTCGATGGATGAGCGATCAAGAAACACACGCAGTTCCAGTCGCTCCAGTGTCGGGGCTATCGACACGCTGCGCTGACCTGCGACTTGCGCACCCGAGCGGCTGCGATCAAGTACCAGGCGCTGCAGCGACGCATCGTAGTAGAGCAGGGTTTCTTCATGGCCATCGTCGCTGCAGCGCAAGGCGATTCCCAGATGCCCGTCGACGTAGTCGAGCAAATCCAGACTCACATGGATTTCGAGCATATCGCCCTTCACTTGCGGCACCCGCCAGGCTCCCGCCTCATCCCACCAGGGTGTGCTCGGCATTGACGCCTTGCGCAGAGCGGTGAGTTCACGTGCCGGGTACACGCAAAGGCGGTCTGCGTGCAGTTCAAGTTCACGCGGCAATCCGAGCATGCCGCACCAGTGATGGGCCTGGCTCGGCATCGGGCTTTCCCACATGTCGAGCCACGCCCAGACAAGGCGCCGACCATCGGCGGCCAGCAGTGTTTGCGCGGCATAGAAATCGTGGCCGTTATCCAGCTCGATAAAAGGCCCGCCCGTGAAATGCCATTCACTGTCGAGTCGGCCCACTCTGTAACCTGTCTGGTACTTGTTGAGCCGTTCGTAACCCTTGGGTTGCATGCCCTGGGGGGAGTACAGCAGCACATCGCGTCCGTTCAGTCGGAACAGATCCGGGCACTCCCACATATAGCCATCGCCCTCACTGCCGCTGGACACATAGTCGAGAAACTCCCAGGTATGCAGATCCGTGGAGCGGTACAGCGGGAGCAGCGGCACATCGCCCAGACGTGCCCCTGCAATCAGATACCAGTGGTCATCTTCCTTCCATACCTTGGGGTCACGAAAGTGCATGATCGTGTCTTGCGGCGCGGTCTCGATGACGGCGCCATGCTTGACGAACCGGATGCCGTCGGTACTGGTCGCCAGGCACTGGACTTGACGGATCGAGCGCTCGTCGCCCACATCCCCCAGCCAGGTGTGCCCGGTGTAGATCAGTGCCAGGGTATCCCCACACACCACCGCGCTACCGGAAAAACAGCCGTCACGGTCGAAGTCATCGCCAGGCGCCAGCGCAATCGGCAGATGCTGCCAATGGACCAGATCGGCACTCTTGGCATGCCCCCAATACATCGGGCCCCACTTCGCTTCGAAGGGGTGGTGTTGATAGAAAACGTGATATTCGCCGCGAAAGTACACCACCCCGTTAGGGTCATTCATCCAGCCTGCCGGGGGGGCAAGGTGATAACCGGGTCGGTAATCGTGGACGACGCGAGACAGGCCATCACTCAGCGCACGCTGCGCCAGGTCAAGGGAAGAAGACATTGGATCGCTCATGGTATTCAAAGGCAAGGTCATAGGGCGTGTACTCGTACCGAGCGCAGAGAGACGCCATCGGGCACGGTTTCGGTGTGTGGGTGACGCCTCAAGGCCGTGCCGTCGGCGTCGAACAGGTGCAGGTTGTCGATGTCCAGCTGCAGCTCGACCCGATCGCCCGCCTGCCATCCGGCGTTGACCTCACAACGACAGATCAGTGGCTCGTCCTGACCTGTCTCGAGGTGCACATAGGTTTCGCTGCCCAGATATTCGACTCCGGTCACGACAATGCCGGCGCCCTGCGCCGGCTTGAGCGACACGTGCTCCGGGCGAATCCCCAGGCTCAGCGAGGTGCCCGCCGCCAGGTTCGAACTGTCGAAGGGCAGAGACGTCATACCCAATACGAGGCTATCGACCAGACTGGGTTCGCCTGGCGCCTGCAGGCGCGCCTGCAGGAAGTTCATTCTCGGCGAACCCAGAAAACCGGCGACAAAGCGGCTGGCCGGGCGCTCATAGAGTTCGCGCGGTGAGCCGACCTGCTCGACGCGACCGCCATTGAGCACGACAATTTTGTCGGCCAGGGTCATCGCTTCCACTTGATCGTGGGTGACGTAGATCATGGTCGAGCCCAGTCGATCATGCAGCCGCGCGATTTCGTTGCGCATCTGCACCCGCAAGGACGCGTCCAGGTTGGAGAGCGGCTCATCGAACAACAAAATGTCCGGCTCTCGCGCCATGGCTCTGCCCATGGCCACACGCTGACGTTGCCCACCGGACAATTCCTTTGGCTTGCGTTGCAGCAGTTTGTCCAATTGCAGGATTTGCGCGGTTTTCAGCACTCGCTCGCGCAGGCTGGTCTTTTCGGTCTTGGCCAGTTTGAGGCCAAAGCTGATGTTGTCGTAGACGCTCATGTGCGGGTAAAGCGCATAAGACTGAAACACCATGCCGACGCCACGCTCGCGCGGTTCCAGGTCGTTGACCCGGCGCCCGTCGATCAGCAGGTCGCCGCCGCAGATCGAATCCAGTCCGGCGATCAGTCGCAGCAGGGTTGATTTTCCGCAGCCCGAAGGGCCAACGAACACTACGAATTCACCCGCCGCAATCTCCAGGTTGACGTCACGCAGAATCCGCGCGCCGCCCAATTGTTTGTTCACTTTATCCAGTTTCAACTTGATCACGATGCTGTTCCTTGTAGTTGTCGGGCATCAACCCTTTAACGCGCCGGCAGTGAGACCGGAAACGATTCGGCGCTGGAAGATCAGCACCAGAATCACCAGCGGGACGGTGACCAGCACCGAGGCGGCCATCAACAGCCCCCAAGGCAGCTCATGGGGGCTCCCGCCGGAAATCAAGGCAATGGCTACCGGCACCGTGCGTTGGGTGTCGGTGAGGGTGAAGGTCAGGGCAAACAGAAACTCGTTCCACGCCGCGATGAAGGCCAATAAACCCGTAGTGACCAGTGCGGGCCAGAGCAGCGGCAACAGCACGCGGGTCAGCGTGACCCATGGGGACGCGCCATCCATGATTGCCGCTTCTTCCAGTTCATGGGGCAGTTGCCCCATGAACGTGGTCAGCACCCAGACGGTGAAGGGCAGGGTGAAAATCGTGTAGCTCAGGATCAGCGCCCAGGACGTGTTGTACAGGCCCAGGGCTCGGATCACTTCGAACAACCCCGACAGCACCGCGACCTGAGGAAACATCGATACGCCAAGGACCATCATCAATACCGCGCCGCGCCCACGGAATTTCACCCGGCCCAAGGCATAGGCAGCGGTTAGGCTGAGGAACAGCGCCAGTGTCACCACGCACAGCGCAACCACCAGCGAATTACCGATAGCCCGCAGGAATGACGATTGATGGAGTACCGCCGCGTAATTGGAGAAGTCGGGGTTATCGATCCAATAGCTCACCTCGAACAAGGCGCTGGATGGCTTCAACGAAGTCACGATGGCGTAGTAGAAAGGGAAGACCGCATACAGCAGCAACACCCCGATCAGGCACCAAAACCCGAGCCGCAACAGTGCTTTTTTCAGTAGGCGCGGGCTCATGACCGGACCTCCAGTTGACGGCGTCCGAGGTAGAGATAAAGCATGGCGATCACCGCAACCACCAGAAACAGCAGGGTCGAAGCCGCGCTGCCGTAACCAACGTCCTGGAACTCCACCAGGTGCTGGCGGGCATAGACCGACATACTCATGGTGCTCGACGAGTTCGAGGTCAGCACATAGATGACGTCGAATACCCGCAGCGAGTCGAGAATGCGGAAGATCGCCGCCACCAGCAGTGCGGGCATCAGCAGAGGAAGCGTGACACGCCAGAACACCTTCAGCGGGTGAATGCCATCGACCCTGGCGGCTTCGTAGCAATCGCTCGGCAACATCTGCAAGGCCGCCAGCATCAGCAGCGTGACAAACGGAACCGTCTTCCAGACGTCGACGATAATCACTGCCCACATTGACAGGTCCGCATCTGCGGTCCAGGCCAGGGGGGCGTCAATCAGGCCGAGGCTCAGCATCATGTGATTGATGATGCCGAACTGGTCGTTAAGCATCCACGACCAGATCTTCGCCGAGACAATGGTCGGAATCGCCCAGGGAATCAGAATCAACGCACGCACCAGGGAACGGCCGGTGAACTTGACGTTCAACAGCAACGCCACCAGCAGTCCCAGTACGACTTCCAGTCCCACCGACACCACGGTGAAATGCAACGTGTTACGCACAGCGTTCCACCATTGTGGATCGACCAGGACGCCCGACCAGCTGGAACCGTTGTGGAACAGATAATTGCTAAAGCCGACGAAGGCCCCGTCACTGGTATCCGCCAGGTTGGCGTCGGTCAGGCTGAACCAGAATGTCCGCAGCAGCGGCCAGGCGGCCACCAGGGCCAGGCACAGCAACATCGGTGTCAGAAACAGCCAGGCAGCGCGTACGCGGCGACGCTGTACAGGCGTTTCCCGGGCGAGCAGGGGCTCGTCGAAAGGGGTAGCGGTAGCAGAGACAGACATGGTGATTTCCTTCCTTGTGGCTTACCAGTTCCGGCGTTTGATGCGCGTGAGCTCGCTTTCCAGCTCGGCCAGTGCCTGATCGACGGGCAATTCGCCCGCCAGCACGCCATGCACTCGATCGAAGAACGCATTGGAGACCCGTGGATAGCGATCGGCAGTGATTGAGGCGGGGCGCATGACCCCATCGCTGAGAATGCTGTGGAGCTGAGCGTAATAAGGCATTGCCGCGAGCAGTTCGGGATCTTGATAGAGCGACTCGATAACCGGGTTATAGGCGCCTATCAAGGAACGACGTTTTTGCTCCTGGGCACTGGTCAAGTAGCTCACCAGTTCGGCGGCAAGTTTTGGATGGGCGCTGTAACGCGATACCGCCAGGCCCCAACCACCGAGGGTGGAGGCATGGGTGCCGGTTGTGCCGCCCCGGGGCAGGGGAGCAACCCCGACCTTGTCTTTTACGGCACTGTTTTGGCTTTGGATCAGGGCCCAGGCATAAGGCCAGTTACGCATGAACAGCGCATTTCCCGACTGGAATACGCCACGTCCTTCTTCCTCGGTGTAATTGAGTACGCCGCGCGGGGAGATGTCTCCCACCCAGCTTTTGGCCAGGGTCAAAGCCGCTCTTGAGGCCGGACTGTTGACCACGATGTCGCCTCGTGAATTGACCAACCCGCCTTCCGGTTGGCTGCTGATCCATTCCAGGGCATTGCACGTCAGGCCCTCGTAGGCGCGCCCCTGAAATACGTAACCCCACGCATTGGGGTTACCGGCATTGCGTTCGGCCTGTTGAATATTCCTGGCGGTAGCGGTCATTTCCTCCCAGGTTTGGGGAACCTGTTGGTTGTACTTCTCGAGCAAGTCCTTGCGGTAATACAGCAGACCCGAGTCGGTGAACCACGGCATCGTCACCAGCCGTCCGTTCACCGTGGCGTTATCCATCTGTGTCTGGAAGTAGCCTTGGGTCGCGTTGGCGGGAAGCACCTCGTGCAGATCCACCAAGTGTTTGGCCAACATCCCCGGCCACACCATATCGATTTGAATGATGTCGATGTCGCTGGACTGCGCACTGAGGATCTGTTGGTAGAACGACAACCTCTCGGTCGCCGAGTTAGGTGTGGAAACCACCTCAACGTTATTGCCGGTCTGTTTCGACCACGCCTCGACAGCCTCCTTGCAGAGTTGTAATTCCGCACCCACCGCACCGCAGGAGATCGTCAGATCGGCTGCGCTCGAGAGAGATGGAAGCCCGGCACAGAGGGTAAGCAGTGCTGCTGGAAGGAGAGATTTCAGCTGTTTCATAAAGCCCTCTTTATTTTTGTTTTAAGAGAAGTTAACGTTAACATCGTCAAATGTAGCAGCGAAATTGCCATGAGGCATCCCTTTTTTTCGTTGATTTGCACAATTCACAACTCACGGAAAAAAGCTCGCTCGCAGGACAAAACAATAAAAACAAAACAGGAAATCCCCATGCAGAAAGCATCAAGCTGGCTACTCGCAGGTGTACTCGGCACCTCGGCGGTGAACTCTCAGGCCGCGACTCTGGAAGAGCGCATGGCTGCATTTGAAGCCCGTGCCAGTGCCGCGGAAAAGCGTGCGGCCGCCGCCGAACAGCAAACCCAGGCGCTCGCCAGGGAATTGCAGCAGATCAAACTCACCACTCCCGCCTTGCAGCCCGCCGCGTCCACTGCGGCAGCCAATGTGGCGCCCACTTTGGATACCCGGCTGGCAAAACTTGAAGCCCGTCAGCAAAGCATGGAGAAAGAGGGCAGTACAGGACACCTCACCGACGGGTTCAGCTTCAAGGGTTACGCTCGCTCCGGATTGCTGATCAACGATGGGCTGGGTGGTGGGCGTGGTGGCCCTTACACAACCCCGGCCGGTTCAGTCGGTGGCGCTGTCGGGCGACTCGGTAACGAAGACGACACCTACATGCGCATCGACTTGTCGAAAGAAGCCTATGCGCAGAACGGCACCCATTCCAAATTTACGGTTTCCATCGCCGACGGCGTGGAAAGTTCCAATGACTGGACGGCCGACGAAAGCAATTTGAACGTGCGTCAGGTATTTACCGAACTCGATCATCTGGCCGCTTTCAAGGGCAACTCAGCGTTCGAAAACTCCACCCTGTGGGCAGGCAAGCGATTCGATAGAGATAACTTCGATATCCACTGGCTGGACTCGGACGTCGTCTTTCTGGCCGGCACCGGGGGTGGAATCTACGATGTGCAGATGAACAAGAATTGGCGCTCGAACTACTCCCTGATCGGTCGTAACTACGGCGACTTCAGTGAGGGCGGTGTCAATGCCGATGTGGAAAGCTACATCCTGACCTCCAACCAGTTCTTCGATAATGGTCAGTGGCAGTGGATGTTCAATGGCATTGGCTCGAAGAAAAACGACATTGGCACCCGCCGCAATGAAGCGGGTCTGAGGCCTGCGGATTCCGGCTTGCACAGCATGGTGGCCAATCACCAGAAAGACTTTTTCGGCCGGGAAGGCTTCTTCAAAACGGCGCTGCTCTATGGGCAAGGTCTGGGGGCAGAGGTCAAGAACATTGGCTCGGATGGCGAGCTGATCGACGACGCCCGCGCGGTGCGTCTGGCACTTTACGGCGAGACACCCCTTGCGCCTGGCTGGCGCATCGGCCCCAGCTTGCTGGCCGAACAAAGCAAGGACAGATACGTCAAGGGTGACGATTACCGCTGGATGACCCTGAACGTGCGGTTGGCCAATGAAATCAACAGCAATTTCGAGATGGCCTACGAAATGAGCTGGCAAACCATGAACCTCGACCCAAAAGGCTACCTGCAACGTAATGCGGTCGACGGTAACTTCTGGAAGTTCACCATCGCCCCGACATTCAAACCCGACGTTGGAGACCTGCTCACACGTCCCGAATTGCGAGTGTTCGCGAGCCTCATGAACTGGTCTTCGGACCTGGACCGATACAGCACCTCTGATAACTTCGGCAAGTCGGACTTCAACGCCGGTGGTGTATGGCAGTACGGCATACAGATGGAAACCTGGTTTTGATCTCCGCGTTATCGGCGACAGGCTGCGTGCCGTAACCCAGGCCGCCTGATGGCTGCTCCGCCGAGGCTCAAAAGGTCTGCCCCATGGAGAATTGGAACACTTGGGTGTCGGCGTCTTCGGGCTTTTTGACCGGAAACGCCAGGTTGAAACTCAAGGGCCCCATGGGGCTGTACCACGTGACGCCGACCCCGACGGAACTGGCTAACTGGCCGAGGTCGACACCGTCGCAACCCTGGGTGGTACTCAGGTAGCACTTGTTGGAGTAGACGCTGCCGACATCCCAGAACACCGAGGTGCGCAGGGATTTGTTGTCTTTGATGAAAGGCATCGGGAACAGGTACTCCACCCCGCCGGTGATAAGGATGTTGCCGCCCAATGCATCGGTGTCCCGATCGGAGTAATACGCCTGGCCGGCACTGGCATACGTGCCGGTGGCCGGGGTGTTGCGCGGGCCGAGGGTGCCGCTTTCAAAGCCACGCACCGAACCCTCGCCACCGGCGGTGTAGTTTTCATAGAAGGGCAGGCCATCGGTTGAGCCGTAGCTGTTGCCATAGCCGAGCTTGGTGTGGAAACGCAGCGAAGTGGCGTCGCTGACTGGCAGGAACGTCTGCCCGGTGTAATCGATCTTGTAGAAACTCAGGTCACTGCCAGGCACCGTCACCATCAGGTTGAGGTTCTGCGAATGCCCGCGAGTGGCCAGCACGCCCTTGTTCAGGGTCGATTCCGACCAGCCGAGGTTGGCCTTGAAGTTGTTGAACTCCTTGCCCTCGCGGTCGATGAAATCGTAGATCTCGTCGGCGCTGTAGGTGCCTGGCTCGATGCTGTCATGTTGTACGGTCAGGCCGAAACTCAGCCGTGAGGTTTCATTGATCGGGTAGCCGAGTGTGGTGCCGGCGCCATAACTGTTGATGGAATAGTACGAAACCCCGTCATCGTAGTAGTCGCTGTAGTCGGTGGCGTTGTAGAACAGGTTGTAGCCCAGGCTCACCCCGTCCGGCGTGAAGTAGGGGTTGGTAAAACCGAAGTTGTACTTGCTTTGGTATTCCGAGCGGGTCAGGCCCAGGCTGGCGTAGTTGCCGGTGCCCAGAAAGTTGTTCTGAGTGATCGAACCCCCGAGGATCAGGCCGGCGCTCTGGGAGAAACCGACGCTGGCGGTAATCGAACCGGAGGCCTGTTCTTCGACGCTGTAGTTCACGTCAACCTGGTCGTCGACACCCGCCACGGCCGGCGTCTCGACGTTGACTTCCTTGAAGAAGCCCAGACGTTCCAGGCGCGTCTTGGATTGATCGATCAGGTAGGTCGACGCCCAGCCGCCTTCCATCTGACGCATTTCACGGCGCAGCACTTTATCGTCGGTCTTGGTGTTGCCACGGAAGTTGATGCGGTTGATGTAGGCACGCTTGCCCGGGTCGACCACGAAGGTGATATCGACCGTGTGGTCGTCATTGTTCGGGGTCGGCACCGCGTTGACATTGGTAAACGTGTAACCCTCGTTACCCAGGCGACGGGTGATCAAGTCCGAACTGGTGGTCATCAGTTTGCGCGAGAACACCTGGCCTTTCTGAACCAGCAGCAGGGATCTGACCTGGTCTTCAGGCACTTTCAGGTCGCCGCCGAGCTTGACGTCACGAACGGTGTACTTTGCGCCTTCGTTGACGTTGACGGTGATGTAGACGTGTTTCTTGTCCGGGGTGATCGACACCTGGGTCGAGGTGATATCCATATTGATATAGCCGCGATCCAGGTAATAGGAGCGCAGGCGCTCCAGGTCGCCGGAGAGTTTCTCGCGAGCGTACTTGTCATCGTTCTTGAAGAACGACAGCCAGTTGCTGGTCTTGAGGGTGAATTGATCGATGACGTCTTCATCAGGAAAGACAGTATTACCCACCACATTGATGTGCTGAATCGCCGCGACAGAGCCTTCGTCGATCTTGATTTTCAGGCCCACACGGTTGCGCGGTTGCGGGATTACCTCGGCATCGACCGACGCCGAGTAGCGGCCCTGAGCGACATATTGGCGCAGCAGTTCGTTACGCACCCCTTCGAGGGTGGCGCGCTGGAAGATCTCGCCTTCGGCCAGGCCGGATTGTTTGAGGCCCTTCATCAGGTCTTCGGTGGAGATCGCCTTGTTGCCTTCGATCTCGATACTGGCGACCGACGGACGCTCGACCACCGTGATAATCAGGACATCGCCGTCGTGCCCCAGTTGGATATCCTGAAAGAAACCGGTCTTGAACAATGCACGGGTGGATTCCACCAAGCGGCGATCGTCCGCTTCATCGCCGACGTTCAACGGCAAGGCACCGAACACGCTGCCGGCGGAAACCCGCTGCAAGCCGTTAATGCGAATATCGGAAATTTTGAAGCCTTGGGCGTGCGCAAGAGTGGCATTGAGCAGCAGTGCAGCCGAGCAGAGCAGGCGCGAAAAATTCATCAAGATCTTATCCAGAACACATCGACAAGCAGCGTAGGCGGGCGCGGATATCTCACAGCAAGACGAGTTACCGCGAAGCGAGCAGGCTGGTGGAGGTGAAGCATAAAAGCTCGGTGCGTTTGGTGCGGTTAACCAAGTGTCAAGTTAGGTAAAGGTTGACCGGGGGCGATGACGCTGTGCGGTGCAAGGGCGATAATGCGCGGGCCCCCACTCAAGAGCCCGCCAATGATCTGCGTATTGCTAGTCGACGATGACCAGGAACTGACTGGAATGCTCAGCCAATACCTGGAGCGTGAAGGCTTCGAGGCGACGGCCGTGCACACGGGCGAGGAGGGCGAGATTCAAGCGCTGTCCGGGCGCTACAGCATTGTGGTGCTCGACGTGATGCTGCCGCGGCTGTCGGGTATCGAAGTGCTCAGGCGCATTCGTGCCGTCAGCCAGGTACCGGTGGTGTTGCTCACGGCCCGTGGCGACAACATCGACAGGATCACCGGCCTGGAATTGGGCGCCGATGACTATGTGCCCAAGCCCAGCTCGCCAGGGGAACTGGTGGCGCGTTTGCGGGCAATCATGCGCCGGGTGCAGCCGGCGGATCAGCCCACCACCGAAGTGATCAGGACCGGCCCGCTGGTCTTGTGGCCCGGCAAGCGCCAGGCCCTGTGGCAGGGGCGTGAGCTGGGAGTGACCAGTACCGAGTTCAGCTTGCTTGAAGAACTGGCCCGCTGTGCCGGGCAGGTGGTGAGCAAGCAGGATCTGTCGCTCAATGCCTTGGGCTGTCCCTTGACCCGCTACGACCGGCGCATCGACGTGCACATCAGCAGCATTCGCCAGAAGCTGGGCCCACGCCCCGACGCCAAGGCCTGGATTCAGAGCGTGCGTGGCCTCGGTTACCTGTTGATCGCCGAATGATGAAACCCAGCCGGTTGTTCTGGAAACTGTTCCTGGCGTTTTGGCTTGCCACCAGCCTGACGTTTCTGGTCGGGTTGGGCATTCTGGTGCTGGGCAATCACGGGCCTGGCGATCCTCACCTGGAGGCCATCCTGACCAGCGAGGAACAGTTGCTGCGACAGTTTGGCGTCGAGTCGGGAAGGCAATTTCTGGCAGTGTGGCGGCACCCCGGTGACGAAACCATTGGTGTCTATGACAGTGCCGGTCAACGGGTGGCTGGGTCGCCGGTTCCGCAGCCGGCCTTTGAACGATCAGTCATCAGCAAGGAGGGTCTGACCCTGTCGCTCAGATCCTCACAGTCCCTTGGCAAAGAAGGTGACCGAGGGCCGGGGCGTTCGATTCCGCTGATCATTGGCACGGTGATGAGTGCGCTGTTCAGCGGGTATATGGCGTATTACCTGGCGTGGCCGTTGGCCTATCTCAGGCGGGCGATGAGTGACGTGGCCCAAGGGCGCTTCGAAACCCGGGTCAAGCCGATGATGGGCGGGCGCCGCGATGAAATCGTCGATCTGGCCGAGGACTGCGACCGGATGGCCAACCAGTTGAAACTGCTGGTGGAGGCCCAGCAAGACTTGTTGCACGACATCTCTCACGAACTGCGCTCACCGCTGACGCGCATGCAAGCGGCCATCGGGCTGTTGCAGCAGGATCCGGCCCGACAGGAAATGGTCGAGCGCATCCAGCGCGAGTCGGTGCGCATGGATACGCTGATCGAGGCGTTATTGACCCTGGCACGCATGCAGGGCCGGCCCGAGAGTATCGAGCGCGAGCCACTTGATATCATCGAGTGGCTGGCGATGATCGTCGAGGACGCTCAGTTCGAGGCGGGAATGAAAGGTTGCCGGGTCAGCCTGCAGGCGTGCCCGGCCTTTGTCAGCCGGGTCAGCGGCGAGTTGCTGTATCGGTGTTTCGAAAACGTCATTCGCAACGCGGTACGCCTTACCAGGCCGATGACAGCGGTTGTTGTGTCGGCTGAGGTCAATCTCGAAGCAGACTGCCTGACAGTACGGATCACCGATCAGGGGCCGGGTGTTGAAAGCGAGCGGCTGCAGAGCATCTTCCACCCCTTCGAGCGCGGCCTGAACGAGGCCAGTGCCGGTTTCGGCCTGGGCCTGGCGATTGCCTCAAGGGCCGTGGAAATGCACGGCGGCACGATCGTGGCGCGCAACGAGCCGTCCGCTGGGCTGACCGTGGAAATCAGCTTGCCCCGTCAGGCGTGATCTTTACACGATATTACATTGGCTTGACGGCTCTGTACGCCTCGCCTCAGTAGACTTCCCGCTCAAACTTACTCAGCGTTTGCTGATGTTTTAGCGTGGAGGTGGTCATGTTTCTGGTTCATAAAAAGGGCTTCGTTTCCGGCAAGAAAATGGTCGACGGGCTGGTGCCCTACGACTTCTTTTGCGAAGACAATCCGGCCATCAACCTGTTTGTGTTTACGGGCTCCACCGCGAAAGGCAAAACGGTCGAGGAGCAGACACTCTGGGGCTTTACCCGTCTGGAGCGTTTTGAGGCGCTGACGGGCACCCTTGTGTCGAACAAAAAGAATGAAGGCTGGTTTCAAACGGTCAATGTGCTCACCGGGCCTGCCCAGAACGGCACCCTGAGCGTGAAGTTTCAGCGGGTGCTGAAAATCATCAAGCATGCCGATGTATCGGGCCGTATCGCCAGCAAGGCGCAATACGAGATCCACACGGATGAAGGCGACACCTACTTCACCCGCCAGCCGGCAGCGGCAGACAGCGCGCAAACCATCATCTATGCGGCGGATCAATAACCCGTTAGCTAATAGTTGGGAGGGTATTTACTGGAAATACGTCGCATCATACAATGAGAATCATTACTACTAACTCATCGAGTGCGACGTCTTGAGCCAACCCCACCCCTTTGCCCGCCGCAAAGTCTTCATGAAACACGCGTTGCCAACACTCTCCTGCGTCATGTTTGTCAGTCCTTTGTGGGCACAGGAAGCCATTGAACTGCCGAGCACTGATATTCAGGCAAGCCGCGTCAGCCAAGACACGAGCTACACCACCTCCCAAGCCAGCACGGCGAGCAAAAGCAATGTGCCGATCAAGGAAGAGGCGCAATCGATCAATGTGGTCACTCAACAGACCCTGGTCGACTATCAGGTGCGCTCGCTGGGCGACGCCATGAAGTTCGTCAGCGGCGTCAGCCAGGGCAATACCCTGGGCAATTCTCGGGACTCGCTGGTCAAGCGCGGTTTCGGCACCAACGATGACGGCTCGATCCTGCGCGATGGCGTGCGTTCCAATATGGGGCACAACTTCAGTGCTACCACGGATCGTATCGAAGTGCTCAAAGGGCCTGCTTCGATGCTGTACGGCGCGCTGGAGCCCGGCGGATTGATCAACGTGATCAGCAAGAAGCCTGAATACACCCAGAGCACAACCCTGAGCGGCTCGGCCTATAGCGAAGGCGGCGGCACCCTGGCGGTGGACACCACCGGGCCGCTGGGGGATACGGGCCTGGCCTATCGCCTGATTGCCGAACGCGGCCATGAAGATTACTGGCGCAACTACGGTGTGAATGAGAGCACCCTGGTCGCGCCATCGCTGACCTGGACGGGCGAGCGCGCCAGCCTGACCCTGAGCTACGAATACAACGATTATTCCAGCCCCTTCGACCGCGGCACCGTGTTCACCAACGGTCATCCGGCGGACATCGACTACGACAAGCGCCTCGACGAAAAATGGGCCAAAAGCGTTGGTATCCGTGAAGTGGCCACCGCGCGTTTCGAGTATCAGCTGAGTGACGACTGGAAAACCCGCGTCACCTACGGCTGGAACAACGACCGCTACAGCCTCTCGATTGCCCAGCCGAGTTCGTTGACCGGCAACAATCTGCGACGCGCTGCCAACGGCGCTCACTACGACGATGAAACCCGCTACGCCAGCTGGGATTTCATCGGCCAGCAGGAACTGTTCGGCCAGCGTCATGACCTGCTGGTTGGCGCGGACACCGAAGCGTCCGACCAATTCCGCGGCAAAACCTACCGCAATACCGCGCAATCGGGCTTCAACATCACATCGCCGGTTTATGGTCGTCTGGCCGAGCCGAGCCTCGTCAGTGCCACCCAGAGCGACTTGAGCAACCAGCTGACTTCCAGCTCCGTGTACTTCAAGGATAACTGGCACCTCGATGACCGTTGGATCCTGGTCCTCGGTGGTCGCCAGCAGCATTACGATCAGTACAGCGATCAGGGCCGCGGCCGCAGCTACACCGTCAACCGCGACGATAACGGCGATGCCTTCGTGCCGTTTATGGGCCTGGTCTACAAAGCCACCGATACCTTGTCGCTGTACGGCAACTACAGCCGTTCGTTCAAGCCCAATACCCAAGTCGACGATGCTGGCAACACCTTTGATCCGGAGGAGGGCCGCAGCTACGAGGTCGGCGCGAAATACGACCCGCTGCCGGGGCTGAACATCAACCTTGCGCTGTTCGACATCGAAAAGAAAAACGTCGTGACCACTCAGACGGTCAGCGGCGTCAGCCTCTCGGAAGCCGCAGGCAAGGTCGGTTCACAGGGCCTGGAACTGGACATCACCGGGCGTGTGGCCGAGCGCTGGGACCTGATCGGCACCTACGCTTACACCCACACGGAAATCCTCGACGATCCGGATGACGAAGGTCACCGCCTCGCCGATGCGCCGAAGCACACCGCAAGCCTGTACCTCACGCATCACCTGAACGTCCCTACAGAGTTCGGAGCCTGGCATACCGGCGCCGGTGCGCGCTACGTCGGCGAGCGGGCCGCGAACAACGCCAACGATTTCTGGCTAAGCAGCTACACCGTGGCCGATGCGTTCGTGCGTTGGGAGTCGCCGATGTTCGGGTACAAGACCTCGCTGCAGTTCAACGTCGACAACCTGTTCGACAAACAGTACTACCCGTCCTCCACCGGCAGCCAACTGGCGGTCAATGTCGGCGAGCCGCGCACGGCACGCCTCAGCGCCAGTGTGACATTCTGATCGCACTGCCTTGACGTGCTGTCCCGTTCTGCCGGTGTAACTGGTGGAACGGGGCGGTGGTCCTTCTCAATCTCGACGACGTTTCAGGTGTCGGCGAGCTGAAACCGATAACCCACCCCATACAACGATTCGATCGGATGCTCCCCCGGGCAGGCCTGTTCGAGCTTGCGCCGCAGATTACGGATGTGGCTGTCGACCGTGCGATCGGTGACCACCCGGTGATCGGAGTAGATCCGGTCGAGCAACTGATCCCTGGAAAACACCCGTCCCGGAGAGCGGGCGAGGGTGTTGAGCAGGCGCAGTTCCAGCGGTGTCAGGTCCAGCGCGATGCCGTCGAGGGAAGCCAGGTATTGCTCTTCGTCAATCTGTAGACGCGGTGGTGCAGTCGTTAAAAGCTGCGGGCTGCGCCGCAGGATGGCTTTGACCCGGGCCACCACTTCGCGGGGGCTGAAGGGTTTGCAGATGTAGTCGTCGGCGCCCAGGTCCAGCCCGAGCAGGCGGTCCACTTCCTCGACGCGGGCGGTGATCATGATGATAGGCACGGCACTGAAGCTGCGCAGTTCCTTGCACACTTGCAGACCATCGCGGCCAGGCAGCATCAGATCGAGCAGGATCAGTCGCGGCTCGCGGGCACGTACCGTCGGCACCACCTCCAGCCCGTTGTCCAGGCACTGGGTCGCATAGCCGGCGGCGATCAAATAGTCGCGCATCAACGCGGCCAGTTTGGGCTCGTCTTCGACGATCAGGATCGGGCTGTCGTTGACCATGATTCAGGCGTTCCGTGGCAGGCGCAGGGTCAGCCAAAGGCCACCCAAAGGCGAGTGATCGGCGCTGAGGCTGCCGCCGTGGGCCAGGGCGATGCTGTGACAGATGGCCAGCCCCAGACCGGCACCACCACTGGCGCGGTTGCGTGAGGTTTCGCCGCGGTAGAAACGCTCGAACAGTCGTGGCAACTGATCTGCTTCCACCCCGGGGCCGGAATCAAGGAAATCGATGCGTACGACGTCGCCATCGCTGGCCGCGCGAATGCGCAGCACACCGCCCTCATCGGTATAACGCACGGCGTTTTCCAGCAAATTGCCGAACAGTTGTTGCAAGCGCTTGGGGTCGGCCTCCAGCCTTGGGGGTGGTGCCGGCAGCTCTAGCTCCAGTCGCAGATGCCGGGCATTGCAGCGTTCCTGGAACATTGCCACGCAACTGCCCAGCAGCTCGTTGAGATCGCATTCGCTCTTGCGGTAGGTCAGCGCGCCCACATCGGCCAGGGACAGTTCGTACAGGTCATCCACCAGTTTGCTGAGCATGCCGACTTCGCCTTGCAGCGATTTCATCGAGGATTGATCGAGGGTGCGCACACCGTCCTCGATGGCCTCCAGTTCACCACGCAACACCGACAGTGGGGTCCGCAGCTCATGGGAAACATCGGCCATGAACTCCCGGCGCATTTTTTCGTTGCGCTCCAGCGTATACGCCAGCTGATTGAAGTCACGGGCCAGCTGACCGACCTCGTCATTGGAGGACACTGCCACCCGGTTGCTGTATTCGCCTGCGGCCAGTCGGTGCGTGGCCGCGGCCACTCGCTTGACCGGGTCAAGCAAGGTGCGGGCGATCCACCAGGCGATCAGCATCGCCAGCAGCAACGAGAACACGCCCACGGCCAGACTGGTGCGCAACAGGTACAGGCGAAAGCGTTCGCCGCCCGCTTCGGTCACGTTCTGGAACGGCGTCACCGCCAGCCAGCCGACGGTTTTTCCGGCGACCTCGATCGGGCGCATCAGGGCGTCGTCGGCAATCGCCGCGTAGCCTATGACGAGTTGCTTTTGCGGGTCCAGCAGGGCGATGCGAAATACCGCGCCGGTCAGGTCGGACGTGGGCAGGTTCGGCCGCTGCGGGTCGGTGAAATCTACGCCTGGCTCCGGACGCATGAGCTCGAACCAGCGATCCGGCTGGTTGCGCAGGAATTCCCAGCTGCCTTCGCGCTCGTAGGCGTTGGCCAGGCGCGGCAGCACCGGCGTCATGCGCACCAGGGCCTGTTCGTTGAGGTAGTCGAGAAAACCTTTGCCAAAGCTCCAGCCGTTGGCCACCCCCATGCTCAAAATGACAAACAGCACGCTGGCCAGTACGGCAATAAACAGCTTGGTGGAAATGCTCAGTTTCATGGGCTCGGGCAGGTCGGTGAATGGCCCGCCCATTTAGGCCCTGACGCGACGAAGATTCAAGCTCGCGGGGCAATCTTCAATTTTCCTGCACATTTGCCTCGCAGTATGGCGCCTGACTTGCTCCATCCCGTCTTGCAGAGGCATTTATGTCGACCAAAATTTTCGCCAAATCCCTGGTGACCGCCGCGGTTCTATTTTCCGTGATCGTGCTGTTCGTGTTGAGCGGTTGTTCCCCGGGCCAATCCGCGCCAGTGATCGAACCGCCCAAAGTGTCAGTGATCACGGTGCAGCCCAAAAGCCAGGCGCTGACCACGGAGCTGGCCGGGCGCACGCAGGCGTTCATGGTCGCCGAGATTCGCCCGCAGGTCGGCGGTATCGTCCAGCAGCGGCTGTTTGTCGAAGGTGCCGAGGTCAAGGCCGGGCAGGCGCTCTATCAGCTGGACGCGTCCTCTTACAAGGCCGCGTTGGCTGAAGCGCAGGCGACTCTGGCCAAGGCGCGCGCCACGTTGAAGTCGGCCCAGGCCACGGCCAAGCGCGATGCACAGTTGGCGAAGATCGATGCCATCAGCCAGCAGGACAACGAGGATGCCCAGGCCAGTCTGCTGACCGCCGAGGCTGAGCTGCAAGTGGCGCAGGCCGGCGTGGATACAGCACGCATCAACCTGGCCTATACCCACATCAGCTCGCCGGTCAGCGGGCGCATCGAAACCTCGACGGTCACCCCCGGTGCGCTGGTGGTGGCCAATCAGGACAGCGCACTGACCACGGTGCAGCAGTTGGACCCGATCTACGTTGACGTCACTCAATCGACCACCGAATTGCTGCGCCTCAAGCGCGACCTGGCCAGCGGCGTGCTGCAAAGCAACGGCGAGGGCGAAGCGCGGATCAGTCTCAAGCTCGACGACGGCAGCACCTACGCCCATGAAGGTCGCTTGAAATTCAGCGGGGTCAGCGTCAATGAGGGCACCGGCACCGTGACCCTGCGGGCGGAAATCGCCAACCCGGACCGGCTGTTGCTGCCGGGCATGTATGTGCGGGCGGTGCTGGAACAGGCGCGGGACGATCAGGCCATCCTGATTCCGCAGCAGGCAGTGACTCGCAGCGCCAGTGGCGTGACGTCGGTGTTGCTGGTGGTCAACGGCAAGGTCGAGCAACGCGTGCTGACCATCGACCGCGCCGTGGGCAACCAGTGGTGGGTCACCTCCGGCCTGACGGCGGGTGATCAGGTGATTGTCGAGGGCGGGCAGAAAGTCCGGGTCGGCGCCCCGGTGCTGGCGCAGAACCCCGGCACTCGCAGCCGCACGCTGCACTCGGCGCCTACCGCCATTGCGCAGGAGGGTTGAGCATGGCGCGGTTCTTTATCGATCGACCGATTTTTGCCTGGGTCATCGCCATCGTCATCATGCTTGCCGGGGCCTTGTCGATCAGCCAGTTGCCGCTGGAGCAGTACCCGGACATCGCGCCGCCGACGGTGCGGATCTCCGCCACCTACACCGGCGCCTCGGCCAAGACCGTGGAAGACTCGGTGACCCAGGTCATCGAACAGCAGATGAAAGGGCTGGATAACCTGACCTACATGTCGGCCTCCAGCAGTTCGGCGGGCAGCGCCAGCATCAGCCTGACCTTTGCCGCCGGCACTGACCCGGATGTGGCGCAGATGCAGGTGCAGAACAAGCTGCAGCAGGCCGAGTCGCGACTGCCGCAATCGGTGCAGAGCGAAGGGCTGACCGTGACCAAGGGCGGTTCGGACTTCCTGATGATCGCCGCCCTGGCCTCCGACAACGAGAGCGTCACCGGTACCCAGATCGGCGACTACATTTCCAGCACCTTGCTGGACCAGATCAGTCGCATCGATGGCGTCGGCGACGTGCAAACCCTCGGTTCGGGATATGCCATGCGCATCTGGCTGGACCCGGCCCTGTTGGAAAAGTACGCGCTGATGCCGTCTGATATCAGTAGCGCCCTGGAAGCACAGAACACCGAAGTGTCCGCCGGCCAGCTCGGTGCCTTGCCAGCGGTGGCCGGGCAGCAACTGAACGCCACTATCAGTGCCCGCAGCAAGCTGCAAACCGCCGAAGAATTTCGCAACGTCGTGGTCAAGTCCACCAGCAAGGGTGCCGTGGTGCTGCTGGGGGATGTCGCGCGGGTCGAACTGGGCAGTGAAAGCTACGACGTGAGTACTGCCCTCAACGGCAAACCCGCCGCCGCCATGGGCGTGCAGCTCGCCGCCGGGGCCAATGCCCTGAGCGTGGGTGAAGCCGTGAAGGCCAAGCTCAAGGAGCTGGAGCCTTTCTACCCAACGGAAATGCAGCTCAAGAACGTGATCGCTTACGACACCACACCCTTTGTCAGCCTGTCCATCGAAGAAGTGGTCAAGTCCCTGGGGGAGGCCATCGTGCTGGTGGTGCTGATCATGTTCCTGTTCCTGCAGAATCTGCGGGCCACGCTGATCCCGGCGATCACCGTGCCGGTGGTGCTGTTGGGCACCTTCGGCGTGCTGGCGCTGTTCGGCTATTCGATCAATACCCTGACCATGTTCGCCATGGTGCTGGCCATCGGCCTGTTGGTGGACGATGCCATTGTGGTGGTGGAAAACGTCGAGCGGGTGATGGGCGAGCAGGGGCTGTCGGCCCTGGCGGCGACGCGTCAGTCCATGGCGGAAATCACTAGCGCGCTGATTGGCATCGCGCTGGTCCTCAGCGCCGTGTTTATTCCCATGGCGTTTTTCGGCGGTTCCACCGGGATTATCTATCGGCAGTTTTCGGTGACCATTGTTTCGGCGATGTTGCTGTCGGTGCTGGTGGCGATGACGCTGACGCCAGCCTTGTGTGCAACCTTGCTCAAGCCGTCCGATGCCCTGGGCCATGGCGCGCAAAACGGCTTCTTCGGCTGGTTCAATCGCAGTTTCGAACGCAGCGCCAAGCGCTATCAACAATGTGTGGGCGGCATTCTGCAGCGCGGGCGTCGGAGCCTGCTGGTGTACGGGGTGATTCTGCTGGCAATGGGCGCAGGTTATGCCAGCCTGCCCACTTCGTTCTTGCCGGATGAAGACCAAGGCATCCTCATGGCGCAGATCCAGTTGCCGGTGGGCGCCACCGATAGCCGCACTCAGGCGGTGATGAAGCAGTTCGAGGGCTACATGCTCGAACAGCCGGAAGTTGAGGCGCTGATCAGCATCAGTGGCCTGGGCATGGGCGGCAACAGCCAGAACACCGGCCGGGCTTTCATCAAGCTCAAGGACTGGAGCGAGCGATCGGGGAAAGGCCAGGATGCGGCCTCGATAGCCCAGCGGGCGACCCAGGCGCTGGCGAGCATTGGCGATGCCAACGTGTTTGTCATGCAGCCGCCGGCCGTGCGCGGCCTGGGGCAAAGTTCGGGTTTTGATCTGCAACTCAAAGACCTCGGTGGTCTGGGGCATGACGCCCTGGTCGCCGCGCGGGAGCAGTTTATCGAGTTGGCGAAAGAAGACCCGCGACTGCTGGGGGTACGCAGTATTGGTCTGGACGATACACCGCAGCTCAAAGTCAGCATCGATGATCGCAAGGCCGGCGCCTTGAGCCTGAGCACCAGCGACATCAACGCCACCTTGTCCACGGCGTTGGGCGGCACTTACGTCAATGACTTCCTCAATCAGGGCCGGGTGAAGAAGGTCTACGTGCAGGGCGAGGCCTCGGCGCGCATGCAGGCGGCCGACCTGGAGCATTGGTTCGTGCGCAACAGCAACGATGAGATGGTGCCGTTTTCCTCGTTCGCCAGCAGTTCGTGGAGCTATGGCTCGCCGTTGCTGGAACGCTACAACGGCAACGCCTCGCTGGAGGTGGTTGGCGATCCGGCGCCGGGGGTGAGTTCCGGGGTCGCCATGGACGCGGTGGAAGCGATCATCAAGCAACTGCCCGAAGGCATCGGCTACGAGTGGACCGGGCAGTCTTATCAACTGCGCCTGTCCGGCTCCCAGGCACCGCTGCTGTACGGGATCTCGGTGCTGTTTGTGTTCCTCTGCCTGGCGGCGTTGTACGAGAGCTGGTCGGTGCCGTTCTCGGTGATGCTGGTGGTGCCGCTGGGGGTGGTCGGCGCGGTGCTCGCGACCCGTTTCAGTGGTTTGAGCAATGACGTGTACTTCCAGGTCGGCCTGTTGACCACCGTGGGCCTGGCGGCGAAGAACGCGATTCTGATCGTCGAGTTCGCCAAGCACCTGCAAGAGCAGGGCAACAGCCTGCGGGACGCGACCCTGACCGCCGTGCGCCAACGCCTGCGACCGATTCTGATGACGTCTTTGGCCTTCATGTTCGGCGTGTTGCCACTGGCGTTGAGTTCCGGCGCCGGTTCCGCCGGGCGCCAGGCCATCGGCACCGGTGTGCTGGGGGGCATGTTCAGCGCCACGGTGCTGGGGATCTTCTTTGTGCCGTTGTTCTTCGTGCAGATCCGTCGCCGTTTCGGTCGCGTATCCACCGCATCGACCGCCAACCCAACCGTCCAGAAAGGTGATGCATGATCAAGTTTCATTGGCCATTGTTGGCCGCTCTGGCGTTGCTCAGCGGCTGTATCAACCTGGCGCCGCAGTATCAGCGCCCCGAGGCGCCGGTTTCCGGGCAATGGATGCCGGCGACCCGCATGCCTACAGGCGATGCGGCGGCGGATATCCACTGGCAGCAGTTCTTTACCGACAGTCGCCTGGCGCGCTTGCAGACCCTGGCCCTGACCAACAACCGTGACTTGCGTCTGGCCAGCCTGAACATCGAAAAGGCCCAGGCTCAATACCGCATTCAGCGGGCGGCGGCGTTTCCCGCCATCGATGCCGGCGTCAGTGGCACACACAGTCGCACACCAGGCTCGGTGTCCAGCAGCGGCGCGGCGAGTACCAGTCATGAGTACAGTGCGCAACTGGGTTTGAGCAGCTACGAGCTGGATGTGTTCGGGCGGGTGCAGAACCTTCAGGACGAAGCGCTGGAAGACTACCTGGCGCTGACCGAAACCCGGCGCAGCACCCAGATCAGTCTGGTGGCGGAAGTGGCCACGGCCTGGCTGACCCTGGCGGCGGACAACGAGCGCCTGCAACTGGCCGAAGAAACCCTGCGCAGTCAGCAGGCAACCTACGAACTGACTCAGCGCAGTCACGCCTTGGGTGGTTCTTCCGGTCTGGCCCTGGCCCAGGCGCAAACCACCGTGGAATCGGCCCGGGGCGATGCGGCGGTCTACGCCAGTCAGATTCTCCAGGACCGCAATGCCTTGCGCTTGCTGGTCGGCAGCGATATACCCGATGAGCTGCTGCCCGGCGCCAGTCTGCAATCGGCCGCGCTGCTGGTTCAGGTGCCGGATGAGTTGCCGTCCAGTCAGTTGCAACGGCGCCCGGATGTCCTGGCCGCCGAACACACGCTGAAGTCGGCCAACATCGATATCGGTACGGCCCGTGCGGCGTTCTTTCCGAGCATCAGCCTGACCGCCAATGCCGGTTCCGCGAGCTCGGCCCTGTCCGGCCTGTTCAAGGCCGGCAGCGGCGCCTGGACCTTTGCCCCGAGCGTCAGCCTGCCGATCTTCGATGCCGGCAGCAATCGTGCGACGCTGGATGCGGCCAGGGTCGAGCGTGAAATCCAGGTGCAGACCTACCAGCAAACCCTGCAGACAGCCTTCAAGGAAGTGGCCGACGCCTTGGCGGTACGCAGCACCCTGGACCAACGTCTTGAAGCTCAGCAAGCCTTGACCGACGCCAGCCGTAAAAGCTTTGAACTGGCCGACGCGCTCTATCGCGGCGGCTCGCAAAGTTACCTCGAAGCCCTGGACGCCCAGCGTTCGTTGTACAGCGCGCAACAGGACTTGATCACCCTGCGACTGGCCGAGCAGAGCAACCGGGTAAGTTTGTACAAGGTGTTGGGGGGTGGCTGGAATTAAAGGTTGATGCCAGCCACGGTTGCCCTACAAATCGCTTCCAGGCCCAGAGATATCCAACCCTCTGAGCCTGGCGGCAGCGCTACTGCGTTTCCAACAACAGATGCACCTCAATGGTGGGGTTGCCCATTAGCTTCTGCGGGAACCGATCACCGATGAAGTCCTTGTTCACGGGTTCGACCCAGACGCTCAGCTGGCCGCCCTGTACAGCGGTTATCGGCAGTTTGAAATCGAAGTGGGCCAGGGCGTTGGCCACGCAGTTGGCGCATGTCTGAACCTCCACGGGCTGAAACAGTGCTTTGGAGGCGATGGTCTTTCCATCCTTCTGCAAGTGCACCGAGAAGCTGCCGGGGATCTTCAAGCGGTTCACGCCGCTGACCCGCACGTTGACCTGGTCGGCTTCGACCGAGAACCCCCTGGACGCAGCGAGCGTGCGCTGGGTCTTGGGCAGGAAGTCTACCGGCGAGGCCGCCGCTGGGGGGGCGTAGTCGACGTCGAGCTGATTCACCGAGTCAATGATCGAGAGCGTGTTCAGTTCCGGCGGGTTGCTGGTGAACGGGTTCAGGGACTGTAGCGCGGCATCGTTGAAGATCTGATAGCTGAGGGGATCGGATACGTCGTTGATGGTGGTGAGCAGGCCATGCAGGTCGGTGGCCCCCATCTTCTTCTGCCATTCCCAGAACAGCCTGTCCCAGTTGCAATGGAAGAACCAGAACACCGGGTCGAAGGCCGCCACTTCCTGATGCTGCATGGTCAGGCCGATTGAGTTGTGGCCACTGTCATGGGCGGCAATGATGGTGTCGTAGTCGGCATCGGACCAGTAACCGTGAAAGTCTTCCCAGTCAGTCTTGCTCATGGCCCGATTGATGTCGGCAGTCACGCCGTACTGCACAAGGTTCTGGGCAATCTGGTCATAGTCAAAACGTGTGGTGACGTAACCCTCGGGATACTTGGGGCCTACCGCTTGCGGCAGTACGTACTGGTCGAAGGGCGGGCTCTTGAGTACGTCGGGGAAGGGCGTGGTGATATCCCAGTAGGGCAGGGTCACGCTCTCGCAGCCAGGCACCGACCTCAGGGCGTTTTCGAAGCTGATCAGATAGGCCCGGTGCCAAGGGTTGTAGCCCGGCACATGGTGCATGCAATACGTATTGGGGGCTGGCAACCAGTGGTATCCGGCCTGCACGAAATAGCTGTTCGGGTCGCTGGGATCCTTGTCCAGGAGGGCGGAAAACGCTTTCTTGAGCAGATCGAGTTCGTAGCTGGACAGCGTGGTGATGTCCTTGCGGACCCTGCCGACAGGTGCCGCGACGCTGAACAGGGACCTGGCGGCGAAATTCGTTTCGGTGGCGTTGGCGGGGGGCGTTCCCTTTGGGTAGCCATTGTTCATCCAGTTGAGAAAGGTGCCCACCCAATCGGCAGGCCAGGGATTACCTCGCGGCATGTTGCCCGCCGCTACCTGTTGATAGATGTTGCCGGCGTGGTCCATCACGACGTTGTAGCTGGCCAGATCAAGGCCTAGCCTGGCCATGTGTTCTCTGTCTACGGAGGTAAATAGATCGCGGATCTGCCCGTACCAGGTGGGGTTGGTGACAGGGGCTGTTGTGGAGGTAAGCGTCATGACCGACTCCTTGTCGTCAATTTTGGTGCAAAAGGATCGCCCATCAGTGCTGGTGGGTGTCCGACGGTTGATTCGAGGCGTGCTTCATACCTGCCATGCCAATGCCGCCGCCCTTGGCATTGAGGTCTGGAACGATCTGGATGTTGGTCATCATGCCGCCGTCTTCGTGGTCGAGGATGTGGCAATGGATGACGAACTCACCGATGTAGCGGTCGTAGTGCGTGCGCACCAGAACCTGGTAGTCGTTCTGCACAAAGAGGGTGTCCTTGAACTCATGCCACATGCCGCAGTACTGGTTTTGCAGCCCCAGCTCGTCGGCCGGCACCAGGCACTCGCCGTTGGGGCCGAAAATGCTCTTGGGTTTCTCGCCGGGTTTGGCGTAGAGCACGTCCATCACCTGGAACGGGTTGACGTGAATGTGAAAAATGTGGGGTTCTCCCTGTGAAGTCAGGACCCAGTCGTCTGTCGTGTTGACCTGGCGGGTGAAGTCGATGCGGTCCGGGTCATAAGACTTGTAGTTGATGAAAAATCCGAACGCACCGGTCCAGGGATCTCCCGGCTTTTGGGGGGCTGTGGCTGGCGGCGAGGGCGGGAAGGGTGGATGGCCGATGAAGAAGTCGACCTTCTGGATGTCGTCGTTGATCACCGCGTTCTTCAGATCATCCATCCCGCGCCAGGGTTTCAGGTCGCCGGTTCGCAGTCCTTCGAGGGCCGCGACAGGGAGCGATTTGTCCGCTTTGTTGGCGTCGTACAGCGCTTGCTGGATATAGCTTTGCGGATCGTCTGTCACGGCCTTGCCGCCAGACACGATGACCGTGGCCAGCAATTGAGTTTCGTTCGGGCCTTGGCCGCCCGGGCCGCCTTTGGGGCCGGCATTGGCGCGTTCAGCGGGTGTCGCCGCCTGGTTCAGCACACAGTAGGTGCCGTCGCGGGGGAACATGAGCAGCACATCACTGCGATAACCGGGTTGCAGGAAGTTGCTGCCGATGCCGCCGCTCACGCTCTTTTTGTTCACGCCGATGGGGCGGATCGCGGTGCGCGTGAGTCCGTCGGCGGCGATCTCGAACTGAGGCACGAGTTCGACCGGTTTGCTGGTGTCCGGCACGGTCGCCGGGCACAGGTCGGCGATCATGGCGGCCTGTTCCTTCGGCGTACCGCTGAGCACACCTTTCAGCGCGAGCAGGGCTTTTGGACTGGTTGTATTCATGGGCACGATCTGCAGGTTCACAGTGTCGTGGATACCCCCATGAATGAAGCGCCAGCGTTGTATTTCTCCCGCGGCGATGCCCTCAAGCGTCGGCTGGACCACGCCGTTGATGCTGGTGAACCGACCGCTCTCGTCCCAGACCGTGGCCGAGGAGAGCTGCGCATCGAAGTCTTCCACCACGCCTGTTTTCCCGCTGGGGCACGTCCAGGTGCCATCCTTCTGCATGATGTCTCCCTTGTCGTCGAAGCAGGCATAGGGGATTTGCTGGAACAGAAAGACCTGCTCGGTAATGGGGCGTCCCGAAGCGTCTTTGAGAATGGTGTCGATGTCTCCTGGCTTGCCACCGGTGTAGGGACGGTCGCCGCGGACGATCAGGGCCCCCGCGGCACCGCTGGCGACTTGCAGCGCAGTGGAGCCATGTCGATGGGCGTGGTACCAGAAGGTACCCGAAGGGTGATCGGTGGGGATGTTGACCTCGTACTCGAACCTGGTTTGCGGAGCAATGTTCAACAGCACATTGTCACTGTTGCCCGAAGGCGAGACGTGCATCCCGTGGTAATGCAGATTGATCGTGTTGAAGCAGCCCGGCTTGCCATTCGCCGGGTCGCCTCCGCCCGGACAGCTTGGATCGTTTTTTTCCAGTTGGTTGTCCAGGTGCACACGCAGGGTGTTGCCTGGCCGCACATCGATGAGCGGCCCGGACAGGCAGCCGCCATAGGATCGCAGTTTGACCTTGTCTTTCGCGCCATCGGGATTGCCCGGGTTGTAGATCTGATTTTCGCGTTTCTGGACTTGCAGGTTCAGCTCGACGGTTTGACCGTCGCGGGTGATGTCGCCCGCGGGGTTGCAGCCTGTTTTCTCAAGCGCCAGCTCGTTCGCCTTCAGCGTGCCGGGAGGTCCTTTTTCAAGGAGTCTGGGCGGTGCCAGGAAAGGTTGTGGAGCAAGTTCGGCGAGTGCTGCCGAGGATGTCGTACAGACCATCAGCCCGGCCAAGACCATGCGAAGCAACGTCATGTTGTTCTCCCTGCGCCATTGCGCGAATGAAGGCGACAGCCTGTTCGGCCGCGTGTCCTTTGATCATCTGACTTTCGTGGGGACCAGCATCAACCCTGCGGTTGCTGCACTTTTTACGGCGGATAACCTTTGCTCTTGAGCACTTGCGTGACGGTCTCGGCCATGCCGGAAAATTCACACGTGCTGCCGGCGCCAGGGGTATGGACAGGTGGCCGGGCGACGGAGGGATCGCCGCGGGTGAAGGGAGGACAAGGATTGTACTGGAGGGTCAGTTGCACCTTTTGGGCAACGACGTCGCTGGAAATCAAGGCGATGATTTTCAGCGCCTCATCCAGTCCCGACGAGATGCCGCCGGTGATGCGTTGTCTGTCGACGACGTAACGTGGATGACCTCCACGGCGCATGGCCTGGCTGTTGCGACAAGGCGAAGCGGCGGATTTTGCCGCCTCGGTCTGCGAGGGTGCGCTGCTGGCGTACCGTCCTGGTGCGGGCATGGCTCCCTCCTTGGGGAACACCGCGCGGCGAACGCGTTTGCGTCGCCAGGTGATGAAGCTTCCTGCTAATCAGCGATGCGATGCCCGGACGGCAAGACCGGAGGTCCTGCTGCCCGGAGCCAATGTCCTGCGGGGCAGCTCTGGGGAGCATAGCCCGCACCCGTTCACGTGCAAGGTGTTTTCGTCGGCTGGTGGCCATGCTTTTCAGAGCGGCACCCGACGCAGTCGACCGCTCAACGGGACGACGTTGTCGTCTGGCGTGGGCAGTGGCCGGCCGGCTAATCCCATGCCTTCGCTCACCAGTACCGCCCCCTCCAACAGGCACAGGTTGGAAGGGGTATCCAGGCCGCGGGCGAGCACGGCGACCTGGGCGGTTTGCAGGTTGCAGCTCAGCAGTCGCCCCGTGAAACGTGTGAAGCCTCCATGCAGTGGTTCGCCGTTCCAGTCCGGCGGCAAGGGTTGCTGAAGGCGGTCGCAGAGCTCCAGGACCAGTACATTCCCCTTCGGGCACAGCGCCAGTCCGGTGGGCAGTTGCAGGCCGCGAATCAGGATCTCGATTTGCCCGCTGGCAGGCCAGACCCGAATCACCTGGCCGGCCTTATCGGTAAAGTCGATGCCCTTGCGCGAGGGGTCGCCCTGCAGCTCTCCGGAGAACAGACTGATCAGCACGGCGTCTGTCGCCGGTTCGTACACCAGGGTCACGGGGACGGCTTCCTGGCCCTGGTCCAGTTCGGGCAACTGGACCAACACACGCTCGTCCTGTCCTGTGGTGAACTCCACCAACTGGTTGGTATCGGGTTTGACCGCCAGCCAACTGCGACGGGTCGGGTGATAGCACAGCGCATTCAGATTGCCACGGCTGTGAAACACCGGTTCGGGCGGTGTGAATTGCAGGTCCAGCAGTTTGGAACCTTCGACGTAATCGGTCTGGCTGACCAGACAGCGCCCGTCACCACAGGCGATGTCCGACAGCCCCATGATTTCATCGCGCAGCATGCGGGCCTGCATGTTCATGGCGCGAAAACCTTGCGCCAGTGTTTCGCGGGGCAGGTAGGCGCCGGGCCTGTGCGGATCCGGCCGAAGTCGACTGATGCGGCCGCTGAAGGGCTGGTCCGGCAGGCCCGAGCCGGCTTCGGTCAGCAGCAGGCTGCCATCGGCCTGCACACAAATGCCCCGAGGGTTCAGCAGGCCCTCGGCGATGATCGTGCTCGGGCGCAACGTTTCAGTCGGTTGCGCCGGGATATGAACGGGAACGGGCATAAGGTCTCTCTCCATGGACAAGGGGGCACGACTACTGCGGCGGTTGCCACGGTTCACCGGTGAGATACGCCCGGAGCAGTGCCCGCTGGCAGGGCGACATCGAGCGCACCACGGGCATGAACAGGGTGGTGCCTTTGTAGGCGTCCGAGGTGCGGGCGAGGATGGGGTTCTTGGCGCCCATGACCGCGTCGGGCTGATTGAGCGGGATGTAGCGCGACATGGCGGGGAAGGCCAGGTAGTGAAAACGCAAGACGTTCGGGTACATCAGCTCCCAGGTGATGGGGGTGCCCGCGGGGATGCCGAAGTCGGTCTGTGCGTATTTGCGAAAACTGGTGAAGTAGCCACCGTTTTTAAAGCCATTGATCGCGTAGGTCAGCGCGACAAAGCCCGCTTGGGCGGCAGTACCCGGTTTGACGGTGACAGGGAAACTGACTGCGAGCTGGCCGGGTTCTACGGTCAGCGAGGCCGGAAACTCGAGGAAATTCCAGTACTGCGGATTTTTGTATACCGCAGGTGGACTGGCTTTCAGGTCGATTTCGGTGGCTTTGGTGACCGGGCCGCCCAGACATCTCACCTGCAGGGTGATCGACAGGCCATTGGGGTAGTCCTCCAGATAAACGTTGCGCTGATCGGCATACACCCTATAGGTCGATTCGATTGCGTTTAGTGTGGTGTCGGCAACTTCGTCGGGTGCGGTGATGGCCAGCTCGTTGGTCCGCACCGCGTCCTGTTGGCTGGTACTCAGGGGCAGGTCGACGATGCCGCCATACACGTAGTAGTTGAATAACGGACTGGTTGTCGGGTCGAGGGTGGTCAGGGTGGTTGCGCCTGCAGAGATGGTGACGAGACCGTAATCCGCGTTCGGTCCGATGGGGCTGGTGATGTCGTCTCTGACGGCCCTGAAGGTTTGCTTCGGGATGACGTTCACCATGTCGATGCTCAGGATGCCGCTGTCGCCCAGATCGGCATAGCCAGTGCTCTTGGTGCTCTGGTTGACCAGCTGCCGGCCCGGCTGACAGTTCTTCGGTTCGTCCGCGAAAGCCGGAGCCAGTGTACCGATGACCCGGCCGATGCTCGGATTGGGGGTGTATCGGCCGGCGGCGTAATCGGCATCCAGTTGCTCGGTGGTCATCGTGGGGCACATCTCGAACATGACAAAGCGCAGGACAATGCCTGTCGCACCCGGCGCCTGGATGATCGATCGCAGGCCACTGCTGTTCTGGTTCCAGCTGACGATGCTGCTCAGGGGAAAGGTCAGCTGAAACGTGCCGCTGAGGCGGAAAGAACCCGGCGCATCCATCTCCTCTGGCTCCAACACCCGCTTTTTGACATCCAGGCTGCTGCAGACCGTGTTCGCGCGAATCAGCAATTGGATGTCGCTGTTACCGCCAATTTGCAGACCGCCGACGAATATCTGGGTGGTCGTTGAGGAGGTGGGGTCCAGGTCGACCATCATCGGGCCGGAAACGGGGCCCTGTCCGGTCACCGGGTCCACCGAGCCGAGCAGATAGACCGGCTGGCCCACCATATCGCCGGTGGTGCTGATGCTGCCCGGATTACCCTGGGAACTGATCAAGGCGTTCTGCATGTCGACGACGTGCTGCCCGTAGTGATTCCAGCCGCCGGCGGTGTAGTAGTCGCCGTCGGGCGCGTTGATCATGTTGTTCAGCTGATCGTCGGTGTAAGACTGGGCACCCGGTGCCAGGGTCGAGGTGGTCAGGTCGAAGAGCGGCCATTCCTCATCACCGTCGTAAGGGATGGTGGGTGAGTTGTTCGGCAAGCTGACGTCCGTGCGGATGCCGCCCCAGAAATTCAGCCGTGGTCCATTGAGTATGCTCATGATCTATTCCTCGTCCTTGGTGGTTTTGCCGACAGGCGCATTGGCGAATTTGAACAGGTAGGAGTAATCGGACTTGTAGGGGCTCTTGACCGGTGTCGCCATGGAGTGGCAATTCATGCAGCTGCTGTTGGGCTGGATGTAGCTCTCCATGGTCACGTTGGCCGACAGGGAGGGTGTCGGCTGCCCCAGTGGGTTGCTGGGGTTGTCCGGCATCAGCGGGCGTTGTGTGGTGATGAGCTGGTAGTACTTCAGCACGCTTCTTTGCAGGTCCGGGTCGGTGCGGTAGTTGGTGTTGACCCCGTTGGTGACTTCGGCAATCGGGGTGACCCGGTTCAGCGGGTTCGGTGTCTGGAACGTGGTGCCGGGTTTGGGCACGCAGACCAAATGTGCGCCCTGAGTCTGCCAGTCGCAGGGTGATTGGTTGAGGGAGGCGGCGGGGGCGGCGGGGTTGAAGTAGGAGTAGGCTGTGCCGGATGTTGGCTGGTCGACCCACTGGCCGTTCACCAACGCCTTGGGCGCAACGTTGTCGATCTGCTCGAAAGTCGACCAGATCCACTGGGGATAACCGTTCGCCTTGGTGATGATGTGCAGGCCCACCAAACCCAGGTAAGCCTCGGTGACGCCGGTGCGCTGGCCTTGGTCGTCGAACTTGGCCACGCGCGCGAGCATGGTCAGGTAGTGACTGGCGTTGTCGTTGGGGGTGAGGATGCGCCAGCTCGATTTGACCTCGATGACCCCATAGGGAAAGTTGATGTTGTTGGCTTTGGAAACGACATCGGCGTTATAGAAGCTGTTGTCGACGATGTAGTTATAGGACGTCTCGTTGGCCGAGATGTCGTAGTAAGTCGGGTTACCGGCCTGGTCGATCAGCCAGCCGCCGACAGCCTGGTCGACGGCATTCACCTGAGTGCTGTTCTTCAGCGCGGCGATATTGATGATGCCCAGGCTTTTGGCGGTCTGCGGGGTATTCCACGGGCCAGGATCGGCCCCCCTCGGCAGAAAGATTTCCTCCACGGTCTTGTAGGTCTGCCAGACGGTGTAGCCGGGATCCCCAGGCTGTTTGGCGCAGTCAGGATCACCTCGCTGCCCATCCTGTGCAGGCCAGTTCAAGGCGATGAACATCTGCCAGCTGTATTGATCGAACAGGTCCTGACTGGCCGTGGCGGCCGGCGCGGTGCTGGGGGGTTGGCAATTCAGGTTGCTGGTCTGTGTCGACGGCATGGCCTGTTCCCGGGCCAGTGTCGGCAGACTGGCCAGGCCCAGTAGCATCATGGTGAGACTGAGTGTGGTTTTCATGGCGATCCTTCGTCGTTGTTCAGGGTTTGCGCTGCATGAGCTTGTTCCACTGCGCCTTTTGGCCGTTGCTCTGTGACGCCGGTGGCTCGAACAATTGGCAGGGCGGCGGATTCGCCGGGCACATGGCGGCCACCTGCGCCCAGGTCTGGGCCGGGTCCGGTTTGGCGATGCGGAAGTTGGTGTAGTTCTGGCTGACGATGGGGGCATTGGCGACGCTGGTGTCACCGGAGAAAAAGAACGACTGGGGATGCCGGTAGGGCGGTTGTCCCGACGGTTTTTTGTAGAAGGCATAGCCGAACAGGATCGGACCTTGCGGTGATTCGAGGTCCAGAGCGTAGGCCTGCACGCTGCCATCGAGGTTTTTGCTGCGCTCGGCGCTGTAGGGCAGGTGCTGGATGAAGTCTTGCCGCGGCGGATGATTCATCGGCGAAAACATGCAACAGGCCGGCATGTCTTTGGGGCGGTCTTGCGGGTAAGTCAGGAAGTACGCCTTGTTGCCCAGGGACACGAAGGAGCAGGTGTAGTTGTTGTTCTTGATCGGGAAGATCGGCAGGCAGTATTTCTCGTAGTGCTCCATCATGGCGCCGAAACCGTCGCCATCCGGCGGGATGTAAGCGGTGTCGTAGTAGCTGGTACCTCGGGAGACGGTGTAGTCCGCCGGGGTGAGCGTGGTGGGTGGATTGCTGTAGGGCGGCGGGTTTTTCTCGTAGTTGTGCATCACCCGGTACATGGTCCAGTCGCTGATCCAGTACGCCGGGAAAAACGGATCGGAAGGGTCGCCCGGTGCTCGTTTAGCGATGCAATTGCCATTCTGTTCATTGCACCCCTCGGTGTTGTGCACCCCCATGGTGAAGTACACGGCGCCGCTGTCCGCCTGGGCGAATAGAGCTGGGCTGAGCAGCAGGGTCAGCAGCAACAATCGGTTCAAGATGCTGGCTTTCATATGACACTCCTGTGAAGTGCCGGGTGACAGGCTCGTCACCCGGTGGTCCTGCGTGAGCGTTGTTGTTATAGCCTTACTCGTAGTCGCTCATGTTGAGCTGGAAGGGTGGGTATTTCTGTTGCACCAGGGCCTGCGCCCAGAGCTCCAGTACTGCGCGTCGGCTTTGTGACATATCGCGGGTGATGGGCATGGCGAGTGTGCTTTCTTCCTGGTACTCCTTGCTGATCAGCACAATGAGTTGGTCGACGGCACCCTCTATCCGTTCCAGCGAATTGAGCGGCATGTATTTGCTCATGATCGGGTACAGGTAATAGAAGGGCTGCAGGATGCGCGGGTAGATGAAGCTTTCCCATATCAGGACCCGGGCATCGGGTTTCGTGCAGATCTGGTTCCATTCGTCGACAAAATCCTGCTGCATTTGGGGCTCCAGCGGCAGGACCCGCAACGGTGCGAGGAAGTCTGTATAGGCGCTCATGTAGTTGAAGCTGAAAGGGATCTCGGGCGGCTGCTCACCTTCCTGCACGAAGAAACGCAAGATCGGGAAGCCCGGAGCCTGTGCCTTGACGGTCAGTCGTGCGATGCCATCGGCGTCGGTCTGAATCTGCGTCAGGCAGTAGTGCACGGTGCTGTTTGGGGGATCCTGAAGAACACCTTCCATGAGGATGGGGTTGTCGAACGACAGGCAGGGGCTCAGGGCGACCGAGCCGGGTGTCGGCAGGTATTCCTGATAGCTCACCGGTCTCCCGGTATCGGTATCATCTGCGGCCTGAGTTGCCATGAGCCGACGGCCAGCGCCCTCGGTCACCAGGCTTTGTACCGCGCAAGTACCGGTAAATTGCGGCAGGTTGGAGCTGTTGTTGGCGCGATTTTTCGGATGGTCTTGGAACAACGCAAAGTCGGCCGGATTGCTGAACGCCAGATAGTAATCAGTCGTGCACATCATGTAGGCGTTGCCATACTCCGCCACCGATAACACGGTGCCGGCCGGTGCCGGCCGGCCGTCATATTGCACCATGATCTGCAGCGTCTTGCTGTCGCCCACGTCGATGAAACTTGCGCTCTCAACCACTTCGGCCGTCCACATCTGCTGGGTCGCGGCTTGCAAGGGGGTTGTTCCCTCCAGTTGCAGCTCCAGCGATCCGGTTTGCAGCTTTTTCTGCGCGTCGGCGCTGAGTGGCAGGTCAAGGATGCCGGAGCGTTTGTCGAACGCCGCCTGTTGATAGTCTTCAAAGCCAAAACTGGCCAATGGGGTGAATTGTCCGTCCTGGCGTATCCCCAGTTGGTAGTTGCCGGCATCGTATTTTTCGGCCATCGGGATGTCAGCTGCCTTGTCGATCGGATAGCACGGGAAGGTGTTGGTGAGGTCCAGCGACAAGGTATCGCCATGGGCCTGTGCCGAGATTACGCCCAGCGTCATGCTGGTGGCGTCGGAACCGGGTTTTTGAAGAGGCACAGCCTTGCCGGGGACCAGACGCCGACCTGCCGGTGCGGTGGGGAACTCGTCGTCAAACCACAGGCCCAGGGTACCTACGGTGCGGCTGTAGGCGGGGTTGAAGAAGATGCTGGCGACGTTATCCAGTCCTTTCTGGTACATCTCTTGTACATAGGCCATGTCCGTCGGGGTGGTGGAGTGGGAGTTGATGTAGGGGTAGTTGTTGAAAATGCCGTTTTTGTCGTAGCAGGTCAGGTAGGTGGAAAACCGGAACATCAGGCCTTTGGCTTTTTGTAGTTCCATCTGTTCCTGGAGGTTTTTCAGCAGGGCCGAATTGCTGATCGCCCAGGTCAGGTTTTCTTTCGGGAAGCAGGTTTGCCAGGTGGTGGTCACATAAATCAGGCCACCCAGGTTTGCCCAGTTGAAGTTCAGGAAGCGATCGAGCATCCGGTGTTGACGCTTGAGCGTCAGGCCGCATTGATCGTCGCCCAGCACCAGTTTGTCGAAGTACAACGCTGTGAAGGTGTTCTGCCAGGGGCTGACGTCGACAAAGCGGGCCGGGGTGGGGCTCTTGCTGCCAAAGGGATTGCCGAGCAAGTTGTAGCTCTGGTTAATCAGGGCATCCTGATCAACGTACCCGCCGGTCGGGAGTTCGCCGCCGATGATGACGGACTGGGTCTGGTTGTAGCTGACGGTGCCACAGGCGTTGTCACCGAACAGGTTCCATTCTCCGGGGATCATCGTTGGAGGATTCTGTTTGACATTGCCCGGCACCTGCGTGACGTAGTCGGGCGCCTCGTGTAACACCCGAGGGGCGATAGTCCAGGGCATCAGTGTGCTGGCGGCATTCTCTGGCGTGATGTTGTAGTAATCAAGAAACCGCCAGTTCATCTGCATTTTTACCGCATCGTAGAGCGGGTACATATCGTTGTTGTTGGCCGTCGGCGGGTTCCAGAACATGTGGCCGTTGAGGTAGATACGGGGGAAATTCAATACGCTCATGTCATGCTCTCCTTAGCGTTGCCACTGGGCGCGTTTGAGCGACCAGACGAAGTCCAGTTTGTTGTAACCGGTGAAGGCCGAGTCCGGCAGGGCGGCGGTGGGGTAGACGATGCCGCCCTGTTCTTGCATGGCGAAATTGAAGTAGCCCTTCTTTCTCGAGTACGCGGCGGTGTCATGGCAGGCAAAGCACGACGACTGGCTCTGAAAGGCGGACTCCAGCTGAGAGTTGGCCAGCAAGGTCGGGTTGGTTTTGGACTGGACTGCGATCAGTTCGTACTTCGACAACCCGGGATATTGAGCCTGGAATTGGCTATTGACGGGCTTGGCAGCGGCTGTCGGCCCGGTGCTGTTGGTTATCGGGGTGGGCGGGATGGCGTTGGTGACGGTGTACTTGCTGTTGTTGATGTTTTCGAAGGTGGTCCAGACCCAGCCGGGATTCAGCTTGTTGACGACGTGCAAGCCGCTCAGCGCCGCATAACCGACCTGGTAGTTGCCGTCTTGCAGGTAATAGGCCTGGGCGATGTAGTAACCGTCGTTTTCCAGTGTCTGTTTGTAGGTCGTGTCGGAGCCGATCCACAGCCAGGCGGATTTCAACTCCCAGGCGGTGGAGGGGAACTCCAGGCTGCTGGTCAAGGCAGCCTGGCCGTTCATGTTGTAGACCTGGCGTTGCACGATGTAATCGAAAGTTCCCTCGCCCATCAGCAGTTGAAAGCGCACGGGTTGGCCAATTTCTGTCGTCGGCACCGCACCGCCCATTTCCAGAATCAAGCCATCGACCTGTTGCGTGGCGTTGATGTTATGGAAGGTTCGGGACAGGTCCATTCCTTGTGTCTTGGCTTTCGTCAGCACGGCGTCCGGGGGCGGCACGGGCGTGCCGTAGGCGGCGGGCTTGGCACCATCGGCCAGGTAGACCTGGTCGGAGGGCTTCATGGATTCCCACTCGCGGTTGGGGCTGCCCGCGGCGGCGGGCTGGTTCAGGCAGACGAACCAGTTCCAGGCCATGGTCTCGGGACTTTGCGCAAACGCAGTCCGGGTCTTGTCGACGTCTCCTTCAAACTGCAGGAAGTTGTTGCAGTCAAAGGTGTTCGTGCTCTGAGCCTGAGCCAAACCGGCCAGGGCAGTCAGAACTGTTATAGAAATGGCTCGCCGCATGGAAGCTCCTTGGCATTGGCCGGGTCGGTGTGTGGGTGCCCCAGGAAGTGTTCCAGGAGCAGTTGCTTCACCGCCGTGGCCGCAAGGCGCTGGGGCAACGGCAGATCGCAATTGGTGATGAGCAGCGGGCCGGTCTGTTCGCTTTCGGGCAGGCGGCCATGGCTGCCACGGACCAGACGGGTGTCCAGCGGAATCAGGTCCATGTAGTAGCGAAAACCGAGTTTTTTCTGCAGCAGGCGACGCGCCACTTTCAATTTCGGGAAGCGAATGGCCGGGTCGATGAACAGCTCCAGTGGGTCGTAGCCAGGCTTGCGATGGATGTCCACGGTGTGGGCAAAGTCGGGAGCCTTGCTATCGTCGAACCAGTAGTAGTAATCGAACCAGTAACCCGGCGCGGCCACGGTCACCAGCTCGCCGCTGCGCGGATGATCCAGCTGCCAGGTCCGTTGTTCGGCTTTATCCAGCACCTGCTCGATGCCGGGCTGGCGTTGCAACAGCGCTTTGACGCGAGGTATGTCTTGCGCCTGCTTCACGTAGATATGAGCAATCTGATGATCGGCCACGGCAAAGGCCGCGCTGGCGCCGGGGTCGAGCAACTCCCAGGTCAGCGATTGGCGCACCTGCAACAAGCCTTCCGAGCGCAACAGCCGGTTGATGGAAACAGATTGCTGTACCGCTTCGATCCCGTACTCGGACAGCAGCATCACCGCCGCGCCTTGCTCCTGGGCAAAGGTCAGCAGGCGACCGACTTCACTGTCGATGGCCCGTACCTCGTCGGCAATCGACGGATGATCAGGGCCCAGTCGCTGCAGGCTGTAGTCGAGATGGGGCAGGTAGACCAATTGCAGGTCGGGCTGATCGAGCTGGAATTCGGCGATGGCGCAGTCGACGATCCAGCGGCTGGATGCGATGCCGGCCGCCGGGCCCCAGAAGCTCGGAAAAGGGAATTCGCCGATCTGCTGCTCGATACGCTCGTGCAACGAGGCCGGTGTCGAATACAGGCCGAACATTTTGCGGCCATCAGCCGGGTAGTGAGGGCGTGGGGTGATGGCGGCATCCACGTCCGCATACATGTTGTACCACCAGAACAGCTGGCTGCAGCGAAACCCGGGGAGCTCACGCTTGAGCTGCTGCCAGACTTTTTCACCCTGGATCAGTGCGTTGGGTTGCAGCCAGAAACGCACTTCGGCCTGGTCGCGAAAATACCAGCCATTGCCCACAATGCCGTGTTCCGACGGCGACAGGCCGGTGAGGATCGAGGACTGCACCGTGGACGTGACGGCCGGAAACACCGGTTGCAGGCTGGCCATTTTGGCCGTTTTCAACAGGGCATTGATGTGCGGTGTCGCCGGCCCCAGCAGCGCCGGTGTCAGCCCGACCACGTTAATCAGCAGCAGCGGTTGACGCGGTTGATCAGAGGGCATCGGCGTACGCCTCCCACGATTGGGGTTGCAGCAATTTTCGCTGCCGCAATTGGTCTTCTACCCAGTGCAGTTCCGCAACGATTCCCTGGAGTTGGGCGTGCTCGGTAGTGGGCCGCAGTTGGGCGGGCAGGACGCCCCAGCTGTAGGTTTCCACTTCCAGCACAGGACGAAAATCCCCATGGTCTGCGAGAAAGTCGAAGGTCTGCGACAGGGCGATCTGGCTGCCGCTGAGTTCCGGCAGCAGCAAGTGTTCGCTGAACAGCGGAATGTGGAAATGAATCCGCAGTTCGGGGTATTGCCCCAGGTTGTTTGCGCAATCCTCTAGCGCTGCGGGAAGGTCGGCCCAACCCGACAACCGCTCCTGCGCATCACGGGCTTTGACTTGATGCAGGTAGGTGGTTTCGGCGAAGTCGCTCAAGGTTTTGAGGACGTGTTCGCGTCGGTTGTCGTTTTCAGCGGGCAGGCGACAAATCAGCGCGTTGGACAGCTGAATCTTGCCGACGGGCACTCGGGCCTGACGCAGCTTTTCCAGCGACTGATAGCAGTGCTCGAAGACCACGGCCTGGTGGCAAACATCAAAACACAACGCCAAATAGTCATGGTGCGGGTCCGTGGCTTGCCAGCGGTGGAAGAAGGCGATGGCCTGGTCGGTGTTTTCCAGCACGCAGTCCGGCTCCATCTCCAGGCAGAACACGATCTTCTTGCCCGTCTCCAGGTGCAGCCTGGCCAGCGAAGCGGTGAGTTGGCGCAGCAGATGCTCGGCACGCTGCTGTAACTGCGGGTTCCAGTTGGCGGCGTAGCCCAGCGGCACGGTGGAAATTACACCCTGGGGACAGTCCGGCGGCAGGGCATCGGCGAGGATCCGCGCCAGATTCAGGCTGTACGCCAGCCGTTCAGACTCCGCCCAACTCGGCAAATAAACCTCGGCTTTCACCGCGCCCTGATGAAACTGGCCGTAGGGAAAGCCGTTAAGGGAGGTCAGGCGCAGCCCGCTGCGTTGCAGCAGGTCCAGGAAGTCCGCGCGAGCCGATGGCTGCTGTAATTCGGCCGCGGCGAGGGCGCTGATCCACAGTCCACTGTCCTGCTCGTCCAGCCCGCGCAGTGTTCGCACGCCCTGAAAATGCTGTTCGATGGATGACCGTAGCCCCGCCAGGTCACGGGTCGGGTGCACATTGCTGCAATAACCGACCTGCGCGGCAGCCCAACCCGTGCCGGCACTCATTTGATCACCGGTTCCTGGCCGCGCAGGGCGGAGTTGTCCTGCCACTGCCGACGCTGGTCGATGGGCAGCGGGGTGCTGACGAGGGCTTTGTCCAGTTGGCCGCTTTGGGCAAAAAAGTCCACGGGGTTGTGGAACAGCACCTGTTCGACCTGGGCTTCACTGAACCCTGCAGCCAGCATCGCCTCGCCCGTTTTTGGCACCTTGAGCGGGTCGCTGATCCCCCAGTCGGCGGCACTGTTGACCACCATCTTCTCAGTGCCGTACTCCTTCAACAGGGCGACCATGCGCTGTTCCGACATCTTGGTGTTGGGGTAAATGGAGTGGCCGCGCCAGCAGTCGCTGTCCAGCACCAGCGGCAGAGTCAACTCGTTGAGGTGGTCGATGATCACCTGATGCTCGGCAATCCCGACTTCGCGAATCACCGCCAGGGTGCGTTTGGTACCACCGATCTTGTCGCGGTGCGGAGTGTGCACCAGCACCGGCAAATTGAATTGTTTGGCCAGCTCCAACTGAGCGGCGAGAAAGCGATCTTCCTCGGGGGTGATGTCGTCGTAGCCGATTTCGCCGACCGCCACGACGCCGTCTTTCACCAGGTAGCGCGGCAGAATCTCCAGCACTTCATTGGCCACCGACAGGTCATTGGCCTCCTTGGGGTTGAGGCCGATGGTGCAGAAGTGATGGATGCCGAACATGCTGGCGCGAAAGCGTTCCCAACCCAACAGCGTGTCGAAGTAGTCAATGAAACTGCCGACACTGGTCCTGGCCTGGCCCTGCCAGAAGGCCGGCTCGATCACCCCGGTGATGCCGGCGGCCGCCATGTTCTGGTAGTCATCGGTGGTGCGGCTGACCATATGAATATGCGGGTCGAAGTACTTGAGCATGGTGAATCCTCGTCAAGGGGCGGGAGCCGTTGTGCGTGAGTTCAGTGGGGGGCCGGCCAGATGCTCGTGCCATTCCGGTGGCAAGCGTTGCTGCTGGCTCAGGTTGACCAGGCGCTGGCGTTGCGCCGGGCTGAGCAGGTCGAAGGCAATCACCCAGGGCAATCCCGCGGACACCGTTCGTTCGGCTGCGAGCTGTTCGTCCAGCAGGTCGAGGGCCAACTGGTTGAGGGCGACGCTGTGTCGTTGGGTCAGGCCGATCAGGCGTCGTACGTCGAGCCCCATGCCCAGCGTCTTCAACACCAGTTGGTGGAAGGCCCGTTCGCTGTAGTGACGCGACGGGTAGAGGGTGTCCAGGGCGAGGGCGGCGAACACCTGGCTGTTACTGGTTCGCCCGGCCTGCAATGCCAACTCCACACAGAGCCCACGGCTATCGAGCCAGTCGAGGGCCTTCAAGGTGGCGATCTTTTCCTGATCGTCGCCCCACAGAAACAGCTGGCGCAGCAAGGGCAGTTGCCTGGCGAGGGGGTGTTGCTCCAGGACCTGAGCCAGCAACAACGCCCGCGCCAATTGGACCTGACTCCAGCCATTACTGTCGGGCAGTGCCGACGCCTTGAGGCTGCGCTTGCACTGGCTGCTCAAGAGCGCCGCGGTGTTGGCGTCCGGGCGTTGGTCAAGCTGCTCCTGCGCCTGACGCCACCATCGCAACTCAGCATCATCGAGCTGCTGAGTGAGGGCCAGGCGTTGTTCGGCGAGGCAGTCGTGGCGCATTTCGAGGGCCGCCGATGGCGGCGCAGCGACGTCCATGTTCATGTCGGTTTGATCCAGCGCTGGAAGTGTGGAAGCAGGAAAAACACCAGAACACATAACAGGCTGCCCAGTGGCTGGTTGGCCACGGCCAGCACCAGGGCATCGAACAGCGGCAGGGCCGCCAGGCCAGCGCCGATAAAGGCACGGACCTGCCGTTGCTGCGGGTTGGCCAGGTTGTGCCAGTAGTGCCAGCCCAGCCAGCCAAGCCAGAGCGTCAGCACGGGCCAGAACCAGACATTGTCGGAATAGATCGCCAGCGCCAGTGGGCTCAACATCAGGAGTAGAGGGAGGCGGCTGAGCAACTGGTTGCGATGTTCCTGGCGGGCCAGGTAGGTCAGGCCGCTGATGTAGACGCCGAGCAACATGGCGCAGAGCCAGATTGGCTCCGGTGGTACCGCCAGGCTGGCCGCCGCCGTGAGGTAGAGGGCCGAGCGGCAGGCGCCCATCAACCAGACGCTATGGGCGTATTTCTTGTGCAGCAGGTTGTAGCCGAGAATGCAGCTCACCAGCAGGGTGACGCTGCCCAGCAACCAGTGCGGCTGGTCGATCAGCCGGCTCAGGCCCAGCACCGAGGCCGCGGCCAGTATCAGCAACAGCACAGTGGCCAGCCCCACTTGCTGGCGGCTGACCAGGCCCAGGGTGATGGGACGGGGGTTATGGTGTTGTTGGTCCCAGTCGGCGTCGAGCCAGTCATTCAATAACATGCCGGCCAGATACAGCAGCGACAGTGCGGCCAGCAGCAGGATCCACACCAGCGACGACGGCGGCGCCAGGGCACCTGCGCTGCTGGCCAGCAGAGCGGCGGCCAGGGTGTTGGTCCACACGGTGGGCAGGTTGGATACCCGGCCGAGGGTCATCCAGGTCTTCAGGTTCAGCGGTGTCTGGCTCATTACGCGCAGCCCTCGCTCAAGCCGAGCACCGGGTCGATGCGGGTGGACAGCCGTTGCAGTGCTTGCTCCATCCGCGCGGCATCGATTTCATGCAGGTCCACCGACTCGCCAATCCGGCTGAGCATGGGGATGGAGAGTTGCCCGCCCAAGTGTTGGCGGAACTCCTCCAGACCGAGCAACACCTGCGAGCGTCCCTGTGCATCTTTCAAGGCCAGTTCCGGCGGGCACAGGCTGAAGCCGAGCTTGAGCAGCAGGTTCAGAACCCGTTCAGTGTCGGCATCGCTCAACAGCCCCAGGGCATTGGCATAGAGGCCATCCAGGGCCATGCCCACCGCCACGGCTTCACCATGGCGCAGCCGGTGTTGGCTGAGGTTTTCCAGTTTGTGCGCGGCCCAGTGCCCGTAATCCAGTGGTCGCCCGTTACCGCGTTCGAAGGGGTCGCCGGCACCGGTGATGTGCGCCAGGTGCAGTTCGGCGCAGCGGCGGATGGCATAGCGGCTGGCCGGGTGATCGAAGTGGGCGAGGGCGTCGGCCTGTTGCTCCATCCATTGGAAAAACGCCTGGTCCTTGATCAGCGCCACCTTGACTGCCTCGGCCAACCCGGCGATCTGGTCACGGCGGGTCAGACTGGTCAGCAGCTGGAAGTCGTTGATCACCGCGGTGGCGGGGTAGAAGGCGCCCAGCAGGTTTTTCTGGCCGAAGGCATTGATGCCGTTTTTCACACCAATGCCTGCATCGTTCTGCGCCAGCACGGTGCTCGGGATGCGGATCAGGCGAATGCCACGGTGGAAGGTGGCGCAGGCGTAGCCCACCGCATCCAGCACCGCGCCACCGCCCAGGGCCAGCACATAGCAATGCCGGTCCAGCCCATGGTGCAGCATGTCGGTGTACAGCTGCTGCAACACCTGTGAGTCCTTGCTCAGTTCGCCGGCCGGCACCGCAATCGGCGCGGTCTGCAACCGCAGGTCCGCCGCATGGGCAGCAAAGTAGGCATCAATCTGTTGCAGCAGTTGCGGGGTGCTTTGCAACAGGTGTTCATCGGCGAACACCAGCACCGTCACCGGGCCCCTGTGCTGTGGGGTGAGTCGTGCGGTGAGTTGGTGATGCAGGCAAGGATTGGACGGATCGAACAAGTGATCGGTAAACACCACCGGATAGTCGTAACGGACCTCGAAACGTCCATGCAGCGGTTGCTCCGCGTTGTGCCGACGCAAGGTCTTGAACAGGCTATACCCGGCGATAAACAGCCCGGGCAATACCATGCTGGCGAGAATGGTCACCAGCAGCGCGTTCTGCTCGACGAGGAAGGTGCCGATCACGCTGTAGGCCAGCGCCAGGCCGGCATTGGCCAGGGTAGTGACCAACACAAATGCGCGCAGCGGATAACGTTGCATACCAGCGGCCACCACCGAGGTTTCCGCCAATACCGGCACGCCGCGCAGGCAGATCAACGACAGCGTGCCCAGCCGATACGCCAGCTGCCCAGGTTGGCGCTGATGCAGGCCCAGGCGGCCAGACAGCAAGCGAAAATAGCCGGCCCCCAGCGCATAACCCAGCCCGGCACCCAGGCACAGGCCAATGAAAATCACCAGGTAGCCGCCAAGACTGCCCAGCATGGCCACGGCCAGCAGCGCGACCATGCTCGAAGGTACCGGCAGCACCACGTCCAGCGCCAGCAGGGCGATCAGCAACAGCGCCAGGTTGAGTTTCTGGGAAGGCGTGGAGGGCAGGTACAGGTTGAGATGGTTCAGGAAGTCCTGGATCTGTTGTTCGAACAACAGAAAGCTGGCGATCACCAGGCCCGAGAAGCAAAGCAATGAAACCCAGAAATGTCCGGCTGGCCCTTTTTGCGAGAACGCACGATACCCACAGCTGCGCTTCATCAAGCATCCCTCTTTATTGTCATGACTGATTCCATGTCAGTAACTAAAAGCAGCGTCTGGTGTGTTTTAGATCAATGGACTCTCTCGCCTGAGGGGCTGGTTTATGTACGGTTTGGTTACGCCTGTAGAGATAGTTCTGAACTTAGACGGTCGTGGTGTTTTTGCAAGGTAGCCTGATGGCAATCTGACTTTTTTCACCTGCGTGAACGCGACCTTGTAGCAGCAGTCGAGCTTGCGAGGCTGCGTTCGGCTGCGCAGCAGTCGTAAAACCAGACATTGCGATGTATCAGGCAAACCGCGTCAGCCGGATTCACGACGGCTTCGCCGCCGAACGCAGCCCCACAGGCTCGGCAGCTGCTACAGAGCGCGCGTCGCGGCTATCGATGCTCCTGAGTCAATGTTAAGAAATGTTATTTTAAAAAAATACTTCACATTATCTGATCATTGGAGTGGGGGTACGCCTTGGCCAGGCCTCGGTGATCCTGGCCAGGCAATATGGTCTGGAAACGGTGGTGTCATGGATCATGGGTGCGAACAAGCCGAGCCAGCACATCGTTCAGGCCATCGGCGCGCGTCTGTGGGCGCGCCTGCCGAATATCGCCCGATTCGGTGAAACCCGTGCCAATGTCCTGCTGTTTGGCTTGCCGCTCCATGAAGAGCTCTCGAGCCCGCCGCCACTGTTCAATCAAGACGCTTGATAGGACACAGATCAACCTGTGGGAGCGGGCTTGCTCGCGAAGGCGGTGTGTCAGGCGACATGGGTGCCGGCTGACACTCCCTCTTCGCGAGCAAGGCGGCTCCCACAGGGGATTTCGGTGTCGCGATTTCGCGCATCAATACCGCAACGCTCACCTTTTCCCGGGCGATGCTTTGATAGGCAAAATACAAACCGCTGCCGGCATCCCAGCCGAGGCCCGGACCGGCGCTGACGAGGGGGTTGAGTGCGCCGCCCAGCAAGCGCTGCAAGGGCAGGTCTTTTGGCGTCTCGAGCAAACCGATCAGCAGCAGGCGCTGGTGAGGGTCATTGCATGCCAGCTTCAGTGGATAGGTGTCATCGATGATCAGATCGCACATTCCCCGGGCGTCGAACGCCAAGGGCTGCATCTCGAGGGCGGTGGAAAGATCTTTGAGCAAGGTTTTGTAGAAGAGGCCACTCATGGCTTAACCCGTAAATGATGGACATAGGGGCTAAGTGGTGCGGCGGGTGCTGTCGGTTTCGTTATTGCGGTAAATAGCTCTTTTGTATACGTGCCAGGGTGCCGTCTTTGCGAAGCGTTTCAACCGCCTCGCGCAAGTCTTGCACCAGTTGAGCGGAGCAAAGTTTGGAGCACGCCAGATAGAGTTCCGCTCTGCTCATGACGGGGCTCATCCGCAGTTTTTGTTCCGACACCTTCGTCCAGATGTATCGACTCTCCGGGATACCATTGAACCAGGCGTCGATGCGACCTTTCAGGAGCATCTGCGCGGGGTTGTCGCCAATGGTCAGCGGGTAGATCTGATCATCGCTGAAGCCTTGCGTACGCAGGATTTCCTCCTGAGCACTGCCCAGGCCTACGCCGATCACCCGGTAGGTTTTCTTCGCTTGCTCGAAGCTTTCCACCGGCCGCTCAAGGCTGAAAAAAGCGCGCTCCATGGGCATGATCGACGCGATCCAGGTGAAGCGATCCTCACGTTCTGGCGTGCGTGACAAGGGTGCGATCAGCATATCCTGCTTCTCGCTGACGTGTTTTTGCGATCTGGCCCAGGGCAGCCCATGGACATGAGCGACATAGCCGGCGTTGGCGATGGCCGTCAGGACGGCTTCTCCAACCATGCCGTGGCCTTGGGAGCCATCGACGAACGTCAGTGGCGGAGCATCCGGGATATACAGTTCGAGCGGCAAGGATGCGCCACACGCGTTATAGGCAATCAGCAGCGATGCCGACAGACAAAACCCGCAAAGCGCCTTTGGATAGGCAGTTAATACCCGTGAGCTCGCGCTCATGGTTGATCGTTCAGGCATTGAAGGTAAAAGAGCGCCACAATTCACCAGTGGTGTTGATCACAGGGATGATGAGTCTGTTTTTCTATTGGATCCGGTACGAACACGGCATTCTACGCAGACTTTAGGCGGGGGCACATCCTCCCGCAGGTGAATGTGTCAGGCGGGAGCCGCGACCCTATGGCAGGGTCGCCTGTTACTCGTTGGTCATTTGCGCAATCAGTGCGCACAGATACGCAGGCCCCCTCTCACCGATCGCGTTGCGCAAAGTCCTCTCGCTTGCCGTGACCGCGTTATGGTTGGCTGCCCGGCAAAATCGATACACCAGATCCACGGTTTTTTGCGGGTCCGGCGCCTGCTGTGCGTGCGCATCACAATGGGCAAGCAGCAGGTAGCGCAAGGTCAAGGTCCGGATGGCCAGTGTGGTCGCCCACTCGGTCAGGCTCACGCCGTAATCGACCACGGCACTGGTACTGGAAATGAACGGAAAACCCGTGTGAGTCATTTCGGCGGCAATGAAACGCTTCAGGATCGGCTCGCTGCAGGCTATTGACGGTTCATATTCTGCCGCCAGATTGGGTAGCTCTTCGGCCCAACCGGCATAGGGTAACGTTGTCAGCCGAGCAGCGATCCAGTGCAGGCGCAGCAATACCTGGCCGGTGGACAGTTGCGACGACAGCGCCATCTACAACACAAAGCCGACCACTGAACGCCATTGCGACGAGTCCAGGCCCGCAAACGCCTGGTTACTGGCCCCGTAAAGATGGAAGTCGTCTTGTTGGCTTTCCTCGATATGGTACGGGTCATCGCCATACAGCCCCAGACGGGCAATTTCCGGGCAGCTCATGGTCGCAGACTTCACCAGTGCGCCATTGATCCGGCGATACATGCGCGGGTAGTTGGCACAAGTATCGGTGAGTACCTGTTCGCCCTGCTGCGCATGAGCGAGCAAGCACCCCAAGCGGTAGAGGTCTTGCTGGCCGAAGCCCGGCCGGCGTTTGTGGAGTGGTTGCGAGTGGTCAACCAAAAGGCGGCTACCGAGAAGAATACGCAGCACATGCACAAGCAGAGTGATGAAGTGATCCAGGCCGCCACGGCGGTCAACCAGATGAGTACGGTCGTCGATGATGTGGCACGCAATGCCGCGTCGACTTCAGATTCATCGGTCATCGCCAATCGCTCTTCCCGCCAAGGGCGGGACCAGGTGCTTGCAACGGTCGGCGCGATTCAGAATATGGCCGATGAATTGGGCCAGACCTCGGCATTGGTCCTGGGGCTGGCCGATAAAAGCCGGGAAGTCGGCCGGGTGCTGGATGTGATCCGTAACATTGCCGATCAAACCAATCTATTGGCACTCAATGCTGCCATCGAGGCCGCCCGTGCCGGCGAAAGTGGCCGAGGTTTCGCCGTTGTGGCGGACGAGGTGCGGGCTCTGGCACACAGAACCAGAGCGTTGCAGGCTCAGAGATCAAGCACCAGCATTGCGCTTCTGGAGCGTGAGCAACAAGGTGTGAATTGATCATTGAGGGCCTGTTCCTCCTCGGTCAGGAACAGGTCGCGATGCTCCGGTTCGCCGGCCAGGACGCGAGTCAGGCAAGTGCCGCAGATGCCTTGTTCGCAGGACATGGGAATGTCAAAGCCTTTGCCCAGCAGCACATCGATCACCCGGGTGTCGGCGGGAATCGACAGCACCTCGCCGGTACTGCTGATTTTCACTTCAAAGGCGCCATCCGCCGAATGATCCATCGGTGCGGCGCTGAAGTATTCACGGTGCAACCGCTCCTCGGGCCAGCCTTGGGTCCGGGCGCTGGCCAGAATGTACTCCATGAATCCCCCCGGCCCGCAGACGTACAGGTGGCTATCCGGCTCGGGGTTTGCCAGGACTTCGGCAGCCTGCAGCTTCTGCGCATCGGTGCCGCTGTCGTAATGAATCTGCACTTGCCCGGCAAACGCTGCCTTCGCGAGGCGCTCACCGAAGGCGGTACGCTCCGCTGAACGAGTGCAGTAATGCAGCGTAAAATCGGCACCGATGCTGGCGAGTTTTTCGGCCATGCAGAGGATTGGCGTGACCCCGATGCCACCGGCGAACAGCAGCGTGCGGCGAGCATTGTGGCGCAGCGCGAAGAGGTTGCGCGGTTCACTGATCTGCAATACGTCGCCGACCCTGAACTGCTCGTGGATATGGCGCGAGCCACCCCTGGAGTCAGCATCCTTGAGCACCGCGATCTGGTAGCGATGCTGCTCGTGGGGAGGGTTGCACAAGGAGTACTGGCGGGTCAGTCCATTCGGCAAATGCACATCGATATGCGCGCCGGCCTCGAAGGCGGGCAGGGCGCCTCCATCGGCCAGTGCCAGTTCAAAGCTGCAGATATCCAACGCTTCGGTGTGTCTGGCGACTACTTTTACTTCGAGCATGGCGGCACCTGTTGAAAGATCCGTTAGGGGGCTGACTCAGGCGCTGGCGATCAGCGTCGAGGGGGCGGTCGATCCGGCGGCTGTTTCCTGGGCGATGTACCTGTCAAGGACGCGCCGCGCCTGCACGCCACCGGCATCGATATTGAGCTTGAGCAGGCTGCGCTCGGGATGCGCGAGCAAGTTCTGTTGCTGGCGTTCGAGCATTTCCAGGTCTTCGGAGAAGATCTTGCCCTGGCCTTCGCGGATGCTCTCGGTGAGCGCTTGGTCCTGTGGGTTGAAGTTGCGCGCCATCCCCCAGAAGTACCAGATCGAGGTGTCGGTTTCGGGAGTGATGAAGTCAATCACAATGCTGGCGGCCTTGTGGGCGGGGTCGGCGTTGTAGCCACCTTTACCGGCGTGCGCTACACCGACTTCGATCATCACGTGGCTGGGAGGGGTGAAGCGGCAGATCTGCCAGCGGTCTACCGGAACGTCGTCGGCCAGACCGTTGCCACGCAGGGCCATGCGCCAGAACGGTGGTGCGCCGATGTTTTCCATGTGGCGACTGGTGACCACCAGGTCGCCGTCGACAGTGGTCTTGGGCGCGGCTTCGTCGATTTCCTTTTGACCGATGCTGCTGGCATGGACGTAGGTCTCGTGGGTCAGGTCCATGAGGTTGTCGATCATCAAGCGATAGTCGCAGTTGATGTGAAAGAGCCCGCCGCCGTAGGCCCAATCCGGGTGGTCGGCCCATTCCAGAGGGTGAATCGAGGCAGGGTCGGCGAGGGCCTGGTCACCGGTCCAGACCCAAATGAAGCCGTAGCGCTCTTCGACGGCAAAGGCGCGGATGGCGGGGAAACCACGGACACGCTGCCCCGGCATTTCCAGTGTTTTTCCGTCACAGCCCATGGTCAGGCCGTGATAGCCGCAGATCAGCTTGCCGTCCTCGACAAAACCCAGAGACAGCGGAGCGCCACGGTGTGGGCAGAAGTCTTCAAGGGCCGCCACACGACCCTCCGGGCCACGGTAGAAAACGATTTTCTCACCACAGATCTGCCGGCCCAGGGGCTTTTCCTGGATTTCATCGGGCGTGCAGGCAACGTACCAGGCATTTCTCGGGAACATGATGAAGGTCTCCTAGGGGTATTTGTTTTTATTGGCTCAATAGTTATATGTGGTAACTATGTTCGTCAACCTAAAGCCCGGGCCGATGTCAACGACCCAGGTGCCGAAGAAGAAAGGCGCTGATCTGGTCCAGTGCGCGGCGGGCTTCTTCGAGTTGATCGCCCATGCTCTGGAAGACATGAATCATCCCCGGCCAGACGTCCAGGTGTACCGCCACTTCGGCGGTGGCCAGGCGGCTGGCGAGCCGGGTTGAGTCGTCCAGCAGGCATTCCCGACTGCCGACCTGGATCAGCACTGGCGGCAGGCTTTGCAGGTCGCCGTATAGAGGGGAGGCCAGCGGATTCAGTGGCTCGGCGCCCTGCAGATAGGTGTCGGACATCAGGGTCTTGCCAGCAAGCGGGCCGAGCAATGGATCTCGATCCTTCTGCAAGTTCCAGGACTCACCGGTCTGAGCCATGTCCACCCAAGGCGACATCAGTACCGCAGCCGCCGGCAGCGGCAAACCAGCGGCCTTGGCGGCCAGCATCAGGGCCATGCACAGACCGCCGCCGGCACTGTCGCCGGCCAGTACCAGGTGCTCGGCGCTCACGCCTTTTTCGAGTAGCGCGCGGTAGACCTCCAGAGCATCTTGTATGGCGGCCGGAAAAGGGTGTTCCGGGGCCAGGCGGTAATCGATGCAAAGGGTACGAATCCGGCTGCGGGCCGCCAATTGGCTGATGAGCGGGCGATAGGCCCGGGCACTGCCGAATGAGTAGCCTCCGCCATGCAGGTACAGCAACACGAAGTCAGGCCGGGTATCGGTGGGAATGGCCCAGAGCCCGCTGACGCTGGCCAGGCTGGCGGACTCGAAGGTCACGCCCTCGGCACAGGAGGCGGCACCGAAGAGCTGTTCGGCCTGTTGACGTTGTTGATCGGGCGTCAGCGAGCTGAGGGGGGGCAGTTTGCTGAGTTGTTCGATGAGGCCGTCGATGTTGTTGTCAGGGGGCATGTGGTCTCCGGGGCGCGCTTTGTGGGTTAAACAAGTTAGCTGTGATAATAGTTAATTGACATAACTAAATTAGCAAGATAATTTCGCTTCATCCACAGCGAACAACAACAGAGGGTGTGTGAAATGAGCAACTACGAAGGCCGTTGGCAGACCGTTAAGGTCGACGTCGAAGAGGGCATCGCCTGGGTCATCCTGAACCGACCGGAAAAACGCAATGCCATGAGCCCGACCCTGAATCGGGAAATGGTCGAGGTGCTCGAGGTGCTTGAGCAGGACGCGGATGCCAAAGTGCTGGTGTTGACCGGGGCCGGCGAGGCCTGGACGGCGGGGATGGACCTCAAGGAGTATTTCCGTGAGGTCGATGCCGGGCCGGAGATTCTCCAGGAGAAGATCCGTCGCGAGGCGTCGCAATGGCAATGGAGGCTGCTGCGCATGTACAGCAAGCCGACCATCGCCATGGTCAATGGCTGGTGTTTCGGCGGTGGTTTCAGCCCGTTGGTGGCGTGCGATTTGGCGATTTGCGCCGACGAGGCCACCTTCGGCCTGTCGGAAATCAACTGGGGCATTCCACCGGGCAACCTGGTCAGCAAGGCCATGGCCGACACCGTAGGCCACCGTCAGTCGCTGTACTACATCATGACCGGCAAGACCTTCACCGGGCAGAAGGCTGCCGAGATGGGGCTGGTCAACCAGAGTGTGCCGCTGGCGCAGTTGCGTGAAGTCACCCTGGAACTGGCTCGGAACCTTCTGGAGAAAAATCCGGTGGTGCTGCGCGCCGCGAAGATTGGCTTCAAGCGTTGCCGCGAGCTGACCTGGGAGCAGAACGAGGATTACCTGTATGCCAAGCTGGATCAGTCACGTCTGCTCGATACCGAAGGCGGACGCGAGCAGGGCATGAAACAGTTCCTCGATGACAAAAGCATCAAGCCCGGCTTGCAGAGCTACAAGCGCTGATCGCCTTCCCCGGGCGCATCCCGGGGTTGACCAAGCTGTTCGAATAATCACAAAAACAAGCTGTTCAACAAGGTCATAACAAGCACAAGGTAGCGGCCTGGCGCCGCAATGCGCTGCAGATGTCCCGCTCTTGCGAGCCGGCATGAATCGCAGCGCGACCCTTGATGGAGGAAGGCGAAGTGAGTGTCGAGCCCCAATCGCAGTCGGTTTTGTCCACCGCTGCCCAGCCGATTTACCGCCGCGTATCCATCGGCCATGCGCCGATTCAGGTGCGCGAGGATGAGCGCGGCATCCTGCATATGCAAGCGTTGGAGCCATTGAGTCCGCTGCCTCAACGCTTGCTGGATCGTCTGGTGCACTGGGCCAGTATCTGCTCGGAAAAAACCTTTATCGCCGCGCGTCAGCAAGGGGGAGAGTGGCGGCACATCAGCTATGCGCAGATGCTTCAGAGCACCCGAGCCATTGCCCAGAGCCTGCTCGGCTACGGGTTGTCCGCCGAGCGGCCGCTGGTGATTCTTTCAGGCAATGACCTGGAGCACATTCAGTTGGCCTTCGGTGCGATGTACGCGGGCATTCCCTATTGCCCGGTGTCGCCGGCCTATTCCCTGCTGTCGAAGGACCTGGCCAAGCTTCGGCATATTGTCGACCTGCTGCAGCCGGGGCTGGTGTTCGCGGCCGACGCGCAACCGTTCCAGCGGGCCATTGAAACCCTGCTAGCGGATAGCGTTCCCCTGATCTTCACCCAAGGCCGATTGGCCGGTCGCCCGTGCGTCTCTTTCGACAGCCTGCTCAGTGAACCGGGGGGCGCCGAGGCCGATGTGGCGTTCAGGGCGACCGGGCCTGACAGCATCGCCAAGTTCCTGTTCACCTCCGGTTCGACCAAGCTGCCCAAGGCGGTGCCGACGACCCAGCGGATGCTTTGTGCCAATCAGCAGATGCTCCTGCAGACCTTTCCGGTGTTCGGCGAAGAGCCGCCGGTACTGGTTGACTGGCTGCCCTGGAACCACACCTTCGGTGGTAGCCACAACGTCGGCATCGTCTTGTACAACGGTGGCAGTTTCTATCTGGACGACGGCAAACCGACGGCTCAAGGGTTCGCCGAAACCTTGCGCAATCTCAAGGAGATTTCACCGACGGCTTATCTCACGGTGCCCAAGGGCTGGGAGGAACTGACGCGCGCGCTGGAGAACGACGGTGAGTTGCGCGAGCGCTTTTTTTCCCGGATCACCTTATTCTTTTTTGCCGCCGCCGGGTTGTCGCAAAGTATCTGGGATCGGCTCGACCGGGTTGCCGAGGCCCATTGTGGCGAACGCGTGCGCATGATGGCCGGGCTGGGCATGACTGAAGCCGCGCCTTCTTGCACCTTCACCACCGGACCGTTGTCGATGGCCGGTTACATCGGGCTGCCGGCACCAGGCTGCGAGGTCAAACTGGTCCCGGTGGACGGCAAACTCGAGGGCTGTTTCCGTGGCCCGCATGTCATGGCCGGGTACTGGCGCAACCCTGAACAGAACGCCGAGGCGTTCGATGCACAAGGTTATTTCCGTTCGGGTGATGCGCTCAAACTGGTCGATGTAAACAACCCGCAACTGGGGCTGATGTTCGACGGCCGCATCGCCGAGGACTTCAAGTTATCGTCGGGTGTGTTTGTCAGCGTCGGCCCGTTACGCAATCGTGCGGTACTGGCGGGTGGGCTGTATGTACAGGATGTGGTGGTCGCCGCGCCTGATCGAGAGTGCCTGGGATTACTGGTTTTCCCCCGGTTGGCGGATTGCCGGACACTGGCCGGACTGGCCCGCGATGCGTCGGATGCCCAGGTGCTGGCGGCAGCGCCGGTGCGCAACTGGTTCTCCCATTGGTTGCACCGCTTGAACGACGAAGCCACGGGTAACGCCACGCGGCTGCAATGGATCGCTCTACTGGTGGAGCCACCTTCGATCGATCTCGGCGAGATCACCGACAAAGGTTCGCTCAACCAGCGAGCAGTCCTGCAATGGCGTGCGGCGAAGGTCGATGCGCTGTATCGCGGTGAAGACGACAGCCTCATCTACGACGGTAACGGTTTGTAGCCGTATCAGCTGAACCTGTGGGAGCGGGCTTGCTCGCTCCCACCATGGGATCCTCACTCAGCGTTTTCGTTGTGATAAACCTTGTGCAGCAACGCCAGCAACTGCTGGCGTTCGACCGGACTCAGGCTTGAGGTGGCAGTGATGTCACTCTGGGCTGCGATCTCCTTGAGTTGTTTGAGGAGTACTTCCCCGGCTTTGCTCAAAAAGATGCCGTACGAGCGCTTGTCAGGTTTGCAACGAACCCGCACCGCCAGGCCACGGCTTTCGAGCTTGTTCAGCAACGTAACCACTTGTGGCGGCTCAATGGTCAGTGCGCGGGCCAGATCGGTTTGCATCAGCCCTGGCTCACTCTCGATGATCACCAATGCAGAGAACTGTGCCGGGCGCAGGTCGAACGGGCGAAAGTCTTCGATCAACTGCTGGAACATTTTCAATTGCGCGCGACGCAGGGCATAGCCAATCAGCGAATCCAGAGAAGCGTCCAGTGGAACGTTCTCGTCAGGAGCGGAAAGCGCTTGGGTAGTGGCGCCAGGCTTTCTGGGCATGGGGTGAGAATCCTTGAGTTTCATAGTTAACATCGTTAATCATTTTCGCACTGTTCACCGTGCACTGACCAGCCTGAATCAGGCCAAGGCTTGTCGGTACTTCTTCAGTCGGTAAGCAAACTGCGCGCGGCTCAGCCCTAGCAGTCGCGCGGCGGCGGCGAGATTGCCTTCACTCTTTTGCAGCGCTTCGTCGATCAGGCGCGACTCCAGTCCTTCAATGGAGAAGCCGTGTTCCAGGCGAGCCAGGGTTTCCAGCAAGGCTGGACGCGGTTGTGTGCCGGCGGGACTCTGGTCGATTGCTGCGAGGCTGCCATTACCGTCCAGAGAGTACGCCTCCTGCGGCATGGGTTCGTTGCGAAACAGGTGGACCAGATCGATGGCTTGACCGTCTTCGCTGGCGATCAGGCCGCGCTCCACCAGGTTTTGCAGTTCCCGTACGTTGCCGGGGAAGTCATAGCGCAACAACACCTTGAGCGCGCGCATGGTCAGCCCGGCGGGCTTGCGGGCATAGGCCTGACAGAAGCGCCGCAGGAACGCGTTGACCAGCAACGGGATGTCGTCGCGACGTTCGCGCAGTGGCGGCAGGGTGATGGGGTAGACGTTCAGCCGGTAGAACAGGTCCTCGCGAAAGTCTCCCGCCGCCACGGCCTTGCGCAGGTCGACATTGGTGGCCGCCACCACCCGGACGTCAACCTTGATCGGCTGACTGCCGCCGATGCGCTCGATCTCGCGCTCTTGCAATGCACGCAGCAACTTGCCCTGGCCCGGCAGGCTCAGGCTGGCGATTTCGTCGAGGAACAGGGTGCCGCCATGGGCGCGCTCGAAGCGTCCGGGGCGCGAATGGCTCGCGCCGGTATAGGCGCCGCGTTCGACACCGAACAGTTCCGCCTCGATCAAATTGTCCGGGATCGCGGCGCAGTTGAGGGCCACGAAAGGCGCTTGGTGGCGGGGGCTGAACTGGTGCAACTGACGGGCGAACAACTCCTTGCCGACCCCGGACTCGCCGCTGAACAGCACCGTGGCAGGCGTCGGCGCAACGCGCTGCAAGGCGAGGGTCGCGGCGTTGAAGGCTGCGCTGGCGCCAATGGGTTTTTGCCCGCCGGATAGCTCGCTGTCTTCGTCCTGGGGGGCGGGCGCCGGGGCTGGACGTTGTCTGGGGACGACGCCGGAGGGCGAGGCGGTGAGATAACTCAGGTCCTGTTCGACATCGCCCCATTGCTCGGCGGTCTTGCCGATCACCCGGCAGCACTCATGGCCCATGCCCCGGCATTCGGTTTCACGGAAGATCACCAGACGGCCGAACAGCCCGCTGACATAACCGATGGCATAGCCCAGTTCGGTCCAGCACACCGGGTCCTGACCGATCCCGTACGCGGCGATATGTTCATCGGCCTCACAGGAGTGGTGCCAGAGGAATTCACCTTCGTAGAAGCCTGAGTCGGCGTCGAATTTGAAGTGCAGGGGTTCGACCTTGGTCATGCCTTCGAGTGTATGCAGACGCGTGCCAGCCGAGAAAATGGCCGCGGCGTCGGCGTCTGGCCAGCGCTCGCGGATCAATCGCGCATCCCGTGCGCCGGACAGATAGCCGGTGCGGGTAAACAGACCGCGGGTTTGCTCCAGCCCCTGGCGGTCGATGATCTCCCGCCGCAGCGCGCCGAAGGATGAACTGTGCAACAGCAGCATGCGCTGGTCGTTGAGCCAGATACGTCCGTCGACGGGGGAAAAGAACAGGCACTCGGCTAACTCGGCCAGGGTCGGTGAGTTGCCCTCGGCCAGTTGCGTGCTGTCTCCTCGGGGCGAGAAATGCTCATCCTGCACCGTGAGATGAGGAAGCAGCGAATGGGGATTATTCATTGTTATGCCCCTGAGCGAGTCGACTGATCGAAATGATCAGTTAGCAAAACAGTTATTAAACATAACTTTATCATTTGGACAAGTGGCGGGGGTGCCCACCCTGCGCCGAACACCTTGTCCTATTTGTCAGTGCTCCTCCCAAGCCAGCAGGCCAGAGCCTTCGCCACCTAAAGCGCGGCGCAATGCAGAAAGTCGGCACAGCCCTTGCTCTACAGCTTTCACGACGCAGACGACCTACATCGTTTAGTAAGGCCGCGTCAGGCAATTACAAACACAAGAGCCGGGAGACCGAAATGTCGGTAAGTGAACCATCTGATTTTCTGCGGGACGAGCTGTGGTGCGAGCGCATCTTCAATGGCGACTGGATACGTCCATTGGGCGGCAGCAACAGCGTCATCGAACCGGCCACCGGTGAGGTGCTGACTGTCACAGGTTTGGCCGATGCGGCGGACATCGCGTTTGCCAGCCTGAACGCTGCCCGTGCTCAACCGGCCTGGGCGGCCTTGGGGCCACGGGAACGCGCCGGGATCTTTCGCAAAGCCGCAGCACTGGCCCAGCAACACTTTGCCGAGCTGGCGCTGTACATCGCTCGGGAAAGTGGCGGCAGCCTGTTCAAGGGTGAACATGAAGTCCGTGAGGCGATCGTCTTGCTGCATCAGGCTGCCGGCCTGCTGTCGCAACCCCATGGCCTGGTCCTTCCCAGCGAGGCGGGACGTTTGTCTTATGCGCGCCGGCTGCCCCATGGCGTGGTCGGGGTGATCTCGCCCTTCAACTTTCCTCTGGTGCTGTCCCTGCGTTCAGTGGCACCGGCGCTGGCGGCCGGCAACGCCGTGGTGCTCAAGCCCGATCCGCAGACCCCGGTCAGTGGCGGTTTCATTATTGCCCGGTTGTTCGAGGCGGCCGGTCTGCCCAAGGGGCTGTTGCAGGTTTTACCGGGCGCCGCAGTGGCCGGTGAGGCCCTGTGCCGCGACCCGCATGTCCGGATGATCGCGTTCACCGGTTCGACGGCGGCCGGGCGCAAGGTCGCGGAGGTGGCCGGGCGTCATCTGAAAAAAGTCGCCCTGGAGCTGGGCGGCAAGAACTCGCTGATCGTGCTCGAGGATGCCGATCTCGAGCTGGCAGCCAGCAACGCCGCGTGGGGTGCCTGGCTGCACCAGGGCCAGATCTGCATGGCCACCGGACGCATCCTGGCCCATGAGTCAATCGCGCAAGAGCTGATTCGCCGGCTGGCAGAGAAGGTACGGGCGATCACGGTCGGCAATGCCGCTCGTGGCGAGGCGGTACTGGGGCCTTTGATCAACAAGCGGCAGTTGCAACGCGTGCATGAAATCGTCACCGAGAGTGTGAAGGCCGGGGCAACTCTGGAAGCCGGCGGCGAGTTTGAACGGCTCTTTTACCAACCGACGGTACTTTCCGGCGTGCGCCCGGGCATGCGCGCATTCGACGAGGAGATCTTCGGCCCGGTCGCCACGGTGGTGAGTTTTGCCAGCGACGAGGAAGCCATCGAATTGGCCAACCACACCGAATATGGCTTGTCCGCGGGGATCATTTCGCCTTCGGTCGGGCGCGCGATGGCGATTGGCGAGCAACTCAATTGTGGTCTGCTGCACATCAACGATCAGACGGTGGCCGACGAGTGCATCAATCCATTCGGCGGACGCGGCAGCTCGGGAAATGCCGGCAGCGTTGGCGGCCCGGCCGACTGGGACGAATACACCCAATGGCAATGGGTGACGGTCAAGGACACCGCGCCGCGCTACCCGTTCTGACGGGCCAGCTTTTTTTACCGGGGCCGACGAGATGGGTCGGCCCACCGAGTACACAAAAATAATAAGAGGACTCAACATGAAACTCGACAACAAGATGGTGCTGGTGACCGGAGTCTCCTCGGGTATCGGCGCCGCCACTGCAAACCTGCTGCGCGCCCACGGCGCCCACGTGATTGGCGTGGATCTGAAGGCCCCGCACATGACCCTGGACGGTTTTGTGCAAGGTGATTTAAGCAGTGCCGAGAACATCGACCGGCTATTGCCGCAGTTACCGGCACGGATCGACAGCCTGTGCAATATCGCCGGGGTGCCGGGCACCGCAAACCCGCAACTGCTGGCGACGGTCAACTACCTGGGGTTGCGTCACCTGAGCCGCGCATTGCTGCCGCGCATCAGCGCTGGCGGCAGCATCGTCAATATCGCCTCGATCCTCGGCGCCGAGTGGCCGTTACGCCTGGAACAGCACAAGGCGCTGGCACGCATCGAAGGTTTCGCCGCCGCACAAGCCTGGCTGGCCGAGCACCCGGTACCGGACGAGACCTGCTACCAGTACTTCAAGGAAGCCTTGATCGTCTGGAATTACCTGCAGGCCCAGCCCTGGTTTCTCGAACATTCAGTGCGCATGAACAGCGTGGCGCCGGGCCCGGTGTTCACACCCATCCTCGGCGACTTCGTGAGCATGCTCGGTGAAGCACGGACCCAGGCCGATGCCCATCGCATGAAACGCCCCGGCTATGCCGATGAGGTGGCGGCGGTGATCGCTTTCCTGTGTGCCGACGAGTCGCGCTGGATCAACGGCGTCAACCTGGCAGTCGATGGCGGACTGGCCTCCACCTACATCTGAAACGCTGTGGTGAGGGGGCTTGCCCCTGTTCGGCTGCGAAGCAGTCGTAAAACCGGCACACGAGTCTCTTGAGAGAACTCGTTGCCTGAATTCAGGGCCGCTGCGCGCCCCAGCGGGGCAAGCTCCCTCGCCACACGTGCAAAGCCATGCCAAAAAATAAAAATAATGAGGAGCGTCCATGAACAACGTTAAACGTTGCTTTCGTTTCAAGCATTGCGCCCTGTTTCTGGCGTTATGCAGCGCAGGCGTGATGGTCGAAAGGGTCGAGGCCATGCAAATGGAGCTCGGGGATTCCGACTGGAAACTGCGTTGGGACAACACCATCAAGTACAGCCAGGCCTGGCGTCTGCAAGGTCAGGACAGCCGATTGGTCAACGCGCCGACCGCCAACGGCCTGTACCCCTCTATCCAGAGTCAGGGCGATAAAAACTTCAGCAGCGGCCTGGTCTCCAACCGTCTGGATCTGTTCTCCGAAATGGACCTCAGCCGGAAAAACTATGGGCTGCGCGTGAGCGGCGCGGCCTGGTACGACGATATCTATAACCAGGACACCGACAGCAGCGAGCAAACCCACTTCCTCAGTGAAACCCGCAAGCTCCACGGTCGCGACGCTGAAATTCTCGACGCCTTCGTGTTCCTGCGCGGTGACCTGGGCGAAGACTCCCAGGGCGTGGTGCGTCTGGGGCGGCACAGCTTGATCTACGGTGAAAGCCTGTTCTACGGTGGCAACGGCATCGCCAATGCCCAAGGCCCGACCGATGTGGTCAAGTTGCTCAGCGTGCCGGGCACCCAGTTCAAGGAGATCCTGCGTCCGGTCAACCAGATCTCCGGGCAGTTGCAGATCAACCCGCAGTTGTCGGTGGGCGCCTACTACCAGTTCGAGTGGGAGCGCTCCAATCTGCCCGGTGCCGGCAGCTACCTGAGCGATGTCGATGCCATCGGCTACGGCACCGGTTCGCTGCGCGAAGTGTTCGGCAACGACACGGTGAATGGCGGTGATTTGAAACCGCGAAATTCGGGGCAGGGCGGTATGCAGATTCGCTTCAAACCCGCCGGGACCGAGCTGGAGCTGGGTTTCTATGCCGCGCAGTATCACGACAAAACCCCGATTGGCCTGTATGCCTACCTCGACGGTGCAGCCGCGGCGGCCACCGGGTTGCCGATCCTGAGTTCCTATCGTCAGGTCTACGCCGAAGATATCAAGACCGCCGGCGTCAGCTTCTCCACCGCTTATGGGCCGTTCAACTTTGCCGGTGAAACCTCCGTGCGCTGGAATGCGCCGCTGGTGAGCAACCTGCAAGTGGTGACCCCAGGCATGGAGGCCGATGGCGGCGATGACTCACTGTTTGCCCGGGGCAAAACCGCTCACGCCAACCTGTCGGCGATTTACCTGCTATCGCCGACGGCTTTCTGGGACGGCGGCTCGGCACTGGCCGAACTGGCGTGGAACCGAACCCTGAGCGTCACCGAGAACGCCGCCGCGCTGGATGCCAATACCACCCGCGATGCCACGGCGCTCCGGGTATTGGTGGAGCCTGCGTACTTCCAGATTGTCGACGGGATCGACCTGACCGTGCCGATCGGCATGGGCGTGGTGCTCGACGGGCGTTCTTCGGCCGTCAACAAGTCGGGCTTCGGCAATACCCATTCCGGCGACTGGAGTGTCGGGCTCAAGGCCACCTACCTACAGCGCTGGGATGTCGGCCTCAACTACGTGAACTTCTTCGGCGCACCGAAAGCCGGGCTGCGCGAGGACGGCAATTTCAGTTACGGGCAGTCGCTGGCCGACCGCGACTTCGTTTCGCTCTACGTGAAAACCTCATTCTAATAAGGTGGATTCGCCATGCAGAACAATGCTTTCCTGAACACTTGCGTCCTCACCCTGGCCCTGGCTGGCATCAGCCTGGCGCAGGCGGCGGTATCGCCTGAGCAGGCTGCACGTTTGAAGTCTGAACTGACGCCTCTTGGCGGCGAGCGCTCCGGCAACGCCGATGGCAGCATCCCGGCCTGGGATGGCGGCTACACCAAGGCCGCGCCGGGCTACAAACCGGGTGACAAACGTCCCGATCCATTCGCCGGCGAGAAGCCGCTGTATTCGATCAAGGCCTCGAACATGGAGCAGTACGCCAGCGTGCTGGCCGAAGGCACCAAGATTCTGTTGAAGAAATACCCGGACTATCGCCTGGACATATACCCGACCCATCGCTCGGCGGCAGCCCCGCAATGGGTGTATGACAACACCAGCAAGAATGCCACCCGTGCCACGCTGGATGTGGAAACCGAAAAAGTCGCCAGCGCCTATGGCGGCATTCCGTTCCCGATCCCGGAGAACGGCGCGCAAGTGCTGTGGAACTACCGGTTGTCCTGGCAGGGCGGCGAGACCATCAGCTCGCCGTTCGATACCTGGCTGATGACCGCCGGTGGCAAGAAGGTCCAGGCGACCCGAGCCCTGTTCAGCTATCAGTTTCCCTACTACTCGGAAAGTGGCAGCCTGGAAAATTTTGCCGGCAAGTACCAGGTTGGCAAGCTGCTGACCGAACTGCCGTCATCCAAGGCCGGCGAAGGCTTGATGACCCATTGGGACATGGACCCGGCCAACCGTGCGGCCTGGCAGTATCTGGTCGGTCAGCGCCGGGTACGCCGAGCGCCGAACATTGCCTACGACACCCCGGACTTCGTCACCTCTGGCGTCGGTCTGTTTGACGAAGCGTTCATGCTGTTCGGGCCTACCGACCGCTACGATCTCAAGCTTGCGGGCAAGAAAGAACTGATCGTCCCCTACAACAATAATCGCGCCGGCCTTGCCAAGAGCGACGACTTGGTCAAACCGAACTTTCTCAATCCTGATCTGGTGCGCTGGGAGAAGCATCGGGTCTGGGTGGTCGAGGCCACGCTCAAATCCGGCAAGCGCCATGTGGTGCCGCATCGAACCTACTACGTCGACGAGGACTCCTGGCAGATCCTGATGGTCGACGGGTATGACGCCCAGGGCAAACTGGGACGGCAGATGTATTCGCTGACGCTGCTGGCGCCAGACCTGCCGGCGCTCACTGCGCAAGTCATGTGGGGCAGCTACAACCTCGATACCGGCGCCTACTTCCTTAACTCTTCGAGCAACGATCTGGCGGTCCAGTACCAGACGATCGCAAAACCTTCAGCTTCCTATTACACACCGGACGCCATGGCCAACGAAAACATGCGTTGAACCATGGAGCGCCGTGACGAGCGAAAAGCTCGTCGCGGTCGCTAGCGATTTTCCAGGCAGGATAAAGACATGAACGTTGAAAAAATCTTTGCGAGTTTTGGTCTGCGATGGAGTGCCTGCGCGCTGGCGTTGTGTCTGTTGGCGAGTACCTCCATAGCTGCGCAGGCCGCGACGTTCGCGGTACTGCAGCAGCCGGCACCGCCGACCGCCAAGGCTGCGCGTGCGGTATTGCTTGGGTTGGCCCGGGCTGGAGAGCGCCTGGTGGCGGTCGGCGAGCGCGGCATCGTGCTGCTCTCGGATGACTCTGGAATGACTTGGCGCCAGGCCCGTGTGCCGGTCAGCGTCAGCCTGACCGCGGTGCAATTCGTCGATGCCGAGCAGGGCTGGGCGGTCGGTCATCTGGGCGTGGTGTTGCACACCGAGGACGGTGGCGAAACCTGGCACAAGCAACTCGACGGTGAGCGTGCCGCCGCGCTGGCGGTGCAGGCCGCGGAGCGCGATGCCGATCAACCGGGCGGTGCCAGCAACCTTGCGCAGGCACGGCAGATGCTCGACGACGGGCCGGATAAACCGTTTCTCGACCTGTACTTCAGTGACCGCCTGCATGGCTACATCGTTGGCGCCTACAACCAGATCTATCGCACCGACGACGGCGGGCGAAGCTGGCGGCCGTGGATGCAGCATGTGAACAATCCGCAGGGCCTGAACCTGTATGGGATCCGCGCTTCGGGTAACGACCTGCTGCTGGTGGGGGAGCGCGGTTTGCTGTTGCGATCCTCCGATGCCGGGCATTCGTTCCAGGCCCTGAAGTCACCTTATGAAGGCAGCTTTTTCGGTGTGCTCGGCACTCGCGGCGGAGCCTTGATTGCCTATGGTTTGCGCGGTAACGCCTGGTGGTCCGATGACCGTGGTGGCAGTTGGCGACGGCTCGACACCGGCATCGAATCAACGTTGGCGAGCGCCATCGAACTGCGCGATGGCAGCCTGCTGTTGGCCAGCCAGAGCGGTGAATTGTTGTTCAGCCATGACCAGGGTCGCAGCTTCGACAAACGGCGGAGCCGTAGCGGCGGGACGGTCGCCGCCCTGCAACAGGCGGCCGACGGCAGCCTGGCCAGCGTCGGTTTGAGTGGCGCGGCGGCTGACCAGGACCCGCGGGCCTCCGGCAAACCTTGAAACTTCACGGTGTAGCGCTAGCGGGCCATGGCCCGTGCAACAGGAGTCAGACTTGAAAGACGACAAAACCCAAACCGTGATCGGCCGCCTGGAAGACTTCGACCAGGCGTCGGGCAACTTCGCTGAGCGGATGATCTTCAATCATCGGCCGCTGGTGATCCTGCTGTGTCTGCTGGTGACCCTGGTGCTCGGCTGGCAAGCCACGCGCATCGGCATCAATGCCAGCTATGAGAAGACCATCCCGACCGGCCACCCCTATGTCGCCAACTTCCTGGAGAATCGCAGCGAGCTGAGCGGCCTGGGCAACGCGTTGCGAATCGCCGTGGAGGTCAAACAGGGCAGCCTCTTCACCAAGGACTACCTCGACACCCTGGCCCGGCTCAACGACGAGCTCTATCTGCTGCCGGGTGTCGACCGGCCTTACATGAAATCGTTATGGACCCCGACCACGCGCTGGACCGCCGTGACCGAGGAGGGGCTCGATGGGGGCACCGTGATCCCCGACGACTACGATGGTTCGGCGGCCAGTATCGAACAGGTGCGAACCAACGTCGCCCGTTCCGGTGAAGTGGGTCAACTGGTGGCCGGTAACTTCAAGTCCAGCGTGATCTTCGTGCCATTGCTTGAAATCAGTCCGCAGACCGGCAAAGCCCTGGACTACGGCGAGTTTTCCCGGCAGCTGGAAGCCCTGCGAGACAAATACCAGACCGATGACCTGCGAATCCACATCACCGGTTTCACCAAGATCGTCGGCGACCTGATCGAGGGGCTGACCCAGGTCTTGTTGTTCTTCGTGATGGCGGTGCTGGTGACTGTGGTGGTGCTTTACGGCTACACCCGCTGCGTGCGCAGCACTCTGGTGGTGGTGACCTGTTCGCTGGTGGCGGTGCTCTGGCAGATGGGCCTGCTCGCGATGCTGGGGTATGAGCTGGACCCATACTCGGCGCTGGTGCCGTTTCTGGTGTTCGCCATCGGCATGAGCCATGGCGCGCAAAAGATGAACGGCATCATGCAGGACGTCGGTCGCGGCACCCACCGGGTGGTGGCCGCGCGTTATACCTTTCGCCGCCTGTTCGCCGCCGGCATGACCGCTTTGCTCTGCGATGCGGTGGGTTTCGCGGTGTTGCTGCTGATCAACATCCGGGTGATTCAGGATCTGGCGATTACCGCGAGCCTCGGCGTGGCGGTACTGATCTTCACCAACCTGATTCTGCTGCCCATCCTGCTCAGCTACATCGGGGTCAGCCCGGCAGCGGCGCAACGCAGCCTGAGTTCGGAAACCGCCGAGTTGCAGGCGCAGATCAAGCATCCGTTGTGGCGTGTGCTCGATTTGTTCACCCAACGGCGCTGGGCCATTGGCGCCATGCTGGGCGGCCTGCTGCTGGCAGCGTTCGGTTTTGCCGTGAGTCTGCACCTGAAAATCGGCGATCTCGATCCCGGCGCCCCGGAGTTGCGCGCCGACTCGCGCTACAATCAGGACGCACTGTTCATGACCCGCAACTATGCGGCCAGCTCGGATATTTTCGTGGTCATGATCAAGACGCCGGAAGATCAGTGCACGCGCTACGCCAGCCTGTCCGCGGTGGACGCATTGGCCTGGCGACTGGAGCAATTGCCAGGCGTGGAGTCGACCACCTCGATGGCGGCGCTGAGCAAGATCGCCACGGCCGGTTACAACGAAGGCAATTTCAAATGGTACGAGCTGATCCCCAATGACGGTGCGCTGGGCGCAGTGCAGACCAGGGCCCCGCGGGAGCTGTTCAATCAGGGTTGTTCGATGCTGTCGCTGTACGTTTACCTGGCCGATCACAAGGCCGATACCCTGAATCGGGTGGTGGAGGCCAGCGAGAAATTCATCAGCGAGCATCAGGTGCCAGAGGTCAAATTCATGCTGGCCGCCGGCAGCGCCGGGATCGAAGCCGCGACCAATATCGTGGTGAAAAAATCCATGCGCGAAATGCTGTTCTGGGTCTACGGCGCGGTCAGCCTGTTATGCCTGGTGACCTTCCGCAGTTGGCGCGCAACCCTGTGCGCGATGCTGCCACTGATGCTCACCTCGATTCTTTGCGAGGCGCTGATGGTGGGGCTGGGCATGGGGGTGAAAGTGGCGACACTGCCGGTCATCGCACTGGGCGTGGGCATTGGTATCGACTACGCACTCTATGTCTTGAGTGTGATCCTGGCTCGAATGCGTGCCGGTGACACCCTGGCTCAGGCGTATTACCAGGCACTGTTATTCACCGGCAAAGTGGTCTTGCTGACCGGCATGACACTGGCGGTCGCGGTATCGACCTGGGCCTTCTCACCGATCAAGTTCCAGGCCGACATGGGCATCCTGCTGGCCTTCATGTTCCTGGTGAACATGCTCGGCGCCTTGATCTTGCTGCCGGCACTGGCCTGGTGGCTGCTGCCGCAGAAGGTCTTTGCAAAGAAGCCTGAAACGAACCTGCTTGCGCAGTTAGTCAAGGAGCGTTGAAGGGCTGAGGTAATGCCGGTCAGTTAAGCGCAATCCTATGTGGGGGCGCTTAAGTGAACAGCATTATGGTCGGATACCGGGCTTTATGGGGGCTGCAATTCTTGCAGGCAAAAAAGAGCCTCGAGGCTCTTTGATGGGGAGGAAGTAGAGCCCAGAGGCTCAAGATGCGCATGAAACAAGTGGTGAGCTTATTGGGGTTCAGTTCACCCACCACCTACGCAACGGCTTTAACCTCCAACCGCTGCGTATCATCATCGTAGGAAGCCACGGGTTCGCGCTCAAGTACCATTAGTCTAATCCCCCCTGCCATGACTCAACGTCAAAAGATCGCAGCCTTCGGCAGCTCACATTGGAGTCGCGTACACCCGTGAAATATCGGGGCGGGCACAAATTCTGTGAGCTGCCGAAGGCTGCGATCCTTTGATCTTCAATTAACCCTGCCTGAACACCAACGCCTTCAACCCGCACTCAACATCGGCATCGGGAAACTCCGGCGGATTCTCCAGCCGCTGCTCAAACCGCAGGCTCGGCGCTTCGCGGGTAACGCCGTCGATGAGAAAGTCCGCACCAAAGGCCGGGTCGTTCATGCAGGCCAGTACCGTGCCTTGCGGGCTGAGCAATTCCGGCAGACGGCGCAGTACGCGCTGGTAATCCTTGGTCAACAGAAAACTGCCTTTCTGAAAGGACGGTGGGTCGATGATCACCAGGTCGTACGGGCCCTTGCCGATCACCTTGCCCCAGGACTTGAACAGGTCGTGGCCGAGAAAACTCACTTTGCTCAGGTCGTGCCCGTTGAGCCGGTGATTGTCGCGACCACGGCTCAGGGCCGGGCTGGACATGTCCAGATTGACCACCTGCAACGCCCCTCCCTCGATGGCCGCCACCGAGAAGCCGCAGGTATAGGCGAACAGGTTCAACACCCGCTTGCCATGCGCATTGGCCCGCACCCAATCACGGCCGTAGCGCATGTCGAGAAACAGGCCGGTGTTTTGTTTGCGGCCCAGGTCCACCCGATAATGCAAGCCGCCCTCGGTGATCGTTATCTCGTCGATTGGCTCCCCGAGCAGCCATTCGCTGGTGCTTTCCAGCAGGTAGCGATGTTGCAGCAGCAAGGTATGCGCGCCGGATGTCTTCCACGCAGGCGATTGCGTGATCGCCATCAGCCACTGCTTCAAATCCTCCAGTTGCGCCGCTTGCGGTTCCTTGAACACGCATACCAGGACCACGCCCTGCAGCCAATCGACGGTCAACTGTTCCAGTCCCGGCCAGCAGCGGCCACGGCCGTGGAACAGCCGACGGGTTTCTGCGGGGGCGTCCGCAAGCGCGGTCAGCAAATGGTCGTGAAGGACGGAGAGGGCGTCTGGGTTCATCGGGCAAGGTCGGCAAAGTAGAAGGGGCGGCATTTTAACCACAATTATGCGCTGACAAACGGTCGTGTTTGTCGGCCTGGACGCAGAATGTCCAAGTCAGGTGTATCAAAAATGAATTTCCACGCTGTCCACTGCTCATACCTGTAGGGGGCGGGTTTGGGCCTGCGAAATCATTTACGTAATCAGGGAGTGGCACAGTCATGAGTCCAGTATCGACGGCGGGCGAACACTTGTCTGACGGTTTGATTCTTGTGGTTGAGGACGACCCGTTGATCCTGGAGTTTCTTTGCGAAATTCTTCAGGAGGAGGGCTTTGCGGTTGAACCGCAGGTCAGCGCGGATGCTGCATCGCAGTTTCTGGAGCAACACGCTCCGCAGGTGGGACTGCTGCTGACGGACATCACCATGCCGGGCAAACTCAATGGCGCGGACCTGGCCAATCAGTTTGGCGACCGTTGGCCAGGCAAACCGATCATGATCATGTCCGGCTTCGAAACTCCGAAAAGTGCCGGGGTCAAGCACCCTGTTTCGTTCATCAAGAAACCCTGGGCAGTGGGGCAGTTGCTCGATTGTGTGCAAAGCGCCTTGCAGTCGAGCCGCACCCTGTAGGAGCTGCCGCAGGCTGCGATCTTTTGATCTTCACTTTAAAAGCAAAAGATCGCAGCCTGCGGCAGTTCCTACAGGGGTGGTGTACATTGGCCGACAATACTTGCCTGGTTCTTGCGAAAGGAAGTCGCCCTTTGTCTGTGAACACATCCCTGCTCAACAGGTCATACCGAGCCTTCTTGTTCGATATGGACGGCACCGTCCTCAACTCGATCGCCGCCGCCGAGCGGATCTGGACGATCTGGGCCCTGCGCCACGGCGTCGATGTCGAGACCTTTCTGCCGACCATTCATGGCGTTCGCGCGATCGACACTATCAACCGTCTGGCCTTGCCCGGGGTGGACGCTGAAGCTGAAGCCGCATGGATCACCGAGGCGGAAATCGACGATGTGGAGGGGGTTGTCGAGGTGTCCGGCGCGGCGAGTTTCCTCAAATCGCTGCCCGCCAACCAATGGGCCATCGTTACCTCCGCGCCACGAGCGCTGGCCCTGCGCCGAATGGCGGCGGCCGGTATTCCCGAGCCGGGTGTGATGGTCACCGCCGAAGACGTCAGCGCCGGCAAACCCGACCCTGCGGGCTATCGGTTGGCCGCCCGTCGACTGCAAGTGGAGCCCGCCGAGTGCCTGATCTTCGAAGATGCCGCCGTCGGTATTCGCGCAGGCGAAGCGGCGGGTGCCAACGTCATGGTTATCACCGCGACGCATGTCCATCCGCTCCAGACCCCGCATGCCACCCTGGCCAGTTATGACGTGGTCGAGGCACGAGTGGATCTCGACAACCAAATCAGCCTGTACACAATCTAATGTGGGCTTGCTCCCAAAGTTGATTGTGGTCGGTCAGTAAACCCCGGGAATCAATCGCCAGCTACGGGCGCAGTAAGCCTCGTATTCACTGCCGAACTGCGCATGTAACAGGGCTTCTTCGGAGCGAATGCGTGCGATCAGCGGGATCAACATCAGCGCGACTAATAGCAACCCGACACCGGAACGAAAAGCCAGCGCCCAACCCACGGCATTGATCAGCAGGCCCAGATAGCTGGGGTTGCGCACGTTCCTATAAATCCCGTCGGTGACCAGGCGGTGCCCCGGCTGAATCGCCACCAGTCCACTGAAACGTTTGCCCAGCACAAACACCGGCCACATCCGCAGTGCGCCGCCGCCGATGAACAGCAGCGCCCCCAGCCAACGTACGCCCTCACCACCGAAGGTCCAGAAGTCGATCCGGTCGGTGTAGGCCGGCAGATACCCGCTCAACAACCCAAGCACCCCGAAAACCGGCAGCACCCAGCGATTGGCCCGGTCTTCACGTTCACCGGAGCTCAGGTTGCCCTCGCTGAACAAGGACAGAATTGCCATCACCAGGGTTGCCAGCGCAATGACCACCAGCGGCGGGTGGGAGAAAAAAACCGCTAACCCGCCCAGCCCGAACACCGCGAGAGCGAGGTAGGCAAGGGTGGTGGTGAGGGTGAAAAACGCGAGTTTGGCCGAAATTTTCATGACTGACTTCGCAAAAAGGGCATATGACCAGTGTAGGAGCTGCCGAAGGCTGCGATCTTTTGATCTTTCGGGCGGTGTTGGTAGGTGCAAATCAAAAGCAGAGTCAAAAGATCGCAGCCAGCGGCAGCTCCTACGGGGGGGCAGCGCGTTATGAGGACGGTAGTCGTGAACTAAGCTTGGATAAGGATGAGCCTGTCCGTTCCCCCCTGGCTTGTTGAAAGATCTCAACGAGCCGGTACTGCCACAAGGAGCACACGATGCTTCACATCAGAACACCTCTGATTCTGCACCCGGGCCTGTCGACCCCGGCCCGGCGAATCTGGCTCAAGCTGGAAAACCTGCAACCCAGCGGCTCGTTCAAACTGCGCGGCATGGGCTTGCTGTGCAGCCAGGCAGCGGAGCAGGGCAAGCGCAAAGTCGTCTGTCCTTCCGGTGGCAACGCCGGTTTGGCCACCGCCGTGGCCGCCGCCAGCCTTGGGCTGAAAGCCTGCATTGTGGTGCCGAACACTACCCCGGAAACTACCCGCGCCAGGATCAGGAAAACCGGTGCCGAGGTGATTGTCCACGGCAAGGTCTGGGACGAAGCCAATCAACGGGCGAAAGAACTCGCACAGGGTGCGGACACCGAATATGTACCGGCCTTCGATCACCCGGTGTTGTGGGAAGGACACAGCACGATGATCGATGAGATCCTCGAGGACTGTCCTCAGGTCGATGTGTTGGTGACGTCGGTGGGGGGCGGCGGATTACTGGCGGGTCTGCTCACCGGACTGATCCGTCATCAGCGCATGGATTGTCGAATCGTTGCGTGCGAAACCCAGGGCGCGGCGTCTTTCGCGGCCGCCGTCAGTGCCGGACACCCGGTCAGACTGCCGCGCATCGACACCGTCGCCACATCACTCGGCGCGGCGCAAGTGGCCGCCTGGCCGGTGCAGCACATCCTCGACTTTACGCACGAATGCGTGGTGCTCAGCGATGATGAAGCGATCATGGGGGTGGTTCGTTACGCCAACGACCTGCGTCAGTTGGTCGAGCCGGCGTGCGGTGTTTCATTGGCGGTGGCGTACCTCGACCATCCGGCGATTGCCGAGGCCCATGATGTGGTGATTGTGGTGTGCGGCGGCGTCAGCATCAGCGCGCAGTTGGTTGCCGGCTGGGCACGCCTGTCCGTCGGGGTCGAGAAAAACAGCGCTGAAGCAAAGTAGGGCTGGAAACGCTATCCAGCCCCTATCGCTTACGTTTGCAGACGTTAGTTACCTGCTGAAATGCCTTCCTGAACGAGGATCGCTCTGGCCAGGTCTTCGTCGCTGGCCTTGAGGCCGGGATGATTTTGGCGAATTTCCTTCAACACCGACTCCAGGTAAACGCCACGGATCGTACCGCCACTGGCGACGAAACTGGAGGCGTCATCCCGGGCGGGAATGGCCATTTTGTGATCCTTGAACGTCGAATACAGCGATGCGGAAACCCCGGCCGAGGTGGCGACATCGCCCGCATCCACACGGGCCATGGCCGAACCAAAGGGCAAACAGAGCACGAGTGAAGAGACTAATAGCAGACGGCGCATGACGGTGTCCTCTGAAAGCGTGAAGCGTAAAAGAAGTACCACATATTTTAGGATTCCTGGTGGCGGTCAGGAGTTCCCTGGCGAAGTCATATATGCACCAGCGGCACGTTCACCCGTCAGTTCGGTCGTCATGCGATCCGTAGCAGCCTTCGGCAGCTGCTACGCAGATCGTTTGTAACGGTGATGTGGTCATGATCGCCCGTTAACGAGGATTCCGGTGATCGGCGGCTGCGATGCCGATCGCCACGGGGGCTATTCTTGGCAATGCGCCCATCGACATGGGAGACCTCTGATGATCAACGTACGCACTGCCCATATGCTCGCCGATTACAGACGCTGGGCCGATCAGCGACTCTTCGACAGCCTCATGGCGCTGCCACCGGAGGAGCTCAACCGCAAACGGTTGTCGGTGTTCAACAATATGATCGGTACCTTGAACCACATCTACGTGGTGGACTGCATCTGGCAAGCCCACCTGGAGGGCCGGGGGCACGACTTCAAAACTTCCCATGACCTGCTCCATACCGAGCTTGCCGAGCTGAGAATGGCGCAACAGGAGATCGATCAATGGTTCTGTGGATGGAGCTCGGCCCAGACCGATGACTCGTTGGATGAACCCATCGAATTCACCTCCGTGTCGGGGGAAAACGGGGTCATGAGCGCCGGCGCCATGCTGTTGCACGTGGTTAACCACGCCAGTTATCACCGGGGCTGGGTGATCCAGATGTACTTCGAGATTCCGGCGATGCCGCCGATCACCGACCTGTCAGTGTTTCTGCGCGAGGTGCCGGGGTATTGAGTCGAGTTTCCCGGCCCAAACAAATCCAATGTGGGAGCGAGCCTGCTCGCGATGACCTAGTGTCAGACAACATCAGTGTTGACTGAAAGGCAGCCATCGCGAGCAGGCTCGCTCCCACAGGGATCTTCTTTGTTATCGAGATTGGGTCAGGCCTGAGAAATCAGGCTCTGCCGGCAATCGAGCACCAACAGCGCACCACCCAGTTCGCTGTTGCCGACTTCCAGCGTAAACCCATGCAGGCTGACAATCGCCGCGACGATCGACAGCCCCAGCCCGAAACCGCTTTGCGGGTTGCCACCTTCGGCGCGATAGAAACGCTGAAACACCGCCTCACGCTCGGCCAGCGCAATGCCGGGACCGGAGTCGAGCACTTCAATCCGCGTGTGCCCAGCGTCATTCACCCCACGCAAAATCACCTGGCCACCCGGCGGCGTGAACTTGATCGAGTTGCTCAGCAAATTCGCCACGGCTTCGAACAACAGCGCCCGGTCACCGTTCAGTCGGGGCAGGGATTCGGGTAGTTGCAGTTCAAAGGTCAGCTCACCTTCTTCCGCCAGCGGCAGGTAAAAGTCATGCAGCTCTTGCAGCAACGGCACCGGGTCCAGTTGCACGAAACCCGAACGACGCTGACGATCTTCCAGCTCGGAAATCCGCAGCAAGCCACGAAACCGCGCCATCAAGGTATCCGCTTCGCCGAGCACGGAATCCAGTTGCACGGCCAGCGTCGATCCGTCATCGGCCTGCTGCTGAATCCGGTACAGCTGGGCCCGCAGGCGCGTCAGCGGCGTGCGCAGGTCGTGGGCGATGTTGTCGCATACGCCCTTGACCTCGTGCATCAAGCGCTCGATGCGTTCGAGCATGGCGTTGACGATGGCGGCGAGCATGTCCAGCTCGTCGCGGCGATTGGACAGTGGCAGGCGTCGGGTCAGGTCGCCGGCGACGATGGCTTCGGCGCTGGCCTGGATCGCCCGGATCCGCCGCAGCGGGCGCCGCCTTAATAAATGCCAACCGGCGATGCCGGGCAGAATGGTCAGCGACACGCCCCACAGCAGCGCGTGCAGGATGATCCGGGTCACGGCAAACAATGAACCGTTGTCCCGCACCAGCACCAGCCAGCGCCCGTCCAGGGTGCGGGTCGCCACGGCGTCGCAGCTGTCGGTGGGCAGGGTCGGGTCGTCGGACTTGGCGCAGTCGCCGAGCATGTGAATCTTGCCGTCCAGCGGCAGGCCTTCGGGGATCTGGCGCAGGGCACCGCTGAGGTAGCGCTGCTGGTCATCGAACAGGCCATAGGCATCGATGCCGCGAATGTCGAAGGTCATGCTGGCTGCGAGGGCGTCCACCAGTTGCTCGCCCTGAAAGCGTGCAAACAGATGCTGACGTTGCATCAGCGAATGCTTGGCCAGGGTGTCGAGGTAGCTGGACACCTCGTAGTACATCACCCCCATGAGAATCCCGCTCCAGGCCACGAACAGCGAGCTGTAAAGCGCCAGCAAGCGGCTGCTGGAGGAGCGCCAGCCTTTAGAGGGGTTCAGCAATGACATAACCCGAGCCTCGCACGGTCCGAATCAGTGGGACTTTGCCTGGCGGGTCGATCTTCTTGCGCAGACGGCCGATGTGCACGTCGATCAGGTTGGTGCCAGGGTCGAAGTGATAACCCCAGACTTCTTCGAAAATCATCATCCGCGACAGAATCTGCCCGGTGTTGCGCATCAGAAACTCCAGCAACTTGTACTCGGTGGGCAATAGCGTCAGCAACTGGCTGTCGCGGCTGGCTTCGTGGCTGATGAGGTTCAGCTCCAGATCGGCTACGCGCAATGTGGTGGCCTGGGCCGTCACGGTGTTCTGCCGGCGCAGCAAGACTTCTACCCGGGCGGCCATTTCATCGGTGGCGAACGGCTTGGTCAGGTAATCGTCGCCGCCGGCGCGCAGGCCGCGAACCCGTTCATCAACGTCGGAGAGGGCGCTGATCATCAGGATCGGCGTGGCCACGCCCATGGTGCGCAGGGTGGTGACAATCGCCAGGCCATCGAGCTCCGGCAGCATGCGGTCGAGGGTGATCAGGTCGTAGTCGCCGCTGACCGCACGCGCCAGGCCTTCACGGCCATTGTCGACCCAATCCACGTCAAGGCCGTGGCTACTCAGTTCGGCGACGATTTCCCGGGCGGTCACAGCGTCGTCTTCGATGGTCAAGATGCGGGTCATAGGGCTGGCCTGATAATCGGTTCAATACGAAGTTGGGGGCATTTTGCCAAGAATTGAGCGCGGCTTTTTAAATTAACTTTCATGTGGCCTCGTGAGCCAGGCCAGAACGTTGATATCATCCGGCCATAACTCTAAAGGGAAGCTGCACTGTGCGCACTTTAATGATTCGTGGCTGGATGCCGATGTTACTGCTGCTGTTGTGCATGTTCGGCTCATCCGCCTGGGCTGCCAACACGCCGTGTTCAGGGAAGAAGGGCGGTATCGATCGTTGCGACGGCGATCTGTTCCTGTGCAATGACGGCTCCATCAGCGGCTCGAAGAAAAGTTGCTCGGCGATGTTTGGCAGTAAAAGCCAGGCGCGACCGCAGACCCTGTTACAGGATACCGATGGCTGTGCCTGCGGCACCGGTACGTTTTGCACCGGGCCAAGAGGCGGGGTGTATTGCCTGACGCCCAGCGGCAACAAGAGTTACAAGCGCAAGTAGTTCGTTTGCAGCCAAAAAACGGGTCGCCCAGCTGCCGCTTCTACCTCGAGTAGAGGCGGCAGTTTGCTTTTTGGGCCTAGAAGCGACGATGTTGCCTGCCATGCCGTCTTCGCGAGCAGGCTCGCTCCCACATTAGTCCGTGGTGTTCAGGAGCTTTGTGCCTGCCCCATAACCCCTGTGGGAGCGAGCCTGCTCGCGAAAGCGACCTGTCAGGGCGCAGACGTTTTCACTGGCCTGGATCAATATTTCCTTCGGCGAAACTTCCTAATATAAAAGTTCCAGGCCCCTCCTGCGGCATCGGCCACAGTGCTCTGGCGCGCAACGGTTGCGCTATCCGGTTGGCCGGCAAGGTGTAAGTGCAGCATGGAGCTGGCAACCCTTACCTGAACTTTTCAAGGATGAACTTCGCAATGCAACGCTTAGACAGAACCTTCGATATCCAGCCGCTGATGCAGGCGGATTTGACTGTGCGCATCAATGGCCAAACCGTCAGCGCCGCCATCGGCGAAACCGTCCTGACGGTCATTCAATCACTGGGCATTCGCCAGGTGGCCCGTAACGATCACGATCAAATCAGTGGTGCCTATTGCGGCATGGGTGTGTGCCAATGCTGCCTGGTGAAAGTCAATGGTCGGCACAAACGTCGCGCCTGCCAGACGATCGTGCGTGAGGGCATGAGCGTCGAAACCCGGGTCAACCGTATCGCCGGGCAGGAGGTGTCATGAGCCTGCGTCCGGTGATCGTCGGCGGCGGGCCGGCGGGTATGGCCGCGGCCATTGAACTGGCCCGGCACGGTGTGCGCAGCACCTTGCTTGAAGAAGCTTCGCGGCTCGGTGGGGTGGTCTATCGCGGCCCCTTGCGCGATAACGTTCAGCTCGACTATCTGGGGCCGCGCTATTCAGAAGCGCTGGCCAAACTGCATGGGGAGTTCCAGGATCAGTCGAGCCTGATCGATGTGCGCTTGAACCATCGCGTGGTCGGTGCCGAAGGCACTCGCGCACTGGTGCTGCTGGACGCCGATGAGCGTTTGCAAGAGGTCGAGTATCCGCAGCTGCTGTTGGCGGCCGGTTGCCACGAACGCAGCGTGCCATTCCCCGGCTGGACCTTGCCCGGCGTGATTCTACTGGGTGGTTTGCAGCTGCAGATCAAGAGCGGCGTCGTTAAACCCCAGGGGCCGGTAGTGATCGCGGGCACCGGCCCGTTGTTGCCGCTGGTGGCCTGCCAGCTGCACGCGTCGGGGGTGAGCGTCGCCGGGGTTTACGAGGCGTGCGCGTTCGGCAAGATCGCTCGGGAAAGCCTCGCGCTGTTGAACAAGCCGCAGCTGTTTCTCGATGGCTTGAGCATGCTCGCGTACCTGAAACTGCACGGCATCCCCATGCACTATGGCTGGGGTGTGGTCGAGGCACAGGGCGAGGGTGAGTTGAATTCAGTGACCGTTGCGCCGTACTCCAGTACCTGGGAGCCAGACCTGAGCCGCGCCGTACGAGTGGCCGCGCAAACTCTGGCGGTCGGCTACGGCTTCATTCCACGCACCCAACTCAGCCAGCAAATGGGCCTGAACCACGGCTTCAGCGATGACGGCTATCTGCGGGCCAGTGCCAATGTCTGGCAGCAAAGCAGCGAGCCCCACGTGCATCTGGCCGGTGACATGGGCGGGATTCGCGGTGGGGAGGCGGCCATGCTCGCGGGAAGGATTGCGGCCGTGTCGATCCTGCTGCAACGGGATGTGATGGACGCGGAACTGGCGCGGGTCCGGCGTGACCGTTACCTGTCGAAACTCAAATCCATCGTGCGTTTTCGCGCCGCCGTCGACCGCTACACCGAACGGGGCGCCGGGCAGACCGCCTTGCCGGCCGCCGACACGGTGATCTGCCGCTGTGAGCACGCGACTCGTGCCGACATCGATCGGGCGCTGGAGCAGGGCGTGCAAGATCTGGCCAGCCTGAAAATGCGCACCCGAGTGAGCATGGGCGATTGTCAGGGGCGCATGTGTGTCGGGTATTGCTCCGATCGTTTGCGCGAAGCCACCGGGCGGCAAGACGTGGGCTGGTTGCGACCGCGGTTTCCCGTCGACCCGATTCCTTTTTCAGCGTTCCAGTCTGTCGGCACGGAGGCCGCAAGTCATGAGTAAGTTCTACGACGTGGTCATCGCTGGTGGCGGTGTGATCGGGGCGTCCTGCGCCTATCAATTGTCCAAGCGCAAACACTTGAAAGTCGCGCTGATCGACGCCAAGCGTCCCGGCAACGCGACTCGCGCTTCGGCCGGCGGCTTGTGGGCGATCGGTGAATCGGTGGGCCTGGGGTGCGGGGTGATCTTCTTCCGCATGATGTCGGCCAATCGCAAGCGCGAAGCCCAGGGCGCGGCAGTGGCGGTGGATTCCAGCACGCCGCACATCCTGCCGCAGTCGTTCTTTGATTTCGCCTTGCAGTCCAACGCGATGTACCCGGATTTACACCGGGAGTTGCAGGAAAACCACGGGATGGATTTCAAGTTCGAGAAGACCGGATTGAAATTCGTGATCTACGACGATGAAGACCGGCTCTACGCCGAGCACATCGTCGCTTGTATTCCGCACCTGGCGGATCAAGTGCGCTGGCTCGATCAAACGGCGCTGCGCGAAGCCGAGCCGAGTGTCAGCCATGAGGCGAGGGGGGCGCTGGAGTTTGTCTGCGACCATCAGGTCAGTCCGTTCCGCCTGGCCGATGCCTACACCGAAGGTGCTCGGCAAAATGGCGTGGATGTGTATTTCAACACCAACGTCACCGGCGTGCTGCACCACGGCGCGCGGGTCAGCGGTGTGCAGACCGCCGAGGCCGGAGTGTTCCATTGCGACACGTTGATCAACGCCGCCGGCGCGTGGGCCGCCGACCTCAGCGAGCAGGCCAGCGGGATTCGCATTCCGGTGAAACCGGTGAAAGGCCAGATCCTGCTGACCGAGCGCATGCCGAAAATCCTGCGCGGTTGCCTGACCACCAGCGATTGTTATGTGGCGCAGAAAGACAACGGCGAAGTCCTGATTGGCAGCACCACCGAAGACAAGGGGTTCGACGTGACCACCACCTACCCGGAAATCAGCGGCCTGGTGCAAGGCGCGGTGCGCTGCATTCCAGCACTCGCCGACATCAATTTGAAACGTTGCTGGGCGGGGTTGCGTCCTGGCTCGCCGGACGAGCTGCCGATTCTCGGGCCGATGAAAGGGGTAGAGGGTTACCTGAATGCCTGCGGACATTTCCGCACCGGCATCCTGACTTCGGCGATTACCGGCGTGTTGCTGGACAAACTGGTGAATAACGAGCCGTTGCCACTGGATATCACACCGTTTCTGGCGGATCGGTTTGAAGTGGCGCCGCAGATCGGACTGACGGAAATGCAAATGGCCTGACCTCAACCTCACCACAGACGCGCGAGCGCTGTGGTGAGGGCACTGGCGCGGTCACTCTTTAACGCTCATGAACTCCTTGGCCCAAAGAATGTAGTCTTCCGGCTTTGTATAGGTATGAGTCAGTTCGGTCGCGTTCAGGTCGCAGGCCTGGGTGAAAATCTGGCGTTGTTCGCGCAGGCTGTCGTAAGTGGCTTTGATGGCGGCGAAATAGGCGCCATGGCCGTCGATCGTGACGCGTACGCCCAATTCGGCCAGGCGTTTGTCGTCACGCAACAGCGGGTTGCCGTAGGTGACCAGCATCAGTGGCACGCTCAGGTGCTCGGCTATCTGCTCCAGTTGGTCGAAATCCTGCACGCCCACCATGCAAATTCCGTCGGCCCCGGCCTGCTGGTAATGCCGGGTGCGGCTGATGATTTCCTGGATCGGCAAGATCCCCGCGTTGGTGCGGGCGATGATCGCCATTTCCGAATCGACGCGGGCTTCCAGTGCCGCGCGAATCTTGCCGACACCTTCGGCAACCGTGATCAGATCGGTGGACTTACGGCCGAATTGCGCCGGCAGCAGGGTGTCTTCGATGGTCAGGGCGGCTACACCGGCGCGTTCGAGCTCGACAATGGTGCGCATGACGTTGAGCGCGTTGCCGTAGCCGTGGTCGGCATCGGCGATGACCGGCAATTGCGCCACTCGGCCGATGCGGGTGGCCTGTTCGGCGAACTCGCTGAGGCTGATCAAGGCAAAGTCGGGGGCGCCCAATACCTGCAACGACGCGACCGAACCACCGAGGATCCCCACTTCAAAACCCAGGTCGGCGGCGATGCGTGCCGACATGGGGTCGAAGACCGACGCCGTGTGATAGCAGGTGTCGGAAGCCAACAGTTGGCGGAAATTACGGCGTAAATCTTGATGAGACAGCCTGGACATATGAGTTCCACCATACAAAGGAATGGAAGGGCTTGAGCAAAGGTGTCAACGCCGAAGGAACAAAAGGCTATCACGCGGGCGGGTAAAGAATGATGACGAATTTGCAGGCGAGGTGGACGCAAGATCAAAAGATCGCAGGCTTCGCCAGCGCCTACAGGGTGTTCAACGATCCAATGTGGGTGGGTGTTGTCTCGAAGAATGAACGACATCCCAATGCAGGAGCTGGCGAAGGCTGCGATCTTTTCCGATCACGCCGCCACCGCCTGTTGCTGCTGGTTGAGCAGCGGCACCGCGCGCACCGAGTTGCCGGGTTGCAGTTGCAGGCGCTTAGCGGTGAGCCGGTCGACGATCAGGTTGTTGCCCACTTGCCGGGCACGGGCGGCGGTGATGCGGCAACTCTCGAGGCGGCGGTTGTGGATCAGCCATACCGGAGCCTGATCATCGGGCGTGCCGATGGTCAATACCAGCGGTTGGCTGTCACGCACGGTGCGGATTCTCGATACCGGGGCTTCGATCACCGGGCCTGCGTCGAAGATGTCGATGTAACCCTTATGGGCAAACCCCTCGGCGGCGAGGATCTTCAGCGCAGGTTCGGTGTTCGGGTGAGGTTTGCCGATCACCGCCTGGGCCTGTTCGGTGAGCAGGCAGGTGTAGAGCGGCTGGCGCGGCATCAGTTCGGCGATGAAGGCTTTGCTGCCCAGCCCCGACAGGTGATCGGCATGGCTGAAATCCATCTTGAAAAAGTGTCGGCCCAAGCTGTCCCAGAACGGTGAACAGCCCTGTTCGTCGGCGCTGCCGCGCAGTTCGGCAATGAGCTTGTCACCGAACAGGTGGGGGAATTCGGCGACGAACAGCAGGCGCCCCAACGACAGCAGTCGACCGTTACTGCCGTGACGTTGATCGTGTCGCAGAAACAACGAGCAGATTTCCGATTGCCCGGTCATTTCGTTGTTCAGGAACAAGGTGGGGATCTGACGCTGAATGCCCAGGTCTGGTGACGAGCTGACCGTCAGCCCGACCCGATAGTTGTACCAGGGCTCCCGCAGGCCGACAGCCCCCAGGAGCGCACTGACGCCGACCACTTGTTGATCGTCGTCTTCGAGTACAAACAGGTAGTCGGCATCCGCGCGCTCGACCTGTTCGGCGAAGGTCCGCTGGGTCCAGCGGACTCGATGGGCCAAGCGTTCTTCGTTGGCCGGCAGGGTGGTGAACCCGGGGCCGGCCCGTTGCACCAAATCCAGCAAGGCGGGCAGGTCGGTGACTCGAACCGGGCGGACAATCATGATGCAGCTCCTTCTTCGCGCCTGTTCGGGCGCTGTCGTTGGGCACGGGGCCGATGGCGGCTCACAGGGCGATCAACCGGATCTCAGCGGCGTCGGTCACGTTCAGGGCCGCGCACATCTCGGCGCTCAAGGTCACGGGTTGCCCGGCGTGGTAGTCCAGCTCGGCGACGATGGCGCGGTAGTCCTTCAACGAATCATTGCTCACCAGATAACTGCCGCGGGCATCGATGGCTGAGCCCGTTTGCGCCGTACCGATATGGCTCTGGGCGATGGAGCGAATGCTTGAGGTGCGGGCATACAGTGTCGGGCCGCCGTCGAACAGGTCGATGTAGCTGCCGGTCTCGAAGCCTTCGCGTTCCAGAATGTCGAAGGCCTCCTGGCCATCGGGGTGGATTCGACCGATGCAATCTTGCGCAGCCGGCGGCAGCATCGGCACGTAGATCGGGTATTGCGGCATCAGTTCGGCAAGGAATGCCCGGCTCTGCAGGCCGCAAAGCCGCTGGGCCTCGACGTACGGCAGGTCGAAGAAATGCTTGCCCAGCGCATCCCAGAACGGCGACTGCCCTTGTTCGTCGCTGTAGCCCACGATCTCGGTAATCACCGCTTCGGCAAAGCGCGTCTTGTGGGCGGCGATGAACAGCAGCCGCGCCCGGGACAGCAACTCGGAAAATGGCGTGCGTTCCAGCGCCGGGTCGATATGGAAACTGCACAGCAATGAATGGCCGCTGAGGTCGTGACACAACGACAACGCCGGCACCCCATGCTCGATGTTCAGCTCCCGTGAGGCGCTGGTGAAATGGCGGTTGCGCAAACTGTAGAACGGCTCGCTGAAACCTGCGGTGGCGAGGATTTCCGAGCAACCCGTCAGACGGCGGGTCGTCAGGTTTTCCAGCACGAAGAAATAGCTCTCCGGGCCGTGACTCTGGACGTCTTTTTCGAATGACGCGCAGGAGCCAAGAATTTTCTCGCGCAGGTGTTCGGTGTCGTCTGGCAAGGACGTGACTCCCACCAGGCTGTCACGCGCCAGTTGCTGCAACTGGGGCAGGTCGGCTAACTCGACTGGACGTAAGACCAGCATGGACATACTCCTGTATCAAAGGGTTCGGCGGCTTGCACCGAACCTGACTATCACTGTCGGTTTCCACGCATTAAATCGGCAGTCGCCTGAATTCATGTCAGACGTTGCTCTTTTTCTTGTCAGCCGTTGCTTGGGTCGGGCAGTACCGTACTGGCACCCTGTCTGTTGAGGAAGAACAGATAGACCAGGCCCAGGGCAATCCAGATCAGGCCGAGTTTCTGTGCATCGACGCCCATGTTGTACATGATGGCTGCGACGATGATGAAGCCGATGACCGGGCAGACCAGGTGACGGATCACCTGGCCGGACTTCTGCCGACGCCAGTAGTAATTGATCACGGTCAGGTGCAGCAGCATGAAGCCGCTCAGGGCGCCGAAGTTCACCAGAGAGGTGAGGGTGTCCACCGAATTGATGAACAGGTAGCAGATCACCAGCGACAGCACCGCCACCAGATAAATGCTCAAGTACGGCGTGTTGTGTGTCGGGTGTACCTTGGCCAGCACTTTCGGCAGTTTGCCGTCCCGGGCCATGCCGAATAGCAGACGCGAAACCGCGGCTTGCGAGGTGATAGCGACCGCCACGCCCCAGGCCAGCGCGGTGGCCACGGCGGTCAGGGTTGCCAGCCAACTGCCAGCGGCGATTTCGGCGATTTCATAGAACGCGGTGTCGGCGGACTTGAAGCCCAGGCCGGCGGCCAGGTCGGTGGCAATCCAGGTCTGCACGACGAAAATCACGCCCATCACCAGTAGCGTGATCAGCGCAGCCTTGCCGACGCTGCGGCCGGGATCGCCCTTGATCTCTTCGGCGAGGGTGGAAATTGCATCGAAACCGAGGAACGACAGCACCGCGATCGACACCGCTTGCATCAGCAAGGCGAAGTTGAACGTCTCGGGGTTGTACAGCGGCGCCAGGGTCAGTTGACCGTTGCCGCCGCCGCTGTGCAGGGCATTCCAGGCATAGAACAGGAAGATCCCCAGTACCACCAGTTGCGCCAGTAGAAAAACGATGTTCATCCGCGCGGTGAAGGTGATGCCCCGCAGGTTGACGAAAGTGGCGCTGACCAGAAAGGCCAGGATGAAGCCGACTTTCGGGATGTCCGGGTAGAGGTGATTCAGCGCCATCGCCGCGTACACGTAGAGCAGCGGCGGAATCAACAGGTAGTCGAGCAGCATCAGCCAGCCGGCGATAAACCCGACATGGGGGTTGAGGCCGCGTTGTGCGTAGGAGTACACGGAGCCCGCAATCGGAAAGGCCCGGGCCATGCTGCCGTAACTGAGGGCCGTGAACAGCATCGCCACCATGCCGATGATGTAGGCCAGCGGCACCATCCCCGGTGCTTCGGCGTTGACGTAGCCATAAACACCGAACGGCGCGATGGGGATCATGAAGATCATCCCGTACACCACCAGGTCCGTCAGCGACAGGCTACGTTTCAACTCTTGCTTGTAACCGAATTCTTCAATTTCCATGAAGCCCTTCTCCTTGATATGAAAGCAGCTGCACGCTGCAAGTTTGAAGCTGTTTCTATAGCAGCGGTGCCAGATAGCCGGTCCAGCGACCGACGTCTTCGGGCGTGCGCAGCAGATCGTTGCGCACCTCGATCAGCACCGAGTCCAATCCTCGGGCGTCACCGTGAACCGGCACGGTCATGTCACCCCGCGGATCGACTTTGTACGGCTGATTACCGACGACTTTCAATGGATGTCGACTCAGCCCCTCGATCACTCGCTGGGCGTACTCCCTGGCCTGCCCGTACAACACGCCGACTTCCATCGGCCGTGGCTGGCCGAAATAAATTGGCGTGAAACTGTGAATCCCCACCACTCGTACCGGCCGACCGTGCGCCACACGGGCGTCGATCAAGGTTTGCAGGCGTGCATGAAACGGCTTGAACAGGCAGTGCCGGCGGTACTCGCGGGTGGTCTCGTCCAGATTCCGATTGCCCGGCACCTGATAAATCTCACTCTGCAACGGAATGCTGTCCGGCGCATGGCGCGGGCGGTTGAGGTCGACCAGCAGCCGTGAATAATTGGCCGCCAACAGGGTCGCGCCCAGTGCTTCGGCCAAACGCTCGGCCAACGCCAGGGCGCCGATGTCCCAGGCGATGTGTTCGCGGGCGGCCTCATCGCTCAGGCCCAGGTCATTTAACTCGGCCGGGATAAAACGACTGGCGTGTTCACACACCAGAATCAGCGGGTGCACGGAGGCTTCCCGGCTCAGGGTGTACGCAGGCTGGGTGTAGAGGCCCCGTTCGGCGGATTCAGTACAGGCGCGCATAGTGCTCGCAGAGGTTGGCGGGCGAGAGCTTTTCCGTCAGCGTCAGTTCCTCGGTTTTCAGGGCGAAGTAAGTGTCCAGCAAGGCGCTTGGCAGGGCTTCGATCAACGCTTCGCTGTGGCGCAGGCAATCCAGGGCCTGGGACAAGGAAGCGGGCAGGGCGACGATGCCGCGGGCCTGGCGTTGCTCTTCGTTCAGCGAGTCAGGGATTTCATCGGTGATCGCGTTCAAGGCCAGGCGCTGCTCGATACCCAGGCGCCCGGCGATCAGCAACACGGCCATGGCCAGGTGCGGCGAGGCCGTGGCGTCCATGGCGCGAAATTCCAGGTTGTATTGCGCCGCCACGGCTTTGTCGCCCAGGCTCACCGTCGGGCAGATCCGCAGCGCCGCTTCGCGGTTGCGTTGGCCGAGGCAGGCGTAGGAAGCGCTCCAGTGATGGGGCCGCAAGCGTTCGTAGGAAACCGGTGTCGGCGCGGTAAAGGCGCAGAGCGCCGGCAAGTAATGCAGAACACCGGCGGCCCAATGCTGGCCGAGGGTCGACAGGCCGTTGGTGGTGCCGGCGTCATACATCACCGATTGGCCGGCCAGGTCCTGCAGGCTCATGTGCAGATGCACGCCATTGCATACGGCATGCTCGGACGTCTTGGGGGCGAAACTCAGGTCCAGGCCCATTTGCCGGGCGATCTCACGGGTGATCTCACGCACGTTCACCGCGCGGTCGGCGGCGGCGACGCCGAGGGCCGGGCGGCAGGTGATTTCGTACTGGTGTTTGCCGTATTCCGGCAGGAACATTTCCGGCTCCACACCGCCGGCACGCAGTGCACTGAGCAGCCAGCCGCCGAATTCGGCACCCTGGCGCTGGGCCTGCAGGGAAAATGCCAGGTGCTCCGCCGCGCCGCTGCCGAGGTTGAATTCATGTTCGAACGCGGCGTTGACCTGTAAGCCCAACTCGTCGTGATAACGTTCCACTTCGTTGCGCAACAGCGTACGCGGGCAGGTGCCCCACGGGCGGCCATCGGTTTTACGAATGTCGCCGTGAATGAAGTCCAGCGCCGGGGCATTGGTGTCCGGGCCGTTGTTGACGGTCACGCGACTGCTCAAGTCGGGAATCAACCGTAAATCCCCATAAGCGCCCCATGGGTTGCCGGAGGCGATGATGTCTTGTGGGGTCAGGGCGCTGTTGGCCGGCACCCAGCCGCAGCCGGCCACTTGATAGGCATCGAGTTCGTCGGTGGGAAAGGAGCGGCCGCGTGTCACGCCGATCAGGTCGGTGGTGACGATCGTGGTCATGGGCAGCGGCGACAGGCGTTCATTCATGGCTGCATCTCCTGCAACCGGCTGAGCACGGTCTGGGTGTCAGTGATCCAGCAGTAACCCTTGATGGCGTTCAGGCAGGCGTGATGCCGTTGTTCGGTGTAGGTGGCGCAGGCGTCTTCGACCAGCGTCACCAGATAGCCACGGTCGGCGGCGTCGCGCACGGCCATGTCGACGCATTGGTCGGTAACGATGCCGGCGATGATCAGATGGCGGGTTTCCAGGTTGCGCAGCACATAGTCGATGCTGGTGGAGTTGAACACTCCGGAAGAGGTCTTGGGCAGCACGATTTCGTTTTCGAGCGGCGTCAGGTCATCGATGATCTGCGCTTGCGGGCTGCCCTTGGGCAGGTGCATGTCCGAGAGTTTGTGATCCAGCGAGCGGTCGCGGCCATCGGCGGTGAGGCTTTCGATGAGCGTGTGCAACACGTTTTGCCGGGCGCCGCGAAAGGCACTGAGCAGCCTGCGTTGATTGGGCACTACCTGCATGTGGGCGCGGGTCAGAAAGTAGTCGGCATCTGGCGCGTTGAGGTGCGGGTCGAACTGCGGTTCGAGCCAGGCACGCTGCATGTCCACCAGCAACAGCGCGGTGTGGTCGGCGGTAAACGGCAAGTCTCGGGGTGAGTGGTGGGGGAGTGCGAACATCCTTATTTTTCCTCCAGCAGATGGGTGTCGAAATCGGCCCGCAGGGCGTCGATGCCTTCCAGGCGATCGGCCAGATCGGGGCTACGCAGGGCCAGGCAGGCAATCAGCGCTTCAACCTGGGCCAGCGCCGGCACCATCGAGTCGAAGGCCGACGCCGACTCTACCGGTGCGCTGATGATCAGGTCGGCTATTTCCCGTAGCGGTGATGCATAGATGTCGGTGAACAGCACGATTCGCGCATGTCGGCTCTTCGCGGCATTGGCGACCCGCAGGGCCTGGGACTGGTAGCGGCGGTAGTCGAACACCAGCACCACGTCCTGGCGTTGCAAGTCGAACAAGCGGTCCGGCAATTGTGCGTTGTCTTCCAGGGCGAAACAGCCGGGCCGCAGCAGGCGCAGATGGTTGAGCAAGCAGTGGGCGAGGAAACTGCTGAAGCGGCCGCCGAAGCAATGGATCTGATGGCGGCTGTCGAGCAGCCACTCGACCAGAATTCGTACATCTTCGGGTTGGGTCAGCGCCTGGGTGTCTGCCAGTGCCCGATGGCTGTGCGCCAGATAGTGGCTCCAGGGGTCGTCTTTCTTGAGATGGGCGCGAGGTTGCAACAGGGTACTGGGGGAGCGCAGGCGGTGGTCCATGTCACTGAGCAAGGCTTCCTGAAAGTCGGCGTAACCGCTGAAGCCAAGCTTTTTTACCAGCCGCACGATGGTCGGGTCGCTGACACCGGCGTGTTCGGCCAGACGTGACATCGGGCCCAGTCCGTTACGCGGATACTGGTCCAGCAAGGCTCGTATGACTTTGCGTTCCGATGGCGTGAAGTCCAGGCCGGGATCGGTGATCAGGTCTCTGAGAGGGGGCATCCGGGCTCCTGCTGGATGAGTGTGTCGATTTTATTTCATAAATCGCTAAAACAGTATTTATGTAACGTGCGCTACATGTCTAGCGAATTTTTGTGTGGATTCTCAAAGCACTGAAATGGAGCGAAACCCCTGTGTATATTGGGCTACGCGGATATCGACTGACCTTGTAGGACATTGCCCATAGTCGTGTGAGATATCGACCCTGCCAGTCAGTTAAGTGAAGACCAAGCCCCCTCGCCACAGGTTCTGCACTTGGCACGTACTTTTCAAACTGACTGGCATTAGGCTGCGAGCCTGATCGGCCGGTGGAAACGAAACGCGCCGGGTGGCGCTTCTTACGGCACAATGAGTCGGTTACTGGCGGCCTCGTGCCGCTTTTTCTTTCCATCGACAGAGTGATCTTCCGTGCAGGCGACCCGCTTGACCCTGATTTGCCACGCTCGAACCGTCGCACAGAAACTGGCGCGTTTTCCTACGAATGAACCCGTGGAAATGGATTGGCAATCGGCGAAGGGCTCGCGCTGCAGGCAGTTCAAGCGAGCGCCACGTTTACTCTGCGGCCCGGAACTGCGGACCCGGCAAACCGCTGAGCTGTATGGCGACAGCGTGGAAATTGTCACGGCGCTGGAGGAGTGCGATTTCGGACGCTGGAAAGGCACGTCGATCGACGACCTGCAACAATCCGAGCCCGCGACGCTCCAGGCCTGGCTCGATGACCCGGCCTCGGCGCCCCACGGTGGAGAATCGGTGGTGCAACTCGGTGAGCGTGTGGCTGCGTGGTTGAAGACCCTTGAGGCGACACCGGGGCATATCGTTGCCGTCACCCATCCGTTTGTCATTCGCGCTGCGCTGATGCAGGTGTTGCAGGGCGCGGCGTTCAACCAGATCGACGTCGAGCCGTTGTCGGCCATCGAGTTGCGGTTCAACGGTCGCTGGCGGCTACGCTTGTTGGGCTCTGACCCTGAAGGAGCGCTTTGATGAAAAAACTGTTGGTTATCGGTGTCGGCGCCGGCAACCCCGACTACATCACGATGCAGGCGGTGAAGGCACTGAACCGGGTCGACGTGTTTTTTCTCATGGACAAGGGCCAGAGCAAAGACAAACTGATCGAGCTGCGGCGCGAGATCTGCGAGCGCTATATCACCGATCGTGACTACCGCTTTGTCGAAGCCCATAGCCCTGAGCGCGAGCGCGGGGATGTGGACTACAACGCCAGCGTCGAAGACCTGAACCGCGCCAAGCAGCAGACCTTCGAGCGGCTGATCAACGAGGAAATGACCGACGACCAGTGCGCCGGTTTTCTGGTGTGGGGCGATCCGGCGTTGTACGACAGCACCCTTCGGATCCTGCAGGCGATTCTGGCGTCAGGTCGTTGTGTGTTCGAGTTCGAGGTGATCCCAGGTATTACCAGCGTGCAGGCGTTGGCGGCGCAGCATAAGGTGTCGCTCAATCGCATCGGTCACTCGATTGAAATCACCACCGGCCGGCGGTTGGCGGCCGGGCAGGTGAGCGATGCCGACAGTGTGGTGGTGATGCTGGATGCGCAAGATGCCTACCATCAGGTGGCCGATCAAGAGACGGAGATTTACTGGGGGGCTTACCTGGGAACACCGGATGAAATCCTGATCCACGGCAAACTCAAAGACGTGGCAGATGAGATTGAGCGGGTGCGCAAGGCGGCGCGGCTGGCGAACGGGTGGATCATGGATACCTACCTGTTGCGCAAGCCTTGAACGCCGCAACGTGATGGTCAGTGCTCTTTGGCTTTCCTGATCCTGATCAAAATGAACAGCAGGATACACAGCGCGAGCGGGGTCATGGCCAGCATGGCGTCTCTGGCGGAAATGTCCGCGCCCATGGTGTGCAGACCCGAGTAGAACAGCTTGAACAGGCTCAACAAGTAATAGGTGATGGCGATAATCGACAGGCCTTCGACAGCGCGCTGGATTTTGATTTGAGTATCGGCGCGGGCGTTCAGGCTCTTCAGGATTTCCGAGTTCTGCTCTTCCATTTCGACCTGTACCCGGGCCTGCAGCAGGTCCCCGAGGTTGGCCACGCTTTTGGAGATGAAACACGTGGGCGGGCTCGTTGAAATACAGAGAAGGGCGTGCGTGCAACTCGTTGTGCAGGGGCAGTCTTTGCGGATGCATGCTATCGATGCCATGTTGGAGTTGTTTGTTCTTGGGACTGGGTGCCCAATTCCCGAGTCACAAACAAACCCCGACCATCGACCAATGCCAGTCAGTCAAGCGCAACTCATGTGGGCGGGCTCCTTAAGGCAATGCGGATGTAGGGCCCGAGCCCGGCACGGGATGCACAGCACCGTTGTGAACTATTCTTTTCAAGTGGCCCCTTCAGGAATTGATTTGAATCGAGGCCTACGATTGCCGATGGGCGGTGAGCGGCGTCGAGGACTAACCTGTCTGGAGACAGATCATGAGCCAGTATCAACGCTTATTACTGATCATCAACCCGCTCCTGCGTCATTCTCCTGCGATCAATCAGGCCGCTGCCGTGGCCAAGGCCAGCGGGGCGAGCTTGCACATTGCCGCGCTGATTCCGTCGTTGGACATTCTGTCGTTGCTTGAAGAAGGCGACCGGAAAATGGCTCGGGCAAGCTATCTGCAGGAACACCGCGACTGGCTCAAGGAGCAGGCGCAAAAGATGCAGGGCAGGGGGATCAAGGTCACCACCGAAGTCGCCTGGGCCGACAATATGCGCCAGGACATTCTTGATCACGTCACGGAAATGCAACCCGATCTGTTGATCAAGCAAGTGCAGCATGAGCCCGTGCTCAAGCGCGCGTTCTTTACGCCGCTGGACTGGCGTTTGTTGCGCCATTGTCCGGTGCCGGTTTATCTGGTCGGTGCCGAAAGCCATGCCCTGCCGCAGAAGGTGGTGGCCGCGGTTGATGTGACAGATACAGAGCCTTCGAACAGCGAGCTCAATGACCGGATCATCCTGCAGGCTTCCAGCCTTGCGATGCAGTGCAATGCCGAGTTGCATCTGCTGTACGCGTGTGACATTTCGGCCGCTTTTCTGGCGGATATAGGCGGTGGTCTGCCGCTGGCGGAGCTGACCAGGGAGTTGCGCAGCGACCTGGAAACGTCATTTCTGAAGCTGGCCGCCCGGTTCGGTGTGCCCCCTGAGTATCGGCATTTCATCATGGGGCAACCTGTCTCGGTGCTGAGTGAGTTCGCCCACGAGCATCAGGTGGATGTGGTGGTGATGGGCAGAGCTCAGTACAGCGGCCTGGAGAGGCTTCTCGGCAGCACGACGGAACATATTCTGTATCAGGTGCCTTGCAGCGTTCTGGCGGTGTAGTCGCGAGCACCCTTGCCAACGTTGGCTAGCCCGTTTTTGGGGCCCCGCCTCAGGGAAGTTGTCAGATGAATCATAGTCCTTCATTGCAAACCATCTTGCATGACCGGGTTGATGCCGGCCGAAGCCTGGTGGAGCCGTTGCGTAAATACGCTAAAAGAGCCGATGTCATCGTCCTGGCCTTACCCCGTGGCGGCGTCCCGGTCGCCTATGAAGTGGCCACGGCCCTGGAGGTTCGCCTGGACCTGATGCTGGTCCGCAAGCTGGGGGTGCCGTCCCACCAGGAGTTCGCCATGGGCGCCATTGCCAGCGGTGGCATACAGATCGTCAATGACGATGCGCTGCGGGCCAACGGTATCGATCAGCGCACGCTCGATGGCGTGGTTGTGCGGGAAACGCAGGAATTGTTGCGTCGCGAGCTCGTATACCGGGCCTCGCGCATGCCTGTGGCACTCAAGGATCAGGTGGTGATCCTGATCGATGATGGCCTGGCCACAGGGGCCACGATGATGGCCGCGATACAGTCCGTGCGCCTGCAAGCGCCGTCGCGCATTGTCGTTGCCGTGCCGGTGGCACCGCTTGAGACGGCAGAGGCGCTGCGTGACGAGGTGGACGAACTGATTTGCCCGCTCATCCCCGATTGGCTGATCTCGATCGGCCATTGGTACACCGACTTTACTCAGACGTCGGACGAAGAGGTCATCGATCTTTTGCGTCGGGCCTGGCAGAGAGAATCAGCGATGAAATGAGGCAAACTGCTGGCCCCCAGATCTGTGCTTCGTTGTCAAACTCGCTTTCTTTTCAGAAGGTTAGGCATTGGCGATATGCGGACTTTGGTGTGGATGGCTGCAACGTTTGTCCTGGTGGCTTTCTCGCTTGGGGCTCAGGCAAAGGAACTGAGCAAGAACTCTCGCTATATTTGCAGCTGGGGCGCGGAAATAGCCGAGGGCGCGCAAGCCTCGAAGCTTTCCGGGCTTACGCTTTACGGGGCACGCAGAAAACTGCAATCGCGCAAATTTCCCCGGCCGTGGATGCGCATGACAGCCATGGGGATCACGGAACAAACCTACAACAGCTCTTCGCGTCTCAAGCCGGCCGGCATCAAGCAAACGTATTACGAGCAATGCATCAACCATGAATTGGCGCAACGGTAGTCCGCCACCGCTCTGCATGTGCACCGAGCGCGGGTTGTAGGCGCTGCCGCAGGCTGCGATCTTTTGACTTTGGTGCCTGTTCAGGTAACGAGTCGCCCGTTGGAAAGATCAAAAGATCGCAGCCTGCGGCAGCTCCTACGGGATATTCGCAGTCGACCACGAGGTGGAGCAGGCCTTGGTCTTGCACTCGACGGCGCCGTTCGCCTATGGTTTCGACGCGAAGGACGGCTTCTTGAAGCCGCTGCAGGTCGTGACATCAATTTTTTGTTTCGGAGCCCATGATGAGTGCTGTTTCCCCTGCGGTCATTGATGACCTGGCGCCCGATGGTGTGCTGCGTGCGGCGATCAATTTCGGCAATCCGGTGCTGGCGCAGCAGGGTCGGGACGGAACTCCCCAAGGCGTCTCGGTGGCGTTGGCAACGGCTCTGGCGCAAGAGCTGGGCGTGCGTCTGGAAATGATCACGTTCGATGCCGCCGGCAAGGTGTTTGCCGCGCTGGAGGAGGGCGCATGGAACATCGCGTTCCTCGCCATCGAGCCGGTGCGTGAACAACAGATCGCGTTCAGCGAGCCTTACGTGATCATCGAAGGCACCTACCTGGTGGCGGCCGATTCGGCTTATACGGCGGTCGATGATCTGGATCGGCAAGGATTGCGCCTGGCGGTCGGCAAGGGCGCGGCCTACGACCTGTTCCTGACCCGTACCTTGAAACAGGCGCAACTGGAGCGGGCAGAAACGTCCGCCGCCGCCGTCGACCTGTTCTTCGACAAAGGCCTGGATGCGGCGGCGGGTGTGCGCCAACCGCTGGAAAAGGTCGCTGCCGCTGATCCACGTTACCGGGTCCTCGAAGGCGCCTTTACCGCCATACGCCAGGCGATGGCCGTACCCCGCAAGCGTGAAGCGGGGGCGGCCTATGTGACGGCTTTCGTCGAGCGCAAGAAGGCCGAAGGATTTGTCCACGCCGCCTTGCTCGAGAGCGGGCAGGCCGATGTCACGGTGGCGCCATAGGTTGGCGGCTTGGATGTCCGGATGTCACAGGCTGTTATCTGGACGCCGGCGTGAACTCAACGCGGGTCATGGGGGGGCCGAGGGCTGGCGGAACCGCTGCGCGATGTCATCCGCAAACGGATAGAGCGAAAACCAGGGCCTGGCTTCGTCGATCACTCGCTGGAATGACGGTCGCTGTATCAACCGGTCGAAATAGGCGCTCAAGTGCTGGTAGTCGTCGGGGAACGGCAATAGCGTGCAGGCATAGAAAAGTGCCGGGGCCGCGGCGCAGTCGGCCAGGCTGAAGTCCGGGCTGGCCACCCAGATTCGGGACGCCATCCGGCGCTCGAGCATTCTGTACGCCGTTTCTAGCGTGGCCCGTTCTCTGGTCAAATCACCGTTGGTCGCGTGTAGTCGATCGCTGACAATCCGTTGGATCGGTGTTTGTAGATAATGGTCGAAAAAGCGGTCCCATAACCGCACCTCCAACGCGGTCTCCCAATCGTCCGGAAGCAGGCGCTGTTCACCTGGATACAGTCGATCCAGGTACTCGATGATGATGCTGGACTCCGGCAGATCACGTTGTCGAGCAGGGTCGCGAATAACCGGGAATTTTCCGATTGGCCACAGAGCCTGAAGCTCTGCGCTGTCGGCAGCGTCTGCGAGATCGATGATTCTTCTTTCGAAGTCGGTCCCGTTTTCGTAGAGCGCGATGAGCACTTTATGGCAGTACGACGCCAGCGGATGGTAGTAAAGCGTCAGCGACATTTTTCAAGGCCTCGTTGGACGTGAGGGGCGGGCCGCACAAAGCTGTAAGCCCTGAGATGAAAAAGGCGGGGGGCAATTAACAATCATAGGCGGATGTCGGTAGAGCGTCTGGGCCGTCACTTTCAAGCGTGCGTGCTTGTACGCGGAAAAATCCCTGCTTAACTGAGAACCACTGGTCGGTTAGTGACTTATTGGTCATGGCGCTCATCTCAGCGCCCTTGTACCGTTGTTGGTTCGTGCTGTCAGGCTTGACCGGAGGACGCCGGGTAGCCGATCACGCTGTGTGCCTGATCCAATTTGTTCAAGGAATAGAATGAAATGATGCTGAAGACTGCCATCGTCGAGATTGGTAAGAAGTACAAGGTTTATACCGAGCACTATCTCAACACCGCCGCTGACAAGACCATCATTCTGGTCAATGGCTCGTTGGCAACGACCGCATCCTTCGCGCAAACGGTGCGCTACCTGCGGCCACGCTTCAATGTGGTCCTCTACGATCAGCCCTACGCCGGTCAGTCGAAACAACACAACCTGCATGACCAGCCGATCCGCAAGGAAGACGAGGCTGAAATACTGCTGGAGTTGATCGAGCATTTTTGTGCACAGCATGTGCTGTCCTTTTCCTGGGGCGGGGCGGCGACCCTGGTGGCACTGGCTCAGCGGCCGCGCCGAATCGAAAAGGCAGTGATCAGTTCATTCGCCGCGCGGATCAACACGCCGATGCGTGATTATCTGGAGAGCGGCCGGGACTTTCTCCAGGCGTACGATCGTCGCAATGTCGGGCGTTTGATCAACAGCACGATCGGCAAGCACCTGCCGTCACTGTTCAAGCGTTTCAATGAACGCCATGTCATCAGCCTGGACGAACACGAATACCGGCAAATGCATTTTCACGTCAATGAGGTGCTGACCCAGGACACTCACTGCTACGTTTCCTGTGCCGACGCCATCGAAATCCCGCTGCTGTTTATCAACGGCGAACGGGATGAGTACACCTCGGTGGAAGATGCCCGTCTTTTTGCAGCTCATTCCCGTCAGGCCCAGTTTCAGACCATCAAGAACGCCGGGCATTTCCTCGATATGGAACACCCGACGGCCTGGCATGACACCCAGCAAGCCTTGCTGGGCTTTCTGCAGCCGGCCTCCAAGGCGCCGAGCCAGCCCCGTGACTTGGCTTTCAGTAGCAAATCGTCAGTGATTCCGCCTCTTCGGTCAGCTAGCTGGGTGCGGCTTTAACTGGCGCAGCAACTCGATCTGATCCGCCGGGACCCGCGTGCGCAGGGCTTTATACAGTGCGCGGGTTTCAAGCAGGTTCCAGACCCGCAGCATGGTTTCCAGGGCGTCCAGTGGCTTGCTGATGAAGTCCTTGGCGCCGAGCGCCAGTGCGCGCAGGCGGGTATCTCGGGTGGCGTCGGCGGTGAGCACGAGGATCGGCAGGTATTCGCCGGCCGGGATGCGCCGGTTGAGCTGTTCAAGTACGGCGAAGCCGTCGAACTCCGGCATGTGCAGGTCGAGAATGACCAGGTCAGGCTCGAAGCCGTTGAACAGGTCCAGAGTTCGCAGTGGCTGGGTGCTGCTCAGTACGTTGCTCAGCCCCTCGCGGACAAGCAGCTGCTCCATCAAATCGAGATTGGGCCGTTGGTCGTCGATGATCAGAATGCGCAGGTCGGTGTTCACACGGGCTCCGGTAGGTGCTGGTCAAGATGGGCGAGGAATGAAGGAATGTGAATCGGCTTGGTCAGCACCGCGGTCGCTCCCGCCTCGAGCAAGGCCAGGTGAGTGAGGTCGCTGGCATCGGCGGTGATCATCAGCACTGGAATGGCGCGGGTGATGGAGAACTGACGCAAGCGTTGCAGAACGTTGAAACCATCCAGGTCCGGGAGTGCCACGTCCAGCAAAATCAGTTGCGGTGCATGTTGACGGGCCAGGTCCAGGCCCATTTGCCCTTGCATGCTTGAGAGTAACTGGATGTGCGGTCGCCGTTGCAACAGGGTTTCGATCAGGGCCAGGCTCGACAGATTGTCTTCGATGCACAGCACTTTGCCCTGGTAATCGGGGGCGGCGCGGGCGGAAGTGGCCGTAGGGGCGCTGATTCGTGCAGTCGCGGGCTCAGTGGCTGGCTGCAGGCGCACGAAGGGCAGCTCCAGGGTGAAACTGGAGCCTTCGCCGGGCCGGCTTTTGACCGTCAGGCTACCGTTCATCATTTCCACCAGACTCTTGCTCAAGGCCAGGCCCAGACCGGTGCCTTCCACGTTTGGATCGGACTCCAGGCGCTCGAACGGTTTGAACAGTTGATCCTGTCGATCTGCCGCAATGCCCTTGCCGGTATCGCAGACCGACACGGCAATTCGTTGTTGAAGAACCTTGACCTCAATGTGCACCCGACCCTGGGGCCGGTTGTATTTGATGGCGTTGGACAATAGGTTGAGCAACACCTGAACCAGGCGTTGCCGATCGGCGACGATCCCGCTGTCGGCGGTCAGCATCGGCAGTTCACCCAGATGGACGCCGGCGTCGCAGGCCATGGGGGAAACCAGCGTCAGGGCTTCTTGCAGCACCACCGCCAGGGGCACGGATTCAACATTCAGTGGCAGGCGCCCGGCCTCGATCTTGGCGATGTCCAGCACTTCGTTGATCAGGGTCAGCAGGTGTTTTCCGGCCCGCAGGATGTGACCGATCTGCGCTCGTTGCCCCTTGGGTGAATCCATGTCCAGCAGTTGCGCGAAGCCGAGAATGGAGTTGAGGGGGGTACGCAGTTCGTGACTCATGCGCGACAGAAACTCGCTTTTGGCGCGGCTGGCGCGCTCCGCCTCTTCCCGTGCGGTGCTCAGCGCGATCTCGGCCGCACGGCGGTCGGTGATGTCGCGGGTAATCTTGGAGAATCCACGCAAGGCACCACTGCTGTCGTATTGCGCGGTAATCACCACGCTGGCCCAGAAGCGGCTGCCATCCTTGCGGCAACGCCAGGCCTCTTCCATGTAATGGCCATTGCGAGTGGCCTCGCGCAGCGCCATGTCGGGATGCTGCGGGCACTCTTGCGGCAGATAAAACATCGAGAAATGCTGGCCGACGATCTCCTGTTCCGTATAGCCCTTGATCCGTTGGGCGCCCGCATTCCAGCTGGTCACGAAACCTTGTGTATCGAGGGCGAAAATACCGTAGTCCTTCACCCCGTCGATGATCAACCGCAAGCGTTCTTCATTGTCGCGTATTGCCCGTTCACGTTCGGCCAGCAACAGCCCGGCTTCGACCAGACGCGTACCCAATTGACCAATTTCATCGTTCTCCGGAGGTTGTGGCAGCAACGGCTGACCGAGTGCCAGCCGTTGTGCGTTACCCTGAACCTGCTGCACCCGGGCGACGATGCCCTTGGACAGAAACAGCACCGCCACAATGGCACCAAACAGCCCGCAAACGGCAGCCAGCAGGGTGGAGAACAACAGGCGTTGTCGAGTGGAGGCCGCTGCTGCGGTGCGTTCGGCCAGCAGGGTGTCCTCGAGGGTGCGCATGGCGCTGATGCGTTCGCGTAACTCGTCGAGGATGTGCTTGTTGCTGATCAGGATGGTGGTGATCGACTCAGGAGTTGCGTTGCGATCATCCAGCAGTTCTACCAGGCCCTCGACCTTGGTTTCGATCAGCGGCGTGATCGCTTCCAGATGCTTGCGCACCCGCTCATCGCGAACGTTGCTGTCCAGTCGCTGCAAGGCCGATTCGATCAAGGGTCTGGCTTGCCGATAACCCGGCAGGAAATCCTCGCGGCGCGTCAGCAGATAGCCGCGCACGCTGGCGGCGGCCTCGGCGAGCAAGGTATGTACGGTCTGGATATCGCCCTGTACCAGCAGCACGCGGCGCACGTCTTCCTCCGCGCGAGCCGTCTGGCGCTCGGTGGTGTAGATCAGCACCAGCGAGAGCAACAGAATAACCAACGGCAGGGAAATCACCACGAGGGCTTTGCCGCGTAACGCCAGATCGGCCCAGCGGCGGGCATTTGACGCTTTCATGACTGGGTCACCAGGCCCAGAGCAATGCCACGCACAGCGGCCTGGGTGCGGTCGGCGGCGCCGAGTTTGCCAATGACCCGTTCCACGTGGGCTTTGGCCGTGCCGGTGGTGATGCCGAGTTCTTCGCCGATTTCACGGTTGCTCATGCCGTTGGCCACCAACCCCAGTACCTGGCGCTCCCGCGGGGTCAGGGCATCGAAGGCCACGCCGCTGGCATTGCGTTCGGTCATGCGGCGCAGCAATTGGGCACTGACTGAGCTGTTGAGGGCTTGCTCGCCGGCGGCGACACGTTGCAACGCGTCGATCACCTCGAGGCGGCTGGCATCCTTGAGCAGATAGCCCACGGCGCCGGCGAGCATGGCGGCTTCAAGGTGGTCGGGGCTGTCGTCCATGGTGAACATCATCACTTTCAGGGCCGGCAGGCGCTCTTGAAGCATGCGTGCCGCGCCCAGCCCGTTGAGCACCGGCATGCGGATGTCGAGGATGACGATGTCGGGTAAAAGACGCTCACACAGGTCCAGCGCTTCCTGGCCATTGCAGGCCTGGCCGACCACTTCGAATTGCGTCAGGCCGGCCAGCAACGAGACAAAGCCGGTGCGCGTGACTTCATGATCGTCCGCGACCACCAGTCGTATAACGTGAGTCATTGAGGGGTTCCATTCAGGCCAGAAGGGACGGTGGCGCGCAGTTGCGTTCCGCCGTGCGCATGGCTGATGCAGGTGAAATCACCGCCCAGCAGGCTCGCGCGTTCCTGCATCGCGGCAAGCCCCAGGTGCTGGGCGCCGCAGGTGTCGAGGGGTTGTTCCATGGCAAAGCCCTGGCCGTTATCGTCCACCCGCAGCGAGGCCTGGCCTTCGTGCAGCTCCAGCGCCAGCACGACGTGGCTGGCCTGCGCGTGTTTGAGAATGTTGTTGATACCTTCCTGGGCAATCCTGAACAGGGCGATCTCCACCTGGCTGGGCAAGCGTGCTTCGCAACGCGCATTCCAGCTGACTTTGATCCCGGCTTCGCGCAGGCGATCGGCCTCTTTGTCGACCGCCTTCAGCAAGCCAAAATCGTCGAGCACCGTCGGGCGCAGGCCGCTGATCAATTGCCGGCCTTCACCCACGCAATGTTGGGCCAAAGCAAGAATCGTTTGTAAGTCCGCGTCGAGTTCGTCGGGCAGTGGCGGGCAGCGGCCGGCAAAACCTTGCAGGCGCTGATGCAGCCCGGCAAGGGTTTGTGCCAGGCCGTCGTGCAGGTCGTAGGCCATGCGTTTGCGTTCGTCTTCCTGTGCTCTGAACAGCCTGTGGACCAGATCGGACATGGTGCGTTCGCGCGCCACCAGTGCGTCCAGCAAGCGCTTGTTTTCCAGGTGCGCGGCCAGCAGGGTGGCGAGTAATTGCAGGGATTCGAGGTCTTCGGTGTCCGGTGCACTGATGCTGACGCTGTTGGCCAGCACCAGCGCACCGAAGGCCGTGCCATCACCACCGCGCAAAGGCACCCGCAGCACATTGGGCAGGACCGCGCTCGGCTGCTCCTGCCATTGCGGGGCGCTCATCGCGGTATCGGCGAGGCGCGCGAGACTGTCTAAACGCTCGCGGCTGCCTTGACTGGCGGTGGTCCTGACTTGCGCATCCACGTCCCATTCCAGCAGCAGCGCGTGGTCCATCGCCAGGAAGGCACAGGCCCGTTGCAGCACGCGTTGACGCATGGCCTCGGGAGCCAGTTGGGTCAGTTCCTGGCCGGTATCCACCAGCAGCCGCAGCCGCGCGGCGCGACTTTGCGACTGCCGATACTGGGTACGAATGGCCAAGGCGCTACCGGGGTCATGATCAGGGTTTTGCATGGGCAGGTTCCGGCGCGGGCACGCCCGTTCGGGCAGGGGCGTCATTAAACCTTGTTAACGGGGCAGGGCGCTATCTGCCGAATGGCATAGGCAAATGGCTCCGGTTGGCCGATGGCGGGCGGCGTTCCGGACGGCACAGTGAGCCCATCGACCACCATTGGAATAGCGCAATGACATTCAAGACCTCAACCATCGCCCTGTTGTTCGCCCTGACCGCCCCGCTGGTTCAGGCATTGGAAGCGGTGCCTTACGTTTACAGCAGCGTGGCGCAGCAACCCACCAACGTGAAGGATCGTGAAATCGCCGCCCTGTTTGACCATTGGAACAGCGCGTTGAAGAGCGGCAATGTTCAGAGCGTGGTCGACCTGTATGCGCCGAACGCCGTGCTGCAACCGACGGTTTCCAATCAGGTGCGCACCACGCCGGCACAGATCAAGGACTACTTCGATCACTTCATGGCGCTCAAGCCGGTGGGCCAGATCAACTTCCGTGAGATCCGCCCATTGGGCGCCAACGTGGCCATGGACAGTGGCGTCTACACCTTTACGTTGACCGAAGCCGATGGCAAGACTCGTCAGGTGCAGGCGCGCTACACCTTTGTCTATGAGCAGGTGGGCGGTCAGTGGAAGATTCTCAACCACCACTCTTCGGCGATGCCGCAAACGCAGGTGTTGCACGCCGGGAAATAAAAAGAGGATGTGCAAGACTGACGGAGCCCAATGCCAGTCAGTTAAGCACAAGCCCGCACAGGTTCCGCATCACCGACACGGCCCACTTTGAAGTGGGCCGTGTGCGTTGTGCTCAGTTCAACGCCAGGTCGTCCTCAGGCTGCTGACCGCGGGCCTGCGCCGCGCGTTGCAACCGGCTGGCAATCAGAGTGTTCTTCAGCAGATAGGCAATGGTCATCGGCCCGACGCCACCGGGCACCGGGGTGATCGCACGGGCGACGGTACGGGCGCTGGCGTAGTCGACATCGCCCACCAGACGGTTGCCGGACTCGTCGGTAATTCGGTTAATGCCAACATCGATCACCACCGCGCCGGGCTTGAGCCAACTGGCGTCGATCAACTCGGGCTGCCCCACCGCCGCGACCACGATATCCGCCAACCGACACAACGCCGGGGCATCGACACTGCGCGAGTGCACCACGCTGACCGAACAGTTGGCCTGCAATAGCAAGGTCGCCATCGGCTTGCCGACAATGTTCGAACGACCGATGACCACCGCGTGCAAGCCGCTCAAGTCAGTACCGCAGGTTTCGTACAACAGGCGCATACAGCCGCTGGGCGTGCACGGGGTCAGAACCTCGATGCCTTGCACCAGCCCACCGACGTTTTCCCGATGAAAACCGTCCACGTCCTTGATCGGGTCGATGGCATGAATCACTGCCTGCTCATCGATAGCGGCGGGCAAGGGCAGTTGCACCAGGATGCCGTTCACCGCGGGATCGGCATTGAGTTGTGCAATCAGTTCCAGGACCTGGGCCTGGCTGGCGGTTTCCGGCAGGCGGTATTCAAGGGAGCGGATGCCGACTTCCTTGGCGCGCAGCAGTTTATTGCGTACATACACGTGGCTGGCCGGGTCGTCGCCGACCAACAGGACCGCCAAGGCGGGATAGATCTGCTGGCCGGCCAGGGCCAGAACCTCTTCCCGGACCTCGTCGAGAACCTGGGCAGAGATGGCTTTGCCGTCGATATCGCGGGCAAATGCGGGGGTGCTGCTGATCAAAAGAGCCACCGTTGTCTTGATTGAAAGGAATGAAGTGATCATCAAGGCGTCTTCTTGCGCCGATAATCCATCAGAGACATGCAGGCAAGGGGCTCAGGCTACCAGTTGAGGGCAGGCCAATACCACCGCAACACCGCAAGACAAGACAGGCAGGGGATCGTGGGCAATCTGTAGGAGCTGGCGAGGCCGCGTTCGATTTGTAGCGGCTGGCGTAGCCTGCGTTCGGCTGCGTTCGGCTGCGCAGCAGTCGCAAAATCAGGCACTGGCGGCCGTCGGGCACAAAGAGTGCATTAGGCAAAAGGCGTCCTTATCCACCGAGATACATGCACTTTTATGAAGCTCATCGCACATGGCTTGCACTATGCCAAGGCAAAAACCGAATCGTCTTTATCCCCGATGGCCTTGAAGGGAAATCACGCTGAACCCCGATAAATCCTCACTGAAACAGCGTTTCTAAAGCGCTCGATCCACAGCTGGCACAAACGCTGCATTACATCGTTCAAGGTCCACGCAGTGGGCCGCCCCGTCGATCAACGAAGATCGACCGGCCGAGCAGGTCGTGGGCAACATCGGTGGATCAGGCGAAGGCGCCAGGTCGAACACCGCGAAGAACAGGCAAAGACGCCTGAAACCGAGAGGTTTCAGGCGTTTTTTTTTGCTTTTTTAACCGTGATTGGCTTTGGCTGGGTGCTTACTATGAATTCCAATGTTGCCGCATTGAACAAACTGCAAACGCTGATCGTGATCGGCAATGGCATGGTCGGACATCATTGTGTCGAGCAGCTCATCGAGCGCGGCGCCCTCGACCATTACCACCTGCATGTCTTCAGCGAAGAGCCGATGCGTGCCTACGACCGTGTGCATCTGTCCGAGTATTTCAGCGGTCGCGATGCCGAGTCGCTGGCCCTGGGCGAAGCCTCCCTGTACCAGACGCCGGGCGTCACCCTTCATCTGGGCGTGCCGGTGCTGGAAATCGACCGAGCGCGACGCCAGGTGATCACCGCACAAGGTTGCGTCGCTTACGACAAACTGGTGCTGGCCACCGGTTCTTATCCGTTTGTGCCGCCTATTGAAGGTGCAGAAGGCGACTCGCGCCTGGTGTATCGCACCCTTGAAGACCTCGACGCGATTCGTGCCGCGGCAGCCAATGCCCGGCGTGGCGTGGTGGTCGGCGGTGGCCTGCTCGGCCTGGAAGCCGCCAATGCCCTGAAAAGCCTGGGCCTGGAAGCCCACGTGGTGGAGTTCGCCCCGCGCCTGATGCCAGTGCAATTGGACGAGCAGGGTGGCTTGGCGCTGAAGGCGCAAATCGAGCGGCTCGGCGTAGGTGTGCACCTGTCCCGTGGCACGCAGTCGATCAGTGCCGGCGAGCAGTACCGCTACCGGATGAACTTTGCCAACGACGAATTTCTCGAAGCCGACCTGATCGTGTTCTCCGCCGGCATCCGCGCGCAAGACGCGCTGGCCCGCCAATGCGCGCTGGACATCGGTCCGCGTGGCGGCGTGGTGATTGATGACCAATGCTTGACCTGCGATCCGAATATCTACGCCATCGGCGAGTGTGCCGCCTGGAATGGCAGCCTTTTCGGTCTGGTCGCTCCCGGTTACCAGATGGCCCGTGGCGTCGCCTCGCTGCTGTGCAATCAAGTGGCGGAGCCGTTCCAGGGTGCCGACATGTCGACCAAGCTCAAACTGCTCGGCGTCGATGTCGGCTCCATCGGTGATGCTCACGCCCACACGCCGGGTGCACGCAGCTATCAGTTTATCGATGAAGCCACGGCCAGCTACCGTCGCCTGGTGGTGGATGCTGACAGCAAGCGCGTGCTCGGCGCGGTACTGGTCGGCGACAACAGCTATTACGACACCCTGCTGCAATACATGCAGAACGGCATTGCCTTGCCGTCGGAACCGGCCAGCCTGATTCTGCCATCGTCCGCCGGGGCGCCAACCCTGGGCCCGGGCGCGTTGCCCGAGTCGGCAACAGTGTGTTCGTGCCATAACGTCACCAAGGGCTCGATCTGCTCGGCCATCGACGGCGGCTGCACCGACCTGGGCCTGCTCAAATCGCAAACCAAGGCCTGCACCGGTTGCGGCGGTTGCGCCGGGCTGCTCAAGCAAGTGTTCGAGCACGAACTGATTGCCCGTGGCGTCAGTGTCGACAAGAGCCTGTGCGAACACTTCGCCTACACCCGTCAGGAGCTTTATGCGCTGGTGCGGGTAGAAGGGGTGATCACCTTCGAAGAGCTGCTGGCCAAGCATGGTCGTGGTCACACCGGTTGCGACGTGTGCAAACCGGCGGTGGGCTCGATCCTCGCCTCGTGCTGGAACCAGCCGATCATGGACGCTTCGCTGGTGCCGTTGCAGGACACCAACGACACTTTCATGGCCAACATGCAGAAAAACGGCACCTATTCAGTGGTGCCGCGCATCGCTGGCGGTGAGATCACGGCCGACAAACTGATCGCGATCGGCGTGGTCGCGAAGAAATACGACCTCTACACCAAAATCACCGGCGGCCAGCGGATCGACCTGTTCGGCGCGCAGTTGCATCAGTTGCCGGACATCTGGTCCGAGCTGATCGAGGCCGGTTTCGAAACCGGGCACGCCTACGGCAAATCGACTCGCACTGTGAAGTCTTGCGTGGGCAGCACCTGGTGCCGTTACGGCGTGCAGGACAGCGTGAAGATGGCCCTGACCCTCGAGGATCGCTACAAAGGCCTGCGTTCGCCGCACAAGCTCAAGTTCGCGGTTTCTGGCTGCACCCGTGAATGTGCCGAGGCGCAGAGCAAGGACGTGGGCGTGATCGCCACCGAGAACGGCTGGAACCTCTATGTGGCCGGTAACGGCGGCATGCGCCCGCGTCATGCCGAGCTGTTCGCCACCGACCTGGACGATGAAACCCTGATCCGTTACATCGACCGGTTCCTGATGTTCTACATCCGCACCGCCGACAAATTGCAGCGTACTTCCGTGTGGCGCGAAAGCCTGGAGGGTGGCCTGGATTACCTCAAGGACGTGGTTATCAACGACAGCCTGGGCCTCGGCGCAGAACTCGAATCGCAGATGCAACTGGTGGTCAACCGCTACGAATGCGAATGGGCCAATGCCCTCAAAGACCCGGAAAAACTCAAGCGCTTCCGCACCTTCGTCAACGATCAACGTCCTGACCCGGACATCCATTTTGTTCAGGAGCGCGGTCAGCGCCGGCCGATCATGGCCGCCGAACTCAACCTTATCCCTGTCACCGAGGAGAATGCCTGATGAGCCAGCCCACTACCCAGCGTGTCGATGCCCTTGCCACCGCGGCCAATGCCCAAGCCTGGCAGGCGGTGTGCAGCCAGCAGGATCTGGTCAGCAACTCCGGTGTCGTCGTCTGGCTCGACGGCGCCCAGGTGGCGCTGTTCTATCTGCCGCAGGCTGAAGGTCGGACCCTCTACGCCATCGACAATCATGATCCGCAATCCGGCGCGAACGTTATCGGCCGTGGATTGATCGGCAGCCTCAAGGGCGATCTGGTGGTGGCGTCGCCGATCTACAAGCAGCATTTTCGTCTTGAAGACGGCAGTTGCCTGGAGTACCCGGAGCAGCGCCTGCGGGTCTGGCCGGTGCGCCTGAATGCCGGGGTCGTGGAAGTCGCGGCGGCTTGAGCACCGCCCTGAACCGTATCGGAGAACGTTGATGAAAACAGCCGCACAGTTACTGAAACTGAAAGTCGTGCAAAACCAGCAGGTGCACAGCATTGCACCGGATCAGATGGTCCTCGACGCCCTGAAAATGATGGCCGAGAAGAACGTCGGCGCGTTGCCTGTCATCGAAGACGGGCGGGTGGTGGGCGTCATCAGCGAACGCGACTATGCGCGCAAGGTGGTGCTACAGGGCCGTTCTTCGGTCGGTACGCCGGTGCGCGAGATCATGAGCGCACCGGTGGTGACCGCCGACAGCCAGCAGAGTATCGAGCGCTGCATGGCGGTCATGACCGACAGCCATTTGCGCCATCTGCCGGTGCTGGAGAGCGGCGAACTGATCGGGCTGTTGTCGATCGGCGATCTGGTCAAGGAAGCTATCGTCGAGCAGGCCGATTTGATTCGCCAGCTTGAGCACTACATTCGCGGGCATTGAGCCCGCTGCATCGCCCGAATCACAAGGTCAAGCGCGAAAAGGTATACCGCAGGTCGAAAAAATCGGCTCAAGTGGAAATAAGCCTCAGTAACCGGTTGAAACAGTCGATAACCCTAACAGCAGGCAACTAGCCGACCACGCACATGCCGCCAGGGGAATCACCGAGTGTCCATAAAATTACGTTTGATCTTGTTGATCGGCACCAGTTTGCTCACCGCCCTGATCGTGAGTCTGGTCAGCTATGTGGGCAATACCCGGATGGCTGAAGCGGTGAATGACAACGAGGTCAGCATGACCGCGCTGCGCAACCACCTCGAAGCCGACATGATGCACGATGCGCTGCGCGCCGATGTGCTGTCCGCGATGCTGGTAGGGCTGGGCAAGAGCCCTAGCAGCAAGGCCGAGGTGCGCAGTTCACTCAATGAGCATGCCGCGCATTTTCGCGAGATGCTCGGTGACAACCTCAAGCTGCCGGTCAACGACACCCTCAAGGCCGCGCTGGACAAGATCAAGCCCAGCCTAGATACGTACATCAGTGCCGCCGAGCGCATTGTCGGGCTGGCGCTGGATGATCCGGATTCCGCACAACAGCAACTGGGCACGTTCAATAACGCGTTCAGCCAACTGGAAGACCAGATGGCCACCCTCAGTGAGCTGATCGAAACCAACACCCAACAGACCAGCGCGGGCACTCGCCAAACCATCAGCAGTGCCAACTTCACCCTCGGCGCCGTACTCATTGCCAGTTTGTTGCTGCTGCTCGCCCTGGGACGCTCGGTCATCCTGAGCATCATGGGGCCGTTGCAGATTGCCAGCCGGATTGCCGAAAGCATCGCCCATGGCAACCTGAGCGAACCTATCGTCGAGCCCACTCGCAAGGATGAAGCCAGCACGTTGATTCGCAGCCTGGCAACCATGCAGCGCGACCTGCGCGGCATGATCGAGGTGGTTCGCAGCAATGCCCATGGCGTGAGTGGCATGAGTCAGCAGTTGAGCAGCGGCTGCCATCAGGTCGCGGGTAGCAGCCAGCAGCAAAGCGTCGCCGCCAGCACCATGGCCGCGGCGGCCAGTGAAATGACCGCGAGCATCGAGGAAATCACCCGGCATGCCGAGCGTGCACTGAACATGGCCAACCAGGCCGAGGAATTGGCGAAGGACGGTGGTCGGGTGATTCATCAGGTGGTCAGCGACATGGACGGGATTGCCCGTTCGGCGCAGCAGTCGGCCCAGGTGATCCGCACCCTGGACAAGGAGTCCGAGGGGATCTTCAGCATCATTCAGGTGATCAAGGGCATCGCCGATCAAACCAACCTGCTGGCGCTTAACGCCGCCATCGAGGCCGCCCGCGCCGGCGAGCAGGGCCGTGGTTTCGCCGTCGTCGCCGATGAAGTGCGCAGCCTGGCGGGACGCACCAGCGCCTCCACCCAGGAAATTGCCGCCATGGTCGCGCGCATCCAGCAAAGCACCCGTGAGGCGGTCAGCAGCATGGAGGCGGGCGTTGCGCAGGTCGACAAAGGCATGGCAGTGACCGCCGACGTCGAGCGCGCCATCCGCGAAATCCTCCAGGCCACGCTCAACACCACTGAGTTGGTTAATGACATCAGCCGCACGATCGGTGAGCAGAGCCTGGCCAGTAACGAAATCGCGCATCAGGTGGAAATGATTGCCGGCATGTCCGAAGGCAACAGCAAGGTCATCAACCAGACCGCCTCGACCACCGATGAGCTGTCCACCCTGGCTGGACAGCTCTCGCAATCAGTGGGTCGTTTTCGCCTTTGAGGCATTGGCTGGCCCTGTTCCCGGGGCCAGTCAACTCATCCAGTTGCCGCCATCGACGTTATAAGTCTGCGCCACGATGTAATCGCTCTCGGCCGATGCCAGGAAGATCGCCGTATCGACAAGATCGTCTGCCGTGCCCATGCGCCCGTACGGTATTTCCTGTCCCGCCAGTTTTTTCTTCTCCCCGATCGGCCGGTTTTCATAGCGGGCGAACAGCGCATCGACGCCATCCCAATGCTCACCGTCCACCACCCCCGGCGCGATGGCATTCACGTTGATGCGATGGGGAATGAGATTGAGCCCGGCCGATTGCGTGAGGCTGATTACCGCCGCCTTTGTCGCGCAATACACCGCGACCAGCGCTTCACCGCGCCGCCCGGCCTGGCTGGCCATATTGATGATCTTGCCGCCGTGGCCCTGGCGGATCATCTGTTTGGCCGCGGCCTGCAGCGTGAACAGGGTGCCGGACACGTTGATCGAGAACAGCCGTTCGTAGCTGTCTCGAGCAATGTCCGTAATCGGTGCGAGATCAAACAGTGCTGCGTTGTTGATCAGGATATCGAGCTTGCCTGCGGTTGCGATGACCGTGTCGAGGGCTCCGTCGATTGATTGCTGGTTGGTAACGTCCATCTCCACCGCATAGGCATTTGGACCCAACTCAGTTGCCGTGGCTTGCGCACGCTCCAGGTTGATGTCTGCGATCGCAACCGTAGCGCCTTCGCGGATATAGGCTTGCGCGAACGTTCTCCCGATCCCTCTGGCGGAGCCGGTAATAAGGGCGCTTTTTCCTTCCAGACGTTTCATTTTTTCCATCCATTCGTAAGAGCCCGTTGAGGGCATTGCAGTGTGTGAAGCCCCCCCTGTGGAAGCGGGCTTGCTCGCGAAGAGGCCGGCACATTCAACATCGATGCCGCCTGACCCAGCGCTTTCGCGAGCAAGCCCACACACACACACACAGTGATTGCATCAAGCCGTCGCTACTTGGGATAACCGGCGCGTCTCATCTCGCGTTCGGTGATTTGCTGGGCAGAGGACAGCACGGCGGACAGAAAGAGCGCGCTTGGAATGTTCTTCATCGTGTTCTCCGCTCTGCGCCTTGGGCGGCAGAAGCTCTTATTTTTGTTGTAATCCACGGTGCGAGTCATATCCGCAACGGGATGACCACAGGATTACAGCTACCCAAACGGTGAACAAATGAATGGCGTACGCGGCGCTGATACTTGTTTGACCGTGGAAAAAAAGTATCAGTGGGCGTCATGTAGCGCGCTAGGCACCGGGTGTCGTTAGTGTGAGTCTCATGTCGGCGTCCTGAGACTTCGACTCGTCCCAGGCTTCGCGCTACCTTGATAAAACCAACAAAAACGGAATCGCCAGGGTGAAGAACCATCACGTAACCGCAGACAAGCCGCCAGCGCTTGAAGTCATTCTGAACGAGCCGCAGCACAGCTTTCGTTCCTGGGCAAAGGGGAGGTGATTGCCGGCTGTGACGTGGTGTTGCAGTTCGATGGTCAGATGCTGATGCAACTGCGCGACAAGGTTCCTGAACTCAGCGAGTTGCAAAGCCTGTTTCGCCAGGCGGCGCAGGGCATCGAGTTTCACGGTGTTACCCGCAAAAAAAAGGCCCGACTGCTGGAAGACATCGGCCGGTGCCACGGGTTGCAGCGGTTGTGCCTGTTCCTGTCGTTGTTGCAGTTGCTGGCATCGGCCCCTGACAGCGAGAGACAGACGCTCGCCAGCCTGCAATATGCGCCCATGCTCGATGCATTGACGGCCCAGCGCATGAGCATCGTCTTCGACTACATCCTGAACGACCTCGCTGACGAGCTGCGGATGTCGGTCATCGCCCAGCGTCTGGATATGAACGAACCGGCCTTCTCCAAATTCTTCAAGCGCGCCACCGGCCACACCTTCGTCGACCTGACGCGAAAACTACGGGTCCAGCGTGCCTGTCGTTTGCTGGCGCAAAGCAGTTTCAGCGTTGCCGATATCTGCTTCGAAGTGGGTTATGCCAACTTGTCGAATTTCAATCGACACTTCCGCCACGAAATGCACGAGACGCCCAGTGAGTATCGGCAACGGTTGCAACGGGCGGTGGCGGTCGGACATTGAAGGTGGAAACAAGATCAAAAGATCGCGGCCTTCGGCCGCTCAAGGGTCGATGTTCACCGAAATATCGCGGAGGAACGCCGCCCTCTGTAGGAGCTGCCGAAGGCTGCGATCATTTACGGCCATTCCCGCGATAACGTATCTGGAATTATTTTCCTCCAGTTCTTGACATGCCTTTCGATCCAGTCCAGAATTGCGTCCATTCCTGATTCAGGAACACGAAAACCCCTTAGATTTCAAAGGGTTGGAAGCTAGATGAGAGTCTTGTTTCCAAGTGCGAGTTTACACGTTTGATGTTGCGCTACAGAACATCAGATGTTTGAGGCCGAATAGCAAAATGGTTATGCAGTGGATTGCAAATCCACCTACGCCGGTTCGATTCCGACTTCGGCCTCCACTTTAAACAAGCTCCGTAGATCCATGATCTACGGAGCTTTTTTATTTTCGCCATCCTGCAAGATTTAGTCTTGAAAAGGATCTTTGCGAACTTGCTTCACCGGGGCGGGATGTATATATTTCCCCCTCTGTTACACAAGCGTCGGAACTGCCAGATCGTATTGGTCAGTCTCCAGACAGCTTTACCGCGCTACCGCCCGAATGGCGAAACTGGTAGACGCATGGGACTTAAAATCCCCCGCTCGTAAGGGCGTGCCGGTTCGATTCCGGCTTCGGGCACCATGAATATCAAGGGCTTGCGTGAGATACCTCATGCAAGCCCTTATTTCTTTACTCCGCAATCCGCTGCCACTGATCATTTTGTGGGCGCGACTTTCATCCCTTTACGCATTCGAATGTACTGCTCCGTCATACCAACGGTGGTGTGCCCTAGTTGATCGCGTGCTGCTCGTATATTGCCTGTCGATTCCTCCTCGTCTGTAGCTGCCTTCGCCCGTAAATCGCGCATCTGAAATTCTGCTTTTGGAATCCCGGCGGCTTCCCTGGCGTCATCAAACCTTTTCCTGAGCGTGCTCGTCGTCATCGGCTGTCCAGAGTCGATTACCACCAGGCGTGTTGATCTGATTTTGTGGCCAGCCTTTCTAGCCATGATTCGGTCTATTACGATTTTGAGCTCTCCAATGATCTCAATCCTTCGTTTTGCGCCAGTCTTCCCTTGCTGGACGGAAAGCTTTCCGTCTTTTATGTCTCGCTCATCCATCTTCAATGTGTCAGCCACCCTTTGACCTGTCAGATAGAACAGGTCCAAGGTATCTTTCAATGGTTGATCGGCATACTGATAGGCTTTGGCAAGTACGTTGTCTTCGACATATACGTCGCGACCAGATTCCTTATTACCCTTTAAGTACCGAGAGGAAAGCTTTTCGGTTTTATGCATCAATGCTTGGGAGCTGCTATTTAAAGCAAAAATTCTTAGCCTGTCGAGTAACAAGGTAGCGTCGCTTTATGCGATGGAGTCCTGAACTCTAAAAAATGGAGAAAAGTCCAAGTTGCTACGTCCAAAAACGAATAGAGCTGGCAACTCTATGTCTGTCAGCTTATTTGAGACTTATCGAATAATAACTGAAGATTTTGGAAGTAAGATTGAAAAGCCCGTCATAGATAACATTACTGCTCTGGCTGAAATTAGAGATAACTCTATACATTTCATTAATGATGACATTATGCTCAGCCTTAAAATACAAGGGCTGGGCAGTGCCTCATTACAAAATTACGCAACCATTGTTAAATGGCTGGCACGGCGGCATCCTAGCCAGATATAACTTTTACTTAATGCCTATCTCGTTTTTCAGAGGGTTTGATGAAGCTCCAGGAGTCATGTTGGACCCCAAAGAGAAAAGGTTTTAGAGTACATTGGTCGAGCCGAGAAGTTTTATGATAATGAAGATGTCAGTGCTTACAGTTTGACCCTTAGAGTGGATATAAAGTTTCATAAGGTAAAAGCGTCTCTGCTCTACCTATCCAGTTTTCTACGGATAGCAGTGCAACAAAAAATTATAATAACAGAGCTGGAAATTTCTGAAAAATGCCCATGGAACTACGAAGCTCTTACAATACGTCTAACTCGTAGATTCAGAAATTTCAAACGAAACCAGAAGTATCATGATATTCGCAAAAATTAGAAGCAGAAGAAAAGTTCGCGCACAGGCGATACCTTAACCCAAATAACACGGCGGGGATGACTAAAGCATTTTATAATCCAAATATTTTAAAAGAGTTCGACGCTCATTATGGAAAAATTTGGCTCCCGATAAACGGTCAAAGCTCTGGTGGTATTCAGAATTTAGTTTTAATTTAAGTACTCAAATTTTATATTTTTATCCGCAGTCCTTGCTCTCATCTATTAGCTTTAATGCGGACAGTTTGAATAGGTAAGGTCCTCACCTTCAAAGTTATCACTCTAGTAGCCCATGGCCTATTCCTCAAAGCTCTCTGGCCGCACCGAGCAATCATCGCGATCAACAACTGGTTTGAATGGGTGAATGAGGGCGGGCCAAAGAAACAGCCCTAGCTGGTCGCTTTTGGCCGATTTCCGCTTTTCGCGAAGACCCGCAATCAACCCAAAGCTGTCGATCAATACTTGGCGGATAGCGACCAAATTGGTCAGCATAATTTAATGGGTTGTCTTTGACATAGGCATAGAACCTATCCCCAAAATTTTATCGTCGCATCCGTGCGGATTCCATCAAGGCATTTGCAGCACTCTGCCGAATAACCCTGCAAAATTTTGCCACCGCTGCATTATTAATGCATGTATTGGAATTTAATATAATCCTATTCAGGTCATCATCTGAGACAGTCGCATCGATATGTCGTATCGCCCAATTTTGAAAGTCAGGGTGTGTTTTTGCAAGTGCGACAAATGTACCAAGCTGATCCCATCTTTGGGCGAAGAGGTTCGCCACGGCTTCAGAGTAGCCTTCGCCAAGCTCACCATCATCACAAGAAGCGAAGACTCTCTGATGCTTAAAAAGGGAAGACCAATCTACGCGCGCATCAACTAACAAAGACCCTGCTCGGCTAGTCATCTCGGGAGGGCAGTTTCCGTACACCGAAGCCTGAGAGAATGGTACACATCCCAATCCAAGTCCGAACAACAAGACCAAGAAGGTCAGGGAGCGAGCACATACAGATCTGATGAGAATCATGATTTTCGCCCTAACGATCACACTACTGTGGTTGAGCACGCGCTTTGGTACGAAAGCCATTGCAGTTGATATAAATACACGCCGCACAAGTATCAGCTGTAGAATTATCCAGAGTATATACGCCTTCTGTCACACCTCCCCAATATTTTGTTAGCTGGGTGGGGTTATCTTCAATGTCTGAATAACATCCTTTGGTTTTTTCTTGTGGCATTTAATCATGTGGTCGCAATAGTCGCCAATAGTGCGAATGGTTAAATTGCCAGAGCTTATTGCTTTATATGTTTCTCTGTCACATACATCGAGAATATCGCCTTCAGCTTTATCGTATTCATTCGGATTAAATAGACCAGGAGGGCGGCTAGCTTTCAAATCATTCCCAAATACCGCCTCTTTGTTAAGAGAGTCCACGGGGATGTTGAAGATGTTCGCAATTCTCTGTAAGGCAAATTCACGGATAATTTCATCTGTCTCGCTCATGATACATTCTCATGCAATCATTTATCACAATCGTATTTACCTGAGGAAGTTGCATTCCAGGCAGCCTTTCCTATCACACCCAATTATAGACACGGTCTGCGACTACCGAAGCAGTAGCAACAATATTCGCGATAACCTCAGCAGTTGTTCGTCCAAGAACTCCCGCTGTTGGACTGGCCATAAGGGTCGTAGGTGTATTCGTGGTGAGCGCTCTGAGGAGGTTGGCCGATACCGAGGAGATGACGGCACCAGTCGAATGACCACAGCCGATTTCTGCCTGTCACGAGGGGGAGAAATCGGCCAGAAGCGGACCCCCATAAGCCTCCGACTTTCTCCTAGCGATTGCAGATTTTCTAGCTACGCTTGCCAGCAAGGGAATGGCGTAGGTGTGGCCTCTCCTTAATTATCAGGCAAGGGAGCCAACACCCATGGATAGCATGCAGAACGTTTATCCATCAGCCACCGTTCTGGTGGTCGACGACACCCCCGACAACCTGATGTTGATAACCGAGTTGCTCAAGGACAGATATCGGGTCAAGGCAGCCAACAGCGGCGAGAAAGCGTTGCGTCTTCTCCAGGGCGACCCACTTCCCGACCTGATCCTGCTGGACATCATGATGCCGGGCCTGTCCGGCTACGACGTTGCCGAGCAGCTCAAACTTGACAACCGCACTCGCCACATTCCGATCATTTTCCTTACCGCCATGGCTGCCACCGAGGACGAGATTCGCGGCCTGAGCCTGGGCGCTGCGGACTACATCACCAAACCGATTATCCCCCCGGTACTCATGGCCAGGGTCGCGACCCAGATCAAGGTCAAGGCGGCTGCGGATTTCCTGCGTGACAAGAACGAATTTCTGGAGCAGGAGGTGCAGCGCCGCACCCGCGAGGTGACCGCCATCCAGGACGTCACCATCCACGCCATGGCATCGCTGGCCGAAACCCGCGACAACGAAACCGGCAACCACATTCGTCGTACCCAGCACTACATCAAACTGCTGGCCGAGCTGCTGCGCGAGCATCCACGTTTCCGCCACTTCCTCGACGAGGAAACTATCAAGCTGCTGTTCAAGTCGGCACCGCTGCACGATATCGGCAAGATCGGCATTCCCGATCGCATCCTGCTCAAGCCGGGACGTCTCACCCCGCAGGAGTTCGAGATCATGAAGACTCACACTACATTGGGGCGCGATGCCATCCAGCACGCCGAGGATCAGTTGGGGATAGGCGTCGACTTCCTTCTTCTGGCCAAGGAAATCGCCTACGGGCACCAGGAAAAATGGGATGGCAGTGGCTATCCGCAAGGCGTGGCCACCGACGATATCCCCATCAGCGCCCGTTTGATGGCCGTGGCGGATGTCTACGATGCGCTGATCAGCCGCCGCGTGTACAAGCCCGGCATGCCCCATGAGCAAGCGGTGGAAATTATCCGCGAAGGTTGCGGTTCGCATTTCGACCCAGACATCTGCGACGCCTTTCTGGCCAATGCCGAGCGGTTCCGGGAAATTGCCGCGCGGTTCGCCGATAGCGACCAGGACATGGCCAAGCAGTTGGCCTCACTTGAGCAGATCGCTGAGCAGCCCTGAGCCCTTTGCATCATTCTGCACATCAAGCTAAACGAGGCGGTATATGAACAGACTGTTCGAGCTGCTCGAGCGCTTGTCTCTGCGCAGCAAATTGATCATCGGCTTCGCTGCGTTGCTGATATTGATCCTGATGCTGGGCGTGCAAAGCCTACGCACCCAGTATTCACTCAGGTACGAAATGCAGCAGTTGTACCAGCAGGATCTGGTCGGTATCCAGCATGTGCAGGAGGTTCGGGTGCAGCTGCCGCATCTGTTGCTGGCACTGCAACGCGCCGTCGCTACCAGCAACGCGGACATCCGCATCAGCGCCAGAGCCCAGATGGCCGTCGCTCAGGAGCGTCTGCACGAGGCCCTGGAGCAGGTTCGTCCAACGCTGCGGCGACAGAGCAGCCTCAACAGCTTGTTGGCGTTTGAGGTGGTATTGCAGCGCCTGCAAAAAAATGGCGATGAAGCGCTGGAGTTGGTCGGCAAGGGTTCCCTAGGTCAGGCGTTGATGTTGCTCAACAGTAAGGAATTTCTCGCGCTGGAGCAGGAAAGCGACGAGCTGCTCATCCAGATAGAGAAAAACAAAGAAGCCGACATCCACGATACGGCGAAGAGTCTGGCCGAGTATGCTCAACGCAGCAGCACGATCACTTACGTATTGCTGCTGGGCGGTTCGACGCTGGCCTTGCTGCTGACCTGGCTGGTCAGCCGCTCCATCCGCGTGCCGCTGAACCGCGTACGCGCGGCGGTTGACGAGCTGGCATCCGGCAAGTTGGACAGTCAGATCCCTCACACCGATCTGCGCAACGAAACCGGTGACCTGGCGCGCGCCATCGCCACGCTGCAACTGGAGGCTTGTCAACTTGAGCGCCAGCGCTGGGTCAAAGCCCATGCCTCGCTCCTGCAAGTGGATCTGCAACAGGCGGAGACGCCGCAGCAGTTGGCCCAGGCTTTCTTTTGCCGCATCGCGCCACAGCTGGGTATGTGTCAGGGGGCGCTGTACGTTCTCTATGACGGTGCGCCACGCCTGCAATTGCTGGGTGGTTATGCGGCGGACAGTGAGCACCCACTGCGTGCTGAGCTGGAACTCGGTGAAGGGCTACTTGGCCAGTGTGCACTGGATCGCCAACCCCGCCAGCTCAACGATCTGCCTGAGCAGTTCTGGCGTGTGCGCGCGCAGTTGGGCGAAGCCCCTGCCAGCCATCTGCTGGTTCAGCCTGTGCTGCGTGGCGAGCGTCTGCTCGGGGTTGTGGAAATGGCCGGCTTTCGCCCGTTGGAAGAGAATGAGGCATTGCTGCTGCAGGAAGTGCTACCGAGGCTGGCCGGTGCCATGGCCATTATGGAGCGCAGCGAGGCGGCCCAGGCGCTGCTGCAGGAAACTCGTCGCCAGGCTGACGAAATGGGTGCCCAGGCCCAGAAACTGGAACTCCAGGCCCAGGAGCTGGAGGCTCAGCAGACGGCACTGCGCGCCACCGAGGCGTGGTACCGCGGCATTATCGAGGCGGCACCGGACGGCATGCTGGTGCTGGGCGCCGACGGCCACATCCTGATGACCAACCCGCAGATGGATGCCCTGTTTGGCTACGAACACGGCGAACTGATCAGTGCCAGCATCGAGCGTCTGGTGCCGCAGGCGGCCCGCGAGCGGCATGTTCGGCTACGCGACGGGTTCATTGCCAGCGGTGGAACCCGGCAGATGGGCGGCGACTTGAATGACCTGCACGGCGTACGCAAGGACGGCAGTCTGTTCTCCGTGGAAATTGGTCTGTCCCATCTGCCCCGCTTGGAGGGGCGTGGCGTCTGTGTTTGTGCCTCGGTGCGCGACGTGAGTGAGCGCAGGGCGATGGAGGCCAAGCTACGTACTGCCAGTGATCGCCTGAATCTGGCGCAAGAGGCCGGGGACATCGGTCTATTCGACGTTGACCTGGTCAGCGGTAAAAACTATTGGACGCCACAGCTCGAAGCGCTGTTCGGGCTTGAGCCTGGCGGATTCGGTGGCACTCTGGAGCACTGGAAGGCGTTGGTGCATCCCGATGACGTGGCGAGTATCAGTCGTACGTTCGAGAGCGCAGTCCAAAGTGACGATGATCGCGTCGAGTTCGACTTCCGCATCGTGCGGCAAAACGATGGGCTGGTGCGCACGTTCAAATCGCTCAACCGATTCTCACGCACGCCTGACGGCAAGCCATTGCGCGCAACCGGCATCAACATCGATGTGACTGCACTGGCAGAGGCAAGGGCGGCGGCCGAGGACGCGACCCAGGCCAAAAGCGAGTTCCTCGCCAACATGAGCCACGAGATCCGCACGCCAATGAACGCCATCATCGGCATGAGCCACTTGGCGCTGCGTACCGAACTGGATAATCGCCAACGCAACTACATTGAAAAGGTGCACCGCTCGGCGGAGAACCTGCTGGGGATCATCAACGACATCCTCGACTTCTCCAAGATCGAGGCCGGCAGGATGAACCTCGAACAAACCCCCTTCCGCCTGGAGGACGTACTCGACAGCTTCGCCGCCATGATCGGCCTCAAGACCGAGGACAAGGGCCTGGAGTTGTTGTTCCAGACCCAGCCTGAGTTACCCACCGCACTGCTCGGAGACCCCTTGCGCCTGGGTCAAGTGCTGATCAACCTAGGCAACAACGCTGCCAAATTCACCGAGCGCGGCGAGATTGTGGTCGGCGTGGAAGAAATTGGCACGCACGAGGAGCGCGTGCAGCTGCATTTCTGGGTGCGCGACACTGGCATCGGCATGACCGTCGAGCAGTGTTCGCGCATGTTTCAGTCGTTTAGTCAGGCCGACAGCTCGACCACGCGCAAGTACGGTGGCACCGGGCTGGGCTTGTCCATCTCGAAGAAGTTGGTGGAGCTGATGGACGGCCACATTTGGGTTGAGAGCGAGCCAGGGGTCGGCTCCACGTTCCATTTCCAGGTACGCATTGGCGTGCAGCAAGGCGTTCAGCCGCGTCGCATGTTCAAGGCCGACGAACTGCTGGGTATGCGGGTGCTGGTAGTGGACGACAACGCTAGTGCTCGTGAAATCCTCTCGGGCCTGGCGCGCAGCTTCGGCCTGGAGGTGGATGTCGCGGAGAACGGTAGCCTGGCGCTGCACATGCTGGCCGATGCCGAACATAAGGTGCTGCCCTACGATCTGGTGCTGATGGACTGGCGGATGCCTGGCATGGATGGCATAGAAGCCGTGAGTAGAATGCATTCCGCCAGCCTGACGCATACGCCGTCGGTCATCATGGTCACCGCCTTTGGCCGCGAAGAGGCACGCGAGGAAGCCGAGCGCCAGGGCGTCCAGTTACCGGTGGTGCTGACCAAGCCAGTAACCCCGTCCTCTTTGCTCGAAGCCATCGGTGTGGTGCTGCGTAAAGGCCCGCAGGGCGATACTCGGGCCGGTGAACGCTCCCAACAGAATGCCAGCACCATAGCCAGCCTGAATGGGGCCCGGCTGCTGCTGGTAGAAGACAACGAGCTGAATCAGGAACTGGCCTGCGAGCTGTTGGAGAGTGTCGGAATAAAGCTGCGACTGGCCAGGCACGGCCAGGAGGCTCTGGACATCCTGACCGAGGATGGCCGCTTCGACGGCGTGCTGATGGATTGCCAAATGCCGGTGATGGACGGCTACACCGCCACCCAGAGGATTCGCCAACAGCCGAGCTTTAATGCTTTACCGGTGATCGCCATGACCGCCAATGCCATGGACGGTGATCGCGAGCGAGCCCTGAGCAGTGGCATGAACGACCATATATCCAAGCCACTCAATGTCGATGACATGTTCGCCACACTGGCAAAATGGATCAGGCCACAGGATGCTCCAGCATCGCCAAATGTAGGCCTGTCGGATGGACTGCCGGGCCGTCTTGAGGGCATTGATATGGTTGTCGGCCTAGCGACCTGTATGGGCCGGCGAGAACTCTATCTGCGCCTGCTCTGCAAGTTTCGCGACACTCAGACAGGTTTTGCCGAGCAATTCCAGGCCGCACTGGCCGACTCGGATAATAGCGCGGCCGGACGTGTGGCTCACAGCCTGCGCGGCACGGCCGGCAACATCGGTGCCAGGGCCGTAGCGCAGGCCGCCGCTGCCCTGGAGCAGGCCTGCCAGAACGGCGAGCCCGCTCGAGTGGTACATGACCTGGCGACGGAGGTCGAGCGTTGCCTGCTGCCGACGTTGGCTGCCTTGGCCGCCCTGGCCGCCCTGGCCGGAAACGCCCCGGTATCGATGGGCGAGGGCCTGCAGGATGGCTCCGAGTTGAACGAGCAGTTGAACAGGCTCAAAGGTCTGTTGGCCGAAAGCGACACTGCAGCCATGGACGCGCTTACCGAGCTGCGCAATCTGTCACTCGATCGGGCTTTGGCCAAGCGTCTGGCTCTGGTCGCGGAGCAGGTGGAGCTGTTCGATTTTGATCGCGCCCTGGAACTGTTGCAGGACTGCTGAGTTTTGCCAGGAAAGGAGCTACTGACCTCTTCTGGTAGCTAGAGACCGACTGGCTGGTTTGGGTCGATTCTGTTGAAAAAGTCGGATTTTCAGATCGCCTGAACCCAGGCATGGCTACCACCGGAGAACCTACTCACCACATTGAGTGGTTTCTAGGCCCTTCGTTGACCGTTGCTGCTCTGTTATCGGGTTAATTTGAGGTTGCTCGGTATCGATCAGATAATTCGTGGAGTAAGCGTAGAACGCTGGGTCACCTGGAGCTGCGGTCCAGCGGGCTTGAGGATCAGTCAGCGACAGGCGCTTCGGTAGCGTTTCGGCCAGAGCCTCTTCATCGAGTGCCTCAAGATACTCACGCACGGCGCGGGTGCTCAGGGCCGGATCGCTCCAGTTGACCTGTTCATCACCCGGTACACCGCGCTGCCGGCTGGCATCCGCTTTGATGATGCTGGCGTCCACGGCAAATCCTTCACCTTTGACCAAGCCTGCGTCCATGCAACGACGCAGCACTTCATTGAACAACCAGCGAAAGAGATCGCTGTCCCGAAAACGGCCGTGTCTATTTTTGGAAAAGGTCGAGTGATTGGGGACTTCATCTTCAAGGCTTAACCGGCAGAACCAGCGATACGCCAGATTCAAATGGGCTTCTTCGCACAACCGCCCCTCTGAGCAAATGCCGTAGCAATAGCCGACGATCAGCATGCGAATCATCAGTTCAGGATCAATCGACGGACGCCCGATCGGGCTATAGAAATCGGCGAGGTGATGGCGCAGGTCGCTCAGATCGAGACACCGATCAATGCTGCGCAGAAGGTGATTGGCTGGGATGTGATCTTCAAGGTTGAACGAGTAAAACAGCCGTTCCTGCCCACTCGATAACTGTCCCATCATGCTGCGTGCTTCCCTGCCGGCTGGTGCGAAGATTTTGCCGCAGGCCAGACAGGGGAGCTACTTTTTCAACAGAATCGGCCAATAGCGGCCCTTCGGACTTACCCCGAAAGCCCGGCTGCTGACCGGTCAATGCAGATAACGAAAACTATACATGTCAGTCGGAGTATCGGCTTTAATGTCGGTGCAGATTCACCTGCTCACGGCGCAGGATTTCTATAATTTGCGAGATGTGATGCACGCTATCGGTGGGTTCCAGGTTCTGAACCCTATCTAAATCAAGGAAGACAACCCATTGAAAACAGCTCTCGGCGCTCTGCTTTTAACCTGTCTGACGACCAGCGCTCTCGCTGACGTCAACTCTGTCGGCTTCCAATCCTACACCCTGCCGGACCCATACAATGAGCGTCCGCTGGAGATGGTCGTCTGGTATCCCAGTACAACGACCGTGACCCCACAGTTGATCGGTGACGATGTGGTGTTTGTCGGTGCTTCTGCGGTTCGCAACGCGCCACCCTCTGCTGGCGAGCACCCATTGGTGGTGCTCTCCCATGGATTCAGAGGCAATTGGAACAATCAAAACTGGTTGGCGAGTGCATTGGCCCATAAGGGTTACATTGTCGCAGCGGTCAACCACCCCGGCACCACGACCCATGATCGAAGCCCGCAAGCGGCGGCGCAGTTATGGCAGCGGCCCATTGACCTGCATCGGGCCATTGAGGCGGTCACCACTCAACCTGAAAAATTTGGCGTGGTCACAAAGCGTCAAATTGCTGTAGTGGGCCATTCACTCGGCGGCTGGACTGCAATGGAGATCGCCGGCGCTCGTTTCGACCCGGCCCTGTTTGCCCGTGACTGCAAACTCCATCCGCAGTTATCCAGTTGCACCAATTATCAAAAGATCAACCCTGAGAGTACTCCGGCATTAAAGGCTGGTCTGGCCGGCGATTTGCGCGATCAACGCGTCACCGCTGTGGTTTCTTTGGATCTGGGACTCTCGCGCGGGATGACAGATGAGAGCCTTGCGGCACTGCCGGTGCCGGTGCTAGTTATCGCTGCCGGCGCACCATCGGTGGAACTGCCTGCTCAGTTGGAGTCCGCCAACCTGGCCACACGCCTGCCCCAAGCGTCCAGCCGCTATGTCGAGATAAGTGACGCCAGCCATTTCAGCTTCTTGTCGATTTGCAAACCAGGTGCAGTGGCATTGCTCGAAGAGGACATTCCTGGCGATGGCATCATTTGCGGGGATGGCGACAATGCTCGCCCGCGCGAGGTAATCCAACAGCAGGTTACATCACTGATCACCGAGTTTTTGACGCAGTCCGCGAACAACAAAGTGGAGCTCTAGGATTGCTGGCACTCGGCAACTCAGCAGACCTGAAATTTGCGTAGGAGCGCAATTTTTGTGTCGAATCCAACCACCTATTACGATCAAAAACGTTTTTACACAGCCTCGGACGATTACTGCCGTTCCTATTAATGCCGCAGCCGCGTGATGGCGTCAGTGATGCTTCGCGCATTGGTATCAAGCGTTTCCATTGCCGCCATTGCGTTATCGGCCACATTCCCAGCATTTTCAGACAGATACGTTGTCAGTTCTTCAATGGCTGCACATATAGCGTGCTGATTATGCAGCAGTGTGAGAGCGTCTGCTGTGGCTACGCTTCAGAGTTATCTGACATGGGTATGGTCCGTGAGTGCGTGATGCGAGGAGACTAGCTTGCGCTAGCAAAACCTACTCTACAGACAGAAGTCAGTCTGCCTTGCCTTAGCCCAATGCGGGTATCCCGACAGCGCGTAGTTCATTCCGAAATTTATTTTTAGGCGCTGATTTTACTGGCTTTAAACGGGCAGAAAATTGGTGAGCCGCGGAAAAATAATCATCCTAAGGATATGATTTATAGATAGAAATGTATGGACTTAAAATCCCCCGCTCGTAAGGGCGTGCCGGTTCGATTCCGGCTTCGGGCACCATCTTACATTTCACTGAGCGCTTTTAAGTTCTTTGGAAGCCTTGAAAAACCTGCCTTCTGGCGGGTTTTTTCGTTTTAGCATTCCGTCGGATTCTCGTCCATTCTTCTGGAATCCAGTCATTTAGAGGGTAGAGTTAGGGGTAGTCTTTGGTTCGTGATTAAGGATGATACCCTTATGTCGCGCACAACGGCTGCGCTTACCGACGCTGCTTGCCGTTTAGCAAGGCCAACGGGCCGTCCCTACAAGCTTTTCGATGGCGACGGTCTCTATCTCCTAATTCAACCCAATGGCCGTAAAGGCTGGCGTCTCAGGTATGTAAAGCCTGACGGCCGGGAGGGGGTTGACCTCCCTCGGCAGCTATCCCGTGATTGGCCTGGCCGAAGCTCGCCAGAAGCGTTTAGATGCGAAGCGGATGCTCGCAGACGGCATTGATCCCGTCGAGAACAAGCGTAAAGCCAAAACGGAAGATGCTGTTAACGGCCGTACTTTTGAAAGCGTTGCGTTGGACTGGCACAAGAACATGTCGGCCAGATGGACACCCGACCATTCCAAAAATGTGTTCAACCGTCTGAGTAACTATGTGTTCCCGTTTATCGGTGCTCGCGCGATTGCTGATCTCGATACTTATGATCTGAGGGAGGCCAAGCGGACCCTCGGCCGTTTCTTTGCTTTCCGTGCCAAGGATGCTTTTTCCTTAAAAACTTTACAAATCAACTATTTACAAAATTATCAAGAGAAAATAAAAAAATTGTATTGCGATACATGTCTGTATCGCTTATCGTTTTCCAACTTATTTTAGAAAGGATTTTAAATGAGCGCTTTTATCATGGAAGTTCCCCGCCCCTCGTCCCCGCATTGCCAAACAAACTCCTTGATGAACAGATCATGGATCTGATTCAGATATCTGATTTGGACGGTTTTTTCTCGCAAAATAAAGCTCGCGAAGTAACTCTGATAGAGCTCACTACACAGAGCATCGAGTTAGCATTTTCGAAAGGATGCTAAGCAAGTAAGACGGCGATTAACTCAATCTTGTTCGAGATGTATCGTTAGCACTCGGTCACTCCGATGTCGCCAGCATCAATTAATCAATTAAACCCTACTTTGATTCGGATCAGAATCCCTCATCGAGCGTCATTGGATTGAGAAAGAAAAAAATGCAAGTGGCAAGAAATGGTATTGATTATGGGAGGGATTTTTCCAGCTTTCTGAAGTAGATCTGCCTGTCTCACAGGGCGTCACGGCATGAGATATTCGACTATCTCGCCTTGGAAGCGAATGAGCAACAGCTTTGCTACTTTTTTAAAAGTGTTAGTACTTTAAATTTGCACTTTTTTTGACATCTTAGCTATGGCTCTTCACGGCTCAGGGCTAAGTGCTAGAGGGGAAATTGCACGAAATCTGTGGGATGAGATCGGGCATGGCAGCGATCACCTGACACATGTTGATTTATATAAGAATTTACTGGTGCGAAGAGGTATTCCATTACCGGAAGATCACTTTACATCACTGTATCACTGGTAAGGCTCGGCTGGATTTAATGCTTTCATGCTGGGTGCTGTAAATCATCAGCACTATTATAAGCTGATTGGCTTGTTGACGATGACTGAGTTGCTAGGCCCTTCTCAATATGAAAAGCTTGTTCAAGGTTGTGAGCGATTGGGGCTGCGCAAACAGGACACTTCTTATTATCGAGAACATATTCAGATCGATGTTATTCATGCTCAGGGGTGGCTGAACAATGTGGTGACGACTTTGGCTACGCGCAAGGCCGAAGCCCTTGATGAATTCTATTTTGGCGCGCAGTTGAGATTGGATACCTGTGCGGCCTATTATGATGACCTACTGAAAATAGTAAAGTCGCGGGCTTAGACGTCAAGAAACATAAGCCAGTGTTTGCAGTTTTAGGATGTATATTTTACCAAGGAGTATGGTGTGATGAGTTTTTTAGGTAAAACAGTTGAGTGTGTAGAAGTGTCACATGCCTTTATTGATGTCGTCGCAAATAGCGTTGATGGCTTGGTCAAGAAAGGCATTGTTAATATCCTCGAACATGGTCATGCTATTTCTTCGAGAGCGGGTGGTGCTCGTCAGGCATATGGGGTTAATTATATTCTTACAAATCCTCTTAATCGAATCCACTCGTTAAGAAAGGGTGCAAAACGCTATTTGTGTAGAGAGTTGTTAGCTTACTTTAGCGGTAGTCTAAATGCCCAAGAAGGATTGGCCAAAGCCTCAAATTTCTGGATGACGTTGGTTGATGAAGAGGGCAATGTAAACTCCAATTACGGTTATTATGTTTTTCACGAGCCTGTGTTGGGGCATGAGAATCAGTATAATTGGATTATTAATATGTTAATGGCAAACCCTGACTCACGGCGCGCAATCATAAATATAAATCAAAATTACCACAAGTCGGATACTAAAGATTTCCCTTGTACGGTTGGTATGCAGTTTTTTATCAAGGATCGTACGTTGTTCTGTGAAACAATTTCCCGTAGCACCGATGTGATTACGGGATTGCCATACGATATGGGTTTCTTCTCATTTGTTCACGAGCTGGTTTTCGCCGACTTAGTCGAACGAGGCATGTCGGAATTACGGCTTGGCTCGACCATCATGAAGACTACGTTTACACAAATTTATGATAATGCCGTCGAGAAGGCTAACGACGCAATGCTGAACGTGGGTGTGATAGAGCAGATGCCAACCATACAGTCTGCTGTTACCACACTGGCTGATATTTATGGGCACACTCAAAAAACTGAAGTTGTCCGGTGGGTTCATGAAAATGCAGAGTGAATTACCAGTTTTTGTCCTGGCGACCAAGAATATCGCTAAGATCAATGCTTTGAGTGATGTGTGTGGTGACTTGTTTGGAACCTTTACTTTGATACCTTTTGACGCAGAGTCAGGTGTATCAGAGACCCCTACTACCGATGAGGAAGCAATTCGTGGATGCCTTGGTAGGCTTGAGAGTGTGCAGAGGCATTCTAATGAGCGGGCCGATTATTATGTCGCCCTTGAAGGATTAGTTGAACACCTCTCTTTCGGCAGCTTCGTGTATGGTTGGGCCGCGGTGAAAGATCGGCACACTGGTGATGTTTTCTATGGCTGCAGTGGCAAGGTCATGCTCCCGCCTGAAGTTGTTGCCAGGATAAGGCCCGAATTGAAACTCTCTGCAATCATGCAAGAGCTTTATCCCGAAACGGCTGGTGACATGGATTTGTTAGGCTGTAATGGGATAATTACGGCAGGAATGTATAGTAGGGTAGACGAATTTAAAACTGCGCTGCGCTGTGCATTGGGCGCTGCTTTGGCCTCAGATGTTGGCGTGATTCGGCAATGATCCAGTGTGTTCTATTTGATATCGACGATACGCTGCTTAACCATCAGCAAGGACATCTGTACGCAATGGACTGGTTGGAAAGTTTCTTGGCCAGCCATGATTACGCTAGCGGCAACGATGAGTTCGAGCGCTTTCACCAGTTTTACGATGAGATGAACCAGAGACTATGGTCTCAATTTGAAGGCGGTGGTCTAAGCGTTGAGAGCTTACTAAGCCAACGTTTTCAGCATGTGTTTGATTGGTTTGGCGTTCGCCGGACTCATCGCGATGAAATTGAATCAACGTTCATATGCAAGTACGCGCAATCCTGTGTTCCGACCGGCCCTTGGCTGAATATTTTGAAATATTTTCGCCAGCGTGGAATTATCCTTGGCGTATGCAGTAATGGCGCTGAGCGAGTCCAGAGATTGAAACTCGAAGCAAGTCAGTTAGCATCCTATTTTGATTATTTTTTCTTTGGTTTTTGCGCCCCTCAGTGCAAACCCCACGAAAGCTTTTATCAACATGTGAAGCGTGAGTTGGATGTCGCCTTTGAAGACATTTTGATGGTCGGCGATAGTCTAGAGAATGATGTCTTACCCTGCCAAAAATTGGGGATTAAAGTGCATCATTTTTCAAAGCGAGCCGACTTTAGTAAGTCAATCGCATCGTTGATGGAGATTGTAGATGCTGGATGAAGTTATTTATAAAGGCGTGAGGTATCTGTGCCCTGATACTCATCGGTTGGCCCATGGCAGTCTTCACGTAAAAGGATCCACGATTTTCGCGATCTACTCGCCGAGCTGCTCGCTTCCGGATGGTGTGCGCATTGCTGATTGCTCAAATTTAATCTGTATGCCGGGCTTGGTTAACGCGCATTTACACCCGAGCAAAGAATTATATGGCGGGCTGATGGAATATTCTCCCATTAGTGCCGTGCTGGATGCGGTACATAAAAACAACGAATTGGAAACCCGTGAGGTCCAAGGTGTCGCTACGCTATACAGCCTGATGAAAGAGATTCGTAAAGGGGTTACTTGTGTTGGAGTGTTCACCAGTCGGCCTGAAGTCGATATTGATGCCTGCAAGAAACTCGGCGTACGGGCAGCAATCAATTATTGCCAAAGCAACCAGTGGATTGGCGCGGGGGCTCGCCCAGAATTTAAACCTATTCATAGTATTGTCGAGAATTTCGTATCGACTAAGCAACAATACCAGTCTGACACTCTAAGTGTAATACCCTCTACCGCTTCCGAACTTTCCGCCAACGAAGAGCTATTTAAATATCTTCATGCAGAAGCAAAAAAAGCTGGGTCGGTATTTTCTCTTCATCTTCATGAGGGCGCAACACAAGTTGCGCTTTTTAAGGAGGTGTTCGGTATGACGGCAATCGAGTATCTGCATGCTTTAGATATATTGGATGAGTCTACGACATTGATACATGCTTCTTGTGTGTCACCCGCCGACCTCGCTATCCTTCAGCAGAGTCGTTGTAATATCATTCACTGCCCCGTAAGTAATAGTTATGTCGGAGCCGGTACACTGCCTTTGGCATCACTGATGGAGGGTCGATCGGTCGGTCTCGGTACTGATGCAGCAATGGTAAATCCAATAGGCGACATTACATTTGATGCGCTATTCACTGTTTATCATCATGGCCCAGATAACCTAGATAAAAAGCCAAGTGCACGTGAAATACTAAAAATGCTGACTTCCTCAGGAGCTCGCGCGCTTGGATTGAAGGACGTAGGTGAGTTGCGCGTAGGCTTTCTTGCCGATATTGCCTTCTACGATAGCGCCAACTTTTCTGATCATTACTTGGATAACCCAATTTCTTTTTTGAACATGATCCACAAGGAGAGTCCGGTGCGGGTCATGGTTGGTGGTACCGTAATTTTTGAGTTCGGTGAGTTTGTGTGCCACTCACTGGTGGACGTGCGATCCACTTTTTCCAAATTCAAGGAGCATGTAGTCGGATGAAAAAAATAGCTTTTTTATTTTCAGGCCGTGGATCATTAATTGACGCGGTAAAAAATGGGATCGAAGAGGCAGAGCACGCTGCTAGGCTTGCATTGGTCATCACCAATAATGCTAGTTTCGATGCTGGGGCCGATACCCGATTTTCCGATGTGAAGGTTAATAAAGTAATTCATTCGGATTATCCGAGCCGCGCGGAATTCGAACGGGAAATCGCAATATTGCTGGAGGGTGCACAGATCGATGTGATCGTCTTGGGAGGCTTTCGCAGGATATTTTCGCCTGAGTTTGTTAGTCGGTTTGGCAGTAGAACCATCAATACACATCCATCTATCCTACCGGCTTTTCCGGGCGACAAGGCCCAACGCCGGGCTCTGGAGGCAGGTGTAAAGATCACGGGGGCCACGGTCCACTTTATCAATGATGAAGTGGACGCAGGACCTATTATTGATCAGGGCACAGTTAGAATCACCTCACAAATGACTGAAGCGATGCTACGCGAGGAAATCATTTGCGTAGAACAGAGTATTATTTGTACAGCTGTTGCGGGCCTCATTGATGAGCAGATTTTTGTTGAGCAGGGCCGAGTCGTGAACAAAGGAGTGCGCAATGGGCTTCCAGAGTCGTAATTTCTTGCCCGCAGTGGTCGTCGCTTCAATGCTATTTGTGGCCATCACTAGCCTAGGGATATCTGTTGCTGTACTTCCACCCTATATCAACAAGGTGTTGGGGCTGCCCGGTAGCTATGTCGGTTTGATCGTGGTGATGGAATCAGTCGCGACGTTGTTATCCCGTCCGTACGCAGGCCGATTTTCTGATCGGCATGGTCCAAAGCGAGCAATGGTCACTGGTCTACTGCTCCTCTTCGCTGCCGGTACAATATGCTTCATTCTGACTGACCAGAGTGTATTGTCTGCTATGCCTGTCTTTGCCCTTGTGTGTTTTAGCCGGTTATTAATGGGCGTGGGAGAAAGCTTAGTGTTTACCAGTAGTGGAACTTGGCCAATCGGTTTGATAGGGCGTGAGCATGCTGGGAAAGTTATGTCCTGGGTCGGTATCGGTATGTTCCTTGGACTCGCGATTGGCAATTATATTGGAGCATATTTATTTCGTGAGAACTCTGTATTGCTATCAATGTTGATCATGTCATGCCTCCCGTTTTTTGGTGTCATGGTGGTGTTGTTTGTCGAAGATGCTAAGGTGCCCGGCGAGCCGATGAGTATCTCGACTTGGACGGCAATACGTAAAATATGGCGACCTGGCTCAGGTTTTGCGCTGGGCAACGTTGGTTATGCATCAATAACTTCGTTTTTGTTACTGTTTTTGATGGAGAAAGGATGGCAGACAGATGCGCCGATGATTTTGTCGTTATTTGGTGTGGGTTATGTCGTCGCGCGACTAATGCTCGGAAAAAAGGCGGATGCCTATGGATTAAAAGCCGTATGGATATCATTGATTGTCGAATCACTAGGCCTTTTGCTGGTGGCCAATGCGCCCCAGGTTGATGTAGTGATGCTAGGAGCGTTTATGACTGGTCTCGGATTGTCGATGGTCTATCCGTTATTGGCATTACCGGCCATTAAGAGTTTGCCGGACACTAATATCGGGCTAGCGCTTAGTACGTACGAAGCTTGTTTCGATATTGGCATTCTTCTGGCTGGCGGCGTAGGAGGACTCTGCGTGAGTCACTTCGGATATGCGTCAGTGTTTTATTTTGCGTCAGGTTGCGCTGTTGTTGCCATGTTTAGTTCTTGGCTCGCCTACCGCGAGCTGCAACGCGCGAGCGTTGAGGTGAACCTGATTAAGTTACAGTCATAAGTGCGTATTAGTTTGTTTTTTTTGCATAAGGAACAGTGGGCATTGAAGGAGTATTTTATGAGGGTATGGTTGTTTTTCGTGATGCTATGTCTGTCTTGTGGAGCATTAGCAGAATCGCGAACCAATTTAATCATCGATACTGATCCAGGTGCCGACGACATGATCGCGCTTTTGGTGGCTTTCGCGTCGCCGGACAAATTGAACTTGCTAGGTGTGACGACTGTAGCGGGGAACGTGCGAATCGACAAAACTTCACGCAACGCCCGGATTGCAAGAGAGTGGGCCTCTCGTGGAGACGTCCCCATTTACTCGGGCGTCGCACGTCCGTTGGTTCGCTCTCCGGTGTATGCGGAAAGCGTCCATGGCCCCGAGGGAATTTCCGGGGTAAAGGTGTTCGAGCCTAAACAACCCCTAGCGGGTGATGACGCTGTCTCGTTTATTATTACGACACTACGGGCGGCACCAGCGCATTCGATTACACTAGCATTGTTAGGGCCGGAAACTAATCTCGCGCTTGCTTTAAAACAAGCGCCTGATGTCGTCAAAGGGATCAAGGAAGTTGTAGTAATGGGTGGAGCGCACTTTCAGGGCGGTAATGTAACACCTACTGCGGAATTCAACATGTTTGCGGATGCAGAGGCCGCGAAATATGTTCTAGACAGTGGCGTGCAAATCACTTATTTACCTATTGACGTCACTCATAAATTATTGACAAGCGAGGGACGAATCTCAGCTTTAGATCAGTTGGGTAATCAAGCGGGACACCACGTGGCCTCCATTCTTCGCGGCTACATCCAGAGCTACGTTGAGCGCTATGGTTTGCCGGGCGGGCCGGTCCACGATGCTACTGTGATTGCTTATCTGTTAAATCGAGAGCTCTTTCGTGGCCGAGAGATCTACCTTTCAATCGACACGCGCGAGGGCTTAACATATGGCCAGACGATAGCAGACTGGTATGGGACACTAAACAAAAAACCAGATGCATTTTGGGTTGAGGACGGCGATGCTGACGAGGTGTTCAAATTGATTACTTCGCGTATATCGAAGCTCAATTAAATCAGCTCAACCCAGCCAAATTTGACTAGCCACACCGTGGAGCAGATGCGCAGGTGGCTAGTCCAAGTCGCCGCCTTCTGATCGAATGATTGCCTTAGCGGCCCCTAAGGCGGCCATGATTGGTGGGTATTGCGTTTCAGCTTTCTCATGGTGGTCAGCAAGAATCGTACCATCAATGAGCATGGTTATGATAAATGCAGTTTTTTCTGCAAGCTCCGGCTTCAGCACAAGCACTGACCTGAGCTGTTGGGAAAGTTGCTCCTTGAATTGCTTGTTGATTTGTATGCGACCCATAAACCCCACCTACCGGATGGCCGTGGTATGAAGTCAGGTATCCGACTCGGATACATGCTCCCCTTGGGTTCCTACCCCAAACAACCGGTCGGCTATCTGCCGACCTCGCTCCAACCCTTCAGCCGTTAACCAAATCGATTTGTTCTTGTTCACCGGATTACTGATGAAACCCTGTTCATGTAGTCGGCTCATGGTCTCGAAGTCGAACCCTTTCCAAGCATTGCCGTTATCAAAGCTGAAGGTTGCCAACAGGGCAAGCACGGCTTCTTCAATCAGTTTATCGTCGTATTCCATGATCGTTGCTCCGCTCGTATTCTTTAAGCTCACCGTAAACCCTACCAGCCAGCAAGATGGGTAGCGCGTTTAACTACGCGATACCGGCGAGCAGTTCCAGGGCAGTAAAGCTTCGTAATCCTCAACCGAAGAAGCCGTCGGCAGGCGCTCAAGTGCGTGGCGCAGCCACGCATAGGGCTCTTGGCCGTTGGCTTTGGCGGTCTCGACCAAGCTATAAAGTTGGGCACTAGCCGTCGCACCTTTGGGCGTGTCGCTGAACAACCAGTTCTTTCTTCCGATCACGAAGGGCCTGATGGCTCTTTCGGCAGGGTTGTTGTCGATTGGCAAATAGCCTTCCTCGACGTACCGCTCAAGTTTGTTCCAGTTGCTCGCCAGGTAGCTGATGGCTTTGCCCAGGGCGTTTTGAGCGGTGACCTGGGGTTGGGTCTTTTCCATCCAGCTTTTCAACTGAGCCAGCACCGGCAGGCTGTGCGCGTGACGACCGGTTTTTCGCTCGCCGTCGTTGCCGGCCTGTAGGTCGCGTTCGATGCCATAAAGCTTGTTGATCAGGTTCAGCGCGATGTCGGCACGTCCCGTCTTGCCTTTGGGCTGCACTTTTTGCGCTTCGACGAATTTGCGCCGTGCATGCGCCCAGCAGCCTAAACGCTCCACTCCTTCCTGCGCGCCCAGCGCGTTGTAACCGGCGTAATCATCGGTCATCACGTAGCCGCGATAGCCATCAAGCAGGCGCGTCGGCACCTCCTGAGCCCGGCTGGTGGAGTAGTCGAAAAGGATCACTGGTTTGTCGGGTGGGCCGCCGGTTTGCACCCACATCCAGGACTGGCTGCTGGGCTCCCGATCCTGCTCTTTCAACACCTGCACGCGGGTTTCATCGCAGTGGATGACGCGGCTTTCCAATAACTGGTCGCGCATTAAATTCAGCAGTGGTTGCAAGTGTTCACCGCACTGGATAACCCAGCGGGCCAGGGTCTGACGCGGGATATCGATGCCATGGCGGCCCAGCACTTTTTCAAAACGGTGAAGCGGTAAACCGTCCACGTATTTGGTGGTCAGCAGCATCGCCAGCACGCTTGGGCTGGCCATACTTTTTTCAATCAACTGAGCGGGCTTGTCCGCAGTGACCGGAGCCGTTTCACAGGCACGGCAACCGTAGACCTTACGGACGTGTTTGATCACGCGAATTTGCATCGGCACGATTTCAAGCTGCTCGCTAACTTCCTCGCCGATGGCGTGTTTGCGGCAGCGGCAGCCGCAGGCACAGGTCAGTTCATGTTCGGGCAGTTCGTGAATGACTTCGATGCGGGGGAGATCGGCCGGCAGCGGTTTGCGTTTGCCACGCCGCTGGGTCGGCGCAACAGCCTCTTCTCCTGCCGCTTCATCAATGGGCTCGACGACGCTTTCCGCCTCATTGAACAGGGCCAACTGCGGCGTTGCCGGATCAACCGTTTGCTCGGACTTGCGTCCGAACAGGCGCTGACGCAACAGCGCATTTTCTTCTTCGAGGAAACCGACTCTGGACTGCATCTTCGCAAGCATCTGCTTGAGCAATTCAGGATCATCGGGGAGGTTTTCGGGCATGGAAATCATGCCATGGATTATACCGAATCAGGCCACGTATCGCGGTGTCAAAACCTGATGAGGGCGGTTGCGCCACAGATCAAAACCATCCAGTAGCCAGTTCAGTTCCTGGACGGTCAGGATGATCGCTTCATCGTTGGCATCGGGCGATGTTTTAAATCGTTCGGATTCGAGGCGCTTGAGCCAAAGGCAGAAGCCGTTGCGTTCCCAATACAAAATCTTCACGCGGTTGCGTGGCTTGTTGAGGAAGACGAAAAGCACGGGGTCGAATACCGCGACTTTGATATCCAGTTCGACCAGTGCGGCCAGGCCATCAATGGGTTTTCGAAAGTCGACGGGCTTGGGGTAGAGATAGACTTTTTCGACTTTGGCATCGGGTCGCATCATGGCGGGCTGGCTCCTGAGGGAATCGGGAGCACAGCATCCGGGATCAGCTAAGCGCTTTGAATGTGGGGTTCATGGAGCGTTTACATTGCAACGGCTGACGCCTGCCGCAATATTCAGGCGGGCTGGTAGTGCTCGGCAGCGTGCATTGCCAAATAGGCTTTGAGGTTTTCGTCACTGCGCTTCGAGATTTGACCCAACGCATGCTCAACGAATTGTCGGAATCACCAACGATGACCAGCATCATGTAAGATGCTGGTCACGTAGTGCATGCGCTTGAAGTTATTCAACGCATTTTGATGTTATTGATTATTTGATGCGAGCGGTTTAAGAGTTTGACCACGATCTTTTACAAGGTTGTCTTCTATGACGATTTGACTGTCAAAGGCAACGTAATAGATGCCTGATTGGGCGTGTCCTTTTATAGCCATCAAGTAACCTCTTGGATCATTACGTCCCCATGTGTCACCGCTGCCGGGCTCCAGTGGGTAATAATTGTCACTGCCGCCTCCTGCCCATACGCTGACTGCAACTTGAACCGTTCTGCTTGCTCCGTTTGTGATCGAGATGCTCATATTTATATCCTTTTTGGATTGAGTATTCCATGAGTTGGCTCCCTATTTTTAAAACATAGATGCAGACTTGCCACTGCTACAGAAAAATCAGTAGTTAGGTTAACTCATTGAAGCTTTCATGTATTACAGATGTTTTTATTGATCAGTGTTGGATGTGTGAGTTCGTTGGGTTGAAATTTTTTATCTTGTCTCAAGTTGAGGCAAGACTTCAGTCAAGCCTGTAAACGCGCAAATGCAAGGCATCCTCACCTTTATGAGTTGACGATTCCGACGAGTGGTAAGGCCTTACCGATCGTCAGCGACCAATTGAGCAATTACCTTATTATTCGGATACTGTATTTATATCCAGCCTTGAGCAAGGAGTGCATTTCCTGACTGTGCCCATGAGAGAACGCGGCGTCGCCAGATCCAAAAGGGATATCGCCAGTGCCGAGCCTGTCACGGGCGATATCATTTCCTCCAGTGCGCCATCTGACATCCTCAAAAGAACGTCCAGCGCCGTGTCTCTGCGACATGGTGCCCTGGTCAGGTGAGGTGCCACCGCTTCGGCCGCTTCTTGATGCTCGCCCGACCAGCATGGCAACGCTCGGTTTCACACTGAGTGGTCTGGAAGAGGTCGAGAATGTTCTGTACGCGCAGTCTTGGTACTGCAGGGAGATTTGATTGTTTTCGGTCGGCAGAACGCCGAACCACTGCAGGAAGATCCAACGCTAAGTTGTTGATACATCAATAGCTTGCATTGGTTTTACGGTCTTGTTATTGCGTCTTGGGCGGTGAAATGCTGTTTGAAGCCCATGCTTTGAGCTGAGCCTCGGGGAATGATTTTGTGATGCCGTTAAATATTCGAGTGTAAATCGGAGTCTTGGCCCTGCCGAGTATGCCGGCTGCATATAAACTTCTGAATACATCCGCTCCGGACTTCTGATGCTTGACAAAAAAACGCAATGTTGAGATATCAGCGTATGTTTCGGCCTTAACTAGATCTACTCTACGATCAGGCAGACTGAAGTTTCTATCGATTTTTAGATCCTTTGCGTGCATAAGTTCATGATAAAGAAACAATGCTTGTAAAGCCCAAAACAATGATTCGCTATCTTCTTGGCTAATGCCGGATGGGGTTGAGCCAAGAAATATAGCGCTCTGTGGCGGTTTTCTAGGTCTGCTTCTGCATTTCTGCCCGTAGCAGTAATGTCGATAAAGTTGATGTGCTTGCAGATGTCAAGGTTCGCTTCTTTCAGCTGATCAAACGCAGCCTTCATTACCAATGGTTCGCTTTGAGGTTGCATCTTTTATCCTTTAGTTGAGTCGGTTCTTCCCAGTGTCTTAGCTTTTTCACCGGCATTGATTTCCCTTGCGGGCGAAAGCTGATGCAAACCCTTGTTTGTTTCCGGTCCGCTATTTTGGATGGCTTGAGCAGGCAAAATCCGAAGGGTCGAACCGATCGGTCGTGTCCATCCGAATACTTCGCAGGCCCACCGTTTCCAGGTGTAACGCGTATAGAGGCTCCGAAAAATAACTCATCAGGATGGAGCGACGGCGTGCGCCGATGGCGTTCAGACTGCCCGCATGCACTAAATCCACATCAAACACCAGGATGTCACCCGCGGAGCCTGAAAGCTGCACAGACCGGGACTCGTCATTGAAGCCGAATGGCGGCTCTCCCTGGTCAGGGCGGTGGCTGCCGGGAACGATACGTGTTGCGCCGTTCTCGGGGCCATAGTCGTCGAAATAAGCCAGGGCGTTCACAATGTCGCCTGGCCGCAGGGCCGACAAGTCGCGGTGCAGCTGCTGATGACCGCCACCTGCAAGGGGCTCGCGACCCTCCACCTGCGAGAGGAAGAACCGTTCTCCAATCAACTCACCAACCACCGCCAACACCTCCCGCAGACGACACACAGCCTGAACCTTCGAATCAGCGTCCAGCAGCGAATGGCGCCAATCCATGCCACGCGGCACTGGCCATTGGTCCGCCGGCTTCACGCCCGCATCGAACACGGCACGAAGGTCACCCAGCCACTCGGCCGGAATCGCTCGACGAAGCAGCGCATAGCCATCTCGATGGAGTTGCTCGCGGTCAGTCATGGATTCCTCAACTCCCTTACCACCAACGCTTCTTGCAGAACGGCCCGGAACCAGGCAACAGCATCGAGCAATTCAGGCACCGTCCCTGAGCAACTGGCTGAACGCCTCCAGTTCACTTTTCTCCACATCGGAAACCAGCACGAAACGCATGTGGTTGGCTTGCCAGGACACTACGTTAAAGCCACGAATCGTCTGGGTCTGCCGCGGCTTGTCTGCCTCCGGCATGGGCAGGATAAACACATTGATGATGTGCCTGGCCCTCCCGTAACTGAGGGCTGCCGTGGTCTGGTGTTGCAGATAATCCAGCCGCCCGCCCAGTAATGGAAATCCCTGCGCCGAGTAATCGAATACCGGCGGCGAGAAGTCGAGTTTGCCGGTGAACCAGGGCTTCACGGTGTGACGGTCGGAGGACACCACATCGTTCAGATGCTCGCCCATCAACGAGCGGACATGGCTGGAGACCGCCTCGTCCATCAGCGGTTGTTCACTGCCCGGCGTCATCACATAAAACACCACCGCCAAGGCCAGCGCCGTTGCGGAAAACGTCGGTGCGAACCATTTCTGCCAGCGCTCGACGGCGCGAGTCGCGGGCGCACCAGCGGCAAACACGCTGGCCGCCAACGATGCCGGCGCCGGGTAATACGGCGCCTGGCGCTTCACACTGACCTTCAGCAGTTTCACTTCATCATGCAGCCGCGCGCACTCGGCGCATGCGGCCAGATGCGCAGCCACATCCGCAGCCGTCGCAGGATCGAGTTCCTGATCCAGATAGCCATGCAGCCGTGTCTGGCAAACCGTGCAGTCGAGTTTATTCATGATCGTGCAACTTCAGTAGTTCGAGCTTGAGCATCGCGCGTGCCCGGGCCAGTCTCGACATGACGGTGCCGATGGGAATATCGACCACCAACGCGATGTCCTTGTAAGGCATGTCTTCGAGTTCTTTCAGCACAATCACCTCACGAAACGCCGGCGGCAGGGCGCACAGCGCTTGCTGGATCAGGGCCGCGTTTTCCGTTTGAATAGCCAGCAACTCCGGGGTCTGGCTGTGGCTCAGTGCCCCTTCGTCGTCGCCAATGTCGTCACCGATAGCAACCCAATGCTGCCCGGCCGAGGCTTTGAGCCAGGTGTAGCTTTCGTTGCGCACGATGGTCAGAAACCAGGCCTTGGCGTTGCCATCGGCGAAACGCTGCAAAAACCTGAAGGCGCGCAGGGCGCTTTCCTGCACGACATCGCGTGCGGCGCTGTCGTTGCCGGTGAGCCAGCGCGCGAGGTTGTAAGCGGCGTCCAGATGGGGCGCAATCAGTTCCTCAAATCGCTTCATAGTGGTTTCCGCACCGCCACCCCCTTATAACCGTGATGCGTCGTCATTTATTCCCTGAAAAAATTTGTTTTGCGGCGCGGAATAAACACTCGTCCCGCAAGGTTTACCTCGTGTCAGCTACATCACTGTAGTCCGCCAGCGAGGACCCTACCGATGGACATTCAATCAAAACACCCAGTGCGCACCGACGGCTTGCTGAACCCTGACCGCCGAGCGCTGCTCAAGTGCTCGGCGTGGGCCGGGGCAGGGGTAATCTGGGCCCTGAGCGGCGGCATTCCCAGGGCCTTTGCGCTGGATGAGGCAGGCAATGTCGCCGACCCCAAGGCACTGGCCAGCACGTTTCACTTTGTGCAGATCAGCGACTCCCACATCGGCTTCAACAAGGAAGCCAACCCGGAGCCGGCAAAGACGTTACAGGTGGCGATCGACAAGGTCATCGAGCTGCCAAAACGGCCGTCGCTGATCCTGCATACCGGTGACATCACGCACCTGTCCAAGCCTGAGGAGTTCGACACTGCGGCACAGTTGCTCAAAGGCCTGCCGTCCACCGTGCATTACGTGCCGGGTGAACACGACACTCTCGACGAGGGCGGCGGCAAGCTTTACCTGGAGCGTTACGGCAAGGGCACCAAAGGTAATGGCTGGTACAGCTTCGACGACCACGGCGTGCATTTCATCGCGCTGGTCAATGTTTTCAACTTCCAGGCTGGCCATGAAGCCACCCTTGGCGCCGATCAACTGGCCTGGCTGGCCGATGATTTGCGGGCGGTGACGACCAGTACACCCATCGTCGTGTTTACCCACATTCCGCTGTGGACGATTTATCAGCCGTGGGGCTGGGGCACCGAGGATGGTGATCAGGCGATTGCGATGCTGCGCAAGTACGGTTCAGTGACGGTATTGAACGGCCACATCCATCAGGTCATCCAGAAGGTCGAAGGCAACATCACCTTCCACACCGCCCGTGGCACGGCCTATCCGCAACCTGCACCGGGTGCGGCACCGGCACCAGGGCCGATGACGGTGGCTGCCGATCAATTGCGCAACTATCTGGGGATCACCGATGTGCGAGCGACACAGGGCGATCATCCGCTGGCGCTGATTGATTCGACACTGGTCTAGGGGAGGGCGGTCAGATGAAAACGCGACTGTTGGCGGTTGTGTGCCTGATGCTGTCGATGCCGGCGTGGGCTCAAGAGGTGAAGATCGATATCAAGGCGTTCATGTTTGAACCCAAGGATTTGACCGTGGCCGTGGGCACCAAAGTGACGTGGGTGAATGATGATCAGATTCCGCACACGGTGGCAGAAACCCACAAGGTGTTTCGCTCGGGGGCGCTGGATACGAATGACAGTTTTTCCTGGGTGTTCAATACGCCGGGAGAGTTCGAGTATTTTTGTGCGCTGCACCCGCAGATGATCGGGAAGATTGTGGTCACCCAGTAAACAGAGGGCGCTGGAAGGTCAATAGCCGTGTAGGGCAGCGTTGCGCAGATGATCGAAAAAATGCAAAAACGATCCGCGCGGAGGCAGCAGAGAAAGCCAAATCCCGGAAGTGACAAAGCCCTGAATAATCAGGGCTTTCATTGCACGTCACTTGCTGCGCCCGAGTCATAAGCCAGGCACGGCCAAACGTGTCAGTTACACAAATGGCTGGCCAGTAAAACCACGCGGCAGTCGTTGCAAACCGGGCATCTCGATCAGCCGTTGCATCCAGGCTGCGCGCCAGTCACTGGCGGTGTGGGTGGCTTTGGCCTTGCGTGCGGCCCGACGTGCGGCGTTGCGTTCGTCTTTGCGCGCTTCTTTGAACGCGTCGGTGTTGCGGCAGCTTCTGCATTTAACTCGAGTCAATATGCTGCTTGAGGTCAGGTTGCTGCCTTTGTGCCCGCAGGCCAGGTGCCCGCCGACTTTGAAGTGAGTGACCATGAGACATCTCCTTCGTGATGTGTAAACGTTCGACACCCGGCGAATGAGGGCGTTCGTTCGCGGTACGGCAGGCAAAAAAATGGCCCGCATGCGGGCGGGCCAGGGGGGGTCTTCAAAGGAGCAAGTTAACTGTAGGAGGTGGCTTGTGAAGGCGGTGTGAAATGGGCGAAGGGGCCGCAAAAAAATCCCGGCGAACTGGGCAATGCCCGTCAGTTAAGTGCCCGCTCCCACAGGTTCAGCAGCTTGACTGACTGGCATTAGGCAAACCGGGTAGCACATGGCGAGCAGGCAGGCATAAGCCTGGTAACGACGATGTCACCGTTCAGGTGTCCTGAATCGGGCTCTGACCCTGGTTTGAGTATCTGGGTCGACTCATCTGAACCGAGGCAGCGGCGGTTCGACAGGTTTGAGCGCAGACAGCGCGCTGCGAATCTGCGGCGTGTCTTTCTCGATGTCGTTCAGACGATCGCGAATCCTGAGGGCTGTCGGGTGCCCCCCTTGATTATCGACCCAGTCGGCGATCTCCTTGCACGCGGCGGCAAGGCGCGCCTGACGGGAGTCAAGCAGGGTGAGCAGAGTGGCGATGGATTCTTTCTCGGACATGACAAACACCTCCGTTCAAAGAAATCGGCTAAAGGGCAACAAAAAGCCCGCGGGGGAGCGAGCTTTCTGCCGATGGGTCGCTGGTCCTTCAGCTCCTTCAAGTATAGACCCGGAAAATGGAAGGGGCCGGCTTCAGGCCAACCCGTGCGACGCCTGCGAACTGACCGCGTTAAGCCTGCGACATTCGCGTTCGGCGTCCTCTTCAAGATCGAAGCCGTCACCGATGAAACCACGAGTGCGGGTATCGACGATGCGATACCAGACGACGGTGTCGGATGGCGGGTTATCGGCTTCTCCGGCCCGGCGGCCATGAACGATGATCTTGTTGCAGCGTTTCACAACGAAAATGTCTTCCATGGCGTCACCGAAGCTATTCGTGTTCAGATCAAGCATAGAAGCCCGTTGCGATCATGCAAAAAACTGGCGGGGCAGTTCGTCGGTTCAGTACGCCTTTGAATACGGTCTCGGCGACGGGGTCAGGCCAACACCGCCACCGCTTTGATCTGCGCCCAGAGTGGCTGGCCGGGGTGCACGCCCAATTGGTCCCGGGAGTAACGGGTAATCCGCGCCAGCAGCGGTGTGCCAGCCGCGTTCAGGCGGATCAGTACGTGGGCGGCGTTGTCGGCGCCGATTTCACTGATCACCGTAACCGGCAGGCGATTGAGGATGCTGCTTTGCTCGACGCCTTGCAGGCTCAGGCTGACATCCCGCGCCTGGACCTTGCAGCGCAGTGCCTGACCCTCAGCCATCGGCGAATGGGCGACCCGAATGCTCAGGTCCGTGTTGGGCAGTTGCAAGGTCAACAACTGGTAGTCGGCGTCATAAGCGCTGACGTGTCCTTCGATCACCACGCCGGCGTCGTCGCCCAGGGCCAGCGGCAGATCGAGCCGGGCCAGGGTTTCGCCGATGGGACCGCTGGCCAGGGCCTTGCCGTCGCTGAGCAGGACGAGGTGGTCGGCGAGCCGCGCGACTTCATCCTGAGAATGGCTGACGTACAGCACGGGGATGTCCAGCTCATCGTGCAGCCGTTGCAGGTAAGGCAGGATTTCGTTTTTACGCTGGGTATCGAGTGCCGCCAGCGGCTCGTCCATCAGCAACAGCTTCGGGCTGGTGAGCAGCGCGCGAGCGATGCCGACCCGTTGGCGTTCACCGCCCGAAAGGTGCTGCGGATCACGGTCGAGCAAATGGCCAATCCCCAGAAGCTCAGTGGCGTGGGCCATGTCGACCCGACGCTGTTGGCGAGGGATGCGCTTGAGGCCGAACTCAAGGTTGGCCCGCACCGATAGATGGGGAAACAGACTGGCTTCCTGGAAAACGTAACCCAGGGCGCGTTTATGCGGCGGGACGAAAATCCCCTTGTCGCTGTCCTGCCAGACTTCATCGTTGACCTGAATAAAACCCTGTTCGGCCTGTTCCAGACCGGCGATGCAGCGCAGGCAGGTGGTTTTGCCCGAGCCGGAATGACCGTAAAGCGCCGTCACCCCGCGGCCGGGCAGTTGCAGGTCGACATCCAGGGCGAACCCCGAATAACTCAGTTTCAAGCGCGTTTGAATCATTGATCAGCTCCAGACCGTTTTGGTTTTACGGCTGGAGTAAAGCGCCAGCAACACCGCAAAGGAGAACACCAGCATCGCCCCGGCCAGCCAATGCGCCTGGGCGTATTCCATGGCTTCGACGTGATCGTAGATCTGCACAGAAACCACGCGGGTCTTGTCGGGAATGTTGCCGCCGATCATCAGCACCACGCCGAACTCGCCGACAGTGTGGGCGAAACCGAGAATGGCCGCGGTGATGAACCCGGGGCGGGCCAGCGGCAGAATCACGCTGAAGAACGTGTCCCAGGGATTGGCGCGCAAGGTCGCGGCCACTTCCAGTGGGCGTGTGCCGATGGCGGAAAATGCATTTTGCAGCGGTTGGATCACGAACGGCATCGAGTACAGCACCGAGCCGATCACCAGCCCCGCAAAACTGAAGGTGAGGGTGCCGAGCCCCAGCGACTGGGTGAAGTGGCCGATCCACCCGTTCGGGCCGAGGGTCAGTAACAAGTAAAAGCCAATCACCGTGGGCGGCAGCACCAGGGGCAGGGCGACGATCGCCCCGACCGGGCCGCGCAGCCAGGAACGGGTGCGCGACAGCCATAACGCAATCGGAGTGCCGATAACCAACAGGATGACGGTCGTCAGGGACGCCAGTTTCAGGGTCAGCCAGATGGCGGAATAATCGGCACTCGATAGCGTCATTTAGAGTTGGTAACCGTAGGACTTGATGACTGCAGCGGCTTTCGGACCTTTGAGGTAGTCAACCAGTGCCTTGGCGGCCGGGTTGTCCTTGCCCTTGTTGAGGATCACCGCGTCTTGTTTGATCGGGTCATGCAGGTTGGCCGGAACGATCCATGCCGAACCGCTGGTGACTTTGCCGTCTTTGTAGATCTGCGACAAGGCCACAAAACCAAGTTCGGCGTTGCCGGTGGAGACGAATTGGTAGGCCTGGGTGATGTTCTGGCCTTCCACGATCTTGTCTTTGACCTTGTCGGTCAGGCCCTGCCTGGCCAGTACCTGAGTGGCAGCCAGGCCATAAGGCGCTGCTTTCGGGTTGGCGATGGACAGGTGCTTATATTGGGTGTCGCTCAGCACCTTGCCCTTGGCATCGACGTAACCTTCCTTGGCCGACCACAGCGCCAGGGTGCCGATGGCATAGGTGAAGCGCGAGCCCTTGACAGTGTCGCCTTCGGTCTCGAGTTTTTGCGCGGTGGTGTCGTCCGCCGAGAGGAACACTTCGAACGGTGCACCGTTCTTGATCTGGGTATAGAACTGACCGGTTGCGCCATAAGCAGCCACCAGTTTATGCCCGGTGTCTTTTTCGAAGTCGGCAGCGATGGCCTGGATTGGCGCGGTGAAGTTGGCGGCGACGGCGACCTGGACTTCATCCGCCTGGGCGGACCCGAAAGCGAACAGGCTGAACAGGCACGCGGGGACAAAACGTGAGGCACGAACGATCATGGAACGGCTCCGTGGTAGGCGAGTGCAACGAGGGACGAAACGCTATATAGCGGAATATATAGCGAATTGCCTGTAAACGGAACTTGCCAGATACAGAGTACAAGGAGGGCTGGACCTAATGCTGGTCGGTATAGGCGCGGAACCTGTGGGAGCGAGCCTGCTCGCGATGGCGGCAGCAAAGCCAACATTGATGTCACCTGACACACTGCCTTCGCGAGCAGGCTCGCTCCCACATGGATTGCGCTTAACTTGCCGGCATTAGGGTTAGCCCCTTCAGGGTTTAGCGCTGAATCAATTTGGCCAACGCCTCATCCGCCAAACGCCGGGTCAACTCTGCCGAAGTCATTTCAACACCCAGCGTGAACGCCTGCCCGGCCCAAAGGCTGCTGAAATCCGCTTCTGCCTTGGCCCGCAAGGGCATCAGCGCGCCGCCCGCCAAGGGGAAGGCCGGTGCCTTGGCGCATATCGGCCCCAGTTCACGCATCACCCGATTGAGAATCCCCCGCGCCGGGCGCCCGGTGAAAATGTTGGTGACCGCCGTCTCGCTTTCCTTGGCCGTGCGCAACGCCTTGTGGTGAGAAGCGCTGATCTTGGCCTCCGGGGTGAACAAGTAAGCCGTGCCCACCTGGGCCGCCGAGGCGCCCAGCAGAAAAGCCGCCGCGACGCCCCGCGCATCGCCAATCCCGCCCGCCGCAATCACCGGCACTTTCACCGCGTCGACGATCAGTGGCACCAGCGCGAAAGTCCCCACCTGGCTGCTCAGTTCGTCACTGAGGAACATCCCCCGGTGGCCACCGGCCTCGTAACCCATGGCGATGATCGCATCGCAGCCATGCTGCTCCAGCCAGATGGCCTCTTCGACCGTAGTGGCCGAGGAGAGAATTTTCGCCCCGGTGGCTTTTACCCGAGCCAGCAAGGACTTTTCCGGCAGGCCGAAGTGAAAACTCACCACCTCGGGACGAAACTCTTCGATCACTTCGCAGGCGGCATGATCGAATGGCGCACGATTGGACACCGGTGTCGGCGCGTCGAAATCGACACCCAATTCCCGGTAGTAGGGTTCCAGCAGATTCTTCCAGTCCTGGGCGCGTTGCTCATCGGGTGACGGCGGTTGATGGCAGAAGAAGTTGACGCTGAACGGGCGCCGGGTGTGTTGGCGAATCGTTTTCAGCTCCTCGCGCAACTGCTCGATGCTCAGCATTGCAGCGGGCATTGAGCCCAGGCCGCCAGCGTTGCTCGCCGCAATCACCATGGCCGAAGTCGTCGCGCCCGCCAGGGGGGCCTGGATGATCGGCAGCTCGATCCCGAGCAGGTCAAGAATACGGGTATCTGGCCATAGGCTCATTTGCAGTGTTCTCCGACGTCGAAACAGGGCAGGGACGGTAGAAGCGAATTTGTATCAGTAATGACTGACGCAAGGCCAGTTGAGTTTTGGGGAATGGCTTAAAGTCGGGTGCGGTGATGTGCTTCCATGTGTTATTTCAACGGCACGACAACTGAGCGATTCCATCGGGAGGCAGTGATGTTCAAAGGCATATTGATCGACAAAGACGACAGCGGTTACCGGGCCACACTGCAAGAGATCAATGACAATCAATTGCCCGAGGGCGATGTGACGGTGCGTGTGGCGTACAGCACGCTGAACTTCAAGGATGGCCTGGCGATCACCGGCAGCAGCCCGGTGGTGCGCAAATTCCCCATGGTGCCGGGGATCGATCTGGCGGGCACTGTCGAAGTCAGCAGTCATCCGGACTACAAGGTGGGTGATCAAGTCCTGCTCAATGGCTGGGGCGTGGGTGAAGGACACTGGGGCGGATTGGCGCAGAAAGCTCGCCTGAATGGCGATTGGCTGATCCCGCTGCCCAAAGCGTTCACCGCTGCGCAAGCGATGGCCATTGGCACGGCCGGTTACACGGCGATGCTGAGCATCCTGGCGCTGGAGCACAACGGCGTGAACCCCGAGCAGGGCGAAGTGCTGGTGACGGGCGCCAATGGCGGCGTAGGCAGTTTCTCCATCGCGCTGCTGAGCAAACTCGGCTACCGCGTGGTGGCGTCCACCGGCCGCACCTCGGAGCACGACTACCTCAAGCAATTGGGCGCCAGTGAAATCATCGATCGCGCCACGCTGTCCGAGCCGGGCAAACCGTTGGCCAAGGAGCGTTGGGCAGCGGTGATCGACTCGGTCGGCAGCCACACACTGGCCAATGCTTGCGCCAGCACCCGGGCCAACGGTACCGTCGCCGCCTGTGGCCTGGCCCAGGGCATGGATTTTCCAGCCTCCGTCGCGCCGTTCATTTTGCGCGGTGTGACCTTGGCCGGCATCAACAGCGTGACCCAACCCAAAGCCAAGCGGATACTGGCCTGGAATCGTCTGGCCAAGGAGCTGGATTTCGCCTTGCTGCCGCTGATCAGCCACGAAATCGGCTTGAGCGAAGCCATCGACGCTGCGCGGCGCTTGCTCGCCGGCCAGTTGCGCGGTCGGGTGGTGGTCGACGTCAATCGTTGATCATCTCAATGCCAATCAAACAGACAAACTGTAGAAACAAGGAAACATCGACAATGGATGTAAAACTGCGTGAAGTGCTGCCCTTTAGCGTCTCGGGTTTGCAGGTGCGAACCCTCAATGCCGCCGAGCAGCAGCCCGATACCGCGCGTATCGGCCCGATGTGGGAACAATTTTTCGTTGAGGACATTTTCGACAAGATCGCCCACAAACAGCCGAACGCCTTCATGTACGGCGTCTATTCCAACTACGAGTCCGATGCTTCGGGCCCGTTCGATGTGACGGCGGGTGCGGCCGTCACCGCGCCCTCCGAAGACTTTGCGCTGGTTCAGGTTGAGGGCGGCGATTACCTGGTGTTCAGCGCCAAAGGGCCGATGCCCGATAGCGTCATTCAGACATGGGGCCTGGTCTGGGCTTACTTCGAGGATAACCCGCAGGTTCGCCGCAAGTTCGCCACGGACTTCGAGGTCTACACCGGCCCGGAGTCCGTGGCGGTCTACATCGGCATTCAGGACTCAGCCGCGTTTTCACGTTCCAGTAACTGACGCTTGCGCTCCACGCCCCAGCGATAGCCCGACAGGTTGCCGTCGCTGCGCACCACGCGATGGCAAGGGATCGCCACCGCCAGGCTGTTCGCGCCACAGGCCTGGGCCACGGCGCGTACGGCTTTCGGTGCGCCGATGCGCTGAGCGATATCGGCATAACTGGCGGTGCTGCCAGCGGGAATCTCCCGCAAGGCTTGCCACACCCGCTCCTGAAACGCCGTGCCGCGTACGTCCAGCGGCAAGTCCAGGCCGAGCGCCGGGGCTTCGATAAAACCGACGACCTTGGCGATCAACTGCTCAAACTCATGATCGGCACCAATCAGGTTGGCGCGTCGAAACTTGTCCTGCAGATCACAGACTAATTGATGCGGGTCGTCCCCCAGCAGGATCGCACAGACGCCGCGCTCACTTTGTGCCACCAGAATCGCCCCGAGGGAACACTGGCCGACGGCAAAACGAATGTCGTTGTTCTGCCCGGCCGCGCGGTAGTCGCCGGGTTTCATGCCCAGCAGTTGATCCGCCGCCTCATAGAAACGGCTGTTGGAGTTGAAGCCGGCGTCATACAGCGCGTCAGTGACCGTGCCGCCGTCTGCCAGGCGTTCGCGAACCTTGCGCGAACGGTGGGCGGTGGCATAGCCCTTGGGTGTCAGGCCGGTGATGGCCTTGAACACGCGATGGAAGTGGAAACTGCTCAGGCCGGCCGCGTCCGCCAATTCATTCAGCGCCGGCAACGTTTCGGCGGATTCGATGTGACGGCACGCGGCGGCCACGGTCACGGCGTGTTGTGCGGCGACATCGCTTTGATCCTTCGCGGCCCGTTTGCTGGGGCGATAACCCGCCGCCTGGGCTTGCTCGGCCGTCTCGAAGAACTCGACGTTCTGCGGTTTCGGCAAGCGTGCCAGGCTGCTGGGGCGGCAGTAGATGCCGGTGGTTTTCACCGCATACACAAACTGCCCGTCGGCGCGGGGATCGCGTGCGACCACGGCGGCCCAGCGAGGATCGTTTTCGGTGGGGATTGTTGTCGATTGAGTTGTCATGGCTTCATGTCCGTTGACCCGTTTCATGCAGATTAAACAGCGGGTGCAGGCACCGCACTCCGGGTCTTGCGGTCGAATTCGAAAGCTTCATCCCGCGGTACGAAAGGTGAAGTTGATCCGTTGTTCGCCCAGTCGCGGATGTTGGCCATCCTTGATCGGCAATACGCCGTGATAGCGTAAACGGTCCACGCCACCCCAGACCACGATATCGCCGTGCAACAGCGGCACTCGCTGGCTTTTGGCGCTGCGTTCGAAGCCACCGAACAGGAACGTCGCCGGCAACCCCAAAGACACCGACACGATGGGGGCCGCGTAGGAACCTTCGTTTTTGTCCTGATGCAATGACATCCTGGCACCTGGAACATAGCGATTGATCAGGCAGGAATCCGGTACAAAATCCATAAATCCCGCCTCTCGCGCCGCTGCCTGGGCCAGTTCGAAAAACACCTCGGGCATTTCAGGCCAGGGCGCGCCGGTCTGCGGATCGTTACGGGTGTACTGGTAGCCGCTGCGGTCGGTTGTCCAGCCCCAGGTGCCGCAACTGCTCAAGGCCACCGACATGGTAAAACCGCCGGGCGTGATCATCTGCCGAAAGGGCGCCGCTGTCAGAACCGCCTCCAGTGCCGGCAGCAACCGGTCGAGCCAGGGCAGGGCAAAGCCGCTCAGAACGCAGGATTGTTCGCCGATCTGCTCACGCCGGGGCTGCTGCTCGGGTTCGGCGTCGGCAAACAGATCGAAGGTGATTGGGCTCATGGGGTCATAACGCATCGTGAAAGATGATTCCAAGGGTATGCCGTTTTCCACTGTGCAGGCGACTCACCCCGTGACGCATGGTCACTCGGTAATAACCGCGAACGCCTTTTACCGGGCGCAGGTTCACGGCAAAAATCAACGCATCGCCTTTCTTCAGGCCGATGACTTGCGGGCGTGACTGCATCCGTGGACGTTGTTCAGTCAGCACAAACTCGCCGCCGGTGAAATCCTCCCCTGGTTCTGACAGAAGAATCGCCACTTGCAGCGGGAAGACATGTTCGCCGTACAGATCCTGATGCAAGCAGTTGTAGTCCTGCGGGCCGTATTGCAGCAACAAGGGGGTCGGGCGTTCCTGACCGGCGGCATGACAGCGCTGCAGAAATGCTTCATGCGACTCAGGAAAACGGGTCGGCAGGTCCATGGATGCGTACCAGCGATTGGCGATTGGAACCAGTCGAGGGTAGAGCGCACGGCGCAACCGGGCCACTGGATCCGGCAGCGGGTATTTGAAGTATTTGTACTCGCCACGGCCAAAACCGTGGCGAGCCATCACCACTTTCGATCGAAAGGTCTCGGGCCGGTCGTACAGGGCGCTGATTTCATCGCAGGTTTCATGGCTTAAAAGCGACCTGATGATCGCGCAGCCATCCTGGTCGAGTTGTTGCTCGAGCATGGCCCAGTCGAGGGCATCGTCGTGAATCGGGTAAGTAAACAAGGGCTCTGACTCCTTGACCAAAAGGTCGAGGCGGCCAGTTTAGTGAGCGCTGCGGGAGTGGACACTCCGGTGCTTGCGGTCGAATTTCAAGGCTGGGAGCAGACGTCCATGTTGTCGCTCCACAGGGTGTTACAGCGCTTTGCTTACGCTGATTTCACTGATGACGTCTTCTGTCTGGCCATGAATGACGTCCAGTGCTGCCTTGGCTTCTTCTATCGTGCCGTTTTCAAGCTGGGCAAATTCGAAGCGGCGCTCGCCGTTGAGTTTATATTTGATGACGTACTTGGTCGTTTGGGCCACGGTCATTTCTGCCTGTATTCGTGTGAGCTCAGCTCAGTTTCGAGCTGGAGCGGCGGATGATCTTGATCGAGTGCGTCAGGGTCGGTTTGCGGGTCACGCTGATCGGCCGGCGGTTGACCGTGTCGATGGTGATGTTCCAGAAACCGGTGCTCGGCGCGGTGATCCGGGCTGGGAAGGTGTCGAAGGCGCCGCCGTGGTAAGTATGACGACCGCCGTTCTTGAAGCTGCGGAAGTTGGCGTCGTTCATCAAGCGGATGTTGCACATTTGGGAGCACTGGATGACGACGATGTCGTCTTCGTTGAGGTGCTCGCGCTGGTGGATAAATTTCATGAGGCGCCTCCAGAAGGGCTTTTTCTACAAAATCAAAACGATAGCATGGGCGATTGGCGCAGTTTATCAGCCCGAACAGGTTATTATCTGGCTGTCGGGGTTCGCTTTGACAATTAAAAACAGTTATTCGGAATTCTATGAGCGATAAAAGCAATGAGCCTCGGAGAAAAACAGCAGTTGTGCTGTCGGAGGGTCTTTATCGGAGGTTTTGTATGAAGTGGGGTGTTCTGGTCGTGCCGTTGGCATTGGCAGTGGGTGGATGTGCGACGGTCTCGGACATCAATGAGTCGCTGCCTACCATGAGCGTGATTTCAGGCAAGAAGCCCCATGAGTACGCGAAGTGCCTGGAGGAGAAACTGGCCGATAGCCGTGGAGCCCTGCAAGTCGAGCCGCAGAAGGACGGCGTGCGGGTTATCGTGCCGCAGAAGTTCTCCTCGGGGCCGGCAGCGGTGTTTGACATCGAAGACCGCTCCGGCGGCAGCAGCATCAAGCTGCATGAACGCATCTCCAACGTGCCCTTGCGCCCATGGGATGTGCGCAATGCCGCCACCGCGTGCATATCCGGCTGATAAACTACCCCCGGTCAGCATCGATGCCGTCAAAGTCGCGCTTTGACGGCATTGTCATTTCTGGAGTCGAGCATGAAGCGAGAACAGGTGCGGGAGCGCCATGCAGAGGGTCATATCTCTGCCACCCATGTGATTCAGAACCCGGCGAATCCGGGAGAATGGATCGTGTTTTTCAAGAAAAGCGCCGGGCGCAGTTATTTCCTGGTGGATGACAACGATGAAGTCGAGTCCTTTAGCCGCCTCGACGAATTGATCGAGACCGTGCGCGGGCTCGGGATCAAGTTTGCTGAAATCCATATATAGGACAGGGGAAGCCCTGATGCCGGTAAGTCAAGATACTGAATCTGTGGGAACGAGCGCGAAGAATGTACCGCGGTTTTTCAGGTATTACGCGTCATCGTTCTTCGCGGGCAAGCCACGCTCCCACAGGATTTGCGTAGCTCAAGTTTCTTGATTTATCGGTATTGGGAACCCTACTTGCAGACCACCACCACGCTGCGGTTTTTGTAATTGCCGACGTCGACGCCCAGGGTCTTGTCGCTTTCCTTGGTCGACGGTGTGCCGTCGGTACCGACAATCCGATAGCCGGTGCCGGCGCAAGAGGCATCGGCTTTTTCGTAGCAGCTTGCCCAGTCGTTGGCCTCCCCGGAACAGTCGATGCTCAGGCCTTGTTCGCCATTTTTCAGGTAAGTCGTTTCGGACGTGGCGCAGCCGCTCAGGGCCAATACCGCAATCAGTGGCAAAAATCTATTCATGTCGTGGTCGTCGTCAAGTGATGGGGGCTACTAAACGCTGTGACAGCGGCGGCCGCGAAAGATTATAGCTAATGGCCACTTCGCTGGCGGCAATCACAAAAAAGCCCTGCACAAAGGCAGGGCTGCGGTCATGTCCGGTTCAGCTCAAGACTTGTCCTTGCCGCGACGCTTCGGGGCTGGGTGTTCGAGCTCCAATACGGATGCTACTTCAATCGCCAACGCCTCGGTCGGGAAAGGCCCGGCAATATTCTCGCCGCTTGCACTGTCTACCCACCACTGGCCGTCTTTCGCCTGATTGATCAGGAACCCGTTGACACTTTTTGCTACCGACATCTATCTGCCTCGTTGGCTGGTTCAATCGGGCAATGATAGCGCCAAATGCCCGCAACGGGTGCCGAAGGGCGTAGGGTGGGGCAGATTGTGTTTCGGCTGATGGTCGTGCAAATCTGCCGATCTCTGCTATCTATAAGAGGTTATGCAGATTATCTGCGGAACTATCCATCAGAATATTTCTCTATGATGGCATCGGTTAGCCAGTGCGGGGCATTGTAAGGTGCACGCCGCCTGATTAGACTGCGCCGAAACTCGTACACACAGCCCTTTCAAGGACTTATATGATCAAGAAATGCTTGTTCCCAGCAGCCGGTTACGGTACTCGCTTCCTGCCAGCGACTAAAGCCATGCCCAAAGAAATGCTGCCGGTGGTAAACAAGCCACTGATCCAGTACGGCGTCGAAGAAGCACTGGACGCTGGGTTGACCGAAATCTCCATCGTTACCGGTCGCGGCAAGCGCGCCCTGGAAGACCACTTCGACATCAGCTACGAGCTGGAAAACCAGATCAAGGGCACCGACAAGGAAAAATACCTGGTCGGCATCCGTAAACTGCTCGACGAGTGCTCGTTCTCCTACACTCGCCAGACCGAAATGAAAGGCCTGGGCCACGCGATCCTGACCGGTCGTCCACTGATCGGCGACGAACCCTTCGCTGTGGTGCTGGCGGACGACTTGTGCGTCAACCTGGAAGGCGACGGCGTACTGACCCAGATGGTCAAGCTGTACAAGCAGTACCGCTGCACCATCGTGGCGATTCAGGAAGTTGATCCATCAGAAACCAACAAGTACGGCGTGATCGCCGGCGACCTGATTGGTGATGACCTGTACCGAGTACGCAACATGGTTGAGAAGCCTGCCCCTGAAGATGCGCCGTCGAACCTGGCAATCATTGGCCGTTACATCCTGACACCGGATATCTTCAAGCTGATCGAAGAAACCGAGCCAGGCAAAGGCGGCGAAATCCAGATTACTGACGCCCTGATGAAGCAAGCCAAAGACGGTTGCGTGATTGCCTACAAGTTCAAAGGCAAGCGTTTTGACTGCGGTGGCGCTGAAGGCTACATCGAGGCAACCAACTTCTGCTTCGAGAATTTCTACAAGACGGGTAAGGCTTACTGATAGCGCCTGAGCTGCTTGTACTGAAAAGCCACCTTCGGGTGGCTTTTTCATTTTCCGGTCCCATATCGTTTGCAATGCTTGCTCAACGGACACCCGCAGGTATGCTGGTGACCTGCCGAGGAGATAGTAATGGCCTACGATTTTGACTTGTATGTGATTGGCGCCGGTTCCGGCGGTGTTCGGGCTGCGCGGTTTGCGGCCGGTTTTGGCGCGAAAGTCGCTGTGGCCGAGAGCCGCTACCTGGGCGGTACGTGTGTAAACGTCGGCTGCGTGCCGAAAAAATTGCTGGTCTATGGCGCGCACTTCGCCGAAGACTTCGAGCAATCGCAAGGTTTTGGTTGGACCCCGGGTGAGGCGAAGTTCGACTGGGCGATGCTGATCGCCAACAAGGATCGCGAGATCAATCGTCTGAACGGCATCTATCGTAATTTGCTGGTCAACAGCGGCGTGACCTTGCATGAAGGCCACGCGAAAATCGTCGATCCGCATACCGTCGAGATCGATGGCGAACGCTACACCGCCAAAAACATTCTGATTGCTACCGGTGGCTGGCCGCAGATCCCGGAGATTCCGGGGCACGAGCATGCGATCAGTTCCAATCAGGCGTTCTTCCTTAAAGAGCTGCCCAAGCGCGTTCTGGTGGTCGGTGGCGGTTACATTGCGGTGGAGTTTGCCGGGATTTTCCACGGGCTGGGGGCCAAAACCACGCTGCTGTATCGCGGTGATCTGTTCCTGCGTGGCTTCGACGGTGCGGTGCGCAAACATTTGCAGGAAGAGTTGACCAAGCGCGACATGGACCTGCAATTCAATGCTGATATCGAGCGCATCGACAAACAAGCCGACGGCAGCCTGAAGGCCACCCTCAAGGATGGTCGCGAGCTGGAAGCAGATTGCGTGTTCTACGCCACCGGCCGGCGTCCGATGCTCGATAACCTGGGGCTGGAAAACACCGGCGTCAAACTCGACAAGAAAGGGTTTGTCGAGGTCGATGAGCAGTATCAAACCGCAGAACCATCGATCCTGGCTCTGGGCGATGTGATCGGTCGAGTGCAACTCACGCCGGTTGCTCTGGCCGAAGGTATGGCCGTGGCACGACGCTTGTTCAAGCCCGAGCAATATCGCCCGGTGGATTACAAGATGATCCCGACCGCCGTGTTCAGCTTGCCGAACATCGGCACGGTCGGCCTGACTGAAGAGGAGGCGCGAGAAGCCGGGCACGATGTGGTGATCTTCGAAAGCCGATTCCGGCCGATGAAGCTGACCCTGACCGAGTGCCAGGAACGTACCCTGATGAAGCTGGTGGTGGACGCCAAGACCGACAAGGTCTTGGGTTGCCACATGGTCGGCCCGGATGCCGGTGAGATCGTTCAGGGGCTGGCGATTGCCCTGAAGGCGGGCGCGACCAAGCGCGACTTCGACGAAACCATCGGCGTGCATCCGACGGCCGCCGAAGAGTTCGTCACCATGCGTACGCCAGTCGGGGGTTAATCGTCTTTTTGCGGCGTTGATGTGTCTGGCCCTGTCGCAACGACAGCGGCCAGGCGCACGCTTTCATCCAGGCTCGCCTGCAACTTGATCAGTTCAACTTCCAGCGCTTTGTTGATGTGCGACTGTTCGTCGATGTTCTGCTTGAGTGACTGGCTTTCCAGCAAGGCAATGCGCAAGCGTTCCTGGAGGAGGGTGCGTTCACTGTCGATACGGTTGACCTGTTCCAGCAGCTGATCCTGTCGGCTGTTGGTGTGCTTGAGTTGCTCTTGCGACAGGCTCAACTCCCGCAGCGTTCCGCGGTTTTCCGTCAGTAAGCGCTCGTTATCGCGATGCAGCTGGGTGATTTCATCCTGGCGAACCAGTGCGCTTTGCTGCGCCTGGCGCAACTCCATCTGAATCTGCTGTACCTGACCTTCGTGGCGGCGCTGCTCCTGCTCGCGCTGGTCCTTGACGGCGCTGCGATAGTGTTCCAGCGCTTCGCGGGCGTGCAGATGCTTTTCTTCCAGCGAGCGGATCTGCTCGTCCTTGTCCTGCAAGCGTAATTCGAAATCCGCCAGCGCCTGGTTCAGGCCGGCGTTGCGGGTTTGCTCGGTTTGCAGCATGGAGCGGGTGTCTTGCAGCTCCGTCGATTCCTGGGTCAGCGCCAGGCTTTGAATTTCGTATTGCTGCTGCAATTGGGTGTTGGTCTCGCGAGCCTCGTGCAGCTGGGTTTCCAGTTCTTTTCGTTGTTGCTCGAACTGTGCGCGCGCCTGGTCGATGGGCTCTTGCGCCTGCTCTTTCAGGCGTTGCGCCAGCCGCGACACCAGGCCTGCCAACTCATCGTCAATAGGCTCGGAAGGCGCTTGCTCGGGTTCGGCACCGTCATCGAGCTCCTTCATATAGCGATGGATCGTGGTTTTTGAGCCGGTATTGCCCATCTCGATCCGTACCGCGTCGATGCTCGGGTGTTCGCCCCGGGCAAGGATCGCCGAGCGTGCCGCCTGCACCAGTGCCTTGTTTACGCCGCCACGTGCCATGTGTTCTCCCACGATTTGATACTGTGGTACGTACCACTAATATGCGCAATGTACCACGAAACGAATAAACTTAAAATATCGTGATCCATCATGCGGGATATACTGGTATTACCCCGCGTGATAAACCTGACAGCGGGTTTTCAAACACTCACGCGGTACGTTTTCGAGAACTGAGGCCATGACCGAGCTGGATCGCTACCTGCAAGCCGCCACTCGCGACAACACCCGTCGCAGCTATCGCGCGGCCATCGAACACTTCGAAGTCAGTTGGGGCGGGTTCCTGCCGGCGACCGGCGATAGCGTGGCGCGCTATCTCGTGGCTCACGCGGGCGTGCTGTCGATCAATACCTTGAAGTTGCGCTTGTCCGCGCTGGCGCAGTGGCACAACAGCCAGGGATTTGCCGACCCCACCAAGGCGCCTGTGGTGCGCAAAGTGTTCAAGGGTATTCGCGCACTGCACCCGGCCCAGGAAAAACAGGCCGAGCCGTTGCAGCTTCAGCACCTGGAGCAAGTGGTTGCCTGGCTGGAGCAGGAAGCGCAAACCGCCAAGGCGCAGGGCGATCAACCGGGTTTATTGAGGGCCAGGCGCGACACGGCGCTGATCTTGCTGGGCTTTTGGCGCGGTTTCCGTAGCGATGAGTTGTGCCGTGTGCAGATTGAACATGTGCAGGCCAGCACCGGTTCGGGCATCACCCTCTACCTGCCACGCAGCAAGAGCGACCGCGAGAACCTCGGCCAGACATACCAGACGCCGGCCTTGCAGCGCTTGTGTCCGGTGCAGGCCTATATCCAATGGATTACTGAAGCAGCGTTGGTCCGCGGGCCCGTGTTCCGGGCTATCGACCGCTGGGGCCATTTGAGCGAGGAGGGCTTGCACGCCAATAGCGTGATCCCGTTGTTGCGTCAGGCACTGGAGCGCGCCGGCATTGCGGCCGAACACTACACCAGTCACTCCTTGCGTCGTGGCTTTGCCACTTGGGCCCATCAGAGCGGTTGGGATTTGAAGTCGTTGATGAGTTACGTGGGCTGGAAGGATATGAAGTCCGCCATGCGCTATGTTGAAGCCAGCCCGTTTCTCGGGATGACCCGCATCGCTGAAAAGCCGTTGATGCCGTAGATCACATTTTCTTCTATTAATACGCTCTGCTAATAGTGAAAACCAATCAGTAGCATCATGTTTGCCAATGAGCCATCCGTCCGTCGAGTAGGTAAAGTTCACTCCATCAACTTCTTAACCCCTGACGGAGAGTCAACGATGCCTATCATCAACAGCCAAGTTAAACCGTTCAAAGCTACCGCCTACAAAAATGGCGACTTCGTACAAGTGTCGGACGCTGACCTGAAAGGCAAGTGGTCTGTCGTTTTCTTCTACCCGGCTGACTTCACCTTCGTTTGCCCGACCGAACTGGAAGACCTGGCTGACAACTACGCCGAGTTCCAAAAACTGGGCGTCGAAATCTACAGCGTTTCCACCGATACCCACTTTGCCCACGCTGCCTGGCACAACACTTCGCCAGCCATCGGCAAAATCCAGTACACCATGATCGGCGACCCGACTCATGTCATCTCCCGCAACTTCGACGTGCTGATCGAAGAAGCTGGTCTGGCTGACCGTGGCACCTTCGTGATCAACCCGGAAGGCCAGATCAAAATCGTTGAACTCAACGACGGCGGTGTAGGCCGCGACGCTTCCGAGCTGCTGCGCAAAATCAAGGCTGCCCAGTACGTTGCTGCTCACCCAGGCCAGGTTTGCCCAGCCAAGTGGAAAGAAGGCGAGGCCACTCTGGCTCCGTCCCTGGACCTGGTCGGCAAGATCTAAGTCTGTGACGCGCTTCACCAGGGCGGAACTCCGCACCTCTTAAGTAAGCTGCACCGCCCTCAAAAACGCCCGGGCGAGATTCGCTCGGGCGTTTTTTTTATGTCTGATCAAAAGAATAGGAAATCGCCCGTATGTTGGACGCCAATCTTAAAGCCCAGTTGAAATCGTACCTGGAACGGGTCACCCAGCCGATCGAGATCGTCGCATCCCTCGACGACGGTGCGAAATCCCAGGAAATGCTCGCGTTACTCAAAGACGTTGCCAGTCTTTCCACCCAGATTACTTTGCTCGACAACGGCGACGATGCGCGTAAACCATCGTTCTCGATCAACCGCCCGGGAGCCGATATCAGCCTGCGTTTCGCCGGCATCCCGATGGGTCACGAATTCACGTCCTTGGTGCTGGCCCTGCTGCAAGTCGGCGGCCATCCATCGAAGGCCAGTATCGAAGTGATCGAACAGATCCGCTCGCTCAAAGGTGAGTTCAACTTCGAGACTTATTTCTCGCTGTCCTGCCAGAACTGCCCGGACGTGGTCCAGGCGTTGAACCTGATGGCCGTGCTGAATCCGAACATCCGTCACGTCGCCATCGACGGCGCGCTGTTCCAGGCTGAAGTCGACGAACGTCAGATCATGGCCGTGCCAAGCGTTTACCTGAACGGTGTGAACTTCGGTCAGGGCCGCATGGGCCTGGAAGAAATCCTCGCCAAGATCGACACCAGCGGCATCGAGCGTCAGGCCGAGAAAATCAGCGCCAAGGAAGCCTTTGACGTGCTGGTCGTCGGCGGTGGCCCGGCCGGTGCTTCGGCGGCGATCTACGCTGCTCGTAAAGGCATTCGCACCGGTGTGGCGGCGGAACGTTTTGGTGGTCAGGTGCTCGACACCATGGCCATCGAGAACTTCATCTCCGTGCAGGAAACCGAAGGGCCGAAACTGGCCGTGGCGCTGGAAGAGCACGTCAAGCAGTACGACGTGGACATCATGAACCTGCAACGCGCCGACAAGCTGGTGCCGGGTAAAAATGGCGAGCTGCACCAAATCCATTTCGCCAGCGGCGCTTCCTTGAAAGCCAAGACCGTCATTTTGGCGACCGGTGCCCGGTGGCGTGAAATGAACGTTCCGGGTGAGCAGCAATACCGCAACAAGGGCGTGGCGTACTGCCCGCACTGTGACGGTCCGCTGTTCAAAGGCAAGCGTGTGGCGGTGATTGGTGGCGGTAACTCCGGCGTCGAAGCGGCCATCGATCTGGCCGGGATCGTGTCCCACGTGACCTTGCTGGAATTCGACGTACAACTGCGCGCCGACGCGGTGTTGCAGCGCAAGTTGCACAGCCTGCCGAACGTGACCGTGATCACCAGTGCGCAAACCACTGAAGTGACTGGCGACGGCCAAAAGGTCAACGGCCTGCGCTACAAGGATCGCCAGTCGGATGAGTTGCGCACGGTCGAACTGGAAGGGATTTTCGTGCAGATCGGTCTGTTGCCTAACACCGATTGGCTCAAAGGCACCATCGAGCTGTCGCCACGCGGCGAGATCATCGTCGATGCTCGCGGTGAAACGTCGATGCCCGGCGTGTTCGCAGCCGGTGACGTGACCACCGTGCCGTACAAGCAGATCGTGATTGCGGTGGGCGAGGGCGCCAAGGCCTCCCTGAGCGCATTCGATCACTTGATCCGCACCTCGGCACCGGCATGATCCGACGCTGAGAACACAAAACCCCATGAGCGATCATGGGGTTTTTTGTGCTTCACGCATTCCCAACGTGGGAGCGAGCCTGCTCGCGAATGCGGCGTGCCTGACGACTCAGATGTTTAATGTGAGTCCGCCATCGCGAGCAGGCTCGCTCCCACAGGGATTTGTGGTGAGTTTTACAGTGGTGCAGGCTGAATGATCTCGACCCAGTAACCATCCGGGTCCTTGATGAAGGCCAGGCTCTTCATGCGGCCGTCGTTCAGGCGTTTCTGGAAGTCGCAGCCCAGCGCCTCGAAGCGTTCGCACGCGGCGCGAATATCCGGCACCGAAATGCAGATATGACCGAAACCGCGCGGGTCGGTATTGCCATTGTGGTAGGTGAAATCCGCGTCGTTCTCGGTGCCGTGGTTGTGGGTCAGTTCGAGAATGCCGGGGATCGATGACATCCACTCGGTGCGAACTGCGGCATCGGCCGGGATCTGGTTTTTATCGACCAGCGCCAGGAAGTACAGGCTGAACTCGGCTTCCGGGAAATCGCGTTTTTCCACCAGCGAAAAACCCAGGACGCGAGTGTAGAAATCCAGGGATTGGGTGATGTCCTTGACCCGCAGCATGGTGTGGTTGAAGACGAACTTCTGGGTGGCGATATCGGGTTGGGCGGTCACGCCGGGAAAGGTATTGAGTTCGTGCAGGCTCATGGGCCCTCCGGAAAATAAGTGGGGCTACGCAATGATACGCAAGGGCTCTGGCATCGCCAAACCAAAACCGCACGCTTGCCTGACAGCCGGGCGAGGCTCAGACTTTGCGCCTCAATTCGTGAGTGTTCATTGCAATGATCCGATTCTGTCAATCGATGTTCGTCCTGATGTGTCTGCTTTCAGGTGTTACCGCCGCTCATGCGGAGGCACCGGTCGTGACCTGGCCCAGCGGATGGACCGTCGAGGCCGTTCCGCAAGACGAGGCCAAGCCACAGGTTTCCCGGCAGCGCGCGGTAAAAAATGGTCAGGACGGTACACCGGTAATGGTGATGGAGTTGACCATGACTCAAGTGGAAAGCGGTCACCAGGTGAATCTGGAGGGTGTGTTGCTGGAAATGCGCAAGTCGGTGCAGAAGGATTTTTTCCAGGGGGGATATCAGAGCGTTTGCACCAAAATTCACCCGACTACCTTGAGCCGGCTATCGGCGCTGGAAACTACCTGCACGATTACGCAGAACGGTCGACATGTGCTGTCTCAAACATTGGTCGCTGCGGTGGACGCCGATAAGGCCTATGTTCTTTCCTACGCGGGGCAGGCTGAGGTTTATAAAGCAAGTCAGGACGACATAGAGGCTGCTCGAAACAGCTTGAAACTTTAGTTTGAGGTTTACGTATCCGCAGATTTCAGCACGCTCGGCATTTTTTAGATAGCCAAAGGGATTAAGCAAAAAGTTGGTCGGCATGTAACGAGTTGATCGACGACTATCGTTGCATTTAGACGCCACCCATGAAAAAGCCCTGCATTGGCAGGGCTTTGTTATTGCCGTGAGTGCTTAAGCACGCAGCCAGGAATCAACGGTGGCTGCACCGTATTGTTCCTTCCAGGCTTTCAGGCCACGGTGGTTGCCGCCCTTGGTTTCAATCAGTTCACCGGTGTGCGGGTTCTGATAAACCTTGACCACACGAGCGCGGCGGGTTTTAGGTGCTGCTGCCTGCTGCAGGCCGGATTTCGCCGGGTTCGGATCGAGGATGGCGATGATGTCACGCAGGCTCTTGCCGTAGGTTTTCATCAGCCCCTGGAGCTTTTCTTCGAATTCGATTTCTTTCTTGAGCCCGGCATCGTTCTTCAGCGATTCCAACTGCTTGAGCTGTTCTTGAAGGGCCTTTTCAGCTGCACGGAATTCAGCGAGTCTGGACAATATCTTTACTCCAATAGTGTGTTTGGCTGATACCAACCGCAAACAAAGCTATAAGCCAAGAGCCTTGAAGCGACTCGGTGATAATGGCTCACCTGCCTATTTTGCACAGGTATGAAAAATTGTAGTAGTTAATCGGCCAAGAGTAAATCCTGACTTTTTCTTCATGTAACAAGAGTAGTCTTTTGATTCAATTTTGTGCTCATCATCATGATCTCGGCGCTTAAAGTGGTTAGTTAATGATCACTTAATGCACTAATCAATTCTGCGCCGGGCATCGGCCGACCGAACAGATAATCTTGCAGGAAGTTCACGCTGTTGCCGCTTATGCCGCTCAGCGATCATTCAGGCTCGAAGCCAGTTTGATAAAGGCCAGCGTTGCAGGTGATGACTGACGCTGATCGAGGACCGCCAGGCCAACCTGGCGACTGATCGGTGGTGACAGCGGTTTTTTCACGTAGCGACTGTCGTTGTCGTCAGGCAATGCCCCTTCGGCGACGACGGTCAGGGCATCGCCACGGCCCACGGTGTCCAGCGTGCTGAGCAACTGCGAGCAGCGATAGCGAATGTTCGGCGTCAACCGCGCTGCATTGAATAACCGCGACACCAGTTCCGAAGACCCGGCTTCGGTCAACACGAAAGGGTCGTGGCACAAGTCGCTCAGGCTCAAGCTGTCGCGACCGGCCAGCACATGACCGGCAGGCAGCAACGCGACCATCTGGTCCTCGATCAGTGCAACGGTGTCGAAACGCTCTTGGGGCAACACCACAAAGCCGATGTCGATACGCCGCTCTTCCAGCCACTGGATCACCTGGCGGTCCGGACCTTCGTCGATGTGAACCTCGATGCCAGGGTGGGCGGCGCGGTAATGCTGCAAGATTCTCGGCAGCAGTTTGATCGATGAGGTCGGGCCGAACGAGCCGATGCGCAGGGTGCCGCGCTTCATTCCACGGGCATCGGCCGCTTCCTGGCGCAAGGTGTTGGCCAGCCCGAGCATCGCCCGGGCGCGCAACAATAGCTGCTGGCCGATGTCACTCAGCTCGACCTGGGACTGATGCCGGCGCAGCAGTTCGACGCCCAACTCCTGTTCCAGCGACTTGAGCGCGTGGGAAACCGCGGATTGAGAGATTCCCAAACGATGGGCCGCCGCCGTGAAGCCGCGCAGTTCGGCCACCAGCGAGAAAATCTCCAGCTGAGTCAGGGTCATGAGTATTTACTCATTTTACGATGATCAATCATTAGTCAAATGATACGCCATGTGCCCAATTTTGGTGGTGGAGACTTATGACTACGTGTGAACAGACCCTTTCGAGTCCTTCGGATGTATCGGTTTATCTAAAGCTGGCGGCGGTCACCATGATCTGGGGCGGGACGTTCGTCGCCGGGCGGTTTCTGGCCGACAGCCTCAGTCCGTTGTTGGCGGCGAGCCTGCGGTTCTTGCTGGCGAGCATGGCGTTGCTGCTATTTGTGCTGTTGGCGCGGGTGCCTTTGGTGCGGCCCAGCCCTCGGCAATGGCTGCAATTGGCGCTGCTGGGTTTTTTCGGGATCTTTTTCTACAACCTGTGCTTCTTTTATGGGTTGCATTACATCAACGCGTCACGGGCGTCCTTGATCGTGGCGTTGAACCCGGCAGTGATCGGCCTGGCGTCGTGGTTGTTGTTCAAGGAGCGACTGAGCGGGGCGAAAGTGGCCGGGATCGCAATCTGCATTGCCGGTGCCAGCCTGGTGATTGTCAGCCGCAATCCGCGGCTCTTGGCCGGCAACGCCGATGCCTGGATCGGCGATCTGTTGATCTTCGGCTGTGTGCTCGGCTGGGGCATTTATTCGCTGTTCTCCAAAGAGCTGAACCAAACGCTGGGGCCGGTGCAGACGGTGACGTATTCGATTTTGCTGGGCACGCTGATGCTCTGGGTGACCAGTGCCGTGCGGGGTGAGCTGAGCGTCGCGGCGCTCACCGAACTCGGCACGCAACAGTGGTTGAGCCTGATATACCTGGGCGTGCTGGGTTCGGCGTTGGCCTACATTGGTTATTACGACGGTATCCGCAAAATCGGCGCGACGCGTTCGGGCGTGTTCATCGCCCTGAACCCGCTGACGGCCGTTCTCCTCGGCGCATTGTTGCTGGGTGAGCAACTGACTCTGGCGATGTACCTGGGGGGCGGGCTGATCCTGGCAGGGATTTTTCTGTGCAACAAACCGCTTGCGCAAGCCACGAAAAGGGGGATTTTATAAGAAGGCGGACAAACTGATTTACGCTGTGTAGAATCCGGTTACGCATATAAGAATAATCGTCTTCTGGCAGCAGAAGCCTCGCCCGCAAAAGCCTTGGGTCGACAATGAAGATATTTGGGTTTCAATTGATCTACGGTGACTTCCTCGCCCGCAGCGTGCGGGGCATCTCCTGCGCGCCACCCGCCGGTCTCAGCATTGCTAGCAACTAACATTCGTTAATTGATAAAAATGATGAGGCGCCAAAATGGCAGATTTATACGAAAACCCAATGGGCCTGATGGGTTTTGAGTTCATCGAATTCGCATCGCCGACCCCGAACACCCTGGAGCCGATCTTCGAGATCATGGGCTTCACCAAGGTCGCGACCCACCGCTCCAAAGACGTGCACCTGTATCGCCAGGGCGCGATCAACCTGATCCTCAACAACGAACCCCACAGCGTGGCCTCGTACTTCGCGGCCGAGCACGGTCCGTCGGTGTGCGGCATGGCGTTCCGCGTCAAGGATTCGCAAAAGGCCTACAAGCGAGCCCTGGAACTCGGCGCCCAGCCGATCCACATCGAAACCGGCCCGATGGAGCTGCATCTGCCGGCGATCAAAGGCATCGGCGGCGCGCCGCTGTACCTGATCGACCGTTTTGGTGAAGGCAGTTCGATCTACGACATCGACTTCGTGTTCATCGAAGGCGTGGACCGCAATCCGATCGGGGCCGGTCTGAAGATCATCGATCACCTGACCCACAACGTGTATCGCGGTCGCATGGCCTACTGGGCCAACTTCTACGAGAAACTGTTCAACTTCCGTGAAATCCGCTACTTCGATATCAAAGGCGAATACACCGGCCTGACCTCCAAGGCCATGACCGCGCCGGATGGCATGATCCGTATCCCGCTGAACGAAGAATCGTCCAAGGGCGCCGGGCAGATCGAAGAGTTCCTGATGCAATTCAACGGCGAGGGCATCCAGCACGTGGCGTTCCTCAGCGACGACCTGATCAAGACCTGGGATCACCTGAAAAGCATCGGCATGCGCTTCATGACACCGCCGCCAGACACCTACTACGAAATGCTCGAAGGCCGTTTACCGAACCACGGCGAGCCGGTCGATCAACTGCAAGCGCGGGGCATTTTGCTGGATGGCTCGTCCGAGGCGGGCGACAAGCGTCTGCTGCTACAGATTTTCTCGGAAACCCTGATGGGGCCGGTATTCTTTGAGTTCATCCAGCGTAAAGGCGACGATGGCTTTGGTGAGGGTAACTTCAAGGCACTGTTCGAATCCATCGAGCGTGACCAGGTTCGTCGGGGTGTGCTCTCCACTGACTAAGCTGGTTCAGCTGTAGAAAAGCCCGGTCAGCAGCAATGCTGGCCGGGCTTTTTTGGGCTGACGCAATGCCCGCTCCCACAGGAGGCGTCATCGCTTGGCTTATCGTCGAAGACGCATCAAATGCTTGAACCCTTCAAACACCAACACCACCACCGCCAGCCAGATCGCAATGTAGGTCAGCCATTCGCCGGCCTTGATGCTTTCCCCCAGCAGCAACGCAACGCCGAGCAACAGCACGGGTTCGACGTAACTCAACAGCCCGAACAGGCTGAACGGCAGCAGCCGGCTGGCTATGATGTAGACCACCAGTGCTGAAGCGCTGATCACGCCGAGCAGCGGAATCAGCAGCGACAGCCACGGATGTTGGTCGAAGACGCCGAAGCCTTGTTCACCTCCCTGCACGAACCAGAGCGCCACCGGCAGCATCAAGGTCATGTCCAGCCAGAGCCCGCCGAGGTTGTCTGTTGCAAGGTGCTTGCGCAGGATGAAATAGATCGGATAGCCGACCACCACCAGCAAAGTCGCCCAGGAAAAACCGCCGACCTGATACAACTCATTGAGCACGCCGAGACTGGCGAAGAACACGGCTATTGTCTGCAGGTAGGAAAGACGTTCGCCATAGGCGATTCGCCCGGTCAGGACCATGGACAGCGGCAACAGGAAATACCCGAGCGACACATCAAGGCTATAGCCGTTGAGCGGCGCCCACATGAATAGCCAGAGTTGCAGGCCCAGCAGCGTTGCAGAGCCGATCAGGCCGATGATCAATTTCGGCGTGTTGATCAGCCGGCCAAGCAGCTCCACCACACGCTTCCATTCGCCGGACACCACCATGAACACAGTCATGCACGGCGCGGTCAGCAGCATCCGCCAACCGAAGATCTCCACGCCGCTCAAGGGTGAAAGCAGCGAAGTGTAGTAATACATGACGGCAAACAGCATCGAGGCTGTGACCGATAGAGCGATGCCTTTAGACAAACTGCCCTCGCGAGGTTGAACGTGAAACGGGTGCGGAGGATACGTGGTTTTCGAAGCGAATATTGTCCGAACGATCAACACACAACGAGTGTGGCAGAAGCACAAGCAAATGGTGGATGCAAAACCGCCATCGCGGGCAAGCCCGCTCCCACAGTTGATCGTGATTGACTGTAGATCTGGCGGGCCACACAAAACCCTGTGGGAGCGGGCTTGCCCGCGATTAATCTCAAGCCGTACGCGGTTTACGACCTGACACAAAGTGGCTGACGTCATTGAACCCCGGCGTCGACGAATGCCCTGGTGTCACCAACGAATCAATAAACGCCTCGTCCTCAGCCGTGATCTTCACTGCCTGCGCCTTGGTGTAGGCGTCCCACTGTTGTTCGGTGCGCGGGCCGACGATGGCCGAGGTGACGGCGCTGTTGTTCAGCACCCAGGCAATGGCGAACTCGACGATGCCCACGCCACGACCCTGGGTGTACTCCTGGATCTGTTGGGCAATGCGCAAGGACTCGACCCGCCATTCGGTTTCCAGAATGCGTTTGTCCTGGCGACCGGCGCGGCTGTTGGCGTCCGGTGTCACATCCGGCGCGTACTTGCCGCTGAGCACACCGCGCGCCAGCGGACTGTAAGGCACCACGCCCAGGCCATAGCTTTGCGCGGCGGTGAGCTGCTCGGTTTCCGCCTGACGGTTGACGATGTTGTACAGCGGCTGGCTGATGACAGGCCTGTCGACACCGAGTTTGTCGGCGATGCGGATGACTTCGGCGATACGCCAGCCACGGTAATTCGACAAACCCCAGTAGCGGATCTTGCCCTGGCGGATCAAATCGCCGATGGCAGACACCGTGACGTCCAGCGGCGTGTCGTGGTCTTCGCGGTGCAGGTAATAGATGTCCAGATAATCGGTGCCCAACCGCGTCAGGCTGGCGTCGATGCCGTTGAACAGGTGCTTGCGGCTCAGGCCGCTACGGTTCGGCACGCCGTCCACCGGGCCGTAGCCGACCTTGGTGGCGAGTACCCATTCGTGGCGGCGGCTGGCGATCGCTTCACCGACGATCTCTTCGGAGCGGCCGTTGGTGTAGACGTCCGCGGTGTCGATGAAGTTGATGCCCTGGTCCCAGGCCTTGTCGATGATTCGCAGGGAATCTTCGGTGCTGGTCTGTTCGCCGAACATCATGGTGCCCAATGTGAGGGTCGACACCTGTAAACCCGAATGACCCAGCGTGCGATAGCTCATGAGGAAATCCTTTTACCGGTCAGAAAGGCCTAATCAAATACCAGAACCGTGGCCGGGAGCAATCTGAATTATCGGCTCCTACACTGGATAAGTGGCAATAAACAGCAATGTTTAAAAGGCATCGATGGATGCTCTCAGAGGCTACACATTCTTGCGCCGTTGCCTACGACTGCGCCAGAATCCGCCGGCTAGTGCGCCTTGGGCCCGGGCTATATCGTTTCCTTGTCGCTGAAAAACAGCGATCGGGTTTGGTAGCCCGGGTCTCTATTTTCAAAGCACGACCTTTCGCCGAGATTTTTCGTCTCGTCTTTATGGTGGTCATGCGCAGGGCGCCTTCGGGCGCGCCGTTTTCCTGGAGCCCGGTCTACCAACCTGCGTCTGGCCACCACCCTTCGTTTGGTAGCGAGAGTGATGGCTCCTTTTAAGTGCTTTAGGAGTTTCATCTATGTTCAAACCAACGCCAAATCCTCCGGAAACAGACGACGTTTCCCCCTACGAATCCCTCGATTCCAAAAAACTCCACGAAGCCGCCGACCGCGCCCTCGACCACTACCTCAAACCCCCAACTCCCAAAGACACCAAGCGCAAACCCAGCACCATTTACCATGTCGGCGCGAAGGTCGATAACGAAACCCTGCTGGTCAACGCCTGCGAATCCCTGGCGTCAGCGAGCGTGATGCTCAGTGAGTTCGCCGGGTTGATGGACATGCCTCATCGCAACATGATGCTGGGGATTCAGCAGGTGGTCATGCTCGGCGAGCTGGCAGTCAACCGGGTGCTGGATAACCTCGATCCTCAGAACTGAGCGATCCACTGTGGCGAGGGTGCTTGCTCCCGCTCGGCTGCGCAGCAGTCGTAAAACCAGCGATTGCGGTTTATCTGATGCATCTGGGTTGAATGGTTTTGGGGTCGCTTCGCAACCCAGCGGGAGCAAGCTCCCTCGCCACAAAAGCATTTGCATATGCCCGAAATGAGAAACGGCCCGAAAGGGCCGTTTTTGTTTTTGCTGAACCTTAAACCCGCAACGTCCGCGTCATCCGCAACGCCAGCAAACTCCCGCAAACAATCACACCCGCCAGCAGATACAACGCCGCATCGGTCGAACCGGTGCTGTCCTTGACCCAACCCACCAGATACGGGCTAAGGAAACCCGCCATCTGCCCCATGGAGTTAATCAACGCCAACCCACCGGCAGCCGCACCGGCGCTGAGCATCGCCGTCGGCACCGGCCAGAACATCGGCAAACCGGTGAGGGCGCCCATGGTGGCGAGTGTCAGCCCGAGGATGGCGATGGCCGGGTTGGCGGCGAAGTTCACCGCGATCAGCAGACCGACTGCGCCCATCAGCATCGGCACCACCAAATGCCAGCGACGCTCTTTGCGCAGGTCCGCCGAGCGGCCCACCATCAACATGAACACCGCCGCCAGCAAGTACGGAATCGCGCTGAGCCAACCAATCACCAGGTTATCGCTGAAACCCAGGTTCTTGATGATCGACGGCAACCAGAAGTTGATCGCATAGACGCCGCTCTGGATGCAGAAGTAAATCAGGCCGAAGGCCCAGATCGCCGGGTTCTTGAACACCGCGCGCAGGGAGTCGGTGGTGGTTTTCGGTTTGCTGGCCAGGTCTTCTGCGTGATCGGCCTCAAGCACCGAACGCTCGTAAGGGGTCAGCCACTTGGCGTTGGCGTAACTGTCGCTGAGCAGGAAGTAGGCGAGGGCGCCGAGAATAACCGTCGGAATGCCTTGCAGCAGGAACATCCACTGCCAGCCCGCCAACCCCGCCTGGCCGGCGCCGAAGTGGTTGAGGATCCAGCCGGAAAACGGGCTGCCGAGCAGGCCGGACACCGGGATCGCCGACATGAACAGCGCCATGATGCGGCCACGGCGGAACGTCGGGAACCACTGCGAAAGGTAGAGCACCACGCCGGGGAAGAACCCGGCTTCGGCGGCACCGGTGAAAAGGCGCAGGGTGTAGAACTCGGTGGGTGTGGTGACGAACAGCAGGCAAGCCGAGAGCATGCCCCAAGTGATCATCATCAGCGCGATCCAGCGTCGCGGGCCGAATCGGGTCAGGGCCAGGTTGCTCGGTACGCCGCACAGTACGTAGCCGATGAAGAAGATTCCGGCGCCTAGGCCGTACACGGTTTCGCTGAATTTCAGCGCGTCGAGCATCTGCAGTTTGGCAAACCCGACGTTCACCCGGTCGAGGTAGTTGAACAAGTAGCAGATGAAGATGAAGGGAATCAAACGCAGGGTAATGCGTTTGTAGACGGCGTTCTTGTCGTCAGCGTTGGCCAGGGTAGCTGTGGCGCTCTGTGACATGGCGGGCTCTCTCTTTATTATGATTTTTTGCGACGCAAGGGTAACGTTGATCGCCCATTGAGTCTCGGCCACCCCTTGGGTGGTTGTCTTTGTGCCTGAGCACAGGGTTTGCGACCAAGGCCTGTGCGGGTGAACAACCCGTTCCATCACGTTTCAAGGAACCGCGCTATGTTCGAACTCGATCACGACCTGGCCCAGGACATCGTCGACCGGGCTATGGCCATCCTGCCGTACAACGTCAATGTCATGGACAGTCAGGGGCTGATTCTCGGCAGCGGCGAGCCGGAGCGCATCAACACCCGCCATGAAGGCGCGCAACTGGTGCTGGCCAACGGGCGCGTGGTGGAGATCGACGCGCAAACCGCGATTCACCTCAAAGGCGTGCAGCCGGGGATCAACCTGCCGCTGTTACTCGATCGGCGTTTGATTGGTGTGCTGGGTCTCACCGGCGAACCCGAGCAATTGCGCACCTACGCCGAACTGGTGCGCATGACTGCCGAGATGTTGGTGGGCCAACGCAATCAACAGGCCGAGCAGCAATGGCGGCGCCAGCGTTGCGACGATCTGCTGGCGCTGCTGCTCAGCGAAGCGGGGGATTCGCCGCGGTTGCTGGACGAAGCGCAACAACTGGGGCTCAAACCGCAGTTGACGCGGGTGCCGTACCTGTTCGAGTTGGGCCTGGAACACGGCCCGGGCCAGACCGTCGAAGCGCTCAGCGCCTGGTTGATGTCGCGCTACCCGGACAGTTGGTGTGTGAGCTCGGCCAAATCTTCGTTGCTCTGGTGCCGACCGGCCACGCCTGCGGTCGAGAACGAGCGGCTGCTGGAGAAACTCGATGGCCTGGGCTGGAACATTTTACGCATCGCCGTGGGCGGGCAGGCTGATGGATTGTCGGGGTTGCGCCGCTGCTATCGGCGGGTCGGTGACTTGCTGGCCTACGGACGTGATGTGTTGCCGCACTCGCGTTTGCTGACCCTGAACCGTTATCGGTTGCCGGTGATGCTCTGGCGGCACCGCAACGACGATGCGCTGGATGAACTGCTGCGGCCGCTGCGCAAAGTCATCGCCAAGGATGGTAACGGCCAACTGCTGGCGACCCTGCGCAGTTGGTGCGAGCACGACGGCCAGAGCCAGGCCTGTGCCGATGCCCTGGGCATCCACCGCAACAGCTTGCGTTATCGCATGGAACGGATTGCCGAACTCAGCGGCGTTGATCCGCTGAAGCTGGACGGGATGCTCGCGCTGTACCTCGGCGTCCAGCTCCTGCCCCAGGCAGACGCCAACCCATGAATCACACAATTCCCTGTGGGAGCGGCGGTGCGGCGATCCGACTTGCCCGCGAAGAAGCCATCACGTCCAACATGCATGGTGACTGACACACCGTCATCGCAGGCAAGCCCGCTCCCACAATGATTTGTGGTGGTGCACAGATTTGTGAACGACGCTGCATCCGCAGGGTTTTGTGGAAATGAACAATAATCCTCATGGCCGCTTGTGCAACGGACCGGCGTTATTGTTCATGGCGGCTGGCAGCATGGATGCATTGGAACTGGAGAACTCGCATGAAAATCGTCATCGCCCCCGATTCGTTCAAGGACAGCCTGAGTGCCCAAGGTGTGGCCGAGGCCATTGCGTTGGGATTGGCGCAAGTCTGGCCGGACGCGCAATTGCTCAAGTGCCCGATGGCTGACGGTGGGGAAGGCACGGTCGAGTCGATTCTGGCCGCGTGCGACGGAGAACTGCGCCGCACCCGTGTTCGCGGGCCATTGGGTGCAACGGTCGATGCCGCTTGGGGCTGGTTGCCACACAGCCACACCGCGATCATCGAAATGGCCGAGGCCAGTGGTCTGCAATTGGTCCCGCCTAACCTGCGCGATGCGTGCACCAGCAGTACCTTCGGCACCGGTGAATTGATCCGCGCCGCGCTGGATGCAGGGGCGCAACGGGTGATTCTGGCGATTGGTGGCAGCGCCACCAACGATGGCGGCGCCGGGGCAATGCAGGCCCTGGGTGTGAAACTGCTGGACGCTCAAGGCCAAGCCCTGGCGCCGGGCGGTCTGGCCTTGGCGCAACTGGCCCGTCTCGATCCGAGCGACATCGACCCGCGTCTGGTCAAGGTGCGCTTCGACATCGCCGCCGACGTCGATAATCCGTTGTGCGGCCCTCACGGCGCGTCCGCGATTTTCGGCCCGCAGAAAGGTGCGTCGCCCGAGCAAGTCCTGCAACTGGACCACGCTCTCGGGCATTTTGCCGAGCTCTGCGCGCAAGCCCTGGGCAACGACGTGCGCGATGAACCGGGCAGCGGCGCGGCGGGTGGCTTGGGGTTTGCGGCGAAGGCGTTTCTCGGCGCGCAATTCCAGGCCGGTGTGGAAGTGGTCGCCGAACTGGTGGGGCTGGCCGAGGCGGTCAAAGGCGCCGACCTGGTGATCACCGGCGAAGGTCGTTTCGATGCCCAAACGTTGCGCGGCAAAACGCCGTTTGGCGTGGCGCGCATTGCACGCCAGCACGGTGTGCCCGTCATTGTCATCGCCGGCACCTTGGGCGAGGGCTATCAGGCCCTGTACGAGCATGGCATCGATGCGGCCTTTGCATTGGCGAGCGGGCCGATGACATTGGAGCAGGCCTGCGCCGAGGCACCGCGTTTGTTGCGTGATCGCGGCAGTGACATCGCACGGGTTTGGCGGGTGGCTACCCGAAGCAATTGAACACCGCAGCCCTTGTGGGAGCGAGCCTGCTCGCGATAGCGGCGGGTCAGCCAATATTGATGTTGAATGTGCCGCCGTCATCGCGAGCAGGCTCGCTCCCACAAGGGCTGCACCTCGCGTGGCATGTGTTTCACCGCTGAAACACTTCTGTTCCCCATGGAAAATATTTCTCCAGCCCTCTGCAAAAAACCTCAACTGCGGCCGATACAACGAATAGGCGTACACACACCTATTACAACAGTGGCGCCAAACTGAAAGGCACGCGCCATCGCCCGCCCGACAGTGATCACGGCAAGGATGCTCGCCGCTTCAATTACCGAGATCATCCTATGTCACTGCGTAATCTGAACATCGCGCCTCGAGCTTTCCTGGGTTTCGCCTTCATTGCCTTGCTCGTTATCGTGCTGGGTGTGTTTGCGGTGAGCCGCATGTCGATCATCCGACAGGCCTCCGTGGACATGCAAAGCAATCAGCTACCCAGCGTCGGCTTCCTGGGCACCATGACCGAAAACGTGCTGCGTCTGCGCATTCTCTCGTTCCGGGTTCTGGTGAACCGTGAGCCCGCGAGCCTGCAAGAAGCCGAAACCCGAATCGGGGTGCTGGTGGACAAGGTCAAGCAAGCACAGGCCGGTTATGCGGCATTGCCGGCCGACGGTGAGGAAGCGGCGTTATTCAAGACATTTTCGGTCACGCTGGACAAATACCTGCAAGCCGTGCGCGAGATGACGGATCTTTCGCGGCAGAACAAACTGGAGGAAATGCGCAACCTGATCAATACCCGGGTCAAGGAAGGCACCGATCAGATGGGCGAGCAGTTGAACAGGCTGATCGCCATCAACAAGGCTGACGCGACGGCGGCCGACGTCGAGGCCAACGAGCAGTATGCCTTTGCCACCAACGGCATCATCGTGGTCTCGGTGGTTGCGGCCTTGATGACCGTGCTACTGGCCTGGCTGTTGACCCGCAGCATTCTCACGCCGCTGAACCGTGCAGTGCTCGCAGCCGAAACCATTGCCGGCGGCAACCTGAGCAAAGTCATTGAGGTCGACGGCAACGACGAACCGGCCCGTTTACTCGGCGCCTTGTCCGCCATGCAGACCAACCTGCGCAAAACCATTGAGCAGATCGCCGGCTCCGCGACGCAACTGGGTGCGGCCGCTGAAGAACTCAGCACCGTGACGCAAGAAGCGTCCCGTGGCCTGCAACAGCAAAACAACGAAATCGAACAGGCGGCCACCGCCGTCAACGAAATGACTGCCGCGGTGGAAGAAGTGGCGCGCAATGCGGTGTCGACTTCGGAAGCCTCGAACCAGTCGACCCAGGCGGCACACGAAGGTCGTAACCGGGTGGTGGAAACCGTCGACGCCATTCAGACCATGACCCACGACGTGCGAAACACTGCGCTGATGATCGAGGGCCTGGCCGCTCAGGGGCGCGACATCGGCAAAGTGCTGGACGTGATCCGCGCCATTGCCGAGCAGACCAACCTGCTGGCCCTCAATGCCGCGATTGAGGCCGCCCGTGCCGGGGAGGCCGGGCGTGGCTTTGCGGTGGTGGCGGACGAAGTCCGGGCGCTGGCCCATCGCACCGCGCAATCGACCCAGGAAATCGAGAAAATGGTGGCCGGCATTCAGAACGGTACCGGTGAGGCGGTTTCGTCGATGCAACAAAGCAATCAGCGCACCCAAAGCACCCTGGAAATGGCCCGCGCCGCAGGTGTCGCGCTGGAGCAGATCACTCAATCGATTCAGCTGATCAACGAACGCAACCTGGTGATCGCCAGCGCTTCGGAGGAACAGGCTCAGGTGTCCCGTGAAGTCGACCGCAACCTGGTGAACATCCGTGACCTGGCCACCCAGTCGGCCGCCGGTGCCGATCAGACCAGCGCCGCCACCCACGAACTGTCGCGGCTGGCGGTAGATTTGAACGCAATGGTGGCGCGTTTCGTGATTTGAGATAGGGTTGAGACTGGACCTCGCGCGTTAGGAGAAGTACATGCGCTATTCAGCCTTGACCCAACGAATCTCCGGTGACGGAGCAGCAGCCTGGAAGATTCATGATCGAGCGCTGGAGCTGCGAGAGCAGGGCGTCGACGTGCTGCTGCTGTCGATCGGCGATCCGGATTTCGACACCCCGCTGCCAATCATTCACGCCGCCATCGACAGCCTGCTGGCCGGCGACACCCATTATTCGGATGTACGCGGCTCCCACACACTGCGCAGCAGCATCGCCCGCCGTCATCAGCAGCGCAGCGGCCAGGAGGTGGACGCCGACCATGTGATCGTGCTGCCCGGTGCGCAGTGCGCGGTGTATTCGGTTGCGCAGTGCCTGCTCGATCCGGGTGATGAAGTGATCGTCGCCGAGCCGATGTACGTCACTTATGAAGGGGTGTTCGGCGCCTGCGGGGCTCGCGTGGTGCCGGTGGCCGTGCGTCCGGAGAATGGCTTTCGGGTCGAACCGGCGGATGTCGCGGCACTGATCAGCCCTAAAACCCGGGCTATTCTGCTCAACAGTCCGAACAATCCTTCCGGTGCCAGCCTGTCGTTGAAGAGTTGGCAGGCGTTGGCTGCGTTGTGCATGCAGCATGATCTCTGGCTGATCAGCGATGAGGTCTACAGCGATTTGTTATTTGAAGGCGAACACATCAGCCCGGCCAGCCTGCCCGGCATGGCCGAGCGCACGGCGACCGTCAACAGTCTGTCCAAATCCCATGCCATGACCGGCTGGCGAGTGGGTTGGATGATCGGCCCCAAACCGCTGGCCGACCACGTGATGCATCTGTCGTTGTGCATGCTGTTCGGGATTCCGGATTTCGTCCAGAACGCCGCGCAGGTGGCGCTCGATAAAGACTTGCCTGACGTGGCGTTGATGCGCGAGGAATATCGCCAGCGTCGCGATCTGGTGTGCGCGAGGTTGAGCGGTTGTCCCGGTATCCGGCCGATCAAGCCCGATGGCGGGATGTTCGTCATGGTCGATGTGCGCCAGACCGGCCTTGGTGCCCAAGGTTTTGCCGAGCGCTTGCTGGAAGGTTATGGCGTGTCGGTGCTGGCCGGTGAAGCCTTCGGGCCAAGTGCGGCGGGGCATATTCGCATTGGGCTGGTGGTGGATCAGGTGAAGCTGGCGGATGCGTGTCAGCGGATTGCCTTGTGTGCGGTGGATTTGTTGCAAGTGCGGCGGGCTTGAGGGATTTGTGTTGTTTGGGCTGGCCTCTTCGCGAGCAGGCTCGCTCCCACAGGGGATCTGCCTTGGGCACAAATTCGGTGTGCGCCGCAGATCCAATGTGGGAGCGAGCCTGCTCGCGATGGCTATCTGAAAAACACCAAATCCCTTAACCCTTCCACGCTCGCCCATTCACCAGATTCATCGGCCGCTCCCCAGCCAACGCCGCCAACAGATTATCCACCGCACACCGGGCCATGGCCTCCCGTGTCTCATGGGTCGCCGAACCGATATGCGGCGTCGCCACCACGTTGCTTAACTGCAACAGCGGCGAGTCATGGTTCAGCGGCTCACGTTCGAACACATCCAGCCCGGCAGCGCGAATCCGGTTCTGCTGCAATGCCTCGATCAGCGCCGCTTCGTCCACCACCTTGCCCCGGGAAATGTTGATGAAGATGCTCTGCGGGCGCATCAAGGCGAACTCCCTGGCGCCGATCAGCTTTTCGGTTTCGGCGGTCAGCGGCAAGGTCAGGCAAATGAAGTCGGCCTGCTGCAACAACTCGGTCAGGCTGCGGTATTGCGCATTGAAGCGCTGTTCCACCGCCGGTTTCGGCGAATGGCTGTGATACAGAACCGGCATGCCAAAACCGAAGTGCCCGCGTTGCGCCAACGCCTCGCCAATCCGCCCCATGCCGATGATGCCCAGCGTTTTGCCGTGCACATCGCTGCCGAAATGCGCCGGGCCGATGTTGTGGTTCCACTGGCCGGCGCGAACCATGTTCGCCAGTTCCACCACGCGCCGGGCGCTGGCCAGGATCAGCGCGAAGCCGGTGTCGGCGGTGGTCTCGGTCAACACGTCGGGGGTGTTGCTGAGCAAAATCCGCCGTTCGGTCAGGTAGTCGATGTCGTAGTTGTCGACGCCGACGGACACGCTGGCAATGGCTTTCAGGTTCGGCGCCAGATCCAGTAACCCGGCATCCAGTTTCAGGCTGGCGCCGAGCAACCCTTGGGCGCGGGGCAGGGCCTGGCGCAGCTTGGCCAGGCCCTCGGCGTCGAGGCTGTCGATCAACGTCACCTCGGTCTGCTCATGCAGGCGAGCCATCAGCAGTGGCGAGAGTTTCTTGTACAGCACCACCTGTTTTTTCATCGTCGTCATATCAACATCCATTCAGGAATGAGTCGCCATCGGCCGGGCCGTCGCAGCCTTGGCCAAGACCCGGTCACTGGCGCCGGGCTTGAGGAAAATCGTCAGCACCACCGACAGCAGCAACGCGCCGCTCATCAGCAGATAGGACGCACCGGGCGATCCGGTGGAGCTGTTCAGGTAACCGACCAGATAAGAGCCGCCAAACGAACCGAGTGCGCCCATGCTGTTGATCAACGCCATGGCGCCACCGGCCACGTTGGCCGGGAGGATTTCCGGGACGATGGCGAAGAACGGGCCGTACGGGGCATACATGCAGGCGCCGGCAATCACCAGCAGGGTGTAGGACCACCAGAAATGTTCCGCGCCCAGGGCGTAGGAGCCGTAGAACGCAATCGAGGCGATCAGCAGCGGTGGCCAGACAAAGCGTTTGCGCTTTTGCAGTTTGTCCGAGCCCCAGGACACCAGCAGCATGCCGATCACCGCCGCCAGGTACGGCAACGCCGACAGCCAGCCGGCCTCGATCATGTCCATTTGCGCGCCGGCCTTGAGGATCGACGGTAGCCACAGCACGAAACCGTAGACGCCGATGCTCCAGCAGAAGAACTGCAAGGCGAGGATGATCACCTTCGGCGAACGGAAGGCTTCAGCGTAGTTTTTTACCGCTTTGATGCCGACTTGCTCGGCGGCCAGGGCGCTTTCCAGGTCCTGCTTCTCCTGGTCGTCGAGCCACTTGGCCTGAGCCGGACGGTCATCGGCCAGACGCCACCAGATAAACGCCCACAACACTGCCGGCAAGCCTTCGATGATGAACATCCAGCGCCAGTTGAAATGCTGGATCAGGTAGCCCGACACCACCGACATCCAGAGCATGGTCACCGGGTTGCCGAGGATCAGGAAGGTGTTGGCGCGCGAGCGTTCGGCGCGGGTGAACCAGTGGCACAGGTACACCAGCATCGCCGGCATCACCGCGGCTTCGACCACCCCGAGCATGAAGCGAATCACGATCAGCCAGTAGGCGTTGGAGACGATCCCGGTCAAGGTCGCCAGGCCACCCCAGAGGATCAGGCTGACGAAAATCAGTTTCTTCACGCTGTGTTTCTGGGCGTAGATCGCGCCCGGGATCTGGAAGAAGAAATAGCCAAGGAAGAACAGCGCGCCGAGCAGGGAGGACAGGCCTGGGGTGATCATCAGGTCCTTGGCCATGCCGGAGGCGGCGGCGAACCCGTAGTTGGCGCGGTCCAGATACGCCAGGCTGTAGGTGATGAACACGATGGGCATGATGTACCACCAGCGGCGGGTGGCCAGTGTTGCGGTTTTCATAGTGGTGCTCCTGAGCTTGTTGTTTTTGTCGCAGCAGGTAACGGTTTTAAATCTTCAGTGACTATGCGGGCCTCATCGCGGGCAAGCCCGTTCCCACAGGATTTGCGCGAATCCCTGTGGGAGCGGGCTTGCCCGCGATGGCGGCCTCGAATTCAACGGATAACTCCCTTCGATCGGGCAACCCCTCCATATCCCCACGGTTCTGCACCGCGCGGCTGCCGATCCAGTTGGCACGCTGCACGGCGTGGGCAACGCTGTAGTTTTCCAGCAGGGCGCTGATCAGGCCGACGGCAAATCCGTCACCGGCACCGACCGTATCGACCACTGTTTTCACGGGTACGCCTGCAACGAAACCTTCATCGTAATGCGTGCGGTAATACGCGCCGTGCGGGCCAAGCTTGATCGCTACGGCTTCAACGCCCTGGTCGAGGTAAAACGCCGCGATGTCGGCGGGGTCTTCGAAACCGGTGAGCAAACGCCCTTCACTCAAACCCGGCAGCACCCAATGGGCGAGGGCGGCGAGGCGGTTGACCTCGGTGATCATCTGTTGCTCGCTGGCCCACAGACTCGGACGCAGGTTGGGGTCGAACGACACGCTGCGCCCGGCATCGCGCAGGCGGGTCATCAGTTCGAAGGCCATGTCCCGGGCCGATGCAGACAGCGCCGGGGGAATGCCCGTGGCGTGCAAGTGCCGGGCCTTGAGCAGCTCCGGTGCAATCGACCGCACCGACAAATGACTGGCCGCCGAGCCGCGCCGAAAGTATTCGACAACCGGATCGCTGCCATCATCGGCGCGGGATTTGAGCTGGAACCCGGTAGGGTGTGCCGGGTCGATGTCGACATGGCTGCAATCAAGGCCTTCTTTTTTCAGCGTATCGACGACGAACTTGCCGAGAGAGTCCGCGCCAACCCGGCTCAGCCAGGCGACGTTAAACCCCAACCGCGACAAGCCAATGGCGACGTTGCTGTCGGCCCCGGCAATGCGTTTGTGGAACTGGCCGACGTCGGCCAGTTCACCGTGCTGCTCGGCGACGAACATCGCCATGGTTTCGCCGAACGACAGGATATCGATCTCAGACATGCGCAGGCTCCAGGCAGGATTGACCGAGGCGGGCGAGGGTGGCGACATGCTCGGTGGTCAGTTGCACCAGGTCGTCACCTTGCAGTGGATATTCCGCCGCACGCATCACGCCCTGGGGCATGTGTTGCAACAGTTGTCCCCACAGATGCAGGTCGCTGGCGGCCGGTGGCACCGCCACCCGTTTGCCGTCGGCCCGGCGCGCCACCGCTTTGCAGTGCACATAACCGACGTGCCGACCGAGCAACCGCGCGGCGCTGGCGGCCGACTGGTCCTGCCATTGCCAATTGCCGATATCGAAGGTCATTTTGATCGGCAGGTTGTGTTGCTCGACGTCGGCGAAGAAGCGCTGGAAGGGTTCGATTCGGCCACCGTGCAAGGTCTGGTCGTTTTCCACCAGCAACTGTACCGGGCTCTGTTTCAGCTGAAGGGCCAGCGTCTGTAGATCGTTGTTGTCGGTGAAATAACCCAGGGAGACTTTCAGCCATCGGGCGCCGAATGACTCGGCGCGCTTCAGGGTCCAGAGCAGTTCAGGGTTGGGTGTCGAGTGCCCGGCCAGCCACAACTCCAATGGTGAGGAATACACGCTTTCGAGGCCCTTGGATTGGCTGGCATCTGCCAATTGTGCAGGGTCTTCGAGGGTCAGCAGCTCTTCGCGCCATTCGATGTGTGTGGCGCCGGCAGTGGCCAGCATCTGGACGAAACTGCCTTGGCCGCGTTGGCGAACAAGGTCTGCGCCGTAGCTGGACAGGCTGATGGAAACGGGTGGTTTGTTCATCGTTATGCACCTCTGAAACCGGTTTCATTTTTAGTCAAAAAAATTTGGTTTGCGTTATGTGATGATTTTCAGGGCCCTATCGCGGGCAAGCCCGCTCCCACAGGTTATGTGAACGCCACAGATCCCCTGTGGGAGCGGGCTTGCCCGCGAAGAGGCCCGAACATTCACCGAAGATTCCCCAGGGTCGACCCCCGAACAATCAACCGCGCCGGAAAATCCAAAGTCCGCACCGGCCCGTCATCACCTCGCAAGCGCCTGAGCAAACACTCAAACGCACTCGCGCCAATCTCCGCCGTCGGCTGGGCGAGGGCGGTAATCCCGCTGCCCACCAGCGGGTACCAATCCAGATTATCCAGGGCAATCAGCCCGACATCCTTGAACAGATTGCACTTCAACTCACGCAACGAATGGGTGCTGGCCAGCGCAGCGATACCGTTGGCGCAGAACAGCGCTTTCGGGCCAGGGCCAGAGGTTTGCAGAAAAGTTTTCAAGTAGCCGGTCAGGTCGCTGCCCGTTTCGACCACCGCGCCTGAGAGCGCCGGGCGCTGCGCAATCTGAGCCTTGAAACTGCTGACCCGCTCGATCCGCGAACTGGTGCCGTCATAAGGCTCGGTCACCAACAGCACATCGCGATAACCGCGTTCCTCAAGGTGGGCAATGGCGATCTCGACGGCAGCCGGATTATCCAGCCCCACCAGGTCGCTATCGAGCTGCTCGACCTTGCGATCCACCAGCACCATGGGCATTTCGCGATGCAGTTCGCGCAGCTCATCCCGATGGTGGCCGAGGGTGTTCACGATCAAGCCTTCGATGTTGTACGAGCGCAGCAACGCCAGGTGTTGGCGCTCCTGCTCGTCATCGCGATCGGTGTTGCACACCACCAGGCTGTAGCCGTGCTGACGGCAGGCGGTTTCCACCCCATGCATCACGGCAATCGAATAAGGGTTACGGATATCGGCCACCAGCATGCCGATCAGGCGGGTACGCCCGCGTTTCAGGCCGCGGGCCATCTGGTTCGGGCGGTAGCCCAGTTCGGCAATCGCCTGTTCGATGCGCAAGGCAATGGCATCGGAGAGCAGGGCGCGGTCATCGCCGATGAAGCGCGAGACGCTGGCCTTGGAGACCCCGGCGTGTTCGGCGACGTCGAGCATGGTCACACGGCTGCGTTGGGCGGCGGAGAAATCGTTCACGGTGGGTGTCGACCTTGTTATTGGAACTGAGTTTGCCTGGTTCTGAAACCGGTTTCAGATAACAACAGATGACTGCGAATCGTCAAGACATGGAACCCGACACAATGATTGGAACCGGGTAAAACAGACAAACGGTCGTTCTACCTGTCAGAACTGACAGTTGGAAACATTAACTAACAAGCGTCTAATTTCCCCGCCAAGCAACAAAAAACAACGAAGCCAATACCCGAGCAATCCACATCAATCGGTGAGAAAACTATGACCCCGATGCCGTTGAAACAATACCGCGACATTGCCAACGGTCCACTGGCGAAGCCGATTTCCGTGGAGGGCGTTGACGATACCGACCAGGAAGGACATATCTCTCGCGAGATTCTGCGTAACGGTACTCGTATCGTAATTCCTTACTGGAGCGAACCAGAAGACGACGATGAACTCTGGGTGATGTTGCGTCAGAACGGTGTGGTAAACAGGCTCTACACAGTCTTTTATCCAAAACCGCTGAGCGCTTCTTTTTTATATTTCGATTTGACGTCACAACACTTGGCAACCGATGGCATTGCGTGGGTGTATTACAAAGTCTGGAAAGGTTCGGGTGGTAATGATGACCCCTCGCCCGAAAGACAACTCACTATAGATCACACACCGCTTTTAACTTTGGAAGAGCCGATGTTCCCTCACGCCACACCTTGGGGGTATCTGAATAACAACACGAAGCCGCCATTGACAAGTGGCGCCACAGTTGCAATGCCCGCTTCTACTAATGTCGCCTTGCCCGGGGATTTGGCTAAGGTTTATTGGCAGGGGTATCCGAGTCTGAATGGCAGTGGTGTACCGGTGCCGGAAGCTTATGGCGTGTGGGATCGGCTGTTGTCCGAGCAGGATATAAAAAACGGATATGCGTTAGTTGTACCGTTTGAGCCGCACATAAGAACGCTATTTGATAATGACTCGGCAGTTGTTACATGTCAGTTGTTCAGGGCGAAGCGACTTATTGCAGAGTCAAAAAAGGGCTTAGTGAAAATTGACAGGGTAATACCTAGTGTAAGTGGCCCGTCCGGGCTTAATGAAGGAGATAGGGAAATGACAGCGCAAGAGAAGTTACCACGGAAAGTAAGGGCCAACCCTCCGAGGATCGGTGAGGAATGGATTGGTATACAGGCGACATCCGTTAGTGTCGACAAGCTGGCTGATGAGTCTATAGCGATCAGTGTTCTGGATTCGGGAGAGATGACTTTCAAGTTGGCTCGTTTCACCGAGGAGGATGATCTCGATGAAGTGGATGTTTACTTTGCAAAAACAGGCGACGCCATGGCGCTGCTGAAAGGTTTCATTCCGCTTGGGCCGATCGCTGGCCGTGATCCGGTTGCGATGGAGATTAAGGTTCCGACAGATGAATTCAAAGAGCTATCCCAGCCGGCTACCCCCACGGGCTATCAGGTGCAGTTGGTCGTTTACAAAGGTAGTGCCGGTAACGACGACCCTTCGAACATTGTAACGTTCAACATCGACCGTACTGCGCCGTTTGAGGTCAAGTATCCGACACGCAAAAAGAATCCACCGACGCCTGCTCCCACCTTTGTCAATGCCCCGGTGGATGCTCAAAGGCTTGTCAACGAAAACTGGATAAAAGATCCTGCGAACGCGGATTTAAAATTCACTGTGTTTGTCGGTTATCCATTGCGTCGTCTTGATGATGAACTTCGTGTTTTTCTGACGTCGGGCAGTGTGAAGCTAGAGGTGTTCAACGGTACCGTTAACGCTGCTGGCGAATTCACGGTACCCAACACTGTATTGCGCGATCTCCCGAATGGGCGGGTCACGATCTCTTATAATTGGACAGACCTGCCTGGGAACTTTAGTGAAAATTCCGTTCCAGCTGCCGTATTAACTCTCGGGCTGGCGTTGGATCCTAAACTGAACAAAGGACCTTTGGTTCCGAAAACCGATCCGAATCGAACCACGCCGATCTATCTGGACGACATGGTGGCCAACGATGTGTTTGCGATTGTCGAGCGCGCGTCCATTGATAATGCGGAGCCGGGCGATCAGATTACTGTCTATGCCGAGGATCCGAATGATGTGACGAATTTCGTGGACTTTGGTACTCAACCACTTGCAAGTGTGGATTTGAGTTTCCAGCTCACTTACAAAGATAAACTTGAAAAAATCTTTGATTCGTCGACCGAGACCAAAGAAATCAAACTCTGGTTCGAACTCACCCGGGGAGGGGAAATGTTTTCTTCGCCAGATACCTACATCTGGCTGGCATTTGATCACGCAGGGGGAGTCAATCCGGCTTTACCTGACTTGACGAACCCCGACGCCGTGTTGCCCGTCGTCACCGGAGCTTCCAAAACGCCAAACGAACTACTCCCCGGCGATCGTGACCAATCGGGCGAATTCAAAGTAACTCTAAAACTTACGGATCCAGCTATTACGTCAGCGGAAACAGCCAAGTGCTATTTGAATAATCAACTTGTGGGTGAATTTTCACCTTTTGTTGACGCGGTAGAGTTCAGTGTTCCCATCAGCGCTGACATTATATCCAGACTGCCCACTCCCACGGTTCCAGCCTATTGGACGATTCAGAAAACGGGCGTTGACAAGAACGTAATCAAGTCCTTGCCCGAGACCGTGAAAGTCAATGGCAAGAAAATTGATTTGTTGCCGCCGACCATCAGGATCCGCAACCCTGCGGTCAAGAATCAAATCGATTGTTATGCAATGAACAATGCCACTACCAACTGGCGACTTGCGGTGACCATCCCCAAGGATCCGGTCAATCTGCCGCAAGGGAAAATCATTATGGTGCATTTTGCAGCCTACAGTGATGCTGCTGGTAATAATTTGATTTCCGACACAGAGGATTCCCAACCTTATACCATCCAGGCCGCCGGGACTGTTGACGTTGCAAGTGTTGCCAGTGCAGACGTATTCAAGGCAGCTCAGCCGCGTCTGGGTACAAAGGCATTTGGCAAGTATTGGTACACAGCCGATATCGGCGGTTTGCAAACTTCGGTGCCGATCATCAAGCCGCTGGACACGATTACTTCCAGTGGTGAGTACTGTGACCGGTTGGCTGTTCCTCCAGCCACGCCTTGATAATTAGATATTGAAAGAGGTCTATCGCGAGGGAGATTAATTTCTCTCGCGATATCGATATTTTTCTGTGAAGTAGCAAGCCATAAATCCCATCGATTTGCAGATAATTCCTACTGGGCCGAGGAATATTCCTACATCTAACTTTCAGATTGCTGATTAGTCTGTCAGACGTTTTTTGGGGCGATTTTTCGTTACGTCAGAAAAATCGCTTTCGGATTTGTTTGCAGTGCGGAGTTCTCATGCCCCTACCATCAAGTTTCAAACATTGCAAAACTACAGGATGCTTGTTTACCGCAATTGTCCTCGGCACACCCGCGGCTCACGCCAGAACACTTCTTCCTGGTGAAAGCGCGACTGTTACCAATCCACCTGCGCCAGAGGCATGGGTGGTATCCCAAGGTGGGACACTAACGATCAACGGTGCCAGCGCTCTGTCGATCAGCTCGCAAAATGCCACTGTCATTTTCGACGGTGGTCAAAGTGCGCGGATCGAGGGCCGTGAGGGTTCCAGGCTCGCACTGACAGGTGCGACAGTGAACAGCGCATCGGGCAGAGGAGCCATTGCGCTTAGTGACAGCTCTGCCACTATCGATAACAGCACCATCACCAGTACCAACAGTTTTGGACTTCTTCTGGGACGTAACATCAATACTCCGACATCGTCCAGCGCGACGGTTACGGGCAATAGTGTAATCACCGGCGCTGCTGGGGGCGCGAATGCCGTGGGTTTTGCGGTGTTGAACCTCGAAAACTCAACTGTTCGTGGCACCCGTGCAACCAGCTACGGCGTCCAACTGGGCGGCGCAACACTCTCTGCGACGGGCAGCACCATTTCTGGCGGGCTGGATGGCCTGCAAATCATCACTGACAATACTGGTGTCAACGCCAGCACCGTCACGCTGAACAGTACCCGCGTGACGGGGGAGACTGGCTCGGCGATCGTATTGGGTTCATCCGGCAGTGCCGGAACCGTCGCGAATATCGAAGTGCTCGGCGGTAGCGAGTTGATTGCCGGCAACGGTACGTTGTTACAGGCGAGCAACCGCTCCACGGCCAACCTTAAAGTAGATGCCAGTGCATTGAGCGGCAACGTCGTTGCCGATACCGGCAGCACGGTTGCGCTGCTGATGCAAAATGGGGCTTCCCTTGACGGCAATTTGCAGAACTTCACTCAGACCCGGCTCGATACACGCAGCACCTTGAACGGCAACGTGCAAGCGGTAGCTGGCACTGGAGCCACGGTCAGCCTCGACAATGGATCGGTGATCCACGGCAACCTCGACAACGTCTTCAGCTTGTCGTTGAACAACGGTAGCACCTTGACCGGCGACGTACTCACAGACGCCAATGGCAGCGTAGTGCTGGACAATGCCTCGGTGCTGACGGGGCAAATCAACAACTCCACCCACTTGAATATCAATAACGCCGCACAATGGGTGTTGACCGGCGAGAGCACTGTGCAACGTCTGGCGCTGAATAACGGCGTGGTGCGCATGGGCACGAACGAGCAGTTCCAGCAACTGAACGTAGGCGACCTTTCCGGCAGCGGCACCTTTGTGATGGGCACCGATTTGGGCAACGGCAACACCGACTTCCTGAACGTGACGGGCAACGCGAGCGGGCAACATCGATTGCAGATTTCTGCGACTGGCACCACCCCGGCCACTGCCGAACCGGTGAAAATCGGCAATATCGCCGCCGGCGATGCGAGTTTTTCGCTGGGCACGCGCGAAACCGTGGACGCGGGTACATTTGTATACCGGCTGGCAAAGGACGGTCAGGGGCTGTACCTGAGTCCGGACAAGGAAACGGTGAGCACTTCAAGTAATACGGCACTGGCTCTGGCGGGCAGTGCGCGCAGTGTGTCGAATGCCGAAATGGCCATGCTCAATGATCAGATCAGTGATCGAGGGCTCAGCGCCCGGCCTGATGCATCGCTTCGCGCGGCCAGCGACAGTAACACCACTGCGTTGAGCAACAGTGTCTGGGTTCGTACTTACGGCAATCAAACCAATGTCGATAACGCCTATGGCGATGGCTATACCCAAAACCAGACCGGTATCACCGGCGGTGCCGATACATTGGTCGAGCTTGGCGGTCGCTCGTGGGTGTTGGGCGGGTTTGTCGGGAGCAGTCGTACCTACATGGATCTCAAATACGGATCCAGCGCCACCGTCGACAGCCTGAATGCCGGTGTTTACGGCAGTACCTTCGATGTTGAAAGTGGTGTGTTCGTCAACGTCATGGCCAAGATCAACCAGTTCGACAACAAGGCAAAAGTCACCATGAGTGACGGCACGCGGGCCAAGGGCGACTACAAGGCTTTGGGCGCCAGCGGTTCGGTGGCCGTGGGCAAGCATATTCGCCTGGAGGACAACTACTTTGTCGAGCCGCAAGTCCAGGTTGCTGCCGGTGCCACTCAAAGCGACAGCTACCGACTCGACAATGGCCTGCAAGTCAAAGCCGATACCATGCGTTCATTGCAGGGCAAGGTGGGTGTCAGAGGCGGGCGTGTCATAACCCTCGACAATGGCAGCCTGCTGGAACCCAGTCTGTCGTCGGCGGTTAATCATGAGTTTGTGAACACCAATGAGGTGAAAATCAATGACGACCGATTTGATGATCACCGCGCCAGTAGTTCGATCGAGTATGGAGCGGGTTTGAAATGGACACCGGCTCAACGCAACTGGCAGGTATCCGGCCAGGTCGGTGGCAGTAAAGGCACCACTGTCAGCCAGGAGTGGAGCGGTAGTTTGAGAGTGAGCTATTTCTTCTGATGAACGGTGTTTCTATGAAATGACCTAAAAAATGCCCCCGACAATAGTGGGGCATTTTTTTTGCTTTCTGATTGAGTCGAGATCACGCCAGTGGCAGCCATCAGCCAAACAGGCCCGCCGCGATATTGATCGAAAACCCGAGAATCGCCGTGTTGAACAGGAAACCGATCAACGACTGCGCCAGCACGATTTTGCGCAAGTCGCGGGTGGCCACACCTACGTCCGCCGTTTGCACGGCCACGCCGATGGTGAACGAGAAGTACAAGAAATCCCAATAATCGGGCTTCAACTGCCCCTCGGCAAACCGCAGTGCAGGCTCCTTGCCTTCCCAGGTGTAGAACAGCCGCGCGTAATGCAGGCTGAAAATCACCCCGATCAGCAACCATGAGCCGATCACCGTCAACCCGGTGAAGCCGTAGTGCAACAGCCGGTGATAAGTGTCCAGATCCTTGCTGTCCGCCAGTTGGAGGGTGATGGCGGCGAGGCTGGCCAGTGCAGCCATGCTCACGGTGAACAGCACCAGCCCGGCGTTTTCGTCCTCGACTTCGGCAATGCGTTTCACGTCATCGGCTTTGGAGCGCATCGTCAGCCAGACGATCAGCACCAGATACGTCCAGACCCCGGCGTTCCAGCCGATGAGGATTTTGCCGAGGATCGAATCGGCTGGCGCCAGAATGCCCACCGCGATACCGAACGTGGCAGCGGCGGACAGGCGAGGGTGGGTGCGGGCGAGTAGGGGCATGGAGGCTCGATGCGTCTGGGCTTTGCAAACACCATAGCCCAGCGCAGTCTGTTGTGACCACAAAGCTGAATCCAATGAGATCGAATGTGGGAGTGGGCTTGCTCGCGAAAGGGCCGTCACATTCAACATTGACATTGACTGAGACGCCGCCCTCGCGAGCAAGACCGCTCCCACAGTTGATGAGTGTTTGGTCAGGTGTTTTTATGGCGTTTGCGCACCAGCTTCATTACCACCACAAAAAACACCGGCACAAACACCACCGCCAGGGTTGCGGTGATCATCCCGCCGATCACCCCGGTGCCGATGGCTTGCTGGCTGGCCGAACTGGCCCCGGTGGCGATGGCCAGCGGCACCACGCCAAGGATGAACGCCAGCGACGTCATGACAATCGGCCGCAACCGCAGGCGCGCAGCTTGCAGGGTGGCGTCGATCAGGTCGTGGCCTTCGTCGTACAGGCTTTTGGCGAACTCGATGATCAGGATCGCGTTCTTCGCCGACAGGCCGATGATGGTGATCAGCCCGACCTTGAAGAACACATCGTTGGGCATCCCGCGCAGGGTCACGGCCAACACGGCACCGAGTACCCCCAGCGGCACCACCAGCAGCACCGATGTCGGAATCGACCAACTCTCGTACAGCGCCGCCAGGCACAGGAACACGATCAGCAGCGACAGCCCGAGCAGAACCGGTGCCTGGCTGCCGGACAAGCGTTCCTGCAACGACAACCCGGTCCATTCCTGACCCAACCCCGCCGGGCCTTGCGCCACCAGCCGTTCGATTTCCGCCATGGCTTCGCCGGTGCTGTAACCGGGTGCCGGTTCACCGGAAATGCTGATGGCCGGGTAGCCGTTGTAACGGGTCAACTGCGCCGGGCCCTGGGTCCAGTTGGCCCGGACGAAGGCCGACAACGGCACCATTTTCTCAGCGTTATTGCGCACATGAATCTTCAGTAGATCGGCCACCTGACTGCGTTGATCGCCTTCGGCCTGGACCACCACCCGTTGCATCCGCCCCTGGTTGGGGAAGTCGTTGATGTAGGCCGAACCCACAGCGGTGGACAGCACGTTGCCGATGTCGGCAAAGGAAATGCCCAACGCGTTGGCTTGCTTGCGGTCGACTTCCAGTTGCACCTGTGGCGCTTCGGCCAGGGCGCTTTCGCGCACGTTCATCAAGATCGGGCTCTTCTCGGCGGCGGCCAACAACTGGCTGCGCGCCTGCATCAGCGTGGCATGGCCGAGGCCACCACGGTCTTGCAAGCGGAACTCGAAACCGCTGGACGTGCCAAGGCCATCGACCGGCGGTGGCAGCACTGCAAAGGCCACGGCGTCCTTGATCTGGCTTAGAGCCATGTTGGCCCGGTCGGCAATCGAACTCGCCGAGTCGTCGCTGCCCCGATCCGACCAATCCTTGAGCGTGGTGAACGCCAACGCGGCGTTCTGCCCGCTGCCGGAGAAGCTGAAACCGAGAATCACCGTGCTGTCGCCGACGCCCGGCTCGGTGGCATTGTGGGCTTCGATCTGCTCCACCACATTAATTGTGCGGTTCTTGCTCGCGCCCGGTGGCAGTTGAATGTCGGTGATGGTGTAACCCTGGTCTTCCACCGGCAGGAACGAAGAGGGCAGGCGACTGAAACACAAGCCCAGACCGACCAGCAGCACGCCGTAGATCAACAGGTAACGACCGGTACGCTTCAACGCATAGGCGACCCAGCCCTGATAACGCTCGGTCAGTTGTTCAAAGCGCCGGTTGAACCAGCCGAAGAAGCCGCCCTTGGCGTGATGCTCGCCCTTGGCAATCGGTTTGAGCAGCGTTGCGCACAGTGCCGGGGTCAAGGTCAGGGCGAGGAACGCCGAGAACAGGATCGACGTGGCCATCGACAGCGAGAACTGTTGGTAAATCACCCCGACCGAGCCCTGCATGAACGCCATCGGAATGAACACCGCCACCAGCACCAGGGTGATGCCGATGATCGCGCCGGTGATCTGCTTCATCGCCTTGCGCGTCGCGTCCTTGGGCGACAGGCCTTCGGTGGCCATGATCCGTTCGACGTTCTCCACCACCACAATCGCGTCATCCACCAGAATGCCGATGGCCAGCACCATGCCGAACATGGTCAGCACGTTGATCGAGAAGCCCAGCGCGAGCATGGTCGCGAAAGTCCCCATGAGCGCCACCGGCACCACCAGCGTCGGAATCAGCGTGTAGCGGATGTTTTGCAGGAACAGGAACATCACCGCAAACACCAGCACCATTGCCTCGCCGAGGGTATAGACCACTTTGGTGATCGAGACTTTGACGAAGGGCGAGGTGTCATACGGGATCTTGTATTCGACGCCGGCCGGGAAGTAGCGCGCCAGCTCATCCATCTTCGCCCGCACCAGCGTTGCAGTGCTCAGGGCATTGGCGCCCGGCGACAGTTGCACGCTGACGGCGGTGGACGGTTTGCCGTTCAGCCGCGTGGAGAACTGGTATTCCTGACTGCCGATCTCGACCCGCGCCACATCGCCGATGCGCACGGTGGAGCCGTCAGGATTGGCCTTGAGCACGATGTCGGCGAACTCTTCAGGTGTCGACAACTGGCCTTTGACCAGAATGGTCGCGGTGATTTCCTGCGTGGTGCGGGTCGGCAAGTCGCCGATGCTGCCGGCGGAAACCTGAGCATTTTGCGCAACGATGGCGGCGTTGACGTCAGCCGGGGTCAGGTTGAAGCCGATCAGCTTCTGCGGATCGATCCAGATCCGCATCGCCCGTTCGGCACCGTACAACTGGGCCTTGCCAACGCCGTCCAGACGCTTGATCTCGTTCATCACGTTGCGCGCCAGATAGTCGCTGAGCGCTACATCGTCGAGCTTGCCGTCGCTGGAAGTGAGGGTGATCAGCAACAGGAAACCGGCGGAGACTTTCTCCACCTGCAAGCCCTGCTGGGTGACGGCTTGCGGTAAACGTGACTCGACCGCTTTGAGGCGGTTTTGCACATCGACCTGCGCCATCTCCGGATTGGTTCCCGGCTGGAACGTCGCGGTGATGGTGGCGCTACCGAGGCTGCTCTGGGATTCGAAATACAGCAGGTGGTCGGCGCCGTTGAGTTCTTCCTCGATCAGGCTGACCACGCTTTCGTCCACGGTCTGCGCCGAAGCGCCCGGGTACGTGGCGGAAATTTCGACTTTCGGCGGTGCCACATCGGGGTACTGCGCCACCGGCAACTGCGTAATGGACAACGCACCCGCCAGCAGGATGAACAGGGCGACCACCCAGGCGAATACCGGGCGGTCGATAAAGAACTGCGGCATAAAAAGCGTCCTGCTTACTGACCAGAAACCTGGGCAAGTGGAAGAGGGGTGTCGTCGATCTGGACTTTTTCACCGGGGCGCGCATGTTGCAGGCCTTCAGTGACGATGCGGTCGCCGGGTTTGAGACCGCCGGTGACGATCCAGCGATCGTTCTGCACCGCGCCCAGTTCTACCGGTTGCTGGGCGATCCGCTGTTCGGCGTCGAGCAACAGCACTTGGGCAACGCCGGCGCTGTCACGCTGGATGGCCCGTTGCGGCACGCTGATGCCTTGCTGATTGAATGCTTGCTCCAGACGCACGCGAACGAAGCTGCCTGGCAGCAGGTCGAGGTCGGGGTTGGGGAATTCGCTGCGCAGAATGATCTGACCGGTGCCCGGGTCGACAGTGATGTCGGTGAACAACAACTTGCCCGGCAATGGATAGAGGCTGCCGTCGTCCTGGATCAGCGTGGCTTTGGCCTGACCTTGGCCCACTTCCTTTAACTGGCCGGAGCGGAACGCGCGGCGCAGGTCGTTGAGTTCACGGGTCGATTGCGTCAGGTCGGCGTGGATCGGGTTCAATTGTTGAATCAGTGCCAGTGGCGTGGTTTCGTTCTGCCCGACCAGCGCGCCTTCGGTCACCAGCGCTCGGCCGATGCGCCCGGAAATCGGCGCCGTGACGGTGGCGTAACCCAGGTTCAGCTTCGCCCGTTCCACGGCGGCTTTGTTGGCGGCGACATCGGCGGCGGTCTGGCGGGCATTGGCTCGGGCGTTGTCGTAGTCCTGAGCGCTGATGGCGTTGCCTTCGATCAACTGGGCGTAGCGCTGCTCTTGCAATCTGGCCTGGAACGCATTGGCCTCGGCCTTGCGCAGCGCGGCTTCGGCGCTGTCCAGGTCGGCCTTGAACGGTGCCGGGTCGATACGGAATAGAACGTCGCCTTTTTTTACGTCGCTGCCTTCGCGAAAGGAACGTTGCAACACCACGCCGGCGACACGGGCGCGGATTTCGGCGATGCGCGGCGCGGCAATTCGACCGCTCAACTCGCTGCTGATCGACAAGGGGCGGGCTTCGATGGTTTCGATGCGCACTGTGGCAAGCGGGGCCTGTTCTTCGGCGATCGAGGGCTGGTCACAAGCGCTCAGCGTCAGCGCCAGTGCAATCAGGCTGAGCCGGGCAAGCAGATTCTTTGACATGGAAATACCCCAATAATGACCGCCCTTATCCTACGGGGGGCCGGCGAGGGTAGCGGTGAAGCTTTGTAGGCGCTGTGTGAAATTGTGTAAGGGTTTTGCTCAGGTGCGTGTGAGGGCGTATATCCTTGGCGGCTTGATTCCTTTGCGCCTGGTAAATCGCTATCGCGAGCAGGCTCGCTCCCACAGTGGTCCGGTAGTGTTCACAGAGTTTGTGTCCACATGAAATCCCTTGTGGGAGCGAGCCTGCTCGCGATGACGGTTTATCCGGCGCCACTGCACTTTCTGGAAACACCCATGCCCAACATTCTCCTGGTCGAAGACGACACCGCGCTTTCCGAACTGATTTCCAGCTACCTGGAACGCAATGGCTATTCGGTCAACGTGATCAGCCGTGGCGATCACGTGCGCGAACGGGCGCGGATCAATCCGCCGGACCTGGTGATCCTCGATCTGATGCTGCCGGGGCTCGACGGCTTGCAAGTCTGCCGCTTGTTGCGGGCCGATTCGGCGACCTTGCCGATCCTGATGCTCACCGCCCGCGACGATAGCCACGATCAGGTGCTAGGCCTGGAAATGGGCGCTGACGACTATGTCACCAAACCCTGCGAACCACGGGTGTTGCTGGCCCGGGTGCGGACCTTGCTGCGCCGCAGCAGCCTCAGTGAGCCGCTGACCGCCAACGACCGCATCCTTATGGGCAACCTGTGCATCGACTTGTCCGAGCGCACCGTGACCTGGCGCGAACAGCCGGTGGAACTGTCCAGCGGTGAATACAACCTGCTGGTGGTGCTGGCCCGGCATGCCGGCGAAGTGCTGAGCCGCGACCAGATTCTGCAACGCCTGCGCGGTATTGAATTCAACGGCACCGACCGCTCGGTGGACGTGGCCATCTCCAAGCTGCGACGCAAGTTCGACGACCACGCCGGCGAGGCGCGCAAGATCAAAACCGTGTGGGGCAAGGGCTATCTGTTCAGCCGCTCCGAGTGGGAATGCTGAACCCATGTTCAGAATCCTGTTTCGTCTCTATCTGGTGACCATCGTCTCGTTCAGCGCGGCGATCTACCTGGTGCCGGACCTGGTGATCCAGGTTTTCCATGAGCGTTTTGTCACCTACAACCTCGATTACTCCCGAGGTTTGCAAACGCTGATCGTCAAGCAGTTTCGCGCGGTGCCTGTCGAACAGTGGCCAGCGCTGACGGCGGAGATGGACAAGGAGTTCCAGCCGCTGCACATCGTGCTGGCCCGCAACGACGACGCCGAATTCACTCCGGACGAACGTGAACGCTTGCAGCGCGGTGAGAATATTGTGCGCATCGGCGACTGGGGCTGGCGCACCCTGGCTGTGGCGCCATTGAACGAGCGGATGGTGGTGGAAATGGTCGTACCGCCGGACCCGACGGACGTCAGTTGGTTGTACTGGAGCATCAACGTGCTGATCGGCGCGACCATGCTGGCCTGTCTGTTGCTGTGGCTGCGCCCGCACTGGCGCGACCTGGAGCGCCTCAAAGGCACCGCCGAACGCTTCGGCAAGGGCCACTTGAGTGAGCGCACGCAGATTTCCCCGAGTTCCAACATCGGCAGCCTGGCCAACGTCTTCGACACCATGGCCGGCGATATCGAAAACCTGCTCAACCAGCAGCGCGATCTGCTCAATGCGGTGTCCCACGAACTGCGCACGCCGTTGACGCGGCTGGATTTCGGCCTGGCCCTGGCGCTGTCCGACGACTTGCCAGCCACCAGCCGCGAACGTCTGCAAGGTCTGGTCGCACACATTCGCGAACTGGATGAGTTGGTGCTGGAACTGCTGTCTTACAGCCGATTGCAAAACCCGGCGAGCTTGCCGGAGCAGGTCGAGGTGTCGCTGGATGAATTCATCGACAGCATTCTGGGCAGCGTCGATGAAGAGCTCGACTCACCGCAAATCGTCATCGATGTGCTGCTTCATGGCCAGCTCGAACGCTTCTCGCTGGACCCGCGATTGACCGCCCGGGCGATCCAGAACCTGCTGCGCAACGCCATGCGCTATTGCGAAAAACGGATTCAGATCGGTGTGCAGGTGTGCCCCAAGGGGTGTGAGATCTGGGTGGACGACGACGGCATCGGCATTCCGGAAGAAGAGCGCGAGCGGATTTTCGAGCCGTTCTATCGCCTGGATCGCAGTCGGGATCGAGCCACTGGCGGGTTTGGGCTGGGTTTGGCGATCAGCCGCCGGGCGCTGGAAGCGCAGGGTGGAACGCTCACCGCGCAAGCGTCGCCCCAGGGTGGGGCGCGGTTCCGACTTTGGTTGCCGACATCGGTTTAACGCCTGTCCTGGAGTCACTCCTTTGCGGGTTTTACTCGATCCAAATGTAGGAGCGGTGTAAGTCGCCATGCAGGGGGGCAACGGGGGGCAAGCCCCCTCGCCACAAGGCATCACCAGCCACAGTTTTTTGAGTGTTCAGTCGAGTAGTTCGGTTGACTCAATCAACCCGACCCCCGCCACCTGCATCCGCTCAATCGCCGCCGCCAGCGAGCCTTCCAGATCAATCGCCCGACAAGCATCCAGCACCACAAACGCATTGAACCCCGCCGCCCGCGCATCCAGTGCGGAGAACATCACGCAGAAATCCAGTGCCAGCCCGACCATGTAAACCGTGTCGATGCCGCGCTCTTTCAGATACCCGGCCAGGCCGGTGGTCGTGGTTCGATCCGCCTCCAGAAACGCCGAATAGCTGTCGATGTCCGGGTTGCAACCCTTGCGGATGATCAATTGGGCGTGGGGCAGGTCCAGTTCCACATGGAATTCGGCGCCGGGCGTGGCTCGCACGCAATGCTCAGGCCAGAGTGTCTGCTCGCCGTAAGGCAACTGAATCACATCGTAAGGCTTGCGCCCCGGATGGCTGGACGCGAACGAGGCATGGCCCGGTGGGTGCCAGTCCTGGGCAATGATGACCTGCTTGAATTGACGGCCGAGACGGTTGATCAGGGGCACAATCAGGTCACCTTCCGGCACCGGTAGTTGACCGCCGGGAATGAAGTCGTTCTGGACGTCGATGACCAGCAAGGCCGCGCGTGAAGAAATTGGCATGGGTAGGTTCCTCCTTGGAAAGTCAGGCGCAAGCGTAGTGACAATTTCGCTCATGCGCTAAGCCGGCTTCGCAATAATTTCGGTGGTGCGGCCAATCGCGAGCAGGCTCGCTCCCACAGGGGATGTGTGAACGCCGCAGATCCAATGTGGGAGCGAGCCTGCTCGCGATAGGGCCGGCACGGACACCATGGAACTCAGGCCAGTCCCGCATTTGGCCGAACCGCTGCCTTACTGCCGGCACGGATGCCTTGTTATAGTTCGGGCCTCATTTTCTGCCGGGTAAAGGATCACTGCCATGTCTCAGTACACCGCCTTCAGCGTCGAACTGGCCGATAACATCGCCCATGTGCAGATCAACCGTCCGGAAAAAATCAATTCGATGAACGCCGCGTTCTGGAACGAGATCATCGAGATTTTCCAGTGGGTCGACGATACCGACGAAGTCCGGGTGGTGGTGCTCAGTGGCGCCGGCAAGCATTTTTCTTCCGGCATCGACCTGATGATGCTGGCCGGTGTGGCCAACGAACTGGGCAAGGACGTGGGCCGCAACGCGCGCCTGCTGCGTCGCAAGATCCTCGCGCTGCAAGCGTCCTTCAATGCCGTCGACAACTGTCGCAAACCGGTGCTGGCGGCGATCCAGGGGTATTGCCTGGGCGGCGCCATCGACCTGATTTCGGCGTGCGACATGCGTTACGCGGCCCAGGACGCACAATTTTCCATCAAGGAAATCGATATCGGCATGGCGGCCGATGTGGGCACTTTGCAACGCTTGCCGCGGATCATCGGTGACGGCATGCTGCGTGAACTGGCTTACACTGGTCGCACCTTTGGCGCCGATGAAGCGCGCAGCATCGGTCTGGTCAATCGCGTCTACAGCGACACCGCCAGCCTGCTTGAAGGCGTGATGGGCATTGCCCGTGAAATCGCCGGCAAGTCGCCGATTGCCATCACCGGCACCAAAGAGATGATCAGCTACATGCGCGACCATCGCATCGACGACGGCCTTGAATATGTCGCCACCTGGAACGCCGCCATGCTGCAATCCACCGATCTGCGCGTGGCCATGGCCGCCCATATGAGCAAACGGAAACCCGAATTTCTGGATTGATTAACCATGACTTTACGCTGGACCACCGCAGTACTGGACACCGATCAACCCGGCGGCTGGGCCGTGGCGCGCAGCCCCGAAGGTTTTTTGTTCGATGACAATGGCGCGCTGTTTCCACGGGAATGGCTCAAGCGTCAGGACTTGTCGATTCTTGCCGAGCACGGCATCGGGCACCTCGATGGTGAACCGGTCTACCTGCTGGAGCTGCGCAGTCACAGCGAAGTGCCGGGCTGCAACTGGAAAGGCCTGCGGGCGTTCATGCTCGAGGGCGATCACACCGTCTACAAGGTGCTCGGCTATGCCGCGCAAATCGGTACCTGGGCCCGCGAGCACCGCTTTTGCGGCAACTGCGGGCTGGCGATGATCCAGGTGCCGCGTGAACGGGCGATGTACTGCGAGCCGTGCGATTTACGCCACTATCCACGGATTTCACCGAGCATGATTGTGCTGGTGACCCGTGGCGACGAGGTTCTGCTGGCCCGTTCGCCACGCTTTGTCACCGGGGTCTACAGTACGTTGGCGGGGTTTGCCGAGCCGGGTGAGTCGGCAGAAGACTGCCTGATTCGCGAGGTTCGCGAAGAGGTGCAGATCGAGGTCAAGAACGTCCAGTACATGGGCAGTCAGTGCTGGCCGTTCCCGCATTCGATGATGCTCGGCTTTCATGCCGAGTACGCCGGGGGCGAGATTGTCTGTCAGGAAGACGAGATCGAAGACGCCCAGTGGTTCAACATACGCGAACTGCCGCCGTTGCCGGCATCACGCTCGATTGCCCGTTACCTGATCGACGTTTACGTGGCGCGGCGCTTAGGTCACGCTGAACCAGTGCTGCCAGGCTAAGCGCACGGTCAGGCCGAGCACCACGGTGATGAACACCGGGCGAATGAATTTCGCACCGCCGCTGATGGCGGTGCGCGCGCCGAAGAAGGCGCCGACCATCACCGACAGGCCCATGCTCAGGCCGATGATCCAGTCCACCTGGCCTGACAAGATGAACACCGACAGCGCCGCGATGTTGCTGACGAAGTTCATGCTGCGCGCCACGCCGCTGGCCTTGACCAGGTCGATGGGGTAGAGCAACAGGCTGCTGACGGTCCAGAACGCCCCCGTTCCCGGGCCGGCCACGCCGTCATAGAAGCCGAGGCTGAAGCCTTGGGTCGATTGCCACTTTTTCTTGATGGGTGCGTCGCTGTCCAGCGGCGCTTTCGGCGTGCCACCGAACAGCAGGTACAGGCCGCAGGCGAAAACGATCACCGGCAGCATCTTGTTCAGCCATTGCGCCGGCAGGTAATGAGCGACGATGGCACCGGTGAGTGCACCGATTAGCGTGCCGATGATGGCGTGCATCCATTGCCGTGGATGGAACAGCTTGCGCCGGTAGAAGGTGAAACTGGCCGTGGCCGAGCCAAAGGTCGAACTGAGTTTGTTGGTGCCCAGCACCAGGTGCGGCGGCAGGCCGGCAGTCAGCAGCGCCGGGGTGGTCAACAGACCGCCACCGCCAGCGATGGCGTCGATGAAACCGGCAATGAAAGCGACGAGAGCCAGAACGGCCAGGGTAGTGAGGTCAACACTGAGTTCGAAGGGCATGGAATGGGCTTATTCGGCAGGTCGCAGAAGAGGGCTGCGGGGAAGGGGCGGTATCTTACCCATATCCAACTTCTGCGGCGACCGGTCTGCCATCATCGCGAGCAGGCTCGCTCCCACAGGGGATCTCTTACATAGCACAGATCAATGTGGGAGCGAGCCTGCTCGCGATGGCTTACTGGTAGGCGCTACATCACTTTCGGTCGAGCCCATTGCCGATCTGCCACACAAACGGCGGTTCAGTCCCGTTAATCGCCCAGTCCCCGACAATCCGTGCCTTGTAGATCAGCGGATTGTGCGACGACACGGTTCGCGCATTGCGCCAATGCCGATCCAGCGATTTGCCTTCGCGCACATCCGAAGCCCCGAGTGCATTGAACAGCGCCGTGGTCGCCCGCTGGATCAATTCCGCGACCACCACCTGAGCCCTGGCCGATTCGATTTCCGCCGCCACATTCGCCGCCCGTTCCTGCGCTTCATCCCCCGAGAACCGCGCCAGATAAGCCCGCTGCGCCGGTTGCGCAGCTTTCAGGGCACTGGCTTCGGCGGCATACACCCACGCCGCCACTTCACCGACAACCTGCTGCACTTGTGAATCCTCGCTGACCCGCTGTGCATTGCCATGGCTGTAGATGCGCTTGCGCTCGCGCACCTGATAAGCCACATCACGTAACGCGGCGCGGCCAATCCCGGCCAGGGCCGCCAGCAGCACCAATTGATAAAACGCCGTCTGGTATTTGAAGCGGGTGGCGAAGTCGATGATGTTCTCGGCGTCCACCTCGGCCTCGATAAACCGCGAAGTGCCGCTGCCGGTGGTGCGTTGGCCGAAGCCGTCCCAGTCATCGCTCTGCACAATCCCCGGCTGGCGTGTGCGGACGGCGGCAATCACATCGCCGCCGGTATCGCTGCGCTGGGCATAGACGTCGATCCAGTCGGAGAAAAGGCTGCCAGTGCTGTAGAACTTTTCACCGTTGAGCCGCCACTGATCGCCGTGGGGCGAGACTTTGGTGATCACATCGCCGATCGCCACGGTGCCGATCTCGGTCCAGGCATTGCCGACGATGTCACCGTCGACAAAGCGTTTGAACCACAGATCCCGGCCCGGCCCCGGCGGTGAGTTCAAGCGGTCCTCGACAAAGGCGAAATGCCCGCGCAGGGCCTGGGGCACGTTGGAATCGGCTTCGGCCAGTTCGATCAGCAGCTCGAACAATTGCGGCAGGGACGCGCCGCCACCGCCGTATTCAACCGGCACCCGCACGGCGCCGAAGCCAGCCTCCTTGAGCCATTGAATCGGCTCGTAAGGCAGGCTGCGGGTCTGTTCGCGCTCAACGGCACCGGCGGCGATGCGCTGGAAGATCGGCCGGAATCGCGCGGCCAGCGCTTCGTAGTCAGTGCCAATGGACAGCGGGTTGATTATTTGGTGTTCGGTCATGGGACAGCTCCTTGGAACGGCAGTGAGTGTCATAGGGGATTGCACGGTCCATGCCGACATTCATAGTCCTGTCATTGCGGGTTGGTATGTGGGTTATCCCCACTGCAACTGTTGCCGTACCAACAGTGCATCAGCAAATTGCTTCAGCTACAACCGAATTCCTGTGGGAGCGAGCCTGCTCGCGAAGGGGCCATCAGACTCAGCATGGATGTTGGCTGAGACAGCGCTTTCGCGAGCAGGCTCGCTCCCACAAGTATTTCACTTGGCTTAAGGCGGTCGTGTCACAGCGCTGGCACGGTTGCTGCTCTGGCTAAGGACTTCCCTGAAAACCCGAGGACATGTCAATGAGTCAGCAAGCCGTCAAATTTGCCTACTGGGTGCCGAACGTCAGCGGCGGGCTGGTGGTCAGCAAGATCGAGCAGCGCACCCACTGGGGCATCGATTACAACCGCAAACTGGCGCAACTGGCCGAAGAGGCCGGGTTCGAATATGCGCTGACCCAGATTCGTTTCACTGCCGGTTATGGCGCCGAGTTTCAACACGAATCCGTTGCCTTCAGCCATGCGCTGCTGGCCGCGACCAACAAACTGAAAGTCATCGCGGCGATCCTGCCGGGGCCATGGCAGCCGGCGCTGGCGGCCAAGCAACTGGCGACCATCGATCAGCTCACCAACGGCCGGGTGGCGGTGAACATTGTCAGCGGCTGGTTCAAGGGCGAGTTTCAAGCCATCGGTGAACACTGGCTGGAGCACGACGAACGTTATCGCCGCTCCGAAGAATTCATTCGCGCGCTCAAGGGTATCTGGACCCAGGACAATTTCACCTTTCGCGGTGACTTCTACCGCTTCGACAACTACAGCCTCAAACCCAAGCCGCTGGGCCAGCCGGAAGTCTTTCAGGGCGGCAGTTCCCGGGCGGCACGGGACATGGCGGCGCGGGTTTCGGACTGGTACTTCACCAACGGCAACACCCCCGAGGGCATCAAGGCCCAGGTCGACGACATTCGCACGAAAGCATCCGCGAATAATCACGCGGTGAAGGTCGGGGTGAATGCTTTCGTCATCGCTCGCGACACCGAAGAAGAAGCACGGGCGGTGCTGGCGCAGATCATCGACCAGGCCGACCCGGAAGCGGTGAATGCCTTTGGCGATGCGGCGAAGCAGGCGGGAAGGGCGTCGCCCGAGGGCGAGGGCAACTGGGCCAAATCGACCTTTGAGGATCTGGTGCAGTACAACGATGGCTTCAAGACCAACCTGATCGGCACACCACAACAGATTGCCGAGCGGATCGTCGCGTTGAAAGCGGTGGGCGTGGATTTGGTGCTGGCGGGGTTTCTGCACTTTCAGGAAGAGGTGGAATACTTCGGGAAGCGGGTGTTGCCACTGGTGCGAGAGCTGGAGGCCAAAGTGGCTATCAAGCATCAGACCGCGGTCGCCTAAACACCATAAGACCTGTGGGAGCCGGGCTTGCCCGCTCCCACATGGATCTCGGTGAGGTTACAGGCCCAGGTCGGACAAGCCCGGGTGATCATCCGGCCGACGGCCCAGCGGCCAGTGGAACTTGCGGTCGCTTTCCTTGATCGGCATGTCGTTGATGCAGGCATAACGGTTGTACATCAAGCCGTTCTCGTCGAACTCCCAGTTCTCGTTGCCGTAGGAACGGAACCAGTTGCCCGAGTCGTCGTGCCATTCGTAGGCATAACGCACGGCGATCCGGTTGTCGCCATGGGCCCAGAGTTCCTTGATCAGCCGGTAGTCCAGTTCCTTGGCCCATTTGCGGGTCAGGAAAGCTTTGGCTTCTTCGCGGTTGTGGGCGAATTCGGCGCGGTTACGCCACTGGGTGTCCAGGGTGTAGGCCAGGGACACCCGTTCCGGGTCGCGGGAGTTCCAGCCGTCTTCGGCCAGGCGAACTTTTTCGATAGCGGATTCACGGGTAAACGGCGGCAATGGCGGACGAACTTCGGCAGTAGACATATAAAGTCTCCCTATCAAATTAACGTTCAAACACGTTGTCGGGCTTATCAGAAGTGTTACAGGTCCAATAACTTTCGCGCCATGCATTGCGCATTATCGGCGGCACTGTGATCACCCATCACAAGCGCTACGGTAATGGCACCGTCGATCAGGATCAGCAGCTGCTTGGCCAGCGTCTGCGGGTCTGTGGCGCCATGTTCGGTACAGAGCTCGCGCACGTAGTCGAGCAGCTTCTGTTTGTGGTCTTTGGCGACCAGGCGAACCGGGTCTTGCGGGTCGCCGGTTTCGCCGCTGGTGTTGATGAATGCGCAGCCACGAAAGCCCTCTGAGGCGAACCAGGCCTTGAGCACGGTAAACAGGTTGAGGAGCCGCTCGGCCGGGGTTTGCGCCTTGCCGACTTCGCTCCGATACCAGTGCATCCAGCGCACATCACGGCGTTGCAGGGCCGCGACGACAAGCTCCTCCTTGTTGGCGAAGTAGCGGTAAATACTTTTTCTGGAGACGCCGGCGGTTTTCACCAGAAGATCCATGCCGGTGGCAGCGATGCCACTTTTGTAGATCAACTTTTCGGTGACATCCAGAATGATGTCGCGTGTGTCGTTGCTAGTGATTTCGTTCATGTGGCCAACAGTAGAATGATCGTTCTTCTTGGTCAAGAAATTATTTGTGGTGACCGTGAAGTTGCCGTCGCGAGCAGGCTCGTTCCCACATTTGAAATGCATTCCCCTGTGGGAGCGAGCCTGCTCGCGAAGGGGGGCTTTACAGACACTAACAAGACCCAAGGCAATCCATGGTGTAAGCTCTCAGGCTCTTCGGATTCGACCCTTTTGCGAGCCCTATGCCGTCGCTTTTCAAACGCTCTCTGCTGCCTAAACTGCGCAGTTTTCCGCTGACCGCCGATGCCGTCACCATCCTCTCTGGCGCTGCCGAGTTCCGTCGTTGCCTGCTGGAACAAATCGCTCAGGCAACCCGGCGTATCTACATCGTCGCGCTGTACCTGCAACAGGATGAGGCCGGCCAGGAAATCCTCGATGCCCTGCACGCCGCCAAACTGGCGCGTCCGGAACTGGACGTGGTGGTGGTTGTGGACTGGCTGCGCGCCCAGCGCGGCTTGATCGGCGCCGGCAAGCAGCCGGGCAACTCGGCCTGGTATCAGGAAACCACCCGCACCCACCACAGCGTTGTGCCGGTGTACGGCGTGCCGGTGCAGACCCGCGAGCTGTTCGGTGTGCTGCATTTGAAGGGCTTCGTGATCGACGATTGCGTGATTTACAGCGGCGCGAGCCTGAACAACGTTTACCTGCACAAATTCGACAAGTACCGCTTCGACCGCTATCACCTGTTGCAGAACCAGGCGCTGGCCGATTCCATGCAGCACCTGATTCAGCACGGTCTGATCACTTCCAAAGCGGTACATCGCCTTGACCTGCCGAACCTGCCGACCACCCGTAGCCTGCGCCACGACATCGGCGACCTGCGCAGCCGTCTCAAGCACGCGGCGTATGACACCACGGCGGGCAGCACGGCGAAGGGCGGTTTATCGGTCAGTCCGTTGCTCGGGGTGGGCAAGAACAACCCGTTGAGCCGGGTGATCTGCGAGCTGATTGCCAGTGCGCAGCATCAGCTGACCATCTGCACGCCGTACTTCAACCTGCCGCTGGCGGTGACCCGGGAAATCAATCGGGCCCTGGCGCGGGGCGTGAAGATCGACATCGTCGTCGGCGACAAGACCGCCAACGATTTCTACATTCCGCCCAGCGAGCCGTTCAAGGTGATCGCGGCGCTGCCATACCTGTACGAGATCAGCCTGCGACGCTTCGCCAAACGTCATCAGCGCAGCATCGACAGCGGCAAGCTGAACCTGCATTTGTGGAAGGATGGCGACAACACCTATCACCTCAAGGGCATGTGGATCGATCAGCGCTACACCTTGCTGACCGGCAACAACCTCAATCCGCGGGCGTTCCGTCTCGATCTGGAAAACGCGTTGCTGATTGATGATCCGCAGGGCGAGTTGCTGGAGCCGCGTGGCAAAGAGCTGGCGGAGATCTTCCAGCACACCCAGCGCATTGAGCGGTATCAGAGTCTGGAGACGCTGCCGGATTATCCGGCGGGGGTGGCCAAGTTTCTCAAGCGCGTGAGTCGGGTGCGGATCGAGCGGTTGTTGTATCGGATTTTGTAAGGGGTAACACGGCGGGGCGGGTGTGTTGCCGGTGAGTACGCCTTCGCGAGCAGGCTCGCTCCCACATTGGAATTGTGATCGACATAAATCTTCGCGGGCAAGCCCGCTCCCACGGGATTTAGGCTGCCCACAGGGATCTGCGCCGGGCTGGTGGCTGCGCTAATATGCCCACCACTTAAACAAGAACAAGGCTCGCCACGGTCAATGTCGGAAAAAGACACCATCTCCATTCAACTGGTGCGTGAGGCGCTGTTGCAAAGTTGCGCCCCGGGCGCTGCCACCGAAGAGGTGTTGAACAAGGTCGACATCGATCCGGCGTTGCTGGAAACCAACGACGCCCGTGTTCCAGCCACCGCCTATGCGCGCCTGTGGCGATTGCTGGCGCAGCGCCGGGACGATGAGTTTTTTGGCATGGACCCGCGCAAGCTCAAGTCCGGCAGCCTGGCGTTTCTGTGTCGCTGCTCCATGGTCCAGCCGAGCCTGGCCGCCGGGCTGACCTCGGGCCTGAGCTTCCTGTCGTTGATGCTCGAACGCCTGCCCGCGCAACTGGTTCGGCAGCAAAGCCTGGCGGAAATCGTCCTGTTGGAGGACGACGAAGACCCGCGCCGCGCCTTCACTTATTTCACTTACTGGATGATCGTCCACGGCGTGGCCTGCTGGCTGGCGGGGCGGCGGATTCCGATCCTGGCCATCGAGTTGCGCTGCCCGGCGCCGGATTTTTGCGATGACTATCGGGTGATGTTCTCCGAGAACCTGCGATTCGACCGGCCGCGCACGCGGATGATTTTCTCGGCCGATTGCCTGGATTTGCCAATCAAGCGCAGCGCCGAAGAGCTCAAGCGCTTCCTCGCCCATGCGCCGGCCAATATCCTCGTCAAGTATCGTGATCCGGAGAGCCTGGCCAGCCGGATCAAGCACGATCTGCGGCAACTGCCCGCCGAGCACTGGCCGGAAACCGAGGCGCTGGCGCAGCAACTGTGCATGTCGGCCTCGACCCTGCGTCGACGCCTGGCCGAAGAAGGGCAGACGTATCAGGGGCTCAAGGACAGCGTGCGCAAGGAACTGGCCATCGTCTGGCTGGCCGAGCCGGCCATCAGCTTTGCTGAAATCGCTACACGTTTGGGGTTTGCCGATGCCAGCTCGTTCTACAAGGCGTTTCGCAAGTGGTCGGGGTCTAATCCGGGGCATTATCGGAGTTTGATTCTTAACGAACCCAGTTGATCCGGATTCTGTGGCGCCTAGTCTGGTGCCATCGCGGGCAAGCCAGCTCCCACAGTGATATGCGGTGACCATAAATGTCGTACACGCCGTAAAACCTGTGGGAGCGGGCTTGCCCGCGATGGCGGTCATCCGGGCGCCGCATCCTTCAGCCCTTGGCCAAACCAGTCACACAATTTGATAGCTTTGACCATTGTCCCGCTCCCCGCGCAGAGCGAGTATTTCCCTGTTAGTTACGGTTCCCGCAGCCTAATAAAAATACAAAGGGATTCTGGCAATGCGCGATTATTTGTCTGCCACGTCACAGTTCAATTATCAGCACGCCGTCGATGCCGCGCTCACGGGGTCGTTGAGCGCGCTCAACGCCTGCGTCGAATGTTGCGACCGGCATGCCTTGCCGGGGCGCATCGCGCTGTTCTGGGAAGGCCGCGAAGGCGCCAGCGCGACCTACACCTTCAGCGACTTGCAGGACAAAGCCGCGCGCTTCGCCAATTTCCTGTTGGCCCAGGGCGTGAAGAAGGGCGATAAAGTCGCCGGCCTCCTGCCACGCAATATCGAATTGCTGATCACTGTGTTCGCCACCTGGCGCATCGGCGCGGTCTATCAGCCGCTGTTTACCGCCTTCGGCCCGAAAGCCATCGAACATCGCCTCAACAGTTCCGGCGCCGCAGTCGTAGTAACCGATGCGGTCAATCGCCCGAAACTCGCTGAAGTGGCCGACTGCCCGACCATCGTCACCGTTGGCAGTCCCAAGGGCCAGGGCATCGTGCGTGGCGATTTCAGTTTCTGGGCCGAACTGGCCAATTATTCCCCTGAATGCGAACCGGTATTGCTGACCGGTGAAGACCCGTTTCTGCTGATGTTTACCTCGGGCACCACCGGCCCGTCGAAAGCGCTGTCGGTGCCGCTCAAGGCCATTGTCGCGTTCCAGAGTTACACCCGTGACGCGGTGGATTTGCGCCCTGAAGACGCGTTCTGGAACGTCGCCGATCCGGGCTGGGCCTATGGCATTTATTTCGGCGTCACCGGCCCGATGTCGATGGGGCATCCAATCACCTTTTACGATGGCCCGTTCACCCTCGAAAGCACTTGCCGGGTGATCAACAAATACGGGATCACCAACCTCACCGGTTCACCGACCGCCTACCGCTTGCTGATTGCCGGTGGCGACGAATTCGCCCGTTCGATCAAGGGCAAGCTGCGCATCGTCAGCAGTGCCGGCGAACCGCTGAACCCGGAAGTGATTCGCTGGTTCGCCGATAACCTCGGCGTGGTGATTCATGACCATTACGGCCAGACCGAACTGGGCATGGTCCTGTGCAATCACCACGGTCTTGACCATCCGGTGCACGTCGGCGCCGCCGGTTTTGCCTCGCCGGGCCACCGCATCGTGGTGCTCGACGAGGAATACAAAGAACTGGGCGTCGGCCAGCCGGGCATTCTGGCCATCGACCGTACCCAATCGCCGATGTGCTGGTTCAGCGGTTACGAAGGTGCGCCGACCAAGGCCTTCGTCGGCAACTATTACCTGAGCGGCGACACCGTGGAATGGAACCCGGACGGCAGCATCAGCTTCGTCGGCCGCAGCGACGACGTGATCACCACCTCCGGCTACCGCGTCGGCCCGTTCGACGTGGAAAGCGCACTGATCGAACACCCGGCGGTGGTCGAAGCCGCGGTAATCGGCAAACCCGACCCGGAGCGCACCGAGCTGGTGAAAGCCTTTGTCGTGCTCAGCCCGCAATACCGCGCTGAGCCTGCGTTGGCCGAAGAGCTGCGCCAACACGTGCGCAAGCGTCTGGCGGCGCACGCTTACCCCCGCGAAATCGAATTTGTCAGCGAATTGCCGAAAACCCCAAGCGGCAAATTGCAGCGCTTTATCTTGCGCAACCAGGAAATCGCCAAGGCTCAAGAGGCCAGCGCGAAGAACGTTTCAGCTTGAATCCAAGGAAACAATGATGCAGATCGAAAACAAGATTTTTCTCGTCACCGGCGGTGCATCCGGCCTCGGTGCCGCCACTGCGGAAATGCTGGTGGCGGCTGGCGCCAAGGTGATGCTGGTGGACATGAACGCCGAAGCCGTCGCGGCCCAGGCTGCACGTCTCGGCGCGCAAAGTGTGGTGGCGGATATCAGCAACGAAGCAGCAGCCGAAGCGGCGGTGCAGGCGACGGTCAAAGCGTTTGGCGGCCTCAATGGTCTGGTCAATTGCGCCGGCATCGTCCGTGGCGAGAAGATCCTCGGCAAGAACGGCCCCCATGGGTTGGCCAGTTTCAGCCAGGTGATCAACGTCAACCTGATCGGCAGTTTCAACATGCTGCGCCTGGCGGCGGCGGCGATTGCCGAAACCGAAGCCGATGAAGACGGCGAGCGCGGCGTGATCATCAACACCGCGTCGGTCGCGGCCTTCGACGGCCAGATCGGCCAGGCCGCGTACTCGGCCTCGAAAGGCGCGATTGCCAGCCTGACCTTGCCCGCCGCCCGTGAACTGGCACGCTTCGGCATTCGCGTGATGACCATCGCACCGGGCATTTTCGAAACGCCGATGATGGCCGGCATGACACCGCAAGTGCGCGAGTCTTTGGCCGCTGGCGTGCCGTTTCCACAGCGATTGGGCAAGCCGAGCGAGTACGCCGCGCTGGTCAGGCATATCATAGAAAACAGCATGCTCAACGGCGAGGTGATCCGTCTCGACGGTGCCTTGCGCATGGCCGCCAAATAAGGAGTATTTGTCATGACACTGTCCAACGATCCGATTGTTATTGTCAGCGCCGTCCGCACCCCGATGGGCGGTTTCCAGGGCGAACTGAAAGGCCTGACCGCGCCGCAACTGGGCGCCGCCGCGATTCGTGCCGCCGTCGAGCGCGCCGGTATCGCCCCTGAGTCCGTAGAAGAAGTGTTGTTCGGCTGCGTGCTCTCCGCCGGCCTCGGTCAGGCCCCGGCGCGGCAAGCGGCACTGGGCGCCGGGCTGGATAAATCGACCCGTTGCACGACGCTGAACAAAATGTGCGGCTCGGGCATGGAAGCCACGATCCTGGCCCACGACATGCTGATCGCCGGCAGTGCCGATGTGGTGGTCGCTGGTGGTATGGAAAGCATGTCCAACGCCCCGTATCTGCTGGACCGTGCCCGCAGCGGTTACCGCATGGGCCACGGCCGGGTGCTCGATCACATGTTCCTTGACGGCCTCGAAGACGCCTACGACAAGGGCCGCCTGATGGGCACCTTCGCCGAGGATTGCGCTGAAACCAACGGCTTCAGCCGCGAAGCTCAGGACGCCTTTGCCATCGCTTCGACCACCCGCGCGCAGCAGGCGATCAAGGACGGCAGCTTCACGGCCGAGATCGTGCCGCTCACCGTGACCGTCGGCAAAGAGCAGGTGCTGATCAGCCACGACGAACAGCCACCGAAAGCCAAGCTGGACAAAATCGCCTCGCTGAAACCAGCGTTCCGCGACGGCGGCACCGTGACGGCGGCGAACTCCAGCTCGATCTCGGACGGCGCGGCGGCACTGGTGCTGATGCGTCGTTCCGAAGCCGAAAAACAAGGCCTGAAACCGCTGGCGGTGATTCACGGCCACGCCGCGTTTGCCGACACACCGGGGCTGTTCCCGGTGGCACCGGTGGGCGCGATCAAGAAGTTGATGAAAAAAACCGGCTGGTCCCTGGAAGAAGTCGAGTTATTCGAAGTCAACGAAGCCTTCGCGGTGGTGAGTCTGGTGACCATGACCAAACTGGAAATCCCCCACGAGAAGATCAACGTCCACGGCGGTGCCTGCGCTTTGGGTCACCCGATCGGTGCATCTGGCGCGCGGATCCTCGTGACCTTGCTCTCGGCCCTGCGCCAGAAAGGCCTGAAGCGCGGCGTTGCAGCGATCTGCATTGGCGGCGGTGAAGCCACGGCCATGGCTGTGGAATGCCTGTACTGAGGCTAATGGGGCGCAACCTGTGTGTGGGGCTTTTGTGGCGAGGGAGCTTGCTCCCGCTGGGTCGCGAAGCGGCCCCAAAAGCTTTGCGACTGCTGCGCAGTCGAGCGGGAGCAAGCTCCCTCGCCACACAAGTCCGCTCCCACAGGTCTTGCGTTTCAACTCGATTTTTAAGGACTTGGCATGATCCCCAATGACGAACAACTTCAGATCAGCGACGCGGCCCGGCAGTTTGCCCAGGAACGGCTGAAACCGTTCGCCGCCGAATGGGACCGTGAACATCGCTTCCCCAAGGAAGCCATCAGCGAGATGGCCGACCTGGGTTTCTTCGGCATGCTGGTGCCGGAGCAGTGGGGCGGTTGCGACACCGGTTATCTGGCCTACGCCATGGCCCTGGAAGAAATCGCTGCCGGCGATGGCGCCTGCTCGACCATCATGAGCGTGCACAACTCGGTGGGTTGCGTGCCGATCCTCAAGTTCGGCAACGACGACCAGAAAGAACGCTTCCTCAAACCGCTGGCCAGCGGCGCGATGCTCGGTGCGTTTGCGCTGACCGAACCGCAAGCCGGCTCCGATGCCAGCAGCCTGAAAACCCGCGCCCGGCTGGACGGCGATCACTATGTACTCAACGGCTGCAAGCAGTTCATCACCTCCGGGCAAAACGCCGGGGTGGTGATTGTGTTTGCGGTGACCGACCCAACTGCCGGCAAACGCGGGATCACCGCGCTGATCGTGCCCACCGATTCGCCGGGCTATAAAGTCGCGCGGGTCGAAGACAAGCTTGGCCAACATGCTTCCGATACCTGCCAGATCCTCTTCGAGGATGTGAAAGTCCCGGTGGCCAATCGACTGGGTGAGGAGGGCGAAGGCTACAAGATCGCCCTGGCCAACCTCGAAGGCGGCCGCGTCGGCATTGCCTCGCAATCGGTGGGCATGGCCCGCGCCGCGTTCGAAGCGGCCCGCGACTACGCCCGTGAACGCGAGAGTTTCGGCAAGCCGATCATCGAACACCAGGCGGTAGCGTTCCGCCTGGCAGACATGGCCACCCAGATCGCCGTGGCCCGGCAGATGGTGCATTACGCGGCGGCGTTGCGCGACAGCGGCAAACCGGCGCTGGTGGAAGCCTCCATGGCCAAACTGTTCGCCTCGGAAATGGCCGAAAAGGTTTGCTCCTCGGCGTTGCAAACCCTGGGCGGTTACGGTTACCTGAACGACTTCCCGCTGGAGCGGATCTACCGCGACGTGCGGGTGTGCCAGATCTACGAAGGCACCAGCGACATTCAGCGCATGGTCATTTCGCGCAATCTTTGAGAAGGAATCCACCTATGAACTACGAAACGATTTTGCTGGAAGCCCACGGTCGCGTTGGGCTGATCACCCTCAACCGCCCGCAAGCGCTGAACGCGTTGAATGCCCAACTCGTCAGCGAACTGAACCACGCCCTCGATGGCCTGGAAGCCGATTCGAACATCGGTTGCATCGTGCTGACCGGTTCGAAAAAAGCTTTCGCCGCCGGTGCCGACATCAAGGAGATGGCCGAGCTGACCTACCCGCAGATCTACCTCGACGACCTGTTCAGCGACAGCGATCGCGTGGCCAACCGCCGCAAGCCGATCATCGCCGCGGTCAACGGTTTCGCCTTGGGCGGTGGCTGTGAACTGGCGCTGATGTGCGACTTCATTCTGGCCGGCGACAACGCCAAATTCGGTCAGCCGGAAATCAACCTCGGCGTACTGCCTGGCATGGGCGGCACCCAGCGCCTGACCCGCGCCGTGGGTAAGGCCAAGGCCATGGAAATGTGCCTGAGCGGGCGCTTGATCGATGCGGTGGAAGCGGAGCGATGCGGGATTGTGGCGCGGATCGTGCCAGCGGATGAGCTACTGGAAGAAGCGCTGAAAGTCGCGACGCTGATTGCCAAGAAGTCGCTGCCGATTGCGATGATGATCAAGGAAAGCGTCAACCGCGCCTTTGAAGTCAGCCTGTCGGAAGGCGTGCGCTTTGAACGCCGGGTGTTCCATGCGGCGTTTGCCACGCAGGATCAGAAGGAGGGGATGGCGGCGTTTATTGCCAAGCGTGAGGCGGAGTTCGTCGGCAAGTAACCCACACTGATCGTTCCCACGCTCTGCGTGGGAATGCCTCAACGGACGCTCCGCGTTCGGCTTTTGATGGGACGCGGAGCGTCCCGGGCTGCATTCCTTTGCTGCGCGTGGGAACGATCATGTCTGCGGCGACGCTCTAGACCAAGTAGTGCTTGAGCTCCCGGGCAATCACCATCCGCTGTATCTCGCTCGACCCTTCATAAATCTGCGTGATCCGCGCATCCCGGTAGTAACGCTCCACCGGGTAATCCTCCAGATACCCGTACCCGCCATGAATCTGTATCGCCGACGAGCAGACCTTCTCGGCCATCTCGGATGCAAACAGCTTGGCCTGTGAAGCCTCCGACAGGCACGGTTTGCCAGCACTGCGCAAGCGCGCGGCGTGCAGGATCAGCAAGCGCGCGGCGTTGAGCCGGGTGTGCATGTCGGCCAACATGTTGGCGATGCTTTGGTGCTCGATGATCGGCTTGTCGAACTGCACCCGATCCCGCGCGTAAGCCAGCGCCGCTTCGAATGCCGCACGGGCGATGCCCAAGGCTTGCGCGGCGATGCCGATGCGGCCGCCTTCGAGGTTGGAGAGGGCGATGGCCAGGCCTTTGCCGCGTTCACCCAGCAAATTCGCCTCGGGAATCGTGCAATTGTTCAGGGTGACGGCGCAGGTATCGGAAGCGCGGATGCCCATCTTGTGTTCACTGCGGTCGACGATGAACCCCGCTGTTTCGGTCGGCACCAGGAACGCCGAGATGCCGCGTTTGCCCAGCTCCGGATCGGTCACGGCGAAAACGATCGCCAGTTTCGCCCGTTTGCCATTGCTGACGAATTGCTTGGCGCCGTTGATCACCCACTGGCCGTCGCGCAGTTCGGCGCGAGTGCGCAGGTTGTGGGCTTCGGAACCGGCCTGGGGTTCGGTGAGACAGAAGCAACCGATGGCCTGGCCGCTGGCAAGGTCGGGCAGCCATTGCTGTTTCTGTTCTTCGGTGCCGTAATTGAGCACCGGCCCGCAGCCCACGGAGTTGTGGATGCTCATCAGTGCGCCAGTGGCGCCGTCACCGGCGGAAATCTCTTCCACTGCCAGCGCATAGGCCACGTAGTCGACGTAGGTGCCGCCCCATTCCTCGGGCACCACCATGCCCAGCAGACCCAGTTCACCCATCTTCGCCACCAGACCGTCATCGATCCAGCCAGCCTTTTCCCAGGCCTGTGCATGGGGCGCGATTTCGCCGCGGGCAAAATCCCGGGCCATGTCGCGGATCATCACTTGCTCTTCGCTCAATTCGATATCGTGCATGGCTCAGTTCCCGCTCTGGTCGTACCCGGTGAAAAAACTCGCGACGTGCTCGGCGTCCAGCGTTTGCAGGGTCGGCGGGTTCCAGCGCGGGTTTTTGTCTTTGTCGATCAGCAAGGCGCGCACGCCTTCGATCAGGTCGCCGCGCTCGAACCACTGGCGATCCAGGTGCAGTTCGAGGGCGAAGCACTGTTCCAGGCTCAGGTGCCGACCGCGCCGCAGCATTGCCAGGGTCACGCCCATGGCCAACGGTGAACGGCTTTCCAGCAGGTCGGCGGTGGCGGTGGCCCATTCATGGCTGTCGGCGACGGTCACTGCACGCAGTTGTTCCACCATACTCGGCACATCGGGCAGGGCGAAGAAGTGATCGATGGCCGGCCGCAACGCCGCCAGGGGCGCTGCCGGCAGTTGTTGCACCGCGAGTTTCGCCAGCACGCCTTGCAGGTCCTTGAGCGGGGTGTCGTGCCATTCGAGGCGATCGAGTCGCTCGTCCAGCGTGCCTAGTTTTTCACTGTCCAGATACCAGTCGGCCAGGCCGCAATAGAGCGCATCGGCCGCGCGAATCTGCACGCCGCTGACGCCGAGATAAATGCCCAGCTCACCGGGAATGCGCGGCAGGAAGTAACTGCCGCCGACGTCCGGGAAATACCCGATGGCCACTTCCGGCATCGCCAGGCGGCTGCGCTCGGTGACCACCCGCAAATCGGCGCCTTGCACCAGCCCCATGCCGCCGCCCAACACAAAGCCGTCCATCAAGGCCAGGACCGGTTTGCGATAGTGGTGGATCGTGAGGTCGAGGGCGTATTCCTCGACGAAGAAATCTTCGTGCAGGGTGTCGCCGCTTTTGAAGCTGTCATACAGCGAGCGGATATCGCCGCCGGCACAGAAGGCTTTCTCGCCGGCACCGCGCAAGACCACCGCGTGTACCTGCGGATCCTGGGCCCAGGCATCGAGCTGAAGTTGCAGGCTGCGGACCATGTCCAGGGTAATGGCGTTGAGGCCGGCGGGGCGATTGAGGGTCAGGTGACCGATGTGATTGCGAACCTCGGCCAACACTTCGTTTTGCGTGGCATCCATGGACTGTGTTTGCGGGGTTGAAACCTGAGCAGTCATCACTAACTCCCTGCTTTTATTGTTCTTTATAGAGAAACTCGCGCGCGAGCGATGCTGGATCGTAACAGTGCAAATTTGCCCTGTACAACCGGGATACGTGCAGGTCCCGCCTGCATTTTTACCTTAACCAAAAATCAAAAGATCGCAGCCTTCGGCAGCGCCTACATTGACAGCGTTCGCGTATGAACACCGATCACGCAGGAGCCACCGAAGGCTGCGATCGTTTGATCTTTCTTTTGATCTTCAACCCTTGCTGGAAAACACATCCCCGATGCTGCGCCGCTTGGCATGCAACTCACAGGCATGAATCAGTTGTTCGAGGTCTTCGGGGGTGACGTCGTAGAACGCTTCCATGTCGGTGAGGGCCAGTTTCAGATCCGCGGCAGTGATCGCCTGGCTGGCGGGGACGGGCATCATCGGCACCGGCTCAGCGGGACGTTTTGGGTAACGAATGCGCGTCAGGTTGTTGTACGCCAGTGCGCTGAACAGCATCGTCGAGCCACTGAGCATCACCGGGCCGAGGGCTTTCCAATCCAGGGCAATGGTCGCCGGGTCCGCCAGCACCAACAGCAATGCCAGCGCTCCGGCCGGCGGGTGCAGGCAACGCAGCCAGCACATCAGAATCAGCGACATGCCCGCCGCCAGGCAGGCGCTGCCGAGGGTGCGTCCGAGCACGTGAGCGACCAGCAACGAGACCACCCCGGCGCTCAAATAGCCGCCAAGTATCGACCAAGGCTGGGCGAGGGCGCCCGAGGACACAGCAAACAGCAATACTGCGGATGCACCCAGCGGACCGATCAGGTGCTGCGCCACTTCCATACCAAATACCTGACTGCAGAGCCAGACGCTGAACATCGTGCCCAGCGACATGCCGATAGCGGCGCGGCTCCATTCTGAAGGACGGGTATTGATGGCGGCAGGTAACCAGCGAGCGAACATGAGGCAAACGATCCGTAGAAAAAACGAGGCAAAAAAAAAGGCTTAGCTGGGAGACCCAGAAAGCCCTTGAAGTAGTTCCAACTATTGGGGGAGGAACGCCGCACAGTGTGCCGATCATTCCAGATACTGACAAATTCATATTAATGCAGTTTCAGTGCATTATTTTTGCAGTATAGCCACCCGCCGACCACTCATGAAGCAGAGGAAACCGCCCATCGCCGTCAACGCACTCAGCGCATAGAACATGGTGGGCGCAGGCGTGTGCATCAGCAGGAAGCCGCAGATCACCGGGCTCAGCGCACCGCCGAGGGCCGCGAGGTTCTGCGCGCCGTAGTAGCTGCCACGCAGTTCTTCCGGGGCCAGGGTGTCGACGAAGAGGAACTCGGCCGGGTAAATGATCATTTCACCGAGGGTGAAAATGAACATCGCCACGCACCAACTCACGAGGCTGTCGGCCAGGCTGAAACCGATCAACCCGAGGATGAACAGGCTGGTGCCACCGGCAATCCAGTAACGCAGTTGTTCACGTTTGAGGAACCGGCCGATCTGGTATTGCAGCAAGATCACGCTGATGGCGTTGCAGGCGAGCAGGGCGGCCATGGTTTCCAGGGCACGTTTGGTGTCTTGGGTGACCAGCAGGTATTGCGACAGGTACAGGGTAAAACGACCGTGCACCACGGTGCTGAGCAGGCAGCCGCAGGTGAACATGATCAGTGTGCGGTCGTTCTTCAGGGTGATCAGGGTTTTGAGAAAGCTCTGTGGCTGGCCGATGGCGGGTGTCTGGGCCGGGTCTTTGGGAATCCCGCTCATCAGGAAAATACTGAAGAAGGCGATGCCACCGGCAATCAGGAACGGCGCCAGCGGCTGCACCCCGGCGATCACCACACCGAGCATGGGACCGGTGGCGTAGCCGATGTTGGTCAGGGTGTAGCGCAGCGAAAAGGCTTTCGCGCGCTGACCCACCGGCAGGTTTTCGCTGAGAATCGCCTTGGACCCGATCAGGAACAGCGCCGAGGCGGTTTCGGTGATCACCAGGGTGGCGGTGGTCAGGTACAGGTTTTGAGCGAAGGTCAGCAACACGAAGCCGATAGCGCTGGAGAGCATGGCCAGGATCAGCAGTCGACGCTTTTCAAGGCGGTCGATGATGTAACCGCCATAAAGGGCGAGCAGGGTGGCGATAAACACCGCGATGCCCAGCAGCAGGCCGACGTCCTGTTGGTTGAGGCCGAGTTTGTTGCTCAGAAACAGGGTGAGCAACGGGCTGGTAATGGCGCGGCTGACGACGATGGTCAGCGAAACGATCATCAAGCGGCGAATGACGAGGGAGTAAGTGGCCACGGTGGGGGCAAATGTCCTTATTCAGATTCTGTGGTATCGACGCGATACCGAGTTGCTGCCAATCGCGGGCAAGCCCGCTCCCACAGGCTTTGTGTCGAGCATTTAATCGTGGCTCGACGTGAACCTTGTAGGAGCGAGGCTTGCCCGCGAAGAGGCCCGCACAGACATCGCAACATTCAAGTCTGCCACCGATTCAAGCGCTTCCAGCCGCCACAACTGCGCAAGCAATTCTTGCACTTGCTGTCGCGGCATCACCCGCCCCGCCAGGCTGAAAAACTTCTCCTCCAGCGCCTCATCGCTCAGCGGATTCCCCGGCGCACCCAACGGCACCTCAACACACAAACTGGCGTGCCGACCATCCACGGTCTGAACGCTGACCACAGGCTCGCCATCCTCCGACAGTCGCGGGTCGACTTCAAGGCGAATGCGCGACATCCAGTGTGCAATCCGCGGGTGGTGGCGCTGTTCGTCGTCGTAGGCCTCCAACCGGCAATGACCATGGACCAACCGGGCCGCGAGGGCATAAGGCAAGCTCATCTGCGCCGCCGCCAGGCCGTTGATGTCCTGACCGCCACACATGTCTTGCAGGAATCCGCACAACGAAACCTCAACGCCCTCAACCTGATCCGCGCTGACCTGCAATTGATTCAGCAACAGGCCCAATGCATCGATCGCCGAATGCGTTCCCCGGCATGCCGCGTAGGGTTTGATTGAGCAGCGGGAGAGTTTCCATACCTGGCCCAGTTCGGCATCCAACGCCTCAGGCACGGCGGTATCCGCCGCTAGGGTCTTGAGAAAACCGCCCCAGACATCATCGAACAATTTGGTCGGCCCAGTGATGCCTTGTTGAGCAAACCGCGCCGCCAGCAATCCACCTTCGGCGGCCCGACCGCTGTGGAGTTTTTTGCTTTGCGAGCCGTCATGGATGAAGGCCCAAAGACCGCCACTGAAGCTACCGGCGATGCCCAGGGCCGCCAGGGTTTGCTGTGCATCCAGCCCCAGAATTCGCGCGCTGGCCGCTGCCGCACCAAACACCCCGCACGTCGCCGTGGAGTGCCAACCGGCGCCGTTATGGGCCGAGTAACTGCCGCAGGCTTCGAGCACCCGACGGCCAATTTCGTAGCCGATCACTATCGCGGTGATCAACTCGCGGCCACTTACCGGTGTTTCAGAAACCGATAACTCAGACATCGAGACAGCGGCCATCACCGCCGGCAGCACCACCGCGCCGGAGTGGTCGCAACCGCCGGTGTCGTCCAGTTCCAGGGCATGCGCGGCGATGCCGTTGAGCATGGCGGCCTGCGCCGCGCCGACCCGCTGATCAGTGCCCCAGATCAGCGTGCTGCCGGCTTCACCCTCGAAGACCTGACGCGCTTGTTTCGCCACGTCGCTGTCAGCCCCGGCCAGCGCCGCGCCGAAGGTGTCGATAATGTGCCGCCTGGCTTGTGCGACCAACGCGGGTGGTAAATCTTCAAAGCGAGTATCGACGCAAAACTGCGCCAACCGCTCCATCCGCATCACCCCATCGTAGGCGCTGCCGAAGGCTGCGGTCTCTTGATCTTTCATACGCCGTAATCCCGATAATGACGTTCGTACACCGCCGCCGGGTGATCCTCGCTCACGGGCGCTGCCGACTCGGCCCACCATCGGGCGACCTCGGCCCCGGTGGCGATCCAGACGTCATCGTGCTGTTGAATGCTCTGCAGCAATTCCCGCAACACGCCGATCCGTCCAGGCGTGGCGATGATTTCCGGGTGCAGCCGCAGTGCGTAACACAGCCCGAACCGATGAAACCCGGCGAAGTCCATCTGCAGGTTGCCCAAGGTGTGGCTGTAGGAGGCGATGCGCGATTGCGCAGGCGGCACCGCCGGGCTGAGGTTAAAGGCGAAGTAGGGTTCGTCTTCCAGTTCGTAGTGCAACGGCAGCTCGATCACGTCGCATGTCGTCGGGTGAGCGAAGGGCAAATCATCGCCGCGCCATGACGAGGACCAGCGAATGCCGTGATCGCGCAACGCCTCGATGAAGCCCGGCGCACCGTTGCCGGCGGGGATGCGAAAGCCTGTCGGACGCTGACCGGTCAGCGCGCTCAAGGCCGAGCAGCCCTTGGCGACTTCGGCGCTTTGCTCGGCCAGCGTCAGGTTGTCGTAGTGCTGATGGCGATACCCGGCGCAGGCGATTTCATGTCCGCCGGCCAGGATCGCCCGGATGTGCTCCGGGTTTTCCTCGGCGACGATGCCGGGAATGAACCAACTGCTGGAAACGCCCAGGGCTTCGAACAATCCGAGCAAACGCTCGACACCGCGTTGCGTGCCGTAGCGCCACACCGATAAGGTCTTGTCGCGCCCGGCGACTTCCGGGGCCTGGGTGAGAATGCCGTGGATGTCGTTGTAATCGACGGTCAGCACCACGGCACAGCGGTAGCCGTCAGGCCAGGCAGTGGAATCAGCCATGATGATGCTCCTTCAGCCACCAGTGGGCGACGTCGCGGCAGGTGGCGAACCAGACGTCGTCGCGTTGGCGCATGTGTTCGAAGAGTTTTTCCAGCAACAGGATGCGTCCCGGTTTGCCGGTGATCTTGGGGTGGAACAGGGTGGTCAGGCACAGCCCTTCATCCATGGCGCCGTCGAACTCGCGGCACCAGTTGTCGAGGGTCAGCGCGTAGCTGGCCGTGCGGTCGAGCCCCGAGGGAAAGTCTGGCGCGCGGGTGTAGGCGAGGGAGGCGTAGTCGTCCATTTCCCAGCGACCGGGGATTTCCACCAACGGCGTGTCGAAACCCGGCACTTTCACCAGGTACGGCCGGTCATCGCCACGCATGCTGCTGGAATAGGTCACGCCGGCTTCCACCAGCATGGCGGGGGTTTCGGCTCGCCAGTCGCCGGATGGCGTGCGGAAACCTTCGGCGCGGGTGTTCAGGTATTTCCAGAACACCTCGCGGGATTTGTTCATCACGTCCTTCTGCTGGTCCAGCGTCAGGGCGTAAAAGGATTCGTGTTTGTAGCCGTGGTACGCCACCTCATGCCCGCGCTCGACAATCGCCTGGCACTGTTTCGGCCAGTTTTCCACGACCCAGGCCGGTACGAAAAACGTGGTCGGGATCCGGAACTCATCCAGCACGTCGAGAATCCGCGGCAGCGCCCGATAGGGGCCGTAACCACCAAAACCGAAATACTCGGGCTTGCGCCAGATCGAGCCGTTGAGCATCGCATCACCGGTCGGGCCATCAAGGTCGAAGGCCAGGGCGAGGCAGGCTGTGTGCTGGTCCGGCCAGGTCGGTTGTAGCGAGGAGGACATGTGGTGCTCCAACTATTTATAAGTAAACGCCAGACCCTGTGGGAGCGAGCTTGCTCGCGATGAGGCCGGTACATTCAACATGCGTGTCGCCTGACAGACCGCTATCGCGGGCAAGCCCGCTCCCACAGGTTTATCGGTTGGCCACAAAATTGTGATCGGCCCGGGTTCAGTGTGGGAGCGAGCCTACTCGCGATGAGGGCGGTGCATTCAACATCTATGTCATCTGACAGACCGCTATCGCGAGCAGGCTCGCTCCCACAAAGGCATCACACCGATCCATTATTTCCCGGCGTTAATGGTCACGGTCTTGATCGCGCCCAGTTCCAGGTCCCACTTCTTCAGGATCGCCTGGTAGCTGCCGTCATCGACCATGCTCTGCAACGCGACTTTCACCGCTTCACTCAGCTCAGGCTTTTTCTTGCTCACGCCCATCCCGGTGAACTGCTTGGAAATCGGCAGGCCCACGGTTTTGTACATGTCCTTTTCCTGGGTCTTGAGGTACGGCAGGGTTTCGCTGCCCTGCATGGCCGCGTCGATGCGGCTCTGGCGCAGCTGTGCGCGGGCGTCGGCCGAGCCTTCGGTGCCGATCACGTTGATCGCAGGCTTGCCGGCGGCTTCGCAGTTGGCCTTGCTCCACGCGGCAATTTCCGCCGGGAAGGTCGTACGTCGGCTGGTGCCGACTTTCTTGCCGCACAGGTCGATGATCTCGTTCGTTTCCTTGTTTTTCTGCAAGGTGTAGAACTGCGGACCGCTGGTGAAGTAGTCAACGAAGGTCACACTGGCCTGACGCTCGGCGGTGTCGGTCATGCCCGACATCACCATGTCCACGCGGTCGGTGGTCAGCGCGTTGATCATTTGCTCGAAGCCGGTTTCCTGCCATTTAATCTTCACGCCCAGACGTTCAGCCAAGGCGTTGCCCAGGTCATAGTCGAGCCCTGTGAGGGTGTTGGTGGCCGGGTCCTTGAAATCCATCGGCGGGTAGTTCGGCATGATGGCCACAACGACCTCGCCTTTGTCCTTGATGCTGGCCGGTAGCTCGGCGGCCCAAGTGAAACTGGAAGCCATAACGCCTGCGAGTACTGCGGGGATAACAAAATTCTTCATGGTCGTTCTCTTATGAGTGTTGTGAGGTCCGCTCTTGGTTTACGAGCCAGGGCCTAGGTTCGAACGGCAGAAATGAAGCTTTGGGTGCGTGGGTTTTGCGGACTTATTAGTATTTCTTCGGGGCTTCCAGCCTCCACGATCTGCCCGCCGTCCATGAACACCATGCGGTTGGACACCTCGCGAGCGAAGCCCAGTTCATGGGTGACGACGATCATGGTCATGCCGGTCTGCGCCAGATCTCGCATTACCGACAGCACCTCACCGACCAGTTCCGGGTCGAGTGCCGAAGTGGGTTCATCGAACAGCATCAGCTTGGGTCGCATCGCCAGCGCGCGGGCAATCGCCACCCGTTGTTGCTGGCCGCCCGACAGTTCGATCGGGTAGCTGTTGCGCTTGTCGGCGAGGCCGACGCGCGCCAGCAATTCCAAGGCTTCTTCATGCGCTTCTTTGGGCGAACGCTTGAGCACCTGGCACGGCCCTTCGATGATGTTTTGCAGCACGGTCATGTGCGGGAACAGGTTGAAACGCTGGAACACCATGCCAGTGGCCAGGCGCTGACGGGCGATCTGCGACTCGTTGAGCTCGTGCAGCTTGTTGCCGGCGATGCGGTAACCCACCAGTTCGCCGTCGACCCACAGGCCGCCCTTGTCGATCTTTTCCAACTGATTCACGCAGCGCAGCAGGGTGCTTTTGCCGGAGCCGGACGGGCCGATGATGCACAGCACTTCGCCTTGCTCGACCTCGATGTTGATGTCCTTGAGCGCGTGGAAATGGTCGTAATACTTGTTCAGGCTCACGGCCTTGACGATGCTTCTCATGTGGGGGCTCCTCAAGAACGCTTGCCGGCGCCGCGAGCGAAACGACGCTCCAGACGGCTTTGACCAAAGGACAGGACGGTGACGGTGGCCAGGTACCAGATACCGGCGACGATCAGCAACTCCATCACGCGGGCGTTGGCGTAGTAGATGTTCTGGGCGTTGTAGAGCAGTTCCGAGTACTGGATGACACTCGCCAGGGACGTCATTTTCACCATGCCGATGAACTCGTTACCCACCGGCGGAATGATGATCCGCATGGCCTGGGGCAAGATGATCCGGCGCAACGCTTGCAAGCGCGGCATGCCGATCGACTTGGCGGCTTCGTACTGCCCGGTGTCCACCGAGAGCAGGCCGGCGCGCACCACTTCGGCGGTGTAGGCGCCCTGGTTGATGCTCAAGCCGAGGAGGGCGGCCACGAACGGCGTCATCAGGCTCACGGTGTCCATTTCGAACAGGCCGGGGATGCCGATGGTGGGGAAGATCAGCGCCAGGTTGAACCACAGCAGCAGCTGTAGGATCAACGGCGTACCGCGGAACAGCCAGGTGTAGGTCAATGCCACATAGCGCAGGATCGGGTTGGCCGACATGCGCATGATTGCCGTGATCACCCCGAAGACAATACCCAACGCCATCGCCAGCACTGCCATGACGATGGTGTTGAGCAGGCCCCACATAATGGCCTGTGAGGTGAGGAACTGGCCGATGTACGACCATTCAATCTTGCCTTCGGCGAAGGCCCGCACCAATCCTATGATCGCGATGACTATTACAGTGGCGAAAAAAATCCGTCCGTAGTAACGCCGTGGCACATGCTGGTACTGGGTGATATCGAACTGGTTTTCCGCCAGTTTGCGCTCCGCCTGGAGTCGTTCTGCCTGAGTCTGGCTCATGTTGTTTCTCCGTACGCCGCGCTCAATCAAGACGGCGTGTATGGTTTTTCAGGTTAAGCGCAATCCCTGTGGGAGCGAGCCTGCTCGCGATGGGGGCGGGTCAGTCAACATGGATGTTGAATGTAATACCGCAATCGCGAGCAGGCTCGCTCCCACAAGTTTTGCGCTCTGACTTAAAGACGGAAACCCTGATAGTTCTCGGTCCATTGCTGCTGGGCGGCGAGGGCAGTCTTCAAACGGCCGATCTGCTCACGCACCTGTTGCGGCGCGGTACCGCCCCAGCCACTGCGGGCGGCGATAGCGGCTTCGAGGGTCAGGCTGTCACGCACTTCAGGCTTGAGGCGCGGATCGATCTCGGCCAGCAGCGCCGGGGAGGCTTCCCACAACTCGATGTCATGCTTCTCGCAGGCCTGGACCAGTGCGCCGGTGATTTCGTGAGCTTCCTTGAACGGCACGCCGCGCACCGCCAGCCAGTCGGCCACTTCGGTGGCGAGGGTGAAGCCCAACGGTGCCTGACGACGCAGCTCTTCAACGTTGACCTTCATGGTCGCAACCATCCCGGCCATGGCCGGCAGCACCAGCAGCAGGGTGTCGACGCTGTCGAGCACGCCGTTCTTGTCTTCACTCAAGTCGCGGTTGTACGACAGTGGCAGGGATTTGAGGGTCGACAGCAAACCAGTCAGGTTACCGATCAGGCGACCAGCCTTGCCCCGGGCCAGTTCGGCGATGTCCGGGTTTTTCTTCTGCGGCATGATCGAACTGCCAGTGGCGTAGGCATCGTCCAGCGCGACCCAGCGAAATTGCCGCGACGACCACAGGCAGAACTCTTCGGCGAGGCGGGAAATATTGATCCCCAACATGCTGGCGATGAACAGGAACTCGGCGACGTGATCACGGCTGGCCACGGCGTCGATGGAGTTTTCGCAGACGCCGCTGTAGCCCATTTCCTTGGCCGATTGCTGCGGCAGGCGAGCGATGGCGGAACCGGCCATGGCCGCTGCACCGAGTGGCGACAGCGAGGTGCGCACATCCCAGTCCACCAGACGCTGCACGTCGCGCAGCATCGATTGGGCGTGGGCCAGCAAGTGATGAGCGAAGACGATCGGCTGGGCCTGTTGCAGGTGAGTGAAGCCCGGGCAGATGCTTTCGACGTGTTGCTCGGCCTGCTCCACCAGTGCCTGCTGCAAGGCCAGCACTTCAACGGCCAAAGTACGGACGTGATCACGCAGGAACAGCCGCAGGTCGTTGGCGGTCTGGTCGTTGCGCGAACGGCCGGCGCGCAGCTTGCCGCCCAGTGCGCCGAGGCGTTCGGTCAGCAGGCGCTCGATGAAGGTGTGGACGTCTTCGTCGTCCAGCGTCGGCGCGATGCTGCCAGCACGGAAGTCATCACCGATGCGCTCCAAAGCATCGAGCATGGTCTGGGTTTCCTGCTCGCTCAACAGCCCTGCGCGCTGCAATTCCCGGGCATGCGCCTTGGAGCCGGCGAGGTCGTACGGGGTGAGGCGAAAGTAGCGCTCGGGGCAACGGGACAGGGCCGCGAGAGCTTCGGAAGGGCCGCTCTTGAAGCGGGCACCCCAGAGACGGTCGGTGGTTTGAGACATTGTTGTTTTCCTCGTCATTGCTCGGAAGTTAAAAAATCGGGTGTCAGGCCAAAGAGCTTTGCCAGCAAGCCGGATCGCCGCGCCGATCGCGCCTACAGGTCGAAAAGATTCAACCGGGCGTGGTTAGGCCAAAGCAGTTTTCAAGAGGGCAGTTACGAAGTGGCGAGAGCTGATCGAAGTGTCAGCTTTTAATAGTTCGAAATCAGTGAGTTGGCACTGATCTGTGGAATTTATTAGCGGTTGCCAAGCCTTGTTTTCTGTGTTCATTATTATTGGTCGGCTATGTTTTTGTTGTTGGACACAGATTGTTGAATAGGGCACCTGAGGTAAATAAGCATTATGGAAACCCCACTTTCCAATTCTGGAAACCCGCCGCCAAAAACGGTACATCGGGCACCACTGGCCCTCAGCGGCCTGGACTTCAAACTGCTCAAAGTGTTCAAGGCCGTGGTCGAGGCCGGTGGTTTCAGTGCCGCCCAGAACGAACTGAATGTGGGCCTGGCGGCCATCAGCAAACAGATTTCCGACCTTGAAATCCGCATCGGCATGCGCCTGTGTACTCGAGGCCGAGAGGGGTTTCATCTGACCGAAGAAGGGCGTCTGGTGTATCAGGCCTCGATTGATTTATTTGCCTCGGTCGACAACTTTCGTGATCGGCTTAGTTCGGCGCAGAACGAACTTATTGGCGATCTTGGGGTAGGCGTTATTGATAATACGATCACAGATTCAAGTTCGCCGTTAGTTGCTGCGCTTAGAAAAATAAATGAAGAGTCACCGAAAGTAAGGTTTCAACTTCAGGCATCTCAATTAGATGAGGTGGAAAGAGGCGTCGTCGAGGGACGGTTAGTGGCCGGGATCGTGCCGGTTTATCAGAAAAGAGAGGAGTTCGATTACTTCCCGCTCTATGAAGAGCGCTCGTACGTGTATTGCGCCGTCGGCCATCCTCTGTTCTCAATGCCAGAGGCGGACATGGGCGGCAATGTGCTGGAGGATTACGAGTGCATCAACCACCGCTACGCGATCCATCGGGACAAACTGAATTTTGCCCGCTACGACAGCTTTTCGGCCTCGGCGACTCAAGTGGAAGCCGTGGCGCTGCTGGTCAAGACCGGCCGTTTCGTGGGTTTTCTGCCCGAGCATTACGCCGCAACCCTGGTGGCCCAAGGAGAGTTTCGGGCGGTGCGGCCGGACCTGATCAACATCGTCACGCCGTTCAATCTGATCCTGCGCCACAACACCGTGCGCAGTCCGCTGGTGAAGGCGTTTGCCCAGGCGTTGGGGGTGGATTTGAAGGCGCCGGCTTGAGGCTAACGCAGCTTCAAACGCATCGCACAGCGTCGCTCCCCTGGCAAACCGTGGTTGATTTCGTTGTTCAACACCGACGTTAAACGTGGGCCGATTTCAGCCGGGCTCAATGTTTCAAAGCCGAACCGCCGATAAAACGGTTCATTCCAGGGTAAGTCGCGAAACGTGGTCAAAGTCAGAGAGTGGAGCTCTCGTTTGTCTGCGTGTTCGAGTGCCGTTAACAACAACAACTTGCGGCCAGCGCCCTGGCCCTGAAACTGTTGGCTGACAGACAGTTCATGAATATGTAGCTCCATACCGGGCTTTATGTAGGAGCTGCCGCAGGCTGCGATCTTTTGATCTTGATCTTCAGCAACATCGAAGCGGCCCAAAAATCGCGACCTTCGGCAGCGACTACAAGGGGGGCGTGTGCAGCAACACGAAATCGTTTTTATCGAAACGCCCACTCAACACTGGTTGCAAGTTGCCCAGGCGAGTGCCTTGCAGGGCCTTCAGGTCGTTGCGGTCCATCATCAACCAGGCCGGGCCGGGCAGGGCCTCCAGTTCCTGAATGGATTCTGTGAACACCGGTTGCAAATCCTGCTCGATATTGACCATGAACTTGATCGCCTTGGCGTCCTTGCCCATGCCGTGCAGCACCAGCGGCGCCGGGTCTTTCTGTACCTGTGCGAATGCCGCTCGACTGAAGGTTTGTGTGTCGTAAAGCTGACGCTCGACCGGTTCAAATACCAGGATGTACACCGACCACAGTGCCAGAACCGCGCAACAGGCCAACACCTCGGCCCGCCAGTGGGTGCGGAACCACGCCGTCAGCGCGATGATTTGCAGGGCTGCAAGCACGATCAATACCGGCACGAAGGCAGGCGGTTGTGCTGGCAGACGCCACAGAGCGATCAGCAATGCGACGATCAACACCCCCGGAATCAACAACCATAGCCCTTGCATCAAACCCCGCAACCAACCGAACACCCGACCCTGTGCCACCTGAAACGGGTACGCCGCAATGATCGCCGCCATGGGCAGCATCGGCAGCAGGTAACGGGCCTTTTTCGCTTGGGGAATCGATAAACCAATCATCACGATCAACCCGGCTGCCGTGCAGTATTGCAACAGGCGCAATGCCGGACCGGCCTGCCGTGGATTCGTCAGCCAGACCGCGGCCAATGCCAGCAGCGCCAACGGATAGGCGAGTGCATAGTTGCCTAACGACGCGGTGAAGTAATACAGCGAACCACTGACGCCTTCACTGCCGTCCATGCGCCCCATGAACTGCATGCGCACCACGTCCTGCATGAAAGCCGTTCCACCACTGGCTTCGGCCAGCCACAGTAATGCGCCGACGCACACCGCCAGCAACACCGCCGCCAACAGGCCAAAACCGAACAACCGCGACCATTGGCGATTGAGCAGGAAGTAGCTGCACAGCATGCCGGTGGGGATTACCAGCCCGATCGGCCCGCGAATCCCGAAACCTAATAACAGCAATGCAAAGATCAGCGGCCACCGACGGGGCATTGCGAAATGATCAGCGGCGTACCCGAGGTAGAACACCGAAAAGGCGACGGCCGCCAGCATCAGGTCCTGGGACACGGCACGGGTTTCAGTGACAAACGTACTGGTGAGCAACATCAGCGCGATGCTCAGCAGCGCCCAGCGTGTGGAGCAGGGCGCGAGCAACCGGTACATCAACGTGACGATCACTGCGGCGCCGATGGCGCTCGGCAACCAGGCGCTGAGGCTGTTGACCTGCCCGAACGGCAGCGACAGCAACCAGACGAACAACGTCGACAGCGCCGAGTAATCAGCATAGGGCTGGCCATAGGTGGTCGGGAAAAACGACGGCCCGTGGCGCAGCATCTCCTGGGCGAACAGCACGAACCGCGAATCGAAACCGATCGCCGTTTGCTGATACGCCCCGGCGATGAACAGCATCAGCGTCAGCAGCCCGAACCCTAAGGACTGCCGACGAATGCCGGGCGATACCGCACTCACGCGACGACTGAGGCCGCTGGCCATTGCTGATGGGGAATCGGTAACTTGCACGATTCACCGCGGCCCATCGGGAAGTACAAGAAACCGCTGCGGGCCAGGCGCTCGGCGTCGTACAGGTTACGCCCGTCGAAAATCACCGGTGCATTGAGACGTTGCTGGATCAGGTCGAAGTCCGGCGCCTTGAACTGCTGCCATTCGGTGCAGATGATCAACGCGTCGGCCCCCGTGAGGACCGATTCCGGCGTGCCCATGAGCATCAGCTTCGGTTCGTCAGGATAAAGCTGTTGGGTTTCCTGCATGGCTTCCGGGTCGAACGCCCGCACATTGGCCCCCGCAGCCCACAGCGATTCGAGCAGTACCCGACTCGGCGCATCGCGCATGTCGTCGGTGTTGGGTTTGAAGGCCAAGCCCCACACGGCGAAGGTCTTGTCGCGCAAATCACCCTTGTAGAAGGCATTGATACGTTCGAACAGTTTGTGTTTCTGCCGCTGGTTGATGGCTTCCACCGCTTGCAGCAGGTCGCTGTTGCAATGGGCTTCTTCGGCACTGTGAATCAGTGCGCGCATGTCCTTGGGGAAACATGAGCCGCCGTAACCGCAGCCGGGATAGATGAAGTGGTAACCGATGCGCGAATCGGCACCGATGCCCAGTCGTACCGATTCGATGTCGGCACCCAGGTGTTCGGCCAGTTCGGCGATCTGGTTGATGAAGCTGATTTTGGTCGCCAGCATGCAGTTGGCGGCGTATTTGGTCAGCTCGGCGCTGCGCAGGTCCATGAACATGATGCGGTCATGGTTGCGGTTGAACGGTGCATAGAGGTCACGCATCACGTCGCGCACCTCATCGCCTTCACAGCCGATGATGATGCGGTCCGGGCGCCGGCAATCGGCCACGGCCGAACCTTCTTTCAAAAACTCCGGGTTGGAAACGATATCGAACTGCAACTGCCGGCCGGCCTTGAGCAGGTATTTTTCGATATGGGCGCGCAGCGTATCGCCGGTGCCCACCGGCACCGTGGATTTCTCCACCAGGATTACCGGCTGTTCACGATGACGCGCCACCGCTTCACCCACGGACAACACGTATTGCAGATCTGCCGAACCATCCTCCCGGGACGGCGTGCCGACGGCAATGAACAGCACCTGGCCATGTTGCACCGCGAATTTTTCGTCCGAGGTGAAGTGCAGCCGCTTGGCTTCCAGGCTTTCACGCACCAGGCTGGCCAGCCCCGGCTCGAAGATGCTGACGTGGCCCTGTTGCAGCAACGCAACTTTTTTCTCGTCAATGTCCATGCACACCACGTCATGGCCGACTTCAGCCAGGACGGCGGCTTGCACCAGACCAACGTAACCGCTACCAAATACACTGATTTTCATGATGCACTCCTGAGTTCGGGCGCGCGAGCAGGTCGAGAATTAATAGTGATGACACCGAGGATGACCAGCGCCACCCCCAGGGTTTTTGAAAGACTGAAGGTTTCGTTGAACAACGGCAGGCTGGCAGCCAGCACATACACCAGCGCGTAGCTGATGCTCAGCAGCGAGTAGGCCCGGCCCAGGGGCACATCCCGCAGGGCGGCGAGCCAGGTGAGCATCGACACCGCATAGGCGAGGATGGCGGCCAGCACGACGATCACAGCGGACACATCGATGCTGCCGCCGCTCAAGGCCGGTAACCATTGTTCGGGATGCGGCAAGCGGGTCATGCTCCAGCGCATGCCTAGCTGCGCGGTGGTGCCCAGCAGCACGCTGCCCAGGGCGAAGGCGATTCCGCGACGCAGGCTCATGCGTGTTGCCCCAGCAGCGCCACGCCACCGATCACCAGCGCCACGCCCAACCAGTGACGGCGGTCGATGACTTCGTGAAAGACGAAACGGGCGACCAGTGTGATCAGCACGAAATTCAGGCTGAGCATGGGATAGGCGATTCCGACTTCGAGACGCTGCAACACCAGCAACCAGACCAGCAAGCCCAATCCCAGAGAGACGAGCGCCAGCCACAGCCACGGCGAGCGCAGTTTCTCGCCCCAGCCCGAGGTCTTGCCACGCCAGCTTTCCACGGCGTACTTCTGGGCAATCTGGCCCAGGCAAGTCAGCAGGCAGGCGGTCAGTAGCAGCAACAGGCTCATGACGCGTCCCGAGGGAAGATCAGAATCACCAGGTTACCTTGTTCATAACGTTTGCCATCCTTGGGCAGCCGTTCGATTTCTTGCAGCTCGTCATCCCCCTTGACCCGCATCACCACGCCGACCGAGCCACTCTGGCGCGCTTCACGCATCCACTGTTGTACGTGCTCGAGATCGACCCGCTGCTGCATTGCGTCGGGATCAGGATAAGCGAGGCCGTATTTCAATTCGCCTATCGTGTTGTACAACGCCACCTCCGGGCGTTTCAAGCGCCAGGCCAGGGCCGAGGCAGCGCCCAGGTCGTTGCTCATTAGCTTGTCAGTCTGCGCCAGTTCCGGGGCGTGCTGGAGGATGAACTGGTCGGGCATCTTGTTCGCCACCACCGAATCCGGCATGCCGGCCGGCAGCACGCCGATCAGCAGCAAACTGCCGAAGGCCGGTGCCGCCCAGCATTGCAAGGGGCGGAAGGCTTGCAGCAGATTGGCCATGATCCAGCCGATCAGCCCGATGAACACCAACACCAGGTTGTGCAGTTCGTGGGTGTACAAGGGTTTTTTCAGTTGCAGCCAGACCAGCGCAATCAGGACGATCAGGCCCAGCGTCAGGTTCAGTAGGCCATTGATCCCCAGCACTCGGCCCTGCTCCAGCTTCAGACGATCCGCCAGGGTATGACCCAGCAGCAACGCCAGGGGCAGCAGGCAGGGAATGATGTAGGTCGGCAGCTTGCCGTTGCTCAAGCTGAAAAAAAACAACGGCATCAGCAGCCATAGCAGCAGGAAAGCGATACTGGCTTGACGCCGGGTCTGCCAGGCCTGTTTCAGCGCCGATGGCAGCAACGCCGCCCATGGCAGGCTGAACGCCACCAGCAGCGGCAGGTAGAACCACCAGGGTGCATCGTGTTGGGCGTCATCGCCGGCGAAGCGGCGAATGTGTTCGTGCCAGAAGAAGAACCGCCAGTAATCGGGTTCCTGTGAGTGCACCGCCAGGGCCCAAGGCAGGCTGACTGCGATGGCCACGACGATCGCCAACGGGCCGTAAACCAACAGTTCACGCCAGCGTTTTTGCCAGAGCATCCAGGGCAGGGCGACCAGCACTGGCAACAGCCAGGCGAGAAAACCCTTGGTCATGAAGCCCATGCCGCAGGCCAGCCCCAGCACCGTCCAACCGAGCAGACGCGGGCCACGGTTGACGCTGTCCAGCGCAAACCACAAAGCCACCAGACTCAGATTGACCCAGAAGGTGAATTGCGGATCGAGGTTGGCGTAACCCGCCTGGCCGGCAATCACGGTGAAGCTCATGTACAACAGCGCGCAGGCGAAACTCTTGCGCGGCTCGTTCCACAGCCGGTGGGCGATCAGGTAACACAGCAACACGCTCAGCCCGGTGCTCAGCACCGAGGCGATACGCACGCCAAACAGATTGTCGCCAAACAGCGCCTGGCCGATGGCGATCATCCAGTAGCCCGCGATCGGTTTTTCGAAGTAACGCAGGCTCATGAAGTGCGGCGACACCCAGTTACCGCTCAGGAGCATGTCCTGGCTGATCTGGGCGTAACGGGTTTCGTCGGGAATCCATAGGCCGTGAGAGCCCAGCGGCAGCAAGTACGCCAGCGCCAGAACGACCAGTAATAACGGTAATGCCCAGGGTTTGCTCATGCGCCTTGGACCCCTAGCCAGCCTTCACGCCCCTCAAGGGTGCCGCGTACGACCCGGCCCTTCGGCAAAGTGGCGGGGGCCTCGGGCAGCAGATCGCCCAAGGGTTGGAAGTGAATGTCACGTTGGCGAGCATCGGCCAGTAGCTGGCGAAAATCGTTGGCCATCAGAATCCCTTCTACTTCGGCATGGATAGTGTAGACGTTGAGTTTTTGCGGGGAAAACCGCTCAAGAATGAAGGTGTTGAAGTCTTTGGCTGTGACGGTCGGGCCGACCACCTCATCGAAGGTCGGCAGGTCCACCGGAATCTGCGGTGCCCCCGAACTGCCATCGGCCAAGGTCGGCCGGAACAGGCCCTGGCCCCGACAATCGCTGTTGTAGCGAAAGCCGAAACCCTGCTTGGCCTCGATCACACGCTCGTCCGCACGCCAACCGGCGGACGCCGAGCATTCGACTTTTTGCCCGAGGATGTCACTGAGGCTGTCGACGCCACGGCGAATCTGCTCGATCAGTTGCGCCTGGCTCCAGCGTCCGGCATTGGCCTGCCAGCCGTGGTGATCCCAGGCGTGCAGGCCGACTTCATGCCCGGCCGCCTGGGCCTGACGCATCAGGTGCCCGAGGTCGCGACCGATCGGTTTGCCCGGCCACGCGGTGCCGGCTAGCAAAATGTCCCAGCCATACAGGCCGGCAGCATTGGAACGAAGCATCTTCCAGAGAAACTGCGGACGGATCAGGCGCCACAAGTGGCGCCCCATGTTGTCTGGTCCGACGCTGAAGAAAAACGTCGCCTTGACCTGTGCTTCATCGAGCATTTCGAGTAACCGAGGCACCCCCTCACGGGTGCCTCGGTAAGTGTCGACATCGATTCGAAGGCCTGCCTGCGTCAACGTTTTTTGTCCGCGATTTCGAGCATGGCTTCGCGCAAGAAGAAGTCCAGCGTGTTGCCGATGGTCTCGCTCATCTCCACCGTAGGTGCCCAGTCAAGCAGACGTTTGGCGTTGGCGATGCTCGGTTTGCGGTGAGACACGTCCTGATAGCCCGTGCCGTAAAAAGCCTTGCTTTCCACATCGCGGAAACCGGCGAATGGCGGGAAGTTGTCACGCAGCGGGTGAGCCTCGAACTGACGCAGCAGTTCTTCGCCCAACTGGCGAATGCTGGCTTCGTTGTCCGGGTTGCCGATGTTGATGATCTGACCGTTACAGGCGTCGTTGTCGTTGTCGATGATCCGCGCCAGGGCTTCGACGCCATCGGCGATGTCGGTGAAGCAGCGTTTTTGCTCGCCGCCGTCGAACAGGCGAATCGGCGTGCCTTCCACCAGGTTCAGGATCAGCTGGGTGATGGCCCGGGAACTGCCGATGCGCGCCGAGTCCAGACGGTCCAGGCGTGGTCCCATCCAGTTGAAAGGGCGGAACAGGGTGAAGTTCAGGCCTTTCTGGCCGTAAGCCCAGATCACCCGGTCGAGCAGCTGCTTGGAGATCGAGTAGATCCAGCGTTGCTTGTTGATCGGCCCGACCACCAGGTTGGAGCTGTCTTCGTCGAAATTGGCGTCCTGGCACATGCCATAGACTTCGGAGGTCGACGGGAAGATCACGCGCTTGTTGTATTTGACGCAGTAGCGAACCAGTTTCAGGTTTTCTTCGAAATCCAGTTCGAATACGCGCAGCGGATTGCGGGTGTATTCGATCGGCGTGGCGATCGCCACCAGTGGCAGGACCACGTCGCATTTCTTGATGTGGTATTCGATCCACTCCGAGTGGATGCTGATATCGCCTTCGACGAAGTGGAAATTCGGATGGCTGCGCAGGCGCTCGATGGCGTCCGAGCCGATGTCCAGGCCGTACACTTCATAGCGGTCGTCACGCAGCAGACGCTCGGACAGGTGATTGCCGATGAAGCCGTTGACGCCAAGGATCAGCACTCGGGTGCGACGCGGTGCACGGCCCGATTCGGCGCCACGCAGCACCGAGCCATCGACCAGCCCCAGTTCGTTGGCCAGTTGCGGGCCGCTCAGGTACAGACCGTTGTCGTTACGCTGGCCGGCGTTGATCACCAGCGAGTCTTCACCGCAGGCGATCCGCAACGGGTCGACGCTGATGACCCGGCCCGGGGCCTGGCCTTCGTTGCCCTTGACGACGTCGGCGCTCCAGACAATCAGCTTGTGCTCGCCCACGGCACAGAACGCACCCGGGTAAGGTTGGGTCACGGCACGCACCAGATTGAACAGCTCTTCGGCCGGTTTTTTCCAGACCAGTTTGCCGTCCGCCGGGGTGCGACGGCCAAACACCGTGGCTTTGGATTCGTCCTGTGGGGTTTCGCTGGTTTTGCCTTGAAGCAGTGCGGGCAAGGTGTCGCGCAGCAGATCGCTGGCGGCCAGGCGCAATTTGCCGTGCAGGGTCAGCGCGGTGTCGGTGCGCTCGATCGCCACCCGTTGCTGGGCGATGATTGCGCCGGCGTCGGCACGTTTGACCATGCGGTGCAGGGTCACGCCGGTTTCGGTTTCACCGTTGACCAGCACCCAGTTGGCCGGTGCCCGGCCACGGTAACGCGGCAGCAACGAGCCATGCAGGTTGAACGCGCCTTTGCTGGCTGTGGCCAGCAGCGGTTCGCTCAGCAGATTGCGGTAGTAGAACGAGAACAGGTAATCGGGGTTGAGCTTGCTGATGCGCTCGATCCACAGTGGGTGATTGGCGTCTTCCGGGGCGTGAACCGGGATGCCTTTGCGGGCGCACAGTTGGGCAACAGAGCCATAGAAGGCGTTTTCCTTCGGATCATCGGCGTGGGTGAACACGGCGGCAATCTCGAAACCCGACTCGAGCAGGGTTTCGATGCCGGCACAGCCAATATCGTGATAGGCGAAGACAACAGCTTTTACACTCATGAGAGAACCTGATCTGAAGAAGTGGAAGTGAGACCGTCAACGGTGACAACGGGAGCAGGGGCAGCGGGGGTGCTACGCAGAACCTTTTCAATGAAGAACCGTGGGCGCGCCCGGACATCGCCATACATACGGCCCAGGTACTCGCCCAACAGGCCCATGCCGATGAATTGCCCACCGGTGAAAACGAACAGCACGGCGAACAGGACGAACGTACCGCCGCCGGCCCAGCCGGCACCGAAAACCATGCGCAGCACAACCAGCGCGATGGCGAACAGCACGCCGAGCGCCGCCATGCCGAAACCAACGATACTCAGCAGGCGCAGGGGCGTAGTCGTCATGCAGGTGATCAGGTCGAACATCAGGTTGATCAGGCGCATCGGGCTGTATTTGGATTCGCCGTGTTCGCGCTCGGCGTGGGTTACCAGAATTTCGGTGGTGTGCCGGGCGAAGCTGTTGGCCAGGATCGGGATGAAGGTGCTGCGTTCGCGGCAGGCGAGCATGGCGTCGACGATGGTCCGGCGATAGGCGCGCAGCATGCAGCCGTAATCGGTCATGGCGACGCCGGTGGAGCGCTGCACGGCCAGGTTGATGAGCTTCGACGGCCAGCGACGCAAGGCCGAGTCCTGACGGTTGTTACGCACCGTGGCAACCACGTCGTAGCCCAGTTCGGCCTGAGCCACCAGCCGCGGGATTTCTTCCGGCGGGTTCTGCAGGTCGGCGTCGAGGGTGATGACCACATCGCCCTTGCACTGTTCGAACCCGGCCATGATCGCCGCATGCTGGCCGTAATTGCGGTTGAGAATGACCGCCACCACCGGGCTGCACTCGCGACTGGCAGCGTCCTCGAGGATTTGCGCCGAGTTGTCGCGGCTGCCGTCGTCGACCAACACAATTTCGTAGTCCTGGTGCAGTTGCTTGCACGCCGCTTCGGTGCGCCTAAGCAACTCGGGCAGGCTGTCTTGCTCGTTGTAGACCGGGATGACGATTGATACGCAACGGATCGGATAAGGTTTCACAGGCTTCTGTCCAGTGTTTTTTCAATGGCGCCGACGACACGATCGACATCATCGGTGGTCATGTCGGGGAACAACGGGATCGAACACAGCCGCGCCGAATTCCATTCGGTGTTGGGCAGGTAGATGTTGGGGAAACGCTGGCGGTAGTAGGTGTGCAGGTGGGTAGCAATGAAGTGAATGCCGGTGCCGATGTTCTGTTCCTGCAAGGCCTTCATGAACGCCTCGCGGTCCAGCCCGCAACGTTCGGTGTCGATGCGCAGGATGAACAGGTGCCAGGCGTGCTGCTGGGCATACGCTGGAATGGCCAGCGGTTGCACCGGCAAGCCTTCGAGGCGTTGCAGGTAGGTCTGGGCCAGTTCCGTGCGCTTGGCGTTGATCGCGTCCAGACGTTCCAGCTGCACCAGGGCGATAGCCGCGTTGATGTCGGCCAGGTTGTACTTGAAGCCGGGCTCCATCACCTGGGCCTGGGGTTTGCGGCCGTGGGTCAGGCGGTCGTAGGCGTCGACGCCCAGGCCATGAAACTTGAGCATGCGCACCCGAGTGGCCAGCGCTTCATCATCGCTGACGAACATCGCGCCTTCGGCGCAGGTCATGTTCTTGATCGCATGGAAGGAGAAGATCGCCGTGCCCTGAGCACCGACGTGCCGACCTTTGTAGAAGGTGCCCGCCGCGTGAGCCGCGTCTTCGATAACAGCGATGCCGTGTTTGTCGGCCAGTGCGTAGAGCGGATCGAGGTCGAATGCCGCGCCGGCGTAATGCACCGGAATGATGGCCTTGGTGCGCGGCGTGATTGCCGCTTCGATGCTCGCCAGGTCGCTCATCAAGGTGTCGCGATCAACGTCGACGAAAACCGGCGTCGCGCCGAGCAGGCAGATCATGTTGGCGGTCGACACCCAGGTCTGCGACGGTGTGATGACTTCGTCGCCAGGACCAATGCCCAATGCCAGTAACGTGATATGCATGCCACCGGTGGCCGAGGACAATGCGACGGCATGCCGACAGCCGACATAGTTGGCGAAGTGTTCTTCCAGTTGCTGGTTTTTCGGCCCGGTAGTGATCCAGCCGGAGCGCAGTACTTGCTCTACCGCAGCAATTTCTTCCTCGCCGATACTGGGGCGAGAGAAGGGGAGAAACGCCTGACTCATGGGCACCTCGGAACTGAAAAAATAAATAGCCTAGCAGGCGAAAACGTTGGATCCAAGATCAGCATAGACGATAAAACAAAAGGGGCATCAAGCAGTTGCCAGAAATTAGTGATAAATCACATTGCTTGATTTTTCTTGTCGTGACCGGCAGGTTCGACGCTATCAAGGCGCCATCTCGTATCCATTGAGGTTAAGCGCGATTTTGTGAAAGGAACATGAAAACCCGGTAGGTGATTCGTTTATTTGAACCCCATACAGGCGCTGTTCAGGCTTCTGCCGTTTATCGCGCTTTTTGTAGGAGAGGGCGTACAGAAGTGTCCGCCTTAATGGACTTGTGCTGCGTTGCTTAGTTGTTTTTTGAACAGTTTTTATTCAAGGCGATTTCGTTTGACTGTCCTGTTACCGATTCAATCGCTTAATAACCAACCCGTTAACCCCAATGCCAGTCAGTCAAGACGCGGTCCATGTGGGAGCGAGCAAGCCCGCTCCCACATGGGGCTTAAGGTTCGCTCAGTACATGGGCATGGCCGATGGTCGACACATGAACCTCGCTGCCAGCGGGTGGCGCGTGCATGCCGGAACTGCGCACCAGCAATGAACGACCCGGGCGTTCTGCCGCTGCCAACGACTGCAATTCCACGGTCAAGGTGCAGGTGTTACCACCGAAATCGCATTCGGTGACCACACCGCGACAGCCGTCCGATTGCGCCAGCCCCTGGGGGGCGCTGGTCACCTGAAGTTGCTCGGGGCGCAGCATGATTTGCGCTGATTTGTTATTTCTGTGGTTGTTGACCGGTATACGACCCAGATCGCAATGGGCCCAGCCCGCTTCGATTCTGGCCGGCATGACCACGGCATCCCCGAGAAACAGGGCGGTTTGTTCATCGTCGGGATAGCGGTAAAGGTCCAGCGGATGACCGGATTGCACTAACCGGCCCTGACGCATCACCGCCAACTGATCGGCGAACGACAATGCTTCACTTTGATCGTGCGTCACCAGAATGGTCGTGACACCGGCGTCTGCCAGAAGCCGTGCGACCAATTTGCGCATGGCGGCGCGCAAGCCGGTATCGAGCGCCGAAAACGGCTCGTCCAGCAACATCAACCGTGGTTGTTGCGCCAGGGCCCGGGCCAGCGCGACACGCTGTTGCTGGCCGCCGGAGAGTTCATGCGGCCAACGCTTGGCCATGCTCGAATCCAGCGCCACGCTGTCCATCAACTCAGCGACACGCTCCTGTTTGGCAACGCCCTTGGCCGCAAGCCCGAAACCGATGTTGGCGGCTACGGTCATGTGCGGGAACAGTGCCCCATCCTGCGGAACATAGCCGATCAACCGCTGATGCGCGGGTACCTCGTGGGTGCTGTCGACCAGCATCTGGCCATTGAGCGAAAGGCTGCCAGAGTCCGGGAATTCGAAGCCGGCGATCATTCGCAGCAAGGTGGTCTTGCCCGAACCGGACGGACCGACGATAACCGTACGGCTTCCTGTCGGCACCGACAGGCTGATGTTCTCCAGGGCTCGGTGAGAACCGTAGGACTTGCAGATCGAGTGGAGTTCAAGAGCGTTCATCGGCCAGCCGTGCGTTTGGATTGGTGATAAAGAAGTCCGGTCAACGGAAGCGACAGCAGAATCATGAGTAAGGCATAGGGCGCAGCGGCGGCATAGTCGATTTCACTGGTCATCGCCCAGAAACCGGTGGCCAGGGTGCGCGTGCCATTGGGGGCGAGCAGCAGGGTCGCGGTCAACTCATTGCTGACCGCCAGAAACACCAACGCGGCGCCAGCGGCAGCACCGGGTGCGGCCAGACGCAGAGTGATCAGCCACAACGCCCGACCGGGCGAACGGCCGAGGCTGCGGGCCATGTTCTCCAGCTCCACCGGCGCCTGGGCGATGCCCGCGCGCAAACTCACCAGGGCGCGGGGCAAAAACATCAGTAAATAAGCCAGCAGCACCGTGACGGTGGTCTGGTAAATCGGCCGGGCAAAATGAATCGTCAGGGTTACCAATGCCAGCGCAACGACGATCCCCGGCAACGCGCTGGTAATGTAGTTGCAGCTTTCCAGCACGCGCTGCAACGGGCCCGGCGAGCGAATCGACAGCCAGGCAATCGGGATGGCCGCGCATGTGGTAATGAGCGCGCCGGCGGCCCCGAGCATGAGCGTTTGTTCCAGCGCCGGCAGCAGTTCGCTCAGTTGCCAGACTTGCGCGCCACCGGCGATCAGCCACTTGCCAAGGGTGATCAACGGTACGCCGAGCGCCAGAGCACAGGTCATGCCTTGCAGCATGAGCGCGAGCAGGGTGGTGCGCAAATTCAGACGCACGATCCTTTGTTCGCGCGCGCTTCCCGACCCGACCCGGGCGTAACGCGCCGTGCCGCGGGCAGCCGACTCGGCCGTCAGCATGGCCAGGCAGCAGAGTGCGAGGACGCCGGCCAGCATATTGGCGGCAGGCCCGTTGAAGGTGGACTTGAACTGATCGAAGATGGCCGTGGTGAAGGTGTCGAAGCGGATCATCGCGTATAGACCGTACTCGGCCAGCAGGTGCAGCCCCACCAGCAAGGCACCGCCGCAGATGGCCAGGCGCAATTGCGGCAGCACCACGCGAAAAAACACCGCCCAGGGCTTGAGCCCCAACGACTCGGAGACATCTTCGATGGCCGGGTCGAGCCGGCGCAAAGTCGCCGCTATCGGTAGGTAAAGAAACGGGAAATAGGCGATGACCGAAACCAGAACGCCGGCAAACAGCCCATGAATCGGTGGGACCAGACTGACCCAGGCATAGCTGTGCACGAATGCCGGTACCGCCAGCGGCGCCGTCGCCAACAGCGACCACCAACGCCGCCCCGGCATGTTGGTGCGTTCCGTCAACCAGGCCAGAGCCAGCCCGAGTGCGATGCACAAGGGAATGGTGAGCAACACCAGCAACACGGTGTTGATCAGCAACTCGCCGACGCGTGGGCGCCATACCAGCGTCACAAGCGTCGCCCAGCCTGTCTGCACCGACACGCCGATGACGAAAGCAATCGGCAGTAACGCCAGCAACGACATCAGCACCGACAAACCAATCACCCATGCGCCACCGCGGCCCGCGAAGACGCCGCGAGAACGTGCGCGCAAGTTTGCAGAGGTCGGCGCAACGACCTCTGCCGGTAGAGTTTCGGGAAGCAATTTAGAGCAACCCGGCCTGGGTCATCAGCTCTACCGCCTTTTTGCTGTCGAGTTTCGAGACGTCGACAGTCGGGGCGTCGAGTTGCTGCAACGGTACCAGTTTCGGATTGGACTCTGCGTTTTTGCCCACGGCGTATTCAAACGAGTTGCCAGTCTTGAGAATCGCCTGGCCGTCTTTGCCGGTAATCCATTTCAGGAAGGCCTGGGCCTGTTCCTTGTGTTGGCTGGAAGCCAGAACACCGCCACCGGACAGGCTGACAAAGGCACCTGGATCCTTGTGTTTGAAGTAGTTCAACGAGGTGTTCTTGCTGTTTTCGCCAGTTTTGGACTGATCGACGAAGCTGTAATAGTGATAGATCACGCCGCTGTCGATCTGACCGGCATTGACCGCCTTGAGCACAGCGCTGTTGCCCCGGTAGGCAGTGAAGTTGGTTTTCATGGCTTTCAACCAGTCGAGGGTAGCGGCTTCACCCTTGAGCTCCAGCACGGCAGCGACGATGGCCTGGAAGTCGGCACCGGCCGGCGAAGCGGCCCAGCGGCCTTTCCAGTTCGGCGCGGCGAGGTCCATCAGCGATTTTGGCAAGTCCGCTTCGGCCAGCTTGCCCGGGTTGTAGACGAACACCGTGGAGCGTGCGGCAATCCCTACCCATTTGCCATGCGCCGGACGATAGGCCGCGCCCACTTGTTCCAGCGTGGTCGGTGCAACCGGCGCAAACAGCCCCGCGTTGTCGACCAGCACCATGGCCGGGGAGTTTTCGGTCAGGAACACGTCGGCCGGGGAGCCTGCACCTTCCTGCACAATCTGATTGCCCATCTCGGTGTCGTCGCCATTGCGCACGGTCACTTTGATGCCGGTTTCCTTGGTGAAGCCTTCGACCCAGGATTTGGTCAGGCTTTCGTGTTGAGCGTTGTAGACCACGATACCGTCAGCCTGCGCGGCGGCATACACGTGACCGGCGCTGAGGAAAGCAGTGGTCAGCAACGCTTTTTTAAGGAACGAGGGGATGCGGGAAATCATTCTGTAGACGGCTCCTGTTTTTTTAGTCAACACGCGCGGATTCACTAGCGGAACAATGCGAATCATTTGCATGTTTGAGTCGCCGCGAATGTAGAGCGCCAAATGAGAAAAAAACGTCAAAAAAACCGTTAATAGATGTCATTTTAATATCGACGGAAACCCGATCCGACGCCGTGGCGGGTAAACGCGTGCACTGACGCTTATTCACCCTGGGGAATAAACGCCACGCTCTGGTCTTCACGGGCCTGGAATATTCGCTCGCCGTTGGTGGGCGTGGTGGTGAGGACCTGATGGTCGGCACTCAGGTAGTTCAGCGGCAGCGCATCGCCATTGCGGTACTGAGCGACAATGATGGTGCGTTGCGGATCCCAGTGCTGACCACTGGTATTGTCCAGCCAGGCCATCAGCGCGGCGGTATCGCCCGTGCGCGGAAAGTCCTGGGTTTGCTGCACGTAATAGAAGGGTGCGCCGCCGGTTTGCAGGTACATCGGCACTTTGTTGTCCACTTCGATCATCACCATGTGCCATTGACTCAATGGCGCTCGCTTGCCAGCCTCAAACCTGACCGCCTCACCGAATTGGACCACGCCGCCACCGCCGTTGGTCCAGGGATAGAACACACCGAGTATTGCCATCAACAACGCGGCGGTCAGGCCGAAACCGATTTTCAATCGGCGACTACCGAACCTGCCTGTGGCGTTGCGTTCGGCCATTCGCCGGGTGATCCACCAGGCACCCAACAACTGGGCGAAGGGCACCAGGGGCAACACGTAGTAACTGCGTCGACTGCCGCTGGCCGTGAAAAACAGCATCAACAAACCCAACCCCCAAACCAGCCAGCGCGTATTGGGTTCGACGCTGCGCCAGTTGCGCAGCACATACCACAACGCCAGCAGCCAGCAGGGTGCCCACGGCAGGGTGTAGACCGGGAGGTAAAGCAGATAGGTGTAAATCGGTCCGATGTTGTCGAATGGCTGGAAAAACCGCACGACGTTTTCCCGTAATACCAGGCCCAGACCGCTTTCGCCATAAGTCGGCGCGCCATAGAGGTGCGACAACATGAATGGCGTCATGTAAAACGCCCCGGCGATTATCAGTGCCGCGCACAACCGCAGATTGAGGTGGCGTTTCCAGCGACCTTCCTGCAAGACATGCGGTAACAGCAGCAAGCCCGGCAGAATGAAGCCGATCAGGCCTTTGAACAATGAGGTCAGGGACAGCAGCAGGAAGAACACCAGGTAACGGCTGAAACGCGTATCTTGCGGCCCGCGCCAGTACCACCAAACCGCCGCCAGCACACCGCACACCGTGAGGATGTCGGCAGTGGCTACCCGTGCCCAAAAGACGAAATAGAACGTTGTTGCCAGCATCCAGCCGGCAATCAGCCCGGTGCCTTTGCGGTACAGCCTCTCACCGATCAGATACACCAGCCAGACACTCAGCCACGCGGCGATCACCGAAGACAGGCGCAATGACCAGTGTCCCAAACCGCCGGTCAGCCAGGCCGTGGCCGTGATCAGCCAGTAGGAGGGCAGCGGTTTGTCGTAATACGCTCCGCCCTTGAGGTAGGGATCGAAATAGTCACCGCTCTGCAGCATTTGCAACGCGATGTTGGCCCAGCGGGTTTCCGCGCCCCATAACTCCCGCGTGCCCAGTCCCAACAACAAAATCAGCGCAGACGCGCCCAGCAGGAGCACCAACGCGCCCCTGTCACTTGCCCAAAACTTCATGGCGGGTTTCCTGTCGATGGGAACGCGACTGCACAGTGACTGTGTCAGGGTTGGCTCTGCGGGAAAATCAGAATCTCCAGGTTGCCGCGCTGGTAACGCTTGCCATCGATGGGCAACAGCTCGACTTCCTGTATTTCCGCGACACTGTTAACCCGCATCACCACGCCGACCGCGCCTTTTTTGCGGGCCTCGGTCATCCATTGCCCGACGTTGTCCATGGTGACTTTACGTGAGGCCATGGCGGGGTCGTCGAGGCCATATTTCAGCTCGCCGATGGTGTTGAACAGATCGACCTGAGGCCGCTTCAGGCGCCACGACAAGGCGGACGCTGCGCCCAGGTCGTTGCTAAGCAATGAGGTTGTCTGACTCAAGGCATCCAGATGCTCGGCGATGAACTGATCGGGCATCTTGCTATCGACGATCTGGCTCGGCATCACCGCCGGCAATAACGCCACCAGCAGCCAGATGCCGAGTGCCGGCACGGCCCAGAACACCAAGGGACGCAGCACCTGCAAGGCGTTGGCGATGATCCAGCCGAGCAACACGATGAACACCAGAGACAGGGCGAACATCTCGGTGTTTCCGTAGACCTCTTTGGTGAATTGCAGATAAAGCAGGGCGATCAGGGCGCAGGTGGCAATGACGACGTTGAGCACGCCGTTGATGCGAATTGCCCGGCTTCGCCCTCGACTCAACAGCGCCATCACGGCGTGCCCCATCAGCAACGCCAGAGGCAACAGACACGGCATGATGTAGGTCGGCAGCTTGCCGCTACTCAGGCTGAAGAACGCCAGCGGCAACAGCATCCAGAGCAACAGAAAACCGATCACGGGCTGGCGCTTTTGCTGCCAGGCCTGAACGAACGTCGTCGGTAACAAGGCGGCCCACGGCAGGCTCGAGGCGACCAGCAGCGGCAGATAGAACCACCACGGGCGCGCGTGTTGCGCATCTTCGCCAGCGAAACGGCGGATGTGTTCGTGCCAGAAGAAAAACCGCCAGAAGTCCGGTTCCTGATGATGAATGGCAAGCACCCACGGCAGGCAGACCACCGTCGCCACGACCACCGCCAGCGGCCCGTAGCGCAACAGCTCTCCCAGGCGTCGCTGCCAGATCATGTAGGGCAGGGCGATCAACACCGGCAACAGCCAGGCGAGAAACCCTTTGGTCATGAAACCCATGCCACAGGCAAAGCCCAACAGTGCCCAGGCGCCGAGTTTGCCGCGAGAAGAATGGCTGCTGATGGCAAACCACAGCGCGACCAGACTCAGGTTGACCCAGAGCGTGAATTGCGGATCGAGGTTGGCGTATCCGGCTTGCCCGGCGATCAGGCCGAAACTCATGTAAAGCAATGCGCAGGCGGAGCTTTTTCGCGGGTCGTCCCAGAGGCGGCGGGCAATCAGATAGGTCAGCCAGACGCTCAGCCCGGTGCTCAGTGCCGAAGCGATACGCACACCAAACAGGTTGTCGCCAAACACCGCTTGACCGATGGCGATCATCCAGTAGCCGGCGATGGGTTTTTCGAAGTAGCGAATACCCATGAAATGCGGGGACACCCAGTTACCGCTCAACAGCATTTCCTGACTGATCTGGCCATAACGGGTTTCGTCGGGAATCCAAAGACCATGGGTGACTAGTGGCAGCAGATAGAAAACCACGTACGCCAGCAGCAGGACGGGCACGATCCAGCGTTCAGTGATGGGCAGCGCACGCGCGGCGCCACGCAATAAAGAGCCGTCGGGGTGGGGCAACAAGTTATTGGACGTCATGACTCGACCTTGGCGCAGAAGGATAGTGTTCCGCTCGGTGCACGCTTGCACTAGCGAAACTTCTTACATAACGCAACGCGATAGCGATTTGGACTACAGAAGTTGCACCAGCCATCTAATGGTTACGGACTAGTTATAGTCTGCCCGAACAAAAACGCTTTCTTGGCATCGACGTTTTTTGCCACGGTTATTGTTTCAAGGCTTTACGGTGCAACAGCGTCTGCCAGTCAGTGGCATTCACAATGCCGAGCACCTGAGGTTGCCCATCGGCGGCAATGTGCACGAACAAGGCACTGCCATACTCACTGGTCGTCGCGTGCTCGAAACCGGTCTGGGCTTCGAAATCGCTGATGCAACCGCTGTGCGTGACCAGCACCAGATTTCGATGGGCTTGCTTGTGCGCCACCACATCGTTACGCAGGGTTTTGCCACAACTGACCAGCCATTCCTGGGTAACCGCGTCTTTGCCGAACATGTAGTGCGAGGTTTGCGCCGTGCGGGTAGCCGGGCTGCTCAACACATCGGTCTGCGCCATGCCCAACTGCATAAAACCTTGCCCCACGGCTGTTGCGGCAGCACTGCCGATTTGAGTAATGCCGTCGGCGGGGCCAAGGCACGGGTTGCTGGAGCGGTCGCAACGCTCGGCATGACGAACCAGCGCCACCACTTCACCGGCTTGCCAGCGATGGACCAGACTGCTGGTCACCTCTGATCCGGCAGTCCCCAGATTGACCGGAGATCTGGGCCACCAGACAAACCCCATCACCAGCGCGGCGATGACCAGAGCCGCCGCTACTGCAACCAGTTTGATGAGCCGCGATGTAATGATTCGTGCCGTTGGCAGTTTGCGCGATACATAATTAACCACGTTTTGTTCATCCGTCGGTACGCAATAGAGAACAACTTTCAAATACGACCCTGCGTAGCAACGCTTGAAGGGCTTTGGAAAGACACTAGTTCAAGGCAGGTGTCGGAGTAGTGAAAGGGATGTGAAAATTTTGCGTAGAGGAATTTAACTGCTTATTTGGTTGGTTGTTGCAACACTTGTCTTGTACACCACGTACAGTGGTCTATCTTTGGTTCGCGCCTCGGCTCTGCGGCCATCGGCCCGAGTCAGCAGATGTCGCGGTTTGAACCGGCAGTGGAGCCAAGCAATAGAATGGATTTCAAGCAGAGCCTGAAAAAACGGATTGTCATCGTATTTGCCTTGATGAGCGCCTTGGTCGCGGGCGTATTTGCGCTGGGTATCGTCGCGACCGTGCATGTGGTGGAGCGAAATCTCACGGCCTCCCGCCTGGGAGGCGGGTTGCACCGCTTGCTGTTGATGGAAAACAGCGCCGGGTGGACCCATCAGCCGGAGAAGGACGAACTGTTTTTCATCCAGGACGGCCCGGGGTCGATGGCGCTGGATACAGAACTGGCGGCGCTTGCACCGGGTTTTCAGGAAATCCTCTACGCGGGTACGAAGTACTACGCCATGGTGAACATGGTGGGCGGTCGCAAATACGTTTTGTTGCGAGACCGGCGAAGCGTCGAACAGCGTGAACAGGTGCTGTTCTCGGTGGTGGTCGTCGGGTTCGTCTTGAGCAGCCTGCTGGCGGTTGTGTTGGGACGGTTGCTGGCCAGGCGCGTGATGGCGCCAGTCATTCGTCTCGCGCGCCAGGTACGTCATCGCGATCAGTTGCTGGAAATGGCCCCCGCGCTTCATCCCGACTATGCGGTTGACGAAGTGGGAGAGCTGGCGCTGTCCTTCGATCAGACCCTGGGCCGGTTACGTGAGGCACTGGGCCGGGAAAAACGCTTCACCAGTGATGTCAGCCACGAGCTACGCACGCCGCTGATGGTATTGGCCAGTTCCTGCGAATTGCTGCTCGCTAATCCCTCGCTTGACCAGCGCTCGGTGGCTCAAGTCAGTCGAGTCGCCCGCGCGAGTGACGAAATGCGGCAGTTGGTCGATACGTTTCTGATGCTGGCTCGCGACCGGGAAGACGCCGATACGGCAGCGAGCGCGACGATTAAAGGGGTTGCCGATTCTCTCATGGGGATCTGGGGGCCGCTGATCCGGGAAAAGGGCATCGAGTTCATCTACGACGACGAACACATTTCGTCGGATCGCCATAACGTGACGTTCCTGCAATCGGTCATGGGCAATTTGCTGCGCAATGCCTGGCATTACACCGATCACGGCTACATCCGCCTGACCTTGCGGGCGAACGGCTTCAGCGTCGAAGACAGCGGCATAGGTATCCCGAAAGAAAAACGCCAAGCGATGTTTCAACCCTTCGTTCGCGGTGACGAGCGCCGGGGAGAAGGCCTGGGGTTAGGCCTTTCATTGGTCCAGCGGATTTGTACCCATCAGAATTGGCGAGTGGAGCTCAGTAGCCTTCAGCCCAACGGCTGTTGTTTCACCGTCGAGCTGGAAGGCGCCTGATGACTGCTATTTGACCGCCGGACAGTTTCTCGATGTGCTGGCGGCGGCCTGGCTGATGGTGGCAGCCAAGCGTTTCACATTGTTCTGATGGGCCACCACCAGGTCATCGATACTCGCGCCGGAAGGGGTCTGCAAGGTGCTGCGGCAGGTGACCGATGCGGCATCGCCTTCGCCGAGATTGCGCAGGCGCCATTTGACGTCGATCAATGCGTACTGACCGGGTATCGAATCAAAACGCTGAACCTCCAGTCGCAACGATACTTTGCGCTGCGGGTTACTGTTGACCAATTGATCGACCAGGGCACTGCGCAATTCATCCGACAGGCTCGCGCCCCACCATTGTGTTTCGAGGATTGCCAGGCCGGCGTTGCCCTGACGAATGACGATCTGCGGGCGGTCGACCTGGGGCGGCACTGTGATGCTTTCGATCTGGATGTCCGCTGCACCGCTTGCACCACTCGGATGAGCCGGGGTCAGGGTGTGGAATTGAATCGGATCACTGCGGCAAGCGGTGAGCAACAACAACGCAGTGACCAGCGTGATCTTCAGCGAAAAAGCCATGGTGTAGCTCCTGTGGTCAGTTGCGCGGTGGCCCTTGCAGATCCATCGGCGCGGCATTGTCGGGGCGGCCGCGAATCAGCGATTCCGGATGCCGGCCCATGTAGTCCGAGAGTTCACGCAGCGAGCGCGACATGCGTCCGAGTTCGTCCAGGGTCTGGCTCAGTTGTTCCCTTTGCGGTGAGTCCTCGGCGAGGGTCGAACTGGCCGATTGCAAGGTCTTGCTGACGTCCGCCAGGGTAGTCTGCACGCCGGGCAGGGTCCTGGCGTTGAACTGTACGAGGCCCTTGCGCAGTTCGACGAGGTTGCTGTCGAGGTTGCCGGCAATGCGTTCGATGGGCAGCTGGTTGATCTTGTTGATCATGCTCTCGAGTTTTTCCTGCAACTGCTCGAGGCTGCCGGGAATGGTGGGAATAACGACGGGGCGGGCGGTCGGATCGAACACGACTTTCTCTGCTTTGGGGTAGAAGTCGAGTGCGATGTAAAGCTGACCGGTCAACAGATTGCCGCTGCGGGCCTGGGCTCGCAGGCCGTTATCGATGAAGCTGCCCATCAGTTTTATGCTGGCGGCTTCGTCATTGGGATCATGATTCAAGGCCTTAAGCATCTTGGTGTGGGCCTGGCCGAGTCGTTGCGGGTAGATCACGATGCCGACATTGAGCGGAAAGCTGCGTTTCTTCGCGTCGAAATCCAGATTGATCGCCACGACTTTGCCAATTTCGACACCGAGGAATTCCACCGGTGCATCGACCTTGAGCCCGCGCAAGGCCTGATCGAAACGCAGGCTCAGGTACTGTGCCTTGCCGTTGGGCGGGGCCAGAGCGGTTTGCTCATCCTCGAACAGGTCGAAGGTATTATCCTCGACGGCCGCTTGATCGTTGGGGCTGTATTCCGGCGCGCGGAACGCGATGCCGCCCACCAACAGGGCCGACAGGGACTCGGTCTTCACCGCAAAACCGTTGGCGCCAACATTCACATCAATACCACTGGCGTTCCAGAACCGCGTATTTTCGGTGACATAGGCATCGTTGGGCGCGTGGACGAAAACTTCGATGTTCACCCCTTTGCCGTCGGCATCCAGCGCATACGCCACCACTTGCCCGACCGGGATCTTGCGGTAATAAACGGGGGAGCCGATGTCCAGCGAGCCGAGGTCCTGAGTGTGCAGCATGAAGCGTTTTCCCGGCTCGCCGTAGGTAATGGGCGGCGGGTTTTCCAGCCCCGTGAAGTGTTTGGAACGGGCATCGGCCTGGCCGATGTCGGCACCAATGTAATCACCCGAGAGCAAGGTATCGATGCCCGAAACGCCGCCGGCACCGATACGCGGCCGCACGACCCAGAACTGCGAGTCTTTACGAGTAAAGCTTGCAGCCTGTTTGTCGAGCTGGATCGTGGCGCTGACGCTTTTCTGGTCGCCGCTCAGTTTCACCTCCGAGACATGGCCGATGACCACGTTGCGGTATTTGACCTCGGTCTTGTTGGCCGTGAGACCGCTGCCGGTCTTGAACGTGACAGTAATGGTCGGACCTTCCTGCATCCAGCTGTGCACCACCAGGGAAATGCCCACCAGCACGGCAACGATCGGCACGATCCACACCAGCGACACGCTGAAGCGACGAGTCTTGATAGCGGCCTGGCCGGGGGCTTGCGGCACGTCAGTGGCTTGGGACTTCATCCGTGAGCTCCTCATTGGGTGGGTTGTTCAGCTCTGTATCCCAGATCAGTCGCGGGTCGAAACTCATCGCCGACAGCATGGTGAACACCACCACCAGACCAAAGAACAGAATGCCCTGGCGCGGTTCGATATCGCCCAGGGCCTGGAATTTCACCAGTGCCGCGACTAGCGCGACGACAATCACGTCGAGCATCGACCAATAGCCGATCAGCTCGACGAAACGGTACAGCTTCGAGCGTTCCTTGCGAGCCCAAAGGCTGCCGCGTTGCACCGTGATCAGCAACAGGGAGAGCGCAACGAACTTGATGCCCGGCACCGCGATGCTGGCGATGAAAATGATCAGGGCAATGTCCCACGCACCGTGCGCCCAGAACTCCAGCACACCGCTCATGATGGTGCTGTCGGAGCCGTTGCCGAACAGACTGGTGTTCATGACCGGCAATAGATTGGCCGGGATATAAAACACCAGTGAGGCCAGCAAATAGGCCCATGTGCGGGTCAGTGAGTTGGGTTTACGGGCATGCAGTGACGCGCCGCAGCGTTCGCACTCTTGAGGTTGATCGGTCATGTCACAGGCCATGCCGCAGCTGTGGCACAGGCACAGGTTGAGTTCGCTGGCGAGCGGCGGCCTGTTCATAGGCTGTCCCACAATTCACGCACATCGCGTCCGGCGATGCGGATCAGCAACAGGCTGAGGACGGCCAGGGCAAACAGGCCTGTACCGGGTATTACATCCAACAACCCTGCGAGTTTGAACACTGCGACCATTGCGCCCAGCAGACAGACCTCGAGCATGCTCCAGGGCCTGAGAGTTTCCAGCCAGCGCATGCACAGCTTGAAGCCGGGCGAGCGTCGATGCACGAGGGCGAAGCTCAGGACCCAGATCAGCAACACCAGTTGAAAAAGCGGTGCAATGATGATGGATATCGCCGCTACCAGCGCAATAAAGGTGATCGGCCCCTGGCTCAACGCCAATACCGAATCCCACAGCGTCGCACTGTTTTTCAGGCCCTTCAGGCTGATGCTCATGACTGGATAGAAATTGGCGAAAATCCACAGCACCGTTGCCGTGAAGGCCAAGGCCAGATGCTGCTCCACCGACAGTCCGTTATAACGCTGAAGCACGCCGCCGCAGCGGGTGCAGAGGGCTTTTTGATGTTTGGCGAGCGTGACTTTTTCATACACGCAGTCGCAGTGCTCGCAGATGATCAATGAGTCAGTCGTCGCCATGGGCCGCACTCGCCGGGTGGCAGAAAAGTCAGAGCACCTCCTCAATATAGAAGTGACTTGCGATTGAGCAAATTAAATGGCTGTTCAAGAGGATGGGGGCATGAAGTCTGATCGACCGCGTCATCGTTCTTCGCGAGCAAGCCCTGACATTCAACCAATAACGTCGCCTTTGCAAAGGGTATCCCCCTTCAGCCAAGCAATTCACGCAGGCGATACCAGAACATGCCCAGGGCCAGCAGCGGCGAGCGCAGGACTCGTCCGCCGGGAAAGGTCATGTGCGGCACCGCGCTGAACACGTCCAGCCCCTGGCTGTGCCCGGCGTGAATAGCTTCGGCCAGCAGCCGTGCGCACCAGTGGGTCACGTTCAGGCCATGGCCGGAATAGCCCTGGGCGTAAAACACGTTCGGGTACTGGCTCAAGCGTCCGGCCTGGGGAAAGCGGTTGGCGGTGATGCCGATCTTGCCGCCCCATTGATAGTCGATGCGCACATCCGCCAGTTGCGGGAAGACCTTGAGCATTTTCGGCCGCATGTAGGCACCGATGTCCACCGGATCGCGCCCGGAATAATGGCAGGCACCGCCGAACAGCAAGCGTCGATCCGCTGAGAGTCGGTAGTAGTCGAGGCCGACTTTCTGGTCGCACAGCGCCAGGTTCCGCGGGATCAATTGCGCGGCAACCTCAGGCGCCAAAGGTTCGGTGGCGATGATGTAGCTGCCCGCCGGCAGCACCTTGCCGCTCAGGCGCGGTTCGAGCTCTTCCAGATGCGCGTTACACGCCAACACCAGACGGCCGGCGCGTACCGTGCCGCCCGCGCAGCGAACCTGCACGGTACTGCCGTGGATCAACTCCAGCACCGGGCTCTGCTCGAAGATCCGCACCCCGAGGGCTTGCGCCAGCCGCGCTTCGCCGAGCACCAGATTGAGCGGATGCAAGTGGCCCGAGCCCATGTCGATCAGGCCGCCGGCATAAAGGTCCGAGCCCACCACTTGCTGGCGGAGTTGCTTGGGGCCGACGAGTCGGGTTTCATGGGCGTAACCCAATTCGGCGAGACTTTGCAGTTCAGCCTTGAACGCCGCGAATTGCGCCGGGGTATTGGCCAGCTCGCAGAAGCCCCAGCGCAGGTCACAATCGATCTCATGTTCACGGATGCGATTACCCACCAGTTCCACGGACTCGATGCCTGCACGCTCCAGATAGCGCACGCCTTCCTCGCCGACATAACGGGCGAAACCGCTGACGTCATGGCCGATGCCTCGGATCAACTGCCCGCCGTTACGACCGCTGGCGCCCCAACCGATCCGCCGGCCCTCCAGCAGAATCACCGAGAGTCCGCGCTGCGCCAGTTCGATCGCGGTATTGACCCCGGTAAAACCGCCGCCGACCACGCAGACATCGGCCTCAAGGTCCGAGTCCAGTGTGGGGCAGGGCGCCATGCCATTGGCCGACGCCGCGTAATAGGAGCGGGCATGTTGGTTGTCGTATTGATTCATTGGTTGGACTTCACTTTGCTCCAGGAACGGGTCATCAGACGCATGATCGCCTGGGGCGGGGTGGTGGAGATGTAAAGTTTGTCGAGGACATTCTGGGGTGGGTAGACCTCTGGATTATTGACCAGCTCAGGATCCATGTATTGCTTGGCCGAAGGGTTCGGATTGGCGTAACCCACCGAGGCACTGACCTTGGCGATCACTTGTGGGTCCAGCAGGTTATTGATGAAAGCGTGAGCCTCTTTCGGGTTACCGGCGTCGGCGGGAATGGCCAGCAGGTCGAACCACAGGTTGCTGCCTTCCTTCGGGATTGAGTAGGCGATGTTCACGCCGTTCTTCGCGTCCTTGGCGCGATTGGCCGCCTGGAACACGTCGCCGGAATAACCGAAGGCTACGCAGATGTCACCGTTGGCCAGATCCGACACGTACTTGGATGAGTGGAAGTAGGTGATGTAAGGCCGGATGCTCAAGAGCTTGGCTTCGGCTTTTTTGTAGTCCTCAGGGTTTTCGCTGCTTGGGTCCATGCCCATGTAGTTCAGGACTGCCGGGATCACTTCATCGGCCGAGTCCATCATCGACACGCCGCATTGGCTGAGTTTCTTCAGGTTTTCAGGTTCGAAAAACACGGCCCAGGAATCGATGTGATCGATGCCCAGCACCTGTTTGACTTTGTCGACGTTGTAGCCGATGCCATTGGTGCCCCACAAATAGGGCACGGAATGCGCGTTCTGCGGATCGTTTTTCTCCAGCAGCGTCAGCAATTTCGGGTCGAGGTTTTTGAAATTGGGCAGCTGCGCGCGATCCAGCTTGAGGAACGCGCCGGCCTTTACCTGGCGCGCGAGAAAGTGGTTGGACGGCACCACCACGTCATACCCGGTGCGGCCGGCGAGCAGTTTGCCCTCCAGGGTTTCGTTGGAGTCGAACACGTCGTAGATCACCTTGATCCCGGTTTTCGCCTGGAAATCGGCGAGGGTGGTGTCGCCGATGTAATCGGTCCAGTTGTAGACGCTCACACTTGGCTGAGCCTGTGCTGCAGTGCTGAACAACACCGCCAGCGCGACCGGAACCACGGATTTCAATAGACGCATATCGACACCTCTTTGAGTTATTCGGTTTTCAGGTGTTTCTTTGGTGTTGTGGCGACCCTCTTCGCGAGCAGGCTCGCTCCCACAGGGAAACGCATTCCAAATGTGGGAGCGAGCCTGCTCGCGATGAGGCCCTAACGGACAACGCAGGCCTCAGACGCTAAGCAATAAAAATTCCCGCTCCCAGGAGCTGATCACGCGTTTGAAGTTTTCGTGTTCGGCCCGCTTGACCGCGACATAACCCCGGACGAATTTTCTACCCAGGTAACGCTCGATGGTTTCGCACTCTTCCATGCGGGTCAGGGCGTCCTCGATGGTGATCGGCAGACGCAGGTTGCGCCGCTCGTAGGCGCGGCCCTGCACCGCGGCACTCGGTTCGACCTTTTCGACCATGCCCAGATAGCCGCACAACAGGCTCGCGGCGATCGCCAGATAAGGGTTGGCGTCGGCGCCCGGCAAGCGGTTTTCCACGCGCATGGCGTCGGGGCTTGAGGTCGGCACGCGCAGGCCGACGGTGCGGTTTTCTTCACCCCATTCGACGTTGACCGGCGCCGAGGTGTCGGGAAGGAAGCGGCGGAACGAATTGACGTTGGGCGCGAACATCGGCAGCACTTTGGGGATGTACTTTTGCAGACCGCCGATGTGGTGCAGGAACAGTTCGCTCATCTGCCCGTCGGCATCGGCGAAGATCGGCTGGCCGCTGGCGATGTCCACCACGCTTTGATGGAGATGCATGGCGCTGCCAGGCTCGTCGCCGATGGGTTTGGCCATGAAAGTCGCGGTGACGTTGTGCTTGAGTGCCGCTTCGCGCAGGGTGCGTTTGAACACGGTGATCTGGTCCGCCAGGTCCAGCGCATCGCCGTGGCGGAAGTTGATTTCCATCTGCGCCGGGCCGTCTTCGTGGATCAGCGTGTCGAGGTCCAGGCCCTGGAGTTCGCACCAGTCGTAGACGTCTTCAAACAGTGGGTCGAACTCGTTGGCGGCGTCGATGGAAAACGACTGGCGACCGCTTTCCGCACGGCCCGAACGCCCCAGTGGCGCCTTGAGCGGCAAGTCCGGGTCTTCACAGCGTTGGGTGAGGTAGAACTCCATTTCCGGGGCGACAATCGGCTTCCAGCCTTTGTCGGTGTAGAGCTTCAGGACTTTTTTCAGCACATTGCGTGGCGACAGTTCGATGGGATTGCCGAATTTGTCGAACGTGTCGTGGATCACGATGGCGGTCGGCTCGATGGCCCATGGAATGACGTAAACCGCGTCGGCAACAGGTTTGCAGACCATGTCGATGTCAGCAGGATCGAGCAGGTCGTAGTAGATGTCGTCGTCGACAAAGTCCCCGGTTACCGTTTGCAACAGCACACTTTCCGGCAGGCGCATGCCTCGCTCATGCAAGAACTTGTTGGTGGGTGCAATCTTGCCGCGAGCAATGCCGGTCAAGTCGCTGACCACACACTCGACCTCGGTAATCTTGTGATCTTTCAGCCACGTGAACAGCTGATCGAAAGGGGCATTCATAAAAACCTCATCGTTGGTTCGATTAACGCCGGGGAGGGCGGCTTCATCCACCGGACACTTCCCCTGTGGCGCGTTGACGACTATCTTGGGTGAGCCGTGGCGTTCCATCTATCCACTTTAAGCAGCACCAAAACGCACCAAACGAGTGCGTAAGGTCAGCCCATGACAGCGTGCAATCCGTTACAGGTTCAAGCCTTCAACACCGCCGACGTGGCCGAGCAGATCCGCGCCACACCGGGTTGGGTGCAGCACTATCAGCAGATGTCTGCGGGGCATTTCGCCGGGCGGGTGCGCTATCTGGACTTGCAAGGCGTGGAGATTTACGAGGAGCAGATGAACACCCGGGTCGAGCAGAATTTCAGTGCCCCCGAAGGCTCGCTGGCGTTCTGTTTCGATCGCAGCGACAACTCGCTGTACCTGTTGAATGGCGAGAGCCGCAACATCTGGATCACCCCGGAGAACTACCAGGAAATCGCCGTGGTGTTCGGTCCCGCATTCGTTCAGCGCCACGGCCTGGACGTGGCGCGGCTCGAAGGCTTGTTCATGGCGCCGCTCAACTCGGGGCAGAACGCGCTGTTCAGCCGCTGGTTGAGCGGCACGTTGACGCGGCTGGCGCAGACGCTGGATCCGCCGAGCAAAGAGGCGTTGACCCAACAGTTACTGGAGGACTGTTTGTACATCCTCGATAACGCCTGTGTGTGCCTGGATCGCGCAGGCTTGCAGCGCCGGGCCGAAGAGCGAACGATCATGAAGCGTGTCGCCGAATGGGCCGCCGATACCCCGGAAGAAACCCTCAATTTGCTGGAATTGTCCCAACTGGCCGGGGTTTCGCTGCGCCAATTGCAGCAGGCGTTCAAAGCGTATACCGGGATGTCGCCCACGCATTGGTTACGCTTGCGCCGGCTCAACAGTGCGCGCCGTGAGTTGCTCAGCCGTACGGCCAGCGATACGACGGTCGCGCAAGTGGCGATGCACTGGTCGTTCTGGCATTTGGGGCGGTTTTCCAGCAGTTATCGCGCGTTATTCCAGGAACTTCCAAGCCAGACGCTCGCTCGCAAATACAGCGGAGGTCATCATGAGTCGGTTACCGTCTTTTAGTTTGTGTGTTGTCATGTCGATGGCCTATACGCAGGTTCAGGCCGAAACGGTCGTGCCCTTGAAAGGGCAGAGCTCGCAACAAATCCAGCTGGACATCAACGATTGTCGCAATGTCGCGGCGAGTCAGAGCGCCTCAACTGCGCCACCCTCGGGCGGGCGACTGCGGGGTGCGGCGGTGGGTGCTGCTGCCGGGGCTGCGGGCGCTGAGGTGCGAGGACGTCAGCATGACGAGTTTTACGATCGGGTCGACGACGATGTGAAGCAGGAATATCGCCAGAACCGTGCCGGGCAAACCGCGGCGGCGGGCGCGGTGGTCGGTGGCGCGCGCCAGCGTCAGGAACGCCGGGCGCAGCAAAAAACCAGCGCGGCGACCAGTTCAACCGCCTATACCAGTTGCCTGCAAGGGCGGGGTTATCAGGTAACGCCCTGAGCACCAGGCGTACGCTGCCGCTGTTCGATCAGGTGAACCATCAGGTCGGCATACAGCGTGAGGGCGATAAACAGCGCCATGCGCACGGCGAAGGCGGTATAGACGTCCTTCCCCACGATACTGTCCTGAACCGACTGGCCCAACAGGATGATCAGCGTGACCAGGCTGTTGAGCCAGAACCCCGGGGTTTGTCGAGTCGGGCTCAGGGCATAGAGCTTGCGCGCCAACAGCAAGCCGAACAGCAGCATCCACAGAAAGAACATCCACAGGTGCACAAACAGGCTGAGCGCGCACCAGAACACAATGGCCAACAGCCCGCCCATCAAGGTCGAGCCGAGCAATTCACGACCGGCGTTGCGCGTCGTTACTGTCGAACTCTGCTGACCAAGACTGACCGCTTTCAAAATGATCGGCAGATAACTGGCCGGGTCAATCAGTGCCAACAGGAACGCCGGCATCACGATCAGGGTGGCACGCAGCGCTATCCTGGGCACTTCCTGCGCCGGTACCGCGCTGGCGGCGGGTGGGGAGGGCGCATTGGCCGGGTCGGGAAACAGCCAGTGACTGAATGCCACGACGATGACGGCGAGGATCAAGCCCTTGACCAAGGCACCGATGACCATTATCGCCAGATCGAACTCGGCGACGCCGGCCGAGGAAATCATGGTCAGGCCAATGATCAGAAAGGTCACGATCAAAGTGTTGCCGCCGCGTAGCCCAAAACCAAAGGCCAGGAACAGACTGACACCGATCAGCAGCACGCCGCTTAGGGGGTAATAGCGCAGGACCGGGATCAACAACAGGCCGATGCCGGTGGTCAGCATCGCGACCAGCGCAAGCACCAGTCCGGCCTTGAATGGCAGAGGCTTGTTAAGCGTGGCCAACAGCAGCACGGCGAGTACCGGCGCAATGAACGGGATCGGTAGCGCCAGGCCGAAGCTGACGGCCAGGCACAGCGCCGTGCCGATGGCGAGACGCGGCGCCCGTTGGAACCTGGGCGGGTGATCAGTAGGCATAAGACAACCAGCTCATCAGCCAAAAAAACAGGCGTCCCAAGGGATTCAGCGGATTATTTTGCGCAGGGAAGGCCATGACTTCGGCCTGGCCCCCGGCACGAATGGCGCGACTGTCACGTAGCACCTGCATGGCCTCGGCAGAAAACTCGATGATCACCGGGAAACGTTGCGCCGGACGCAACCAGTCGCGGCTGTTTTGCACACTGGGCAAGGTGCCCGGCGCCGGCGTCTGCCCCACGCTGACACCGTAGCCGACACTGCGCACCCGCCCTTCGAAGACCTCGCCCGGCAGCGCGTCCAGCACGATCGCCACCGGGGTCCCGGGTTTGACCCGCCCCAGGTTGTTCTCGGTCATGTCCGCGCTGATCCACACATCGTGAATGGCAATCAAGGTCATGACCGGAGTCCCGACCGCGGCGAATTGACCGACATCGGTACGCAGATCGGTAATCAGCCCCGCCGAGCGCGCGCGGACCTGGGTGTTGGCCATGTCGAGTTCGGCTTTTGACAACGCGGTGGCGGCGCTACGCAACAGCGCGTTGTCTTCCTCGCTGCCGCCTTCCTGCTCCCGTGCGCGTTGAACTTCGGCACGGGCCGCGGCGACCTGGCTGACGGCCTGTTCACGGCTGGCCCGTGAGCCTTCAAGCAGGCGCACGGAAATGGTTCCCCGGTCTTGGCGATACAAGCTTTCAAGGCGTTCGTTATCCTGCCGGGCCTTGAGTTCATTGGCTTGGGCCGCCCGTAACGAGGCTTGCGCGGAGGCAATGCCGGCGGTGCTGGCGCCGATTTGCCGGCGGGTAGACTCAAGATCAGCGCGTGCGCGGTCGGCGGCTATTTGATAGGGCTGCTGATCCACTTCAAACAACACATCGCCTGCCTTGACGTCCTGGTTGTTGCGCACGTTCACGCGGATCACCCGACCTGCCACTTCGGCCGCCACCGGAATGACAAAGGCCCCCACCCGAGCCTGTTGCGTATAGGGCGTGAAACGGTCAGCCGACAAGTACCAGGCCAGGCTCAGGACAATCAGCAGCATCACCCATTTGATGCCTTTTTTCGCAGGGTCGGCAGCCGGCTCGGGCGCCTTGGGGGAGGGCGCCTCGGCGGCGGGTGGCGAGGGTTCACTCATCGGCTTTGACCTTGTCTGACGAAGGATAGGATGCTCGCAAAGGGGCCGGTTCATTCAGCAGGTTGCCCCAGTCGGTGCGGTGTTCCATTTGCTGGCGAGTGCCTGGATCGACAGTCGGCCGGGCGCTGTACCAGCCGCCGCCAAGGGCTTTGTACAGGGCGATCAGGTTGCTCACCGCATTGCTGCGGCTGAGTAGATAATTGTCCTGCTGTTCGAGCAGTGCGCGTTGAGCATCGAGTACGCGCTGGAAGTCCGAGTAACCTTCCCGGTATTGGGTGCTGGCCAGGCTCAACGAGCGCTTGGCGGCTACCTGCGCCTCCCGCAGGATGCGCTCGCGTTCCAGTGATTTGGTCAGGCCGCTGGCGGCGTCATCGGCTTCCCGTGCGGCCTGGCGGACTTTGTCGCGATAAACTTCGATCAGTTGCTGCAACCGCGCATCCTGTACCCGCACGTTGTTGCTGATCTGACCGTGGTCAAACAGGTTCCAGCGCAAGCTGGGGCCGCCGACCAGGTCCAGGCTGTTGGAGGTGCCGTGCAGTGAGTCGGTTGTCCAGACGATGCTGCCGAGCAAGGTCAGCGACGGATAAAAGTCTGTTTCAGCGACACCGATCAGTGCTGATTGGGCGGCGACATTGAGTTCGGCGGCGCGTACGTCCGGTCGACGCAACAGCAGGCTGGCCGGCACGTCTTGCAGCACGGCCCGGTCAACCAGCGGAATCAGCCCCTGGTTCTCCAGCAGTTGGGGCAGGGCGCTGGGCGGCTGTCCGATCAGCACGGCCAACGCGTTGCGGGTGCGCAGTACTTGCCCCTCGAGCTCCGGAATGCTGCTCAAGGTCCCCAGGTACTGGGTCTTGGCTTGTTGCAAATCGAGTTCGGCGCTCTGGCCACTGTTGAACAGTTTCTCGGTGATCTCAAAGTTGCGCTTTTGCTGCTCGGCGTTCTCTCGGGCGACGCGTAAACGCGCTTCGCTGGTGCGCAGCGAGAAGTAAGTGTCGGCCACCTGAGCGCGCAGCAGTACCAGTGCGTCTTCATAGTTGGCTTGAGCCGCGAAGTAACTGGCATCGGACGACTCGATGGCCCGACTGAAACGCCCCCAGAAGTCCAGTTCCCAACCGATGTCAAAGCCCGCACTGTGCTGCCAGAAATGGCTGTCTTGCGGGTTACTCCCGCCGGATTGCTGGCGGTTGAAGTACAGGCTGTCGGCGCTGGCCTGTTGCAGTTGCGGATAGCGTCCGCTTTGGGCAATCCCCAACTGGGCACGGGCTTCCATGACGCGAAGGCCGGCAATTTTCAGGTTTGAATTGTGCGCATCCGATTCGGCAATCAACGCGTCGAGGACCGGGTCGGCGAACACTTGCCACCACTGGCGAACATCGGGATTGAGGCGTCTTTGGCTGGCCTGTTCGAGCGCAGGGCTACTCCAGCGTTTTGTCCACGCCTCGCCGGGCGCCTGGAAATCCGGCCCCAGACGTACGCAGCCGCCAAGGCCCAGGGCACCCAGCAGAAGCAGCCGAACCGAACGCGTCAGCATCGCTGCACTACAAGTAGGTCACGGGAAAACCTCATCCGAGCGTCCCCAAATATTGAATGCCCTCTGAGCTACACAAACCCTGTGGGAGCGTGGCTTGCCCGCGAAGAATGCGCCGCGGTTTTTCAGGTATTACGCGTCATCGTTCTTCGCGGGCAAGCCACGCTCCCACAGGTTGTGCGTCTTAACTTACCGGTATCAGGGCTTGAACCGATTCGCTTAGGTTAGTACAGCCCGGACAAACACAAGGTCATATTGGACGATCATGGAACCGACCAACTGCTACGCTTCTGAAAGCTATTTATTCGGGCCAAAAAGAGAAGGGTACGAAGACCATGAGCAGCCCCCAGGACAACATTGCCCCCAGCTCCACCGGTTGGCGCTTCAAAGCAGGCATTGCGATACTCAGTTTGACGCTGCTCTCCTGGCTGATGGTGCCACTCGCCGCCGCCGCGGATGTGCCCGGCCCAAAGATCGCGGCACTGACAGGCATCCTGTTTATCAGCAACAAGATTCTGTTGATCCTCGCCATTGCGGTCATGGGCAAGTCCGGTTTTCAGCAACTCAAACGCAGCGTGTTTGGTTACGTCTCCACGCTTGCACCGACCGCCGACCTGGAAGTAGGCCCGTTTCGCCATAGAATTGGCATGGTGATGTTTTGCCTGCCACTGATCTCATCGTTTCTCGAACCTTACGTAGACACGCTTTGGCCTGGGCTGAGACCGAATCTCTGGCAAGTCCAGGCGTTGGGCGATGCCATGTTGATCGGCAGCTTTTTCGTATTGGGCGGGAATTTTTGGGAGAAGGTCCGTGCCTTGTTTATCCGCACGGCGCGTGTCGTGAATACCAGTACAGTGTGAATCGTAAAACACCACCGGGAGCATCTGCGCAATGACAAAAGAGGGACTCGATACACACAGGCCTGATGCTCTGGCAGTCGTCGCCGCACTCAACCTGGAACCCCACATGGAAGGTGGTTTCTACCGCAGAACCTTTCAGGCGGATCACCGCGCCATGGTTGAAACCGAGGGCGGTCGGCGTTACTTGCTGACCTCCATCTATTACCTGTTGACCAGGGATTCGCCGATTGGCCACTTTCACCTGAATCAATCCGACATCGTGCATTACTACCATCTGGGCGACCCGATTCAGTACAGCCTGATTTCCCCGGACGGCACATTGAAAACCGTGGTGATGGGCAGTGATGTTATTGCGGGGCAGTGCTTGCAGCTGCATGTGCCGGGTGGCGTCTGGAAGGCTTCGCAACTGATGGATGGCTCGGCGGGCTACGGCTTGATCAGTGAAGCCGTATCACCGGGGTTTGATTACGCGGATATGGAGTTGGGGACCCGGCGCAAGCTCGGCGAATCGTTTCCCGAGCATTCGCAATTATTTGAAAAGCTGACCCAGGATCAGGGGGCAGAAATGATCCCGTGATCGATCGCGTATTTTACGAGGGCGGCGGGTTTGTCGATGTTGAGCTTGCGGCGGATGCTCAGGCGATGGGTTTCCACCGTCCGGACACTGATGTCCAGCTCGCGAGCCATTTCCTTGTTGTTCAACCCCTGAACCATCTTGTACAGCACCTGGCTCTCGCGCGGTGTCAGTTCGTTGTCGGTACTTTTGTCGGCGATGAGCCGTTGCGCAATTTCGGCACTGTAGAACGTCCCGCCACTGACAATGGCTTCGATTGCCGCAATGATTTCCCGCGAAGGCGCGTTCTTCAGCACATAGCCGCTGGCACCCGAGCGAACGGATTCACTGACGTATTCATAGTTGTCGTACATGCTCAGCACCAGCACTTTGAGCGACGGGTACTGGCTGCGTAACAGCCGGGTCAGCTCAAGCCCGTTGATGTCCTTCAGGCTGATGTCGACCAGCAACAGATCCGGCTGGCAGCGCCCGACCATTTCAATGGCATCGGCGCCATTCTCGGCTTCGCCCACCACTTCCAACGGCGCCATGACCGCCAGCAGCGATTTGATCCCGTCGCGGACCAGGGAGTGATCGTCGACCAGGGCGACGCGGATCGGGTAGGGCAGGTTCATCGCAGGCATTCACTCTAATTGTCATAGGGGTGAGTCAGCGTTCTGTAGCGGGCAGTTTCATTGGCAGCAGCACGTCCAGCTCACTTCTTCCCGGCATCGATGTCAGGTCGAATCGACCACCAAAATGCTCGACACGTTCACGGATATTACGCAGGCCAATGCCTGCCTGGCGACGTTCGACCTGGGCGACGTTGAAACCGATACCATCATCGATCACCGTCAGCCGTACGGATTTTTCCGAGCCGTGCAGGGTAATGATGACGTGTTTTGCCTGTGCGTGGCGTTCGATATTGGTCAGGCCTTCTTGCACAATGCGAAACAGCGAGACGGCAGCGCCATCGACCAGGTGACAGTCGAATTCATTATCGTTGAAGGTCACGACCAGACCGCTGCGCTGCTCGAATTCTGCGGCGAGTTGACCGATCGCCGCCGGCAAGCCCAGGGTGTCGAGCAGCGACGAGCGCAGGTCGTGGGAGAGGCTGCGAACCTCGCCAATCGCATCCCCAAGACGCTGCGTGGCGTCTCTTAAAATGCTCAAGCCCTTGTCTTGCCCGTTCTCCAGTACATGGCTGGCCAGTTCGAACTGAAACTTGATAGAGACCAGTAGCTGGCTGATGCCGTCGTGCAGTTCTCGGGACACCCGTGACCGCTCTTCCTCCTGCAAACTGACGATGCGCTGGGTCAGGCGCTGGAGTTTTTTGTCGGCCAGACGATGTTCGCTGACGTTCAGCGTCATGCCGCTGGCGAACACGAACAGCACCGCCACGAGGGCCACCGCGGCAATTGCCAGCATGGTTTTGCGGATACCTTGAGCCACTTCGGCACGCGCTTGCTGGGTGGCGCGCTCTACGTCTTCAAGGTAGATGCCGGTGCCGAGCATCCATCCCCAATGATCCAGCATCACCACGTAAGCCAGCTTGTCGGTCACTTGGCCGGACGAGGGTTTGTTCCAGGCGTAACGTTGAAAGCCTTCGCCTGATTCCGCGCTTTTGAGCAACGCCTGGATCACCGGCAGGCCGTGCGGGTCTTTCATGTCCCACAGGTCTTTGCCCACCAGCTCCGACTGGCGCGCGTGCATCAGGCTACGGCCTTCGCGGTCGTAGACGAAGAAGTAACCATTGATGCCAAAGCTGAGTTTGCGCAGTTCTTCCAGCACTTGTTGCTGTGCGCGCTCATCACCCCGACCGTCGTCGTACAGAGGCGCGATCAGGCTTTGCGCCATTTCGACGTAGTTTTTCAGTTCTGCGCGCTTGCTGGCCAGAATGCTGTCTTCGATCAGCTGCGCCTGTTGATCACCCAGTTGGCGGTTCAGGGAAATCACCAGCGCGCAGATGACCGCGATCGCCAACACCAGCGGCAAAATCCCGAGCGCGACGATTTTGTGTTTGAGCTGCATCTCTACTCCTGGCCAGACCGAGGGAGGGCGAAGGCCCGGCATCATATGCCAAAGATAAGCGCCTCCAGTAGCGGTGCGAGACAGAAAGACCCGCGGCGATGCAGAAATGCAAAACCCTGTGGGAGCGAGCCTGCTCGCGATAGCGGTGGCCCAGTCAACATCGACGGTGAATGTCAGACCGCTATCGCGAGCAGGCTCGCTCCCACAGGTTTTGCGGCATCTGCGTAGAACTACGTAGATGCCGCGTACGTATTAACGCGGATTTATTTGTCGACAGCATGCGTGGATATTGGGTCCGCTCCGCACAGCGGACACAATTATAATAATTACCGCCGCAGTCACTGGCTGTCGGCAGGAGACACGCTATGCCCCGTCTGGCTAAACACCTCGCCTGGTTTGCCGTGGCTGTCCTGGGAGCGTTTGCGCTAAGTGTCGTGGCCCTGCGCCGCGGCGAAGCCATCAACGCCCTCTGGATCGTAGTCGCAGCAGTCGCTATCTACCTTGTCGCATACCGCTATTACAGCCTGTTCATCGCCACCAAGGTGATGCAGCTCGATCCCAATCGAGCGACTCCCGCCGTACTCAACAACGATGGTCTGGACTACGTACCGACCAACAAACACGTCCTTTTCGGTCACCACTTCGCGGCTATCGCCGGCGCGGGGCCGCTGGTCGGTCCGGTATTGGCGGCGCAGATGGGCTACCTGCCCGGCACGCTGTGGCTGATTGCCGGCGTGGTGCTGGCCGGTGCGGTTCAGGACTTCATGGTGCTGTTCATGTCCACCCGCCGCAATGGCCGTTCCCTGGGCGACATGGTCCGTGAAGAAATGGGCCGCATCCCCGGAACCATCGCGCTGTTTGGCTGCTTCCTGATCATGATCATCATCCTCGCGGTGCTGGCGCTGATCGTGGTCAAAGCCCTGGCCGAAAGCCCGTGGGGTATTTTCACGGTGATGGCGACCATCCCGATCGCGATGTTCATGGGCATCTACATGCGCTACATCCGTCCGGGCCGCATCGGTGAAATTTCGGTGATCGGCGTGGCATTGCTGCTGGGTTCGATCTGGCTGGGCGGGCAGATTGCTGCTGACCCGGTGTGGGCCAAAGCATTCAGCTTCACCGGGATCCAGATCACCTGGATGCTGATCGGCTACGGTTTTGTGGCAGCAGTGTTGCCGGTGTGGCTGATTCTGGCACCGCGTGACTACCTGTCTACTTTCCTGAAAATCGGCACCATTGTCGCGCTGGCGATCGGCATTCTGATCACCATGCCCGAGCTGAAAATGCCGGCATTGACCCAGTTCATCGACGGCACCGGGCCGGTGTGGAAGGGTGGTCTGTTCCCGTTCCTGTTCATCACCATCGCCTGTGGCGCGGTGTCCGGTTTTCACGCACTGATTGCTTCCGGCACCACGCCGAAGCTGCTCGCCAGTGAAGGCCATGCCCGTTACATCGGTTACGGCGGCATGCTGATGGAATCCTTCGTGGCCATCATGGCAATGGTTGCCGCTTCGGTGATCGAGCCGGGTGTCTACTTCGCCATGAACAGCCCGGCGGCCCTTGTCGGCGCGGATGCTGTTTCGGTTGCTCAGACCGTTAGCAGCTGGGGTTTTGCGATTACCCCGGAAGCGCTGCAAGCGGTGGCCAAGGACATCGGTGAAACCACCATCCTGGCGCGTGCCGGTGGTGCGCCGACCCTGGCGGTCGGTATCGCGCAGATCCTGCACCACGTTCTGCCGGGTGAAAACACCATGGCGTTCTGGTACCACTTCGCGATTCTGTTCGAAGCGCTGTTCATCCTGACCGCAGTGGACGCCGGTACCCGTGCCGGACGTTTCATGCTGCAAGACTTGCTCGGTTCCTTCGTGCCGGCGCTCAAACGCACCGAATCCTGGACCGCCAACCTGATCGCCACCGCCGGTTGCGTGGCAATGTGGGGTTACCTGCTGTACCAAGGCGTGATCGATCCATTGGGCGGGATCAACACCTTGTGGCCGCTGTTCGGTATCTCCAACCAGATGCTGGCCGGTATCGCGCTGATGTTGGCGACCGTTGTGCTGATCAAAATGAAACGCCAACGCTATGTGTGGGTGACCATGCTGCCAGCCGTGTGGCTGCTGATCTGCACCACCACCGCCGGCTTCATCAAGCTGTTCGATGCCAACCCGGCAATCGGCTTCCTGGCGCTGGCCAAGAAGTACAGCGATGCGTTGGCCAACGGGCAGGTCCTGGCCCCGGCCAAGAGCATCGAGCAGATGCAGCATGTGATCTACAACGCCTATACCAACGCGACCCTGACCGTGCTGTTTTTGCTCGTGGTGTTCAGCATCCTGTTCTTTGCACTCAAGGTTGGCATTGCCGCCTGGGGTACCAAAGAGCGTACGGATAAAGAAGCACCATTCCAGGCTCTGCCGAATGCTTGATCGAGGAGTGCAGCATGTTCAATGACCTGAGTCGCCTGGGTAAATACCTCGGTCAGGCCGCGCGCCTGATGGTCGGCATGCCCGATTACGACAACTACGTCGAGCATATGCAAACCGAACACCCGGACAAGCCGGTGATGAGCTACGAGATGTTCTTTCGCGAACGTCAGGAGGCCCGTTACGGCGGCAAGGCGGGGCCGAAGTGCTGTTGACCCGCTGATGGCGGGTTATCAGATGTGATGTGGGAGCGGGCTTGCTCGCTCCCACATTGATTGGCGTTCAACTGACTGGCCAACGGGTTGTCGCTGGAAAGGGCAGCCACCAGCGGCTCTTCACCCAGGGACAGCACCCGGACCCCGGTTTGCCCGCTTTGAGGCAGCAGTCGGCTCATGCCGACACCAACTGCCCGGCCGATCCGGCGGCCAGCTTACTGGCGATGACTTCGGTCAGGTCGGCCTGTTCCAGTACGGCACGGGCGTAAGGCAGAAAGTGCCGGCCTTGCGCCGTGAGCGACACCGCGCGACTGGTGCGGTCAAACAGGCGAAAACCCAGCTCGGTTTCCAGGGCCGAAATCTGCCGGGTCAACGGCGGCTGGGCGAGGTGCAGACGCAGTGCCGCACGGCCAAAGTGCAGTTCTTCGGCGACCGTCAAAAAGTAACGTAACCGGCCCGGCCAGTTATCGAGGCGTCGAACTTGCACCTTGATTCTCAACACCGGTTTATCCGGCGGCTGTGCAAGTCCTGAAATGTCCTGGGTATTGAGGCGCTGCGTCAACTCGGCAGAGAGTGCACTGCGTATTTCGTCACAAAGGCCAAAAAGCCAGAAACGGAACGCTGAGAACGGCCAAAAAATTGCCTCTGCAGTACAAATGAACGGTGTTTTTTGTATTTTGTATCGATGAGAGACAATCATGCTAAGCTGATCGGCGAATTATTGGAGAGCACTCTGACGAAGCTTCGATCAGTAATAGGGTGTTAGTGGTGCGCTCTATATCCCATCATCTTCTGGCATGACGCCTTGATGAGTCTTGAGTCGGCCCACTTCGTCCAGATGCCTCCAGAGAAATTGCGCGGCTTCTTCACGCCGATCAGACTCGATGAGGTCGAGCAAATGGATGTGTTCCTGGCATTGCGCCATAAGACGAGTGCGATCGACGTTGGCTTTGTAGCCCATGAAACGCCGGAGTTGATTTTGCTGGCGGATGGCATCGATGAAAAAGACATTTCCGGAGCACTGCACGATCAGTTCGTGAAATTGTGCGCCCACTTGGAAGAGTTGGGCACGGGACAAGGTATGGATATCCCCGTCGAGCATGGCCTGCTGTTGCTGCCGGGCCTTGGCAAACGCGGCGTGATTGATCTGATAACCAGGCTCAAGCAAGGCGGCTGGCTCGATGGCCATACGGAAGCGGTAGCTTTGGATGTATGTCTGGGCGTTATGCACGAAGTCTTTGAGACCCCATCCTTGCCCCGGCTTGCGCTCCACCATGGCTTCGCTGGCCAGCCGGTTCAATACCTTGAGCAATTGTCCGCGAGGCACTTCGTAACGGCGCAACAGCTGCGCTTCGAAAAAGTGGTCAGGTATTTCTCCGCCAAGAATGTCGTCGACTACGCGAAGGTAAAAGTCTTCGAAAGGATCACTGACAAGAGGGAATGCTGTTTCCTGAATCTGCCCTGCGCCCTGTTTCAGAAAGTAGCCACGATTGGGCTCCTGAATAGCCAGGTCCCACTCGGCGAGCAAGGCAAACACTCGGCGAATAGGCGAGCGCGAAACACCAAGCGCTTGCGCGAAGGTCTGTTCGCGCAACGGCTCACCGGCTTTCATCGAACGGGCGCGAACCATTTCGATGACGCGCGGGGCCAATTGCAAGGCAAGGTCTTTCTTGATCACGAGCTCTATCTCAAATGGTTAGCTTCAGTCCGCTCCCTTCGGGTTAGATGTGGCCATCGGACTGGTGCTGGAAAATACCATACGAAGCGGATGAGGGTATCCGTACAAAGAGCGTTGGCGGACATGTCGAACAACGAACAACCTTGTCGAGGCACATGAGCATGAAGGCTCCACGTATTTTTCTGATCCACGCGACCGCATTGGCGATCGATCCCATCACGGCGGCCTTTGCCCGGCAATGGCCGCAGGCACAGATCGTCAATCTGCTCGAAGACTCGTTGTCCCGAGACCTGGTGAAGGAGGGCGGATTGACCACGAGTATGAAGGCGCGTTTTCTGACGCTTTCCCGCTATGCAGTACAAAGCGCAGCGGACGCCATTCTTTTTACCTGCTCGGCTTTCGGTGATGCCATCGACCTGTGCAAGCCTGATATTGCCATTCCAGTACTCAAGCCGAACGAAGCCATGATCAACCAGGCTCTAATGCAAGCGTCGCGTGTTGCCGTGCTGGCGACGTTCGAGCCTACCATCACCTCGATAATGGCCGAGTTCAAGCAAGCGGCTGAGCGTAGCGGTCGGGCAGTGGAGGTGGTGCCCTATTTTGTCCCTGGAGCCATGCAGGCGCTGAGTGAAGGGAACAAAGAAGGTCACGATGCCGCCATCGCGCAAATGGCCGCTCAGGTCGGAGCCTGCGATCTGATCTGTTTCGCCCAGTTTTCGATGACGAGCGCTGCAGCGCAAGCACAGGCTCGCTCTGGTCTGCCTGTATTGACCACTCCCGGCAGTGCAGTGCTGGAGCTGCGAAGGACGCTCCAGGCTGATGATTTCGTTTCTTCCCAGGATGGATGTTTACCCAATGCTCAAGTTCAATGCTCATCTCGGTTTCCAGTTCAATGAATTGCCTTTTCTGCAACGCATCGAAGCCGCCGCCGCCGCTGGTTTTCGGGCGGTGGAGTTCCCGTCCCCCTATGAGTTCGACGCGAGCCTCCTGGCCGACCATCTGGCTCAATACAGTCTGCCTTTGATTCAGTTCGCCGCACCGGCTGGCGTTACCAAGGGTATCGCTGCCTTGCAGGGCAAGGAAGAAGAGTTTCGCAACGGGTTACTCCAGGCCGCCAGCTATGCAAAGGCGCTGGCGTGTTCGGATGTCCACATCATGTCTGGCGTCACGACGCAGGACGAGGCAGCGCTTATCTTCGGGGGCAACCTGGAGTATGCAGTCAAGTACTTCGAAGATCAGGGTTTACGACCGCTTATCGAAGTAATCAGTTCGCAGGCGATGCCGGACTATTACATGTCTGACTTCAGCAAGGCGCAACAGGTGCTGGAGACCTTCCCGAGTGTTGGGCTGATTCTCGATCTTTACCATGCCCAGCTTTTGACCGGAGACGCAGCAGATGTTCTGGCTCGGTTTTATGACAGAACCGTCCATGTGCAAATTGCCGACTGCCCGGGTCGTCACGAACCGGGAACGGGGAGCATCGACTTTACTGCCTTGTTCGCGGCGCTGGAGCAGCGTGGCTACCCAGGATGGATCGGTTGTGAATACCGTCCTTCCGGTTCTACCGTTGCGAGCCTTGGCTGGATTAAGCAGCTAAGTGTTTAGCGCTTGCGACGCGCGAACGACACCACCATAAGGATTTATCCGGACGATGCTGGCTCCCGAGGGAATCGGGTGTACAGCATTCGGGATCAGATCGGCGCGTCGAATGAGGGGGCATGGAACAGTTACGTTGTTTGCTCATGCTAGACAATCATCTCAAAGCCATTGGTTTCAACGCTGTTCAGCACTTCGTTAAAAAGTCCAAGTGAAAGCTGAAGCTCACATCAAAACTGCGTGTAACCAGGCTAACCATGAAATATGTTGTTACGTGTAATGTATATTATGTTAAATAATATGTCAGAGCGGAACTTTTACAAAAGCTCCGCCTGCACTCTCTGGCAACGTGAAGCCGGTATGGACTGGCGGTTCATTAAAATGCCGACGTTATCGACCTCTTGGGCACCATTCACTCGCTCCCGGAACACAACGCGCTGTAGTGCTCCGACACTCACGCGCCGCTGCCTGACCCTGCTGTTGTTGCCGTACCACGAACCCCCCTCCAGGTTTTGCGATAGCTGAATAATGGATGACGTAAACGGCCAACCGGCCTGGTAAAGAGCCTGTATAGAATATCGGCTTTCGAAGCCGATGCACTTTTAAGGATTACCTGGCGCGACTCTCATTGTGGCGCTTGGGCATGCCCCAAATAGACGCCGAATAGATTTGAGCAAGTCAATCACGTCGCCCGTTAATCAGTCTTGAAAAAATGGAGATGACCATAGATTGCTCTATGAATTCAGGGGTGATTTGCGTTGCAATCTCAAGCAAATCTCAGTGTTCGCCACGGAGGCGAACTTGAGCAGGCGTTACTGGCCAGCGCAGTCATCCCGCTGGTGTTCCCCTGCGTACAGATCGCCGATCAGTTCCTGGTTGACGGCGGCGTGGCACAGACCGAGTCTTTGCTGCAGCGTGCCTATGAGCAGACCCTCCGGTGGCTGGAGCATGGGGGGGCTCGAGCGCACCAAGGTACCGGGGGCCCTGACCATCCATTCGCATGCCCATGAGCATTGAATGTACATCCGACAAAGCCATTCAGAACTTTCCCATACTTGAGCGCGATGCCGGATTTGTTGCGCGCCCTTCCCCACTATCGCGACGCGCAGGGGCAACAAAAGCGTCTCTGTCTGCCAGCAGGCAATATATGGAGCTGCTAGTGTTAATCCGCATGCCGTCAAAGTCCCTGCAGTCGGGTGGGTGTGAGCCGCCGTTTTGTTCGTGACCGAGTGCTACGCCCGCCGCTGCTGTTCGTTGGCAGTGGTGTAACCCAAGATCTTCCTAATCCATCGAATGGCGCTTAATCCAGGAGAAAATCATGGCGAAGGTACTGGTTCTCTATTACTCAATGTACGGCCACCTCGAAACTATGGCTGGCGCAGTGGCCGAAGGCGCACGATCCGTACCCGGCACAGACGTGACGCTCAAACGTGTCGCTGAAACCATCCCGGCCGAACAGGCAGCAGCCATCGGCGTCAAACTTGACCAGAAGGCACCGGTGGCGACACCTGACGAGCTGGGCAATTACGATGCCATCATCTTTGGTACACCGACGCGCTTCGGCAATATGGCGGGACAGATGCGCACGTTTCTCGACCAGACCGGAGGACTGTGGATGAGCGGCGCGCTGGTCGGGAAAATCGGCAGTGTCTTTGCGTCGACCGGCACCCAGCACGGTGGCCAGGAAACCACGATTACGTCGTTCCACAGCACACTCCTGCACCAGGGGATGGTCATCGTGGGGGTGCCTTACAGCTGCGCAGGGCTGACCAACATGAGCGAGATCACCGGCGGTACGCCCTATGGCGCGACCACCCTGGCGGGCGCTGACGGTAAACGGCAACCGTCACAAAATGAACTGGATATTGCGCGCTTCCAGGGTAAGCACGTCGCTGAGCTTGCAATAAAGATTGCGGGTTAACGCAAGCACCTAAATGGGCGCGTGTTGCAGGACAGGAGTCGGGCTTCGCTGGCCTGTGTAACGCCGGGACGGATTTCACCACCGCGCGCTGATGCTCGCTGGTTGCTTGGCAATTTTAGAGAAAGCCTTGCGCGTCGGGAGTCATTGAAGACGACGTAAGCGTTTTTGAATTCAGAGGAGCGACGTTCTAGCGAGGTCGCTCCTCATCCCGTCAGTCAAACTGACCTCCAAGGCTCCGCATTTGCAGGTGCGCGAGCGCTTTATCCACGCACAGAGACTAAGACAGTCCGCTACACGGCGACAGCGTAACTTGAGCAATGCTTTGTTCGGCCTGGAGTACGGGCTCTACCAAGGGACCGACGTCTTTGGTGATATTTTCTACCTAATCCACAACACCAGTACCGTCGGCGATGCGTTGCTTGAACTCCGGGCTATCATAATGCAATGACAACCAGTCTTACTGGTGGTTACGTGCAATCTGAGGAGCCCTCCTTACAGCGGCATGGCTCTAGGAACTCTTCGAGTTGATGGGGAAAAAGGATGGCCGAGTCACCTTTCATCGAGCCGACTACGAAACGTTTTTCCTTAGCATTGTCTGGTGGTGGGGTCAGAGCAATGGTGTTCCATCTTGGTGTTTTGGACTTCCTTGCAAAGAAACAGATGCTAGAAGACATTACGCACATTTCTACCGTATCAGGTGGTAGCTTGCTTGTTGGCTTAATTATGCAGGAGGCCGGCTGGAAATGGCCTTCTTCCGCTGTGTTTTTGAGCAGTGTTTATCCAAGTATTCGAGCGAAAATGTGCTCACGCAGTCTGCTTTTCAGTGCTCTACGGCAACTACGTAGCCCTCTAAATTTTCGTTTCCTTCTTTCTCGTGCAAACCTGCTTTCGTTAGGTTTACAGAATGAGTGGGGGGTCAACGCCAAACTTTCAGACATTCCTCCTTCACCCGAGTGGTCTATAAATGGTACGACTGCAGAGAATGGAAAGCGCTTTCGTTTTAAATACGACAGTATCGGGGATTTTTCGATTGGGTACGCAGATCCTGAGAATTTCCCGCTATCGGGTGCACTTGCTGTATCTGCAGCGTTTCCAGGGGGCATCGGCCCTTACTCATTAAAAACACGCAATTTTACTTGGCTGACGCGTCCTTGGAATGCTCCATTGTCGGCGAACAGGGTCACCACACCAGTGTTTCGAAAGTTGCGCTTGTACGATGGTGGTGTCTACGACAATTTAGGCCTTGAACCGCTTTTTGATGCTGGGAGAGGAATACCTAAGCATGGCCAACAAGCGATACTTGTATCTGACGCGGGCGCGCCTTTGAGCATGGGGTTTTCAGCAGGATTGCTTAGTCCTTGGAGGCTTATGCGGATCGCAGACATCATGTCTGAACAGTCCCGAGCGTTGCGAGTACGAACATTCGTAGACTATCTCAAAAATGGCCCTGGTCGAGGGGCCTACCTAGGCATTGCGAGTCCTTTGATCAACCCAGCTCTTAATGCTGCAGCGGAGTTCTCTTGTCGTTTCCCTACAACGCTGCGCCGCCTAAAAGCGTCAGAATTCGAACTTCTTGCTGGTCATGGATACGCACTTACAGAGAAGATTGAACAAACGTACGGATTACTTTAGCCACCGCGCGAGGCATGCATTTTCGAGCAGCACGGACCTACGCCCAGACTCAATAAGGTGAATTATAAAATGGCTATGGACAGAAACAGAGACGATGTAGGTGGAAACGCGTTCTTCTCCAATGGGGCAGCACCTGAAGCTCCAAGTAAAGGACGACTGTACGCCGCTATTGAGGTCCCTGAGGCAGATGAAGAATCACGCCCAGAAAAGAATTTAGAGCCTATTTATTTTGAGTGCGTTGATGCGTCATGGCTACAAAATCTCAATCCGGGTATGAGTTGGAAAGAGGTTTACCGAATCGCTCCATTGTCTGTACTCGAATTACACGACTATCCGCTTCCGGCCTTCCCAGAGCAGCTGCAACCCGGTGATATTGCGTGGTTTGAATTTGGGTATGCTCCCCCGAAAGCAGGCGACATCACCTCAACACTATATACGAGCCTTTTTTCCGAGGGGATTTCGGTAGCTATACAATACCGGGAAGCATTACAACCGGGCTGGCCAGATAGCGGCCCCATGAGCAGTAAGGGATGGCCTAAGGAGGTTCTGATTTCGCACGATTCGAAACTTGGACTTAAAGCCATTTCTGGTTTGCTTGAACAAGTCGAAACGTCAGGTGGAGTCGCTATCTATGACGTAGGACATGGTGCTTGCCAAGGCTTATTAGAAAATAACCATAGAATTCCCTCTTTGTATGTAGACTTCGGTGGTGGTGTGCTTGGAAATGCGAAAACATTTCCCAAAAACCATAATGGCTTTTGCTTCACTAAGCGTCCGGCGGTAATCCTTTCGCACTGGGACTGGGATCACTGGTCGTCAGCCTACAGATACCCCATTGCGCTCGATACCAGGTGGATTGCGCCTCCCGTACCGAAGAAACCAATCCAGCAAGCTTTTGCTGCAGATTTACTTGCTCGCAGTAATCTCCTGATTTGGGACGGGCACTTTCCCTCAGCTCTTCGCGTGGGAGGCGTGGGTATTGAACGTTGTACTGGAAAGACCACTAACGACTCTGGGCTAGCCGTTACCGTTTATCCAGGCCCTCGCGGGCGAAAAAACTATCTGCTCCCTGGTGATGCGGGCTACCGCCACATACCGTCGGTGGCCCGAGGTGATGCATTTAGTGCCATATGCATCACACACCACGGCGGTAAGCTGCATTCCGTCTCTATCCCAAAAGCAAAGCAGCGTGGGTACACGGTTTGCTCTTTAGGAGCTGGAAATACATACAAACATCCGTATCTCCACACGCTTGAAAAACACATGCTAGGAGGCTGGCCTCTACCGCTGGTGACTGGATTCACAGGAAAGAGACCAAGTCATATATTCATGTCATGGGACTCCGCACCTGAGATTTTCGAAGGCTCTTGCCATGCCAGTGGGTGTAGTGTTGCTTACACTCGTCATCTATCTCTTTGACAAACCACCGCCAAAATGACGATCGGTATCCGTCCGGCTAAGTCATCTACTCAGCCCCGTGAACGAGCCCCATGAAAGTCAGGACACCGTTTCCCCCTTACGATAAGGGATAGGCAAACGGTTATGTTTATGACTAACAGCAACGATAAGAGTGGGGAGCTTTTGGGCCAGGAGCGGCGGCGTCGCTGCAGCCCAAATGAGCGAAATTACCCCTTGTCTCGGCATAACCCCCAAGAGATCCAGCGGCTTGCCAAACGAAAAGTCAGGCACTAAGGTAGCGCCCTCTAACGACTGGCCCCGGACTTTGGGTGAGCGGTAGCGGCTACAGACAAAAAATCAAATGGCAGCGCACCCTCCTTTGGCGAGTACTTCACCGCACAAAGTTAGCGCTGTCTCACTATCAAGGTGCCTGAGACTCGATAGAGTTTTCCTTGAAAGTAACAATCACAAGAAGGAGGAAGCCCGTGATGACGAACGCTAGTGCTAGCGCGACTGTCACCAACAGTTTGGCAACACCCCACACCCAACGGATGAGCACCTACGTGTTCGCGCTGTTTTTCATCCTCGGCAGCATCACCAGCCTTAACGATGTCCTGGTGCCAAAACTCAAGCACCTCTTCAGCCTCAGCTATACCGAGGCCATGCTTGTGCAGTCGTCATTCTTTTTTGCCTATTTCATTTTCGCCATACCCGCAGGCCTGCTCATTTCGCGAATCGGCTACATGAGAGCGGCCGTCCTCGGGTTGCTGCTGATGGCTGGTGGATGCCTGCTCTTCATTCCTGCCACCCAGTCCGCATTGTTTCCAGCCTTCCTCGGCGCCCTCTTTGTGCTTGCGATTGGCGTGACAACCGTTCAGGTCGTTGCGAACCCGCTGCTTTCACTGCTCGGAACCGTCGCAACGGCCTCTAGCCGCCTCACCCTCGGCCATGCGTTCAATTCGCTGGGAACCACGGTCGCGCCCTACCTGGGTGCCATACTGATCCTGGGCTCCCTCAATGCGGTAGATACCTCCGCATTGTCGCCAGCAGAACTGACGTCCTTCCTGTCGCAGGAAGCCAGCGTGATCAGCAACACCTATGCAAGCATTACGCTCTTCATCTGCATCGTCGCCTTGATCGTCTGGCTGAAAAGAAATGAGCTGCAACCGTCAACAAGACCTGAACGTCTCAATCCACTCGCTGCGCTCGACCTTCTAAAGCAGCCGCGCTTTGCACTCGGCACCGTTTGCATATTTCTCTATGTCGGCGCCGAAGTCACGATTGGCAGCCTCATCACCGACTACCTCATGCTGCCGACAACCCTGGCCCTTCCCGCCGAAGCCGCAGGCAAGCATGTTGCCTTCTATTGGGGTGGCGCCCTGGTTGGCCGCTTTATCGGCTCGGCGCTGATGCGCACTTTCGCGCCCGGGAAACTGCTGGCCTTTGCCGCCACGGCAGTCATTGTGCTGTTGACGATCTCTGCCACCACACAAGGCGTTGTTGCCGGATGGTCGCTGCTGGCCGTCGGGCTGTTCAACTCCATCATGTTTCCGACGATCTTTACCCTTGCGACCGCAGGGCTCGGTCATCGCGCGGCGGAAGGTTCGGGCCTGTTCTGTTGCGCCATTGTTGGCGGGGCATTTATTCCGCCATTGACAGGGTATGCGGCCGACCTCTCGACGCTCGCGATGGCATTGAGCGTGCCAGCGACCTGTTATGCCGGCATCGCAATCTACGGTTGGTATGCCCGCGCTCCGAAGCACTAGCATTCCCTGGCGCGTGGCTAGCCCATTGGTCAGTCCCGGTAACGAGATAGGACGCTCAGACCGTGAGCAGGGCTCTCTTCATCCCAGGCCATTGGCTTCCAAGAAGGCGAAGTAGTCGTACAGACGACGTCCGTAGGCTTCCCATGTCAGCTCTCTTCGTGCCTCACCGGACTCCACGAGAATATGCCTGAGGAAGGATTGCACGGACTCAACAGGCCAGCCATCTGAGCCAACCAACATCGGAAAACCTTCGAAAGATCGACCTGCTAACGACAGGTCTTTTGTTGCGAATATAAGAAGAATCCCCCCCAAAGCATCAGTTGCATATCTGAAAGACGTCCTCCCGCGCTTGCCAGCCCAGCGCGCCAGTCAGATTATCGATCTGCTGCCACATAAGTGGGCTCGTTAAGCCTCGCCGCGTGTACGAGCTTGACTTTGCTTAGGGACGTGCCTCAAAAGCTGCATGAGCGCCAAAGAAGCAAGACTCGCGATAATGAGCGCAAGTGAGCTTATTCCAATGCTCAGCCCCAAAAAGTCGATCAAGTAACCTGTTAACACCGGGATCGCCCCAGCGGGCACATACCCCCCCATGTTGAACACTGCGTTGGCTTCGGCTCTGCGCTGCGCAGGCACGCGGTCAGCAATAAGGGTCAGTCCACCTAACTGGCCCAAGCCTTGACCGGCGCCTGCCGACAGAGCGGAAACGATCAGCCATGGAGCGGAACCGGTTTCCAGCGCGATCCACACGAAAATCATTGAGAAGACAGTACCGATCCCGCTAAGCGAAAACACGGTACGGCTGCTGTATCGCTTCGCCGCAAACTGCACGCCCGCGGCGACGAGGAACATTGAAAAGGCCATACAACCCGTGACAAGGGGACTATTCACGCCTAGAAAAGTCGATATCAGCTTGGGACCGAGCGACAGGATGAATGATGTCGAAGTTATTCCAGGGCCGAAGAACGCTATCCCCAATAGCACGATGCGGAGGTTTTCCTTAGCGACGGAGGGCAAGCGCAGTTTAAACGTACCGACCCCAAGCTTCTGGTTCTTTTGATTGAGTAGCGCTAGGAGCGCCGCGCACAAAATCGCGATTTCCACTCGGAAGACTGTGTGGATCGGGTTCGGGAGATATTGCGCAACGACCCCTGCCAATAGCGGCCCGGTGCCCGCTCCGGCCACCATCGCGACAGATGCCATTAGCGAAGCAAAATGCTTGCGATGAGGCTGAGCATGCTCGACGACATTCGCCATACCCCCAGATACAACGAGGCCCACCGAAACGCCGGTGAGGAAGCGTGCGAGCATCAGGACGCCGATGCTATGCGCTTGGTCGAACAGAATCGCTGCAATGATAGCCAGCCCCACACAGGGTAGAAGCAAGGCTTTGCGCCCGTAGTGGTCGGACAGCTGACCAGCGACGGTGAGAGTTAGAAGGAGGCCGATGATGTAGCAGGCAAAAATCACGGTCAGCACTCCGGACGCGAAGCCGAGGGATTGCTGCCAAGAGCTGTAGAGCGGTGTAGCCGCATTCGACAGTATAAAGATCGCGGTCACGATCCACGCTGTACGGTACACAGCCATTGAGCTTTGTTGGGGATGGGTAATGCTCATCGGTGAAGAGCCTCTATCTCTAGCCAGATATTCAAATTCTGCCTAGGGTAGAGATATGCTTGGTGACGGCCTATTCACTAAAACCACAAATGGGATGTGAAAAAATTCACAGCTCCCGCGCCTGCACTAAGCCCTCCATGAGGAAATCCAAGACTGCTCGGATTTTTAGAGAGCTGCGGAGATCTTCATGAAACGCGAGCCAGATGGGCAGTTCCAGCGGTGTGTGATCCATATCAACGTCTACTCTCGCCAGCCCATATTCCTTGCCTAAAAAATCTGGCAAGAAAACTATGCCAGCATTGCCTACGGCAGCTAATGCCTGAATGCGCAGGTCGTTGCTGGTGACGGAGAGCGGCCGCCCACCCAGCCGATCCATGAGCCATTGCTGCTGTATCGAATCGTCCATGCTACGGTCGTAGCCGATGAACTCGAACTGTTCAGGTTCACGTTGATCGATGTAGTCCTTGCTAGCATGAGGGTAAAAACGCAAGGAGCCGAGGCTTTTGGCGACGACACTCTGTTCTTCCGGCCTGCTGAAGGTAATGGCAATATCGGTTTCTTTTCTTGCCAACGATGCAGTGGACTTGGCTCCAACGAGCCTGAGCTGCAACCGGGGATAACGCTCCCGCAATACCCCGAGCCGCCGAGCTACCAAAGTCCCGAGGTACGCAGGAGGTGCGGACAAGATCACCTCACCCTCAATGCGACTTTCTTCCCCGTCAGCGAATCGCCTGAGTGCAAATGACGCAGACTCCATCTGCGCTGCGTACTCACCTACCCTCACACCATCCTCGGTCAGTTGGTAAACACGGCCCCTACGATCCACCAGCTTCATGTTCAAAGAGGCTTCGAGGGCAGCTATTCGGCGAGCCACAGTCGCGTGCTCCACCCCCAGCGAGCGAGCCGCAGCGGCTAAGGAACCCTCATGAACAAAGGCAAAGAAAAAACGGAGGCTGTCCCAGTCAAGCATATTGGTCATCAAGGTGTGGTTCGGAGTGGATTTACAGCGAGCTAAAAACGTAGCTTACCGATAAATCAGGTGGCACTGCCGCATAAAGCTTGGACTTAATTTCGTCCCCACGTTCTCCGCCCCGCAAGAACCGCTTGGCGATTACAGCGATCACGACGGGCATGGAATATTCAGTCCCCCTGGGGCCTGTAGAGCAACAGGCAAAGTCGCGGGTGATATCGGGGGCCTTCCATCGGCGCTCCGACTTCGGCTCCACTACGCGCACATCCATTTGCACCTAACGCATCGCTTCTAGTATCCCCGACGCGGCTGCGGTTAGGATTCTAGCCCGGTGCAAGTCAGTTTCGTTGCGCAAGGTGCATTGGACGGACGCTTACAGAGCATCGACAATCTAGACGATGAAAAATTTGAACACAAAACCTGCTCTCAACGCCCGCGAGGTCTACCAGGTGCTGAAGGACGTCGCGTTAGGCACACGCACCATGACAAAATCCAGCAGACAGTCATGGAGTGAGATCTATCATGGCCTTATGCCTGTTGAGATTGATGACTGGCTGCTCACGCTATTTAATGACTGCGGCACCCTAGGTTACTGCGAGGATTGCAGGTCATCTGACGGTCGAGTCGGGACTCTTGAAACCTGGCACCGCTATGGCACGGATCCAGTCGAGCTATTAAGTGGCTGGGAACGAGAACAGCTTGAGCGCCAGCTTAGCGCGCTCTGACTCTGCGCAACCATCCATAGCCAAGCGACAAGATCCCACCAAACTTTCCTACTGCTACGCTGTCCTTTTTCCATGGAGGAATCGCGATGCCAAACTCAGATCTGCTCTCTTCCCTGCTATTCAAGATCAACGAAAACCAGCAGCCCTTGAGGCTGCCATTATGGAACTGACACTCTGGGTCGAGCAGCACGGATCGAATGAGGTGGGAGGCAATGTGCGCGGTGCACTGGACACGATCAGAACAAATGAAGAATTCATCAACTTGACGCGGTGTTAATGGCATCAGAGTGATCCCCCCTACGAAGAAGCCGGGTGAATAGCTGGACGTTACGTCCCTCCGGACATCTTGAGATTGGAGAGAGAGGATCTACGCTGGTATCGGAACGCCAAACGCCGGATAAGTCTAAGATCGTAACCTTCACTCCCAAGGACTGTTCGACAAAGCTTGGGAAACACCTGTACTGAAACTGGCTCAAGATATCGGCATATCAGACGTTACGCTTTCCAAAGCATGTCGCAACTGTATCTCTCATCTGGAGAAGGCAATGCGGGGCTCCGGCTGGCGACGGCAATGCTAGGGATACGCTGCTAAACTCCCTAATATGGTCAAAAGCCATGTCGCCTTTCCTCGTCGCCTTATGCCGTGTTTCTGGCGCGACGCTCAAGCAAAACAGGGAGTTACGCATGATCAAGGAACGCTATCAGACACAAACGTCGGAAAGTAATACGCCACTTTTGTCGTCTACTATAGTTGTACGTCATCCCACCTAGCATGGAAGCAAGCAAAATGAAACGCCTCATTAGTTCGCTATTCATAGTTGTTGCTTTATTTGCAGGATCCCAAGCGCTAGCGATCGAACGACAACGAGCTATGAATTGGTGTTGGGCAGCATCAATCCAAAATGTAATGGCGCAAGTTGGCAGATACCAAACCCAGGAACAGATCTCTGCCAGGCTGGATGGCTGGCCACGTGATCGCCCTGCATACATAGGGGAACTTGTTGCACTACTCAATTCATATGGTTTCCGCGCTTGGCAGGCTGGTCGCCCTGGTTCCCCACAAGAGCTGCTCAACACGCTTTCTACTGGTTGGAAGCTAATTGCCTTCGTGCGTCCATCGAATGGACCCGTGGGTCATTACATAGTTATTCAAGGAGTTGATCCGAACACCGGGGGCGTGATCGTCTCTGATCCATGGACGGGAGCAACATATCTTAATTCACTTCCGCAGCTATACGCTGATTGGAGGTGGTCTGATTCTGTAGTTGTGGGTGCTCCAATGCAATAACAGGCTGCTATATGGAGCAAGTAGCGGAGGCGCGCCCAACAACACGCTGCACCTGACGTCCACGCTTCCGCGGTTTCGCCGCTCCGGCGTGGCCGCGGGTGAGCGTTAGCGTCCGCTATAGGTTGTGGATTCAACCGGTCACAACCTCACCAACTGACCATACGCCGATTGTGCTGGGGTATGTGGCGGTTTTGGCGCTAGAGGCCCGTACTTTCTGTCTGTAGCGCCCGCTCCTGCCTGCTTGCATAAATGCATAGTGGGCATTGAATGGCATGGTTTGGCGTACGGTTTGCCCCATTTTTGCCCCATTCCTCTATCGATGCAGCGACCATCCCGTGAGTTCACGGACGCGCTGATGGACTGGACCCACTAAACCCAAGAGCCTCTAAAATCAAAGCGTCCAGCAGACCTAGGGAAAACCTGAACAAGTCCGCCGCCGGCATCCAGTTCGAAGCCGACATTCTCGACAACAGCAAAGTCGATCTGAGTTTGACCCTGCCCCTGACCGAACGGGTGGTGGTAGGCAAGGACGACCAGGGCAATACCACCATCCGCCATTCCGGCGAGCCGCAACGGGCCGCCGCGTTCCTCGACCCGAACTGGATACCCGGCGCCCAAGGCACCAGTAGCGAATGGGTGCTGCCGAAATGACCAACCGCCTGGAAGCGCTGGAGGACTGGGCGGCCGGCTTGCTTGGGCAACTTCAGCCAGCATCGCGTAACAAGCTGGCTCGCAACCTCGGCCAGGCGTTGCGCCGCAGCCATCAACAACGAATCATTGCCCAGCGCAACCCGGACAGCAGCAAGTACGCGCCACGCAAACAGCACAACCTGCGCGGCAAACAGGGACGGGTGAAGAGAAAGGTGCAGATGTTCCAGAAGCTGCGCACAGCCAGCTTTCTTAAGGCACAGGGTGAAGCTAATGCCATCAGCGTTGGGTTTACAGGTCGGATTGCACGAATTGTCAGAGTGCACCAGTACGGGTTGAAAGATCGGGCTGAACGGGGGCACCAGATGTGAAATATGAACAGCGGATGGTATTGGGGTTTACCCAAGCAGATTTAGATTTAATCCGAAATGGGCTGTTGGCGCACCTTTGTTCATAGGTGCTACGAGGCCTTCCTCCGACATTCGTTCCTACCATAGTCTCTTACGCTCCGCGCCCCAAATATCCAAACATCACGCCTATCCTCGGCTCGTCGGCCCCCTTGCTCCGGTGAGCTTTCGAAATTAAAGTTATCGCTAATTCGTCTATTAAACTGCGATTTTTCACAAGCCGCGACCCATGCTCTGAGGCAGTATTGAACCGCGAATTTGTCGAAGTTTGGTGAATTCAACTCGAAACCCCAGGCAAGAACTGGATTTCGGTCTTGTAAAACAAGGAGAGTAAATAAATGGATGTTTATGCAGATAAAGACTGGCAGAGTTTTGGCACAGTCAAGGAAGACGGAAATCTATATGCAGATGGAACGTGGAACTTCAATACAAACGACCGAGGTCGAGTGTGTCAAGCAACCGGAACTAACAGCACTGTAGGTAACTACTACACCATAAAGGCAGATCCAAGCTGCCCTTTTCCCTCAGGAAATCTAGGACAGCTCGTCATGAAATCGGGCAATACAGTTACAGGTTATGGGATCTGCTTTGCCTTGAAGGCAGGACAGAGTTTGGAACTACGCATTAACGACGGGGATATCTCAGATAATGCGGGTTCTCTGCAGCTTAGGTTTGTGCCCAGCTCCGTGAGTCAAGCAATACATGATCGAGTAAACTATGACAGTGCAGGTGCCGCTGGCGAGTACTGGATTCAAGGGTAAAATTTAACCCATCATTCCTCGTAAACCCCTCTTAGCCCGCCACAACTGTGACGGGCTTTTTGCTTCAGATTATTTTCTTTAAGAAAACCCTCAAAAAGACTTCCTGATTTTGGCAAAATACCCCGACTCCACCCGCCGAGTTCTCCGATGAAGCAAATGACTTTCGCCGATGCCGAGTACGCCGGAAAACGCAAGCAGACCCGTAAAGAGTTGTTCCTGATCGAGATGGATCGGGTGGTGCCGTGGAAGGGTTTGATTACTCTGATCGAGCGGCACTACTCGAAGGGTGATGGTGGTCGTCCGGCCTATCCGCTGATGGCGATGCTACGTGTCCATCTGATGCAAAACTGGTTCGGCTACAGCGATCCAACGATGGAAGAGGCACTGTACGAGACTACTATTCTGCGCCAGTTTGCTGGGCTGAACCTGGAGCGCATTCCCGACGAAACCACCATCCTCAACTTCCGTCACCTACTGGAAAAGCACGAACTGGCGGCAGGGATTCTGGGCGTGATCAATGGCTACCTGGGCGATCACGGCCTGTCGCTGCGCCAGGGCACCATCGTCGATGCCACGCTGATTCATGCGCCGAGTTCGACCAAGAACCAGGGCGGCAAACGCGACCCGGAAATGCACCAGGCCAAGAAAGGCAATCAGTGGTACTTCGGCATGAAGGCTCATATCGGTGTGGATGACGAGTCGGGCCTGGTGCATAGCGTGGTGGGCACGGCGGCCAATGTGGCAGATGTCACGCAGGTCGATAAGCTGCTGCACGGCGACGAAAACGTGGTCTGTGCCGATGCCGGCTATACCGGAGTGGAGAAACGCCCCGAGCATGAAGGTCGCCAAGTCATCTGGCAGATTGCCGCCCGGCGCAGCACCTACCAGAAACTGGGCAAGCGCAGCGTCCTGTACAAAGCCAAGCGCAAAATCGAAAAAGCCAAGGCGCAGGTAAGGGCGAAGGTCGAGCACCCGTTCCGGGTGATCAAGCGCCAGTTCGGTTATGTGAAGACGCGCTTCCGTGGCCTGGCCAAGAACACGGCACAGCTGGTGACGCTGTTTGCGCTGTCGAATCTGTGGATGGCCCGCCGACATTTACTGGGCAATACAGGAGAGGTGCGCCTGTAATGTGGGGAATAGCCGCGGGGAGGTGCTCGCCGCGGCTAAAAAGACAGGAATGAGTGAGTGATCTGAGCGTTTTGGATCGATTCGCCACCTTCAAAATCGGCGGTGGCCGAAGTCAGCCAGAAATACGTGGCTACTTCAGACCATCCCTAGGTCTCGATAACAAACACGGGACGACATGCTGACAGAGGAAAAATGCACGCTGTATTACTTGGCCCTCTGGTACGCTTGCGACCGCAAGCCAAGAACTATGAAATTGCCATCGTTCTACACGCGCTTTACCAAGAGCCTAATTTCCAGTCATGGGCAATAAAAACCGAGGGTTTTGATGTCTCGACGAAACTAGGGTTGCTTCAGATATTCGGCAGCAAGCCTTCCAACGAAGCCTGCTACCAGTGTATAAACGGTGTTATAGGAAATTAGCTAACTTAATGTAGTGAACGGGATCACGGGTTTCGCTACAGCAAAGCTGGAATCATTCGCCATACTACTAAGATTATCCCATAAGATCTCAGCATTCTCGCCTAGCTTTTCTTTGCGACGATAAATATTAATTTCTAATGCTATATCAGACTCTGTGTTGCCTGCACGAACCAGATCCTTCCTATCTAAATCGTTCCGAACGATCTCCAGAGGAAGCCATGCAACGCCTAGCCCGGTTATCGCCATAGAACGAAGACCGTCGGCCAGAGAACAATCGTGAATTTTACGGAGTGCTGACAAACTTGGATTGCCCTTTAGCATTTTTTCAAGCGCCCAACTCAATGAGCAATCCTGGCGGTAATGAAGGTATGAAATCTCACCTTTAGGTAAACTAACGCTATTCAAAGGTTCCCCCAGCAAATTTGGCGCACTCACAGGAACTAGCCACTCGCGGCCTATCTTCAAACATTCAAGCTCGTCAAGTGATACTGTTCTCTTAAGGTGCTCACTGATGCCGTTATTGTTGTCCGCAAAAGCGACAACAAAATCCACCGAGCGGTTAGTTAGGTGTTTGAAGCACTCAGGGAGGTTTGCGAAGTCTATAGAGAAACGAGTTTCTTCTGACTGCCTACTTACCCTCGGCAACCAAGCTGGAAAAAACGCTCTCGACATGATGTGTGGCGCAACAATAGAAATTCTCCGCCTGTTTTTCTCTTGAGTACGGATAACCGAATTTCTTGTTTTCTCTAATAGCTCTACAATTTCGACAGCAGCAACATGGAACTCCGTACCCGCGTCGGTAAGTTCTAGCTGGTGACGAGTTCGGTCAAACACCGAAACACCCAACCACTCTTCCAAAGCGGTAATCCTTCGACTCAAGCCGGAGGTTGTAACATTGCAATGTATCGAAGCTTGGGAAAAACTTCGAACGCGAGCCAGCACAATAAAATCCTTTAAGGTTCGAAAATCCGTCATCTTGCTGATCTCGCAATTTTTTGATGGTCATATCATTACATGCGCAACCAAGGGTCTGAAAGTCAAAAAACCGCTCTAGCATGAAGGTTTGTCAAAAAACCATGCTAAATCCGCAACGTATGGGATTTTCAAACTGATAGAACGTCAAAGCCCAGCCAACACCGGATGCAGACAAAGGCACCAGCCAACGCACCGGCACGTTCGGTTAAAGGGTATCTAACTAGATAACAGGGAAGTAAATATGAGTAACCCACAGAAGACACTTATCTTGGGGTGCGCATCAACAGGCGCAAAATTCACGCCTCGCAACCACTATCTCACAGGGGATCAGCTTCTCGATTCCATTTGTACAGGCGCTACTATCAAGGGAGACCAGGACGCCATCGTTAAAGAAGCGATCGAACTTTATAACCTGGGGTGCCGGTACTATCATTATCATGCTCGCAACCCGATAACGCAGGAGCAAACAACCGACAATGACATCTATCAAGCCGTGAGTCGAAATATACAACGCTCCTGCAAAGACGTCCTTCTGAGTTTCGGGGCTAGTCGCAATGGTAAAGAAGTTCAAGAAAATATTAAGACATTTGGTGAATGGGAACGGGTTAGCCAATGCGCTTTACCTCTACACTTCGGCGGAGCTCATTTTGTCACCATTCAGGCCGCGATAGAACTGCAGATCATATGCGAACTGGAAAAGAAAATACAAAAACTCGACTTTGAATATATGCACAGCTCTGCTTTTTTCGAAGATATACAAAAATATGTGCCATCTGCACGTGTTGTACAGGCCACCATGGAAACAAACTCCACGAGTAAAGGTGCCGACTATGGTAGTACTTCACCTTCAATACAGTTTCAAGTCTACAGGAGTGCGATTTCAGCTCGCCGACAACTAGGGCTATTTCATGAAGTCGAATGGGTTCAACTTGCCCGAAGCTATGGCATGACACGGTTTGCCGTTGAACATCCATCTCTACAGCTGGGCAGCTCCGGCCAGCTAAACATAATCCTATTATTTGGATTTTCCAGTCGCCTTCCGTTTCCATCATCCTATGATGAGTTTTGCAACGTCATCGAAGTGGCCAAAAGTTTGGAGTTTGACATTTCCAATCCAGATTATAGAAAGCGTAAGATAACCATCACTGTCGGTGCCGCCATTATCCCCCAGCAAGCCCACCTGCATTACAAAGTTGTGGATGTTGGCCCACGGAAAGGAACCGAAATGTGTGCTTTAAGGCGGCTTGCTACATACGCCTGCCAACCTGGAAGTGGTGTTGATATTCTACGTGTAGGCATGGAAGATACACCCTATGGGGTAGACGAGAAAGGACAAGTGCATATGAGTGACAACCAACAACTCATGGAGTATGCACTTGAAGAAATCGGCTATAATGGTGTGACGCCTGAACTTAACCCAGAAACAATAATTAATCGTATGGGGCTCGATATTGTCAGGGACGAACATCTCACAACACTACGCCAAAGGCCGCTGGGCGTATCAGAAAATGATGGAGCTTTTCAATGACTGATGTAAGCAGTTTGCGCCAGAACTCGGGTTATCGCTGGGTTATTCTTTTGATCGCAACCGTGGCCCAAGCGAGTGCCTGTTTCTTCGTACAAGGTATCGGTGCTATTGCAATCTTCATCCAGCAGGATTGGAACCTGTCCACGATGCAAATAGGACTATTGGTTTCAGCTGCGCAATTAGTTCCTATCCTCGGCTTGCTAGTTGCTGGAGAATTATTAGACCGATTTGAAGAACGCATAGTTGTGGGTATGGGTACGCTCATCGTTGCGATTGCACTTTGCGCCTCAACACTTGCTAACAGTTACCTATCATTGCTTATGTTTTTGATCGTGGTCGGTGCTGGCTACAGCACTGCGCAACCTGGTGGCAGCAAATCTGTTTCTAGCTGGTTCCCAAAAAGCCAGTTAGGTTTTGCAATGGGTATCCGCCAGGCGGGCCTACCCTTGGGAGGTGCGCTCTCAGCGGCGGTACTCCCCTACATTGCCACCCGTTGGGGATGGCAGTACTCGTTTTTAGTGGGCGGACTGGTCGCATTGTTTGGCGCTATCACTTTCTTAAGTTTCTATCGCTCAGCCAATCCCAATAAGCTCCCTCCGGTAAAGTCTGATAAAAAGAAACTCAAAACTATTCTGGCCTCAAGAATTTCCATGCTAAACGACCCGGCGATGAAGAACATTATGTTCTCGGGTGTTAGCCTTATTTCAGTCCAATATGGGATTTTGATATTCACGGCACTTTATCTTTATGATCTACTCGATTTGAGCATCACAGCCGCTGCCACATTACTTTTGATTGCTCAAGGAGCGGGCGTAGCGGGTCGTATTATTTTAGCTGCTTGGAGTGATCGCTGTAAATCTGGTCGGTATTTCCCCGTATTGATCTGTATGCTCGGAGTTATTCTCGGCCTGATTGTCCTCGTTTGGTCTCCTTTGCGCTCTTTTTGGATGTTGAGCATATTAGTCAGCTGGCTCGGGTTCTTCGGGTTTGGGTGGTATGGCCCGTGGGTAGCCTACGTTGCTGATTCCGCTCCCTCGAATAAGACCGGTTTCGCACTAGGTTTAGCCATGGCGATTAATCAAGTTGCCATTGTCATAATGCCTCCCGCATTGGGTTTGTTGAAGGACGTGACCCACAGTTATTTGCCAGGATGGAGCATCTTAATAGCCATGACTCTGACTGCGCTGCTCTGCACGGCCTGGAGCACATTTGGCTCCTCAAAAACACCGTCGTTTATTAAGGAATAACCGATGACTTATTTTTGGTCACTACCATAAAAGGTTAATTTTGAATATCCATAAATATTTTAGTCATTCTGAGCTGTATGAGTTAGCGGAACGCTCCCACTCTGTAAGTAGTGTTTGCATTTGCACTAAAAAAACACTAACAGGATGGGAAAGCCCTCCGACTTCCTTGCCAGAAACGCTATTATTCGATATTGGCACGCTAATGTATGACGCCGAGGACGTGTTGACGCTTAGCGAATATCATCCCAAGGATACCCATTACTGGTCATTAGATGCTCCGATCGCACCACTCTACTTCCCCTACAATCTATGTAAAATTTCTGAATGTTCTATTTGCGGTCGCTGTTTTTTACGCTACACCGAGAGCGGGGCTTACCATATTGAGCATAGGATTCGGAGCCTAGACCCTTCCCTAATCATTAATGCGCCTTTACCTCAGATAGCTTGAAGCCTCCAGGTCAGCTGTGACATCACCTCACGGCTGCGCCTGAAAAGTTGTGGGGTGGATTCAGCTCTTCGGTCGGTATGGCTTTCGACGCAGCGGGTAATCTCTATGTTGCGGAATGGAGCGCCGAACGTGTATCCAAGATCAGTCTGAGCGGCAAGCATTCGATCTTTCCAGAAGGTCTTCTCGAACCCTCCGGCATGGCGTGATGCCCGTGTGTATACAAATAAACCGGTGAGAAATATGATCAATATTCGTGAAGCTACTAAAGCCGACCTAGATGTTCTACGTGAAATCGGCTGTGAGACCTACCAAGAGCATTTTTCGGACATCTGGTCTCTCTCCGGCATGCAGGGCTTCCTTAATCAAGACTTTTCCCCTAACTCGCTCGGCAAATCACTCGAATCCTCCGCTTGCCATTTGTGGCTTATAGCCTCAGACGAAAGCGGTAGGGTCGTAGGCTTTTCCAAAGTTAACTGGTCAACGCCTGCGCCTTTAACTGGCGAATTGGGCGCGGAGCTTCAAAAAATTTACTTTCTCAAATCCGAAGCAGGACGAGGATATGGAAAACAACTCCTGCACTTCATTTGCAGCCGAGCGATAGAGCGCGGAGAACGCTTGCTGTGGCTTGACGTACTCAAGACCAACTCAAATGCGCGGCGATTCTATGAGGGTTTCGGTTTCCAAGAAATCGGTGAAATCCCTTTCAAAACTGACCTGATTGAAATTGGAATGATAGCAATGGCATGTGAACTTTTCCGATAGGCATATTCGATGACCTCCCTGTCGGTTGGTTGTCATAAGCGACAACGCGGAAAAAGCCAGATGACTTTCCGGACACTTACGACGATCGGGGGCTCAGGCAACGATATGCGCCGCTGTTGGTAGTTGGTTTCATGGCTGGCAAAAGCTATTTTCCTGGTAACTGTCCGGCCGACTCAGAAGAAAACTCACCGCGCAGCGCTCTCAGCCTAGGGGCAGGTAGCCAGAGGCCAACCGACGCGCGCTGCACGCAGGAGGCTGGCCTTAACAACCAAGCGGTGAAATGGGGCAATAACGAAGATGTAGGCCCGACCTAGACGGTTGTGGCACTGGACCACGGTTGAAACAACGAGTTGGCGACTGCCTTCTGGCTCTGTCTCTCCAGAACACAGAATCGATATCCGGAAGTCGAGGTGCTTGTCGTCCTCTCCCAACACGATTTCAGTCTGGTTCGTGCTGTAGACCTTGAAGATTCCAATCCGATTAGCAAGTGATGCCAAGTGTTTGGCTGTCTTGAGACCGAAACAGGCAACGATAGTGTCTCGGACTTTCATGAGCCATCCGATCCAGGATGGCTGATGGGAAAAGATGAATCGAGCCAGCAAATCTGGATTGCCAGATGTGCCCGCAGGGAGCCGAATCGCAAAAGCATCCGCTAGGTTCATCGACTTGTAAAAGTGGGAGATGCCGGACCTCGAGGGGACTGGCACGGAGGTAATGAGCTCGAACTCTCTGGGCATCGGGGATCTCTCCTGAGATCTAACTACTAATTAGGCGGCATGCCATGTCACGTTTCTTGTTGCAATGGCTTGTCGTATAACACGCCTCGTCGCCCTGTCAGTGCTTTTCTAGTTTAAAAGTGACGGTTACCGACTTTCAAGCCGGACAGGGACAACCGCGCTCACTGCTCATTCCCAAGCACACGAGGTATCTGCATAGTGGAGGATGAGGTCCAGAGCCTCGCTGAGCGAGCATGGATTAACTGGATGTTGTTGAGGCGCCAACTTCTCCTTGTCGGATACTGAGCCCGATCAAGGCATCATAGAGCTCTTGCTGCCCAGCTGGCAGAACAGGGAGCAACGTCGCACGGCGCTTGTCGACATCGAACCAGGATTCAACCAACCATCCCACCAGATAGAGCGCCGAAAGGCATCCGCCAGCGGTTGCAACGTTCCCCTGGCATACAAGAGGCTGGTCCATGGGCTCAAGTCCCAGAGCTTGCAAGCCCGATCGTGCATCCGGGTGTGTAGTTGCCTGGCCGCTGAGCAGCCCAAGCCGTTCGAGAATGAAAGCTCCGGCGCATATGGAGCCGATTCGCTGGCGTCTGGAGTCAAGTTCAAACGACGGCAGGAAATCTGGGGCGGCAAGTGCAGCGGGTACCCCTTCCTTGCCGCTGACGAACAATACCGCGTCGGCACTATTGGCCTCGGAAAGCGGACCGTGCACCGAAACAGGCAGGCCGTGCGCCGATCGCACGATAGAGCTAGAACCCAATATTCGGACGTGCCAGTCCTCAGTGTTGCGGCCTAAAATGTCCCACATCAGGAATAGGTCGATATCAGTGAATTGGTCGAAAGCAACCAGAACGATTTTCTTCAAGGCGAGCTCCATGAAAAGTGCTGGCGTGCAAAACGCAACGGCCATCTTTGCTGGTGTTCGCAGCGTATCAACCGGTTGCGCACCATACACAGTCTGTATGGCGCTAAATATGGAGCGAAATAGCTGGTGAGAAAACTAACTCGTAACCATTGGATCGCGGCTGGTTTTGAGGCCCTCGACCAAATAGGGCATATTGGCGTTTCGGCCGAGAGTCTATCGCGCCGATTGAATGTGACCCGCGGATCGTTCTATCACCATTTCCGCAATCGCGAAGACTTTGTCCGCACCTTGCTGGCCGCTTGGGAAGAAGACTACACGGAGCGCATGCTCGCTTATGCGGCGCAGGGTCGTAGCGCGGGCGAAACCTTGAAACGCTACTTGAGTATTGCCGCTGAGAAACAACCTGGGCGGGAAGTTTCCATCCGAGCCTGGTCGCTGCACGATCCGTTGGTAGGCGAGTTCCAGCAGCGTGTTGACGCAAGACGACTGGACTTCGCGATACGGACGTGCCGCCGCTTGGTCCATATGCCAGGTGAAGCAGAAGTGATTGGTCAGGTGGCCCATCTGTGCCTGATTGGTGGTCAACAGGCAGGGCTGCGGCGTGATGCCGCTCGCTTCAACAGTTTCCTGCATCGAGCCTTTTCACTTTTCGAAGGGGCTCTTCCACCGTGGCGGGCCTAAGTCATGTGGAGCACGATCAATCATGGCCTTTTACACTTGTGGATCATGTGGAGCATTTCCTCCGGCTAGCACCGAAGATGAGACCTGAGATCGAGTTTTTTTAAAGCACGCCAAAAATCCAACCTCAACGGCAGCTAAAATCTCGACAGCACTCAACTCCGTCACCGAATGGCTGCTTGAACGCCATTCCCTTCAAGGCAAGCTGCCTAGCTAACGCGATCTACCAATCTCCAGCTCTAGTGCACGCCATTGGTCTCCCACAGCACCATCGCTCGCGACCGAAGCAGGCGTCAACAAACTGTTACTTTTTTGAAACACCTCTCCAGCCACTGATCAGTTAGTCCGGTTTTTTGACACATCCCCGATATGTGGTCATAACTTTTGCACTCCGCTGGGTCAAAACACGGTGGTTGTCGATGGAATATTGGCATCTTCCGAGGTTTTGGCCTGATACGGAGATAAGCTCATGATTTTCAACGCACAAAATTTTGGCGCCAAAGGAGATGGCATCACTGACGACACAGCGGCGATACAAAGAGCAATTGATGCGGCGGCTGCCGCAGGCGGGGGGCAGGTGTATATGCCGACCGGAACTTACATCGTTTCGGGAGGAGTGGAACCTTCCGACGGTTGCCTGATGCTCAAGAGCAACGTCTACCTGTACGGCGACGGCATGGGCGCAACCACCGTCAAGGTGGCTGACGGCTCCGACACCAAGATCACGGGAGTCATCCGCTCCGCCTATGGCGAGGAAACCCACGACTTCGGCGTCAGCAACCTCACCATCGACGGCAACCGTGACAGCACTACGGGCAAGATCGACGGTTGGTTCAACGGCTACATTCCCGGCGAAGCTGGCTACGACTCCAACGTTACCCTCGACAGCGTCGAGATCAAGGATTGCTCCGGGTACGGTTTCGACCCCCACGAGCAGACCGTCAACATGGTCATCAAGAACAGCGTGTCCCACGGCAACGGCTTGGACGGCTTCGTTGCTGACTTCCTCAGCAACAGCACCTTCGAAAACAACATCGCCTACGACAACGACCGCCACGGTTTCAACGTCGTCACCAGCACCCACGATTTCACCATGACCAATAACGTCGCCTACGACAACGGCGGCAATGGCATCGTGGTGCAACGCGGCAGTGAGGACATCCCCTCCCCCACAAACATCACCATCACCGGTGGCGAGGTGTACAGCAACGGCGCCGAGGGAGTGCTGATCAAACTGTCCAGCGAGGTGACCGTCAGCAGCGTCGACATTCACGACAACGCCAGCGACGGGGTCCGCATCTACGGCAGCAACCACGTCGAGATCATCGACAACACGCTCAACAACAACGCCCTGGGCAACCCCGTACCGGAGATCATCATCCAGTCCTACAACGACACCCTGGGCGTGTCCGGCAAGTACTTCAACGGCAGCGATAACACCATCCAGGGCAACATCATCACCGGCAGCAACCTGTCGACCTACGGCGTCGCCGAACGCAACGAAGACGGCACCGATCGCAACGCCATTATCGGCAACACCATCAGCCACACCAGCAACGGCGCCACGCTGGTCTATGGTGACGGCAGTTACGTCAGCGACACGGTGCCGATGATCACCGTGCAAGGTACCGCTGGCAACGACACCCTGCTGGGCAGCGCCGCCAGCGAGATTTTCTACGGCGGAGCCGGCAACGACACCATCGATGGCGGGGCCGGTGGCGACATTCTGGTGGGTGGTGCAGGCATCGACAAACTCACCGGCGGTACCGGCGCCGATACGTTCCGTTTCGCCATTCAGTCCGACAGTTACCGCAACGCAACCGCAAGCTTCGATGACACCATCACCGACTTCGACGTCACTCAGGACAAGATCGACTTCGCCGGTCTCGGTTTCACCGGCCTGGGCAATGGTCATGGCGGTACCCTGCAGGTCAGCTACAGCGCCAGCAGCAACCGCACCTACATCAAGGACTACGATGCCGACGCCAGCGGCAATCGCTTCGAGTTGATGCTCTCGGGCAACCTCGCCAGCGCCCTGACCGTCAGCCATTTCATCTTCAATCATGTGGTCACCGGCACCAGCGGCAGCGACTCGCTGTTGGGTAGCGATTCAGCCGACACCCTGCTCGGCCTGGCGGGTAACGACAGCCTCAGTGGCGGCGCCGGCGACGACAAGCTCGACGGCGGTGCCGGTATGGACACCCTCACCGGTGGCTCCGGAGTGGACACCTTTGTGTTCTCCAATCGCCTGGACAGTTACCGCAACTACAACACCGGCGGTGCCAACCTTGGCGACCTGATCACCGATTTCGATATCACCGCCGACAAGATCGACCTCTCGGCCATGGGTTTCACCGGCCTGGGGGATGGCAAGAACAATACCGTGTACGTGGTGCTTAATAGTGCCGGCACCAAGACCTACATCAAGTCCCTGACCGCCGACGCCGATGGCAACCGCTTCGAAGTGGCACTGGACGGCAACTACCTCGACAAGCTGACCGGCGCCAACTTCGTCTTCGCCTCGTCGTCACCGACCAACCATGCTCCGGTGCTGGCCACGCCGCTGCTGGACCAGAACGCAACCGAAAACGCTCCGTTCAGCTACGCGGTGCCGGCCACCAGCTTCACCGATCCGGATAATGACGGCCTCAACTACACCGCGACCCTGGCCGATGGCAGCGCCCTGCCCCCGTGGCTGAGCTTCAATGCCACCAACCTGACCTTCACCGGCACGCCGACCAACACCGCGTCCGGCAATTACAACGTGCTGGTCAAAGCCATGGACCCGGCCGGTGCATCGGTCAGCGACAGCTTTGCCCTGGTCGTGGCCGATGCGCCCGCCAACACCATCACCGGCACCAACAACGCCGAAACCCTCAACGGCACGGCAGGTGCAGACCTGATCCTCGGCCTCGGTGGCAACGACACGATCAAGGCCGGCACTGGCGCCGACACCATCGACGGCGGCGACGGACGCGACTCGCTGTACGGCGGCGACGGTGCCGACACCTTCCGCTACACCAACGTACTCGACAGCTACCGCGACTACGACACGGGTGGTATCACGGCCACCGACACGATTTATGACTTCACTGCGGGCGTCGACAAGATCGATGTTTCAAGTCTGGGCTTTCTCGGTCTCGGCGATGGCCGCAATGGCACGTTGTACATCACCCTCAACGCGGCCGGCGACAAGACCTACATCAAGTCCGCCGAAGCGGATGCCGATGGCAATCGTTTTGAAATCGCCCTCAACGGCAACTACCTCAACACCCTGACCGCCAGCGACTTCGTGTTCGGCGAGAGCACCCAGCAGGGCATCCTCTACCTGCCCACCCTCGGCCAATCCAATGCGCGCCTGCTGCGCATGACGGAGGACGACAATCAGTCCGGCACCTCGATGCTGGTCAACGACCTGGACCGCTACACCCCCTATGACGTGCGCAGCCAGTTCACCGATGCCAATGGCAACGGCATCGACATCGCGGTGGGCGGCAGCACGGTCACCGGCCTGTCAACGCTCAGCGCCGAGGAACTCAAGTTGTGCTGGTGGTTGACCGACACCGACCAACCCGGGGCTGCGCTGTTGCGAGCGGTGACGCTGCTGCGCGACCAGCGCACCGAACTGCAATCCATCGATAACGTCACCATGGGCATCATTTGGGGCCAGGGCGAGGAAGCCGCCCAGGAGATCGGCCGCGCCACGGACAAAGCAGCGGCAGCAGCGGCCTACAAGGCCGCGACCCTGAAAGTGTTTGATTACCTGCATGCCCAGTTCGGCAACTTCACTGTGTACATGATGGAAACCGGTCATTACGAGCAGGACGCGGCGCGTGCCCGTGGTTATTCGGAAGAAAAGATTGCCTCCATCGTCGAGGGGGTTGGCTATGTCCACGCCGCCCAGGAAGCCATCGCCGCCGAGCGCGCCGACGTCAATCTGGCAGTGGACTACACCGACCTTCCCTTGCGCCACGAAGTCGATCCAATGGCGTATCCCGACGACGTCTGGCACCTGCACGAGGAATCGGCGGAGATCGTCGGCCAGCGCCTGGCCGACTACATTGCCAATGACCTTGGCTTCCAGGGCAACCCCAACGACAACAACAGCGTGCAGGACATTTTCGACAACGCTCAGAACCTGATTTCCGGTACCGACCAGGCGGATACCCTGGTGGGCACCTCGGGCAATGACACACTGGATGGTCACCTGGGCGCCGACACCATGACCGGAGGCGATGGCAACGACGTCTATGTGGTCGAAAGCGCGTTCGACCGCGTGGTGGAAACCAACACCTCGACCTCGCAGATCGATACGGTGCAGGCCTCGGTCAGCTGGACCCTGGGCGCCAATCTCGAGAACCTGGTGCTCACCGGCGTGTCGGACATCAACGGCACCGGCAATGAGCGGCACAACTTCATCACTGGCAATGCCGCCAAGAACGTGCTCGATGGTGCCGCAGGGGACGACAGCATGAGCGGCGGCGATGGCAATGACATCTACTATGTCGACAACGCCGACGACGCCGTGATCGAGATCAACAGCAATGCGGTGTCTGGTGGGATCGACAGCGTGCACAGCAGCCTGGCGGCCTACACCCTCGGCAACAACGTCGAGCGTCTGTATATCGATAGCACTGGCGCCGCCAATGGTACGGGCAACACGCTGGACAACACGCTGTTCGCCGGAGCCGGCAACAACGTGCTGGACGGGCGCGATGGCAATGACACGGTGTCTTTTGAGCGCGCCCAGTCCGGCGTTACCGTCAGCCTCTCGACGTCAGTGCAACAAAACACCGTGGGTTCCGGGCTCGACACCGTGAAGCTCTTCGAAAACCTCATGGGAAGCGCCTACGCCGACAGCCTGTCAGGCAACAGCGCCGCGAACGTTCTGAACGGTGCGGCGGGCAACGATACGCTGGTGGGTGGTTCGGGCGATGACCGGTTGATCGGCGGTGCCGGCACCGACAACCTCACCGGTGGCACTGGCGCGGACACCTACGCGTTTGGTGCGCTGTCGGACATGGGCGTCGGCGCTTTGCGCGATGTGATCAACGGTTTCAAGAGCACCGAGGGCGATCATCTGGATTTCACCGGCCTGGACGCCAACCCGCAGACCGCCGCAGTCGACGCCTTCACCTTCATCGGTAGCAGCGCCTTCGACCCTGGCAACGCCACCGGCCAACTGCGCTTTGCCGATGGCATTCTCTACGGCAGTGTCGATGCCGACGCCACCCCCGAGTTCGAAATCCAATTGGTGGGCGTCCAGGAGCTGCACACCAGCGATTTCACAGCCTGAGTCAAGCTCGCCCACAGGGGATTTGCAGTTCCCGAAAGATCAAAGACCAACACAGACAAAGTCGGGGTATAGATGTGTCAGAGCGGAACTTGGACCAAAACCACCGCCGCCCTTCCCCTCATTTACCCCAAGGAATGAGCAAGAGCGTGATGAACTGCTGCACAACTTTCTGGGTGGGGCTATAGATCGTTTGCTGGAAACGGGGCGCAAACGTTATCCAGCCTTACCCTGTAAAGTAGTGGTAGACGTCTGACTGATTTTCTCCTCACACCATAGAGGTAACGCAGCATGAACCGACCGTCTGGCGCCGATACTGGACCAAGCGGTATGGCAAGTTCTGAGCACTGACTTACACTGCGATACACCAATGCGAACAGAATAACTGTTCAACGCATCGATAAATCCCACGGCAATCCGGGCATCACGTAATGATCTGGGTGAAGCCAACATGAAAACGGTCACGGCCCTTTTCACCTGTCTACTCGCTGCCAGCGTATGCGCGGCGGCGAGCACCTGTGTCAGGGCTGCGCCAACCTTCAAGACCAGCTTCGATTGTGCCGAGACAAAGGCGTCCGTCGAAAAGCTGATCTGTCGCGATCCGCAACTGGCGCAGATGGATATCGAACTGACGCGTCTTTATCGCCTCGCGCTCACGGATGAGCATTCAGTGCCGCGTCCAGACAAGGTCATGATCGACCAGCAGTTCTGGATTGATGCCCGCAATCAGTGTGCCTCCGAGCCTGCGCCCAAGGCGTGCACGATCCGCAGTTATGCCGAGCGCGCGCACCAGCTGCGCCAAGGCTCGGCCATTGTGAGAACCAAGGACCCAGACAGACTCACCGAAGGCCCATTGGCTTTTCGTTGTACAGGGCTTAACTCGCTGATTGCCGCTACCTTCTTTACCACGCAGCCTGGTGTCGTGTACCTGAAATGGGCAAATACCTCGATCGTCCTGAGCCAGGAACAGAGTGATTCGGGAACCCGATACACCGGCAAGGATTACCAGGGGAACTACAGCTTCTGGCAAGACGGCAACGTGGTCCTTTTCCAGAAGCCAGGCTCAGGGCAAGTGAGTTGTACGGCCGAGCCGGTCGGCTGAGTTCTCTGGCTGGGCGCTTCAGCACGCCGGCTTACTGCTTTGTCCGCCCCGGAATGGCGATACGACTGGTCGTTTTGACCTCACGCAACGCAAGACTTGATTGGATAGACGCTATACCGAGCTGTCGCCTCAATACGCTCTCGACAAAGTCACTGTAACTATCAAGATCCTGAGCCAGCACTTGCAGAAGGTAATCGGCATCCCCTGTGATCTTGTGACAAGACAAGACCTCCGGGAGCTGCATGATGACGGCTTCAAAGGCCTCGGGGGTGTGGTCGGTGTGCGTGGCAAAGCGGATATGCACGAACGCCATGATGTCCAGTCCCAGCTTCCTCCGATCCAGGTTTGCCTGATAATCCTTGATCACGCCCTCCTCTTCCAATCTCTTGCGCCGCCTCCAGCATGGAGTAAGGCTTAACGACAGACGCTCACTCAACTCGGCGTTGGAAATGCTGGCGTCTTCCTGCAACAAGGCAAGGATGGAAAGGTCGGTATCGTCAAGCACAGCGCGATGAGTATTTTTTTTCTGCATAGTGCCATCCAAGGGTAAATAATCCCGATTACGCTAGCAGGGCGAGAACAAAAAGCAAAGAAAGTGCATCCGTACCAGAACAAACTATTGGCACTGGACCACCATGACGGATGCTTATAAATGCTTACAGTTTTCAGCGATTCCCATCGCTTGCACCATGGGACCGAATTAAAGGACGGCGTTCTCAAACCTTCTTTCGAACAGCCAAGCCGAGCGGATACCGTTCGCGACCGGGTCCAGCACGTTGGGCTCGGCGATATCATCGTCCCGCGAACGTTTGACCGGGCGTGCTACGTCAATGCACACAGTGAGCGCTATGTTTCCTTTCTGGAAACCGCGTGGTCTGAATGGACGGCAACCGGTCGGGAGCACGACGCCCTTCCCCTGGTCTGGCCGGTGCGCGACTTGTCCAATGAACAAGTCCCGGAGTTCATTGATGGCAAGCTCGGTTTCTTTGCCATGGATGCCGGCTCGCCGATCACCGCGACCACCTGGGAAGCCGTCAAAACCAGCGCGGACGTTGCACTCACTGGACTGTCGTTGATCAACGAAGGCCAAAACAGCGCCTTTGCCCTGTGTCGTCCGCCCGGACACCATGCCGCTCGTGAATACATGGGAGGCTACTGCTATCTGAACAACGCGGCCATCGCCGCGCAACATGCACTGACTCAAGGTGCTAAACGTGTCGCGGTGCTGGACGTCGACTTCCATCATGGCAACGGGACGCAGAATATTTTCTACGATCGCAACGATGTGATGTTTGCATCCCTGCATGGCGACCCGTTGGTTTCTTATCCTTATTATTCAGGTTTCAGTTCCGAGTGCGGTACAGGTGCCGGCGAAGGTTATAACCTGAATTATCCTTTGCCGAAAAATACGACGTGGCAGAGCTACCAAAACGCCCTGATTCACGCCTGTAAAAAACTTCGGAGCTTCTCGCCCGAGTTGTTAGTCATTTCCTTGGGCGTCGACACATTCAAAGACGATCCGATCAGCCACTTTCTTCTGGAAAGTCAGGACTTCTTTGGCATGGGTGAAATCATCGCCTCTGTTGGCGCCCCCACGCTCTTCGTCATGGAGGGCGGATACATGGTAGATGAAATCGGAATCAATGCGGTCAACGTACTTCATGGATATGAGAGTAAACAATCCTGAGTTTTGGCGACCGATACAACTTCCTTCGGCTTACATCCAGAGAGAAATACACATGACTCTATTCATCGACGTTGATCATGCTGCCACGCTATTTCGCAAAATTGGTATCGGTCAGGCCATCACGCAAATGGCCAACTACATCAAGGCTGATTATTGCCGCTGGGCTGACTTCGATAAATCCCCACGTACCGCCAATCACTCCATTTGCGGGGTTATCGAACTGATGCCGACTGACGATGGCAAACAGTATTCATTCAAATACGTAAACGGCCACCCAGGAAATGCGGGCAACAACCTGCTGACAGTCATGGCCTTTGGTGTTTTGGCGGACGTCGATAGCGGATACCCTTCAGTCCTCAGCGAACTCACCCTGACCACCGCGGTTCGCACAGCGGCAACGTCCGCCCTGGTAGCCCAGTCCTTGGCACGCAAGGATTCGACACGCATGGCCATTATCGGAAATGGCGCCCAGAGCGAATTCCAGGCCATTGCCTTTTATGAATTGCTCGGGATCAACGAGGTGCGGATATTTGATATCGACAGCGCTGCTTCATTGAAGTTGAAACAAAATCTGGAACGCTACACCGGCATTCAAGTCATCGTAGCGTCCTCGGTGCATGAAGCCGTCAAAGGCGTCGACATCATCACCACAGTCACGGCGGACAAGGCCTACGCGACAATCTTGACGCCGGACATGATCGAGCCTGGCATGCATATCAACGCGGTTGGCGGCGACTGCCCCGGGAAAACCGAACTTCACGCCGATATCCTGCGCAACGCCCGGATCATTGTCGAGTTTGAACCGCAGACGCGCATTGAAGGCGACATTCAGCAACTGGACGCTGACTTTCCCGTCATCGAATATTTTCGCATCGTTCGGGATAACGAACCAGGCCGAGAAAACGACACGCAAGTCACGGTGTTCGACTCGGTGGGGTTTGCGCTTGAAGACTTTTCCTCACTTCGTTATTTGCATGACCAGGCTAGAAAATACGCGATCGGCAAGAAAATCCATCTTGTACCCACGCCTGCCAATATCAAGAACCTGTATCAATTGATTGAGGGAAACTCTGATTCTTCATCAGCGTCGTCCACGCAAAAACAGCAGCTGGCAGCAAGCCACGAACACGTTACTAATTAACCGATACTGCAAGCGCTTAACCACTTTCCTGATCGACAAGGCCTAACGGCGAATTTACAACAATAAAACGCACACACTATTTCTCTGCCAAAACTCAAAAACATAAAATCAAGAGGTTTTGTGATGAAATCAGATACGCATCAAATAACGGAACAACCCGCATTACAGCGCACACTCAGCAACCGCCACATTCAACTAATGGCCATGGGCGGTGCCATTGGTACGGGGTTGTTCATGGGCTCCGGCAAGATCATCGCCCTGTCCGGCACCTCGATCATACTTATCTATATGATCATCGGTCTTTTTGTTTACTTCGTCATGCGAGCCATGGGAGAGCTGCTTTTATCCAACTTGAATTTCAAAAGTTTTGCTGACTTTGCCGGGGCCTACCTCGGCCCGCGTGCGGCCTTCTTTCTCGGTTGGTCATACTGGTTGAGCTGGAGCGTGGCCGTTGTGGGAGATGCCGTGGTCGTCGGGGGCTTCTTTCAATACTGGTTCCCTGATGTACCGGCCTGGATACCCGCCATCGGCATGATGCTGACCCTGTTTGCCTTGAATGTGCTCACCGTCAAACTGTTCGGCGAGGTTGAATTCTGGTTCGCGATCATCAAGATAATCGCAGTCGTCGCGCTGATCTGCGTCAGTGTGCTGCTGATTGCCAGCTCCTTCGTTTCACCCACGGGAGTAGCGGCTTCCCTGACGCACCTGCTGGACAAGCAGGCGGCCTTTCCCAACGGCCTGTTCGGCTTCTTCGCCGGTTTTCAGATGGCGATCTTTTCGTTCGCGGGCACGGAATTGATCGGCACCGCGGCCGCCGAAACCAAGTCGCCCGAAAAGACGTTGCCCAAAGCCATCAATTCCATACCGCTCAGGATCATCCTTTTTTATGTTCTGTCCCTGGTCTGCATCATCGCGGTGACCTCATGGCAGCAGGTATCACCCAACAAAAGTCCTTTTGTCGAACTGTTCCTGATCGCGGGTTTTCCAGCGGCGGCCGGCATTGTGAACTTTGTGGTGCTGACCTCTGCGGCATCATCTGCCAACAGCGGCGTCTTCTCGTCCAGCCGCATGTTGTTCGGCCTGGCCGACCTGGGCAATGCCCCCGGTATCTTCAGACGGCTTTCGAAAAACAGTGTTCCGCTTATCAGCCTGGCCTTCACGACCTTTCTGATGCTGCTGGGGGTACTGCTGCTGTTCATCATCCCTGAAGTCATGACCGCCTTTACCATCGTGTCGACAGTGTCGGCCATCCTGGTGATCTTTACCTGGTCGACCATCCTGGCGTCCTACATCGCTTATCGCAAAACAAGACCCGATCTTCATGCACAATCTCGGTACAAAATGCCTGGTGGCGTGCCGATGGCATGGTTCTCCCTCGCATTCCTTGCATTTGTGCTGTGCCTGCTTGCCCTTCGGCCAGACACCCGCCTTGCACTGTGCGTGATGCCCGCATGGTTCATTTGGTTGGCAATCGCCTACCAATTCTCACATTTCAGGAGCAGGAACCAGGCCAGCCACGCGGCCGGGCAACACAGCTGAAGTCAATGCATGGCCATGGATTGGCCATAGCTCCATTGCCCACCAGAACCCGCACGCAAAAAAAAGCCCCGCGACCGAATGAGGCGCGGGGCAAAAAATTGGTTGGTTGCGGCCAACCAAAGGAGCATTTTTAAAAGCGGTTACAGGCATTCCTGCGCGGCACGTTCGAAACTCGAAGGCATGAAGTTCGACGCCAGCAAGTGGCGCTCATACAAAAACACCTTGCCGCCGTTCGGGGCTTTGTAGGCTTCCAGAACGTTGTCCGCGGCGACTTTGCTCGGCACCACGATCCGGTAGCCGCGTTGGGTTTGCGAGACGGTCGGGCTCAGTGCGCTGCCTTGCAACTTCGGCACCACGCAATCAGCGTACTCGGCAGGCGTTTTTTTCGTCTGCAAGGTCAGCGTCGGGTTGTTCGGCGCGGAGGTGCAACCAGAGAGCAGCAAGGTGGCGAAAGCCATGGCAGGAACAAATAAAGGGCGCATCGGTGAAGTCCTGAAATAAAAGTCTGTTTCGTTGAGCAACGGTTCGGCGTCACGGTCGTTGCGATTATGGTTTTGGTGTCTAGCCAGCGGTCACCAGGGCCTTGAGTGAGTGATCGAACTGCTTCAAGGCGCTTAGTTGCAGGTCGCGTTGCTGGTCAATCTGAGCGGCAATCTCGGCTGCAGCTCTGCTGTGTACCCAGACCGAAGGCATTTGTTTCTCGACGGCGCCTTCGGCCTTGCCGATGTATTGCAGGTTGGCGTCGTAGAACCGCGCGGCGAAACGGGCCTCGACCTGACTGTTGCGTTGGGTCAGCAGGCGGTTATGCGTATCGAGCATCACCACCACGTCCGGATGGGCCCGCACCAGTGCATCGAGGTTGTCGTAGACCGTGACGGACAGGAACTGCTGCTGCAACGAGTTCATCAGCCAGTCAATTGCCAGCTCCGGGTCGGAGCTGTTGATGAACGCGTCACGAATCCGCGCATCCAGCGCATCGCGCGCGCCGTTCACCGCCACATCGTGGTAACGCTCAAGGTATTGCAGGTTGTCCTGGGTGTTTTCGCTGTACAGCACACCCACGGTTTGCGAATGCTGCAACCCGGTGCTGGCGCCGGCGATGGGCAGAAAATGGCACGGTTGGGCGTCGTCTGCGCAGGCAGTTGCAGCAGTAACAACCCCGCCCATCAACAGGGCGACAATTGCCAGTCGGGTCAATGTCTTCATCGCGCAAATTCCTTGAGCAGCGTCTTCGATGGAGGCGATTTTCCGCCTTTACCTGACCAAGCAGAACTTGCGTTTCTTGATTGTCACTATTACTTGAACCGATAGTTGCGCCGCGTGCAGATTGCTCACACTCAATCACAACGACAAAACACGGCTTCAGTTCTTGCGTTCGTTCTTTCCTCCAGGTGCCTCCTCGATCACGCGACGCTCAGCTGATTTCTACCCTGCGACTTTGCCGAGTAAAGCGCGCGGTCTGCACGACCGATCAGTGACTTGTCATCAGGGTCGTTGCCGTCGGCGACATAAGTCGCCACCCCCAGGCTCACGGTCACGATCCCGAACGGACTCGCCAGGTGCGCCAATCCCTCGGCCGCGATACCCGACAGGATCGCCTCAGCCACCGTGCGAGCTCCAGGCCCGTCCGTATTGGGCATCACAATGGCGATTTCTTCTCCGCCGTAGCGAGCAGTCATGTCACCTGGACGACGGACACAGTGCTTGATCGCCTGACAAATCACGCGCAGACATTCGTCCCCCGCGAGATGCCCGTAGTGATCGTTGTAGCGTTTGAAAAAATCCACATCGATCAAGATCAGTGACAGAGGGCTTGCGAGTCGCTTGGAGCGTTTGAGTTCGATAGCCAGAAACTGATCGAAATGGCGGCGGTTGGCGAGACCGGTGAGCGTGTCCTCACTGGCGAGAATCTCCAGTGTCTGATTAAGCTCGATCAGCGTGGTCTGGGTGGCGAGTAATTTATTCTCTGCCCGGATACGCCGACTGATGTGGGAAATCAACCTGCGCCCCAACGCAACCAAGAGTCCCAGTAGCAGCAACACCACCGCGACAGATTGTTTTGTCTGGCTCAACCATGCTTGCATCGCCTCGGCCTGGCCCACCGCTACCGTCGTCACGACGGAGTATTGGTCGCTTCTCTTGAACGCATAGAGGCGATGGACACCATCGACTGTCGAAGCAAAGTCCGCGGTGCCTGATGAGGCGTTGCGCAAGTACTCGGAAAATATGGGCGCACGAGACAAATCACGACCGATGTCTTCCACCTGAAAGGGATACCTCACCAGCAGGCGCCCTTCGCCTGAGGTCAGGCTGATCGCGCCGAATTGCCCCACGTGAATGCTTCGATAAAGTTTGAGGAAGTGTTCGAGGCTGATGGTCGCGGCGATCACCCCGGCAAAACTGCCATCCGGGTGATCGATCCGTCGGCTGACCGAAATCACCCAGGCGCACGTGGCACGGCTGAGAATCGCCGGGCCGATAAAGATGCCGCGGTCCGCAGTGTCGCGGTGATGCTGGAAGAACGCACGATCGGCGTTGTTGCTATTGGGTGAAAACGGCCTGTTGGTCGAGAATACCCAGTCCCCTTGGGCGTCATACAGCACCACGCTGTTCAATTGCGGGAGTGCATCCATCTCTTGCTCAATCAACATGTTCAGCCGCTCGAGCTGTTCCGGGCCGCTGCCGTCTTTCTCGATCCGCTCTGTCAGGCCCAGCAGCAACACTTCACTTTGCTTGAAGGTGCCCTCGGTGTAAGTGTTGAGTGCATGGGTCAGGTTCAAGGTGTCGGTTTTGATGTCACTCAAAGTGTTCTGTCGGGCGGTCCATATCTGCCAGGCCGTCAGCAGGACCACGGAGGCACACACCAGAAAGATCAGAAAAGTGGCAAGTCGAAGATCGCGTTTCAAGGAAATACCGGGCAGTTGAATGCACATACGTCAAAGACTGCGCATTATAGAGGGCTTTCGCACAGCGCTGCTGATGCATGAAGGGTCAGACCTAACGAGTGTCGCCTTGCGCCGGGAATGCCTCCACCCTCAGCTTCTCCATCACCAGCTCGATAAAAGCCGATACCGCCAACGGCAGATGCTGCCGGCTTGGGTAAAGCACGTGCAGACCAAAGCCGGTGCGGATGCGCGGCGAGAAAATCGGCCGCCCATTCCATTGGGAAGAAGTCGAAGAAGGACAAGGAATTAGCCATGAAAAAAGTGAAACTGCTCATCGGTTTTTTATGCCTGTTCAGCGGCTATGTGGCGGCCGCCCCTTCATCGGGCGAGAAGGAAGTTGCCGCAGCGGTAGACCATCTGACTCAAGCCATGCTGAACAAGGACATTCCACAGCTGCAAGCGCTGACCGCCGAGAACCTTACCTACGGGCATTCCAGCGGGAAAATCCAGGACAGGAAAGACTTCATCGCCGACATCGAAACCGGCAAAAGCGCATTTAAAACGCTAGAGATGCAGAACCAGACAATCACCGTATCAGGTGATGTGGCGTTGGTCCGCCATCATTTTTCGGCGCAGGCCATCAAGGGCGCCGAGATCGTTCCCACGGAAATCGAGAACTTCCAGATCTGGCAGAAACAGGATGGCAAATGGTTACTGGTAGGGAGACAAGCGTTCCGTCTCTGATCTCTGTGTAGCAAGGTTAATGCTCGTCAGTTAAACATTGGCGATCTTGAGGCCCATTCGCGAGCAGGCTCGCTCCCACATTTGCCCGCGTTCTCAAGGTGGATACGGTTCAGTGTGGGAGCGAGCCCGCGATAGCGTCAGATGAAACACCGCTAAACAGCGGCCTTGAACCCCTCCTCCCGCTGCAACGCCCGAGCCTGAATCACATCCAGCACGGCACAGCCTTCACGCGTCAGCAGATGCACCGCCCGGGGGGGCAGGTCACAGTCGGAAATGCCTTTGAGGTTGAGGCTGGACAAGGTGTCCGTCAGGTCGCGGACCACGGTGAAGCGGTGCATGGCGCAGGCGGCCAGGTCGCTGAGTTCTTTGTGGGTGTTGATGAAGAGCACCGGGGTTTCGGCGTCGTAGGTGTCGATGGGGAGGTAACGGGGCATGACTTGGTCGGACATTGAGGTAGCTCCTGATTAATTGAGTTTTCCTGGGTTATCGACCGGCCAAGATCGTCGCGGATTTTGCCGCGAGCCGGAACTATAAGAGGCGTACTCGATCGTCGCAACGAGAGACTCTGTCAGAAATTTCCGGAAAATTTGTGCGCCACTCGATAGTCGTTCTGGCTGGACTCACGACTGCTGCGCAGCCGAACGCAGCCGAACGCAGCCGAACGCAGCCTTCGGCTGCTGCTACAGATCGCATTGCGGAGTTGGGCATCCGTCAATCATCCTCATGCAATTTGATCCCGCGTTTATGCAGCAGGTACGGCACCAGCAGCACCAACAACGTCAACACCAGAACCGACGCCGCAATCGGTTGTGTCACAAATATCATCCAGTCGCCCTGACTGATGGACAAGGCGTTACGCAGTTGTTTTTCCGCCATCGGGCCCAGCAGCATGCCGACGATCACTGGGGCGACGGGGAAGTCGAAACGCCGCATCAACACCCCGGCCCAACCGATGCCCAGCATCAGAAACAAGTCGAAGGATGAGTGGCGCATGCCATACACGCCGATGGTGGCGAACACCAGAATCCCGGCGTTCAGGTACGGTCGTGGAATCTGCAGGAGTTTGACCCACAGCCCCACCAACGGCAGGTTCAGCACCAGCAGGATGACGTTGCCGATGTACAAGGAGGCCACCAGCGTCCAGACCAGTTCGCCCGAGGTCTGGAACAGCAACGGCCCCGGTTGCAGGTTGTAGTTCTGGAACGCGGCCAGCAAAATCGCCGCGGTGGCGGAGGTCGGTATGCCCAGGGTCAGCAGCGGCACCAGCGAACCGGTGGCGCTCGCGTTGTTCGCCGCCTCGGGCCCGGCGACGCCTTCGATGGCGCCCACGCCTTTGCTGGCGGCAAATTCTTTCGGGTACTTGCTGAGTTTGCGTTCGGTCGAATAGGACAGGAACGTCGGAATTTCCGCGCCACCGGCCGGAATCGACCCGAAGGGAAAACCGATCAAGGTGCCCCGTAACCACGCGGGCACCGAGCGTTTCCAGTCGGCGCGGGTCATCCACAACGAGGTCAGGCGATGTCGGCCGGCCGTTTCTTCCTTTTGGTAGAGCACGCCGTACAAGGCCTCGCCGACGGCAAACAATCCCACCGCGACCAGCACCACTTCGATGCCATCGACCAGTTCCGGAACCCCCAGGGTGTAGCGGGCAATGCCTGAAGTCGAGTCGAGGCCGATCAAACCGATGGTCAGCCCGATGCCCAACGAGGCAAAACCGCGCAGCATCGACGCACCGAGTACCGCCGACACCGTGGTGAAGGCCAGCACCAGAATCGCGAAATACTCCGCTGGCCCGAATTTCAGCGCCAGCGTGGCCACGAGTGGCGCGAACAGGGTCAGCAAGATCGTTGCGATGGTGCCGGCCACGAATGAGCCGATGGCGGCCGTCGCCAGCGCCGGGCCTGCCCGTCCGTTGCGGGCCATGAGATTGCCTTCCAGGGCCGTGACCATGGAGGACGATTCCCCTGGGGTGTTAAGCAGAATCGAGGTGGTGGAGCCGCCAAACTGGGCGCCGTAATAGATGCCGGCGAACATGATCAGCGCCCCGGTCGGATCGACCTTGGCGGTAATCGGCAGCAGCAAGGCCACGGTCAGCGCCGGTCCGATCCCCGGCAACACACCGATCGCGGTGCCCAGCAGGCAGCCGATAAAACCCCACATCAGATTGATCGGCGCCAGCGCGCCAGCAAAGCCGGTTGCCAGACTCGAGAGAATGTCCACCTTGTCGACCTCCTTCGGCCCGGATCAGATCCAGGCGTTGATCAAGGGCGGAAGGGAAACCCCTAGCCCGGCGGTGAAAAGCCAGTAAATCGGCAGCGTCAGGGCGATGCCGATGGCCAGGTCCCGCACCGGGCTGCGACTGCCAAAGCCCCGTGCCGAACAGGCAAACAGCAGTGCGGCCGCTAACACGAAACCGATGTAGGCGATGAGTAACGCGACACCCACCAGCCCCGCCGTGACCCAAGTCGCCCCGAGCTTGCCGCCGGGCTGAGCCTGGGTGGTCTCGTGGTCATCGGGCAGGTTGCGAAAACCACCGGTGAGCGCCTCATAGCACATCAACAGACCGACGACGCCCAGAAACACCGCGACGGCGTAGGGGTAGACATAGGCGCCCATGATGACGAACCCCATCTCGGGGGGAAACCGCGAGGCGCCGACCGCCAATACCGCACTGATGACGACGACACTGATGCCAATGGCCAGTTGGGCAGGCTTTACGCTCCAGCGCCCGGCCATCTCAAAGCAGCCCGACCTTGACCAGCATTGCGCGCAGGCGTCCGTGCTCTTCATCGACGAATTTGCCGAAATCATCTCCGGTCAGAATGCTCGGCGACCACGCGTTGGTTTTCACATTTTCTTGCCAGACGGTGCTTTTGGTGGCGGTCAGGACAGCTTCCGTCAGTTCTTTACGCTGCTCAGGCGTCAGGCCCGCGGCGCCGTAAACACCCCGCCAGTTGCCGATCGTCACGTCGTAGCCAGCCTCTTTGAGGGTCGGTGCGTCGATGCCTTCAACGCGGTTGGGCGCGCCGATGGCGAGTAAACGGAACTGTTTGGACTGGACGTATTTGGCAAGCTCGGCGTAGCCGCCGGTGATCACCGTGATGTGGCCACCCAGCACCGCGGCGACGACTTCGCCGCCACCGGCGAAGGCGACGTAATTCACCTTGTTGACAGGGACGTCCATTTTGCTCGCCAGTTCGGCGATGCCAATGTGGTCGATCGACCCCTTGGAGCCACCGCCCCATTTGATGCTGGACGGGTTGGCTTTGAAGTCCTTGATCAAATCATCCAGGGTTTTGTACGGGGAGTCGTCGCGTACGGCGATCACGTTGTATTCGGTAAACAGCCGGGCGATCGGTGTCACGTCCTTCAAGCTGATTTGCGGTTTGTTCTGCTCGATGGACGCGACCATGATCGCACCGACCACGATCAGGGCATCGGGGTCGCCCTTGGTGCCGTTGGCAAATTGCGCCAACCCCAGGGTGCCGCCAGCACCGCCCTTGTTCTCGAAGGTGACGGCTTTGGCCGTTTTCGCCTCGACCATGGCTTTGCCCAAGACCCGTGCGGTTTGGTCGTAACCGCCACCGACCGAACCCGGGGCCATGAACTTGACGGTGTCCAGCGCAAAAACAGGGGATGCGAGCGCGGCGGCGGTAATGAACGCGGCGAGGTTGCTGCTGAATCGACGGGCCAGTGCAAACATGAGTGGTCTCCAGATAGCCGTTTTTGTTGTTTTCGATCAGGGAGAGCCCCTGTTCGTTGAACATGCGTCTGGAATAAGCGTAGGTCATAGTTGTGTTTGTTGGTGTGCTTTCAATGGTCTGTCTGCCCCTATTGCATGACAACTGCAGGCCTGTGGCGAGGGGGCAACCCCAATGCCGGTAAGTTAAGGTGCGCAAACTTGTGGGAGCGAGCCTGCTCGCGATGGCGGACTCACATTCAACATTTCTATCAGCTGATACACCGCTATCGCGAGCAGCTCGCTCCCACAGGGATTGCGCCTGTCCCTGTGTTCTACCAAATGGCGGAAGGCAGCCGGAGTCGAACCGGCCCGGGAACGGATGCCGTCCCCAACCGGGTTTGAAGCCCGGCCGCGCCACCGGGCGCGATTGCCTTCCTTGATCTCAGTCTGTTGCTTGTTGAGCCAGTGCATTGTCGAGCCGAATGTGGCGCCGGTCGCCAAAGCGTCGGGTCAGGCCGAGCCGGTCGAAGTACTCAAGAATCTGAATGCTGCGCTTGCGCCCCAGGCCCACGGCATCGCGAAACGCGGCGACCTGAATCACCGGCTCATCGCTGGCCAGTTGCACCAGCATAGCCGCCAATCGGCGCAGCAGCGTGTCGGTGTAAAACAGGTCGCGGACCACTTGGTGCACCCACCCCAGCCGCGCCATCTTGCGCAGCAACAGGCGCACGACCGCCTCTTGATGGCCTGTCGCTTTAGCCAGATCACGCACCCACGGCGGATCGAAACCCGCCTGTTCGAACAGTGGCTGTAGCTGCTGCCACAGGGTTTCGTCGTCCTCGCTCAAACGCACTTGATGATCGGGTAAATGCAGCCATGGGCCGCTGGCGGCAATCGCACCGCTGGCCAGCAATTCGTCGAGCAGGCTGACAAAGGTCGGCCGGTCCAGCGCGGTGCCGGCGAAACGACGCAGGCGATCCCTGTCCGGTCCCATTTGATCCGGCTCGAGTTGATGAAAGCGTGCGAGGCGCTCCAGCAGCGGTGCTTTCAGGGCTTCCCAGCGCACAGCACTGAACAGTAACGGCCCCTGCCGCGTCTCGATCAAACGCACGTCATCGGGCAACACCCAGGTTTCGCGTGGACGATTGAACTGGCGCTCCAGACGCTGCGGATCGAGGCCGGTGTCGCTGTTGGCCAGCAGCGCCGGCAGTGCCGCTTCCAGGCTGGTCGTGGTGGCCAGCGCTTGTAGCTGTGCCAATCGCTCGGGGCTGCGGCGGTGTCGGGCCGGGGCGAACGGGTCCAGTACCCGGCCACCGCCAAGGGTGCGTTGCGCACTTTGGTCGCGCAGGATCAAACGGTCGCCCTTCACCGCCAACATCGGCGCGTTCACCAGCAGTTGCGCGAACATCTGCTCCCCCGGTGCCAGGCTGGCGCCCTCCAGCAACGCCACGCGCCCGGTCACATCCTGAGTACCGAGGTGCACGTGCACCGGCTGAAAGTGCTCGAAGCTTCGCGCCTCGCTGGCCAACAAGGTCATCTCGATATCCAGACGCTGGGTCGGCGCATGCAGCCATTCAGCCAACAGCCAATGACCACGGTGAACCTGCTCCAGGGCTAAACGGTCGGCACTCAGGTTCAGCGCAACGCGCTGCCCGGCCGTGGCGCTGTCGGCTGCCTGATTTTGTGCATGCAGGCCCCGCACCCGTACGGGTTTGCCCAGCGGGCTCAACATCAGCGTATCGCCCACGGCCACCAGGCCGGACAACGCGGTGCCAGTCACCACGATACCGGCGCCGGCCACGCTGAAAGCCCGATCAATCGCCAGACGAAAGCCGCCACTGACGCTGCGTTGAAGCATCTCATGTTGCGCATCCAGCAAGGCCTGACGCAGTGTCTCGATACCCTCGCCGGTCACGCTCGACAGCGCGATTTGCGGCGCGTCGGCATAAGGGCCGGGGGCGAGCATTGCTTCGAGCTGTTCACGGACGGCGTGCACACGAGCAGGATCGACACGGTCGCATTTGCTGATTGCAATCAATGCCCGAGGAATGCCCAGCAACTCGACAATCGCCAAGTGTTCGCGGGTCTGGGGCATGACACCGTCATCGGCCGCCACCACCAACAACACCAGATCAATCCCCTGAGCCCCGGCCAGCATGTTGTGGGTGAAGCGCTCATGGCCGGGTACGTCGATAAAACCGGTCAGGGCGGCGCCCGGTTCCAGTGCCGCGTAGAGGTAGCCGAGGTCGATGGTCATGCCGCGTTCGCGCTCTTCGCGGCGACGATCACCGGCCTGCCCGGTCAGTGCCTGGAGCAAGGAGGTCTTGCCGTGATCGATGTGCCCCGCCGTGCCGACAATCACCCGTCCCGGCCCTCCTCCTGCAACTGATCGAGTTGCGCCAGCCACGCGGCTTCGTCGTCGAGTTGGCGCAGGTCCAGCCACAATCCGTCGTCATCGATGCGACCGAGCACGGGAATCGGCAGCTGACGAAACGCAGCCTCCAGCCCCAGCAATCGTCGCCCGCGCAGACGTTTGGAAACGTTGGGCCGCAGGCATAACGCAGCACTGGGCAGTCGCGCCACCGGTTGGCTGCCGCTGCCGATCATGCCCAGCGCCGGCACCGCGCTGACGCTCCAGCCATCGCCTAACACCTGCGCCAGTGACGGTTGCAGGCGTTCGGCCTGGGTGAGAATGTCGGCTTGAGGTCGGGTCAGCAGGCGCAGGCTCGGCAGGCGTTCGGCCAACCGATCGGGATCGCGGTACAGCGCCAATACGGCTTCGAGGGCGGCCAGGGTCAGTTTGTCGACCCGCAGTGCACGCTTGAGCGGATTCTTCTTGATCCTGGCGATCAGGTCTTTGCGGCCGACAATCAACCCGGCCTGAGGCCCGCCGAGCAGTTTGTCACCGCTGAAAGTGACGATGTCCGCACCATCGAGCAGCGCCTGGCGCACCGTCGGTTCGGCAGGCAAACCCCAGCGAGTCAAATCCAGCAGGCTGCCGCTGCCCAGGTCTTCGAGCAGCGGCATCCCGTGGCGGTGAGCCAGCTCGGCCAACTCAGCCGTCGGCACTCTCGCGGTGAAGCCTTCGATGCTGTAATTGCTCGCGTGTACCCGCATCACCAGACCACTGCGCGGGCCGATGGCGGCCTCGTAATCCCGGGCATGGGTGCGGTTGGTAGTGCCCACTTCGCGCAGCTTGACCCCGGCCCGGGCCATGATGTCGGGAATGCGGAAAGCGCCGCCGATTTCGATCAGTTCACCACGGGAAATAATGCCCTCCTTGCGCGCGCCCAGACTGTTGAGGGCGAGTAACACGGCGGCCGCGTTATTGTTGACCACGGTCACCGCTTCGGCACCGGTCAGTTCGCGGATCAGGCCTTCGATCAGGTCGTCCCGGTCACCGCGCTTACCGCTGTGTAGGTCGAATTCCAGATTGAGTGGATAGCGGGCGGCCAGTTGCACCGCTTCAATGGCTTCTTCCGGCAATAACGCGCGGCCGAGGTTGGTGTGCAACACGGTGCCGGTGAGGTTGAATACCCGACGGATCTGGCTGCGATGCTGGATCGCCAGACGCTCACCCGCCCTGCCCGCCAATACGTCGGGGGTGATTTCAACAGCATTGAGTTCACCTTTGAGCACCGGTTCGCGCAAGTCATCGAGCAGTTGCCGCAGGCCGGCCAGCAGCGCGTCCCGCCCATAACGCGCGGCCAGCGGTTGGCAGGCGGGATGGCGCAGCAAGCTGTCGATGGAGGGCAGCCGCAAGGCTTGGCTGGCGGAGGGTGCAGACATCAGAGGCTCCCGGAAGCGATTGACTGTCGCGTCTGAGTGTAGCCGCTGGGCTCATAGGGATAGGCTTAGGGGGATAAGCTCAAAGGGATAAGCTCAGTCACCTCCCGGTGCCAGCATCAGATTGGGCGATAGGCGCTGGTAGCCTTCCTGCTCCAGGCGCATGTCCAGCATCAGACTGGACAGGTCCGCCGAGAGTGCTTCGGCTTCGGCGTCGTTTTCCAGGTAGATCAGTTTCAGGTAGCTGTTGCAGCCGGGGCAGACTTCCGCTCGCAACGGTGCCTGATTGGCAGCATGACGGTCATCCTCGAAGCTGACGTATTGAAGCCCCTTGCTCTGTTCGCAATACACGCACTTGACCCGCACCGCATGCCATTCGCAGGCGCACAACGAGCACACCAGATAACGCAAACCGTTGTATTTGCCGCGATGACGAATCACTCCGGCCATCGCCGGCGAACCGCAGGCCGGGCACTGGCTGAGGCTGTCGCCGCGCTTGAGTTCGAGGTCGGGTGAGCTCAGCAGCCAATGACTCCAGGCGGCTTGCAGCGCTGCACCGAGGAACGGCACCAGCGCTGCCGGCAGCATTGAATACTGGCCGCTGACCAAGGCAATCGCCCACGCTTTGAGCAGGCCTGGGTTGGCGCTGCGCAACGTCGCCACGGCGTTTTCTACCGCTGATTGTGACGGTGGCTGATAGCGTTGCAACAAGGCTTCGAGAAAGGGTAGCCAAACATTTTCGCGCACCAGACTGTCGGCGGCGAACGGTGGCAAGCCATGTTCCACGCACACCCGAAGACGTTCGGGATCGGGCATGGCGGCCTCGGGCGGATCGTCCATCAGGGTCTGCTGAACGTGGCACAGCCCCGCAATCAATCGCAGATAGTCCGCCATGGGATGCCCGTCGGCCAGGCGTTCCAGGCGCAGCGCGCGCAAGGTGAACAAGTTATTCGGTGGCCGGTACAGAAACGGCGGTGAACTCGCCGCCGCTTCTATCTGCCCAGGCTCGAGGATCGTGGCCAAGGGGTCATCCTTTTTTGGTGATCGGTCGCTCAGGCGTTTCGTCTTGGGTCACTTCCCGGTACCAGAGCTCATGGTGTTTTTTCGCCCAGGCGCGGCTGACCCTGCCACGCACCATGGCGTGGACCGAGCCGCGAATCCAGATACCGGCATAAACGTGAACGATGATGCTTAGCACCAGGATGAACCCCGCCAGCGCATGCAGCAGCATCGCCCAGCGAATACCGGTGATGCCGAAGTACGCGCTGAACCAGGCACGCCAGATCACCAGCCCGCTGAACAGCAGCACCAGCATGCAAATCAGCAACACCCAAAACAGTAGCTTCTGTCCCGGATTGTATTTGCCGATCGGCGGCACGCCCTCCTCCTCGTTACGCATGACAGTCCCGACGCGCCTGAGCCACAACCGGTCGTTGGCGATGAAGTAATTCGCCCGCCAGAAACTGAACACCAGGCCGAGGAACAGCACAAACATCGCCACGCCCATGTACGGATGCAAGATGCGCGTCCACGAACCACCGCCAAACAGGTTGCTGAGCCAGAACAACCCTGGATGAAACAAGGCCAGCCCCGACAGCGCGGCCATGAAAAACACAATCGCCACCAGCCAGTGATTGGTGCGCTGGTTGGAGGTGTAGCGCAGGATCGGTTTGTCGTTCACGGCCTGTCCTCCCCGCCGGGTTTCGTCGGATCAAAGGTGTGCACCGATGGATCGAATTCATGCACCGCTGGGTCGACGATGACTGGATTTTCGTCTTCCTCGACCAGTTGCGGCCCGACGCGCACATAGTGGAAGAACCCGGCCAGCACCGCCGCGCCCATGGCCAGTAACGCCAGGGGTTTGCTCAGGCCTTTCCACAGGTCCACCAGTGGACTGATCGCCGGGTGATCCGGCAGCCCGGCATACAGCCTGGGCGTGTCGGCATGGTGCAGCACATACATGACGTGGGTGCCGCCAACCCCTTCGGGATCATACAAGCCGGCGTTGTCGAAGCCGCGGCTCTTGAGGTCGACGATGCGTTCGGCGGCGTGTTCCTTCATGTCTTCCTTGGTGCCGAAAACGATGGCGCCGGTCGGGCAGGTTTTCACGCAGGCCGGCTCCAGCCCCACCGCCACCCGGTCCGAACACAGCGTGCATTTATAGGCCTTGTGGTCCTTTTGCGAGATGCGCGGAATGTTGAACGGGCAACCGGTGATGCAATACCCGCAGCCGATGCAGTGGTCCTGATCGAAATCGACGATGCCGTTGGCGTGCTTGATGATCGCGCCGGGGCTCGGGCATGCCGCCAGGCAGCCGGGTTCGGCGCAGTGCATGCAACCGTCCTTGCGGATCAACCATTCCAGGTTGCCGGCGTCGGTTTCATGCTCAGTGAAGCGCATCAAGGTCCAGGTGTCTGCGCTCAGGTCATGAGGGTTGTCGTAGGTGCCAAGGTTGTGACCGACATCGTCACGCAGCTCGTTCCATTCCGAGCAGGCGACCTGGCAGGCCTTGCAGCCGATGCACTTGGTGGTGTCGATCAGCTTGGCCACTTCCTCTTGGGTGCGCACCGAGGGCGGCACGGTGGTGGTGGCCGAGCGGGCGATGATGTCTTGGCTGGCCATTTAGATTTTCTCCACGTTGACCAGGAATGACTTGGATTCCGGGGTCTGTGTGTTGCCATCGCCGAGGAACGGCACCAGGGTGTTGGTCAGGTAACCGTGGCGGGTGGCGCCGGTGAAGCCCCAATGCAACGGGATACCGATCTGGTGCACCACCTGATTGTTGACCTGCAGCGGACGAATCCGCTTGGTCACCACCGCCACCGCTTCGATATGCCCGCGCTTGGAACTAACCCGCACCCGGTCACCGGCAGCGATGCCCTTCTCCTTGGCCAGCACCTCGCCGATTTCGACAAACTGCTCAGGTTGGGTCACGGCATTGATCGGACAATGCTTGGTCCAGAAGTGGAAATGTTCGGTCAGCCGGTAGCTGGTCGCCGCATAGGGGAAGTCCTTGGCCTGCCCCAAAGTGTCCCAGACCGAATCGAAGATCCGCCCGGCCGGGTTGCTGGTCGCCTGCTTGTTGTTGGGGTGCATCGGGTTGATGCCGATGGGCGTCTCGAACGGCTCGTAATGTTCCGGGAACGGCCCTTCGTTCATTTTGTCGAGGGCGAAGAAACGTGCCACGCCTTCGGGGTTCATGATGAACGGGTTCATCCCGGCTTCCGGCGGCACATCGGCCTTGTAGTCGGGCACGTCGGTACCGGTCCAGACCTTGCCGTTCCACCACACCAGCCGTTTGTTCGCGTCCCACGGTTTGCCTTGAGGGTCGCTGGAGGCGCGGTTGTAGAGAATCCTCCGGTTCATCGGCCAGGCCCAGGCCCAGCCCAGGTTCTGCTTCATACCGAAAGGATCGCTGTTGTCACGTCGGGCCATGTTGTTGCCCTGCTCGGTCCAGCTGCCGCAGAAAATCCAGCAACCGGACGCCGTGCTGCCATCGTCCTTGAGTTGGCCGAAGCCGGACAGCTGCTGACCGGCCTTGACCACCGCGCCCGAGGCGTCAGTGACATCGGCGATGGCGTAGCCGTTGAATTCCCGAGCCAGCTCTTCCGGCGTCGGGTCATCCGCCATTTTGTAAGGCCAGTCGAGCTTGAGGATCGGCTCGGCCCAGGCACCGCCGTTGGCCTGATAACGCTGGCGCAGACGCAGGAACAGCTCGGCCATGATCTTTATGTCTGTGCGCGCCTGCCCCGGGCCATCGGCGCCCTTCCAGTGCCATTGCAGCCAGCGGCCGCTGTTGACCAGTGAGCCGTTTTCTTCGGCAAAACAGGTGGTGGGCAGACGAATGACTTCGGTCTGGATGTTGGCGGTTTCCACATCGTTATAAGGCCCGACGTTGCGCCAGAACTCCGAAGTTTCGGTGGCCAGTGGGTCCATCACCACCAGCCACTTGAGTTTGGCCAGCGCCTTCATCACCCGGTTCTTGTCCGGCAAGGCGGCGATCGGGTTGAAGCCCTGGCACATGTAGCCATTGACCTGGCCCTTGCCCATCATGTCGAACATTTTCAGGATGTCGTAGCCGGGAATGTCCAGTTTCGGCAGCCAGTCGTAACCCCAGTGATTCTCGGCGGTGGCATTGGCGCCGTACCAGGCCTTCATCAGGCTGACGTGAAATTTGCCGTAGTTCTGCCAGTAGGACATCTGCCCGGGACGCAGCGGTTTGAGTGCGCGCTTGGCGATGTATGCGTTGTAGTCCTGTTCGGCCTCGGCCGGCAGGGTCAGGTAACCCGGCAGCAGGTTGGACAGCAAGCCCAGGTCGGTCAGGCCCTGAATGTTGGAGTGCCCACGCAAGGCGTTGACGCCCCCGCCCGGCATGCCGACGTTGCCCAGCAGCAGTTGCACCATGGCCGCGCTGCGGATCATCTGCGAGCCGGTCGAATGCTGGGTCCAACCCAGGGCGTAGAGAATCGTCATCGTCTTGCCCGGTTGCGAGCAGGTGGCGATCTCTTCCCAGATTTTCTGCATCGCGTCCGTGGGCATGCCGCAGACCTGACTGGCCAGCTCCAGGGTGTAACGGCTGTAATGCTGCTTCATTAATTGGTAGACGCAGCGTGGGTCCTGCAAGGTCGGGTCGACTTTGGCAAAACCGTCCTCGCCGATTTCGTAGCCCCAGCCGGACTTGTCGGTGTAAGTACGCTTGCTCGCGTCGTAACCGCTGAACAACCCGTCCTCGAAACCGTAGTTGGCCTTGACGATGAACGACACGTCCGTATAGGCCCGCACGTATTCGTGCTGGATCTTGTCTTCGGTCAGCAAGTAGTTGATCAGCCCGCCCATGAAGGCGATGTCGGTGCCGGTACGGATCGGCGCGTAATAGTCCGCTACCGAGGCCGTACGGGTGAAACGCGGGTCGACCACAATCAGCCGCGCCTTGTTGTGGGCTTTGGCTTCCGTGACCCATTTGAAACCGCAAGGGTGCGCTTCTGCTGCGTTGCCACCCATCACCAGAACCAGATTCGCGTTGGCGATATCGGTCCAGTGGTTGGTCATGGCACCACGGCCATACGTCGGGGCAAGACTTGCCACCGTCGGGCCATGTCAGACACGTGCCTGGTTATCGAACCCCAGCATGCCGAGACTGCGAATCACCTTGTGGGTGATGTAACCCGCTTCGTTGGACGAGGCCGACGCCGCGAGAAAACCGGTGGTCAGCCAGCGGTTCACCGTTTGCCCCTGGGCGTTCTTTTCGATGAAGTTGGCGTCGCGGTCGGCCTTCATCAGGTCGGCGATGCGATCCAGCGCTTCATCCCAGGAGATTCGTACCCACTCCTTGGTGCCAGGCTTGCGCATCTGCGGGTACTGAAGACGGCTGGGGCTGTGAATGAAATCGAGCAGGCCCGCGCCTTTGGGGCAGAGGGTGCCGCGATTGACCGGGTGGTCGGCATCGCCTTCGATGTGGATGATGCTCTGGGCGACATTCTTCGCATTGTCGCCCTGGCTGTACATGATCAAGCCGCAACCGACCGAGCAGTACGGGCAGGTGTTGCGGGTTTCATGGGTATGGGCGAGCTTGAAATGACGCACTTGTTCGGCGAAGGCTGGCATCGGGGCCATGCCCAGCGCGCCGAGGCTTGAGCCCGCAAGGCCGATACCTGCGACCTTGAAGAACTGACGACGGTTGAGGTCCATCGTGCACTCCTGATCAGGTGGAAACCCGGTGCGTTGGCCGGATTTTTCTGGACGATCACGGTGACGGCAACGGAACTACCGCCACTTTAAACTGTAGACAATGCTGTTTTGTGCTGTGGAAAAACCGACCGTCGGGTAATACCGCAAGCCAGCCGGACACACAATTAATGTGGGAGCGAGCCTGCTCGCGATAGCGGTTGGCCAGGCAACATCAACGCTGGCTGTGATGGCCTCATCGCGAGCAGGCTCGCTCCCACAGAGGTTGGCGCTTATCATGGCCACCGGATTCACCCCCGCCTTTTATGAGACTGAGCATGACTTTCGATTTTGATCAGGTGTTCGACCGCCATGGCACCGGCAGTACCAAATGGAGCCGTTACCCGGCCGACGTGTTGCCGATGTGGGTCGCCGACATGGATTTTGCCGCGCCGCCAGCGATCATCCAGGCCCTGCAACAACGCCTGGAACACCCGATGCTCGGTTACAGCGTGGCCCAGGACAACTTGCGTGACGCCATCGTCGCCGACTTGTGGAACAAGTACGCCTGGCGCGTACAGCCCCAGGAGTTGATCTTCCTGCCGGGTGTCGAGTCGGGTTTCAACATGGCCCTGCATGCGCTGGTTCAGCCGCAGCAGAACGTGGTCGTGCAGACGCCGAATTACCCGCCGCTGCGCCATGCGCCGGGCCACTGGCAGTTGAACAAAGTCGAACTGGACTTCGACGTGTTGGCCGATGGTACGTATGCCACGCCACTCGATGCCTTGCGCCAGGCGCTGCAAGGTGGCGGCGCGTTGCTGCTGAGCAACCCGCATAACCCGCTGGGCAAGGTCTTCCCACGCGAAGAACTGCAAGCAGTCGCCGACATCTGCCTGGAACAGGACGCCTGGATCATCTCCGACGAGATTCACGCCGAACTGTGCTTCGACGGGCGTGTGCACATTCCGATCGCCTCGCTCAGCCCGCAAATCGCCAAACGCACCATCACCCTGATGTCGGCGAGCAAGGCTTACAACATCGCCGGCCTGAAGACTTCGTTCATGATCATTCAGGACGCGGCGCTGCGCCATCGGGTCAACAGCGCCCGCTGCGGCATGGTCGACAGCGTCAACCCGTTGGGCATGGAAGCCACCCGCGTCGCCTACAGCGAAGGCGGCCCGTGGCTGAACGGGCTCATGGCCTACCTGCAAAGCAATCGCGATTATCTGGTGGAGGCGGTTCGCACGCGGTTGCCGGGCGTGACCATGAACATACCCCAGGGCACTTATCTGGCGTGGCTCGACTGCACGGCGCTGGGGCTGGACAACCCGCAGCAGTTCTTCCTTGAACAAGCGAAGGTCGGGTTGAGCGCGGGGCTGGATTTCGGCGATAACGCCCGGCAATTCGTGCGCCTGAACTTCGGCTGCCCACGGGCGCTGCTGGAAGAAGGGATCGCGCGGATGGAGCGTAGTTTGCGTAACCGCTGACTCCTGCGGCAACAACGATCAAATGCAGGAGCTGGCGTAGCAGCTCCTGCGTCGTCGTCCACGCTTTCTGGCAAGTCACCGCGTTGCATCAACGGTCCACCAGCGCGGCAGCAATTGCTTGACCTTGCTCTCACCAAACCGGTCATCGATCAGCATCACTACCCCTTGATCCTGCCGGGTGCGGATCACTCGCCCCGCCGCTTGCACCACTTTCTGCACACCCGGAAACAGGTAGGTGTAGTCATAACCAGCCCCGAAAATCGCCGCCATGCGCTGTTTCATCTGTTCGTTGACCGGATTGAGTTGCGCCAGCCCCAGGGTGGCAATGAATGCACCAATCAACCGCGCGCCGGGTAAATCGATGCCTTCGCCGAATGCTCCACCCAGCACCGCAAACCCTATGCCCTGACTATGGACGGTGAATTGATCGAGAAACGCCTGACGCGGCCCTTCCCCCATTCCCCGGGACTGCGACCACAGCGTGATGTGCGGATGCCGCTCGGCCAGCAACTGCGCCACTTGCTGCAAGTAGTCGAAGCTGCTGAAAAACGCCAGATAGTTGCCGGGGCGCTGGGCGAATTGTTTGGCAATCAGCTCGACGATGGGCTCAAGGGACGCCTGACGGTGGACGAACCGCGTGGAGATCTGGCTGACGATGTGCACATGCAGTTGATCGGCGTGAAATGGCGATTCGACGTCGATCCAGACCGTGTTCGTCGGTGTTCCCAGCAAATCGGTGTAATAGCGCTGGGGGCTCAGGGTGGCGGAAAACAACACCGTGCTGCGCGCAGCGGTCAGGCGCGGGCGAATGAAACCGGCGGGCACTACGTTGCGCAGGCACAGTTGCGACAGGTTGCGTTTGCGCTCGAGGTCGCGCTTGCTGATGTCGAACAGGAAATGCTCATCGAACAGTTCAGCCACGCGGCCGAATTGCAGCATGTCGAAGTAAAAATTCTGCAATCCGCTGTCCAGGCCTTGGGGATGATCGTTCAGGTAGTCGCCGATGCTCGCGCAGCATAAGGACAGCGCCTGAAGCAGTTTTTCCGGGGCTTTGTCGTAGGCCTGATAGGGGCCGAGTTGCTGATCATGCAGGGCATTCCATTCACGATTGACCCGTTGCAAGGATCTCTTCAGTGGCTCAGGCGCGGTTTTTCGCACGCTGTTCAACGTTGCCTGGTCGAGGCTGGCGCTGTACATCTGCCGACCGCGCTCCACCAGATTGTGGGCTTCGTCCACCAGCACCGCGACGTTCCAGTTATTGGCCTGGGCCAGCCCGAACAGCAACGCGCTGAAGTCGAAATAGTAGTTGTAGTCGGCGACCACCACGTCCGCCCATCGGGCCATTTCCTGGCTCAGGTAATAAGGACAAACCTCGTGCTGCAGGGCAACTTCGCGCAAGGCACTCTGGTTCAGCAGGCTCAATTGGCGAGCGGCCTGACGCGCGGCCGGCAGACGATCATAAAAACCCTGGGCCAACGGGCAGGATTCGCCATGGCAGGCCTTGTCCGGGTGCTCGCACGCCTTGTCCCGGGCAATCATCTCGAGGACTCGCAAGGGCGGAGCGTCGGCGCTGTCGAGGATGACCTGAGCCGCATCCAGCGCCAATTTGCGCCCCGGAGTTTTCGCCGTGAGGAAAAACACCTTGTCCAATTGCTGCGGCGCCAGGGCCTTGAGCATCGGGAACAGCGTGCCGATGGTCTTGCCGATCCCGGTCGGCGCCTGGGCCATCAGGCAGCGACCGGTGCTGACAGCCTTGAACACCGATTCGGCCAGATGCCGTTGGCCGGGTCGAAAATCGGCATGGGGAAATGCCAACCGTTGCGCCGCCAGATTACGCCCCTCGCGATGGGCCATTTCCTGCTCGGCCCAGTGCAGGAATAACCCGCAGTGGCGCTCGAAGAACCGCTGCAAGTCGGCGGCGTTGAAGGCCTCGACCAGACGGGTTTCCTTCTCGCTGACGATGTCGAAGTACACCAGCGCCAAGTCGATCTGCGCCAGATCCAGTTTCTGGCACATCAACCAGCCATAGACTTTCGCCTGCGCCCAGTGCAGCTGTCGGTGGTTGGCCGGTTGTTTACTCAGATCGCCACGGTAGGTTTTGATTTCTTCGAGGCAGTTTTGCGCCGGATCGTAGCCATCCGCCCGGCCTTTCACGGTCAAGGTTCGATACTGGCCCTCGAGCGCGACCTCACTCTGGTAACCCTCGCAGCGTCGTGACGCGACGGTGCGATGCCCGACGATGCCTTCCAGCGCGGTCGGCGACGGGGTGAAACGCAGGTCGAGGTCGCCGACCTTGGCGGTGAATTCACACAACGCCCGCACCGCGATGCTGTAGCTCAAGCGCCCTGCTCCGCCCATTGCACGTAGCAAACGGCAATAGGCATCTGGTGCTCGTGACAAAACTCCAGCCAGCGCAATTGATTGTCTTGCAGGCGATCGCCGGGGCCTTTGACTTCGATCATTCGGTAGGTTTTGTGTTGCGGCCAGAACTGGATCAGGTCCGGCATGCCGGCGCGGTTGGCCTTGATGTCGAGCAGCAGTCGATTGAACCAGTGCTTGAGGTGTTCGGCGGGTAGACAGTCGAGCGCCTGCTCCAGCAGTTCCTCGCTCAGCACGCCCCAGAATACGAACGGTGACTGCACGCCCCACTTGGCGTTGTATCGCTCGCGGATGGTCTGGGCGTAACGCCCGTCATCAAGTTCATCGAGGCAGGCCTGGAACAGATCCGCGCGCCGCGCATGGAAATCTTCGTTGTGCAGGTCCACGGGCCCGCGCTGGAACGGGTGGAAAAACGCCCCCGGCAACGGGGCGAAGATCGCCGGCCAGCACAGCAGCCCGAACAGCGAGTTGATCAGGCTGTTCTCGACGTAATGCACCGGCGCCGACTCGTCCGCCAGGTGCGCTTGAACGTAATACTCCACCGACAAGGCCGGATCGTGCCGGGGCAATTGCAAGTCCAGACGCTGCATGGCCCGCGGGGCTGGCCGCTTGATCGGCGGCCCGCCCAGTTTGCGCCGCAGTCTGGGCAGCACACGCAATAAATGCTGATGCTCGGTGGCGCTTTCCGGGGCTTGCTCGGCGTGTGCGGCCAAATCCATGGCCAGTTGAAATTCACCACAGCGCTCCAGCACGCGAATCAGCCGCAGACGCGCGCCGGGGTAGGCGCAATCGCGGTAGAGGCCCAGGGCGGTGGAAAAATCCGCGAGGCGTTCGCAGTGCTGAGCGATCTGGAACAGCAGCTTGCCCCGACGTCTTTGCAGCCAGGGATTGGCGAGTTCCAGCCCGTTGATCTGCTCGACGATCGCCGCCACGTCTTCACCGGCCTCGAAACGCTGCTGGCAGCTGTGCAGGAACAGGCACGCGTCGACGTCCTCGCGACTGCGCAAGCCTCGGGATTCGGCGCAAAACTCGACTTTCTCGTAGGTGTAGATGCCAAGGTCGGCCAGAACGAACTCCGACCAGTCCTGGTAAAGGTTGCCGAAGAACATCAGGCGCAGGCGGTCGCACAGGCCCATGATGGTCAGGTTGAATAATCGGTCATCCAGTGCCGGGCACCACTGGGCAAAACGTTGCGCTTGGTGAAACTGCTCGCTCAGGGCCGGCAGCCAATCGCTCTTCTTGCCTTTCGGTTGATCGATGGCTGCGCCAAAACACTGGAGAATCTCGGCCTTGAGCAGCACTTCGAACACCTCCTCGATGGGCAATGGCAACTGATCATCGATCCAGCCCAATGCCAGCAGCGGCGCCGCGGCGCTGGCGATGTCGCCGATCTCGACGTAACTCAGTTTGCCGGCCCTGAAATGCACGCCCTTGCGCATCACCATTCTGACCAGCAAGGCCCGGGGCTCGCGGGGCAGCCGATTGAAGTCGCGGATGAAGTCCTGTTCTTCGATGCTGAGTACATCGGCATAACGATGCTCAAGCCAATCAAGCACTTGCATGAAGTTGTTCAAGTAATAGAACGGGTCGTCGAGAGGATTTACAATCACGGGCAAAAGGGCCATGGCTAGCGAATACTGGTTATGCATACAGATACCAGCTATGCCCCACCCGGTGCAAACGGAAAAGGATCAGTGGCGACGCTATTCGGCAATTTTCGGGTGACCATCGAACTTTCTGCCATTCCATCGCACCAACCGCGTTAGAAGCACAGTGACGATTGACCTCAAGCGAGGCGTTCGCGCTGTTTTTATTGAGTGATGTGAGGTGTGTATGAATTTCAAGACTCTGGGTTTGCCCCTGGCGGCAGCGGCCTTTTTGGCCTTGGCCGGTTGCTCGACGCCAACGGTTGTGACCCTGCAGAACGGCACCCAGTATTTGACCAAGGACATGCCGAACACCAAGGGCAAGGACGGTTTCTTCGAGTTTGAAGATATTTCCGGGGCGAAGGTGAAAGTCCGCGCCGATGACGTGGCCACGGTTCGCAAGGAGGACTGATCCTCTGAGCGGGCTACCCATCATGCCGGTAAGTTAAAACGCAGAACCTGTGGGAGCGGGGCTTGCCCGCGAAGAACGATGACGCGTAATACCTGAAAAACCGCGGTGCTTTTTTCGCGGGCAAGCCTGTTGTGGTCCAGTTTTTTTGGACCGTCCTGTAGGAGCCAGGCTTGCTCGCGAAGAGGCCCTTACCGGCGCCGCATCACCCTCAGGCGATCACAATCCCACTTCCGGACAAACTGCCCAGCCCAACCCCCACCAGGGTCACCGAATCACTGCCAAACGTCAGCAGCGTATCCTGCCCAACCGCCGTGGCATGGGCCCGGAAGTCATCGTTTGGCGCAACGCCTTGAACCCCGAGGAACACCAGTTTGTCGTTGGCTTGATAGCCCACCACCCGGTCCTGGCCAAACGCGCCACTGAACAGGAAGGTATCGACCCCGCCGCCTGACTCGATCAGGTCATTACCCGCGCCGCCGACAAACACGTCGTTGCCGGTGCTGCCAAGCAAATGGTCGTTGCCATCGAGGCCAAACAGCCAGTCGCCCGTTGCGTGGGCCTTGAGGGTGTCGGCTCCGGTGGTGCCCTTCACGCTTGAGGCGTACTGGGTCAGGTTGCTACCGACGGTGAGGCCATTGGCGGCGACGCTGTGGGTCACGTCATCCTTGAACACGCCCCAGAGAAACCCCGGCTCCTTGGTGACGATGCTGCCGATGTCACGGGTGATGCTGATGCCGCCATTGGCATCGCGCACGTACAGGTTGCCGGCACCGTCATTGGCAAAGACGAGGTTCTTCACCGACTGCTGCAGGTCCAGCACGTTGCTGCCCTTGCCGCCCAACAGGATGTTGTAGCCACCGCCATCCCTGAAGGTGTCGTTACCGTCGCGACCTTCCAGGTAGTCGTTGCCTTTGCCGCCCTGGATCAGATCACTGCCGTCGCTGCCGATGATGAACGTGCTGCCTTTGTGGGTTTCGGCGTTGCGGTTCAAGTCCTGGACCCAGGTGTTGCTGCGCGCCGGGTCCGAGAGGTTGGCGACGATGATCGTCGAATCCTTGCTGGTCAGGTCGTAGAACGTCGACTCCAGCACCCGGGTCATGCCGTCGCCGTAACCGGTGGGCAAGTGCGAGATCCAGGTGGGAATGTTGAGGATGGAATACGGCAGCACGTTCCACACCGTCGAGGCGTAGTGGTCGTTGAAGCTGACGATGTTATCGGTCGTCGAATCCTTGGCGGCATCGTGCACGCCTACCGAGGACAGGTTGAACGACGAGCCATCGAGGGCACGGAACACCGGGTCGTTTTCATAACCGACGTTCAGCACTTTGTCGGTGCTGCTTTGGGTCGGCGAGGCGTAGGCGATGTAGTTGGAATCCTGGTAGAACCCGGACCATTTGTTGCTGCTCAAGTCCGCCAGGCTATTGACCGCCAACCCGCCAAGGCTGTGGCCGCTGACCAGCACGTCCTTGCCCGACAGCCCATTGGCCTGGGCAAATGCCGCGACGTTGCCGAGCAAATTGCCGAAGGCCTCGCCCACGTAGTTTTTCGCATAATCCTTGGGACCCAATGCCGCCAGCAAATCGTTGATCACGTCGCCGATGGAGTCGCCGATCTGGATTTCTCGCGGGCCGCTGGTGCCGCGAAAGGCGATGCCGATTTCGGTGAGATGGCCCTGGGCGTCGTACTTGCCAAGGATCTCTACTTGAGCGCTGGTGTAACCGTCCTTCTCGCCGAAGAAGGTTCCGCGAGCATCGGTCTTACCGTCATAGCCCAATTGCGCGGCGGTGATTGGCGTCCAGCCAGCTTTTTGCACGGCGTCGAGTGCGGCCTTTTCCGAATCGGGGTTCCAGGGAATGCCGGGGATGACCCCCTGGGAATCGGTGCCGCCGATCAGCGCAGTGACCAAGGTTGCCGGCAAACCCAGGCCGAAACCGTTTTGCTGGTAACCGGTGGCGAAACCGTTGTCGAGGTTGTGATAGGAATACAGCGTGATCGCCATGGCGTCGCTGAACAACGCCTTGGAGTCTGCCGTACCGAAGTTTTTATAGTCATACACACCCATGGGTATTGCCTCTCTCTTTGTTGGAATTGTCAGAGATAGCTCACAACCGAGGCGCCTCACTGACGAGGCGCTCCGGAGCATTTAGTGCATGCAGCCTTTACGCAAACGTAATTCCCGAAGCCGAGAGATTATCCAGACCCACGCCCACCAGCGTTACGGCGTAATCGCCAATCTTGAGCACCGTGTCGTTGCCGGCCTGGGTTGCGTGCTGGGTGTAGTCATAGCCCTGCCCCGCGCCCTGGACGCCCATGAACACCAGTTTGTCGCTGCCCTGATAGCCATTGATCGCGTCGAAGCCGAAGGCGCCGCTGAACAGGAAAGTGTTGTTGCCGCCCGAGGCCTGCATCACGTCATTGCCCGCGCCACCGACGAAGGTCACATGGCTTTTGTCGCTGCGCAGCAGGTCGTCGCCGGCATTGCCGAACAACCAGTCACCGTCGACGCTGGCCACCAGCGTGTTGCCGTAGGCATTGCCGTTGAGCGAGTGGTTGTAGTGGGTCAGTTCCGTGCCATTGAGCAAGCCATTGGCGGTGACGTTGTAGGTCACTTCCTTGCTGCCCCACCACGAACCCGACTCCTTGCTCACCAGCGCGCCGATGTCACGGGTCATGCTGATGCCACCGTAGGCATCGCGCACATACAGGGTGCCGTCGCCGTCATGGGCAAAACTGAAGTTCTGCAACGGCTTCTGCAGCTCGAAGGTGTTGCTGCCCTTGCCACCCAGCAGCAGGTTGTAGCCACCGTCATCGCGGAACCGGTCGTTACCGTCACGGCCTTCGATGAAGTCATTACCCGCGCCGCCCTTGAGCAAGTCATTGCTGTCGGTGCCTATGATGAAGGTGCTGCCGGTGTGGGGCTCGCCGCTGCGGCCCAGGTCCTCGACCCAGGTGCTGCCTCGGGACGACTCCGACAGGTTGGACACGATCAGTGTCGAGTCCTTGTCGGTGAGGTCGTAGAAGCGCGAGTCGATCACCCGGTTCAGGCCGTCGGCATAGCCCAACGAGCCATGGGCCGACCAGTTCAGCGGGTTAAGGATGCTGAACGGCACCAGGTTCTGCGCGGTGGAGGCGTACTGGTCATTGAAGTTGACGATGTTGTTGGTCGCCGACTCCTGATGGCCGTCATGCTTGCCCAGCGAGCCACTGCTGAAGGTGGTGCCGTCGAGTACGCGAAACACCGGGTCGTTTTCGTAACCGATGTTCAGCACGTTGTGGCCGGTGGCGCTTTGGGTCGGCGAGGCGAAGGCAATGTAGTTGGCGTCCTTGAAGAAACCGCCCCAGTTATTGCCGCTCAACTCCGCCAGGCTGTTGACCCCCAACCCGCCGAGGCTGTGCCCGCTGACCAACACGTCCTTGGCGTTCAGGCCGTGGGCGATGGCAAACACGGCGACGTTTTTGAGCAAGGTATCGAAGGCGTTTTTCGCGTAGTTCGCCGCGTAATCCGCCGGGCCGACTGCGGCCAGCAGGTTGTTTTTCATGTCGCCGAAGGTGTCGCTATACCCCAGGCCGCCGGTGCCACGGAAGGCGATACCGAGGCCGATCAGCTTTCCTGCCCCGTCGTATTTACCGAGGATTTCGGCTTCAGCGCTGGTGAAGCCGTCCTTCTCGCCATAGAAGGTGCCTTGAGGCCCGACCTTGCCCTGATAGCCCAACGCTGCCGCGCCAATCGGTGCCCAAGCGGTTGCCGGCAATGGCTGGCCGGTGGGCGTGTACGCGTAGAGCGTCAGCGCGATTGCGTCGGAGTACAACGCCTTGCCGGCCTCACTGCCGGCATTTTTATAATCAAACAGTCCCATGTTGTTGCTTCCTTTGCGTCAAATCAGAACTGCCAGTCCAGGGTCAGGCTCACACCGAGGTCCTTTTCCCGGGAGCCGAGCATTAGTTGCGTTGCCAAAATCCCTGTGGCTCGAGGCCTGCCCAATCCTGTCAGTCAAGGTGCGGGACCTGTGGGCGCGGGCTTGCGGCTACTGAGTTTTCGGGCCTTGGCCGAACGCCTCATCCACTTTGGCAAGGTCCTGCTCGCTCAAGGTGCCGGCGTAGTAGTGCAATTTGGTCCAGGCCATCAAATAGTCGTAGCGCGCCTGGGCCAGGTCCCGGCGGGTGGTAAACAGTTGTTGTTCGGCGTTGAGCGCATCGAGGTTGACCCGTTCGCCGCCCAGAATGCTTTGCTTGGTCGAGACCACCAGCGCTTCGGCCGACGTCAGGGCCTTCTGATAAGCCCGCAACTTGTTGACCCCCGACAGGCAGGCGCTGAACTGGCGGCGCAACTGGATCAAGGTTTCCCGGGTCTTGCCGTCCAGTTCGTACTCGGCCTGTTCCATGGTGCGGCTGGCCTGCCGGGTCGAGGCCGAGACGCCGCCACCGGCGTACAGCGGCATGTTGACTTCGATGCCGATGGTGTTGGTGTCGTAGCGCTGGTTATAGGTGTTGCCGCTTTCCGATTCGTTCTGGCGCATCGAGGCGTAGGCATTGACTTTCGGCAGGTGCCCGGCGCGGTTGCGCTCGACCTCGTAGCGCGCCACTTCCACCGCCTGACGCTGGGAGGCCAGGTTCGGGTTGTTGGCCACCGCCATCTCGTGCCAGGTGTCGTAATTGGCCGGTTGCAGGGTGAAGGTCTGGAAGTTCTGGTCCAGTGGCGTCAGGTCGCCAATGTCGATGGCGGCTACGCCAATCAGGGCGCCCAGTTCCCGCAGAGCTGCATCCTGTTCGTCACGCGCCTCGATTTCCTCGGCGGTCGCCAGTTCGTAACGGGACTCGGCTTCGAGGATATCGGTGCGCGTGCCCTCCCCTTGGCGGAACATTTGCTCGTTCTGCTGAAACTGCTGCTCGAAGGCTTTTTTCTTCGCTCGCGCAATGTCGATCTGGTCCTGAGCGAACAACGCCTTGGTGTAGTTCTCCAGCACCCGAACCAGCAGCTCCTGGCTCTTGCCCCGGAAGTTTTCATCAGCAAACAGCGATTGCGCCACGCCTTTGCGATACGCCGCGTAAGCCTCGTAATCGAGCAATGGCTGTTGCAAGGTCAAGGTCGAGCCGTAGCTGCTGTAGTTGCGATCTTCACTCTGGCTGTTACCGCGGTCATTCAGTTGCGTGACCTTGGAGGAGTTACGGCCCTTGTTGTAGTTGTAACCCAGCCTAGGCAACAGCCCGGCGCGGCCAATGGCACGGTTTTCAAGGCCGGCATCGCGCTCCTTGATGGCGCCGAGGAACACCGGATCATTGCGTAAGGCTTGCTCGTAAATGTCGAACGGCCCCATGGCCATCGCGCTGTTGCACGTCAGCAACCCCAGGGTCGCTGCGAGCAGGGAAAGCTTTTTCATACAACCGAACATCCTTATTCCTCGGTCAACGCGGAGCCTGCCCGGTCGAGCAGCGGTTTGAACAAATAGTTGAGGAGTGAACGTTCACCGGTGCGCACGAACATCTCTGCCGGCATGCCGGGCTTGATCACCAGACCGTTGAGTTTTTCCATGGCCTGATCGCTGACGCTGCTGCGCAGCACGTAATACGGCACACCGGTTTTCTCATCGACCATCTGGTCGGCGGAGATCAGGCTGACTTCGCCGGGGACGCGCGGGGTACGGCTCTGGTTGAACGCGGTGAACAGGATGTCCACCGGCAAGTGCGTGCCGACTTTGTCGATCAGGTTGATCGGCAGGTGCCCTTCCACTTCCAGGCGGGTGCCTTGCGGGACGATCTCCAGCAGGGTGTCGCCCTGACGCACCACCGCGCCTTCGGTGTGAACCCCGAGGTTGACGGCGATGCCGTCGGCGGTGGCGATGATTTCGCTGTGTTGCAGGTCGAAGCCGGCGGAAGTCAGTTGCTCTTCCAGGGTCACGCTTTTGAGCTGCGCGTCGGCCAGTTGGCTGCGCACTTCCTTCTGGTATTCCTCGCTGTGCTGTTGCAGCTTCAGCCGGGATTCGAGGATGCCCTGCTCCACCCGACCGCTTTCGCCGGTGTTCTCGGCCAGCTGTTGCTGCACTTGCGACAGCTGACGCTGGTATTCCATCAAGCGGTTTCGCGGGATGTAGCCGTTGTCTGCCAAGGGCTGAAGATTGCTCAACTGTTGTTGCAGGGAACTGGCCTGGGCCGTCAGGTCGGTGCGCGCGCGGCGCATGCCGGCCAGTTGCGCGCCGGCACCTTCGATATTCGCGCGCAGGGCCGCTTGCTCACGGGAAAAGGCTTCGCGACGGCTGCTGAACAATTGCCGTTGGCCTTCGAGCACCAGGGCCAGGCGCGGATCAGGATCGTTGCTCAGTTCGGCGGGGAAATTCACCTGCTTGAGGTTGTCCCGTTCACTCTGCCAGCGCGCCAGGCTGGCCCACGCCATGCGGTATTGCGCTTGCAGCGATTGCACGTCGGCCGCGACCTGGGTCTGGTCGAGACGGAACAGCGGCTGGCCCTGCTTCACCACTTGCCCTTCGCGCACCAGAATCTGGCTGATCACGCCGTTGCTCATCGATTGCACGGCTTTGCGCTTACCCGAAACGACCACGGTGCCCTGCACCGGAATGCCTTGATCGAGCGGCGCCAGGCTCGCCCAGGTGAAAAAACTGCCGGCGCCGACAATCGCCAGAACCCAGCCCATGCGGGCGAAGAAACGGGCGTCGCGCTCAGGGCGTTCGGCAATGTAATCGTGTTCCATCGTCGCTTCGCTGTCGTTGTTCATGCGTGCGCTGCTCATACACCCGAGTTCCTGGTCGTGGGCTGATACTGCCGGCTCATGCTGAGCCCGCCCGGTGCCTGCGCGGCTTTTTCACGTGGTGGTTCCTGATTGGCAGGCTGATTGCCCGACAGGGCCTTCAGCACTTCCTGGCTTGGGCCGAAGGCCTGCAAGCGACCTTCGTTGAGCACCAGCAACTTGTCGGCCTGGGCCAGGGCCGAAGAACGATGGGTGACCAGAATCACGCTGGTGCCCCGGGCCTTCATGTGCGCGATGGCGCCAGCCAGTGCTGCTTCGCCGACGGTGTCGAGGTTGGAGTTCGGTTCATCCAGCACCACCAGGCTCGGGTTGCCGTACAGCGCGCGAGCCAGGGCCACACGTTGCTTCTGGCCACCGGACAAACCGCTGCCGTCCTCGCCAAGCACGGTGTCGTAGCCCTGGGGCATGCGCAGGATCAGTTCATGGACGCCGGCCTGTTGCGCGGCTTCGACGACTTTTTGCGGATCCGCCTCACGGAACCGGGCGATGTTTTCGGCAATGCTGCCGCTGAACAGCTCGATGTCCTGGGGCAGATAGCCGATGTAAGGACCGAGGTCGTCGCGGTTCCAGCGATGAATGTCCGCGCCATCGAGGCGCACCGTGCCGCCCAACGTCGGCCAGACGCCGACCAGCACCCGTGCCAGGGTCGATTTACCAGACCCGGAAGCCCCGAGCACGCCCAGCACCTCTCCGGCGCCCAGGTTGAAATTGACCATGTGCAAGGTCGCTGCCCGCTGCCCTGGCGGGCCGGCGCTGACTTGCTCGAACGTGATCTGGCCTTTCGGCGCCGGCAGCGCCATGGCCTCGTCACTCGGTGGAAAGGCTTGGAGCAAGGCGTCGAGCCGGCGGTAAGCGAGTTTGGCGCCGCTCCATTGTTTCCACACGGCGATCAACTGATCGATGGGGCTCAGCACCCGGCCCATCAGGATGGAACCGGCGATCATCATCCCGGCGGTCATGTCGCCCTTGATCACCAGCAAGGCGCCCAGCCCCAGCACCAGGGATTGCAGGCACAGGCGCAGGGTTTTGCTCAGGGAACTGATGACCGCGCCGGTGTCGCTGGCCTGATTCTGCAAGCCGAGAAAACGCGAGTGCACCTCAAACCAGCGCTTGCGCAACACGCCGAGCATGCCCATCGCCTGAATGGTTTCGGCGTTATGCAGGTGACTGGTGGCCAGTTGGCTGGACTTCTGGGAAAAACCCGCGGCTTCGCCCAAAGGCTTTTGGGTCATGGCCTCGTTGAGGCAGGCCAACCCGATCAGCAGAACCGCGCCTGCGGTGGCCAATACGCCGAGCCAGACATTGAACAGAAAGATCACGAACAGATAGACCGGAAACCACGGCGCATCGAAGAAGGCAAACAGCGCCGGGCCGGTGACGAATTGGCGAATGTGGGTCAGGTCGCCCAGCGATTGCCCAGCGTTGCCCTCGCCTTTGAACAGGTTGCGCTCGAAAGCGGCCTGATACACCCGCAGGTTGAAACGGCGCTCCAACTGGCTGCCGATACGGATGACGATAAAGCTGCGCACGATCTCCAGCAGCCCGATAAAGGCAAAGAACCCCACCACCATCAACGACAACATCGCCAGTGTGGTTTCGTTTTGCGAAGACAGCACCCGATCATAGACCTGGAGCATATAAATCGACGGGACCAACATCAGCACATTAATCAACGCGGTAAAACACCCGACGCTGATCAGGATGCTTTTATAGTCGCCCAGTGCCTTGAATAACGGTGCAGTGGCCGGGCTCTTCGCCATCTTCATTGGTTTTTCCTGAGGTGTTATTCCTCGCCTTGCTTGGCGAGTTTCCAGTTAACTGTCCGCACACGGGCCGAGACATTCTTTTGCCGGTTATCGCTGACACATCTATAACAACGCTTATATTTTTTAAAGAGTTCCAGTTATTGATCGGCTGCTTATAACTGCAACAATGGGCTTTATATTCAGCGCCTGATGTCGGTCCGGTTGTTTTCGCCTAATGCGCTTCGCGCTTGAGCGTAATAATCAGGCCCGACTTCAAGGTACTTTTATAAAGCCCCTCATGCTGTCGGCTGAAGAACACTATTCTTGAGCCTTCTTTGCCGGTCACGGCAATGCCATCCGGTTCCGGAAACCAGCCAGTCGCCGACTCGTTCAGCCAGGCGCCGAGGCAGTCGGCCCCCTCCCCCAGGGTCTGGTTCGATTTAAGCTCGACCGTGCATACATTCGACGGCTTGTCTTGTAGCGCCCGGGACTCCGCCGAGTCTTGTGCGGTGTTCAAGGTGGCTTGCCATTTCCCCGCGAGTTCCGATGGGTCGGCTAATTTCAGACTGCGTGCCATGGCTGCATCTCCAAGAAACATCATCAGCGTCGCCAACAGCCACGCGGTTGCTTTGTAGGTAAAAGCGTTATGGATCATAGGGCGTTTTACTCTGAGTTGTAGCCTTGGCACCTGCCGTTCAAGGAACAGAGCGCGGCGCGTCAAGCGCCGCCCTCTTTTTTGCCTTGAATCAGGCCACGATGTCCGAGTACGCCGCCTGGCCAACGGTGCTGACCAGGAAGTCAGCCACGCCGTGCCCGGAGAAGTCCACCGACAACAGGCTGTTGCCGCCCGAAGTGGTCAACACTGCATCGCCTGCCGCACCGGTGAACGAATTCACGAAGTGCAGGCCCGCACCGTTGGTGATGCCGGTCAGGTCAATCTTGTCCAGGCCACTGACGAAATCGAGGATCTGGTCGACGGCACCTGGCTTGGAATCGCTGCTGGCCGCGAACACGAAGGTGTCCGAACCCGAGCCGCCCCACAGCTTGTCGGCACCGCCCGCGCCGTAGAGGATGTCGTTGCCGGCACCGCCCTTCAGCTCGTTGGACACGCTGTTACCGATCAACAGGTCGCTGCCCGAACCGCCAACCGCGTTCTCGACGGTGACGCCCTTGGCGATGGACACGTTGCCCACCAGGCCGCCAACGTCGGAGAACGAGGCTTCATTGAGATTGATCTTCTGGTTCTGGGTGAAACCGGAGAAATCCAGGGTGTCCTTGCCGCCCGCATCCCACACCGAGAACACGACTTTATCCGACGACGAAGACGCGCTCAGGAAGTCGCGACCGGCATCGGAGTTGAAGCCGTAGGTGGTGTCACCCGTACGGGTGGTGGTGTTGGCACCGTAGAGTTTCTGGATGGCGGCGATATCGTCCATCAGCGGGCCGGAGGAATAGGCTTCCACGCCGCCCTTGCTGAAGTTCTGGTCGGTATTGCTTTCACTCCAGTAACTCATGACGCTGTAGCCGCGGGTGTCTTGCCCGTAAGTCGCGTCATTGTAGGTCGGCGTGCCTTCACCGGCGTTGTAGTCGCCGGGGTGAGCCAGGCCCAGGGTGTGACCGATTTCGTGGGTCAGGGTCTGACGGCCGTAGTTGTTCAGGTCCGGCGTCTTGTTCGGCGTGTAGCTGCTGTTGGTCAAGTACCAGGAAGTACCGTCATAACCTGCCCCTGTGCCAGGCAGATAGGCGAATGCCGCCGCGCCGTCCTGACCGCCGCTGTAGTTGCCGAATGTCATGTGACCGTCGCCGCCAGTGGTTTTTTCAGTGAAGGTGACTTTGGCCACGTCGGCCCAGGATTGCATGGCGAGCACGGCCTGGGCTTTCTGTTGTGCATTGAACTGGCTGAACCCGGTAATGCCATGCTTGTTCATGGTGCTCGACGAGGCCGAGGTCAGGAACGTATAGGTCAGTTCGATTTTGCCGCTGCCGTCCTTGTCCTGGTAGGCAGCCCCGTCGCGCAGCAGCTGGGTAGCGGCCTCGTCGACGGAGAAGGAGGGTTTGCCATTGACCGTGAGATTGCCGCCCCGATCATACTGATGGCTGAAACTATCGATCTGGTTGTAGGCAGAACTGGGTGCAGCCAGCGCTTGCAATGGCGCAAAGGCCTGTTCGGCAAGATCAATAGCGTTGTCTTTTACTTTCGACATAAACACACTTCCTTGTTTAGCAATGGAACAGTTTTTGTCCGATACGACAATCTCTGGCGAGATCGTCCTATCACTCGCCCAATGAAGGCGTATAAAAACTGACACAGTTCGAAATCAAACGTCTACATTTTTTTTGGCATCAAATTGAACCATTCCAGATAACTCCCGCAAACAGTGCGCGCGCTGTCGAAATATTGTTTGTAGTTCAGGACTTCAGCCTGATTGTCCGACAATCTTCTATTTAAATATTAAATAGAAACAAGTTGTTTTTTGTTGAGGCGTTCTCGCTTTTCGGACTAGTTAATATAAGTGCCAGTGCATTGCCATCAACTAATTAAACGTTCAGTTAGTTGTAGTGGTGACCAGGGACAGTGCTCCGTGACTACACGGGAAAATACCGGCACCGCGCGTCACATTTCCCGCAGCCGAAACGGGCCTCAGACCATCCTCGCCATCCCGAGCTGCTAGAATCATTACGCCTTGGCCGCTGATCAGCGTTGCCCGACCGTCCCCTTCCCTGGCTCCGTCGCAGCCTCCGAGCTGCCAAAGCCCCTGTCTCCTGATCTGGAGGTATCCCATGAGTGGCAACACCGAACTCACTACATTCACCGGCTGGGCCGCAACGGCCCTTTCACATCCTCCTCCTGCCGAACCGCTCGATCGTGATAGCCCTTCTGCCACAAACGCCCGCTTCGCCCTAGCGCCTGATTAACGGCCAGACTACTTCGGGACTTGATTCGACACATCAGCTCGGGCAGCGTTTTATCCCGAAGTTCTACCAAACAGTGCATAGGGTCTGGCATCACCACCCAAGTCGAAAAGTCGTCCGGGCGTCAATGACCAACGGGATGCCCGGCGATGCTGATCTTTGGCCGAAATGCCGGTATCTCATGACCTGCGTCAAAAAAATTGAACCAATCGCTAAACGGACTGAAAAATTCCACATGATTTTCACATCCGGGTGCTACTTTTAAAGGCAGTCACCGGTTGAGCCATTGAAGGCTCTTCCCTCCTAACATGAGCTAAAGGAAGCGCTCGATGAAGAAGGTGGGCAACACATGAATCAAGGCTCATTCAGTAAGGTCACTTTTCCAAATGCCTGCCAGCTGATGCGCTGGCATTTTCATCCCATGGGTTTCGAGGCGACCATGGATGCGCCGGGCAGCATGGTTGCCCGCCTGTTCGATCGCGCCAGTGGCGAAACCATGATCGCCATTGCCGGTATTCCTTGTGCAACGGTCATGAATGCTGCCGATGTAGAACGGATAATCGAAGCTGTGGAAGATGAACTGGAGACGTTCATTCCACCGGCGGCGCTCGGGAATTACGCTTGACAGTCGCTGTTCCACAAAACCTGTGGGAGCGGGCTCGCTCGCGAAGAGGGAGTATCACTCGACATTGATGTTGCCTGGCACACCGCCTTCGCGAGCAAGCCTGCTCCCACATGGATTGCGCTTAACCCATCAGCAACAGGGCCTGAGCCAGATCGGCGCGCAGGTCTTCGACATCCTCGACCCCCACTGACAAACGCACAAGCGTATCGCTGATACCGAGCTTCGCGCGGGTTTCTGCCGGGATGGTGGCGTGGGTCATGATCGCCGGGTGCTCGATCAGGCTTTCCACCCCGCCCAGGCTCTCGGCCAAGGCGAAGATCCGCACACTCTCCAGGAAACGTCTGGCACCAGCCAGGTCGCTGTTCAGCTCGAGGGAAATCATCCCGCCGAATCCGCGCATCTGCCTCCGCGCCAGTTCGTGCTGCGGGTGCGATGCCAGGCCCGGATAAAAAACGCGCGCCACCTGCGGTTGCCTCTCCAACCATTGCGCCAGCTCCAGCGCGTTGCTGCAATGGCGCTCCATGCGCAATGCCAACGTCTTCACGCCGCGCAGGGTGAGAAAAGCGTCGAACGGCCCGGCAATCGCCCCCACCGCGTTCTGCAGAAACCCCAGGCGCTCGCTCAGTTCGGCATTCTGCCCGACCACCGCGATGCCGCCGATCACGTCGGAGTGGCCGTTCAGGTACTTGGTGGTCGAGTGCAACACGATGTCGAAGCCCAGTTCCAGCGGACGCTGGATCCACGGGCTGGCAAAGGTGTTGTCGGCCACACAGATGATGCCTCGCTCGCGACAGATCCGCGCGACGGCGGTGAGATCGGTGAGGCTTAGCAAAGGATTGCTCGGCGTCTCGACCCAGACCATTCGCGTGTCGTCCTGCAGCGCCGCTTCGAAGGCCGCCAGGTCCGTCAGTTCGACGAAACTGAAGCGATGCCCGGCGCTGCGTCGGCGCACCCGTTCAAACAGTCGGAAAGTTCCGCCGTACAGATCATTGCCAGAAACGATGTGCGCGCCAGCGTCGAGCAGTTCGAGCACCGTGGCGATTGCCGCCAGCCCGGAGGCGAAGGCAAACGCCTGGGTGCCACCCTCAAGGTCCGCCACACAACGCTCCAGGGCAAAGCGCGTCGGGTTGTGCGAGCGCCCGTAGTCGAAGCCCTTGTGCACACCGGGGCTCTGCTGCGCATAGGTGGAGTTGGCGTAAATCGGCGGCATCAGCGCCCCGGTGGTAGGGTCCGGCGTCTGCCCGGCATGGATCACACGGGTGGCGAAGCCGCGTGGCGCGGCGGTTTCATCGTGCTGGCTCATGCGAGGGATCTCCGCAAGTGATTGAGCATGTCGACACGAGTAATCAAGCCGTGAAAGCCCGAGGTGTCGGCGATGATCGCCACCAGCCCACGGTCGAGCACCACCTCCAGTTCAGCAAGACTGGCGCCGGGAGGCAGGGTTTCGAGCTTGTCGGTCATCGCGCTGGTCACGGTCATTCGGAAGTGCGTAGCGTCTTCGTGCACGCCAAGCAGAATGTCAGACTCGTCGATCACCCCGACCAGCCGCTGCCCATCCACCAGCACCGGCAGTTGCGATACATCCGCCAGGCGCATGCGCTGGAATGCTGTGAGCAAGGTGTCGTCCGGCCCCACGCTGACCACCCGGCCATCCTCGAAGCGCCGGGCGATCAGGTCACGCAAATCGCCGTAGCGCTTGCGCGCAAGCAAGCCCTGATCGTTCATCCACTGGTCGTTGTAGATCTTCGACAGGTAGCGGGTGCCGGTGTCACAGACGAAACTGACCACCCGCTTCGGCTCGGTTTGCTCGCGGCAGTAACGCAATGCCGCCGCCAGCAAGGTACCGGTCGAAGAGCCGCCAAGAATGCCTTCGGCGCGCAGCAGTTGGCGGGCAAGATCGAAACTTTCCTCGTCGCTGATCGAATAGGCGTGGCGCACGCTGGACAGGTCGGCAATCGACGGAATGAAATCCTCGCCGATGCCTTCCACCGCCCACGATCCGGGCGTGCCGAGGGTGCCGCTGCGGCTGTATTCGGCCATCACCGAGCCGACCGGATCGGCCAGTACCATTTCCAGGTTCGGCTGTACGCGGCGGAAGAAACGGGTGAGCCCGGTCAGCGTGCCGGCCGAACCGACGCCGACGACGATGGCATCCACATCATGCTGGGTTTGCGCCCAGATCTCCGGCGCGGTGCTGCATTCGTGGGCCAGCGGGTTGGCCGGGTTGTTGAACTGATCGGCGAAGAAGGCGTCGGGAATGTCTTTGGCCAGCCGCGCAGCGACGTCCTGGTAATAATCGGGATGGCCCTTGCCGACGTCGGAGCGGGTGATGTGCACCTCGGCGCCCATCGCCTTGAGGTGCAGGACCTTCTCGGTGGACATCTTGTCCGGCACCACCAGCACCACCCGGTAACCCTTGGCGCGGCCGACCAGTGCCAGACCCAGACCGGTGTTGCCAGCAGTGGCCTCGACGATGGTGCCGCCAGGGCGCAGTCGACCATCGCGCTCGGCGGCGTCAATCATCGCCAGGCCGATGCGGTCCTTGATCGAACCGCCGGGGTTCTGCGATTCGAGTTTGAGAAACAGTGTGCACGGACCGGTATCGAAGCGGCTGACACGCACCAGTGGCGTATTGCCAATCAGTTCGAGCACGGCAGGACGGGAGTCGTTAGGCATGTCGTCACCTCGCTGCGGATATCCGCACTGGATGGACAGCGACCTGCGGCCAGCCAAGCGCGCCAGTCGCAAGCAAAGTCTCGCTTGGACCATAGGCCGGGATTGCGCCCCTCGCAACTTTTCGCAGCCAGTCGGTAGCGTCTCTGTGGCGAGCGGCCTTGCTCGCGCTGGGTCGCGTAGCGGCCCCAAAAATCCGAGAACCATTGCCGATTTTTGTGAGTGCTGCGCACTCAAGCGGAAGCAAGCTCCCTCGCCACGGGTTCTTCTGACTCAAGCCCCTCTTAAGGGTCAGGCCAGGACTTTTCCTTGACGGTGATCGGCAAAAAACACTTTGCCCTTGCCGATCCGATCGGAGGCCTTGGGCATATTCACCGCCTGGGTATCCTGGCCATCGACATACCAGTAACAATGGCTCACCGCGCGGGTGATGCCCACGTAGGCCAGCCGCAAGATCTCGTCTTTCTGCGCGCTGTCGTAGGGCTCGCTGTCGCCGGCCTTGCCGAGTCCGGCCATGCGATAGACCTGGTTCTTGTAAGGCGAGCTGGTCAGATGCTGGCAATCGCCCAGCAGGAATACCGCATCAGCTTGCAGGCCCTTGGCGCTGTGATAGGTCAGTTGCTTGAGCCTTCGCGCGTCGTACGGCAAGCTAGAATCCACATTAACTACCGACTGAATATGCTCTTCTATCAATGACTTATCGCTACTTTTTCGATAAAGCATCAAGATTGAATCGCCTTTTCTGTAGTGCTCGATCAACCGCTGGGCCATGCCCTGGTCATCCCGATCGAGAACGTTCACCGGCAGCAGCGCCTTGGGCTCGCCGCTGGCCTTGGCCTTCTTGCCGGCGATTGCCGGCGCCGCGCGGACGATATGCTCCGCCGCGTCGATGATGTGCTGATGGCTACGGTAGTTGTCGCTGAGCATCACCTTGGTCGTACTCGGCGACGGGAACGCCTTGTTGAACTCCATGAAGTAGGTCGGCGAGCTACCGCGCCAGCCGTAAATCGACTGCCAGTCGTCCCCTACACAAAGCAATGACGAACGTTGCGCGCCGCGCCCCACATGCATGGCCGGGCCACGACTGCGGATCTCGGCCAGGCTGGCGCGGATCCAGGAAACGATCTGCGGCGACACGTCCTGAAACTCGTCAATCATCAAGTGCGACATCGGCCTGAGCAGCTCATCGCTGAGCAGCTTGAGATTCTCCGGTGAGTGCTCGCTGAACAGGGCAAACATCCGGTTGTAGGTCATCACGGGTGGCGATTGATCCAGCAGATGATCTTCCAGCGCTCGCCAGAACAGGCTCAAGGCCTCGAAGAAAAACCGGTCCGGATCATCCTTGGCGAAACTCATCTGGCCCACGGCACTGGGCACATCCAGGCCGAGGTTTTCGATGAACCCGGCAGCCGCGACAAAACAGTCCAGCAACGGCGCGGAACCGAGCTCGCCCTTGACCTTGTAATCGAAGCCCGGCCCGGCGCTGGCGTCGCCGGCAAGGGAGGCCAAAACACGTTTTGAAGACTCGTAACTATCAAGCCATATCAATGGCTTACGACAGAAAGCTTGAAATAGGGTGCGCTTTACCGCCCATTCCGCGCGCACGGTAAGTTTGGCATTCGGACGGCTGACCTGCGGGTTTTCCCGAGGGTCGAAACCCAACACCACCCAGGCATCCAGCGCCGGAATGTAACCGTGGCAATGAAAGGTCGAGCCGTTGATGTCGAAGGTCTGGCGATTCGGCTCGATGCCCTTGATTGGCCAGGCACCCGCGCGAAACCACAAGTCTTCGAGGGTGTCGCACAGCTCTTCATCGCGCTTGGCGGCGAGCTCCGTCACTGCCATGCGCTTCTGCACGTCCGGGTGATCACGCTCCAGCTCCTTGAGCTGCAAGGCGTGGCGAGACAAAGGCTTGATCAACTCGCGAAAGCGCTCATCGCGGGTGTGCAGGCTGTGATAGCAGGCATTGAGTTGCTGACGCTGGGCGTCATTGATGCGCAGGTCGAAGGGATTGCTGTCGACCTCCTCATCGCCGCCCTGCACACGAAAGCTGAGGTTTTCGAAGGCTTGCAGCCGCTCGAAACCCGGCAGGCTGCGAACCATCGGCAGGATGCGCGAATGGAAGGTGCGCACCAGGTCCCGCGCCTCTTTAAGGCTGAGCGTCCGGCCCCACAAGGCAAACAGCTCGATCAGCTTGTTGATGAAGTCCTTGCGCGATTCGCGGGTGAAGGTCACCACGGTCATCGAACTCAGCTCAAACCCCAGGTAATGGCTGAGCAGCAGGATTCGCAGCACCAGCGTGGTTGACTTGCCCGCGCCCGCCCCGGCGATCACCGAGGTCGACGGTGTGTCGCTGAAGATCATCTTCCATTGGGCAGCGCTCGGCTGGGCATGCGCGGGCAGCAGCCTAGCAACGTCGGCCTTCATGCGTTTTTTCAGCTCAGCGCTCAATGGCAGGCGCCAATCGTCGAACAGGTTGTCATCGACACTGGGCGGTCGATGCTCGGTTGAGCGCGAGTCGCGGATCAGCAGAACCTGCCGACCTTCCTCCAACCCCTCGAGCTTGCCTTCCTTATAGCCGTACTCCACCCCGGCGCTGTGGCCGCTGCGAAAACCGTCGGCTTGCCCATGCAGCCAGGACGCACGATGTTGCGCGCGCAGGCGGGTCAGGCCGTGGCCAAAGAACCGGGCGGCCAGGCGCTTGAGCAACGGCATCTCGGCCAATGGACGAAGTTCGGGAGGAAGATCGGGGGTGTGTTGCGGCACGCTGACGGACTCCAGGGTGTGAGGCTGTTGAGGGCTATGGTGTCTGCATTTGCCGTTGAGTTCTAGTGAAATGCTTACAGGTCATTGGCTTATGCGATGAAGTGAACGTTGGATGAGAACGTTTCGAGATCATTAAATATCGATTTGCCCGATTGGATTCAGGCAATTTTTACGCTTTTTATCGATTATTACCTGATAGATGATGCTTGCCATCAACCACCGGTTCTCGTTTTGTGGCTCAGGCGTTCTGCCCCATGACGAACCTTTTCAGGAGACGATCATGCTTGAACTCAGACCTTTCAACTCGCTGGGCGGCGCGCACCATGGCTGGTTGGATGCCCATCACCACTTTTCGTTCGCCGAGTACCACGACCCCAAACGCATGAACTGGGGCAACCTGCGGGTGTGGAACGACGACGTGATTGCCGCCGGTACCGGGTTCCCGCAACACCCGCACCGGGACATGGAAATCATCACCTACGTGCGTGAAGGCGCGATTACCCACCAGGACAACCTCGGCAACAAGGGCCGCACCGAAGCGGGCGACGTTCAGGTCATGAGCGCCGGCACCGGGATCGCTCACAGTGAGTACAACCTGGAAACGACCGAGACCCGGATCTTTCAGATCTGGATCATCCCCAACGAAGCCGGTTCGGCACCGTCGTGGGGCGCCAAGCCATTCCCCAAAGGCGAGCGCGAAGGTTTCGTGACCCTGGCCAGCGGCAAGGCCGGGGACGATCAAAGCCTGCACATTCGCGCCGATGCGCGCCTGGTGGCGGCCAACCTGAAAGCCGGGGAAACGGCGGAATACCGCCTGGACAATGGACGTCGCGCTTACCTGGTGCCGGCAACAGGTGTCATTGAAGTCAATGGCTTGCGTGCACAAGCTCGAGACGGTGTCGCGGTTGCCGATGAGCAGGTGTTGCGCGTGACGGCGATTGAGGACAGTGAAATCGTGTTGGTGGATGTGGCTTGATGCGGTAAATGCAGGACAAAAAAAGGGGCGACCGTGGATGGTCGCCCTTTTTTATTCATTTTTCATTGTGGCGAGGGAGCTTGCTCCCGTCCGGCTGCGAAGCAGTCGCAAACTCGGCGATGCAGTATGCCTGACGGATCGCGTCGCCTGATTTGAGGGCCGCTTCGCGCCCCAGCGGGAGCAAGCTCCCTCGCCACAGAGCCCTCAATCACTTCGCAGAAATTGCGCCATCCACCAGTGTCTGAGCCTCGGCCACCAGTTGCTTGAGGTGATCGTCACTGACAAAGCTTTCTGCGTAGATCTTGTAGATGTCCTCAGTGCCCGACGGCCGTGCCGCGAACCAACCGTTCTCGGTCATGACTTTCAGACCGCCGATGGCCTGGTCGTTGCCCGGTGCGTGGCTGAGGATGCTCTGGATCGCTTCGCCCGCCAGTTGAGTCGAGGTGACCTGGTCCGGCGACAATTTGCTCAGCAGCGCTTTCTGCTCAGGATTTGCCTTGGCATCGACCCGTACCGAGAAAGGTTCGCCCAGTTCATCGGTCAATGCACGATAAGCCTGGCTTGGATCCCGGCCCGTACGAGCAGTCATTTCGGCGGCCAGCAGCGCTGGAATCAACCCGTCCTTGTCGGTGCACCAGACCCCGCCGTCCTTGCGCAGGAACGACGCGCCGGCGCTTTCTTCGCCGCCAAAACCGAGGGAACCGTCGAACAGACCGTCGGCAAACCATTTGAAGCCGACCGGCACTTCGTACAGACGGCGGCCCAGACGTTTGGCAACGCGATCGATCAAGCCACTGCTGACCACTGTTTTGCCCACGGCCGCATCGGCGCGCCACCGTGGACGATTCTGGAACAGGTAGTCGATCGACACCGCGAGGTAATTGTTCGGTGCCAGCAAACCACCGGACGGGGTCACGATGCCATGGCGGTCGTGGTCAGGGTCGCAGGCAAAGGCCACGTCGAAGCGCTCTTTCAGACCGATCAGGCCTTGCATGGCGTGGCTGGACGATGGGTCCATGCGGATCTGCCCGTCCCAGTCGACGGTCATGAAACGGAACGTCGCATCAACCTGTTTATTCACCACTTCCAGGTCCAGGCGGTAGTGCTCGGCAATCGCCGACCAGTAGCGCACCCCTGCTCCACCCAGAGGATCGACACCCAGACGCAGCTTCGCATCGCGGATGGCGTCGAAGTCGATCACGTTGATCAGGTCGGCGACATAGGTGTTGAGGTAATCATGACGATGGGTGGTGCTGGCCTTCAGGGCCTGTTCGTAGCTGATGCGTTTGACGCCGGCGAGCCTGGCCGCCAGCAGCTCGTTGGCCTTCGCTTCGATCCACTTGGTGATGTGGGTATCGGCCGGGCCGCCGTTGGTTGGGTTGTACTTGTAGCCACCGCTTTGCGGCGGGTTGTGGGACGGCGTGATGACGATGCCGTCCGCCAGGCCCGAGGTGCGCCCACGGTTGTAGCAAAGAATCGCATGGGAAATGGCTGGCGTCGGGGTGTACTCGTCGCCTTCGGCGATCATCACCGTCACGCCGTTCGCCGCCAGCACTTCCAGGGCGCTGGCACCGGCCGGCGTGGACAACGCGTGGGTATCGATCCCGACGAACAGCGGACCGTCGATGCCCTGGGCTTCGCGGTACAGACAGATCGCCTGGCTGATGGCCAGAACGTGCCATTCATTGAAACTCAGGTCGAACGAGCTACCTCGGTGTCCGGACGTGCCGAAGGCGACACGCTGGGTAGAAATGGCTGCATCGGGCTGGCCGGTGTAATAGGCCGTTACCAGTCGCGGGATGTCGACCAACAGTTCTGCCGGTGCCGGTTTGCCCGCAAAAGGACTGAGTGTCATGCAAAACCTCTGAAAGAGAGTGGTTCGGGAATAGGGATGCAGTTTACTGACAGTTTGACCGTAGCGCGATGTTATCGAATGTCAGGTATCGAGGATGTTTGGCGTCCCGGTTCAATCGATCGATTCCAGGCGCAAGGCATCCCCCAGCAGCCCCAGTGCAGCGATGAGGTCGTGATCGTCGCCGAACGTATGACTCAGGCGCAAGTGCTGCCCGTGCAGGCCATGCAGGCTGAACAACTCCCCCGGCGCGATGACCACTTGCTGCTTGAGCAGTCGCTGGAACACTCGATGTACATTTACCTGGCGCAACGAGCGGATCCAGATCGTCGCCCCGCCCCGGGGTTCGACGAAGTGCAGCGCATCAGGCAGACGCTCTTCAAGCAACTGGGTCATCTGCACCATGCGTTCCTTGAGCAGTCGACGCAACACCTGCAGGTGTTGATCGATACGTCCGTTGCTGTACAGCCGTGCGATGGCTTTCTGACGAATCAGCGACAAACGGAAGGCACGCAGCAAGAAGTGCCGTTGCAGGTCGGCGCGCAGCCGTCGCGAAAGCACATAGCCATAGGGCGCCTCCGACCCGATGATTTTCTCGAACGTGGAAAACACGATCAGCCGGTCAGGGTCCAGCAGATCGCGAAACCGCAGGCCGTTCGGCTCGAATTCGAGTTCGCCGTAACAATCGTTTTCCAACACCCAACTGCCATGTCGCTCCAGCAGCCGTGCGGTGGATTGCCTGTTGCTGTCAGGCGCCACACTGCCCCTGGGCATGTTCAGTCCCGATGAAAGCATCACCAGTCGCACCCGCTCGGTCTCAAGCAAATGGTTCAATTGCTCAAGATCCAGACCGCCATTGGCTTGCAACGGCAATTCGATCACCTTCACATCCGCGCCCTGGAGCAGGCGCAGAATCACCCAGTCGCACGGCGACTCGACCACCACTACCGTGTCTTTGAGGCCAAGGGCGGCGATCAATATTTCCAGGACGCCACGCAGGTCTGCGCCGATATAGACATCATCGGCATGCCAGCAGCGTGTCGGCGAAGTGGTGTAGCGCGCCGCGAGGGCTGTGCGCAGTTCCAGCTCGCCGCAGGGTTGTGAAGGCGGTTGTGGCTGGCGCGGATACTGGCGCAGCAATTCTCGCTCCAGCAACAACAACGGGCTATCCAGGGGCTGTAACAACGCCGGCTCATCGGCGCTCAGCACCAGCATGCCAGGACGTCTGGCGTTGACATAGACCGTTTCGAGCAGGTCCTTGCCGCTGCCGGGCATGCCGACGGAGGACACCGGTAGTGCGTAATAGCCCGACTTGGCGACTGAATAGACGCGCCCTTCCTTCTCCAACAGCGAATAGGCGTACTGGATGGTCGAGATCGACACATTCAGACGGTCCGCCAACTGTCGCAACGAAGGCAGCCGCACGCGTGCATCACTGCCCGGCTCATTGATCAGGTTATTCAGGTAACGGTACACCGCCTGGTACGCAAAATCGGTCTCTCGTGATCCTTTCATGGGTAATGGCCGAACACGCTACAAACGCCGAGATGCATCCTTGATGAATCCGTCAAACCAGGCACGTTCACCGGCCCGTCGACCATTCGCCCGTCACGGCCGTTTCATTTTCAGGGTCGATCACTTCCGCGTGCACACCCACGTCGCCGCCTCCCGTGTCAGGCGCCCCGCCCTCATTGCGAACCACCGACCCCATGCGGTAAAGCTTTCCGATCAGACTGACCGGCAACCCGCTGACATCAACCATCCACTGCAGAACCTGCTCGGGCGCCGAATTGCCCAGCATCGCCCGGTGCAAATCCGGCAACGCCACGAGCATGCCGGGGTGGCGCTGACGGAGAAAATGCTCAAGCGCCGCGCCGTTATCGACAAACGGGGCGAAGAGCAGACACACCAGTTGGGCTTCGCTCAAACCGAGGTTCTTCTGGGCCTCCGCCGCCGCCAATTCGCGCTGGTCGGCCATTGTCAGCGGATTGCCAAAGGCCTCCATTGCCTGCTCGCAAAAGCGCTCGGGCAGCCGTTTACGACGCATCATCACCAGCGCCCGCTGCACGTACTCGCCGACACCCGACTCGTAGGTGCGACCGTGCACAAAGCACGCTTGCAAGCCCCGAAGGTGCGCGCAGATCGACGGGCTGACGTAGTCGTTATCACTGAGTTGAGCGGTCAGTTCGTCAGGTTGAAACCCGAGGAAGTCGGTGAGCAGCGGCCAGCGCTCCTCCAGATTGCTGACCAGCATGTCGTGAATGTCGATGAAGGTCGTGCGACGGCAGGCTTCAAAACAGTCGGCGGGACGCCATGCAACCTGAGCAGAATCAGGATAAAACTCGCGATAGCAGTCGCTACCCAGCTCATCGAGCCGTGCGAACAACCCTTCGTAGCCCGTTTCATTACGATTCGATGCCTTGAGCCCCGCCTTGGCCGCAGCACGGTTCAAGCCGTCGAGAAACTGCGCCTGCCGACGGGGTGTATCGCTACTGACCCATACATCGACGCCCCTGTCCCAGCGGGCGATTTGCCCATAAAACTCGCCGGTTGCCAGGTACCCGTCATCCCACAGATCGAGTGGTCCGTCCCAGCTGCGACGGTGCCCGACCATCAGCAGATTGAGCCGATTCGACTCGCGACCGGCTTCGGAGATCGGCGCCAGGTGGTTGAACGGCAGCACCTCGCGATTGTCGACCATCAACACTTCGACCCGAGGATCGTCGTAGAGGAACAATGCACTGCAGCTGCGATGGATGTTTTCCAGGGCGGTAGAGGACGTGCCGTTCAAGCGCAACGTCGCCACACGCAACTGGAACGTTGCCGGTGCCCGGCCGGCGATACTCAGCTGCGCGGCGCGCAGCAGCGCCAGTGTGTAGCAGCTGTCGCGGGATCCGGACTGGACCGCCAGTACCTTGTAATCACCGATACGCTCCATACCTCCGGCGGACACCACCAGGCGCTGAATCATCAGTTGCAATGCCGTGCGCTCGGCGCGAGAAAAAAAACTCAGCAAGCGCTGCAGTACTTGTTGATAAACATAGTTCATTGCCTGTTCATGGGTATGGGTCATCATTGTTTACCTGTTACTCATAAGTTCGATGCCACGCAAATAATGGTATGTACCGCGCGACGGGTTGTCTGTCATGAATGGAGTGCCGGGATTAGTGTCGAATGCTAGCACTTAAGCTTTGCGTAATTATTTGAAATGATTGCACGTCACGGATACCCCAGACAGGGCAAGGTCGTCGCAATGCCCCGTAGAATGGGCGTGTTGCGCTCGCACGGGATTTCCTAGGAAATTTCCGACAACATCCCACAGACAGGTAACACAAGAAATAAAGAAAGAAGTTGCCAACAAATGCATGACAACCGAGGGAGGTGAAATTATTTGTTGAACATGTATTGCCAACATGCATTGAGAAGTTTCAAGCTGATACCCAGCCATGACTCTTTCCTTGAGATGAAATAATCACTCAATTATCAGGGCTTATATGATGATTAGAAGATACAGATCGAGAGCAAAAACCAGTTCAGTTGCTGAACCGGCCCACTGACTGATCAATGGGATGTCTCATTTGGGAGGTGTTGCGAGCAGCAGAGTCCGTGCTGGCACGGACTCTTGGAGGCACTTATACAAAAAGGCTCATGCAAAGGGCTTAGGCAGGTTCGACCTGAAGGGCGACCCGTTCGCGACATGGGCATTCGTCCATATAGCGGTGCGCTTCGACAAACTCGGAAAACGGAAAGACCCGAGTCTTGAGCGGCAGCAGCACGCGATCGGCAGTCAACTGGTTGATGTCGCGCAGAGCACGTTGCAGTGCAGCCTGATCCTGGATAATGCCCAGTTCCGGTTTGCCGGTGAAGTTGCCGATGCAGTGCACGAAGAATTGAATGTTTTTCTGGAACGCTGCGCAGGCCGGGAATGGCGTCTGATTACCCCCTTGCAGGCCATAGAGCACCAGGCTGCCGCGAGGTGCGAGCACATCGCCGAGCATCGACATCTGCGGCCCGCCAAGGCCATCGAACACTACGTCGACGCCGCGGTTATCGGTGATCTTGTTGATCTGCATCAGCAGATCCTGTTCTTCGGTGACGATGACTTTCTCGGCACCCAGGGACAGCAGGTATTCACGTTCTTCCGCGGATTTGGTCGCGGCAATCACGCGCACGCCGAGAGCTTTGCCCAATTGCACGAACGACGGTCCGGCGCAATGACTGGCGTCGGTCACCAGAGCGAATTGCCCGGGCTTGACGCGCGCCAGATCGGCATAAGCAAAATAGGCAATCAACAACGGCGTGTAGTGCACGCTGGCTTCGATCGGGCTGAGCACGTCCGGATAAGAGGTCAGTGCCGAGCGCGGCAGAACGATCTGTTCGCCGTAGACCGGATAGTCGTTGGGGCTTTCGGCCGGGAAACTGGCGACCTTGTCACCGACAGCCAGGTCATCGACACCCTCGCCAAGCGCCGTGACCACGCCGGCCATTTCATGACCCAGGCCTGAAGGCAGGCGAGCATGGGACGAAGCCAGGTTCTGGCGCCAGAGAATGTCGTACCAGCTGATGCCAATCGCCTCGACACGCACCTGCACTTCGCCCGGCGCAGGCAGAGCGGCCGCATGCTCTTCGCATTTGAGCACCTCGGCTGGACCAAACTTGTGAAAACGGATCGTGCGGGACATCGCAAACCTCGTCAAAATAACCTCTAATGCCCTGAACTCTATCTGGGCTTTCTACCCAAGACCATCAGTGGCCATTAATAGTCGACATGCCTGTCATTGATTCCGCAGCGACGGCGACATCATCCAATGCCGTAAAAACCGAAGCAGCCTTCCAAGGAAAACTGAATTACCCTGTGCAGAGTACCAGTCTTTCCCCGTAAGATTCACGCCGGCCATTGTTCTCATATGGTCGCTCACGTCAAGTTTGCTGAATCTGCCAGGACTCCAGATGAATCGTAATGACCTGCGTCGTGTCGACCTGAACCTGTTGATCGTTTTCGAAACACTGATGCACGAACGCAGCGTGACCCGCGCTGCGGAGAAATTGTTCCTCGGCCAACCGGCCATCAGTGCGGCGCTCTCGCGCCTGCGCGGGCTGTTCGATGACCCGCTGTTCGTGCGCACCGGCCGCAGCATGGAACCTTCCGCCCGAGCGGTGGAAATCTTCGCCCTGCTCTCGCCGGCCCTGGACTCGATCTCCACCGCGGTCAGTCGTGCGGCGGAATTCGATCCGGCGACCAGTAACGCGGTATTCCGCATCGGCCTGTCGGACGATGCCGAGTTCGCGTTGCTGCCAATGCTGCTCAAACGGCTGCGTGCCGAGGCACCGGGCATCGTGTTGGTGGTGCGTCGCGCCAATTACATCCTGATGCCGAACCTGTTGGCCTCGGGCGAAATTTCCATTGGTGTCAGCTACACCGCCGACCTTCCGGCCAACGCCAAGCGCAAAGTACTGCGCCGCAGCATGCCGAAACTGTTGCGGGCCGACACCGTGCCGGGGCCGTTGAGCCTGGATGATTTCTGCGCCCGCCCTCACGCACTGGTTTCGTTCGCGGGTGACCTGAGCGGCTTTATAGATGAAGAGCTGGAGAAACTGGGGCGCAAACGGCACGTGGTGCTGGCGGTACCGCAATTCAATGGGTTGAGCACACTGATCAGCGGCACCGATATCGTGGCCACCGTCCCGGATTACACCGCCGAAGCGCTGACCGCGGCCGGTGGCGTTCGGGCGGAAGACCCGCCGCTGCCGGTGCGCAGTTTTGAATTGCACATGGCCTGGCGCGGGTCGCAGGATAATGATCCGGGTGAGCGGTGGTTGCGGTCGCGGATTCAGATGTTTTTTGGCGACCCTGAGAGTCTTTAGGGGTCGTCGGGCAGGCTGTTTATCTGATCACTTTTGCCTCTCAACAAACCATGGAGCTCCATTCACTTCCAATGGATTGCCACATTGGGGGCACATCTGAGGGCATGCTTTGGATGGTTTGAAAAGGATGCCCCCAGCCTGAAGGCCCACGTAAGCAAGCGTCCAACTCACCTTTTGTAAGTCAGGTGTCCACTGATGCGGCAGCAGTTGCCCGGTTTCGCTGGTCTTCTGGATAGGCAACTGCGTTAGCACATCCTTACTTCAAGACAAACCAAAAACCATGATCTACCGCAGCCATGGTCAGTCTACTGAGCGCATCTGTGCCACACAGCACTGCCCCTCGGGAATATTGCATGTACAAATATGTACTTTCCATAATACCTGTGGATTGGAGAATATTTGTCTATCAAAAACCACGTGGCCCTGGACACACGCTGTGTGAATGGAATAAGCGGACGACAGCAGCGCTGCCACCGCTTGTATTTCTGGCGACACTGCCGTCCAGCCGCCAACTCAATGCTCTGCTAAGATTTGCCGCTCAGATTGATTTCAAGGAGAAAAGTCATCAGCCGTATTAAGGACACCGAGGCTTTCATCGCCAAATCAAAGGCGAAATTTGGCCAGCAGTTCAGTTACTCCGAGACCCTCTGGCACTCGGCGCGCGCACCTGTAGTTCTTCATTGCCTGAGGCACAATCCCCCCGAAAAAGTTGAGATAAATCCCGATCAGCATCTGAGCAAGAAGGGCGGCTGCAGGCAATGCAAGGCTGACAGCGTAAGGGCTCGACATGGCAAGACTCGGGAGGTCTTCGTCGCCGAGGCCAAAGCCAGGCACGGGGACGCCTTTGATTACGGCAAATTGGTATATCTCAATGCCAAGACAAAATTACTCATATACTGCCTTGAGCACTGCATCGAGTTCTGGCAACTTCCCGAGGTCCATTTGAAGGGCAGTGGCTGCCCTGCCTGCAAGAGTGCAAAGTTAAAAAAGAGCAATGCGGAGTTGTACAACCAGCGGAGCGTCAAATATGAGGAGTTCCTGACTAGGGCAAATTTGACGCATAACGGTTACTACCAGTATCAGCCCGAAAGCTATGTAGGCTTTAGCAAGAATATTCGCATCATTTGCCCCAAGCACGGCGTGTTCTCTCAACGCGCCGAGCGACATGCGAGCGGTAGTCAGTGCAAGAAGTGCGTGGCTGATAACCTCAAGATCACCGAGCCAGTACTTCGGGCGCGTATCGAGCAGAAATTTGGCTCGATTCTTTCGGTCCGATTCGGTGTCTGGTCAGGCTTCAAAACGATTGTCCAGGCATTCTGCAGTCGACATAGACATAGCTGGAGCTTGACTGCGAGTGCCCTGCTCTCGGGCGGTGGTTGTCGTCACTGTGTAAACGAACTTAAAAATCGGCCTGCTTTAGCAGCGCTGGTGAGCAGCTTGCCCCCCGAACTACGTTATTTGGAAACCAGTCGAAACCCTGATTTTCTGAGATTTAGCATCGACGCCACGCGCAAACACCGAGCTCAGTACCGCTACGAGGAAAACCTCTTTATCTCGTTTTCCCGGCCGTGCCAAGTGATCTGCCACACCCACGGAGCCTTCAAATTAAAGCCTGAAGAGCATCTGGGCGGCACGGGTTGCCATATTTGCGCCTACCAAGACCAGTTCATCAGGTCGGCACGCCAACGCTTCGCTGACCGTTTCGATTATGGCCAAACGAATTTCAGCCAAGCCAGTGGCCAAGAAAAAATCAGCATCCTCTGCGTTGAGCATGATGTTCGCGGCAGTATCAGCGCCGAACTACATCTGCGTGGCACGCCGTTTTGCGGGGTTTGCAAGAGCCAATCGCGGGCGTTGACCACCGAACAAAACCGCCGTGCTAAACACCATGCCTTGCTCCAAGCCTTTAGAGAGGCGGCTTTCGCGGCCCACTCTGGAAAGTACGAATATCCTAACTTAGAGGAGGAGCTAGTCACACGTGTCAGCAAAATCACTGCCTACTGCAAGCAGCATGATTTTACGTTTACACCGTCTGCAGCGGCGCACGTACAAACAGGCAACCGAGCACCCTCAGGATGCCAGCGTTGCAAGGGAGACGTTTCTCGACTGCGCTACCGCAAACCTTACATCGAAGTCCAAGCAAAATTGGCCAAACATGGTTTTAGCCTCCTCACCCCAGAGCATGATTACAAGAACCAAGGTGAACCCATGTTGGTTCGCTGCAATGAAGGCCATGAGGTAAACGTAGTCCCGCAGAAGATTTTTAGTGGTCGAAGCTGCCCAAATTGCTCTCCTTTCGTTGGCGAGGCGATTACCCGCAGTATTCTTGAAGAGGGCTTCGGATTTTCGCTACAGAAACGGCGATTTAAGCAGAAAGATCATCCTCACTTGATTCAGCCCCACGCCAGCCTCGAACTGGATGGATACAATGCGCAGTACAAAGTTGCGTTTGAATACCAAGGCGCATGGCACTCCCAAAGGGCTCGACACCGTACGGAGGCGAGCTACCAGCGCCAAATTCAGCGAGATGAGCAGAAGGCTGTGATGTGCGAAGAGCTGGAAATCAAACTAATTGTAATAAACGAGTTCATGTACCCGTTTGAGGCTACAGATGTAAGAAAGAAGATCCTGGACGGCCTTGATAAGGTTTGTCTGAAACAGCAGTGTGTTGTTCAAGAGCCTTTGCTGCTGCTATCTCACATTCCATTGTTCAACCTGAATGGCCAAAAAAAGCTGCTTGCACTGGCTGATGAACATAACCTCAGTGTGAAAGAAACGGCATGGTACGGAAAATGGCATAGCTACTCATGGCAGTGCAACATATGCGACAACGAGTTTAAATCGCCTTATATCGTGCGTGAAACTGCAAAGTGGAAGTGCTGTCCCCGCTGCGCACGAAATCATCCAGAAGTCAAAGAGCGACGCCGGAACACAATGAAATTAAAGGGTGGTGAATACCTGGAGGCGCTTCGAGAGAGAGGCCGAGCCATTGGTCTGGAGCTAGTGGATGCCGATTGGAAAACTGCGGCTCAACACGTCACTTATAGGTTCAAATGCATCCACACGAAAGCTGAAGTGAAACCCAGAAACTACAACAGCGTATTCTTGGGGTACAACGGTTGCGATTGCGATGAACACCGCCGACCACGAGTTTGACCCAGCGAACAATTTTGATTTGTATCGATCTCTTGTCCAGATTGAGGTGATTAAGTCACCTCATTTTCCGTTCTTCACGGCGAGATGATGTCGAAGAGCGGCGGACTGCCATCAACATCGCCATAAAGCTGATCTCGTCCCAGAGGTCGCTTCTCTCCGCCCATGACTTTATGTCGTTCTGAGCGTTTACAGTTCGTTACTCAAAAGCTTGATCGGGCACCGGTATACCCTCGTTTACCTGGTCTAGAGATCGACATCGTCAAAGATGTTTCGGCCGCCCTCCTGTGCAGATGGCCGCATCAGATCGCTTCGGCCAACTGCAGGCTCTTCTCCCCGCTCCTGTGATACTTCGCTCACCCACTCGTCGACTCGGCGCCTTTGAGTTTCGACCACATCCTCCACCCTGGGCCATTCAGGGAAAGCCGCACGTATTCCCTCTAGCTGATCAATAAAATCAGAAAGGTGGTAATCAGGATCGTCCTCATAGCTATACATTTCCTGCTGAGACTGGCGAATCCTGTCTAGGTCAGGCAAGACATGCTTCTGTACATCGCTGTAGAAGTCTTCCCGCTCCTGGTCACTAAAGAACTCATGCATGTCCTGATCGTAGATGTACCCTAGGTCATCCTCATCGAACACAAAGCCGTGAATCTTGGTCGAGATCGCATCCCTTGCTGATTCCTCAAAAAGGCCTTGTCGAAGCAAGCGCAGTGCAAGGTCAGACGACATCGTGAATAGGTTTCTCGCAAAATCACGAACCAGGCTGGAGGCCAGTTCACCATCAGTTTTCGAGTACATGGCCAGAAATACGGCGTCAGTCCTGCGCAGCAGGAAAGAGTACAATCTGCCCCGCCTCATGCGCACCACTTCGGCCCCACAAGTGACGTACTGATAGCATCGTGTTGCGATCACTGCGAACATGCTCGACGGCAAAATCGTAGCATTCTGGATGCCCGCATCGCCGCACGTCACAAGTTCCATCAAGCGCTCAATGGGTGTGCCATCTACAAAAATCTGCAGGTGATCAGGACTCTGGGCGAGAATTAAAGCAAACGCATCGCCAATCGTTGGGTGCTTGTACCGCCAATAGCGTCCTTCAGCAGTATCTGCTACTTGTACAAAGCTTCCCCGGAGACTCTCAAGCGCACGGATGCAACCGGCTTGGTTACCACCCAACCTTTCAATTGTCTTCACCTCATCCCCTGAGAGGTTGACCGGGCTTTCGATCGCTCCGTGCTTCATGTAAAGCAAAGCCAATGCGGCCTGGCTTTCGTCATCCATGCCATGCATTGTCTCAACGAGCCATCGCTCCTGCTTGGCGACAAACTCATCGATACTTCTCTGGTCGATCTTGAGGGCCCTGGTGAATTCAATACTGCCCAACCGCCGAGCTGTCTCAGGAGCGAACCGACTGTGAGCTGCCACCGCAGGAAGAAACTCCTTTAAAGCCGTCCGAACCCGCTGCGGTTGGTTGCCAAGCTTCACATGGTTGTAGAGGATTTCTGACTTTTCTCGTGGGGTCAGCTCTTTCACGTCAATGACCACCTGGCTTTCCTCGATCAAAGGAAATGCCGTTCTCTTGAGGTCACGCCGTGCGCTGTTGTAGATGTAATCACGGCTAGTCAGGACTACACGATGGCCCGCTCGGATCATCGTCGAAAGCGCCGGGAGTATCCGATTCCATTCCATCACCAGGTCGGCTTCGTACTGCATCGCTCCAAAGGCGTCATCAATCCAGATGAACTGCGATGCTTCGTCCGTATTCCAGTGATCTCGAATTTGCTCGGGCTTTTCCAGCTTCAATACCCTACTTCCCCACTTATCCATCGCACACATGGCCATAAGTGAGGCAATCGTCGTCTTTCCTGCGGCGGGCTCTCCAACCAGGAGAACAAAACCATGCTGTTGGAGGGCCTGGAGTGCTTTGCGATAGGTGCCAGTCACCACAAGCTTTGAAAGCTCAGGAAGCTCTGTCAGCAGCGCCTTCGTCTGCTTGTACCGTCTCTCATCCAAGATCTGACTGAGGTCACCCAGACCATAGAGCCGAGGTACATTCATGCGCAGGTTACTATTTAGCTGGATCTTCTCGCAGATCCATGTGGAACCCAGCAGCAGAACGTGCTTGACCCCAGCATCTTCAAACGCCTGCTTGATCTTGAGATGGCTCTGCCCAGTCCAGTCTCCGTTCGTCATCAGAACATAGACATCACACTGTCCCTTGGCGACGAGTCTGCGCACTTTTTCACGCTCACCAGCTACATCTGACAGCGTCAGATTATGATCACGGCGCGATGTGAACTTACACTGGAAGACGAACGCGCCTTCATACAACTCATTTGGCTGAGGAGACCACGTCCCCTTGAACCCACTGTCGCGACCTCCATCATTTCCCTCTAGGAACGTCTCGACCGTCTGACCCAATACCGTAGAGGCTACAGCCATACATAACTGCTGAAAGCTATGCCAACCCAAGAGGTGAAGATCGTATTTGGGGACGCTCATCTGACGTTGATCCTTGCAGCCAAGCCCTAACTCGGGACAAGTACTATCATAGCGTAACCGCCGAAATACCGTTCGCTGGAGATAGCGGCAGCATTACTTTTTAGCCTAGGTCTGGGCCTAATCCTTCGATATAATCTCCAAAACTAAGTACGATGGACAGATCGGAGAAAACCTAGCAACTCCCCCTAGATAACTGCATCAGGCCATTTCTGCCTGAATCACTTTATCAAACCCAATTACTAGATCCTTCATAAACACAACGGCGTCTAAAGCTTGTTGTTTTGATATGTCACGCATTTTAACCTCCCGACCTCGCGACTGGATAATAAGATCTGCTTCATGCACGATTTGGTTTCGTCGGCGAGCTATGCCATTCAATTTATCAGTGATATCTTTTTGGCTTCCGTTATTCATAGCTACGGTAACCTTGCGCCAAAAATCCTTTATACCAAGAATGGTAGCGGCCTTCTGAATATTGGAAGCCGTTTGAAATGTGAAGTCACGATGCAAAATTTTTCTAACCTCCTCTTTGATAATATTCCCAGGCCGAGCGGCTGCATCAGATCTAAGCTTGTCGGTAGCTCTCTTCACAGTATTTACAGGAAGAGAGATAGAGCGAAACTCTTTCGACTGAGACTCCAAGGGCAAATTGAGGATTTTCAGGAAGTACTTTGCAACAATCTCGTGCATGTAGCGATCTAACGCAGAGACTGTTGCCGAAATAGCTCCGCGCAATAATTCAGATGCATAGTCATGTGTAAAGCTTTCCCGCGAAAGCCCGGCTGACTCTCTGAGAATAAGTAAGCTTTTTTATCCTTACCATCAATGCGGACTATTTTTTCATTTTTTGGCCAGCGCATCAAAGAGATAAAATTTGCTTTCCAATCGCTTCGTATACTTCGCTGCCGGGAATTGTGAACCAAGTCGTAAAGATCGAGAAAATGATCTGCCCTTCGCATTGCGTGATCGAATAGATCCTTCGGTTCGAGAGCCATCTAATACCTTCCTTTAAGATTATTGATCATCAAACTTTGAACATAAAATACCACGCAAAAAACCGACATCGCTCCGCGTCCGGTCAAGGACCGAATCGCTGAACGCCCCGAATTGCCGGATTATTCATTCCCCGCTTACCATCAGAAGAATGTCCTATTTTGCTCAGAAACTCTGAAACTGTCGCGGGGCCACAAGCTGACTTTAAAATCTCATCCCAACATAAGAAAACAATAAAACTTGACACCCAAAAACCCAGCTAAGCGACGAACTTCAGACAGCCCCCAAAAGTCAAGCATGAGCAGCTAATCTGGCCTTGAAATGCTATCAAAAGCTTCAAACCCTAAACCGAACAATTCATCAGACTTGGACTCAATTTCCTCCACATAAATTTTTTCCTGCAATAAATTAAGTTTCTTTTCAGCGACCGATCTAGCGCCTTCAAAAAGCTCAATCCACAAATTACTATCACCCTCTCTAAACCACACCAAGTCAGGTTGAAACATTTCGACCTTTATGCCATACCCGAAAGGCTTACCTCGTTCGATATTTTTTTGTCTGACAAAATAAGCCCGACCGCTTTCAATGCCGCGAGATCCACTATGCGATACGTAGTCATGCCTATAAGTCATTGCAGTGTCATGCGTCTCTCGTAATGCCTCAGGAAGCATGATGCGCTCAAGCTTTACTGGTCTACCGTCACCAACAGTAAAACACTTCCCATAAAAAGAAATTGCAGCCACAAATAAAGCCTTCACTATCTCTCTATCAACCATGGCTGAACTGTCAACATGGAGTGCATCATTCGCACTAGGCAATTTTATGTCACTTATTTTCTTTAGCCACACTATCGCAACGGCGAGATCTCTCTCTATCGCCGCATAAGCAAGCATTTGCTTGCAAAGGTGAGAATCCAAAACAAACTTAACGCATTTTCTTCCCATATATGTATAGGTAGACTCTCTCTGACCCGTCGCCGCATTCAAGTGCACGTAACTTTTCCATTCCTTTCCCACGCTCACCTCCACTGAAACGCGTTATAAATTTTATTTTACGCGCTGGTAATGACCCGGACATCCGAACCAGACACACTCTTGATGTAGGAATAACTTGTACCGAGGACAGTAAGCTGATCAGCGGAGATTTTCGCTGCTGAAATGGCGGGCTGCACGATCACAAATCTGAAAATCATCTCATGATCGTGGCACTTGTTGCGAAGCAGCTCCAAATCTATTGGATCACCCTTAAGGATTCTGTCGAACCCTTTCGGCAGCGATTGCTGGTACCGACCCATCAATCGATTGAAGAATTTTTCCTCGGTGTGCAGCCACTTCACCGAGCGTGAGGCCTGGCCGCAGACCTCGTAGACATCGTTCACACGAGCTCCAGGTCGAGCCTCGCCATCTTTTTGGGGGCAATACTTGCAGTGGTAAAGGTCGACAAAGATTGCGTCTTTGCTCTCTTTGATTGCCACCAAATCCGCAATCTCACCTGCACCATCATCGTTGAAAATGAATGCATAGTCGTCCTCGATTCGGCTGTAGGTGAACCCTTGGACGGTGTCCTTGTTACGAGTTGCTCTCATGGACTCGCTGTGAATCTGAGTGGTCCCCCAGTCCCAAGCCTCAATCAGCGCTATCGGAAGCTTCAAGTCCAAACTATTGGGTGTGTAAAACCGATAATTGCCCTCGGCCATCGAACCGTCCACGGCTAACAGTACCAAGGGGTTCGCATCCAGGTACTGCTCAAACGAGCTCTCTTCAGCGAAAATGATCTTCACCCCAGGGCAGGAGACTTTGTAGCTGTCGTTCAGTAACCGTATCGTGATGTCAGGAAGCTGACACTCCGTGCCATCTGCTGCTATGGCGATGACGGGCACTTCTAGTGTCAGATCGTCGGTCCGCTGAGGCTTGCCAAGCTCGACATCAAGCAGGTTGAAGATCTCACCATTGAGCGCCAGCGAAATTTTCTGCTCGTTTTCGATCGCAATGGACTCAGGCCAATCAGCATAGAAGAGTCCAGTTGGCCAGGCTCCCTCAATCTTCTCCGAGCGAATCACATCCTTGAGCACTTCAGAAGGATTGATCGTGGCATTGTTGAGTTTCTGTGAGGCGCGCTTGCACCACTCAATCCAGTAAATGATGCTGGAAGAGTTCATCTCCCAGATCTTCCCTTTGTGAGAGCAGCCAACGGTGGTGCGCTGTCCATCTTCATAGCCCGTTGCGAAGATGTTGGACTTTTTCGCCGTGCCGTTCTCGATTTCACTGATGACGGTATTGATGTCCCGCCCGACGTGCATCGTGAATCTCAGATCCTTGCGTGTCCTGGACAGTCCCACGTTCTGCAGCTTCATAAGCTTGATGTCGTGCAGGGTTCGGAAGGTAGGCTCGCCGTTGATTCGCCTGGCATCCTTTGCAATCAAATTCAAGAAACGCGTCGCTTGCGATTCATCACCGGAGGAGTGAATGAATAGCGTCTTGTCGGGTGCGTGGTAGTAAGCCAGGTACAGAATCCAGTTCGTGTCCACAATCGCCGAGGTCTGAGCCCATCCGACAGGTGTTTCTCGTCGCGTCACCATGATGATGGTGTCTGAATCGTCGTTGATGGAAAGGAACTGCAGCGGTTCTTTCTTCTGCGAGAAGTGATTCGCTTTCTCTGGCCGCCACTGGTCGCGCTCCACATGGTAGGCGATCGCACTGATCTTGGGATTGGGGTTCAACCCGAAGATATCCTCGGAGTCGGCATCATCCGGGAACTGTTCAGTGAACGTCTCTTTTTCGATTTCGCGAGCGATCTTGTCTTGACTCACGTCTCGAATCACGGTGCTCCAGTCGGCACTTTCCTTGTAAAGCACTGCCATCTGGTAATCGACTTTCTGGTTGGCAATGTTTGAGACGAATTTGGCGTCGCCTAGCGTGTCATCAACCCGGGTTAGCCGACCGATGAACTGTAGCGTGACTGCCGGACTGCGATGCTGGTCGTGAATAGCCGCGATTTTCAGCTCTGGCAGGTCGAAGCCTTCGCCCAGCATGTCCACACAGACGATGATCTTGTATTTCTTCTCGACAATTTCACCCAGCAGCTTGACCCGATTCGGCACCTTGCTGTGGATGAGAATGGGTGAGAGGTCTTCATGCTTTTTGTAGAGCTCAAACAGGGCTTCAGCACGTTTTTGCGATCGTGCGCGTACCATCAATAGGTGGTTAAAGCCTTGCTCTCGATCGCCTCGCAACAACTCTACCGCCTTATCAGCAACCACTTGGTCAGCCAACTCGAGGTTGTATTCGCGCACGGGGTGAAATTCGATCGACTTGAAGTAGCCATCGATCTGCGCATCCTTCAACGGGTAGTTGTAGATAATCTTGCCTTCAAGGGGCTGATTGTCCTCCCTGAAAGGCGTAGCAGTGAACTGCAGGCATGGCTTCTCTTTAAACGCGGTTTTCACCCGCCCCCATGTCATGGCGGCCACATGATGGGTTTCATCGATGATCAGGTGGCTGCAGAGCTCAGCCAAGGCTTGGAGGGACTCTGTGTCGAATCGCTGCAATGCTTGCGGGGTAGCGACAATTACATTCGCCTCGGCAAGCTGTTGTACATCTTCAGCCGACATTCCTGAGCCGATCGCCCTCACCACAGGGTTAAGTGCTGTGGCAGAAACAGCACCGATCTCCCGAAGTTTTTTCAGCCCGAGGCATTTTTCGACAAGTTGGGAACGCAAGGCATCTGAGGGGACGAGCACCAATGTCCTTGCCAACCGCCCTGCGATAAGCAGGCCAAGCATGGTATCGGTCTTGCCGGTACCCGTTGGCATCACGATCGTTGCGGTCGTGGCCGGAGCCATTACTAGGTGGCCCAGTGAAGCGTATAGGGCGGCAAGCTGAGGCTTACGCAAGCCTGACGTATTGGTTTCCCGGACTGCCAGGTTGAAGTTGAAGAGGTGTTGCTGCCAGCTTTGATAAACGTCTAAGTACTTCCCTGTAGCATCGGACATTGCATTCACCAAATTGAATGTGAAAATCAGCGCTGATCGTTCAGTGGCCACATGCTATCAGTGAACGTCATCCCAGGTGTACCCTGAAAAGTAGAGTTCCGCAGCGGGCCAGATAACGTGTGCCAAACCCAATTCGATACGGACAGTCGCGAGGCAACATGACAGATTCAACATCTACAATGCCCCCCGGTGAGGGCGAACGTAATGCACAGCGTGGTTTCGTTCAACAGTACCGATCTGGCGCGGCTGCGATCTACGATGCACTAGATAAGGACCAATTGATTTGGATCGGTGTAGCTGATCGCAGCGCGGGCATTGCGGATGACCTAGTACTCGGTCTACCAGGAATGGTCGTGGGCCACCAGTTCAAAACCTCCACCTTCGCCAAGGCCTTCCAGATAGAGGCATTGCTACTTGGCGCAGAGGGAATGTTGCTCAAACTAGTGACGGCTTGGGCGAACCTACATGATTCACACGCAGAAGACCGTACGGAAATTCGTTTCGTAACCAACGATATACCGTCACAAGCTAACAACGATCACCTGCTCGCCGACAAAGATGACCACAGTGCCGCCTTTTTACAGGAGTTTGAGCTATATCATCACCGCACCCTAGCGGAATGGAGAGATACGCGCTGGCAACCTTTTATTGACAGGCTATCTACAGCTTCTGGCCTCTCCGATGCAAACTTCGAAGCCTTTATGCACTCAATGCGCTTCCTCACTGGATCGGCCTCTGATTTCATCTTGACCCATCGCCTGCGACCTGAAGTACATCCGCTAGTCGAGCAAATTGCCGAAAAGCTCCCTTCCCTGGTGGCTGATAAGCGCAACAAAGATCGGTGGAGCCGCGCTGAACTGCTCGCAGAGCTCGGCTGGTCAGACCGGTTCAAGGTACACCGTGCACACCAATTCCCAATCGGGGAACATGTACAACGTAATCGTGTGACCGAACAACAAATCCTCACTAGCATTCATCAGCACTCCCATGGCTACCTGGCGCTAATCGGTCCGCCGGGCACAGGGAAGTCAACACTACTCCAATCCACCTTGAGTGCCGGTCCAACCTTGCAGCTGGTGAGATATCTCGCCTATATGCCAGGAGAAGGCCAAGGTATCGGTCGAGCGGAGGCAGAGGACTTCCTCGACGATCTCAGCACCCAACTGAGACAAATTGGCTTGCAAGGTCGCCGAGTGCGCAACAGCAATCTCCAGGAGAAGCAGCAAGAATTCGAGTACTTGCTTCATCAAGCTGGCACTCGCTTCAGTGATCATGGCATTCGTACGTTGATCATCGTTGACGGGCTTGATCATATCCCTAGAGAAGAGCAGCCGTCCCGCTCCCTGCTGGCAGAGCTACCGCTGCCTGAAGCCTTGCCACAAGGAGTGCTCATCCTCCTCGGCACTCAGCGACTTGAACTAAAGGGGCTCAAACCTCAGGTTCGACTGCAAGCTGGACAAGTTGATCGCTCCACTGCGATCGCTCCTTTATCAGAAGATTCAATCACCCAGCTCGCACTAGAACTTGGTCTGGATGAATCAATTCCCCGCTCAAGCGTCTATGCGCTCTGCCAAGGGCATCCGCTGGTTGCGCGGTACTTAATAGAGGCCCTACGCCAAGCGGAACCAGCCACACAGGAAGCGTTGTTGAATGGAGCGTTCACGTTTGAAGGTAATATCGAGCGGGTCTACCAGTCTGCATGGAGGGAGATCGTAGACGATCCCGATGCCCGAAAGGTCATCGATTTCATAGCGCACGCAGAGGGTCCTATCCCGCCAGAACTATTGGCCATGGCCACATCTGAACATGCGGTAGAGACCGCACTGAGGGCCACTAGCCACTTGTTAAGCCAGACGACGCATGGCTGGAGCGTATTCCATAACAGCTTCCGCCTATTCGTTCTGGAACAACCATCGCTCCGTTTTGGAAAGCCCAACCTAGACTATAGGCCTGCTATCTATCGCCGATTGGCTGAGCTCACTCACGCAGCCGAACCGAACAATCCCCAACGCTGGCTTGAACTAAGATACTTGGCACGTGCGGAGCGACATCGACAAGTGCTCGCACTGGCACAGCCATCTCGCTTTAGAGATCAACTCGCCGACGCACGCCCGGCAACTGACATCCATGCCGACATCCGCTTGGCCTTGATCTGTGCCAAGCACGAACCCGATGTATCCGCTGTGTTTCGTCTGCTCCTTACCCGAGACGAGATAGGGCGACGCGCCTCGGCGATAGAAGATGCTCCCGCGATCATGGATGCACTGCTCGCACTGGGCGACATTGACGGGGTTCGAACGATGGCTGAGGGTAGTATCGGCGACCATTACAAGGCAGTTGATGCACTTCTGGCCAATGATGACTTCGATGGGGCGAGAGCAATCTTCGACGGTGTTGACCCATTCTCCCAGGACTCACAGCCGACTCCTCACCACTCAGAACTACCCAATTGGTCACAGCGTGTCTTCCACTTTCGAGATCCTGAGCAGATAGACACTTGCTTGGCACGTCTAGTTGCTAAGGACAACGGAGATGGATTGGATGCTGACGAGGTCTCTTCACTTCGCTGCAGCATTGCTCGTGCGGCCATACTGGCCAACCCCGATAGTGACCCTCTGCAAGTCGCGAAGGAACTGGGTATTGATGAGGAGGACCTACCATATTTACTCATCGAAGCCGCTGAACGCGCATATGCTCGAGAACAACTCGACAATGGCCGTGCGCTAATACAGAGTGCTCATGAGCACCCTGCCTTCGCAAGCATTGCTAACGGTACACGCAGGCAACTCACGTCACTATGCCTTCAGGTTGGCAACAGAGAACTCGCCAGCAATATATTCCAAGACTTGAAGCCACCATCTGTCGCCATGATGGACGATGCCAGGGGCCTCGAGAACGCCCAACACATCATCCACGCAGCGATTCAACACGCCACCTTGGCCGCAGCACTAAAGCAGCCAATTCCTGCAACCGTAGCGTCGAAGAACCGCTTACTCCGCCCCCTCCAGCACCATGCCAATACAATTGGCACCTTGCTGGGGCGCTTGCAGTCTGGCCTAGAGACCGCGCCGGGGGAGGTCAGTCAGGCTGTCAAAGGAATGCTCAGTTTTCTGGATAACGCCAGCCCGAGGAAAGGAAGCGAGTTCTACTCAGCACACCAACTACGCGACCTTGATCCTGTGCTTAGCAGGATGATGATCCGAATTGCATCAATGAGTGGCGAACAAGAATTCACTGCCGTAGTTGGCCTATTTGATGCGTCGTTCACTGATCGAATGGCTAACAACAAGCTAAACATTCCCTCCCGCATAGCCGTCATTGAAGAGGCGTATCGCAGCGACGGGAATGCAACAGCGGCCTTTGGCAGGCTTGAGGAACTACTCGGCAGGGTGCATGGCAACACCCCGCAGGAACACATCGATCTGATTGCAAGCATAGCGAAGATATTCGCCGAAATTGGCAACCCCAAGCGCGCTCGCGAGCTGCTGGTACAGCTGCACTCCAACACACTTGGATATGCGCTGCCAGCAAAGAAGGATCCGCAGTACTCGCTGTGGGGCGATCTGCTTGAGAGCTCAAACAGCCAAGACCCTACCGGCAGTGGCGAACGTATTCTATTGGTGCTGAAGCAACTCTCGGGCATGGCCCTCACAGAGGGCAACGGTGCAGCTCACCGCTTGGCGCCGAGAGTGGTAGTCGAAGCCGCAATTCACAGTTCGGCTCTCGGATACAAAGCTGTGAGACTACTCAGTTCCAAAGGATTACTGAGTTGGGACTGTGCCATCAATGCGCTAATGATCGGCGTGGTACGTCGACGCCCAGAACTGGCTTCAGTCTGCTCTGTCACGTGGCGCTTCCTGGCACTTCCATTCTATTCAGAGCCTTTTTATAGCGAAGGGCAAACAGGCCAGTTCATCCTCAAATCCGTGACTGCCGTTTCGCTTGAAGAGCTCAACACAGTAATTGATGTACTGCGTGATGGCATTGAGATCCACAGTACAACCAGTGCCCGCACGAGGCTACTTGAATGTCTGGCTAAAGGACTATCGCAAAGGGGGCTCAGCAATGAACGTGTCGACGATGCATTGCGCAGGTGGCGTTCGGAGACACCCACCCCCGAGGACAGAGGCACGCCTGGCAAGTACGATGAGATTGCTTCACTAAGTTTGCTCGAAGACGAACTCAACAGCACTGCAGAACCGAGCTATGACGCGGCGTCTGCATTCTCTCGCCTGCTGGACACTGCAACGCTGGCGGAAGCGGCAGCTTTCTTCGATCGCTGGCCAACCATCCAACGCGACTACCGTGCTCGCTATACCTTGATTGATCGAGCGATTGCAGAAGCTGATAGAACGCTTGCAAGAGATCTGATCAATAGCAGGCAGGTCGATGAGGACGAGCGATCTGGCTGGAGCTATTGGCAAGGCGCAGCCAAGCTGAAGTACTTCAAGGCTCTCGTAACTCTGGACGGCCCCGAGGTACATCAGGCCGCGTACCTGGACTTGGTCGATGAGCTTGTGACATCTCCAAGCAACTCTTCTCCGATTTTGTTTGATACCAAGGATGTCTTCAAAACGATCTGCGCAGAACCTGACTGGGTTGCTATGTGGGAGATCTTGGCTGAACAACTTGCGGCGACCAGAGAACACGCAGTCGCTGAATTCGAATTGCCCGAGGACACGCCTGAGGATGACTCGGATCTGATTGCCAGACTTTTTCTCTGGGCATTTGAGCTTTCTGCAATTGAATTAACACAACTCGCACGTGCCGGCGCCCTGAAACTGACGACGGTACATCTGGGCCGAGAATCGTTCACCCACCTGGTGCATAGCCTTCTCAATGGTGATTCGGATGAACCAGCAGAAGCTCTTCAACTGCTTTTCCGCGACGAAGAAGCCAGCGCCGTCGATTGGGTCGAACGGGTTCTACCACTAGTAAACGCTAGAGACTATGTCGTAGCTTCTTTTACTGGCTCTCTGCTTGATCGCTGGGGGTGCGACTGGACGATCTCGGTGCAGGAGTTGCCGTTCCACTACCGCTTGCAGATGGCTACAATCGGAAAGGTGAGCTCCGCATCTCGTCTCACCAATCCATCATCTGGTGCGATGCTCGTGAACGATCCATTGGGCTGGACCGAGTTTTTCCCAACCCAGGTCAGGGGCCTAGCACGCACAGGAATTCCGGAGACAACCATTCGATATCGCTGCGCATCCCTTATTGATTCTTGGGGTGGACTGGAGAGCTTTGGTCAAAGCGAGACTAAGCGAAGGCTATCCGAGCTTGAACGGCTAGACCTGCGAATTATGTATTCTAAACCACATATTGCAGCGGCCCTCAGGGCGCTTCGTCATGTCGCCGGGGAATTTCGTCTTTCAGGGTTGCTAGAAGCGCGAGCCATTCCGCAGTTGTTGTATGGAATGAACTATCAAGTCGACCTTCCTCCGCTCAAGGGCCCGATGATGCGGCCAGCTTTCATTCCCCGACCAACCGCACACCGTGATGCTGGCTTGCAGTCGGGAGAGGCCAAATGGCTGGATGAGATTGAGCAGGATCTCTCGCCACTGATCGTTGACGGGGGCTCTGTTATCGCAGAAATAACTCATTTTTATTGGCGTCTTATCAGACAGAATCTTGAGATGACACGTGCTCGCGCTCCGTTTTATGTCGAGGAAGCCTATTGGGCAAGCACGGGGCGCGCCCTTCCCCCGGCACTGTGGATTGATGGCGTATGCGCTCTAGATGAACCATCAGAGAGCATTGTCCGCCGCCTCTCCCTCAGCGGTATCCCAACTTACCCTGATGATGTGCTGGTATTGTGCCCTGAATGGCTGCACCACCTGGGATGGCAGCACGATCCGGGCAATTGGATGCACTACCTCGACAGGAACGGTATCTGCGTCGCACGACTTATCTGGTGGCGTGATGGTGCCCCTCAGGATGTACATCAAGATCAGTTCTGGGGCGAGGGTGTCGCTCTCATAGCAACGCGAGAGGGACGAAGCACGTTGGAGCGGATTGCCGGGCCTCTAAATATTGGTGTTCACTCACGTAGATCTGCAGACGGTGCGAGCCCTTCTGAGCGTCGCATGAGCCGAGTTGAGCAATAATGCTCAAACATCAGCTAGCGTAACCACCCTCAAGGCGCCCTAATCAGGCGCCTTTCACGAGGAGCTCTATCAACAATGATTGGCTCATGGAGCCGGCAGCGCGAGCATCAATCATTGCCACCATTGACCCAATGTACTGAAGGTTAGTAACTGCTTACATCGGTCTGCCTGCAGCGGATAGTACGTTATGGCATCAGACCTTATTCCATAGCTGACGCCTTCGATACGGTGGATACGTCCCGCCCTCCCTACCTCCCCCAATCAAGATTAGGACGTACGCTGAAAGCCATTCCCATTACCTTGGTATTCTGTCAGAAATCGCCATTCGTGATCGCTGGCACACGGGCGGCGACTAGGGGCATTTCGGCTACTAAAAAAGGGGGCCCCGCATCAGGAGCAAAAAGAGTGAAACCGTCGTGGCACGGAAGCTTACCGACGCCCCATGTAAGAGTCCCGTCAGAGCCAGGAGTACTTTGATGGCTAGTTGTCATGTCACTATCTGGAAGTACATAGCGCAAATTCGATATCGCACCTGAAGCAAACGCTCGTCGAGGTCAATCAACCTGACCATTTAAGCCTCTTTGGTGGCAAAATGACACAGGCTCACCGTTTTTTTGCAGCCTAGTGCTGCCCACCCCAACTCATCCCCAAGTTTGTTTTGCGCCCCACTAGATCAAGGAGAAAATGCGATGATCAGATTAAAGCGGGGTCGCGTCCCGGATATCCTAAATTCCGAACGAGCTCATAAACTTCGAAAGGAAGCTGCCGCTTTTTTTGCCCAACCAAAGGAGCAACGGGCGCAAAAGCGCTTCGAGTTTCAGAAGTACGCGGCACAATTAAACGGTGACATACGCAATGCTTTGGCAGAATGTTTCCCTAGCAAGTGCGCATACTGTGAGACCCCGGTTGAGAAGCCTGAAATAGAGTTGTTTCGCCCCCGGCAGAACGCCAGCAATCTGGATGGTTCTGTAGACGATGACAGCTATTGGTGGCTCGCGCTTGAATGGTCAAACTACCTACCCGCGTGCTCTCGCTGCAACGCCTTAAAAGGGTCGCGCTTCCCAATCGAAGGAATGCGTGCTGGACCAGATTCGACAAGCGTCAGCTTGGCTGAGGAGCAAAGGTTACTACTTGATCCTTGTGAAGATGATCCGTCATCGTTACTACTTTTCCTAGAAGATGGTCGCGTCACAAGTGAAGACTTTCAGGGAAAGGTGACCATCGATGTACTCGGGCTCAATCGAGAGTCATTGGTCGACGCACGCCGTCGTGAAATAGAAAGCCTGAAGCGAATTTTATCGGTACAACAAAGAGCTTTCGACTCCCCCAATCTGTTGGATGACATACTGAGTGCAATGATTACAGATGACAGTCCGTACGCGGCTATGCGCAGACAGTTTGTACATAGCTGGGCGACTGAGGAAGCACCTGAGGCCCCGCAAACGAACAAACTACTCCAACAACTGAGGTACCATCGGGGAGTGGTGACCGGAAGCCTTGTTGCCAGCCTAGAGGATTTGAAACTAGCGGCGGAACGACTAACTACTACAACCGCGGCGATGGAGTCTTATTCTGTACTGGACGAACACATATCAACTGACTTCTACCGTCAAAGCCGATTTGTCGAACACTTCCAATTAACCAACATCAGGTCATGCGAAAACGTGAGCCTAAAGACGTCATTGGGCGCAGGGGGCTCAGGGACATGGCTGGTTTTACTGGGTGAAAATGGCACCGGAAAAAGCACAACCTTACAAGCCCTTGCATGTGCGTTGGCGGGACAGACCGCCGTTGACGCCCTCAATATCAAGGCGTCTGACCTACTCCGCAACGGATGCGAAACTGGTACAGTAAGTGTACAGCTGACAAGTTTCTCCAAACCCATTGTCATGACGCTTAACTCGGTGAACGACAGCATTACAATAGATCCTCCAGAACCCAAAATTATGGTACTGGGGTATGGTGCTACCCGGTTACTGACTCGGAACGAGAATGTACCCCCCCTTCGCTCTTCAGTTCACATTGCCAACCTGTTTAATCCGCTTGAACGCCTAAGTAATGGGCGACCCTGGCTGTATGAAACAGATAAACAGGAATTTAACCGGGTGGCGCGTGCTCTTTCAGCTCTCCTACCTCGACCTGATGGAGCACAGTTTCTTCGTGAGAATAACCAGATCGTCGTAGAGTCAGCCGGCGTTCGTGACACCTTGGAAGCGCTCAGTAGCGGATACCAGGCCGTGCTCGCCTTGGCGTTGGATATCCTGAGCGTCTTGCGAAGGGGTTGGGAAGATGCCTCATCAGCTGAAGGTATAGTACTGATCGACGAAATTGACGCCCACCTCCATCCACGCTGGAAAATGCGCATCATCCAGCGCCTACGGGAGGTTTTTCCTCGTCTGCAGTTTATTGCCACAAGCCATGAGCCGCTGACACTGCGCGGTTTGGATAGAGATGAAGTAGCCGTATTGAAACGTTCACTGACTGGCTCAGTGAAGATCATAACGGCCGAAACCGATGATTTACCTTCCCCTCGACACATGACAGTCGGCCAGTTACTGACCTCTGACTACTTCGGCCTGCACTCAGCAGAAGACCTCGAAGTGGATACGCTGTTTGAGGAGTATTATGGGCTGTTAGCTGCAAGAGAAAGAAGCGCCGCAGAGGAGACGCGACTTGACGAACTCCGTGAGGAACTCGAGTCGGGGCGGCAATTGGGATTGACTGAGCGTGAACGCTTGGTATTCGAAGCTGCGGATGCCTACATTGCTGAGCGGGTGGCCAGGCGGCAAGCATTACCAGAGCAGATCAGAATCGGCGCACAAAACCGCCTGCAACAGTTATGGGCAAACCTGGATGAGACCACTGAAACTGAGTCGCCCCGACAACTGGGGAACGATGGGGACGTATCTCAATGATCAGGGTTGAACGGGCGAATTGTCCGCCTAGTTTGAGTGGGCCAGACTCGAAAGGCTATCGAGAACGCGCCGCTGCAATCCTCGCTCAGGCAACAGGTCAAAAAATAAAGTTCAACGCTTACAGAGAATCTGATGTCGTTCTTGCGCTGCGCGAAATGTTCAATAAAAAATGTGCCTACTGCGAGTTCAATTATGCTGCAGGCTCCTCCGAAGATATTGAGCATTTCCGCCCAAAAGGTGCCGTTGTTATCAATGGTCAGCTCACCAAACCCGGGTACTACTGGTTAGCTGCCGAATGGAGCAACCTCCTGCCATCGTGCATCGACTGCAACCGCAAGCGCTCCAAAGAGTTCGTGGTTTCCAATCAAACGTCATCAGGAAAAGCCAACCTGTTTCCAATCGTGAATGAAACGCACCGGTGGCGCAGCCATACCGTTACCAGCGCAAGCGAACAACCCTTGTTGCTCAACCCTTGTGATGATTATCCTGACCAGCATCTGGAGTTTCTAAGTGATGGTTTGGTACGACCAGCAATCGATGCTGCCGGCCAAGCCAGCGTCAAAGGAGAGACTTCGATAGAGGTCTTCGGTCTGTTGCGCGACGATCTTGTCAAACAACGAGGAGCCAAGCAGCTCATGATAAGAGCTGCGATCGAACGAGCCCTCGAGGCCGCAGAGATCGCCGAAGAAACTGACGATGGTCCTAGAAAACAGAGAATGATAAAACTGTCTGAGAGACTGCTGATGGACGCCCGTGCTCACTTGAACAAGCAAGAACCTTACCTGGCAGCGGGCGAGGCGATATTCCGTGAGTATGGAATTCCCCACATACCCTAAAATTGATTCCTCAAATAAACATCCTACGTTGAGAGGCGAAGTGAGCGACAACTATCAACTTGAGGAGCTTTCGACCCCTTGAGGCCAAAGAGGCCAAAGAGGCCCACATGAAGCTGGGGCATATCGGTAACTGTCAATGGGCCGTGGGCCGACTCAGACGCTCAGCCCCCGTCATGGAGTGGCAATATAACGCAGCTGATTACGCAGTGCCCTTGGAGCGTAAATCTCAGATCCGTGCGGCTCGTTCCATTTGTGCGCGGAGAGAACCACTCCGTACGCACCTTCCAAATCAGTCCCTCCGGATGAGTGCCTGTGTGCCGAGTCCCTGACAGCCAGGGATAGAACGAATCAGTGCCTCCGCGCAGGCTAATCATCCACTTCAAGGGTGGTTGTCTACAGAAATATTGGTGCTCGGTCTGTCGGCATGGCAACCACCGCGCCTAAAATGGCTGCTTTCTCAGATGCCCCCTTCAATGGAACTGAATGATGCTCCCCGAAATTGATTTTTTCGAGATCCGCTTGCACCGCAACTCGCAAAGTGCTGCATTTGAAGAACTATGCTGCCAGTTAGCTGGTGATGAACAGCTCACCTCTGAGGTTGTCGGCTTCAATCGGAAAGGACCAGGAGCTGACGGCGGCATTGAATGCTTCGCGCTGCATTTGGACGGCTCTGAGACTGGTTGGCAGGTTAAATACTATCGAGACATGGCCTCAGCGATCAGCTCGCTGGATGAATCGTTGGACAAAGCGTTGACTACGCATCCAAATATGACCCGCTTCATCGCATGTTTTCCCATCGACCTAGCCGACTCTCGCAAGCCTAACGTAACAACCGCCCTCAGCCGATGGGAGAGCTGGCGAACAAAACGCATAGCTGCCGCTGAGGCCGCGAATCGGCGCATAGAGATCGAGCGATGGGACGCCTTTGAAATCAAAAAGCGATTGACCGCTTCGAACCCAGCGTCGGCTGGACGCGTCCTGTACTGGTTTCATCAAGTCCTATTCACGTCTGATTGGTTTTCCGAAAAATTTGAGCGCAGCAAAGCCGGGCTTGGACCGCGTTACAGCCCGGAAAATCACGTAGACCTGCCAATCCGCCGAGTGATCGAAGCAACCGCTCTGGATCCTCGCCTCTATGAAGAACTCTCTGCATACAGCAGATCCATCACGCGGATGATTACTGAAACACAGACAGTCGAGGCTGATGTGCTCGCAGCTTGTGATGCAGCCATCCAAGCGTTGAATGAGGGGGCCAATTCGCGTAGCAAATCTGTCTCAGTTGCAAAACTACGAAATTTGGTGAAATCGGCACACGAAGCCACCATACGTTGGCATCACGCAGTCAGAGACTCATCGCCGCTCGGAACGCCAAACTCGCCAGTTGAAGAGATTTCAAACCTGCTATCGGTGCTCAACCACATTGCGCGAAATTTGGCGAAGGAACACTGGGATCACGTTGACACCCGCGCGCTACTGGTGATCGGAGATGCCGGTTCAGGCAAATCGCATTTACTCGCAGACGTTTGCGAAGGCGCTGTCAACAATGGGCGACCAGCAGTCTTAATACTCGGTGGGAAGCTACCTGACGGTGAACCATGGGAAGAGATCCTCAAAGACCTAGCAATCTCCGAGCCTCGCCAACCCAACCTCTTTTTAGGGGCACTAAACGCCGCGGGTGAAGCTGCGGGCACCCGCGCGTTGTTGATGATTGACGCAATCAACGAGCGGAACGGCCGAGCAATCTGGCCAGACCGCTTAGCTGGATTGATCCATGATGTAAGCCAGTTTGAGTGGGTGACTCTGATTCTGTCATGCAGGTCCACGTATCAATCGCTGATAGTGCCAGATGAGCTTGATTCCAAGAAGCTGCCGAGAGTGACGCACGAGGGGTTTTCGGAGCGCCAAGCTCGTCAATATTTGAAGAGGCGCGGAATTACACTGGCTGAGGAGCCGCACTCCATCGAGGAATTGCGGACGCCGCTTTTTTTGAAAACCTGCTGTGATGCTTTGCTCCTGGAGGGCGGAGAAGTGCTGGCGACCAGCTTGGGCGGCGTCACAGCGGTGTTCAAACTCTACACTGACGCGGTTGTGAAGCAGGTTACTAAGCATATGGGGTTCCAGCCACGCCGTGGCCTGGCTGAACGAGCGATCAATTTGCTCGCCGATGAGATGGCGCAAACAGCTCGGGAAGATATACCTGCCGACCGCGCATATGAAATTATCGATAGCGTATTCACTTCCGGTGATGCCGATTCAGATCTGCTATTCCAGCTTGAGAATGAGGGTTTGCTGAGTATCGAACCTTCTCAAGATTGCGATGATAGGGATGAGTATCGCTTCACATTCCAACGAATGAGTGACCACGCGATTGCGCACAGCCTCCTTCGGTGCAGTGTGATAAATGGAGATGCTTCGACCGCGTTTTCAACCGACACAGAGCTGAGGCGCGCCATTCAAGACGACTCTTCCGATATCGCACCTGGCTTACTAGAAGCCCTCGCGGTGCAGTTACCAGAAAAATACGGTGTTGAACTTCTGGACATGCCAGACTTGGCACCTTTGTGGTTCGTAGACAACGCATTTGAAAAAAGCCTACTCACTCGAAATCCGAAGAAATTCAGTGATCGAACGTGGGTACTAATCAATGAAGTCGGAGGCGTGCAGCTTCGCTATGAGACAATCATCGCCGGATCTACTGACCCAACCCTGGATCACAACGCCCATTACCTCGACAAGGAATTGCATGCCTCTTCGTTACCAAAGCGAGATGCGACTTGGTCGACACACATCGCCCAAGATAGCGAACACACGGTACGATTAATCGAATGGGCTCGAGGAGCAGACCAAGATCTTATCCACAAAGAACGGGCAACACTGACAGGTGTCCAGCTTTGCTGGTTCCTCACCACACCAAATCGAAATGTGCGCGATACCGCCACCAAAGCTTTGGTAGCTCTTCTAGCCTCTCGACCGGTGCTGGCGAAAACTTTGTGGTCGCGCTTTAAGAATGTGGACGATGCCTACGTCACCGAGCGGCTGCTGGCATCGATTTTCGGTGCAGCATTGCAGGGGTGCTGGGGCCGCGAAGACTTGTTCAAAGTGGTTCGCGAGATCCATGCAGATGTGCTCAGCAGCGCAGATCTTCTTCCCAACGCCCTTTCCCGTGATCATGCGCACGGCCTAGTTGACTACGCCGATCACTTGGGCGCCCTTCCTGATGGATTTGACATCCGGCCCTCCCCTCAATTCTCCGATGGCGCTTGGCCGATTGAATATGTCACCGAAGCTGAGATTGAGGGCTACAAGCGATCGTACAGCAGAGGATCAAGACACTCGGATGAGATCGTAAGCTCTACCGTCAATGATGGTGACTTTGCACGATATCAGCTCGATTATGCAGTGCGTTGCTGGAGCATGGGCCATAGGAGATCAGGATTCATCCCCACAGCGAACGAGCTTGCTGATAAATGGTACGAAGGCTTCCGCATACAAGCATCAACGGAAATGCTGGCGGCTCATGAAAGGCTAGCCCTCGTAATGTCAACGACAAAGGACGCGCCCTATTGGGAAAATCGCAACAAAATTGATCAAGCCAAATCCTCGTTCCGTGACGCGGTCGGAGAAGACTTGTACGCGCAATGGAGTGCGGAGGCATCTGTATGGCGGCAAGGGGGCATGTATCAAAGTTTTGGTAGAGGACGTGAGAAGCCCGCAGAGTTCAATCTAGCCTGGGCACGGCGCTGGGTCTGTAAGCGTGCACATGACCTTGGGTGGTGCGAAACGCTGCACGGTTCCTTCGATGCCTCAATCCACTCGGAAAGGAATGAACATACCGTCGAACGCATTGGAAAAAAATATCAGTGGATTGCGCTGTACGAACTCTGCGCGAAACTGGCGGATAACCTCATTCCGCTGCCGGATGAAGATAATGAGGCTGACATCAAGCGGCTGCGCAACATAGATCCATCGCTTTTGGTCGATCAGACGGAGGACGATGGCTGGCGCCATTTCGAAGACCCATGTTTTTGGACGCCTGAGGGACCAGATCTGAAGAAAATGTCAGTGGATCAGGCCCTGGAATGGCTTAACGATGATCATGACATTTTTGATGAGATTGAAAATGTGGAGGTTGCAAACCCTGCCGACAAAACGAGCTGGTTGGTGCTTAATGGCTTTCAGCTTTGGCGGGCCAAAGAGGGACAAGCTGAGAGAGAGGCTTGGCGTAGGCTTGCATGCTTCGTCGTCCGTAAGAGTGATCTCAAGGACACCCTCACGCTAATGCACGGTCTCCATTTTCAGGGTAGTGGAGATATCCCATCGGCATCGAGCGGCGGGCTGCGTTCTTACCTCGGCGAGCACCCGTGGGCGCATCGCAAAAGCGAATGTCCCACAAATGATGGCTGGGTGGAGGGATGGTGCCCCCAAGGCATCAGGAACAAAGGAGTCGCAGTTCGCCCCACGACCGCCGGTTACCTAGCGGAATCATCAGGTTACGACGCGTCCGTCCAGACGAACGTGAACCTTAATCTGCCTGCTGCTTGGCTGATGGACGCGTTGAGCCTCCGATTAACAGATGGCCTAACCATCAAGTACGTTGATGATAACGGTACCGTATGCTTCATGGACCCGTCAGTGAGCATGACCGGTCGCAGCGCTGCCCTTATTGACCGCGATTGTTTCTTATCCCTTCTGGACAAGGAGCAGCTCGTGGCGATCTGGGCTATAGGTGGCGAAAAAAATGTGTACGGCCGACCGGGTGCAGAGGGATTTGGCGGAAGAATGACGTATTCGAGACTTTTCTATTCCGACGGCAGCGAGATCATCGCTTCGGAACGGTACCGCACATTTGAAGCAGCCGATGCCGCTCAGATCGAAGCTTTGAGTGAATCGACCTCAGTTTAGTAGATGCTTATAAGTATACTTCTGGCCGGTTAGCGACCCTGTACGACGACTGATCCATTCTTGTCCTCCCTCAACGCGGAGGACAAGCCTTGAAAATTACTGTTGCCTACAACCATCGCGCTGCTCCGCAGCCATAGTAACTACAGGGGCCAATCGTTTAGGGAAATGCCTAGCTCTCCGCCAAATCCCGCTATGGCATTACACTGAAAGCCATCCGAATCCATCTTGGTCTCTCTCAGAAATCGCCACTTGCGATCGCTCCCAAACCTGATGCAAATGGGGGCAAAATTGGGGCATATTTTAACTTTTTCTGCCTGAAAATATTGTTCTAGAGCCCAGTCAAAATGTTCTTCGGCTTGCCTGAGAGCTTATGATCCGCACGTTGAGAGCAAAATTTTTATGTACTTAAACCAATCCCTCTCGGTACTCACCTCCAGGCTCACGTGTTGAGGTGCTCTACCGAGCAGAGACGCTGCCCAACGGCGAGGCGGATATGGCGATCACACGAATGAGACAAGCGCTGGGGCTCGAATCGTAGATTCCGATCGGCTTTCACGAGTCGCCTACTGCTGCGGCTCGTGAAGTTCTCGCCATGCCTGCCACCACAAACCAGTAACCAACTCAGTACGTAGGCCGTGTCAGTGCCTTCTTCTGTCAGATCGCTCCGAAATGGTTACTCCTGCATCATCCACTCCCGAGGCATGTTGCCCTGCTGCCGTCCATTCATGGAACACCAATCATCGAGGCTAGTGGGCAGCGAGATCATCCGGAACTCATTGGGCGCGAGCGCAACCTTGTAGACCGGGATGTCGATTTCGCTGCAGATGTTCAAGATCTCAAGCGCATGTGCATCCGAGATTTTAGCACCGAGATGAACAGCCTTGAGGGGCGCTCGACGGTTGAAGCCTTTGACCTCTATATCGCCATCTGGAATTACCCAGCGCCATTCACGTTCGTATTGCCAATCGACAGCCTTGCACAACGATGCAGCAATGCCAAAAAGCTCGTTGTAGTCCTTGCCCAAGCGGTGAGCTTTGAGGATATGAGTGATGTCGAACAGCTTTTCTGTGTAGGCGACCGGCCAGAGTGTGAGGGTTGGAAGCTCATTCCGATGAAGGCTTGTGAAGTCATACTCCATGGCAAAACCGGTGTGGTTATGGCCATAGTGACTCCACATCAGCACCGAGTCCAAGCGCTCACTCAGGCTGCAGATTTTATAGCTGCTTTTGAGCTGATCAATGAGATTGGGGAGCTGCCCAGCTTGGTGATTCGGCGCCAAAACCCCAACTTCGTGAATCCATTGATCAACATTCAGAGGGCATGGCTCTTGAGCCAATGCCAGTGCTACTACCGCTGCAATGGGATCATCGGACACAAGAGCGGTGGCGACCTGCTCATCGCTGAAACCAAGTTCATCGAGTTTTTCCCACGCAGCGAGCTTACGGTAATTTATCCAGAACGCCGTGTCGTATGGGTCGTTGAACTCATTGGCCACGCTCAGATAGAGGGTTTTCTCAGCCAAATTCTTGAATGCGTGATCGCCGCATTTTCTGATTTTGAAAAGCCTATTGGGCGTGTGCAGAGTTTTCCCGTTGACTAGCTTCGGGATGTCCATATCGCCAATGGTCGCTGACGCAAAATTCTCAATGAAATCTCTTACCCAATCCCTATCCACACGAATTCCTTTGTCTACGTGGCTCGCTTGAGCCGGAGAAATTACCACATCTAGAGCCACGCTCACCCTCACCGCCCGGTATAATCCGGGCCATGATTTCTCTGCCCGATGACCTTCCTGATGATCCTGTCTTGCTCAAGCAACTGCTGCTTGAAGCGCTCCATCGCCAGGAGGAATCGGCCCAGGCTTATCAGACCCACATCGTCGATCTGAAAGAACAGATCAAGTTATTGCGCGACCGTCTGTTTGGGCGCAAGTCCGAGCAAACCGTTGAGCCCAATACGCCGCATCTGGCGTTGTTCAACGAGCCTGAAAGCAAATCCATGCCGTTGGTTGGTGGCGCCGATGAAGAAGTTGTTGAGCCGACACCACGCCGTGGTAAACGCAAGCCGTTGTCGGCTGATCTGCCGCGTATCGAAGTCATCCATGAACTGCCCGAACACGAACTGACCTGTGCGTGCGGTTGCCGCAGACATGCCATCGGCGAAGAGACCAGCGAGCAACTGGATATCGTGCCGATGCAGATCCGCCTCATCAAACATATCCGCAAGGTCTACGGTTGTCGGGGCTGTGAAGAGGCCCCGGTCTCGGCAAACGCTGGCTCGCTGGATTACTCAGTGCAGCGAACACTTCCAGCCGCTGATCAATTTGATGTGTGACCGCCTGCTGGAAAGTCCGGTGATTCACTGCGATGAAACCCGCGTCCAGATACTGAAAGAGCCAGATCGAGATCCGACCAGTCAATCCTGGATGTGGATGCAAGCCAGCGGTCCGTCGGATCGAAAAGTTGTGCTGTTTGATTACACATCCAGCCGTGCGCAGGAGGTGCCGCTGCGCTTGCTGGACAGTTATCGCGGTTATGTCATGACCGATGATTACGCCGGTTATAACGCCTTGGCGTTGCAACCGGGCGTGGAACGTCTGGCGTGCATGGTCCATGCACGACGCAAGTTCGTGGACGCACAAAAAGTACAGCCCAAGGGTAAACCGGACGAGCAAATATTGCGCTGACGATGATCAACAAGCGGTACGGCATCGAACGCGAGCTCAGGACGTCAACGACGAACAGCGGTTTATCGGTCGTAAGGAGCGAAGTCTGCCGATCCTGGCGCAACTGAAAAGCTGGTTGGATAAAACTCAGTCGCAAGTGACGGCACAGAGTGCGCCGGGCAAGGCGGTGCATTATCTGGCGAATAACTGGAGCCGGCTGGAACGCTATGTCGAAGCGGGTTACTTACCTATCGACAACAACGCGGCTGAAAGAGCGATCAAGCCGTTTGTCATCGGGCGCAAGGCCTGGCTGTTCAGCGATACCGTCAACGGTGCCACCGCCAGCGCAAATCTACAGCCTGGTCGAGACCGCCAAGGTCAACGGCCAGGAGCCTTATACGTGGTTGCGCCACGTACTGGAACGGTTGCCGCACGCCTCGTCAGTAGCAGACTACGAAACCCTGCTGCCGTGGAACTGCTCGCCAGAAATGCCCCGGTAAACTGTTATCCCACTATTGGGCAGGTGAGGTTAGTGAATCGCATACATCAGATTTTGGCTTGGAATGTGGGCTTCATGGCGCGCTTACGATTGTTCAGGGCTCCTGCTCGGCAGACGAGTATGAGGAAACCCAGTTCCAGCTGGCGAGCATCGAGCAGGCATTGTTTGCCGGCTATACGGTTTAATCAGGTGGGTGATCAATTCCGCGACACCGGAACCTTAGCATGCCAGTATTTCGGTATCGCAGATTGTCAGGATTGCAGATTCAAGAGCTGGTGATAAAACGTGACCGGAACTTGATTCAGTAGCCGCACCTCTTTGTAGTAACGAATGTGAGGACTGCTTCGGGTCAAGATCCTCGCAAGCGACGAATGAGTCCCCCGTTCAAATCCATCATAAGAAAGACTCTGAATAAACTTGCAATATCTATCGGACAAGTTCGCAAAATTAGCAGCGGCAGCATAGACAATGATAAGTACCGTGCTGCAACCAACCGAGTTATAGAGGTGAATCCTGTTCATGTGCTCGCGGATAACGTTTCGCTCAACCGCTTTCAGCCTAAAGGCCTCTATAAGGGCTATATATCTGTCGCCCTTGTCCATTATCCAGGCATCTACTTCTCCGACCTCATCACCTGACGCAGAACTGCCGCTACGGGACTGGTCGCGAACCGTCCAGCCAGCGAAATTCATGCGATGGCGCATCAACGAGACGAGCCAGTCATTGATTGAGTTCTCTTTTACGAGAGAACTCACCTTGGAAGGTGTCACTTTATATGAACGCCTCAAATGCATGCGCCGTAACAGCAACTCCAACCCAATGTGGTCAATCACATCAAGCAGATATTCGTCTAGAGTACTGGCACTGTTACTGAAAATTTTTACTTGATCAACGGCTTGCATATTACAAATACTATGCCATGCATTTAGCGAATCTGCCTCCGATGAAAAAAGGCCATTGGTGCCCAGAGCAATCGTACTTGCCTCAAATAACTCGCCCTCGAAGCTCGAAGCCCTTTTGTCTATTTCTTCCGGTAGATTCTTATGAAGCCGTCGCACACGTTTCATGCGGTCGAGCGCTTCACCTGTGCGCCCGACATATTTGAGATACTCACACCTTAACAATGAAATTTCAACGTTGTCCTGCTGTTGAATAGAGGCCACACTCCAGAATCTCTCGAACACCTCCAGGTTAAGTATTTCAAGACTTAGTTTCAGAATATAATAGAGATCCATATTTTCCAGCGAGGATAACTTGAGGTTTTCATAGGCACGCACCCATCGCTCACAGTACAAGCGCCTCTCGATATTACCGCCGGTTTTTGCTTTTTCGAGCGCCGCCCTGACAAGCCCGCTCATCTCCCTGATTGCTCGTGGCCGGAGCGACATGTGCTCAAAACGCCGAAGCGCACTTGACACATCAACATCTATCTCAGCGGTCGCCAGGAGATATTCGCAATAACGCTCGACTTCTGATGCGTGCATATCATCGCTACATCTCAACGCCTTCAATTTTTCGAATCGCTCGACAGCAGACAGACTAGCGTCGTCAAAGACCTGTTTGAGTTGAATTTGCGCGGACAAATTGTTTAACCGTGTGTCATGCGATTTATGGCTACTCTTCCTCGCATACTCAATATAATAGCTCGCCATTTCGTGCTGACCATTATTGGCTGCCATGGTAATCAACTCGTAAATTTGCGGCATCCAATGAAGTTTTTCGGACACAGCCGCTCTATTGGATATCTCCGCTTCGATCAGCGCTTTACGCCTCGGCGCCTCGGTTCTTTCAAGCAATGTAAATATCGCCGTCAGTGGAACGTGCTCGCTCGAAACGAGCTTCACTAAGCGATCAAACATGCTGTCTTGAAATAGATTGGCTGCCGCGCAGATCTGTTGCCACACTCTAAGCGGACTGTGCTCAGAATTGTCTATGAAGTAGTCCAGCGCGCCCGAGTAACGACCATTACTAAAGCCAAATTTTTCAACTATTGAAACTATTTCACCTTCGCCACCGGATACGCTCTCCAACTCCGTTTCGGCAGCATGCAGCGTCAGCAGCAACCTCAGGTGCATTCTGACACCCGCGATAAAACTCCTCAGCTTATTGGGGTCATCGCTCACGTCATCTATGCACAGGTCTTCGAACACATAAATCAACTTCGCCTGTTGACCTTTTGGCAAATTGCGATATAAACAGGCCCAATCAAGCTCATCGAAAGCGACAGGAGCCTCGCGCTCATTGCACTTTTTCTTGACCAATGTATTCAGCACCGTCAAGTAACTTTTTGCCAACTGCGTAGAAACAGATCGAAGCACGGATGCCTTATTACCCTGCATGCCTACAGTTGCTCTCAGCATCCAAAAAAGGGCAATCCACTCCCCTAGCGGGACTTGGCCAGGTATTTTATTTCTTTTCTCCAGACGAGACTTGAGAATTCCCATGAACGGCTCAACGTTATGTGAAAACAGTTGAGCCTGCGAACCCGAGCAATCCACATAATGAATGGACATGATCGCTTTATTAAAGGAGGGTAAACAGGTATCGTCAATGGATTTTCCATGCGAAGAACCGCATAACTCACCCTCTACAAACCACGCAATAGCTTCAGCTAAATTTTCCAGCCCGCTCATCACTTGCGCAGCATTCAAATAGTCGGAATAGGAGTCAACGTATATCTCTAACGCTTGAGTCCACAGAAGATTTTTCCAGATCTTGTCATAGGCAACCTTTGACGAATTCAGCTGACGGATTCGCTTTATATTCCCATAAATCTCGATCAGGCCAATGTGATTAGTGGGGAAAAACGAAAGCAACATGCACAGATATTTTTTATCTATTGCAGACTCAAGCAACATCCCGATCAGTCTTGGCAGTTTCGGCGCACACTCAAGCAGCTTTTTGGCCAAGGGAAAACTGCTATCTTTACTGTACAGATTATTCTCGTTTCGAATGATAGTGGCAACCAGGCTCCCACTTATTTCTCCACCGCTATGGTTTCCCCATCGCGTGGTATCGGCCCACCATTGAGCCTTTTCATATAGAGAGTCATCTTCGCCTGCAGGATCCAACAAGCCTTTGATCAACCCCAGATCCAATTGATCGGGATGCTTGCGTCGGCCTGCTCCTTCACTGCTGGCAATTTGTCGCACGCCACGCTGGGCAAGCACCACATCTACGGCACATACGGACCAGTCATCATTCAGGGATTGGTCGTTCAATAAATAATCAACACCTGCTTTCAGGAATTCTTCCTTATCGATCTCAGGCCTATCAAAGGCTAAGTCAAAGATGTAATTCCACCCCGTCACCAACCTCATTTTCAGGGTATAGGTCGCGAACGCTTCGTCTACAGTGCAGTGGTCTAATTTCCCCGGACACCTCGATAGGTGGAGAATGCATCTATCGAGGATTTTTTCATGACTGGCAAACGCAGAACATTCGACGACAGCTTCAAACTGCAAGTGGTAAAGATGATCAAGGACCAGGGACTGGCCGTTCCGCAGGTCTGCCGCGACCTGAATATTGGTGAGACCGCCGTCCGGCGCTGGGTGCAGCAGTACGAGGCTGAACAGCTGGGAGATGTCGGAATCGGCAAACCGTTGACTGCTGAGCAACAACGTATCCGGCAGTTGGAGCAGGAAAATCGCCAGCTCAAGATGGATAACGATGTATTAAAAAAGGCTACCGCCTTCTTTGCCCGCGAGCTGAAGTAACGTATCGCTTGGTTCGGCAGCTGCAACAGAAGGCTTATTCGGTGGCGCATGTCTGTCGGCTGCTGGGCATCAGTCGATCCGGGTTCTACGAAGCCAACAAGCGTGCTGAAGTGCCAACATCAATTTGTCCCATGGCTCTGCAACTCAAGGCATCGTTTGCCGCAAGTGGCGGCTGTTATGGCAGTCGTCCGTTGCGTAAAGTGTTGCACGCCAAGGGCATGGAAATAGGCCTTTATAAAATTCGTCGCTTGATGCGTGCCAACGGTCTGCGTTCGGCTTGGAAGCGTAAGTTTGTGCATACGACAGATAGCAACCACGACCTGCCGATTGCTGAAAATGTGTTGAATCGCCAATTTGAACCCGACGCAGTAAACAAAGCTTGGGTGGCAGACATTACCTACATCCGGACCCGAAGCGGCTGGTTATACCTGGCCGTGGTGCTGGACTTGTTCTCACGCAAGATAGTCGGCTGGTCCATGGCCCCGAACATGCCGGCTGAGCTGGTGTGTAGTGCAATGCAGCTGGCGATTGCTCAACGTCAACCACCACCGGGTCTGGTCGCCCACTCGGATCGTGGCAGCCAATACGCGAGCGCAAGCTACAGAGCGCTGTTGGCAAGAAATGAAATGCAGCAAAGCATGAGCCGTAAAGGTAATTGCTGGGACAACTCAGTGATGGAGCGCTTCTTCCTGAGTTTGAAAATGGAGCGGGTATGGCGGCGCGATTACGCCAACCACGCCGAAGCGATACGTGACATCACTGAATACATCGTTGGGTTTTACAACAACGAGCGGCTGCACTCGAAACTGGGATATCTGCCACCGACCGTTTACGAACGGGCAATGGCGTCTAAACCTCCTATCGAGGTGTCCGGAATTAGTTGACCACTACAAGGATCGAATTTCCCGGGAACTCTGAATTCGTCCCCTGTATCCAGAACCAATCGCGAGTAGTACCAGTAGCCTGCGTAACCTCCTCCAGAGACAGTAGACAGGATATCGACCTTCTTCATTAGCCCAGTGGTGTGCATGCCTTGAAGCACCCCCATTGCAAAACTGGAAGCTTTGGTTCCTCCTCCTGCCAATGCTAAACCGAGGTTTGGAGGTGCTCTCCTACCTGCCCCTTCTCGTTCATTACGAAATAAGTAATCCATATGAGCCAACTCGAAATAGCCGCTCTTGACCTCATAGCGAGCATTTTTCTTCAACCAGTCATCTTGCGTCGGAACTGCAGCACACCCGGATAGGAGAATGAAATACAACGGAACGTAGACGCTAGGGACTTTGCACATTGCGGTAAGCATCCTTCCATGGGGGATGCGCAGAGCATAGATGAAAGTTTGCGTCATACACTGAGCGCGAGGGCTTAAACAAATAGACACCTCGGGCCTTTGGCACACCAGCAAAATACGCTCGCTTGGTAGATTGCCGCCACCAGGGGCGGACCATTACTCTGCCATATCAGCAGCTGCTGCTCTATGTCTAAGGATCAAGGATGAACCACTCTCTTCTACCGAAACCTGGTGCGTCGCTTCGTTCACTCATAACCTCCACTGGATATCGGCCTCACTTTGTTCAGCGCGGTACCGTGAAAGACCTGGATGACCAGGCTTTGGAGGCGCGCAGAGGAAGGAACTATGACTTGCTAACGCAGAGTGCAGAGCAATGGATCGCAGCGATAGACAAGGACGGCGACCACGAATGGCGGCACCTAGTGCGTTCAGGTTGGGCGCGTTATGCGATGGTCCTCAGGTACATGGCCCGCCAGGCAGATACCCGCACACTCAGACGACCTGCTCGGCTGATTGCCTTAAGGCTTGTGCTCGTTGAAATCGCAGCGATCATCAAACGAGCGACGGCAGAAATTCCTTCGATGCACCGCACCCGCTGGTGGGAAAGCCCTTTTGCTCATTGGTTGCAGGCGGCGCGGGCCCAGACTGGGCTGCCGGCGCGTCTGATCCGCGACCAACTCGGCAATCACCTCGACGTAGACGTGCGGACACTTGAGCGTTGGCAAAATGGTGAGCCGATCGGCAAGCTGAGTTGGCCCTACTTGGAGGCAGTGCGTGCAGCCCTCCAAGGCTGCTCGCTGAGTGAGGCACAAACCAAGCGCCTAACCGGCTGGCTCGCTATGGTCGTCTGGGTACAGTCCTTCAGCCAATCATTACGCAAGAAAGTAAGCGCCATGGTCGACCAACTGGAATTGCCCAAGCTGCGAACCCTTGATCAGGTTATCGAGGATCTGCACGGCACAGCGGCGCCGTTTGACGACGATCTGCTGCCGCTGGTTGGTCCTGTAGTCGCACGTCTCAATCAACTGCTTAGAGACGCCAAACAACACCGCGATGCCATCGAACAACGCCTTAGCTTGCTCCACTCCGTGTGTGAGGTCGGGGGGCCAACTGCAGCAGCGGAATATCGGCCACTGTGGTTGTTGATGACTGCGCGGTACTTCGCCAGGGTCGAACGCAAAGAGCAGGCGCTGTCCTACTTTGAGCAAGCTCATCAGGCCGCCTGGTGGCGCGGCGGGCCAATCCAGCACGATATCCTTCGAGAGGCACTATGCTATGCGGTAGGGGTTAACGATAAGGTTCGCTCCAACCAGTACTGGGACGACTTGTACCTGCTCGGTTTGAATTCGGGCCCTAAATCTGAGCTGGACAACCAGCATATGCGACGGCTATCGCGAGAATTCAACAGAGTATTCGCACCGCTCAAAGCCGTAAAGCGCATCTCCGCGCCCTATCGCGGCATTGTTATGGACCAACCTTTCATGCTGTCAGCGAAGGACCTGGCCAACCCCAATCGAATCAGCGCCGAAGCGGAAGGCAGTGTTCGCTACAGCGTATTTATGAGGGCGATCATGTTCGGGACCCTGGCGGACGTGAAAGCACTGGTAGCGAAGGGTGCCAGCATGGACAGAGTGGTCGAGGAGTCAGGCGAGCATCCGCTTGTTACCGCCTTGCGAAGAGCCGAAGACACTAAAGACCTTGACGTAGTGAGGTACCTGCTGACCCTACCGATCGAGTCAAAGACGATTAACCTTGAAGCATCAACCCGCCGGCAGACTGCACTATGGCTGGCTATAAACATCGGCGATCCCGAGATCGTCGTGTCTCTACTTGAGAAGGGCGCCGACCCGGCGCAGGCCTGCTACACCTCTCCGAGTTCACTCATCTACGCCATGGGCAAGCTCGCTGATTGCCTATTGCCGGATATGGTTCATCAGCGAGAGGCCTATCTTGCAGGGCGAACACCTACAGACATCTACGATGCCAACGCGCGTGCGATTTTCGACATCGAGCTGGCTCCCAACAGACAGGCGCAATATGCGTTCCTTAACAACCCGATCGCTGCAAAGTTCCACCAGGAAGTCATGGATCACTATCGAGGCGAGGCGCCGGCCCGGCGGGCAGTAGTGATGGCCTTGCTGGCTAACGACGCGGATCCGAACTGCCGCTATCCAGACACGAATGGCCACGAGGGTTACTGGACGCCCACACTCAACGCAGCACAACTGGGGGATTTGGCGGTACTTAAAGCCATGATCAGTGCAGGTGGTGACCCCTGGCTATCCTTGGATAACGACTCGCCGCTAGCACAAAAGGATGCCCTCTGGGCTGCGACACTCTACAAGCAGGACCATGTTGTCCAATACCTCATGGGGCACCTGCCGAGCCGGACCTAAGGCCCCCGGGCATTTTTCCATTTTTCTTTCTCTTTCCTGTCGAGCCCCTCCCCCCGTCTCTGCAGCATCGTTCGCGCATCCAAACGCAGTAGAGGCGGCACCATGCACTTGAGCAACGACAAAAGTATCAACCAATTGGCCCAGGACCTGTTGAAACAGGGATGGACGCTGATCAAGGGGCGCCACGGCAAGCTGGTCCCACCGTGCGGCCGCGGGCTGGTCATCGTACCCGGCACACCAGGTGACCACCGAGCCTTTCTGAACTTTCGCCGTGACGTGCGGCGGCGCCAGCATGGCCACGCAGAACGGTATCAACATGACTCCCATGGAGTTCAGCCATGAAACCAGTGGTTCTGGTATCGCTGGACTGGCGCCGCCCTCAGGATGGCCGTACCGGCCTTGGCATCGCCTCCATCGCCGCTGCCCTGCAAGCCGCGGGTGTTCCGTTGAAAATCGTTGATGCCCAGGTGAATAGCACCAGCTTCTCGCTTGAGCAGGTTCAGAGCCAGCTCGAAGAGGCCATTTGCGAGGTGGGGCAACCTTGCCTGGTCGGGTTTGGGGTCTATGTATGGAACGACGATGTAGTGCTACAGCTGACACACCAGATCAAGCGGCCCGGAGTGGGCGTGGTGTTAGGGGGGCCGCAGATCTCATACATGAAGTGTGGCGCGCTGGAGGCGGCGTACCCGCAGGCAGATGTTTTTGTACGTGGCCAGGGCGAAATGGCGATGGTCGCGCTTACCACCGGCGGACCAACGGTGAGCTGCGGTATCCACATGGCCGACACTCCTGACCTCGGCGGTAAAGCCGATCACGACTTGCTTGTTCTGCCCTCCCCTTGGCTGTCCGGTACCGCGCCGCTGCAGCGAAACATCCGCTGGGAAACTCAGCGCGGATGTCCATTCAAATGCTCGTTCTGCCAGCACCGCGAGCCCGGTGTCAGGCTAATAAACCAGACATTCCATCAAGACCGCCTCGATCGCGAACTGGCCCTTTTTGCAGCTCACGGGGTTGAACGGATATCGGTGTTGGACCCAATCTTCCACGCAAATCCACAGCGTGCCATCGATATTTTGGAGCAGGCAAAGACCGCGGGGCTCACGGCGCATCTCGCCCTGCAGTGCCGCTTTGAAATGTGCACTTCTGCATTCCTGGACGCACTGGATGGCCTATCCGTGACCTTGGAGTTCGGCCTGCAGACCACCATCGAAGGTGAGTACCGGGCGATTGGTCGCCCCAACCGCATGGATGTGGTGGAACGGACAATCCGCGATCTACAGGCCCGCAGTCTGGACTTCGAGGTGTCCTTGATCTACGGGCTGCCGAACCAGACCTACGACTCTTTCCAGCAAAGCGTCGACTGGTGCTTGCAACAGCAAATCCCGCGAGTTCGGGCCTGGCCACTTATGTTACTGCGCGGCACGCCGCTCTACGAGGAACGAGAACGTCACGGCTTTGTGGAGCGAGGCGATCAGCACATACCCATCGTAATCGCGAGCAACAGCTTCACCGAAGCGGATCATGCCCGGATGGAGCACATTGCCCGCATGCTTGAGCGGAGGAGCTGACATGGCTGCATTCATTGCGTTGGAGGGGTTGGATGGTGTGGGCAAGTCCACACTGGTGAAGGGGCTCGCTGAACACTTCGCCGGCGTGGCCATGAGCACCCCCGGTGATGCCCTTGCACAGGCCAGGCCTCATGTACTCACCGCCTTTGCCCATGACGAATTGGCAAAGGCACTGTTCTATGCCGCCAGTGTCTCCAGCCAAGGTAATGCAGCGCGACGGCAGGTCGAACAAGGGCACTGGGTCGTGATGGACCGTTACTGGGCCTCCACCATTGCTTACGCGAAAAGCCGCGGCGTGGTTGCTGACTTAAAGAGCCTTTCAAGGCATTTTCCCGTGCCCGATCTGACAATCCTGGTGCACCTTGACGAAGATGAGCGCCGAGCACGGCTATTCAATCGTGGCGCGACACCTGAAGATCTAGAGACGTTGAACCTAGCTTTTCGCAACCGAGTGTTTGCTGATCTGCAAAATCGTTGCGACGGTATGGCCGACGTTAGCGGGCTAGGTGTAGCAGATGCCGTTCGCAAGCTGGTGAGCTACATAAACTCGACACTATCGTCACCTCCGGTCGACGCGGCGAGCGCGCCTTCTAATTGACGGAGTTTCAAGCCCAGTGAATGGCAAGGCTTCTGAGTTTGCGAGCGGAATGCTCGGTAGTGTGTTTCGAGGAACAAGAGCCTCGGTCGCGGTGTGAGTTGAAAGATCCGCTTCCCGTACTAGCGCGTGTAAGCAGGGTTCTTGAGGATGTCGGCGCCACGCTTTCTTTGAGACCTACCTGGCCGGACCGAACAACCGATGTCTGGGTGCGAAGCCTTCGCAGATCGGCCCGCAGCAGCTCGAACGCTTACGCTGAAAATTTTGAAGTCAGCGCTGTGATTAAATGGGTCGCTCAAGGCTGGCCTCGCGATGCTGCTGGTACGCCATGACCCAAAGCCGTAGCGAGGTGAGAGCTATCTGGAACTGGTCCGGTACATGCCTGACCCCCCTGCTTCGGTTGATGAAGGCAAGACCAGAAACACGATGTTCAACTTTGCGTACCACTTCAATGCTGAACAACCGCTCCTAAGGCGCTTTCCGCGGCCAGGCGCCTGGCATTACGCTCCTGCTGCCGACGGACACGCAGATCGATGCCCCTAGCAACCATCCAGTGCCCTGGCGACATCACGCAGAGCACGAGCATCTCGCAAGTCAATTTCAGGATAGGTGTTGAGAAACAGACCCGACAACTGCGCTTAAGAATATCGACTTATTACTCATATCCTCTTCCGAACGACCAAGGACTCGCCAAATACGGGTTGCTCATCCAGCATACGGAGGCGCACTGAATACCAGCCACTGCCACACTGGAGTCCGTCGGAGATCGCCATTCGCGATCGCTCGCACACCCGATGTGAATGGGGGCAAAACTGGGGGCACAATTAGTTTATTTCAGGCTAAAATCACCGATCTAGAGCCTAGTCAAAATGTTCTTTGGCGACCCTGAGAGTCTTTAGGGGTCGTCGGGCAGGCTGTTCGGCTGATCATTTCTGCCTTTCCACAAGCCATGGAGCTCCATTCACTTCCAGTGGTTTGCTAAATTGGGGGCACATCTGAGGGCATGCATTGGATGGTTTGAAAAGGACGCCCCCAGGGCTTGCTCAACGTCCCGAGAATGCCACATTAGTAGCTATCTGGAATAAATGCACATGTCGGTCCTGCGTATAGCTGTTGTAGTTGGATGCATTTGGGTAGGTTCGGTGTTGGCAGCGGAGCCGACCGAAAAAGTCGTGCGGATTGCACAACTCGTGATAGACCCTGCTCAATTGGCGGCTTACCAAACGGCGGTCAAGGAGGAAATAGCTGACTCTGTTCGCCTTGAGCCAGGCGTGCTCGCGATTTATTCGGTGGCGGAAAAGGACCACCCGAACCGCCTTCACTTCTTCGAAATCTATGCAAACGAAGCGGCCTACAAAAGCCACATCGCATCTGCCCATTTTCAGAAATACGTGAATACGACAAAGTCGATGATCGTGTCCAGAACGCTTATCGAAACCGACCCGGTGCAACTCAGCGCACAGCAAGGTCAATGATTGGGCAATTATTTGCTCGGATTGTGCAATCAGGCCCGCAGGCACAGCTCTATAGTTAGCCGTTATTAAGAGCAAGCTGCTGCTCACACATTCCGGAGAGCTGTCCTATCATGAGCGTCCTCACCATCAATGGCCGTGAATACACGGTTGACGTAGATCCCAGCACCCCCATTCTCTGGACCCTGCGTGACACCTTGGGGATGACCGGCACTAAGTTTGGCTGCGGCGCGGCGCTGTGCGGCGCCTGCACTGTTCATCTGGATGGTCAGGCCATTCGATCCTGTGTGACGCCAATAGCAGCGGCCGAGGGTCGCAAGATCACCACCATCGAAGCGGCGACAAATGGCAGCGACCTGGTCGGTGCTGCCGTGCATGAGGCTTGGGTCAAGCACGACGTGGCGCAATGTGGCTACTGCCAGAGCGGTCAAATCATGAGCGCGACGGCTTTTCTAAAAGTCCAACCCAAAGGCAAGCAACCCACCGCTGCCGAGATCGATTCAGCCATGGCGGGCAATATTTGCCGCTGCGGTACCTACGCCCGTATTCGCGCGGCGGTGGCGGATGCCGCCAAAGTCCTTGCCTGACCGGAGCTCACCATGCTGAACGAAATCTTTTCCCAAGAGCTTCCGCGTTCCCTGCAACACCTACTCGAACGCGACCAAGCCGACGGTGCCTTCACACTTCCACGCCGCAGTTTCCTCAAAATCGTCGGGATTGGCGGCCTGGCTCTGGGTGCCTTTCCGCACTTGGCGCTGGCGCAGGAAGCCACTGGCGGTGACGCTGCGCTGCTCAAACCGAGTCAGCAACCCTCTGCATTCGTGCAGATCGACTCCAGCGGACAGGTCACTGTAACGATCAACCGGCTGGAGTTCGGTCAGGGCGTTCAGACCGGACTGCCGATGATTCTCGCTGAGGAACTCGATGCCGACTGGAGTCTCGTGCGTAGCCGCAACGGCAATAACAACACGGCCTACCAGGACCCGGTCTTCGGCATGCACCTCACCGGCGGCTCCAATTCGATCAAAAACAGCTACACCCAGTACCGCGAACTGGGGGCGCGCGCTCGGGCCATGCTGCTCGCGGCAGCGGCCGCACGCTGGAACGTGGAGGTCACGCGCCTTAGCACTCAAGCGGGCATGGTGCTTGGCCCGGCAGGCCTTAAAGCGAGTTACGGGGAACTGGCAGAGGCTGCGATGGCGTTGCCCGTGCCCGACAAGGTCACGCTCAAGGATCCCAGGGATTTCCGCATCATTGGCCAGGCTACTACGCGCATCGATGCCAAGGCCAAGAGCAGTGGTCAGCAGGATTTCGGCATCGACATGCACTTGCCCGGACAGCTCACTGCCGTCGTTGCGCGCCCACCGGTGTTCGGTGCAAAAATCGCCTCTCTGGATGACAGCGCCGCACGCGCAATTAAGGGGGTAAAAGCCGCGTTGCGAGTACCTCTGGACGGCGGCGCCGAAGGTGTCGCGGTGATTGCCGATGGCTACTGGCAGGCGAAGCTTGGACGCGACGCATTGAAGCTGCAATGGGACCTGGCCACCGTCGAGAAGGTAGACAGCGAACAGCAACTGATCCAGTACCGGGCGTTAGCGGGTCAACCGGGCTTGGTCCACTTTGACGCCGACATGGCACCGCTTGCTACAGCCAAGCATCAATTGGAGGCAGAGTTCGTATTTCCCTACCTGGCTCATGCGCCCATGGAACCGCTGAACTGCACCGTGCAGATTTCCGATAAGGGCGCACAACTGTGGGTTGGCACTCAGTTTCCGGGGGGGGACAGTGCCGCAGCGGCCAAGGTACTGAATCTGAAACCCGAGCACATTCAAATCAACGTGCAAACGGCCGGCGGTGGTTTTGGCCGGCGTGGCGTGCCCACCAGTGATTTCATCGTGCAGGCGTGTGAAGTCGCTAAAGCCGCACGGTCAGTTGGGCTGAATGTTCCCATACGGACTCTCTGGAGCCGCGAAGACGATATCAAGGGCGGCTATTACCGCCCCATGCACCTGCATCGCGCGCATATAGGCTTTGACGACAGCGGCACGGTGGTGGCGTGGGACCATGCCTTGATCGGGCAATCGATCCTTACCGACACGATGTTTGGAGGCCAGATTAAGAACGGCATTGACCCGACGGCGACAGAAGGCATGCGTGACCCTTATCCCCTACCGATGCGGCTGACAGTCCACCATCCCAAGCTCAACGTACCCGTGCTGTGGTGGCGCAGCGTGGGCTCTACCCACACGGCCTTTGTGATGGAGACATTGCTCGACGAGATTGCGCGAACGACGAAGCAAGACCCGGTGGCATACCGAATGAAGCTGTTTGGCGAGCAAAGCCCGCGCCATCGCGAAGCGCTGCAATTAGCGGTGGACAAGAGCGGGTATGGCAAACGTCAACTGCCTGCCGGACACGCGTGGGGCGTTGCGGTCCATGAGTGTTTCAGTTCGGTAGTGGCTTATGTGGTGGAAGCCTCAGTGCAGAACGGTCGCCCGGTGCTGCACCACGTGACCGCCGGTGTCCATTGCAACCTGGTCGTCAACCCACGCAGCGTTGAGGCCCAAGTGCAAGGCGCGGCGCTGATGGGCTTGTCGATGTGTTTGCCAGGCAATGCCATCACCCTGAAAGACGGCGTCGTGCAGCAAAGCAACTTTGCAGACTTCAGCGTTCCGCGCATCACCGACATGCCCGAGTTCGCGGTCCATATAGTGCCAAGCGCCGAACCGCCCACCGGCATGGGCGAGCCTGGCTTGCCGGCACTGGCCCCCGCTTTTGCAAACGCCATTGCCAGTCTGACGGGTAAGCCAATACGCGAACTGCCTTTCAAGCTGGCATAAATCGACGAAGCGAAGCCAGACCCCGTCAACGTCACCCAGCGGTTCGAGGTGGGGGCGTTGGCCGGGAGAAATGAGGGGGGTTATGTGCCTGCCAGTGGATACGTGCGAGGGAGCCGAACAGGACGCTGCAAACGTCCTGGTTAGAGGCTCCTCTCACACGCCACTGATTCCGTCACAGGCGAATCCGCTTGATGTCGCGCTGAGGTGGTTCTCCGAACAGGCGACGGTATTCGCGACTGAACTGCGATGAGCTTTCATACCCCACCAGCCCGCCCGCACTGCTTGCATCGATATTTTGGCTGAGCATCAACTGGCGAGCCGCCTGTAGCCGTAATTGTTTCTGATACTGCAGCGGGCTCATCCCGGTCACGGCCCGAAAGTGTTGGCGAAACGTGGAAGGACTCATGTGCGCTTGTGCCGCCAGATCATCCATACGCAATGTCTGGCGGAAATTCACTTTGAGCCAGGCTAATGTCTTGGCAATTTGCTGGCTCGGTGAACCGGCAGCAATCACATGCAGCAGCTGCGGGCCATGGGTTCCGTTTAACAGCCGGGCAATGATCTCTTCCTTGATCAGCGGAGCGAGGGGCTCAATCCAGTGGGGCTCTTTGAGCAGGTCCACCAAGCGCCTCAGCGCATCCAGCACCCCCACATCCAAAGGCTGTACGGTCACGGGACGAAACGCGTCATCTCGCATACGCTGCGATAACCCCATGCGCTCGGCGACCTGCATCACGGTGGCGCTGTCGAGTGCCAGCATCATGCCGAGGAATGGCTTGAGCACGCTGGCTTGAGTGACATGGGAAGTGACCGGGAGATCGACACTGGTCACCATCGACTCGCCGGGTGTATAGGAGAGGACTTCACTGCCGACGATCACCTGCTTGCCGCCTTGCAAGGTCACGCCAATTCCCAGGCCGTAGATACAATGCATGGCCGCCGTAACGGCTTTACGCCGATGCAGGCTCAGACCGGGAATGTCGGTAATGCGGTCACCATCGCAAGGAACCAACTGGCTGACCGATTTAGCGAGACGCGTGATGTCAGTCATGACTTGGTCGTTTGACACATCGCTATTCACATTCAAATCCCAAAAAAACCAGACTTAGAGATGGGCACGGCTCACGCCGTTACTCACCCGAACAATGTCGGCCATGACCGCAAGTGCGATCTCTGCCGGGGTCTTGCTTCCCAGTTTGAGTCCGATCGGCGCATGGATGCGATCAAGCGCATCGTCGTCCAGCCCGCCGATTCGTCTGACCCTTTCCATGCGCTTTTCACTGGTGCGCCGGGAGCCCATGGCGCCGATATAAAATGCGGGTGTCCTGACGGCTTCGAGCAAGGTCAGGTCGTCAAGTCGAGGATCATGAGTCAAGGCGACAATAGCCGTCGCTGCATGGCATCCGCCTTTTGAAATATAGCTGGCGGGCATCACCTTCATTAGCTTTACGTGTGGCATGGCAAACGTTGAAGTCAGTTCTTCACGCGGGTCACACACGATCACTTCATAGCCCAGGGAGCATGCAAAACTGGCACAGAACTCGGCCACCGGTGAGAGGCCTGCGACCAGCAGGCGTCGGGCCGCCCCCACGCGAATGCGCACTTGATCAGCGTCTACAGCGACAGTGGCGTCGACACTCACACCGACCTCAATGTGTCGACGGCACGTTCCAAGGGCGATATGGCGAACCAACAGATGCTGCCCCTGCAGCGCGCGCAGCAACACCGCGAAGTGCTCCTGCGCGGCGCAACCAGGTTCGAATTTTTCTACCAGAACATCCAGAACCCCGCCGCAAGGCAACGCCCGCGACGGTGGCAATCCACTCTCGCCATAACGAACAATCTGGTTGAAGTCGTCAAACTCATGTCGACCAAGCCGTTGCAGAAAGTCGTCTTCCACGCATCCACCCGACAGCGAGCCACAGAACGCACCGGACGATAACGCGACCAACATAGACCCAGGGCCACGCGGCGCAGAGCCAAAGGTTGCCAGGACCGTACACAACCACACTTGATGGCCTTGCTCGATCCACTTGAGGGCTTGCTGAATGACCTGCACGTCAAGATTTTGCATGGTGGGTCTCAAACCGATACTTCAACGAAGACCAACGCCTTTTAGGCGGACGGAAGATCAACCTCAGTATGGGTCTTCGAATCTGGCGATAATTGCCTGATCAAACGACAATATTGCCTATTTTGATTAAAGACTTGGAGGTAGCGCGCTTGTAATCCTATGTTTCAGCGATTTCAACTGCTCAAACTGATGAAGGGCATTGCCGCATTCGGTGATGTGCACGAATAACCACCCGCAAATGCCCTGCCCGTCAGTATCAGGCACCGCCAGCCAAAGGCGTGATCCTCACGGTTGCGGCACGTGCTCGCTCACCGATCATGGGATCCAGGTAAGGACTGGCCCTGTACTTGGCACGGTAGGCGTCATCGATACGTCGATTAACGTCACCAGTGACGGCTTCAAAGTTGACCTTGCGCGTCATACCCGCGGCGATAATCTGTCCTGCCTTTTCGCGGACGGCGGCCTTGTACCAGCGTGAGGCGGTTCCACTGTAGGCACGTACGTACAGCGCGCCGTCCACTTCAACACACACCCCGCAGACCTAGATATTTCAATATATTTCAGAAATGAAAGCTGCCCGAATCAATCAGAACGCCTGACACCTACAGCGCATAAAAAATGTAGTCAGTTGGCAGCTGGTCATCAAACGCCAAGCCCACCTGGTGAAGCTGCTGGCGCAACGCCGGAGCATCGACGCGGACCTTCCAGTTAGAACGAGCAGGCCCCACTTTTCCAGCATCGTAGCGGGCAATCGCCTCGGCGAGCTGCAGTCGATCTGGCGAGTACACCGCCAGCGCATTTCCTTTCCATGCAGCCACGTTCAGCCCCAAGGTTTCACACAGCGCAATTTTTGCCTGCGCATCCTCTCTGTCAGCCTGGCGGGAGCGTTCAATCTGATCAGCAAGAACCGGATCAAAGATCCGATCTGTAAACAACACCTCACCCTCCTCCCAGACTTCGGGCGGGCAAATCTTGTTTTCCGGATCAAGCGCAATGAACGGATTGATCTCCGCCGGATATATACGGCACACCAGCGGCCGCTCTTCGTAGATACCGCAACGACCGTCATCGCCGAGGCTTTGGCATTGCACCAGCGCATTGCCCGCAAACACTGCAACGGCCCGCACATGGGAATTACCGCAAGGCACCTCGACTGCGCGTCCTGCGGCGTGGGCAAACTGTTGCGGCCCAGCAGTCCAGATGGATTGCTCAAACGCCTCCAGTATGATCGCGACCTCATGCCCTCTTTCCAGCCACTGCCTTGTCTCGTTCAACGTCAGTGGAACCAACCGCCCTTTGCAGCAGATCCCGCAGCCATTGCACGCAAACCGGATGCTGTTGTTTTGCATATCGCTACTCGCCTGTATGTTCGACTTTCCACAGAAACACCCGCCACCTGCCTACAGCGCAGGCAGGTCTTGAGGCACCTTGGGAGTATGTGAAATGCAGAGCGGTTGTGTTTGCTCGATCGAGTGGCATCTTTGCTCGATTCAAGCGATCTCAAATACGGGAGATTGAGGAGCGGCGGGAGCTACTCGTCGAGTGGGCTGGGCCTCCACACTGACGTCGATTCAGAACGCTACTTCAGACGGGGCAATCCCACACATTTCAGCGAGCACTTGCACCACTAAAATGTGGTCGCCGCGTTGTGGCAAGCCGGACACCGTCACAACGCCGACACAGCCGCACCCTTTGACCTGGATAGGAAAGCTGCCTCCGTGGCAGGCGTAGTCGCGTGACGGCAAGCCCATCAGCGCCTCCAGAGGCTGCCCCTCCTCTTCACACGACAAGCCCACGCCATAGGAACTTTTACCCATCATCTCGACAACGTTTCTTTTACGCCGCGCCCAATCAGCATTGCTTGCAGCAGTACCCGGCATGGCGTAAAAAAATACGGTTTCACGGGCAAGCCTGATCTCGATGGCCGTAGCCACCGCGGCTTTCTCACAGGTTATCTTGAGACGCTCGCCCAATGCCCAGGCCGAGTTTTTATCGAACGTCTCAAATTGAATAACGTGTTCCTGCAGCGCAATGCGCAGAATATCTCGCTGCCTATCCGTAGCCATATGCTGATTGCCTTTCTCAGGGTGGGGCTGGTGTCAGAAATGAGCCTAGAGCCCATGTGGCTGAGGCACGCTGACTGAGGTTCGCAGCTGCGCACCACGGCCAAATCTACGTTACGGTGCGCCCTGGAGCTTGAACCAACCCGTGGTGGCCTCGATTACGCCCCACAGTTTTGGCGGAATTGCGATCTGCGAAACGCGTGCCGGGTTCAGCGCCGTTTGAATCTGATCGTCGTGGCCTTTTTCTGCCAGTTCCACCCAGTCAGGATTTATGACAAGGCCCTGTCCAACCGCGACGAGCGACAGGCCGAGTTCAAGCGCTTCCTCGGCTTGGCGGGGCGTCTTGATCTGCCCGGCGGCAATCACTGGAATGCGTCCGTCGACATGATCCAGAATCACCTTCGCCGTGGTCTGGTCGCCCTGTCCGTCGACAGGCACCGTTTCCAGCACGCTTCCCAAGGAGACGTGGAGATAGTCGATACCGCTTTCGATCAGTCCATCGACAAGCACGCAGGTGTCGTCGATGCGCAATCCATTTTCGCCAGATTCATCTGGCGAAATGCGATAGCCGAACAGGAACGGTCGATCAGCGTGTGCCTTGATGACTCGATGAACCTCCTGAACAACCGCCAATGGAAAACGCAGACGGTTCTCTAGTGAGCCGCCCCACTCGTCATCGCGCTGATTGAACTTTGGAGAAAAGAAGTTCTGGATCAGAAATCCATGGGCGCCATGCAGTTCTATACCATCAAATCCTGCCTCGATGGCACGACGCGTCGCCTTACCAAACGCCTGGATAACGTCGTGGATTTCTTTCTTGGTCATTGCGCGCGGGGTAGCGGAAACGCTGAACGGCCCTGCGTCAATACTCACTGCACTGGCGCTGACAACGTCCGGCACCAACTCCAAAACGGCCTTGTTACCTGCGTGGAACAACTGCAGCACTGCCGTTGCACCACCGCTCTTCGCGGCCTTGGCCAATCGCTTGAGACTGGGAACGAATGTATCGTCGAACGCTGCAAATTCGTCGGTGAATCCAATACCGTTGGCGAGCACGTGCGTGCAACCGGTGATCACCAGACCGATACCGTTTACCCGACGCTGGTAGTAAGCAATTTCCTCGTCGGAAACAGTACCGTCCGCGTTGCCGGCCCACGTTGTCATGGGGGCCATCGCCACACGATTGCGCAACTCGATTCCGTTTTCGAACACAAACGGCTCGAACACCTTACGCGTAACCTGATTCATTTGAGTACCTGATACAAATGGGTTGATCAATGACGCCCTTCTCTACCCCGCGCCAAAACGCGCCGGGTGGAGGAAAATCGCTACTGGACGTCTTCAGCGGCTTTCACATTCTGACGGTCACTGGGTGACGTCGACGGCACGCATATGCATTGGGCTCATTCGACCACCGTGCACTTTTAGCTTTGCCAGAGCTGCATCCATTTCCACCAGTTCGGCGGCCGTCAGCTTCACGCTGACGGATGCCAGGTTCTCTTGAAGGTGATCGAGCTTGCGCGTGCCTGGAATCGGGACGATCCAGGGCTTCTGCGCGAGCAACCACGCCAGCGATATCTGGGCAGGAGAGGCATGCTTTTCCTGTGCGAACTTCCTGAGCAAAGTAATGATCGGCTCGTTTGCTGACAGGTTCTCAGGCGTGAATCGTTCAAACCCGGAACGTAAATCGGTGTTGGCGTCGAACCGTGTACTGCCATTCAGTGTGCCGGGTAAAAAGCCCATGCCCAGCGGGCCCCAGCACACGAAACCGATACCCAGTTGTTCACAGGTATCAAGTACTCCGTTGTGCTCGACGCTTCTCTCCATGACGGAGTATTCGGTTTGGACCGCAGTCACACGCTGAACGGCATGCGCTCGGCGAATGGTGCTTGCACTTGCCTCCGAGAGACCGAAGTGCAACACCTTGCCCTCTTTTATAAGGTCCTGGACCGTACCCGCAACATCCTCGATCGGTACGTTTGGATCGACTCGGTGTTGATAGTAAAGATCGATACGGTCGGTGCGCAGCCGCTTCAGCGAGCCCTCAAGCACCTTCCTGATATGTTCCGGGCGGCTATTGAGTGCGCCGCCGGCATCCATGTCGAAACCGAATTTTGACGCGACAACTACCTCGTTACGAAACGGGGAAAGCGCCTCACCTACCAATTCTTCATTGGTGTACGGCCCATACACTTCGGCCGTATCAAAAAAAGTGACGCCCTGTTCATGGGCCGTGCGGATGACCTTGATGCCCTGCTCTTTGTCTGCAGGCGCCCCATAATTGGCGCTGATGTTCATGCACCCGACACCGAGTTCCGAGACTTCCAGCGAACCAAGCTTGCGCTTATTTGTGACCCGCACTCCGCTCACTGAGCCGCCAGCGCCTTTTGCGCTATCCGGTGAGGCTGCCCAGGACAGCGGTGCAACACTCAAACCGGCCCCAACGACCGCCCCGCCAATCAAAACGTTACGGCGACTGAAACCTGGATGATCCTGGAATGCGTTTTCTGATGTGCCTCTATTATCCTGCTGCATGATCGGGTCCTATCTGTAAATTGCTGCCATGGGATAGACATTGGTTAAACCCGTCGATACCCCGGGTGAATCCTGGTTTCAGTATGCGGCGCACCTGCCGGGATCATTTGCCCGTTTTGTCGGCATCACTGCCTATTCCAAGGATTCTTCTGAGCATTTCAGACAGTCAGCGGACCGCGCGGTCGTTTACAGAGGGTGAGTCCGTAGCCTGATAAAGCCGCTGATTGACGAGCAGCATGACTCTACGGCTGCCGGCCGCGCAGTTGGCAAGTCATCATCGAACGACAGGATGCCCTAGGCCCACCTCGGCACCGATGGCGTGCGTCGACCCGCCGTTTAAATTCGTTGCTTTAGGCAGTATTTCAAACGAAGTCTGCAACCCGTCAAACAACCATAGAGAGACAATAATTCCTCATACCGGAGGCAAGCAGACGCACGTTCGACTGTCCTCGGCCGTTACACATGAGGAACATCGCACGGTGTCCTGCTCATTGCCGGAGCGCTGCGCCCTACCTCACGTTCAAAGAGGCACCACCGATGAGCAAAGTATGGTTTATCACAGGTACAACACGCGGCCTGGGCACCGAAATCGCTAAAGCAGCGCTTGCGGCAGGCGATAAGGTCGTGGCTACAGGCAGAGATGCGCAGGCGGTGATTCAAGCTGTAGGTCACCACGACGAACTGCTTGCAGTGGCGCTGGATGTGACGGATGAAACACAGGCAGCGGCAGCAATCAGGACTGCCGTTGAACGTTTCGGCAGGGTCGACGTTATTGTCAATAACGCGGGCTACGCCGTTCTCGGTGCCCTGGAGGAACTCTCCGACTTCGAGGTTCGTGAGCAGTTCGACACGAACGTGTTCGGACTGCTGAACGTGACCCGAGCGGCATTGCCCGTGCTTCGCGCACAGGGACAAGGCCACGTGATCAACACTTCCTCTGTGGCTGGCTATCACGGTGGTGTGGGGGCCTCGGCCTATTGTGCGACCAAATATGCGGTCGAGGGCATCACTGAATGCCTGGCACTTGAGGTTGCACCCTTGGGTTTACACGTGACTGTTGTCGAGCCCGGGTATTTCAGAACCGAGTTCCTCAGCACGAACTCCGTACGATTCGCGAAGCAGGTCATTGAAGATTACGCAAAGAATCCAGCCGGCTCGCGTGAAGCGGTCCTAGCGGTACATGGCAAGCAAGCCAATGATCCGAAGAAGCTGGCGCAGGCCCTGATTATCTTGGCCCACACTGAAAAGCCTCCACTGCGCTTCACCGCTGGCAGCGACGCTATCGGCTATTTAGAAGACGAACTTCAGAAGCGTCATGAGGAACTGGCGGCGTGGCGTGATCTCTCGGTGTCTCTCGCTCACGACTGATATCGTACTGTCCAACGCGGGGCTCTGAAAGGCATTCGGTTCGCCATTCAGTTTTTGCCCGCCCCGCGCATTGCCATTTCATGGTGGGTTGTTATCAAGTCATAACCGCTCAAGTCTTGGCAGGCGCCAACTCAGACCGCCGCGCACCGCGAAAGGCAAACATGAACACCAGCACCACACCCAGGGAAAAGAACGCCGGGAACAACCAGATGCTCTGCCACTGGTGACCCGCAGGGGTGGCGTAGTAATCAGAGACATGGCCCGCGACCCAGAAACCGATCAGCATGCCAACGCCGTAGGTGGCCAGGGTAATCAGGCCCTGGGCCGAGCTTCTTCCCGAGGCCGCGCAGGCCTTCCGTTTCATTGGGGGCAAAAATGGGGGCATCACTAGTTTTTTACAACCTGAAACCACCGCCCTAGAGCCAAGTCAAAATGTTTTTTGGCGACCCTGAGAGTCTTTAGGGGTCGTCGGGCAGGCTGTGCGGTTGATCATTTCCGACTTTTCATAGGCCATGGAGATCCATCCATTTCCAGAGGACCGGTACATTGGGGGTATATCTGAGGGCATGCTTTGGATGGTTTGAAAAGGATGCCCCCAGTCTAAGATCAAACTGGACGGGCAGCGTATTCCGCGCCGTGGTACTGGCCGATGGCAAGCCCGCGCCCTTTGCCGAAGTCGAGATCGAATACCTCAACCACTCCGTCGATGTCGAGAACAATGCTTTCGGCCAGCAAGACTACGTCACGGCACCGCAAGCCTCGTTCAAGGCCTTGAGTACCTACACAGACGACCAGGGCGTACTGATCATCGGCCTGCCCCGGGCCGGCTGGTGAGGTATTGCAGCGCTCAATATAGGTAACAACAAAACCTACAAGGGCAAACCATTGTCCCAGGATGCGGTGTTATGGGTGCAAGCGCGGGACATGAAGTAAACGACGTGCAACCACAATGCTTCACCCTGTCCCTATGACAAATGATGATATCGATACGGGTAATCACTTTAGGTTCAGGCAGCACTCGACATTAGCATCTCCATTCACTTCAGCCCCCTGGGCGTCGCTGTTTGGCGGCGCACTCATCGGCGTGCCAGCAGGCCTGTTCCTCCTGCTGAACAGCCGTACTGCCGGTATCAGTGGCCTGCTGGCCTCACCCTGGGTCTGGTCGAGCGCTCCAAGCGCCTGGATGCGGCATTTGCCGGCCAAGCGCCCGACCGCGAACGCTGGTTCCCGCTGGAGCAGCCGGACGCCGCACGCGGCTATCAGATGTTCGCCCTGCCCTACGCTGGTGGCGGCGCTTCGGTGTATCGCCAATGGCAACTGCCTGGGCCTTGGAAGCTGTGCCCGGTGCAATTAGGGCGCGAAAGCCGCATCGCCCAATACGGCGCTGCCTAGCTCAACGCGACCGGGTTCCGGCGAAGGAACCCTCAATCGCCAAAGCGTTGAAAAATCCAAGGCAATTGCTCGGGTTGGTAGCCGTTGATCTTTTCTCCCACCGAGATAAGCGCATTGTTGACGCTGCGTGGGGTAGTGCCCATTCCAGGTAGTTTTTCCGCCGTAACTCGGCAGGCCTGCGCTTTGCTGAGTCCCTGGTCATGGTGAAGATCCCAGGCGAATAGCCCTCGAATCAACGGCGCAACGCTGGTGAGTGTCTTGAACAATTTATGCGCCTGTACAGGCTCGAATAAGTCGACAAAATCCGTGGCCGGCGACGGTTCGTCGAGCAAGCGTTGCAGTCTGACGTAATCGCCTTTTGCACGGGCATCCGCTAAACGCCGTGCACGAATCATTCCTCTGCCGGAATAAGCGGCGTTCACGATTTCCCTTCTGGATGGCGCTGGAGTTTCGGAGTCAAACACCACAATTACACTATCGGTGACCCGTTTGCCGTTGATGATCACTTCATCCACGTCAGTGGTGAAGCTCCTGACACTGCGATTGGAAACAGGGATGGGAGACTGCCCGGGGCGGTTATAGAACGTATGGACCTCAATCATCCGTGGCGGCTCATGGTCCTCGTCCATTCGGCTCTGCTTGCCATGGTATGAGAACTTTCCGGTGGTGATACCCATTTCCTCACGCCCGGCTGAAGAGTTGATGAATACCCACCAATCCCACATCAGCTCAAGTTCGTTTTCTACGGCCAGGTCGGCAAGTCGGAAGCCCCGCGTGAACTGCAACCTTGACCAAACTTCATCAATCTGGCTTTCGAAGCGATTCATCGTGTCCCGCAACAACTGAGCCTGGTGTTCGTCATCAGCCCCATCAGCCGGGTCGTACTGCCACTGAAACGCGTCCAAAAGGATCGCAGCCCCCCTTATGCCTTCGATGGGCTCATCCATCACTTGGCCGGGGGTATCGATGGCCTGGGCTATTTGATCATGCAATTGAACAAGCATCCGGTGTGCATCCCCGGTTACCAAGCGCTCTTTGCGCTTAGCGAGCTCAATCCAGAACAGTTTGTCCCACTTGTCCTTTGTCTCGACTTCGTCATCCGTGTATTCGTCTGTTCGCATAAATCACACCATGCTGGGTGCTACCCAGGTTGGGATGGCCGATAAGCAGCAGAGTGAATAACCTGCAACCGGCTAGCTCACTCAAACTCCAAATCCGGGGTTTACAAGGGGCTTGCGTACAGAAGGAGCGGCCCAAGCCACGCCTTCTCCTCACACCATCAACATGACGCGAGTCGAATACAGAGGTCCCTATGTTTGGTTTTTTCTCAGGCATCCAGAAAGAAATAAATCGCGGCTTTTACGGCCAGCTTGCCCGGCGTGACCAAGACGCTTTCTTGCAACATCTCTATGACAAAGGCTACTCAGTCCCGGAGATCAGCAAAGAAATGGCGGTCACTGCCCCCAACATTTACAACCGCATCACCGCGCATCGCGGGCGCGGCCCACAAGCCAATTGAGCCTGCTTGGCCGACCAGGTGAAACCACGGGCTTGCGCCTCGAAAGCAAGCCCGTATCCCCGCGCGCTTGCGCCTTAACGCCTCAATCAGGCCCGGCAAATGATTGGGCGCAGCCAAGCATCGCGGTTTCTGGTGCGCAACCACAGGTGGACCTGCGCGTGATCGGCGTGTTGTGGCTCGGCATCGACGGCAATCAGGCAGTTCCCGACATCAATCGCTTTACCCATCAAAATATCGCGTTTGATCAGGACCGTGTCACCATCCCCCGGTAGTTCGTAGCAACCGTCGAGGGTCGACACGAACCACTGGCGCTGGAACCGGGTGATGCCCAGAGGCTCACCGGGTACTTGTGCAATGGTGCGGGTCACGTCACCCGCAACGCTGACGACCGAACCGCCCGCCGCAATGGCCCACAATTCCCCTCTCGGACCTTCGACACCGGCAATCATATTGATGAACGCGCCGGCCTCAGTCGGCCATGGTCCATCAATTCGCTGCCAGGTCCCGCCCACCGGCCGACGCAGGATCAGGCCCGCATACCCCAGCGCGTATATTGCGTCTTGCGTCTGGACAATGTTGTTGACACCACCCAGCGTTCCGACAACGTGATCGTCGTGTTCAAGGCGAGCAACATGGCCCGATGTCCAACGATACAACCGGCGGCTGAACGTACCGATCAACAAGCCATCGCTCGCCCAACACAGGCATTCAGCAAGCTCGACGTTCTGGCCATCCGTGGCCACATAACCCAGTGTGCGGGAGTACCACTCATCGCGCGCGTTGAGCTGTGGATGGGGCGTAACCTGCCGCCATCCAGCCACCTGTCCAAGGTCGGTGTTGGTGATCAGCTCATCTTCGCTAGTGATCGCCCAGACTTGGCCGTCACTATCACTGACGATGGCCTGGATGGCATCTGGCACCCAAACCTGTGGTTGCAGGCGTAAATGCTCACCGTCCAGTTCCCCCCTGATAATCCAGGACGATGTATGACCGCTTTCGTCCGACACGTGTACGGCAAACCAGGGCACCCCGGCGGCCATTGTCAGGTCGGCAAGCTGGTAGCGCCGGGTGCCATGGGCGGGTGTTGATGGGTTTATGTTGTCGCTCATGTCACAGGCACCGGTTGTTGGGTCACTGTAGAAGGTACGTCGTAGAACAAAGGCAACTCCCTGTCCATGGGCCAGCCGGCCGCCGTGTAAAACTCACGCGCCTCAATCAGGAGCACCATGGCGACAGCGCGGCCGACACTTTTGCGTTCATTCCACGTCATGAATCCTGCCTGCGCCAAGGCAAAACCTTTGACGTTGAAACGTTTGAATTCATCCGAGTTGGCAAGGCCACTGTTCCTGACGGCCACATCCACACCCAGATCCGCGGTGGTATAGACATGGGTCATCCACTCAAGCACATGCTCCAGGTACTCGCCAGTCGTTGGGTTTTTCGCGGGCAGTGTCGGATCGCCGCGCAGCCGTTTGCGTGTGTGTTTCTGGGCGTCCGTCACAAATTTATGCTGCGATCCTCTGTTCTGTGAATCCTGCATAAACGTCGCGTAGCTCTGGTCAAGGCTGAAAGACTGCCCCCTGTGCAGTGACCCTCGCAGTGCCTTGTCGGGGATCAAGTGATCGGCATCGTAGCCACGGTAGATATTCAACACCTGGGCGTTGGCCGCGGACTTGACCTGGGAAATGATTTTGTAGCCGCCCGCCAAGGTGGGCATGCGTAGCAGTTCACGCATCGCTTGCTTGGTGCTGGCATCGAGCGCGTCGGTGCGCCAGTCGAGCCCATTGATTTTATTGGCCAACGCGACCGCGGCTTCGATTTCCGCACGCAGCACGTCTGCCTGTAGCGGGTAGGCCGCTTCAATGACGCTGGGCCGCAGGTCCGATACACTGTACGCCGGGTTGGACAGGATTCTGGAAATCACCTCGCGCGCTTCACGCTCACTCAGTGTGTGCCCATCAGTACGCGGGTAGGTAATGCCCGCGACGTCGAATGAGTCAACGAACGTGTGCTGTTGCGCTTGGTGCGCAGCGACGAACGCTGCCTGGGCAACTGCGTCCGAGGGGTCGCGCAATGCGGCCTCATAGGCGTTTCGCATCAGGGTCATGGTGGCAAAACTGCTATTCATCGGCAGTGCCCTCCGCGCGCGTGTTCGACGTATTGCCACGTACCAGATCATCGATGTGCTTGCCGAATGTCGAGGGCCTACCGTGTCCACGCGCTTGCATCCACGCCAATAAATGATCGACTGTCGGCTCAAGCAGCGAGCGGGTGCGTATGCCGTGGTCTTGCACTATCACTTGCAAGCGAGGGCTTTGCTCATCGAGCACTGCCTCCATCTCTGCCGACGCCCAATTGCGCGTGTGCTGGTGCAGGCCATCGGGGTCCAGCGCAAACCAACCTGGGTAGCTGCCCGGCTTGCCTGTTATCACCTCGACACCAATTTCAACCTGCCGGACAGCCGGTTTACCCGGCCACGTCAGGGGGTAAATCCGGCGTACAGTCTGAAACTGTCCATCTCGCAGGGAAGAGGCCAACATCAGTTTGGACATCAGGTCGTAAAGTTGCCGCTGCCTCGGGGTAAGCGCGGCCATCTTGGGGCTGTCGCCCTCCAGGCTGATGTCCAGAGGCACCAGTGCTCCGTGGGCACCGCTGCGGCCGCCGTCCGAAACCGGGTGGGCTTGCGCGCCAGGCGCGGGATCATCATCGTGCTGCTCGGCCTCAGCGGGTGAAGGCGAACCGGCAGGCGCGCCCCACGTATTCAGCTCGACGGCGGGCTGCAGGGAAAACAGCGCGACCTCAGCGCCTTGCGCATCGACCGTTGGTGCATGGGGGCCCGCAACCGGCTGCGCGCCGCACTGATCATCAAACTGCGCCGCCCAGGTGTGCACGAACGCAAGGTAGTCCGCCTCCCCTGCATCCGGCAATTGGGACAGGTGAGTCAGCGCATCGTCGAAGGCCATCAACAACGCATTGGCGCTGATTGTGTTCAGCCAAGGGTTGTTCAGCACCTTATCTGCCTGGCGCCGTCCGGACTCGGTCAGGAACAGGCGCCCCTGCGCATCCAATGCAGCCCAACCATTGTCGTTCGGTGCTGACTCGGGCTCGTCCTGCCCCTCGCGCATCTCATACAGTTTTTGCAACGTGCTCATGGTGCTCGACGGCATCCAGCCAAATCGCCTGAACGCCTCTTGCAGGATCAGGTTAGTGCCCAGGCTTTGAGCAGGTGCCAGCAGCAAGTCCTCATGCTCGAGCAGGCAAGGTGTCGGTGAAACCACCGCGTCGCTCAGTTGGTCGATCAAGGTGTGAACGCTCTCTGTGCGGTCACTGCCCCACGCGCGCCAGGCTTCGCTGCCGCGCCGCACCATCAAGCGAGCCGGCACGAGGGTATCGTTCACTTTCAGGTTTATCGCGACACCCAACCGTTTACCGGGTAACCCCGGGGAGTCACCATGGCCCGCCAGTACCCTGAGCAAGGGCCCTTTGACCCGTCCGCCCCCGACAATACCGTGACGCATGTAGACCGAGCCGATGAGGTTGTCCAGCACCCGCTGGGCAATGGCTCCATATGCCAAGCCCATATTCAAGGCCCGGCAAGCGCTGCCAGCTCGCTCGTCGGCGGTAGCGCCCTCGACCTGTACACACCGACCCTCCTCAAATGATCGGGCCATTTCGGGGGTGGTCAATGCATAAAACCTTACCCGACGCACCCTCTGGATATGCATGAACCACGGTGCTTCCTTGAGTACCTGGATCATGTGCCAGGCGATCGCTTCGCCTTGGGCATCATCGTCCGTCCCCAACACCAGCTCAGTGCATTGCAGTAAACGGCTGCCGGTATTGCGTAGGGACGCCGCCAGGTCACTGCCCTCGCGCTCGCTCAATTGCCAGTGCGGTTTGAGCCCATCACGCCAACTGATCGCACCGGGGCCTGGGAGGTCACGAATATGACCGCCACAGCCGAACACCTGAGCACCGCCAGGTACCAGTTCTTGAATGATTTTCGCCTTGTGCAAGGATTCGACAACCATCAGCGTGGCGGGACCGAGCTTGCACGCTGGCACCCGCGGAGCGCAGGTGAGCCGCTCATGCTCTGGCTCACGCACACCGGCCAAGCATCGTCCAACCACAGCCGAAGGCAAATCATTGTGCGGGTCCATCGCCTGCTGGGAAAAAAACAGATCGGAATGGCCAAACATAATGAAGCTTTTCTGCGCACGACTGATCGCTACGTTGAGCAGGCGCCCATCGTCACGATCGATAAACACCCGCTCACGATGATTGGTATCGGTTCGACGGCTGGCGCGGCTTTCCCGATTCACGGCACTGAACAACACCACAGGTTTCTCCGCCCCTTGAAGGGTATGAACCGTGCCGATGGTCAAACGCTCACTCAGGTCAGCGTCATCAGGGTCGAGTTCTTCGCGCACCCGACGCTTTATCGCTTCGACCTGGCCTCGAAATGGCGTGACGACCGCGACAAGTTTTTCCAACCCTATCGGCTGCTCCGGGTGGCCTTCGACCCTGGCGGCCCACTTCGCCAGGCGCGGTCCGTGCTCTTTAAGCCAGTCCACGATGGCCTTGGCTTCTCCAGGGTTGGACCATGAGTCGCCTTTGCAGGGCTCATCGTTCGGGCCACCGGTCTGATAGAACCCGAGCGGCGGTAGCGGGAACGTTGCCTTCATGCGTTTGCGCAACTGCATTTCAGCTTCGCCCTCGAGCAAGGGCAACTCGGCATCCGCGAACAGTCCTGCCAGCGGGTTGGGCACTTTGGGTTCCAACTCTTTGCTGAGCAAGCCGCCCTCGGCATCACGGTCGTGATCGTGGTACAGCAAATCGATACACACATTGATGATCGACTCTGCACAACGGTAGTGCTCACGCAGGAGCAGCCCGTCCCGTAGCCGTCCGTCCGGCATGGCCTCGGCAAACGATGCCCCGGTTGCGGCAAGCTTCATGATTGAACCCGTGGCGGAGTCCGCGCCACGCACGAGCAAGGCGCCCAAAGACGACGGATCGGCCCAACGGTCCTGCACCTGGCGCGCATCGACCTCGGGTGTTACCGAAGACACGGGGGAGAGCTGCTTCATATCGCCGACCACCACGGCTTTTTTAGCCAGGCTAAGCACCGGCACACCCAGCTCCGGCGCAGCTTGCCCCGCCTCATCGATAATCAGTAAATCCAGGAACGCGAACAGCGGCCTACGGCCCTCTCCCAGTAACCGTGGGGCGCTATGCAAGGTGGCGACAATGCACGGAAACAGCATGGCTGCGTGCCTGAGTGCGTTCTTTCGGCTGCCAGGCTCGGGGGTTGCGATCACACTGGCCAGCCAACGCGTCTCCCAGTAACGCGCGGCCAACTGGAAAATAATCGGCCGCCACACCACGTCCAGCAATTTCTGCTGCTGCGCCTGGCGCGCCTCGGGGGTTGCCGCCACACGCAAATCCGCGAGGATGTCGATGGCCCAGGAAGATGCCCATGCCTCACTGGGAAAGCGCGCAGCCAGTTCACCGGGCTCGATCAACGCGTCGATGTCAGCCTGGCGCTCGATTGCCGAGGCCAACCCACTGCGCAATACCTGGGTCAGCGTGTTCAGGTGCTCGCAGAGGGTCGACGCCGTAGGCGTTGTCGAAGCACTCTTCTGCATGAGATAGATAAAACGCGTGGCATCACTGACCTGATGTTTCTGCTCAACGCTAAACAACGCATTGAACAACTCTGGCAGCTCGCGGAAGGCATCTTCAAAGTGCCGCGCCAAAGCAAGGGCTGCCGCAACACCGTCTTCGTACGATTGCTTGAGGCTGGAGGACCCGACGCCCAAGATGCGCAACTGCTTTTGCCGGATCTCAAGCGTGGTGAACTTGCTGCGATGGGTTTTCCCCTTGGCCTTGGACGGTGCGCTGGCGGTGAAACCCAATAGTGGCTTGCCCGTAGGGTCCAACCAACGACGTGCCAGGGCATGCTTCCTGCCTACGGCACCGTTGAACGTGCCCATCACATTCTCGACACTCTGGTTGGTCGCCCCGCACACAAACGTGACGGGGCAATGTTCGCGGTTATCATAAGCCGCCAACACCCATTGGTTGGCGATCATCGCACGCAGCATGGCCGTCTTCCCGGTGCCCGGCGGCCCACTGACCGCAACCACCCCGACCTGCTCACCCAACCGGCCGAGGGCGTGCAATGCGCGGCGCTGCGATTCGTTCAAGGGGTCTGCGCCGCGATTGACGTCTGGCTTGTCGAGGTGTGTGGCCTTATCGACCATGGCCACGTGCCGGATCGTCACCTGCGGCGCTGCCATGCCGCCTGCCTGGACAGCCGAACGGTGTCGTCCGGCGCCTATGAGCTGCTCCAGTGCGCCGATGGACGGCGCATTGGGGATCGCTTCATAGATGTTGGCGAGCGCACGTGTTGCATAGCCAGGCTGTCGCGGCACCGCAACCCATTGCCCCGTGATCGGCGCCATTCCCATCTCAACCCCATCCGCTTGAACGTGGGCGAACAAGGCAAAACAGGCGTCGACATAACCGCTCAAATTGGCGCTTTGGCTCAACGTCGCGAAAAATAGCTTGAGCTCGTCGCGATAGCAATCGAAGTGGCCAATGGCCGGCGGCAGGTCGTTGGCCGCCATCAATGGCTGCGGTTCAAGCCATTGGCGGACCACACGCGGTCGGCAATCGTTGGGATCGCGTGGTAGGCATATTTGGTTTTTGTCGTTCAGGTCGAAAGGAAACCAGAACGCGATATTCAGCCGGTCGGGCTTGAGGCGTTTTTTTTTCGCGCCCGGCGCAGGCTTTTTATCCGGGTCGGGCCACGTGACCTGGACCTCATTGCTTGATGAGGTGGTTTGATGGAACACCAGCGCCATGGGAATACGCGGATCGTCATCCGGCTCGTCCGCCTCCTGCGCACCCTCTGCGTCGTCCTCTGAGGCCTCAAGTGCCTGCGCTTGCTGTTTTCGCCGGGCCTCTGCGGCACGCTCAGTGAGAATGCCCAGTGCCAGCGCCCGACGCTTGCCGAAACCGAGATTGAAGTTGGGCCAGGCCAGCCCCGCGAAATTTGTCACCGGGATGCGGACATCGGTGGCTTGCAGGCCACCCAAGTCATCGGCAATCAGCGCTCTGTGCCAGTAGTCCAGCACATTCGCGGGCAAACTCCCGACGGGTCCTGCCTGAGGGTCGACCTCCATCGAGTGCAGAACCTGTTCCTTGGAAACCGCTACAGCAGCAAAATCCTTGCGCAACCGCTTGCTCAAGTCCATGAGACGCCTAAACATTTCTTACACCCTATAAATCCGAACTGCATACGAAGAATGGCTCGTAGCGGCCAACAATGATGGCCCATTGCCTTGGTCGCTGCAATTCAAGCCGGGCACGTATAGTTAACGAGTGACCTGTTCAATGCTATACAACTCGTGTTTAGGTCAAACGCACCGTCAACCACCCGAGACTTTCCCCGCCCATGCACGGACGCCCCCTCCTCATCGCCCTATTCTTCACCGGTACTGCCATGGCTGCAGAACCCTCCCGCTACACCTACGACGAAGCCCCCACCGATGGCTTCATGTACGCCGTGCGCTATCAGCAAGCCAAACTGGCCTGTGGTTCGCTGCCCGAAGATCTCGAGGCGGACTATGCTAAAGCGATGCGGCTGACTGGCGAGGCCAGCCCTGCGTTTAAAGCTAGCTATGCACAGCGCTTGGCAACCCAGCCAAAGTGGAGCAAACCGGCGTCGCCTGAAGAACAGGCGCTTGCGTGCGAACAAAGCCAGCACACCTTGCGCGTAACGGTGCAGCTCGCCCGGCAATGGTTTCCCGGTGGCTGGTAGCCACGTGTTTTAACCCATTGATCGGCCCATTGATCGGCATAGGTATCTACACAACAATTGGACCTGACCAATCCCGAAGCCCTGGCTTTTGATTTGGCTTTTGATCTTAGGCGCCCCGTTAACCACGCTGGCCGAACGCAGGCTAGGCGAGGTGCCGAGTGGTGGGGCAAGAGCATTTGCTTACTTTTGCGCTTCTCAAAAGTGAGCCGCCGTAAGGACGGAACCCATATCAGCCATCACCTAAATAACGGATATGTACTCCGACCAAAAAGCTCCAGCGCCATACACACAGCTATCGCAGGCAAGCCAGCTCCCACATGAGAGCGATGTACACCCAAGAAAACCTAGTAGCATGATGGGCCGCCTTCGCGAGCAAGTCGAATCGTCGCACCGCCGCTCCCACAGGTCCGGCGTAACACTCAAAGTTGTGTAGATACCTACCCACTGATCGGAGGTCCACGATGAACCCACACAGCACCGCCCTTGTCCTGATCGAGTTCCAGAACGACTTCACCACACCCGGCGGGGTGTTTCATGATGCGGTCAAAGACGTCATGCGTATTGGCGACATACTGGCCAACACTGCAACCACGGTGCAGCAGGCGCGCAAGCTGGGCGTGAAGATCATCCATTTGCCGATCCAGTTCGCCGAGGGTTACCCGGAGCTGACCACGCGCGACTATGGAATATTGAAGGGTGTGGCTGATGGCAGTGCTTTTCGCACCGGCAGTTGGGGGGCCGAGATCACCGAGGCTGTGGGCCGTGAGGCCGGCGATATCCTGGTGGAGGGCAAGCGTGGGCTGGATGGTTTTGCGACGACGGGGCTGGACCTGGTGCTGCGCAACAACGGCATCCAGAACCTGGTGGTGGCAGGTTTTCTGACCAATTGCTGCGTCGAAGGCACAGTGCGTTCAGGCTACGAGAAGGGCTACAACGTGGTCACCTTGTCCGACTGCACGGCAACCTTCACCAGCGAACAGCAGCAGGCCGCCGAGCAATTCACGCTGCCGATGTTTTCCCAGGTGCTGCAACACACACAGTTCCTGGAAACCCTCAGCCGTTAAGGGTGATTCCCGAATAGACCGGCGCAGGCACCTTGTGCCGGCGCGGTCGCTGTTGCCAGGCAAGTTGCGCTTGCGCCCGGGCGACGGCTTCCAGGACTTTGTGCGCCCATTGTTCATCATCCGGACGCACGACAACCACACGAAAACCGTGGTCGTAACCTTCGATTTGCACGCCTTCGGAGTCGTCCACGTGCAGGTCGATATCAAAGGCGGTCGGCAGCTTCGAAGGCGCGTTCGACAACCCGCGTGCAGCCAGCGCATGGCCATTGCGCAACGGCTCACCCAGCCAACGGTGCACACATTCCGGCAGCTTGCTGTCTTCAGCGGCGCTGTGGTGCGGCTGGCAGGCCAGGGTGTCATCAATATCAAACGAAATACGCACGCGCTGTTGGTTGAGCACGTTCTTTACGGTGTCGAGCGCTGGATTCCTTCCCATCATTGGCCACCCTGGTACACGGGCGCCGGTGTGTCCCTGAGGAAAAATTGCGCCGGGTCAGGGGCGTTATCTTCCAGGAACGCTGGATATTTTTTCTTGATCTTGGGCAATTCGTACAAAGCCTTCACACCATGCTTGGCGGAGTTGCGAATAACCGAGGACGGGTTGAAGTAGCCCTCGGCGTTGTCCAGCGTCAGCACAAACGGTGGCAGCCCCGCATGACCCTGGTACACATCCGAAACAAGAAACAAATCGATTGCACGCAGATGGAAGGCTGCTGCCGACGCATTGCAGCATAAAAATACTGCAACGCAACGCCGAGGCAGGATGAGGACTGTCACAAGAACATTAAATACTGACTTCAGGGCGTACACTGAAAGCTAGCCAAAGCCACACTGGTGTTTATCAGGAATCGCCATTCACGATCGCTAGCACAGCCGATGCAAGTGGGGGCACAAATGGGGGCACAACTCTTTTTTTTCGACCTGAAATAACCGTCCTAGAGCCAAGTCAAAATGTTTTTCGGCGACCCTGAGAGTCTTTAGGCGTCGTCTGGCAGGCTGTTCGGCTGATCATTTCTGCCTTTCCACAAACCATGGAGCTCCATTCACTTCCAGTGGATTGCTACATTGGGGGCATATTTGAGGGCATGCTTTGGATGGTTTGAAAAGGATGCCCCCAGCCTGAGGCCAAGCAGGCTATTGATGAGGATGGGTGGACTGAGGGAGATATGAACCCTCGACCCTACCCCGTAAAAACAACCGAAACGCATCGAGTCGTCGAGAGCTACTCCGCTTCGCTACATTTACCCGGCGAACCGTCGCATTCATTAGAATCAAGCGTTTTACTTTCCTTATATTTATCTATGAATTTCTTACTTTCCGCCCCCCAGTCATTTTTATGCAAGAACCAATCATCCGAGAGCGCAATATGAGTGAGATTCCGCATAGCCCTATCGAAATCAGAGAACAGATCATCGACGACATTCAATGGAAGTTCAACTCTAACCAGATGAGAGCTGGTCGCAGTTCACGGTGCCACCTGGAGCTCTGGCGCAGTGCACCCAACGCCCAGTGATCCAAGTGATGAGCAAGCACTTAGCAGTGGTAAGGCCAGCAATGAAACCAGTTTGTATTTCAGCGACCCTTGCATCTAACGCCCCTTAAAAGGGCGCGCAGCTTAAAGCGCAATGGCGCATCACACTAGCTTGCCTTTTAAAGAAGGTGTGTCCAATCATGGCTGAAATCCGGCAGCGCTCATGCGCTGCAAGCTGCCAGGAACATCCGTGGTCTCGTATCTTCCCTGAGAGACGTACGAAAGATCTCGAAACGTTCCAGACAGTCTTTGAAGCGAAGTTTCAATTATGGCCAACTGGCACCACTGCCCTTCTCTCTCCTTTCGCTTCAGCAATGAACTCCGCTTCCCAGCTTCATTGCATGCTCGGTTCTTGGCGATCTTAAATTTTATTTAAAATCAAAATACTCAATCATCATTCTCATTGGCGTCATCATATCCACTTTCAAGAATCCCAGCACCTCAAAAAACCATGAAAGATTATCTCCCATTACAGAAACATCATCTTCATCATTTGACAGCAGGCAGATAGCTAGCCGCGCCAGTAATACGTCCTTATCTTGAAAGTCACGTATTGCGCCTTTCTCATCGATTTTCGCCCACCAAACCGAAGCCTCGGCCTTACAGGCTTCAATTGGGATCTTGCCATTTACATAGTCTTTTGCAAGACGCAAAGGATCATTCTCACAATCAGAGAATTTGATACCCAATGCATCCACAACCTTGACCAAAAATCCGATCTGTTGCTTAAGCGCTTCGCGATTGTCAGATGGCCGAATAATCGCGCCAACGTTATATTTCTTAAAATCAATTTGATTCATACGACGTTAACCTTGAAATGTTGTAAAAGGTCGGCACACGAGGAGCAAGGAGCCTTGTTTGTGCCATGACCATTTCCGGAACCACCAATATTAACGGTCCGAATGGTTCCTCCAGCAGGATCAATGCCTGCATTCATAGCTTTATCCAAGCAAACCACCTCTGCGCATCCGCCGTGCCATTGGGCGCGTTTATCTGCTGGCGTACCCATCAGCCCCGCCGTTACCTGGGAATTATGCGGCACTTCTTCACCGCTTACACCCGTAATAACGTGGTCTCCTTGGCGAAACTCAGATGCCGCCCCAGATGTTTTCCCTCCTGCTACCGCTGCGTCTGCTGCACCCTCGGCAGTGTTGGTTTTTTTGGAGCCAGATGTAGTGCCTTTTCGAGACAGTCCCAAAGCATCGGTCCAACCTGTCGGATTCGGTGCGTACTGATAAAGGTTCAACCCGGCATCGTAACTGAGCGGATCCTTACTGATGAACCGCCCTACCGTGGGGTCATAGTACCGATGTCGGTTGTAATGCAGTCCCGTCTCATGATCATGATATTGGCCCTGGAAGCGTATAGGGTTCATCACCCCATTCTGCCGCGCCCATCCTGAGTGCTGTTCCGTCGCCTGCCCCCATGCCTTGTATTGCGCAGCCCAAGCCACGCTGCCTTGATAGTCAGTCAGTTCTTGGGGCGTACCTAAGTGATCGCACTGATACCAAGCCAACGCATCAAACGGTAACGCGCTAGCCTTGTGATTCCACAGCGGATCTTCATCAAGGCTGTATTCACCACTGTAGTCCGGCTGGCCCATGAGGTTGATCGGTGCGTGGCGCACAGCTTGAGCGACCGGGACGAAGGTGCCTGGTTCGAATATGTAGTGAACCGTTCGACCCGGTTCACCATCGGCCTGCGCTGAGCTACTTTCCCAGGCGAGGTTGTCGCCGTCCCACCCATACAAGGTGAAACCGCAACCCAGTTCTCGCTGTTTGCGAGCATGCTCATTACGGTTCCAGAGCGAACCAGCTTCCGGACGCTGTTTGTAGTGTGCAAGGGAGTTTTTGCGCAGGCGCCGCCCCAAGGCGTCGTAAGCAAAATCGACGGATAATCTTGAGTCCTCGAAATGCACCAACCGATCAAACAGATCCCATTGCAGGTCACTGCGCTGACCGTTATGCCAACGCTGGATCTGGTTGCCGCGCTCGTCATAATCGTAGTGGGTGCCAGCGTACTCACGCAGCAGGTTGTCGACTAGCTTGCTTCGCGGTGGCGTTAAATCCAGTGGACGGCGAATTTCATTCGTTTTTTCGTCAAGTAGGTTACCTGCCGGGTCAAAAGCGAACGTTTCTACGCCTTGACGTGTAGTCGCGCTAAGCAGACGACCGACCGGATCATAACGATAAGTCAGAGGGCCACGGCGGCTATCATTGATGTCGGTCAGTTGGCCTACAGCATCGTATTTGTACTCGCGCTTGAGCAGGGTAGATTTGTCATCGCTGCGCCCCAAAACCTGTTCCTGCAAGCGCCCTGCCGGGTCCCAGCTTTGGGTCTGCAGTAGATGGTTACCTTGATGACGGGCAATTTCGCGGTGTAAATCATCTCGCTCATAGCCGACCAGTTCGTGCTCATCCAGGCGCATGCCCAACAAGTGACCGCTGCCGTAAGTGAGCCAACTGACGCGATGCCCGTCCGGGCGAATGGTGGCTACACGCTGGTTGAGCAAGTCGTACTCATGCTGCCAAATCGCGACAGTGGCTTTTTCAAGACCGAGGTAATGCTGGTGTTCGCGCAGCAAATTACCCGCTGAGTCATGGAACCAATGCAGCAGACTGTCGGTGTTCTTGGCCAATACCAAACGACCGTTACCATCGTAAGCGAAGTTCTCGACTTGTGATTTTTCCCCCAAAGTAGCGCAACGTTCAGTCAAGCGCCCCATCGGGTCAAAGCTCATCGAAATCACACGTTCGCCATTGACCGATTGTGCCAAGCGCCCCGTGACAGGGTCGTACTGATAGCGTGTGCTCCGCCCATCAAAGCCGCTTTCTTCCAGAATGCGACCGACCGGGTCGTAATTAAAATGCGCGCGTTGCTCGTTTTCGTTTTCCAGGGCCGTTAACCGACCGAGACGGTCCCAGCGATAGCGCAAGGTTTGCTCAGCGGCGTCGACGCGTTCGGCAATCAGACCAGCAGCGTTGTAGCTCCATGTCGTGCAGCGATCCAGTCCATCAACATGGGCCAGCAAACGACCTTCAGCGTCGCGCTCAAAACGCTCCTCAGTCTTGTCCGGGTGCTTGATCAGCACCACTTGCCCGGCCTTGTAATCGTATTCGGTGGCGTTTCCGGCAGCGTCAGTAAAGCAGATCATCTGCCCAAATTCGTTGTACTCCCAGGCGCTGGTCTTGCCTGAGCAATCAACGTATTCAACTACTTGCCCGGAATCGTTGTAGCCCAAGGTCTTTTCGTTGCCGTTGGCATCTTTGATCGCCGTAGGCAGACCTGACTTGTTGTAGGCGTATTCGGTTTTGTTCCCCAGTGGGTCGATGGCTTCGACTAGATTGCCCATGTCGTCATAAGCCCTTTGCCACTGGCCACCCTCGGCATCACTGATCTTGATCAGCTTATCCTGGTCGTCATAGGCGTAATGCATGACGGTATGATCGGCGCGGGTATGCTCAAGCAAATTACCGCGATCGTCATAACGGTAACGGTTGGTGCTGCCATCGGCTTGTACGTGGCGCACGACGTTTTTTGCGTCGTCACGGAAAAGCCATTCCGAGCGTCCGTCAGCATGGCGAATGCGGTAGGTGTAGCCAAGGATGTCGTAGTAGTGCCAAGTTTCGTTGCCGTGGGCATCGGTGACGTAGGTCAGACGAATGTTCTCGTCCCACTCCAAACGCGTGTCGAAACTGCCATCATCGGCCCATTCACGGATGGCTTTCGCGTTGGAGCCCTGCCCGTCCCACTCAAGGTTCATACCTCGGCCGGTACGGTCGGTGTAACGAGTGACCAGGTGATGCTGATACTGATACGACCAGGCCGAACCGTTCTCATCTTGCCCCTGAGTCAAATCGCCATAAGCGTCGTACTGATAGGCGCACAATTGGCGATGCGGTACGCCGTCACGAATTTCCCAGATACCGACCAAGCGGCCTTGACCATCAAGCATCGTGCCCAGGTGCGAATGCACTTTGCTGATGTCGTTTTCCTGATACGTGATCAGGTCTGAGAGTACCGACTGCTCGCCATGGCGATGCTCATAATGCAGCATGACCCCGGCGCCATTGCGCCGCGAAATGTTGGTCAGCACATAGCGTTGGCCAAGGCGTATGTAGGTATCCTTGCGCTCAAAACCGCGGCACAGTAACAACTGATCTTCGCTGGCACGAATCAGCGTGACGTTCTCAATGGCGTCGTAGTGGAACAGACCGACTTTGGGTAAAGGATAACTGTGGTCGCGACCGTCAGCGCCGTAGAACGTCAGGCCATCATCCACGCAATCAAATCGTGTGGTGAATTCGCTGATCCAACGCGCACCGAGCTCGCTATGGTCGAATGCCCCCAGGCGAGAATTGTAGGTGCGCGTCCACTCAAGAGGAAAAGGACCCGGAAGGCTGAAATCGGTATGGCTGAGGCTTTCAGAACCCAGAGCAAAATTGATGCTGCGACGAGTGCTGGAGCAAGCGCAGTTTTTATCCGGGTTGGGCGCATGCGCTGCCGCAGCCTGTTGACCGGTGGCGCCTAGGCCGCCCTCTGAGGCGGTGTGATTCGCCTTACTGGTCTTGTCCGGTTGAACGCCCGCACTCTGGCCGTGGGCATTACGTTTACGCCAAAGAGTGACGGCAGTGGAGAGGGTCAGCAGTAACCAGCCAATAGAGTTCTGAACTGACTCATCATCGAGCTTGCTCAACTGACTACGTAATTCAGGCCCCATTGCGCGGAGTTTTGCTGTCTCAGTGACCACCCGTTTCTTCACATCATCAGGTAGCAGATTATCCGCCGCACTGTTGGCCAAGCCCTTGCCTGCAGCCTTATACGCACTGGCAGCCGCTCCGAATATATTGTCGATCGCCGCGAGTGGATCGTTCAGAAGTTGGTCGCCAGCGGTGCTGAGTTTTTGACTGGCGGCCTGCGCGTCGCCTTTGGCGTCGAGTTTACCGTTGGCAACCGTTTCCAAGCCTTTGGCAATCTCGTTGATGACGTCTTCACCGAGCTTGCCGGCGTCCGCCAAGATACCGGGTAGCTTGCCTTTGGCTTGTGCGACAAAGTCATCGAGAGTACCAACGATGGATTCGTTCAAGTGCCCTATCAAGACCTCAATGACCGATGAACTAAGCAGTACTTTGCCGGAGGCTTTCATCTCCTGACGCACAAGAAACAGCGTTGGACGCAAAGTCATGCGCGCCGCCGCCATCGCCGGTGGCAACGGCAACACACCGATCAGGTTGATACCCAAGCTCGCCCAAGCAAGCAGATCTCGTTTCTGCGCATTCGACAAAGTAACGATGTCACCCAAAGCGTCGACCAACGCCATGATGTTACCCACTACGGGCAGTGCTCCGGCAACGTTTTTGATTCGGTCAAGCGTGACCACACCACCACTAGCAGACTGTAGCCATGCATCAAATGTCGCTGCACTGCTTGCGACATCCTTGATGTCGATAGCATTGAGTGGAACGATGGCTACCTGGGGTTCACGTTTGTTTGCAACAGCAATATCAGTTGTCATGAAAGCGTCTTACCGGCCAACAGGCTGGAGTTTCGAAGATGTATTGAAAGGCGCGGGTCCTCGTCGAGTTCGCGATTCGAGATCGCAGCCTCATGAGGCCGAAGCAATAATTTGGGTGATTCAACTAACAACCGCGCCTTTCGGGCCACTGGCAATAAGCACAGCACCGCAGGCGGTCTTCATGCCATCCAACGCGATTGGCGTGCCATCGACGGTGTAGGTGCTGCTGCCCTCGGCAATCGGGAAAATCCCCTTGCACAACGGGCAACTGACCTTGTGACCGACCCCGGCAATCGGCTTGCCATTGAGGTCGGTTTGAGAGAAGGCTTCGAGCACCTTGCCACCGTGGGTGGTGGAGTCCCCCAAACGAATAGCGTCTTTCATTGCGTCACTCCTTTGACTGAAATCGTTTCCGTTGTCATGACAGCATCTCACCCGCCAACAGGCCCGGGGTTTTCAAGGAAGGTTTTGGCAGACTCGGTGCAGGCAGGCTCGGCAAATTGCCCGCCTTGCTCGCCGCCCCCAGAATCCCCGACGCACTCGGCATTGCCGCACTCGCCAGCTTCGGCAACCCGGCTACACCGCCCTGCACCACACCCTTAACCTGCTGCGCCGTTTGCATCGCACTCATCCCTGTTTGCGCCATGTCCTTACCCTTCTCCAACATGTCCCAGCTCTTGCTCGGCAACACCTGTGCGACCATCGCCTGCACTTGGCTCGGCACGTCTTCGGCCCCCGGCGGATTCAACGGCCATTCCGGCTTACCGATGTAACTGCCATCGCTCCAGGTATCCGCCGGATCCTTGCCGAACAGCACACGCGCCGGCCCCGGCGCAGCGCCGGCGACACTGGCGAAACCCTTGCCGTCGAGCTTGCCCTTGATGCTTTTGCCCAGCGCATCGATGACTTCGTAATCGCCGTCCTTGATGCCCTGACGTCCGGCGTACTGGTTGAACAATTCCAGATTGCCCTTGCCCGGTTTCGGCGGTTCCGGGAACACCCCGGCCAGACTTTTCGCGCCGGTGTAGGCGAAATTCGCCGCGTGTGCGGTGTACGGGCCGCTGGTGGCGTGGGTGATGCCGCCGGCGTTGGCGGTGATGTTGAGTTTGGCCAGCAAGTTGATGCTGTCCTTCAGCGCCCGTACGTCGATGTCGCCGGAGGCCGCGACCAGACGCCAGCCCATGCTTTGCACGAACAGGCGCATGCCGCGACTGGCACTGGCCAGCAGGCGTTTGCCGATCGACAGACTGGTGTGGCCGGTGCTGCTCAGCGCCAGGTGTTCGCCGGTGGCGATGTGGCTGGAGCGCGGCGTGGTCAGGGCGATGCCGGCCGGGCTGGCGAGCACCAGATGCGGTTCGGTGAACTCGGGAAATTCGTTAGCGGTGAGGTTCGCCGGGCCACTGCCAAGCACACCTTGGTGCTGGGCGTGCAAGGCCTTGGCGACGTCGTCCTGATCGCCGGCCTCCTGAGCCTGAAGCTCTTTAGCCTGAGTGGCGAAACCGTCCTGCTGATCGCTCGCAGCGGCGAGGCGCTCGGCGGTTTCCGGCAGGTCTTTGTGGTGCTTGGATTCGTTTGGACGCGGCTCAGTGGTGATCAACAATCCGGCGCCGGCACGCACCGCACCATGGCGGTCGGTGCGCAACTCGAAACCTTCGCCACGCGGCTGACCGCCGCTCGGACGCGGATGGGTCAAATAACCGAGGTTGATCGCACTGGCACCGTGATCACTGCGCAGCGCAATGCTGATCTCGCTGGCGGTGTCGTCGATACGCAGTTCGTTGGCGCGGCTGCCCTTGTATTCCTTGCTCTTGACCGTGGCGAGGGTCTTGAAGTCCGGCAGTTTGTACGGTGGCAGATTCGCGCCGTGATACAGGCAACCGGTAATCAGCGGCTGATCGGGATCGCCTTCAAGGAAGGTGATCAACACCTCCATGCCGACCCGCGGGATGTTGATCGAGCCAAAGGTTTCGGCGGCCCAGCTCGACGCGACACGCATCCAGCAACTGGTCATGTCGTCGTGCTTGCCTTCGCGATCCCAGAAGAACTGCACCTTCACCCGGCCGTACTGGTCGCAATAGATCTCTTCGCCTTCAGGGCCGCAGACCACCGCGCTCTGGGTGCCGAGGACTTTCGGTTTCGGGTGATCAAGCGGCGGACGGTAAGGCACGTCCCACGGGATGGCGCTGAAGCGGTTGCGGTAGCCCTGGTGGAAATCGTCCTTGAGGTCGGTGGTGTCGCTGGTCACCGACTCTTCGAGCACCTGCGGCTGTTTGCCTTCGTGGAAGATCTCGGTCAGCAGCCACAGGTCGTTCCACGTCGGATTGGCGTGCTCGGTCAAGGCGAGGAAATGCCCGGTGACCAGGATAGGCTGGTCGCTGTTGCCCTCGGCCAGACGATAGTCGCTGCGGTGGCGTTCCAGCGCACGATTGGCCAGATGCCGGCCACGGTCGCGATCAACGAACCGGCCCGGGTAGTCGTAGTCTTCCAGATCCGGCTGAGCCGAGCTTTTTGCATCGCTTTCCAGCTCGATCTTCGGCTTGATGAAGTCGTAATCGCGCCGTGTGGTACGGCTGGTGCGGGTGGCCAGACGCAGACCGAAGCGCTTGACCACTGGTTTGTCGGCGACCAGTCCGGAGTCCTGCTGATAGGCCACTGGCGCCAGTTTCGGGAACACTGTCTGGTCATCGCCGAAGGTCAGCTTGTGGCCGCTGGACGTGTGCTGGAAGTGGTAGTGAATCCCCTCCTCCTCGCACAGGCGCTGGATAAAATCCAGGTCCGACTCGTCGTACTGCACGCAGTAAATGCGCTCGGGATAAATCGCGCTGAGCTGGAAGTGGTAATCGCTGGCGAGGATGCCGTGTTCTTCCAAGACCTTGCTGATGATCTGCTGCACGGTCATCTGCTGGAAGATGCGCTGGTTGACTCGATGCGCGAGGTAGGCCAGTTGCGGGCGCAGGGAAATTTTGTAGCGGGTCAGGCGCTTGCCCGCCTCGCCCTGGGCGATGCTGTAGATCAGCCCGTGAATCCCCGTGCCGCTGGGCGAAAGCTGCAGGAATGCAAGTTTGTGCAGCAGGCTTTCGAGGTTGATCGAGGCCTTCTCACTGACCAGTTCCAACTCGAACTCGAAGGGGGTGTTAAGCGCCTCTTTCCCGGTGAACGACAGCACCTGGAAATCGCTGTCCGCGCCATCGATGGTCAGATTGAAATGAGGCTGATTGGCCGGTGAGAACATCCCTTGTTCCTCGCGCAATGCTGCGACGGGCGCCATTCCATGAAGCGTGGCGCACGCAAAAAATTCTGTAGGTCAAAGCCGCCCCGGCCAGCCGCACTGGCCGGGGCGGTACAACAATCAGTCGCGATTAAACGACTGGAGCACGCCAGTCATCGGAACCCGAAGTACCGGATACTTCGTGGGTCCAGGTGATTTTGCGGTAGGTGAACTGCACTTCTTCCAGGTGGGTGAAGTGGGCGTTCGACGGGTCCTGGCAGTTGTGCATTTTGTTGTTGATGGCGACGATGATCGCGTCTTCCAGTTTGGTGGTGTAGTAGTGCTCTTGAGTACCTTGAGCCGAAGTGCGGTACCACTGGATAACGATTTCGCTCATGCGCTCGCCGGAAGTCAGCGCTGCTTGCAGCAGTGGCGAAGCCTTGTCGTAGACCTTGGTGATGACCACTGGCTTGTGCACACGCTGACCGGTTGGCTGACCGGATTGTGGGTCACGCGGGATGATCACGTCGTGGGTAAAAGCCTGAACCATGACCTGGTCTTCATGACCTTCCTGGTAGGTGTTGCCAACGGAGTCGGCGGTGAATGCGCCGGTAACCGACATGTACGCTGGTGTTGCCATGGGAGGTGCTCCTTGCTGTATCAGTGGATGAGTCATAGGTGAAATCACCTAAGAGACGGCCATTTGCCATCAAATTACATGCCAACTTTTTTTGGGCCTTATAAACCGGGGCTTGCGAGCGTTTTCCTTGCGAAGGCTGGGATAAATCCGCAGAAAATAATCGAAAAGTGTGCAAGAAGTTGCGCACTTGGCTGGAGACCACGATCTACTTGGGCTGTAGCGATTTATCGAGCCAAATATGCGGAACAAGTGCGCAAGAAGTTGCGCACTTTCAAAAAAGGCCCCCCACACATCAACGGATGAAATATTGATGGTGCCAGGGCATAACTGAATCGCTCTTGGTTTCGTAGACGCCTCCAAGCCCAGTAAACCAATTACAGGGATGCAAATATTAGGTCGAACACAGCCGATCGGAGTTGCTGTTCTCGACCGAGAGCGGATTAGCTGGTCCTTGATGAGCCCTGCCCCCTCCCGCCAGATCCGATGAGGAGTTACACTGAAAGCCATCGACGACCACCCTGCTCCGCCTCAGAGATCGCCAATCTCGATCGCCCGCATATCCCACGCTACGGGGGGCAAAACTGGGGGCATATTTTAGTTTTTCCGACCTGAAAATACTGCCCTAGAGCCTAGTCAAAATGTTCTTTGGCGACCCTGAGAGTCTCTGAATGGGCTGACGCGTCAGCCCATCTGATCAAACGCCTGAGCCAAATCCGCACACAGATCCGGCGCATGTTCGACCCCGATGTGCAGACGAACGAGATTCAGGGTTACGTTTTCTCATTCGAGCGTTTCCCTGGCCATTGGGCTGAGTACCAACGGGGGCTGCCACGCCCGCATTTGTTCCTGGGTGTGGGCGCCGATGCATTGGTGTCGGATTGCTTGCAGGCGAATATCGAATGCCACTTGGGCATCGTCGGGCCGAGCTCGTTTGATCTCCATCCTTTGAGTCTCCTTATTGAGCATATATTGCGTAGCAACCTGTTCAAGGGACGAAGTCCGCCTGCGATCTGATTCTTGATTCAATTAATGGTATTTTCGGCAAATGAACATACTCCGCAGCGTCATTTGTTTCGCAATACTTCTCTGCACTGGCTGTGCAAAAACGGCCAGCATTCCACCCGCCGACCTCACGTTATCGTCTTTCGGGCTTGGCCCCAGCAATTTGTTCACTGCCCGCTTTAGCTCCACTGTGGATTTGCAGAGCGCTTTCAATGACTACGAAAAGTCCAATCAACTCACACCTACCCTGATCTGCTCTCTCAATCGAGACATGGAATTTTCATCGGAGCATTCAATAGATATAAAAGCCGAAGGACGGGTGACCGCGAACAGTAAAGCCAAACCCAATTACAAGTTTTCTTCCGAGCTCATCTTTTACTACACCAATCCGAATGGGACTCAACGCGACTTGGATGACTATGACGCCATCAAGCCCCTGCTTGCGTCGCAAATTTCAATTCCATGCAAAGTCCGCATCACCGCCTATGGGTATAAAGCCTATTACACTAATACGTTACTCATCCCCTCCAGGCTCATGATTGAGCAGATGTTTAGATAAACATCGTAAAAGACTGGGCGATTGAACACGACGCTCAGGACTTGCGGTTGATCGTCTGGCCGTTCAATGTACGCGCTGCGCGGATGTACGCCGAGTTCGGGTTCGAGAGCCGCGCGTTCGAAATGGGAGTGCGCCTCACGGCGGATCGAAGTTCTCCATCAGTTGATCCAGTCAAGGAAGATGAAAACAATGAAAAAAGCTTTCGCCCCCCTGCTTCTGATCTGTCTCTCCGCCCACGCACTCGCTGATGGCAACCCTATCGGCTTCCAGTCCTCGACCCTGCCAGACGCGCACAACGAGCGTGCGCTGGAGATGGTCGTCTGGTACCCGAGTGCAACCTCTGCCAAACCGCAATTGATCGCCGACAGCCCGGCGTTCGTTGGTGCCCTCGCCGTACGCAATGCGCCAGCGGCTGCCGGCGAACATCCGTTGGTGGTGCTCTCCCACGGCTTCCGTGGCAACTGGGGCAATCAGGATTGGCTGGCCAGCACACTCGCCCACCGAGGCTACATCGTCGCGGCGGTCAATCATCCGGGCACCACCACCAGGGATCGCAACCCTGAAGCGGCCGCCCAGTTGTGGCAACGACCTGCCGACGTGAGCCGGGCCATCGATGCGGTCATGGCTCAGCCGGAACAATTCGGCGCGGTCGCGAAGCGTCGAATTGCAGTGGTCGGTCATTCCCTCGGCGGCTGGACCGCGCTGGAAATCACCGGAGCACGCTTCGATCCCGAGCGGTTTGCCCAAGACTGCAAGGCGCATCCGCAGTTGGCCAGTTGCCGCGTTTACCAACAGATCAACCCCGGCAGCATCCCAGAGTCAAAGACTCGATTAAGCTCTGACCTGAGCGACAAACGCGTCACCGCCGTTGTCTCGCTAGACTTGGGCCTGTCACGCGGGTTGACCGATGCGAGCCTCGCGGCGCTGCCGGTTCCGGCACTGGTGATCGCGGCGGGCGTGCCTTCTGAAGACCTTCCCGCGCAGATGGAGTCCGCCGACCTGGCCAAACGGCTGCCGCATGCCTCGACGCGCTACGTCGAGATCAGCGACGCCAGCCACTTCAGTTTCTTGTCTCTGTGCAAACCGGGCGCGGTGAAGTTGCTCGAATCAGAGGCGCCGGGGGACGGCATGATTTGCCTGGATGGCGACGGCGGGCGATCGCGTGAGGTGATTCATCAGCAAGTGACGTCGCTGATTACTGAATTTCTGGGTCCGGCACCTCGTAATGAGCGGTAGCCTCACGTCGGTAGGTTTTTGACTATCGTATTCCAGCATATCGACCTGCCGAAGCTGCCGAAACAGGCTTTTCCCTATTTCGGCAGGCCATAACTGTGCCCACTAACTGCCGGGCTACCACGCAGGCGAGTTCGTCCAACGCTCCGTAGGTGATCTGTCGGCCACTGATGGTCAGCGCAATCTTGTCCGGCATTCGCTCGGCGTGGTCTTTTACATAGTCATGGAACTGTTTCATCTGGCCACCTCGCTACCATCCGCCAAGGTTGACGACGAAGCGCCGTCTACCCTGTTCGCCTGTACGGCTTCGTTATCCTTGGGGACGAGCAGCACAATGGCCCCCACGATCACTTCGAAAATCCCGGCACCGACAATCACCAGGCCGGTTTCAAAACGGGCATACAGCGCAGCACCGCAGGCACCGGCAATCAGAATCGACGCACCCAGCGTGGCAAAGCGCAGCCTTGCCAGCCCGGCGATTTCGCTTTGCCTGAACCGGGTTTGAATGAGCAGAATGAATGAGATGTCGATCAGTGGCCCGCCGAGTGCCGCAAGACTTGCGCCGACCATCATCCCCGTCAAGACGTGTTCCGGTGGCAGGTACAGCACGGCCGCACCGATGATCGCGATGCCCAAGCCGTTGACCACGGAGCCGAAGGTAAACCCGTGATACAAGCGACGGATCTGCAGATTGCCCACAACAAAAATGGAGATCAGGTTCCCTGCCCCGTATGCCCCCATGATCAGGCCGTAGGCAGCAAAACCCTGTACGCCGAATCCCTGGATATCGTATTTGACGACGGCCAACGCCATGCCGATCGATATACCCACGCTCCAGGCGACATTGCCCAGTCCCGCACACACATACACCGCCTGCATCTGGCTGCGTCCCGCAAGACTTGTCCAACCGGCGGTAAATCCGGCACGCCGGCTTGTTGCCTTGACAGGTTGGCGCGGCAACGCTTTGCCCAACTTCATGACCGCCCACGCAGAGATCAGGAAGGTGATGCTGTTCAGGGTAAACAGATGCTCGATCGGAATCAGCAGCGTAATCGCCGCCGCCAGCATTGGCCCGATCACCCGGGCAACCCGGATGATCGCATCGAACAGCGCGTTGACCGATTGCAGCTGGTCCGGCGCCGCGGCAATCCGCGGAAGACTGGCGCGCAGCGCCGGCTCGAACAATGAGTTGACGATCATCATGAGCATGAGCGGCACCGCCAGCATCCACAGACTCATGATGCCGAGCCCCCAAGCCAGCACCGGAATCAAGGCAAGCCCGGCCCGCGCCAGGTCGGCGCCGATCATCGTGCGACGGTGGTCCCAGCGCTCTGCCCATATCCCCCCCAGCAAAGCACCTGCCAACGCGGCGGCACCGCGTAAAGCACTGAGCCAGCTTGCATCGGTTCCTGCGATCTGTACCGCCATCCAGGCGATGGCTATCGCGAAGAGTTCGTCACCGATCGAAGAGAGCGCCAACCCTCCCCACAGCAAGGCTACGGGCCGCTGAAGCAACGGCCTGAACAATTTCATATCATCAACTCCGCACGGTCACTCAACAGTCTGAAAAAAGCCTGTCGTCTCGTTACTCGCTGGTTGGAAACGACTGGCCCGTCGAACAGGCAGTCCATTTCGGGACTCAGTACGAAGAGGCACTCTGATTGTTTATAGAGTGGCGCTCGGTGCCTGCGAGGGGAGGATTGAAAACGCTGACCAGAATAAGGTCCGTGAACTTTCCACCACGCAGATAGTGACGATCATGTTTGTCCAGAACGTACATATCTCCCGGACGGATTGCATGGATGGTGCCCTCCATGTCTTCGATTTCGCCCTCACCACCGATGCAATAGCAAGCCTCGAGATGATTGCGATAATGAAGCAGCGATTCCGTACCGGCTCGAACCACCGTGTGGCAAATGGTGAAGCCGACTCCGTCCTGCTCTGTCAGCAGGCGGTGGCTAGTGCCGGATCCCCACTCGACGAAAAAGTCGGTTTTCTCGACATCGCGAATGCTACGAACAAACATATTCAGTTCCTTTTGAATAGTTGGACTGACCGCTTCATAAGTGCGAGGCAAACACAGCGGCCGCGTCGGTAAACGCTAAACAGGTAACGCAGAGGCAGACTTGCGCACAGCAAAATGTTCGACAGTTCGCTTGAGGCGCCCACTCTAGGGAGTAGCGCTGTCTTTCGTAAGTCAAATGAAAAACCAACCCTGATCAAGGACAAATCACAATCAGATAACAGGATGCTTTCCTACAGGAAATGCAGGAAATCTTGTCGAAGGACGTGCCTGTGGCACGCATGCCATTACGGCAGACCAGTCACTCCCTGGCCCGGTTGTTGCTCCTGAAGAGGCCTGATCCTACGTAGAAGAATTTATGGGTGTCAACGGGCTTTTTCCGACTTTTTCAACGCAGGCGACGGCACATTCGAGGTCCACACGCTTAGGTAGACTCTCCGAGCTGGCGCTTTCCTTGACGTAAGAGGCCGTATGCGTTTCAAGCCAATCCCTTACACTCCCTGCAACACTGATTTGTCATCATTTCATTTGATAGCCCACTAATGGAAGGTGCATGCTAGAGGGCTCGCTTTGAGCTTATATCATTCCGAATGATAGTTACCTTTGCTTCATTCGATTCGTGCCATACAACCCCGCCAAGCATCATCCGTCCATTCTCAATAAATTGGCGGATGCTTCCATGGAACAGTCACTCAAACATTTGCGCTTCCCCTTGGCCCTGTTGGCCGTATTGGTGATGAGCGCCTGCGGCAAGACCCCGGACGCTGCCGCCACCATGCCCGCGGCCAAAGTCAGCGTGGCCAAGGTGCTGGAACAACCGGTCAACGAGTGGGACGAATTCACCGGGCGCCTTGAAGCGCCGGAAACGGTAGAGATTCGTCCACGGGTTTCCGGGCAGATCGATGACGTGGCTTTCACCGAAGGCGCGCTGGTCAAGAAAGGCGATCTGTTGTTCCAGATCGACCCGCGTCCATTCCAGGCTGAGGTCCGCCGCCTCGAAGCCCTGGTTGCGCAAGCTCGCGCCACGGCCACCCGCAGCGAAAACGAATCCCAGCGCGGCGAACGCCTGCGCACCAGCAACGCGATTTCCGCTGAACTCGCCGACTCGCGCACCAGCGCGGCTCAAGAAGCCCGCGCCGCCGTCGGCGCCCTCCAGGCACAACTGGACCTGGCCAAACTGAACCTGAGCTTCACCCGCGTGACGTCCCCGATCAACGGCCGCGTCAGCCGTGCGGAAATCACCGCCGGCAACCTGGTGACCGCCGATACCACCGCGCTGACCAGCGTGGTCTCCACCGACAAGGTCTACGCCTACTTCGACGCCGACGAGCGTGTGTTCCTCAAATACACCCAGCTCGCCCGCCAGGGGCAACGCGGCGCAACCACGCCGGTTTACCTGGGCCTGTCCAATGAAGACGGCAACCCGCACCAGGGCCAGATGAACTTCGTCGACAACCAGGTCAACCCGAAGACCGGCACCATCCGCGGTCGTGCGGTATTCGACAACAGCGACGGCACCTACACCCCGGGTCTTTATGCGCGCCTGAAACTGGTGGGCAGCGGCACCTACTCCGCGGTGTTGATCAACGACGAAGCGGTCGGTACCGACCTGGGTAAAAAGTTCGTGCTGGTGATGGATGCCGACAACAAAACGGCTTACCGCCCCGTCGAGCTGGGTCCGAAAATCGAAGGTTTGCGCATCGTGCGCAGCGGCCTGAACAAAGACGACACCATCATCGTCAAGGGCTTGCAACGGGTTCGCCCTGGCTCACCGGTCACCCCAGAAGTGATCCCGATGGCCAGCAAGGAAACCCTCGCGGCCCTCGCTCAACAACGACAAGCGCTGGAAGCCAGCAACCTGCCTCAAGTCGCACCTGCCAAGGTCGCGCCGGGCACGGTTGTGAAACTGGCTGCTGCGACTCCACGCGGTTAAGGGACAATTACTCCGATGAATTTTTCCCAATTCTTCATTTCACGGCCGATCTTTGCAGCGGTACTGTCGCTGCTGATCCTGATCGCCGGCGCCATCTCGCTGTTCCAGTTGCCGATCAGCGAATACCCGGAAGTGGTGCCACCGACCGTGGTGGTCCGTGCCAACTTCCCGGGCGCCAACCCTAAAGTCATCGGTGAAACCGTGGCCGCTCCTTTGGAGCAAGCCATCACCGGCGTCGAGAACATGCTGTACATGTCCTCGCAGTCCACCGCTGACGGCAAGATCACCCTGACCATCACCTTCGCCCTGGGCACCGACCTGGACAACGCGCAGGTGCAGGTGCAGAACCGCGTGACGCGGTCCGAGCCGAAACTTCCCGAGGAAGTGACACGTATCGGTATCACCGTCGACAAGGCATCGCCCGACCTGACCATGGTTGTGCACTTGACCTCGCCGGACAAACGCTACGACATGCTCTACCTGTCCAACTACGCCTTGCTCAACATCAAGGATGAGCTGGCGCGTCTGGGCGGTGTCGGTGACGTGCAGCTGTTCGGCATGGGCGATTACTCGTTGCGGGTATGGCTCGATCCGAACAAGACCGCTTCGCGCAACCTGACCGCCACCGATGTGGTCACCGCGATTCGTGAACAGAACCGTCAGGTCGCCGCCGGTGCCCTGGGCGCTCCGCCTGCACCGAATGCCACGGCGTTCCAGCTGTCGGTCAACACCCAAGGCCGTCTGGTTTCCGAGGAAGAGTTCGAGAACATCATCATTCGTTCCGGTGAAAATGGTGAAATCACTCGCCTGAAAGACATCGCTCGCGTCGAACTCGGCTCCAGCCAATACGCCCTGCGCTCGTTGCTGAACAACCAGCCAGCAGTGGCGATTCCGATCTTTCAGCGCCCTGGCTCCAACGCGATCCAGATCTCCAACGACGTTCGGGCGAAAATGGCCGAGCTGAAGAAGAACTTCCCGGAAGGCATGGACTTCAGCATCGTCTATGACCCGACGATCTTCGTGCGCGGCTCCATCGAGGCGGTGGTTCACACCCTCTTCGAAGCGCTGATCCTCGTTGTGCTGGTGGTGATCCTGTTCCTGCAAACCTGGCGCGCCTCGATCATCCCGTTGGTGGCGGTGCCGGTTTCGCTGATCGGTACGTTTGCCGTGATGCACTTGTTCGGCTTCTCGTTGAACGCCCTGTCGCTGTTCGGACTGGTACTGGCCATCGGTATCGTGGTCGACGATGCGATCGTGGTGGTGGAGAACGTCGAGCGAAACATTGGGCTGGGATTAACGCCCGTAGAAGCCACCAAGCGTGCGATGCGTGAAGTAACCGGCCCGATCATCGCGACGGCACTGGTGTTGTGTGCGGTGTTTATCCCGGCCGCGTTCATCTCCGGCTTGACCGGACAGTTCTATAAACAGTTCGCCCTGACGATTGCGATTTCGACCGTGATCTCGGCCTTCAACTCGCTGACCTTGTCGCCGGCGCTGGCCGCCGTGTTGCTCAAAAGCCATGACGCACCGAAAGACCGTTTCTCCAAAGTTCTGGACAAGATCTTCGGTGGCTGGTTGTTCCGTCCGTTCAACCGCTTCTTTGACAAGGCCAGCCATGGCTATGTCGGCACCGTGGGCCGGGTTATCCGCAGCAGCGGTATCGCCCTGCTGCTGTACGCCGGCTTGATGGTGTTGACCTTCTTCGGTTTCTCCAGCACCCCGACCGGTTTCGTACCCGGCCAGGACAAGCAATACCTGGTGGCCTTCGCGCAACTGCCGGACGCCGCGAGCCTGGACCGTACCGAAGACGTGATCAAGCGCATGTCCGACCTGGCCCTGAAACAGCCTGGTGTGGAAAGCGCGGTGGCCTTCCCGGGCCTGTCGATCAACGGTTTCACCAACAGCCCTAACGCCGGCATCGTGTTCGTCACCCTGAAGCCGTTCGACCAGCGTAAGGACCCGAGCATGTCCGCCGGTGCGATTGCCGGTGCATTGAACGGCCAGTACGCCGGGATTCAGGAAGCCTATATGGCAATCTTCCCGCCGCCGCCGGTACAAGGCCTGGGGACCATTGGCGGTTTCCGCCTGCAGATCGAAGACCGGGGCAACCTGGGCTATGACGAGCTGTACAAAGAAACCATGAACATCATCACCAAAAGCCGCAGCGTGCCGGAACTGGCCGGTCTGTTCACCAGTTACACGGTGAACGTGCCTCAAGTCGATGCCGCCATCGACCGGGAAAAAGCCAAGACCCACGGCGTGGCCGTCAGCGACATCTTCGACACCCTGCAGATTTACCTGGGTTCGCTGTATGCCAACGACTTCAACCGCTTCGGTCGCACCTACCAGGTCAACGTTCAGGCCGAGCAGCAGTTCCGCCTCGAATCGGACCAGATCGGTCAGCTGAAAGTGCGTAACAACCGAGGCGAGATGATCCCGCTGGCGACCTTCATCAAGGTCAGCGATACTTCGGGCCCGGACCGCGTGATGCACTACAACGGCTTCATCACCGCTGAAATCAACGGTGCGGCAGCCCCCGGCTACAGCTCCGGCCAGGCCGAGAAAGCCATCGAGAAACTGCTCAAGGATGAACTTCCGAACGGCATGACCTACGAATGGACCGACCTGACCTACCAGCAGATTCTGTCCGGCAACACGGCCCTGTTCGTGTTCCCGCTCTGCGTACTGCTGGCGTTCCTGGTGCTCGCGGCTCAATACGAAAGCTGGAGCCTGCCACTGGCGGTGATCCTGATCGTACCGATGACCCTGCTGTCGGCCATTACCGGGGTGATTGCCTCGGGCGGCGACAACAACATCTTCACCCAGATCGGCTTGATCGTACTGGTGGGACTTGCGTGTAAGAACGCGATTCTGATCGTCGAGTTTGCCAAGGATAAACAGGAAGAAGGCCTCGGCCCGCTGGCAGCGGTACTGGAAGCTTGCCGTCTGCGTCTGCGGCCGATCCTGATGACCTCCTTCGCGTTCATCATGGGTGTTGTGCCTCTGGTCTTCTCCAGCGGTGCCGGTGCCGAAATGCGTCATGCCATGGGTGTGGCGGTGTTCTCCGGGATGCTCGGGGTGACCTTCTTCGGTCTGTTGCTGACGCCGGTGTTCTACGTACTGATTCGCAACTTTGTGGAGCGCGGTGAGCAACGCAAAGCGGCCAAGGCGCTGAAATTGGAAAAGCAACTGGAGGCGCAACAATGAGCCTGAAAGCCTTCCTGCCGAGCCTTCTGGTACTGGCACTGAGTGCCTGTGCCGTCGGCCCGGATTACAAAACCCCAGCCACCGAGGCGGCCAACATCACGGCCGCCACCGATGGCAGCGCCGGTCAGAAGAACTTCGACCGCGCCCGTTTCGAAGGCATCTGGTGGCAGCAGTTCGAGGATCCGACCCTCAATCAGCTGGTGACGCAATCCTTGCAAGGCAACCGTGATTTGCGCGTGGCCTTTGCCCGCTGGAAAGCGGCCCGGGCGATTCGTGATGACGCCAGCAATGACGCCATGCCGACCATCACCAGCCGCGCCAGCAGTGATTTGGCCAAAGGGCAGATTCCCGGCCAGACTACTAAACGCGTCAGCAGTGAACGCTATGACCTGGGCCTGGACATGGCCTGGGAACTGGACTTGTTCGGTCGCATCCAGCGCAACCTGGAATCCAGCGACGCTGAACAGCAGGCGGCCGAAGCCGATCTTTACCAACTGCAAGTCACCATGATTGCCGAACTGGTGGACGCCTATGGCCAACTGCGCGGCGCGCAGTTGCGGGAAAAGATCGCCCTGGCGAACCTGAACAACCAGCAGGAGTCGCGCAAGATCACCGAAAGCCTGCGTGATGCCGGTGTCGGCGATCAACTGGACGTGGTCCGCGCCGATGCACGCCTGGCGTCTGTCGAAGCCAGCGTGCCGCAGTTGCAGGCCGAACAGGTGCGTCAGCGCAACCGCATCGCCACCCTGCTGGGTGAGCGTCCGGACAAACTGACCGTCGACCTGAGCCCAAAAGACTTGCCGGCAATCGCCAAGGCCCTGCCAATCGGTGATCCGGGCGAACTGCTGCAACGGCGTCCAGACATCCTCAGCGCCGAGCGCAAACTGGCCGCCGCCACCGCCCGTATCGGCGTGGCCAAGGCTGATTTGTTCCCACGGGTCAGCCTCAGCGGCTTCCTCGGCTTTACCGCCGGGCGCGGTTCGCAGATCGGCTCGTCGGCAGCCAACGCCTGGGCACTGGGCCCAAGCATTACCTGGGCGGCGTTCGACCTGGGCAGCGTGCGCGCCCGTTTGCGCGGCGCCGATGCTGAGGCCGAAGGCGCGCTGGCGACCTACGAGCAGAAAGTGTTGCTGGCCCTTGAGGAATCGGAAAACGCCTTCAGCGATTACGGCAAACGTCAGCAGCGTCTGATTTCGTTGATTCGTCAAAGCGAATCAAGCCGCGCCGCTGCCGACCTGGCCGATATTCGCTACCGCGAAGGCACCGTGGACTTCCTCGTGCTGCTCGATGCTCAACGTGAGCGTTTGGCGGCCGAAGACACCCAGGCCCAGGCCGAAGTCGATTTGTATCGCGGCATTGTCGCGATCTACAAAGCCCTCGGCGGCGGCTGGCAGCCAGAGACGGTCGCCAGCAAGTAATGATTTAAGAGCCCCTTTGGTTGGCCGCAACCCAACCAAATTTTTTGCCCCGCGCCTCATTCGGTCGCGGGGCTTTTTTTTGGCTGCACACCATAGCGCAAACACCACAATCCCTTGTGGGAGCGAGCCTGCTCGCGATGACTGACTGACAGGCGACTTGATGTTGGCAGACAGACCGCTATCGCGAGCAGGCTCGCTCCCACAGGGGGTTAGTGGGAAGCCTGGTTATTTCGGTGTTCCTCAACGGTTACGGTGGCGGTGGTCCCGGCACGCAGGCGGTTTTTAGCGACATAGTCGGCGTCGATCTGAATCCGCACCGGCACCCGTTGTGCCAGCTTGACCCAGGTGTAACTCGGGTTGATGTTGGCCAGCAGGCGACTTCCCGGGGAGTTCTCGCGGTCGGCAATCGCAAAAGCGATGCTTTGCACGGTGCCGCCGAAAGTCTCGCCGCTCATCAACTCGACCCTGACCCGGTCGCCCTCCTCGATTCGCGGCAGCTTTGTTTCTTCAAAGTAGCCGCTGATATAAAACGAGTCACTGTCCACCAGTGCCAACAACGCCCCCCCGGCAGTGGCGTAATCCCCCTGACGAGTCAGCAGGTTGGTCACGTAACCGCTGACAGGCGCTGCGACCCGCGTGCGCTGCAGGTCCAGTTCGGCCTGGGTCAATGCGGCGATCGCCAGCTGCACATTGGCGTGTGCCAGGCCCAGATTGGCCTGATTGCGCAACAGCTCCGCCTGAGCCACAGCCACTTCGGTACTGGATTTTTCCCATTCTTCGCCGGAGATCGCGAAGCGCTGCTTGAGGGTTCGACGGCGATGCTCTTCGCTTTGCCGCTGCCTGAGCAGCGCTTCGCTGGCGACAATCGTAGCTTCAGACTGGCCAAGCGAGGCTTTCGCGACTTCCACCGAACGTTTGGCATGCTCCACAGCCAGCATGTAACGAGCCGGGTCGATCTCCAGCAACAACTGGCCCTTCTCAACATGCTGGTTGTCTTGAACACCCAGGCTGACGATGCGCCCCGAGACATCGGCGGACAACGTCACCACATCGGCGCGAACCCGTGCATCCCGGGTCCAGGGTGCGCGGGTGTAATGCTCCCAGGCGAACCAGCCGAGGATGAAGGCCAGCAATACCACTGCCAGGGTCGCGAGTCGGGCAAGGATCGTCTTCAAGGCATCAGGCTCCCATCACCAGGATCAGGGTCGCGCATACGCAGGCATATAACGCGCCTTCGAACAGGGCTTCATGCCAGACGAACCGCAGCACGCCAAAGCGGCGCAAGATCCAGTCCAGCAGCAGGAAAATCGGCAGGGCCAGCAGTAAAGCCTGAGCAATCGGCGGCAAGTAGACGCCACCCAATTCAAAATCAATGGGCAAGGGCTGGCGCTCCTTCCGTTTGGGCGGGTTGAAAGTATTGGCGATGTCGCTCCAGAAACGACACCACGATCAACAATGCCACGCGCATCCTGAATACCGACCACAGGTGTTCATGAACGTCCAAATGCAAGTCGTCCATTTCATCGCCCAAGACACGCAAGTTTCCGAGCAGCTGCTCGAGGTCAATCCCGGGGCGCCCGGCGATCAATCGTCCGGTCTCCCGGACGGCAGCCAGCAAACGGTTTTGCTGGTCTGTGCTCAGCAACGTGTTGCTTTGCCCCTGTTGCCTGAGCTGGTTCAAAGCCACACCCAGTGCCATACACCCGAGGCTGACTTCGAACAGCTCGCTGGAATGCTTGTCGTTGGTAGCCGGCAATAGCCCCAGCATCATGGTCAGGCGATCGACCATGCGGCTTTCAAACGCAAATTGCTGTTCATCGGTGGCCGGCGTCTTCAGCAAAGCGTAGACCTGCTCGCAGTTTTCATTGAACAGCCGGTGTATCCGCAAAACGGGCCTGAACGGAAAGATCAAGGCGTAGACACTGAGCGCCAGCGCGGTTGCGCTGATATACGCACCGGCAAACTCGAACCACGCAATGGCACTGTTTTGGCCAACTCCTGCGTTTTGCGGGCCCAGCAACAGCATTGTCGTCAGTCCAAGACCAATGCCTGTGCCCGTGGTTGACGGACTGGACAGCCCCACCGCGACGGCATACAGCAATGGGGCAAGCAACAAGGCGAGTAACTCGAAGTCACTGATCATCGGTACCAGCATGAACAGATAGAGCGCCGACACCACCAAGGCCAGACCCAGCCCCCTGGCAAAGCTTTGCGCGGCCAGCAACGGCCGCGGAAAAGTCGCCATCAGCGAACAGAGAATCCCCACCACAATCATGCCGCCACGGGCACCATCCCAAGCGGTCTCGATCCAGATCAGACCGGCCACCAGCAACGCGGCAAATGCCCGGATTGCATTCATTGCCGCTAATGTGAAGTCCAGATGCAGCGGATTTTCCTGGCCACGGAACACGCAACTGGCTTCACGCCCTTCCTGGATCGCGTCGCTCAGTTCCAGAACCTGCCCCAGCTGCTCTAACATCCGTGCCTGCTCCCAGCGCAGTGCCCAGGCCAATGAACGCAGGGTGGCAGGCATCGTCTCGGTGAGTTGTTCGGCCTTGTAGGCCTGGTCATCGAAGCGCTGTTGCAGTGCGGCGAAATGGTGCCGTGCCTCGCTCGACAGTGAACGCCCTTGCAGGGCCAACTCATCGAGAAACGCCAGTTCTTCGGCGCGCAAACGTTGTATCTCTTCCGGCAACGCGCCTTCCCAGCGTTCAGTGAGCAGTAGCCGCTGGTGACGCAAGGCCGTCAACCGCGAAGTCAGCAGCACCAGTTGATTGCCCAGCAGTTGCACCAGACTATTGGCGCTGCGCAACCGTGGCGCATCGTAATATAAATGCCGACGTACCCCCTCCAGAGCGCTGATTGCACCGAGCAGCTGCATCTGCCGCCGATGGAAATCGGCCTCACTTTCTTCGGTTCGGATGACGGCGGCAGCGTGGGTCGCGAGCAGCTTGATGACCTGATCGATCTTGGCGAAGTAATCCCGCGCCACAGCTTCCGGCCGCGCCGTGAGAAGGCTGACCACGCACACGCAAGCCACCGCCAAAAGCGTCTCGGTCACACGAGTGACCGCCAGCAGAAACGTGCCGTCCTGATCGGGCACCGCCAGCAGCGCCACGACTACCGCCGTGTACCCGCTCAGAACAAATGCCTGGGAACTGGTGTAGCGCAACAGGGTGCCGCCGGCGGTACAGAATGCCAGCCACAAGGCCAGGGTGATGATGAAGGGCAGCGGCGCCTGGTGAAAGATCGCCATGATCAACACCGCCACCACCGCTCCGAACGTGGTGCCGATGACCTGGCCAAAGCTTCGGGCCAGGGCCATGCCACCCAATGGTTGGCTGACAATGACCACTGCCATGATCGACCACTTGGGTTGCTCAAGGTCGAACAGGAAGGCCAGATACAGCGTCAGCAGGCCGGCCACAATGGTCCTCAGGGCGAACAGCAGTACCTCTCGCCCAGGGTTGAGGATCGCCTTGAAGTATTGAAGCAGCGGTTGCATGGGGGCACTCATCGAGTCATCTCCTGCAAGCGTAGTCATTGCTTCAGGGCCTCGACAGGTTTCAGTGTCGACAAAACCTGTAGGTCGATTCGCCGATGGGCACGCTTATTTTGATAGACCCTGTCGATTACTCTGTCAGCCATACCAATTGGAGAACGATCTGCCATTGTGCGTACGCTGGTGCGCGAAGTGCTGGCAGCGCTGGGGCACACCGATTTGCCACCCGCTCTCGAACCCGACGACTACGTGCTGAATTGAGTCAGGGTTTGACTCACAGCCCTGCCTGACCGAAGCTGGTGACTTTGCAAAAGCCCGCCAGCTCCCGGATTCCTGCATGCCTCAGTCCCGCCGCTATCTGCTCCTCAGCCTCTGCGTACTGCTTGCCCTCGCCCTCGCCTGGTTTTTCCTGCGTAGCACGACACCTGTGGTGCCGGAGGCAATCAGGCGCGGCTACAGCGAAGCGCTGACCCAGGCACGCGCGGGGCAACCGGGAGCGGCGCGGGTCCTTTACCAGCAATTGAGCCGCCCTGACCTGTCAGCCAAGCGCCGCGTCTGGCTGCATGCCGAACTGCCCAACTACCCCAGCCCCCAAGCTCTGAAACTGGCGGATGCGGACCTGCAACATCCATCGGCGGATGTGCGCATCGCGGCCATCAAAAGCGTCGGCGGGCTGGTGCCCAATGGGCAACGCAGTCTGTTGCTGGGGCCCTTGCTCGATGACAGCGACCAAAGCGTCCGGTTTGCGGCGGTCAACGCCTTATTGGGCCTGTCCCCGGATGAGCTGGGGTTGTATTTCGGGCCGTTGGAGCAAGCCATCGACGCTTGGGAACAGGTCCTCAAGCGTCAGCCGCAAAGCGCTGAAACCCAGTACCAACTGGCGCGTCTGCATTTGCACAATGCCGAACTGAAGGACGCGCAGCAGGCACTGGAGCGCACCTTGCAACTGGCGCCCGGCAACCTGCCGGCGCTGGTGATGCAGATCGAAGTGCTGGATAGACAGGGCCAAAGCGATGCCGCCAGGCAGTTGTTGGCGAAGCAGTTAAAGGCCCAGCCCGATTCGGCCTACCTGCAACATGCGTTGGGGCTCTGGCTGCTGCACCACGGGCAAAGTGAGTTCGCCCTGCTCGGGCTGTCCAAAGCTGTGGAACTGGAGCCGGACAACAAGGACTACCGTTACGACCTGGCCACCACGCTGCATGGCGAGCAGGAGCTGGAAGCGGCGCAGAACCAGTTGCAGGAAATCGTCCAGCGCCACCCGGCCGATCGCAAGGCGCGCGTGCTGCTGATCAACTACTGGAAGGAAAGCGGGCAGTTGCAGAACGTGCAGATCCTGTTGGCGCAGCTGGAGCAGCTCAATCCGGATGATCCGGCGTTGCAGCAAGGGCTTTAGATCAAGATCAAAAGATCGCAGGCTGCGCCAGCTCCTACAGGGCCGTGCGGTCAGGATTGATCCGTGCGACGCAGCCTCAGGAGAGCATCTCCTGCATGATCTGCTGCAACACATCCAGATCGAACGGCTTGCCCAGGATTGGCGCTTTGCGGGTGATCGGGCTGTCGGTCTCGCGGATTTCCTGCGGGTAACCGCTGATAAAGATCACCTTGAGCTCCGGTCGCAACTTCACCGCAGGTTCGGCGATCTGTACGCCAGAAATTCCGCCCGGCAGGCGGAAGTCGGTGATCATCATGTCCAGGTGCGGCTTGCTCGCCAGAATTTCGAAGGCTTGCTCGCCGTTTTCGGCTTGCAGCACCCGATAACCCTCACCCGACAAATAAGCAGACAACACCATCAAAATCGAAGGGTCGTCCTCGACGATCAGTACCACATCTTGCGCATCTTCACTCATGGAAAGCCTTTGTTCGGTCAATTGCTGCTGATACGACCGTATGGTCACACAGAGGTTGCGTTTATCGGGCTGTTTTCCTGCAGCGGCAGACAAACGCGAAACAAGGCGCCTTCGCCAATCCGGCTCTCGACAGTGATGGAGCCGCCATGGGCGGCGACAATCTGCTGCGAAATAAACAGCCCCAGGCCCAGGCCCGCCACAACGGTCTTGGCGGAAACCCGCTCGAACTGCTGAAAAATGCGCTGCTGATTCTCTTCACTGATCCCGATACCGCGATCCTGAATCTCAACCCGCGCTTGCCCGTCGTGATTGTACACGCGTACGTCGATCGGATTCCTGGCGCCATAACGCAACGCATTGGTCAACAAGTTGGAAATCACTTGTTCGATACGGAACTCGTCCCAGCTGCCCACCACAGTCTGGTCGGCGGTCAAGGTGACCGATGAGGCTGCGGCCTCGACCTGGGGTGCGAAGTTCTGCAGTAGATTCTTCACCAGTTGCACCAGGTCAAACCGACTGGGGCGGATCGACAGCTTGCCGGTGCGGATCCGTGACACATCGAGCATGTCTTCGATCAGGCGGATCAGGCTTTTGATCTGCCGCTCGTCGCGATCGACCATGGCGTGCATCTTGTCCAGGGTGAACGCCGCGGCGTTCGCCCGCGCCAGATGCATTTTGCGCAGCTGGGTTTCCAGAATCAGGCCATTGAGCGGCGTACGCACCTCATGAGCGACGATGGACATGAAATCGTCACGCATGCGCACCGCTTGCTCCAGCTCATTCCGGGTGGTTTGTAACTGTTTGAGCAGCGCCTCCTGCTCACGCCGACTTTGCTCCAGCGCTTCGACCTGCTGCTTCATCGCCTTGCTCTGGCGATACAGGTCGACGAAGACATTGACCTTGCTCTTGACCGCGTGAACATCCAGCGGTTTGTACAGGAAGTCCACGGCCCCGCTTTCGTAGCCCTTGAACGCGTAATTCAGCTCGCGGCCGGCCGCACTGACGAACACAATCGGGATGTTTTTGGTTTTTTCCGTGCCGCGCATCAATTCGGCCAGTTCAAAGCCGTTCATGTCCGGCATCTGCACATCGAGAATGGCCATGGCGAATTCGTGTTGCAACAACAGCGACAACGCTTCGTCAGCGGACAGGGCTTTATAGACGATACGGTCCTCACGCCTGATCAAGGCCTCGAGCGCCAGAAGGTTCTCCGGCAGGTCGTCGACGATCAGCAATTTGGCCTGAATGTTACTTGGCATGCGATTCGTTCCAGCTCGACAAGCAGACGGCCGAGGCGCCGATCACGATGACCTCTACAGAAGACAAACCTGCACTGTTCATGATTTGCGGTAGATCCGCTCTGGTTTGACCAACGGATCAAACTGATTGCCGTAAGCCGAGAATTCCAGGGTTTCCTTGCTGCCCAGTGCCAGAAAACCCCGGTGACAAAGGGATTCGTGAAACAAGCCAAAGGCGCGATCCTGAAGTTTTTTATTGAAGTAAATCAATACATTACGACACGAAATTAATTGAGTTTCCGAGAACACACTGTCGGTGGCCAGGCTGTGATCGGCAAAGGTCACGTTGTCACACAGGCTCTTGTCGAAAATGGCGTAGCCATAGGCCGCCGTGTAGTAGTCGGCGAACGAACGCTGACCACCGGCCTGCTGATAGTTGTGAGTGTAGGCCCGGACATTCTCCATGGAAAAAATCCCCTGCCTGGCTTTATCCAGCGAGCGCGGGTTGATGTCAGTGGCATAGAGGATGGTGCGCTCCAGCAAGCCTTCTTCGCGCAGCAGAATCGCCATCGAATAGACCTCCTCGCCGGTGCTGCAACCGGCGATCCAGACCTTGATCGACGGATAGGTCTTGAGCAGTGGCACCACTTCCTGACGCAGGGCGAGGAAGTGTGAAGGGTCGCGAAACATTTCACTGACCGGGATCGTGAGCAATTGCAGCAGTTGCATGAACGCGGTCGGGTCGTGCAGGACCTTCTCTTGCAGCGCCGAAATGGTATTGCACTCCAATTGGCTCAACGCATGACTGACCCGACGCTTGATCGACGCGCCGGAGTAATCGCGAAAATCGTAGCTGTACTTGAGGTAGATCGCCTCGATCAACAACCTCAACTCGATTTCGGGATTGCGCTCCATTAGATGCGTTCCATCTTCGGTAACCACACTCTAATCAACGAAAAGAGGCGATCCAGGTCGATGGGCTTGGCCAGATAATCGTTTGAGCCGGCCTGCAAGCAGCGCTCCTGATCGTCCTTCATGGCCTTGGCCGTCACTGCGATGATCGGCAGCTTGCGCCAGCGCGGGTCCTTGCGGATTTCGAGGGTGGCTTCGAAACCATCCATTTCCGGCATCATCACGTCCATCAGCACCAGGTCGATGTCCTCGACTTCATTCAATCGCTCGATCGCTTCACGGCCATTGCGGCCAATGACCACGACGGCGCCCTTTTGCTCCAGTGCACTGGTCAGGGCGAAAATGTTGCGTACATCGTCATCCACCAGCAGCACTTTGCGCCCCTCGAAGACCTTGTCGCGGCTGCGGGCGGTCTTGAGCATCGTTTGGCGTTCATGGGACAACCGCGATTCGACTTTGTGCAGAAAGAGTGTCACTTCATCCAGCAACCGCTCGGGCGAGCGCGCGCCCTTGATGATGATCGAACGTGAATACTTGCGCAGCTCGGCCTCTTCGTCCCGGGTCAGGTTGCGCCCGGTATAGACGATCACCGGCGGGAACGAGCAGATATCCTCGGTGGACATGCGCTTGAGCAAGTCGTTGCCGAGCATGTCCGGCAGCTTCAGGTCGATGATCATGCAGTCGAAAATCGTGGTGCGCAGCAGGTCGAGTGCATCCTGCGCCAGGCCGACGGCTGTGATCTCGATGTCTTCGTCGCCGATCAGTCGGGCGATGCTGTCGCGCTGCACATCATCGTCTTCGACCAGCAATATGCGTTTGACCTTCTGGGTCAGCCTGGCTTCGAGGCGGGCAAACACATCCTTGAGTTCCTCGCGCGTGGTCGGCTTGATCGCATAACCGATGGCGCCCATGTGCATGGCGGTCTCGACGCGGTCTTCGACCGAAATCACGTGAACCGGAATATGCCGGGTTTCGGCCTGTTCTTTCAGACGCTGCAATACCGACAGCCCGGAATGATCCGGCAGGCGCATGTCCAGCAGGATCGCATCGGGAATGAATTGCCTGGCCAGGTCGTAACCTTCGTCGGCGCCGTGGGCCACCAGGCACTGATAACCCAGTTCATGGGCCAGATCGTAGAGAATGTGCGCAAAGTCCGGCTCATCTTCCACCACCAGGATGCAACGAGTGGCGAATGGCGCGTTGTTGCGATCATCGTCGAAGCGCGGAATGTCGACGTCGGCAACCAGCGGCACAGGCGCGGCAACCTCGGCGCTTTTCGATATAAGAGCCGGCACGGCCACCGGTGTGGCTTTCATCGTTTCGACAGGCGTATCGCCCGGTTCGACGTAGTGCTGCGGCAAGACCAGGGTGAACACGCTGCCCTGCCCAGGCGTGCTGGTCAGGCTGATGGAGCCGCCCAGCAACTTGGCCAGATCACGGGAAATCGACAGGCCCAGGCCGGTACCGCCGTAACGACGGTTGGTGGAGCCATCGGCCTGACGGAAAGCTTCGAAAATGCTTTCCTGCTGCTCGGGAGCAATGCCGATCCCGGAATCGCGGATGATAAAGGCAATGCCGTCGCCCGGCACAGCGGCGACGCTCAGGCTGACGGTGCCCTTTTCGGTGAACTTCACCGCGTTGGACAGCAGGTTCTTGATCACTTGCTCCAGACGCTGGCGGTCGGTGAACACCAGCAGCGGCGCATCGGCCTGCAACTGGACCTCAAAATCCAGTTTCTTGTCTGCGGCCAACGGCTGGAACATGCCATGCAGACCTTCCACCAGGCGCTCGACGCTGGTGTTCTCCGGACGCACGTCGAGCTTGCCGGCCTCGACCTTGGAAATGTCGAGAATGTCGTTGATCAGGTTGAGCAAGTCGTTGCCGGCGGAGTAGATCGACTCGGCGAACTTGACCTGCTCGGCGCTGAGGTTTTCCTGCGGGTTTTCCGCCAACAGTTTGGCCAGAATCAGCGAACTGTTCAGCGGCGTGCGTAGCTCGTGGGACATGTTCGCGAGGAATTCGGACTTGTACTTGCTGGAGCGCTGCAACTCTTCGGCACGCGCTTCGAGCTCAACCTGGGCCTGATTCAATTCGGTGTTCTTCAGGTCCATGGCATCGCGTTGCTCGGCCAGTACCTGCGCCTGTTCGGCAAGTTGCTCGTTGGTTTGCTCCAGCTCGATTTGCTGAGCTTCCAGGTGAGTCTGGGACTCCTTGAGAATCCGCGATTGCCCTTCCAGCTCTTCGTTGGCGGTCTTGAGCTCTTCTTGCTGAACCTGTAGCTCTTCGTTGAGTTGCTGGGTTTCGGCCAGCACCTCCTGCAAGCGCTGGCGATAGCGAGCCGCCTCTATCGAGGTGCCAATGTTGGCGCCAATCAGTTCAAGCAGTTCGACGTCACGATCCGTCAGCGGCCGCAGGAACCCCAGCTCAATCACACCGTTGACCCGGTCATCGTCGCTGGTCGGCGCCACCAGCACGCTATGTGGCAAACCTTCGCCCAGGCCGGAGCTGACTTTGAAGTAGTCGCCCGGCACGTCATCAAGACGAATCAGGCGCGCCTGTTGCGCCACCTGGCCGACAATGCCTTCACCACTGTAAATCTGCTGTTCAAGCGCCTCCTGTTCCCGGGAGAAACCATAAGACGCAATGCGCTTGAGGCCACCATGCTCCTCACGGACATAGATCGCCGCGACGGCAGTGCCCAGATATTGTGCGCAGAACTGCAGAATGTTGCGCCCCAACAGATTGAGGGATAACTGCCCCAGGACTTGCTCGGCCAGTTCGGTCTGGCCGTTGCGCAACCAGGCTTGCTGCTCCAGGCGCTGGGCGCTGGCCTGTTGCGCGGCGAAGTTGGCACTGTAGCTCTGGGACAGGTTGAGCAAATCCCGGCGGCCAATGTAGGCCAGCAACCCGCTGATGCCGGCCACGAACAACAGATAAAGGGCGATGCTCCAAATCGTGGTACGACGCACTTCCTCGTTGCGCGTGGCACGCAACTGCTGCTCCATGTCGATCACGTCTTCGAATTGCTTGCGAATCTCATCGGTCAGCCGCTTGCCGCGTCCGGCCTTGATTGCGCTGCGGTAGTCACCGCTTGCGCGCTGCAAATCGATCAACGATTGCGCGTAATTGGCCCATTCCGTGTGCAAGGCCTGGAGCCGGTGCAGGCGGTCGGTCTGGACCGGGTTGTCTGCGGTCAGTTCGAGCAAGGTATTGAGGGCGACCTCTATTCTTGGCTTGGCCGTCTCATAGGGCTCAAGAAAATGCTCGTCGCTACTGAGCAGGAAGCCGCGCATTCCGGTTTCCAGATCAACGGTCAGCTTGATCGCCTCATTGGCATTATTGATCACCCGGTCGGTGTGCTGGACCCACTGGATCACCGACAGCAGGTAGGTGATCAGCGAAATGAAGAAAACCGCGCTGACAACGCCGACACCCAACGGCAGGCTGACGTTGCGGCTCAGGAGTTTACGGAATCGTTGCTCTTCAACCGAAGACGCTGAGGTCATGGGGTAGCCTTGTCGAACTGTTGAAAGCCATCGAGTCTGCCCCAAAACGGCCGAGCCGATCCATTTTTCTGACATGCTTTTCGGCAAAATCCTGCATTTCACTGCCCTGGCGCAAAGGAGCGGCTACTCTGTGCGGCTCTTGTGCGGCTATTGTTTTTTGTAGCGCGTCGGGAACTTGTAGTGATCCGTCACTTACTCCTGCAAAAAACCCGGCGATTTCGATCGACGCCATCGCAAATTCAACTTTTGAGAGCCCCACTATGCCCACCAACGCTTCCACCATTCTAGTCGTCGAAGACGATGCCATCGTGCGCATGCTGATCGTCGATGTGCTGGAGGAGCTGGAGTTCCGGGTGCTTGAGGCCGATGGCTGTGAAAAGGCGCTGGAGTTCATCAACGACGAAGACCAGGACATCGATCTGATGATGACCGATGTCGGCTTGCCGGTGATGGACGGTCGTGAATTGGCCAAGCAGGCGCGCCTGCTGCGTTCCGAATTGCCGATCCTGTTCGCCAGCGGCTATGCCGAAAGCATCGAGGTGCTTGACGGCATGTATTTCATCGGCAAGCCATTCTCTATCGATCAGTTGCGGGACAAGGTCAAGAGTATTTTGCCCTCTCTCCCTTTATTCACGCCTGACCAATAACGCGACTCAAGCACTCGGGCGTTTGCGTTTAGCCTCCTGCCGCTCTCGGAAAGCGATGATGTCATTGACATCCACTTTAGCCGGTGGTCGTGCAGGCGTCGGAGTAGTGTCTGGCACAGGCGGCACGGCTTCCTGCTCGGCCACCGCCTCGTTACCAAAATCGACGCCAGCAAGTCCGTTGATATCAGTCAGCGGCTGGCGGAATTTATTTCCCACGTCTCGACCACCGCCTTTCAATGGATTGATCTCACTCGCCATGATCGCTCGATTGATCGCTTTGGGGTTGGGAGTGAACCTCCCGGTCTTGTCATAGGCGCCGAGAATCAAGGCAGGCGGTAGATCGACGGCATAGTTGATTTCCAAAGGAGGCAGTTGTTTCAACCCGGAGTCGGGGCGAAACGCTAGTTCGGTATTGGCGTACAGATGGAATCCCTCCAACTGACGAGCATCGACGAAATAGGTGTAGCCGCCTTTTTGGCCACCATAGACAAAGGCACCTGCGCCGTCTTTTTTGTAAAAAGCCGAGGTCGAAATCCCGGCGCCATCAAGATCGAGTGCATCGTGAGCACCTCCATAGCCACCTTTGAAGCCGTTGACCTGGTTGAGATCCCTGATTGGTGTGCGTTGGGTAAACCCTTTTTCAAAGATTACCTTCGGGTCGCGCATGTCCCCGCGGAACACGAAACCTTGATAGACAAAACCCTTTTCCGGCCCGGAAAGTCTCACCACCTGTGAGTTCGTCGCGAGGGACTGCGCCACATTAGGCCCGCCCGCCAACTCTGACAGATAGCCTGCGACAAGCACCCCCTTACCTGCCTCCGGTATTTCTTTGCCAGCAGTACTCGTCAACTGATGGCTGATGCTGCCTGCGGGTCTGCGCACCAACGAGGGTCTGTTGCTGCGCTTAAGCGTTTCGAGCACTCGGCGGCTGATGTTTTTCTTGGCCGCGATGGAAAGGGCTTTACCCAAAAGTTTTTCCGCAATGGGGCCGGCGAGTTCAGACAGAACTCCGATCGCTGCGTTGATCCTCAAACGTTCCGCCTCGGAAGGGTCATCAGAGATTTCGGCACGGATCAGATCAGTTGCCGATGCCCCGATTCCCAACAGGAAGGGAATCAGCATACGAATCGGTGCAGACACCCAGGCCGCCGTTCCTCCAGTAGGGATCGAAACCGCGAACGCAATGCATTGCAGCAGATACCCGGCAACTTCCAACGCAATATCGGTCATACGCTCGGCGTGGGTTGATACCAATGTATCGATGTCCGCCAACGCTCGTTCGATCTGCCGGTCGAAAAGGTCTTTGCCAATGTCAGTGCTGGATCGAAATACAATCTCTCGATAGTTTGGGCGCGTCGCGAACAGGGGAAATTCCATTCCTCGATATTTGAAATCACGGATGTAAGGTTTTTGTTGCGCGCTCAACGGAACACCCTTCAGCAGACGCTTTTGCAGTTCCGGATGGTTTTCCAGAAACCTTCCGCGTTCGTCATGCCCGGCGGGAAATTCGATGGCAGCACTGTCTTCGCCCAGAAAAAACAACACGCCGCGACCCAGATTGCTGCGCCCGAGAAACACGGCGTTATCGACCTCAAGATCCGGATCGCTGTGCAAGTTAAGAAGGCGCGCAGGGATCAAGCCTTTGAGATACTCAAAGGCAATCATCCTGTCTTCCATTGAGCGAGCGTCACTCTTGATGAACTCTACGACCAGCTTGTTGAGTTCGGCTTTTTTTAACAGTCGCCCAAAAGCGTGCGCCGCAGGATGCTGTAAGCTTTCGGCAACATACTTTTTGAAGTCAGCCTGATAGTCGGCCCCCTCAAAAGTCTTTACAAGCTTGGCAGGATAGTAGGAAGGCCATTGTATTTCAGAGTACCCACTGTCTTTGAGCACACGATAATGATAGCCGGTGCATAGCTCTGCCAATGTAAATGTTCTCTCCTTCCAGTTGGCGGGATCTTTTTCGGCTTTAAGCATGTCACTGCGATTGGGTTGCTTAGCCTCTATATATTTAATCAGCACTTCTGAATCATGCTTTATCCGCGACCTGTTTTTTTCGTCAGGCACTAGCGCTTGCACAGTCTCATCAATGCGATCACGAATAAAATATGCAGGATCAAAGCTGGCTGGGTCAGCGACGACCGAACAGCCATGCAATATTTCATCACTCAGATCGTTCACATTAACACCATCAACATCTCTTTCATCGAGCGAACCGATTTCGAATGTTCTGGCTTTCGCCATTGGCACAGGCTCTTCCTCCTCCAGATCACTTAGAGGGTCCAGCAGCCATAGAAGCGAATATTGATCTTCGGCATCATCGCAAATACCAGGTAAATCCATTTTCATCACTTATTCCTGCGAGCAGCAACAAAGCACGAACTGCACTTTTCCATTACTGCAAGCCAGGCACAAGCGTAATCATCCCCAACCAAACAATAAACCGTGGAGATGTTATTAATATTTACAACGCAACCAAAAACCTTAGTTGTATTTTTCGATCTGCATGCAATGACGATAAAAAAACGTACTGTTCGCAACCGGCGACAGCGGCGCTTCAGTTAAAAAACAATAACTCAGATTTCCCAACACTTGAAAAATACACTTACACAGAAATTCTTGATAAACGCAAGACAACAAAAGAGGATCCACCAAACATAAAACCCAAAACAAATGGATTTATCATGACCCACAAGCTTGCAAACTCTCCAACTCAAAGATACTTGTCCAGATCTATTCCCTATACCGCCACTCAAGACAATCACATTCAAAGCGACAACAATGAACGAATGGAGGTTGTATATAAGCTAAATCAGCGCAGAGAAAACCTTACCCCGTCGCAAGCAATCACGCTGGAAGGCGCCACCGTCTCCCTGGAGTCCGGGTCGACGCTTGAAGACGCTCTGCAACCCGGCAGGGAACTGCTGAAAAAAATGTCCGAACAAAGGGCCTTCAAAAAACTAATGGCCACCCTCAAATTTCCCGAGCACTCACTATTCGAAGTCACTTCCGAAGGTGAAATAAGCGCAAGGTATTCAGGCAAAACACTTGGCTTTGCGAACGCATTCAAACTTGCACCGGATCTGAAAGATGATCTTCATGCATTGGTTGAAATGGCGCAATTGACCGGTGGTGCCATCTCTCTCGCTGACCACGTCGAGTTGGCGCAATGGCTGAAATTCCATGGTTACACCATTCCCCGAACCGCCGCCGAAGGTTCCAGGCTGACAGCATTCATGGAGTCGAAGCCTCCAGTGAGCCCACCGCTTGGCAACTTTTGGGAAATGATCAAAGCCGGGGGCGACAATTCAGTCACTCTTTCTGCGGTTCAACGCAGTGAGTTCCGCAAACTCATCACCAGTTACATCAAGGATCAGTCGCTACTGGAGCATCTGTCGAATAGCATTTTTGGCGGGCGGTCTACCCCCTTCAAACGCTCGGAGGCTGAGGACGTTCTTGAAAAACTGACGTCCAGTCCCATCGCCTTTGACTGGGCCAACGCCTTCGTGCGGGATCTGGGCTGGTATGGAGCGCAGGAAAACCAACCCCAACCCGATGAGTCGCTCAAGCAAATGGTGCTGACTTCGCTCTTGCTCAATCTTCATCCGGGAGTCGGCGAACAAGAGCCTCGCAATCATGTGGCAGGTTTCAACTTATATGCTGTCGAGCACATAGAGAAATCCTTCGCCGATGTCCAAACGGAATTCGAAAGGCACCTGATCGAGAACCACCGGATTAGCGAAAAAAATGCGGCACTGGCCGCTCACCTGTTGCTGGCAGAAGCAGCACCGGAATTTCTGGTAAGAGATCTGCCTCCCACCCTGTCATTGGGCACGCCGCAATGGGTCGAATTCTGCCGGATCGTCGCGGTGCAGGAAATCATTGCGCCGGGATCGACGCGCTCGATGACTTATGCGCAGCTACACCAACTGTCGAAGTTTGACGGAGTCTGTGAGTCGCGAAAGACGCTCGACGCTCTGGCTGCCGTGGATCCGGTGATTGATTGGGCGTTACTCAACAAAATCGTCACGCCGGATGACGTAGAGAAGTCGGTCACGGACTCGCTTGAAGTGGCATTAGGTGCGTACGCCCGACATGCAAAGACGCTTGCCGAAACGGCCGAAACATTGTCTCGCCCTCTGCCGACTCGCAAAAGCGTCGCACTGGACATCCTCACGCAGGTCGCCAAAGGATGCACCTATCTTGAAAAAGACGTCCTTCACCAGAAGAAGAATCGACCGCAGCAGGACATTTTCGCCACCCCGTTTCCCGTATCGCCCGTAGAACTGCACATGTCCAATGATCTGGCGACCGGTGACTGGGATCTTAAGGATGGCGAAAGCATCTACAGAGCGTTTCCCCACATGCTCCCAAACCTGATTGCTCCTGATGGTGAGTTCTACCGTCAGTTCAATCGCGACTATGTGACCCATGTACAAGCAATGAACATGCATGTGAAGCAGGCGTTTTCATCAATGCCACTGCCCGATCGGACACGCCTGCTAAAAGGCAAGGTGACGATGTTCGCCGTAAGGCCGTCAGTCGCGAAACTCCACTCGATCACCAGCCTTCCCACGAATCCCATAGCGTCGACCATTGACGCGATCCTGAAAGTGACCGGGCGCAAACCGACGGAAAGTCATAAGGAAATAGATGAGGCAAAAGGTCGCTACGGGGTAGTCATCTGTTCACACTTCGAAGGTCGAGTGACGTGTTACGAATTATTCACCTTGCACGGAACCTGCCGTGAAAACACCAGGCTGGCAGCGCTTATCCAAGAGGAAAACCTTTTAAGCACAACCGTTCGCAGCAGTGAGAACAACTACTCCGCTCCCGCGAAGGTGCTTCAGCTACCCACGAACATCGAGTGTTATACCCATGGGGTCACACCCGGCCTCGTCAACATCAGTTCTGGTGTGATCGAAAAAATCGGTGAGTTGTCAGCGCCTCCACTGGCGCCAGAAATCAACGGTTATTACCAGAGTTTCTATTCGACAGAGTTCGACTCATTGGTGAACTTCGTCCTCAAGCACAGGCCAATCGCGACCTACGATGAATTGGTGAGAGAGTGCTGGGGACAGACCAGGATGGAGGCATTGCGCGCAAAACGGGAAAAGGATCTGGATACGTTTCTCAATTTTGTCGTGCCCTTCAAATCCTGTATCGAAGACCTGAGCTCAGACGATCTGGATCGACAATTGCAAGGGGCGGCAGCCTGTACTTTAGAAGCCGCGATGACCGTTTTGTTAGTCGTCGGAGCCGTCGCTCAGATTGCCAGCCTGGCCGCCAAAAGCATGAGCATTGCTACCAAGGCCAGCAAGATCGCTTCGACGGGATTCGGATTGGTAAGTAACCTGTTCAATCCGCTGGACGGAGCATCCGACCTGCTTTTACATGGCGCAAAACTGTTGCGCAAAACGTGGCGCAGCAGCGTGGCCGCCCTGGATAACGCGATTTTCGACGCGCGTAAATGGTCGGGCGTAACGCCACACCGCCAACTGGCCGCAACTGTCGACCCTGACACTATTCGCCTTGGAACCTGGCGTCCCGCGCAAACTTCCCAGGATACCTTCCAGGTATGGGGTATACGCCGTAATGACGAATGGTACGCGCTGAACCGATCGGGCGAGCCTTGGGGAGCCAAACTGAAGGGCTTTGAATTCAAACTTAAACTTTCCACCCCACACTGGCATAAAGTCATGCCTAAAAGCTACGCTCGCACAGTTATCAAGGAAGGTTTACCACTCGCCAGCAGAAGAGTAGACGACGCCATCAACGTATTGAATGACCCAACGCTGATTCAGGAATCGAATGCGGTTCTTGACCTTCTGCTTGCGAATGACTCTGCCGCAACCCGAAGTACTTACCGCGACTACCTGCTTGCAGTCAAAGAAGATCTTTCAAATATCAAACCCGGCAACTTCATCCTCGACAGCGGTAAAGACAGCGACGCAGTAGCCGAGCTGCATTGGGGGCTCTACAACGATTGGAAGACCGGCAACAAGGCGAAAAATACCAATCACGAATTCATCCGGGTATACAGCAACAACTTCAACGAAGCTTATCGCAGGGATCATTTCAACCCAGGCACCACTGCCGATACTTTCGTTCATGAGGTTTTCCACGGCTCGCCGAAAACCAAAGATTTCGCCTACGCCGAACACAGCGGAATATTTCAGCGTGGCTCTCAGCAATTGGACGTAAGTCCGCTTCTAAATCTCGCCAACGGCAAGTTATCCATGGGTCTGCCGAGTTTTCCAAATACCAACTACAACCGCGGCACAGCGTTTAAGAATGCCGACTCGTTTGCATTGACGACATCGCTGCTAAGTCAATTAAAGACCAACAAGCAAGCGTATCAGCAGAATATAGCGACCATGAAAGCGGCACTCAAAAATGCCGACCATGGATACATCAGCGGGCAGACACTGGTAAAAATCAACATTCTTTGAATTTCAGACGTACCGAGTTTCTGAAACAGGGCGCATGCGACCACTACTGTACTGTGGTTTAATTGCGCCCTTTTTTGTCCCCTCGCTTGCTGCAAAGGATCACTGGTCATGACTCAGCCTCCCGTCACCAAAGTCCTGGTCATCGGTTACGTCTGGCCCGAGCCCCGTTCTTCAGCGGCCAGCGGGCATGTGATGCAAATCCTCGAGACTTTTTTGCAGCAAGGCTGGGACATCACCTTCGCCAGCCCAGCAGGCCCCGGCGAGCACAAGGCCGATCTGACCGAGCTGGGCATCCGCGAAGTGCCGATCGAACTCAACAACAGCAGTTTCGACACCTTCATCGGCGAACTGGCGCCGGACATCGTCCTGTTCGACCAGTTCATGATCGAGGAGCAGTTTGGCTGGCGCGTCGAAAAGCGCTGCCCCGACGCCTTGCGCGTGCTAGAGACCTCGGACCTTCAAAGCCTGCGGCATGCCCGGCATCAGCGGCTCAAGGAGCGCTTGAAGGCCAGTGACGACGCCAACGATTTCAGTGAGTTATTCGCCCCTGCATTGCGTGAAGAATTCGAGCTCATGGCCGATACCGATCTGGCGAAACGGGAGATTGCCGCGCTGTATCGCTGTGACTTGAATCTGATGATCTCCGAAGTGGAGATCGAGTTGCTGGTCGAGCAGTTCAAATTGCCCCGCACCTTGTTGCACTGGTGTCCGCTGATGGTCGATCCACCGAGCGTGCCACCGGTAGCCTTTGAACACCGGGCGCACTTCCTGAGCATCGGCAATTTCCGTCACGCCCCCAACTGGGATGCGGTGCTCTGGATGAAGAATACGATCTGGCCGCTGATCCGCCAGCAACTCCCCACTGCGCAGTTACACATCTATGGCGCCTATACGCCGCCGAAAGCCACAGCACTGCACAATGCGGCCCAGGGTTTTCATGTAATGAACTGGGCAGAAGATGCATTGCAAGTCATGTCTGCAGCCAGGGTGTGCCTGGCGCCCTTGCGCTTTGGTGCCGGCATCAAGGGCAAACTCGTTGACGCGATGCTCACAGGCACGCCAAGTGTCACGACACCCATTGGTGCAGAGGGCATGCAAGGCGATCATCCGTGGCCCGGTGCTGTTGCTCAAAGTGCCCAGGCGTTCGCGGACTGCGCGGTTCAGTTGTATAAAAATGAATCGGACTGGAGACAAGCGCAGTTATTAGGGAAAACACTGCTGACCGACCGCTATCAACAATCAATGCATGGCGTGGCACTCGTTGAAAGACTGCGCGATTGCCTACAACGCCTTCCCCAACTAAGACGGGACAACTTCACCGGCAGCATGCTGCGTCATCACTCGCACAAAAGCACTCAATATATGTCGCAATGGATTGAGGCAAAAAACCGAACTTTATAAACCTCAAGCTTCATGACTTACATACTTGGCATCACACCAAACCTGGCCGACACCAAAACAATCAATTAAAACTTCCTGCCTGCGCCACTTCACCAACTAAAACGGTGGCGCTTTTAATTATCCACGCAGGAACACTTACATGAATAACGATAAACCAGATCACTTCTCGCCCCATAACTGGATGACAGTAACACCGGCCATTGACAACTTATCACTGTTGGAACTTACACTGCCCGGCACTCACAACGCCGGGAGCGACTGGAAAGCCTCCTACCCGCTGCTGAGCCCCCCTCGTCACTGGCTCGCGTGCCAGCACGATTCTTTTTATGCCCAGCTTCGCCATGGCTCCCGAACGCTCGATGTCCGTTTGATCTGGGAACCCAAAGCCGTGGGGCTCGGAAAGTTTCGTGTTCACCACAACGGCCATCGCAACTCTCGAACACTCGGTGAACTTATAACCGATATCAAAGCGTTTCTCGGCCAGAACCCCGACGAGTTCATTATCGTAGACTTTCACGAATTGCAAGGTGACTCATTCGATTTCGCTTACTTCAACGCCACGATACTTCAACTGCTGGGAGATCAAATTATTCCAGCACAAAATCGGCATCTCAGCCTGGGCCAACTGAAAGAGATCAGCGCGAAACAACGCGTATTGGTCGCTGCGCCGCCAGACAGTGCGTTGGATCGACGCGTATTTCTCGAGCGAATCAGACACAGGTGGATCGGCAACACCATCGTCGGCTCCGCTGACCTGCAGCAATACATTGTCGAGGTGCTGAAATACCCGCCAGGTACATGGGCACCATGGTCGCTTTCCGCCACCAGCTACAGTGTGCTCGGCGGGCCAGTCGACATTCACACAGAGCTCGATAAATGGTTTGACCCTCAAAACAGCGACTGGGCGATAAAGTGCAACATCATCAACGTCGACTTTATTGAAGAGAGCAAAATTGTTTCCTGCTGCCGAACCGTCAACCTGAAAAAAGCCAGCCAGAAAATCAACTAGCCATCGCAATATCAGGTGGCCATATTTGTGGATATATTTCCATGGCTGGCAATGCTGCCGTGCACTTCTATGCTGGGTCATGAAACGGATGGGGCATGCAGCCACATCCACCCCGTGAATTTCTTCGGCCCACGGATGGGGCGAAGTCAGCGACAAGGAACTGTCATGACCCGCAGCACTGCAATCACGTTCGACAAGCAGAAGTGGATGAGCAACGTACCGGATATCGACCGGTTGAAGCTGACCGATATCGTCTGGCCCGGCACGCACAATGCCGGCATGGACAAAAGAGCCCCCAACCATGAGGTGGTGATCGGCAATTGGACGACCTGCCAGAACGATTCCTTTGCCTGGCAACTGGCCAACGGGGCGCGGGCGTTCGATATCCGGCTCGGTTGCGTCGCCGGCCCGGAAGTACCGGTTTTCTACTTTCATCACAACGGTTATCAGTCCCACCGCATCCTTGATGAGCTGGTCGACGCGGTGACGACATTCCTCGATCAAAATCGGGACGAGTTCATCGTGCTCGACTTCCACCAGCTGGGTGATGGGTCGAAGCCTTTCGACTACAAGCAACTCAATGATTTTCTGATGCGCCGCCTGGGCACGCGTCTGATTTCTGCCTCGGATGGATTGATTACTGTGGAACAGCTCAAGCGCGTCAGTTCGAAGCGCCGCATTGTCATGGCAGCACAGATGAAACCTGGGCTGGACAGTGAGTATTTCTGGCCGCGAATTCCTCACAAGTGGAATGGCAAGGTATTCAGCGACACCAGCGATCTTCAATCCCATATCGAGACCACCCTTGCAGGGGCTCCTTACGAGACTTTCCTCTGGTCGTTGTCGGCGACCTGCTACTCGGCGCTGGGCGGTCCGCAGCACATCAAAAACCATATCGATGACTGGTTTCATTCTTCCCGCGACAGGGTCACCCGGTGCAGCATCATCAACACCGATTTCTTTGACGAGTCGCAAATCGTCCGCTACTGCTGGATCGCCACCAGCATGAAAGCGGTTTATGGCCATAGATTGCATGAACGGCCATTAGCGATAGTCGCGGCAGGCTGGCACAGCAGGCGCGGAACGAGGCATGATCCGCTGGCGATAACAAGAAAAGTGTCCTGACATGACCCGAACAGCCCGCGTGACAGACCCCTCCTACGAGTTGATGGATGACCATAACGGGTTGTCCATCATCTACCGCCAGCACGGCTTTCCCTGCCCGTTGGTGCGCTGGCATTTCCATAAGGAATACGAGCTGCACCTGATCGTCGCCAGCTCCGGCAAGGTATTCATCGGTGACTACATCGGTAACTTCTACCCGGAAACACTGTTCCTGACCGGCCCCAACCTGCCCCACAACTGGATCAGCCAGGTGGCCGAAGACGAAGTGGTGCCCAATCGCGACATGCTGGTCAACTTCACTGACGAGCTGTTCGAAAGCGGCCATCAGGTGTTCGCCGAACTCAAGACCCTTGCGCCCTTGCTGGAGCGCGCACAGTACGGCATCGAGTTCCGCTGCAAGCGCACCATCCGCCAGGCCATGACCTTGATGCAGCGCATTGCCGATACCCAGGGCATGACCCGGCTCGGGTATTTTTTCATTCTGCTGGAGTTGCTGGCGACGTCCGATGACTATCAGTTGCTTTCCGGTGCCACGACCCCGCAATTGGCCGATGAACACAATATCGACCGTACCAACCGGGCGGTGGATTACATCTTTGCTCATTACGCCCGGGAACTGCCTCTGGAAGAAGTCGCCGAGCACTTGGGTCTGACGCCGACCTACTTCAGTCGCGTGTTCAAACAGGCCACCGGACGCTGCTTTATCGAGTTCGTCAATCGCCTGCGCATCAGCAAATCCTGCGAGCTGCTGGCCGATGGCAACAAGCCGGTGACTGATGTGTGTTTCGAGTCGGGCTTCAACAATATTTCCAACTTCAACCGGCGTTTCCAGCAACTCAAGGGCATGACGCCGTCGCACTACCGGCGGTTGGTGGTGCAGCGGCTGACCGAGCAAAACCTGGGTTAACGCAATCCATGTGGGGGCGGGCTTGCTCGCGAAGGCGGCGTGTCAGGCGGCTTCGATGTTGAATGTGCCGGCCTCTTCGCGAGCAAGCCCGCTCCCACAGGTGGTGCACCTTAAGTACAGGTTTCAAGCCTAAAACCTGTACGAATTCAATTGATGCAGACGGCTGAAAAGCCGTGCCATGCACCTCTGCCCCTCAACCTCAGTGCAAAATAGTATCGATCACAGTGCGATGGATGATTTGTCAGCTCATCGATTGAAGGCTGTAATCAGTGCACATTCTTCCTTGCGCAGGAAGACACAAAAACAATAACTGTCCTTCTGTAACCCGCCCGGTGCAGAAAAGGAGTGCACGATGCAACCTTCTGTAAAAGCTCTGCTTGCTCTTACCTGCATGACCCTCAGCAGCGTCAGCCTCGCCGCCCAGACCCTGACCATCGCCACCGTCAACAACAGCGACATGATCCGCATGCAAAAGCTCTCGAAAACCTTCGAGGCCGAGCATCCGGATATCAAGCTCAATTGGGTGGTGCTTGAAGAAAACGTCCTGCGCCAACGCCTGACCACCGACATCGCCACTCAGGGCGGGCAGTTCGATGTGTTGACCATCGGCATGTACGAAGCCGCACTCTGGGGCGCCAAGGGTTGGCTGGAGCCGATGAAGGATTTGCCGGCCAGCTACGCCCTCGACGACGTCTTCCCTTCTGTGCGTGAAGGCCTGTCGGTCAAGGGCTCGCTCTACGCCCTGCCGTTCTACGCAGAAAGCTCCATCACCTATTACCGCACCGACCTGTTCAAGGACGCCGGGCTGACCATGCCCGAACGTCCAACCTGGGAACAGATCGGCGAATTTGCCAGCAAACTCACCCATAAAGATAAAGAACAGTACGGCATATGCTTGCGCGGCAAGGCCGGCTGGGGCGAAAACATGGCGCTGATCACCACCGTCGCCAATGCCTTTGGCGCACGCTGGTTTGATGAGAAGTGGCAGCCGGAATTCACCGGGCCCGAGTGGAAGAACGCGCTGAACTTCTACGTCGACACCATGAAAAAATCCGGCCCGCCGGGTGCTTCCAGCAACGGCTTCAACGAAAACCTCGCGCTGTTCAATAGCGGCAAATGCGCGATCTGGGTCGACGCCAGCGTTGCCGGCTCGTTCGTTTCCGATAAAACCCAAAGCAAGGTCAGCGACCACGTCGGCTTTACTTACGCACCGCACCAGACCACCGACAAAGGCTCGGCGTGGCTCTATTCCTGGGCGCTGGCGATTCCGACCAGTTCCAAGGCCAAGGACGCGGCGAAAACGTTCAGCGCCTGGGCCACTTCCAAGGAATACGGTGCCCTGGTCGCGGAAAAAGACGGCATCGCCAACGTGCCGCCAGGCACTCGCGCCTCGACCTACACCGAGGCCTACATGAATGCCGCACCGTTCGCCAAGGTGACGCTGGAATCGCTCAAGGCAGCCGACCCGAGCAAGCCGAGCGCCAAACCGGTGCCCTACATCGGCATCCAGTTGGTGACCATTCCTGAATTCCAGGCCGTGGGCACCCAGGTCGGCAAGCTGTTTTCGGCCGCGTTGATCGGCCAGACCACGGTTGACCAGGCCCTGACCGCCGCCCAGTCAACCACCGAACGTGAGATGAAGCGCGCCGGTTATCCCAAGTAACCAGCGCAACCCGCTCCCGCCTTCTGTGGGAGCGGGCTTGCCCGCGATGACGGCCTCACATTCAACATTTTGGGTGACTGATACACCGCCATCGCGGGCAAGCCCGCTCCCACATTAGATCTTCATAGGTCTGCATGAATCGGTTCTGATCGCCATGAATACTTCAACCACTGTCAAAGCTCACATCGACATCCCCCAACCGGTGCGTAAAAGCCGGTTGACCAACCCCGGCTGGTTTCTGGTCAGCCCCTCGGTGGCGTTGTTGCTGCTGTGGATGATCGTGCCGCTGGGCATGACCGTTTACTTTTCAATGATCCGCTACAACCTGCTCTACCCCGGTGAAAACCAGTTCGTGGGGCTGGAGAACTTCAGCTACTTCCTCAGCGATTCGGGTTTCCTGCCCGGCGCCACCAACACCCTGTTGCTGGTAGGCAGCGTGCTGCTGATCAGTGTGGTGTTCGGCGTGTTGATCAGCGCGTTGCTGGAGGCCAGTGACTTTCTCGGTCGCGGCATCGTGCGGGTGATGTTGATTTCGCCGTTCTTCATCATGCCCACCGTCGGTGCGCTGATCTGGAAAAACCTGATCTTTCACCCGGTCTCGGGGATTCTCGCCTACATCTGGAAGCTGTTCGGCGCGCAGCCGGTGGACTGGCTGGCACACTACCCGCTGCTGTCGATCATCATCATTGTGTCCTGGCAATGGTTGCCCTTCGCGATTCTGATTTTGATGACCGCCATGCAGTCCCTCGACCAGGAGCAGAAAGAAGCCGCGCGCCTGGACGGTGCAGGTCCCATCGCGATTTTCTGGCACCTGACCCTGCCGCACCTGGCCCGGCCGATCGCGGTGGTGGTGATGATCGAAACCATCTTCCTGCTGTCGGTGTTCGCCGAAATCTTCACCACCACCAACGGTGGCCCCGGTTACGCCTCGACCAACCTCGCCTACCTGATCTACAACCAGGCGCTGGTGCAGTTCGACGTCGGCATGGCGTCCGCCGGTGGTTTGATCGCGGTGGTGATTGCCAACATCGCGGCCATCGTGCTGGTGCGGATGATCGGCAAAAACCTGACAGACAAAGCCTGAGGCCTGCGCCATGACTCTTCAACAATCCCGTCGCCTGCAAAGCCTGCTGCTCGGCACTCTGGCCTGGGCCATCGCGATCCTGATTTTCTTCCCGATATTCTGGATGGTGCTGACCAGCTTCAAGACCGAAATCGACGCGTTCGCCACGCCGCCGCAGTTCATCTTCACGCCGACGCTTGCGAACTACCTGCACATTAACGAGCGCAGCGATTACTTCAGCTTCGCCTGGAACTCGGTGGTGATTTCCTTCAGCGCCACGGCCCTGTGCCTGCTGATCGCGGTGCCGGCGGCCTACTCGATGGCGTTCTATGAAACCCAGCGCACCAAAGGCACGTTGCTGTGGATGCTCTCCACCAAAATGCTGCCACCGGTGGGCGTGCTGATGCCGATCTACCTGCTGGCCAAGAGCTTTGGCCTGCTGGATACGCGAATCGCGCTGATCGTGATTTACACCCTGATCAACCTGCCGATCGTGGTCTGGATGATTTACACCTACTTCAAAGACATCCCCAAGGACATTCTCGAAGCCGCACGTCTGGACGGCGCCACGTTGTGGCAGGAAATGGTCCGGGTGCTGCTGCCGATCGCCAAAGGTGGCCTGGCTTCCACGGTGTTGTTGTCGCTGATCCTGTGCTGGAACGAGGCGTTCTGGTCGCTGAACCTGACCTCGTCCAAAGCCGCGCCACTGACCGCATTGATTGCCTCGTACTCAAGCCCTGAAGGTCTGTTCTGGGCCAAGTTGTCGGCGGTCTCGACCCTGGCTTGTGCGCCGATCCTGATCTTCGGCTGGATCAGCCAGAAACAATTGGTCCGCGGCCTGTCGTTTGGCGCCGTGAAATGAATGTCCCCGGATCCTGATCTGACACAAAACCCTGTGGGAGCGGGCTCGCCCGCGATGACGTCGGCAAATTCAACCTGGATGTCGGCTGCTAAATCGCCATCGCGGGCAAGCCCGCTCCCACAAAAAGCTCACCAGGCGCAATTGAATTAACTCAAGCGGAGGCCCCCATGGCCAACCTGAAAATAAAAAACCTGCAAAAAGGCTTCGAAGGCTTTTCCATCATCAAGGGCATCGACCTGGAAGTGAACGACAAGGAATTCGTGGTATTCGTCGGCCCATCGGGTTGCGGCAAATCCACCCTGCTACGGTTGATCGCCGGCCTTGAAGAAGTCAGCGGCGGCACCATCGAGCTGGACGGCCGCGACATCACCGAAGTCAGCCCGGCCAAGCGCGACCTGGCGATGGTGTTCCAGACCTACGCCCTGTACCCGCACATGAGCGTGCGCAAAAACATGTCGTTCGCCCTCGACCTGGCCGGTGTAGCAAAAGCCGAAGTCGAGAAAAAAGTCGGCGAAGCGGCGCGCATTCTGGAACTCGGGCCGATGCTGGAGCGCAAGCCGAAACAGCTGTCCGGCGGTCAGCGTCAGCGCGTGGCCATCGGCCGGGCCATCGTGCGTAACCCGAAAATCTTCCTGTTCGACGAACCGTTGTCCAACCTCGACGCCGCCCTGCGGGTGCAGATGCGCCTGGAACTGTTGCGCCTGCACAAAGAACTGCAAGCCACGATGATCTACGTGACCCACGACCAGGTCGAAGCCATGACCATGGCCGACAAAGTCGTCGTGCTCAATGGCGGCAAGATCGAGCAAGTCGGTTCGCCACTGGACCTGTATCACCAGCCGGCCAATCTGTTTGTCGCCGGTTTTCTTGGCACACCGAAAATGGGCTTCCTCAAGGGCAAAGTCACCCGCGTTGACAGTCAAAGCTGCGAAGTGCTGCTGGACGCCGGCACCCGCATCACCCTGCCGCTGAGCGGTGCCAACCTGAGCGTCGGCGGCGCAGTGACGCTGGGCATTCGCCCGGAACACCTGGAGCTGGCGCAAGCCGGCGACTGTACGCTGCAAGTCACCGCCGATGTCAGCGAACGTTTGGGCAGCGACACCTTCTGTCACGTCCTGACGTCTTCCGGCGAAGCCCTGACCATGCGGGTTCGCGGCGATCTGGCCAGCCGTTATGGCGAAACCCTGAGCCTGCGCCTGGACGCCGGACACTGCCATTTATTCGATGCCAACGGTGTGGCGCTGACCCGCCCTCTGCGCGCCGCAGCCTGATTCGAGAGCCTGTGATGAAACTGAATAAACACAACCTCAACCACCTCGCCCCCGAGGTGGCCCTGCCCGCCTACACCCTGAGCGACACCCGCCAGGGCATCGCGCACATTGGCGTCGGCGGTTTCCACCGCGCGCATCAGGCGTATTACACCGACGCCTTGATGAACACCGGCGAAGCATTGGACTGGGCCATCTGCGGGGTCGGCCTGCGCGCCGAAGACCGCCGCGCCCGGGACGATCTGCAAGAGCAGGATTACCTGTTCACCCTGTTCGAACTCGGCGATAGCGACGACAGCGAAGTGCGGGTCATCGGCGCCATCCGCGACATGTTGCTGGCCGAAGACAGCGCCGAGGCGCTGATCGACAAACTCGCCAACCCCGAGATCCGCATTGTCTCGCTGACCATCACCGAAGGCGGTTACTGCATCGACGACAGCAACGGCGAGTTCATGGCGCACCTGCCGCAGATCCAGCACGACCTCGCTCACCCGAACGCGCCGAAAACCGTGTTCGGTTTCCTCTGCGCCGCGCTGGCCAAACGCCGTGCGGCCGGCACGCCCGCGTTCACCCTGATGTCCTGCGATAACCTGCCGCACAACGGCGCGGTGACCCGTAAAGCCCTGCTCGCGTTCGCTGCCCTTCGCGATGCCGATCTGCGCGACTGGATCGAGAGTCATGTGAGCTTCCCCAACGCCATGGTCGACCGCATCACACCGATGACCAGCACCGAACATCGTCTGCAACTGCACGACAAACACAGCCTCGACGACGCCTGGCCGGTGGTCTGCGAACCGTTTGTGCAGTGGGTGCTGGAAGACAAATTCGTCAGCGGTCGCCCGGCCTGGGAAAAGGTCGGCGTGCAATTCACCGACGACGTCACGCCTTACGAAGAGATGAAGATCAAACTGCTCAACGGCAGCCACCTGGCCCTGACCTATCTGGGCTTTTTGAAAGGTTACCGCTTCGTTCACGAAACCATGAACGACCCGCTGTTCGTGCGCTACATGCGCACCTACATGGACCTGGACGTAACGCCGCAACTGGCGCCGGTGCCGGGCATCGATTTAACCGAGTACAAAAACACGCTGGTGGCGCGCTTCTCCAATCAGGCGATTGCCGATCAGCTGGAGCGGGTGTGTTCGGACGGCTCATCGAAGTTTCCAAAGTTCACTGTGCCGACGATCAATCGTTTGATTGCCGATGGCCAGGAGACCAAGCGTGCGGCGCTGGTGGTGGCGGCGTGGGCGCTGTACCTCAAAGGTGTGGATGAGAATGGCCACGCCTATTCGATTCCCGATCCGCGGGCGGCATTCTGTCAGGCGCTGGTGGCCGATGATGCGTTGATCACTCAGCGGTTGCTGGAGGTTGAGGAGATTTTCGGGACGGCGATACCGCGTTCTCTGGAGTTCGTCGAGGCGTTCGAATGGTGCTGTAACAGCTTGCGGGAGGTTGGGGTGGCGCGGACGCTGGAGCGGGTATTGGCGTAAGAATGGTGGTCAATTGACCGCCGTCATCGCGAGCAGGCTCGCTCCCACATTAGATCGTTGTCGAACACAAATCCTGTGTCCTCTAAACATCTCCTGTGGGAGCGAGCCTGCTCGCGATTGGGCTCACTGATATCGACCTGACGATCCAAGGATCTTCCATGGCAAACCAACAATTATTCCTGGGCATCGACTGCGGCACCCAAGGCACCAAAGCCGTCATCCTCGATGCGCATAGCGGCCAGGTCCTCGGCCAAGGCGCCGCCGTCCACAGCCTCTTCAGCGGTGCCAGCGGCCGTCGCGAACAAGACACGGCCCAATGGCTGGAAGCCTTTACCCTCGCCACCCGCCGCGCGCTGTTTGCGGCGGATGTGGACGGTCAGGCCATCCTCGGCATCGGTGTTTCCGGCCAACAACATGGTTTGGTCCTGCTCGACGATCAAGGTCAGGTACTGCGCCCGGCCAAGCTCTGGTGCGACACCGAATCCACCCCGGAGAACGACCGCTTGCTCGCCCATCTGGGCGGCGAAAAAGGCTCTCTGGAGCGCCTCGGCGTGGTCATCGCGCCTGGCTACACCGTGTCCAAACTACTCTGGACCAAAGAACAACACCCGCAGGTGTTCGCCCGGATCGCCCGCATTCTGCTGCCCCATGACTACCTCAACTACTGGCTCACCGGCCGCAGTTGCAGCGAGTACGGCGACGCCTCAGGCACCGGTTATTTCAACGTGTGCACCCGCCAGTGGGACTTGCAACTGCTGCGCGACATCGACCCCACCGGTCGCCTGCAAGCCGCACTCCCGGAACTGATCGATGCTCACCAGCCCGTCGGCACAATCCTGCCGAGCATCGCCGGGCATCTGGGCATCAACCCCAAGGCGCTGGTCTCCAGTGGCGGCGGCGACAACATGATGGGCGCGATCGGCACCGGCAATATCAAGCCCGGCGCGATCACCATGAGCCTTGGCTCCTCGGGGACGGTTTACGCCTATGCCGAGCAACCGAATGTCAGCCCGGACGCCTCGGTCGCAACGTTCTGCTCCTCCAGCGGCGGCTGGCTGCCGCTGATCTGCACCATGAACCTGACCAATGCCACCGGGGCGATTCGCGAGTTGTTCGAACTGGATATCGAACCGTTCAACGCCTTGGTCGAGCAAGCGCCGATCGGTGCCGAAGGCGTGTGCATGCTGCCGTTCCTCAATGGCGAGCGCGTTCCCGCCCTGCCCCATGCCAGCGGCAGCCTGCAGGGGTTGACCATGACCAACCTGACCCGGGCCAACCTGTGTCGTGCCGTGGTGGAAGGCGCCACCTTCGGCTTGCGTTACGGGCTGGACCTGCTGCGCAAGAATGGTTTACAAAGCCGTAGCATCTGCCTGACCGGCGGCGGCTCGAAGAGCCCGGTGTGGCGGCAGATCGTCGCCGACATCATGAATACGCCGGTGATTTGTACCGAACACAGCGAAGCCGCGGCCCTTGGCGCAGCGATTCAGGCGGCGTGGTGCAAATCCTGGGCAAACGGGCATGAAGACAGCCTGGCCGACTTGTGTGAGCGCTGCGTAACGCTCGATCCGGCCAGTGAAACCTTACCGATTGCAGAAAATGTACTGGCCTGTCAGCAGGCCTACGAACGCTATCAACAGCATGTCGCAACCCTTTAAAGAGCGAAAACTATGTATCTGGTGTGTGGTGAAGCGCTATTCGATTTCTTCAGTGAAGACGATGCCAGCGGCCTGGCGTCCAAAGTGAATTTCAAGGCGATTGCCGGCGGCTCGCCGTTCAACGTGGCGGTCGGTTTGCGCCGCTTGGGCGTCGATGCCGCGCTGTTTGCCGGGCTGTCGACCGACTACCTCGGCCGACGTTTGCAGCAAGTGCTGCAGGATGAAGGTGTGCGCCCGGACTACCTCGTGGACTTTGCCGCGCCGACCACGCTGGCAATGGTCGCGGTCGGCGCCAATGGTTCACCCCATTACAGCTTTCGTGGCGAGGGTTGCGCTGACCGGCAATTGAAGCTGGAGCACCTGCCAGAACTGGGGCCTGAAGTCCGCGGCTTGCACATCGGCTCGTTCTCGTTGGTGGTGCAACCGATTGCCGATACCTTGCTGGCGCTGGTTCAGCGGGAAAGCGGCAAGCGCCTGATCAGCCTCGACCCGAACGTGCGCCTGAATCCCGAGCCAAACATCGAGTTGTGGCGTTCGCGGATTGCCACCCTGGTGGAGCTGGCCGACCTGATCAAGGTCAGCGATGAAGACTTGAGCCTGTTGTACCCCGAGCAAGATCCGCAGCGCGTGATCGAAGGCTGGCTGGAGCATCGCTGTCAGTTGGTGTTCCTGACCCGTGGCGGCGAAGGCGCAACGGTGTTCAGCCGTCGTCATGGTTCGTGGTCAGTACCGCCTGTCAATGTAGTAGTCGCCGACACCGTTGGCGCCGGCGACACCTTCCAGGCGGCGCTGATTGCCTGGCTCACCGAGCAGCAACTGGATTCGGTCGACGGTTTGCATCAGTTGAGCAAGGAGCAGATCGAAGCCATGCTCAGGTTCGCCGTTAGCGCCGCCGCCCTGACCTGCAGCAAGACCGGGCCGGATTTGCCATATCGGCGGCAGTTGGGCTGAAATCCGCGCCCCACATGCCTCCTCTGCCATTGCAGGCCCTGAATTCAGGACCTGCCGTGGGTGCTATATTTTTCGTCTCTTATATTTTCTAGATATATAGTTATTACAATTTAAAAATACACCCTGCAACATCGAGCCAGGCAAAAGACAATCGGCTATTGACAACTTTATATTTCCTACTCCAACAATAAAATTTATAACACTTCATAATTGCAGTTATTCCAAAAAAATAAATACAAGCAATTGACTGCACCAACGACTTCAACTCCTTGATCTCTTCCACCTTTCCAGCACCACTGTTTCTGATTCCATATCAGAATCCTATCTTGTTGAATTATATTAACAAAACAGATGGTCACAGCAGGTTTCTGCCGAGTCAACCCAACTGTCGCAGAAGAGGAGACTGGTTAATTAAAAATAACCTGACAGTCACTTGACCGTTACTTGCCTTCAACTAATATCTTTTCCACGCACAGCGCAGGTAAGGATAATTGTTGTGCGCCATCCTTATACCCCCACAACAGGAAAAGGAACTCCAACATGGAAAGTGTCGCTATCTCAGCTGCCCAAATTAACTGGAACGGCGGACAACGCATTACGCTCACCGCAGGTGATACAGCCACCTGTACCGCGCTTAGCCCCGGCCAGCTTTATGGCATCTTTATCTACAACTCTGCTCAAAATGACACCAATTCAACTGTCTCCGTAAACTGGAGCAATAGCCTGCCGCCCGTACAGATCACAGTCCCTGGCACCACGGCCAATGCAGGCCTGGCATCATTGGGTTTTGTCTCGGGCACCGATACTCAAACCATTTCGGTTTCACTGCCCAGCAACAGCGGTAAGTCACAGGTGGAAATCTGGCTGGGAAGTGTCAGCATGCCGACCAATACATCGGGGCTGACCAATTATCCGCTGCCGGCCGATGGTGAGCAGCATCCGTTCAACAAGTACTCCCGTTACTATGCGGTACCTCCCTCGAAATGGATGAACCTGACGATCACCAGTACCATTACACAGTTCCTCTCCTGCCAGTTCCGTGAGGCGCAAGCGACCGTGTTCGTCGTCAATGAGACTTCAAACGGCCTCCTTGCCAATCAGGTCACCAACATTGGGCCTACTGCCAGTGCGGCTGGGAACGTCAAGATCGTTTACTCGCAGATCCAGAGCATTACCAACAATCTGCAAGGCGACGGTACGCAATGGGTGTGGATGGATGCGGACAGCACGCAAAACTCTCAAAGCGCGACCATTTCCTTGCAATCGCTTTGAATTTTCTAGCTGAGTAATAAAGGAAGGCCCCACTCTGTGGGGTCTTCCTTTTATCTGGCGTAACGACCAATCGCCTCAAGAAATGCCCGTATTCATTGCGCAAAACCTCGGTTATAGGGGAAAGCCTGATACCCGTCAGCCCCCGGACCTACGGCATTTCAGCCTTGAACGTGGCACTTTAATGCTTCACCATCCGCGCCTGCTTTTTCAAAGGACGGAACTCAAGGCATGCTGGACGCGAACGCAACCCATATTTCCCTCACGCTCGAAGGCGTTTCCGTCGACCTGCAGGTGCTCAGTTTCGTCGGCCGCGAAGCCCTCAACCAGCCGTTCTGTTTCGACATCGAACTGGTCAGCGCCCGCCCCGACCTGAAACTCGAAGAGCTGCTGCACAAGCCCGGTTGCCTGACCTTCGGCGCCACCGGCCAGGGCAAGATCCATGGTTTGGTCTACCGCATCGAGCAAGGCGATTCCGGCAAAAGTCTGACCCGCTACAGCATCAGCCTGGTGCCGCAACTCGCCTACCTGCGACACAACCACGACCAGCAGATTTTCCAGCAGTTAAGCGTGCCGAAAATTATCGCCCAAGTGCTTGAAGCCCGGGGCATCCTGGCCGACGCTTACAGCTTCCAGCTCGGCGCGATCTACCCCGAGCGCGTGTACTGCGTGCAGTACGACGAATCCGACCTGCATTTCATCCAGCGACTGTGCGAAGAGGAAGGCATTCACTTCCACTTCCAGCACAGTGCCAGCGGCCACAAACTGGTGTTCGGCGATGACCAGACGGTGTTCCGCAAACTCGCGCCAGTAAGCTACCAGCAAGACTCCGGCATGGCTGCCGAGAAGCCGGTGATCAAGCGCTTCAACCTGCGCCTGGAAACCCGCACCACCCGCGTCAGCCGCCGCGACTACGACTTCGAAAAACCACGCCTGCTGCCAGAAAGCGCGGCCAAGAGCGCGTTCGCCCCGGACCTCGAAGACTACGATTACCCCGGCCGCTTCACCGACCGCGCACGTGGCAAGCAACTGGCAACCCGCGCCCTGGAACGCCATCGCAGCGACTACCAACTCGCCGAAGGCAAAGGCGACGAACCGACCCTGGTCAGCGGCCACTTCATGGCCCTGAGCGAACACCCGCGCGCCGAGTGGAACGACCTCTGGCTGCTGCTGGAAGTCATCCACGAAGGCAAGCAACCGCAAGTGCTCGGCGAGAACATCACCAGCGACGTCACCGACAGCAAGGACGACTTCCACCAGGGCTACCGCAACCGCTTCCTCGCCACCCCGTGGGACGCGCATTACCGCCCGGCCCTGGAACACCCGAAACCGAAAGTGCTGGGCAGCCAGACCGCCATCGTCACCGGCCCGCCGGGCGAAGAAATTCACTGCGACGAATACGGCCGGGTCAAGGTTCAGTTTTTTTGGGACCGCGACGGCCAGTCCGATGACAAAACCAGCTGCTGGCTGCGCGTCGCCACCGGCTGGGCCGGCAACGCCTATGGCGGCATCGCCATCCCGCGAGTCGGCATGGAAGTACTCGTCACCTTCCTCGAAGGCGACCCCGACCAACCGCTGATCACCGGCTGCCTGTACCACAAGGAAAACGTCGTCCCCTACGACCTGCCGGCCAACAAAACCCGCAGCACCTTCAAGACCCTGAGTTCGCCGGGCGGTAAGGGCTACAACGAGTTTCGCATCGAAGACAAAAAAGGCGCGGAACAGATCTACCTGCACGCCCAGCGGGATTGGGATGAAAACATCGAGCACGACCAGAAAATTCGTGTCGGCAATGAACGGCATGACACGGTTGAGGCCAATGTGTTCAGCGAGTTCAAGGTGGAAGAGCATCGCCTCACGCATCTGGACCGCAAGACTGAAGCACGAGCGGATGATCACCTTACCGTCGGTGTGACTCAGCATCTGAAGGTGGGGACGGCTCAGTTTGTCGAGGCGGGGCAAGAGATTCACTACCACGCTGGGGAGAAGGTGGTGGTTGAGGGTGGCATGGAGCTGACGGCCAAGGCTGGCGGGAGCTTTGTGAAGGTTGATGCGGGTGGCGTGACGATTAGTGGGGCTGAGGTGAAGGTGAATTCTGGTGGCGCTCCTGGCGCGGGTACGGGAATCCAGATTCTCGCTCCGATTATCCCGGGAGCGGCCGCAGCCGCTATTTCGGGGCAACTGTTGAGCCCCCCACCGGTTGGAAAACTCAACGCCACCGCCGATTCGACACCACCTGCGGTGGAAGAAGAGCTTGAAGAAGAGGAAGAAGAAGTCGAGGTGGAAGACATCACCTTGCGGGTTGGGGTGTTCTTCGATGGGACGGGCAACAACCGAACCAACAGTGAGCGTGTCTTCGGTTGTTTTGCACCTGATGTAAACCTGCAGGACATGGCTGAAGAGATTCGCAAGTACTGCGCCTCTTACGGTTATGACGGTAAGGGAAGTTCCCCGGATAACAGTTACGGGAATGACGTCAGTAACGTCGCCCGGCTGTATGACCTTTATGAAGACCACTCGAACATAGCGAGGCCAATCGATGCCAAGACGGCCAGCCTGCGAGTTTACGTGGATGGGATAGGTACCAGCAGTACTGCCGAGGATTCCACCTTTTCGCAAGGCACCGGTATAGGCGCGCAGGGCGTCAGGACCCGAGTCGAAGAGGCACCACAACTTATTCTCAACGCTATCCGAGCCTTTCAAGAGAACAATCCCGATAAGCGCGTCGCTAAAATCGAGTTCGATATTTTCGGGTTCAGCCGTGGCTCCGCAGCGGCAAGGGATTTTGCCAATGAGGTATTGAAGGGTAACCAAAGTATCCTCGCCAAAGCATTGCCGATGGGCGCCCCAATATTGGCGGATAGCTTTGCTTGGAAGCCACATACCGATGTGTCCATAAATTTTATTGGCGTTTACGACACCGTCGCGGCCATTGCCAATCCGCTGGTGGGGGACTGGACTGGTAACAACGCCGACAACCCTGGGATCAACATCATTTTGGCCCCAGACGCGGCTAAGAAAGTCGTCCAGTTAGTCGCCCGAAATGAGCGCCGTTATAACTTCGCCCTCAACAGTCTTGGAGCGGCGGATATTGTCTTGCCTGGCGTGCATTCGGACCTGGGTGGTGGTTATTTACCCAAGGCAGTGGAGCGCGTCCTGCTTAGCAAACCACGAAAAAGCGAGGTTGAAGAGAAAGTCCACTTTGCTGAGGCCAACAGTTACAAGCTTGCCCAGCAGGACTTGAGACAGCTTCAAGATCAACTGGCCCAATATCACCTTTCGTTGGAGGTTCGGACTTGGGAGGTACCGTTTCGTAGTACTGACAAGGACAATCGCAAAAACATGAAGCACGTTTATGCCGCAGTCAGCAGCCAGCGCGAAGTCCGCAGTGATTTGTCCTTGATCTACTTTCGGATCATGCGCGAATTGGCCGTGGAAAACGGGGTACCGTTTGGCGAGATTGACGAAGGCGAGCCGCGACTAGCACTACCTGCGGAACTCGTTCCCATCTCCGAAAAACTGATGGCTTACGCTCAGGGCAAAAGTAAAACAACTGGACTGACTTGGCAGGAGGAAGAACTGCTATTTCAGCGGTATGTTCATATCTCCGATAACTGGAACGCTGCTAAAAATCGAAATAATAGCGATCTGAATATTGTCTTCATTAATCGACCAGACGAAAACTCTGTGCGCACGGTGCATCCTAATGAGTAATTTTATCCGTATCGCTCTTGTCGTTTTTCTGCTCAGTGGTTGTACTGTCGCCAGCAGCCAGTCAATGCCCTACAAGTCCTGGGACCTGGGGTTCTCGGCCCCCGACTACATGGAGGTTTGGATCGAAACAGCCGATGTCGTCGATATTCAGGAACAGGTGTATCCACGTGCGGTGAGTGGCGTCGCGTCAATGCAAGCGCCTCCTAACAACGCTGGCGATCCACGAGGCTGGCCAAAAAAAATAGCCATCGGCGGTGGCAAGCGTGTGACAGGGGCCGACTTGCCCAAGCAGATCTATGTCCGTTGGCAGTCGCTGGCCGAACCGCAAACCTATCTGATGGTGATTAAAATCCCCGAGACGACTCGGGAGCTCATGCGCAAGGGTGAAAAAGCTTTCTGCGCTGCCGATGGCAAATGGATCACCGGATATCGTCAGTCAATCGGTATAAGGCTGATTCCCGGAGGTATTGCCAGAGTCTGGGTAGGCGGTCCTTGTATGACATCCATTGAAGTGACGACGGTAAAAGCCGTGATTGATCCGCGTGGCCCGTATGAAGGTAAATCTGGAGGTCACTACCGGCCCCTTTCAGCGGTTTCCAAAGCCTATGTCGAGAAGTTTGGCGTGCCGTATGGCTCCTGGTAGCGAGAGTGTTCGGCACTCCTAATGAGTAATTTCCTACGTATCGCCATAGTCGCGTTTTTGCTCAGCGGTTGCTCACTCGTTGATAGCCGTTCTTTGCCGTATGACGCATGGCGCCTGGGTTTCTCGGCACCCAATTACATGGAAGTCTGGATCGAAACAGCTGACGTCATAGATATTAAAGGCCAGGTCTATCGACGAGCCATGACGGCGTCTCTGCGATACAAACACCTCCCAACAACTCTGGTGACCCCAAAGACTGGCCTGAAAGACCTGGCTGGGGTAAGGGTAAGTACGTGACGGGAGCGGATCTGCCGAAAAAGATCTATGTCCGCTGGCAATCACTAGTCGAGCCGCAAACTTACCAGGTGGCTATCGACATACCCGAGTCGACCAGGGAGCTCATGTGCAAAAAAGAAAAAGTTTTTTGCGCTTTTGATGGCAAATGGATATCAGACTACCGTGAAGCGTTAGTCGTGGGCCTTGCTCCTGGTGGCATTGCCAAAGTCTGGGTACTCGGTCCCTGCCTGCCGCCAATCGAAGTCACACGGGTACAAGCCGAGGTTGATCCGCGCGGGCCCTATGAAGGCAAATCAGGGGGAGAGTACGACACGCTCTCCGACATATCCAAAGCCTATGTCAAAAAGTTTGGCGTGCCGTATGGCTCTTGGTGACTAGACATGCTCCTGCAGACAATTAGCTAACAGGAGCCTGAAATGCTTCCTGGGAGAACCTCATCCGATTCCGCCTTAAAATCAGGGTTTGGTGTCAGATCGCTTGAGGCGTGGAGGTGCTCAGCTTCGTCGGCCGCAAAGCCCTCAACCAGCCGTTCTGTTTCAACATCGAACTTGCCTGCGATAGCATCGCCTCGGTGTACCTGACATACCGAGGCGCCTGTATCGCGGACAAGCCCGGCTCCCAGCGCCCGTCCGGTATCTATTACCGCAAGATCAAGGATTGCTCCGCGAAGCTTCATGCTGCTCCCAACTCAATGCAAATCTTGAGGGATATGGTGAAATGAAAAACCTTCTGTTCAGCGTTGGACTTGCCACATTCTGTATTCAGGCATTCGCAGCTCAACCTCAGTTAAATTCAGTCATCAACTGCGAACTGGCCGGACCAAATCATACTGCTTCACTGTTACGCAGTTCACCCATTGAAGACTCTTATGTCTATAAAATCCGCCACGACAAACAAACGAGATTCATGTACGACGAGTCGACCGAATCGCGGGGAAGCGAAGTGCAGTGGCAGTGCACTTCCGGCGAGCAATATCTAAATGCACTCGTAATTTCTGGCGAGTTCACTTCAAACTTTATACAAGGAGTTTTGTTCTATTTCGACTCAGGTGACGGAAAAATAGAACGAATCGATTTCGCTGAAAGAAATCGTCCTCGCTGGATAAAAATATCCGGAAATGGACCTGAAGTTATTTTTGAGAATACGGGCAATGAAAGCTCGCACAAATATTTGAGCTACGGAAAAAACGGTGCCCATTTTGAGTTTGACAAACTTCCAGTGACTTCAAGTGAAAATGTTGAAAAGCTAATTGAACTGAACAACTTTAAACCGTGATCTGCATGTGAAGGTCGGCACGGCGCAGTTTGTCGAGGCGGGGCAAGAGATTCACTACCACGCTGGGGAGAAGGTGGTGGTTGAGGGTGGCATGGAGCTGACCGCCAAGGCTGGTGGGAGCTTTGTGAAGATTGATGCGGGTGGCGTGACGATCAGCGGGGCTGAGGTGAAGGTGAATTCCGGGGGGGGCCAGGTTCCGGCACCGGAATCGGCATCCTCGCCCCGCTGATTCCAGGCCTCGCCGCTGCCGACATCGCCGGTCGCCTGATGAAAGAAGCCAAGGCCAATCCGACCTGGCTGGACAAAGAAAAAACCTCAAGATTTCTGAATGATTATTGCAAACAATGGTATCCAGCATTCAAACAAGCACCTTGACATGACACTCACCTGCAAGGAGAGGATGGAAGTTATATTGGTTATTGGGCTATCGAGGCCGGGGCAATCGCTTTTTTATTTGACATAGACGACAGCAAACTCGACCATATGGTGTATCCGAAAGACTTGGTCGAATATGCTAAAAACCACAGTAAGGTTACTGCCTCCAGATAGGATCCTGATGAATAAAAGACAAGAACCCTTCAGTCACAAGCTCTACGAAAACTTCCTTAAAGAGCATGATGAGCTCATAGAATTTTTTAAAACAAATCAATTCAAATCTGACTCTGCATTAGAGGAAGCCTCTCAACGTGCAAAATACTTCCAGACTCTATCTCTAGACAAGCTGCTCGCAACTTACACCGCTGGGGAGAACATCGACTCCCTTATTCCCCTGCTTGAAGACTTGATTGAAAAGTACGAAGTTCGTCAGAAAGCCCTGGCAGCGTACCAAGGCGTCCCGAATATCTCGCCCCTCGCAATAGATAACTGGCCAAATCAATACGAGGAAGCCGTCCAAGTGATCAGTTTGTGTGTCCTATTGCACCGCACCGATTTGCTTTCGCGCTTCGTCAAACTCATAGACGAAGCGGGTTATGCGGGTGACGACACTCTTTACGAAGACTTACTGAAGAAAGTATTGCCTGACCGGCACGATGTCGATGAGTGGTATCACGACGTGTATACACCACTCATTCAAGCGATCTATAGCGACAGTAAAGGAGAAGCGTCAAAACTACTGAAAAAATATTGCCAACAATGGTATCCAGCGTTCGAGCAGGCTCCGTGGCACGACACTCACCTTCAAGGAGAGGACGGAGTCTACGTTGGCTATTGGGCCTTTGAGGCCGGTGCGATTGCCTTTCTATACGGCATAGACGACAACACCATCGATCATATGGTTTATCCAAAGGACTTGGTCGAATACGCTAGAGGGATAAAACCTTGATTAAAAGACAAAATTTTTTTAGTAAAAACCACTACAGAAACTTTCTTAGAGAACACGACGAAGCCATAGAGTTCTTTAAGACAAACACGTTTCAATCAGACTCGCCCGACGAAGAAGCGACTATTCGCTCAAGATTTCTTCAGCGCCTAGCACTTCGCAAGTTGACGGCGGCATACACAGCGGGAGAAGAAATACCGTCTCTCGTCCCTCTGCTTGAAGACCTGGTTGGCAAGTATGAAATCAGGCAGGAAAAACTTGCAAAGTCTGAACAATCCCCTGGAATATCACCACTCTCGATAGACGACTGGCCGCACGAATATGAAGAGTGCGCACAAGTTATTGGTTATTGCATCCTGCTACATCGAAAAGACCTTCTTGGTCGATTTGTAAAACTCATAGACAATGCCGGCTATGCAGGCGATGACACGCTATATGAGGATTTACTTTGCAAGGTACTACCTGATCGACATGATATAGATCAATGGTATCACGACGTCTATTCGCCGTTAGTGCAGGCCATCTATGCAAAGACGAAAGAAGATGCCACCGGTTATCTTGAAACATATTGCAGCGAATGGTACGACGCATTTACACAGGCACCATGGCATGACACCCATTTACAGGGAGAAGGTGGCAGCTATGTTGGGTATTGGGCTATAGAAGCGGGTGCAATAGCGTTTTTATACGACATCGACGACAGCAAAATCGATCACATGGTTTACCCCAAAGATCTGGTTGAATATGCCAGGAGCCGCGCAAACACGTAAACTCTACCCTCTTCAAGAAACGGATTTCGGATTCAACGCCATGGAATTGCAATTCACCATTACTCCCGAGCACACCGAGATCAGGATCGGCGAGCTGCTGGAGCGCGAAATGCTCAAGCATGATCAACAGCAGGCCCGACTGTTGAGCTATGTCGCACGCTTGCAGGATCGTTTGCTCGCGCCCCTGCTGTTTGTCCTGTGCCTGGCCGGCGGCATGCTGGCGATCTATTTCCCCGAGCGTCCGCTCACCCCCCAGAAGATTATTTCGATGGTGCTGTACGGAGTGATCTTTATGGTGGTCTGGTGGTTCTTCTCCGGTCGACTGCTACGCCGCCTGCAAGCACGTCTCGCCGCCAGTCATGCCAAGCCACGCACGACTTTTCGCATCACGAACCGGCACCTCATCGAAATCAAATTGCGCAATAACCTCAGGGCCGCTGAAGGTGCTTATCGGCTGCTGTTCGACGATGAGGGCTTCAGCCTGATCAATACCAAAGGCAGAGGCGCCAAAGGCGAGTTGGCCTGGGGAAAGATCGTGCGCCTCAAGGAGACGCCCGACTTCTACTCCGTGGCTTCTGCCGAACTGGATCGTAAGGGCAAGTTTTATCACATCCCCAAACACAGCGATGTCATGGACGCGGACCAGTATCAGAAAGGCTTGAAGCTGTTTTTAAGCCGGGTACCCGATTCGGTCATTTGACGGTTGGCAGGTCTTGAACGTTGGGCCAGCAAATAAATCTCTGCCCTTTAAAAGTTGCCGCCATGAACAAACGACAAAAATTCTTTAGTGAATATCAGTACAACAAGTTTTTGAAAGAACATGACGATGTGATTGAGTTTTTCAAGACAAACACCTTTCAGTCTGACTCACCCGAAGAAGAGGCGACACTTCGCTCAATGCATTTCAAGCAGTTGGCACTGGACAGGCTTTTAGCTGCTTACACGGCAGGTGAGGAAATCGTCTCTCTCATTCCTTTGCTTGAAGATCTCATAGAAAAATACGAAACCAAACAAGCCAGGCTGGCGGAGTACCAGCGCAGTCCTGACATATCGCCGCTCGCGATAAGCGATTGGCCCCACGAATTTGAAGAATGTGTACAAGTCATAGGCTTCTGCGTTCTGCTGCATCGCATTGATTTACTTCAACGCTTTGTATTGCTGATAGACCGTGCAGGCTATGCTGGCGACGATACGCTCTATGAAGATCTGCTGATCAAGGTGTTGCCGAACAGACACGATGTGGACCAATGGTTTCACGCGGTCTACTCACCTTTGATTCGGGCCATTTATGCAGACAGTAGAGAGGACGCTGCCCATTATCTTAAAAAATACTGCACGCAATGGTATTCCGCATTCAAACAGGCGCCTTGGCATGACACTCATTTACAGGGAGAGGATGGGAACTACGTCGGTTACTGGGCGGTAGAAGCAGGAGCTATCGCATTTCTATATGACATCGACGACAGCAAAATCGATCACAGGGTTTATCCCAAAGATCTCGTTGAATATGCCCGACACCAAAAAGCCTCAAATGCATCGCCCTCAGGCATTTAGCTTCAAAGCCTGCCCCACAGGAAGCAGGCATGTTCCAATAGGCGTCAAGCAGGCGCTTTCCAGCCCAACATCTGCTGCTGCGCAACCTACAACAGATCGCAACCGTCCTGCGTCAACAGATACAGCGCATGGGTTATGTGCGGAATGTCCTGCACATCACCGTTTTTGAAACACTGGCAATGAAGCGTTTCCAGTAAATTACTGGAAGCACGAATCCGCTGTAGAGCGGCTTCAAGAATGTCTTGGGGATTGGCCTGGGTGTCGATGCCCATGGGGCTTGAATCGGTAACGCTGCTTTTGATTGAGCGATAGCGATCGGGAAATGGATTTATCGTTGGCATAGTAATTAATCGCCAGCACCGTGACCAAACGTGGAGCCGGCTGTGCACAGGCCTGGTCAACCGCTAACACCCAAACGGCTCGCTCGAAAGCGTCCTGCACACAGCCACCATTGCAACGCACTACGAGACGTAGAAGTCCGCAGAGCGAATGATGCACAGATATGTGCAGTGTTAGTCAGGTGACCAACCTGTTCGCTGATTTTGCAGCGACGTAACCGCTGGAAACCAGCCGGCGAAAGACGACAACACGCCCGAGCCTGTAGGAACGGGACGAAGCTTTCTTAGGATTTATTACGACTCACGGGCAGTAATGTAGGACCCGACAACCGAAGGGATTCACCCCGAATGCAAACACCATGGACGTACGCCATCGCGGCCCTGCTAGCCGCCCCGGCCTATGCACAACCGCTCCAGACCATCCTCACCTGCCCTTTAGCCGACAGCACACACGTCTCGCTGCTGGCTGAATCGGATGTGGAAGGACAACGTTTGTTCATAGAACTCGACGGAAAAACCCAAATCGCTTTTACCGACATGCCCAAATCCGACTTCATCGGCCGGATTGTCCTAGCAAAGTGTGCTGCCTCCAGTTTGATTTTCGCCCTCGAATACGGCTCGCCGTATATGAAAGGCGTGGTTCTGCGCAAGAATCCAGTCAGCCACACGGTCGAGCGAATCGATTTTGCCGAGAAGGCGCTGCCGCGCTGGCTGTATCTTGGACGAGAGCAGATCCGGCTGGTCATTCCTAATATCGGGTATGAAGTGTCGGCGAAGTTTCTGGTCTATGACTATGTCGCTGGAAAGGGTCAGCTGGAAGGACCCCCTGGTATAGAGACGCCTCCAGATCGACGTGGATTCAAGGTTGTGCGCCTCAAATAGCAACACCCATTAGCCCGCTACTTAACCTTCGATTAACCCCACGGTCCAAAGCTTTACTGGACCGCACGCCCTCAGTTGCTTCTGACGCCCAGTGCGGCAGTTTCGACGCTCTTCCGTCGAGCTGACTTCCTCTGCACTGGAGACTCATCATGAACACGCGAACACTACTGATCACCACCGCCCTCGCCTGCGCCGCGTTCGCCGGTTTCGCTCAGGCCAACGATACATCGTCGTCCCAGGCCGTGCCCTATCGCTACGGTATGCCGTTGCATGTGGGCAAGGTCATTTCCATGACCGAACCGTCGACGCTGGACTGCAAAGTGATCACGGCTGACATGAAGTACGTCGATAGCACCTCGGGCAAGCCTGCGGAAATCACCTATCGAAGAATGTCTGACGCGTGCAGTTATCAGAACTGACAGAGGGTTCTGATTCGGCACTGGGTGGTAGGCCTGCGAGGAATCTGACGCTATGCTCTGGCGTTCTCTCACTGCCGCAAGGATTCGCCATGCAGTTCTCGTTTCGCACGCTGTCGACGTTCACCGCCGCGCTTTGTTTTCTGCTGGCGCTGGTCTGGGGTTTGATGCCGCAAGGGTTGCTGGCGATCTGGAGTATCGAGTATTCGTCCGCGGCGGGTTTTGTGGCCAGGCGCAGTGCGGTGCTGTTCGGCGCGTTGGGGGTGATGTTTTATCTCGTGCGGCAGACACCGCCCTCGGCGGCGAGAAGCGCCATGTGCAGCGGCTTTATGGTGGGCTGTTTCGGTTTGGCAGCGCTGGGCTTCGGCGAATGGCTCAATGGTCATGCCGGGCCGGGTATTTTGCTGGCGATCCTGGTGGAGTTGGCGCTGGGCCTGGGGTTTATCCAGACCCGGCGCGTGTCGGTCGAACTGGGTGAAACGGCCGGTTAATGGGCTTTTGACGTTGGGTGCAACAGCTGGCTGTGCGTATTGTGCTCAAGGTCGGTGCGTAACTCGGCGATCAGATTATTGATTTCCCGACATCCGTTGAGGCGATGGGCGTCTATGCCGGTGACGCACAGGTCGAGATGGTCAGTCTCGCCGTCCGAGAACACTTTGACGGTCATCGACAGGTCCGGCGACAGCGTGCATTGGCAGCGTTTCGGAAGAAAACTGCTTTCAACGATATTGCGTAGTTCCAAGGCAGAAAGAAACATGGCCACCCTCTCGGTAATGTGAGATTGCCAATCAAAAATCAATGTCGATCGGAGCTCAGATCGCCCGTTCTTTTTTGCTCCGTGCGGGTCTCATCGTTCCAACGTCCGACCGTTTTCTTGTTTCAGCGCTGACTCAATAAGCATGGCGGTCAGCTCAAGACAGCTTCAGCATAAAACATGCCCAGAATTTCGCTCTGCACCTCGTCGGCGAATCAAGGATTGGCGAGGATGGCTATAAAGCGACTCGTGCAAAATGCAAGAAAGGACTTTTTCCAAACCTGCATTTTGCATACACCCCGATGTCGGGTCTGCATTGACTGAGGACGGCAGTAAGCATGCGGTCCACTCATCCAGTATCCGCTGACTCCACACACACGCAAGGCCCCATAATGGGTGCTTTGCCCCATAACACGACCGTCGGGCTGATAGTTGCTCTACGTGCCCAAGGGCGTCGAAGTGAGCCTTTTTTTGCGTCCGCTGCCAGCCTGCTCCTGGCGCCTGGGCCTCCTCACGCCAGGGCGCCGTTCAACGCGGCACGCTCGGCCACATGCCGCAAGCTGTCGAAATTGATATTCGCGCCGGAGTCGATGGCCACCAGGGTCTGCCCCCGTGCGCCGGTGCGTGCCACGTACTGCTTGATCCCGGCCACGGCCAAGGCGCCGGAAGGTTCGGTGATCGAGCGGGTATCATCGTAGATGTTCTTGATTGCGGCGCAGAGTTCGTCATTGCTGACGGTCAGCACTTCATCGACGCAAAACCGACAGACCTCGAAACCATGGGCGCCGATCTGAGCGACGGCCACGCCATCGGCGAAGGTGCCGACGGTTGGCAGCACAACTCGCTCGCCGGCCTGTAAGGCCGCCTGCAAACAGGCGGAATGTTCCGACTCGACGCCGATGATGCGCACTTCAGGGCGCAGGTATTTGATGTACGCGGCGATGCCGGCGATCAAGCCGCCCCCGCCCACCGGAATGAAGATCGCGTCCAGCGGCCCTTGGTGCTGGCGCAGGATTTCCATCGCGACGGTGCCCTGCCCCGCGATCACGTCCGGGTCGTCGAAGGGCGAGACAAAGGTGCGGCCGGTTTGCCACGCGAGGTCCAGCGCGTATTCCAGGGCAAACGGAAAGCTTTCACCGTGCAACACCGCATCGGCTCCCCGGCTGCGAACCCCGAGCACTTTCAGTTCCGGCGTCGTGCTGGGCATGACGATGGTGGCGGCAATCCCTAACTCCCGGGCCGCCAACGCTACGCCTTGGGCATGATTGCCCGCCGAGGCGGTGATCACGCCACGGGCCTTCTGTTCGTCGCTCAGGTGCACCAGCTTGTTGTAGGCGCCACGGATCTTGAAGGAAAACGTCGGTTGCAAATCTTCGCGCTTGAGCAGGATCTGATTGCCCAACGCCTCGGACAAGGCCGGTGCCGCTTGCAGCGGCGTGCGCACGGCGAGTTCGTACACCGGCGCGGCGAGGATCTTTTTCACGTAGTGCTCAAGCAAGCGCTGCTGGGCGGGGGTGCTGCTCATGGTCGTCTCCTTAACGGTATCCGGGTTTACGCGGTCGCGCGGGTTGCGTGCGCCGGACAGGTTCAAAACCCAGGAGACAGAAAGTAAAAACCCGCCTCTAGGGCGGGTTGGGTGCTGCAGTCGTGAGCTAGCCCGCCAAATAAGGAATGGCGGTAATAATGCTTGGCTGGCAGCGCAATACGGTGGAAGTCATGGCTGGAAATTAGCCGGACGCTGATGGCAAGTCAATGGCCAATTTCCAACGACCGCCGTAGGCTGGCAGCTCAAGAGGCCTGATCCAGAAGTTGTTGTGCTGTCAGATCGCCCAAGTCACTTCGCCAGACGCTTGAGGCCGATCACCATCACTCCCGCCCCCAGCATCATCGCCGTCAGAAACAACGGATAAGAAATCCACCACGGCGTGCCGGCGGTCATCATGCTGAATTCGGACATGCCGCCAATACTCGCAATCAGGTTCAACGGCAAAAACACCACGTTGATCAGGGTCAGTTTGCGCAGCAGGTTGTTCATGCTGTTGTTCATCAAGTTACCCCGGGCGTCGATCAACCCGGAGAACACCGTGGAGTAGATTTCCGCCTGTTTGTAGCACTGGTTGTTTTCGATGATCAGGTCGTCGATCAAACCAATGGCTTCAGCACTGAAGTGTTCCTTCGCTGCATGATTACGCAGCCGGGTCAGGACCGCGCCGTTGCTGTGAATGGCGTTGATGTAATAGATCAGGCTTTCGCTGAGGTTGAACATCTGGATCAGGTGCTGGTTCTGCATCGAGGCGTTGAATTTTTGCTGCAACTCCCGGGCAACCATCTTGATCACCTTGAGGTGGCCCAGATAGTGATGAATGTTGTTGAACAGCAGGTCGAGCAACACATCCAGTGGCGTCTTCAGTGACTGCCGCGTGCCGAGGCCGCTGAGCGGCGAGTCGTCGGTGGCGATCACCAGCAGACGCCCCGGGGAAAACAGCAAGCCGCAGGACGACACTTCGAAGGCCAGGCTGCCGCCACCGGAGTAGTTTTCCGGACGCTTCCAGATCAGGAACAGGTTGTCGGGGTGGAACTCGATGCGCGACACCTCATCGGGGTCCAGGGCGGAGGCCAGGGCGTGTTCATCGAGCTTGAAATGGCTGTGCAACAAGTCCCGCTCCGCCGCATCGGGGTTACTGAACAGCACCACCTCGGCGTCCAGCCGTTCGACCGCTTGCAGCGCGCCGTGGCTCAGTTCAAAGCTCTTGATCATCGGCCGCTCACCAGGCCTGGCCGCGGCGTTTGAGCTCCAGCCGACGGACAAACTCTTCCAGCACCAAGGAATACAAATCGTCCTGCAAGTAGGCGTCTTCGATGCCGGCGTCCATGTTCGGGTTGTCGTTGACTTCGATCACCACCACTTTGTCACCGGACTGTTTGAGGTCGACGCCGTAGAGGCCGTCGCCGATGAGATTCGCGGTTTTCACCGCCAGCTCAACCACCGCTCGCGGCGCTTCGTGAACCGCCAGGGTGCGGCATTCGCCGTTGATGTCCTGGCCTTTGGCCTTGTGGTTGTAGATCTGCCAATGGCCCTTGGACATGAAGTACTGGCAGGCAAAGATCGGTTTGCGGTTGAGCACACCAATGCGCCAGTCGTATTCGGTGTAGAAGAACTCCTGAGCCAGCAGCAACACTGAGTGCTCGAACAGTTCGGCAGTCGCCTCGAGCAAGGCTTGCTGGCTTTCGACTTTAATGACGCCCTTTGAGAAACAACCGTCGGGTATCTTCAGCACCAGTGGAAACCCCAGACGCTCACCTACCCGCTCGAAATCTTCCGGTCGTTCCTTGTAGAGGATTTCAGTGGCGGGCATGCCCAGCTGATGGCTTTTGAGCAAATCAGTCAGATACACCTTGTTGGTGCAGCGCAGGATCGACGTCGGGTCATCCATCACCACCAGACCTTCGCTCTCGGCCTTTTTCGCGAAACGATAGGTGTGGTTGTCGACGCTCGTCGTTTCGCGGATCAGGAGCCCGTCGTATTCGGCAATTCGGGCGTAGTCCTTGCGTTCAATCAGCTCGACGTCGATGCCTAGCGTCTTGCCGACCCTGACGAAGTTGTCCAAAGCCTTGGGATTGGAGGGCGGCAATGCTTCTTGCGGATCGTGCAGAATGGCCAGGTCATAACGGGCCAATCGCCTGGAGCGCGGCATGCGCCAGATCTTGCGACTGAAACTGTCGAGCGCATTAGCGAACTGATCTTCCTGATCGTCACGCAACTTATGCAAGGCGCCAAACTTTACACCTTCGATGTGCCAACCGTTAGTTCGTCGAAACTCAACTAGCAATATCGGACAAGGAAAAACCTCAAACAACTGTCGAGCCAGATCCTGTAATGGCTCGATAGCGGTTTTGCCGAAGTAAAGTGTCAGGGTAAACCCTTCGGTATCGCTGTAAAGGTGATGACTGAGGGCCTTTTCCAGGGTTTTATCCAGATCATCCAGGGCCAGGCCATACAGGGATTTTCGGGTCAGTTCGCTGATGGTCCGCACCGACGGAATAACCTTGTGCCCCCGAGCTTCGGCCAGCAGCGAGCAGTAATAGCCGTGCCCGAGGTACTTGTAGCTGCGGCACAGGTTGATCACCTGAACCCGCTTGCCCTGCTCGTTGTCGCGGGTCTGTTCGAGGTATTCCTGGGCGGTGACGATGTCTTCACTGGGAAAGTAGGAGGCCCAGTCTTCCTTGCGTTCGACGATGATCATCAACTGGCTGGAAGTTCTGATCGAGGTATTTAAATAGTTTGCAGAAGTTATTGCCGTGGGCAACGTTTGCTCAGATACTTCGCGCCAATGACCTTGTACCGCTGACATAGTGATTGATCCATTGAAGAACAAGACCTTTCCTATTAAGCACGAACTTTTTCGAAAGTCTCGTTTCGTTACGCAACTTTTACGGCGGTCATATGAATACTGTTTTTCGCCTGGCGGTCATTGAAGATTTGCCGGCACTGCTGGAACTCGAACAGCAATGCTTCACCACGGATCGGCTCAACAGTCGCAGCTTTCAATGGATGATCACACGGGCTCATGGGCAACTGCTGGTGGCCCAATGTGGGGAGCTATTGCTGGGTTATGCGGTGGTGCTGTTTCACCGGGGCACGTCACTGGCGCGCCTGTACTCGATTGCGATTGCCCTTGATGCTCGCGGCAATGGACTGGGCAAACAATTGCTCGAACGTGTCGAGGCCTGCGCCCTTGAGCATGACTGCGCCTACTTGCGACTTGAAGTGCGCATCGACAACCCGACGGCGATTGCGCTGTATGAGCGCAACGGTTACCGGCGTTTCGCATTGATCCATGACTATTACCAAGACCATGCCGACGCGCTGCGGCTGGAAAAACGTATCCTCCAGCACCGCGATTCGCGCAACATCAAGGTGCCTTATTACCCGCAGACCACCGAGTTCACCTGTGGCCCGGCCTGCCTGCTGATGGCCATGGGCGCGCTGCAAGACGATCGAGCGCTGGAGCGTGGCGAAGAACTGCAAATCTGGCGCGAGGCGACCACGGTGTTCATGACGTCTGGCCACGGTGGCTGCAGCCCTCAAGGCCTGGCGCTGGCGGCGTGGCGGCGTGGCTTTCGGGTGCGGCTGCAACTGAGCATGGCCGGGCCGCTGTTTCTTGACGGCGTGCGCGATGCGCATAAAAAAGACGTAATGCGCCTGGTACACGAGGCGTTCACAACGCAGTTGCAAGCCACCGACGTGGAGCGAATGATCGGCGGACCACTGGATCTGCCACGGTTGCTGCACGATGGCGGACAGCCGCTGGTACTGATCAGCAGCTATCGCCTGACCCGCTCCAAGGCGCCGCACTGGGTGATCGTCACCGATTGCGATGAAGAGTTCGTCTACCTGCACGATCCGGATGTGGATCACAGCCAGCATCGTCAGCCGATGGACTGCCAACACTTGCCGGTCAGCCATGGGGAATTCGACAAAATGTGCAGTTTCGGACGAGGCAAGCTGCGGGCTGCGGTGATTCTCTACCGGCGTGAGTAAACCTGTGGCGAGAGAGCTTGCTCCCGCTGGGGTGCGAAGCGCCCCCCACGCAATCGACTGCTTCGCACTCGAACGGGAGCAAGCTCCCTCGCCACAGGTTATGCGTTTTACTTCAGGCCAACCTTGTATAGCCCCCCGTCATCTTCATCGGTCAATACATACAGATACCCATCCGGCCCCTGCCGCACATCGCGAATCCGTTTGTTGAGCTCACCGAGCAACCGCTCTTCGTGAACAATTTTGTCGCCGTCGAACTGCAGGCGGATCAGTTCCTGGTTCACCAGTGCACCGATAAACACGTTGTGCTGCCAGGCCTTGAAGCGATTGCTGTCGTAGAAGGCCATGCCGCTGAGGCCAGGGGATTTTGCCCAGACATGGTGTGGGCCCACGGTGCCTTCGGCGGTCTCGCCCTTGGCCTCCGGGATCGGCAGGCCGGAATAGTTGATGCCATGGGTTGCTATCGGCCAGCCGTAGTTCTTGCCTCGTTCGATAATGTTGATTTCGTCGCCGCCCCGGGGGCCGTGCTCGTTTTCCCAGAGTGTGCCGCTCCAGGGGTTGAGCGCCGCGCCTTGCGGGTTGCGATGGCCGTAGGACCAGATTTCCGGGCGCACGCCTTTTTGCCCGACGAAGGGGTTGTCCTTCGGCACCTTGCCGTCCGGATAGAGCCGCACGACCTTGCCTTGCAGTTTGTCGAGGTCCTGCGCCGTGGGCCGGTCGTTATTCTCGCCCAGGGTGATGAACAGATAACCGTCGCGGTCGAACACCAGCCGCGAGCCGAAGTGATTGCCGACCGAGAGTTTTGGCGCCTGACGGAAGATCACGTTGAAATCCTTGATGGCCGTCAGGTCTTCCGACAACCGTCCGCGACCGACCGCCGTGCCGGCCTTGTCGCCCTCACCGCCCCCTTCGGCGTAAGACAGATAGACCATGCGGTCTTGCTTGAAGTCGGGCGACAACACCACATCGAGCAAACCGCCCTGCCCCTTGGCCCAGACCTGAGGCACGCCGCTGAGCGGGGCCGAGAGTTTGCCGTCGGCGCCGACCACCCGCAGGTTGCCGGGCCGTTCGGTCACCAGCATCCCTTGGCGGTCGGGCAGAAACGCCAGGGCCCAGGGGTGTTCCAGCCCCTCAACGATCGGCGTGACCTCAAGGGTGCCCTGCTCGCTTTTCAAAACCAGGGGCGGCGCCCCGTAAACGGGCGCCATGGCTGTAAACAACACGCTGGTACAGAAGGTGGCCAAGAGGGTTTTACGCAACATGCACGATTCCTTTTGTCGTCAAAATGGCGGGCAAGACCTCTGCCCTGCCGTTCAACGGTTGCTGGTGTCTGCGTCCCGATGAGGCGGGTTGGGAATGAATTTCGGTGGGCTGGCCGGCGCCGGTCGATCCTGCGGATAGCGATTGCCGATACCGCCGTTATCGAGGGTTGGCGGCCGTGGCACAGGCGCCGTGTTCGGCCCGCGGATCACCGGGATGCCGGGTTGCGTGCCTTGCATGCTGTTGGGATTGGCCCGGCGGATCGGGCTGTTGTAAGGATTGTTGTTGGCGCCGCCCGGCAAGTTCTGGGCCAGCAGCAACGGCGAGGACGGCGCTGCGGTGTTTGCCAGCGCCAAATGACTCAGCACGCCACTCAATGCCAGCGCAATGACACCGAACACACATCGGTTCATGGAGACCTCTCAAAATGAGCGTGCGACGCTTCATGGATGAATAGCGCCACGCTACGCCTGGGGTTCGGATTTGTTAACCAAAACCTCTTCCAGAAGATGTAACACGAGTTGACCGCACCGCCGATCCGCCCGCAGCACCGGGCCGCAACCGACTGAAACTTTTGCCCTTGGCCACAGGTCACCTGAACATCAATCCACTGACGAGAGCACGGCGATGGCACGGGCAATCTGGAAAGGCGCGATCAGTTTCGGTCTGGTGCACATCCCCGTGGCGCTGGTCTCGGCAACGTCTTCCCACGGGATCGATTTCAACTGGCTCGACAGCCGCAGCATGGAGCCGGTGGGCTACAAGCGCATCAACAAAGTCACCGGCAAGGACGTCACCCAAGCGCACATCGTCAAAGGGGTCGAGTACGAAAAGGGCCGCTACGTGGTGCTCAGCGAAGAGGAGATTCGCTCGGCCCATCCACTGTCGACCCAGACCATCGACATTTTTGCCTTTGTCGACAGCGAACAGATCCCCCTGCAGAACATCGACACGCCCTACTATCTGACGCCAGATAAACGCGGTGGCAAGGTCTATGCGCTGTTGCGCGAGACCCTCAGCCAAACCGACAAGGTCGCCCTGGCCCGCGTTGTGTTGCATACCCGCCAGCACTTGGCGGCGCTGATGCCATTGGAATCGGCCATGGTCCTGGTGTTGCTGCGCTGGCCCGCCGAGGTTCGCAGCCTGGCTCAACTGGAACTGGGCAGTGACGTGACCAGGCCGGATCTGGCCAAAGGTGAACTGGAGATGGCCAAACGGCTGGTGGAGGACATGAGCGCCGACTGGACGCCTGAGGAGTACCGCGACAGCTTCGAAGACAAGATCATGGCGCTGGTCGAGAAGAAGGCGAATGAAGGCCAGATCGAAGATGTTGAAACGGCGACGGGTGAAGAGGCGCGTAAAACGGCGGATGTGATTGATCTGACCGAACTGCTCAAACGCAGCCTTGGCGGTAAGGGCACCGGTAAAACGGCCAGTAAAGCCAAAACGACCACAGACAAAAAAGCCACGAAGCATTCTCGTGGCTGACCGGTCACTGAAGTATCCATCGTTATGCGGTGAGAATATTGGCCTCTTCGCGAGCAGGCTCGCTCCCACATTGGTTCTGTGAACGACATAGATCAACGGTGGGGGCGAGCCTGCTCGCGATGGCGTTATGCGCCGCAACGCAAAACTCAGATCAAAACAAAAATCGCCAACAACCCAGCAAAAATCGCCCACTTCTCAAGGTAGTAACGGGTACGGTTACGCTTTTTGAGCGCTTTGCCCCGCAGGCGAACCTTGTAGATTCTGGTGAACAAGCGGTTGATGGCACCGGTCTTGTCGCCCGCATCGTTCGGCGCGCCCGCGGCCGCCATCACCGTACGGCTGAACCAACGGTTGAACGCCGTCGCCCAGCGATACTTCATCGGCCGTTCGACATCGCAGAACAGGATGATGCGGTTCTGCCCGGTGGTGTTTTCAGCGTAATGAATGAACGTCTCATCGAACATCACCGCTTCGCCGTCGCGCCAATGGTAGTTCTCACCATCGACGTTAATGTAGCAACCGGCATCGTTCGGCGTTTCCAGCCCCAGGTGATAACGGTACGAACCGGCATACGGATCGCGGTGCCGGACCAGTTTGGAACCCGGTGGCAACTCGGCGAACATCGCCGCCTTGATCGAGCCAATGCTTTGCACCAGTTCAGTGGTGCGCGGGCAGAGCTTGGCGGCCGACGGGTGACTGTCGCCGTACCACTTCAGATAAAAACGCTTCCAGCCACTTTTGAAAAACGAGTTGAAACCAACGTCGTCGTACTGATTCGAACGCTTGATCTCCCCGGCCTTGAGCAAATTCCGGCCTTCGGCGCGAATTTCTTCCCAATGAGCCTGCAAAGGGCTCAGGTCGGGAAAGTCCGCCGGATCGAGATAAGGTTTGCTGGGGATTTTCGAGAACAGATATAGAATGCAATTGATCGGCGCCAGAAACGTCGAGTGGTCGCTCAGTTGGCGACCCAGCTTATGGCGTACCCGACCGCGCAGATGGACATAGGCGATGGATAAAACATAAATAGCGGCAATGATAAGTTTCACGGAAGTCGTCACACGTTAGAAGTGAACAAACTGCGTCCCGATGGCGCGTTCTTGAGCCATGCCGACCGTCGGCATGGGTACGAAAGATGGCATTCTAGCCACAGTTTGTAACCAATAGTTAACCTTCAACTGTGAAAATGTGTCCACTGATGCCGCCAAAACGCCCGTGCGGCCTTAACGCCCTATCGTTTAAAGAGCCAGACCAGTACAATCGCCGCCAAACATTACGCGCCCCCCTTGGTTGATGACGGGATAAACCCCGCCTCAGCGCACTTCGACTCGGGCCAAGCGCTCCACATGCTGCTGTCCACTTATTGCCAGATGGACCTTCCGCTTCTGACCGGGATGTATTTCCCGTGGTCGGCATTGTCGGAAACGGGTACTGAATCGGTACTGCCGCAACCCTAGCTACTCTGAATGCTCCGCAGGATAAACCTTTGATTTCTACAGCTAACATCACGATGCAGTTCGGCGCCAAGCCGCTATTCGAAAACGTTTCGGTCAAATTCGGCGCGGGCAACCGCTACGGTCTGATCGGCGCCAACGGTTGCGGCAAGTCGACTTTCATGAAAATTCTCGGTGGCGACCTCGAGCCGTCCGGCGGCCAGGTCATGCTCGAGCCGAACGTGCGTCTGGGTAAATTGCGCCAGGACCAGTTCGCCTACGAAGAATTCACCGTGATCGACACCGTGATCATGGGCCACGAAGAGCTGTGGAAGGTCAAGGCCGAGCGCGACCGCATCTACTCGCTGCCGGAAATGACCGAAGAAGACGGCATGGCCGTGGCCGAGCTGGAAACCGAATTCGCCGAAATGGACGGCTACACCGCCGAATCCCGTGCCGGCGAGTTGTTGCTGGGCCTGGGAATCGGCATCGAGCAGCACTTCGGCCCGATGAGCGAAGTGTCGCCGGGCTGGAAACTGCGCGTGTTGCTGGCGCAGGCGCTGTTCTCCGATCCTGAAGTGCTGTTGCTCGACGAACCGACCAACCACCTGGACATCAACACCATCCGCTGGCTGGAAAACGTGCTGACCCAGCGCTCCAGCCTGATGATCATCATCTCCCACGACCGTCACTTCCTGAACAGCGTGTGCACCCACATGGCTGACCTGGATTACGGCGAACTGCGCCTGTTCCCGGGCAACTACGACGAGTACATGACCGTGGCGACCCAGTCCCGCGAGCAACTGCTGTCGGACAACGCCAAGAAGAAAGCGCAAATCTCGGAACTGCAATCGTTCGTCAGCCGCTTCTCGGCCAACGCCTCGAAAGCCAAGCAGGCCACTTCCCGCGCCAAGGCGATCGACAAGATCCAACTGGCCGAGGTCAAGCCTTCAAGCCGTGTGAGCCCGTTCATCCGTTTCGAACAAACCAAGAAGCTGCACCGTCAGGCGGTCATCGTCGAGCGCATGGCCAAAGGTTTCGACGGCAAGCCGCTGTTCAAGGACTTCAGCTTCCAGGTTGAAGCTGGCGAGCGCGTGGCGATCATCGGCCCGAACGGTATCGGTAAAACCACCCTGCTGCGCACTCTGGTCAATGAACTGACCCCGGACGCCGGCACCGTGAAATGGACCGACGCCGCAGAATTGGGCTACTACGCCCAGGACCATGCTCACGACTTCGAAGACGACTGCAACCTGTTCGACTGGATGGGCCAGTGGACCCAGGGCGGCGAGCAACTGGTGCGTGGCACCCTCGGCCGCATGCTGTTCTCCAACGATGAGATCCTCAAGTCGGTCAAGGTCATCTCCGGTGGTGAGCAAGGTCGCATGCTGTTCGGCAAGCTGATCCTGCAAAAGCCGAACGTGCTGGTGATGGACGAACCGACCAACCACTTGGACATGGAATCCATCGAGGCGCTGAACCTGGCGCTGGAGAACTACCCGGGCACGCTGATCTTCGTCAGCCACGACCGTGAGTTCGTATCGTCCCTGGCCACCCGCATCATCGAGTTGAGCGCCGATGGCGTGATCGACTTCAGCGGCACCTATGACGACTACCTGCGTAGTCAGGGTGTGTTGATGTAAGGCGGCTTCTGGCTGCAAGCTTCAAATGAAAAGCCCTGTCCTGGTGACGGGGCTTTTTGCATTTCAGGGCCAAAACGCCTTGGTGTTGAGACCATCGCGAGCAGGCTCGCTCCCACAGTAGAGCTCCAGTGAACATAAATTCTGCGTACGCCGTTATCCAATGTGGGAGCGAGCCTGCTCGCGATGAGCCCTCACAGGCGATGTAAATGCTGAAGGCCAATGCTGATCTGCAATCCACATCGTTAGCCAGCTTCCTTTTATTTCCCACCCGCGCCATGATGCAGTTCTCTTACCGCCGCCCGCGAACGAGCTCTCATGTCAGTGCAGCAACTGCCCCCGCAAAGCGCCACGGCGATCACCCAGCAGATCGTTTCCATCGTGTTCTATACCTTTATTGCCTTCCTCTGTATCGGCCTGCCGATTGCCGTGTTGCCGGGGTATGTGCACGAGCAGTTGGGGTTCAGCGCCCTCGTGGCGGGGCTGACTATTGGCTCCCAATACCTGGCCACCCTGCTCAGCCGGCCCATGGCCGGGCGCCTGTCGGACAGCATCGGCACCAAGCGGGTGATTGTTTACGGGTTGTCGGGGATTGTATTGAGCGGCGTGCTGACACTGCTGTCGACCCTGCTGCACAGTTTGCCGTTGTTGAGCCTGATCATCCTGATCGCCGGCCGGTTATTGCTGGGGATCGCCCAAGGATTGATCGTGGTTGGGACGGTCAGTTGGTGCATGGGTCAGCTCGGTGCCGAGCACACGGCGCGTTCAATTTCCTGGAACGGGATCGCCTCTTACGGCGCCATCGCCATCGGCGCGCCGCTGGGCGTAATGATGGTCGCTGAACTGGGGTTCACCAGCCTCGGGATCGCGTTGTCGTTGCTGGCCTTGATGGCGCTGCTGCTGATCCGCAACAAACCTTCCTTGCCGGTGATTCGCGGCGAGCGACTGCCGTTCCGTGCGGTGTTCGGGCGTATTGCGCCCTTCGGCGCGAGCCTGAGCCTGGCGTCTATCGGTTACGGCACCCTCACCACTTTTATTACCCTGTATTACGTCAGCCGTGGCTGGACCGGCGCCGCGTATTGCCTGACGGTGTTCGGGGTCTGTTTCATTCTGTCGCGGCTGTTGTTCATTTCCAGCATCAGCCGTTTCGGCGGCTTCACCTCGGCTATCGCCTGCATGAGTATTGAAACCGTGGGGCTGGTCCTGTTGTGGCTGGCGCCCTCGACGGCTTATGCCTTGATCGGCGCGGGCCTGACCGGGTTCGGCCTGTCGCTGGTCTATCCGGCGCTGGGGGTGGAAGCGATCAAGCAAGTGCCCGATTCCAGTCGCGGAGCGGGCTTGAGTGCCTATGCGGTGTTTTTCGATCTGGCACTGGCGATTGCCGGGCCGCTGATGGGCGCAGTGGCGTTGAACCTGGGGTATGCGTGGATATTCTTGAGTGCGGCGTTGTTGTCGGTAGCTGGACTGGCGTTGACCTTGCTTCTGAAGCGCCGGTCGATGGCCTGACACCTGCAGTCCCTTGTGGGAGCGAGCCTGCTCGCGATGGCGGCAGGACATTCAACCAAGTAGTCGCCTGTCAGACCGCTATCGCGAGCAGGCTCGCTCCCACAAGAGCTCCGGGGAATTTATTGATCTGCGGTTTGCATGCCGGCCCGGCTCGGTTTGCCCAAGGCATGGGAAAAGAAACGTCCGGCTTCGGAGATCAGGTTGCGGTGAATGTCCTTGCGGTCGACGCCGTCGGCATCGGTGCACAGCGCCGGCATGGTGGCGATCTGTTCTTCGTTGCACGGCGCCAGGAACACGAAGTGCCCTGCCCCGGCCAGCAATTTGAAATCCGGTGCGGTCGGCAGTTTGCGCGCCAGGGCTGCAGCGTTTTTGTCGAACGCCACCAGTTTGTCGCCATCGCCGCTGTATAGCAGCACCGGCACATGCACGTCGGCCAGGGTGTGACGGCCGAATTTCAGACTCAGCGGCGCCATCAGCAGCAAGGCATGCACTCGCGGGTCTGGCACCGGCTGCAAGTCATCGCGGTCGACGATCAGTTCACCTTGCGTGTTGCAGGCATCGTGATCATCCGGGCGCTCCTGGCAATAACGGCGCAGACGATCCAGGTCCGGCGTAGCTCCGGACAGAATCAACGCCGTCTCACCGCCCGCCGAATAGCCAATCACCCCGACTTGATCGGCATTGACGAAGGGCGCGAGCATACGGTCGCCCAACGTCGCGGTAATGGCTTCGGAAATCTGGATTGGCCGCCCGTAAAGGTTGCTCAAGGTGCCGAGACGGCTGTGGTCTTTGGAGTTGTCGCCGGGATGGATCACCGCCACCACCACAAAGCCCTTGCGTGCCAATGAGGTGGCGAGGTCGTGCAAGGCCAGCGGGGTTCCGGTGTTGCCGTGAGAGAGCATCAACATCGGGAAGCGTCCGATGGCGACTTTGGTGTCTTCACCGGCTTCGACCGTGTAACCCTCGAGCTTGCTGGAATGCTCCCTCTCACTGGACGGGTAAAAGGCGATGGCACGCATCGGCTTCAAGTCCAGCGGATCGAGGAACGTCATCTCATGGAAGCCGACGCTCCAGTGAGGATGCGGCGCAGGCGCGGCGTGCACTGAATTCAGGCTGCCAAGCAGGCAAATCAGTAGCGTTGCACAAAGACGCACCATGGGATGCCCCACCTATATTACCTGACCGCAGATATTAACCCTCGACTGCATAACCCGGGCCAGAAACTGATCACCGCCAGAAACAAAAAACTCCGTACCTGGCCATCACGATGACCAGAATACAGAGTTTCAGGGGTATTGCCTGAGCTGTTTACGACTTTTACGCAAGCCTTACGCGGCAGCGAACAATTGCTCGCTGATCTGCACGTGGGCGTCGCTCATGGCTTTGGTGCGCACGTCATCACCGTAGGCCAGGCCATGGGCGCGGACGAACTCGATGTCGGTGATGCCGAGGAAACCGAACAGCACCTTCAAGTAGTCTTCGTGAGCAGTGCCGGTCGGTTGGCCTACATGCAAACCGCCAGACGTCGAAACGATGACCACTTTCTTGCCGCCGCACAGGCCTTCAGGGCCGGCTTCGGTGTAGCGGAAGGTCTGGCCGGCCACGGCGATGCGGTCGATCCAGGCCTTGAGTTGAGTCGGGATGTTGAAGTTGTACATCGGCGCTGCAATCACGACGGCATCGGCGGCGATGAATTCGGCCAGGGCCTGCGCGCTCAGCTCGGCTTCATGCTGTTGCGCGGCGTTGCGCAGTTCAGCGGCGGTACCGGCGGCGACCAGGGTGGTGGCGGAGAAATGGCTGATGGCATCGGCGGCCAGGTCGCGGTAAGTCACCACAACGCCAGGCTCGGCGGTTTGCCAGGCTTTGACGACTTCACCGCTCAACTGACGGGAAGCCGAGTTATCACCCAGAATGCTCGAATCGATATGCAGTAATTTCATGTGGGATCTCCAAGGTGAGGATCGCCACCCGGCGATCTGATGGAGACAATCCTACCGACGAAACCAATAGCTGATTAGTCGGCAACAATGCGATAGTTTGTCCTACTGATAGAACAGTTGGATTTAAATCATGCAAGACCTCAACGACCTCTACTATTTCGCCAAGGTGGTCGACGCCGGTGGCTTCGCGGCGGCCGGGCGTTTGCTGGGGATTCCCAAGTCCCGATTGTCACGACGCATCGCCGAGCTGGAAGAACGCCTGGGCGCGCGCCTGCTGCAACGCACCACCCGCCAACTCAACCTGACCGCCGTGGGCGAGCGCTACCTGCGGCATTGTCAGGCCATGCTGCTGGAAGCCGAGATGGCCGACGAAGCGGTGGCCAGCATGTCCAGCGAACCCCGGGGGCGACTGCGGGTGTCCTGTCCGGTGGGGTTGGCCCACCACATCTTGCCGACGGTGATCAGCAGCTTTCTGGAGAAATGCCCTCAGGTTCAGTTGGAGGTCATGATGCTCAACCGTCGGGTCGACCTGGTGACCGAAGGCGTCGATGTTGCCTTGAGGGTGCGGGAACTGGGCGATGAAGATCCCTTGCTGGTCACCCGCCGCTTACGTCAGGCGCAGACCGTCATGGTCGCCAGCCCGGCGTTTCTTCGTGAGCGGGAGATCAAGTCGCCGGACGATTTGAGAAACGTGCCGATACTGGGTGCCCTGGAAGCCGATCGCCTGGTACATCTACGTATGCTCGACCAGCAGGGCAAGGCCTGTGACATGACGTTCGAAGCCCGATTGGGGATCGAGGACTTTATCGTGCGCAAGACTTGCACCTTGTCCGGGCTGGGCTTCACCATATTGCCGATGATGTATTGCGAGCAGGAACTGGAAAACGGTTCGCTGGTGCAATTGCTGCCCGACTGGTCATTGCCGGGCGGCTGGTTGCAAGCGGTCTACCCGCATCGACGCGGGGTGATGCCGGCGGTGCGCGCCTGGATCGACCATTTGATCGAATCATTCAATGCCTGTGGGGACCGACTGCTATGAAGGCAAGACCAATGAGCGAAGAGGACGTCGCGCAATTCTGCCTGGGGCTGCCCGGCGCGCGGGAAGATTACAAGTGGGGGGGTGTGCGGGTGTTCTCGATTGCCGGGAACAAAATGTTCGCCTTGCAGAACCTGCGGGGACAGTCCCTGGCCTTCAAGGTCGACAAGGACCTGTTCCTGGGCCATTGCGACCGGCCAGGCATTCACCCGGCGCCGTATCTGGCCCGGGCTCAGTGGATCATCATGGAAACGCCCTACCCGCTGGGCACCGAAGAACTGCGAGGCTTGCTGCAACGTTCCCACCAACTGGTGGTGAGCAAGTTGCCCAAGCGCACGCAGGTCGGCTTGCTGCTTTAAAGACCTTAGAACAGCGCGAGCAGATGAGCGCCCAGAAACAGCTGGTCGATCCAGAACACCTGATGCATCAGCACGATGAGCCAGAACACCAGCTGAAACGAAACCTTGCGGGTCTTGTGCCGAAATACTTGCTGGGCCAGCAAGGCGCCCGGCCAACCACCCGCCAGCTCCACCGCGTGCAAAACGTTCTCCGGCGTGCGCCAGCTGTCGGCGCGGGCCTTGTGCTTGTCGCTCCAGTACAGGAAAAACGCCAGCACGCTGACGATGCCGTAGGCCGCCAGGGGAATCACCGATACCCCGCGCAACCACAGCGACACTGAACCAAACAACGGCACTGCGCACAGCACAGCGAACACCAGCAGTTTCAGTCGTGGGTGCTGAATCGCTCCCCCGGACTTGCGCCCGGGGTTGTTGCGTGCGGCGAAGTCGTTCATGGCTTGGCGGCGGTCCAGTCGACCCAGCCGAATTGCCAGGTCGCCAAGATCACCAGGCCGAACACAATGCGATACCAGGCGAACGCCGCGTAGCTGTGGCTGGCGATGAACTTGAGCAAGCCGCGCACGGCGATCATCGCAAAGATAAACGCAGTGACGAAGCCGATGGCGAATACCGGAAAGTCCGCTGGCACAAACAGATGACGGTATTTATAGCCCGAGTACACCGCCGCGCCAACCATGGTTGGCATGGCAAGGAAGAATGAGAACTCGGTGGCCGTCTTGCGCGACAACCCGAACAGCAAACCGCCAATGATCGTCGAGCCGGAACGCGAGGTCCCGGGGATCATCGCCAGGCACTGGGCGAAGCCGACTTTCAGGGCCTCTTTCCAGGTGATGTCGTCGACGCTTTCAGCATGCACGACATGCTGACGGCGTTCGGCCCACAACATGACGATCCCGCCCACGACCAATGCAGTGGCGACGGTAATCGGGTTGAACAGGTATTTGTGGATCAAGTCGGCGAAAATCACCCCCAATACCACCGCCGGCAGGAAGGCGATCAACAGGTTCGCGGTAAAGCGTCGAGCGCTGGGCTGCGTCGGCAAACCGATGACCACGTCGAAGATCTTGCGGCGAAACTCCCAGACCACCGCCAGGATCGCCCCGAGCTGGATGATGATGTTGAAGGCCATGGCCCGCTCACCGCCAAAGTCGAGCAAGTCCGCCACAATGATCTGGTGCCCGGTACTGGAAATGGGCAAGAACTCCGTCAGCCCTTCTACCACGCCTAAAATCAATGCCTGCAAGGCTGTCCAAAGATCCATCAATCCCCCAAGAAGCCATGCCCCCAGGCATGCCCCGTTAATAATTTGTAGAACGTTACCCACGATCAGCGTCCGCTGAAGGCCCGCGCGCACAAGATCCACACAAAACCGTAAAAATTCTGTGAAAAATCGACTTGGACTCAGGTTTTTCCGTGCGGGGCCGAAATCCTATCAGACAAGCCTCATTTACGCTGCCGCGTAATAGGACCTGAGTCGGATAGGCCCGATCAGCAAAGTATGGTTGGATGCTGGCGATCGTTTATAACAAGAACAAAAAACTGGAGTAGCCGCGTTATGAACAGCTTGCGCAGTGTGTCGATCAGCCGACGCTTGTGGCTTATCTTGATCGTGGCCGTGGTGATGCTATTGACGTTGGGCGCGTTGATGCTCAAGCAGATTCACGACGACCTTTATCAGGCCAAGGCCCAAAAGACCCAGCATGTGGTGCAGACCGCCAGTGGCATCCTTACCTACTACCACGGCCTGGAAACTGCCGGCACCCTCACCCGTGACGCCGCGCAAAAGCAGGCACTGACCGCCGTGCGCGGTTTGCGCTACGACCAGAATGACTACTTCTGGATCAACGATCTGACGCCGGTCATGATCATGCACCCGACCAATCCGAAACTTGAAGGCCAGAACCTGTCGACGATCCGCGACCCCGACGGTTTCGCGCTGTTCAACGAGATGGTCGCCATCGCCAAGGCCAAGAGCGCCGGCATGGTCGACTATCGCTGGCCGAAACCGGGTGCCAGTGCCCCGGTAGAGAAAACTTCCTACGTCAAACTGTTCGAGCCCTGGGGTTGGGTGATCGGCTCGGGCGTGTACATCGATGACATGCAGGCCGAGTTTTATGCTCAGGTCTGGAAGGCGTCTTTCGTCGGCCTGGTGATAGCCCTGATCATGGCGCTGCTGGTGATCATGATTGCCCGCAGCATCGTGCGCCCGCTGCAGGAAACCGTGAACGCCATGGCCAACATCGCCAGCGGTGAAAGCGACCTGACCCGCAGCCTCGATACCCACGGCCAGGACGAAGTCACGCAACTGGCCCGGCACTTCAATGCCTTTACCACCAAACTGCGCTTGGTGATCGGTCAGTTGCAAGTGTCCGCCGGCGCACTGGGCCAGTCTTCCAGTGAATTGGGCAACGATGCCGCGCAGGCCCAGCAACGCAGCCAGCAGCAATCTCAACAAATGGAACTGGTGGCGACCGCGATCAATGAAGTGACCTACGGCGTGCAGGATGTGGCCAAAAACGCCGAGCACGCGGCCAGTGAAATGCGCAATGCCGAGTCCCAGGCGCAGCAGGGGCAGGTCAATATCGATGGCAGCTTACAGCAGATCGACAAGCTGTCTTCGACCATCGATCAAGCCGTCGAAGTGATTCGTACGCTGGCTGCCGAGAGCACGCAGATCGGCAGTGTCCTGGAGGTGATCCGCTCCATCGCCGAGCAAACCAACCTGCTGGCCCTCAACGCGGCCATCGAAGCCGCCCGGGCCGGTGAGCAGGGTCGAGGGTTTGCGGTGGTCGCCGATGAAGTGCGGCTGCTGGCCCAGCGCACCCAGAAGTCGACGGCAGAAATCCAGTCGATGATCGAACGCCTGCAAAGCCATTCCGAAGCGGCGGTCAAGGTGATCGGCGACAGCAGCCGTGCGTCACAACTGACCATCGAGCAGGCCGGTCTGGCCGGCGCCAGCCTGAATGCCATCGGCCAGGCCTTGCGCAACCTCAACGGGTTGAACGCCTCGATTGCCAGCGCGACCTTGCAGCAGGCCCATGTGGTGGAAGACATCAATCAGAACGTCACCCAGGCCGCGGGGTTGTCCCACAGCACGGCATTGGCGGCCGAGCAGTCGAGCGTGGCCAGCGTTCACCTCAAGGAACTGAGCGAGCAGTTGAACGGGCTGCTCACGCAGTTTCGGGTCTGATCACTTTCAGTAGGGGCAACTGACCCGGCCAGTTCGGAACACCAGTCGCCCCATCGCGAGCAGGCTCGCTCCCACACTTAATCGGCGTTGCTCATTTCTTGTGAGCATCACTGAGCCAATGTGGGAGCGAGCCTGCTCGCGATGAACGATAACGCGGTTTTTCCGGGTACAATTCGCCCCCCTCATTTCTACGACACCAAGGAACCTCCATGTCCGGGCTTGAACTGTTTGCCGCCGCCCTCGGCGTGATCGCCGTCTGGTTGACGGTCAGACAGAACCCCTGGTGCTGGCCAATCGGCCTGGTCATGGTGCTGCTGTATAGCTGGATTTTTTTCGAGGTGAAGCTGTATTCGGACATGCTGCTGCAAGTGATCTACGCCGCCTTGCAGCTCTACGGCTGGTGGCAGTGGACCCGTGCGGGCGCGACGCATGACGGGCGGCAGGTCAGCCAGCTCGATGGACAATCGATAGCGCTCGGTCTGGCCGTCGGCGCGGTCGGCAGTCTGCTGCTGGGGGCCGCGATGGCCCACTGGACCGATGCCGCTCAGCCCTGGCTCGATGCGGCGTTGACCGGTTTCAGCCTGGTGGCGCAGTTATGGATGGCGCAAAAACGTCTGCAATGCTGGCCGCTGTGGATTGCGCTGGACGTAATCTTCGTCGGCCTGTTCATCTATAAAGCGCTGTACCTCACCGCCGGCCTCTATGGGGTGTTCGCACTGCTGGCGGTGCAAGGCTGGCGGACGTGGCGCGCCGACCCGGCATTGCGCACATGAAAGTGCTGGTACTCACGGGCCCCGAATCCAGCGGCAAGAGCTGGCTGGCCGCCGAACTGCAACAGCAATTCGGCGGCGCTCTGGTGGGCGAATACGTACGCTGGTTCATTGAGCAGAAGGCGCGAGACACTTGCCTGGCCGATATCCCCGACATCGCTCGCGGACAGCTGCAATGGGAAGATGACGCCCGAGCTTTTCAGCCGCCGCTGCTGATTCTCGACACTCACTTGCTGAGCAATATGTTGTGGAGCCAAACCCTGTTTGGCGATTGTCCGGCCTGGCTCGAACAGGCGTTGCTGGCTCGGCATTACGACCTGCACTTGCTGCTGTCTCCCGAACTCGTCGACTGGACCGACGATGGTCAGCGGTGTCAACCCGAACTGGATGAGCGCCGGGCCTTTTTCAACGCGACCCATGCATGGCTGGAGCAGCATCGACAGCCTGTTCAAGTGATTCAAGGCCATTGGACTGAACGCCGGGCCCAGGCGTTGCAAGCCGTTACTTTGCTGCTTGGGCGCTAATCAGAACCTGTGGGGAGCTGACGGGCACTGGCCAATACCCCCAGTATTTGTTGCAGTATTTTTGCAAATGCGTCCGTTTCTGAAACACACCTCCCCTCTCGAACAGCCCGTTTCAACCCCATTCATCATCTTGTCATGCCATGTGTTAACGCGCTGGTACACCACAGCGCAAACCCTTGGATCCAGAGCTTTACCTTCCCTTCAGCCCATTGCAGCACCCTGCGTTGTCTCAGACCTGAAACAGCTCAATCATCGATCCACTGCGCTTGATCGATAACCCTTTGAATCAAAACAATTATCAAAAAGCGGCACGGCTTTCGCTCTCTCCTTCACAAGGCTGACTAGGGCCAGCCCCCAACAAAGAAGGAATAGCCGCCGTGGGGACTTTTCATAAAGGCTTGACGCGCCTCTTGCTGCTCGGATGTGCCGCCGCTTCAGTGCTCAGCCTCGACGTTCAGGCTGAAGGCAATGGCGTCATCGTTCTCACCCGTGATGTACAGCCCCATGCCATCGGCAGGCCGGCCTTCCAGAAAGACCCCTACCCGACCACGGTCAACGCCAACCCTTCGGAGCGTGTCACCTCGACGCTCAGCAACACCGAGTTGAGCGATGGTGAGTTCGCCAGCGTGGCCAGCGGTTCGTCCATCAGCAACAACGTCAATCAGAACGGGAGCGTTCCCGGCAGCCTCAATGTCGTCACCAACCCCAACGGCATGCCCGGCATGAGCGTTGGTCACGGGGGCGGCAGCGGTGGCGCGATTTCGGGAACCATCAACCATGCCATGAGTTCCGGCCTCGCGCCGTTGGGCAGACTGGCGGGAGGTCAATGACATGAGTCGTTCCCCGATCCTGCTCGCCCTGCTCGTCAGTGCCAGTGTCAGTGCAAGCGCCATGGCCGACTCCAGCGTTCCGGTGGTCAACACCGCCAACATCCAGGATTCCGGCGCCCAGTACAAAGGCAACTTCAACGTCAACCAGGCGGCTGGTGATCAACAGCAACAAACCAATACCCGCGCCATCGCCATCGGCACCGATGCCTCGGCGACCACACGCGTGATCCAGAAACTCGACACGCCCGCCAACCCGTCGATGAACGCGACGGCCACCATCGGCGGCACCTCTTTCAGTCATGGCAACGGAGCACTGGGCGTCAACCAGGGCGCCGGGGCCAACAACCAGATGGCCAACGCAATGCGCATCAGCATCAGTGCTGCGCCGCAAAGCGTCGACGATAGCGCCCTTTCTCAACAGAACGTGGCGTTGCTACCAAGCTCAGGGGCAACTGACGCTTCAAAAGGCAGCCGCCAGGTCGTGACAAGCGACCAGGCCTTCACCGGCAGCCGAGGAGTGATTCAGGTGAACCAGAGTGCCGGGGTGGGGAACCGAATGGCTAACACCCTGAGCATACGGGTCTCTGACTGACCCGAACGCAGTGCGATTAGAAAGTAACCAACACTTAACCAACTAATAAGCACGGAGAATCACCATGAAACCCACAATGGCTCTCAAGCCTCTCGTCTTCGCCCTGGCAGCCGTCATGGCGATGGCTGCACAAGCCGGCGATAACGATCGCGGACGCGGTCACGGCCACCACCATCACGGCCCCAAAGGCCCAACCTGGGAACAGCAACTGTCAATCGACTCCGCCGCCAACGCCTATGTAGGGGACACACAGGACAGCAGCGGCAACTCGGTACTCAACCAAGGCACCAAAAACACTGCCAATGCCGACGACTCGCTCAACAGCTCCAATGGCAATATGGGCGCCAACGTGGCTGCCGGTGACGGCAACCAACAAGACAACGCCGCCGCGCTGGCTACCGCCGATGAAAGTTTCATCTTCGGTTCTGCCACTGCAACGTCCTACGCGTATCAGTACAACACCGACAACTACGTCAAAAACCGCTCTACCCAAAATAACGCCACGCTCGACAATGCGGGCAACAACGGCTCCGGCAACATTGGCATGAACGTGACTGCCGGTAACTTCAACCAACAGAAAAACAACCTGGCGATTGCCGTGTCCGGCGGACGCGTAGCAACAGCCTCGGCTGACGCGTATCAGGAAACCACCGGTCTGAATGTGGACAACAAAGCGGACCGGACCCACGTCGTCACCACCCTCACCGACACTACCACCTCCACAGGCACCTTCAAGGCCAAAGGTAGCGGTACGATTGAAGACGAAGGTGGCTGGGATAGCAGACGTCGCCACGATGACGACAAGTTCAAATTCACAGCAGTGGGCACCTTCGATCTATCTAGCGTCACCACCCATCAAGTGCTGACTCCAGACGGCTGGAAAAACCCTGTGGTGAACAACGCCAGCATGACCGGCTCGATGAACGGCTTCTCCGGCAACGGCGGCGCCAACGTATCGGCGGGTGTGGGCAACCAACAAAGCAACTCGCTGTCCATCGCTGCTGGCTGCAGAGCCTGCCTGTAATCGCGAGCGAAATGAAAGCCCCGGCAACGGGGCTTTTTTTCCACGGTTCCGCAAAGGCGTATCGATCATGCGTACGACAGCCTTTTTCGCCCTGCTATGTCTGTGTGGCCTGACTCAGGCGGCCCAGATGCCGGTCGCTGCCTTACCTGGCGGCATGCTGGTTTATAAGCAGGTACAAAGCGTGCGTGAGCGCAAGTTCAGCGACATCGTCGAACAGAAAACCGATTTCAGCTGCGGCGCTGCCGCACTGGCCACGGTGTTGCGCCAGGCTTACTGGCTCGATGTCGATGAGGAACACATCATCAAAGGCATGCTGGTCAACGCTGACCAGAACCTTGTTCGTACTCAAGGTTTCTCCATGCTGGACATGAAGCGCTACATAGAAGCAATCGGCATGCGCGCTCGTGGCTACCGGATACCGCCCGAGAAACTCGAAGCGGTGACCATTCCGGTGGTGGTACTGATGGAAATTCGCGGCTACAAGCATTTCGTGGTGTTGCAGCGGGCGGACAAGGACTGGGTCTATATCGGCGACCCGGTGCTTGGGCACAAACGCTATCCCCATGATGACTTTGTCAAAGGCTGGAACGGCATTGTCTTTGCGATCGTGGGTCCCGGTTACGACAAAACCAATGCATTGCGCAGTCCACCGGAACCGCTGACGGCCAAGAACAAGCTGGATACTTTCAACCCGGTCAAAGATGCTGAATTGATGGACTTTGGCTTCATACAGAGCGACTTCTTCTAACTCGCCAACTGATGATAGTGAGGGCTGGACGCCCCGGGAGCTGCAAATGAAAACCTCATACTGGCTGGCCGCCGCTTGCCTGGCAGCAAGCGCATCGGGTTACGCCAATGCAGGATTCAAACCCATCGAACTCAAGGACCAGGAGCTCGCCGAGCTACGCGGTCGTTACGTCATGCCGGGGCGGATCATCAGCTTCGGTATTATCATGAGCACTACCTGGCGCAATGCCAGTGGCGACCTGATCGGGGCGACGACGGCCATGCAGATCCAGGCCTCTACCGTAAAACCCCAATTTTACGTGTCGACCATCAAGGAAACCGGTAACGGCAGTAAGCCGCTATCGGGCACCGGAAATGTGATCGGTGGCGCGGGACTGACCACCACCCAGGGTGTCACCCAAAGTGTGCGCGCCGCCGGTGACGGCAATACCGCTTACAACAATGTCGCCCTCAACGTCCAGGAGGCCAACCAAGCGCCGGCGCCGAATCCCGTCCAGGGGCAGGCACTGGGGAGCGGGCAAACCATTACCGACAGCAATGGCGCCGGCAGCGTCGCGGTGTCGGGCACCGGTGGTGGCGTGCAAATGGCCATCCAGGCCAACAACAACCAAGGCACGGCCAGGCAACAGGTGGCTCAGGGGGGGCTGGTGCAGAACACCCGGCTTCTGGGCAACAGCAACAGGGTCAATAACCTGACGCAGCTTAATGTGGTGCTGAATAACAATGGTCGAAATGCCGGAGCAGTCAACTGCAATCTGAGTCAACTCAATGCACTACGCAGCATGGGATATTGAACTACGCTGATGTTCGATCATTGGGCTTCATGGGGAAGGGCTTATCATGTATCGGTCAGTACCGCTGCGCGCGATCGTTTGTCTGAGCACTTTGTTCCCGTCGGCGCTGCTGCAAGCAGCGCCCGATGCGGACGTAGCGGCTTTGAAACAGGAGCTTCTGGAGCTCAAGCAACGATACGAAGTACAACAAAAAGCCCTGGCGGTACTCGAACAACGGGTCCGCCAGGTAGAGGACCAACCGGCGGCGGCACCGCCTAAACGCCTGGCCAAGTCGCCAGCCGACATGAAAGGCAACCAGCAAGTGGCCACAGGGACGGGAGCGGCTGCGGCTTCAGGAGGCGCCGCCGGCAGTGGCAGTTCCTATGGACAATCCCTGGCCGATGATTCTCAACCGGCACAGAGTGTGTCCAACCTGTATGACGAGGCCAGCGGGTTCTTCGGCGGTGGCAAGTTCAGCCTCGAAACCGGGCTGACCTACTCGCGTTACGATACCCGTCAGCTGATCCTCAACGGCTTCCTGGCACTGGACTCGATCTTCCTGGGTAACATCAACCTGGACCGGATCAAGGCCGATACCTGGACGCTGGACCTCACCGGTCGTTACAACTTCGACAATCGCTGGCAGTTCGACCTGAACGTACCGGTGGTGTACCGCGAATCGACCTATCAGTCCGGCGGGGCCAACAACGGTGCGGCGGGCGTGACCAGCGAAGAAACGGTCACTCGGGATCCGACGCTGGGCGACGTCAACTTCGGCATCGCCTACAAGTTCATGGACGAGTCGATCAACACCCCGGATGCGGTGCTCACCTTGCGCGTCAAGGCGCCGACCGGCAAGGACCCGTTCGGGATCAAGCTGCGCCAGACCGACGCCAATACCAACCTGTTCGTGCCTGATACCCTGCCGACCGGCAACGGTGTCTGGTCAATCAGCCCCGGCATCTCGCTGGTCAAGACCTACGATCCGGCAGTCTTGTTCGGTAGCCTTTCTTACACCCATAACTTCGAAGAATCCTTCGACGACATCAGTTCCACCGTTAATCAGAAAGTCCCGGGCAAGGTGCGCATCGGCGACAGCTTCCAGATCGGCGCGGGTATCGCGTTCGCCCTGAACGAAAAGATGAGTATGTCGTTCTCGGTGTCTGATCTGGTGCAACGCAAAAGCAAGCTCAAACAGGATGGCGGGGATTGGGAGTCCGTGGTATCCAGCGACGCGAACGCCGGCTACTTCAACGTCGGCATGACCATTGCGGCCTCCGACAACCTGACCATCGTCCCCAACCTGTCCATCGGCATGACGGACGATGCCCCGGACTTTTCCTTCAGTCTGAAATTCCCGTACTACTTCTGAGCGCTTCACCCCAATGGAAAAGGCCCGCTGCGATGGATGTCGCAGCGGGCCTTTTCGTTTCACCCGCCCTAGCGGATCTGGTGCTTGTGCAGCAATCGGTAAAAGGTCGGCCGCGACACGCCCAGGACTCGGGCGGCGACGCTCAGGTTGTCGCTGTGCCGGTTCAATACATCGCACAGCGCCTGGCGTTCGGCGCGGGTCTTGTAGTCTTCAAGGGTGCCCATTGGCGTAGCGATGGCGTGTTGACTGATCAGCCCCAGGTCTCGCGCCTCGATCTGCCGCCCTTCGGCCAATACCAGCCCACGACGTACACGGTTGGCCAATTCGCGGACATTGCCCGGCCAGTCATGCTTGCCCATGGCGATCAGCGCGTCTTCGCTGAAACTGCGAGGACGACGACCGGTTTCATGGCTGTAAAAGTGGGAAAAGTGGTTGGCCAACATCAAGAGATCGCCATGACGCTCACGCAGCGGCACGGTGACCACTTGCAGGACGTTCAAGCGGTAGTACAAATCTTCGCGAAAGCGTTTCTTCTCAATGGCCTCCTCAAGATCGACGTGTGTCGCCGCCAATACCCGCACATCCACCGCAATAGGCTGATGCCCGCCGACACGCTCGATGTGTTTTTCCTGCAGAAAGCGCAGCAGATTGGCTTGCAATTCCAGGGGGAGATCACCGATTTCATCGAGAAACAGCGTTCCGCCGTTAGCCGCTTCGATCCGCCCGACCTTGCGCTGATGGGCACCGGTAAAAGCCCCCTTCTCGTGACCAAACAGTTCGGACTGGATCAAGTGCTCGGGGATCGCGCCGCAGTTGATCGCCACGAACGGGTTGCTGTGACGCTGGGACAGTCGATGCAGGGTTCGGGCGACCATTTCCTTGCCGGTCCCGCTTTCGCCGCGGATCAGCACCGGAGATTCGGTGGGCGCCAGTTTGCTCAACAGTTTGCGCAGCTCGCGAATCGGTTTGCTGTCGCCGAGCAGCTCGTGTTCAGGCTGATCGATATGAACCGTGCCCTGGCCACGCAGGCGCGCCATGCCGAACGCTCGCCCCAGAGTGACCTGAACCCGTGAGACATCGAACGGCAAGGTATGAAAGTCGAAAAACCATTCACAGACGAAGTCCCCGACATTCTGCATTCGCAGGACTTCCTGATTAAGCACGGCGATCCATTCGGTACCGCTACGGGTGATCAGTTCCTTGACGGCCTCCGGGCGCTCCAGATGAAAGGGCTGCAAACGCAACAGGCCGACGTCACAGGTTCGTTCGGCGGCGTTTTCCAGGGTACAGCTGTCAACATCCCAACCCACAGCGCGTAAACCCGGCAGCAAACGGTGACAGTCGTCGCAAGGATCCACTACTAACAGACGTCGTAAGGCAGGCGCTTCGATCATGACTGTTCCTTGGCGCCAAATTATTGGGAAATATTATCAAAAACAGTCATTTGGCGGACTTGGCTGTAACACTAGCAAAATATTGACGCGGGCTTGTATCGATTGCTTATAGGGTCGTTGGCCTATTAGTTATAAGTATTTATTTGGTTAGTTGCCTAACGAGTTGAACCTTTCATTCAGCTTTCAGAAACAGTCTGAATATCGAAGCCATGAAAGAAAGTTGAAAATTCTTTTGATTGTGTGTGACCCAACCCCGGGTTGCGGGCATCAGTACAAGTAACCAGCCGAACGGTAAGCCCAACCGACGGCACATCACTTGATTGGGCATACAGAGAGAAGATCCCATGAACGCCCCGCTCCGTATCAACGAAGCTCTTTTGATTGCCGACCGCGCATTCCAACCCTTTCAATGCGTGGCCTGGGCACCACAAGACGGTAATGGCGAGCTCAGCCTGACCGTCATCGATCGCACTAACACTCGCATCAGCCGCAAACAAATTCCAAGCAGCGCCTATTCCGATCCGGAGCAACTCGCACACTTGCTGGAACAAGCCCGCGCCGAGCTGAGCGAGGAAGGTTACACGCTGCAATCGTGGTCCATGCCGCACTAAGCGTTTTCGCGGATTACCGCTCGGTAATCCGCGTCCCCTCTTCCCCCCTTAGTTGACGTTTTTTTACAGTCACCCCCCATCTGTTTCATCTTCTAACTCGTCAGATTACTTGGCAGGCTTGTCAGTGGTTCGAAAAGACACTGTTCTGGCACAAAACGCCCTGCCTCCTGAGAGTAATGGCAGTTGTGCATCAGCGCATTCAGGGATTGAATGTTCAGCTCATGCAGTCACCCTCCGGGCACCCGGACAAGGACGACTGGCAAGGAGATGCGTGCATGTCACTCCAGACTGCTTTTGCCTTACCTGCAACCGTCCATGGTGCAGGGCAACTCGATACGCGTTTCGCTGTCACCGGCAAAACTCAAGTGTATTTCGCCGGCAGTACTTCCAGCATGGCCAATGGCGTCGCGATTGACCACGCTGGCCGCTTGCTGGTAGCGGCAAAGGTCGGCACGCCAGGTGGCAGCCGCTTTGGACTGGCCCGCCTGCTTGAGGACGGTTCGGCGGATCTGGCATTCGGCAAACAAGGCAGCGTCATCGGGCAGTTCGCCCACGGCTACGAGGCTATGGCGGGCACGGTGCGGGTGCTGGCCGACGGGCACATTCTGGTGGCCGGTCTGCACTATGAAAATGCTCACCGTACGCTGCCCGCCCTGGCGATGTTTGATCCGCAAGGCTGCCCGGTCCAGGGTTTTGGTGAGCATGGCCGCTGCGTGGTGCGCCTGCCGGGGAATCTTTCCCAGGGCGCTCGCGACGCCTGGTTGCCGCCCGGTGTACCGGGCACCGAAGCCTGTGATGCCTGTGTGCAGGACGACGGTCGAATCCTGCTGCTGGCCAATCATCGCTTCGAACTGGCCGATCACGTCGGCATGCTGATACGGCTCAACGCCGACGGCTCGCTGGACAGCACTTTCAACGGACGCGGTTTCGTCATGGTCCGGCACTTGCTGATGAACACCTGGCTCAACAGCCTGATGGTGCAACGCGATGGCCGAATCCTGGTCGGCGGATCGATCAATTTTCCCGAGGAGGGTTTGCTGGCGCGCTATCACACCGATGGCCGGCTGGACGACGGTTTCGCCGTGGAGGGTTTCATGACCTTCAAAGTACAGGGCCAAAGCGCTCAAGTCTGCCAGATCGTCCAGCACGAAAAGGGTCATTTGCAGTGTTTTGGCAGCAGTCGTGACCCGATGCACTGCCTCGCATTAAACGTTCACAGTAACGGCCGACCCGACATTCGCTGCAATCGTGGCCAGCCAAAACTGTTGCAGGTTGGCCACAGCGGCTGCCAGTGGACCGCCGCCCAGGTACAGCCGGACGGCCGCGTGCTGACCGTCGGTGCGACGGTCGGCGGGGTCGAAGCCGACTTCATTCTCGCCCGGTATTTACCCAATGGGCCGTTGGACCGCAGCTTCGCCAATGGCCTTGGCTGGGTTCGCACACGCCTGAGTCGCGGTCCGGACACCGCCACTTCATTGGCCGTGCAGGCCGACGGTTGCATCGTCGTCGGCGGCCATTCGCTGGACGGAAACTACCGCGCGGTCGTCGCGCGTTATCAACACTAGGCCGACATCTTATTCTTGAACTTGATCTTCCCTTGCGCTTACGGCAAGTTGCGCGCTTCTTAATACAAGGAGTAGCCGATGTCCGGCTCAATGGCCCAAGCCTTCGCGCACAACTTTCTCGGGTACTCACCCCGCTGGTACAAGGCGAGCATTGTCGGTTTCCTGATTCTCAACGCTCTGGTGTTGTGGACGATCGGCCCGGTGGCGGCCGGTTGGCTGTTGGTGTTGGAGTTCATCTTCACCCTGGCCATGGCGCTAAAGTGTTACCCGCTGATGCCCGGTGGGTTGCTGCTGGTCGAAGCACTGCTGCTGAAAATGACCACGCCCCAGGCGCTCTATGACGAGTTGGTGCACAACTTCCCGGTGATCCTGCTGCTGATGTTCATGGTGGCGGGCATTTACTTCATGAAAGACCTGCTGTTGTTTCTGTTCTCGCGCCTGCTGCTGGGGGTTCGCTCCAAGGCGCTGCTGGCGTTGATGTTCTGCTTCCTGTCAGCGTTTCTGTCGGCGTTTCTCGATGCCTTGACCGTGACCGCCGTAATCATCAGTGCGGCCGTGGGGTTTTATTCGGTGTATCACCGCGTCGCCTCGGGCAGCGATCCGCGTCATGACAGCTCATTCTGCGATGACCAGCACTTGCCCACTCTCCACCATGCCGACCTCGAACAGTTCCGCGCCTTCCTGCGCAGCCTGCTGATGCACGGCGCGGTCGGCACTGCGTTGGGCGGTGTGTGCACGCTGGTCGGCGAGCCGCAGAACCTGCTGATCGGCCATGAAATGGGTTGGCACTTCGCCGAGTTCTTTCTGAAGATCGCTCCGGTGTCGTTGCCGGTGCTGGCAGCGGGCCTGGTGACCTGCGTGCTGCTGGAGAAACTGCGCTGGTTTGGCTACGGCACGCTGCTGCCGGACAACGTGCGTACGGTGCTGGCCAACTACGCCGCCGAAGACAACGCCGAGCGTACTTCGCGTCAGCGCGCTGCGTTGCTGGTGCAAGGGGCGGCAGCGCTGATTCTGATTGCCGGGCTGGCGTTTCACATTGCCGAAGTCGGCCTGATCGGTTTGATGGTGATCGTGCTGATCACCGCGTTTACCGGCATCACCGACGAGCACCGCCTCGGCAACGCCTTCAAGGACGCCATGCCATTCACCGCGCTGCTGGTGGTTTTTTTCGCGGTAGTGGCGGTGATTCACGATCAGCAACTGTTCACGCCGCTGATCCAGTGGGTGCTGGCACTGCCGGCCGATCAACAACCGGGCATGTTGTTTATTGCCAATGGCTTGCTGTCGGCCATCAGCGACAACGTGTTCGTGGCGACCATTTACATCACCGAAGTGAAGCAGGCGTTCATCTCCGGCCACATGAGCCGCGAGCACTTTGAAGCCCTGGCGATTGCGATCAACACCGGAACGAACCTGCCGAGCGTGGCGACGCCCAATGGCCAGGCGGCGTTCCTGTTCCTGCTGACCTCGGCGATTGCACCGCTGATTCGCTTGTCGTACGGGCGGATGGTGTGGATGGCGCTGCCTTACACCGTGGTGATGGGGATTCTTGGTTGGTACGCGGTGAGCTACTGGCTGTAACACTCGCCAAATATGGGAGCGGGCTTGCTCGCGAAGGCGAAGTGTCATTCAACATTCATGTCGACAGACAGACCGCTTTCGCGAGCAAGCCCGCACACATTTGGTTTTGTGTCGTTACCCGGGGAGGATGTATCGCTCGATCGCCAGGGCCGCGCCGTCTTCGGTATTGGCCCCGGTCACCACATCGGCCTGACGCTTCACCGCTTCTTCCGCCTGCCCCATGGCAATCGACAACCCAGCCCGATGAAACATCGCCGGGTCATTGCCGCCGTCACCGAGGGCAGCGGTCTGTTCCAGCGGTACACCGAGAAACTCGGCCAGTGTCGCCAGCGCCTCGCCCTTGTTGGCCTGCATTGCGGTCACGTCCAGATAGACCGGTTGTGAACGCGATACCTGCGCCTGCCCTTCGACATTGGGCAGCAACTGCGCTTCCAGTTCGATCAGCAGTTCGGTGTTGTTGCTGGCGGCGACGATCTTGTCGATGCGGGCCAGGTAAGGCTCAAATGTCTCGACCACCACCGGCGGATACCCCAGGCCGTGCTGCTCTCGCGGGACCATCGGACCGTTCGAATCCTTTAACAGCCAGTCACCGCCACTGAACACCCAGACTTCAATGTCCGGCTGATCGGCAAACAGCGTCAATGCTGTCAGCGCTGCGGTTGCCGGTAAATAATGCGCAACCAGCAAACTGCCGTCCGGGTTGACGATCGTGCCGCCATTGAAGGCCGCCGTCGGCAGATCGACGCCCAGGGCTTCGATCTGCTGCAACATGGCTTTGGGCGGACGCCCGGTGGCCAGGCTGAACAGTACGCCGGCCTCGCGCAAGGCGCGGACCGCCTCGATCGTGCGCTGACTGAGGCTGTGATCGGGCAGCAACAACGTGCCGTCCATGTCACTGAGCAGAAAACGGATGGGTTGTTGCGTGACGTCACTCATCCGAGGCTATGCCAGACGCGACCGTCGCGGGTCAGCAGCTCGTCAGCGCTCTGTGGCCCGTCTTCGCCGGCCGCATAGCTCTGCAACGTCGTGTCCTGCTGCCAGGCGTCGAGGAACGGCTGCACGGCGCGCCAGCCGTTCTCGATGTTGTCGGCACGCTGGAACAGCGTCTGATCGCCGGTCAGGCAATCGTAGATCAAGGTTTCGTAGCCGGTGGACGGCTGCATTTCAAAGAAATCCTTGTAGGCAAAACCCAGCTCGATATTGGCCATGTTCAACGCCGGCCCCGGCCGTTTGGCCAGCAGGTCGAACCACATGCCCTCGTTGGGCTGGATCTGGATCCGCAGATAGGTTGGCTGCAACTCTTCGACCTCGGTATCACGGAACTGCGCATACGGCGCCGGTTTGAAGCAAATGACGATCTCGGTGTCGCGCACGCTCATGCGCTTGCCGGTGCGCAGGTAGAACGGCACGCCGACCCAGCGCCAGTTGTCGATCATCACTTTGAGCGCGACATAGGTTTCGGTGGTGCTGTCGGGTGCTACGTTGGTTTCCTGACGATAACCGGGCAGCGGATTGCCATCGATCTCGCCGGCGGTGTATTGGCCACGCACCGAGTTGGCGCGCGCTTCCTCGGTCGACCAGGGGCGGATCGCGCCGATGACTTTGGCTTTTTCGCCGCGTACCGCATCGGCGCCAAAAGCGGCTGGTGGTTCCATGGCCACCATCGCCAACAATTGGAACAGGTGATTGGGCACCATGTCCCGCAGGGCGCCTGTGACCTCATAAAAACTGCCACGGGTTTCCACGCCGACGGTTTCGGCGGCGGTGATTTGTACGTGGTCGATGTAATGGTTGTTCCAGAAGGCTTCGAACAGGCTGTTGGAGAACCGGCTGACCAGAATGTTCTGCACGGTTTCCTTGCCCAGATAGTGATCGATCCGGTAGATCTGCTTTTCCGTCATCACGTTGAGCAAGCACGCATTCAAGGCTTCGGCGGTGTACAGGTCGGAGCCGAAAGGCTTTTCGACCACCACCCTTCTGAACGCGTCGGGGGTTTCTTGCAGTAATCCGGCAGCGCCGAGACGCCGCACCACTTCGCTGAAAAAGCGCGGTGCGGTGGCCAGGTAGAAAATCGCGTTGCCGGTGCCGCTGGCGGCGATTTTCGCCGCCAGCGCGTCATAGGTGCGTTCATCCAGAAAGTCGCCCTGGACGTAGCTGATGTGTTTGGCCAATTTGGCCCACAACGCCGGATCAAGGGCGTGATCGCCCTTGCCGACCTTGGCCGCCACTTCCGCCCGAATGAAATCTTCGAGCTTTTTGGCGAAGGCTTCGTCACTGATGGCGTTGTGATCAACGCCGATGATCCGCAGTCCATTCCCCAGCAAACCGTCGCGACTCAGGTTATACAGCGCCGGCATCAGCAGGCGCTTGACCAGATCACCATGGGCACCGAACAGAAACAGCGTGGTGGGCGGTGCGGGTTCTGCCTTGGATTTCCTGCGGATCACGTGGGTCATTTTTTCGCAGTCTCCACATGGCCGCCGAAGCCGAAGCGCTGGGCCGAGAGAATCTTGTCGCCAAAGGTGCCTTGTCCGCGCGAACGGTAGCGGGAGAACAGCGAGTTCGACAGCACAGGTACGGGCACCGATTGCTCGATGGCGGCCTCGATGGTCCAGCGGCCTTCACCGCTGTCAGCCACGGAGCCTGAATAGCCGTCGAGTTTCGGATCGCTCGCCAGGGCGTCGGCGGTCAGGTCGAGCAGCCAGGACGACACTACGCTGCCACGACGCCAGACTTCAGCGATGTCGGCAACGTTGAGGTCGAAGCGCTGATCTTCGGGCAGATTGGTGCTGGCCTTGGTCTTGAGAATGTCGAAGCCTTCGGCGAAGGCCTGCATCATTCCGTATTCAATGCCGTTATGGATCATCTTCACGAAATGCCCGGCGCCGGCGGGGCCTGCGTGGATGTAACCGCGCTCGGCGCGATCGTCATCGGACTTGCGGTCCTTGGTGCGTGGAATGTCGCCCAGGCCCGGGGCCAGGGTTTCGAACAGCGGGTCGAGACGCGTAACGGTCTCGGCATCGCCGCCGATCATCATGCAATAACCACGCTCCAGGCCCCAGACACCACCGGAGGTGCCGACGTCGATGTAGTGCAGGCCTTTTTCCGACAGGGTGTTGGCCCGACGGATGTCGTCCTTATAGAAGGTGTTACCGCCGTCGATGATGGTATCGCCGGCTTCAAGCAAGGTGCTCAGGGTGTCGATGGTGTCTTCGGTCGGTGCGCCGGCGGGCAGCATGACCCACACTGCACGCGGTTTGGCCAGGCCGGCGACCAGGGCTGGCAAATCGGCGACGCCGGTGGCGCCTTCTTCGGCCAGGGTGTCGACAAAGGCGGTATTGCGGTCGTAAACAACGGTGGTGTGGCCGTTGAGCATCAGGCGCCGCGCAATATTGCCGCCCATGCGGCCCAGTCCAATAATCCCGAGTTGCATGTACTGATGCTCCCTACTACAAATAAAGTGTGTCAAAGGTTATAGCCCAACGCGACTAGTGAAAGTTAGTCCAGAGCGGCGGGATGAAGTTTCCGGGCATTGTGCCCGATCCTGATTGATAACGTCGGGAATCGCACCGAAGACACAACGACCATGAAAAATAAAAAAGTTCCCTTCAGGAGCAAAAGAAATCAAAATCGGCGCCGATAGTAAGTGAGCACCCGATTTCGGGAGCCGACTTACAGTTGATACCGCCATTTGCGAGGTGAGCAATGGGCACCGTACATACAGCACTGCCAGCACAAACCCTTTACGTCACGATCCGTCGCGATGAACTGCGCCAGTTGAAAGACGAGCGCGATCAGTTGAAACGGGAAGTCGCGCAATTGCGCCTGCTGACCCAAGGCAATCAGGCTCAGCCCTTGCCCGTCACCCAACGTGCTCCCCACGCCTGATCCCCTCGCTTGAATCGGAAACGGCCGCCGCTGTTTCCGATCTGCTGAAACCTGCCAGCTCCGGCAACTCACAAAGTTTTCACATCTGCTTGTTGATACTCCGGCTCATTGTGGCCGCTCGGTATCCGGGCGGCGTTTGTTCGTCTGCGACAAGGAGAGTGCCGACGGCCGAAGTGATCATCCGGCTGGAGTGTTGAATGGCTTTGTTTAAACGCAGCAAAACGTCTGCGAATGGTTTCGACTGGGCAGGATTTCTCTGGTTATTTCTGTTCTTCTGGTATTTTTCCGGCATCACCCAACTGCTGATTCAACTGACGGGCACCTCCGGTTTTAGCGGGTTCCGCCAGGCCTTTGTGATGAGTGCCGTCTGGCTGGCGCCGATGCTGTTGTTTCCCAAACAAACCCGTGTGATGTCCGCGCTGATCGGCATGGTGCTGTGGGCCTGTTCGATGGCCAGCCTGGGTTATTTCTTCATTTATCAGCAGGAATTTTCCCAGAGCGTCATCTTCATCATGTTCGAATCGAACGTGTCTGAAGCCGGCGAGTACATGACCCAGTATTTTGCCTGGTGGATGGTGCTGGCGTTCCTCGCCCACACCGCGTTCGCGTATTTCCTTTGGACCCGCTTGCGCCCGGTGTACCTGCCACGCGCCCAGGCGCTGATTGCAGCGACGGCGATTCTGCTGGCCGTGATCGGTTACCCACTGATCAAGCAGACCGCGCGCACCGGCAGCCTGGCGGACGGCTTCGAGAAATTCGAAACCCGCATCGAGCCCGCGGTGCCGTGGCAAATGGCCGTGGCCTATCACCGTTACCTCGAGACCCTGGTCGGCATGCAAGATATGCTCGACAGCGCCAGCAAGATCCCGCCCCTCAAGAACCTCACCGACTCGATGGCCAACCAGCCGGCGACCCTGGTGCTGGTGATCGGCGAGTCCACCAACCGTCAGCGCATGAGCCTGTACGGCTACCCTCGGGAAACCACCCCGGAACTGGACAAGCTCAAGGACCAACTGGCGGTTTTCGATAACGTCATTACCCCACGCCCCTACACCATCGAAGCGTTGCAGCAGGTGCTGACGTTCGCTGACGAAGAAAATCCGAACCTCTACCTGACGACGCCGTCATTGGTCAGCATGATGAAACAGGCGGGTTACAAGACTTTCTGGATCACTAATCAGCAGACCATGACCAAACGCAACACCATGCTCACGACCTTCTCCGAGCAGGCAGACGAACAGGTGTACCTGAACAACAACCGCAACCAGAACGCCGCCCAGTACGATGGCGATGTGATCGAGCCGTTCAACAAGGCGCTGGCCGATGCAGCGCCACGCAAACTGATCGTCGTGCATTTGCTCGGCACGCACATGAGTTACCAGTACCGTTATCCGTCGACGTTCAACAAGTTCACCGACCGCAAAGGCGTTCCGGACGGCGTGCGTGACGATCAGGTGCCTACGTACAACAGCTATGACAACGCAGTGCTGTACAACGATTTCGTGGTGTCGAGCCTGATCAAGGACTACGCCAAGGCTGATCCGAACGGTTTCCTGCTGTACCTCTCCGACCACGGCGAAGACGTCTTCGACTCCGCTGACCACAACACCCTGGGCCGCAACGAGAACAAGCCGACCGCGCCGATGTACACCATTCCATTCATGGCCTGGGCTTCGCCGAAATGGCGTGAAAACCATGACTGGAGTTTTGCCGCTGACCTGGGTCGGCCGTACAGCAGTTCCCAGCTGATTCACACTTGGGCTGATCTGGCCGGCCTGAACTTTGATGAACTGGACCGCAGCAAAAGCCTGGTCAGCGACAGCTTCAAGCCTCGGCCATTGATGATCGGCAACCCTTATGAGCGTGAGCAGCGGCCGTTGATCGATTTCAGCCTGATGAAACCCAAGGTCGCGCCTGCCACTCCGGCGGTCGTTCAGCAGTAAATCTTTGAGGGGGGCAGAACCTGTGGGAGCGAGCCTGCTCGCGAAGACGCCGGTACAGTCAACATTGATGTTGCCTGAACCACTGCTTTCGCGAGCAGGCTCGCTCCCACAGAGATTGCGGATTGCGGACTAAAGCGCTTTGGTCCAGAACAGCATCCGGCCGTGCGCCGGGTCGAACATGCCTGGCGAAAAACCGAATTTGCCATAAGACGCCTGAGCCACTGGATTGCCTTCCAGCACTTCCAGGGTGATTTTGCAGCAGCCGCGCTGGCGTGCGATGTCCTCGACCTTGTGCAGCATCTTCTGGCTCAGCCCCAACCCGCGAAACTTCGACACCACAACCACATCGTGCACGTTGACCAATGGCCGACAGGCAAAGGTCGAAAAGCCTTCGAAGCAATTGACCAGCCCTGCCGGCTCACCGCCGACAAACGCCAGTACGCTGAAGGCATGGGGACGTTTGGCCAGCTCCCCCGGCAGTTGTTGCAATCTATCGACGGGTAACGGGTGACCGCCGCCCATCGGGTCTTCGGCGTAGTGGTTCAATACAAGACAAATCGCCTCGGCATGCACCGGGTTGGAGTAGCTGGCCTGAAGCACTAGAATTTCTGCGGATTCCATTTCCACCCTCGATCACACATAAAGTTGCCCCAGCTCGCCTCTTGCGCACTGAAAGGTCCTGCGACCTTATCGCGAGCGCCGGGGTGCCGACAACCGGATCCTCTCGCCCCGTTGCACCTCCTCCCGGGCATCAAGTCTGGGCAAAACGTTTTAGCTGCATTTCCTGCAAACGGCTGAGGGTGCGGCGGAACGGGAATTCCAGATAGCCCTCGGTGTACAACGCCTCCATCGGCACCTGCGCTTCGAGGTACAGCGGCACCTTGCGGTCATAGCATTCGTCCACCAGGGCGATGAACCGCCGCACGCCGTCGTCATGCACCGACAACTGGGGCAACTCGCGATCCCCCGCCGCCACTCGCTCGACACCGTCTTCAGTGCCACGGGCGATGCGCCCTTCACGCTTTTGGGCGCTGAGGTTGGGTACCTCACTCAGCACAATAGCGGTGAAGGTGTCGCACAGGGCCATGAAGTCCATGGCGGCAAAAGGCTGCTCGCAGAGTTCGGCGTAGCGGCACCAGAGCACGGTTTGACTGGCCTGCATGACACTGACCGAACGGTAGCCGATCTTCACCGGATCGCTGGACAGCGACTGGCCGACGGTCAAGGCCTTGAACACTTCGCCGAGGGCGACGGGCTGACCCGGCACGTTCACCCAGTAACGCTGCACACCGGCGCCAGGGTGCAGACGATGATCTTCCCCGCCATCCACCGCAATGACCTGCATGTGTTGCTTGATCGCAACAATGGCCGGCATGAATCGGTCGCGGTTGAAGCCGTCGGCGTACAGCTGATCCGGTGGTTGGTTGGAGGTACACACCACTACCACGCCCTGCTCGAACATCACCTGAAACAGACGCCCGAGAATGATCGCGTCACCGATGTCGTTGACGAACAGCTCATCGAAACACAGCACCCGTACTTCCTGGCTCAATTCGCGCGCCAGCGTGTTCAACGGGTCGGCGGTGCCGGTCAATTGAAAGGAACGCTGATGGACCCAGCCCATGAAGTGATGAAAATGCTGACGCCGAGCCGGGACGCGCAGGGTTTGGTAGAACTGATCCATCAACCAGGTCTTGCCCCGCCCGACCGGCCCCCAGAGGTACACGCCGGTGATCGGCGTGCGGCCTTCATGCAAGGCTTCGTGGCATTTTTGCAGCGCCCACACGGCGTGTTCCTGGGCTTCGTCCTGGACGAAGCCCTTCTGCTCGATGGCGTGTTGCCAGGCGCTTAAGGGAGAGTCGACATTCATGCGCGGCAGTATAGGCAAATCGCAATTCATGTGGGAGCGGGCTTGCTCGCTCCCACAAGTTTCGCACCGGGTTACAGAGAGATGTCCAGCCGGGCGATCTTGCCCTGTTCATTGAGGCGGAACGTGTAGCGCAGTTCCAGCGGGCTACCGGGAAAGGTGCCGGAGATCAGGTTGTGGACCAGCACTTTTCCGGTGCGCAGCTGAACGTCGAGCACCTCGACCCGGGGTTGGTAACGTTGTGCGGTGTCTTGCATCCATTGAGCAATGGCTTGCGTGCCGACTTGATGCTGCCCCTCATCGAACACATTGGCATTCTCAGCGAAAAAACTGGCGACCCTCGACGTGTCGCGAGCATTGGCGGCAGCAATGTAGGCGGCGATGGCAGGGGCCAGTGAAGAGGCTGGACTGGACATGTTTACGGCTCCTTGTGAGTTGATTCTGGAGCCATGCTAAAACAAGCCTGTGTCAGTTCTTGTCAGGAGTGAAACGCCCTGCTTCGTCCAGTTGCATCTGCTTGCGCCAGGTGCGCAACAGGTCGCTGCGCCGCCCCGGATAACGTTCGCCCTGTTCAGTGGCGGCCGAGATCCGGTCGGTGCGAAACGTGCGATAGGCGCTGCGTAACTCACACCAGGCGACAATGATCCGCACCTCGTTGAGAAACCCCAGGGCCAGTGGCCAGATCAGCCGCTGACTGGGCACCTGATTGGCGTCCGCGTAATCGAGGTGCAGCTTGGCCTGATCGCGGATGGCCTGGCGAAACACATTCAAGGGCACGGCATTTTGCGGGTAGCCACAACCTGGTGGGCCCGGCAACACCGTCGGGTTGCGCAAGGCATCCTGGGCCGTCGGGTCGAGCACCGCGGCGATTTTTGCCAGGGCATCGGCCGCGGCTTTGCTCAAGACCTCATCGCCACGCTGATCCACGTAACGCAAACCGAGCACAATGGCTTCGGTTTCATCGGCATTGAGCATCAAGGGCGGTAGAAACAAACCGCTGCGCAACACATAACCGATCCCCGCTTCGCCAAAGATCGGCGCGCCGAGCGCGGTGAGTTCCGCGATGTCGCGGTACAGCGTGCGCTCGGAAATCTCCAGTTCGCTGGCCAATGTCGCGGCAGTCACCGGACGACTTTTGCCCCGCAGCACTTGTAACAAGGTCAGTAAACGAGTGGTTCGTGACACGGTCGGCAGGCTCTTTCCTGAAAAGTCGCCGGAGCTTAGCAGAGGCTGCTGCCAGAAACTGGCAGGAGTGATCTCGCTCCAAGAGCCTGACACAGCCCGCTCCCACATTTTGGTTTGCGCGTTAGCGATCGACCTTGTGTTTAACCGCATACAAACACGTCCGTGCGTTGTGCGCTATCGTGCTGAATATCTTCCTGCCCGAGAGCCTGTCCATGCGCAGATTAATCATCCTGTCCTTCCTGCTGCTCTCCCTCAGCGCCTGCGCCCTGTTCCCCAGTCGCGATCCGCTGCACATTAACGTGGTCGGTATCGAGCCGCTGCAAAGCCAGGAACTGGAAGTGCGTTTCGCGGTAAAACTGCGCGTGCAAAATCCCAACGAAACCGCGATCGCCTACAACGGCGTGGCGCTGGACCTGGAAGTCAACGGCCGACCACTCGCCTCCGGCGTCAGCAACCAGTCGGGCTCGATCCCACGGTTCTCCGAAGCAGTGTTAGTGGTGCCGGTGAGCATTTCGGCGTTCACGGTGCTGCGTCAGACCCTGGGGTTGAGTCAGACGCAGACCCTGGACAATCTGCCCTACGTACTGCGCGGCAAGCTGGCTGGCGGCGCGTTCGGTACCCTGCGTTTTGTCGATCGCGGCAAGCTCAGCCTGCCGGGTTCGACCTCCGGCACCTGGTAACGCCCCGTTATGTAACGGGGTCGATCACCTGCGTCACACAATGCTTGAGACCTTCTATGTGCCAGTTGGCCCACAGTCGGGTTTTGCCGTTGCCGCCCTCATCCGGCTCTATCGCCAGCCAGTTTCGAGCGGCAATCAGGTAACGTCCCCTTGTGCCGATGGGCAACATGGTTCCGGTGATGGCGTAGTCGATCTGTTCCTGGTGCCCGCCAATGGACTCCAGAAATTGCACCGCCAGCACCGGCGGCGAAGGATGCACGACCCCGGTCGAAATCAATTGGTAGATCGTTCCTGCACCATCGACGTTATGCCGGGACAACTTCGATTCGATCACACAGGCCCCGGCCACATGAACATCACCGGACACCAGCGTGACCTTGCATGACTCGGCATTGGCGAAATCCAGCAGCCGCATGATCAGCCGCTTGCGTTCGTCTCGGTGGGGCTGGCTTCGCCAGTGGTCGCGCAAATCGTCCTCGAGTTCCTGTTGCCCCGACATCAGGTCCAGCGCCTTTTCGGCCGCCTGCAAATCAAGGTAACCCACGGGAATACTCGACATCAGCAACAGGTGCTTGTGCGCCTTGAGCTTGTCCAGCCAGGCATAAATCGCATCCCAACTGAGGGGCGAAATCACCCGTGTCTGTTGAGCCCGTGGAGTCGTCAAGTCCGGCGCGCGTTCGCTGCGCAGGTCGGGAACCAACAATGCCAACTCGCCCAGGCCGGTGAACCCCAGGTGAAAGCCGTCGGCGGTACCCGGAATCGCGCAGGGATGCGTATCAGCGGACGGTTTGAGGTGCGGATGGGTCTGGATCAGTTGCTGCTGGAAAATCCTGAAATAGCGTTTGGCCGTGGCAAACAGCCCCTGGAACACCGGACTTGAATGCAGCATCTCATCGTAGGAACCCCAGCCGTCGATGATGTCATGGTCATCCCACATCATCACCGTCGGGATGGCGCTGAATAGCTTCGCGACCTCAGGCTGTTTCCAGCACTCCAGGTAGAGCCTGGCGAAAAACTTGTCCAGATCTGCTTCGATCACCTTGGTGTAGACGGCCTTTTGACGATCGGCGAAAGGTTTGGCAAACCATGCTTTCATGGACGACACACTGCTGCGCATGTCGTCGCTGTAAAGCTGATCGCCACCCATCAACAGCAGGTGATAGGGCTTGCTTTGATGAACGCCCCACATGTGCTCCCAACGCTCGTTGTTCCTGTCCACCTTCTCCATGTCCTTGGGGTCCGAGAAGCCGTTGCACGACACATACGCGATGCGCGGCGACTGGCCCTTGGCCGGAACGACAAAGTTGGCCTCTGCCCCTTCTATGTAGATCGTGTAAGTGGTGGCAACGGCTTTGTCTTGCGGTGCTTTGAAATCAATGCGCCAGACGCGGTGCTGAGGATTGAGCAGCGGGATATCGGCGGTGGCCAACGGTTTGCCGGCAGTGACACCCTTGGGCACCTTCACGCTGGGCGATGCCCCGCCCAAGGGTAGAACCACCAGAGCCGACACGTTATAGACACTACTGTTGATGCCACGAAACTGCAGAATCGGGCCGAGTAACACACTCATGGGCAGTCCATCCATTGACGGGGGTATAAACGCCTAGAGACTAGACGACAATCACGCCCCCACCCGATTTATGTGTTGAACCGCACGCCCGGTTTGGCTCGCTCATCCACCGTCAACTCAAACACATCCGGGCGCGCGTAGTGCCCGACCACGTCGTAGTCGTATCGGGCGCGGATCAAATCATCAGTGTCGATTTCAGCGGTGAGCAAACCCGCCTCGCCACGCAGCGGCCCGGCGAGAATGTCGCCCATGGGGCCGACAATCACACTGCCACCGGCAATCAACGGGCGCTGCGCCGGCCAGTTGGCGATGTCCAGGCCCAAGGCTTGCGGTGAGTCTTGCACCTGACAGGCGCTGACCACAAAGCAGCGGCCTTCATGGGCGATGTGGCGCATGCTGACCTGCCACATTTCCCGCTCGTCCACGGTCGGCGCGCACCAGACTTCCACGCCTTTGGCGTACATCGCAGTACGCAGCAACGGCATCATGTTTTCCCAGCACACCACCGCGCCGATTCGCCCGACCTGGCTGTCGATGACCGGCAGAGTCGAGCCATCGCCCTGGCCCCAGATCAATCGCTCGGTGCCGGTGGGCATCAGCTTGCGGTGTTTGGCGACCAGCCCGGCCTGCGGATCGAAGTACAACGCGGTGCAGTACAAGGTGCTGCCCGCGCGTTCGATCACACCGATCACCAGATTGGCCCCGGTGCGGGCCGACAAACCGGCCAGGGCCTCGGTCTCGACACCGGGCACGTCGATGGCGTTGGCGAAATACCGCGCAAACGCTTCACGACCTTCCGGCAGTCGATAACCCAGTTGTGTACCGAAGCCCTCGCCTTTGGGGTAACCGCCGAGCAATGCTTCAGGCATGACCACCAGTGCGGCGCCGGATTCGATAATGGCGTTTTCCCAGGCAAGAATCTGTTCCAGGGTGTCGGCCTTGCCGCCGGGCAAGGCACCGATTTGCAGTGCAGCAACGATGGACTTGGGCATCGCGGTAACTCCGTCAGTAATGAGGTGTTGCTCATTCTCCGGCGCCACAGGATCATGAATAAAGCCCTGCTCACTGCTGAATGATATGAATCAAATGAATATCGCCTGCGTCGATCTCAATCTGCTCAAAGTCTTCGAAGCCCTGCATGAGGAATCCAGCGCCAGCCGTGCCGCGCTGCGTCTGGGTGTGACGCAATCGGCGGTCAGCGCGGCGTTGCGCCGATTGCGAGAAGTGTATGGCGATCAGTTATTCGTGCGCACGGGTCGAGGTCTTGCGCCGACGCTCAAGGCCAATCAGCTGAAACCGGTGGTCAGCGATGCACTGAATAAATGCCGGCAGAGCCTGGCGATGGTCGATCCGGCGGCCCACCATTACGACGGACGCTCAGTGACGGTGGGTTTGTCGGATGATTTCGAAATCGCCTACGGCCGCCGATTGATCGAAGAGATCGCTCGCTGTGCGCCGAAACTGCGGCTGATCTTTCGCCAGACCCATAGCCAAATCGTCGCCCAGGCCTTGATGGAGCGCAGCATTGATCTGGCAATCACGGCAGGCGGGTTTGCCGAGCGTTTGCTCAGTCGTCAGGTGCTGGGTGAAGGGGGTTATCTCTGCCTGGCGGATCCCCTCAGCCTGGCCGATGGGCAGCAGACCCTCAGCCTTGAGGACTTCGTCGCCCGCGAGCACATTCTGGTGTCATCGGGCGGTTTTATCGGGATTACCGATGAAGGTCTGGCGGCGTTGGGATTGAGTCGGCGGGTCTGCGCATCGACCACGCACTTTGCCGCGTTGCCGTATCTGCTCAAAGGCAGTCAGGCGGTGGCGACCATTCCGGCCCATGCGGCCCAAAGTATCGCCGCGCTCAGCGGGCTGGTGCTACTGCCCTGCCCTTTGGCGCTGCCGCGTTACCCGATCGAACTGGGCTGGCGCACCAGTACGCAGCTCGACCCGGTGGTGTTGAAAGTGCGCGAGGCGATTGTCGCGATCTTTTCCCACCCGTAGGAGCCGAGTAGTGTCAGGTAGAAACTTATTTAGCGGCCATCAGGCGATTGACTTCACTGCGCACCATGTTCGCGAACTCCGGGGGCGACATACCGTCGAGTTCGGAACGCACCCACTCGGCCCATTTGCCTTTGCGCTTGGCGCGTTCACCGAACAACCGCGCGGCTTCGCCCTTGGCTTTGCCCAGGTTGTTTTGCCAGAGTTCGAACAGACGGGATTTTTCATCTTCAAGCGCCGCGCGCTCGGCAAGGGGTTTGTCGGCCAGATTGAAGCTCATGGGAGTTACCTGCTGCGTAAAATAGGCGACATCTTACACTGTAGGAGGAAATGTCCTGTGCTGGATTTTTCTTCAGGGTTGAGTCACCACGCAAAATGGCTGCAACTTTTTCAGCCGCGTCAGACTCCATTGTTCACTGTCCATTCACCTGCAAGGAGTACTCCAATGGCCCGCAAAACCGCCGATCAAGTCGCCGAGGATCAAATCAAGGATCAAGTCTTCAGCGAACTTCAGGCCCTGATCGAAGAGTCGGAAAAACTGCTGAAAAGCAGCGCTTCACTGGTCGGTGAAGAAGCTGACACCCTTCGCGGACAAATCGCCCAGAAACTCCAGCAGGCCCGAAGTTCAGTCTCCAGTGTTCGTGACCGGACCCAACCTGCGGTCGACGCCACCGAAATCTACATCGGCGGTCATCCTTGGCAAACCGTGGCCATCTCCGCCGGATTCGGTCTGGTGGTCGGGCTGTTGTTGGGCCGACGTTGAACCTGTGGGAGATTCTATGGTTGAGGGGAAGCCCTCAACCGGCTTTTGGTTGGTATTCGCTCTGCCCTTTCAGCAGAGCGAATACGATCCGAGCAAGCTTGCGAGCCAGTATCACCAGCGCCTGAGTGGTGCTGAAGCCTCGAGCTCTTTGCTCTTCGTAAAAGCCTTTCCAGGCGGGCGTACGGCTGGCCGACATGGCTGCATTGTGCAAAAGCCGGCGGGCTTCCGGGTCACCTCGCTTGGTCAGACTCCGACGACCATCCTTTTGTCCTGACTTCGACACGCGCAGATCCATTCCCAGGAAGGCAATAAAGGCATCCGCGTTTCTGAAGTCGCCCCGCTGAAACGCCGTGAGCAAGCGGGCTCCGGTCAAAAAACCAATGCCTTCAACTTTCACGCAACGCTTCAACTGACTGAGCAAGCCGGCTTCCTTCAGATGATCATTAATCGTCTTTTCGACCAGCGCCTCAAGCTGCTGCATGGATTTCACTTGCTCGGCGAAAGCTGTCTTCAACAGCGGCTCATTCGCCCAGCTTTGCACCAGGCCGACCCGCGCCTGAACCAAGGCTGCGCGACGACGGAAGAGGCTCAGGAGCTGGCGGTACAGCGGTGATGGCGGGGTCCACGGATGAAGATCATCACCTTCGTTCTTCAGATAGCGAGCGAGCAGCCTGGCATCCAGCGCATCGGTTTTGGCACGGATATTCACCCCTTTGCGGTAATGGCTGAGTTCATAGCCACCCACCATGTAAATCGTGCAGCCGGCCTCATAGGCCAGATCAGCGAACTCCAAGTGATAGATATTGGTCGATTCAATAGCTACCGCGACTGTCCCTGGCAAGGCCTTCAACCACGTCTTGATGGCTGCTTTGTTGTTGGGAATCTCTTCAAGCAGGTCAAGTTCGGCGTGATAGATCACCAGTTCGTTCTTGGCGACATCCACACCTACGATCGGCTGTGTGACAGAAACCGGCATTGCCATTGTATTTCCTCCGGGATATGGTTTTGAACACTTGAAGGGCTCACCCAGAGGCGCAGGCTTGTTCCTATCGTCGGTCTAGCCAGATGCATTCTTTATCGGCGCTTGGGTGAAAGGAGGAGGGGCGAAATCTCCCACGGATCTGTACTGCGTCAACAGTCAGAATCGGGCTTTGTCCCTCCTCCTCCCTTCAAGTCCTACCATACAAGCGGGCTTGCTCGCGAAGGCGGCGGCACAGTCAACATTGATGTCGCCTGACACACCGCTTTCGCGAGCAAGCCCGCTCCCACATGGATTGCGTTTGACTCTCCAGGGCTCAAAGCCCCGCCAATTCCCGCAGATTCGCCAGCGTCTGTACATCGAGCGAGATGCCTTGAGCACCAGACTTGGCGCGCTGCTGGTGACGCCGATCACCCGGTAAACGCTTGAGCCCCACACCGTGCATCTGCCGGACCAGTTCCTGGCTGCGTTCGGCGAAGTTCTGCCCCGCCGACTTGCTCGGATCGATCACGATCAGCAGTTGACCGGTCCAGGGGGTTTTGGCACCCGGATGGTTCGACCAGTCGAACTCGAAAGAAAAATTGCCGCCGGTCAACGCCGCCGCCAACAGTTCCACCATCATCGACAGCGCCGAACCTTTATGCCCGCCAAATGGCAGCAAGGCGCCACCCTCGAGAATCGCTTTCGGGTCCTGGGTCGGCTGGCCCAGGCTGTCCACACCCATGCCTGCCGGCAAGCGCTCGCCTTTGCGGGCAGCGATCTGTACATCGCCATGGGCAATGGCGCTGGTGGCGAGGTCGAAGACGATCGGATCACCGTCGGCCCTGGGCGCGGCGAAGGCAATCGGGTTGGTTCCGAACAGCGGGCGATCGGCGCCGTGCGGCACCACGCAGGTCATGCTGTTGACCACACTCAGTGCCACCAGCCCTTCTTCGGCAAACGGCTCGACGTCCGGCCACAAGGCGGCGAAATGGTGGGAATTGCGGATGGCCAACACCGCAATACCGGCGCTGCGGGCTTTTTCCACCAGCAATGGCCGCGCCGCCGCGAGGGCCGGCTGGGCGAAACCATTGCCAGCATCGACCCGGACAAACCCCGAGGCCACGTCCTCGACCACCGGCACGGCCTGACCATTGACCCAGCCGCTCTTCAGCGTCGACACATAACCGGGAATGCGGAACACACCGTGACTGTGAGCCCCGTCGCGTTCGGCACCGGCGCAGTTGAGGGCCAGGGTTCTGGCGACGTCGGCTGAGGTGCCATGGCGCTGGAATATCTGCTCGAGCAATAGAACGAGCGCGTCGAAATCGAGGGTTTGGGTGTTCGAGTTAACGGCCATTTCAGGCGATGCGGTCATCTGAAGCTCCGGTTTTATTATTGGGTATGGGCAACAGGTCAAACGAGGTTGCGGGCAACCCGAAAAAGTCGTCGATTAAGCGCTGTTTTACCGGCGTCCTGTCAAGCCTCCAGCAAAGGATCGAGTCAAGCAATATGTACCGCACCCGGGCTTTGCATTGGCCCTACTGTTTTCCCTCGACCCAGCAACCTGCGATCACCATTCATCGCAGCCCATCGAGGACAAACCATGACTGCTCCCCCGCTGCCGTATTTTTTCGACGAGGCAGAACGTGCATCCAATGCAAAACAACCCGGCGAGCGCGAGAAAGCGCTGAACTTCACCCTTGATGACCTGAAATGGTTGAAGGGTGGTGTTTATCTCGCCACCCACGAGGCTCGCACAACCCAAAAGGCTGCGATGCAGATAGATCGGCTGATGTTGCAGATGTCCGCCGGACCCGACATTCCATTGGCCGGTGCGTTTTGCATGAGTCGTCCCAACAAAAGCGAAGTCATCCTCTATACACCCTGGAAAGGCCTCGTCAAATTCGCCGACATGACCGACCTCACAACGCAACTCGAGAGATGGCTGAGCCAGGCCAGCGACCAGCAGGCGCTGCTGCGTTACCTCTCCATCGAACAGCGTTCGACTGCATCGGCAACCACGGGCTTGACGGTGTCGACGCAAAAGATCGAGGGGGCGGCGTTTCAGGACCAGGAACAGACCCTCGACCGCAACCAGGCGCAGAACATCCAGACGATGCTGGCCGAACTGGTGAAAATGCCATCGCTGCAGTCGATGCTGGACGAGACACTCAAAATCGCCCTGGCCAAGCGTTTTCCCAAACTGGACCAGCGCCGTACACAACTGGACAGTTATATCGACAGCGCTTCTCCCGCCTCCGATACCACCCACCCGCAAAACCGGCGCAAGCTTTCTTCGCTGTCTTTGAGCGATGCCCTGCTGCACGTCTACCTGACCAATCAGTGGCCGGATGGCGATATCAGAACCTTCTCCAACCCAGGCCACGGTGTGAGCAACCACGCTGACAACCAGGCCTGGGAACGCGAGATAAAAGAGATCGCGCAAAGCTTCACACCCCGCCTGCAGAGTCTGCTCGAAACCTTCTGGAATGCCCCCATGAGCGGCGGGCAGTCCCGTTCCGACTTTTTCGCCGAGAGCCTGCGAGATACCTATCATGTGGATCTTCTGCTAAAGCGTCAGCAAGGTATTTTGACCACCGCTGAATATCTGGAGTTGATGAGCGTCAGCGGAGCCGAGCCTGCCCCAGAACTCCCGCTACGGGTCGAGAAAGTACGCGTCAGCGCGCTCTACAAACATTATGTAGAGCTCGCGTCCACCTTTATGAGCGGCAACTCGGACACCTTGGGCTACCTGTACACCCACTCCTCAGGCATCCAGGCCAGTACCGATCTTGCAGCGATAAAAGACACGGCGCTGGCCATGCTCAGAAGCGAGGGTCACGAGGACAATCTGCTCAATTTCATGTCCCTCGACGAACGCGACACCTTCCTTTCGCTTGAGCCGCAGGAGCGGCTGATCATTGGAGAACCGATTACCGGCCAAGTATTTGAGCAACTCATTGAAGATGTCCGCGCCAAGCAACTGCAGAACCTGACATACGCCCTGAGCCGGTACCGGGAAAGCGAGGGCACGCTCAATGTACATGCGTTGCTCGACAAGGCGCTGGATGTACGAGGCCTGATCGACAATCGCCTGTTGACCGGCGATGCAAACGGCCGCTGGAGCACCCGGGCCGATCAGCGTTGGAGTGCGCGACCGGCCACCGTGCGTGCAGAATCAGCAAAAGAACAACTGGCAAGTCTCTCCACCGTCAAGCAGGCACTCGAGCATCAGCTTGATCAACACCCGTCCATTTCGGTTACAACGTTCGCGGCGGCACAAACCCTCGCTCGTTCGTCTCTTGAGCAACTGCAACCCAAGTTTGTGCATACCTTGAGCACCGCATTGCGTAGCGAGCACAAACTGCTGGGCGTCGCCCGCGCGCTTGGGACGACGGAACTGGCGATGATCAAAACACTGTTCGAGACGCCGGTCCGGCTGCAACGCGGTGCTCTGAACGGGTTTCTGCCGGATGTCTTTTCCCTGGCACTCAAGGCCGACGACACCAGTGACGTGCTCAAGCTCGCCAGTTGTTTTGTACTCACCGAGCGCGGCGGTCAGGACCCGACCCACTCCGGCAAGGCGATTCTATGGACCCCTGCCTCGGGATTCGAAGCCTTTACTTCCCTTACCCCGCTGCTGACAGCATTCAAAAGACGTTTGCAGAGCGAGGACGATCGCCCAGCGATTCTGGAGAATCTCGAAAGAAGCCAGCGAACATCAGGGCGTACCTTTACCCTCGCGCCATTACAGCTGATTCATGAGGATTTTCTGGATCACATACAAAAACCATTCGTTCGGCTGGATCAAATCTCGGTCGAACGCGCCTTGGCCTCCTCACTGCCCGCACCGATTCTGAAAAATCTACTGAACCTGGTGGCATTGCACACACCGAAGACAGGGCTACGTCGGGCAACAGACCTCGCACGCTCTCTGGCGACCCAACAAAAACTTCCGGTATGGTTGGCCAAAGCGTCCATACAGGATCAGGTACTGCATGCAGAACTGCTTCAGCAATACCTGAACAATGCCAAGGACGATAAGGATTACCTGACCGGCGTGCGCTCTCTTGAACGCACGGCACAGTTCGAGTTGAAAAAGTTACTCAAGGCCGATCGACTGGACATTGATCCGGACAACGTTCAAGTGCAGGTTGCCTCGCCCCTAACGTCTGGCGCAGAGACGCTGACGCTGTCGGCTTTTGCATTGACTCACTTTCATGAACTGGACAATGCCGACTTCAAGCTGGTGTCACTCACCTCCACCGCCGTCCCGGCCAAAATGGACAAGCGTTACATCAAGAGCCTGATACGAAAGCTGGATGTCGGCCAGCTTCAGCAAAAAATAGTGACGGCAGCGTTTGCCGAAACCAATACGAGTGCGAAAGCCTCCCGGCAGCTGTTCGCCGCACAATTACCGTGGCAACTGTTGCACTACGCGCATTCGCTAAAACTGCAGGAACGCCTGAGCGAAACCGGGTTCGACTTCATTCGGCAAGTCATGGACATGCCCGATGCAATCGCCCGCGAGGCCGTCGACGGTGCGAATGCGATAATCCGTCCACTTGAGATCCTCTACGGTAAAGGTCTGTCGTCGATCAAAGTACCAGGCATTTATTTGATCGGCCCCAAACCGAACACGGCGGGACCACAGGTGCTTATCGCGCCCTATAGCCCTGGCCATGGAGTGAAGGAATATGAAAACGAACATCTGTTGCTGACGGAGCTCAAGTCACAAGGCCCACTGCAGAGTTGGGTGCGCAACAGTCTGTCGCATACTGACCGCACGCATTACGACAGCCATGTGACCAGTACGACTGCGTCCGGCGAAGTCAGTCTGGCCTCCAAACCCATCAGGGGCGATCTGTTCAAGCACCTGTTCAACGCAAATGTCGAATGCCTGGCGCGACTGCTGGGCACCCAATCCTTGAAGGACGCTCAGGGCGACTGGGAAACCATAAAACGCGTATTGGGTGACGCTCCTGAACAAGCCTATACGTTCCTGCTGGGCAAGCTGGCCTACCCGATTGTCGTGTGGCACAGCTATCGCGATATCAAGGAGTCTGCAGAGGACCTTCAACAACACAAATGGGGGCCGGCGATAAAGTCCTTTATCAGCGGCGTAGCGCAACTGGCGATGTTGCGCCAGTCAATGGAAAGCCAGGCAGAACCCTCGGCGGCGGCAAGTGAGCCTTCCCCCCCTCCAACCAGTGTCAACCTTCAATGGCGGGACATCGCCATTACCGATCCGGTACGCACAGGGTTGCAGAGCCGCGAGCACATTGATGCCGACCTCGGCTCAATGACCCGGGACGCCACCCTTGGGCTCTACACACACCCGACCACAAAGAAAAAATACGCTCCGGTTGAAGGAAAGGTCTATCCACTCGAAAAACGCGGCAAGCGCTGGCGCATCAGTAGTTCGGGCAGCGATGGCCCCTATGTCGTGCAGAACGCTTCAAAGCAGTGGGTGCGGGAGCCGGAGGACACGCAGGCTCGCCAGTACAGTTTAAGCAAGCGGCTTAAAACATGGTCCGCTGTCCGGGATGGGATGAACGTCGAAGCCAATGGAATGGCCGAAATACGCAGGCTCTTCCCTGTACGGGCCCGGCTGATCGATGAAAGCCTTGACTTCGCTACCACCTATGCCTGGAACAGCTTCCGCAACTTGCAACTGTTGAAAAAAACAGGCGACACAGAGACACCGGTCCATCAACTGATCAAGAGATTTCTAGATGTACCGGCGATATTGCCCGCGCATGTGGCGAAGATAGAGAAAGTCGTAGAAGAAATCCTCAGTGCCCTGGTGGACCCGACGCTCAGGAACGAGAAGTCGAAGCGCTTTGTTACTGGAAGAGTTCATGAACACCGGGACATTACATTTGGCTTCACGATCCCTGCCGACCAGGAGAAAAAAATCTATCTGGCAGAGAAGTTTTTTATGCCCTATCTGGATCACTACCGTAATTACCTGACCGATGCCTCTTTCCCGATCCGTGCTCACGCCCGTGCAACGACGTTGATCCACGAGCTGTCGCATGTGATCTGTAACGCGGAGGATATCGTTTATTTGGATTGCGGCAGACCGTTTGTCGATCTGATTGATACCACCACGACCCGTGGCGCCAAGCTGAGCAGGACGTTGACGCAGGCTCAGGAGGCGCTTTCAAACCATACGCCTTTATACGAGCTGTTCACCGTTTTGAATGCCGAAACAAACGTGTGGGAAGACTTTGGTAAAACCAGCCATGAGAACACCGATTATCTACATCAGCAGATTTTGAGCCTGACCGGCAAAAAGACATTGGCCGAAGCACGCACGCATTTCAAAAAGGATACGACGGCGAGACTGGCGGTCCAACTGGCCAACGCTGACTCCATCGCCTGGCTTATCACTCATTTGGGACGCCAGCTTCACGTCGACACGCCCTGAAACGCGGTGACAGGGCACTGGCGCAACGTCAGTGCCCTGTAAAATAGTTTCGACTTTGATGGGGAAATGCCATGACGGTTGTTCTCGCAGACTTGCCCTCAAGGTTAGAATGCAGGAAATCAGGATGAGTCAATGACCGACCACTCTCTCTCGCAAGCCCAATACGACGCCATCACCGATGCCGCTGCGCACTGGTGTATGCGGCTGCACGCCATCGACTGCACGGCCGAAGAACGCCTGGCGTTCGAGCAATGGCGTGATGCTCATCCGCTGCATGCCTTCGAGTACGAAGCCATGCTGGAGATCTGGGATGTTGCGGGGGATTTACCGCGTCCCGAATCCGCCGCGCCGGCTGTTCGGGTCAAACCGACAACGCCCTGGCGCGCCTTCGGTATTGCCGCCACCGTCTGCGCCCTGGCGCTGCCACTGGCGGCGTATACCGGATGGAACCTGGGTTGGCTGCCCAATGCCTATCAGCATTTCGAGGCGACCGAGAATGTTCGTCAGGTCACGTTAAGCGACGGCAGTCAGGTTGAACTGAACCTGGGCAGTGAACTGACGTTCAGCAATTACAAGGATCAACGTCGTGTCACGCTGAAAAAAGGCGAAGCCTTCTTCAGCGTCAGCCACGACCTGCAGCACCCGTTCATTGTCAGGGCGGGCGACGGCAGGATTCGCGTCACCGGCACCCAATTCAATGTCTGGATGTATGAAGACCAGGTCCGCGTGAACCTGATCGAGGGTTCCGTGCTGGTGACCAGTAACGATGCCCTGCCCGGCGACGGTCTACGCCTGGAACCTGCGATGCAGGCACGTTACAGGCACGGCGACTTCACCCCGCAAATCAGCCAGACCTATGCCAACGATCAGTCGCTGGCCTGGCGCAGCGGTAAGCTGGTGCTTGATAATCTGGCGCTGACCGACGCCCTGCCGTTGATCAATCGTTATCTGAACAAACCGGTGATGCTTGCAGACCACAGCACCGGTTCGATTCGCCTCGGCGGTATCTACAACATCAAAGAACTCAATAACCTGGTGGCTTCGCTGCCCAAGGTGCTGCCGGTCTACCTGACCCGCAACCAGGACGGCAATCCGGTCCTCAACTCGATGCCTCAACAAGCCCCAAAAAGCTGAAGGCCGACACCCTGAGGGGTGCGGCCTTCACTTTTTCATTTCAACGCTGTTGCTGTTACTGCGCGGCGATCTTCCCCACCTTTTCGTCCTGCTCGCGGATCGTCTGAGCCTGGTACTGCGGATCAGCCGTGATCTGCTGCTCGGTGAACGGCAACACACTCAACTGTTTCTTCGAAAAGGCCTGTGTCTGGTCCCGGGAATACTTCGACGCCGGGTCGCTGGACAACGAGAATGCCAGCAACCCCTGAACCTGCGGCCCCTTGTCATCGAACGTCACCACCTGCAAATAACTGGTGCCACTGACGACTTCGCGTTTGCCGTCGGTTCTCGGCACGCTTTGAATGGCGTTATACACCCCCAGCGTGCCCGGCCCACCGTGGATCGGCGTTTGCTCCCTGCCACTGCTGGCCACCTGGATATCGCCCCAGCGGCTGTCAGCCTTCAAGCCAAGGGTTTTGACCTTTTCTACCGAGGCCAGCATCGCCGTCCGGACCGCTTTGGCGACTTCCGGCCGTTCGATTGCCAGGCCACGCGGGGTGTGTTGCGGGTCCTTCGGATCGAACGCTACACGCCAGAGGTCAGGGATTCGCTGCAACGGCACCATGACATTCTGAAAGTGCACAAAGCCCAGCCCACTGTCCAGATTCACACGGTGATCCCACGCCTTGAGGCTGGCACACAGCGGCGTCAGCGTCGGCGCATCGGGGCCGAGGTCCGCGGCACAGAATTGCAGCAGGTCCGGCATCACCAGGGCGGCCTGATACACCTGATCGTCCATCACCATGTGTTGCAGATCCGCCGCAGCGACAGGGCCGACCTTGTTCAAACTGCTCAGGCGCTCCAGTGCGAAACGCGAACGCAGCCCCAGTGGCTGGTTGTCCTGACTGATCAACGGCGAGAAACCGGTGAGCGGTTGTGCCGGGTTGGCCATCCAGGCCGAATCGTTGGAGTGCTGCACAAAATCCTTGCGCAGCAGTTGCGGCAATTTGTCTGCCGCATAAATACCTTTTTGCGCGGCGTGCGGGTCGATGTCCCAGGCGCAGGCGCTGTTGGAGCCATCGAGCAGGATCATCTGTAATCCGGCCCGTGGATCGCTGCATTTTGCCAACTTGTCGGCACTGACGTTCGGCACCACCGACAGGTTCATGTAAAGCGTCTGCCCCTGATCGTCCACCGCCAGGGTATTGACCCACGGGATCCCCTGAATCTTGTGCACCGAGGCCTGAAAATCCTTGAGGCTGGCGGCACGGTTCATCGCGGACCACTGCTGCAAGACACGGTCGTTATCCAGGTTGGCATCGCGCAGGCTGTAGGCAAACTGGTTGTTCCAGTCCAGTTTTCCGGGCCATTGAACAATCGGGCCGAATTCCGAGCTATAGACCACATGGGAAATCTGCCGGGTGTGGCCATCGGGTTGCTTCACGTTGACTGTCAGCGTCTGCTTTCTCATCGGCAAGGACTTGCCATCCAGCAAGTAACGGGTCGGGTCCTTTGGATCGAGTTGCAGGCGATACAGGGTGAAGTGCTTGGACGAATCCACGGTGTGGGTCCACGCCAGGTGCTGGTTGAACCCGATGTTGATCATGGGCATACCTGGCAACGCAGCGCCCATGACGTCCAGTTTGCCGGGAATGGTCAGGTGCATCTGATAGAAACGCATCCCGCCCACCCAAGGGAAATGCGGGTTGGCCAGCAGCATTCCGCGGCCGTTGAACGAGCGCTCACTGCCGACCGCCACTGCGTTGCTGCCGCGATCCAGAGCGAACCGTTGCAGGCGCGAAGCCGCCAGCTGGAACGACGCCGGTTCGCCTGCCACATGAGCGACGGCTTTAGGCGGGGTGGCGCCGGCCAACGCTTCGGCAAACTGCCCCACGCCGCCTTCGACCAGCAGACGGCGGGTCAGCTTGACCACGTCCTGGGGGGTAATCGCGCGCACCCATTCCCCCTGGCATTGCTGCGGCAACCCCTGCACCCGACGCTCTGCCAACGAACGGTTGTAACCCGCCACATAACCTTCGATGAGCTCACGGACTTCAAGCGTTTGCGCCTGCCAGAAGGCGGAGACAGCCAGTGGCGTGTTCAGCCAGCTGAAAAACAGATCGCTGGCCAGGTTCCCGCGCTCTTCGACCGTCAACAGGTCCGGGCCAAAATACCGTGAACGCTCGCCATTGACGGTGACGATCTCATTGGCCAGCAAGCACAGATTATCCTGAGCGTAGGCATAGCCGATGCCGTAGCCGAGCCCACGCTCGTTTTCGGCCCGAATATGTGGCACGCCGAAACCGGTTCGACGAATGTCGGCCGTCGCTTGCTCTGGCTGGCTACGCGCGTTTGCCGCAAGACTCAGCCCCAGAAACACACCCGCAAGGCTCAACCTTGTTAACTGCCTGGAAATAATCACGCTCGCTCCTGATCGAAAAGACGTCTGACACGCAATGCGCCTCCCCTGAAAACGAAGCAAGCGGCAAAAATTTAAGCCTTTCAGGTCGCCCCACGCCCATCTCACGGGTTGCTGACGTAACGGCGACAAATTTTCTACATACGGTTCTTCATTATTTCCCTGCTCGTTCGTCTTATTGGTTAAGAGCATCCATCACATTGTCCTGATCAGGCTCTGAAAAGGAGTTTTTGCATGTACAACCCGCAACTGCCAACGGACGGTAGCCATGCGCCAAAGAACACCTCGATGGGTTCCGGCGTTTTCAATCAACAGACCGAACGCCACGGCAACGAACGGATCAGGTTTCTGCTCAAAAGCTTTGGCCTGCGAACCAGCCTGATTCGCCTGAAAGTCATCGACGCCTTGCTGACCGCCGCCGAAAGCGACCGCAGCCTGGGCGTGCGCGGCGTGCACAGCCACTTGCTGGACCTGGACATTCCCCTGTCCTTTCTCAGTGTCCGCGAAGTGTTGAAACGCTTGTGCGGTGAAGGCGTGATTACCCTCAACCCAGACAAAAGCTACAGCCTGCATCCACAGGCTGCCGCCGTCCTTTATAGCGAGCCATCCGGCCGGGGGGCGTCGCTCAAGGCTTGACCTTGCGACGCATCACGCCATTGATGACCACCACGACCACCGCCACGCCAATGGCGATGTACTGGAACAGCTTCTCTGTGATGATCCCTGCGTTTTGCAGCCAGGAGAGGCCGAACATGATCCCCAGTACCACCAGGGAGATCAGAATCGAGTATTTCAAACGTTGCGACTGGGTCATTGCGGGTTCCTGAACCAAAAAATGTATCCGGTTTGCATCCGGTTGCTTACCAAGCCTCTACCGTTGCGTGGGAATGAAGGGCTGCAAACGGGTCTCATGTTACAGCCGATGAAGAGTTTTGACTTCATTGCGGCGATAACCATGAGGATTTTTAAAATGCTCCGTCGAATCACACTGCTGATTCCCCTGCTTGCGCTCCTGACCTTGAGTGGCTGCATCATTTTCCCCCACGGCGGCTGGCATGGCGGCCACCATTATGACCGTGGCGGACCGGGCTACTATCAGCATCGTTAACGTTAAATTACTTTCTTTACGAGTGAAAACTTACCACTCGCCGAAGAACTTATCCTACAAGCCGTGTACAAATGCCTGCTCTATAGCGGGCATTTTTCTTATAGGACTATTCTTATTCGACTGTAATTTTATTTACAGAGCCCCACTCTTTTTTCCCCTAAACTTCCAGCCAGACACATAACGAAAGATATGGAAACTTTTAGCCTCAAATAAGCCCATGAAATTATTCATGGACCATGACTACTCTTGGCCTGCTGCCTTATCAAACTTCCAGCACCAACAGGAACGTCATGCACAAGCCTTTGATAGATATAAGCCCGCCTCGATTACTTGGGTTTTGTCTTGTAATCACTCTTTTCGAACTTCTGACTTATATGGCCAGCGATATGATCATGCCGGCCATGTTGACTGTAACCCATCAACTGGATGCCACCCCGAACCACGTTCCTTATGCCTTCAATCTTTACTTGATTGGCGGCATTCTTCTGCAATGGCTTATCGGTCCGCTGTCCGATCACTTCGGTCGTCGCACGATGCTGCTCATCGGTTGTGCGGTGTTCTCTCTGGCCTGTGCCTCAGCTTTCCATGTGCAGAGCATCCTTGCCTTCAACGGCTTGCGCCTGATTCAGGGCATGGGGTTGGGATTTGTCATCGCTGTCAGTTATCCAGCCCTGCAAGAAGTTTTCTGCGAAGCCGACGCGGTAAAAATCATGGCGTTGCTGGGGAACGTTGCGCTGCTCTCCCCGCTGCTCGGCCCCCTGCTCGGCAGCCTGGCACTGGAATGGCTTTCCTGGCGGGAGTTGTTTTTAGTGTTGGGTGTCGGCGGCGCGACGGTCTGGCTCGGGCTTTACCTGTTCATGCCGGAAACCGTGGGCACCTTGCGCCAGGACGGTCAACAATTGGCTGCTGTGCCCTTTGAATGGGGCGGCACCGTGCGCCGATACGCCGCCTTGCTCACCAACACGCCATTCCTGAGCGCTGCCGTCGCCCTGGGACTCATGAGCCTGCCGTTGATTGCCTGGATCGGCTTGGCGCCACTCTTGCTGATCCAGAGCCAGGGGCTTTCTCCTCTGCAGTATGGCCTGTGGCAAATCCCGGTATTTGCGGCCGTCATTCTCGGCAATCTGATACTCAACCGATTGATTGCCAACACTGAACTGCCCCAACTGATCCGATACGCGCTCTGGCCATTTTGCGGCGGGCTCATTGCCTTGGTCGCCATCACGTTCACCGGCGCTTCAACGGTACTGCTGATCAGTGGCCTGTCGATATATGCCATCGGTCTTGGCATGAGCAATGCTGCGCTGTACCGGCTTGCCCTGTTTTCCAGCGACGACAGCAAAGGCCTGGTCTCGGCCATGATCGGCATGCTCTCCATCGCCGTCATGGGTAGTGGCGGCTCGATTCTCGCGGCACTGGGTGCCGCTGACAGCCTTGAAGCCTTCGCCCTGATGGCCGGTCTCATGGGGCTCTTGTGCCTGTTGCCCTTGCGACTGTTTCTGCGGCGCTCTCACATCGCGCTGGCCGTCTGACACCACCCAATAGGTCTTTTGATGATCCATCTCCCCCACACCGATGCGCTTTGCGCGTTAACGCAACCCTATTGTCTGGACTCCGTGCCGGAAGGCCTGTTCGACCGGGCCATGGGCGAAATCAGCCTGTTTCATTGCCATCACACGCCTGGATACGAACGCTGGCTGAACGCCAATGATCTCGATGCCCACGCCCTGGAGACACTGGATGACTGGTCAAGGCTGCCACCGATTTTTGCCAATTACTTCAAACGTCACTTGGTGTTCGGCCCTACAGGCGAAGACGCGCTGGAGCTGACATCGTCCGGCACCAGCGGCCAGAAGAGTCGCATGCGCTACGATCATCGCAGCATGGCCGCGGCACAAGGCATGGTAAGCCACATTTTCCGGCATTACGGCTGGGATACCCCGGACAGCCCCTGCAATTACCTCCTGCTGAGCTACGAGCCCGAGTCTGCCATCACGTTGGGAACGGCCTACACCGATCAGTTTCTTTGCAGCTATGCCCCCGTCAACCGAGTCGTGTACGGCTTGCGCGTCACCGGCAAAGGCCACGAATTCGACCTTTTCGGTGTGATTCGTGCCTTGCAGGAGTTTGCCGAAGAAGGATTGCCCGTTCGCATTCTCGGTTTTCCGGCGTTCCTTTCCCATGCGCTTCAACGCATGGAGGACACCTGTGTGGCCGATTTGCAGTTGCCTGCCCAGTCACTGGTGTTTCTGGGGGGTGGCTGGAAAACCCAGGCAGCACAGGAAATTCCCCTGCATCGGTTGTATGCCCGAATCAACCGGCAATTGGGTATCGACCTGTCCCGCTGTCGGGACGGTTACGGCGCCGTAGAGCATGCCGTGCCCTATATCCAGTGTGCCCACCATCATTTTCATGTGCCGATTTACTCGAAGGTTTTCGTGCGCAACCCATCCTGTTTCACGGTCCAGCCATACGGCCAGCGTGGCTTGCTGGAGTTCGTCTCACCGTACATTTCGTCCAGCCCTGCCCATGCTGTGGTCATGGGCGATCTGGCGTCATTGCACCCCGGCACAAGTTGCGGATGCGGCCTGACGACCGATTGGTTCGAGTTGCATGGACGTGCCGGCACCACCACCAGTCGCAGCTGTGCCATGGCCGCTTCAGAACTGATCGGAGGCGTTTGATATGTACCTGATCAATGGCCAGTTGCGTGACGACGTCACCCCGGAAAGCGCCCTGGAACTCCTTCGGAAATCATTGCCTCGACTGCTTTCTTCACCGATCGATAGCGACACCGTCATCGAGTCCGCCGCTCACTTTGCCACGCAGTTGCAAACTCGTAGCCTGGATCTGTCCCTCGACGATGATCAATACCAGGGGCTCATCGATTTCTGCCAACGCAGCAACCTGAGCACTAAACTTGAGCGGGAACTGGGCCAGCAACCGCGTTCGCTGCGACGCATCGATTACCGCCAGCCGAGCTTCGAAAGCTGGCATCCGTTGGGGCTGGTGGTGCATATCACCCCGGGCAATGCGCCGATGCTGGCGTTCTGCGCGATCCTCGAAAGCCTGTTGGCCGGCAACATCAACTGGCTTCGCCCCAGCTCCAGCGATCAGGGTTTGACCGCGCGGTTGCTCGCCGCGCTTGCGCGGTGCGACACCAGCGGCAGACTGGCCGAATTCGTAGCGGTTCTGCCGGTGAACACCTCTTGCATCGCTCAACTCTGCGCCAAGGCCGACGGGGTATCCGCCTGGGGCGCAGAAACGGCGCTTAAAGCGATCCGTCAGCAAATCCCGGCCGGCTGTCGCTGGATCGATTGGGGTCACAAGGTCAGCTTCGCCTATCTGTCACCTGACGCGGCGACCCCTTCGGCGCTCGATGCGTTGGCGGATGAAGTCTGCCTTCTGGATCAACAAGCGTGCTCCAGCCCTCAATGGGTGCTGGTGGACAGCAACGATCCGGTGGTCCTGCGCGACCTGGGAGAACGTCTGGCCGAAGCGTTCAAACGCCGCGCCCTCCACTGGCCGGCGTTGGTGCCGACAGACCAGGAAGCTTCGGAAATCACCACTCGCACTGCCATGGCGCAGCTCGATCAATGCTTCAACCATCAGACCGGTCAGGTGTGGGCCGGTCCCGGATGGCGTGTCATCTGGGAGCATCACCAAACGCTCGCGCCGTCGCCGCTGTTTCGTACGATTCTGCTCAAACCAGTGCCGCGGTCTCTGCTCACCGAAACGCTGCAGCCCTGGCGCGCTGTCCTGCAAAGCTGCGCGTTGATGTGCCCCTCGGCAGAAACCCCCGCGCTCGTTCGAACATTGGTCAATGCCGGCGTCAGCCGCATTGCGTCTTGCGAGTCGATCCATGACGGCTACGCCGGTGAGCCCCACGATGGCGTCTACGCACTGTCGCGCCTGAGTCGCCGTCTATCGGTGAGTTTGCCCCCGGATGTCTTGACGGGCCGTGCAACGCTCGATCCGGTTCCGCCTGCCCCCGACAGGGCCCATGGCCCGATCATGGACAAAGACGCCTTCACGACCCAGCCAATCGGCCCAGAAGCACAGCTGTACTTCCGCTCCGGCGGTAGTAGCGGGACCCCGGCCCTGGCCGGTTTCAGCTATCGCGACTTTCAACGGCAAATGCGTGCCGCAGCGGATGGCATGTTCTGCGTCGGGCTCGATCCGTCACAGGACCGGGTGATGAACCTGTTCTACGGCGGCAGCCTCTATGGTGGTTTTTTCAGTTTTTCAAACATTCTCGAGCAGATGGACGTTGTGCATTTGCCCATGGGCGCGCCCCAGGACGATGACTTTAGCGAAGTCGCCCGACTGATCGTGGAGCAGCGTGTCAACGTGCTGATCGGCATGCCCAGTACGCTGCATCGCTTGTTCCTCAAAGAGCAGGCCCGACTTCACGCCTATGCCGGTATCGGCAAAGTATTCCTTGGCGGCGAGCATCCGGGGGAGGCCAGCCGGCGTCTGATGGAAAGCTGTGGGGTGTCGACGATTCGCTCCGCCCTTTATGGCTCCGTCGATGCAGGCCCCCTGGGGCACGCCTGTCGGGCGACGGCGGACGGCGTGTTTCACTTGATGTGCGAAACCCAGCATCTGGAAATCGTTCAGCTCGAACAGGATGTGCCGGTGCAGGCCAATGAGATCGGCCGCCTGCTGTTTACGTCCCGCGCCCGGCAAGGTCAGCACGTGCACCGATATGACATCGGCGACACCGGGCGCTGGATACCTGGAGCCTGCCCGTGCGGACTGGAGACGCCACGATTCGAACTGCTGCAACGGCACGGCAAACTGGTGCGGATTGGCACGGAATTCATTTCCCCTTCGGCGCTGGAACACAGCGTGGCAATACCGATTCAAATTGTTCTGGACCACACCGCCGACGGGACCGAACGAATGCGCGTTCTAGCGGATGCGGACCCCGCCTGGGTACACGAGAGGCTGCTGACTCACGAAGCCTTGGCGAATGCGGTGAGTTCTGCACTTTTAGTTGTGGAAGTGACAGCGTGCGCCGAACACTCATTCACCCGAAACAAACACAGCGGAAAAAATCCATTAGTTATCGACCGACGAAAATAAAAACAAACAACGTTAGCTATGTTCTTTTAATCAAGATGCCTGATATAAAAAAGAGATCCCAGTGAAATCAACCTGCTTGTTTGAACAACTAGTTCGTCATGTACGACAACACTCAAACTTTTACGGCAAACACCTGAAACATTTGCCCACGGAAGGTTTTACTTTAAAAAACTTACCATTAACCCATGCGGCCGACTATTGGGCCGGCAGCAACGATTTGGGTCATTGGCCGGTTCTGACCGCAAACGTCGACGATGCGCTGGTGTTTAAAACCGGAGGTTCGACCAGTCAGGGCAAGCTTGCGGTTTACTCCTACGAGGAATGGCAAACACTGGTCAGTACCTTCGGAAGCAGTCTCTCCTCTCAACTGAACAAGGGTGACCGGATCGCCAATCTGTTCTTTTCAGGGGATCTCTACGCCAGTTTTCTGTTTATTCACGACGCCCTGGCCCATGTCGGGCAATCCATCTGTGAGTTTCCGTTTACCGGAGACGTCGAGCTGGACGTACTGGCAGATGCCATCGCACGACACCGGATCAACGTTCTGGCCGGAGTGCCGGCACAGTTACTGCGATTCGCGGCCTACCTGGCGCAGCATCGGCGGGTGTTATGTGGGGTCGAGACGCTGCTGTATGGCGGCGAAAGCCTGTTTGCCCCGCAGTTGGCAATCCTCGGCGAAGTGTTCCCCAACGCCCGCATCGCCTCCATTGGCTATGCCAGCGTAGACGCCGGACTCATAGGCGCCAGCGATCGCGACTGTGCATTGGGCGAGCATCGGGTATTCGAACAGCAAACCCTGCTGGAAATCGTCGATGAACACACCGGTGAAGTGATTGAAGAATGCGATCGCACCGGGTTGTTGGTACTGACCAACCTGACACGCCGGCTCATGCCGCTGCTGCGCTATCCGGTGGGCGACCGTGCCTGTTGGCGTGAACCGACCGCAACCCCGAGGCGTAAATTCGCCCTCAAGGGACGTAGCGCTCACAGTCAACGAATACGAGTAGGTGTGCTGTCGCTGTTCACCGAAGAAATACACGAGATCGTTCAGCGTGTAGCGCACAGCGAGCAATGGCAATTGCTGATCGAACAGGCCGGCCCCAAGGATCTGTTGAGCGTGAAGTGGGTGCCCGAACCTCAGTTACAAACCGTCGAGCCGGTGCGTCGCGCATTGTGTGAAGCGCTGCTTGCCCGCTACCCCGCCATCGACGACCTGAGCCACGAAGGTCTGCTGGAGTTGCGGGTGCTGCCCTGCGCAACCACAGACCTGGAGCTTCATCCTCGCTCGGGCAAACAACTGCGGGTGCTGGATTTGCGAGTGTATGACGTTCCCTCACTGGAGTTCGCGTGATGACCCGGTTGATAGTTCGCGCCTACCGTCCCTCCGACGCCGGTGCGGTGAGCCGGTTGTTCCGAGAAGTCTACGGCGATCATTACGCTCAGCCAGATGTCTACTTGCCGGACATGATCAGTCAGCACAACGCCGAGGGTCGCTGGCAATCGATGCTGGCCGTGGACGACGCCCGCGTCCTCGGGCATGCCGCGTTGCGACTCGAGACGCCTTCGAATACCGCGGAGCTGGCCCTCAGCGTGGTGCATCCCGCCGCCCAGGGACAGAGTCTCGCAACCCGTCTGAGCCGCGAGTTACTGAGGCAGTCAGGTACTCTGGGGCTCAAGAGCGTCTCGATCAAGCAAGTGACCCACCACCCCTACACTCAACGCATGGCAGAAAAAATCGGCTTCTACAGTACAGGACTGCTTCCTGACTACGTCCCTTCGCCATTCGCTGAACCACTGCCGGAAACTATTGTGATGGGCTGTCACATGATCGACGGACACACCCGTCCTCTCCCCGACATCCCTTGGCCCGAAAGCTGCCGGACGTTTATGCAGCACCTGTGCTCGGTGTTCGGAACCCATCAGGACAAGGCGTCACCACCGGCGATGCCCTTGCAAATCAAGCAACACCAACATCGGTACGACATTGTGATTCAGCGCTTGAACAGACACTTGCTCGAGCAGCTCTGGCGACTGCCCAGTCACTGGCTGCTCTCGGCCAGACTCGAACTGTCCCGGTACTTCGCCCGGGATCTGCGCAGATTTTCGGCGCTGGGCTTCGCCTTCACCGGCCTGATGCCCATGCCGGGCGACAATGGCTGGTTCGCCCTGTTTCATCGAGGTGCCCAGTCTCGATCCCTCAACCTGCACTGCCCACACATGCAACAGTTACATGACGACTTACAGCTGAACGCCAATACCACGAGCACACACAGTAGCGCCAAAGCACTGAATGCAGTGCGCTCAGCCGCTTGAGTCCTTTCTATAAAAACCATTAGCCGACTGCGTGCAGAGCTCCACCATCCAGTCGACGAATACTCGCACCCGCCGGGACAACTGCCGGTGAGGAGGATAGAGCGCCGTCAGCGGCATACCTGGTGGCGGCACATCCTTCAGGACCTCGACCAAGCGCCCCTCCTTCAACTGGCGGGCAACGTGATAGTACGGAGCCTGGACCAAACCATATCCCGCCTCACACGCCGCCAGATAACCATCGGCGCTGTTGACCGAAACGTGCTTGGGCAAGTCGATCAGCCGCCGCTGGTCATCGACTACAAATTCCATTCCGTAGCGTTTGCCAGTGCTATTGGAAAAGTATTCCACCATCTGGTGATCCTTCAGATCCTCCAGACACAGCGGCGTCCCGAGACGCTGCAAGTATTCCGGGCTGGCACAGGTGACTTGATCCAGCGTGACCAGCGGCCGCGCCACCAGTGAGTCGTCAAGGGGCGAGCCCCCCCGCAACACGCAATCGACGCCTTCGCGAATCAGATCCACAGGCCGGTCATTCAAACCGATCTCCAGCTCGATCAAGGGATACCGGGCTGTGAATTGCGGCAATGCCGGGATCACGATCAAACGCCCCACCCCCGCCGGCATATCCACTCGCAGCAGACCTTTGGGGTTGTGACGAGCAGCGGAAAATACGGCCTCGGTCTCATCCAGATCCGCCAGCAACCGTACGCAACGCGGGTAATAGGCGGCGCCATCGAGCGTCAGGCTGATCTGCCGGGTGGTGCGTTGCAGCAGCTGCACGCCCAGATGCGCCTCAAGTTGCTTGATCAGAATGGTCACCGACGCCCGGGGCAATTGCAGGCTGTCCGCCGCTTTGGCAAAGCCGCCCAGTTCGACGATTCGGGTGAACACACGCATGGCGTTGAAACGGTCCATTGCTTTGGCTTACCGGCTGATTATTTAGAAAATGCAAATAGTGATAGCAGTTTTAGCCGGTTTATCTTGTTTCTGTCGAGGTCAACAATGGGATTTCAATTCACAGGGAGCTGATGTCATGCAAACACGTCAACTGGGCAAAAACGGTCCGCAAGTGAGCGCGATCGGACTGGGCTGCATGGGCATGACCGATTTCTACACCACGGGCGTGGACACCCGCGAAGCCACGGCAACGTTGCACCGCGCGCTGGAACTGGGGATCAACCTGCTCGATACGGCAGACATGTACGGCCCACATACCAACGAAGAGCTGATCGGCAAGGCCATTGCCGGCAAGCGTGACCAGGTGTTTCTGGCCAGCAAGTTCGGCATTGTCCGTGACCCGTCCAACCCCGGTGCACGGGGCGTCAACGGTCGACCGGAATACATTCGCGAGGCGATTGACGGCACCCTCAAGCGCCTCGGCGTGGAAACCCTGGATTTGTATTACCAACACCGCATCGATCCGCGGGTGGCCATCGAGGAAACCGTCGGCGCGATGGCAGAGCTGGTGAAGGCCGGCAAGGTGCGTTACCTGGGGTTGAGTGAAGCATCGGTCGTCACGCTGGAGCGAGCGAACAAGGTTCATCCGATCAGCGCACTGCAAAGTGAATATTCGCTGTGGAGCCGCGATCAGGAGGAGAACGGTTGCCTGGCCGCGTGCCAGCGCCTGGGCATCGCCTTCGTCCCATACAGCCCTTTGGGTCGGGGCTTTCTCACCGGGGCACTGAAAAGTCCGGATGATTTCGCGGCGGACGACTACCGTCGTTTCAGCCCGCGTTTTCAAGGGGAAAACTTCGCGAAAAATCTGTTGCTGGTGCAACAAGTGCAGGGCCTGGCCGCAGAAAAAGGCGTGACTGCCGGCCAACTGGCACTGGCGTGGGTGCTGGCCCAGGGCGACCACCTGATCCCGATTCCGGGGACCAAACAGCGTAAATACCTGGAAGAAAATGTCGCCGCGCTGGACGTGAAGCTGAGTCGCGAAGAATTGCACGCTCTGGAGGCAATATTCCCGGTGAACGCCACCGCAGGCTTGCGCTATCCGGAAGAGGTCATGAAGTTGCTCGACCGGTAAGTGGTCCCCGGCCCTGTGGTGAGGGGGCTGGCGATGCGGAACCTGCGGGAGCGGGCTTGCTCGCGAAGACGGCAGCACAGCCAACATTGATGTCGCCTGACACACCGCTTTCGCGAGCAAGCCCGCCCCCACAAGGGTTTACTCAAGGCTGTATTACCCGGAAACAATCTCGTATCTCCTCTCGGCTGAAAAGGGTCAAAATGCATCTTTTTTGGCCGCAACCCGAGACGAAATCCCCATGCGAACCCACCTGCGTCTGGCCGCCCTGAGCGCCCTGTTCATATCCTCCCTGGCCCAGGCCGCCGACTTGATCCCCATCGAAGTTCACCGCGATGCCAACTGTGGCTGCTGCAAGAAATGGGTCAGCCATCTGGAAGCCAACGGCTTCAAGGTTGAAGATCATGTCGAAGCCGACATGAGCCAATTCAAACAACAACACGGCGTTCCGCCTCGCCTCGCGTCCTGCCACACCGGCTTGATCAACGGCAAATTCGTCGAAGGCCATGTACCGGCCGAGCAAGTGCTGGCCTTGAGCAAGCGTGACGATCTGTTGGGGGTTGCCGCCCCCGGCATGCCCATGGGCTCGCCCGGCATGGAAATGGACGGCATGAGTGATGCCTACCAGGTGATCGGCCTGAAAAAGGACGGCACTGACGTGGTGGTGGCGGACTACCCTGCCCATTGATGTTGGGTGCCTACATCGGGCTGTTTCTCGCGGCGTTCGGTGCCGCGACCCTGCTGCCCTTGCAGTCCGAAGCGGTGTTGGTGGGGCTGTTGCTCAGCGGCCAGTATGGGCTCTGGTCGCTGCTGGCAGTGGCAACGCTGGGCAACGTGCTGGGCTCGCTGCTGAACTGGTGGCTGGGGCGCGGCATCGAGCGGTTCCGCGACCGACGCTGGTTTCCAGTCAGGCCTCGCCACCTCCAGCAAGCCCAAAAGCACTATCAGCGCTACGGTCATTGGTCCTTGCTGCTGAGCTGGGTGCCCATCATTGGCGACCCACTGACGTTGGTGGCCGGCGTCATGCGCGAACCGCCGGGGCGTTTCCTGCTGATCGTGACCCTCGCCAAGGGCGCCCGCTATGGTGTGCTGGCCCTGGCCACGCTGGGCTGGATGGGTTGAACGCGGCCTGGAAGACTGGAAAACCCTCGGCGTGCCATATCGCACGGTTGATCAATGGTATGAGCGCGAGCTGAACGTGACCGCGCAAGGTATCCACGACTACCAACGCACCACCTATTACGATGGCCGCTGGAAGCCCGAGTTTGACCGCTGGGTGGACATGTACGCAGGCCTGGCCAAAGGACCGGGCAAAACAGCGGTAGCGTGGAACTCGGCACTGATTTACGACATGATCTTCACACAACCGGTGTACTACGAGTTCAAGGACCTGAAAGTGCCGACCCTGCTGCTGATCGGCACCTGCGACACCACAGCCATCAACAAGGACATCGCTCCGCCCGAGGTCAAGGCGAAAATCGGTCATTACGACGTACTCGGCAAGCATGTGGCGAAGCTGATCCCGCAGTCGACCCTGATTGAATTCCCGGGCCTTGGCCACGCGCCGCAGATGGAGGAACCGGCGAAGTTCCATCAGGCGTTGCTCGACTGGCTGAACAAAACCAATCCCGTTCGTTGATGAGGTAAGGCTGATGGCGGTGAAAATTGCGGTGATCGATGACTGGCAGGGCGTAGCTCGCGACGTGTTGGACTGGTCGGTGCTGGACACCATCGGGGAGGTGAGTTTTATCCATGACTACCCCGCCGACAACGAAACCCTGGCCGAGCGTCTGGGCGCATTCGAGGTGATCTGCGTGATGCGCGAGCGCACCCGGTTCGACGAAGACCTGCTGCGCCGCTTGCCCACACTCAAACTGCTGGTGACCGGCGGCATGCGCAACGCCGCCCTGGACCTGAAAGCGGCTGCCGCGCTGGGTATCCAGGTCTGCGGCACCGACAGTTACAAACACGCCGCGCCCGAACTGACCTGGGCGCTGATCATGGCCGCGACCCGCAACCTGGTGAATGAAGCCAATGCCTTGCGCGCAGGTTTTTGGCAACAAGGCCTGGGCGGTGACCTGCAAGGCAAGACGCTGGGGATCCTCGGCCTGGGCAGCATCGGTCAACGGGTCGCCCGGTTCGGTCAGGTGTTCGGCATGCGGGTAATTGCCTGGAGCGAAAACCTGACCGCCGAACGGGCTGCCGAAGTCGACGTGACCTACGTCAGCAAGCAGGAACTGTTCGAGCAAGCCGATGTGTTGTCGGTTCATCTGGTGCTCAGCGACCGCAGCCGAGGGCTGGTGGACGCTCAGGCATTGGACTGGATGAAACCCACGGCATGGCTGGTCAATACTGCGCGCGGGCCAATTGTCGATGAGTCGGCGCTGATCAAGGCGCTGCAGAAAAAACGCCTGGCGGGCGTTGCTCTGGACGTGTTCGAACACGAGCCGTTGCCCCGCAATCATCCCTTTAGAACGCTGGACAATGTGTTGGCCACACCTCATGTCGGGTATGTCAGCCGGCAGAACTACCAACTGTTTTTTTCGCAGATGATCGAGGACATTCAAGCCTGGGTGGCCGGGGCGCCGGTTCGGATTCTGAACTAAGACCGCGTTATCGTTCTTCGCGAGCAGGCTCGCTCCCACAGGGGTTTTGTGTTCGGTGCAGAGCAAATGTGGGAGCGGGCCTGCTCGCGATGAGGCCCTCAAACCCACCACCACTTCCTGCACCCTGCGCACTGCAATGGTGCAAAAACCTGTTTCACCGCGCCCATTTCGGTGACTTCCCGGTGCCGATTTGACCCACACCCAAAAACAAACCTGCCCTTCGTCGGTGCGCTTCCCCGCAAGGCCCCGTGCTTGCATCTTCTCTCAACCGATTGTCGAACAATCTCCCCAGTTGACGAGCCCCGCTCTAGGTTCTGGCCTAGACTCATTTTCGCGGGGTAAAACCGGCCGGTCATTCGGTGAAAAAAATCGAAACTTTTGATGCCGGCTTCGGGTCAGGTTAAAGGTAGGGCCACAGCGACTGGTGCATTCCTTGCAACAGCCACTCCACCCATTCTGCTTCAGCGCATGGGCAGCGTTTGCTCACCGATGCGTAGCGCGTTTGCGCCCGGTCACGGATTTGGCCACGAACACCATTTGTGCCCGGCCTGGAATTAGATCAACAACACGGGGAGATCCATATGATCAGTACGGCGTTAGATATTCAGGGAGAGCGTGCTCATCAGCAGGTCGGCGAAACGAACGCCGTGGAGGCTCTTACCGCCAAATCGGTCAGCGTACCCGTCACCAAGACGCTGGCACCGGTAGCCAGTCAAAATCCCAACAAGAAGAAAGTCCTGTTCGTCACCTCGGAGATTGCCGATCTGGTGAAGACCGGTGGCCTGGGCGACGTTTCCGCCGCGCTGCCACGAGCCATGGCTCACTTGCACGACGTCCGGGTGTTGATCCCCGGTTACCCGCAAGTGCTGAACAGCGAAAATCCGATTCATATCATCGGTGAACTGGGCGGGCACGCCGCGTTGCCGCCCTGCAAGATCGGGCGCATGGACATGCCTGACGGCCTGGTCATTTACGTGTTGATCTGCCCTGAACTGTACGAGCGCGAAGGTTCGCCCTACGGCGCCAACAACGGCCGCGACTGGCCGGACAACCATATTCGTTTCGCCCGGCTGGGCCTCGCCGCAGCCGATATCGCCGCCAACCTCGCACAAATTCACTGGTGCCCCGACCTGGTGCACGCCCACGACTGGCCTGCCGGCCTCGCGCCCGCTTATATGCACTGGCGCGGGCAACGCACCCCGACCCTGTTCACCATCCACAACCTGGCGTACCAGGGCGTGACCAGCCTCGGCTCGTGCCCGGAACTCGGTATCCCCCTGCATGCCTTGCAACAGGAAGGCATGGAGTTTTACGGCAAGATGTCGTTTCTCAAGGCCGGCATGGCCTATTCGAGCCACATCACCACCGTCAGCGCCACCTATGCCCAGGAAATCACCACGCCGGCCTTCGGCTGCGGCCTCGACGGCTTTCTCGCCGCCAAGACCCAGCAAGGTCTGCTCAGCGGGATTCCCAATGGCATCGATGAAAGCTGGGACGCCGCTACCGATCCGCACCTGTTCCACCCTTTCGGCATCGGCGATTGGGACGGCAAAGCGATCAACGCGACGCACGTTCGCCGACTGTTCGGCCTGGAAGACTCCGAAGGTCCGCTGTTCGCCGTGGTCTCGCGGCTGGTCTACCAGAAAGGCCTGGACCTGACCGAAGCGGTGGCCGAATACATCGTCGCCAATGGCGGGCAGATCGCGATCATCGGCCGTGGCGAACCGGAAGAAGAACAAGCCATGCGTGAGCTGGCGTTGCGCTTCCCCGGGCAAATCGGCGTGCACATCGGCTTCAATGAAACCGACGCCCGCCGGATGTTCGCCGGCAGTGACTTCCTGCTGATGCCTTCGCGTTACGAACCTTGCGGCCTGAGCCAGATGTACGCCCAGCGTTTCGGTTCATTGCCGGTGGCGCGCAATACCGGAGGCCTGGCCGACACCATTGAAAACGGCGTGACCGGTTTCCTTTTCGACGAATCCACCGTGGAGAGCTACCGCGAAGCCCTGAGCCGCGCGTTCAAGGTGTTCGCCTTCCCGGGCCTGCTCAACGCCATGCGCTGCCGGGCCATGGCGGCGCCCTTCAACTGGTGCAAGGCGGTCGAACCCTACGCCGAACTCTATGAACAACTGGTGGCTAAAGCGCTGGGCAAATCGGGCAAACAGTAAGAGGTTTTCAACGATGCCGTTACGGACCCTTGAGACCTGGCCCCACGGCGCAATCATGCTGGACGCAGAGCACACGCGTTTTGCCTTGTGGGCGCCAGATGCGTTTTACGTCAGTCTTGAACTGGAAAACGGACAATCCCTGCCGCTGCTGCCTCAGGCCGATGGCTGGTTTGTGATCAATACCCGCTGCCCCGCAGGAACCCGTTACCGCTACAACATCGATGGGGAGCTTACGGTGCCGGACCCAGCCTCCCGCGCCCAGGCGGGCGACATCGGCAGCCACAGCGTGGTGGTCGACCCCCTCGCTTATCGGTGGCAACACAGCGCCTGGCAGGGTCGGCCATGGAATGAGGCGGTGATCTACGAGCTGCACGTCGGTGCACTTGGGGGGTTCAGCGAGGTCGAGCAACATCTGGCGCGCCTGGTCGAGCTGGGCATTACTGCCATCGAACTGATGCCGCTGGCGCAGTTTCCCGGCGAGCGCAATTGGGGCTATGACGGGGTTTTACTTTACGCGCCTCAGGCCTCCTACGGCTCCCCCGAACAACTCAAACACCTGATCGACACGGCCCATGGTCATGGCCTGGCGGTGATTCTCGACGTGGTCTACAACCACTTCGGCCCGGACGGCAATTACCTGCATCGCTACGCCCAAGGCTTTTTCCGCGAAGACCAGCACACCCCGTGGGGCGCGGCCATCGACTTCCGGCGGCGCGAGGTGCGCGACTTCTTCATCGACAACGCGCTGATGTGGTTGCGGGAGTACCGCTTCGACGGCCTGCGTCTGGACGCGGTGCACGCCATCGAAGACCCGGACTTCCTTCAGGAGCTGGCGCAACGGGTTCGCCAGCAAACCGACACGGCGCGGCACGTGTGGCTCATGGCGGAAAACGAGCACAACCAGGCCAGCCTGCTGGAGCAAGGTTTCGACGCGCAGTGGAATGACGACGGCCATAACGCCCTGCACGTTTTGCTCACCGGTGAAACCGACGCCTATTACGCCGACTACGCCGAAAACCCCACCGAACAACTCGCCCGCTGCCTGAGCCAGGGTTTCGTGTTTCAGGGCCATATCACCCGCCACGGTACGCCACGCGGTGAGCCGAGCGGTCACTTGCCGCCCACGGCCTTCGTGCTGTTTCTGCAAAACCACGACCAGATAGGCAACCGCGCCTTTGGTGAGCGCCTGCATCAACTGGCCCGGCCTGATGCCCTCTACGCCGCCACCGTATTGCTGCTGTTGTCGCCGATGATTCCGCTGATGTTCATGGCCGATGAGTTCGCCGCCGAGCAACCGTTCCTGTTCTTCACCAGCCACCACGGTGAACTGGCGCAGTGGGTGCGTGAAGGTCGACGCAATGAGTTCGCGGCCTTCAGTACCTTTGCCGACCCGCACACGCGCGAGCAAATACCCGACCCCAACGCGACGCAGACCTTCGAAGCATCGCGGCCGAAGCTGACCGCCACCCGGCAATCGCCGGTTTACGCCCTGTATCGCCAACTGTTGCAGATCCGCCATCGGCACATCATCCCGCACCTGCCGGGCGCCCAGGCCCTGGGTGCGCAGGTACTGGCCGAGGGCGCGGTGACGGCACGCTGGCGGCTGGGCAATGGCAGTCAGCTGCGCATTGACCTGAACCTCAGCGACGCGCCCGTGGTCCACACCCCACAGGCCAACGCGACGCGGCTGTTCGAATACCCGCCGCAATCGGCCGACCTGTTGGATCAGGGCACACTTGCCCCGCATTGCGCGCTCGTCAGCCTCACGGCCGCAGCCCCTTTGCTACCCCCGGATGGAGAGCGCCCATGAGCGATGCACAACTGGAAATACTGGCCGGCCGAGCAGGCTTGGCCGTCGACTGGATCGACGCCAATGGCCGCCCACAAAAAGTCGCCCCGGCGGTGCTGCGCTCAGTGCTGGCCGGGCTTGGCCATCCCGCCGACACTGCCGAGGAAATCGACGCCAGCCTGCTGCAACTGCAGCAGGTGCAACAAACCCGGCACCTGCCACCGCTGCTGACCTGCGACGTGGGCGTCGGCCTTAATCTGGCCCACTACTTCGCACCGCAAACCCCGTGTGAAATTCATCTGGAAGACGGCTCACGGATTAACTTGAAGCTGGATGACAACGCTGTTTTGCCCGGGCTGGTGCCGGTGGGTTATCAGCACGTCAGCATCGACGATCAATCCTTCACCCTCGCGGTGGCGCCCGAGCGCTGCTACAGCGTCGGCGACGCCGTTGACAGTCAAAACCCGCGTGCCTGGGGCCTGAGTGTGCAGTTGTACTCGCTGCGCCGTCCCGGCGATGGCGGTTTCGGCGATACCCAGTCCCTCGAAGATCTGGCCCGGGTGGCCGGCGAACGGGGCGCCGAAGCGTTGGCGATCAGCCCGCTGCACGCGATGTTCAGCGGCGACACCCAGCGTTACAGCCCTTACTCGCCATCCAGCCGTTTGTTCCTCAATAGCCTGTACGCGGCGCCCGGTGCCATTCTCGGTGAACGCGCCCTGCGCACCGCGATCGACGCCACCGGCCTTGGCGCTGAGCTCAAGCACCTCGAAGCACTGCCGCTGATCGACTGGCCCACCGCCGCCGAAGCCAAGCACCGCTTGCTCGAAGCCTTGTACGAAGGGTTCACCCACGGCGAACACCCCTTGCATGCCGACTTCAGCAGCTTCCGCCATGCCGGTGGCGAAGCGCTGGAAAATCATTGCCGCTTCGAAGCGATTCAGGAAGCCCGTGCGCAGCGCGGTGAAAACCTCGACTGGCGCGCGTGGCCCGAGCAATGGCGTGACCCGCGCAGCACCGCTCTTGCGCATTTTGCCGAAGAAAACTCGTCCCGCATCGGCTACTACGCGTTCTGCCAATGGCTGATTGCCCGCAGCCTGGAACGCGCCCAGGCCGCCGCCCGCGGTGCCGGCATGGGCATCGGCCTGATCGCCGACCTCGCGGTGGGCGCCGACGGCGGCGGCAGCCAGGCCTGGAGTCGCCAGGACGAATTACTCGCCTCCCTGACCGTGGGTGCGCCACCGGACATCCTCAACCGCACGGGCCAGGGCTGGGGCATTTCCGCGTTTTCCCCCGAAGGCCTGGTGCGCAACGGCTTTCGCGCGTTCATCGAAATGCTGCGGGCCAACTTCGCCCATGCCGGCGGCCTGCGCATCGATCACGTCATGGGCCTGCAACGACTGTGGGTGATCCCCAACGACGCACCGCCCAGCGACGGCGCCTACCTCTATTACCCGGTGGACGACCTGCTGCGCTTGCTGACCCTCGAATCCCATCGGCATCAGGCCATCGTTCTCGGCGAAGACCTCGGCACCGTACCCGATGGCCTGCGGGAAAAACTCATCGCGCGCTCGATCCTCGGCATGCGCGTGCTGCTGTTCGAACAGGACAACACCCACTTCAAGCCGATTCTCGACTGGCCGGACAACGCCCTGGCAACCACCAGTACCCATGACCTGCCGACGCTCAATGGCTGGTGGCATGGCCGCGATATCGATTGGAGCGCTCGCTTGGGCCTGACCGACGCCACGGGTGAAATCGAATGGCGCCACCATCGCGAACGCGAGCGCGAAGGTTTGCGTCGGGTATTGAGCCAGGACCCGCAGAATTTTCGCGAAGAGTCCCATGAAACCGATCAGGTGCTCGACGCCAGCGTCCGCTTCCTCGGCCATACCCGCGCGCCGCTGGTGTTGCTGCCGCTGGAAGATGCCCTGGGTATCGAACAGCAGGCCAACCTGCCCGGCACTACCGACAGCCATCCCAACTGGTCCCGCAGGCTACCTGGCGACAGCGAAGCCCTGCTCGATGATCCGGACGCCGCCCGCCGCCTGGAACTGCTCGCCTGCGCGCGACTTCAGGCGGCCGAGCGTGACCAATGAAGCAACCGCTCAACCCACCGCTGCGGGCGACCCTGCGGCTGCAATTTCATAAAGACTTCACCCTGGATCAGGCGATCCCGCTGGTGCCGTACTTTGCCAGTCTGGGCATCAGCCACGTCTACGCCTCGCCGCTGCTCGCCGCCCGCGCAGGCTCCATGCATGGCTACGACGTGGTGGACCCGACCACGGTCAACCCTGAACTGGGCGGCGAAGCTGCCTTGCGCCGTTTGGTCGCTGCGTTGCGCGAACAGCACATGGGGCTGATCCTCGACATCGTCTCCAACCACATGGCCGTCGGCGGTGGCGATAACCCCTGGTGGCTCGACTTGCTGGAATGGGGACGACTGAGCCCTCACGGCGAGTTCTTCGACATTCAATGGCACTCGCCCGACCCGTTGATGGAAGGCCAGTTGCTGCTGCCCTTCCTGGGCAGCGATTACGGCGTCGCCCTGCAGAACGGCACCCTGCCCTTGCGCTTCGATGCCCGGCGCGGTGCCTTTTATGTCGAGCACTACGAACATCACTTCCCGATTTGCCCCACGAACTACGGCGAACTGCTCAAGACAGATGATCAATTGCATGCCGAACAGGCTGAGCGGCTCAAATCCCTGGCGGACCGCTTCATTACCTTGAGCTATCAGACCGACGCCCACAGTCTGGCGATTCCACTGAAAACGGAGCTGCGGGCACTGGCCAGCGATCCGGCCGTTCTGCACGCCATCCAGCGCACGCTCGGCACCTACGACTCGCTCAACCCCGAGGGCTTCCAGCGTCTGCACACGCTGCTGGAACGCCAGAGTTATCGCCTGGCCAGTTGGCGCACCGCGGCGGACGATATCAACTGGCGGCGCTTTTTCGATATCAACGAACTGGGTGGCCTGCGCGTCGAACGTCCAGCGGTGTTCGAAGCGACCCATGCAAAAATCTTCGAGCTGGTGGCCGAAGGCCTGGTCGACGGGCTGCGCATCGACCACATCGACGGCCTCGCCGACCCGCGCGGTTACTGCCGCAAACTGCGGCGCAGGGTCGATCGCCTGTCACCGCAGCGGCACCTGCCGATCTACGTCGAGAAGATCCTCGGCGAAGGCGAAACCCTGCACCGCGACTGGTGCGTCGATGGCAGCACCGGTTACGAATTCATGAACCAGTTGTCGCTGCTGCAACACGACCCCGAAGGCGCCCGGACCCTGGGTGAGCTCTGGAGCCGGCACAGCGAACGGCCCGCCGATTTCCGCCAGGAAGCGCAACTGGCGCGCCAGCAGATTCTCAACGGCTCGTTGGCCGGGGATTTCGAAAGTGTCGCCCACGCCCTGTTGCAAGTGGCCCGGGACGACCTGATGACGCGGGACCTGACCCTCGGCGCGATCCGTCGGGCCTTGCAGGAATTGATCGTGCACTTCCCGGTGTACCGCACTTACATCAGCCCCTTGGGCCGCTTTGCTCAGGACGAGGCGTTTTTCCAGCAGGCCATGGACGGTGCAAGGCAAACCCTTGGCGAAGCCGATTGGCCAGTGCTCGACTGCCTGGCCGGCTGGCTCGGTGGCCAACCCTGGCGCAAGCGCCCAATGGGCCGCCCACGCAAACTGCTCAAGCATGCGTGCGTGCGCTTCCAGCAACTGACCTCACCGGCGGCGGCCAAGGCGGTGGAAGACACCGCGCTCTATCGCTCGGCGGTGCTGCTGTCGCGCAACGATGTCGGCTACAACACCGAGCAGTTCAGTGCGCCGGTTTCCGACTTCCATGCTACCTGCGTTAATCGCCTCGCCGAATTCCCCGACAACCTGCTGGCCACCGCGACCCACGACCACAAACGCGGCGAAGACAGCCGCGCGCGGCTGGCGGTGTTGAGCGAACGCAGCGCCTGGTATGCCGAACAGGTCGAACAATGGCGAAACCTGGCCGGCGAACTGCGCACCGACCCCGGCGCGCCCTCGGCGGGCGATGAGCTGATTCTCTATCAAGCGATCCTCGGCAGTTGGCCACTGGAACTGCGCAGTGACGATCAAGTGGCGCTCGAGGACTACGCCAAACGTATTTGGCAGTGGCAACAAAAAGCCCTGCGCGAAGCCAAGTTGCAAAGCAGCTGGAGCGCGCCAAACGAGGCGTATGAACAGGCGACCCACGGGTTTCTCGAGCGTCTGCTGCTGAGCCCCGAAGGCCAGCCATTGCGCAAGGCCATCAGTGCAGCGGCGCAGAGCATTGCCGCACCGGGCGCGCTGAATGGATTGGCGCAAACCTTGCTGCGAATGACCGTGCCGGGGGTTCCGGACCTCTATCAGGGCAACGAGTTCTGGGACTTTACGTTGGTCGATCCAGACAACCGTCGACCGGTGGATTACGCCAGCCGCCAGCAGGCCATGCACAAACGGTTGGAGCTGCCCGATCTGTTGGCGAACTGGCGTGACGGGCGCATCAAGCAAGCCCTGGTTGCCCAGGTGTTGAACCTGCGCGCCGAGCATGTCGAGCTGTTTCAAAAAGGGACTTATCAAACCCTTGAAGTGATTGGCGGCCAGGCTCACCGGGTACTGGCGTTTGCGCGGGAATGGCAGGGAAAACGGGCTATCGTGATCGTACCGATACGCTGTGCCGAACTGCTGGAAAACAGTGCCGATCCACAGGTTGATGCGCCCCTGTGGGGCGATACCCGAGTCAAATTGCCATTCGCCGCCCCTGAAGAAAATCTGAAGGGACTTTTTGCAAGCGTCGCAGTCACAAAACACAGGGAACTAATGGTCAGCGCCGCGCTGGGGGCTTTCCCGGTCAATCTCATTATCCAAACGACCCAAGCTTGAGTTCAGTCCAGGAGCATTGCGATGAGTACCGACGATAAACGCATCCGCGAATTTGCCTATCAAATCTGGGAATCCGAAGGCAAACCCGTTGGCCAGGAAAAACGCCATTGGGAAATGGCCTGCAAGCTGGCCGAAGCCGAAGCACTGGCGCCCGGCAAGTCAGCGAAAGCGACCGGCAGCAAAAGTGTCGGCAACAAGTCCGCTGCCAGCAAGCCCGACGGCAAACTGGTCAATGCCAAGGGCATCGAAGCCACACCCAAAGCCCGTGCCAAGCCCAAAGCCAAACCCGCCGCAGCTTCGGCAGTGACTCCGCCGGGCGAAAAAGCCACCGTAAAAAAGCCTCGCGCCGCGCGTAAACCGCCCGCGGTCTGACGCTTCACGGCCTTGTCCTGATTGACTTCGTGGCGAGCCCTCTCGCCACCGAGAGCGCATTCGCCCTCAAAAAAACGTTGCAGGAGCAGCTATGACCAGTCCAAAGAAAACCGCGCCCGAACCTCGTGCCGAGGCTTCGCGAATCCGTGAAGGCTTGCCCTTCCCGCTAGGCGCGACCTGGGATGGCCTGGGGGTCAATTTCGCGCTGTTTTCGGCTAACGCGACCAAGGTCGAACTGTGCATCTTCGACGATGCTGGCGAGGTGGAACTCGAACGTATCGAATTACCGGAATACACCGACGAGATCTACCACGGCTACTTGCCCGATGCCCACCCGGGCTTGATCTACGGCTATCGCGTGTACGGTCCGTACGACCCGGCCAACGGTCATCGTTTCAACCCAAACAAGCTGCTGATCGATCCCTACGCCAAACAACTGGTCGGCCGATTGAAATGGTCCGAAGCGTTGTTCGGCTACACCATCGGCCATCCTGACGCCGACCTCAGTTTCGATGAACGGGACAGCGCGCCCTTCGTGCCCAAATGCAAAGTGATCGACCCGGCTCACACCTGGGGCCACGACCATCGGGTCAGCGTGCCGTGGGACAAGACGATCATTTATGAGACACACGTACGCGGTTTCAGCATGCGTCATCCCTCCGTCCCCGAGAACCTGCGCGGCACCTTCGCCGGGTTGATGGTCGATGACGTGCTGGAACACATCCGCAAACTCGGCGTGTCGACCGTGGAATTGCTGCCGATTCATGCCTTCGTCAATGACCAGCATCTGCTGCACAAAGGCATGACCAATTACTGGGGTTACAACAGCATCGCCTTCTTTGCCCCGGACCCACGCTACCTGGCCAGCGGCAAGATCGCCGAGTTCAAGGAGATGGTCGCGCACCTGCACGAGGCCAATCTGGAAGTGATCCTCGACGTGGTCTACAACCACACCGCCGAGGGCAACGAACAAGGCCCGACCCTGTCCATGCGCGGCATCGACAATGCCTCTTACTACCGCTTGAGACCCGACGACAAGCGCTACTACATCAACGATTCCGGCACCGGCAACACCCTGGACCTGAGCCACCCGTGCGTGCTGCAAATGGTCACCGACTCCCTGCGTTACTGGGCCACGGAAATGCACGTGGACGGCTTCCGCTTCGACCTGGCGACCATTCTTGGCCGCTACCACGACGGCTTCGACGAGCGTCACAGCTTCCTCGTGGCCTGCCGTCAGGACCCGGTGCTGCGCCAGGTGAAAATGATTGCGGAAGCGTGGGATTGTGGCCCCGGTGGCTATCAAGTCGGCAACTTTCCGCCGGGTTGGGTTGAGTGGAATGACAAATTCCGCGACACCGTGCGCGCGTTCTGGAAAGGCGACGACGGCCAACTGGCGGACTTCGCCAGCCGCATGACTGCCTCCGGCGAGATGTTCAATCAGCGTGGCCGGCGGCCGTATGCCTCGGTGAACTTCGTCACCGCCCACGACGGTTTCACCCTGAACGACCTGGTGTCGTACAACGACAAACACAACGAAGCCAACGACGAGAACAATCAGGACGGCAGCAACAACAACCTGTCCTGGAACCATGGCGTCGAAGGTCCGACCGACGATCCCGAGATCAATGAACTGCGCCAGCGCCAGATGCGCAATTTCTTTGCCACGTTGCTGCTGTCCCAGGGCACGCCGATGCTGGTAGCCGGCGACGAATTCGCCCGCACCCAGGAAGGCAACAACAATGCTTATTGCCAGGACAGCGAGATCGGTTGGGTCAATTGGGACCTGAGCGAAGACGGCAAGGCCCTGCTCAAGTTCGTCAAACGCCTGATCAAACTGCGCCTGACCTACCCGATCCTGCGGCGCGGGCGCTTCCTGGTGGGCAATTACAACGGAGACATCGGCGTCAAGGACGTGACCTGGCTGGCCCCGGACGGCAGCGAAATGTCCAACGAGCAATGGGAGGAAGGCCACGGTCGCTGCCTGGGCATGCTGCTCGATGGCCGCGCCCAGGAAACCGGCATTCGCCGCAAGGGTGCCGACGCGACCCTGCTGCTGGTGGTCAACGCCCACCATGACATCGTCAATTTCCTGCTGCCGGAAGTGCCTGACGGCGGTTTCTGGACCTGCATGATCGATACCAATCAACCGTCGATTCGAGGCCAGGAACACTTCGAATTCGGTCGCCAATACTCGGTCACCGGCCGTTCGCTGCTGCTGTTCGAATTGCAGCATGAGGAAGAAGAGTGAAAACGAGGCAATCCCTGTGGGAGCGAGCCTGCTCGCGAAGGCGATGGCACATGCGGCATTGATGTGACTGACAGACCGCTATCGCGAGCAGGCTCGCTCCCACAGGGTTTTGCTGATTTTTTGCGAACCCCGACACAGCCAGGGTTAAAAAAACCGCATCAGACCAAAGGCTGGGGCGACGAATAGCGTTTCATGGGCAATACTCTGCCCGCGGCAATCCAGGGTTCGGAGCGCTGCACATTGCTATCTACCCCGCCTTCACGGGTTTGCCAGGCTTGCTCCCCCGCAAGCATTGCGCATGACTGAGGGCAAGACTGAACAAGGACGTAGCGCCTATGAAAACAGTTTCCATCAGCGAAAACAGCTTGCCCGCGCAGATCTGGAACAGCGCCGCGCAACTGGACAACATTCCCGTCATCAACACCGAAACGCTGGTCCCGGCCGGCGCCCGCGCGGTGGTGATCGCCCCGCATCCCGGCGATGAAGTGGTGACCTGCGGTGGCCTGCTGCAACTGCTGTGCGTCCTCGGTCATCCCCTGCAATTGATCTCGATCACCGACGGTAGCGCCAGCCATCCAGGCTCGCGACAGTGGTCGGAAAAACGCCTGAGCGTGTTCCGCCCCCAGGAAAGCGTCGAAGCCTTGCGCCGGCTCGGGTTGCCGATGCACAGCCTGAAGTGGATTCGCGGCGGCTTCACCGACAATGCGCTGGCCGAGCGGGAGTCAGAGTTGACCCAATTCATCGTCCGCTACCTGCGCCCCGGCGATGTGGTGTTCAGCACCTGGCGCCAAGACGGCAATGTTGACCACGACGCTGTCGGCCGGGCCAGCGCCCGGGCTGCGGCCCTGGTCGGTGCGACGCTCAACGAAGTACCGGTCTGGGCCTGGCACTGGCCGATGCGCGATCACGGGCTGATCCCCTGGCATCGCGCGCGCAAGGTGCGCCTCGACACCTGGACCGTCGCGCGCAAAAGCCACGCCACCTACGCCTACGCCAGCCAACTCGACGGCGAACCGGCGATCGGCATCGCCCCGATGTTGCCCCGGGTGATTCTGGAGCGCATGCGGTTGCCGTATGAAATCGTGTTTGTCTGAATGACTCGAAGATTTTTCTTGTGGCGAGGGAGCTTGCTCCCGCCGGGCTGCGAAGCGGCCCCAAAATCATTGCGACTGTTGCGCAGCCGAACGGGAGCAAGCTCCCTCACCACAAAAGCACCCTTGCCACAAATCACGCTGAACTGCTCGCCCACGCATCAGTCGCATAGATACAGCAGCCCTGATTCAGAGGAGTGAACGTGACCAGCGATGCCGAACGCCAAGCCGTCGAATCAGTGCCATCGAACACGCCCCCGGCGATTCATCGACTCAGAGTGCTGACGGTCAACACTCACAAGGGCTTCACCGCCCTCAACCGACGCTTCATCCTTCCGGAATTGCGTGAAGCGGTACGCAGTACGTCGGCGGACCTGGTGTTTCTACAGGAAGTGGTCGGTGAGCACGACCGGCATTCCTCCCGTTACAACGACTGGCCACCAACCTCGCAATACGAGTTCCTGGCCGACAGCATGTGGAGCGATTTCGCGTACGGTCGCAACGCGGTCTATCCCAACGGCCACCACGGCAATGCCCTGCTGTCGAAATACCCGATACGCGAATTTCGTAACCTCGATGTCTCGATCACCGGCCCCGAGCGGCGCGGGTTGCTGCACTGTGTGCTGGATGTGCCGGGCCATGCCGAGGTGCATGCCATTTGCGTGCACCTGAGCCTGTTGGAAAGCCATCGACAACTCCAGCTCCAGTTGCTCTGCCTGTTGCTCGAATCGTTGCCTGACGATGCTCCGGTGATCATTGCCGGCGACTTCAACGACTGGCAGTTACAAGGCAACGCCGCCCTCGCCCGACGCGACTACCTGCATGAAGCCTTCGAACGCCACCATGGCCGGCCGGCGAAAACTTACCCGGCGCGGTTTCCCCTGCTGCGCCTGGACCGGATCTACCTGCGCAATGCCAGCAGTCATGAGCCGCGCATACTCGGCTACAAGCCCTGGACGCACCTGTCGGATCACTTGCCGCTGGCGGTGGAGGTGCGCCTTTAACACCGTCAAGCGACAGGCGCCAGGAACTGCCGCGCCCAACAGAAAAAATGACCGTAATAACGTGCCGGACTTGCTCATGAATTTTGCACGGGTGATCCGTCGCGCAACCGATAGCCCACTACCTAACACGTCTGGAGTGCACCTTTCAGAATGATTTTTCGCACAAACAACAACTTAGATCTGCGCCAAAAATCAGTCACTTACAGAACCAAAATTAGCAATACCACTTATCGGCCATTTTCTTGACGCGACGCCATCGGTCTTCTTAGCTAGTCCTTACTACCCCCGGAAATCCATCAGGGGCAAGCCTCCAGACACCCGTAAAAACGGGCGGGTCGGACCTTGCCTCAATCCATTCGGTCGCCCCTCATTCGGGGTAGGAGAGACGCCACAGCGAGATACGCATGCGATTGCAAGGCAGACCCCCATGAGAACTTCATTCACCCCACAAGAGATAAAAATTACTTTTTGCGTTGTCTCGGGTTCATTCCTGCTGTGCTCATCCATGGAGGTGCGAGCATCGCCCGCCGAGGATGAAACAACCCTCTGGTACAGCCAGGAACCGCCGACACTCACCTTGCCCTTCGGCTTCGCCACCTATCCCGACCGTTTACACAACTCACGCCTGACGATCGAAGACACTGCGCCTTCGGCCTGGGACTACGTCTATGGGGCGACATCGCGGCAGGCCCAAACCGATTATCTGGCCCAGGGCACAATTCCCGGCGCCAGCGAACTCAAAGGCCCGGCGCTCCTGACCGTGCAAAGCGCCAGCGGCAATACTCAACGGGTCGGACTGATCGGCGGCACCGCTCAATTCCAGGGCAACGACAACGGCCTGCTGACCAGCCGCGCCCTCGCCGACCCCGGTAATGACACGCTCAACCTTCAAGGCCAAAGCCTTGGTGCCTATTGGAGCTTGACCGGGCCGCAAGGCTGGCACGTAGATTTGTCGGCCAGCGGTGGCCGGGTCAGCGGTTACAGCCGCAACGACCAGGGCGCGCGGCAAGCCGCCGAGGGCAGCGCGGTGACATTGTCGGTGGAAGGGGGCTTCCCCATCGGCCTGAGCGATAACTGGGTGGTCGAACCCCAGGCGCAGTTGATCAATCAACGCATCACGCTGGATACGCCGTACGCCGGCTCCGGCAACGCCTCGTCCAGCGACGTGAACGCCTGGAGCGGACGGGTCGGGGCACGCTTGAAAGGCACTTACGATATCAACGGCCTGCCGGTCGAACCCTATGTGCGGACCAACCTGTGGCACACGGTGTACACCGGCAACACCGTCAGCCTGGATCAGGTCGACAAAATCAGCAGCAGCCGCAGCTCCTCGTCGGTGGACGTGGGTCTGGGGCTGGTGGCCAGAGTGACACCTTTGGTCAGCCTGTATGTCAGCGCCGATTACAGCAGCAATGTGGATGACAATGATTTGAACGGGTTGATTGGCAGCCTGGGTGTGCGGATGCGGTGGTGAGAGTATGCCTTCAAGACGTGCTTTGTTCGGACCGGCCTCTTCGCGAGCAGGCTCGCTCCCACATTTGAAATGCATTCCTCTGTGGGAGCGAGCCTGCTCGCGATAGGAGCGACGCGGTGTTAAATCAACCCTCCGGACGCAGGATCAACACCGCCAACGGCGGCAAATTCAACACCAGCGAAAGGGCCTGCCCATGGCTCGGCTCTTCCTCGGTGAACACCCCGCCACCGTTTCCATAATTGGACCCGGCATAAGTGTCGGCATCGCTGTTGATCAACTCGACCCAGCGCCCGGCAAACGGCGCGCCGATGCGGTAGGACTGACGCGGCACCGGAGTGAAGTTGGCCACCACCAACACCGGCCTGCCCTCCTTGCTCCAGCGCAGCCAGGCGTAGACGCTGTTGATCGCATCGTCGCCGATCAACCACTGGAAGCCTTGCGGGGCATCGTCCTGATCGTGCAGCGCCGGCTCTTCGCGATACAGCCGGTTCAGGTCACCGACCAGTTTGCGCACCCCCTGGTGTTCCGGGTATTGCAGTAAATACCAGTCCAGTTGCTGATCGTGATTCCACTCACGCCACTGGCCGAATTCGCAGCCCATGAACAACAGTTTCTTGCCAGGATGCGTCCACATGAAACTCAGATAAGCCCGCAGGTTGGCAAACTTCTGCCAGCGATCGCCGGGCATCTTGTCGATCAGCGAGTGCTTGCCGTGAACCACTTCGTCATGGGAAATCGGCAGGATGAAACGCTCGGACCAGGCATACACCAGGCCGAAACTCAGCTCGTTGTGATGATGGGCGCGGTATACCGGATCTTGCTGAATGTAATGCAGCGAATCGTGCATCCAGCCCATGTTCCACTTATAGGCAAAACCCAGTCCGCCCTGTTGCGTGCTCTGGCTGACACCCGGCCACGCGGTGGACTCTTCGGCAATCACCAGCGCGCCCGGTGCTTCCAGGGCCACTACATCGTTGAGATGGCGGACGAAATCGATGGCTTCCAGATTTTCCCGACCGCCGTGACGGTTGGGCACCCACTCGCCGGCCTTGCGCGAGTAATCGCGGTACAGCATCGACGCCACCGCGTCGACCCGCAGGCCATCGACGTGGAAGTGCTTGAGCCAGTGCAACGCCGACGCCAGCATATAACCGTGCACCTCGGTGCGGCCCAGGTTGTAGATCAGCGTGTCCCAGTCCTGGTGAAAACCCTCCATCGGGTTGCCGTACTCATACAACGCAGTGCCGTCGAACTGTGCAAGGCCGTGGGTATCGGTGGGGAAATGCGCCGGCACCCAATCGAGGATCACGCCGATCTCGGCCTGGTGACAGGCGTTGACGAAGGCAGCGAACTCATCCGGCGAGCCGTAACGGGCGCTCGGGGCGAATTGCGACAGCAGTTGATAACCCCATGAGCCACCGAACGGATGTTCCATGATCGGCATCAGCTCGATGTGGGTAAAACCCAGCTCCTTCACATAAGGAATCAGCCGCTCGGCCAACTCGGGCCAGGTGTACTGACGGGCGACTTCGCCCAGGTCATCCAGCTCGCATTGCCAGGAACCGGCGTGCAACTCGTAGATCGACAACGGTGCACTGGTTCGCTGACGCTCGCCCCGTGACTGCATCCAGGCCTGGTCCTGCCAGTCGACTTTCAGCGGTGAGGCGACTTTCGACGCGGTGTCCGGCGGCAGCGTGGTGGCGAGGGCCATCGGGTCGGCCTTGAGCGGCAGAATGCCGTGAGTACCGAGGATTTCGTATTTGTAGGCCTCCCCCGCTTGCAGGCGCGGGATGAACAGTTCCCAGACACCGGTAGGATGGCGCAGCCGCATCGGGTGCCGGCGACCGTCCCAGTTGTTGAAGTCACCAACCACCGACACCCGTTTGGCGTTCGGCGCCCATACGGCGAACCGCACGCCATCCACGCCATCGACCGTTTTCAGCTGCGCGCCAAGGCAACCACTCAGATCACGGTGATTACCCTCGGCGAACAGGTACAAGTCCATCTCACCGAGCAACGGGCCGAAGCTGTAAGGATCTTCTGACGTTTGTTCGCCGCCGGCCCAACGGGTACGCAGCAGATAGGGTTGCGCCCGATCGAAGTGGCCGACAAACAGCCCCGGTGTCTGGGTCGCCTCAAGATGGCCGAGCTCTTCCCCGGAGTCCTTGGCCAACACCTGCACGCTTAACGCGTCCGGCAGATAAGCGCGAATGAATTGCCCGCCAGCGCCATCGCCATGGGGGCCGAGTATTGCAAAAGGATCGTGATGTTCGGCACGCACCAGCGCGTCGATGTCCCGCGCCCTGGGCAACATTGCCTCTTTAGCGTGACCCTGTTCCTTGTTCGAGAAACTCATGACTACTCTCCACCAAGATCGGAAAAGGGTTTAAGCCCACTCAATAGTCCATATAAACCGTGCAACGGCACGGGCAGCCAAGTGGGGCGATTTTCAGCCTCATAGGCCACCTCATACGCCGCCTTCTCCAGACCGAACAACGCCAGCGCAGCGTCCTCGCCTTCAGGATCTTGCCATGCATGAGCAAGACTAGCTGCCGCCAGCCGATAAGCGTCGACAAATGATTGTCGCGCCTCTTTCAAATAACGCTCGGCGACGCGTTGACGCGCCATCCGGGCGTCGGGGGTGTTGTCGACATTCTGCACATTGATCATCATCGCCGCGGCGTAATCGAAGGAGCGCAACACGCCGCTGACATCTTTATAAGGGCTGTGTTTGCCCCGGCGTTCATGCAGCGGTCGCGCCGGTTCACCCTCAAAGTCGATCAGGTAGGCATCGCCCTTGATCACCAGCACCTGCCCCAAATGCAAGTCGCCATGGACGCGAATGCGCAAGCCGCCAGTCGCCTTTTTCCCCAATTCCTGAACATGACTGAGGATGGCTTTTTTGTTATCCAGCAATCGACCGACCAATGCCTGGTCCACCGCGTTCAGTTCGGTTTGATGCTGCTTGAGCAACTTCAGCGCGTGCTCCAATTGCGCCGTCACATCCTTGGCCGAGGCCAGGGCATCTTTCTGGGTAGTGGCCTGTGGCGCAAAATCCGGGTTGGCACTCGGGGCCGCCAACACCTGATGCATTTCCCCCAGGCGCTGGCCAAGCATGCCGGCGAAATCCTTCAGTTCGCCGAGGGCGTTGTAGTGCTGCTCCTGCTCGGACACGGCATCGGCGAGTTCGTCGCGAAGCGCCCGTTCGAGGTTGTTCTGCGTCCATTCCCACGCATCGCCCTGATTACTCAAATAGCCTTGGGCAATCATCAACAGCGTGTCCTCGCCCGCCGCATCGCGACGTATCACCGCCCCCAGCAGCGGCGAAATATTGGCAAAACCGGCGTGGGTCAGGTAGGCGCTCATTTCCAGTTCCGGGTGCACGCCTGACGCGACCTTGCGGATCAGTTTCAGCACCAGACTGCCGCCGATCACCACCGAACTGTTGGATTGCTCGGCGGACAGGTAACGCACCTGCGACTCGGCGCTCAGGCCCAGTCTGGCCAACTCTTCGGTAGGCTCGAAACGGATCTCGCCACCATCAGACGGCAACACCGTGCCGGCCTGCATTCCCTGCAACACCGCATGAACAAAGCTGTCGAGGCTGAAGGCGTCGGTGATCAAGCCGACCTGCCGACCGCGCCGGACCCTGGCCAGCGCCAATTGCTGCGGCAACGCCGCGCCGACCTGCTCCTCGGAGATAAAACCGAATGGCAACTGATAGCGGCTGGTCTGACCGCCGCTGGTGACATCGATTTCACCCAACAGCACTGGATGCTGCGGGTCGCCGAAGCGCACGCCGTAGGCGAGGTTGACGCTATCAATGGTGCCGTCCTTGCCAGCGAACCAGCGACGGTTCTGCAACCAGTTCGGCAGAATGCTCTGCTCCAGCGTGTGGCGGGACGGCGCTTCAAGCAGCTCTTCCATGCGTTCCTTCAGCACCAGGGTGGTGAAGTCCGGCAGGCTTTGCGCTGGCTCCACGTGCCAGCTCGGCATTTGGTTTTCCGCCGCCAGGCCGAACCAATAGAAGCCGTAAGGCGCCAGCGTCAGCAGGAAATTCAACTGGCCGATCGGCGGGAATGCATTGCCGCCGAGCATCTCCACCGGAACCATGCCGACGTATGCCGACAGATCCAGTTCCGCCGCTTGCGCGCTGCGGGACACGTTGGCCACGCACAAAATAATCTCGTGTTTGCCGTCCGGACCGGTGAATTCGCGGGTATAAGCCAGAATCCGTCGATTGCTCGGCGAGAGCATCTTCAACGTCCCGCGACCGAAGGCCTTGGACTGCTTGCGTATCGCGAGCATGCGCCGGGTCCAGTTCAACAATGAATGAGGGTCGCCAGCCTGGGTTTCGACGTTGACCGACAGGTAGCCGTATTGCGGGTCCATGATCGGCGGCAACACCAGGCTGGCCGGGTCGGCGCGGGAGAACCCGCCGTTACGGTCGATCGACCACTGCATCGGTGTGCGCACACCGTCGCGGTCGCCGAGGTAGATGTTGTCGCCCATGCCGATTTCATCACCGTAATACAGGGTCGGCGTGCCGGGCATCGACAGCAGCAGGCTGTTGAGCAATTCCACGCGGCGACGATCGCGCTCCATCAACGGCGCCAGACGCCGGCGAATCCCCAGGTTGATCCGCGCCCGACGGTCGGCCGCGTAGTAATTCCACAGGTAATCGCGCTCCCGGTCGGTGACCATTTCCAGGGTCAGCTCATCGTGGTTGCGCAGGAAAATCGCCCACTGGCAGTTGGCGGGAATTTCCGGGGTCTGACGCAGAATGTCGGTGATCGGGAAGCGGTCTTCCTGGGCCAACGCCATGTACATGCGCGGCATCAACGGGAAGTGAAAGGCCATATGGCATTCGTCGCCGTTCTGGCCGCTGGCATCGGTGTTGCCAAAGTACAGCTGAGTGTCTTCCGGCCACTGATTGGCCTCGGCCAGCAACATGCGGTCGGGATAGTTTGCGTCGATCTCGGCACGGATCTGCTTGAGGACATCGTGGGTTTCGGGGAGGTTTTCGTTGTGGGTGCCGTCGCGCTCGATCAGGTACGGGATCGCATCCAGGCGCAGACCGTCGATGCCCATGTCGAGCCAGTAACGCATCACCGACAGCACCGCTTTCATGACCTGCGGGTTGTCGAAGTTCAAGTCTGGCTGGTGGGAATAGAAACGGTGCCAGAAGTACTGACCGGCCACTGGGTCCCAGGTCCAGTTGGACTTTTCGGTGTCGAGAAAGATGATGCGGGTGCCGTCGTATTTTTGATCGTTATCGGACCAGACGTAGAAGTCGCGGGCCGCCGAACCGGGCTTGGCCTTGCGTGCGCGCTGGAACCACGCGTGCTGGTCCGAGGTGTGATTGATGACCAGTTCGGTAATCACCCGCAGACCGCGTTTGTGGGCCTCGGAAATGAAGCGTTTGGCATCGGCCATCGTGCCGTAGTCAGCGTGCACGCCACGGTATTCGGCGATGTCGTAGCCGTCGTCACGTCGTGGCGAGGGGTAGAACGGCAACAGCCAGATGGTGTTGACGCCCAGATCGGCGATGTAATCGAGTTTGGCGATAAGGCCGGGAAAGTCGCCGATCCCGTCATTGTTGGAGTCGAAAAAAGACTTAACGTGAACCTGGTAGATCACCGCATCCTTGTACCAGAGCGGGTCCTTGATGAAGGTGGCTGACCTGGGTTTCTTCGCCATTTGAAACTCCTGTTAATACTAGAGAACGCCTTGGCCGAGAGCGTGGGAACGATCATGACGGTGCGGTAATCCTCCAAATCCCGAACGGCAGATGCCACGGTTCGATCCGCATGAACTGGTACTTGCCGTGCCAGGTCCAGCGATGGCCGCTCATCAAGTCTTCACCCTGGGTGCTGGCGTCGTCAGGCAGGCCCATTTCCCACAGCGGCAATTCGAAATTCGCTTCCTGGGCGTTGTGCGGATCGAGGCTGACGGCCACCAGAATGAAATTGCTGCCATCAACGCTGCGTTTGCCGAAGTACAGAATGTTGTCGTTCCAGGCGTTGTAGACCTTCAGGCCCAGGTGCGTGTGCAACGCCGGGTTCTGCCGACGGATACGGTTGAGCTGGGCGATTTCGGCAATGATGTTGCCCGGCGCGTTGTAATCCCGTGGGCGGATTTCGTACTTCTCGGAATTGAGGTACTCCTCCCGCCCTGGCACCGGCGCCGCTTCACACAGTTCGAAACCCGAATACATGCCCCACAGCCCGGAGCCCATGGTCGCCAGCACGGCACGAATCAGAAAGCCGGCACGCCCGGACTCATGCAGGAACGCCGGGTTGATGTCTGGCGTGTTGACGAAAAAATTCGGCCGGTAGCATTCCCGCCATGGCGACTCGTTGAGTTCGGTGAAATAGGTCGCCAGCTCGGTCTTGGTGTTGCGCCAGGTGAAATAGGTGTAGCTCTGGGAGTAACCGACCTTGCCCAAACGCGCCATCATCGCCGGCGTGGTAAAGGCTTCGGCCAGGAAGATCACCTCGGGGTACAGCGCTCGCACATCGGCGATCAGCCACTGCCAGAACGGCAACGGTTTGGTGTGAGGGTTGTCGACGCGAAACAGCTTCACGCCCTCCTCGACCCAGCCCACCACGATGTCCCGCAACTCGGTCCACAGGCTGGGAATCGCGTCCACGGCATAGAAATCGACGTTGACGATGTCCTGGTATTTCTTCGGCGGGTTCTCGGCGTATTTGATCGTGCCGTCCGGCCGCCAGTTGAACCAGCCCGGATGTTGTTTGAGCCACGGGTGATCCTGGGAACACTGAATCGCAAAGTCGAGGGCCACTTCCAGCCCATGCTCGGCGGCGGCCGCGACCAGCCGGCGAAAGTCCTCGCGGCTGCCCAGTTCCGAGTGAATCGCCTCATGCCCGCCCTCTTCGCTGCCGATGGCGTAAGGGCTGCCCGGATCGTCAGGGCCGGCGGTCAACGAATTGTTCGGGCCTTTGCGGTAGCTGCGGCCGATCGGGTGAATCGGCGTGAAGTACAGCACGTCGAAGCCCATGTCCTGGATCATCGCCAGCCGCGTATGCACATCGTTGAAGGTGCCGTGACGGGCCGGGTCATTGGTGATCGAGCGCGGAAACAACTCATACCAACTGGCGAACTGCGCCAACTCCCGCTCCACGTCCACCGGGTATTCAGGGCTCAGGCTCAGGAAGGGACGATGGTCGGCCCGGGCCATCAAGTCCGCGCTGCGTTGGTGCAGAAACAAGGCGACCTGCTCGGTTTCGAGCAGACCGGACAGCTCATGGTGCAACGCCGCCAGTCGTTCGCTGAGTTGGCCGTCGCTGCGTTCGGCCGCCTGCTGGACGTGAGTGCGCCCTTCCTGCAACTCCAGGCTGACCGAGACGCCAGCAACGTGCTTTTTTTCCAGCTCATAACAAAAGCTGGCGTACTGATCGATCCAGGCTTCGAGACAGAACGCATAGCGGCCCTGCTGCTCGACACGGAACTGGCCCTGCCAGCCGTTATTGCCCAACTCGGCCATCACCTCGCTCTGCCAGGTGTCGTCGCCCTCGGCACGCCAGCGAATGCGCACGGCCAGTTTGTCGTGACCGTCGGCAAATACCTTGCTGGTCACCACCACGTCCTGGCCGACCACGGCTTTAACGGCGAATTGCCCGCCATCGAGGGCCGGCATGGTGTTTTCGATCACGATCCGCGGCAGCAGTAAGGCCTGCGACAGCGGTATATGGGGGTTGTAGCTTAGCTCTGTGGGTTTTTCAGCAGTCATCGAGCATCTCTCCTTTACGCCCCAAGGACGCTCTTGTGTCTGGTTGTCATTCACGCGAAGCAGTCTGCCCCAATATGAACTCACATAAGTTCCGAGCCACAGGCGCCGGCAAAGTTCAGAGGCAATTGCCAGTCTTTCCGGGAATCAAGTCCTCTGGGCACGGGTCAACCCACTTAAGCACGACTCACGCCATCTGCCACTGTAGACGGTCGTGAACCCATGAACCGATGGGCGGGGTGCGGTCCTTTTACAGCAGGGTGCCCGCCATTAATCGGTTGCACAGAACGATAACCGACAGATGGGTCCTAACCCTTAAGAATCCGTAGAAAAGGGACACCCCCATGAGCGTGCGCATCGACAACCAGACCTGCTTTTTCATCACCGAGAACAGCGAAGAAATTCGTCTTTGCCCCGATGTCACCATCATCACCGACGGGGAAAAATCCATGTCGGCGGTCGACCTCGACGGCCAGCGCTTCTACATCACCGAAGCAGAAGCCGATGCATTGACCGTAGCAGGCGCCGTGGACGGTCGCCGGCATTTGAAGGCCACGGACAGTGATTCGGTGATTTGACTGACCCGCACAATACACGCCGCAAACACCTGCCACAGGCGTTTGCAGCCCGCCCTTGCAGGTGCATCAAGTTGTCGCAGGCGGGTGCGGGCAATCCATCTGATCCGCTTTTTATTGAGTTAGCTGAGTCTGTTATGCAAACAGATCGCTGGTCATAGTGCTCAGGCCTGATGGAGGCTGATGAGCGAAAGACCATGAGCAATAGAATCCCCGTCCGAACCGTTGAGCCTGCCTCATTTATAAAAAGCAATGAGCCCTTGCGTCCAAAGATAAAGGCCAAGTCCAGCGACAACCTGATCCACACCCGCAGCTTCACCGGTTTGTTCCGCACCCTGCGCATGAGCGGCGCGGGGTTTCTGTTTCTGCTGTTCTTCGGCACGGTGTGGCTGAACTGGGGTGGTCGCCAGGCGGTACTCTGGGACCTCTCCGAAAGCAAATTCCACATCTTCGGCGCGACCTTCTGGCCACAGGATTTCATCCTGCTCTCAGCGCTGCTGATCATCGCCGCGTTCGGTCTGTTTGCGATCACCGTGTTCGCAGGCAGAGTCTGGTGCGGTTACACCTGCCCGCAGAGCTCCTGGACCTGGATCTTCATGTGGTGCGAAAAAATCACCGAAGGCGAACGCAACCAGCGAATCAAGCTGCAAGCCGCTCCCTGGGGCCTGAACAAACTGCTCCGCCGCTCGGCCAAACACACCTTGTGGCTGGCGATCAGCCTGCTCACCGGCTTGACCTTTGTCGGCTACTTCACGCCGATCCGGCCCTTGGCCGAAGAACTGCTGACCTTGCAAATCGGCGGCGTCAGCCTGTTCTGGGTGCTGTTCTTCACCGGGGCCACTTACATCAATGCCGGTTGGCTGCGCGAAGCGGTGTGCATGCACATGTGCCCGTATGCGCGGTTCCAGAGCGTGATGTTCGACAAGGACACCCTGACCATTTCCTACGACGTGGCCCGCGGTGAAAACCGTGGCCCACGCAAACGTGAGGTGAAACCTGCCGAGGTCGGACTGGGTGATTGCATCGACTGCCAATTGTGCGTGCAGGTCTGCCCGACCGGCATCGACATCCGCGACGGCTTGCAGATGGAATGCATCGGTTGCGCCGCCTGCATCGACGCCTGCGATTCGATCATGGACAAAATGGGCTACGCCCGTGGGCTGATCAGCTACACCTCGGAGCATCAATTGCAAGGTGGCAAGACCCACCTGCTGCGCCCGCGGCTGATCGGTTACACCATGGTGCTGCTGGTGATGATCGGCGCCCTCGCCCTGGCGCTGGTGGAACGGCCGATGGTGTCGCTGGACGTGAGCAAAGACCGTGGCCTGTTCCGCGAGAACAGTGAAGGCCAGATCGAAAACATCTACAGCCTGAAGGTCATCAACAAGACCCAGCAACGTCAGGATTATCAATTGACGCTGGTCGATGGCGACGGCTTCCAGTTGCAAGGCAAGACCGAACTGAACCTGGCCCCCGGAGAGATCGTCGACGTACCGGTGTCGGTGGCGATGACCACGGAACGGCCGAGCAGCAGCTCACAGACGATCAGTTTCAAGATTGTCGACAGCGATGAGCCGGACATCTACAGCGTGGCCAACAGCCGGTTTGTTGCACCGATGAACCGTTGAGCCTTTAAGATGCAGTCCTTTGTCAGATGCGGTCCCCTGTGGCGAGGGAGCTTGCTCCCGCTGGGGTGCGAAGCGCCCCCAAAATTTTACGACTGCTACGCAGCCGAGCGGGAGCAAGCTCCCTCGCCACAACAGTGCACAAACTTGAATAACTTCAAACCGGGCCTTCGATGAAACGCTACGAAAAATTCGCCGACGACATCGCTGAACTGATCCGCTCCGGCGTTCTCGGCCCCGGCCAGCGGGTGCCGTCGGTGCGCTACGCCAGTCAGACCTACGGCGTCAGCCCGTCCACGGTGTTCCAGGCCTATTACCTGCTCGAACGTCGCGGCCTTATCCGCGCCCGGCCGCGTTCCGGCTACTTCGTCAATGCGCATGCACCGAGCCCGTTCTCGGAGCCGGTGATCAGCAGCCAGGTCAACGAGTCCACCGAAGTCGACGTCAGCGAGCTCGTGTTCTCGGTGCTGGACTCGATCAAGGACCCGACCACCGTGCCCTTCGGCTCGGCCTTCCCCAGCCCCACGCTGTTCCCGCTGCAACGGTTGTCCCGCTCACTGGCCAGTGCCGCCCGGGAGATGGACCCGCGCATGGTGGTCACCGACATGTCACCGGGCAACCCGCAGTTGCGCCGACAAATCGCCCTGCGCTACATGGTCGGCGGGCTGATGCTGCCGATGGAAGAACTGCTGATCACCAACGGTGCGCTGGAAGCACTGAACCTGTGCCTGCAAGCCGTGACGGAGCCTGGCGATCTGGTGGCCATCGAAGCCCCGGCGTTTTACGCCAGCCTGCAAGTGCTGGAACGGTTGAAACTCAAAGCCGTGGAAATTCCCGTCCACCCGCGAGACGGCATTGACCTCGGCGTATTGGCGCAAACCCTGGAACGGCATCCGATCAAGGCCTGCTGGTGCATGACCAGTTTCCAGAACCCCATGGGCGCGACCATGCCCGAGGCGAAGAAGCAGGAACTGGTGGAGCTGCTGCGCAGCCATCAGGTGCCGCTGATCGAGGATGACGTTTACGCCGAACTCTATTACGGCCAACAGGCGCCAAAACCGGCCAAGGCTTTCGATACCGAAGGGCTGGTGATGCACTGCGGTTCGTTCGCCAAGAGCCTGGCCCCCGGTTACCGCATCGGCTGGGTCGCCGCCGGGCGCTATGCGCAGAAGATCGAACGCCTGAAACTCATGACCTCGCTCTGCGCCTCGATGCCCGCCCAGGCGGCCATCGCCGATTACCTGCAACACGGCGGCTACGACCGACACCTGCGCAAACTGCGCTACGCCCTGGAAGAACAGCAAAGCGCCATGCTCGCCGCCATCGCCCGCTACTTCCCGGCCCAAACCCGCGTCAGCCAACCGGCCGGCGGCTACTTCCTGTGGCTGGAGCTGCCACCGCAGATGGATTCGCTGAAGTTGTTCCAGATGGCATTGGCGCAAGGGATCAGCATTGCCCCAGGGCCGATCTTTTCACCGACCCAGCGGTTCAGGAATTGTATTCGGTTGAATTACGGCAGCCCGTGGACTGAGGATTCGGAAAAGGCAATGGAGACGCTGGGGAGGATTGTGCGGTCGTTCTAAAGGCTCAATGGCGTCTGAGCTATCGCCTTCGCGAGCCCGCTCCCACAGGGGTCGGTGGTGTTCACAAATGATGTGTTCACCAACGCCCCCTGTGGGAGCGGGCTTGCTCGCGAAGAGGCCAGATCAGACAACAAAGAATCTTAACGATTAACGCCCACCACCGAGGTCGACGAAAGTCCCGGTCGCATACGACGCTTTATCCGACAACAACCACACAATCGCCTCCGCCACTTCATCCGGCCGCCCACCGCGCGCCATTGGTATTGCCGACTCAAGCTTGCTGACCCGGTCCGGATCACCGCTCAAGGCATGGAAATCGGTGTAGATGTAACCTGGGCGCACGGCGTTGACGCGAATCCCCTCGCCCGCCACTTCCTTGGACAGGCCGATGGTGAAGGTGTCCAGCGCGCCTTTGGACGCGGCGTAGTCGACGTATTCGCTGGGCGCGCCCAAGCGAGCGGCGACCGACGATACGTTAACGATGCTGCCGCCCTGCCCGCCGTGTTTGGGCGACATGCGCAAAATCGCGTGTTTGGCACAGAGGATCGGTGCCAGGACGTTGGTTTTGAGGATTTTCAGAATACGGAACTCAGACATTTCGTCGATCCGCGACTTTTGCCCGACGGTGCCGGCGTTGTTGACCAGTGCGGTGACGCGGCCCAGCTCGGTGTCCACCCGGTGAAACAGTCCGATCACTTCGTCTTCGATGCTGACGTCGGCGCGCACCGCGATGGCTTGGGCGCCGAGCGCACGTACTTGCTCGAGCACACGTTGTGCCGCCTGTTCGTCGGACTGATAGTTGATACAGATCCGATAGCCAAGCTCTGCGGCCAACAGGGCCGTGGCGGCGCCGATTCCGCGGCTGGCGCCGGTGATGACGATGACTTTGTCCATGCTGGCTTTCCCCCATTTGAAGCGTAAGCAGTCGGGGCCAAGGATAACCGCCATCGGCGGGTTTTGCATGGGCCTGCGTCAACCCTGTGGCGAGGGGGCTGCCCCCTCACCACGGGGGTCCATCAGCTGGTAGTCAATTGCTCCCCGCGGTGAATGTCGATCATGAAGCGATCGGCCGGCAGCGGGTGCCCGAGCAGGTACCCCTGCAACGAGTCGCAGCCCAGCTGAGTCAGGAAGTCTTGCTGGACATCGGTTTCCACCCCTTCGGCCACGATTCGCAAGCCCAGCGCCTGACCAAGGGCGACGATGGCCGAGACGATAGCCGCGTCGTCGCTGTCGTGCTCCAGATCGCGGACGAATCCCCGGTCGATCTTCAGCTCATTGGCCGGCAAACGCTTGAGGTACATCAAACTCGAATAGCCGGTACCGAAGTCATCGATGGACAGGTCGACGCCCATTTCCGAGAGTTCCTGCAGCACCGTCATGCTCGCATCGGCATCGTTCATGGCGGTGGTTTCGGTGATTTCCAGGGTCAGGCTGTTGGCTGGCAAATGATGAGTCGCCAAGGCTTTGGCAACGCTCTGGACCAGCCCTGCGTGGCAGAACTGCAAGGACGACAGGTTCACCGCGATGCGCCAGTCGGTGTAGCCGAGCACGTACCACTCGCGCATCTGACGGCAGGCTTCATTGAGCACCCACTCGCCAATCGCAATGATCAGCCCGGTCTTTTCCGCCAGGTCGATGAACGTGTCCGGCAGCAGCATGCCCTCGGTCGGGTGCATCCAGCGCAGCAACGCCTCGGCACCGACAGGGCGACCGTTGGCGGCATCGAACTTGGGCTGATAATGCAGGCAGAACTGCCCGTGCTCCAGCGCCGCGCGCAGATCCTGCAGCAGCTGCAATTGCTTGCGGGCGTTGCTGTTCATCGAGGCGTCGAAGAAGCTGTAGCCGTTTTTACCGCCGCCCTTGGCGTGATACATCGCCGCGTCGGCGTTCATCAACAGTTCCTGAGCGCTCTGGCCGTTGCCCGGATACAGGGCGATGCCGACGCTGGCCGAAATCTGCAAGTCATGTTCGGTCACCCGGAACGACCGCGCGATCAACCCGACCTGGCGTGCGGCGAGGTTCAGCGCATCGTTCGGCTCATTCAGGCGCACCAGCAGCACGAATTCGTCGCCGCCGATCCGCGCCAGGGTGTCCTGGCTACGCAAGTCTTCACGCAGGCGCAGTGCAACTTCGCGCAACAGCTGGTCGCCCATGTGATGGCCGAACGCATCGTTGACCGGTTTGAAGCCATCCAGATCAATGAACATCAGCGCAAAACAGCCACCCTGATCCTGCACTTTCGACATGGCCTGATCGATACGGTCGGCGAGCAGCATGCGGTTGGGCAAACCGGTCAGAGTGTCGTGCAGGGCCAGTTGAGTGAGTTCGCGGTTGGCCTCTGTCAGCGAGCGGGCGAGGTCAGCGGTGCGAGCCTCCAGGCGCGCATCGAGGATCGAGGTCAGCAAGGCGATGCTCAATACCGCCAGAGTGGTGATCAGCACCAGGCTGTCCAGACCCTTGCCGTTCAAGCCACGGATGGCCGCGCCACAGAAACTGCCGTCGGCAAAGCGCGCCGCGGCCATGCCGGTGTAGTGCATGCCGACGATGGCGATGCCCATGATGATCGCGGCACCGCCACGGATCAAGCGAACATACGGTGCGTGCCGACGCAGGCGGAACGCGATCCATAACGCCGCGCCCGACGCGCCGACGGCAATCAGCAGCGATGCACTAAACAGGGCGGGGTCGTAATCGATGCCCGGCTGCATGAGCATGGCGGCCATGCCGGTGTAATGCATGGCACTGATGCCAGCGCCCATGACCAGTGCGCCGAACGCCAGTTGCCAGGCTGGCAGTCGTGGCTGACTGACCAGCCACAGGGCAAAGCCGCTGGACAGGACTGCGATCAACAGCGACAGCGCCGTCAGGGTGGCGTCGTAACCCAGATCGATTGGCAATGTGAAGGCGAGCATGCCGATGAAATGCATCGACCACACGCCGATGCCCATCGCAAAAGAGCCGCCCGCCGTCCATAGATGCACGGCTCGGCCCGTGGCCGTGGCGATGCGGCCGGTGAGGTCGAGCGCAGTATAAGAGGCCAGTATCGCCACGCAGAGCGATATGAAAACTAATGTAAGGGAATAGCTACCGATGAGCATGGGACTTCTCGCAACGCCCCCGCATCCGTTCTCGGGGAGCAAAGTCGGAGATTGTACTGATTCCGCGGATGAACGCACTCACAAAGTAATCAAAAGGCCATCAAGTCGATGAAACGTTTGTGTAATCGTTGCACAGGGTCGCAATAACGATAGGGGCCGGCAAGTCAAGCCCGTTCCCACAGGTTTTGCACCTTGACTGGCTGGTATCAGGGCAAGCCCGCCACAGAGTCGGGTTATTGCTTGTCGCTCACTTGAAGCTGCCCGTCCCACCCGCCGCCCAGCGCGGCAATCAACTGCACGCTGGCGATCAAGCGGCTCTGCAACAAGCTCAGTACGTTACGCTCGTTACTCAACGCCGTGGCCTGAACCACCACCACGTCCAGATAAGCGATCAACCCGGCCTTGTACTGATTCCGGGTCAAGCGAAGGGACTCGCGCGCCGCATCCAGTGCTTCCTGGCGCACGACGGCTTCGTCTTCCAGCACCTTGAGCTGCACCAGGTAATTTTCTACCTCGCGAAAGCCATCGAGCACGGTCTGGCGGTATTTGGCGACAGTCTCGTCGTAGGCCGCTTCGCTGCGGTCGACTTCCGCCGAGCGCTGGCCGCCGTCGAACAGGGTCATGGCCAGTTGCGGGCCGACCGACCAGAAGCGGTTCGGCAGGCTGATCCAGTTGGCGTAGGTGCTGCTGCTATAACCGCCGTTCATGCTCAGGGTCAGGTCCGGGTAATAGGCAGCCTTCGCCACGCCGATGTTGGCGTTGGCGGCCATCACCGAGCGTTCGGCGGCGGCAATGTCCGGGCGGCGTTCCAGCAACTGCGAAGGCAGGCTCAGCGGCACCTGCGGCAATGCCGGGATGTCCCGGGTTTCGGCCAGGCTGAATTCAGCGGGCGGCAGGCCGATCAGCACGGCAATGGCGTTCTCGAACTGCGCGCGCTGCCAGATCAGGTCGACCCTCTCCGCCTGAGTGGTTTTGAGCTGAGTGGTGGCCTGAGCCACCGCATCCTTGCCGGAGACACCGGCGCGGTACTGGTTCTCGGTCATTTTCAGCGAACGCTGATAGGCCTCGACTGTCGATTCCAGCAGGCGTTTCTGTTCGTCGATCACCCGAAGTTGCAGGTAGTTCTGCACCAGCTCTGATTGCTGGCTCAGGCGCATCGCTGCCAGGTCGGCAAAGCTCGCCTCGGCGTTGGCCGTGTCGGCTTCCAGGCCTCGGCGCAATTTGCCCCAGATATCAGCTTCCCAACTGACCCCGGCCTGTGCCGAGTAAGTGTCACGGATGCCGCTGGAGGAACTGCTCAGGCTGGAACTGCTGCTGCCGGTGCCCTGGCTGGAGCGGTTCTTGCTGACGGTCAGGTCCACCGTCGGGAAAAACGCCCCCCGGGCACTGCGCACCAAGGCTTGAGCCTGGCGGTACTGGGCTTCGGACTGGGCGACGGTCTGGTTGGCGCTGTTGAGTTTTTCAATCAGACCGTTGAGCTGCTGATCGCCATACAGCTCCCACCAGGCACCGCGCGCCAACGAATCGCTGGGGTTGGCCTGACGCCAGCCGGCCGCCTCTTTGTACTGCGCAGGTGCGGCGGCTTGCGGGCGCTGGTAATCCGGGCCGATGGCGCAGGCGCTGAGCATCGCCACGCACAGCGACAGGCTCAGCAAACGCGAGCCTCGGGCCGTGATCAGCGGTGCAGCCAGGTTGAGAAGCGAACGGTCAGTCATAGCGGAGTTTCCAGAGCAGCATCGGTACGCACCCCACGCCAATGGTTGAAGCGATGGCGCAGTTTGTCGAGATAGAGGTAAACCACCGGGGTGGTGTAAAGAGTCAGCACCTGGCTGAAGACCAGCCCGCCGATGATGGTCAGGCCCAGCGGCTGACGCATTTCCGCCCCTTCGGCCCGGCTCAGCAACAACGGCAAGGCGCCGAGGATTGCTGCCAGGGTGGTCATCAGAATCGGCCGCAAACGTTGCAAACAAGCGCTGCGGATCGACTCCAACGGTTCCAGGCCTTGGTGCCGCTCCAGTTGCAGCGCCAGGTCGATCATCAAAATGGCGTTTTTCTTCACCACGCCGATCAGCAGAAACAGCCCGAGCAAGGAGATCAGGCTGAACTCACCGCCCAGCACATAGATCGACAGCAGCGCGCCGACCCCGGCCGACGGCAAGGTCGAGAGAATGGTCAGCGGATGAATGTAGCTTTCATACAACACACCCAACACCAGATAGACCGCCACCAGCGCGCCGAGAATCATCCACGGCTGGCTTTTCTGGGCGGCGGCAAAGGCGTCAGCGGTGCCGGCCATTTTCGCGATCACATCCTCCGGCAGACCCACCTTGGCAATCGCCCGCTCGATGGCGGCGCTGCCCTGCTCCACCGTCACGCCTTCGGCCATGTCAAAAGCAATGCTTTCCGAAGCGAACTGGCCTTCGTGGCTGACCCGGTCGTCTTCCAGGCTGTTTTCGTAATGGGCGATGGTCGACAACGGAATCCGCGCGCCGTCAGCCGTGATGACTTTGACCTGATTCAGGGTAATCGGGTCCTGAGCGTATTTCGGATTGACCTCCATCACCACCTGATACTGGTTGAGGCTGTCGTAGATCGTCGAAATCTGCCGCTGGCTGTAGGCGTTGTTCAGCACTGCCGTGACCATGTCCATGTCGACGCCCAGACGCTTGGCCTGATCGCGATCGACAATCAACGTCACTTGCTGGGCGCCACGGCCTTCGCGCGCATCAATCGCCGTCAGCTCCGGCAGCGCCTTGAGGGCGACGACGACTTTCGGATACCACTCGCGCAACGCACCGAGATCGCCGCTTTGCAGAATGTAGGAATACTGCGAGGTGGTCTGTTCACGGCCGCCGCCAAATTGCAGGTCCTGATCCGCCATCAGCATCAACTGTGCACCGGGCACCTTGGGCATTTCCTTGCGCAGGCGCTCGATGACTTTCTGGGCGGACAGGTTGCGTTCCTTGATCGGCTTGAGCCGTACCAGCATGAAGGCGTTGTTGGTGCCGTTGTTGCCACCGATGAACCCGGCGACACTTTGCACCGCTTCGTCCTTGAGCACGGCGCGGCGGAAGATTTCCATCTTCGGCTGCATCACGCTGAACGACAGCCCATCGTCGCCGCGCACGAAACCGATCAACTGGCCGGTGTCTTGCTGGGGCAGGAAGGTTTTAGGAACAACGACATACAGCGCGATGTTGACGCCAATTGTCACGAACAGGCTGAGCAAGGTCAGCCGACGGTGACGCAGCACCCAATCAAGGCTGGTGGCGTATTTGCCGACCATCCACTCGTTGGTCCGCTGGCTCCAGCGTTGCAGGCGGTTTTCCTGACCCGGCGTGTGCGGCTTGAGCCAGCGGGCGCAGAGCATCGGTGTCAGCGTCAGCGACACCAGCAACGACACCACGATGGCCGCCGCCAGGGTGATGGAGAACTCGCGGAACAGGCTTTCAATGATCCCGCCCATGAACAGGATCGACAGGAACACCGCCACCAGCGAGACGTTCATCGACAGCAGGGTAAAGCCGACTTCCTGGGCCCCGAGGTACGCGGCCTTCATCGGCGGCACGCCCTTGTCGATGTGCCGGGAAATGTTCTCCAGCACCACGATGGCGTCATCCACCACCAGCCCGGTGGCCAGGATCAGCGCCATCAGCGACAGGTTGTTCAGGGAGAACCCGTAGAGGTACATCACCGCAAACGTGCCCACCAGCGACACCGGCACCGCCAGGGTCGGAATCAGCGAGGCACGGAAGTTACCAAGGAACAGGAACACCACCAGAATCACCAGCGCCACGGCGATCAGCAGGGTCATTTCCGCTTCATGCAGGGTGGCCTTGATCACCGGCGAACGGTCCATCGCCAGGTTCAGCTTGACGCTGGCCGGCAGCACGGCCTGCAACGCCGGCAACTGCGCCTTGATTTCGTTGACCGTCTCGATGATGTTGGCGCCGGCCTGGCGGTTGATCACCAGCAACACCGCCGCGTCATCGTTGAAGAACCCGCTGTTATAGCGGTCCTCGACGCCGTCGCTGACCTTGGCCACATCCTTCAGGCGCAGGGCCGCGCCGTCCGCGTAGTGAATGATCAGCGACTCGTAATCCTTGGCCTTTTCCAGCTGATCGTTGGCTTGGACCTGCCACAGCCGCTGGCCGTCTTCGACCGACCCCTTGGGCCGGCGCACGTTGGCGTTGGCGATGCTGGTGCGCACATCGTCCAGCGCCACGCCGTACTGGTTGAGCGCCTGAGGTTCGAGTTCGATGCGCACCGCCGGCAACGAGCTGCCACCGATCTGCACTTCACCCACGCCCTGCACCTGGGACAGGCTTTGGGACAGAATGGTCGAGGCCAAATCGTAGAGCTGGCCTTTTTCCAGTACATCCGAGGTCAGCGACAGCACCATGATCGGTGCCTGGGACGGGTTGACCTTCTTGTAGGTCGGCATGCTGCGCATGCCGCTGGGCAGCAGGTTGCGCGAGGCGTTGATTGCCGCCTGCACTTCCCGCGCCGCGCCGTTGATGTCGCGGTCCAGGTCAAACTGCAAAATCACCCGGGTCGAGCCCTGGCTGGAACGGCTGCTCATGGTGTTGACCCCGGCGATGGCGCCGAAGGAACGCTCCAGCGGCGTGGCCACGGTCGAGGCCATGACCTCCGGGCTCGCGCCGGGCAAACTGGCCTGAACCACGATCACCGGGAAATCCATCTGCGGCAACGGCGCCACCGGCAACAGACCGAAGCTCACGCCGCCCAGCAACATGATCGCCAGGCTCAGCAACATCGTCGCGACCGGGCGCTTGATGAAAGGTCCGGACAGGTTCATGGCTGCTCTACCGGGTCCACGGACTCGGCCTTACGGCCCCAGCGCCGCCCGAGACGATCGAAGTACAAGTAAATGACGGGGGTGGTGAACAGCGTCAGCACCTGACTCACCAGCAAGCCACCGACCATCACCAGACCCAAAGGCTGGCGCAACTCCGCGCCGGAACCGGTGGCCAGCATCAGCGGCACCGCGCCGAACAACGCGGCCAGGGTGGTCATCAGGATCGGCCGGAAACGCAGCAGCGCTGCCTGATAGATCGCGGTTTGCGGGTCCATGCCCTGATTACGTTCAGCCTCGAGGGCGAAGTCGATCATCATGATCGCGTTCTTTTTCACGATACCGATCAGCAGGATGATGCCGATGATCGCGATCATCCCCAGATCATTACCGCTCAACAGCAACGCCAGCAAGGCGCCGACCGCCGCCGAGGGCAAGGTCGAGAGGATAGTGATCGGGTGAATGTAGCTCTCGTAGAGCACGCCGAGCACGATGTACATGGTCACCACCGCCGCCAGAATCAGCAGCAAGGTGCTCGACAGCGACGCCTGGAACGCTTCGGCCGCGCCCTGGAACTGGGTCTGCACGCCAATCGGCATGCCGATGTCTTTCTGCACCTGATCGATGATCTGCACCGCATGCCCCAGCGCCACGCCGGGTGCCAGGTTGAATGACATCATCACCGCCGGGAACTGGCCGATGTGGGTGATCGCCAGTTGCGCCTGACGCTCCTCGACATGCGCCAGGCTGGACAGACGCACCTGCCCGCCATCGGTGGTCTTGACGTGAATCTGGTTCAGCGCATCCGGGCCGATCTTCTCGCCGGACTGCGATTGCAGCACCACGCGGTACTGGCTGGCCTGGGTGTAAATGGTGGAAATCTGCCGCTGCCCGAAGGCGTCGTACAGCGCGTCGGTGATGTTCGACACGGATACGCCGACCCGCGACGCCGCATCGCGGTCGATCACCAGATAAACCTGCAAGCCTTTGTCCTGCAAGTCACTGGCGACATCGGTCAGTTCCGGCCGTTGGGCCAGCGCTTCCACCAGACGCCCGCTCCACAGGCTGAGCAACTCGGCATCCGGCGACGACATGCTGAACTGGTACTGCGTGCGACTGACCCGGTCCTCAATGGTCAGGTCCTGCACCGGCTGCATGAACAGGCGAATGCCGATCAGCTTGTCCAGCTCCGGTTGCAGGCGCGCGATCACGTCGGTGGCACTCAGGTCGCGCTGGCTGTGGGATTTGAGGTTGATCAGCAGCCGACCGCTATTGAGCGTCGAGTTATCGCCGTCGACCCCGATGTAGGACGACAGGCTCTCGACCGCAGGGTCGGCGAGGATCACCTTGGCCAGTTGCTGCTGGCGCTCGCTCATTGCCGCGAAGGAAATCGACTGCGGTGCCTCGGAAATCCCCTGGATAACCCCGGTGTCCTGCACCGGGAAGAAGCCCTTGGGCACCACCATGTACAGGAACACGGTCAATGCCAGGGTGCCAATAGCCACCAGCAGCGTCAGCGGTTGATGCTTGAGAACCCACTTTAACTTGCGCCCGTAAGCCGCGATCATCCAATCAATTGCCGCGCCGCTGGCCCGGTAGAAACGACCTTGCTCTTCCTCCTTCGGCTCACGCTTGAGCAACCGCGCGCACATCATCGGCGTCAGGGTCAGGGATACCACCAGGGAAATCAGGATCGCCACCGCCAGGGTGATCGCGAACTCGCGGAACAAGCGCCCCACCACGTCCGCCATGAACAGCAGCGGAATCAGCACCGCGATCAGTGACAGGGTCAGGGAAATCAGGGTGAAGCCAATCTGCTTGGCACCCTTGAGCGCGGCTTGCAGCGGGCTGTCGCCCTCTTCGATGAATCGGGAAATGTTCTCCAGCATGACGATCGCATCGTCCACCACGAAACCGGTGGCGATGGTCAGCGCCATCAGGGTCAGGTTGTTGACCGAGAACCCTGCGAGGTACATCACGCCGAAGGTGCCGATCAACGACAGCGGCACGGCCACCGACGGAATGATCGTGGCGCTGGCCCGCCGCAGGAACAGGAATGTGACCATCACCACCAACGCGATGGCGATCAGCAATTCGTGTTGCACGTCGGTGACCGAGGCGCGGATGGTCTGGGTGCGGTCAGTGAGCACCGTGACGTCGAGGCCGGCCGGCAGGTTGTCGGTGATGCTCGGTAGCAAGGCCTTGATCCGGTCGACCACCTCGATGACGTTGGCCCCAGGCTGACGCTGGATATTCAGCAATACCGCCTGATTTTCATTGGCCCATGCGGCGAGGCGTTCGTTTTCGGCGCCGTCGACGATTTGCGCCACGTCCTTGAGCCGCAACGGCGCGCCGTTTTTGTAAGCGAGGATCAGGTTGGCGTAGTCCTTGGGGGAAGTCAGCTGATCGTTGGCGTCGAGCATCGACACCCGGGTCGGGCCGTCGAAGTTGCCCTTGGGCTGGTTGACGTTGGAGGCGCCGATTAACGTGCGCACGTCCGACAGGTTCAGGCCGTTGGCTGCCAGCGCTTCGGGGTTGACCTTGATGCGCACTGCCTGACGCTGACCGCCGGCGATGCTGACCATGCCGACACCGCTGATCTGGGCGATTTTCTGCGCCATGCGGGTGTCGACCAAATCATTGAGTTTGGGTAACAGCATGGTTTTGGAGGTGATGGCCAACGTCAGCACCGGGGTGTCCGCCGGGTTGACCTTGTTGTACACCGGCGGCGCCGGCAAGTCCTTGGGCAGCAAATTGGTCGCGGCGTTGATCGCGGCCTGCACCTGCTGCTCGGCGACGTCCATGTTGATGTCGAGGCTGAAACGCAGGGTCAGCACCGAGGCGCCACCGGAACTGGTCGAGGCCATCTGGGTCAGGCCGGGCATCTGCCCGAACTGACGTTCCAGCGGCGCGGTCACGGCGCTGGTCATGACATCCGGGCTGGCGCCGGGATAGAGCGTCATGACGCGAATGGTCGGGTAATCGACCTGGGGCAATGCCGACACCGGCAGCAGCCGATAAGCAATCACGCCGGCCAGAATAATGGCCAGCATGCTCAGGGTCGTGGCGACCGGGCGAAGGATGAACAGCCGCGAGATGTTCATGCGCCGCCCTTTTTCGCCTTGTCGGTGGTCGTCGCGTCAGGTGCAGTGGCGGCCGACTTGCCTTGCAGGTGTTCGGTCGGGGTGGTCGGCACATCCTTGCTGTCGTTGACGACTTCCACTTCACTGCCGTCCTTCAGGCGGTCGGTGCCTTCCAGTACCACTCGATCACCGACGGACAGTCCTTCGGTGATCACGGTGTTTTCACCGTCACTGGCGCCGACTTTCAACTGACGGATCTTGACCTTCTTGTCGCCGTCCAGGGCATACACGAACGTGCCGTTGGTGCCGAACTGAATAGCGGCCGAAGGCGCGAGCACCACGTCTTTGAGGGTGTCGGCCAGCAGGTGGACGTTGACGAACTGATTGGGGAACAGCGCTTGATCGCGGTTCTCGTAGCGGGCCTTGAATTTCAGGGTGCCGGTGGTGACGTCGATCTGGTTGTCCAGGCTCTGCAACACCCCAGTGGCCTGCAATTTGGTATCACCACGGTCCCAGGCTTCGGCGGGCAGTTTGGCGCCGGTGCGATAGCGGGTCAGCACGACGTCCAGGCTGTTTTCCGGCAAGGTAAACGCCACGCTGATAGGTTGGGTCTGGGTGATGATCACCAGCGCCGTGGTGTCGTTGGCCGCGACGAGGTTGCCGACGTCCAGCTGACGCAGACCCACACGCCCGGCGATCGGGGCGCGGATCTTGGTGAACTCCAGATTGAGCTTGGCGTCGTTGACTGCCGCCTGATTGGTCTTGACCGTGCCCAGGTACTGGCCGACCAAGGCTTCGGCGGTGTCCAGGGTTTGCTTGGCGATACTGTCTTCGCGGTACAGGCCGCGATAGCGCTCGACATCGACCTGGGCGTTTTTCAGTTGTGCCTGATTCTGCAACAAGGTGCCTTCGGCCTGGAGCAAAGCGTTCTGGTACGGACGCGGGTCGATCTCGGCCAGCAGGTCGCCCGCCTTGACCATTTGCCCTTCCTCGAAATAGACCTTGACCAGTTCGCCACCGACGCGGCTGCGCACATTGATGGTGTTCAGCGCCGTGACTGTGCCCAGCGCCTTGTAATACAGCGGAAAGTCACCTTTGACCGCCGGCGCCACCCGCACCGGGACCGGCCCGCTCGCCCCGCCGAACCCCGGACGCATCCCCCCCGACCGACCGGTGTGCCCGGCAACGGCTTTCTGCCCTGCGCTCTCCTTCGGGCTGCTGCCTGCGGGCCAGAATTTCCAGCACAGGCCGGCGATGACCAACAGGACCAGCAGGCCGAACAGCCAGTGACGGGGATTGCGGGAAGCGGAGGATTGCATGGAATGATCAACCATTGGGCGCGTGCGCTTATTTCTACGGGAGGCTGAACGATAAGCACTGGCGGGTATTAAGCAAAGCGCCTTTACCGGCAATTTACCTTTGGCTTACGTAACAGGAGGTTTATCTAAGACACTGAAGCACAAATGAAAACGGCCTGGACAGAGGGGGCGTTCTCAATTAATTACCCCCGCCGCGCCGGGTCTGCTGTTGTGCAGGGCAAGGCGCGAGAAGCGTGGTTTGGTCATTCCAAATAAGCTTCGAGCAACGCAGCCCTGCACAACAGCAGGCCCGGCCCTTCGGGTTGTGCCTTAAAGCGGGCCAGGCTGCGTTGCAGGCCTTGGAAAGGGAACAACCATTCCCAGCGGCCTGCGCCTTGCCTGGCCCGCTTTAAGGCGACAACGCGGCGGGGAAATTAACTGAGAACGCCCCCTAGGCCGTTAACAATTGTAAAAGTAGACTTATTTCAGAACGGCAAGTGCTGCATCGTAGTTCGGCTCTTCAGCGATTTCCTTGACTAGTTCGCTGTGCAGCACGTTGTCGTTTTCGTCCAGCACCACGACGGCACGGGCGGTCAGGCCTTTGAGCGGGCCATCGGCAATCGCCACGCCGTAGTTCTCGATGAACTCGGCACCGCGCAGGGTCGACAGGTTCTGCACGTTTTCCAGGCCTTCGGCGCCGCAGAAGCGGGCTTGGGCGAACGGCAGGTCAGCGGAGATGCACAACACGACGGTGTTGGCCACGTCGTTGGCCTGGGCGTTGAACTTGCGCACGGAGGTGGCGCAGGTTGGGGTGTCGATGCTTGGGAAGATGTTCAACACTTTGCGCTTGCCGGCGAAGCTCGCCAGGGTCACGTCGGACAGATTGCCGGCAACCAGGGAAAAGGCTGGCGCCTTGGAACCGGCTTGTGGCAATTGGCCGTTGACTTGAACCGGGTTGCCTTTAAGAGTGACTTGAGCCATGAACGGAGTCCTTCTGAACGTTGTTGTAGAGAGTTTTGACGAGGCCGAAGTTAACCACGAAATTGTCTGACGACCTATGCCCAGACACAAATTGTGATGTGTTGTCGCGCAAACTGGATACAAGCATCCCAACAAAGCTTACAAACACTGCATAACCCTGTGGGAGCGCATACATGCCGCACTATCCGAGCAACCGCAACATATTGCGGTGCCGCGCCACGAAAATCCGCCGCATGTAGGCATTCACCAGCAACCCTTCACTCAAAGCACCGCCAATCGCCGCATAGGTCACACGGTCGCTAAAATCCTACCTATCCCCCTACAGGGATACGGGGTATCAGGCCGGTTCTTAGCGATCTCTTTTAGCCGCGTTGTCGATTTGGCGCCTGGCCATTCGACTAGGTAGTGAGTCACTCAAATCCAACGGAGACAAGACCATGCGATTCATGATCATTGTAAAAGCCAGCCCCGACTCCGAGGCCGGCGTGATGCCCAGCGAAGAACTGATGACCGCGATGGGCAATTACAACGAGGAGCTGGCCAAGGCCGGCATCCTCATCGATTGCGATGGCCTGCAGCCCAGCAGCAAAGGCGCCCGTGTGCGTTTCTCGGGAGATAAACGCACAGTGATCGACGGCCCTTTCATCGAAACCAAAGAGCTGATCGCCGGCTATTGGCTGTGGCAGGTGAAGTCGAAAGAGGAAGCGATCGAGTGGGTCAAGCGCTGCCCCAACCCGATGCCGGGTACAGAAGCCGAGATCGAGATTCGCCAGGTGTTCGAAGCCGAAGATTTCGGTGCCGAGTTCACACCGCAGTTGCGGGAGCAGGAAGAGCGAGTGCGCGCACAGGCGAAGAAGTGCTGAAGCACACCTGAAACACCAGGCATACCGTAGGAGCTGCCGAAGGCTGCTCCTACGCGCGGTTCAACATTCAACAATGATGTTGACTGACAATCCGACTTCGCGAGCAAGCCCGCTCCCACAGGAGATTGTGTTTGGCAGGCAAGCCAAGGCTCACTCGATGTTTCTTGTTCCCTTCATCAGACGTTCACATAGGCGCAATACATTAGTGCGGATTGATTAACGCCTCATCAATCCGCGAGCCGAATACGTGATGTTGCCTGTTATCGAAATGGAAGCAGCTTTAAAAAACGGAACTCCAAAGCCCCCTGATAGTTGGGTGGAAAAAAATAAAACAGGGGTTTACAGGCTCTCTAATGACGTTGAGATCAACGTTCGATTTTTATCTCCAACGGATATTCCCTCGCTGCTTGAACTAGAGCAAAGGAAATGGGAAAGCGATCAGCGCGCCGATGTCTCCATGCTGGCATCCCGGGTCGCCTCCTTCCCTGCATTGAGTATCGGCGCTTTTTGCACGCGCACGGGGACTGCGCTGGCGTCGTTGTTCATGAAACCCACCCGGCACGACATCATCAGCAAGTGCCCGACGTGGCAAGACTGTGCGAGAAAGCAGCATGGCGATGAGTCCGCAAAAACCGGTGTGCTGTTTGGCATCAGCCTGAGCAGTGTTGATCCAAAAGCGGCGCAAGCGATTTTCGAGTTCTTTTGGCCCCATGCGCTGAAGGCGGGATGGTCAGACATCTATCTTGGCTCGCCGGTCCCGGGTCTTCGTAACTGGATCTCGAAGAATCCCGATATTCCGGTAGCGCAGTATGTGCGAGGTGAACACAAGGGCCTGCCGCTGGATCCGCAACTGCGGTATTACTTCAAAAAAGGCTTTCGCAAGATCGTCGCCATCAAGGACAACTACTTCCCCCATGAGCCTTCGCTGGATTTCGGCGTGCTGATCCTGGGTAAAGTGCCACTCTCCGGCCTTTCCTTTATCTGGAAGAGAGTCCCGCTGCCTTGGCTGCAGCGCATGAAAAAACTGCTCTTCGTGTATTTGTGAACGCCTCTCTAACAGTAGAAAACGCAGCACCTGCGCTCGGCCGCGACAGGCGTTTCTGGCGACTGGCGTTTTCTTACTTTGGCTCGGGTCTGAGGAGGCTGTCGAATGTTTAAGCACGCAAAACCTTTGGGTAGTGTCTGTAGCAGCTGCCGCCAGGCTGCGTCCGGCTGCGAAGCGGTTGCAAAGTCAGGCGCTGCGGTATTGCAGACAAACCGTGCAAGCAGGACTTGCGACTGCTTCGCAGCCGAACGCAGCCTTCGGCAGCTGCTACAGGCCGCCTTTCATTCATCGCGCTCCAACCTGCCCAGCTATCTGTTCCTGGCACTGTGTGTCTTGAATACGGCGGCGATCGCCTGGCTGGCTGCGCACGAGGCGTTCGGATGGCTGGCCATTGCTCCGCTGATAGTGATCCAGGCGATCCTGATGATTGGTGTTCAGGAGATCAAGCATCAGTCTGTGCATCGTCAGTTCCTCGTTGGCACGCGTCTCAATGATGCAGTGGGTGTGTTCGCGGCGGCCATTTTCGCCGCCAACTTCGTGGGCTACCGCTACTTTCACCTCGAACACCATCGCAAAACCTGCCAGGCCGATGATCCCGAAGGGCTGATGTACGAACAGACATGGCGAACACGCCTGATCAGCCTGCTGGGTGCCGTGGAGCAACTATGGATTACCGTCACCACCAATATTATTTCCCGACGCTACACGCCCCCGCGCGCGATCTGGCGCTGGCGCTGGAACAACGCCTTGATCGTCGTATTCGTCGCGGTGCTGGCGTTAGGCATCTATGAGGTGCCTCGACAAGTCGTATGCGCCTATCTGCTTCCGTATTGCATTTTTGCCTGGCTGGATTTCTGGCTGACGCAGGCCGAGCACTATGGCGTATCAATCTCGGCTCAAGGCTTGCGCCGCGCGCCCTCTGAAATCACGACGGATTTGTATCTGCCAAAGCCACTGTCCTGGCTTGTCCTGCATCGCTCGCTGCATCGCACTCACCATGACGCGCCGGCGACCCGCTGGTTCCATGCGCACGCTCAATCGATAGTTCTGGCCAAAAGCAAGCCAGGCAGCGTGACAGACCTACCCACCTTCTTTGCGACCTGGATGCGACTCGGCCCCCGACTCTGGAAGTAAGCGATGACAAACACAACGATCGAACCACGGCACACAAACACTGCCGAGGACAGGCACCGCATCAACACTGTGGAACGCGACAATAGCGGCGAAGCCGCCCTCTTCAAGCCATTCTGGAACGACACATCGATCAAAACCTACCTGTTCGATGCCTGTTCGGTACTGCTGCCTGCCGGTGAACAATTCGTGATTTCGGTGGTGGAGTCATCCGCTTTGCGCTTGCAACAAACGTCGGCGCTTGCCGAACGCTCGCGCAGTTTCGTGGCAGAGGAGCGGTCCCACCAGCGAGCGCACAGGCTGTACAACCAGCAACTGGAAAATCAGGGGTTTGAAGTCAAGAAGTTCGAGCACATGATCGAAAAGGATCTCGAGGCCCTTCGATCGAAATTGTCACTCAAGGCGCAACTGGCGTTGGCTGCCGCGTTCGAGCACGTGACAGCCGTCATGTCCACCGCCGCCTTGCGTAGAAACGGCTTGCTCTCGATCAAGGAGTCGCCGCAGACACGCCTATGGCGGTGGCACTGCACAGAAGAAGTCGCCCACCAGCACGTCACCACGGATCTGGCGCGGGCGCTGGGCATACCCTATTGGCAGCGGATCTTCTATTTCCTGGCGGCATCGGGGCTCATGGCGTTCGATGTCATTCGCCACATGCACAGTTTTGCCCGCCTCGACATCGCCCGTGGCCGCGTCAGCTCGAAGGAAGTACGGCGTGCTGCGGGCCGCTTGCTGTTGCGCGATGGCGCCAATCTGGCGTCGATGGCTATCGGATGGGCCGCCTACTTTCTTCCGCTGAAACGAAGGGATTAGTTCGATAAAAGAGCGGCATGATCAGACGGTTGACGCGCCAACCACCTGCTAGAGTAAAAAAGCCGCCATTTGAAAAACGACCACTGCATTCCCCTTGGTTTCGGCGGCAATGGCCAACCACCCTTCACGCTGTTGGCCGGACTGAATGTCACCTTCAGAAAATGAGGAAACGTCTATGAATGGTTTGCTTCGCGCTGCAGCATTCAGCCTGATGGCGCTTTTCGCAAGTTGTGGTGTCGGGGCTCAGACAGTGCAAAGTCATGCGGCGCCGATTGCGCTCACCGTCACACCGGCCGATATCCAGGGGGATAGCCAAAGCGCAAGATCGTTCCCATGCCTGGGAACGATCTTGCGCGAACAATAAGCCCACTTTACTTGGACTTGAACTTTACAAGCGACTGATTCAAGTCCGAAGCCCAACCATCGATCACGTTTTTCACGTCATCGGCCTTCATCACCTGAGCTTCGTTCTCCAGCGGTTTGCCGGTGCCCTTGCGCACCACCTGGGCGATGACTTTGTTGGTGCTGCCATCGAGAAACACCGCTTCGGTGGCCAGATTGGTTTCCTGATCACGTATGCCGCTGGCAGTGCTGACTGCCGCCGCTACCAGGGCGATCGGGACCACTTCATAAGGTTTGAGGCCTTCGGTCTTGCTGCTGACGGCGGTAATCGCCGCACGCACCACGATCACGCCAGGGCCGGGGCCGCTGGCCAGTGGCAGGGATTTACCCAGTTCGCGCTTGAGCGCCTGATCGTAGTAGCTGGTGATACCGTTCAGCGTGGTCTGAGGGATTTTCACTGTCGGTTGCGGTTTAGGATAGATCTGGGTCGGCTCGATGTAGGCACTGGTGTATTTGTTGATGTTGAGCTTGGGATCGACCCAGCGCATCACCACGGCGCCCGATGGTGATTTGGCTTCCTTGAGTTGACTGTAGTCCTTGAGAAAGCCGGAGTACTGGTCTGGCTCGACGACTTTGCTGGCGCAACCCACCACCCCGATCGACGCGATGCACAGTGTGCTCATCATTAACGCAAGCTTCATGCTTTAACTCCTGTCAGAAGGACGGCAACGGTATTGCCTACGGGAGTTACAGGTATAGCTAATGCCCGGCGTTTTTGTATCAAAAATCACAATGCGGCAATATTCAAAGGCCCCTTCGCGGGCAAGCCCGCGAAGACATCAGCTCAAACAACACAGAACCTGATCCGCAAAAGTCTCGTCAATCACCACGAAGACCCGCTTTTCGCGGCCAACTCCCGTCGACTATTGGCCCGCATCGCCTTGATCAACGACACCGTGCCCACCAGGATAATCACGGCGCCGAACAGGAAGTCGATGGTGTACAGCTGGAAGTCGTTCAGCGGCCCCACCAGAAACACCCGGATCGCACCGATACTCACCAGCGTCGCGAGAAAATCGATGCCCGGCTCGTCGCGATAGAACACATGCAGCAACGGCAGGCACATCACCAGCAACAACAGCAGCACAATCACCTTGAACGAGCCTTTGCGCTCGACGCTGAACGCGCATTCGTTGGCGCCGTAGGGCTTGTAGTCGTCCTCGCTGATCAGCGAGTTTTTCTCGTTGATGTACTCGACACGGTTGTACTTCTGGATGGGTGTGAAGGTGTTGGACATCTCCATATTGGTGGTGATGTGCCTGAACGTCAGGTCAGTGCGTTCATTGCCCTTGAGGATGTACAACACCGGCTTGTAGCCGTAGCGATAGGTGTCGAACGGAAAGTCCGTCGCCCGCCCCTGGACGCCGATGGGTCTGGACTCAAGTTCGGCGTAAGCACTTTTGTTGACCGAAGACAGGTTGCGACTCAAAGGTTTGATCTTGACCTGTTCCATGAAAATCGGTGGGATGCTGTAGAACAACTGCATCGGTTCCATGCGCAGCCGCAGTTCGTTGCGGCCGAGGTCATAACGATCAAAGGTTCGTTCAGAGACAACCACCGCGCCCGAGAGCATGAACTCGCCGTGAACGTTGTTGGTGATGCGTAGCGACAGTTGATCCTTGCCTGACCCGCCGGTATCGCTGGCCGGCGGCGTGCCGCACCAGGCGTAGCTGTCGAAGATGTCCCCGAGCTGGCCGTTACGGTTCTCTTTCAACACATAAAAGTAACCGCCCCACAGGGCCAGCATCAGTAACAGCGCTATCAACCCTAAAATCTTCTTGCCCGCGCCCAAACCAGACTCCTTTCTTTACCGACTCCTTATGAGGCCCGGACTCTACCAAAATGCCATCACTGCCCCAAGCAAAAATACCCGGACAAGGAAGATCCCTATGATGAGGGCCCTGTCCCAGTCTGTTAAGGTGCGAAACCTGGGGGATTGCGCTTGACTGACGGGTATCGGGATCTTCAACGCCGCCGAAACAACGGCCGCGGCTCGATCACCGAGCGTCCATATAACACGCTCATCCCGGCCAGTCCCTTGAGCGCATCTTCAGCAGATTTGTCTTCGCGCACGGCAAAACTGTCGAAACCGCATTGGCGCATGTGGCTGAGTTGATCGCGCAGCACATCGCCAATCGCGCGTAATTCGCCTTGCCAACCGAAACGCGTACGCAACAGATAGGCCTGGCTGTAGGCACGTCCGTCGCGAAAACTCGGGAAATCCAGGGCAATCAGCGGCAGGTCGGGAAACCATGGGGCCAGGTTTGTCACTTCGTCGTTGGGAGCCAGCCAGACGCCTTCGAGCGCTGATGTCCTGTCGGCATTCAACGCCAGCCACTGGGGTAACGGCAGTATCAGCGGTCCGGCCGGCAACTGCTCCGTTGTTTCACGAATCAGCTGCCACGGGTCGTCGCGCACCCACTCGGCGCCGCCGTCTTGCAAACGCAGCAGATTGTTCATGCCGACACCTCCAGCATTTTCGGGTAGACCCGCTCCTTGAAGGGCTCCAGACCGATGCGTGCCAAGGTATCGACGAACAGTTCCTCACTCTCCCGGTAGCGAACGAACGTGCCAATGATCCGTTCAATGACATCGGGCACTTCGGCGGCGCTGAAGGAGGGGCCGATGACTTTGCCCAACGCGCTGTTCTTGCCCTGGGCGCCGCCGAGGGTGATCTGGTACCACTCACTGCCGTTTTTATCGACGCCAAGAATGCCGATGTTGCCGATGTGGTGATGGCCGCAGGCGTTCATGCAGCCAGAGATGTTCAGGCTGATATCGCCCAGGTCATGCAGGTAATCCAGATTCTCGAAGCGCACCTGAATCGCTTGCGCGATGGGGATTGATTTGGCGTTGGCCAGCGCGCAGAAATCACCGCCCGGGCAAGCGATGATGTCGGTCAGCAAGCCGATATTGGCGTACCCCAGGCCTTGCTCGCAGGCCAGACACCACAGGGGATAAAGGTCGGTCTTGGGCACGTCCGGCAAGACGATGTTCTGTTCATGGGCAATGCGGATTTCGCCGAAACCAAACTGCTCGGACCACTGGGCCACCGCTTCCATTTGCTCGGCCGTGACATCCCCCGGTGGCGCGGCGATGCCCGGTTTGGTCGACAGCACCACGCTGGCGTAACCCTGCACCTTGTGCGGTTGAACGTTGCGCGCCACCCAACGGGCGAACGCCGGGTGCTCGGCCAGGCGTGTGCCGAAGTCCAGGTCGGTATCGGCCAGTGAATGGTAGTCGGGTGGCACAAAGGCACTGGCGACACGCTCATATTCGACATCGGTCAACTGCGCCGGGCCGTCCTTGAGGTATTGCCACTCTTCCTCCACTTCCTTGGCGAAGGCTTCGATACCCAAGGCTTTGACCAGGATCTTGATCCGTGCCTTGTACTTGTTATCGCGCCGCCCATGGCGGTTATAGACCCGCAGCACCGCCTCGACGTAAGACAGCAGGTGCTGCCACGGCAAGCCCTCGCGAATCTGCAACCCGAGGATTGGTGTGCGCCCCAGCCCGCCGCCCACGATCACCCGCAACAGCATTTGCCCGCTGTCATCGCGATAAAGATAAAGGCCGATGTCATGCATCATGATCGCCGCGCGGTCCTGCTTCGCCGAGCAGATGGCGATCTTGAATTTGCGCGGCAGGAACAGGAATTCCGGGTTGATGGTCGACCATTGCCGCAGGATCTCCGCCAGCGGACGCGGGTCCATCAGTTCGTCCGCCGCGACGCCGGCGAAGGCTTCGGTGGTGATGTTGCGCACGCAGTTGCCGGAGGTCTGGATCGCATGCATTTCCACCTGGGCCAGGCGCTCGAGGATGTCCGGCACCTGGGTCAGTTCGATCCAGTTGAACTGCATGTTTTGCCGGGTGGTGAAGTGGCCGTAACCACGATCGTAATCCCGGGCGATGCTCGCCAGGGTGCGCATTTGATTCGCGCTCAGCGTGCCGTAGGGAATCGCCACGCGCAGCATGTAGGCATGCTTTTGCATGTACAGGCCATTCTGCAAACGCAGGGGCAGGAACTCTTCTTCACTCAGTTCCCCGGCGATAAAACGTTCGACCTGATCGCGAAACTGCGCAACACGCTCGAACACCAGGGCCCGGTCATAGTCATCGTACTGATACATGTGGCTGCCACCTCATCAGGATTATCGGGCTCTGTGGCTAATGCCAGTCAGTCAAGGATTTGAATACCGCAATCCATGTGGGAGCGAGCCTGCTCGCGATGACGGTTGCACATTCAACACATGTGCTGCTTGTCAGTCCGCTATCGCGAGCAGGCTCGCTCCCACAAGGTCTGCGCCTTAACTGGTCGGCATCAGGCTCTGCGGCTCGTTCTTGAGGTGGCGACTATGCACCTACGGCGCAGCACGTTACAGATTCAGCTAAACACTAAAAAACCGTATCAGAACGCGGCGTATGGCCGCAGGATCGCATCGCATCTGATCCGTATAAACTCGGTTTTTCTGAGACTGTTTTGTTTCCGATGGGGTTTCTACAGTTCATGGCATGCCAGACCGGGTGGCCTGGCAAGACTTTGCAACCGTGGAAGAACTGACCATGAGCACAGCAACAATCGGACAGCCCTATAACTATAAGGTCGTCCGCCAATTCGTCGTGGCAACCGTGGTATGGGGTGTCGTCGGGATGGCGATGGGGGTATGGATCGCTTCGCAACTGGTGTGGCCCGAGATGAACCTCGACCTGCCGTGGACCACCTTCGGCCGCTTGCGCCCGCTGCACACCAGCCTGGTGATTTTCGGCTTTGCCGGCAGCGCGCAATTCGCCGCCAGTTATTACGCGGTGCAGCGCACCTGCCAGGTACGGCTGTACTCCGACAAGCTCGCCGCGTTCACCTTTTGGGGCTGGCAATCAGTGATCGTGGTGATGCTGATCACCCTGCCGCTGGGCTACACCACCACCAAGGAATACGCCGAAATCGAGTTCTCCGGCGCGGTGTGGATGACGGTGGTCTGGGTCGCCTATGCCATCGTGTTCTTCACCACCGTGGTGCAACGCAAGACCCATCACATCTACGTCGGCAACTGGTTTTTCGGCGCATTCATCGTGGTGATCGCCATGCTGCATGTGGTCAATCACCTGTCGATTCCAGTGGACTGGTTCAAGTCGTATCCGGTGTACTCCGGGGCCACCGACGCCATGGTGCAATGGTGGTACGGGCACAACGCGGTGGGGTTCTTCCTCACCACCGGCTTCCTCGGGATGATGTATTACTTCGTGCCGAAACAGGTCGGGCGGCCGGTGTATTCCTATCGCTTGTCGATCGTGCACTTCTGGGCGCTGATCACCCTGTACATCTGGGCCGGCCCCCACCACTTGCACTACACCGCGCTGCCGGACTGGGCGCAGTCGCTGGGCATGGCGATGTCGCTGATTCTGCTGGCGCCGAGCTGGGGCGGGATGATCAACGGCATGATGACGCTCTCGGGCGCCTGGCATAAGTTGCGCACCGACCCGATCCTGCGCTTTCTGGTGCTGTCCCTGGCCTTCTACGGCATGTCGACCTTCGAAGGGCCGATGATGGCGATCAAAACGGTCAATGCCCTCTCCCACTACACCGACTGGACCATCGGCCACGTTCACGCCGGCGCCCTCGGCTGGGTGGCGATGATCACCTTCGGCGCCATTTACCACATGGTTCCGAAAGTCTTCGGCCGCACGCAAATGCACAGCGTGCCGTTGATCAACCTGCACTTCTGGCTGGCGACCATCGGCACCGTGCTGTACATCGCCTCGATGTGGGTCAACGGCATCACCCAGGGTTTGATGTGGCGCGCGATCAACGACGACGGCACGCTGACCTACTCGTTCGTCGAAGCCTTGCAGGCCAGTCATCCGGGGTTTGTGGTGCGTTTTGTCGGCGGGATGTTCTTCCTCAGCGGCATGTTGCTGATGGCCTACAACACCTGGCGCACAGTGCGGGTTTCGAGCGTTGAAATGGCCGAACTTGAAGCGCAGATCGCCTGAGGCAAGGAGCCTGACATGGTTGAGATGGCGTTGAATCTATTGGGTGTTTTGGGGCTTTGGCTGGTGGTTGAATACTGCCTGAAACACCAGACCGCCGAGAGCCTGGACGATGCCAGCCTGATCCCGTTTGCCGATGACCCCGAAGTGGCGCGGCGGGTGGAATTGGCCACGGGCAAAACCGTGAACGCGGTGGTACCGGAAGAGGTGAAGCCAGGTTGGGGCAACCTCGAAATCTGAGGCACACCCAAACCACTGTGGGAGCGGGCTTGCCCGCTCCCACAGGGTTGAGTGTCGCTCACATGGGTATTAACTCCGCTCGCGTGGAATCAGGCTCTGTAGCTGTTGCGCCAGGAAATTCGCATCAAAAGCAAAGACGTCCGGGTCTTTCAGCCCATTGGTCTTACGCCATTGCCAGTCGCTGGACGGTGGCAGGCATACCAGCGAAATGCTGCCATAGCGCGCCGCGGTCAACCCCATCACTGCCAATGAAATCTGCCCGCCGACGCCCATTACGTCCGGCACGAACTCCACCGGTTTGCCGGCGATGACGATGCTCAGTTTTTCGGTCTTGAACGTCGACGTCTCGACCGGCACGCTCGACCCGGACGCGACATACGCCTCGCGGCTCACCTCCAGCAGGTTCGGCGCCAGGACCGGTGCCAGCCACTGCTGAATCTGATCGAACAACTCACCAATGCGCGTCGCCCACACGGCCGATTGCGACTCAAACAGTTGCTTCTTGTGCGCTTCGCTTTCTGCATAGTGGCGAAGCATCTCGCCCAGTTGCTGTACGTCATCCATTGCGGTGTCCCTTTGGTTGAAGCGGTGCTGCGGACTTTGAGCATGGCAGATGCGCGCCACAGGCGTACGACTAAAAGCGTAAACGGTATTGGCGGGGGGTCATGGCCAAGTGTTTGCGAAAGGCACTGCCCATGTGGGACTGATGGGCGAAGCCGACATCCAGCGCAATAGCGGCCAAGGGTAGATCAGTGCGTTCGATCATCCTTCGTGCCGCCTGAATTCGCACTTCAATGAGGTAAGCGTGGGGCGTCAGGCCGATAGCCCGGGTGAAATCGCGCAGAAAACGCAGTTCGTTGTGCCCGTAGGTGGCAGCCAATTGTTCCAGTGTCAGAGGTTGCTGGAACTGCTCGGCGATCTGCTCCATGACTCGGGCGAAGGCCTTCGGCGTGGCACGCGTTGTATCGGTTTTCGCATTCGCTACACCCACCAGAGCCACGGCACATTGCTCAAGGGCCAGCACGTCGGGTTGCGTGGCGAGCAACTGACGCCGTACCTCTCGCGCCAGGGCCAGCGCACGTCGATTGCCGCAGGATTGCACGCGATGGGCCACGGCGGGTAACTGTTCGCAGGCAAACGGCTCGTTCAACCGCATCAGCAGATACTCACCACCGGTGGCCGATTCGGAAAACACTTCCACGCCGACCGGCGTGTACGCCAATACACCTGGCCAGGTATCGAAATCCGTCCGTCGGTCAGAATCGATCGCGTGCACGCCTTGCTGACGCTCCAGCGTCACCCCGAGGGTTTGCGACTGTGCCGGATCACGGGCGCTGTACGCCGCACGGGGCAAGAGTTGCAAGCAGACTTTGCCGCCCGGCAGGTACTGGCTCAGCACACCGGGCATGTGAAATTTCCTGATAGATCGGTACAAGGATCCACTGGACACTCTCTTGCAAGGGTTTGCCATTCACAGGAGCACGACATGCGCACCATCGGCCTTATCGGCGGCATGAGCTGGGAGTCCAGCGCCGAATATTACCGCCTCATCAACCAGCAAGTACGCGATCGCCTGGGGCCATTGCGTTCGGCGAAATTGCTAATGTACAGCGTCGACTTCGGCCCTGTCGAACAGGCCCAGCACGCCGGGCGCTGGGACGATGCGGCGGCGATTCTGGTGGATGCCGCGCGACGGCTGGAGACTGGCGGTGCCGAGTGCGTGGTGCTGTGTACCAACACCATGCACAAGGTGGCCGGGCAGATTCAGACGGCGATCGATATTCCGTTCCTGCACATTGCCGACCCGGCCGGTCAGGCGGCACTGGACGCCGGTGCCCTGCGGGTGGGGTTTCTGGGCACTGCATTCACCATGGAGCAGGACTTTCTCAAGGCGCGTCTGACGGCCAAAGGCCTGACGGTGCTGGTGCCGGAGGCCGAGGAGCGTCAGGCCGTGCACCGGATCATCTACGATGAGTTGTGCGTCGGGCTGATCAGCGAGGCCTCACGCCGGGTCTATCAACGGGTGATCGAATCCCTGACCGAACGCGGCGCCCAGGCAATCATCCTCGGCTGCACCGAAATCGGCCTGCTGATCAAACCCGAACACAGCGCCCTGCCCTTGCTCGACACCACCGGGCTGCACGCACAGGCGGCGGTGGCGTTCGCGTTGGGCGACTGACTCAATCGGCTTTGGCCTGATGCCGGCCAAGTCAAGCCACGCTCCCACAGGATTTTCGTCGCTCAAATTACTGGCATTGAGCCGAGGGCGTGCGACGCAGGCGCGCCATGCTCAGGGTATCGACCAGCCGACCGTCACGCACGGCGTAATCGCGAAACAGGCCTTCGGTTTCGAAGCCGAACTTTTGGTACAGCCCGATGGCCGCTTCGTTGTCGGCGTACACCGAGAGCTCGACCCGTTGCAGGTTCATCCAGTTGTCGGCGATGTCCAGCACCGTCGCCAACAGCTGCGAACCCACGCCTTTGCCCTGCCACGCCGTCGCAACACCCATTCCGAGGCTGCCGGCGTGGCTGCGGCGGATTCGCGAAAACTGTTCAAGACCAATGTTGCCAATAACCGATCCCTGATGCAGTGCCACCAGTTGCACCGCGCGCTCGTTATCCGGCGCCAGGCGTTTGCGCCAGACCTCGGTGGACTGAAACGGCATTTGCAGCACCTGACGGGAGATGGCTGGATCGTTGTAGAGCGCGGTGATGCCCTCGATGTGGGATTCGTTGAAACGTTCGAGGTGAATGGCGGGGTCGTGGTCGGGCATGGCGGTGTTCGTCCTTGATCGGTGTGTGGCCGATTACTCTAAACCGCGATCCCCATGAGTGGCGAGATCAAAATGTGGGAGCGGGCTTGCTCGCGAATGCGGTGTGTCATTCAACATCCATGTCGACTGAATAACCGCTTTCGCGAGCAAGCCCGCTCCCACATGGATCTGTGTCAATTCTGGATCCGCAGTGCTGCGATCTTTTGATCTTGATGGCAGGCTACTCAAACCACTCCCGCCGCTCACTGAAGGTGTTGTGGATCAGCTCGACGATCCCCTGCACTTCGGCCTCATTCCGGGAGTCGGCATTGACCGCCATCCACACCTGGCGCTGCATCGGTTGGTGGAAGAGCCCGGGCAACGCCAACAACCCCCGGTCGAACTGGCTCATGTAGTGCGGTAGCAAACCGATGCAGGCGCTGCAACGGATCATCTCCAGCATCAGCTCATAGGAATGCAACTGCACCACCCCCGCCAGGCGCTGCTCCAGCAGACTGTTCCACGGCCCGAAGGCGGCGACCTGGCGGTGCTGCTGCCATTGCACCAACATGAAATCGGCCAAGTCACCCAGGCTGTCCGGCCGGGCCGCGACCCGCGAATAACGCTTGGCGATGTGCGGCAGATAGTCCAGCCGCGCGAGTCGCCGGGGCTCGCTGACGGCGAAACTGGGGCCTGGCAACGGCGAATCGGTGCCCGCCAGCCACACCACCACATCGGCGCTGATGGCTTGCAGGGACAGTTCGCTGTCCAGGGAGATGATGTCCAGGCGCACGCTGGCATTACGCCGCAGCAGCGAGACCAGGTCGCGCCCGAGGATGTCATGCAAGATTGACTCGGCGATGGCCAAGCGAATCAATGGCTGTTCGATCACCGGCAAATCGCGTTCATGGGCCAGGGCAATCAACTGCGCCTGAAGCTGCAAACCGTCGCGGCTGAGGGCAAAGCCATTGCCCGAATGGCTGAACAGCGAACACTGCAGTTGTGCTTCCAGTTGCGCCAAATGTTTACGCAACTGGGTCGACTTGATGTTGAGGCTGCGGGCCGCTTGCATGAAACAGCCGCAACGGGCGCTGACCCTGAAAGACTGCACCAGCAGCGGATCGATTCCGGCTATCCGTGAGTGCAAGGATGGGTTCTGTTCTACGGGCCAACGGTACTCGGCCACGCCCTGACGCCCGGTGGATTCCATGAATGACATTGATGACTCCCTGTCTGTCGATCTGTCCTTGAGCGTTCATCCTGCTGACCGTTCATGAACCTGATGTGACAGCCGGAAAAAACGGATCAGCCGTCCAAGGCGCGGAACCTGTGGGAGCGGGCTTGCTCGCGAAGAGGGCGTCACATGCAACATCACCGGTGACTGACACACCGCATTCGCGAGCAAGCCGCTCCCACAGGGTCCGCGCTTGAATCAACCGCCGGGCGCTTGTCGAAAACTCACTGCCAGACGATTCCAGCTGTTGATGGTGCTGACGACCATGGTCAGGTCAACCAGTTCGCCTTCGCTGAACTGCGCCCGGGCCAGTGCGTAAACGTCATCGGGCACATGGCTTTCCGCAAGCAGGGTCACCGCTTCGGTCCAGGCCAGGGCCGCCCGCTCCCGAGGGCTGAAGAAGCCGCTGTCGCGCCAGACCACGACCGCATACAGCCGGCGATCGGTTTCGCCGAAACGGCGCGCGTCCACCGAGTGCATGTCGGTGCAGAAGGCGCAGCCATTAAGCTGCGAGGCACGGATTTTGATCAGGTTCAACAAGGCCGGCTCGATGCTCAGGTCGCGGGTCAAGGCCTCCATGGCGATCATGGCTTTCATCGCTTTGGGCGATGCGTTGTAGTAGTCCAGGCGGGAGTTCATGGGGCGACCTCGCGGATAGGATAGGTGACTCCAAGGTAGAGGCTGCCCCACGATCGTCACAGGTCCAATTCGACGAAAAAGCCGTGGACCGCCCGGTAAAAGGCCAATCGGAGGTTTTTCGCCCACGCAACTTCTGCACGGCCGTGCATGCGGGTAATCTGGCGCGACGCACAGTCGCCTGAACGCCCAGGAGCCCCGCCGGTATGGAACTTCATGTTGTCATCAACGGCCGCAAGGACCTGGCAGGCCAGTTGTACCGGCAACTGCGCAGCGCCATCGAGTCCGGCCGTCTGGCAGCCGGGACGCAACTGCCGCCCAGCCGTTTGCTGGCTGAACAACTGGGGATTTCGCGCAAGACCATTTCCGACACGTATGCACAACTGACCTACGAAAACTTCCTCACCGGGGTGATCGGCAAAGGCACTTACGTCAATGCCCGGGCGGCGAAAATCGTCCGCAAGCAGAGTCATTCGGAGCTGGCCAGCTTTGAGGTCATTGAAAGCTGGCGCAACCTGCCAACATTCTTGCGCCACCCGACGCTGGAAGGCTCGCTGCGTTACGATTTCATCGGTGGCGCCACCGGGAAAGGCCAGTTTCCGCAGGACGATTGGCGCCGCTGCACTTCCCATGCCTTGCGCCAGATTGCCGGTTCCAAGGGCTTCTACAGCCTGCCCGAAGGCTTGCCGGCGCTTCGCAATGCGATCGCGCGGCACATCGCGTTTTCCCGTGGGGTCAATTGTCAGGACGAGGACGTGGTGGTGTGCAACGGCGCGCAGCAGGCGCTGGACCTGATTTCCCGGGTGTTGACCCAACCGGGCAGCCTCGTGGCCATGGAAGACCCCGGTTACCCGCCCGCTCGTCTGTTATTCGCAACCCATGGCGCGACGGTGGTCGGCGTACCGGTGGATGCGCAAGGCATTCAGGTCGAGCACATTCCCGATGGCACCCGGCTGATTTACGTCACCCCGTCCCACCAGTTCCCCTTGGGCATGCCCATGAGCCAGGCCCGGCGCGAAGCCCTGCTCGCGCGCGCCCACGAACTGGGGGCGATCCTCATCGAGGACGACTATGACAGCGAATTCCGCTACGAAGGCCGGCCCACCAACTCGCTGCAAAGCCTGGATCAGCGCGGCATCGTTGCCTACGTCGGCACCTTCTCGAAAACCCTGTTGCCAGAGTTGCGGCTCGGGTATGCGATTTTGCCGCCGGCGATTCTCGAAGCGGTGATCCGCGCCAAACAGCTCACCGATATGCACACCTCCACCCTGCCCCAATGGGCGCTGGCCAAGTTCATCGCCGAGGGCTGCCTGCTCAAGCACATCCGGCGCTGCCATACGATCTACGCCGGGCGCCGGGAGCGGATTCTGGCGCGCATGGCGGGCGACCTTTCGCCGTGGTTCGAGGTGGTGCCGACCACGGCCGGGTTCCACATGGCGGTGCTGTGCAAAGTGCCGGTGGATATTCCATTGGTGATCGAATTGGCAAAAAAAGTCGAACTGGGGCTCTATGCCCTGGACGGCTTCTATTACCAACAAGCGCCACGGGCCGGGCTTTTCCTGGGGTTCGGGGCGATCGAAACCCTGGACATCGACATCGCCCTGGACCGTTTGCGGGACATTCTGCAGCAGGTCGGCTGACAGATTGGTCTGCGGCTTTAGCCGGCGATTGGCTATTGGCGGCCTGGGGGTGCAGGCCTATCCTTGATGGGCGTTATCCCTCAATGAGCAGGATTCGTCCGGCCTGATTCAGGAGTGTGAACAATGCCCAACGAAGTGATCAACACCGTAAAGGTGCAGGCTGCCGCCGGCCGCTCGGACGAACTGGGTCAGCAACTGCAAAAGATTGTCGATACCCTGCGCGAACTTCCGGGCTGTGACTCCTACATGGTCGACCGCTGCCCCGAGGACGACACCTGCTGGACGGTCAGCGCTCGCTGGCAATCGGAAGCGGCCATGCAGGCGCATTTCAACTGCCCTGAAGCGCAAGGCTTTATCGGCCTGATCGACAACCGACTGGCCAACGCCGTCGACTTCGACAGTTTTCCAATCGTCTGACAAACACCTGTGGCGAGGGAGCTTGCTCCCGCTCGTCTGCGCAGCAGACGTAAATCCGGCGAACGCAGTCTGCCTGGTCCTGCGCGTCCAGCGGTTTTGGGGGCCGCTGCGCAACCCAGCGGGAGCAAGCTCCCTCGCCACAGTTCATCGCCCTTTAGCCCTGCGGCGCTCTGTGATTGGCCCCTCACCTTCCCGAAAACTGTCTGTTTGATTGCCCGATAGCGCGCCCTACTGTGGTCCCTGACGACTCACCACCTCAGGTAATCAACCATGAATGCGCTTCGTTTTTTTGCTGCCCCTCTCGCCGCCCTGACGCTGTGCGTTTCAGCCTCGGCTTTCGCCCACGAAACCGCAGCCCCGTCAGAAAAAGTCACCATCCTGCAGGACCAGATGCTGAAAAACGCCCCCGGCAAAAAAACCGTGATGATCGAAGTCGATTACCACAAAGCCTTCAGACAAAAAAAAGCCCCATCTCTTTCGAGACGGGGCTTTTTCATTCAACGCCTGATCAGGCAACCGGCTCCAGCTCGGCGCTGGCAGTCGCGTTGGCATTGGCATTGGCAATGGCAGGCACCACCGCCTGACCGCTCAACGCCAGGTCCAGCAACTCACGGTTGGCCACCGCATACATGGCGTAGTCAGTGCCGCTGGCGGCACGGATTTCCACCAGCATGGCGCGCCAGCGTTCGATCATGCCTTCGTGCTCTTCCATCCACAGCGCCAGGCGTGTTTCCACGTCCTGGGTGCCGTCGCCCTGTTGCAGGACAGAGATGGTGATCGCACGTTGTTGCCAGTCGACGTCATCGCGGAACGCTTCACGGGCCAGGGCCTGCCAGTTGTTTTCAACCGGTAGGGCGCTGATCTGTTGCAGGTACCAGGTGATGTCCAGCGCGCTGCCCACGGCGAAGTAGGCCTTGGCCACGTCCGCTGCGTTCTGGCCGGTCACATCCGAAGCTTCGATGATCGGCAGCAACGTGTACAGGTGAGTGGTGCCTGCAACCATGCGCGCCAGCAACTCAGGTACGCCAGCCGCGACGTAAGCCTGATAACGGGTCTGCCAGCCTTCGCGGGTAGGGCCTTCCAGCAGTTCGTCGAGCTTGAGGCCCAACGCCGCCAGGTGCGGACCGAAGTGTGCGACGTCACGGGCAGCGTTCTGCTCATTGCGACGGCTGCGCAGGAACCAGCGTGTAGCACGGCGGCCCAGACGCATCAGCTCGTCCATCAGCTCCAGTTGCACGTCAGCGGAGACCTGGTAGTCCAGGGCCTCGATCTGACGGAACCAGTGTGGGAGATGGAAAATGTCACGCACGATCACATAAGCACCTGCCACGTTCGCCGGGCTCATGCCGGTCGACTCTTTGAGTCGTTGAACGAAGGTGATGCCCATGTGGTTGACCAGATCGTTGGCGATCTGAGTGCTGACGATTTCACGCTTCAGACGGTGACGGCGCATGGCGTCGGAGAACTTGCTCACCAGGGTCGGCGGGAAAGCGGTTTCCATGTCGCGGGTCAGGTAGTCGTCGTCCGGCACCAGGGAGTTGAGCAGCGCTTCCTTGAGGTCGATCTTGCTGTAGGAGATCAGCACCGACAGCTCGGCACGGGTCAGGCCATGGCCCGCCGCGACGCGTTCAGCCAGTTGATCTTCGGCCGGCAGGAACTCGATGGCGCGATCCAGCTTGCCGCGACCTTCCAGATCGTTCATCAGACGCTTGTATTCGGCAATTCGCGGCAAGGCGCGACGGGCTGCCAGGGACAATGCCTGAGTCTGCTTGTAGTTGTTGCCCAAAACCAGACCACCGACTTCGTCGGTCATGCTCGCCAGCAACTGGTTACGTTGCTTGTCGGTCATGTCGCCGGCCTGAACCACTTCGTTCAGCAGGATCTTGATGTTCACTTCGTGGTCGGAGCAGTCCACGCCACCGGCGTTGTCGATGAAGTCGGTGTTGGAACCGCCACCATTGAGGCCGAATTCGACACGACCCAATTGGGTCATACCGAGGTTACCGCCCTCGCCCACGACTTTGCAGCGCAGTTCGTTGCCGTTCACGCGCAGTGCATCGTTGGCCTTGTCACCGACATCGGCGTGGCTTTCGCTGCTGGCTTTGACGTAAGTACCGATACCGCCGTTCCACAACAGGTCTACCGGCGCCTTGAGCAAGGCGTTCAGCAGTTCGGTCGGGGTCAGCTTGTCAGCCTGAATGTCGAAGCGCTCTTTCATCTGCGGGGAAATCGCGATGCTTTTTGCGCTGCGCGAGAAGATCCCGCCGCCTTCGGACATGATGCTGGTGTCATAGTCCGACCAGGCCGAACGCGGCAGGTCGAACAGGCGCTGACGCTCGGCGAAGCTGTTGGCAGGCTCCGGATTCGGGTCGATGAAGATGTGCAGGTGGTTGAACGCGGCCACCAGTTGCAACGTCTCGGACATCAACAGGCCGTTACCGAATACGTCACCGGCCATGTCGCCGACGCCGACTACAGTGATGCTGTCTTTCTGAACATTGATGCCGCGCTCGCGGAAGTGGCGTTGTACGCCGACCCACGCGCCCTTGGCGGTGATACCCATCTTCTTGTGGTCGTAACCGGCCGAGCCGCCGGACGCAAAGGCGTCGCCGAGCCAGAAGCCGTAGTCGATGGCGATGCCGTTGGCGATGTCGGAGAAGGTCGCAGTGCCCTTGTCCGCCGCCACCACCAGGTACGGGTCATCGTCGTCATGACGCACGACGTTGGCCGGCGGTACCAGCGCGCCGTCTTTCAGGTTGTCGGTGATGTCCAGCAGGCCCGAGATGAAGATGCGGTAGCAGGCGATGCCCTCGGCCGCGATCTCGTCACGGCTGCCGCCCAGTGGCAGGCGACGCGGCAGGAAGCCACCCTTCGCACCCACTGGCACGATGACCGAGTTCTTCACTTGCTGGGCTTTTACCAGGCCCAGGACTTCGGTGCGGAAGTCTTCTTCACGGTCGGACCAGCGCAGACCGCCGCGAGCCACGTTGCCGAAACGCAGATGCACGCCTTCGACGCGAGGCGAATAAACGAAGATTTCGAACTTCGGAACCGGCTTCGGCAGCTCTGGAATCTGGTGCGGGTTGAACTTGAAGCTGAAGTAGGACTTGTTCTGACCGTTGGCGTCGGTCTGGTAGAAGTTGGTCCGCAGGGTCGCTTTGATCAGGTCCAGGTAACGACGCAGGATGCGGTCTTCGTTCAGCACCTGGACATCGTCCAGTGCCGCCAGAATCGCGTGTTCCAGACGTTGCTGCTTGTCTTCCAGATCGTCACTGGCCAGCTTGCGCGCCAGGTAGAAGCGGGTCTTGAACAACCGGGTCAACTCGCGAGCGATGTCAGTGTGGTTGTTCAGGGTGCTGGCGATATAGCCCAGGTCGAAGCCCAGACGGATCTGCTTCATGTAACGGGCGTAAGCACGCAGCAGCGCCACATCGCGCCATGGCAGGCCGGCGGTCAGTACCAGACGGTTGAAGGCATCGTTCTCGGCATCGCCACGCACGATGTGGACGAAGGCGTCCTGCAAGGTGTCGTTGAGTTGCTGGATGTCGAGTTCCAGGCCTTCGGCGGCGGTGAACGCGAAGTCGTGAATCCAGAACTCACGGCCGCTGTTGTGGCGCAGGCGATACGGGAACTCACCCAGCACGCGCAGACCAAGGTTTTCCAGGATCGGCAACACGTCGGACAACGCCAGCGGGGTATCGGCGTGATAAAGCTTGCAGTGCAGCTCGCGCTGACCGGAGACCTGACCCAGTGGCTGATAGAAGCTCATCACCAGCGGATTGGATTCTTTCAGGCTCAGCAGGTGCTGCATGTCGACCACCGCCGAGTGGGCGGCGAAACGCTCGCGGTAACCGGCCGGGAAGCCTTTCGGGAAGTCGGCCAGCACGTTGGTGCCCTGGGCTTCGCCGAAGCTCTCGACCACCAGGCTCGCGTAGTCGTCCTGCCAGCTGCGGCAGGCCTGCACCACTTCTTTTTCCAGCAGAACCGGGTCGATGTCCAGACGGTTCTTCGGGTCGACCCGCAGAATCAATTGCACACGGGCCAGCACGGACTCGGAGAAGAAGGTCCAGAATTCGCAGTCCGAGGCTTTCAGGCGATCCATCAGCACTTGCTGGATCTTCTGGCGCACTTCGGTGGAGTAGATGTCTCGCGGCACGTAGGCCAGGCAGTAGCAGAAACGGCCGTACGGGTCTTTGCGCAGGAACACGCGGATCTTGTTGCGTTCCTGGATCTGCACGATCGACATCACGGTGGTGAACAGCTCGTCCACCGGGGTCTGGAACAAGTCGTCGCGCGGCAACACTTCAAGCACCTGGGCCAATTCCTTGCCCAAGTGAGCCTTGGCCTGGAAGCCCGAACGCTGTTCGATGATCTCGACCTTGCGACGGATGTAAGGAATGACCCGCACGCTTTCGCCATACACCGACGAGGTGTACAGGCCCATGAAACGGCATTCCTTGATGACCTTGCCATTGGCATCGATCTGGCGGATCGACACGTAATCCGGGTACGCCGGACGGTGTACACGGCTTGGGTGTGCAGCCTTGGCGAACGACAGCGGCGTCGGTTCGCGCAGGTAGTTGACGGCGTAGTCTTCGATGCGCAGGTCATCGACGGTCAGGCCGGCACGCAGCAGCTTGGTCAGGCCGAGGAACGAGTTCTGGTCATATTCGATGTGACCGCCGCTCTGGTCCTCGCCCACCACGAACTCTTCGTAGCCCAGGAAGGTGAAGTGGTTGCCCACCAGCCATTCCAGGAAGCTCTTGATTTCGAATTTCTCGTCGGCGTCGACGATGAACTGGCTGTTGTCGATGCCTTCGATCATCTCCTGGACCTTGGCTTTCATCGGTTCGAAATCGGCGACCGCGACGCGGACTTCACCGAGAACCTGCTCTAGCTCTTTGGTCAGGACATTGAGTTCGGCCGTGTTGGCGCAACGGTCGATTTCCAGGTACATCAGCGATTCTTGCAGAATGCCTTCGCCCTGGGTGCCCTTGGGCAGGATTTCCAGCAGCTCGCCCTTGCTGCCGCGACGCACGCTCAACACAGTGGTTTGCAGGGTATGAATGCTGTAGCCGCGACGGTTCAGTTCGGTACGCACCGAGTCCACCAGGAACGGCAGATCGTGATGCAGCACTTCAACCGCGGTGTGGGTCGACTGCCAGCCGTGGCGTTCGTAATCAGGGTTGTAGACGCGCACTTGCGGATGCGCGTGATCGAAGCGCTCAAGCAGGCGCCACGCAGAAAGGGTGCAGCCGGCGAGGTCGGACAACCGACGCTGGGTCAGCTCGTCGAGGGAAATGATGCCGAAGAATTGTTCGGCGAACAGCGCCACTTGTGGCAGTGCCTGTTCACTGATGTGCTGCGCCAGTGCCGCTTGCAGTTGGTGCTGGAAGTCGGCCTTGCTGGCTGCGGTGAAGAACGCCATCTGTGGTACTCCGCTTGGGCTTGTTATTGATGGAAGCGTCGCGTGCAAACCCCTTTCGGGGCAATCCGTCACCCTGTTCCTGAATCTCGGGCAGAGGAAACAGAATGACAGGTGGGTGAAGCTGGACGAGACACTCAGGTCACATTCACCTTCCATTGAATGGGCATCTGCAAAAACAACTGCCGGGCTACCCTCTCGAAGCTACCATCGCAGCCATCGACAATGCCCTTACGGGTGCTCATCCGTTGCGCAGCTTAACGAGTGCGGCAAGGGCCGTGCTTGCAGCGCTGCGACATATTCGGTCATCGGTACGTAACTCGCGGCATGTGCCTCGAACAACACTAGCAGTCGTGCAGGAAAATGGGGGCTTTATGCCCGGTTTTACGGCACTTGCGTACCAGGAATGACTGGAACGCATCGGATATTCACAACACATCCTCTGACACTCAGTCGAGCAGAAATTTCCGAGGGCTGGCAGAATTGTATTTTGTTGCGTTTACCACGCTCGCCGAGCCAGGATTTTCCCATGCAAATGACAACCGACCTCTTGATCGTCAACCCGTGCGATGACGAAGAAGACAATCTGGCCATGCTCTGCTGCACCAGTGCCGAGGGCGAACTGTTCCTGATGAGCCGCTTTCCCGATGAGGACGAGCTGGAGATCATCTTCCACGACAAGCCTTCGGCCCTCAACGGTGTGAAAGTCACCCTCAGCCCTGATCGCCTGCTGATCGAAATCGCCGCTGCGGACGTCGATGTGCTCGATGGCGAAGATTCGCTGGAAATCCTGCACAGCACCGATGCGCAGGATCTGGCTGAAGTGGAAGAGACCTTGCAGAACATCCTTAAAGGCACCGGCACTTACATCAGCCAGCTCTAAGCCTTGGAGTCTCGGGTGCCTGAACCTGCCTCATCGCGAGCAGGCTCGCTCCCACATTTGATCGCATTTTCATATGAGAACCCGGTCACCTGTGAGAGCGAGCCTGCTCGCGATGAGGCCAGCCAGATCACCACCCTGTCCCTCGCCTACAAATTTCCAACAGATTTACCCAACAATTCCCGCACTTTGCACAAAATGCCGTTAGTCGGCGCCCCCCGCGATGGATTAAAGTAACGCCCCCAGCCCTGGCGTTATTCGAACGTCTTCGGTCACCCTTTCCAGGAACAGTCATCGATGGAACATCGTGAAGCGCTGCTCGCGCTGCGAACCTTTCTTTCAACGCAGATTCTCGGCCAGGAAAAACTCATCGAGCGTTTGCTCATCGCCTTGCTCGCCGACGGCCACATGCTGGTCGAGGGCGCTCCGGGACTGGCCAAGACCAAGGCCATCAAAGAGCTCGCCGAAGGCATCGAAGCACAGTTCCATCGCATCCAGTTCACCCCCGACCTGCTGCCGGCCGACATCACCGGTACGGAAATCTATCGCCCGGAAACCGGTAGCTTCGTGTTCCAGCAAGGCCCGATCTTCCACAACCTGGTGCTGGCGGACGAAATCAACCGTGCCCCGGCCAAGGTCCAGTCGGCCCTGCTCGAAGCCATGGGCGAACGCCAGGTCAGTGTCGGGCGCAGCACCTACGAGCTGTCGCCGCTGTTTCTGGTCATGGCCACGCAAAACCCCATCGAACAGGAAGGCACCTACCCGTTGCCCGAAGCCCAGCTCGACCGCTTCCTGATGCACGTGAAAATCGGCTTCCCCGACGCCGCCGTCGAACGCCGGATTCTGCAACAGGCCCGCGGCGAAGCGCTGCACGGCGAAACCAAACCCGAACGCCGCGTCAGTCAGCAGGCGATTTTCGCCGCGCGCAAGGAAATCCTCGGGTTGTACATGGCCGACGCCGTGGAGGAATACCTGGTGCAACTGGTCATGGCCACACGCATCCCGGCCAAGTTCGACCCGGAAATGGCCGAATGGATCGCCTACGGCGCCAGCCCCCGCGGCTCCATCGCCCTGGACCGTTGCGCCCGTGCCCACGCCTGGCTCGCCGGTCGCGACTTCGTCAGCCCGGAAGACATTCAGGCGGTGCTGTTCGATGTGTTGCGCCACCGCATCATTCTTTCCTTTGAAGCCGAAGCCGCTGGCATCGACCAGGACCGGGTGGTCCAGCGGATTCTCGACGTCGTAGCCGTCGCTTGACCCCCATGAACGCCCTCCTCCCGCCCGAGCCGGGCATCCGTGTCAGCCTCGCCGAGCTGATCGAGATGCGCCATCGCGTGCGCGAAGTCCAGCTGTTTTCCACGCCGAGCCAGCGCAGCCCGCTGATCGGCCTGCACCACTCAAAACTGCGCGGGCGCGGGGTGGACTTCGATCAGGTGCGGGTCTATCAGGCCGGCGATGACGTGCGCAGCATTGACTGGCGTGTCACCGCCCGGACCCAGGAACCGCACACCAAGCTGTTCCATGAAGAACGCGAGCGACCGATCTTCATCATGGTCGAACAGAGCTGCCGGCTGTTTTTTGGCTCCGGGCTGATGTTCAAGTCGGTGCTCGCCGCCCAGGCGGCGAGCCTGATTGGCTGGGCCGCATTGGGCCATAACGACCGGGTCGGTGGGCTGGTGTTCGGCGACGACGAGCACTACGAGATCAAACCGCGACGCAGCAAACAGAGCCTGCTGCAATTGCTCAACCGGCTGGTGCGGGTCAATCAGTCGCTGCACACCGAACGCGAGCCGGACCGCGACGCCTTCGGCATTGCCCTGCGCCGCGCCCGGGAAGTATTGCGCCCCGGCAGCCTGGTGATCGTGATCTGCGACGAACGCGCGTTGTCGGACGGTGCCGAGCAACAGCTGAGCCTGTTGTCACGCCATTGCGACCTGCTGCTGCTGCCCGTGTCCGATCCGCTGGATCACGCCCTGCCCGCTGCCGGGCTTTTACGCTTCGCGGAACGGGGTGCGCAGCTGGAACTCGACACGCTGAATTTCGACTTGCGCCAGGCCTATCGCGCACAAGCGGAAGCCCGCATCGACCGCTGGGAGCTGCTGGCGCAAAAGCTGCGGGTGTTGCTGATGCCGTTGAGCACCCAAAGCGAAATGGTCGAGCAACTGCGCGAATACCTGAACCCACAGCGTCCGGGGAAAGGTCGATGAGCAGCCTCGATCAACTGCAACCGTTGATTTCCCCGCCACCGATCGGCTTCTGGCCACCGGCGCCGGGCTGGTGGCTGCTGCTGTTGTTGCTGCCGCTGATCGGTTTCGGCGTATGGCAGTTGCGCCGTTTCATCCCGAACAAGCGCCCTGTCGTCCGCGCCGAACAACCGCTGGACCCGGTGCGTCTCGCTGCCTTGGCCGAGCTCGCCCGGATGCCCAAGCCCTACGACGGCGCCCCGGCCGGTGCCTGGCTGCAGCAACTCAACGGCTTGCTCAAACGCTTGTGCCGCAACCATTACCCCTACAGCCAGAGCCATACTCTTAACGGGCGCAAATGGCTGGCGTTCCTCGACAACCGCTGCCCGGCCGCCGGCCTCACGCGCTGGATGGTGCTGGTGGAAGGCGCCTACAAACCCGAATGCAAACTCGACGACAAAGCCATCGCCGGCTTGACTCAAGCCGTCGACACCTGGATTCGCAAACATGTTTGAGTTCGCCTGGCCGTGGATCTTTGCCCTGCTGCCGCTGCCCTGGCTGATGCGGGTGCTGCTGCCGGTGGCCGACAGTGGCGAGCCGGCGCTCAAGGTCAGCTTCCTCAGCGACCTCGAAGGCCTCGCTCGCCGCCGCGCCCGGGCCAACCTGCCGGCCTGGCGCCAGCAAGCCCCGTTCATTTTGCTGTGGCTGTTGCTGCTGATCGCCGCGGCGCGCCCGCAATGGCTCGGCGACCCTCTACCGATTGCCGCCAGTGGCCGCGACCTGCTGGTGGCGGTGGACGTGTCCGGCTCGATGGATTTTCCCGACATGCAGTGGCAGGACGAAGACGTCAGCCGACTGTCATTGGTGCAGCATTTGCTCGGTGATTTTCTCGAAAGTCGCGACGGCGATCGCGTCGGGTTGATCCTGTTCGGCAGTCAGGCCTATCTGCAAGCGCCGCTGACCTTCGACCGACACACCGTGCGGGTGTGGCTCGACGAAGCGCGGATCGGCATCGCCGGCAAGAACACCGCCATCGGCGACGCCATCGGCCTGGCCCTCAAACGCCTGCGCCAGCGCCCGGCACAAAGCCGCGTGCTGATTCTGGTCACCGACGGCGCCAACAACGGCGGCGAAATCGATCCGCTGACCGCCGCACGCCTGGCGGCTAATGAAGGCGTGAGAATCTACCCGATCGGTATCGGTGCCGATCCGGAACAAAGCGGCACCCTGGGCTTCCTGGGCACCAACCCGAGCCTGGACCTCGACGAACCCGCCTTGAAAGCCATCGCCGAAGCCACCGGTGGCCAGTATTTCCGCGCCCACGACGGCCAGGAATTGCAGGCGATCAAGCGCACCCTCGACAAACTGGAACCGGTGACCCAGCAACCCACTCAGGCCCGCCCGGCCCAGGCGTTGTATCACTGGCCGTTGGCGATGGCGCTGCTGTTGAGCATGCTGCTGGTGATCCGCGAGCGCTGGCCGGATAACCCGTTGCAACGGCTGTTTACCAAGGAGCTGTTTACCAAAGAGCGGTTTCTGCAAAAGCAACTGCCCGACTGGCGTCAGCGGCTCAAACGCCTGCGTCTGCGGAGGCGTCGATGATTGCCCTCTGGCCGCACTGGTTCCGCCCCTGGTGGCTGCTGTTGTTGCCGTTGCTGGGCTGGTTGCTCTGGCAACTCTGGCACCGGCAGAAACGCGCCGGCCGCTGGCAAATGATTCTGCCACCGGCCTTCCATGCCGCGTTGCTCAGTGGTGGCAGCGGTCGCGAAAGCAAACTGCCGTGGGTTGCCCTGGGCCTGGCCTGGGTGCTGACCGTGCTGGCTCTGCTCGGGCCAGGTTGGCAGCGAGTGGAACAAACCAGCCAGAAACCCGCCGACCCGCTGGTGGTATTGCTCGAGCTGACCCCGGAAATGCTCGCCACCGACGTTGCGCCGAACCGGCTGGAACAGGCCCGGCGCAAACTGTTCGACCTGCTGCAAAACCGCAGCGATGCGCAGACCGCCATCGTCGTCTACGCCGGCAGCGCTCACACCTTGGTGCCGCTGTCGGATGACCTGTCGACCAGCCGCAATCTGCTGGATGCGCTCAAGCCGTCGCTGATGCCTCAGGCCGGTCATCGTGCCGATCTGGCGGTGGCCAAGGCCCTGGCGCTGCTGGATCAGGGCGCCCTCGGCCAGGGCCGGGTCCTGCTGATCGGTTCGTCGCTGACGGAACAGGAACGCCAAGGGATTCGTCAGGCACTGGACGACAAGTCCACGCAATTTCTGATGCTCGGTATCGGCACCGCCGAAGGTGCGCCGGTCGCGCAGGACGACGGCAGTTTCCTCAAGGACGACGTGGGCGCGATTCTGGTGCCGCACCTGGATGGCCCCAGCCTGAAAGCCTTTGCCAATGGCGTGGGCGGACGTTATCGCCAGGCACGCCTGGACGATGCCGACCTGCGCGGCCTCGGTCTGCTCGACGGCCCTCGGGATCTGCGTAACGACGGCCAGACGTTGCGTCTCGACACCTGGGCCGATCAGGGGTACTGGCTGCTGTTGCCGCTGTTATTGCTGACCGCCTGCGCCGGACGCCGCGGTTGGCTGTTCTGCCTGCCGCTGTTGTTCCTGCTGCCACAACCCAGTTACGCCTTCGATTTCGAAGACTTGTGGTTGCGACCCGATCAGCAGGGCCTGCATTTGCTCAAACAAAAACGCCCGGCCGAGGCCGCACTGCATTTCGAAGATCCGCAATGGCAGGGTGTGGCGCTCTATGAGGCCGGCGACTTCAGTGGCGCCGCCCAGCGGTTTGCCGAAGGCAACGATGCGCATGCCCACTACAATCGTGGCAATGCCCTGGCCAAAAGTGGTGAACTGGAAGCAGCGCTGGATGCTTACGAACAAGCGCTGGAACTTCAACCGGATCTGCGCCCGGCCCTGACCAACAAGGCACTGGTGGAAAGCCTGCTCAAGCAGAAAACCACCGCGCCGCCCGTTGAGCCGGATAAAACCGCCGCTGACGAAACCACCACACAAGAACCGCCACCGGACAGCGCCACTCAGCCGTCGAACAAGGGTGAGCCGAAAGCTGACGCCCAACAGACCACGCCGGACGCCGGGCAGCCACCCACGCCCCCGCCGCAACCGGGCGCCAATGAAGTCCCGGGCAGCGAGCTGGAGGATGAACAAAGCACCAGGCCACCACGGCGACCGGCCAGCGACAGGCTCGAAGGCGAACAGCGCCAGGCGCTGGAGCAATGGCTGCGCAAGATCCCGGATGACCCCGGAGAACTGCTCAGACGCAAATTCTGGTACGAACAGCAACAACATCAGGATCAGGGAAAAACTCGATGACCCGCTTCACCGCCTTCTTGCTCGCACTGCTGCCCGCCCTGTTGCTCTGCACCGTTCAGGCCCAGGCGGCGGGGCTGGTCGCCAGTGTCGATCGCAGTCGCCTGAACTCCGGGGAGACGGTCGAACTGACCCTGGAATCCAACGACGTGACCCAGTTCGGCAAACCCGACCTGGCGCCGCTGGAGCCGCTGTTCGAAGTACGCGGCACCCGCCAGGTCAACCAACTGAATACCCTCAACGGCAACACTCAGGCGACCACTCGCTGGATCATCACCCTGCTGCCCCGGCAGAACGGCAGCGTGGTGATTCCGTCGCTGCAACTGGGCGACGCCCAGAGCCAGCCGATTACCGTGCAGGTGATCGAGAGTGAAACCCAAGACATCCGCAACACCTTGGCATCGGTGTTCATCGAAGCCAGCCTCGACCAGAGCAGTGTCTATGTGCAGGCTCAGGCGATCCTGACCTTGCGCATTTACCATTCAGTCGCCCTGTATGACGACAGCAGCCTGACCCCGTTGCAGATTCCCGATGCGCGCATCGAACAGCTGGGCGAGCCGCGCACCTACGAGAAAGCCATCAACGGTTTGCGCCATGGCGTGATCGAAATGCGCTACGCGATCTACCCGCAGCACAGCGGCGTATTGACCATTCCGGCGCAGATGTTCAGTGCCACGCCGGTCGATACCCAGCCGTCCCAGGACGCAACACCCCAAGGGCCGAAACCGGGCAAGCTGATGCGCGTCAGCTCCGCCGAGATCCCGCTGACGGTCAAGGCCAAACCCGCTACTTACCCAGCCGATGTTCCCTGGCTGCCGGCCCGCAGCCTGAGCCTCGGCGAAAGCTGGAGCCCGGAACCGGATCATGCGCAGGTCGGCGATTCGCTGACCCGCAGCCTGACCTTGAACGCCGAAGGCCTCGCCAGTTCCCAACTGCCACCGTTGCCCGCCACCGAAATCAACGGCCTGCGGCGCTACCCGGATCAACCCATGCTGAGCAACCAGAGCGGCGAACGCGGCTTGATCGGCAGTCGCGAGGACCGCGAAGCCCTGGTGCCGACCCGCACCGGCGCCATTGATTTGCCGAGCGTTGAAGTGGTCTGGTGGAACACCTTCGAGGATCACCTGGAGCACAGCAGCCTGCCGGCCCGCACGCTGCAAGTGGCGAGCAACCCGAGCCTGATCGTCGATACCCCGGCGGGAGGCCCGCAGGTGATGCCCGGCGCCACCAGCGAAGCCCTGTGGTGGAAGCTCAGCACCGTGATCCTGGCCTGCACCACCCTGCTGGGCTTCGGCCTCTGGTGGCGCGCCCGCTCGCAACCGGCGATCCTGCGGGCGGCGCAGACCGGCCCGAGCCCACGCACCCTGCTCGACGACCTCAAACGCGCCTGCCAGGCCAACGACCCCCACGCCACCCGGCAGGCCCTCGACGCCTGGGCCCGGCAACAGCCGGAAACCCTGGCCGACATGGCCGCGCGCTTCGTGCCGCTGTCCGATGCCCTCGATGGCCTGAATGGCGCGCTCTACAGCGAAACCGGCCAGTACTGGCAAGGCGAGGATCTCTGGCGCGCGATTCGTGCAATTCCGACGGCCGAAGGGGTTCAAGACCTGGTTGGCGATACTGGGTTGCCACCGCTCTATCCCAAATAAATCAAAAGATCGCAGCCTTCTACATTCCCGACCTTTTGCCAGTAAACTCTCCCCTCTTTAGCCGCCATCATTTTCCTCGCGGCCATCACCTTATTTTGTTGCGGAGTACGCCTTGCGTCTGTTTCACACCTCCGACTGGCACCTTGGGCAGAACCTGCACGGCCAGGAGCGCGATTTCGAGCACGCCTGCTTTCTCGACTGGCTGCTGCGGCAACTGAAGCTGGATCAGCCCGATGTGCTGCTGATCGCCGGCGATATCTTCGACACGGTCAACCCGCCGGTCAAAGCCCAGGAACGCCTCTACGACTTCATCGTCAGCGCCCACGAACAGCAGCCTTTGCTGACCATCGTGATGATCGCCGGCAACCACGACTCCGGCTCACGAATCGAACTGCCCGCGCCGTTGATGCGGCGCTTGCGCACCCACGCCCTCGGTCGCGTGCTGTGGCTCGATGACGGTCAGCTGGATGCCGAACGCCTGTTGCTGCCGTTGCCTGATGCCAGCGGCGAAATCGTTGCCTGGTGCCTGGCCCTGCCGTTCCTGCGCCCCGCCGAAGTGACCGGCGCGCATTTGGGCGATAACTACTTGCGCGGCATCGGTCAGGTTCACGAATGGCTGATCGAAGCGGCTAACGCCAAGCGCAAACCGGGCCAGGCGTTGGTCGCCATCAGCCACGCGCACATGGCCGGCGGCTCGGTGTCGGAAGACTCAGAGCGCAGCCTGATCATCGGTAATGCCGAAGCCCTGCCCGCCAGCCTGTTCGGACCGAGTATCAGCTACGTAGCCCTGGGGCATTTGCACAAACCGCAGAAGGTCAACGGCGAAGAACGCATCCGCTACAGCGGCTCGCCGATTCCGTTGTCATTCTCCGAGATCAATTACCAGCATCAGATCCTCGACATTCAACTCGACGGCGAAACATTGGTCAGCGTCGAACCACGTCTGATTCCGCGTTCCGTCCATTTGCAACGCCTCGGCCCCGCGCCATTGGCGGAGGTCCTGCTGCAACTGGCCGACCTGCCCGACATCGACCTGCTGGCCGATATCCAGCGCCAGCCGTGGCTGGAAGTGCGGGTGCGTCTCGACGAACCGCAGCCGGACCTGCGCCACCAAGTGGAAACGGCCCTGCAGGGCAAGGCCGTGCGGCTGGTGCGGATTGCCGCCGAATACGCCGGCAACGGCAGCCGTGAGGGCGTCGATGACGGCGCCACTTTGATCGAACTGGATCAACTCACGCCCCAGGAACTGTTCAGTCGTGCCTGGCAGGACAGCTACGGCAGCGAGGTCGACGAGCAAACGCTCAAGGACTTCGCCGAGCTGTTGCAGGACGTGCAGATGGAGAGCGAGCAGCCATGAAAATCCTCGCGATCCGCCTGAAAAACCTCGCCTCCCTGGCCGGGCCGTTTGAAATCGACTTCACCGCCGAGCCCTTGGCCAGTGCAGGCTTGTTTGCGATTACCGGGCCCACTGGCGCCGGTAAAAGCACCCTGCTCGACGCGCTGTGCCTGGCGCTGTTTGGCGCCGTGCCGCGCCTGAACAACACCGGTCGCGATGCCAAGGTCCCCGACGCCGATGGCGAAATCGGCACCGGCGACCCGCGCACCTTGCTGCGTCGTGGCACTGGCGAAGGCTATGCCGAAGTAGATTTCGTCGGCATCGACGGTCGCCGCTATCGCGCTCGCTGGGAGGCCAATCGCGCTCGGGAAAAGGCCGGCGGCAAGCTGCAAGCCAGTCGTCAGAGCCTGCGCGACATCGATCAGGATCAACTGCTGGCCAGCCAGAAAGGCGAATACAAGGCTCAGCTCGAAGCCGCGCTGGGCCTGAACTTCGAACAGTTCACCCGCGCCGTGCTGCTGGCCCAGAGTGAGTTCAGCGCCTTCCTCAAGGCGGACGACAACGACCGCAGCGAGCTGCTGGAAAAGCTCACCGACACCGCGCTCTACACCCGCCTCGGTCGCCGCGCTTTCGACAAGACTAAAGAGGCTCGCGAAGCCCACAAGCTGTTGCAGGACCAAGCCACCGGGGTTACGCCACTGTCGCCGGAAGCCCGGGCCGAACTCGATGAGCGCTTCAACGACGCTCAACAGCAACTCAAGACCCAACAAGCGCAGCTCAAACAGTTGGAATTGCAACACACCTGGCTCAAGGAACTGAGCCGGTTGCAGGACGCGCAACAGAGCGCCACCGAGCAACTGCACTGCGCCCAACAAGATTGGAACAATCTGGCCGGCGAGCGCTTGAAGCTGACCCGTCTGGAACAACTGGCCCCGCAACGGCATCAGTTCGCACGCAAGACCGAACTCACCGCCCAGCTCACGCCGCTGGCGGCGCAGATTCAGCAGCACACGCAACAGCAAACCGGGCTGACCGAGCGACAGACTCAACTCGAACAGAGCCTGAGCACCGCCCAAACGACGCTGACCCAAGCGCAAAGCCAACACACCGCCAGCGCGCCACTGCTGCGCCAGGCCTTCGAAGAGCAAAGCACCCTCGCCCGTCTGGTCAAGGATGCCACCCTCAGTGCCGACCTCAAGCAGCAGGCGGAACAGGCCTGCACTCAGGGTCAGGGCACGATTCAGGGTTTGCTCGACCAGCAGAAACAGGTCGCCGAACGGTTGCAGCGGATTGCCGGTGAGCTTGAACAAAGTGCTCATCTGGCGCCGTTGAGCGACGCCTGGAACGCCTACCGCGATCGTCTGCAACAACTGATGTTGATCGGTAATCGCCTGAACAAGGGCCAGGCCGAACTGGCCGCTCTGGAGCAAAGCGCCGCCCGCGCTGCCGAGGAACTGGCCACACAGCGCCAGAGCTTAGAGGTGCTGTACAAAGAGGCCGGCGCCGAGCCCGAGGCAGTGGCCGAGCAGATTCAGATTCTCGGCAGTTTGCTTCAGGACAACCGCAAGCAATTGCGGGCTTTTGAAGAGCTGACGCGACTGTGGGCCAGCCAGCAGGAACTGGACAAGCGTGGCGCCGAGCTGCAACAGCGGCAACAGGTAGCGCTGCAAGAACGAGATCGCTTAACCCGCGAAGGTGGCGAAGCAAAGGCTGAATTGGCAGTTGCCGAACAGACCCTGACCGTCACCCGTGAACTGCTGGAGCGTCAGCGACTTGCGCGCAGCGAAAGCGTTGAACAATTGCGCGAACAACTGCAGGACAATCAGCCCTGCCCTGTATGTGGCAGTGCCGAGCACCCTTACCACCAGCCAGAAGCACTACTGCAAAGCTTGGGTCGTCACGATGAAAACGAGCAGGCGAACGCCAAAAAAGCCGTCGATCTACTCAATGAAAAAGTCATCGATCTGCGAGCACAATACAGCGGAATAATCGCTCAACTGAAAGAGCTGAAACAGCAGCAAGAACAGCTCGCGACTCAACAACAAAGCCTGGCGCCGAGCCTGGAAGCACACCCACTGTCCGCTCAACTGCTGGCCCAGGACGCAAACAAGCGCGATGCCTGGCTAACGCACCAAAGCAGCCAGTTGAACCAGAGCATCACGCAGGACGAACACCGGCAAACCGCCCTGCTCACCCTGCAACAGGATGCCGCGCGCCTGGCGCAACAACTGCGCAGCGCCGAAACCGCGAACCAACAGGCGACACAACACCTGATCAACCAGCAACGCGAGTTGAGCAGCGATCGCCAACGCCTGGACGAAGAACTGACGGCGTTCAGCACCCTGCTGCCAGCCGAGACGCTCGAAGCGTTGCGCAACGAACCCGCCGCGACCTTCATGCAGCTCGACCGGCAGATCGCCCAGCGCCTGGAACAACTCGACCAGCAGCGCGATGAACTCGGTGAACAGCAACAACGCCAGCAGACGCTGGACAAAGAACAGTACCAACAGCAGACCCGCACCCAGCAACTGGACACCGCACGACAGCAGTTCACCGCGCTGGCCGGACAGCAACAGGCTTGCCAGGAAAAACTGACTCAGCTGCTGGGCGAACACGCCAGCGCCGAACAGTGGCAGCAGCAACTGGATCAGGCCGTCGAGCAGGCGCGTAGTGCCGAAGCGACGGCCAACCAGGAACTGCAAACCGTGCGCACGGGGTTGGTGCAGCTAGCCGCCGAGCTCAAGGCACAGCAGGAACGTGCGCAGGCCCTGGAAACCGAAGACCGCGAGTTGAGCGGCAAGATCGCCGACTGGCGCGCGCAGCATCCAGAGCTGGACGACGGCGGACTGGAAGATCTATTGAGCGTCGACGATCAACAGGTCAGCGAACTACGCCAGCAGTTGCAGCAAAGCGAGAAAGCCATCGAGCAAGCCAAGGTGCTGTTGCAGGAGCGGGACCAGCGCTTGCTCGATCATCAGGCGCAGCACAATGGCAATCTGCACGCCGAACAACTGGCCACGGCGCTTGCCGAGCTGCAAAGCCTGTTCGCCGCCAGCGAACACCGCTGTGCCGAATTGCGCGCCGAACAGGCCGAGGATCAGCGTCGGCAGAACGCCAATCAGGCGTTGGCGCAGCAGATCGCCAATGCGTACGCCGAGTACCAGCGCTGGGCACGTTTGAATGCGCTGATCGGTTCGGCCACCGGCGACACCTTCCGCAAAATCGCCCAGGCCTACAACCTCGACCTGCTGGTGCATCACGCCAACGTTCAGTTGCGGCAACTGGTGCGGCGCTATCGCCTGAAACGTGGCGGTAGCATGCTCGGGTTATTGGTGATGGACACCGAGATGGGTGACGAACTGCGCTCGGTGCATTCGCTGTCCGGCGGCGAAACGTTCCTGGTGTCACTAGCCCTGGCGCTCGGGTTGGCGTCGATGGCGTCGAGCACGCTGAAAATCGAATCGCTGTTCATCGACGAAGGCTTCGGCAGCCTCGACCCGGAATCCCTGCAATTGGCCATGGACGCCCTCGACGGCTTGCAGGCGCAAGGGCGCAAGGTCGCGGTGATTTCCCATGTGCAGGAAATGCATGAACGGATTCCGGTGCAGATTCAGGTCCACCGCCAAGGCAACGGCCTGAGTACGCTGGAGGTGAAATGAATACGCTGTATTCGTTCCGCCGTTGCCCTTATGCCATGCGCGCACGCATGGCCCTGCGCTATTCAGGGGTTGAGGTGAATATCGTCGAGGTCAGCCTCAAGGCCAAACCTGCCGAAATGCTCGCGCTGTCGAGCAAAGGCACAGTGCCGGTGTTGAGTGTGGATGGGCGGGTGATCGATGAGAGCCTGGAAATCATGCGCTGGGCGCTGGCGCAGAACGATCCGCAGGACTGGTTGCTCAAGGATGATCCGCAAGGACAGCAACGCAGCGACGCACTGATCGAAGAGAACGATCAAGTGTTCAAGGTGCACCTGAATCGCTACAAGTACGCCGAGCGCTATCCCGAGCAGCCGATGGCGTTTTATCGCGCCGAGGGCGAGGTGTTCTTGCGCAAACTGGATGAATTGCTGGAGGGGCGCGACTACTTGCTGGCCGGGCATCCGAGCCTGGCGGATATCGCGGTGATGCCATTCGTGCGGCAATTCGCCCATGTGGATCGCGAGTGGTTCGGGCAGACGCCTCATGTGCGATTGCAGGCGTGGTTGCAGCGGTTTCTGGAATCGGAGTTGTTTACCGGCGTGATGGCAAAACAAAAGTAAGAGCATTCCATTGTGGCGAGGGGGCTTGCCCCCTCACCACAATTGACCTCATATGCTGGGATTTCAGGCCAATACCGAGCACATCCCCAACGCCGAGCAATCCACCTGGAATGGCCCGAAGAATTCGCTATTGGATTTGCTCGGCGGATTACCCGCCAGCAGCTCCAGGGCCTTGGCGGTCTGGATGTTGTGGGCGATGTTGTGATTGCATTCGATAGCCCGCGCCACCGACCCCGCCGAGCCCTGCCCGATCCCCAACAACGAAGCGCCATTGGTCATGAACGCCAGGAAGGCGATGACCCAGAGTCCGCGTCCTTTCATGCCCCTGCCACTCCCGCCACGTCGGCGTCATCAACCACCGCGTTTTGAGCGCGGTGTTCGAACTGGATGCCGGGATAAGCGACCTGAATCGGTGCTTGAAGTCTGTGTTGCGATTGGGTGGAAAGGCTGACGAGCAACACCATGGCCAAGTAAAGACCAATGGCCAGGTACGCGCCGTGTTTGGCAGAAGTGAGAATTGCGCTGGCCATGGTGTTCTCCGTGGGCATGTTTCAGTGCCCACAGAATCGATCAAAAAACAGAAGATAACTAGCGACCTTTATGCATAGTAGCTATCAGTTTTATTGATCATGAACCCAGCGTGTTTCAGTCCTCGATAAAGCTCATCAAGCGCTCGCGGGCCGCCTCAGGCTCGTTGGAAACGGGCTCGGCAGCCGACAGAATCGGGGTGGAATAGAGAAACAGGAGAACCACTGCCAGACGCATCGCCATGCTGTCGATCCTTATTGGGGAAGGAGTCAAAAAATCAGCGTCAAATTTAAACTCATGGCCATGTGATATCAAGCAATACATTGATAGCAATATGATGCTGTCGTAAACACGTTATGCAGGAGCGACATCACTTCGGGGCTTTTCGACGCCTTACAGGTCGATCGGCAAGTGACTTCGCTCCTGCATAAAAGGTGCAGGGCTGACATTTCAGTGTTGGGTTTTGTGATCCAGCGCGGCGTAGAAGTTGGCGCTCTGTTGCAGGTATTTCTGGGTGTAGCTTTGGGTGTGGGATTTTTTGTCGCTGATTTCAACGTTGGCACTGGCGGGCAGCGCAACGGTCGCTGAGATAGCGGAAGCGGCGATGACAGAGAAGAGATTGAAGTTCATGGCGGTATTCCTCGATTCAGTTGGCTTGCTTGCCCGGTTGGGCCGTGAAGCAAACTTAACTCCCGAGGGTCGGCGCCTTGAAATGCTTTGTAGCATTAGCCGATATCAGTCTCATTAATAGAAGGTTGCAGGCCCCATCAACCGGGGCCTGCGGCCTATTGACGCAGCAGGAACTTGAGATCGCTGGGGGCATCCATCGGCAGTTTCTGCACGGTTTTGCCCAACAGACCGGTCTTGGCATCGCGCTCGACGACGACAATCTGGTTGCTCTTCTGGTTGGCAATCAGCACGAACTTGCCACTCGGGTCGAGGCTGAACTCGCGTGGGTGATCACCGTCCACCGAGCGGCGTTGAAGCTCCTTGAGGTGGCCGGTGGCCGGGTCGATGGCGAACACCAGCAACTGATTGGCGGTGCCACGGTTGCTGACGTAAAGGAACTTGCCGTCGGCCGAGGCGTGAAGCGCAGCCGCAGCCTTGCCCGATGTCGGCAGACCCGCCGCCAGATCGACCAACTGCGTTTGCTCGAGTTTGCCGTCCTTGTAGTCGAACACCGCCACCTGCGCACTCATTTCCATGGTCAGCCAGGCGTGTTTGCCATCGGCGCTGAACAGCAAGTGTCGCGGCCCGCTGCCAGGTGGCAACTGGACGGATGCAGGTTTGGCGGCGGTCAGCGGCAGCTCCGGATTGGCCTTGGGGTCGAAGCGATAGACGAAGATCTTGTCCGCCCCCAGGTCATTGGAAAACACGTAGTGGCCATCCGGCGAAGAAACCACCGAATGCACGTGCGCCGACATCTGCCGCTCGGGGTTGACCCGGCTGGACGGGTGACTGCTCATCTGCACCACCGGTTTGAGCGTGCCATCGGCGCCCACCGGTAACACCGCCAGGGTGCCACCCGGGTCTTCAGCCACCGAGTAGTTGCTGACAAACAAATGGCTGGCATCACCGCTGACGCTCGAATGCGTCGGCTCGTTGCCCAGGGTTTGCACCTGATTGATCAGGCTCAGCTCATGGGTCTTGGGGTCGATCGCATAGCTGCTGACACGCCCTACCGGATCAGCCTGACCGGGGCCGTTTTCGTTGACCGCGAACAGGCGCTGTTGATCCTTGGACACGGTCAGCCAGGATGGGTTGGCGCTCTTCACCACTTGCAGGGGTTTGGCGTCGATCTGCCCGGTGCGGCTGTCGAAGTTCAGGCGATAAATCCCCTGGCTCTGACCGGCGGTGTACGACCCCACCAGCAACTCGTAGCTGTCGACCGGCGCTGCCTGCACACCCATCGCGCCAACGCTGCCGGCGATCAACAGTGGCCAGAAGTTACGCATCCTCATTCGTTTCGTCCTCGTCGTCACCACCGCCGAACGCTTCCATGGGCACCAGCCGGTGCTCGCCGGAATCACCGGTGATGATCCAGCTCTTCAAGCCAGGATCGAAAGTCGCCGCCGCGATCTGCGCCACGCTGAACTCCCAGCGCTTGAGCGCCCGACCGTCCATGCATTCGATGTGCAGGTTATCGTCTTCATCGAGGGAAAATTCGAAGGCGTGCAGCCCGTCGATCTCCAACATGTCGCAGTGTTCAAGGGCTTCGATCAAGGTGTTGGTTACGGCAGTCATGGCAGTCAATCTTTGAATGGGAAAGCCGCAATGATAGCTCATGCACTAAAGGATCGTTCCACTGGTCCTTGTGGGAGCGGGCTTGCCCGCGATGGCGGCAGTACAGCCAACATCGCAGTGACTGCCAGATCGCTATCGCGGGCAAACCCGCTCTCACAGGGTTTACGCTCACCGTTAGAGAGCATCGCGGGACGGCTTGCCATCGACCAGGCGCTGGATGCGCAGCGGATTGCCATTCTTCAACGCTTCCGGCAGCAGGCTGTCGGGGTAATTCTGGAAGCACACCGGGCGCAGGAAACGGTCGATGGCCAGGGTGCCCACCGAGGTGCCGCGCGCATCGGAAGTCGCGGGGTACGGCCCGCCATGCACCATCGAATCGCAAACTTCCACACCGGTCGGATAGCCGTTGAGCAGGATCCGTCCGACCTTCTGTTCCAGCAATGCCGTCAGCTCACCAAAGCGTTCGAAGTCCGCCGGCTCACCGATAACGGTTGCCGTCAGCTGTCCGTGCAGGCCATTCAACGCGGCACTGAGTTGCGCCTGATCCGCCACTTCGACGAACACCGTGGTCGGGCCGAATACTTCCTCTTGCAGCACTTCATCGCCATCGAGCAACAGGCTCACTTCCGCCTTGAACAGTTGCGGCTGGGCTTGACTGCCTTGTTGTGGGCCGCCGGCCAAGTGCTCGATGTTCGGATGTGCAACAAGCTTCTGCAGGCCTTTGCCATAGCTGCTCAATGTGCCGGCGTTGAGCATGGTTTGCGCCGGCTGATCGCCGATCAGCCCGGCCACCTGTTGCACGAACGCGCTGAACTGCGGCGAACGAATGCCGATCACCAGCCCCGGATTGGTACAGAACTGCCCGCAGCCCTGCACCACCGACGCCGTGAGGTCACGGGCGACGCTTTCAGCGCGAGTTTCCAGCGCTTGAGGCAATACGATCACCGGGTTGATGCTCGACATCTCGGCGAACACCGGAATCGGCTGCGCACGTGCCGCGGCCATGTCGCACAGCGCACGACCACCCTTCAGCGAACCGGTAAAACCGACGGCTTGAATCACCGGGTGCTTGACCAGCGCTTCACCCACCCCGCCGCCGAAGATCATGTTGAACACACCGGCCGGCATGGCGGTTTTCTCGGCGGCGCGGATCACGGCGTCAGCCACCCATTCAGCAGTTGCCATGTGGCCACTGTGAGCCTTGAACACCACCGGGCAGCCGGCGGCCAAGGCTGAAGCGGTGTCACCCCCAGCCGTGGAAAACGCCAACGGAAAGTTACTCGCACCAAACACCGCAACCGGCCCCAGGCCAATTCGGTACTGACGCAGGTCCGGACGCGGCAATGGCTTGCGCTCAGGCAGCGCCCGATCGATCCGCGCCCCATAGAAATCACCGCGCCGCAGCACCTTGGCGAACAAACGCATCTGGCCGCTGGTGCGACCACGCTCACCTTGAATCCGTGCCGCCGGCAACGCCGTTTCGCGGCAAACCACCGCCACGAACTCATCGCCCAGGGCGTCCAGCTCATCGGCAATCGCATCCAGAAACTGCGCGCGGCGCTCAGCGCTCAGGCTGCGATAGGCCGGGTACGCAGCAGCGGCAGCCTTCGCGGCGGCGTCAACCTCATCAAGGGTGGCCTGATAAAAATCGTGGGGCAAAGCCTCGCCGGTGCTGGCGTCGACGCTCTGGAGTTTGACGGTGCCGGTAGCGCTGCGCTGACCGCCAATGTAGTTGTGACCAAGAATCCGGGTCATGGGTGTCTCCTTAAAGTGTGCCAACGGTGCCGGGCTCGAACGCCGCTTCAACGGGCGCAATGCCGTTGATCAACGGCGCGCCGAACTCGGCCTGGCTGATCTCGAACACATCACCCGGTTGGGTGCGAATGCCGTCGGCGAAGGACAGGGTCGCGGTGCCGAAGAAGTGAATGTGCACGTCGCCGGGGCGCAGGAACTGGCTGTACTTGAAGTGGTGATACTCAAGGTTTGCCAGGCTGTGACACATGTTCGCTTCGCCGCTGAGGAACTCGTTCTGCCACAGCACCTCGCCGTCGCGCAGGATGCGGCTGGTGCCTGCCAGATGCCGAGGCAATTCACCGACCCGAAGTTCCGGGCCATAGCTGCAACTGCGCAGTTTCGAATGGGCCAGGTAAAGGTAATTTTTGCGCTCCATCACGTGATCGGAAAACTCGTTGCCCACGGCGAAACCGAGGCGATACGGTTTGCCGTCGTGGCCGATGACATAGAGGCCACTGAGTTCAGGTTCTTCACCTGCGTCTTCAGCGAACGGCGGCAGCGGGAACGGTTTACCCGGTCGCACGACGATGCTGCCATCGCCCTTGTAGAACCACTCCGGTTGCACACCGGCCTGCCCTACCGCCGGTTTTCCGCCCTCCACGCCCCACTTGAAGATGCGCATGGTGTCAGTCATGGCGGCTTCGTCGCCGACCTGTTGATGCATTTTGTCCCGGGCCGAAGCGCTGCCCAGATGAGTCAGGCCGGTGCCGCTGACCAGCATGTGCGCCGGGTCCGGGTGATCCAGCGGTGGCAGGATTTGCAGATTGGCCAGCAGCGCTGAATAGTCGTGACTGATGCCCAGGCCCAGGGTTTCAACCTGTTGCTCAAGATTGACACCCGCCTCGATCGCCGCCAGCGCCAGATCCCGCACCGAGCGCGCACTCTGCACTTCGCGGACCAGGCCGTCCTCGACCACGCCGACGCGGCGTTCGCCGTTACTCAATTCGAACTGAACTAAACGCATGATTTTCTCCTTTAAACAAACTCGAAAACGCCACAAGACCAATGTGGGAGCGAGCCTGCTCGCGATGAGGCCATTCAGTCCGACATCAATGTTGAATATCAGGCCGTCATCGCGAGCAGGCTCGCTCCCACAGTTGATTGGTGTTAACCCTCAGATTCAGGTGCGAGTGGCGCCCCGCGCACTGGCCGCAAACTCATCGGCCGGCAGCACATGCTTACGCTCCAGCAGCCGATAAACCACACCCGTCAGCACCAGGCCGAACACCATCACGCAGGACAGGAAGTACAACCCCGAAGCCAGATTACCGGTGTATTCCTTCAGCGCACCGATCACGAACGGGCCGATGTAGCCGCCGAGGTTGCCCACCGAGTTGATCAACGCGATCCCCGCCGCCGCACTGGCGCCGGCGAAGAAGCGCCCCGGCAAGGTCCAGAACACCGCCGTGCAGGAAAACAGCGCGAACGCCACCAGGCACAGCGCCGCCAATTGCAGCACCGGCACCGACAGCCAGGCGCTGAGAAACAGACCGATAGCGCCCAACACATACAACACCGCCAGATGACCATAACGATCATTCAAACGATCGGAACTGCGCGGAATGATCAGCAAACCGATGATCCCGAAGATGTACGGCACCGACGACACGAACCCGGTCACCAGGTCCGTACCACCGAACTGCTTGATCAACGTCGGCAACCACAGACCCAGGCCGTAGATGCTCAGGGTCACCGGCAGATAGAACAGCGCCAGCAGCAACACCCGTTTGTCCTTCAGCGCATGCAGCGGATTGCCGTGACGGGTCTGACCGTATTCCTCCAGGTCCTTTTTCAGCTCGCCGGTGAGCCAGTCCTTCTCCGTCTGGTCCATCCATTTCACCTGTTGCGGGCCGTCCGGCAAGTAACGCAGCACCGGCCAGGTCAGCAAGATCGCTGGCGTACCGATGACGATGAACAGCCACTGCCAACCGTGCAGCCCAAGCATGCCGTCCATGCCGAGCAAGCCGCCGGACACCGGGCCGGTGATCATCATCGCGATAGGCTGGGAAAGGATGAACAGCCCGAGAATCTTGCCGCGATGACGAATCGGGAACCATTGGGTGATGTAGTACAGAACGCCCGGAAAGAACCCCGCTTCGGCCGCGCCGAGCAGAAAGCGCATCACATAGAAGCTGTTCGGTCCCTGGACGAACGCCATGCCGATGGTGATGGCGCCCCAGGTGAGCATGATCCGCGCGAACCAGCGCCTAGCGCCGAAGCGGTCGAGCATCAGGTTGCTGGGGATTTCCAGCAGGAAGTAGCCAATGAAGAACAGCCCGGCACCGAGCCCATAAGCCGCGTCGCCCAGGCCGATGTCAGCGCCCATGTGCAGCTTGGCGAACCCCACGGCGGAGCGATCCACATAGGCGATCAGGTACAGCAGGATCAGGAAGGGAATCAGTTTCAGCGTGATGCGACGGATAAGCCGCAGTTCCTGGCTCATGAGTTCGGTCTCCGATTGTTGTTGTTATAGAACCTCGGGGGACGCCTCTCACGGAATACCACCAGGGCCATCCCTCCGTTGAAATCGACTATATAGTAATACTATTTAACCAACAACACTTCCAAACACCCGGAATAGCGCTTATGTTACGCCATAGCCAGAACAATATAGTCATACAATAAGAGAGCCGATCATGTCTGATAAGAAACCCACCCTGCGCTCCGCCCAATGGTTTGGCACTGCCGACAAGAACGGCTTCATGTACCGCAGCTGGATGAAGAATCAGGGCATCGCCGACCACCAGTTCCACGGCAAGCCGATCATCGGCATCTGCAACACCTGGTCGGAACTGACTCCGTGCAACGCGCATTTCCGCCAGATTGCGGAGCACGTCAAACGCGGAGTGATCGAAGCGGGCGGCTTCCCGGTGGAATTCCCGGTGTTCTCCAACGGCGAATCGAACCTGCGCCCCACCGCCATGCTCACCCGCAACCTGGCGAGCATGGACGTCGAGGAAGCCATTCGCGGTAACCCGATCGATGGCGTGGTGCTGCTCACCGGCTGCGACAAAACCACCCCGGCGCTGCTGATGGGCGCGGCCAGTTGCGACGTGCCGGCGATCGTCGTCACCGGTGGGCCGATGCTCAACGGCAAACACAAGGGCCAGGACATCGGCTCGGGCACGGTGGTCTGGCAGCTCAGCGAACAGGTCAAGGCCGGCACCATCACCCTCGATGATTTCCTTGCGGCCGAAGGCGGAATGTCGCGCTCGGCCGGCACCTGCAACACCATGGGCACGGCCTCGACCATGGCCTGCATGGCCGAAGCACTCGGCACTTCCCTGCCCCACAACGCGGCGATTCCGGCGGTCGATGCGCGCCGTTATGTACTCGCTCACATGTCCGGCATGCGCGCGGTGGAGATGGTTCGCGAAGATTTGAAACTGTCGAAGATCCTCACCAAGGAAGCCTTCGAAAACGCCATCCGGGTGAACGCTGCCATCGGCGGTTCGACCAACGCGGTGATCCACCTGAAAGCCATCGCCGGGCGCATCGGTGTCGAGCTGGACCTGGATGACTGGACCCGCATCGGTCGTGGCATGCCGACCATCGTCGATCTGCAACCGTCCGGGCGCTTCCTGATGGAAGAGTTCTACTACGCCGGCGGCTTGCCCGCAGTGCTGCGTCGCCTCGGCGAAGCCAACCTGATTCCGAACCCGAACGCCCTCACCGTCAACGGCAAAACCATCAGCGAGAACACCAGGGACGCGCCGATTTACGGCCAGGACGAAGTGATCCGCCCCCTCGACAACCCGATCCGCGCCGACGGCGGCATCTGTGTGTTGCGCGGCAACCTGGCGCCACTGGGTGCGGTGCTCAAGCCCTCCGCCGCGAGTGCCGAATTGATGCAACACCGTGGCCGTGCAGTGGTGTTCGAGAACTTCGACATGTACAAGGCGCGGATCAACGATCCGGAGCTGGACGTGGATGCCAACTCGATTCTGGTGATGAAGAACTGCGGCCCCAAGGGTTATCCGGGCATGGCCGAAGTCGGCAACATGGGGTTGCCGGCCAAGCTGCTGGCCCAGGGCGTGACCGATATGGTGCGGATCTCCGACGCACGTATGAGCGGCACCGCCTACGGCACGGTGGTCTTGCATGTGGCACCGGAAGCCGCCGCCGGCGGGCCTTTGGCGGCGGTGAAGGAAGGTGACTGGATCGAACTCGACTGTGCCAGCGGCCGTCTGCACCTGGACATCCCCGATGCCGAACTCGCGGCGCGCATGGCCGACCTGCAACCGCCGCAACAGTTGCTGGTGGGCGGCTATCGCCAGCTGTACATCGACCATGTGTTGCAGGCGGATCAGGGCTGCGACTTCGACTTCCTCGTCGGGTGCCGAGGATCCGAGGTACCGCGTCACTCTCACTAATCACCACAACCCCTGTGGGAGCGGGCTTGCCCGCGATAGCGGTGGATCAGTCGCCATCAATGTTAAACGTGATGGCCCCATCGCGGGCAAGCCCCCACACATATTGATCTTCATCTGATTCAGGACTGTGCTTGCTCTGGCGACCGTCCTCGCCGCGCCTGCTATCATGCGCAGCACCTCCATCGCACAGGATCGCGCCGTTCCCCATGGATTACCGCAAACCCTCCGACCGCAAAAGCATGCACTCGCGCATCGTCCAGGAACTGGGCATGCAGATCGTCTCGGGACGTTTCAAGCCGGATGACAAACTGCCCGCCGAAGCCCTGTTGTGCGAGGAATACGCGGTCAGCCGGCCAGTCCTGCGCGAAGCCACCCGAGTGCTGGTCGCCAAGGGACTGGTGTATTCCCGTCCGCGGGTCGGCACGGTGGTCAAGCAGCGTAAGGAATGGCACATGCTTGACCCGGACGTGCTGCACTGGCTGATGCAAAGCAGCCCGCAAAATGAATTCTTTGATCTGTTGACCAGCGTGCGCAGCATCATCGAACCGGCCGTCGCCGCGTTGGCCGCGCAGTTCGCCACCGAGGAAGACATCGCCTCCATCGGTGAAGCCTACCAACGCATGGAAGCGGCGCCGACACCCGAAGCCTTGCTGCAACCAGACCTGGATTTCCACAGCCGAATCGCCGACGCGACCCACAACGACTTGCTGGCAAACCTGTGCAACATGTTGTCGGTGGCGATTGCCGAAGCCTTGAAGCACTCCAACCAACGGCCGAATCTGCACGAACTGGCGCTGCCGCGGCACAAGGCGATCCTGACCGCCATCGAGAATCGTGATGCGCTGGGCGCGCGGCATGCGACGCTGGTGCAACTCGACGATGCGCGCAGTGCACTGAATGTGGTGCTCGGCACCGATCCCTCATAACCACCACACATTCAATGTGGGAGCGAGCCTGCTCGCGATGGCGATTGAACAGTCACATTGATGGTGAATGTACCGCCGCCATCGCGAGCAGGCTCGCTCCCACAGGGTTTGGTGTGAAGTTTGAGATGTAAAAAAAAGCCGCAACCTCAGGTTGCGGCTTTGTTGTTTCGGCGACCGGTCAGTGAGCGAACAGCGAGTTGCCCTTCTGCCCCGCCAGTTTCTCTGGTTTGATCAGGAACCGCGCCAGCGCTGGCAGCAGCCACAACGCGCCGAACATGTTCCAGAGCAGCATGAAGGTCAGCATCAGGCCCATGTCGGCCTGGAATTTGATGGCCGAGAAGATCCAGGTACACACGCCGATCGCCAGGCACAGACCGGTGAACAGCACGGCTTTACCGGTGGACTTCAGCGTCTGGTAGTACGCCTCTTGCAGCGGCAGGCCAGCACGCAGGAAGCTTTCCAGACGGCTGTAGATGTAGATCCCGTAGTCCACGCCAATCCCCACCCCAAGCGCCACCACCGGCAAGGTCGCGACTTTCACCCCGATGCCCATGAACGCCATCAACGCGTTGCCAAGGACCGAGGTCAGTACCAGCGGCAGCACGATGCACAAGGTCGCCGCCCAGGAACGGAAGGTGATCATGCACATGGTTGCGACACAGATGTACACCAACACCAGAATGGTCAGCTCGGAGCGTTTGATCACCTCGTTGGTGGCCGCTTCGATCCCGGCGTTACCGGCGGCGAGGATGAATTCCAGGCCTTCCTTGTTGTTCTCCTTGGCGAAGTCCTGCACCGAATGCACAACGCGGTCCAGGGTTTCGGCCTTGTGGTCATTGAGGAACACCAGCACCGGCGCCAGGGAGCAATTGTTGTTGTACAAGCCATCGGCACGGGCGATGGAGTTGTTCAGCACGTCCGGATTGCGCGACAGGGTTTCCCATTTCAGGTTGCCCTCGTTCATGCCCTTGATCATCTGCTTGGACACGGTCACCAGCGAGATCGCTGACTGCACGCCTTCGGTGTTCTGCATCTTCCACATCAGCTCGTCGATCGGCGCCATGGCCTCATAGCGCGAGCAACCTTCAGACTTGGTCTTGACCATCACCACCAGCACGTCGGAACTGGTGGAGTAGTTGTTGATGATGAAGCTGTTGTCCTTGTTGTAACGCGAGTCCGGACGCAGTTCCGGCGCGCCCTGGTCGAGGTCGCCGATTTTCAGGTTCTGGCTGTACCAGAGGCCGCCACCGAAGGCGATCAGCGCCAGGGCAATGGAGATCGGTGCGACTTTCGGGCTGGCAAAGTTCGACAGCAGGCGCCAGAACGGATGCTCGCGGTGCGCGTCTTTCTTGCTGCGCTCGACGGCGCGTTTGCTGATACCGACGTAGGAAATGGCTACCGGCAGCAGGATCAGGTTGGTGAACACGATCACCGCCACGCCGATCGACGCGCCGATGGCCAGTTCGCGAATCACCCCGATGTCGATGATCAGCAGCGTGATAAAGCCCACCGCATCCGCGAGGATGGCGATCATTCCCGGCAGGAACAACTGGCGGAATGTGCGGCGTGCCGCTGTCAGCGCGTTTTCCGCCTCGCTGGACTGCAAGGCGATGCCGTTGATTTTCTGCACGCCGTGGGAAATCCCGATGGCGAAAATCAGAAACGGCACCAGCATCGAGTACGGGTCGAGCCCGAAGCCGAAGAAGTGCATCAGGCCGAGCTGCCAGACCACCGCTACCAACGTCGTACTCAACACCGCCACGGTACTGCGCATGCAGTTGGTGAACCAGTACAGCAAAATCAGGGTAATGACGAAAGCGACGCCGAAGAACATCACCACCATGACCAGCCCATCGATCAGGTCGCCGACCTTCTTGGCGAACCCGACAATGTGGATCTTCACGTTGGGGTTCTGGGCTTCGAACTTGTTGCGAATCTTGTCTTCAAGTTCGTGAGAAAACTTGCGGTAATCCAGTGCCAGCAACTTGCCCTGGTCCTGCGGGTCCGGGTAGGACTCCAGCAGCGGGATGTCGACGATGCTCGACTTGAAGTCGTTGGCCACCAGCCGCCCGACTTGCCCGGACTTGAGCACGTTATTGCGCAGCAGGTCGAGGCTTTGCTGGGAGCCGCTATAGCTCTGGGGGATCACTTCACCACCGGCGAAGCCCTCCTCCGTCACCTCGGTCCAGCGCACGCTCGGGCTCCACAGCGACTTGAGGCCGGAACGGTCGACGCCGGAGATGTAGAACACCTCGTCGTTGATCTGGCGCAGGGTCTCCATGTACTCCCTGGAGAAGATGTCACCATCAGTGGCTTCCACGGAAATCCGTACCGTATTGCCCAGGTTCGCCAGATCGTTGCGGTGCTCCATCATTTTTTCAATGAACGGATGCTCGAGCGGGATCATTTTTTCGAAACTGGTGGACGGCCGGATCAACGTCGCCTGCCAGAACAGGAAAACACTGACCAGCAGGCAGATGACGATCACCGCCGGGCGGTTGTTGAAGATCAGGCGTTCAAGAAACGTCGCCTTGTCCTGATGAGGAGTGCTTAAGGATGTCATAGACCCGCCTTCTTATTATTTGCCCGGCTCATTTGGACGACCCGTTTTTTCCATTCTCTGCGCCCGTTGGCGAAGTGACGCGAACGCCGCCCTGGCCTGCCAGAATCAGATTACCGTTGCCCGCCGCCGTGACCGCCGAGACGGAGATGCGATCCGGGCGGTTGAACACGCTGAAGGTTTCGCCGTCGTCGCTGCTGCGAATGATGCTGCCGCCGTTACCGACAATCACGATGGAACCGTCGTCGAGCAGCGTGGCGCCGGACAGGCCGAACTCCAGCGCGCCCCGTGCAGCCTTGAGCTCGACCTGCTCCCAGGTGCTGCCGAAATCCGTGGAGCGGTAGAGATTGCCCCGCAACCCGTAGGCCAGCAACGTGGCCGGTTGCGCGGTGCCGATCACGCCGAACAGCGAACCTTCGTACGGGCCTTCAAGCTTTTCCCAGGTCTGCCCTTCATCGCTGGAGCGGAACATGCTGCCCTGCTCGCCAACGATGAAAATGCCGGAATCCTTGACCGCCGCAATGGCGTTGAGGTGGTACTGGTCTTCGTTGTCGAGGCGGTCGCTGACGTCTTCCCAGTTTTTACCGCCGTCGGTGGTTTCCAGCAACGCACCGTAAGCGCCCACGGCAAAGCCGCTGTTGACGTCCTTGAACCAGACGTCGAGCAGCGGCGATTCGCGTTTCAGGTCTTCGAATTGTTTGGTCCAGGTGATGCCGCCATCTTCGCTGGCGAGGATCTGCGCGTCATGGCCGACGGCCCAGCCGTGTTTGTCATCGACAAAAAATACTGCCGTCAGCAGTTGCCGGGTCGGCACCTTGGCCTGGGTCCAGGTCGCGCCCTGGTCGTCGGAATACAGAATGTGCCCGCGATCGCCGACCACCACCAGGCGTTTGCCGGCGTGCACGACATCGAGCATCAGGCCTTTGCTGGCCTTGGCGGATTCAACGGAATAAACCACGTCGGAGGCTGGTGCGGCGGCGGCCAACACAGGCGCCGAAAGTACGGCACAGCTCAACAGCGAGAGCGCTGTAGCCAGCAACGCGAACCTGCGTAACGCCAGCGGGCGGCAAATACTCACACCCATGACAGGCTCACTCATAGACCTTCCCCCATTATTATTGTTAGGTCGTTCAACCTTTCAGGGCGCCGTAAGGGGTGCTCGCCGGGATTGCCCTATTCAGAAGCATAGTCCTGAAACCCGCAATCCAGAGCGCCCCTTCGGAAGCTGGCTTATCCTATCGGGGTTTGGAAAGGTCTGACAATCGACGCCACGTTATGTTTTGTTAACTGGAGGGGATATGGGTTGTGGGTGAATGAGGAGGTATTCGGAGGGGTGATTGGGGTTTGGGTGCATATCCGTTGCTGCGGTAACGGCGGCTGGCGGTTTCGCTCTTACAGCGAGTCACTTTGGAAAAGCCCCAAAGTAACCAAAGGGCTCTTGCCCCTTTCGTTCGGTGCCTCGCCCGGGCTCGGCATCCCCTCGCTCCGGTCCTGCTCCGTGGGCCCGCCGCCATCGGCCATTCATGGCCGGGGGCGGCTAACCCGGCATCCATGCCGGGTTGCCCACTGCACAGAACCGGAACGAAGCCTCTCGAGGGGGCGGTGCGTCAAGATCAAAAGCTGCAGGCGAGCTAACGCTCGGCCTGTTGAGTGGTGAAAGGCAAGGCGGACGTGCTCTGATTTTGGATGTGCTCTGATTTTTTGTGGGAGCTGGCTTGTCGGGTCGCCGCATCGCTGCGATGGCGGCCTGTCAACCGACCAATCTTCCCCCGGATGTACCCAGTCCAACTGTGGGAGCGAGCCTGCTCGCGAAGCTGTTGATCTTGCTGTTGCTGTTGCTGTTGCTTTGGCTTTTGATCTTGATCTGTCTGCCCCTTTCCCAGAGGCCGAACGCAGGTATTGCGCAGGGGGCACCGCGGCAAGGATGCCGCGGTAGCCGCCCCCGGCCATGGATGGCCGATGGCGGCGGGCCCCCGGAGCAATGCCTTCGTTATGGCATGCCGAGCCCAGGCGAGGCACCGAATGGTGGGGCAAGACCTTTTGGTTACTTTTGGGGCGTTTGCCAAAAGTGACCCGCTGTAAGAGCGGAACCATAAGTGGCCGTTACCGCAGGAATGGATATGTACTCAGCCAACAAAAAATAGGTCGGCTATCAGGCCGCCATCGCAGGCAAGCCAGCTCCCACAATTTGATCGGTGTACATCTGCAAGAGACAGGTCGGCTATCAGGCCGCCTTCGCGGGCAAGCCTCGCTCCTACAGGGTCCGTGTGAACCCTGAAGGAGCAAGGCCAAACTCAGGCCAGGCTTTTGCTGACCACTTCAAACACATCGCTGGACAGTTGCCCCGAAGCGCGAATCCGCTCCAGTTCGCCTTTCATCAATGCCTGACGAGCGCTGTCGTATTTGCGCCAGCGAGTCAGTGGCGCCAATTGGCGAGAGGCGATCTGCGGGTTGAAGCCGTTGAGTTCAATCACCAGATCCGCCAGGAAGCGATACCCGGAACCGTCAGCCGAATGGAAGTTGATCAGGTTCTGCCCGGCAAACGCACCGACCAGAGCGCGCACCTTGTTCGGGTTCTTGATCGTAAACGCCGGGTGTTGCATCAAGGCTTTGACCCGTGCCAGACCACCCGGCAACGTGCTGCCGGCCTGAACGCTGAACCACTGATCCATCACCAGCGGATTGTCCTTGAAGTGCTCGGCGAAGCTCGCCAGTGCCGTGGCTTTCTGTTCTTCGAACGGCGAATTCACCAGCACCGCCAATGCGGTCAGGCGTTCGGTCATGTTGTCGCACGCCTCGAACTGCTCAAGGGTTGACGCCAAGACTTGCGGCTTGCCGCTGAGCATCAGGTACGACAGCGCGATGTTTTGCAGCGCGCGGCGGGCAAAATGCTCAGCCTCGGCCACATACGGAGTCTTTTTCGACAGATCGCGATTAGCTTCATAACGCTGCCACAGCGGTTCGAACAGATTGTCCGCCAGCTGCTTGCGAGCAAATTCGCGAGCGGTATGGATGGCCTCGACATCAGCCACTTCGCTGATTTCGGTCAGGTAGGCTTCGCTCGGCAGCGAAAGCATTTCCGCAACCATCGCCTGATCCAAAGTCTCGTCGGACAGCACGGTACGCAGCGCTGCAACCAGACGCTGATCCAGTACCAACGCTTCACCCTTCTGCTGCTGGGCAATCAGCTCTTGCAACACCTGCACCGACAGTTGCTGACCGGCATCCCAGCGGTTGAAGCCGTCGCTGTCGTGCTGCATCAGGAACATCAGTTGATCGCGGTCGTACGGGAAGCTGAGTTTCACCGGAGCCGAGAAGCCACGCAGCAACGATGGCAATGGCCGTTCAGCAATGTCGACGAAGGTGAAGGTCTGCTCGGCTTCAGTCACCGAGATAACCCGCGAAGTGCCTTGAGCACTGGCTTCACCGCAAAGGCGCAGGGCAATTTCGCCGCCCTTGCTGTCCAGCAGGCCCAGCTCCACCGGAATCACGAATGGCAGTTTTTCCACCTTGTCCGGGGTTTCCGGGCAGCTCTGGCGGAAGGTCAGGCTGTAGGTTTTTGCCGCGGCGTCGTAGGACTCGCTCACCGCCAAACGCGGTGTGCCGGCCTGGCTGTACCAGCGTTTGAACTGAGTCAGGTCAACGCCGTTGGCGTCTTCCATGGCCTTGATGAAGTCGTCGCAGGTCACGGCCTGACCGTCATGGCGTTCGAAGTACAGGTCGCTGCCTTTGCGGAAACCGTCGGCCCCGAGCAAGGTGTGGATCATGCCGACCACTTCCGAACCCTTTTCGTACACGGTCAGGGTGTAGAAGTTGGAAATCTCGATGAAGCTGTCCGGGCGCACGGCATGGGCCATGGGGCCGGCGTCTTCGGCGAACTGGTGGGTGCGCAGATACGCCACGTCCTGGATGCGCTTGACCGTGGCCGAGTTCATGTCGGCGGAGAAGCCGGAATCACGGAACACGGTGAAACCTTCCTTGAGCGACAGCTGGAACCAGTCGCGGCAGGTCACGCGGTTGCCCGACCAGTTGTGGAAGTATTCGTGAGCGACGATCGCCTCGACCCGCTGGTGCGCGGCGTCGGTAGCGGTTTCGGCGCGGGCCAGCACGGCGCTGGAGTTGAAGATGTTGAGGCCCTTGTTTTCCATGGCGCCCATGTTGAAGTCGTTGACCGCAACGATCATGAAGATGTCCAGGTCGTACTCCCGACCGTAGACCTCTTCGTCCCAGCGCATGGATTTCTTCAGGCTGTTCATGGCGTGCTGGCACTTGTCGATGTTTTCCGGCTCGACGTAAATGCGCAGCGCCACGGAGCGCTCGGTCATGGTGGTGAAGGTGTCTTCGACGCACCACAGGTCACCGGCCACCAGCGCGAACAGGTAGGCCGGCTTCTTGAACGGGTCTTCCCAGGTCGCCCAGTGCCGGCCGTCTTCGCCGGGACCGGAGGCAATCGGGTTGCCGTTGGACAGCAGCACCGGATAGCTGTGCTGCTCGGCCACCACGGTGGTGGTGAACGTGCTCATCACATCCGGGCGGTCGAGGTAATAGGTGATCTTGCGGAAACCTTCGGCCTCGCACTGGGTGCAGAACATGGTGCCGGATTTGTACAGGCCTTCAAGGGCGGTGTTGGTTTCCGGGTGGATCCGGACACTGGTGTCGACCGTGAAGCTTGTGCTGGTCGGATGCAGGGTCAGATGATTCTCGGTCAACTGGTAGTCGGTGGCGCTCAGTTCCTGGTCGGCCAACGTCACCGACAGCAGGTCGAGTTGCTGACCGTCCAGCACCAGCGGCGGCAGGCCCGGGCCACGCTCGGGATTGCGGCGCATCACCAGTTGCGCATGGACCAGGCTGTGGTCCTCGAACAACTCGAAGGTCAGGTGCGTCTCGTCGATCAGGTACTCGGGCGCCTGATAGTCCTTCAGGTAGATCATCTTCGGTTGTTCGGTGCGCATGCTGGAATCCTTACTGATGCACGGCGAGCTGGTAGGCCGTGTATTTACGAATATTGATCACGCCGGTGTCGAAAATCAGGTACTGGCCCTTGATCCCCAGCAGCGTGCCTTCGGCAATCGGGTTCTTGTCCAGGTTGAAGCTGACGATTTTGGCCGGGTATTGCTCGACCGGATAGCGGATTTCGAGCGGTTCGACATCGGTAATGGTCTGGATTGCCTGTAGGCCAAATCGCTCCTGCAAGCCTTGCAAACCGCCCGCACAGCTTTCAAACAGCTGATCGCGAACCTGCGCCAGGTCCACCGCCACCGCATCGCCCTTGAGTAAAGCACGCCAGTTGGTCTTGTCGGCGACCTGGCTGCGGAACAGGTCTTCGACGAAGCCCGATTGCTGGCGGGTCGAGACGCGCACGATCGGCAACGCCTGGCTGGCGCCCTGATCGAGCCAGCGGGTCGGCAGCTGGGTGGCGCGGGTAATGCCGACCTTGATCCCCGACGAGTTGGCCAGGTAAACCACATGGTCGGTCATGCAGAATTTCTCGCCCCACTCAGGCTCCCGGCAAGTGCCGGCATCGTAGTGGCAACGTTCCGGGCTCATGATGCAGATATCGCACTGCGCCAGTTTGGTCATGCACGGGTAACAGTAACCCTGGCTGAAACTGGTTTTGGTCTTGCGTCCGCAATGGGTGCAGTGGATCGCCCCCAGATACTCCAGGCGCACCGTAGTGCCGATCAACGGATTGACCGGCACCTCGGCGTCGCCCAGACGAAAAGCGTACTGCACGTTCGGCCCGTCAAGACGCGCCGACATTTTGCTGATTGCACCGCGGCCAATCTCGATCAATGGATGGCATCCGATTTGAACAGAATGTTCGGCACTTCGATCGAAGTCGACGCGCACTCTTGCGGGCCCATGTAGCCGGTGCGCTGTTCCTCGGGCAGGTTCTGGATTTCCCAGGCGATCATCGCTTGCAGGGACAGTTCGCGTTGTTCGGCGGTGAGCTTGCCACCGTCCGACCATTTACCGATTTCCACCGCCAGTTTCAGGCTCTGGTAGATATCCGGGGTGATGTTTTTGATCATTTCGTTAAAAGAGGACATCAAGGGCTCCGCGCTCTTCATTCATAACTGTTTAGACGGCCAGTTTACGGCGGTTGTACAAACCGCCCAACAAACCGGTGAAGCATCCGATGAGTAACCCGCCAACGTGGGCCGCGTTGGCAATCTCGCCGAAGCCGATCATCGAGACCAGCCCCGACAGGCACAACAGCAGCCACACCAGCATCATCACCAACACCCCACGGGGCAGGCGATAAGCCGGGTTCGGCGACAGAATCTGGAAGATCCAGCAATGCCCGAGCAGGCCGTACAGCACCCCGGACAACCCGCCAAACAGGGTCGGGCCGCTGAAAAAGAACTGGGCATAGTTGGACACCAGGCTGAACAGCAATGTCAGGCCGATCAGGTTGATGCTGCCCTGACGCGACTCGATGCGCCGCCCCAGCTCCCAGTACCACATGCCATTCATGGCCAGGTGCAGGATGCCGAAGTGGATCAGCATCGGCGTCACCAGACGCCACCACTGCCCCGCCGCCAGGCTGTCGGCCAGTGGTGTGAAATGGATGTATTCGCCGACCACGCGGAAATCGAGAAACGTCAGCCAGCGCATCGTCTCGAGGTTTTCGCCAAGCAGCGTCACCGCGCCGACGATCAGGCTCAACAACAGCACGAACGCCGTGGCCTTGCTGTGGCGCAACTGCTCGACGAAGCCCGGACGCTGCGGGGTCTGCGTCACCGGGATATCCAGTTGCTGATCCGGGTCGCCGGCCGGAAAGCGTTCGTACAACGAGCGCACGTCTTCGCTGATGCTGGCCGGCACCCACAGCACCTGCTCGCCCGCCTCTTCGCTGACCCGATGGGGCACTTGCATGCGCTGCAGCAGTTTGACGAACCCGCTCAAATCCACCGCCAGCGGCAGACGCAATACCGCCACCGCCGTCATTGCAGCAACTCCGGCCGCTCGACATCGACCCAGACAAATTTATGCGGGTCGAGACGGGTTTCCTGGTCCAGACGATAAGCGACCAGTTTGCCGTAGAGCACCGCGCTGTAATCCAGGCACGCCAGGTTCGGGCGGATCGGCGCCGGTTTGCCGCTGCGCCAGTAGTGGCCGACGAACAACAGCGGCTCATCGACGCCGTAGCGCAGCAGGTTATCTTTTTCGGTGGACGTCAGCGGCGTGCGGGCCACCGGCTCAGGCAAGGCGTCGGGTTGGAACACGATGTCTCCGTAGGTTTGCGGGTCGTCTTCCCAGAACTTGGTGCGGAAAAACGAGCGCGTCAGGCCGTCGCCGCTGGTCATGGTCAAGCCGTGGGGCAAGCGCATGTCGGTGCCGCGCAACAGGCGATCGAACACCGTGCAGGCAAAACTGCCCGGTACTGCGGAGGCCTGGAGGAAGTGTTCATCGATGCAGCCATCGGGGAACAACCCGCGCAACGGCTCGATCAGGCCGGCATCCCAGCAGGCATGCACCACGCGAAAGCGTCCGGCATCGACGAACAATGGCAGTTCATAGAACCATTGCAGGAAGTCATGCCAATCTTCGGGATGATCTTCGAACTGGGCCAGGGTTTCCTGAAGCAGGCGGGCATGGCGCGGCGTATGTTCACGCACGAACTGCTTGCCACTGCCCGGCAACGCCGGGGTGCTCCAGCCGAGCGCGTTGAATTCATGGTTACCCATGATGCACAGCGCCTGACCGGCCTCGACCATGTCGTGGACGATGTGCAGCGCCTCGCGAATCCGCGGACCGCGGTCGATGATGTCGCCGAGGAACACCGCCATGCGCGACGGATGCCGCCAGACGCCAGCCTGTTTGTGGTAACCGAGCCGGTCGAGCAAGTGCTCAAGGGTCAGAGCGCAACCGTGCACGTCACCGATCAGGTCGTAGCTACGCGCGGGATCGAGCATCAGTCGCCTCCACCACCTAACTTGCTGCCCCAGCCGAGCTTGGTCCGGCAGACTTCATAGTAGTTGTGGTCGAGCGGATGAATCAGCCGCAGCTTCTGCGCTTTCTTGCTGACAGTGATGGTGTCACCGGGCGCGCAAGTGAAGTGGTTCTGCCCATCACAGGAGACTTGCGGGTAAATCTGCATATCTTTGGACACGACGATTTTCAGCTCACTGTTGCCATCGACCACGATCGGTCTACCCGACAAGGTATGGGGGTACATCGGCACAATCACAATAGCGTCGAGCTTGGGATGCATGATCGGGCCACCCGCCGACAAGGCGTAAGCAGTGGAACCGGTCGGCGTGGCGACGATCAGGCCGTCGGCCTTCTGGCTGCAGACGAACTGGCCGTCGATGTACAACTCGAATTCGATCATCCGTGTCGATTTGCCGGGGTGCAGCACCACGTCGTTCAGCGCATCGCCCTGACCGATGGCCTCGGCGTGGCGCCGGACTTCGGCTTGCAGCAGGAAGCGGTTTTCCACCAGATAGTGGCCGTCGAGCACTTCGGCGACTTTGACTTCCAGTTCATCGGGGCGGATATCGGTGAGGAATCCCAGGCTGCCACGGTTGATGCCGAGCACCGGAATGTTGTGTCGGGCCAGCGCCCGGGCGGCGCCCAGCAGGCTGCCATCACCACCGACCACAATCACCATGTCACAGACTTCACCGAGCATCTTGCGCGACGAGGTTTGCAGGCCATGGCCCGGCAGGACTTCGGCGATGGTGTCTTCGAGGATCACGTGCAGGTGACGATCGAGCAGAAACCGTTTCAGTCGGCGGACGGTATCCAGCACCTGAGAACTGCCCAGGCGACCGATGATGCCGATATTACGAAATTGCTCCATGGGGCTCCTATTGGGACGCGGGGGCCTGCGACGGCGAAAAACACGATTATGGGCGAAAGCGCGGCGTAGACAAAACCCTTTCAGCCACGACTTAAGAGGCTATGCTCGCAGAATGATCTTATTCCCGGACTTGCTCCAGTTACCTCACCAGTTGCGCCACCCTGAAGTGCGCGACCTGGCCTGGGTCATCCTCGCGCCGCCGATGCTCAGCGTCACCCCGTGGCCGCAGCGTCATCCATTGGCCGGCAGCGATTGGGTGCAGGCGCCGGAGCGCCTGGAACACTGGCTCAGGCAACTGGATCGCGACAGTTACGACTTGCTGCACTGGCTCGCCCAGGCCAGGACCCGGCGGCTGGGCTTGTACTACGAGCGGCTGTGGCAATACGCCGTGCGACACGCGCCGGGCATCGAGCTGATTGCCGCCAACATGCCGATCCGCCGCGAAGGCCACACCCTCGGTGAGCTGGACATGCTGCTGCGTGATCGCGACGGCGTGCATCACCTGGAACTGGCGATCAAGCTCTATCTTGGGCCACAGAACGGTGACGGCCATGACACCGCGCAGTGGCTCGGACCGGGTTGTCATGATCGGCTGGACCGAAAGCTGGAGCACTTGAGCCGGCATCAATTGCCTATTTCCGCGCGGGCGGAAAGCCGTGAAGTGCTGGCGTCGCTGGATATCCAGCAATTCAGTGCGCACCTGTGGCTGGGCGGTTATCTGCTCTACCCATGGCCGGGGCAGGCCGAACCACCGAGCGGCGCGCACCCTCAGCATTTGCGCGGCAGCTGGCTGCATCAGAAGGACTGGGCGGACTTTGTCGTGCAGCGCCCGTTCGGTCGCTGGCAACCCCTGCCCCGCCATGCCTGGCTGGCGCCGGCGCACTATCCCGAGGAGCAGACCTGGAACGCTGGACAGCTGAAGGCATGGCTGAGCGATCTGGACCCGTTGGCACCGGCGCAATTGATGGTACGACTGACAGAGAATGCCAAAGGGGATTGGGAAGAAGCCGAGCGGTTGTTTCTGGTTTCCGATCTTTGGCCGAATGTGCCAGGCAGTGGTTGAGTTTTTGTGGTGAATGGACGGGCCCTTTCGCGGGCAAGCCCACTCCCACGGGGATTGTGGCTGGCCACAAGAATTAATCAGCGCCACATGACGGGGTCATAGCTTTTTATGCTGCTCGACCCACTGCGCATACGCATCGATGAACTTCTGCAAGAACGGCCTGACCGACTCCGACAACTTGCCCGCCTCGTCGAATGCTGAACCGGCGCCGCCCAGATAGGCTTCCGGCTGCTGCATGCACGGGACATTGAGAAACACCATGGACTGGCGCACGTTGTGGTTGGCTCCAAACCCACCGACGGCCCCCGGTGAAACGCTGATCACCGCACCCGGCTTACCGTTCCAGGCGCTCTTGCCATAGGGGCGCGAACCCACGTCGATCGCGTTTTTCAACGGTGCCGGAACCGAACGGTTGTATTCCGGGGTCACGAACAGCACCGCGTCGGATGAGCTCACCTGTTGTCGGAAAGTGCTGTAGGCTTGCGGCGGTGACTCGCCATCGATGTCTTCGTTGTAGAGTGGCAAATCGCCGATCTCGACGATATTCAACTTCAGATTGGCAGGCGCCAGCTCGGCCAGCGCCAGCGCGACCTTACGGTTGATCGACGCTTTTCTCAGGCTGCCGACCAAAACGGCAATCTCGTAGACGTTGCTCATGGAAGATTCTCGACTGTCCGATGGGAAGAGCTTCTAGTTATAGATGATCAAATGACGATTCAACCAGCGGGCGACGGAAAATCGTCGCCCCTGACAATTTTTTTCCTGTAGGAAAACTTACTTCGCCCAACCACGGTCTACAGAACCGCAAATTGAGTGATTTATCTCCAGAGGTTCTAAGCAGATGGCAGCAGTACTCGTCGGTCAGTTCCATGCAAGAGACGCGGAAGGCCGCGTTTATTCCGTGCATGAGTTCCAGGAATCCACCCCGTCGCACGACGGCCTCGCCGGCTCTGCGCCTGTTACCACCTATAAACTGGCCATTGGCGACCGGGTCAACAAACTCGACGACAACGCGTTTGTGCTGGTGCAATCGGGCGTCACCCTCACCCGCGAACCTGAAACGAACGTCGCTTCATAACCCGCTGTTATGAGCAGAAGTCATATGCCCGCACTTGAGTTAGGATTCAGTGACTGACTCCCTCACCTGCTGAACATGGACTTCACGCATGCGTTTACGTCATATCGAAGTGATCCAGGCGCTCTTGCAGACCGGTCACCTGGGGACCGCCGCCGAATGGCTGCAGTTGCCGGTGGCCGAGGTTGAACGCACGCTGCGTGACGCCGAGGATCAGTTGGGTTTCATGCTGTTTGCCAGCGTGCGTGGCCGTCTGCAAGCCACGCGTGAGGCGCGGGAGTTACAGGTCGAGATTGCCCGCGTCTACGAAGCCCTTGAGCCGGTCCAGCGACTGGCCAGCAGCCTCAAGCAATATTTGGCCCCACCCCTGCGAATCATCTGTACCCCGCCTCTGGCGCAACAATTGTTGCCACAGAGCATCGCGGCCCTGCGCCGACGCCTCCCCGACGCACCTTGCACCCTCCTGAGCCAGCCGACCCGCGAGATTGTCAGAAGCCTGCTGCTGCGTGAAAGCGATCTGGGCCTGAGCTTGCACGACCCGGACCACGACGACGTCCATTGCCAGGTCATCGCTCAAGGCAAACTCCAGCTGCTGGCGCCCCATGGCTGGCTGCAACCGAAACAGAAGTACATCTCGCTGCAAGACCTGGCCGGTCAGTCGATGGTTGGCCTGGAAGGTCACGACCCGCTAAGCCCCGCGCTGGACACCAAGCTGCATGCGTTGCGCCCTTCCCCGGTCATCCAGACCCGGGTCCAGACTCATCAAATGATGCGCAGCATGGTCGAGGCCGGTGAAGGCCTGGCCATCGTCGACCCGTTTACCGCCCTCGGCGCCAAATCGGCCGGGCTCGACGCCTGCCCGCTGGCACCTGCCGTACCGATCAGTGTCTATGCCTTGAGCCTGAAAAACGTCGAGCCGTCCTCGGCGATTCAGGCGCTGCTGGACATCATCACGGAACAAGCCGTGGCGATGCTGGCGAGCTGAGCGGGTTTTCCAGCGGGTTATCGAACAACCGATACCAGAACAACGCCACTTCGGCGGTGTTCGGGTCGATCCCGCGATAGCGCAGATGATCGATCCCGCCGACCACATAGCCGCACCGCTCATAAAGTCGGCAGGCCCCCAGGTTGTTGTTCTGGGTTTCCAGCATGATGCCCGGCAGTTTTTTCTTGCGGCTCCAGAACTGCGCCACGTCCAGCAGCGCCTTGGCCACACCATGACGGCGTGCCGGAGCATGCACTGCCAACTCATCGATATGAGCGAAACTGTTCCAGTTGGTGCTGACCACCAGATGCCCCACCGGCTCGTCGTCCAGATAGGCCATGAAAATCTCGCTGTCGGCGGCATCGCGAAAACTGCTGAACTCCTCGGGATCGATGCCATAGCACTTGCGGTACGGGGTAATCGGCGTCACTGGCCACTGCGCCACCGGCTTACCGATTTCGGCGGCGCCGTAGGCGGCGACTTCGAAACTGAAATCACTGCCCCAGATATAAGCCGCAAAGCCCTCATCGGCGACACGCACCGACAGGCCTGGATATTTGGGATTCATGACGGGTTGCATACTCGCAAAGGTCCTCATTCCTTGATGCAATCGACGGTGTAGTGCCGTCCATTGCCCTCATCTTCGTGTTGCAAGCCATGCACATCGGCGACAAACCCGGGGAAGCTACTGTCGAATGTACGGGCAAACTTCAGGTAATCGATGATCGAACGGGTCGACTCGGTGAAACGCTCGCCGGGCATGATCAACGGGATCCCCGGCGGGTATGGCACCAGCATCACCGCCGCGATCCGCCCGTCCAGAGCATCGATCGAAACGGCCTCCACTTCACCGCGCACCAATTGATCATAGGCGTCCGCCGGCTTCATGGCGACTTCCGGCAGCACCGTGTACATGCGTTTGAGGTGTTTGGCCGTGGCGTTGCTGCGATAACAGGCGTGCAATTGATCGCATAAATCGCGCAAGCCCATGCCTTGATAACGGGCGATATTCTGTTGCGCCACGCACGGCAGGCAGGTGGCCAGGCTGACGTTGGCGTCGTAACTGCGCTTGAACTCCAGCAACTCGGTCAGCAGCGTGCTCCACTTGCCCTTGGTGATGCCCATGGAAAACAGCACCAGGAACGAATACAGCCCGGTCTTTTCCACGACCAGCCCACGCTCCCAGAGGAATTTGCTGACCACCGCCGCCGGAATCCCGTGCGCACTCAGGGCACCGCCCGCCGTCAAACCCGGCATTACCAGCGTGACCTTGATCGGATCGAGCAGCACGTAGTCGTCGGTCACGCCGCCAAAGCCATGCCAATCGGCATCGGGTTGCAGCAGCCAGTCCTGGCTGAACACCCGCTCGATGCTTTCCACCGAGGGCGGCTGCCAGATGGAAAACCACCAATCATCGGCGGCGATATGCTGGCGCAGATTGGCCAGGGCCCGGCGAAAGCTCAGGGCCTCGTCGAACATTTCCTGCAACAGCGAACGACCGGCCGGCCCTTCCATCATCGCCGAGGCCACGTCCAGCGAAGCGATGATGCTGTACTGCGGCGAAGTCGAGATATGCATCATGAACGCTTCGTTGAAACGGTCGCGATCCAGTTGCCGCGCACCACCGTCCTGAACGTGAATCATCGACGCCTGGCTGAACGCCGCGAGCAATTTGTGTGTGGAGTGAGTGGTGAACACCAGCGGGCTGTCTTCGCTGCGGGAAGTGCCCATGCCGTAACGGCCGGTGAAGAACTCGTGGAACGCCGCATAGGCAAACCAGGCCTCGTCGAAATGCAGCACCTCGACGCTATTGCCCAGGCTCTGCTTGATCAGCTCGGCGTTGTAACAGAGGCCGTCGTAAGTCGAGTTGGTCACCACCGCCAACTTGACCTTCGGCACGCGGCCCTGGGTCAGCGGGCTGGCGTCGATCTTGGCCTGGATCGACTCACGGCTGAATTCGCTCAACGGAATCGGGCCGATAATCCCCAGCTCATTGCGCTCCGGGCACAGGTACAGCGGGATCGCGCCGGTCATGATGATCGCGTGCAACACCGACTTGTGGCAGTTGCGGTCCACCAACACCAGATCATCCCGGGCCACCATGGAATGCCAGACGATCTTGTTGGCGGTCGAGGTGCCATTGATCACGAAAAAGGTGTGATCGGCGCCGAAGTTGCGGGCGGCTCGAGCTTCGGCTTCCGCCAAGGGACCGGTGTGATCGAGCAGCGAACCGAGTTCCGGCACTGACACCGACAAATCCGAACGCAAGGTGTTTTCCCCGAAAAACTGGTGAAACGCCTGCCCCACCGGGCTCTTGTGATACGCCACGCCGCCGCCATGGCCTGGCGTGTGCCAGGAATAATTGGAGTCGGCGGTATGTTGCACCAGTGCCTTGAAAAACGGCGGCAACAAACCGTCCAGATACTTGCGCGCCGCGCGGGCGACCTGACGGGCGAGGAAGGGCACGGTGTCTTCGAACAAATAGAGAATGCCGCGCAGTTGATTGAGCTCAGCCATGGCATCGGCCGGGGCGTTTTCCAGCGTTACCTGCTCGCCCAGGGCGAAGATCGGCAGGTCTGGTGCCCGAACTCGTGCCAGACGGATCAACTCGGCCATGTTCTGTAGAAGATGAGAATGGGTGCTGGCGTCTTCGGCGGCAATCAACATGCAGGAGAGGCCATGATGGGTCGAAGCGACCAGACGCCCCTCGGTGTAATCGACCGCCGAAACGATACTGAAACCTTCCTGCTCCAGTTCCCGGGCGATGCCACGCACACGATCACCGGCAACGGTGTCGGCCTTGATGTCGCGGTGGACGATCAGGACCGGGAATTTCAAATCTTTATACATGAGGCTCGGCGTCCTGAAGCGGCAGACCGTGGCCTGCCAATAACCTCAGGGTAGAGGGTTGGAGCGCATGTGGCGAGCGGGATGCCCTGAAGTGGGTTGGCGGGCGCACTATCATGTGGCCGGCAATCTCAACATTCAGAATGATTACCTGTGGCGAGGGAGCTTGCTCCCGCTGGGCTGCGAAGCAGCCCCCTGAATTCGCTCAGATACACCGTGCCGGCAGGATTTGCGACTGCTGCGCAGCCGAGCGGGAGCAAGCTCCCTCGCCACAAACACCCATCAAGATCAGGCCTGAGCCTTGGCCTCGGCCAATTGCTGCCACAGCGACGGGGCGCCGGCGGATTTGGCGATGGCTTCGAGCCGCGCAACATGCTGGGCCAGATCCTCTTCACTGGCGCGGATGATCCGGGCCGGCTGACGATCGGCCGGCAGGCGACGGATTTCGGTGGCGGAGTTGTCCGCGCCTTCGCCCGAACCATTGCCATCGGACGCATTACCGGCCAGCGACAGGCTGGTCTGGCCGCCGGTCATGGTCAGGTAAACGTCGGCGAGAATCTCGGAGTCGAGCAAGGCGCCGTGCAGTTCACGGCCGGAGTTGTCGACACCATAGCGTTTGCACAAGGCGTCGAGGCTGTTGCGCTGCCCCGGGTGACGTTCCCGGGCCATTATCAGGGTGTCGAGGATCGTGCAGTGTTGCGTGATGTCCGCGCGATCATGATGGCCCATCAGGGCAAATTCGTTGTTGATGAAGCCAACGTCGAACGCCGCGTTATGGATGATCAGCTGCGCGCCCTTGATGAACTCGAAAAACTCATCGGCCACTTCAATGAAACGCGGTTTGCCCACCAGGAATTCGTTGGTGATGCCGTGAACGCCGATGGCGCCTTCGTCACTCTCGCGATCCGGTTGCAGGTAAACATGGAAGTGCCGGCCGGTCAGGCGCCGACCGATCAACTCGACACAACCGATTTCGATAATCCGGTGGCCGTCGGTCACCGGCATGCCGGTGGTTTCGGTATCGAGTACAACGGATCTGGTGGCCATCAGTGCTCAGCTCTCAACGGGTCAATCGTGCAAAAACGGCGATGTTAACACGCTCGCGGGGTCTTTCAGGTACACCGTGTTGCGCCCAATCGCGAGCAGGCTCGCTCCCACATCAAACGGGGGGCGCACACTGAATTTGTGCTCCATGGAGATCAAATGTGGGAGCGAGCCTGCTCGCGATTGGCCGCGCCACGGTGCCACGTCGGAATCAAGCCTGCTTGTACCCGCGCACCTCATCCACGCCACGGTTGGCTAGTTGGTCGGCCCGTTCGTTGCCGTGATGGCCGATGTGCCCGCGCACCCATTTCCAGGTGACGTTGTGGCGGTTGACCTGTTCGTCGAGCAGCTTCCACAGGTCGGCGTTTTTCACCGGTTCCTTCGCCGCGGTTTTCCAACCGCGCTTCTTCCAGTTGGCCATCCACTCGTTGATGCCTTTCATCACATATTGGGAGTCGGTCACCAGCAGCACGTCGCAGGAGCGTTTGAGTTCTTCCAGGCCACGGATCGCGCCCATCAATTCCATGCGGTTGTTGGTGGTGTTGGCTTCGCCGCCCCAGAGTTCTTTTTCAACGCCCTTGCACACCAGCAACGCGCCCCAGCCGCCTGGGCCAGGGTTGCCCTTACAGGCGCCATCGGTGAAGAGTTCTACGCTATCGCTCATGCCAATCTATCCAGAAAATGCGGTGGCTCGCCGATCGGTGACCGACGATGCCCGAGGCCGGGGCATACCCGACCGGGAATATAAAAAGTGTATTACGGCTCAAGGTGACGACGGTTGACCTTGGCCATCGGCAGCGGAATCAGCTTGCCCATCGGCTCGCGTCGTTCCTGACGCACCGGCCGCAGGCCCACCACGATCTTGCGCGCGACTAATAAATAGAAGCCGCCACCCGACAATTGCCAGTCACCGGCCTTGCGTTCCCAACCGGCCAGACGGGCTTGCCAGGCAGGCGACGCAAGCGGCGGACGATAGCACCCGAAGCGGCGTTTCTCCAGCGCGAAGCCCAGCAGGTTCAACCAGTCACCGACCCGCGACGGCGAAATGCAGCGGGCCTTGCGCAAGGCGTCATGAGCGAACACACGACGCAGGCCCCAACTGCTCCAGGGGTTGATCCCTATAATCAGCAGATGCCCGCCGGGGCGCACGCTGCTCGCCGCTTCACGCAGCAAACCGTGGGGCGACAGGCAGAAATCCAGCCCATGCTGCAACACCACCACATCGGCGGCGTGCTCGCTCAACGGCCAGGCCTGCTCTTCGCAAACAATCTCGACCCCCGGCAATGGCGCACCGAGCCGTACATTGCGCTGGACCTGCGGCGCCGACGGTGGCGTCTGCGCCGAGGGGCCGTAATGCACCAGGTAGCCGCCGAAGAAGCGCCCCAACTCGTCTTCGAGCATGCGCCGTTCTTCGTCCAGCAGAAATTGCCCGATGGGGCCGGACAGCCATTCACGGGCCGCGCTGATCAATGCCAGCCAGTCAGGATCAGCCTGAGCGAACGCTTTATCGGTCATTGCATTCTCCAAAGCGCCAGGAAGTTCTAAGATGCACCATTGTTTTCCGCTTGGCGAATCCGACGATGATACAGATCAGTGCCCTGCCCGCGTTCACCGACAACTACATCTGGTTGCTACAAGACCACAGCACCCAGCGCTGTGCCGTGGTCGATCCGGGCGATGCCGCGCCAGTACAGGCCTGGCTCGCGGCACACCCGGGTTGGGTGTTAAGCGATATTCTGATCACTCATCACCATCATGACCATGTCGGCGGCGTCGAGCGGCTGAAAAAAGCGACAGACGCGACCGTCTATGGCCCGGCCAGCGAAACCATCCCGGCGCGGGACGTGGCTCTTAAGGACAACGACCGCATCAGCGTGCTGGGCTGGGACTTCGAGGTCATCGAAGTGCCGGGCCATACCCTCGGGCACATCGCCTTCTATCGCCTGGGCCATTTGTTTTGCGGCGACACCCTGTTCGCCGCCGGTTGCGGACGCCTGTTCGAAGGTACGCCCGAGCAAATGCATCACTCGCTGAGCCGCCTCGCGGCGCTGCCCGAAGACACGCTGGTCTACTGTACCCACGAATATACCCTGAGCAATCTGAAGTTTGCCGTGGCGGTCGAACCGGGTAACCCCGATACCCTCGAGCGGCTGGCCAACGTCACCCGACAACGGGAAGCCGGAACCATGACGCTGCCTTCGACACTGGCGCTGGAAAAGCTCACCAATCCGTTTTTGCGTACCGGCGAAACATCCGTTAAAGAAAAAGTGGACGAACGGAACGGAACCGATAACCGGGCTCCGAGTGCGGTTTTTGCTGCTCTTCGGGCTTGGAAAGATACGTTCTAAGCAGCCTGCCCGGTGGTACAAAAATTCTGAATGGTTGACCGCAGGGGGTACGCTTTCTAGAATCGCCCGACATTTTTGCCCGGAACTCACTTCCAGCCAATGTCGTCATCTACTCGCAAAGCCATCAATTCAGACGCATTGACCCGCCTGGCTCAAGCCATCGCGGTGGCTGTGTCCGCCACTTTGGCGGGCTGTTCCAGCCATGTGCCGCAGACCGACGCGACACACACCCCGAATATCGCCGCTCGAGCCAAGCAAAAACCGATCTGGCTCAGCGAAAAACCGACACCGCAAATTCCACAGGACGTCTGGGAGCGCATGCGCCAGGGCTTCCAGCTACAGGACAACCTGGGCGTCAACCCACGCATCGAACAACAGCGCCTGTGGTTCGCCAGCAATCCGTCCTTTCTCGAGAACGCCGGCGAACGCGGCAGCCTCTACATTCACTACATCGTCGAGCGCCTTGAAGAACGCAACATGCCGCTGGAACTGGCGCTGTTGCCAGTGATTGAAAGCGCCTACAACCCGATGGCCTATTCCCGGGCCGACGCGGTGGGTCTTTGGCAATTCATCCCGTCCACCGGGCGTTACTTCAACCTGCGCCAGACCCGTTTCTATGATGGCCGTCGCGATATCACCGCGTCGACCACCGCGGCCATGGATTACCTGACCCGCCTGCACGACATGTTCAACGGCGACTGGCTGCTGGCCCTGGCGGCCTATAACGCTGGTGAAGGCACGGTCAGCCGGGCCATCGAGCGCAACGAGCGACTCGGCTTGCCGACCGACTACTGGAACCTGCCGCTGCCAGCGGAAACCCAGGCCTATGTGCCGAAGCTGCTGGCCCTGTCGCAAGTGGTGTTGGCGCCTGAAGCCTATGGCGTGAACCTCAACCCGATCGCCAACGAACCGTACTTCCAGGTCGTCGAAATCAACCAGCGCATGGACCTGTCCAAGGTTGCCGCGGTGGCCAACATCGACGAAGACGAGCTGTTCCAGCTCAACCCGGCCTTCAAGCAACGCACCACCATCGACGGCCCCCAGCATCTGCTGGTGCCGACGTCCAAGGCGCAACTGCTGACCGCCAGCCTGTCGACCATGCGCCCTGAGGAGCTGATCAGTCAGCGAACGCTCAAACCGGTGTTCGAAGGTGCCGACGACAGCGAAATCGCCAGCCTCAAGCGCGCTTACCGGGTCAAGCGCGGCGACAATCTGGCTACCATTGCCAAGACCAACAAGGTCGACGTCAAAGACCTGCAACGCTGGAACAAGCTGAACGGCAAAAACCTCAAGGTCGGCCAGACCCTGGTGATGCAGGACACCACCAAGCGCAGTTCCGGGCGCGTCAACACCGTCGTGGCGGCGAACAGCAAAGCCGGCAGCAAGGCAGACAAACAGAAGCCGCAGACCCAGTACAAGGTCCAGCAAGGCGACTCGTTGTACATGGTTGCCAAGCGCTTCAACGTTGAAATGCAGCACCTCAAGCGCTGGAACCCGCGGGTTGGCCAGGCGCTGAAGCCGGGGCAGATGCTGACGGTTGCTTCGCCGCATTAAACAGCACGCCCTGTCGAGGGGCTTTGTGGCGAGGGAGCTTGCTCCCGCTGGGTTGCGAAGCAGCCCCAAAACCTGAAACCCGGTAATTTCTGACACGCCGCATACTTAGGTTTACGACTGCTTCGCAGCCGAGCGGGAGCAAGCTCCCTCGCCACAGGTTCTGCGATCCGCCGGACTATCACCTCACAATTAACAACGCATTAAGCCCCGTCTTTTTCCTGTCGATACAAGCTGTTACTGTACGGCCCACAAAGCCCAAGCCGCCTGGATCGGATCTCTGACTTGAAGCATCCCCTCCTCCTTCTCCTGATCAGCCTGGCCTTGAGCTCCTCCGCAAGCGCGACGATCAGCGAAAGCCACGGTTATGCGCAGTTCGGCACGCTCAAGTACCCGGCCAGATTTACCCACTTCGACTGGGTCAACCCGCAAGCGCCCAAGGGCGGTACGTTGCGGGTGATGGCGTTTGGCACCTTCGATACGCTCAACCCTTACACCTTCAAAGGTTCGAGCCCGGTTTCCACCGCCAACTTCCTGCAATACGGCATCAACGAACTCAACGAACCGCTGATGGTCGGCACCGGCCAGTACGCGCCGTCCGGCGACGAGCCGACGTCCAGTTATGGCCTGATCGCCCAATCGGTGGAATACAGCGAGGACCGCAGCTGGGTGGTGTTCAACCTGCGCCCCGAAGCGCGTTTCCACGATGGCACGCCGATCACCGCTTACGACGTGGCGTTCTCTTACCGTCTGCTGCTCAAGGAAGGTCATCCGCAATACCGCACCAACCTTCAGGAAGTGTCGCGGGTCGACATCCTCAATCCGCAACGCATCCGTTTCGTCTTCAAACGCTCCGGCAATCCGCTGCTGATCCTGCGCCTGGGCGAGTTGCCGGTGCTGCCTCAGCATTACTGGGAAGGTCGCGATTTCAAAGCCACCACCTTCGAACCGCCATTGGGCAGCGGGCCGTATCGCATCACTTCGGTAACGCCCGGTCGACAGATCGTCTTCGAACGGGTCAAGGATTACTGGGGCAAGGACCTGCCGGTCAATCGCGGCAAGTACAACGTCGATCGCATGGAAGTCGAGTTCTACCGTGACAGCGACGTGGCTTTCGAGGCGTTCAAGGCCGGTGAGTTCGACATCTACATCGAGCATCAGGCGAAAAACTGGGACAACGGCTACGACTTCCCCGCCGTGCGCCGTGGCGATGTGATCAAGGCGCAGATCCCGCATCAGATTCCGACCCAGAGCCAGGGCCTGTTCATGAACACTCGGCGGTCGACCTTCGCCGAGATCAAGGTCCGTGAAGCGCTGGGGCTGATGTTCGATTTCGAGTGGACCAACCGGACGCTGTTCAGCGGCGCCTACACACGCGCCATGAGTTATTACCCCAACAGCGAGTTCTCGGCCACCGGACTTCCGGTCGGTCACGAATGGCTGCTGCTCAAGCCCTATCGCGATCAATTACCCGCCAAACTGCTCACCGAGCCGTTCAGCCTGCCGCAGACCGAAGGCCGCGGCATTCCACGGGAAACCCTGCGCAAGACCCTGAGCCTGCTCTCCGAGGCCGGCTGGAAGCTCAATGGTCAGCGACTACAGAACGCTATTGGCCAACCGCTGCGCTTCGAGATCTTGCTGGTCAACCCTAACCTGGAACGCATTCTTCAGCCTTACGTCGAGAACCTCGCCAGCATCGGCATCGACGCACGGCTGCGCACGGTCGATCGCGCCCAGTACAAACAGCGCCTCGATCAGTTCGATTTCGACATGATCCTGATGACCCTCAACCAGACCCTCAGCCCGGGTCTGGAACAATGGCAGTATTTCCACTCCAGCCAGGTCGGGGTAAAAGGCAGCAAGAACTACGCAGGCATCGCCAACCCGGTGGTCGACCACTTACTCGAACAACTGCTCGCCGCCCAGACCCGTGATGCACAAGTCGCCGCCGGCAAGGCGTTGGACCGGGTGCTGCTGTGGCAGCACTACATCATTCCCAACTGGTACCTCAATTATCACCGCCTGGCCTACCGCAACCGGTTCGCCTTCGTCACGACGCCGCCCTACACCCTGGGCCTGAGCGCGTGGTGGCTGAAATCTTCGGAGAAAGATCAATGAAACCCGTACGCGCCCTGCTCTTGCAGGCCAGCGGTCTGTTGTTCGCCGGGCTGGCCTGCGCCGCTCCGCAACATGCCTTGACCTTGTACAACGAGCCGCCGAAATACCCGGCCGACTTCAAACACTTCGATTACGTGAATCCCGATGCACCCAAGGGCGGAATCTTCCGTCAGGCCGGATTCGGTGGCTTCGACAGCCTCAACCCGTTTATCGGCAAAGGTGTCGCGGCCAACGACATCAGCATGATCTATGACACCCTGACCAAAAAAGGACTGGATGAACCGATCACCGAGTACGGTCTGGTCGCCGGCAAAATCGAAAAGGCCCCGGACAACAGCTGGGTACGTTTCTACCTGCGCCCCGAAGCGCGCTTCCACGACGGCCACCCGATACGCGCCGAGGACGTGGTGTTCAGCTTCCAGACCCTGATCAAGCAAGGCACCCCGCTCTACCGCGATTACTACAGCGATGTCGAGGAGGTGATCGAGGAAGACCCGCTCAAGGTGCTGTTCAAGTTCAAGCACAGAAGCAACCGTGAACTGCCACTGATCCTCGGCCAGTTGCCGGTGCTGCCCAAGCATTGGTGGGCCACCCGGGATTTCAACAAGGGCAACCTGGAAATACCTTTGGGCAGTGGCCCGTACAAGGTCAGCGAAGTGAAGGCCGGGCGCTCGGTGCGCTATGAACGGGTCAAGGATTACTGGGGCAAGGACTTGCCGGTCAATCGCGGCTTCTACAACTTCGACATCATGACCACCGATTACTACCGCGACAACACCGTGGCCCTGGAAGCGCTCAAGGCCGGGCAGTTCGATTACTGGGTGGAAATCAGCGCAAAGAATTGGGCGAACGCCTACAGCATTCCAGCGGTGACCGAAGGCCGGTTGATCAAACAGCAGATCCCGAACGGCAACCCCACCGGCATGCAAGGCTTCGTGTTCAACCTGCGCCGCCCGGTGTTCCAGGACGTGCGTGTGCGTCAGGCCCTGACCCTGTTGCTGGACTTCGAGTGGACCAACAAGCAACTGTTCAACGGCGCCTACGCGCGCACCCGCAGTTATTTCGAAAACTCGGATATGGCCGCCACCGGCCTGCCGGACGCCGATCAACTGGCGATCCTCGACCCGTTTCGCGGCAAGATCCCCGAGCAAGTGTTCAGCGAAGCGTTCCAGAACCCGGTGACCGACGCCAGCGGCATGATCCGCACCCAACAGCGCAAAGCCTATCAACTGCTGCAAGAGGCTGGCTGGCGAATCGTCGACGACAAGATGGTCGACGCCACCGGCAAACCGGTGACGATCGAATTCCTGCTGGCCCAGACCGAACTCGAGCGAGTGCTGCTGCCGTTCAAACGCAACTTGAGCGACCTGGGTATCGATCTGCTGATTCGCCGGGTCGACGTCTCGCAGTACGTCAATCGTGTGCGTTCACGGGACTTCGATATGATCGTCGGCAGCTTCCCGCAGTCCAGTTCGCCGGGCAACGAACAGCGCGAGTTCTGGACGTCTGCCGCCGCCGACAAACCTGGCAGCCGCAACTCCATGGGCCTGAAAGACCCGGTGGTGGACCAATTGGTCGAGCAACTGATCAACGCCGATTCGCGTAAAAGCCTGGTGGCCCACACCCGTGCGCTGGACCGCGTGCTGCAATGGGGCTATTACGTGATCCCTAACTGGCACATCAAGACTTGGCGCGTGGCTTACTGGAACCACATCGGCCATCCGAAAATCTCACCCAAGTACGACGTTGGCACGGATACCTGGTGGGTCAAGCCCGCCACAAAACCTGCGGTAGAAGTCGAAACCAAACTGCAAGCCGACCCTGCGGGCACGGAGTAATCAGATGCTGGCGTATATTTTTCGGCGACTGCTGCTGATCATCCCGACCCTGCTCGGCATTTTGCTGATCAACTTCGTGATCATCCAGGCCGCCCCCGGTGGGCCGGTGGAACAGATGATCGCCAAGCTCGAAGGCTTCGAAGGCGCCACCAGCCGCATTGCCGGCGGCGGTGCCGAAGTGTCGGTGGCCGGCTCGGCGTATCGTGGGGCGCAAGGCCTGGACCCGGCGCTGGTCAAGGAAATCGAGCACATGTACGGCTTCGACAAATCGGCGCCGGAACGCTTGTGGATCATGATCAAGAACTACGCCACCCTGGATTTCGGCGACAGCTTCTTCCGTGACGCCAAGGTCATCGACCTGATCAAGGAAAAGATGCCGGTGTCGATCTCCCTCGGGCTGTGGAGCACGCTGATCATGTACCTGGTGTCGATCCCGCTGGGGATCGCCAAGGCGACGCGACACGGTAGCCACTTCGATGTGTGGACCAGTTCGGCGATCATCGTCGGCTACGCGATCCCGGCGTTCCTGTTCGCCATTCTGCTGATTGTGGTGTTCGCCGGCGGCAGTTATTTCGACTGGTTCCCGCTACGGGGCCTGACCTCGAACAACTTCGATGAACTCAGCACCGGCGGCAAGATCCTCGATTACTTCTGGCACCTGGCACTGCCGGTCACCGCACTGGTGATCGGCCATTTCGCCACCATGACCCTGCTGACCAAAAACAGCTTCCTCGACGAAATCAACAAGCAATACGTGGTCACCGCCAAAGCCAAGGGCCTGACCCGTCACCGCGTGCTCTACGGCCATGTGTTTCGCAACGCCATGCTGTTGGTGATCGCCGGTTTCCCTTCAGCGCTCATCGGCATCTTCTTCACCGGCTCACTGCTGGTGGAGGTGATCTTCTCCCTCGACGGCCTCGGTTTGATGAGTTTCGAAGCAGCGATCAACCGCGACTACCCAATCGTCTTCGGCACGCTGTTCATCTTCACCCTGCTGGGGCTGGTGGTGAAGCTGATCGGCGACCTCACGTACACCCTTGTCGATCCGCGCATCGACTTCGAAAGCCGGGAGCATTGAGATGAGCCTGTCCCCTCTCAATCGCCGACGTTTCGAACTGTTCAAGGCCAATAAGCGTGGCTGGTGGTCGTTATGGCTGTTTCTGATTCTGTTCGGCGCAAGCCTCGGCGCCGAGCTGATCGCCAACGACAAACCGCTGGTGGTGCATTACGACAACACCTGGTATTTCCCGGCACTCAAGCGTTACCCGGAAACCGCGTTCGGCGGCGAATTCCCGCTGGAAGCCAACTACAAGAGCCCGTACATCCGCGAACTGCTCAAGGCCAAGGACGCCTGGGTGCTGTGGGCGCCGATTCCCTACAGCTACCAGAGCATCAACTACGACCTGAAAGTCCCGGCCCCCGCGCCGCCGTCCGCCGATAACCTGCTGGGCACCGATGACCAGGGCCGCGACGTGTTGGCCCGGGTGATTTACGGCTTCCGGATTTCGGTGCTGTTTGCTTTGACGCTGACCATTCTCAGCTCGATCATCGGCGTGATCGCCGGGGCCTTGCAGGGTTTCTACGGCGGCTGGGTCGACTTGGCCGGGCAGCGTTTTCTGGAGATCTGGTCCGGGTTGCCGGTGCTGTACCTGCTGATCATCCTCGCCAGCTTCGTGCAGCCGAACTTCTGGTGGCTGTTGGGGATCATGCTGCTGTTCTCGTGGATGAGCCTGGTGGATGTGGTGCGCGCCGAGTTCCTGCGCGGGCGGAATCTGGAATACGTGCGCGCGGCCCGGGCGCTGGGCATGCGCAATGGTGCGATCATGTTCCGCCACATTTTGCCCAACGCCATGGTCTCGACCATGACCTTCATGCCGTTCATCCTGACCGGCGCCATCGGCACCCTGACCGCCCTGGACTTCCTTGGCTTCGGCCTGCCACCGGGCGCACCGTCCCTGGGTGAACTGGTGGCACAGGGCAAATCCAACCTGCAAGCGCCGTGGCTCGGCATGAGTGCGTTTGCGGTGCTGGCGCTGATGTTGAGTCTGCTGGTGTTCATCGGCGAGTCCGCTCGCGATGCCTTCGACCCGAGGAAGTGAAATGAATCAGGACAATCTGATCGAAGTGCGCGACCTGGCCGTCGAATTTGTCGTCGGCGAGCACGTTCAGCGGGTGGTCGAAGGCGTCAGCTTCGACATCAAGCGCGGCGAAACCCTGGCCCTGGTGGGTGAAAGCGGCTCCGGCAAGTCGGTGACCGCGCATTCGATCCTGCGACTGCTGCCCTACCCGCTGGCCCGGCATCCGTCCGGTACCATCGAGTATTCCGGGCAAAACCTGCTGAGCCTGAAAGAGAAAACCATCCGCCACATCCGCGGCAACCGGATCGCGATGATCTTTCAAGAGCCGATGACCTCGCTCAATCCACTGCATTCGATCGAGAAGCAGATCAACGAGGTGCTGGGCATCCACAAAGGCCTGACCGGCAAAGTCGCGACCAAGCGCACGCTGGAACTGCTGGAGATGGTCGGCATCCCGGAACCCGAGAAGCGTCTCAAGGCCCTGCCCCACGAATTGTCCGGCGGCCAGCGCCAGCGGGTGATGATCGCCATGGCCCTGGCCAATGAGCCGGAACTGCTGATCGCCGACGAACCGACCACCGCGCTGGACGTGACCGTTCAGTTGAAAATCCTCGAACTGCTCAAGGAATTGCAGGCCCGTCTGGGCATGGCATTGTTACTGATCAGTCATGATTTGAACCTTGTGCGAAGAATTGCGCATCGCGTATGTGTCATGCAGCGCGGTTGCATCGTCGAACAGGCATCGTGCGAAGAGTTGTTCCGCGCGCCGCAGCATCCGTACACTCGGGAACTGCTGGCAGCGGAGCCGAGCGGCAAACCGGCGACCAACGTGATTGGCCCGCCATTGCTGCAGGTCGAGGACCTGAAAGTCTGGTTCCCGATCAAGAAAGGCTTTCTGAAAAAGACCGTCGACCACATCAAAGCGGTGGACGGGATCAATTTTAGCCTGCCCCAGGGCCAGACCCTGGGGATTGTGGGAGAAAGCGGTTCCGGCAAGTCGACGCTCGGCCTGGCGATTTTGCGGCTGATCGGTAGCAAAGGTGCGATCCGTTTTGAAGGCAAGCAGCTAGACTGCCTGACGCAGCACGAAATTCGGCCGCTGCGACGGGAAATGCAGGTGGTGTTTCAGGACCCCTTCGGCAGCCTGAGCCCACGGATGTGCGTGAGCCAGATCGTCGGCGAAGGCCTGCGGATCCACAAGATGGGCACCGAGGCAGAACAGGAACAAGCGATTATTGCGGCACTCAAGGAGGTAGGTCTGGACCCGGAAACCCGGCACCGCTACCCCCATGAATTTTCCGGTGGGCAACGGCAGAGAATCGCCATTGCCCGGGCATTAGTGCTAAAACCGGCGTTGATTCTGCTGGACGAGCCGACTTCGGCCCTCGACCGGACCGTGCAACGCCAAGTGGTGGAGCTGCTACGTTCACTGCAAACCAAGTACAACCTGACGTATCTGTTTATCAGCCATGACCTGGCTGTCGTCAAAGCGCTGAGCCACCAGCTGATGGTGGTCAAGCATGGCCAAGTGGTCGAACAGGGAGACGCGCAACGTATTTTTGCCGCCCCCCAACATCCGTATACACAGCAGTTGCTGGAGGCCGCTTTTCTGGCACCAGCCACTGCGCAATAAACCTGAAAGAGAGGAGCAACACATGGGTTTTCTCGCCGGTAAGCGCGTACTGATCGTCGGTGTCGCCAGCAAGCTGTCCATCGCATCCGGCATCGCTGCCGCCATGCATCGCGAGGGCGCTGAGCTTGCCTTCACTTATCAGAACGACAAACTCAAGGGTCGTGTCGAAGAGTTCGCACAAGGCTGGGGCTCGAGCCCTGAACTGTGCTTCCCGTGCGACGTGGCCAGCGATGCAGAAATCGCCAAGGTCTTCGAAGAGTTGAGCAAGAAGTGGGACGGCCTGGACTGCATCGTGCACTCCGTCGGCTTCGCCCCGGGCGACCAACTGGACGGCGACTTCACCGAAGCCACCACCCGTGAAGGCTTCCGCATCGCTCACGACATCAGCGCCTACAGCTTCGTGGCCCTGGCCAAGGCGGGTCGCGAAATGATGAAAGGCCGCAATGGCAGCCTGCTGACCCTGTCGTACCTGGGCGCCGAGCGCACCATGCCTAACTACAACGTAATGGGCATGGCCAAGGCTTCCCTGGAAGCTGGCGTACGTTACCTGGCCGGCTCCCTGGGCCCGGACGGCACTCGCGTCAACTGCGTATCGGCCGGCCCGATCCGCACCCTCGCCGCTTCCGGCATCAAGAACTTCCGCAAAATGCTGGCCGTCAACGAAGCGCAAACTCCGCTGCGTCGTAACGTCACCATCGAAGAAGTCGGCAACGCCGGCGCCTTCCTGTGCTCGGACCTGGCGTCCGGCATCAGCGGCGAAATCATGTACGTAGACGGCGGCTTCAACACCACCGCCATGGGCAACATCGAAGAGTGATCTTCGGTTAGCCGCTAGAAACCCGCCTCTTCAGGCGGGTTTTTTTATGCCTGCCATTTCAAAATCGATGCAATCCCCCTGTGGGAGCGAGCCTGCTCGCGATAGCGGTTCGTCAGTCGATACATGCCGTGCATCTGACATTGTCATCGCGAGCAGGCTCGCTCCCACAGGGGTTAGTGTTCAGTCGTCGATTTGTGTCAGACACCGGGCAAACAGCTGCTGGATCGGCTGTTTACGCTGGCTATAACGCTGCAACAGCACGATCTCCCGATAGAATGTCAGTTCGCCCAACTCTATCACCCTCACCCTGGCGCCATGTTCAAGCCACAGCCCGGCCTTGGGCAACAATGAAACGCCCAATCCGCACTCAACCATTTTCACGATAGCTTCCAGCTCATCCAGCTCCAGAGCTACCCGCACATCAATCTGCTGCTCGCGCAAAAAACGCGTCACCAGTCGCCCGCCGAATGAATTGCGGTCGTAGCGTACGTGGGGGTGGTTGACGAGTAACTGCAGCGGGTCGTCCTCCTCAAGATCTACCGGCACGATCAGCACAAACGGCTCCCGGCGAATGACTTGCACCGATAGTTCCTTGGGTAATTCAAACGGCGGCTTGATCAGAATCGCCAGGTCCACTTCCCCAGTGTCCACCTGGCTCAACAGGCTCAGGGATACCCCCGGCACCAGTTTCGCCTCCAGCAATGGCGCCTGTTGCCGAAGGCGCAACAGCGCCCGTGGCAACAACCCGGTCTGGACGGTGGCCACCGCGCCGATCTTCAATTCGCCATGAAACTCGCTGATGTCATCACTGACGGCCATGCGGTTGAAGGTTTCGAGAATTTCCTGAGCCATCGGCAACGCTCGCTGCCCCGCCGCATTGAGGAGGGCCTGACGTCCAGTGCGATCGAACAGACGTATGCCCAACGCCTGCTCCAGATTGCGGATCTGCGCGCTGACCGCCGACTGAGTCAGGCCGATGTGCATGCCTGCCGCAGCGAACGTGCCATGGCGCGTCACGGCAATGAAAGTTTTCAGTTCCCGCAGCATACGGCTCTCCAATTGATCGAAATAATTTGAGCTCGCTGAAAAAACTATCGTCTTTCAATCAAAAAGCACAGGACTAAACTCGGTCTTAACTCTCAACCCGTCGAGGCACGTCCGATGCAACTGTCCCCTTTTCACTTAGCCATCCCGGTTTACGATCTGGCCGCTGCCCGGCGCTTCTATGGTGAAGTGTTCGGTCTGGAAGAAGGTCGCTCCAGCGATCACTGGGTCGATTTCAACTTTTTCGGCCATCAACTGGTGATTCATCTGGCCCCGAAAAACGCTTCTCAGGAAGCTGCCCATACCAACGCCGTGGATGGCCACGACGTACCGGTGCCGCATTTCGGTGTGGTATTGGGAATGGAGGAATGGCAGGCGCTGGCCGAACGCTTGAAAGCCCTGGGTACGCACTTCGTGATCGAGCCGGGTATCCGCTTTCAGGGATTGGTGGGCGAACAAGCCACGATGTTTCTCTTCGACCCCTGCGGCAATGCCTTGGAGTTCAAGGCGTTCAAGAACATCGACCAGTTGTTTGCCAAATGATCCGCCCGTCCCTTGACGCTACGGCCCTCAGCGAAGCGGTGGTCAATGGCGATACAACCGCTGCCGCCATCGCCGACGCCTTTCTTGAACGCATTCAGGCGCACGAGCCGGATATCCAGGCCTTCGTTTCGTTCAATGCCCGGCAGGTTCGCGCCGATGCGGCGCAAAACAATGGCCGTGGCCTGTTGGCCGGCGTACCCGTGGGCATCAAGGACATCTTCGACACCGCTGCCTATCCGACGCAATTCTATTCGCCCATCTATACCGGCCATCAACCGTCCCGGGATGCCCACGTAGTGACGCTGCTGCGCCAAGCCGGAGCACTGATGTCAGCGAAGTGCGGCTACCGGATGAGTTTGCCGCTGTGTTCGACGATCATCAGTTGATCAACGATTGCGAAGGTGCCCGCTCGCTGGCGAAGGAGTTCCAACAACACCGGACACAATTGAGCCCCTCGACACTGGCAATGTTCAATCGAGCGGCGGCGACAACATGGGAACAGGAATCCGCCGCCAAGAGCCGTTTGGCAGCCCTTGCACCGCAACTGAATGAGCTTTGCCAACCCTTCGACGCGATGCTCGGCGCCTCATGCGGGATGGTCGCGCCGGTGGGCCTGGAAAGCACCGGACCGTCGGATTTCATCAAGTTCTGGGGAGCGTTCGGCTGGCCGCAGGTGAATATCCCGCTGCCTCGCGCCGAAGCGCAACTGCCGACCGGACTGCAGATGATCGGGCGGTTCAGGCACGACGGCTCGTTATTGCGAACGGCATCCCGAATTGCAGCGGACTTGCGGGGCAGCCCTCAAAACTCAACCTGGCCTTGATGACGAACCTCATCAAGCGCCAGCATCAGGCCATCGACTGTTTTGTGATGGTCGGGATCGAATTCGATTTGCGCGACACTGAAGCGAATGTCATAGCCACGATGCACCGTGGCATTGCGCTCATCGAGCATTTCTTCGAGCCGCGTCCTGATCGCGACGATCTCCACCGCGTTGGCGCCGGTCAACAAGGCGGCAAACTCATCACTGCCCAACCGGCCGATCACATCGCTTTCACGAAAGGCGATACGCAGCACATCGGCGAAGGTTTTCAGGGCATTGTCGCCCTCGGTGCGGCCGTACAGCCGGTTAATGCGCTTGAAGTGATCGAGGTCGAAAAACAGCAGAGTCGCGGGCTTGCCCATCTGCTGACAGGCCTCCAGCCCCAACCGGGCCAGGGCCTCGAAGCCATGACGATTGGAAAGCAGCGTCAACTCATCCATGCTCGCCATCTGCACGCCCATCAGCTCTTGCTCGGCCTTGCGCGACAAGTCGCGCAGTACCTCGCGATCCTGCACTGCGCTATCGAGCGCGTTCGGCGTGTGCATGTCTGCGCCAACGCCGGGTTTGACCGGTTTGTCTGGGGTTAGCATTACTCACTCCCTTGATGGATATGAACGTTAGAGTCGTTCACACCCGGTTTGACTCCCTATAAACGCGCCGCTGGTCAGCTACCCGCCACCGGACACGGCCCTCCAGCGTCCGCCCAGCGTTTGAACTGGGTGACAAAGATGTCGTGAGGCACCGGCACCGGCGCCCGCCCCTCACCCGGATTCCAGCCCCAGAGCACCAGCTTGTCGTCACTGACATGCTTGATCAACGCCGCGAAATCACGATCGCCATTACTGGAGCGGTCCTTGATCATCGCGCACAACTTGTCGGCTGGCAGACCGATCCAGGCCATTTTGTGCGCGGCCGGCGGCAGGCTCCAATGCGGCGCCCCGGGCGGAGCATGAGGGCCATAGCTGGCCGGCGGATTGCTTTCGGCATGGCACGTAGCGCACGGCAAACCGGCGGCCCCCTTACCGTCCATCCCGCGAACCACACGCATCGCATGAGGATTGCCGGCATCGAATTGCAACGGCGAATCACCGGGAATATGACAGTTCTGACAACGCGGGCTCTGGAACACCTTCTGCACCGTCTCGAACGCCTTCACCACCTCCTTATCGTCAGCGAACAGGTCCGAGGCATAGCCACTCAGCCCGATCAGCACCACTGCGCCCAGAACCAGATGTCGCCTCATCTCACACCCCCGACAGTTGCAGCGGCAGTTCCCGCAGACGCTGCCCGGTCAGGGCAAACACCGCATTCGCCACGGCCGGCGCCACGGGCGGCACCCCGACCTCGCCGATGCCGCCGGGTTTATCGCTGCTGGGGACGATATGCACCTCGACCACGGGCATCTCGTTCAAGCGCAGTACCTGATAGTCATGATAATTGGACTGCACCACCTGACCGTCCTTGAACGTCAGCTTGCTGTGCAAGGTAAATCCGAGACCGAAGGTGATGCCTGACTCCATCTGCGCGGCGATGCTCTGCGGGTTGACCGCAATGCCGCAGTCCACCGCGCACACCACCCGATGCACACGAATCGCCAGGTTGTCCTGCGACACCTCGGCCACCTGGGCGACATAACTGCCGAAAGACTCATGCACCGCCACGCCCAATGCGTGGCCGTCCGGCAATGGCGCTTTCCAGTTGGCTTTCTCCACCGCCAGATTCAGCACGCCCAAATGCCGTGGATGCGCCTTGAGCAAGGCTCGTCGGTACTCCACCGGATCTTTGCCGGCCGCCTCTGCCAGTTCATCGATCAACGACTCCATGACGAATGCGGTGTGGGTGTGCCCCACCGACCGCAGCCACAGCACGCTGATGCCGGTTTGCGGTGAATGCAGTTCGACCTGATGATTGCCCAGCCCCTCAAGGTAAGGACTGTCGGCCACGCCTTCGACGGAGGTTTTATCGACGCCATCCTTGACCATGGTCGCCGCAAACGACGTCCCGGCCATGATCGACTGCCCGACCAGCACATGCTTCCAGGCCATCGGCATGCCGTCGGCACCCAGCCCGATGCGCGCCTGATGCAGGAACGCCGAGCGATAGTAACCGCCGCGAATATCATCCTCTCGGGACCAGACGGTTTTCACCGGCTCGCCCGCCGCCTTGGCGACATACACGGCTTCGCTGACAAAATCCGAGGTCGGGTTGGCCCGACGGCCGAAACCGCCGCCGAGGAATTGGGTGTGGATTTCGACCTGTTCGGGTTTGAGCCCGGTGATCTTCCCCGCGATCATTTGATCAAGGGTCTGAAACTGTGTGCCAGTCCAGATTTCGCATTTATCCTTGGAGATTTTCACCGTGCAATTGAGCGGTTCCATCGGCGCGTGGGCCAGGTACGGCACGCTGTACTCGGCCTCAATCGTCTTCGCCGCTTTACCCAGCATCGCCGCCGCATCACCGGCCCGGCTGGCCGAGGTGCCGGGGGTGGCGGCGAGTTTACGGAAGCTTTCCAGCAGCTGTTGGCTGTCCAGTCCGGCGTTCGGCCCCAGGTCCCATTCGACCTTCAGCGCATCGCGCCCCAGCTTCGCCGCCCAATAATGATCGGCAATCACCGCGACCCCCGTGGGCACCTGCACTACTTTGTGCACGCCCGGCACCGCCAGCGCTTCAGCGCCTTCGAAGGATTTGACGCTGCCACCGAACACCGGTGGGCGAGCGACCATCGCCGTCATGAGCCCGTCGAATTGCACGTCCATGCCGAACTTGGCGCGCCCGGTGATTTTCTCCGGGGTGTCGAGGCGCTTGGTGGGTTTGCCGATGACCTTCCAGTCCTTGGCTTCCTTGAACTTGATCGAGGCCGGGTCCGGCGCCGGCAGCTTGCCGGCGTCATCCGCCAATTCGCCGTAAGTGGCGCGCTTGTCGCCGGCGATGACCACCCCCGACTCGGTGCGGATCTGCGAAGGTGCGACGTTGAATCGCTTGGCCGCCGCCTCGATCAACATCAAGCGCGCCGCCGATCCGGCCTGGCGATAGCGATCGAACTCCATCCAGGTCGAGGTCGAACCGCCGGTGATTTGCATCCCGCCAAACGCCGGCAGGCCATAGTCGGCGGCCGAGGCCGGTGCATGTTCGACACGGATTTTCGACCAGTCGGCGTCCAGCTCTTCGGCAATCAACATGGTCAGGCCGGTCCAGATGCCCTGGCCCATTTCCGAATGGCCGAGCAGCACGGTGATGCTGTTGTCGTTGCCGATGCGTAAAAAGGCATTGGGCGCGAAGACGTCTCCTTGATTCTCGGCGCCGATGGCAAAGCGATGGCCGCCAGGGATGACAAACGCCACCACCAGACCGCCACCCAACACGGCACTGCCCTTGAGAAAGCCACGACGCGAGACAGGGTTGATGCTGTTCATTGCTCAGACTCCTTTCAACACGTGGCCTCAACCGATCTCGGCGGCGCGTTTGACCGCGGCGCGAATTCTTGGGTAGGTGCCGCAGCGGCAAATATTGCCGGACAGCGCCCGGTCGATGTCGCTGTCCGTAGGATTGGGGATCTTTGCCAGCAACGCTGCCGCCGACATGATCTGCCCGGATTGACAATAACCGCACTGGACCACATCGAGCTCGGCCCAGGCTTGTTGCACCGGGTGCGAGCCGTCGCTGGACAGGCCTTCGATGGTGAGAATTTTCTGCCCGTGGGCCACTGCCGTGGCGGGGGTGATGCAGGAGCGCAGCGGCGCGCCGTCGACGTGTACGGTGCAGGCGCCACACTGGGCCATGCCGCAACCGAACTTGGTGCCCGTCAGGTGCGCAACATCGCGCAGCACCCAGAGCAACGGCATGTCCGCCGGGACATCCAGTTCCTGGTCCTTGCCATTGATGTTAAGGGTCAGCATGGCGGATTTCCTCAGACTCACGGTGTTCTGAAGGGGCGCCTCTACCGCGACGCCATTATTTTTCTGTAGGAGCGAGCGGTGCGGCGATCCGACTTGCCTGCGAAGAACGATAACGCGGGGTGACAGAAATGACGCCCTCGCGAGCAAGCTTCGCTCCTACAAGTTCAGCGGGATTACGCGCGCCTTGGGTTATCCCTACAGCTAAGCGCAATTTGACCCACAAGCCATGTTCATCGACCACCGGTCACCCCCGCCCCGTAGCAGCTGCCGAGCTGCGCGAGGCAGCTGCTACGGATTCTCGATCTACGGCGCCCCCTGTCCACGACGGACTGACTACGCTGATAATCCAGCGTGCTCAACCTGCCGAGGACAACCGCCATGCAACGCTTTCCAAAACTCACCCCCTGCCTGTGGTTCGACGGTCAGGCCGAAGCGGCGGCGAAGTTTTATTGCTCGATCTTCGATCACTCGAAAATCACCGCCATCACCCATTACGGCAAGGCCGGCCAGGAAATCCATGGCCGTGCGGAAGGTTCGGTGATGACCGTCAGTTTCGAGCTCGATGGCCAGACCTTCACCGGACTCAATGGCGGGCCGGTGTTCACCTTCAACGAAGCGGTGTCGTTCCAGGTCAATTGCCATAACCAGGAGGAAGTCGACCACTTCTGGGGCAACCTGTCTGCCGGAGGCCCGGTGCAGGCGCAGCAATGCGGCTGGCTGAAGGACAAATTCGGCGTGTCGTGGCAAATTGTGCCGGTGGCGCTGATGCACATGATGCAAGACGCCGACACGGCAAAATCCCAGCGTGCCATGCAAGCGATGTTGCAGATGAAAAAGCTCGACATCGCCGAACTGGAACGAGCCTTTGCCGGCCAGAGCTAATACACTCGGTTGCTGGCCTGTCGAGGACACCGAGATGAAGCACACCGTCGCCAAAGTTGCAGACAAAGCCCCGCGTTTCTGGCGTGACGACGCCCTGCCCTTCATCGAAGCCCGTTCCATCGACGACGGTCGCGAGGTCTGCTACGCCCGGCATTCCCACGAACACTTTTCCATTGGTGCGATCACCGCCGGGCGCAGCACCTACCTCCACGAACAATCGGAGTTTCAGGTCAGCGCCGGCACCGTGGTGTTGATGAACCCCGGCGATGTACATGCCTGCAATCCGATCGACGACCAGCCCTGGTCGTACCTGATGCTGTATGTCGAAACACCCTGGCTGACCGATTTGCAGCATCAGCTCGGCTTCAGCCAGGACTCGGCGTTTCGCCGGTTTTCCGTCACCCACAATCGCGACGTCGAGCTGTTCGCCGGCCTGAAGCACTTGTACCAGGTGTTGGTCGATCCACAGCACGACGTGCTGCGTAAACACAGTGCGGCGGTGGAGTTTTTCACCGAGGTGCAACAGCGGCTCAACCCCATCGATCAACCGCTGCGCGAACCCAATTTCAAGCTGGAACGGGCCGCCGACTATATCCGCGACAACTGCACGCACCTGCTCAAGCTCGAGGACATTTGCGAGGCGGCGCAACTGTCGCCGTCCTACCTGATCCGCGCCTTCAAGCAGCATTACGGTATGACGCCTCATGCGTTCCTGATCAACCGACGCATCCAGTTCGCCCGGGACCGACTGCGCAGCGGCAGGTTGATCGCCGATGTGGCGCTGGAAGCAGGGTTTGCCGACCAGGCGCATTTTCAGCGCGCATTCAAACAGCATCTGGCGGCGACACCGGGGCAGTATCGCGGCTAACTCATCCTCCCTCGCCACAAGCCTTGATGGGTGGAACTGCCACAAAAATCCCTGTGGGAGCGGGCTTGCCCGCGATAGCGGTAGTCCATTCGACATCATTGTTGGCTGACCAGACGCCATCGCGGGCAAGCCCGCTCCCACAGGGAAAGCATTGGCAATAAGAGTTGTGCCGGGAACCAACATCGCAAACTTACGGCAACAGCAAATACCCCGCACTTACCGCCAGCAACAACGCCATGCCCCGGTTGAACAACCGCATCCCCGCCGGATTGCTCAGGTAGCCACGTAAAAACGTCCCGGCATACGCCCAGCAACCCACCGACAGATAGCAGATCACCAGATACACCGCCGCAAACTGCCATACCAGCCGCGCTTCGCCATCGGCGACAAACGCGCCCATTCCCGCCACGCAGGCCAGCCAGGCTTTCGGGTTGAGCCATTGCATCACCGCGCCATACAGCATCGACGGTGCCCGCCCCGACTCTTTGGCATCGAGATGACCGTTGTCCGTGGCCAATTTGAAGGCCATAAATAGCAGAAACGCCACCCCGGCCAGTTGCACCACTCGGGTCATGAACGGCCACAACTTCAGCACCTCATGTAACCCCAACCCCATCAACACCAACAACAGCACGAACCCAAGCGTCGCCCCGGCCACATGCCGTTGACTGGCGCGAAAGCCGAACTGCGCCCCGGAACTCAACGCCACGATGTTCACCGGCCCCGGTGTAATCGAAGCCGCCAGGGCAAACGCCGCCATGGAAAGAATCAGACTCATTGCATACCTTCTTCAATTCAGTTGAACCAGGCCTCAAGGTAATGAGGCGCCTGAACGCCGTATTGAAGAAAACACCCCTCTCCTGTCATTCGCAGTGGGTACCCCAAACCTCGCGGCCTGATAATCGCTGCGAAAGTTGTAAATCTTGAGGGCTCCTGTGCGAGTGGTGTCTATAATTTTCCAGATATCGGCCCCATTGGTCAGTGAATACAAATGCCCGCAGATGACGATTCGCTGCCCGGTTCTGAAATTCTCTTCGACGAAGCTGAATGTGGCTTGCTGCTTACCGCAGAAAATGGCCAGATCGCACAGGTCAACCTCACCTTCTGCCGCTGGATTGGCTACCGCAGGCAGGAGCTGCTCGGTCGTCACATCCAAGACCTGATGAGCCCTGAAGAGAGGACGTTTCATCGGACGTACTGGGCGCCCCTTATGCAAATCCAGGGCGTGATCGCTGATGTCAAATTCGATCTCGTTCACTACAACGGACATTCAATTGCGATGATGCTCAGCGCCATCCGTTGTGAGAGCTCTGCTGGCATATTTCATGAAATGACGCTGTTCAAAGCGGAAGATCGGCAAAGGTACGAGCGCGAACTGCTCAATGCCCGAATGCTCGCCGAAAGACATTTGGCAAAACACCTCAAGGATCAACGGGTAATGGATATTACCCAAGACAAGCTGCGCATCACTTACGCCGCGGCGGAAGACAGGGCCCTGTTCGCCGAGCAGCTTATCGGGATTGTCAGTCACGACCTGCGCAACCCCTTGTCGGCGATAAAAATGGCCACGGAACTGCTGGGCCGCAGGGAGATGGACACTAAACAGGCACAAATACTTGGCCACATCACCCACTCGGCAGAGCGCGCACAGCGTCTGGTGGCTGACCTGTTGGATTTCACCTTGACGCAGGTCGGGCGAGGTATCGCGGTCCTGCCCAAACCCGTCGATCTGCACGAACTGGTGGCCGACTGCCTGGACGAATTGAGCCTGGCGTTCCCCGGGCATGAGTTGACCCACCTGCGTGATGGGCAAGGTGACTTTACCGCCGACAGTGATCGGCTCTATCAACTCATCGGCAACCTGGTCGCCAATGCAGTCGCCTACGGTGCTGCCGATAGCGGAGTCACCGTCTCTTCGTGCATCGAAGATCGAGCAGTCATTATTACAGTGCACAACATTGGCACCCCCATACCGCCGGAGTTGCTCAAGGACCTGTTCGAACCGATGATCCGTGGCAGTCATGACAATGCTGAACTTAGAAGCGTCGGGCTGGGCCTGTTCATTGTTCGTGAGATCGCAAGGGCGCACGACGGCGACGTGGCTGTAACGTCTTCTCTAACGAGCGGAACGACATTCACTGCCACCTTTCCTCGCACCGTAAAAACCAACGAAGATCCCCTGTAGGCGCTGCCGAAGACTGCGATCTTTTAAACCGCCGAAGATCAAAAGATCGTAGCTTTCGGCAGCGCCTACGGTCGTTGCAAGACTGTCGCGATGCGCCTTGTGGCGGGCCTATACTTTAAAAGTCGGCACATTCGATGCGACTCGATGTATGGGGTGGCGCGTCGAGTGATCGTTCACGCAGGCCACGGCCTGCCTTCGTCGTAGGGAGGAGAAGATCATGGCGCGTAAATACATCGACTGCCGCGAGTTTCCAAGCGATTCCAAATGCTCGGTCGCCCTGTCCGCAGACTCTGAAAACGAACTGCTCGAGGCCGCTGCACAGCATGCGGTCAGTGTTCACAAGCACACCGACTCACCGCAACTGCGTGCTCAACTGAAAACGATGTTTCACGACGGTACACCCCCTGTTGAAGCACCACGTCCCGCTTGATAAGCATAAAAAGGGACAGACCACGATTTCAGGCATATGCCGAGCAATCGTGGCCTGTCCCTTGTTTCCCGGTCTGTCCCTTGTTTCCGCGCTTTCGGCCAAAAGTGGCCGGTGGTCGTTGCATTTCGCTCGCCGCCGGGCGTTTGGCTAAGCTGAATAAATCGGGACGAACTGAAACCTGAGTGATAGCGGCCATTAGCGGATCTGGATTGGCATCAAGACGGTAACTCCTAAAGGAGACGACCATGTATGCGGTTATAAGAACCTACCTGGGTGCTGGAGCAAAGCAGCTTTTCGATCTTTTGGAAGAGCGCAAGGCCGACGTCGAAGCGACCCTGCGGGTAGTGCCTGGCCTGGTAAGTTACACACTGCTGAATACAGGTGATGGCGGTACGGCGGTGACTGTTTGCACGGACAAGGCTGGCAGCGATGCGAGCTTGAAAGTTGCGCGCGACTGGATTCAGAAAAACGCATCGAATATCCACGCGAACCCGCCGATCGTGACGGAAGGTCCGGTCATTGTGCAGATCAAATAACACGTTTTTTATCCCAACCAGAATGACAAAGGAGATCCCCCGTAGGAGCTGCCGAAGGCTTCGATCTTTTGATCTTGATTTCACCCGGACCACCGAAAATCAAGATCAAAAGATCGCAGCCTTCGGCAGCTCCTACAGGGGAGCTTGGGTGTTTAGCGGAGCTTGTTTAATGTGGCTGCGCGTTACTTCCTGAAAGCTACAGCGTCTTGCGTCATTGCCTACGACTACGCCAGAATCCGCCGGCTTGTGCGCTTTGGCCCTGGCCTCTATCGTTTCCCTGCCACTGCCTATCAGTGGTCGGGTTTAGTCGCCCGTCGTTGCTAAGTCGCATAAGTGCCATTCAGTCAGGTATCCCATCCCTGCACTTAATGGTGGCTGTGCGCAGGGCACTCTCGGGTGCGCCGATTTCTTAGCTCGTCGGTCGACTAACCTGTGCACAGCTGCCTCCCATTCGTTTAGTCGCGAACTGGTCGCAGCCTCACTTTGAGAGTTAAGACAATGTTCAAGATCACACCTAATCCACCGGAAACCGACGACGACGTTTCCCCCTACGAATCCATCGACTCAAAAAAGCTCCACGACGCGGCGGAACGCGCGCTCGATCATTACCTCAAGCCCCCTAAAGAACCCGCTGCTGCCCGTAAACCCAGCAGAATGTTCATCGTCGCCCCCGACATGGATACCGAAAGCTTGCTGGCCCATGCCTGCGAATCACTCGCATCAGCCAGTGTCATGCTCAGTGATTTTGCAAACCTTCTGGAAAACCCGCATCGCAACACCATACTGGGGATTCAGCAGAACATCATGCTGGGCGAGCTGGCGGTGAACCGGGCGCTGGACAATATCGATCCGCAGAATTAGTCGCTTCGTCTGTTGAAAAAACGGCCTTAACCAAGGCCGTTTTTTATGGGAGTCCCATTAACCAACACAAGTGTACGGCGATTTGCGTCCACCGCTGTATCTAGGTCGGTTTTGAGTTTCGTTGCGAGGACGGCGTCAAACTGAGCGTGACCTTCGCCCTGGATTGCTGTGATCGCGAAGCCATCGGCTGGGTCGCCAGCCCTACCGGATACAGCGGTGATGATATTCGCGACTTGATGTTGGAAAGCGTGGAGAAGCGCTTTGGTGATCAACTGCCCACCACGCCGGTGCAATGGCTAAGCGACAACGGTTCGGCCTACACCGCCGAACAGACACGCCTGTTTGCTCGACAGATCGGCTTGCAGCCGGTGACCAACCCAGTTCCCAGCCCGCAGAGCAACGGTATGGCCGAGACTTTTGTGAAGACGATCAAGCGTGACTACGTAGCGCACATGCCCAAGCCGGATCGAGAAACGGCGCTACGTAATCTGGCAATTGCCTTCGAACACTACAACGAGCAGCATCCACACAGCGCCTTGAACTATCGCTCACCGAGGGAGTTCAGGCGCTTGGCAGCAGCATCAATTTAACGGGGAGTTGGTGTCCGGTTTAGTAGGGGCAAGTCCAAAGCCCTACATAGAAGATACGTGGGTCAAAGTGGCAGGGTGGCTGGAAACGCTGTATGGGTAAGGGGTTTGAGGATGAGGACGCCTTTTGTTCAGGTAATCACGTCGATTTCAGCACCTTCAAAATGTCTGATGGCCGTAGTTGCACCATCTACCCAGGCTGTAACGAAAATAAGGAAACAACCCCATGACGCATAGAGAAAATCTGCACATGACAAGAGGAGAAACCTTATGAAGAGTGCAGTTATGGGCCTGACTTTTACGGGTTGCATGATGCTTTTGGTTGGCTGCACGGCCACGGCGTCTGACAAGTCGAACACCTTCACCTTCACTGCGGATCTACCGAAAAATTTCGCCTACGTCGCGACGGTGAGTTACGTGCCAGCTAAAGGCCAAACGTGCGACTTGGGTAAGCGCGACAATCTAGATTCGCAATTCAACCGTGAGTGGCGAAAGGAGTACAAGCAGGATTCGCAGATTGAAATACGACGCTCCAGTAAGGGCTGTGAGTTGGTGATCAATCAGATAGACCTGGAAATCAATGCTACCTATGGTGATGATTTCGGAGACATGGGGAGAGACTGGGCAGGAGTTTCCGTGCGCGAGGATCTCTTGAACATGGACAAAGGAGTCTTCAACACTGCAGGCGAGAGCGAGTTTTCTGGCCAGTGCCAATGGATGTTCCGCACGGCTGGTGGTTTGCGTCGACTGACAAAAATTCTCGACTGTAAAACATACGATCCGGCTGGAAAGCCAATACCAGGTAAGCCATCTGCCGCCTATACCCTGGATCAACTCCCTGGGAAAACCGTACGGTTGAAAATCAATCTCGCTGATGAAGAGCGACCTTACATGAAGGATACCTGGGTCAAAGTAAGCGATGGCTGGAAGCGCTGCATGGGCAAAGGATTCAAGGATCAGTACGCATTTTGCTACGGCAACAACAAGGACTTCAGCAGTTTTATTATGCCGGATGGGCGTAGTTGCACCATTTACCCTGGATGCACCGAAAACAAGGAAGTCACTCCATGACAGTAAAGCCTATAAAGACGTGGGAAAAACCATTTTTCAATAACCGCATACACGCCTGCTGTAGTGGTCAACTAATCCCGGACACGACGTTAAGTTTTTTCTCGGCCTGAGCTGGGGCCAGCCCATCGTTGAACTGGTGCGGTCGAATCCAGTTGTACCGATGCATCAGATAATGACTGATGTCTCGATGCGCTTCTTGAGCCGTCATGTAGCCCACGGTCGGTATCCATTCAGTTTTCAAGTTGCGAAAAACGCGTTCCATCGGCGCATTATCCCAACAGTTTCCACGACGGCTCATGCTCTGGCGCATGCGGTAACGCCAGAGCCGTTGGCGAAACTGGCGGCTGCCATATTGATGGCACGACGGGCCTGATCTTTCGGACCTGCACAATCGATGTAGGGTTCTCTATCGATTTCCAGTACGAATTCTCTGTCGATTTTCCGGTGGAGGCGCCAAGCGACGCGGCTTATGCTCAACCCATGAACCTACAAAACGCTGTGCTTCCGCCCCACGCCGAGATGGTTCGCGCCATGCTCGAACGCGACACCGCCTACGAGGGGGTGTTCTTTACCGCGGTCAAAACCACCGGCATCTTCTGCCGCCCCAGTTGCACGGCGCGCAAACCGAAGCCGGAAAACGTCGAGTTCTTCGCCCATGCCGATGAGGCGATGTCGGCGGGTTATCGGGCCTGCCTGCGGTGCAAGCCGCTGGACGCCGCGGCCATCGCGCCGGACTGGGTGCAGCGACTGCTCACATCCGTCGACGCGGATCCCGACCTGCGCTGGACCGATGCCCAGTTGCTCGCCGAAGGCATCGAACCGCTGAGCGGCTTTCGCGATGCGTTTCAAAAGTCGTTCCACATCACGCCCGGCCGCGCCGCCCACAGCGAGCCACTGCTGTTCACCCGGCTGACCACACCGCTGGGGCCGATGATCGCCATGGCCGAACAGCGTGGGCTGGTGCTGCTGGAGTTTCTCGATCGACCGGCATTGACCAGGGAAATCGAAGAACTGCAGAACCGTTACGGCTACGCCGTGGCACCCGGTCACAACGGGCATTTGCAGCAGATCGAAGAAGAACTCGCGCAATATTTCGCCGGCAAACGGAGCGAATTCAACGTGCCACTGCACCTGCCCGGCAGCGCTTTCTCCAAACAGGTATGGGCCGAACTGATGAAAATCCCCTATGGCCAAACCAGCACTTATGGTGCCATCGCAGCACATCTGGGCAAACCCGGCGCCAGTCGCGCCGTGGGCATGGCCAACGGACAAAACCGTCTGGCGATTGTGCTGCCCTGTCATCGGGTGATCGGCGCAGACGGCTCGTTGACCGGCTATGGTGGTGGACAACCGCGCAAGGCCTTTCTGCTCAGACTGGAAAGCGCCGCGGTGCAAATCACCCAACAACTCGCATTCTGATCACTCCACCGTTTATTCAATAACAAGTCATAAGGAAGGACATTCGATGGACACACTCGACACTCAATTCCATCAACTGCACCAGAGCGGCCTGCTGATTCTGACCAACGTCGCCGACGCCACCGGAGCGCGACTGGTGGAACAACTGGGCAGCAAAGCCGTCGCCACCAGCAGTGCGGCGGTGGCCTGGGCTCACGGTTATCCGGATGGCAACACCTTGCCGCTGGAACGGCTGGTTTCCACTGTCGAGTCCATCGCCCGGGTCATCAGCGTGCCGTTGAGCGTGGACATCGAGGCGGGTTACTCCGATGACCTGGGGCGAGTGGCGGAGGTGATCGACGCCGTCATCGCCGCCGGTGCCGTGGGGATCAATATCGAGGACGGTGCTGCCCCGCCCGAGCTGCTGGCCCGCAAAATCGAAATCGCGCGCCAGGTCGCCAATCGCCGGGACGTGAAGCTGTTCATCAACGCCCGCACTGACGTGTACCTCAAGGGCCTGGTGCCGGCCGAAGATCGCGTGGCAGAGACGCTCAAGCGGGCCGCGTTGTATCAGGCGGCCGGTGCCGACGGGCTGTTCGCCGCTGGCGTCACGGCGGCGTACGAGATCGACGCCCTGTGCCAGGGCACCACGCTGCCGGTGAACGTGCTTGGCTTCCCGGGCCTGCCTTCACCTGAAGAACTGCAAGCTCTCGGTGTGCGCCGTTTGAGCGCAGGCTCAAGCATCGCCGAATTCCTCTACGGCGCCATGGCAGGCCTGGCCAAAAGCTTTCTGCAAACCGGCACGCTCGACAGCAGCCACCTCAAGGCGTTCACCTATGGTCAAGTGAACGCCCTGCTGGCCCCGACCGGGAAAGTTTGACCGCAAGCAATGGAGTGCGACGCCGCGGGGGGGCGACTAATCTTCCCGCAGTCACCCGCCCCTCAGGATGCTCCATGCCCGACACCTATCAACTGGCCAGCGAATTCCTCTCGGCCCTCGATGCCGACTGGCAACGCCACATCAGCACCATCGGCCCCTGCCTGCATCAGCCCCATGCGGCTCGGGATCCTTATGAGTCGCTGGTGCGGGCGATTGCCTATCAGCAACTGCATGCAAAGGCCGGTGATGCGATTGTCGGCCGGCTGCTGGCGTTGTTTCCCCAGAGTACCTTCCCAAGACCCGAGCAAATTCTGGCGACCGACTTCGAACAGATGCGTGGTTGCGGCTTTTCCGCCAGCAAGATCGCGACCATTCAAGGCATCGCTCAGGCGGCTCTGGACGGGGTGGTGCCGAATTACGCCACGGCGCTGGCCATGGACGATGAAGCGTTGATCGAGCGCTTGACTACCTTGCGCGGGGTAGGTCGCTGGACGGTGGAAATGCTGCTGATTTACAGCCTGGAGCGGCCGGACATTTTACCCGCCGACGACTTTGGGGTGCGTGAGGGTTATCGGCGGTTGAAGGGGCTGGAGGTACAGCCAACGCGTAAGCAGATGATTGAAATCGGGTTGGCGTGGCGCCCTTATCGGACCGTGGCGGCGTGGTACTTGTGGCGGGTGCCCAGCCGGTAGACCGCGTTATCGTTTTTCGCGAGCAGGCTCGCTCCCACAGGGAATTTTCTGTGCACACATTATGTGTGAACACTGAAGATCAAATGTGGGAGCGAGCCTGCTCGCGAAGGCGCCAGACCAGCCACCATACATTCAACTGTCCAGAAACGCTTACCATCCCAAGCCCCATCGGAGGTCCCCATGCAGCTCGAAGGCTCCTGCCATTGTGGCGCGGTGTCGTTCAGCCTGACCAGCGCCCACCCCTACCCTTATCAGCGTTGCTACTGCTCGATCTGTCGCAAGACCCAGGGCGGTGGCGGTTATGCGATCAACCTGGGGGGAGATGCCCAGAGCCTCAAAGTGCGCGGTCGCAAGCACATCGCGATGTACCATGCGCGGCTCAAGGACGAAGGCGATAAACGCGCCCGCCACAGCACCGCCGAGCGGCATTTCTGTTCCCTTTGCGGCTCGGGGTTATGGCTGTTCAGCCCTGAATGGCCGGAGCTGATTCACCCGTTTGCCTCGGCCATCGACACTCCCTTGCCGGTGCCGCCGGAGCACAGCCATCTGATGCTCGGCTCCAAGGCGCCGTGGGTGGAAGTCGAGGCGCATCCGGGCGACCGGCAATTCGACGTCTATCCGGAAGAGTCCATCGCCCAATGGCATGAGCGCCTGGGGTTGAGTCGTTAGGCCGTTTTGCAGGTGGCGTACACCCAATCTCACGCCGCTACCGGCACACCGCTGTGAAAGCGAAACTCCACATCCGGCGACTCGATCAACGCCTGCTCGGCGTCACGAACCTTGTCGATCACCTGGGCGATGTCCTTGGCGTCACCGTACTGATAGGCCAGTTTCAGGTAACCCTGGAAATGCCGCGCTTCGCTTTTCAGCAGGCCGAAGTAGAACTTGCCCAACTCTTCATCCAGATGCGGCACCAGCGCCTCGAAACGCTCGCAGCTACGGGCCTCGATGAAGGCGCCGACCACCAGCGTGTCCACCAGTTTCACCGGTTCGTGGCTGCGCACCACTTTGCGCAGGCCCGAGGCGTAACGCCCGGCGGACAACTGACGCAGCTCGATCTTGCGCTTTTTCATCAGGCGCATGACCTGTTCATGGTGCACCAACTCTTCCCGGGCCAGACGCGACATCAGGTTGATCAGGTCGACGTGGGAGTGGTACTTGGCAATCAGGCTCAACGCCGTGCTGGCCGCCTTGAATTCGCAGTTTTTGTGGTCGATCAGCAGGGTTTCCTGATCCGCCAGCGCAGCCTGGACCCAGCCATCGGGCGTGCGGCAGCCGAGGAACTCGTGAATTTCGGGAAGGATCATGGGGCTCACGGATAAAAGGTTCAAAACGAAGGGCGCCGATTATACCGGCCTGCCGACAGACCACCAGCCGCGACCGTTGATGTGCATCAAGTCGCGAATGCCCGACCAGCAACTATAGTTGTCCAACGCAGTGATTTTACCTTCCTGGAGATCCCGATCATGCAAGCCATTCGCAGCATCCTGGTGGTCATTGAACCCGAACACTCGGAAAGCCTGGCGCTCAAACGGGCCAAATTGATCGCTGGCGTGACCCAGGCTCATCTGCACCTGCTGGTCTGCGATAAAAAGCACGACCATAGCGCGATGCTCAGCGTGCTCAAGGCCGCCCTGCTGGAAGACGGTTACAACGTCACCACCGAACAAGCCTGGAACGAAAGCCTGCACGACACCATTATCGATGTGCAGCAGGCCGAAGGTTGCGGGCTGGTGGTCAAGCAACATTTCCCCGACAGCCCGCTGAAAAAGGCCCTGCTGACCCCGGCGGACTGGAAACTGCTGCGCTACTGCCCGACTCCGGTGCTGCTGGTGAAAAACGCCAAACCCTGGACCGGCGGCGTGATCCTGACGGCCATCGATGTCGGCAACCTCGACGGCGAACACCGCACCTTGCACGCCAGCATCATCGACCATGGCTACGACATTTCCAGCCTGGCCAAGGCCCATTTGCACGTGATCAGCGCTCACCCATCGCCGATGCTGTCGTCGGCCGACCCGACGTTTCAGCTCAGCGAAACCATTGAGGCCCGCTATCGCGAGCAATGCAAAGCCTTTCAGGCCGAGTTCGACATTGATGACGACCACCTGCATATCGCGGAAGGTCCGGCGGATGTGTTGATTCCGTACATGGCCCATAAGCTGGGGGCCTCCGTGACGGTGATCGGCACCGTGGCCCGGACCGGGCTGTCGGGGGCGTTGATCGGTAATACGGCGGAAGTGGTGCTCGATGCGCTGGAAAGCGATGTGCTGGTGCTCAAGCCGGATACGGTCATGGATCATCTGGAAGAGATCGTGACCCAGCATTAAGCAAGATCAAAAGATCGCAGCCTTCGGCAGCGCCTACATGGATCGCATTCCCCTGTAGGCGCTGCCGAAGGCTGCGATCTTTTGACTTTAAAAATCAGCCGCCGAAAGCATCCTTGAGAAACCCCGGCGCAATGTAGCGCTGGTAATGCGCTTCAGACAGCAGGAAAAATTCCCGATCAATGGCATCGCGCAGTTCCGGCAGGTTCCAGTCGCGGAACTCCGGCAGCAGCACCATCCCGTAGGCTTCCAGATTGTTGATGACCCGTGCCCCACGGGCAATCAGCTGATAAGCCCAGCAATATTCCGACTGATGCGGCACAAAACGAATCTTGCGCTGCTCCAGCTGCAGGCGCAGCAACGCGGGATCGAAAATTTCCACCTTGCTGGCCATCACCTGCGACAACAGTTGCTCAAGACGCAGCCACACCGCGCGCTTTTCTTCCTCGTTGTAACCGTTCCAGTGAATCACTTCGTGGTGAAAACGCTTGCAGCCACGGCACACCAGATCACCGTAAACAGTTGAGCAGAGGCCGACGCAGGGGGTCTTGATGGTCTGATTGGGCATAGGTAGGCAAAACACGGGAAAGCAGAACAGGCCAGCATGTTAGCCCTTTGTCTAACATTCATCACCCCTCAAAGTTTTGGGGCGAACTTACCTTTAAATTTTTTTTGCCGTAGAATCAGCCAGCCTTTTAAGGCGCCAATGTCCGTTAGAAGCTGTTTTCAAAGCGTCACGAGCACAGTCGTTCCTTCAGAGCGGTGTTGGCGAAGGGTTTTTCCAGCGGGGAAAAGCCCAACGCCAACCCTCATCAGCTCCCCGTTCTGCAGGCGTAAAACTTTGAAAGCAGCTTCTGTAAGGAATTGCCGGTAATTCTGGCTAAGTGGCCCAAAACGCCACGCAGCGCATGAGTACGGCAATTTCGGGATGAGCGTCCCGGACACCCATTTGGGACCACTGATGAGGGTAATAACTGTGCTTGAAGCCTACCGCAAACATATCGAAGAGCGTGCAGCACTGGGTATCGTTCCCCAGCCGCTTAACGCCGAACAAACTGCAGGCCTGGTCGAGCTGCTGAAGAATCCCCCGGCGGGCGAAGAAGCCTTCCTCGTTGACCTGATCACCAATCGCATTCCGCCAGGCGTGGACGAAGCAGCCTATGTAAAGGCCGGCTTCCTGTCTGCCCTCGCCAAAGGCGAAGCAAAATCCCCTCTGATCGACAAGAAACGCGCTGTTGAACTGCTCGGCACCATGCAGGGCGGCTACAACATCGTGACCCTGGTTGACCTGCTCGACAGCGCCGAACTGGCCCCTGTCGCTGCCGCTCAACTCAAGCACACCCTGCTGATGTTCGATGCCTTCCACGACGTGGCTGAAAAAGCCAAGAACGGCAACGTTCACGCCAAAGGCGTTCTGCAATCCTGGGCCGACGGCGAGTGGTTCAAGAACCGTCCTGTGCTGGCCGACAAGATCAGCCTGCGCGTGTTCAAGGTGACTGGCGAAACCAACACCGACGACCTGTCCCCTGCCCCTGATGCCTGGTCCCGCCCGGACATCCCGCTGCACGCCCTGGCCATGCTGAAAATGGCGCGCGACGGCATCGTGCCGGACGTACAAGGCGTCACCGGTCCGATGAAGCAGATCGAAGAAATGCGCGGTCAAGGCTTCCCGATCGCCTACGTCGGCGACGTCGTGGGTACCGGCTCTTCGCGTAAATCGGCCACCAACTCCGTACTGTGGTTCTTCGGCGACGACGTTCCTCACGTGCCGAACAAGCGTGCCGGCGGTTTCTGCTTCGGCAGCAAGATCGCTCCGATCTTCTACAACACCATGGAAGATGCTGGCGCACTGCCAATCGAATTCGACGTCACCAACATGAACATGGGCGACGTGATCGACCTGTACCCGCATGCTGGCAAAGTCTGCAAACACGGCACCGACGAAGTCCTGACCACCTTCGAAATGAAAACCCCGGTGCTGTTGGACGAAGTTCGTGCTGGCGGTCGTATCCCGCTGATCATCGGTCGCGGCCTGACCGACAAGGCCCGTGCCGAGCTGGGCCTGGGCCCTACCGATCTGTTCAAACTGCCTGAAGCACCTGTCGACACCGGCAAGGGCTACACCCTGGCACAGAAAATGGTCGGCAAGGCCTGCGGTCTGCCTGAAGGCAAAGGCGTTCGTCCTGGCACCTACTGCGAACCGAAGATGACCACCGTCGGCTCTCAGGACACCACCGGTCCCATGACCCGTGACGAACTGAAAGACCTGGCGTGCCTGGGCTTCTCGACCGATCTGGTGATGCAGTCCTTCTGCCACACCGCGGCTTATCCAAAGCCGATCGACGTGACCACCCACCACACCCTGCCTGACTTCATCATGACCCGCGGCGGCGTTTCCCTGCGTCCGGGCGACGGCATCATCCACAGCTGGCTGAACCGCATGCTGCTGCCGGACACCGTCGGTACCGGTGGTGACTCCCACACCCGTTTCCCGATGGGCATTTCGTTCCCGGCCGGTTCCGGTCTGGTTGCGTTCGCCGCCGCCACCGGCGTTATGCCGCTGGACATGCCGGAATCGATCCTGGTGCGCTTCAAAGGCAAAATGCAACCGGGCGTCACCCTGCGCGACCTGGTTCACGCCATTCCTTACTTCGCGATTCAGGCTGGCCTGTTGACCGTGGAGAAGAAAGGCAAGAAGAACGCCTTCTCCGGCCGCATTCTGGAAATCGAAGGCCTGGACAACCTGAGCATCGAGCAAGCTTTCGAGCTGTCCGACGCTTCGGCCGAACGTTCGGCTGCCGGTTGCACCATCAAGCTGTCGAAAGAGTCGATCACCGAATACCTGAGCTCCAACATCACCCTGCTGCGCTGGATGATCGGCGAAGGCTACGGCGATGCCCGTACCCTGGAACGTCGTGCTCAAGCGATGGAAGCCTGGATCGCCAACCCTGAGTTGATGGTTGCCGATGCTGACGCCGAATACGCTGAAGTCATCGAAATCGACCTGGCCGACATCAAAGAGCCTGTGCTCTGCGCACCGAACGACCCGGACGACGCCCGTCTGCTGTCCAGCGTTGCTGGCGAGAAGATCGACGAAGTGTTCATCGGTTCGTGCATGACCAACATTGGTCACTTCCGCGCTGCCGGTAAGCTGCTGGATCAGGTCAAGGGTCAGCTTCCAACCCGTCTGTGGCTGTCGCCGCCGACCAAAATGGACGCTCACCAGCTGACCGAAGAAGGCTACTACGGCATCTACGGCAAAGCCGGCGCACGTATGGAAATGCCAGGCTGCTCGCTGTGCATGGGTAACCAGGCACGCGTAGAGCCGAACTCCACCGTGGTGTCGACGTCGACCCGTAACTTCCCGAACCGTCTGGGCGATGGCGCGAACGTTTACCTGGCTTCGGCCGAGTTGGCGTCTGTTGCTTCGATCCTGGGTCGCCTGCCGACCGTCGAGGAATACATGGAGTACGCTGGCAAGATCGACAGCATGGCGGCCGATGTTTACCGCTACCTGTCCTTCGACCAGATCGCCGAGTTCCGTGAAGCTGCCGCGAACGCCAACATCCCGGTCGTTCAAGCCTAACGCTGCAAAGCCATAAAAAACGCCGCCCATCGTGAGATGAGCGGCGTTTTTTTATGCCTGACGGCAAACGCCCAGCTACGCTTTGCCTGATAACGGCACCAGGACGGCGTGCCACGAGGCCTCACAGGCCTCAACTCAAGGAGGAGTCATGCGGGTCATCCTGATTGCCATCGGTTCGGCCGAAGACATTTTCCCCTTCATCGGCCTGGCCAATGCGCTGCACCTGCGCGGCCATCGCGCGACCCTGTGCAGCCTGCCGGCATTCAAGGCCACGATCGAACAGTACGGGCTGGAATTCGAGCCGTTATCCCGGGAAACCACCGGCGACACGCCCCGCCTCCAACGCTCGAAAAGCGCTTTGGCGGTGCAGTGGAATACGTTCTCCAGCCTGCTCGAGCCGACCTTTGACTACATCGCAGCGCGGCGCCACGAGGACATCGTGATGGTGGGCTCGTTCTGGGCGCTGGGCGCACGTGTTGCCCAGGAAAAATTCGGCATTGCCTACCTTTCGGTACAGATTTCACCGTTCTTGCGCGAGATCCACCGGCTGGCGCTGGACCAGCTCTGCGCCCCACGACTCAACGCCCTACGAGCCAGAAAGGGCCTGGACGGGACGGTCCAGCACGTGATCAGTCAATGGATGCATTCGCCGGAGGGCGTGATCAGCCTCTGTCCCGAGTGGTTCGCACCAAGGCTGGCCGATGCGCCGGCAACGCTGTGCAAGGCCTGCGAAAAAGCCGTTGCGGCCATCGAGCACTGTCATCAGCGAAGCAAAAGTCGCCTGAACAGGCATTCGAAGGGGACGATCAACCGGGGCAGCCTCGATTGATCGCCCGCTGTTTCAGGCGGTGAGCGAGTAGATCAACGCCGAAATGGCCACCAGGCCCACCAGCGTCACGAAGACGTTGGAGGCTTGGCCACGGTAACGAGCCATGGCCGGCACCTTGCGGATCGCATACATCGGCATCAGGAACAGGATCGCCGCGATGATCGGGCCACCGAGGGTTTCGATCATGCCGAGAATGCTCGGGTTCAGGGTCGCGACGATCCAGCAGACCACCAGCATGAACGCGGCGGTCAGGCGGTCCAGGGTCTTCGGCGCCGGGCGTTTGCCGCTCTTGACGATCAGGCCCTTCAAGCCTTCGCTGGCGCCGATGTAGTGGCCCAGGAACGACTTGGAAATGGCCACGAAGGCAATCAACGGCGCCGCGAAGGCGATGGTCGGATTGCTGAAGTGGTTGGCCAGGTACGACAGAATCGACAGGTTCTGCGCCTTGGCCTCCGCCAGTTGCGCCGGCGAAAGAGTCAGCACGCAGCTGAAGACGAAGAACAGCACCATCACCACCATCAACGCGTGGGCACGGGACAGGATCTGCGAGCTGCGCTCCTGGGCATGCACACCGTAGCGACGCTTCTGGTCCACCGCGAACGCCGAAATGATCGGCGAGTGGTTGAACGAGAACACCATCACCGGAATCGCCAGCCACAAGGTGTGCAGCAGCGCCGACGACTCAGGCAGCGTGGACGCGGTGCTGAGGATGCCGCCATTCCAGTGAGGAATCAGGAACACCGCCAGGAACAGCAACGCGACGATGAACGGATACACCATCAGGCTCATGGCCTTGACGATCACTTGTTCACCACAGCGCACCACCGCCAGCAGGCCGAGAATCAGCACGAACGACAGCACGGCGCGCGGTGGCGGCATGATGTGCAGTTGATGCTCGAGGAAACTGCCCACGGTGTTGGTCAGGGCCACGCTGTAGATCAGCAGGATCGGGAAGATCGCGAAGAAGTACAGCAACGTGATCAGCGCACCGGCCTTGATGCCGAAGTGTTCTTCCACCACTTCGGTGATGTCCGCGCCTTCACGGCCGGACAACACAAAGCGGGTCAGGCCACGGTGTGCGTAAAAGGTCATGGGGAACGCCAATACCGCCAGGATCAGCAACGGCCAGAAGCCGCCCAGCCCCGCGTTGATCGGCAAAAACAGGGTACCGGCCCCGATGGCCGTACCAAACAAGCCCAACATCCATGTGGTGTCATGGCGATTCCAGCTTGCAAGGCTCGCTGGTGTCGCCGTTACATAGCGTTCGCCGACGCTATTGGCCTGATCATTCATCCTGCTGGATCTCCGTTTTCCGGTCACTTGTCACCCGGTCAGGACGAGTCGGAAAAATCCGACAGGCAGCGCCCTGACCGAAACAGGGGCGCGATTGTCCGGGATTAATCAGCAGAAGCAAAGGCTTAGCTGAGCAATGGTAGTGCGGATCAGATGGGGTCGGCGCGGCGCGCTCTATGTAGCAGCTGCCAAAGGCTGCGTTCGCTGTAGCGGCCTCGCAGGCTCGACAGCTGCTACAGCTATTCATTGCGGACAAACCCTCTCAATCTGCCGCGCTCTGATCTAGTGTTGTATCTAAGAAGTTCGCCGGTATCGCCAACGCCTGCACGAGTGCTTGCCAACCAATAGCCTATGACTGTGGGCCATTGCCAATCCTCTCTGGAGTCAGCAATCTGACGCGACGTTCAAGCCCCAACACTCCGCTGCCCACAGGAGCCCAGCATGACCGCAACCGTTCTGGTACTGGTTGAAACCATCAATGACTACCTGCCGATTCTCGAACGTCAGGGGTTTCATTTGATCCTGGCCCCGACCCCGGCCGAGCGCGCCGCCGCCATTGCCCGACAGGGCAGTCAGATCGAGGCGGTGCTGACGCGCGGCCCATTGGGCCTGTACGCCAATGAAATCGCCGCCCTGCCCAACCTGAAGATCATCTGTGTGATCGGCGCCGGCTACGAACACGTCGACCTGCAAGCCGCCGCCGACCGTGGCATCACCGTCACCAACGGGGCTGGCGTCAATGCCTCTTCCGTCGCCGATCACGCCATGGCGTTGTTGCTGGCGCTGGTGCGGGATATTCCTCGAGCCGATGCCGCCGTGCGTCGGGGCGAGTGGCCGAAAATCATGCGCCCTTCCCTGGCCGGCAAACGCCTGGGCATCCTCGGCCTCGGGGCCGTCGGCATCGCCATCGCCAAACGTGCGGCCAACGGCTTCGACATGAACGTGAGCTACCACAACCGCCAGCACCGCAGCGACGTGCCCTATAGCTTCTGTTCGACGCCCACCGAACTGGCACGCCACTCGGATTTTCTGATAGTCGCCGCACCCGGCGGGCTCGGCACCCAACACCTGATCAACAGGCAGGTGCTTGATGCCCTGGGGCCCAACGGCTTCATCGTCAATATCGCCCGGGCCAGTGTGATCGTCACGGCGGACCTGATCAGCGCGCTCGAACAGCGACGGATCGCCGGCGCCGCGCTGGATGTCTACGATCACGAACCCCAGGTGCCGGACGCCCTCAAGGGGTTGGCCAACGTGATTCTGACCCCCCATGTCGCCGGATTGTCCCCGGAGGCCACCCAAGGCACCGTGGAACTGGCCGGCAAAAACCTGACGGCGTTTTTTTCCGGTCAACCGGTACTCACCCCCATTGCTTTACCGCCGCCGTCGGCGGCCGCCCGGCTTCACTAAAGAACGCCCAACAGCGTCCAGAGTCGCCGGGATTCGGCATCGGCGCTGATCAGCTCCCCAAGCAGCTCACTCAGGGGCTTGTTGCCCCACTCCACGCCCCGTTTGATCAGATAGGGAACCGGGCTGTGGGGTTCGGTGCGCGCCAGATAGTCAGCGATCAACAGCAATTGCCGATACGCCTCTTCACGATTCGCCGGCTCGCTGAACACTTGGGGCGCTGGGATGACTTCCGGCACCGCAGCCGGGCTCGATGCCGCCACCGCAGGCGTTTCGACAGGCGCCGGGGTCGGTTTTCGTGGATGCATGGCGATGAACTCCTGAACCAGCGTCAACAATGCTTTGATCACGTCTTGCAACGCTTTGAAGCCCGGGGCCTGGTTGCCGAGCCAGGTGTCACTCCAGTTGTCCAGGCGTTGCAGGTGTTGCAGGCTCAGCAACAGGCTGCCCTGGCTGCGCAACCAGAAAGACAACGGAGTGGCGCGAATCTGTTCGGTGAGTTTTTTCTGTTCGTTGCGGGCGTTCTCGGCCGAGGCCTTGGCCGCTTTACTGTCGCTGGCCAGCACCTGTTGCAACTGCAAGCGGCGCCAGGCATCCAGACAGAAGCCATCGAATTCTCCGTTGTGCGGATCGAACAGCGGCACTCGGGTCAGCAACACTTCGGTGTAGCGTCGCGCCAGCCATTCGAGCGGTATCACTCGCCATGACTGGTCGCCATCCTCAGCCTGCGGGTGCAGGTGCTCGGGATAGCGCTCGCATAACCCGGCAACCAGCGCCAGGCTGCCCGGTAAGCCTTCGAGCCCGTCCTGATGCAGCCAGGCCTCCCCCAGCCAGGCGCTGAGCATCAAATCCTTGCTGCGTTCGAGCAGCAGGCTCGTGGCAAGCTTTTCCAGTTCCGGCCACTGGGCACGCTTGATCGACGACTGCCACACCCCCGTCGGCAAACTGGTGTCGTCCTCACGGCGCAGTTCGCGCAATCGGTCGAACTCAGGCTCATAACGCAAATCCTGACCACAAGGCGCCTCCTCGCTGATCGGTTCGAGCAGTTGCGCAATCAGTTCCGGCAACGGTGTTGAAGGTTGATTCACAGGCCCTCCTCATGGGATTCAATGGCTGCGGTCGACCGCGTCACCATGAACGGTGAACGCGGGGCCCGGGTCGGCAGGGGCTGAACGGACAGCGGCAATTTCGAGCCCTGGGCCATCAACGACAGGCGCACGAACATCAGGGTTTGCTCCGCGGTGGTGGTGCTGGCCTGCGTAGTCACGGGCAGGCGCAAGGTCAACGGAAAGTCCGTGTAGTCCATGTTCGGCTGGCGCTGCACCGATACATGCGAACGCATCAAGCGCAATAACGACCATGGACCGCTGTACTCCCATCCTGCTTCCAGGTCCCGCACCACCAGGCTCGGCTGTAACGGATCGTTGGCCGGGCGCTGGTAGCCATTCCTGGCCCAACGCAAGGTCAACCGGATCGGTTGGCCGACCATCCAGCGCAGGTTCTGCTGAGCCTCGCCGGGGTAGTTGATCTGTTGATTGCCGGCATTCAAGCCCCAGGCAATCACTTGATCGGCACCGCGCTCTTCCTCCCGATCGGTGCGCCAGCGCACGTCCATCTCCACTCCCAGCACACCGCTCTTGTCGCGCACGAACATCGGCCCCAGCCAGGTGCTGGCTTGCTTCAGGCGATTGAGAAAGTCTTCGGCGGCCAACCGTTCCGGGGGCTGGCTCTGCAGCAATCCGGACTGCGCCACCGGCAAACGCTTGTCGATCAGCTCCAGCAAATGCTGAACCCTGGCCGGGTCGGCGTCGGTAGCCTGAAGGCCGTTGGCAAACGGAAAGCGATCCGCCAGGTACTGGTTGAAATAGTTAGCCAGCTCGTTCCACGCCGCCGCGGCCTGTTGCTGTTGCAGGAACTGGCAGCGCTGCATGGCGGTTTGTTGCAGATCCACCGCCCGCAACGCCAATGTTCCGCGCCCGCCGGACAGGTTGGCGGTTTGCAGAATCTGGCCACAGGACGCGACGTCCATTTCGATGAAATCACGGCTCACCAATTGCTCGATCTGTGCCGGCGAACTGGCGGGGTTCTGCTCTTTGTATTTGAGCAGTTCGTCGTTGAGCGCACTGAACTGCGTCACGCGTTCATAATCCAACGCCGAGAGATTCTGTTGCTGGACTTTCAACCATTCCAGCGCCGAGGTGCGTCGTTCGGTGATACCGAGCATGGTGTTGAATTGCTGATTGAGGCTCAGTTTCAAATCCTGCACGTCGCTGGCGCCATACAGTTGCAGGCCGAGGTTTTTCGAGCCGTCCCACTGGCTGATTTCGGTGCGGCCGCTGAACAGCGGCTGAGCGACGATTTCGTCGAGGCCGCTGATGATGTCCGCCAAGGCCCGGCGATTCAAGGCCGTTTGCAAACGCGTGGCCAAATCGCTACGGCGCACCTCGATAAAGGCTTTCTGCAAGGCAATCGCCTGGGGCGCCTGCACATTGAAGACGCCACTGTGGACCTGCGCATTGTGCTCGCGCAGGCTCGACAACATGGCCTTGACCACCGCGCCTTCGGCCGCTTGCAACAAGGCGCCACGATACGCCGGGGGAATGCGTGGCAGCTCTTCGGCGGCATAACTCTTGTAGCTGGCGAAATAGTTCAGCGCACTGTCGAGGTCGTCGCCATCAACGCCCTGCCCCTGGCCATTCGGGGCTTCGGACCGATCCGCCTGTAAGGCGATGGCCACGAAGTCACGTTTGAACAGCGCTTGCACCGCGTTGTTGAGCTGCACCACATGTTCCTGCAAGACCAGTTGCCCACTGCCTTGCTGAATCAATAAATTATCCCGGGAGCCGGCCTGGACGATCCATTGATCACGAAAGCTCTGTTGCAGCTTGGCCGCCTGCATTTCCAACTGTTGTTCCAGTTGCGGTCCGAGCAAGGCGCTTTTGCGCACGTTGTCCAGCAACTCGCGATAGCCAGGCACCAGATCCTGCCCTTTGCCACGGCCCCACGCCGAATTCGTCAAGCCGATCACGGTTTGCAGGTCATCGACCAGTGCTCGCAAATCCTCGAGCTCGGTGAGGGAGTTGCCACTGCCGGCTTCCAGCCGTTCCAGATGCAGCTTGAGATAACCGGCCTGGCGCACGAAATTGTCGGCCAGGAAATATTGGTCCAGCCAGCGCTCCATGAGCCCGAGGAAATTTTCCTCGATCACCGGGCGCTCGACGGTCAGATCCAGCGGTCGCAAGTCGCTGCCGTCAGCATCGAACAACGCCCGGTTGTAAAAACCGGCGCGGTGCAACGTGCCGACGTTGAGGTTCAGCGATAACGCGTTGTTGCTCAGCAACACCAGGTCTTCGAGGGGGGCCTTGGGATTGTTCAGCGCCTGACTGAACCACTGGTTCTGCTGCTCCAGACGCACCGCACGCTCCACCAGATCCTTGGCCTTGACGTAGTTTTGCCATTGGGCAGGATCTTCGCTTTCGACGTTGCCCCGTCGTTCGGTGTTGCGGATGGTCTTGAGTTGCGCCAGCTCCGCGCTCAACAGGTCGCGCAACGGCAACATCAAATGGCTCTGGGCGGTCAGACGCAACTCGCTCGCCAACTGCGCATCCAGTGAAGAGAACCAGGAGGTCGGAAATACCACTGAAGTGAAGCTCCAGCCCGGCGCCTTTTCCAGCACTCGCCAGAAACCCTGGACGTTGCGCCGGGTCGACTCCAGCCGATGAGATTCATCGGTGACCGCCGCGTAGTTTTTCTGCACCCCCTGCAGCAGGCGCGACAGTTCATGGGCCTCCTTGACCGAATCCTGCCAGACCCACAGCATGCCCGCGCCCCAGACCAACGCAACCACCAGCGCCACCCCGCCGGTCACGCGCTGCCAGCGCTGACGCAGGCGTAACAGGCGCGGCACCACCAGCGCCAGACCGCGTTCGGCGACCACCCGCCGCTGCCACAATTGCCGGGCGAAGGCGCTCTGCTGCAACACGGTGTCGTAGGCCGAAAACCCGTCGATGGCGTCGTCCGATGGCTGGTTGGCGGTAAAATAAACACCGCGAAAACGCGGGGCCTCGCCTTGTGCATTGCCCTGGAAAACCGGCTCCAGCAGGCTTTGCAGATTGCGCCGCAACGCTTCGAAACGTTCCGGCAAGCCATACAAATCGACGCTTAACTGCCCGGACAAGGCGCCGATTTCGATGATCGATTCCGCCAGGGCCCGATTGACCTGATCCAGCGCCTGATCACTCCATTGCGCCTGCCAGACCGCATCCGCCCCGTGGGGCGAGGACCAGCCCAGCGTGCGTTCGCGGGCCTCGACCGGCAGCGCGGTGATCAACTCCTGAAAGCCCGGCAACTCTTCCATGCCGGTAATGACCACGTACACCGGCAGGCTCAAACCGAAGCGTTGCAACAAATCGATAAAGCGTCTACGCGCCGCCAGGCCGAGGGCCGCCGCCTGCTCGGCATTGCCCAGCCGACTGATCGGCACCGTCCAGATCACTCCGTCCAGCGGACGTTGACTGCGCAAGCGCAGGATCAACCCCAGCAAGCGCCACCAGCCACCCCGTTGCAGGTGCATGCCTTCATCCGGCAAAAACAGCGCCTGGGGCACCACCAATACCGCCCCTTCGGGGTCCGACCACCAGCGACCGAACCAACCCGGTTTGTCGGTGGGCTGCAAACGCCACTGGGTGCACAGCTGGGTGCCCTGGGTTTCGTTGCCGAGCATCAGCAGCCATGGAATCTGATAACGGTCCTGGGTGCCCTGCTCCTGCTCCATCTGTCGCACCGCCAGGTAAAAACTGCGAATCGCCGCCCCGCTTTGCGTGCGCAACCACCAGACCGCCACGGCGACAATCGCCAGCACCAACAGCACGGCGATGATGAGGCCGATAATCCCCAGCGTGCTCATGAGTCTTGCTCCGAGGTGGCCACCGAATCGGTCAGTTGCAAGACCGGTTCGAGCTCCTGGCGAATGTCACGCCAGAACAACTGCCCCAACCCGGTCAGCAGCAGGACCACGGCGAGAATCCCCAGGCCCAGGCGAAAACCGTCGGGCAACGAAAGTCGTACCGGCAATTGCAGCGGCGTCGCCGCCGATGGCTGTTCGAGCCGGGCACTGACATCGGCATAATCCGCCTCGTGCTGCCAGGCAAACGTGAACAGCGCCAGGCGCCATTTTTCATGCTGGGCCTGATTCTGTTCGCCCCGCAGCCGCCCCTGAAACCCCAGCACCAGGCACTGCAAATAGACATTGGCCAGATCGCGGGTAGTGGGAACCTGCTCGTCCAGCAGTTCCTTGATGGCCAACGGTATCCGCTCGCCGGCCTGACGGCTGGCGTACATCCGCGACTCCAGGGGTTTTTCCTGCCAGGCCGACTGGCCCGGCCACGGCGTGAACAGCAAGGTTTCATCGACCAGCGCGACAAAGGCGTAGACCAACGCCTTGACTTGCTCGGCGGCGGCATCACCGACTTTGGCGAAGGCCGTTCGCCAGAGTCGTTGGGAGATTTGCGTGGACAGCTCGACCACCGCGTCCACCAGCGCCTCGTCTTCGCTGTCCTTGGGCAACTGGCTCCAGTCCTGGGACCATTGCTGCCAGGCCTGACGAAAAGCACTGCTCAGCGGCGCTTCGTGGAGGCCTCGTGTACCCGTCCCGGCATTCCCCTCAGACATATGACGTTCCTTCCTTGATCAAGCACTTTCACTCGCCTGGGCCACAAACAACACCACTTGCCATGGACTGCTGACCAGCCTGGAAGCCGGCGCGGCAATCAGCAACGGCAACTGCCCGTCGAACCATTGGCCTTCGGCCGTCACCACGAACAACCGTGTATCGTCACCGACGCTGTAGGCCACTTGTTCATTGCGACTCATGGCCTGATGGGACAAACCGCTCATGCGCTGACGGCTGAGCAGCGCGATGTGCGGTTGCGACGCAATGATCGCCCCGCTCAGCCATTCGCTGGCGGCCTGCTCACTGGCACCGTTGGGCATGCGCAAACCGATGACCAGCCGTTGGCTCGGCTGGTCGTCGGGCAATTGAATCGAGAAGAACTGTTCGCTGCGTTCGAATGCCAGGCTGCGATAACCGGCGCGGATCAGTTCGAGGGTCTTTTCCAGCCAATCGAGTACAGCTTCATAACCGCGCTGCAGTTCAAGAAAATCCAGCGGGGCGAAGGCCGGAACCCCGGCCAATGGATCGAGCGCCGACCAGGCGCCGGCCAGCCCCAGCAACAATCCATACAACGCCTGCGGCGTGGCCACTCGACTGCTCAGCAGGCCTTCGACTTCCGGCAGCCGCGCCCAGAGCGCGGTCAACTGGCGCCGAATTTCCATCGCGTCGTCCTGATTGCCGGCCTGTTGCGCCTGGCGCAAACGACCGGCCAGGAACATGCATTTCTCCCGCGCCCTGGCGCACAGCCCCGCCACACGGCGACCCACGACCGACTCGGGCAACAGGCACGGTGTCGGCGGTGTGTAAGGCAACTGAAGAAAGCCGCCACCTTCCTTGCGAATCCTCAGCAGCGGCAGGCAGACGGAATCCGCCTTGTTCAGTTGCGTGCACAAACGCGGGTTCGGGCGCCAGACGGTGATCGATTCGGGGTACTCGCCACTGGTGAGGTCCGGCAATGCGTCGCCGACCACCGACTGCAATCGCCCCTTGAGCGGCAGCAATTGCCCGGCGCGCCACAGCGGGCTGATCGCCAGGTACACGGTGACGGTGGCGTTGTCCGTGGCATCGATCGCTTCACTGATGTCGAGCTCCAGCATCGGCCCCACACCGGCCTGCAGATTGACCGGCAAACCGTCCGGCAAGGTCGCCTGCACATTGATCAATCGTACGAGCCCGGCGCTCAATGCCGAAGGATCGAACTCAACGCGAGTCACGCCCCAGAACCACGGATTACAGGCCTGGGCGAAATGCGCCACCAGCGCCTCGGCCCGCAGCCCTTGCAACTGAAAATGCTGGGGCAATAACTGCATGCCCTCATGCCAGCAAACCGCGTCAGGTAGCAGACTCATACGATTCCCTTCGACCTCTCGTGGCGCCGCGCAAAAAAATGGGCGGCCTGACTTGAACACCGCAGCCCCTGTGGGAGCGAGCCTGCTCGCGATAGCGGTGGGTCAGCCAACATGGATGCTGAATGTACCGCCGTCATCGCGAGCAGGCTCGCTCCCACAAGTTTGCGCACCTCTACCTCTGTGTTCAGTTCGGGTGATCGCTGACCAGCGTCATCTCGCGACTGTCGAACTTGAGCCAGGCGTTGCTCTGATCGTCCAGCCGTAACCGGTGTGCTCCGGGAGTGTTATAGCTGGCGAAGACTAAAAGTCCAGCCGCCCGCTTGCCCCCCAGCGGGAAGGGTTGTTTGTCGATGAATTGACCGGGTACCAGCTCCAGTCCCCAGACCGTCATCAGCTGCCGGTAGTCGCGCTGGAACTGCTCGCGTTCGGCGAACCACTGGCGGGCGGTGATGCCCGACAACTGCTTGAGCAGATCCACGTCGTTCACCGCAATGAAGTCCACCGCGATCGGCGTGTCATCGTTGGCGCGGGGCGCGACGTCCAGCGTCAGGTTATCGAGGTCGACACGAGGCCCGAACAACGAACACCCGGCGAGCGACAGCAGCACAAGCAAAGAAAAAAGACGTGTGTACAAATTGAATTTTCCTTTTCTCGACACGGTCCAAAATTGTTTTTTGTTTGCTTTTTTATAGACCTGTTCTAGCGTCTTGGGTAGTTCGGTCGGCACGACGAATGTGGAAGGTTCGTCAAAGGAATGACAGGTCCTCTGCCCTCCCTTTCTAACCTACGGTCCAGTAAGGGAATGCGATGAAACGGGCCTCCCGATGCATTGCACCCGCCTCATGCATCGGAGTCAGCCACCATGGCAGAAAGTACTCAGCACAAGCTAGACAGGGTTCGCCCACCCCGGGTGCAAATCACCTACGACGTCGAAATCGGCAACGCGATCGAGAAAAAAGAATTGCCGTTGGTTGTCGGTATTCTTGCCGACCTCTCCGGCAAACCTCTCGAACCACTCCCGAAATTGAATGAACGGCGTTTCACCGAAATCGACCGCGACAACTTCAATGAAGTCCTCGCCTCGATCGGCCCGCGCGCCACCTTGCAGGTCACCAACACCCTCAGCGGCGATGACAGCAAACTCAACATCGAGTTGAACTTCAAACACATCGATGACTTCGACCCGGTCAAGGTGGTCGAGCAAGTCACTCCGCTGCGGCGCCTGTTCGAAGCTCGCCAGCGTCTGCGCGACCTGCTGACCAAGCTCGACGGCAACGATGATCTGGACAAGCTGTTGCGTGACGTCATTGCCAACACCGAGGGACTGCAAGAGATCAAGTCGGCCCGTCCGGAAGCCGCCGCGCCTGCCCCCGCAGGCGATGCAGAAGTACCGGCCGAACCACAAGCTTGATCGTTCATCCACTTAGGGAGAATTCGCCATGCCCGCCTCATCCGCCGCCCAGAGCCAAGCCAGCGACAGTGCAGCCCAGACCTTGTCTCTGCTCGATGAAATAATCGCCAAAGGCCGCATGGCCCATGACGACAGCCAGCAGGATTACGCCCGCGACATGCTCGCGGAATTCGCCACCCAGGTACTCGACGAAGGCATGGCCATCGACAAGGACACCGTGGCGATGATCAACGACCGCATCAGCCAGATCGACGAGCTGATCAGCGCTCAGCTCAACGAAGTGTTGCACCACCCGGACCTGCAAAAACTCGAAGCGTCCTGGCGCGGCCTGCACATGCTGGTGCAGAACACCGAGACCAGTACCCGGCTGAAATTGCGCCTGCTCAACGTGACTCAAAAAGAGTTGCAGAACGACCTGGAAAAAGCCGTCGAGTTCGACCAGAGCGCACTGTTCAAGAAGATCTACGAAGAGGAATACGGCACCTTCGGCGGCCATCCGTTCAGCCTGCTGGTGGGTGACTACACCTTTGGCCGGCACCCGCAGGACATCGGCCTGCTGGAGAAACTCTCGAACGTCGCCGCGGCCGCTCACGCGCCGTTCATTGCCGCTGCCAGCCCACGGCTGTTCGACATGAACAGCTTCACCGAACTGGCGGTGCCGCGGGATCTGTCGAAAGTGTTCGAGAGCCAGGAACTGATCAAATGGCGCTCGTTCCGCGAAAGCGAAGATTCGCGCTACGTGTCGCTGGTGCTGCCGCACTTCCTGCTGCGCCTGCCTTACGGTCCTGATACGTCGCCGGTGGAAGGCATCAATTACGTCGAAGACGTCAACGGCAGCGACCACGGCAAGTACCTGTGGGGCAACGCCGCGTGGGCCTTGTCGCAACGGATCACCGAAGCCTTCGCCAAATACGGCTGGTGCGCGGCGATTCGCGGTGCCGAAGGTGGTGGGGCGGTGGAAGGCCTGCCGGCCCATACCTTCCGCACCACCTCGGGCGACCTGTCGCTCAAATGCCCGACTGAAGTGGCGATCACCGACCGTCGTGAGAAAGAGCTCAACGACCTCGGCTTCATCGCCCTGTGCCACAAGAAAAACAGCGACGTGGCGGTGTTCTTCGGCGGCCAGACCACCAACAAATCCAAGCTGTACAACACCAACGAAGCGAACGCCAACGCGCGGATTTCGGCAATGCTGCCGTACGTGCTCGCAGCCTCGCGCTTCGCGCACTACCTGAAGGTGATCATGCGCGACAAGGTCGGCAGTTTCATGACCCGCGACAACGTGCAGACCTACCTCAACAACTGGATCGCCGACTACGTGCTGATCAACGACAACGCGCCGCAAGAGATCAAGGCGCAATACCCGTTGCGTGAAGCCCGGGTGGATGTGACCGAGGTGGCCGGCAAACCGGGGGCCTACAAGGCCACGGTGTTCCTGCGGCCGCACTTCCAGCTCGAAGAGCTGACCGCGTCGATCCGCCTGGTCGCGACCCTGCCGCCACCGGTAGCTGCCTGACCGCTGAAACCTGTGGCACCACTGGAGTCTGTGGCAGCACTGAAACCTGTGGCGAGGGAGCTTGCTCCCGCTGGGCTGCGAAGCGGCCCCAAAAACGGGACTGCTGCGCAGTCCAGCGGGAGCAAGCTCCCTCGCCACAGGTTCAGTGTTTGGCTTAACAGATTCAGTGTTCGGCTTAACAGGTTCAGTGTCCGGCTTAATTGATTGGCATTGGGTATTCACCCACTTGTCTATAGCGATTACTTTCAGGAGTTTCATGCGATGGATGCAATCATTCTCGACCTCGGCGGCGACATCAAAGGCGATAGCCTGCTCGAGGGTTACAAGGACAAGATCGAAGTCATGTCCTACAGCCACAACGTGGCGATGCAGGTGACCAACGACGTCAGCAACTCGGAGCGGACCTCCGGCAAGCCGCACATCGGCGAGTTCACCCTGACCAAATTCGTCGACAGCTCGACGCCCTCCCTCAACGAGTATTGCTGCGCCGGCAAACCGATCCCCGAAGCCAAGATCACCATCGGCCGTAACGCCGCCGAGGGCAGTGGCCAGCTGATGCCGTTCATCATCTACACCCTGACCAACGTGGTGCTGTCCAACGTCAGCGTCAGTGGCGGTACGGGTGGCAAACCGGTGGAAACCATTTCCCTGAACTTCACCAAGATCAAATGGGAGCTCACCGCCCAGAAAGACGACGGCACCAAGGAAGGCACGGCCGCCTCGACCTGGGACATGGCCGCCAACAAACTCATCAAAGCCAAGTAAGCGGACGCGTCGGCCATGGCAGGCACCGGCATTGTTCCGCCGTTGTTCGAGCGCCTCGCCGCAAGCGAGGTCGACACCGTGCAGGTGTTCGATCGCCAGGGGTTGCTCGACTCGGTGCACACGGAGTTGCTGCGCCTGTTCAACACCCGACGCGGTTCACGTCCGCTGACCTCACCGCCGAGCATTCTCGACTACGGCATCGCTGACTGGACGGCCTTGCAACAGCAGCGCAGCGATGACCGTCGTCAGTTGGCGCGGGAAGTCCGTGAGGCCATCACCCATTTCGAACCGCGCCTGCAACTGGGCGAGGTCGAGGTCAATCCGGTCCCCGGCCATCCGCAGCAACTGAGCATTCGGCTACTGGGCGAGTTGCGCAGCGGCCAGCAGCACTGGCCCGTGGCATTTGTCATCGAGAAGGCCAGCCATGGCCTTGAGGTGCGTCATGAGCGACTCGATTGACCCGCAACTGCTCGATTACTACCAACGCGAACTGACCTGGCTGCGCCACGCCGGGAGCGTTTTCGCCGAGCGTTATCCCAAGGTCGCCAGACGCCTGGAACTGTCCCCCGGTGAATGTCCCGACCCGCACGTCGAACGCCTGCTCGAAGGTTTCGCCTTGCTCGCGGCACGCCTGCAACGGCGGCTCGACGACGACTACGCCGAATTCAGCGACGCCTTGCTCGAACAACTTTATCCGTTGGCCATGCGGCCGCTGCCGTCCTGCGCGATCGTGCAGTTCGAGCCGGACCCGAGCAAGGGCAACCTGGACGATGGTTACCCATTGCCACGGGACACACCGCTGTTCGTCACCACCAGCAAAGGCGAGAGCATCCACTTTCGCACCAGCGCCGCGGTTCGACTGTGGCCGGTGGAAATCAACGAAGCGCTGTTGCTGGGCAGCGACGAAGCCCAGGCCCTGACCGGTGTGGCGCAGGCGCGCTCAGCCCTGCGCCTGAGCCTGCGTTGCCTCGGTGAAAGCCAGTGGTCGACGCTTACCATCAAACAGTTGCGCGTGCACCTGGCTGCCTCGCCGGTGATCAACGCCTGCCTGTATGACCTGCTCGGCGCCCATGCCGTGAAGGTGCTGGCCGGACCGGTCGGCAGCGTGCCGAAAGTGCTGGCGGGGTTGCCAGATATCGTCGGTTTTGCCAGCGATGAAGTGCTGTTGCCGGACGAGGACGGCGTGCATCCAGGCATGCGCCTGCTCGCCGAGTACTTCGCCTTTGCGGACAAATTCAACTTCTTCGACATTCCATTGGCCGGCGCCACCAGCGACAGCCAGACGCTGTACCTGTACATCGTCTTCGACCGCGCCCCGGCCAACCGCCTGCACCTTCAGGCCAGCGACTTCGCTTTGGGTTGCGCGCCGGCGATCAACCTGTTTCCACGAACCTCGGAGCCCCTGCGCCCGGACGGTACCCGCAGCGAGTATCGCCTGATCGCCGACAGCCACCGGGAAAACAGCGTCGAGATCCACAGCATCCGGGGGATGCGCGCCAGTTCCGCCCAGGGCGTGCAACGGGTGCCGGCTTATTACGGCAGTCAGCATGGCGGCACCGACAAACAGTGCTATTGGCACGCGCGACGGGTCAGCGGCATGACCCCGAATCGCCTGGGCACCGACTTGATGGTGAGCCTGGTGGACACCCGGCTCGACCCGCTGTCCGAGGCCAACGAATACAGCCTCACCGCCGAACTGCTGTGCACCAACCGGCATCTGGCCCAGAGCCTGCCGGCCGGCACGCCACTGGGCTTCGAGCGACCGGGGCCGGTGGCCTGGGCCCGGTTGCGCAACCCACCCAGCCCGCAAAGCCTGCCGCGCCTGGACGGCGAGTCCCGTTGGCGGCTGGTGTCGCAACTGACCCTCAATCATCTATCACTGGTCGAGGGGCCGCAGGCGCTGGATGCCCTCAAGGAAATCCTCCAGTTGCACAACCTGCGTGACGAAGCCAGTGCCCTGCGGCAGATCGAAGGCTTGCTCGGCCTTGGCTGTGAACGGGTGATCGCCCATGTCGGCGAAGATGCCTGGCGCGGCTGGCGCAATGGGCTGGAAGTTCAGCTGCAACTCGATCCGCAGCATTTCGTCGGCAGCAGCGCGGTATTGTTTTCAGCAGTGCTGGCGCAATTCTTTTCACTCTATGCCACCGCCAATCGCTTCGTGCGCACGGTACTGGTCCAGTCAGACAAGGAGGTCAAGACATGGCAACCCCAAGCCGGCATGCCGCTGTCCCTCTGAGCCTGAGCCAGAAGCTGCGGCGCGATCCGCAGGCGTTCGAGTTGCTGCAAGCGTTGCTGCTGCTGGAGCGCGAACACCCGCAAGCCGAATCCCTGGGCAGCGGCACCGCCCCTCAAGCGGAAGCCTTGCGCCTGCGCGGGCCGTTGACGCCACTGTTTTCCGCCAGCGAAATCGAAAACCTGACCCAGGAAGCGGGCCAGCCACCGACGCTCACGACTCCAGTGTTTGGCCTCGGCGGACCGGACGGCCCCCTGCCCTACGCCTATCAGGAATGGCTGCAACAACGCGCCCGGGCCAAGGATCATGCACCGGCCGAGTTCCTCGACCTGTTCCAGCATCGCTTGCTCAGCCTGCTGTACAAAGTGATGCGCAAACACCGGATTGCGGTCGGCTTCACACCCCCCGGCGCGTCGCCGGTGCAGGCGCAACTACGGGCGCTGACCGGGTTGTTGCCCAAAGCCTTGCAGGAACGTCAAGCCGTACCCGACTCCGCCGTACTGGCGTGCAGCGCGCTGTTTGCCGACGGTCGTCGCTCCCTGGCCGGTTTCGCCGCGATCGTGCGCGAGCACTTCGAATTGCCGGTGGCACTCAGCGCCTACGAAGGTGCCTGGCGGGAAATTCCGCCCGCCAGTCGCAGCCGCCTGCAACCGGGTGGGCGCAATCTGCAACTGGGCCGCAGCGCCGTGGCCGGCACCCGGGTCTGGGATGAACATGCCGGCATCCGCCTGAGCCTCGGCCCGCTGACCTCGGCGCAGGCAGCGCGGTTTCTGCCGGATGGCGAATCCCATCCGGCGCTGGCCAGCCTCAGCGCGTTGTATTTCGGCCCCGATCTGGATTGCACGCTGGTGCTGTTGGTGCGTGGCGCCAGCCCGATGAAACTCGGTCGCCAGGCGCCGCCCTTGCTCAGTTGGAACGGCGGCCTGCAACGCCAGACCAGCCTCGCCGTGCAACGGATCGAAACCCGCCTTCGTCAGCTGGAGATCACCTGAACATGGAACTGGCCAGCCTGATCGGACGCCTCAACCCGGACAACCGCCGCGCCCTCGAACGAGCCGCGCAACGCTGCCTGCAACGGGGTCATCATTACGTCGAAATAGAGCACTTGTTGCTGGAACTGCTGGACATCGAGGGCGGCGACTTCGCCTGGCTGCTGCCGCGCTTCGGCCTGGAGCGCGATGCCCTGACGGCGGAAATCAACAAGGCCCTGGAACTGTTCAAATCCGGCAGCACCCGTACCCCGGCGCTCTCGGCGCAAACCATCGGCCTGCTCGAAGACGCAGTGGTTCAGGCCAGCGTGCTCGGCCTCGAGAGCATCCGTTCCGGCCTGTTGCTGCTGGCCTTGCTCGACCGCGACGAACGCCGCAGCCTGCTGCTCAATAGCGCTTCGTCGCTGTTGAAGATTCCGCGGGAAGCATTGCGCAGCAACCTTCTGGAGTGGACCGAAAACTCTCGCGAACACGTTGGCGGCACACGTCCTGCCAATGCCGGCAAACCGCAGCCGAAACAGGATTCGGTGCTCGATCAGTTCACCCAAGACCTGACCGCCGACGCCCATGCCGGGCGCATCGATCCCATCGTCGGCCGCGACGGCGAGATTCGCCAGTGCATCGACATCCTGCTCAGGCGTCGGCAGAACAACCCGATCCTGGTCGGCGCGCCTGGCGTCGGCAAGACGGCAGTGGTCGAAGGCCTGGCCCTGCGCATTGCCGCCGGCGATGTACCGCCGTCGCTGCAGGAAGTCAGCCTGCGGGTACTCGACCTCGGTTTGTTGCAGGCCGGCGCCGGGGTCAAAGGCGAGTTCGAACAGCGGCTCAAAGGCGTGATCGACGCGGTGCGCAGTGCCGACAAACCGATCATTCTGTTTATCGATGAAGCCCACACCCTGATTGGCGCTGGCGGCGCGGAAGGCGGTAGCGACGCGGCCAACCTGCTCAAACCGGCGCTGGCCCGTGGCGAGTTGCGCACCCTGGCCGCGACCACCTGGCTTGAGTACAAAAAATACTTCGAGAAAGACCCGGCCCTGGCCCGGCGATTTCAGTTGGTGCAGGTGGAGGAACCGGACGAAACCACCGCCGTGGAAATGCTCCGTGGCGTGGCCGCAAAACTGGAACAGCACCACGGCGTGCAGGTGTTGGACGCGGCGATTCACGAAGCGGTGAAACTGTCCCATCGTTACATTTCCGGGCGCCAATTGCCGGACAAGGCCATCAGCGTGCTCGACACCGCCTGCGCCCGGGTCGCCCTCGGCCAGCACGATGTACCGCCACCGCTGGAAAGCCTGCGCCATCGCCAGCAGAGCCTCAAAGACGAAGTCGAACGCCTGCGTCGTGAACAGGCCACCGGGCTCGATCACCGTGAACGCATCACCCTGCTGGAAACCGAATCCGTGGGTAACGTGCAGGCCATTCGCGACCTGGAAATCCGCTGGAACGAAGAACGGATCGCCGTGCGCGAACTGCTGGAAACCCGTCGCGAATTACTCACCTTGAGCGAACGCGCCGACAACGACAAACCGGACGAAGCCACCGACAGCCGCATCGATCATCTGGCCGCCGAGCTGGTACGGCTCGAGGCCGGTCTGGACGCCATTCGCCAGGACGACCCGCTGGTGCCGGAACAGGTCGACGCAAAAACCGTGGCCGCCGTGATCGCCGGCTGGACCGGCATTCCAGTGGGCAAAATGCTCGCCGACGAAGCCCATGCCGTACGCACCCTCGGCCAGCGCATGGGCCTGCGGGTCATGGGCCAAAGCACCGCGCTGAACACCATCGCCCAACGCCTGCAAGCCTACCGCGCCGGCCTCACCGACCCGCAAAAACCAGTCGGCGTATTCCTGCTGGTCGGCCCCACGGGCGTGGGCAAAACCGAAACCGCTTATGCGTTGGCCGACGCGCTGTACGGCGGCGAACGCAACCTGATCAGCATCAACCTCTCCGAATACCAGGAAGCCCACACCGTCAGCCAACTCAAAGGCGCCCCTCCCGGTTATGTCGGTTACGGCAGCGGTGGCGTACTCACCGAAGCGGTGCGGCGCAAACCCTATTCGGTGGTGCTGCTCGACGAAATCGAAAAGGCCCACCCGGACGTGCTCGAAGCCTTCTACAACGTCTTCGACAAAGGCGTGATGGAGGACGGCACCGGGCTGGTGGTGGACTTCAAAAACACCGTGATGCTCGCCACCAGCAACGTCGGGGCTGAGTTGCTGCTCGATACACCGGTCGCGCAACTGGGCACCGATGCTTTCAACGAAGCGCTGCATAACGTGCTGCTGAAAGCCTTTCGCCCGGCGTTTCTGGCGCGCATGACGGTGGTGGCGTATCGGCCGCTGGATGAGGCGACGCTGGAAGGGATTGTGTTGGCGAAGCTGGAGAAACTGCGCGGCCGGTACAAGGCCGCGACCGGGAAGCAATTTGAGTTCGATGCCGGGATTGTGCAGGCGGTGTTGGCCAAGTGCAGTGCGGCGGGTGCGAGGGATGTTGAGAATGTGTTGATGACGCAGGTAACCGGGAAACTGGCGGAGTGGGTGTTGGAGTGAATACAGGTGTAAACCTGCGGCCCCTTGCCGTTTTTAACCTACTAGAGAGCCCGACATAAGCTCGAGCCCCACTCTAAAACAGGAGAACGATCATGACTTACCGAGAGTCAATAGATCAGGCGCTCAAAGCCTGGGACTCGATCCGCTGGCACATCAATAAAAGTGAACAAAGCAAGTCTGCGGCCTTCGTTCTTCGTTTACTGCTTAAAACCCCGGGCGATGACAGGCTCCTCAAGCAAGCGATCGACACATTCCTCGGCGCTTGCCTTGAAGCATTCAGCTACAGTGGCGTCAATTATGTTCAGCTCAAACCCACCTCGGCGCTTTACGCAAACCTCAACAAATACACCAGAGAGGCTAATCCGCCCATCCTCTCTCTCCCGGTGGTAACCAGTTCGTCTTCACCACGCCCTGGGATTCCAGCTGTTGCTATTGCACCTTCTCTCCCACCCGTCGGCTTGAGCGTTGCAAGCTCTTCTTCCAGCAGCCCGGCCGTTTCCTCCAGCAGCTCCTCCAGACAAGACGTATCAGCCCTGCTAGTTCAAATCAAAAGGCATCAGGCAGCATGGTCGAAAATAGCCATTACCGATCTGCCCACTGATGAATATGGCGTCTACAACTCCACCGAAGACGACAAGTTTTCTCACGTCCCGAGAGGCGTCACCTCGGGCATATTAAAAAAAGAACCGGCAATCGAAGCAAAAGGATTAGAAGCTCCAGAATTCTGGGCCCTTCTCGGCGCAATAATTATGAGGGCCGACAAAAAATTCGCCAGATGCCTGGGTTGTTCCGCTGCTGTCGTATATAGCTTGGTATTCGACGAGTTTTTCGACAACGTTGAAATCGCCGTCATGGGCTCGAAAAAATTTGACCATTACTTTGTTTGCGTAGGCCCCACCATCGGGGATATCGAGGCAGGACTGGGCATTGCGATTGATGTCTGGGACTCCAATAACCCTGCGAAACGATTAAGCACCTCGGTTCACCCCATCGCAAAAAACTTCACTTACTGGTCCAGGAGCAGACTCGGCATCGTGTGTTCCATACCCACTGAGTCAAGGACAGCTCTTCGATTATTTGTGAAATCAAAATTTCCAGACAGGGCATGACGCCGATGGGCTTCTTATAAGAACAGCCAATGCCAGCCTCACGCCACCATCGTGGTTTAAAACAGGGGTGACACATGAGAATCGCAAGCTTCAACATCGAAAAGAATGGCGGTTCTTCTACACTCGAAAAAAAAGCGCAGGTGGACTTTTTCATCAGCAAGTGCTGTTCGAACAAGGAGTGGAATGTCGACCTTCTGTTTTTGTGCGAAGTGCATTCAGCCCAAGTCAACAACTATGCATCCAACCTGGCGGAAATTTATCCCAGCTACAGGGTTGCCGCTTTTGCGGGTGGATATTCGAACGCCTACATTGTCATGGTCAGTGAATTTGCGCAGATCGAGATTTGTAGCCAAGGCAAGCTATTTGGTTTGAACAGGGATCTGATCGCCATCGCCGCGACCGGAGTGAACGGCTACACCGGATACGTTTTTCTCGCGCACTTCAAATCCGGGCAGAACGGCCTCACCAAAAGCCAGCTCAAATCCTGCACAGCCCTGGGTGGGCACTGGGTCGTCACGGGAGACATGAACCTGGACTATGCCAATGTCGGTCAAGTGGAAACGGCGGGGCTCGCATACGAATGCTGGGGCGGGCAACAGACCCACGCCAAGGGCGGAATACTGGATTGGGTACTTGCGTCCGCAGACGTGAAAGTCACCACGATCGACATCACCGGGCTGGCCAATGAATTCGATATGAGCGGGCCGGATCATCGTCCTATTCTGTTTGACGTTTCGTCCTGAAGCAGGCGCCCCGCAATCGGTCACTTCCATTTGAGGCTACCCAATGCCCCGCACCACCGACAGCAACACCAGTCTTTCCCTCACCGCCGCCTCGCTGTCAGCGCTATACCCTGAGTCCCTTTCCGGTGAAGAAACCCTGAACGCTCTGGGCTCGCAAACCCTCAACGGCCTCAACGACGGCGCCTCCCTCACCCTGACCTCCGCCGTCGCGACCCACCTCACAACGACTCTGCACAACGACGCCCTGACCCGCCCGATAGACGCCCTGGTCGCCGAAATCCGCCAACTCCCCGCCGACGCCACTGCCGAGCGCTATCAGCTTGTTCTAAAGCCATGGCTCTGGTGGCTGACCCTGGCCAGCAACAACCGCGTGTTCCAGAACCTCAGTACCTCGGACATCGTCACCACGATTTTCAAGGCTCACGGTTTTACCGATTTCCTGCTGAAGCTCAGCGGCACTTATACCCCACGCGAATACTGCGTGCAGTACGGTGAAACCGATTTCGTTTTCGTTTCGCGGTTGCTGGAGGAAGACGGGATTTTCTGGTTTTTCACTCATGAGAGCGGTAAGCACACGCTGGTGTTGGGTGACAGTAACGATGCGTTTGTGCAGATCCCCAACGGGCCGAAGGTGAATTATCTTGGCCAGCAGTTGGGCGAGCGTGAACTGCACGGCATTCGCTCCGGGCAGGTCTGCGTGCAAGCGGTGGCCGGTGTCTATCGGGCGACGGATTACGAGTTCACCACCCCGTCCACTTCGCTGTACGGTCAGGCCGAAGCGGTGGCCGGACCACGCTCGATGTACGAGCATCCGGGTGGGTACAACGCCAAGGCCCGGGGCGATGCGCTGACCAAGCAGCGGGTCGACGGGTTGCGCAGTCAAGAGAAGCGCTTTGTCGGTGAGAGCGACTGCCGCTGGCTGGTGCCGGGGCACTGGTTCACCCTCGCCGGGCACGATGATTCAACGTTGAATATCGATTGGGTGGTGACGGCGGTCACTCACGAAGCCAGCCATGACAGTTATCGCAACCGCTTCGAAGCGATCCCCAAGGCCACGCCGTTCCGCCCGCAACGAACCACGCCAAAGCCGCGAATGCACACACAGACAGCTATTGTCGTTGGCAAGTCGGGCGAAGAAATCTGGACCGACGAATACGGTCGGATCAAGTTGCAGTTCCCCTGGGATCGCGACGGCAAGAACGACGAAGCCAGTTCCTGCTGGGTCCGGGTGGTGTTGCCCTGGAGCGGCAAGGGTTTTGGTATGCAATTCGTCCCGCGCATCGGCCAGGAAGTCATCGTGACCTTTATCGACGGCGACCCGGATCGACCGTTGGTGACCGGTTGCGTCTACAACGGTGACAACGCCCTGCCCTATGCGCTGCCGGCGAATCAGACCCAGTCGGGGATCAAGACCCAATCGTCCAAGGGCGGAGGGGGTTTCAACGAGTTGCGCTTCGAGGACAAGAAGGATGCCGAAGAAGTGTTTTTGCAGGCGCAAAAGGATCTGAAGATCAACGTGCTCAACGACACCACCGCCACCGTCGGTCATGACGAAACCCTCACCGTACAAAATGCCCGCACCCGCACGGTGAAAGAAGGCGACGAGACCGTCACGCTGGAGAAAGGCAAACGCAGCGTGACCATCCAGACGGGCAGCGACAATCTCGATGTGAAGGACAGTCGTACGGTAACCGTGGGCGCTGACCAGACCCATAGCACTGGGGGAAATTACACACACAAGGTCACCGGTGATTACAGCCTGACGGTGGACGGCAACCTGACCATCAAGGTGACCGGCACCCTGACCCTGCAAAGCGGCGGCAGTTTCACGATCAAGAGCGGCGCCGATCTGGCGGCCGAGGCCAGTACTTCGATCAGCCAGAAGGCCGGCACGTCCCTGAGCAATCAGGCTGGCACCTCGCTGGAAAACAAGGCCGGCACGACGATGACCAACGATGCCGGAATCAGCCTGACCAACAAGGGCGCCGCTTCGCAGACCGTGGATGGCGGCGGCATGCTGACCATCAAGGGTGGTCTGGTGCAGGTCAACTGACAAGGAGAACCCATGGCCATCACCCCGCTGGACTTGCAGCAGAACGATAAACAGCTCAAAGGTCGCTTGCTCGATGGCCAGCTCGACGGTGCGCTGCACATCAAGGATGACGGACGCGCGCAGGCTGATTTGCACTACAGCCAGGGCGAACTGCAAGGCACCACTCTGCTCTACCACCCCAATGGCAAGGTCTCGGCGCAGCTACCGTTTGTCCGTGACAAGCTGCAAGGGATCGCCAGTTTCTATGCCCCCGAAGGCGGGCTGCAGCGCAAGGCGACTTACCGACGAGGGCTGCTGCATGGCGAGGCGTTCAATTACTTTCCCGACGGCCAACTGGCCGAGGCCGAGTTCTACCGCGATGGTGTGCGCGAGGGCCGGTATCAGCGCTTTCATCCCAATGGCAAACCCGCCGTCGAGGCCCGTTATCTAAACGGCCAATTGCTCGAACCGGAACAGGGCTTCGCCGCCGATGGGCGACCACTGGACGCCGAGGGCAAGCCGATTTCGAGGGTGCGCTGGTGGTTCAGGCGCTGGAGCGATCCTGCTCAAGCCTGAGGCCTGTTGTGTTGAATGTTATGGCCCCATCGCGAGCAGGCTCGCTCCCACAGTTTGATCAGTGCCCTACGCAAATACCGCGCCCAGCCGAAGTCCCCTGTGGGAGCGAGCCTGCTCGCGATAGGACCGGCACAGTCAACATCAATGCACAGTTAATCATGTGCGGTCAGGGAATCAGCATCTGCATTTGTCCCGGCATCACAATCTTGATCACCCCGGCCCAGTTGCACATCAGGGTGCTGTTGGCATCGATGGCCGGCATGCCGCCCAGCAGCAGGGTCGGCGCACCGCCGGGGATCCAGGGGGTGGCGGTGGCGGGAATGCACGGCATCGGCGTCAGTACGCCAAGTGCTGCAGCGGTAGCCGCGGCGACCATCGGGTTGGCCATGCTCATGCACGTGCCGAACGGCATGACGTTCACCAGCGGAATGTGGTCCATGATGTTCGCCGCCGGCATCCCCCCGGTCATCGTGCGGTTCACCGGCAGCACGTTGAGTACCGCCGGCGCCGCGCCGAAACTGCATTGCAGGGTCGCGGTGGAGCAAACTTGCGGACAGCCCATGTCGAATCTCCTTCCTGGAAGCGGTGCTCCCTGAACCATAGTCCGCCGAGCCTGTTCGCGCACATCAGGAACGCTGATTATCCGGCAACACGCTAACCTATAAGACCGTGCCGCGCTTGTGGCCACCCCGGCGCGCCATTAGATTAGCCAATGATGTCTGGCTTCCAAAATAAGCAGAAGGGATAAGCATGGCGCTTACTGACCAGTCCACCCGTATCCGCACCGGCGAAGAACTCGATGCCAGCCTGATCGATCCGTACCTCAAGGCGCACATTCCGGGCCTGAGTGGCTTGCCTGTGATCAGCCAGTTTCCGGGCGGTGCGTCGAACCTGACTTACCTGCTGGAATACCCCGAACAGGAATTCGTCCTGCGTCGGCCACCGTTCGGCCACAAGGCCAAGTCCGCCCATGACATGGGCCGTGAATTTCGCATCCTCAATCAGCTTCGGGACGGCTTTCCCTATTGCCCCAAAGCCTACGTGCACTGCACCGATGAGTCAGTAATCGGCGCCGAGTTCTATGTGATGGAGCGGGTCAAGGGCATCATCCTGCGCGCCGAACTGCCGCCGGAACTGGGGCTTGATTCAGCGAAGACCGAAGCCCTGTGCAAGAGCTTCATCGACAAGTTCGTGGAATTGCATCGGGTCGACTACAAGGCCTATGGCCTGGGTGACCTCGGCAAACCCGAAGGTTATGTTGCGCGGCAAATCAAAGGCTGGAGCGAGCGCTACGAAAAAGCCCTGACCCCGGATGCGCCGAAGTGGGAAGCGGTGAAGGCCTGGCTCAACGACAAGATGCCGGCCGATCACCCGACGTCGAGCATCGTCCACAACGATTACCGCTTCGACAACGTGATCCTCGACCCCGACAACCCGATGCAAATCATCGGCGTGCTGGATTGGGAGCTGACCACCCTCGGCGATCCGCTGATGGACCTGGGCAACACCCTCGCCTACTGGATCGAGGCCAATGACCCAGCGCCGGTGCAACTGATGCGCCGCCAGCCAAGCCACGCCCCCGGCATGCTGACCCGCCGCGAATTCGTCGATTACTACGCCGAACGCTCCGGCATCCAGATCGACAATTTCGACTTTTACTACGCCTACGGCCTGTTCCGTCTGGCCGGCATCGTGCAGCAGATCTACTACCGCTTCTTCCATGGTCAGACCCAGGACAAACGCTTCGCGCAGTTCATTCACATGAACAAACTGCTGGAGCAGATGAGCCTGCAAGTCATCTCGAAATCCAGCCTCTGATCACGGCCGCTGATCGGGCCCAAAAACAAGGAAAAATCATGTCCAAGACTCAGTTGTTCGACCTCGACGGCAAGATCGCTTTCGTCTCCGGCGCCAGCCGCGGTATCGGTGAAGCCATCGCCAAACTGCTGGCGCAGCAAGGTGCCCATGTGATCGTTTCGAGCCGCAAGCTCGACGGTTGCCAGCACGTCGCCGACGCGATCATCGCCGCCGGCGGCAAGGCCACCGCCATCGCCTGCCACATCGGTGAAATGGAGCAGATCACCCAGGTCTTCGCCGGTATCCGCGAACAGTTCGGGCGCCTGGACATTCTGGTCAACAACGCGGCGACCAACCCACAGTTCTGCAACGTGCTGGACACCGACCTCAGCGCCTTCCAGAAAACCGTCGACGTGAACATTCGCGGCTATTTCTTCATGTCGGTGGAAGCCGGCAAGCTGATGCGCGAACACGGTGGCGGCAGCATCATCAACGTCGCCTCGATCAACGGCATCTCGCCGGGGATCTTTCAGGGCATCTACTCGGTGACCAAGGCAGCGGTGATCAACATGACCAAAGTCTTCGCCAAGGAATGCGCGCAATTCGGCATTCGCTGCAACGCCCTGCTGCCGGGTCTGACCGACACCAAGTTTGCTTCGGCGCTGGTGAAGAACGACGCCATTCTGAAAACCGCGCTGCAGCAGATTCCGCTCAAGCGTGTGGCGGACCCGAGTGAAATGGCCGGTGCGGTGTTGTACTTGGCAAGTGATGCGTCGAGCTACACAACCGGGGTTTCGTTGAATGTGGATGGCGGGTTCTTGTCCTGATCCGGTTCTGCGAATAAACCGGAGGCAGCCTAAGGCTGCCTTTTTTGTTTCCCATGTGTGCACACCATTTCCGACGCTTCTATCGGAACCAGAACGAGAATATTTATTCCACAATTTGCATATTGGGAATATTTATTCCATAAATAGCCTTCCTGAAAATAAAAACCCAAAGGACCCCGGCTATGCGCGAACTCGGTATCGGACTCATCGGCACAGGTTTCATGGGCCGCGCCCACGCCTTGGCCTTTCGCAACGTCAGCGCTGTTTTTGAATTACCACTGAAGCTCAAACTCACCGCCCTCGCTGACGCCGATCCGCAGCGCGCCCGCCACTGCGCCGAGAGCTGGGGCTTCGATGCCGCGCACAGCGACTGGCAACAGCTGATCAATGACCCCAAGGTCAACCTGATCGCCATCACCACCCCCAATCACCTGCACTATCCCATGGCCATGGCCGCCCTCGCCGCCGGCAAACCGGTGTACTGCGAAAAACCGCTGGCCGTGAGCCTCGAACAAGCCAGTGCCATGCGCCTTGCCGCCAAAGCTGCCGGCGTGGTGACGCGGGTCGGTTACAACTACCAGCACAACCCGATCATCGGCCTGGCTCGGGATTTGATTCAAAACGGAGCGTTGGGGCAGATCATCAGTTTCCAGGGCGAGTTCAGCGAAGACTTCATGGCCGCCCCCCTATCACCCTGGTCCTGGCGCTGCGACGCCGATTACGCCGGAGGTGCCTTGGCGGACCTGGGCAGTCACTTGCTGGCCATGGCCCGTCATCTGCTGGGCGATGTCGAGGCGGTGTGCGCGGACACCCAGACCGTGCACGGGCAACGCCCCGTTACGTTGGGCGGTCAGGAACGACGCGAGGTCGCGGTCGACGATCAGGTCCACGCGTTGCTGCGGTTCGCCAACGGCGCGCGCGGGACATTCAGCAGCAGTTGGCTCAAACACGGTTACAAGAATCACCTGAGTTTTGAAATCAGCGGCACCCAGGGCACCCTGGCGTTCGATCAGGAACGCTTGAATGAACTGCGGCTGTATCGCACGGGGCAAGGCGGCTTCCAACGGTTGTTGGCGGGGCCGGACTTGCCGGGTTACGCCGCCTTCAGTCCGGCGCCGGGGCACCAGTTGGGTTACAACGAACTCAAGACCCTGGAAGTGCATGAGTTGGTAATGGCGCTGGCCGGCCTCGGTCAGGACGGAACGGATTTCGAGCAGGCGTGGGAAGTCGAACGCCTGGCGACGGCGATTCGTTTGGCGGCACGCGAGTCGCGTTGGGTCAGGATCGAGGAAGTCTGACCTGCTACTCAAGCCACACCCGCCGGTCGCACATCGCGCCGGTACACCTGACCCGGCTTACTGAGTGACGCAACGGGTCAGGGTCGTGGTCCGGGTCACCTGCCCCTCAGCCCTCATATCACCCTGCACATCGGTACTTTCGGTGGTCGAACAGGTACGAACCGGTGTCGGTGGCGGCGCAGCGGGCGGTGGAGGCGGCGGACTGGCGCAACCTCCCAGAATCGCCACACAGAGTGCGAGCGACAGTGGCGAAAAAGCACATCTCCCAAGACTGTTCATAGGCTGACCCACGGTAAGTAATCGACATTTTCCGCGACACAAACCACACCGCGAACCTGCGGACCGGTCACAGAAAAGAAATACCCTCGCATTCCTTATAGCCCAGACACCCACCAATGCCAGAAAACACCGGATAGACCTCAACGAATTATCCCCTGTGAGCGCACACTCACAGCTCAACAGCGAAAAACTTCGCTCCAGTTGCATTCGCAATTGCGCCAGATAAATCATCCGGCCCACCTTGACTGCGACGCACGATCGACCGCGTGCCTGATCTGTTCGCTACCCATGTGGCTGTTCCTTTAGCTGCATCGAAGAGGACGCGATACCGGGCCGAAGTCTCGTATCGCACCCTGACAGCCTAAAAAAACACGCCCTGCCCAACACATGAATTTGTACCACCGCCAATGGAGCATTTGCACCTTTTGGCTCTGCAATTTGAGGGGGTCAACAGGATGACGATTGAGGATTCGGCTTTGTGACGCGGGTACCCAAAAAGCAGCCCTATGCTCAAACAGAAAAGAGTGGTTTAGTGCCCGCTCCTTGCCCGTCTGGAGAGTTGCCATGATGCTTGATTCGCTTCACTTCACCCCATGGTCCGCTTTGGCCGGAGGTGCACTGATCGGTCTGTCCGCCAGCGTCATGGTGGTGGCTAACGGACGGGTGGCCGGAATCAGCGGACTGTTAGGCAGTCTGCTTGAGCGTCATGATTCGGGGCGGGGCGAAAAAGCCCTGTTCCTGCTCGGACTATTGGCGGCGCCGTTGTTGTGGGCGTTGTTTCATGTGTGGCCGGCCATCGAATTCAAAACCGGTACCGTGGGCCTGATCGTCGCCGGATTGTGTGTCGGCGTCGGCACTCGTTATGGCTCCGGATGCACCAGTGGCCACGGCGTGTGCGGTATCTCGCGCCTGTCACCGCGCTCCATTGCCGCCACCTTAAGCTTCATGTTCGCCGGCTTCGTGACGGTGTTCGTCCTGCGCCATCTGCTGGGGTATTGAACATGCGCAAACTGACCGCGTTCCTCGCTGGCCTGCTGTTCGGCATCGGCCTGTTGCTGGCCGGCATGGCAAACCCGGCCAAAGTGCTGGGTTTTCTGGACATTACCGGTGTGTGGGATCCCTCCCTGGCGCTGGTCATGATCGGGGCCATTGCCGTGGCTTGGGGACCGTTTCATTGGGCCATCAAACAACCGACGTCTTTGCTGGGGGCCCCCATGCAGTTGCCGATCAGCCGCGAGCTGGATCGGCGCCTGATCGGTGGCAGCCTGCTCTTCGGAGTCGGTTGGGGCATTGCCGGCATCTGCCCCGGCCCAGCGCTGGTGTTGCTACCGACGGGCCACTGGCAGGCCTGGGTGTTCGCCATCGCCATGCTGGCGGGGATGCTGATGTTCAAAGCGTTGCAAACCCGCCGTTGAGCATCCCGCCAACACAATGAGGCCATCGAACAACCGATGCCTCAAGCCGCTTGCTTGCCACTGGCAATCGCATCCGAAGCCGCCAGCATCGCCCGCAACAACACCGCACAGCCGGCGGCCAGATCATCGGGCGCGGCGTTTTCGATTTCGTTGTGGCTGATGCCGCCTTCGCAGGGCACGAAGATCATCCCGGCCGGGCCGAGTTCGGCGAGGAAGATTGCGTCGTGCCCTGCCCCGCTGACGATGTCCATGTGCGACAGACCAAGCCCTTGAGCGGCGTCGCGTACCGCTTCGACGCAGCCCTTGTCGAAGTACAGCGGCGGGAAGTCAGCGGTGGGTGTCAGTTCGAAGGTCAGGCCGTGTTCCTCGCAGGTGGTTTCGATGACCTCGCGGACTTCGGCGATCATTGAATCGAGTCGCGCCGGTTCCAGATGACGGAAGTCCAGGGTCATGCGCACTTCGCCGGGAATCACGTTGCGCGAACCGGGGTAGGCTTGCAGGCAGCCGACTGTGCCGCAGGCGTGGGGTTGATGGCCGAGGGCGGCGCGATTGACCGCGCCGACGATCACCGAGGCGCCGACCAGAGCGTCCTTGCGCAGGTGCATCGGCGTCGGGCCGGCATGGGCTTCGACGCCGCGCAGTTTCAGGTCGAACCATTTCTGCCCGAGGGCGCCCATCACTACGCCGATGGTTTTGTGTTCGTCCTCAAGAATCGGGCCTTGTTCAATGTGTGCTTCGAAATAGGCGCCCACGGCATGGCCGCTGACCCTGCGCGGCCCGGCATAACCAATGGCGTTCAGGGCTTCGCCAACAGTCACGCCCTCGGCATCGACCTTGGCCAGGGTTTCTTCGAGGGTGAATTTTTCCGCGAACACGCCAGAGCCCATCATGCACGGGGCGAAGCGCGAGCCTTCTTCGTTGGTCCAGACCACCACTTCCAGCGGCGCTTCGGTTTCCACGCCCAGGTCATTGAGGGTGCGCAGCACTTCGACCCCGGCCAGCACGCCGAAGCAACCGTCGAACTTGCCACCGGTGGGCTGGGTGTCGATGTGGCTACCGGTCATCACCGGCGGCAGGTTCGGGTCGCGGCCCGGACGCCGGGCGAAGATGTTGCCGACGGCGTCGATGCTGACGGTACACCCGGCCTCCTCGCACCACTTCACGAAGATATCGCGCGCCTGGCGGTCAAGGTCGGTCAGGGCCAGCCGGCAGACGCCGCCCTTGACCGTGGCGCCGAGCTTGGCCAGTTCCATGAGCGACTGCCACAGACGGTCGCGGTTGATGTGCTGATGGGTGGACTGCAGAACGTCTACGGCAGCGTTCATGGTGATCTCCTCAGGCAGTTGTTATAGGTTTCTTCAGGCGAATTTTTAGTGTCTTTGAGGCCGCCTTCGCGAGCAGGCTCGCTCCCACAGTTGAAATGCATTCCCCTGTGGGAGCGAGCCTGCTCGCGATGAGGCCATCCCTCACACCGCAGTTTTTACGGCAGTAGGACTAGGCCGCATCACACTCAACCCGTAATAAATCAGCCCACCAAGGGCCGAGCCGGTGAACCAGCCGTAGCTGTAGAACCAGCTGAATGCATCGCTGCCCAGCGACAACAGCGTCAACGCCACCGGCACGCCGAACGCGATAAAGCCGAACCAGTTCCACGCCGGGTAAACGTCATCGCGGTAAAGTCCGGCCAGGTCCAGTTGCTGTTTCTTGATCAGGAAATAATCCACCACCATGATCCCGGCGATCGGGCCCAGCAGGCTCGAATAGCCCAGCAACCAGTTGGAATACACCGTCTCCAGGCTTAAATCCGAAACGATCAGACCCAGCTTCTTCAACAGTTCATGAGCCATCAGCGCCAAGCCGACCAACCCCGTGAGCATCACTGCTTTAGTGCGGTTGATGATCTTGGGCGCAACGTTCTGGAAATCGTTGGTCGGCGAAACAATGTTGGCCGCGGTGTTGGTCGACAACGTGGCGATGATGATCAGCGCCATGGCCAGTGCGACCCAGACCGGGCTCTGGATATGGCCGATCAACGTGACCGGATCGGAGACGGTGACGCCCACCAGTTTTACCGAAGCGGCCGTCATCACCACGCCAAGGGAGGCGAACAGGAACATGGTCAAGGGCAAGCCGATAACCTGCCCGACAATCTGATCCTTCTGGCTTTTTGCGTAGCGACTGAAGTCCGGAATGTTCAGCGACAAAGTGGCCCAGAACCCGACCATGGCGGTCAGCCCGGCGGCAAAGTAACTGACCACGCTGGCCCCTTCAGGACGCTTGGCCGGGATCGCCATCAATTCGGTCATCGACACGTTCGGCACCGCCCACACCAGCAGCCCCACGCCCACCAGCACCAACAAGGGTGCCGAAAGGGTTTCCAGCCATTTGATCGAGTCCGCGCCGCGAATCACCACCCACAGGTTCAAGGCCCAGAACAGCATGAAGCCGATCACCTCGCCGATACCGCCGAGGGCTTTCCAGTCATCGGACACCGAACCGAGAAACAGGTGAATCGCCAGCCCGCCGAACATGGTCTGGATGCCGAACCAGCCACACGCCACCAAGGCACGAATCAGGCACGGAATGTTGGAACCGAGAATGCCGAAGGACGAGCGCAGCAACACCGGAAACGGAATGCCGTACTTGGTGCCAGGGAAGGCATTCAGGGTCAGCGGGATCAGCACGATGATGTTGGCGAACAGAATCGCCAGCAACGCTTCGCCGACGGTCAGGCCGAAATAGGCAGTGAGCACGCCGCCGAGGGTGTAGGTCGGTACGCAGATCGCCATGCCGACCCACAGCGCGGTGATGTGCCATTTGTTCCAGGTTCGTTCGCGCACCTTGGTCGGTGCCATGTCGTGGTTGTAACGGGGACTGTCGAGGACGTCGCTGCCGGCTTCGAGCTCAAACAAGCCGTCGCGCTCGGTCACTTGCGATCTGATCTGTTGCATGGCCGCTCCACTGTTCTTTTGATTATTTTTGCTCATCGGGGGCTGGCGCCAAGCGCGCGAGCCGGACGATGGCCGGAGAAACTGACAACTTTTACGGACCGGCCAAGGTGTCAGCGGCGGCATCAATAAACGTGCCGGGGGCCCCGCTTGCGCATCGGGCAGTGCCATAAAATTTCGCTAATCAACTGATATTAATCAGCTTTATTTATCCAACCATTGAATCCGCGGTAAGTTGCCATGCTACTCAGGCCGAATGCCAGGCAAGTTGTCCGAACAGTCAGGACTCAATCTGGTGCGTCGATCTTTTTTGCAAGGTTGCGCATCAACCATAGACCATCCTCAAGCGGCTGATTTCACATAGAAAATCTTGACCATATTTCTAACCTGTCAAGTGCGTCAAAATGGTGAGAGGTCTCACCATTTTGGTGATTTTCAATTTTTATCGTTATTTATCAATTAGTTAAAACAGTAATAAGTTTATAAAAAATATTCTTGCTCAATCCGCTAACTGCAGCTAGCGTCTATTCTTGACAGCGCTGACAGGAATACATCGATTGGCGTCTGCTTCCTATAAAACATCTAGAACCGGCAACAGTCGGTCATGCCTGCGAGGAATTCGGAATGTCTCTGTTGATCCGTGGCGCCACCGTTATTACCCATGATGAAAGTTATCGCGCCGACGTCTATTGCGCCGACGGCGTGATCAAAGCCATTGGTGAAAACCTTGATGTTCCCGCCGATGCGCAAGTGCTCGACGGCAGCGGCCAATACCTGATGCCCGGTGGCATCGATCCGCACACGCACATGCAGTTGCCCTTCATGGGCACCGTGGCCAGCGAAGATTTCTTCAGCGGTACTGCGGCGGGGCTTGCCGGCGGCACCACCTCGATCATCGACTTCGTGATTCCCAACCCGCAGCAATCCTTGATGGAGGCATTTCATCAATGGCGCGGCTGGGCCGAGAAGTCGGCCTCGGACTACGGCTTTCACGTCGCCATCACCTGGTGGAGCGAACAGGTTCGCGAGGAAATGGCCGAGCTGGTCAACCATCACGGAGTCAACAGCTTCAAGCATTTCATGGCCTACAAGAACGCGATCATGGCCGCTGACGATACGCTGGTGGCGAGTTTCGAGCGTTGTCTGGAATTGGGCGCAGTGCCCACCGTGCACGCGGAAAACGGCGAGCTGGTCTATCACCTGCAACGCAAGTTGATGGCCCAGGGCATCACCGGGCCGGAAGCGCATCCGCTGTCGCGACCTTCGCAAGTGGAAGGCGAAGCTGCGAGCCGGGCGATCCGCATCGCCGAAACCCTCGGCACGCCGCTGTACCTGGTCCATGTCTCGACCAAGGAAGCCCTCGACGAAATCACCTATGCCCGCGCCAAGGGCCAACCGGTTTACGGCGAAGTGCTGGCCGGGCATCTGCTGCTGGACGACAGCGTTTACCAACACCCGGACTGGCAGACCGCCGCCGGTTACGTGATGAGCCCACCCTTCCGCCCTCGCGGCCATCAGGAGGCCCTTTGGCATGGCCTGCAATCGGGCAACCTGCACACCACCGCCACCGACCACTGCTGCTTCTGCGCCGAACAAAAAGCCGCCGGCCGTGACGACTTCAGCAAGATCCCCAACGGCACCGCCGGGATCGAAGACCGCATGGCGGTGCTTTGGGATGAAGGGGTGAACAGCGGGCGCTTGTCGATGCAGCACTTCGTTGCCCTCACCTCCACCAACACCGCGAAGATCTTCAACCTCTATCCGCGCAAAGGGGCGATCCGTGTAGGTGCCGATGCCGATCTGGTGCTGTGGGACCCGGAAGGTACACGGACGATTTCAGCCAAGACTCACCATCAGCAGGTCGACTTCAACATCTTCGAAGGCAAGACCGTGCGCGGCGTGCCGAGCCACACCGTCAGCCAGGGCCGAGTGGTGTGGGCCGATGGTGATTTGCGGGCCGAGCGTGGTGCCGGTCGGTATGTCGAACGGCCGGCGTATCCGGCGGTGTTCGATTTGCTGAGCAAGCGGGCTGAGATGAACAAGCCGACGGCAGTGAAACGCTGAGAGCGGCCTTCGGCCTATCGCGAGCAGGCTCGCTCCCACATTTTGGAATGCATTTCCCTGTGGGAGCGAGCCTGCTCGCGATAGCGACCGCCCAGACAATAAAAAACCAATGCCCACCAGAGGCAGCACCTCAAAAAACATGAGGCCTTAAACCGTGATCAAGACCCTGAACCACCTCCCGCATCCCCATGAGGACGCGGCCGCCCTCGCCGGCCATTTCACCGACCTGGCACCACCGCTCAACGACCGTCAGGCGCATCTGGAAGCCTCGCGCTGCCTGTATTGCTACGACGCGCCGTGCGTGAATGCCTGCCCGAGTGACATCGACATTCCGTCGTTCATCCGCAATATCCATCAGGAAAACGTTCAGGGCGCGGCACAGAAAATTCTCTCCGCCAACATCCTCGGCGGCAGTTGTGCCCGGGTCTGTCCGACGGAAATCCTGTGCCAGCAAGCCTGCGTGCGTAACAACGCCCAGGAGTGCGCGCCGGTGCTGATCGGCCTGTTGCAACGCTATGCCGTGGACAACGCCCACTTCAGCGAACACCCGTTCCAGCGCGCCGCCGCAACCGGCAAGCGCATCGCCGTGGTCGGTGCCGGCCCGGCCGGTTTGTCCTGCGCGCACCGCAGTGCCATGCACGGTCATGACGTGGTGATTTTCGAGGCGAGGGAAAAGGCTGGTGGCCTCAACGAATACGGGATCGCCAAGTACAAGCTGGTGGACGATTACGCGCAGAAGGAGCTTGAATTCCTGATGGGGATCGGCGGCATCGAGATTCGCCACGGGCAGAAGCTCGGCGACAACCTGACCCTCAGCGAACTGCATCAGCAATTCGACGCGGTGTTCCTCGGCCTCGGCCTGGCCGCCAGCAAACAGTTGGGGCTCGCTCACGAAGATGCCCCCGGCCTGCTCGCCGCCACCGATTACATCCGCGAACTGCGCCAAGCCGATGACCTGACCCAACTCCCCCTCGCTGACCGCTGCATCGTTTTGGGCGCCGGCAACACCGCCATCGACATGGCCGTGCAAATGGCCCGCCTCGGCGCCCGGGATGTGAATCTGGTGTACCGCCGTGGCGTTGAAGACATGGGCGCCACCGGTCACGAACAGGACATCGCCAAGGCCAATCAGGTGCGACTGCTGACCTGGGCGCAACCGCAAGAGGTGCTGATCGACGATCAGGGCAAGGTGCGCGGCATGCGCTTCGCCCGCACCCGGTTGGTGGAAGGTCGCCTGCAAAGCACCGGCGAAACCTTCGAACTGGCCGCCGCCGCGATCTTCAAAGCCATCGGCCAAGCCTTCGACAACAGCGCCCTCGCCGATCCGCTGGCCCGTGAACTCAAGCGTCAGGGCGACCGCATCCTCGTCGACGAACATCTGCGCACCAGCATTCCCGGTGTGTATGCCGGCGGCGACTGCACCAGCCTCGATCAGGACCTCACCGTGCAAGCCGTGCAGCACGGCAAGCTGGCTGCCGAGGCCATCAACGCTCAACTCATGCTCAACGTGGAGGCTGCGTAAATGGCCGATCTCTCGATTGTTTTCGCCGGCATCAAAGCCCCCAATCCGTTCTGGCTGGCCTCCGCGCCGCCCACCGACAAAGCCTACAACGTGGTTCGCGCGTTCGAGGCCGGCTGGGGCGGTGTGGTCTGGAAAACCCTGGGTGAAGACCCGGCGGCGGTAAACGTGTCGTCGCGCTACTCGGCACACTTCGGGGCTAATCGGGAGGTGCTTGGTTTCAACAACATCGAACTGATCACCGACCGTTCGCTGGAGATCAACCTGCGGGAAATCACCCAGGTCAAAAAGGACTGGCCAGACCGCGCGCTGATCGTGTCGTTGATGGTGCCCTGCGTCGAAGAGTCGTGGAAAAACATCCTGCCGCTGGTGGAAGCCACCGGGGCCGATGGCATCGAGCTGAATTTCGGCTGCCCCCACGGCATGCCGGAACGGGGCATGGGTGCGGCGGTTGGTCAGGTGCCGGAATACGTCGAACAGGTCACCCGCTGGTGCAAGACTTATTGCTCGCTGCCGGTGATCGTCAAGCTCACGCCAAACATCACCGACATCCGCGTCGCCGCCCGTGCCGCTTACCGGGGCGGGGCTGATGCAGTGTCGCTGATCAACACCATCAACTCGATCACCAGCGTCAACCTGGAACGCATGGTCGCCAATCCCGCCGTCGGCAACCAAAGCACCCATGGCGGTTATTGCGGCTCGGCGGTGAAGCCGATTGCGTTGAACATGGTCGCCGAAATCGCTCGCGATCCGCAGACCCAGGGCTTGCCGATCAGTGGCATTGGCGGGATTGGCAGTTGGCGCGATGCGGCTGAATTCATTGCGCTGGGCAGCGGCTCGGTGCAGGTGTGCACGGCGGCGATGTTGCATGGTTTCCGGATTGTCGAGGAGATGAAGGACGGTTTGTCACGCTGGATGGACAGTCAGGGCTACGCCAGCGTGTCAGAATTTTCCGGGCGTGCGGTGGGCAATACCACGGACTGGAAGTACCTGGACATCAACTATCAGGTGATTGCGAAGATTGATCAGGAGGCGTGCATCGGTTGCGGTCGCTGCCACATCGCTTGCGAAGATACCTCGCACCAGGCGATTGCGAGCCTTAAGCAGGCGGATGGGACGCATAAATATGAAGTGATCGATGATGAATGCGTGGGCTGCAACCTGTGTCAGATCACCTGCCCGGTGCAGGATTGCATCGAGATGGTGCCGATGGATACCGGCAAGCCGTTTCTGGATTGGAATCATGATCCGAGAAATCCGTACCATGTCGCCCCCTGAAATCAGTGGCGTCTGAACGGACGCCATCGCGAGCAGGCTCGCTCCCACAATGGATCACTTTCGTGCGCAAAGACTGTGTTCGCTAGAGATTTAATGTGGGAGCGAGCCTGCTCGCGATGGGGCCATCCCTAACACCACCAACCTCAAGGCTCCAACCCAATCCCACGCAATATCACACTGGTCACCGTCTGCACCGCCCGCTCGAACTGCATGTCCGACAGTGGCTGGTGATCATTAAGAATATTCACCTGGTGATCAAAATCGGCGTAATGCTGGGTCGAGGCCCAGATCATGTACAGCAGGCTGGAAGGCTCCACCGGCAGGATGCGTTTGTCTTCCACCCACTGGCGAATTTTCGCTTCTTTCATCTTGGCCCAGTCGTACAGGCTGGCGTCCAGTTTCTCACCCAGGGTCGGCGCACCGTGGATGATTTCGTTGGCCCAGACTTTCGAACCGTACGGCCGGCTACGGGAATGGTTCATCTTGGCGCGGATGTAGCTGCTGAGCACCACTCGCGGGTCGTCGAACATCTCGAAGCACAAGGCGTCCTGCTTCCAGACCTCCAGCAAACCCAGCAGCACCGCGCTGTACAGCTCGCTCTTGGTGCTGAAGTAGTAATGCAGATTGGAACGCGGCAGTTGCACTTCGGCGGCGATGTCGGCCATGGCGGTGCCGCCGAAACCTTTTTCGGCGAAGACTTTTTCGGCCCCCAGCAGAATTTTTTCGACGTTACTGCGACGAATCTCGATCTTGTGATTGCCCATGAGGGCTCCCTGACAACAGCGTTGGTCAAGACTAGCATCCGCTCTGGATCGGGGCGACAGGGGAAAACGAAACTTCGTACGCAGGTCTTGTGGCAGGTAAACTGGCCGCCTCTTTGAACCTGCCCCTGAGGTCTTCACGATGTTGTTCAAGAACGCCCTGACCGCCACCGCCCTCCTCGCTTCGATGCTCGCTGCCTCTTCGGTGTTTGCCCACGCACACCTGAAAAGCCAGACCCCGGCGGCCGACAGCACCGTCAGCGCGCCTGCAGAACTGCGCCTGAAGTTTTCCGAAGGGGTTGAAGCGGCGTTCACCAAAGTGACGATCAGCAAGGACGGCGCCGACGTGCCGGTGAAAAACCTCGCCACCGAAGGCAGCGACAAGAAAACCCTGATCGTCACCCCGGCCGGGCCGTTGGCCGCCGGCGACTACAAAGTCGAATGGCATGCCGTGTCGGTCGACACCCATAAGAGTGAAGGCGCCTATCGCTTCAAGGTCGGTCAGTAATTCATGACCGATGCGTTGGTGCTGTGCCGCTTTCTGCATTTCACCGTGGTGCTGATGCTGTTCGGGGCCTGGGTGTTCCGGCCTCTGCTGTTGGGCCGTGAAACGGCGTGGCTGGATCCGTCTCTGGCGCGAGTGACTCGCGGGCTTACCGCTATCGCGTTAATCAGTGGCGTCGGCTGGTTGCTGCTGATCACCGCCAGCATGGCCGGCTCCGCGGATGCGGCATTCGATCCGACGACGCTAGGCCTGGTGCTGAGCACTACCTTTTTCGGTCAGGTCTGGCGTTGGCATCTGCTGCTCAATCTGTTGCTCATGGCCCTGCTGCTGACGCCTTGGCGTTCCAGTACGCTTTGGCGCATCAGCCTTTCCAGCCTGCTGCTGGCGACGCTTGCCCCGGTCGGTCATGGCGCCATGCTCGATGGTCTGCAAGGCCAATTGCTGATCCTCAACCAGATCATTCACCTGGCCTGCGTCGGTGCCTGGCTTGGTGGGTTGATGTTGCTGGTGATGATCTTGCGCCAACCGGCCGATCATCCCTTGAGCGCGATATTGCAACGCTTCAGCGGGATCGGTTACGCCTTGGTGGCGGGACTGGTGATGACCGGGCTGATCAACGTGCGGGTATTGACCGGCGTGTTCTGGCCGACACCGTTGCTGTCCGGGTTTGCGCTGATCCTGTTGATCAAGGTTGTGCTGGTGATCGGGATGTTGGGGTTGGCACTGTTCAATCGACGGCGGGTCAAGGATTGCCAGCAGCATTTGGGACAGTTGCGTGCCAGCGTCATGCTGGAGTGGTTGCTGGGGATTGGCGCGGTGGCAGCGGTTTCGCTACTGGGCACCATGCCGCCGATGACCATTGCCTGAACAAAATTCCATACAAGCGAGCCTGCTCGCGATGACGGACTGTCAGCCCACATCCAAGTTGAATGTCAGACCGCTATCGCGAGCAGGCTCGCTCCCACTTTGAACGGTGCGCAGCCCCAGGCTGCAATCTTTTCAACCCTCGCTACGCCAACAGCTGAGTCAGCACCGCGCGCAACTTGCCGGGCTTCACCGGTTTGTTCAGCAGCGGCGCGTCGAGGCGCTGCAATGAGCGCCGACACTGGTCGGTGCGGTCGGCGGTGATGATCACCGCCGGAATCGCCTGGCTGAAATACTCGCGCAAATGCCGGACCACTTCACAGCCCACCACCCCGTGATCGAGGTGATAGTCCGCCAGAATCAGTTCCGGCGCCTGTCCCTGCAAGGCCACCAGCGCGGTGGCCTCGTCGGTGGCGGTAACCACCTCGCAGCCCCACTGGCCGAGCAGCGCGCTCATGCTTTCAAGAATGCTGACTTCGTTGTCCAGCACCAACAGACGCCGGCCCGGCAACGGGTTGCCGGTACTCAGTTGCGGCGCGGCCTGACTGATCGGCAGTGGAATCTCATGTGAAATCGGTACTTCGATGCTGAACATCGAGCCGCGACCCGGCAGCGAGTGAACCTGAATCCTGTAATCGAGAATCTTGGCGATGCGTTCGACAATCGCCAGTCCCAGGCCCACGCCCTTGCGATCGGCGGCGCGCCCGACGTCCAGCTGGTTGAATTCGAGGAAGATCGAGTCGAGACGATCCGCAGGAATCCCGCGCCCGGTGTCCCATACTTCAATTCGCAGCGCATCCCCCCGGCGCCGGGCGCCCAGCAGAATGCAGCCTTCGTCGGTGTAACGGCAGGCATTGCTGAGGAAGTTGCGCAAAATCCGCGTCATCAGGCGCAAGTCGGTATGAATGGCGTAATCGCCCATGCGCACCCGCAAGTTCAACCCAGCTGCCGCAGCCACTGACTGAAACTCCGAGACCAATGGCGCGAACAATTCGTCGAGGCGGTACAGGGCAATGTCCGGCTTCACCGCGGCCTGATCGAGCCGGGAAATATCCAGCAGATCGGTGAGCAAATCTTCGGCCCCTTCCAGCGCCTGATGCGTGCGCTCCACCAGCACCTGCTCGACGTCGGGCAGTTTGCGTTCGCGCAAGGTCGAGATCAGCAAACGCGCGGCGTTGAGCGGTTGCAGCAAGTCGTGACTGGCGGCGGCGAGGTATTTGTCCTTGCTGCGATTTGCCGCCTCGGCAGCATCACGGGCATCGCGCAAGGCTTCTGCGATCTGTTTGCGCTGGGCGATCTGCTGTTGCAGATTGCGGTTGGCGTCCAGCAACTCGTTGGTGCGCGCGGTGACCCGCTGCTCCAGTTCGTCATTGAGTTGTTGCAGGCGCTCCTGGGCCAGTTTTCGTTCGGTGATGTCGGCGACAAAACCCTCCACTAGGCCTTCCTGATCCGGTTTGAGCAGCAGGTTCATCAACACATCGAGGACGCTGCCATCCTTGCGCCGCAGCTGGGTTTCATAGCCCAGCAGGCTGCGCTCGCGCTGGAGGATTTCGCCGATGCTTTCCAGCTCTTGCGCCCCACCGACGAACAGCGTGCCCGCCAGGTCCGTCAGGGAAAACAGCACCTCCTGCGGGTCCTGATAGCCGAGCATCCGCGCCAGTGCCGGGTTAGCGGCGCGCATGCCTTCCAACAGGCTGGCCTGGAAGATCCCGTGCACTGCGTTTTCGAACAGCCATTTGTAGCGGTTGCGTTCGGTTTCCAGTTCATCCAGGCGCGCGGCCAGTTCCGGATAATGACTCTTGCGCGCCGAGTGATTGCCTAAACCCAGTAACCCGGTCAGCGCCCGTTGTTGCTCGTCAGAGGGCTTCGCCATAGACGACCTCGACGTCGCGCTGGCTGGATTCGCGCGGGTTGGTAAGGATGCACGGGTCGTGCATGGCGTGTTGCGACAGGAACGGAATGTCCGCCGTACTCACCCCGTGCAGGCCCAGGGTTTCGTGGAAGCCGATGGCGTGTTTGAGGGCGATCAGGTGTTCGACCAGCCGCCCGCAGATCTGCCGGTGATTCAGGCCACGGCAATCGATGCCAAAAGTCTCGGCAATCACCTTGAAGCGCTCCGGCGCCGAGCTGTAGTTGAACGCCACCACGTGCTCCACCAACACCGCATTGCACAGGCCATGGGGCAGATCGAGGAATCCGCCGAGGCTGTGGGACATGGCGTGCACCGCGCCGAGGATCGCATTGGAGAACGCCAGCCCGGCCTGCATGCTGCCGAGCATGATTTTTTCCCGCAGGGCGATGTCGCTGGGGTTGGCGATCATCTGCACCAGATTGCCGTTGATCAGCCGCATCGCCTCCAGCGCATGAGGGTCGGTCAGCGGCCCGTGACCGGTGGAGACGAAGGCTTCGATAGCGTGGACGAGTGCGTCGATGCCGGTACAGGCCGACAGGAACGGGTCCATGCTCAGGGTGGTTTCCGGATCGATCAGCGACACGTCCGGCACCGCAGCCTTGCTGACGATGGAGAATTTCATGCGTTCTTGCTGATTGGAGATGATCACAAACTGCGACACGTCGGCCGAAGTGCCGGCGGTGGTCGGGATCAGGATCAGCGGCGGGCTGGGCATGCGCAACATGTCCACGCCCTCGAATTCGAGGATGTTGCGTCCGTGGGCGACGACGATGCCGATGCCCTTGCCGCAGTCCATCGGGCTGCCGCCGCCGATCGCCACGATCACATCGCAGTGATTCTCCCGGTACAGCTCGGCGCCGAGCATGACCTCTTCGATCCGCGGGTTGGGCGAAACGTCGCTATACAAAAAGAAATCAATGCCCTGGGCTTGCAGGCTGGCCTCGACATCGGCGACCCAACCGGCGGCAATCACACCGGGGTCGCTGACCACCAGCACCTTGCGGGCGCCGAAGGTCTTGGCGTAGTTGCCGACGTTGTGCCGACAGCCGGCACCGAAGATGATTTCAGGTGAAACGAATTTACGCAGCTGGCTGAGATTGTGGCTCATTGGAAAGCCTGTTTTTATTGTTTTGAAAGGTAAAGTCCACACTAAAGCATCCGGCTGCGAATGCAATCAGACCAATGGATAGCGAGCCGCCCGGGGTGTGCTCGGTTTTTGTATCCACCGAAGATCCCCTGTGGGAGCGAGCCTGCTCGCGATGGCTGTCTTCCAGTCAAAATGATGTTGTCTGACACTCCGCCATCGCGAGCAGGCTCGCTCCCACAGGGGATTTGTGTCAGCTCTCGATTCATCCACGATAGATCAGCCGCGAAGCCTTTTCATTGCGCAAGGTCAGGTGTTCCATGCCCTGCCCCGGCGCGTCGGCTTCGTCCCGGGCCTTGAGAATAACGCTGTGGTGCGGTGACTTGCTGCACACCGGGTCGGCGTTGCTCGCGTCCCCCGTAAGCATGAACGCCTGGCAGCGGCAGCCGCCGAGATCCTTGTGCTTTTCATCGCAGGAACGGCACGGCTCTTTCATCCAGTCATCGCCGCGAAAACGGTTGAAGCCGAAGGAGTCGTTCCAGATGTGCGCGATGCTGTGCTCGCGCACGTTGGGAAACTGCACCGGCAACTGGCGGGCGCTATGACAAGGCAACGCCGTGCCGTCCGGGGTGATGTCGAGAAACAGGTTGGCCCAGCCATTCATGCAGGTCTTGGGGCGCTCTTCGTAGTAATCCGGGGTGACGAAAATCAGCTTGCACGGATGGCCCTCGGCCTCAAGCCGCTGGCGGTATTCATTGGTGATGCGCTCGGCGCGCTGTAACTGTTCGCGGGTCGGCAGCAGGCCGACGCGGTTGAGTTCGGCCCAACCGTAGAACTGACACGTTGCCAACTCGACGAAATCCGCCTCCAGCTCCAGGCACAGTTCGATGATCTGCGCGATCTGGTCGATGTTGTGCCGATGGGTGACGAAATTCAGCACCATCGGGTAACCCTGGGCTTTCACCGCACGGGCCATGGCCAGTTTCTGGGTGAAGGCCTTGCGCGAGCCGGCGAGCAGATTGTTCACCTCTTCATCGGCGGCCTGAAAGCTGATCTGGATATGGTCCAGCCCGGCGATCTTGAAGTCGCGGACCTTCTGTTCGGTCAGGCCGATGCCCGAGGTGATCAGGTTGGTGTAGTAACCCATGTCCCGCGCGGCTTTGATCAGCTCGGCCAGGTCTTGGCGCACCAACGGCTCGCCACCGGAAAAACCCAGTTGTGCAGCGCCCATCTCCCGCGCCTCGCGGAACACCCGAATCCATTCTTCCGTGCTCAGCTCTTCGCCCTGTTGGGCAAAATCCAAGGGATTGGAGCAATACGGGCATTGCAGCGGGCAGCGATAGGTCAACTCCGCCAACAACCACAGCGGTGGGCCGGGTTGCTGTTCGATCCGGTTCACAGGGCGATCCCCCGGTGCCAGACCCGCTCGGTGGTGACGGTGTGATACGGCCGGCGGTCTAGCTCATAAGCCATGCTCATCGCGTCGAGCATGCTCCACAGCACATCGAGTTTGAATTGCAGAATCTCCAGCATGCGTTGCTGGCCTTCGACGGTGACGTAATGCGCCAGGGTGATGCGCAAACCATGCTCGACATCGCGCCGGGCCTGACTCAGGCGCGTACGGAAATAGTCGTAACCGGCCGGGTCGATCCATGGGTAATGGGTGGGCCAGGCGTCGAGCCGGGACTGGTGGATTTGTGGTGCGAACAGTTCGGTCAGCGAGCTGCTGGCCGCTTCTTGCCAGCACGCACGGCGGGCGAAATTGACGTAGGCGTCCACGGCGAAACGCACGCCCGGCAGCACCAACTCTTGCGAGAGGATTTGAGCGCGTTCCAGCCCCACTGCTTCGCCCAATCGTAGCCACGCTTCGATGCCGCCTTCACTGCCGGGGACGCCGTCATGGTCAAGGATTCGTTGCAGCCACTCCCGGCGCACGTCGCGGTCCGGGCAATTGGCGAGGATGGCGGCATCCTTGAGCGGGATGTTCACCTGGTAATAGAAACGATTGGCGACCCAGCCCTGGATCTGCTCGCGGGTGGCGCGCCCGGCGTACATGGCTTGGTGGAATGGGTGGTGGATGTGGTAACAGGCGCCCTTGGCGCGCAGGGCGGCTTCGAATTCGGTGGGGGTCATGGGGGTGTCAGTCATTGCGGTTCTCCGGGGAATAACCGTTGGGTTTTGCGGTGTCTGGTCCGGCCTCATCGCGGGCAAGCCCGCTCCCACAGGAGTCCGGGTCTTAGCCGATTTTCTGCACAAAGCAGGTCCATTGTGGGAGCGGGCTTGCCCGCGATGGGGCCATCCGCTACAGCTCAATACTCATGCCGTCATGAGCCACTTCAATCCCGCGTCGCTCCAGCAAGGTGCGCTCGGCCGAGTCTTCATCGAGGATCGGGTTGGTGTTGTTGATGTGGATCAGCACCTTGCGCTGACGATTGAACCCCTCCAGCACTTCGAGCATCCCGCCGGGGCCGCTTTGCGGCAGGTGGCCCATTTCGCTGCCCAGGCTCTGGCCGACTTCGCACACGCGCATTTCATCGTCTCGCCACAGCGTGCCGTCCAGCAGCAGGCAGTCGGCGCGCTGCATCCAGCTCAATACCTCGGCGTCGACCTGCCCCAGCCCCGGCGCGTAGAAAACCGATGCACCGCTGCGCAGGTCTTCGATGAACAGGCCGATGGTGTCCCCTGGTTGCGGATTGCCGCGATTGGGCGAGTACGGCGGTGCATTGCTGACCAATGGAATGGCGCGAAATTGCAGGTGTGGGCAGGCTGCGATGCTGAACGGTTCGCGGTCCAGCCCGATGGGTTGCCACTGCAAGCCACCGTTCCAGTGTTTAAGCATGGTGAACAAGGGAAAGCCGCTGCTCAGGTCTTCGTGAACCCGCTCGGTGCACCAGACCGAATGCGGGCAGCCTTCGCGCAGGCTCAACAGGCCGGTGCAATGGTCGATCTGACTGTCCAGCAGGACGACACCGGCAATCGCGGTGTCACGCAAGCGTCGGGCCGGTTGCAGCGTCGGGAAGCTTTCGAGTTGCGCGCGAATATCCGGTGAAGCATTGCAGAGCACCCACTCCACACCGTCGTCGCTCAGGGCAATGGACGACTGCGTACGGCGTTGTGCGCGCAGGTTGCCGTTGCGCATAGCGGCGCATTGACGGCAGTTGCAGTTCCATTGCGGAAAACCGCCGCCAGCGGCGGAACCGAGAACACGGATGTGCATGGCAGGCTCCAGAGGGCAGGCCCGGCCAACGCATCGGCTGACCGGGCGATCAATCAACGGTTGGCGAAATACATCGTCACTTCGAAGCCAATGCGCAGATCGGTAAACGCGGGTTTATTCCACATGGGGTCAATCCTCTTCTTGTGCCGGACAATTCCGGTAAAGCCATTAATGCACGGAGGGCGAAGGGACCGAATGCTACTTTCGAAGGAGGGGGTGGGGTGCGTTGGTAGGAGGTGTTGCGCAGATCCTGGAAACACACAAAACCAAAATGTGGGAGCGAGCCTGCTCGCGATAGCGGACTTGCAGTCAACATCAATATTGACTGTTCTGGCCTCATCGCGAGCAGGCTCGCTCCCACAGGTTTTTTGGTGCCCTTGGGTAATTAGAAGAACCCCAGCGGATTGATGTCGTAGCTCACCAGCAGGTTTTTGGTCTGTTGGTAATGGTCGAGCATCATCTTGTGGTTCTCACGACCGACACCGGATTTCTTATAGCCACCGAACGCGGCGTGGGCCGGGTACAGGTGGTAGCAGTTGGTCCAGACGCGCCCGGCCTTGATCGCCCGGCCCATGCGGTAGGCGCGGTTGATGTCGCGGGTCCACAGGCCGGCGCCGAGGCCGAACTCGCTGTCGTTGGCAATCGCCAGGGCTTCGGCTTCGTCCTTGAAGGTGGTGACACCCACCACCGGGCCGAAGATTTCTTCCTGGAACACACGCATTTTATTGTGGCCCTTGAGCAGGGTCGGCTGAATGTAATAGCCGCTCGACAAGTCGCCTTCAAGACGCTCGGCCGCGCCGCCGGTGAGCAGCTCGGCGCCCTCCTCCTGAGCGATTTTCAGGTACGAGAGGATCTTGTCGTATTGCTGCTCGGACGCCTGGGCGCCGACCATGGTTTCGGTGTCCAGCGGGTTGCCGCGCTTGATCTTGACGATCTTCTTCATCACCTCGGCCATGAACGGTTCGTAGATCGATTCCTGCACCAGCGCCCGGGACGGACAGGTGCAGACTTCGCCCTGGTTGAAGAACGCCAGCACCAGGCCTTCGGCGGCTTTCTCGATGAACTGCGGCTCGGCGTTCATGATGTCTTCGAAGAAAATGTTCGGCGATTTTCCGCCCAGTTCAACGGTGCTTGGAATGATGTTTTCGGCGGCGCAATGCAGGATGTGCGCGCCCACCGGGGTGGAACCGGTGAAGGCGATTTTGGCGATGCGCTTGCTGGTGGCCAGCGCCTCACCGGCTTCGCGACCGAACCCCTGGACGATGTTCAGCACGCCGGCCGGCAGCAAGTCGGCGATCAGCTCGGCGAACACCATGATCGACAGCGGCGTTTGTTCGGCGGGTTTGAGCACGATGCAGTTGCCGGCAGCCAGGGCCGGGGCGAGTTTCCAGGCGGCCATCAGCAGCGGGAAGTTCCACGGAATGATCTGCCCGACCACGCCCAGCGGTTCGTGGAAGTGATAGGCGGTAGTCAGTTCGTTGATCTCGGCGGCGCCGCCTTCCTGCGCGCGGATGCAACCGGCGAAGTAACGGAAGTGGTCGGCGGCCAGCGGCACGTCGGCATTGAGGGTTTCGCGCACGGCTTTGCCGTTGTCCCAGGTTTCGGTGACAGCGAGTATTTCCAGGTTCTGTTCGATGCGGTCGGCGATTTTCAGCAGCACCAACGAGCGATCCTGCGCCGAGGTTTTACCCCAGGCATCGGCGGCGGCATGGGCGGCGTCGAGGGCTTTTTCGATGTCGGCGGCGCTGGAGCGCGGGAACTCGGCGATCACTTCACCGGTGACCGGTGAGGTGTTGGTGAAGTACTCGCCGTTGATTGGGGCAACGAATTCGCCGCCGATGAAATTGCCGTAGCGCGGTTGGAAGGAAACCACAGCACCGGGTGTTCCGGGTTGTGCGTAGATCATGATGGGCCTCTGTCTGGGTCGATGCCTGTCGAGCCAACAGGCGATGAACCGATAGTAGAGAGCCCCGCCTGCCAGACGAATGCGCCGTTGGCAGGGGGATTCTCGTTATTTGGTAGTAGGTTTCACACCAACTAATGTGGGAGCGAGCCTGCTCGCGATGGGGCCAGTACATTCAACAATGATGTTAACTGTCAGACCGCTATCGCGAGCAGGCTCGCTCCCACAGGGTTATGCGGTGAATTTTGAGTTAATGCTTCGCCACCAGATCTTTAGGCAACTTGAACGTCCAGAGCATGCCGCCCTGGTTGAAGTCCTTGATGCGCTTGGCCACTTCCCCGCCCCACAGCGGTACCGCGCCGCCCCAGCCAGAGAGCACGGAGACGTATTGTTCACCGTCCATTTCCCAAGTGATGGGCGAGCCGAGCACGCCGGAACCGGTCTGGAATTCCCAGACTTTCTCGCCGGTCTTGGCGTTGAACGCTTGCAGGAAACCTTCCGGCGTACCGGTGAACACCAGGTTGCCCTTGGTGGTCAGCACCCCGCCCCACAGCGGCGCGAAGTTCTTGTGGCGCCAGACTTCCTTGCCGGTTTTCGGGTCGATGGCGCGCAGCACGCCGATGTAGTCTTCATTCAACGGTTTGATGGTGAAACCGGCACCGAGGAACGCCGCGCCTTTCTTGTAGGCGATGCCTTCGTTCCAGATGTCCATGCCCCATTCGTTGGACGGCACATAGAACAGGCCGGTGTCCTTGTTGTAGGCCATCGGCATCCAGTTTTTCGCCCCCAGGAACGCTGGCGCGACGAACACTGAACTGCCTTTGGCTTCGGAGCCCGGCGCCCCCGGACGGCTGTCTTCGTTGTAGATCGGCCGGCCGTTTTTATCCAGGCCGCTGGCCCAGGTGATTTTGTCCACGAACGGGAAGCCACGGATGAATTTGCCGTTGGTGCGATCCAGTACGTAGAAGAAACCGTTTCGGTCCGCGGTGGCCGCGGCTTTGATTTCTTTGCCGCCTTCGTTGTAGTTGAACGACACCAGCTCGTTCACGCCGTCATAGTCCCAACCGTCGTGGGGCGTGCTCTGGAAGTGCCATTTGATGGTGCCGTCGTCCGGGTTCAGCGCCAGGCGCGAGGACGAGTAAAGGTTGTCGCCAGGGCGCAGGTGCGAGTTCCACGGCGCCGGGTTGCCGGTGCCGAACAGTAGCAGATTGGTTTCCGGGTCGTAGTAGCCGCCCAGCCAAGGCGCCGCGCCGCCGGTTTTCCACAGATCGCCCGGCCAGGTCTTGCCCGCTTCGCCGCCAGAGATGCCGTTTTCTACTGCTTTACCATCCTTGTAGACGTAGCCCATGTGGCCTTCGACCGTTGGCCGGGTCCATAGCAGATCGCCGTTTTTCGGGTCGTAGGCTTCGATCTTGCCCACCACCCCGAACTCGCCGCCGGCCACACCAGTGATCAGTTTGCCGTTGACCACCAACGGCGCGGCGCTGATGGAGTAGCCTTCCTTGTGGTCGGCAACTTTCTTGCTCCAGACGACCTTGCCAGTGTCCTTGTTCAGGGCCACGAGCTTGGCGTCGAGGGTGCCGAAAATCACCAGATCGCCATACAGCGCGACACCACGGTTGATCACGTCGCAGCACGGGCGGATGTCATCGGGCAGGCGCGCGTCGTATTGCCAGAGCTTCCTGCCGGTGCGCGCATCCACCGCGAACACCCGCGAGTAGGAACCGGTCATGTACATCACGCCGTCCTTGATCATCGGCTGCGCCTGCTGACCGCGCTGTTTTTCCCCGCCGAACGAAAAGGCCCAGACCGGGCGCAGATCCTTCACGTTGTCGACATTGAGGGTGTCCAGCGGGCTGTAGCGCTGCCCCTGGACGCCCAGGCCATTGGTGACGACCTGTTCCGGATTTTTCGGGTCCTGGAGGATGTCTTGATCGGAGACTGCGGCCAATGCCTGGCCGGACAACAGCATGGCACTGAGCAGCACGCTCGAGGCGAAGGGTTGGCGACGTGCGGGTTGGGTCATGACGGCTACCTCTGCGGTTTTTGTTATACCCGGGAAATTTTCCCGGTCTGGTGCAGATTCTTGAGCGCCGCCGCCCTTGCAACAATTGCCCGCAGTGCGGAGATTGCTAGTTCCTTAGTACCGGGTCGGAGGAGATGAGGACCACCCACATTCTTGCGATAGACACTGAATCCTGTGGGAGCGGGCTTGCTCGCGAAGGCGGTGTGTCAGGCAGCCCGTTCCTATTGGTACATGTCTGGCACGTCATAGCGCAGGCCGTAACGGGCATAAATGCTTTTGACCGCGCCCTCGCGAATCAACGCTTCCAGCGCCTCTTCCACGGCATAGGCCAGTTGCCGGTTGCTTTCATGCGCCGCCATGCCGATTTCCCAGAGCTGCTTGCCCATGTTCGGGTAGGCGTTTTCCGCCAGCGCCACTTGCGGGTCGGCAGCCTGATGGACTTGCCAGTCGATCTCGCCGCGCATGGCCATCACCGCATCGACTTCACCGGCCTTCATGGCGGCAAAGGCCTGGGGCACGCTTGGGTAATGGTGGGTCTTGGCGGCGAGCATGCCGTTGAACACCGAGGTCAGGTAAAACGACGGCACGCTGTCGACTTCGACGCCGATCGGGTGTTGCTGGAACACCGCGACGCTGGCCACCGAGTCCAGCCGACGACGGTCATAAGCGACCTGCCATTGTTCGGTCTGGTACGGCCCGAACATCACCACATGACCGTTTTCCAGCTCGCCCAGTTCATTGCGCTTCTGTGAGTAATCGCGATCGTAGGGCACGCGCATCATCAGGTCGGCCAGTTGCTGATTGTGCAGCTGACTGGCCCGCCAGATGTAATCGCGCAGGTCGTCGTCGAGCTTTTCCCCGGCGGGTGCCCAAATCAGTTTCAGGCGTACCCCCATGGCCTTGGCCAGGGCCTGGGCGAGTTCGACATCGACCCCGCGAGCCTGGCCTGCCTCTTCAAAACTGTAGGGGGCGAAGTCCTTGTAGACCGCAACTTTCAGCTCGGCGGCGGCGATCATTTCGTCATAGGTACGGACCTGCGCCTGCACTGTCTGGCAGCACAGCCAGACAGCGCTGATCAACACCGCGAGCAAACGCATGGGTCACTCCTCGACGTGCACGCTGTCCAGGTAGGTACGCACCGCCCACAAGGCTTCCTGACTCAGGTAGTCGGCCATTTTGGGCATGTACACCCGGCCGTCACGCACAGCGCCATGACGCACGCGTTCGACAAACCATTCATCACCAGCCTCACCGACGTCGAGCATGCGCAAGTCAGGGGCGATGCCGCCGGACTTGGCTTCCAGGCCATGACAGGCAGCGCAGTTCTGGTTGTAGGCCGAAGAACCGATTTCCAACGCTTTATCGTGCTCCGGGGAGGCACGGTAAGGGTTCGCCGCCGCCCAACCATCGGCATCGACCTGCACACCGGCATCCTTGATCGGGGTCAGTCCCTTGGTTTCGACGGCTTGGGGTACCACGTTGCCGTGAGCCCAGACAGAACCTGCGCTGATGAAACCGGCCAGCAGTCCGGCAACGAGCAAGGCGTTGCGTTTTGTTGTCATTGTTATGCCCTCAAGGTTGCACGCAAAACCTCTTTGCAGAGGCTATGGCACCCATCTTAGGAACGGCTTCGCGCAGGCCCCATGCTGCTTTGGTGGTCACGGTCTAGTCCCTTGGTAGTAGGGCTTGTGGCGCAGGCCCTAGTGCGTTTCGGGCCTCGTTACTACCTTGGTACTGGCCCATCGGTACTTTCTGCATATTTCCCCATCCGTCCAGGGTTCCTATGCTGGCGCTACCTGTAATGGAGAGCCTTATGCGCCAGCTTGCCCCTTACGCCTTGATCTACTTGCTGGCGATTGCCTGCGCCGCCGGGCTGGCGACCCAAAGCCAGGCCGCGGATGCGCCGTTGCAGGTGCGGATCGGCTACCTGGGCTATCGCCCCGATCCCGGCCCGTTGCTGTCGAACGTCATTCCCGAACCCACCGACGCCGGCCTGCGTGGCGCGGAACTGGCGATCATCGACAGCAACAGCACCGGGCGTTTCCTCAATCACAGCTACAGCCTGGTCAGCGCCAGCGTCGACAATCCGGATGCGCTGATCGAAGCGGCCAAAGCCCAACACGAACAAGGCCTACGCCTGTTTGTGGTGAATGCACCAGCGGAAACCCTGCGCCGGCTCAGCGCCGTGCTACCCGACAGCTTGCTGTTCAATGCCGGCAGCCCCGATGACAGCCTGCGCAGCACCGATTGCTTGCCGAATGTGCTGCACAGCCTGCCAAGCCGGGCGATGCTGGCCGATGCGCTCGCGCAATTTCTGGTGGTGCGCAAATGGCAACGAGCACTGCTGATCGTCGGCCCGACCGCCGACGATCAAGCCTATGCCGCCGCTCTGCGTCGGGCGGCCAAACGCTTCGGCCTGCAACTGGTGGCGGAGAAAGCCTGGAGCTTCGATAACGACCAGCGCCGCAGCGCCCAGGCCGACATGCCGCTGTTCACCCAGACCGCCGAGTACGACGTGGTGCTGGTGGCGGATGAACGCGGCGACTTCGGCGAGTACGTGCCCTACCAGACCTGGTATCCACGGCCGGTCGCCGGCACTCAGGGCCTGACCCCGTTGGGCTGGCACAAGACCGTGGAAACCTACGGCGCCGCGCAGTTGCAAAAACGCTTCGAAGCCCTGGCCGGGCGCTGGATGAACGACCGGGATTTCGCCGCGTGGATGGCCGTACGCAGCATCGCCAGCGCGGTGGGCAAACTGCGTCAGGCCGATGCCATGGCGATCCGTACGCTTGAAATCAGCGATCAATTGCCGCTGGACGGCTTCAAGGGTCGCAAACTCAGTTATCGGCCGTGGAACGGTCAATTGCGCCAACCGATCCCCATCGTGCAACCCCGGGCATTGGTCAGCACCTCGCCGCAAGACGGTTTCCTGCACCCCTTCAACGAAATGGACAGCCTGGGTTACGACAAAGCCGAGGTCAGCTGCCGCTTTCTCTGATCCCTTTTTTCACGACAACAACAATAAGGAATCTGCCATGCGCCGCACCCTGCTTTCCTGCGCCCTGCTGCTCGCCGCCGGGCACGCCGCTGCCAGCACCGCCTGGGTCTCCAACGAAAAGGACAACAGCCTGAGCCTGATCGATATGCAGACCCTGCAAGTCACCGACACCCTGCCCGTCGGCCAGCGCCCGCGCGGCCTGTTGCTGTCCCACGACAACAAGCTGCTGTACATCTGCGCCAGTGATTCGGACCGGGTCCAGGTGATGGACGTCGCCACGCGCAAGATCATCAAGGAATTGCCCTCAGGCAAAGACCCCGAGCAATTCGCCCTGCACCCCAACAATCGCTGGTTGTACGTCTCCAACGAAGACGATGCGCTGGTGACGGTGATCGACACCGAAACTTCCAAGGTGCTCGGGCAGATCAACGTCGGCGTCGAGCCCGAAGGCATGGCCGTCAGCCCCGACGGCAAGTGGGCGGTGAACACCAGTGAAACCACCAACATGCTGCACTGGATCGACACCGGCACCCAGACCCTGGCCGACAATACGCTGGTGGACCAGCGGCCGCGTTTCGTCGAATTCAATCCCGATGGATCGCAGCTCTGGGCCTCGGCGGAAATCGGCGGCACGGTGACGATTCTCGACGTTGCCAGCCGCAAGATCCTCAAGACCCTGACCTTCCAGATCAAGGGCGTCCACCCGGACAAGGTTCAGCCGGTGGGGATCAAACTCAGCGCCGACGGCAAGTATGGTTTCGTCGCCCTCGGCCCGGCCAACCATGTGGCGGTGATCGACGCCAAGACCTTCGAGATCCTTGATTACCTGCTGGTGGGCCGACGGGTCTGGCAGATGTCGTTCACCCCGGATCAACGCCAATTGCTGGCCACCAATGGCGTCAGTGGCGATGTGTCGGTGATCGATGTCGACAGCCTCAAGGTGACTAAATCGGTGAAGGTCGGGCGCTATCCGTGGGGCGTGGTGGTGACGCCATGAACGCCCTTGAAGTCAGCGACCTGAGTTTCGCCTATGGCGCGCGCGAAGCCTTGCGTCAGGTGAGTTTCAGCCTGGCACCGGGGCGCTTTGCGGCGCTGCTTGGACCGAACGGCGCGGGCAAATCGACCCTGATCGCCCTGCTCACCCGTCTTTATGATGTGCAGCGCGGTGATATTCGGGTCGGCGGCTGTTCCTTGCGCACCTCGCCACGTCCGGCGCTCAAGCAACTGGGTGTGGTGTTTCAGCAAAGCACGTTGGATCTGGACCTCAGCGTCGAGCAGAACCTGCGTTATCACGCCGCGCTGCATGGCCTGTCCCGACGCCAGACCGGCCTTCGGGTCGATGCCGAACTGGCACGTCAGGCCCTGACCGAACGCCGTCGCGAACGGGTGCGCGAACTCAATGGCGGCCATCGTCGGCGGGTGGAAATCGCCCGCGCGTTGCTGCACGAGCCCAGCCTGTTGCTGCTCGACGAGGCCAGCGTCGGCCTCGACCCGGCCAGTCGCCTGGCGCTCAACCAACACATCCGCAGCCTGTGCCGCGAGCAAAACATCAGCGTGCTCTGGACCACCCATTTGCTCGATGAGGTGCAGCCCAGGGACGACTTGCTGATCCTGCATCAAGGCCGTTTGGTCGCCAGCGGGCAGGCAGGCGCCCTGAGCCTGGAACATGGCGGCGACCTCGGATCGGCCTTCGCTCACCTGACCACCTCGGTCTCTTCAGGGGCAGTCGTCCAATGAACGCTTACTGGCAATGTTTCAGCGGCATCGTACTGCGCGAATGGCTGCGCTTTGTTTTACAGCGCACGCGGTTTCTCAGCGCACTGGTGCGGCCGTTGTTGTGGCTGCTGGTGTTCGCTGCCGGGTTCCGCGCGGCACTGGGCATCGCCATCATCGAGCCCTACGACACCTACATTCCCTATGAGGTTTACATCATCCCGGGCCTGGCCTGCATGATCCTGTTGTTCAACGGCATGCAAGGTTCGCTGTCGATGGTTTACGACCGGGAAATGGGCAGCATGCGTGTTCTGCTGACCAGCCCCCTGCCCCGGACCTTCCTGCTGTGCAGCAAATTGCTGGCGACGTCGCTGATTTCGCTGTTGCAGGTGTATGCCTTTCTGGCGATTGCCTGGCTGTACGGCGTGCAACCGCCGGCCATGGGTTTGTTGCTGGCGTTGCCGGCGTTGCTGTTGGTGGCGTTGATGCTCAGCGCACTGGGCCTGTTGCTGTCTAACGCCATCCGCCAACTGGAGAACTTCGCCGGGGTGATGAACTTCGTGATCTTCCCGCTGTTTTTCCTGTCGTCGGCGCTGTATCCGCTGTGGAAAATGCGCGAATCCAGCGAGTGGTTGTATGGGTTGTGCGCCTTGAACCCGTTTACCCATGCGGTGGAACTGGTGCGGTTTGCGCTGTACGAACGCTTCAACCCGTTGGCGCTGGTGGTGTGCGTGGGGCTGACGCTGGTGTTCGCCCTGCTGGCGGTACTCACCTTCAACCCGCAGCATGCGGCCTTGCGCAAAACCGGATAACAACACTAATCCCTGTGGGAGCGGGCTTGCCCGCGATGGCGGTGTGTCAGTCGACAGTAATGCTGATGTGATGGCCTCATCGCGGGCAAGCCCGCTCCCACAGGAGATTTGTGTTGAACAGGTCAAAATTACTACTTTGGTACTGGTTTACCTGTCTATCGTCGCATTCCAAACGCACCGCGACTGGCATGTAATGGGTTCATGACTACAAGGGCTGACCCCCCATGCCGCGGCAGGACTGTTTTGCGCGTAACCTGAAGGCATTGACCGCAGGCGACCTCGCGCAACCGTCGGCGGCGAATCTGCCCGTGCCCCTCGCCCGGCCCGAGCCCTTTCCCTGACTTGAACGCTTGCGTGTTGTTGCCACACCCCGATCAAAAAAATAATGAGGTGAAAGGCCATGTACAAAATTCTGATTGCCGACGATCACCCGCTGTTTCGCGAAGCCATTCATAACGTCATCAGCGACGGTTTCCCCGGCAGCGAGGTCATGGAAACCGCCGACCTCGACAGTGCCCTGGCCCTGACCCAGGAACACGACGACCTGGACCTGATTCTGCTCGACCTGAACATGCCCGGCATGCACGGCCTCAACGGCCTGATCAACCTGCGCAATGAAGCGCCGACCATTCCGGTGGTGATCGTCTCGGCCGAACAGGACAAACAAATCGTGCTGCAAGCCATCACCTATGGCGCGGTGGGGTTCATCACCAAGTCATCGCCTCGGGTGCAGATGACCGAGGCGATCCAGCAGATTCTCAATGGCAACGTGTACCTGCCGCCGGACATCATCCGCACGCAAAAAAGCAGCACTCATCGCCGTATGAACGACACCCCGAGTTTCCCGCCGGAGTTGCTCCAGGCACTGACCCGCAAGCAGTTGCTGGTACTTGAGCGCATGACCAAAGGCGAATCGAACAAACAGATCGCCTACACCCTGGAAATCGCCGAAACCACGGTCAAGGCCCACGTCTCGGCGATATTGCGCAAACTCAATGTGCACAATCGGGTGCAGGCGATTTTGAGTGCCGGGGATATTGATTTCGGGTCGTATTTGCGGCGTTGATGATCGTTCCCACGCTCTGCGTGGGAATGCCTCAACGGACGCTCCGCGTTCGGCTCTGGAAGGGACGCAGAGCGTCCCGGGCTGCATTCCCACGCGGAGCGTGGGAACGATCAGCTCAAGGCCGGCCAAGCAAATGACTCATCGCCGTCTTGAGCTTCATCGGCCGCACCGGTTTGTGCATCAGGGTATGGCCCAGTTCGCGGATCTGCTGTTTGAGTTCGTTGCTGTAGTTGGCAGTGATCATCATCGCCGGGATCGCCGATGCGCGACGGGCGTTGATGCGAGCCACGGCGTCGACCCCGTTCTGCTCGTCATCCAGGTGATAGTCAGCGATCAGCAGGTCGGCTTCGTCGTGATAATTATCCACTTGCCGCGCCAGGTCCTCCTCCGACAGCGCCGTGATCACCCGGCAGCCCCAACCTTCGAGCAAGGTGCGCATCCCGGCGCAAATGGCCGCGTCGTTGTCCAGCACCCACACCCGGGCACCGCGCAGGCGCTCGAGCATCGGCTCACTCATCAGCAGGTTCGGCAACGCCTTCGGCGCCGTGGCACTCAACGGCACCTCGACGGAAAACATCGAGCCCTTGCCCGGCCATGAACGCACGTGAATCCGGTGGCCGAGAATACGGGCGATTTTCTCCACAATCGCCAGGCCCAGCCCCAAGCCGCGATCCTGATCCGGGCGCTGTACGTCACCGCGTTTGAACTCCTGAAAAATCTCCTCCAGACGGTGTTCAGCAATGCCCATGCCACTGTCCCAGACTTCGATGGTCAGCCGCTGATGATGACGCCGGCAGCCGAGCACTACTCGCCCGCTGTAGGTGTAGCGAATGGCATTGCTCAGCAGATTGCGCAAAATCCGCGCGAGCAATTGAATATCGCTGCGCACCAGCGCCGAACACGGGATGAAATGCAGCTCAAGCCCTTCACTGCGGGCCACTTGGGTGTATTCGGCGGCGAGGTTTTCCAGCAATTCGCTCAGGGCGAACGGCGCAATGTCGGCCTTGATCACCCCGGCATCGAGTTTGGAAATGTCCACCAGGGTGCCCAGCAGGTTTTCCACGTCTTCCAGGGAATTGCTGACATTGCGCACCAGCGTTTCGTTGGCCTCCGGCTCTCGGCGTTCCAGCAAGGCGCTGGTAAACAGCCGCGCGGCATTCAGCGGTTGCAGCAGATCGTGGCTGACCGCCGCGAGAAATTTGGTCTTCGACAGGTTGGCCTGCTCGGCCTCGAGCTTGGCCTCGCGCAAACGTGATTCCACCCGGCGGCGCTCCTCGATTTCGCGCAGCAATTGGTCATTGAGGGTGGTCAGCTCGGTGGTGCGTTCGCGTACCCGCAACTCAAGGTTCTGATAGGCCTGATGCAACGCCTCGGCGGTGCGCCGGCGTTCGGTGATGTCGCGGATCAGTACGAAAATCCCCACCACTTCCCCGCTGGCCAGGCGGTTGGGCACATAGGAGCGCAGCATGTAGCGCTCCTGATTGTTGATGTTGGTTTCGGCAAACTCGAACGTCACGCTTTCGCCGGCCAGGGCCCGGGCCACATAGGCCTCCAGGCGCTGATAATGCTGCTCGCTGTGCACTTCGCGCAGGCTCTGCCCGAGCATCACGCCCCGGGGCCAGCAGTACCATTGTTCGTAGACTTTGTTAGTGAACTCGTAGACCAGATCGGCATTCAGGTAGGCGATCAGCGCCGGCACGTGGTCCGTGATCAGGCGAATCCAGCGCTCGCTTTCACTGAGGGCTTCGGCGTGCTGGTAGCGTTCGGTGATGTCGGTGAAGGTGTTGACGAAGCCGCCGGTGGGCAACGGATGGGTGCGGATTTCCAGGACCCGGCCATCGTAGAGGCGCTGCTCGCATTCCTGCACATACCGCCCGTTGGCATCGCGACTGGCCGGGGTCAGCAGGTTCAGTTCGCTGTCGGCGATCACTTCGGCGAACGGCCGATGGGCCGCCACCGGCGCCAGGCCGCTGAGTTCCAGGAAGCGCCGGTTCCACAGTTCCAGAATGCCCTCGGCGTTGACCATCGCCACCCCTTGGGACAGGTTGTCGACCGCCCGCTGCAACAAGTGTGATTTCTGCGCCACCGCCTGCTCGCGGCGCAGGGTTTCGCTGAGTTTGACGTCAGTTATGTCGGTGAACAGGATCACCCGCCCGCCTTCCTGGGTCGGCCGTTCGCTGACTTGCAGCCAGCGCCCGTTGTGCAGGCGGTAGAGCAGGTTTTCGTCGCCGTGCCCCCGGGGTTCTTCGCTGAACAGCCCGGCCCCGGTCATCAACCGTTTGACCTCGCGCAGGCGCATCCCGGCGTTGATCCGCACCCGACTGTTGCCCCAGAACGCCTTGAAGCGACTGTTGAACAACACGATCCGCTGCTCGGCGTCGAACAGCACAAAGGCGTCGGAAATGCTTTCGATGGCGTCGATCAAGTGTTGATGGGCGGTCTCGGCGCGCAGCCGCGCCTCACTGAGCAAATGATTGCCAGCCTTGAGTTCGGCCATGGCCTGGTTCAGGGCGTCGGTGCGCTCACGCACCTGTTCGGCCAGCACCACCGAGTGCTGGAACGCCGCATACGGGTCGTTGCCCCGGGTGATGCCGGATTCGATGCGCTCGATCAACGCGTCATTAATGCGCTGCAGTTTTTGGTTTTCGTGCCGCAGGCTGGCGATCTGCGCCTGAAGGTCAGCGCTGTCCAGGGGCGCGTCCTCGGGCAATGGCAACCCCGGTGAAGGTCTGGTTGATGTGCATGCCATTGAACTGTTCTCCGTAGGTGTTGAAACCCATCACCCGCTGGTCCCGCAAGAACGCCCCGATCTGCTCGAGACTGCCGTCGTCTTCCAGCTCCAGACGCCTGAGAAAACAGTCGCAACCAATCGTCAGCAAAAGGTCCCCGAGACGCGCCTGCAAACCGTCGAACAGGCTTTGCAGATTCGGCAGCATGGGGCCCGGGGTCATGACGGTCAGAACGATGCCGTTTTCCACCGCACAGTAGAAACTCAGGCTCAGGTCCGGATGCACCTGCTGGATCGCCCGCACGTAATACTGATCGTTGATCCGCACCGCCAACGGGTGCGCGGCAAAGATCCGGTAATCGAGGTCGGCCACCGCCACGCCGATATGCCGGGCGTACTCTTCGGCGGCCGGTTCGGCATTGAGTTCGAACACCCGGCGCGAGGCGCTGTCGGCGGCGGTGACCACCAGTTTTTCGGCCCTGGGCAGAATGTGGTGGGTGGTGAAAACTTCGAAGTCCAGCCAGGTATTGACCAGCACCACCACCGCCGCGCCACTGTGAAACTCGCCGCCGAAATACACATGGGTGTGGGTCAGGTAGTTGTCGTCGCCGGCCGAACCGCCGAAATGCGGAATATCGCCCAACGCCGCGCTCAAGGCAGCGAGCACCATCTCTTCACGGCTGGACAGACCATCGAGCAGGGTCAGGGCAAAGCTGTTGCCCTTGATCGGCGCCAGGGTGTTGCTGCGACAGCCACTGACCAGGCGTTCGACCATTTGCTGGGCATCGATCAGGCTGAAATGCTCCATTTCGTCGATCAGTTCGGTGGAGATGGAAAAGTGCCGATGATCGAAGCCCACCGCCGTCACGCAGCTGCGACCGTAGCCTTGGGGCGTGATTTCTCCGGCACTGGTGCAGCCCACCAGACGTATGCCGCCAAAGCTCTGTTGCAATGCCTGCCCCAGCGCCTGCAAGTCATACTCGGCGGAACAGAAGAACAGCACGAAGCCCAAATGCGGGTGCAAGAGTTGTCGCGCCAGATCCTGGGCCGCTTGCTGGGCATCGGTGGCCTGGGACATGGCACTGACCACACCGTCGTTCTGAACCTGCTGCATCCTCGCTCCCCGCCGGTGCGCCTGTATGAGGCACGAGTGTACGAAGCCTGCGGGTACTGGCGAATGCTACTTGGGTAGTGGGTGGGTGGTTCGATGGGATGAGAGGACTTTCAGAATCTATAAGACACTGCAGATCCCCTGTGGGAGCGAGCCTGCTCGCGATGGCGGACTTACATTCAACATATTCGCTGAATATTAGGCCCTCATCGCGAGCAGGCTCGCTCCCACAGGGGATCTGCGTTGTGCCGACGCAAGCCTGCGGACCCGACTGGCGTCCACGGGCACCGGTGTCCGCTAGGCGAGCGCTCTGAACAGCATGTAAACGGCGATCACCACGCAGACGCTGGCAAAACCGATCTGCAGCCCTCGGGCCGGCACCCGCGCGCAGAGTTTTCGACCGAGGATCATCCCGACGATGCTGGCGACAATGAATGACCCGCCCAAACCATCGATCCGCACCCCGGCGTGAAACGCGCCGATCACGCCGATCACCGAAATCAGACTGATCACCATCAACGACGTGGCCACAATCCCGCGCATCTGCACATCGGTCAGCTGCTTGAACGCCGGCACAATCAGAAAGCCGCCACCGACCCCAAGTAGCCCCGACACCACGCCGGTCACCGCGCCGAGTGCCGCCAGGGTGGCGGTGCATTTGGCGGTCCAGGAAAAGCGCCCGGTCTGCTGATCGAGCATGCAGTTCTTCTGGCCCCAGTTGGCGTGGCCGTGATCGCTGGGGCCGTCGTCGTGCTTTTCCCGGCGCAGCATCCGCCAGGCCACCATGACCATCAGCAGACTGAACAAAACCATCAGGCTCTTTTCCGGCAACTGATGGGCGAAGTAGATGCCCACCGGCGAAAACACCGCGCCGAGCAAAGCAATCAACAACGCCGCGCGATAGCGCACCAGGCCATGGCGCAAACCGTCGATCGCACCGATCGCCGCCGCACTGCCCACCGCAAACAGCGCCACCGGCGCTGCCTGAGTCATGGTCAAACCCAGCCCGAGTACGAGGGCCGGCACCGCAAGAATGCCGCCACCGGCACCGGTCAAGCCGAGCACCAGGCCCATGACAACGCCGAAGAAACTTGCCAGCAACATAAAACACTCATGATCCGTAAAAAAAGCCGGGGACGCCCGGTATCGATTGAGTGACAGGATAGAGCCCGTACAGTTTTTTTCATTAATTGAATTGATGCGGGGCTGGTCAACGCAGGGAAAATGAAACTACCCTCAAGACCTGTCCCAAAAGAAACAGCCACCATGCCCGCCTTGATTGAAGCCTTCCTCGACCACGCCTCATCGACCTACAGCTACGTGATCTACGAGCACGATGGCGGGCACTGCGCGATTGTCGACCCGGTGCTGGATTACAACGCCGCCGCTGGCCGCACCGCGACCGTCGAGGCCGACAGGATCATCGCCTTCGTGCGCCAACACCAGTTGCAGGTGCAATGGCTGCTGGAAACCCATGCCCATGCCGATCACCTGTCGGCCGCGTCGTATCTGCGTCGGGAACTGGGGGGCAAGATTGCGATTGGTCAGTCGATCAGCAAGGTTCAGGGGGTGTTCAAGGCGCTGTTCAATCTTGAACCGGGATTCAGGGTCGATGGTTCGCAGTTCGATCACCTGTTCGCGCCGGACGAGTCATTTCGCATTGGCAACCTCAAGGCCACGGCCCTGCACGTTCCCGGTCATACCCCGGCGGACATGGCTTATTTGATCGACGGCGATGTGATTCTGGTGGGCGATACGTTGTTCATGCCGGACGTCGGCACTGCGCGCTGCGACTTTCCTGGTGGCAACGCCAACCAGATGTTTGCCTCGATCCGCAAACTGCTGGCCTTCCCCGCCAGCGTGCGGCTTTACGTGTGCCACGATTACCCGCCCACGGGCCGCGCTCCACAATGCCAGAGCACGGTGGGTGAACAGCGCAAAAGCAACATTCATATTCACGATGGTATCGACGAAGCCACCTTCGTCGCCATGCGCACCCGACGCGATGCCGGGTTGGGCATGCCGACGTTGTTGTTACCGGCGATTCAGGTGAATGTGCGGGCCGGGAATCTGCCGCCGGCGGAAGACAATGGCGTGACGTACCTGAAGATCCCCCTGAATCAACTCTGACCCTCGATCGTTCCCACGCTTTGCGTGGGAATGCATCCCGTGACGCTCTGCGTCACATCCGGAAGCGGAACGCGGAGCGTCCCTGGCGGCATTCCCACGCGGAGCGTGGGAACGATCATTCAGTTGGCCAACGTCAACCCATTCGCCGGCAACGGCAACGCCGTCTTATACCGCACCTGCTTGAGCGCAAAGCTCGAACGAATGTTCGCCACCCCCGGTACCTTGGTCAAAAAATCCATCATGAAGCGCTCCAGCGACTGAATGGTCGGCACTAGCACGCGGATCAGATAGTCCGGGTCGCCGGCCATCAAATAGCACTCCATCACTTCCGGGCGATCCGAAATCGCCTCTTCGAAATGCTGCAACGCCTCCTCCACCTGTTTCTCCAGGCTGACGTGAATGAACACATTCACATGCAGCCCCAGCAGGTCGGCATCCAGCAGGGTCACCTGTTCGCGAATCAGCCCCAACTCTTCCATCGCCTTGACCCGATTGAAGCACGGCGTCGGCGACAGGTTCACCGAGCGCGCGAGGTCGGCGTTGGTGATGCGCGCGTTCTCCTGAAGGCTGTTGAGAATGCCGATGTCGGTACGGTCCAGTTTACGCATGAGACAAAACCACCTGTTTTTTATGTTTATGCAGATTTTTTATCCTCAAATGATCTCCAGCGCAACGAAACACAGAGAAATATTCTTCTTGGCCCGGCCTATGATTGTTGTAGGACAAGATTTCTTTTACCGAAGAATGACTGCCAGCTCACTACAAGAAATTCACAAGATCGAGCGTAGAAGCCATGAACCAAGCGTACGAACCGCTGCGCCTGCACGTTCCCGAACCATCGGGCCGCCCCGGCTGCAAAACCGACTTCTCCTACCTGCATCTGACCGACGCAGGCCTGGTGCGCAAACCCCCAATTGACGTTGAACCGGCCGACACCGCCGACCTGGCCAAGGGCCTGATTCGCGTGCTCGACGACCAGGGCAATGCCCTGGGCCCATGGGCTGAGGGCGTACCCGTCGAGATCCTGCGTAAAGGCATGCGCGCCATGCTCAAGACGCGGATTTTCGACAACCGCATGGTGGTCGCCCAGCGTCAGAAAAAAATGTCGTTCTACATGCAAAGCCTTGGCGAAGAAGCCATCGGCAGCGCTCAGGCCCTGGCCTTGAATATCGACGACATGTGCTTCCCCACCTACCGTCAACAAAGCATCCTGATGGCCCGCGAAGTGCCGTTGGTGGGCCTGATCTGCCAACTGCTGTCCAACGAGCGCGATCCGCTCAAGGGCCGTCAGTTGCCGATCATGTACTCGGTCAAGGATGCCGGCTTCTTCACCATTTCCGGCAACCTCGCCACCCAATTCGTCCAGGGCGTGGGCTGGGGCATGGCCTCGGCGATCAAGGGCGACACCAAAATCGCCTCGGCCTGGATCGGCGATGGCGCCACCGCTGAATCGGACTTCCACACCGCCCTCACCTTCGCCCATGTGTACCGTGCGCCGGTGATCCTCAACGTGGTCAACAACCAGTGGGCAATCTCGACCTTCCAGGCGATTGCCGGCGGTGAAGCCACCACCTTCGCCGGACGCGGCGTGGGTTGCGGCATCGCTTCCCTGCGGGTCGATGGCAACGATTTCATCGCGGTTTACGCCGCCTCAGCCTGGGCCGCCGAACGTGCGCGCCGCAACCTCGGCCCGACCATGATCGAATGGGTCACCTACCGCGCCGGCCCGCACTCGACGTCCGATGATCCGTCCAAATACCGTCCTGCCGACGACTGGAGCCACTTCCCGTTGGGCGACCCGATTGCGCGCCTCAAGCAGCACCTGATCAAAGTCGGTCAGTGGTCCGAAGAGCAACACGCCGCCGTCAGTGCCGAACTGGAAGCCGAAGTGATTGCCGCGCAGAAAGAAGCCGAGCAGTACGGCACCCTCGCCGGCGGTCAGATTCCGAGCGCCGCGACCATGTTCGAAGACGTCTACAAAGAGATGCCGGAGCACTTGAAGCGCCAGCGTCAAGAGTTGGGGATCTGACATGAACGATCACAACAATAATATTCAGTTGGAAACCGCCATGACCACGACCACCATGACCATGATCCAGGCCCTGCGCTCGGCCATGGATGTGATGCTTGAGCGTGACGACAACGTCGTGGTGTTCGGCCAGGACGTGGGCTATTTCGGCGGCGTGTTCCGTTGCACCGAAGGCCTGCAGAACAAGTACGGCACCTCCCGCGTATTCGACGCGCCGATCTCCGAAAGCGGGATCGTCGGCGTCGCCGTGGGCATGGGCGCTTACGGTTTGCGGCCGGTGGCCGAGATTCAGTTCGCCGATTACGTCTACCCGGCCTCGGACCAGATCATTTCCGAAGCCGCGCGGCTGCGCTATCGCTCCGCCGGCGAGTTCACCGCGCCGATGACCCTGCGCATGCCATGCGGCGGCGGCATCTACGGTGGCCAGACCCACAGCCAGAGCATCGAGGCGATGTTCACCCAAGTCTGCGGTTTGCGTACCGTCATGCCGTCCAACCCTTACGACGCCAAAGGCCTGCTGATCGCCTCCATCGAAAACGATGACCCGGTGATCTTCCTCGAACCAAAACGCCTGTACAACGGCCCGTTCGATGGCCACCACGACCGTCCGGTAACCCCGTGGTCGAAACATCCGGCCGCACAAGTGCCGGACGGCTACTACACCGTGCCGCTGGACGTCGCCGCCATCGCGCGTCCGGGCAAGGACGTGACCATCCTGACCTACGGCACCACGGTTTATGTGTCACAAGTCGCCGCTGAAGAAACCGGTATCGATGCAGAAGTCATCGACCTGCGCAGCCTGTGGCCGCTGGATCTGGACACCATCGTCAAATCGGTGAAGAAAACCGGACGTTGCGTGGTTGTTCACGAAGCGACCCGTACCTGCGGCTTTGGCGCCGAACTGGTCGCTTTGGTACAAGAGCACTGCTTCCACTACCTGGAAGCGCCGATCGAGCGCGTCACCGGTTGGGACACTCCCTACCCGCACGCGCAGGAGTGGGCGTATTTCCCTGGCCCGTCCCGTGTGGGCGCGGCTTTGCATCGGGTTATGGAGGTCTGAATGGGCACGCACGTTATCAAGATGCCGGACATTGGCGAAGGCATTGCAGAAGTTGAACTGTCGGTGTGGCACGTCAAGGTCGGCGACATGGTCGTCGAAGATCAGGTGCTGGCCGATGTCATGACCGACAAGGCGATGGTCGACATCCCTTCGCCGGTGCATGGCAAAGTCATTGCGCTGGGCGGCCAGCCGGGCGAAGTCATGGCGGTCGGCAGTGTGCTGATCAGCATTGAAGTCGAAGGCGCGGGCAACGTTAAAGAGTCGGCTCAACCTGTCGCAGCTAAAGAAGCACCGGTTGCGACGCCTAAAGTTGACGCCGTGGTTGAAAGCAAACCTGTCGCTGCCGCCGCGCCGCGCCCGGCCACTTGCCAAGGCCCGATGGTTGCCCGCGCGGCCGATGAGCGTCCGCTGGCCTCCCCGGCGGTGCGCAAGCATGCACTGGACCTCGGCATTCAATTGCGTCTGGTGCGTGGCACCGGCCCCGCCGGGCGGATTCTGCACGAAGACCTCGAAGCTTATCTGGCTCAGGGTCAGTCGAACGCATCGACCGCCACCGCCGCTTACGCCCAGCGCAACGACGAAGAGCAAATCCCGGTGATCGGCATGCGCCGCAAGATCGCTCAGCGCATGCAGGACGCCACCCAGCGGGCCGCTCACTTCAGCTACGTCGAAGAAATCGACGTCACTGCCGTGGAAGAACTGCGCGCACACCTGAACGAAAAACACGGTGCGACCCGCGGCAAACTGACCTTGCTGCCGTTTCTGGTCCGCGCGCTGGTCGTGGCCCTGCGCGACTTCCCACAGATCAACGCCCGTTACGACGACGAAGCACAAGTCATCACCCGCCTCGGCGCGGTGCATGTGGGCGTCGCCACGCAAGCCGACATCGGTTTGATGGTGCCGGTTGTGCGTCACGCCGAAGCCCGCAGCCTGTGGGACAGCGCCGCGGAAATCTCCCGTTTGGCAACCGCCGCGCGCACTGGCAAGGCCAGCCGCGATGAGCTGTCCGGTTCGACCATCACCCTGACCAGCCTCGGCGCTCTGGGCGGCATCGTTAGCACCCCGGTGCTGAACCTGCCGGAAGTGGCGATCGTCGGCGTGAACAAAATCGTCGAACGGCCGATGGTCGTCAAAGGCCAGATCGTGATCCGCAAGATGATGAACCTCTCCAGCTCCTTCGATCACCGCGTGGTCGATGGCATGGACGCGGCGCAATTCATCCAGGCCGTGCGCAGCCTGCTCGAACAACCCGCAACCTTGTTTGTGGACTGATTATTAATGGAGCGGACATGCAGAATTTGAACACCACGCTGCTGATCATCGGCGGCGGCCCTGGTGGCTATGTAACGGCGATCCGTGCTGGTCAACTGGGCATTTCAACCATTCTTGTGGAAGGCGAATCGTTGGGCGGCACCTGCCTGAACATCGGCTGCATTCCGTCGAAGGCATTGATTCACGTCGCCGAACAGTTCCATCAGACACAGCACCACAGCCAATACTCGGCGCTGGGCATCAGCGTGTCGGCGCCAACCCTGGACATCGGCAAGAGCGTCGAGTGGAAGGACGGCATTGTTGATCGCCTGACCACCGGCGTCTCGGCGCTATTAAAGAAGCACAAGGTCCAGGTCATTCAAGGCTGGGCCAAGGTGATCGACGGCAAAACCGTCGAAGTGGGCGATACGCGCATTCAGTGCGAGCACCTGATGCTGGCCACCGGTTCAAAAAGCGTGAACCTGCCGATGCTGCCGATTGGCGGGCCGATCATCTCCTCCACCGAAGCCCTGGCGCCGAAAAGCGTGCCGAAACGACTGGTCGTGGTCGGTGGCGGTTACATCGGTCTGGAGCTGGGGATTGCTTATCGTAAGCTCGGCGCCGAGGTCAGCGTGGTCGAGGCGCAGGATCGTATTCTGCCGGCTTACGATGCCGAACTGACCCATCCGGTGCACGAAGCACTCAAGCAACTCGACGTGAAGCTTTACTTGAAGCACAGCGTTGAAGGCTTTGATTCACAAAAAAATACTCTGCAAGTTCGTGATCCGAGCGGTGACATCCTGAGTCTTGCAACCGATCAGGTGCTGGTGGCCGTCGGTCGCAAACCCAACACTCAGGGCTGGAATCTCGAGGCCTTGAACCTGGACATGAACGGTTCGGCGATCAAGATCGACAACCGCTGCCAGACCAGCATGCGCAACGTCTACGCCATCGGCGACCTGAGCGGCGAACCGATGCTCGCCCACCGGGCCATGGCCCAGGGCGAGATGGTAGCCGAACTGATCAGCGGCAAACACCGCGAATTCAACCCGACCGCCATCGCCGCCGTGTGCTTCACCGACCCGGAACTGGTGGTGGTCGGCAAGACCCCGGACGAGGCCAAGGCTGCGGGGCTGGACTGCATCGTGTCCAGCTTCCCGTTCGCCGCCAATGGCCGGGCGATGACGCTGGAGTCGAAAAGCGGCTTCGTGCGGGTCGTGGCGCGGCGAGACAATCATGTGATTGTTGGCTGGCAAGCGGTCGGTGTGGGCGTGTCTGAGTTGTCGACGGCGTTCGGTCAAAGCCTGGAAATGGGCGCCCGGCTGGAAGACATCGCCGGCACCATCCACGCACATCCGACGCTCGGCGAAGCGGTGCAGGAAGCGGCGTTGCGTGCTCTTGGTCACGCGCTGCATCTGTAACCTGGACCTGAGTGATCGTTCCCACGCTCTGCGTGGGAACGATCAGTGCGAGAGAGATCGCATTCCGGGCTGCGAAATGGGCCCGGAATGAAGTATTGTTGTCCCCATCCAGAAAAATGTCAGAAGCCTTGAACCGTTTCGGCGGTTGTTAAGTGATAGAGGGTGTCATGGGTAACGAAAGCATCAATTGGGACAAGCTGGGTTTTGACTACATCAAGACAGACAAGCGCTATCTGTCGCACTGGCGTAATGGCGAGTGGGACAAAGGCACCTTAACCTCTGACAACGTGCTGCACATCAGCGAAGGCTCCACTGCCCTTCACTATGGCCAGCAGTGCTTCGAGGGCCTGAAGGCCTACCGCTGCAAGGACGGTTCGATCAACCTGTTCCGCCCGGACCAGAACGCCGCACGCATGCAACGCAGCTGCGCGCGCCTGCTGATGCCGCAGGTGTCCACCGAGCAGTTCGTCGAAGCGTGCAAGGAAGTGGTGCGCGCCAACGAGCGTTTCATCCCGCCTTACGGCACCGGCGGCGCGCTGTACCTGCGCCCGTTCGTGATCGGCGTGGGTGACAACATCGGCGTGCGTACCGCACCCGAGTTCATCTTCTCGATCTTCGCCATCCCGGTCGGCGCCTACTTCAAGGGCGGCCTGACCCCGCACAACTTCCTGATCTCCAGCTACGACCGCGCCGCCCCACAAGGCACCGGCGCGGCCAAGGTCGGTGGCAACTACGCCGCCAGCCTGATGCCGGGCTCCCAGGCCAAGAAGGCGCATTTCGCCGACTGCATCTACCTGGACCCGCTGACCCACACCAAAATCGAAGAAGTCGGCTCGGCCAACTTCTTCGGGATCACCCACGACAACAAGTTCGTCACCCCGAATTCCCCTTCGGTGTTGCCGGGCATCACCCGTCTGTCGTTGATCGAGCTGGCCAAAACCCGTCTGGGCCTGGAAGTGGTTGAAGGTGACGTGTTCATCGACAAGCTGTCCGACTTCAAGGAAGCCGGCGCTTGCGGTACCGCTGCGGTGATCACCCCGATCGGCGGCATCAGCTACAACGACAAACTGCACGTTTTCCACAGCGAAACCGAAGTCGGCCCAGTCACCCAGAAGCTCTACAAAGAGCTGACCGGTGTACAGACCGGCGACGTCGAAGCGCCAGCGGGCTGGATCGTCAAGGTTTGATTTGACGCGACTGTCCGTGTAAACACAAAAGCCCGGCCTTCACGTTGAAGGCCGGGCTTTTTTTCGTCCGCGTTTCGCACAAAACGTCACTAGACTTGCCACGTGCAACAGCCATCAACAGGTGCCACCACAACCATGGGCAAACTCTGGCGGAAGTATCTGGCCTTGCTGGACACCGACTTCACCACGCAAGTGTTCGACAACATCAAGAACCTGCTGGTGTGCGCCCTGCTGTTCGCGGCGGGCACCAACGCGTTGCAAAGCGGCCATCAGCTGTTTATGGGATTGCTCGCCTCAAGCCTCGCCGGCTGGGGGTTGATTGCAACGTCGGCACTGCTGATGCTGCTCAACATCAGCGACGGCCTGCGCCGGCTGTCCAGGTTGCCGTATCACACGGCGTTCCAGATCATCCTGTGTCTGGTTTACCTGGTGCTGGCGGTGCGGGTGGTGGAGATCGTCTGGGATTTCAGGGCGTAACAGTCACGGCACGAGGTGTTTGCCAACGCAGCTCGTCCTGAGCGATACGGGCAAACAACCACTCCACGAACACCTGTGTCTGCGCCGTCACGTCCGGCGCAACACCGTAGTAATAACGCGGCAACGGCATACGCAACTCGGGCAACGGGCAGATCAGGCGTCCGCTCGAAATGTGGGTGCCCAGCAAAGAGGTCGGGCACAGGGCGATGCCCTGTCCATCCACGGCGGCCTGAAGCGCCAGGTGCATGTGATCAAACTGCCGGGTTTTCTGAGCGGCTGGCTGGCTTTGACCAAAGTGCATGGCCCAATTGTGCCAGTCTTCGCGACGCGCCTTGACAGTCAGTAACGTGTGCCGGCTCAGAGATGTGAGGTCTTCAAGTGGCAGGCGCTCGATCAGCGATGGCGCCGCGACCAGCACTAGTTCGTCTTCGAAGAGCGCTCGCGCCTCAATCGCCGGTTCCCAGTCGTCACGACCACGGCGAATGACGATATCGAACCCGTCGCGTGCCTGATCGGGTGCCTGGGTTTGGGTGATCACCTGCGGCTTGATGTCTGGGTGCTGCGCAACGAAATCCGCCAGCCTGGGCGTCAGCCAAAGCATGGCAAAGGATGGACGGACATTGATCTTCACGGTAGGCAGCGAGGCATGTTGCTTGAGCGCAGCGGCGGCGTTGGCGATCTGCGACAACCCGGCGCTGACCTGCTCATAAAAACGCTGGCCGGCCGGCGTCAGCACCGATTGACGGATACGCCGCTCGAACAGCAGCACACCCAGGTACTCCTCGAGCAATTTGATGTGCCGGCTGACAGCACTGTGGCTGACATGCAGCTCTTCGGCCGCCAGGCTGAAGCTCTGATGACGAGCAGCAACGGCGAAGGCGCGAACAGCATTAAGTGGCGGTAGTTGATTTATCATGCGTCTAATTTAGTCACCTATGCGCTTTAATTAAAGCGTTTGTCACGCCACCGTCGTCACGCCAATCTGCCAGCACGCAGCCAACGGCACCTGACGGAGCAAGACATGAATAGCTACGGACTCTTTATACTTTTCGCCACACTGACCATTTTGAGCCCGGGGCCTGGCGTGGTCCTGACCCTGTCCAACGCGGTGCGCCACGGTTGGACGGGAGCGGTGCCGGGGATTCTGGGGATTGCGTCGGGGGCGTTTGTCGTCGCCGCCGTCAGCGCCACCAGTGTCGGCCTGATACTCAGCACCTCCGCGAACGCCTTTACCGCATTGAAATACGCAGGAGCCGCCTATTTGTTGTACCTGGGCTACAAAAGCTGGCGCTCGGATCGCTTCAGCGCGCTGCTTGAAACGCGGCCCTCAAGCCCCGGCTATCGCTTCCTTGAAGCGGCTTCGTTACAGTTTCTGAACCCCAAGGCGGTGTTTTTCTTTCTCGCGGTGTTCCCGCAATTCATCGACACTTCGGCGCATTTCTACACCCAGTTCTTCAAACTGGTCGCCTCTTACGCCATTCTGGTGATCCTGGTGCATGGCAGCTATGCCTTGCTCGCCAATGCCGCCAAAGGCTGGTTGTCGAGCCCCAAGGGTTCCTGGCTGGCCGCGAAAGTTTCGGGCGTGACCTTCGCAGGCTTTGGCGCGCTCATGGCCTCGTCGAGTCGCTAAGCCACGGGCCTTGCGATCGCACGGCGCCTGTTCTCGGTGGACATGGGTTGTGCTGTCGTCAGCTGAACCGGCAGCTCAATGGCGAACCGGCTACCGAGTTCCTTGCGCCCCGCCGCCGTTAGCGCCAGCGCACGACTGTCCAGGTCCTGCGTCACCCATTTGCGTTTGATCGCCGTTTGCAGCAACGCCGCGCCCAAGGCACCGCCCAGGTGCGGCCGGCGCATGCTCCAGTCCAGGCACGGGCAGGCGAAGCGGCGGCGCAAAGTGCCGAGGTCTTTGACGTCGATGCCCAATCCGTCAAACAACGCTTCACCGCTGTCGCTCAATCGGTAAGCCTGCTCATCGGTTTGCAGTAACCACCCCGCGTCGATCATCCGGTCATGCAGCACCACTGCCAACGTACCGGCCATGTGGTCGTAGCAGGTGCGGGCGAATTGCAGACGGTCCGGGGTGCGCGGGTTGAATGTTGGCGCGGCGTTCTGGCCGATCACCATCAGTGCTTCGAGTGCCTGGGCCACACGTTTGTCCGCGAGGCTGTAATAGCGGTGACGACCCTGAGCGTGCAAACGCACCAACGCCAACTCCTTGAGTTTTGCCAAGTGCGCGCTGGCAGTCGAGGCGCTGACTTCGGCAACCGCCGCCAGCTCGGTGCTGGTGCGGGCGTGACCGTCCATCAGCGAGCAGAGGATTTTCGTCCGCGCAGGCTCGGCAATCGCTGCGGCCACTTGAGAGACGCCGATGTCGTGTTGTTCTGCGTTCATATTTCGCTCCCGGACGAATCAAGGCCCTCTCGGACTGGAGATAGTAGCAACACTTTCCAACCACCGATAAGGCTGCGACCCATGGACCCGATCATCGCTGCGACTCATGCCGATCCCTACCCCTACTACGCACAATTGCGTACCGAGGGTGGATTGGTTTTTCATCAAGGACTGAAACTGTGGGTGGCCAGCAGCGCCCGAGCCGTTGCCGCCGTGCTGGCGCATCCGGACTGTCATGTGCGGCCGGCCCATGAGCCGGTGCCCCGATTGATTGCTCAAGGTATGGCCGGAAAAGTGTTCAGTCAGTTGATGCGGATGAATGAAGGCGAGCGGCAGCGTTGCCCGAGGGCGGCGATTGAGCCAAGGCTGGCGTTGATTGATGTGAACGAGGTTAACGCATTGGTCGGCGCTCGCTTGATCACCCCCGGCGCCGACGGGTTGCACGCAGCGATGTTTCGCGGGCCGGTCTGTGTGGTGGCGGCGTTGCTGGGGTTTTCTCCGGCTCAGGGCCGGGCCATCAGCGAGCTGACAGCGGACTTCGTCGCCTGCCTGTCGCCCCTCAGCGATCAGGCGCAACTGGAAGCCGCCCATGTCGCGGCGGAACAGCTGAAGGGTTATGTCATCGAGCTTCTGGACGACCCGAGCAACCGAAGCGCCCTGCTCGCCGGTATCCGGCAGCGCTTCGCGGCGACATCGACCGACCCTGAAACCTTGATCGCCAACCTGATCGGTTTGTTCTCCCAGACCTATGAAGCCACCGCCGGGCTGATCGGTAATGCATTATTGGCGTTTAGACGAAACCCACCGTTCGATTCGACTCACGTAGACGACCTGATCGCTGAAGTTCAGCGCTTCGAACCGTCGGTGCAAAACACCCGCCGTTTCGTCGCCGCACCGTGCGAAATCGACGGCATAGGCCTGAACCCCGGCGACGTTATTCTGGTGCTGCTGGCCTCGGCCAATCGCGATCCGCAGCTTAATGACGATCCCGATGCGTTTCTGCTCGACCGTCCGAACCGTCGCAGCTTCACTTTCGGCGCGGGCCGTCATCAATGTCCGGGACAGGTGTTGGCCTTGAGCATTGCCCGCGCGACGCTGGTTGAGATCCTGGCGATGAAACCTGATTTGGGCCGGTTGACCTGGCACTACCGCACTTCCCTGAATGGGCGCATTCCTTTGTTCACTGATCTGCCGAACGCCTGACAGACCGCGTCATGGTTCTTCGCGAGCAAGCCCGCTTGTATGTTTAGACTTGAGGGGTGGGCTTGCCCACGATGACGGCCTGACAATCAACGCATCATTTCTGGCCTGCGCAACAGGCCACATCGCCTTGTATCGCGGTAACAGCGGATCAGGCCTTCCAGCAAAAACAGTTGTTGCCATGAGCCCCCTCGCCACAAAACCAAAAAAAACGCCATATCTGTAAGAAGAGATGACGGTTTTTTCCGTCTGAGCTAAGTGCATAGCGACAAGCAGCATTTGTAACAACGACCAGAGTTTCAGACCAGTCCTACATCTATCCAATGCCCTTTGATATAGCGTCCGCATCGCTTTCAAAGATGGAACAAGGACGCTCATGGCTCGTAAAACAGACATACCTCGGGTTCAAAACCCACCGTCAGGCGACGGGCACCACATCACCAGCCGCTACATGACCGCCACTGAACTGGCAGAGCGCGAAGCCAGACAAAAATCCCATGACGACATGTTGGCCCGGCAGCAGGCATATGAAGACCGTTTTGTCAGGCAGCCTCAACAGCTAGGTCAATCCAGCGTCAAGGGTTGCGTGTTCGCCAAAAGCTGCAACCTCCCCGACGGCGTAATCAACCACGACAGCCCAGCCGGGTTCGTGCCTGTCGAGAAACTGACCGACTACGGAAAATTCTCCCTGCTGGGTGGCCGCGAAAGGGATGCGGCGGGAAACATCCCACTCAAAAAAATCAGTGGCAGCGCGTTACCTGCTGCACTGGGAACGCTATTTCTGGGCGGAGTTGGTACTGCTGGTACCGGGACGGGTGCTGCTGGCGCAGGCATAGTGACGGCTGGTGTTGCAGCTGGTGCCTTGGCCGGAATGGTTGCATTGCTGTGGCCGTCGAGCTTGAGCGACAGCTCCCTGTACACAGAAGAACAGCTCAAATCGCTCAAGGAAGGCCGAACACGGGTTCGACTGCATGTCGAGCAACAAGCTGATGGCACCTTGAAGGGTTATGGCTACAACACCCAGAAGCGCCACGACTGGGAAATGATTCCTGTCGTCCGGTTCAAGAGTCAGGGTTCTCGCCAAGTGGCTGACTTTGGCGATGGAATAACGCTGATATGGACACCATCTGTTAACCCCTCCAGCACCTCAGGGATTCCCCCGCTAGAGGCGGCACCACAAGCGCCTCAGATCTGGATTTATCCGCCTACCGAGCAGGCCGATAACATCATCGTCAACCCGATCTACCCGCCTGAGTACAAGGACTTCATTCTTGTTTTCCCGGCTGATTCCGGTGTGCAGCCGCTGTATGTTGTGGTTTCAAGATCTGCTGGCGGCGGTGATATAAAGTACCATCGGCCGCCGTTGGCATTGCCTGCATTTCCAGATGCCCTTCCTGTTAAATCAAAAAGCAGTGTTCAGGGCGGGGGGAGTAAGCGCAGCCGGTGGAAAGACAGAAAGGGGCGAATATATGAATGGGACAGTAAGACAGGCGCAATAGAGAAGTATGACAGTCAAGGTAAGCATCTTGGCGAGTTCAACCACGAAACAGGTGAACAGATAGACCCCGCAAAACCCGGCAGAACCACCCCAAAATAAATTAAGAGGCTACTTATGTTTTTATGGATTAGTGGGTTTTTAAAAGGTGATGACGAAGATGACTCCTTAAAATACGACTTTACAGTTCGACCTGAGTTTGAAGTCGCGGTAATGGGGGTTCTTGGGTGGAAAAGTCTTGAAGAAAGCGCGGATGGAGAATGGTTACTAACCGGCGAGCAAATCCAACAAATCGCTATAGCTCTCAATGAGCAGTTACCGACCGAACTGGATCTCTTCATAGGGGTGCGAGAGTAGGTACAACTGAGATGGAAGTTAAAAAGTGAGCCTTCTCTACCAAGATCCAACAATGAGCCATGAGGAAGCGACGAGGCTTCTAGCTAGCGACGTAGAAACCAACGTTGTCGCCGCATTGATTTCTATCGGCCTGAATGAGCAAGACAAGGCCTGGGCTCAGAGCACCTGCCTGAAGTACCTCGAGAGTGAGCCCGAATCGGTTGCAGCATCTGCCATCACCGCGCTCGGCCACATAGCCCGCAGACATGCTGACCTGGACATGGGTGCCGTAATCCCGGCCCTTGAGAAGGTGAAGGAAAAATTCCCCTCCCTGGAAGGAACTGTGACGGACACCCTTGATGATATTGAGACATTCACCTGACTTGCCCATCAGCAAAGGGAACTGACCGTGAACCGGGCGCTGGACAACATCGATCCGCAGTAATAGCCGATCAGGTCTTCAGCGTAAAAAACCCGCTGCCTCCTCACAGATACAGCGGGTTTTGTCGTCTCAGCTCACACAATCATCAATCATCCCGCGTCAGCACTTCCAGCAATTCAATCTCGAAAATCAGATTCGAATTCGGCGTAATCGCCCCCATCGAGCGCTCGCCGTAGGCCAGATTCGCCGGCACCAGCAGCTTGCGTTTACCGCCGACCTGCATGCCCATGATTCCCTGGTCCCAGCCCTTGATCACCCGCCCCGTGCCAATCACGCACTGGAAAGGTTTGCCCCGGCTGTAGGAGGAATCGAATTCGGTACCGTTTTCCAGCCAACCGCGATATTGGGTGGTGATCAGCGCGCCTTTGACGGCGGCTTTGCCGTCGCCCACTTCAAGGTCGATTACCTGCAACTCATCATTCATTACATTCACTCTATCTGTGCGCTTGCCCGAGCGGGCTTGATGGGCGCCGTTTTCCCAGAAATGCGGGCTATTGGCAACCGTTTCGCTCTGTATCCGGCAGTGGTCGTGAACCAGGCTCTGTACGAAAACTGCCTGATCACCACTCGGCGACTTTTCGTACAGCCCCTAATTTACACAACAGGACTTATGTAACCCGACAATACGCCGATACCGTGCAGCGGCACGGAAGCACCGAAGCAGCACTTACTCCATAGAAGGCAGGATCCTGAACAATGTTTGAACTGTTTGAACACATCTGGCGCAGCATCCATTCCCCGGGCTACTTCCCCAACGTACTGGAGTGGATGATCAATATTCTCCTCAACCCGTTCATGGTGATTATGAGCCTGATGGTCGGAGCGCTGGCCGGTAAATGGTGGAGAGCCATCCCCTACGGCAGCCTCATTTGTTATGTGGTGTTCCTGAGCCGGTCGTCATTCTATCGGTGGGAGAGCATTTTCCCCAAAGCCGGCCTGCCTGCGCTGTTGATTGATGGCGCACTGCTGGCCCTCCTCGGCTTCTATTTGAAAGGCGTACTCAGAACCCGCTCAGAAGCAAAACCCGAAGGCCATTGGTTGCGCTGGCTTTATCAAAGCCTGAAGGTCGTCATGCTGACAGTCATGGTGATCTTCTGGGTACTCGTCGTGCTGTTTGTCGTGACCTTCACCGTCTCGGTCGCTACCCAACCGTCAGTGGCACACTGACCCCCCTCCTGCTTGCCAGGGTCTGTACGAAAAGTCGCCGAGTGGCGATCAGGCAAGGCAAAAACAGGCGAAGAAGCGGAGTTTACGGGTTGTAAATGAGTACTCCGAGCCTGCTTCTAACGCAGCATGATTGACACGCAGGCAGTTTTCGTACAAAGCCTTAATATACCGGCCACCTCCCCCACGGTTCGATACGCCATGAGCGCAATTCCTCAATGAGTCAGCTCTGGATCGATATCACGATCGGCTCACTGACCTTTGCGCTGATCATCGCGCTAATCTGGCGCGATCGTTCGCTGCAAAAGCAGTTGGCCGAGTGCCGTGCGCTGATCGACAGCCTCACCGAGGGACAAAGCATCCATCAGGAAGGCGACGCCGAACGCTTCAAACGCAGCCAATACTTCGCCCGCATCGGCACCTGGGACTGGGAGGTCGATACCGACAAGCTTTATTGGTCGGACGCGATCTACGGCATGTTTGGGTTCAAGATCGGCGAGGTGACGCCCACCTACGCACTGTTCTGCGCCTGCGTGCACCCGGACGACCGGGTGAAGGTCCGCGCCGGAGAACTGCGTTGCCTGGAGACCGGCGAGAACCATGACGAGGAATACCGCGTGGTCTGGCCGGACGGCAGCATCCGCTGGCTGCGGGAAACCGGCAACGTGGTCAAGAATGCCCATGACACAACGATCAAGATGATGGGCGTCGTACGCGACATCACCGAAGAAAAAGCTTCCGCCAGTTACCTGCAACACCTGGCCCATTACGACCCGTTGACCGGTTTGCCCAATCGCCTGGTGCTTGAAGAACGCCTGTCCGATGCGCTGGAACAGGCCCGCATCAGCGCCACGCGAGTTGCCTTGGTGTTTGTCGACCTTAATGGTTTCAAGGCAATCAACGACCACTATGGCCATGCGGCCGGCGACCGCGTGCTGATCACCACCGCGACACGCTTGAAGAAGATTCTGCGCTCGACCGACACCGTCGCACGAATCGGTGGTGATGAGTTCGTGGTGATCCTCCAGGGTCTTCCCCAAGGCAACAGCCTGCAAGACGAAGCCCGCAGCATCTGCCAGAAAATCATCGTCGAACTCGCACCACCGGTGACCATCGGCAACGACCAGCGCCACATCGGCAGCAGCCTCGGCGTGGCGGTGTTCCCGGACCATGCGCCGAGTATGGACCGCTTGATTCATATCGCGGACCTGGCGATGTATGAGGCTAAGCGCAGCGGCAATAATCAGTATCGGTTGGGCGGTCAGGCAGTGAGCACCAGCCGGGTCGATTAGCCCGTTCCGTCCTTGCGTTGGCCAAAAGGCATGCCTTTAAAGGTGTGGGTGGAGCACGGGCAGTAAGGCGTCTCACCGACTCAGTCCGATCCTTATGCCCGCATTGATCCGTTCAACGCATCAATGCATGCCAACTATGCAATTAACATATCGATGCCCCTGCTCCACTATCCGCCCTAATAAGAACCGTGCACCGCGTCCAGGCAGTGCACGTCATAAAAGCGGTGGAGTACACGTCAATGACAGCATCAATCCATTCCGGTCGCTCCCGGGCCAGTTCGATTTTCCGGGTGACCTCGGGCAACTTCCTCGAACAATTCGATTTCTTCCTTTTCGGCTTCTATGCCACGCAGATCGCTGCCGTGTTTTTCCCGGCCAGCAGCGAGTTCGCGTCCCTGATGATGACGTTTGCGGTGTTCGGCGCCGGCTTCCTGATGCGTCCGTTGGGTGCCGTGATACTGGGCGCTTACATCGATGATGTGGGGCGCCGCAAGGGGTTGATCGTCACCCTGTCGATCATGGCCAGCGGTACGATTCTGATTGTGCTGGTGCCCGGATACGAAACCATCGGGCTGTTCGCCCCGGCCATCGTGCTGATCGGCCGATTGCTGCAAGGCTTCTCGGCCGGTGCGGAACTGGGCGGTGTATCGGTGTACCTCGCGGAGATCGCCACGCCCGGCAACAAAGGTTTCTTCACCAGTTGGCAGTCAGCCAGCCAGCAGGTGGCGATCATCGTCGCGGCTGCTTTGGGTTATGGCCTGAACCAATGGATGGCGCCGACGATGATTGCCGATTGGGGCTGGCGGATTCCGTTTTTCGTCGGCTGCATGATCGTGCCATTCATCTTCTTCCTGCGCCGTAACCTGGAAGAAACCGAAGAGTTTGCCACTCGTAAACATCGGCCTGGCATGGCCGAGGTGTTCCGCACCCTGGCGCAGAACTGGGTCATCGTGTTCGCCGGAATGATGATGGTCGCCCTGACCACAACCGCGTTCTATCTGATCACCGTGTACGCGCCGACCTTCGGCAAAACCGTGCTGCACCTGAGTACCTCCGATGCGCTGCTGGTGACCTTGCTGGTGGGGGTTTCGAACTTTTTCTGGCTGCCGATTGGCGGCGCACTGTCGGATCGCATCGGTCGTCGCCCGGTACTGATCGCCATGGCGTTGCTGACGTTGGCCACCGCCTACCCTGCGCTGACCTATCTGGTGCAAGCACCGAGTTTCATCAACATGCTGTTGGTGCTGCTGTGGCTGTCGTTCATTTATGGCTTGTACAACGGCGCGATGATCGCCGCGCTCACGGAAATCATGCCGGTCGAGGTTCGTGTCGCAGGTTTCTCTTTGGCTTATAGCCTGGCGACGGCGGTGTTCGGCGGTTTCACACCGGCCATATCGACCTTCCTGATCCAGTACACCGGCGATAAGGCTGCGCCCGGTTACTGGATGAGTTTCGCCGCGCTCTGTGCCCTGTGCGCGACGCTGTTTCTCTATCGCCGTGCCTCTGGCCGCCTGCAACCGGCCGTGTCGTAAACCACCCGACCTCTAACTGCGAGAGCTATTTGATGAAAAGGTTTTTCAACTTCACCGCCCTGGCCCTGGTGGCCAGTCTCGGTCTGAGTGCGATCGCCCAGGCCGAAGAAATCCGTGTAATGACGTCCGGTGGTTTCACAGCTGCCTACAAAATCCTCGGTCCGAAATTCGCCGAGTCTAGCGGCAACACCCTGGACACCGCCCTCGGTCCATCCATGGGAAAAGCCCCGGAAGCGATTCCCAATCGTCTGGCCCGCGGTGAGAAAGCCGACGTGGTCATCATGGTCGGTTATGCCCTCGACGACCTGATCAAGCAAGGCAAAATCGATCCCGCTTCACGGGTCGAACTGGCGGATTCGCGGATCGGCCTGGTGGTGCGTGAAGGTGCGCCGAAGCCAGACATCAGCTCGGTGGAAGGCCTGAAAAAAACCTTGCTCGACGCCACGTCAGTCGCCTACTCCGACAGTGCCAGCGGCGTGTATATCGAGGATCAACTGTTCAAGCGTCTGGGCATCGAAAATCAGCTCAAACCCAAATCGAAGATGATCCCGAAAATCCCGGTGGGCTCGGTTGTTGCCACCGGCGACTATCAACTGGGCTTCCAGCAGGTCAGCGAATTGCTGCCGGTGCCGGGGGTGAGCTTTGTGGCAAAAATTCCGGAGTCAGTGCAGTCGGTCACCCGGTTCGCCGCCGGCATTCCGGTCAATGCGCAACACCCGACCGAGGCCAAGGCGCTGCTTGAGTACCTGGCCTCTACCGCAGCTCAGCCGGATGTAAAAGCAACGGGGCTGGACTCGGTCAGCCGCTGACCGAGGGTTGCTGGACTTTCATTTCCACCACCAGGCGCTCCAACGCCAATGCCGCCGGGGTTAACGTACGACCCCGGCGCTTGATCAAACCAACACTGCGCATCACCTGCGGATCGGTCAGCGGTACCCGCGTCAGAATCGGATGGTCCGCAGCCGGCATCGCCATCAACGGCACCGCTGCCACGCCCAACCCGGCTTCTACCAGACCGATCATGGTCGTCACATGACGGGTTTCGCAGATGCTCGGCCGCTTGGGCACCACGCCAGCCAGCGCTTGATCCAGCAGAAAACGATTGCCCGAAGTCTTGTCCAGCGAGATGTAATCCTGCTGATAGAACTCATCCCACGTCACGCTGCTGCGTCCCGCCAAGGGATGATCTCGTCTGCACGCCACCACATAACCTTCTTGCACCAGTGGCTCGAAATCGACTTCGGCCTCCAGGGTGCCCATGAAGTTCAAGCCGAAGTCCGCTTCACCGTTGACCACGGCACTCAACACCTCGTGAGCACTGGAATCGAGCACCTTGACCTTGATCCGCGGAAATTGCCGGTGGTAATGGGCGATCACGCGGGGCATGAAGTAGTACGCCGCCGACGGCACACAGGCGACGGTGACATGCCCGAGCCGGGTCGAGGCGACTTCGCTGATGCCCAGTAGCGCCACGTCCAGGTCATCCAGCAGGCGCTCGACGCTGGGCATGAAACCACGCCCGGCCTGAGTCAGGCTGACCCGGCGAGTGGTGCGCTCGAACAATTTCACGCCCAGAGCGTCTTCGAGCTTTTCGATCCGCCGGCTAAGGGCCGGTTGGGAAATACGCACCGTGTCCGCGGCCTTTCGAAAACTGCCCTGCTCCACCACGGCGCGGAAGGCTTGCAAGTCGTTAAGGTCGAAGTTGATGGCCATGATGCGCACTCGGGAACGAAACGGATTGATCAGCTTATCCTATGAATATAACTAATTGATGCTAAATGTAACGACGTCTTTGTCGCCTGCTCGCGATACCGGTGTGTCGGCGCATAACGTTTTCGTTCATGGCTGACGCATCCAGTGTCAGCCTTTATCCTATGCGCCCCCGCCGTACCGAGTTAATGGAGTTTCGCCATGCCCCACGAAGGCAACCTGTTGCAAGCCGCTGTCGTCTTTTTATTCGCGGCAGTGCTCGCCGTGCCCTTGGCCAAGCGCCTGCAGCTGGGGGCGGTGCTCGGCTATCTGTTTGCCGGGGTGATCATCGGGCCGTCGGTGCTGGGTTTGATCGGTAATCCGCAAAGCGTCGGCCACATCTCCGAACTCGGGGTGGTGTTGTTGCTGTTCATCATCGGTCTTGAGCTGTCGCCGCGACGTTTGTGGGTGATGCGCAAATCGGTGTTCGGCGTGGGCCTGGCGCAGGTGCTGTTGACCGGTTCGGTGATTGGTGTGCTGGCGTTGTTCGTGTTCGGTCAATCCCTGAACAGCGCCATCGTGTTGGGCCTGGGCCTGGCGTTGTCGTCCACCGCGTTTGGCTTGCAAAGCCTGGCCGAGCGCAAGGAACTGACCAGCCCCCACGGGCGGCTGGCGTTCGCGATTCTGTTGTTCCAGGACATCGCCGCGATCCCGCTGATCGCGATGGTGCCGCTGCTGGCCGGCGGCGATCACACCACCAGTGGCGCCGAAGATTTGAACCATGGTTTGCGGGTTCTGGGCAGCATTGCGGTGGTGGTGATCGGCGGGCGTTATCTGTTGCGCCCGGTGTTTCGCGTGGTGGCCAAGACCGGTCTGCCAGAGGTGTCCACTGCCACCGCGTTGCTGGTGGTGATCGGCACGGCGTGGCTGATGGACCTGGTCGGCGTGTCCATGGCACTCGGCGCGTTCCTCGCCGGTTTGCTGCTGGCGGACTCCGAATACCGCCACGAACTGGAAGCGCAGATCGAGCCGTTCAAGGGCCTGCTGCTGGGGTTGTTTTTCATCAGCGTCGGCATGGGTGCCAATTTGAGTCTGCTGCTCAGTGCGCCGGTCGTGGTGCTGGGGCTGACCGTGCTGCTGATCGCCCTCAAGTTGCCGCTGCTGTTTGTGGTCGGTCGATTGGCCGGAGGTTTGGGCAAGGTCAATGCGATTCGCTTGGGGATTGTGCTGGCGGCCGGTGGTGAGTTTGCCTTTGTGGTGTTCAAGATCGGCCGGGATCAGGGCTTGTTCGAGCCGCGCCTGTACGACTTGCTGGTGCTGACCATCACCCTGTCGATGGCGCTGACACCGCTGTTGTTGCTGGCCTGCGCACGCCTGGTCAAACCCAAGGTGCAACCGGTGGAAGTGCCGCAGAAGTTCCGTGAAATCGACGCCGACACGCCCCGCGTGGTCATTGCCGGCATGGGCCGTATGGGGCAGATCGTGGCGCGGATTCTGCGGGCGCAGAACATCAAGTTCATCGCCCTCGACACATCGGTGGAAACCATCGAACTGTCCCGCAGCTTCGGTGGCGTGCCGGTGTTCTACGGCGACCCGATGCGTGCGGAAATTCTCAGCGCGGCCAAGGTCGAGCAAGCGGAGTTCTTCGTGATCGCCACCGATGATCCAGACACCAACATCAAGACAGCCGAGGTAGTGCACAAGCTGTATCCGCACATCAAAATCATCGCCCGCGCCCGCAACCGTCAGCATGTGCACCGGTTGGTGGATGTCGGGGCGCAGGCGGTGCGGGAAACCTATTACTCCAGCCTGGAAATGACCCGGCGCACCTTGGTTGGACTTGGGCTGACACAAGCCCAGGCGGATGCGCGAATCAAGCGCTTTACCCATCACGATGAACAAGTGCTGGAGGCTCAGCACGCGGTGTATGACGATGCGGCCAAGGTGATGCAGACCGCCCAGGAAGCGCGGGCGGAACTGGCGAAGTTGTTTGAGTCGGATCAGCTGGAAGAGCAAGCGGGTAAGGTTTGAGGTGACGGTGATGGCCTCATCGCGAGCAGGCTCGCTCCCACATAGAAATCTTTGTCAGCCGCAGATCTTGTGACTGATGCGGTCAAGGTGGGAGCGAGCCTGCTCGCGAAGAACGATAACGCGGTATTCCAGGCAAACCCGACTTATCGCTGACGCTCGTTGACACCCGCACCAAAGCCCTTGGGCAGCATGCGCGTGAGCGTGTTGTCGCGAACCCAGTAGTGATGGACCAACCCCGCCGCCGCGTGCAACCCGATCAACCAGTAGCCGGCACTGCCGAGCAACTCATGCCAATGCTTGAATTGCTTGGCCAGCGCCGGATCAATCGCCACGGGCGCCGGCAGGAAAAACTCGAAATACGGCATCGGCTTGCCACCGGCGGCCAGCATCAACCAGGCCAATAGCGGCGTTGCGATCATCAGTACATACAACGCCAGGTGCATGAGGTGCGAGGCGCCGGTTTGCCAGGTTGGCAGGGCCGGTGTAATCGGGGGCCGAGGGGTGAGGCGCCCGAGCAAGCGAACCCAGACCAATGCAAAAATGCTCAATCCGAATAAGCCGTGAAGCCCCAGAAAAAGGCCCCTCAAAGCATGTCCACGGGGCAGTAGCCCTTTGATCTCGATGCAGCCATAAACGCCAACGAACAGCGCCAGCATCAGCCAGTGCAAGGTGATCGAGAGTTTTCCATACCGGTGTACTGCTGAATCTCGGGTCATACAGGGCCTCGTGAAGATCAGTGGCGGCTGCCGACTCATTCGTACAGCCTGGATCCGGTTTCGTCGAACCGACCGGCGCCACCCTGCCCGTCCAGTCTTAAGACAATCTGAAGGCCACCTTCAGACTTCGTTAAGAATTGCCTTTGATACTCCTCCCAAACTTACTCAGGGAGGCGTTCTTGCCCATGCCCGATTTCGACTGGAACATCCCTCTGCCCCTGCACTTCGGTCAAGCCGAAACCCCGCAGATGAGTCTGGACAGAGCCTTGCCGGGCGATGCCCAACGTCCGGTCTTCGAAGCTTTTATCCAGCAGCGTTTTCGAAAGGCTCATGGCGCCGACATCCGCCATTTCATGCCGCAGCTGTTCGGCATGAGCGACGCCTCAGGCACGCTGTGTGCGGTGGCCGGCATACGACTGGCCAGTGCCGACCCCTTGTTTTTGGAGCGTTACCTGGACGAGGCGATCGATCCGCTGATCAGCGACGCTGCCGGTCAACCCGTGGACCGGGCCAGTATTGTCGAGGTGGGAAACCTCGCTGCCAGCGATACTGGCAGTGCGCGCCTGAGCATCATCGCCATCACCTACCTGTTGGCCATGGGCGGGCTGGAATGGGTGGCGTTCACCGGCAACATCGGGCTGGTGAACAGTTTTCATCGCCTGGGCTTGAAGCCGGTGACACTCTGCGCGGCCGATCCTGCGCGGCTGGGCGACGACCGTCACCACTGGGGCAGTTATTACGAGAGTCAGCCATGGGTGCATGTCGGCAACATCCGCGCCGGTTTCATCCATTTGCGCAACATCGGTCTGTTCAATCGCCTGGGGTTGCCGACGTCCCTTGAGGAGTCCAGCCATGTCGCCTGAAATGGAACGTTTCAAACAAACCCTGCGCCATCACGCCGAACACAAAAGCAGCACGATTGCCTTGTGGGGCGATCAGTTGAAACTGGACTACGCCACGCTGTACGCCGAGGTCATGGATCGCCAACAGCGTCTGCGCGATGAGCACGTCAAGGTGGTCGCGCTGGCCCTGGACAACGGCACCGAGGCGATGCTCTGGGACCTGGCCGTACTGTTCGAAGGCCTGACCTGCCTGACGTTGCCGCCCTTCTTCAGCCCGGCACAACGCAGTCATTGCCTGGAACAGAGCCAGGCCGAACTGGTGATTGCCGAGCCGGAACTGGAAGCCGAACTGCAGGCGGCCGGCTACGAGAAGACCGGCGAATTCTGGCGTCGCACCTTCAGCGGTCCGAACCGGATACCCGAAGGCACCGCCAAACTGACCTTCACCTCAGGCACCACCGGTACGCCCAAAGGCGTGTGCCTGAGCGCCGAAAGTCTTTTGCGGGTGGCCCGTGAACTGGATCAGGCGAGCAAGCCCACCCATCCGCGGCATCACCTGGCGCTGCTGCCCCTGGCGATTCTGCTGGAAAACCTCGGTTGTTATGCCGCGTTGTATGCCGGCGCGACCCTGAGCGTGCCAAGCCAGAAAAACCTGGGCATTCAGGGTGCCAGCGGTGTCGATGTGCCGCGGTTGCTGGGGTGTCTGGCCTCCCGCGCGCCCGAGAGTTTGATCCTGGTGCCACAGTTGCTGCTGATGTTGGTCAGCGCCGCCGAGCAAAAAGCGTTCAACCCCCAATCGTTGCGATTTGCCGCTGTGGGCGGTGCGCGGGTTTGCGAAGAACTGCTACATCGTGCCCAACGCATCGGCATGCCGGTATACGAGGGTTACGGGTTGTCGGAATGCGCGTCGGTGGTGTGCCTCAATCGCCCGGGAGCACACCGCCCCGGCAGTGTCGGTAGGCCCCTGCCCCATGTCGGGATTCGCCTGGCCGACGATGGCGAAGTGCTGGTCAAGGGCTCGACCCTGCTCGGCTATCTGGGGCAAGCGCCCTACCACGATGAATGGTGGCCGACCGGCGATCTCGGTGAGTTCGACCCGGAAGGTTTTCTCTACCTCAACGGGCGCAAGAAACATCAGTTCATCACCAGTTTCGGCCGCAACGTCAACCCGGAATGGGTCGAGGCCGAACTCACCCAGCGTCGCCACATCGCTCAGGCGTTCGTCTACGGCGAAGCGATGCCGACCAACCACGCCCTGCTCTGGCCCCATCGGCCGGACTGCACCGATGAAGAACTGGCGGCCGCCGTGGCCCAGGCCAATGAGGCCTTGCCCGATTACGCTCACGTTCATCACTGGACCCGTCTCGATCAACCGTTCACCTCCGCCAACGGCTTGCTGACCGCCAATGGTCGACCGCGCCGCGACACCATCGTCGAACGCTACCGGGCGCAGCTCACTGAATCCGTTTTTTTTGAGGAACCTGCACCATGAGTTTTTTCGACACGCTGCAAGAAGCCACCCAGCAGGAACGCCACGAGCTGTTCAATCTGCCGATCATTCGCGATGCCCTTGAGGGCAAGGTCAGCCTGGAGAGCTACCGCGCCTTCCTCGCTCAGGCCTACTACCACGTGCGTCATACCGTGCCGTTGATGATGGCGTGCGGCGCCCGTCTGCCGCAGCGCCTGGAATGGCTGCGCAAAGCAGTATGCGAGTACATCGAGGACGAATACGGCCACGAACAGTGGGTACTCGACGACATCGCGGCCTGTGGCGGCGACAAAGAGGCAGTGCGTGACGGTCGTCCATCGCTGCCGATCGAGTTGATGGTCAGCTTCCTCTACGACCTGATTGCCCGGGGCAATCCGGTGGGCCTGTTCGGCATGGTCAACGTGCTGGAAGGCACCAGCATTGCCCTGGCCACCCACGCGGCCGGTAGCATCCGCGAACGCCTGGCGCTGCCAGAAACCGCCTTCAGCTACCTGAGCTCCCACGGCTCGCTGGATATCGAACACATGCAGACCTACCGTCGGCTGATGAACACACTCGAAGACCCGGCCGATCAGGCCGCGGTGATTCATGCCTCGAAGGTCGTGTACAAGCTCTACACCGACATGTTCCGCGGCCTGCCCCGCGATGGGGAGAATCTGCATGCGCCCGTCTGAGGCTCGCGTGGTGTTGACCGGAGCCAGCGGCGGCATCGGTCTGGCCATCGCCAGCACCCTGTGTGCCAGTAATGCGCAAGTATTGGCCGTGGCCCGGAACCGGGAGTCGCTGGAACCCTTGCTCGAACGCTACCCGGAGCAGTTGCGTTGGGTCGATGCGGACCTGACCTTGCCCGACGACCGGCGCAAGGTGCTGGCCGCGGCCGAGGCCACCGGCGGTATCAACCTGCTGATCAATGCCGCGGGCGTCAACCATTTCGCCATGCTCGAGCAGCTCGATGACAGCGAGATCAACGCCATGCTGGCAGTGAACGTCAGCGCGCCGATCTGCCTGACCAGGCTGTTGCTGCCGCTGCTCAAGCAGGCCGAGAGTGCCATGGTGGTGAACGTCGGCTCGACCTACGGCTCCATCGGCTACCCCGGCTACGCCAGCTATTGCGCCACCAAGTTTGCCCTGCGCGGTTTCTCCGAAGCCCTGCGCCGGGAACTGGCCGACACCCGGGTCAGCGTGCTTTACGTTGCTCCTCGGGCGACCCACACCAGCATGAACAGTCCGGCGGCCCAGGCGCTGAACGATGCGCTCAAAGCCAATGTCGACGATCCGCACACCGTTGCCACGGCGGTCATCCACGCGATTGCCGGTGACCGGCGCGATTTGTACCTGGGCTGGCCGGAACGCTTTTTCGTGCGCCTGAACAGTCTGTTGCCGCATCTGGTGGACCGTGGCTTGCGCAAGCAGTTGCCGCTGATCCGTCGCCTGAGTCAGAAGACCGATAACGAGAACCTCAAACCATGAAAAAAACCCTCACCTGTCTGTTGCTCGCAGTGCTGAGCCAAAGCGTCTGGGCACTGGACGCCGCCGATCAGCAGCGCCTCAATGCCATTCAACAAGGCTGGGCGCACATCCAGTACGAATTGCCCGCCGAACAGCGTAGCGCAGCCTTCGAAAAACTCGCAGCCCAGGCCTCGGCGTTCACTCAGGAACGCCAGTCCCTGGCCGAAGCGTGGATCTGGTCCGGCATTGTCACCAGCAGTTGGGCCGGAGCCCAGGGTGGTCTCGGTGCCCTGAGCAAGGTGAAGGCAGCCAAAGTCGATCTGGAAAAAGCCCTGGCCATTGATCCCAAGGCCCTGCAAGGCTCGGCCTACACCAGCCTCGCGGCGCTGTATGATCGCGTGCCCGGCTGGCCCCTCGGTTTCGGCGATGCCGATAAGGCCGAACAACTGTTGAAGCAGGCCTTGCAATTGAACCCGACCGGCATCGACAGCCTGTACTTCTGGGGCGATCATCTTTACCGTCAAAAGCGCTATGGTGAAGCCAGGGACGCACTGCAAAAAGCCCTGCACGCCGCGCCCCGTCCTGGCCGGGAAAGCGCCGACGCCGGGCGTCGCAAAGAGATCGAAGCATTACTGGGTGACGTGAACAAGAAACTCGACTGACAGGAGTCCCGTGTGCGCTTATTACTGATCGAGGATGACGTGGCCCTTGGCGAGGGCATTCATCAGGCGCTGGGCCGTGAGGGTTACACCGTCGACTGGCTGCAGGACGGCAGCAATGCCTTGCATTCACTGCTCAGCGAAACCTTCGATGTGGCGGTGCTCGACCTCGGCCTGCCGCGCATGGACGGTCTGGAAGTGTTGCGCCGCTTGCGTGCCAGCGGCTCGAACCTGCCGGTGCTGATCCTCACCGCCCGGGACGCCACCGAAGACCGCATCGCCGGGCTGGATGCCGGCGCCGACGATTACCTGATCAAGCCCTTCGACCTGGCCGAACTCAAGGCTCGCCTGCGGGCTTTGTTGCGCCGCAGTGCCGGTCGCGCGCAAGTGCTGATCGAACACGCCGGCATCTGCCTGAACCCCGGCACCCAGCAAGTCAGCTATCAGGGCGAACCGGTGGCGCTGACGCCCAAGGAATATCAACTGCTCCATGAATTGCTCTCGCCTCCGGGCCGGGTCATGACCCGCGATCACCTGATGCAACTGCTTTACGGCTGGAACGAAGAAGCCGAAAGCAATACCCTGGAAGTACACATCCATCACCTGCGCAAGAAGTTCTCCACCGACCTGATCCGCACCATCCGCGGGGTGGGTTATCTGGTGGAGGAGCGTCGATGACCTCAATCCGGCGTCGCACCCTGACGCTGATCATCGGCCTGATGCTGACAGGCCTGGCGATCATCAGCGTGTTCAACCTGCACGACAGCAATCACGAAATTGCCGAAGTCTACGACGCCCAACTGGCACAGAACGCCCGGCTGCTGCAGGGTGTGATGCGCATGCCGCTGGCCAGCAATGAACACGCCGAACTGTACCAGGCATTCAACATGGCCTTGAGTGAAGCGGTGCCCAAAGCCGATGGTCATCCCTATGAAAGCAAAATTGCCTTTCAAGTCTGGAATCGCAAGGGCGAAGTGCTGGTGCACACCGCCAGTGCGCCCTCCTTCACGGCACCGCCGACGAAATCCGGTTTCAGCGATGTGGTGGATCTGCACAACCGCCATTGGCGGGTGTTCATGCTCGAAGACAAACAGAATGATCTGCGCATCTGGGTCGGTGAGCGGGACGATGTGCGTGCGGACCTGGTAGACCGGATCGTGCGCCATACCCTGTGGCCCAATGTGCTGGGCAGCCTGATACTGGCGGCCATGGTCTGGCTGGCCATCGGTTGGGGGCTCAAACCCCTGGCCGATATGGCAGCAACGTTGCGGGCACGGCACAGCGGCTCTCTGGAGCCGTTGCAACTGACCCCGTTGCCCAGCGAACTGGAACCGATGCAAGCGGCGCTCAATCGCATGCTCGCGCAAATTCAAGAGGTGCTTGGCCGTGAGCGGCGCTTCATCGCCGACGCCGCCCACGAATTACGCACGCCGCTGGCCGTGTTGCGGGTGCATGCACAAAACCTGCAGGAGGCTGGCACGGAACAGGAACGTCGTGAGTCCCTCGCGTTTCTGATTGCCGGGGTCGACCGCGCCAGCCGTCTGGTCAATCAGTTGCTGACCATGGCGCGTCTCGAACCCAAGGCCGTGGCGCCGTTGCTGCACAGCATCGACTTGAGTGAAACCGTACGCGCCAGCCTGGCCCAGCTCACACCCTGGCTACTGAGCAGGAACCTGGAACTGGCTTTCGACGCCGAAGACCGGCCTTTCAAAGTTCTCGCCGATGCCGGCGCCATCGATATCGCCCTGAATAACCTGGTCACCAACGCGGCGAATTTTTCGCCGGAGCATGGCGTCATCACCGTGCAACTGAGCCAGGACGACGGGTTCTACAGCTTGAGCGTCCAGGACCAGGGGCCGGGCATCGACGAAGCGGATCGCGCACGGTTGTTCGAACGCTTTTACAGCCGTGGAAATACCGGAGGCGCGGGCTTGGGGCTGGCCATCGTCAACACCATCGCGACGCGGCTGGGTGGGCGGATTAGCCTGGTCAATCCACCGGAAGGCGGTTTGCGGGCGACCCTGTCGATTCCCGCCGGCCAGAACCACAGCCCCCTGCAACGGACCACCCGAGAGCTGCCGCCCAATGGCTGAATGGCTGAATGGCTGAATGGCCACCGAAACACAATTCTGCTCGTGGCCGTGAACAATCTGTGGCGAGGGAGCTTGCTCCCGCTGGGGCGCGAAGCGGCCCCAAAAAAGGGACCGCTGCACAGCCCAACGTCAGTTATCCACTCACCCCAGCAGCCCGCACCTACTTGGGCAGATCAATCTTATCCAGCACCCGGTTCGCCGTGATCTCCGCCACCATGATGCTGTTTGAAATGCCCAGCAGGGCGTAGCGCGACCCACCTTCCAGATGATCCACCAACTGATGGACCATCACATCGACCGAGGCCAGCGTCTCGACCAAAAAAACCATCAGGGTTTCGTTAGTAGCCTGCGAGTTCACGGAAAATAGGGTGCTGGGCGTGCGTGCGGCGGCTTTGATGTCGGCATTCGACGGGAAGTGGAAGTTCAGAGCCCGCTCGGCGGCCTCATTGAGCTTCTTTGAATCGGGTTCGTACGGAGACACCGGATCGGTGTCCGGCGGATTGGGCGTAGGTTTGATCATGGTGAAACTCCTGATTGTTCATTAGGAGCTACCGACATCACTTGCAGATGATGGGTGGCAGCTATGTGCGGGTCTGCAAGACCGGGAAACCAGGAACCCGGCAGATCCGAAGATCTCCCGCACAAAGCCGCCATTTCGCGGACACAAACGAGCGTCCGCTGACAGGGCTATGCGACTGGTATTCCGGCGGGCTTGCAGACCCGATCACTGATGAGCAGTGACAGGAATCAAGTTACCGAGCGGCCCCTAGACGCACAAGCCGGCGGATTCTGTCTTACGTGTAGGGGGTGGCGCAAGGCGTTGTAGCCCTTAGGTGGTAACGGCAAGCTTCATTTAAACGATCGCGATTTTTCTTGTTTAAATTGACTGTGGGCTAGGTTGGCGAACTCGCCAAATAATATGCAACCAAAGCATTAGCATGCCCATGCCCCATACCGTGTTCAGCCTTCAGCCAAGCCACCATTTCCATATGTTTCTTAGCGCTCACTGTTCCGAGCAGATCCAGCCAGTGGCTGATGGGCTGGCCATATTTTTTCTCGATTGACGGGAAGTACGACGCCGGGCCTTTCACTTTTGTATCTTCGGTCATGCTGCAAGCTCCCTTGTTCGCGGCGGAGTATCGGTGGACGCTCCTTGTCTTCATCCCACGAATTGAAGGCCAGGACGGCTGCGCTGTCCAGCGGGAACAAGCTCGCAGAGCATTTGGGAAATGAATCTGACACTCTCCCAAGATCAAAAGATCGCAGCCTTCGGCAGCTCCACCTATCCCTGTAGGAGCTGCCGAAGGCTGCGATCTTTTGATCTTTATCCCATCAACAACCCCTGCTCGCGCTCACACAACTCCACCACGTAATCCCACAACACCCGCAACCTCACGGACTTGTGCAGCTCACGCCTCGTACTGATCCAATAACTGCGCTGGATGCTTTCATCCGGCAGCAACGGCACCAGTTCGGGATCGGCGCTGGCCATGTAGCACGGCAGCACGGCGATCCCCAGGCCCGAGCGCGCAGCCTGTTGTTGAGCGATGACGCTGGTGCTGTGGAAGACCACCTGGGGGTTGCGGCAGAAGCTGTTGAGGAACATCAGTTCCTGGCTGAACAGCAAGTCGTCGACGTAGCCGATCCATGAATGCCGACCGAGGTCTTCGCGGCTGCGCAGTGGTGGCGAGCGGTCCAGATAGGCCTGGCTGGCGTAGAGCGCCAGTCGGTAATCGGTGAGTTTTCGGGTGACCAGCATGTCGGCGGCCGGGCGTTCCAGGTGAATGCTGATTTCCGCTTCACGGTTGAGAATGCTGACGAAGCGCGGCACCGCGACCAATTCCACCTCCAGTCCTGGATAGCGTTCGAACAGCCCATTCATACGGCTGGCGAGGAACATGATGCCCAGCCCTTCCGTCACCCCGACGCGGATCTTGCCCAGCGGCGCGGATGACTGGGTGATTTCTTCCTGAGCCAGCAGCGCGACGTTTTCCATGGCCTCGGCGTGCTTGAGCAGCGCTTCGCCGGCTGGGGTCAATTCGTAGCCTTGGGCATGCTGGACGAACAGCGCGGTGCCGAGGCTTTTTTCGATGGCTTCGATGTGGCGGGCCACGGTAGCGTGGGTCGTGTTCAAACGGCGAGCGGCGGTCAGCAAGCGGCCGCTACGCTGCAATTCGAGAAAAAACCGCAGGTCATTCCAGTCGAACATGAACCATCCTTGACGTTATGCCGTTAACGACGCTGTTTAAAAACGCACAGCAGCTGCGTAAAAACTAACATTCTTTTAACGAAAGCTAACAACTAGGATGACCGACAACAAGAACAACAATACGAGGTCAGGGATGCAGACTTCCCTTGATGAATTCGACTACATCGTGGTCGGCGCCGGACCGGCCGGTTGTTTGCTGGCCAATCGACTGTCGGCCAACCCGCAGCATCGCGTGTTGTTGCTTGAAGCCGGCGACCGCGATAACTACCCGTGGATTCACATCCCCGTCGGTTACCTGTTCTGCATTGGCAACCCGCGCACCGACTGGTGCTTCAAGACTGAAACGCAGCCGGGCCTGCAAGGCCGCGCCCTGAGCTACCCACGCGGCAAGGTGCTCGGTGGCTGTTCCTCGATCAACGGCATGATCTACATGCGCGGCCAGGCCCAGGACTACGACGGCTGGGCGGCCGAGGGCAATGCCGGCTGGAGCTGGCAAGACGTGCTGCCCCTGTTCAAACACAGTGAAAACCATTTTGCCGGCGATTCGGAATTTCACGGCGCCGCCGGCGAATGGCGGATCGAGCGCCAGCGGCTGTCGTGGCCGATTCTCGATGCGTTTCGCACGGCGGCCGAGCAAACCGGCATCGCCAGCATCGATGACTTCAATCAGGGCGACAACGAAGGCTGCGGCTATTTCCAGGTCAATCAGAAAGCCGGGATCCGCTGGAACGCGGCCAAGGCGTTTCTCAAACCAATCCGCCAGCGCGCCAATCTGACGGTGCTGACCGACGTCGAAGTGGACCGCGTGCTGCTGGAAAACGGCCGTGCCTCGGCGGTCAGCGCGCGTTGGCAAGGTCAGGCGAAAACCTTCAAGGCGCGCAAGGAAATCGTTCTGTGTGCCGGCTCCGTCGGTTCACCGGGCATCCTGCAGCGCTCCGGCATCGGCCCTCGCCCGCTCCTGCAAAAGCTGGGCATCGGTGTTGCCCATGAACTGCCCGGCGTGGGCGGCAACTTGCAGGACCACCTGCAACTGCGACTGATCTACAAACTGGAAAACGCCCGTACCCTGAACCAGATCGCCGGCACGCTATTGGGCAAGATGGGCATGGGCCTGCGTTATCTGTATGACCGCAGCGGCCCGCTGTCCATGGCCCCAAGCCAACTCGGCGCCTTCGCCCGTTCGGGGCCGGAACAGACCTCGGCGAACCTCGAATACCACGTGCAACCGTTGTCGCTTGAGCGTTTCGGCGAACCGCTGCACGCCTTCCCCGCCTTCACCGCGTCGGTCTGTGATCTGCGCCCGCAAAGCCGTGGCCGAATAGACATTCGCTCCGCCGACCCGCGGGAAGCGCCGCTGATTCAGCCCAACTACCTGAGCCATCCCGAAGACTTGCGAGTGGCGGCGGACGCCATCCGCCTGACCCGCCGCATCGTCTCCGCGCCCGCCTTGCAAGCGTTCAAACCGGTCGAGTACCTGCCCGGCGACAGCTTGCAGAGCGAAGAGCAATTGCACGAAGCCGCCGCCCGGATTGGCACGACGATTTTCCACCCGGTGGGCACCTGCCGGATGGGCAACGATGCGGACGCGGTGGTCGACGCCGAGTTGCGCGTGCACGGCATCCCCGGCCTGCGCATCGCCGACGCCTCGATCATGCCGCGCATCACCTCGGGCAACACCTGCTCGCCGACGTTGATGATCGCCGAGAAAGCTGCGCAGTTGATCCTCGAAACTACCGTCAACACCCCCACTGTGGGAGCGAGCCTGCTCGCGATGACGGTCTGACATCCAATATCTATGGTGACTGAAACACCGCCATCGCGAGCAGGCTCGCTCCCACAAGGGATTGCACTCCAACAGGGATTGCAGCTGATTTGCGAGCATCGAGCATTACCCCTACAAGGAACACGCAACACCAGTGGAACAACAAAAATAATCACTGTGAGGGAAACCGATATGTCAGAACATGTTCAGTCTTTAGAAGCCGTCCGCAGCGCTGGCACCAGTCAGGAAACCCAGAAAGTCATCTTCGCCTCGTCCCTCGGGACGGTGTTCGAGTGGTACGACTTTTTCCTCTATGGCGCCCTCGCGGCGGTCATCAGCAAACAGTTCTTCGCAGGGGTCAACGACACCACGGCGTTCATCTTCGCGCTCATGGCCTTTGCCGCCGGCTTCATTGTGCGGCCGTTCGGTGCGCTGGTGTTCGGACGGTTGGGGGACATGATCGGGCGTAAATACACGTTCCTCGCGACCATCGTCCTCATGGGGCTGGCGACGTTCTGCGTCGGCTTGCTGCCGACTTACGCGAGCATCGGCATTGCCGCGCCGATCATCCTCGTGGTGCTGCGCATGCTTCAGGGCCTGGCGTTGGGCGGTGAGTACGGCGGCGCTGCCACTTACGTGGCGGAACACGCGCCGATCGGCAAGCGCGGTTTCCACACCAGCTGGATTCAGTCCACCGCCACCCTCGGTCTGCTGCTGTCGCTGCTGGTGGTGCTCGGCTGCCGATACTTCACCGGCGACCAGTTCGAAGTCTGGGGCTGGCGCATTCCGTTTCTGTTTTCAATCGTGCTGCTGGGCATCTCGACCTGGATTCGCCTGAGCCTGCACGAGTCGCCTGCGTTCGTGAAAATGAAAGAGGAAGGCAAACTCTGCAAGTCACCGCTGCGCGATTCCTTCGGCAAATGGGACAACCTTAAAGTGGTGCTGATTGCCCTGTTCAGCATCAATGCCGGGCAAGCGGTGACCTTCTACGCGGCGCAGTTCTACGTGCTGTTCTTCCTCACCCAGTTCCTGAAAATGGACCCTGCCCTGGCCAACAGTTTGCTGATTGTCAGCGTGATCATCGGCGCACCGTTCTTCATCTTTTTTGGCTGGCTGTCGGACAAGGTCGGGCGCAAAACGGTGCTGATGATCGGCCTGTTGCTGGCCACCGCGCTGTACTTCCCGATCTTCAAGACCCTGGCCCATTACGCCAACCCGGCCATCGACCAGGCCAGCCGCCAGGCACCGATCACTGTACTGGCCGACCCGGCCACCTGCACGTTCCAGTTCGACCCGGTGGGGAAGGCGAAATTTGATAGCCCGTGCGACAAGGTCAAAACCTTCCTGGTCAAACAGGGCCTGCCCTACAACAGCGAAGCAGCCCCGGCCGGCAGCGCCGTGCAGGTGAGCGTCGGCGAGGCGAAAATAGACGGCTACGATGAAGCGGCCCTGCGCGGCGCAGTGACCCTGGCCGGGTATCCGTCACAAGCCGACACCCAACTGATCAACAAGCCGATGATCGTGGCGCTGATCGTCGCGCTGATCATCATCTCCGCCATGTGCTACGGCCCGCTGGCGGCGCTGATGGTCGAACTGTTCCCGACCCGCATCCGTTACACCTCGATGTCCCTGCCCTACCACATCGGCAACGGCTGGTTCGGTGGTTTCCTGCCGACGGTATCGTTTGCCCTGGTGGTGTACACCGGGGATATTTTCTACGGGCTGTGGTACCCGGTGGTGATTACCGGGGTGAGCCTGGTGGTGGGGATGATGTGTTTGCGTGAGACGAAAAACGTGGACCTCGATAAAAACTGATCTGAGTAGCGGAACCTGTGGGAGCGGGTTTGCTCGCGAAGGCGGTAGCACAGTCAACATTGATGTCGCCTGACACACCGCTTTCGCGAGCAAGCCCGCAGGGATTGCGACACCACAATGTTCTCTGCAAATCAGGTATCGAGCACCTCAAACGTCACTTCTTCAGGATAGAACGCCACATACCCGCGAATCTGCGCGACCGACACCTTGGGGTCCTCATAACTCCACACCGCATTGGCGCCTTCATGCCCGGGAATTTGCAGGCTGAAATAACTGGCATCGCCCTTGTACGGGCAATAGCTGGTGTGGTCGGTGCGGGCGAAATACTGTTCGGCGATGTCCTCCCGCGGGAGGTAGTACACCGGAGGATAATTGGCCTCATGCATGACCAGCGTCCGATCGGAGGACGCGACTTGAATGCCATGGAATTTCACCACCACACAGCCGGGTTGCGGGGTGATAGCGATGGGCTTACCGGGTCCGGGGGCTTTCATGAAAGGGTTCCTCCCTTGCTGTTTCGCGGTAACCGCGATCCATCAGGTATACCTCATGTTCCGGAATCAAGGCGGTTACACAGCCAAACGGCAGCAACGCCTTCGCCACACGCGCCAACGCCCTGGGCGCCCGCTACTTGCCATCCTCGATTTTGTATTCGTGCGGCGTCCAATACCTGCCCTTTGGGGGCTGCACGTTGTTTTTGGTGTAGTAGTCGTACCAAAACATCGCCGTCGCCCAGATGGCTTCCGGGCTCGACGCCCGGGTTTCGAGCCCTGGGGTCAAATCCAGCCCTGCGCTGGCGTAGAGGGTTTCCAGCATGCAGGCCGACGGCAACCCAATCCCGTCATGTATCGGGTTCGGGGTGCGCGCCACGCCCCAGGAGAAAGCGAGCCAGCGTAGTACGTGCTCCAGCGCATCCACGTAGGCGCGTCCTTTCTCGAACTGGTCGAGTTTGCTCAATACTTCTTTCTGCGATTTGGGTAACGCAATGACTGCAATGTTTTTCCAGTGGTCGGGGTCTTCCAGGTGCTGGAGAGGCGTCTCGACCACGCCGTTGCGCTCGGACGCAAACATACCGGTTTCCGGCTGGAACAAGGGCACGTGGAGAATGCTGGACTGTGCAATGCCTTTAGGGGAAACCTTGAGAAACGCCGAGGTGGACCAATAAGACGGCAACATGTCGAAGCGCAGGTGCGACTGACCGATTCTCAGTCGCCACCCCAGCGTATCGGTGGCCCCCAGCAGCAACACATAGGATTGATCGGTGTTTTTTTTGTCGACCAGTTCGGTGATCGCCCTGCCAATCCATTCAACGTTGTCTTCTTTACCCTTGCGCCGTAGTTTTTGTATCTCGGGGTTGGATCTGGATACGGTTGTATATTTGGCGGACATGACTCTTCTCCAGCAGCGATGGCTTCAGGTATTGAGCAACGTAAATGGACCGACTCGAGTGGCAGGCGAAGCGGGTGCGGTGATGGGGTGGTACGTGACGTTCAGTTCCACGCCAAGCCCCAGGCAGGAAAACTCAAGAACGGCTACCTGGTTTCCACTCCAGCCTTGCTGCCCGACCGGACGAAAGGACTTCCCCCCAATGTAGGCAGGAGCCAACTCGGCGTCAGGATGAAGAGGCCAGCGTTTGCGTTCGCCGAAAATACTTTTTAGATAATCCTTGAGTTGCGACACCTGATCGGAACCCGGGGTGACCAGCAGACTCATTGGCGAACAGATGACTTCGGTCAGGGTGATTTGCGCGCGCTTGACACAGTTGGCCTGTGCGACACGGCTCCAGTGCACGTCCCCGGTCAGAAAAACCACCTGAATGCCGTGCTGTCCCAGCCGCTCGAGCGTTTCGATAATCACTTTGAACTGTCCCTTGTAATTGGACAGTTCGGCATCGCCCATCTCATCAAAGAACGGCGTTTTGACCAGTAGCGCCTGCCCGGTCGACAGCACGCCGATTCGCGGTATCCCCTGGTTCTGACAATCGATCAGTTCGCTTGCCCACTGCTTCAACGCCTGTTCGGCCTCCTCTGGCATCAGGCCGAAAGGGTCGTTGAAGTCTTGCTTGCGATGACTTCGGGTATCGAGAAACAGCATGAACAACGGCTCGATGTCCACGCGCAGCCAAGGCTTCTGCGCAGAGCCTCCCACCTGGTAGTCCTGGAACATCTCGAGCGCCGCATCGGCCCAGATGTTCACACCGCCACCGGGGGTCGGGGCTGTCTGGGTACCCCTTTTCCAGAACTGAGGCCAAGGGTAGTTATTCCAGAACTCATGATCATCCGGGAGGCAGACGGCGGGCGCTTTGGCCAGTGCAGACTGAAGACCCGCCACATCCTTGAATGCAGATGTCCAGTTGCGTTGATATTTTTTGGAAATAACCTGCCGCAGCTCATCTTCCGTTGTCGGCAGGGTCTCGAAGGGCAGTTGATCGAGGTAGACCTGATCACCCGCGAACAATGAAATATCAGGCCTGACGGGCAGGCTCTGGATGAACCGCCCTACATTCGCCTTGTCGGTTTCAACGCAATAACAGGAAGAGAGCAGAATCTTGAAGCTCCCTTCCATTTTTTGCGGCACCTTGGCCGGCAAGGAAAAAACCCGCAGAGCGCAGGGTTCGAAACCAGCACCCGCGCGGACCACAATCTGATGCTCGCAACCAGCGCCCCTGGTTTCGAAGGTAAAGAGCCCCTGATAGTTGAGATACCCCTTGTCCGGCGTTCGGTCCCGGATGGGGTGAAGCCCATCCATCGTGACCGGCAAACACGGCGCGCCATCCACGGTAAATTCGACGGCTGGCGGTTGGGCCACGCCAAACACCCCGACCCACAATTTGATCTCGTCGAGGGCGCCAAGCACTGGGCGAGCCATCAAATATGCCATTACCGCTCCTTGGGCCAGAGGCTCGAATGCAGAGAAGTCCGATCTCGCTGCTTGCCGTTGATTAAAGCAAAGACCGGCAGGAACACAACGCGGCCAGCCTTCCAGAACGAGCGCGCAATCAATCGCAACGCACAAGCTGTACATCCATACAGATAAAGATTGCTCCAACGCTCATCAACCGCCATTCTGTGCACCTCTCGGTCCTTGAACGACGATGGTGGTTATGCGGCTGTACCTCTGTGAAAAACCTTCCCAGGCCAAAGACATCGCGGCCGTGCTCGGCGCCAGACGCCGGGGCGACGGCTGCTGGCTGGGAACGGACGTCACGGTGACCTGGTGCATTGGCCATCTGCTGGAAACCGCGCCGCCGGATGCCTATGACGCGCGTTACAAGCGTTGGGTGCTGGCGGATCTGCCGATCATTCCCGAGAAATGGAAGATGACCGTCAAACCGCGCACGGCCAGCCAGTACAAGGCGGTCAAACGCTTGCTCGGCGAGGCGAGTGAACTGGTGATTGCCACCGACGCCGACCGCGAAGGCGAGATGATCGCCCGGGAACTGGTGGAGCATTGCCGGTATCGCGGGCCGATCCGGCGGCTGTGGCTATCGGCGCTGGACGATGCGTCGATCCGCAAGGCGCTGGCGGCGCTCAAGCCCGGGGCCGAGACGTTCAGCCTTTATCATTCGGCGCTGGGGCGATCCCGGGCCGACTGGTTGATCGGGATGAACATGAGTCGGTTGTTCACCCTGCTGGGGCGTCAGTCCGGCTATCAGGGTGTGTTGCCGGTCGGTCGAGTACAGACACCGACCTTGCGTCTGGTGGTGGATCGCGACCGCAGCATTGCCGATTTCGTCCCGGTGCCCTACTGGGCCATCGAGGTGCAACTGCTGCACGACGGCACCACGTTCACGGCTCAATGGCGGGCGGCCTCCGATGCTTGCGACGATCAGGACCGCTGCCTGAATCAGGCGCTGGCCCAGACAGCGGCTGCGGCCATTGGCAGCGCGGCGAGCGCTCGGGTGATCAAACTGCGCACCGAACGCATGCGCGAAGTCGCGCCTTTGCCGTTCGACCTGGGCACCTTGCAGGAAGTCTGCTCGAAGAAGCTTGGGCTCGGCGCTCAGGAAACCCTCGATATCGCCCAGGCGCTGTACGAAACCCACAAAGTCATCACCTACCCGCGCAGCGACTGCGGCTACCTGCCCCTGAGTCAGCACAGCGAAGCCCCGGGCATTCTGGCGGCGCTCCGGCAAGCGGACCCAACCCTGAACGCCCTGCACGATCACCTGGAGCCCCAACGCCGCTCACGGGCCTGGAACGACGCCAAGGTCAGTGCTCACCACGGCATCATTCCGACGGCCGCGGCGAAAAACCTCGACCGTCTGGTGGGCAAGCAACGGGCGGTCTACACCCTGATTCGTGCGCGTTACCTGGCGCAGTTTCTGCCCAACCATGAATATGACCGGACCCAGGCCGACTTCGACTGTGCCGGTGAAGCCTTGCGCGCCGTGGGCAAGCAGATTGTCGAACCCGGCTGGAAACGCGCCCTGCCCGAAGCCCTCGCGCCTGCCAAGGGCCGCGAAGTACCCGCGCCGCAGACACTCCCGGCGCTGGCCGAAGGGTGTGACTGCGCGGTGGCCGACGTGAAGCTCAAGGACCTCTGGACCCAGCCGCCCAAGCCGTTCACCGAGGGTGATCTGATCAAGGCGATGAAAAACGTCGCCAAACTGGTGGAAGATCCGCTACTCAAGCAAAAGCTCAAGGACACCACCGGCATCGGCACCGAAGCCACCCGCGCGTCGATCATTCAGGGCCTGCTCGACCGAGGTTATCTGGTGAAGAATGGCAAGGCGCTGGCCGCGACGCCGGCGGCGTTCAGCCTGATCGATGCCGTGCCGCGAGCGATTGCCGATCCCGGAACCACGGCGATCTGGGAACAGGCGCTGGACATGGTGCAGAGCGGTGAAATGAGCCTGGAAGAGTTCGTCACCAAACAGGCTGCGTGGATGAGCAAGCAGGTGGCACGTTGCGCCGGTCTGAACCTGACCATCAGCGGGCCGGCAAGCCCGGCCGGGCGTGGCGCCACCCCCTGGAAAAACAAGCGCAAGCCCGCCAAGCGCAAGCCCTCGACCGGCACCAAACGCGCGGCAAAACCGGCAAGCAAGGCTTGAGGACAGTTCGAGCGAACCTGAATGGTCTAGTGTTCTTCATGTCCGGCAATAGCCCCCATGGCAGTCAGTCAAGCCCAATCCATGTGGGAGCGAGCCTGCTCGCGAAGGCGGCGGCACAGTCAATATTGATGTCGACTGACACACCGCTATCGCGAGCAGGCTCGCTCCCACAGGTTCCGCACCCTAACTGACAGGCATCAGGCAACAGCCCTGCTTTCTGCAAAGGTACAACCATGGCGACAATCAGGAGCCAGCCCTCGATAGAACTGCATGCCGCCCAGCGCGACGAACTGGAAACCATTGAAAACCTGATGCAGTTCTACACGTACGACTTCAGCGAATGGCTGCCGCTGAAACTCGGGGAGCATGGTTTCTTCAACATCCAGCCCAAACTGGACTACTGGCGCAACCCGGCAACCCAGCCGTTTCTGATCAAGGTCGACGGCGAGCTTGCCGGTTTCGTGACCGTGGATAACGAGACCCATATCGTCGGCGCCGAGCACAACATCGGCTATTTTTTTCTCAGTCGCCGCTTTCGTGGCCAAGGCGTCGCGAAGTTTGTCGTCTCTGCCCTCTTGAGCCGGTTCCCCGGTCAATGGCAAATTTTCCACATCGATGCCAACCAACCTGCGCGGCTGTTCTGGGCCAGGGTGATACCCGACCTCACGAGTGCCGAGTTCACCCTGCATCAGCTGCTGGTGGACGGTTATCCCTGCACCGTTTACCGCTTTGAAAGATCGCAGCCTTCTGCTACGCCTACCCCGGCCCCGTAGGAGCTGCCGAAGGCTGCGATCTTGACGATTCCAGCGACGCCACAGCCCTCCAAGCGCTAGCCATGCCGATTTTCTAATGCCAAAACCACTTTGTCCGACAATATGTAGTGAACAAAAATAATCACTACAAAACCGTTGACGCCTCCGATTTGCCCTTGCATGATGCAGACGTCTCCCCGATCGGGAGTACAGGCAACACGTTTGAGCAAGCTCGTCTGACCGCCGAGCTGTTTTTCCCGGATACACGCTGCCCACAAGGCAGATTGAAGAAGCTGACCTGGCCTGAACGTCCAGTACAAGGACGAGAAGCGCTGGCGATCAATCCTCATGAAGCTTGTGGCCGACCCTGAAAACGTCGGCAGTGGCCTCCAGGTTTTCGCTGCTTCTCTTCGTTGTGACGCTATTGCGTAGCAATTATTCAACACGACTACATGCAACAGACGCGCGACCCCGTCGTATTGACGGTCGACCGCTGACGTCCTGGTTTCGGTGCCAGGGATCAACTAACCGATGGGCTACCTGTATTAGCGAATCAACTTTGAAAGATCACCAAATGGTCAAGGGGCTTACAATGAATCTGAACAATCAACCTACTGTCGAAGAACTGGCTCGCTTGTTCGCTGCGCAAAAAGACAGCCAAGACAGCCATATTCTGTGGATCAGCAAATCGGGCCAGGTCCATATCGACTGCCTGTCGCCCCATGCCCACGAAGAAGCGTTCGACCAGAACAACCAGAACCTGCTCGCCCGACTGAAGATGTACCGTCGCGGCCAGGGTTATGTCGGCAAGAAAGCCGCGGCCGACAAGGACTTCATCGGCAATGTGCTGCAAACGCTGAAACAGGCGTGGGCTTCGATGCAGAACCAGAACGAAGTACGGGTGATTGATCGGTTGTACTGATCTCTCCCAAACACAAGAAGGCCCCGCTCGTTTTATCGAGCGGGGCCTTTTTTTGTTTGACGCGCTCTAACTTCGCACCGGGTCAAAAGAACACAGCTATGGTTAACACAGCGCTGGACATCGGTTTATCCGCTGGAGGTCTGCGATGAAAAGAACCCTGACATTCATGCTACTGGCATTGGCGAGTGCGGCCCATGCGAACAGCGTCCCAGGCGTTCCCGCCTTCGATGTGGACTGCCCCGGGAAAATCATGGTCCACGCCGACCAGGATGGCCCGGTGATGATCAACAGCAAAGAAGCCCAGACCAAAATGATCAACGATCGCCTTTTCGAGGCCAAGGGGCCGGACGTGACGATCTCGATCAGCATCGCCGATGACGACTCGGTCGCCGTGACCTACACCAGCAAGAAAGGCGGCAATGGCATCTGCCAGTCAGTGGATGATTGATCTACTCAGTGGCGCTGCCAGACATCACCAGGCTCGCGAACGCCACTGACGCGGCACTGTGATAGTTGTTCTTCCTGCGCAGCAATGCCGCGTCGCGCCGGGGGGCTTCGCCCTGTAATTCAATCCGGCGCAATGCCCGTTCCACGGTGGCGATGGGCTCTGGAAGGATGGTGGCCATCGGTGTGTGACGAATGACCTCCAGCAACGTACTCACCGAGTTCACCTCGATCGCCACCTTGGGCGTGATGTTCTGTTGCCGAAAATATTCGTCGATGGAAGATCGGGTGATGAAGTCCGGTGTCAGCAACGCGAACTCCAGCTGCGCCATCTCCTTTGGCAGCAGCGGGCTCTGGCGCTCGTACAACGGATGACCGTTCCCGACCATTACGCCCAGGGTCTCGACAAACGCCGGCAGGCACTCGATGTCGGGGCTCCTCACCGGGGTAAAGGCAATGGCGATGTCCAGCGAGTCGTCGAGCAGCCCGGCCTCGATGTCGTCCATCGATAGCTCGAAAATCTGCAGATGGATGTTCGCAAACTTCGCCACGTAGTCGCGCACCAGCGGCCCCACCAGATACGCCATGAAGGTTGGCGTCATGGCCAGTCGCAAGGTGCCGCGAGACAAGTCCTTCACGTCATGCAGCGCGCGTTTCCCCGCTTCAAGCTCCACCAACACCCGACGAGCGCATTCGATGTAGGCCTGCCCAGCATCGGTCGGCTTGACCGTGCGCGAGGTGCGGTCGAACAGGCTGACGCCCAGGGTGTCCTCCAGTTGCCGGATCTGCTGGGACAGCGTCGGTTGAGAGACGTGTAACGCCTCAGCGGCACGGGTGAAACCGCCGTGGTCGGCGACCGCCAGCAAGTAGCGCAAATGTCGGAGCAGCATGGGCACACCATCTATAGGTAGAACTTATGCAAAGCATTGTATATCGATCTTGGACGCTATGAATAAATCGACCGAAGATGGCTCCACTTTCCAGCCACAACCGATAGGAGTCACACCATGCAACAGTCCCACGCTTACCAGGACCCAAGTCTGGCCCTGACCACGTCGATCCTCGATGCCAAGGCGCGCAAAAATCTGTCCTGGCAGGATCTGACCGACGGCACCGGCCTGGGCCTGGCCTACGTCACCGCCGCCCTGCTCGGCCAGCATCCGCTGCCGGAAGCCGCCGCCAAAGTGGTCGGCGAGAAACTCGAGCTGGACGCCGACACCGTGGCCCGTCTGCAGATCATCCCGCTGCGCGGCAGCCTCTCCGGTGTTCCGACCGACCCGACCATCTACCGCTTCCACGAGATGATCCAGATCTACGGCACCACCCTCAAAGCGCTGGTTCACGAGCAATTCGGCGACGGCATTATCAGTGCGATCAACTTCAAGCTGGACCTGAAAAAGGTCGAAGACCCGGAAGGCGGTTCCCGCGCGGTGATTACTCTGGACGGCAAGTTCCTGCCGCTGCGTCCCTTCTGAAACAACCCAGTCAATTCAGGTGCGGAACCTGCGGGCTTGCTCGCGAAGAGGGAGTGTCAGTCAACATTGATGTCGCCTGACACACCGTTTTCGCGAGCAAGCCCGCTCCCACATGGATTGCACTTGACTGATCAGCGATTAGGCATCAGCCCCCCTCACTCATTGCAAGGAAGTCCACCATGAAAGCGCTCATCGAAGGTTTATTGAAGTTCCAGAACGAAGCCTTCCCACAACGTACCGACCTGTTCAAGCACTTGGCCACTACCCAGCATCCCGGCACCCTGTTCATCACCTGTTCCGACAGCCGCGTGGTGCCGGAACTGCTGACCCAGCAAGAGCCCGGCGAACTGTTCGTGGTGCGCAACGCCGGCAATATCGTGCCCTCCTACAGCCCGCATCCCGGCGGTGTGTCGGCCACGGTCGAATATGCAGTCGCGGTATTGGGCGTGACGGACATCGTGATTTGCGGGCATTCGGACTGTGGCGCCATGACCGCCATTGCCCAGTGCAAATGCATGGATCACTTGCCCGCCGTCAGCGGTTGGCTGCAGCACGCCGAGTCGGCCAAGGTGATCAACGAATCCCGCCCTCATGCCAGCGACGCGGCCAAGGTGAGTTCGATGGTGCGGGAAAACGTGATCGCCCAACTGGCGAACATCCAGACCCACCCGAGCGTGCGCCTGGCCCAGGAAAAAGGCTTGCTGAACCTGCATGGCTGGGTCTATGACATCGAGACCGGTTCGGTCGATGCCCTGGATGCCGACAGCCGCACGTTCGTGTCGCTGGCCGAGCACCCGGGCACCTGCGCCGTTTATGGCAAAGCGGTCGAAGCCGCCTGAAGGGTCATTTGTCGTCCGTCTTGGCTGACGATTGTGGCCGACGCTCAGGAGTGTCTTCGGCATTGGGCGCTTCTGGAAAATGTCCTGGTGTGAACACATGAGTAAGCAATTCGCTGGCATCGATGTCGACGACACCAGGCACCGAGCGAGCCAGAGCAACAGCCTGCTCACACTGCCGATGGGTGTTGACGCGACCGTTCAATGCCACCCTGCCCGCATGGGTTTTGACATGGACATTCAGGCCAAGGGTGGATTCAGCCAATGCCAGGGCCGACTTCACCCTGGCGGTAATCCACGTGTCGTGAACGACCGTTTCCAGGTCATGAGAGTAATGTTGAAAGGAATGAAGTTTCATGGCGCAACCCTCCCTCACGTAATCAGAGGCACTGCCCGTCCCCACGCAGACACGGACATACATTAAGTATAGTGCGGACGTTGCAGTCGAGGGGGCAGCCCCTAATGCCGGTAAGTTAATAAGAGCGACGGAAATCCTGTGGGAGTGTGGCTGTTTTGGAGTACCGTCTCAGCGTTTGACCGACAGATCCGTCTGGGTCATGCGGCTACGAATCGTGAACACACCATCGCCCGAGAGAATCGCGCTGCGCGCAAACAGCCGGCCGCTCTCCCAGTTCGAAAGCCCCAGTTCCGGCTTGTTCAGCGCGTACTGTCCGTCGACCCAGCGGGTAATCCCGTTGCCGACAAAAGGCGCGTTGACCGCGTTGTAGAAACGCTCCTGCGCCAACGCATCTTCACTGATCAGCGACACGGTGAATTGCGGGCTGTAACGGTTGAACAAGGCGATGGCCTGGTCCAGGTCGTCGACGACTTGCAGGCTGACTTCCGGGGTTTCTTCCCATTCCCACTCGCGGCCCAATTGGGCCTCGGGCAGCGGTTCGGCCAGCGCTTCGGTCTGATAGCCTTCGGCGCGGTACACCTCAACGCTCGCGGTCCGCCAATCGCCAGGCAAATGCTGTTCGCTGCCCTCGACGATATGTAGCTTGCAGCCCTGGCCCCGTGCGGTGCCGGCCTGTTGCAGTGCATCGAGAAACAACGGAACCAGTTCGCCAGCGCGCTCGCGTTGGATCAGGCAAACGTTCAGGGTGTTGCAGACTTTGCGGTCCAGCGAGTTGCGCACCACGGCGGCAAAGCGCTGGGCGTCAGCGTGTTTGTCGGCGATCAGCCAAGCACCACCGGTGCCGTGCAGGCTGACGGCGGTACCAGCCTGTTGCGCGATGCTGCCCAACTGGCTGACCGCACGTCCCGAACCACGGGCCACGGCCAGCGACAAGCGCCGGTCGGCGAACATTGCCCAGCCGGCGGCGTGATTGACGCTTTCGACCAGTGACACCGCACCGCTCGGCAGCCCGGCGTCGGCCAGTGCCGGATTCAACGCATGGCTGACGATGGCCTGGGCGGTGCCCAACGCGTCGCTGCCAATGCGCAGCACCGCCGTGTTACCGGTGCGCAATACACCGGCGGCGTCGGCGAAGACATTCGGCCGGCCTTCGAATACGAAAGCGACGATACCCAGCGGCGACACCACTTGCTCGACTTTCCAGCCGTCGTGCTCGACGCAGCTCACGACCTTGCCACGGGTGGCCGGTGCATCGCGCCAGGCCCGCAGGCCTGCGATCATGTCGCCGCGCATGCGTTCATCGGCCAGCAACCGTGTGGTGGATCGCCCGCGCGCCTTGGCTCGCTCGATGTCGGCCAGGTTGGCGGCCGCAATCAAGGCCCAGCATTCCGGGGTTTCCAGGCGCTGCGCAAAGCGATCGAAGAACGCGCTGATGGCGTGATCCGAAACGCTGGACATCGCGGCGAACGCCGCTTCGGCGCGCTCGATGGCGACCGCCGCCGCTTGTTGGTCCGCCACCGGGATCAGCAACAACTCGCCGCTGACCTGCTCCACCAGCAGATGGTCGCCGGGCTGAAAGCGCGCCGCCAGTTCGGGGCTGACCACAGTGACACGATTACCGGCAAAAGGGATCGGCGTGCCAGCGACTAGACGTTCGAGCGCAAGAGACATGAAACGGTTTCACCATGCAGGGGGGCGGGCGGAAAATGTATAGCAAATTTTCCGGTGCGTCATTATCGACGCCCGCCCACACTGCTCTAGAACACCGACCAGCCGATTCGCTGACTCAGCAACTCCAGCGCCGCCATGCCAGCGAGGGAGTTACCGGCGGCGTTCAATTCCGGAGACCAGACGCACACCGTGAATTGCCCCGGCACTACCGCGACGATGCCCCCGCCCACGCCGCTCTTGCCCGGCAGACCGACGCGATAGGCAAAGTTGCCCGCTTCGTCGTACAGCCCGCTGGTGGCCATGATCGAGTTGACTTGCTGGGTCTGACGGGCGCTGAGGATCTGTGCGCCGCTGTGTTTGCAGAAGCCGTCGTTGGCCAGGAAGCAGAACGCCCGGGCCAGATCCACGCAACTCATGCGCAGCGCGCAATGGCTGAAATAGCTGCGCAGCACCGCTTCGACGTCGTTATGGAAGTTGCCGAACGACTGCATCAGGTAAGCCATGGCCGCGTTACGCGCGCGGTGCTGGTACTCCGACTCGGCGACCTTGCCATCCACCATGACGTTCGGGTTACCGGACAGTCGGCGGACAAAATCGCGCATCGACAACGCCGGCGCGGCAAAGCGCGATTGATTGATGTCGCAAATCACCAGCGCACCGGCGTTGATGAAGGGATTGCGCGGGCGCCCGCGTTCGAACTCCAGCTGCACCAGCGAGTTGAACGGCTGGCCGGACGGCTCGTGGCCCAGGCGTTCCCATATAGCTTCGCCGGAATGCTCGATGGCCTGCACCAGGCTGAACACCTTTGAAATACTCTGCACCGAAAACGGCGTATCGACGTCTCCGGCGCAAAACAGCTCGCCGTCGTTGCCATACACGGCAATGCCTAACTGATTGGCCGGCACCGTGCCGAGGGCAGGAATGTAGTCAGCCACTTTGCCCTGACCGATCAACGGTCGGACTGCGTCAAGGATCTCGTTCAACAGCGCTTGCATGCCGGGTTCCGAAGTCTCGCCCCATGGGATTGCGGGGACACTGTCGCTAGACGTCGCTGGTCGACGCCGGATCACAGTTTTGTATAGGAATGTATCTGTCACGGCCCGGGATACACCAACTTGCACCGGGCGACCTTTCAGACATACCACCCACACACCCGATTGAAACACTCCTGCCGTCCGCTGACCACCGGCAAACCGGGTCGGCCCATGCTCAGGAGTGTTGTCATGATGACTCAAGTCCCCCTTTACCGCGGCTGGTCACTGTTTGGCCTGCTGTTCTCGGCAATCGTCATTCGGCTGCCGGGCAAGATCGCGCTGAAGTACAAAAGGCCCGCCAGAAACACGCCATTGACCGAATAAAACCTCAACACCACCCACAATGAACTCCCGGAGCTCAAGCCCATGAATACTTCTATCTCATCGGCCGTCCAAGGCCTGCACCTGACCCTCGACCGTGCCGGCAGCTGGATCGCCCCCCTCACCCTGCGGCTGTTTCTGGCCTGGGAGTTTTTCGAGTCAGGCCTGGAAAAATGGAACGGCCAGAACTGGTTCGCCGACCTCCAGAACCGCTTCCCGTTTCCCTTCAACCACGTGACCGCCACGCTGAATTGGGAACTGGCGATGTGGGCCGAACTGATCTGCGCCCTCACCTTGCTGGCAGGCCTTGGGACGCGGCTCTCGGCGATTATTCTGGTCGTGGTCACTGTCGTCGCCACCGCTGCCGTTCACTGGCCGGACGATTGGTCTACATTGAGTGAACTTGCCCAGGGTTATGCCATCAGCAACAAAGGCCACGGCAACTTCAAACTGCCGCTGATCTACCTCGCAGCCCTCATGCCGTTGTTGCTCTCGGGGGCCGGCAAACTCAGCATGGACGCGTTGTTGGCTCGACTCTTCTGGCGGCGCAGTCACCGCTGATACGCCAGCGTCTCGATAACCCACCCAACTTGTGTAAAGGAGCCATCATGAGCGTAACCACCCAATGGATCGAGATCAGCAGCGCCGAAGGCGCATTCGGCGCTTACCTGGCTATCCCACACACCCGTAAAGGGCCGGGGATCGTGCTGATTCAGGAAATCTTCGGCGTCAACGAGCACATCCGCTCGGTCGCGGAACAATACGCCGCTGACGGCTATCTGGTCATAGCGCCGGACCTGTTCTGGCGCCACGGCCACCGTATCGAACTGGGCTACGACGAAGCCGGCTGGAAACGCGCCGTCGAGCTGATGAACGCCACCGACCGCTACAAGGCCCAGGCCGACATCAAACTGGCCATCGACGCCCTGAAGGCGCATCCGGGGCTGGACGGCAGGATCGCTTCCATCGGTTTCTGCTTCGGCGGCATGCTGTCGTACAACACCGCAGCCAACGGTTTCGTGGACGTGGCAATCGCCTACTACGGCGGCGGCATTCAGAACCAACTGGATCGGGCCGGTGAAATCAAGGTGCCGACGCTGATGCACTTCGGCGAACAGGACAGCCACATTCCCATTGATGCCGTGAAACAAATCGCCGAGCGTTTCGAGTTCAACGACGACGTCGATATCGAGGTTTATCCGGGGGCCGAACATGGCTTCAACTGCTCACACCGTGACAGCTACAACCAGCGGGCGGCGGCTGAGGCGCATGGCAATACGTTGCTCTTTCTCAGCCAGAACCTTTAAGGGCTGATCGCCGGGGTTAGCGACATGAACAATCGGTGAGCATTCAACCCCGGAAGCGAACATGGACAAATACCTCTCAAAGCCCAGACCGACCTCACTGCGTATCCCCTCCACGGTCTGGGCCTTGGGTTTTGTCAGCCTGTTCATGGACCTGTCTTCGGAGCTGGTGCACAGCCTGCTGCCAGTGTTTCTGGTCACGACGTTAGGTGCGAGCGCATTGACCGTCGGGGTGATCGAGGGCATCGCCGAGGCGACCGCGATGCTGGTCAAGATATTCTCCGGCGCCATCAGCGACTTTATCGGCCGGCGCAAAGGCTTGCTGTTGATGGGTTATGGTCTGGCGGCGTTGTCGAAGCCACTCTTCCCCCTCGCGCAGTCGGTAGACCTGGTGTTCACCGCACGCTTTCTGGACCGCATCGGCAAAGGCATCCGTGGCGCGCCGCGCGATGCGCTGGTCGCCGATGTCGCACCCGCCGAAATCCGTGGCGCCTGCTTTGGCTTGCGCCAGTCGATGGACACCGTGGGGGCGATTCTTGGGCCGGTTCTGGCGATCGTGTTGATGCTCTGGCTCGGGCAGATCCATCTGGTGCTGTGGTTTGCGGTGATCCCGGCGGTGATATCGGTGGCGCTGATTGTCGGTGGGGTCAAAGAACCGAGCGATGGTGCTGGCGAACGCGCCTTTCGCTCGCCCATCCACTGGAAGGTTCTGCGGGAGTTTTCACGCAGTTATTGGTGGGTGGTGATCGTCGGCGGGCTCTTCACCCTGGCCCGTTTCAGCGAGGCTTTTCTGGTGTTGAAGGCACAGGAAGCAGGCCTGACGGCCACCTGGGTGCCGATGGTGATGGTGGTCATGTCGCTGCTTTATGCGGTTTCCGCCTACCCGGCCGGCTGGTTGTCCGACCGGATCAGCCGCACCAAACTGCTGTGTGTCGGCATGGGGCTGCTGATCCTGGCGGACCTGCTGCTGGCGCAAGCGGATTCAATCATGACCCTGCTGCTGGGCGTTGCCCTGTGGGGCCTGCACATGGGTTTCAGCCAGGGCATTCTCGCGACGCTGATCGCCGACACCGCGCCCGAACAGCTCAGGGGCACGGCGTTCGGCCTGTTCAATCTGATCAGCGGCGTGTGCCTGTTGATCGCCAGTGTGCTGGCCGGCGCGCTGTGGCAGACCTCAGGCTCCGCCAGCACCTTCATTGCCGGGGCGGTGCTGGCGGCTGCGGCGCTGTTGTTGCTTGTGCTGCGCAAGCCCTGATGCCGGTCAATCAAGCCGCGACGCAGGCTTTGTAGCAGACCCGCTCAGCCGCCCTCGCTACCGTGTGCTTCTTCAAAGAAGTAATCCTTCCAACTGGCGGCCTTGTTGTTCAGTACGCCTAATGCCTGGAGTTTCTCGGCGTAGATAAAGGTGCGCTGTGGCACGACGGTGAAGTCGATTTCAGGGTCGGCGACGATTTTCTCAACCAGTGGCAAGGCCAGCTTCGATTGTTCCACCCGGAGATAGGTCTGGGCGGCGGCGGGCTTATCGGCCTTGATTATTTGCTCGGCGTCGGCGAGTGCCTGTCAGTCAAGGAGCAAGCCCGCTCCCACAGGGGATCTGCGGTGTCTGCCGGAATGGAAAAGCGTTTTTTATCCAACCGCTCTGGTTTGGACCTTGCACTTACTCCACAAGCCCAGCGACAGAGGCTTTTTAGATCTTTTATGGCCGTCGGACAGCCCCTTATCGTGGCCAGCGTATCCACCTCATGGGGCACCTCCTGCCTGGCTCAGTAGGCTGGGTGATCTGGCAGGCCCAATGCCTGCCAGAGATCGTTAATCAATTCGTGCTCTCTAGCGCAGCAGATGCACGGCCAAGCCGACAAGCGCACAGGCCATCAGCACCTGAATGACGCCACGCTTGAAGCGCAACAAAGCAATTGCCGCTGCAATGGCGATGAATGCAGAGGGCCAGTCAAGGTTGCCGCTGAAGCCCTTCGGCCACAGCACGTGATAACCGAAGAAACACGCCAGATTAAGAATCACGCCGACCACCGCCGCTGTAATGGCAGTCAGTGGTGCAGTGAACTTGAGTTCGTTGTGGGTCGATTCCACCAGCGGTCCACCTGCAAGGATGAACAGGAACGAGGGCAGGAAGGTGAACCATGTCACCAGGGCGGCGGCGACAGCCCCAGCCAGAAACACATGATCGGCACCGAAAACCTGCAAAACATAAGCACCTATGAACCCCACGAAGGCCACCACCATGATCAGTGGCCCTGGCGTGGTCTCCCCCAGCGCCAAGCCATCGATCATCTGAGTCGGCGTCAACCAACCATAGTGACCGACTGCGCCCTGGTAGACATACGGGAGCACAGCGTAGGCCCCGCCAAAGGTGAGCAACGCGGCCTTGGTAAAGAACCAGCCCATCTGGGTCAAGGTACCTTCCCAGCCAAAGAGTGCGGTCAGGAGTCCCATCGGCAATGCCCATAACGCGGCGCCGATCAGTGCGAGCGACGTCAGTTTCAACCAACTGAAACGGGCATGCTCCGGAGGCGGGGTGTCGTTATCGATCAAAGCCAGGCCGAAAGACTTTTTGGCGGCGCTATGGCCGCCGGTTCTGAACTTTTCCGGAGCCAGGCGACCACCGAAGTAACCGATTAATGCCGCCCCCAACACGATCAGCGGGAAGGGAATATTGAACGCGAAAATCGCGGTAAACGACGCCGCCGCTAGCGCCCACAGCCAATTATTCTTCAATGCCCGAGAGCCGATCCGATGCGCCGCCTGCACCACAATGGCTGTCACAGCAGGCTTGATCCCATAGAAGAGTCCGGCCACCACCGGTACTTCGCCAAAGGCGATGTACATCCACGACAAAGCAATCAGGATGAACAGTGAGGGCAGCACAAACAGCCCCCCGGCAATCACGCCTCCCCAGGTGCGATGCATCAACCAACCGATGTAGGTTGCCAGTTGCTGAGCCTCTGGCCCAGGCAGCAACATGCAGTAGTTGAGCGCATGGAGAAAGCGTCGTTCCGAGATCCACCGCCGCCGTTCTACCAGCTCCTGGTGCATGATCGAAATCTGCCCTGCCGGCCCACCGAAACTGATAAAGCCAAGCTTCAGCCAGAACCAGAATGCCTCACGCAAACTGATTGCCTCCGGCCTCGGTAGATCCTCTTCAACCGCTGATGCCAACACCTTACTCATTGGGTTGTTCCTCTTTCACAAACTCGGCAAGCAGGCCATCGAAAATGGCGCTCGCAGCAGCCAGCAAATGGTCGTCGTGGCTAATCGTTTCGCGTAGACCTGCCAGTACTCGCTCGATGCCGGCAGCCTCCACTGGCTGAATCCCGCCGACATCAAGGTAATGCACTAACGCCGCGATGCGGTTCAGGCCGGGTTCTTTAAGTTCAAAGCTGGCTTGCAAGGTTTCGAAGGTCACACGGTTGCCGACATGACTGAAAGTCGCCTCATCGAAGTCAAAACCCAGCGCATCGGCCGGACAGTCCTGCGGGCTGTCCAGCCAGAGAATCCGAGCGTGGGGATCGATGAAGCGCCGAATCATCCAGGCACATGCCAGGCGGTCAACCCAGGGACGCTTGCGGGTTGCCCAGACACGACCTTGATAGTCGCCACGGTTGAGTGCCGTTACCGGCTGGTCGCGGCTATGGGGTTCATCGGCAGACAACGCTCTGCTGACGGCCGTCTCAAGCTCCTGCAAAGCGGCGTCTATCTGCTGCTTCGGCTTACCTGGGAAGTAATCTATCTGGGTCAGCTGATCGTAGGTCTTGCGCAGTTTGCGAATGTGTTTGGCGGTGGCCGATGCGTTTTCAGGATGGAGCTGCCCGCGGCATTCTTCGATCTCTGCACGTAGCTTGCTGTAGTCATCACTACGGTCGAACAACTCGACAAAGCGCTGACCCTCCGGATCGACGACAGGCAGGATGTAAGCGGTGCCATTGATGGCCAGGATGTCGCGCTCGACAGACGCCAGAGCTTCGCGACAGACACCGGTATCAGGCAATAGATAGGCACCATCGCGCAGAACCACCGCGCCTGTAGCTTTCAGAGCACGCCAGGCTCGCATGCGCTCGGTGGCGTTCGCGGTGGGTAAACCAAGAATCAGTGCCAGCCAATTTTCCATGTAGTGTCAGCTATTTATTTTGTAGTATTTATTACGCTAACTTCTATTTTGGCGTTTGGAAAGCCGTCCTTTTGAACCAGCACCTGAAGGCTCAGCGACCCAGACTATCTGCCAATCTCCTGGCCTGCCGAGTCGCGGCTTCACGCGCACTGAGGTCAACGTCTTCCCCCAGGATGGTTTTCTCTACAATCACCGAGTGCACATCCGTCACGCCGATAAATTGCAGCCAGGCTTCCACGTAGGGCTTCTGAAAGTCGAAGCGCTCTGCCGGCGTGATCGACTGCGCCGAAAAATCCAGGCCACGGGCGTACATCACCACGGCGGTTTTGTTGTGCAGCATGCCTTCCAGACCGCGCTCCGGGTCGAAGCTGAACAGGATGTCTTTCTGCGACACCAGGTCGATGAAATGCTTGAGTTTGTACGGGATGCTGAAATTCCACAGCGGTACGGACATCACCAGCACATCCGCGCTGTGCAGGTGAGCGGCCAGATCTTTCAGCGTATTCCAGGCGTCTTGTTGTACCGGGGTCAAGGGCGTGCCATTGAGTCCGGCGTATTTGGCCTCCATGGCCAGATCATTGAACTCCGGCAACGCCATGTTCCAAAGGTCGAGGGTGATGATTTCGGTGTCCGGGGTGTTTTCCTGATAGCGCGCAATGAAGCTGCGGGCGACTTCAAGGGAGGCTGAGCGCTGTTTGCGCGGGGAACATTCGATATGCAGAAGAGTAGTCATGACACGCCTCGGGTGGTGGGAGATTGGGGGGCGGTAAACATTGCAACATAGTTTTATTTGGAATATAAATCACAAATAAATAAGCCATTAATCACAGATCAAACTATGTTCGATACTTTGCTGCTCAAGACATTTGTCACGGTCGTCGATGAAGAAGGCTTCAGCCGTGCAGCCGAGAAACTGCACCTGACCCAGTCTGCGGTCAGTGGCCATGTGCGGCGACTGGAAGAACAGATTGGTAAACCCCTGTTGAGGCGTACCACCCGTTCCCAGCAACTGACGCCCGATGGCGAGCGCCTGGTCGCTTATGCGCGCACGATCCTCGCGCTGAACCGTGATGCCTGGGCAGAACTGACACGCACGCCGTTTCACGGGCGACTGCGGATCGGGGTATCCGAAGACTTCGTCGAATCGAGATTGATGCGCACTTTTCAGGATTTCGCGGCGCAGTACCCTGGGATGGAGATCGACGTGCAGGTGGGCATTCCGGGCATGTTGCTGGCCTTGATGAAGAAAGGGCATCTGGAGTTGGTCATCGGTTCTCTGTGCGAAACCAGCGACGCGGGGCTGCTGCTGTGGCAAGAACCACTGGTGTGGGCCTGGTCGGCGCAACCCGTCACCCCGTTACCGACGCCGTTGCCGCTGGCCCTGTTTCCCGAGCCGTGCCCTTATCGCGAGGTAGCGCTGACACGGCTGGCTCGGGCAGGGATCGCCCAACGAACGGCGATGTTGTGCAGCAGCACGGCCGGATTGCGAGCGGCGGCACTGGCTGGCTTCGCGATAGCACCCATGCCAGTCAGTCAGTTGGGGCAAGGGCTGGCGGTTCTTGGCGTAGAACAAGGATTGCCGGATTTGCCGGATGCGCAGTTTCGGTTGTTCAGCGCTCCTGAAGCGGATCAGGCGATTGTGGCAGCGGTCACTCAGCTCATTGTGGAGTACTGCTCCACGCGCAGGGCTTAAGAATTATTTTGAGGTCTTGGGTTTACGGTCGTCGGTTATTTAAGCAGCGGTGTCCTAGAACTTTTCTCTATTTATCGGTCTATGTGGACAGGCACATCCTCGGTAAGCGCGACCTCGCAGGCTTCCCGCACTCAGATGGCCACACGTCCATTGTCAATCAGAGGTTGTCTTTGCTCATGAAATTCCATGACCCACGGATGGTGCTCTTCGGCCTGTTCGCGCTCGCGACAGTGGGCTCGGCATCAGCAACACAAATGAAGACCTCAACCCCTGTTTTCGCAACTGAAGTCACAACCGTTCAGGCTCCGGTCGAAGCCGCCGGCAACCCTTGGCCAACCTTGGCCAGTATGGCTGGAAAACAGCCAGGTCCATTGCTGGCCCATGACGACCGATACTGGCATGACGACCGTTGGCACGATCGTAGAGACGATTGGCGCCGAGACGACTGGCGTAGAGAACAGTGGCGTAGAGAGCAGGCTCGTCGAGAAGCTGAACGCCATCGTTATTGGGAACGCCACGAGGATCGGCCCATGCGGCACCGTTACGAGGACGATCACCGCTACTATCGTCGCTAGTGCGAAGCCACGAGATTAATCCGCCTGCAACACGGGCGATGCTCCGCCAACCTGCGACACCAGGTCTCAAACCGGCCTGAAATAGCAGTGATCGCCCATCAGGTTGTAGATATCAGGCTGAAAACGTGGCGGAACAGACGGAAGTCTGACCATTCAATGCGACGGTCGAAGCTGGACCGTCGCCGCCCCCCAGAAGACCACTCAGAAACTCAACCGCGCACCAGGTAGGCTCCCAACGGAACCCGATGCCGCAGCTTCTTGCATTTGCCGGGCGGGGGCTGATGCCCGGGCGGGCGATCAGGAAACCAGATTCGGCATTTACCCGGAGGCGGCCAATGACTGCGGGGAATCTCAACTTCGTCGTACGTGGGCGTTGGCTCGGCGGAAGCCACTTGCAATTCTCCTTCGGGCATTGCGCGAGCGAAGTTGCCAGCGTCGCGCCCGGAGTCCGGAGTGGTTGCGGCCATTTCTGCTTCGCGGAGCCTTTGGGCCTCCTCTTCGAGCCCCTTCTGTACTGCGACCTGGTGCTCTTTGGTGTTGGGTGAGGTACTCGAAGCCTTGGCCTGCTGCGCCGCCTGGATCAATTGGAAGTTGCGGTTGCGTAACTGTAGGTTGCTACCAACCCTCATGTTCGAGCGCACCGCCAACGTTTCAGCCTGCTCGTACTGCCCCTGCTGAAGACGCAACACACCGAGGTAATGCAGCGTCGCGGGATTGCTCGGCTGGATATGCAGGGCGCGCTCCAGCGTGGCAGCGGCTTGGTCCAACTGGCCATCTCCATACTGCCGCGAAGCGGTTTCGATCAGGGTGGTTGATGCGCTGTTACTTTGCGAGGACGCCCTTCGCTCGGCAGCAACCGAACAAAGCGACGCGACGGCGCAGAACGCCAGGATGAGACCCGACAGAAAAATCTTGGTTGGCATCAGGGGTGGACTCGGCTGATCTCGGACGGCACTGTCGTAAAACAGGCCACCAGCGCTGCTCGGCATCTGCGATACAGGGCCTTCATTGACCGGGCCAGTACCCTGAAGTTCCCGCTGCCACGGCCACTGCTGGAATCCGCAGGTCACCGCAACCGGTATCATTTTTTACCTGGAATTTTAAGCTGGTATCATTCAAGCACTGACAAACCGAGCAGAAAATATGAATCGTCGTAAAAAAATAAATCAGTTATTAAAGGCTAATGCCAAAAAGGCCAGCGCCAAATTGGCACCGAAAAGCAAGACTAAATACATTAGCAAAGCGGACCGATTGAAGCTGGCGGCTGAAGCCGGTCAGGACTCAACCATTTCCGCCGAGAGCTGATCTATGTGGCTTAAGCGCCATCGGAATTTACATATTTGATTGATGTATTCATTCCGATGGCACGTAGCGCGAGGGAGCGGCCTGGCCATTTATTCAAGCCGAAGCTGGTTCGCGGCTATGAATCCAGATTCCCCGGGTACATTTGACTGGACGCTTTTGGCCGAGGCTGTGTAAAAACGTTTTCGAGCAGCTTTGGTGGCCTAATTGGGAGCTAAAATCACGCGCCTATGCAAATCTCAGCTCAGCTGATTAGCCAAACGCTGGCAGATTTCGTGTAGCAGCGCAGACTACAAAACGGTGCCTGCGTTTTTTACACACTCTGGACCGTTTTCTGCCTAGCGAGGTGGATGGCTCACGGTCGGGAGTGGACATTCGGGTGCGACTATAAGTTCGAAGTGAACCCAGAAAAGCAATACTACTAGAAATACGAGCAGTACAAAGACTGGTGCCATGTAAGTGTAAAAAGCGTACTTAGGAAGCTCATAGCGCGCAAAGTACTCTCGCTCAAGATAGCCGAGAGACATCAGTGTATTTCGGGTCTCTCGCCAGCGCTTTAAATAGTGATATATATTGAGCGCGTACATAATAAACACTAGCACCACTATCACTATGGTTAGTGAAAGCGCCTTGAAGTCAACTAATGCATCTCTTGCTTGGGGGTGAAGTAAGCAACCATCCAAGTGCAGCCAGATACGCTGTGCCATTCTGTGCTAGACGGGCTTCAATTGCATCATAATAGGCTTTAATCATTGCGATACATTGATCGAAGCGCTCCTTGTCCGTGCCTGATGCCGCCAAATGTAATTGATCTGCTATTTAATCACTCCAGACGAAGTGGGAGCCGTTAAAGATAGAGCATCATTTTGCATAGAGAGGTAGTGGTCCAAACGTTGCCGGCATCCTGACCAATAGCGTACAACGCGCCACGGACACTCTCACCGACTTCGCTCGATCCTTGTTTCTCTGCAGCAGTGTCAGCTCCATCAGCGCTGCCTCCAACGGCTAATAAAATAATAGCCAGGTAATTTCAATTGCTTCATTCATAGCGCTGTAAAACGCACCGCCCACCTTTCATGCCTGGAATAGAAAATTAAAAATTTTTTCAAAAAAACACACTACACCTACGAAGCTCACCGCCTGACAAATTGAGAACAGCCTCCTCACAAAGTAGAGCGCTACATGTGCAAACCCCCAAACACTGGTTCAGCTTTAGTGATTACTAGGCATTGCGCCAAAATTAAACTGAGCTACTGACGACACAAATCTATAATGAGAAAGCCTGGCCGCAGGGTACAATGTAAAAACAAGAACTATCAGACCGATAACTGCAACAATTTTTGTGCTCTTAGAAGCATTGCCATGCCTTCTATTTCGGACAATCCATCCTGAAAATAAAATCAGAACAGCGATTAAAGTATTACCATAAAACTGATAAGGCCTTTTGTCATTTTTTTCGGCCAACAGATAAGCATCAATGCTTCCTTTTTGAAGTAAAGCAGCATAGACAGGCTCTACTTTTTTAATGGCACACGCCTGAGGGGCCGACACCGAACAAAATAAGGGAATGGCATATTCAAAACTTCTGTCGATGGTGCCCGCTCGCCAAATGCTGGCGGTCATTCCTGACAAAACTATAAAGCATATAATTGCAAACACCCCCCCTAGTCGGTCTTGCCCTTTCGTGGCTGATGCCAATATCTTTTCTGCTGGTGGGAACACAAAGCAGATACCAAGAAAAGCGAGAAACCCTGGAATCAGATAGGCAATAAACAAACCAAAATCGACGGCTAATTCAGGCACGAGCAAACCTCCATTAAATAAATTCTCCTTGCTCTCATTTTCACGACGCACTGCCAGCTAGACAAAGAGCCAAACGTTGACATTTCAAGAGTAGCAGATATTTCAGGTGTAGTTTAAATAGGGACATTGTCATTGCTGATTAATTTCGGCATGACCTCGGCTAACGAATGCTTGCAACTGGTCGAGGCTGTGTAAAAACGTTTTAGAGGCGGTTTGATGGAGCTTCGGTAAGGGTTCCTTTCAAACTAACCACGGAACCCTCCCGACTCCCTTAGTCTTGTTAATTTTCCGGTTTGTGCGTCGGTAGTGTCGGATGTTTCGGTTTGTTTGGAGGGTTAACGTGATGTCTTCTGTCATCCTTTCCGTCATCACGTTTTGGTTTTGGGCCTGGCTTGATGTGAGTTGACATACTTGTCTCGATATCCAAGTGGTTAATTTTCAGGGGGGGGGCAGCTAGCAACCGATGACATGGTTCCTAGGCGTGCACAGAAAAGCTAGAACCAATTCGCGAGAATTCAAGGGGAGAGGGCTAAAAAAGCAAAAATCCGCAGCGTTCGATGCTTATTTTGTGCACCTACGCTTTGATGGATCGAACGTCCGCTTTCGGCTGTGGATTCAACCGGTCGATGCAACACAACTAAATTCTGTGTAAGCCGAAGGAGATGAAGCAGAGACCTCGAATCTATTACACCGAAAGCCGAAGTTAAAAACACAACATAGACGGCCTCAGAAAACTCACCAAAACCCGCTCAACGCAACTGAAGTTTCCAAACCGCTGCAAGCTCATACGCAGCCTTATCAGGCAACACCGTCGACCCACTACGACGAACCGTCCCGGCATGGTCGGCCAGTCCTTCGACGAGCGCAGCCCATTCCGGTCGCGGGTCTTTGACATAGTCCCAACCCAATCCCAGCCACGGGCATCGCCCACCGATCCAGGCCTGCACGGCCGGGGTCGCTTGCATGACGTAGTCAGGGAGCGCGGGTGCATCCGGTCGGGGTTGGCGCTCCTTGACGGCCGGCACGTGTAACTGCAGAGCGCCGTTCACCTCGACGGTCACCTGCATCGCCCCGAGTAGCGCGATGTCAAAGGGCACCGGCTGGCCATGGGCAACATAAAAATACGCCATGCGACGGATGCTGTCGTAGTCGGCAACGGCACGATACAGGTAGGCACAGATCACACCCAGCATGGGATCAGCGTGCTTTTGGTTCCGCAGGTCTGCGGCGAGCCGGTCGATGCTGTCGGCTCGAAGCCGGCCGGCGGCGAAATCGTCGATTGAACCGAGCATCCCTTGATAGCTCTCGGGAGCATTGCGCGTGCCATAGGCCTGGAAAACGTCGCCGGCGGTGCTGGGTGCCACGACGGCGTACAGGTCATCGTACGGAACGACCGGTGTAAATGTGCCATCGGCCAACTCGACCAACACCGGCATCCCCTGCGGATCGCCCTTGATGCGGAACGTCTCGAACCCGGGCGTTGCGCCAAGTCGTTCGATCGGCTCCCGGGACAAAATCCTCGCTTGATTGCCCCAGACGATCACGTTCGCCCGGCCTGGATCGTTGACCTGCTCCAGCCTGCGCCGAACCTCTCCAGCCGCGGTCTTGCGGACATCGGCAGCCGCATCTGCCTCAAGCCGATGAACCAGCGCCTGTGCCTTTTGCGTTTTTTCAGGCGTGTGAGCGGTCTGGTGCCGCAGCTCAAACAAATCCTGGAGCAGTTCCTTACTGTCGTCGGGGATGGTGATGAAATGGTCCGCTGGAACCGCCAGATCACGCCCCTTGAAGCCAAAACCGGGGCCGAGAATTTGCTCCCGGAAATCCGTGTCGGTATGCACCCGCTCAAGAATTTGCTCGGCGGAACCCGGTGCGCCAGCCGCCTCGACCGCGCCCTGGGTGGTGGCATTCCCCGTACGCGGCCAGGGCTGCAACTCGGCAGCGCCCTGCAAGGGGCTTGCGGTGTTGTAGAGCACGGCCGGTTCCGGATCGACCAGGCACTGCGGATTGAGCTTCAGGCGATACTCTTTCGCGCGCTCGGTGGTGCGCGACCGCACGCATCTGCCCAGTGTCTCCGTGGTGATCACACCATCGCTGATGGCGGCCGGCTCGATGCCCCAGAGCGCGTCGGCGATCACGCCAGAAAACACACACTTGCCCGGAGCGCCGGACATTGGATCAGACACCATATAACCGAGCTGTCCGTCCTGGCAGGAGGCCAAGTGATCAAACCTGGGGCTGTCAACTTTCGTGCCCTGCACGACGATCCCGCGCACGGCATCAAGGCGCATCAGCTCGATATTCCTCGGTGCTTCGCGACACGCATCGGTAATCAGCGTGATGCGCTGGACGCCGTGCAGTAACAACTCCTCGTAGAACCGGTCGGCCCCAACACAGTACTTCGAGCGCAGGGAATCGCTGAACAGCCACAAGATCGAGCCGAAATCCCCACTGGTGAGGCCATGACCGCAAAACGCCAGGATCAACTGCTCGACCACCTCGGCCCCGCTCGGAAACAGTTCATCGACCGCTTGCTGCACCCGCTCGCGGGTGACTGGAATGTCGCCAGCGAGGCCGTCGTCGACGATTCTTACGTTGCTGGCACCGAAGCCCGAGCCAAGCGCCCAGTCGCCAATTGAACGGGCGGCGAGCACGGCTCCGTCCAGGTACGCGAAGCGCAACGCCTGGTTTGAGGTCGGGGTCAGCGTGCTGACCCCGATCGCCAGACAGGCCCGCCTAGTCATGCGGGCGCGCCGCCTTTCGCGCAATGAGGACAGTGTAGAGGTCAAGTCGGGGGAAAATCGCCGGCCAACGCCAGCGCGGCCGATCGGCTGGGGTGAGGCGTTCAGTCAGCATCATTGCACCTGCAAACAGCATGATTGGAATGTGCCACGCCCCGCCAAGCAGTGGCACCAGCATCCAGGCCCAACACGAAGCAATGCACCAGCCCCCATGCGTCATGCCGAAGATCAGGCAATCCCTGTCGGCAGCCCAGCCGAAGAGACCGATCCGCCGCATCCGGTGGCCACGATTGAGCGCCGCGCGGTGCCACGGGCTGGCACTCCACAGCGTCGCAATGAGCAGTGCACCGGCAAGCGCAGCCTCTGCGACGGTGAACTGCAACAACAGCGCGAGTACTGTCAGGATCGGTCCGGCGGCCATCCATAGCAAACCGTAACCGAGCAAGAACCCGACTGACGCGCGCAGGCGTCTGCGTGGCAGGCTGGAGCGCCAGACATGCATGAGCGGCATCGCCAGAAGCGGTGGCATCATCGCGACAAGCATCAGCGCCCAGTCAGCCAGCAGGCGGTTCAGTGGATTCAAGGCGAACTCGGCCTCCAACACGGTGGGCCAGAGCGTGACGATAGACAGCCCCTCTACGGAACTGCAGAAGGTAGGGTGCGCAGCGTTCCCGGCGTTGTAAACCGAAAGGGCCAGACCGAGCCCGGCCGTCGCGAAAAGCAACGGCCAGGGCGCCTGGGTGAAGTTGCGCAATACCGAACCTGGCTGCATGAGCGGGTACTCAACTCACGACGCCACTTCGCTTGAGAACGCTGATTCGGTCCACCGTCACGGGCTTGGCTTCCGATATCTGCTCGCCCGGAACGAGGGTCACACGCAAATGGTTTGGATCGAAGTCGCCAGCATCCGTCAGCCGCTGGGCCAGCTCGGTGATGTCGATCGTATAGCCAAGCCCGTTGCCGCCGTGGCCGCCGTCTGGCCGCGAGGCGACGTTCAGGCCGAACAGCGTCAGGCTGCCGGCATGGCACTCGGGATGGAGTTGCGGATCGACGCCTTCCGGCAGATTGACGTACACCTCCAGAAGAGGAGAAGGCGCGGAGCCGCGCACCGATTCAAGCGCCAGGTAAAGCCGGGTCACCTCCTTGCCCGCCTCCATGGCGCCCATCGCGGCGATGCCGGCGGTGGTGGCTTGCTGGTCGAGGTCGACCTGCGTGCGCACTGGCGCCCCGCCAACCCTGACGACCGATGCATTGGCACCGATTGGTTCGATGCTTTGTTGGTCCGGCGCACCCATTTTGACCCGTGCCACAGCCTCTGCTCCAGGTGTTACACCGGTGCCGATGCGCAAGTCAGCATAGCTACGGTGTAATTTGCCATCCTTCAGTGTGTCGCGGCCGGAGAACTTCATTCCAGGGGCCGCGCCGCCGGGCACCGGCATGATGAAGGTACGGTCAGCCGGACCGTTGAGCCAGCGTGGATCGTGAACCATCGTCTTGCCCGACGTGTTCATCCACGCTTCCCAGAGCCGGTCGATGTTGCAATGGTGCAACCAGAAGATCGGGTCCAGGCCCGCCAGGTACGGATCGGCCATGAACCCCCTGTCGCCGCCGATCAGACGATGCACCGTATTGTGCGGGTTGTTCTCCAGATCGCCGGTCCAGCGGGCGAACTGAACGAAATCGCCGGTGACTCCGCCGCCGAAGCCGATGCTTCCATCATTGCCGACCTGGAAATCGTTCTCTTCCATGGCGGCAAGGCTGAACGCATCGCGTGGTCCCGGCCGCAAGGCAGTCAACCCCTCTCGACGGGGATATTTGCTGAGCGGGTTTGGGCTGCCGTCGGGCAAGGTTTCTTCCAGGAAAGCATCCGGAACACGCCGCGCATCCGGGTTGCCGCTGTTGAGGTAGTTCCAGTACGGAAGCGCCCAATCTTCGCCGGTCAGCTCCTTCACTTTCGCGGCGACGATCGCCTCGAATGCAAACACATAGCCGCGGTGCCAGGAAAGGAAGTACCAGCTGCCGTGCTGGCACTGACTGCCGTATGTCTTGTTGGTGAGATCCTGCGGAATCGGGTCGTCCTCACCGAGGACGTTCTCGTCAATCCACAATTGCCGATCGAACCCGTGGATGGCGCCCAGAAACTTCCAACTGTTGCGATCGGTTATCGGCAGCTTGTCCAGTTCGCGCATTGCCAGCGCATAGTTGAGCAAGACTTTGTTCCATCCGGAGCCAAGTGTCGCGACATCTTGTCGAGCCGTGTTCATGAACGCACCCTCCCTTGCAGCATTTCGCTGGGGTGGCGACTGTGTCGTCACACCGATCGCAATCCTTTGCAGCTCACGACTTCATGTTGACGGCTGAACTGCGCTCACGAGGCCCGCTGAGTTGCGGTGACGCGTGCCTCTGCGAAATTCAGTATAGAAGCTCGGCAAAAATGTCATCGTGAATTCACATGATATTTGCCGCAAACGATGAACGGCGGTCAATGGGTGCAGGTACTGATGGAAGCGCTTCAAGGCTAAAGGTTTGGTGCAGAACCTGTGGGAGCGGGCTTGCTCGCGAAGAGGGAGTGTCAGTCGACATCATCGTTGTCTGACACACCGGTTTCGCGAGCAAGCCCGCTCCCACATGGATTTGCGCTTACATCTCAACCTGCGTGCCCAGCTCGATCACGCGATTGAGCGGCAACTTGAAGTATTTGAGGTTGCTGTTGGCGTTCTTCAGCAAAAACGCGAACAGGCTTTCGCGCCAACGGGCCATGCCGATACGCTTGGTCGGAATGACCGTCTCGCGGCTAAGGAAATACGTGGTGCGCATCGGACTGAAATCCAGCTCTTTCAAATGGCACAGACTCAACGCCAGCGGTACGTCGGGCTCCTCTATAAAGCCGAAGTGCAAACTCACGCGAAAGAACCCCTCACCATAAGCCTCGATCTCGAATCGCCGATCCGCCGCCACACGCGGGCTGTCTTCGGACACCACGGTGAGCAACACCACCTGCTCGTGCAGCACCTGGTTATGCAACAGGTTGTGCAACAGGGCATGAGGCACCGCATCAGTCCTGGCCGTCAGAAATACCGCGGTCCCCTGCACCCGATGAGGTGGTTGCGAGCCGATGCTGCTGATGAACAACGGCAGAGGCAGAGCGGTTTCGTCCAGTCGCTCGACCATGATCTTTCGACCGCGTTTCCAGGTGGTCATCAAAATGAACAGGGCAATACCGGCAATCACTGGGAATGCACCGCCCTGGAAGATCTTCGACGCGTTGGCGGCGAAGTACAGGCTGTCCACTATGAGAAAACCCAACAGCATCGGAATGGCCAGCCAACGAGGGGTTTTCCACAGCAGCAATACGACGGCCGAGGACAGAATGGTGGTAATCAGCATGGTCCCCGTCACCGCCACGCCATAAGCCGCCGCCAACGCACTGGACGATTCAAAACCGATGACCAGCAACACGACGCCAACCATCAGCGCCCAGTTCACGATGCCGATGTAAATCTGCCCCTGCTCCTGACTGGAGGTGTGCTGGATAAACATCCGAGGCACATAACCCAGCTGGATGGCCTGGCGAGTCAGTGAGAAGGCCCCGGAAATCACCGCCTGGGAGGCGATGATGGTGGCCAGTGTCGACAGTGCGACCATCGGCAGCAGCGCCCAGCCAGGTGCCAATAGATAGAACGGGTTACGTACTGTTTCCGGGTTCTCGAGGATCAGCGCGCCTTGGCCAAAGTAGTTGAGTACCAAGCCCGGGAGCACGAGGATGAACCAGGCACGCGCAATCGGTTTGCGACCAAAATGGCCCATGTCGGCATACAGCGCTTCAGCACCGGTCAATGCCAACACCACGGCCCCCAGAATGGCCACGCCAATGCCCGGATGAACCACAAAAAGTTGCACGGCCCAAGCAGGATTGAGCGCTTGCAGCACTTCCGGGCGTTGCAGGATGCCGTGAATACCGAGTGCGCCCAACACCACAAACCACAGCACCATGACCGGGCCGAACAGAATGCCGATACGCGCCGTGCCATGTTTCTGGATCAGGAAAAGCGCTACCAGGATGACCACTGACAGCGGAACGACCCAATGCTCAATGCCATCGAACGCAAGCTGTAGCCCTTCAACCGCAGAGAGTACCGAGATGGCCGGGGTGATCATGCTGTCCCCGTAAAAAAGCGCCGCGCCAAACAGGCCGAGCAATACCAGCACCCGGCTCATTTTGGGATACGGTGCCGCGGCCCGACGTGCCAATGCCGTCAAAGCCATGATGCCTCCCTCGCCCTGGTTGTTGGCGCGCAGGATAAACAGCACGTACTTGATCGAGACGACCCAGATCAGTGACCAGAAGATCAACGACAGAATGCCCAGCACACCGTCGTGATTAGCCTGGACACCGTAGTGACCGGCGAACACTTCTTTGAGGGTGTAAAGCGGGCTGGTGCCAATATCCCCATAAACCACGCCCACCGCGGCGACGAGCAAACCCACTCCCGAGGTTCTGGAATGGGTTTCTTCTTGGGCAGGGATCGCTGTTTCACTCACGGATAACTTCTCTGAAATTGAGAGGAAGAAATTGCATGCCCCTTCGGGAAAGAGGGGTTGCGGGGTCACGGGGTTGGCGTTTCGACTCGGCGGCCATGAGCTCCAACAACTTGATAATGAGATTAGCCCATTGCGTTGTCATGCCGTTCGGCAAAAGGTCACTGCCCCAGAGAAACAACGACGCTGAACCCCTCAGGTCAACCAAGGGACGAAGGCGTGCAGGCCTGTCGATGATCAAAAAAACGCGGCAAGTATCGTCGCGGGGGAGAATATCTACCGTAAAGAAACCGTAAAAAAGCACGGGCAAGCCCGAATACCAGGCAGTTAAGCGAATTCCCCGAGGGAGCGGGCTTGCTCGCGAAAGCGGTGTGCCAGTAGACATCAATGTTGACTGTGCCGCCGTCTTCGCGAGCAAGCCCGCCCCCACAGGTTCTGCGGCTTAACTGACTGGCGGGTGAAGCCCCATCAAATTTCTTGTGCGCCAAGCAGACCATAACCGTGGCGTTTCCCACCTACCTTGCCGTCCCGCCACCAGGTTTATAAAACAGAAACTTCCGGGTCTCGGCCGTCTTGGTGTACTCCTTCGCCCAGTCTGGCTTCACCGTTCTGTCGTGGAAATACAAAGCACCATGGGTGCGGTCCGTGAGCTGCTTGTTGAGTGCCTTGCGCGCGATTTCCTTGGCGAGGACATATTCGTCGTCCTCCTTGACCTGATCCGAACGCCCGTCGCACCACCACGAAAACTGGCAGGCATGCTTTTCAGAACCTTGCTTGACCACGGCGCACACCGTATCCGGAAAACCCTCATGGCCCAGCCGGTTCATGACCACGCTGGCCACAGCTTCCATGTCGGCATCTGTCACCCCTTTGGCTTCCCAATAGATGCTGCGTGCAAGGCACGTAATGGCATCGTCCAGCGGCGCGGCGCCTGCCGGATCGACTGCCTGCGCTTCAGAGGTGGTGATGGTCTCGGACTTGGGCACCGGAACTTCACTGCCCTTCTCCGCCGCTTTCTGCTCCAGGACCTGCGCCTTGTCTTCGGCCACTTCCTGCTTTTGCTCTTGATCGGTCGCCAACACTTGCCCGCACAGAAGGATGATTGCGTAACCGGTGGCTACCCATTTTAATCGCATGATCGACCCTTCCGATGAAACCGGCCTGAGCAATGAAACGGCGTCGTTGTAGCACTGACCTGGGTAGATTGTAGTCGTCGCAAGTCATTCCCACCGCCTGACAAGAAACGGCATGTCGAGGCGAAAAGGCATTGCGTCGAGAGGGGGGAAATCGCGCATCATGGGCGAAGGCGGCGTTCTCAACGAGTTTCCCCGCCGCGAAACCAATTGAGAACGCCCCCCTAGTCCATTCAAGGGAGATTTTCATGCGCAGCCTGTCATCCATTTTGCATCTTGCCGCGTTGTCATTCGGGCTGGTGTTCAGCGTCACCGCGTCGGCGGCCGATGAAAAGCAACTGGTCGAATCAATCAACGTTTACCGCAGCCAGGTGCAGCGCTGCGGCGGCCAGGCGTCTTCTGAACTGCCGCCGCTGGCGAACGATCCGCGTCTGGTCCTGTCCGCCAACAGCATTGGCGACTTGCAGCAGGCGCTGGCCCGAGCGGCTTATCCGATGGTCAATGTGCAGGCAATCAGCTTGTCCGGCCCGCGTGATGCACCGTCCGCCATGAAGGCGATTCAGGAGAGCTTCTGCCAAGTGGTGCTGGACCCGCAATTCGTCGACGTCGGCGTCAGCCGGGACGGCCGTGAGTGGCGCATCGTGCTGGCGCGTCCGCTGTTGACCGGGCGCCTTGGCGACTGGCAGGCGGAGGGCCAAAAACTGCTCGAAGCGATGAATAGCGCCCGCACGCAAGCGCGCCAGTGCGGTGCCCAATCCTTTACCGCCACGACGCCGCTGACCTGGAACGCCACGCTGGGGACCGCAGCCGAGACCCACAGCCGGGCCATGGCCAACCATAACTTCTTCGATCACAAGGACCGCGACGGCCGCACGCCGGGTGATCGGGCCGAATTGGCGGGTTACGCCGGCCAGCAAGTTGGTGAGAACATCGCCGCCGGGCAAGACACCGTGCGCAAGGTGGTGGATGGCTGGCTGGCCAGCCCGGGCCATTGCGCCAACCTGATGAACCCACAATTTCGCGAACTGGGTGCAGCCTATGCGGTGGACCCGAAGAGTGACGCGGGCATTTACTGGACGGCGATGTTTGGTACGCCGTGAAGGCCTGAACCGCCTTTTGAAAAAGGAATCGCCAGTGACTGATTGGGCTGGTGGTGCAACTGCTGCGCTAGCGCCCGACAAGACAATCAATGACGTTGCCGTTGCCGCTGTAGCTCGGTCTTCAGCCAGAGGCTGGCCGGTTGCATGCCGGCCGGACAGCGCACTTCATAGGCGCGGCCACTCATGCTGCTTTGGGTGGCCGCCAGTTCAATGAAGTCTTCTGCGCTGTTCACCCTGTCCTGTTCTTCCAGATACTCCAGCTTCTTCTCCAGATGCGCCCGAGCCTGAGGGCCTTGGTATTCGCTTCCGTTGCGCACGAACCGGCACTCACTGTGCTCGACAAAGTCCAGCAAGCCGTTTATTTCCTGAGTGGCTTGAGGTGGGGTTTGTGCCTGCGCATTGAACACCATGGCAGTCAGGCCGATACCCGCCGCGATCAGCCATTGAGTGAGGGGCGCAGCAATAGGCCCGGTCAGCATTCGCATGGTTATTCCTCAGGAGGAGGTTCAGAGCGGTAATGACCCCGCTCTGAAGCCGGGCGATCAAGCGTCAATCGTCGCCCTGGTTGTCATTGTCGTCGCGGTTGCGGTGTCGACGGCGATCATCACGACGATCGTAATCGCGGTCATACCCTCGATCATCACGGTAATCATAGCCACGGTCATGGTCGCGACGGTATTCACGGTGATCCCGATCGTACCTGTCTCCCTCTTCCCAGTAAGGCCAGCAGCCTCCCAGCAGGAGAGTACTTGCAATGGCCAGGGTCATTATCGCGGTGCGCTTCATTTGAACGTCCTAAAAGGTCAGGGCTGCGGGGATGAGGTGACGCTACAGCGAATTCAATCGCAGTGCGTTCAAACCCATAGGTACGACCTTCCTGCCGATCAATGATTCAGTTATCGCCGGGCGTTACAGCGTTCTTTGGCTGTTACCGATGGTCCTCGCTTTTTCGATGGCCCAGTCCATCGCAGCTTCCATGTCCAGCAGATGCGGCGACGGGTGTTTGTCCTCAACAATGACCGAGCCGTCCGGCCGGTAAACACCGATGAACATCTCCAGCGAGCCGTCTCTCAGTATCTTGGTTTTAACCTCAATGCTGCATCCGTTCGACAGCGTTTCCGAGTGGATCATATGGCGCTCAGTCATGGCTGCATTCCTCCCGTCGCTGCTATCAGCGTAACCCATGCAGCTGAGCTGCGATGACGCTCAAGCGTCTGCCTGTACCACCTCGATCCCCAGTTTCTGGTAATCCTCGACGTTACCCGAGGCCACATGACGTTCGGTGATCAGCGTATGCACCCGGTTGCAAGGCGCCACCACGAAGGGTTCCACCGCCCCCAGTTTGTCTGCGGTGGTGACGGCAATCACGTGGGAGGCACTGGCGAGCATCGCCTGTTTCATCGGCACCTCATCGAAATGCAGCGAGCTGAGGCCGACTTCCGGATGAATGGCGCAAACGCCGGTGAACACCAGGTCGGCCTTGATGCCCTCGATCAGTCGCAGGGCTTCATGCCCGCTGGAAGACATGGTTGCGGGGTTGAGCTGACCACCGGCGACGATCACCGTGATGCCTTTGTATTCAGCCAGGGTGATCGCGATCATTGGCGAGGCCGTGATGGCCGTGATGACAATGTCGCAGGGCAGCGAGCGCGCGATCTGCAGCGTGGTGCTTCCGGAATCGAAAATCACGATCTGGCCATCCTTGACCCGGCGTGCGGCCAGTTGGGCCAGGCGGGTTTTCACCTCATCGGTTTCGCTGACCCGGGTGAAGTAATCCTTGCCCGTGTCCTTGGGCCGCGGCAGCGCCCCGCCGTGCACCCGCTGCACCAGCCCGGCGCTGGCCAGCTCCGATAGGTCCCGGCGAATGGTGTCTTCGGACACGGCGAAATGCTGGCTCAGCTCGCCGGCCATGACCTTGCCGTCGCGTTCGAGGATCAGGAGGATTTTCTGGCGGCGCAGCTGGGGGAGTTCGGCTGAGGAATGCTCGGCTTACATGGTTATGCCTGTTTTTGCGTGTTTATGCGAGATTAGCCAAGCACGCGCATAAACACAATCGGTTGGGTGTCCCTGGCCCACGCCCTCACACCTCGCTCTGCGTAGCGCCTGATTCCCCCTCCTTTTTTTGTATTTCCATGACCCCGCGTCACAAACCCCGAGCTACTTCGTCCTGCATGTTCCGGCCAGATGACTGATTGCTCCAGGTACGGAGCCTTCCAGTGCTGGCGTCGCGATCGATCAAGGAACGATTATGGCGAGGTACATGGAAGTAAGCCCATGCAACATCAGGTTGGATACTTTGCAGAGGGCAATATGGATATTTCTGATAGACAACGAAGCAATCATGCGCAAACGATGTCGGCAGTTGACCCGAAGCCCGCAGGATGCTGAAGACGCCCTCAGTGAACTGCGTTTGCATTTGTTCAATCTGTTCCGCAAAGAACCTGAGCGGTTGACCGCAATTGATAACGTTCAAGCCTGGCTCAGGCGTGTAACGTCCAACCTCTGTATCGACCGGATGCGCAAAACACCGGCCACCTGCAGCCTCGAATGGCTGGATCACGACCTGTATGAAAGCGTGACCTGGCAGCCGTTGCACTACGGTCCCGAGCGCACCGCCCTTGTGCTGGAAACCCTTGAAGCATTGAATGTCGCCATCGAGCGACTACCGGCTTCGCTCTCCAAAGCGCTTGAGCTGCGCTGTATTGACGGCGCGGAATACGAAAGCATGGCCGGCACGCTGGAGATCAGTGAGTCGAATGCGCGTAAGCGTGTGCAATTGGCGCGGCAACAACTGCGCGTATTGCTGGGTACATTCGGCGAGGATGGGGAGGGATTTTAATGATCCGCCGTTCTCTTCAATAATCGCAGTGCTATCGAAAACAACGCCTGCCTCGTATGACGAGGCAGGCGTTCGACGTTAAAAGCTGGCTATCGGAAAGGCCGTGTTGACCCACCAGAGGCCGCCTATATTGTTCAGATAACCGCTAACGGTGAAGGGATAACCGTTCTCGCCGACGCAGTAACCAGGCGCATTGAGGTAAGGCGCCGAAGGCCCGTAAAAGGCAGCCACCGGAGGCGGGGTGACCGCGCTCTGGAGGTGCATGTAGGCATAACGAATTGACGCCACAACCTCCTGCTGCGTACAGCTTTCCGGGAAAAAGGTCGATGGTCCGACCTTGGCCTGCCAGGCATTCGCCACCGTATTGAAAACCTGCACGCCGTTGTTCATGTAGCGATACGGCTGCGGGTTATTCAGGCCAGGGGGCACGATATAAACCAGCGCACCGACTGTACGTGCCGCCAGGGGGGCCATCGGGCCATTGCCCAGGCTTGGATCATGGCCGGCGGGCCGGGAATGAAACCCGACGGCGTTGCCTGCTGCATTGATCTCGCCGCAGAAGATGTGCCGTTGGTTGATCTGCGGGTTGACCCGGCTGTTGGGAATGGCCGCGTTGCTGACTTGCACCGGCACTGGATTGACTCCGGCCGCGCCAGCGGCACAATTGATCTGCGCTGCCGCGGACAAACTCAATAGCGAAGTCGCCACGCCAGCAGCGATTGCATGGAGGGTATGCATGATGAGACTCCTTTCTGACATCGGGGCGGGATGCCCCACTGTCAGGACGCAGCCCCCCCTGACGTTGTGAAATGCCATTCAGAGTCGTAGAAAAAGATGTTTCACAAGGCGCTTCAAATCCCGTCTGGAGATACAAGCCATGGCGTTTTGCTGCGGCTTCAACAGGGAACAAGGAGAAGGACGATGACTATTTTCAATGTCAACTTCGCTGTCGACGATATGGAAGGCAAGACCGTGCTGGTGTTTCTCAAACCGCAACAGCCTCAGCGTGACTATCGGATTCATGCCTGGCAGATCCTGACAGGCTCTGCCGGCTCTACCGAATCGTTCGACTACGAGGCTCAGATCGAAACCGATGTGACTACATTGGGCGAAAAAATTAGCAACACCATCATTTCCGGCCGTCGCACCATCAACCCCGGGAGCTTGCTCCAGGCGGTCAGCCCCAACGGCCTGTCGCCCTACCTGGAACCGGCTTCAGCTTCCCTGGCTCAGCAAAAGCTCACTCCGCAACAGTGTGGTGTCATCAACAAGACCAATCCGTACATCCAGTTCGACAGCAACTGGTATGTCAATGGCCGGCCGGTGGTCACCATGCCCCAAGTGGATTCAAGCATGACCGTGAGCTTCGAATACGAGCCGAACTTCTACTTTATGGTGGCAACACCACCGATGACTGGGCAGACCTACATCGTGCAGAACTTCTCTGACATGACCCGGTATGTCGCGCCCATCACCGCAACTGAAGTGGACGTGACCGTCAGCCGTGCCGAGGGTCTCTGGACATTCGACTTCCTCGCCCAGTAAAACCTGCGCGCGCAACGAGCCGATCGTTGCGCGCGTTTCACCTCAGGCAGACCTCGTCAGTCGGACTCACGACGGCTGCGTAGCCGAACGCAGACTGCGCCAGCGGCTACAGATCGCATGATGGATTAGCTCCCCGCGAACACGAAAAAGCCCGCACAAGGCGGGCTTTGAAAATCGAGTAGGTGGCCAGTGCTGGTCTCTGGCTTACAAGGTTTATCGGGCCTCTCACAGAACAGGATTTTTAGCTTTAGGCTGTTCTGCCTCACACGGCATAAGGGCTGGATCTCAGCGCGGAGATCTTTCTAACCGTGTACCCTTGGGAGCGCGCCCCACGCTTCCTCGCTATCCCTTTGCGCATCAGTCTGCGTCTTCACCTACATGTTCAGAATAGCAAATCGTTCGAAGCCCGGGCCGGGCTTTTTAGACCGATTCTTTTCAAGGGGAATGATGGGAGAATGGAAAAATACTAACGCCGCGCTGACGAAGTACAGACGGCGCGATTCACACCGAATTCACAATGAACGCCCGCAACCATCGATGCGCCGGATCGCGATGGCAGTGCGCCGGCAGCATTGCCACCAGATCGCGTCTCCGGTGCTGCCGAGCGCAGCCCGGCCAAGGCGATCGCCCCGAAAAAAGCATCAGCGGGGCGCCACCCAGACGCTTCGGGTGCGATCTCGCCGCTCTGGATAGCCCTTCAACAGCGCGTCAGCATGGGTTTGAACAGGATGGTGAGTGGATATCTGCGGGAAGCCGATTATGCTTCAAGAAACCTTGCAGAAATGCGAGACCGTCAGCCTGTTTCCATGCTTCGCGCAACTCGTAGTCCGACGACATCAGCCCTAGGGCCTGGGTGCGGCAAATGCTAGTGAGGTACTCCGGCCTATAACAAGTGCAAGACGGAGAAGACTCATGGCCGCAATTGACAATGCAACCACGGGAAGCGCGCCCCACCACGGGATCACCAAGGAGGAGCGTAAGGTCATTTTCGCCTCGTCCCTGGGCACCGTGTTCGAGTGGTACGACTTCTACCTTTACGGCTCCCTCGCCGCGATCATCGCCAAGCACTTCTTCGCCGGCGTCAATGAAACAACCTCCTTCATCTTCGCGCTGCTCGCGTTCGCCGCGGGCTTCGCCGTACGCCCCTTCGGCGCCATCGTGTTCGGCCGACTGGGCGACATGATCGGGCGCAAGCACACGTTCCTCATCACCATTGTCATCATGGGTATCTCCACCGCCGTCGTGGGCTTTCTGCCCGGTTACGCGACCATCGGCGTGGCGGCGCCGATCATCCTGATCAGCCTGCGCCTGCTGCAAGGCCTGGCCCTGGGCGGTGAATACGGCGGCGCGGCGACCTACGTGGCCGAGCATGCACCGAAAGGCAAGCGTGGCTATTTCACTTCGTGGATTCAAACCACCGCGACCCTTGGCCTGTTCCTTTCACTGCTGGTGATCCTCGCCTGCCGCACTATCCTTGGCACCGAAGCTTTCGAGGCCTGGGGCTGGCGGATTCCCTTCCTGCTGTCGATCCTGCTGCTGATCGTCTCGGTGTACATCCGCCTGCAACTCAGCGAGTCGCCGGTGTTCTTGAAGATGAAAGAAGAAGGCAAGTCCTCCAAGGCGCCGCTGACCGAATCCTTCGCTCGCTGGGAAAACCTCAAGATTGTGATCATGGCCCTGCTCGGCGGTACCGCCGGCCAGGCCGTCGTCTGGTACACCGGGCAGTTCTATGCGCTGTTCTTTCTGCTGCAAACGCTCAAGATCGACCCGCAGACCGCCAACCTGCTGATCGCCGGCTCGCTGCTGATCGGCACGCCGTTCTTCGTCATATTCGGCAGCCTGTCCGACCGCATCGGCCGCAAAGGGATCATCATGGCCGGCTGCATCCTCGCGGCGCTGACCTACTTCCCGATCTTCCATGCGTTGACCCAATACGGTAACCCCGATGTGTTCATCGCGCAGGAGAAGAACCCGGTCACGGTGATCGCCGCCCCCGGCCAGTGCTCGTTCCAGTTCGACCCGGTGGGCAAGGCCAAATTCACCAGCTCCTGCGACCTCGCCAAGACCGTGCTGGCGAAGAGGGCCATACCCTACAAGAACGAGAAGGCTGAGCCGGGTGCCGTCGCGCAGGTCCGCATCGGCGACAAGGTGATCCCGAGCTTCGAGGGCACCGGCATGCCGGCGGCCGACTTCAAGACCCGCAACGACACCTTCGTCGCCACCCTCAGCACCGCCCTCAAGGACGCCGGCTACCCCGAAAAGGCCGACCCGGCCAAGACCAACTACCCGATGGTGCTACTGCTCCTGACCATCCTGGTGATCTACGTGACCATGGTCTACGGCCCGATCGCCGCCTGGCTGGTGGAACTCTTCCCGGCGCGCATCCGCTACACCTCGATGTCGCTGCCCTACCACATCGGCAATGGCTGGTTCGGCGGCTTCCTGCCCACGGTGGCGTTCGCCATGGTCGCGGCCACGGGTGATATCTATTACGGGCTGTGGTACCCCATCGTCATCGCCGTGATGACGGCCATTCTCGGCACCTTCTTCCTGCCGGAAACCAAAGATCGGGAGATTCATCACACATAAGGTGGGCCTGCCCTCTCCTGCCAGGGAGAGGGCAATCCTCCACGGTTCAAAGCGGCCAGTCGTGATCTCGGAAAAAATCGGGGCGATTCATGTTTCCTCGACTAGGGTTGTCAAGGTCCTCCCATGGAAGAAAATTGTGAAAAGGATGCCTGCTGCCGCCATCGCATTGACCGTGTTATTCGCGCTGTCCAATACCGTGTCTGCTGAAACACCCGCGCTTGATGAGGCCCGCACACTCATTGCCAAGGCACATATAGGCGGCAACCTCTCCACCCTTGCACTGTCGGCCGCGCAGAGAACAGTCACCTACGTGACGATCGCTTCAAAGCTGGGAAGCACAAAGGCACGCAATGCCGTGTCCGACGAAATCAATGCATTGCTGCCCAAGTATCAGCCTGAATGGGACGAGAACCTTGCGCGGGCCTATGAGAAGTCATTCTCTCGAACAGAGTTGGCATCACTCGCCGCTGAAGGCCACGCTTCAAAATACGCGAGCAAAGTGAAAGAACAGCAATCGGAAATTGGTGCAGTGATGCAGTCGACCTCCGAACCCATTCTGATTGCTCTTGTCACCGAGGCGCTTAAGGCGACCCTGGCCAAACACACCCCGTAGCATTGGCAGCGATGGCGGCGTAGGAGCTGCCGAAGGCTGCGATCTTTTGATCCTGACGTCGGCAAATCCCGGAGTGATCGGCACTCACTACGAACGCAACACCCCCATCGCCCGCCGATACTTCTCAACGCGCTCCAGATCCTCCCAGGACGGTTGGGCAATCCGCGACAAGTCGCTGTTCTCTTCCAGATCCGCCAGCTTCACCATCCGCCCGATCGGGTTCTGCGCCGCGCGCTCGACGAACGCTTCGTAGGACTCGCCCGGCACCTTGGTCACCGACGCAATCGCCGTCAGCACCGCTTCGCTGAAGCCTTCCTTGCGCAGATCGTCGAGGCTGATGCCGCAGTCCTCGACTACATCATGCAACACCGCGACGATGCGCTCTTCCAGCGTGTTCACCCGCAGCATGACCTTCAGCGGATGCAGGATGTAAGGCGCGCCGCCCTTGTCCACCTGTCCCTCATGCGCTGCGGCGGCGATGGCAATGGCGCGTTCCAGTGTCTGGCTCATGGGATTCTCCTCGGGTTAAACGCCGTAACGGCCAGTGAAATGAATGTTGCGTTTGAACCATCCGGCAATCGCCTTCCACCGCCCCACAGACTTGGCACCCTCGACGTGGCGTTCGAGAATCATCGACACCACCATCGCCTGATCGACACCCGGATGACCATCCACCAACTCAGCGACCCAACCACAACCGGACTTCTGCAAATGCAGACGCCACTCACCCGGCCAGGCCTCAAGCTGCGACGCCGCCAACCACGCTGCCCCACCCTGCTCGCAATGACCGCCACCGATGGACTGTTCGAAACAAAAAGGCGTGTCCGGCCGGGAAAGGTCGATGTGGAAGAGGTAGATGTCCTGGATTTTGTGCTGCGGCGTGGGGGCGTTGTTGCGGCTGCCGATTTCGATCATGGGCGTGTTCCTTCCTTGGTTTCTCGTTGGCTTTCAGTCTACGACGGCGGCGACGCTGAACGGAAGCAAGCATCCTCATCCGCGAAAATCCCGCGCCTGATCATTCGATGAAGGCTCGGCCAGGATTTTGAAGTCTGCAAAATATGTAGGAAACAACCGTTTGTGGCGAGGGAGCTTGCTCCCGTTGGGCCGCGAAGCAGCCCCAAACCCTGCTAGCCATTTTCCTCAGACACACCGCAACACCCGGTTTTACTGATCAATCGGCATATCCACCAGATCTACGACGAGGCGCGGCTAGTCGAAAGCCTGGCCAACTCCGCGCAAGAAGACTCAGGCCGGCTGTCGCACCTCTCGAATGAACTGAACGGGCTGGTGGGGCGCTTCAAGTCGCAGGGGCATTGTGCGGTGTTGTGGTCAACCCATGGGGACTCCATCGGCGGAGTGGTTTGATGCGTGTCAGCTTGATAGTGAAAGAAAAGGTGGCAGGTCTATTTATCAAATAGATCTGTCACCTTTTTTCGTTTTTAATCTTAGAAAAGTGATCTGTTCTTTTGCTCTTGGCGCCGCGATTCTTTAGCCTCACGCTCCTCCCTCGCAAATTTTTTCATTTCCTCATAAAACTTTGTTGAGTTTATTCTGAGATTCCACATATGGCCGATCGCGACTGTTGTAGCAATGACCGTGGTGGCTCCAGCCCAAGCTGTTTTATTCTGAGCAACCTTGCCTAATATAAAGTAGCAGGGCCAAAGTTCCGGAAAGCTCACACCCAGCTCGAGCAACAATGTATATCCAAAAAGGAATGCACCTGCAATAAGCAGCCCCAATATTGAAAACATTCCCAAATAATACATTATGGATGACGAAACTATCCAGGCACGCTTGGTAAAAGCAGGAACAACAAGGATTGCACCAAGCAACCTATAACCGATTACTTCAGCAACATTGTTATACCAATGAGGAAGAAAGGGGCGAAGAAGGTATGAAATCAACCATATGGAAACTATCACTTTTACCGATATTACTACTACATCCCACCACATTTACGGCTCCTCAGCATACAGCCATAGACATAACAAAGCATAATGAAGAGGTGGCAGATCCGTACAAACTGATCCGCCCCTCACTTCACTCACCACACATTCACTGATTTACACGAGTGCGAAAACCCGCTCCTCACACCCACCAAACTGCATAATTACTGAATAAAAGTCAGGTGATCTGAATCTTTTATTTTGTCAGTGCAAGGTGGTTCTAACGAAAAGCCCAACTGGACTTTTGCACCGTTCGAACCCTCGTAAAGCGGGAACTTCCACCCTTCGCACTCACCTTTTGTCACATTAAAAACCACATAGCGATTAAGCGTGACAGGTCCTTTAAAACCTGCATCTGTGTAGAAACCTTCGAACTGATAAGTTTTAAGCTCCGGCTTTTCACCTGATTCCGATGTGCCTTGCTCTTTAACATATAAGTGCCCCGAGTACTTCTCAGGCCCCAGCTTTCGTTCAAATACGTAGTATTTACCCTCACCCAAAAGACTGACATCTACATCTTCGACCAGCGGTTGATGGATCGAGCCGTACAAAATGTAGCCCCCCGCAAGCAAAGCAACCACTGCTAAAGCAGCGCCAATACCAAATTTACTCATATAACCTCTCCTTGTTTGTGTACATCATTATCGTTAATTACTGCCGAACGTGGCCAGCAGGGATGGCACTTATCATGTCGTCATCGATACACATGAGGGGCGTCGCAGTTTGGCCCACCCCCACTCAGAACGTGTCGAAGAAAAGATGACAGGTCTATTTTCTAATTAAATAGATCCACCCTCTTTTCGCCTACCTGTTTTTTGATGGGATCGTAAGCTTCGTTGACCAGTATCTTTCCATCGTGACGGAAGACGCAGAGTGCGAGGGGGGGCGAATGCGTTGTGCGGTCATGAAGTAAAATCCATTTACTTTTAAGAATTCCTGTAGCAACTCCGAAGGCTGCTACAGGTTTACGTCTATTTCAGATATCAGAAGTTAGCCGGCGTATTCGCGCTGATAATCTCCGCCTCATCCGCCCCAATATTGCGAAACCGATGCGGCAGCGTCGTCGGAAAGTAATACCCATCCCCGGCATTCAACACACTGATCTGCCCATCCACCGTCAGTTCAACAGTGCCACGGGTTACGAGCCCGCACTCCTCCCCTTCCGCATGCACGATCGGCTCTTCACCAGAGCTGGCCCCAGGCGCGTACTGCTCGCGCAAAAGCCGCATCTGCCGACTCGGCACCGAAGCCCCGATCAACAACAGCCGCAACCCATGACGCCCCAGATCCGGCTGTTCATTAGCGCGGAACACGTATTGATGCTCGCGAGGCGGTTGGTCGAAGGTGAAGAAGTCTGCCAAAGACATGGGTATGCCTTCGAGCAGTTTTTTGAGGGAGCTGACGGAGGGACTGACGCGATTCTGTTCGATCAGGGAGATGGTGGCATTGGTGACGCCGCTACGCCGGGCCAGCTCGCGCTGGGACAGCTTGTAGCTTTCGCGTACTAATTTGAGTCGTGAGCCCGTGTCCATGACAGCCTTATGTGAGAACGACTTAAGGGGTAATGGGGGGTGGGTGGCGGGCGGCTGGTGGCCGCGGATCACGCCGTTTCCCGTCCAGGAACCGTGGAAGGCGGGTATTAAATCACGTTTGTTGGTGTTGCTCAGCAGGTTCGATAAACGGCTGGATAAAACGGCGTTGGCACGGGTAATGGTGTTGAAACTGTGGGAGCGGGCTTGCTCGCGAAGAGGCCATCACATTCAACATCAACAGTGACTGACCCACCGCTGCACGGTCAAGCTGAGTTTCGGGCGCTTTTTTTGTGGGCCTATGAAGAAACCAGCGGCCATTCGGCCAGCGCCCGATACCGGCCTTTATGGGATTCGAACAGCGTGAAACGATCAGCACGCAGAAAAAACTCTGGCGGCGTAGCGGATTCAGGAACCGGCGCCCGGTAGTCGCGCATCAGGGTCAAATGCGGGCGAAATTCCCGGCGGCTGTCTTCAAAACCGAACGGCAACATCGCTTGCTCCAGCGCATACACCAACCGCAGCAACTCCGGTGCTGCCTGCGCGGGCGCCAGCAACAAAACCCCGGACCGACGCCAGACGTCCAGTCGATCAAGCATCACCGTCAACGGCACGCCAGACGTGCGGACATTGGCGGCGGCCTTGCAGATACCCGCTATCTGCGCCATACCCACCGCACCGAGAAACAGAAGGGTCAGATGAAAGTTTTCCGCTGGCACCGGGCGCCCGACATTCAGCCCCAGCGCGCTGCGCCATTGGGCGATGGCCCGGCGTTGTTCGGGGGCGCAGTTCAAGGCGAAGAACAGCCGCTTGAACGGCTCACGGGTTTCATCGCTCATGTCTGGCACCTCAAGGCTCGGGGACCCTTTGATTTTACAAAGGGATACCACGCCAGCAAGCGCATTTCTGGCAGCTGCCGGCATGCGCGTTATAGTTGAAGCAACCGAATCGACGGGAGGGCACCATGCGTCAGGTCATCAGCAAAGAGCCATGGTGGGCCGTACCACCGAAGCCCGGCCAGGATGAGTCCGAGCTGGAATGGGGCTGGCTGGTTCATTACAACGAAGGCGAGCCGCGCTTCGAGTTCATCAAGGAGCGGCCGTCGGACAGCGAGATTCGCAACCGCAAAAGCTGCAGGACCACCCCGACGCCTGAGTGATCCTGCGGCGTCTTCAGACTTTGACGAGCATATCGAAACCGCCAAAAATCGCCCGCTGGCCGTCGAACGGCATCGGATTGACGTCCGGCTGCATCCGCGGATCGCTCATGAATTTCGCCATGCCGGCATCACGGGTGGCCTTGTCCGGCCAGACGATCCAGGAAAACACCACGGTTTCGTCTTCCTTGAGTTTTACCGCCATGGGAAACGAGGTCACTTTGCCATCGGGCACGTCGTCGCCCCAGCATTCGGCGAGGCTGAGTGCGCCGCTTTCCTTGAAAATCGCGGCGGCGGACTCCGCGTGTTGCTTGAATTTTTCGCGGTTGGCTTTGGGTACTGCCGCGACGAAGCCATCAACGTAAGCCATGATCGTTCTCCTCGGGTTATGGGTTGATCTGCTGGGTAGTCGATTCGGCGTGGCTCCAATCGACAGATCCCGCACCCAGGCCGACCGATGGTTCGACGGGCTGTGCGACAGGCTGGGCCAGGCTGCCCTCGATTTTCCCGGCCATGTACAGCGTTCCGGCCATGACGCCAGTGGTGGGGTTTTGCACCAGCTTCAACCACGCCTTGTCGAATGAATCACCCAGACTACTGCGGATCAGCGCCTCGCTATCGGGCCGGTCGTTGGCCTGAATAATCGCGCGCACCCCCGCCACCCCCACGGAAATCAGCGCCCCGGCCAGTTTCCCCGCCGCGGCCGCCACTGCACTGGCCGCGCCGCGCGGGGCCATTTCGGCTTCCATTCGTTGGCTGGCGCGCTTGGCCACTGGCGCCATGCCGGCGTCCGTCGAGGCAATGCCCTTCTCGCCGCCTGCCGTGTGGATCTTGTCGATCAGCGCCGCGTAGGCCGGCAGCGTACTCAGCGGCTCGCTGTGCACCACCTGATACAGCGAAGCGTCACGGGCAGGCGGCGGGCCCAACGCAATCGCCGGAATTTTCTGGACACGCGCGTTGAGCTGCGCCATCGGCACGCCATGACGCAGGGAGATGACCTGAAGTTGCTGGCCGAGCTGCTGCACGTAAAACGCCGTCGCCTGCCCGAGGATCTCGTCGGGATCGATCTCCACCGCCACCGGTTCCAGCACTTTCTGGTGATATTGTTCCAACAGATAGGCCGCCAGGCGTTTGGCCGAGGCATCCTGTTCGCCCCCGGCGCTGATGGCGTACCAGCTGACCTTCAACGATAGCCATTCCTGGGTCCAGTAGCTGCTGAACCACGGAATGAAGACTTCTTCGGTCTGTTCGTGAACCCGCGTGCGCCAGTGCTCCATGGACCCACGGGCGTAGACCCTGGCCTGTTCGGTGGCCTGCTGCGAAGCCGCGACAATTTCCTGGTCCACCTGCTGCCAGGTGCTCTGGGAAACTATCACCGGCACCACGGCTACCGGGGCACGCGCAGACGTGACGCATCCCGCCAGTACCACCAACACAGCGACGATCAGCGAACGCAGGTTCAAGATCGCGGAGTCCTACAGTCTGCGTCGGACGGAGTGTTCGGCGCTCAATAACGTACTGATTTGAGTATAGGTCGGGGACGGGCCCCGTCCGTCAGGAAGAGTGATGGCGCCCTCAAAAATTTCATTGCAGGCTCGAAGGCAAACATCGCACCTGTGGCGAGGGAGCTTGCTCCCGCTGGGGCGCGTAGCGCCCCCAAAACCTGCCACCGCGGTGATTCAGATGGATCGCAACAGTCCGTTTTGCGACTGCTTCGCAGCCGAGCGGGAGCAAGCTCCCTCGCCACAATGGATCACCAGAATCCCGATTTCTGTTGCCACCATCATCCACGTCGATATTCACCATCGCCGCGAATGCCTTCCGCAAAAAAACCGTCAGGCGCAGGATCAACCCATCGCCACTCACACCCCGCATCGGAGGGGCACACCATGTTGATCCATCTCCTGACTTGCCTGGCCCTGACGGCCGTGACCCTGACCCTGTTTTCCCGCTTCGTGCTGGATAGCGGTCAAACCGAGGAGTCGACATCATGATTTATTCCGTCAGCCTCGCGTTCAGCTTTCCGGTGTTCGGCAGCAACTACTATTCGCAGCAGGTCGTTTCTCGCAAAGCGCTCGCATTGGTATTCGACAAGCACTTCGAGACTTTGCTGATGCCGGCAGCGACCAACCACTTCAGTAACGAAGTGGTCGGGCTCAACGATCAATTCCGCTTTTTGAATGACGTGCTGGTTGAGCATCTGCTGGAGACTGAAATGACTCAGCGTCCGTCACGGTCGGCACAAGCGTTCACCTTCTGACAGGATGGGCAATGCGGGTTGATGGCGGGTCAGCGCGGGCCGCCACCGGGACCACCACCGAAACCTCCAGGATGGCCAAAACCACCACCACCACCACCACCACCACCACCACCACCACCACCACCACCACCACCACCCGGCGGGAAGAACATCCAGCAGCCGGACAGGGACGACAACAAGGCGACGACCACCGCCATTTTTACAACTTTGTTCAACATCATCACTTCACTCTCTGTTTAGGCGAGAAAAACAACCTTTCTCGCCCTTTCAGACAGTGTTTACCGGGCTTTGAGCACCGAACCAGTGTAAAGAATGGGTAATGGTTGTATCGGAAAGGACTCATATTCCACAGCGTTTTCAGGGGCCGGCCCTACAGGCGATTGCCGACCCTCCTTGCTGCGGCGCGGCCCCAAGCCTTTCTCAAACTGTGGCAGTCACGCTCGCTGCTTCTGCAAGAGTCTTGATACAACACCGTTTTATAGCCGCAGCCTTTCATTCAGGCCGGCGCACCGCCCTCACCTTCCCGCTGTTGCCGCCGCCACAGAAAAACCGATCGTGGCCATCGAACTCAAGCCCCGACACCCCGACGCCCGCCGACATCTGCACACTCTCCAAGACCTCGCCCGTGGCCGGATCGACGCGCAACCGTGCGCGATGGGATTCATCCACGGGCTTCATTCGAAAGGCTCGCACAATCAGCATTTCTCTCGGCACGTCGACAGGCCATGCCTCACCCAACGCTCGGGCAAGCGCGAACAACACCGGACGCCGGGTGAGTGATACCGACGAGCCGCCGTCGCGCACAACATACCTGCACGCGTCCACTACCAGCGAGGGGGATGCCAATAGCGCTTCAATCTCATCGAATAGCAGCGGCCGTTCCTGGCCATCGGCAATCAGCCGCGCCGCCGGCGTGTCGAGGATGCGCGAGGCGCTTTCGACCTCGGCAGTGATTGCCGGGATGCCCGCGTGTTGCGCGGCACGCTCGGCCCGATCAAGTGCAGCTCGCGCCGCTTTCGTTTGCAGACGACGCATGGCGATGCCCGCCAGAACCAGCTCGTAGGCCGCCCCTCGACGCAGGCGGTAATGGCGTCGGATCGAGTCCGGCGAGTCGTTGCTCGGCCTGGTCCAGATGCCCGATCAACAGCAAGCGGCGAATCTCGAGATAGCGCGCATGGGCGGCGTTGACCCAATCGCCGTGGGCCTGAAGTATCTCCCGCGCGGCGTCGAGCGATTTCGCCGGCCAGCCAAGGTCACGCGAGGCCAGCGCGATCTCGGCCTCGGCGACGACACACCGTGCCCGGGCCATGGCCTCCTTCGGACCAAAGGCCCGCGCTGCGCTGCGCACCAGCGCCTTCGCTCGCACAAGGTCGCCCAGCTGCGCCATCGCGATGCCTCGAAGCGCGAGTGCAGGTGCGTCGTTGCGCAGGGCTATGCGGTTCAGCGCGCCGAGGGGATCACCCAAACAGGCGGTTATCTACCTCAACTGCCGCAAAGGTACACAAATCGGTATGGCTTACTTCACCCTGTCAAGCGGGTCAGTAGCCCGCGTTATCCAGTTCGGTTCATCAAGCTCCGCTCACCGAAACTTGCGCACAGCAACAGTAGGCTAAGCTTTCAGCAGCTCATTGCTCACGATGCTCGCGTCTGCAGGTTTTGGTTTTTTCTGGAGAGCGTCTGCAACAGCTATCTCAGACAGGTCCAGATCATTCATGCAGGACTGACGCGATGACCGAGCCCCTCCTCAGTTTCGAAGCACTCCACCATAACGGGTGGAGTGGTGCCTTGCGTTAGCTGACTTACACGGCAGAGGTATTACCGAGCTGTTGCACTAACTCCATTGCAAACTTGCCCGAGCCCACCGACCAGTCTGAATAGTCGTTTTCATGCATGAAGATGAAAAGGTCTTGCGGGCGAACCTGTGCTTGAGCGCCAAGATTGTCCGCAATTTTTTTGTATAGCTCCCGCTTCATCGCATCGCTGCGACCTCTACGCATCGTTATTTCAATCACTATCAACTGGTCGGAACGCGCGACGCCATTAAAGGTACGGCTGTAAAAAAATTGCTCCGGATCGTAGTCCACCACCAGATTGAACAGTTCATCCTGGGGCATACCGATGCTATCCACCAGCGCTTGGTGTATGCCGTCGACGATGCGCTGGCGTTGCTGCGGGCCAGTGCCTTTGATGACGGCTGTTCGAACGAATGGCATGTGAGACTCTCTCAATTTATTTTGGATAGGCGCTTACCACCCCGACAACCCTGGACAGGTAACCAGGCATGCGGACAGTGAGGGGATTTTCCAAAACCGGGATGGGGTTGGAAATCGATTTATGCGCCCGAAGTAATTGAGTTAAAGTCACTTGATGAAACGTCGTCTCCCCCCATTGAATGCACTCCGCTCTTTCGAGGCCGCTGCCCGGCTGGGCAAAATGACGTCTGCCGCCGATGAGCTTTCTGTCACGCCCGGAGCAGTGAGTCGCCAGGTACGCCAGCTAGAGCTGAGTCTCGGGGTGGAACTGTTCGAGGGGCCGAAAAACAAACCGCAGCTCACCGCTGCCGGGAAAGAACTCCTGCCGGATTTGACGGCTGCGCTGGATCGGATCGAGGCCGCCGTAGGCCGAATCAGAGATACCGCGACGGGTATTCTGGACGTGTCTTGCTTCAGCACGTTTACGGTCAAGTGGTTGATACCCCGTCTTTTCGATTTCAATGCGAAGTACCCTGATATCAAGATTCGCTTGAATTCCTTTGTCCACACCACCGATCCGGACCGAGACCGATATGACGTGATGATCACTGCCGAGCAGGGGGCCGTTGAGGGTCAAAAGAATACCCTCCTGCTGTTTCCTGAAAGGTTGGGCATCGTGTTATCACCCGCGTTATCCGCGCGAATCCAACTCACCGAATTAGATTCCATTTTCTTGCATCCGCTGCTCCATACCAAGACTCGTCCGAATGCCTGGACCAGCTGGAGTGATGCGATTGGATATCAGGCTACCGCGCCGGCCGGTGCGGAGTTTGAGCACTACTATTTCACATTGGAGGCGGCAATTGCCGGCCTGGGAATTTGTGTCGCCCCTTGGCATCTGGTGGCCGACGACATTCGACTTGGCCGTTTACTGGCACCGTTCGGTTTCCACCAAAGTCACTACGCCTATATTGCCAGGCGAAGTCCGGAACCCAACAAGAAGCTGGACCTGTTCTGCACCTGGCTGGCGTGCCAGGCCGAACAGGACAGTTTCCCAGGCTCTCTCTACGGTCAACCGCCTCATCAGTTTCAGAGCGCAGAAGTGTTCGGCGAATGACAGAGGGCCATGGGTTCTCCGATACTGTCGCGTAATGCAGTGCAACGAGAACCGATATGAAACCCCATTTTGAGAGAAATGATGTCTCTGAGCCCAAAATCCAGCGTAATGGAAACATTCACCGCGCCCCCCATCAGCAGCCGGCGGTAACAGCATGATCGAAGTCACCGAGGTTTCCATTGCCCAACTGCGTGCTGCGCTCGAATCGGGCCAGACAACGGCGGTGGAGCTGGTCCAGGCCTATCTCGCCCGGATCGATGCCTACGACGGACCCGACACGCCCACCGCCCTCAACTCGGTGGTGGTTCGCAACCCCGATGCGATCAAGGAAGCGCAGGCGGCCGATGCCCGTCGGGCCAGGGGCGAAACGCTGGGGCCGCTCGATGGCATTCCCTATACGGCCAAGGACAGTTATCTGGTGAAGGGGCTGACCGCTGCCTCTGGAAGTCCCGCCTTCGCCAACCTGATTGCTTATCGCGATGCGTTCACCATCGAACGGCTTCGCGCCGCCGGCGCGATCTGCCTGGGCAAGACCAATATGCCGCCGATGGCCAACGGCGGCATGCAGCGCGGGGTATACGGCCGTGCCGAAAGCCCCTACAACGCCGGCTACCTCACGGCCCCTTTCGCATCGGGCTCATCGAACGGCGCCGGTACGGCAACCGCCGCCAGTTTCGCGGCATTCGGCCTGGCGGAAGAAACCTGGTCGAGCGGTCGCGGGCCTGCCTCGAACAATGGCCTGTGCGCCTATACGCCTTCGCGCGGGGTGATCTCGGTGCGCGGCAACTGGCCGTTGACGCCGACGATGGACGTTGTCGTGCCGTATGCCAGGACAATGGCGGACCTGCTCGAGGTGCTCGATGTGGTGGTGGCGGATGATCCCGACACACGGGGTGATCTGTGGCGGATGCAACCCTGGGTGCCCATTCCGAGTGTCGCTTCGGTGCGTCCCGCTTCCTACGGGTCGCTGGCCGCCAATACCGATGCGCTCGCAGGAAAGCGCTTCGGCGTTCCCCGCATGTACATCAATGCGGATCTCGATGCGGGCACCAGCGATGCGCCTGGCATCGGTGGGCCGACGGGCCAGCGAATCAACACCCGCCCCTCAGTGATCGGGCTATGGGAGGAGGCTCGCAAGGCACTCGAAGCGGCCGGTGCAGAAGTGGTCGAGGTCGACTTCCCGCTGGTCTCCAATTGCGAGGGGGATCGTCCTGGTGCACCGACGGTGTTTAACCGGGGCCTGGTGTCCAAAGAGTTCCTTCACCATGAATTGTGGGATCTGACGGCTTGGGCGTTCGACGATTTCCTGCGGGCCAACGGCGATCCAAAACTGAATCGCCTGGTCGACGTGAACGGGCCGCTGATTTTCCCGCACGATCCGGGGACTCTACCCAATCGCGAGGGCGAACTGGCCGCGGGTATGGACGAATATGTGCGGATGGCCGAACGCGGCATCACCCCTTGGGACCAGATCACCACGGTGCCTGACGGACTACGCGGCCTTGAACGGACGCGCCGAATCGATCTGGAGGAATGGATGGATCGGTTGGGGCTCGACGCGGTGATCTTCCCGACGGTAGCCGACGTTGGGCCGGCGAATGCCGATGTCGATCCGAAGTCTGCGGATATCGCGTGGAGTAACGGCATCTGGGTCGCCAACGGCAATCTCGCCATCCGCCACCTGGGGGTACCCACGGTCACTGTGCCGATGGGCGTCATGCCAGACATCGGCATGCCCGTCGGGCTGACCTTTGCCGGGCGTGCCTATGACGATTCGACGCTGCTTCGCCTGGCTTCGGCGTTTGAGTCGACGGGGGCGAAGCGTTTGATCCCTCCTCGAACCCCATCATTGTCGGGCGGCAAAAAATAGAAATGGCGGGATTGGGGCAGCACACGTTCCAATCCCGCTCGGTAACGGCAAGTCAGAGCCGGGCGGCGGCAACAGGTGTTTGCCAGCCGTCCCCCTTCACGCACTCATCCAGAAACCTCACCACCGTCCCTATGCAGCCGACCCGCTCCTCGACATGAGGCATATGGCTGGAGTGCTCGAACAACGCCCAACGCACGTTCGGGACCTTCTCCAGATAGGGTTTGACCACCGTCGGTGTTGCTTCATCGTAGCGACCGGAAATCACCAACGTCGGTACGTTGATGTGCTGCAAGCGGTCGACAATGGTCCAGTCTTTCAGGCTGCCTATCACATGAAACTCCGTCGGCCCGCTCATGGCGTGGTAAACGGTGGGATCGGCATCGACCTGGGCAAAAGTACGCGCCACCTCATCGGGCCAGGGAATGACGCGACATACATGGTTGTCGTAAAAAACCCTTGAAGCTTCCTGATAGGCAGCCGCTTGAAAAGTCCCGGCCTGTTCGTGCTCCAGCAATGTTTCATGTACGCCGGCGGGCAGTAGCTTACGTAAACGGTTGGCCTCCTGAACCCAGACACGCATGTCCGAAGGGGAATTGGCGGCGATCAAGGCCCGTAGCCCCGCAGGTTGCCGTACGGCGTGTTCGCTGGCGAGCATGCCGCCCCAGGATTGCCCCAGGAGCGCGTAATTGTCGCTGATTTCCAGATGATCCAGCAGGTTGTCCAGCTCCTCGAGAAACAGCGCTACGTTCCAGAATGAGGCGTCTTTTTCCGGTAGGTGGGTCGAGCGGCCGTTACCCAGTTGATCGTAATGAACCACTGGATACCCACTCGCGGCGATGTCCTTGAACGCGTCGACGTAATCATGCGTGCAGCCCGGACCGCCATGCAGAATCACCAGTGGCGTGCTCTTACCGTCGAAGTGACCCGTGACGCGATACCAGGTCTGATAAAGACCAAAAGGTGCGAAGCCTTCGCGTATTCCGATAGATTCCATTTCTGCGTGCCTTCCCTGAAAAACCGTACGGCACACGATAGCGGGATCAGACCTTCGACATAACTAGAGAAATAGATAGGTTTTTGCCCTATTTCAGCTATCGAGCAACCGATAGTGGGTGGCCCGAACCACGGCCTGGACCCGGTTCTTGGCACCGAGTTTATGCATGGCCGAGGTCAGATGGAGGGTGATAGTGGCCAATGAGCGATTCAGTTGGTCGGCAATCTCTGCGCCGGTCAGGCCCTCAGCCGCCCATTTAAGGCACTCGCGTTCACGCTTGGTCAGGTGAATGGGAGGCGAATGAGCCTCCTTGCCCAGCAACGGATAGGCCGCTTCCTGCAAGGCGTGGGAAATCAGGCTGAAATCTGCCAGGGTCTGCCGGGCATCGCGCAGGACGCTGGCGCTGCTACCGATACGCAGCCCCGTCAAGGAAGCAAAACCGCCTCTGGGCAGATGAATCGGGACCGATACCCCACAGGTCATCTGCAAGTCTTCCAGATAGCTCACCACAGGTGCATGGGACTGACCGATGACCGGCTCCAGCAGGGTGTCAGTCCCGGGCTTGTAGGACCAGACAAAGGGTGAAACGCAATTGAGTGCCACCTGCTGAACAGGGTCGATCTGGTAGTAACCCTCGGTACACCAACGCGTATGCCAATCGGCTGGAGTGTTGCGCAGCTTGAGCACCGAGGGCGTGATCAACTTGCCTTCGTGGTCCAGCGGCACCGGGCTGTAGTCGTACACCAAGGCATCAAAGCCCAGCTCGTTGGCCAAGAGCAAGGCGCTGTCCATCTGCTCATCCAGGCTCTTGCCCGATAACAGACGGGGATTGAGGTCTGATAGCTTGGTCTGCATCCATTGTGCTCCCTAAACAATTTCAATCCTGAAATTCAGCACGTAGAATGCCACGCCTCGGCGAGGGACTGCCAGATGAAACCTATAACAAATACTAGCTTTTGGGCTCATGACTTACTCAGTAAGGTTGAGCCATTTGGCCAGCATCCGAACCGGTCAGCATCATAAAGGGAGTATTGCGATGTGGCGTGAAGTCGAACCGGATCAGCAATATAACGTCGAGGTCGACGGCCACAATCTGGTGGTCTACAGCTTTGGCGAGGGCGATGAAGTCCTGCTGTGCCTCAATGGCGGCCCGGGGCTTCCCTGCGATTATCTGCGTGACGCCCATGGCTGGCTCAAGGACAAGGGGCTGCGAGTTGTCGCCTTCGACCAGCTCGGTACTGGAGCGTCTGACAGACCCGAAGACCCGTCCCTCTGGGACATCACCCGTTATGTCGCTGAGGTGGAAACCGTCCGTCAGGCCCTCGACCTGGGCCGAGTGCATTTGATGGGGCACTCCTGGGGCGGCTGGCTGGCGATCGAATATGCCATTTACCACCCTCACGCAATCAAAACCCTGATTCTGGAAAACACCGTAGGCGATATCCCGCACCTGTCTCAGGAACTGGAGCGTCTGCGTGGCGCCCTGGGCAGCGAAACCGTGGCCATGATGCAACGCCATGAAGCCATGGGCACCCTCGATCACCCGCAATACCAAGCGGCTATTACCCTCCTCAACTACCGTCACGTCTGCCGCCTGGACGAATGGCCGGCACCCGTCACGCGCTCTCTGGGCGACTGGAACATGGGGCCCTACACGACCATGCAGGGGCCAAACGAGTTTCTCTACATCGGCAACCTGAAAAACTGGAACCGGCTCCAGGAAATGGCCGATTTCACGATGCCGGTGTTGATTACCACCGGCCAGCACGACGAACTGACGCCCGCCTGTGCAATGCGCATGAAAATGGCGCTCAAGGATGTCGAGTTGCATGTGTTCCCCAACAGCAGCCATATGCCGTTCTACGAAGAACCTCATGCCTACTTTCCGGTGTTGCTGGATTTCCTCCAGCGGCACCGAGGTTAGTCGATGAATCTGTCGCGTTACCGTTTCATCCTGTCACGGCCTCTGCAACTGCTGCCGGTGCTGTTCGGCATCAGCCTGATCACGTTTGTGCTGGTGCGTTCGATTCCAGGCGATCCGGCACGTGCCCTGCTCGGCTCTCGCAGTACGCCGGAGGGGCTGATCAGGATTCGCGCTCAGTTCGGCCTCGATCAGCCGCTGTGGATGCAGTATTTCTACTTTCTTGAAAATCTGTTCAAGGGCGATCTCGGCCAGTCGTTGCTGTACAAGATCGACGCCTTGAAGCTGATCAGCACACGAATCGAGCCCACGCTGTTTCTGGTGCTCGGCAGCGTGCTGCTGGCGCTGTTGATCGCCGTACCGCTGGCCACCGTTGCGGCCCGTAACAAGGGCGGCTGGGGCGACAATCTGATCCGCCTGTTCACCACCGCCGGCCTCGGCATGCCGGCGTTCTGGCTGGGGATCATGTTGATCCTGCTGTTCAGCGTGCAGCTGGGCTGGTTCCCGGTTTCCGGCTACGGCCGCAGCTGGCCGGACAAACTGCACCACATGCTCCTGCCCTGCCTGACCATTGCGCTGGCATTGTCGGCAGTGTTGGTGCGCAATCTGCGGGCGAGCATGCTGATGGAGTTGCAAGCCGACCACGTCACGGCGGCCCGAGCTCGCGGCCTGTCTGAAGACGCGGTGTTTCGTCGACACGTGCTGCCCAACTCGCTGGTTCCCGCGGTCAACTTGCTGGCGGTGAACATCGGCTGGCTGATCAGCGGCACGGTGGTCATCGAGAGCCTGTTCGCCATTCCCGGAATCGGCCAGTTACTGGTCCGTGGCATCTTCACCCGTGACTATATGGTGGTCCAGGGCGTGGCGATGGTGCTGGCCTGCGCCACCGTCGCAGTGAATTTTCTCGCCGATGTGGTCACGGTAGCGATCGATCCCCGGGTGAACATCCGATGAGCAGTCAGGCTACGATTGCCCCCCGCCTGAACCTCGGCTTCGGTTTACGCAACCGTCGTTTGGCAATGGGCCTGGGGTTGGCAATCCTGCTCGGCTGGCTGCTGCTGGCGATCTTCGCACCCTGGATCGCGCCCTTCGATCCAATCGCCCAGAACACTGATATCCGCCTGCTGGGGCCCAGCCTGGCCCACCCGTTCGGGACCGACAATTTTGGCCGCGACGTATTGTCTCGAGTGATCTGGGCGGCCCGCGTCGACTTGCAGCTGGCGGTCATCGGGGTGATCTTCCCGTTTTTGATCGGCACCTGTGTCGGGGCTTTGTCCGGCTACATCGGCGGGCGTTTCGACACCGTCTGCATGCGCCTGATCGATATCATCCTGGCCTTCCCGTTCCTGGTGTTGATGCTGGCGATCATGGCGATCCTCGGCCCCGGCCTGATGAGTTTCTATATCGCCATGGCACTGGTGGGCTGGGTGTCCTACGCACGGTTGATCCGCTCGCAGATCCTGATCCTCAAGGAAAGCGATTTTGCCCTGGCCGCCAAAAGCCTGGGTTTCGGCCATGGGCGCATTCTGTTTCGTCACTTGCTGCCGAACGCGATGTTCGGCTCGATCGTGTTTTCCATGTCCGATGCGGTGCTGGTGCTGCTCAACGGCGCGGCGGTCAGCTACCTCGGCCTCGGGGTTCAACCACCGACGGCCGAATGGGGCACGATGGTCGCCGAAGGCCAGAGTTTCATCACCTCCGCCTGGTGGATCTGCACCTTCCCGGGGTTGGCGATCGTCACCCTGGCCATGGGCTTCAGCCTGCTGGCCGACGCTGTCGCCGAGCACCTGGGTGAACACTCATGAGTACGCCGGTGCTGAAGGTCGAGGAACTGAGCGTCATTGCCCGTAACGGCGAACACGAGGTGACGCTGGTGGATCGCTTGTCATTCGACCTGGCCGAGGGTGAAATCCTCGGGTTGGTGGGTGAAAGCGGCTCCGGCAAAACCCTGGCCTGTCGCGGTTTGATGAGGCTGTTGCCGTCGCCGAATCTACGAGTGGAAGGCACAGCCGTGCAGCTGGCCGGGGAAAATCTGTTGCGTCTGGACGAAGCCGGCATGCGCCGCATGCGTGGGCGTCAATTGGGGATGATTTTCCAGAACCCCAATAGCCATCTCGATCCGTTGATGCGCATCGGCGAGCAGATTGGCGAAGGTATTCGTCTGCATCAGGGCGCCAGCAAGCCTGAAGCCCGCGCCCTGGCCATCGACGTGCTTCGGCAAGTGGGCATTCCCGATCCGCAGCGGCGGGTCGACAGTTACCCTCACGAATTTTCCGGTGGCATGCGTCAGCGGGCGATGATCGCCGTGGCCTTGGGTTGCAATCCGAACGTGCTGATCGCCGACGAACCGACCACCGCTCTCGACGTCACGGTGCAAGCGCAGATCCTGCGCCTGCTGCTCGATCTGCGCGACCAGCGTGGCCTGTCGATCATCATGATCACCCATGACCTGGGCGTCGTTGCCCAAACCTGCGACTCGATTGCAGTGATGTACGCCGGACGCTTGTGCGAGCACGGCAACAAACACGAGGTACTGGCCCATCCGCGCCATCCTTACACCGCTGGATTGATCGACTGTCAGCCAGCCACCAGTCACGGTCACGCATTGCTCAAAACCATTTCCGGACAACCGCCCCTGCTCGATGCCCTGCCCCATGGGTGTCGCTTCAATCCGCGCTGCCAGCAAACCGGCAGTCGATGCATGTCACTGATGCCGGACCTGCAAGCCGTTACTTGCGAACATCGCATCGCTTGCCATTACCCCTTGGCCGTCGGAGGCCGCTCATGACGCTGCTCAAGGTCAAGGATCTGCATGTGCGCTTCGCCGCGCCTGGCACTGGCCTGCTGGGCATGAACCGGCAATGGCTGACAGCGGTCAATGGCGTTTCGCTGACCCTCGCGGCCGGTGAAACCCTCGGGCTGGTCGGCGAGTCGGGCAGCGGTAAAAGCAGCCTGGGTCGGGCGATCCTGCACCTCAATGAGATTTTCGCCGGACAGGTGTTGTTCGATGGCGTCGACATGGCCCACGCCGGAAAAATCGACATCGAGAAGCTGCGTCATGAGACAGCGATGGTTTTTCAGGACCCTTACGCGGCCCTCAACCCACGCCTGAGCATCGGCCAGACCCTGGCGGAGGTGCTCCGGGTACAACGCAAGGTGCCAGAACCGCTGATTGCCGCACGAGTCGATGAGTTGCTGACCCTGGTCGGTCTGCGCCCCGAGTTGGCCAACCGCAAACCGCGTGCCTTGAGTGGTGGCCAGTGCCAGCGTGTCGGGATCGCCCGGGCGCTGGCCGTGGAACCGCGTCTGATCGTCGCCGATGAATGCGTGGCCGCGCTGGACGTGTCCATCCAGGGGCAGATCATCAACCTGCTGCTGGAGCTGCGCCAGCGCATGAATCTGGCGATTGTGTTCATCGCCCACGATCTGGCGATCGTTCGCCGGCTCTGTGATCGGGTGGCGGTGATGTACCTGGGCAAGATCGTCGAAGAAGGCCCGGTGGAAGAAGTATTCCGCTCCCCACGGCATCCTTATACCGCCGCACTGATCCAGTCGATTCCGGAAATCGACCCAACCCGGACGCTACCCAGCGACCCTCTGCCCGGTGAACCGCCCAGCCCTTTGCAACTGCCATCCGGATGCGCCTTTCACCCGCGCTGTCGCTACGTTCGTCCCACTTGTAGCCAGGTGGCGCCTCCTACACGTCAACTCGAAGCTCGCCGTTACGACTGCGTGCTCGAGGAGCCGCTGCTTTAAAAAACAACCCACTCATCAAGAAGGAGTTTGACCATGAGATCCAGGCATTTGAAATTGCTCGCCGCGGCCACGTTGACCGCTTGCACTCTAGCCAGCGGTATTGCTCAGGCGGCGGGTGTACTCACCATCGGTTGCCGTGAAGAAAGCACCACGTTCGACCCGATCAAGAGCGCGCAAAACCGCGATACCTGGGTGTTTTCCAATGTCTACGACACACTGGTCCGGGTAAACAAGGCCGGCAGCAAGATGGAGCCCGGTCTGGCTGAAAGCTGGAAAGTCTCCGACGACGGCCTGACCTACACATTCAAACTGCGCTCGGCGAAATTCTCCGACGGCTCGCCGATTACAGCCGATGATGCAGCGTTCAGCCTGCTGCGTATTCGCGATAACAAGGCCTCGCTATGGAGCGATGCCTACAAGCTGATCGACACGGCGAAAGCCGCCGATCCGCAGACTCTGGTGGTCACCCTGACCACCCCGTCGGTGCCGTTCCTCTCGCAACTGGCCTCGCCGACCGTGTCGATTCTCTCGCAAAAGGCCATGACCCGCATGGGCGAGGATGCCTATGCTCAGGAGCCTGTGGTGTCAGGGGCATTTTTTGTCAAAGAGTGGCTGCGTGGCGATCGCGTGAAGCTGGAGAAGAACCCGCACTTCTGGCAGGCCGACAAGGTCAACCTGGATGGCGTGGAGTGGATCTCCATTCCAGACGACAATACCCGGATGCTCAAGGTGCAGGCAGGCGAGCTGGACTCAGCGATTTTCGTACCGTTTTCGCGGGTCGATGCGCTGCGCAAGGATCCCAACCTGACCATCCACTCCGACCCTTCCACTCGGGAAGATCACCTGTTGATCAACCATGAACACGGATTGCTGGCCAAGCCTGAAGTACGTCAGGCACTGGACATGGCTATCAACAAGAAGTCGGTGGTCGATACCGTCACCTTCGGTCATGGTCAGGAGGCTTACTCCTACATCCCCAAGGGCTCGCTTTACCATTATGCAGACAACCTGAAGCGTCCGTTTGACCCGGCCAAAGCCAAGCAGATGCTGACCGATGCCGGCGCAGCGGGCATGAAGCTGAACTACGTGGTCAACGCCGGTAACGAAGCTGATGAGCAGATTGCCGTGCTGGTTCAACAGCAACTGGCAGCCGTCGGTGTGACCGCGACCCTGCAAAAGGTCGACCCGACCCAGAGCTGGCAGATGCTGGTCGACGGTGATTACGACCTGTCCGTGATGTACTGGACCAACGACATCCTCGACCCGGATCAGAAGACCACGTTCGTTCTGGGCCACGATACCAACATGAACTACATGACCCGCTACAAGAACGACAAGGTCAAGAATCTGGTGTCGGCTGCCCGGGTAGAAGCAGACCCGATCAAGCGTGAACAGGCCTATGTCGACTTGCAGAAGATAGCCAAACAGGACGTCAACTGGATCGACCTTTACTACAGCCCGTACATCAACATTTCGCGCAAGAACATCGAACACTTCCAGCAAAATCCACTGGGGCGTTTCTCTCTCGAGGAGACTGTAAAGAACTAAGGAGCGTTGCGCTGGAGCAAGCAGCTCCAGCGCAATCAGTGATTACCCATTCGAGCTCACGATTTTTTCAGCAGGTCGTACAAAACACTGCTCGATAACCGTTGCCCCCCACTGCTGCCCCTCTTGCTCCTGCTCCAATCTAAAACCAAAGTCTTCATACAGTTTACGAGCCACATCAAGGCCTTTGAACGTCCAAAGCCGCGTCGCGCAAAAGCCGTGTTCGTCACAAAACTTTATGGCTTCAGCCAACAAGCGTTTGCCTGCGCCCTTGCCTCGCGCCGAGTCATCAAGAATGAAACAGCGCAGAATCGCTTCACCGCCCTCTCCTTCGCCGTCTATAGCAATGGAGCCGACCATTCGCTGGCCGTCCAAAGCCACCCAAACCTCGTTGCGTGGATTGTGCAAACGCCCCATCAACTCCGCCATGTCCGATGCAACCAGACTCTTGAACGGCTGGCCGAAGTTCGAATGCCTTGCGTAGTAGTCGGCATGCATTTGCACAATGCGGCCGATGATTCCGGGTCGGTAGCCCCGCGCGATGTCCAGCTGCATCGGCGGTGGCGGCGCTGTACCGAGTCTGTGGGATTGCAGGGCGACGGCATAGTTGGCGATGCCCTCATTCACGGCCTGCTGTTGCTCGCTCGTCAGGTACGTCATGGCCGCGCCCACCTGCTCCCTGGCGAACGAATCAATCGCTCGCAGGGTCTTCTTGCCCTGCACCGTGAGTCGCAGTTTCTTTGAGCGCGCATCCTCCTCGTGTGGAATTTCTTCGATCTCGCCGGCCTCAATGAGCTTGCGCACCATCCGGCTCACGGAGGACTTTTCCAGGCCGAGAAGTTCCACAAGTTCCCCTGCCGTCAGCGAATTCCGTTCCCCAATCTCCACGATGGTGTGAACGGACGAAGGCGGATAGTCCGTCGCAGCCAGCGTGGCCTTCATGAACCCCAACTCTCGCACCAATAGACGCGACGCCGAACGGACTTGGTTAGTCAAGTCTGATTGAGAATGGATCATGGAAATCACCCCGAACGAAACGATCATTTAGTTGTATAGAACAACTAAATATTCGTCAATTGAGGCCGGTCCCTTTCTCGGTTTCGAGTCGCCAAAACTTGCACACAGCAGCAGTAGGCTAAGCTTTCAGCAGCTCATTGCTCACGATGCTCGCGTCTGCAGGTTTTGGTTTTTTCTGGAGAGCGTCTGCAACAGCTATCTCAGACAGGCCCAAACCTTTCATGCAGGACTGACGTGATGACCGAGCCTCTCCTCAGTTTCGAAGCACTCAAGCGCGCAGCTGCCGCCGGCGAAATCGATACCGTGCTGGTCTGCATGGTCGATATGCAGGGGCGGCTGGTCGGCAAGCGATTCCAGGTCGAGTTTTTCATCGACAGCGGTCATGAAGAAACCCACTGCTGCAATTACCTGCTGGCCGACGACATCGACATGGAACCGGTGCCGGGTTACGCCGCTGCCAGTTGGAGCAAAGGCTATGGCGATTTTGTGCTCAAACCCGACATGGCCACGTTGCGTCGCGTGCCGTGGCTGGAATGCACGGCGCTGGTGCTCTGCGACGTGCTCGATCATCACCACAGAAAAGACCTGCCCCACAGCCCGCGGGCGATCCTGAAAAAACAAGTCGAGCGACTGCGCGAGCGCGGCTATACCGGCATGTTCGCCTCTGAGCTGGAGTTCTATCTGTTCGACGAAAGTTACCAGGCGATCCACGAACGCAACTACCACCAGCCGAAGACCGCCGGCCACTACATCGAGGATTACAACATCCTGCAGACCACCCGCGAGGAGCCGGTGCTGCGGGCGATTCGCAAACATTTGCAGGCATCCGGCATTCCGGTGGAAAACTCCAAGGGCGAATGGGGGCCGGGCCAGGAAGAAATCAACATCCGTTACGCCGATGCCATGACCATGGCCGACCACCACGTCATCATCAAACACGCCTGCAAAGAGATCGCGCAACTGCAGGGCAAGGCGATTACGTTCATGGCCAAGTGGCGCTATGACGCCGCCGGTTCCAGCAGCCATATCCACAATTCGCTGTGGGACAAGAATGCCAAGAAGCCGCTGTTCTTCGACCCAAAAGCTGAGTTCGGCATGTCGAAACTGATGCGTTCCTGGGTGGCCGGGCAGCTCAAATACGCCAACGACATCACCTGTTTTCTCGCGCCCTATATCAATTCGTACAAGCGCTTTCAGGCCGGCACCTTCGCGCCGACGCGGGCAGTCTGGAGCCGGGACAATCGCACCGCGGGCTTTCGTTTGTGCGCCGAAGGCAGCAAGGCCATCCGCATCGAATGCCGCATCGGCGGTGCCGACCTCAACCCCTACCTGGCCTTCGCCGCCTTGATCGCCGCGGGCCTGGCCGGCATCGACGAGAAGCTCGAGCTCGCGCCACCCTTCGAGGGCGATGCCTACGTCGATGAGCAGTTGCCTGAGGTGTCGAAAACCCTGCGCGAGGCCTGCGCCGCCCTCAAAGCTTCGAGCATGTTGCGCGAGGCGTTCGGCGATGAAGTGATCGACCACTACGTGCACACCGCCGACTGGGAACAGAAAGAGTACGACCGACGGATAACCGACTGGGAACTGCAGCGCGGCTTCGAGCGCTATTGAGTACGCTATGACTGCGACAGTGCAACTCATCTCACCGGTCGATGGCCGGGTCTACGCCGAACGCCAGTGTGCCAATGCGGTACAGATCGAGCAGGCGCTGGTGGCGGCCGCAACCGCCCAGGCGCAATGGAAACGCCGGCCACTGAGCGAACGTGCCGCCTTTTGCAACGCTGCCGTGGACGCGATGCTGGCGATGCAAGCCGAGATCGTGCCGGAACTGGCCTGGCAAATGGGCCGCCCGGTTCACTTTGGCGCTGGCGAATTACGCGGGTTTGAAGAACGTGCCCGGCACATGATCGCCATCGCGCCTGAAGCTTTAGCAACGCTGGAGCCCGCGCCTGTTGCGGGTTTTCAGCGCTATATCAAACGCGAGCCGCTGGGTACGGTGCTGGTCGTCGCACCGTGGAATTACCCCTATCTGACGGCAGTGAATACGATCATCCCGGCGCTGATGGCGGGCAACAGCGTCATTCTCAAACACGCCTCGCAAACCCTGCTGGTCGGCGAACGGTTCGCCGAGGCCTTTCGCCGCGCCCATCTGCCTGAAGGACTGTTCCATAACCTGGTGCTTAGCCATGTCTATACCGCGGCGATCATTACCTCCGGACGCGTGCAGCAGGTGAACTTCACCGGCTCTGTCGATGGCGGCACGGCCATGGAACACGCGGCCGTCGGAGGTTTCCTCGGCATGGGGCTGGAGCTTGGCGGCAAAGACCCGGCCTACGTCCGGGCAGACGCCAACCTTGAGCATGCGGTGGAGAATCTGGTGGACGGCAGCTTCTTCAACTCCGGGCAGAGCTGCTGCGCCGTCGAACGTATTTATGTCGATAAAAAAATCTACCCGGCGTTTGTCGAGCGCTTCGCCGCCTTGACCCGCCAATACGTGCTGGGCAACCCACTGGACGAAGCCACCACGCTCGGCCCGCTGGTCACACCGGGTGCCGCTGAGTTCGTTCGCAGGCAGATCGCCGATGCACTGGCACAAGGGGCCAGGGCACTGATCGATCCCAAGGACTTTCTCGCCGACGCACCGGGCAGCGCCTACCTCGCACCGCAGGTATTGGTGGACGTCACCCATCAAATGGCGGTGATGCGCGAGGAAAGTTTCGGCCCGGTGGTCGGCATCATGCCGGTGGCCAGCGACGACGAAGCCATCGCCTTGATGAACGACAGTGAGTTCGGGCTCAGCGCCTCGATCTGGACCCAGGATCTGACCGCCGCCGAACGGATCGGCAACGAGATCGCCACCGGCACCGTGTTCATGAACCGCTGCGATTATCTGGACCCGGCCCTGGCCTGGACCGGAGTGAAGAACAGCGGGCGCGGCATAACGCTGTCGCGCCTTGGCTATGAACACCTGACCCGCGCGAAATCCTTTCATCTGCGCCACGAGATCTGAGCCATGAGCCTGACCGCGAACTGGAACTACCCCACGAGCATCCGCTTCGGTGTCGGCCGCATCGCCGAGCTGGCCGAGGTCTGCCGCAGTCAAAATATCCAGCGACCGCTGCTGGTCACCGACAGTGGCCTGGCGCGTGCGCCGATCGCCACGGCGGTGCTGGAATCCTTGCGCGCTGCCGGCCTCGGTGTAGCGCTGTTTTCTGACCTCAAGCCCAATCCGGTTGAAGCCAACCTCGCGGGAGGGCTCGACGCCTGGCGCGCCGGCCAACACGATGGCGTGGTCGCCTTTGGCGGTGGCAGCGGCCTGGACATGGGCAAGCTCATTGCCTTCATGAGCGGCCAGATCCGACCGGTCTGGGATTTCGAAGACATCGGCGACTACTGGACACGCGCCGACGAAGGCAACATCGCCCCGATCATTGCGGTGCCAACCACCGCAGGCACCGGTTCCGAGGTGGGCCGTGCAGCGGTGATCATCGACGAGCGTACACACACCAAACGCATCATTTTCCATCCGAAGATGATGCCGCGTGTGGTCATCAGCGACCCGGCCCTCACCATCGGCATGCCGGCAAAGGTCACCGCCGGCACCGGCATGGATGCGTTTTCCCATTGCCTGGAATCGTACTGCGCTCCCGGTTTTCATCCCATGGCTGAAGGTATCGCGGTGGAAGGCATGCGGCTGGTAGCCAATGCCCTGGTACGGGCGGTACACACCCCCTCCGACCTCGACGCGCGCGCGCAAATGCTGGCGGCGGCCGCGATGGGTGCCACCGCTTTCCAGAAAGGCCTGGGGGGAATGCACGCCCTCTCGCATCCGGTGGGCGCCCTGTACGACACCCACCACGGCATGACCAATGCCACCTTCATGCCCTATGTGCTGAAGTTCAATCGCCCGGCCATCGAGGAACGCATCACCCGTCTGGCGGCTTATCTGCGCTTGCCCTCCCCGGGCTTCGACAGCTTCCTGGCCTTCGTCCTCAAGCTGCGCAAGGACATCGGCGTACCCCATACGTTATTTGAGCTAGGGGTGGATGATCAGCAGGCCGATCTGATCGCGGACATGGCGATTGTCGACCCCTGCGCCGGCGGCAATCCGCTGCCGTTGACACGAAATGGCGCGGCAGAAATTTTCGCAGCGGCTTATCACGGTCGTCTTTAGAACGGCCACCGCATGGATGGTTTTTATCCATTAGACGCAGGAGCAGTAAGACAGGGGGTTGAAGACAGTCCCATTCGGCAACGCATAACGCGGATGGCTATGTATCAAAACCTGACAAGGCACACATTATGAGTCCTGTAAGCCAACCCGGCGCCACCGCGCCACAAGACGACGACCTCAAGGTGTTGCACAGCATGGGCTATGCCCAGCAACTCTCGCGACGCATGGGCGTTTTCTCCAACTTCGCCATTTCCTTTTCGATCATCTGCATCCTCTCGGGTGGCATCAACTCGCTGGCACAGGGCACCTCGGGTGCAGGCGGCGCGGCAATCGGCATCGGCTGGCCACTGGGCTGCCTGATTTCCGGGGTTTTCGCCATGGCCATGGCGCAGATTTCCTCGGCCTACCCGACCGCTGGCGGCCTCTATCACTGGGGTTCGATTCTCGGTAACCGCTTCACCGGCTGGCTGACGGCCTGGTTCAACCTGTTGGGATTGATCACGGTGCTCGGCGCGATCAACGTCGGCACTTATTACTTCTTTTTCGGAGCCTTCGGACCGGCCCTGGGCATGCAAGACACGATCACCACACGGGTCATTTTCCTGGCGATCCTGACCGGCATCCAGGCCTTGTGTAACCACTTCGGCATCGGCCTGACCGCCAAGCTCACCGACTTCTCGGGCTATTTGATCTTCGCCACGGCAACCGCGCTGACCATCGTCTGCCTGATCGCCGCGCCCAGCTATGAGTTCGTCCGCCTGGTGACCTTCAGCAACTACTCCGGCGCGGCCGGCGGCAACGTCTGGCCACAAGTGTCGAACGGCTGGATTTTCATGCTCGGCCTGCTCCTGCCGATCTACACCATCACCGGCTATGACGCCTCCGCGCATACTTCTGAAGAGACCCACAAGGCTGCCGTGTCGGTCCCGCTCGGGATGGTCACGTCGGTGGCCTGGTCGTTGCTGTTCGGCTGGGTCATGCTCTGCTCGTTTGTACTGATGTTGCCGAGCATGGATGAGGCCGCCAAGCAGGGCTGGAATGTATTCTTCTGGGCGATGGACAGCCAGGTGAACCCGGCTATCAAAATGGCGCTTTATGTGGCGATTTTCATCTCGCAGTTTCTCTGCGGGCTGGCGACCGTGACCTCGGTCTCACGCATGATCTTCGCCTTCTCCCGTGACGGCGGCCTGCCCTTCTCCAAAGCACTGGCCACGGTCTCACCGAGCCATCGCAGCCCGGTGGCGGCAATCTGGACCGGTGCCACGCTCGCGGTGCTGTTCGTCTGGGGATCGTCGCTGGTATCGATCGGCGAAACGCCGGTGTACACGATCGTGGTCTCTTGTACGGTGATCTTCCTGTTCTTCTCTTTCATCATTCCCATCGTGCTGGGGCTGTTTACCTACGGGACTGCGAAGTGGCCGACCATGGGACCATGGAACATGGGGCGCGCGTTGTACTCGTTGTTCGCCATCCTCTCGATCCTCTCGATGGTGCTGATCTTTGCCATCGGCATCCAGCCACCGAACGATTGGGCGCTGTACATCACGCTCGGTTTTCTGATTCTGACGGCAATCATCTGGTTCGCCTTTGAAGCCCGACGCTTCCAGGGCCCGCCCGTGGGCGAGATGATCATCAAGCGTCAGGCAGAAATTGCCGCGGTTGAAGAGGCGTTGAATAAACAAGCGGGAAGCTGATCGCGACAGCCATGCAAAGCAGGGCCGCTGAGCAGGGCCGCCGGATAGGTCCACGGACTCAGCCCTTGGCCGCCATCGCGGTGACTTCCACGCGCATGCCTTCGACTGCCAGGGCAGCCACGCCAACGGCGGCGCGAACCGGCCAGGGCTTGGCGAAAAAGCGCTGGTAGACCTCGTTGAAGGCAGCGCGGTCGGCCATGTCGGTGAGGTAGATGGTCAGATGCAGAACCCGGTCCATGGAACTGCCGGCACGCTCCAGCGCTACCTTGAGCGCCTGCAGGGTGCACTCGCTCTGCAGGGCGATGTCGCCCAGCTCCAGGCTGCCGTCGGCGCGGGTGGGGATCTGGGTGGAGACCAGCAGGCCGCCGAAACCGGCGACGTCGGAGGAGATGGATTCCGCATCCGGATCGGGGAGGAAAGTGAGGTCGTGGTTAGCCATGGGGGTCTCTCGCTTGAGGTGGTAAAGGGACGGTCGCGGGCCCGGTCAGCCAAGCCCGCTGAAGCCTTCAATGAGGCAACGCTTTTTTGCGCGGCCAGTTTACAACTCCATCGTCGGGCCGTTCGTGAATTAGCTCGAAAACCTGGAAGGCAAGCAGACGAGCAGTACGATAGCCATTACAGAAACTGACGATAGAAACGGGTCAGTTTCTCGCCGGCGGGCCCCACGTATCGTGACTTGTCGTACACATGCCTTGCACAACCTGGATGATGAAGGAGATTTCCCTGTAGGAGCAGCCTTCGGCAGCTCCTACAGGGGGATTTCGGGTGTATGGGAGAGCGTGTTTAATCAGTGTCAGTGTTACTTCCTGCAAGCTACAGCGTCTTGCGCCGTTGCCTACAACTACGCCAGAATCCGCCGGCTTGTGCGCCTTGGCCCTGGCCTCTATCGTTTCCCTGCCACTGCCCATCAGTGGTCGGGTTTAGTAGCCCAGAGGTGTTAGTAAGGTGTACGAGCTCCATTCAGTCAGGTCTTTCTATTCCTGCACTTGATGGTGGTTGTACGCAGGGCGCCCTTGGGCGCGCCGGTTTTGCTAACTCCTCCGGTCTACTAACCTGCGTACAGCCGCCTCCCTTCTTTTAGTAGAGAAGTGCTAGCGGCTCCATTTTAGGAGTTGCAAACTATGTTCAAAGTAACACCCAATCCACCGGACACCGATCCGGCATCCCCATACGAATCCACCCATTCAAAAAAGCTCAACGAAGCCGCTGAACGCGCGCTCGATCATTACCTCAAGCCCCCCAAAGAACCCGCTGCGGCCCGTAAACCGAGCACGATGTTTATCGTCGCGCCCGGTGTCGATTCGGAAAGCCTGCTGGCCCACGCCTGTGAGTCGTTGGCATCGGCGAGTGTCATGGCCAGTGATATCGCGGGTCTGCTGGAAGGGCCGCAACGCAATACGATGCTGGCGCTGCAACAGGTCATCATGCTGGGCGAACTGGCAGTGAACCGGGTGCTGGACAATATCGATCCGCAGGCTTAATAGCTTCGACTGTTGAAAAAAACGGCCTTAACCAAGGCCGTTTTTTTATGGAACGCCCATTAGCCGGCATCGCAAGCTTGTTGACGTTTGCCGGGGCGCCTTCGCACCGTTCGTGCGCCGTTTACAGGTAAAACGTCACCGACAAGCTCCGCTCCACCTGCGCTTGTCCTATCCTTCCATCCAACCCCCACTCCGGACATCGAAATGCCTGCCTCCGACTCCAACCTCCTCCAAAGCTGGCACAACAACGCCCAATCCTGGATCGAAGCCATTCGCACCGGCACTATCGAAAGCCGCCTCAACGTCACCGACCAGGCAATCCTGCTGGCGGTGCTAAGCCGCCAACCCGAGCGCGTGCTCGACCTGGGATGCGGCGAGGGCTGGCTGTTGCGTGCGCTGGCTGAACGGGCCATCCAGGTGGTGGGTGTGGATGGCGATGCGACGCTGGTTGAGGCGGCGCGGGCGGCGGGCTCTTCGCGGGTGCATTTGGCGAGCTATGAAGCGTTGGTGGCGGCGAAGGTGGACATCGGCAGCGACTACGACCTGATCTGCGCCAACTTCGCCCTGCTGCACCAGGACATCATCCCTCTGCTCGCCGCCATGAACGCCCTGCTCGCCCCTGGCGGCGCGCTGGTGATCCAGACGCTGCATCCGTGGACCGCGGCAGCGGGCGACTATCAGGATGGTTGGCGCAAAGAGACCTTCGCTGGGTTCAAGGGGCAGTGGCAACCCATGCCGTGGTACTTCCGCACCCTGTCCAGTTGGCTCAATGCGCTGGACTTGGCCGGTTTTCGACTGGCCGGCTTGCAGGAGCCGCAGCACCCGCAAAGCCCTGTGCCGCAGTCGTTGCTGTTGGTGGCCGAGCGACGGGGGTGAGCCCCACACCTGGTTTAGTGGCGTGGCTGTTGAAGGGCCAAAGTTACAGTTCGCCACAAGCGGACACTTGAACACGCCTGCAAGGGTGGGCGACTCAAAGCGCCCCCTCCACGCTCAGGTGTCGAATCCGTGGACCCTAGCAGGTCGCCAAATAGTAGCTAATCTTCACCTGCCCTCCCCTGCAAAGGACTGCAATCATGAGCCGGCTTGAGCTACTGAGCAGAAATATCGGTCTCGCCATTCTGCTCGCCACGGCATCACTGGTAGCGCATGCACAATGCACTTTTCCTCCTTCGGCAAGTTCCGCTTACGATCCAGATGCAAACGCAGGTGCAGGCGCCATTCATTTGCCTTGGCGTACGGACTTGCCAAGCGCTCCTGGAACTTCCGTATTTGCCTGGCAAGGGGTGAGGTTCGAATCTGACTGGCGCGACTATATGGCTGCGTTTCTTAAAGAGATTCGCGCCAGCGGTATCCACATCGACCAGCGCCGACTGACGATGAATCCAAATGCAGAGTGGTGGATCGTGCCGTGGATGGACTACAGCCTCAATGGTCGTGAACGTCTCAACGGCCTGACCGCAGAGCGCGGCCCGGACCCAGGGGATCTTTCGAAAACCTCAGGCAATGGCATCCAGACGTGGGCGGTGGGTTGGTACAACCGCCCGGGCGCGTACGCAATCGGTCAAATTTTCAAGGATCCTTGCAACCCCCAAGCCCCAGCGACTTTTGCTTTTCCCGCTCAGTCTGCTTCATTCAAATTCCTCTTCACCACTGCGGATGTCGGGCAAGTGCCGTACCTCGAAGGCTCACCTGAGATCGACGCCTACATAAACCCCGAGGGTGACCCGCGTGGTGAAAAGGCTGGAGTCAATGGCCGAGAACCGAGGCCAATGCGATTGCTGCAAGTCGACATCGCAGTAAAAGACCCGAACGCGAAGGACACCGGGTGGGTAATGGGGACTTTTGTTTGGCGCAAACCCTTGAGCCCCGACGGTTTCAAAGGAGATTGGCTGCTCGACAACCTGGTTCCCGTCGGTCTCATGTGGGGGAATGATCCAGGAGCCCTGGATCCGGTCTGGAACAAAACGACCACCCTCAGCCAGAGCAAAATCAACCAGGAGCTGCGCGGTGTGGTTTGGTCAGCATCCGAAGCCGATTGGCCGCAGCGACCCTATCCGGGTTTTCAGGGGCGTCTGAATGGCCCGGCGGATAATCCTCGCTCGTCATGCCTTGCGTGCCACGCGGCCGCCCAGTGGCGTCGCGACCAGCCTTTGGTGGACTCGTTCAAGCTGGATTCAAGTTTTACACCGGAAAAAGTCCGAGCCCACGTCAGCAAGTTTTTCATGAATACCCAAGGCGGAACACGCCATCCGGGTTCAATGGTGGGTAACCCCCTCGACTACTCACTGCAACTCGAAGCGGCATTCGATCGCATTTGCCGGGCCTGCAGCGATCAGAAACTCCAGGCTAGGACCCCGGACATTTGCAAAGTACCGCAGGTGCGTAACCGCGGCACAATCGTGACACGAGACACTTGTGAGGCATCACCGGTAGTCAATTTTTTCAAGACATTCGTAAAACCCGAGGCGCTTAGCGAGACGCCTTACCCGCGACAGTAAGATCAGCACCGCACTGGAATCTGAAATCAATCGGTCGGAATATTGGCCGCAACGTACTGGATCACCTCTTCAAGCGTGTCTATGTCTGGAGCATTGCTCACTAACGCTTCCGGACAGCACCATGGGTAATCCAGATGCGATACCCACTCCATGATGCAGTCCAGATCAGTCGCTGGCAGGGTTTTCATGTGCTCAATGGTGATAGTGAGCCTCTGGACAAGTCCCGACTCGGGGCTGAACTGCCATTCATACAGACCGCAACCGACCCGGGCTTCACCGGAGTGCTTGTCGGACATGCCGACCAGCCATTTGCACTGGAATGTTTTGGCCTGCGGTTCAGGTTGGCCTCCCAGGCAAAAGGTATAGACGTTTTCGAAGGTCTGCCCGAATCGGCTGACCAGCACATCACCGATAGGTCCAAGGCCTTCAACGTGGGGTGGAAACGAGATGGATCCGGTGTGCACGACCATGTCCAATATCGCGTCTGACGCAAAGGCCTTGCGCAATAAATGTGGACGGTTGCCGTCCTTGGCTTTTATGTACTGTCGAATCGATAGTTGAGCAGTGTTCATTGTTTGTCCGTCGCATCCATACTTGGTTGAGAGCCGCCTCATACGAGGATCACATGACTATTCCATGTGACCCTGTACGCCTTTACAAAGCACTATTCCATAAATCCGTCACCTGCATGGTGGGTGTCTCAGATTTTGTGTAAACGGAATTTCTGTTAAACCGCACCACCGCTCCCACAGGATTTTCGTCGCGCCTTTAAGTCCACTGTATTACGCAGGCGAGCTGGAGCAAGCTCCCTCGCCACATGTATAGTGTTCGGCTCGTCATTTGCTGCCCTTCGCAATAAACAGCAATAGCCCAAAAGCAGTCAACTTCGCTCCATTTCGGCTACCCTCAAAAAGCGCCACGCAGCAATCACGGTGTGTTTGGCGCCTCGACATTCTTCCGTAAATGCACCGGAGATCTTCCATGCTCAAGCGTACCCTGACAGTGGCCGTCGGCTTGATCCTGTCTTTTGGCACCCTGCTGGCGCAAGCCGCCGACACCCTGAAAGTCAGCGCGATTCCCGATGAAGCCCCGACCGAACTGCTGCGCAAGTTCAAGCCACTTGGCGCCTATCTGGAACAACAATTGGGCATGAAGGTCGAGTTCGTGCCCGTGAGCGACTATCCGGCCGTGGTCGAGGCGCTGGCCACCGACCGCATCGACCTGGCCTGGCTGGGCGGCTTCACGTTCGTGCAGGCACGCCTGAAAACCGGCAATGCCATTCCGCTGGTACAGCGCGAACAGGACGCCCAATTCACCAGCAAATTCATCACCGCCGACCCGGCCGTCAAGTCCCTCGCCGATCTCAAGGGCAAGACCTTTGCATTCGGCTCGGTGTCCTCCACGTCCGGCAGTCTGATGCCGCGCTATTTCATGCTCAAGGAGGGCATCAAGCCGGAAAGCTACTTCAGTCGCGTAGGCTATTCCGGTGCCCATGACGCCACTGTCGCCTGGGTCCAGGCCGGCAAGGTGGACGCCGGGGTGCTCAACGCCAGCGTGTGGGAAAAACTGGTCGCCGCCGGCAAGGTCGATACCACCAAGGTCAAGGTGTTTTCGACCACTCCGGCGTACTTCGACTACAACTGGACGGTGCGCGGAACCCTCGACCCGGCGCTGGCGGCCAAGATAAAGGCTGCGTTCCTGGCGCTCGATCCGGCGAACCCGAAAGACAAGGAAATTCTGGATCTGCAGGCCGCCAGCCGATTCATCGAAACCAAGCCTGAGAACTACAAGGGCATCGAGGAAGCCGCACGCGCCGCCGAACTGCTCAAATGACATTGCATCTGACCCAGGTCAGCCTTACCCACGCCAACGGCGTCCAGGCGCTGCGTGGCGTGGACCTGCACATCGGGGCACGCGAACAGGTCGCCATCATTGGTCCGTCCGGTGCGGGTAAATCGAGCTTGCTCCATCTGCTGGCCACCGCCCTGCGTCCGGGCAAAGGCGAGCTGCAGGTGCTCGGCGAGCGCGTCTGGCAGCTTTCTGCCCGTCAGCGTCAGCGGCTGCGTGCTCGCATCGGCCTGATCCATCAGGCGCCTCCCCTGCCCCCGCGCCAGCGCGTGGTCACCGCGGTGCTGGCCGGCAAGCTGGGTCAGTGGGGGCTGGGCAAGAGCCTGCTGAACCTGCTGCATCCGCTGGATATTCCGGGCGCACGCGCGGCATTGACCAGGCTGGACCTGAGTGACAAGTTATTCGCGCATTGCCAACAACTGTCCGGTGGACAGCTACAGCGCGTGGGCATTGCCCGCGTGTTGTATCAAGCACCCGAGGTGTTGCTCGCCGATGAGCCGGTATCGGCCATGGACCCGGTGTTGGCCCAGCACACGCTTTCGGTGCTCTGTCGCCATGCCCGGCAGCACAACGTCACCCTGGTCGCCAGCCTGCATGCGGTGGAGCTGGCCCTGGCGCACTTTTCGCGCATCATCGGCTTGCGTGATGGACAGATCCTGTTCGACCTTCCGGCCAGCGAAGTCGACCACGAGTTGCTCGACAAGCTCTACGCCAACGAACAACTGCAATCCCCACCGATTGCCCCGCCGCCCTTGAGTGTGCAGATTCCCCGATGCTGACGTCTGGCACTCGCGATCCGGCCGCCCTGCCCCGTCTGCTGCTCAGCCTGCTGGCCCTTGCCCTGTTGTGGCCCGGCATCCGCTTCAGCGAGTTGGACCTCAGTGTGCTGGTGGCGAGTGACAGTCAGAGTGAGATGGGCCGGTTTGTATCCGCCTTCTGGCCACCGGCCCATGGCGAGGCGTTCATCCAGCTATTGTTGCAAGCCACCCTGCAGACCCTGGCCATCGCCACGGCCGGCATGGCCCTGGCGTTGCTGGTGGCAGTCCCCGCCGGCCTGCTCGCCAGTCGTGCTCTGTCGCTGTCTGCTGCCTCCCGGGCCGGCCACCCGAGCTATTGGGGCCAACTGCTGCGTTGGCCCATACGCGGTTTACTGATCTTTCTGCGCAGCGTGCCGGAAATCGTCTGGGCCCTGCTGTTCGTGCGCGCCGTCGGCCTCGGCCCGACGGCCGGGGTTCTGGCCATTGCCATCACCTACAGCGGCATGCTGGGCAAGGTCTACGCGGAAATTTTCGAGTCGGTCGACCAGCGTCCGGTCCACGCGCTACTGCAGTCCGGCAGCGGTCGGCTCGCAGCCTTTTGTTACGGAATCCTGCCCAATGTCGCTGCCGAGTTGCTGTCGTACACGGTGTATCGCTGGGAATGCGCAATCCGCGCCTCGGTGGTGATGGGCTTCGTCGGTGCCGGCGGCCTGGGCCAGCAAATGGATCTGTCGTTGCGCATGTTCGCCGGTGGTGAAGTGGCCAGTCTGTTGCTGACGTTCCTCGTCCTGGTGCTGCTCGCCGATCAACTCAGCCGCCTGCTGCGCTGGAGGCTGACATGAATCGTTTGTTCAACCTGGCACTGCTCCTGTGTATTGGCACAGCGGTCGTCACCTCGTTCATCTATCTGGGCATCGACCTCGGCGAACTCGGTGGCACCGGCAACCTGAAGCAAATGGGCGCTTATGCCCAGCGTTTTCTCAGCCCGGACCTGAGCTTGGGGCATCTGCAAGCCATCGGCCACGGTGCCCTGGAAACCCTTGCCATGTCTGCCCTTGGCACCCTGCTCGCGGCGGTATTCGGCCTGCTGTTGGCATTGCCCGCGGCCGGACGCTACGGCTGGCCTTTGCAGAGCGCGTCACGTCTGGTGCTCAACGCCTTGCGCGCAGTGCCGGAACTGGTGTGGGCCGCGTTGATGGTCCTGGCCGCCGGGCTCGGCCCCAACGCCGGTACCCTGGCATTAGCCCTGCACACCACCGGCGTGCTCGGCCGGTTGTTCGCCGAAGCACTGGAAAACACCCCACCCGAACCCGCCGACGCCATCCGTTTGCAAGGTGCCAATGCCGTATGGGCTTTCTGTTACGGCACGCTACCCAACCTGTTGCCACAGCTTCTGGCCTACATTCTGTATCGCTGGGAAAACAATATCCGCATGGCCAGTGTGCTCGGCTTCGTCGGCGCCGGTGGTTTGGGGCAAATGCTCTATGTCAGCCTCAGCCTGTTCCAGGAAGCTCAAGCGAGCACGGTTATTCTGGCCATGCTGTTGCTGGTATTGGCTGTCGATACATTGAGCAGCTGGAGCCGTCAGCGTTGGGTCAAGGCTTGAGTGCAGCGCCGTAGCAACACAAAATTCGTTCCCGCGGTGCGGCGGTCGCCCATCAGCCTTTAACTGGACATCCAAAAGCTGCACAAACGCCGGCTTTTTTCGCGAAAGGAAGTCCCCTGCAACGGATTGTGATTCTGGGCAATGCCGGTAGCGGCAAATCTACCCTCGCCCGCGCCCTCGGCAAGCGCCTGAGCCTACCCGTGGTCATCTGGACACGCTGTTCTGGGAGCCTGGTTGGGTCGAGCCCGACGCTGAACAGTTCCGCGCTTTCGCCATCCCGGCAGTCGATCCGCGCGTTTAGCGTTAGCACATGCAAGTTTCAGATAGATCCCCGAACATGAAAAAACTAACCCGACTCCCGACTTTAGCCCTCAGTGCGCTCGTGTTCTGCGCGGGACAATGGGCCGTTTCACAGTGGTGGGAAAAGGCTCTGGCGAAGCCCGTCGGCGCCGCCAGGATCAGCCCCAACGGCTGCTACTGAGTTCAGGAGTTCAAACCTTTCCGGGTACTGCCCGACTTCCTTCACCCCCAGTCGCCCCCGGACGAGCCGGACCAGCTAGAGTGGTTTTTCAGCTGGGAACTTCCGGCCTTTTTTCGCTTATACGATAATCGCAACGGCCAGCTGATTGGCGAAAGCGCGATCTACGACCTGGTGAACTATGGGGGACCTCTGTCTTGGGGCTTCAGCAGCGTCCCCAGAGTTTCCGCCGGCATGATCGAGATTGGCCCCAACTTGCCTGACTGCATAGGTGATCAGCAGGGCTAGCGGGGTCAGGGTGAATTGCCTCCGCGTTTGTATAAACACATGAGAAATGTCTACTTCTGGCTGATAACTGCCGGTGTCGACCGCCAACTTTGGGTCGCGAGCCACCCTTACTGACAGGCAGCAATCGACCGACTCTGTTGAAAAAGTCAGTCCGCCCAAACTGCCTGATCATTGACTGGTGTAAACGCCTTTCTGCACGCTGCTACGTGAAATCCGAGTCCGGAAGCCTCTGCCCAAAGGTCTTTCTCCCCCTTTTTTGACGCTGAACCAGAAGCCTGATTTTGCGAGGATTGCTTTCACCGCAGGGTTGCTCACGCTTGCTTGATCTCGATGTCCAAAGCGGGTGGTGGGGGACCGTTGGGGCGGTGAACACTTATTTTAGCTAGTACGCAGATTGCGTTTGCGAGTCTCTGGTGAATCTTATATTCAGAAAATGTTTACAAAACGTTTTTAGCACATTAGGCTTTCCTTCAATGAGAAGAGGATCTTCTCATTGAAGGAGCTGTATCAGTGAAAGGAATGACATCTTATATGCTAATTGCCGCTATTCAGACACCCTAGAATTCGGGCAATAAAATCTCCTGCCTAATTTTTTATATCCCGCCCCCCACAATGGGCACTTTACAGTGCACGGCGCCTGGGGCATGGAAATTAGTCGGATTTAATAGCACACGAAAATGTCCTGCACCACATCAGCCAATAAAACATGGAGTTATAATGATCAACGAAAAGTTTCAAGTAACCGAAGATCAGGTGATGAAGTTTCGCAAGCAGGGTTTTCTTTTTCTCAAAGGTTTTTACAATAGAGATATAACCGGTTATTTGACATCAACCATTGGTGACCGTATCTCCACGCCTACTGACAAGTATCAGAGCGGCTTTAGCCGCTTGGCATTTGATATGTATGATGGCGATCCGATGATTGCCAGCGTTATTCAAGATGACCACTTCAAACATGTCATGAAAACGTTAACGGGTAAAACCATGTTTTTTGCCCAAGCTCTTTCCTTCGAGCTTGAAAAGATGAAAAACAAGGGCTTCCCCTGGCATATCGGTACGCAAAGTTTCGGCTATCACCAAGCGGAAGATTATGGCTGCACAATCTGGGCTCCTTTGGTCAAAATCGACCCCAAAGGGCAACGAGGCGGTATGGCGTATGTCCCAAAAGACGCCGTATCGGGTGCGTTCATGTATGAACACGTCGATCCTTCGATTTTCCAACTCCTATCGGAACGTATTGAGCGAGGCGAGGAGACCACCATCGATGAGTTCGTGCACCTTCGTGATGGTCCTTTGAATGACCCAGCGATTAAAAAGCTACTGGATCACTTTGCCGTCGAGGACGAATTCGAGGTGGGTGATGCGCTCATTTTCGACAAGAATGTCATTCACCGAAGCATCATGCTGGAGGAAGGCCCCGTAAGCTCGCGTGCAGCGTTTGTCATGCGCTTCTTCTGCGACACCAGTACCTATGACTATCGTCGCGCTCATGACCTTGAAATTCCCCGCGAACATTTCAAATACTCGGGGCCGACGCGCTTTCACTTAGAAGTCGCAAAGGAACATGGCGAACTTCTTGTTGACAGCCCGTTCTTTGAAGGTCAAGAGTACCGTTCGTTAAAAATCTCAAAAACAAGTTGAATAATCAGAAGGGCTTATGCCCTTCTTTTGTTTTGCGTGGAGATAAACAGTGGAAGAATATCTTTTTTACGTGACGATATCATGCTTGACGATCGCCAGCCCGGGGCCTGGGGTGTTACTGACATTAACAAACTCACTCACCTATGGACTGAAGAATGCTTTGCCTGGAATCCTTGGCGTGACCCTCGGCATGGGGGGGATCTCTATCATTGCGGCAAGCAGTGTGGGAGCGATTATTTCCAGCTCTGCCTGGATGATGAACGTCGTTAAACTAATGGGTGCGGCTTACCTCATTTACCTTGGATTAAAGCTCCTGCGATCCAAACCGAAATTTCAAAACAACCTCAATGAAATAACACACTCTGAATACACCCCCAGTGTGATAGCCAGATTCAGGCAGGGTTTTTTCATTTCGATGCTTAACCCCAAGCCAATCGTTTTCTTCATGGCTCTTTTTCCGCAATTCATAAAGGCAGATCAACCGTTCGTTCCTCAATTCACATTGTTGGCGTCCACGTTTTGCGCACTGGTGTTCTTGATTCACTTCACCTATGGCTATATCGCCACCTCAGCACGACAAAAAGTTTCTCTTGGCAGGGGCTTTTTGATCGTCAATAGAATTGGGGGTGTTGTGTTTATCTGCTTCTCGGCAGCCCTTATTTTCTCCATCAACTTTAGCTTAATGGTCGACAGCGTGTGAAATCCTCGGATTTTGTCTGCTCCGACATATAAACTTCTGATCTCATTTAGGTGACTTTTTTATCTCGCAACAGAGAGAAACGGATCAGAACAACACACGCTTTATATCACCTGGTTACGGCATTCACTGCGTACCAGGTTTTTCTATATTTCTCAGGCGGATAGGCACACCAAAAAAGCCGCCAAACGCCTATTACGGGATAGGTGCGCCTGCACGAAGCAGAAAACTCAAACTAACCCATTAACAGGAATCCACAGTCGAAAGCTGCCGCACTGGACTCGCTCATCCCGCAGCCCTGCCATACTGTTCAACATGACCCGTGCAACCTTCCGCTTCTACGAGGAGCTCAACGATTTCCTGCCGGCCGAACGGCGGCGGCAGTCCTTCACTTGCGAGTGCGCGCGAGGGGCGACGGTCAAGCACATGATCGAGGCGCTCGGGATACCGCACACCGAGGTCGAGCTGGTGCTGCTCAACGGCGAGTCGGTGGGTTTCGAGCGGGTGATCTTCGACGGTGACCGGCTGGCGGTGTATCCCAAGTTCGAAGCACTGGACATCAGCCCACTGCTCAAGGTTCGTGCGCAACCTTTACGGGTGCTACGCTTCGTCGCTGATGCGCACCTTGGCGGGCTGGCCAGCCTGCTGCGCATGAGCGGCTTCGACACCCTGTACGACAATGGCTTCGAGGATGCCGAGATCGCCGAGATCGCTGCGCAGCAAGGACGCATCGTGCTAACCCGCGACCGCGAACTGCTCAAGCGGCGAATCATCAGCCACGGCTGTTACGTGCACGCCCTGAAACCGTCGCTGCAGCTGCGCGAATTGTACGAGCGCCTCGACCTGGCGCGTAGCGCGCGCCCATTCAGCCTGTGCCTTCATTGCAACCTGCCGCTGCACGAGATCAGCCCGGAACTGGCCCGGCCGCAGGTACCGCCACGCGTTGGCGTCCTCTATTCACACTTCCTGCGCTGCGACGCCTGCCAACGGATTTACTGGGAGGGTTCGCACTGGCGCGGCATGTGTGCACTGCTGGCACCTCTACTGAACCGATAGCCGAGTGCATCGGGCGTTTTGCGCCTATCCACAGCCCAGTGGTAATGCCAAAAAGCACCAGGCTGATGACAAACACTCGCTTGCGCCCATACCGATCCGCCAGTGTGCCGGTGGTCATCAGTACCCGTGGTGCAGGCGATGGTGCAGATGCAGCCCTTCGAGGCGAACCGCATTGGGCTCTTCATCCACCACTGATATGGAGGAGCTCTCCTTGGAAAACCGTTCAGGGTGACTCTCCGTATGCTTCAGATTTATTAGCCTGCTGTTCTTCCTGTTTTCACAGTCGCGTGAAAAACTGCGCGCTCTTTGCCGCTCACTTTTTTGTCTGTTTTGATGGAACTGCCGATGGACATCATGGATACCAAGCAAGAAAACACCCTCGAAAAATCACTCAGGCTGGCGGCGGATGAACCGGCCCATCGACCTGACTTTTTCAAGACTCTGTTGAATTCCACTATCTACGTCCTTGGCACTGCCGGCACTGGCGAAGGTCAAGTCAACCTCGAGGCTGGTAGCAACATCAGCATCGCGCATTGGCAAAAGCCTGACGGCTCCGCTGTCATCCCGTTTTTTTCTTCGCTGCAAACACTACAAAGATCCATAGATAGCGAAGAGTCCTACGTAGAGATCCCGGCCAGATCGCTGTTTGAAATCACACTGGGCACCCCTCTTTTCCTCAATCCAAAGTCTCCTTACGGGAAAGAGTTTTTCCCGGAGGAAGTACGCCATCTGCTCTCCGACGAGATCGGCCAAAAGCCGGTGCAGCGCACGGTCGAAAAAGACACCAAAGTGCTGCTCGGACAGCCGTCGCAATATCCGTCGAAGATGGTCAACTCGCTCACACAATTACTCGCCAAACATCGCAACGTAAAGCGTGCGTTTCTGGCGTTGATGCATGACGCATCGTCTGATCAAAAGCCTCATCTGATCATTGGTATTGAAGCGGACGGAGATATTGAACTGGTCATGCGCGAAGCCGGTAACGTTGCCGGTGATACCGCTCCGGATGGCGAACCCGTTGACCTCTATCGCATTCACGAAGGGGAATCAGGCCTTAGCGATTACTTCCTCAAGCAAACCGCACCCTTCTATGAACGGAAGTCGGCTGGCTGGCTGCGTTCATTGTTTGGTTTTGGCAAAGCGTGACAGAGATCAACGCCGTGCTAACCGCCGAGCATGCCTGCGAAATCGTGCTTGGCCTGTTTGACGGCGTCATGAGAGATGGCAAACCTGAGCGTTTTGTCATTCAGTCATGTGAGCTTTCCGCCAACGGTGATTACTGGGTTATTCGCAGTGACAGTGAGGATTACGTCGTCCACGGCATGACGGAGTTCTGCTACGTCGGTGTTAACGCGCACTTGATCAACGTCATGACGGGCGAGCGTGAGACGGTCGTCAGTTGCATGAGTGTCGATGAGTATCTGCAAGACAAATACGATCTGGAGGCAGTGTCGGGCAACCAGTATGTACTGACCCCGGCAATTGACCGAGGCGACAAACCGGCGCTGGTCAATTTGCGTCGAAAACCGCATTGCACCTACCCGCAAACCCTTGCGTTGCTGACGGGCAAACAACGACTTTGGCTCACAGGTAAACGCAGGCTTCTTGAAGACACGCAGCGACTGCTTCTCGAACAAGGCATAACCACCCAAATCGAGTTAGTGCTTGATGCCTGCGAAGCAGTCGCCATCGGCGTCGAAACCTGGCACATCGAAGCGGTGTTGAGGGCTGTGCGCGAGAGGTTGTGCTGAGCCGACGCTAAGGTCATATAAAATGCCCTGCCCCACCATCAATAGATACGGCCGACGCCATGCCCCAGCCCACAAGTAACCTATTTGCTTATGTAAGGAAAATCAGCGATTTCCGGCCTGACGTTACCGCTATCGTGCTTTTCGGCCTAAAGGCCGAAGACGATGACCTGGTGTATCTGGAGATACGCTTTAAGGACTACGGAGAACTCCAAATTGAAGGCGACCACTTGATGCCTGGATTGGATGAGGCACTGGAAAGCGCCGAGTTCGAGTACGGTATTTTGCCAAATGATTGGCGAGTAATGAGCGAGGCGGAAATTCAGCGAATCCCATTCTTTGTCGGTGGAACATGCGTTTAGTGATTTGACCGCTTTAGGCAGCAAGCGGCCAAAAGCAATGGACGTTCCACTGACCAGGTTGAGGTAGTTAGGCTGGAGTCTTTCGTGAGAGCAGCAGACTATCGCGTCGTTACCGAAAAACACCAGCCTCATAGATGAAGCAACCACAGCGCCCCGATCAGGGCGGGAGGCATTACCAGCACCCCCAGGCGCAGGAAGTCCAAGGCACCGACGTGTTCGCCTTCACGGCGAATGGCAACCAACCAGAGCAAAGTGGCCAGGGAGCCGGTAATTGACAGGTTCGGCCCGAGGTCGACGCCAATCAGCAGCGCCGCAGTAGTTCGCGCTGGCAAATCGACAATATGACCAACGGAGCCGGCGATCAGGCCGGTCGGCAGATTGTTCATCAGGTTGCCGGCGATGGCAGCGACCATGCCGGCGCTCCAGCTCGCCTGGACCTCGGAGCTGCGCGCCAGCGCGGCCAAACCATGGGCCAGGTGGTCGATCACACCCGTCTGTGCCGCCGCTTCCACCAGCACGAACAGGCCCGCGACCAGCGGCAACACGCCCCATGCCACGCCTTTGAGCACCGGCATCGGGTTACGCCGCTGACGCAAATGGATCAGCCCGGCCGTGGCGATGCCGGCGCAGAAGGTGGGTAAGCCGAGCTGCCGGTCCAAGGCGGAGGTCGCCAGCAACAGCACGCCTGTCAGCACGATACCCAGCGCGCACAGGCGTGCACCGCTGGGCAGCGGTTGCACGTCGATGGCCGTCGCCAGGGGCTGGCGGATCTGCTTGCGCTGGGCCAGACGCAGCACCAGGTAGGTCAGGACAATGGCGGCCAGCGACGGCAAGGTGAATTGCCGCAGCCACTCCAGCAACGGCGGCATCTGGCTGCCGAACACCACCAGGTTGGCCGGGTTGGAGATGGGCAGCACAAAACTGGCGGCATTGGAGATGAAGGCGCAGATGAACAGATAAGGCAGCGGCTCGGCCTTGGCCGCCTTGCACGCGGCGTACACCGCTGGGGTCAGCACTACGGCCGTGGCATCGTTGGAGAGGAGCACCGTGACCAGTGTCCCCACCAGGAACACTAGGTCAAACAGGCGCTGGCCCGAGCCCCTGGCGTGCTGCACCGCGTACATGGCCAGCCAGTCGAACAGCCCTTCCTGGCGCGCCAGTTCGGCCAGCACCATCATGCCGATCAGAAACAGGTACACATCGCCACCCTCGGCGACGGCGGCGAGTGCAGTTTGCAGCGGCACCAGGCCAAACACGGTCAGCAGTACAGCGGCGCTGACCGCCCAGACATACTCCGGCACGCGCCAGGGGCGCAGGATTACCCCTCCGGTCGCAACGGCGGCCACGGTCCAGATGAGCGAGGATGGATCAAATACAGGCATGTAGTTTACTCAGGTGAATGCAAGACTCGGCGCGGCATGATCAGTTGACGGCCGTGGGGGTGATGGCGAGCTCCGAGGTGTCAATCTTGTCGCCCGAGCTATTACGGGTTTCCGGCATGGCCAGCCACAGCAGGAAGAAAGCCGCACCAGCAATCGCGGCCAGGGTCACGAACGCGGCATCGTAGCCCGCTGCCTGTACCACCAGCCCCGCTACGCCGGGGCTGAGGGCCGCGCCCAGGCCAAATACCGCAGACAGCGCGCCTAAGCTGACATTGAAGCGCCCAGTACCCTGCGTCAGGTCTTTGACTACTACGGGAAACAAGGCGCCGAAGATTCCGGCGCCAATACCGTCGAGCAACTGCACGGCCACCAGCCAGTACGGGTCGTCGGACACCACGTAAAGCAGGCCACGCAGCGGCAGGATCAGGAAACCGGCCAGCAGCAATGGCTTGCGCCCCCACAGGTCAGCCTTGACGCCGACCAGCAGGGCCATCGGTACCATCACTAACTGCGCGGCGACGATGCAGGCGGAGGTCAACGGCGTGGCCATCTGCAGATTGACCTGGGACAATTTCTGGCTAACCAGTGGCAGCATGGCCGCGTTCGCAAGATGGAACAGCGAGCAGCACACGGCGAACAGCAGAAGCAGCCGGTTGGCCAGCAACACCCTCACTCCGGACGGATGCGCATGGCCGCCCGCCGGGGTGGAGGCAAAACCGCGCGCGACCTCATGATCGATGGCCTTGGCCGAAACCAGGCTGACAGCGATCACGCTGCCCAGTGCCATCACCGCCATCAGGTAGAACACCACCACCGGGCCGAACAGATAGGCGAATCCGCCGGCCAGCAATGCGGCGCAGGCATTGCCTGCATGGTTGAAGGTTTCGTTGCGTCCGGTGCGGCGGGTGAAGGCTCGGGGGCCGGTGATGCCCAGCGAGATCGCGGCGATGGCCGGGGCGAACACGGAGCCGGCGATGGCACTGACGGTTTGCGTCAGCGCCACCAGACCGAACGAGGTCACCCACGGCAGCAGCAGGCAGCTACCGGTTACCAGCAGCGCGGCGACTACCACTACCGCCCGTTTCGCCGAAGTCCGGTCGATCAACGCACCGGCTGGGGTCTGCATGAGCAGCGCGGCGACTCCGGCCAGTGTCATCACTAGACCGATGCTCGCCGGCTCCCAGTTATGCACGGCCAGCAGATAGATCGCCAGATAAGGCCCCAGTCCATCGCGCACATCGGCGAGGAAGAAGTTAAGCCAGTCCAGGGACAATTCGTTGCTGCGCTCTCTACGGCGGGTATCCAATTACGCGGTCTCGATAGGCCTAACTGTCGCATCAGGGGCTGTTGACGGCTGACGAGCATACTTAACCGCCGGATCTGCGCGGGTCCACTGCCCTCGGTTTCCAGGCGCTCGACGAGCCCGAGCAAGAGTAGCAAGCTCTGCCGGACGATGCCTTCGGAACAGGTAGAGCGCGCCCCTAAAAGCAGCCTTTATGATCCTCGCTACACATTGCGCCGATCTCAAAGGTGCCAATCATCTGAGGTGTGGGGCAGCGTCTGGTCGAATCACTGTTCACTTACCACTTTGCAGGAAAGCAGTTTTTTCAAAACGTTCTGTGGATTGACAACGCCAGTCTGACGTCTAGATACTGTATAGGTAAATTACCTAGAAACAAGGTGACAGATGAGCACCGTACACATTATTTTCGGCCCTCTCGGGGCCGGTAAGTCGACACTAGCTCGGCAGATAACGGCCCAGCTAAACGCTGTCAGCTTCTCGATTGATGAATGGATGCAGCGTCTATACGGCCCAGATCTGCCTCAGCCCCTTAGCCTGGAATGGGTGCTTCCCCGTGTTAGACGTTGCGAGTCGCAAATATGGGAAACGTGCGTGCAGGTTCTAGCGTCGGGCAAGGACGTGGTGCTGGATCAAGGCTTTATGACGAAAGCAGACCGCACTCAAATCCGACTGCAGGCCCACAACGCGGGCTATGAGGTGCTTAGCCACTTCGTAAATGCCGATAAGTCGCTACGCCGTGAGCGCGTACTGCAACGAAACCTAGAAAAAGGTGCGACCTATTCGTTCGAAATAACGGCCCAAATGTTCGAGGCCATGGACGCACGCTTTGAACACCCATCCCCATCCGAACTGAAGGAGTGTTGCAATGTCTGACTACACACCGGGTGCGGAAGGCACTTCGCCCTCAACACTTGAACGCTATATCCGCATATCCCGGGCATACACTGCCGCCACTCGGCGTATCGACGCCAAACTCTCCGCCGTGCATGGGTTGAGCTTTAGCGACTTCATGATTCTGCATCATCTTAAGCAAGCCCACGGCGGCAGGCTTCGTCGTGCAGATTTGGCAGAGTGCATGGGCTTAACCGCGTCAGCCGTAACCAAGTCCCTCCTGCCCTTGGAAAAAATAGGTTGGGTATCTCGCCAAAGCGATCCCCGCGATGCGCGCGTTGGTTATGCATGCTTAACCCCCGTGGGCGCGCAGCTCGTTGACGACGCGCTACTGACTGCAGAGAGTTCGTGCCAGGAGGCCTACCAAGCCATCTTCGGCGAGATGACCGTCACCCTTGAGCCAACCGCCGCGAGTGAGTGATAGGTCGCTAAGACAAGTTACGCATATGCACTCGGGTAACCGAGAAGCATCCGACGGCATATAGGCGGTTTGAGCACCATTTTTCCCGCTTCAAGGTCCGCTTTTGGCCGATTCTGTTGAAAAAGTCGGATTTTCAGATCGCCTGAACTCAGGCACGACCACCACCGGAGAACCTACTCACCACATTGAGTGGTTCATCGTATGCAAGCTCTGGCTCGACGGAAGCCATTTGCAATTTTCCTTCGGGCGAGGTCTGCCAGCCATCGGTGAATCCGATACCCAATCTGCCTTTGCGCGAGTGAAGTTGCCAGCGTCGCGCCCAGTATCCAGAGTGGATTGTTCAGCAACGGTCATTTCTGCTTCACGGCGCCTTTGAGTCTCCTCTTCCAGCCCCTTCTGGGAAGGCCGGATCAGTTCGTGAGCCAGATAAAACGCCTCCAGCCGCGAGGGGCGACGATCAAAACAACATCACCAACTGCGGCTGCCGCGCGCTGTCCAAGTCCAAAGGATCCAGCACGGCAGCTGGTAACGTCAATACGGTGATGGCCGATATCAGGATTATGCGTTTGAGCTTCGCGTTGGCATGAGTTGATAGTTGAACAGATAGTAATGCTGCCCATCACGAACATCTATTTCCATCGTGCCGCTGAGTCCCTCCAACTCGCCAGTACCCGAGTCAGGTACGACCTGAATGATCAGTGTTCGCTGGCCTCTGTCCATAGTTCCAAAATGCATCAACACAAAGCTGCCTGGCCTTCCCGCCAGATTACCCTCAACCCGCTCCATCGCCACATAGCCGGCAGATCCCGGGATTGTCGAGAGGGAGGCAAGCATCTCTCCCAGACTATTGGCTTCCAAACCTCCCTGAAATGTTTTGTGTATGGCCTTTCTGCTCAGTTGAGCGGCCTCGGTACCGGGCGCAACAGAGTGGACGGGTAGTTGGACGTCGAATGTTCCCTTGGCTTGCATGCTGTCATCTCCATCAAAAATCCAGATAATGTCGTACGGTCTAAACCAGACGCAGTTGTTGTCGACGCCAATCCCTCGACTGTTTAGAGTCCGTCTATGCCGAGATCAGTGGCCTATTTGACCGGTCCACACAGTCGGACCTATCCCTGATTTGCATTGGAGCAGATGGCGACCGACGATGATTGGAAAAACACGACCAGGCTCTACTGTTATCCTGCAGCCCGCACGAGGCGTCCTTAATCAGCGATTGAAGGGCCCGCAGTTCACTCACATTCGCGAGGCGCCCTCAGTCCAGTTGGCGGCATGGGTAGAACATTATTGGCATGTCAGCTGGAATCTCAGTGATCAGCCTGTACAGCAACAGGAAACCCTGCCTCACCCCAATGTGCATCTCGTTGTGGAAAGGGGTCAGGTCCATGTGTGGGGCCCCCGTCGTTCCCGCTTCAGCAAGACGCTGTCTGGCAACAGCTGGGCGTTTGGAATCAAGTTTCGTCCCGCCGCATTCCAGCCATTTCTGGGCGGACCTGTCAGCCGGCTGGCCAACCGATCGATCCCGGCCTCTGAGGTTTTTGGGACGGTGGTCGACAGGTTGGCCAAGCACATCGAATGTCCGGGGATGGCGAACCTGTGCGAGCAATCAGAAGCGTTGCTGTGTCACTGCTTGCCGCAATCCGATGAGCGTGTACAACTGCTCAATGACCTCATCGCCCAAATCGCGTCAGACAACAGACTGACAACAGTCGCACAACTCAGTGAGTTGTCCAGTGTTAGTGAGCGGCAGTTACAACGCCTCTTTGCCCATTACGTTGGCGTAAGTCCGAAGTGGGTGATTGCCCGATACCGGTTACATGAAGCACTGGCCCTGCTGCAGAGCGGCGAAGCCAGGCCGGGGACGGATCTCGCGCTCGAGCTGGGTTATTTTGATCAGGCACACTTCATAAGGGACTTCACTCGGATGGTCGGTCTGGCACCCGCAAAATATGTCCAGACGCAAACGGCTCTGTTGCAGAACTCTGATGCGAGGTGAGTCTCCCCTTCCTCCAGGCGGACTTATCTCACTCGCACCGTCATCGGTACTCCAAGTGCAGTGATTCGATTCAGGATCACTGCCTGCACCTGCAACTCTGCAACCTGATGATCAAAGCCCCGTGCCATTACATCTTGTCCAAGGCGCCGACAGCATCAAGTCGTACCCATCCTCTGAATCAGTACTTCGCCAGTTCTGCGCCGAGTGCGACAAAATCCCCCTACCCCGCACTCAATTCCCACAACACATCCAGCACATGTTGCGTAGGCCGTTCGATGTCCCGACTACGGTGGGCAATACCCAGTTGCCGCCACAACAAGGGCTGCAATGGTCGCATGACGATCCTGGTATCGGGCAATGGCGTGGAGGCCTCATGCGGCAACAACGTCGCACCATAGCCAGCCGCCACGAGGCTTTTGATCGCATCGTTGTAGTTCAGTTGAATACGCGGCGCAGGCTGCCGTCCGCCGCTGGCGAACCACTCCGAAGTCAAGCGTGAAAGGCGAGTGGTGTTGTCATTCAGAATCAATGGCTGAGCGGACAGCCAGTCGGGGGTCACAACCTCCGGGGATTCCCAGCGAGCCGGCAAGAAGGCCATGACCGGGTCCCGTCGCCACGGCTCGATCCGCAAGCCCTTCACCGGAGGCTGCGGCAGCGCGACCAAACCGATCTCTAAAGAGCCCTCGGCAAGCTTCTTCAAAGTTTCCTGCGACGTGAGCACCGCGACCTGCACATCGATAGCGGGATGGCGCTGGCTCAACGTCTCCAAAGCTTGTGGCATCAACTGTGCGATGGCCCCTGTGGAGGCACCTAGCCGCACACGCCCGGCCAATCCCTGTACCTGACGTTCCACTTCCTCAAGCGCCTGCTCCGCATCCGCCAACAGCCGTCGCGCACGCTCCACCAGTGTGTTCCCGATCGCTGAAGGCTGAACGCGCCCACGCGTGCGCGACAACAGCTTGCCACCCACGCGCGACTCCAGGTCGGCGATATGCAAACTGACCGTGGGTGGCGCAAGGTGCAGCACACGGGCCGCCTCGGCAAACGAACCCAGATCGGCAATCGCCACCAACGTACGCAGACGGTCCAGGCTGATTTCGCGCATGAGTCACTCCTTATTCAGAAAAGCTGAATCTCATCGTCTGGAAATTCAACTTTTCCTATCTTAACGCTTCGCTGAAGATTGGACTCCTGATTACCTGTATCCGAGAGCATTCCATGGCAAGTTCCCTTGTATTCATCGACGGCGACCAAGGCACCACCGGGCTGCAAATTCATCAACGCTTACGCGACCGGAGCGATCTGCGGCTTATCACACTCAGCCCCGAATATCGCAAGGACCCGCAACGTCGCGCCGAAGCCATCAATAACTGCGACATCGCGATTCTCTGCTTGCCCGACCAAGCCGCGCGCGACGCTGTAGCTACCATCGAAAACCCCGCCGTTCGGGTGATCGATGCGAGTTCGGCGCACCGCACCCACCCAGACTGGACCTATGGCTTCGCAGAGATGAGTCCGCAGCACGCCCAACGCATCGCCGTCGCGCGACGGGTCAGCAATCCCGGTTGCTATCCAACGGGGGCGATAGGCTTGCTGCGCCCACTACTGGAGGCCGGATTACTGCCCAGGGATTACCCGATGAACATTCATGCCGTGTCGGGTTATTCCGGGAAAGGCCGTGTCGGCGTTGAAGAGCATGAGGGAGAAGGCGCAGCACAGGCGTCGGCGTTTCAGGTCTATGGGCTGGGGCTGGCACACAAACATATTCCAGAGATTCAGCAGCAAAGCGGTCTGACGGAGCGGCCGATATTTGTGCCGGCCTATGGCGCTTTTCGGCAGGGGATCGTACTGACCATCCCCTTGCAAACCCGGTTGTTGGCGCCAGGTGTGAGTGCGGTGCAGTTACATGGGTGTCTGATGCGGCACTACGTCAATGCGAGCCATGTACAGGTGATGTCGATGCAGGAGGCTAAAGCGTTGACGTCTCTTGATCCTCAGGCACTTAACGGGACTGATGGTTTGCGATTGTCAGTGTTTGAGAATGATGAGACGGGGCAGGTTTTGTTGGCTGCGGTGTTTGACAATCTTGGGAAGGGAGCAGCTGGAGCGGCGGTGCAGAATCTGGATTTGATGCTTGCAGGAACATGACTCCGATTACCGCGCAAATCAGCGTGATGTCCTCGCAATGTCCAGACTAAAACGCTGATTTCAACTTACAGGGAAAACATCCTGTTTCGGCATAAAAAATCGAGCAAACAGTTCGGATTGTGACTTGATACTTAACTTGGCGTAAATATTGCGACGGTGAACTTTTATTGTTTCCACCGAGAGGGAAAGCTTTCCGGCTATCTCCTTATTAGAGAAGCCACTAAGCAATAATCTGAGCACATCACTTTCGCGCGCTGTTATTTGCGTACCCAGCTGGGTAATCGTTTCTGGCCATAGCGGTGGCTCGGTGAGATTTTTCTCTACGTCAAGTTCAAAACACATGCGCTGATGCATCAATGCAGTCACCCATGGCTTGATAATATCAAGCATTGTTATTTGTTCTTGACTAAAACGAACTTCACTGCCAACGGAAATGCATAACGTTCTATCGGCGTCGAGCTGGACATTGTACTGAGCCTCATCCACAGAGATGTATTGTGCAAAATATTGATGGTAATACTCAGTTTCAAGAAAGTACTCCGGCGCAATATCCAGCAGATGAAAGAAACCGCTCTGTGGATTTTCCCGATTAGCGATATAAAATGGATCCAGCAGATAAAGCCCCTTCACATAGCGATGAGTGAACGCGTCTACCTCCTCCGCATCTGCTATCTCAGGAAGACTAACAACTTGCACTTGCTGACTGCTAAAGATCAATACAACCCAATTATCGATTTGGACATATTCATTCAATATACGAACAAGTGAACTCCAGAATTCTGGACGGTTCAACTGCATGATCAGCTTCCCAATCGAGCGGTGCCAAGCCAGGCTATGAAGGTCGAACGGCATTTTCTACCCCTTTAGGGTTAGGGATTCGTAGATCAGAGGTAAGTATTCGTAGGTATTTACTATTCGGTAATGCCCGGTATATTCACTTTCAGGGTTTACGATGGCCATGAGGGCACGTCGTCTTGACAAGGATGTTGCATGAGAAAATCACATTTGCGAACCATTTTTTCAGCCTCGCTTCTCTGTGCAGGGATAAGCACATCAGTAGGGGCTGTAGAGCCTGGGATGTATCTGTATAACTGGTTCGGGTTTATCGCTCCGGAGACCCCAAAGGAGTTCGAGCAGGAAACCGGCACCAGAGTGCATATGGATGCGTTCGACAGCGCCGAAATCATGCAGAGCAAGGTAATGGCTGGGCGCACGGGGTATGACGTGATTGTCGCTACCTCCAATGTGTTGCCAAGCCTGATCCAGGCGGGAGTGCTTCAGCCGCTGGATCGTGATCAACTGAGCAATTTGTCACATATCGATCCTGATATCTTGTCCCAGGTCGCGGTCAATGATCCTGGTAATCGCTACGCTGTGCCCTATTTATGGGGCACCACCGGCATTGGCTATGACGTTGATAAAGTCAAAGCGGCATTGGGTGATAATGCTCCGGTGAATAGCTGGGATTTGATCTTCAAAGAAGAAAACATCAGCAAGCTCCAGTCGTGTGGCGTGGCAATGCTCGACTCTCCAAGTGAGATCATTTCGATTGCTCTGCATTACCTTGGGCTCCCCAGCAACAGTAGGAACCCGGATGATTACCAGAAAGCTCAAGCCCTGCTGTTAAAAATCCGTCCCTACGTCCGCTATTTCGATTCATCCAAAATCGACGCTGACCTGGCTGACGGCAATATTTGTGCAGTTGTGGGATGGGCTAATGGTGCCCTTGCTGCGCAGGCCATAAACGAGAAGGCCAACACTGGACGCAAGATTACTTACAGCCTTCCTCGCGAAGGGGCGCTGGTCTGGTCGGAAAATCTGGTTCTGCTAAAAGACGCACCCCACCCGAAGGAAGGCATGGCGTTTATTAATTATATGTTGCAACCAAAAATCATTGCCAAGACCTCAAACCACACTCTGTATCCTAACGCCAATAAAGATGCCACTGAGTTTGTCGAACAGAAGCTGCGAGACAATCCCTGGATTTATCCAGACAAAAAGACCATTGCTACATTTGTTCCGCTTGAGTCACTACCATTGAAGCTGGAGCGAATCCGTACACGGATTTGGACCAAAGTGAAGAGTGGCGTGTGATTTGACTTGATTTGTCGCCTATTGCTAGATGCCAGTCTTTATTTTATACGTGGGCATGGGGCGAGCAGCAGGTTGAGGCTATTCATGTCCGGAAAGTAACACGCAAACGCCGATATCCAGGGGGCACTGAGCGAGTGGGTTAGTGCCTGTTACTCCATTTAGTCCGGTATTACCCAGGACGCTCTCCGGTTCATCGTTTAAACGCCCGGTGAAACGCACTCACCTCGCGCAATCGTTTGTAAAACTGACTGCTGAAGGTTCTTGCCCTGGGCTGGATTTACCCGGCTTCCTGACATTGCTGTCTGCGACAGCGTCAATTCAACACCTTATGTAAGAAGAGAACAGCGGATGTTCAGCCCAGCCAATCAGACGCCTTTCAGTTTGACAATCGACGGTTTTGAGCACGATTTTCAAGTGCTCGCATTCACCGGAGAGGAGGCGATCAGCAGGCCTTACCTCTTCAACGTGGAGCTTGTTAGCGAGCGGTCTGACCTGGATCTCGAAAGCCTCTTCGACATAGAGGCTTTTCTGACATTCGACACGAAGGGCAACGGCATTCATGGACGGGTCTATCACATCGCTCAAAGCGGTAATGATCAGCGTTTGACGCGCTACAGCCTGGCCCTCGTACCGCACCTGTCCTACTTGCGCCACCGCATCAACCACAGGATCTATCAACAGTTCTCGGTGCCGAAAATCGTCGCCTTGATACTGGAAGAGCACGGGATCCTGGGCGACGCTTGTCGGTTTCATCTGGGGTCGACCTACCCCGAGCGTGACTACTGTACTCAGTACGACGAAACGGATTTGCACTTTATTCAGCGCTTGTGCGAAGAAGAAGGTATTCACTTCCACTTCCAACACAGCGCTCAAGGCCACGTGCTGGTCTTTGGCGATGATCAGGCGGTTTTTCCCAAGATCGGGCAACCCACTGCTTATAGACAAGAGAGCGATAGGGTGGCCGACGAGCCACTGATCAAGCGCTTCAACCTTCGCCTGGGGAGGAACGAGCAACAGCTAGACATGGAATACGATGACAAGCTGGAGCGTTTCGCAGGTCATGAGCACGGCAAGCAGATGCGTCTGCGTGCCATGGAGCGCCGCCACGCGGCTTATCGTCAAGCTGAAGGGCAAGGTGACCAGACCCGGTTAGTCAGTGGCCATGTTCTGGAAATCTCAGACCACCCGCGCCAAGAGTGGAACGACCTATGGCTACTGACTCAGGTCATCCACGAAGGCAAGCAACCACAGGTATTGAGTGAGAACGTCGCCAGTGGCAACACTGACAACGAGGATGACTTTCATCAGGGTTACCGCAACCGCTTTGTGGTTCTTCCGTGGGACGTGTTCTATCGTCCGCCTTTGGCTCACAGGAAACCTCAGGTGCCAAGCAACCAGACCGCTGTGGTCATCGCTCTGGAGGACGAGGAGATCCAGTGTGATCAGCCCCTCGGACGGGTCAAGGTCAAGTTCCCCTGGGACCGCGAAGATAGATTTGACGACAAGAGTAGTTGTTGGCTGAGGGGGGCCTCCAATTGGAGTTGTGAAATGACGCCCCCCCGAACGGGAATGGAAGTCATGGTCACATTTCTCGAAAGCGACCCCGATCAACCACTGATAAGCAGTTGCCAGTGTTGTCGCTAACCGCAAACCCTATCAGGGCAGCAACAGCCAGGTTGAAATTTACCCGTGCAATTACTCAGTCAAGGGCTCAAGCCAGCAGCTCGGTGATCCACCGTGCCTGCCGGGCCACGTCCTGCACCTTCTCCTCGGGCACGGCCTGCCGCGCCCGGGCGAAGTTACTCAGGGTCCGCTGCTTCTCGCGCAGCACGCGCTGCCACTTGACCAGGAACGCCGGGCTGCGGGCCTGCATCTGCAGCGGGCCGAAGTACAACTCCTCGGCGGTGTACATCACCGGCCCGGCGCGCTCGGCGACGATGATTTCGTAGTCGAAGCGGTTTTCCCGCAGCACTTCCTCGCAGAAGATGCGGTAACCATTTTCCATCAGCCATTGGCGCAGTGGCTGCTCGCCGCCGTTGGGCTGCAGGATCAGGCGCTCCTGGCCGCTCAAACGCGCCTTGCCGCTGTCGAGGATGTCGCGGATTGTCTCGCCACCCATGCCGCAGATGCTGATCGCCGTGATCCTGTCTCCCGGCTCGATCGCCGCCAGGCCATTGGCCAGGCGCACGGTAATCCGCTGGTCCAGGCCGTTCTCCCGCACAGTGCGTTCGGCCGAGCGAAACGGCGTCAATGCCACCTCGCCGGCCACCGCCGCCGCGATGGCGTCACGGCGCATCAACGCCACAGGCAGGTAGCCGTGATCCGAGCCGATATCGGCCAGGCGCGCACCTGCTGGCACATGCGCCGCCACGCGCTCCAGGCGCATGGACAATGTCTGTTCGTTCAACTGCAGCCCCTTTTCACCACGAACGTCCGGCACCTTTGGCCAGATTCGGGCGCGATTCTGTCGAGCAACGCCGTGCATTTCAAATTTATGCGATCAGGGCCATGGCTCGACTCGTCCCTACCGCTTGCGTATCGGCCCAAAGCGAACCCTGGTTATGGGCCGCTTTTGGTCGACCGTTGCGCAGGCTGAGAGACTGCAATGGGTCGGTAGCGACCGGAAGAAATCCCTGGTTTTTCCCCCGATTGGGTTGCTATAGATGACCTGAAACAGCCCCGTATTTTTGGCTGACTTCGGCGCCCGCCGATTTCTGAAAGCGATCACCTGAGCAAAACACACTGTGTGAAGTAATGCGGGGCGGGCTTTCGCCGGTGCCACGTTTTTATTTCCCGATGGGTTGCTCGTATCGACGCTGAATGCGCTCCAACTCGCCAGAATGGCGCAGCTGCTCCAGGGCGCTGGCCCACGCGGCTACCCGTTCGTCTTCACAGTCGAGGCTGAAGGCAATGTACAGCGATGAACGGTAAAGCTCGATGGGAATCTGTCGCAGCGTGCCGGGGGCGATGTTCAACTGGCGGCTGTAGTAAGCCACCCCCGCATCGGTGTCGCCGACGATGATGTCGGTGCGCCCGGCGAGCAGCATGCGGTAGAGCTGCTGGCTCTCGGTTGCACTTCTGTCCAGGTTGTTGAAACCCAGCGACCGCAGCATCTCGGGCACCAGGCCGGCATGTCGGGTGGTGATCTGCGGGACCCGCAGCAGTTGTTCCAAGGAGTTCACCGGCGACGCTTTGGCCAACTGATAGGGGTGAATGGACTCTTCCACGATCGGTCCGACCCACTTGTACAACGGCTCGCGCTCCGCCGTGCGGAACAGGGAGTACATGATAGTCTTGCGCCGGGTCTTCAATGCCTGGGTGGTTCGCATACTGGGCTGCAGTAGTACCTCAAAGTCATCCCCGGTCAGCGCCATGATGGCCCGAACGATCTCCGTGGTCATGCCGGTGAGCTGATTGTTCTCCAGGTAGTTGTACGGTGCCCACTCTTCGGTAACGACCTGATACTGCTCTGCCCTGACAACAGTGCCGAGCAATAGACAGAGCAGTGCTGCAGTAGGTGTCGAAAGTTTCACGTGTTCCTCTGATTGGCTGCTCGGTGTTTATGGGTGGACCTGATTAGAAGGGCAAGATAAGCATAGACCCGAACACGCGTCTATCGGCTGGTGCTGTCCCGTAGGCCTCCACGCGAAGCTTGGAAAAGATTCTACCAACGTCATCAATCTCTATCATTTTGACAAGCGCCCCCTATGCGCCCGTTTCGGGTCGCCCCAAGAAGTAACCTTCGACATTTTCTATGGAAAGGGCTTCAAGCAGCACCTGTTCCAGGATGGCAAAGAAACATTTGATGTGGGCCTGTTTCAATGCCTGAGGCCGGGTCACCAGATAGACTTCCATATCTGGAAGTTGGAGTTCCGGGAACAACCCGATCAGGTCCTTTGCCAGAATACGGGGCAGTACTGCCACACCCATGCCTCGCCTCACCGACTCGAGCTGAGCCGCGAATGAGTTCACGCTGATCTGCGCGCGTTCCAGCCCCGCGGCCTTTGCCGCACGCATTTGCGGCAACATGTCCAGCGGAGGAAGCAAGGCAATATTGACCGCAGTGGCCGGAGTCACCCCTGGAAACCGCTTCAGATAACCTGCATCGGCGAAGACACCGTAGGCGAGCCTGCCGATGGGTCGATAAATCAGCGACGGCTCGCCCAGATGAGCTGTGCGCACCGCAATGTCTGCCACGCCGCGGACGATCTTGTGGAAGTCGGCTGTTACCAGCAACTCCACCGAGCAACGCGGGTGAAGAGAGGTGAAGCGACTCGCGGCCTCCAGTACGTAAGACGAAAATCCCTCTCCTGCGCTGACCAGGACACTGCCCAATAGCTCTGTATGTAACCCGGAGATGCCAGCAACGGTTTGACGCCTCAAGCCCGCTTCCGCAGCTTGGGCAACTTCCACGAGGGATTGGCCCCGCGAGGTCAACCAGCATCCTTCAACGCCCCGCTCGACGAGTGGCTCGCCCAGGGCGCCCTCAAGTTGGGTCAACCGGCGAGACACCGTAGACGCCGCGATACCCAGCAACTGACCCGCTTGAAGAAAGCTGCCACGCCGCGAGACGGCCAACAGCAGACGAAGATCGTCCCAATTTGCTTGCAACGCCATGCTTCATATCTTCCCTGGTCTGCATATATGCAAAGCCATTATGCAGCAGTCGCTGTTTTTCGAAAGAGGCCTCAAAGGTATATCTACAGGCCTTCGAAACGAATGGAATGGAACGGAGTGTATGACTACTGGCCCCAACGACTTTGCGGAGCGCGCCGCCAGCGCCTTCAATCGCCGTGATGTGGAGGCGATGCTTGCGCTGGTTTGCGAAGACTTCATCTACTTCGATGGGATGGGGATGCAAACCGGTCGCGAATCCATGCGCAAGCGAGAAACCGCATTACTCGAAGCGTTCCCAGATGCCCAGCTAACCTTCAGCCCCTTTGCCGTTGCTGACGATCGTTTAGCACTGACCGCCTTCCTGACCGGCACCTTCACCGCACCATTGGTGATGCCGGACCGGGTGATTCCACCCCATGGCCGCCACATTGCCGTGTACTACGCCGCACATTTCACCTTCAAAGACGGGCTGGCCATCCGTGAAGAGGCCTTCTTCGACAGTGCGGTGTTGATGTCATTTTTTAGCCGATCAGGCTGAGGGTCAAGCAATGCAAAGTGTATTCGTTACTGGCGCAACCGGCTTGTTGGGCAACAACCTGGTGCGTGAATTGATCGCTCATGGCTGCGTGGTCAAAGCCCTGGTCCGTTCAAGAGCCAAAGGTGAACAGCAGCTCAACCATTTGCCGGGTGTGGAACTGGTGGTGGGTGACATGGCCGATGTCGACGCGTTCGCAGAGTCGATGCGAGGCTGCGATACGGTGTTTCACACCGCAGCGTTCTTTCGCGACAATTACAAGGGCGGCAACCACTGGGAGGCGCTCGAAAAAATTAATGTGTCTGGTACGCGGCGCTTGCTTGAGCAGGCCTACCGCGCCGGTGTACGCCGGTTCATCCATACGTCTTCCATTGCCGTGCTCGACGGCGCTCCCGGCACGTCAATTGATGAAACTTGCCTACGGGCCGAGGCTGACGCAGATGACTATTACCGTAGCAAGATCCTCGCCGACCGTGTCGTCTTGTCATTCCTGGAACGCCATCCCGATATGCATGCCTGCATGGTCCTGCCTGGCTGGATGTGGGGGCCTGCCGACATTGGCCCGACCTCCTCGGGACAGTTGGTCAACGACGTCGTACGCGGCAAATTGCCCGGGCTGATCCCCGGTAGCTTCTCCGTTGTCGATGCCCGCGATGTGGCATTGGCGCAGATTGCCGCAGCCAGACATGGGCGGCGAGGTGAACGCTATCTCGCGGCGGGCCGGAATATGACAATGCGTGAGCTGGTGCCTGTTCTTGGGCGTATAGCAGGCGTCAAGACACCCGCTCGACAACTACCGCTGCCCTTGCTATACACCTTGGCGGCTGTGCAGGAGCTCTATGCGCGTATTACCGGCAAGCCCATTCTGCTGAGCCTGGCCACGTTGCGCCTGTTGGTACGAGAGAAGGACCGCACCTGTTTCAACCACAGCAAGAGTGAACGAGAGCTTGACCTGAGTTTCCGGGCGCTAGAGCTGACAATCACCGACACCGTGGCGTGGTACCACGATCACGGTTGGTTTGAAACACATCAGTACAAGGACGTAAACATACTTTGAGCAGGAAAATAATCCTGATGCGTCACGGCCAGCCAAAGCTGGTCGCGACCGAAAAAATGTCAGCGCTCGATATGAAAGACTGGATCGAACACTACAACCGGTCCGAAATTATCAACCAACCCGTTCCTGATGCCAGCATGCAGCTCGCCACAGCCGCCACGGTGATTGTCTCAAGCAACGCGCCTCGTGCGCTGACCTCCGTCCGGGCTCTGGGCCTGAAGCCAGCCCTTGTCGACGCGCTTTTCTGTGAAGCGCAACTGCCTTATGGTCACTGGAAATGGCCAAGGCTATCGCCGTTTACCTGGGCATTTCTCCTTCGAGTCTTATGGTTGTGCGGATACTCACGCAGCGTTGAATCCGTCGGCACTGCAAGAATGCGCGCCAGCACGGCAGCTCAACGGCTTCAGTCCCTTGCCAGCGAAGGACCGGTTCTGCTGCTCGGTCATGGCTTTATGAATCGAATGATCGCCAAACAACTGGTGGCGGATGGATGGATCCGCCAAACACGTAACGGCAGCCGGTATTGGAGTGCGACGGTGTATCAATATGGCGGTGTTTAACGCAGGTCTGCCCTGGGCAACCAAGATAAATTTCGTCGTAAGGAGCACCCCACCTGCGCGCTGCTCATCGTGCCCTCCCCTCTGGGCCTGACTAGCAGTAGACACCCTCGAAGGTGTGATCAGTCGGGAGACGACAACGGGTCGGATAGCGACGGTCTAGCATCGACCGTCGCTATAGATGGTCAGACTTCCGTCTGTTCTGCCATTTCCAGGGCATCATCGACCTCGATTCCCAGGTATCTGACGGTGCTTTCAAGCTTCGTATGACCAAGCAGATGCATCCAAGCCTCTAGAACCGTTCGGGTTTGCTCAGTGATCTCAAATTGCACTGGGTGGTGGGTTTTCTGCTGCATCACGATGGCCCGTGACGACACATGTTCCCCATGGGCTATGTCTCGGACTCGCAGCTTGGTTAAGTCACAGGGCGTGGTGATTGCTATTCGGCCAGAAGCGATCACTGAGTTTCACCCATCGCACCATAACAAATCACGAGCATAATGATGCATCTCCAACGATGCAGCATGAGTCGGATCATGAGCGAAACCCAAAGCTGGGCAGTCAGGTGCCAAGACACCGCAGATGAAACTGGCGACGTCATCGTCGATTTGCCACCAGAACTATTCGCGAGCTTGGGCTTGGTCCTTGGTGACGAGCTGACAATCGAGGTGATTGATGGCGCGATAGTCCTGAAGCCGAAGCGCAATACATCCCCCAACCCCAATCCCTCGCCACTACCCGCCACCTAATTTACAAGCGGCTTAGCGCAGATGTGTGCTGACAGACGGCTTTCGCAGAAGCAGTCGCTCTGCGGTAAGTACCTGGCATCAACTTTCTCTACCCCAGCCTTGTAGAACTCGTCCGCGACCTTTTCTAAGTGAGCCTCTTTACAGACGGACTTCTCGCGACGAAAGGCCACTCAGCTCGGACGAATAGAAATATCCAAATAAGTGGGGATCAGCTAATCACTGCCCCCTTTGGAGCACTGGCAATCAGGCTGGCACCGCAGGCGGTTTTCATACCGTGCAGTGCAATGGGGGTTCCGTCGACGGTATAGGTACTGCTGCCCTCTGCAATGGGAAAAATCCCCTTGCACAGCGGGCAACTGACTTTGTGACCGACTCCCGCAATCGGTTTGCCATTCAGATCGGTTTGAGAGAAGGCCTCAAGCACCACTCCACCATGGCTTGTGGAGTCACCCAACCGGATTATGTCTTTCACGGTATCTCCCTGGTTTACTTGACCGCCTCAGGAATGTTGCAGTCTTCCCTATCAATCCCGATAGCCGTCAATCTATTACTTGCGCGTCCAGACGGATGCAGCGCCTGACGTTATCTCGGCAAGCTGGCCTTCACTGTCGTAGTGATAGAACCATTCATCTTCACCAGGCCAGCCATTGGCAATAGCCCGGCCGGACAGAACCTTACCTGTAGAAGAGTACTTATAGAGAAACACGGAAAACGCATCGCGGGCACTGACTCCGACATAGACCCTATCGCCGTCATCGAGCTGAAACAGCCTTCCAAGGCCTATTAACCTTGCGTCGAGTTTATCTCCACGATCCATCCCTTTAAAACCGACGGTACGAATCTCCAAGAAGGTATCCGCATGGTCGTATAGCATTGCCTGAATTGACTGCCCCCCCTTTTGCCCCGGAAGAACGGTAATCCTGTGGCGCCCCCCAGAAAATCCAGAGCAGTATTTCCCTAGCTCACGTGCTTCTTCCACACTCGAGTATTTTTTTTCATCAGCCTGGGCGTCGAAAACCCCATGCGTTCCGTGTCGTATGGTAAGTGCCCGAAATAATCGCCATCAGAAAATTTCCACTCATCCACTGACTCGCAACGCGCCAGATAGGCGTTGTACGAACCGGTTGCATCGAACGCTTGGAAACTTTTCCTCAGATTCTCAAGCGTCGTACGCACCTCAGGGATATCAAGCAACATCGTGATCTCCATCATGAACAACAACATTCATACGTTGCTTTCCATTGGCCACTTTCCATCCGCCCCCCAATATCTCGCAAAGCATTTTCGACATTTCCGCCACGTTTCTCGACCCCCTTCAATACCTGATAGATGAGCACGCACCGCACCATGGCGGTCAGTGCGCAGCTCGAAACCTTCACCGCGCGGCTGGCCACCGCTTGGACGCGGATGGGTGAGGTAACCGAGGTTGATCGCACTGGCCCCGTGATCACTGCGCAGCGCAATGCTGATCTCGCTGGTAGTGTCGTCGATGCGCAGTTCGTTGGCGCGACTGCCCTTGTATTCCTTGCTCTTGACCGTGGCCAGGGTCTTGAAGTCCGGCAGTTTGTACGGCGGCAGGTTCACGCCGTGGTACAGGCAACCGGTGATCAGCGGCTGGTCGGGATCGCCTTCGAGGAAGGTGATCAGCACTTCCATGCCGATGCGCGGCAGGTTGATCGAGCCGAAGTTCTGGCTGGCCCAGTTCGAGGCCACACGCATCCAGCAACTGGTCTTGTCGTCGTGCTGGCCTTCGCGGTCCCAGAAGAACTGCACCTTCACCCGACCGTACTGGTCGCAGAAAATCTCCTCGCCTTCAGGGCCGGTGACCACCGCGCTCTGGGTGCCGAGGACTTTCGGTTTCGGGTGCTCCAGCGGCGGACGGTACGGCACGTCCCAGGGAATGGCAGTGAACTGGTTGCGATAGCCCTGGTGGAAATCGTCCTTGAGGTCGGTGACGTCGCTGCTAATCACCTCCTCCAGCACCTGCGGCTGCTTGCCTTCGTGGAGGATTTCGGTGAGCAGCCACAGGTCGTTCCACGCCGGGTTGGCGTGTGCGGTCAGCGCGAGGAAATGCCCGCTGACCAGCAATGGCTGATCGCTGTTGCCTTCGGCCAGGCGGTAGCCGCTGCGATGGCGCTCGAGGGCGCGATTGGCCAGATGCTTGCCGCGTTCGCGATCGACGAAACGGCCGGGGTAATCGTAATCTTCGAGGTCCGGTTTCGCGGCGCTCTTGGCGTCACTTTCCAGCTCGATCTTCGGCTTGGTGAAATCGTAATCGCGCCGTGTGGTGCGACTGGTGCGGGTGGCCAGGCGCAAACCGAAACGCTTGATCACCGGCTGATCCGCCACCAGTCCAGTGTCCTGCTGATAGGCCACCGGCACCAGTTTCGGGAACACCGTCTGGTCGTCGCCGAACACCAGCAAGTGACCGCTGGCGCTGTGCTGGAAGTGGTAGTGAATGCCCTCCTCTTCACACAAGCGCTGCACGAAGTGCAGGTCGGATTCGTCGTACTGCACGCAGTAGATGCGTTCGGGATACACCGCACTCAGCTGGAACTTGTGCTCGCTGGCGAGGATGCCGTGTTCTTCCAGGACCTTGGCGATGATCTGCGGCACGGTCATTTGCTGGAAGATGCGCTGGTTGACTCGATGCGCCAGGTAAGCCAGTTGCGGACGCAGGGAAATCCGGTAACGGGTCAGGCGCTTGCCGGCCTCGCCCTGGGCGATGCTGTAGACCAGCCCGTGAATGCCGCTGCCCGAGGGGGACAACTGCAAAAAAGCCAGTTTGTGCAACACGCTTTCGAGGTTGATCGCGGCCTTTTCGCTGACCAGTTCCAGTTCGAATTCGAACGGCTGGTTCAGGCGCTCCCGGCCGGTGAAGGACAGCACCTGAAACAGGCTGTCCGCCCCATCGATGGTCAGGCTGAAATGGGTCTGATTGGCCGGTGCGAACATTCCGTGTTCCTCATGCGATGTTGCGGCACTCGTCGACGCCCGATGGCGATCAACGACTGCAAAAATTCTTCAGGAGTACCACCCGCCTCGGCCAGCTGTGCTGGCCGAGGGGTGAAACAGTCAGTCGCGATTAAACGACTGGAGCGCGCCAGTCATCGGAACCCGAAGTACCGGAGACTTCGTGGGTCCAGGTGATTTTGCGGTAGGTGAATTGCACTTCTTCCAGGTGCGTGAAGTGTGCGTTCGACGGATCCTGGCAGTTGTGCATCTTGTTGTTGATGGCGACGATGATCGCGTCTTCCAGTTTGGTGGTGTAGTAGTGCTCTTGGGTACCTTGAGCCGAAGTGCGGTACCACTGGATAACGATTTCGCTCATGCGCTCGCCGGAGGTCAGCGCCGCTTGCAGCAGTGGCGAGGACTTGTCGTAGACCTTGGTGATCACGACTGGCTTGTGTACACGCTGACCGGTCGGTTGGCCGGACTGTGGGTCACGCGGAATGATTACGTCGTGGCTGAAAGCCTGAACCATGACCTGGTCTTCGTGACCTTCCTGGTAGGTGTTGCCAACGGAGTCGGCGGTGAACGCGCCGGCAGTGATCAGGCCTTGTTTCTCGCCAGTAACGGACATGTACGCGGGTGTTGCCATGGGATGCTCTCCTTGCTCAAAAGACAGGACCGGACGGTGTGATTGCCTGCCCAGGTGTCGAAGGAGATATCAAAAGTCGCGCCAACCAGCATCTAACCATTAGGTATCAAGGGGTTAGATGGCCTCAGTGGTGACTTTTTCGACTTTCATGGTGAGAGACAGAAGAAAAGTGCGCAAGAAGTTGCGCAGTACTGCGCAACTTCTTGCGCACTTGGCTGTAGAGCATGAATTACGTGGCCTGTAGCGATGTATCAGGCTGATTTTGACCATTGAGTGCGCAACTTCTTGCGCACCTCCGCAATAGTCTTCATTCGAGGTCTACTCTGTTCGCGGAAGACGGACATCATGATAAACAACGGTCAATAGCCACCCTCGGAAACTGGCGGCTTTCGGCCAAGAACGGACATCGCGAGGACTGGCTTCTCGCCAGTCATGCATCATCGAAGGATGGACGAAAGCCAGTGCGCTTAGTGCGCACTAAACAACGCAAATACACCCACCACTGCCCACAGCACTGACACGTACTGCATGGGCACATAAAATAACGTGTGTTTCTTGCGAAAGACGACTTCTCCACCGCTGTCTTTGTCAATGTAGGTTTTGCCCGGCTGGTTATTCAGGCGGTGGCCAATATAGGCGTTGGCGGCCGCTCCAACCAATAGACCGACACCTAACCCGAGCCCATTAGGGAGCCCCGCGAAAGGCACCATGCAGAGCACCGGGATAAGAATCGAAAGAAGGCCCCATCCTTGCCAGACAATAAAAAACATAAAACGTCCCTGGTTAATTTTTGAGGCGCGCAATCTAACAAAGAAAAATGGATTACGGTAATAATTTGAAATATATTTCTTTAATAAACAGAGACTGCTTCACAATATTTGAGCAGCCAAGCCATTGGCTGGGGATTCCGAGGGATCACAGGCGATGAGGCAACCTTGAGTTACAGGGTTAACGTATAACAAGCCGTTCGCTTCGCTCTCTGGGACCGCGTACCGCGGCTCCTTAACCTAAATGTCAGGCAGTCATAAATATTGTAAGCATCCGGTAACACGCCTTCTTGAGGCCATCGCTTAATGATCAATTGCACTGACTTGACCACCCGTTCGCATTTAACTAACCCAGCGTTTGCATCGAACTTCAACGCCCAGTAAACAGCACCGGCAGAGGACGCCCCAAAGCTGACGGTGACGACAGGCAGAAATCGGCCCAGATTGCGTAAAAACGTCTTCGCGAACACTTGCTATGATTTCTGAGGATTTCATCGCAAGGATCGCCCATGAAGCGCTTTATCCAAGGTGAACATCGAGGCCAAGGCACCTTACTTACCGAGAGCCTCGACGACTACGTCAGCGATACCAATCCGGTGCGCGTAGTCGACGTCTTTATCGACGAACTCGATCTGGTCAATCTGGGTTTTGAAGGTGCCATTCCAGCCGATACTGGCCGGCCTCCTTACCATCCCGCGATCCTGCTGAAGATCTACATCTACGGCGATCTCAACCGCATCCAGTCGAGCCGACGTTTGGAGCGAGAAGCTCAGCGCAACCTCGAACTGATGTGGTTGACCGGGCGCTTGATGCCGGACTTCAAGACCATCGCCAACTTCCGAAAAGACAACAGCAAGACCATCCGAGGCGTCTGTCGCCAGTTCGTCGTGCTGTGTCAGCAATTGGGACTGTTCGGAGAACATCTGGACCCCGAGCACAGAACGACGAGTTCGACGCTGGGAACATGAAGACGTATTGGAGGAGATGCAGCTTCGGCTGAGCAAAGCGCCAGAGATGATGCGAGTCCGAAAACGGACGGTTGAACATTCCTTCGGGGCGCTCAAACAATGGATGGGTGCGACGCACTTCCTGACGCGAAAGCTGGCCGGGGTGAGTACGGAGATGAGCTTGAATGTGCTCGCCTACAACTTGAAACGGGTCATGAAAATCATCGGTACCCATCACTTGATGAAAGCGCTAACAGCCTAAAAACCGGCCTGTTTTTACGTGCCCCGATGATCTGGCGCGTTGCTGGGGCGGTTAGCTCATCAGGAATGGGACATCGTGCCTTGATCAGGCTACTAAGCCGGACAGTCGCTCAGCCTTGAAGATCGAAACGGGACCTAGCGTTTTTACACACTCCGGGCCAAAAGCAGCCAGTCGGATGTGTCTGGATAATCAGGGGCGATTCAGTTCGCGAATTGGAGAGTTCGATTACCACGTTCCTGGCATTGCGAAATGCGCAGCCAACCCGCTATGTGTGGAATGCGAAGGGAGAGGATATCTTGAACAATATATAGCGAGCCCGTAAGGCAATGGCCTCACAGGCTGGCGGGTAAGTTATTTTCAAAACAGCACACTAGCGAAAACTTTTAAGCACGACCGAATGGGGGTGTCATGCCATGAAGGCGCGAATTGATAGCGCCGTTGTTGCTGTAGGAGCATAATGGCATATCGAATAAACCTAACTTAAGGAGAGAGTTTTGGGCAATCCGTGTAATGCTGGATCGGCTGTAATGTTCGTAGTTAAACACCGTATCGCTGCGGAAACTCTAGCCAATCAGATTGACGTCCCGATCGAAAACATTCTTGGCCTTGCCGCACATGAGAGTCAATACGGGAAAGGTCGGTTCGCTACCGAGGGCAACAATTTTTTCTCGATGCACGCGCCAGCGCCTTTACAGACCGGCACGATAACGGCATTGGGCGATCCAAAAATGAAAGTTGCTGCTTTCGCCTCATTCTTACAGTCAGGGCAGTCTTTTTGGGCGCGAGTTGGGAGTGCAGTACGCGGTAAAAAAGATCCGGGCGAGTTTAGCAGAGCCCTTGTTACAAGCCACTTCAACACAGGCGATGCGAAGACGGGCGGGCGCTTTGGGTATGCGAAACTTGTGGAAGACGCAATTGGTATGGTGAAAGCGAGAATGCAATGCGGTACATAAGTCGGCTGCAAGTATTGGTGGTTGCTGCTGCCCTGTTGGCCTGTTCGTCCGTGCTTGCGGAATCACTCAACGCAAAGAACATTCGGCCTTCCGGCTTGACAGCGGATCAAGCCAAGCAGGTTCTGCTTGTGGTACTGAAACACCAGCACTACAAGATGTCAAACCCGGATATGTGGATTGACGGTCCATGGCAGGGCGAAGAGAAAGGGACTCTGTTTCGTGCGGGATACTATGACTTCGGTTTGGTGTTCAATAACCCAAAAGGCGCGGCGTCCAATGTACTGGGCCATTTCGCGGTTAACATCTTAACCGGTGATGTGTGGGAAACCGAAAGCTGCGAACGCTTCAGTTCCGCCACCTTATCGGGAATTCAAAAACGCATTTCCGTGCAGACTGGCAAAAAACTCGCTAACGAAGAGGTGGCACGCAGCGAGATAGGCTGCGAGTAGCTGACTACCTTTTTTGATTGGGTGATAGCCGGCGATGATTTCAGCGGAGAGCGCAGCCAGTGAGTATTTGCCCAGGTGCTCGATGAACTTCTTGGCTTTCGAGGTTTCGCCACGCTGAGTGGTGGGCTTCTGGGTTGGGGTAATTGAGGGCTGCTTCCAGCGTCATGCACTCGGAGCCGCTGCGCTGTGTGTACGCACCTCTGACCATTTCGTCTTCGGTACGCCGAGACCAGTCCTCCGCATCACTCTTGGTACGGAAGGTTTTAGCCATGGTTGGCCAGCCAGTTTTGCGAGCCAGAGCCTTCCTGGTGTCTGACGGAGTTTTGACGAGAGTTGCCATGAGAGGGTGCTCCTAGGCGGCTGGCGAGCAAGCACTGTGCCTAATTGAGCCCCTAGGACCGCATCCGCGGTGGCCGATCCAAAAACACGAAAGCCGCGCAATGCGCGGCTTTGAGTTTGGTGGGCCCACACGATAAGCGTCTGCCCAAGTCACCTTGCGTGACTCAGCCCCCCCCTGAGTCGGCAACCAGAAGTCGAAGGTCAGTCAGCGCTGTGACATACGCAACATATCTTGTTGCCGTCGGGGTCTCTGATGTAAGCACCGTAATAATCCGGAGAGTACTGAGGACGCAGCCCTGGTGCGCCTTCGTCTGATGCCCCGTTAGCCATAGCGATCACGTAGAAGTCATCAACCTGCGCCCGCGTTTGGGCTTCGAACGCAACCATCGACCCGTTACCTGGTGTCGCGCGTTCGCCATTTAGAGGGCTATAGATGCAGAACGCCGTACCTGAGTCAGTCGTGCTTTGGGTGAATAGAGCGCGTTCAGGATTGTGCTTGAGGGCAAGCAACGTGATGCCTAGCGGTGTAAGTAGCCGCCCATAGAAGTTTGTGGCGCTGGCGAGGTCGTTGGTGCCGATTGTGACATGGCTGTACATGAGGCGCTCCGATGGGATTAGGGTATGCGTCCACCCAACTTAACTTGTGTAAGCAGGTAGCGCGTCAGCGCTACCCAGAGTTTAAGGCTGAATCGGCAATCGGCCGATTCTGTTGAAAAAGTCGGCCATGGTTTGCGCATCAGAAAAGTACGCGTCCGAGATTGAAATCTTTACTTTTGGCAGAGGCTTCCGGCTCGGATTTCACGTAGCAGCGTGCAAAAAAGGCGTTTTCACCAGTCAATGATCGGGCAGTTTGGGCAGACCGACTTTTTCAATAGAATCGGCCAGAAGCAGTCAATCGCTAAAACTCCAGCGCCCCAAATGGGCCGCTTTTTCTGCAGCTCTGCACGACTGGATAGCTAAGCGGCGCGAACACGCGTCGAATACCTAAAATCCTTTAATCGTCTCACACCATGAACAAGACACGGAGAGCCCTATGGAGTAGCGCAAACACATTTGCGGCACAGACGAGATCAGAGCTCACGTTCAGGACGGTAGCGAGCTTAAGTACTGGGCACAAAAAATGTGTGGTTTCCAAGAATGAGATACGATCAGCCGTCAAGGAGGCTGGCGAGTCGCTTACCGCAGTCCAGCGGCAGATCAAGCTAATCCAGCCCGCATGAGAAAGCAGTCCGGCCGAGCGTCGGGATTCGCTACCTGAAGTCCTCTCGCCCATCGTCATTCGCCTCCTGCTACGCTCTCACTTAGCGCCCCTAAGCAGCTCACGTCATCGTTGGGTCGCCTGGAGCCTAAAATGAAATGCGCATTTCTGACGTTTATAGCCCTACTCACCTGCTCATCGGCAATGGCATCACCGCCAGATGGTGAAAAACTTTTTCAAGATAACTGCATTGTTTGTCACGGGCCTCGAGGCGCGGGAGGATCGGCACCTAAGCTGGCCGGAGATGCCAGTGAGTGGAAATCAAAAGTTTTTGAGCGAGCCGTGCTGAGCGGAATCGACGACCATGGGAAGCCTCTGAAGGCGCCAATGCCGCATTGGGCTAGCGCTAGCTTCAAATCTGACAACGGTGTAAAGCCAGGCAAACTTGAAATTGATGCAATTCAGAAATACCTGCATCAGCAAAAGTAGTGTGTTTGCTTCGACCAAATGCTTTCATTTCGGCGACATGCTTTTCACGCAGTGTTCACAGAATGGAGCGCAGATTACCCCTGCTCCTTTGAAGAATTCCCATTTGGCCCGCCCGCGTGCGGGCCATTTTTTTGGCTGCTACGCTTTCCTAATTCAAAGGAGAAGTGGCCATGCCTGACGTCTATGTTTCGCATCTTCGGCAGCTTCATCGACGCTGAGCAGAAAGAGTGGTTGGCATCCCACAAACCTAAACGCGCCCAAGGCATCTAGTAGTACGGATGGAGCTGGGCTACGTTAGGTCGGGAGGCTACCTGTTATGGAGGGCTGCTTTGGGGCGTCCTCTGCCGGTGCTGTTTACTGAGCGTTGAAGTCCGATGCAACCGCTGGGTTAGTTAAATGCGAACGGGTGGTCAAGTGCAATTGATCATTAAGCGATGGCCTCAAGAAGGCATGTTGCCGGACGCTTACAATATTCATGACTGCCTAACGTTTAGGTTAAGGAACCGCGGTACGCGGCTCCAGAGAGCGAAGCGAACGGCTTGAACCGCTTGTTATACGTTAACCCTGTAACTCAAGGTTGCCTCATCGCCTGTGATCCCTCGGAATCCCCAGCAATGACTTGGCTGCTCAAATATTGTGATTTCAACGTCAACCGGATTTATAGCCAAGTTTCGCTCAAAGGCTGTAAATATTTGCTTTATGAGCTTCTTTTTTGTTTCTTCCGTTCGCCCAGAAATCATGCTTATTTCGATTACTGTGTATTTTTCAGATCTACCGCCGGGGTAATAAAAATTAGTTTTATCTAGCGGGACGAAACGGTGAGCACGCTTGTCTTCGGGCAACCCAAGAACAGTAGTCATGCAATTATGTAGCACATCGGACATCTGTTCTTTTTTGGCATTTAAATTGTAGTCAATTCCATAGATGGTGATCATTGCGATTCCTTGCAAGTGTATAACTACTATTAGATGACATGCCATATCACGATTCTTGTCGCGATGGTGTGTCGTATAACGTTCCTTGTCGTCCTGTAAGTCCTTCTCTAGCTTAGAGGTGGTCGCGGTAAATGCGACATTGCTCAGGGAGAAACGCGACATGGATGACGGTAAGCCCTGCTGCCCTCTAGAGTCGAAAGCAGCATCCGTGACACTACTCATTTGCCATCACCGTGTCCACTGTCCACTTTAGGCTATAGCGGACACTCAGAGCGTCCAAAATTAACCACTAAATAATACCTTTCCCTTCCGGTATCAGGGCGACTGTCTTGGCTAATTTCAAGAGGTTTGATCCGCAAGACGCTCTTGAATGAGCGGTTACCCAGGCACGCTCGGCACATTAAGCCCGACTTTCACACGGTCCAGCGCCACGATTGTCTTGAACCAGGTAACGTTGGAGTTTTCGGCAAACAATCGCCGCGCCAAAGCCTGGTATTCCTTCATGCTGGCAACGGTTAACACCAGGACGAAATCCACTTCGCCGGTGACGTAGTAGCACTGCTGAACTTCGGGCACCGCGAAGTGTGCCTTCATCGCCTCCAGCGCCTCGATGCTAGTGCGCTCTGCCATCACTTCCACAATGATCGTGATCGGCCGTCCTACGGCGGTGGGATCCACGATGGCTACGTTGCCCGTGATGACTCCCCCCTCTTCCATTCGCTTGATGCGGCGCTGAACGGCGGCCGTGGAAAGATTGACCTGCTCGGCCATAAGGCGCAGCGGCATAGTGTTGTCGCGCTGAACGAGGTCCAAGATGGCACGGTCGAATTTGTCCAACGATTCAGGTGCAGCGTCGTTTTTTGCCATGGTAAACCCGTGAGAAATTTTCTCGAAAACTATCAGAAAACTGCGCCCCTTTATCTAGCCAAGAGAAATATTATCTTGCCAGCAGTCTGCGTACGCAGCCTTAGTCGGGAACACACACAGGATATTATTGGCATGCTCGCACTGTTCCATCTTTCCCCTGTCCTGTTGGTTACAGCCATGCTCGTCGTGCTGCGCCGGCCACCCGTTCACGCCGCCATTGCTGGCACTCTATTAGTCATGGTGCTCTGGCTCGCTGGTGCTGCCGACGCGTGGCGCCTAGGCAGTATGGTGGCCGCCGCTCAAGATACGGCCGTGCTGTTTGCAAGTACGGCTTTCGTGATCGTTCCAGGTCTGGTCTTCGTGATTTTTATCGAACGCATGGGCGTCAACCTGGCGCTTAGCCAATGGGTGCGGTCACTGGGGCTTGGACGCGGCGATCAAGTAGTGTTTATCGTCCTTGGACTGGCACCGTTGCTCGAAGCGATGACCGGCTTCGGCGTGTCGTTGATCGCTACGGTGCCCCTGCTGCTCAGTCTCTTCGAACGTCGGGTCGCGCTACGAATAGCACTGACCGGCATGGCAATCATGCCCTGGGGAACGCTGGGCTTGGCATCTGTCATTGGTGCTTCGTTGGTTCACCTGGACGCACCCGCGCTGGCATCGACCTCGGCACTGACCAGCGCACCGGTTTTTTTGGCCCTCAGTGCAATCGCGCTATATCTTGCAGGCGTTCGTGACTCGCGGGAATGGAGGGCGTTGGGCGCTTTCTGGCTGCTGTTTGTGGGCGTGCTTTACAGTGCTAGTCGGTGGATGGGGCCGGAAGTGGCCGGCGTTGCCGCGGGCCTGGTGACGGCAGCAGCGGTACTCTCTGCTGGGCTGTGGCGCCTGCGCCGCAACGATAGCGAGCGCAGTGCGGTGCAATGGCCGCGTCAGGCATGGCCATATCTGGTTCTGATTGTCTACATTGTCGCGTTGAAGATGGTGTGGACGATCACCTCTTGGCAGGATCACTGGGTTGTACAGGGCGCCCAGGTCACCTGGAAGCCACTCGCCTCACCAGGCCTGGCACTGGTTCTGGTGCTGATCGGGCTAGGGTTTCACACGCGCAACACAAAACGCCAGACAGCACTCGACGTCAGCATGCCTGCTGCGCTGGTGGCGCGGGCGAAGCGGCCATTGTTGACCATTTTCTTCTTTCTCGCGATGTCGCAGATGATGGTGAAGGCCGGCTTCCTCGCGGGTTTGATGCAACTGCTGGCGGGCCTGTCGCCCACCGCCGCGACGTCGCTGGTTGCCATGTTTGGCGCGCTGTCAGGCTACATGACCGGGTCGAATGTTGGCGGCAATGCGATCTTCATGCCGGCCATCGCGATGTTGCCCGAATCCTCTCGCCTATTGTTGGCTGCCGTCCAAAACAGCTCGGCAGGGCATGCAGCGCTGGGCTCGCTGTCGGTTGTCATGCTGATCCTTGGACTTGCTAAAACCCAGGCCAAGGAGGAAGGCGAACTGGTAAGGTTTGGCTTCATGCTGGTCTGTCTCAATACCGCGTTAGTCGCGTTGGGCGCAGCGTTGCTGAGTGGATGGTTTGGATAGCATGGTATTGGCAGATGGGCCCTCCAATGAGCAACGTGCGACTTAGCGATGACCACTATGGGCCGATTTCTGCCCCTCGTGACAGACAGAAATCGGCCGATTCTGTTGAAAAAGTCGGCCATGGTTTGCGCATCAGAAAAGTACGCGTCCGAGATTGAAATCTTTACTTTTGGCAGAGGCTTCCGGACTCGGATTTCACGTAGCAGCGTGCAAAAAAGGCGTTTTCACCAGTCAATGATCAGGCAGTTTGGGCAGACCGACTTTTTCAACAGAATCGGTCAAAAGCGGCCCTCGGGCAAACGATAAGTGCAGTGTATTCTGCATTAACTAAAGTTCGGCTCGGTCAACACGTTGCGCCCTGACTGGCGCAATCGCATGCGAAAAAGATAATCACGAAGATTTGATGTTTTTCTCAGCCATTGCGCACTTTCGGGCACGCGTTCCAAATAATCGAGCATGGGCGTCAGGATGGCATCCGCCATGCTGTAGTTCGCCCCGCAGAAAAATTGCTGCCCGTCCAATTGCTTCGCCAACAGCCCAAGTGTTTGGATTGCCAATGGCTCGGCGGTAGCCACAGCTTCTCTATCGATATGACGTGATGGCTGCGCGGGTGAAACCAGCAATAAAAGATAACGACGTATCAGTCGATCATCGGCATACATCGCCAAAGCAGCGGACCACTGATCGACCTTTACCTTCTGGGCCAAGTCAACGGACCTTAGAGAAATATGCGCAAAGGCTTCATCCAGGTAGCGGCAAATAGTGGTTGTTTCAATTACGCTGCGTTCTCCATGCAGCAATACAGGGACCTTGCCAAAAGGATGCAGTGCCTTGTGTTCAGGGCTGTGGAGCGTGATCGTTTTACCATCCACGTGCATCCCGTGTGTGTAATCGAGCGCTTTCTCTTCGCAGTAAAGTCTGACACTACGTACGAAGGTACTAAATCCAGGTCCCAGTATGTGCAATCTCATGTGTAGCTCCTTGAGGGATGAGTCGGCAATTCTGGTCGGTATGACTTTATGTTCAAGAACATAAAGTCCCGTTTTGTCATACTCCATCTCACGCTTTACTGAGGAGAAGACGTATGCCCTGGCCTGCTACACAGCGCGCAACCACTCGACAGATGATTCTGGATAGCGCATCGCGACTCTTCGCACTGGAAGGTTTCGAAAAAGTCAGTATCGACTCAATTATGGAGAGTGCGGGATTGACCCGGGGGGCCTTCTATAGTCACTTCGCATCCAAAACGGAGCTTTACACCGAAGCTATTAGAAATGCCGCGAACGCGGGGGGCGCGATACTGGAAGAGGCTGGTAAAGATGGTTTGCAGCAGGTAGTGAAAGACTATCTCCGCATGGACCATCGGGATGCAAGCCGCATGCACTGTCCGTTAGCCTTCATGGTCAATGATGCTGCTCAGCAGGACGGAGCCATCCAGGAGAGCTACACCCAAGTGCTCGCAGCTTTCGTCACACGTCTAGAGTCCGGACTGAAATCGACGACAGAGGCGGATACACGCCAGCATGCTCTGCAAATTGCCGTAGGGATGATTGGGGGCTTGGCACTAGCTCAAGCTGTGGCCGATGACCAATTGGCGCAAGAAATTCTCACAGCCTGCCAACAGGGATGTTTGCAGCTCGTAGAGCTATGACATGCCTTAGCAAGCAACGAAACGGCCGCATTGGGTCGCACGCGACCCCACGTCAGAGGCAAAAATCGGCCGATTCTGTTGAAAAAGTCGGTTCGCCCAAAACGCTCGAATATTGATGGGTGAAAACACCTCTTTTGCACGCTGCTACGTCAAATCTGAGTCCAATCTCTTCTGCGCAAAACACGGACTTCAATCTCAGACGCGTACTTTTCTGCCATGACTACCAAAGCCGACTTTTTCAACAGAATCGGCCATTAGCTGCCGATCGGCGGTGTCTACTAAATCGAAGACGAGCCCTGGTGTAGAATTCACTCGCTCACATCCTCCGTTTTATCGCAGTGCAGGATGACAGTCCTTTGGTGTGAGCGAGCCGCTATCATCTACAGCCCGCAACGCTTCATATACCTAAGGCTTGGCTCGGTCCCATTGACACTCTTTCAACCTGTCTGCGTCAGTTCCGCTGTCTTTTCGCATGTCGATGTTTCCATCTGCGTCTAGGTAGATGTCGGTATTGGGCCACTTCGGCGAGATGCTGATGCAATGATTACGCCCCCCTTTTTTGCTCCACCACGAAAACTCCATGAAGAATTCGTCGTCTGGGAAAAGTACCCCATTATCAACAGCACCGCCTCCAGGAAGCATTCCACCCTTGTAAATCCGGTCATTAACATTCCAGATGTACCGAAGCTCATCTTGCCCAGCTTTAGAGTAGTGAACATTCACGGTAGGCAAAGCTATGTCCCAGTGAGTGACCACTAAATACAACACCGGTATCCACAGTATCCGCGTGAACCATGTCCGACGCTTACTGGCATTTATGGGCACGGATTCCATCCCCCCAGTTCGCTGGTGGTACGGCCAACACTTCATCCATGATCATCTTCGCGGTTACTCCCCCCGTGGGATGCAGCTTGGCCAGCTTCATCCCAATTTCAATGGAAACCCTATCGGCAACGTCGTCCCATGATCGCGGTTCAGTCCATGGACTCGCCGTAGTATGTGGACCGGGATGCACTCTCTCCGCTTCAGGCTTGCTCATCTCGCCAGCTTTGGTAGCGGCGTCAGACAAAAATTGTGCAGCCCCTGCTCCATCCAGTAACTCGCTCTCTGACAAGCCTCCTATGATTCCAACGTATCCATAGTGGATGTTCGACCAGATGTCGTAAAAGTACTCGTAGGCTCCCTGTTTATGGTGCAGACCAACAAACAGCTTACGAAGCTTCGGTTTGTGATCCCAATCCATATGTGGGCCTACTTTGCTTGTCCAGATTGCCCACGATGTAGCTGTGTCCCTGTATTTGTTCAGAGCGCGGGCTACTGGTCCGCCCAAGCCTGTGAGTCGCGGGGGGGCCCTATCCGGAGATACGGGATCATAGTTATTAAGCCTTTGCATCTCTAAGACTTCCGAACTCAGAATATTTCGGTTCATCTCACCCGCGATGTAGTTGGCCAGCCCTTCCATTTCATCAGGATCTTTGCAAGCGACAGGTTCCGCCTCTGGCCTTGGCGTCGGGTCCGGTTGTTTAGCCGCCGCCTTAGGATCTACAAGGGCATTTGCAGCGGTTGCCTTCTCTGTCAGTTTTGGATCAGCCAGCAGTGTGGCCATTTTCTCATCGTCCACAGTGCCGTCTGGCCGGAATGCTCCGAGTGCCAAGAAGTTGATGATTGTTGCAGCACCAGCATCTCCCATGACGAATCCACCGCCAACATCGCTTGACCCGGTGATGATGGTCCCGCCATGGCTGGTTGGACTGCCCAAGTGAGCCATAGGACGGCCGTTCACTTGAATGGAAGGAAAACCAGTCGTGATAACAGCACCACACCCACAGGTATCGCCTACGCGTGCAGAACCCATGAAGTTGATGTTCGTGTCAGCGGAGGCAGTGGCAATCGGGGTAGTACCGTGTCCCGGTAATGGGCAGACATGTTTGTCACCCAATCGAGCAGAGGAAATCATTCGTCGTCCTTGTCGTACATAAAAAGCCCCCGTCGGTGGAGGCGAAGAGCATTTTTTAGGCGCCGCGAGGTTACCGCATGTGATGGTGAGCGGTCTGTAGGAAAGATCTGAACTTAAGTAACTCCATAAGACGTGCGCCTCTGGACCAGAAGTGGATGGTCGTCCTAGGCCTGCTTCCGGCCGATTCTGTTGAAAAAGTCGGTTCGCCCAAAACGCTCGAATATTGATGGGTGAAAACACCTCTTTTGCACGCTGCTACGTCAAATCTGAGTCCAATCTCTTCTGCGCAAAACACGGACTTCAATCTCAGACGCGTACTTTTCTGCCATGACTACCAAAGCCGACTTTTTCAACAGAATCGGCCAATAGCTGCCCGTGAGGTGAACCGGACTGACTTAACACAGCCCAAAAATCGCGTCCCTTCGCAAATTTCAGGTCTACTTACCAAACGGTCGACGTCAGATTTCACGTAGCAACGCTGACTTCAAAGTGACGAATGCGTTTTTACACGGCCTGGGCCGAAAACGGCCTCACCCCAAGACTCCTAGGCCTGTTGATCTGCGAAGTATCGACTGGGCACTTCTCCCAGCAAGCGCTTGAAAACCGTCGCGAATGCACTTGAACTGCTATAACCCAACACCATTGCAACCTGTGTGACCGACTGACCTTTTCCGAGCCGAACAATCGCTGCGAGCAGGCAGGCTTGTTGTCGCCATTCGATGTAACTGATGCCTGTGTGCAATCGAAACTGCCGGGTAAAGGTACGGCGGCTCATCCCCGCGCGCTGAGCCATTTCGTCGATACCAATTTCCAGCGAAGGCAGGGCCAGGAACTCGCGGCACACAATTGCAAGACGTGGCTCCGCTGGCAACGGGGCATTGAGCGAAAGCGCAGGCATCCCGGCAATTTCATGCAGCAGCAATCCCATCAAATGGCCATCTCGTCCTTGGGTGGAATAGTGCGCGGGTACATCCATTGCCTTCAACAGCAAATGCCGCAACAGCGGCGACACGTCCAATACCTGACATTGTCCAGGTAGCCCGAGTCGCTGTGCAGCTTGTTTGCGGATATAGGTGTTGTGCATGGTGACAGGGCCACGCATCTGCATGGCGTGGGGGAGCTGCGCCGGGACCCATATGCCGCGTTGGGGCGGAACGACCCAGTTGCCGTCATCGGTAAACACGGTAATGACCCCCCTTGCGGCATACGCGAACTGTCCACGCTGATGGTTGTGTACCGGGAACAGCGTTCCGTCCGCATAGTCATGTGCGGTCACGACAGCATCGCGCGATGTGTTCTGGTAGGGAGGTATGGTTATTTCTCGCATGGCCCGATTCTAATGAAAGTTGGCCTGTGACTGAAAGCGGGCCAAGTCGATTGCTTGCATATTTCTTCAGGCACGAGCATTTCCGCTCGGCTCTGGGAAAAGACTGACCATGCAGAAGAAGCATCTTGTACTAGCCGTGCTGGTAACGGCCGTCTGGGGATTGAACTTTCCCGTGACCAAACTTGGGCTTGCCGGCATCGACCCGCTGTTGTTGACAGCGTTGCGTTTCACGCTCGCCGCCTTGCCTTGGGTATTTTTCGTGGGGCGTCCACGCGTTGCATTCCGGTGGTTGGCGGCCTACGGGCTGATCTTTGGCGTAGCCATGTGGGCCTTGATCAACCAGGGAATCGCTTGGGGTGTGCCACCTGGTAGCGCATCGCTGTTGATCCAGCTCAGCGCATTCTTCACGCTGGGCTGGGGTGTGCTCTTTTTCGGAGAACGCCTGGGTCAGCCTCAATTGGTTGGCAGCTTGCTGGCGGCCGTAGGGTTGGGGGGGATGGTACTGTACAGTCCCGGCGATGCGTCGAGGGCAGGTTTTGCACTCGTAATTGGCAGCGCATTGGCATGGAGCATTGGCAACGTTGTCATCAAAGTATCCAAGGTACGTGAGATCTTCGCCTTCGTGGTATGGGCCAGCTTGTTTCCACCCATCCCGCTCTTGCTGTTGACGTGGCTGCTGCATGGCTCGGCACCCTTCAAGGCGCTACCTTCGCAGCTCAATGCAATGACGCTTTTTTCACTCGCTTTCCAGGTCTACGCAGCGACACACTTCAGTTACTGGGGGTGGAACCTGCTGTTGCGTGAATACCCAGTGTCGCGCGTGGCACCGTTATCGCTGTTGATTCCGGTATTTGGCATCGTCAGCTCAATGGTCATCCTCGGCCAACACCCAAGCCCCTCTAATTGGGCCTTGATCTTGCTGGTTCTACTGGCGCTAGCCTTAGGTTCAGGGAAAGTACAGGTACTGCTCACCCGCCATCGCACGCGTTGATTGGGCGGGCTTGAAGGGTCTGTCGGCTGCTTTGTTTCTGGTGTGTCAGTGCTGAATGGGCAGCCCTGGGCAGCCTAGGGATCAAGGGGTGGAATTGCCCAACCGTCTGACCTCAGCCTGTATGGCATAAGCCGGCGCCTCCACAGCATTGAAATCTTGTGTATACCGCTGGGCAAATCCTTCTACCCCCCATTCCTGAAACTGCTGCACATGCTTTAGTTCGTGAGCCCAGAGCGCGATGTTCTGTTCTGCGGTTTGAGCGTCCCGGAAGAGGATGATGTCGATCAGCGTCACGGCACCGACATCGGGGTTTTGCAGCATGGCAGTGGCGGCGCTGAATTGGCCATTGTCGCTAACCTTGTAGCGCGCGACATCGAGGACGCTGGGGTCGTACCAACGCAGCAGTTGTTCCCGGATGTGCAGTGGGATGGGTTGGATGTCGGCGCTGGCTGCTTCAGCACGGGCTTGGGTCAACCACAGAGCCAGGGCAGGTGCCGCGATCTGGTAGATGCCATCGGGCATCTGCCCCAGATCTGGCAGGCAGATACAGCCGTCCAGGCACACTTGTTTCTCGCCAGGTGGGCAGGCGTTGGTTTGGGCGGGTACTACAAGAGTCAGGCAAAGAGCAAACAGCGCCACCGGGCGCGTGGTGATGGGCGGCATTAGGCCCTCCAGGGACGGAAGCAGCACGAACAGTAGGTCACTATTGATCGACGACCCACATAACTTTAGCGTATCCCTATCGGGTCTCTTCTCGATGGCTGTTTGGGGCGATTGCTGCCCTCACAACAACAGCAACGGTCGATCAGAAGTACTCACTCAGTGATTGCGATCGGACTGGATATACGGTGTCTCATGCACGCTCAGTCCCTCTCCGTGCGATCCGAGGACACGCCGTCTCCCCCGCTGCCGGAATTTCCGCAAATGGCCATAAACGCTGAAGGGCCTCAAGTAATCGGTTTGGTCGCCGACACGGCTGCTGAATGCCCTCATGCGAAGGACCATAAGATGTTTTACCCACGCGAAGCAGAAAAAGATCACCTATACAACCGAGTAATCCTGCTAAGCATTGCTTGCTGTGTGCTGCTATCACTGGCCGCCATGGCACGGCACCAAGGATCCATCTATGCGATCATCCAATTGAGCGCGGCTGAGGTCACAGGCACAGTGACGCAGCTGGAAGATATCCCTAGAAACAGCATGGTCAAAATAATTCGCTACCAATATGTCGATCACGACCGCCAAGTTCACGAAGGCGAATACCAGGACCAGCGTTATGACGAACACTCCCAATATGAAGTGGGTCAGGATATTTCGCTGCTTTATTCACGCTGGTTCCCGCGAGTAAGTAGTATCACAACCGAGCTACACACCTACCGCCCCGGCTTTTTCATCATGACTGGCGGAGTGTTGCTGGCCTTGTTGTTTCTTGGCATCTCGTTCAGAACAATCAGCCGCATTTTTGCCATGAAGCAGGAAGATCGCTTCTATTGAGATGCGCACCTCAACGATCAATCCAAGCAATAGCCGCCGCGCAGGTCACACCGACTTGCCAACCAGGCACCGTGCAGATACTGTCCACTTTATGAATCAGCCACGCATTGCCTCGACCACCACGACCACGACCGCCCAAGGCGGGTCGTGAGAGGTGTCGTGAGCCAATAACGCACGAACTTCAAAGGCCCGCCAGCGATGGACAGGGCCTTTTCTTTTGCCCTTGTGTCGCTGGTCCAAACGCAAGGAAAGCACTATGTACGCACTGTTGATTCTCGATATGCAGGTTGGATTGTTTCATGGTCCGGATAAACCATGGGCTGGCGAAGCGCTGCTGAACACTTTGAATAACCTGTTGAGCAAGGCCCGCACGGCTGGCGCGCCAATTTTCCTTGCTCGCCACGTCGGTCCACCTGGCTCGCCCATCGAACCTGCGAGCCCGTTGACGCAACTGGTGTCGGAACTGCTGCTACAAGGCGACGAAGTTATCTTCGAAAAAAACCGACCCAACGCTTTCGCCATGACTGACCTGGCCGATCGGCTGAAAGCTTGTGAATCTCAGGGTGTGGTTATTGCCGGAATGAAGACCCAGTATTGTGTCGACAGCACCTGCCGCGCCGCACGCGATCTTGGATTCGATGCAGTGCTGATCGCCGATGGTCATACCTGCTCCGATACCCCTGTGTTGACGGCCGAAAATATCATCGCTCATCACAATGCGACCCTGGCGGGTCCATTCTGTCGCGTCGTTCGCGCTGAGGACTGGCATTTTTAACCGGCATTGATAGATCGGCTCAAGACTGGGTCGGTCTGTCCGCTTTGGGTTGTGAATTCACCAACCCAAAACGTACCTTGAGCAAACGCGGCTAGGCGCGCTCACGCCGATATAGTCGACTCTATTGCCGACCGTACCTCCAGGAACCTTTTCCCAGTGTCTGACATGCCGAGCAACTTCGCTTACACAAAACGCTTCAACGCCGTACTCGCCTACATTGATGCCAATCTCGAAGGTGACCTGTCGGTGAAGACGTTGAGTCATGTGGCGAACTTTTCGGTGTTTCACTTCCATCGACAATTCACCGCGTTCGCAGGCGTACCTGTCTCACGTTATGTGCAACTGATGCGGCTACGACGCGCGGCGCATCGCTTGGCCGCCCTCGCTGATTCCTCGGTACTGGACGCCGCACTCGGTGCCGGCTTTGAAAGCCCCGAGGCATTTTGCAGGGCGTTCAGGCGGGCGTTCGGTATGACGCCGAGTGCATTCAGGAAGGAACCGAACTGGCAGGTCTGGAATGCGGTATTCGCAATCCCTCACTTTTCCAGGACTATCATCATGCAAGTACGAATCGTGGAATTCCCTGAAATCAGGGTAGCAGCGCTTGAACACTGCGGACCCGCCGGGCTCGTCAATGAGAGCGTGCGCACGTTCATCGAGTGGCGTATGCAGAGCGGACAGTCGCCAGTGGCATCGAGTCGCACCTTCGGTATTCCCTATGGCAACCCCGATACGACACCTCCACAAGCATTCCGCTTCGCAATCTGCGGCGAGATTCACGAGGCAGTGGCGCCGAATGAGTTCGGTGTGCACGAGATCGTCATTCCTGGCGGTCGCTGCATCGTGGTGCGACACGTGGGGTCACCGGATCACATCGGCGAAACGATCTATCCGATTTACCGCGATTGGCTTCCTGCCAGTGGAGAAGAACTTCGTGACCACCCGCTGTTCTTCAATTACCTGAGCGTCTATCCCGAGACGCCGCAGGATCAATGGCAAACTGATGTGTATGTGCCGCTGCAATAGCGGAGCAAGCAGCTTTCGCCCCTGACAGACATTGACGAGTGTCCGCTCAGGGTTGCACCCTTTCGCAACAGGCAGACATCGGCCAAAAGCAGTCCTTCGGATGATGGTCACTGCTGAGAATCAACGAGTTTTGTTCGGACGAAAGACCACCCAGCTCGCCGCCACTAGCACCCATGCCGCAATACCCCCATACAGCATGACCCAGCCAAATCCATGGGCCAAAGCTGCGTTGGCAACATCGACCGCAATAGTAGTGTCTTGGCCAGTCTGCGCCAACACAGCGGAGTTGCCGGCTGAAATATTCTCCGCCAGCAACCTCAACTGCACATCATCGGACGAGCCAGATAACTGGTCGCGCAGGGAAGACAGGATGCCTTCCACCAAGATGAATCCCATCAGCGCGATATTGATTGCAAGGCTGATCATACGAGCGCTGATATCGATGCCCGATGCCATGCCTGCACGCTCACTGGGCACCGATCCTGTGGTGGTATTGGTGACAGGCGTATTGGTCAACCCCAGTCCGATCCCTGCGATCAAGCAGCCAGGAAGCATCGTCAGCCAGCTGGCATGCGTGACACTGCTGCCCCATTTCATCAGCAGGAAGCCCAGACCTATGGTGAACAAGCCTGCGGGAATCACCACGTCAGGTCGATAACGCAGCGCCAGCCGTTCGCCCAACGGAGGGATAACCAGCGTTGGCAGCGTATATGCCAGCAATGCCAGACCGGTGCCGACACTGGCGTAGCCCAGGCTATTTTGAAAATACAGAGGCAGGTAGATCATGAATGGCCAGAAGCTGAAGTTCATGCCTGCCGACCCTAGCAAGGCACCCGAGAAGCGGCGGATGCGAAATACCGAGAAGTCGAACATGGGATCGACATAGCGTCGCTGTGCGATGACAAAGACAACGAAGCTGACCATTGCCACAACCAGGCTGGCGATGGCCGAACCACTGGAGAAGCCCACCCCCGCTCCCTGAGTGATGAACCAGGAAAGACCCAACACTGCCAGCGATAGCGAAATAATGCCCAGCACATCCAGCCTGCGACGCTGCGGATCGCATGACTCATCGACACCGGCGATGACCAGCACCAGCGCGAGCACGGCAATTGGCGCATGCACCAGGAAGACCCATTCCCAGCTCGACAACGCCACGATAGCTGCGCCGATAATCGGACCGAACCCCAGACCGATGCCGAACACTATCCCCCAGGCACTGAAAGCTTTGCCGCGCGCATCTCCCGACTGGAATCGGTGAGACAGCACTGCCACCTGACAAATCAGCATGGCACCACCGGACATACCTTGCAGGAATCGGCTTGCGATCAACACACTGGTGCTTTGTGCCCATCCACAGCTCAGTGAGGTAATGCCGAAAAGTACCAGGCTAATGATGAACACTCGCTTGCGCCCATATCGATCCGCCAGTGTGCCGGTGGCCATCAGCACCGTGGTGCAGGCGATGGTGTAGGCATTCATTATCCACTGCATATCTTTGAAATCGCTACGCAGAACCGATTCAAGCGTAGGCAAGATTACCGGCACACTCGAGATTTCCAGGCCGAACATCAGCGAGGCCAAGCAAACGGCGGCTATTGTGAAAACATCCTTTTGCGAAGAAGAGAACAGCATCGTGATCTTCCAGATCAAGTTGATGGGCACTGGCAAGACGACCCTGCCCCCTCAGGGGAGTTGGCGCGATAGCCTCACCAGCGTCACCCGACATAACTCCAAGTGACCAGCCGCATTCTGGAAGTAATTAAAAAATGACAGAAATGATTTAATTTCGTAAGTTTTATTAATATTCATCATGAGTTGACTAAATGGACTTCGATCCAGCTCTGTTGCGTGCTTTTGTCGCGATCAAGGAAACCGGTAGTTTCACTCGTGCCGCAGAACGGCTGCACTTGAGCCAGTCAGCGATCAGTCATCAGATCCGGCGCCTGGAAGAACAGGCCGGCACCACCCTACTGGTGCGCACCACCCGACGTTTGACGCTGACAGAAGATGGCGAAGATTTTCTGCGTCATGCCGAACATGTCCTCGACGCGCAAGACGCCCTCTCACGGCGTTTCGAAACGTCATCGGTATCCGGAACCGTGCGCTTCGGTGTGCCAGAAAACTTTATCGGCGACGGCCTGCCGCCGTTATTGACTCGGTTCGCCAGACAATTTCCCGCAGTACGTCTGGATGTAACCGTTGGCACCTACCTTGATCTGCGCGCGCAGGTCGATGCCGATGGGCTCGATCTGGCCGTGGTCATGGCATTGCCGGGCGGTCAGGCCAGCGGTACCGTGCTGCGCGAAACCCGGTTTGTCTGGGCCGCGGCGCAGAGTTTCGACTTTACCGGCGACACCCCTTTACCGCTGGCGTTTGCACCAGCGCCCTGCATGCACCGGCAAGTGGCCGTAGAGGCACTGGCGAGTTCCACCGTGGATTGGCGAGTTGCCTTTACCTCTCCAAGTCAACAAGGACTGCGGGCGGCGGTATTGGCCGGACTTGCCGTCACCGCTCTACCGCTGGGAGATCTAGAGCCCGGCATGGTGGTGATTGACGGTCAACATGGCCTGCCACCGCTGGTGGATGCTAATTTCAGACTGATATGGAGTGTCACAGGAAAGACCCCTGCGGCCAATGCATTTGGGCAACTGCTGGTGGAGATGTCTGAGTCGCCATCGATTTAAACAAGCTGACGGCTATTCGATGGTAAGTGCCCTGTTGATTGCGAATGGCCGCTTTGGGTTGTGGATTCAACCGGCCGAAATCTGACATTTTATTTCCCTCAACCTCTGCCAGACTCAGTCAAAAAAGCAGCCGAAGGAAGTGCCGTGAAAATGCTCATGGAGATTGTGCTCGGCGTCATCTGCTACCGAGTCGGGTATTGGGTGCTCAAGGCAATTACGCTGGGTCGGTGCGTCAGCAGCCAAATCCCCGGTCTCCCAACTTTGATAGCTGCTGCATATTGGAAGCGCTAACATCCCGCCCTCGCATGGATGCTGTATGGCGGCGTGTAGAGCGCGCACGCTTGGAGTGTCCGTATCACCAGGCCCGCGGACACAAGGAAAAAGTACCATGGCGCTAACCAGCAAGATTTCCCTCTACGACAGTCAATGGCCCACGCTCTTCCTTAACGCCAAAGAGCAGATCGCGGAGGCGTTCGGCACTGAGCTTGTAGCCATTCATCATGTCGGAAGCACCGCCGTTCCCGAGCTCGCCGCCAAACCAGAGATCGACCTCCTGGTCGAGGTTGCGCAGCATCGAAACGAATCCTTCCGAGACACTGTCATGCGTGGGCTAGGGTATGCACGGGGAAGCGATCTGTCGGCAGGACACCATTTTTATCGTCGCGATGTTGACGGTGTGCGGACACACAAGGCCCACGTTTGTATCACCGGCCACGGTCAAATCGAAAGAATGCTCCGCTTTCGTGATTTGCTCAGGAGCAACCCTGTGCTTCGCCAGCGGTATCAGGACTTGAAGCTTGAACTGGAAGCAAACAACACCGGCGGCATAGGTGAATACCTGGCACGGAAGGCCCCCTTTATCGACGAGATTATGGGGTCGGTCTCGACATCCGCTCGCTATAACGTGGAGCCAAGACCAATCGGCTAGTCAGCGTGGCAATGCCGAGTGTCCTCCCTCATCTCTCCTCGGCAAATGCATCCTTGATAAATGCCTCCAGCTCCTTCTCTTCAAGCAGCTCAATAGAAAAATGCCCGAAGCGTTTCGGTAACCAGAGTATGCGTGTCCCACTTGGCGACTGGAGATTATCGCGAGACAGCGGCTGGCCGTTCTCATTTTCCGGCTGGACGCCTGCGTCGATCAATTCGTCGTAGGCTGCCTCAATATCAGGTGTGGAATAACAGTGCCGGTAGATTGTGCCTTCGCCGTTGGCGTCCATCAGAGCCTTGAGATTTCCGGTAATCGGTTGCACCAGCATAATGCGCTCCGTTCCGAACTTGACGATCGCATAGCGCACATGCAAACCGTCGCGCTGCCAATCAAGTGTCTTTGAAATTTTGGCGCTAAAGACACGAGCGTAATACTTGCACGCTTCCTCGAGGTCTTTGACGAGAACATCGACGTGGCTGAACTTTAATTTCAAGGGCCCCCGGGCGGGTATCGAGGCCGCCGAGAGGGTCAACTTCTCTATCAGCGAGGCGACGTCCTTCGCACCGTAACAGCGAAATTTAACGCTGCCAGCGTCGGTATCCAGACGGACGATCTTCGTCACAAACCCACCTTCAACGCTGACCTTTCGGATCATTGCCAATGGGAGTTCAATATCCAGGGTCCCATCCTGAAAGAGGCGGTTCATGGCATTGGCGTTCAGGCGAACCATGGTTTCGGTGACCACTAACTTCCCACCAACCCACAACCCTCCGTATGCGTTCTTGAAGGCCTCCAGCACCCCGGCCAACGCGCCCACACTGCCACTCCCGGCTATGGAGAATAAATCGCCCATGTTGTCGTGATTCAACTGGGCGTCGGCCACCAGAAAATTGACCAGCTTCGACTTCAAAACTCCTTCGGCCATCTACACATCTCCATAATTTGAGGAGGTGTAGTTAACCAGAAACAGGCTCCGTACGCCCGGCTGTGTATCACAGTGCGTCTGACCAGCCTCTTGATACATGGTTTTTCACCTGGCCTGCGATTCGACACAGGCCAGATACGTCGCCGCGTTCGAATGCAAGCAAGGTTTCAAGGGGCTCAGCCAGAACCCCTGGCCAACGGCTTGCAACGGAGACATCACATGAAGATGGCACTGCGGAACAAAACCGGCAAAACCCGCCACCGCCTGGTCGGCTCGTCGATCCTCGCGTTTACCCTGTTCAGCGTTCTCGGTGCGGCCCACGCACAAACGACCGCAGCCACGCAGCCAACGGCGATCAATGCTGGCGCCACTCATGCAACACCCTCCCCGTTCGGCCCGCTCAAGCATGTCAATGCCGGGCTGCTGAACGTGGCATACGCCGAAACGGGCCCGGCTGACGGGCCGGTGGTGATTCTTCTGCACGGCTGGCCATACGACATTCACAGCTATGACGAGGTCGCCCCCTTGCTTGCTGAAAAGGGCTATCGAGTGCTGATGCCGTATGCACGTGGCTATGGCGATACGCATTTTCTGTCCGATAAAACCGTTCGCAATGGCCAACCGGCTGCGCTGGCCAGTGACGTCATCGACTTCATGGATGCGCTGAAGATCAAACAAGCCGTGCTCGGTGGTTATGATTGGGGCGCGCGCTCGGCCGACATCGTCTCGGCGCTATGGCCAGAACGGGTCAAGGCGCTGGTCTCGGTCAGCGGGTATCTGATCGGCAATCAGGCGGCCGGCAAGAACCCGCTACCACCCAAGGCTGAATTGCAGTGGTGGTATCAGTTTTACTTCGCCACCGATCGCGGTCGCGCCGGGTACGAGAAAAACACCCACGACTTCGCCAAGTTGATATGGCAACTGGCTTCGCCGAAATGGGCGTTCGATGACGCCACTTTCGACCGCAGCGCCAAGGCGCTGGACAACCCCGACCATGTCGACATCACCGTGTTCAACTACCGCTGGCGGCTGGGCCTGGTCCAGGGCGAGACCCGATACGATGCGCTCGAGCAGAAACTGGCCACGACACCTTCCATCAGCGTGCCGACCATCACCCTTGAAGGCGATGCCAACGGCGCGCCGCACCCTGCCCCCGAGGATTACGCCAAGCGCTTCACCGGTCAATACGAGTTCCGGCTGATCAGCGGCGGCATCGGCCACAACCTGCCGCAGGAAGATCCGCAGGCGTTCGCCAAGGCTGTGATTGACGCGGATCACCTTTGAGGTGATCTGATGTCCGTGTACTGGCCCCGATGAACACCGTCACAACAACGGCTCGTTTATTTAACGAGCCGTTTTAGCCAAGGCAGGCGCAACACCGTCTAATCTGAATAGAGCACGACCACAAACACACCTCCAGCCTCTTGATGCAGGGGAACATGGGATGATCGGCAAAACAGCGCGCCAATGCTCGTCATGGATCCTCCCTTCCCTGCTCGCCATTAACCTGGCGCTGACTGCAGGATGTGCGGGCAAAACTTCCACGGCCCGCTATTCGGCCTCAAGCGCAGACTCAAGCGCCGGCTCAAGCTGCTATGCAAAAGCGCTACCCACTGCCGGCGAGGGCGGCCTGGCTTGGGGCTCCACCCTGGACATGGCTCGCCAGAAGTCCATGGATAATTGCATACGCTATGCCGGTCAATCCGGTGGTACGCCGACTACCTGCCATGTGGTGTTGGCGGAGTGCAAAAACTGATATCGAACGTCTGCATTCAATAACAGAACTGAACGCTCACCCTCTGCTCAATAGCGTCAAGCGGCACCAGGGACATTTGTTCCCATGCCCGCCGGCAGGAACGGTCGAATTTCGTCGATTTCTGCGGTGCTAAGACGCAACTCCGAGGCTGCAATCAGTCCGTCTACTTGTGCCGGACGGCGGGCACCGACAATGGCGCCCGTCACTGCCGGTTTGCGAAGTACCCAGGCGATGGCGACCGCCGCAGCGCTTACCCCGTGCCTTTCTCCGATGCGTGCCATGACGTCAACCAATGCCAGGTTCGCACTCAAACGGGGCTCCTGGAAGTCAGCACTTCGGGCCTTGCGCCAATCGTCGTCGGGCAACTGCGAGATGCGTTCGCGCGTCATGCTGCCGGAAAGTAGCCCTGATTGAAGCGTGGAATAGGCAAGGACACCCATCCCGGCCTGCTCACAGAATGGCAGAACGTCCTTCTCGATGTCCCGCATCAAGGCCGAGTACGGCGGCTGGAGCGAAACGATCTCTGTCACCGCCTGCGCCCGCTTGAGTTGAGCGACATCGAAATTCGATACACCGATAGCGCGAATCTTTCCTTGATCGCGCGCGGCCGCCAAAGCCGAAAGCGCCATTTCAATACCTTCACTGCTGGCATCGGCAGGAAAAGCAGGCCAGTGGATCTGATAAAGATCGATCGTCTCGACTTGAAGCCGGTGCAAGCTTGCGTCGATCTCGGCGAGCAAGGATTGAGGGGCCAGTGAGTGCGAAATCGCCTTTGTGGCCGGGTCCCAGACCAAGCTGCCTTTAGTGAACACCAAAGGACGCCGTGAGGCCGGCACCCGCTGCAGCAACTGCCCCACTAATTGCTCCGCATGGCCCAAGCCATAAACTGCAGCGGTATCAATCCAGTTCACGCCGCGTTCGACGGCATATTCAAGTGCGCCCAGGCTGTCCTTGTCATCCTGCGCTCCCCAACTGTACTCCCAGCCGGTGCCGGCGATTGCCCATGTCCCCAGGCCAATAGGCGAAATCAGAAAATCCGATGATCCAAGACGATTCTTTTGCATAGCGACCTCTCCACTAATGATGGAGGAAGTATCCGGGAGCGGTCTCATGACGATAAGATGGGCAATCGTATTTGAACTGCTGAACCATATTCATGAGTTATCACCCCGACCTCTCTGAACTCGACGCCTTTGCCGCCGTCGCTCGCCATCGCAGCTTTCGCAAGGCCGCCGACGAGCGTGGCGTTTCAGCTTCCGCGTTGAGTCACGCAATGCGAGCGTTGGAAGCACGCTTGGGCATCAGACTGCTGAACCGAACCACTCGTAGCGTGACCCCGACCGAGGCTGGCCAGCAGCTATTGGTGACGCTGGTCCCAACCCTGCACCAGGTTAACGATGCATTGGCGCAATTGACCTCGATGCAGGAAGTGCCCGCTGGCAAACTTCGCCTCAACGTGGCGCGTCCGGCGGCTCGCATCGTGTTTGCAAAAGTGCTCGCGCCCTTCGTGGCCAGGTATCCACGTATTCAGTTGGACCTGATCACCGATGATGGATTGACCGATATCGTGAATGCGGGGTTTGACGCTGGAGTCCGCTTTGGTGAAAGCCTGGCCGGTGACATGATCGCAGTCCCTGTCGGCGCACCCCAGTCGTTCGTGACCGTTGCTGCGGATGCCTATCTGGCCGCAAAGGGAACCGCGCACGTCCCCCGCGACTTGCTCGACCATGCGTGCATTGCCAGGCGTTTTCCCAGTGGCAAACTTTACGCTTGGGAGTATCAAGCCGACGGCCAACCGATACGGTTGTCCGTCACAGGCCCGCTGATTCTGGAAGACGATGCGCTGATGATCCAGGCGGCGAAAGATGGCGCTGGTATTGCCTATGTCTATGAGGAACTGGCGCGCGACGATATCCAGAATGGGCATCTCAGAGAAATACTCCAGGAGTGGAAAGCGCCGCCAAGCCGATTCTTTCTTTATTACTCCAGCCGGCGCCATGTGCCACCCGCTCTCAAAGCGCTCATCGAATTTATCAGAGCGGACCGAGCTCGCGAGGCTGCATAGCCGTCGTAAAATCAGAACCTGGAGCCCACGATCTTTTTCAACAAACGGAGTTACCTACATGGAAGTCATCAATCAGTTGCAGCCTGCAGAGTGTGCGGGCATGGAAGATATCCGACGCGAAATCGACGCCCTTGATCAGGCCGTTATCAAGCTGTTGGGCAAGCGTTTTCACTATGTGCTGGCCGCCTCGAAGTTCAAGACCTCGGTGACTTCGGTGCGCGCTCCGGAGCGTTTCAAGGCCATGCTGGCGACACGACGCGAGTGGGCCGAAGCCGAGGGCCTGAGCCCGGATGCCATCGAGAAGATGTACAGCGACTTGGTGAACCACTTCATTGCCGAAGAGATGAAACACTGGGCGGCTCATCAATCCGAAACCTGACGCTAGTGTCTGGACTGTCCGGACCGACTTTTTCAACAGAATCGGTCGCAAGCGGCCCTTCACTACCGGCAGCTCTCGTTCCGAAGTGGTCATCGAACCTCGTGGCATCCATTTTTTCCTCCTGCTGACTCTTTCAATTCCACCTTCAAGGACCGAACCTGTGATCGTATCCCCCGCCAAACTTCTCTTCCTGCCCGGAGCCTCAGGTAACACCCGGTTTTGGCATCCGGTTGCTGAGCGCCTGGCCCACCCGGCGCAGCAGGTCCATATCGGCTGGCCCGGCTTTGGAGACACACCGCCCTTGCCTGGCGTGACCGGCATGGATGATCTGGTGACTCGCGTGCTGGCCGAGATCGACCGGCCCACAGCGCTGGTGGCACAGTCCATGGGCGGCATAGTCGCTGTGCTTGCAGCGCTTGAACGCCCTGAGCTGATCACACACCTGACGCTGACCGTCACCTCAGGCGGGGTGGATATGTCTGCTCTGGACGCGCATGACTGGCGCCCGGATTTTGCTGCCGCCAACCCGACACTGCCGAGGTGGTTTCTCGACGACCACACCGACCTCACGCTCCGGTTGGTCGAGTTGCGCATGCCAGTCCTGCTCCTCTGGGGAGATTCTGATCCGATCAGCCCTGTTCGCGTCGGCCAGCGCCTTGCTCAACTGTTACCCCGCGCGGAACTACAAGTTTTCCCGGGCGCCGATCACAGTCTGGGCTTTACTCACGCAGCCGAGGCGGCGAGGTTGATCGAGAAACATCTGGCCTGCTGGTGAGCGGAACACTTGTTGCCACCGTGTCAGACTGATTGTGCGGCCCCGTGCGTTTCAAGACATCTCGGATAGCAAGTGAAAACGTATTTCAGCAGATTCGGTGATTCACTTTCAGAGTGTCCCTAACCAAGGAATGACCCGAGAATTCAAGGATTCAGATTGATGTCAATTTCCATCGCGAGTTTCTTCTACCCTTATTCAAAGTTCCTCCATGGCGCTGCCTACAACCTGCACCAGATTTTGGAAGGCCTGGGCGTCGTGTCATCGAGCTTCACCGAGCGTGACGACGCTGGAAAGATCATCGGCGGCTACTGGTCGCCCGATGAAGCTATGGTGATCACGCTGGGCTATCTGGTGATGCTGTCACTGCTGCTGATTCCCTTGCTGTCAGCAGCGGCCTATACGGTGGGCAAGAAGCGGGGCCTGCTCATCTTCTTCGCACTCTTGTTCCTGCCGGGTGTGTTGAACTGCCTAGGCCTATTCCCCATCATCAATTACCTGCCCACCCGTTACACCATCCATGGTGTGGGGAACCTGGGCAGCGAGGTCGGGCTAATTCCCCTGTTGATGCTATGCGCCATCACCGGATGGGTCGTCATGGTTCTTGTCTATGACAACCTCAACCTCACCGAACGTTTCCGCCAGATCTACGATCACTTCTGGTTCCCACTGGCCTTGGTCGCAGCGGTGTTTTTCGTGGCGGACAACGGCGCCAACGAAGACGCCGCATTGCTGAAGGGGGCGACGGCGAACATCCAGGATGCCAGCGGTTACTTGTTGGGCCAAATCAGGCGCTACGACGACTACTGTAAGGCCAATGGCTTGGATGACCTGAGGTCGTGCCAGTGGAGCCGCTATTCGCAGTGGACCTTTACACACATCAAGGAAGGCGAAGCCGGCTACTTCATCGAATTCGCACCGGATGATTCCAAAGGGTTTTACTCCGCGAGTCGCAGGACCGTAAGCGATGAGGATGTGATCGCCATTCGCACAGAGATCGCCGAATACAATCAACGGTTGTGCCCTGTGAAGTACTTTTCCAGTGATCTCTCGCAGTCATCGCCGCTCTCCAGCACCTGTGAGTATGTCCCCCACCACTATTGCTTGGCCAAACCTGATGGTCCGCCGGGTCTTGTGGACGACGGTATCGGCAGCCACACCGTGGCCTTGGCCAGCGAATGCATCATCCCCCGGCTCGCCGCTGCCAAGCCTTACTTGAAGCAGCTGTCGGCGTTGGTCAGCCAACATGACAAAGCCAAGAATCATCGTTGGCTGTATTTCCTCGCCGTCGCTGTAGCGATCGGAGCAAAAGTGGCCCTGGCCACCACCAAGCTATGCCTGATTGATGCGCGACCTTCGGCTGACAGGCGTCGCGTCCTACGGGCTATACGGTACCGCCTGGGCCAGTGCGTCCGTTTACTGAAGCGCCTGCTGGTCGTTTCCTGCCAATGGGCATGGTTCGCTGCAACCCGCGTATCCAAGCTGTTCAAACAGGTATAGCCCGGCCGGACTGACATTTTTGTCAGTAGGCGCACCGGGCACGAGGCGTTTAGCGTCAAGCTCAATGTGAACCTTGATCTACCCGGCTCAGAGTCGGGCAACGCCGCCCGTTATGCTCAAATTGTCAGATCGAAAAAAACCGAATGGCAGATCGATCTGCGATTTGCTACAGGACCGGAGTTTCGACTTCTCGCGTAAATTCTTGCCCGACGGACTATCGCAGATCGACCGCCTGACCTTTTTCGCCGAAGCCGAGACGACGAACCCTGCCCCTGCACAGAGGTCAAAAAAGTGATGACCTCACCAATGATCCAAGGCCGCTGGCCTGCTGCGTTCAAAGGCGAAGCCAGTAGCTCACACACTTTAGGGTGCGCCGGATCATTTCAGTAGGCTCGGACTCTGCCGGGGGGGGCAGATGCTGACTGCTGCTCACATCCAATGCTCCCGTATCGGAGTACAAAAATGACTCAGTCAATGCGGTTCTTCCTATCGATCGTCCTTGCGACAGCCTCACTGGCATCGGCAAGCTTCTTGAACACTGCAGGTGCGACCACCGCCGAGGATCTGGATGTCGACTCTCGGCAAGCCTTGCAAATGCTCTACAAGGCCAGGCCATTTGCCGAAACCATTTCACACAACGCCAAAGCGATTCTTGTCTTCCCGAAAATCATCAAGGCGGGCCTTGTGTTTGGCGGCGGCTATGGCGAAGGTGAATTATTGAAGGGCAAGAAAGTAGAGAATTATTACAACTCCGTGACCGGATCATGGGGGCTGCAGGCCGGCGCCCAGTCGTATGGCTATGTGGTTTTCCTGATGACCGAAAAAGCCGTGAACTTTTTAAATAAATCCAAGGGTTGGGAAATCGGCGTAGGGCCCACTGTTGTCGTGGTTGATGAGGGGATGGCGAAAAATCTGTCCAGCTCGACGCTGAAGGACGATGCCTACGCGTTCATTTTCGACCAGCAGGGGTTAATGGCTGGGGTCAGCATCGAAGGAACCAAGATTTCCCTGATCAAGCGTTAAAACCGGTCGTTTGGCGCAAGGATGCGCCAGTCAACAACAGTGCTGCCTGTAAGCTGGAAGGGGCTCAGTTGCCCGTTGATCAAATTGGAACACCACACCTTTAACCCACGTCGACCCGGTGGGTTTCGGCTGTGGATTCAACCGCTCGATGCAACACAGCGGCTCTTGGTAACTGGCATGGGGCTGGATGGCAGTAAGCCTGCTGGAATCCACAGTAAAGAGCGGACAGTTGTTCCACGGCACAATTATCCAAATAGTTCTACCAGGGGGCTGAACTTACTCTTGCCTGACAATATCGACCGAGATCTCCACCGCCGCAATCGTGCCTCTGTTCTCAAGCCAGTGTGTGGTGTTCCTGTCCTCGGGCCAACCCACGCCCGGCCCATAATCCGTGGCGACGCCATTTCGATGGTCAGTGATCGTTCCTTGCAGGATGTAGACGGTGCCGGGTCTGTCTTTATGGTTGTGAATTGGCCCGAAGACGCCTCCAGGCTCGATGGTCACCATGCGCATTCTAAGTTGGCGCCCTGCCATGCCCTCGATCTCAGGGCCGAGGTCAACCGTTGCAAGTAACTTCACCGCAACACCTTTCGTTTCAGGTGCCACCTGTTCGTTGCTCATAGTGCCCTCCTCTCTGAACATACAGCGCCTGAAATCCACCCGACAACGGTCGTAGCCAAGCCCTGAGCGACGCTGGTTAACGCTCCAGAGCCGCTTCGATCGCTGCGATGTCGATCTTTGTCATCCCCATCATGGCGTCGAACGCGCGCTTGGCCGCCGCTCGATCAGGATTGGTTATCGCAGCCGTCAGAACGCGTGGCGTGATCTGCCACGACAGTCCCCACGGGTCCTTGCACCAGCCGCATACGCTTTCCTGGCCGCCGTTTCCAACAATCGCGTTCCACAAGCGGTCGGTTTCTGCCTGATCGTCGGTCGCCACCTGGAACGAGAAAGCCTCGTTGTGCTTGATACCCGGCCCGCCGTTCAGCCCGAGACAAGGGATGCCCATCACCGTGAATTCGACCGTCAAGACATCGCCCTGTTTACCCGCCGGATAGTCGCCAGGCGCGCGAATGACAGCCCCCACAGCGCTGTCCGGGAACGTCTCGGCGTAGAACTTCGCAGCGTCCAGCGCGGTGCCGTCGTACCAGAGGCAAATCGTGTTCTTGCTGATCATCCTGGTTCTCCAGAATCGGGACTGATACATGCATTCTAGCAGCGCAGGTAACCGGACGATTTCGGCAACATCGCGCTCGAAGGCACCACAACCCCATGGGCAAACCCGATCATAGCGCTCTATGATTGAACCCCATGACGACCTCTCTTCCGATCCGCCAACCCTGCCCTCCCGGTGCCTGCATCTGCGAGCGTGAGCAGCTGCTGGAAACCCCCGGCACGGACTTGCGCATCCTGAGCCTGACCCAGTCGGAAGAGAAGCGCCTGATCGAACGCCTGGAAAACCTCCAGAGCCTGAGCGACCTCGAGCGTCTGCAACGCCGGATGTACGAGCAATTGGGCCTGCGCGTGGAGATCGTTCCGGGCTTCAATGAAGTGCGCACCATGCGCGGCATCAACATCACCCTCGGCGAACTGCCGGGCCTGTGCCGTAAAACCCGTCAGTCGATCCCGGCGGCAATTCGTCGAGGGCTGGAGAAGCATCCGGAAGTCGCCTACGAGCTGCTCAATGCCAACGACTTGTTGCGTGATGCCTGATGGCTTGCTCCGTTATCCCGATACGTTCGCTCGAATGCCCTGAAACAGGATCAGCGGTCGTACGCGCGACACGGTCCGCTGCTATGCCTTCTGATGGGAGAACAGGTTTCAGGCCAGCCAGGACGGAGCTGGAAACTCAGGCGTGACCGTGGCCCCGGCGCCAGCCAGGAACGCGAAGATAAAAGGTGCCAGTCCGTAGCAGGAGGTGGCAGATGTTATTCATGGTCCGTTGGTCCATCAGTCCGCAACAACGTAACAGCGCGATCGAACGTTTCCTCAAGACCGGTGGCGCCCCACCCGCAGGCGTCACCATGCTGGGGCGCTGGCATGCCGTCGGCGGCTCCAGCGGTGTGGGCATTGCCGAGGCCAGTGATCCGGTGGCGATTCAGAAGTGGGTGCTGGAATGGAGCGACCTGATGAACATGGAAGTCCACGCCGCATTGACCGATGAACAGGTGGCGCCGCTGCTCGCAGCCGCGGTCGGCAAGCAATAGTCGTCCAGGCGGCGAGTGCCTCTCGCCGCCTTCCTGCTGATTCACTACGTTTTCATCCCGATCCACCGCCGCATCTCGGCGGTAATCGTCTGCCGGGTTTTCTTCAGGTCGGCCCAGGGTTCATCGCCCACCTCGGCAAGGCGCTCATGCACAGTGTGCAGGTTCCACTGATTGGCGCCCTTGAGCTCGGCCACTTCTTCGCGAAAGATCGGCACCGACACCGGCAGCCCTTCGCGGGTGCGCACAGCGTAGGCGCAAATCGTGGTGGCGCCCAGGCCGTTGCGCAGGTAATCGATGAAGATGCGCCCAACCCGGTTTTTCGGCCCCGACACCGCAGAAAAACGTTCCGGCAGCAACTTGGCCATGTGGCTGACAATCGCGTGGCTGAAGTCCTTGACCTCGTCCCAACCGTGCTTGCGGGTCAGCGGTACGACCAGGTGAATTCCCTTGCCGCCGCTGGTCTTGAGAAACGCCTTGAGCCCCAGCTCATCCAGCACCGTGAGGGTCAGCCGAGTCGCTTCAATCATGCTCTTCCAGGGCAGCGCCGGGTCCGGGTCAAGGTCGAGGACGAAGCGGTCGGGTTTGTCCAGATCGACCGATGTGGCGTTCCAGGTGTGCAGCTCCACCGTGCCCATCTGCACCGCGCCGATCAGGGCTTTGGCGTTGTTGATGACCATCATCGGTTGGCCCGTCAGTGCCTTGTCCAGGATGGCGATTCCGGGAATGGCCAGACGCTCTGCGTTTTTCTGAAAGAACAATTCGCCGGCGATGCCGTCCGGTGCACGCACCAGCGCCACCGGCCGGTCCTTGAGCTGCGGCAGGATCCACTCGGCGACGCTGGTGTAATACTCCGCCAGTTGCATCTTGGTGGTACCGCTGCTGGCATCGATCACCCGATCCGGGTGCGTAATGCGCACTTTGCCCTGCCCCAGGCCGACTTGTGAGGGTGCGGGTGCGTCTTGGGCGGTTGTCTTTTTAGCGGCTGCAGTTTTCATGGCTTTCGCGCGCTCCTCGGTGATGCCTTCAGCAGGCTTGTCCTCACGCAGCCCATGGAACACGGCCTGGCGTACCGAGCCATCCTTGGTCATCTCGGCAAAAGCCACTTCCGCCAGCAGAACGGGTTTGAGCCAATGCACGCCCTTGGCTTCACCACCGGTGGGCGGGTTGACCACCGACGGCTTTTTCGTCTGCAGCGGCTTCAGTTGTTCGTAAAGACGCTTGAGGGTCGCCTCGTTGAACCCGGTGCCGACCTTGCCCGCATAGCGCAAACCGCCGCTGTCGCGGTCGTGCAGCCCCAGCAACAACGCGCCAAAGGCACTGCGAGAGCCTTGGGGATTGGTGAAGCCGACCACGACGAATTCCTGTCGATGCTTGCACTTGAGTTTGATCCAGTCACTGCTGCGTCGGGACACGTAAGGTGAACCCAGGCGCTTGCCGATCAGCCCTTCCATCTGCATTTTGCAGGCGCTGCTGAGCAACGCCTCCGGGGATTCGCCGAAGGCGTCGGAGAATCGCAATTGCGGGTTTTCATTGGGCTTGAGCACGGTCGCCAGTGCGGCCCTGCGCTCTTCGACGGGCACTTCGCGCAGGTCCACGCCGTTGAGGTAGGGCACATCGAACAGGTAGTAGACGATATTCCCGCTACGGCCGGCATCGAACGCGTTTTGCAGCGCCTGAAAATCCGGAACGCCCTGCTCGTTCGCTACCACCATTTCGCCGTCGAGCCAGGCCGATTCCAGCCCCAATGCCGCCAACGCCTTGGCTTGCCCGGGCAATTTGTGGGTCCAGTCGTGACCGTTGCGAGTGAAGAGTTTGACCTCATCGTGGTCGATGCGCGCCATGACCCGGTAGCCGTCGAACTTGACCTCGTAGCTCCATTCGCCATCCGGAGCGGATTCGACCAGCGTTGCCAATTCGGGTTTGATCAGCTCCGGCAGCCTGGCTTTGCGGGCGCCCGTCAGTTGTGGCGACTTGTCCTTGAGCGCCCTCGCCGCTGGCTTTTTGACGGGATCGGGTTTCGACTTGGCGACGATGGCGCGGTCACTGAGCACGCTGTCGGGCTCGGCGGCGACCACGTCATATTCGCTTTCAGGTCTGGCCGCGCTGTCCTGATGCTTGATCAGAAACCATTGCTCCTGCTTGCCCGGCATGTGCGTGCGCACGAGGTTCCACAGGCCGCCGAGTTTTTCCCCTAGCAGCTCGAATTTCAGTCGCCCCTTGGCGTATGCCTTGGCCGGATCATCCTGGGGAATCCACACCCCGCGGTCCCAGACGATCACCTCGCCGGCGCCGTAATGCCCTTCGGGAATGGTGCCCTCGAACGTGGCGTAATCGAGTGGATGGTCTTCGACGTGAATCGCCAGGCGCTTGACCTTGGGGTCCAGCGACGGGCCTTTCGGCACAGCCCAACTTTTCAGCGCGCCATCGAGTTCCAGGCGAAAGTCATAGTGCAGGTGCGAGGCGTCATGTTTCTGAATGCAGAACTGCAGCGCATGCGCTTTGCCTTGTCGTCGGCCTTTGGCGGGTTTGGAAACACCGGCAGGCTCTGGACTTTTTTCGAAGTTCCTCATGCTGTTGTACTTTTCGAGCGGCTTGTCCATGGCGCCCTCCACAGGGTTTATGACTGAATCAAACCGTTATAGTCATGAGACCCCGGATGAGTGCGCGAAGGTTCAGTAGCCTTGCAAAACTTGCCCCGTGGTTCCGCCAAACGACAAGGCCCGGCGATTGGCCGGGCCTTGTCGTTGCAGGGCTTGCGAAACACTCGCTTTTTTATCAGGTGAGCGGTTTGCGCAGCAGGATATCGACCGCGAAGACGCCCAGGACGGTCCCGGACACCCAGCGTTGGGTGCGCATGGCAGAGGGTCGCGTGGCCAGATATCCGCTGACCCGGGAGGCGGCGAGGACGATCATGCCGTTCACTGTGACGGCAATGGTGATCTGTACCAGCCCCATCTGGATGAATTGCTGGAAGGTAGACCCTGCGGAAGGGTCGATGAACTGGGGAATCAGCGCGGAATACATCAGCGCAATCTTCGGATTCAGCAGGTTCGTCACCAGCCCCATCGTGAACAGCCGTCTCGGCGAGTGAGGTGGCAGTTCGCGCGCCTCGAAGGGGGAGGTCCCCCTGGGCTTCAGCATGTTCCAGGCCAGGTAGCCCAGATAGAATGCGCCTGCGATCCTGACGAAATCGTAGGCCACTGGCACCGCCTTGAACAAGGCCGCCAGCCCCAGTCCCGCAGCCAGCAGGTAGCACACGAAGCCTAGCGCCACACCCGCCAGCGAAATCATCCCGGCCAGCCGCCCTTGGGAAATCGCCCGCGAGGTCAGGTAGACCATATTGGGACCCGGTGTCAGAACCATGCCCAAGGAGATGATGGCCACACCGGCCAGGTTTTCCAGCGCCATCATTAGCGTGCTCCTTCATTCAAAGGGGATTTGTCGGCCCGCTGCGGCTCGAGCCAGCCGAGACTGCCGCGGAACAGCGCATGCTGAGCGCGCTGTGCCACTGGCCGAACCACGATTTCGTCGACATTGACATGGGCGGGCTGATCGGCAACCCAGGCCACAACCTGGGCGACATCGTCCGCGCTCAAAGGCCGGTCGACATCATTGTAGATGGCGCTGACCCGTTCGGCGTCGCCGCGAAAACGATTCAAGGAAAACTCTGGCGTATGCACCATCCCGGGAAGCACCTCGGTGATGCGCACCGGTACGCCCTTCATCTCCAGTCGCAAGGAATGGGTCAGCGCGCGCTGAGCACTCTTGGCCGCGCAATAGCCGCCTCCCCCCTCATAACCGGCTAGCGCAGCCGTAGAGGTAATATTGACGATGCACCCTTGGGATGCAATGAGCCGAGGCAACATCAGTTGGGTCATCCGCAAAGTCCCCAGTACGTTGCTGTTGAACATGTTCGTCCAATCCTCGGCACTGGCCGTGTCTACCGCATCCAGGCCGATCGCACCGCCCGCACAGTTCACTAGCAGATCGCACTCGGAAATCTGTACCAAGTCCTCCTCTCGCGCTTGTGTCACATCCAGCACAATGGCGTGTCCGCCGGTTTCGCCGGCAATCCGCTCGAGCCGATCACCCCTGCGCGCCACAAGGAATACCCGCCAGCCACGACTGGCCAAGGTACGGCCGCATGCCTCGCCAATACCACTGCTGGCACCTGTAACAACGGCTGTTTTCAAGATTGAGCCCCCCATGACTCGGATAACTGTTCGAAGATCATCCCCACGTCACGTACCAACGCGGGGCGATCGAAGCTGCGCAGGCGAAGGCGAGTGCCAGCGCCTTCATAAACACCGCTGGCGAAGCGATCCAGGTTCTGCGGCTGAGCCCAGTACAGGGTACCCAAGCCATCGCGCGGCGAGCTGTTGCGGCGGGCGATCACCCATGCACCCCGCTCGGGGTGCAATGGCCTGCCCTCCTTACTAAGGCTGCGCGCAAGATCCCTGTAGCGGGTAGACGCCCCTGTCTGGAGTTCCCAAGCGATCCCCAGCAGGTCGATATCCCTCACCTCTCGCCAGAGGAACGGGATTTCGGCTCCACCGACCCGGGCACCGATTTCCAGGAACAGCCATTTGTCATCCAGGTCGAACAGTTCGAGGTGGAAGACGATTTCTCGCTCAGGCGCGAAGACTGCCAGCAGTTGCTCGACGCGCCCCGCAATTCGCTGTTCGTCGTCGCCCTCCTCGAGCTCGATGCTACCCAGCGGGCTGTCCGGACCGAAATCGGCACAGCTGTTCACATAACGCGACGCCGTGACCACCACAATCCGTTGCCCATCCCACCAGCCGTCTACGTGCAGGATGGGGGCCGCGCAGTAAGCCTGGACCATCATCGGCTCCGTTGCCTGCCGGATCTGATCAAGATCCCCTGGGCCGCGAAGGAATTTCACGCCGCGACTCGCCGTGCCATAGCGCGGTTTGAGCACCAGCGGATAGCCGTGTTCGGCCGCCAGTCGCTCCACCGTTTCGCGGGAATCGGCGGGCGAGGCAGGCAGCACGCCGATCGACGATTGCCGACCAGCGACCTCCAACATAGTGAGCTTGTCGCGGAACCGCTCGGTCCAGGCGACAAGATCTCCCGGTATCTGCCATCGCTCGCGGATAGAAGCCGCATTGAGCAGGTCGCCCTCGTTAAGGGCAACCACCAGCGCTGGAACGCCATGTTGCTCGACCAAACGCTCAGCCTCGACCATGACCGCCTCAGCATCGTCCAGTGAGGCGAGCGTCGAGCTTGACGCCAGACGCTCGCTCGGCAGGGACGCGCGGGATTCGGGCGTGCAGATCGCCCGAATCTGCATTCCTGCAGGCAGTTCGTATCGGTCATAGAGCGCTTGGCAGCCGACCCAACGGTGCAAGCACAGGACATATCTCATGCCGTGGGGTCCACGATGAAGTGGACCGCTTCCACCAGTTCGTCGCCGATCCGAACGGCCTCCTCGCGCGAGGAGCCTGTTGCCAGGACATACCCTGAAACGCAGTCGGCAACGGTGTCGAGCGGAGGAATCTTGTCGCCCTCATGCTTCTGGATGACGACGGCACGCTCGGCTGCACCCAGCTCGAACAGGAACGGCAGGAACACCAGTGGCGTCTCGCCTGGCTTGGTATGGCGCACATCGACATCAGGCTTGAGATCGAGCTCGACCTTTCTGACCTTGCCAGGCGTCGGTACGAAGAACTGGATCGCGGCACCCGCTATCGGCTCGGGCGACACATCCGGCAGGGTGTCGATACCCAGTGGCACCGTCAGGAACATGCGGTTCAGGTCCAGGCCGAACGCACGCCGCACCAGTTCCGGGGCACCCGAGCCCGCCAGGCGAGCGTGGGATTCGAGTACACGAGGACCTTTCGGGGTCAGCACGAACTCGCTGTGGGAAGGCCCCTCCTCCAGCTCTACGGCGTCGAGCAGGCGGCAGGTCATTTCCTTCAGCTCGCTCAGCCATTTTTTGGCCTCAGTGCTCGGCGTACTGACCTCCCACTCGACGTATTTGTCGTTCATGCGGTACTGGGAGTAACCAATCGGAAGGTGGCGACCCTTGAACGAGAAGGAGTCGACGCTGACGACCGGCCCCTCCAGGTACTCCTCGATGATGATGTGCTTGACGTCGGCATCCTGAAGCGCCTGCCAAGCCTTGGAAGCGGAGGCTTCGTCATCGCAGGGATGGATGTGCAGGCTGGCTACGCCTTCGGCTGGTTTGAGAACCGACTTGCCATGCTCTTTGACGAACGTAATGGCATCCTGTGCACTGGTGACATGGCGATAAGCTACCGGGCTCAGGTTGTGCTCGACCAACAACTCGCGCATGGCCACTTTGTCCTTGAGCAGGCGCGCAGTCTTATAGGAAACCCCGGTGAGGCCGAAGTGATCAACCACCTTGCCCGTCGACTCGCCCGCCACTTCGGTGGTGGTAATGATGCGATCGAACGGACGTTCGCGGTGCAAGGGCTCGAGGACTTTGATAATGGCCTCGGCGTCGTCAAGCCTGGCATGCACCACTTGTTCGCAATGGGCGAGGATCTCCTGCTCGTAGTCACCCTCTTGATGCACCAGTACGACGTCGATGCCCAGTTCTTTGGCACCGTGGATAGGCGCGGGACGGCCACCGACTACTGCGATACGCTTGTTCATGCATAAACTCCATGTCTATTGGGATGGTTTTTTGAAGCAAAGGATCAACTGCCGTACACCCTACGCAGCCAGCGCGCCTTGCCGTTGAGCAAAGGCTGGAACGCCTTGCGTCGGTGCAGCACGCGGGCATTTTTGAAAATGAAGAAGTCGCCTGGCTGCAGCACCACCTCTATACCCTGGGCGTCACGCAGGCACTGGCGCAGGAGCGCAAGAGCCTTTTCGCTGTCCAGGTCGAGCGCGGCCACGATGCCATCGTCAAAGCGCAAGCGATAACCGCCAGCGTCCTGCTCCAGCACCGGCAGCACCCTCGCCTCGCCATCGAAGCCCTCGTTGGAGGCGGGGGCACCAAAGGTGTAGGCAGCCTTCTGCAACTGGGCGATCGCCCAAGTGGGCAGCCGTGAAAGAACATGATCCACACAAACAATGTCGGTGGAGGCCCCTTCAAAGTTGCGCACGGCGGTGAAGGCCAGGAAGTTCGGCACGGCGGTCGCGACACTTCGGCTTTGATCGGCGAAGGGCCAGTTGGGGTTGTCGGTGTGCCAGAAAAACTCCACATCGGCGCCCCAGGAACTCGTGGTGCCCGCAGCCTCCGGGACCGGAACGACGTTTCTGACCAGCTTGCCGAAGTTTTCATACTCGACGGCATGCGGCCTGACACCCAGCAGTCGCAGCATGCCAAAGTGCAGCAGATCGAAATCAAGAACGCACTCGGCATTGGGCAGGAAGCCATTGCGTGGCGTCGCGATGTCCGTCGAGAGCGAAATGCCTCTGATCAGCAGCGCTTTGTGCGGGCTGGCAGGAAATGCGCGAATCGCCTCGACGATATCCCGTCCCAACACGGTGCCGAGCCAGTCCCCGCCGACTGTTCCCACACTGTCAGCGCAGTGTGGCGTTTCGGCCAGCCTCACGCGACAGTGCTCCAGCCCGGTCAGGTCGGGATCATTGACGACCATCTCCTGTACCAGCGAAGCCTCCTGAACATCCATGGCCAAGACGCTCATGATTTGCGGTTCAGATATGAGGTGACCTTGGGGTCCGGACGATGGGCGAACGCCTTGGTTCGCCGGATAAACATCCCCAACGGCAGGATCAGGTAGAGCAGAACATAATCCATAGTGCACCTTCCCTAGTGTATGAAATAGTTAATCCAGCGGTACTGTCTCGCGCCAGTCGACCGCTTCCTCAAACTGAGGCTGCTCCGATTTATCGAGATAGAAATCGCCAATCGCCAGTACATCCATATTGGTACGCATGAAGCAGCGATAAGCTTCGAACGGCGTGTTCACAATGGGCTCACCGCGCACGTTGAACGAGGTGTTGACCAGTACCGGACACCCCGAACGCTGGTAGAAGCGTTCAAGCAGCGCCCGGAACCGCGGGTTGCGCTCCCGGTCCACGGTCTGCACCCTTGCCGAGAAGTCCACGTGGGTAATTGCTGGCAGATCGCTGCGCACCAACTTGAGCAAGTCGATACCGGTAAGCCGCGCACTCTCCTGAGGGGTCGCCTTGCGAATGCCCTTTGCAATGGGCGAGACCACCAGCATGTAGGGGCTTTCCTCGACGATGTCGAAGTAGTCAGCCGCTTTTTCCTCAAGCACCACGGGAGCGAAGGGCCGGAAGGATTCGCGAAACTTGATGCGCAGGTTCATGTTTGACTGGGTGTCCGAGCGGCGCGGATCACCCAGGATCGAACGGCTGCCAAGTGATCGCGGACCGAACTCCATCCGCCCCTGGAACCAGCCGATGACCCCGCCGTCCTCTATGCTGGTGCTCACCCGCTGGTCGAGCTCTTCCTGCGAAAGCCTGTGAAAAACAGCGCCGCAGGCTTCCAGTTCGTCCCTGATCTGCTCCTCACTGTACTCCGGCCCGAGCAATGCTCCGCTCATGCCATCACGCACGCCAGCAGGTAATTCGCGGCTTGCTACGCGGCGATGCGTGCGGTCTGTCAGCAGCGCGGCGCCCAGCGAGCCACCCGCATCGCCAGCCGCCGGTTGCACCCACAGTCGGTCGAACGTTCGCTCACGCGAGATCACGCCGTTGGCTACGCAGTTAAGGGCAACGCCCCCGGCCATGCATAGCGCTGTCTCGCCAGTGAGTTCACGGGCGGTCTTGGCCAGGCGCGAAACGACGATTTCCGTGACTTTCTGCACCGATGCCGCCAAATCGAATTCGCGATCGGTAAGGGGTGCCTCGGGCAAGCGCCGGGGGCCTCCGAACAGCTGCTCAAAGGCATCGCCCGTCATGACCTGGCCCTTGATGAACTCGAACTTGGTCCAGTCGAGTCTGAAGCTGCCATCGGGCTTCACATCGATCAGATGCGAGAGGATCGTGTCGACGTAGTGAGGCTTGCCATAAGGCGCAAGTCCCATGAGTTTGTATTCGCCGGAGTCCACCTTGAAGCCGCAGAAATAGGTGAAGGCCGAGTAGAGCAAGCCCAGCGAATGGGGAAAGGACAACTCTGCGACCAGCTCGATGCCTTCTGGCTTACCGTGCCAGAGAGTGGTCGTCGCCCATTCGCCGACACTGTCGATACACAGGATCGCGGCGCTCTCGAACGGACTGGGGAAGAACGCCGATGCAGCGTGGGACTCGTGGTGGCCATGCACTTCGATTCGGCGACCGTCCCGGTCTCCCATCGCGCTGAGATGACGCACAACCTCACGGTCCATTCGGCGCTTGGTTGATAGCCATTCGCCAAGCACCGGTGCATAGGTGCGCGCTGCCGAAAACCCGGCCACGGCTGCCGTCGAGAGCACCCGACGGAACTTGAGCGCCGGGTCTTCGTAATAGGCGACATGGTCGACATCGGCCAGGTTTATACCTGCGTACGTCAGGACATACTCAATGGCCTTACGCGGAAAACCCGGGTCATGCCGGATCCGGCTGAAGCGCTCTTCCTGGGCTGCGGCGACGATCTTGCCGTCCACAACCAGAGTGGCCGCGCTGTCGTGATAAAAGGCAGAAATGCCAAGCGTAACCGTCATAGCAGCGACCTCACTTTTTCGCGAAACTTATCCAGCATTGTTTGCTCCCTGGGTGGATTGAGCGCGACGAATCCATTACGGACGCGCGCCCAAAGTTCTTCACGGTCACGTCGAGAAAATGCGCAAAGGTAGGTATCCAGACTCGCGGCAGCCCATGCCGTATGCCCGGTGGAGATGTTGTCGATGGAGTTGTGCAGATCGACGAACATCGTCGGATAGCCGTAGGCGACCAACGCCTTGTGGGTACGCCGATAACCGCCACCTACACCGGATAGCTCCATCGCCAGGTTCAGCCCGAGAATCTCCGGGCAGTAGGTTTGGGGATATCGTCCGATTGACAACCAGAACACGGGCAGCTCGAAGTCCTCGTCGTTGAAGCACGTTGCGTTGGCGTATCCAGGGTCGGCGGTGGCCGGCAACTCGCCATGTACTGCCTTGAGCAGATGGCGGTAGATAACGGGATGGTTCTGCGCCTCGATTCCGTTGCCCAACTCATCGAAAAGCGTTTCGAACAGCCGGCTGCCATACGCCGTGGAGGCTACCGCCGGGTGGGCGAACCCGGCCAGCCAAGCCCCGTCGATCATTGTCAGCGGCGCCAGGGACAGGATATCGGCGACCACCTCATCGCGAGACGGCAGCTCTTCGTCCTGCCCCAGTGCCTGGTTGGAAGCTTCATGCTGGCCCTGCAACCACTGCTGCAAGACACCGGGAGCCCAATGCTCCGGCAACGAGCAACGCCCCTTGGCGACGCCACGGGCGGCCCGGGCCAGCCAGCTCTTCACGTAGTGACCGGCATAGGACTCATCTGACGGCGCGAGCTCCATGCGCAACATGCGCGGGTAGGCCTCTCGTGGGCTCAAACTGGCGACCAACGCTTGGGGTTCAGCGTCCTCGCGAATAGCCCCGGCGAGTATTCCGTCGTCTTTCCATACCTGGAAAGCCGCAGGCTGCATGGGCGCATCGGCGTAAGGCAAGCCGCAGATCCAGCGGTGAAGAATGGCAATATCGTCGCGACTGAAGATTCGGAACATCTTGCCCCGCGGCGAAATCAGGCTGGTGAGCAGTGGACTCGATTCCGGCTTGCCCGCCCGCACGTAGGTGCTGGCGGCAAGATGATCGAGGAACGTCAAGGAGTCGTCGACCGCGAGCAAGGGCTTCATCGGCACCTTATTCAGCCGCGTCTTGTCATGGTATTGGCAAGCATCCAGCCGACGTCGGCTAATCAGGTGGCGTGCCGCCTCTCTCGGATCGAGCCAGCGCTCAAGCACATTGAGCAGTGCTCCGTTCATCTCCTCGACTTGCCAGCGCGCCCACAGGTAGCCTTGGCGTACCCCAACGTTTGCGGCCGGTCCCATCTGCCCGAGAAATTCCCGGACGGCCACTTCAGCGAGCACGGCGAGATCGTCGGTACGACCGGCGGGGTCGTGACGCAAATCGAGAAATTGGCGGGTGGACGGCTCATTGTTGGCAATGAACTCGAACGCGGGCAGCAGCCCGCAATGGCGCAGGTAAAGGTTGACCCCCAGGATCTGGGCCGTCAGCGACTCCGGGAAATGCCCCAATACGACCAGGGCCGAGGCACAGTTGAAGGCTCCGTCCGAGATCCTTGGGTCGGCCACTGCTCGCAAGAGATCTTCGCCAGCATCTGCCAGCGCGTGCTGACGCAGCAATTCCTGGTAGCGCTGGATACGACTGGCCCCCGGTTGACCGGCACCCACATCCGCCGCATGGATACGCAGCGCTGCCATGGCATGGCGCGCTTCATTATTCCAGCTGCCACAGACCCCATGAATCAGGTGCTGGCTGCCGATCAGAAAGGGAGCCGACTCCAACGCCGCCTTGGCATGCAGCGCCTGGGCATCTGCTTCGTTCGTCTCGATTGCCTGTGCCAACCTTCGGAATCCGTCGCGCAATGGCCCAAGCCGTTCGCATGCCACACTCGCCAGCCCCGCCAAGGCCGTCGCGCTGGCGAAGTCGAGGTCTGCCAAGTCCGTCCCCTGCACCGCATCCAGGCACGTGCGCAGGGTGACGGGCGTGAACATGCGCCTCGCCTCTCCCCCGGTCTCTGCCCCGAGGAAACTGGAAAAGATTTGCCTATTAGTCTTCATCAGTGCATTGGATATATGGAGGAATTGTTTTTCTTCTTGGACTTTTTCTTTTTCTTGAACAAAGAACCAAGTGCCTTGCGAATTCGCTTGAACATAGAGTCTCCTAAACTTTCACTGCAGGTATCGATGAACGGTGCGTGCTGCGACATCACTGCCAAGGTCGGTAAAGTGCGCGCGATCTACGAAAAGCCATTCATCGCCCGGACGCTCTCTAAAATCATCGATCAAACTGGCAAATCGAATGCCTAAACCATGACAACCATTGGCCAAGTTATCAGCGTAATATTCCGCGACGTCGGGAACGGATATGTCGCCATACAAATGCTGCCAAGTGCCAAACCGGGATATTCGATCAAGTTCAGCGAACAGCTTCTGCTCTTCGGCGCACGGTGTTCTTGCCCAAGTCGCCAAGGGCTGGAGAACAAACGTAAGTTCCGCACCCAAGGAATCCGCGAGTCGCTTCCAAGTAGTCAGACGATTTAGGGTGTCTTGTGTGGCGCGTGCCAGAGTTTGCGAAACTGGCGGAACTTCGGTCGTTTCGGCAGGCCACTTTGGAAGTTTGCTTGGCGGCAGTTCTGCGCCATTCTCTTCAGCAATTTCATCAAACTTTTCGTAATAGTCGCCGCAGAAGTAGAACGGCGGCAGATCACCCCGAATGAACTCGGGAAGACGCGCCATGACCAGCGTATTGAAGCCCCCCATGATCACGATCTTCCGCACTTTGGGCAGTCGATGGGCATGCAGCATGAATAGCATCAATTCCTGGGTCGCATTAAAGGTATGCCCAGCAAAATTCAGCCATGGCGTACCGTCGGGATCATACGTGGACAGGCGGCTCGCTAGCGAGGCGGCATCACTGGAAGCCCCGTAACCCAAGGCTGTTGAGGCCCCGACCAGCAAATTTACCGCGGACGGCGCGCTGGCCTCCAGGGTGCCGACACTGATCGGCCGGCCTTGCGCATCATGGGCCAGGCGAAATCCGAGCCGATCGGTATTGATCGATTCCGAACGGTAGTCGGCGGCATTGAAACCCATCACATAAGGCAGGTACTGGGAACGACTGCGACTGGCGAATTGATCGTAGGCGAGCATCTGGGGTGTCAACTTCACACGTTCCAGACTGGGATCATCCAGTGCGATGCGCTTGCGTCTTTTAAACATGGCCAAGCCACTCCTTTAGCGAGAATCAGAATTCCATTTGATCAGCCAATTTTTTTCGGGGCGAACAACGCCATCAATTTCGAATCTTTAATATCGAAAGTGCGAATTGGCTAATCACGACCCACGACAAACCATGCATCATAAGTTTTGGCTATTACCAACCCAAACTGTTAGATGCATGAAAGTCGAAATAAATTAAAACCGTATGCGAGCGATAAAGTTCACATCGCAACGCGACGAGGCGGGAAATTCAGTGATGACTGTAGCGAGGTACAACATGAAGGTATTGCATGCTGCAATACGGTGATATGGATAGCTTCCATGCATTGTATCGTCCCTTTACTTTTATTCTTCTCGGTCCCTCAGAGGGGACCCGTGCGAACGATTCTAGACATTGAATCCCAGATGTCAAATGAAAGTACCTGCATTTCATCTATTGGGAATAAAATATTCATGAAAGGGTGTGCAAAATCAACAACCCCTTTGAATACCCGGTCATTCATGCCATTAAAATGACAGCATTTATGGAAGCCAGGTTCTGCCGGACAGACGGGTTTGTGCAAGGACACCTTAATGAATAAAGGCGGAACCACACGCCCCCTGATTAACGAACGCCATTTCCGTAGGGGAGCTGCCGCAGGCTGCAATCTTTTGAATTTCAGCGGCTCCGAAAATGCCAAAGATCAAAAGGGAGCACGTTCAGGCTGTGCCGCCCTTGGCCTGTTGCTCCAGGTGCAGCTGCAACTCGGGATCGATCTTCAGCGCAGCCGCCAATTCATCCAGATAATTGCGTTCGGCGTCCTGCTGATCATCCACCAACATCACGCTGGCCAGGTACATCTCGGCGGCCATGCCCGGATCCTGAGCGGACTGCGCCACATCGGCAGCATCCAGTGGCCGGGCGACTTCGTCATCGAGCCATTGCTGCAGCTGCGGATCGTCGGTATGGCGGCCGATTTCGGTGCTGATCATTTGCTTCTCGGCATCATCGATGCGCCCATCGGCCTTGGCGGCGGCGATCAAGGCACGGAGGATGGCGTGGCTGTGGTCTTCGATTTCCGGGCCAGACAACAGATCAACGGTGCGCGGCGCCTGTTGTGGTGCCGAGGCCTGGCTGCGTTGCCAGGCCTGATACGCCTGGAACGCCATCATCCCCAACGAGGCCAACGCCGCGTAGTTGGCGCCGCCCGAACGTGTCTGGGTCGAACCGCCCATGGATGACCCACCGCCCAGCAGACCACCGAGCAAACCACCCAGGCCTCCCCCGCTCACACCGCCGCCCGCGCCGCCCCCTAACAGGCCACCAAGCAAGCCGCCAAGGCCACCCAAACCTCCTTGAGCTGACGCCACACTGCCACCTTGTTGCGACGGCGAGCCCTGACCGGCCCGCAGTAATTGTTCGAGCAGATCGCTGGTGTTCATGACGACATCCTCATCAATGGGCGAAAGTCAGTCAGGCAACAATAGCCCTCGGCGGACATTACGCCAGCGCCGTCTGGCTGACATCAAAAGGCGCCCGCTCACACTCCTGACAGAAACTGACACTGCCTCCTTTTATGCTGCGTCCACCTTGAATGGAGCAGCCCTATGATCACTCCCCGTTTTATTTTGCTTTTCGTGGAAAACCCCGCCATCAGTGCACGATTCTATGAGTTTCTGCTCGAACGCAAGCCCGTGGAAGAGTCGCCGACCTTCGCTCTGTTTGTCCTGGATGGCGGCTACAAGCTGGGACTCTGGTCGCGGCACACCGCCGAACCTGCGGTGGGTGCGACGGGCGGCGGGACCGAACTGGCGTTCCCGGTGGAAACCGCCGAACAGGTCGATGCCCTGTTTGCCGATTGGAGCGCTCTCGGGCTGACCATGGTGCAAGCGCCAACAGAGCTCGACTTCGGTCGTACCTTCGTCGCGCTTGACCCGGATAACCATCGGCTGCGCGTGTTCTACCCCTCGCTGAGCTGACACCCGTCGCGACATCGGTCAACGCTCAATACGTGCCCCGGAGATTTCCGGGGTATTTTTTTGCGCGGCGTCTAAGATTCAAAGGTGGTGAACCTTATCCCCGAAAATCCGGTCGATACCTGCTACCCGACCCGGTTTGCCGACGCCCTCAACAGGAGGGTGATAACCGGCTTGCTTCACTTTCTGGAGAACGCCCCCGTGATATCCGCCGTACACATCGCCAGGCTCAAAGCGTGGGGCGCCCATGGTTTTACCGCCACCGGCGTGGTCACTGCCTTCCTCGCGACCCTCGCCTTGCTGGAGAACCAACCCACCAATTGCCTGCTGTGGCTGGGCGTGGCGCTGATCGTCGATGGCCTGGACGGCGCACTGGCGCGCAAGGTCAATGTGCAGTCGGTGCTGCCAAGTTTCGACGGTTCGATCCTCGATCTGGTGATCGACTACCTGACCTATGTGTTTATCCCGGCGCTGTTCATCTACCGTTACATCCCGTTGCCGGACTACACCCTGCTGCTGACCGTGTCGCTGATTCTGGTGTCGTCGCTGTTTTGCTTCTGCAACGTCAACATGAAGAGCAAAGACAACTACTTCCAGGGCTTCCCCGCCGCGTGGAACGTGGTTGCGCTGTGCCTGTACATCATCGATCCGTCGCCGTGGATCACCTTGCTCACGGTCATCGGCCTGGCACTGTTGACCGTGACCCGAATGAAGTTTTTGCACCCGTTCCGCGTGCGTCGATTCATGCCGATCAACATTGCCGTGACGGCCATCTGGCTGCTGTGCAGCTTGTCGCTGGTGGTCAACCACCCGGTCATCAACCCGCTGGTGATGGGCCTGTGGCTGCTGATGTCGGCGTACTTCCTGGGAATCTGCATCTGGCGCACCGCGCTGGAGTGGTTCGACAGCTCGCGGCTCAAGTAGGCACTGCGATCATGCCCATCCATATCGTGCGACTCGGTTCACCCCGCTCCGCCAACGAAGGCCTGCGCCTGGGCACCGTACGCCGCCCGCCTCGTGGCGTGCCGAAGGCCGAATTTGCCAGTCGTGATTTTTATGATGTGTGGCAACCGCTGCTGTCTCCCAGCCCCGAGTTGGTGGCCGTAGCCAAAGCGGCAGACGATGCCAAAGCCTGGGAGGCCTTCAAGCGCAAGTTCAAGGCCGAAATGAACCATCCCGCACCCAGCCAGTTGCTCGACCTGCTGGCCGCCCTCTCCCATCAGACGTCGCTGGCCGTGGGGTGTTATTGCGAAGACGAGGCGCACTGCCACCGTTCCGTATTACGGGAGCTACTGGCGGCACGGGGCGCACAGATTGTTTAAATAAGATAAGCACCACAAATCCCCTGTAGGAGCGGGCTTGCTCGCGAAGGCGCCCCTGAGACTGATCATGGTCAATAATTAAAAGATTGAGATGTATTGAACGACCACCGTCTGCTCATTTACCCACGGGAGGTTTGTCATGTCTGGTCAATCGCGTTTCATGCTGGTCGTCTCACCCCTGATGGAACACAGCCCCGCCTTCGACCGGGCCGCGGCGCTGGCCAAGGCCGAGAGTGCGGCCCTGCACATCGTGGCCTTCGACTATCTGGAAGGCCTGGCGACCGCCAGCCTGGTCAACGAAAAGGCCCTGGAACAGATGCGCCTGGGGTACGTCGAGCGCCACCGTCAGTGGCTTGAGGAACAGGCCCGCCCCTTGCGCAAGATCGGTGTGCACGTCACCACCGAGGTGGCCTGGGTCGAACATCCGCTGGAGGAAATCCTGATTCACCTCAAAGAGCAGCCGATGGACGTGCTGATCAAGGCGCTGGAACATCAATCGCGGCTGTCGCGACTGGTGTTTACCCCTCTCGACGTGCATCTGCTGCGTGAGTGCCCGGTGCCGCTGCATTTCGTCAGCCATGCCAAGCATGCATTGCCGCGCAAGATCGTCGCGGCGGTCGATCCCTTCCATCGTGATGATCAATACAAAAGCTTCAACGACCGGATTCTGCACGAAGCGTCAAAACTGGCGAGCGCCTGCAATGCCGAGCTCGATGTGGTCTACGCCTATGACCTTTCATCCATCAGCGCGGACGAATTCAACTTCGATAACGGTTCGGCGTTCTTCACTTCCAGCAAGGCCAAGACCCTGTTCGACTTCCAGGAGGACGCCTTCAACGAACTGGCCGCACGCAACGGCATCGCGCCGGAACAACGACACATGATCATGGGCAATCCGACCAAGGTGCTGACCCGCTATGCCGATACCTATGACGTCGACGTGATTGTCATGGGCCGGATCGGCCATCGCGGCATGGGCCGGTTGATCGGCAGCACGGTGGAACATGTGTTGTACAAAATGCCGTGCAGCGTGTGGGTGGTGTACACCGAGCGGCTGGATGAGTAATTGCGCCCGCATGCGGTCCCCTGTAGGAGCTGCCGAAGGCTGCGATCTTTTGATTTTGATTCTCGACGACCTCCAGATCGCAAAAGATCAGGATCAAAAGATCGCAGCCTTCGGCAGCTCCTACATGGACCGCGTCAGAGGTTTAACGCCGTGTGATCACCACCTCCAGATATTCACTGGGCACCACCAGCGACCGCTCTCCCGCTCGATTCAGGCGATTGAGCAGTTCGGTCAGGTCGCTTTCCAGCGCCGCGCCCCCTTCGGGTGGCAGGGTCGCAAAGGCCTTGTGAACCGGGCCATACCAGGTGCGGAAAATGTCGATGAAATGGGCGGCCGAGCGGTAGCGGAAGTTGAATAACCGCCGTGTCACCTGGAGTAGAAAGTCGCGCTGATCGAACTGCGAGTGCAACCAGGCTTCGGAGCCCCAGTTGGAAGGCGGTTGAGCCCCCACGGGTGGCGGCATGTGACGAGCCAGGGTCTTGAACATCTGGCCGACGAAGCCTTCAGGCGTCCAGTTGGCAAGGCCAATTCGCCCGCCAGGACGGCACACCCGCGCCAGTTCCGCGGCGGCCTTGGGCTGATCCGGGGTAAACATCACGCCGAAGGTCGAGAGCACGGCATCGAAGCTGGCGTCCTCGAACGGCAGGGCCTCGGCATCGGCCACCTGAAAGGTCACGTCCAGGCGCTCGGCCCGGGCGCGGTCTTCACCCCGTTCAAGCAGCTTGGCCACGTAGTCGGTGGACGTGACCTTGCAGCCCCGACGCGCGGCGGCGAGCGTTGCGTTACCGTTGCCGGCGGCGACGTCCAGCACGAGCTCATCACAGAGCAGGTCGCAGGCTTCGGCCAGTTGTTCGCCGACAATCTGTAAGGTGGTGCCGATCACGGCGTAGTCACCGCTGGCCCACGCAGTCATCTGACGGTTTTTCAGGGCAGTGAGGTCAATGGGTGTGCTCATGAAGTCAGCTCCATCGCAGGTTGGCCCGGCTTACTCCGCCGTGGTGGGATCGATGATGCTCATGACTCGGGAAACGCTGTTGATAGGAAAACCACCCTGTTTGGCGTGCTCCCTGATGAGTTCTTCATTCGGCGCGATGTACACGCAATAAATCTTGTCGCCAGTGACGTAACTCTGCTGCCATTGCACTTCTGGCCCCAACCCGCGCAACACATCGCAGGATTTTTGCGAGATCGCTTTGAGTTCCTGTTGCGGCAGTGCGCCGGCCCCCGGAAGCTCGCGCTCAATAATGAACTTAGGCATGACAATCTCCCTTGCATGATCGTGATGGCAGAGTCGAGAGTGACCCCGTCCACAAACTAAAGCTCCCGGATACGTATCCGTCCTGCCCGGTCGTCCGGCAGTCCCACGAAATGCACCGCTCTCCGATGCATGGTCGCCCCTCCGTAACGCCGCATTAACAGGTTGGCTTGCGTCGCCGAAACGGGTTACACCGCAGGCGCCTTGGCCTCTTTCAGCAGCTGCTGAATCAATTGCTCCTGAGTCTCGTAACGGCCCTCGCCAAAGTGGCTGTAACGCACCTGCCCCTTGGCATCGATCAGGTAATGTGCGGGCCAGTACTGGTTATCGAAGGCGCGCCAGATCGCGTAGTTGTTATCGATCGCCACCGGGTAGGTGATGCCCAGTTTTTTCACCTGATCGCGGACGTTGTCGATGATGCGTTCGTAACCGTATTCAGGGGTGTGCACGCCGATCACCACCAAGCCGTCCTTCTGATATTTCTTCGCCCAGTCCTTCACGTAGGGCAAGGTGTGCTGGCAGTTGATGCAGTCATACGTCCAGAAGTCCACCAGCACCACTTTGCCACGCAGGGCATCGTTGCTCAGCGCTGGCGAGTTGAGCCATTCGACCGCGCCGGAGAGTGACGGCATCACACCTTTGGCCGAGTCCACGCTCGAGTCGGCCTTGACCTTGCTGACCAGGTAATCGACCACTTTCGGCACGGTTTCCAGCACCTGCCGTTCCACCGTGGTAACGCCTTCGGACGAGGTGCCCGCAAGCAGCCTGTTGTCGGTTCCGGTGGCGATGACCGCCGCCGCGACCAACACCGCAGCACCGGCACCGCGACGCAGCCAGCCGGTGACTGGAATCGACGGTCTCAAGCGATTGACCAGGCCGCGACCGGCGAAGATCAAGGTACCCAGAGACAACGCGCTGCCCAGGCCGTACGCCACCAGCAGCAGACTGGTGTGAGCGTTGGCGCCTTGCAGCATCGCGCCGGTGAGGATCACTCCGAGGATCGGCCCGGCACACGGTGCCCAGAGCAGCCCCGTGGCGACGCCGACCATCACCGAGCCCAGCGGGCCGGACATTTTGCGGGTGTCGGGGTCGAGGCGATTGCCCAGCAGCACCAACGGACGCGCCAGCCAGCCGCCGATGCGGACGGAGATCAGCGACAGCGCAAACAGCACCATCACGATCAGCGCCACATGGCGGCCGGTGTTGTTGGCTTGTACCACCCAGTCACTGCTGACCACGGCCAGGCTGGAGATCAGGGCGAAGGTCAGGGCCATGCCGCCGAGGGTGAGCAGGATCGAAGAGCGTGTGCGTTCAACACCGGCAAACAGAAACGGCACGACCGGGAGGATGCAGGGGCTGAGGACGGTCAAAATGCCGCCCAGGAATGCGATGAGAAACATGGGATTACCTTGAGAGTACGAGTCCCATGTGGGAGCGAGCCTGCTCGCGATAGCGATCTGACGGTCACATAGAGGTTGAATGTGCTGCCGTCATCGCGAGCAGGCTCGCTCCCACACTGGAACCGTGGGGGGATACAGAGGACTCAGTTGTTTTCGTTGCAGTCATCCGCGAATTTGCGGTAGTCCAGCACCTGGGTCTTGCCCTGGGAATCCAGGTAGGTCATCCGGGCATTCACAATCCCGCAGGAAGGCGTGGTGTCCTGTTTCATCGACAGCACTTTCTGGATGTCCAGGTACGTGCCGTAGTTGTAGGTTTGGGGGGTAACGTCAGCTTCGGCCCGGGCCGACAAAGTGCAGATGTTCAGGGCGGCAAACAGCCAGGCTGCGTAGACGGCTTTGGTGTTCATGGTGGTTTCCTGAAGGCTTCAATGGGGCAATCGTTGATTGAGCCGAGGCGGTTGGGTCTGCCTCGATGGAACCTATTAGAAGCCCGGGAGGTATCCCGTCTGTGTCCGGAACAAGCGCGGAGACATCGCTACGTATCAGCGCCGGCTCGCGATACACAGCGATACAAAACCCCCTGAAATCGGCTGTTTTTGCCTCCCCGTGTATCCGCCGATACGCCAGATACACTGCAATACAAACGGCGGCGGGCGAGCGGGCCCAGGCCCGATAGACTGCATCACCACTCCACTCAAGAGGCTTGGCCCCATGGAACACGTCGATCACATTCTCATCGTGGACGATGACCGCGAAATCCGGGAACTGGTAGGCAACTACCTGAAGAAGAACGGCCTGCGCACCACCGTGGTGGCGGATGGACGGCAGATGCGCGCGTTTCTGGAGACCACGCCGGTGGACCTGATCGTGCTCGACATCATGATGCCGGGCGACGATGGCCTGCTGCTCTGCCGCGAGCTGCGCGCCGGCAAACACAAGGCCACGCCGGTGCTGATGCTCACCGCGCGCAACGATGAAACCGACCGCATCATCGGCCTGGAAATGGGCGCCGACGATTACCTGGTCAAACCGTTCGCCGCCCGTGAATTGCTCGCCCGCATCAACGCCGTGCTGCGGCGTACGCGGATGCTGCCGCCCAACCTGGTGATCACCGAAAGCGGTCGCCTGCTGGCGTTCGGGCGCTGGCGCCTGGACACCTCGGCCCGGCATCTGCTGGACGAGGACGGCACGATGGTCGCCCTCAGCGGCGCGGAATATCGCTTGCTGCGGGTATTCCTGGATCATCCTCAGCGGGTGCTCAATCGCGACCAGTTGCTCAACCTGACCCAGGGCCGCGACGCCGACCTGTTCGACCGCTCCATCGATTTGCTGGTCAGCCGCTTGCGTCAGCGCTTGCTGGACGACGCCCGGGAACCGGCCTACATCAAGACCGTGCGCAGTGAAGGTTATGTGTTTTCCCTGCCGGTGGAAGTGCTCGGTGCGCCGTCATGAACCTGGCGCAGCACTGGCCCCGCACGCTGGCCTCGCGGTTGTCGCTGATTTTCCTGATTGGCTTGATCCTCGCTCAGGCACTGTCCTTTGGCGCTCAGTACTACGAGCGTTACGAGAGTTCGAAAAACACCATGCTGGGCAACCTGGAAACCGACGTCTCGACCTCGCTCGCCATCCTCGACCGCTTGCCCGCCGACGAGCGCGCGAACTGGCTGCAACGTCTGGAACGCGCCAACTATGGCTATCTGCTGAATGAAGGCTCGCCGGGCACGCCCATGGCGTCCAGCGATGTGCCGATTGCAGTGATCTCGATTCAGGACGCCATCGGCCATGATTACCCGCTGACCTTTACCGACATCCCAGGCCCGAAGAAACACTTCCAGGCCCACCTGACACTGAAGGACGGCAGCCCCGTCACCATTGACGTGCGGCCTTCGATGGTGCCGTTGTCGCCATGGTTACCGGCGGTATTGCTGGGGCAACTGGCGCTGCTGATCGCCTGCACCTGGCTGGCCGTGAGAATCGCCATCCGTCCCCTCACCCGCCTCGCCCAAGCGGTAGAAACCCTCGACCCCAACGCTCACGCCGTGCACCTGGATGAAAAGGGCCCGACCGAAGTCGCCTACGCCGCCCGGGCGTTCAATGCGATGCAAGCGCGCATTGCGGCCTATCTCAAGGAACGCATGCAACTGCTGGCGGCGATTTCCCACGACCTGCAAACCCCGATCACACGCATGAAACTGCGTGCCGAATTCATGGACGACTCCAGCGAAAAAGACAAACTGTGGAACGACCTCGGCGAGATGGAACACCTGGTGCGCGAAGGCGTGGTCTATGCCCGCAGCATTCATGGTGCCACTGAGGAAAGTCGCCGCACCGATCTGGATTCGTTCCTCGACAGCCTGGTGTTCGACTATCAGGACATGGGCAAAGCGGTGCAGCGGGGCGGCAAAAGCGCAGCCGTGATTAACACCCGGCCGCATGCCTTGCGACGGGTGCTGGTGAACCTGGTAGACAACGCACTGAAGTTCGCCGGCGCGGCAGAGCTGTGGGTGGAAACGAAGGCGGACGGCGGCTTGTCGGTGAAGGTGATGGACCGTGGGCCGGGGATTGCCGAAGAGCAATTGGCGCAGGTGATGGAGCCGTTCTACCGCGTGGAAAATTCGCGTAATCGCAGCACCGGCGGGACCGGGTTGGGGTTGGCGATTGCGCAGCAGTTAGCATTGGCGATTGGTGGGTCGCTGACCTTGAGCAATCGCGAGGGCGGTGGGTTGTGTGCGGAGCTGACGTTACCGGTGTAGCGAGCACAGTAAGCGACAACACCACGAATCCAATGTGGGAGCGAGCCTGCTCGCGATGGCGTAGTGTCAGCCAACATCGATGTTGGATGTGCTGGCCTCATCGCGAGCAGGCTCGCTCCCACAGGGATATTGGGTGGTTGGGGGATTGCGTGCGGTCAGGCTGCTATGCCGATCACCCCTTCCCCGTGCATCTGCCGCAACAACGCCACCCCACTGTCAATAAACTCCGGCGACCCAACCATCCCCGCCTCCATCGCCAGCCCTTCCAGCTGCGCTCGGCCATTTAGCTGAGGAAACTCTCCGATCCGCTGCAACAACCGCCACGCCAACGGGCTCAATTCGGAGAAACGCACACTCCAGTCTTCGGCCCGACGAACCAACAGCAACGTCGGCTGAGCCGGCAACGCTTGCGGGCGGTAATCCGGCCCCACCCATTGCACCGGCCAGCCATACGCCAACGGCCAGGCCAGCGGCGAAACCTGCAACGGTCGATCCAGCAGCAACCCGGCATCGCTGGCTGGAAACGGCTCGGCCCCGGATTGTTGCAGCACCATTTCGACCCATTCGTAATGCGCCAGCTCGACCATGAATGGCGGCCACGGTCCATCGCTCAACGCCAGCGGCTCAGTGGCCAGGAACTCGACAAACTCCCGGGCGATCTCGCCGAACTTTGGCGTTTGAGCACGGTGGTCCCGCAGGAAGATCCGCACCAGAGAACGCCAGTCACCGTCGCCCAGTATCTTCACCAATACTGGAAAGGTGCTACTGAGCAACGACGACAGGTTCGAGAACACCAGGTCGCGATAAACCTGCACCCGCGCCACGTCCATCCCGGCGGGCGGCGCGCAGTGGTCGGGGTCGCGCAGGTAGTGAGTCAATGTGTCTTGCTGCTGATACAGCGTCGGCTTATCCACGGTTCGACGCCTCCTCTTGCAGTCGGCGAATGGTCTGCAACTCGCTCACCAATTCAGCGAACGCCGGGTAATTGAAGTCCCGTTCAAGCAACGTCGGTTGTACACCGAACCGCGCATATGCCTCGGCCAGCAGCGACCAGACCACCGGTTTGACCGAGGCGCCGTGGGTGTCGATCTTCAAGGTGTCTGTCTCGTCAAAATGCCCGGCCACATGCATCGCGACCACTCTCCCCGCGTCGACGCCGGCCAGAAACATGTGCGGATCAAAACCGTGATTGATCGAGTTGACGTAGACATTGTTGACGTCCAGCAGCAGGTCGCAATCGGCTTCACGCAACACGGCGTTGGTGAACGTCAGTTCGTCCATGTCCTGCTGCGGCGCGGCGTAGTAGGAGACGTTTTCCACCGCCAGACGCCGACCGAGGATGTCCTGGGACTGGCGAATTCGGGCGGCGACGTGGTGCACCGCTTCTTCGGTAAACAGCAACGGCAGCAGATCGTAAAGATGCCCGTCATCGCTGCAGTAGCTCAGGTGTTCGCTGTACAGCGGCACCTTGTAGTGATCGAGGAAAACCCGCACCTCTTGCACAAACCCGACGTCCAGCGGCGCCGGCCCGCCCAACGACAAGGACAAGCCGTGACAGGACAACTGATAACGCTCGGCCAGGGCGCGAAACGCCGCGCCGTGAGCGCCGCCGACGCCGATCCAGTTTTCCGGCGCGACTTCCAGAAAGTCGAAAGCGCCCTCCGGGGCCGCTTGCAGGGACTTGATCAAACCGCGGCGCAAGCCTAGCCCGACGGTCGCCGGTGCTGATGTGAGGGGAATCTGCATGGTGTCGATCTCATCCGGTCTGGTCCGGTCTCCAGCGCCTGAACACTCAGTGCCGGCCGGCAGGCCCAGTTAAGCGACGCGGTGTGTCGGGGCTGTGTGCGCAAACGGCCATTTTTCAGAGAACTGTATCGGACAGGCAGCCAGATACAGTGGGATACACGAACTAGACTTGTTGATTACCCCCGAAGGGGGAGCCAGGACGCGGTTATCGTCCTGTTCATTCCCACGATCACCGCCCAGAGGGGCATGCCTCGACAAACAATGCCTGCGGACCGTGATCCTGCTGAAGGAGCACACATGATGGACGAGGCCAGACTCAATGATTTCATGGGCAAACTGGTAAACGACATGGGCGGCGCGGCGATGCTCGCCAACGTCATCCTCGGCGAAGAGCTCGGCCTGTACCGGGCCATGGCCGACAGTCAGCCAGTCACCCCCGAAGCACTCGCCGCGAAGACCGGCTGCAACACCCGCCTGCTGCGTGAATGGCTCAGCGCCCACGCCGCCTCCGGTTACATGGAACACCGCAACGGCCAGTTCCGCCTGCCCGAAGAGCAAGCCCTGGCGCTGGCGATCGAAGATTCACCGGTCTATGTGGCCGGCGGTATCGGCGTGGTTGCGTCGTTTTTCCATGACAAGGACAAACTGGTCAACGCCATGCGCGGCAACGGCGCCCTGCCCTGGGGCGATCACCATCCGTGCATGTTCAGCGGCACGGAACGCTTCTTCCGCCCAGGGTACAAGGCGCATCTGGTCAGTGAATGGCTGCCGGCCCTCGATGGGGTGGTCGCCAAACTGGAGGCCGGCGCGAAGGTGGCAGACATCGGCTGCGGCCACGGCGCCTCGACCGTGATCATGGCCCAGGCATTCCCGGATTCGCGGTTCGTCGGTTTCGACTACCACGCACCCTCCGTCACCGTCGCCACCCAGCGCGCCGAAGAAGGTGGGGTGGCCGGCCGGGCGAGGTTCTTCCAGGGCACCGCCAAGAGCTATCCGGGCGACGACTATGACCTGATCTGCTACTTCGACTGCCTGCACGACATGGGTGACCCGGTCGGCGCCGCGCGGCATGCCTATGAATCGCTCAAACCCGACGGCACGGTACTGCTGGTGGAGCCTTTCGCCAACGACACCCTCGACGAAAACACCACCCCGGTGGGACGGCTGTTCTACGCCGCCTCGACCTTTATCTGTACGCCTAACTCGCTGTCCCAGGAAGTCGGCCTCGGGCTCGGTGCCCAGGCGGGCGAAGCACGGTTGCGCAAGGTCTTCACCGAGGCGGGGTTCACCCAGTTCCGGCGGGCCACGGAAACGCCGTTCAACCTGATACTGGAGGCGCGGAAATAGAGGCAGGCCATCTGCCCGGGTGATCCGCCAGCAACTGGCGAAACCCAATTCCTGTGGGAGCGAGCCTGCTCGCGATGGCGGTGTGTCAGGCAGTATCTATGTTGAATGTGCCGCCCCCTTCGCGAGCAGGCTCGCTCCCACAGGGGAATGTTGTCATCGCGCGGAGAGGCGCTCGCCGAGGTTTTCAGCCTTGAGAATATCGAACAGCGCCTGCGCCGCCGCCGACAGTTCATGCCCCGTCGTCAGCACTCCGATCGCCCGCTCCACCACCGGATCGCGCAGGGTAATGCAACGCGCGCCCAGCTCGCGCATCTGCCCGGCGCACAACGCTGGCACCGCGCTCACGCCCAATCCGCTGGCCACCATCCGCCCGACCGTCGCCAACTGATGACTTTCAAACTCCACCGGCAATTTCATGCCGCGCGTCTGTAAGTGCTCTTCGAGCATCACCCGCACTGTCGATGGTCGTTGCAAGGTAATGAACGGTTCCTTGAGCAAGGTCTGCCAATCGATATCACCCAGGTCCGCCAGCGGTGAATCAAGTGGCACCACCGCCACAAACCGGTCGATGTACAACGGCGTGAACACCAGCGACGAACTCTGGGTCGGTTCAAACGCCACGCCCAATTCCACCTGCCGGTCGCGAACCATTTCCAGTACTTGCTCGTTGATCACGTCGTTCACCGTGACATTGACCTTTGGGTAACGCGCGCGAAAGGTCTTGAGGATCGGCGGCAGCAGGTTGCCGGCAAACGACGGCATCGCCGCCAGGGTCACGCGGCCACGCTGGAGGGTGAAGCGTTGCCGGAGTTCATCCTCGGCATTGTCCCAATCCGCGATCAACCGGCGAGCCAATGGCAGCAGCGATTCGCCTTCCGCGGTCAGTGCGACGTTGCGGGTATTGCGCGTGAACAGGCGCCCGCCCAGGCCCTCCTCCAGCGCCTTGATGGTCAGGCTCAACGCCGACTGGGACAGGTGCAGCCGCTCGCAAGCCACGGCAAAACTCAAACTCTGGGCCACGGCCAGAAACGCACGGATCTGTTTAACGGTCATGGCCACTGCCTCCAACGTCATACGCACTCAATGCAGGAGCTGCCGAAGGCTGCGATCTTTTGATCTTGATTCTCGACGGACGCCAGATCGCAAAAGATCAAAATCAAAAGATCGCAGCCTGCGGCAGCTCCTACAACTAGTGAGTTTTATCTATCAATCAACCTTAAAAATCAACTTAACAAATAAATCCTCCAGCGCGACACTCCCTCCCCATCCGGCTAGCCAGCCGCCCACAAAGAATAAAAGAGGTGCATATGGCAGGGTTCGACAAGCGCGTGTATTCCTATGAGGAAGCGATGGCCGGTCTTGAAGACGGCATGACCGTGATTTCCGGCGGCTTCGGCCTGTGCGGGATTCCGGAAAACCTCATCGCCGAGATCAAGCACCGAGGCACGCGCGACCTCACCGTAGTGTCCAACAACTGCGGCGTCGACGGTTTCGGCCTCGGTGTGCTGCTGGTAGACCGGCAGATCCGCAAAGTGGTGGCCTCCTACGTCGGCGAAAACGCACTGTTCGAAAAGCAGCTGCTGAGCGGCGAAATCGAAGTCGTCCTGACCCCCCAAGGCACCCTCGCCGAAAAAATGCGCGCAGGCGGTGCCGGCATCCCGGCGTTCTTCACCGCCACCGGCGTCGGCACTCCGGTGGCCGAAGGCAAGGAAGTGCGCGAATTCAAGGGTCGCAAGTACCTGATGGAAGAATCCATCACCGGTGACTTCGCCATCGTCAAAGGCTGGAAAGCCGACCATTTCGGTAACGTGGTCTATCGCCACACCGCCCAGAACTTCAACCCGCTGGCCGCCACCGCCGGCAAGATCACCGTGGTCGAAGTCGAAGAAATCGTCGAACCCGGCGAGCTGGATCCGTCGCAGATCCACACCCCTGGCATCTACGTCGACCGGGTCATTTGCGGCACGTTCGAGAAGCGCATCGAACAGCGCACCGTGCGTAAGTGATCCCCTGCCCCCGGACCGAATGAAGGAATAACAACAATGGCACTTTCCCGCGAACAAATGGCTCAGCGCGTCGCCCGCGAAATGCAGGACGGCTACTACGTGAACCTCGGCATCGGCATTCCGACCCTGGTCGCCAACTACATCCCCGAAGGCATGGAAGTCATGCTGCAATCGGAAAACGGCCTGCTCGGCATGGGCGCCTTTCCGACCGATGCCGAAGTCGACGCCGACATGATCAACGCCGGCAAGCAAACAGTGACCGCGCGAATCGGCGCGTCGATTTTCTCCTCCGCCGAATCGTTCGCGATGATCCGCGGCGGCCACATCGACCTGACCGTGCTGGGCGCGTTTGAAGTGGACGTCGAAGGCAATATCGCCTCCTGGATGATCCCTGGCAAACTGGTCAAGGGCATGGGCGGCGCAATGGACCTGGTGGCCGGTGCGGACAACATCATCGTCACCATGACCCACGCCTCCAAGGACGGTGAGTCGAAACTGCTGCCCCGTTGCAGCCTGCCGCTGACCGGTGCCGGTTGCATCAAACGCGTGCTGACCGACCTGGCCTACCTGGAAATCCACAACGGCGCGTTCATTCTCAAGGAACGCGCGCCGGGCGTGAGCGTCGAAGAAATCGTCGCCAAGACCGCGGGTAAACTGATCGTGCCTGACCACGTCCCGCAAATGCAGTTCGCTGCCCAGTGAGGAATCCTTCCATGCAAGAAGTCGTGATTGTTGCCGCCACTCGCACTGCCATCGGCAGTTTCCAGGGTTCGCTGGCGAATGTGTCCGCGGTTGACCTCGGTGCTGCGGTGATCCGCCAGTTGTTGGCGCAGACTGGGCTGGACCCGGCGCAGGTCGATGAAGTGATCATGGGCCAGGTGCTGACCGCCGGTGCCGGGCAGAACCCCGCGCGTCAGGCCGCGATCAAGGCTGGCCTGCCCTTCGCCGTGCCGGCCATGACCCTGAACAAGGTCTGCGGCTCCGGCCTGAAAGCGCTGCATCTGGCGGCGCAGGCGATTCGCTGCGGCGATGCCGAAGTGATTATCGCTGGCGGCCAGGAAAACATGAGCCTGGCCAATTACGTCATGCCCGGTGCTCGCACGGGGTTGCGCATGGGTCACGCACAGATCGTCGACACCATGATCAGTGATGGTTTGTGGGATGCCTTCAACGATTACCACATGGGCATCACCGCCGAAAATCTGGCCGAGAAATACAGCCTGACCCGTGAGCAACAGGATGCGTTCGCTGCCGCTTCTCAGCAAAAAGCCGTGGCCGCCATCGAAGCCGGGCGGTTTGCCGACGAAATCACCCCGATCCTGATCCCGCAGCGCAAGGGCGATCCGGTTGCCTTCGCCACCGATGAACAGCCTCGGGCCGGCACCACCGCCGACTCCCTGGGCAAACTGAAAGCGGCCTTCAAGAAAGACGGTTCGGTGACTGCCGGCAACGCGTCTTCGCTGAACGACGGTGCCGCCGCCGTGCTGCTGATGAGCGCCGAAAAAGCCAAGGCCCTCGGCCTGCCGGCGCTGGCAAAAATCGCCGCTTACGCCAACGCGGGCGTCGACCCGGCGATCATGGGCATCGGCCCGGTCAGCGCCACCCGTCGTTGCCTGGACAAGGCCGGCTGGTCCATCGATCAACTGGACCTGATCGAAGCCAACGAAGCCTTCGCCGCGCAATCTTTGGCGGTGGCCAAGGATCTGGAATGGGACCTGAACAAAGTCAACGTCAACGGTGGCGCCATTGCCCTGGGCCACCCGATCGGTGCTTCGGGTTGCCGGGTGCTGGTGACGTTGCTGCATGAAATGATCAAGCAGGACGCCAGGAAAGGTCTGGCGACGTTATGCATCGGCGGAGGCCAAGGCGTGGCACTGGCCATCGAAAGAGCTTAAAAGCTTCGCGAGCAAGCCCGCTCCCACAGGGGATTTAGGTGAGGCACAGTTTTTGTGTTCACTGAAGATCAACTGTGGGAGCGGCCTTGCTCGCGAAAAGGCCCGATCAGGCAATACACCTCCCGACTCAGCCCACAAACTGCAAAATCAACCAGCTATTCGCCCCGCTGATCACCGTAAACAATCCCCACGCCAACACCCGCGTTGGCAGTCGATTCACAAACGGCCCCATGAGCTGCTGATCGTTGGTCATGCGAATCAACGGATACAACGCGAACGGCAATTGCAGACTCAACACCACCTGACTCAACACCAGCAGCTTGCCGATTGCCCCATCGCCCATCAGCCACACGCCGATAAACGCCGGGATCAGCGCCAGCCCGCGAGTGATCAACCGCCGTTGCCAGCAGGGCAGCCGCAGGTTCAGGTAGCCCTCCATGATCACCTGGCCGGCGATGGTGCCGGTGAAGGTCGAGCTCTGCCCCGACGCCAGCAACGCCACGCCAAACAGCACGCTGGCCAACGCACCGCCCACCAATGGATCGAGCAGATGATAGGCATCCTGGATGTCCACCACGTCGGTATGCCCGGTCTTGTGAAACGCCGCGGCGGCCAGAATCAGGATCGCGGCGTTGACCAGCAGCGCCAGTGCCAGAGAACCGATGGTGTCGATGCGCGCCAGTTTGACCGCGTCCTGCTTGCTGGCCAGGTCCTTGCCGATCATTCGGGTCTGCACGATCGAGGTGTGCAGATAGAGGTTATGCGGCATCACCGTGGCCCCGAGAATACCGATGGCCAGGTACAGCGGCGCCGCATCGCCGAGGGCTGAAAGTGACGGCGTAAAGCCCCGGGCGACGTCCGGCCAGTAGGGTTTTATCAGCAACAGCTCGACGAAGAAACACGCGCCAATAGTGCCCACCAGCACCAGCATGATCGCCTCCAGTCGGCGAAAGCCCCGGTTTTGCAGCGCCAATACCAGCAGCGTGTCGAATGCGGTGAGCGCGATGCCGAAGGTCAGCGAACAACCCAGCAGCAGGTGGAACGCCAGCGCACAGCCGAGCACTTCGGCGAGGTCGGTGGCGATGATCGAAATTTCCGCCAGCAGCCACTGGGTCCGTGCGGGCCGCGTGCTGTAGCGATCCCGGCACAACTGCGCCAGATCACGCCCGGTGGCGATGCCCAGACGCGAGCACAAACACTGCACCACCATCCCCGCCAGACTCGCCAGCAACACCACGAACAACAGGCTGTAGCCAAACCGCGAACCGGCCTCGATGGCGGTAGCCCAGTTGCCCGGGTCCATGTAGCCGATGGACACCAGCAAACCGGGGCCGGCAAAGCGCAGGACGCGCTTGAAGAAGGCTGCACGAGGGTCAACGGCAACAGTGCCGGCCACTTCCGGTGGGCAAAACGGCGCAGTACCGACTTTGGGCAAACTGAATTTCACACAAGCATCCGTCAACAGTTGGGAGCGCGCAGCTTAGACGTTTCGCGCACTCCGGTGTAGGCGCTCAGCGCTTGTGCAGAGAGCGCCCTGAGCATTTCCTCGCCCGCAATGCTAACGTGGCCGGCTCACACCGATCGGAGACGCGTGCGTGCTGATGCTCAAACTGTTGGTGATTCCGGGATTTCTGTTGCTGATTTCCCTGGCCGGAAAACGCTGGGGCCCAAGCGTCGCCGGTTGGCTGTCGGGGTTGCCGGTGGTGGTCGGGCCAATTCTGTTCTTCCTCGCCATCGAGCAAGGCCTGGTGTTCGCCGCTCAGGCGGCGACGGCAGCGTTATCGGCAATGTTCGCAATGATTGCCTTCTGCGTGACCTATGCCCAGGTTGCACAACGCTTGAGCTGGCCGTGGGCGCTGACGATTTCGCTGCTGGTCTGGGCTCTGGCTGCCAGCGTGTTGTCGCTGATCCCGCCGTCGCTGGTGTTCTCGGTGATCGCGGCCGCCACCGCATTGTTGGCCGCGCCGCACCTGTTTCCCTCGGTGCAGCCCATCGTTTCAGGCCCGGCGCCGAAGTCCGACAAACTGCTGCTGCGCATGCTGGCCGGCGCCCTGCTCACATTGGCCGTCACATTGCTGGCCAGCACCGTGGGTGAACGCTGGAGCGGTCTGCTCGCGGTATTCCCGGTGCTGGGCAGTGTGATGGCGGTGTTTTCCCAGCAGACTCGCGGGCCGGCTTTTGCTGCGGCGTTGCTCAGGGCGACAGCGACCGGGATGTATTCGTTTGCGGCGTTTTGTCTGGTGCTGGCGTTGGCGTTGCCAAGGTTGGGATGGCTGGGTTTTGTCTTAGGGGCAGGCGTGTCGTTGGGGATGCTATTGATCACTAAACGGCTGGCATTGCGTTCGAGAACTTAGCGCTACCACGGCAGCTGCTACAGATCGCGATCCATGGGATGATCGCCGTCAAAGCGCGATCATCCCATGGAGAGTTTGAATGTCATTGTTGAGTAAAAAAGCCGTTGTTCTGCTGCTGATGGCGGCCGCCAGCCTCGGAGCCTTGAATGCGCAGGCGGCCAAGGCCACTGCCAAGGATACGGCACCGACCCAAAAGGTTTCGATGCTCGGCGGCAAGTTCACCTTCACCCTGCCCAAGGGTTTCATCGCCAACCCGCTGCCAGCCGGCGACGCGGCCACCGGTACCGCCGGGGCAACAGGCACGATGTACACCAACCAGACCACCAAAACCGTGGTGATCGCCGCTGAAAACACCATTCCCGGCGGCGTCAACGTCAAGGACAACGACGGTGAGTTCCTCGACGCCACCGTGTCCGCCTTCGCCACCGAGCAACGCAAGGCACTGCCGGACTTCAACAAACTGAGCGAAAAAAGCCTGACCCAGAAAGGCACGGGCCTGGGCCTTCGGCAGATCGACAGCACCGCCACCCAAGGCGGTGGCATGACCCTCGACAGCACGTTGATGGCCGCTTCCGGCACGCGCATGGCCATCGTTCAGATCATCTCCCGCCCCAACGACAAAACCGGCCACGAAACGCTGGTCAAACAGATCGTCACCGGCAAATAGACCCGACCGACTCAGGGATTGAGGCGCTGCAACCAGGCATTCAGATCCTGCATCTCGGTGGCACTGATGCTGTGGCCGACACCTTCGTAGGCATGAAACTCAGGCTTGAGTGACAGGCGCTGCAACAGGCTGTCGGCCTCGGTGCCATCGTTGTAGGGCAAGCGTTTGTCGGCGGTGCCATGACCGATGAAAATCGCCAGCGACTGGCGTTTTTCATCCGGTTCGAGTTCGGACTTGAGCACCGGCAGGATTCGCCCGCTCAACGCCGCAATGCCACCTACTGCCTCGGGATGACGCAACGCCACTTCGTAGGACATGATCGCGCCCTGGCTGAAACCCACCAGGAATACCTTGTCCGTTTCGGTGTGATATTTCTTCGCCGCTTGGGCGACGAAATCCAGTAGCACCTGGCCGCTGGCCTTCAGGTCGTCCGTCTCGCCGTTATAGGCGCCGTCGCCCTTTTTGCGAAACCACTGGTAACTGCCCTCCTCCATCGTCATCGGCGCCCGCACCGACAGATAGTTGTACTGCGGCGGCAATTCATCCTTGATGCCGAACAGGTCCTGCTCGTTGCTGCCGTAACCATGCAGGAAAATCACCAGAGGCTGGTGACGGGATTCAGCGTTGGCCTGCTCCAGGTATTTGAGCGGCAGATCGGTGTGCAGTGGGGTTTGAGCATGAACGGCGGTGGACGCCAGGAGCGTGAGCAGAGCGAGCAACTTCAACATTAACCTTCCTTCACGGCGCGCAGGATTCGGGGCAGAGCCTAACACTGTGAGGCGAGATGTCGATGATGGCCCAGGTATCTTCGCCGTTTCTGAGGCCGTCTTCGCGAGCGAGCCCGCTTGTGTCTTGCGCAGGAATTAGACTGAGGGTGAGAGCGGTGAGTGGGTACTGGCGCGCAGCACACCGACTTTCTTGCCCTTGAGTTCGGTCAGCGGGTCCTTGATGTCGCGACCCTCCTTCATCACGAAGCGTGCCGGGGTGTGGTAGTGCTTGACGGTGAAATCGACGTTCTTCTTGCGGTCGTCGGTGATGGTCATGGACGACAGGATCGCGTCGATTTTCTTGACCCTCAGGGCCGGGATCAGGCCGTCGAACTCTTGCTCGACCCAGGTGCACTTCACCTTCATCTGCTCGCACAGCGCATCACCGATATCCACGTCGAAACCGGTGAGTTTGCCGTCCGGGGTTTTCATCGAAAATGGCGGATAACCGGTTTTTTGCCGATGGCCAGACGCTTAAGGTATTGGAATGGCACGAAGATGCGATCGATCTACCGCCAGGTGCGCAGTTGCTGGCCAGCAGTGACGTTTGTGAGCAGCAGATGTATCGCGTTGGCCCGGCACGGATGGGGTTGCAGTTCCACCCGGAGTGGAATGCCGAATCCGTAGCGAGGGAGCTTGCTCCCGCTCGGCTGCGAAGCAGTCGTAAATACTGAAGATGCGATCTATCCAGGAAATCGTGAGTGGCTGTTTTCAGGGCCGCTTCGCGCCCCAACGGGAGCAAGCTCCCTCGCCACACTGGGTCAGCATTCACAACTGATGGGCATCGCAATGGCGGGTTGCACCACAACACTCAACTCAAACCCTTCATCCAGCCACCCGGTCACCCCGCCGATCATCTCCTTGACCGGGTAACCCAGCGCCGCCAGTTTCACCGCTGCCTTGTTGGCGCCGTTGCAATGGGGCCCCGCGCAATAAACCACGAACAGCGTGGATTTCGGATAGGCCGCCAGGCCATCGACCGTGATCAGTCGCCCCGCAATGTTGATCGCGCCCGGCACATGTCCGCGTTCGAACGCCAACGGTCCACGCACGTCCACCAGGACAAAATCCACATCGCCGGCCTGTTGGCTGCCGTATACGTCGGAACAATCGGTCTCGAAGGTCAGACGGTTGCTGAAATGCATCAGGGCGATGGCGGATGGGGCTGCGGGAATCTCGCGAACCAGGCTGGGCATGGGCTGTACTCCAAAGTCTCGGTGGGTGTGAGAAGACTTTATCTGCTCCGGGCTTGCCGCTACAGTGGCGCACAAGACACTCACCGGGAACTTTCCGCCAAATGCAGCCCACCCCAGGCTTGGTCGCGATTCTGGCCTACGACGGCCTCTGCACCTTCGAGTTCGGCATCGCCGTGGAGATCTTCGGTCTGGCGCGACCGGAGTTCGATTTCCCTTGGTATGAGCACCGCATCGTCGCTGTCGACCCAGGGCCGATGCGCGCCATGGGCGGTATTCAGGTGCTGGCCGACGGTGGGATGGAACTGCTTGAAGAGGCCCGGACCATCATCATCCCCGGCTGGCGTGACCGCAGCGCGGCGGTGCCTGAACCCTTGCTCGCAGCCCTGCGCCAGGCCCATGCCCGGGGCGCGCGATTGCTGTCGATCTGTTCCGGGGTATTTGTACTGGCGGCCACCGGTTTGCTGGACGGTCACGGCGCCACGACGCATTGGCGCTACACCGCTGAACTGGCCGAACGCTTTCCGGACATTCAGGTGGACCCGGACGTGCTCTATGTCGATTCGGGTCAGTTGATGACCTCCGCCGGCAGCGCCGCCGGCATCGATGCCTGCCTGCACCTGGTCGCGCGGGATTTCGGCACTCAGGTGGCCAACTCGGTGGCGCGGCGGTTGGTGATGTCGCCGCAACGCACCGGCGGCCAGGCGCAGTTCATTCCGTCACCGGTCAGCCCGACGCCACGCAGCGATCTGTCGCGGGTCATGCAATGGGCGCGGGAACGCCTGCACGAACCGCTGGAAGTTCGCGACCTTGCCAGCGAAGCGGCCATGAGTGAGCGGACGTTCCTGCGGCGATTCACCGATGCCAGCGGCATGCCACCCAAAGCGTGGTTGCAGCATGAGCGCCTGGCCCGGGCCCGCGAGCTGCTGGAGAGCACCCGTCAGAACACGGATCAGATTGCCCGGCACTGTGGTTATCGTTCGGTGGAGAGTTTTCGGGTGGCGTTTCGCAGTGTGATTGGGGTGCCGCCTTCGGTGTATCGGGAGCGGTTTGGGCGAGAACCCATCATTATTAATGGCGATAAAGATACTTCTTCCTTATGAGAAAACATCTTTATTCATCGCCAATCCTAATATTGAACCGCCCACATCCTAACGCTTCGCTATTAATAAAATTATATTAAAGATTCCTCATTCGTTGCCCATTGCATAATTATCCGCGCCTGCTTAACTGCAAAAACTGCTGATCGAAGCAGTGCCCGCAAAACACCACGGAAGGAATCGTTATGAGCAGTTCAACTCGCCATAGCATGCCCCCCTATGGGGTGGCCATCCAAGGCGCAATCAAGGCAGGCGACCTGCCGCAAATGAAGACGCTATTGAAACAACGCGATGCATCCACACCAGAAAATAAAGAGCTAAATGCCGCTTACGAGCAGTTGGCCAAGGAAGTCGCACGCCTGGAAAAGCATTAGTCGCTATTTCCGCTCCCCTTATTGCAATGGAGGCAATAATTATGTCTGGTTCTACTCAGCAACTTGTCGGCTTATTCCCCCTCAGCTACCGAATTGGTACTTCGGCACCGGGTGCACAAAGTCTGGCACTCAATATACTGGTCTTTACCCCTGATGAGACTGTAAACGGCACGGCTGCAATCACTCAGGCGACCAACCCGCCGCTGGATGTGCACTCCGATGTCTGGGGTGAATATACCTACCTGACCGTCATGTCACCGGGTGTCAGCAAAATCCTGATCACCGCTCAAGGCAATCAAGGCGGGCCTGGCTCGAACTCCATCGTGAATTTCAAGTTGCAACTGGTGGTGGGCACTGACTGGAAAGAAGGCGTCGCCAACTACTCGTACTTGAATGGTCAGCAGTGGGTCGAGGTCAACAATGCTCCCGCCCATCTCGTTGATTCGGTGCCGTCTAACGTCTCTGCACTGCCGCCGCTGGAGCCCGGTCCGGTCATTCCGCCGCAGTCATCTTATCCGCCAATCATGCCGCTGTACGCCGCACCGATTCAAAGTGCAATGGCCAGCGGTGACTTGGCCCAGATGAAAAATCTGGCGCGCCTGGCCCAACAACAACTGGATCAGCAACCCCAACTGACCAGTGCGCTTGAGGTGGCCAAGGGTGAAATCAGCAGGCAGGAACGCCGCTGATCCGACCACGAAACATGCCCGACTTGTCTTGAATACAAATAAGGGAGTAGCACCATGTCAATCGGACTTTTTCATACCCGCCTCAACGTCAGCAGTCATCTACTGGGCGCACCGGTTTTAACCCTGGATCTGCTGGTCGATACCGTAAAGAAAAAAGTCAGCGGGGTTGCCAGCATTTTCCAAAGCACCTATCCGCCTCTCAACTTCCGTGCCCGTGTATGGGGTGAGTACTCCGAGGCCAAACTGGTGCCGACGGCCGAGAACCACATCATCCTCACCCTGGCGGGCAGCCCGAGCGGCCCTCTCAGCCAGATCGCCCAGACTTTCGGCCTGAAAGGCATTTTAGGCGCCGATTGGGCGAGTGGTTATGTCGACTACAAGTACCAGGAACAGGGCATCTGGCACTACGTGAAACACGCCGCCGTCAGCCAGGCACCCGTTATTGTGCGCCCAGAGCATCCGTATCATGCGGTGCCGCTCTATGCCGTCGCGGTACAGCAAGCGCAAGCCAGCGGTGACCTGGCGCAACTGAAGGCCGTGGTGAGCCAGGGTGAACAGCAACTGGCCCACAGCGGTGCCCTGCGCAACGCACTGGATCAGTTGACCGCTGAAATCGCCCGCCTGGAGGCCCGCTAACCGGTCAGTCAGCGCAATCCATGTGGGAGCGGGCTTGCTCGCGAAGGCGGCGACACAGTCAACATTGACGTCGCCTGACACACCGCTGTCGCGAGCAAGCCCGCTCCCACAGGTTCCGTGCCTTGACTGCTCGGGTTCAATAACAAAAGGTAAATCCGGTCGCGCCATTGACCCAAGGAAGGCGCGAACACTTCGATGGATTCGTGCCGCGCACGCGTTTGTGCGCAAGGATTTTCCATGTCAGACAGTCGCCCTGCCCGCTACCTCAGTGAAACCGACCTCAAACGCTACGTGCCGGTGCATGTGGTCTGGGAAATCACCCTGGCCTGCGATCTCAAATGCCTGCATTGCGGCTCGCGCGCCGGCCATCGACGCCCCGATGAACTGAACACCCGGGAATGCCTGGACGTCATCGACGCCCTGGCGGCACTCGGCACCCGCGAGATCACCTTGATCGGTGGTGAAGCCTATTTACGCAAGGATTGGACTCAACTGATCCAGGCTATCCACGATCACGGCATGTATTGCGCCATACAAACCGGTGGACGCAACCTGACGCCCGCGAAAATGCAGGCAGCAGTGGATGCCGGGCTCAATGGCGTCGGTGTTTCACTGGATGGACTGGCCCCGCTGCATGACGCGGTGCGCAATGTTCCGGGCTCGTTCGACAAGGCGGTGGATACCCTGCGACGCGCCAAACAGTCCGGGCTTGCGGTGAGCGTCAACACACAAATCGGTGCGGCCACGTTACCCGATCTGCCCGAGCTGATGGACCTGATCATCAACCTCGGCGCCACTCACTGGCAGATCCAGTTGACGGTCGCCATGGGCAACGCCGTCGATCACCCGGAGCTGTTGTTGCAGCCCTACCAATTGCTGGAGGTGATGCCGTTGCTGGCGCGGCTCTACCGCGAGGGGGTCGATCGCGGCCTGCTGATGAACGTAGGCAACAATATTGGTTACTACGGCCCTTACGAGCACATGTGGCGTGGTTTCGGCGACGAGCGCGTGCACTGGAGCGGCTGTGCCGCCGGCCAGACCGTGCTGGCGCTGGAAGCCGACGGCACGGTAAAGGGTTGCCCGTCATTGGCAACAGTGGGGTTTTCGGGCGGCAACGTACGCACCATGAGCCTGCACGATATCTGGCATTACAGCGAAGGCATGCACTTTGGCCGCCTGCGTGGTGTCGACGACCTGTGGGGTTACTGCCGAAGCTGTTACTACAACGACGTCTGCCGTGGCGGCTGCACCTGGACGTCGCACTCCCTGCTCGGCAAACCCGGCAACAATCCCTACTGCCACTACCGCGCGCTGGACCTGCAAAAACAGGGACTGCGCGAGCGCATTGTCAAACTCGAGGACGCGGCAAAGACGTCCTTCGCCGTCGGACGGTTTGACCTGATTACCGAACGCATCGACACCGGCGAGAAGGTGAACAGCGTCAGCGACAGCGGCCAGGTGATCAAACTGGCCTGGGCGAACCAGGGCCAGAAATCGCCGGACGAAGGACGGATTCCACCACAACTGGCGCTGTGTCGTGGCTGCTTGCAGTACATCCATGCACACGAAGTGACGTGCCCACACTGTGACGTCGATGTCGCCGCCGCAGAAGCCGTGCACCAGACAGACCGTGCCCGGCAACAAGCGATTATCAAGACGCTGACCGGTCTGTTGGGGTTACCGCAAAATACCTCGGTGTAACGATACTGGCGATCCATCACGAGGGGGCGACCTTCATAGGCCACCCCCCTTCCCTGTGAAAAGGACTTTACGGAGCCGTCGGGTGTTCGACGATCAGCGATTCGATATTCCTTTTTTTCGCCCGGACGAGCGCCGCCGTCACTTCAGCTTGCTTGGCCTCTGCCTCGGCTTTCGAATTGAACGGTCCGACCAGAATACGAACCTTTCCATTTTCCTTGACGACATTGGAAACGAAGCTGTGCTCAATCAACCAGCCACTGAGGTCACTGACGGCCTGGGGTGTCTCGCCGCGCACTTCGACGTCCCATTGCGGGCCCGTTGCCGCCGCGGGGACGGAAGCGACTGCCGGTTGCGGCTTTTGAGCGTGAACACCCTTATCCTCACCACATCCGGCCAGCGTCAGTACTGCGATTACCAAGACCATTTTGCGCACAACGCTTCCCTCTTAATGCTTAAAGCAGCGATTTTAACATCCATGGATCCTTCTCGAGTGCCGCAAAATGGGCTCAAAACAACGAGATTGATGGTTGCGGCCTCTGTATAGTTACACCTTGGGAATTAATGCAGCATCTGCGCGTCAGAAAGAGGCACCCAAACTGTGAGACTTCGCACTAATCTATACGTAATACCGACCTCTGCACTGTCCAAATCAGGTGCCCTACAAAGCAATCAAGGAGAAAACCATGCTGATACTCACCCGCAAAGTCGGTGAAAGCATAAACATCGGTGATGACATTACGATCACCATTCTGGGCGTTAGCGGCCAGCAAGTCAGGATTGGCATCAACGCCCCGAAAGACGTTGCGGTGCATCGCGAAGAAATCTATCAACGCATTCAGGCTGGCCTGACCGCCCCAGACAAGCCACAAACACCCTGAATCCTGCTGCAGTCAGTAGCCAGCCCATTCAGCCTCGAATAACGGCTGGCTAAAGATTCAAGCGCCGCATCGCTCTCTGTCCAGTCTCTCTTTGCGATGCAATTGCAACGTGAAGCAGATACTACCGCCCGCCTTACGCCATGACTGTCAGACGTTTCGGATTTGCTGCGAGAAAGAACGTCCTGGCTAACCAAACGTCACACCACGCGCCATGCCCGTGGCCGCCACGACCATCAACACCAGCAACAGCGCTTCTATATGGCTGATACGGGCAAACAGCGCTGCACGCCCGGTATCGATAGCCGCGCCACGCCCCAGTGCCACCCGCCATTTGATCAGCGCCACCATAGGCGCAATTTCCAGCAACAGGATAAGGACGAAGAGTGTCATTTTGAGATGAAACAGGGGTTGGTGAAGATAGTAGTCAGTGCCTTTTTCGTACCCGCCAAAGGCTCGCACCCCACCCGTGATCAGGAGAATGACCGCAGAGATCCCCCACAGATTATCTGCAATCAAAACACGGCGAGCTTCCCCCGCCCCGGTAATCAGACGATGTAGAGCCGTACCGCGGGTCAGTACCGCCCAAAAGCCCAGAGCAAAGGCCAAGAGGTGAATTGCCGCCAGAAACCAGTGAACCAGCATCGACATACTCCCATCAGGACAAAGTTGAATCAGCCCTACAGTAGTAGTCCATCGCGTGGGATTTGCCTACGCATGCGGCTCCGCTGAATACCCGCACATAGCCACCGCCAGGGCGACCGACTCTATCGGCAAATAGCGGGCGCAAAAAAGCCGGGCTCCTGATGGATACCCGGCTTTGAGAGTCTTGGACTTAATCTATTCTTTTGGAAATCGAAGTGCGAGCGTTGCTCAACCCTTTCGTGTTGTGAACGCCAGGCGTAGAAGCCGAAATGGCAGAGGCCTTCGTCACTCCTCGCGTGTCCCTGGAGTGCGCAATGCCCGAAGTGACGGCCCCATGGCCGCGGTCACTGTTACGTTCGCTACCATAGTGGTTGCCACTGACGCCATGATCCCGAACGGCTTTGCCGGCGTGATCGCTGCTCAAGCCCGCGCCGTGGCCATTGCTGCTGACGCCGCCAGAATGGCCAGAATCACCGTGGCCGCTATTGCCACCATTACCACCGCCGTTACCGCCGCCATTGCCACCACCGCCACCACCCTTCGCGTAGGCGGAGTTCATGATGGACAGGTCAGCGGGCAATAACGGGGCGGCCGCAAGCATCAACACGCATGACATGACAGCAGCAAGACTCTTGTTTTTTAATAACATGGTGGGTTCCGTGGAGGTTGATATTGCACGGAACAATTGACTGTTTCGGCCCCACTCAGTTCAAAGGCCGCCGACCAGCGGGCAGGCAATGTGCAGTTATCGAGCCTGCACGCTGCTTACCGCGATGTTGCTGGTCGTTATGCTGCAAGGGCGCGATTGAAATTTATCGCTTTCACATCAATCGAACGCACCATTGAGCACCTCGTAGATGATCCCGGTGGCGATGGCCACCAATATCAAGTCAGTGCCAACCTGTTGCCACTCGTAGCCATCGTAGTGGGGAAGCCTGCCGAGCAGTCGGCCATCGAGTTTTTTGGCGATCCCCGGCGGAAGAGGTTTTCCGCGGGCGAGGTTTTTTTGAATACCGGGCGGCAAGGCGGGGCCGGGGCTCCAGTAATCGCGATAACCACCCACGATTCCAAGGACACTACCGTGGTTGATGCTCGGGCCGTGACTCCAGTCGTCACCCCCTGAACCTTTCCCTTTGTTGCCATGACCGGAGTTGCCATGATCCTGGTTGTATTGTGGATTTCCCTTGCCGCCTCCCTGGCCCTTCCCGTTTCCGGGGTCGGCCAATGCCGTCACTGAACCAGACACCAAGGCAAGACACGTCATAGCGGCGATCAACGAGCGAGATCTAAACATATCCGTTCTCTCAGAAAGAGGATGCCCCCTGCAATGTAGACGGTTATGGCTGTGTTAGTTCAGAAACAGTGTTCACGGGGGGGCGACAGGCCAGATGGAAAATCGAACAACGAATGGAGAGCAGCGCTGGCCCAGTTAGTTGATGGCTGGGCCAGACGAAGCAACTACAGCATTACGGTTGAGAGCATGCCTAAAGCCCCCAGGCAAAACCCGATGAGTGCGCCACGTCCTGGTGCTTCATGAAACAAGTACCAAACCACTATCGGCTCAAGGAGCAATAGCGACGTGACTGAAATCACCGTAACAATCCAGATATCACCGACAGCAACATAGCCCAGCCAATATGCGCCCAGCAGGCAAAAACCGGCAAAGCTCATCAGCACGACGGGAAGCATGAATGCCTCCCATGAACTACTACCTGTTTGGGCAAGCCTGGCGGTTACCACCTCACTGTAGATCGCGCAAAACTCACCCACCACCATCAGCCCTAGAGCAGAAACTCCGAGTAGTTCTTTGGACATATCAAAAATTCCTTCGTATTCAGAGCAAGATTTCTCAACTCCCAGCCAGCAATGTCGCTGCCTGGCGATCCGTTGCGGTGATACGAAGCAGTCTTGAATAGCCCTGAATTACCGAAGTGCTTTTCCATGCTCATTTCCTTCTCGGGGTGTGAATCCAGACACCAGAATAGTGAGTGCCCGCACCGATCATACGTTCCGTTAACCGCCGCTAACAACCGGCGCCTCCCCTGCCTGTACGAGTCCCCAGTAACGCCCCGCGCCCGCCCAATAGTAGCCTTATGCCTCTAGTCCTTTGCCTGCAAGCCCAAGGATTGGGATTGCGCCAATTTCGGCGCGGATAACTCAAGGAGAGTGAAATGAACAATGACGTACAAGGTGCCCTGAAGCACACCGGATCGTCGCTTCTCACCCTGAACTGCATAATTTCAGGGCTTACCAGCCAATTAAAAGTTGGGCAAGGCACACCAGCCATCAATGCCGCTCAGGCCTATGCACTGGAAGTCGCAAAAGCGTATCCAGCAGCTAACGGCGTCGCACCGGATGTCAAGGCGATCACTGAATTCTTCAATGGTCACAAATAACGCTTAACCCCAAAGCGTTTTCGAGCCTCAAGCACCGACGCTCTAACAGGTCGGCTTTCCGTTGCGAGCGCACGGTCCAATCCTTCGGTAATCCAAGCCTCGAACCAGAAAACAAAAACTGCGAAATGCATGCATCAACAACTGCTGCCTGCGAGACGATTCCGGGCACTCCTTTCTTTATCTAGATGCCAGCGATACACCGCCAACTTTCATGCCGCTGACCGAGGAGCGAACGCTTCAAGCTGCACAGGGTGAGCTAGGAATTCTGGCGTAGACACATCGCAACCTAAGACTTCCTGCGCCCTGCTTGATCCTTGCGCATGTCAAGGTACAGGCAGAGCTCACAGCTCGCTCGGCTCCGCGGGTATGACTGAAACGAAAAGGCCCCGCTCAATGCGAGGCCCTGATTAGATGCGCATGACCCGCGCTGATCTCAGTGAGGCAAGTGATCAAGCCTGGCAGTCCATCCTGGCTCTCCTATTCACTAATACCGGTGATACTCCTGACCTCCGCGGTCACCACCATAGTAGCGACCATGATCGCGTCCGTGACCATCACGGTCATGCCAATACGGCCAGCAACCACCGAGCAGCAGGGTTGCGGATACCACCAGAACTAATGCAGTTGTGCGTTTCATTTGATTATCTCCAGACAGGCAAAACCTGACGCTGTGTTCGTTTGATTGCGCCTCAATTGAGAAGGTTCAAACCGTCCGACTGCCTGGTGGCTCACTTTTTTGCCCCGCTATCTTCAATCCGAATGCACTCCCCTCCGCACCCAACGGCAACCAGCGGAACGGGTGAGTGCAGGCGAGTGGTTTGGGATCAGCTCATGATCTGAATGCGCAACGGGCGAAGGCCGCCGAGAAATGGATTCAGTACGACGAGAAGAAATTGCGACACCGAATCAGGCTCGCCGTCCGGCAGAAGCTTGATGAGCTGATGGTTTGAAACGGCATCATGGAAATCAACGAGGCGGTGCAGAATCTGATTCTGAACGCGCATGCGCTCGGGCCTTTCCTGTCATACCAAGCGATGGAAAGTCCGCGTCACAAAATGCAAATAAGCGAACGTGTTCGACGTCTACATGGAAGACGGCCAGGTTGATTGCTCTGCGTGCGTAATTCCGCACCCTGCCGAACCGTGCGGATTCAAGCAAACAGCAAAATGGGAGTTCCAGGCAAAAGGAGTATCACTCCCTGCTGCCACTTGCCCCAACTCCAGCCCAGACGACGCCATCCAACTTTGTTACCTGCAACGGCGAATTATCACCGACACCACTGAGCCTCACAGGGAATTCCATCGTCATCGCCATCCATTTCCATTCCTGGACAATTTTGCAGAAAGCTTTTGGCCTCTGCACACGAGGTCATCTGCGAACAGTATTTGCGTCCATCACATTTGAATGAAGCCGAAACAGGCTTCTGCGCAGTCGCGGCTGTAGAGATTCCTTTAGGATTCGATGGCTGAACCTCAGCCCAGGACTGTAATTCAGGGGAAAGCTTCCAAGCCAACAGACCAACAACAAGCACAACCAAAATCAGTTTCATTTTGATCCATTCCTGATGAGAGACCATTTGCATTCTCACGCTGCCTGTTTTTCAGCGTAACCCATGGCAAAAGTACTTGCCCAAATTATGGTCAAGGTGCAGCGCCTCATGGAGGCGGATGAATACAAGAAACTGCGGTATGCCGGCGGTAAACCGAGTTTGCCGCAACTGAAAAAATGGAAAGTGGTGGCTTTGCAAAAGTTTTGCAAAGACAACAAAAAAGGGCCCACCTTTCGGTGAGCCCTTCCAGACCGTGTCTCTTGGAGTAGAGCCGGGGAATATAACTGGAGCGAAGTGTAGAATCCTTTCGCTCCCTCACACCCTCAGTTTACCCCGTGCAGGATGACAGTCCTTTGGTGTGGGCGAGCCCTTTCACTGAGCAGCTTCACCGTCCTTAAAAGCGATTTCTACCACTTGTTCTGGGGATAGCTCCTGCGAATAATTCACATCGTCAAAGTATTCGTCTGGCCAGAAAATCAAATCTGATATCCGGTCATTCGGAATATTGATTTCTAGCATGCTCAACCAGAATTCGACTTCATGGTCGGCGCCATCACCCTCCATGACCCTTCGAGCCAACTCTACCAACTCTTGCTTGGTCACGTCTGCCACGCGCAGCTCATACGGTTTGGCTAAGACTTTGCGAACCCATGTATCGTGAGCCTGGCCTCCATAAACTCCCTGAAAGTCGATGAACTCAAGTTCTGTCATAGCCTCTCGATTGAATTCCGCCAACTGACTCAGCGTCTGCTCGGGATGTCCGCAATCAATCTCCTCCGCGAGTTTCGTTAGTCGAGCAACCATGGATTCATCCAGTGCAGGCGGCACTAACTCGGTACGAAGCTCCATTTCATCTCCCAATTCGTTTGCTGTCCCTTGAATCTCTGCTAAGCCTAAAACTCTCTGACGGAGATATTTGGTTGATCACATATTACGTATTGCTTCGTCCGCTTTAAGCTCGAACTCAAACCCGATGCCCACTTCTTCTAGAGTCTCTGTAACACGCGCAATGAAGATCTCTGCTTGCTCTGGCAGCTCATACAGACCAAGAACACGAATGATGGGATGTTTGCCAAGTGCACCGGGAATTTCGGTGTAAATCTCACCGCTTTCGATGAAAGCGATGTACGTGTTGATTTTCTCTTGCAGCAACAGCAGGTGTTCGCCTTGTTCAGCTTTACCACCCCATTCAAGGTGGTCAGTGATCACCAGCACCACGTTGTTTGGCTCTCGCTTGGGAATTGCCCAGAAATCGATCACACGTAGATTTGTTATGGACATTTATGCTCCTCTAGGGTTTGGCCAAATCCCACTGACAAACTTTCAACTGCTCTACATCAGTGCCACTCTCTTTCCGCATATCAATATTGCCATCTGCATCGAGGAAGATGTTGGTGTTAGGCCACTTCGGTTTGATACTGATGCAATGCCAGCGGCCTTCCTTGCTGTGCCACGAAAACTCCATAAAGAACTCATCATCCGGGGAGACGAGCCCTTTGTCGCTAACGCTGCCACCGGGAGAAAACCGGCCCCTGTATATCTGATCTTTGACGTTCCAGACATACCGCAACTCTTCCCGACCATCCTTGGAATAGTGGACAGTCGCAGTTGGCAAGGCACTACGCCAGAGGACAAACGCCAGCAGCGGTAACAACGGTATCCAAAACCATCGAATGTATCGTCTTCGAGCTTTACTTGCAGACGTGGACACTAACACCCTCCCCCCAATTTTCCGGTGCAACAGCAAGCACTTCATCCATGACCATCTTCGCCGTTATCCCACCATCGGGATGTTGTTTGGCGAGCTTCACGCCGATACTGATCGAGACTCTATCGGCCACATCATCCCATGATCGAAAATCAGTCCACGGACTGGCTGTAGGATGAGGGCCGGGGAGCTTCCAATCTGCTTTGGGCTTCGTCAGCACCTCATCGCCCTTCCTTATAGTATCTGAGACAATTTGCTCAGCTCCCGCACCATCCAGAAGAACGCTTTCTGACAGTCCGCCTATGATTCCGACGTACCCGTAATGGATGTTTGACCATATGTCGTAGTAATAGTCGTACTTTGCCTGTTTGTGTCGCACGCCGGGGAAGAGCTTGCGGAGTTTCGGCTTGTGATCCCACTCCATATCCTGCCCCACTTCTTTAGTCCATATTGCCGCCGCTGCAACCTTCTGTGCTTTTGCGATATCGCCAAAATTTGGCCGCCCCCCATGCGAGCGAGCAACGGTAGTTCCGAGAACTGTTTCGCCGCAACGTCGGGATCGTAGTCAATGAGCCTTCTCATCTCCAACACAGCCGGGTCGTGGATGTTGCGGTTCATCTCACCAGCAATGTAGTTAGCCAGCGGCTGCATTTGGTCAGGATGGTTGCATACAACGGGTTCCGCTTTCTCCGCATCCTGTTTGGGGGGCGGAGCGTTAGGGTCTACCAACGCATTTGCGGCAACTGCTTTCTCTTTGAGTTTCGGATCGGCGAGTAGTGTCACCATCTTTTCTTCGTCAATTGCGCCGTTTGGGCGAATCGCTCCAAGCGCCATAAAGTTGATTACGGTTGCACCACCAGCGTCGCCCATGACAAAGCCACCACCGACATCGCCTGCCCCTGTGATGATCGTTCCACCATGACTCGTAGGACTTCCCAAATGGGCCATAGGACGGCCATTTACCAGAATCGAGGGAAACCCCGTAGTGATGACTGCGCCACATCCACAGGTATCTCCCACACGGGCAGAGCCCATGAAGTTGATGTTTGTATCAGCAGAGGCAGAGGCAATCGGAGTGGCGTCATGACCGGGCATAGGGCAGACATGCTTGTCACCCCGTCGTGCAGAGGAAATCATAAATCATCCTTGAGTCGTTACGAGGAGTTCCAGCCTGTAGCTGGGGCAGAATGACTCTACCGGGAGGCTCAAGTGCTGGCTGTAGGACAAATCCAAAAAGCCTTGAAAATTCCCTGTGTTCTGTGTCATTCGCCGAGGTGCGGAGGATACCCGCTCAAGCTAGGTATGTTGAGTGACGGCAATGTGCTTTATATCGAATAGCCGAAATCGCACTTACCGTACGCACATCAACTATGATCATCACAGCGTCCACATCAGCAAGGAGCATTTATGAGCATTCCACAGGACATTTTGAAGACGGTCGGGGGACAACCCAGTTGAGGGGGCAATCGCTATCTGCCGTTTCGCTCTAAACTTGGCACAGACATCATCGGACCGGACAGAAGAAATTCACGGAAGGGGACCTGACCAGAATCCAAGACATCATCAATGAGCTGCGAAATTTGCTGGCTAAAGACACATTGTTAGATGACGGGCACAAACGACGCCTTTTGAAACGCTTAGAAGAGTTGCAGAAGGAATTACACAAAAAGGTTTCCGACCTGAGCCACTTCTACGCCCTAATGGGTGATTTTGGTGTGGCCGTCGATAAGCTGGGCAAGGGTGCGAAGCCATTTACAGACCGCATCAAAGAGCTGATTGGTTTTGCATGGAAGTCCCAGGCACGTGCAGAACAACTACCAAGCTCGGCCGAAAATCCGATGCTGGAGCATGATGACGAACCACCGAGGCTAAATTGACACCTCCCCTTCCCTCAAACCATTTAGGCCATCAGTAAATCTTTGATGGCCTAGTGTATTGCGTCGCACATTCAGCTATCGAGGAAACCGCAACAGAATCATTCGCTTTAGGCGTTCGCATTGCTCCGTGTGAACGAACCCGATATTTTGTGAACGTTCTGCATGAAATCCGAAGCAACAAAAAAGGGCCCACCTTTCGGTGAGCCCTTCTAGACCGCCCAGCAGAGCGGATTTTGTTTGGTAGGCGCGATTGGACTCGAACCAACGACCCCCACCATGTCAAGGTGGTGCTCTAACCAACTGAGCTACGTGCCTGCTGTGAGGCGGCATTCTACGGAATTCCGGAGGGGTGTCAACACCTTTTTTTCACCTAACCCTATGAATATGCAAAATATTTAATTTTCCGCCCATAAAGAAGATTTTCCGGTGGCTGGCGGCTGATTTTTAACTCGGGTAGGATCGATGCACTCGTAAAATATATTAAACAGAGGCTGCAGGATGGCGAACACCCCCTACCCAGAGTCCTATTACGCCGCGTCGGCCAATGCGGCGCCACCGCGCCCGGCCTTGCAGGATGATGTAGAGACTGATGTCTGTGTAATCGGCGCCGGTTACACCGGCCTGTCCTCTGCTCTGTTTCTGTTGGAGAACGGTTTTCGGGTAACGGTCCTGGAGGCGGCCAAAGCGGGTTTTGGCGCATCGGGGCGCAACGGTGGCCAGATCGTTAACAGCTACAGCCGTGACATTGATGTAATCGAGCGCAGTGTCGGCCCCAAGCAAGCTCAGTTGCTGGGGCAGATGGCGTTTGAGGGGGCGCGGATCATTCGTGAGCGGGTTGCCAAATATAATATCCAGTGCGACTTGAAGGATGGCGGTGTGTTCGCCGCCATTACCGCCAAGCAGATGGGCCATCTGGAATCCCAGAAGCGGCTGTGGGAGCGTTTCGGTCACACTCAGCTTGAATTGCTGGATCAGCGACGCATCCGTGAAGTGGTGGCTTGCGATCAATACGTCGGCGGGATGCTCGACATGAGTGGCGGGCATATTCATCCGCTCAACCTTGCCCTGGGCGAGGCAGCGGCCGTGGAATCGCTGGGCGGCACTATTTACGAACAGTCGCCAGCGGTGCGCATCGAGCGCGGCGCCAATCCGGTGGTGCATACACCTCAGGGCAAGGTCAGGGCCAAATTCATCATCGTCGCCGGCAACGCGTACATCGGCAATCTGGTGCCGGAGCTGGCGGCCAAGTCGATGCCCTGCGGGACTCAAGTGATCACCACTGAACCCTTGGGCGATGAATTGGCCAAGCGCCTGTTGCCCCAGGACTACTGCGTCGAAGACTGTAACTACCTGCTCGACTACTATCGCCTGAGCGCTGACAAACGCCTGATTTTCGGCGGCGGTGTGGTCTATGGCGCACGGGATCCGGCGAACATCGAGGCGATCATTCGACCGAAGATGCTCAAGGCCTTCCCACAGCTCAAGGACGTGAAAATCGATTACGCCTGGACCGGCAATTTCCTGCTGACCCTGTCGCGCCTCCCCCAGGTCGGACGCCTGGGCGACAACATCTACTATTCCCAAGGTTGCAGCGGCCACGGCGTGACCTACACGCACCTGGCGGGCAAGGTGTTGGCCGAGGCATTGCGCGGTCAGGCCGAGCGCTTCGACGCGTTTGCCGACCTGCCCCACTACCCATTCCCCGGCGGGCAATTGTTGCGTACACCGTTCGCGGCATTGGGTGCCTGGTACTACGGACTGCGGGACAAGTTCGGATATTGACCGCTAGAGGTGAAAGGGGCCGTTGAATACGGCTTATGCCAGTCAGTTAAGCCCACATGGATTGCGCTTAACTGACTGGCATTACGCAGTGCCTCTATCTTGCCACGTCCACCCGCGACAACACGGCAATGCCCTTCCCTGCGGCGCAGCGCACGGTTGGATCGATTCAGAAGTCGACTGTCGCCGAAACAAGGTAGGTTCGTGGGGTCGAGAGCGTCAACCCGGGCTCGCTGTCATCCGAAGCCCCGGCCGAACTCCAGTAGCGCTTGTCTGCCACGTTCTCGACGTTGGCACGCAGGGTGATGTTCTTTTCATCGATCTTGAACGCATAGCGTGCACCCACGTCGAAACGCTCCCAGGCGTCGATTTCCTTGTTGTTGGACTGGTCCAGATACTGCGAGCTGGAATAGATGCCGCGGCTGGTCAGGGTCAGGCCCTGTACGGTCGGTACATCCCACTCGGCGCCCAGGTTGACGTTGTATTTCGGCGTGGCAGGCGCGCGGTTGCCGTCGAAGGTGCCATTGGTGGTGTTGGTCAACTCGCTGTCGATGTACATGACACCGCCGAGCAGACGGAAACCATCGAGCGGTTCACCGAACACACTCAGTTCCACACCGTCGTTTTGACGCTTGCCGTTCGGGCCGAAAACCCGCGTCGTGGCGTTGGTCTCATAGGCCGGCTGCTTGATCCGGAACACTGCGGCGGTCACGGCGAACGCACCCGCGTCATACTTGGCGCCGACTTCGACCTGCCGGCTGATGAACGGCGGGAATATCTCGTCCTCGTTAACCGAGGTCGACGGCGCGATCTTGCCCTGGCTCAGCCCCTCCATGTAGTTGGCATACAGCGACAGCTTATCGGTTGCCTTGAACAGGATGCCGCCCGACGGCGAAACCTTTTCCTCATCGTAGGCCGTGGCGCCTTTGACATCATCCGCCCAGTCGTCAACCTTCACGCGCTGCCAGCGAGCGCCGAGGGTCAGCAGCAACCGGTCATCGAAGAAACCCAGGGTGTCGGACAACGCCACGCCGCTGAAACGGTTCTCGGTGTAGACCTTCGAATCGAGTCGGGTGGGCCTGCCAGGTGTTGGTGTTTCCACGGGGTCGTAGAGGTTGCTGCGGGCCGCGGCATAACGGGCGCCGCCATTTTCGAAGTCCATGTAGAAATAGCTGGCGGCCAGGTTGACTTCATGGCTCACCGGGCCGGTATGAAACCAGTTGCGCACCCCTGCCGTGGCCGTCCGGACATTTTCGTCACGGGTGAAGTCACGCGGCTGAACGCTGAAATCGCCGGCGTCGTTGGTGACCGCAACGGCATGCCGTAGAAAGTCATGGTTGCTTTTACGCGCGCCCACACCGCCGTACAGCATGACGGAGTCGCTGACATCGAATTCGCCGTTCACCGTCCCGAACGTGTCGTGGGTACTCGCCTTGCTCCAGGGCTGCGCATAGTTGTGGCGCACATCGTTTGCATTTGGAACTTTCGCATTGGCGCCGACCTGCACACGTTCCTGCGGGGCGTCGGTATCACGCTCGGTGCGCCCCAGGTCCGTCGAGAGTCGCAGGCGTTCACCGCGAAAATCCAGGCCCAGCACGGCCATCTCGCGGTCGACACTTTGGTGATCCCATTCGGTGTCGCCGGACTGCTTCACACCGTTGAAACGAATACCGAACTTGTTGTCTTCACCAAAGCGCCGGCCGACATCCACGGCACCGCCGACCTGGTTGTCGGAAGCGTAGCTCCCGGTAATCGAAGTGATGGGCTTGTCGGTCGCGCGCTTGGGCACCACGTTGATCCCGCCACCCACGCTGCCCCGCGGCGAGATGCCGTTGATGAGCTGGCTCGGACCTTTGAGGATGTCGACGCGGTCGGCCATCTCCATGTCGATCGTATAAGTCGGCAGGACACCGTAGAGACCGTTGTAGGCGACATCACTATTGAACAGGCTGAGCCCGCGAATGGTGAACTGCTCATAACGCCCACCCGCCGGGTTGGTAGCGCGTACCGAAGGATCGCTGGCGATCAGGTCACCCAAGGTACGAGCCTGCTGGTTTTTGACCACCTCGTTGGTGTAGGTGGTCATGCTGAATGGCGTTTCCATAAAATCTTTCGAGCCCAGCAAGCCTTGCGAACCGCGGCGCGCGACCTGGCCGCCGGCATACACCTCGCTGTCCGCCCCGCCCGTGGCACCGAGAATCGAGGTGGGGGCCAGTTGCAGGCTGCTGCCTTCTGGCGCCGGGGTCAGGATGTAGGCCTGTTCACCCACTGGCTGCAATTGCAGACCGGAACCCCGCAACAGCCGGGCAAAGCCCTCCTCGACCGCATATTCACCGGAAAGACCGGGGCTGGTGCGACCGCCCACCAGTGCCGGGTCGACCGAGAGATTGACGCCAGACAGACCGGCGAAGCGGGTCAGCGCATCGCTCAGGCTGCCGGCAGGCACCTGATAATTGCGCCGGACACTGTCTTCGGCCCAACTGACAGTGATGAACAACGGACTGGCACTCAGGCCCAACAACAGGCTCAAGTGCAACAACGGACGCAGACGGGAAGAAGCCGGACGCGGACAGCAAGGTATTACTGCGGGCATTGAAATAGCTCTCTTGATTCGTTCACATGCCTTGAATGACAAGCGAGTCGAAAAAAGGGGACAGGCTTCACACACTATTTTTGCGCGGCAGCAACGTAACCCAATATCGCGTACGCAAATGCACCTCCAGCGGCAGGCTGGCCGCCAGCAACGCGAGGACGCGATCGGTGTCGTCCAGGCGGAAACTGCCGGTGACACGCAACGCTTCAAGCTCCGGCTCCCAACGCAACACACCCGGTCGATAAGTGCCGAGTTCGCGCAGGAAATCCCCCAGCGGCTGGTTTTTCGCCATCAGCACGCCTTCTCGCCAACCTGGCGCAAGCACATCGAATGGGCCGACCAGCCCAACGCCAGCAGCTTGAAGACTGCCTTGTTGACCACTGCGCAAAGCCAACGCCGGCCCCCGCAAGGGCTGCATTTGCACGGCGCCGTTGTACACCGACACGCGGCAACCGCGCGCATCCTGACGAACACAGACTTCGCTCTGGCTGACGATGATCTGTCCAAACTTCGTTTGGATCGTCAGCGGCGATGCGCCCGGCACCTTCAGCGACAGCTCGCCCTCAATCAGCTTCAAGCGCCGGTTCTGCAAATCCACATCGACGGCACTGGCCGTGTTGAGTTGCAAGGAACTGCCATCAGCGAGTTGCACCTGTTTGCGCTCCCCGGTGGCCGTATGCAGATCGGCTCGCCAGACATCCAGGGGCAATTGTCGGCTGATCAGCCAAGCCGCCGGCACCAACGCCACCGCACCCAATGCACGCTTGAGCACCACACGCCGCCCCGGCTCGGGGCGATCCAGACTTTTGAGTGCCACGGCTGAAGGCAGATCGGCAAACCGCTGACGCAAGGCTTGAGCCTTCTGCCAAGCCTGCTCGTGACTGACGCAACTGTCGCGCCAACGCTGCAGATTCGCACGATCCTGCTTGTTGGCACTCCCAGATTCCAGCAGTGCGAGCCACTTCGCGGCAGCTCGCACAGCCTGACGGGCGTCGGGTACCGGACTGCTCACAGCTCCACCAACAGGCAATGCTCGTAGGCGTGCGCCATGTAGCGTTTGATCGTGCGCTCAGATACCCGCAGGCGCTCGGCGATTTGCTGATAGTTCAAACCTTCCAGCTGACTCCAGAGAAACGCCCTGCGCACCGCCGTCGGCAGCCCGTCGAGCAACTCATCCAGGGCTTGCAGGGTTTCCAGCAGCAGCCAGCGCTGCTCGGGTGATGGCACGCTGTCTTCGGGCATCGACGCTAACGCGGCCAGGTAGGCTTGTTCGAGACTGCGACGCTTGTAGAAATTGCTCAGCAGGCGTTTGCCCACGGTCAGCAGATAGGCACGGGGTTCCTGCAGGTCGGCAATTCGCTGAGAACTGGCGAGTAAACGCAGGAACGTATCCTGACTGAGGTCCGCCGCATCACAGGCGTTGCCCATGCGTCGTCTCAACCAGCCTTCAAGCCAGCCACGGTGATCGCGGTACAGATCGTGGAGGGTCTGCTCCTTCGGCATCGCTGCATCACTCATCTCAAGAAGTCCTGTGCCAAGGATTATCGTAAATGAGAGTGATTCTAATTAATGTCGAAGCCGCGAACCAAGCCCTTTATGCACCGAATGTACAGAAAGGTCGTATTGGGAAGACTGGAGAGGCATAAAAGCCAAATTGAAGACACAAAAAACCCCGGTCTTTCGACCAGGGTCTTTGCTATCGACTCGAAGATAGCCATCGGCTTGCTTCGTAGCTCCAAGGCGTTCAGTGGGCCTTGAGGCAGATATGGCGCAGCGGACGGGACTCGAACCCGCGACCCCCGGCGTGACAGGCCGGTATTCTAACCGACTGAACTACCGCTGCGTATCGCTTTGGACTTTCGCCCAAGTAACTCGTCTGACTGAAAAGCTTCTAAGCTTTTCAATCTCGAGGCAGATAAACCTGACTCGGAAAATATGGCGCAGCGGACGGGACTCGAACCCGCGACCCCCGGCGTGACAGGCCGGTATTCTAACCGACTGAACTACCGCTGCGCGTCGGTGGAGGCTTTTCAGCTTCCCTCTTGCTTACGCAAGAGTCTCAAGAAGTGGTGGGTGATGACGGGATCGAACCGCCGACATTCTGCTTGTAAGGCAGACGCTCTCCCAGCTGAGCTAATCACCCTTTGCTTCTCTGAGGCCGCGAAATTTACGCAGGTATCGAAGCTAAGTCAATACCCCGCTTGAAGTTTTTCTGAAAAAGACAAAATCGTGTCAATCCGAACGAGGCCGGTAACCGCCAGACCGCTTTCGCGAGCAGGCTCGCTCCCACAGTGAACCGCGTCTCTTAGGGCAACATGCTTTCTAATGTGGGAGCGAGCCTGCTCGCGATGATGGCGGCACATCCAACATCAATGCTGGAGACAGCGCGCCGCCCTATTACTCGCTGTAAATCATCTTCTTGGTCATGCCACCATCGACCACAAACTCCTGGCCCGTGACGAAACCGGCGTTCTTCGACAGCAACCACGCCACCATCGCCGCCACGTCCTCGACCGTCCCTACCCTGCCCGCCGGATGTTGCGCATGATCGGCGTCGGTCAACGGTTCGGCACGCCGCGCCGCCGGATCCCGCGCATCGATCCAGCCAGGACTGACCGCGTTGACACGAATCTCCGGCCCCAAACTGATAGCCAAGGCGTGAGTCAGGGCCAACAGACCGCCCTTGCTCGCCGCATAAGCCTCTGTGTCGGGTTCCGACTGCCCGGCGCGGGTCGAGGCCAGATTGACGATGGCGCCGCTGTGAGCACGCAGGTACGGCGCACAGTGCTTGGCCAAGAGCATCGGCCCGCTCAGGTTCACCGCCAGCACCCGGTTCCAGTACGCCAGATCGAGGCTTTCCAGGGTGATATTGTGCGGATCGGCCACCGCCGCATTGCACACCAGCGCGTCCAGGCGCCCGAACTGCCCCAGCACCTCGGCCACGCCCAGCGCCACCTGCGCTTCATTCGCGACGTCCATGGCGATGAACCAGGCGTGTTCGCCAAGCACCTTCGCCACTTTCGAACCGCGCTCCCGATCCAGATCGGTCAGCACCACCTGCCAGCCTTCGCTGATCAGCCAGGCCGCAATGCCCAGGCCAATGCCCCGTGCCGCACCAGTGACCAGAGCGACGCGGCCATGGGTACCCGTGGTCGGCGTGGACAACTCGATCACAAGGCAGCCAACCCGCGCGCCAGATCGGCCTGCAGGTCTGCCACGTCTTCCAGACCGACTGCTACGCGGATCAGGCTGTCACGAATCCCCGCCGCTTCACGCTCTTGCGGCGCGAGACGGCCGTGAGAAGTGGTGCTTGGGTGCGTGATGGTGGTTTTGCTGTCGCCCAGGTTGGCGGTGATGGAGATCAGGCGAGTCGCATCGATAAAGCGCCAGGCGCCTTCTTTGCCGCCCTTGACCTCGAAACTCACGACCGCACCGAAGCCCTTCTGCTGACGCTGGGCCAGTTCGTGCTGCGGATGGCTCTTGAGGCCCGCGTAATGGACTTTCTCGATGCCGTCCTGCTGCTCCAGCCACTCGGCCAGTTGCTGGGCATTGGCGCAATGCGCCTTCATGCGCAGGCTCAGCGTTTCCAGACCCTTGAGGAAAATCCAGGCGTTGAATGGGCTCAGGGTTGGCCCGGCGGTGCGCAGGAAGCCAACGACCTCCTTCATCTGCTCGCTGCGACCAGCCACGACCCCCCCCATGCAACGACCCTGGCCGTCGATGAACTTGGTCGCCGAGTGCACGACGATGTCCGCGCCCAGCTTCAGCGGCTGCTGCAACGCAGGCGTGCAGAAGCAGTTGTCGACTACCAGCATCGTACCTTTGGCGTGAGCAATTTCCGACAGTGCCTTGATGTCTACCAGCTCGGCCAGCGGGTTGGACGGCGACTCGACGAACAGCAACCTGGTGTTGGCCTTGATCGCCGCATCCCAGCCGGACAAGTCCGCCAGGGGCACGTAATCGACTTCGATACCGAAGCGCTTGAAGTACTTTTCGAACAGGCTGATGGTCGAACCGAACACGCTACGCGACACCAGCACGTGATCGCCGGCGCTGCACAGGCTCATGACCACGGCCATGATTGCCGCCATGCCGGTCGCCGTGGCCACCGCTTGCTCGGCGCTTTCCAAGGCGGCAATGCGCTCTTCGAACGCACGTACGGTCGGGTTGGTGTAGCGCGAGTAAACGTTGCCCGGCACTTCCCCGGCAAAGCGCGCAGCCGCGTCGGCGGCAGTACGGAAGACGTAGCTGGAAGTGAAGAACATCGGATCACCGTGTTCGCCTTCCGGCGTGCGGTGCTGACCGGCGCGTACGGCCAGGGTATCGAACGCTACGCCTTCGAGGTCGCTGTCCAGCCGACCGGCATCCCAATCCTGACTCATGCTGTCACTCCTTGCCTTGCTCTTTATTTAGTAGATACAAAACCGGCCCCTCAGGGCCGGTAGTTACTCAGTTGTTGTACAGATCAATGATCGCACTGACTGCCTGCGTCTTGACCTTGGAGGCATCGTTGCGCGCCTGCTCGATCTTGTTCAGGTAAGCCTCGTCGACGTCGCCGGTGACGTACTGGCCGTCGAACACCGCGCAATCGAACTTCTCGATCTTGATCTTGCCGCCACCGACCGCTTCGATCAAGTCAGGCAAGTCCTGATAGATCAACCAGTCGGCGCCGATCAGGTCGGCAACATCCTGAGTCGAACGGTTGTGGGCGATCAGTTCGTGGGCGCTTGGCATGTCGATGCCGTAGACGTTCGGGTAACGAACAGCCGGTGCAGCGGAGCAGAAGTAGACGTTTTTGGCGCCGGCTTCGCGAGCCATCTGAATGATCTGCTTGCAGGTGGTGCCGCGAACGATGGAGTCGTCCACCAGCATCACGTTCTTGCCGCGGAATTCGAGTTCGATGGCGTTGAGCTTCTGGCGTACGGATTTTTTCCGTGCAGCCTGCCCCGGCATGATGAAGGTCCGGCCGATGTAGCGGTTCTTCACGAAGCCTTCGCGGAACTTGACGCCCAAGTGGTTCGCCAGTTCCAGGGCCGCGGTACGGCTGGTGTCCGGAATCGGGATGACCACGTCGATGTCGTGATCCGGGCGCTCGCGCAGGATCTTCTCGGCGAGCTTCTCGCCCATGCGCAGACGAGCTTTGTAAACCGAAACGCCGTCGATGATCGAGTCCGGACGCGCCAGATAGACGTGTTCGAAGATGCACGGCGTCAGCGAAGGATTGGTCGCGCACTGACGGGTGTGCAGCTTGCCGTCTTCAGTGATGTAGACCGCCTCGCCCGGCGCCAGGTCGCGAATCAGGGTGAAACCGAGCACGTCCAGCGAAACGCTTTCGGAGGCGATCATGTACTCGACGCCTTCGTCGGTGTGACGCTGACCGAAAACGATCGGACGGATGCCGTGCGGATCGCGGAAACCGACGATGCCATAACCGGTCACCATCGCCACGACCGCGTAACCACCGACGCAACGGTTGTGCACGTCGGTGACGGCGGCGAACACGTCTTCTTCGGTCGGCTGCAACTTGCCGCGCTGGGCCAGCTCGTGCGCGAACACGTTGAGCAGCACTTCCGAATCGGAGTTGGTGTTGACGTGGCGCAGGTCAGATTCGTAAATCTCCTTGGCCAGCTGTTCAACGTTGGTCAGGTTACCGTTGTGCGCCAGGGTGATGCCGTACGGCGAGTTGACGTAAAACGGTTGAGCTTCGGCCGAGGTCGAACTGCCCGCAGTCGGATAACGCACATGGCCAATGCCCATGTGGCCGACCAGACGCTGCATGTGACGCTGATGAAACACGTCACGCACCAGGCCATTGTCCTTGCGCAGGAATAACCGGCCATCATGACTGGTCACGATACCGGCAGCGTCCTGGCCGCGGTGCTGGAGGACGGTTAGCGCGTCATACAGCGCCTGATTGACGTTCGACTTACCGACGATACCGACGATGCCACACATGCGACGCAACCCCTACTTAATGGATCTGAACTGAACTGAACACAACTCACTGAGGCGTTTTGGCCGTCGGCAAGAGGTGCTCCTTGAACGGAATATCAGCGGGTACGCTGATTCCGCTGGCAAGCCACTGACTGCTCCACCCGAGGATCAGGTTTTTGGACCAGTCTGCGACCAATAAAAACTTTGGCACGAGTTGGGATTCTTTCCACCACCCGTCCTGCTGTACCGGCCCCAGGCTCAACAGCCCGACCGCCACGACCACCAGCAACACGCCACGCGCAGCGCCGAAGGCCATGCCGAGGAATCGATCGGTCCCGGATAGCCCGGTGACGCGAACCAACTCGCCGATAAGATAATTGATCATTGCGCCCACAATTAAAGTGGCGACAAACATGATGGCACAACCCGTGATCACACGAGCCGATGGCGTTTGGATGTATCCGGCGAGGTACTCGGACAATGAACCACCGAACATCCAGGCGACGACTCCTGCGATGATCCAGGTCACCAGCGATAATGCTTCTTTGACGAAGCCGCGGCTCAAACTGATCAATGCGGAGATGGCGACGATTGCGACGATCGCCCAATCAACCCAGGTAAATGGCACAGTGCAGCCTACAGACGGATAAGGCGGCGCATTTTAGCAGAGCCCATGGCTGTCGGTAAGCTGAGATTGTCAGTGCTTTTCAAATCGGGGCGATTGTTCTAACCGCGCTCAGGCTGAAAACGCACCACAAAACCCTTGAGGTTCTGCTGACGACTCAACAAGTCACGCAGACGATCGGCTTCCGCGCGCTCGATCAGCGGCCCGACGAACACCCGATTCTTGCCATCGGCGGAGCGGATATAGGCGTTATAGCCTTGGCTGCGCAGGGTTTTCTGCAGGCTTTCAGCGCTTTCACGGCTCGACAGGCTGGCCAGTTGCACCGACCAGCTGACCGACAGACCATTGGCATCGACGCGGCTTGGGGCGGTAGTGACCGGCTTGGCCGGTGCGGCAGCGATTGGCTGGGCAGGTGTCGGCACGGGCTTGACGACTGGTGCCGCAGGCGGCGCGACCGGCTTGGCAGTCGGCGGCGCTGGCGCCACGGGAGCACTTTGCGCGATCGGTGTCGACGGCGCTTGCTGCTCGGCAATTTCGTCGTCGCTTGGCACAGGTTCCTGCGGCAATACCTGCGGTTCAGGCACCACCACCGGCTCAATCTGCACTTTCGGCATCGCGGGCGCGTGCGGCGCAGCAGGCGCGTCGACCGCCACCTGACGCTGCTCATCCTGACGGGAAAACAGCATCGGCAGGAAAATCACCGCCAGCGCCACCAGCACCAGGGCGCCGACCATGCGCTGCTTGTACGCCTTATCCAGCAAAGCCATTTGCCGCTTCCTCCGTGGAGTGCCGGGCCAGCCATTCAAGGGCCTCGGCGACACAATAAAATGATCCGAACAACAGAATTTCGTCGTCGCTCGTCGCCTGCGCGCACTGCCCTTCCAGGGCGGCGGCCACGCTGCCATAAGACGTTACCGAGGCGCCGAGGTTCTGTAATGCCGCATGCAACTGCGCAACCGGTCGTGCCCGTGGCGAATCCAGCGGTGCGACGGCCCAATGCTGGACACTAGCATTCAATTCACCGACAACACCATCCAGGTCCTTGTCCGCCAACAGCCCGAACACCGCCAGACGCTTGCCGGCCGGTGGTCGGCTGGCCAGACGACGAGCCAGATATTCTGCCGCATGGGGGTTGTGCCCCACATCCAGCAACAGATTCAGACGCTTGCCCTGCCAGTCGAACTGACGACGATCGAGACGACCGACCACCCGCGTCGCTTTCAGGGCTTCAATAATCTGCGCATCCACCCAAGGCAAACCGAGCAACAGGTAAGCCTGCAAGGCCAATGCGGCGTTTTCCATCGGCAGATCAAGCAATGGCAGATCGTGCAACTCAACCGCGCGTCCTTGGGCATCAACACCGCGCCATTGCCAGTTGTGATCGGTGATCCCCAGGTCGAAATCGCGCCCACGCAGGAAAAACGGGCAATTGAGCTCGCGCGCTTTATCCAGCAAAGGTTGTGGAGGATTCAGATCGCCGCAGAGCGCAGGCGCACCCTGGCGGAAGATTCCGGCCTTTTCGAAGGCCACGGATTCGCGGGTATCGCCCAGGTAATCCGCATGGTCGACACCAATGCTGGTCACCAGCGCGATATCGGCGTCCACCACGTTGACCGTATCCAGACGCCCACCCAGGCCGACTTCCAGCACCACCGCATCCAGACCGGCCTGTTGAAACAGCCAGAACGCCGCCAGGGTGCCCATCTCGAAGTAAGTCAGGGACGTCTCGCCACGGCCCGCTTCGACCGCTGCAAAGGCTTCGCACAGCTGAGCGTCAGTGGCTTCGACACCATTGACTTGCACCCGCTCGTTGTAACGCAGCAGGTGCGGGGAATTGTAGACACCCACGTTCAGGCCCTGCGCCCGCAGCAACGAAGCCACGAAAGCGCAGGTAGATCCCTTGCCGTTGGTGCCGGTGACCGTGATCACCCGAGGCGCCGGCTTGCCCAGTCCCATGCGGGACGCTACCTGTTGCGAACGCTCCAGCCCCATGTCGATGGCCGAAGGATGCAACTGTTCAAGGTAGGCGAGCCACTCGCCAAGGGTGCGCTCGGTCATATGTTCGCAGGTACCGGTGGAACCACGATCGGCTCGATCGGCGCAGCGACGAACTTCGGTGTCGGCTTGCCCATCAGTTGCGCCAGCAGATTACCCAGGCGCGGACGCAGTTCCTGGCGGTGAATGATCATGTCGATTGCGCCGTGCTCCAGCAGGAACTCGCTGCGCTGGAAGCCTTCCGGCAGTTTTTCGCGAACTGTCTGCTCGATCACGCGCGGACCGGCGAAACCGATCAGGGCTTTCGGCTCACCGACGATCACGTCGCCGAGCATCGCCAGGCTGGCGGAAACACCGCCGTAGACTGGGTCGGTCAGTACCGAGATGAACGGAATGCCTTCTTCACGCAGACGCGCCAGCACCGCGGAGGTCTTGGCCATTTGCATCAGGGAGATCAGCGCTTCCTGCATCCGCGCGCCGCCGGAAGCGGAGAAGCAGATCATCGGGCAACGGTTTTCCAGGGCGTAGTTGGCAGCGCGCACGAAGCGCTCACCGACGATGGCGCCCATCGAACCACCCATGAAGGAGAATTCGAAGGCCGACACCACCACCGGCATGCCCAGCAAAGTACCGCTCATGGAGATCAGTGCGTCTTTTTCGCCGGTCTGCTTTTGCGCAGCGGTCAGGCGATCCTTGTACTTCTTGCCGTCGCGGAACTTCAGACGGTCAACCGGCTCCAGGTCCGCACCCAGTTCGGCACGACCGTCAGCGTCGAGGAAGATGTCGATACGGGCGCGAGCGCCGATACGCATGTGGTGGTTGCACTTGGGGCAAACATCCAGGGTCTTTTCCAGCTCCGGACGATACAGCACCGCCTCGCAAGACGGGCATTTGTGCCACAGACCTTCAGGCACCGAGCTCTTCTTGACCTCGGAACGCATGATCGAAGGGATCAGTTTGTCTACTAACCAGTTGCTCATGCTTTCTTTCTCCAGTACCGGTGGCCCGAACGCTCTGGTTCGCAGCCCCGCGTATGCCCTTGACCTAAATTCATGTGTGTGTGGCGATGATCGATGGCTTGCCGGGTCAGCGAAACGTGACCTGCGTACAACCCAAAACATCCTCAGCCCTGCCTGCTTTGTGCAGGTGCACCTGTTTTATACAGAGCAGTGGACGGCGGCAGTCTGCCAGCCGTCACATCAACGTAGGAGCTGTCGAGTGAAACGAGGCTGCGATCTTTTGATCCTGAAGATCGCAGCCTCGTTTCACTCGACAGCTCCTGCAAGTTCCTACACAGCTCCTGCAACAGCTTTGATGAATGCCTGAATCTTTGCGTGATCCTTGATGCCCTTGCTCGCCTCTACCCCACCGCTGACGTCTACCGCGTAAGGCCGAACCCGGACAATTGCCTCAGCGACATTGTCCGGCGTCAAACCGCCCGCCAGAATGATCGGCTTGCTCAAGCCTTGCGGTATCAGTGACCAGTCAAAGGCCTCACCGGTTCCGCCCGGCACGCCTTCGACATAAGTGTCGAGCAAGATCCCGCTGGCACTGGCGTAGGCATCGCAACCTGCTGCGATGTCATCACCGGCCTTGACCCGCAACGCCTTGATGTACGGTCGGCGCCAGCCTTCGCACTCCGCGGCGGTTTCGTCACCATGGAATTGCAACAGGTCCAGCGGCACGGCATCGAGGATTTCCCCCAACTCACAGTGGCTGGCGTTGACGAACAATCCCACGGTGGTCACGAACGGCGGCAGTGCCTTGATGATCGAGCGCGCCTGCTTAAATGTCACGGCCCGCGGGCTTTGGGCGTAGAACACGAATCCGATGGCATCGGCCCCGGCCTCGACCGCCGCCAACGCATCCTCTATGCGGGTAATCCCACAAATTTTGCTGCGAACGGCCGACATATCGATAGAACCTCAGGGCAAATCCGGGAAAGTCCCGGATGGTATCAAAAGCGCTCGAGGGCGTCAGCCGTCAAGTTCAGAGAAGCCGGTGAGGAAGTGCGGGCCGAGGTAGCGCTCGGGCAATTCGAACTCGTCGTGGTACTCGACTTGCACCAGATACAGACCAAACGGATGGGCGGTCACCCCGCCAGAACGCCGAACGCGACTCTCCAGCACCTCTTTCATCCACGCCACGGGACGCTCGCCAGCACCGATGGTCATCAGCACCCCGGCGATGTTGCGCACCATGTGATGCAGGAACGCACTGGCGCGGATATCCAGCACGATCATTTTGCCATGGCGTGTAACGCGCAGATGATGCAGCTCTTTGATCGGCGACTTGGCCTGGCATTGACCGGCGCGGAAGGCGCTGAAGTCATGGGTGCCGACCAGATACTGCGCCGCTTCGGACATGCGCTCGACGTCCAGCGGGCGGTGGTTCCAGGTGATTTCTTCGTTCAGGTGCGCCGGACGGATCTGATCGTTGTAGATCACGTAGCGATACCGCCGGGCGATGGCCTTGAACCGAGCATGGAAATGCGCCGGCATGACCTTGGCCCAGCTAACGCTGATGTCGTGAGGCAAGTTGATGTTGGCGCCCATGACCCAGGCCTTCATCGAGCGCTCGACCTGAGTGTCGAAATGCACCACCTGCCCGCAGGCATGTACCCCGGCATCGGTGCGCCCGGCGCAATGCAGCGACACAGGTGAGTCGGCGACTTTGGACAAGGCCTTTTCGAGGGTTTCCTGCACCGTGTCCACACCAGAAGCCTGACGTTGCCAGCCGCGATAACGCGAACCTTTGTATTCAACGCCCAACGCGATCCGGAAAAAGCCGTCGGCCGCCATTTCGGCGGCCGGATTATCTATATTTGCCAAGGGGTGACAGCCTGCTGGTCTACGCAAAGGCAGGCATTATAAGGCCGCCGGACCGGGATGCCAGAGGCGTGTGTTTTCTGTGCCCTGCCCGACCGGCTCAACTGCCGATGTTGATGCTGGATGAGATGGCCCCTTCGCGAGCAAGCCCGCTCCCACAGGGGATTGGTACCAGCCGCAAATAATGCCCCCCCAATCATTGTGGGAGCGGGCTTGCTCGCGAAGGCGATCGAACAGCCACTATCGCATTACCGTCAAAACAAAAACGGCAGCCTCGATGGGCTGCCGTTCTGTTTACGCCTTACCGATGACTCACGCCAGACGAGACAGCATTTCCTTGGCTTCGCTCTTCTGACCGGCATCACCTTCGGTCACCACCTCATTGAGGATGTCCCGGGCGCCGTCGTTGTCACCCATGTCGATGTAGGCCTGAGCCAGGTCGAGCTTGGTGGCGACTTCGTCGGTGCCGGAGAGGAAATCGAAGTCCGGCTCATCAGCCACGGAGGCCAAAGCGTCTTCAGCAGTGAAGCTCGGCTCACCAAGGCTCTGGGACAGACGATCCAGCTCAGCGTTGACATCGTTGAGTTCGTTTTCGAAGGCATCCGGCTGATCCGCAACGGCGTCCATTTCATCGGCCAGCGACAGGTCGAAGTCCGCCGGCAACTCCAGGTCGTCGAGCGGCGCCTCAGTCACGGTCGGCGCTTCAGTGATGGTCGGCACTTCGGCGGCCGGCAAGTCCTTGAGACCATCATCCAGACTCAGCAGGAAATCGTCTTCGGCCAGGGTCGCCGGCGAGGCATCGCCTCCCAGGTCCATGTCCAGATCGAAGTCCGACAGATCATCGAGGTTTTCCTTGATTTCGGTCTGCTGCTGCAATACCGACTCAAAGCTCAGGTCGTCGTCCAGCGGGAAATCGTCCAGCTCAGCCTGGAGTTCTGGTTCTGGTTCTGGTTCCGGCTCTGGCGCAAGCTCCGGCGCAACGACAGGCGCGACTGGAGCAGCCGGCTCCAGATCGTCCAGACTCAGATCAAAGGCGCTGTCGAAGTCGTCATCGGCCAATGCCGGCTCCGGGGCTTGCGGCTCGTCCAGAAGCAGGTCCTTGACGTACTGCGCGTCCAGTTCGGCAGCGATCGCCGCAGCGGCCAGGCCACCCGCAACTGCGACAGCCATCGCCGGGAAGCGGCTTTTCAGCTGCTCGACCCGGGCGAAGTTGTCGCCGTTGGCTACCAGTTGACGCTCCTGAGCAACGAACGCATCGCGATCGCCCTGCTGACCATAAACCTCCATCAGTTTCAGGCGCAGGTCACTGCGCTGTGGTTCTTGCTTGATACCGTCTTCCAGCAAAGCGGCGGCCTGATTCAGGCGACCGCCCGCGATGTGCGTCTGTGCCTGGGCCAGCACATCGTCAGAGCGTTCGGCGGCAGGCGATACCAGCGGCGCAGCGATCGGCGGCGTCACCACAACCGGGGCAATCACCGGGGTTGGTGCTAGTGCAGGCGTTGGCGCAGTCGCGAGTTTCACGCTCGGCGGCGGAACCTCAAGACCTTCGAAGCTGCTTTCCGGCAGGTCTTGGTCGACGGAGAACTCTTGCTCCTCCGCCAAGGCACGAGCCATGCGCAGATGCTTCTCGGCCTCTTGCTGAGCCTTGCGGCGACGGGCCAGCAACAGCAGCAACAGCAGCAGAACCACCGCCCCACCGCCCACCAGACCCAGCAGGATCGGATTGGTCAGCAGTTCGTTGAATTTCTGATCGTCGGAGGTCGCAGGGGGCGTCTCGACGGCTGGCGCCGGAACGGCTTGCGGTGCGACAGCCTCGGGGGCAGGCGCTACCGGAGCCACGTCCGCAGGCGTTGCCGCAGGATTAGCCGCCAATTCAGCCGACATCACTGGAGCAGTCGCCGCAGCCGGCGCACCTGCGGCGCCTTCTGCCTGCAGCTTGGCCAACTGGTTATTCTTCAGCTCGATCAGGCGTTGCAGCTTGTCCAGCTGACTTTGCAGATCGGTCATCCGGCTTTTCAGTTCGGCGTTGTCACGACGGGTCGTGTCGAGGCTTTCCTGGGTCACAGCCAGCTTGCTGCTCAAAGCTTTCGCATCACCGGCGCCCCCCTTGCCACGACCCTTGCCGGTGTCGGCAGAGACCAGGCTCAGCTTGTCTGCGGCGGCTTGCGACGAAGCGCCTTCACCGCGAGCGCGCTTGGTGGCATCGAGTTGCTGCTGCCCGGCCCCGGGTTTCGCCACGTAGCGACGACCCTGGCGCCACGCAGTGTTCTGCGCGGCGACCTCAGCGATGGCCTTGGGTTGCGGCAGGCTGGTGCTCTGCACCTGATCAGGCAGACGCAGCACGTGACCGGTTTTCAGTCGGTTGATGTTGCCATCGATGAACGCATCCGGGTTCAGCGCCTGAATGGCCAGCATGGTCTGCTGGACAGAGCCGCCATTACGCGCCTTCGCCGCGATTTCCCAAAGGGTATCGCGCGGCGTGGTGGTGTATTGAGACGACTTGGTCGCACCGGTGACCGGCGCGGTCACCGCTTGGGCTGGCGCCGGTTGCGCGGCGGCATCGGCGGTCTGCGGCGAGAACTTGGACGGATCGAGCAGCACGCTGTAATCGCGCAACAAACGACCATTAGGCCACATCACCTGAACCAGGAATTTCACCATGGGCTCGGACAGCGGTTTGCTGGACGTGATGCGCAGGATGCTTTTGCCGCTGGCGTTAAGCACCGGGGTAAAGGTCAAGTCGTTGAGAAACGCCTGGCGGTCGACACCGGCCTTGGCGAAGTCTTCGGGCGAGGCCAGGCTCGGCACCACTTCGGCAGCCGTGAGATCCTTGACATCAAGCAGCTCGATTTCCGCCACCAAAGGCTGGTTCAGCGTCGACTTCAGGGTCAATTCCCCGAGCCCGAGGGCATGCGCCGTACCGGAGGACAGCGCCGAGGCGGCCGCTATTGCTAACACCAGTTTGCGAACTTGAACCATAGCCTCATCCTTTGTTTGAACATTCCTCGGCCAGCGAGAAGGTGTTGATTGCCGCTGCCGTAAGGCGTTGCGCGCGGCGACGAAGGGTCGTTGCGCGCGATCATTTCATTCATGCGACGAAAGCCCTGCGGGGTGGCTCGCCTGAAGCGTTCCAGCCAAATATGGTGCCTGGCTGGAATCATTCGAAAAATTGTTGCCAAGTATCTTTTACAGCAGGTCTTTTATCAACAATTCAGCCACCTGCACAGCATTGAGCGCGGCGCCTTTGCGTACGTTATCTGACGTCAGCCACATATTAAGTTCCGCCGGATCGTCGATACCACTGCGAACCCGACCAACGTAAACCACGTCCTGCCCTACCGCATCGCCTACCGGGGTCGGGTAATCACCCGCCTCGACCAGCTCGATACCAGGCGCCGCTTCCAGTGCCGCGTTGACTTTCGCCAGGTCGACAGCACTTGATGACTGCAAGGTCACGCTATAGCTATCGCCAAAAAACACCGGGGCTTGAATGCAAGTGACGGAAATCTTTAATAAAGGCAGAGCCATGACCTGACGCAGCTCCCGTACCAGGCGCTTTTCCAGCAGCGTGTGCCCCTGAGCATCGGGCGCACCGACTTGCGCCAGCAGGTTGAAAGCCATCTGGCGATCGAAGAAAGCCGGCTCCAGAGGACGCACGTTGAGCAGTTCGGCGGTTTGCCGGGCCAGCTCGGTGACGGCTTCGCGGCCTTGGGCAGATACCGCCAGACAGGCCGTCAGGCTGATGCGTTGCAGGTCGAACAAGCCGAGTAACGGCGCCAGCACCACCGCCAGTGTCGCGGCCGCAGGGCTTGGGCTGCTGACCTGGAAGGGCTTTTTCAGGCCAGCCAGAATTGCAGCGTTGGCCTCAGGCACGACTTGCGGCGCCTGATCGGCCGGCAACGCGCCAGACAGGTCGATCAGCGCGCAACCGGCAGCCGTGGCGCGCGGGGCGAAACTGAGTGTCACCGCCGGACCGGCGGCGAAGAACACCAACTGCACTTTGCTGAAATCGAATTCATCGACTTCCCGCACCCGCACGTTCTTGCCGCGAAACGGCACCGAATGCCCGGCCGATTCACTGCTCGCCAGCAGGTGCAGGTTGCCGACCGGAAAGTCGCGCTCTTCGAGAATCTGGACGAGTGTTTCGCCGACAGTACCGGTGGCGCCGATCACGGCAATATCGAAGGACTGGCTCATGGTTCAACCTCTGGCGAAACGGGGGGAGCGGCACTTTACCGGGTGGTTGGCAGCGAGGCAATTCACACCCCATCCTGATCGCTCCCACGCTCTGCGTGGGAATGCCGCCATGGACGCTCTGCGTCCGCCGTTGAGGCAGTGACGCGGAGCGTCACGAGATGCATTCCCACGCAGAGCGTGGGAACGATCGGTGGGCAAAAAAAAACCGCCCCTCTTTCAAGGCGCGGTTTTTTCATTACTTCAATCGATCAACGCTCAAGCAGGATCCGCAACATGCGACGCAGCGGTTCGGCCGCGCCCCACAGCAGTTGGTCGCCGACGGTGAACGCGCCGACGAACTGCGAACCCATGTTCAGCTTGCGCAGACGACCGACCGGCACGTTCAGGGTGCCGGTGACTTTCGTCGGGCTCAGCTCCTGCATGCTGATCTCACGGTTGTTCGGCACCAGCTTGACCCACGGGTTGTGCTGGCTGATCAGCCCTTCGATGTCGGCGATCGGCACGTCTTTGTTCAGCTTGATGGTCAGCGCCTGGCTGTGGCAACGCATGGCGCCGATGCGCACGCAGATGCCGTCCACCGGGATCGGGCTCTTGAAGCGACCGAGGATCTTGTTGGTCTCGGCCTGAGCCTTCCACTCTTCGCGGCTCTGACCGTTCGGCAGTTCCTTGTCGATCCACGGGATCAGGCTGCCGGCCAGCGGTACGCCGAAGTTTTCGGTCGGGTACGCGTCGCTGCGCATGGCTTCGGCGACACGACGGTCGATGTCGAGAATGGCGCTCGCCGGGTCGGCCAGTTGATCGGCGACAGCGGCGTGGATCACACCCATTTGCTTGATCAGTTCACGCATGTGCTGCGCGCCGCCACCGGAGGCCGCCTGATAGGTCATGGCACTCATCCACTCGACCAGACCGGCTTCGAACAGGCCACCCAGGCCCATCAGCATCAGGCTGACGGTGCAGTTGCCGCCGATGTAGTTCTTGGTGCCCGCGTCGAGCTGCTGGTCGATGACCTTGCGGTTCACCGGGTCCAGCACGATCACCGCGTCATCCTGCATGCGCAGGCTGGAAGCGGCGTCGATCCAGTAACCCTGCCAACCGGCTTCGCGCAATTTCGGGAACACTTCGCTGGTGTAGTCGCCACCCTGGCAGGTCAGAATCACGTCGAGGGTTTTCAGCTCTTCAATGCTGTAAGCGTCCTTGAGCGGAGCAATGTCCTTGCCCACGGACGGGCCTTGGCCACCGACATTGGAAGTGGTGAAAAACACCGGCTCGATAAGATCGAAATCCTGCTCTTCCAGCATCCGCTGCATGAGCACGGAACCGACCATACCGCGCCAACCGATCAGACCTACACGTTTCATCGCAACTACACCTTCTTAAAAGTGGGCCGCTGCTTTCAAGGTTGAAAATTGCAGCGGGCCAAAGAGATTACAGATTCCGCAGCGCGGCGACTACTGCGTCGCCCATTTCCTGCGTACCGACCTTGGTGCAACCGGCCGACCAGATGTCACCGGTGCGCAGGCCCTGATCCAATACCAGGCTCACGGCCTTCTCGATGGCATCGGCCGCATCCTGCAGATTGAAGCTGTAACGCAGCATCATCGACACCGACAGAATGGTCGCCAACGGGTTGGCAATGCCCTTGCCAGCGATGTCCGGCGCCGAACCATGGCACGGCTCGTACATGCCTTTGTTGTTGGCATCCAGCGACGCCGACGGCAGCATGCCGATGGAACCGGTGAGCATCGACGCTTCGTCGGAAAGAATGTCGCCGAACAGGTTGTCGGTGACGATCACGTCGAACTGCTTCGGTGCACGCACCAGTTGCATGGCGGCGTTGTCGACGTACATGTGGCTCAGTTCGACGTCCGGGTAGTCCTTGGCCACTTGCTCGACGATTTCACGCCACAGTTGGCTGGACGCCAGCACGTTGGCCTTGTCCACCGAGCACAGCTTCTTGCCGCGCACGCGGGCCATGTCGAAACCGACACGGGCGATACGGCGGATTTCGGTTTCGCTGTACGGCAGGGTGTCGTAGGCCTGACGCTCGCCATTTTCCAGTTCGCGCACGCCACGTGGCGCGCCGAAGTAGATGCCGCCGGTCAGTTCACGGACGATCAGGATGTCCAGACCGGCCACGATTTCTGCCTTCAGGCTGGAAGCCTCGGCCAGTTGCGGGTACAGGATCGCCGGACGCAGGTTGCCGAACAGGCCCAGTTGCGCACGGATTTTCAGCAGACCGCGCTCAGGGCGGATATCACGCTCGATGGTGTCCCATTTCGGACCACCCACGGCGCCCAGCAATACCGCATCGGCGGCACGGGCACGGGCCAGGGTTTCGTCGGCCAGCGGCACGCCGTGCTTGTCGATGGCGGCGCCACCGATCACGTCATGGCTCAGTTCGAAGCCCAGGCTGTACTTGTCGTTCGCCAGCTCCAGCACCTTGACCGCTTCGGCCATGATTTCCGGGCCAATACCGTCGCCCGGGAGAATCAGAATCTGCTTGCTCATGCTTTCCTCATGTCATCAGTCGGCGCGCCCGCGGGCGCGTCCGGAAAAATTCTATCGCTCGGTAGCTCTCATCTAGAGCTTATCGTTCAGAGCCTATCGTTCAGCCATCAGCACCAGCACATCGGTACTGAACGAACCATCGGCCTCAATCTCAAAATATTCGCGCACTTCGTTGCCCATCGATTGCTGCAACTCGCGGATCGCCGCGCGCATCACTTGCGGCGTGCGCATGCGCTCGACCCACGACGTGTACTCCAGACGCAGCCGTTGGCGCGTGGTGCTGCGGGTATGCAACCCGGCTTCGCTGACCTGGCGCAACCACTCACCGGCAGAATAATCGCGCACGTGGCTGGTGTCGCGCAGCACTTCGACGCTTTGCAGGTAAGTGTCGAACAACGGGCTGCCCGGTGACAACACATCGATGAACGCCGCCACCCCGCCCGGCTTCAGTACCCGACGAACTTCGCGCAGGGCCAGCCCAAGGTCGCTCCAATGGTGCGCCGAATAACGGCTGAAGACGAAATCGAACTCGCCATCGGCGAACGGCAGGCGCTCGGCGGCACCCAGTACCGTGGACACGTTGCTCAAGCCACGATCGACGGCAGCAGCGGCCACCACGTCGAGCATCTGCTGAGACAAATCGTAAGCCACCACTTCCTTGGCCAGCGAGGCCACGTGAAAACTCACGTGGCCGGCGCCGCAACCGAGGTCGAGCACCCGGGCATCGCCCTGCCCCGCCAGCTCAGCCTGTAGCAGCGCAAATTCAGTGCCTTGAGCGTGTACGGCGCTGCTCAGATAGGCCGAGGCCTGTTCACCGAATTGCTTTTGTACTACCTGACTGTGCTGGGCGGTGCTGGTCATGGGGACTTCCTTTTTGGGGTTTGGCCTTGTGTTGTCTGTGCGGGCCTCTTCGCGGGCAAGCCTCGCTCCTACAGGGATTTGCGGTGTTCACAAAACCTGTGGGAGCGGGCTTGCCCGCGATGAGGCCGGTCCTATCCTTACAATTCCCGGATCAATCACGCGTCGCGAAACAACCACGGCTGGCTCGCGCGGTGTTTGGCTTCAAACGCGGCAATCGCCTCGCCGTCCTGCAAGGTCAGGCCGATATCGTCCAGACCATTGAGCAGGCAGTGTTTGCGGAAGGCATCGATCTCAAAATTCAACACCTTGCCATCCGGACGGGTCACTGTCTGAGCTTGCAGATCAACCTGCAACTGATAGCCCGGAGTCGCTTCAACCTGTTGGAACAGCTCATCGACTTCAGCGTCGCTCAGGATGATCGGCAGCAAGCCGTTCTTGAAGCTGTTGTTGAAGAAGATGTCGGCGTAGCTCGGCGCGATGATGCTGCGGAAACCGTACTCTTCCAGTGCCCACGGCGCGTGTTCGCGGCTGGAGCCGCAACCGAAGTTTTCACGGGCCAGCAATACGCTCGCACCTTGATAACGCTCGGCGTTGAGGACGAAGTCCTTGTTCAACGGGCGCTTGGAGTTGTCCTGATACGGCTGCCCGACATCCAGGTAACGCCACTCATCGAACAGGTTCGGACCGAAACCGGTGCGCTTGATCGACTTCAAGAACTGCTTCGGAATGATCTGATCGGTGTCGACGTTGGCACGATCCAAAGGCGCGACAAGACCAGTGTGCTGGGTAAAAGCTTTCATGCTGCGCTCCTTTAGATCAATTCACGGACGTCGACGAAACGACCGTTCACCGCTGCGGCGGCCGCCATGGCCGGGCTGACGAGGTGCGTACGGCCACCAGCGCCCTGACGGCCTTCGAAGTTACGGTTGGAGGTCGAGGCACAATGCTCGCCCGACTCCAAACGGTCCGGGTTCATCGCCAGGCACATCGAGCAGCCTGGCTCACGCCATTCAAAACCGGCTTCGAGGAAAATCTTGTCCAGGCCTTCTGATTCGGCCTGAGCCTTCACCAGCCCCGAACCCGGCACCACGATGGCCTGTTTGATGGTCGAAGCCACTTTGCGGCCCTTGGCGATCACGGCGGCGGCGCGCAGGTCTTCGATCCGCGAGTTGGTGCAGGAACCGATGAATACGCGGTCCAGCTGAATGTCGGTGATCGCCTGATTGGCGGTCAAACCCATGTATTTCAAGGCGCGCTCAATGGAGCCACGCTTGACCAGGTCCATTTCCTTAGCAGGATCAGGAACGTTCTGATCCACCGCCAGGACCATCTCAGGCGAGGTGCCCCAGCTGACTTGCGGCTTGATTTGAGTGGCATCGAGTTCGACGATGGTGTCGAACTTCGCATCGGCATCGGACACCAGGTCTTTCCAGGCTTCGACGGCCAAGTCCCATTCCGCGCCTTTCGGGGCGAATGGACGGCCTTTCACATAAGCCACGGTTTTTTCATCGGCAGCCACCAGCCCTACGCGAGCGCCGGCCTCGATGGACATGTTGCAGATGGTCATGCGGCCTTCGACCGACAGATCGCGAATCGCGCTACCGGCGAACTCGATGGCGTGGCCATTACCACCAGCGGTGCCGATCTTGCCGATCACCGCGAGGACGATGTCCTTGGCCGTCACGCCGAACGGCAATTTGCCCTCGACCGACACCAGCATGTTCTTCATTTTCTTGGCGACCAGGCACTGAGTGGCGAGCACGTGCTCGACCTCGGAAGTACCAATACCGTGAGCCAGGGCGCCGAACGCGCCGTGGGTCGAGGTGTGGGAGTCGCCGCAGACCACGGTCATGCCCGGCAAGGTCGCGCCCTGCTCCGGGCCGATCACGTGAACGATGCCTTGGCGCACGTCATTCATTTTGAATTCGACGATGCCGTATTCATCACAGTTATCGTCGAGGGTCTGAACCTGCAAACGCGAGACCTGGTCGACAATCGCTTCGATGCCGCCCTTGCGCTCCGGGGTGGTCGGAACGTTGTGGTCCGGGGTCGCGATGTTGGCATCGATGCGCCACGGCTTGCGCCCGGCCAGACGCAGGCCTTCGAAGGCTTGCGGCGAGGTCACTTCGTGGATGATGTGACGATCGATATAGATCAGCGCCGAGCCATCGTCGCGCTGCTTGACCAAATGCGAATCCCAGAGCTTGTCGTAGAGCGTTTTGCCGGCCATCAGACGGTTCCTCATCAGCTTGTTTCTATGCCCCGGGTTTGAACAATTCAATAACCCTTTGGCTTGTGAGGTCGATCCTAGGGGGTTACATTAAATAACTCAAATTCATATTTTTTATGCTTTGGATAACCAACTGGAATACGAACATGGATCTGGCCAACCTCAACGCTTTTATCGCGATCGCCGAGACTGGAAGCTTCTCCGGCGCCGGCGAACGGCTGCATCTGACGCAACCGGCCATCAGCAAGCGCATCGCCGGGCTGGAGCAGCAATTGAAGGTGCGACTGTTCGATCGACTGGGCCGGGAAGTCAGCCTGACCGAAGCCGGTCGTGCCCTGCTGCCACGGGCCTATCAGATCCTCAATGTGCTGGATGACACCCGCCGCGCCCTGACCAACCTGACCGGCGAAGTCACCGGTCGTCTGACACTGGCCACCAGTCATCACATTGGGCTGCACCGTTTGCCACCCTTATTACGGGAGTTCACTCGACGTTACCCGCAGGTGGCGCTGGATATTCAGTTCCTCGATTCAGAGGTGGCTTACGAAGAAATCCTCCACGGCCGGGCCGAACTGGCGGTGATTACCCTTGCACCTGAGCCTCACGCACTGGTCAAGGCCACACCCGTGTGGGATGACCCGCTGGATTTCGTGGTCGCCCCGGAGCATTCGCTGATCAGTAACGGCGCGGTCAGCCTGGCGGATATTGCCCTGCACCCCGCGGTTTTCCCCGGCGGCAACACCTTCACCCACCACATCGTGCAGCGCCTGTTCGAAGCCCAGGGCCTGACGCCGAACATCGCCATGAGCACGAATTATCTGGAAACCATAAAAATGATGGTCTCGATCGGGCTGGCCTGGAGCGTTTTGCCGCGCACCATGCTGGACGATCAAGTGGCGCGCATACCTTTGCCGGGCATACAGCTCACTCGCCAGCTAGGCTATATCCTGCACACCGAACGGACGCTGTCGAACGCGGCGCGGGCCTTTATGGCCCTGCTGGATGCACAAATCGATCAGCCAGGGACTCGCGGCTAAGCTGTGCTACTTCTTTTGTGCTACGCCTATAGAGCCTAAAAACCTGTGCCTAACGCCCAATTCAGCCCAAGGCCTGTTATCCATGCCCAAATCTGTTGAACGTACGCCGCCGATGCCGCGAATTCAGGCACTTGATCCAAAACGGTCCGAGCAGAGCTGGGAAAGCGCCCCGCAGTTGCTGGCGGCCCTCAACGGTGCTCGGCTCGGCGCCTGGTATTGGGACATCGAGCGCGGGCAAATCAGTTGGTCCCGGGGCACTCAGGCGCTGTTCGGCTTCGATCCCCGCCAGCCGTTGCCCGAAGACCTGGAATACCTCGACCTGCTGCCCCAGGAAGATCGGGCGAAAGCCATTCGCGCCTTCCACGCGGTAATCGCCGGCGCGCCGCTGGAACAGGCGATGCACCACCGCATCCGCTGGCCCGACGGCAGCCTGCACTGGCTGGAAATCAACGGCAGCCTGTTGCCGGACAAAAACGGCCGGCCGCGAATGATCGGGGTCATTCGTGAAATCACCCATCAGCGCCAGCGCGAACAGGCGCTGAGCAGCTCGGAAAAACGCTTCGCCACGCTGTTTCACTTGTGCCCGAACATGGTGCTGCTGACCCGCCAGGAGGACGGTCTGATCACTGAAGCCAACCAGTATTTCGAAAGCCTGTTCGGCTGGCCGGTGCAAGACGCCATCGGCCGAACCACGCTCGAGCTGGGCCTTTGGGTCAACCCGGAACAACGCACGCAGTTGGTCAAGGCCACCAAGGCCAAAGGTGAGCTGATCAACATGGAGGTGCAGTTTCGCGCCAGCAATGGGCAGGTTCACGACGGCATCCTCAGCGCGCAAAAGGTCGAACTCGAAGGCCAGCCCTATCTGCTGAGCACGTTCCTCGACACCACCGAACGCAAAATCGCCGAGCACGCCCTCAAAGACAGCCAGGAACGCCTCGACCTGGCCCTTGACTCGGCGCAACTCGGCACCTGGGACTGGCACATTCCCAGCGGCATGCTTTACGGTTCGGCGCGGGCCGCTCAACTGCATGGGCTGGAGCCCAAACCCTTCCATGAGTCCTTCGAGGCGTTTTTCGAAGGCGTGCCCGGCGATGAACGCGACACCATGCGCGACGCCTACCGCAGTTTGCGTGAAGGCCCGGCCGGCAATTATCAACTGACGTACCGCGTGCAATTGCAGGACGGCAGCTCGCGCTATCTGGAAAGCCGCGCCAGACTCTACCGCGACGAACAGGGCAACCCACTGCGCATGGCCGGCACACTGCTGGACATCACTGATCAGGTGGAACGCGAACAGCAACTGGTGGCCTCGGAAGAAAAATTCGCCACCTTGTTCCAGGTCAGCCCGGACCCGATCTGTGTCACGCGCCAGGACACCGGCCATTTCATCGAGATCAACTCCAGTTTCACTCAGACCTTCGGCTGGAGCGCCGCCGACGTGATTGGCCGCAGCGCCGACGAAATCGGCCTGTGGGACGCTTCGGCGAAAAGCCTGCAAAGGATCGAGCGGGTCATCCGCGAACAGGGCCTGAACAATGTGGCGATCATCGTTCAACACAAGGACGGGCAGTCCCTGACCTGCGTGATTTCCAGCCGCCAGATCAGCGTCGGCGACCAACCCTGCATCGTCACCACCCTGCGCGACATCACCCAGCAGCAACGCTCCGAAGCGGCGCTCAAGGCCAGCGAGGAGAAGTTCGCCAAGGCGTTCCACTCGAGCCCCGACGCCATCACCATTACCGAACGCGACACCGGGCGCTATCTGGAGGTCAACGATGGTTTCTGTCGCCTGACCGGCTACCGCGCCGACGAAGTGATCGGCCGCACGGTGTATCAGGTCGGCATCTGGGCCGAAGAGAAACAACGCTCGGCGCTGCTGGCGGAGCTAAAGATCAAGGGGCGGGTTCACCATCAGGAAATGCTCGGGCGCAATAAACGGGGCGAGTTGCTGACCGTCGAAGTGTCGGTGGAGCCCATTACCCTCAACGAAACCGCCTGCCTGCTGCTGACCGCCCGGGACGTCAGCCTGCTGAAAAACGCCGAAGCACAGATCCGTCACTTGGCCTACCACGACCCGTTGACCAACCTGCCCAACCGCGCCCTGCTGATGGATCGCCTGAGCCAGCAAATCGCCCTGCTCAAGCGCCACAGCCTGCGCGGCGCCCTGATGTTCCTCGATCTCGACCATTTCAAGCACATCAACGACTCCCTCGGCCACCCGGTGGGCGATACCGTGCTGAAGATCATCACCGCGCGCCTTGAAGCCAGCGTGCGCATGGAAGACACCGTCGCACGCCTGGGCGGCGATGAGTTCGTGGTGCTGCTCAGCGGCCTGGAAGGCTCGCGCAGCGACGTCAGCCTTCAAGTGCGGGAAGTGGCGGACACCTTGCGCGAACTGCTGTCCGAGCCGATGTTCCTCGACGGACAGCGCCTGCAAGTGACGCCGAGCATCGGCATTGCGCTGATCCCCGACCACGGCTCGACCCCGACCGACCTGCTCAAACGCGCCGACATCGCTCTCTATCGCGCCAAGGACTCGGGCCGCAACACCACGCAGATGTATCACAACACCATGCAGAAGGCCGCCAGCGAACGCCTGCGCATGGAAACCGACCTGCGCCTGGCCCTTTCCCGGGGTGAATTCAGCGTGCAATACCAACCTCAGGTGGACGCCCGCGACAACCGCATTACCGGTGCCGAAGCCCTGGTACGCTGGCAGCATCCAGAATTTGGCGCGCAATCGCCCACCGAGTTCATCAAGGTCCTGGAAGACAGCGGGCTGATTCTGGAAGTCGGTACGTGGATCCTCGACGAAGCCTGCGCGGCCTTCAAACACCTGATCGCCAAGGGCCTGATCGACCCGCTCGATTTCAGCCTGTGCGTGAACATCAGCCCACGGCAATTTCGCCAGAACGATTTCGTCGAACGTATCGAATACAGCCTCAGCAGCCACGGCCTGCCCTGTTCGTTGCTGAAACTGGAAATCACCGAAGGCATCGTCATCCAGAACCTGGACGACACCATCAACAAAATGCGTCGCCTGAAAAAACTCGGCGTGAGCTTTGCCATGGACGATTTCGGTACCGGTTATTCCTCACTGACCTACCTCAAGCGCCTGCCGGTAGACACCCTGAAAATCGACCAGTCGTTCATCCGCGACGCCACCACCGACCCCAACGACGCCGAAATCATTCGCGCCATCGTCGCCATGGCTCGCAGCCTGGCGCTGAACGTGATCGCCGAAGGGGTGGAAACCGCAGAGCAACTGGAGTTTTTGCAGGGGCTGGACTGCCATTTGTATCAGGGGTATTTGCACAGCCGACCGTTGCCGGTGGAGGAGTTTCAGAAGCTGCTTAAATAGTCGGTGTCACTGATGCACTGAGGGGGAGACGTTCCGTAACAGGCACTCCAATTGCCAGTTTTTCTCTCAACCTGTAGGGTCGCGTTTTTTTGCACTGCCTCAAAGAGATCAACCATGCAGGATGCAACCCTCCCCCGCCCGGCCTTGCTGGGTATCGACCTTGGGACCACCAATAGCCTGATCGCCGTTTGGCAGGAAGGTCGGGCACAGTTGATTCCCAATGCCCTTGGCGATGTCCTCACCCCCTCAGTGGTCAGCCTCGATGAGGATGACAGCATTCTGGTGGGCAAGGCCGCCCGCGCTCGCCTGACCACCCATCCGGAACGCACGGTGGCGGCGTTCAAGCGTTTTATGGGCAGCGACAAACAGTTCGAACTGGGCGCACGGCAATTCAGCCCGGAAGAACTGTCAGCGCTGGTGATCGGTTCACTCAAACAGGATGCCGAAGCCTGGCTGGGCCATCCGGTGCATGAGGCGGTGATTTCGGTGCCCGCCTACTTCAGTGACGAGCAACGCAAACGCACGCTGTTTGCCGCCGAACTGGCAGGCCTCACGGTGTCGCGGCTGATCAACGAGCCGACCGCCGCCGCCATGGCGTACGGGCTGCACGAGCAGAAGTTCGAGCGCACGCTGATTTTCGACCTCGGCGGCGGCACCTTCGATGTCACGGTACTGGAATACGCACTGCCGCTGATTGAAGTGCATGCCTCCACCGGCGACAACTTCCTCGGTGGTGAAGACTTCACCGCTGCGCTGTTACAGGCCTGCCTGAAAGACTGGCAACTCACTCCGCAGCTGATCGACGGCCAGGGGCTGGCCAGCCTGGGCGATGCTCTGGAGCAACTCAAATGCAAACTCAGTGAAGGCACTCAGCATCTGAACTGGAACGGCGCCGGCGTCTTGCGCGAGTGGTCGCTGGATGAGGCCGCCGCGCTGAAAATCTGGGAGCCGCTACTGGCCCGGTTGCGCGCTCCCATCGAACAAGCCCTGCGCGATGCACGGCTCAAGCCCCGGGATCTCGACAGCCTGGTGCTGGTCGGCGGTGCTACGCGGATGCCAGCCGTGCAGCAGATGGTCGCCACACTGTTCGGGCGCCTGCCCTATCGCCACCTCGACCCGGACACGATTGTCGCACTGGGCGCCGCCACCCAGGCGGCGTGCAAGGCCCGAGACAGCGCAATCGAGGAGCTGATCCTGACCGACGTCTGCCCATATACGCTGGGCATCTCGACCAGTCGCGGTGAAGACGTCAGCGGCGCCTTCTCGCCGATCATCGAACGCAACACCGTGATCCCGACCTCTCGGGTGCAACGCTTTTACACCACCCATCCGCAGCAAGACCACATCCGGATCGCGGTCTATCAGGGTGAACGGCCGTGGGTACGGGACAATATTTTCATCGATGCCTTCGACGTCGCGGTGACACCCGGCGACCAGACACAGGCTCTGGATGTGCGCTTCAGCTACGATATCAACGGCTTGCTTGAAGTTGACGTCACTCTGCTGGCCAGCGGCGAACGCCACAGCCACAGCATTGATCGCAGCCCCACCGGGCTCGACCCGCAGTCACGGCAAAACAGCCATGAACGGCTCAGCGCCCTGAAAATCCATCCACGGGATGCGCTGCCCAATCGCACCCTGCTGGCACGACTGGAGCGTGCGTGGACGCAAAGCCTGGGCGATGAGCGCGAACAAATTGCCGATTGGCTGGATGCCTTTACCGCCGTGCTCGGTGGCCAGCAATCGGTGGAGATTGCCAGCCATCGGTCACAACTCAATAAAGCGCTGGATCAACTGCGCCTTTAGCCGTTAAGCCGCCGCAGGGTCGCCTGCAAACCACCGGGCAGCGCGGCCTCGCCGGCGCTGTCCGGCGGCACACCATAGCGGTTAGGCAGCTTGTCGCCGGGAAAGCCGAACAACACCAGAGGCAGGAACGGCAATACCGGCGTCAGGCAGGCGATAATCAGCAGTGTGGGAATCCCGCGGCCGATATCATGCAGCCGGCGCAGAATTGCACTGAGCAACAATGCGATGCCCAGTAGCAGCATGACAATCCCCGAGATGGTGGTGCCGCTGAGCAGCGCCACGATCGGGGTGATCACCACACACCCCAGTACCTGCCCGATAAACGCCTTGCGCCCCAATCGCGTGCCCAAGCGCCAGACCGCAGCAGACGGCACCGGGCGAGTGTCGCTTTTAGCCAGGAGCAGGCGTTCACTCCAGGACAGCAAGGCAGTCAATGCCAGACGCAAGCCCACACTGTTCGCGGCGTCATCCTTGCCGCGCTGCAACTGTTGCAGCACCTTGGTCCTCGGCACTCCTGCCGCGCCATAACGAATCAGGCTTCTCAGCGTATCGAGGACTTCATAGACCAGCAGCTTGTCGACGTCGAAATCCGTCAGCACTTTGCGCGGTGGCCAAACAGGATCCCCCTTGATCAAACCATTACGGAACGCTTCGAACCAGTCATCTTCACAACTGATAGCGGCGATGGATTGCAACAGTGCGCGATGCTGCTCCGCGTCAAGGCTCGGATCGTGATACAGCACACCCCAGAGCAGCATCAACCCCAACAAATCCTCGCCACACGCATCAGGATCACTTTCAATGCAGGTATAGAGCTGCGCATTACCGGGCAGCGCTGCGCTGTCGAGGGCCTGTTGCACATTGAACAGCTGCTGCACGAGCAAGCCATGGACCGGATCGGTACCTTGCAGCCACCCCAGCAAACCGGTGCAGTTACCTTGCTCACGCTGCAAACGTCGCAACAACGGCTGGAGCCGACTCAGGGGATGAGCCGGGTTGACCTCCAGTCGCTCCAGGCATTGCGTATCGATCAACGTCAGCCAACGCTCAGGCTGTTCAAGCAATGCCAGCAGGAAGACCGTTTGAGCGTGCCATTGCCATGCTGCCTCGCCTTGGGCAATGTCCGGCAGGACTGCACCTCGCTGTCCCAATTGAACCAGCAGGCTCAAGCTCCGCAAGTTCGCGTCCGCTTCTGCGTCCAGCAAGTCAAATGCCTGATCGATCCGCACCAGGGCAGACGGGTCGTAAGCCCGCAGCCTGCCCAGCCATAGGCGACAAATCTTGTGCGGTTCGCCTTTTGTCAGTTCCTCGGCGAGTTGCGGCTCAGCTGAACGACTGTTGAGAAAGGCCTTCATTGCCAACGGAATCGGCGCCTGATTCAACCAACAGAGTTGCTGCTCTGCCTGATACTTGAACCCGCTCAGCACCAACCCCTCAAGGGCATCGAACGGATGCGGCTCCTCCAGTATTTGTTGCAACAACCCTGCATCGCCACGATGCAAGGCCCATGCATGCCGGTACAGACGCTGCAAGCGGGAATCCGCATGCTCCCCTAGAAGCAATGCCAGCAGAGGCAGTTCATCCCCCGTCATCCGCCAATCGACAAATGAGGCTGCCAAACCCTGCAGATTGAGTTGCCCGACCCCAAGCCAGCGAGCCAGCGTTTCGGGCCGCTGTGAAGGGCTGCCATATTCTTGAGTGACATCGTCGAGGTCATGGGACCAGTCACGGAAATTTTCCAGACGGTCAAATGCCTGAATCAGCAGCGGGAGGAAATCCGGCTGACGCTTGGCGCAAAGCTCCAGCAAGCAGCTCTCAGCCTTCGGGTGACGATGCTCCAGCCAAAGCCGGATCCAGCAGGGCAACGCCTGATCCTCAAGCCCCAACAAGTCGTTTTGACAAGCCAACAAATAAAGCCAATCGACATCGTCTGGCGCTTGGCTCTGTTGTTCGACACACAGCTGCTGCAGACCTGGACCACCGATACCCGCCTGAGTGAACTGCACCAGCAAACGCTCGATGAATGCTTCGTCCGCCGGCAGCGGCAAACAGGTGTGATGGCTGGCGAAGTCTTCAAACTCATGGAGCGGACGATGTTTGAAGAGGTAGTCGAGGCTGCGGGCATGCCACAGCGTTTCTATCTGCGCAGGCTCGGACCAGCCGCTCATCAGTGTCGTGTCGAACGGGTCTGGCGCCTTGATGCGTTGCAGGAACTGTTCGACTTTATTCGCCTGCTCGAACCCCAGATCCAACAGCTGGTGCTCCCACCCCATCCGTTGCGCCAGCAGATTTGCGCAGCGGTAAGACAGCGATCCGGCATTGGCCAATGCATGGAACAGCCCCCAACCGAGGTCATCAAAAGCGTCCAGAGGCAGTTGATCCAACGCTTTAACGAACGCTTGCCAGGCCTCTGGATTGAAGCGCCGGGCCGGATCTTCGAGCAACGCGTAAAAATCCACCAAGGTCTGCGGAACCTCGGGGGCACCAGCACCTTCATCTTCGATTTCGTCCTCTTCCTGACGAGCGAAGCGGGTGGCACTTTCATAGGCCTCACGCAGTGCCTGAAAGCCCTCAGGATCACTCTCCGGATGGTGCTCCGGCAGACGCGCGCGGTAGGCATTTCGAATGATTGTCTGGTCTTTGGTGGGTTCTATACCCAGGCGTATCCAGCAACTCATGACCAGTCGAACTCCTCAAGGGACGCCGGGCGTGGCGGTGGGTTGAGGTCCGTGTGCCAGGGCAGGTCTACCAGGAAAGAAGGGATGTCGCGCGAAAGACCACGCGCAATGAAAGCGCTACGGGAAAACTCCCCTTGCCGATCAAGCTCGTGAGCCATCTGTTCGTCACTGTTACCCAGACAGCTCCAGAACGCATGACCGGCCAGGAAACCATTGAAATAGGAGAACCAACTGCCGTAATGGTATTGCGCTCTTACGGCGAGTCGGCCATGTAGCCAAAGACTTTCAGTTAAATTGATCCACTCATTGCGCAAGCCGCAGCGCAAGAGAAACCCCATTCGCCCGAGATCCCAGGCCCTGATGCCACCCGGCCCGCATCCACCGAAGGTACGCCCGGCGAATTCGTGCAAGTCGCGTTCGCGGGGCGACAGTGCTTCAAGCAGTGCCTGCCATTCGCTCGGCAAGCAACGCTGCCACGACCGATATGCCCCATCGAGATGAGAGGCATGACCGTCGTCCGCCATCCCTTCGAGCATGCTTAATAGCTGCGGCCGGTCGCTGATGCCCCAGCTGCATTGCAGGTCGATAAATTGCGGATCGGAGTAGAAAGCAGGCTCGTCATAATGGGCGCGAGGATTGAGGGCCACCATCGGCGCAGAAAGACCGCACAGCCAACGCTGTTGTATCTCTTCCATGAAAAAAAGCTCCGGGCCGACCAGGCAGGATGGGGGTCGGCAAACTGGCGCGGATTGTAGAGAAACCGTCGCAGGGCGGCAAAGCTTGCATTGCTGTTTTTTGCCTGGAAACAAAAAGGCCCCGACAAGTCGGGGCCTTCATTCAGCGGGTTACAGACTGTTCAAACGAATGTATTTCTTCGAATGACTCAATGCTGCAGAGCCGGCTTCTGCGTCCCGTTGATCGGGATGCGTTTGGCTTTCGCTTCTTCCGGTATCACGCGCAGCAGGTCGATACTCAACAAACCGTTGCGCAGTTCGGCGGCCTTGATTTCGATATGGTCCGCCAGACGGAACGACAGTTTGAAGGCGCGTTGCGCGATGCCTTGGTACAGGTAAGTGACGCTTTCGTCCGCGTCACGTTTGCCGCCACTGATGGTCAGCACACCTTTCTCCACTTGCAGGTCCAGGTCTTCTTCCTGGAAACCGGCGGCCGCTACGACGATGCGGTATTGGTCATCACCGTATTTTTCAACGTTGTAGGGTGGATAGGTGCTGCCTGGCTCATTGCGCAGGGCGGTTTCGAACAGGTCGTTGAAACGGTCGAAACCTACCGAGGAACGGAACAGTGGGGCCAGGGAAAATGCAGTACTCATGATTCAAATCTCCTGAACATAATCAGCAAGTTTTTTGTCTCCGCGACCCGAATTCGGCATCGCGTAATCCTTAGATAAGGATCGCTGATTACTTTTCAAGAGATTATTTTCAGATTTTTTTCAAGCAGATTCAGGCTGTTTCAGACACCTGCAAACCCAGTAAACGCGAGACCTGATCCAGCTCGGTTTCTCGACGCAGGACGGTGAACAACTCTACCGCTTCGGGATAACTACGGGTCAGCATCGCCAGCCACTGCTTCAAGCGACCTGGCGATTGGCGTGGCGTCATCTGTGCCTTGGCTTGCAGCCAGAAGTCCTGAATCAGCGGCAGCAGCTCGACCCAGGTCATCTCGACGACCTCTTCACCGGCGCGGGCAGCGGCGATCTGCCGGGCCAGATCCGGGCGCGATACCAGACCACGACCCAGCATGATGTCCTCGACGCCGCTGATCTCGCGGCAGCGGCGCCAGTCCTCGACGCTCCAGATGTCGCCGTTGGCGAACACCGGCACCTTGACCACGTCCTGCACCCGCGGGATCCATTCCCAGTGAGCCGGCGGCTTGTAGCCATCAGTCTTGGTCCGTGCGTGAACCACAATGTGCGCCGCGCCGCCTTCGGCCAAGGCCGTGGCGCAGACCAGCGCACCGTCCGGGCTGTCGAAGCCCAGGCGCATCTTGGCAGTCACCGGAATGTGCGCGGGGACGGCACGGCGGACGTGTTCGACGATTTCGTTGAGCAGTTCAGGTTCTTTGAGCAGCACCGCGCCGCCACGGGACTTGTTCACGGTCTTGGCCGGGCAACCGAAGTTCAGGTCGATGACCTCGGAACCCAACTCGCAGGCCAGCGCAGCGTTTTCCGCCAGGCACACCGGATCGGAGCCGAGCAGTTGCACCCGCAGCGGAACGCCGGACGCGGTTCGGGCGCCGGTCAACAGTTCCGGGCCGAACTTGTGGTAATAGGCAGGCGTGAGCAGCTGATCGTTGATCCGAATGAACTCGGTCACGCACCAATCGATACCGCCCACGCGGGTCAGCACGTCCCGCAGGATGTTGTCGACCAACCCCTCCATGGGCGCCAAAGCAATTTGCATGAAAAACACACTCAACGAAAAACGTGCGGCAGTTTACTGGATTGCGCGAGGAATCTGCAGAACATCGCAGATTCCCTTGTGGGAGCCTGCCTGCTCGCGAAAGCGGTGTGTCAGTCGAAACATAAGTTGTTTGATACGCCGCCTTCGCGAGCAGGCTCGCTCCCACATTAGATTTTGGTCGTATCCAACATCTGCAACGCAGGGCCGTAGCCCTCGATGAACTCCGCCGGCATGCGCCTGGGCTTGCCAGTGGACAGTTCGATGCACACGAAAGTGGTCTGCGCCCGCAGCAACGTGGTGTTGTCGCTGGGGCGCGTCAACTGAAAGTGTCGGGTCATTTTCAGGCGTTGGTCCCAATCGACGATCCAGGTCGCCAACTGCAGCTCATCGCCTTCGTAGGCTGCCGCCAGATAATCGATCTCGTGCCGCACCACCGCCATCGCCCGGTCCAGCCGACGGTACTCGACCAGATCCAGACCAAGCCGTTGCGAGTGGCGCCAGGCGCAGCGCTCGAGCCAGGTCACATACACCGCGTTGTTCGCATGCCCCAGCCCGTCGATGTCCTCGGCGCCTACTTCCAGATCAATGATAAACGGCGTTGCCCGATCCCAGCCCATGCCCCACTCCCGGTCAGATGATTTCGACCGGGGCAGTGTAACGGATGCTCAGGCCGATTGGCGCGATTGCAGGCTTCGACCGGCCAGCAGCGAAAGAACGCCTTCGATCACCTGCGGATCAGCCAGCACCCGCTGATGACCGCCCTCTTCCAGGCGCAACAGACGACTGTCGAACCAGGCTTCGTGGATCAACTGCGATTCCTTGACCGAGACATAGTTGTCGTCTTCGGCATGGACAATCAGGCCGGGCATGTCGAGTTGATAGTGCGCGACATCCAGCAACGAAGCGCGCATGCCGACATCTTTCTCGACCTGACGAATGAACGCCGAACGGGCTTTGGGCGGCAACCGCACATAGCGCGCGAAACCGCGCAGCACTCCAAGAATTCGCGCTGGGGCGGCGATCGTGACCAGGGTTTCGGTACGCAGGCCCAACTGAACCGCAAGCATGGCGCTGGCGCCACCCATGGAGTGACCGATCACCGCTTGCAGCGGCGGTAATTCAGCGGCGGCCTCGAGCATGGCCCGAGCGAACAGCACCACATTGGCCTCGCGCCCAGGCGAGCGACCGTGAGCCGGACCGTCCAGGGCAACCACGGTGTAGCCGGCATCGACCAGCGCCGTAATCAGCGCGGCAAACTGCGTAGGCCGGCCTTCCCAGCCGTGCATCAACAACACCGCCGGACCCTGCCCCCAACGCAGTGCCGAGAGACCGAAGCGCAAGGTGATTCGTTCGGACTTAGCCAGCAGCGGCAATTCCCAGTCACGCGGTGGCAATTCCCGGGGGGTCATGAATGCCAGGCGCATCTTGCTCGCCACCAGCTTCGGTGCGAACCAGCCCAAGGTGCCATTAACGCCACGAACCCAGCTCAACGTGTTCATCGCTCATTTCCTCAGGCTGGATGCCTTTAGGTCACAGCACCGCCGATTTGGCGGCGCGCAGCAATCGATCGGACAACTCTCCAGGCCCCAGCGCCCGCGCCAGAGCCAAACCACCGACCATCAAGGCGATGTCGGCCAAGACTTTGTCGGTGTCTTCCGGGCTGGCCGCCAGCTGCGCGACCATCAACTCAACATGCTCATTCAACGCCACACGAAATTCGTCCGGCAGACGGCCCAACTCACCGACCGACGCCGGAATCGGACACGCCTGCTCGGTGGAATCACGGTGTTTACGCGACAGATAGAACGCAGCGACCAACGCGCGACGCTCTTCGCCGGTCAACTGCGCATCCATGTCGGCGATCAAGCCACGACGATGGCTGAGCAGCTGCTTGAACGCCTCCAGCATCAATGCGTCCTTGCTTTCGAAATGCGCGTAGAAGCCGCCGACCGTCAGGCCGGCCGCCCCCATCACTTCGCCCACGCTCGGCTCGGCCGGGCCGCGCTGGATCAGCGCTGCGCTGGCAGCCTTGAGGATGCGTTCGCGGGTTTGAGCTTTTTTATCGTTCATCGTTGCCTCCGAATATTACGACTAGAATATTATTCTCATAATAATTTTTCGCAAGTCGTGGATGTGACCGCTGGTCTGAAGAACAGTTTTGAGGAAAAAGGAGATTTGGCCAAACGCCAGACAAACAAAAGGGCCATTCAATAATTGAATGACCCTTAAAAATCCCGCAAAGCGGGTAATCGTGGCGTCCCCTAGGGGACTCGAACCCCTGTTACCGCCGTGAAAGGGCGGTGTCCTAGGCCACTAGACGAAGGGGACACAAACCCTTCTATACAACTGATCAGTGCTGAGAGCTGATCGATTCAAGGCCGGTGTGGCCAGACCTTGAACTGTAAAATTGGTGGAGCTAGACGGGATCGAACCGTCGACCTCTTGCATGCCATGCAAGCGCTCTCCCAGCTGAGCTATAGCCCCAGATTTTTCGCCTCGCGGCGGAGCGACATTTTGCAACATCACTTCTGTAAAACTGGCGTCCCCTAGGGGACTCGAACCCCTGTTACCGCCGTGAAAGGGCGGTGTCCTAGGCCACTAGACGAAGGGGACGCAAACCCTTCTATACAACTGATCAACGCTGAGTGTTGATCGCTTCAAGGCCGGTGTGGCCAGACCTTGAAGTGTAAATTGGTGGAGCTAGACGGGATCGAACCGTCGACCTCTTGCATGCCATGCAAGCGCTCTCCCAGCTGAGCTATAGCCCCTCATCGCTGAGGACGGGGCGAATCTTAATGGCGCATCGGAAAGCTGTCAAACTTATTTTTCAAAAAATTTAAAATTTTTTGCCGACATAACAAACACTTACCGCCCTCCCCCCGTAAATTCGGGAGAAGCGCCGAAGATCAGGATCAAAAGATCGCAGCCTTCGGCAGCTCCTACAGAGTCAAACGCAGTCAGGCAATCGCGCCTAGGAGCTTTTCCCACTCCTTGTTTTCCTTCTTCGACACGCCGCCCAACAGGTCGATGGCCTGGCGCAGACGGAAACGGGTCAGGTCCGGACCGAGAATTTCCATCGCGTCGAGCACCGATACCGAACTGGCCTGGCCCGTGATCGCGGCGAACATCAGCGGCATGGCGTCACGCAGCTTCAGCTCCAGGGATTCGACCACCGCCTGAATGGTCGCGGTGATGCTGTCCTTTTCCCACTGGCGCAGGCTTTCCAGCTTCCACAGGATCAACTGCATCAACTGACGAACCTGATCAGCCGAGAGCTTCTTGGATTCGAACAGCTTGGCGTCCGGGTTCACGCCACCGGCGAAGAAGAAACCGGCCAGCGGTGCGACCTGACTGAAGGTTTCAACCCGGCCCTGCACGTGCGGCGCGATCTTCATCATGTATTCAGGGTTCAGTGCCCACTTCTGCACGCGAGCGGCGAACTCCTCCACCGGCAGGTCACGCAGCCACTGGCCGTTGAGCCACGACAGTTTCTCGATGTCGAAAATCGGCCCGCCGAGGGAGACGCGACTCAGGTCGAAGTTGTCGACCATCTCCTGCAGGGAGAACTTCTCGCGCTCGTCCGGCATCGACCAGCCCATGCGACCCAAGTAGTTGAGCATCGCTTCCGGCATGAAGCCCATGCGCTCGTAGAACGTCACCGAGGTCGGGTTCTTGCGCTTGGACAGCTTGCTCTTGTCCGGGTTACGCAGCAGCGGCATGTAGCACAGCTGCGGCTGTTCCCAGCCGAAGTATTCGTACAAAAGGATCAGCTTCGGCGCCGAGGGCAGCCATTCTTCACCGCGCAAAACGTGGGTGATACCCATCAGGTGGTCATCGACCACGTTGGCCAGGAAGTACGTCGGCAGGCCGTCGGTCTTCATCAGCACTTGCATGTCCATGCGATCCCACGGGATCTCGACGTCGCCACGCAGCATGTCCGGCACCACGCACACGCCTTCGCTCGGCACTTTCATGCGGATGACGTGTGGCTCGCCAGCGGCCAGGCGGCGCGCGACCTCTTCCTTGGAGAGCAACAGCGCACGGCCGTCGTAACGCGGGGTTTCGCCGCGGGCCATTTGCTCGGCGCGCATCTGGTCCAGTTCTTCGGCCGTGCAGAAGCACGGGAAGGCATGGCCCAGTTCGACCAGTTGCTGGCAGTACTTCTGATAGATGTCGCCGCGCTCGCTCTGACGATAAGGACCGTGCGGGCCGCCAACGTCCGGGCCCTCGCTCCAGTCGATACCCAACCAGCGCAGGGCGTCGAAAATCTGCTGTTCGGACTCGCGGGTCGAACGCAGTTGGTCGGTGTCTTCGATCCGCAGGATGAACTCACCGCCATGCTGCTTGGCAAAGCAGTAGTTGAACAAAGCGATGTAAGCGGTACCTACGTGGGGGTCCCCGGTAGGCGATGGCGCGATGCGAGTGCGGACGGTGGTCATGGCATGTCTCGAAAAGAATAAAAGCGGAAATCAAACAAGAGGCGAATGGTAACAGGCGATAGCCGCCCGGCTCCAGTGAGTGGGGCATAGTAAGCCAGTATTGCATTGGGGGATCAGCTTGGTGGCGGTGCTGCCTACCAGAAGGTTGCAGGCAGGGCTGAAGGCCAGGGAAGCACGCTAATTGATATTTGTAGTGTTCCGACGGGCCTCATCGCGGGCAAGCCCGCTCCCACAGGATCCGTAGGTGGCCACATATTGTGTGAATACCCTCAATCCTTGTGGGTGCGGGCTTGCCCGCGATGAGGCCCGCCCATTCACTGCGCATCTCAAACCGTGATCAACCGCTCCCGCAATTTGCCGATTTCGTCGCGAAGCTGCGCCGCGGCTTCGAATTCCAGGTCGCGGGCAAGCTGGTACATCTTCTCTTCCAGCGCACGAATGCGTTTGGCGATCTCGCCCGGCGAGCGCAACTCCGCTTCGTATTTGGCACTTTCCTCGGCGGCCTTGGCCATGCCTTTGCGCTTCTTGCTGCGCGAGCCCGGCACGGTTGCGCCTTCCATGATATCGGCGACGTCCTTGAACACACCCTTCGGCGTGATGCCGTTGGCCAGGTTGAAGGCGATCTGCTTGTCGCGACGACGCTCGGTTTCGCCGATCGCCCGTTCCATCGAGCCGGTGATGCGATCCGCATACAGAATCGCCCGGCCGTTGAGGTTGCGCGCCGCCCGGCCGATCGTCTGGATCAGCGAGCGCTCGGAACGCAGGAAACCCTCCTTGTCCGCATCGAGAATCGCCACCAGCGAGACTTCCGGCATGTCCAGACCTTCACGCAGCAGGTTGATCCCCACCAGCACATCGAAGGTGCCAAGACGCAAATCACGGATGATTTCGACCCGCTCCACGGTGTCGATGTCCGAGTGCAGATAACGCACGCGAACGCCGTGGTCGGCCAGGTAATCGGTCAAGTCTTCGGACATGCGCTTGGTCAGCGTGGTGACCAGCACCCGCTCCTCCAGGGCCACACGCTTGGTGATTTCCGAGAGCAGGTCGTCGACCTGGGTCAACGCCGGGCGGATTTCGATTTGCGGGTCCACCAGGCCGGTCGGGCGCACCACTTGCTCGACCACGCGCCCTGCGTGTTCCGCCTCATAATTGCCCGGCGTGGCCGAGACAAAAATCGTCTGTGGGCTGATGTTTTCGAACTCGTCGAAACGCATTGGCCGGTTATCCAGCGCCGATGGCAGGCGGAAGCCGTATTCCACCAGCGTTTCCTTACGGGACCGGTCGCCCTTATACATGGCACCGACCTGGGGCACGCTGACGTGGGATTCGTCGATCACCAGCAAGGCGTCGGCCGGCAGATAGTCAAACAAGGTAGGCGGTGCCTCGCCGGAGGCACGGCCCGACAGGTAACGCGAGTAGTTTTCAATGCCATTGCAGTAACCCAGCTCGAGAATCATCTCCAGATCGAAACGGGTACGCTGTTCCAGTCGCTGGGCTTCCACCAGTTTGTTGTTGGAGCGCAGGTATTCCAGGCGCTCCTGCAACTCGACCTTGATCCCTTCGACGGCGTCGAGCAGGGTTTCCCGTGGTGTCACGTAGTGGCTCTTCGGGTAGAAGGTGAAACGCGGCAGTTTGCGGATGACTTCGCCGGTCAGCGGGTCAAAGGCGGACAGGCTCTCCACTTCGTCATCGAACAGCTCGATGCGGATCGCTTCAAAATCGGATTCTGCCGGATGGATATCAATCACATCACCGCGCACCCGGAAGGTCGCCCGGGCGAAGTCCATGTCGTTGCGGGTGTATTGCAGGTCAGCCAGGCGACGCAGCAGCGCACGCTGGTCGAGCTTGTCGCCGCGATCCACGTGCAACACCATCTTCAAATAGGTTTCCGGACTGCCCAGACCGTAAATGCACGACACCGTGGTGACGATGATCGCGTCCTTGCGCTCCAGCAGCGCTTTGGTGGCTGACAGGCGCATTTGCTCAATGTGGTCGTTGATCGAGGCGTCCTTCTCGATGAAGGTGTCCGACGACGGCACGTAGGCTTCAGGCTGGTAGTAGTCGTAGTAGGAAACGAAGTATTCAACGGCGTTATTCGGGAAGAACGCCTTGAACTCGCCATATAACTGCGCGGCCAGGGTCTTGTTCGGCGCCAGCACCAGGGTCGGGCGCTGTATCTGGGCGATCACGTTGGCGATGCTGAAGGTCTTGCCCGAGCCGGTCACACCGAGCAGCGTCTGGTGCGCCAGCCCGGCTTCAATGCCCTCGACCATCAGGCGGATGGCTTCCGGCTGATCGCCGGCGGGCTCGAAGCGGGTGACTAGCTGGAATTCAGACATACATACCTCTGGTTCACTCTTGCCCGGTTACACCGGACAGGAACGAGAAAGACCGCAAACGACCGATGTCGCCCGAGGAAAAAACTGGATTGTGCTCAATGTGGAGCCGATTGCCATCGCTTTCAAGGCAAACGTCCTACATCGGGTAAAACCTTTGACGACGTCACTTGACCAACGATCGAAAAATAATTGGAAAAACTTACCGTAAAAGCCGAATCGCCTGTCGCCATCAATCGCTGATGGCCTCTATACTAGCTCCCCGTTTGTGCACCGCTCTAGTGCATTCGGCTGGAGCGCGACACGTCCCTCCACACTCCATTCAGAGCCGCCGTAATAATGAGCCTGTTCTCCGCTGTCGAAATGGCACCACGCGATCCAATCCTGGGCCTCAACGAAGCATTCAATGCCGATACCCGTACCAACAAGGTCAACCTGGGGGTTGGTGTTTACTGCAACGAGGAGGGGCGAATTCCACTCCTGCGCGCCGTTGTCGAAGCCGAGACGATTCGCGCCGCTCAACACGCTTCCCGTGGTTACTTGCCGATCGACGGCATTGCCGCCTACGACCAGGCGGTGCAAAAACTGCTGTTCGGCAATGATTCACCGCTGATCGCTGCTGGCCGGGTCATCACCACCCAAGCCGTCGGCGGTACCGGCGCGCTGAAAATCGGTGCCGACTTCCTCAAGCAACTGCTGCCGAATGCCGTTGTGGCGATCAGCGACCCGAGCTGGGAAAACCACCGCGCACTGTTCGAAACCGCCGGCTTCCCGGTGCAGAACTATCGCTACTACGACGCCGCGACCCACGACGTTAACCGTGCAGGCCTGCTGGAAGACCTGAACGCCTTGCCGTCCGGCTCCATCGTTGTACTGCACGCTTGCTGCCACAACCCGACCGGCGTGGATCTGAGCCCGGCGGACTGGAAAAACGTCCTGGAAGTGGTGAAAGCCAAAGGTCACGTACCGTTCCTCGACATGGCCTACCAGGGCTTTGGCGACGGTATCGATGAAGACGCCGCTGCCGTGCGCCTGTTCGCCGAATCGGGCCTGACCTTCTTCGTCTCGAGCTCGTTCTCCAAATCCTTCTCGCTGTACGGCGAGCGCGTTGGCGCCCTGTCGATCGTCAGCGAGTCGAAAGAAGAAAGCGCGCGCGTGCTGTCGCAAGTCAAACGCGTGATCCGCACCAACTACTCCAACCCGCCGACCCACGGCGCTAGCATCGTCGCCGCCGTGCTGAACAGCCCGGTATTGCGTGCGCAGTGGGAAGAGGAACTGGCAGAAATGCGCCTGCGGATTCGCGGCATGCGCACCCAGATGGTCGACCTGCTGGCGAAAAACGCTCCGCAACGCGATTTCAGCTTCGTCGGTCGCCAGCGCGGCATGTTCTCCTACTCCGGCCTGACGGTTGAGCAAGTGACCCGTCTGCGCAACGAGTTCGGCATCTACGCCCTGGACACCGGCCGCATCTGCGTTGCCGCGCTGAACCAGAACAACATCGACGCCGTGACCAAGGCCATCATTCAGGTGATCTGAGTCTTTGTGTGATATGAAAACGGGAAGCCACATGGCTTCCCGTTTTTTATTTGTCTTCGATAATTCCCAGTTCGACGACCGGTCGCTCTAGACTGCACGCAGATCAAAAATGTGGGAGCGGCGGTGCGGCGATCCGACTTGCTCGCGAAAGCGGTCTATCTGTCACATTGATGCTGAATTTGCCGCTGCCTTCGCGAGCAAGCCCGCCCCCCCAAGTTATGAGTACACCCGAGAATTCTTGAGAGCCCACATGAAAAACGATGACCTACGCGCTGACCGCGACGAGCTGGACCACTTCGTGCCCCGCTCCTCGGCCAAACGCGGTAACAACCTGGTGCTGCAAGTGGCTGCAGGCGTGTTCCTTGGCGGCCTGGCATTGTGGCTGGTGCAACTGGCCGCCACGATGTTGTACGCCAAGCTGATGCTCGGCACCATTACCTTCGGCGGTTAGGCCAGTTCGGTCGCGCGCTGGCTGGCCGCGTCGTCGTAGGCGACGTAAAGCGACTCGGCCACCTGGCTTTTGATCGCCTTGGTGCTTTCCAGGCCCAGGACAAAACCTTCAGCCTTGCCGCCCGCGCGGTTCAATTCGTCAGCGGTGCTGGCCTGAGTGATTGCGTCGAACAGCTTCTCGGCGTGCGGGCCCACACCTTTGGGCAGGCTTATCTGAGCGATGCTCATACGAACACCTCGTTGTTTTGAGGTGTGAGGGTTGGATGATTCATGGCGCGTACCTTTTCGGCTGAGGGCCGGCAGCGCGTGTCACCACTTCCGGGCGGCCATGGTAGACCTCTACCGCAATTCTGGTAACCGCCAATAGCCGATAAACCACCCTCTGATCCGATGAAAATACCAAACTACCAACAGAGGCTTGACTTCTCTTTTTGAATCAGTAACATACACGTCATTCCGCGATAGCTCAGTTGGTAGAGCAAGTGACTGTTAATCACTGGGTCCCTGGTTCGAGTCCAGGTCGTGGAGCCAGACAGCAAAACCGAAAAGCCCCTGAATCGAAAGGTTCAGGGGCTTTTTTGTGCTTGCCATAAAGTCAAAAGATCGCAGCCTGCGGCAGCCCCTACAGAGGATCGCATCACACACGAATCATCTGTAGGAGCCGCCAAAGGCTGCGATCTCTTGATCTTCCGGCTATAAGCCGTCAGACATGCTCACTGCTTTTCGCATGCACCGCCCGCGGCTCGGCATGCCCATGATCCATCTCCACCACCGGGATCTCATTCCCGTCGCAGTCATGCAGCTTACCTTCGCTGAAGTAATCCCCTTCCCGCAACGCCGCCAGGTCCTGATAACGCAGGACTCGCTCGGTACCGGCTGCAAACACCGATTGCTGATCCGAGTTGCCGGCGGTGAGGTGGTTGAAAGTCAGGTTCAGCACGATGGCCATGATCGCCGAAGAACTGATGCCCGAGTGGAAAATCGTCGCAAACCAGCTGGGGAAGTGTTCGTAGAAGTTCGGTGCGGCGATGGGGATCATGCCAAAACCGATCGAAGTGGCGACGATGATCAGGTTGACGTTGTTGCGGTAGTCGACCTTGGACAGCGTCCGAATGCCGCTGGCCGCCACGGTGCCGAACAACACGATGCCGGCGCCGCCGAGTACGGAGGTCGGCACGGCGGCGATGACCCGCCCCATGAACGGCAGCAATCCGAGCACCACCAGGAACACACCGCCGGTGGCCACCACGAAACGGCTCTTGATCCCGGTCACCGCCACCAACCCGACGTTCTGGGCGAAGGCGCTCTGGGTGAAGGAGCCGAAGATTGGCGCGACCATGCTCGACAGCATGTCGGCGCGCAGACCATTGCCCAAGCGCTTGGAATCGACTTTGGTGCCGATGATTTCACCGACGGCGAGGATATCGGCCGAGGTTTCCACCAGAGTCACCATGATCACGATACACATCGACAGAATCGCGGCGAAGTGGAAGGTGGGCATGCCGAAATGAAATGGTGTCGGGAAGCCGAACATCGGGCCTTGGGTGACAGACGAGAAATCCGCCATGCCGAGGAACACCGCGATGACTGTGCCGATGACCATGGCCAAGAGGATCGACAAACGGGAGATGGTCGCACTGCCGATCTTGCTCAGTAGCAGGACCAGCACCAGCGTCACCGCCGCCAGACCAATGTTTGCCATGCTGCCGAAGTCCGGAGCATGGCTGTTGCCGCCCATGGCCCAGCGCGCGGCCACCGGCATCAGCGTCAGGCCGATCGTGGTGATCACAATGCCCGTCACCAGCGGCGGAAAGAACTTGGTGATTCGCGAGAACACCGGCGTGATCAGCAAGCCGATCAGCGACGCGGCAATCACCGCTCCGAGAATCGACTGAAAGCCGCCCTCCCCACCACTGCTGACAATCGCCACCATGGTCGCAACGCCGGAGAACGACACGCCCTGTACCAGCGGCAACTGACAACCGAAAAACGGCAAACCCAGGGTTTGCAGCAATGTCGCCAGCCCCCCTGAAAACAACGAAGCAGCAATCAACAAACCGATGTCCGCCGGTGAGAGCCCGGCCGCCTGGCCGATGATCAAAGGCACCGCGACGATACCGCCGTACATGGTCAGAACGTGTTGCAGTCCGTAAGCCATATTCGCGCCGATCCCGAGATTTTCATCCTCGGGCCGTTGGTGTGAAACATGGGGTGTTTTCATGGCTGGGGGATTCCCTGGTTTTTTGTTGTGCGCACACTGTATTCAACACTCAGGACAAATGTCCATATAATTGTATACAGTTATTCATCAAGACAAAGAACCAAATAGTCCAGAAATCGTCCGCAGAACCTTAAAGCCCCACCAACTCAGAAAGCTCTGGACGGTCAGATTTTGCGCGTGGGGATTCGGAAATCACAGGCGTCAGAGGAAGTCCATGACTCTCCCCGCACTTGCAACAGGTCGTCACCCCCTTGATTACAGACGTCGAACTCGTAGCACGATCATCCACACGCTCAGCGATGACATCCCAGATTTGTCGAAGCCTTTTCACATGCAGATCGTCCCTGATGATAGACACCAATGCTTCAGCATGGTCGGAGTGCCTCAGGTCAACCTCGCTATTGGAAAAAAGCCGAAAACGCTCGATGCCTACGTCATTACCCGGATCCGCTGACTCACCGAGCGCCAACACCGTCATCAACCGGTTCTTCAATGCAGGGTTATAGATCATTCTTTCCAGATCAAAGATCGTGCGGATGTTCATCTCGCGCAACTTCAACGCCTTTTCGGGGCCTACGGCGAGAATAAGCTGGGCCTGAGCGACCCAGTCAATCACCTCATAGAGCCCGTAAGGTGTCTCTACAAAAATCTGAATGGGGTTGATCGTCGCAAGGTTTTGTACGTCCTCGATTTCAAACTCGGCAAGTCGGAACTTCATGAACGCGTCGATCCCCAGAATGACGTCCAGCGGCAATTCTTCCTGAAGTGCCTTGCTGTAACGCGAAACACGCTTCAACCTGGCCCATGGGAATTTGGCGATAATGACATTCATGCATAGCGATGGGTACAACCCGACCAGCAATGCGACCGCTGCGATTCGGCGATCCATCGCCAAGAACAAGCCACTGTAATAAATAGCGAACATGACAAACAAACCAAATAAAATATGCATTAACGAACGATAAAAGGACACTGGAGACAGATCAAAATTTGCCACCCTACGCAGGAGATATTGAACACTCCACAAATAACCGCCCAAAAATGTAAAAGAGAATACCGCCAGAAAGTTCAGATTTTGCGGCGTCTTTTCTATACCGACAGCCCATCCAAAAGCGCCATCTGATTCTATTCCACCAATCGTCAATAAAACGGCCAAAAAACCGACCGTCGACATCAAGGCGTAGAGAAACACCGGAATCATGTAATAGAGAACCGAATGGGCTTGATCAGCTCGACTCTGGATCTCCGAAGCGGGCCTGTATTTATATTTCACCAATTCAAAGGAAGGGATTATCAGCGGCGTTCCGCCCGCTTTCGTTGCGAATCCGAACAGTTTTTCCAGGTCTGCCACAATTTCGTATCGACTTGCTCGAATATTACTTCTTCCGACAAAAATACCTATCGGAAAAATCACGCCAAAAACCACCGCAACAAAGTACGACACATAATTCAGATTGGCCATGACGCGAACCTCCCAGTCTAACTTCCTACCCCGTCCCTATTGCAACATTGCTGGCCTGACTATGTTACGGCATGACTGCTCGACCCCGCTTGTGACAAACGCACCATTGACTGCATCTATAAAAGCGCCCCAACTTAAACGTGCCTGACTTAACTTGTAGTTGAACGCGCGAGGACCGCCAAACAAAACGAAAACTCTTTTATAATATAAATAACCGACATTATGGCAATTTGACATAAGCGCAAACGAAAGCAACTACGCAGGGACAATACAATCGTTTCACCCGATGTTCGCTTCAGCGACATCGGGTCGCGATGGCTATTATTTTCGACTGGTAATTAATTGATTTATAACGCGCTCCAACTCTGGGTGCTGTGGTACGCGTATATCAAACTCACTTTTCAGCAACCCGATCAACTCATCCACATCCACCACCTGCCGCCGCTCGCTCTCACTGCCCATGCGATGAATGGCAAAACTGCCGTTGTTCAGCGTGCGTCGCCATCCCTCCCCCGTCCGCGCCACCATCAGTTGCGTCACGAAGGGTGATTCGGGATGAGTCGAGACGTACCAGTTGCCGAGGTCATAGTCGATGTCCTCCTGACGTTGCAGGTCGAAGATGTACATCGCTCGCCATTCACCGCAAACGTTGGCACGCAGGGTATAGCCGTCCGCATGCTGTTCGATGCGATAGGGTTCGTGGGGGGTGAGCTGTTCGGCTTCGGTGTCGAGCATCAACGGTGCGGTGGGCACCATGCCGCCGAAGCCGACGTCGGTGATGTAGCGCACGCCATCAAGGGTCACCAGGCTCAAACGGTGAGTGCGTGCGGTCCACGCGCCTTCGGGCTGGTTCATGACCACGCGGCCGGTGATGCCGCGCGCCTCGAAACCCAGCGTCTGAAGCAAGGCCAGGAACAGGTTGTTGAGTTCGTAGCAGTAACCGCCGCGACCGTCGTGCAGGACTTTCTGCTCGATGGACGGCAGGTCGATGAGCACCGGCTGCCCCAACAGCGTGGCGAGGTTTTCGAACGCAAAGGCACCGGTGTGGCGCAGCTGCAATTGCCGCAGGGTTTCCAGGGTTGGCGCCGGCGGGGCGTCGATGCCCAGGCGTTGCAGGTACAGGGCAAGATTCGTCAGTCGTGGCTCGCTCATCGCTCAATCCTTATGCAAACCTTCATCATGCAAATCTCAGTGATCAAAATTGACAGGATGGCGTATCCCGATCCGATCTATCCAGAAATTCATCACTGATCCGCTTGGATAGTGTGACCTCACTCCATCCCGCAAGTGAGAGGTGTGCGCTGACGCCAGCACTAAAATCATTCGCCCACTGCCTCCCAACGCCACCATTTTGCGGCTATTGTCGAGACTCCTCACGGAAGACAAAACAATATGCCGACGCGCGATGCTTCATCAGCACTCTTTGAGCACGAGTCGCGGTAGGGATGGCAGTAACCTGCCCCCCCCACACAGGTCCGTACGTGCGGAACTACCGCATACGGCTCCAGCCTCAGGTACGTGATGCGAAGCGTTCCTCTGGGTAAGGACGAACGGTTCTGGGCCTTGGTATATAGAGGTCGGCAGGCTTTTACCTACTCGCCGGATCGCAAGGGGCAGCATCCCCGCGCTCATCTCAATAGTTTCAGCGGCATCTTGCAGGCGGACGGCTACGCCGGTTTTGCTCAGCTGTATGCCACGGACAGCATTCAGGAAGCCGCGTGCTGGGCTCACGCCCGGCGCAAGTTCTACAACGTCTATAAAGACCAGGCTTCACCGCTCGCCGCCGAGGAGGCTGCTGACCCATGGCCAAAAATGTACGTTTGCTAAAACCCGAGCCTGATTTGTTGCTGTTACACATTGAGTTGAAGTGGGTCGAACCCACCATCTGGCGCCGCATAGCAGTACCCGAAAACATCACGTTGGGCACATTGCATACGGTGATCCAGTTCGCGATGGGCTGGGAGGGCGGGCATATGCATGAGTTTGAAATTGCCGGTGAAAACTACGGCATTCCCGATTCCGATGGATGGGGCCCACGCGTCAACTCGGAAACCCGCCAAACCCTGATCAAAGCGTTGTACGGGAAAAAGACGTTTAGCTATCTCTACGACTTTGGCGACGGCTGGGATCACCGGATCGAAGTCGAAAAGAAACTGCCTGCTGGGGCCTGCCCTCAGGTGCCGTACTGCGTCGACGGCGCCAATGCTTGTCCGCCGGAAGATATCGGCGATGCGCCGGGGTATGCCGAATTTCTTGAAGCGATTGCTGATCCCGATCATCCAGAGCACGACAACATGGTGGAGTGGCATGGGGATAGCTTCGACCCAACGGTTTTCGAGTGGGAGCGCGCCAATGAGCGGCTGAAGGACATTAAGGTCTGAGTTTCAAGGCGGTGTAGTTCGGACGATTACGGTACTACAACAGTGTATGAAGCCCAGGAAGTCAAATGTCTCCGGTTTCCCTAACCCTCGCCTCCTACGATTTCTCGCAGCAAAACGCTCGCACAAAAACAAACGTCCCGTACAAGTCGGGGCGTTTGTTGGGCTGGCCTTCAGTGCGTTTTCATATGGTCTGCAAAGCAGCCTTTCGAGTGGGTGGCCCCATCCAATACTTGAGCGTTCCAAAAGGATGTTCAACGGTCTGTCGACGACCCCTCATCATCGCTGGATCATCTTCTAGCCGAACCTGCCATCGCGTCGAATATCGCTTCATGCTCCCAGCGCCTCACACGGCGCTCCTTGCCCGTCGTACACGGCCTCTGCATTGCGCAGGACTGGCAGCCCCATCGTCGGCGACTCAGCGCCGATCTCTTTACGCGCCTGGTTCGCCATATTGCTGAGCTGCGTCTGGTCATGACCAACATTGGTCACCTCATGGGCAATGATCATGCTCCGTAAATGTGTCGGCGCTTCGTAGCGAGCGATCAGGTAGCGGCCCTGGTGACGCGGCCTCGCTCAACCAGTTGAAGGTAATTGGCTAACATCGCCAGGCCTTGTTGCGTCATCAATGACTCTGGATGAAATTGCACTCCATAGATCGGCAATTCTCGGTGCCGCAGCGCCATGATCTCCCCCGGCATGCCGTCTTCGTCCAGAACATGCGCCGTGGCAACTAATTGGCTGGGTAAGACACCGGCCACTAACGAGTGATACCGTGCTACTTGCAATCCGTCAGGCAGGCCGTCGAACAAGTCACGTCTGTCGTGACGGATACGTGAAACTTTTCCATGAAGCACCTCACGGGCCCTGCGCACCTCACCGCCAAAAGCGGCGGTTATGCACTGATGACCAAGACAGATGCCTAATATAGGCAAACGGCCCGCAAAATGATTGATTGCTGCGAGGGAAATACCCGCTTCGGCTGGAGAACACGGCCCAGGAGAGACAATCAAGGACTCTGGCGCCAGTTCGTCTATTTCTGCCAAGGTAATTTCGTCATTACGACGCACTTCAATATCAGCCCCTAGAACTCCCAGGTACTGCACGATGTTGTAGGTAAACGAGTCGTAGTTATCGATCATTAAATGCATACGCCACCTCCTGGCGTTGCGCGACAGTTCTACACCGGCTGGCTGCAACCCAAACCAACTGGCTTTTCTCTATCGTTTCCTGCCACTCGCGATCTGCTACCGAGTCCTGCACCACTCCGGCGCCTGCCTGAACGTAGAGACGAGCGTCTTGAAGCAGTCCGGTTCGAATGGCGATAGCCAAGTCGGCACGGCCGCTCCAATCCAAATAGCCGATGGCACCGCCATAAACCCCGCGAGAATGGGGTTCCAGTTCGGCAATAATCTCAAGCGCACGCACCTTCGACGCCCCACTCAGCGTGCCTGCAGGGAACATGCTTTTGAGCAGCTCCAAACCACTGACGTGGTCAGGTATCTGGCCGGTAACAGTAGAGACGATGTGCATGACATGGGAAAAATATTCCACATTCAGCAATTGGGTCACTTGCACACTTCCAACGTTGGCCAACCGACCGAGGTCATTTCGCGACAGATCGACGAGCATCATATGCTCGGCGATTTCCTTCGGATCAGCGAGCAGTTCTTCCTTGAGCCGATTGTCTTCGGCCACCACACTGCCCCTACGGCGTGTACCTGCCATCGGCCGGGTTGTAACCATTTGCTCTTCCTGACGAAACAACATTTCTGGAGATGCGCCGACCACTTGGCAGTCGCCCAGGTTCAGTAAGTAGCGATAGGGTGTGTGACCCAAATCAGCCAAGGAACGGTACAACGCGACGGCGTCTTCTTCGAAAGGAAGGCTCATGCGTTGGGATAAAACGACCTGCATCACATCGCCAGCAGCGATATAGTTCTTGATGCGTGTCACTGCCTTAACAAACGCTGGCTGCGGGAAGGCCGACTCGGCGGCAGGGGTTGTAGCCTCAACCACGTGCCCGCAGGGCGCGGATGGTACGAGCAATGGGCGCAAATGCGCGACTAGTCGGTTGAGTCTGTCTTGGCCGCACTGGTAATCGCCCAGGGCCTTCGGGCTTTCATGCACGATGCAATAGGCCAGACGTGCGCGGTGGTCCAGCACGACCAGATCAGTGCTGATCAATTGCAATACGTCAGGGAGCTGAAAACCGGAGGGCTTGCGGGGTACGCGACGTAAACGAGGCTCGATCAGCCGAGTCGTTTCGAAACCGAAATAGCCGAAGAACCCACCGCTGAAGGAAGGGAGGCCGGGGCACTGCGGTATACGAAAGTCCTTTTGCAGCCTGGCCAGTTCTGCCAACGGATCGTCGCAGTCAATCTTGGCTGACATCTGGCCGTCGCGATACAGGCGCAAGACGCCCTCATCGAGCTCGATTCGTTGACTGCAAGGCAGACCAATCGCCGAGTACGCCTGTTCGAACACGCCATCGTGCCAGTGCCCCGTTTCGAACAGGTAGTCTTGCCCGCAGTTGGCTAACCCTTGGTACAGCGAAAGTGCTTCGACCCCTGGCGGCAACGGCAGGCTCTGCCAAAGCGGAACATGGGTATACCCCGCTTCGCCGTAGGCAAAAAAATCTTCTAGACTCAACATTCTTGTGTCTCCTGTGAATCACGCAATAACAGAGTTGCCTCGTCTATAGGGTCTCGCCCTTCATCGACAAACCAGTCCAAGGTTTATGCAACTAAAACCCGCCCCTACACTGGAGGGGCAGGGACAGAGTTTATTTAAGTGGTGTATCGACGAACTCCGGCAGTTGCTCGATCTGGTCGGAATAGGCGGCAAGCGCGGTATAGCTTTTGACATCGACCAGGTTGGACACCCTGAATTGCGTGAAACGCCAAGCTGCGGCCACAGTCACATCGGCCTGAGACACTTGCGCGGTTGCAAGCCAAGGATTGGCGCGAACCGCAGCTTCTTCCAGAAGTGCCAACGCGGCATGCAATTGCTCGGCGATACGAGTTAGCCAAGGCTCATAGTGATATTCGACCGGCTTGTTGTGCTCATACTCGAGTTGGACAGCTTTTTCGCAAACAGCGAGGCCGAGCCCAATGAGCGAAAGCACCTTTTGATGCTGCCTCGAGTCTTTTGGCATCAAACTGTGTTTTGGTTCGACCAGCGACTCCAGATAATCAAGGATCATCGACGAGTCCATGATCATTTCGCCATTATCGCAAATTAGAGTGGGTGCCTTGACTACCGAATTGATCGCTCGGAATTCATCAGCATCGCGAAACACCGAAATCTGCCGATGCTCATGCTCCACGCCCATCAGCCGTAACGAAATTGCCACGCGCCGAACATAGGGTGATCCCATCATGCCAACAAGTTTCATCACTTTCTCCTAAAGTCTTAATCGTCCGTTTTATCTACCACTCCACTCTGTGCGCCATAAGCGAACAAAGAGTGAAACTTACACACATGATTGCTACAAGCAACTACGCATCTATTCTCGAAAACTCCACCCTTGACCCGTAGAACAAAGATGCTCGCTCTGAAACTGTTTTGACATCGCCTGTCGTAAAGAACTTATTATCTCCCACTCTTGCATTAGAGAAGCGAGGGTTACTTTTTAGGTATTCAACCAGACTCTGTGCGCAAGCATCGGACTGGGAAATTATACGCATTGAGCCCGGGAGCTCCGTTCGCCATATATGCTCAACTATCGGATAATGCGTACATCCCAAAATGCAAACATCTGGAGTTTGCGCAGCGGCATTCAGAAGCGCTTTAACATTTTTACGGATTTCGGCGCGCACTCTATCCTCAGGTGCGTCTTGCTCAATGAGCAAAGCGAGACCAGGGCATGCTTGTTGGTACACGTTTATTCCAGGACGTCTGTTATTGATTTCCACAGCAAAGGCATTTGATTGAACCGTGTGCTGAGTAGCGAAAATGGCGACGCTCTCCACAGGGTAATCAGAGTGATCATGCGTGGCAGCGGATGTCGGATTCCAAGGCGCTCCCGTAATCGCTTCAGCGACAGGTGCGATCACGCCAATCACCCTCCGACCTGGATACACTTCTGGAAGCCACGCCTGCTGTAATTTCCGCAGACTAATTGCCACCGCAGTATTACAGGCGATGACTACCAGTGAGCAGCCATACCTGAAAAGGCGATCAAGGGCGGCTTGTGTCAGATCATGGATATCGTCGGATACATTATTGCCATAGGGCGCGTTTCCATGATCACCCAAATAGACGAATTTTTCATTTTGCAAGACGGATTCAAACGCGCGCATCACCGTTAATCCGCCGCTACCGAAATCAAATACGCCAATCAAAATGAACCTCACTTGAATGCTGGTGATACCAAGCTGTCACAATCACTCAGATCGTTGTCGCAATAGCAGCAGCGACGCCGACATATAAAACGCCCGTCACCACACTCATTTGGCGTTTGGTTCGAAAAATCTTCGCCGCATGGCGAGCCAGAAGCATATACATGGAATACACCGACGTAGAAATGAATATTGCCGTCGCCACCAATGCAATGCACTGCGGGACATAAGGCAAAGTCTTATCTATGAATGTCGGAAATAATATTATATTCGTCAATATACCCTTAGGGTTTGTGAATGAGACAATTATCGCCCCCGTGAACATTTGAAGCGGTGTACGCTTGCTTGATGTCGCAACAACTACTTGGGAGTGCGAGCGCAACGATTTCAGCGCAAGATAGAACAGGTACGCAACGCCCACCCATTTAAGCCAAAACAAAATGTCAGGATTATTACTGACGAGTATACCGAGCCCCGAAAGAACAATAACTGCGTGCCCCCCGCTCGCCAACCCGAAACCAACAGCGCCCGGAAATGATTCCTTGAAACCATGATCCAGTGCTTGTGCCATAGAGAAGGCAACATTCGGCCCCGGAAGGATCGCCGCTGAAAGAAATACGACGCAAAACAATATCCAAAGTTGAAAGTCCATACTGCACTATCCCTGTATAAGTGTCGAAGCCCGTATGTTTCCGCACTGACTGAAGTTATTAGTCCGAATCTCGATACCCAGTCACTCAAATGGTTTAAGCAGGCGTTTCTATCCATTTTGGAAGAAACGCTTTGATCCAGGTTGCGACCGCGGAGTCATATAGATGCCAGCCAGCAATATGCTCATCTGCGGGCTTCGTACCAGGCGCTTTGAGCCGTTCGGTACCCCGCATTGCCCAGCGATTGATCGTCTCGTAAGTTACTTCGGGGTGAAATTGCAAAGCGTAGGCGTTACCTGCATATCGATAGGCTTGAACTGGAAAGGTCGAACCTTCGGCGAGCTGCGTAGCGCCATTGGGCAAATCGAAGCCTTCGCTATGCCACTGATAGACATGGTCTGGAAAGGGTGCGCATGCGTCAGCGGTTATCTCGTGAGCAGCAGCAAGCGGTGTTATCGGATAATAACCCGCCTCAGTTCCTCCGTTATCGAGTCGGTAGACGCGCGCACCCAAGTGCCGAGTCAGCATTTGCGCGCCTAGACAAAGACCAAGCAATGGTTTCCCTTCCTTCAACGGCTTGGCCAACCAGTTGATTTCTTCGCGAATATACTCGTCGTTGTCATTAGCACTCATCGGACCGCCGAAAACGACCACACCTTCGTACTCCCTCATACTCTGCGGAAGAGGATCACCAAATCGCGGCCTACGGATATCAAGCTCGAATCCCAGTTGACGCAGCAGGAAGCCTACTCGGCCAGGCGTAGATTGCTCCTGATGTAAGATAATCAGGATCTTCCGTATTTGACCCATTGCACAACTCCATGTTTTCAGATTAGCAACTTAATCGTGGACTGGTTCAAATCGACGCTGCGAATGGAGGATTCCCGACCCATAGTTCTGCGAAATTTTGCGCTGCGGGGCCAGACCCGAGAATACGATCAAGTTCAGCTATCTGAAGTCGTCTATGGAAATGAGAGTTGTCGTCGAAACGATGTAGCAACATGGCCATCCAGTGGGAAAACTGTACATCCCTCCACACCTGTTTCAAGGCGATGTCGGAATAAGACAGCAGGAGCTCATCCTTGTCGCTGGCATAAAATTGTTCAAAGGCGCGAGCAAGAATATTAGCATCGGAAACTGCGAGATTAAGCCCTTTTGCGGCAGAAGGCGGCACGATGTGTGCAGCATCTCCCGCTAGAAAGAGCCTTCCCTTTTGCATTTTTTCGGCAACAAAACTTCTAAGCTGCACAATACTTTTTTCGATAATCGTCCCACCATTAACTTTCTCAGGCCTACCCTCTATACGTAATTGCAAAAGATCCCAGATTCGCGAACCAGACCACTCATTGATATCTTCGTCCGGAGAACACTGCAAATAAATTCTTGAAACATTTGGGGAGCGCATGGTGAATAATGCAAGCCCGGTTTCGTGGCTGGAAAAAATGACATCCTCTGAAATGGGTGACATTTCGGCGAGAACCGCTAGCCAAGCAAAAGGATAGGTGTGCGAAAAGTGGGTAAGAGAGTCAGCGATATGCGGACGACAAATGCCATGAAAGCCGTCGCAGCCGACGACAAAGTCGCACTCTAGAGTCTGTTGTGTGTCGCCGTGCCTAAAAGAAACAGAAGGCGCATTTCCATCGGTATTATGAATCTGAACATCTGCAGCGTCGAACAAAAGTGGGTAATCTGTTTTTAAACGTGCTGCAATCAGATCCTTGATAATTTCCTGTTGACCATAAATGGTAACCGTACGCCCGGTGAGTGCTTGAAAATCCAATTCGCGCGTCGATCCATCATAATGGAACTGCAACGCAGAATGTATCATTCCTTCAGATTGAATCCTCGACCCAACACCACTTTCAGTAAGAATCTGGACCGTAGCAGGGGTGATCTGGCCTGCGCGACTGCGGCCCTCAACGTAATTTCTTGATCGACTCTCAACAACCACGTTGCTGATATTCATAAGAGAAAGAAGCTGCCCCAACATTAATCCAGCCGGGCCGGCTCCAACAATTGCAACCTTTGTCCGCATGGGTTTGTCCCTCTGAGTTATAAGGTTTTAAGAGAATTCAGCGACAGCTACTGTCCATGACTAATACTCCATCAGCTCTTCGTTGAATGATTTGTTTGCAACCGACCCTGAAATGGCTCTTGGATTTCTGTGCCCGCCTCTCATCTCAAGATCATCGTTTTTTTGAAATTACACCACTCATGTATTGATGTAGATCGCGCAGATCATTAACACTCCAAGCGTGCGGCGGTATCTTTACACCGTTCTCTCGCAAAACTTTTGGAATCAAGTTCCCACTTGGGCGGAGTATTATCGATGACACAATAACGCCCGGATAATCATTTAGTCGCTTCTTGAAAGCGGAGGTTGTAAGGTCAGGTGTTGGAGGATTGCTTTTATTAGCCAATGGCCCGGTTCCTTTGATATCTGCTCCATGGCACACGGCGCACCTCTGCAAATAGAGATTCTTCCCATTGACATCATCCGCAAAGGACAGTGATGTTTGAATAAGTGATAAAACCCCTAGTAAAGCGATGAATGATATTTTCATTTTCATGTGGCCTTGTTGGATAAATTGGTTCTGAATCAAGGGTAAACCCCAGCAGTGCCACTGCAACACTCAATTCTTTCGATAACATTTGAACCGAAATTATTCATTAGCAATGTACTCGCGAGAGATCGACTGGCTCACCGACATTGCCCCATAAGCCCTCAAACCACGGTCGTCGTTTTCACGCCACGGCCAGGCGCAAGACTGGCTTGACGTTTCTTGCATCGTCATCCCACAGGGCGCCCACGGCCAGTACCTGATGGTGAAGCGTGGACAGGGTGTGATGCATCTTCTAACGCACCACTGCATGGCGAAACACGCTCATCAGGTTGCGAGCGGGCATCGCCACGCCCAGCGCTGCCTCCGTGGCCCAGAAATCGCGTAACACAAACATTACATGCCTCCAATAGACCACGCGTTCAATAATGGTCGAGCGTGCAGGAAATGGTGGTTAATACCTGTTGACAGTGCGCGAGTTACTCAATGTATCGATATCGATTTATTCCGGCCGATAAAGTTCTTCGCACATTTCAGAGGCGAAAGCGAACGACGTCGAACATAACTAAAAGTTATGTCGTAGATGCTTTCTTCATATCGAGCGATCGCCAGCCGGCGAGGGACTAGCTCGTGCCGAAGACGTAATTACACCTATCGCCAGAACGGCGTTGAGAGGAAACTGATAATGCGCGGAGTGCCTTGGAGGAAAAGACAAGTGGAGGAGAAGACGTATTTATAGCTGCGGTATGAAACATGCCAATCCCTTGAGCGTATATAATTCTATTGATTACAATGAGTACGATCCTTACTCACGACCAATACCTTCACACTTGTTTCTGGACATGTCAATATCAAAAAAATAAATTGACAAACTTATTACTAGGAGAGTGTGAACAAAATCAGACCGTAAGTCGACGCACCAGCAATCGCGCTACTGCCAGCCACACTCAAGCTTCACTCACGCCGTGTAATCGGTGCTGCGATCACCGCGCATGACGTTGAAGGTGGCGATTTTCAGGTTCTTCATGGTCCGACACTCGCAACGGATGGACGGTATCCAGTTGTGACCGAGGGCTGCCACGGCAGTTGCCGTGACGAACGAAACAGGCGACTAAAGGTGCGCGCCCTGCTGCGGAAAATCTTCCTGCGAGGCATTGAGCAACGGCAGCAACGCATACCTGTCCACCGGACGACTGAGGTAGAACCCCTGCACCTCATGGCACTGATCCGAGATCAGAAAATCCAGCTGCTCCAGCGTCTCGACACCTTCAGCGGTCACCGTCAGGCCCATGGCCTTGCCCAGGTTGATGATCGCCTGCACCACGGCGCGATCATTGCTGCCATTGCCCATGGACGAGATGAAGCGCTTGTCGATCTTGATCCCGTCGAACGGATACGTGCGCAAGTAACCCAGCGAAGAATATCCGGTGCCGAAGTCGTCCATGTTCAGCCGCACGCCCAGCTCCTTGAGCGCGTTCATGGTCGCCAGGGCACCATCGACGTCGTTGAGCATCACGTTTTCAGTGATCTCCAGCTCCAGCCGACTGGCGGGCAAGCGGGTCTGAATCAACACTTCCCGGACGTCCTCGATCACATCGCTACGGGCAAACTGCACCGGTGACAGGTTAACCGACACCATCATCGCGCCGGGCCAGGTCAGGGCCGTCTCGCACGCCTCGCGCAGCACCCAACGCCCCAACGGCACGATCAGGTCGGTCTGCTCGGCCAGCGGAATAAATGCATCGGGGCTCAACAAGCCTTGCACCGGGTGCTGCCAGCGCAGCAGCGCTTCGACCGAAACGATCCGTTTGCCATCGACGTGATAACGCGGCTGGTAATGCATCACGAATTCGTTGTGCTTGATCGCCTGACGCAGGTCGGTTTCCAGTTGCCGACGATGCTGGATCTGATCGTTCATGTGCGTTGCAAAGTAGCACCAGGTCTTCTTGCCGTCGGATTTAGCCTGATACAACGCGATATCGGCACACCGAATCAGCTCCTGCGGAATATGCCCCTGGCGCCGACTCAAGGCGATTCCGATGCTCGCGCCGATGTGCAGCGTGTGATGGTCGTAGTGAATCGGTTGATGCAGGCTGTCGAGCAAGCGCCCGCAAAACCGGTCGATTTCCGCGTGACTGTCCATGCCATGGAGCACCAGCACGAACTCGTCGCCACCCAATCGGGCGACCAGATCAATGTCCCGCGTGCTCTCACGCAAACGGGCAGCCACTTCCAGCAATACCGCATCGCCGGCCGGGTGACCGAGGGAATCGTTGATTGGCTTGAAGTTGTCCAGGTCGATCATCAACAGGGTCAGCGCCGTTGACTGCTCTTTCAGCGCCAGCGCCTCTTCGAGGTAGCGCGCCAGTTTGTTGCGGTTCGGCAAACCGGTCAGGGCGTCGTGCAACGACAGATGCTGGATCTGCGCATGGGCGGCGACCTCATCGGTGATGTCGTTGGCCGTCCCGCGAAAACCCAGTACCGCGCCCTTGCGCCGGATCGGTCGCGCCGACACCCGGCAGACTCGTTGTTGCCCCGACTGATCGCGGTAGGAACAGCGCAAGTGGCTGACAGCCTGCTCTTCATCGAGCTTGTTCAGCCACAGCGACAAGGGTGTGGTATCGCAGTTGAGCAGTTGCCCGATGTTCTGCCCCAGCCACTGCTGATCGGAGAACCCGGTAACAATGCTGAAGCGTCCCGACAAATAGGTGATGCAATGCTGGTCGTCGACTTCCCAGATCCAGTCGGACGCGGCCTCGGCCACGGCACGAAAACGTTCTTCACTGGCCTCCAGCGCCTGGTTTGACAAATCGAGGCTGGTGTAACTGGCATCCACATGCCCGGACGTGCGCAAGACATACCGAAAGAAGTAGGCCGTCAACAACGCCAGAATCAGCAGCGCTCCGCCCAGTGGCGGCAGCAGCGACCAGAGCAGTTGATGACCCGGCTGCTCGAGCCGGGAGACCAGGCTGTAACCGGTGCCTGCGAGTGCGACGGCCGGCAGACCGGGAGCGATGGCGTCGTCGGCCGCCAGGCTCAAGTCATGCAAACCGTAGTCGGCACTCAAGACACTGAGCTTCTCGGGGTTCAATTCGTCGACGTATATCAGCACCGAAGTGCTTGTGGGATCGACCGCCGGACGCTCGTCATTGGGCACGATCGCGGCAGCCGTCAACAGCGCCGGCTTACCCTCGAACAAGGTGTACTGGCTGACGGGTTTGATGAGGCTTTCCTGACGCTGAACCGCCTCAACGAGCGGCGCCATCGATGTCGACAGATATACCGCGGCCTCGTCCTGTACCTGAAGCCCGCGCACCACGGCGTATTTGCTTCGCTGAAGATCGACCACGAAAACACCATCGTAGTGGTCCATGGTGAACAGGGTTTTACCCATGTTCTGCTCGACGTAGGCCCACTGCACATCGACCTCACCGTTCAGATGGTCGTAGGCCGTCGTCCAGTTCGCATAACTGGCGATGTAGTTTTTCGTGGCGGTGATGCGGTTTTCCAGAGCGCGCTGGGTATAGAAAGTGGTCTTGGCCAAGTCCTGGGCATCGAGCCGTCCGGCAATACTGAACAGGGCGATCAGCGCGGTCAGCACTCCAACGACAAACAGCAGACCGACAACGAATATCAGGTTGCGGGTAATTGGGGTATGGCGCGCAGGTGCGACGGTGGTAACGGCAGACAAATCCATGCATTTATCCTGTCAATCGATCGCCTGATCAGGTGAGACCGGCGAGGCCTGGTCTGTCGTGCATGACCGCCAGGCTCTCCACTGACCATAGCAGTCATGCTCGATCATCGCCCCTGGATAACACAAGTCATTGCCACACTTGAAGAAGTGATCAGAGGGCCATTGCCAATCGACGGCCGCAAGCTTCATCGATCCGAACGCATCAGTGCCTCGACGCCCCCTTCCATCGACAACACCGCCGCGCGATTGCGCCCCGAGTGCTTGGCTTGATACAGCGCCGCATCCGCGCGCTCGATGAACATATTGGTGCTGTCGTGCCCCGTCGGCACAAACGAATAACAGCCAAGACTGATCGTCACGCAACCCGTGGGCGAGCCGCTGTGGATGATGTTCTTGTCCATGACGCTGCGACGGATCTGTTCGGCGATTGTCAGCGCACCATGAATGTCGGTGTCCGGCAGCAGCACCGCGAACTCTTCACCGCCATAGCGCACCGCCAGATCGGCTTTGCGGTGACAGCAGCTCTTGAGTGCCCGCGCCACTTCGGTCAGGCAATGGTCCCCGGCCACATGGCCGTAGGTGTCGTTGTAGCGTTTGAAGTAATCGATATCGAGCATGATCAGGCTCAGCGGGCTCGACCGCCGGGCACCGCGCCCGAACTCGACCTCCAGCGCCCGCTCGAACAATCGACGGTTGGCCAGACCGGTCAGGCTGTCGTGGGTGGCGATCAATTCGAGCGTTTTCTGTGCCTTGCGCAAATCCGCCTCGATGCGCTCACCCGCACGCACCTGATGAATGAACACCCAACCGAACAACCCCACACCGAGGACGACCAGAGCGACAATGAGACTGGATTGAATCGCCGTGTCATACCAGTCCTTGAGGATCGCGTCCCTGGACGACGCCGCTGCGACCACCAGAGGATAGGCTTCGAGCTGATGATAGCCATACAGCCGGACGATGCCATCCACCACTGAGTCGATCATGGCGTTACCGGAAGTCGCGTGGGGCAAGAGCATTTGAAAGATCTCCCCTTGAGCCAGCGACGTGCCGATCTGCGACTCCACAAACGGCCGTCGCGCCAGCAGTGTTCCGTCAGTCGACGCCAAAAACATCGCACCGTTGCTATCGATGCTGAAGCTTTTGAAGAACTGATCGAAGTACGACATCTTGATCCCGGCCAGCAACAGGCCCTGAAAATTGCCGTTCTTGTCGTTTATCCGTTTGGAAACAGGAATGATCCACTCACCATTCTCCCGACTGCGAATCGCCGGCCCAATGTGCGCCACGGAAGACGCGTTCTGCTGATGGAACTGGAAATACTCGCGGTCCGCCACACCTGGGCCACGGGGCAGATTCTTGAACGAAGTCACGACCCATTGCCCCTGCTTGTCGAACAGAAATATCCCGTGCAATTGATGCAGCGCCTGCACCCGCCGGGCGAAGGTTTTCTGCAAGCGTGGCGTCTGGGCAGCGTCGAAACCATCGGTCTGGATCCAGTCCACCAGACTGGTCAATACCAGATCGGCCTTCATGAACGTGTCTTCGGCCTGCTGCGCCATGGCCCGGGTCAGGTTCGACGACGACACCTCGGCCAACGCCAGGTCGTGCCGGCGCGACTGCTCCAGTTGCAGATACAGCAGACCACAGAGACAGAGGCACACCGTCGCAATAAACAGCACCGCCGCCTTGAGCAAAGGCAGCCGCTTCAAGGCACCGCCGGGCACCTGGTGCGGATCGTGAATGGGGATAGGCAAAAGTGAGTCCTGAAAGGGTAAGGCATGGGCAACGGCCCAAAACCCTTAATTTTTGTGAGCTTAGTCTAATGGGTTGTGCGGGGTAAACGGAGGATTGGGGGATCAGTGGTCGTGACGCCATGCCTTTTAGCGACTCAATGAAAATCGCTGCATCGATGGGGACTCAATCGACCTGGGGAATTGAGTCTGTCCGCTGGCTTTGGGTCGTGCAAAAAGCAGCCCCCCCCCCTAAAGGCGCGGAACCTGTGGGAGCGGGCTTGCGCTGAACTGACGGGCATTAACCTCCGATGTTTCACACCAGTGTTTCAACCCCATGACGCAGAGCAAAACCCGCATGACGCTGAAAGAGCTACGATTAACTGACACCACGACAGGAAATCGAAATGAGTAAAGCAGACGAGCTCGCCGCGAAGCTGAAACAATCCTGGCAAACAAGTGCCGACGCGACCTTCGCCGATCAGGCCATCGACAGCTGGCCCGCCCAGGTCTACGAGCTGTATCACCAGATCGAAACCTGGTTGCAGCCACTGATCGAAGTGGGCCTGAAGCTGCGACGCAATTCCACTCACGTGTTCGAGAGCGCTCCGGACGGTGCGACCTACGATTACGCCATCGACCAACTGCTGATCGAAGGCAACCACCACAGCATCACCTTCGATCCTGTCGCTCGCTTCACCGCCGACGGTGCCGGGCGGATCGAAATCCACGCGACAGGCAAGGAACTCGCCCTGTTACGCACCGTGAACGAACACGGCGAGACACAGTGGTGGCTTCAGGCAATCGAGCAACCCGGACAACAACCGGATGCGATCGCACTGACGGAACACAATTTGCTGCTGGCTGTGCAAGAAGGCTTGGGGCTTTAAGGCCTACAACTTACTCTGCTCCGCTGCCACCGAGGGAGGCGCCGCTCGCCTCCCGTCCAGCGCCGGCCGCTCCGAAGGCCGATTCAACGCCCGCAATACCGGGGAATCGTACCCATACACATCGGGCTTGAATGTCACGCGTCCATCAAGACTCAGGTCCACCGTCCAGTAGGCCAACAGCACCGGCACTTTCACCGGGAGTCTGATGTTCTCTGTCTTGCCGCTGGCTAACTGCTTTTGAATCCCTTCGCTGTTCCAGTGAACCGGATCGTTGAACAACAGCTCCACCAATTGCAGCGGGTTTTCTACCCGAATACAGCCGGAGCTGGTCGCGCGATTGGATTTCGCGAACAGCTCACGATGCGGCGTGTCGTGCAGATAAATCGAATACTCATTGGGAAAACGAATCACCACCTGCCCCAGCGAGTTATCCGACCCCGCATCCTGACGCAGGGTAAGGCCGCGCGGGTTGTCCCAATCGACAGTCGACGGATCGAGCACATTGCCATCTCGATCGATCACGCGAATCCGGCTCGCCTCAAGGTAGCCAGGATTGTCGCGAATCTTCGGCAGCATGTCCTTGAGCAGAATCGTCGGTGGCACGGTCCAGGTGGGATTGAATGTGATGTAGGTGATCGCGGATTGAAAAATCGGCGTGCTGCGAAACGGCTTACCGACCTGCACCCGTGAGCGCCAGATCGGTTTGCCATCGCGATAGAACGCGACTTTGTACCCGGCGATATCGACAACAACGAAGGTGCCTTGAAGTTTGTACAGCAGCCATCGAGCTCGCTCCATGTTCACGCGAACCTGGTCGATGCGTGCCTCGACCGACACATTCAGTTCCGCGAGTGTCGCTGGCCCCGCGACACCGTCCGCCCCCAGGTATTGCTCGGCTTGATACTTTTTCACCGCCGCGGTGACGGTGTCGTCGTAGTCGGTACGAGCAGTCGCTTGCACGAGATAACCGCCCGCCGCCAGACGGGCTCGCAACTGCGCGACCGAGGCGTCGTCCATGCCGGGCCTGAGCGTTTGCCCTTCCGGGATCTTTGGCCAACCGCCCCTGTCGCGAACCTTGCGCAGTTGCGCCAGGCCCTGTCGCAAGGTGCCGTAAACCGCTTCTTGAGGCGGCGCCTGAGCGAAGGCGCGCGCAATGTCATGGCTGTCGAGGGCGGCTAAAAATTTGTTGACGTCCTCCCGAGGATCGACGCCAACGGGGTCGAAGTTCCAGTGGATGTCCAGCCGCGAAGGGTCGACCTTGCCGCGCCGCAACTGCAGCAGCGCCGTGATGAACGTCTGGGTGGCGGAGATATCAAAAGCTGCCCGTTGCCCGGGGGTTGGGGTGGTTGTCTGCATCAACGCGTGGGCCTCGGCCAACTCGGCGATCCGGAAATCCGCGGGGTTCAGGCCATCGGTCTGGGTATCGCCCAAGCTTTTCAATAACAGGGCGACATCGTCATCGTCCGTCCAGGCGGCGCGATAGCCACGATGACTATAGAAATCCATCACCACTCGGTTCACATCAACGCGCTGATGGCCCGGTGACGTAAGCAGCGGCGGAAACGCCGAACTCAATGGCGCCAATTCAGCCTGAATCGCTTGGCCGACATAATCGCCGGGGGCCGCTTCAGCCGCAGCGCTAACGGGAGATACCGGCTCAATCGGCGAATTTTGTGCGATCGCCGTGCCGCTTATCAGAAAGCCCATAAAAAAGATGCGGCTTATGACGAATAACCTTGTTAACTGCCCCATGGATAATCCTTAATCTCCCGTTTTCAACCGGCTAGCGTCGTGCGCGCTGCTAGACTCGAAATATTCAGATGAGACTTGCATATGGCCCCACACCGCTTTGGCTGCTTAATGACGGCCCTGCTGCTGACTGCATTTTTTACATTACCGGCAGCCTACGCCGATTCGCTTGAAGCTGCCTTGGTCAAAGCGGCCCCTGATGCCAACGCCAAGGTCATTGCCCTGGCCGTACGCGCCTTCCAATGCAGCCGAGCCCAAGACGCGGTCCCGGTGCAGAGACTCGCAGTGATCGATTATTCCCTGCCCTCGACCATGCAACGTCTTTGGGTATTCGACCTTAAACAACGCAAATTGTTGTTCCATGAACTGGTCGCCCATGGCCGCAACAGCGGCGAGAACATGGCCAGCCAGTTCTCCAATCAGAATGCCAGCTACGCCACCAGCCTGGGTTTGTACCGCACCCAATCCAGCTACGTCGGGCAGAACGGTTATTCCCTGCGCATGGAAGGTCTGGAACCGGGTTTCAACGACAACGCTTTCGAGCGAGCGATCGTCATTCACGGCGCGCCTTACGTCAGCCCAGACCTGGCGCGGGCCAATGGCCGGATCGGCAGGAGTCTCGGTTGCCCGGCCGTGAGGCCTGCGATTGCACATCGACTGATCGACTCGATGAAAGATGGGCAGTTGTTATTTTCTTACTATCCGGATCAGCGTTGGTTGAAGTCTTCTTCGTATATCAATTGCGGTAATACCACCGTGGCGGATTCGTCCAGGTCCAACAGCAGTCCTTGAACATCGTGTGAAACTGTCAAAACTGTAATCTTGGCCTCAGCCTGCTGAAAGGCACTGCCCGTTAGCCTTCTCCTCATCAAGCTCTCTGCCCTCCGCTCAGGATGGACCTGAGGGCTTCATCAGGCTGACCGGACGGGATAAAACGGCATGCATTCCAACACCTCAAGACGCACCTTCGTGAAGGGCCTGGCCGCTGGCGGGGTGCTCGCTGGCCTCGGACTGTGGCGCACGCCGGTCTGGGCGGTCACCAGCCCCGGCGAACCGAATGTGCTGGCCGGTACCGACTTCGACCTGTTCATCGGCGAAACCCCGGTCAACATCACCGGCAACCCTCGAACCGCGATGACCATCAACGGCGGTATTCCCGGCCCTCTGTTGCGCTGGCGTGAAGGTGACACCGTCACGCTGCGGGTGAAGAACAAACTCAAGGACAGCACCTCCATTCACTGGCACGGCATTTTGCTGCCGGCCAACATGGACGGCGTGCCGGGTTTGAGCTTTCACGGCATTGAACCGGGCGGAATGTACGTCTACCAGTTCAAAGTCCGGCAGAACGGCACTTACTGGTACCACAGCCATTCGGGCTTTCAGGAACAGTCCGGGGTTTACGGGCCGTTGGTAATTGATGCCAAGGACCCGGAGCCTTTCCAGTACGACCGCGATTACGTGGTGATGCTCACCGACTGGACCGACGAAGACGCAGTCGGCCTGATGAAGAAACTCAAGAAACAATCGGACTACTACAACTACAACAAACGGACGGTGGGGGACTTCATCCACGACGTCAGCGAGAAAGGCTGGGGCTCGACAGTCGCCGATCGCAAGATGTGGGCCGAGATGAAGATGAACCCTACCGATCTGGCCGATGTCAGCGGCGCCACCTACACCTACTTGATGAACGGCCTGGCGCCGAACATGAACTGGACGGGCCTGTTTCGGCCGGGCGAAAAGTTGCGATTGCGCTTTATCAACGGCTCGTCGATGACCTACTTCGACGTGCGTATTCCGGGCTTGAAAATGACCGTGGTCGCGGCGGATGGTCTGCACGTCAAACCGGTGAGCGTCGACGAATTCCGCATCGCGGTGGCGGAGACGTTCGATGTGATCGTCGAGCCGACCCAGGACGCCTACACCCTGTTCGCGCAATCGATGGATCGAACGGGTTATGCGCGAGGCACCCTGGCGGCGAAGGCCGGGTTGTCGGCGCCGGTTCCAGCGCTGGATCCGCGACCGCTGGTGACCATGGATGACATGGGCATGGGCGGCATGGATCACGGCAGCATGGGCGGCGACATGGCGGGGATGGATCACGGTGCCATGCAAGGCATGGACGGCGGCGACATGCAGGGCATGGACAACATGACCGGAATGGATCACAGCAGCATGGCCATGGGTGGCATGGCCGGTATGCAATCCCATCCCGACACGGAAAAAGACAACCCGCTGGTGGACATGCAAGCCATGAGCACCGTGCCAAAACTCGACGACCCGGGCATCGGCCTGCGCGACAACGGCCGCCGTGTACTGACCTACTCCGACCTGCGCAGCACCTTCGAGGACCCGGACGGCCGCGAGCCCGGCCGCACCATCGAACTCCACCTCACCGGCCACATGGAGAAGTTCGCCTGGTCGTTCAACGGCGTGAAGTTCTCCGACGCCGAACCGCTGCGCCTCAAGTACGGCGAGCGGGTTCGGGTGGTGCTGGTCAATGACACGATGATGACTCACCCCATTCACCTGCACGGCATGTGGAGCGACCTCGAAGACGAGAACGGCCAGTTCATGGTGCGCAAACACACCATCGACATGCCACCGGGATCAAAGCGCAGCTATCGAGTCACCGCAGATGCGCTCGGCCGCTGGGCCTACCACTGCCATCTCCTGTACCACATGGAAATGGGCATGTTCCGTGAAGTTCGCGTGGAAGAATAAGGCGCTCCCCATGACCAGACTCACTCCGTTCTCTTTGGCCCTCGTTACCGTGGGCCTGACGCTCTCTTCGGCCATGGCCGCCACCGACGACATGCAGGGCATGGACCATAGCCAGATGCCAGGCATGGATCACAGCCAAATGCAGAGCATGGACGATGGGCAAATGCAGCCCGCCGCGCGGACCCAAAGCCGCACGCCGATCCCGACATTGACCGACGCCGACCGCGCCGCCGTATTCGTCAGCCCCGCCGGCCATGACATGCACGACAGTGCGCTCAACTATTACTTCCTCGCCGACAAACTCGAATGGCAGGACGCCGACGACGGCAGCGCATTGGCGTGGGATTTGTCCGGCTGGATCGGCGGCGACATCGATCGCCTGTGGTTGCGCTCCGAAGGCGAACGCGTCAATGGCAAAACCGAAGACGCCGAAGTCCAGGCGCTGTGGGGTCATGCCATCTCCCCGTGGTGGGAGGTGGTGACCGGCGTGCGCCAGGATTTCAAACCCGGCGACCCGCAAACCTGGGCCGCGTTCGGCGTGCAAGGCATGGCCCTGTACAACTTCGAAACCGAGGCCACCGCGTTCATCGGCGAAGGCGGCCAGACCGCTGCACGGCTGGAAGGCGACTACGACATCCTGCTCACCAACCGGCTGATTTTGCAGCCGACCGCCGAGCTCAACGTCTACGGCAAAAACGACCCGCAGCGGGGCATCGGCTCCGGGCTGTCCAACACCGAAGCCGGCCTGCGACTGCGCTATGAAATCCGCCGGGAGTTCGCGCCCTACATCGGCGTGACCTGGAACCGCACCTACGGCAAAACCGCCGACTACACCAGGGACGAAGGCGAGGACCGCAGCGAAGCCCGCCTGGTCCTCGGCGTTCGGCTGTGGTTCTAAACGCTTCAACTCAAAACCTAAAAACCAACCGCTTGAAGCGGTAAGAGGCCTTGCATGCGCATCATCAAAACCACTGCTGTCGTCATCGCACTTTCCACCGGGCTGCTCATGAGCGCACTGGCTCAAGCCCACCCGAAACTGCTCTCCTCCACCCCGACCGAAGGCTCGGATGGTGCGGCGCCGAGTAATATCGAACTGCACTTCTCCGAAAACCTCATGACCCAATTCTCCGGCGCCAAACTGGTCATGACCGAAATGCCCGGCATGGCCCACTCCCCCATGCCCATGAAAGCCAAAGTCTCCGGTGGCAGTGACCCGAAAACCATGGTCATCACCCCGCTCTCACCCCTGCCCACCGGCAGCTACAAAGTCGAATGGCGCGCCGTGTCTTCGGACACTCACCCGATCACCGGTAATGTTACGTTCAAAGTGAAGTGATTGATGAGCGACTCGGTCGGCATTGCCCTGCGGTTTGCGTTGTATGTGGATTTGATGCTGTTGTTTGGAGTGGCGCTTTTTGGGCTGTACAGCCTCAAAGGGCAGGAACGGGTGTCGGGAGCAGTGTTGCCGTTCCGGTCGATATTGGCGGGAACGGCGGTGCTTGGCGCGGTGTTGTCCGTCGCCACCATGGTGATGATGGTGAGCGCCATGAGCGGGGAATCGGACTTTGCCGAGTTGCGTCCGCACATCGAGATGATGGTGTTGGAGACGGACGTCGGGTTGGCCTGGACGGTTCGCATCGTTGCGCTGGTTGTCGCTGGTTTAGCGGTGATGCTCCGTGCGCCGGGTGTCGGCTTGTTGGTCGCCGTTTTTGTCGGCGGCATCGCCCTCTCCAGCCTGGCCTGGAGCGGGCATGGGGCGATGGATGAAGGCAGTCGTCGTTATTGGCATTTCGCAGTGGATATTCTGCATCTGCTGGCGGCGGGGGCTTGGCTTGGGGCGTTGATGGCGTTTGCGTTGATGGCGAAAATCAACGCCCTACAAACTGAAGTGCGCCTCCGGTTGTTGGTCCGCGCTGTTAATCGGTTTGAGGTTGTTGGCGCGGCCATCGTATTGGTGATCACGGTAACGGGGGTTGTGAATTATCTGTTCATCGTTGGGCCGAAGCTCGATGAGGTGTTTCTCAGCACTTACGGGATTTTGCTGTTTATCAAAGTGATGCTGTTTGCCGGCATGCTGGTGCTCGCCGCGTTGAACCGGTTTCACCTTGGGCCGTTTTTGCAGCGATCGTTGCGGGACGGGCAATACGCGGTCGCCGCCAATGCGCTGCGGCGCAGCGTGGTGGTGGAGCTGGCAGCGGCGGTGTTGATTGTGGGGTTGGTGGCTTGGCTGGGGACGTTGAGTCCGGAGATGGACGCACTGTAGAGAATGTATATCTGCAACATCCGATGACCGGCCAGGCAGTCGGTGGACAGGAAGAGGGTCCTTTACTAGCGTCTAACCACACCAGATTTCAAGCCAAAGGGTTCAACACCCAAGCGCCAAGGTGAAAAAGCGGCGCAATTATCGAAAGGAGTTCGAAAATGGCTGAAGTAATGAAAGTAGTGGATGTCGACTTAAAAATACTTAAATCAAACCCACCGCAGCTACACATATCGGCAATTGGCTTGGTGAGTTCTGGTGGATGGACAAACCCGAGACTGGAGCCACGGGTTTATATCCAGTTCCCGCCTGACGGCATTCAAGACTTCGATTTTGTTGCTGATCCGCCCCAAGGGGCTGCTATACAGGTCATCCTTCCCATTGACGCATCAAAACTTTGGAAAGAGCCGCCACTCGATAAACTCAAGGGAGTAAGAGTCCACTCTGCCAGCAACTCGATTGAAGCGCATCTTAAGAGTTCGAAGTCCGTGGCTTGTGGATAAACAACTCATGTGAAGGGATACGTGTCGGGCCTTGCCTGACACGTATCGCGCATTGGAATGATCGGGATGCTGGGACACTGGAGAAGCGCTTTCACTCCACTGATTCCCGCTTGCCCCCCTCCATCACAAAAGCCTGATAACCATAAAAAGCACAATGATGCTCTGTGGGCGTCGTTTGATATGGATCAACAACGCCCTCCAACCGTGGCGTAAGTTCAAGATCACTCCCTCTAACGGGAACACGACATACTCTGGTTCGCAGCCATCCGACGCTGCCGATCCGCGCTATCACTGTGGAGATCGCCATGCACATCTACATCAAACCCCTCCTGGCCGCTCTGCTCATGAGCGGCCCATTGCTGGCACTGGCTACCGAATACCCCGAAACGGCGCCCGCCGCCCCCGCCAATGACGCAGCCCAAACCATGCCCATGCCCATGCAAGACAAGGCCATGAGCGAACAGATGAAGAAAATGCAGGCAGCTCACGACAAAATGATCGCCGCCAAAACTCCGGCCGAACGCCGGGCGGCGATGCAGGAAGCCATGATTACGATGAGAAACAGCCTCGGCATGATGCATGACCATTGCCCAGGTATGGGTATGGGGATGGGCAAAGGCATGTCCGGCGGCAAGAACGGCTCGGATACAGCGATGATGGACATGATGATGAAAATGATGGATCAACAATCCAGCATGATGAAGATGCCGATGGGTCAATAAACATCACGCCATAGCCCCCCGTCGCGGAGGTTCGCACTGGCCGGCATGGCAGGACGCCCCTCAGGACACTTACCTCAGGACGGAGCTAGTCACATGAACCATTCATCGCCCTCGACGCCGCCAGCCCCCTCTTTCTGGCGCAGCAAACCCGGCATCGCGCTGGGCATGCTGCTGGTGATCGGGATGTTCTACCTGGCTCGTGAGCACTACGGCCATATCTACCCGATTCTGCCCTACCTGATTCTATTGCTGTGCCCGCTGATGCACCTGTTCGGGCATCACCACGGCGGCAGACACTGACCCATGCATCGCCATCTGGATCACCTCAAATCACCTGCTTTGGCGCAGCAGGCAGCGGAGCCGACGACCGAAAAAGAGTACACCTGCCCCATGCACCCGGAAATACGCCAGCGCGGTCCGGGGACATGCCCCAAGTGCGGCATGACCCTTGAGCCGGTGTTGCCCGAACTGGAGGAGTCGGACAACCCTGAGCTCGCGGACTTTTCCCGGCGCTTCTGGTGGACCCTGCCGCTGACCCTGGCAGTGACCGCGCTGGCGATGGGCAGCCATGGCTTGAGCCTGTTTCACGGCGCCACACAGAACGCGGTCGAACTGGTGCTCGCCACGCCCGTCGTGCTTTGGGCCGGCTGGCCGTTCTATGTGCGTGGCGCGCGCTCCGTCATCCAGCGCAGCCCCAACATGTGGACGCTGATCGGCCTGGGCACTGCGGCAGCCTTCCTCTACAGCCTTGCCGCCACCCTGACACCCGGCCTGTTTCCAGCCACCTTCATGATGGACGGCCGGGTTGGCGTGTACTACGAAGCAGCGGCGGTAATTATTTCCCTGACGCTGCTCGGACAGATGCTGGAACTCAAGGCGCGCTCGCAAACCTCGGCCGCGATCAAATCACTGCTCGGCCTGACGCCCAAGACCGCGCGCCGGATCAACGCCGACGGCAGCGAAGCAGACATTGCACTGAGCCATGTGCACAGCGGCGACACCTTGCGCGTGCGCCCCGGCGAGAAAGTCCCGGTCGACGGTGTGGTGCTGCAGGGCGAAAGCGCGGTGGACGAGTCCATGCTCACAGGCGAGCCGGTCCCCGTGATGAAACGGCCCGGGGACGGGCTGATCGGCGCCACCCTCAATACCCACGGCAGCCTGGTGATGCAGGCGCAGAAAGTGGGCCAAGCGACCGTGCTCGCGCAAATTGTGCAGATGGTGGTCCAGGCACAACGCTCCAAGGCCCCGATGCAACGGCTGGCAGACGTGATTGCCGGCTACTTCGTCATGGTAGTGATCGCCATTGCCGCCCTGACTTTTGTCGGATGGGGGTTGTGGGGGCCGCAACCTAGCTGGGTGTTCGGCCTCATCAATTCAGTGGCCGTGCTGATCATCGCCTGCCCGTGTGCCCTCGGTCTGGCCACACCCATGTCGGTAATGGTCGCCACCGGCAAGGCGGCCGGCAGCGGCGTGCTCTTCCGGGATGCGGCGGCGATCGAGAACCTGCGCAAGATCGACATCCTGATCGTGGACAAGACCGGCACCCTCACCGAAGGTCGTCCGGCGTTCCACAGCGTCGAACCTGCGCCTGGTTACAATGCTGACGAGGTACTGCGCCTGGCCGCCAGCCTTGACCAGGGCAGCGAACACCCGTTGGCCCATGCCATCGTCGAACGTGCTCGCGCCAATGGCTTGGTGTTGAGCACACCGCAGACGTTCGAGTCGGCGTCAGGGATCGGCGTGCGCGGCCAGGTCGACGGGCACAGTGTTCAACTGGGCAACACCGCACTGATGGCGGAAGCCGGCATCGCCCTGGAAGCCCTGCAACCCCACGCCGAGCAACTGCGCAGCGACGGAACCAGCATCATGTACCTGGGCGTGGATGGCGTGCTCGCGGGGTTACTCGCCGTCGCCGACCCGATCAAACCCACCACCCGGCTGGCCGTAGAGCGTCTACAGGCCAATGGTGTGCAGGTGATTATGGCAACCGGAGACGGCCTCACTACCGCCCGCGCCGTCGCCCGCCAACTGGGTATCGAAGACGTCCATGGCGAGGTCAAGCCGCAGGACAAGGAGCGCCTGGTCGCCGGATTGCAGGAACGCGGGCACCGTGTGGCAATGGCCGGCGACGGCATCAACGACGCCCCGGCCCTGGCCCGTGCCGACGTCGGCATCGCTATGGGCACCGGCACCGATGTCGCCATGAACAGCGCTCAAGTCACCCTGGTCAAGGGCGACCTGCTCGGCATTCTGCATGCCCGTAAGCTGTCGGTGGCAACCGTGCGCAACATGCACCAGAACCTGGCTTTTGCCCTGGCCTACAACGCCATGGGCATCCCCCTCGCCGCCGGGTTGTTCTACCCATTGACCGGGCATCTGTTGTCCCCGTTGGTGGCTGCACTGGCCATGAGCGTGAGCTCCGCCTCGGTGGTGTTCAACGCCTTGCGCCTGCGCCGAGCCGCGATTGACTGAGCACATTGAACCAGAGCCGGGGAGCATCACATTCAGCGTGGATGACAGCCAAGAAGCGCTTTCACTACACTGATCCCGCCTTGCCCTACTCCATCACAAAAGCCCGAAAACAATGAAAACCATAAAAAGCACAATGCTGCTCGGTGGCCTGCTGGCTCTATCCTGCGGCGCTCAGGCAGAACAGAGCCCTTCGCACCTGGACACCGTCTTGCAACAAGGCCAACTTCGCGTTTGCACCACAGGCGACTACAAACCCTATACCTTCAAAGGTGAAGACGGCGAATACTCGGGAATCGATATCGCCATGGCCCGCTCACTGGCCGACAGCCTGGGCGCGAAGGTTGAGTGGGTCCAGACCACCTGGAAAACCCTGATGCCCGACATGCTCGCGGGCAAATGCGACATCGGTGTCGGCGGCATCTCCGTCACCCTGGAACGCCAGAAAAAAGCCTTCTTCAGCACCACGCTGGATGTCGACGGCAAAATCCCGCTGGTGCGCTGCGAAGATCAGGCGCAATACCAGACCATAGAACAAATCAACCAGCCTTCGGTTCGCCTGGTCGAACCAGCCGGCGGCACCAACGAGGCTTTCGTTCACGCCTTCCTGCCCAAAGCGCAACTGCAGCTTCACGACAACGTGACCATCTTCCAGGAACTGCTGGACAAGAAAGCTGACGTGATGATTACCGATGCGTCGGAAGCGCTGTATCAGCAGAAACTCAAACCGGGTTTGTGTGCGGTTAACCCGACGCAATTTATGCAGTATGGGGAGAAGGCTTACTTGCTGCCGCGTGATGACATTAGCTGGAAGTTGTATGTCGATCAGTGGCTGCACTTGGCCAAGGTGACGGGGAGTCACCAGAAAATTTTGGGGCAGTGGATCGCGACGCCAGAGGCTAAATAGCCCATTAGTTGCCGCTACACACTTCCTGTAGCAGCTGGCGAAGCCTGCGTCCGGCTGCTCAGCAGTCGTCGCGGAGCATCAGGCAGATCACGCAACGGCGGAAATACCCAAGCCGTTGCGTCATTCCTCAGTCGTGCAGCAAACCTGAGCTGTACTCATTAAAGCTGTTCCCGATCGCGCTCCCACCAACGTTCACCTTGTTGGCACCATGGCCATCGAATGATTGGCAGCCTTCTGAAAAACACGTGCTGGTGCTCACACCCGAACAGGCGCTCAAGAGCAAAGCACCGGTGATCAGCATGGCTTTGAAGAGGTTCGAGATCATTTTTCTGTTTCCTATAGGGTGGAAGCATGGCGACAGGTGGTCATCCTATACCGCAAAATCGCCAAACTTGATGAAACATTGATGAGTGACAGCGTTGGTTCAGCATCCTTGTTTTTTCTGAAGCGACCCGCCTGTAGCGCCTGTAGGACGCTCGTTTGTGTCCGCTCAATGGCGGCTTTGTGCGGGAGACCTTCGGGTCTGCCGGGTTCCCGGATTCCCGGTCTTGCAGACCCGCGCACAGCTGCCACCGCGTCGATTTGGGCGCTGCTTTTTCCTTCCGTTTTCGCTGGCGGAGATCCGGCAGATCAAATAGTGCATATAAACATACACTTGATATTTCAATTTTTTCCAAGGGCGGCAAATTTCCTGGGGTGAGAGCTTTTTGCTCGCCTATACTAAAAAGGTTAAATAGTGCAGGCGAATGCGTTTGACAAGATACTGAAATTATTGAACTTTCAAAGTTTAGGTATCCTTCGGAGTTACTGGTTAAAAACATCTTTCTGTGATGATTTGGCGTCGTGACGAGGATTTGATATGAACGTCTTGTTGAAAGAACTTCTGGCCTATCATCATGAAGTGGCTATGAAAATCACTCAGATCAAAGAGTTGCTGAGAAAGATGAGACATGAATCCGATGGGGCTGATGACTGTAAGCTGTTGTTCAAGATGCTGGAAGCCTTGCATGGTGATGCAGAGCGACACCACCATGAAAATGAAGAGCTTATTCGGCTGGCCTTGCTAGAAACTGAGGCGCCGATCCACCAACGGGTCAAGGATATCGAGCGAGATCATCAGGCGTTTGGGCGCATTGCTGGACAGCTGAAGATGTTGGAGGACACAACTCAGGAAACGAGAGTAATTGCAGACACTATCGATGACTTCATTAAAAAATATTACGATCATATGGACGCTGAAGAAAATATTTTCTTTCCGGCGGCAGATAAGTGGCTGTCAGACGACCAGTGGCAGGAAATCAAGAATCAATGGCATTAATTGGAGGTCGCCGTATACCTTCAAAATTTAGCTACTACTTAGTACTGACCTCACTAAGTAATTAGGCGGACACCACGTATTAACTTACAGGGTTGTCCGTGTATCGGCGGCCCCTCGTTGCAAGTCCCTTCGCTTTGGCGCCTGTTTCACGATTGGCCGATTGCCTGCTGAGTTTGTTTTTGGCGATTGAACCGGTGACAAGCTGACGTTTACGACCCTTTGCCGAATGCCTGATGCAGTACAAATGGATGAAGTGCGGAGCGCTTTGGGTCATCTCGATCCGACCTAGTGATTTCGGTGAGGACGATGCCAGGGCATGGAGGTTTTTGTAGCCAAGTGTGTGCGTCGTTGCGGTAGAGGTCCCGGTTACGCACTCGCCCCACGTAATACCAGCCTTGCGCCTCGACGGCTTTGATCCATGGCCGGCGAAAACCTGCACCAGCTACAAGGATCGGAACACAGTCTTTGGGGGGCATTTCGGCCAGCGTTTGCAGCAACCGTTTTTGATATTTCGGACAACCCTCGCGCTCATGAACGCTCTCATAAATGGGGAACGAACGTCCTGCCAAAGGAATGGCCGCGCGCAACAAAAAGAACTCTCCAGCCGCATCGATCGGTGACCAATCGACCTGGATCAATGGATGTCTCAGCGACCCCAGCAAGTCTCGCAACATGACCCAGTAAAACAGCGAGCGCTCGGTTTGCAGATATCGATTACCCAGTAACCGATCGACTCGTTTGATGGCGTGTTTGGGGTAGGCCTTGCCTGACATGAATCGGCCAAGCCCCGCCAGAGTGAGCCGACGCCCTTGGAGTAATGCGCTGACACAACACATCAACGTTTTCAGACGACGAGAATGGACAGTGGACAGTGGGAAGTGCTTGGGCGAGCGCGCTGTGTAAGAATCGGATGGCCTGCATAAGATCGGGGTCTTGTTTTTGTGTGGTGCAATACAAGCTGCCGACCCATGCAGGTCTCCTCAATTCCTAACTTATTGATTTATTGTAAGAAAAATCGGGGATTTCTCAGGGACAGACTTCTTTTCTCTGCAGTGGTCTAATTTCCCCGGACACCTCGATAGGTGGAGAATGCATCTATCGAGGATTTTTTCATGACTGGCAAACGCAGAACATTCGACGACAGCTTCAAACTGCAAGTGGTAAAGATGATCAAGGACCAGGGACTGGCCGTTCCGCAGGTCTGCCGCGACCTGAATATTGGTGAGACCGCCGTCCGGCGCTGGGTGCAGCAGTACGAGGCTGAACAGCTGGGAGATGTCGGAATCGGCAAACCGTTGACTGCTGAGCAACAACGTATCCGGCAGTTGGAGCAGGAAAATCGCCAGCTCAAGATGGATAACGATGTATTAAAAAAGGCTACCGCCTTCTTTGCCCGCGAGCTGAAGTAACGTATCGCTTGGTTCGGCAGCTGCAACAGAAGGCTTATTCGGTGGCGCATGTCTGTCGGCTGCTGGGCATCAGTCGATCCGGGTTCTACGAAGCCAACAAGCGTGCTGAAGTGCCAACATCAATTTGTCCCATGGCTCTGCAACTCAAGGCATCGTTTGCCGCAAGTGGCGGCTGTTATGGCAGTCGTCCGTTGCGTAAAGTGTTGCACGCCAAGGGCATGGAAATAGGCCTTTATAAAATTCGTCGCTTGATGCGTGCCAACGGTCTGCGTTCGGCTTGGAAGCGTAAGTTTGTGCATACGACAGATAGCAACCACGACCTGCCGATTGCTGAAAATGTGTTGAATCGCCAATTTGAACCCGACGCAGTAAACAAAGCTTGGGTGGCAGACATTACCTACATCCGGACCCGAAGCGGCTGGTTATACCTGGCCGTGGTGCTGGACTTGTTCTCACGCAAGATAGTCGGCTGGTCCATGGCCCCGAACATGCCGGCTGAGCTGGTGTGTAGTGCAATGCAGCTGGCGATTGCTCAACGTCAACCACCACCGGGTCTGGTCGCCCACTCGGATCGTGGCAGCCAATACGCGAGCGCAAGCTACAGAGCGCTGTTGGCAAGAAATGAAATGCAGCAAAGCATGAGCCGTAAAGGTAATTGCTGGGACAACTCAGTGATGGAGCGCTTCTTCCTGAGTTTGAAAATGGAGCGGGTATGGCGGCGCGATTACGCCAACCACGCCGAAGCGATACGTGACATCACTGAATACATCGTTGGGTTTTACAACAACGAGCGGCTGCACTCGAAACTGGGATATCTGCCACCGACCGTTTACGAACGGGCAATGGCGTCTAAACCTCCTATCGAGGTGTCCGGAATTAGTTGACCACTACACATAAACATAACCGTTTGCCTATCCCTTATCGTAAGGGGGAAACGGTGTCCTGTCTTTCATGGGGCTCGTTCAAGAAGCGATCCCCAGACTCGTCCGCAAAAAGGGCTGTGAATTTATAGAACGATCATCTTGGGGAGCACATAAAGCAAAAGGCGAAATGGTCGATGACTGGGACTACTCGATGATTGCACTTCACCATGCAGGTAGAAGTGTTGGCTGTGGTGCCGGCGCAGGACAGATGCGTGCGATTCAGAGCGAGCACCAAGCCAAGTTCGATGACATTGGTTATCACTACGGCATCGACTGTACAGGTAAAGTATTCGAAGGACGCGACATCCGATTCAAAGGCTCAAGCGTACATAACTACAACACAGGCGTAATTGGCATCGTTTTGCTGGAAAATTTGACAACCGCCGATGAAGGTGGCGATATGGTTGCCGTTGCACGCCAGGCTCTTGAAGCCATCAACGGCAATATGGACCAGAAAATCCCAGCCATACAAATCGACACCCTACTTAACTTAATTCAAGCCCTGACCAGCGTTTTTAGAGTGACGACTTTGGGTGGGCACCGGGAATTTCCCATGCAAGCCGGCGAAGGAAAGATTTGCCCTGGTAACATTGGGATGGAGCTGGTGAGAAACCTTCGAATCAAAAAAAACTATTGCGACCAACATTATCATGAAATCGCTGCTTATCATTTCCCCGATCATACTCGTCGCCTTTCTCTACATCGGATTCTACGAAAAGATGGAAGACGCCGACCCGGAAAGAGTATTCTTCATCAAGAAAATTCCGACATTTCAAATTAAGTTTGAAAATATTTTCGCGTATGAATCAGATGATAAAAAACTGAGTGAGTTAAGCGACACGGAGCGACAGCTGGTCATCCAGTACTGTAAATATCGGTTAGGCATGACTACTACATTGAAAAGCCAAAACGAGCTTGAAGAATGCAAACAAAGGTAAGATCAGACAACCGCCAGCCAAATACCTAAAAAAAAAACACAAAGGAGCGGATCTATTTTTTTCGTAGAAACAAATCCGTCCCTTTCAGTTTCAATTGACCCGCCATTTACGATCAATCTGGTGAGAAATAGTTAAAATCGGCAGTCTCACCCTGGTACAACTTCACTTTTGAAGGGAAAATAAATCCGTCCACTTTCCCCATCTTAGTGGAAAACAATCCGCTCCCATTCTTCTCCTTGGCAACGGGACGACTAAGCTAAGGGGGCGGCAAGCCGTCCCCGTGAGTTAAATGAGAGTCTTTAGTGATTTGTTAGGCAGCTAACGCCCGACAACAATTGAGTCGGCCCATCGCCAGCCGTAGTAAAGCTGTGCCGGTGTATTTGGGCCCGTATACCCATTTGCCGGATCAGAGACGATGATGTTACCTGCAGGATCAATGCCTTGAAGCACAATATAGTGCCCCACGGGACCATTTGTTGGTGTTACAAAAGCTATTAGCTTCCAGCCCGACATTAGAGTGTTGTAAAGCTCTTGCGGGCTTCCTGGTCGACCTGCCTGCCAAGCTCTAAGCCCATATGACCTCACGAGAAAAACAAGCTCGTCTATTCGTGCAGGGCGATTCTGGGGCCAGCCCGTCAATCTTGCCACCACCTGTGACTGCCGCTCGTAGTAACCTGTTTGAGCTACAACATCCTGAACACTAGCCGCCCAACACCAATTATCGTATTCCTGTTGCTCAATGGCTGATGCATTTGTGGTGAAAAATATGCAAAGTGAGAATATCGATGCCCTGGTGATCATAAGGAACCTCCATATTGCCTAACTACTATTAGGCGACACTCCATCGCGTTTCCAGTTACGATGGCTTGTCAGATAACGCTCCTTGTCGTCCTGTAAGTACTTGTCTAGCTTTTGAGGTTGTCGCGTAAATGCGACATCGCCCAGAGCAAACCACGACACGGGTGACGGCAAGACCTGCGGCCTTCTAGATTAGAAAGCAGCATTAGTGACATTAGCCATTTGCCATCACTATGTCCAACGTCTACTCCCGGACCGGAGCGTGTAAAAATGCAACCGGTGTGACGTACTCGCATGGTTGCCTGCATCGGTGCTTCAACAGGCCCGGTCGAAAACTGTCATCGTCGTTAAAATTTCTGCCTTTACCAGATAGTAACCGTCCAAACCTTGTGAGTTTATTGAACGAGGGCTCGAACATCTTTCGTTATTAGCAGGCCAACTTTAATTTCGATACAATATTAATCGTACCAATTTTATACATTGCGGCCTGACTCTTCCCTGCCTAAGGTAAGTAACAAGGCCTCGCGCCTATAGCTTTCAAAATTCAATCTCCTCGGTTTTTTCGGTTATTCAGGTGCGCCCATGGACCCAAATGCAGTCGATCCTCCAGGAAAATTATCACCACAAGTGATTTTGGCGTTTCTTTTTGGAGTTGTTTTTATATCAATAATTCTATATGTAGCAATGAATGTACCAGAATCTGAATCCTTCAAAAAAATGGTCATTCTTGTAATCCTCAGTCTAGCAGCAGGCGGTATAGGCGGAATTCTTCCCGGCTATATAGTCACAGGAGCACCAAATAAACTGGTCCGCGCAGGCGGTGCACTGGCAGTATTCCTCGTTGTGCTTTACTTTGGATCAAGATACATTCAAGACCCAATAGACCCAGATCCTTACAAGCCTTCAACTGATCCGTCGGTTGTGGCGAACATGTTCGGATCCTACCTCGACACTAATAAATATGATCAAGCTTATGAACTGACGTCATCCTCATTTAAGGCTGGAATAAATAAGTATCCATTTACCGAAACATCCAAACGGATTGAAAAAAAGCTTGGCCCCGCAAATGAGCGCTCCATGATTTTTCAGAATGTAGTCGAATCCCCACCCGGCTTACCAAAAGGTTACTACTGCTTTACTAATTACGTTGCAAAACACGGCAATAGCGCCCGAGACATCTACACTAATGTTGTACTGATTGGCGAACAGGAAGTTAGCGATTGGCGTGTATCCAGTATTTTTTACGCCATAAAGGACAACAATGGCAACTTCATACCAATTGACTTCACTTCGTCAACTCCCCCCTGATCGGTATGCGGCGTAACTGCATTGGTATTTGACTTTTCAAAATTCATGACTGCGGCACAAATGCAATAAATTTTTGGGTATTCACATTGTATCGTTGACACTCTAGATAGCCGCTTTGGGTTGAATGCCGGCATCCTTTACATTCGATCCAGTCCGCCATGTAGAGCATCGGTACACCCTTATAGTCCCGCCAAACTGCAGACCTTAACTGCACGATAGGTGACAGTTCGACGCGGATCATCCTCCGGAAAAATACTGTGATGTCTAGTCCTGAAATAGGTGTAAACCTTATTCAGGACGGAACAGTGTAGTGGTCAACTAATTCCGGACACCTCGATAGGAGGTTTAGACGCCATTGCCCGTTCGTAAACGGTCGGTGGCAGATATCCCAGTTTCGAGTGCAGCCGCTCGTTGTTGTAAAACCCAACGATGTATTCAGTGATGTCACGTATCGCTTCGGCGTGGTTGGCGTAATCGCGCCGCCATACCCGCTCCATTTTCAAACTCAGGAAGAAGCGCTCCATCACTGAGTTGTCCCAGCAATTACCTTTACGGCTCATGCTTTGCTGCATTTCATTTCTTGCCAACAGCGCTCTGTAGCTTGCGCTCGCGTATTGGCTGCCACGATCCGAGTGGGCGACCAGACCCGGTGGTGGTTGACGCTGAGCAATCGCCAGTTGCATTGCACTACACACCAGCTCAGCCGGCATGTTCGGGGCCATGGACCAGCCGACTATCTTGCGTGAGAACAAGTCCAGCACCACGGCCAGGTATAACCAGCCGCTTCGGGTCCGGATGTAGGTAATGTCTGCCACCCAAGCTTTGTTTACTGCGTCAGGTTCAAATTGGCGATTCAATACATTTTCAGCAATCGGCAGGTCGTGGTTGCTATCTGTCGTATGCACAAACTTACGCTTCCAAGCCGAACGCAGACCGTTGGCACGCATCAAGCGACGAATTTTATAAAGGCCTATTTCCATGCCCTTGGCGTGCAACACTTTACGCAACGGACGACTGCCATAACAGCCGCCACTTGCGGCAAACGATGCCTTGAGTTGCAGAGCCATGGGACAAATTGATGTTGGCACTTCAGCACGTTTGTTGGCTTCGTAGAACCCGGATCGACTGATGCCCAGCAGCCGACAGACATGCGCCACCGAATAAGCCTTCTGTTGCAGCTGCCGAACCAAGCGATACGTTACTTCAGCTCGCGGGCAAAGAAGGCGGTAGCCTTTTTTAATACATCGTTATCCATCTTGAGCTGGCGATTTTCCTGCTCCAACTGCCGGATACGTTGTTGCTCAGCAGTCAACGGTTTGCCGATTCCGACATCTCCCAGCTGTTCAGCCTCGTACTGCTGCACCCAGCGCCGGACGGCGGTCTCACCAATATTCAGGTCGCGGCAGACCTGCGGAACGGCCAGTCCCTGGTCCTTGATCATCTTTACCACTTGCAGTTTGAAGCTGTCGTCGAATGTTCTGCGTTTGCCAGTCATGAAAAAATCCTCGATAGATGCATTCTCCACCTATCGAGGTGTCCGGGGAAATTAGACCACTGCACAGCTCCTCTCCCCGCCGATTTCGTATTGTTTAAACCGAATGACGCCCTCCCCCACCCAGTCATTCAGCTGCAACATCCGCGTCTGAATGGGACCACTGCTCACTTGTCCTGCTCCCGCAGCAAGACTCGTCTGAGCCCCACCAGCCCAATCCTGATAAACTCCCCACCTCCCAGCCTCACCCATTCCAGAAACGCCAATGCCCCCAATCACCGCTATACCCGCCCCGCTCTCCCGCCGCTTCTCCGTCGCCCCCATGATGGATTGGACCGACCGCCACTGCCGCTTTTTCCTACGCCTACTCTCCAAACACGCCCTCCTCTACACCGAAATGGTCACCACCGGCGCGCTCCTCAACGGCGATCACGACCGTTTCCTGCGTCACAACGAAGCCGAACACCCGCTAGCTCTCCAGCTCGGCGGCAGCGTTCCATTGGACCTGGCCGCCTGCGCACGCATGGCCCAGGACCACAGCTACGACGAGGTAAACCTGAACGTCGGCTGCCCGAGTGATCGGGTGCAGAACAATATGATCGGTGCGTGCCTGATGGGGCATCCGCAGTTGGTGGCCGATTGTGTGAAGGCGATGCGTGATGCGGTGTCGATTCCGGTGACGGTGAAACATCGGATCGGGATTAACGGGCGGGACAGTTACGAGCAGTTGTGTGATTTCGTCGGCACAGTTCGGGATGCCGGGTGTACGAGTTTTACGGTGCATGCGCGGATTGCGATTCTGGAGGGGTTGTCGCCGAAGGAGAACCGCGACATTCCGCCCTTGCGCTATGACGTGGCGGCGCGATTGAAGGCGGACTTTCCGGAGTTGGAGATTATCCTCAACGGCGGGATCAAGACGCTGGAGGCTTGTCACGAGCATCTGCAAACGTTTGACGGTGTGATGCTGGGCCGTGAGGCGTATCACAACCCTTATGTGATGGCTGAGGTGGATCAGCAGTTGTTCGGCAGCACGGCGCCGGTGATCAGCCGGGCGGAGGCGCTGGCGCAGTTGCGGCCTTATATTGCCGAGCATTTGCTGGCGGGTGGCGCGATGCACCACATCACTCGGCATGTGCTGGGGTTGGGCACCGGGTTTCCGGGGGCGCGGAAGTTTCGGCAGTTGTTGTCGGTGGATATTCACAAGGCTAAAGAGCCTTTGGCGTTGCTGGATCAGGCGGCGGAGTTGCTTGAGGGGCGTTGATCACGCCTCGCTGATGGAAATCGCTTCCGCTCATTGTTGTGCCGGCGCAAAGCGTGGATCATTACGCCGCTTCGAATTAAGGCCTGCACCCGCAGGCCGACAGGTAACTCATGGATGTTGCCTGCGGTGAAATAACGCCGATTTACTGACAGGACGCCCTTGTTGTTATGCCCTTGTTCAATTCTGTTCTTTTCAAGCGCTGCATCCTCCTCACCTTTCTCTCTGCAACATCTGCCAAGGCCTACGCCCACTGCGACTTCATGTGTTTTGGTGAAGAAAGCCCATGGCAAATTACCCAATTCACCGGTTTTGGCCTCGCCACCACGGTTCTGTCGCCCTTCACTGCCACCCAGGAGATGTCCGGGCTGAACAAGCGCGTTTACTCCGTTCAAGAGGTAGAAGCGGCGCAATTCTACCTCGCCAGCGAGGGCATGCTTGAAGCAGCCTACTTCACCTCAGCCTTGAAACGCTTCAGGCAGGAAACACCCGACGCACTGCTGAACGATCTCGCGGTGGCGGCGCTGATTAGCAGTCAGTAGTCGTGTCAGCCGATAGTGGCAAAGGAAACAGGCTTTCGCGTCCTCCTCGCCAGCGAAAAATTCGGCATCAGAATGAAGGTGGACAGAATGATGGCTAAAAGATAGCGTCCGCCTCCAACACCAAACCATCTGTGAGGGATCACATGGAGTTATTGCTCATCATCTCCGCCGCTTGCACCCTTGCCCTTTTGATTTTCCGAGTCAAAGCGGCTAGGGCTATCACCAAACTGACAGCAGAGCTTCATCAGCAGGACGAGAATATTGCCCGTCAGGCCCAGGAACACACCGACCTACTGGCTCAAATCACAACTTTGTCAAAGTATCAAAGCATCGTTGATGCTGAAGAATGGGCTAAAAAACTCATTGCAGAAGCAGAATCTGAATTGGCCAAGGCCAAACAAGACGCGGCCCGAGAGCGCCAGGATGCAAGTCAATCCGCAAAATCCAGGATTGAGCAATCCGAACGAAATCTGGAGGAAGCTCGAGTTACCGCCAACAGAATTATCGAGCAGGCAAATAAACGCGCCGAAGAAATAGCAGGCGATGCGTATACCGCCATGAGTAGAGCGAAGGAGCTTGCAGATACCGCTCGAGCAATGAAGAACATCATCGAAGGTTACGGTGATGCCTACATCGTTCCGACCTACAACCTACTCGATGACCTCGCTGAGGAGTTCGCGTTTACTGATGCAGGACAAAAGCTAAAAGCCGCACGCGACGCGAGTCGAGGTATGGTCAAGACTGGCAGAGCTGCCACCTGTGATTATGCAGAGGCCAACCGCAAGGGAACGGCTATCCGATTCGTCATCGATGCTTTTAACGGCAAAGTCGACTCGATTCTTTCAAGAAACAAGGCTGACAATCACGGAAAACTGGAGCAGGAAATCCGAGATGCGTTTGCGATGGTTAACCACAACGGCACCGCATTCAGAAACGCTCGCATTACCGAGGAATACCTTTCCTCTCGCCTAGAAGAACTCAAATGGGCTGCCACAACTCGCGCATTGAAAGAACAGGAGCGTGAGGAGCAACGCCAACTACGCGAACAAATGCGAGAAGAGGAAAAAGCCCGTCGAGAATTCGAGCGCGCGATAAAAGACGCAGCCAAAGAAGAAGAAACCATCAAGAAAGCGATGGATAAAGTACTGCAACAAGTCGCTACAGCCAATGATGCGCAACGTGCCGAATACGAAACCAAACTCCGCGAACTGGAAGACAAGCTTCAGGTTGCTGAAGAGAAAAACCAGCGAGCGCTTTCCATGGCTCAGCAGACGCGGGCAGGTCACGTATACGTCATTTCCAACATCGGATCGTTCGGCGAAGAAGTATTCAAGATCGGCATGACTCGCCGCCTGGAACCGAAGGACCGTATCCGCGAGCTAGGCGACGCCAGTGTTCCGTTTGAATTTGATGTACATGCAATGATCTTCAGCGACGATGCGCCGGGCCTTGAGAAGACCTTGCATCGGCATTTCCTCCGTCGCCAGATGAACAAGGTTAACCCGCGTAAAGAATTCTTCCGTCTAGAGTTGGCCGAGATTCGAACCGAACTCGAAAGTCTGGGAGTAGAGACACTATGGACCATGGCGGCTGAAGCCCACGAGTACAGAGAGACGATCCGTATCGAGCAGCAGATTCGAGAAAACCCAGTCATTGAACAGCAATGGACACGGCATCAGCTTGAATTTGAAGCGCAGGAAGAAGTTGAGGCCGCGGTTTAAAGTCACGTCGGCCTTGCTTGCGAGGTCGACGTTTTGGGTACCAAATACTGACGATAACCTATGGATGAAACGCTCAAAGGTTTGATCCACAAACCTTCCAAAGCGATAAGCATTGAGGAAATGGACGATGTACGTGGATGAAAACGCACTCATGACGCTCGGTGAAGAGTTACCGGCGTCCATCCTTCAAACCAAAGCGCTGATGAAGGCCGAGGAAGTCCTTGGCAATCATCAAGCTGCTCAAGACTGGCTGGTTACTCCGGCGCTGGGCCTGGATAAACGGGCCCCAGTAGCGTTGCTGGACACCCAAGCGGGCACAGAGATGGTAAGTGATTTTCTGACACGCATGGCTCACGGCGTCTATTCCTGACTCGTCGTATCGCAAAGCCAATACCCGCTCCCCGTCACCTCCATTGAACCTGCCCCCGATTTCAGCATCGTATCTACCAACACCACGCCCCACCTTTCAAACATCCATTTTCAGGATGTTGCCGCTGGGGCCATCGATACGTACATGCACCCTTGAGTGGCTGTCAGCGCTCGGGTAATGTCATTAGACCCATAGGACAGAGCACGCCCATGACTTCCAAGCTGGAACAACTCAAACAAATGACCACCGTGGTTGCCGACACCGGCGACTTCGAAGCTATCGCTCGCGTTAAACCCGTGGACGCTACCACCAACCCTTCCCTGCTGCTCAAAGCGGCGGCCATTCCGGGTTATGCCGAGTTGCTGAACGCTTGCGTCAGTGACTGCAAGGGCGATGTGGGCCTGGCCAGTGACCGTTTTGGCGTTGCGGTGGGGCAAGAGATTCTGAAAGTGATTCCTGGCCGTATTTCCACTGAGGTGGATGCACGCCTGTCGTTCGACACTGACGCCGTATTGAAGCGCGCGCACCGTCTGATCGACCTGTACGAAAAGGCCGGCGTTGGCCGTGACCGTGTGCTGATCAAGATCGCTTCCACCTGGGAAGGTATCCGCGCTGCCGAGAAGCTGGAAAAAGAAGGTATCCAGACCAACCTGACCTTGCTGTTCTCTTTCGCTCAGGCGGCGGCGTGTGCTGACGCCGGGGTTTTCCTGATTTCGCCGTTCGTGGGTCGTATCTACGATTGGTACAAGAAGGCCAACGGCAACGACTACACCGGCGCGGATGATCCGGGCGTGCAGTCGGTGACGCGCATCTACAACTACTACAAGGCCAATGACTACAAGACGGTGGTCATGGGCGCGAGCTTCCGTAATCTGAATCAGATCGAGCAGTTGGCCGGTTGTGATCGGTTGACCATCAGCCCGGATCTGCTGGAGAAGCTGGCGGCGGATACTGGCAAGCTGGAGCGTAAATTGGCGCCGGGGCATGCCGGTGAGGCGCGTCTGAGCTTGAGTGAAGCGCAGTTCCGCTGGTTGTCCAACGAGGATGCCATGGCGACCGAGAAGCTGGCTGAGGGGATTCGTCAGTTCGCTCGGGATCAGGAGAAGCTTGAGGCGTTGTTGCAGGCCAAGCTGTGATCTAGTTCGAAGCTGTGCAAAAAGGGCGAACCTTAGTGGGTTCGCCCTTTTTTGTGCGCGTTTGGTAGTGAGGATTGGGTTGGCTTCGCGCTGGCGGCCGTGGTGGGTGTACGGACGCCTTCGCGGGCAAGCCCGCTCCCACAGGATTTATGGTATGGCTGAGATTGGTGTGGAAGCGAGCCTGCTCGCGATGGGGGCAGAGCGACCCTCCATCACTTCAAAGGATCAATGCCGCTCCAGCGCATTCACCAGATCATGAAACGCCTCACGATTGGAGTCGTTCAGGCCCATGAGGATTTTGTGCGCTTCGAGGACTTTGATCCGCACCACTTCTTCAGACTGGTCCTGGTCTGGAAGGTCGGTCAGGCATTCAGGGCATGGAATCGGGCGGTCAACGATGTTGAACACTTGCTCGAAGCCCATGGACTGCAGCAGACGGGTGATATCTTCGTGGGTGGTGACGACGGTCGGCAGCAAGCCGACCTTTTGCCGTGACAGGATCGACAATTTGGCCAGCAGGCCCAGGGTGGTGCTGTCGATGCTGCGGGTTTCGGTCAGGTCGATCACGATGGCGTTGAAATTCAACGCAGTGAAGATCCGCTCAATAGTCGCATCCAACGCCGAACACAGGGTCAGGCGAACTTCACCGACGAACTTCAGGACGAAGGTGCCGTCCTGCTCGGCGAACTGGATTCTACCGGTACTCATTAAAGATTCCTGCTCAACACCAACAGGGCGATATCATCCGGCATCTCCCCTAGCGTGGCCAATCCGAAAACCTGGCGCAGACCATCCAGGCTGCCGCCCGCCGCCTTAACCCGTTGAGGCAAGGCAGCTTCTTTATCTTTGAGTGTGGGTTCTGGCAAAAGGTCCAAAATGCCATCAGACATCAGCGTCAGGCTGAACACTGGTGGCAATTCCAGTACGTGGTCTTCGTAGGTGGCTTCATTGAAGAGGCCCACCGGCAGACCGCGCCCTTCCAGGTAACGAACACTGTCTGGCGTGTACAACACAGGCAACGGCAGATGACCGCCGATGCTATAGGTCAACAAACCTGTCTCCTCGTCGATGACTCCACCGACCATTGTGACGTGTTTGCCCAGCTTACAACTGATCAGGCCCCGGTTGATATGACCAAGGACTTCTGAAGGCTTGAATTCCGGCAATGTGCCATTGCGCTTGGATTCGAACAGCAAGCGCGTGGTCATGAATTTCAGCAGCACAGTGACGAAGGCTGAAGAGGCGCCATGACCGGAAACGTCTGCCAAATAGAAGGCTACCCGTCGCTCGTCAACCCGAAAGTAGTCGACGAAATCGCCCGACAGGTACAGTGACGGGATGATCTGGTGGGCAAACTGGAACTCGTTGATGCTCCAGGGGCTGACCGGCAGCATGTTCATCTGCACCTGGCGACCGGCGTTCTGGTCTTCCTGGAGCAGGTTCAGGCTGGCTTCGAGCTCGCGGTTGGCCTTTTCCAGCTTCTCGCGGTAGCGCTGGTTTTCCAGCAGCAGACGCGCACGATCCAGGGCCCGGCGCACGGAGTGCTCGAGCACGGCCAGATCTTCGAGAGGCTTGATCAGGTAGTCCGCCGCGCCCAGGCGCAGGGCTTCGACGGCGTCGTTCATCACGCCGGCGCCCGAAACCACGATCACCGGGGTTTGTGGCGACAGCTCGGTGACCTGGCGAATGAGTTCGAGTCCGCCCATCTGTGGCATGCGCAGATCGCAGATGACCAAGTCGGGCTTGTCTTGCTCGAATACCTGAAGACCCTGCTGGCCATTGCTGGCCTGCAGGACACTGAAACCACTGTCTTCCAAGTAGGCCGCGAGGCTCGCGCGCACTACTTCGTCATCATCGATTATCAGCAGCGTGGCACTGGTTTTTGGCATGTGGGCAAACGGCGCCAGAATTAGGTTGGCGTAGCAGGCTGGGCATTTGGCCCTGCGCACACTACTGGATTCGCTTTCTAGCCTCTCTGCCGCACCGTTTTCGAGCGTTTGCCCTACTCACAGGTCCACCAGAGGTGCCCTTCTAAGGCGCAGACGGTACTCCCATCCGCGAGGTGTTTCAAGCTCACGCCGATGGTCGCTTGACGTCTTTACTTGTCAAATCACCGGGAGTTATAAGAACAGGCAAATCCGTAACCCAAAGGAAGGACCGAGCCCATGAGCCAAACCGATCGGGACTACAGCGAAAAGCGCGACTTCATCCGCATGCGGGTTGATGCCGATGTGTCGCTGATTCATGAAGGCGATGAGGTGCAAGCCGTCTGTATTGACCTTTCCAGCAGTGGCATGCAGGTTGAGACGCCCCGCTTGTTCAAGGTCGGCGACCGGCTCAGCGTGCGGATCGATTCCGATCACGCAGCGCTGAAAGGCCTTGAGGCCGACACCGAGGTGGTGTGGGTGAAAGAACAGGACGGTGGCAGTCAGAAACTCGGCCTTACAATCCTGAAGATGAAATAACCCGATTCAACCCGCAAACCAAACGAAAGAAGGCGGCCAAAATGGCCGCCTTCCTCATTTTACCGGTCGAGATTAAAAATCGTCTTCGACCTTACCGTCCTTGACTTTGAATTCGCGGTTTTGCAGGTACGCATTGCGAATAAAAGTGTATTTGTCGCCGCTGACCAGTTTCTCGGCCGACAACAGGCTGGCGCGAGTGTCGACGATGTTCAGGCCGAAAATCGAGTTACGCACCGGCACGTCGTTGATGTAAGGGTACGGACCGGTATAGCCGTCGACATACCTGGAAGGCGCATCACGCAAGGTGCTTGGGCCCAGGAGCGGCAGCATCACGTACGGGCCGCTGCCCACGCCCCAGTAACCGAGGGTCTGGCCGAAGTCTTCGTCGTTGCGATGCAGCCCCATTTTGGTGCCCACGTCGAAGAAGCCCAGCAGGCCAAAAGTGGTGTTGAAGATCAAACGCGCGGTGTCGACGCCAGCCGCAGCGGGTTTGACCTGCAACAGGTTGTTGGCGAGGTTGGTCACGTCGCCGACGTTGCGGAACATGTTGTGGATGCCGTCTTCCAGAAACTGCGGCGTGACGAACTGGTAGCCCTGAGCCAACGGTTTCAGTGCATAGGTGTCGACAAAATCGTTGAATTTGTAGATCGGGCGGTTGATGCTTTCCCAAGGGTCTTCTTCCGTGGCAGCCTGAGCCGCGAACGGAACCAGCAATACACTGGCACACATACAAAGCTGAGCGAGTCGATTGCTCCAGCGCATAGAGAAACTCCTTGGATTGTACTGACGCGGGCGCTTGGCCCAGTCGCAAAGACCGCTAGTATATGACGGAAATCCCGGTTTAGGCAGCATCGTGCGCGAGGGTCTGCGGATGATTCTTCCTGACCGTGAGCGATTCACATCCGTGTCATTCAATTGTCACCGCCCTTGAATAGCCTTGTCGCTATTTCAGGGACGTTTCCATGCCGCATGCCGAAGTCTTGCCCGTTGTCGCACCGAGTCTGACCGCCGTGCTGTTCGGCCTCAGTGGTTGCCTGGTGGATTTCGGTGCCCGCACGCGCCAGCACGGCGCCGTTTCTGCCGAGCACGCCGAAGTCACGCACGGTGCTTTGGAGAGCCTGTCGAGCTTGCTGCGCCAACAGATCCCCTGTGCCTGGCTCGATGAACTGTCCCCCGCCCTCAGCCATTCTCTGGCCGCGGATCTCCCGGCTTGGGTCAAGCCTTCGCAACACTCGGAAACAATCAATCCCTGGCCGGCGCCGAATGCCTGCTGGCAAGCCTTGATGGCGCTGAATGTCGAGCGTCTGGACGGTTGTGTGCTGGTCAGCGGCGAACCGCGTCTTCTGCAATCGGGCCTGAATGCCGGGCTGTGGACCATTGGCCTGGCGTCCTGCGGCTCGCTCTGCGGGCTGGCGCCGAGCGAATGGCAGGCCTTGAGTCAAAAGGAACGGGAACATCTGCGCGGCAAGGCTACGGTGCAGTTGTTCGGCCTGGGCGTACATTCGGTGATCGATCATCTGGGCGAACTCGACACCTGCCTGGCCGACATCAGCCTGCGCCGGCTCAAGGGCGAAAAGCCCTGATTGCCGCCTCACACCCATGAAGGCATGCAGGTTGCCCGGGAGTGGATTAATCTAAAGGTCAGCCATAGACCTTCGGCGCGCTGCTGCGGTCTATGCCAGTGCCTATCGAGAAAAGGAAGAACGCCATGCCTGCCCGCGAACTGCAAGAACAGCTCAACAAACTGCGCGAGCAATTGGAACAGAATCCACCACTGACCGAAGCCGAGCGCGAAGACCTGCACGCGCTGATGCAACAGATCCAACTGGAGCTTGAGCTGGAAACCAAAACCCAGGACACCAACCTCGCCGACAATGTGAACCTGGCCGTCGAGCGCTTCGAACTCGAACATCCCACCCTGGCCGGCACCTTGCGCAACATTGTGCAAGCCTTGGGCAACATGGGGATCTGAACCCGCCAAAAGCAAAAAAGCCCTGCTATCGATAGCGGGGCTTTTCATATCCGGGGTTTGCAAATGCAATCCCCTGTGGGAGCGAGCCTGCTCGCGATGAGGCCGGCACATCCAACATTAATGTTGACTGAAAATCCGCCTCCGCGAGCAGGCTCGCTCCCACATTGGATCTCTATTGACGAACCAGGCGATGGTTCGGCAATTGCACTTCTTCGGTGCTGCGATACGGGTTGATGTCCAGCCCGCCGCGACGCACATACCGCGCATACACCGTCAGTTTCTCCGGTTTCAGCAACCGCTGCAGGTCGAGGAAAATCCGCTCCACACACTGCTCATGGAAATCCGAGTGCTGACGGAAACTCACGATGTATTCCAGCAAACTGGCGTGATCCAGCGCCGCGCCGCGATACTCCACCGCCACGCTGCCCCAGTCCGGCTGACTGGTGACCGGGCAGTTGGATTTGAGCAAATGACTGTGCACACACTCTTCAACAATGCGCGACTCATCGCACCGCAGCAGCTCCGGACGCGGATGCTCATAGTTGCTGACGCTGATGTCCAGGTCATCGATGCACGCACCCGGCAACGCTACGACGCCTTCTGCCTCAACATCTTTCAGGCTGCGAACCCGTACGCCCACCGGTTTGCCGGCAGCGGCCGAGAGGTCTTTTACCAGCGTCGATTCAAGGCTCGCGGTGTCGGCAAATACCGTTTGGTTCAGCGAGTTGAGGTACAGCTTGAACGACTTCGATTCGATGATATTCGGCGAATCCGCCGGAACGCTGAATTCGCCGATCGCCACCACAGGCTTGCCGGACGGCAACAGCCACGACAGTTCGAAGCAGTTCCAGAAGTCCACGCCCTTGTACGGCAGGGTTTCAGCCGTCAGGCCCAGCTCGGCCCATTTCGCGGTGCGCGGGATCGGGAACAGCAAGGACGGCGTGTAGGTGGCGATGTATTCGCTGGATTTGCCCAGCGGCGAATGTTCGGCTGCGGGATGCATGGCGGAAACCTGACTGAAGAATCAGCGGATTCTACCAGCCTTTGCTCCCGCCTTTGAGTGCTTACTGACTGACTGTCAGATTGCCGACCATACCAGCCTGATAATGGCCGGGGATGTTGCAGGCAAATTCCAGGTTAGTGGCCTTGGTGAAGGTCCAGGTCAGCTCGGCGGTTTTACCCGGCTCCACCAACACGCTGTTGGGGTCGTCGTGCTTCATGCTGTGATCCATGGCGCCGTGATCCATTCCAGCCATGGAGCCGTGATCCATTGCCTTCATGCCTGTAGGCATCAGCATGCCGCTTTGCTGCATCTGGAGCATTTCCTGCTGATGCTTGGCATGCATCGCTGCGTCGCCGAGGTTGAATTCATGCAGCAACTGGCCTTTATTCACCAGTACCAAACGTACGGTTTCCCCGGCCTTGATCTCGATCGCCTTGGGGGTGAAGGACATGTCGCCCATCACCACCTCAATGCTGCGGGTAGCCTGGGCGGCCGAGGCCGGTTGACCGAATTCGTAGGACTGCGCCGGCGAGGCCTCTAGCCCTACACTCAGTATCAGCAAGCAAGCGGCCAATCCCAGACGATTTCGCAAAAACATAGTCGCACTCCAACAAGATGAGGTTCAGCTTGTGGGAAACTCTAACCAGCGGGCTCTGCCAGCCACCTGACAGGCAGATTACAACTTTGTCAGGTTGGCCTGCATCTCCGCCGCCCACGGTATAACGCACCTGTTCCAACTACCCGAGTCGCCCATGAAACTGCTGATTGTCGAAGACCAACCGAAAACCGGCCACTACCTGCGCCAGGGCTTGACCGAGGCCGGTTTCAATACCGAACTGGTGGCCGACGGCAGCACCGGCCAGCAACTGGCCTTGAGCGGCGATTACGCCTTGTTGATTCTCGATGTGATGCTGCCCGGTCGCGACGGCTGGCAGATTCTGCAAGCGGTGCGCGGTGCTGGCCTGGACACGCCGGTACTGTTTCTTACAGCGCGAGACGCAGTGGAGGACAGGGTCCACGGCCTCGAACTGGGCGCCGACGACTATCTGGTCAAACCTTTCGCCTTCTCCGAACTGCTGGCCCGGGTTCGCAGCCTGCTGCGTCGCGGCAGCGCCACACCTCAGGAAACCAGCCTGCAACTGGCCGACTTGCGTCTGGACCTGATCCGCCGTCGGGTCGAACGCAACGGTCAGCGCATCGACCTGACCGCCAAGGAATTCGCCTTGCTGGAAATGCTCCTACGACGCCAGGGCGAAGTTCTGCCCAAGTCACTGATCGCTTCTCAGGTGTGGGACATGAATTTCGACAGCGACACCAACGTCATCGAAGTGGCGATCCGCCGTTTGCGCCTGAAGATCGACGACGATTTCCCGAACAAGTTGATCCACACCGTGCGTGGCATGGGTTACGTCCTTGAAGAGCGCCCCGCCTGATGCGCCGACTTTCATTAAGCAATCGCCTGGCGCTGCTGTTCGCAGCCTGCACCGCGGTTGTGTCGTTGTTCGCCGGCGTATTGTTCAGCCGCGCCAGCGAGGCGCACTTTGTCGAGCTGGATCAGCAGTTGCTGGACGGCAAACTGATTGGCTTGCGCCGGGCGCTGGATGACATTCGGTCCAGCGAAGCCGAGGCCAGGCTGGCCGATGAATTGAGCCGACAAGCCGATCTTTCGCTGCGCATCATCGGCAGTGACGGCCAACGGCTGTACGACAGCTCGGCCCGCTTACCCAAAGACTTGCCACGCCAGCCAGGCCTGTCGACGATGAGCGACGACGGCATGGATTACCGCGTCTTGAACGCGCCGTTGCACCCCGACAAAGCTGATTCGCCGCAACTGACCCTGCTGCTAGACATCACCCATCACCAGCATTTTCTACAGCGCATGCAGCATCTGATTTGGCTGACGGTCGGCTTGTCGGCCCTGGCCACCGCCCTGCTCGGTGCCTGGGCGGCGCGCAGTGGTTTGCGCCCGTTGCGACGCATGAGTGCGGTGGCCAGCGGTGTTTCCGCACAATCGCTTAACGCACGGCTGCCAGAAGCAGACATGCCGCCGGAGCTAGCGGAGATGGCCCACAGCTTCAACGCCATGCTCGGACGCCTCGACGACTCTTTTCAGCGGCTTTCGGCCTTCTCTGCCGACATCGCCCATGAGCTGCGTACGCCGCTGTCGAACCTGCTGACCCACACTCAGGTCACGCTCACACGCCCTCGCCCCCTTGAGGATTACCGCGAAGCGCTGCACAGCAACCTCGAAGAACTGCAATGGATGGCGCAACTGGTCAACGACATGTTGTACCTGGCCAAGGCTGACCACGGCTTGCTGATGCCCAAGCGCGAACCGCTGGAACTGGCGCAAGAAACAGACGTGTTGCTGGAGTTTTTTGCGCCGCTGGCCGAGGACGCTCAGGTGAAGTTGAGTCGTGAGGGCAGCGCAAGCATGCAGGGCGACCGTAGCATGTTGCGCCGGGCGCTTTCCAACTTGCTGGACAATGCGTTGCGGTTTACACCGGTCGGTGGCGAGGTGCGGGTGAAGATTGTCGAGCAACCGAACGGCCTGAGCCTGACCGTTGAAAACAGTGGTGAAGGGATTTCTGAAGACTTGTTGCCGCGTTTGTTTGACCGTTTCTACCGGGCCGACCCGGCGCGCCGGGAAGGCAGCAGTGAGCATGCGGGGCTGGGATTGGCGATCACCCAATCGATCATCCGTGCCCATGGTGGGCAGATTCGTTGCGAATCGGATAACGGATGGACGCGGTTTGTGATTGAGTTGCCGAAGGGGGATTGAGGGCCCCAAGGCCGGCCCTATCGCGGGCAAGTCGGATCGCCGCATCGCCGCTCCCACAGGGTTTCGAGTCGTTCACAGCATTGTGATTCAACTCGGTCACTGTGGGAGCCGGCTTGCCCGCGATAGCGGTCTACACAGGCTTACGAATACCGCAACGCAGTAGCCGGCTCGACCTTCGCCGCCCGCCACGCCGGATACAGCGTCGCCAGAAAGCTCATGATGAAACCGGCGGAACAGATCAACAACACATCCGCCCCCTGCAATTCGGACGGCAAGTTACTGACGAAGTACACATCGGAACTGAAGATGTGCTGTCCGCTGACCCGCTCCATCCAGCCCACCAGTTCACTGACGTTCAACGCCGCGATCACGCCCAGCACGCCGCCAATCAAGGTGCCGACAATCCCGATCACCGTGCCCTGCACCATGAAGATCGCCATGATCTGCCGAGGTGTCGCGCCGATGGTGCGCAGGATCGCGATGTCCGCGCCCTTGTCGTTCACTACCATGATCAGGGTGGCGATGATGTTGAACGCCGCCACGGCCACGATCAACAGCAACAACAGGCCGATCATGGTTTTTTCCATCTTCATTGCGCTGAACAGACTGCCCTGGGTGTGGGTCCAGTCGTCAGCCTTGTAAGCGGCGCCCAGGCCCGTCGCGATATCGCTCGATACTTGCGGCGCGGCGTACAGATCCTTCACCGCCAGACGCACGCTCTGCACCTGATTCGGCTGCCAGTGCTGCATCTGCGCGGCATCGGCCATGTGGATCAGCGCCATCGAACCGTCCAGCTCGGCGCCGACCTTGAACACGCCCACCACGTTCAGCCGCTGCATGCGCGGGGTGATGCCGCCTGGTGCGGTGCTGACTTCCGGCACGATCAGGGTGATCTTGTCGCCGACATTCAAACGGAAGCGGCGAGCGGTGATCTCGCCGACCACCACGCCGAACTCGCCCGGCTTCAAGGCGTCGAGACGTCCCTGAACAATGTGCTTGGCAACGATCGACACCTTGCCTTCCAGCGCCGGGTCGACACCGCTGACCTGGATCGGCTGCATCGTGCCCTTGTAGGACAGCATGCCTTCCATCTCGGTGAACGGCACGGCGGCGGTGACTTCAGGATTCTTCATCGCCGCGGCGGCCACCGGCTGCCAATCGTCGATAGGGTTCACGCCGACGATGGTCGCGTGGGGCACCATACCGAGGATGCGCGAACTCATTTCGCGCTGGAAGCCGTTCATCACCGACAGCACCACGATCATTGCCAGCACGCCGAGGGCGAGACCGATCATCGAGGTCATCGAGATGAAGGAAACAAAGCGATTGCGGCGCTTGGCGCGGGTATAGCGCGTGCCGATAAAGATCGATAACGGTCTGAACATTCGCTGGGGCACCGTATAAAAATAAAAGACCCGACGCACTGTTCAGTGCGCCGGGTTTCAGCCAATCAGATGGGGGTCAGGCAACCTTCCTGCAAATGCAGGACGCGATCCATCTGGCGAGCCAGGTTCATGTCGTGGGTCACCACCAGGAACGCCGTGCGCATCGAGGTGCTGAGTTCCAGCATCAAATCCTGAATGCCCTGGGCGGTGTGGGAGTCGAGGTTGCCGGTCGGCTCGTCGAGCATCACCAAGCCTGGCTTGTTCACCAGGGCGCGGGCAATGGCCACACGCTGGCGTTCGCCACCGGACAATTCCGCCGGTTTGTGCTCCAGGCGATGGCCCAGCCCTACCCGCTCCAGCAACGCCGTCGCACGCTGACGCGCTTGCGGGATCGCGGTTTTACCGATCAGCAGCGGCATGCAGACGTTTTCCAGCGCGGTGAACTCAGGCAGCAAGTGGTGGAACTGGTAAACGAAACCCAGCGACCGGTTGCGCAACAGGCCACGGGCCTTTTCGTTCAACGCCGAGAGCTCTTCACCGGCCAGCCAGACGCTGCCCCTGGTCGGTGTATCGAGGCCGCCCAGCAGGTTGAGCAAGGTACTTTTGCCCGAACCCGACGTACCGACGATCGCCACGCGCTCACCCGGATGCAGTTCCAGTTGCAGACCGGCCAGAACCTCTACCGATTCCGGGCCTTCCACGTAGGACTTGCCCAGGTTGCGGCAGCTCAAGATTGCTTTATCACTCATGCCCGACTCACTCATAACGTAGCGCCTCCGCAGGCTGGGTGCGCGCGGCACGCCAGGCTGGATACAGGGTGGCGAGGAAACTCAGGACCAACGCGGCGGCGCAGACCATCAACACATCCTGGCTCTGCACTTGCGACGGCAGGTAATCGATGAAATACACGTCGGCGTTCAGGAACTTGTGGCCAATCAGCCCTTCAAGGGCCGAGATCGCGGCGCTGACGTTCAGCGCGGCGAAGATCCCGACCACGGCGCCAATCAGCGTACCGACCACGCCAATGACCGTGCCCTGGACCATGAAGATCGCCATGATTTGCCCCGGCGTGGAGCCAAGAGTGCGAAGAATCGCGATATCGCCCTTCTTGTCGTTCACCACCATCACCAGCGTGGAAATGATGTTGAACGCAGCGACGGCGACGATCAGCAGCAACAGCAGGCCGATCATGGCTTTCTCCATGCGGATCGCCTGATACAGATTGCCGTGGGTGCGGGTCCAGTCGCGGGCGTAATACTTGTCTTCGCCAAGCTGCTGGGCGATGGTCCACGCGGTGCGCGGCGCCTGGAACAGATCGTCGAACTTCAACCGCAGGCCCTGGACCTGATCCGGTTGCCAGCGGTGCAGCTTGGCCAGATCCTGCAGGTTGGTGAGGCCCAGATAGCCGTCCAGCTCACCGGCGCCAACATGGAAGATGCCGACCACGGTAAAGCGTTTCATGCGCGGGAACATCCCGGCCGGGGTCACGGTGACTTCCGGCGCGACAAACGTCAGCTTGTCGCCGACCGCCACGCCGAGCTTGGCCGCGGCCTTGTCGCCGATGACGATGCCGAAACTGCCCGGCGCCAGGTCGTCGAGTTTGCCCTGCTGCATGAAGTTATCGATGATCGACACCTGCCGTTCCTGCACAGGATCAATGGCATTGAGCAGCACTTTGGACACCTTGCCGTTGTTGGTCAGCAGGCCCTGCATCTGGACGAAGGGCGCAACCGCCGCCACCTGCGGGTTCTGCTTGACCTTGGCGGCCAGGCTTTGCCAGTCGCTGATCGGCTCACCGGACTCGATGGTCGCGTGGGGCACCATGCCCAGCACGCGGGTGCGCATTTCATGATCGAAGCCGTTCATGACCGACAGCACGACGATCATCACGACCACGCCGAGGGCGAGTCCGATCATCGAGGTCAGGGAAATGAACGACACAAAATGATTGCGACGCTTTGCACGGGTATAACGCGTGCCAATAAATACGAAGAGAGGTCTGAACATGTCGGGGCTTGTTCGGAGGGAAAAGGAACGTCCTTGTGGCGGGGGTCGATAACCAGCTTTACACTCAGACCACCGCCGCTACCATGGGTTCGCCATGTCGACATTAGATGAAGAAGATCGCCGCGAATACTACCGTATCGAGGACACGATCGCACTGGAAATTAGGCCCCTGTCTGCTCCCGAAGCCGCAGGCCAGGAAGTGTTGCAGGATGCTTCCCCACTGTTCAACCTGCTCAGCGAACTGCACCTGAGCGAATTCGAGTCCCAACACCTGCTGCGCCAGATCAGCGAGCGCGACCGCAACACTGCCGCTTTCCTGAAATCCCAGAACAAACGCATCGATCTGCTAAGCCAAGTGGTCGCCCTGACCGTACTCGGACAGATCGGCGAACCGCAGCCAGTGATCATCTCCGAAGGGGGCATCGACTTTCAGCATCCGACGCCCATCGCCATCGGCGCGCACCTGTCGGTCAAACTGGTGCTGATGCCGCAAGCCCTCGGCCTGTTGCTGCGGGCCCGTGTCACCCATTGCGACCGCAAGGGCGACGGCTATGACATCGGCACCGAGTTCGAATACTTGTCCGATGCCCAGCGGCAATTGCTGGCCCGCTATATCTTGCAGCGTCAGGCACAAGAACGACGCCTGGCACGCGAACAAAACGAAACCGGCCATTAATTAAGGAAGAACCGTGACTCTCATCTACGGCCATCGCGGCGCCAAGGGCGAAGCACCGGAAAACACCCTGACCAGCTTTCAGCAATGCCTCAAGCACGGCGTGCGCCGCTGCGAACTGGACCTGCACCTGTCCAGGGACGGCGAGTTGATGGTCATCCACGACCCGACCCTCAAGCGCACCACCGACCGCCGCGGCAAAGTGGCCGAGCACACGGCCGCGCAATTGGTGACCTACGACGCGCGCAAGGGCGGCCCGGGCTGGATCAAGCCCTGCCCGATTCCAACGCTGGAAGAATTATTCGAGAAATGCGACTTCGATCATTGGCAGCTGGAAGTCAAAAGCGCTTCACGCACCCGTGCCGCGACCACCGTGCTGGCGATCCGTGAAATGGCGCAGCGTTTCGGCATGCGGGACAAGATCACAATTACGTCGAGTTCGCGCGAAGTGTTGAAAGCCGCGCTGGACCTGGTGCCGGACGTGTCTCGCGGACTGGTGGCCGAGTACGCCTGGCTCGATCCGCTGAAGGTCGCGCAAAACTATGGCTGTGAAATGCTGGCGCTGAACTGGACCCTGTGTACGCCGGAACGCCTGCAGAAGGCGCAGCGTCAGGGGCTGCATGTGTCGGTGTGGACAGTCAACGAGCCCGCGCTGATGCGCAGGCTCGCCGACTTCGGCGTTGACAGCCTGATTACAGACTTTCCCGGTTTGGCCACTGCCACGCTCGAGAATTGCTGAAATCGGTCTCCCCGGCCGGCTCAGGCCACCGGCCGGAGCCGCTCAAAAAAGCCGGTTGAGGCCATCGTACGCCGCTACCCGATAGGCTTCGGCCATGGTCGGGTAGTTGAACGTCGTGTTGACGAAGTACTTCAGGGTGTTCTGTTCGCCCGGCTGGTTCATGATCGCCTGACCGATGTGCACGATCTCCGACGCCTGATAACCGAAGCAGTGAACGCCCAGCACTTCCAGCGTATCGCGGTGGAACAGGATCTTCAGCATGCCTTGCGGCTCGCCGGCGATCTGCGCACGCGCCATGCCCTTGAAGAACGCCTTGCCCACTTCGTACGGCACCTTGGCTTGAGTCAGCTCCTGCTCGTTCTTGCCGATCGAGCTGATCTCCGGAATGGTGTAGATGCCGGTTGGCACGTCGTTGACGAAGCGCCAGCTGCCATTGTCGACAATGCTGCCAGCGGCCGAACGGCCCTGGTCGTGAGCGGCACTGGCCAGGCTCGGCCAGCCAATCACGTCACCGGCACCATAAATGTTCGGCACGCAGGTGCGGTAGTTCTCGTCGACTTCGATCTGGCCACGGCTGTTGACTTTCACGCCGATGTTTTCCAGACCCAGTGCGTCGGTGTTACCGGTTCGACCGTTGCACCAGAGCAAGGCGTCGGCCTTGATCTTCTTGCCGGATTTCAGGTGCAGGATCACGCCGTTGTCTACGCCTTCGACGCGGTCGTAGTCTTCGTTGTGGCGAACCGTGATGTTGTTGTTGCTGAAGTGGTAGCTCAGGGCCTGGGAAATCTCCGAGTCGAGGAAGCTCAGCAATTGACCACGGTTGTCCACCAGCTCAACCAATACACCCAGACCACTGAAGATCGACGCGTATTCGCAACCGATCACGCCGGCGCCGTAGACGATGAGTTTGCGCGGTGTATGGCCGAGGCTGAGGATAGTGTCGCTATCGTAGATACGCGGGTGATGGAAATCGATGTCTGCCGGGCGATAAGGACGCGAGCCGGTAGCGATGATGATGTGCTTGGCCACCAGTTTTTCGACCACGCCATTGGCGCACACCACTTCGATGGTTTGCTCGTCGGCGAAGCTGCCGGTGCCGAAGAACACGTCGACGCGGTTACGGGCGTAGTAGCCGGTGCGCGAGGCGACTTGTTTGGAGATGACTTTTTCAGCGCTTTTCAACACGTCCGGGAACGAGAACCAGCGCGGTTCACCAATCGCCCGGAACATCGGGTTGGTGTTGAACTGCATGATCTGCCGGACCGAGTGACGCAAGGCCTTGGACGGGATGGTGCCCAGGTGGGTGCAGTTGCCGCCGACCTGCCGACGGCTATCGACCATCGCCACCTTGCGCCCTGCCTTGGCGGCGTTCATTGCCGCGCCTTCCCCCGCCGGGCCGGAACCCAACACCACCACATCGTAGTTGTAGACAGCCATGCGTACTCCTCAGAACAGGCCGCGGCGCCCTCGGCACCTGCGGCTAAATCACGCCGATCGGCGGCGCGAAGGAACAATTTGGGGCCAGTGCAGAACCCGGACACAGTCTATAGAAGCGTCAACGCCGCGCACATTAACCCTTGGTCGCGTCGTAGGCTAGTTTTGCCTGCACTACAACGCCATCGAAAAATGCTTTTGATGCCGCAATCACTCGGTTTTCTCACCCGCCAGGCGTTCAAAAGCCTGATTGGTGCGTGTAACAAACCCTGTATCGGCACGAATCACAAAGAATGCAGCAATGTCATGGGTTTGGGCATAGTCCCAACCCCGTTCAGGGCCAAGGATCAGCAACAGCGTCGATAAGCCATCGGCCATCAATGCTGAAGGATGAATCACCGTGACTGACGCCAGGGTGTGTAGGACCGGTGTTCCGGTGCGGGCATCAAAGGTGTGGGAATAGCGCCGACCACCCTGCTCGAAATAATTACGGTAGTCGCCGGAGGTGGACACGCCGTAGCCGTCGACAGCGATGATGCGTTTGGCCACTTGTTGGTCATCGCGGGGCTCTTCCAGGGCGATGCGCCATGGTGAGCCGTCGAGTTTTTTGCCGACGGCCTTGAGCTCGCCGGTGGCTTCAGCTAGGTAGTCGTGGATGCCCAACGCTTCAAGTTTTGCGGCAATCGTGTCGACCGCGTAACCGGCCGCGATGCTGTTGAAGTCGACCTCGACCGCAGCATCCTTGCACAGCCGGTCACCGTCGATGCGCAAGTGGCTGTGGCCGACGCGCTGCTGCACCTCGGCCAGCGCTTCGGCACTCGGGACTTTTTCCTCACGCGCTTGCGGGCCAAATCCCCAGAGGTTGAGCAGCGGCTCCACCGTCAGGTCATAGGAGCCTTCGCTTTGCGAAGACAATCGCTCGCCGACGCGGACCAATTCGAGGATCGGCGCAGGCATTGTCTGGCAGTGGTTGGCGGGCAAGTTATTGAAGCGTTCGATGTCGGAGTCACTGCGATAGGTCGACATCTGCTGATCGATATCAGCGAGGATCTTTTCGACCTGGACGCGGACTTCCGCCGGGGCGGGAAGACCGGCATGGCGCACGTACTTGATCGAATAACTGCTGCCCATGGTCGGGCCGTCGAAGCGTTCCAGGCTGTCGCCGTTGCCGCAACCGGACAAAACACCGACCAGCATCACAAGCCAACGCCACCGTCCAGTTAACAAATCTTCATCTCCCCTCAAAACCGCGCCCGCCATTATGGGCCTCAGAGCGCATGGGAGCGAGGCCTGCCCCGGCGCCAGTCAGTCAAAACAAGACTTACCAGCGTGAGTACCTACAAATGTCTTCCAACACGAGCAAAGGCAAAGCGATTTTTCGCGTTGTCAGCGGTAACTTTCTCGAAATGTTCGACTTCATGGTCTACGGCTTTTACGCCACGGCCATTGCCAAAACCTTCTTTCCTGCCGATAGCGCGTTTGCTTCACTGATGCTGTCGCTGGCCACTTTCGGCGCCGGCTTCCTGATGCGTCCGCTGGGGGCGATTTTTCTCGGCGCCTACATCGACCGCCATGGCCGCCGCAAAGGCCTGATCATCACACTGGCGATGATGGCCGCCGGCACCGTGCTGATTGCCTGCGTGCCGGGTTACGCCACGCTAGGTGTCGCGGCGCCACTGATCGTATTGTTCGGTCGTCTGTTGCAAGGCTTCTCGGCAGGTGTGGAACTGGGCGGTGTGTCGGTGTACCTCGCCGAAATCTCCACACCGGGCCGCAAAGGCTTCTTCGTCAGTTGGCAGTCCGCCAGTCAGCAAGCTGCGGTGGTATTCGCCGGCCTGCTCGGCGTGGGTTTGAACCATTGGCTGAGCCCCGAAGAAATGGGTGAGTGGGGCTGGCGCGTGCCGTTTCTGATCGGCTGCATGATCGTGCCGGTAATCTTCGTGATCCGCCGTTCGCTGGAAGAAACCCCGGAGTTCCAGGCACGTAAACACCGCCCTACCCTGCAGGACATCGTCCGCTCGATCGGTCAGAACTTCGGCATCGTCCTCGCCGGCATGGCGCTGGTGGTGATGACCACGGTGTCGTTCTACCTGATCACCGCCTACACCCCGACCTTCGGAAAAGCCGAACTGCATTTGTCGGATCTGGATGCGTTGCTGGTGACGGTGTGCATCGGCCTGTCGAACTTCTTCTGGTTGCCGGTGATGGGAGCGCTTTCCGACAAGATCGGACGCAAACCCCTGCTGTTGGCAGCGACGATTCTGGCGATCCTCACGGCTTATCCGGCACTGTCGTGGCTGGTGGCGAACCCCAGCTTCAGCCATTTGCTGATTGTCGAGTTGTGGCTGTCGTTCCTGTATGGCTCGTACAACGGCGCCATGGTGGTGGCCCTGACCGAGATCATGCCGGTGGAAGTTCGTACGACCGGTTTCTCCCTGGCCTACAGCCTGGCGACCGCAACGTTCGGGGGGTTCACCCCTGCGGCCTGTACCTATCTGATCCATGTGCTGGACAACAAGGCGGCGCCGGGGATCTGGCTCAGTGGCGCGGCGGTGCTGGGATTGATCGCGACGCTGGTGTTGTTCCGTGGCAATCGTCATGCGTTGCGCACGGCGCAAGCGGCAATCGTCGGCGGCACTCACTAAAAGGTGCGGAACCTGTGGGAGCAGTACGGCGCCCTTGCGCTGAGTCACATCGAGGAAGTTGACGCCAATCGCCTCCTACCGCGACGTACGGGGGAGTATCGGCATTCGATTTCAATTGAACAATATAGCTTCACTGCAGTTCATTACTGCATGCGGTGCAGCAGTGTGAAACTCGCGGCGCCAATGCGATTACAAAGGCCAGGACGATCAACACCCCGGCGACGGCAAACGTGATCCGCATACCGTTGACGATGGCTGCGGGAGAAGCTGTGGTGATGTCTGCCGTCGCCGAGGCGAGCGTAAACACAGCGCCCATGACCGAGGCCCCGGTGATCAGCCCAAGATTGCGCGACAGGCTGAGCAGGCCGGAAATCACGCCGCGCTGGTCCGGGCGGATGTCGGTCATGATCGCGGTGTTGTTGGCCGCCTGGAACAACGCGTAGCTGGCCGTGATCACCGCAATGGGCGCGAGGTAACCGAGGATACCGAACCCCGCGGGCATCATCGATAAAGCACCCGCACCGAGCACCATTGCCGCGAGCCCGACAAGGGTCATGCGTCGAGTGCCAAAACGGTCCACCAGGCGACCGGCCGGTACACCGCTCAATGCAGCCACCAGCGGGCCGACCGACAAGGTGAGGCCGACAAGCGCCGCACCGAGCCCAAGTGCACCCGAAAGATAAAACGGCCCGACCACCAGCGTCGCCATCATTACCGTCGAAACGAGCGTGCTCATGGCCAGGCTTGCGCTCAATCCCGGCTGCCTGAACAGCGCCAATTTGATCAATGGCGATGCAACCGTGGCCTCAACGAATATGAAAATTCCAGCGCCGAAAACTGCCGCCAGCAACAGCGCGATATTGAGCGGACCAACATCACCGTGGCCGATCGTCATGGCGAGCGCATACGCCGCGAGCGTCAGCGCCAGCAGCAACGTGCCTGTCTTGTCGAAGCCCACCCGCCCCGCTTTCGCCCGCCGCGAGTCCGCAGGCAAATAGCGATACGCGAGCCAGATATTCAGAACACCCAGCGGCACGTTGATCAGAAAAATCGCCTGCCAGCCTACGCCGGCGATCAACATCCCACCGAGCGACGGCCCCAGCGTAGTGCCGATCGCCGACATCGTTCCGAGCAATCCCATGGCGCTGCCGGTCTGTGCTTTCGGCACCGTCTCGCCGACAAACGCCACGGTCAGCGCCAGCATGATCGCCGCCCCGAGCCCCTGCACTGCCCGGGCGCCGACCAGCCACCCAAGCGACGGCGCCACACCGCACGCCAGCGATGACAGGCTGAAAATGGTGATGCCCGCCAGCAGCAAGCGCCGACGGCCGACGATATCGCCGAGCCGTCCGACACTGACGATCAGCGTGGTGATCGCCAGCAGATACGCCAGAACGATCCACTGCACGTGCTGGAAGGAAGCATCGAACGCCTCGGCCAACGTCGGCAATCCTGTATTGGCAATGCTGGTGTCGAGTGAAGGCATCAACATCGACAGCGAAAGGCTCGCAAGCGCCCAGCGCACCGAACCTGATTGAGTGATGAGTTTCATTATCTGGCCACGTCTGAAAGGTAGATCAGCAGCGTATGCCCGTGCATGACAAGGCGGAAGACGCATGCTTTGCACTGGATAGTTGCGTTCAACGCCATGCCAGCCCAACGCCGTGCTAATGTTGAGGCATGCCGACACCTGACCTGAATTTGCTGATTACCCTGGACGTGCTGCTCGCCGAAGGCAGTGTCGCGCGCGCCGCCCAACGACTGCGCCTGAGCCCGTCGGCCATGAGCCGGGCGCTGGCGCGATTGCGCGAAACGACGGGCGACCCGCTGTTGGTCCGGGCCGGACGCGGCCTGGTGCCGACGCCCCGGGCGCTCGAATTGCGCGAACACGTCAGTCGTTTGGTGCAAGACGCCGAAGCGGTTTTGCGCCCCGCCGAACAACTCGACCTCAAGCACCTGGTGCGCACGTTTACGCTGCGCACCAGCGACGGTTTTGTCGAAAACTTCGGACCGGCGTTGATAGCCCGCGTCAGTGAACAAGCGCCCGGCGTGCGCTTGCACTTTGTGCAGAAGCTGAGCAAGGACAGCGCCGCGCTTCGTGACGGTTCCGTCGACCTGGAAACCGGCGTGGTCGGCGGCACGACGAGCCCGGAAGTACGCACCCGCGCGTTGTTCGAAGATCGTTTCATGGGCGTCGTGCGCAGGGGGCATTCGCTGAGCGAGGGCGAGGTCACCGCCTCCCGTTATGCCACAGGCCGGCACATCCTGATCTCACGGCGCGGGCTCGATAAGGGCCCGATGGATCAAGCCCTGGAAGCGCTGGGGCTGGAGCGGGAGATCGTCACCATCGTCGGCGGCTTCTCGGCCGCGCTGGCGCTGGCTCGCGCCTCGGACCTGATCGCCACAGTGCCCGCGCAACACACCCGAAACCTGCGCGTCGGCCTGCACAGTTTCGCTCTCCCGTTCGACTTGCCGCCGATCACCATTTCGATGCTCTGGCACCCACGGATGGATGCCGATTCGGCGCATCGATGGTTGCGTGAATGTGTTCGAGAGGTTTGTGCGCGGCCCTAGAGCTTCAGACTTTTCACAGGCTTCACCTTTTCTGAAGCCCCTTCAACCGCAAACTCGCACGCTGCACCGCCGCCATTTTCTCCGGACGCTTCATGCGTTTCCATTTTCTGATGTCGTCCTTGGTGCGACCACAACTGACACACAACTCACCGCTCAACTGGCAAACGGCAATACACGGATTTTCGATGTCCTTGGCCACGCTTCAACCCCGCGTCGAGCGCTTGGGCGCCAAGCGTTGCTGCCAGTTGCCGGCATTGGCGCGCTGACATTGTTCTTCCGAATCAAACTGCACATGGGCCGCTACCGGGCTGACGAGAACGTCCGCTTCACTTAACGCCACGGCCGTCAGTTCGACCATGCGCTCGCCCTGCCCGCTCGCCAGCGCCTGATTCTTGTTGGCCTGCGTATCGAAGACCCAGATCACCTTCAGGCTGGAAGGAAAGGCGCTGTAATCAACTTCATGGGTCAGCCAGCAGAACCCGACTATTTCCGCTTTGGCTGTTTCACACGCCTCGGTCAGGGTGGCGACCAGGCGGCGTTCGAGGTGTGCCTGATCGCGTTTGCTTAAAGACATCGGGTGGATCCTTGGGTGGCGGTCAACGGAAAAGGCTCATCATACGATACCTTCCGTCACTCGCCTCTCTGCGTCATTGCCCGTGCGCCCACCCCGGTTGGTGTTCAGATCTGATCTGAAAGTTTCTGTGTTTGTGCTCGCGAAGAGGCCCAAATAAACAAAACAGATCCCGGCCCCAAAATACTCAGAGCCCCCCAGTCTTTCTCATTTGTATAAGCGCTACACGGCGCCCATCCTGCGACACCCGCTCCTCAACCCCAAACGGCACAAACCCAAGCTGCGGATACAAAAGCAGCCCCGCCGTGTTCTCGTTGAAACACGAAAGCTGCACCTCGCTTGCCCGATGACGCTCAAACGCCAGCGCCACCATCGTTTCCACCAAAAACCTCGCGACACCTTTCCCCCGAGCCTTGGGCGAAACGATCACATTGCCGATCGCGCAAACGCCATCGCGCTCAAACGCATAAAAGTTAGCAAAACCGACAACAGCATTATCCCCTTCAACCACCGTTGAGTCCGAGCGTTGAGCAATCGATGCTCGCAGCTGAGCTTCCGTCAGCGGGTACTGCGCCTTCGGGAACATGAAAAAAAGCTCTTGGGGATTTTGAGGAAAGTCGCAAATCGTCAACACATCTTCAGCACTGACGGGGCGGTGGGTGAGCAGCATTGGTTTGGTTCCATCCAAAGGTCGGTGCGACAGATTACGTTTTGCCAACGCTGGATAAAAGAGACTCGTAACCGCGGCTCCATCTCGAGGGCTCAGGTAAAAGACTATGCCTATCACCCCCCAATACTTCACCTATTAGCTGACTGCTTTATAGGCGTCTAACCTTACTGGAGCGCTGGCGTGAGCCGGCCGGTTGAGACCTGAGAAAAGATACGAATGAGTCAGAAAGCGTACTAGGCTTGCCGTGGGCCACCGTGCTGGCAACTCGATTGCCGCTATCCGGACTTCCCGTGTGACCACGACGATCAATCGATCGCACGGCTGCAGCCTATGTCATTGATTTCGCTCGTCGCTATTGCGCGCCCACCCCGGGCCGGATAGCCGGATGAACACGACCAAAGGTAGCGCACACATGGCAAATGAATCGAAATGCCCGTTCAATCACGCCGCTGCTGGCGGCGGCACGACGAACCGCGATTGGTGGCCCAACCAACTGAATCTGAAGATCCTGCACCAGCACTCGCCCCTGTCCGACCCTACGGACGAGGGCTTCAACTACACCAAAGCGTTCAAAAGCCTGGACTTTGCAGCGGTCAAGCAAGACCTGCATGCGCTGATGACCGATTCGCAAGACTGGTGGCCTGCGGACTTCGGTCACTATGGGCCGCTCTTTATTCGCATGGCCTGGCACGCTGCTGGCACCTACCGCGTCGGTGACGGTCGTGGCGGTGCTGGCTCCGGTCAGCAGCGCTTTGCGCCACTCAACAGTTGGCCAGATAACGTCAGCCTCGACAAAGCACGCCGGCTGCTCTGGCCGATCAAACAAAAGTATGGTCGCAACATCTCCTGGGCCGACCTGATCGTACTCACCGGCAACGTCGCGCTGGAGTCCATGGGCTTCAAGACCTTTGGTTTCTCAGGCGGCCGGCCAGACGTCTGGGAACCGGATGAGGACGTCTACTGGGGCACCGAAAACACGTGGCTGGGCGGTGACGTACGCTACGGAAAAGACAAAGATGCCACGCAAGAACCCAGCGGACGCAACCTGGAGAACCCGCTCGCCGCGGTGCAAATGGGCCTGATCTACGTCAACCCCGAAGGCCCGGAAGGCAACCCGGACCCGGTCGCTGCGGCGGTGGACATCCGCGAAACCTTCGGGCGCATGGCCATGAATGACGAAGAAACCGTGGCACTGATCGCCGGCGGCCACGCCTTCGGTAAAACCCACGGCGCCGGCCCTGCCGACAACGTCGGTGCCGAGCCCGAAGCCGCAGGCCTGGAACAGCAGGGCCTGGGCTGGAAGAGCACCTTCGGCAGCGGCAAAGGTGGCGACACCATCACCAGCGGCCTGGAAGTGACCTGGACCACCACCCCCACGAAGTGGAGCAACAACTACCTGGAAAACCTGTTCGGCTTCGAGTGGGAGCTGACCAAGAGCCCGGCGGGCGCGAACCAGTGGACAGCAAAGGGAGGCGCTGGCGCGGGTATCATTCCGGATGCTCACGACCCGTCCAGGCGGCATAATCCGACCATGCTGACCACGGACCTGTCCCTGCGCTTCGACCCGATCTATGAACCGATTTCGCGGCGCTTCCTCGCCAATCCGGATCAGTTGGCCGATGCGTTCGCCCGCGCCTGGTTCAAGCTGATCCACCGCGACATGGGCCCCCTCTCCCGCTACCTCGGCCCGGAAATGCCCAGCGAAGTACTCCTGTGGCAAGACCCCATCCCGGCGGTCGACCATGCCTTGGTCAACGACAGCGACATCGCCGCACTCAAGAGTAAACTCCAGTCTTGCGGCCTGACCGTCTCGCAACTGGTGTCGACCGCCTGGGCGGCGGCCTCCACCTTCCGTGGCTCCGACAAACGCGGCGGCGCCAACGGCGGGCGCCTGCGCCTGGCCCCGCAGAATGCCTGGCAGGCCAACCAGCCTCAGCAACTGGCGAACGTGCTGGCGAAACTCGAGAGCATCCAGAACGAGTTCAACAGCGCGCAGGCTGATGGCAAGAAAATCTCGCTGGCCGACCTGATCGTGCTGGCTGGCAACGCCGGGGTCGAACAAGCGGCAAAAAATGCCGGGCACACCGTGACGGTGCCTTTCACAGCGGGCCGGATGGACGCCTCGCAAGAGCAGACGGATGTCGAATCCTTCGGCTTCCTCGAACCCGCCGCCGATGGCTTCCGTAACTACCTCAAAACCCGCTACCGCGTACCGGCCGAGGCCTTGCTGATCGACAAAGCGCAACAGCTGACACTTACCGCGCCAGAAATGACCGTGCTCATCGGCGGCCTGCGCGTGCTGAACACCAACGTCGGACAAACCCGGCACGGCGTGTTCACCAAGCAGCCGGAGGCGTTGACCAACGACTTCTTCAAGAACCTGCTGGACATGAGCGTGGAATGGAAACCGGTGTCGCAGGCCAATGAAGAGTTTGAAGGACGCGATCGCAAAACCGGCGACCTCAAATGGACAGGGACGCGTGTTGATCTGGTGTTTGGCTCGAATGCGCAGTTGAGGGCATTGGCGGAGGTCTATGCCTGCAACGACGCGAAGGAGAAGTTTGTGAAAGACTTCGTGGCGGCTTGGGTCAAGGTGATGAATCTGGATCGGTTTGATCTTAAGTAACGCTGACTGAAAACCCGCAACGCCTCCCTGTGTGGAGGCGTTGTGCTTTTTGCGGATCGCAGGAAGAGACTAAACGGGAGAAATCGTGGCAAGCGCACCAATCAAAATGGTCAACACCAGAAATCCACCCAGGAAAAATGCCATCTTGCCCATGGGGCCTCCTACGTTATGAGATTGCGGCGCAGCGGCTGCCACCACTGCTGACCGTGCCGTCATTGTGAGCCGCAGGCTGACTCCATTACAGATGCAGATAGCCCAGAAAAAACCGTATCAGACCCGAAACCCGCCCCCGTAGGAGCTGCCGAAGGCTGCGATCTTTTGATCTTTTGATCTTTTGATCTTTTGATCTTTTGTAGCTACGACGCTTCAATTGGCACTCTCCAATCTCTTGTCGAGAGTATTGGCGAGACACAACGCCTCATCCTTCAACGAGTTGCAGAAGGCGTCGACGAAGATAGAGGAAGGTCGATAATCAGGCCTGATCAACATGACACGATAGGGAATAGACACGTTGATCGGCCGAATGGCCAATCCTCTGCCTGACTCCTCCACGGCAGTCAACGGGTTGATAATCGCTACCCCCAACTGTTGCCTGACCATGGCACAGACCGATGTGGCGTTGGTTGTTTCAATAACGGTATGCCGATCGACTCCGGCCCGGCGAAAGTGCTCGTCGAGCGTCTGACGATAGATATCCAGACCCGAAAAGTTGATGAAATCGACACCGCGAAAGTCTTCCATTACCAGGAGCGACCTGGACAGCAAAGGGTGACCCTCTGGAAGTATGCAGACCATGTCGGAACAAAAGAGCAATTCCCCTTGGGTGCCTCGAGGTACATGCTCACCCTCGGTCAATCCGAGGTCGTGACGCTGGGCGCTGAGTGACTCTTCCAGTAAGGGGGATTCCTGTGCAGCAATGCTCAAGCCTATGCCCACGTGCTGTTGCTGGAAGTGCTTACAGGCCTTGGGCAACAGGGTCTGGGACAACATCGGAAGGCAGGCGACGCTCAGTAGGCCATGTTCGAAGCGACGGATCGATTGTGCAACGCTGTTGATTCGTTCCAACCCAATGTAGGAATGTTCAACCTCTTCGAGCAGCATAATGGCCTGAGCCGTCGGTACTAGCCTCCCTCCCTCTCGATCAAACAGCCGAAGGCCAGAGATACTTTCAAGCCGCGCCAGTTCTCGGCTGATCGTGGGCTGGGAAGTAAATAGTAAACGCGCTGCGCCGGTGACGCTCCCTGCCTGCATGATGGCGCGGAAGACTTCGATATGCCGTATGGAAATTCCCACATCTGGCCTCCACCAGTTGATCAAGACCCATATCAAAACTGAATCGAGCAGCAAAGAATAGATATTTTATTGAATGCTGAATGGTCTACATGATGGCTTCTCTCTTTACTTCAGATTGAATACCTCCATGCCCGATCATTCCGTTTTCCTGCAATTAGCCGAGACTGCGAGACAGCACGGCACCCCGCTCTGGTGTTATGACGCCCAGACCATCAGGGCACGCATCGACCAACTGCAAGGCTTCGATGTCATTCGATATGCGCAAAAAGCCTGCTCGAACCTGCATATTCTCCGGTTGATCCGCGAACAAGGCGTGCGGATCGACGCCGTATCACTGGGCGAAATCGAGCGGGCGCTGCTCGCTGGATACAGCCCTGCCGGTGACCCGGCTGGTATTGTTCTGACCTGTGATCTGTTCGATGAAGCGACATTGCGACGTGTCGTCGAACTGAACATCGAGGTCAATACCGGCTCGATTGATATGCTCCGTCAATTGGGCCAACAGTCTGCGGGCCATCGCGTCTGGCTGCGGATCAATCCAGGGTTCGGCCACGGCCACAGCCGCAAGACCAATACCGGTGGTGAAAACAGCAAGCATGGAATCTGGCATGACCAGGTTCAAGAAGCGCTCAGCGTGATTCGGCAATTCGGGCTGAAGCTGGTGGGATTGCACATGCATATCGGTTCCGGTGTGGATTACGCGCACCTTGAGCAAGTGGGCTGCGCAATGGTCTCGGCCGTGAGGGCACTCGACCACGATATCGAAGCATTCTCCATAGGCGGGGGGCTTTCCACGCCTTATCGTGTGGGGGATGAGCCGGTGGATATCCAGCGTTATGCGAACGCCTGGCGCCAGGCCAAACAGGACATCGAGGCTTTTCTCGCTCACCCGGTACGGATGGAGATCGAGCCAGGCCGATTCCTGGTAGCCGAGTCAGGCTGTTTGGTCACCGAAGTCCGTGCGGTAAAAAAAGTAGGCAGTCGAAACTTCATCCTGGTGAATGCCGGCTTCAATGACCTGATGCGACCAGCCCTCTATGGCGCCTATCACCACATGACCTTGCTGGACTCCCAGGGTGTCCCGGTCAGTCGTCCGGAGCATCTCTGTGTAGTGGGAGGTCCCCTGTGCGAATCCGGCGATATTTTTACGCAGGATGAACAGGGTGTCACACCCCGTTTGCTGCCTGAAGCGCAGGTTGGCGACTTGCTGATCATGCACGATACCGGCGCGTACGGTGCCTCGATGTCATCCAACTACAACAGCCGTCCACTGTTGCCGGAAGTGTTGATCGAGCAAGGGCAAGCTAAATTGATTCGACGCCCGCAACCATTGTCGGACTTGCTGGCCTTGGAGTTGGGGCTTTAAAGCCAAGTGGTGATCGCAACAATCGGTTGATGAACGTCTCATGAAGGAGCTGCGCGCATGAAAAGCACTATCGATCACCTTGTTATCGTGGTGCCGGACCTCGATACCGGCTGCGCGTTCGTCACAGAGGTGCTGGGTGTCGACCTTCAACCGGGCGGCGCCCATCCACGCATGGGCACCCACAACAGGCTGCTTCGCCTTGGCCCCCAGCTCTACCTGGAAGTGATTGCCGTGGACCCATCAGCCAAACGCCCGGACCGACCTCGCTGGTTCGGCCTTGATCAACTTGCTCCCAACTCGCCGGCACGCCTGACGACATGGGTTGCACGGACCGATGATATCCACACTATTAGTGATTCCTGCCACGACATAGTCGGGGATGTCGAACCTATGACACGAGGAACATTGTCCTGGCAAATAACGATACCGAAGGACGGAAGCCTTCCCCTGGCAGGATCAGCCCCCACCATCATTCAATGGGGACATGGGGCTCATCCCGCGAGCGCACTCCAGGATAAAGGCTGTTCTCTGCTGGCATTGGACGTCTTCCATACGGATCCGGAAAGAGTCAAAGCTATTCTGACGGCCATAAACTTTTCTGGTCCGGTTTGTCTTCATGCGCTCAACGATGCTTTGACACCCCATCTGCTCGCGCATATTCAAACGCCAAATGGCTTAAAAACATTGACGATTTCGAGAGCGTGAGTCGCACTCAAGTTCATAGACCGCCATTCGATTTAAACGACCGACGATTTAATCCTGCCTGATGATGCCTGCGTTCTTTTCCAGCGGACGTAAAACCGACACATCAATCCACAATGAACAACTTCGCACCGGTGGTGGTGAACGACCGGTGCCCCTCGGCATTGTTGCCCACCTGATAGCTCATTCCGGCCGTCAGCGTGAACTGGCGGCCATCTTCCAGTTCTGTGTGTAACTCGCCTTCCAGGCACAACAGGATATGCCCTCTCCAGCACCAGTGATCGGCCATATATCCGGGACTGTATTCAACCATCCGCACACGCGTCGAACCAAACTGGCAGGTCCGCCAATAGGCCGTGCCCGTCTGGCCGGCGTGCTCGACAGATTCGATCTTCGACCAATCGGTAGTCCCAAAGGGGATGGCGGTAAGATCCATTGTTGCCTCATCAACAGAGAGTGAATACGGACCCTATCAATCGGGCCATGCTGCCGATAGACACAGATGGCCCGCATTTACGGAATACAGCGTTAAGAGCAAAAACTAGTTGCCCCGTCCGCCACCAAACGACCACTCATCTGCCGCGGTCGTGGTAATCACCACCATGACATCCTCAGAATCGATGCCCGGTGCTCGGCTGAGTCTCTCGACCAGGTTGCGATAGAAACGCTGTTTCGTTTCGATGTCTCGAGGGCGACCGGCCGTAATCGCGATCAGCACAAAGTCATGGCTGCGCGGACCGCCCAGGTAGCCTGGATCAAATATCAGTTCGCCCGCTTCATGTTGGTGAATGACCTGAAACCGGTCGGCCATCGGCACTTCGAAGCTTTCTACCAACGCATCGTGCAGCCCTTGCGAGAGGGCCTGTAAATACTCGGCAGACTTTCCCCGGTGCAGTGATATACGTGCAAATGGCATAAGGGCCTACTCCTGAAAAACCAACTGACGGGGGAAAACTATCAAGTCGCGATCATTCCTAATATCAGATTTAATAGCACCCACAGTCCTGAATAAGTGGATGATTCAATGCGCCATCCGACCTTCGATCTTGATGTGCTGCGTACTTTCGTGACCGGTGTGGAATTCAACAGCTTTGCCAAAGCGGCAGATCGGCTCAATCGCTCGACCTCTGCCGTGAGCGCACAACTCAAGAAGCTTGAAGAACAGGTAGGCACTCCGGTGCTGTGCAAATCCGGTCGAGGGCTGGTGTTGACGCCGATGGGTGAATCCCTGCTCAGTCATGCGCGTCGGCTACTTGAACTGAACGACAGCATTTTCCAGACATTGCACGAAAGTCAGACCGCCACCACGGTACGCCTCGGGCTTCAGGAAGACTTTGGCGAGCACTTTCTCAGCGACATTCTGCGACGCTACGTCAAGATGTACCCGATGGTGAGCCTCGAAGTCAGGATCGCGCGCAATACCGAACTGCTCGCATTGATCGACAGCGGTGGCCTGGACCTGGCCCTGTCTTGGGACACAGGACACAAGTCCCCCTATGCCACGCGCCTGGGTGAAACACAGATGCACTGGATCGGGCCTCGTGACAGGTCATCGCTCAACGGCTCTGACGATTCCCCCCTGCCATTGATCCTGTTCGACGCCCCTTGCGTGTTGCGCAGTGCGGCCACCCAGGCACTGGATGAGGCGCGGATTCCCTGGCGAATCGCGCTGACCAGCCCCAGCGTTGGTGGCATCTGGGCGGCCGTTGCGGCCGGTTTGGGCCTCACAGTGCGAACCCGCATTGGATTGCCAGGGCATCTTGCCGTTATTACCGGTCTACCCACGTTGCCGACCCTCGGCTATGTGCTTTATCGAGGAACAGAACACTTGGCGCCTGCCACCCGACAATTGGCTGCGTTGATACAAACGAGCCTGGAAGAGCAGGCGTTCAATATCACTGGAGGCGCCTGCGAGCCCTCGGGCGACTGCCCCTGAACACCCCCTGAAATCCCCCCCTGAGCTGCCGAGGGCTGCGATCTTTTGTAACCGTTCGATCACTACCGTATTGTCTATCCGATCGGCATAGTCTTCGTGTCTATGGAGCGGCTGTAGACTAATGGGCTGACCCGACTACCGCGAGTCGAAGGAAATATAGTTTTGGAAGGTCATATGAAAATTGTTAAAGGGGCATTATTCATCATCCTTATTGTTGCCTTGGCCGTCGGAGCGTTTAATTTGATATTCGTGGCAGTGTCTGGCTACTTTGGGCCGTTCTACGAAGGTGATGCGGACCAAAGTCGAAACTTTGCAATTTGGCTTTTTGGTAATGTGGGGGTCGGATTGCTTTCGGTTGTCATAGGCATTGTTTTGTATCGGCAATATCTGCGCAGAGCACGTATTAGAACGACACGCGAACACCACACGTAGGAGCTGCCGAAGGCTGCGATTTTTTGATCTTAAAAACACAAAAGCCCCGCCCCACTTAAATGGGACGGGGCTTTTTACTACGTATCGCAATAAAACAACGCCCTCACCGACTCCTGCGGATCAACCTGACCCAACAGAGTATTGACGTCAAAAAACAGAAGTCGCGCGATTACAGCCAAGGGGTTGGGTGCGAAATATAGGCCTATGATTTATATGAACTTTTAAAAAAAGTGGGAATGGGCAGCGCAGACTTATCTAGAGACCTCTATTATTTCGTTATCGCCGAAATCGGTCTAATCACTGTTATGTGCCAGCGACAAAGCAAGCCCCTATTCAACAATCATAGGAGAGTAACATGTCGATAAAAAAAAGAACTGCCTTACTCGTGCTGGCTTTTAGCTTTTTTGGAATTACAAGTTGCACCAACACAAGAAATTACTCAGAAATATCAAGCGAAAGAAACAAGAGCATTGTTCCTGACATTGACTATTACGACCTTGCATACAATGTAGATACTATTGTGCTTCCTGCAGAAATAAAAACCAAAGAAAATGTAGATACAGACAATAACCTCTTAGGCGAATTACAAATTTCAAACTGGGGAAATGCTATAAAGAATGCGACCCAGAAAGAAATCCATAACAGTGCTCGCTTTATCGAATTTGGAAACTACAGTGGCCGCGTTGAAATAAGCACAGAAATATCTTCAGCATCTATAAGTAACGCCCGGGACGGCATTCGATCGAAGTGCAATGTTGTTTACACATATAAAGATTTAGCGTCAGGAAAAATGTTCTCCAAGCATGAGAGCGCCATTGAAGTAATGGCACCACCCCCTACCATACCAAAATCCAGCAATAGCTTTGCTTACAGCCTTGATCAACTTACGTATGCTATTGCTCGTGAGGCGATTATTGGCCTCATTCGGTTATCGCCTATTGCGGATATTCAGCTAACACAGAAGCAAGTGAAGTTTTATAATTCAAATATCAAAAGAAAATCCAACCAAATCATTAGCTATGTTCCGATTGACAATCTTATTAACAAGAACAAGAAAGAACTAAACACTGCTTTTTCAACAGCTAAGAAAATGCAAAAGAATAGTAATAAATTGGCGAAGAAAAACAAATCAAACGTTAGAGCCGACACCGCCTCTGCTCCCGCCACCCCCCCTCTGAAATCTAACACAGCTAGTGATACACCTACCGCAAACACCGGTACATCGAGTGAACCCCCTGCCAGCCAGAACTCAAACCAGGCGGCGACTGAAACTAAAACAGACGATCGCAGCTCAAGAGACATTGCTAGTTCATCGGAGCGCTTGAAGGATGGCACCGTTAAAAACGACGAGCCACGTTATGACGACAGTGGATATATAGCCACCCCGGAAAACCATCAACCTCAAATTGATGTATCGGCAGAGCAGGAAAGAGCAATGGATGAATGCTTGAAGGAGGAAAAAGCAAAGTCACAGGGAGCGACTGGCAATGCAGCTTTACGTACCGGATATACGACCACGCCGGGACTCTATCAACCGACAGTGCAAGAAAGAGCAATGGATGAATGTTTGAAGAAGGAGAAATCAAAGTTACAGAGAGCGACTGGCAATGCCGCTTCACACACCGGACATACAGCCGCGCCGTGACGTTATCAATCTCAAAACAAGGTAGAGGCAGAGCAAGAAAGAGCAATGGATGAATGGACGGAAGAGCAATAAAATAAACTCCGCAGCCAACTCAAGAGTCCGCAACCAATTCCCAGGCTGTGTCGGGAGTTCATACCGTTTGGCCATCGTGGGCTCCTGGCCTGCAGAGCTGCTTGAGATCGTTACGCCCAATGCAATCATGCTACCGCACCAGAACGACGAACGACTCGGGCCGGCCCCGACTTCGCTGTGCCCCCGAATCTCCAGGCGATGTCCGACGGGCCGGGCTGCCTCACGCTACAGATCGCGAAGCGCGCACTTTCTCGTATCGCGAGAATCCGACCTTGATGCCGACCAGCACGGGAGCGGCGATTACAAAAAGCAGGGCCACGGCGATGAACGCTGTGTCGAAGGCAATCACCGTGGACTGACTTGTCACTAGCCGGCCCAGAAGGCTCGTCGCTGCCCGGCCAGCGGCCGCTGCGTCCATTCCTTTCGCGGCCAGCATGGCTGTCGTGGTCGTCATCCGTTCGATGACCGCGGCCCCTCCTGGGGTGACGTTGGCGCCGAGGACCACGGTATTGGTGACGACGTTATGGTCGATCAGTGTCTGGAGCCCTGCGACCCCAATAAGGCCACCTAGCTGGCGACCCGTATTGAAAAGGCCTATTCCGCACGCGAGGTTTCGGCTATTGAGGTGGCTGAAAGCAATCAGCGTGATCGATAGAAACAGGAAGCCAAGCCCCAGGCCGCGCAACAGAATGGCTGCCATCATGTCGTCGGCGCCGCTTTCGCTGGTCGAACCGGACAGCATCCACATCGCCACCATAATCATGAGGATTCCAAAGGGCACGGTGGCGAACGGCGCAACGCGGCGGGCCTGCATGAGCCAGGCAGATATGAGCAGCGCGCCGATAAAAAACGCGCAACTGGGCAACAGCAGCTGACCGGCATCGGTAGGCGTGAACCCGAGGACCGACAGGGCGAACGCCGGAATCAGGAACGCGCTGCCGAACAAGGCGGCGCCGGCGACAAAACTGACGATAAAGGCGAAGCAAAAATCGCTCGATTTGAACAGAGTGAAGTCGAGCATCCCCTGTCCTTTGGCCAACACTTGTTGGCCGAAAAAAGCCAGCAAAGCAGCTGCACCGATCACGGTTAGCCACAGGATGCGAGGCTCCTCGAACCAGTCCCATCGGCTGCCCTGGCTAAGAATGTAGGTGAAACAGAACAGGCTGGTAGAGATCAGCGAGAAGCCGATCCAGTCAAACGGACGGTGCCGGACCTTGGCGGGCACTGGGCCGTCTGCGATCAACACAAGTCCGGCAGCCGTCAAGGCAATCGGGACAACGCTGAAGAAGATCCATGTCCAGGATTGGCTATCGATCAACCACCCTTGAAGAGCCGGGGCGAACGTCGCCGGCGCGACAACGGAGCCCATGGCAAACAGGGCCTGGAGGATTGGCTGATGAGACCGCGGATAAGCGCGAAATATCATCGCCTGGCCCCCGACCAGCAGCGTGCCGCCGGCGAAGCCCTGAATAACCCGAAGTGCAACCAGCAGATCCAGCCGAGCGGTGATGGCGGCAATGCCGCACGCCAGGCCCATGACCAGGGTTGAGCTGATCATCACATGACGCGGATTAAAACGCTTCAGCAGCCAAGGGGCGGTCATGAACCCGATCAGCTTGAGCGCGATGTAGCCGATATCCAACCAGGCAAACTCATCAGGCGTGGCATAGGTGTCGCCGATGATGTCGCTGCGTCCGAGCGACAGAACGGTGCTGGCGATCGCTTCCGTCAGCGTGGCGAGCACGATGCCCGCCATGAGCAGGACACCGGTCGTAGCGCCGGCATTGCTCCGTGTGGCGCTGGCAACCGTGTTCATGAGCCGCCCCCTTGCGCCACCTCGACCCGCGCGGACAGGCCAGGCACGATGCGGCCCGGCAACGGGTTGTGGGCCAGCCGGATCTTTACCGGAACCCGTTGCACGACACGCACAAAGTTCCCTGTTGCATTGTCGGTGGGCAGCAAGCTGAACGCCGACCCACTCCCCGGCGCAAAGCTGTCGACCACGCCTTCAAGTGTCCTGTTGGGGTAGCCGTCGACCGTGATGCGCGCGCGCTGACCGGGCCGGATATTCTCGAGCTGGGTTTCCTTGAAATTCGCCACGACCCACACATCATTGACCGGCACGATATCGAGCAAGGCGCCGCCCGGCGTAACGAACCGGCCGACGCGGACCTGACGGTTACCGATAACGCCATCAACAGGCGCGTGTACCACGGTGCTGTCGAGATCGATCTGGGCGAGATCGCGCGAGGCCTGTGCCTGCGCCACAGCAGCAACGGCAGCTTCTCGCTGGGCCACAAGGACGGCGATGCGCTGTTGTTGAGCCTCGACCGTTGCGGAAGCTGCCGAGACCGTCGCTTCGGCTCTGGAGCGTGCCGTGCCGGTTTCATCGACGAGGGCCTGGCTGACTGCGTTGCTGACGATAAGCTTGCGGCTGCGATCATCGGTCTTGGTCGCCAGATTCATCTGCGCGGCGGCCGAGCGGCGCTGGGCTTCGGCCTGTCGAATCAGGGCACGCTGAAGCTGGGTTTCGGCATCGACATGGGTCAGGCGAGCCTCGGCAGCGCTGACATTGGCCACTGCCTGCGCAAGCCGTGCGCGATAGTCCCGATCGTCAATCCGGAACAGCACGTCACCCGCCCGGACGCTCTGGTTGTCCTCCACTTCTACCGCTGTGACATAGCCAGAAACCTTGGCGGCGAGCGAGGTGAGGTCGCCGCGCACATAAGCGTTATCGGTGGAGGTCACACCGCTCGAAAACGCCACGACCCATCCGCCAGCCAAGACCACCACGGCACCGATGCACAGCAGGATGCCGATCATCTTTCTCTTGCTTTGCCGCGCCACCACGACAGGGATCTCGACGCTTGCGCCGGTGGCAATGGCGGCCTTGTCCTGAAGCGCGTTCATGTTCTCATTTCCTGTTCAATGCCTGGGACTACAGCAGCCACGGGCGGTAGTTGGCCTGCCGCCGGGCTGTCGAGCATTCATGAGCGCGTTGATCGGCTCACTTTTTAATAGGCGTAACGAGCACCTTTTCGTCGGTGTCGAGGACAAACACGGCCAACAGGCGTGCGGGTTTCGTGTCGCTGGCGTTGGCGCTGACTTCGTGCACGGAGCCCGGCTCCTCTACGAAGTTTTCGCCGACGTTGTAGATCTTTTCCGGCTGGCCTTTGACTTTGATGCGAAACGAGCCCTCCAGGACCGTGGCATAAATGAAGGCCGTTTTCGGATGCGTGTGGGCCGGCGACGCGGCGCCCGGCCCGTACTCGACCACCACGCCCTTCATGCTCTTGCCAGGGATGTTGGGAATTGGGCGATCGAATACGACCGTCACCTTGCCTGCGGGCGGCTCGGCGGCCGACGCTGCGCTGATCGACAGCACGGCAAAGGCGGCGGCCAAGAGATATCGGGTAAACATGGCAATGCTCCTTGGTGTGTAGGTGTTGTGAGCGCGCGGCCCGTGACCAGGCCGACGCTTTCCTGATGTGTCTTGGGATGTGTCTTGGGTAACCTCAGCGCCCGGCCTGGGCCGTCGACCGACCGAGCCAGTCCTCGAAGCGGATTGCACCCAGGCGTGGGTTCTTGCCGGGCGTCAGCGATTGATCGTCGAGCATCGAACCGAAGTAGCGCGCGTGCACATCCGGCACGACCTTGCGCGTGTCCTGAGTGGCCCGCAGGAAACGCCTGACCAGTTCGTCGAGTGGCATGGCCTCGGGCCCGGCGACTTCGACCGTGCCATTGACCGGCGCGGCCAACGTGACATCGGTAAGCGCCGCCGCCACGTCGTCGGACGCCATCGGCTGGATCAGCGCTGGCGACAGGCAAATCTCCTCGCCGGCGGTGGCCGCCTGCGCAATGCCGCCGACAAACTCGAAGAACTGTGTGGCACGCAGGATGGTGTAAGGAATGCCGGACGCCTTGATGAGGTTTTCCTGCGCGACCTTGGCCCGGAAATAGCCATTCTCGGGCAGCCGTTCACTGCCGACGATCGACAGGGCAACGTGATGGCGAACCCCAGCGGCCGCCTCGGCAGCCAGCAGGTTACGGCTCGACGTTTCGAAGAAATCGAGAACGGCCTGGTCTTCCCACGAAGGCGCGTTTGCCACGTCGACGACGATATCAGTGCCATCCATCGCCTGGGCCAGGCCCTCGCGGGTGATGCTGTTCACGCCCGTGCTGGGGGCGGCTGCGAGCACGTCATGGCCGCGCTCGCGGAGGTTATTCACAAGTTTCGATCCGATGAGGCCGGTGCCTCCAATGACGACGATCTTCATGGTTTCTCTCCGCTTCTGGACGGCAATCATTGCCGTCGATGTAGATCGAGAGTGCCAGCGCGTGTCAGGGAAGTCCTTGTACCGGCCTTGGGTTTGCCTTGAGGGAAGCTTGGTTTTTCGTCCAAAGAAACCGTGTGCGACGGGCATCCCTTTTGGACGGTGCAGCGGGTTACACGCTGTCGTATTATTCGATACCACTTACCAAAAGCCAGCTCGGACACGGAGTCGGGGGCGCTCGACCAGGGGATTCTCACCTTGCCATTCGTGTTTGAAGACTACGTGCTCGATCAGCAGCGCCGGGAACTGACCTTGCGCGGGCAAGTCGTGACTGTTGGGCCGCAGGTCTTCGATCTATTGCTGCAACTCGTCAGCAACCGCGATCGCGTCATGAGCAAGGACGACCTGCTCAAGGCCGTGTGGAGCGGCCGGATCGTCTCGGAATCGACGATCACCAGCCACATCAATGCGGTGCGCAAGGCCATCGGCGATACCGGCGAGGAGCAACGCCTGGTGCGCACGGTCGCCCGTAAGGGCTACCGTTTCGTCGGCGAGATCAAGGTGGATGAGGACGGGGAAACGCGACAGCCTGACATCGCAGAACCCACGCCCGTGGACCTGAAGCAAACGCCTCAGCCCCCCCTCGTCCTGCCGGACATACCCTCCATTACCGTCCTGCCTTTCCACAACCTGAGCGGCGATCCAGAGCAGGAATATTTCGCCGACGGCATGGTCGAGGACATCATCACCGCCCTGTCGCGTATCCGCTGGCTATTCGTCATCGCACACAATTCAAGCTTCACCTACAAGGGTCGGGACGTGGACGTCCAGGGCGTCGGCCAGACACTCGGCGTGCGCTACGTGCTGGAAGGTAGCGTGCGCAAGTCCGGGAACAAGGTGCGCATCACCGGGCAACTGATCGACGCGACGACCGGGATGCATATCTGGGCGGAGCGCTTCGAAGGCATGCTCCACGACATCTTCGAGCTGCAGGATCAAATCGCCGAAAGTGTCGTCGGCGCCATAGCGCCGCAACTGGAACGGGCGGAAATCGAGCGCGCCAAGCGCAAACCGACGGAAAGCCTGGACGCTTACGACTATTACCTGCGTGGAATGCCGAAACTGCACAACGGCACCCGCGACGCCATCGAGGAAGCGCTGCCGTTGTTCTACAAAGCCATCGAGCTCGATCCGGAGTTCGCATCGGCCTACGGCATGGCAGCCTGGTGCCACTTCTGGCGCAAGCTAAATGGCTGGATGACCGATCGGCCTCGAGAAATCGCCGAGGGCGCACGACTTGCGCGTTTGGCGGTAGAGCTCGGCCGGGATGATGCGGTGGCGCTGACCCGAGGCGGACATGCACTTGCCCATCTCGCCGGCGATGTCGATGGCGGCATTGCCCTGCTCGACCGGGCACGCCTGCTCAACCCCAACCTCGCCCCCGCCTGGTTCCTGGGCGGTATCCTGCGCGCACTGCGCGGCGAAACAGACGCCGCCATCGAGCATCTGACCCATGCCGTTCGCTTGAGTCCGCTGGATCCGGAAATGTTCAGGATGCAGGTCGGAATGGCGCTCGCACACTTCGTCGCCGGGCGCTTCGATGCCGCTGCTGCCTGGGCGGAAAAAGCGCTGGGTAACCTGCCCTGCCTCCTGGCATCGGTTGCCCTGATCGCGGCCAGTCATGCACTCAGCGGACGCATGGACAAAGCGAAGCAGGCGATGCAGCGTTTGCATGAGCTGGATCCGTCCTTGCGCGTTTCTAACCTGAAGGACTGGTTGCCAATCCAGCGTCCTGAGGATCTTGCGCGGTTTGCTGATGGACTGCGGCTGGCCGGGTTGCCTGAGTGACTCGCGTGACCGTAAGAGCTGCCGAAGGCTGGCTGTCGAAAACAGTCATCCGCTACATCATTTTCAGTGAATCAATGCGTCGATTCGAGCCGTGATCCATTCACGGCTGTACGCAAGCACGCTAGCGGCAATCGCGGTCGGAAAGTGAATAAACCCGTGGGGAGAAGACGGTAACAAGTGCATCTCAACAGGTGCCGATTTCAGCCACCGATCGGCTATTTCGAGCGTGTCGTCTCTCAGGGGATCCAACTCACCGGCAAACATGAGCGCAGGCGGGAAATCCGTAAAGTCGCCGTACAGTGGTGACAAAGGTGGCTGCCGGCGTTCCTGGTCATTCAAGCCCGGCGTCAGCATGCGAAGCGCCTCAACCATGCCAGGACCGTCCAACAGCAGCGTTTCAGGGGGCGCTGCGCGGACGCTCGCCGTTCCCGCCAAATCGTAGACGCCGTAATACAACAGCGCACCGCTCACCCGTTGAAGCAAGCCGGGCCATTGTTTCAGCGCCAGCAATGTTGCCGCAGCAAGATGAGCCCCTGCCGATTCACCCACGACGATAACGGGCAGATCAGCAAACTCTCTACAGTCGTCATTCAGTAGCCAGCGAGCGGCGCAAAGGCAGTCCTCCATCAGGCCTTCAACCGGAGTCGATACGGCAAGCCGGTAATCGACGGAGACGACCGTGACGTTGCACGTATTTACCATGGCAACGTTAAAGTCATCATTCATCTGCGCATTTCCGATTACCCATCCGCCCCCATGAAAATCAAGCACAACGCCCTTCGCCTTACCTCTCGGCCTAATGATGCGTACAGGCACTGGAACGCCGCCCAGACTAATCACCTTTCTTTCAGCCTTAAGCCCATGCTTGAGCAATTTACCCGCGCCGCCCATTTGACTGGCGCGCAGCAGCGCCTGGATCACACGGGGCGTGATGCGATTGCGAATTCGAAAGCGCGGTAACCAGGCGAGCTTTTTGTTGAAGTTGCGCACTTGCACCCAATCTCGCTCGCTAGCAGGCCAAGGCGCTTTAGTACCTCCTTCGGAGTTCATCATCAGTGGTTCCATCCAAATCATGTGTATCAGTAAACATGCAGGCAACAGGTGGGTGGATTCTAGCGATCGCATCTTGGCCAGAAACGGACACTCGAACACATGTAGGGCGAAGCGGTTACCCGTGTTCCGCTGCCAACAATGACCTGAACTGCGAAACGATCTCTGAAGATAGTCCGGCAGCTTCGAACACTGCGCAGGTAAAGCTAATGGGTGCAGGGCCTGGAGCAGTTATGATGCGGTCTGCAATCACAGCTACTGAACTGTTTCGATAAAGCGTGCGCCCTTCATAACCTACGACATTCTGTTGTAAGAAGTCAGCGCTGTTCGAGGTATGAGCAACCGTGTCGAGAAGCCCGGCCCTCGCAAGTGCCAGCGTTCCCCCACAGATACCGGCAATTGTCGCTCCACTTGAACGACTAGCATGAAGAAAGTCTCGAATATCCGGTGCTTCTGCACGTTCCCAGACCATTCCACCGATGACGGCAACAACGTCCGGCTTCCAGTCCAGGCATTGTTGCAAGTTGCTATCCACAGTTACAGCCAGCCCCCCCTGCGAGCGGAACTGCCCCGTACCAGAGGCGAAAAATCTGACGTCGATCCCGTAAAACGGGGACCCAGTTCCAGCAATGAAAGCATATTCCCAGTCCGCAAAACCGGGTGTCAGTATCAAACCCACGCGTGCCATTAGTCAGAATCCTCCATGAAAACGACCAACATAAAGCGATAACAAATAGATCTCAACGGCTGCTTCGGGTCGTCTTCTGCCGCTCATTACCAGGGAGGCGTGTTGGACAATGGGATGATGACCTGAAGGCAGAACGCGGCTCCGAAGCTGTCGAGCTTGGCTTTTGCGCAGTGACATCCGGGTAGCCGATCTGCTACATATCGGCAAGTTGGACTTGATCTCTACCATTTGATTTTGCACTGTACATCGCGGTATCGGCACGCCGAATGAAGGCGTCAAACGATTCTGATGGAATCCGCGTCGCAACGCCGAAGCTACAAGTCGCCTGTCCAATATCATCAAATGGTAGGGTGCTTATTAGAGCTTGAAGCTTTTCTGCCAGCAGCCTTGTATCGTTCAGTTCGGTGTCCGGGCAGATCAATGCAAACTCTTCTCCGCCTGTTCTGCACAGTAGATCGGTTTTGCGTGTTGCCGAACGTATTCGTGTGCACAACGACTTCAGAACGTTATCACCACACTGATGGCCCCAGCGGTCGTTGATGTGTTTGAAGTGATCGACGTCAAACATGATCAGCGACAGAGGGCGGTATTGCACGTTAGCCTCGATGAGCAGGCGTTCCATCAATTCTTCGAAGTATCGGCGGTTATAGACTCCGGTCAGGTGATCGGTAATGTTCAACAAACGCAAGTCTTGCGTGCGTTCATCAACCAGCGAGAGGGCGCGGGCGCGCTGCGTAATTAGCAAGTACACCATCAAGGTCAGCAGCAGCGTCAACCCTGCTCCGAACACGATAATTAGGCTTATGGACAGTGCGTAGCTGTTGGCGACCAGAAATGTTGAGCTGGGTCTAAACTGGATCAAGTAATTTTGGTCGGCTACTTTCAGCAGCTGCTGCGCGTACAGCGCTGAAGGGGCAGCAGGGGCCGAGCTCTGATAAATGTTTTCCCCTTGATGCTGCGTGTCGATCAATGAAAGCGTCACGTTCAGTCGTTGCAGACTTGGTAATGGAATGCCTTGTTCCATTAAAGAAGCCAAGCGTACGGTGGAGACAACGAACCCCTGTAAATTATCATCGTTCAATGGAACCTCAGGGGACTCCTGGAATATAGGTGCGACAAAGAAAATCCCCGACTGCCCATTGGTCATTTTCAACGGTTCCGACACAACTATTTGACGTGTTTCTCGTGCCTTGCTCATCAAGGCCTGGCGACCCGGGCGAGCCAGAACATCCATGCCGGGTATGATCTTTACGTCATCGCGCTTCAATAAGTAGAGCAATATCCAGTGTTCCGGCCGGCTGGTGAGGGGGACTCTTTCACCGGTGACGGGATTAATTTCATGATATGAAAAATCACTGGTGCCGTTGAGAAGCGCCTTAGCGCGAAACGCTTGGAGATCCTTCTCGAGAATCCTGGATACCCAGCTATAGGCTTCGTCCTCTCCAACTAGAGGCGTAACGAATCCCAGAAACTCCTTTTCAGTGACATCGTCGGCGTTGATAAAGAAACGCCTCACAACGTCTAGTTTCAAGACCTGAGTATTAAAGCGTCGTTGCAGGCGACTGAATCTTTCGTCGACCTCCAGTTGAAAAGCAACGCTAACGGTACGCTGCTCTGATCCTACGAACAGAATCAGCACCAAGAACGTGACGGCCACCCCAGCTAGGCACACCAGACCGCAAAGGGTCACGTCTGATGCTTTGAGTGCGTTCTGACGAGTAGACATCATTTTGTGTTCCTTGCTCATCGCCAAAAACAGTGTGCAGTGACCTGGAGTACTCTTGGAGTATCGGCACGCTTGTCGTTATCTTTATAAATCAGGCGTTAGAGCAAGGGGCTTATATGAAGGATTCCATCCAGTTAACGGTTCAAATCTCGAGCTGTCGTGGCAAATGGGTCTGCGAACAGTTATAGACACGTTCGCCGACCTTCCGCAGGCTTCGGCCGACAGGCATACGTCAGTCAGTCTGGCAGCGCTCAGGCGAGTCCAAGCTGGCGAATGGCAAAGTCGCGCAACCCGCTTTTATGGATCTCGCTCGACCGGCTGCTTTTGGCCCAGAGTGTGTAAAAACGCTAGATCTCGTTTCGATCTTCAAGGCTGAGCGGCTGTCCGGCTGAACGTGAATCAAGCATGCCGCCATTGGAACCACTCGGTTGGCCGCAGCCCAAGCCCTTAAGCTTTTGCCGACCTACTGGGACAGGGACGTTCATCGGCTGCATTGGGTCGGATAGCGACGGTCTGGCCTAGACCGTCGCAGTGGATGGTCAGACTTCTGTCTGCTCTGCCATTTCCAGAGCATCGTCGACCTCGATGCCCAAGTACCTGACAGTGCTTTCGAGCTTCGTATGACCAAGCAAGAGTTGGACTGCTCTCAAGTTCTTTGTCCTGCGATAGATCAACGATGCCTTGGTTCGCCGTAGCGTGTGAGTACCGTACATGGTTGGGTCAAGACCAATAGCTGTGACCCATGCTTTGACTATTCGAGCGTATTGCCTGGTGGAGAGATGATCTGAGCCATGCAACCGGGTCGGGAACAGGAAGTCCTCACTGCGAAGATGGGCCTGATGCATCCAAGCCTCCAGAACCGTTCGTGTTTGCTCAGTAATTTCAAACTGCACTGGATGCTGAGTTTTCTGCTGCATCACGATGGCCCGTGACGACACATGCTCCCCATGCGCTATGTCTCGTACTCGCAGCTTGGTTAAGTCACAGGCACGCAGTTTGCTGTCGATGGCCAAGTTGAAGAGAGCCAGATCCCGTGTCTTCTCCGCGAGCTGGAGTCTGACCCGGATGGCCCAGATATCTCTGACTCGGAGCGGGGTTTTCTGCCCTACAAGCTTTCCCTTGTTCCAAGGCTGATGGCGATATTTAGCAATAGTGTTCATGGCATGTCCTCCAGGTTGGGGGAGGACAAGGGTGGATCAGTCACAGTGCGTGGTGGTCGCTAACCGACCCACAGCGGACGGTCAGCGATTACTGGCACAGCCACAACAACCCGTAAGGACGGCGCGGTTGCGGCGGTCGGCAGGCGCAACTGTGTGAACGAGATTTCTGGCTCACATTAACTGCAACCAGCCAAAGGCCCCGGCTCACATTAATTGCAAATGAGCTTGCATTCGACGGCGTGGGCTCGCATTTCATCGCGACGGGCTCACGCTATCTGCAAGTAAAAACTGAAGTAACGCGCTGCACAGCGACATCTGCGTGAGCTACACGCGGCGCAAGACCGGCCGCGCCGTTACCCATCTTTTTTTAACATCCAATCAACAACCTCGGATGAGTAAATCTAACCTTAGTCGGGGCTTACGTTGGTTTTCGGTTCCGTTGCTCCCCGAGCCCGATTACGAGCCCTTTGTATGGCAGCTTCATTAAAAATATCGGATTCAAAATTGTGTGAAACATCACGCACCCTATAAATTTTCCAAGTGCCGTCTTCTGGTCTTAAATAGGTTTCCAAATGTAGGGTTTTTCCGTCCTCAATACCCAACTGGATATCAACAATCTTACCCCCGATGACATCCCGTTCGGGGCCTGCCTTAAAAGCGGGTATCCATGCGGGGTCATAATCCTGGCCATAGATGAAATAGTCAGAGTTAACGATTTCCTGCTCTGGTATGTTTTCGATGGCCGTAAGCCGGTTTAAGGTATCAAGGGCTACGTAACGCTGCATTTCTGCCGACTGATAACTGGGTGGTGGTGAGTCTGTGAAGGTTTTCAGGTAGAAGGCGTAAAAATCGGACACTTGCTGAATCGCCAGCCTGTCTGAGTTTACGCTGCACGCCGTTAACAAGCCTACGACCAATAGAACCAATATACGCATCAGTTCTTCCTATAGATTTTGTAAGACGGGTGGGCCTCTCGATAACCAGGACCTGGATACATGCTGCTTTGTTTAAAATCTGAATACCATGCCGTGCCGTCAAACATGGTCATGTGTCCACTAGGGTTCCCGCCGGTGTAGGGCTGAATGATCGCCACATCTCCGGCGCGCAATGATGAACCGATAGGAACCACACGGAACCCGGCGTGTTCCAGCGGAACACCATAATCCTTTGCATTATGCGTTCTAGTCAATACCACACCGCCTGCGGCTATTGCTTGTCGAGTGAACTCGGCGCATCGGTTATGAGAAAATGTTCCTGCATGAGTCCTTATGTGCTGCGTTGCTGCATCCGTGCTCCAACTCATAATACTATCTCTTACATATGTAGGGGGCCGAATAGTACGGGAAAAATCGTACGCTAGCCATCTACGACAGGAGGTAAATCCTTACGTTTCTGGGTTGTGTCCGATTGAAATATACCCTTGATCCGTCGGCCTTGCGCCAATGCCCGCGCTGCGGCAGTGCGCTGGGGGGCCGTACAATCAGAAGCGGCCCTAAAATAGGCCAACAGTTTTGGGGATGCAGCGTATTCCCCAAGTGCCGGACCATGCAGCCCATCCACTAGTTAAGCGGCTCAGCGCTACTTGAAGGCTGCTTAAGAACCTTGATCAAAGTTGACTGACTTCCTCAGGGCGTGAAGCGGTCACTGAAATTGCGGCCAATGACCTTGGATGTGGTACCAGGAAGCCTTGGACGCTACCTCTATGTGTTTTTGGTTATCCGAGGTAAATGTTGAATCCAGCGTGCCCAGTGCTATCGAGATCCAGTCTGAGTAGTCGTCTTGGTTTCTTGACCAAAACAGCGACGAACCGCAATGGCAGCAGAACTGACGTAGTACTGATTCAGAGGACTTGTACGACTTGATGTTATCGCCGCCACGGATAAGTTGCAGATCGCAACGCAACACGCTTCCATAACTGGCGAACGCTGCCCCGTGGCTCTTTCGGCACTGGCTGCAATGGCAGTGAGAAAGCGCTTTGGGAGACTTCGATAGTTGATATTCAACCGCGCCACAAAGGCAGCTGCCCTGGAAGGTATCAGTCATTTGGATAAGCACCTTGGAACGGAGAGATCGCCAATTGAAGCAGTCTGTCGTTGTGATGTCCATCGGCTGCTTTTGGCCGTTTTCTACCCATCGCGAGAGGCAGAAAACGACCTAAAGGGTCACTAATATCTTCGTTAACAGTCCTCTTCAGGCGCAGATGGTAAATGTCCTGTTGTACAACCAGTTAGTCCATTTATTTATTGTGCACTTATGGCTAAAAAGGGTAAAAATGCGCCCGCTAGGAAGGCATGGCGCGCGCAGGTTGGCGCTTTTTGTAAGGCAAGATGGGGCCTCTAGGAGCCTTGGTCTACGACAAGGGGAACATCAGCAGAGTCTCGGCTTACCGAACGAACCGCCTGGAAAATTAGTTCAGGTGACACCTTCGCCGCTTATTTTGCGTTGGCCTGGATGGAGGAAGGCCTACCATTCTGGGGTTATAGGGAGGCCCTCAAGAAACGGATTTTTCGCGCCCAGGGCTACCTCGCCCGACATGGCCGTCCGGAGACACCGCAGAACCTGAGCGCGCATCCGGCCCTATCCTGACATCTCTGACAGGGTGTCCTGACATCAGGATAGGGTATAGCTCAACCGGACATGTCTGTTATCGATCGCGGCAGTTGGGGCATACGCAGAGTGCCGCGAGCCCTCTAATTCAATGACCAACCCGATATACGCGACCGCTCTGCACGCCTTCCACGCTGCGTCGATAGGCCATTGCTACACGGATCGCCGGCACGCTTTCGTAGCCAGGAAAGTACGGACCAAACCGGTCCATCGATTCCGTCAGCACTGTCGGACTAACTGCGTTGATGCGGATGCCCCGTGAAAGATCGCACGCAGCAGCACGCACGAACCCCTCAATCCCAGCGTTCGACGCTGCGGCATTGGAGCCCTGCGCAATCGGATCATCGACAGCGATGCCAGAGGTCAGCGTGATCGACCCGCCGTCGTTCAGATAATGCTGACCAACCAGCGCGACGCGCACCTGACTTAGCAGCTTGTCCTGCAAGCCTTTGTTGAAGTCGACCGCCGTCATCTTTTCGATTGGAGCGAGGATTACATTGCCTGCGGTAGCAATGATGGCGTCGATTTGTCCGATCTTCTTAAACAACGCTTCCACGCTGTCATCACTGGCGATGTCAACCTGATGGTCACCTTGGGTGCGACCGACGCGAATGATTTCGTGTTTGCCGCCACGCGCAAGTTCATCTGCCACGGAACGACCAACATCACCACCGGCGCCAATTATCACGATCTTCATAGAACACTCCTTTTCGAATTCAGGTTGGAACGCCGCTATTGTGTATCGAACCAATAAGGTGATAAATGTGCTCTAAATTCAAACTCTACGAACCTACAGTTAGCAATATGGACAAACTACGTGCCATGGAAACCTTCGTTGCCGTCGTGGAGGGAGGCAACTTTACCGAGGCCGCGCAGCGGCTTGAAATATCGGCAGTAATGGTTGGAAAGTATGTGCGCGAACTAGAAGGACGCCTCGGTGCGCGCTTGCTTGAGCGCACCACACGACGCCAGAACCTGACTGATGCTGGTCGCGTTTTTTACGAAGACGCCAAGCGTGCGCTTGAACACGTACGTATGGCCGAAACCTCGATCGAACGGTTGCGCGCTTCGCCATCCGGCACGTTGCGCATTAGCGCTCCAACCACCTTTGGCTCGTGTGTCATCGCGCCTCTGGCTGCGACTTTCCAGCAGATATATCCGCTCGTGCGCATTGAACTGGAATTGAGCAATCGCGTCGTTGACCTTATTGACGAGGGTTTTGATCTGGCTATCCGCATTGGTGAACTGGGCGATGCCGACCTGATAGCAAGGCCGCTGACCATGTATCGCATGGTGATCTGTGCGTCGCCGGACTACCTCGCCCGACATGGCCGTCCAGAGACACCACAGGACCTGAGCGCGCATCACTGCCTTTCTCACACAGTGTGGAACAGCCGCAACGGCTGGAAACTCAGAGGTTGGGATGGGGTGCAGTTGCCGATGGACCCAGTCTTCACATGCAATGATGGCAACGGACTGCGCATAGCAGCGATCGCCGGTGCGGGATTGTTGCTGCAGCCCGAAGTTCTGGTGGCCCACGATCTGGCAAGCGGGACGTTGGTGCCGGTCCTGCAAGCCTACTTACCCGAGCCACACCCTATCCATATCGTGCATCGACACGATCGGCGACCGCTGCCAAAGCTCACCCATTTTATTGCGCATTTGCTCACGCATGTGGCGGAGCACAAGTCGTCCTAGCGCGATTTCTCCGGGTTCTGGCGCCCACGAAAGATGTTGTTGCCGCTTCATCTGTGAGAGCCCCGTTGGACGAGAGCGTATGCTCTCTCAGACACGACGGACGCTCGCCTGAACGCCTCAGCGCCCGAGACGGGGCAATTGCCCCTCATCGTCTTCGGCTTAACGTACGTAAAAAACCGTTTCTTGAGGGCACTGATGTGGAAATCAAATCCGGCCATGGGCTTTCGGGCGTTCAAACTGGCTATTCGCGGGCTCCTTACGCAGCGGCAAACGTGCGGCTGCGATTATGAGTTTGAACCAGTCGGCACGGCTTAACGGCCATGATCCGTATGCGTATTTAAAGGGCGTGCTCACGCGACTGCCGATGCAGCGGCCGAGCGAGATTATCGAGTTGCTGCCACATAGATGGGCGCCCGTTTAACCACGCAAGGTCTTTTGGGCGGACGCTTACTGTCCAGGGCCTGGCCAGAAGGTTTTAGAAAATGCGTAAGGGGGGCTTGAAACTGGAAGCAGGCTGCAGCTTCCGTTTTCCAGATGCTGACCGTTCAGTTGGAAGAGTTGTTCAGCTGCTGAAGCTCAAGTTGCTTGGCAGCACTGGCTTCGAGCTTTGCACGCTCTTCATCCAGATACCGATAAACGCTTTGGAAGTTGGCGATTTTCTGTTTGATTTCTGCCATCTTCTTTTCAATTAGCTTAGCGCCGTCAGCACAATCGATCAGCTTGTTCCGCTGCGCATCCAGAATCTCGCCTATTTCCCCCAGGGAAAACCCCATGCTTTGCGCGCGCTGGATAAAGTCCAGATCCTGCAGAGTTTGCGCTGTGTAAACGCGATAGTTGTTAGTTCGCCGCAGCGGTGAGATCAGGCCGATTTGCTCGTAGTAACGCAGCGTATGGCGGCTGGCGCCGCTGCGGGCCTCGAGTTCGCCGATTTTCATGAAAACATCGCTTGACTATAGAGTGGGGTCGATAGTTTACGCTTGATTTCTCACCTTAAACAAGGAGCAGGGAAATGAGCGTGGAGTGCTTTGTCACGGGGGGTACCGGCTTCATCGGTCAACACTTGGTGGCGTACCTGAGTGCAAAAGGTCACACCATTCGGGTGTTGATGCGTCGCCCAGAGCGACTAGCTGCACTGCGGGAGCAAGTCGACAATTTGGGCGGGTGCGCAACCCGGGTATTTGCCATAGCTGGCGATCTGGAACGGGACAACCTCGGGCTGAGTCTTGCTGACCGAGAAGTGCTAAGGCACGCCAGCGTCATATTCCACCTAGGCGCCCACTTCGCCTGGGGGCTTTCAGTGGAGCATTCTCGTGCGGTGAATGTGGAAGGGGCAAAGCGCGTGGCGCTGTTGGCGGCTGAGCAAAAAAGCCGGTTAGTGATGATCGGCGGTTACATGCTGAAAAATCATGAACATCTGCAACGCATCGGAATTGATCCTCGTCATCCGGAGCTGACGAATTGGCCTGCCGTCTACCGACATGTCGGTGGTTACGAGGGGAGCAAGCTGGAGGCGCATTTTGCGACCCTGGACGTCATGTCCGCCAAGGGCGGGGAGATGACCGTTGTCCACCCCGCGACGGTTTGTGGCCACAGCCGCACGGGGCATATCCTTGACGGTCAGCCACTGGTGGAGCTGATACGCAACCTTGTGCAGGGAAAGCTGACTGCAGTGCCCGGTACCGCCGAGCACTGGCTGCCACTGGTCACCGTGGATTACCTGGTTGAGCTGGTGGCGGTTTGTGCTTTTGATCCTGCCATGGTGGGCCAGGAACTGCTGGCGCTTGATGACCAAACTCCCAACTTGCGAGAACTCCTGGTACAGGTGGCACAACCTTTGGGCTTAAAGTCTCCCAAGCATTACCTTTCACTCCGACTGCTGAAGTTGCTACTGAGTATTCCTCCCGTCGCGCGGTTTTTGAATACAAAACCCGAAGCCTTGGACTTTATCCAGACCACTCGTTTTGATACAGCGGCGGTCAAGCAATTTGCCAACAGGCATGGAATAGCCAAACCGGACATACGTCAGTCTTTGCAGCACACTGCAACGTTCGTCAACTCATATTGCATAGCCAAGGGCCAGGCCCTCTGACGTCTCCCTTGGCGGCGACAAGAAGGCGAATGGCATCCTGCTGGGCGATACAGCTTATGCCACAATAAATACCGGGGTTGGTGGAATCTTCGTATCCTCAAACTTTGCGCCGTCGATGTAGGGCGGCATTCTATCGAACGACAATTCAGCGACAGGGATCGCCATCAATGCAATCTACTTTCAGCAAAGGCGTCATATTTGCCCTCTCCGCTGCGGCACTGAACGCAACGATCGGTGTACTCAGCAAAGTACTCATGAGTAATGGTTTCACCGCTAGCAGTGTCGCTGTCATCAAGACCGTACTGGGTTGTGTGCTTCTCTCGATCTTACTGCTTTTCCTCAAGCGTGCGGCGGCGTCGACCAAATGGACTCAGGCGGCTATCTGCGCATTCCTTGGCATCTTTGTGCTGTTCCATTTTGAAACATCCGCCTATCGACACTACGCTGCGGCAGGTGTGGTGGTGGTGCTGATGGCCAGTGCCTCAATTTCCTCGATCATTCTGGGGCGCATTTTCCTCAAGGATGCCATCACCGCGAACGCTACCGTTGGCGCCGCACTGGCTATCGCTGGGATCTCGGTGATCTTCGGCGGCGACCTGCAGCAGGGCTTTACCCTGCAAGGTGCTGCGCTCGCCTCCATGGCCGGCTGCGGCTATGGGGCCTTTTCGGTTGCCATGAAGCGTATGGGTGTGACGGGGGGGCTGCACTTCACCCGACAATTGTTGTTCTTTGGCAGCCTGTACCTGCTGATGCCGGCTGCGGCCGATGGTTTCGCGATGGGCGAGCTGTCGCCGCTGGCGATCGCCGCGCTGCTGGCGCTGGCCACGCTGCCGACAATCCTGGGCTTCTTCTGCACCACCAAGGCCATCGAGTATCTCAAGCCATCCCAAGTGCAAGCGCTGGAGCTGACCGAGCCACTGTTCGCCGCGCTGCTGGCGTTTGTGGCGCTCAATGAAGTACCGCGCGAAAGCCTGTACGCGGGAGCGGCACTGATCATCGTCGGCCTGTGCTTCTCCAATGAACTGATCCGCTTGGGCAGCAAAGCATCCGCCCCTTCGACCGAGTGAGCTATTTTCGGATCCTGATTACTATGGCGGAATGGGCTCACTGAATGATCTCATTCTTGGTCAAATCTATGACGATGGCCTCCTTTTCTGGAGGCCTGGTCATGTCGAGTTAAACGAAAAATTCATTGAATTGCGCAATAAAGCCGAGCAGCTCGCCAATGCAATGATGCGTGTTTAAAGACACTCGGTGTTACGTCCCGAAGGCTACAAGACCTTGTGCCGTTACCTACGGTTAAGACAGAATTCGCCGGCTTTCTTCTTTTCCCCGGTCTACTAACCTGCGTACAGCCGCCACCCCTCGTATTAGTAGCGAGGAAGTGGCTGCATCACTCAGGAAATGAAGACTATGTTCAAGGTTACACCCAACCCACCGGACACCGATCCGGCATCCCCGTACGAATCCCTCGACTCAAAAAAGCTCAACGAAGCCGCCGAGCGCGCCCTCGATTTCTACCTCAACCCGGCGGCGATCATGAACAACACCCCACGCAAACCCAGCACCTTGTATATGGTTGCCCCGAATGTCGACCAAGAAGCCTTGCTGGTTCAAACGTGCGAAAACCTGGCGTCGGCCAGTGTCATGGCCAGCGACATTGCTGCATCGGTGGAGGGCCCCCACCGCAACACCCTGCTGGCGCTTCAGCAGGTGATCATGCTGAGGGAACTGGCGGTAAATCGAATGCTGGATAACTTCGTTCCACCCAAGTAATCACTCAGCCCTTTACCGAGAGGCTTGCCCCTCGGTAAAGGGCTTTGATTAATCTGTCCCTTTTTTGTTGTAGCCAATACTTGATACGGGACACATACAAGAAGCGCACTATTATCTTCGTCCTATCTGATTTCAATTGGCGTTCCATTAGGCACCAGCGTCCAGATTTTTCGCATATCGCTGTTAGTTACAGCAATGCAACCATCCGTCCAGTCCCATAGATGATGAAGCGGTCCAAGCCACGCCCATCCGTTGGGCAGACCATGAATCATAATGTTACCGCCTGGCGCATATCCATTTTGACGAGCTGATGCCTCGTCCGCTGGATTCGGGTATGAGATGTGCAGGCTAAGGTACGCCATTGATTTTGGATTGCGCCAGTCGATTAAATAACGTCCCTCAGGCGTTTTCTCATCCCCCTCTCGTTGCTTTGCGCCGTCATCCGCGGCAGCTCCGAGAGCTATACGATATTCGGCCAATATCACTCCTTCCCGCCATAATGACATGCGCCTTTCTTGCTTATTGACGGTTACAACATCAGCGTGTTTTTCAGACTGATCGAACTCCGAGGTTGGGGCAGGCCCTCCACCAAAGCGGGCCATAACTGCCGTATACCCTAATACCGCAATGAGTAAAAAACCGACGAAAATAGTTAACCGTTTTATCATGTAGAATCCTTTCAAGGAAAATCCGTAGCCAGCCAAGTTATTATTAACCGCTTTGCGAGCACCTTATCGGAGGTCGTCCAGCGCAGGCGAGATAATAAACAATTCTGATAGCCAATTGTGACCGAGTCAGTCCCCGTTTAGAAAAATTCCTAATCAGAAAAAGATCTAGAGATAAAAGATGTGGATTGATTTGTTTATTGAGGTGAGGTTCGTCAACGAAGACATCGAATATACGCACTATGGAAACCAAGCGCCGGATTAAATCCGGGCTCACTGATGCGTTTTAGCGGTGTCCCCACTGTTTCCGCTGGCATGATCGAGATTGGTCCCAACCTGCCTGATTGCCCGGGCGAATCAGAAAAATAGATTCAGCCCCTTTGTTACGCCGAGATGAATCGGCCCTTGCAGAAAACCAATCTCCACAAAAAAGCCCACTGACCGTCACCGATCCAGTGGGCTTTCCGATTACGCTTCTACTTACAAAGCCATATCCGTCGCAGCATTAGACTTCGGCGCCTTAGCCGGAGCAGCCGGAGCAGCAGCCGGAGCCGCTACCTGACCAATCACCGGCGGCGGAGTCAGCTCCAGCACCTTGGCGGTGTAAGCCCACTCTTGAGCCACTTTCTCAGGGCTGCTGTTCAGCTGAGTGCCATAGCTCGGCACGATCTGGTGCAGCTTTTCCTGCCAGGCAGGCGTTGCAACCTTGTCCTTGAACACTTTCTGCAGCACGGTCAGCATGATCGGCGCAGCGGTCGAAGCACCTGGCGATGCGCCCAGCAGACCAGCAATAGTGCCGTCTTGCGAAGCAACGATCTCGGTACCCAGTTTCAGCACGCCACCGGCCGCTTCATCACGCTTGATGATTTGCACGCGTTGGCCGGCTTGCCACAGGCGCCAGTCTTCGGCTTTGGCGTTCGGGAAGTATTCTTTCAGGGCGTTCATGCGGTCTTCGTCAGACAGCATCAGTTGGCCTGCGAGGTACTCGACCAGCGGGTATTCCTTGATGCCGACCTTGGTCATTGGCCACACGTTGTGCGTGGTCGTGGTGGTCAGCAGGTCCAGGTACGAGCCTTCTTTCAGGAACTTGGTGCTGAAGGTCGCGAATGGGCCAAACAGGATGACGCGCTTGCCGTCCAGCACGCGGGTGTCCAGGTGCGGAACCGACATTGGCGGTGCGCCAACGGAGGCTTTGCCGTAGGCCTTGGCCAGGTGTTGTTCGGCGATGGCCGGGTTATCGGTTACCAGGAACGAGCCGCCAACCGGGAAGCCTGCGTATTCCTGGGCTTCAGGAATGCCGGACTTCTGCAGCAGGTGCAGTGCACCGCCGCCCGCGCCGATGAACACGAACTTGGCGTCGGTTTCGGTTTTGGTGCCGTCTTTCAGGTTTTTGTAGCTGACGCGCCAGCTGCCGTCTGCGTTCTTGGTGATGTCTTGCACTTCGCTAGACAGTTTCAAGTCGAACTTTGGCGTGGTTTGCAGGTGCGCGACGAACTGGCGGGTGATCTCGCCAAAGTTCATGTCGTTACCGAGCGGGCTCCAGGTGGCCGCGACTTTCTGGTTCGGGTCACGCCCTTCCATCATCAGCGGAACCCACTTCTTGATCACAGCCGGGTCTTCGGAGTACTGCATGCCGGCGAACAGCGGGCTCGCTTGCAGGGCTTCGTAGCGTTTCTTCAGGAACTTGATGTTGTCATCGCCCCACACAAAGCTCATGTGCGGAGTGGAGTTGATGAACGAACGCGGGTTCTTCAGCACGCCTTGCTGAACTTGCCATGCCCAGAACTGACGGGAGATCTGGAAGGCTTCGTTGATTTCAACGGCTTTCGCGATCTGGACTTTGCCGTTCTCGTCTTCCGGGGTGTAGTTCAACTCGGCCAGGGCGGAGTGACCGGTACCGGCGTTGTTCCAGCCGTTGGAGCTTTCCAGGGCGACGCCGTCGAGGCGCTCGACCATTTCCATCGACAAGTCGGGTTCCAGCTCATTGAGCCAGACACCCAGCGTTGCACTCATGATGCCGCCGCCAATGAGCAGCACATCGACTTTCTTTGCCTCTTCCGCGTAGGCGGACGTGATCCCCATCGACAAAGCCAGCCCCAGCAGGGCCGTGTTCAGTTTCTTAAACATCTGTAGCACCTATGATAAACGCCATCCGCCTCCAATTCCCGACCATGAGTAACCCTGGTTCACGGATACGCAGGCAGCGTGCCGTGGGTTCCTGCATTTACAAGAGTTTGAAGGTGGGCACACAAGGCCGACGTGACTCCATCGACCTCAGTTATATGTCCCTCGTGCACTGACTTTTTATCATTATTGGCTCAGTTACTTGAGCGACATTGATTCTGTCGGACGTCTGTGGACGTACGAACCGAATAAGTCAAACCAAGTTAATGCGACAGAATATCACGCCTCGGCCAGCCTGCGAGCCCGAAAGGACTCATCAGTCTAGACGGGACGAGCCCCGTGCACGGCGTCTTTGCTCAAACGATCCAGCACAAACGCCTTGGCGTTGCGCGTCATCTGGTCGAGATGCCGGTCACGTTGCTTCTCTGCATCGATCATTGCCCGCTTGCCGTGTTTTTGCAGCAGATACGTATGTATCTGCCGCACCTCCACAGAACTGTAGATCGACGTGACATCCAGTAAGCCCATCAAGCCTTCAGTGCCGTGATCGCGGGTGTTCATCAGCACCTGAGTACCGCGCACACCCAGCACTTGAAAGCCCATCGATTCGAACCAGGGCACCTTGGCGACGGTGCACGTCAGTTCGGCATGCGGGTAGCGGCCGAGCATGTCTTGCAGCATCGCACGCGCTACGCCCCGCCGACGGTGACTGGCTTGCACCGCCATGTACGCCACGCCGCACGCCTCGGGATCGTCCTTGACCGGCAGGTACAGCGCAAAGCCGATGACCTTCTCAGGGGCTGCGTCATCGGTGGCGACGATCAATTCGACCGCAATGCCTTTGGCACCGCCGAGCGCTTCCAGGTAGAGATGAACCTCGTAGCCCACCGCGTATTGATAGACGTTGTACAACGGGTTGCTCGGCGCGATGCCTACCATGCTGATGTCGGTCAGGTTGTCGACGACCATCTGCAGAATCTGGCTGTTGATGGGCTCCGGGCATGGAGTGGCAAAGTGGGTGAGCTGGGGCATTGCGTTGTTGACTCCGGGTTAAGGCTTACTGAGCATCAGCCCCGCCATTGTCACAGATCGAGCCCCTCACAGGAAAATCACCGCTCTGGCGCGACGATGCGGAAGCGGATGTTGATGTCGTTGGAGACAACCGAGTCGCCCCACTCCCCTTCTCCGATCTTGAAGTCACTACGTTTAACAATGATGTCGCCATCGAAGACCCCGATGGCATGTTCCGGTTTCAACAGCACCTTCACCTGCAACTCGCGAGTCAGGCCCCTGAGGTTAAGTTTTCCGGTGATCAAGTAGCGGTGGTTGCCCAAGGCTTTCACCCCGGTCGATTCAAAGGTCGCCACCGGATAGTCCGTCGTGTTGAACCAGGCAGGCTTTTGCAGCTCGGTATTGGCATCACTGCTGCCGGCGTCGATGCTGGCAAGGTCGATAGTCAGCCTGGCATGGGCCGCAGTGGGGTTCGCCGTGTCGAAATCGACCGTGGCGTCGAACTTGCCAAACGTGCCGTACGCCCTGGAGCCGAACTGGCTATAGGTGAACGAGATCTTGCTGGCGGTGGTGTTCACCTGGGTGTATTCGACGGCGTGGGCGCTGGGCAAGGTGCCGACCAAGAGGATGGCGAGCAATGCGGCGAAACGCGGGAATCGAGGGGTCATGGGATTCTCTGGTTGAAACGACCTTCAGGGATTGAAGTACCGCACTCGTGTGGCTGCGATAGCAGGACTTAAGCAAATATTCGCTGAATACGCTAGCTGCCGGGCGATCTGTAGCAGATGGCGAAGCCTGCGTTCGGCTGCGAAGCAGTCGTGAATCCGGCTAACGCGGTCTGCCTGACGTGCCGCAGTTTCTGATTTTACGACTGCTTCGCAGCCGAACGCAGCCTTCGGCAGCTGCTACAAGGAGTGCGTCGAGTCTGACATTAATTGGAAAGTCCTCGGTGTTGAGGACTCTCCTGGTTTTTTCAAACGGTAGCGTCATCCACCCGAGGGATCAGACACTCGGATGGGTATGGTAAATCTTGCTGACGATGGTCCACTTGCCTTCTACCTTCAACAAGTTGAAGAAGTCGGTGAAGCGCAACCCCGAAACGTTGTCGGTATCGACCCGCGCACTGGCCGCCGTGCCGACGATGTCGATGCGTACGATGGCGGCTTTGGCTTCCGGGGACGGACGGAACACGTTGTCGATGACGTCGTAGAGATTCTGGATCGCGCCGCCGACGAGCTTGTCGCCATCGACACCAAACATCGTGGCCTGCTCGTTGAAGGCGGGCTTCATCAACGCGCTGTCGGCCTTCGCACCACCTTCGTTGTACTGGTTAAGTACGTCGACAATCGCGTTGTATTCCTGAACGTAAGTAAGACTGCTCATTGCATGACTCCTGATAAGTAACTGACACGGGTTATTGCACGGAACCTGTGGGAGCAGGCTTGCCCGCGAAGAGGGAGGGTCAGTCGGCATTAATGTCGCTTGGCACACCGCCTTCGCGGGCAAGCCCGCTCCCACAGGGAATTGCGTTTTACTGGAGGATGGTGATCAGGTTTTCTGCACCACTCGGGCAACGCCCGAAGGCTCAATGTTGACCTTTTCCCACTTGGCGATGACCAGGGGTGCAATCGCATTGCCCAGCACGTTCAGGGTGGTGGTGCCGCTGTCGATAATCCGGAAGATGCCGGCAATCAGTGCGACCCCTTCCAATGGAAGACCGGCCGATGCCAGGGTGGCGGACAGGATGATGATGGCGAATCCGGGGACGCCGGCAGCCCCTTTGGACGTCAGCACCATCGTCACCACCAGCAGTATCTGCTGGGACAGCGACAGGTCGATCCCATAGAGTTGCGCGACAAAAATCGTCGCCACGCCGAGAAAGATCGACGCGCCATCCAGGTTGAACGCATACCCCACCGGCACCACGAAACTGACGATCCGACGCGGCACGCCATAGTGTTCCAGCTTGCTCATCAGCTGCGGCATGACCGACGCCGAGGCGGCGCTGGAGAACGCCAGAATCAGCTCATTACGGAAGTACTTGATCAGTTTGAAAATATTCTCGCCAATCAGGTAGCAAATACCGCCCAGCACCACCAGCGCAAAGACAATCAGTGCCAGGTAAACCACACCGATCAACTTGAGCAAAGGCAATAGAGAGGCAAAACCGAATGTCGCCACGGTAGCGCCGATCATGCCAAATACCCCAATCGGCGCATAAGCCATGACAATACTGACGACCTTGAACATGGCATCAGAGATGCCTTGAACCACAGCCACCACCGGTGCGCTTTTTTCTTTGGGGAGCGAGTTCAATGCCAGGCCAAACAGCACGGCGAAGAACAGTACCGAGAGCAACTTCGCTTCCGACATCGCGACAAAAACGTTATCGGGAACGATGTTCTGCAGGATGACGAGTGCGCCCTTCGAAGGCTCCATGTTGACCGAAGCGGTGCTGTGGGAAATGCCCGAAATATCAGTGCCCGTGCCGGGCTCGAACATATTGGCGAAACACAGTCCCATCACGATGGCCAGGCCGGTAATCGCGAAGAAATACCCCAGCGACTTGACGCCCATGCGCCCAAAAGACTTGTTATCACCGCCGCCGGCAATCCCCAGGATCATGCAACAGAACACAATGGGAACAACGACCATCTTCATCATCTTGATGAAGATATCGCCAAGGGGTTTGAGGATTTCAGAACTGATCCAGCCTTGATATTGCGGGTGTGTATTGAAGTACCAACCGACGAGCACGCCAAGCAACAGCCCGGCAACTATTTGCCAAACCAAAGGGATACGTTTCATGTCTAGCCTTTTTGTTGGAATGAAAGGACTGCGTTACAGGGCAGTTGCTAGAGTCATGAGCTTCCAGCTCATTTGAAATCGAATGGCACAACAACGTTGTGCCGTTACTTTTATTACTTGGCGAAGAGCTGGCTCATATCCTTGAACGCCTTGAATTCAAGTGCGTTGCCACACGGATCGAACAGAAACATGGTGGCTTGTTCGCCGACCTGCCCCTTGAATCGAATGTAGGGTTCAATCACAAACTCGGTGCCGAAGGACTTCAGGCGCTCGGCCAGGGCTTCCCACTGCTGCCACTCCAGGATGATGCCGAAGTGCGGAACGGGGACGTCGTGCCCGTCTACCGGATTGCTATGGACGCTCTCCTGAGAAGCGGTTTTGGGGTGTTCATGGATAACCAGTTGGTGACCGTAGAAATCAAAGTCGACCCATTGCGTGCTGGAGCGCCCCTCTTGCAGCCCGAACACTTCACCGTAAAAGGTGCGTGCCGCCGCGAGGTCATAAACAGGGATCGCCAGGTGAAAAGGAGAAAGGCTCATCGGAACTCCAATCAAGGTGTTTTATCGGTTTTGTTTTTGATTACGGAGCCAATCGTAGAGCCGCAGACCAAGCAAAAAAATCAATATATATTTCTTAGAAACACAATTAATATTTGTGAATGATCAAAGAACTGAAAACACTCATCGCCGTTGCGCGGGAAGGCACCTTTGCCGCTGCCGGCAACAGGATCGGGCTGACCCAAGCTGCGGTGAGCGCCCAGATGCAACGTCTGGAGGCCGAGCTGGGTTTCCAGATTTTCGACCGCAAAGGCCGCTCGGCTCACTTGAACAGGATGGGGCATCAGATACTTCTGCAGGCGCAGGAGCTGCTTCGCCTTTATGACAATCTGGGGTCCACCACGGTTGGGCTGCCAGCCAGCGTTCTGGTGAACATCGGCGCCATCGCTTCCGTGCAGCGCTCGTACTTACCAGATGCGCTCGCCAAATTTCACCAACAATGTCCGCAATGTCGAACCCGTGTGATCCCGGGTCTGTCGATGGAGTTGGTCAACCTGGTGGATGCCGGCGAGATCGACATGGCGGTGATCATTCGCCCGCCCTTCTCGCTGCAAAGCGATCTGCGCTGGACGACTCTGGCCCTTGAGCCCTACCGGCTGATCGTTCCGCGCGACGTGCCCGGAGAAGACTGGTCAGCACTGCTTTCCAGCCAACCCTTCATTCGCTATGACCGATCATCATTCGGCGGCAGGCAGGTCGATCGTTTCTTGCGGCAGATGCATTTCACCTTGCGTGAAGTGTGCGAGCTGGATGAACTGGAGGCCATTATCAAGCTGGTCGAAAATGGCGTCGGTGTAGCGCTGGTGCCGCAGACGGCGACCCATCAGAACTGGCCCGCCGGGGTGCGCGCGTTGGATCTGGGGCAACACACCTTCCATCGTGATATCGGCCTCGTCCATCGGGCTCGGCAAAGTTTTACCGAGCCAGTACGGGTATTGGCCCAACTGATCGTTGAGCAGGTTCAGAGCGGCACTTGAATCAAATCTGCACAGCCACGACAGACACTCTGTAGCAGCTGGCGAAGCCTGCGTTCGGCTTATTACGAATAAGCCCCAACCATCCACTTCACTTTTTCCAGCGCCTCGCGCAGTGCGCCCATCTCCACCGAGCCCAGCGCCAGACGAAACGCATGCGGGACGTTGGCCGAAGTGGCAAACGGTTCGGCGGTGGAAACCGATACGTTTTCCCGCCGCAACGCCGTGGCGATCTGGTCGGCCCGTGCGTCTTCCGACAAGGGCAGCCAAAGAAAATACGACGAGGGATGGCGAATGCACCGCAGCCCCGCAAGTACCTCGCCGGCCACGGTTTGCCTGGCCTGTGCGTCCCTGCGTTTTTCCGCTTCCAGTTGCATGACGGTGCCGTCGTCGAGCCATGCGGTGGCGATGGCTGTCATCACGCCCGGAGTATTCCAGGTAGTCGCTCTGATGGTGCGCTCCAGCGCGGGCACTTTCTCGCTGGGGGCGACGACGAAGCCTACGCGCAGTCCGGTGGCCACACTCTTGGAGAGCCCTGACACGTAAACCGTCCTCTCGGGGGCGAGTACCGCCAGCGGTGCGGGGGGATTCTCCGCGAGGAAAGCGTAAGCGGCGTCTTCAATGATCAGCAGCTCATGCCGACGCGCAATCGTCACCAGGTGTTCGCGTTGATCGGCACTCATCACCCATCCCAGCGGATTGTGCAGGGTCGGCATCGTGTACACGGCCCGCACGCGTCGATGCCGGCACAGGCTTTCCAGCGCCTCCAGATCAGGCCCGTGATCGAGCACGGGAATGGGCACGATTTCAAGGTGCAGTGCTTCGGCCAACACCTTGAACCCTGAATAGGTCAACGCGTCCGCGGCAATCACGTCACCGGGTTGCAACAGCGCCATCATCGTCACGGCCAGCCCCTGTTGGGCACCGTTGACGATCAGCACTTGCTCGGCCTCAACCGTCAGGCCGCGAACGCGCAGATGGCGCGCCACACAAGCGCGTTCATGCTGGCGCCCGGCGTGTGGCTGGTAGCGCAGCAGTGATTCCAGATCACCGGCCGATGCGAGCTGGCGCAGGGCATTGCGCAACAGTTCTGACTGCCCGGGAAGCGCCGGGTAATTGAAGTTCAGGTCTGTCATGCCGGCGGCAACGACATGCTGGTCGATACCCTGGTCTGGCGACCACGACGTTTCCCTGACGAATGTTCCTCGCCCCATCTCCCCGCTGACCAGGCCCATGGCTTCGAGCTCCGCATAGACACGGGTGGCGGTCACCAGGGCCAGCCCGTGCGTTGTCGCCAACTGGCGGTGCGTCGGCAAGCGTGTGCCCGGCAACAGGCGCCCTGAACGAATATCCGCGGCAAACGCATCCACCAGTGATTTGTAGCGTGAACGAGGCATGTGCAGGTGTATCCATGACAATATTTTGATTGTATCGAGTTTCGTCCATACGATGCCTCCCATGCAAGTTGCATAAAGGGGACTCTCAATGGAACGCGCATCGAACATGCAACACCACACCACGGAAAAGACTGCGAGCGGATGGCTCAACGGCTTCATCGGCGTGCTCATCTTCAGCGGCTCGCTGCCTGCGACACGGCTGGCCGTTCTGGAATTCGACCCGGTCTTCCTGACGGTTGCCCGGGCCAGTATCGCTGCCATTCTGGCGCTGTGCATGCTGCTGCTCTTCAACGAAAAACGGCCTGCCAAGCGCCAGCTTGCGTCCCTGGCAATCGTGGCCCTGGGCGTTGTATTCGGCTTTCCGCTGCTGACGGCACTGGCGCTGCAATATGTGACGTCTGCGCACTCCATCGTCTTCGTTGGCCTGTTGCCACTCGCCACCGCAGCGTTCGGTGTCTGGCGCGGTGGCGAGCGTCCCCGGCCGGTGTTCTGGTTCTTCTCGGTGCTGGGAAGCCTGCTGGTGGTGGGGTTTGCCGTTTCCCAAGGCCTGACGGCCTCTCCTGCGGGGGACATTCTGATGTTGCTGGCGATCCTGGCGTGCGGGTTGGGCTATGCCGAAGGTGCGAAGCTTTCCAAGACTCTGGGAGGCTGGCAGGTGATTTCCTGGGCGCTGGTGCTGTCGCTGCCCGTCATGGCGCCGTTGACCTGGTTGCTGGCCCCGCCTTCGCTCTCGGCAATTACCCCGCCTGCGTGGTTGAGCCTGGCTTACGTGTCGCTGTTCAGCATGTTGATTGGCTTTGTGTTCTGGTACCGCGGGCTGGCGCAGGGCGGGATTGCCGCCGTCGGCCAGCTTCAGTTGCTGCAGCCGTTTTTTGGCCTGGCACTGGCGGCCACGTTGCTGCATGAGCAGGTCAGCGTTGCCATGCTGGGGGTGACCGTGGCGGTGATTCTTTGCGTGGCCGGGGCACGAAAGTTCTCGAAATAGACGGCTCGCGTGGCGAAACAAATCGGCCAGGGGCTTTTTTTAGAGCCCCTTTTCTATAGTGGCCAGAGCACTAAAGAGGCCCCGTCAGCTCCACGCTGTCGCGGTACTCCGGCACCGAGACCGACCAGCCCAGCTCCAGGCTGATGCGCCGGCGCAATACATCCGAAGCATTGGGTTCGCCATGTACCACATAGGTGTGTTTCGGCGGCCGCTTGAAGCCGCGCAACCACAGCATGATTTCATCGCAGTCGGCGTGTGCGGACAGGGTTTCCATCGGCACCACTTCGGCGCGGATCGGCACGTCTTTGCCGTGAATACGTACCGACGGGGCGCCTGCGATGATCTGCGCACCGCGGGTGCCGCCCGCCTGAAAGCCCGGCACCAGCAGCGTATTGAGCGGGTTGGGCGCCAGCGCCTTGAGGTGGTGCAGCACCCGCCCGCCAGTGGCCATGCCGCTGGCGGCGATGATCACCGCGGGTGTGCGCTGCTGGTCCAGCTCGATGGAATCTCTGGTTGAGCGCACAAAACGCGTGACACGGCACATGCCTTCGCACTCTTCCAGGGACAACCGGTGTTCACTGCGAAAGCGCTGGTACAACCGCGTGACGTCGGTGGCCATGGGGCTGTTGAGGTAGATCGGCAGGTCGGGAATCGCGTGTTTTTGTTGCAAGCGATACAGGTGGTACATCAGCAACTGCGCGCGACCGACCGCGAACGATGGCACCAGCGTGATGCCATGGCGCAGCGCGGTACGGGTGATGACCTCGGCCAGTTGATCTTCCGGGGATTCGTCGGGATGCCGACGGTCACCATAGGTCGACTCCACCAGCAGATAATCGGCCTGCTCGATCGTCTCCGGGGCAAACATCAATGGATCGTTCGGCCGCCCCAGATCCCCGGAGCACACCAGGGTCATGCCATCAGCGACGATTTCCACGGTCGCTGCGCCCAGAATATGCCCGGCACCGCGCAACAGAATGCTCATCCCCGGGGCAATCTCGACCCGGTGGTGCAACTGCACCGGCCGCAGCAGTTTCAATGCCCGCTCAGCGTCTTGCTCGGTGTACAGCGGCAAGGCCGGGGTGTGTTTGGAGAAGCCATGGCGATTGGCGAACTCGGCCTCTTCTTCCTGCAAACGGCCGCTGTCGCGCAGCAGGATTTTCACCAGCTCACAGGTGGCTGGCGTGGCATACACCGGGCCGCGATAACCGTTGCGCACCAACACCGGCAGGTAGCCACTGTGATCAAGATGAGCGTGGGTCAGCACAATGGCTTCCAGATCGCGAACCGGCAGCTGGAACGGGTCCCAGTTGTGCAAGCGCAGTTGTTTATAGCCCTGGAACAGGCCGCAATCGATCAGCACATGTTGATCGTGATGTTCCAGCAAGTACTTGCTGCCCGTAACCGTGCCCGCAGCACCGAGAAATGTCATTCGCATGGCCGTTTCCTTGAGCATTCATGGAGCGCTATTGATCGCTCCTTTACGCTCATGGGCAGTTGATTTTTATCAACGGAGATCACACTGGTTCATCTTCTAGTCGATACGGGCCAATGGCTTGACGATCATCAGGCTGCAGGGTGACCGGTTCAATACACTTTCGGCCGTACTGCCGATGAATACATCGATCCCCCGATGGTAGGTCGTTCCCAGCACCACCATGTCGAAGGCATGTTGTTGTGCGAAATGGGCAATCACCTTGGAAGGGATACCGGGCAACAGATGACGCTGTTGTTTCTCGACTCCGTAGCGGTCGGCAAGCGCTTCAAAGGCCTCCAGCTGAGCATCGCTGACTGCGTCTCTCAAACTGCCATTCAGTGTCGCGGTCGGCACATTCACTTGCGCCTCCCCCAACTCCGACCAGCCGCTGACATTGAGCAGGTGCAAGGTGGCGCCACAGGATTCGGCCAGGCTTGAGGCAAGGTCGAGAATCCGGTCATTGAGCCCCAGGGTCAGCTCCTCCAGATGGGACAGGTCGATGGTGGCGAGTATGCTCGACGGCTTCGGATTCGCAGCATCGATGACCAGGTGCAAGGGGGCCGGACAGTCGCGCAGCAACTGCCAGTCCAGAGGCCGATGGAAGGCGCGGTCGAGCGCCGACACGCGGTGGGTGTCCTTGATCACCAGGTCTGCATGGAAGTCATTCACGTACTCCAGCAGATGCGCCAGGGTCGGTCTGGCCCACACCACCTCAGTTGTCACCTGCACGCCTTCGCATCGTTGAAACCGCGCTTGCTGCTCCAGCCATTGACGATGTACCTGCAAGTAACCTTCCCGCGCCTGAGCCATGGCCTCGTGGTCAAACAGGCCGGCCGCCGCCAGCGCCTGGACATAATCGAAAGCGACAATGTGCAGCATCGCACCGGTTGCACAGGCCAGGGCCCGCGCCCGATCGAACGCCGGGGTGCATGCCATTTCAGTTGGGGCAATCAATAGCAAACGCTGAATTTTCACCCTCACCCACCTCGTCTGGATAGCTTCAGATTGTGACTCAAGTATCGGGGGCTCTCGCCGTGAGGCTCTGATTTTTATCAACTAGTGGGCGGCCAGCCGTCGGCTTGGCGCCCGACGCTCGAACCCGGCTGCCTGACCGCCAGAATGCTGCCTGGCACCGAGTACAACGCCCGCTCGGTGTTGCTGCCGATCAAGCGGTCGATCCCCACGCGATGCACCGTGCCCATCACCACCACATCCGCCAGGTATTGCTCGACAAACTCACTGATGACCGGCACCGGCAGGCCCATGACAAAGTGCCGACGCTCCGGAGGAACACCGTAGCGATCCGCCAGGGTGATAAACGCCCGGTGCAGGGATTCGCGTAGCTCTTCGATGAAGTCCACGCCCCAACCACCGCTGACCAGCGGTGCATCACCATTGAAAGCCGGCGACAAGTCATAGGCGTAGAGCAAGTGCAACGGTGCGTCGCATTGCAATGCCAGTGCATTGGCCGTCTGGATGATGGTGTCGTTCAAGCCACTGATTTGCGTCGCCGGATCGAACGGGTCCACGGCGGCCACAACCCGGTGCGGCAGCCCGTAACGGATCTGGTTGACCAAGTGCACGGGGATCGGGCATTCGCGCAGCAGGTGACAATCGAGGGGCGTGATGAACACCCGTTTGAGCGCCGGTTCCAGGGTGACGTCCTTGATCAGCAGGTCAGGCTTGAGGTCTTCGACTGTCTTCAAGATGTCCAGCAACGGATGGGTGGTGAAGACGGCTTCAACCGTCGCGTCCACGCCCTGCCCTTTAAGCCGCTCGACCTCGTCGGCCACCCAACGATGACAGTGACGCAGATAACGCTGATACTCCGCCTCGTCGATTTTTTCTTCCCATAGATGAACAATCGGCGCTGGATCGACAAAGGCCCGCACATCCAGCGTGGCCCCGCTCGCCTTGGCCAGTGCGACCGCACGGAGCAAGGCTGGAGACTGATGCAGGGTTCGGTCGGCGATCAGTAACAAACGTTGATATTGACCCATCACACACCTCGGTTCGAAACCGGTCCTTACCCGCCGGCATCACCCAAGACTGCGCTCGCTGCCCCCTCCCCCAGGTTGATTTACATCAAATACCCGCAAATGAACGCCCTCGTGACGGGTGTCTGATCCAGATCAGATTCAAGGGCTGCCAGCGGCGTAGAAAGGAATCAACCGCGTGGCGAGTGAATACGCACCGGCCTTTCAAACAAGATGGAGGATCATCCATGCTCACTGTCAAAGACCACAATGATCGGGCCGCGGCCGTCTATGCCGCAGTCACCGGAAAGTACTGGATCGAAGCGCTCAAGGACGGCCGCCATGTGCTGATCCGGCCACTGCTGGAAAAGGACCGCGAACTTGAATACACCTTCATCAAGCGCCTGTCGCCCGAGTCCCGGCACATGCGTTTTCTCGCGCAGATCAACGAGCCCGGCGCCGCCATGCTCGATCAGTTGATGGACACCGATAACAAACAGCGCATGGCTTACATCGCGCTGGTTCACGAAAACGGCAAATTGATCGAAATCGGCATCAGCCGCTACGCCGCCACGTCGGAACATGAGTGTGAGTGCGCGGTGACGGTCGCCGATGAATGGCAGCATCTGGGCCTCGGCACCGCCTTGATGGGACATCTGATCAAGGCCGCCCGCAGAAACGGTTTTCATCAGATGTATTCGATCGACGCCTCCAGCAATACCCCCATGCGCGACCTGGCTCAAGCCTTGGGTTTTGAGAGGCACAATGATCCTGACGACAGCCGCCAGGTCATTCATCGTCTGTATATGTAAAAGCCAATCGCCCCACGACGCACCGGCAACGGCCCGCCGTGGGGCAAGTCAACGTTCAGGATTGCAACATTCTGTCGGGCTTGATCGCCAGCACACTGCAAGGGGCTCGGTGCAAGAGCTGTTCGGCAGTGGTCCCCAGTAGCTTGTTCAACCCCGAGTGCTGCACCGTCCCCATCACAATCACATCGGTGCGATGGTCCTCGGCGAACTTGCAAATACTCAGCAATGGCGAACCTTCGATGAAGTGCCGACACTCAGGCGGCACGCGGTGACGCTCGGCCAGCGCCGTAAACGCTTCGTGTTGCGCCGTGCCCATGGCTTCGTAAAGACCGGAGGCCAACGGGAGTGCGCCAACACCCATGTCCAGGGCATACACGGCCGTCCAGTCATACACATGCACCAACTCGATTTTCGCCTCGCATTGTTCAGCCAGCTTCGTTGCGGCGTCGATAATCTGGTCATTGAATACCAGGTCCTGCTCTTCGCTACGCAACACATCGACGATGGCCAGCACGCTGCGTGGCCGCGGGTTCAGGGCGTTGGTCACCAGATGCACCGGCACCGGACAATCGCGCAACAACTGCCAATCCAGCGGTGTGAAAAACACCCGCTTCAACGCCGATTCTTCCTGGGCATCCTTGATGATCAGGCTCAGCGACATCTCGTTGACGAAGTGCAGGATCTCCTCATAAGGGTGCTGCACCCACACCACCTCGCTGGTGACCTCGACGCCGTGTTTTTTCATCAATTCGGCCTGCTCGGCGAGCCATCGCCGATGGGTTTGCAAATAGCCCTCCCGGGCCTGGGCGACTTGCTCGGGGGCAAACAGGCCGGCGACGGCCAAGGCCTGCAAGTAATCGAATGCCACGATGTGCAGCGGCGATTGCATCGCGCGGGCCAACGCGGCGGCCCGGTCGAACGCCGGTGTACGGGTCATGGCTTGGGGGGCGATCAACAGTAAACGCTGAGTCTGTGACATGGGACACCTCGGCACGCGGCCATCTCGATGCAGTGAGTAGAACCCTAGAGTGATCGCAGCAGATTCAGGCGACTTGATCTTTGTCAGCTACAGCGCCCGGATGCACGTTAATGCAGCAACATGCCCGCCCACATTGCCAACGTCAGCAAGACCTGGCCGGGGATGATATACGCGGCGAACCGTCGCCCGCCGCTGACCCAGGCCACCAGGCATTTGCTCAGGGAGTTACTGCTGACGGCAACCAGCGTGGGCCCGGCAATGGCGTCGTACGGCAACAGCCCGGCCTTGGCCAGGGCGGCAATGGACGCCGTCGAAGAATGTGCATCGGCGAAACCGGCGAGCGTCGTCGTGACCATCACGCCCACTTCACCAAAGTGGCTGAGCACCATCGAAGACACAAAGGTGATGCCGGTCATGGTCAGTGTGATGACCAGGGCCAGCTTGAGGTTGAACGCACCGCCGACCTTGACCGGCCGATTGGCGCCACTCGCAGGTTGCGGGAACATCAGGCTCAGGCCATACAACGCAGTGGCGGCGGCACCACACAACAACGGTCCCCACATGTGCCTCAACAGACCGGTGTCGACCGCCCCCAGGATCAGGCCGATCTGAATGACAGTAGCCAGGTTGGACAGCATCGCTGCCGCGCTCAGGATTTTGATGTTGCCTGGCTCCTTGGCGACAAGGTGCCCCATCGCGGCGATGGTCGCGGTGCTGGAAGCGAATCCGGAGGCGATGGCGCTGACCACATAGCCGTAACGAGTGCCCAGGATACGAACGGCGATATGCCCTGTCGCCCCGACGGCCATCAGCAACACGGTCAGGGTGCAAATGGTGCGCAGATTGATAGAGGCATACGGACCGATAAAACGGTCAGGCGCCAATGGCAACACCACCAGCGCGGCGACCAACAGCACCAGACCATCGCGCATTTCCGCTTCAGTCAATTGGCTACGCGCAAAGTGGTGCAGCTTTTGACGATACGTCAGCAGCCCCGCCACCACCACGCCAATGGCAATAGCCAACTCGGGCGCGGTGCCACACAACGCCCCCAATACCAACACCATGAATAACGCCACTTCACTGGTGACACCAGGATCATTGCTCAGGCTTCGCCAGTAAGCCACGGTGACCAGCAAGGCCAGACAGATCGCCATGGCCCCCAACAACAGACCACCACCGACCTGCATCGCCACATACCCCAGCAACGCAGTGATCGCAAACGTCCGCAATCCGGCACAGGCACGACTGTCCCCCCGCCCCTTGTGCCGTTCACGTTCAAGGCCGATGAGCATGCCGATCCCCAGCGCAGCTGCCGCCCCTGCCAGGCCCAAGGTGTCGTTCATGTGAGTCCCGTCCGGGTAAGCCACAACCCCAAGACTGCGCCGGCATGACGCAGGAGAGGTTGATAATGGTCAATGTTTTGTAGATGAACACGGCGCGCCCCGCCACACGTCGGACCGCAGGCTGGTTCACTCGCCAGATTGATAAAGATCAATCCCGCCCCCCCCGGTCAGCGGCAGGATAAAAGCCAGAGGACCACTGCCCAAACGCAGGGGTGCCAGTGAGTACAGGAATATCTACGATTATCGACGGGAGTTTGGTCATGTCTGAGCAATCACGCTTCATGCTGGTCGTCTCGCCCCTCATGGAAAACAGCCCCGCGTTCGACCGCGCCGCCGCGTTGGCCAAGGCCTCGGGCGCGGCCCTGCACATCGTCGCCTTCGATTACCTGCAAGGCCTGGCAACGGCAAGCATGGTCAACGAACAAGCGCTGGAGCAGATGCGGCTCGGGTATGTCGAGCGCCATCGGCAATGGCTCGAAGACCAGGCCCGGCCCTTGCGTAAAATCGGGGTGCCCGTCACCACGGAGGTGGTTTGGGTTGAACGACCTTTGCAGGAAATCCTCATTCATCTCAAAGAACAACCCATGGCGGTACTGATCAAGGCACTGGAATACGAGTCGCTGCTGTCACGGATAATGTTCACGCCCCTGGATATCCATTTGCTGCGCGAATGCCCGGTGCCGCTGCATTTTGTCAGCCATGCGCAGCACGCGCTGCCGCGCAGGATCCTCGCCGCGGTCGATCCCTTCCATAGCAATACCCAGTACAAGGATTTCAACGACAGGATTTTGCGCGAGGCCTCAAAACTGGCCAGCACCTGTAACGCCCAGCTCGACGTGATCTACGCCCACGACCTTTCATCCCTCAGCGCGGACGAGTTCGATTTCGACAGTAGCTCGGCATTGTTTTCTTCAGGCAAAGCCAAGACGCTGTTCGACGCACAGGCCGATGCCTTCCGCGAACTGGCCGAACGCAATGGTATCGCGCCGGAGCAACAGCACATGATCATGGGCAACCCAACCAAGGTCCTTGCCCAATACGCCGATGCCTACGACATCGACGTGATTGTCATGGGCCGGGTCGGCCACCGGGGCGTGGGTCGACTGGTGGGCAGCACGGTGGAACATCTGCTGTACAAGATGCCGTGCAGTGTATGGGTGGTTTCACCTGAGGAGCTGTAGAGGGCTGTTTCGTAAAGCGGCTGGAGGGCCGGTACCCGTCAGAGTGGGTCTTCAACGCGGCAGGGGCAGCTTGGCGCAGAGCGCCATCCGCAAGGGAGAAGCTGAAGCAGGCTATCTTTAATAAATGGGCCGGCCGCCGGTTTATCGATACAGGGTTGATGCAACTCAATGATTTTTCATCGCCCGTGCGGGCGCGGCCCGTTGTGAACGACCCTGCGTTCCCACTCTGAGCCAAGGCCATGAAAAAGAACGACCAGTGGAACCTGTCCTACTTCGCGATCGCTTTTATCATTCTGAGCCTCGTGCAGATGTTCTATGTCGAGCGCCAGGCCGTGCAGCCCCTGCCCTACAGCCAGTTCATGCAATTGTTGAACGAGCAAAAAGTCAGTGACTTGCAGATCGACAAGGACCGGATCAGCGGCAAATTGGTGGAACCCATCGACGGACGCGACCGGTTCTCCACGGTGCGGGTCGATCCGTCGCTGGCGACCGAACTCTCCCAATCGGGCGTCGGTTTTACCGGAGTCAACGAAAACACCTTTATGAACAGCCTGTTGGGCTGGTTGTTGCCGTTCATGATGATCATGGTGTTCTGGCATTTCCTGTTTCGCGGGATGGCGGAAAAACAAGGCCTTGGCGGGCTGATGAATGTCGGTAAGTCCCGGGCCAAGGTCTTTGTCGAACGCGACACCGGGGTGACCTTCGCCGATGTCGCGGGCATCGACGAAGCCAAGGCCGAACTGGTGGAAATCGTCTCGTTCCTCAGGGACAAGGCCCGATACGCACGCCTTGGCGCGCACATCCCCAAGGGCACCTTGCTGGTGGGCCCGCCAGGCACCGGCAAGACCCTGGTGGCCAAGGCCATCGCCGGTGAAGCCGGTGTGCCGTTTTTCTCGATTTCGGGGTCCGAGTTCGTCGAAATGTTCGTCGGGGTCGGTGCGGCACGGGTCCGCGACCTGTTCGAACAGGCCCGGCAGGCGGCACCCTGCATCATCTTCATCGATGAACTCGACGCACTGGGCAAGATGCGCGGCATCGGCGTGTTAGGCGGCAATGACGAAAAAGAACAGACCCTCAACCAGTTACTGGCCGAGCTGGACGGCTTCGATCCCCGTGAAGGCGTGGTGTTGCTGGCCGCCACCAACCGGCCTGAGGTCCTCGATCCGGCGCTGTTGCGGGCCGGCCGCTTCGACCGGCAGATTCTGATCGACCGCCCCGATCGCAAAGGGCGGCAGGCGATTCTTAAGGTTCATCTGAAGAAAATCACCGTGGAACCAAGCCTCGATAGCGCGCGTATCGCCGAAATCACCACCGGTTTCACCGGCGCCGACCTGGCCAACCTGGTGAACGAAGCAGCCATCGTCGCCACCCGGCGCGGCGCCGATGCGGTCAGTCTGGACGACTTCACCGCGGCGGTGGAACGCCTCATCGCGGGGCTTGAACGCAAGAGCAGCCTGCTCGATCCCGACGAGCGCCGGGTGGTGGCCTATCATGAGATGGGGCATGCCCTGGCCGCCAGCAGCCTGCCGGCCATGGACCCGGTCCATAAAGTCTCGATCGTGCCCCGCGCCATCGGCTCGCTGGGCTATACCTTGCAGCGACCGACCGAGGATCATTTCCTCATCAGTTGCCAGACGCTCAAGGACCGGATCGTCGTGCTGATGGCCGGGCGCGCCGCCGAGGACCTTGTCTATGGCCAGATTTCCACCGGGGCCGCCGACGACTTGGGTCGCGCGACCGATATCGCCCGGCAACTGATCACCCGCTTCGGCATGAGCCCCGAGCTCGGACAGTCGGTGCTGGAGAAGCAAACCCCAACGTACCTGGGAGATCGCATGGCCACGATGGGCGAAAAGGATTATTCGGAACAGACCGCTCGGGAAATCGACCTGGGTATTCGTGCCCTGCTCGATGAAGCCTACCAACGGGCCAAGGCTCTGCTCCAGAGTCGTCGGGCCGACCTGGACGAAGGTGCTCGCCTGTTGCTGGAAAAGGAAACCCTCACGCCCGAGGAGTTTCCACCGCTGATGCCATTCAAGCCCACCCCGGCATTACCGGCACCGTGACGCACCGATCAATCGCCCGCAGATTGCCCCCGCCCTTATCGCTGAAGGCTCATCATGTTCGCAGTCACGCTAATCAACACGTTGGTGGTGGTCGTCACGGTGGTGATCCATTACGAATGCCTGCTGCGCCTGAACGATTGGCTGCCCAGGCTCAAACTCTGGAGTCGCTTTCGGATCGTCGTCGGGGTGTTCGGCGCGATGCTGGCCCATGCGATAGAAGTCTGGTGTTTCGCGCTGATCTATTACCTGCTGATCCGCTCCGGTGAATGGGGCAGCCTGAGCGGCAATTTCGACGGCACGTTCATGGACTGCGTGTACTTTTCCTTCACCACGTTTACCACCATCGGTTTCGGCGACATTTCACCCATGGGAAACCTCAAGTACCTGACCGGGCTGGAGGCACTGACGGGGCTGGTGCTGATCTCCTGGACCGCCTCGTTTCTGTTTCTGGAGATGCAGAAATACTGGAAGAGCAAATAGTGCCCGGCGCCTGCCGTCAACCCCGATTGTCCGGTGCAGGCGTCCATTGCCACTGCATCACTTCAGGCATGTCCTGCCCGTGTTCGATGAGGTAAAGCTTGTGTTTCTCCATCGTCGCCCAATAGCGCGCCCGGGCAGTCTGGAGTTGATCGTGCAGCCGGGGCACGCGCTCGATGACATCCAGGGCCAACTGATACCGATCCAGATTATTGAGCACCGCCATGTCGAACGGTGTGGTGGTCGCCCCCTCGTCCTTGAACCCGCGAACATGGAAGTTTTCATGATTGGTGCGCTTGTACAGCAGCCGGTGGATCAGCGCGGGGTAGCCGTGGAAAGCAAAGATCACCGGCCGGTCGACAGTGAACAGTTCATCGAAGGCGCTGTCGGGCAAACCGTGGGGATGGTGGTACGACGGCTGCAGGACCATCAGGTCGACGACATTGATCACCCGCACCCGCAAATCCGGCACGTATTCGCGCAGCAAAGTGACCGCCGCCAGGGTTTCCAGGGTCGGAACGTCGCCGGCACAGGCCATCACCACGTCCGGATCGCTGTCATCCCGGCAGGCCCAGTCCCAGCGCCCGATACCGGCCTGGCAATGACGAATGGCGGCATCGATGTCCAGCCACTGCCACTCCGGTTGCTTGCCGGCCACGATCACGTTGATGTAGTTACGGCTTCTGAGGCAGTGATCGGCCACTGACAGCAGGCAATTGGCATCGGGCGGCAGATAGATCCGGACCACGTCCGCCGTTTTGTTCGCCACCAGATCGATGAAGCCAGGGTCCTGGTGGGAGAAGCCATTATGGTCCTGGCGCCAGACATGGGAGGTGAGCAAATAGTTGAGCGAGGCAACGGGTTTGCGCCATGGCACTTCGGCGGCGGTTTTCAACCATTTGGCATGCTGGTTGAACATCGAGTCGACGATGTGGATGAACGCCTCGTAACAGGAAAACACGCCGTGCCGGCCGGTCAGCAAATAACCTTCGAGCCAGCCTTCGCACACCTGTTCGCTCAGAATCTCCATCACCCGGCCATCGGTCGCCAGGTTGACATCATCAGGCCCCAGCGGCTCCATCCACGCCTTGGCACTGACTTCGTACACCGCATCCAGCCGGTTCGAGGCGGTTTCGTCCGGGCCGAACAGGCGAAAATTGCTCGACGTCAGATTGCACTTCATCACGTCGCGCAAAAACCGGCCCAGCACCCGCGTGGCCTCTGCCCGCAGGCCACCGGGCGCCTCGACGTTCACCGCATACTGGGTGAACCGTGGCAGATCCAGCGCGCGCAACAGCAGCCCACCGTTGGCGTGGGGGTTGGCGCTCATTCGCCGATGACCGGTGGGCGCCAACGCGGCGATTTCGGGCAGCAAGGTGCCATTGGCGTCAAACAATTCGTCAGGTCGGTAACTACGGAGCCATTCCTCCAGTTGCCGCAAATGCTGCGGCTGCTGGAAGTCGGCCAAGGGCACTTGATGCGCACGCCAAGTGCCTTCGACCCGCAGGCCATCGACGAATGTCGGCCCCGTCCAGCCCTTGGGCGTGCGCAAGATCAGCATCGGCCACAGGGGCCGCTCCAGCGTCCGGGACGGCGATCGTTGACGCGCGACCCGCTGAATCTCACGAATCTCCAGCACCATGGTGTCCAGCGTTCTGGCCAGGGCTTGATGAACCTCTGCCGGGTCATCGCCTTCGACAAAATACGGATCGTAGCCGTAGCCGTACATCAACGCCGACAACTCCTCCTCGCTGATGCTGGAGAGCACCGTGGGATTGGCGATCTTGTACCCGTTCAAGTGCAAAATCGGCAGCACGGCGCCGTCACGCGCCGGGTTGAGGAACTTGTTGGAATGCCAGCTGGCCGCCAGCGTCCCGGTTTCCGCCTCGCCGTCGCCAATCACACACGCCACTATCAGGTCGGGATTGTCGAACGCGGCACCGTAGGCATGGGCCAGGCTGTAGCCCAACTCGCCCCCTTCATGGATCGACCCCGGGATCTGCGCCGACACATGACTGGAAATGCCGTAGGGCCAGGAAAACTGCCGAAACAGTCGGGCCAGGCCGTTGGTATCGCGCCCCACCGACGGGTAGAGCTCGGTGTACGTTCCTTCCAGGTAGGTCTGCGCCACGATGGCCGGTCCACCATGCCCCGGGCCGGCGATGAAGATCATGTTCAGGTCGTAGGCCGTGATCAGACGATTGAGGTGCGTATAGATCAGGTTCAACCCCGGCGTCGTGCCCCAGTGCCCCAGTAGCCGTGGCTTTACATCCGCCAGCGTCAGCGGCACCTTCATCAGCGGGTTGTCCTTGAGGTAAATCTGCCCGACCGCCAGGTAATTGGACGCTCGCCAGTAGGCATCCAGCCCTTCCAGTTGCTCGGCACTCAGAAATTCGCTCATGACGTCCTCCGCCAGGGCCTCGGTAAACCGCAAGGCATGCGTCGATTCTGGGACTCTGCACCGCGCAGCACTTGATTTACATCAAGTCTCGCGCCGCCCGTCCCGGCTCAACGGGGACAGGCCTTTTCCCGCTCATCGACTCCATCTGTAAACGCCCGATTGAAACGGTGATCCGAACTATGCTTTAAGCCACCATCAGAGGGACTTACGCAATGCCTGAAACCCGGCCGTATCAACATCATTATCTGAAAGCCGCGTGTTCCAATTGCAGCGTTCTGGAGTTGTGTCTGCCGATTGGCATGACCAGCCACGAAGTCGAACGGCTGGATACTCTGATCACTCAGCGTGTAAAGGTTAAAAAAGGCGCAGCCCTGTACCGGGCCGGCGATCCGTTGCGCTCGCTTTACGCGGTACGGATCGGTTCATTCAAGACCAGCATGCTGTCGGTCGACGGCCGCGAGCAAGTGACCGGTTTTCAGATACCCGGCGAAATGCTCGGTCTGGACGCCATCAGCGACGATCGGCACGCCTGCAGCGCCTTTGCCCTTGAGGACAGCGAAGTCTGCCCCCTGCACTACGCGCAACTGGAGAAACTCGCCCAGGAGCTGCCCTCACTGCAACACAACATGAACAAGCTCCTGAGCCGGGAAATCGTGCGTGATCACAGCATGCTCATGATGATGGGCAACATGAACTCCGATGAACGCCTGGCCGCCTTCCTGCTGAACCTGTCGCAACGGCTGAGCATTCGGGGGTACTCGTCCAGAGACTTTGTGCTGAAGATGCGGCGCGAAGAGATTGGCTCTTATCTGGGCCTGCGCCTGGAGACCATCTGTCGGGGCATTGCTCATCTGCGGGATCTGGCACTGGTCGAAATTTCCGGGCGTAACGTCAAAATCCTGGATCTGGACGGGCTCAAGCAACTCGTCGCCGGCTGTCACCGGGAGCCGCCCCTCTGACACCTTGCGGTGCATTGGCTTGTGGAGAATCGTCATGCGCGCCATGGTTTTACATAGCCCCGGCCAGCCGCTGCAACGCGAAGAACGTCCTGTCCCGCGACCCGGCGCGCACCAACTGTTGATCAAGGTTTTGGCCTGTGGCGTGTGCCGTACCGACCTGCATCTGCTGGACGGTGAGTTGCCACAAGCGGTGTTGCCGCGGGTGCCGGGCCATGAAATCGTCGGTGAAGTGACGGCGGTGGGGGCCGACGTCACGCCCGACTGGATTGGCAAGCGCGTCGGGGTTCCCTGGCTTGGCTGGACGTGCGGTGAGTGCACGTTCTGCTGCTCGGGCCGGGAGAACCTCTGCGACCGGGCACAGTTCACCGGCTGTCATCTGGATGGCGGTTATGCCGACTACACAGTTGCCGACGCTCACTTCTGTTTCCCCCTCCCGGACGCACTCCTGGCGACCGAAGCCGCACCGCTGCTATGTGCCGGGCTGATCGGTTTTCGCGCCTTGCAAATGGCCAAAGGCGCGCGCCACCTGGGCCTCTATGGCTTCGGCGCGGCGGCGCATCTGGCGATTCAGGTGGCGCGAGGCCGGGGGCAGCAGGTGTACGCCTTCACTCGCCCGGGCGACAGCGAGGGCCAGGCCTATGCCCGAACCCTGGGAGCGGCGTGGGCAGGCCCCTCGGATCAGCCACCGCCACACCCGCTCGACACCAGCCTGATCTTCGCCCCCGTCGGTGCGCTGGTGCCCCTGGCGCTGGAAGCCACCGTCAAGGGCGGCTGTGTGGTTTGCGCGGGCATCCACATGAGCGACATCCCCGGTTTCCCTTATCGACTGCTGTGGGGCGAACGCAGCGTCCGCTCGGTAGCGAACCTGACCCGCGAAGATGGCACGGCGTTTTTTGAAGAGCTGCGTCATACGCCCGTGCACAGCGACGTCACCTGTTTTACCCTGGACGATGCCAATCAGGCACTGGCAAGCCTGAGGGCCGGTCAGGTCAAAGGAGCGATTGTGCTCATCCCCTGAGGTTCGCCCCAGCCATTCGGTGTTTTTTCCGGCACCGTCCGCCAACAACGCTAGGCTTACGGATGATGTGGCGATTGCTCGCCATTTTGCAGGGAGCGCAAAAATGGAATTTATTAACCGTTGGCAGCCTCTCTCTCAGGACGGCCTGTATGAGGGAGGAACGCCGCCATGAAGATTTCTAACCATTACAAATGGCCTGCCTTGGCCACCATTGCGCTGACCCTCTTCAGCGTACTGATATTTTTGCTGATCAAATCCTATTCGTACGACACATCGACCTACTTCGAGTCACGCGACTTCGTTCGTCAACTCAAGCAATACGATGCCAACTGGAACGTGAAAATCCTGCGGGCCAAAATCGGCCTGAACAACAACCTGCTTCTGGTGGCGCCTCCTGAAGCGGAACAGCGATGGGCGCAGCTCGATAGCCTCAACGCTGCCGGCCCTCTCTCGACCCTTTGGCAATCTCGACGGCAGGGTTATCTGGATGCGGTAGAAAACAAAATCCAGTTGGTTGAGCAATTCAAACAACACAACACGGCCTTGCGAATTTCACTGGATGCCCTGCCCGAGCTGGAAGATGGCATTCAGGCGCTACGCGAAGATGTCAACGACAAGCTCCCGTTGGTGCATGCGGCGGCGGCCTCACTGGTGTTCGATGTTACGTTGGACACCCTTGAATACGCCCTCTATGTCTCCGACGAAAGGGCTGAGGAAATCTCCGAACATCTGAAAGCTCTGAATGAATACATCCATCAACTTCCGCCTGAACAGCGCCTGCCTTTCACCGCATTTGTAGGCGCCGTGAATGCCACCGTTCGAGAGCAGCCCATCGTCAATGACTTGCTTGATCGCATCAGCGTCATTCCGGTCGCACAGCAACTGGACAGCATCAACGAGTTATTGAACGAGACACAACGGCGCACCGGCGCGACAGACCGCCAATATCACCTTTACCTGGGGATATGCGCCGGCATCATGGCGCTTCTGTTGTTGTACCTGGCCGCCCGCCTGATTCGCAGTTATGCGGTGATCAACAAGATGAACAATGAATTGCAGACGGCAAACGAGCGACTGGAACAACGTGTCGAGGAGCGTACCCGCAAACTGCTGGAAGCCGAGCGCGAGTTGGTCGATGCCGCGCGGATGGCCGGCATGGCGGAGATCGCGACCAATGTGCTGCACAACGTCGGTAATGTGCTGAACAGCGTTAACGTCTCTGCAGATTTGATCACCCGCAAATTGGCGGCCAGCAAAACACTTGGCCTGGGCAAAGCGGTAAACATGATGAACGAGCATGCCCAGGACCTGGGGCAGTTCATCACGTTCGATGAAAAAGGCAAACTGCTTCCCGTTTACCTCAATCAACTGGTCAACTCCATCGCGGCCGAGCAAGCGGGCATCGTTGAGGAGCTGTCGCAACTCACCAAAAGCATCGATCACATCAAGGACATCGTCGCCACCCAACAGGCCTATGCCGGCGCCGCCAGGCTGGTCGAGCCGCTGAACGTCATCGATCTGTTCGAAGATGCGTTACGCATGAATTCCGGTGCCTTGAGTCGGCACCATGTCACCGTCACCAAAGACTATCAGGCCACACCGACCATCATCGGCGACAAGCACCGACTGCTGTTGATCCTGATCAATCTGATCAGCAATGCCAAGTACGCGATGTCCAAGGTCAGCGACCGGCAGCGCCATATGACACTGGGCGTCAAGATTATCGATAACACAACGCTGCGCTTCAGCGTAGAGGATCAGGGCGAAGGGATTGCTGCCGAGAACATGACCCGCATCTTCAATCACGGTTTCACTACACGCAAGGAAGGTCATGGTTTTGGCCTGCACAGTTGTGCGCTCGCGGCGGTAGAGATGAACGGACGCCTTCGCGTCCATAGCGACGGACCCGGTCAGGGCGCCCTTTTCACCTTGGAGATCCCGCTGGAGACAGCGGACGCATTGCAGACTGCCCAGGCCCTGCAATGACGTCGCCCTGGCCAGTTAAGCGCAATCCATGTGGGAGCGAGCCTGCTCGCGAATACGGTGTGTCAGGCAACATTAATGTCGACTGATACTCCCTCTTCGCGAGCAGGCTCGCTCCCACAGGTTCCGCATTTGGCATTGGTCGCCCCGCTACTTTGTCAACACGACTACCCCACCAGGGCAATCAACTGCTGGCGCTGTGCATCCGTCAGCATTGGGCCTCCACCCGCACCGGCGTTTTCCGCCATGTAGCGTGGGTTGCGGGTGCCGGGGATGACACAGGTCACCGCCGGATGAGCCAGCACAAACTTGAGCGCCAGTTGCGCCCAGCTGTTGATCCCCACTTGCGCAGCCCATCCCGGTAACGGTTTGCCTTTCAATCGAGCGAGCAAGCCACCTCCGCCGAAAGGCCGATTGCAGATCACCGCCACGCCGCGTTCGCGGCACAGCGGCAGGATTCGTTTCTCGACGGTGCGGTCGTCCAGTGCATAGTTGATTTGCAGGAAGTCCATCGGCTCGGCTTGCAACACCGCTTCCACTTCGTCATACGCCGACGCCGTGTAATGGCTGATGCCGATGTAGCGAATGCGCCCTTCTGCCTTCCATTGACGCAGGGTCTGCAGATGGGTTTTCCAGTCCAGCAGGTTGTGAATCTGCATCAGATCGATACGGTCGGTTTGCAACAGCTTGAACGACTGCTCCATCTGCGCAATGCCTTCTTCGCGGCCACGGGTCCAGACTTTGGTGGCCAGGAAGGCAGGTGAGCGAGGATGATGGATCGATAGCAACTCACCGGTCGTCTGCTCGGCGCGACCGTACATGGGCGAGCTGTCTATTACCTTTCCCCCCTTCTCGAACAACGCGTTGAGAACGGCGGGCAGATGCTTGTAAGCGGGGCTTGAAGGCTCGACATCAAAGCCGCGATAAGTGCCCAACCCTACAATGGGTAACGGCTCGTTGCTGGAAGGAATGGCTCGGGTCAGCATGTTCTTGCCTCCTGTTTCCGTCGACGGCGTCGATGCAGCAAAGGCCGGATCGAAGGTGAGGACCGCCGAAGCACCGGCAGCCAGCGTGAGTATTCTTCTGCGGGTGAAAACAGCCATGGGTATGGGCCAATGCCAGTCAGTGAAGCACAACCCCTGTGGGAGCGGGCTTGCCCGCGAAAGCGGTGTGTCAGGCGACATCAATGTTGACTGTGACGCCGTCTTCGCGGGCAAGCCCGCACAGGTTCCGCACCGCGGCTCTCCTGTACAGCTGAAATTACTGAACTACACTTTGGCGGCGCTCCAGCAATAGCTGTCTCAAGGCCCAAAGCAGTCCATGTCGTCCACTAAACTTAGTCGAATGTCGCGAACCCTGGCGTCTCTCTTCGCTTTCATTGCCATTGCATACCTGCTGCTCTGCGCCGCGCTGTTCGTGTTTCAACGCGCCCTCATCTACTACCCGCAACCACGCGCCATCGACGCACCCGAAACGCTTCTTGCATTGTCAGTCGCCGACGCGCAGGTGCTGGTGACCGTCAGGCCGCACGACGGCCCGAAGGCGTTGATCTACTTCGGTGGCAATGCCGAGGACGTTTCCCGCAGCCTGCCCTCCTTCTCGCAGGCTTTTGCAGATCATGCGATCTACTTGCTTCATTACCGAGGCTACGGTGGCAGTTCCGGGTCGCCTTCCGAGGAGGCGATTCAGCGCGATGCCATGACCTTGTTCGACTGGGTCTACAACACCCATTCCACTATCACCGTGGTCGGGCGCAGCCTGGGTTCGGGCGTTGCCGTGCGCCTCGCCAGCCAACGTCCGGCCTCGCGGCTGATTCTGATCACGCCCTACAACAGCCTTGAAGACCTCGCCGCCCGCCAGTTCCCCTGGTTCCCGGTGAAGTGGCTGTTACAGGACAAATTTGAATCCTGGAAATACGCCGCCCACATCACGGTCCCGACGCTGTTGGTGGTGGCCGAGCACGACGAAGTCATACCACGCTCAAGCACAGACCGGCTCTACACGCATTTCGCCAAAGGTGTGGCCTCGCTGCAGATCATCCCGGACACGGGCCACAACACGATTTCCGAGAGCGCTCAATACCTGAAGATACTGGGTGCCGCGTTGTGAGGGCCATCACAACCGCAGGCCTATAAGGAGGCGGTCATAAAAACGAAATGACCACTTAACATTTTTTTTACAATTCAGCTGGCAGGGTATACGGCTGCGAATTCTGCGGCTCATGATGAGCATTGCGCAGGCCGTTAACAAAATAATGGAGCACGGCATGGAGCCTACGGTGGTATCGACTCAAAAGAATACGTTGATCAGCGAACACTTACAGGGGGTTGTCATGCAAAGGCGTCCTTTGCGCAGGATGGGGATCAGTCGCACACAGGCGCAGGCCTCATGACGGTTCTGGTCACTGGCGCCGCCGGTTTCATCGGGTATCACACCGTCAAGCGTTTGTGTCGCGAAGGCCTTGAAGTGGTCGGTATCGACAATCTCAACGACTACTACAGCGTGGAACTCAAACACGCCCGGCTCAAGGAGCTGGAATCGTTGCCGGGCTTTCGCTTCCAGGCCCTGAATATCGTCGACAAACCGGCCTTGATGGCGTTGTTCCAGGCCCATGCCTTTACCGAGGTTGTGCACCTGGCCGCCCAGGCGGGTGTTCGCTATTCACTGGATAACCCGGACGTCTATGCGCAGTCCAATCTGGTAGGTTTTCTGAATGTGCTGGAAGCGTGCCGGCACCATCGCCCCGCCCATCTGATCTATGCCTCGAGCAGCTCGGTGTACGGCACCAACAGCAAAATGCCGTTCAGCGTCGAAGACGCCGTCGATCATCCCATTTCGCTGTATGCCGCCAGCAAACGAGCCAATGAACTGCTGGCGCACAGCTATTGCCACCTCTATGGCCTGAGAGCCAGCGGTTTGCGCTTTTTTACCGTTTACGGCCCTTGGGGGCGCCCCGACATGGCGCTGTTCAAGTTTACCGAGGCGATCATCAAAGGCTTGCCGATCGACATCTATAACCATGGCCAGATGTCGCGGGATTTCACCTACGTCGACGACATCGTCGAAAGCATCGCCCGCCTGCGCTCCAAGCCACCCGTGCCGAACGAGCCAGGCGATGGCGTAAACCGGATTTTCAACATAGGCCGCGGCCAGCCAGTGCCGCTGCTGGAGTTCGTCGACTGCCTGGAGTCCGCGCTGGGCATCAAGGCCCAACGCAACTTCATGCCGCTACAGGCAGGCGATGTGATCAAGACCTGGGCCGATATTTCGGCACTGGCCGAGTGGGTCGACTTCCGTCCTCAAGTGACGGTTGAGACAGGCGTGGCGGAATTTGTGAAGTGGTATCGCCACTTCTATCAGATATGAAACGTGAGCCCTTGATAAATAAAAAACCAAGGAGCAAGGGGGGGACTCTATGAACCAAGACATTTTTGTATCTGTATTGATTCCAGCAAAGAACGAAGCGAACAACCTCAAACCGTTACTTGAGGAAATCCGCGTCGCATTGGCCGACGAGGCCTACGAAATCATTGTCGTGGACGATGGCAGCACCGATTCCACCCTGCATGAACTGCGGCAGCTGAAAAACAGCGGCCTGGACGCGTTGCGCATCCTGCGCCATGAGCGCTCGCTGGGGCAAAGCACCTCGCTCTACCACGCGGCGATCGCCGCCCGGGGGCAATGGCTGGCCACGCTTGATGGCGACGGTCAAAACGACCCCGCGGACATCCCCGGGATGTTGGCGCTGGTGCGTGGTGAACAGGGGCTGGTAGACGTTCAACTGGTGGCCGGGCACCGGGTCAACCGCCGCGATACCGCGAGTAAACGCTGGGCCTCGCGTTTCGCCAACGGGCTGCGCAGCCGCCTGCTCAATGACGCGACCCCGGACACCGGCTGCGGGCTGAAGCTGATCGAGCGCGCGGCGTTTCTGCGCTTGCCATACTTCGACCACATGCATCGGTTCATTCCCGCGCTGATCCAGCGTCACAACGGCCGAATGATCGTCCACCCGGTCAACCATCGGCCTCGCACCGCCGGGGTGTCCAAATACGGCAACATCGACCGCGCCCTGGTGGGCATTCTCGACCTGTTCGGCGTGTGGTGGCTGATCAAACGCACGCGGTTGAACACCAACGCACAGGAGATCGAAGGATGAACGTCTCCCGCGAAACCCTGTGGCTGGTGGTCGGCTTCGCTGGCCAGATTGCCTTTACCGGTCGCTTCGTCTTGCAGTGGCTGTACAGCGAATACAAAAAACGCAGCGTGATTCCGGTGAGCTTCTGGTATCTGAGCATTGTCGGCAGCGCCCTGCTGCTCGCTTATGCCATTTACCGGGAAGACCCGGTCTTCATCGCCGGCCAGGCCTTTGGCTCCATCGTCTATCTGCGCAATTTGCAATTGATTGCCCGCAGCAAACACCTGAAGGACTGAGCCATGCGTAAAACCCTGTCGCCCGGCATCGAATGCCTGGGCCTGGTGCTGCTTGCCTTGCTATTGATCGGCGCTGGCCTGGGGCTGCGTCAACCGCAGAACGTGGACGAGGAACGCTTCCTCGGCGTAGCCCTGGAAATGCTGCACAACGGCTCATGGTTCATCCCCCACCGCGCCGCGGAGATCTACGGCGACAAACCACCGGTCTTCATGTGGATGGTGGCGTTCTTCGCGTGGCTCACCGGCCTGCCCGCCCTCGCCCTGTATATTCCGGGGCTGTTGTCGGCCGCGACGGTCACGGCCGTGGTCTACGACCTGGGCCGCCGGCTGTGGAATCAGCGCATTGGTCGAATAGCGGCACTGTTGTACCTGGCCACGTACCAGACTTACAGCATCCTGCGTACCGGCCAGATCGACAGCCTGTTGATTCTGTTCACGTCCCTGGGCCTGTACGGGCTGGCGCGGCACCTGCTGCTCGGGCCGGCCTGGCGCTGGTTTTATGTGGGTTGCGCCGCCATGGGCATTGGCGTGATCACCAAAGGGGTCGGCTTCGTCCCGGTCCTGATGTTGATTCCGTATGCCTACGCAGTGCGCAAAAACTGGTCCGGCGTGGTGGCCATGCCCGGCCAGAAGCGCAAGTGGTTCCTGGGCTTTGTGGTTGCGCTCGGCGCCATCGCGGTCTGGCTGCTGCCCCTGGCACTGTCCATCGTGCTCAATGGCACCGCGGATGAAATCGCCTATGCGCGGGAAATCCTGTTGCGCCAGACAGCGGCACGCTATGCCGCCGCGTGGGACCATCGCGAACCGTTCTGGTACTTCTTCGTCAACGTGATCCCGCAATACTGGCTGCCGTTGGTGCTAACCCTCCCGTGGCTGGTACCGGCCTGGCGCAAGCAACTGCGCAAGCACGACGGTCGAGTGCTGGTGTTGCTGGGCTGGGTGGTGCTGGTGGTGCTGTTTTTCTGCCTGAGCAGCGGCAAGCGCAAGTTGTACATCTACCCGGCATTGCCAGGGCTGGTGCTGGTGGCGGCGCCGCTGATTCCCTGGCTGCTCAAGCGCTGGTTCGGCAAGCGCCCGCGCGGTATGCGGGTATTCCAGGCGCTGGTGGTGACCTGGTTTGTTCTGTGGTTCGCCCGCGGTTTCATCGAGCCGATCAAGGAAGGCCCCAACCCCCATGAAGCGATCATGGCGCAGGCGGCGACCATGACCCACGGCGCCGATCTGGTGTTGGTCAACTGGCGCGAGGGCCACTGGTTATTCGCCCGGCAGCCGATCGTGCATTTCGGAATGAGCAACTCCTCGGTCGAACAAGCAGCGCAGTGGCTGCGCGAACACCGTGACGCCTACGCCTTGGTCCCGGATGAAGTGCTGGGCCAGTGTTTCAATCCCCAGGCCGCCCATGAGTTGGGCGAAACGTCTCGCGCGCAATGGTCGATCGTGGGCGCCGATGCCGACAACGGCAAATGCCAGCCCGGACAACCCGCAAAGGTCTATCGCTTCAGCTGGAACAAGGACAAGTCATGAGCAAGAAATGGAAGCTGGGACTATTTTTCATTGTTGTACTGCTTGGTGTCTACGCGGTTTCCGCACGTTTCATGGTCCACCAGCAGCTGTATGCATACGGGAAAAACCTCTGGCATGGTAATCAGGCGCCCGACAAAAATATCTGGCTGCCGGACTATAAAGCCGTTATCCAGGCCAAGCCTGTCGCGGACATCACCAATTTGTCCGGTATCGCCTATGACCCGGACCACGATCGTCTGCTGGGTATCACCAATGGTGCGCCCATGCAGATAGTGGCAATGAGCCGCAACGGCGATCTGCTCGAACGTTACCCGCTGATCGGCTTCCAGGACACCGAAGGCCTTGCTTACATAGGCAACGGACGCGTAGTGATCGCCGATGAAGAGTTGCAGCGACTGTACGTCGTCACCTTGCCGGACAGCCCTGGTCCGATCCATGTGGAGAACGCCCCATTTGTCGCCGTCGAGATCAACCTGAGCGAGCACAACAAAGGCTTTGAAGGCGTGACCTATGATGCGGCCAATGATCGTATCTTCGCGATCAAGGAACGCGATCCGCGGCAGCTGTTTACGGTCACGGGCATGCTGGCGTCCATCGGCGGCCCATTGCAGGTCCGCATCAAGGACTTGACCCACTGGATCGACCGTAGCGTCTTCGGCCTGGACCTTTCCGAGGGTTATTACGATCCACGGACCGGTCACTTGTTGATACTGAGCCAGCAGTCCTACAACGTGACCGAACTGGACCAGAACGGCAACTTCGTCAGCTTCCGCTCCCTGCTCGGCCTGAATGACCTCAAAAAAACCATACCGCAAGCCGAAGGCATGACCATGGACACCTCCGGCGAGCTCTACATTGTGAGCGAGCCCAACCTGTTCTACCGGTTCAGCAAATCGAAGGCTGCAGTGGCAGAGAATCAGCAGAAGCAATAATGGGCTTTGTGCTGGATGGGCCGGCCTCTTCGCGAGCAGGCTCGCTTCCACAGGGGATATGCAGTGAATCCACTTTTTGTGATCGCCGCCGATCAAATGTGGGAGCGAGCCTGCTCGCGATGGGGCCCGCAAAAACACCCTCCAACTTCCGGCCACACCACCGGAGTAACGGCGGCGGCGACCATCTATCGGACCAGTTCCCGATCTCTGCGCCATTGAGGACATTCCGGGTCTTTAATGGATGCAGGATTCCAGGCCAGCCCCCCCCACCCGACCAGAAATACGACGTCCAAGCGGGGCTGACACCTCGCACCCCACTGCGCACGCATCGGGAGACTCGTCATGAAAATCGTCGTGATTGGCGGTACTGGGCTGATCGGCAGGCAGCTCTGCAAAAACCTGCAAGACCTGGGGCATGAAGCCCTGGCCGCGTCACCGAGCACCGGCGTCAACGCCCTCACCGGCGAGGGATTGCAAGAGGCCTTGCAAGGCGCCGACGTGGTGGTCGACGTGGCCAACTCGCCCTCCTTCGAAGACGCTGCCGTGCTCGAGTTCTTCGAAACCTCCGGGCGTAACCTGCTCGCCGCCGAAAAAGCCGCCGGGGTCAAACACCATGTCGCGCTGTCGGTGGTAGGCACCGAGCGCATGCTCGACAGCGGCTATTTCCGGGCAAAAATGGCCCAGGAAACACTCATCAAGGACTCAGGCATTCCCTACACCCTGCTGCGGGCCACGCAGTTCTTCGAGTTCATCGGGGCCATTTCGTACTCGGGCGTGCAGGACGGCGACACCGTGCGGTTGACCTCCGCCGCGTTGCAACCGATTGCCGCATTCGATGTCGCGACGGCGCTGGCGAAGATCGCCGTGCAAGCGCCGAGCAATAACACCCTGGAAGTGGCCGGGCCTGAGCGCTGGCCGCTGGTGGAGTTCGTGCGCTTGTTCTTGCAACACACCAACGATCCGCGCCAGGCCCAACCGGACGACGCGGTCCCCTACTTCGGCGCGCCGATCGATGACCACTCGCTGACGCCGGGAGAACACCCCATCGTCGGGCCGACGCGCTTCGAAACCTGGCTCAAGAGCAACACGTGACCTACACCAACCGCTCAATCTTCTGATGCTGCCAGACCATTTTGTAATACAGCGTCTGCAGCATCAGCATACCCAGATACGCCACCGGAAACGCCATCCACACCCCTTGCAAGCCAAAGCGCGCATCCAGCAGATAGGCCATCGGCAACTGCACCCCGACCACGCAAACGATCGAAACCACCACCGGCACCAACACCGTGCCGCTGGCGCGCATGATGCCGCCGACGATCGCCTGGAAGCCAAACACCAGCAGGCTCCAGAGCATGATGTGCAGCAGGTGTTCCGCCATCGCCCGGGTGGAATCCTCCGTGAGGAACAACCCCAGCAACCAGTGCGACAACAGATAACCCAACACCACCAAACCACCGGTCAGGCACACGTTGATCAACAGCCCCGTGCGCAAAATTGGCCCCATGCGCTCGATGCGCCCGGCGCCGATGGCCTGCGCGCCGAGGATCGACGCCGTGATCGCAATCGACAACGCCGGGAACTGCACGTAATTGACGATCTGCGTCACCGCCCCGTACGCCGCCGTCGCCTGGGAACCGTGCTGGTTCACCAGCGCCAGAATCACCAGCTCCGACAACGACAACACCACCATCTGCAACCCCGTGGGCAAACCGATGCGCAACACCTTGCCGAGGATCGCCAGATCCAGCCGCATCGCCGCAAACATCTCCCGATCCGGCGCCAAGGGATGCCCCTTGCGAAGCAACCGCCACGCCAACCACCCCATCGCCGACAAGTTACCCACCAACCCCGCCCACGCCGCACTCTGAATCCCCAGCGGCGGCAACCCCAACCACCCGAGAATCAACGCCGGCGTCAGCGCCAGCCCCACACACGTCGACACCACCAACGCCAACAACGGCGACACCGTGTCACTCACCCCGCGCAGCAACTGCGTGAACAACACAAACACCAACAACGACGGCAAGATCCACATCATCACATGCGCATACGCCACCGCATCGTCCAGCACATCCGCCGGCGTACCCAAGCCCTGCAACGCGTGCCGGGCGAACACACTGCCCAACACCGCCGCCACCAACCCGATCATCGCCCCCAACAGCAACGTCGAACCGGCGATGGCCTTAACCAAGTGCGGCTCGCGAGCGCCCCAGGCTTGGCCGATCAACACGCCAGCACCGGCGCCGAGGCCGATGACCAAGGCGATGAAAAAGAACACCACGGGGAACATGCCGGATACCGCCGCTAACGCCTGGGTGCCGAGCATTTGGCCGATGTAGATGCTGTTGATCGTGCCGGACATGGACTGGAGGAAGTTGGAGAGGACCATGGGCGCGAGGAACAGGAGGTAGGTTTGCCAGAGGGGGTGGGATTGGGTGGCGGGGGTTTGCATTGAAGTTCCGTCTCGGGTGGGGGCTGGCATTGGGGAAATTCTACGCTACGGAACTGGGAACAACGCGCTCCTATTTTTGCGGATTTTGGGTGCATGAGTAATGGCCGCTTTCGACTATGGATTCAAACGGAAGCGGTCTGTAGACAGGTAACCGCTGATGTCCTTACGCTGGTCAATCTAGTGACAACACAGCGCTAAAGAGGAGGCCGGACATGAGCCACCATCACGATTCTAGGCTTTGCCGTCAGCATGGCCGCTCAACAGCGTCCGTATTGCCACCCGCTAATTTAAGCGACAGGTACCACATGTACGAAGTCAAAGCCCTTGTCTTGTCCGATGTCCCAGTGTTTCCAACGTGGGCGCATCCGGCAGTCCATTACTCAGGTTCAGACCTATACATATGCTTTGAAGCACACGAAGATGATGTCTTTTCCGTGGTTTGCTTTACCGGCCTCATTGAGTACCGTGTGCAACCACTCACCGATGAATCAATCTGGAAGCATCAGTATTTTTCAGCCGGGCTTGAATCCTATGAGTTTCACCTGATGGAAAACTCCCCTCTAACAAAACCCTGGCCAGATTCTCAGCACTGGACTATCACATTTAAAGACGAAATCCACGATGTTGTAGCAACGTCATTGACCGTAATCAGCAGAGAGTCGCGCGCGTCTTCTAAAGAAAAAGCGCTGCTAACTTCAATGAAGTCCGAGGCTGCCTGCGTTTCCTGAATAGTGGCGGCTTCACAGGGCGAAGTGCCTGGAGGACTAATCCAAATCTTGTTTCGCTCGACATTTGGGGTAGGCACTGCAGCCCCAGAATCGCCAGTGGCCAAGATTCCCACGGTCAAGTGATAGGGCTTTTCAACGGAGCATTAACAGATGAAAACCTACTGCCCGATATTCTGGTCTCAGGATCTTGGTGTTGACTACAGCGCTACGGTCATCCACCTCAAAGACATTTTGCCGACGGTGGGCCAAAAAACATTCGCGTACTTTGATAAAAGCGACCGTCTACAAGCCGGCGAAACCATACTTCTTATATGGTGCCCCCCGTTTCCGACTTGAATGGCTGGAGTGAACAACCTTCAGAAATTGCGCTAAGCCACCTGTTGAAAGCAAATGTAGTCGACGCAGCTCAAACGACAGAACCATCAATAGAAGCCATACATCCCGCTCACGTTGGCAAGCGCAGGTACGAACTCGAAATCCTCTCCTGCGAGCGATTTCTGTCGGTATTGCAAGCGCTTCAGGAGGATTCAACGTCCTGGCATCTACAAGGAGTTGGAACCGCACAAAAGAATTTCCTGACGTGGGATGAGGTGAATTGGTGCGGTAGCGCGGTCGTTGAAGGGCTTACCTACATAACTGCGAATACCTCGAACGAAGCCTACATGGAATTGATCGTCGAAGAGGTTGACGACGAGATAGTCGGGCTTTTTTCGTTGCACATTGATCCGGGTGGTGTTGTCTACGATTTTGGCAGGAAACGGCTCACGGGCGAGGAACTGCGGGTCATCAAACAGGCACTCAACATAGCGCGCCCACTTCATGACTCACAGGCTGCTTACCTTGCAGTCTGTGAGTCATGAAATAGGCAGTGCTCCTCTCGGATTCAATGCTCTCGACCAGACTAATCACGCCTGCTTTACATACAGGTCCTACACCCACCTCGGAAATCGTTCCTATCCCCACTGAAGCGATAAAACCTATAGTCACCCCGTCTCCCACGAAGCGACCAGGTTTGGCGACCTGCCGATCGGATCAGTCCTTTAACCCTGATTCGGAGTTTCACCGATGGATAGATACATGCCCCTCACCGGAATCGACCTGATCCCGGCCTCCCTGCTCATCGACACCCAAGCCCCACTCGACGTCCTGCAAGCCATGGCCGACTACCGCATCCGCACGGTCACGCAGGTGCTGGAAAACATCGCCTTCCGCGCCGAGATCGGTTGCGACACGGTGGTGCTGTCGGACTTTGCCAAACTGCTGGCCATTCCGTTGCGCGATGGCTGTGACTTGATGGATGTGATCGGTCGGCGCTTGCGGGCGCAGGCGGCGGAGTAAATGAAAACGGGTGCCTTGAGGGCACCCGTTTTTTTGTCGGAGAACGCGCAGAGGCATAGAATCCATCGCTTATCTCGCTCCCACTTCGCAAGGACCGTGAATGCCTTCCCATAAACGCCTTGGTAGCGTGTGTCATAGCCTCGCTCACCATGCCGCCAGTTCGCTGTCCTATGTCGATCCCCATCTAAGCGTGGCGTTGCGACCGTTGGGCGTCAGGGCTGCGGCGGTTGATCTGATGAAACAAGACCCCTGTCCTCCGGAGCTGAAAAGTGATCCCTATTTGTCCAACGGACTCAATGCACTGAAAGCGCGATTCGAGGAAATTCTTGGGCGGGAAGGATTCACACTTTCGGAGCTTCAAGAGGCGACGGTGCTGTTTAACTACGATCAGAACGGCCTTGATGACTATTGCTGCGAGTGCCACGCGAGGTTGGTCAGCCTCAATGGACGACAGTACGTGTCGGCAGTCAATTATCTGGGTAAATCCATCGTTCCGCAGTTTGGGTGATTTCTAAAATGGGACCAAAGACCGAACAGCTGATTGGCGTGCTTGACCAGCTCGCCGTTGTGCTTGAAAGCGATGGCGCCACTCACTGGAGCCAGTGGATGCGCAAAGCAAGGGCACACTTGCTGAACGCTGATTACTACGGGGTTGAATATCTGCTGTCAGCCTACGGCGGGATGGGCTCGTTCAATGACCTCGTTCTTGGCCAACGATGCGTCGGTGGTGTTTTTGCCTGGAAACCCGGGCATGCTGAGCTGAACGAAAAGTTCGATTCACTAAGAGGCGAAGCCGCAACGCTCGCCAATGCGATTAAACGTGCTCAAGACTGAATGCAAAAAGAATCCGTCACCCGCTTCAACTTGATGGACGTGATCGGCAGACGCTTGCGGGCGCAGGCGGTGAAGTGAAATGAAAGCGGGCAGCCGAGTGGCGCCCGTTTTTTTATGTCCGCGATTCGTGATGCATCAGCCACCCTGGAACGTTACTGCATGCTTTCGATCAAGGCTTTCACCAACGCCACGGATCATCTCCAACAACGACTTCACCCGCAGCGGCAGATTCCCGGCCGGGTACACCGCGTGCATCTGCGGGCTCTCACCGCTGCTGGAGGTAAGTTTGTACTCGGGACAGACACGGAGCAGGCGCCCCGCTTCCACTTCGGGCTCCGCCAGCCAGTCCGCCAGGCGGGCGATGCCGAGGCCCGCCAGGGCCGCCTGGAACACCGCCGAACCGGAGTTGAAGCGAAACTTGGGATGAGCCCGAAAGCTGATGGCCTGCGCCTCACTGCGAAAATTCCACTCTTTGAGAATCCGCGGTGCCGTGTGCAGGATCAGTGAGTGCGCCTCCAGCGCCTCAATGGAGTCGGGCATTCCGCGCCGCTCCAGATACCCGGGGCTGGCATACAGGTAACGTGAATAACTCCAGAGCGGATAGCCGATCAGGTCACTGGATTGCGCAAACGCGCCGCGAATCGAGAAGTCCAGCTTGTTCTTGGCCGGGTCGATGATCTCATCGGTGAAAATCACATCGACGTTCACGTCTGGATAACGCTCGGCGTACTGCGCGATCAGCCGGGGCAATACGCCGTGGCCAAGGAACTCGGGGGCGGAAAAGCGGACCCAGCCGTAGGCCTGGCCGCTGATGCCGGCCAGGTCTTCATCCGCCTCACGTTGCAGATCCAGCATTTTGTAGGCATGGGGCAACAAGCGCTCGCCCGCCTCGGTCAAGCTCACTGCATTGGAGGAGCGATTGAGCAACTTGACCCCGACACTTTCCTCCAGGGCTTGAACGGCACGGGTCAGCGCGCTGGGGGAGCGCCCCAGAGTACGTGCCGCCGCGACGAAGCTGCGCTTGCGAGCCACCGTCGCGAAGGCTTCAAGTTCCCCCAACATATCCAATGCCATGCGCCACCTCGTTGCACTTTTCACAACGTGGCATTGCAACACATTAAAAGCCCTTCCGTTAACCTTCCTGCTCAAGGACGCAGGCAAGCCGATGCGATGAAACACGTAGAAGCCGCCGGACGCTCACCCACCCTTCATCGTCAGAGCCTGATTTCATGGTCGATATTATTATCCTTTGCGTGTTCGCCTTCTCCGCCGGCCTGATCGATGCGGCGGTGGGCGGCGGCGGACTGATCCAGATTCCCGCGCTGTTCAACGTGCTGCCCACGGCACAACCGGCGGCGTTGCTGGGGACCAACAAGGTTGCGGCAGCCTGCGGCACCGCATTCGCGGCCCGGTCCTTCGTGCTCAAGGTGGTAATCAACTGGAGCCTGGTGATCCCCGCCGCCTGTGCGGCGTTTGTCATGTCCTTCTTCGGTGCGGCCACGGTGTCGTTCGTCCCCCAGTCGGTGATCCGGCCGGCGGTGCTGGTGTTGATCGTGCTGATGGCGATCTACACCTTCTGGAAAAAGGACTTCGGCGCCCTGCACAGACCCATGCACATCGGTACCAGGGAAAAACTGCTGGCGATCGTCATCGGCGGTGCCATCGGCTTCTACGACGGACTGTTCGGGCCCGGCACTGGCAGCTTCCTGATCTTCCTGTTCATCCGCTGCTTCGCCTTCGACTTCCTGCATGCCTCGGCGTCGGCCAAGCTGGTGAACATCGCGACCAACGTAGCGGCGCTGATGTTCTTCATTCCGACGGGTAATGTGCTCTACCTGATCGCCATCCCCATGGCGGCATTCAACATCCTGGGTGCACTGACCGGCACCTGGCTGGCAGTTCATAAAGGCGTGCCCTTTGTCCGGGCTCTGTTTCTGGTGTTGCTGCTGATCCTGATCGGCAAACTGTCCTATGACCTGTTCGTGTAAGCGCGTTTTCTGCCGCTACACTCAAGCGGAGCAAGGCATTTCACATGGGCATTACGCCATTTCTATCGACTACTTAGAGTGAGTCGTTCATGAACCTTCGATTGCTCACCGCTTTCATTGCGATGTCTTTTTTATGGCCAAGTGCACAGGCTGGCTACTGGAGGGACTCAAACGGCAAGCCAATCCCGGACACCGAATCAAGACGAACCATTGGGGAGTTTGGTGGCTCGCTGTTAATTACTTCCGATCCCGATTGGGAAAAGAAGTGGAATACTCCGGCCGAAACCACCCCCGTATTTAAGGAAGCCAAAATTGTCACCCGAGGTGAAAGGGTCTTCGCGCTGACGTTTTTTGCAAATCCGATGCTGAATGCCAATCACGAAGCAAACATCACGTGCGATTTGAAAGCCACAAGGCCGAACGGTACAGAATCGATCAATCAGCGAGATGCCGTTTGTTTTCAAGGACGCCTTAATGGGGAGCCGAACAACATGTATCTCGCCGTCCCCGTGATCGGTTTCATCGGCGAGCCTGACGATCCCATTGGCATCTGGACGCTAGAAATCACTCTCAAAGACAACCTGCGTAAGGTTGTCATGCCGCTCAAAGCAACATTCACGCTGAAGTAGGTCGTTTTTAGCCTGGCGAAAGCGGTGTGTCAGGCGACATCAATATTGACTGTGCTGCCGTCTTCGCGAGCAAGCCCGCTCCCACAGGGAGGGGCTCGTTCCGATCATCATCGGCGTCGATGGTCACCATCACTTCAATGAAGTTCTCATAAAAAATCCTCGGCGTAACATCCGCTCCATACCCAACCCATAACACCCCGGAGCACACCATCATGAAACGCCAAACCCTTCTCGGCATCGCTTTCTCGGTTTTTGCAGTTAACGCTTTCGCCGCGTCTTCTACTCACCCGGTCGTCGCTGAAGGCGGCTCGGATCGCCTGATTGAAAGCCGTGTGGCTGAAGGTGGTTCGGATCGTCTGATCGAGAATCGCGTCGCTGAAGGTGGCTCGGATCGTCTGATCGAAAACCGCGCAGCATGAATGAGTGGCTTTACCGCAACACTCGACCAAAGAACCCGGCCTCATCAGCCGGTTTTTTTCATGCGTTTTTTTGCCCGACTGAATCGTAAAATGTGCCGAAGCAGCGCTTCGGCCATCAGCGAGTGAACGTCATTTTTTGCGCAAACGAACAGAACCCGGAGTTTGTCAGCCATCACGTCCTCACACCTGTTTGATCCGAATAGCACAGCTTTTTTATTGAAGCATCTTCATTCAGTGCCTGGACATCAGGCCATGAAGAACGCCCAACCTTAAGCCCGACTCGGAAGGACTCATATGCGAGATGCCGAATACCTTGAACGCCGCCAGCATGAGCACCAGACCACCGGGCAAGACACTCAGGCGATGGGGTGGCAAGCCCGTCAATTTGAGTTGTTTAACATGCCCCGCTTCCAGCAGACGCAACGACAAGCGCAACAGACCGCCGTAGGTGATACCGCTTTGACCATCGTCATTCAAGCCATTGGCCTTGAGCACTTTGGCCAGCATCCGTGCGGTGCCTGAAGAGCCGATAGTCTGCTGCCAACCCATTGCACGATAACGACGGGTAACTTTTTCAAACTGTAGAGTGGCCACTCGCTCAGCCTCCAGGAGCGCCTGAGCCGTGATACACCCCCCCTGAAAGTAACGAGTGCCAAGAGTGCCGCTGCCAATGGCAATGCTCTCGGTCAACAGGGGCTGCGTGCCCTGCCCCAGAATCAATTCTGTGGAGCCGCCGCCGATATCCACGACCAGTCGCATACTCTCTGTGCCGGGTATCGTATGGGCAACACCGGCATACACCAGTCGAGCCTCTTCATGCCCAGAGATGACGTCTATACGAAAACCCAGATGCCGCTCCGCGCTGGTCAAAAATAATTGAGCATTGTCAGCTTCGCGCACGGCACTGGTCGCCACTGCCCGCACACGCCCCGCCTCGAAGCCGCGCAGTTTTTTGCCAAACCGCGCGAGTGCCTGCCATCCCCGATCCAGCGCTAACTCGTCCAGCGCCCCGCCCTGAAACCCCTCCGCCAAACGGACAGGCTCACGCAGGGTTTTCACTTCCTGGATCACGAACCCCTGATTGCTCCTGACCGACTGGCCAATCATCATGCGAAACGCATTGGACCCCAGGTCAATGGCCGCAAACAGGGAGGCGTCTTTCATAGGGGGGATTCCTGGCAAATTCATCAGCCCGCAGACGGAGTTCCGCTGAGCGCTCAAGACGGTTTGCGAGGATCTTGCCATTAGGTCGATGACACGAAGATGACACCCTCTGAATACACCTAAGCCGCCGCATTGTTCAGCGCCAGTATCTCTGCAACGAACTTGTCTGCGAATGACATGCCGTCATCTCACTGAAACAGGACGGACACGAGCTTAGTAAAAGCGTGGATCGCCAAAATCAGGACACTGCTTGAAAACAGCTACGCGCCATCAGCGCCCACTCGAAAGAAAGATGCTGTGAGCGCTTTAAAACGGACAACAGATTTACAGAACAATCTGCTAGATTCGCCACTCATTTGACGCGACAAGGAATGCCCGCTCATGAAATTTGGCTACATGATCATCTACGTCCCGGACGTTGTTGCCTCACTCCAGTTCTTTTCGTCAGCCTTCGGGCTTGGCGTTCGCTTCCTCCATGAATCCAACACCTACGGCGAACTCGAAACGGGAGAAACCGCGCTGGCATTCGCCGCCGATGAACTGGCTGCGATGAACTTCAGCACCGGCCATGTCTCGGCGCACTCTTCCCCCAAACCACTCGGAATCGAAGTCGGTCTGGTGACCGAGGACGTTCCGGCGGCGCATGCCAGAGCGTTGAAGGCGGGCGCCGTCGAAATCTCTGCGCCAGGCGCCAAACCCTGGGGACAAATCGTCTCCTACGTTCGATGCCCTGACGGAACACTTGTGGAACTCTGCACGCCGGTAAAGCAGTAAGTGGGGATCGGTGAGTCGGCATCGTCTCTACAGTAACGACCGTCCGTAACCCTGCACCGACGACCTCTCACCCTTCGCTATTCTTAACCACACACCGCGGGCACGGCTTGCGGCATCAACACCAGGAGTAAGGATCCGGGTAAGGAGCGCGCCACATCAACAGAGTATCGAATAATGAAAATGCTACTGATGGTCGAATTCCCCCATGAGCCTTTCAACGCGTTTGTCAGGTCCGGGAAGGTCGGCGAAATCATGAACCGCATCCTGGACACCATTAAGCCCGAGGCGGCTTATTTCACTGAGCAAGATGGCATGCGAAGTGGAATTTTCCTGATCGATATCGTGGATCCCTCCGAAATACCCGGATATGCGGAACCCTTCTTCCTCAACTTCCAGGCCAACTGCAAGTTCCGTGTGGTCATGAACCCGCAGGACCTGCAAAACGCCGGTCTGGAGGAACTCGGAAAAGCGTGGGCGTGAACCACAATCAATGACTGAGAAACCTGTGAAGAGGGAGCTTGCTCCCGCTTGACCGGGCTGGCGCACCAGTACGTAGCACTCACAAAAATCGGCAATGATTGTCAGATTTTGGGGCCGCTGCGCAGCCCAGCGCGAGCAAGCTCGCTCGCCACAAAGGTAGGCATGCACCGATTATTGCGGCTGAAATATCTGAAGGTAGGCCAACAGGTTTTCGATCTTTTCCGGATCGCTGAGGCCCCAGAAAATCATGCGGGTGCCGGGGACCACGTCCTTTGGAGCTTCGATGTAGGCGGTGAGTGTTTCGCGGGTCCAGACGACGCCTGATGATTTCATGGCGGATGAGTACTGGTAGTCCGTCGTGCTTCCCGCAGGGCGCCCGAAAATGCCATTGAGCTGCGGGCCGAAAGAACCCCGCGCCGAACTCCCGACTTGATGGCAGCCGCCGCAGATTCGCTTAAACAGCTTCTCACCCGCCTCAGCATCTCCCGCCGCGTCTGCTTGCAGGCTGAATAACCCTGTATTGAGCATCAAGGCGAAGGTGAGTACGGCGGCGTGTTTCATGTTCGACTCCAAATCGAGTGTTGCGGACAACAAAAGCGGGCGGCTATTTCATCATGACTGGCGTCTACACCGAAGCCTTGAAGCCAATCTATAACTCTCTTTGCTCCTTTTCAGCGACGAAGCACTCTTCGCCGAGCCGGTGCACGCTCTATGCTGGCTCCCCGTGATGATAATTAGAGCGCAGACGATGTCCGTCATACCTGATCAAAATTCTCCAGTCACGTTGGTCGCGGCTCAACCCGCCGACCTGGACAATCTTGTGGCCATTCGAATTGAGGCCATGCGCGAAAGTCTGGAGCGTGTTGGGCGATTTGATCCGGTACGTGCCCGTGAACGCTTTCTCAACGGTTTTGATCCCCGTAACACGCGTCACATCGAGCTGGCCGGTGTGCGGATTGGTTTTATTGTGGTCAAGCCTCACCTGAACGAACTGCTGCTTGACCACTTGTATGTGCGACCGAGTGCTCAGGGATCAGGTGTAGGCTCTGCTGTCCTCAAACAGATTTTCAAAGAAGCGGACGCCGCCGCGCTCCCTATCAGAGTGGGCGCGCTCAAAGAGAGCGCTTCGAATCGGTTTTACATCCGTCATGGCTTCCAGTTCGTCGAAAGCGGCGAGTTCGACAATTACTATGTTCGTCCGAGCGCTGCGCCTTGACGCCGGTTTTTATACAGCCTCGACCAGCAGTGGATGTCGCTCAACCCACGCTCGCTTGAAACTTCTTTCGGTAAGCCGCCGGAAGCAGGCCCACTCGCTGCCGAAAAAGCCTGCGAAACGAGTTGCCATCTTCGTAGCCCACTTTGTACGTGATGCTGTCCAGGGTCATTCGTGTGGATTCGAGCAGCTGCTTTGCCCGCTCCAGACGTAGCGTTTGCAGATAGGTCAGCGGCGTGTAACCGGTGGCTTCCTTGAAACGCCTTTTGAAGTTCCTGACGCCAAACCCGAATCGCTCGGCCAAGTCATCGATCAGCAGCGGCTGATGGAAATGATCCTCCAGCCACGTTTGAACCCGCAGGATGTCACTGTCCCCATGGTGCTTGGGCAGTGACCACATGACATAGACCGATTGCTCGCTGCGCACGTTGTCGACCAGCAGGTATTTGCCACACTTCTGCGCCAGCTCCAGTGACGCGAACCGGCGGATCAGATGCAGCAACAGATCCATGGCGGCCGTCGCGCCGCCGCAGGTGATCAGGCGATTGTCCTCGCAGAGGATCTGCGCCTCCTCCAGGCAGGCCTGTGAATACCGGCGCCGAAAAAAATCGGCAAAGGCCCAGTGCGTGGTGACACGAATGCCGTCCAGCATGCCCGCTTCGGCCAGCATGAACGTTGCCGTACACATGGAAGCCACAACGGCACCTTGCGCGTGCTGTTGACGCAGCCACGGCCCATAACCGGGAAATGCCGGCAAGGCGTCCTTCAGTGTGAAGAGGAACCCCGGGATCACCACCAGATCGGTTCGGGAAATGTCGGCGATGGATTGGTCCACGTGCAGCGTCTGCCCTCCCCATCCGGCGACGTCACCGCCATCCAGTGAGGCGGCAACCACATTAAACGGCGCGCTGGCGGTGTCGGCGAACAGGTTGGCGGCACTGAGCACTTCCAGCGCCAGGGTGGCGCTGGCGGCGGAACATTGATCAGCCAGTAGCAGGGTGACGTGCATGAATGATCCCGATTGCGCTTTTCGCATGAAAAAAGTCATTTGTGCACCTACCTTATCCGATTTCTCCCCCCTAAAGTGCACCGGTCATTCAACCCTCGGCATCCTTATGAATCTCTGGTTTCGACTTATCCTCATGCTGTTTCGTCGCCCCTGGCGCAAGCCGGTAGACGCCCTGGCCACCACCGTCATCCGCCTGCGCGTCTGGCCGCTCGACCTCGACCTCAACCGGCACGTCACCAATGGCCGCTATTTCACCCTGGCCGATATAGGCCGCATGGATTTCGTCCTGCGCAGCGGCGCTTACCGCGTGGCTTTGCGCAACAAGGCAGTACCGATCGTTGGGGATACCTGGGGCAAGTTTCGTCGTGAGCTGAAGGTGTTCGAATCGTTCGAGATTCACACCAAAATGCTCGGCTGGGACGATAAATGGAGCTTTATGGAACACCGCTTCGTGAGCAAAGGGCGAGTGATTGGCGTCGTCATCATGCGGGGGCTGTTCCGCTCGGCCAAAGGCACGGTTGCATCTGCAGAGATCGTCAGGGATCTGGGATTGGCCGAACAGTCACCCGAGATGTCGATGTGGCTGACGGCCTGGTCGCAAAGCTGCGACGACATGAGCCGTCAGCTGCGTGGGGAAGAGGGCCTGGTTGCCTAACCGCCCCTCTGATCAAGCGCAAGCTCTTGTAAGAGCGGGCTTGTGTGGCGAGGGAGCTTGCTCCCGCTCGGCTGCGAAGCAGTCGTAAGCCCTTTGCATGCGGTTTAACTTTGAAATGCCGGGGTCGCTGCGCGACCCAACGGGAGCAAGCTCCCTCGCCACACAAGCCCGCACACACTTTTGAACTGCATTGCCCCAGTTATTTGGGCCCGACATAGACCCCTTGCGTGAGCGAGTCTGCTCGCGATGAGGCCATCGCCCTGGCTGGCGTCGATGCAGCAACAGCAACACCGTCTGCCTGGGCCATCTCGGGTTTTTCCTCTACGCCCTCCCCGTTCAGCGCCTTGTTCATCTTTACCGTGTCCAGCGCCTTGATCCTCGCGTCTATCCGCTCAGAGGCAGAGCCGCCCCCCTCTGTTTCCTTTGAGCCAGCCGCCTCTTTCTTCATGATGGTTATCTCCCTCTTCCAGATGATTGCCGCTCGCCCACTGCTTGAGATTACATCGCGGGACGTTGCAGGTTGACCCACTCCTGTACCGTCGGTCGCTGCCATTGGCGCTGCGCGTATTCCACCAGTGCGGGTGGTACGGAGTCGCCATTGAGTATCAGCCGGTTGAGCATCAAGGCCAGGTCCACATCGGCGATCGACCATTGGCCGAACAGGTACTCGGGGCTGTCAGCCAGCAGCGTTTGTGCGGCATCGAACAGCTTGCGCGCTGCCGACTCGGCCGCTGGCGACAAGGGCCCTGATTTGAGGCCATAAAACACCACCAGCGTGGATCGCTCCTGCCGAATGGGCAGCAAATCGCTGCGCAGCCATGCTTGAACTTGTCGTGCCCTCGCACGCTGTTTCAGATCTCGTGGATAAACCGGCGTCTGGGGGAAAACGTCTTCCAGGTATTCAGTGATCGCCGACGATTCAGACAAGGCGAAGTCGCCCTGCACGAGTGTCGGAACACGCTGGGTCAGAGAGAGGCTGGCATAGTCTGGTGTCTGGTTTTCGGATGTTTCGAGGTTGAGCGGGCTCAGTTCAAATTCGATGCCCTTTTCGCGAAGTGCGACGAAGGCCGACATGGCATAGGGGCTGGTGAATTGAGCGTCAACGTACAGGCGCAGGCGGGAATTGCTCACGGGGTCATCTCCATATGCAGAAGCAAAACACGCTACGAGATCCAGAGTTATAAAGAAAATTCATGTTTTTTATGGGCGTATTCCTGAGCGGAATACTTGAGGTGCGAAACCTGTGGGCGGGCTTGCTCGCGAAGACGTTGTGTCAGGCGACATCAATGTTGACTGTGCCGCCGCTTTCACGAGCAAGCCCGCTCCCACAGCGATAACGCTTGTCGTTTGTTTAGGGGGCGATGGCGTCAGGATCCGAAACATTGAAACTAATCGTCTTTCTACGACTCGTCCAAATTCGTTAAGTTATCCCTCAGTGCATCCAGCCTTGAACGGGCAGCGGACTAAGGCCAACGCTTGTCTGTCGCATTTTCGAATCCACAAGGAATAATTTCCATGCCGTCAACTGCGTCTGCGAGTCACGCCCCCGCCAATGGTCTGTTCGGACTTTTTTGCCTGGGCAGTTACTTGTTATCCCTGTCTTATGGCACCACGTTTTTATTGGCCATGAAGCTCAGGGAGAGCGGTGGCAGTGAATCCGACGCCGGCACAATCATCTCGGTCGCCATGCTCAGCACCTTCCTGGCCGTGATCTTTTCCGGGCACCTCACCGACCTGATCGGCGCCCCCAAGGCAATCGCCGCCGGCGCGCTGTTGCTGGCCGCGGCCTGCCTGGGTTTTGCAACGGTTCCCACTTACGGCGTGGCCTTGTTGGCCTGTGGCCTGCTACTGGGTTTTGGCTGGGGTGTTTTCTACACCCTGGGCCCGATCATCGTGGCGATGATCATCGAACCGGTTCGTCGGGTGAAGTACTTTGCCTTGCTGTCGGGCAGCATGATGAGCGGGATCGGTACTGGCCCACTGGTAGGGCGAGCAGCCGAGGCGCTGGGTTATTCGGTGGAATCGGCGTTTCTGGTGGCGGCGATCACCAGCCTGTTGGGGGGGCTGGTGTTTTACCTGCTCGGACCGAAAATCAAACAGCAGCAAGCCCGGCTTGGTCCGGTAAGCGTTTGCAGGATCACCGCCCGGGCAGCACGTTCGGTGCTGCGCTCCAAGGCCGTATTCGCCATTGTCATGGTTGGACTGGGTGGGGCGATCTTTGGCGGGCTGTCCAGTTTTCAAACATCTTATGCGGCGCTCAACCACCTCGACTACTCGCTGTTCTTCCTGGGCTTCATGTGTGCGGCGATCTCATGTCGCCTGCTGATCGCAGGATTTATCGTCAAGCGCGACCCGTACGTGATGTCATGTGCGCTGACCGCGTTGATGGTGGTATCGGTCCTGATGTTTATCTTCTTCGTGAATTCTTCGGGCACTTATTTGCTGGCCGCGGTCATTCTCGGAGTGGGCTATGGCTTGACGTACTCAGTCATCAACGGGCTTGCCGCCAACGAAGCACCTGCCGGGCAAACGGCACAATCATTGCTGCTGTTCAGTCTTTCCTATTTTGTCGGCGTATTTGGGTTTCCCCTGTTCGCCGGAAAAGTGATCGTCAATAACGGCATGCCCGCCCTGCTCTATATCATTCTGGTTATCGCTTTGTGCAACTGGTCGATTACGTTGGCTCGTATCGTGTGGCGGCGGACGATGGTGGGTGCTACGGCGTAAACGTCGCGTCGAATTCCGGCGCCCTGACTGGGGGCCAAATAGGAGCTAATATTCACCTGAACCCTCCTGCAAAGGACTGCAACCATGAGCCGGCTTGAGCTACTCACCAAATGGAATCGCATGATCGTGCGGTTGCAGATCGAACACGAAATCAGTGCCCGGGATTTCGAGAAATTCAGCTGGAAACTGGGCATCCCCTGCGTGGTGCTGTCAGCGATTGTCAGCGCCAGCGTCTTTGGTTCAATCAGTGACTCATCGCCCCCCTGGCTCCAGTATGCAGCGGGTATCCTTTCGCTTCTGACCCTGGTGTTGAGCTCGGTTCAGACCTTCCTGAACTTTGACACCCGGGCTGCCGGGCACAAAGACACCGCCGAGAAACTCGGTGCGATATCTCGTGAGATTCAGGACGAGATCGCCAGCGGCAAGGACGAGGCGATCCTGGGCCCAATCGTTTTGGACATCCGCAAGCGCATTGATTCGATCCTTCTTGATGCCCCGACCTTGCCCAAGTCAACGATAAGGAAGCTGGGGGATACTCGCGTCCACCCAGAAGCTCCATCAGAGGAGCATGACACCGTCCCGGCTTGAATAGAGGCCAGACGCTGGTCCGCAACATCGTGAAAGGAGGCGTTTGAAATGCAACTCATCACGTTGAAAATCGATAAGCCGGAAGCGACGAACTTCATTTTTGGTCAGACGCACTTCATCAAGTCCGTCGAGGACATTCACGAAGCATTGGTCAATGCCGTGCCCGGCATTCAGTTTGGCGTGGCCTTCTGTGAAGCCTCCGGTAAATGCCTGGTGCGATGGTCTGGCACCCATACCGCCATGATCGAGCTTGCCCGGAAAAATGCGCTAGCCATTGCAGCAGGCCATAGCTTCATCATTTTCCTCGGCGACGGCTTCTATCCGCTGAACGTGTTGAACACCGTCAAAATGGTGCCAGAGGTGTGCCGTATTTTTTGTGCAACCGCCAATCCAACCGAAGTGATACTCGCGCAGACGGAACAGGGACGAGCGGTCCTGGGCGTTGTGGATGGCTTCTGTGCCAATGGCGTCGAAGGCGACGAAGACATCCTGTGCCGCAAGAACCTGTTACGGCAGATCGGCTACAAGCTGTGACCCCCCCTCCTTCTCCCTATTCGACCAAAGAATAGAGAGAACATGAAAACCCCGGAGACCCGCTCCGGGGTTCTGCGTTTCATCCCGACAGGCTCACCGGCCGGAATTGTGCACGAGTTGCTCAACGAAGAACTCCACATGCCCTCTGGGGTGGGTCGGCAATGGCCAGGTGTCGACGTTGTGAGCAAGGGCCTGGAAGGCTTGAGCGCATTTGGAGCGGGGAAAGGCTTCAATCACTGCACGCCCCTTCTGCGCCGCTTTGTGCGCGCATTCGTCGTTTGGCACCGCGCCGACGTATTGCAGGGAGACATCCAGGAACATATCGGTAATCTTTTCCAGCTTGGCAAACAGATTGCGGCCTTCCGCCGGACTGGCCGTCATGTTGACCAGCACCCGAAAACGGCGCAGGCCGTAGTTCAGGTTGAGCAATTTGATCAGTCCGTAGGCGCCGCTGATTGAGGTGGGTTCATCGCACACCACCACCATCACTTCCTGCGCCGCACGGATGAAATTGACCACTGAGCCACCGATACCGGCGGCCGTGTCGATAATCAGCACATCCAGTTTGTCGCCAATATCGCTAAAGGACTGGATGAGCGCACGGTATTGCGCAGGCTCCAGATGAGTCATGTTCTGCAAGCCAGAAGAGGCCGGGGCCACACGAATCCCCCCTGGCCCTGGCACCAGTACCTCGGAAAGCTCGCAACGCCCTTCGATGACATCGGCCAGTGTGTAGCGCGGGGTCAGCCCCAGCAAAATATCGATATTCGCCAGGCCAAGATCGGCGTCCAGCAGTACGACGCGCCGCCCCATTTTCGCCAGCGCCAGTGAAAGGTTAACCGCCACCGTCGTCTTGCCCACGCCACCCTTGCCGCCGGTCACAGCGATAACTTGCACGCAATGCACCTGATCCATTTTTGCTTTCCCTTCCCTGCGCATTGTGTGCCAGTACGTAATGGCACCCTCCAGATGCCGGAAGCATAGCTGAAAAGCGCAAAATTGCTGCTTTGTCCCCCGACGAGAGGCATTTCGCCATATTCCATCGAACCGTTTCCACGAAAAGGCCGACAGATCAAGGTCACACGCCCCATGAATGCCCCCTGAGCCAGCGCCTCGCCGCCAAATTTGTCTCCTCCCCCCGTGAACCAGTCTTCAGACCCGCAGTCTTAGCCGTGCCGTAAAGGAAGCTCACCCAACGAAGCGTTCCTACGGTCATTGCTCGTCCCCGTCCCCCCTATCGTCGTCAACTCATCAGAGCTGTCCGTTCATGCGCCCAACCGTCCGCTGCTGCCGCTTTATCTCGCTGTGCCTGATGCCTTTGCTCCCGCTGCTCGCCAGCCCCGCCCATGCCAGCGGGGAGCGGCAATTGGCGGAGGTCATCAACGACTATCGCGCCGATCCCGATCGTTGCGCGGGGCGTGCGGTCAAGCCGTTGCGGCCACTGTCGCTGAAATCGGACCTGGCCTTGCCGGTTGGTTATGGCGGCGGTTTGCGCAACGCCTTGAAAGCTAACGGCTATCAAGCGGTTGCGGTGCGAACCATTCGCGTGGTCGGCGCGCAAGATGCCGATGAGGCGTTTGACATGCTCCAAAGCGACTACTGCGGGGCGCTGCTCGATACCCAGTACGCCGACATCGGCGTCACTCGCGCCCGTAGCGAATGGCAGGTGGTGCTGGCACAACCGGTGCTCGATGGGCGTATCGGCGATTCGCGTGAAGCGGGCAAGGCGTTGCTGGCGCAGGTCAATGCGGCACGGGCCAGGCCACGTATGTGTGGGCGTCAACGCTTTGCCGCCGCGCGGCCATTGACCTGGAATGCCGCCCTGGGTGCCGCCGCCCAAGGCCACAGCAAGGCAATGGCCTACGGCAACTACTTCGCCCACCAGGATCCCGACGGTGATATGCCGGCGGATCGCGCCAGAGCTGCCGGTTACCGTGGCCGGCAGATCGGCGAAAACATCGCCGCCGGGCAAGGCTCGCCCAGCAAGGCGATGACCGGCTGGTTGGCCAGCCCCGGGCATTGCGCCAACCTGATGAACCCGATGTTTACCCAGGTCGGCGCGGCGTATGCCGCCGACTCGCGCAGCAACGAGGGGGTTTATTGGACGATGCTGTTTGGGGCGCCTTGAGCGAGGGTTTCGAACCTTGCATAGAAAATGGCTGGCGCTTGGGTCAGTCAGTTAGGGGCTTGAACACCGTAGATCTGTGGGAGCGAGCCTGCTCGCGAAGGCGGCGGGTCAGCCAATATTGCTGCTGAATGTACCGCCGTCATCGCGAGCAGGCTCGCTCCCACAGGTTTGCACCTGCTTCAAGTCGAGGCAGTAGGTGTAGTAACCCGTATCGCGCACATAGCCCAATGACTCGTACAACCGTTGCGCGACGTGATTGTCCGTGGCGGTTTCCAGCACCATGCCCTTGGCGCCGGTCAATAGCGCAAAGGCTCGGGCGGTGTTCATCAATAGCGTCCCTACCCCTTTTCCCCTGGCGGCAGGTGTGGTGAACAGGTCGCTGAGCAACCAGGTGCGGTGGGCGTCGATGGAGGAAAACGTTGGGTACAACTGGACGAAGCCGAGCGCTTCGCCCGTGGAGTCCTCGGCGAAGAAAATCACCGATTCGTCCCTGGCGATGCGCTCGGCGATGAAATCGCGCGACTGCATCAGGTTCGAGGGCTGGCCGTAAAAGCCTCGGTAGGCGTCGAAGAGACTGGCGACTGTGTCGATGTGGGATGCATCAACGCGCAGGACCTGGACGGCCATGTTGGAGATCTCCGAACAGATGGGTTACTTCGGTTGCGCCACCGTGCGCAAATAAGGTTTCAGCGTCTTGAAGCCATCCGGGTATTTCTTCCTGGCGTCCTCATCGGAGACCGACGTGGGAATGATGACGTCCTCGCCCGGACGCCAGTTCACCGGCGTGGCGACGGTGTGCTTGGCGTTCAGTTGCAGAGAATCGAGCAGACGCAGCACCTCATCGAAGTTACGCCCGGCACTCATCGGGTAGATCAGCATCGCCTTGACCTTTTTGTCCGGGCCGACAATGAACACTGAACGCACCGTGGCGTTGTCCACCGCAGTCCGTGCGCCGCCACTGGCATTCGGATGAATCATGTCGTAGAGCTTCGCCACCACCAGGTTCTCGTCACCGATCATGGGGTAGTTGACCGCATGGCCCTGGGTCTCTTCGATGTCTTTGGCCCAGGTCTGATGGTTGCTGACAGGGTCGACACTGAGCCCGACGATTTTGGTGTTGCGCTTGTCGAACTCCGGCTTGAGCCCTGCCATGTAGCCAAGCTCCGTGGTGCACACCGGGGTGAAGTCCTTTGGATGCGAGAACAGAATCGCCCACTTGTCGCCGATCCACTCATGGAAATGCAGCGTGCCTTCGGTGCTTTCAGCGGTAAAGTCCGGTGCTTCGTCGCCAATACGGATTGCCATTTCGTTCTCCTTACTGTTGAGTCGCAGGGAAGCCGCCGGAACCCTGCTTGCTGTTCCAACGGCATTCGGTATCTGTGTTGAACCTGTCAACGCGGATCAGTATAGGAGACGCTTGAAGACAAGGAGGCTAGCGCTGCGCCAACTGCGCAAGCCCTTGAATGACTGTGCATTCAAGCCTGCGAACTGCGCTCGACCGCCACCGCAAGTGCTGATGTCCTGGCCAGCCAGTAATAGAGCACGCCCGGCACCACCAGCCCGACGATCCAGGAAATATCGACACCGCCGAGCTGCGCGATCATCGGTCCGGAGTAGAAGTGAGTGTCGACAAAAGGCAGCTGGACCAACACACCGAGCACATACACGCTGATCCCCAACACATTCCAGCGGCCATAACGCCCCGCCGGGTCGGACAACGCGGGAATGTCATAACGCTCCTTGTTGATGAAGTAGTAATCCACCAGATTGATCGCGCGCCACGGCGTGAAGAAGGTCAGCAGAAAGAGAATGAAGTACTTGAACGTGCTCAGAAACGAGTACTGACCCAGCAACGCGAGCGTGGTGGACGCTCCGACTATCGCCAGCACAAACAGCATGCGTTTGCCGGCGGATATCTCGAAGCCACGACGAAAGCCACTGATAATGGTGGCCACGCACATGAAGCTGCCATAAGCGTTGAGGGTCGACACCGTGACCTTGCCGAACACCACGCTCAAGTACAGCAGGGAGGCCATCAGGCCGGTACTGCCCAGCCCCCGATGGTGGCGACTTCATGCCCACGAAAATTCGCGCCCGCCACCGCACCGCCGAGCAACTGGCCGATCAGCAAACCAATGAGTGACCAGAACACATCGCCACCCAGCACCACGGCCAGCGCGCCGGTCACAATCGCCGTGATCTGCAGATTGGCGCCGAGCCACAGGGTGAACTGGCTGTAGAGGCTGCCATGGCGATCGACTAGCAAAACGCCCCAGGTGCAACACGCAAAGATTGAACGCCTTCAGCAGTGCCGTCGACGTCTTGGCGCCGACCTCATCCCCCTCCTCCATCGTTCTGATCCCGTTCGCTGCATGGTGTATTTTTTTGACCATGCCATAGGCGCAGCGAATGCTTCCAGCCCTGGGTAGTTGTCTTGGGACCGATAGTCTTCAACCTGAATGAGCCCGTATTGCATAGCGGCTTAGGGCATCAGGTCCAACGGCATAATCTGTCCTTTCGCTCGCTCGTCATACCAACGTTGCAGTGCATCGGGTAAGCGCCCTTTCCAGCTCGACATGTTGGTGTAGTAACGGGCTCGAGAATTGTTCTGCTCATCGAACACCAGCAGCACCAGCCAAAACCGGGCGTCTGCTGCACGCATGAGAATGGCGGCATTGGTATTGCCCAGCCCGCGCACCCACATTTCAGTCACTTCAGCGCCCGGCAGGTCATTCGACTCGTCACCGATCAGCCTGGAACTGCTGCTGTCCATCAACGTCTGGTAATCGTCCTTGAGCAATTGCCGCAGCTCGTCATCTTCCTGCTGCGTACGCACAAGACCCAGACTGAGCAAATTGTAGTCCAGAGCCAAAGCCTGTTCGGACGCTACATAACGCCCAGCGTAAAACACACCCATGCCGGCTCCACAGTCGGCATCGGCACCTTCTTGTGTGACATCGAGAACGCCATTGATGGCTTTGAAGGTCAAGGCGCAGGCGCCTTCGATGTAATGCGCCAGGGTGCCGTCGAGTTTGGCGATGCCGTTCAGGTTGCCAGAATTGGCGCCACTCGCAGCCGATATTTCGAAACCCAGATGAGTCGAGTCCCGACGTGTTGTCTTCAACTCGGCTCCCGTCGAAACGCCCCAGGGAATGCGCTGCCAAGTGGTGTCCCAGTTAAACGGAATGGCTGCGTATTCGAGTTCGGTGATTCGCATCAGGTATTGCTGGCGCAGACAATCGATTTGGTCTGAACAGTGATTGCGTTGTTTCAGCCACTGACGTTGGTCTTCTTTTAAAGCTTTAGGGTCGGCGACTTTTGCCAGCGTCGAACGCCAGATTTTTGCCAGTTTTTGGTCCAGCTTCGAAGTATAGGGGTCGGCGCAAATGGCTTTTTCACTGGGGCTGGCGGCACTGGTGCAATCGAAGCTACTGGCGGGGGCTGCGGCAGAGAATGCGAGAAACATCAGCAGTAAAGCGCAGCGAGCGTTAGAGCAGAACAAGGTCGGGGGCATGGGCAGATTCCATTCTTTGAGCGCGCCAGTATGCCGAGACAAGCGCGAAAAGGCGCTTGTTCTTGTATGGCCTCTTCACGGGCAGCCTCGCTCCTACAGGATTTTTGTCGCTCAAATTTCGGGCAAACCCGCTTCCACATAGATTGCACTTAACTGACTGAAATCAGAACAAGCCCCTTGGTTCTAGATTTTGACTTCGCTGGCCGGCACGACATCGATCCGCGCCACGGAACCGGTCAGATGCGCCAGATCCTTGTTGTGTTCGGCGATGATGTCTTCGGCGCTCATCGTGCCATTGTCGATAGTGGAATGGGCGTCGGCCGCCAGCACTACGTCGTAGCCCAATTGATGCGCTTGGCGCACGGTGGCGTTAATGCAGTAGTCGGTTTGCAGGCCGCAGATGATCAGGCGCTCGACGTCCAGCTCTTGCAGCTGTTCATGCAAGTGGGTCTGGTAGAACGAATCCGGGGCGGTTTTGCGCATGCGCAGGTCTTGGGGTGAAGTCTTCAGGCCGTCGGCCAGTTGCCAACCTTCGCCACCGTATTGCAGCAGGTCGCCCTCTTCTTCGTGCTGGATCAGGATCACCGGCAGTCCGGCGGCTCGGGCTTTGGTACTGAGGCCATTAATGGTTTCGATGATGCGCTGGATGTCGAAGCATTCATATTCGCCGGTGCACAGCGCGCGTTGGACGTCGATGATCAGGAGTGCGGTGCTCATGGCTTCCTTCCTTAGAGAGGTCGCTGGAACGATGGATTTCAACTCCCTTTTAGCCTGTGTAGCAGCTGTCGAGCTTGCGAGGCTGCGTTCGAGCCCCTGTAGGAGCTGGCGCAGCCTGCGATCTTTGGCCTTTGATGTCAGCGAAAGCAAGATCAAAAGATCGTCCGATCGCGGCCCGAGCCTTCGGCAGTTCCTACGGGGATCAGGGCCACCCGGGGAGTTCAGGTGGCCGATGATCGCCTGTTTCAGTAACCGAGTGACAACCCGGTATTACGCCGTGGGTCGTTCGCCCCATAGAAGCGGTTCTTGCCCACTGGCTTGCCTTCCAGCGAAGGCGCACCTACCAGAATAGCCGCGATATGGTTGGGGTCCTGCGGCTTGGCAAATTTGTGTCCCCAACTTTCGAGCATCTTCTTGGTGTCCGGACTGGTGGCGAAGTTCTCCAGGTTGGTTTCTTCCGGCAGCCACTGCTGGTGGAAACGCGGCGCATCCACCGCTTCCTGGATGTTCATGCCGTAGTCGATCACGTTGAGGATGGTCAGCAAGGTTGCGGTGATGATGCGGCTGCCACCGGGAGTGCCGACGACCATGACGACTTTGCCGTCCTTGGTGACGATGGTCGGGCTCATGGACGACAGCGGGGCTTTGCCGGCGGCGATGGCGTTGGCCTCCCCTTGTACCAGGCCGTACATGTTCGGCACGCCGACTTTCGAGGTGAAGTCGTCCATTTCATCGTTGAGGATGACCCCGGTTTTGCTCGCCATCACGCCGGCGCCGAACCAGTCGTTGAGGGTGTAGGTTACCGACACTGCGTTGCCCCATTTGTCGACGATCGAGTAATGGGTGGTGTTGCTGCCTTCGTGGGGCGCTACGCCGGGTTTGAGCTCACGGGACACGCCGGCCTTTTGCGGGTCGATGGCAGTGCGAATTTTGGTCGCGTAGTTTTTATCCAGCAAATGGGCGATCGGGTTTTTCACGAAGTCCGGGTCGCCGAGGTAGCTGTTGCGGTCCACATACGCGTGGCGCATCGCTTCGATCTGGTAGTGCATGGCCTGAGCCGAGCGGTAGCCCAGGTCTTTCATCGGGTAGCCGTCGAGAATGTTCATGATCTCGCAGATCACCACGCCACCGGAGCTTGGCGGCGGCGCCGAGACCACGTGGTAGCCACGGTAGTCGCACTCGATCGGTGCCAGTTCGCGGGTCTGGTATTTGTCGAGGTCAGCCTGGGTGATGATGCCCTTATTGGCCTGACTGGAGGTGACGATGGCGTCGGCCACCCAGCCTTTATAGAAACCATCGGGGCCCTTCTCGGAAATTTCCCGCAGGGTTTTACTCAGGTCTTTTTGCACCAGTTTCTGGCCGACCTGCATCGGCTCGCCGTTGCTCAGGAAGATCGAGCCCGAGTCGCGCATGTCTTTCTTGAAGACATCGGTGGCGTACTCCAGCAAATCGACATCGCCCTGCTCCAGCACAAAGCCGTCTTCGGCAAGCTTGATTGCCGGGGCGATCACTTCCTTGCGGGGTTTGGTGCCGTATTTCTTCAGGGCCAGTTCCATGCCCGAGACAGTGCCCGGCACGCCGACGGCCAGATGGCCTCGGGTGCTGAGGTCCGGGACGACGTTGCCCTGTTTGTCGAGGTACATGTCGGCGGTGGCGGCCAGCGGGGCTTTCTCACGGAAGTCGAGGAAGGTCTTGCGCCCGTCCGCCAATTGAATCGTCATGAAACCGCCACCGCCCAGGTTGCCTGCCGCGGGGTACACCACCGCCAGCGCATAACCCACCGCCACGGCGGCATCGACAGCATTGCCGCCGTTCTTGAGGACATCGACGCCGACGTGGCTGGCCAGATGCTGGGCGGTAACGACCATGCCGTTTTCGGCCGCGACCGGGGCAACGGAGGCCGCGTGAGCCGTCAGGCAGCTCAGCGCCAATGTGGTCGCCATGAGCGATTTGGCAAAAGGTTCGAACTTCATGAGTCGGTCTCTTTTTGTTTTTAGGCTCTGTACAAGAACAGAGGGATCGGTTCAAGAGCAGTAGGCAAGTATGGCCGGGATTGCGTATTGCGCCTCCCCGACGAGGCAGTATGCTTGGCCGCCTGTTCAGCACTTTTGCGGAGTCCGTCGGCATGACCTACACCTTCACCACCCTGGCGTCGCCGGTCGGCGAGTTAAAGTTGGTCGCCAAAGACGCGCGACTGGCAGCCATCCTCTGGGAAAACGACAAACCCGGCCGGGTAAGGCTGGGGCCGATGAGAGAAGCGGCGGACAAACCGATCCTGGTGCGCACCGCACAGCAGTTGCAGGAATACTTTGCCGGCACGCGTCATCGTTTCGAGCTGGAGCTGGACTTTGTCGGGACGGACTTTCAGAAGCAGGTGTGGCAGGCGTTGCTGACCATTCCGTTTGGCCAGACGCGCAGCTACAGCGAGATTGCCCGGCAGATCGGCAATCCCGGCGCGGTGCGGGCGGTGGGCGCGGCCAATGGTAAAAACCCGATTTCGATTGTCGCGCCGTGTCATCGGGTGATTGGCGCGTCGGGAAAATTGACCGGGTTTGCCGGTGGACTTGAGGCGAAAAAGCGGTTGCTGACGCTGGAAGGCTGCGAATGGTCGGGGGCCGGCAGGACGGGTGATTTGTTTTAACTGAAGAACCTTGACGGCCTATCAGACCCGCGACGCCGGCACGCGACTTGCTGATTCCGCTACGCCCTTCTTTAAAGACCCAAGACGGTATAAGTACGTACTGGAAAGGCCACGGCTGTCGCCAGATTCGCCACCTTGTCCATATTCAACTTGAACCTGATGGACAGTGTGCTTCCATCGCCCAGTTCCCGCAGGTAACTGTACGCAACATAGGTGCTGAAACTGCCGGATGAGGCCCACCCTCGAGTGACCGAGTTGCGCCCTCCCACCCACATCGTAAGATTGTGAGTGTCACCATTGGCTTTCCGACCTTCCAGATCCAGCCAAACCCGCTGCCCGGCGGCAATAAGTGGCCAGCTGCCAAACAGAAGAGTCGCGCCCTCCAACACGTCTTTCAAATCCAACACCGCCGTACCGTTCGCCTGGGTAATCACCGGGGCAATCAACTTATCTGCCGGGATAGTCTGCACCTTCAACGTCAGCGGTAGCGAGGTCACAGGCTCCGAGTTCTCTCGGATAACGGTGTAGGTCACCGTCACCGTTTTGCCCAGGCTAAAGGCTACCACTGCATTGCGCAGCGGTATTTCTCTGGGATGTGTACTACCGGCCTCGACGAAATCCGTGGTGTATGAACCCTCGGCCGGGGTGCCCGCCGCGCCTGTCCAGGTCACACTGATCCTGTCGGTGGGTTGCAGGGCGTATTGCACGACGGCAGTCAGGGAATCTTTGACCGCCACCGGGTTCAGGTTGGTGTTGTCGGGGTTTTCCTTGATGGACGGTGGCGGAAATTGCACCGCTGCAAGCGTTCTGACGGTGTAGGTTCGTAACGCAAACCTCACCGCCTCATCCTCATTCAGGCTCCTGCCCAGTGCCGCTTTGAACTCCAGGGTTAGCGTGCTGCCGTCCTTGAGCCCTTTCAGTGGGTTGGCCGAAAAGTTTTGCTGATGAAAGCCGTAGCGGATCCAGGGCTGACTGACGTTGTCGGTGGGAGCCTTCCAGTACGTAACGTTGAAAAGGCTACCGTCGGCGTTGGTTCCTTTCAGGTGCAGCCACACGTACTGACCATAAGCGATCAGTGGCCAGCCGTTCATGCGCAGGGTGAATTCAGTCAGGTCTCTCACGTCCAGCACCGAACCTGCGCCATAGTCGGGTGCTTGTGTAATGAACGGTCTGGGCAGCGCGTCTTGCGCAAGCGGCAACACATTCAATGTCAGCGGTAGCGAGGTCACAGGCTCCGAGTTCTCTCGGATAACGGTGTAGGTCACCGTCACCGTTTTGCCCAGATTAAAGGCCACCATTGCTGTGTACAGCGGTATTTCTCTGGGATATGTACTACCGGCCTCGACGAAACCCGTGGTGTATGAACCCTCGGCCGGGGTGCCCGCCGCGCCTGTCCAGGTCACACTGATCCTGTCGGTGGGTTGCAGGGCGTACTGCACGACGGCAGTCAGGGTATCTTTGACCGCCACCGGGTTCAGGTTGGTGTTGTCGGGGTTTTCCTTGATGGACGGTGGCGGCAGGTCGATGAGCGCTTCTGCGGCAGACGGAACATTCATTATTCTTTCCATGAGAGTGATTAACCTTGCCCCCCTTGGGACGCTGGTTCATCACACACCGGTTCGGGAACATGCGCTACTGTCAGAACTTATAGGTAAATGAATATTGCGGACGAATGGTAGGGTCCGTTGCACAAAATCCCCTGTGGGAGCGGGCTTGCTCGCGAAAGCGGTGTGCCATCCAACATTGATGCTGGCTGACCCGACGCCTTCGCGAGCAAGCCCGCTCCCACAAGAAAATAGAGGTGCCTTCAGGCTATCGGTAACCGCGAGCCTGCACGTTGAACAACTGCGCATAGCGCCCACCCGCTTCGACCAGGCTGTCGTGATCGCCTCGCTCAAGGATCGATCCCTGGTCCAGCACGATGATGTGGTCGGCATTGCGTACGCTGGAGAAGCGGTGAGAAATCAGCAACGTCATGCGGCCTTCGGTGTGTTGGCTGAAATGCTCGAACACCGCCGCTTCCGCCGCCGGGTCCAGGGCCGAGGTTGGCTCATCCAGAATCAGGATATCGGCATCGCGGCGCATGTAAGCGCGAGACAAGGCGATCTTTTGCCATTGCCCACCGGACAGTTCCTGCCCACCGGCGAACCACCGCCCCAATTGCGTGGCGTAACCGCGATCCAGACGCTCGATGAAAGGCGCGGCCATGCCCTCGGCGGCCGCCTGCTGCCAACGCGCTTCATCGTTGAACGCCTGGGTATCGCCCACGCCGATGTTCTCGCCCACGGAGAATTGGTAGCGAATGTAGTCCTGGAAGATCACGCCAATGCGCCGTCTCAGCGCCTCTTCTGCCCAGGACTGCAAATCGCTGCCGTCCAGTAAAATACGGCCCTGGTCGGGGCGATACAGCCGAGTCAGCAACTTGATCAGCGTGGTTTTACCCGAACCGTTTTCCCCCACCAGTGCAACGCTGTGTCCGGGCAACAAGTGCAGATCGATGCCCTGCAAAGCGGCTCGGCTCGCCCCCGGATAACGGAAACCGACGTTCTCGAAACGCAAACCATCGCCGGGCACCGCGCCCACGATAAGGCTTCCGGTGTCGGCCACCACCGGCTCGGCCAAATACTCGTAGAGGCTGGACAGGTAAAGACCATCCTCGTAGAGACCGCTGATCGCGCTCAAGCTGCTGCTCACGGCGGCCTGCCCCTGCTTGAACAGCACCAGGTACATGGTCATTTGCCCGAGGCTGATGCTGCCGTGAACGGTATCGACCACGACCCAGGCATAGGCCAGATAAAACGCAGCGGTGCCCAGCAGCCCCAGCACAAAACCCCAGCCATCGCGACGCAGTGTCAGGCGTCGGTCTTCGGCGTAAAGACGAGCAAACGTGTCCCGATAACGCTTCAACAGCAGCGGCGCGAAACCGAACAGCTTCACCTCTTTGATGTAGCCCTCATGGGAGAGCAGTGTCTCGATGTAGTTCTGCTGCCGACTCTCCGGCGCCCGGCGCGTGAACAGCCGAAAGGCATCCCCGGAAAAATGCGCTTCGGCAAAAAACACCGGCAACGCCCCGACCACCAGCAACACCAGCGCCCACGGCGAAAAATGCACCAGCAACACACCGAAGCTGATCAACACGATCAGGTTCTGGATCAGCCCCAGCGACTTCATCACCAGCGCCAACGGCCGGGTCGACGCTTCGCGCCGCACCCGAACCAGCTTGTCGTAGAACTCGGAATTTTCGAACTGGACCAACGATAACGTCTGGGCCTTCTCCAGAATCATCGTGTTGACCTTCTGCCCCAACTGCACCCGCAACAACGACTGCTGCACCGACAGTGCGCGCTGCGTCCCGGACAGCAACGCAAGCACGCCTGCCTCAAACAACACATAGCGCACAACCGGCCACAACGGTGCGCTGCCCTGCTGGGCGTGCAACTGCATGGCGGTGACGACCGCATCGACAATCCGCTGCCCCAACCAGGCCGCCAGTGCCGGCAGCACACCGGCGATCAGCGTCGCCAGCACCAACCCCAGAAACAGCCCGCGAGACGTTCCCCAGACCAGCAGCAAGGCACGTCTGGCCTGGTCGAGCAACGAGGCGAAACGGATAAGGACAGGCATAGAGCGATGGACTCGGTAGCGGATATCAGAGAAGCGCGGCAGGCTCTACAGTACGTGGAATGAGCCATCCACTCTACGTGGATATGACGCGATAAGCCTCGCCTCGCCCATAGTAAAGACATCTAAAAAAACACCATCACTCGCTACGTTTTAGCGCTTTGCTATGGAGAGTCAATGCCCATCGGGACTCGAGGATGAGCCCCCGATGGCCCCCACTCCATGACCGGGAGCCGATCATGAAAATCAACCCCTACCTGATCTTCAACGGCGACTGCCAGGCCGCTTTCACGTTCTACGCCAAAAGCTTGCCTGGCAAGATCGAAGTCATGATGACCTTCGGTGAAACCCCGGCTCGTGACCACGTTCCGGCGGACTGCCACAACCTGATCATTCATACGCGTCTGTTGGTGGGCGATCAGGCGATCATGGGGTCGGACACCACACCTGATCGCCCTACCACGGGCATGAGCGGTTGTTCGGTTTCGTTGAATGTCGACAGTGTGGCGGAGGCAGAGCAGGTATTTGCTGCGTTGGCGGAGGGTGGAAGTATTCAAATGCCATTGAACGCGACGTTCTGGGCGCCACGTTTCGGGATGCTGGTCGATCGGTTTGGCGTGTCATGGATGGTTAATTGCGAAAAGGATCAGTAACCGCTCTACTCCCCGGTTAGTACATAAAATTAATGGCGCTTTAATATCAACTTTAGCTTTTTTTATTAAATAACCAGACGGAATAACTACAGGTTCACAAATTCAGCCTTTGACACAAAATATTACGAATATAATGCAAAAGGAGTCAATTAATATAGGCGCCTGCCTCGTTCGCCCTAAAAAGAGGCAACATTTGAACTGACGCCTTCCGAGAGCGCGCCTACACTGCCATAGAACACCGTGGAATATCCTTATAAATCAACTCCAGTTTTCAAAAATGCGGACCTTCGCACAATTCATACGCAAGACTACTCAGTTATGCCTCGTTCTGTAGCCTGATCGGGAGATCGGCCACGCGTCTGTATTGTTCATGGAAAAGCCAACCGAGAGCGTCTAGTCCGACGGAAAGGGCACTCCAACTAAAGTCGGATATCAAAAAAACAAATTGGCTAAAGCCTCCACAGTTGGCTATGCCATTGAAACCTGCTGAAACTACTGACGATGGAATGCGCCTTTTGACGAGGCCGAAATGTTATAAAAAGTCAGATAACTTCAGTATTTTGTGTATTAAGATTGCAACGCCAGCACATATGAGTAATTTACATGATGAGTACTGAGAGCAAGATCGAAAATAGCCAGAGGGGTATTCTCGCTATTGGGCGCACTTGGCGCTCGACAGAGAAACTACACCAACTATTTGTACCCAATCTCACGCATGTTTATACATTAGATTACCCAAACCCGCTAAGCCTTGATATCGAAACTCAGACGCTCGATACCGTACTGATCGACATTGAAACTCCCTCCCTTCTTAATGACTGCCTGGCGCTGATTAAGAAATTACGTACAACTCCGACAGAACTGACCATTATCGCTGCAATCAATTATCGATCTCCGCACACTAAAATTGAATGCTACCTGGCCGGTGCCGACCACTGCATCAATGTACCTAACGACCAGGATGAAAAGGCCAGGTTAATTTCAGAGCTGCTCGAAACGCCTGAATGGAAACCCGCCATCAAATTGATCCTGGACCAAACATGCCTGCACTTATACAACGATGAGTACAAACTGGATCTGGCCTATCAGGAAATGAAAGCCCTGGATGCGCTTATCAACGCAGAAGGCAATATCCTGCACCACGATTGCATGGCCGAATCCATGGGATTGAATATAAAACTCTATGACTCACGCGTTTTGGAGAAATCCATAAGCCGGCTGCGAAATAAAATCAAAAAACACTTTGGCATTAACATCATTCACAGCGTTCGCGGTTATGGTTATCGGTTGCTTCGAGGGGTCGTATCAGTCAACCCAGCAGACTTTCACTCTTAAAGGGACTAAATGATGGAGTCCAGCAGGCAATATACAGTGCAAGAAAATTTCGCATTGGTCTTCTTCAGGCAATCGATTCTCAAACGAAACGATGAACTGTTCGGCAGTGAAATCTATGCCAAAGCGACCAAACAGCAGACACCTCTGAACAAGAGCTATCAGCAACTGCACCCCGATCACCCGCTGGCGATCTATCGCGAAGTACTGATGCGGATCCAATTAAATGCCCTTTCACAGATCGAGGCCATACCTTCCCCATCCGTACAGGCACCCAACAAACTGTTCATGAGCATGAACCCATCCGCTTTGTTGGATAAAGCACTCATCAAGGAACTGAGTGACGCTCAGACGACACTCAAGAAGCATGAGCAACAGCTGATCCCCAGCATTAACAGCAGTTCGTTCCTTGCGTTCAACCTCAAAGAAAAAAGAACCATTATCAATCACATTCACTTATTGAAGGACAACGGGATCGAGATCGCTTTCGATGGCTATGACTTAAGCGATGACAGCGCTGAAAAACTGATCAGCCCGAAGCTGTTCGATTACATAAAAGTGGACTTGACCCGATCCAACTTCGACATCATGGTCGACAACAGCCAGGACTTTTTCAACCGCTCTTACGACTGCCTGAGCAGCATGATCCATGACAGCAAAATCAAGTTCATCGCGGACCGGGTGGAGCACAAAGCACTGCACACACTGGCCCGCAGCATGCCTTTCGATTTTTTCCAGGGGCGGTACTACTCCCCAACCGAGGTCATTTAAGCTTTAAAAATTTCACCGAACTAGGAAGGAGCCTTATTGTGAATACGCCAAATAACAGTTTTCTAATTTTCACCCGCGACCAACTGGCACGACAAGCAATCGAATCGCTTCTCGCACAGCGCCTGTATTTATCTTTCGAAATCGAGTCTGGCAAACTCAGCAGCGAACGCATCAGAAAGAGTCGATTCACGCACATCCTGCTCGACCAGGCAGACATATCGCTGAGCGATGTCAGTTTTATCCGCAAAAATCAAAAAGATGCAGAAATCATACTCATAACGCCCAACTCGGAACATTCAGAACTCCATCACTTCTCGCACTTCGGGGTTGATGGCTTTCTCAAGAAGCCGGTGGCCGACGAAGAGTTCATCTCCGCAGTGAGCCGGGTTAAAGAGTCGCAGGGTAAACCCGAGATCTGGTGGTTTAACGCTGACGATAGAACACTGGTCAAGGAAGATATAACCATCCCATTGACCGGCACCGAATCGTTAATGCTCACCCAATTGGTCATCAGCGACCGACGGGTACTCAGCAAGAACGATCTTATTCTACGCATCGACAAAGACCCGGAGCATTACAGCGGCCTTGAAATGTGCTTGAGCCGGTTGCAGAAGAAGTTCAAAACTGCCGCCAACGGAGAACGACTGGTTCGCTCGGTCAGAAACCGTGGTTATTGCCTGGCACAAAGGATAAGAGTCGCTTACTGAGCGAGATCGCAAAAACAATAATAATAAATGCGACCTCCCGTCCTACCCGATACCGCTTGACTGCCTGACCGCCTTGCACTGCACTTCCCGCCTCCTGTCATCCTCGCCATAGTTCCTGCCCGGCTTCCTCCCTCCTGTACTGGCAAACGCTTATCGGAATACTGCAATTATATAGACGTTTCAGTGATGCTCACCTAACAAAAGAGCACGACCTTTTATAACAAAGCCTCTGGCAGAGTGACCGTTATAATTCGTCAGACACCCACGAAGATTAAGGTACTAGTATAAAAACCAGACACTGAGATAACCGTATCAGCTGACTTGAAAACAAAAGCAGGATGGCCAGCCATAAGCCCGCGTTATTCCCTTCTAATAATAAAAAAAATCCTGACTTAAGCGCGCTCACCCAGCCTTTGCGCGTGGCTGCCATTTATTAACCGTCGACTGATACACAACGTGGCGCATGCCCGAGGGACACCGCGATGGTACATAATCGTATTAATCGAAACAGCATAACCAAAGGACTGACTTTCTGGGGGCAATGGATAATTGCCATCACTTCGGTCAATGCGTTGTTATTTGCTCTGGCGCTGTACCAGACAGGAGAAATCGACGCCCATTATCGTGTGCTTGCAGTGCTTACTTTCCTGGGTTCGGTCCCTTCCTACTCCCTGCTGCTGGTCTATCACAAGCAGCATGGCTACCTCACCGGCCTGGGACGCCTGCTGCTGGGTTGGCTACTGACGCTGGCCGGGCTGACCAGCATCGGCTTTCTCAGCAAGACCAGCGAATTGTTCTCCCGGGAGATCATCCTGGTCTGGGCCACGGCCGGTTATTGCGTGCAGGCCTTGCTGTACCTGCCCTTGCACAGTTTTTCCAGGCACTACCACCGGCAATTGCACAGCCAATACAACACCCTGATCATCGGCACTGACCAACTGGCGGTGAATCTGGCGGACAAACTGGCCAAAACCGACTATCCGCCGCTGGTCGGCCTGATCAGCTCAAAACCCAACGAACTGTCGACCAACGTCAATGCCCACAGGATCGTGGGTCAGTTGCAGGAACTGCGCGAGCTGATCCGGGTGCACGATGTCCGGCGGTTGTACATTGCGCTGCCCTTGAGCGAAGCCAAACAGGTAGAAGCGCTGTACATCGATCTTCTCGACTCGAATGTCGATGTGGTCTGGGTTCCCGACCTGGGCAGCATGACGTTGCTCAATCACTCCGTCAGCGAACTGGATGGCTTGCCCGCCATCCACCTCAATGAAAGCCCGCTGACCAGTTACCCGACGGCGGCGCTGAGCAAGACCCTGCTGGACAGAGGCCTCGCCGCGCTGGCGCTGATCGGCTTCAGTCCGCTGCTGCTGGTGATCGCCGTCGCGGTGAAGATCTCCTCCCCGGGGCCGATCATCTTCAAGCAGGAGCGCCATGGCTGGAACGGCAAGATCATCAAGGTCTGGAAGTTCCGCTCCATGCGCCTGCACGACGACCATCAGGTGCGCCAGGCCGGCCGTGAAGACCCGCGCATTACCGCGGTCGGCCGTTTCATACGACGCACGTCCATCGATGAACTTCCGCAGTTCTTCAACGTGCTGCAAGGCCATATGGCGCTGGTCGGGCCTCGGCCACATGCCATTGCCCACAACGACTACTACACCGGCAAGATCCGCGCCTACATGGCCCGTCATCGAATCAAACCGGGCATCACCGGGCTGGCCCAGATCAGTGGCTGCCGTGGCGAAACCGAAACCCTCGACAAGATGCAAAAGCGTGTGGAAATCGACCTCAACTACATCAACAACTGGTCGTTGTGGCTCGACATCAAGATCCTGATCAAGACCCCTTTCACACTCTTTTCCAAGGACATCTATTAACCCCCGCGATTCGCCCCCGCCTGTTCTTCACCTTGTGGCTGACAAGGCCGCAGTCCGGGCAGTCAGATCTCTGACTGCCCGACCCCCCTTTCCCCGCCTCACCTCATTCGCCCTCTGTTTTGTAGCAGCTGCCGACGGCTGCACTCGCCTGTAGCAGCTGTCGAGCTTGCGAGGCTGCGTTCGGCTGCGTAGCAGTCGTGAATCCGGCTGACGCGGTTTGCCTGATGCACCGCAAGCTCTGGTTTGACGACTGCTGCGCAGCCGAACGCAGCCTTGCAGGCTCGGCAGCTGCTACGGGCGGATGGAGGGCAAGAGAGGTGTTGCTGGAGGGGGGATACAGCGAGGATCAACGGTTACAACATGCCGACAAACTGCCAGGTGCCTAACGCCTTTCAGCGCACCCAGCACCTGGAGACCAGCAACCCCATCAACACGCCGATACAGTTTGCCAGCATGTCATAGGGCGAAGCCGTGCGCAGCGGCATCAAACCTTGCGCGAGCTCAATGAGTACGCCGGTGAGCAAACACCCCAAGGCTACCCAAAGAAACCTCACATTGGGGAAGGCCAGGCGGCAACTGCACGTAAAAACCAGAAAGCCGATCCAGTGATGGAGCTTGTCCTCTTCGACGAACAGCTCCGGGATCGGTTGAGGGCGCAAACCTGCGTACAGCAAAATCACAGTCACCGCAGCAAAGGCCAGGCCCCGGAGCCAGAATGGCAACTCGACCAAGCCTTTGAGCCACGTGATCATTCAGTGATTTTCTCGAAGTTGTTGTAGAACAGGCTGCTGTCGCGCCCGTCGGTCATGGTCTGCAGCGAGTAGCCACGGTTCAGGCGCGCACCACCGTCGCGGGTCAGTGGCGCCCAGACGATATTGGCCCGGCGCATGGTCGAGGTACTCATCATCTCGTCGAACGGGATGGAAATATAGATCCCTTTGTCGAAGCTACCCTCACCATATTCCGCCTTCGACGCGGTAGTCAGAGTGACCCAGCCGCCAAACTTCACGCCGTTCTTGAACTCCCGCGACAAGTCGACAGTGGTACCCCAGTCCCGCGCCAGATAACGCCCGACACTGACCGCTGCAAGCATGTCATTGGGCAGCTCAGTATAGCTGGTGACATGGCCCGTCACGGTCTGGTAATCGCGCAGACCGAAGCCCTGATCAAAATCCCGTTGACGCACAAAGTTCAGATCGGCGCCCACCGACCAGCGTTTCCCCGTGGGTCGATACAGCACTTCGCTGCCGACACCGGCATACATGGATTCCAGATAGCCGCCGTAGACCATGCCATACAGGTCCCTATCCAGCTGCGTCGCGTGGTTGAACTGGAACGTCGGCATCGTCACATCGGAGGTGGTCAGGTATTTACGCAAATCGGTGCGCACTCGCGGCAGCCCGCTCGGCGCGTCGTAGGTGAACTTGTCGTAGTTGTTCAGCAGGTTGGCACTGAGCAGGCCGCTCCACCAGGTGTTGCGGGTGAAACGGTACTCCGCGTCAGCATCGGCGGTGAACTGATAGAGCAGCCCGTCGGGGCCACCGATGTTCTGTTTGTAGCCCAGGCCCAAGCCATAGCTGAACGGTTCCAGCGCCTGGGTATAGAGCGTGGTTTCCCGGTGCGCAGTCGCCGGATTGACCTCGCTCGTACGGTGCAGATCCTTCAGCGGCTGGTCGTTGTTCACCACCGCGCGGAAGGTTTCCCGTGGCACGCTGGTTTCCTCGACGGACATGTCATAGCGCTGGTTCACCAGGGTGAACCAGTCGATGTCCTGATTGACGCTGTTATCGAGAATCCGGCTGGCTCGCCCAACGGCCTTGGCCGGATAAAAATAACGGGACTGCTCGCCATACACCATCAGCTCCGAACCGCGCCGGGCGATGCGTTTCACCTTGTATCCGGCATTTTGTTGCAGCCGGTTGGAGACATCGGCCCAGTTGACCTGGTCGGGCGGAGTCGACGGCGCCTGCGCCGGCAGCGGCTCGGCGGGAGGGTCGTAAGTTTTGACCGGCGCCTTGCGGCTGACAAAGTTGGTGTGCAGGGTGATGCCGAACATCGCGGTATTGCCGCGCTCCCAGCCGGCGCTCAGATCGACGCTGTCGGCCAGCTTGTAGACCACACCGAAGTTGATCGGCAGGTCTTGTTTGAGCGGGTTGTCCAGCGGCTCATTCTTGTAATCGTTGCCCTCGTACTCGATCTTCAGGCTCAGTGGCTCCCACGGCGTTTGATAAGCGACCCCGCCAAACAACGAAGGGTGCCCTCTGAAATACGCGTTGGCATTCACGTCCCCTGCCCTGGCGACAGCCGCCGTGCTCTGCGGCCGGTCGTTGAACTGGCTGCCGAAGACCGACAGCGGGTTACTGAAATCCCCCCGATTACCCAGATAACCCCAGGCAATGCCGAGGCTGAAATCGAGGTTGCCATAACGCTTGTTGGCGACGAAATATTCGCTGGAAAACAGCCCGGTACCGCCGATGTCCCGGGCGCCGATGGCGACTTGCGGCGCCCAGCGACTTTCTTCCCAAAGCCGTGCCTTGAAATCGATGGCCTTGTCTTTGAAACTCTGGTCGCCACTCAATTGCTCGGTGCCGTACTTGCGGTTGGTGATGGCGGTGTAACGAAACGAGCCCTCCAGCCAATCGAACGGCTGCAAGGAAAAGCTGTAGCGCGAGTAAGGATCGGTACGACTGGCCGTGGCACTCAACTCCCCCGCGGGGGCCATGCGCGCGGTGGGGGTCTGTAGCAGACCGACGCCACCAAAATCACTCTGGGTGTAGCGCGGTTCACCGTGAGCCAGTCCGCAAGGCAGAAGCAATGCAGCAGCAAAACGTAACTTCAACGGGCACTTCAAGGGGCCACCTCAGCCTGGGGTTGAGTGGCGAGAAACTCGGCCAGTTGTTGATTGAGCTCAGGGGTCGGCGTCTCGAGATCGTCGCTCCTGATCGGCACCAGGATCCTGCTGCCAGGAGCCGCCACGACGCCGTCCTCACGATTCCATGCCGCCACGCCCACGCGCCGTACCTGGCCGTCGGGCTGGATCAGCCACAGATAATCGCGCTCGGCATCGTCGAGGATGGTGCAGTCCCGGGCATAGGCACGGATTTCCTGCAGAGCGCGGTAAGGCACCTGACAGGGCTGCGCGACCGCTCCCAGAATCTCTACGGTGGATGGCCGCTCGGGGTAAATCAGACGGTCGCCATCATCCAGTAGAGCGTTGCGGGCGAACCCCACCTCCACGGCGATCGGGTCGAGCACCGCGACCTGCCGTCCGGTGACCGACAGTTGCGCGACCTGCTCAAACAGACGCGTACTCAACTCTGCTCGCGTGTTTTTGCCGTCGAGCAAGGCGCCCCGTTGCAGCAGCTTCAGATCGAACAGGACGCCCGCCTTCAAACGCGCCTGTTTGTCCACCAATGAACGGTGCAGCCAAGCCGCGCCCAGCCAGTAACTTTCGGCGTTGGGTTGGGCGACGCGAATAACGTCCAGCAAGCGTGCACCGGGTTTGAAGTCGATGGGGCCGGGGCTGCGCACGTCACCGCTGACCGTGACGGCCGCCTGGCCCACGGCCGGGCCGATCAACAGCAGGCCAAGCAAGAAAAGGTTTGAACACTTCACCGGGCCGCTCCCCTGTCAGGGCGCACCTGCACGATGTTCAGAAACAGCTGCGGCGTCAGATGCTGCTCGCTGCGCAGGATGAAACCGTCCTGGGGGTCGACCCAGTAGCGGTTGGTGGCGTGGAAATTCAGGGTGGGTGCATCCACCTGCTCGTCGATGCGCAGCAAGGCGTATTCCTTGTCCAGAATGCTGATGGTCTCGATGCCGTGGGGGCTGAAACGGCTGTTGACCGCGATACCGATTCGGTTGCCGTCGTAGATGTCGATCCAGCGCGTGCTGGTATAACCGTCGGGCAAATGCTGAAGGCCGCGCTTGAAGGGCGACTCATCATTGAAACGAGTGCCATCCAGTGAAACACCCAACCCGACGGTACGTACCACCAGACCGTCGCGCATCATCAGCACTTGCTTGCCGGAAGCGACCCAGAACTGCAGGTCGCCCCGCCGACGAGCCATGGCCATCACCCCCTCGCTGGAGGGGGTGGTGACCAGGATCTGCGGATACGGCACGGCATCGACCTGAGCACGGGTCAAGTTGATGGAGGCAGGCCCCGCGACGGATGTTTCGAGGGTGTCCCAGGAGGCCTTCATCAACGGGTTACACCCGCACAGCAAGAGCGCCATCGTCAGACTGGCGAAGGTAGGCAAATTTTTCACGGCGGGATTGAGCCTTATCTGCTGTTGGCTTCGCTGAGGTCATTAAGAGAGCTGGCACCGGTCCCGAGAACGGTGGCCGTAGGCAGAAGCTGGCTGATCAGACGGTTCCAGCGTGTCACGCCGGCCGGGCCGACATAGACGATGTCTTGCGGTTGCAAGTCAAAGCGGGTGGCCAGCACCAGGGCCGAAGGCGATTCGGCATCGAGCTGGAACACCTTGGCCGGTTCGGTTTCCAGGTGGTCCGCGCCGCGAATCACGTACACCGCATTGCCGTTGGAGGTGGTCTGGTTCAAGCCCCCCACCGTGCCCAGCGCATCGGTCAGGTTGATCGATTTGCTCTTGAAGCTCAGGGCGCGAGGCTGGTTGACCTCACCCATGACATAGATACGTTTTTGGTCGTTATAAGGCAGGTACAGCCGGTCGCCGCCCTTGAGGTAGACGCCCTGCAGCTGTGAGTCCTGCCGATTGAGGGTGTCCAGATCAAGCTTGTATTCACGCCCGTCCCGGGTCAGCGTCAGGCCCGACAGGTCGGCATTCGAGGGGTCCACACCGGCCGCGCCAACGGCCTCCACCACGCTCAGCGGGGTGGTGGTGATCGGCTGCTGGCCGGCTTTGAGCACCGCACCGGAAATCACCACGGTCTGGCTGGCGAAGCGCAATACGCTGACGTCGACCTGGGGGCTTTCGACAAATTGCGACAAACGCTCGGCAATAAAGGCTCGCAACTCTTCGATGGTTTTACCGGCGGCCGGCACATTACCGATGTAGGGATAAAACAGCGTGCCGTCCGGACGAACCAGACGACCGTTGGCATCGATTTGCTGTTGCGGCCCCGAAGGCGCCGTCAACTCGGGGTGATCCCAGACCGTGATAAACAACAGGTCATTGGCACCCACGCGATAACCACCGGGCACATAGGACAACAACGCCGATGGCACCGATTCGCGAACCTGCGTGGCGGCATCCATGGCAATCAATTTAGGCGTGATGGGAATAAGCTCCACCCGGCTACTTTCCACAGAGCCGTCACTGACCATTTGACTGGTGTCCATGTGTTGACCAGGCGAAAACATACAGCCGTGCAAGCTGATACTTGCCAGCATAACAACAGATAATCTACGGATCATAATGGCACTACGCTAGTCGAGGGCAAATCTAAAACAAGATCACCCAGAAAGTTCTGAGTGATCTTGAACAACATACTTCGCGGGGTTTAGTTGGTACCTGTCGTACCACCAGTACCGGTTGTGCCACCCGTTCCAGAGGTACCGCCATTGGAACTGCCGCCGGAGCTGGAGGCGGCCGCAGCAGCGCCGATAATGGCCGCGCCGACCACCACGGTTTCGGCGACCGTCACGCCCCCGACCAGCGGGGTATTCAAGGACAGTGGCTCGTCCAGTGCTTCGCTTGCCGTTTCAATCGGTGGTGCATCCGCCGCCAACGCCGCGGTGCTCATGACAGCCAGCAAGCTGGCAGTAAGTAGTTTCTTCATATCAGACTCCTTCTCGACATCAACTCTGCATTAGATTTGATACTAAGGGACCGGGAATGGAACAGCAGATGAATGAACTGACACCCGTAAGTTGAACGAGCCCGTTCATGCACATTGCCTCCTTTGGAGGATGTCATTTATAGGGAGTGCATGCCATACGCCGAATCCCGTCACATCCTCGGCAAAAGCGCTTGCGCGGGGCAAGGATTATTGACAAATAAAGGCGATTTTCAAAGATATTCGCCACACAACAAGGCATTTTAAGTACAAACTTACGAGTGTGAGTCACTCGCCTCAGGCGTCTATTGTTATTATTAGTCAGGATTCTCCCGACTTCTTATCCCGCAAGGTTCTACTGCGATTGGAAATTCAGGCTAAATAACATCAGGTCATCAATAGTTAATATTAACTATAGACCATTATTAATCCGTCATTCCCCGCTCAACAGCGCGCGCAATCGCGGGTTGCGCAAGTCTTTTTCCGAGAGTTGAGGTGACTCCAAAGGCCAGGCAATGTCCAGGTCCGGATCACTCCAGAGCAGACCACCTTCGTCCTCGGGAAAATACAGATCGGTGCATTTGTATTGAAAATCGGCGGTTTCACTGAGCACACAAAAGCCGTGGGCATAACCTGGCGGCACCCATAGCTGAAGATGGTTGTCGGCGGTCAACTTGACCCCTACATGCTCGCCGCAAGTGGCCGATTCGGGATTGATGTCCACCACCACGTCGTATACCGCCCCTTGGGAAACCCGCACCAACTTGCCCTGGGGCCGGGTCCGCTGGAAGTGCAAACCACGCAACACGCCATACTGCGAGCGCGAGTGATTGTCCTGGACGAAAGGCAACTCGATGCCGGCGTCGCGATAACGCTGCTGGTGATAACTCTCGAAAAAGAACCCGCGGCCATCGCCAAACACCTTGGGCTCGATAATCAGTACGCCAGGCAACCGGGTGTTGATGACATTCATATCGCAGGCTCCGTACTCAGCACCCGTGCCAGGTATTGGCCGTAACCGGTTTTGCATAACGCCGTGGCTTGCTGATCCAATTGTGCAGCCGACAACCAACCCTGGTGGTAGGCCACTTCCTCCAGACAGGCCACTTTCAAGCCCTGCCGCGCTTCGATGGTCTGGACGAAATGCCCGGCCTCCATCAATGAATCATGGGTCCCGGTGTCCAGCCAGGCAAAACCACGCCCCAGCACGCTCACGTGCAAATCCCCGCGCTGTAGATACGCGTTGTTCACATCAGTGATTTCAAGCTCGCCGCGCATCGAAGGCTTGACTTGCTTTGCAATGCTCACCACGTCTTTGTCGTAGAAATACAAGCCGGTGACGGCATAGTCGGACTTCGGGTGTTTAGGCTTCTCTTCGATCGAGATTGCCTTGCCGTTACTGTCGAACTCGACAACGCCAAAGCGCTCCGGGTCGCTGACTCGATAACCAAAGACAGTGGCACCGTTCTGTCGTTGTGACGCTTCGCGCAACAAGGCGCTGAAGCCATAACCGTAGAAAATGTTGTCGCCCAGAATCAGCGCCACATTGCTGTCGCCGATAAAGTGCTCGCCGATCAGAAAGGCCTGGGCCAGACCATCGGGAGAAGGTTGTTCGGCATAGCTGAGTTCAATACCGAAAGAAGAACCGTCACCCAACAGGTTCTGGAAGTTGGGCAAGTCCTGCGGCGTGGAAATAATCAAGATCTCGCGAATGCCCGCCAGCATTAATACCGACAGCGGATAGTAAATCATCGGCTTGTCGTAGACCGGAAGCAGCTGTTTGGATACACCACGGGTAATGGGATGCAAGCGGGTGCCGGAGCCTCCCGCCAGAATGATGCCTTTCATATGAGGATTCCCTTCGAAACTTAATAGAGGCAGGGTTTGAATGTTTCAGCCGACGTGGCCAAGACGCTCCGACCGGTACTGGCCGTTGAGTATCCGTTCCCACCACCCTTGATGGTTCAGATACCACTGAACCGTTTTGCGTATGCCGCTCTCAAAGGTTTCCTGTGGTCGCCAACCGAGCTCACGCTCGATCTTGCCCGCATCGATGGCGTAACGAAGATCATGCCCCGGCCGATCCTTGACGAAGGTAATCAGCTCGCGATAACGCGCGACGCCCGCAGGTTTATCGGGAGCCAACTCCTCGAGCAGATCGCACAGGGTTTGCACCACCTCAAGATTGGTTTTCTCGTTGTGGCCGCCGATGTTATAGGTTTCGCCAACCTCGCCACGGCGCACGACCTCGCATAAAGCGCGCGCATGATCTTCTACAAACAACCAGTCGCGAATCTGCAAGCCGTCGCCATAAACCGGCAGAGGCCGGCCGTGGATGGCATTCAGAATCACATGGGGAATCAACTTCTCGGGGAAGTGATAAGGGCCATAGTTGTTCGAGCAATTGGTCACCAGCACGGGCAGGCCATACGTACGCTGCCAGGCCCGAACCAGATGATCTGAACTGGCCTTGGAGGCCGAATAGGGTGAACTGGGCGCATAAGGCGTGGTTTCACTGAACAGGCTATCGGTGCCTTCCAGGTCGCCATACACCTCATCGGTGGAGATATGGTGGAAGCGAAAAGCCTGTTTGAGCTCTTCCGACAACCCGTTCCAATAACGCCGGGTCGCTTCGAGCAAGGTATAGGTACCAACAATATTGGTCTGGATAAAGTCCGCAGGACCGTCGATGGAACGATCGACATGGGACTCTGCGGCCAGGTGCATGACTGCATCCGGTCGAAATACCGTGAATACCTGATCCAGTGCCCGAGCGTCGCAGATATCGACCTTGAAGAAGTGGTAGCGCGGCGACTCGTCGATGCTCGACAGGGAGTCGCAATTGCCTGCGTAGGTCAACTTGTCAACGTTCGCGACCCTGCAGGTGGTTTCACTTATCAGGTGGCGTACCACTGCTGATCCAATGAAACCGGACCCACCGGTAACGAGGATTTTTTTAAACATGAGTGGAGATCCTGACGGCGAAATGAAAGATTAAATCGGTGACCCGCACCGCTGTCGGCTAACCCAATGGATGACGGAGGTTCATGCCCTGCCGTATTTATCTTCAAACCGCACGATATCGTTCTCGCCCAGGTAGGAGCCGGACTGAACTTCGATCAGCTCAAGAGGAATGACACCCGGGTTCTCGAGCGCATGCACTTGACCGATCGGGATGTAAGTCGACTGATTCTCGGAGACCAGATAGGTCTGCTCACCGTTGGTCACTTTGGCCGTACCGCTAACGACGATCCAGTGCTCGGCGCGGTGGTGATGCATCTGCACAGACAGCTTCGCTCCCGGCTGCACCGTGATACGTTTCACTTGATACCGAGCGCCTTTATCTATCGAGTCATACATACCCCACGGGCGATAAACTTCTCTGTGGTTCGAGTACTCATGGCGATCGGATTGCTTGAGCCGTTCCACTACTTTTTTAACGTCTTGCACCTGATCCTTGCGGGCCACAAGAATGGCGTCGTTGGTTTCAACGATGACCAGTCCTTCAACGCCAATGGTCGCGATCAAGCGGCTGTTCGCATGAACATAGGTATTGAATGTGTTCTCGGCGAAGACATCCCCCTTGAGCACGTTACCGTCAGCATCTTTTGCAAAGGCATCGGCGAGCGCAGACCAGGAGCCAATGTCACTCCATCCGGCATTCATCGCGACCATCACCGCGTAGTCGGTCTTTTCCATTACCGCGTAGTCGATAGAGTCCTCGGGGCACGCAGAAAACAAAGCCCGGTCAACCCGAGTGAAATTCAAATCCTGCGAACCGTTGCCCAAGGCCTCGATACAGGCAGACAAAATATCGGGTCGGAATTTTTGCAACTCTTCCAGGTAACGGCTCGCACGAAACAGGAACATGCCGCTGTTCCAGAAGAAATTGTTCGTGAGCACGTACGCTTGAGCCGTCGCCAGATCGGGTTTCTCGACAAAACGGTTCACTCTGAAACCGCCACCGATATCGTCGCCCTTCTCAATATAGCCATACCCCGTTTCAGGATAGGTGGGCACTATTGCGAAGGTCACTAACTTCCCTTCCATCGCCAACGGAAGCGCGACCCTGATACTCTCTTGAAAAGCGTCGACATCCTTAATGGTGTGATCCGCCGGCAAAATCAGCAGCATCGGGTCTTGACCTTCAACCGTTGCCTGCAGCGCGGCCAACGCCACCGCTGGCGCCGTATTACGACCGACGGGCTCAAGCAGGATATTGGCATCTCCCATGCCCAGTTTTCGCAACTGTTCAGCGGCCAGAAACCGATGTTCTTCGTTGCAGATGAGCCTGGGGGGCTGTATCTCCAGCCCATCAAGTCTCTGAATGGTGGCCTGCAACAAAGAGAGATTGGTATCTATTAAAGACAAAAACTGCTTGGGGTTCAGTTGTCGCGAAAGCGGCCACAGGCGCGAGCCAGAACCTCCAGATAAAATAACCGGAATCATTTAGCACCTCATCGAAAAGTAACAGCCTGGATTAGATCGAAGTAATGGATGACTTATGAAGGTCGCCATTCAATGAAAAGCTGTTCATACGCACTCAACACTTTTTCCCACTTGAAACACTCTACAAATCTCGCGGCACCGACTTCTTTCATATCCGCAATTCTGTCTTCATCCGCCAGCCATTCATCCAACAGGCACGAAAGAGATTGTTTGTCCGAAAAGTAGGCTGCACCCTCACCCACGACCCAACGGTTAAATGGGTTATCGTGAGCAATAATTGCGCAGCCAGCGCCAAGCGCCTCGACCAAAGACGGGTTGGTTCCGCCAACACGATGACCGTGGAGATAGAAACGACTGAAATACCTGAGTGCCTGAACGATGTTCGAATCGTAGATGGCACCTGGAAATATCACCTCATCACTTGCGGCGTCCATCACCTTCTTGTGATATTCGTTCGTGCTCGGCGTAAAGTTTCCAAGCACCACAAGTTTATGATTCCTGACCGAGGAACTAAACGCATCGACCATCTCGAAAAAAGAGTTTTCCGGTTCAGGCCTGGCAATAATAATAGAGAAGTTTTTCGGTTCCAGGCCGAAACCTGCCAACACTTCGACAGACGCCGTTTTCACTTCATCGCCACCATAGGGAATCATGGTGATCTTATCGGCACTGACTCGAGTGGCAAGGTGGTCTTTTATCTTCGGATGATCGGCGACCAGATGATTACCTATCCAGCAACCCAATCGCTCATTTATCCAGAACCAGGTCTTGGCAATCGCCCCCCACTTTTCTCTACGCCATTCAATGCCGTCCATATTGATTATATTGGTCTGGCCTTTCGCACGTTGCAGCAGATTAAAAATGGCGGTGTTATACCCCAACGTCAAAAACAAACCTTTTTCACTCAACGCATGACGCACAGCCTTGAAATCAAAAATAACAGTACCCAGCGCACCCTCTCTGGAGACCGGTATATGAACACGACGAATACCTTGCCATTCGGTTTCCGTTATGGCGCCACTGCCGCTTTCCTGGCAATAAACGGTAATTCTCCAACCCCTTTCCTTCAGGTAGACCGCCAGCTTTTCGGCAAATGTCTCGAAGCCGCCATGCTGTGCCGGAATGCCTCTTATCCCTAGAATCAACAAGTGCCTATTCATAAGTTTCAAATACCTTAATGTGCTGACGCGCTACGCGCGTCCAATCATGCTTTTCGATCATCGCGGCTCGAGCGTTCTGCGAAATGTCCTCTGCAGCATCTGAGCCCAGTGCTGCAAGTATTTGCCGAGCCAGATCCTGTGGGTCATCCGTTTCAAACAAAAATCCATTTCGACTGTCGTCCACAACTTCAACCATGGCGGGCAGACGTGAAGACACGGTAATACAGCCGTACGACATCGCCATTAGCAGCACGCCGCTTTGGTAGATCTTCTTATAGGGCAGGACCACGATATCGGCAGAGGAATAATAAAAGTCGACATCCTCGTCATTGATATAGCGAATATGTGGAATCACCACACTCGATATGTTTTTTGATTTTATTATGTCTTCATAGTGCTGAAACGAATCCTTCCATACTTTACCGGCGATGAGCAATACGGCATCAGGCTCAAGTTTTGACACGATCTCCATTGCACTCAAAAGAACATCCAGGCCCTTGACCTTTTTTATCTGACCAAAGAAGAGTATGAGCTTTTTATCGACGGGCAATGATAAGTGCTGGCGAGACAAAACGGTCTCCCGCCTTTTCACGAACGGAAGGTAGTTACCGTGAGGAATAATAGCTATCTTCTTATTGATACCCTGCGCGGAAATCACCGACCGCAATTCTTGCCGAGAGAACTCGTTATGAACAATAAACTCCTCCGGCGCTCGCAATATGGAAGTATGGGTTCTTGTCAGAGAGCTCCCTGAAAACGATTCAACATCATGAACCGTGGCGACTATTTTTATCCCACTGAACTTCAACAGGTTGCACGTTATCAACTCGAGCAGCGAGTACTGAAAAAAATGCAAATGGCAAATTTTTCCGCCTTTCCTCTTTATATCAATGATGGATCTCGTCAACGCCGTGACGAACCTGGCGAGCCTGATAACTTTATTAGTCTTACCGTAGACCCCTTTAAAGAACTTATTTATCGTAAAACTACTTGAGCTTTGCTCCTGCGATTCAGGGCAAGTGTAGAGATGTACAGTGGCATTATTCAGAACCAATCCTTGCCCAAGGCCGGTGTTGTAATAATTCATTCCACCATGCCCTCCTACCGGTTCAATGATGAAATAATTCAAGTGACCCATGAGGAAAATCCTTATTCAGATCAATTTAACAACTGGTATATTTCGTGAACAGTCGATTGTGCCAGCTGTCTATGCGTGCTTTTTTCGCCTGCGGAATCGATTTTGTATTGAGGTACAAATCTGTTTATCGCCCCCCTGTGAATCAAACACTCATCGGTGTGCGTCTCAGCGGTAAACTTTTTATTCTTGTCTGAATAGTTATACAAAGAGAAGGGAGTCCCTACCGAATAAGCGACCACCGCAGGGTGCAACCGGGCACTGATCACATGCCTGGCATTTTTAATACAGTCGATGGACCGATCAATATCACTGCCTGGAATTTTAAATACCGAGAACCCGCAATCTTCCAGCTCACGCTCGGCGTACAGCGATACGCCCGCATCAACTTCGGCGTCCGCATTCAGTACGCCGATCCTATTAACACCCAACGCTCTACACGCCTTTATTGAAACACCTAATAACTGCCTATAGATATCGCCACTGGATTGTTCGCCATATCCTTCAAGATCACGCAAGCACAAGATAATGTAATCATCCGCGCCCTCCAGATCACCCGCGCCCTCGACATCGCCTATATCAAGCGCATACGCCAAGTCCACAGATTGCTTTATTTTTCCGGAGCGCATCCACGGATTTATTTTTTTAACGGCTTGCAGCGAAGCCGAATCTCTTATGTAAAGCGCTTTAGCTATTAACGTTGCCAAAAACAAAATCAGCCGGGTTTTCATTTTTTTGTGGTTATCTACCCCAATGCCTGCATAGATAACATTCGCGCCGAACAAGCGGGCCAGCGCCATGTACTTGATCCCACCGGTCCCCCCCTCATCCATGAAGCAAGTACCACCGCCCCAGATGATCGCAGAACTGTTTATTACCTTTCTGTAAGCGGCCAATGTGTTGGCCTTATTAAGTTCCACCACTCCCACATCATTATCGCTAATGAAGCTTTGCTTCCTGAGCGACTGACCATCCCCGTAAGTTAATACGGTAAACACCGCACCTGGCTTCTTCAAAGACAGGAGTGACTTCAGCATCAGCAGATCACCAAAGTTATCCCCGTAATAGCCGATAATAGAAACATTCATACTCGCATGCTCTTTCTATAAAGAATATAGTACGAAACCGCTATGAAGAACTCACTAGCCAAGATACTTGCACCAATGCCTTTTGCTTCAAATTGCATTAACAAAATAAACAAGCTGACCTGTAACGCCATCCCGATACTGGCGACCATTATCTTTTTACTCACCCACTCCTCGCTCAATAATGCAGCGCCAAAAGGTGTTGCAAAAAACCTGAACGGAATAGACAACGCCGCTATTTGCAACACCTGGGCCGCATAACCATATTCACCGCCAAACAGCAAATGAATAAGCTCTCGGGAGTAGAAACTCAAGCCACCCGCAAAAACAGCCCCCACGGCAAAGGAATACAATGAATGTTTTACAGGCAACGATTTTTCCGCACTTGAAAGCGCATGGTATTTCTTTATTAGATAGGTATTAAATACCGTGTTAGGGGCTATATACAGCGCCGTGAGCAACGTATTACAAATCGCCAGATAGCCAGAATAGGTAGAGCCGTAGATCACCCCTAACAAGGAGATGGGAATTTGCAACTGAGCTATATTCAGGGCGCCATTCAACGAGTATTTAATGGAGTCTTTCAAAAAGTCTCGAATTTTCACACCTGCTTTTTTTCCATGCCGTGTTATCAAGGCGACACACAACATCAGGCAAAGAGTGTTAGCCGCCCCCAAGGCTGCTGCGGCGGTGGTAAAACTCGGGACCATCGAATAGAAAATTGCCGCAACCAACAATATCCTTGAAAGCGGCACCACTACCTGGCCAAACGAGATCCGCAGGGGACTGCTCTTGAGCTGACCTTGAGTGATCACGATCGCCTGAGAAGACAGTGCTACAACACCCGTCGCCAGCAAGACCGACTCCAGAAGATCTATGCCTGCTCCATACAACAGCGCCATGCTGATGACATAAGCGCCCAGCGTATTGAGCAACAGGCAAACATAGGCAATTTGCATATACCCGGTATATTCGGACGGAGCCCGGCTGACACGTCTCAACAACAAACTATTTATGCCGCTGAACGCCAGCGCTCCCAGCGTGATGGTAATCGCATTGGAAAATGATATAAGGCCAAAGCTGGCGGCGTCCAAAGTCCTGCTGAGCAGAACTTGAAGTAAAAAAGTCGCACCCGCGGCGCCAAACGATGAGATCAACAGTTGAATTGCTTTCAAGTAAAGTGTCCTGCTCGCGGTTAGTCAGCGGCCTGAAATCGATCGTTCAATCTAAAGTGCGCCTTCAACAGCAAGTACTTCTTGGATGCGCCGTCCGGGGCCAAACCTCTTTTTGTCAGCGACAGTTCGGGGTTCCAGATGTCTGCCTCTTTATAAGAGTGATAAAACCAGCTCCAGCCGTTGCGCTCAAACAGATCCAGTAATGTATTCATGTACAGTTCAGAATCATCCACCGGACTATAATTCGACACACTGAACTCACCCACTATCACCGGCCCCGGGTGATTTAAAACCCGAGACAGTGTTTTTCTGAAATACAACCTCAAGCTCTTTTCACTTCTAAGCAAAAATGGCAGGCGCTGATTGACAGGAAACTGATGAACACCCTGATGAGTGAAATCCCCTGGATCGTAATAGTGCAGGCTGCCAACGACTGTTTTGTCATCAATCAGGTGAGTGATCTCACTCCAGTTGGAGCGCTGCCCGTTAGGAATTCCATTCGGTTGAATGGTGATGCGGGGCTGGATCAATACCAGTTTACCTGGCGAAATCTTCAAGATTATTTCTGATACCTGTTTTAGAAAACCCAGGTAGTTCGAAAGGTCAGCCTGCGCCGGTTCGTTCACAATGTCATAACCAATGACCATGCTTTCGTCTTTTAACTTCTCGGCCAGTTGCGCATAGCTCTTGATCAGCTCACTCATCAAGTCGGCATTACGCCAATATTCGTCGCCTATCGAACCCGAGTATTTTTTGACATTGCCAGGAAAAGTATGAACATCGATCAGAATCAGAATATTGTATTTCTTTGCATACCGAATATAGTTATCAAGTACAGAGACTGCCGTACTGTCCAACCCACCCTTCTCATCAAACAATGGATGTGATGCAAACGCCACACGCACCGCATTGACATTCAGTTCATCTAAGCTTTTAAAGTCCCGCTCACTTAAATTCAAATCGACGTTGAATCCTCGTAACGGCATGCCCGCCTTATAATCCAGAGCACTTCGAGTCGATGCCGAGACGTTAAAAGCAACCGCCAAAAGCATGACACACAGGAAAACTCGTCTAAGCATGTCGTTTCGCTCTGTCATTAAGGGCGCAAATGATTCCAAAATTGATCCAGATGATTGCCTGTATGCTATCCGCCCGGAATGACCAACCCTGGATACCGGTTATTAATATCGCGATAATAGAGACCAGCGCGGCCGCCGAGGCATTATTTACAGAAACATCACCTGCCCTTTTGATCGTATTCTTATGAATCTTGTAGATTCCATATATAAGAGCCAAATAACTAATAATCCCTATCAGTCCTGTCTCGGCCATGACCAGCAAATACATATTGTGAGCCGGGTACCTGAAGCTTTTAGATGCACCGAACTCATCGTACTGTTCCATGACATCTACAAAATTATTCCACCCCACACCGATGAGTGGATGCTCTACAAACATATTGAGCGCAATTTTTGCCAAAATCAGCCTTGAGGTCGTACTCGACTCAGGTGCATCAAAAAATCGTGCGTAGAGGTTTTCCAGGTTGTAAATGGCACCCGCCATAATCACCAAAGAAAAAATCACAGAGGTATAAATGATTTTTTTGTTTCTTAGAATCGAGCTGCCATTCGGACGCTTAAAATAGAAAAGGCAAAGTCCCACTACAAAAAAGTACAATACAATTTGAGTTCTTGAGTAGGTCAAGCAAATAACCACAAAGCCTGCTGCAATTGCACCGACATACAGCAACCGGCCCTTTCCATTTACCGCGCCATAGACACAAAACGGTAATAACAGCACCGTAAACAGAGACAGCAACGCCGGGTGTCTTAATGTACCCGTGACCCGGGTGATTCCATTTTCTACGAAAAGCTCTTTAACTTGCTGGGCATCTTCCGTGACATCGCCGGTTGCCAGTTGATACGCCGCATACAATGTTTCGAAGAGTATCAATAACGCGGCAACCCTGGTGAACTTCTCCATGGACTTGCCATCCTGGAAAACCGATCTCACCACAAGAAACAGTACGATGATCTTCCAGTGCCTGAAAATTTCATACACGGTAAAGCTTACCGCTTCCGAATTAATGATCGACACGGAGGACAACACGACAAAAAATATGGCCATCGCCGTTATGCGGTCAATTTTGATTTTTTCCAGGTTGATTTGTTTACTGAAAAAAATGATGGAAACCAGTATCATAAATAGAAAAATATCGTAGGGTGCTATGGAAAGCTCCGCGCCCCCCAGGTGTATATCAGCCCCCGTCAATCGATATCTCAGGTTGAAGGCCGTCGCTACGAGAAGCAACGGAAACAGCATGTAGTTGACAAGGACCCTTACTGGCATTTTAGTTCTCGAGAATAGACTGACGTGGCTATTCTTTTACCGATATCAATAAAGGGCGTCTCGATATACCGATGAATCACCGATGAAGCCGCATAAGTGAAGACTATTGAGAGCGCGATGAAGAGCGCAACCAAGTCACTGCTCAGATAACCGAACGCTCTCGCGACAATCATCACGGCGTCGATAATCAGGATATGAATCAAATACGTGGAGTACGACAGCACACCCAGTTTGACCAGCATCTTGTTCCTGAGTGGGGCTTTAGACAACTCCAGCATTCTGGTGATCAACGGCTGCCTGAATCGGCCGTTCAATTTGAACACGATCGCCAATACTGACCATAAAGTGATAGACGCAAAATTGGCAAAGGATCGGGTAATAAGACCTATCCCCAAGACGATGACAATGATCAAGAGTCCATTCTTCAGTTCGTCCTCGCCACGGCGAATCAAATCGTGGGTTAACATACCGATAATGAAAACAGGTAGTTTTATAAGGATGAAGCTGCCGTAAGAGAATGTCAGGCCAGAGTGAGTCAGAAGCAGCAGCGCAAGCAAACTTGACGCCACAAGCAGTTCTTTCCCGCGTTTCAGCAAAAAGCCCCCCACTAACAACGGCGCAATCAGATAAAACTGCCACTCCAGTGTCAGGCTCCACGCTGGCGCTAAAAAGGCATCTCCTGCATGGGGCAGGACCTGGTCCGGAATCAGCCCCTGAAGCAACATTAAACAAGGCATCAAGTAAGCGGCCACATTGTCACTGATGGTCGACCAATAGTTTTCAACCGCTGCTAATTGCCCTGGGGTGTTCCATGGCATCTCCATGCGAACACTCATCCTCTCATTAAACAACAAGGCAGCCAGGAACATGGCAAGCAGATAAATCGGAATGATTCTGAAAGCGCGCCGAACAATATAGGGTTTATAGTCACTACTTTTCCCGTTCAGGGCTTTGGCGATAAAAAAGCCGCTTAGACAAATAAAAATGTCCACTGGAATAGCCGTGGCCAACAACACTTCATTGATGATAGGAGGTACGTTGCCTATCGCCTGACGAAAGCAGGAATACAGGTGTCCAAAAACGACCCACCACGCCATCAGCCCTCGAATCGATTCCAGCTCTACGTAGAATCCCTGTTTATTTGCCATGGCCATCTTTTTCTCAACTATCCATCAAGAGGAGTCACTTGGAACTGCACACCCATTACTTGCCAATCAGCTCAATCCGAGAAACAGGCTTCTCTTCAGACTTTTTTCGAAAAAACCACGCTACCGCCCCAGGATTTATAGTCAATTTCCTGAGAACACGATGTATTTTTTGTCGGGCAACATGGGTATCAGCTCGTTACCCCTGCCACCCGGGTGGGGTGTCAGGTGCTGATACCTCACACAATCAAAACAACTCAAAAAGAAACTGGAAAGATTTACGGACCTGGGCCGCACCCGGTTTAACTATTATCCGATTGATACTCGTAGTTGTAATAACCGTAAGCACCGTACCCGTATTTTGCCGAAGCGCGTTTTTCTACCCCATTGAAAATGGCACCTCTCAACTCGATGCCGTTTTGCGCGAACCGGCGAATGGTCAGTTCTATTTCTCTGGAGGGATTAAAACCGAAGCGCGCAACAATCAAGTTTGTACCTGACTGTCTGCCGACAATCGCCGCATCGGTCACTGCCAATAACGGAGGGGTATCCAGGATGACCAAGTCATACATTTCACTGACCTGCGACAGCAGCTCAGTGAAGTTTTGATGCATTAACAGTTCCGAAGGGTTGGGCGGTATCTGACCGCGGCTGATGAAGTCGAAATTGTCGATGTCTGTTTTGTGGATCGCGGTTTTCAGATCGCAGCGTTTGGCCAAGACATCGGAAAGCCCGTTGGTGCTGTGGGAATTCATGACTTTGTGGATATAGCCTTTACGCATATCGACGTCGATCAGCAAGACTCGCTGCCCTGTTTGGGCGATCACGGCTGCCAGATTGACCGATACGAAGGTTTTACCGACTTGCGGGCTAGGGCCGGAAATCATCAGACGATTGTTGTCAGCTTCATGCATCGCGAAATGCAGGCTGGTGCGCAAACTGCGAAGCGCTTCAATAGCCAGGTCGGTAGGGTGGTTAACGGCCAGCACCGAGAGGCTGCTGCCGGAACGCTTCCCTCCACGCGTACTTTTTTCATCTGCATTTTTTTGCAGCATGCTGTAGGGAATGGAGGCGTATACCGGGAGCCCAAGCTGCTCAATGGCTTCCGGGCTTTCCAGCCCGCGATTCAATGCCTTGCGCAGCAGAACCAGCAACACGGCCAGGAACCCACCAAGAAAGGTGGCAATCAGAACAATGAGGATTTTTTTGGGTTTGATCGGCTTGATCAGGTTCACATCCGCCGTATCGATCAAACGCACGTTGCCCACCGTCCCGGCGCGCATGACATCGAGCTCCTGGGATTTATTCAGCAGCTGGGTATAGATCGCCGTCCCCACTTCGACGTCACGAGTCAGGCTGAGCAGTTCTTGCTGGGTCGAGGGAAGGTCCTGGACCTTCTCGGCCAGACGCTGTTGTTTACTGCTCAATTCAGCAATCTGTGCGAGCAGCGCACGGTAGGCCGGGTGTTGACGGGTGAACTTTCTATCCATCTCGGCTTGCTGGAGTTTTAGCTGAGAGATAGCCGTGTCCAACGATACAATCTGGTCCAGGATCGCTTTGGTTTCCAGGCTGATGTCCACGGACTTGGTACGCGTCTGGTACGAATTGAGCGCGTTGCCGGCCTTCTCCAGATCATTCTTGACCTGGGGCAGCTGTTCTTTCAAAAACTCCAGACTTTGCGCGGCCTCGGCAGAAGTCCGTTGTACGTTCTGCTCGACGTAGAGTTCGGAAATCTTATTGAGGATTTTTACCGCCAATTCCGGCTCGGTACTTTCCAGCGCCAACCCGATGATGCCCGACTCTTTCCCACGCTCGATGACATCCAGTGCTTCCTGATAATCCAGAATACTGGTCAACCGTGGTTTGCGGACGATACGAAACCGGGTTCCGGGGTTGGCCCGCAACTCTTCGACAAGCAATTTAACGCCGCGCTGATCGACAACCTCTCCCACCTGCCCTTCTACCAAAAGTTCGTCACTTTCATCGAACAGCTGGAAAGTCCCGTTTTCACCGGCAATGAAGGTCAGTTTTTTGGCTAACTTATCTTGTGGCAGCTCAAGGCGAGCTATTTTTAACGACTCGCCACCCCAGGCGTAACTCGTCATACCCAGCCAAGGACTGGCGACTTCATCCGGGTTGGCGCTTTTAAAACGACGCGCAATGAACTCACCGATAATGGGGAAGTAACTGGGCTCTACGATAATGGCCAGTTTCAACTCATCGACTGTCTTGCCAATCACCGCACGAGACTTGATCAGCTCGATCTCAGTCGCGGAAGGCGACTCTTTCCCCAACATGCTGCTGACATCGGAGAAGCCCAGCAAGTCGTTCTTTTTCGCTTCAACCTGCAGCAGCGCGTTCGCCTGATATACCGGGGTCGCCAGCACCGCGTACGCGGCACCGGTCACCATGAAGGCACCGGTAATCGCGGCAATCAGCCATTTATGGTCGATGAGTGTTCCAAACAAGCCGAGAAGATCAATCTCGTCATTGTCGTCGTCCCGCACGTTGACTACCGGTGCTTGCTGCATAAGTCGGATTCTTTGCCTTGATTACGATTCAAAAAGGAGTGGCCATCAGCGTGCTAGACGCTGTGCCCATGCGTGTACGGCTTCTTCGATCAACGCATAAGCATGCACAAAAGCAGGTTTGCCTTGACGGTAGGGGTCGCTGATTTCGCGATCGTCCTGCCATTTGCCCAGCAGTAACACCTTGCCTCGCGCCTCAGGGGCAATGTTGAGCACCCCGCTGACATGCCGTCGCTCCATCACCAGAATCAAGTCCGCCTCGCTGACGGCTTGAGACGTGAGTTGGACGGCCTGGTGCTCATGGGGCAGATGACCATGCTCCTCGAGTACAGCGTGTGCCGTCGGCTCGATGGGTTTGCCTGCCAAGGCGGCCAGACCAGCCGAGCTGACCTGAATATCGGAATGGACAAGTGCCCCGCGCAGCAAATGCTCCGCGGTGGGACTGCGGCAAATATTGCCGACACAAACAATCAAAACCCTTTTAAGCAAGATAACCTTCCCCGTCTTGTCAACATTGGCGGTGACCTAGCACTTGCCGAACATAAGAGCTTTAAACTACGAATGAATTCAGGTATTTACAAACCCGGTAACTGCAGAAGAAACATTAAAACAATCGATGCGTATTTATTACCATGACACCTAAACCACCCCCAACTTTTTCTCCAGACAAAAAATAACATTTCGCCTTCAGGCACTGAAAATAACAGTTCAGGATTTTATCCAGACAATTTCTAACAGTTGCCGTTTTCCCGCGCTCGTTCAATCTAAATTACACCGAAATAGCGAATGGCTAATGTATAGCTGTTCCGCTAGTGCATTGCCAGGGTGTCGGACATTCGGTTAGTAGTTGGGTAAAGGGCGCCTTGGGCAATAACTTTGTTTACAGCGGATTGCGTCAGGAACATGCCATGGAACAACCGGGCATGCTCGCCGGCCACCCGATATTCCCCCTGCCCGCGCCTGACGAGAAACATGGCGCACGGGCCTTTCGTTGCCCCTGTAGCGTTGCGAACATTTTTCTCGAGTGATCGGGCCATTTCGAGCCCGCACTCCTCAGCGTGACCGGTTCCGACATCCGGATCGAATCTTTCCTACTGCCATCAGCCACTCCATCAGTCTACTTTCAAGGACGCTTCCATGATTCGTAAATGCCTGTTCCCCGCTGCCGGTTATGGGACCCGCTTTTTACCCGCCACCAAGGCCATGCCGAAGGAGATGCTGCCGATCGTCAGCAAGCCGCTGATCCAGTACGCCGTCGAGGAAGCACGCGACGCCGGCCTGCAACATATGGCCATCGTCACCGGCCGCGGCAAGCGCGCGCTGGAGGATCATTTCGATACCAGTTACGAGCTGGAACATCAGATTCGTGGCACCGATAAGGAAAAGTTCCTGCACGGCACTCGTGAGCTGATCGATACCTGCAGTTTTTCCTATACCCGTCAGGTGGAGATGAAGGGCCTGGGGCACGCGATTCTCAGCGGCCGCTCGTTGATCGGTGATGAGCCATTCGCCGTGGTGCTGGCCGACGATCTGTGCCTGAACCTGGAGGGCGATGGGGTGCTGGCGCAAATGATCAAGCTCTACGAACAGTTCCGCTGTTCGATCGTGGCGATCCAGGAAGTGCCCCATGAGCAGACCCAGAAATACGGCGTGATTGCCGGCGAGTTGATTCGCGAGGGTATTTACCGGGTCAACAGCATGGTCGAGAAGCCCCGTCCGGAAGACGCCCCGTCCAACCTGGCCATCATCGGTCGATACATTCTGACCCCCGATATCTTCGACCTGATTGCTGACACTGAACCTGGCAAGGGCGGTGAAATCCAGATCACCGATGCGCTGATGAAACAGGCCCAGAACGGCTGCGTCCTGGCTTACAAATTCAAGGGCCGACGTTTCGATTGCGGCGGCGCCGAAGGTTACATCGAAGCCACCAACTTCTGCTTCGAGCACCTGCATCAGAACACCCTGTGACGGCGCTGCCCCCTGACAAGCGTGTGCTTAACCGAATCGATTTTATGGTCTTTATTACCCTATGGACGAAGCCTCTATGAATACGTTGAGCGGTTTCAAGGCAGATGACAGTCGCCCCCCGTATGGCGCTGACCTTAAACACAACCTCGCCTACCTGATCGTGCGCGCCTATGCGTCGGAACTGATTTTCCCCCGCGTGCAGAAGCCGCCAGTGCTGCTGGTGGAGCGCATCGGCGCTTTCCCTTCTTCCGGGGAAATCCATCGTCACGTCAAGGATGGCCCCGCACTGCTGGCATGCATCAAGCAGCGTTACGCCGCCGATGCCCTCGACATCAACGAGAGCGACGGACTGAATCTGGTCTTTGCCGACTGGCGCTTCAGCTTGCGCCTCTCGGACCAGGGTTGCGTGGTGTGCCTGGCCGTGGAAAGTCGTGGCGACAGCTCGTTAATGCAGCGCAAGACCGCCGAATTGCTGGAGCAGATCAACGCAGAGGAGGCCTCTAAATGAACGCGATTGCAGAACACGCCACCAAAGCCTGGTATCTGCTCCAGTGCAAACCCAAACAAGATGAGCGCGCCGAAGAACATTTGCAGCGCCAGGGCTATGCCTGTTTCCGCTCGACCTACAGACGTGAGCGCATTTTGCGGGGCCAGCGTAAGGTGATCAGCGAGTCGCTGTTTCCGGGCTATCTGTTTATTCAACTGAGCCTTCAGGACAGTTGGGGTCCGCTGCGCTCGACCCGCGGTGTTTCGCGAGTCGTCGGGTTCGGCGGTCAGCCGCTGCCAATCCGCGATGCACTGATCGATGAACTCCAGGAACGGGACAGTCAGGCGATCGTGACAACGTTGTTGAGACACGGAGATACCGTGCGCATCAATGAAGGCCCGTTCTGCGATCTCGAAGCGGTGTTCCTGGCCATGGACGGCGAGGAACGGGTGCTGCTGATGATGAATTTCCTGCAGCGTGAACAGAAAATCAGCCTGCCACTGGCGCGGGTCAACAAACTTTAGATACTTTCAGCAGCCCACACGTGGCGAGGGAGCTTGCTCGCTCGCCACAAAGGCAGGCATGGAAAACCTACACCCCTTCCGAGAGGTGGTTCCAGTCGACCCACCCCAAAAACCACGTCGCCAGGATCAGCAAACCGAACGCGATCCGGTACCAGGCGAACACCGCATAACTATGGTTGGCGATGAACTTGAGCAAGCCGCGCACGGCAATCATCGCGAAGAAGAACGCGGCCAAAAAACCCAGAGCAAACACTGGCAAGTCGGCGGCCTGGAACAGATCGCGATACTTATAGCCCGAGTACACTGCGGCCCCCACCATTGTCGGCATCGCCAGGAAGAACGAAAACTCGGTAGCCGTCTTGCGTGACAGGCCAAGCAGCAACCCACCGATAATCGTCGATCCCGAGCGCGAAGTGCCGGGGATCATCGCCAGGCACTGTGCACAACCGACTTTCAAGGCATCGGTCCAGCGCATCTCGTCCACATGATCGATCACCACCACATGCTCGCGTTGCTCCGCCCACAACATGATGATTCCGCCAATCACCAGCGCCACGGCCACAGTGATAGGGTTGAACAGATACTCATGGATCTTGTCGGCGAACATCACCCCCAGGACAACCGCCGGCAGGAAGCCGATCAACAAATTAAGACTGAAGCGTTGCGCATTTCGCTGGGTCGGCAAGCCGGTGGTGATGTCCAGAATCTTGTGACGGAACTCCCAGACGACCGCCAGAATAGCCCCTAACTGAATAATGATATTGAACGCCATGGCTCGCTCACCGCCAAAGTCGAGCAAGTCCGCGGCAATGATCTGGTGTCCTGTACTGGAGATGGGCAAAAACTCTGTGAGCCCTTCAACCAACCCTAAAATCGATACTTGCGTGGTGGTCCAGAAGTCCATTAATCCCCCGTTAGTCCCTCTCAGCCGAAAGGTCTGTTGATGATGCCAAGCCTCTAAATCCTGATCGCGATTAAACCTGTCGGACCAACGCAGGATTAAAGCGCACTCTCCGCCCGCTTTTGCCAAACGTTATAAAACGTCCATGACAGGGCTATCGCCGCGTATACGGCCCCCGTTCACCTGCTACGCTTTCCTTTCTTGACTGGAGGAATAACCATGCCAGACGATCCTGTCCCCGCCTTGCTCGACCGTATCAACCAGAACATCACGGCCCTCGGCTGTGCCATTGATGAGATTGGTCGCTGGATTGATAAAAGCGGTGCTACTGATGTGTCAGGGCGAATAACCGATCACCTTCAGGTGCTGACAAACAACACTGATGCCATTGCCGAGCTGATGGCTGACCTGATCACCAGATGGACGCCCGAAGAAGAAATTGACCCGGAAGACTGATACTTGTGTGTTTCGGGGCCTGCGGCTGCCACTCATCGTTAGATCGTTGACGTTTTGAGTTTGGGCGCGCGCAATGTCCACCCCAAAAATGATCGCCCAGAGAACACTCCATATGGCAAAGATCACAGTGCTCGCCGGTGATTTCCCGCAGTGCGACGGGGAGTATCACTCGGGTACCATTACGCTCAAGACAGCCCTTAAACCACGACTGGGGAAAAGTTTCCCGGTCTCGGAATTCAAAGATCTGACGGTCCAGAACACGGAGTCCAACAAGAATATAAAGAGCGCCATAGGCTTGGGCATTGCAGGCGCGATGTTGCTGGGCCCAGTTGGCGCCATCGCCGGCTATCTGCTCGCCGGCAACAGCACTGAAGTGACCTTCATGGCCACCTTGAAGGACGGTGGAAAGCTCCTTGCGGCAACCGATTGCGATACCTACCGGGATATCTCGGCACATGCCCTCAAAAAATCCCGCTCCAGCCGCCGAGGCGCTCTTAGCGAGTCATTGAACAACGGATCCATTCACTGATCCACTTGCCCCGTGACCGCGAAGATGTTGCAGGGCACTCGATACAGCACATGCTCCGTCGTACTGCCCACCCAGTTGCCCAGTCCCTTGCGATGCGCATTGCCCATGACGATCACATCGGCCCGATGATGCGCTGCAAAGTCAGCCAGCGCTTTGCCAGGCGGCCCTGCAACGAAGTGTTGTCGCTCGGTGGGCACGCCAAAGTGGTCGGCCAAGGCGATGAATGACTTATGCAGAGACTTGCGCACATCGCTGCTGAAGCCTGGCATTGTCACGGCTCCGGCGCCTGCATCGGACATATGAGTCAGCGATAGATCGTAGGCATGCAGCAGATGCAACTCCGCATCATTGCATCGCCAATCCGTTCGCCGCCTGGATAATGCGGTCGTTGATGCCGGTGATCTGCGTCTCGGGGCGCGACGGATCGACGGCCGCCACTATCACCCTCGGCAGCGGACACCTGACTTCACTGACCAGATGGACAGCCACCGGACATTCGCGCAACAAGTGCCAATCCAGAGGCGTGATGAACACGCGCTTGAGCGCCGACTCGTGCTGCACGTCCTTGATCACCAGGTCCGCCGGCATTTCTGTCACATGTCGAAGAATCTCTTGCAGTGCGTTGTGCGTTATCAGCACTTCGGTGCTCACCGCGATGCCGCGCCCACGGATCAGATCGGCCTCATCTTTCAGCCATTTTTCGTTCTCTTGCTGACAGACCTCACGAAACCGCGTACCTGTGCTCATCAAACCCAGGAGGTGGGAGTCTTCGATAAACACTGTGATGTGCAGCGCGGCACCGGTGGCTTCGGCAATGGCGACAGCTCGCTCCAGCGCCGGGGTGTGACGCATGGCTGGACCGGCTATCAGAAAGAGTCGTTGATATTGGCTCATGTAACACCTCCAGACACTCCGGGAAATCTGACTCCCCCAGCGCTCTCACCTGCCACACCACGACGAATTGCTATCGCCTCAACGACCTGGATCGACACTATCAATATACGCCTGGATTGAATAAGCGAGTGATAGACGTGCCACCTCGCACCGAATCCGATGATCCGGATTCGGTGATGACCCGACGCTACTTCTGCGCATATTTCGCGCCGTGCGGATCATTAAGCTGTGCCTGCATCAGCCGCCACTCACGCTGAATGATCGAGTACGGGATAAAGATGCTGATCCGCTCCGCGCCCTTTACCCCTGGGTGAAAACTCACATCGTGAAGTGTGGTGGAGAAAAAACCGACATTAATACCGACAATGTTGCCGTCACTGGCGATGACGGGCCCACCCGACATCCCCTTGATCATCGGGGCATCATGGATGGCATAGCGTTCTCCGCTGCCTTCATCACTGTTGATGAAAGGTGCCGGATACACCTTGCCTTCCCCGCTGACCGTTGTCATATACGGGCTCGTCCCCACGGCAGTGATGTGCTCACCCACGCGCGGTGCGCGCCATGACGGATAATGGCCGTCGGCCTTGTGCTTGATGAAGACCAGGTCGCAGCCGGTGCTGCAGCTGTATTTCACGTTGCGGATGAGTGGGGTGTGGCGGGTGGTGACGGCGTAGTCCTCGTTCCATTGCACGGCCGAGGCCGTGTACAGATAGGGCAAGGGAAAGCCTGAGAAGACTGAGAAATATGAATCATTGGCAGGTCCCGACAAGTCGGGTTTTACCATACCGTTGCATCCTGCAAGAACAGCTCCTATTAAAAAGTAGGCCATGACTTTAATCATGATGTTCACCGACTTATAAGGAGATTTTAGTTTTTGTCGTGTCAGTTTTTTAGTGGTGAGATTGTTGTAGTTTTCCTTGATGCCTGAACGGGTTGGTAATGTATGGCTTAGATTGCAATAGTGCGTATGAATTAATTGTACTAAGAGCAATCGCTTTTCGATCCATATAAAAAACTGCAAATATTTGGCGCCTGAAAAATGTCAGGAGCGCCAAAATAAATAGAAATGAAAGTTGCACTATGACGAGTAAAACGCGTGAAACAGCGCCTTCAGAGCGATTTAGATCACTTTGGAATGCCTCGGCAACCTAATGGAAATCAGTGCCGCGAATATAACAAATGCGCTGGATATCCATAAACACGCTCCCAGCCCGAAGACCTGAAAAACCCAGCCAGAGAGCACGGTGCCGATCAGCCGTCCCATGGCGTTGGACATGTAGTAAAAGCCCACGTCCAGCGACACGCCGTCTTCCTTGGCGTAGGACACGATCAGGTAGCTGTGCAGAGAGGAGTTCACCGCGAACAGCGCACCAAAAATCATCAATCCGCCCAACAGCACCCATTGTTGCGATAACCCGGTGTTCAGCCCCAGAGCGATTGCTGCGGGAAAGCCTGCCAAAGCAAGCGCCCAAACAAACGCAGCGCGGCCATCCGGGACATGTCCTCGTTGCTTGCCGGTAATCCGTGGCGCGAACGATTGCACGATGCCGTAGCCAATCACCCAGGCCGCCAGGAATCCACCGACCTTCCAGAAATCCCAGCCAAAGACACTGCTCAAGTACACCGGTAAAGCCACCACAAACCAGACATCGCGGGCACCGAACAGGAACATTCGTGCTGCCGACAAGATGTTGATGGCACGGCTCTTGGAGAGGATGTCGCGAAACCTTGGTTTGGCTTTCGCCTTGCCCAGATCCCTTTTTAACAGGATCACGCTACTGAACCAGATCAGCGAAAGAACAGCGGCCATGGCCAGCAACGCCCCTCTGAAGCCGATCAGGGCGAGCAATGCCCCACCGAGAAAGAAACCGACACCCTTGAGGGCATTCTTCGAGCCGGTGAGGACGGCTATCCATTGATAAAGCTTGCCCTGTTGCCCGTCGGGCACCAGCAGTTTGATCGAGCTTTTGGCGCTCATCTTGTTCAGGTCTTTGGCGATCCCCGACAGCGCCTGAGCCCCCATCACCCAAGGGATCGTCAGCCAGGCCACTGGCACTGTCAGCATCAACAGCGCCACAACCTGCATCCCCAGCCCGATGTTCATGGTTCGGTTCAGCCCCAGACGCGCACCAAGATAACCGCCCACCAGATTGGTGATCACGCCAAAGAGTTCGTAGAACAGGAACAACGCCGCGATGTGCAGCGGGCTGTAGCCCAACGCGTGAAAGTGCAGCACCACCAACATGCGCAAGGCACCGTCGGTGAGGGTGAAGGCCCAGTAATTGCCCGTCACGAGCAGGTACTGCCGCACTGGCGGCGCGAGGGCTGACAAGGCTTTCATCAACGCTCCTTAAACAGCCAGGCCAACCATTCTGGCCAATTCGACGGTGCGGTTTGCGTAAGCCCATTCATTGTCGTACCAGGCATAGAGTTTGACCTGGGTGCCGTTGATGACCAGGGTCGACAGCGCATCGATGATCGAGGAGCGCGGGTCGGTGCGGTAGTCGATGGACACCAGTGGACGCTCCTCGAAACCGAGGATGTCTTTGAGTTCGTTCTCGGACGCATCCTTGAGGAACTGATTCACTTCGCCAACCGTGGTGACGCGCTCGACCTCGAACACGCAATCAGTCAGCGAAGCATTGGCCAACGGTACGCGTACGGCGTGACCGTTCAGACGCCCGCGCAGCTCCGGGAAAATTTCGGCGATGGCGGTGGCCGAGCCGGTGCTGGTCGGGATCAGGCTCATGCCCGAAGCCCGCGCACGGCGCAGATCCTTGTGCGGCTGATCGAGGATGCTTTGTGTGTTGGTCAGGTCGTGGATGGTGGTGATCGAACCGTGGCGAATGCCCAGTTTTTCATGGATCACCTTAACCACCGGCGCCAGACAGTTGGTGGTGCACGAAGCCGCGGTGACGATGCGATGTTCGGCCGGTTTGAACAGCTGATGGTTGACGCCCATGACGATGTTCAGCGCGCCCTCTTCTTTCACCGGAGCGCTGACCACCACGCGCTTGACGCCCTGGTCCAGATAAGCCTGAAGCACCGCGACGGTCTTCATCTTGCCGCTGGCTTCGATCACCAGATCGCAGCCCGACCAATCGGTATCGGCAATCGCCTTGTTGGCGGTGACCTTGATGCGTTTGCCGTCGATGACAATGCAGTCACCCTCGGCGCTTGCCTGATCATTCCAACGGCCATGCACCGAGTCGAAGTTCAGCAAGTGCGCATGCGTCGCCGCGTCGCCTGCCGGGTCGTTGATCTGCACGAACTCAAACTCCGGCCAGCGCCACGCGGCGCGCAGGGCGAGGCGACCGATGCGGCCAAAACCATTGATGCCCACTTTGATAGTCATGTTGAGGTGCTCTGTTGCTGTTGTCAGGGAGGGTGCTTTGGAAATCATCAAGCCGGGCAGCAAGCCGCTGCCCGTTCAGGACGATCGCCCATTTGTTCAAGGCGTTTGGCATCCGGGCTCAGCCAGTGCTTGTTGGCTTCGAGCACCACGGTCAGCACCTGATGCACCCAGTCAGGAAGATTCGGGTGCAGCCGGTAGTAAACCCACTGGCCTTGCCGACGGTCCGCCAGCAATCCGCCTGTGCGCAACTGTGCCAGGTGCCGGGAGATTTTGGGCTGGCTCTCATTCAACGCACAGGTCAGCTCGCAGACGCACAGCTCTCCCTCACGGGCGATGAGCAGCATCATGCGGACGCGGTTGTCGTCAGCCAGGCATTTGAAAACAGTGGTCGGCGTCAGAGGGGCAGCCATTTCGGTTCTCGGGGTTTGGGCTTTGCGTCACAGTGGAGCGCCAGCTTATATGCGCTTCCCCGAATATATGTTTTTTCGCATGTACGGTAAAGCACCAGCGGTCAATCGTCGTAAGCGCCAGACTGTCCCGGACCGTCTCTACAACAATATGGGTTGCAGCAGGCAGCGCGCGCCCAACGCATCAATCTGCGGACGACCGAATAGATAACCTTGCCCCCACTCGCTGCCGCAGGCGGTGGCAAGAGCGCGGTCGGCTTCGGACTCAATCCCTTCGATGATCACGCACGGCGCCAGGGTCTTGCACAGTTGCAACAGGTGGCCAAGGGTCTGGGCGTTGTTGGTTTCCAGGCGTGCACGCTGGATGTAACCCTGATCGATCTTGACGATGTCCGGCCGGGTCTGGCGAATGAATTCCAGGGTGCCCAGACCCGCGCCAAAGTCGTCGATGGCCACCCGGCAGCCAAGTTCACGCAAGCACAGAACGAACTCGATCGCCGCCAAGGTGCTGGGCGGTGTGGCGCTTTCGGTGATTTCAATCACCAGCCGCGCGGCCACCGAGGGGGCATCACGCAACTGCGCGAAGATCTCCTGCCAGTAGTGGTCGACGATGGCACTTTGCGCAGAGATGTTGCAGCCCAGTCGCAGGTGCTCGTCCAGCAACAAGCTGTCGATCACGCCATGCACCACACTGCGGTCGAGCTCACGCATCAGTTGGTGTTTCTCCAGCATCGCAAAGGGATAGACCCCGTCTCCCAGCGCATCGATATGCCGCAACAGCCCTTCCTGGTACAGCACCCGATTACTGTCGGGCAACCAGACCACCGGCTGAAACGCCAGCACCAACCGGCCGAGTGCCAACTCACTGTAAAAGTTTCTGACTCTGTGCATGACACATCCGTGGACAAAGCAGCGGCCTGCCGCCGGTTGAGTGTGACCAGGCCGAGCGGCGCTCCTGCGACTGCAAGGGTTGACTGCCGGCCATAATCCCCCCGCCTCACTGCGTCAGGAAGTGTTCCCGGATACCTTTCGTTTGTCCTCGGAAACGTGGTTGTCCCGTTAATCGACTGTGGTCATTTGTTTATTGCGATCATGCGCCGCTCGCGCGATATCACTTAGCTATCAGCCCAGGAAGAACTATGCACAGAATGACTAGCGCCAGTTTTCGGGTGCTTGCCGATGTCTTGACCGACGGAGGTGCAAACGTAGAAGCCTTGCTCAAGCAGTTCGACAGCAGCGAGGAGGTCTTTGCAAACCCCAAGGGAGTCGGGCTGGAGCTGGTCTATAAGGTGATGGCAGAAGCGGCAAAGCGTACCGGCAATCCGGACATCGGCCTGCTGGCCTATACCCGGGCGCACCCGGCCAATCTGGAGGTGCTCGGTTATGCAGTGATGTCCTGTGCCACGCTGGGCACTGCCCTGCAACGTCTGGTGGACTATCACTCACTGATCAGCAACGGCTTTTGCATGTGCCTGGAACGCAAACCCCGGGCGCTGCGGCTGATCGGTTTCGACATCAGCATGGAGCCGTCGCTGACGCCCCGCCCGTTCATCGACGCTGGTGCCGCACAAACCCTGGGGCTGGTCCACTGGCTGTTGCCCAAGCACAAACCCCAGCCCCTGGCAGCGACCTTTACCTACCCCGAACCCGCAGACACCACCCGACTGGAACGCTTGCTGGGCAACAACCTGCTGTTCGACGCGCCGTACAACAGCCTGACGTTCAGCATCGACGACTGCTCGATTGCCTTGCCCACCGCCGATCCGGCACTGGATGTCTTGCATGTCGAATACGCTCGCGCGCGTTTGAACGTGCTGCTCAACGACTCGATGACCGCGCGGGTTCGGCGGGTGCTGTCCGAACGCTTGGCCCAAGGCGTGCCCAGCGACCTCGACAAAATCGCCCAGGTGGTCGGGGTCAGCGCGCGTAGCCTGCAACGGCGCCTGAGCAATGAAGACATGCACTTCTCCGCGCTACAGGACGAGGCGCGGCTGATGCTCGCGCACAACTTCCTGCGCAACTCGGTGCGCAGCGTAAAGTACATCGGCGCGTTGCTGGGTTTTCGCGATCAGAGCAGCTTTCATAAAGCCTGCCTGCGCTGGTTCGGCATGACCCCGGGGCGCTATCGCGAAGAGTCCTGACCCTGCCATGCTGAGCGCCGAACCGACAATGGTCGAGGGTGGCAAGGCACGCATTGAATATCGCCCGCTCGGCCCGATTCTCGCCGTGATGCCGTGGAACTTCCCGATCTGGCAGGTCCTGCGCGGCGCCGTTCCAGCGCTGATCGCTGGCAACACCTACGTCCTCAAACATGCACCCAACGTGATGGGCTGCGCCTATCTGTTGCGGGATGCCTTCAAACACGCTGACTTTCCCGAAGGCGTTTTCGAGGTCATCAATGTCACGCCGGACGGCGTCTCCACGGCAATCGCCGATCCACGCATCGCAGCGGTGACACTCACCGGCAGCGTCCGGGCCGGCATTGCCATTGGCGCACAGGCCGGTGCAGCCTTGAAAAAGTGTGTGCTGGAATTGGATCGTCAAGTTCGCGACACCCTGGAAGAAGGCGCGACATCGCTGATGGGTGGCAAGAAAGCTGAAGGCCCCGGCAACTTTTACGAGCCCACCGTCTTCGCTGACGTCACCGACCAGATGACCTCATTTAAACAGGAACTGTTTGGCCCAGTGGCCTCCATCATCACCGCACGCGATGCCGCCCATGCGCTGGAGTTGGCCAATGACAGCGAATTCGGACTCGCTTCAACTATCTACGCAGGTAATGTTCAGCTTGCGGAGCAGATGGCTGGTGAACTGGAAACCGGTGGCGTGTTCATCAATGGCTACTGCGCGACGGACCCACGTGTCACGTTTGGTGGTGTGAAGAAGAGTGGTTTTGGCCGGGAGCTGTCGCATTTTGGGGTGCGGGAGTTTTGTAATGCGCAGACGGTTTGGTTGGATCGACGCTGATTGCATCAATAACCAAGGCGTCAAAACCGAGACAAATAAAAAGGGTCGCGAGATAAAATCTCGCGACCCTTTTGAATTATAGGGGCGGGATGGAGTGATTCGGACACTCGTCCCCTGGCGCCCCATGCTGGGGACTGGACTAACAGCAGATCGATGCGGTGCCGATGCCCACGACCGAGGCTGTTCGTCTGTGTTCTGGTGGCCGATACTCTGAGCTAGCAACTGAAGGCAAGTACCGCCCTGCAGAAAGGTTACTCAATGCTGAAGAAACAGCTGGAAAGCAAAGCAGCGACTGCGGCTGAAATTGAGCGCTCCATCCAGACCCTGAACAAAATGGCAGAACGCCTTTGGGGTGATGGCCGGGAAGCTGAGGCGAAGGCCCTCCTTGATGCCTTGGACGCACTAAACCGGGCGCTTGATCGGATCCGGATTGGAGAGAGTCGAAGGATTTCGACTCTTCATTAAGAAACAGGTAAAGGCTGGGCACCGGGTTTTAAAACTGGAAAATGGACTTTCACTGATGAGTCCACCCATCCGGGGGCAGGTTACGGCGGATCAACTACGGCATCAGACAGGTATCAAATTACGATCGGCTCCTGGAGAGACTATTGCATTACAGCAATGGGATTATCTGACTTCACACCACATACGCAGGTTTTGACCGCAATCGAAATTCTTCGCAGAGTGCGTACAATTGATTCACTCGTAAATGGCGACATTAAAGATGCAGCACACAAAGCATCTAGACAAAGGGAATCTTTGCCGATGGGCCCCGACCAAGCGAATCGCCCATTGAATGGACATCCATCCGGTCAACCGTATAGGCCGTATGACGATATCTTAACCACCTACAAGAAATTTGGCGGCACTACAAAATGAAACTACACCCTATTGCTTGCATTCTGCTTTGTTGCGTTAGCGTTCTTGCGAACGCAACAGATGTGCCGATTAAAAAAGGAATGCCATTTTTAAGTGCGCGAAAAGCATTGATTAAACATGGTTGGAAACCAAATTTAACGGATGAAATGGAGCCTGGCGGAGCCATGCAAATACTTAGAAACATGGGTATTAGTGAAGTCGAAAGATGCACCCAAGGGGTGCAATATTGCGAGTTCAATTACAAGAAAAACAAAGTTTGTCTAGTCATCAGCACTACCGGTGAAGAAGTAAAAGACATGATAATTTATGGTTGGGGTTTCAAGTGTCCCGAGACAGATTAGGGGCATCAATATCGGTCCGCTATTTTTCGGGCCTTGCTAAGGGTGGAGTCTGTGTATTCAGAGTTTTTGGCGAGCTACAAATCGGCTGGAGGGATTGTCAATTGAAGGCTTCGATCCTCGCGCTCGTCGCACTTTATTGCATTGGCACCAGCGCAGCGTTTGCAGATGGCTCGCAGGCGACAAGCGACAGGCGCGGGCCGGCAGGCATCGCCGTCGGTGAGCCCCTGGTCACGGCCAAGGCCAAGCTCGTCAAACAAGGATGGAAGCCGACGCGGATGCATACCACCGATGGTTATGAATATAGTGGCGTGGAGCGGGAGCTGGCTGCACGTAAGTTCTTCGAGGTCGATGTCTGCTCTTTTGATAGCTCGCGTTGCATCTTGTTCTACTCAAAGAACGGCGCTTGCCTGCGCGTCGACACCATTGGGGAGCAATTCAATGACATGACGGTTACACGATGGGCCGATGAGTGTCCTGACGCATCTCCAAAACCAAGTAAGCGCGGCACGGGATAGCAACCGACCATTTTGAGTGGGGCGACATTTGCCAGTACCTGGCCCTGCGCCGGCGGTAACTACCACGCGAAATTTGGTTATGGCTGGGCACCGGGTTTTAAAACTGGAAAATGGACTTTTACTAATGAGTCCACCCATCCGGGGCAGGTTACGGCGGTTCAACGACAGCGTCCGGAAGGTATCGAGTCACGAAAGCCACATGGGCGGAGCTCTCCGTTAAAGCAATGGGATTATCCGACTTCACACCAGGAACACAGAATTTGATTGCAGTTGAACTGCTGCGCAACGTGAATGCAATCGAAAAACTTTGGTGGTACCGTTAAATGAAGCTGCAAACATTCCTCATCGGCCTTTTTTGCTGCGCCAGCTTTTTTGCCAACGCAACAGACGTCCCTATAAAAGAGGGAATGCCCTTTTTAGATGCCAGAAAAGCATTAATTCAAAATGGCTGGAAGCCGAACCCAACCTATTCAGGTGCGTTTGGGGTCGAGAACATCATCATGAGAAAAGGTTTCAAAGAGATCGAATCTTGCACAGAGGGTGTCCGGTACTGCAGCTTCAATTACATCAAAAATGAAACCTGCCTTGGTGTGGGAACTGTCGGCGAAAAGATTAAAGAAATGAAGATTTATTCCTGGAACTTCAAATGCCCGGAGAAGGATTGAGGGCTGGCGCGATGCCATGGGATAGGGCGCTCAGCGTCACAGGCAGAATGCTCGCTCATGTCGGCGATCCGCAATCCCGCACGCTGATGAAAATGAAGCGGTGATCAAGCGGCATGCCTGGAGAGAGTCAGCCGCACCTTGACCGGGCGCCTTAAAAATCAGAAACAAAAAGGGGTCGCGAGATAAAATCTCGCAACCCTTTGAATTATATGGTCGGGACGGAGTGATTCGAACACTCGACCCCTAGCACCCCATGCTAGTGCGCTACCGGACTGCGCTACGCCCCGACTAGGCGTTGACTCTGTTCCTCATCTCGAGGAACGCTCAAGAATATATCGCAAGCTTTTGAAAACTGGAAGTATTTAAAAGCAGGAATTTATTTCTTGAGGACTACCAGAACATCTTCCAGCTCCGCGATCATCTGGCGGATCATTTGTTTGTATTGGGTGGTGTCGTCTTTGGCTTCATCGCCGGACAAACGCAGGCGCGCGCCGCCGATGGTGAACCCCTGATCGTAAAGAAGCGCGCGGATCTGCCGGATCATCAGCACGTCCTGGCGCTGATAATACCGGCGGTTTCCGCGGCGTTTGACGGGGTTGAGTTGAGGAAACTCCTGCTCCCAGTAGCGCAGCACGTGCGGCTTTACCGCACACAGCTCGCTGACTTCACCAATGGTGAAGTAGCGTTTGCCTGGGATGACGGGTAGTTCGTCGTTATGACTTGGTTCCAGCATAAGCCTCAACTCGGGCCTTCAACTTCTGCCCTGGACGAAAGGTGACCACACGGCGAGCCGTGATCGGGATTTCTTCTCCCGTTTTCGGATTGCGGCCAGGCCGCTGGCGTTTGTCCCGAAGGTCGAAATTGCCGAAACCGGACAATTTGACTTGTTCGTTGTCTTCAAGAGCGTGCCTGATTTCTTCAAAAAACAGTTCGACCAATTCCTTGGCTTCCCGCTTGTTCAGGCCCAGCTCTTCATACAGACGTTCCGCCATCTCAGCTTTCGTCAAAGCCCCCATACGTCACTTCCTTAACGTGGCGTTCAACCTTTGTTCGAGCGAGGTGAGGATGTTTTGCGTCGTGGTATTCACCTCATCGTCATTAAGAGTGCGCGATGGATGCTGCCAGGTCAAGCCAACTGCAAGGCTTTTTCTATGCGGATCAATGCCTTTACCCTGATACACGTCAAATAGCCTGAGGTCCGTTAGCCATTCGCCTGCATTTTCACGGATTACGTCCAGTACGGCAGTGGCCGCAACGTCTTTGTCCGCCAGCAGTGCAAGGTCACGACGCACTTCAGGAAAGCGCGATAACTCCTGGAATTTAGGCATTTTGCCCGAAGCCACTTCGGCCAGAACCAGCTCGAAAACGAAGACCGGACGGTCGAGACCGAGGGTTTTCGACAATTCAGGGTGGATGGCGCCGACATAACCTACCAAACGACCATCACGCTCGATGCGCGCGGTTTGACCCGGGTGCAACGCAGGGTGTTTACCTGGCACGAACGTGAACGAATCCAGCGCACCGGCGAAGCCAAGCACCGCTTCCACATCGGCTTTGACGTCGAAGAAATCCACGACATCGCGACCTTGTGCCCAGCCTTCCGGCAGGCGGCTACCGCATACCACACCGGCCAGCATCGGCTCTTGCTTCAAGCCTTCCAGCTGACCGACGAAGCGCAGGCCGCTTTCGAACAGGCGGACGCGATCCTGCTGGCGGTTCAGGTTGTGCTGAAGTGCCTTGACCAGACCCGGCCACAGGGACGAACGCATCGCAGCCATGTCGTTGGAAATCGGGTTGGCCAGTAGCAGCGGCTCGACACCCGGATTAAACAACTCGAATTGTTTCGGATCGATGAAGCTGTACGTGATCGCTTCCTGATAACCACGGGCCACCAGCAGACGACGCAGCTCTGGCAGATCGCTGCGCGCTTCAGCCTTGGCTTGTGGCGCCAGACGGGCTTGCGGGTAACGAACCGGCAGGCGGTTGTAACCGTACAGGCGGGCCAGCTCTTCGATCAGGTCAACTTCCAGACTGATATCGAAACGGAAGCTTGGCACTTCTACGCGCCACTGCCCTGCCCCATCGGCAGAAATGGTCAGACCCAAAGCGCTGAGCAGACGCTCGACTTCGGCCGAATCCATTTCCATACCCAACATCTGGGTGATGCGCTGGGCACGCAGGGTGATCGGCGCGATCGACGGCAGGTGCTGCTCGCTGACGGTTTCGACGATCGGGCCGGCTTCGCCACCGGTGATTTCCAGCAGCAGGCCAGTGGCGCGCTCCATGGCTTCACGGGCCAGCTTCCAGTCCACGCCACGCTCGTAGCGGTGCGAAGCGTCGGTGTGCAGGCCGTAGGAACGAGCCTTGCCAGCGACGGCAATCTGGTCGAAGAACGCGCTTTCCAGGAAAATATCGCGCGTGGTCGCGGTGTTGACGCCGCTGTGCTCGCCGCCCATGACGCCGGCGATAGCCAAGGCGCGGGTGTGGTCGGCAATCACCAGCGTATCGCTACGCAGGCTGACTTCCTGACCGTCGAGCAGCACCAGCTTCTCGCCTTCTTCGGCCATGCGCACGCGAATGCCGCCATTGATTTCGGCGAGATCGAAGGCGTGCAGCGGCTGACCCAGTTCCAGCATCACGTAATTGGTGATGTCGACGGCGGCGTCGATGCTGCGCACGTCGGCACGACGCAGGCGCTCGACCATCCACAGTGGCGTAGGTTTAGACAGGTCAACGTTACGGATCACACGACCCAGGTAACGCGGGCAAGCGTTTGGCGCCAGCACTTCGATCGAACGCACTTCGTCGTGCACGGCAGGAACGCTGGCAATGGCCGGGCGAACCACCGGGGCGGCATAAAGCGCACCGACTTCGCGGGCCAGACCGGCCAGCGACAGGCAATCACCGCGGTTCGGGGTCAGGTCGACCTCGATGCTGGCGTCGTCGAGGCTCAGGTATTCACGAATGTCCTGACCAACCGGCGCATCGGCCGGCAATTCCATCAGGCCGTCGTTGCCTTCGCCGATTTGCAGTTCGGCCTGGGAGCACAGCATGCCGTTGGATTCAACGCCACGCAGCTTGGCTTTCTTGATTTTGAAATCGCCCGGCAGTTCGGCACCGATCATGGCGAACGGGATCTTCAGGCCCGGGCGCACGTTGGGCGCACCGCATACGACCTGGAAAGTTTCCGCGCCACTGCTGACCTGGCAAACACGCAACTTGTCGGCGTCCGGGTGTTGCTCGGTGCTCAGCACCTCACCCACCACCACGCCACTGAATTCACCGGCGGCCGGCGTAACGCTATCGACCTCAAGACCGGCCATCGACAGACGAGCAACCAGCTCGTCGCGATTTACCTGCGGGCTTACCCAGCCACGCAGCCATTGTTCACTGAATTTCATCCTGCTCTCCTAAGAATTCGTTACGACTAGCGAAATTGCGCGAGGAACCGCAAGTCGTTGTCGAAGAACAGACGCAAGTCGTTCACGCCGTAACGCAGCATGGCCAGACGCTCAACGCCCATGCCGAAGGCAAAGCCCGAAAACTCTTCCGGGTCGATCCCGGACATACGCAGCACGTTCGGGTGAACCATGCCGCAGCCCATGACTTCCAGCCAGCCAGTCTGCTTGCAGACACGGCAACCTTTACCGCTGCACATCACGCATTCCATGTCGACTTCGGCGGATGGCTCGGTGAACGGGAAGTACGAAGGACGGAAACGCACAGCCAGTTCTTTTTCGAAGAACACGCGCAGGAACTCTTCGATGGTCCCTTTCAGGTCGGCGAAGTTGATATCGCGGTCGACCAGCAGGCCTTCGACCTGGTGGAACATCGGGGAGTGAGTGATATCGGAGTCGCTACGGTACACACGGCCTGGACAGACGATGCGGATCGGCGGCTGTTTCGATTCCATGGTGCGGACCTGTACCGGCGAGGTATGGGTGCGCAGCAACATGTTGGCATTGAAATAGAAGGTGTCATGCATCGACCGGGCCGGGTGATGGCCTGGGATGTTGAGCGCTTCGAAGTTGTGGTAGTCGTCTTCGACCTCAGGGCCTTCGGCGATGCCGTAGCCGATGTGAGTGAAGAACTGTTCGATACGTTCCAGAGTGCGAGTAACCGGATGCAGACCACCCGAGGTCTGGCCACGGCCAGGCAGGGTCACGTCAATGGACTCGGCAGACAGTTTGGCGGCCAGATCAGCCTCTTCAAACAGTGCCTTGCGCGCATTGAGAACCTCTGTGACACGCTCCTTGGCAACGTTGATCAGCGCACCGACTTGCGGACGCTCTTCCGCCGGCAAATTCCCCAGGGTCTTCATCACCTGAGTCAATTCACCCTTTTTGCCAAGGTAGTGAACCCGGATTTGCTCCAGGGCATTGATATCTTCAGCGCTTTGCACAGCCTCTAGTGCTTGAGAGACGAGCGCGTCCAGGTTTTCCATGTACAGACTCCAGATACAAAATAGGGGAAGAGCTTGAAGGCTCTTCCCCTATTTATGACGTTTAACACCTGACCCCACAGAGGTGAGGCCGGGTGACTGTCGGGGGTACTTAAGCCAAGGTGGCTTTAGCTTTCTCGACAATCGCAGCAAACGCCGCTTTTTCGTTCACTGCCAGATCAGCCAGAACCTTACGGTCGATCTCGATGGACGCTTTTTTCAGGCCGGCGATGAAACGGCTGTAGGACAGACCGTTGATACGTGCACCAGCGTTGATACGAGCGATCCACAGAGCGCGGAACTGACGTTTTTTCTGACGACGGTCACGGTAGGCGTATTGGCCTGCCTTGATTACCGCTTGCTTGGCAACACGGAATACGCGCGAGCGAGCGCCGTAGTAGCCTTTAGCAAGTTTCAGAATTTTTTTGTGACGTTTACGGGCAATGACGCCACGCTTTACACGAGCCATGAGTTACTTCCTCTATTCTTGACTAAAATTAACGAAGGCGCAGCATGCGCTCGACTTTTGCCACGTCAGACGGATGCAGCAAGCTGCTACCGCGCAGTTGACGCTTACGCTTGGTCGACATTTTAGTCAGGATGTGGCTCTTGAAAGCGTGCTTGTGCTTGATACCGTTAGCAGTTTTCAAAAACCGCTTAGCAGCACCACTTTTCGTTTTCATTTTTGGCATGTTCGGATACTCCGCATTCAGTTGATAAACATAATCAGAAGGCCTGCCGTGCCCTGTTGATTACTTCTTCTTTTTCGGGGCGATGACCATGATCAGCTGGCGTCCTTCCATCTTAGGATGCTGTTCGACCGAACCGTACTCGAGCAAGTCACCTTCAACTCGCTTGAGGAGTTCCATCCCCAGCTCCTGGTGGGCCATCTCACGGCCGCGGAATCGCAAGGATACCTTGGCCCTGTCCCCGTCACTCAGGAAACGTACCAGGTTGCGCAGTTTTACCTGGTAATCCCCTTCCTCCGTCCCTGGACGAAACTTGATTTCTTTAACCTGAATCTGCTTCTGGTTTTTCTTGGCTGCGGCAATCTGCTTCTTCTTCTCGAAGATCGATTTGCCGTAGTCCATCAGTTTGCAAACAGGGGGTACTGCATCGGCGGAAATTTCCACCAGATCCAGCTTGGCCTCTTCAGCCTTAAGAAGCGCGTCTTCAATTGACACAATCCCAAGCTGTTCACCTTCAGCCCCAATTAACCGAACCTCGCGTGCCGAGATATTCTCGTTGATCGGGGCTTTCGGTGCAGCTCGTTTATCTTGTCTCATTTCACGCTTAATAATAATTACTCCGAATCTGGGCGACCACGCCGGGAAACCGCTTGCGCGAGAAACTCAGCGAACTGGGCGACGGGCATCGAGCCCAGGTCAGCACCTTCACGAGTACGCACAGCGACAGTCTGCATCTCGACTTCCCGATCTCCGATAACCAAGAGATAGGGAACCTTGAGCAAAGTATGCTCGCGGATTTTAAAGCCGATCTTTTCATTTCTCAAGTCAGACTTGGCACGAAACCCGCTTTCGTTGAGAGTTTTTTCAACCTCGGCGGCAAAATCGGCTTGTTTATCAGTGATATTCATAATCACTGCCTGGGTCGGAGCCAGCCACGCAGGGAATGCACCCTCGTAGTGCTCGATCAGAATTCCGACGAAGCGCTCGAAGGAACCCAGGATCGCCCGGTGCAACATCACCGGGTGCTTGCGACTGTTGTCTTCGGAGACGTATTCGGCTCCCAGACGGACAGGCAGGTTAAAATCGAGCTGAAGGGTACCACACTGCCAGACGCGGCCGAGGCAATCTTTCAGCGAGAACTCGATCTTCGGACCGTAGAACGCACCCTCGCCCGGCTGCAGATCGTACGGCAGGCCCGCGCTATCAAGGGCTGCGGCCAATGCCGCTTCGGCGCGATCCCACAGTTCGTCGGAACCGACGCGTTTTTCCGGACGAGTGGACAGTTTCATTTCGACTTCTTTAAAGCCGAAGTCGGCATAGACGTCCATGGTCAGTTTGATGAACGCGGCGGATTCGGCCTGCATCTGCTCTTCAGTACAGAAGATGTGAGCATCGTCCTGAGTGAAGGCACGAACGCGCATGATGCCGTGCAGCGCACCCGACGGCTCATTACGGTGGCAGGCACCGAACTCGGCCAGACGCATTGGCAGCTCGCGGTAGCTTTTCAGGCCCTGGTTGAACACCTGCACGTGGCAAGGGCAGTTCATCGGCTTGATGGCGTAGTCGCGGTTTTCCGACTGGGTGGTGAACATGTTGTCGGCGTAGTTGGCCCAGTGCCCGGATTTCTCCCACAGGCTGCGGTCAACGACTTGTGGAGTCTTGATCTCCAGATAACCGTTGTCGCGTTGAACCTTGCGCATGTACTGCTCGAGCACCTGGTACAGAGTCCAGCCGTTCGGGTGCCAGAACACCATGCCCGGCGACTCTTCCTGGGTGTGGAACAGGCCCAGGCGCTTGCCGATCTTGCGGTGATCGCGTTTTTCAGCTTCTTCGATGCGCTGAATGTAAGCCGCCAGCTGCTTCTTGTCCGCCCATGCGGTGCCGTAAACGCGCTGCAATTGCTCGTTCTTGGCATCGCCACGCCAGTAGGCGCCAGACAGCTTGGTCAGCTTGAAGGATTTCAGGAAGCGCGTGTTCGGCACGTGCGGGCCACGGCACATGTCGACGTATTCTTCGTGATAGTACAGGCCCATGGCCTGCTCGTTCGGCATGTCTTCGACCAGACGCAGCTTGTAGTCTTCGCCGCGGGCCTTGAACACTTCGATCACTTCGGCGCGCGGAGTGACTTTTTTGATCACGTCGTAATCTTTCTCGATCAGCTGCTGCATGCGCTGTTCGATGGCGGCCAGGTCGTCGGGCGTGAAAGGACGCTCGAAGGCGATGTCGTAATAGAAGCCTTCTTCGATGACCGGGCCGATGACCATCTTGGCCGTCGGGTACAACTGCTTGACCGCGTGGCCAACCAGGTGGGCGCAAGAGTGGCGAATGATCTCCAGCCCCTCTTCATCCTTTGGCGTAATGATTTGCAGCGAGGAATCGCTGTCGATGATATCGCTGGCGTCGACCAGCTTGCCATTGACCTTGCCGGCCACGGTGGCCTTGGCCAGACCGGCACCAATGGATGCGGCGACCTCGGCTACGGAAACCGGGTGATCGAATGAACGTTGACTGCCATCGGGAAGAGTAATAGTTGGCATGGCGCCTCCTCTCCTAGTGGTGACCCCTACCAAAGGTCACGTGGGTTGGGATGAGCCAGTACAAGATCCGGTCCAGGCCATTCAATAACGAACGCCTGCCTTACAGCGGCAGGAGCCTTGCGGCCAACCGGAAAACCGAACCAGAGTGACTGGGATTCAAATCAGGGTTATTCGCGCCTCTGCCGCTACCGGGACTGAAGGTCATCCGGAGCCTGCAAACGCCCGAGCAGAGCATGCTAGCACAGATGAACGGTCGTCGATGCACCGGGGTTTTCTGCTGGGGCAAATCAGGCTTTTTTATGCCAGAGTGCTGAACTTGAACCCCGCGTCACCCATCAGATAAAAGACATTGACCCAAAAGGAGCATCTCAGCATGCGTCTGAATCGTTTATTTGCCGTCGTCGCACCCGTCGTCCTGCTGCTGCCGCTGACTGCTCATGCCGACTGGCCAAAGGGCGAGCGCGAGAAGTACATGGCGCAGTGCACACAAGCTGCTTCCCCGCAGATTGGCGCTGCGGCTGCAAAAGCTCACTGTGCATGCGGTGCTGATGCGATCAAATCGTACCCAGCCAGCGACATCCAGTCATTGATGGACAACACCGCCAGTGACGCACTGAAACAAAAAGCACTGACTAAAATTGCCTCCTGCAAAGCCGATGAAAAGGCGAAAAAATAAGCCCCACAGAACGCTTTGAAGGCCTTAACAGCCGATGAAAAGCCTCTGAAAACAGCTTTTTCGTACAAAATATGCAGGTTTTACAGCTTTTTTTATTGTCTTTACTTTCGGCTGAAAGCCTTTTAAAACGGGGCTTTCAGCCACATATAGCAACAAAGAGAACGCGACTGCAGGGCAAACAGCACGGCCGGGGGGCTCCCAAAGCGAACATTTCGACTATGATACTCCGGTGTGCCCAGTTGGCCTGAGCAGCACAGTACTACTGAAAATATATGTTTCTTGGAGATACACCATGTCTAATCGCCAAACCGGCACCGTTAAATGGTTCAACGATGAAAAAGGCTTCGGCTTCATCACTCCTCAAGGTGGCGGTGACGACCTGTTCGTACACTTCAAAGCTATCGAAAGCGACGGTTTCAAAAGCCTGAAAGAAGGCCAAACCGTTTCCTTCGTGGCTGAGAAAGGCCAAAAGGGTATGCAAGCTGCACAAGTTCGCCCAGAGTAATTTTCTGGCGCACTAAAAAACCCCGTCCATGTGACGGGGTTTTTTTATGGATGAAACAAAAGCCTGCAGCAATCAGCCGCAGTTGACGCGAGTGACCACCAGGTTGTTATCGGTGTTCAGGTTCAGGCGATCGGAGCGGTACTCCAGGGTCACCATGTCATCGGGCTTGAGGAACCGGGCATTCTGCGCGCCTGCACGGGTGCGTGCCTGCTCCAGCAGTTCGGGCGAAGCCTTTTTGCCAAGGGTGAATTCGGCAGCCTTTGCTTCACAACGGCTGTGGCCGGTATCGGCCGCCACAGGGTCCTTTACCGACTCGGTGGACGTACTGCTGCAACCAGCCAGCAGCGTGGCAGCCAACAAAGTACCCAATGACGCGAGCTTCCAAGGCATGAAGCCTCCTTTTTTCAATAGTTAAGCTGAGATCGTGCGACCGCCATTTTGGTGTTTGGTTTCAAGACCAGCGCTATCACCCTGCCCTCGGCCTGGACAAGCGGCGAGTTTGCCTGAGCATCACCCTGCCGTTCATCCCGCAATCGTGACTGAATATGAACAGCGCTCAATAGACGTCGATGTAGTCGAACGGCGGATTCGGCCAGTTTTCTTTCAGCGCATTGAAGATCTGCATGACCCAGACTTCGTCGCTGGCCGCGACCAATCCGACATAACCCGAGCCCTTGGCCCATGTTTCCAGGCGAAACAGCAGCCCGTCGATATCAGTACCGCCCACGACACCCGACGAAATATAGGCGATGCCACCCTTGGTGACCCGCAGCTGGGTGTGCTCATCATCGCTGGCAGAGGCCAGTAGCTGACGCACCGCCCCAAGGGTCAAGCCGTCAGGAGTGTTCAAATCGATCTGCACAGCACAGTCCTTGAAAATTCGTCAAAGACCAAGTGTCGCATAGCCCTCCCTTCATGCCTAAGTCGGAGTGCCAAACGTCCCGCAAAATGGTTAACTCGACACTCAGACATCTCGATTTCACGAGCGCCATCATGACCACCGTAAGCATCGACGCCAACATCACAATCAAGTGGCCACAGGGCCACAGCTCTTACAGCCCGGGCACCCCGGAAGAGTTGGCAATCATTGGTATCGATTTGCTGGTCAAGGAACTGGGGACGCAAGCCGCCCAGACCTTCATCGCACAGGTACTCGAGAAGTACCCCGCCGACTATATGGGCGCAACAGAAACCGAGTAAGCGTAAAAAACCCGCAGGCGGGCACCTGCGGGGCATACGGCTTACTTCAGGCGAGCCAGCCGCTGGGTCAGCAGGTCGAAGAAGCCCTGAGCGTCGCCATTTTCAACCCAGAAGGCATTCTTCGGCGCCTTCAGGCCGTCATACCAGTCGACAATGGTCTGGCCAAAGGTCGGCCCTTCGCGGCTATCAACCACTACATTGACCGAACGACCGGTGAACAGCTCCGGTTTGAGCAGGTAAGCGATGACCGTGGCGTCATGCACCGGGCCTCCCGGAATACCGTAGTGCTCCATGTCGCCCTTGACGTATTCGTTAAGAATATCGCCCACCAGTTTGCTGGCATTGTTGTTCAGAGCGGCGATCTGCTTCAGGCGCGCTTCACTGGTGAGGATCTTGTGGGTCACGTCCAGCGGCAAATAAGTCAGCTTGACGCCGCTTTTCAGCACCACTTCCGCCGCCTGTGGGTCGGCGAACAGGTTGAATTCGGCCACCGGGGTGATGTTGCCGCCGTTGAAGTGCGCACCGCCCATGATCACCACTTCCTTGATGCCCTGAACGATTTCAGGTTCCTGGATCAGCGCCAGGGCCAGGTTGGTCTGTGGCCCGAGCATGGCGATGGTGATGCTATGGGGCTTGGCGGCCTTCAGGGTATCGATCAGATAGTTGACCGCGTTGCCTTTGGCCAGGCCTTTCTTCGGCTCATGCACGGTGACACCCGACAGGCCTTCCTTGCCGTGGATGTTCTCGGCATAGATCGGCGTGCGCATCAGCGGTTTCGGTGCGCCCGCGTAAACAGGCACCTCTTCGCGGCCCGCCCATTCGCGGGCCAGACGCGCGTTACGCGAGGTCTTGTCCAGGCGCACGTTGCCAGCGACGGTGGTCAGTGCACGAATGTTCAGTTCTTCCGGCGAGGCCAGGGCAAACAGCAAGGCGACCACATCGTCGGCCCCCGGATCGGTGTCGATGATCAAGTCGATCTTTTCCGCTGCCTGGGCGCTTGTTGCAGTAATCAGGGACAAAAGCAGCAGACTCCGAAGCAGGTGGTGCAGTTTCTGGGCATAGCGGTGCATAGCGCACTCCTTGTGCGTGGGAAGAACGGAAAGTTAGAACGTTACGCCAGCCACCAACACAATGTTGCAGTACGGCTGACATTCGCCTGTACGAACAATCGCCCGTGCTTGTCGGCTGAGCGCTTTGAATTGCTCATGACCGAGCAGTTCGCGCCGGCCAACCGCGCCTTCGGCATTCAGTTCATCCAGTGTGCTCAAGGCCGACGGTTTCTTGTCCAGAATCTCATGGGCCAGCACATGGCTTTCGACCTGCATTTCGCTGAGCACGACTTTCAAGGTACTGACGAAATCCGGAATGCCGTGGGTCAAGGCCAGATCGATCAATTCGACGCCGGGCGGTACGGGCAGACCGGCATCGCCGATCACGATCATGTCGCCATGGCCCAAAGACGCGATCAGCCGCGACAGCGCGACGTTGAGCAAAGGTGTCTTTTTCATGGTGTTTTAAAGGCCTGTACGTCAGACAAGGTGGGAATCGAAGGTTGCGCGCCGGCCCGGGTGACCGACAGCGCAGCGGCGACCTGACCGAAACGGATCGCCTCGGCCTCGCCTTTGCCGGCCGCCAGGGCCGCGGCGAAACCACCGACAAACGTGTCACCGGCCGCAGTGGTATCGACCGCCTTCACTTTCGGCGCCGGGAAATGCTCCAAGCGTGTGCCATTGGCAAACAGCGACCCCTGAGCGCCGAGGGTAATGATCACTTTGCCGGCACCCATGGCGATCAACCGGGTCGCGGCGATTTCGGCAGTGCTCAGGGAGTCCACGGGCAAACCGCTCAAGGCCGAGGCTTCGCTTTCGTTGGGGATCAGGTAATCGATGGCCGCGTACCAATCCGCCGGCAGCGGGCGACTGGCCGGCGCCGGATTGAGGATCACGGTTTTGCCCAGCTCACGGCCGCGCTTCAAGGCATGGCCGACCGTGGCATCCGGCACTTCCAGCTGACAGATGATCACATCCGCCGTCTGCAACACGCTGTCGAAACGGTCGATCACCTCGGGGGTCAGCGCACCATTGGCGCCGGCAACAATCACAATCGCGTTCTGACTGTTGTCATCGACCACGATCAACGCCACACCGCTGGAATCTTCGACAGTACTGACTGCCTGGCAATCGATCTGATCGGCCAACAACGCTCCGCGCAGCGCGTCGCCATAGGCATCACTGCCGACACAACCGACCATCGACACCTGCGCCCCCAGACGCGCCGCGGCCACGGCCTGGTTCGCGCCCTTGCCACCGGAAACCGTGGAAAACGACTGGCCTATCAGCGTTTCACCACCACGGGGCAGCCGTGGCGCCCGGGTCACCAGGTCCATGTTCAGGCTGCCTATTACCACTACTTTTGCTGGCATACATCACTACTCATCAATTCGATTTCAGCGGTATTGGTCAAACACACCGGCCAGCGGCGCGGTCGATTCTCGCAGGACAATACTGGGCGTCACGATGCGCTGATCGGTCGCCAGATCCGGCGCGGCAATCCGGCGCAGCAGCACCTCGGCCGCCATCTCGCCAAGCCGCAGGATCGACTGGCCCACGGTGGTCAACGCCGGATAGACATAACGGCTCATCTGGATATCGTCGAAACCGATCACCGACAGCTCGGTGGGCACGCGAATATTGCGCTCGGCAGCGGCACGCAACACACCGATGCCGATCATGTCGTTACCGGCGAAGATCGCACTGGGCGGATTCCTTTCCAGCAGGATCGCAGCGGCGTTGTAACCGCCGGTGCTGGTGAAATCGCTTTCCAGCATGCGCTCGCGCGGCACTTCGACGCCCGCCTCTTTCAAGGCGCGGCAATATCCGGCCAGACGCATCTGCGCCACGCTGGTACTCGCCGGCCCGCCAATCGTGGCAATGTCCCGATGCCCCAGCTCCAGCAAGTGCCGGGTCGCCAGATAGGCGCCGTATTCGTGATCGATACGCACAAGGTCCGCATCGACGCCTTCCAGATCACGGTCGACGATCACCATCGGCGTGCGCACGCCCGCCAGGCCTTCAGCCAGGCCGCTGTCACCACCGGCAGACGCAACGATCAAACCGTCGATGCGTTTTTCCAGCAGTACGCGAAGGTAGCTACGCTGCTTGTCCGGGTTGTCGTCGGAATTACAGAGGATGACGCAATAGCCGTTGCGCTCGCAGTAATCCTCGATGCCACGGGCCAACTCGGCGAAGTAAGGGTTGAGGCTGTTGGGCACCAGCAGGCCGATGGTCGCGGTGGTTTTCGCTTTCAACGAGCGGGCCACGGCGCTGGGCACGTAGTCGAGGCTTTTGATTGCCGCCTCGACCTTGATCCGCACTTCCTCACTGACCGGCCGCGTCTTGTTCACCACATGGGAAACCGTGGTGTAGGAAATGCCTGCGAGTGCCGCTACATCCTTGATCGTTGCCATGACTCAGGTCCGCCGGCTTGCGCGCTGACTGCGATAAGTATCGAGCACCACCGCCACCACGATAACCGCACCGGTGATGATGCGTTTGGTCGGTTCGGTCGCGCCGATCTGCGCCAGACCGGCCGCCAGTACGGAAATAATCAAGACGCCGAAGAACGTGCTGATAACCGAACCGCGCCCGCCCATCAGGCTGGTGCCGCCGATCACAACCGCGGCGATCACTTGCAGCTCCAGACCGGAACCGGCATTCGGGTCCGCCGCTTCCAGGCGAGAAATCTGAAACAGCGCAGCGATACCGGCCAGCAGCCCCATCAGACTGAAGACCAGGATCTTGTAGGGCTTCGGATTGATCCCTGCCAGACGCACCGCCTCTTCGTTGGTGCCGATGCCGATCAGGTAACGACCGAACACCGTACGCGTCAGCACGGCCTGGGCAATGAAGATAATCAGCAAGGCAATGATGAATGAGGGCGAGATGCCGAATGCAATCGGGTTGGACAGCCAGGCGAATGCATCACCGATGTACGCGGTGCGCGAACCGGTCATCTGATACGCCAGCCCCCGCGCCATTTCCAGCACCCCGAGGGACACGATGAACGACGGAATCCGCCACGCCACGGTGATCGAACCGGTGAGGGTGCCAGCCAGTGCCGCGGCCCCCATACCCAGCAACGCCGCCGGCAACACGCTCCAGCCCCAGCCGAGGATCGCCACGCTGACCGTCGACGCCGCGAGCGCCAGCACTGAACCGACTGACAAATCGATTCCGCCGATGATCAATACGAAGGTCATGCCGACCGCCAGCACCATCAAATCGGGAATCTGGTTGGCCAGGGTGCTGAAGGTGTCGTAAGACAGGAAATGGCTGCTCAGCATCGAGAACAGCGCGACCATCGCCAGCAAGGCACCGGCCAGGCCCAGGTAAGTGCCGAGGCCATAAAAATTGCCGCTACGTTTGCCGACCAGAGTTGCAGTATTCATGGAAGATCCCTAGGCGCTGCTTCGTTGAGCAACGCATCACGTTTTTGGTAGCCGGCGAAAGCGGCGGCAAGCAAATCATCCTGGGTCCAGCTGTCGCGCTCGAAGGTGTCGATCAGACGCCCTGCCGATAGCACACCGATGCGGTCGCAGATCAGCATCAATTCCCGCAGGTCGCTGGACACCACCACCAGCGCTTTGCCCTGACGGGTCAACTCACCGAGCAACGTATAGATGTCGAACTTGGCGCCGACGTCGATACCACGGGTCGGCTCGTCGAACAGCAACACCGTGCAGTCGCGCTCCAGCCAGCGGCCAATCACGACTTTCTGCTGATTGCCGCCGGACAGCTCCGAGACCAATTGCGTCGGGCTGGAGCTGCGAATGCGCATGGCGTCGATCTGACGCTGGGCCAGCGCCATCTCGTCAGCGTTGTTGACGAAGCCGCCGCTGGAAATTACCGGCATATTGCCCAGGGCAATGTTGGCGCTGATCGATTGCGTCAGCAGCAGGCCTTCGCCCTTGCGATCTTCGGTGATCAGCGCAATGCCATGACCGACCGCGTCGGCCGGCGAACGAATATTCACCACCCGAGCCGGCGCCCCTAGCGCGACGGTGCCGCTGTCGGCTGTATCGGCACCGAAGATCAGGCGCAGCAACTCGGTGCGCCCTGCCCCGATCAAACCGGAAATCCCGAAAATCTCGCCGGCGCGCACTTCGAAGGACACATCGCGGACTTTGTCGGAGCGAGTCAGCCCTTTGACCGTCAAGGCTGGTGCGCCGATGTTGCGCGACCCCATGTCGATGTGTTCGCCCAATTCACGGCCGACCATCAGGGTGACCAGTTGCTCACTGTTGTAATTGGCCATCGGCTCGACGCAGACCAGGTTGCCGTCGCGCAATACCGCGATGCGCTGGGCCACCCGCGCCAGTTCTTCAAGGCGGTGGGAAATGTAGATGATCGACACGCCGCGAGCCTGCAGGCGAGTGATCTGCTCAAACAACATTTCGACTTCACGGGCCGTGAGCATCGCGGTCGGCTCGTCGAGGATCAGCACATGGCAATCGCCGATCAGGTTGCGGGCGATCTCCACCATTTGCTGGTGGCCGATACCCAGCTCACCGACCAGGGTGTCCGGGTCGATGGCGTCGAGGCCGACCTGGGCCATGGCCTCGATCGCCGCCCTGCGCAATTGCTTGCGGCTGATCCAGCCACCGTGACTGGGCAGGTTGTCGAGGAACAGGTTTTCCGCCACCGACAACGTCGGCAACAGATTGAGTTCTTGCATGACCATGCGGATGCCCAGCTCTTCGGCCTGGCTCCGGCTGCCGGGACGGTAATCCTGCCCCTGGAATTGCATCTGGCCGGTGGTCGGCTCGACCAGTCCGCCAATGATTTTCGACAGCGTGCTTTTACCGGCGCCATTCTCGCCGGTCAGCGCCAGCACTTCACCGCGCATCAGCGTCAGGTCAATGCCGGTCAGGACGGGTTGGGCGTAGGTCTTGCCGATACCGCTGACCGAGAGGACAGCGTTCGGGGCGCAAACGGACATAAAAACTCTCCATGTGCTCGCCTCAAGAGGCGAGCACCGTTGTGTCGCCAGAAGGACTACTTGGTAACCAGCTCTACCGGGGTTTCGATGACGCCGTTGGTACCGCTGTCGACTTTCTCGCCTTTGATGATTTTCAGCGCGGTCTCGATGCCGAACACCGCTTGCCGGGCAGCAAACTGGTCGGCGGTGGCCAGAACGCGACCGTCCTTGAGCATTGGCTTGATCGCATTGATGTTGTCATAACCGACCACTTGCACCTTGCCGGCCTTGCCCGCTGCACGTACGGCAGATACCGCGCCGACAGCCATGCTGTCGTTGCCGGCCAGCAGGGCTTTGATGTTCGGGTATTCGCTAAGCATCGACGAGGCTACCTTGCCGCCCTTGTCGATTTCCCAATCGCCAGACTGCAGGGACACGACTTTGATCTGCGCCGCTTCCATCGCATCCTTGAAGCCCGCCGTGCGCTGCTGGGCGTTGGTGGTGGTGGAAACGCCTTCGATGATGCCGACCTCATTACCGGCCTTCAGTTCTTTGGCCAGGTATTCACCCACCAGGCGTGCGCCTTTGCGGTTGTCTGGACCTACGAACGGAACGGTGATGTTTTTGCTTTTGACGACGGCCGGGTCCAGCTGGTTATCGATGTTGATCACGGTGATGCCGGCATCGACTGCTTTCTTGATGACCGGGACCATGGCCTTGGAGTCAGCCGGGGCAATGACCAATGCATTGACTTTGGACAAAATCATTTGCTCGACGATGCGCGTCTGGCCAGCCGTATCCGTTTCGTCCTTGATGCCGTTGGAGATCAGTTCGAAGTCGCCGGAGTGGTCTTTCTGGTAGGCCTTGGCGCCGTCTTCCATGGTCAGGAAGAATTCGTTGGCCAGGGATTTCATGACCAGTGCGACTTTAGGTTTTTCAGGGGTTTCGGCGAACGCCGAAGAGACAGGTAAAGCGGCGGATGCGGCCGCCAGCATAGCGACAGCGAGAAGACGTCCAGCGAATGGCAGCTTCATGGGTTCACTCCGATCTTATGATTATTCTGAGCAACGCTTGCGCTGGATCATCAATGGATCAGGCCATCGACGGCGACCACGCAAACGTTTGCGTAGACCGAACTATGCGAACCCTGTCGAGTTTTGTCAACGACCCGTTCTGTGTCTCGGTTGGCAAAAACCAACCGCTTCACATCACGCCGTGGTGCTGACCAGGCCGCCACTGCTGGAGTCCTTGGCCAGCTCTTTTACCAGACTGCCCGTCACTTGCGCGAGCGCCCCGCTGGTATTGGCGATTTGCCCCTGGATCGTCATGACCGCGGTGGACTTGGCTTCCGGGGTCGGATAATTCGCGGCTTGAGCGGCTGCCAGTTGTTGCTGCTGTTCGCGCAGTTGCTGCTGCAGTTCCTGCATGCGCTTGAGCAGCACCTGCACCGCAATACTTTGACTGCTGGTTTTCTCGGACTTGGTTTCGCCCTGAGCCCCTGCACCGCCGCCGGTTCTGACCTGGTTGTCGCTGCCCTTCTCTTCGCCCAGCGATTGGGCAGAGGCGTCGGAGGTCGCTTCACTCAAGGCGTTGATGGTCGCCGGGGACTTGCCCGCGATAGTGATAGCACCTGCATTGGGAAAACCGATGGTAAACGACATGTGAACTCCTTGAGAAAAAATCCTTGAAGGAGCATCGACCTGTGCGCGGGTTTCTTTAGCACTGATTTTCGATTTCGCAAGGCGACTTGCTCAACAGCGAAGAGCTGCAACGGATGTTCTGGGAATACTGACTCGCCCTCGCCCAACCTGTTCCGGCTGGGCACCACGCTTACCACTCGCCAGCCTTGGCGAGCGGCTCACGACCTCTTCCGACAAAAAACTTCCCACCGCCCTACATCAAACGGAAAAAACTACTGTCAGAGGATTTTCTTGAATTTTAAGCAGTTGCGAAAATGCTTACAGTTAAATACTGTATGCCCGTACAGTTCAATAAGGATAATTCCGTGGCCACTACCTCTGACTCTCCTGACACCTATGAACGCCTGGGTATGCGCGTTCAGAAAATCATCAATTCCCCCACCGCCCAGAAAGCCAAAGCAGCGCTGATCTTCCGTCTTCCGGACGAGCCTGTGGATGAGTGGGAACGCTTGCTCGAAGAAATCGACGAGAACGACAACGTCACCCTCGCCCATCGCGACGATGGCGGTGTGCAGATTTTCTGGGTAGTGCCGAAGGAAGATTGAGTCGATGAGTGTCCGCTGGTTTGCTTTACTGTTTTTGCTCATCACCCTCGGCGCCCAGGCTGGCGCCCCACGCACCTTCGACGAAGCCAAGAAAGTCGCCTGGAAGCTGTACGCTCCGCAATCCACCGAGTTTTATTGCGGATGCAAATACACCGGCAACCGTGTGAACCTCGCCGCATGTGGTTATGTGCCACGCAAAAACGCCAAGCGCGCCTCGCGCATCGAGTGGGAACACATTGTCCCGGCCTGGCAGATCGGCCATCAACGCGAGTGCTGGCAACAAGGCGGTCGCAAGAACTGCACGCGCTACGACCCGACCTATCAAAAAGCCGAGGCCGACCTGCACAACCTAGTGCCAAGCATCGGCGAGGTGAATGGCGATCGCAGCAATTTCAGTTTCGGCTGGCTGCCCGTTCAATCGGGCCAGTACGGCTCGTGCCTGACTCAAGTAGACTTCAAGGCGAAGAAGGTCATGCCCCGCCCTTCCATTCGCGGCATGATCGCCCGGACGTATTTCTACATGAGTAAGCAGTACGGCTTGCGCCTTTCGAAACAGGATCGCCAATTATACGAAGCCTGGGACAAGACCTACCCGGTTCAGGCCTGGGAACGTCAGCGCAACCAGAGCGTGGCGTGCGTGATGGGTCGCGGCAACGAGTTTGTCGGCCCCGTCGACATGAAGGCTTGCGGCTAACCGGCGACTAAAACAGGCCTGATGCCTAATGCCAGTCAGTTAAGCACAACCCATGCGGGAGCGGGCTTGCTCGCGAAGAGGCCAGCCCCTTCAAAATTGATGCCGACTGATACTCCGCCTTCGCGAGCAAGCCCGCTCCCACACGTTTCGTGCCCTGATTATCCTGATGCCAGGACGTTCTCCCGGCAGATTGCGCCCTCGCCGGACGCACAAACAAAAACGCCCCGACCGAAGTCGGGGCGTTTTCATGTGCGGCTAAGGCTTAGCGCGGGAACGCTGGCGGGTTTACACCGGCCATGTCTTCCATCACGCGAACGACCTGGCAGCTGTAACCGAACTCGTTGTCGTACCAGACGTACAGAACAACGCGGTTGTCCTGAACGATAGTCGCTTCAGCGTCCACAACGCCTGCGTGGCGCGAGCCAACGAAGTCGGTGGAAACCACTTCCTGCGAATTGACGTAGTCGATTTGCTTGTGCAGATCGGAGTGCAGCGCCATGTAGCGCAGGTACTCGTTCATCTCTTCACGGGTAGCGGCTTTCTCAAGGTTCAGGTTGAGAATGGCCATCGACACGTTCGGCGTCGGAACACGGATCGCGTTACCGGTCAGCTTGCCGGCCAGCTCAGGCAGCGCCTTGGCAGCAGCGGTGGCAGCACCAGTCTCGGTGATGACCATGTTCAGCGCGGCGCTACGGCCACGACGATCGCCTTTGTGGAAGTTGTCGATCAGGTTCTGGTCGTTGGTGTACGAGTGAACGGTTTCGACGTGACCGTTGATGATGCCGAACTTGTCATTCACAGCCTTCAGCACCGGCACGATGGCGTTGGTGGTGCAGGAAGCGGCGGACACGATCTTGTCGTCAGCGGTGATTTCACCGTGGTTGATGCCGTGAACGATGTTCTTCAGCTTGCCTTTGCCAGGCGCGGTCAGAACAACGCGGTCGATACCCGGGCAGGCCAGGTGCTGGCCCAAGCCCTCGGCGTCACGCCATACACCGGTGTTGTCCACCAGCAGCGCATTTTTGATGCCGTACTGGGTGTAGTCCACTTCAGTCGGGTTCTTCGCGTAGATAACCTGGATCAGGTTGCCGTTGGCGGTGATGGTGTTGTTGGCTTCATCAATGGTGATGGTGCCATTGAACGAACCGTGCACCGAGTCGCGACGCAGCAGGCTGGCACGCTTGACCAGATCGTTCTCGGCGCCCTTGCGGACAACGATGGCGCGCAGACGCAGGCCGTCGCCACCACCGGTTTTCTCGATCAGAATGCGCGCCAGCAGACGGCCGATACGACCGAAGCCATACAGGACAACGTCGGTGCCGGTACGACCGGAACCATTCTGCTTGCCGACCACATCGGCCAGTTCGTCACGGACGAACGCTTCGGCGGTACGGCCATTGCCTTCGGCCTTGAACTTGACGGCCAACTTGCCCAGGTCTACCGAAGCAGCGCCGAGCTTGAGCTCGCTCATTGCCTTGAGCAGAGGGAATGTTTCGTGGACGGACAATTCGCTGTCATCGGACTGGCGATGGCGAGCAAAGCGGTGAGCTTTGAGGATCGCGATGACAGACTGGTTGATCAGACTGCGGCCATAGATCGAGCTCACCACGTTGTTATTGCGGTAGAGCTGACCGATAAGCGGAATCATCGCTTCTGCGAGTGCTTCACGGTCGATCCATTCACCAAGACACTGGTCGGGCTTCTGAGTCACGGGAACCTTCCACATGTAGGGGCAGAAAAAAGGGGCTACATTATGCCGCCGAGTCCCTCCCGTAGCAATGCGCGCCTGTCGAACGGGCGGTAACAAAATCCCGTTCAAAAAAATCACGCCCTGCGCCAGCCCAGTAAAACCGGGGCTTTCAGCCTTGTCAAATTTTCGACGACAGCGCCGCCGTGTCCGTAACCCTCCGTAACACTGAGCGGTTTCGGCACTACATTTTCACTATTAAAGCGCCAGTTTTTGTCATTACCACTACATTTTGCCCAACCTGTGTATATAGACACAGTCTGCAACTGACAGCCGGCACTCGAGACCGTTACAATTGCCGACTTTGTCGCAACGCTTGGAGCTCAACCTTCCGTGCCCGTTCTGCGTCTACCGCTTCTCCCTGCCGCGGCAGGTAAACAGCACTGGGGCAACCTGCCCGGTGCCGCCCTGAGCCTGGCCATTGCCGAGGCCGCCAGCGCTGCCAAGCGCTTTACCCTGCTACTGACCGCCGACAGCCAGAGTGCCGAACGGCTGGAACAGGAGCTGAGTTTCTTCGCCCCGGATTTGCCTGTACTGCATTTCCCCGACTGGGAAACCCTGCCCTACGACCTGTTCTCGCCACACCAGGACATCATCTCGCAGCGCATCTCCAGCCTGTATCGGCTACCCGAGCTGGCACATGGCGTTCTGGTCGTGCCGATCACCACGGCCCTGCACCGCCTGGCGCCAACCAGATTCCTGCTGGGCAGCAGCCTGGTGCTGGACGTCGGCCAGAAGCTCGATGTCGAGCAAATGCGCAGCCGGCTTGAGGCCAGCGGCTATCGCTACGTCGATACCGTATACGAGCACGGCGAGTTCACTGTGCGCGGCTCACTGATCGATCTGTTCCCGATGGGCAGCAAACTGCCCTTCCGCATCGATCTGTTCGACGACGAAATCGAAACCCTGCGCACCTTCGATCCGGAAAACCAGCGTTCCATCGACAAGGTGGACACCGTTCGCCTGCTGCCGGCGCGGGAGTTCCCGCTGCAGAAGGACGCGGTCACCCGTTTCAAGGCGCGCTTTCGCGAGCGTTTCGATGTCGACTTCCGTCGCTGCCCGATCTTTCAGGATTTGAGCAGCGGGATTACACCGGCCGGTATCGAGTACTACTTGCCGCTGTTCTTCGACGAAACTTCCACGCTGTTCGATTACCTGCCCCAGGACACCCAAGTGTTTTCCCTGCCTGGCATCGAACAGGCGGCAGAGAACTTCTGGAACGACGTGCGCAATCGCTATGAAGAGCGTCGCGTCGATCCGTCCCGCCCTTTATTGCCACCGGCCGAGTTGTTCCTGCCGGTGGAGGATTGCTTTGCCCGCCTGAAAAACTGGCCCCGTGTGGTTGCCAGTCAACAGGACGTAGAAACCGGTGTCGGTCGCGAGCGCTTCCCGGCTCAGCCGCTGCCGAACCTGGCCATCGAAGCCAAGGCCACTCAGCCGTTGGCGGCACTGGCCGGTTTCCTCGACGAATTCCCCGGCCGCGTGCTGTTTACCGCCGAGTCCGCGGGCCGTCGTGAAGTGCTGCTGGAGTTGCTGGAACGCTTGAAGCTGCGACCGAAAACCGTCGACAGCTGGCCGGACTTTGTCGCCAGCAAGGAGCGCCTGGCGATCACCATCGCGCCGCTCGACGAAGGCTTGGTGCTGGACGATCCAGCCCTGGCGCTGGTCGCTGAAAGCCCATTGTTCGGTCAACGCGTGATGCAGCGCCGTCGCCGCGAAAAGCGCGCCGACGCCAACAACGATGCCGTGATCAAAAACCTCACCGAACTGCGCGAAGGCGCACCGGTGGTGCACATCGATCATGGTGTCGGCCGTTATCTGGGGCTGACGATTCTGGAAATCGACAATCAAGCCGCCGAATTCCTGACCCTTGAATATGCCGAGAACGCCAAGCTGTACGTTCCGGTAGCCAACCTGCATTTGATCGCTCGTTATACCGGCAGCGACGATGCTCTGGCGCCGCTGCACCGCCTCGGTTCCGAGACCTGGCAGAAAGCCAAGCGCAAAGCCGCCGAACAAGTGCGCGACGTGGCCGCCGAGTTGCTCGACATCTATGCCCGCCGCGCCGCTCGCGAGGGTTATGCCTTCGCCGACCCGAAAGCCGATTACGCGACCTTCAGTGCCGGTTTCCCGTTCGAAGAAACCCCGGACCAGCAGACCACCATCGAAGCGGTGCGCGAAGACATGCTCGCGCCGAAACCGATGGATCGTCTGGTCTGCGGCGACGTCGGTTTCGGCAAGACCGAAGTGGCCATGCGCGCGGCGTTCATCGCGGTGCATGGCGGCCGTCAGGTAGCGATTCTGGTGCCGACCACCTTGCTCGCTCAACAACACTACAACAGCTTCCGCGATCGCTTCGCCGACTGGCCGGTGACCGTGGAAGTGATGAGCCGCTTCAAATCGACCAAGGAAGTGAACGCCGCGGTCGCGGACCTGGCCGAAGGCAAGATCGACATCGTCATCGGCACGCACAAGCTGCTGCAAGACGATGTGAAAATCAAAAACCTGGGGCTGGTGATCATCGACGAAGAGCACCGTTTCGGTGTCCGTCAGAAAGAACAGCTCAAGGCCCTGCGCAGTGAAGTCGACATCCTGACGCTGACCGCCACGCCGATTCCGCGCACGCTGAACATGGCGGTGTCGGGCATGCGTGACCTGTCGATCATCGCCACGCCACCGGCCCGTCGCCTGTCGGTGCGCACCTTCGTCATGGAGCAGAACAAGAGCACGGTCAAAGAGGCCCTGCTGCGTGAGTTGCTGCGTGGCGGCCAGGTCTACTACCTGCACAACGACGTGAAGACCATCGAGAAATGCGCCGCCGACCTCGCCGAACTGGTGCCGGAAGCGCGGATCGGCATCGGCCACGGACAGATGCGCGAGCGCGAACTCGAACAGGTGATGAGTGACTTCTACCACAAGCGCTTCAACGTACTGATTGCCTCGACCATCATCGAGACCGGCATCGACGTGCCGAGCGCCAACACCATCATCATCGAACGCGCCGACAAGTTCGGCCTGGCCCAGTTGCACCAGTTGCGTGGTCGGGTCGGTCGCAGCCACCACCAGGCGTATGCTTACCTGCTGACACCGCCGCGCCAACAGATCACTCCCGACGCGGAAAAACGTCTGGAAGCGATCGCCAATACCCAGGACCTCGGCGCGGGCTTCGTGCTCGCCACCAACGACCTGGAAATCCGTGGCGCCGGCGAACTGCTGGGCGATGGGCAGAGCGGGCAGATCCAGGCCGTGGGCTTCACGCTGTACATGGAAATGCTCGAGCGTGCAGTGAAGTCGATCCGCAAGGGCGAACAGCCGAACCTCGATCAACCGCTGGGTGGCGGCCCGGAAGTCAATCTGCGTGTGCCGGCGTTGATCCCAGAAGACTACCTGCCGGACGTTCATGCGCGCCTGATTCTCTACAAACGCATTGCCTCGGCCACCGATGAGGAGGGCCTCAAGGACCTGCAAGTGGAGATGATCGATCGTTTCGGCCTGCTGCCGGAGCCGACCAAGAACCTGGTGCGGATCACGGCGCTGAAATTGCAGGCCGAACAGCTGGGCATCAAGAAAGTCGACGGCGGCCCGCAAGGCGGCCGTATCGAGTTCGCGGCACAGACCCCGGTCGATCCGCTGACACTGATCAAGCTGATCCAGAGCCAGCCCAAACGCTACAAATTCGAAGGCGCCACGATGTTTAAATTCCAAGTGCCGATGGAACGCCCGGAAGAACGCTTTAATACTGTAGAGGCGCTATTCGAGCGCCTCATTCCGACCACTGCTTGAAGGACGCCGCATGCGCCTGTTTCGCTCACTGACCTTGTTAATGTCGTTGCTCGCCTCGACGGCGTTTGCCGATGATCTGTATCAGGTTGAAATGATTCTGGTGCGGCAAAACGCCGTGCCCGCCATCGTCAGCCGCGCCGCGCCGGAAGACTGGGCTGCCGGCGCCCACCCCATCAGCCCCGACAGCTTTCGCACGCCGAGCCTGAATACCGAAGTGGAAAAGCTCACCGCCAGCAACGAATACACAGTGTTGCTGCACAAGGCCTGGCAACAGAACCTGGGTGAAGAAGCCAGCAAAGTGGCGATCAGCGAAGGCAAGGAACAGTTTGGCCAGTTCCCGATCGAGGGCACGTTGAACCTGAAACTGGGGCGTTTCACCGACGTCGACGCCGACTTCTGGGTCAATCAGATTGACGCCAACGGCATGGTCACCGCCAGCGAACGCCTGAAACAGGAAAGCCACACCAAGAACGGTCAGCTGAACTTCCTCGACAACGGTCACCTGGGCCTGCTGATCAAGATCACCTCACTGACCGCTCCTGCGCCTCGGCCAGCCCCCGATGTAATTCCGGACTGATTGAAGCCCTTATGTCCTCCGCGACCCTGAGCAAACCCCTGGCAACATCCTGGGTCAGCCGATTCAAGGAACAGAGCCTGGAGCGCGGCCGCCGCTACGCGCTGGAAAACCGCGTCAGGATCGTCGAAGTTGGTGACGCCACCATCACCGCCAGTTGCGAAGGCTCTGGCGGTAACGTTTACCGTCAGACCATTCGCCTGCGCGAGTCGGCCAAAGGCACCTTGCTGATGATCGACGCCACGTGCACCTGCCCGGTTCACAGCAACTGCAAACATTGCGCCGCGGTGTTGCTGCAAGTGCAGGAAACCCTCGCATACCCGGCCGCGGCAAAAGACGCCGAACTGCTGGAAAAACTTCAGGCCGTACTGGAAAACCGTAGCCCCAAGGCGCCGCCGCAAGTCTTGGTGGACAACGTGCAACCGGTGCCGCGCCTGTGGCTGGCGAGCATCGAGTTCAGCGCCTTCGAACCGCGTAACGGCAAGATGCAGCGTTATATCCAGCATCGTGCGGCGCTGTCCTTCAGTTATCTGGATGAATACGTCAGCGGACAGAAGAACGCCGACATCCTGATCCGCCAGGAGACGCAGACGTTGCGGATAAAACGTCACCCGGAAGTCGAACAGACCTACAGGGAACAGCTGCGAATTCTCGGTTTCAAGGTCGCCACCCGACAAAGCAAGGCCTTGCCGGAAAGTGCCGGCGAACTCTACGAGATGGTCAACGACAGCGCCTGGCTGACCTTCACCCTCAATGAGCTGCCGAAGTTGCGCACCCAAGGCTGGGAGTTACAGATCGACGAGGACTTCGGCTTCGACCTGACCGCCGTGGACGATTGGTACGCCACCGTCGAGCAGGCACCGGAGCGAGACTGGTTCGACCTGGAACTGGGGATCATCGTTAACGGCGAACGCCTGAGCCTGCTGCCGATCCTGTTGAACCTGATGCGCTCCCACACCGAGATCCTCAACCCGGAACGGCTCGCCCGACGTCGCGACGACGAACTGATTCTGGTGAACATCCCGCAACGCCGCAGCACCGACCAGGGCCCCTTGCAGGTCGCCCTGCCCTTCGGCCGCCTGAAACCGGTGCTGGCCACCCTCGGCGAGTTTTATCTGCAAGAACCCGGCGAAACCACGCTGCGCCTGAGCAAGGCCGACGCCACGCGACTGAACCCGCTGGAAGGCCTGCCGCTGCTCTGGGAAGGTGGCGAGCAGATCCGCACCTTTGCCCAGCGCCTGCGCGATATCAAGGACCACACCGCCGCCGCGCCCGAAGGCTTGAATGCCACCTTGCGCCCGTATCAGCTGGAAGGCTTGAGCTGGATGCAGTCGTTGCGACAACTGGAAGTCGGCGGGATTCTCGCGGACGACATGGGCCTGGGCAAAACCCTACAGACCCTCGCGCACGTTCTCAGCGAGAAAAATGCCGGGCGCCTCGATCGGCCGTGCATGGTGGTCATGCCCACCAGCCTGATTCCCAACTGGCTCGACGAAGCGGCGCATTTCACGCCGCAGCTCAAAGTGCTGGCGCTGTACGGTGTCAGCCGCAAAAAGCATTTCGACAATCTGGCCGATTACGACCTGATCCTGACCACCTATGCGCTGCTGCCCAAGGACGTCGAACGCCTGGCCGCGCAGCCGTTACACGTGCTAGTGCTGGATGAGGCTCAGTACATCAAAAACCCCAACAGCAAGGCCGCCCATGCGGCCCGTGAGCTGAATGCTCGCCAGCGGCTGTGCCTGAGTGGCACGCCGCTGGAAAACCATTTGGGCGAGCTGTGGTCGCTGTTCCACTTCCTGCTGCCGGGCTGGCTCGGTGACGTGAAAAGCTTCAACCGCGATTACCGCGTTCCGATTGAAAAACGCGCAAGCGAAGTAAGACTTCAACATCTGAACGGTCGGATCAAACCGTTCCTGCTGCGCCGGACCAAGGAACAGGTGGCCACCGAACTGCCGCCGAAAACCGAGATCATCCATTGGGTCGAGCTCAACGAAGCCCAGCGCGACGTATACGAAACCATGCGCCTGGCCATGGACAAGAAAGTCCGCGACGAAATCACCCGCAAGGGCGTGGCGCGCAGCCAGATCATCATCCTTGAGGCGCTGCTGAAACTGCGTCAGGTGTGTTGTGATTTGCGCCTGGTCAACGATGCCGCCCTGCCCGCTCGCGGCAGCACCTCCGGCAAACTCGACAGCCTGATGGAAATGCTTGAAGAGTTGTTCGAGGAAGGTCGGCGGATTCTGCTGTTCTCGCAGTTCACTTCAATGCTGTCGCTGATCGAGGACGAACTGAACAATCGCGGCGTGGCGTATGCGATCCTGACCGGGCAAACCCGCGACCGGCGCACGCCGGTGAAGGAGTTCCAGAGCGGCAAGCGTCAGATCTTTCTGATCAGCTTGAAGGCTGGCGGTGTAGGCCTGAACCTGACCGAAGCCGATACCGTGATTCACTACGACCCCTGGTGGAACCCGGCGACGGAAAATCAGGCGACGGATCGCGCGTATCGCATTGGCCAGGAGAAACCGGTGTTCGTCTACAAGATGATTGCCAGGGGCACGGTTGAGGAGAAGATTCAGCATCTGCAGAAGGAAAAGTCCGATCTGGCCGCAGGCGTGCTGGATGGGCGCAAGACCGGGGACTGGAAGTTGCAGAGTGATGATATCGAGGCGTTGTTTGCGCCGTTGCCGGAAAAAATCGACAAGTAGCGGCGATTATAGAATCGCCATCGCGAGCAAGCTCGCTCCCACATTGGATCTGTGTTTACCCACCATAATGGAGACAACACAAAATTAATGTGGGAGCGAGCCTGCTCGCGATGGGGGTCGACTCGATGTAACGACTGATTAACCCTTAAGCACCCGCGCCAACGTCGACTTCACCTTGCCCATCCCGTCATGTAATGCCTGCTCGATCTCGGCCATGGTGATCACTGCCGTCGACTTGCCCGCCGCCGGGTTCACCACCAGCGCCAGGCAGGCGTAATCCAGTTCCAGTTCACGCGCCAGTGCCGCTTCCGGCATACCGGTCATGCCGACAATGTCGCAGCCGTCACGTTCCAGCCTCGCGATTTCAGCCACTGTTTCCAGACGCGGGCCCTGGGTGCAGGCATATACGCCATGGCTGCTGTAGCCAACCCCTTCAACCGCCAACGCTGCAATCAATTGTTGACGCAGGGGTTCGCTGTAGGGATAGCTGAAGTCGATGTGCGTCACCTGTTCCAGGTCATCGGCAAAATAGGTGTGTTGGCGACCGCTGGTGTAGTCGATCAATTGATGCGGCACGCAGAAGTGCCCGGTACCCATCGCAGCATGAATCCCGCCCACGGCATTGACCGCAAGAATCGCTTCGGCACCGGCCTGCTTCAAGGCCCACAGGTTGGCGCGGTAGTTCACCTGATGTGGCGGAAAGCGGTGCGGGTGCCCGTGACGCGCGAGAAACAGCACTTCCTTGCCAGCGTATTCACCAATCTGCACCTCGGCCGAAGGCGCGCCGTAAGGAGTGTCCACCGCCAATGACTGACGAATGCTCAAGCCTTCGAGCTGAGTCAGGCCGGTGCCACCGATAATCGCGTAAACCGTCATAACGAAAAGTCCTTAATCAATCAATTGAGCTTCTTTGAGCGCGCCGACGGCCGTCAGCCAGCGCGGATCTTGACGGTATTCGGTGTTGGCATACGCCTGCCCACGCATCCGCGCAATACGACGCGCCGAAGGTTTGACTTTCAAACGCTGGGCGGCGCTCAAGGCCAGCTCGGCGGCCGCGCGGTCGTTGCACACCAGGCCCATGTCACAACCGGCGGTCAATGCCGCTTCGATGCGACTGGCAGCATCGCCCACCACATGTGCACCGGCCATCGACAGGTCGTCACTGAAGATCACGCCATCGAATTGCAACTCGCCGCGCAGGATGTCCTGTAACCAGCGGCGGGAGAAACCAGCGGGCTGGGAATCGACCTGTGGATAAATAACGTGGGCCGGCATGACGGCGGCCAGTTGCTTGCTCAATCGCGCGAACGGCACCAGATCGTTGGCACGGATCTCATCGAGGCTGCGCTCGTCGTTGGGAATCGCAACATGGGAGTCGGCCTCGGCCCAGCCATGACCGGGGAAATGCTTGCCGGTGGCGGCCATCCCGGCGCTGTTCATGCCGCGGATGAATGCACCGGCGAGCAAGGCGGCGCGTTCGGGATCACCCTCGAACGAACGGGTTCCGACCACCGCGCTGCGCTGGTAATCCAGGTCCAGCACCGGGGCGAAGCTCAGGTCGAGACCGACCGCCAGCACTTCGGTCGCCATGATCCACCCGCACTGTTCGGCCAGGTATTCGGCATTCGGGTTGTCGGCGATGGCGCGCATGGCTGGCAACCGCACGAAGCCCTGACGCAGCCGCTGAACCCGACCACCCTCCTGATCCACCGCCAGCAGCAGATCGGGACGAATGGCGCGGATCGCAGCGCTCAACTCGCGCACCTGACGCGGGTGTTCGATGTTGCGGGCAAAAATGATCAGACCGCCCACTTCAGGTTGACGCAACAATTGGCGATCTTCAGACGTCAGCCAGGTACCGGCGACGTCCACCATCAACGAGCCTTGCAGGCCAGCAGTCATAGAAATTCCTTGATTACGATAAACCCGGCTCGCACGAATTCGCCGCCATGGGCTGAGCCCGGCAGGTCGGCGATATCAATGAGGGGGTTCAGAACGAGAGTCGGCATGGGCGGCTAGCTTAGCGGATGTCAGCTGCCGCGCCCACCCGTGTGCGGTTAAACCTTGGCGGCCACCGGGGCCGATTTGCTGCGCGGACGCAACTGTGCAGTGGCCAAGGCGGTGTCGGTGACGCCGGTTTCGGCACGCATGCCCGCGGCCAGGAACGGCACCATCAGACGCATCACTTGCTCGATGGAGGTGTTGACGCCGAAATCGGTCTCGGCAATCGCGCGCAAGGCCTTGATCCCCGACATGCTGAACGCCGCGGCACCGAGCATGAAGTGCACGCGCCAGAACAATTCGATCGGTGGAATGCGCGGTGCAGCCTCGTTGACCAGCATCATGTAGCGGCGGAAAACCTTGCCGTACATGTCTTCCAGATAACGACGCAAGTGCCCTTGGCTCTGACTGAAGGCCAGCCCCAGCAAACGCATGAAAATGGACAGGTCGTTGCCACTGCGTGGCTGCACCACCAGGGCTTGCTCGACGAGGATCTCCAGCAGCTCTTCAAGGGTCGGTTTGTTCTCGGGCTTGGCCGAACGGCGCTCCAGCTCTTTATCGAGACTGAGGCAGAACGGCCCGAGAAAACGCGAGAAGACCGCCTGAATCAGCGCCTTCTTCGATCCGAAGTGATAATTCACCGCAGCCAGATTGACACCGGCCTTGCTGGTGATCAGACGCAATGAGGTTTCAGCGAAACCTTTTTCCGCGAACAGCTGCTCGGCAGCATCGAGAATGCGTTCAACGGTTTCCGACTGGGCCATGGCTACTCCGCCTGACAAACACTTGTTTGAAACATACGTTTCAGCCCAGGCCTTGTCAAGTCTGGCGGTTCGTTTTTGGAATGGTCGGTCAGTTATTTAACCATACAACAGTGGCGCTTCAATCAGCGAGCAGAATGACCGTCCAGCGGCCGGTAAAAAAAGGGGCATTGCCAAGACTGGTTCACTGTATATAATCCCAGTCACTGTATAAAAAAACAGAGCGATCAATATGCTAAAGCTGACGCCACGCCAAGCAGAGATTCTGGCCTTCATCAAACGCTGTCTCGAAGACAACGGCTACCCGCCGACCCGCGCGGAAATCGCTCAGGAACTGGGCTTCAAGTCGCCCAACGCGGCGGAAGAACACCTCAAGGCACTGGCCCGCAAGGGGGCGATCGAAATGACCCCCGGCGCCTCCCGCGGCATTCGCATCCCAGGCTTCGAAGCCAAGGCCGACGAGTCCACGCTGCCGATCATCGGCCGAGTGGCAGCAGGTGCTCCGATCCTGGCCCAACAGCACATCGAAGAATCCTGCAACATCAACCCTTCGTTCTTCCACCCTCGTGCCGACTATCTGCTGCGGGTCCATGGCATGAGCATGAAGGATGTCGGCATTTTCGATGGCGACCTGCTGGCCGTCCATACGACCCGTGAAGCCCGCAATGGCCAGATCGTGGTGGCACGGATCGGTGACGAAGTGACCGTCAAGCGCTTCAAGCGCGACGGCAGCAAGGTCTGGTTGATTGCCGAAAACCCTGAATTCGCCCCTATCGAAGTCAACCTGAAAGATCAGGAACTGGTCATCGAAGGCTTGAGTGTCGGCGTGATTCGCCGCTAAAGGAGGCTTTATGCAGTTCCCACACACCTCACAGCAAGCCCAACTGCCGTTGTTCGAGGCGTTCATGGCGCAGCCGCTGGCGCCAATCCTGAAAGACGTGGTCGAGTCGCCCTGGAGCACCGAGCCCGAAGTCTTCAGCGAACTATCACTGCGCGGCGCGGCCGGGAACTGCCTGAACCTTCTGGCACCGATTCTCAGGGAACTGAGCCAGGATCAGGATGCACGCTGGCTGACACTGATCGCCCCGCCCGCCAGCCTGACCCAGGCCTGGTTACGGGACGCTGGCCTGAACCGTGAACGCATTCTGCTGCTGCAACCACGCGGCGCACAGAGCGCTCAGCAGTTGACCTGTGAAGCCTTGCGACTTGGCCGCAGCCATACGGTTGTCAGCTGGCTAAATCCGTTGAGTACTTCGTCGCGGCAACAGTTGATCAGCGCTGCCCGTACCGGGGATGCGCAAAGCCTGAATATTCGACTGGGTTAACTGATAAACACTGCGCGCTGAATAGCGCGGGGCTTCTCCATGGATATAGAGAAGCCAATCTGTAGAGGTATCGGCAGAATCCGACGGGCGGGATCAATGAAGAACCCGTGGCCCCTCTTCCTTATCAAATTCGCCTTCAACCAGGCGTCCTGCCATCTGAACACCGACGCTCAACATCGCCTTGGCGACTTCCACGTGCTGGCCTTGCAGGAAAGCCTTGGCATCCTCGGAGAAATCCAAAGTAACCAGAGAACCCTCGTCCTCAGCCCTGCGCAGCTCGATTCGGCCGTCTGGTAACTCGACAATTTCTAGAAAGGACGTTGGCATAAAGGTCTGTTCTCCACGAAAGGCGGAGATTATATAGGCATCGGCCAAGCTTCGCTCGGGATCTTGACCAGATGCCATCACGAAGAGAAATTTCTGACAACACCCTTCCTTGAGTCGGCCATTCGCCAAACACTCAATCTTTCAGCACTCGTTTAACCCTTCGCGAAACCTAATCGCCAAGCCTTTCAGGTTCTGACGCCAGCTCTCCAGCTCCTCCCGGCTCAGCTCCTCAGGCGCCTCTTCTTCATCCAGATTGACGGCCAGAATGAGCGGCTGTGTCACATCGCCCTTGGGCTTGTGCGGAGTGCGAGGTGGCTGAAACAGCGCAGCATGAGCCGACAGCAGTTTGGCCAGCCAGGTCTCAGGGTTTTGCGCCAGCTCGACCATCTCCGCCATTTCCGGAATAGCGATGGTTTCGAGCACTTCGCGGGCCAGCAGCGTCTCTGCCCTAGGCGCATTGGCCTGAGGCAAGCGATAGAAACCGGCGATTTCATGACACAACCCCAGCAGCGCACCATACAGGTGAAACAACGCTGACTCGCGCCCGGCCTGAATCAGCGCCAGGGAGTTCATCGCCCGCCCCTCTTCAGCCCTGGCAAGCGCTTCCAGCGACAGGCCGGCGAAATAAATCTTCTGATTGGTACGGGTATAGAGTTCGTGGGCCATGACGGCAGCCTCCACAACGAAATAATTGCTTCACGCAGGTCAGACAGTGTCGTGGATCACCCAAGCTCACCGCAAGCCCAAAACAAAAAGGCCGCATGAAAACCCGAGGGTTGTCATGCGGCCTTTTGTGTACAGCGGCTTTTAAGCCTTGGCTGCTGGACGCTTGTCTTCAACCGTCCACTTGCCGCCGTCGTAATACGCCTTCCAGCCAGTCGGTTTACCGTCGACCTCAGTCTGCACGTACTGCTCTTTGGTCTTGCGGCTGTAACGGATCACTGCAGGAAGGCCGTCGGGATCTTTCTTCGGTGCTTCGCAAAGGAAGTGGTACTTCGGATCGATCTCATCCTTGTGCGGCACGATCTCCACGACCAATGGAGCACGGGTCTCGCGGTTTTTCGGGAATTGGCTGGCCGCCAGGAACAGGCCGGAAGCACCGTCGCGCAGGATGTAGGTGTCGTTGACCTTTTCGCATTTGAGCTCAGGCATCTTCACCGGGTCCATCTTTGGCGGCGCCGCGTCACCGCTTTTCAGCAGCTTGCGGGTGTTCTTGCACGTCGCGTTGGTGCAACCGAAGAATTTGCCGAAACGGCCGGTCTTGAGCTGCATCTCGCTACCGCACTTGTCGCACTCCAGGCTCGGACCTTCATAGCCCTTGATGCGGTAAGTGCCCTCTTCGATTTCGTAGCCAGCGCAATCCGGGTTGTTACCGCAGATGTGCAGCTTGCGCTTCTCGTCGAGCAGGTAAGCATCCATCGCCGTGCTGCAGATCGGGCAGCGATGCTTGCCACGCAGGACCAGCGACTCGGACTCACCCTCGTCGTCCGCGGCGATTTCATCGCCCGGCACCAGGTTGACGGTGGCTTTACAGCGCTCTTTCGGCGGCAGGCTGTAGCCCGAGCAGCCGAGGAACACGCCCGTCGAGGCAGTACGAATCTGCATCGGACGACCGCACACCACGCATGGAATACCAGTCATCACCGGCTGGTTGGCGCGCATGCCGCCTTCGGCGCTTTCGGCCACTTCGAGTTTCTTCTTGAAGTCGCCGTAGAACTCGTCGAGCACGTTTTTCCAGTCGCGCTCGCCCTGGGCCACATCATCGAGATTCTCTTCCATGCCGGCGGTGAAGCCGTAGTCCATGAGATTGGAGAAGCTCTCGGCCAGACGCTCGGTGACGATGTCGCCCATCTTTTCCGAATAGAAACGACGGTTGTGCAGCGCCACGTAACCGCGGTCCTGGATGGTCGAAATGATCGCCGCGTAGGTCGAAGGACGACCGATGCCGCGTTTTTCCATTTCCTTTACCAGGCTCGCTTCCGAGTAACGCGCCGGCGGCTTGGTGAAGTGCTGGGTCGGATCAAGCTTGATCAGCTTCATCGCGTCGCCCTGGGCCATGTCCGGCAACACGTCGTCATCACCAGGCTTGGTGATTTGCGGCATGACGCGGGTGTAACCGTCGAACTTCAGGATGCGGCCCTTGGCGCGCAACTCGAAGTCACCGGCACCAACGGTAACCGTGGTTGACAGGTATTGGGCCGGCAGCATCTGGCACGCCAGGAACTGGCGCCAGATCAGCTCGTAAAGCCGCTCGGCATCACGCTCCATGCCCGACAGCTTGCTTGGCTCGGTATTGGCATCAGACGGACGAATCGCTTCGTGAGCCTCTTGTGCGCCTTCTTTGCTGCTGTAGACGTTCGGGGTTTCCGGCAGGTACTTCTTGCCGAATTCGCCTTCAATATAAGTACGCGCCATCGTCACGGCATCGGCCGAGAGGTTGGTGGAGTCGGTACGCATATAAGTGATGTAGCCGGCTTCGTACAGACGCTGGGCCATCATCATGGTTTTCTTCACACCGAAGCCCAGGCGGTTGCTCGCGGCCTGTTGCAGGGTAGAAGTGATGAACGGTGCCGACGGTTTGCTGCTGGTCGGTTTGTCCTCGCGCTTGACGATGCTGTAGCTGGAAGCCTTGAGCTTCTCCAGCGCGGCCATGGCCTGGGCTTCGTTGAGCGGCTTGAAGGCCTCGCCTTTCTCGCGAGCCACATCGAAGCGCACGGTCGCGCCCTTGGCGGTGCCGAGGTCAGCATGAACTTCCCAGTACTCTTCCGGGTTGAACGCGCGGATTTCACGCTCACGCTCGACCACCAGCTTCACGGCAACCGATTGCACGCGACCGGCGGACAGACCACGAGCGACCTTGGCCCACAACAGCGGCGAAACCATGTAACCCACCACGCGGTCGAGGAAGCGACGCGCCTGCTGAGCGTTTACGCGATCGATGTCCAGCTCGCCCGGCTGGGAGAAAGCTTCCTGGATCGCTTTTTTGGTGATTTCGTTGAACACCACACGCTTGTAGCGGCTGTCGTCACCACCGATGGCTTCGCGCAGGTGCCAGGCAATGGCTTCCCCCTCGCGGTCCAAGTCGGTTGCGAGATAGATGGTGTCAGCATCTTTGGCGAGCCGGCGCAGCTCTTCGATAACCTTTTCCTTGCCCGGGAGGATCTCGTACTTGGCTTTCCAGCCATGATCGGGATCGACCCCCATGCGCGAGACCAGCTGCTTGCGCGCTTTCTCCTTCGGCGTGAGCACCGGACCTTCACCTGCGGCGGCCTTGCCACGCTTGGCGGCAGGCTCTTTGCTGGCGCTAGCCGAACCGCTGGTGGGCAGGTCTCGGATATGGCCGATACTCGACTTCACCACGTATTGGTTACCCAGATACTTGTTGATGGTCTTGGCCTTAGCCGGGGATTCCACAATGACCAGCGATTTGCCCATGGATCAGAAAATTCCTGAATTCTAAAAGTGAAAGGCGGTTGGCGCCTGACGCGGCACCGCTATATATAGTGGCTACAAGGTGAGGTCAAGCGCAGGGTTCTGCGCGCACTCCCCTTATGGCTGCGGAAAAACGCTCGGTTCGGCTTGCACCAAAGCAAAGCGTGGCACCTGTTCGCCGTCAACCTCGACCGACTCCAGGAACATGCTCAAGGGACGCACCCAAAAGCCGTAATCGCCATACAGGGCTTGGTAGAAGACCACTTCTTCTTCGGTCTCCGAATGCCGCGCAACACTGAAGACGCGGTACTGCGGACCTTTGTAATGCTGGTAGAGCCCAGGTTGTATCGGCATGCTTTGGCCCTCACTCAAATCTTTTTAAAATAAAAACAAAATAAATCCGGAAAAACAAAAACCGGGGCACTTGGCCCCGGCTTCCATCAACGAAACGCTTAAACGCGTTCGAAGACGGTGGAGATGCCTTGGCCGAGACCAATGCACATGGTAGCCACCCCGAAGGTGCCGCCATTCTGCTTCATCACGTTCAGCAAGGTGCCCGAAATACGTGCACCGGAGCAACCGAACGGGTGACCCAGGGCGATCGCGCCGCCGTGCAGGTTAACCTTCTCGTTCATCTTGTCGAGCACTTTCAAATCTTTCAGCACTGGCAGGGCCTGTGCGGCGAAAGCTTCGTTGAGCTCGAAGAAGTCGATATCGTTGATGCCAAGGCCCGCGCGCTTCAATGCTTTCTGCGTTGCCGGTACTGGACCATAGCCCATGATCGCCGGGTCCACACCTGCTACTGCCATCGAGCGAATCACCGCCAGCGGCTGGATGCCCAGGTCCTGGGCACGCTGTGCCGACATCACGATCATGCACGAAGCACCGTCGGTGATCTGCGACGAAGTACCGGCGGTCACGGTGCCGCCCTTCGGGTTAAACGCTGGCTTCAGAGCCGCCAGGCTTTCCAGGGTGGTTTCCGGACGAATGGTTTCGTCGTAGTCGAACAGCTTCAGGAAACCGTTCTCGTCGTAGCCCTGCATCGGGATGATTTCGTCCTTGAACTTGCCTTCCACGGTCGCCTTGTGGGCGAGTTGGTGGGAACGCACGCCAAAGGCGTCCTGCTGCTCGCGAGTAATGCCGTGCATTTTGCCGAGCATTTCCGCGGTCAGGCCCATCATGCCCGAGGCTTTCGCCGCGTACAGGGACATGTGCGGGTTCGGATCGACACCGTGCATCATGCTCACATGGCCCATATGCTCGACGCCGCCGACGACGAAAACGTCACCGTTGCCGGTCATGATCGCTTGCGCGGCAGTGTGCAGCGCACTCATGGACGAGCCACACAGACGACTGACGGTCTGGCCGGCCGAGGTGTGCGGGATCTGCGTCATCAGGGACGCCATGCGGGCGATGTTCCAGCCCTGCTCCAGGGTCTGGTTCACACAACCCCAGATCACGTCTTCGACTTCGCTCGGGTCGACCTTGACGTTGCGTTCCAGCAGTTTGCTGATCAGGTGCGCCGACATGTCTTCGGCGCGGGTGTTGCGGTGCATGCCGCCCTTGGAGCGGCCCATCGGCGTACGACCGAAGTCGACAATCACGACGTCTCTAGGATTCAAGCTCATATACGTTCACTCTCGCTCTAGTGTGGGCGCTTAACCGAAGAAGCTCTGACCGTTTTTGGCCATTTCACGCAGCTTCGCGGTCGGGTGGTACAGCGCGCCCAAATCAGCGTACTGGTCAGCCAGGGCAACGAACTCTGCAACACCGATCGAGTCGATGTAACGCAGCGCACCGCCACGGAATGGAGGGAAACCAATACCGTAGACCAGACCCATGTCGGCTTCGGCGGCGGTATCGACAATGCCGTCTTCCAGGCAGCGCACGGTTTCCAGGCACAGCGGGATCATCATCCAGTTGATGATGTCTTCGTCAGTGACTTCGAGCTGTTGGAAAACGATCGGCTTGAGCACTTCCAGCACCGACGAATCGGCGACTTTCTTCTGCTTGCCGCGCTTGTCGGTTTCGTAGGCATAGAAACCCTTGCCGTTCTTCTGGCCCAGGCGCTTGGCTTCATAGAGCACGTCGACGGCCGAACGACGGTCGTCCTTCATGCGATCCGGGAAGCCTTCAGCCATAACGTCACGACCGTGGTGACCGGTGTCGATGCCGACCACGTCCATCAGGTATGCCGGGCCCATTGGCCAGCCGAATTTCTCCATGACCTTGTCGATACGGACGAAGTCCACGCCGGCGCTGACCAGTTTGGCGAAACCACCGAAGTACGGGAACAGCACGCGGTTGACCAAAAAGCCCGGGCAGTCGTTGACGACAATCGGGTTCTTGCCCATTTTCTTGGCGTAGGCAACGGTGGTGGCAACGGCCACTTCGCTGGACTTCTCGCCACGGATCACTTCAACCAGCGGCATCATGTGCACCGGGTTGAAGAAGTGCATGCCGACGAAGTTTTCCGGACGCTTGAGGGCTTTGGCCAGCAAGGTGATGGAAATGGTCGAAGTGTTGGACGCGAGGATGGTGTCCTCTTTGACCTTGCCTTCGACTTCGGCCAGAACGGCCTGCTTGACCTTCGGGTTCTCGACAACGGCTTCGACGACCAAGTCGACGTGACCGAAATCGCCGTAAGACAGGGTCGGACGAATACCGTTGAGCACTTCGGCCATCTTCGCCGCAGTCATGCGACCTTTATCAACGCGGCCCACCAGCAGTTTGGCGGCTTCGGCCAGACCTTGCTCGATACCGTGCTCGTTGATGTCTTTCATCAGGATCGGCGTGCCTTTGGAGGCCGACTGATAAGCGATACCGCCCCCCATGATGCCGGCGCCCAATACGGCGGCCTGCTTCACTTCCTTGGCGATTTCGTCGTAGGCCTTGGCCTTTTTCTTCAGCTCCTGATCGTTCAGGAACAGACCGATCAAGCTCTGCGCGGCAGAGGTCTTGGCCAGTTTGACGAAACCGGCGGCTTCGACTTCCAGCGCCTTGTCGCGCCCGAAGTTCGCAGCTTTCTGGATGGTCTTGATCGCTTCGACCGGTGCCGGGTAGTTCGGGCCCGCTTGGCCGGCCACGAAACCTTTGGCGGTTTCAAACGACATCATTTGTTCGATGGCGTTGAGTTTGAGTTTTTCGAGCTTCGGCTGACGCTTGGCCTTGTAGTCAAATTCACCGGAGATGGCGCTCTTGATCAGGTTCAGCGCCGCTTCCTGCAACTTCTGCGAGTCGACCACAGCGTCGACGGCACCGACTTTCAACGCGTCTTCAGCGCGGTTTTCCTTACCGGCAGCAATCCACTCGATGGCATTGTCGGCACCAATGATGCGCGGCAAACGCACAGTACCGCCAAAGCCTGGGTAGATGCCCAGTTTGACTTCCGGCAGACCGATTTTGGCGGTGCTGGCCATGACGCGGAAATCCGCCGCCAGGCACATTTCCAGACCGCCGCCCAGTGCGATGCCATTGATCGCGGCGACAGTCGGGACATTGAGGTCTTCAAAATCGCTGAAAATCTTGTTGGCTTCGAGGTTGCCAGCAACAAGCTCGGCATCCGGCAGCTTGAAGTTGTCGACGAATTCGGTGATGTCGGCGCCGACGATGAATACGTCCTTGCCACTGCTGACGATCACACCCTTGATCGAAGCATCTGCCTTGATGGTGTCTACAGCCTGACGCAGTTCGTTCAGGGTAAGACGGTTGAACTTGTTGACGGACTCACCCTTGAGGTCGAATTTCAATTCGACGATGCCACTTTCAAGAGCCTTAACCGTGATGGCTTTACCTTCGTAAATCATCAACTGATCTCCACGATATGGAAGCTGAACAGTACACGTCGGACGCAGGCGACTGGCTCGGCAGGGACGTTTATCGTCGATGCTAACGCCAATTCACCCGGCACACCCGCCAACGCGATAGTCGGGATTCTGTAGGAGCGGTGTGTAATACAAACGCTCAATTCATACGCCCGTTTGATTTGGGTACGTCACCTTCACGGAATTTCTGACAATTGTCAATCGCCCAAAACACTGGTTGAAACGCGACTTTCCGGTCACTTCCGTACCACGAAGACCTGCAACACGCGGATGCCCGCGAGGCCATTCATAGAATCAATAGTTAGAAAAGTCGCCCTAATTACCGGCGGCCTGTGTTTAACAAGCTACGCTGGCGGGACTCTGAAGAAAAATTTGAACGCTTTTGGCGAATGCCCAGCGTAAGATCAGTGCCACAAAGAATTACCGGCCTGCCTGGCCAACCCCAGCCCGATGATGATGTCGGGCTTTTTATTGCCTCTGTAGCAGCTGCCGAGCCTGCGAGGCAGCGGCTACAGATCGGGTTTCAGGCGAGTGCTTTGAGCGTGGCGTCGATCTGTTGCAGAACCTCGGCCTCACCCTTCTCGCCCCAATACAGGGCAATCATTTGCTTGTCCGCCTCGATCTTGTAGACGTTGGCAGGCAATTTTTCGAAATGATTCAGCAGCGCTCCATCCTCGCAGACCTCCTGCCACTGATTGACCCACACCCCCGGCGCTTTCTGCCAATAGCTCCAGCACGCCGGCTGAGTGCCACGGCGCGGCCGATGGTACTGGGCGCAAGGGCTCGGCGGCTCCTGGCTCAGCCAGTGCGGCCACTCTTGGGGCGCCAGTTGCATGGCAAGGCCAATGCGCCGCGCCTCCATGCGCAGGGCCATGCGCCCGCTCTGGCCACGAGACGGACGCAACCAGGCCAGTGGGCTCAGCACCACCAACAGGATTGACACCACTATCCAGACCGTCATATCTGTACTCCCGATTCTTGATGAGCCCATTGAGTCACTCTGAAACCAATGCGCTTGAAACCAGCCATACTTACCAATATTGCAATCCTCAGGAGGAGCACCTCATGCCCTACCACCATATTCTGGTCGCTGTAGATCTAACCGAAGAGTGCGATCCTGTAATCCACCGCGCTCGCGAACTCTCGGTGAGCAATGGCGCGAAGCTGTCCCTGGTGCATATTGTCGAGCCGATGGCCATGGCCTTTGGCGGCGACGTGCCGATGGACCTTTCCCAGTTGCAACAACAACAGTTCGATCAGGCCAAGGAGCGCCTTGAGCGGTTGATCCTGAAATACCCGGAGCTCTCCAAGGAATACAGCCACTTGACCTATGGTCAGCCGCGCCAGGAGATTCACCACCTTGCCAAGGAACAAACCTGCGACCTGATCGTGGTGGGCAGTCATGGTCGGCATGGTCTGGCGCTGTTGCTGGGCTCCACCGCCAACGACGTACTGCACGGCGCGCCTTGCGACGTACTCGCGGTGCGCCTGATCAAAAGCTGACAACCCATACCCTGTGGGAGCGAGCCTGCTCGCTCCCACAGGGGATCTAACGCAGCCAACAGATCGAACTCCATACGAAAAGCCCGGCGCTCATCACTGAACGCCGGGCTTTTTTATAGCCGGATCAATCAGGCATCCAGTTCGGCCCAGCGCTCGACCATCACGTCGAGTTCAGCCTGCAATTGCTCGAGCTGAGCGATCACCGCAGCCGTCTCGGCAGGTGGACGCTGATAGAAGCCGGCATCCGCCATCTGCGCTTCAACCAGCGCGATCTGCTGCTCCATGGCTTCGATCTGGCCTGGCAAGGCTTCCAGCTCACGCTGCAACTTGTAGCTGAGCTTCTTTTTCGCCACCGGCGCCGGGGCTTCCACCGCAGCGACTGGCGCAGGTTCGGCCGTCACGACGGCAGAGTTCAGGTCGGCCTTGCCGGATTTGCTCTCGGTCACGCCCAGCAGGCGCGGCGAGCCGCCCTGACGCAGCCAGTCCTGATAACCACCGACGTATTCGCGAACCTTGCCTTCACCTTCGAAGACCAGGGTGCTGGTGACCACGTTGTCGAGGAATGCCCGGTCGTGGCTGACCATCAGCACGGTGCCATTGAAGGTCAGCAAGACCTCTTCCAGCAGCTCAAGGGTTTCCACGTCCAGGTCGTTGGTCGGTTCGTCGAGCACCAGCAGGTTCGCCGGCTTGCTGAACAGTTTGGCCAGCAACAGCCGGGCACGCTCACCACCGGACAGCGCCTTGACCGGCGTACGGGCACGCTGCGGGCTGAACAGGAAGTCGCCGAGGTAGCTCAGCACATGGCGGCTCTGACCATCGATGTCGATGAAGTCACGGCCTTCGGCCACGTTGTCGATCACGGTCTTTTCCAGGTCCAGCTGATGGCGCAACTGGTCGAAGTAGGCCACGTCGATGCGCGTCCCCTCTTCCACTGTGCCGCTGGTCGGTTGCAGACCGCTGAGCATCAGCTTCAACAGCGTGGTCTTGCCGGTACCGTTGGCGCCGAGCAGACCGATGCGGTCGCCGCGCTGCAGGACCATCGAGAAATCCTTGATCAGGAACGGACCGCCCGGGTGAGCGAAACTCACGTTCTCGAGCACCATCACCTGCTTGCCGGACTTGTCGGCGGTATCCAGCTGGATGTTGGCCTTGCCGGTACGCTCACGACGCTCGCTACGCTCGACGCGCAGGGCTTTGAGTGCACGGACACGGCCTTCGTTACGGGTGCGACGCGCCTTGATGCCCTGGCGGATCCAGACTTCTTCCTGGGCCAGTTTCTTGTCGAACAGCGCGTTGGCGGTTTCTTCAGCGGCCAGTGTGGCTTCTTTGTGCACGAGGAAGCTGGCGTAATCGCCGTTCCAGTCGATCAAGCCGCCGCGATCCAGTTCCAGGATGCGGGTCGCAAGGTTCTGCAGGAATGAACGGTCGTGCGTGATGAACAGCACAGCGCCCTGGAAATCCTTCAGCGCTTCTTCGAGCCAGGCGATGGCACCGATGTCCAGGTGGTTGGTCGGTTCGTCGAGCAGCAGCAGGTCCGGTTCGGAAACCAGAGCCTGGGCCAGCAGGACGCGGCGACGCCAGCCGCCGGACAATTCGGCGAGGGTTTTGTCGGCCGGCAGTTGCAAGCGGCTCAACGTGCTGTCGACCAGTTGCTGCAAACGCCAGCCATCGCGGGCTTCGAGGTCGTGCTGGACGTGCATCAGTTTGTCCAGATCGGCGTCGGTAACGATGTTCTGGCTCAGGTGGTGATACTGCGCGAGCAGCTCGCCAACACCGTCCAGGCCTTCGGCAACCACGTCGAACACGGTCCGCTCGTCGGCTACCGGCAATTCTTGCGGCAATTCGCCGATCTTGAGACCAGGCGCACGCCAAACGGAGCCGTCATCAGGCTTCTGGTCGCCTTTGACGAGCTTCATCATGCTGGACTTGCCAGTGCCATTGCGGCCGATGATGCACACCCGCTCACCACGGGCGATCTGCCAGGACACCTTGTCCAACAACGGCATAGCGCCGAAAGCAAGGGACACATCGCTGAATTTGAGCAGGGTCATGAGCTTCTCCAAAAACCGGGCGCGCATTCTACCTGACTTGAGGCTTCAGAAGGCCGGCAATTTCGCTGTGACAACACTCTGACTAATAATTGTTGCGAACTTGTGCCGCTAGCCCGGCAAAGCTTTCACCGGGTGCTGGCAAAAGGCTAAGCTACAGATATCAAGTGCCGGCGTTGCCGGCACATGTCACGATTTCTCTGCCCGGACGTACCATGCGCAGTCGCCTTTTCAATCTTTTTTCATGTTTGCTTCTTACCGCCGCTGCCGTTCAATCCGCCCAGGCGGTAGACCTGTCTACCCAACGCCAGTATTACGACGAAGCCAAGCGTGCCTTGGCCAAGGGCGATTCCGGCCCTTATTTCCGTTATAGCCAGGCGCTCAGCGATTATCCGCTGACCCCCTATCTGGCTTATGACGAACTGACCGCGCGGCTGAAAACCGCGAGCAATGCCGAAATCGAGAACTTCCTCGCCGAACACGGTGACCTGCCGCAAGCCAACTGGATGAAATTGCGCTGGCTGCGCTGGCTGACCGAACGCGGCGATTGGGCGACCTTCGTCAAATATTATGATCCCAAGCTCAATTTCACCGAACTGGACTGCCTGAACGCGCAGTATCAGATCAGCCATAACCGCAAGGCTGAAGGCTACGTCAACGCCGAAAAGCTCTGGCTGAGCGGCAAAACCCAGCCCGAGGCATGCGATGCAGTGTTCGGCATGTGGGCCGCCGATGGTCAACTGACTGAACAGAAACGCTGGGAACGCACCAAACTCGCCGCCCACGCCCGCAACTACCCGCTGGCCAACAGCCTGATCAATGGCCTGACAACCCTCGCCCCGCGCGGTCGTCTGCTGGTGGATGTGGCGCAGAAACCCGAGCTGCTGAATCAGCCGTCGCGCTTCATCCCGGCCGATGAGCCGATGTCCGACATCGTCAGCCTTGGCCTGCGCCGCCTGGCTCGTCAGGATCCGGACAAGGCCATGGCCCTGCTCGACGGTTATGCCAGCAGCATGCACTTCTCCCGTGACGAAAAAGTCGCGATCGCCCGGGAAATCGGCCTGACCCTGGCTCGACGTTTCGACAGCCGCGCGCTGGACGTGATGACCAAATACGACCCGGAACTGCGGGACAACACCGTTTCCGAATGGCGCTTGCGCCTGCTGTTGCGTCTGGCCCGTTGGGACGACGCCTATCAGTTGACCCGCCGCCTGCCTCAGGACCTGGCCACCACCAACCGCTGGCGTTACTGGCAGGCTCGCACCCTGGAGTTGGCGCAACCACAGAATCCGCAAGCGCAGACGCTTTACAAGAACCTGGCTCACGAGCGCGACTTCTACGGTTTCCTGGCGGCCGATCGCTCACAGTCATCCTATTCGCTGAACAACAAACCGCTGGTGCTCAGCCAAGCGCTGATCAACAAGGTTCGCAATACCCCAGGTGTGCGCCGCGCGCTGGAGTTCCATGCCCGCGGGCAGATCGTCGACGGCCGCCGCGAGTGGTACCACGTCAGCCGGCACTTCAGCCGTGATGAAATGGTCGCCCAGGCGAAACTGGCCTACGACCTGAAATGGTATTTCCCGGCGATCCGCACCATCAGTCAGGCGCAGTACTGGGACGATCTGGACATCCGCTTCCCGATGGCCCACCGCGAAACCCTGGTGCGCGAAGCCAAGGTCCGTGGACTGCACTCGAGCTGGGTATTCGCCATCACCCGCCAGGAAAGTGCCTTCATGGACGACGCCCGCTCCGGCGTCGGCGCCAGCGGCCTGATGCAACTGATGCCCGTCACCGCCAAGGAAACCGCGCGCAAGTTCAGCATTCCGCTGGCCTCGCCGCAGCAGGTGCTGGATCCGGACAAGAACATCCAGCTCGGTGCCGCTTACCTGAGCCAGGTGCACAGCCAGTTCAACGGCAACCGCGTCCTTGCCTCCGCCGCTTACAACGCCGGCCCCGGCCGCGTGCGTCAATGGCTGCGCGGTGCCGATCACCTGAGCTTCGATGTGTGGGTAGAAAGCATCCCGTTCGACGAAACCCGCCAGTATGTGCAGAACGTGCTGTCGTACTCGGTGATCTACGGCCAGAAACTCAATTCACCGCAGCCGCTGGTGGATTGGCATGAGCGCTACTTTGACGATCAATAACCGGTAAGGCCGGTTATGCAGGAGCTTGCCGAAGGCTGCGCTCTTTGCTTTGAGACGTAAACGAAAATGCCCGCATCAATTGATGCGGGCATTTTTTTGTGTCCATCCAGTTCAATCTTCACCGCGTCGCGGTCTGCTTGCCAAGTTCGGTCAAACGATACCTTTGAGCCGGACTATTGGGCGAATCGGGATTCGTCATTTCAATCAAATTGGCGGCCAGTGCCGGTTTGAGATAGTTAGCTCGGAAGGTCGCCTGCTGCCGATCTCTTATCTTAAATGGAGCCAAACGGCTGAGGCCATCGGAGATCTTCGGGGGCTGCCGGGTTTCCTATGTTGCCCCGGTCTTGCACACCTGCGCACAGCCGCCACCCCAATTTGCAGCCGAGCGGGTGGAGATGGCCGTGAGAGTGTAGGAGCTGTCCCAGATACCCGGCGCCAGGATTAACGTTTCACTTACCCTGCCTGTAAATCCGATTGGGGTGGATAACCAGACGCTTGACCTGTGCATCCAACTCGTTGCTGTGATACAGGTCCAGGCATTTCAGCAAATCGAAACGCACGCCCTGGACTTCCGACTCGACCAGCGGGTTGTGATAGTCACGCGCCAAGTAACGATCCACCTGGGTCTTGATCGCGTCGGGGGCCTTTTCCAGGTCGTATTCGGTCCAGTCGCGCAATGCGCTGACGCTGCTTCCTGCGTCAATGGCTGCTGACTTGTCCTCCTTGTAGGCGTTCGCAATGCAGGTCGCGAGCACCATGTCTTTGTAATTCTGCCCGTAGGTACGTGCACTGGCCTCCGGGGATATACCCCCAGTGTCTTTCGCATAACCAACGGAGGCCAGCAACATGAGTGGCAGGATGCCCAATAGAACCTTCTTCACAGCAATCTCCAGAAGTTCGCACGGTCGGTGCGATAGTTCGCGCCGGGTTCGTTGAAATAGCAGTGGTCGTAGCAAGTACTGCCGTTGAACAGCGTGGCATGCCCCTGGGCATCCCACCAACCCTGCACTTCAAACAGGATCACCCCCTTCTTGCCTCTCAGGGTTCCGCCACCCGAGGGTGGATACTGCACGACTTCAGCTTTGCCCCAGCGTTGTTCCAGAACGGCAATAAGGTTTTTGACGCGGAAGAAGTACTGGGACTTGTCGGCACCGGACACGGTTTGCCCCGGCACACTTGGAATTTTCAGACCTGCCTGGTTCAGGATATTGTACCGGGGCGCCAGCAGCGCCTTACGCTCGCAGATCGGTTTCAACCTTGCCATCATTGAACTGCAACGCCGCCAGCCGCGCATACAGCGCATTACTCGCAATCAACTCCTGATGCGTTCCCACCGCCACCAGTTTCCCTTGGTCCATCACCGCGATCCTGTCGGCGTTTTTCACCGTGGCCAGTCGGTGGGCGATGACCAGTGTGGTGCGGTTTTTCATCAGGCTGGGCAGGGCTTGCTGGATCAGGTGCTCGCTCTGGGCGTCGAGGGCGCTGGTGGCTTCGTCCAGCAACAGGATCGGCGCGTCCACCAGCAGCGCCCGGGCGATGGCCAGGCGTTGGCGTTGCCCGCCGGACAAACCAAGACCTGCGTCGCCGAGGTGAGTCTGGTAGCCGTTGGGCATTTGCTCGATGAAGTCGTGGGCGTAGGCGATTTTCGCCGCTTCCTGAACCTGGGCCAAGGTCGCCTTCGGGTTGCCGTAGCGAATGTTCTCTTCGATGCTGCCGAAGAACAGCGTCGGGGTTTGCGAGACGAGGGCGAAGCAGCGACGCAGGTCCAGAGGATCGAGTTGAGTCAGCGGCACACCGTCCAGCAGGATGCGTCCTTCGGCGGGGTCGTAAAAACGCAATAGCAGGTCATACACCGTCGACTTGCCAGCACCGGACGGCCCGACCAAGGCAAGGGTTTCGCCGGCGTTGATGGTCAGATTCAAGCCATCGACGGCATAGCTTTCAGGACGCGACGGGTAGGAAAAGCGCACATCGTGCAGCACCAGATTACCCTTCACCCGTTCAGGCAACGTCACCAGACCTTGGGTCGGTGGCTGGATGATGTTTTCTGAACGCAACAACTCGGCAATACGTTCCGCCGCCCCTGCCGCTCGCTGCAGTTCGCCGATCACTTCACTCAGCGTGCCGAAGGCGCCGCCGACGATCAGGCTGTAAAAGACGAACGCCGCCAATTCACCCGCGGAAATCCGCCCGGCGATGACATCCATGCCGCCCACCCAGAGCATCACCCCGACCGCGCCCAACACCAGCACGATCACCAGGGTAATCAGCCAGGCCCGCTGGAAAATGCGCTTGCGGGCGGTGTTGAAAGCCTCTTCCACGGTCGTGGCAAAACGCTGTTCGTCCTGGACCTGATGGTTGTAGGCCTGCACGGTTTTGATCTGACTCAGGGTTTCGGAGACATAGCTGCCGATATCGGCGATCCGGTCCTGGCTCAGACGCGACAGGGTGCGCACCCGACGCCCGAAAATCAGGATCGGCGCGACCACCAACGGCAACGCGACCACCACGATGCTGGTGAGTTTGGGGTTGGTGATAAACAGCAAGACAATCCCGCCGATCACCATCAGCCCATTACGCAGGAACAGCGACAGCGAAGAACCGATCACCGACTGCAGCAGCGTGGTATCTGCAGTCAGACGTGACTGGATTTCGGAGCTGCGGTTGTCTTCATAGAACCCCGGATGCAGGTAGACCAGATGGTTGAACACCCGACGGCGGATGTCCGCGACAACGCGTTCGCCGATCCACGACACCAGGTAAAAACGCGCAAAGGTGCCGATTGCGAGGCCGACCACCAGCAGCATGAACAGGGCAATCGATTGGTTGAGCAAATGCGGCGATCGGGTCATGAACCCCTGATCCACCAGCAGGCGAATCCCCTGTCCCATGGACAAGGTGATGCCGGCCGTGACGATCAACGCCAGCAAGGCGCCCAAGGCCGGCCAGCGATAAGGCGTGATGAAACGGGTGGCCAGGCGAATGGCGCGGCGGTGACGGGCAGAGAGCATGAAGATCATCCGATGGCACAACTCATGACTTTAACCCGATCAAGCCTACACCGGTCGACAGGATTGAACGCTGTAAATCACAATGAGTCGGGTTAATTATGACCGCCAAGACTAGTGACTAGAGATTATTGGTCTAAAGTCCAGGTGGAAACATCAGGGTATTTCTGATGGACTGAAGATGCCGACCTGAAAGATCGCAGGGAATTGTCACAGCCCGGTCACTTGGCGGTTTTACAGTAAGCACACAACCTGATGAGGAGACAGGCCATGTCCTTGCAAAACAGCAGCGATGACAAGATTCAAGTGATCCGCACACAGCCAGACCAGTCTCTGGGTTGCTCGATGATCGATGAGGAAGGGCGCGAAGTACCGATCACTGAAAACATGATTCAGGACGCTTGCCGCGAACTGGAAAAGCGATTGGTCAAGCCTGTCGAACAAAAGTGATATAGCCACCGTCTTCTTGACCCGGCCTTGTTGGCCGGGTTTTTTATGGGCTTTATCCGGGAACGGCGGCGCGCCCCATCGCGAGCAGGCTCGCTCCCACAGTAGATCTCCACTGAATACAGATTTGCTATACGACTGAGATTAAGTGTGGGAGCGAGCCTGCTCGCGATGGGGCCAACTCGATGTTCAGACAGCCGAAGCCCCCAAAGCCGCCACAATCCGCTGCAACGCCGGCGAATCCCCTTCAATCCGCACCTTCAACCCATCGATTTCACGTCGCAGCGGGTAATGTTTGCGCAGCGCATCGAACGCTGCACGCTGCTCGCTCACATTGCCTACAAGGCTGCGACGGAAATCCGCGTCGTCGCGGCGCGGGTCGTACACGCCACGGCATAACATCGCCAGCGACCAGGCCGGATCGGTGTCTGCATTCAACGTCACGGCCGACAGCCATGGCGATGGCAGCAAATCGCTCAGGCTGACCTGTTCCGGTTGCCCAAGGAACTTGCAAAACGCCTGATAGATCTGCGCCGTCCCGCGCTGCTTGCCGTCGAGGCTGTAACCGGCAATGTGCGGCGTCGCGATGACACACAACTCCGCCAGCGCTACATCGACCTCAGGCTCAGCCTCCCAGACATCCAGCACCGCTTGCAGGTCTTCACGTTGCAACAGCACTTGGCGCAGGGCGGTGTTATCCACCACCGGGCCACGACTGGCGTTGATTAACCAAGTGCCGGACTTGAGTTGGTTCAACCGTTTTTTATCGAACAGATGCCAGGTTGCCTGAGGGCCTTGCTTGTCCAGCGGCGTGTGCAGGCTGATGACGTCGCATTGCTCGATGATCTGCTCGAGACTGACGTAATCGCCCCCTTCAGCGGCTTGCCGGGGTGGATCGCAAACCAGCACGTTCCAGCCCAGGCCTTGCAGAACCTTGACCAGCCGCCCGCCGACTTCACCGGCACCGACCACGCCGTAGGTGCGCTGAGTCAGGTCGGCGCCTTCGATTTCGGCCAGGGTCAGCAGGCTGCCCAGCACGTAATCGACCACCCCCCGGGCATTGCAGCCCGGCGCGCTGGACCAGGTGATGCCGGCCTGCTGAAAGTAGTCCAGATCCAGGTGATCGGTGCCGATGGTGCACGTGCCGACAAAACGCACCTTGCTGCCTTCGAGCAACGCGCGGTTGACGTTAGTCACCGAGCGCACCAGCAGCACATCGGCCTGCTCGACAGTGGCGCGGTCGATGGAACGTCCCGGCACTCGGCGGATTTCACCGAAGCTTTCAAAGAAAGCATCGAGCAGCGGGATATTTTCGTCGGCAACAATCAGCATGGCAGGCTCCTTTGGCGGACCGGCAGTTTAGGCGCAGATGACCGTGATGGGCCAGCAGGCATTGTTCACCTTAAATGTGAAGGGGCCACTCATCCTGTGGGAGAGGGCTTGCCTGCTCCCACAAGGGTCTCAAACACCGCAAGCAACCATTTACAAATCCGCAACACAGGATTTTTCCTGACCACGGCGTCAAGGCGTAGAATGCGCCGCCTCGCGCATCAAAACCCTTTGGACGTTTCGCCTTGAATTCCGTGACTGACCGCCCCTCCGCTATTTCCCTCACCCGCCCGGCCCGGGTTCGCCTGGAGCTGAAAAACCTGCTCGGCCTGGCGTTGCCGATCATGATCGCGCAACTGGCGACCACCGCCATGGGCTTCGTCGATGCGGTGATGGCCGGTCGGGTCGGGCCTCGCGACCTGGCGGCCGTCGCACTGGGCAACTCGATCTGGGTGCCGGTGTTTCTGCTGATGACCGGCACACTGCTGGCCACCACCCCGAAAGTCGCCCAGCGCTTCGGCGCCGGCACCCACCGCGAGATTGGCCCGATCGTACGCCAGGCCTTGTGGCTGGCGCTGGTGGTGGGTTTGATGGCGAGCGGCATGCTGTTCAGCGCCGAACCAATCCTGCACATCATGAAGGTCGACCCCGAGCTGATCGGCCCGTGCATGCAATACCTGCACGGCATCGCCAGCGGTCTGCCCGCCGTCGCGTTCTATCACGTGCTGCGTTGCTTCAGTGATGGCCTGGGCCGCACCCGCCCGGCCATGGTCCTTGGCCTGTGTGGGTTGGCGCTGAACATTCCGCTCAATTACATCTTCATCTATGGCCACTTGGGTGTGCCGGCCATGGGCGGTGTCGGCTGCGGCTGGGCCACAGCCATCGTGATGTGGGTGATGGCGTTGGGCATGGCCGGCTGGGAGCGCTGGGCGCCGGCCTATCAGTCGAGTGAGTTGTTCAGCCGTTTTGACTGGCCGCAGTGGTCGGTGATCAAGCGTTTGCTGGGCATCGGTTTGCCGATTGGCATCGCGGTGTTTGCCGAGTCGAGCATCTTCGCCGTGATCGCGTTGCTGATCGGCAGCCTCGGCGCCACCGTGGTCGCCGGGCACCAGATCGCGCTGAACTTCAGCTCGCTGGTGTTCATGATCCCCTACTCCCTGGGCATGGCCGTGACCGTGCGGGTCGGCCAGGCACTGGGCCGTGAAGAACCACGGGAAGCACGCTTCGCCGCCGGCATCGGCATGGGCACTGCGCTGGCGTACGCCTGCCTGTCGGCGAGCCTGATGCTGTTGCTGCGCGAACCCATCGCCGCGATCTACACCGCCGACCCGACGGTGATTCACGTAGCCGCGATGCTGATTGTGTACTCGGCGCTGTTTCAGTTTTCCGATGCGATTCAGGTGACGGCGGCCGGTGCGCTGCGGGGCTATCAGGACACTCGGGTGACGATGATCCTGACGCTGTTCGCTTATTGGGGCATCGGTTTGCCGGTGGGTTACACCTTGGGCCTGACCGATTGGTTCGGCACGCCGAGCGGCCCGAGCGGGCTGTGGCAGGGTTTGATCGTCGGCTTGAGTTGCGCGGCGCTGATGCTGTCGATCCGCCTGGCGCGCAGCGCACGCAAGCGGATTCGCATCAGTCGTTCGCCGGGCTAAGCGAGCGCAAAGGGCCTGCAGATGCAGGTAATGTCAGTTAAACCGCAGAACCTGTGGGAGCGGGTTTTCGCTTAACTGATCGGCATTGTGCATATACAGGCTCTTTTTTGTGCCCGTTAAGCGAGTCTCTTGCGAATCCAGTAGAGGTAGGTGCCTGCCTCTTCGTGCTGTGCGACCAGTTCGTGGTCGAGAAACACGCAGAACTTGGGAATGTCGCGACGGGTCGACGGGTCGGTAGCGATCACCTTCAGCAAACCGCCGGGCACCAGGTCGCGGATGTGCTGGTGCAACATCATCACCGGTTCCGGGCAATTGAGACCGGTAGCGTCGAGGGTGCCGTCTACCGGCGTATCGATCATTTCACTCATGGTTTACTCCTGAAACTTGCCGGCATTGTCGCGCATTGCCGGGTGTCTAGTCACTGACAGCTGATCGTTCCCACGCTCTGCGTGGGAATGCATCCCGTGACGCTCTGCGTCACATCCAAAGGCGGAACGCGGAGCGTCCCCGGCGGCGTTCCCACGCAGAGCATGGGAACGATCGGCACACAAAGTCAGCGGGACTTGGGTTTCTTCACGTCCAATCGGCGCAAATGGCAGGTCACTTCTTCACGGTCGTGATACAGCTGCTTGCAGCCGATCTCAACCCGAATGCCCCGCGCCTTGAACCCCTCGGCAATACGCTCCAGCAAGCGCTTCACTTCGGCATAACGCTGCTTCATCGGCAGCTTGAGGTTGACCACCGCTTCCCGGCAATGCCCCTCGCCAATCCATTCTTCCAGCATCGCCGCGTTGCGCGCCGGTTTCTCGACGATGTCGCAGACCATCCAGTCCACCGGCTGCTTGGGCTTGAAGGTGAAACCGTCGGCCATCAGGTGCTGCACTAAACCAGTGTCCATCAGGCTTTCGGCCATCGGGCCGTTGTCGATGGCGGTCACCAGCATGCCACGATTGACCAGTTGCCAGGTCCAGCCGCCAGGGGCGGCGCCGAGGTCGACACCGGTCATGTCGCTATGCAGGCGCTCGTCCCACTGGTCGCGGGGGATGAAATGGTGCCAAGCCTCTTCCAGCTTCAACGTCGAACGGCTCGGCGCTTCACGGGGAAACTTCAGGCGTGGAATGCCCATCGGCCACATCGCCGAATTGTTCGACTCCGCCAGGCCCATGAACACTTCGCGGCCGCTCTTGAAGGTCAGCAGCAGCCGCGGTTTGTTGGGGTCTTCCACCAGTTTGCCGGCCGCCATCAGTGCCTTGCGCAGGTGAACTTCGAATTTTTTGCAGAAGTTCGACAGTTCTTTGCCATCGTTGGTGTCAACCATTTCCAGCCACAGGCTGCCACACAGCGGGAAGTCCGCCATGTGCGCGAGAATTACACTGATGCGATCAGTTTCCGGCAGATCAATAAAGATTCCACGGGCCCACTGACGCGGGAAGATCAGGTCGGCGAAACGCTGGCCACGCATCAGGCGTTCGGCACCGTCTTCTTCGGTGCAGATAAATTCGGCATAGGCGCTGGCGGTCTTGGCCTTGGCATAACCGGCCACGTTCAGCCGCGCGGCATGTTCGGAAATCTCGGAACAGACTTCGCCTTCGAAGCCCGGCCGGCAATGCATAAAGAGGGTGTTCATTCTTACTCCTGGGCAGTTGGCGGAAAAATTGCGCCACTGCGCGATGCCCAGACTTGCGTTGAAGCAAAGCCTGTCACGAAAACCGGCGCATGATAGCCGAGATCGGCCCCCTGGACTTGTCCATAGCATCCGGTTATTAGCCTTAACGTCTAAACAGGGCTAGGTTAAAGGCTCTGTCCGTCCTCTCAGTCCGTAGCCGCGCGGATCTAAAGGAGTCATTTCAATGCCGTCCCTCGATAGCCTGAAAACCCTTAAAACGTTACAAGTCGACGACAAGACCTATCACTATTTCAGCCTGCCCGAAGCCGCCAAGAGCTTGGGTGATCTCGACAATCTGCCGATGTCGTTGAAAGTGCTGCTGGAAAATCTGCTGCGCTGGGAGGACGAAAAAACCGTTACCGGCGCCGACCTCAAGGCGATTGCCGCCTGGCTCAAGGAACGTCGCTCCGACCGCGAAATCCAGTACCGGCCCGCGCGGGTACTCATGCAGGACTTTACCGGCGTCCCCGCCGTGGTCGACCTCGCCGCCATGCGCGCCGCCATGGCCAAGGCCGGTGGTGACCCGCAGCGAATCAATCCGCTGTCGCCGGTGGACCTGGTGATCGACCACTCGGTGATGGTCGACAAGTTCGCAAGCAGTAGCGCCTTCGAACAGAACGTCGACATCGAAATGCAGCGCAACCACGAGCGTTACGCCTTCCTGCGCTGGGGGCAGAGCGCCTTCGACAACTTCAGCGTCGTGCCGCCGGGCACCGGCATCTGCCATCAGGTCAACCTCGAGTATCTGGGCCGCACGGTCTGGACCAAGGATGAGGACGGGCGCACCTATGCCTTCCCGGACACGCTGGTCGGCACCGACTCCCACACCACCATGATCAACGGCCTCGGCGTACTCGGCTGGGGTGTCGGCGGGATCGAAGCGGAAGCGGCGATGCTCGGCCAACCGGTGTCGATGCTGATTCCAGAAGTGATCGGCTTCAAACTCACCGGCAAGCTCAAGGAAGGCATCACCGCCACCGACCTGGTGCTGACCGTCACCCAAATGCTGCGCAAGAAAGGCGTGGTCGGGAAATTCGTCGAGTTCTACGGCGACGGCCTCGCCGACCTGCCGCTGGCCGACCGCGCGACCATCGCCAACATGGCCCCGGAATACGGCGCCACTTGCGGCTTCTTCCCGGTGGACGAAGTGACACTGGAATACTTGCGTCTTTCCGGACGCACCCCGCAAACCGTGAAACTGGTGGAGGCCTACAGCAAGACCCAAGGCCTGTGGCGCCTGCCCGGCAAGGAGCCGGCGTTCACCGACAGCCTGGCTCTGGACATGGGCAGCGTCGAAGCCAGCCTCGCCGGGCCGAAACGCCCACAGGACCGCGTCTCGTTGCCGAACGTGGCGCAAGCGTTCACTGACTTTCTCGGCCTGCAATTCAAACCCTCCACCAAGGAAGAGAGCCGCCTCGAAAGTGAGGGCGGTGGAGGCGTTGCGGTGGGCAACGCTGATCTGGTCGGCGAAGCGGACTACCATCACGAAGGCCGTACGTATCGGCTGAAAAACGGCGCGGTGGTGATTGCCGCCATCACGTCCTGCACCAACACCTCCAATCCCAGCGTGATGATGGCCGCGGGGCTGGTGGCGAAGAAAGCCATAGAGAAAGGCCTCAAGCGCAAACCGTGGGTCAAGAGTTCGCTGGCCCCCGGTTCGAAAGTGGTGACCGACTACTACAAGGCGGCCGGCCTGACCCAATACCTCGATGAACTCGGTTTTGCGCTGGTCGGTTATGGCTGCACCACCTGTATCGGTAACTCCGGACCGTTGCCGGAGCCAATCGAAAAAGCCATTCAGAAAGCCGACCTGACGGTTGCCTCGGTACTCTCGGGCAACCGTAACTTCGAAGGTCGCGTGCATCCCTTGGTGAAAACCAACTGGCTGGCCTCCCCACCCCTGGTCGTCGCCTATGCGTTGGCCGGCACGGTGCGCATCGACATCAGCAGCGAGCCATTGGGTAACGACAAGGACGGCCATCCGGTTTATCTGCGAGACATTTGGCCGAGCACCAGGGAAATCGCCGATGCGGTGACTCAGGTGAACACCGCGATGTTCCACAAGGAGTACGCCGAAGTGTTTGCCGGCGACGAGCAATGGCAAGCCATCGAAGTGCCGCAGGCGGCGACTTATGTCTGGAACAACGATTCGACGTATATCCAGCATCCGCCATTCTTCGATGACATTGGCGGCCCTGCCCCGGTGGTCAAGGATGTCGAAGGGGCGAAAGTCCTCGCCCTGCTCGGAGATTCGGTGACCACCGACCACATCTCCCCGGCCGGCAACATCAAGACTGACAGCCCCGCCGGCCGTTACCTGCGCGAGCAAGGGGTGGAACCGCGGGACTTCAATTCCTATGGCTCCCGTCGCGGCAACCACGAAGTGATGATGCGCGGCACCTTCGCCAACATCCGTATTCGCAACGAGATGCTCGGCGGCGAAGAAGGCGGCAACACGATTTATATGCCGACCGGGGAGAAGCTGCCGATCTACGACGCGGCCATGCGCTACCAAGTGTCGGGCACACCGCTGGTGGTGATCGCCGGGCAAGAATACGGCACCGGTTCGAGCCGCGACTGGGCAGCCAAGGGCACCAACCTGCTGGGGGTCAAAGCGGTCATCGCCGAAAGCTTCGAGCGGATTCACCGTTCCAACCTGGTGGGCATGGGCGTGTTGCCATTGCAGTTCAAGCTGGATCAGAACCGCAAGAGCCTGAACCTCACCGGCAAGGAAACCCTGGATATCCTTGGCCTGACGGGCGTCGAACTGACTCCGCGGATGAACCTGACACTGGTCATCACCCGTGAAGACGGCAGCAAGGAAAAGGTCGAGGTGTTGTGCCGGATCGATACCCTCAATGAGGTGGAGTACTTCAAGGCTGGAGGGATTTTGCACTACGTGTTGCGGCAGTTGATTGCCTCGTAACGCCTTTGCCGACATCGACACCGCCTTCGGGCGGTGTTTTTGTTTACGCGGTGTACGGCTCTATAATCGCGCGCCCAATCATTTTGTATCGATCACAAATCAAATGTGGGAGCGGGCTTGCTCGCGAAGGCGGTGTGTCAGACAACGAAGATGTTGAATGTTAAACCGCTTTCGCGAGCAAGCCCGCTCCCACAGAAACTGAGGCAATCCGCAGATTCTCTGAAACAAGGATTTCAAATGATCGCTCTGCCATGGATCTATCTGGCACTTCTCTCCATTGGCTATAGCCTGGCTTTGATCTACGGCCATCTCGGCTGGCTGGCCGCTATCTCTTTCGGGTTGCTGCTGTTTGCCGGCTTCGCCGTTCGCCAACAACAGATTCCGCTTGGCCGCTACCTCGGCCACGGCTTGTTCATCGTTCTGGCGGTAGCGCTGGCAATTCACTGGCTTCCCGGCTTCTACAACGGTCGCGCCATCGATCCCCAACGTTTCACCGACGATGCCGTGCCGTTCGCCATGTACCTGAATCAGGAGAAACCCCTGATCGGCTTCTGGCTGTTGCTGGTTTGCCCGTGGATTATCGGCCGGCGTTCGCTGCGACTGGCCGTTTATGCCACCGCCCTCGCCCTGACCGTGAGCGCCGTGCTGGCCCTGGGTGGCGCGCTGTTACTGGGCGTGATCAGTTGGGCACCGAAATGGCCGGATCAAGCCTGGCTGTGGGTGCTGAACAATCTGTTGCTGGTAACGCTGGTGGAAGAGGCGCTGTTTCGCGGCTACATCCAGGGCGGTCTGAGCCGGCACTTCAAACACCTGCCTCATGGCGAAAACCTCGCGCTGGTGCTCGCATCAATACTGTTCGGCCTCGTTCATCTGGGCGCTGGCTGGCAATGGGTGTTGCTGGCGAGCCTGGCGGGGCTCGGCTACGGCCTTGCCTACCGTTTCGGCGGGTTGGGCGCGGCCATCGCCACCCATTTTGGTTTGAATTTGCTGCATTTCGGGCTGTTCACTTATCCGATGCTCGCCGGGTGACGCAATGATCGTTTTGCGACGCGTCACTGATTATTGAAAAAAACCTCAATAAGTTCCTGACGATGCCGATAACCGCTCAAAGCCTTGCGGATTGAGAAAGCCATGCGTAACAACCAGCCCATTACACAACGCGAACGGACCTTCCCGGCTCAGCAACGGTTGATTTCCACCACCGATGCCAAGGGCTTGATCACCTACTGCAACGATGATTTCGTCGAAATCAGCGGGTTTTCTCGTGAGGAACTGATCCGTGCGCCGCATAACCTGGTCCGTCACCCCGACGTCCCGGCTGCGGTGTTCGCGCACATGTGGGGCACACTGAAACAAGGCTTGCCATGGATGGGCATTGTCAAGAATCGCTGCAAGACCGGTGACCACTACTGGGTTAACGCCTATGTCACACCGGTGTTCGATGGCAATCAGGTGATCGGTTACGAGTCGGTGCGGGTCAAGCCCACCGCCGAGCAGATCCGCCGTGCCGAAGCGCTCTACCAACGCATCAACCAGGGCAAGTCAGCCGTTCCTCAAACGGATAAGTGGTTGCCGGTACTTCAGGACTGGCTGCCGTTCATACTGATCAGCCAACTGAGCTTCATGATTGGCGCCACGTTGACGTCGCAGTGGGGCTTCGCCCTCGCCGCCGGCCTCTCGGTGCCATTGGGTTTGATGGGCTTGAGCTGGCAACAGCGCGGTATCAAGCGTCTGCTGCGCCTGGCCGAGCAGACCACGTCCGACCCGCTGATCGCGCAGATGTACACCGATAGCCGCGGTGCCCAGGCGCGTCTGGAGATGTCGATCCTCAGCCAGGAAGCACGCCTGAAAACCTGCCTGACCCGCCTGCAGGACACCGCCGAGCATCTGACGGAGCAAGCGAAGCAGTCCGACGCCCTGGCCCACAACAGCTCCACGGGCCTGGAACGTCAACGGGTCGAAACCGAGCAGGTGGCGACCGCCGTCAATGAGATGGCCGCCACCACTCAGGAAGTTGCCAGCCACGTGCAGCGCACCGCTGACGCCACTCAGGAAGCCAATCGCCTGACCGGTCGCGGTCGCGATATCGCCGGGGAAACCCGCGAAGCTATTCAGCGCCTGTCGGCGGTGGTCGGTGAAACCGGCCTGACGGTCACGCAACTGGCTAAAGACAGTAACGAAATCGGCGGTGTGGTTGATGTGATCAAAGGCATCGCCGACCAGACCAACCTGCTGGCCTTGAACGCCGCGATTGAAGCCGCGCGTGCCGGTGAGATGGGCCGTGGTTTTGCGGTGGTGGCCGACGAAGTTCGCCAACTGGCGCAACGCACCAGCGAATCCACCGGGCAGATCCACGCCCTGATCGCCAAGCTGCAACAGACCGCCGGCACGGCGGTGCAAACCATGGAGGCTGGCCATCGCCAAGCCGAAGAAGGTGTGGCACGGGTATTGGAAGCGGATCAGGCGCTGGTGGGCATCAGCGAAGCCGTGGCCCACATCACCGACATGACCACTCAGATCGCTGCCGCTACCGAAGAGCAAAGCGCTGTGGCCGAAGAAATCAGCCGCAACATCAGCAACATCTCGCAACTGGCTGACCAGACCTCGGAACAGGCACAGAACTCGGCGCTGTTGAGCGAGGAACTGACCAAGACCGCGAATACCCAGTATTCGTTGGTGGAGCGGTTTAACCGCTGATCAGTGACAGCAAAACGAAAACCCGGACGGTGAAAACTTCCGGGTTTTTTATTGCCATTCTGAAAATAGTGACGCCTGTCCGGGCCCCTTCGCGGGCAAGCCCGCTCCCACAGGGTTTTTTATTGCCATTCTGAAAATAGTGACGCCTGTCCGGGCCCCTTCGCGGGCAAGCCCGCTCCCACAGGGTTTTGTATTGATCATAAAAATCGAGCGACACCGCCAGTCACTGTGGGAGCGGGCTTGCCCGCGATGAGGCCCCGGCAGGCACTGCAAATCTTACTGTAGAAATTCCGCAACCTTCCTCGCCGCAGCCGCCAAATGCTGCTCATGGGTAAACCCCGAAGCCTTCAACGGCTTCAAATCATGGTCCCCTGCCGTCAGCCAGAACACCTCGATAGCCGGGGCCAATGCGTAAGCCTCCACGGCTTCACGATTACCCAACGCATCCCTCTCCCCCTGCACGATCAACGTCCGGGTTTTCAGAGCCGCCAAATGCTCGACCCGCGGCTTCTCCGGTTTGCCCACCGCATAAAACGGATAACCGAGACACACCAGCGCATCCGCTTCCAGCTCATCGGCTAAAAGACTGGCCATCCGCCCGCCCATGGACTTGCCGCCAATGGCCACACGCCCAGTGACATGGCGTCGCACCAAGGCATACACCTCGCGCCAGCACTCCAGCAATTTCGGCGCCGGGTTCGGCGGGCGCTTGCCGCCATCGGCACGGCGCTGGGCCATGTACGGAAACTCGAAACGCAACACATTGACCCCATGTGCAGCAAGGCGCACAGCCATGTCGCTCATCCAGCCACTGTCCATCGGCGCACCGGCGCCATGAGCGAGAATCAGTGTCGCCGAAGCCGGCGCCGAGGCCGCATTCCACAACCATCCATGATCCTGCACGCACTGCGCCCATTGATCCCCGTCAATACTGGCCTTGTGCTGTTTGTCCATGCTTGCCTCGCTTTTAGTCTGCCTATAACTCCAGGCGAAGGGAGCGTTGCCTTGCGCAAACGCTCTCACTTCGGCTGAACCGTGGATGGGGAACCATGAACACTTCTATCAGTACCGCCTACAACTACAAGGTGGTCCGCCAATTCGCCATTATGACGGTGGTATGGGGCATCGTCGGCATGGGGCTCGGGGTTTTTCTCGCCGCCCAGTTGGTCTGGCCCGAACTCAACTTCAATCTGCCATGGACCAGCTTCGGGCGGTTGCGTCCGCTGCACACCAACGCGGTGATCTTCGCCTTCGGCGGCTGCGCCTTGTTCGCCAGTTCTTTCTATTCGGTGCAACGCACCTGCCAGGCCCGTTTGTTTGCGCCGAAAATCGCCGCGTTCTGCTTCTGGGGCTGGCAACTGGTGATCCTGCTGGCGGCCATCAGCCTGCCGCTCGGTTACACCAGTTCCAAGGAATACGCCGAACTGGAATGGCCGATCGACATCCTGATCACCATCGTCTGGGTGGCCTATGCCATCGTGTTTTTCGGCACGATCATGCAGCGCAAGACCAAACACATCTATGTCGGTAACTGGTTCTTCGGTGCGTTCATCATCACCGTGGCGATCCTGCACATCGTCAACAACCTGGAATTGCCGGTGAGCCTCACCAAGTCCTACTCGGTGTACGCCGGTGCGACCGATGCCATGGTGCAGTGGTGGTACGGACACAACGCCGTAGGCTTTTTCCTCACCGCCGGTTTTCTCGGGATGATGTACTACTTCGTGCCGAAACAGGCCGAGCGTCCGGTGTATTCCTATCGCCTGTCCATCGTGCACTTCTGGGCGCTGATCACCCTGTACATCTGGGCCGGCCCCCACCACTTGCATTACACCGCACTGCCGGACTGGGCGCAGTCGCTGGGCATGGTGATGTCGCTGATCCTGCTGGCGCCGAGCTGGGGCGGGATGATCAACGGCATGATGACCCTGTCGGGGGCCTGGCATAAGTTGCGCAGCGACCCGATCCTGCGTTTCCTCGTGGTCTCCCTGGCGTTCTACGGCATGTCGACCTTCGAAGGGCCGATGATGGCGATCAAAACGGTCAACGCCCTCTCCCACTACACCGACTGGACCATCGGCCACGTTCACGCCGGCGCGCTCGGCTGGGTGGCGATGATTTCCATCGGCGCGCTGTACCACATGATCCCGAAAGTCTTCGGCCGCGAGCAGATGCACAGCACCGGCCTGATCAATGCGCACTTCTGGCTGGCGACCATCGGCACCGTGCTGTACATCGCCTCGATGTGGGTCAACGGCATCGCCCAGGGCCTGATGTGGCGCGCCGTCAACGAGGACGGCACGCTGACCTATTCCTTCGTCGAAACCCTGGTGGCCAGCCACCCAGGCTTCGTCGTACGGCTGGTGGGCGGTGCGATCTTCCTCAGTGGCATGTTCCTGATGGCTTACAACACCTGGCGCACCGTGCGGGCCTCACAGCCTGCCGAAGCCGCCGCTGCTACGCAGATCGCCTGAGGAGTCCGCCATGAAACACGAAACAATCGAGAAAAACGTCGGCCTGCTGCTGTTGCTGATGGTGCTGGCCGTGAGCATCGGCGGCCTGACCCAGATCGTCCCGCTGTTCTTTCAGGACGTGACCAACAAACCGGTGGAAGGCATGAAGCCCTACACCGCGTTGCAACTGGAAGGTCGCGACATTTACATCCGCGAAGGCTGCGTCGGTTGCCATTCGCAGATGATCCGCCCGTTCCGTGCCGAAACCGAGCGCTATGGCCACTACTCGGTGGCCGGGGAAAGTGTGTGGGATCACCCGTTCCTTTGGGGTTCGAAACGAACCGGACCTGATTTGGCGCGAGTGGGCGGTCGCTACTCCGAAGACTGGCATCGCGCGCACTTGTACAACCCGCGCAACGTGGTGCCGGAGTCGAAGATGCCGGCCTACCCGTGGCTGGTGGCCAATCCGGTCGACAGCAGCCACACCGAAACCAAGCTCCGCGCCATGCGCACTCTCGGCGTGCCGTACACCGATGAGGACATCGCAGGCAGTGTCGAGTCGCTCAAGGGCAAGACCGAAATGGACGCGCTGGTTGCCTACCTTCAAGTGCTCGGCACTGCCATCAAGAGCAAGAGGTGAGCCCCATGGTCTTTGAAATGAGCAGTGGAATGATCCGCGGCCTGGGCACGGTCGTGGTGTTCGTGGCCTTCGTCGGCCTGACGCTGTGGGTGTTCAACGGCAAGCGCAATCCGGCATTCGCCGAAGCGCGCCTGCTGCCGTTCGCCGACGAACCGCAACAAGGCAACACCACCACCCAAGAACCTGCAACAACAAGGAGTACCCGGCCATGACCACCTTCTGGAGTACGTGGATCTGCGTACTGACCATCGGCAGCCTGATCGGCCTGACCTGGCTGCTGATCGGCACGCGCCGAGGGGAAACCAAGGGCAGCACCGACCAGACCATGGGCCACAGTTTCGACGGCATCGAGGAGTACGACAACCCGCTGCCGCAGTGGTGGTTCATGCTGTTCGCCGGCACGCTGGTGTTCGCCGTGGGCTACTTGATCCTTTACCCGGGCCTGGGCAACTGGAAAGGCATCCTGCCGGGTTACGAGGACGGCTGGACCGGCGTCCACGAGTGGGAAAAAGAGATGAACAAGGCTGATGCGAAGTTCGGACCGATCTTTGCCAGGTTTGCGGCCATGCCCGTGGAAGAAGTTGCCAAAGACCCGCAAGCGCTGAAAATGGGCGGTCGTCTGTTTGCGTCCAATTGCTCGGTGTGCCACGGCTCGGATGCCAAGGGCGCGTTCGGCTTCCCCAACCTGGCGGACAGCGATTGGCGCTGGGGCGGGAGCGCCGAGACGATCAAAACCACGATCATGGGCGGTCGCATGGCTGCGATGCCGGCGTGGGGTGAAATCCTCGGGGACGCGGGCGTGAAAAACGTCGCGGCGTATGTGCGTCACGAACTGGCCGGCCTGCCCTTGCCGGAAGGCAGCACCGCCGATCTGCAAGCCGGACAGCAAGTGTTCAGCACCACCTGCGTAGCCTGTCATGGGGCAAACGGCCAGGGCACTGAAGCCATGGGCGCGCCGAATCTGACGCACCCGGCCGGTTTTATCTACGGTACTAGCCTGGCGCAACTGCAACAGACTATTCGCCATGGCCGCCAGGGCCATATGCCAGCGCAAAACGAACTGCTGGGCAACGACAAGGTGCAATTGCTGGCCGCTTACGTGTACAGCTTGTCCCACGGAGTCAGCACCGAGCGTTTGCAGGCACAAGGCAAAGGCGAATAATTTTTGACCGCTCTACTGCCGCATTCTGCGGAATGCGGCAGTTCCCTGCCTCTTTGCGACCCATTGTCGCACCCTCCCATTCCCCTTCCTTTCGGTTCACCAGATTCGGGTCTAAGCTTCCTCGGTGCGGACTGGCATGAGTCGGTTCCAGGTCGATTTTACCCGATGTGTTCGACGATTCTGCTCGATGACAGGCCGCAAAGGCTGGTAGATACCGGCTGTCGCGCACATTGCCGTCTGTCCCTCGATCTTTGCGTTTGAACACACTCCGTTACATCTGACCTGACCCCTTCGCTTTTTTCATCCGCTGCGACATTTTGTCAGAGGGCAATTTTGTCCTTACGCGGCGCATGGAAAGGCCGCAGAATCAGCTTTTGAAAGCATTGACCCAGGTCATGGCGCGTTGCAATGACCCCCCGCTTTCTACATACTTGCGGCCGATTTTTACTCCTAATAAAACACCCAAACCGTGGAACCTTAGAATGAGCACAGCAATCAGTCCGACTGCTTATAACTATAAGGTAGTCCGCCAGTTCGCCATCATGACGGTGGTCTGGGGGATCCTTGGCATGGGGCTTGGTGTCTTCATCGCCTCACAGCTCGTATGGCCGGAATTGAACTTCGGTCTGCCGTGGACGACTTTTGGACGCTTACGCCCGTTGCACACCAACCTGGTGATTTTCGCCTTCGGTGGTTGTGCCCTGTTTGCCACTTCCTATTACGTCGTGCAGCGAACCTGCCAAACGCGACTGATTTCCGACAGCCTCGCGGCCTTCACCTTCTGGGGTTGGCAAGCGGTGATCGTCGGCGCGATCGTTACCTTGCCGCTGGGTTACACCACCACCAAGGAATACGCGGAACTGGAATGGCCTCTGGCTATTCTGCTGGCCATCGTCTGGGTCACCTACGGTCTGGTGTTCTTCGGCACCATCGTCAAGCGCAAGACCAAGCACATTTATGTCGGTAACTGGTTCTACGGTGCTTTCATCGTCGTGACCGCGATGCTGCACATCGTCAACCACATGTCGCTGCCGGTCAGCCTGTTCAAGTCCTACTCGGCCTACTCGGGCGCGACGGACGCGATGATCCAGTGGTGGTACGGCCACAACGCCGTGGGCTTCTTCCTGACCACCGGCTTCCTGGGGATGATGTACTACTTCGTGCCGAAACAGGCCGAGCGTCCGATCTACTCCTATCGCCTGTCGATCGTGCACTTCTGGGCGCTGATCACCCTGTACATCTGGGCAGGCCCCCACCACCTGCACTACACCGCACTGCCGGACTGGGCTCAGTCCCTGGGCATGGCGATGTCGATCATCCTGCTGGCACCAAGCTGGGGCGGCATGATCAACGGCATGATGACCCTGTCGGGCGCCTGGCATAAGCTGCGCACCGACCCGATCCTGCGTTTCCTCGTGGTATCGCTGGCGTTCTACGGCATGTCGACCTTCGAAGGCCCGATGATGGCCATCAAGACCGTCAACTCGCTGTCGCACTACACCGACTGGACCATCGGCCACGTTCACGCCGGCGCGCTCGGCTGGGTAGCGATGATCTCGATCGGCGCGATCTACCACATGATCCCGAAACTGTTCGGTCGCGCGCAGATGCACAGCATCGGCCTGATCAACACGCACTTCTGGCTCGCGACCATCGGTACCGTTCTGTACATCGCGTCGATGTGGGTCAACGGCATCACCCAAGGCCTGATGTGGCGTGCAATCAACGACGACGGCACCCTCACCTACTCGTTCGTCGAAGCGTTGCAAGCCAGCCACCCTGGTTTCATCGTTCGCGCCCTGGGCGGTGCGTTCTTTGCCAGCGGCATGCTGTTCATGGCCTACAACGTGTTCCGTACCGTTCGTGCCTCGGACCCGGTTGAAGCCGAAGCCGCCGCCAAGATTGCTGTAGTTGGAGCTCACTGATGAAGCATGAAGCAGTCGAGAAGAACATTGGCCTGCTGGCCTTCTTCATGGTTATCGCCGTCAGCATCGGCGGCCTGACCCAAATCGTTCCGCTGTTTTTCCAGGACGTCACCAACAAGCCGGTCGAGGGCATGAAGCCTCGCACCGCCCTTGAGCTGGAAGGCCGCGACGTGTACATCGCCAACGGTTGTGTCGGCTGCCACTCGCAGATGATCCGCCCGTTCCGTGCTGAAACCGAACGTTACGGCCACTACTCGGTCGCCGGTGAAAGCGTTTGGGACCACCCGTTCCTGTGGGGTTCCAAGCGCACCGGTCCGGACCTGGCCCGTGTCGGCGGTCGTTACTCCGATGACTGGCAGCGTGCGCACTTGTACAACCCGCGCAACGTAGTGCCTGAGTCGAAAATGCCGGCCTACCCGTTCCTCGTGGAAAACAAGCTCGACGGCAAAGACACCGCCAAGAAAATGGAAGTCTTGCGCACGCTCGGCGTCCCTTACACCGACGAAGACATCGCCGGCGCCAAGGATGCTGTGAAGGGCAAAACCGAAATGGACGCGCTGGTGGCCTATCTGCAAGGCCTGGGCACCATCATCAAAAGCAAACGGTGATTTAGATGGATATCGGGATGATTCGTGGCCTGGGCACCGTTGTTGTGATGGTGGCCTTCATCGGTCTGGCGTTGTGGGTGTTCAGCCCCAAGCGCAAGTCGGAGTTTGAAGACGCGACCTTGCTGCCTTTCGCGGATGATCCCGAAGCCATCAAGCACGTCGAGCAAGCTTCTAGGAGTAACAAAGAATGACTACGTTCTGGAGTCTGTACGTCACAGTCCTCAGTCTCGGCACCATCTTCGCCCTGACCTGGCTGCTGCTGTCCACCCGCAAAGGTCAGCGCGCCGAGCAGACCGACGAGACGGTCGGCCACTCCTTCGACGGGATCGAGGAGTACGACAACCCACTGCCGAAATGGTGGTTCATGCTGTTCGTAGGCACCATCATCTTCGCCTTGGGCTACCTGGTCCTGTATCCGGGCCTGGGTAACTGGAAAGGCCTGCTGCCGGGTTATAACTACCTCGATAACGACAAGCAGACCGCGTTCGCCAACGGCCAGACCGGCTGGACCGGCGTCCACGAGTGGGAAAAGGAAATGCTCAGGTCGGACGCCAAATTCGGCCCGATCTTCGCCAAGTTCGCTTCCATGCCGATCGAAGACGTGGCAAAAGACCCGCAAGCCCTGAAGATGGGTGGCCGCCTGTTCGCCTCCAACTGCTCGGTCTGCCACGGTTCCGACGCCAAAGGCGCCTACGGTTTCCCGAACCTGACCGACGCCGACTGGCGCTGGGGCGGCGAAGCACAAACCATCAAGACCACCATCATGGGCGGTCGTCACGCCGTGATGCCAGCCTGGGCTGAAGTGATCGGCGAACAAGGCGTTAGCGACGTTGCCGCTTACGTGCTGACCACCCTCGATGGCCGCAAGCTGCCGGAAGGCGCCAAGGCTGACCCGGTTGCCGGCCAGAAGCTGTTCGCTGCCAACTGCGTGGCGTGCCACGGTCCGGAAGGCAAAGGCACCCCAGCCATGGGCGCCCCCAACCTGACCCACCCGGCGGCGTTCATCTACGGTTCGAGCTTCGCTCAACTGCAGCAGACCATCCGTTACGGCCGTCAGGGCCAGATGCCTGCGCAAGAACAGCTGCAAGGCAACGACAAGGTTCACCTGCTGGCCGCTTATGTCTACAGCCTGTCTCACGGTGAGAAGGCTTCGGCGGCGGATGCCCAGTAAGACACGCGTTTGATGCAATAAAACGGCCCCGCCCATGAAAATCGGCGGGGCTTTTTTTGTCTCGGCAATGTGCTCATGACTTGAGACAAATGCTCAATAGACTCGAACTTCAGTGCCCTATAGCGTTCATTCCCACCCCGATGACCAACGTCAGGGCCAACTTACATGGAAGAACTACATGTCAAAGAATGACGACAACACTATGCATGACGACTTTGAACCAGCGCTTCAAGACGCTGTAGACGTTGAACCTGAAGACTCAACGACAGGTGCGAGCGCGCAAAATGCTCGAATCAGGTCTTTCACCCACATAACTGACGTAGATGACGCCAATGGCGTAGATAAAAAACGTGGTAACGGCAGTGGTCTGGATAACCTGGGAGGTGGCAGGCTGCCCTGATTCCCGGCACCGACCACCAAACAGTGACCGAAGCCACAAAAACGGCCCCCTCATCTGATGGGGCCGTTTTCGTGCAAGCCGACAGCGTTAAAGGTCGTGATCTCCGAAGCGGGTGACCACAAGCAGGGGTGAGCGATTTTCAGTCCAGCGGTGCTGCACTGATCAATCCATGGGACGAATGAGCTCGCCGCCCCTTCAAAACCGACCATAATTCACAAGTCAATTGATTCAAGTCACTACACTGTCAGTTGATTTCCACCAACGTGACCAAAGGTCGCACCCTTGTGCCAGAGCGACAGGCGTATCATTGCGCCACTGCAACACCTCTTTTTGACCGCGGTTGGCACGTACTGACCGGGGCATTTTTCCACTGCCGTGGGATGCAATGATGAGCAATCAGATTCCGGTACACGACGTCACTCCGCCTGCCAAGAACGCGAACAACAGCGTCGACCTCTACGCCTCTCGAGAAAAGATCTACACCCGCGCCTTCACCGGCCTGTTTCGCAACCTGCGGATGATGGGTGGTGCCGCGCTGTTTCTGCTGTATTTCGGCACGGTGTGGCTGAACTGGGGCGCTCATCAAGCCGTCTGGTGGAACCTGCCAGAACGTAAATTCTTCATTTTTGGCGCGACCTTCTGGCCTCAGGATTTCATCCTGCTCTCGGGCATTCTGATCATCAGTGCCTTTGGCCTGTTCTTCATTACCGTGTATGCCGGTCGTGTCTGGTGCGGCTACACCTGCCCGCAAAGCGTCTGGACCTGGATCTTCATGTGGTGCGAAAAGGTCACCGAAGGCGACCGCAACCAGCGCATCAAGCTCGACAAGGCGCCGATGAGCGCCAACAAATTCCTGCGCAAATTCAGCAAGCACACGATGTGGCTGCTGATCGGTTTCGTGACCGGCATGACCTTCGTCGGCTACTTCTCGCCGATTCGCGAACTGGTGATCGACTTCTTCACAGGCGAAGCCGATGGCTGGTCGTATTTCTGGGTCGGTTTCTTCACCCTCGCCACTTACGGCAACGCCGGTTGGTTGCGCGAGCAGGTGTGCATTTACATGTGCCCGTACGCACGCTTCCAGAGTGTGATGTTCGACAAGGACACGCTGATCGTCTCCTACGACCCGCGTCGTGGCGAGAGCCGTGGCCCGCGCAAGAAAGGCATCGACTACAAGGCTCAGGGCCTGGGCGATTGCATCGACTGCACCATGTGCGTCCAGGTCTGCCCCACCGGCATCGACATCCGCGACGGCCTGCAAATCGAATGCATCGGCTGCGCGGCGTGCATCGATGCCTGCGACAGCATCATGGACAAGATGGATTACCCGCGCGGCCTGATCAGCTACACCACCGAGCACAACCTGTCGGGGCAAAAAACCCATAAACTGCGCCCGCGCCTGATCGGCTATGCCCTGGTGTTGCTGACCATGATCGCGTTGCTGGTGACCGCGTTCTTCATGCGCTCGCTGGTCGGTTTCGATGTCAGCAAAGACCGCGTGTTGTACCGCGAGAATGCCGAAGGCCGGATCGAAAACGTCTACAGCCTGAAGATCATGAACAAGGACCAGCGCGACCACACGTACGTGCTGGAAGCCACCGGCCTGCCGGACCTCAAGCTGCAAGGCAAGCGTGAGATCAAAGTCGCCGCCGGGGAAATTTTCAGCCAGCCGGTCGAGTTGTCCAGTGCACCGGAGCAACTGCCGTCGAGCACCAACGAGGTGAAATTCATCCTCAAGGATGCCGACGACGCCAACGTCCACGTTGAAGCCAAGAGCCGATTCATCGGCCCACAAATTCGTTGAGAGAAATGATCATGCCCGCAGCAACTGCCGCAAGCCCCTGGTACAAGCACCTTTGGCCGTGGATCATCATCGCCATCCTGGCCTGCTCGGTGACCTTGACCCTGTCGATGGTGATCATCGCGGTGAACAACCCGGACAACCTGGTCAACGATAACTATTACGAGGCCGGCAAAGGCATCAACCGCTCCCTGGACCGTGAACTGCTGGCCCAGACCCTGCAACTGCGTGCCAGCGTGCACCTGGATGACGTGACCGGCGAAGTCGATCTGCGCCTGAGCGGCAACAGCCAGCCCAAAACCCTTGAGCTGAACCTGATTTCACCCACCCAGCCGGAGAAAGATCGCAAGATCACCCTGGCCCGCAGCGAAACCGAACAGGGCCGCTACATCGGCCAGTTGAGCGACAAGGTTGAAGGCCGCCGTTTCGTCGAATTACTGGGCGTGCAGGATGACAAGATCTGGCGCATGTTCGAGGAAGAACAGGTCAGCCATGCCAAGGATCTGCTGCTCGGTGATGAGCCGTTGCAAGGCGCAGAAGACCTGAAAAAATAAAGTCGCGCTTCGCGCATCGCGAGCAGGCTCGCTCCCACAGTAGATCTGCGGTGTACATGCATTTTGTGCACGACATAGATCAAATGTGGGAGCGAGCCTGCTCGCGATGAGGCCCTCCCGGACGCTATAGATTCCAGCTCATGAGTACCCCAACCCCCTGCTACCACTGTGCCCTGCCCGTCCCGGCGGGCAGCCGCTTCACGGCCGCCGTCCTCGGGGATACCCGCGAGTTCTGTTGTCCGGGTTGCCAGGCGGTGGCCGAGGCCATCGTGGCCGGTGGGCTGGAAAGCTATTACCAGCATCGCAGCGAAGCCTCGGCCAACCCCGAAGCATTACCGGTGCAATTGGTGGATGAGCTGGAGCTCTATGATCGCGCCGATGTGCAGCAACCCTTTGTTCGTCACGAAGGCGAACTCGCCGAAACCACCCTGTTGATGGAAGGCATCAGTTGCGCCGCCTGCGGCTGGTTGATCGAAAAGCATCTTCGCAGCCTCCCGGCAGTGGCCGAAGCACGCTTGAATTTGTCCAACCATCGTCTGCATGTACGCTGGGCCGATGCGCAATTGCCATTGAGCCAAGTGCTCAGCGAATTGCGCCACATCGGTTACGCCGCCCACCCTTATCAGGCCGACCGCGCCAGCGAACAACTGGCCAGCGAAAACCGCCTGGCCCTGCGTCAACTCGGGGTCGCGGGGCTGCTGTGGTTCCAGGCGATGATGGCGACCATGGCCACCTGGCCGGAATTCAACATCGACCTCAGCCCGCAGCTGCACACCATCTTGCGCTGGGTCGCGCTGTTTCTGACCACCCCGATCGTGTTTTACAGCTGCGCGCCGTTCTTCAAAGGGGCGATGCGCGATCTGCGCACCCGTCACCTGACCATGGACGTTTCGGTGTCGCTGGCGATCGGCAGTGCTTACATCGCAGGGATCTGGACCTCGATCACCGGGGTCGGCGAACTGTATTTCGATGCGGTGGGGATGTTTGCGCTGTTCCTGCTGGCCGGGCGCTATCTGGAACGCCGCGCACGGGAACGCACAGCCGCCGCAACCGCACAACTGGTCAATCTGTTGCCCGCCTCCTGCCTGCGGCTGAGTGCTGACGGCCAGAGCGAGCGAATTCTGCTCAGCGAATTGCGCGTGGGCGATCAGGTGCTGGTGCATCCCGGCGCGACTCTGCCAGCCGACGGCAAGATCCTCGACGGCCAGTCGAGCATCGACGAATCCCTGCTCACCGGCGAATACCTGCCACAACCACGAACCCTGGGCGATGCCGTCACCGCCGGCACCTTGAACGTTGAAGGCGCACTGACCGTGGAGGTCTTGGCGCTGGGTCAGGACACGCGCCTGTCGGCCATCGTCCGCCTGTTGGATCGCGCCCAGGCCGAAAAGCCCCGACTGGCGGAAATCGCCGACCGCGCCGCGCAGTGGTTTTTACTGCTGACGCTTATCGCAGTGGCCGCCATCGGCCTGCTCTGGTGGGAACTGGACTCATCGCGAGCGTTCTGGATTGTCCTGGCGATGCTGGTTGCCACCTGCCCATGCGCTTTGTCCCTGGCCACGCCGACCGCCCTCACCGCCGCCACCGGCACGCTGCACAAACTGGGGCTTTTGCTGACGCGCGGCCATGTACTGGAAGGCCTGAACCAGATCGACACGGTGATTTTCGACAAGACTGGCACCCTCACCGAAGGTCGCCTGGCCTTGCGTTCGATCCGCCCGCTTGGGGCCCTGGCCAGTGATCAATGCCTGAGCCTCGCCGCCGCCCTGGAAAACCGCTCCGAACACCCGATCGCCCGGGCGTTTGGCCGCGCGCCGCTGGCCGCCGAAGAAGTCCACAGTACGCCGGGCCTGGGGCTTGAAGGGTTGGTCGGTTTACAACGCCTGCGCATTGGCCAACCGGGGTTTGTCTGCGAGCTCAGCGGTGCTCAAGTGCCGGTGATGCCCGATGAGCCCGGCCAATGGCTGCTGCTCGGCGACAGCCAAGGGCCGCTGGCGTGGTTCGTGCTCGACGACCGTTTACGCGCCGACGCACCCGCCCTGCTGGCGGCGTGCAAGGCGCGCGGCTGGCGCACACTGCTACTGTCCGGCGACAGCTCGCCGATGGTCGCCAGTGTCGCCGCCGAATTGGGCATCGACGAGGCCCGTGGGGGCTTGCGTCCGGACGATAAATTGCAGGTGCTGCAACAGCTGCACCAGGAAGGTCGCAAGGTGTTGATGCTCGGCGACGGGGTCAACGACGTACCGGTGCTGGCCGCCGCCGACATCAGCGTGGCGATGGGTTCGGCCACCGATCTGGCGAAAACCAGTGCCGACGCGGTGCTGCTGTCGAACCGCCTCGACGCGCTGGTGCAAGCCTTCAGCCTGGCTCGTCGCACCCGCCGGGTCATCATCGAGAACTTGCTGTGGGCAGCGCTGTACAATGGCCTCATGTTGCCGTTCGCCGCCCTCGGCTGGATCACTCCAGTATGGGCCGCAGTCGGCATGTCCATCAGTTCGTTGACCGTGGTGCTGAATGCCTTGCGCCTGACTCGCCTGCCGTGCGCGCCGGCTGCCGGCACCACGCCAGAAACCCGTCCGCTGCCGGCCTGAGCCGCGCGGGCATGGAGTCCAGATGCCAGCTCTCTACGTGATGATCCCGGCCGCGCTGCTGATCGTGGCCATCGCTATCTACATCTTCTTCTGGGCGGTCGATAGCGGTCAGTACGACGACCTCGACGGCCCGGCCCATAGCATCCTCTTCGACGACCAGGACCCGAACCACAAGGCTGCGGTCGACGAGGCCAGCGGCCATCCGGCCAAACCGGACGACAAGGCGCCGCCCCATGCTTGAATTGGCGCCACTGCTGGTGTCGGCGCTAATCCTCGGCCTGCTCGGTGGCGGACATTGCCTGGGCATGTGCGGTGGCTTGATGGGCGCGCTGACCCTGGCGATCCCCAAGGAACAACGTAGCCGACGCTTTCGATTGTTGCTGGCCTACAACCTGGGGCGAATTCTCAGCTATGCCGCTGCCGGCCTGCTGATCGGCCTGGCCGGCTGGGCCGTGGCCAATAGCCCGGCGGCAATGTTCATGCGCATCCTCGCCGGGCTGCTGTTGATCGCCATGGGGCTGTACCTGGCCGGCTGGTGGAGCGGCCTGACCCGCATCGAAAGCCTCGGTCGCGGCCTGTGGCGGCATATCCAGCCGATTGCCAACAGATTGCTGCCCGTATCGAACCTGCCCCGGGCGCTGCTGCTGGGCGCACTGTGGGGCTGGCTGCCGTGCGGGCTGGTTTACAGCACATTGCTGTGGTCGGCGAGTCAGGGCAATGCGCTGGACAGTGCATTGCTGATGCTGGCATTCGGGCTGGGCACCTGGCCGGTGCTGCTCGCCACAGGGCTGGCGGCCGAGCGCGTCACGGCGTTATTGCGCAAACGCAGCGTACGCATGACCGGCGGCTTGCTGGTGATGGTGTTCGGTATCTGGACCTTGCCGGGACCGCATCAGCATTGGCTCATGGGCCACTGACCTGTGGCGAGGGAGCTTGCTCCCGCTGGGGCGCGAAGCGACCCCAAGAAATGGGACTGCTGCGCAGTCCAGCGGGAGCAAGCTCCCTCGCCCCAGAAACCCACCACAACCACCAACCACCGTTGATTCAAATCAAGATGCCTCAACGCCGCCCCCCCTAGACTCGCCCACACTGCCAGCCTATCCGGGGGAATGCCCGCATGCTCGACGCCATTCGTTGGGACACAGATCTGATCCGCCGTTACGACCTGGCGGGACCGCGCTACACCTCGTATCCGACCGCCGTGCAATTCGACAGCCAGGTCGGCACCTTCGACCTGTTTCATGCCCTGCGCGACAGCCGCAAGGCCCTGCGGCCGCTGTCGCTGTATGTGCACGTGCCGTTCTGCGCGAACATCTGCTACTACTGCGCCTGCAACAAAGTCATCACCAAGGACCGCGGCCGCGCCCTGCCCTATTTGCAGCGCCTGGAACAGGAAATCCAGCTGATCGCCTGCCACCTCGACCCCACGCAGAAAGTCGAGCAACTGCATTTCGGCGGCGGCACGCCAACCTTTCTCAGCCACGACGAACTGCGCCAGTTGATGGCTCAGCTGCGCAAGCATTTCAATCTGCTGAATAACGATTCCGGCGACTATGGCATCGAGATCGACCCTCGCGAGGCCGACTGGTCGACCATGGGCCTGCTCCGGGAACTGGGCTTCAACCGGGTCAGCATCGGCCTGCAAGACCTCGACCCGGCGGTGCAACGAGCGGTCAATCGCCTGCAAAGCCTGGAAGAAACCCGCGCCGTGATCGACGCCGCCCGAACCCTGCAATTTCGCTCGATCAACATCGATCTGATCTATGGCCTGCCGAAGCAGACGCCCGAGAACTTCGCCCGTACCGTCGACGAAGTCATCAGCCTGCAACCGGATCGGCTCTCGGTATTCAACTACGCCCATCTGCCGGAACGCTTCATGCCGCAACGGCGAATCAACGGCAACGATCTACCGGCGCCGGCGCAGAAGCTGGAAATGCTCCAGCGCACCATCGAACAGCTGACAACCGCCGGTTACCGCTACATCGGCATGGACCATTTCGCCCTGCCCGACGATGAACTGGCGATTGCTCAGGAAGAATCGACCCTGCAACGTAACTTCCAGGGCTACACCACCCACGGTCATTGCGATCTGATCGGTCTGGGGGTATCGGCCATCAGCCAGATCGGGGATTTGTGCTGCCAGAACAGCAGCGACCTGACCCAGTACCAGAACGCTTTGGCGTCTGCGCAACTGGCCACCAGCCGTGGCCTGGTGTGCAACGCTGACGATCGCTTGCGCAGAGCAGTGATTCAGCAACTGATTTGCCATTTCAGCCTGGAATTCACGGAAATCGAGCAGGCCTTCAATATCGATTTTCGTGGTTATTTCGGTGAACTTTGGCCACAGCTGCAGGACATGGCCGAGGACGGGCTGATTAAGCTGGACAACGATCGAATCACCGTACTCCCCGCAGGCCGGCTGCTGGTGCGCTCGGTGTGCATGGTGTTCGACGCGTATCTGGAACACACCAATCGCCAGCGTTTTTCACGAGTTATCTAGACCCCCCTATGGCTAAATTGTCGCAGGCTGGCCCGAATGTCCTCCCGTAGGGTACCCTTACGGCTTATGTGTGTTTTCCCACAAGGATTAAAGAAATGTCCGAGCCAGTAAAACTGCGCGCTCATAACCAGGCCCATTGCAAGGATTGCAGCCTGGCCCCTCTCTGCCTTCCACTTTCTCTGAATCTGGAAGACATGGATGCGCTGGACGAAATCGTCAAACGTGGCCGACCGCTGAAAAAAGGCGAGTTCCTGTTTCGCCAGGGCGACACGTTCGATTCCGTTTATGCAGTACGCTCCGGCGCCCTGAAGACCTTCAGCCTGAGCGATGGCGGCGAAGAACAGCTCACCGGTTTCCATTTGCCGAGTGAACTGGTCGGCCTGTCAGGCATGGACACCGAAAAACATCCGGTTTCGGCGCAAGCCCTGGAAACCACCTCGGTGTGCGAAATTCCTTTCGAACACCTCGACGAACTGGCCCTGCAATTGCCACAACTGCGCCGTCAGTTGATGCGGGTGATGAGCCGCGAAATTCGTGACGATCAGCAAATGATGTTGCTGCTGTCGAAGAAAACCGCCGACGAGCGCATCGCCACCTTCCTGGTCAACCTGTCGGCACGTTTCCGCGCCCGGGGGTTCTCGGCCAACCAGTTCCGGCTGAGCATGTCGCGCAACGAAATCGGCAATTACCTGGGCCTGGCGGTGGAAACCGTGTCCCGGGTGTTCACTCGCTTCCAGCAAAACGAACTGATCGCCGCCGAGGGCAAGGAAGTGCACATCCTCGACCCGATCCAGCTCTGCGCCCTGGCCGGCGGCTCGATCGACGGCTGATCCTGGCGACGGCGGCTGAGCGAAACGGTTCAGCCGCCGTTATACTGCGACGTTTGCAGCCCGCCAGGACACTTCGACGATGGTCATCGACTCCTTCGACATCAAATCCCTGATCCGCCCCGTGATCGACTTCCCCAAGCCGGGCGTGATCTTTCGCGACATCACCCCACTGTTCCAGTCGCCCACGGCCCTGCGCCTGGTGATGGACAGCTTTGCCCATCGTTACGTCGAGGCCGACTTCACCCACATCGGCGCCATGGATGCCCGTGGCTTTCTGATCGGTTCGATCCTGGCCTACCAGTTGAACAAGCCGCTGGTGCTATTCCGCAAGCAGGGCAAATTGCCCGCCGACGTGCTGGCCGAGGGTTATCAGACCGAGTACGGCGAAGCCTTCCTCGAAGTCCACGCCGACAGCCTGTGCGAGGGCGATTCGGTGGTGATGTTCGATGACCTGATCGCCACCGGCGGCACCCTGATTGCGGCGGCCAACCTGATCCGGCGCATGGGCGCGCGGGTGCATGAAGCGGCGGCGATCATTGACTTGCCGGAGCTGGGTGGCTCACAGCGCCTGGAAGACATGGGGATTCCGACGTTTTGCCTGACGCAGTTTGCGTTGAGCGATAAGTAACGCGAAGGCGTCAGTTCAGGCGCTACAAGGCAATCGGCTTACGCCCGGCAAACGAATGCGCCAATGTCCCGCCATCCACCAGCTCCAGCTCGCCACCCAACGGCACGCCATGGGCGATGCGCGAGGCGATCAGGCCTTTGTTGCTGAGCAACTGGGCGATGTAATGCGCCGTGGCCTCGCCTTCCACCGTCGGGTTGGTGGCGAGGATAACTTCGGTAAACGTGCCCGCCTCTTCGATTCGCGCCATCAGTTGTGGAATGCCGATGGCTTCCGGCCCCAGCCCGTCCAGAGGCGACAAGTGGCCCTTGAGCACGAAGTAGCGACCGCGGAAACCGGTCTGCTCCACCGCATAAACGTCCATTGGACCCTCCACCACACACAGCAAGGTGTCGTCGCGGCGTGAATCAGCGCATTGCGGGCACAGATCGTCTTCGGTCAGCGTGCGGCACAAGCGGCAGTGGCCCACCCCTTCCATGGCCTGGCTCAGCGCCTGGGCCAGTCGCGAACCGCCGCTGCGATCACGCTCAAGCAGTTGCAACGCCATGCGCTGGGCAGTTTTCTGACCCACACCCGGCAAAATTCGCAGGGCATCGATCAGTTGGCGAATCAAAGGGCTGAAGCTCATGGGGAAAAAGTCCGACATAACAACGAGACGCGGTTTATACCCGTGCCTCTGTTTAGCGTCAAATAACAGCGTCTCCTTGATCGACGAATCCGACCGAATAGGGAGCAGACCTTTGTGGGGGTGTCGCGTTCGATGTTTCGTCAGTGGTACCGAGGTGACTTCATCGCGGGCAAGCCACGCTCCCACAGGATTTAGGTGATCCCTGTGGGAGCGGGCTTGCCCGCGAAGGCTGCCTCACAGGCACCACACTTCCAACAGACAGAAACAAAAATGCCAGGCGCGATGCCTGGCATTTTTTGTAACCGATCCAATGCGCGTTGGCGAATCAGAATGGCAGTTTCATACCCGGTGGCAGTTGCATGCCAGCGGTCATGCCGGACATTTTGTCCTGGCTGTTGGCTTCGATCTTGCGCACAGCGTCGTTGACGGCAGCGGCGAATACAGCTTCCAGCATCTCTTTGTCGTCTTCGCTCAGGCCTTCGACCAGGCTTGGGTCGATGGTCACACGCTTGACGTCGTGACGACCGGTCATTACCACGGTGACCATATCGCCACCGGCTTTACCGGTGACTTCGGCGTTGGCCAGCTCTTCCTGCATCTTGGCCATTTTTTCCTGCATCTGCTGCGCCTGCTTCATCAGGCCGGCCATGCCACCTTTCATCATGGGAATCACCTCAAAAGTACTTGGATAAAAACAGCGCCCGGCCGTTGGGGCCAAGCGCCTTCAGTTATTAGCCCTGACTGACCAGAGCCTCGACAGGTTCAATAGTATCGTGACGGACCACCGCCCCGAACTGCTGCATCATTTGCTGGATGAACGGATCGCCATGGATCGACTCCTCGGCCTCGCGCTGACGGTTGGCCCGACGCCGGGACGCGGCCTGGGCCGGGGTTTCCTGCTCTGGCTTGATCAGCTCCATGCTCAGGGTCAGCGTACGCCCATGAAACTGGTTCAGCGCATCATTGAGGCGACGTTGTTGCGTGGCGTTGAACAAGGCGCTGTGGGCCGGGTCCAGGTGCAACAGCCAGTTGTCGCCATCGACGGCGATCAGCGTGCAGTTGGCGGCGATGCTGCCGGTCATGCCGGACACCGGCAATTTCGGGAACAGCTCCAGCCATTGCAGGGCCAGGCCGGTGGCTGGCATCGCGGCCGGTTCAGGCTCGGGTTCCGGCGCAGGTTCGGCGGTGTGCTCACTGGCCAGATCGTCGAGGTAGCTGTAGGCCGAATCCATGTCCGGCTCGATGTAATCCTCGTCCAGCGGCGGCTCGTCGTCCGGGTCCATGCCTGGCGTCGCGGCATCGACTTCGGCCACGGACGGCTCCGGGATCGGCGCAGCGGCCCATTCCGGGGCGTCCGGCACCACGCTGTCCGGCGTCGGCATGGGCATCGGTGGCAATTCGGGTTGTTCGCCGGCCGTTTCCAGCACCGGCTCGACAGCGGGTTGCTGGACAACCTCGGGCTCTACCGGATCGTTCCAGGGCAGATCAACGACTTCTTCGATCGCTACGCGCTCGACCACAGGCTCGGGCTCAGGCACGGCCACGGGCGCGATTGATTCAGGCTCAACTGCCGGGACAGGGGCCAGTGCAACCACGGGCGCCACCGGAGCCGGTGCAACCGCCGCAACGACTACCGGCGCAACGACCGGCGCGGCAGCCACTGAGTTTGCGGAATCAACTGTGGCCTGGCTGATCCCCACTGGCTTTAGCGGTTGCCTCGGCGCGTCCGCGGTGTCTGCCGGCCGGAACGCGAGCATTCGCAGCAGGACCATTTCGAAGCCGCCGCGCGGGTCCGGTGCCAGCGGCAAATCCCGGCGACCAATCAGGCCCATCTGATAATAGAACTGCACGTCTTCGGCCGGCAGCGCCTGGGCCAGTGCCAGCACCCGATCGCGATCGCCATGGCCGTTGTCGACACCTTCAGGCAAGGCCTGGGCGATGGCGACGCGATGCAGCACGTTGAGAATTTCCGAAAGCACGCCGTTCCAGTCCGGGCCTTGTTCGGCCAGATGCCGCACGGCCTCGAGCAACGCCTTGGCGTCGCCTTCGATCAGCGCATGCAGGACGTCGTAGACCTGGCCATGATCGAGGGTGCCAAGCATTGCCCGCACGTCGGCGGCCAGCACCTTGCCTTCACCGAAGGCGATGGCCTGGTCGGTCAGGCTCATGGCGTCACGCATCGAACCGTCGGCAGCGCGGCCCAGCAGCCACAGTGCGTCATCTTCGAACGGCACGTTCTCGACGCTCAGCACGTGGGTCAGATGCTCGACCACCCGTTCCGGGGTCATGTTCTTCAGGGAGAATTGCAGGCACCGCGAGAGAATCGTTGCCGGAAGTTTCTGCGGATCGGTGGTGGCCAGGATGAACTTGACGTAGGGCGGCGGCTCTTCGAGGGTTTTCAACAGCGCATTGAAGGAATGGCTGGAGAGCATGTGCACTTCGTCGATCAGGTAGACCTTGAAGCGCCCGCGACTCGGCGCGTACTGCACGTTGTCGAGCAGCTCGCGGGTGTCTTCGACCTTGGTCCGGCTCGCGGCGTCGATCTCGATCAGGTCGACGAAGCGGCCTTCATCGATCTCGCGGCACACCGAGCACTCGCCACAGGGGGTCGAAGTGATACCTGTTTCACAGTTCAGGCATTTGGCAATGATCCGCGCGATGGTGGTCTTGCCGACCCCGCGCGTACCGGTAAACAGGTACGCGTGGTGCAGCCGCTGGCTGTCCAAGGCATTGATCAGAGCCTTGAGCACATGGGTCTGGCCGACCATTTCGCCGAACGAGCGCGGACGCCATTTACGTGCAAGAACCTGATAACTCATCGAAAACCGTCGCAACGAAGGAACAGAAGCGGCTAATGCTAGCGGAGCAAGGCCAAAATTGCATCCGGTGCGCTCGTCTAATCTGGCTAAGCTGCATGTTGAAGAGCTTTTATCGGCCCAGGATTGAGCCGTTCCGGAGCATTTATGCGTTTTACCTTGGGGGCACTGCTGTGGGTCAGCCTGAGCGTCGCGGCCGCTGAAGCGCCGTTGCGCTTCGTGGTGGCCGACAGTTTGGCCATGCCCATGGCGCAAATCGAGCACGGCCGGCCGACCAGCAACTGCAAAGCCTGGCGCTGGTGCATGAACAAGCCGTCGGTTGTTATGTGCGCAACGACCCCAAGGTGCCTGTACAACGCATTCTGCGTACGTTGCTGCAAATGAAAATGTCCGGGGAGATCGATGACATCATCCGGCTCTATACCGGTATCCCTGATACCAACCCGTAGCAGCTGCCGAAGGCTGCGTTCGGCGGCGTAGCCGTCGTCAGAACAGGCTCTGCGGTCTTTCAGTTAAACCGTGAACTCAGGATTTACGACTGCTGCGCAGCCTTCGGCAGCTGCTACAGGGAGCGCTTGATCGCGGTCGAGTGCCTGCCATTGCAACGGAGCGACAAACCCCGCCACCCAGTCCAGCACTTCCCCGGGCGGCATGGGGCGGGCGATGAAATAGCCTTGAGCAACGTCGCATCCCAGCCGCAACAGCAATACACCGTGCTCAAGGCTTTCCAGCCCCTCGGCAATCACCTGCCGGTCAAACGCCCGGGCCAGGCCAATGACCGCCGTGGTCAGGGCCAGATCGTCACGATCGATCAGAATGTCGCGCACAAACGACTTATCGATCTTGATGGTTTGGGTTCGTAAACGCTTGAGGTAGCTCAGGGACGAGCACCCCGTGCCAAAGTCACCCAAGGAAAACTGCACCCCCAACGCCTGACAGGCCTGCAAACAGGCGCTGACATGCTGAATATTCTCGATCGCCACCGACTCGACGATTTCCAGATCGAGCATCTGCGGAGCGACCTGGGCATGTCGAGCGAGTACGTGCCTGAGCCGGTCGACGAAATCCGCGCGCTGAAAATGTCGCGCCGCAATGTTGATGCTGACCGGCCAGCCCTGCCCCACTTGCTGCCAACGATGCAACTGCGACAGCACCTGGTCCATCACCCATTCGCCGATATCGATGATCAGGTCCGTATCCTCCACCAGCGGCAAAAACTCCCGAGGTGGCACCATGCCGTTTTGCGGATGCTCCCAACGCAGCAATGCCTCGAAACCGACGACCTCGCCACGGCGCATGTTCACCTTGGGCTGAAAATGCAGGCGCAACTCACCGGCGACCAGCGCTTGACGCACCCGCTCGACGGTCTGGTGAGTGGCCTTGACCTCCTGATCCCGGGAAACATCGAACAGATGAAAGCGGTTTCGCCCGCTCTGCTTGGCCACATACATCGCCTGATCGGCGTGCCGCAGAAGGGTTTCGGCATCTTCGTTGTCGTGGGGGAACAGGGTGACGCCGATACTGGCGAACACATTGATGTCCTTGCCGTGCAGCGTGTAAGGCGCCGAGATCGCCCCCAGCACACGGTTCAGCGCCCCGCACAATTCCGGCAGATCACGCACGTAACGCAACACCAGCACAAATTCGTCACCGGCCAGTCGCGCTACCACGTCTTCGCCGCGCACAATGTCGCGCAGACGCTTGGCCACTTCCACCAGCAACATATCGCCACTGGCATGACCGTAACCATCGTTGACCGCCTTGAACCCGTCGAGGTCGAGCATGCACACCGCCAGCGGAATGTTTTCATCCCGAGAGAATTCCAGCGCCTGATCCAGCAAATCCGACAGGAACGCGCGATTGGGTAGCCCGGTCAGCACATCATGCCCGACCCGCCATTGCAGGGATTGCAGCAGTTGGCGTTTCTCGCTGATATCGAAACGAATCGACAGGTATCGGTGAATGCACCCGGTGTCATTATCGAGCACTGGCACCATGGTGCTGTCGACCCAATACAGGCTGCCATCCTTGGCGCGATTACAGATTTCGCCCTTCCAGATATTGCCCAGGGCGATGGTGCGCCACATGGCGGCGAAGAAATCAGCGGAATGCAGGCCGGAGTTCAGCAAGCGATGGTTCTGCCCGAGCAACTCCTCGCGGCTATAGCCGGACACAGCACAGAATTGATCGTTGACGTAGGTAATCCGGCCGTTCAGATCGGTCTCGGAAAAAATGGCGGCAGCATCCACGGCCCTGCGGTATTTCTCATCCATGAGTCAGGCTCACTGTCGCTAGCGGTGGTACCGCTCGACCAGCGCAGGATGCCCGGAAGAGATGTTTTGAGACGTACTGCGCAGAGACACGTTATCACTCCATGAACAGCATTTGATGGCCCCCGGACCAAACAGGCTCAAAGGCCTCGGGCAAGGCAGCAACACCGACTCTGGTAACATTTCGCGAGGATTTCAGATCGCTAACGGCTTCTCCATATACCCGCCAAAGGAGGACAATGCTGGCTGTTTCATATCGCCTAAACTTCAGAAAGCAGCTCATCAAAACCTCCTTCGAAGCGGCGATTCTACGAAATGCATCACATTTTGCAAAGCAAGGTGATGGATCATGCAGTTGCCTAATGCAAAAATCTATCGTTAAGTTCTTGATTCTAAATGGGAATTGAGCGATGCAAATTTCAAGTTTGGGTCTGGCCATCCGACGCTACCGCAAGGTCGCAGGGCTTACTCAGGCTGAACTCGGCGAAAAAACCGGTTTTGACCCCAAAACCATCAGCCGCTTCGAAACCGGCACCTATACCCCCAGCGTGGAAGCACTGTTTTTGCTAGCCGACGTGCTGGGCGTGAAGCTGAAAGCCTTTTTCGCAGATCTGGGCGACGAAGATGAACAGCGGGCGTACCTGTTCAGCGTCATACACAAAGCCACCCCGAAGGATCTGGGAAAGCTGATCGCAGCGGTTGACCAGGCCTTGTCCAAGCCTTAGTGCCAGTAAATGAAAAAAAAAGAGGCCGAGCTGTCGAATGCGACAGATCGGCCTCTTTTTTATATCCCGCTCTTCAATTCGGAAACGACGAAACACCGCCCTGGATGAGCTCCATGGCAGGGGAAACAAAACAGTATTTTTAGATAGAAAACACGAAAGAGGGTTCGTGTTGCCTTATGGAGGCAACCCCACCAGCCACACCCCGGCACACAATGTTCCCGCTGTGGCTGCTGCCTTCCGGCTCTGACCAGGTTCACGGGTAATCGTTGCGGGGGGACCGATGGGGTCACCATAACGACGCTCACCTGACGGCGAGCCGCGCCATTGTACCTATCTGAGACGAAGTTACAACCGTTCGGGCGGATTAAAAAATATGAGCCGCTTCAAGGACATGCGCCGACCTTAAAAGATCGCAGCCTGCGGCAGCTCCTACATGGATCGGCGCACATCAAGGAGCTGCCGAAGGCTGCGAACTTTTGATCCTATTGCGCCAACACCTCATCCGCCCTGCCGCCCTCTTGCTGGATCACCAAGTGAATGAAGTGCAACTTGGCAATCACCGCCGATGACAGGACGAACGGATAGAAATCCGGCTGGCCCATGCTGCGTGACAATTCATTGAGCATGCCGGCCAGTTCGATCCATGCATTGACGAACGACAGGAACGCCGGGGCGCCGGGGTGCTGCGGATCGAATAGCGTGCTGGGCGCAAACGGCTGGTAATCGAAATCCATTTCCCGGGCACTCATGCCGAAACCCAGCGCAGTGTCCACCGCATCCATCATGTGCAGGTAGTGAGCCCAGGTTTCCGCCCAATCTTCCCAGGGGTGCATGGTGGCGTAGGCGCTGACGTAATGTTGCTGCCAGTCGAGCGGCGCGCCTTGCCGGTAATGCCGATCGAGGGCCTCGGCATAACGCTCACGCTCGTCGCCGAACAGGCTGCGGAACGGTTCCAGCCAACCACTGTTGGCGACCAGCCGCTCCCAATAGTAATGCCCTGTTTCATGGCGAAAATGCCCCAGCAGCGTGCGATAGGGTTCGTGCATTTGCACGCGAACCTGCTCGCGGTGGGCGTCGTCGGCCTCTTCGATATCGAGGGTGATCAAACCGTTGGCATGCCCGGTGGTCGGCGTTTTGCCTTTGAGGTCGATACCGATGAAATCGAAGGCCAGACCGGTCTCTTCGTCCACGGCTTTCGGAATGACCTGCAAGCCCAGACTGAGCAACTGCGCCACCAGACGACGCTTGGCGATTTCCACTTTACGCCAGCGCTCGTGATTTTCCGGGACCGACAGATCGGGGATGGTGCGATTCAGGCTACAGGCGATGCACAACCCGTCATGATCATTGGCCGGCAGCAGCCAGTTGCAGGCGGCCGGGGAATCGAGATTGGCGCAACGGCGGAACACACCGGCGTCAGGATCGGCGTCGAGCAACCAGGTATCCACTTGCGGGCCAGATTGCAACGACGACAAGCGACTCTGCTGCGGCTGATAGCCCAGCGCCGCCGAGCAGGCCAGGCATTGGCTGTTGCGAAAGAACAGCGACTGCCCGCAGCGACAATGCCAGACCTTGCCATTGCGCGAATGCTCTCCCATGAAGGGCGCGGCGATGCGCGAGCTGAGCTGTTCGAAGAAGCGGTACATGACGATCTCTCCCTGGGGCCTGCGAAGACTAGATCATCCCCACCCGAAGATCTTGTGGCGAGGGAGCTTGCTCCCGTTGGGCTGCGTAGCGGCCCCAGAACCAACAACCGCGATTTGTCAGACATACGCAGGTCTTGCGACGGCTTCGCCGCCGAACGGGAGCAAGCTCCCTCGCCACAGGTCTCTGTTAGATCGAGATGTTGTATTCCTTCAGACGAGCCACAAACGCTTCTTCATCCAGCACCTTCAACCCCAGCTCATTGGCCTTGGCCAGCTTCGAGCCCGCGCCCGGCCCGGCGACCACGCAATGGGTCTTGGCCGACACGGAACCGGCCACCTTGGCGCCGAGGCTTTCAAGTTTGTCCTTGGCCACATCGCGACTCATCAGCTCCAGCGAACCGGTCAGCACCCAGGTCTGCCCGGCCAGCGGCAACCCTTCGACGACCTTTTTCTCGCTCTGCCAATGCATACCGAAATCACGCAACTGCTTTTCCGCCGCCTCGGCGAGTTGACGATTTTCCGTGCCCGCAAAAAACTCGCGAACCGAAGTCGCTTGTTTCTCCGGTAGCGCCTGACGCATGTCCAGCCAATCAGCACTCATCACCGCCTCGAGCGAGCCGAATTTGTCGGCGAGTTTCTGCGCCCCGCCCGGCCCGACCGAAGGAATGTGCAACTTGTCGAGGAAGCCGCCCAGTGTGGTACTGGCGGCGAACTCCGCACCCAGCTCGCCCTGATCCTGAATCTGCAAGCCGTGCTTGAGCAGATCCTTGATCACTTGCCGGTTATGCGCGTCTTCAAAGAAGCTGTGAATCTCGTGAGCCACTTCCAGCCCGACATCCGGCAAGTACGTGAGCACCTGCGGCAACGCCTGCTGAACCCGCTCCAGCGAGCCGAGAGAACGTGCGAGCACCTTGGCCGTTTCTTCACCGACATCGGGAATGCCCAAGGCGTAGATAAACCGCGCCAGACTTGGTTGCTTGCTGTCTTCGATGGCGCCGAGCAGGTTCTTGCTCGACAGCTCGGCAAAGCCTTCCAGGTCGACGATCTGCTCGAACGTCAGGGCATAGAGATCGGCCGGCGAACTCACCAGGCCCTCGTCCACCAGCTGCTCGACGCTCTTCTCGCCCAGCCCTTCGATGTCCATCGCACGGCGCGATACGAAGTGAATGATCGCTTGCTTGAGTTGCGCACCGCAGGCCAGACGACCCACGCAGCGATACACCGCGCCTTCGCTGATGGTCTCGCGCCCCTTGCTGCGCTTGATCAGTTGCGTGCGTTCGACATGGGAACCGCAGACCGGGCACTGCTCGGGAATCTGTACCGGCCGGGCATTCTCCGGACGGCGCTCGGCGACCACTTGCACCACTTGCGGAATCACGTCACCGGCGCGGCGGATGATCACGGTGTCACCGATCATCAGCCCCAGCCGGGCAACTTCATCCATATTGTGCAACGTCGCATTGGCCACGGTAACACCCGCGACCTTGACCGGCTTCAAACGTGCCACCGGCGTCACGGCACCGGTGCGGCCGACCTGGAATTCCACATCGAGCAATTCGGTGAGTTCTTCCATGGCCGGGAATTTGTGGGCAATCGCCCAGCGCGGTTCGCGAGCGCGAAACCCCAGCTCGCGCTGGGACGCAATGCTGTTGACCTTGAACACCACGCCGTCGATCTCATAGGGCAACGCGATACGACGCTCGCCGATGTCGCGGTAGTAATCCAGGCATTCATCGATGCCATGGGCCAGTTTCAGCTCATGGCTGATCGGCATACCCCAGGCTTTGAGTTGCTGCAGATTGCCAATGTGCGTGTCGGCAATATCCGCCGAAATCTGGCCGATACCGTAGCAGCAGAATTCCAGCGGACGGTTGGCGGTGATCTTCGAATCCAGCTGCCGCAAGCTGCCCGCCGCCGCGTTACGCGGGTTGGCGAAGGTCTTGCCGCCGACTTCCAGTTGCGTGGCGTTGAGCCGCTCGAAACCAGCCTTGGACATGAACACTTCGCCGCGCACTTCCAGGGTCGCCGGCCAGCCGCTGCCATGCAGCTTGAGCGGGATATTGCGCACGGTGCGCACATTGACGCTGATGTCTTCGCCGGTGGTGCCATCGCCGCGAGTGGCGCCACGCACCAGCATACCGTCCTGATACAGCAGGCTGACCGCCAGACCATCGAGCTTGGGTTCGCAGCTGTATTCCACCGCCGCGCCAGCGCCGAACAGGTCACCGACCGGCAGGTCCAGCCCTTCCGTTACCCGACGATCGAATTCGCGCATGTCGGTTTCTTCGAATGCGTTGCCAAGGCTGAGCATCGGCACTTCATGACGCACCTGAGTGAACGCCGACAGCGCCGCACTGCCGACACGCTGGGTTGGCGAGTCGCTGGTGATCAGTTCGGGATGGGCTGCTTCGAGGGCTTTGAGCTCATGGAACAACCGATCGTATTCGGCGTCCGGAATGCTTGGTTCGTCCAGCACGTGGTAACGGTAGTTGTGCTGATCGAGCTCGGCGCGCAGCTCTAGAATGCGGGTTTTGGCGGCGGTCATGGGTGTTCTCTCATAAAGCAAAAGAGCAGCCGAGGCTGCTCTATCTCATTTCATCAAGATCAAGAGATCGCAGCCTCGTTTCACTCGACAGCTCCTACAGAAAATCGCGAACCCTGTAGGAGCTGTCGAGTGAAACGAGGCTGCGATCTTTTGACTCAGCGCTTCTGGGTCAGGGCGCGACGTTCGAACTCGACGATGCGCTGACGGTAGTGCTCAATCGTTTGGGCAGTCAGTACGCTGCGCTGGTCGTCTTTCAGTTCACCATTCAGTTCCTGGGACAGTTTGCGTGCCGCAGCCACCATCACGTCGAAGGCTTGCTTCGGATGACGCGGGCCTGGCAGGCCGAGGAAGAAGCTCACCGCCGGAGTGCTGAAATGGTCGATGTCATCCAGGTCGAAGACACCCGGCTTGACCGCGTTGGCCATGGAGAACAGGACTTCGCCGTTACCGGCCATGCTTTCGTGGCGGTGGAAAATGTCCATCTCGCCGAAACGCAGACCGCTCTCCAGAATGTTCTGCAACAGCGCCGGGCCCTTGAAGCCTGCCGGGTCGCGGCAGATCACGCTGATCACCAGCACTTCTTCGGCTTGCGGCTGATCTTTATCGGCCGGGCCGGCGGATTTGGTGTCATCCGGGAAATCGTTGTCACGGCTGCTGAAGCTCGGGCCGCCATCGAGGTCCAGGTTGAGGTTCAAGTCGCCTTGCGATGGCTCGCCATGGCCACGCTTGCCGCGCTTGGAACCCGACTCGCGAGGTTCACGGGCAGGCATGCTCACCGACGGCAGATCGTGCTCGTCCAGTTGCGGTTCTTTATGGGTATCCAACACCCGGGGCGGGCCCAACAGCTCGGCGCTGGTGTCCTCGTCCGGCAGGTTGGACAGACTTCGGTCAAGACGGAATTTCAGTTTTCCCTTGCCGCCGCGCATGCGACGCCAGCCATCGAAAAGAATACCGGCAATGACAATAATGCCGATGACGATCAGCCACTCGCGCAGACCGATTTCCATGTAATCCCGTGCCTCTATAAAAAATGCTGAAAAATAAGGGGTTTACATTGTGTAAACCGCTTTAAAACGTGGCGCCAACTCTATGTTCTGACAGGCGTTTTGCCCACGTATACGAAAAATTGACATTAAACTAGCACGACCAAAGATAACTTTACACCGTCTGTCACAGTGGCTTGCGCGAATTATGTCGAATGGCCAGCAAGTCAAGGCAAGTAAAAAGCCCTACAACTCAAAATTACTTGCCCTACATGCAATGACTCAAGCGTCCACCATCGCCATCGCCTCCTCCACATCCACTGCCACCAGACGCGAGCAACCCGGTTCGTGCATCGTCACCCCCATCAATTGGTCGGCCATTTCCATGGCGATCTTGTTGTGGGTGATGTAGATGAACTGCACCGTCTGCGACATCTCTTTGACCAGCCGTGCGTAGCGCCCGACGTTAGCGTCATCCAATGGTGCGTCAACCTCATCGAGCATGCAGAACGGCGCCGGGTTCAACTTGAAGATGGCAAATACCAGAGCCAATGCGGTCAGGGCCTTTTCGCCACCGGAGAGCAAATGGATGGTGCTGTTCTTCTTTCCTGGCGGCTGCGCCATGATCGTTACCCCTGTATCGAGTAGATCTTCGCCCGTCAGTTCCAAATACGCGCGTCCTCCACCGAAAACTTTTGGGAAAAGGGCCTGTAAACCGCCATTGATCTGATCAAAGGTATCCTTGAAGCGGTTTCGGGTTTCCTTGTCGATCTTGCGAATTACGTTCTCGAGGGTGTCCAGCGCTTCCACCAGATCGTCGTTCTGCGCATCCAGATAACGTTTACGCTCGGATTGCTGCTGGTATTCGTCGATGGCCGCGAGGTTGATCGCGCCGAGGCGCTGAATCCGCGCGGCAATGCGCTCGATTTCTTCCTCGGCGTCTTTCTCGTTGGCCCCGGCCACCAGCGTGGCGAGCACGCCATTGAGGTCGTAGCCGTCCTCGAGCAATTGATCCTGCAAGGTCTTGCGCCGCACCGTCAGCGCTTGCCATTCCATGCGTTGCTGTTCGAGCTGACTGCGAATCAACTGGGATTGCTGCTCGGCCTGGGTACGGCGCTTTTCCGCATCGCGCAGTTCGCGGTCGGCGTCTTCCATGGCGATTTGCGCGGTCTTGAGTTCTTCGTCGACGGTCATGCGTTTGTCGAGCAACTCTTCGAGCTTCAGCCGCAGCTCTTCCAGCGGCGCCTCGCCCTCTTCCAGGTTGAGGCTCAGCTGCTCGCGCTTCTCGGTCAGGCGCTCGGACTGCATTTCCAGCCGCTCCAGCGCCTGACGCGTCGAGTCGTGTTGCGCCTTCAGCGAACCGAGGCGCACCGCCAATTGATGCGCATGGTCCTTGTGCTGCCGGGCTTCCTGACGCACCCGATCGAGGCGCTCGCGCAGGCTGTCGCGCTGGGCCAGCAGCAACTCGCGCTGCTCGGTATCCAGCGCCATGGCGTCGAGCGCTTCCTGCAATTGCAGGCGCGCTTCGCCGATGTTTTCGTGTTCCAGGGCGCGCTGCTCGCTCAGCTCCGTGAGCTCTTCATCGAGACGGGTGCGGCGCAGGGTCAACTGTTCGACCTTGGCTTTGCCGGCGGACAACTGGGCTTTCAATTCGCCTTGCTGACGGGCTTCGTCTTGCAGCAGACGACGCAAATGTTCGCGGCCGTTTTCCTGCTGACGCTGTTGCGCCCTGAGATTCTGAAGTTGGGTTTCCAGGGTTTCGACCGTGGCTTCGCGCTCTTCGCGCTCAAGGCCCAGCCGCTGGATTTCCTGACCACGGGCGAGCACGCCGCTTTCCGCTTCGCTGGCCCGGCGCACACGCAAGAAGTGTCGGCCGACCCAGTAACCGTCGCGGCTGATCAGGCTTTGCCCGGCGGCCAATTGCCCGCGCAAGGCCAAGGCCTGCTCAAGACTGTCGACCGGCTTGACCTGCCCCAGCCACGGCGACAGATCGATCTGCGCCTCGACCTTGTCGAGCAAACTGCCGGGCACGCGCGCGCCATCGCTGGCCGGGCTGAGCAAACGCAAATCGCCTTGGGCAAACCCGGCCAGATCGAAATCACCGAAGTCATCCACCAGCACCGCCTGCAGGTCGGCGCCGAGCACGGTTTCCACCGCCAGCTCCCAACCGGCCTCGACCTTCAGGCCTTCGGCCAGACGCGGACGATCCGCCAGATGCTGTTCGCGCAGCCATTCGGCGGTGCCGGTACCCGGATCGAGCGCGGCTTGCTGCAAGGCCTCAAGCGATGCGAGACGCCCGTTGAGCCGCTGCAAATCACCCTGCGCCTGCTGCTGCGCCGACAGCGCTTGCTGCAACTCCTGACGCAATTGCTCGAGGCGTTCGACTTGCGCTTCTTCGCTGGCCTGCAAGTCTTCCAGCGTCGCCTCGCTCGCGGCCAGTTGCTCGCTGAGCTCCATGATCGCCGCGTCTTCGGGATCCGCCGACAGCAACGCACGTTCTTCGCCAAGACGCTTCTGGCGATCGGCCAGACGCTCCATGCTGGTTTCCAGCTGCTGGATCCGCGACTGCTGAACTTCGGCCTGACGGCGCGGCTCGGCAGCGGTGAGGTTGAAGGTGTCCCACTGCTCCTGCCAGCCGTGCATGGTGGTTTCGGATTCTTCGAGCGCGGCAGCCGCTTCTTCGGCGGCGGCGCTGGTGACTTCCTGTTCCGGCGTGAGCATGTCCAGCTCTTCGCCCAAGGTCAGCAGCAAGGTGCGGTCGTGGCCCAAGTGAGACTCGGTTTCCAGCCGTGCGCGCTCGGCTTCTTTCAGGTCGTCCTGCAATTGACGCAAGCGCTGCTGACCGTGCTGGATGCTCTGCTCGACCCGGGCGATGTCGCCGCCGACCGAATAGAAACGCCCCTGCACCAGATTGAAGCGTTCGGAGAGGTCGTGATGCCCGTCACGCAGGCGTTCGATGGCCGCGTCGGCATTGCGTTGCTCGGCCACCAGGGCTTCGAAGGTGATTTCCTGGGTGCCGATGATCGACTCGCGCTGGCCGACCTGCTCGTTCAACGCCTGCCAGCGCAAGGCCGACAGCTGGGCCTTGAGCTGACGCTCTTCGCCTTTGTATTCCTGATACTTCTTGGCGGCCTCGGCCTGGCGGTGCAAGCGTTCAAGCTGACGCTCGAGCTCTTCGCGCAGATCGGTCAGGCGGGCAAGGTTTTCGTGGGTGCGACGAATGCGGTTTTCGGTTTCGCGCCGACGCTCCTTGTACTTGGAAATGCCCGCCGCTTCTTCGATAAAGTTACGCAGGTCTTCGGGCTTGGACTCGATCAGCTTGGAGATCATCCCCTGCTCGATAATCGAATAGCTGCGCGGGCCGAGGCCGGTACCCAGAAAGATGTCGGTGATATCGCGGCGGCGGCACTTGGTGCCGTTGAGGTAGTAGGTGGTCTGGCTGTCGCGGGTCACTTTGCGGCGAATGGAAATTTCCGCATAAGCAGCCCATTCGCCGAGCAGGGTGCCGTCGGAGTTATCGAACACCAGCTCGATGCTCGCCTGGCTCACCGGTTTGCGGCTGGTGGAGCCGTTGAAGATGACGTCGGTCATCGACTCGCCGCGCAGGTTCTTGGCCGAGCTCTCGCCCATCACCCAACGCACGGCGTCGATGATGTTCGACTTGCCGCAACCATTGGGCCCGACCACCGCCGCCATGTTACTGGGGAAGTTCACCGTGGTTGGGTCGACGAAGGATTTGAACCCCGCCAGCTTAATGCACTTGAGCCGCACGCTTAAGCGACCGTCAAGGCAGAAACCACCAGATCGCAACTGCGCTGGGCATACGCCGTCAGCACCACACGGATCTGCGCAAAGTCACGGGCCAGCACGGCGGCGAGCAAGCGTTCGAACAGCTCCAGAAACTCGCTCATCGAGGCCTTGCGCTGGTCCAGTGCGAGGAAATACGCGCGGCTCATGGCCGGCTGCAGATTCTCGACGGTTTCCTGCAAGTACGGGTTATTGGCGAACGGATACGCAGCGCGCATCACGCTGAAGCTGTCGTCGACGAAGGTGCGGATATCCTGGCGCTCGTAGCTGGCGGTCAGGCGCTGCTGGATCTGCACGAACGGCGCCATGTCGGCCTGGACTTGCCAGCCGCTGGCCACGGCGTTGCCAAGCAGGATGTACAGCTCGCTCATCAGCGTGCACAGGCTCTGCACCTTGTGCGCCGTCAGCTCGGTCACATGGGCGCCACGTCGCGGCAAAATCGCGATCAAGTGGCGGCGCTCGAGGATCAGCAAGGCCTCACGGACTGAACCGCGGCTGACATTGAGGGCCAGCGTGACCTTCTGTTCCTGGATGCGCTCCCCCGGCTTCATTTCGCCGCGAATGATACGTTCGGCGAGGTGGTGAGCGATTTGCTCGGCGAGGCTGTCCGGCGCCTTGAACGTCATGGTTTTCCTTCAAACTCTTCGATCTGCACAAGCGGCGCAGTGTAGCGCAATTGATGGGTCATGGCGGAGTGCCCACCCAGCGGTTTTTGGCACGATTCACGCAAAAAGCAGGCTATCGCGTGAGGGTCAATAATGAAGGAACGAGTCGTTGATCGACAAAATGCCTTTTCCTGACCTTTAAGTCAGAAAATCATTGACCGAAAAGTCAGACCTGATAAATTCGGCGCATGTCGGTTAACAACAATAATGAGTTTGCGAGGCCTTCCGTGATCCAGTTTTTACTCAACCAGGAACTCCGTAGCGAGCACGCCCTGGACCCGAACCTGACCGTGCTCAATTATCTGCGCGACCATGTGGGCAAACCCGGCACCAAAGAAGGCTGCGCCAGCGGTGACTGTGGCGCGTGCACTGTGGTGGTCGGCGAGCTGCAGACGGATGACGATGGCCGCGAACACATTCGCTATCGCAGCCTCAACTCGTGCCTGACGTTCGTCTCCTCCTTGCACGGCAAACAACTGATCAGCGTCGAAGACCTCAAGCACAAAGGCCAACTGCACAGCGTGCAGAAAGCCATGGTCGAGTGCCACGGCTCGCAATGCGGCTTCTGTACTCCCGGCTTCGTCATGTCGCTGTTCGCGCTGCAAAAGAACAGCGACGCACCGGATCATCACAAGGCCCACGAAGCCCTGGCCGGCAACCTCTGCCGCTGCACCGGCTATCGGCCGATCCTCGCCGCTGCCGAACAAGCTTGCTGTGGCAAACAACCGGACCAGTTCGATGCCCGCGAGGCCGACACCATCGCTCGCCTGAAAGCCATCGCCCCCACCGACATCGGCGAACTCAACAGTGGCGACAAGCGCTGCCTGGTGCCGTTGACCGTGGCCGATCTGGCCGACCTCTACGACGCTTATCCACAGGCTCGCCTGCTGGCTGGCGGCACCGATCTGGCACTGGAAGTCACGCAGTTCCACCGCACCTTGCCGGTGATGATCTACGTCGGCAACGTCGCCGAAATGAAGCGCATCGAACGCTTCGACGATCGCCTGGAAATCGGCGCCGCCACCGCCCTCTCCGACTGTTATGACGCCTTGAAAGCCGAGTACCCGGACTTCGGCGAATTGCTGCAACGCTTCGCTTCGTTGCAGATTCGCAACCAGGGCACCCTCGGCGGCAACATCGGCAACGCTTCGCCGATCGGTGACTCGCCACCGCTGCTGATCGCCCTTGGCGCGCAGGTCGTGCTGTGCAAAGGCGAGACTCGCCGCACCATGGCCCTGGAAGATTACTTCATCGACTACCGGGTCACCGCGCGCCAGGAAAGCGAGTTCATCGAGAAAATCATCGTGCCGCGTGCCAGCGCCGAACAACTGTTCCGCGCCTACAAGGTGTCGAAGCGTCTGGACGATGACATTTCCGCGGTCTGCGCGGCGTTCAACCTGCGTATCGACAATGGCGTGATCGCCGACGCCCGGGTCGCCTTCGGCGGTATGGCGGCGATCCCGAAACGCGCCAAAAGCTGCGAAGCCGCGCTGGTTGGCGCACCGTTCAACAACGCCACCATTGAACGCGCCTGCGCCGCACTGGCCGAAGATTTCACACCGCTCTCAGACTTCCGCGCCAGCAAGGAATACCGCCTGCTCAGCGCACAGAACCTGCTGCGTAAATACTTCATCGAACTGCAAACACCGCACATCGAGACTCGGGTGACCGCTTATGTCTAATCATCATGCCGTAGAGAAGACCCAAGCCGAACTGGCTGAATTGTTCGCCAAGGACCTGACCACCGGTGTCGGCCGCAGCGTCAAGCACGACAGCGCCGACAAGCATGTATCCGGTGAAGCGCAGTACATCGACGATCGGCTGGAATTCCCCAATCAGCTGCACGTTTACGCACGGCTGTCGGACCGCGCCCACGCGAAAATCATCAGCATCGATACCAAGCCCTGCTATGCCTTCGAAGGCGTGCGCATCGCCATCACCCACGAAGATGTGCCGGGCCTGAAAGACATCGGTCCGCTGTTGCCGGGTGATCCGTTGCTGGCCATCGATGACGTGCAGTTCGTCGGTCAACCGGTGCTCGCCGTCGCGGCGAAAGACTTGGAAACCGCGCGCAAGGCGGCCATGGCCGCGATCATCGAATACGAAGATCTCGAACCTGTATTGGACGTGGTCGAAGCCCTGCGCAAACGCCACTTCGTGCTCGACAGCCACACCCACCAGCGCGGCGATTCGGCCACCGCGCTGTCTACTGCAGAGCATCGCATCCAGGGCACGCTGCACATCGGCGGCCAGGAACACTTCTACCTGGAAACCCAGATCTCTTCGGTGATGCCGACCGAAGACGGCGGCATGATCGTTTACTGCTCGACCCAGAACCCCACCGAAGTACAGAAACTGGTGGCGGAAGTGCTGGACGTGTCGATGAACAAAATCGTCGTCGACATGCGCCGCATGGGCGGTGGTTTCGGCGGCAAGGAAACTCAAGCGGCAAGCCCGGCGTGCCTGTGCGCGGTGATTGCGCACCTGACCGGTCAGCCGACCAAAATGCGCCTGCCGCGGGTCGAAGACATGCTGATGACCGGCAAGCGTCACCCGTTTTACGTCGAGTACGACGTGGGCTTCGACAGCACCGGCCGCCTGCACGGCATTGCGCTGGAACTGGCCGGCAACTGCGGTTGTTCTCCGGACTTGTCGGCGTCGATTGTCGACCGCGCGATGTTCCATGCCGACAACTCGTACTACCTGGGCGACGCGACCATCAACGGTCACCGCTGCAAGACCAACACCGCGTCGAACACCGCTTACCGTGGCTTCGGCGGCCCGCAAGGCATGGTCGCCATCGAAGAAGTGATGGACGCCATCGCCCGCCATCTGGGCCTCGATCCACTGGCGGTGCGCAAGGCCAATTACTATGGCAAAACCGAGCGCAACATTACCCATTACTACCAAACCGTCGAGCACAACATGCTCGAGGAAATGACCGCTGAACTGGAAGAAAGCAGCCAGTACGCCGAGCGTCGCGAAGCGATTCGTCGCTACAACGCCAACAGCCCGATCCTGAAAAAAGGCCTGGCGCTGACCCCGGTGAAATTCGGTATTTCCTTCACCGCCAGCTTCCTCAATCAGGCCGGTGCACTGATCCACATCTATACCGACGGCAGCATTCACCTGAACCATGGCGGCACCGAGATGGGCCAGGGCCTGAACACCAAGGTTGCGCAAGTCGTGGCTGAAGTGTTCCAGGTGGAAATGGACCGCGTACAGATCACCGCGACCAACACCGACAAGGTTCCGAACACTTCGCCAACCGCTGCGTCGAGCGGCGCCGACCTCAATGGTAAAGCGGCGCAAAACGCAGCTGAAATCATCAAGAAACGCCTGGTGGAATTCGCCGCGCGGCAATACAAGGTCAGTGAAGAAGATGTGGAATTCCACAACGGTCATGTGCGGGTTCGCGATCACATCCTGACGTTTGAATCGCTGATCCAGCAGGCCTATTTCGCCCAGGTGTCGCTGTCGAGCACCGGGTTCTACAAGACCCCGAAAATCTACTACGACCGCAGTCAGGCCCGGGGTCGGCCGTTCTACTACTACGCCTTCGGTGCGGCCTGCGCCGAGGTGATCGTCGACACCCTGACCGGCGAGTACAAGATGCTGCGCACCGACATCCTTCACGACGTCGGCGACTCGTTGAACCCGGCGATTGATATCGGTCAGGTCGAGGGTGGTTTCATCCAGGGCATGGGTTGGCTGACCATGGAAGAACTGGTGTGGAACAACAAAGGCAAACTGATGACCAACGGCCCGGCCAGCTACAAGATCCCGGCGGTGGCGGACATGCCATTGGACCTGCGGGTGAAGCTGGTGGAAAACCGCAAGAACCCGGAAGACACGGTGTTCCATTCCAAGGCCGTGGGCGAGCCGCCGTTCATGCTCGGTATCGCCGCGTGGTGCGCGATCAAGGACGCCGTGGCCAGTTTGGGCGACTACCAGCATCAACCGAAAATCGACGCACCGGCAACGCCGGAGAGGGTGTTGTGGGGCTGTGAACAGATGCGGCAGTTGACGGCGGTGAAAGCCGTGGAAGCTGAAACCGAGCTGGCTTCGCTATAGACCGAGGTGCGGCCATTCGCGAGCAGGCTCGCTCCCACAGGGGAATGCATTCCAAATGTGGGAGCGAGCCTGCTCGCGATGAGGCCCGAACAGACAACAATGTTGTAGGGGTGAAAACATGTACAACTGGATCGACGCCCTCGCCGACCTGCAAACCCGGGGTGAACCCTGTGTGTTGGTGACCATCATCGAAGAGCTCGGCTCGACGCCGCGTAATGCTGGCTCGAAAATGGTCATCAGCGCCACGCAAACATTCGACACCATCGGTGGCGGGCATCTGGAATACAAGGCCATGCAGATCGGCCGCGAGATGCTTGCCAGCGGCCGGCAGGACACCCATCTGGAGCGCTTCAGCCTCGGCGCCAGCCTGGGCCAGTGCTGCGGTGGCGTGACCGTGTTGCTGTTCGAACCGATGGGCCAGGTCCAGGCGCAAATTGCGGTATTCGGCGCCGGCCACGTCGGCCGGGCACTGGTGCCACTGCTCGCCAGCCTGCCGTGCCGGGTGCGCTGGATCGACTCGCGGGAAGCGGAATTCCCCGAGCAGATCCCCCACGGCGTGCGTAAAATCGTCACCGAAGAACCGCTGGATGAAGTCGATGACCTGCCCACCGGCAGCTACTGCATCGTCATGACCCACAACCACCAGCTCGATCTCGAACTCACCGCCGCGATCCTCAAACGCAACGACTTCGCCTACTTCGGCTTGATCGGTTCGAAGACCAAACGGGTGAAGTTCGAACACCGCCTGCGCGATCGCGGTTTCGACAGCACCGTGCTGCAACGCATGCGCTGCCCGATGGGCCTGGGCGAAGTCAAAGGCAAGTTGCCTGTGGAAATCGCCATCTCCATCGCCGGCGAAATCATCGCTACCTATAACGCCAATTTCGGCCAGCACACTGCCAGCGCCGGATCATCGATTGCCAAATTGCTGCCTGCTTCACGCCGCAGCCAAGCAACCAATTGAGAACCCCCATGCCTCTGACTCGCAAAGCCTACCGCGCCGCCATTCTGCACAGCATCGCCGACCCTGCCGAAGTGGGCATCGAAGCCTCTTACGAGTATTTCGAAGACGGCTTGCTGCTGGTCGAGAACGGCCAGATCAGCGCCATCGGCCACGCCAGCGAATTGCTGCCGACCCTGCCGGCCGACATCGAGATCACTCATTATCAGGACGCGCTGATCACCCCCGGCTTCATCGACACCCACATCCACTTGCCGCAAACCGGCATGGTCGGCGCCTATGGCGAGCAACTGCTGGACTGGCTCAACACCTACACGTTCCCATGCGAAAGCCAGTTCGCCGACAAGGCCCACGCGGATGAAGTCGCCGATATTTTCATCAAGGAACTGCTGCGCAACGGCACCACCACCGCGCTGGTGTTCGGCAGCGTGCATCCACAATCGGTGAATTCTTTTTTCGAGGCCGCCGAACAGCTGGACCTGCGGATGATCGCCGGCAAGGTGATGATGGACCGCAACGCGCCGGACTACCTGACCGACACCGCCGAATCGAGCTACGTCGAAAGCAAGGCGCTGATCGAGCGCTGGCACGGCAAGGGCCGCTTGCACTATGCAGTTACCCCACGCTTCGCCCCGACCAGCACTCCGGAACAACTGACTCTCGCCGGTCAGTTGCTCAGCGAATACCCGGATCTGTACATGCAGACCCACATCAGCGAGAACCTCAAGGAAGTCGAGTGGGTCAAGGCACTGTTCCCGGAGCGCAAGGGCTACCTGGACGTCTACGATCACTACCAATTGCTCGGTGAGCGTTCGGTGTTCGCCCACGGCGTGCACCTGTGCGACGACGAATGCGCGCGCCTGGCGCAAACCGGTTCGGCCATCGCCTTCTGCCCGACCTCCAACTTCTTCCTCGGCAGTGGCTTGTTCAATCTGCCGATGGCCGAGAAGCACAAACTCAATGTCGGCCTCGGTACCGACGTCGGGGGTGGCACCAGTTTCTCGCTGCTGCAAACCCTGAACGAAGCCTACAAAGTCATGCAACTGCAAGGCGCGCGGCTGAGCCCGTTCAAGTCACTGTACCTGGCCACCCTCGGCGGCGCCCGCGCGCTGCGCCTGGAAGACAAGATCGGCACCTTGCAACCGGGTACCGACGCGGACTTCCTGGTGCTGGACTACAACGCCACGCCACTGCTCAGCTATCGCCTGAAACAGGCCAATAACATTGCCGAAACGCTGTTTGTATTGATGACGTTGGGGGATGACCGGACGGTGTTGCAGACGTATGCGGCGGGGAATCTGGTGCATCAGCGCTAAGATCTTCCGGGCTGATCGTTCCCATGCTCCGCGTGGGAATGCCTCTAGGGACGCTCCGCGTCCAGTGACGCGGAGCGTCACGGGCTGCATTCCCACGCAGAGCGTGGGAACGATCTGATACTCAAAAAAATCCCCCGCAACCGGAAGGCTGCGGGGAATTTTTTATCATCGGTACTTCAGAGCTTCGCGACCGGCCGCCCTGGCTTCTTGGTCTGCAACAAATGCGAAAACACCGCATGCAAATCATCCGACGCACTTTCTTCGTCAAGATTGAGCTTGCTGTCGATGTGGTCCATGTGATGCATCATCAGGTCCACCGCCAGGGTCGCGTCCCGCGCTTCGATGGCGTTGATCAACTGGGTGTGTTCATCGTAGGAACAGTGGGAACGGTTGCCGCTCTCGTACTGGGCGATGATCAACGAAGTCTGGGACACCAGGCTGCGCTGGAAGCTGATCAGCGGCGCGTTTTTCGCCGCTTCGGCCAGCTTCAAGTGAAACTCGCCCGACAGACGGATTCCGGCGCCACGATCGCCACGGGAGAAACTGTCGCGCTCGTCGTTGACCATCTGCCGCAAGTCGGCAATCTCCTCGGCAGTGGCATGCTGCACCGCCAGTTCAGTGATCGCCCGCTCCACCAGACGCCGCGCCATAAACACCTGACGGGCCTCTTCGACACTCGGGCTGGCGACGACAGCACCGCGATTCGGTCGCAGCAACACTACGCCTTCATGGGCCAGACGCGACAGCGCACGGCGAATGATGGTGCGGCTGACCCCGAAAATTTCCCCCAGCGCTTCTTCGCTCAACTTGGTGCCGGGCGCCAGACGCTGTTCGAGGATGGCCTCGAAGATATGCGCATAGACAATATCGTCCTGGGTACCGGTGCGGCCGGCTTTGCCTGCTCGCGGTTGTTTCTTGAGGGGTTGCAACTGTTCGTTCATGGGCACTCGAGTCGGGAGAACTGCGGCGAATTGACCGTGACTGTAATACGGCACAGTGGGTCGCTGGCAAGTATCGCGTAAAAAACACTGCAATTGTACACAATGGACGGTGGCAACACGACTGTACGGCTGTTTGTCGCCTTCGCTGTATTGCAACGACCGGTTACTTTTCAGTTTAGGCTTGAACGCAGAATCCGCAGCCTGAACACAATCCCACAGGGTTCAGCGTCGCTTCGGACATCTTCACCCGTATAAGGAACGCCGCTGTCATGACCGACGCCACGCACACGCAGCTTCGCCCCCTGACTGATACGTCACCTTCGGCCATCGTCGCCGGGTTCATCGCCATGATGACCGGTTACACCAGCTCACTGGTGCTGATGTTCCAGGCCGGGCAAGCGGCGGGCCTGAGCAGCGGGCAGATTTCGTCGTGGATCTGGGCGATCTCCATCGGCATGGCGGTGTGCTCGATCGGCCTGTCCCTGCGCTACCGCACCCCGATCACCATCGCCTGGTCGACCCCCGGCGCGGCGTTGCTGATCACCAGCCTGGGCGGTGTCAGCTACGGCGAGGCCATCGGCGCCTACATTACTTGCGCGGTGCTGGTGACCCTTTGTGGTTTGACCGGCAGTTTCGAACGGCTGGTGAAAAAGATTCCGGCCTCATTGGCGGCGGCGTTGCTGGCGGGGATTCTGTTCAAGATCGGTAGCGAGATTTTCGTCGCCGCCCAGCACCGCACCGCGCTGGTCCTGGGGATGTTCTTCACGTATCTGGTGGTCAAGCGCCTGTCACCGCGCTACGCCGTGTTTGCGGCACTGTTGATTGGCACCGCGCTGGCCGGTTTCATGGGGTTGCTGGATTTCAGTGGTTTTCACCTTGAAGTCGCGACGCCGGTCTGGACCACGCCGCATTTCTCCCTGGCCGCGACCATCAGCATCGGTATCCCGCTGTTCGTGGTGGCGATGACCTCGCAGAACATGCCGGGCATCGCCGTATTGCGCGCCGACGGTTACAACGTGCCGGCCTCGCCGCTGATCACCACTACCGGCATTGCCTCGTTGCTGTTGGCGCCGTTCGGTTCCCACGGGATCAACCTGGCCGCCATCAGCGCGGCGATCTGCACCGGGCCGCATGCCCATGAAGATCGCAACAAGCGCTACACGGCAGCGGTCTGGTGCGGCATCTTCTACGGGATTGCCGGGGTGTTCGGTGCGACATTGGCGGCGTTGTTTGCCGCATTGCCTAAGGAACTGGTGCTGTCGATTGCCGCGCTGGCGCTGTTCGGCTCGATCATCAATGGCTTGAGCATTGCCATGGCGCAAGTGCAGGAACGGGAAGCAGCGCTGATTACCTTTATGGTGACGGCATCGGGGCTGACGTTGTTTTCCATCGGTTCGGCGTTTTGGGGGATTGTGGCGGGGGTTCTAACGATGGTGATTCTGAATTGGCGCAAGGCCTGAGGGGCCCTTCGCGGGCAGGCATAAAAAAACGACGACCCTTGGGTCGCCGTTTTTTAGAACATCAAGCTACCGGATTGATCGGCTTTTCCGGGTACCAGACGTCGATCAGCGGGCTGACAGTCGCTTCTGTCAGTTCGCTGCGGCCTTTGAGCCAGGCTTCAACAGCGGCACGCTGCTCTTCGGAGACCGAGCCACGCTTCTGCAGGCAAACCAGACCGAAGTCGTCGCCGCCAACATAGCCCAGACCGTTGGCTTCCATGGCTTCTTTCAGGAACGCGTCGAGGAAAGCATCAATGGCTTCATCAGCCAAATCTTCTTTGAAATCCAGGTTCAGTTCGAAACCCAGCTCTTGAAATTCATCGACGCACAGTTTTTTGCGCAGACGCTGGGAACGGTTAGTCGCCATTGGAACAATCCTCATAAGTAATAACGGGCCGCACTTTAGCAGTTTAAGGCACCGAATGCCCGCCTCAGAACGGTGCGACGCCTACCGTCGGTAAAAAAATACTGGATTAGGCGACCAGGGTACGGCACAAGCCGTTCCACCTTGGGGCATAATGCCGACACTTTCATGACCGCTGAGGGAATTTATCGCCATGCCCTCGTCTTTTTCCCCCTCGGCTGTAGGGTTTTATTTCAGATGATCAAATCTTTGCGTCCATTGTTGCTGGCCAGCCTTCTTCTGCCTCTGGCCCTCCCGGTTTCCGCCGCGCCGATCAACACCGCCCTGTCGCCCAACGTCGAAAAGGCCCTCAAGGCCAGCAAGTTGCAGGACAGTGCCCTGTCGCTGGTGATGATCCCCCTCAACGGCCCGGGCACCCCGACCATTTTCAATGCCGACGTTTCGGTCAATCCGGCCTCGACCATGAAGCTGGTCACCACGTATGCCGCGCTGGAAATGCTTGGCCCCAACCACCAGTGGAAAACCGAGTTCTACACCGATGGCACCCTCAGCGGTGGCATCCTCAACGGCAACCTCTACCTCAAGGGTGGCGGCGATCCGAAGCTGAACATGGAAAAACTCTGGCTGCTGATGCGCGACTTGCGCGCCAATGGCGTGACCCAGGTCACCGGCGACCTGGTGCTGGACCGCGGCTTCTTCGCGCAACCGCAACTGCCCCAATTCAATGACGACGGCAATGACGAGAACAAACCGTTCCTGGTCAAGCCCGACGCGCTGCTGGTCAATCTCAAGGCCCTGCGCTTCGTGGCGCGCAACGACTCGGGCAAGGTCCTGGTGTCGGTCGAGCCGCCGATTGCCAGCATCCGTATCGACAATCAGGTCAAGGCGCTCAACTCCAAGCAATGCACCGGGGGCGTGCGCTACAACCCGGTGACCCAGGCCGATGGCAGCGTCACCGTGACCGTCGGCGGCCAGTTGGGCGAAGGTTGCAGCTCCCAGACCTACCTGTCGCTGCTCGACCATGCGACCTACACCGCCGGTGCTGTGCGGGCGATCTGGAAGGAGCTGGGCGGCAGCATCCAGGGCCAGGACCGTCTGGCACCGACGCCGAGCAGCGCCAAAGTGCTGGCCCGAGCCTACTCGCCAGACCTGGCGGAAATCATTCGCGACATCAACAAATACAGTAACAACACCATGGCTCAGCAGTTGTTCCTGAGCCTGGGCCAGAAGTTCCGCACTGACGCCGACGGTGACGACGCCAAGGCGGCCCAGCGTGTGGTGCGCCAGTGGCTGGCGCAGAAAGGCATCACCGCACCGCACCTGGTGATGGAAAACGGCTCCGGCCTGTCCCGCGCCGAGCGAGTGAGCGCCCGTGAAATGGCCGCGATGCTGCAAGCCGCCTGGCACAGCCCGTATGCCGCCGAGTTCATCAGCTCAATGCCGATTGCCGGCACCGACGGCACCATGCGTAAACGCCTGAAGACCACTGCGATGCGCGGTGAAGCCCACGTCAAGACCGGCACCCTGAATACCGTGCGCGCCATCTCCGGCTTCAGCCGTGACATCAATGGCAATACCTGGGCGGTGGTGGCGATCCTCAACGACAAGGCACCGTTTGGCGCCTCCTCGGTGCTGGATCAGGTACTACTGGACCTGTATCGCCAGCCGAAACTGCCGACCACGGCTTCGGTGTTGTAACAGGATCGTCCAGACACTGGAGATCAAATGTGGGAGCGGGCTTGCTCGCTCCCACATTGATTGGGGTGCATACAACCCGGGTTAGCTCATCTGCCCCTCAACCCGATCCCGGCCCGCCTGCTTCGCCGCATAAACCCCCGAATCCGCCCGCAACAGCAACGCATCCGCGCCCTCTCCGGCCTTCCAGCTGGCAATCCCGAAACTCGCGGTGACGATCCCGACCTCGTCGATCGGCGCACTGCGCAACCCTTGCCACAACTCCACGGCTAATACATGAGCCCGTATGCCGTCGATATCTGGACAGAGCACCATGAACTCTTCGCCCCCCAGGCGGCAGAACACATCGGTGCGTCGCAGGCGACCGCCAATGCGCTGACACACCGCCTGCAACACACGATCGCCCACGGCATGACCGTGCTGGTCATTGATGCGCTTGAAGTGATCGATGTCGAGCATGATCACCGACAACTCGCCCCCACCACGCTCGACTCGAGCCATTTCGGTGGTCAGGCGCTCCTGGAAGTAGCGGCGGTTATGAATCCCGGTCAGGGAGTCGGTCACTGACAGTGCGCGCAATTCCTCTTCCACGCGCTTCAGGTCAGAGATGTCGGAAATGTAGCCATGCCACAGCACGCCACCACCGGGCAGTTCCTCCGGAGTCGCTTCGCCGCGGACCCAGCGCAGGCCACGCTCGGGCAACTGCACGCGGTACTCTTCACGCCAGGGGCTGAGGGTATCAGCCGAGGCCAGGATCGAAGCGCGGACCCGACGTGCGTCCTGAGGATGAATCCGCGCGAACACCGCTTCGGCATTGCGCAGCAGCACATCCGGCTCGAGTTCATAGATATCGCGCATACCGTCGCTGGCGTAGATCACGCTGAAGCGCCCATCGAATTCCATCTTGAACTGGTAAATCCCGCCGGGCACATGGGCGCTGAGCTTCTTCAACAACAGGTCCCGTGCCGCCAGGGCCTCGTGGACGCGCTTGCGTTCGGTGATGTCGATACAGATCGCGAGGTGCCCGACCCACAAGCCTTGCTCGTCGAGAACCGGGGTCGCCAGCATGTTCACCGTCAAATGGCTGCCGTCGCCGCGGACCAGCGTCCACTCCCGGGCTTCGTGACCGCCCTCTTCCCCGCCTTCGACCAGCATCGCCTGACACGTCGGGATCGGCTTGCCATAGCGCGCGCTCAACTCCGCCGACCGCGCCTCGAGTTCCCGGGGCAGGTGCAGGTTTTCCAGGGTCATGTGGCCCACGGCCTGTGCACTGGAGTAACCGAGCATGTGCTCTGCACCGGCGTTGAAGGTGCTGATGATCCCACGCAGGTCGGTGGCGATGATTGCCACCTGAGTTGCGGCATTCAGCACACCGCGTAACTGGCCATGAGTGCCGCGCAACTCTTGCTCCCGGGAGCGTAGTTCCTGGGTCCGCTGTTCCACCACCTGCAGCGCCCGTTGGCGCTGGCTGACCAACACATAGAGCAACACAGTGAGCAGCAGACTGAGCAAACCGCCGAGCACCACCAGGCTGGTCACCGAAGAATGGTTGGCTTGCAGGAACGCGATGCTGGGCCGCATATCCACTTGATATTCGTGGTCCGCCAGACGCAGCAATCGCGTGGAGGACAAGTCACTGGCCCCTGCCGTGTTGCTCGACTCGTACAACACTTCGTGCCGATCATCGGTGGATAAGTCGAGGATGCCCACCGAGAGAAAGTCATGATCGTCTTCCGGCAGCCCATCCGCCAGCAGCTGGCGCATGCTGATCACCGCCATGACATATCCGTCGGATACGGCGCTCGGGGTTTTCTGACGGTTGACCGGCGCCACCAGCAACACGCCTCGCGAATAGGCGGGCTCGATGCCTGCCAGATGCAACGGTTGCGACACGGCCATGCTGCCATTGCGATCGGCCCGTTCCAGGGTCGAACGACGCAGGGGCTGGGCCAGCAGGTCGTAACCCAGCTGCGTGGGCAGTCGGCTCTGGGTTTGGGTATAGAGCACCGGCACGTACTCGCCCCGCTCGCCGGCCTGTTGCAACTGGCCGTCGGCGTTGAGTTCGCGAAAGGTAAAATCGTTGAAGCCTTCTTCACGCACGGCGCGCTCAAGCATTGGCCGTTCGGTGCCGGAAACCCGCGGTGCCCAAGAGTAGGCCTGGGTGCGACGCAAAAGAGGTTTGGCGTACCCGTCGAACTCCTCGCGGGACACCGACTCGGAATTGGCGAAGAACCGCCGCAGGCCGTCGAGGCGCTGCTCCTGATCTTCGAAACGCTCTTCGATACGGCTGTAACGTTCACTGGCGAGCAACTGGAAACGTTGCCGCAATTGCTGGTGAAACTGATTGAGTGTCGCCCAAGCCAGCAAACCCGTGAGAATCCCGCCCACGAGCAATACCAGCAGTGCGACCAGCCAGGCCGAAACATCTTCGCGGATAAAACCCAGGATCTTGGGGCGCACGGCGTGCAACGACATAGAGACAGCTCAAAACGCCAGGTGCCGGAAAAGCCCATTGGCCGTGGGATGAGTTATAGCTATTAGCCACTAATTTGACCAGCACTGAAAGAACCCAAGAGCCTTTAAAAATCAAGGCTCTGTGGATCCAATCGTGCTCAAGTGTCAGCGAGCCGTGATTTTCCAGGCACGGTGGATCTTGCCATTACGGGCGAAATCCGGATCGATGGTCTGGGTGGTGATTTCTTCAACGGCATAACGCTCGGTGAGGTTTTCCTCAAGCGCGAACTTGCGGAAGTTGTTGGAGAAGTACAACACCCCGCCCGGCGCGAGCCGCGCCATGGCCAGGTCGATCAACTGCACCTGGTCACGCTGAACGTCGAAGATCCCTTCCATGCGCTTGGAGTTGGAGAAGGTCGGCGGGTCGATGAAGATCAGGTCGTACTCTTCACGGCAAGCATCGAGCCAGGCCATCACATCGCCCTGCTCCAGACGGTTCTTGTCGGAGAAACCGTTCAGCGACAGGTTGCGCCGCGCCCAGTCCAGGTAGGTTTTCGACAGGTCGACGCTGGTGGTGCTGCGCGCGCCGCCCTTGGCCGCATGCACGCTGGCGGTCGCGGTGTAGCAATACAGGTTGAGGAAGCGCTTGCCGGCCGCCTCTTTCTGAATTCGCATGCGCATCGGCCGGTGGTCGAGGAACAGCCCGGTGTCGAGGTAGTCGGTGAGGTTCACCAGCAGCCTCACGCCGCCTTCATTGACTTCGTTGAACTTGCCCTGAGCGCTCTGGCGTTCGTACTGCTTGGTGCCGCTCTGACGCTCACGACGTTTGACCACCACGCGGCTCTTGTCGATGTTCAACGCTTGCGGGATTGCCGCCAGGGCATCGAACATCCGCGCCGAGGCTTTTTCCGGGTCGATGGATTTCGGCGCGGCGTATTCCTGAACGTGGACCCAGTCGTGATACAGGTCGATGGCCATGGAATATTCCGGCATGTCGGCATCGTAAACGCGGTAGCAGTCGATGCCTTCACGCTTGACCCACTTGCCCAGCGCCTTGACGTTCTTTTGCAGACGGTTGGCAAACATCTGCCCGCCTTCGCTCAGGCGTGGCTGCTCGACCACCACCGGTGCCGGTTTGATCGGGTTGCCGTTCTTGTTGTACTTCTCGTACTTGCCCGGCGCTTCGATGTTCGACGGTGCATCGGACTCAGCCTGTTCACGCTCGATCTGGCGCTGTTCCGGGGTGCGGCGCTCGCCGGTGACGAACTGGTCCGGCGTGACCTTGATCAGCAGCAACTTGCACGGCAAGGCGCCGTTCCAGAACGAATACTGCTTGTGGCTGCGGATGCCCATGCGCTTGCCCAGGTCCGGGGCGCCAGTGAACACCGCTGCTTCCCAGTTCAGGCAGGCCTGACGCAGACGCTCGCCGAGGTTCTGATAGAGGTAAAGCAGGCTCGCCTCGTCGCCCAGACGCTCACCGTACGGAGGGTTGCAGATCACCAGGCCTTTCTGGTTCTGGTCCGGGCGCGGCTCGAAAGTCGCCACTTCGCCCTGGTAGATCTTGATCCACTCGCTCAGACCGGCACGTTCCACGTTGTTGCGGCCCGGTTGAATCAGCCGTGGGTCGGCTTCGTAACCGCGAATCCACAGCGGTGGCTTGGCCAGGCCGGCCGCGGCGCGTTCGGTGGCTTCTTCGTGGAGCTTTTTCCACAGCGCCGGCACGTGACCGAGCCAGGCGGTGAAGCCCCATTGCTCGCGACGCAGGTTCGGCGCCATGTCGGCGGCGATCATGGCGGCTTCTACCAGGAACGTGCCGACACCGCACATCGGGTCAGCCAACGCGCCGCCATCGGCGGCAATCCGTGGCCAGCCGGAACGGATCAGAATCGCCGCCGCGAGGTTTTCCTTCAGCGGCGCCGCGCCTTGCTGCAAGCGGTAACCACGCTGGTGCAGGCTGTGACCGGACAGGTCAAGCGAGAGGATCGCTTCGCCACGGTCCAGACGCAGGTGAATGCGCAGGTCCGGGTTGAGCTTGTCGATGGACGGGCGATCACCTTGTGGAGTGCGCAGTTTGTCGACGATGGCGTCCTTGACCTTCAAGGCGCCGAAATGGGTGTTATCAATGCCCGAACCGTGACCGCTGAATTCGACAGCCAGGGTGCCATCATTGAGCATGTGGTCTTGCCACTCGATGTCCAGCACGCCGTGGTAGAGGTCTTCGGCGTCTTTCATCGGGAAGCGCTTGAGCACCAGCAGCACCCGGTTCGCCAGACGCGACCACAGGCACAGGCGATAAGCGGTTTCCATGGTGGCCATGCCGCGCACAGCCGAGGTGTGCTCGCGTGCGTCTTCAAGGCCAAGCCCGACGGCTTCCTCGATGAGCAGGCCTTCAAGGCCTTTGGGGCAAGTGAGGAAGAGTTCGAAACGATCGGACATGGTAATTCCAGAGCCTTTAGCTAAGTGAACCGGCAACGCATTGCCGATCCGGTTTTCAATCAGGCGCTTTTCTAAAAGAGCGCCCGCGTGGCACGAAGGTGTGCCGTCCCACCCTGACTGCTCGGGTTAAAAGAGCTTAGATGCCAGGGCAGATAAAAAAGTTGATGCAACAAAATGTCATAAGTCGACCCTTCGTCGAATAGTCCCCAAGAGCAACGGGTGTCATTCTCGTTAAAGGCCCAACCCCATCACCCTGCGCAGGGCCGATCATACCGGGGTTTGGCCAATAAACACGGGACAAATATCGTGTTACTTATGGCCATACCATCTTTATGGTTACGTTCTTATGACAAAACGATCATTCCCTCGATGTGACGCATTGGTTAGAACTCAACTCAGGTTGACGTCGCAACGGCGTCAACACCTTGGCTCGCGACGCCGGCAGCGAGCCACCAACGGCAGAGTTTTTCTGCCTGACCTCGATTGAGGTCGACGCGATACATACAGTCAACAAGTGAGGGAAACACCCTATGAGAAGACTTAAGCGTGATCCGTTGGAAAGAGCATTTTTGCGCGGATATCAATATGGCGTTGGTGGTAAATCCCGTGAGCTTTGCCCTTTTACTCTACCGTCGGTACGCCAAGCCTGGATCAATGGCTGGCGAGAAGGACGCGGCGACAATTGGGACGGTATGACCGGCACTGCGGGAATCCACAGACTCAACGAACTTCACGCCGTCGGCTAATACAGGGCACACACTCCGACACGACAATCTGATTACGTAACGACTTAACCACGCACGTCCCATCCGGACGGCGGGCTTCGGCCCAGGGGCTCCTTCGAGGAGCCCTTTTTTATGCCTGCCAGAAACTCAATCTCGAGCTGCAAACACATTATCTGTGGGAGCGCAGGGCGGCGATGGCATCCACCGATTCACGAATCAGCGCCGGGCCTTTATAGATAAAGCCGGAGTAGATCTGCACCAGGCTCGCACCCGCAGCGATTTTTTCAGCCGCGTGATGGCCTTCGGTAATGCCGCCCACGGCGATGATCGGCAAGCGACCGGCCAGTTCCGCGGCCAGCACCTTCACGGTGTGGGTGCTCTTGTCGCGAACCGGCGCACCGGACAACCCGCCCGCCTCATCACCATGTTCCAAGCCTTCGACGCCGACGCGGCTCAGGGTGGTATTGGTGGCGATCACGGCGTCCATCCCGGTTTCGATCAATGCCTGGGCGACTTGAACGGTTTCTTCATCGGTCATGTCCGGCGCGATCTTGATCGCCAGCGGAACATGCTTGCCGTGGCACTGGGCAAGTTCCGCCCGGCGCGTGGCCAGGTCGGCGAGCAATTGCTTGAGCGAGTCGCCGAATTGCAGGCTGCGCAGGCCCGGGGTGTTCGGTGAGCTGACGTTGACCGTCACGTAGCTGGCGTGGGCGTAGACCTTGTCCAGGCAGATCAGGTAATCGTCGACCGCACGTTCAACCGGAGTATCGAAGTTCTTGCCGATGTTGATGCCCAACACGCCCTTGTACTTGGCCGCCGCCACGCGAGCGAGCAAGTGATCGACGCCGAGGTTGTTGAAACCCATGCGGTTGATGATCGCCTCGGCTTGCGGCAAGCGGAAAATCCGTGGTTTCGGGTTGCCCGGTTGCGGGCGCGGGGTAATGGTGCCGATTTCGACGAAACCGAAACCCAATTGGGCAAACCCGTCGATTGCCGCGCCGTTCTTGTCCAGACCGGCCGCCAGCCCCACCGGGTTCGGAAACTCCAGGCCCATGACCGTCACCGGCAGTTTCGCCGGTGCCTTGCACAGCAAGCCGTTGAGGCCCAAACGCCCGCCCGCGCCGATCAGGTCCAGGGACAGATCGTGGGAGGTTTCCGGGGAAAGTTTGAACAGCAGCTGACGGGCCAGGGTGTACATGGGCAGGCTTGACTCGGTTGGCGATGAGAGGCGGCGATTATAGCCGTGCATCGGCTCCACAGGCGAGGCACGCGACAAAATCAGCCAGCGATGGCATATGCCTTGCACCGTTACAGGCATCAGCACTCATGCCAACGACGGAATGAGTGGAAGGACAATGGCGTCGTCACCCGGCTTTGCTCACGCAAGGGCCTTGGGACGACGCTTTTTTTTGGAAGGTGCGAAATCGATGAACGAACCATCAGCTGGCCCACTGGCCTGGGTCAACGGCAGCGATGCCCCGGAAAAAACCGAAATCAACCTCGGCTTCATGGCCCTGAGCGACTGCGCCTCAGTGGTGGTCGCCGCCACCCAGGGCTTCGCCCAACCCTATGGCCTGACCCTGAACCTCAAGCGCCAGTCGTCGTGGGCCAACCTGCGGGACAAACTGGTCAGCGGCGAACTCGACGCCGCCCACAGCCTGTACGGCCTGATCTACGCCGTGCACCTGGGCATCGGCGGCGTAGCGTCCACCGACATGGCCGTGCTCATGGGCCTGAACCAGAACGGCCAGAGCATCAACCTCTCCCACGGCTTGCAGGCCCTGGGCGTGACCAGTCCTGAAGCACTGGATCGGCACGTGCACCAAAGTCGCCCAAAACTGACCTTCGCCCAGACATTTCCCACGGGCACCCACGCCATGTGGCTGTATTACTGGTTGGCGAGCCAGGGCATTCATCCGTTGCAGGATGTCGACAGCGTGGTGGTGCCGCCGCCGCAAATGGTCGCGCACCTGCAAGCCGGGCGCATTGACGGCTTCTGCGTCGGTGAGCCATGGGCCGCCAGCGCAGTGCAGCAGAACCTCGGGTTTACGATGGCCACCACCCAGACCCTCTGGCCCGATCACCCGGAAAAAGTCCTCGGCTGCACCCGCGCCTTCGTCGAACAATACCCCAACACCGCCCGGGCCTTGGTGATGGCGATCCTCGAAGCGAGCCGGTTCATCGAAGCCAGCCGCGAAAATCGCTGCAGCACCGCGCAACTGTTGAGCGCCCCTGAATACCTGGATGCCCCGTTCGACTGCATCGAACCACGCTTGCTCGGTGACTACGCAGACGGTTTGGGCAATCGCTGGCAAGACCCGCACGCGATGCGTTTCCATGGCGGTGGCGAGGTCAACCTGCCGTATTTGTCCGACGGCATGTGGTTCATGACCCAGTTCCGTCGCTGGGGGTTGCTGCGTGACGACCCGGATTACCTCGGCGTGGCCCGTCAGGTCCAGCAACTAGACTTATACCGTGAGGCCGCCACCGCTATCGGTGTGCCCGCCCGGAGTCAGGAAATGCGCAGCAGTCAACTGATCGACGGCAAAGTCTGGGACGGCTCGGACCCGGCCGGCTATGCCCGCAGCTTCACGCTGCACGCCATGAGCGACAGCGCTCCCCTTCTCGCCAGCCGCTGACAGGAGCCTGCGAATATGTTGCGTATCCTGCTGATCAACGACACCGCGAAGAAAGTCGGACGCCTGAAAGCGGCCCTGATCGAGGCCGGGTTCGAGGTCATCGATGAATCCGGCTTGACCATTGACCTGCCCGCGCGCGTCGAAACGGTGCGCCCGGACGTAATCCTGATCGATACCGAGTCACCGAGCCGCGACGTGATGGAGCAAGTGGTGCTGGTCACCCGCGACCAACCACGGCCGATCGTGATGTTTACCGACGAGCACGACCCCGGCGTGATGCGCCAGGCGATCAAGTCTGGCGTCAGTGCCTACATCGTCGAAGGCATTCACGCACAACGCTTGCAGCCGATTCTCGACGTGGCCATGGCGCGCTTTGAAAGCGACCAGGCCCTGCGGGCGCAACTGCACGCCCGCGACCAGCAACTGGCCGAGCGCAAGCGCATCGAGCTGGCCAAGGGGCTGCTGATGAAGATGAAGGACTGCAACGAAGAAGAGGCCTACACCCTGATGCGCCGCCAGGCCATGAGCCGCCAGCAGAAGCTGATACAGGTGGCGGAGCAGATCATTGCCATGAGTGAGTTGCTTGGCTGAAGCCTTACCTCTGTGGCGAGGGAGCTTGCTCCCGCTGGGCTGCGAAGCGGCCCCAAAACCAGCCAACCCGGTAAATCAAACACAACACGGGGGCAGGATTTACGACTGCTTCGCAGCCGAGCGGGAGCAAGCTCCCTCGCCACAACGACCTCTATAGCCACAACCACCGATTGTTGGCACAAATCTCGCTAAGTAAATCACTGCAAGGTAACCAACGGCGGTTGCCCCACCTACGACAAAGACGTCGCTCACCTCATTCGCCCCCTGGCGGATCGGGTAGCGGCGTTTTTCCGTTTTGGCCCCAGAGACCGGGGCTGGTGGTGCGGCCGTTGCGGCGCCCCACCTGCAAGCTCATGACTCCTTCTTGATACGCCTGACAGCTGAGGTGCGCGATGAATTCAAGCTTCTGGAAATCCGGCCATACCCCGACTCTGTTCGCGGCCTTCCTCTATTTCGATCTGAGTTTCATGGTCTGGTACCTGCTCGGCCCTTTGGCGGTGCAGATCGCCGCTGACCTGCACCTGACCACCCAACAGCGCGGGCTGGTAGTGGCCACGCCGATTCTGGCCGGGGCCGTATTGCGCTTTGCGATGGGCATGCTGGCTGATCGCCTGTCGCCAAAAACCGCCGGAATCATCGGCCAGGTGATCGTCATCTGCGCCCTGTTCGTCGCCTGGAAAGTCGGCATTCACAGCTACGAGCAGGCGCTGCTGCTGGGCCTGTTCCTCGGCATGGCCGGTGCGTCCTTCGCCGTCGCCCTGCCGTTGGCCTCGCAATGGTATCCTCCGCAGCACCAAGGCAAAGCCATGGGCATCGCCGGTGCCGGTAACTCGGGCACCGTGCTCGCCGCCCTGATCGCCCCGATGCTGGCCGCCGCGTTTGGCTGGAGCAACGTGTTCGGCTTCGCCCTGATCCCGCTGATCCTGACCCTGATCGTCTTCGCCTGGCTGGCCAAAAACGCCCCTGAACGGCCGAAAACCAAGTCCATGTCCGACTACTTCAAGGCCCTGGGTGACCGCGACAGCTGGTGGTTCATGTTTTTCTACAGCGTGACCTTCGGTGGCTTCATCGGTCTGGCCAGTGCCCTGCCCGGCTACTTCAACGACCAGTACGGCCTGAGCCCGGTGACCGCCGGCTACTACACTGCAGCTTGCGTGTTCGGTGGCAGCCTGATGCGTCCGCTGGGCGGCGCGCTGGCGGATCGCTTCGGCGGCATTCGTACCCTGCTGGCGATGTACACCGTGGCGGCGATCTGCATTGCGACAGTGGGTTTCAATCTGCCGAGTTCCTACGCCGCGTTGGCGCTTTTCGTCTGCACCATGCTCGGTTTGGGTGCAGGCAACGGTGCGGTATTCCAATTGGTTCCGCAGCGTTTTCGTCGTGAGATCGGTGTGATGACCGGTTTGATCGGCATGGCCGGGGGTATCGGTGGCTTCGCACTGGCAGCTGGCATGGGCGCGATCAAGCAAAGCACCGGCAGTTATCAACTGGCCTTGTGGTTGTTCGCCAGCCTCGGTGTACTCGCCTGGTTCGGTCTGCACGGGGTGAAACGTCGCTGGAGAACCACTTGGGGTTCGGCAGCCGTCACCGCGGCTCGAGTGTGAGGGCTGAATGAGCCTGCAACTGAGTTTTGCCGAAGCCAGCGCCACCGGGCCTCGCGAAGAGAACCAGGATGCTCTGCGCCTGGTCACTCCGGCCCCGGCGCTGGCGGCGAGCAAGGGTTACCTGTTCGCCATCGCCGATGGCGTCAGCCAATGCGCCGATGGCGGCCTCGCGGCCCGTTCGACCTTGCAGGCGCTGGCACTGGACTACTACGCCACCCCGGAAACCTGGGGTGTCGCCCAGGCACTCGATCGCCTGCTACTGGCGCAAAACCGCTGGTTGCAGGCCAATGGCGGCGGGCAACCGCTGCTGACCACGGTCAGTGCCTTGGTGATGCGCGGCAGACGCTTCACCCTGGCGCATGTCGGCGATTGCCGGGTTTACCGCTGGCACGCCGACACGCTGCAACGGGTGAGCGAGGATCACGTCTGGGACCAGCCGGGCATGCAGCATGTGCTCAAGCGGGCCCTGGGGCTGGATCAACACCTGGTGCTGGATTTTCTGGACGGCGAACTGCGCCTGAACGAGAGTTTCGTGCTGCTCAGCGACGGCATCTGGGCCGTGCTGGGCGACACCGCCATTGCGGCGATTCTGCGCGATCAACCTGACCTGGACAGTGCCGCGCAGACACTGGTCAGCGCGGCGCACCTGGCCGGCAGTCAGGACAACGCCAGCGCCCTGCTCGTGCGGGTCGATGCCTTGGGTGAAACCAGCATTGGCGACGCGCTGATTCACTTGCAGCAATGGCCACTCCCGCCTGCGCTGAAACCGGGCCAGACCTTCGAAGGCTGGCAGGTCGAAGGGATCCTCGGCCAGAGCCAGCAATCGCTGCTCTACCGGGTGCGCGACGCACAACAACAGCGTTGGCTGCTGAAAACCTTGCCCGGCACTCTACGTGACGATCACCGGGCCGGGCAGGCATTGTTGTCGGAGGAATGGTTTCTCAAGCGTGTGGCCGGGCGGCATTTCCCTGAAGTCCATGCCGCCAGTCAGCGTCAGCATTTGTACTACGTGATGCGCGAACATTCCGGGTCGACCCTGGCTGAGCTGCATGAGCGTGTCGCAACGCTGCCACTGGCTCAATGGCAGGACCTGGCCGAACGCCTGCTGCGGGCGGTCGGCATGCTGCATCGACGGCAGATTCTGCATCGCGATATCAAACCGGAGAATCTGCTGCTGGGGGACGACGGCGAGCTGCGCCTGCTGGACTTCGGCCTCGCCTACTGCCCCGGACTGTCCGAGGATCAAGCCTTCGCCCTGCCCGGAACGCCCAGCTATATCGCGCCGGAAGCCTTTCGCGGAGACACGCCGACACCGCAACAGGATCTGTATGCGGTCGGCGTGACCTTGTATTACCTGCTCACCGGGCATTATCCCTACGGCGAAATCGAAGCGTTCCAGCGTCCACGCTTTGGTGTGCCGGTCAGCGCCAGTCGCTACCGGCCCGACCTGCCGGAATGGATCGCACAAAGCCTGGAGCGCGCGGTGGCGGCGGCTCCGGATCAGCGCTTTGAAACGGCGGAAGAATGGTTGCTGGTGCTGGAACAAGGGGAACGACGCAGCTTGAGCGTGCGCCCCAGACCGTTACTGGAGCGCGAGCCATTGAAGGTCTGGCGGACGTTGGCGCTGGTGTCGTTGCTGGTGAATCTGGTGCTGTTGTTTTTGCTGTTTCATGGTTGAGTTTTTCACTGCCCCCAAAAGATCAAAAGATCGCAGCCTTCGGCAGCGCCTACAGGTGCCCACGATCTCCCGTAGGAGCTGCCGCAGGCTGCGATCTTTTGACTTTTCTGCTTCAAAACCGTGCATGGCGCATTGAACCGGTGCATGCAAACACCCTCCTCCCGCGCTGAGAGCCCATAAATTCGACATTTGTGCGACTTGGCACAACCACTGCATTACCTTTCCCAACATACATAAAGCCCGGCCTTCAACGTAGAAGGCTGCGCTGCCCGAGAGAACGGGACAAGGACAAAGGCGTCCTCGCTAGTTAGCTAGCGGGACGCCTTTTTTTGTTTGCGCAAAATTTTGTCGAGCAAGGCCTGAATGCCCTGATGAGGCCAGCCCGAGCTCCCCGGAGAACCTGATGAAAAAACTAAAACTGGTGATGATCGGCAACGGCATGGCCGGGGTTCGCACCCTGGAAGAACTGCTCAAACTGAGTAATGAGCTGTACGACATCACGGTCTTCGGCGCCGAACCCCATACCAACTACAACCGCATCCTGCTGTCGCCCGTATTGGCCGGCGAACAGACATTCGAAGAGATCGTGCTCAACGATCTGGACTGGTACCTGGACAACAACATCAAGCTGCTGCTCAACCGCAAAGTGGTGGAGATCGACCGGGTCAAACGCCGGGTCATCGCCGAAGACGGCACCGAGGCCGAATACGACCGCCTGCTGATCGCTACCGGCTCGACCCCGTTCATCCTGCCGATCCCCGGCAATACCTTGCAGGGCGTAATCGGCTACCGCGACATTGCCGACACCCAGGCGATGATCGACACCGCCAAGACCCACAAGCACGCCGTGGTCATCGGCGGCGGCCTGCTGGGCCTTGAAGCCGCCAACGGCCTGATGCTGCGCGGCATGCACGTCACCGTGGTGCACATCGGCGAATGGCTGCTGGAGCGGCAACTGGACAAAACCAGCGGCCAACTCCTGCAAACCGCCCTGGAAGCCCGCGGCCTGCATTTTCGCCTGCGCGAACAGACCCAGGCCCTGCACGATGCCGGCAATGGCCGGGTCGGCTCGGTGCAGTTCAAGAACGGCGACATCATCCCCGCCGACCTGGTGGTGATGGCCGCCGGTATTCGCCCCAATACCGAACTCGCGGAAAAATCCGGCATCCCGTGCAGTCGCGGGATTCTGGTCAACGACACGATGCAAACCTACGACCCTCGGGTTTATGCCATCGGCGAATGCGCCAGCCACCGTGGAATCGCCTACGGCCTGGTCGCGCCACTGTTCGAACAGGCCAAGGTGTGCGCCAACCACCTCGCCCAACTGGGCTTCGCCACCTACAAGGGCTCGGTGACGTCGACCAAATTGAAAGTCACCGGCATCGACCTGTTTTCCGCCGGCGACTTCATGGGCGGCGAAGGCACCGAAACCATCACCCTCTCCGACCCGATCGGTGGGGTCTACAAAAAACTGGTGATCAAGGATGACGTGCTGGTCGGGGCCTGTCTGTACGGCGATACGGCAGATGGCGGTTGGTATTTCCGGCAGATCCGTGAGAACCATGGCATCGGCGAGATCCGCGATCACCTGATATTCGGTGAAAACGCCCTCGGCGACGTAGGACACCAAGGCCAGGACAAGGCCATGAGTATGGCCGACACCGCCGAAGTCTGCGGCTGCAACGGCGTGTGCAAAGGCACCATCGTCAAGGCCATCCAGGAACACGGCCTGTTCAGCGTCGACGACGTGAAGAAACACACCAAGGCCGCCAGTTCTTGTGGCTCATGCGCCGGCCTCGTCGAGCAGATCCTGATCAACACCGTGGGCGGCGCGGCGGACGTCAAACCGAAAAGCGAAAAAGCCATCTGCGGTTGCAGCGACCTCAACCACGGGCAAATCCGCCAGGCCATCCGCGACCAGCACCTGCTGACCCTCTTCGGCACCATGACTTATTTAAACTGGCGCACCCCGAACGGTTGCGCCACGTGCCGGCCGGCGCTCAACTACTACCTGATTTCCACCTGGCCGGGCGAGGCCAAGGACGATCCACAATCGCGCCTGATCAACGAACGCGCACACGCCAACATTCAGAAAGACGGCACTTACTCTGTAGTCCCGCGGATGTGGGGCGGTGTGACCAATCCTTCAGAGCTGCGGCGCATTGCCGATGTGGCCGACAAGTACAACGTGCCGATGGTCAAGGTCACCGGCGGCCAGCGCATCGACTTGCTGGGGATTAAAAAGCAGGACTTGCCAGGGGTCTGGAAGGATCTGGACATGCCGTCCGGCCACGCCTACGGCAAATCCATCCGCACCGTTAAAACCTGCGTCGGCAGCGAGTTCTGCCGCTTCGGCACCCAGAACTCCACGCAACTGGGCATCGAGCTTGAGCACGACCTGTTCAACATGTGGTCGCCGCACAAAGTGAAACTGGCCGTCTCCGGTTGCCCACGCAACTGCTCGGAAGCGGGAATCAAGGACGTCGGAATTATCGGCGTGGACTCCGGCTGGGAGATGTACATCGGTGGTAATGGCGGGATCAAAACCGAAGTCGCGGAGTTCTTCGTCAAGCTGAAAACCGCCGAAGAAGTGCGCGAATACAACGGCGCGTTCCTGCAGTTGTATCGCGAAGAAGCCTTCTACCTCGAGCGCACCGTGCATTACCTGCAACGGGTCGGCATGGAACACATCAAGAAAGCCGTGCTGGAAGACCCGGTACGGCGCAAGGCACTCAACGAACGCCTGCAATTCTTCCTGTCGTTTGAACAGGACCCGTGGAAAGAACGCCTCGAACAGCCGCTGCTGAAAAAAGAATTCGAGGTCATTCCCGCGAAGAACCTGGAGGTGTCGGTATGAACTGGCTGGATATCTGCGCACTGGAAGAGATCAACACCCTTGGCTCGCGAATCATCGTGGGCCCGAAAGGCGACATCGCGATTTTTCGTACGAGCGATGATGAGGTTTTCGCCCTCGACGACCGCTGCCCGCACAAGGGCGGGCCGCTGTCCCAGGGTTTGATCTACGGCAAACGGGTGGCCTGCCCGCTGCACAACTGGCAGATCGACCTGGAAACCGGCGAGGCCCAGGCTCCGGATATCGGCTGCGCCCACCATCACTCGGCACGGGTCGAGAATGGCCGGGTGCTGCTGGCCCTGCGGGAAGCAAGCTGATGGACCGTCAAATCACCGCCTCCACCTGCTGCTATTGCGGAGTCGGCTGCGGCGTGCTGATCGAGCACGACGGCGAGCGCATCCTCGGCGTCAGCGGCGATCCGGCGCACCCGGCCAACTTCGGCAAGTTGTGCAGTAAAGGTTCGACTCTGCACCTGACCGGCGACCTGACGGCACGGGCGTTATACCCGGAACTGCGCTTGGGCAAAGGCCTGGCCCGCAGCCGTACCGACTGGGACACGGCTCTCGATCACGCCGCCAGCGTATTCGCCCAAACAATTGCCGAGCACGGCCCGGACAGCGTCGCGTTCTACATCTCCGGGCAATTGCTGACCGAGGATTACTACGCCTTCAACAAACTGGCGCGGGCGCTGGTGGGCACCAACAACATCGACAGCAATTCACGGCTGTGCATGTCTTCGGCGGTGGTCGGCTACAAGCGCAGCCTCGGTGCCGATGCGCCGCCCTGCAACTACGAAGACCTGGAATTGAGCGACTGTGTGATGATCGTCGGCAGCAACATGGCCTACGCCCACCCGATCCTGTTTCGTCGCCTGGAAGAAGCAAAATCCCGCCGGCCGCAGATGAAAGTCATCGTCATCGACCCACGGCGCACCGACACTTGCGATCTGGCTGACCTGCACCTGGCGATTCTACCCGGTACCGATGTCGCCTTGTTCCATGGGATTTTGCACTTGCTGCTGTGGGAAGACTGGATTGACCGCGACTTCATCAAGGCTCACACCGAAGGCCTGGCCGAGCTGAAAAGCCTGGTGCGCGATTACACCCCGGCAATGGTTTCGCAGCTCTGTGGCATCAGCGTCGAGCAATTGCAGCAATGCGCGGAATGGGTTGGCACGTCACCGAGTTTTCTGTCGCTGTGGTGCATGGGGCTGAATCAGTCCACCGCCGGCAGCGCGAAGAATAGCGCGCTGATCAACCTGCACCTGGCTACCGGGCAAATTGGCCGGCCCGGTGCAGGACCTTTCTCACTGACGGGTCAGCCGAATGCCATGGGTGGCCGGGAAACTGGCAGTTTGTCGAACCTGCTGCCAGGCCATCGCGAAGCGGCCAATGCCGAACACCGCGCAGAAGTAGCTGCCTACTGGGGTGTCGATCAACTGCCCGAGCACGCCGGGCTCACGGCCATCGAACTGTTCGAGCAGATGCGCAGCGGCAAGATCAAAGCCCTGTGGATCGCCTGCACCAACCCTGCCCAGTCAATGCCGGACCAGACCGCTGTGCGCGAGGCACTGCAAGCCTGCCCGTTCGTGGTGTTGCAGGAAGCCTTCCACACCACCGAAACCGCCGCGTTCGCCGACCTGCTGCTGCCCGCCGCCAGTTGGGGCGAAAAGGACGGCACGGTCACCAACTCCGAGCGGCGCATTTCCCACGTCCGTCGGGCCATCGGCGCACCCGGTGAAGCGCGTTCCGACTGGGCGATCACCGTGGACTTCGCACAGCGTCTGGAAAAACATCTGCGCCCTGGAGCCACCAGCCTGTTTGCCTTTGAAACCCCGGCGCAAGTCTTCGACGAATACAAACACCTGACTCGCGGCCGCGACCTCGATCTGTCCGGGATCAGCCATGAGTTGATCGACCGGCTCGGTCCGCAGCAGTGGCCCTTCCCCGCCGGTGCCCGCGAAGGCACGGCGCGGCTGTACCTCGACGGGGTTTTCCCGACCGCCAGCGGGCGTGCACAGTTCGTGACCGACCCGTATCGCGCCGCCAAGGAGCAGCGCGATGCGCGGTTCCCACTGACCCTGATCACAGGACGCCTGCGCGATCAATGGCACGGCATGAGCCGCACCGGCACCGCCGCGCGGTTATTCGGCCATGTCAGCGAAGCTGTGTTGAGCCTGCACCCGGATGAGCTGCGCCGGCATCGCCTGCAACCTGGCGATCTGATCAATCTGAAGAGTCGCCGGGGCTCGGTCATCGTGCCGGTCAGCAGCGACGACAGCGTACGTCCGGGCCAGGCCTTTCTGCCGATGCATTGGGGTGATCGCTTTCTCAAGGGCGGTGTGAATACCCTCACTCTTCCCGCCTTCGATCCGTTGTCGAAACAACCGGAACTCAAACACAGCGGTGTGCGCCTCGAGCCAGTGCAATTGCCTTGGCAGCTTTTCGCCCTGATAGAGGGTGATGTTCAACAGCATTTAGAGACGCTACGACCGCTCTGCGAGGCGTTTTCCTACGCCAGCCTCAGCCTAGCCGGTCGTGAACGTCCTGCGCTGCTGATACGCGCCGCCAGCGCCACCGCACCCGATCCGCAACTGCTACGTGATATCGATCAATGCCTGGGCCTCAACGAGGGCCCGGTATTGGCCTACGACGATCCCCGGCGTTCGATCGGCAAACGGGTGCGCATCGAGAACGGTCGGATCACCGCGATTCGCCTGGCCGGTGAAACCCTCGCCCAGCACTGGCTGCAAAGCCTGTGGCTCGAAGGTCGCGCCGACGAACAACTGCGCCGTTGGCTGCTGGCGCCCTTGAGCGCGCCACCGGGCAACGCTGGCGGTCCGACATCCGGCACCAAAACCCTGTGCAACTGCATGAACGTCAGCCAGAGCGCAGTCTGTGCCGGCATTGGCCGTGGCCTGGACTTGCAGGGTTTAAAACAAGAATTGGGCTGCGGCACGCAATGCGGTTCCTGCGTTCCGGAAATCAAGCGTTTGCTGGCCGCCACCGTGCAGCCAGTCGCCATCATCTCGTGAGGAAACACTATGAGCGCAAAAGTCTGGCTGGTGGGTGCGGGTCCCGGCGACCCTGAATTGCTGACCCTCAAGGCGGTTCGAGCGTTGCGCGAAGCGGACGTTGTGCTGATCGACGATCTGGTCAATGACGCGGTACTGGAGCATTGCCCGAGCGCGCGAATTATTCCTGTGGGTAAGCGCGGCGGCTGTCGCTCCACGCCTCAGGCATTCATTCATCGCCTGATGTTGCGCTATACCCGCCACGGCAAATGCGTGGTGCGCCTCAAGGGCGGCGATCCGTGCATCTTCGGGCGTGGCGGTGAAGAAGCGCAGTGGCTACGCGAGCGCGGTGTCGAGGTTGAGCTGGTCAATGGCATCACGGCGGGTCTTGCCGGCGCGACCCAATGCGATATTCCCCTGACGCTGAGGGGCGTCGCGCGCGGCGTGACACTGGTCACGGCGCACACTCAGGATGACAGCACCCTGAATTGGCAGGCCCTGGCTCAAGGGGGCACCACGCTGGTGATCTACATGGGCGTGGCGAAGCTCAGTGAAATTCGCGAGCAACTGCTGGCCGGTGGTATGGCAGCCGATACACCCGTGGCGATGATCGAAAATGCTTCCCTGCCGCACCAACGGGAATGTCGGAGCGACCTGACAGCCATGGAGGACGATGCCCATAGCTTCCAGTTGAAAAGCCCGGCGATCCTGGTAATCGGCGCTGTGGCGGCCTGTGATGAGATCAAAAGATCGCAGCCTGCATTGGTTCGGTTCTCATCCCTGTAGAAGCTAAAAGATCGCAGCCTTCGGCAGCTCCCATATTTGCAATGCGATCCCTGGAGCTGCGAAGGCTGCGATCTTTACGAAACACCGAAAACCCTCGCTGAAACCCAAATCGCAGACAAAGAAAAGCCCGGCCTGAGCCGGGCTTTTCCAGAGCTGCGAGCTAATTACTTAGCGTTAGCTTCAACCTTCGCTTCTACGCGACGGTTTACAGCACGGCCAGCTTCAGTGGCGTTGTCAGCTACTGGGCGGGATTCGCCGTAGCCAACAGACTGAACGCGGGACGATTGAACACCGTACTGGTTGGTCAGAACTTGCTTAACGGCGTTTGCACGGCGCTCGGACAGTTTCTGGTTGTAAGCGTCAGGACCGACGGAGTCAGTGTGACCTTCAACAACAGTAGTGGTGGATGGGTACTGCTTCATGAAGTCAGCCAGGTTCTTGATGTCGCCGTAGCTGTTAGGCTTGACTACCGACTTGTTGAAGTCGAATTTCACGTCCAGCTCAACACGAACAACTTCAGCAACTGCTGGGCAGCCATCAGCGTCAACAGTTACGTTGGCCGGGGTGTCCGGGCACTTGTCAACGTTGTCGCAAACGCCATCGTTGTCGCTGTCGGAGCAAACTTCAGCTGGTGCTGGAACTGGAGCAGCAGCAGGCTTGGAGCCGCCACCGAAGTTCACACCGATACCGACGCTTGGAGCCCACTCGGTGTCGCCCTGGTCGATGTTGTACTGAGCTTCAACGCCGGCACGGGCGTAGAAGTTCTCGGTGAAGTACAACTTGGCACCGCCGCCAACGTTGGCGAAAGTGGAACGGTTACGACCGCCACCGCCGTTCTGGCCAATGCTCTGGTCCGAGAAACCTGCGGAAACGTAAGGACGGATCATGTCGCCCGGGTTGTTGAAGTGGTACAAAGCATCCAGAGCGGTGTCCGCGCCCTTGATGTTACGACCGTCGTCGGAGCGCACGTTGTGCACTTCGTCGTAGGCCAGACGCACTTCAACGTCGTCAGTAATGAAGTAGCCGACGGAAGCGCCGAACAGGTTGCCGTTGTTCTTGAAGTCACGATCGCTGTCGTACTGTTCTTTCTTAGCGAAGCCTTCGATTTCAACTGCGCCTTGGCCTTGTGCCAGAGCGCCGAACGAAGTGGCGGCAATGAGAGTACCAATGGCCAAGCCCAAGGTGTTTTTCAGTTTCATCCGTTAAATCCCCATCTGGTGATTGTGAAGCAGTCCCGCAAACCGGGGGACAACTCGGCGGCAAGTCTATCAGAACTTGCCTACACGCAAGAGAAATTTGCGCCGAACTAAGTTTCAGCAATGCCTGCAAATTTCTCACGCAATTTGTCGAGAGCGCGCTTGTACCGCATTTTTGTCGCACTCAAACCCATGTGCATTATGTCTGCGATCTCCTGAAACTCCAGCTCTGCGACAAATCGTAGCACCAGAATTTCACGGTCAATCGGGTTCACATACACCAGCCAGCGATCAAGTCCGCCCTTCTCCTCGGGTTTCGGCGCCTTTTCTTCAGACGCTTCCTCGAGGGGGTCCAGACTCAAAGCGTCCATCAAGCGACGCTTTCGCCGTTCTTTCCGATACTGCGTGATGCACTCGTTGTACGTGATGCTGTAGAGCCACGTCTTGAACTTCGATTTGCCCTCGAAGTTCTTCAGGCCGTACAGCACCTTCAACATCACTTCCTGACAGACATCGTCTGCATCACGATCGTTCCCCAGATATCGTGCACAAACGTTAAATAATGTTCGCTGGTAACGCCGCATCAGTTCTTCATAGGCGCGCGTTACGTGAAACAGCTCGGTGTGCGAGCGCGCGACCAACTCCTCATCAGAGAGCTCGCGGGGGTCGTAGCGCGTGGAGAGCGATTGAGCTTTATTCAAAACAAGTCGGGCCGACAGTCAGGTCAATGTCCGCCGCAGCCCCTCAGGGCATTTTGCGGCGGCATACATTAGCAGGATTTGCCGGGTTAGCGGCTACTCACATGCTGCTCCAGGAGAATCCGATTCGAGAGAGAGACTAGCTCACCCTCGTCGGTCAGCACGGTGGTTTTCACCGTCCCGATCTCTTCGATCTGACCTTCGACCTCGCCAACTCGTACTTGTTGCCCAACCTGATACAACTCACGCACATAGATTCCCGCAAGAATCTGACCGGCAATTTCCCGGCTTCCCAACCCCATGGCCAGCGCAACCGCCAGACCAACGGTAATCAAGACGATCACGATCACGTGGTTAAGCAGGTCTGTCTTGACCTCCAACTGGCTGATCGCAACCGAAATACTGATGATGATCACCAGGCCCTGGGCAATCCGCCCCAGGCCCGCGGCGTAATCCAGCCCCACGCCTTCTGCCGCGCCACGCACCAGCCCATTGGCCAGTTGCGCCAGCAAGACACCTACCAGCAGCACCAGCGCCGCGCCGAATACTTTCGGCACATACAGCGCCAACATGTCCAGCGTAGCCGAAACTCGCTCAAGGCCGAGGGATTCTGCGGCAGAAACCAGAAAAATCAGCAGAACAAACCAATACACGATTTTTCCGATCAGGGTCGAGATAGGTACCTGGAGGCCGGCGCGAGACAGCAACTTGGTCAGCCCGGTACCGCCCATCAGGCGATCGAGGCCCAGTTTGGCGAGCAATTTGGAGAGCAGCGTGTCCAGCAGCTTGGCCACGACAAAACCCAGCAGCAGCACAACCAGTGCGCCGAACAGGTTCGGAATGAAGTTCGCAACTTTGGTCCACAACGCAGTCATTGCAGTGACGAGGCTCTGAGTCCAGAGGTCAAGTTCCATATTCAATCAGCCTTATCAGCAGTGCGAGCGGTAGGTTTGCGCAGACGAGAAACCGGCGCGACATGGGCCGATCCGTTATTCAGGGCGATCATCAGCGCGGGCAGCCAACGGCCCAGCAGGCTGAACAGATCGCCGGCACCGACCTGGCGGTTGGCGGTTTTCAGCACGCGACCCAGGCACGCATCGTCGTCACGGCTGGACGGCGACGCTTTGAGCATGTCACGCAAAGACTGTTCAAACGGATCGTGCATACGCACCTCTCGTGATATCTGTGAAAGACGCGGTCAAATTTGGTCGGGTCACATGACTCATCGTCAGAACCAGCGCAAACGTCGGAATAGCCACCACTGCGCCAGCGCTACCGAGCCTGCCAGCAAGCAGGCGATCAGGAAGCCATAAGGGTTGGTGGAGAACGGAATGCCGCCTACGTTGATACCCAAAAGACCGGTCAGAAAACTCATCGGCAAAAAGATCCCGGTGATGATCCCGAAGCGGTACATCGTGCGGTTCATACGCACGGTCAGACGCCGGTCTTCGGCCTCCAGCACCAGCCCCACGCGCTCCCGGGTCAATTCCAGCTCCTCGAGATAACGGGTCAGGCTGTTGTTCAATTCGTTCCAGTAATCGCCATCGTCTTCGGCGAACCACGGCAGTTTTATCCGCGTCAGCTGACCGAAAATATCCCGCTGCGGCGCCAGAAAACGCTTCAGCGCAGCCGCCCTGCGACGGATCTGCAAAACGGCCCCATGCTCGGGTGTATACCGTTCGTCGGCATCCAGCTTTTCTTCTTCCTCATCGACGATTTCCGAGAGGCAACCGACCAGATCCTGCACCTTGTGGGTGAGGTATTGCGCCATATAAAGGATGAGTTCGGAGGCGGTTTTCGGCCCTTTGCCTTCGGTTAGCTGCACCAACAACTCATCGGTGGCGCGCAGCGGCCGCAGACGCAAGGAAATCACACGCCGCGCCGAACCAAAGATCCGCACCGAGACCATGTCTTCCGGCTCCGCGCCCGGGTTCAGGTTGATCCCGCGCAGAAACAGCAGCAGTTCGGAGTCCGGCAGCGGCAAGAGACGCGGCCGGGTGTTCTCTTCCAGCAACAAGTCGCAACTGAATTCACTCAAACCGCTGGATTTACGCAGCCAGGTCTGGGTTTGCGGGTGGCTGCGATCCCAGTGCAGCCACAGGCTTTCATGGGCCTGCAGCTGCAAGTCATCGAGTTCAGTCCGGGCTATCGAACGCGCACCGCCTTTACCATCCAGCACCAGGGCATGCACCAGCCCCCACTGCGCGTTTTCTTCCTCGAACATCCTCACCCCTATTCTTGAAACAAAAAGCTGGCAGTGCTTTATTCAGGCATCGCAAGCGGGCTTGGCGAGATGATCACGCCATTGTTGTCCGCATAAACGTAGTGGCCCGGGTGAAAGGTCACGCCTGCGAAGGTCACGGCAACGTTGAGTTCACCAACACCGCGCCTGTCGGTTTTCATCGGATGACTGGCCAGGGCCTGAACCCCCAGATCGGTTTGCGCAATGACGTCGACGTCGCGGATGCAACCGTAGATCACCAGCCCTTCCCACCCGTTCTTCGCGGCTTTCTCGGCCAGCATGTCGCCCAGCAGCGCGCGGCGCAGGGAACCGCCACCGTCGACCACCAGCACCTTACCGTTGCCCTTGAGCTCGACTTGCTCCTTGACCAGCGAGTTATCTTCGAAACATTTGACGGTCACGATTTCGCCGCCGAAAGAATCACGGCCGCCAAAATTGCTGAACATCGGTTCCAGCACCTGCACCAGCTCCGGGTAGGCATCGCACAGGTCAGGCGTGAGGTAATGGTTCATCGAGAAACTCCTGTAAAAAGGAAGACAATCGAGTATGCAGCATACTCGGGCCGAGGCTGGACGACTGTAAATCGCTCCGCTTGCACGAACATAGCGGCCGAATCGGTCACCAAAAGTGACCAGAACCGCTAAATTCGTCACATCTTAGCCGCAAGCCGATCAGAGCGAAATGCCCTTTTTAGAGCATCAAGCTCAAATCGCTGTGGCCAAATCCGGCGTACCACCCAGCAAAGGCGTCTGTTGATCCGCCAGCCAACGCGCCACCAACGGCCAGACTTCAGTCTGCGCAGCCTTGCTGACCAGCATTTCCACATGACCGAAATTATCGCCAAAGCCTTGCTCGCGGCCAAGGGTGATGAATTGCTTGTGCTCGGAGCCGACCTGATCGAACAGCTTGTGGCAGGCCCACGTCGGGTCCTGATGATCGCCCGCGGCGCTCACGGCCAGCACCGGCAACTGAACCTCGGCCAAACCCGCCCACCAGTCTTTGTCGGCATCGCCAAAACGGCCGAACAGGCCGTACCAGCGCATGCTTTCCAGGGCCAGGCCTATCGGCTCGTCCTCCGGGCCGCGCTTGAGCCGTGAACCCGACAGCTGGGCAAACCGCTTGAGAATGAAGCGTCCGCTCCACTCCACCGGAGGAAACTTCAACGGCCAGTAGGTGCGGCTGACCTGCGTGCCGAAAAACGCCGCAGAAGCCACGGCAGGCTCGCCCAGGTACTGACCGCCCAATGCCGCGGCCAGGGTAATGCCGCCCAGCGAATGGCCGATCCAGTGCGGGACCTGGCCGCTTTGCTCGCGCACGAACGCGCCAATGGCCGGCAAATCGTAACGCGCATAGTCGGCGACGCGGTTCTGACGATAGCCCTGATTGCGCTGAGACAAGCCGTGACCGCGCATTTCCGGAATCCACACATCAAATCCCAGGCGCGTCAGATAAGCGCCCAGGCCCAGACCTTTGGGAGAGAACCAGAACCGTCGATTGGAAAAGCTGCCGTGCAACAGAATCACCGGCACGCCACGCACCGCTGGCTCGTCGGCCAGGCCCAGGCGCGTCACAGCCAGTTCGACGGTGCCGTCGGGGCTGTTGCCGGGTTTCAAACGATAGACGTCTTCGCTCAGATCGCCGCGCCGCTCGGCGCTGATCAGGGCGACAGGAAATAGGTTGCTGCTGCTTTGCATAATGCTCTTGCACAAAAAAGGGCGGCATCCAGATGGAGCCCGCCCTACTTGAATCCTAAAGAGGCCAGTCACCGACAGGCCTCTTCACTCAACACATCAGGCCGAAGCCTGACCTTCAGCCAGGAAGAACCAGGTTTCCAGTACGGAATCGGGGTTCAACGAAACGCTTTCGATGCCCTGCTCCATCAGCCACTTGGCCAGGTCCGGGTGGTCCGAAGGGCCCTGACCGCAAATGCCGATGTATTTGCCCGCCTTGTTGCAAGCCTGAATTGCGTTGGCCAGCAGCTTCTTGACCGCAGGATTACGCTCGTCGAACAGGTGCGCGATGATCCCGGAGTCACGGTCCAGGCCCAGGGTGAGCTGGGTCAGGTCGTTGGAGCCGATGGAGAAGCCGTCGAAGAACTCGAGGAACTCTTCAGCCAGGATCGCGTTGGACGGCAGTTCGCACATCATGATCACGCGCAGACCGTTGTCGCCACGGGCCAGACCGTTTTCGGCCAGCAGATCGACCACCTGGCTCGCTTCGCCCAGAGTACGAACGAACGGCACCATGATTTCAACGTTGGTCAGGCCCATCTCGTTACGCACGCGCTTGAGCGCGCGGCATTCGAGCTCGAAGCAGTCACGGAACGATTCGCTGATGTAACGCGAAGCGCCTCGGAAGCCCAGCATCGGGTTCTCTTCTTCCGGCTCGTAGAGTTTGCCGCCGATCAGGTTCGCGTATTCGTTGGACTTGAAGTCCGACAGACGCACGATGACCTTTTTCGGCCAGAACGCTGCCGCCAGGGTGCTGATGCCCTCGACCAGTTTCTCGACGTAGAAGCCGACCGGGTCGTTGTAACCGGCAATGCGCTTGTCGACGCTGTCCTTGATTTCCTGCGGCAGGCCGTCGTAGTTCAACAGCGCTTTGGGGTGCACACCGATCATGCGGTTGATGATGAATTCCAGACGGGCCAGGCCCACACCGGCGTTCGGCAGCTGCGCGAAGTCGAAGGCGCGGTCCGGGTTGCCGACGTTCATCATGATCTTGAACGGCAGATCCGGCATGGCATCCACGGAGTTTTTCTTGATGTCGAAACCAAGCTCGCCTTCGAAGATGTAACCGGTGTCGCCTTCAGCGCAGGAAACGGTCACGCCCTGGCCGTCTTTCAACAGCTGGGTGGCGTTGCCGCAACCGACCACTGCCGGGATGCCCAGCTCGCGAGCGATGATCGCCGCGTGGCAGGTACGGCCGCCACGGTTGGTGACGATGGCGCTGGCGCGCTTCATGACCGGTTCCCAGTCCGGGTCGGTCATATCGGAAACCAGAACGTCGCCCGGCTGGACTTTGTCCATCTCGGACACGTCCTTGATGATCCGCACCTTGCCGGCGCCGATACGCTGGCCGATGGCGCGACCTTCCACCAGCACGGTGCCGGTCTCTTTCAACAGGTAACGTTCCATGACGTTGGCCTGGGTGCGGCTCTTCACGGTTTCAGGGCGAGCTTGAACGATGTACAGCTTGCCGTCGTCACCGTCTTTGGCCCATTCGATGTCCATCGGGCACTTGTAGTGCTTCTCGATGATCATCGCTTGTTTGGCCAGCTCGCTGACTTCGGCGTCGCTCAGGCAGAAACGCGCACGATCGGCTTTGTCCACGTCGATGGTCTTGACCGATTTACCGGCCGTGGCCACTTCGCCGTAAATCATCTTGATGGCTTTGCTGCCCAGGTTGCGACGCAGAATGGCCGGACGACCGGCTTCCAGCGTGCCTTTGTGAACATAGAATTCATCCGGGTTCACCGCGCCTTGTACGACGGTTTCACCCAGGCCGTAGGCGCCGGTGATGAACACCACGTCACGGAAGCCCGATTCGGTATCGAGGGTGAACATCACGCCGGCGGTGCCGGTTTCGGAGCGGACCATGCGCTGCACGCCGGCCGACAGGGCTACCAGCTTGTGATCGAAGCCCTGGTGGACACGGTAGGAAATCGCACGGTCGTTGAACAGGGAAGCGAACACTTCCTTGGCGGCGCGAATGACGTTTTCGACACCACGGATGTTCAGGAAGGTTTCCTGCTGACCGGCGAAGGAAGCGTCCGGCAGGTCTTCGGCGGTAGCGGAAGAGCGCACGGCCACGGCCATGTCAGGGTTGCCGGTCGACAGCGTGGCGAACGCAGTGCGGATCTCGGCGTTGAGCTTCTCGGGGAACTCGGCTTCCATGATCCATTGACGGATCTGGGCGCCGGTCTTGGCAAGGGCGTTTACATCATCGACGTCCAGGGCGTCGAGGGCAGCGTGGATCTGATCGTTCAGGCCGCTCAGTTCCAGAAAATCACGATAAGCCTGAGCTGTCGTGGCGAAGCCACCGGGCACCGATACACCGGCACCTGCAAGGTTACTGATCATCTCGCCCAGGGATGCGTTCTTGCCCCCCACATGCTCTACATCATGGACGCCGAGCTTATCGAGGGAAACTACGTACTCTACCAAGGTGATCTCTCCACTAACTGTGTTGGAAAAGCTCAGAAGCCGGCGACTCGGGGGAGCATTTGCCGGCTGTATGGCCTGGACCTGGAAAATAAGTGAGAATGCGGGCCATTGGCGGCCGACAAATCGCGCCTACTATATCCAAGAATCGTCACTAGCTTAAGGCCCAAGGTGCAAATGAAACGATCTGCTTTCTTTATCTCCGATGGCACGGGCATTACCGCCGAAACCCTCGGCCAAAGCCTGCTGGCGCAGTTCGAAAACATTACCTTCAGCAAAATCACGCGGCCCTACATCGACAACGCGGATAAAGCGCGGGCCATGGTACAACAAATCAACAAAGCCGCCGAAAACGATGGTTTTCGTCCGATTATTTTCGACACCATTGTCAATCAGGACATTCGTGAGATCCTCGCGACCTCGAATGGTTTCATGATCGACATTTTCTCGACCTTCCTGGCGCCCCTTGAACAGGAACTGACCGAGCATTCTTCCTACACCGTCGGCAAATCCCACTCCATCGGTGGCAACTCCAATTACATGGAGCGGATCGAGGCGGTGAACTTCGCCCTCGACAATGACGATGGCGCCCGCACCCACTATTACGACAAAGCTGACCTGATACTAGTAGGCGTGTCGCGATGCGGCAAAACACCGACGTGTTTGTACATGGCCATGCAATTCGGTATCCGCGCGGCCAATTACCCGCTGACCGAAGACGACATGGAGCGCCTGCAACTGCCGACCGCCCTGCGCGCCCATCAGCACAAGCTGTTCGGCCTGACCATCGACCCGGACCGCCTCACCGCCATCCGCAACGAACGCAAGCCCAACAGCCGCTACTCGAGCTACGCCCAGTGCGAATTCGAAGTGCGCGAGGTGGAGAATCTGTTTCGACGCGAGAACATTCCCCACATCAATTCCACGCATTTCTCGGTGGAAGAGATCTCGGCGAAGATTCTGGTGGAGAAAGGTGTGGAGCGGCGGTTCAAGTAAATTTCCGGCGACAGTTACACCGCCATCGCGAGCAGGCTCGCTCCCACATTTGAACGGTGTCGCACACAGATCATGTGTCCGCTGAAGAGCCAATGTGGGAGCGAGCCTGCTCGCGATTGAACGATGACGCGGTGCAACTAGATCACAAACAAATCCACAAACCGATTCACCGCCGTCTCCTCAAGCCGCGCCTGATCCTTGCACAACGCAAAGATCTCGGCACTTCGCTGAGCCGTGAAACGCGTTGCCAGATTGGCCTTGAACTTGTCTTCCAGCAGCGGGATACCATCGGTGCGGCGACGACGATGGCCAATCGGGTACTCCACTACCACGTTTTCGGTGCTGGAGCCGTCCTTGAAAAACACCTGCAGCGCATTGGCGATGGAGCGTTTGTCCGGCTCCAGGTATTCGCGAGTGAAGCGCGGGTCTTCGACGATGACCATTTTGTCGCGCAGCACGTCGATGATCGGATGTGCGACGTGGAAATCGTCTTCGTACTGCTCGGCCACCAGATTGCCGAAGGCCAGCGGTACGGCGGTCATGTACTGGATGCAGTGATCGCGGTCCGCGGCATTGGCCAGAGGGCCGACCTTGGAGATGATGCGGATCGCCGATTCGTGGGTGGTGATGACAATTTTGTCGATTTCGTGCAGGCGGTTTCTGACCAGCGGGTGCAGGGTGACGGCGGCCTCGCAGGCCGTTTGCGCATGGAACTCGGCGGGAAAGCTGATCTTGAACAGCACGTTTTCCATCACGTAGCTGCCGAACGGCCGGGAAAAGCTGAAGGCACGTTTGTCTTCAGGCTTGAGCGCCAGGTCGTTGTTGGTGTGGCTGAACAGCACATCGTAGAACCCCCATTGTTTGGCGGTCAGTACGCCGGGGATGCCCATTTCACCACGCATAGCGATGTCCGCCAGACGCACGCCACGGCTGGATGCATCCCCTGCCGCCCAGGACTTTCGCGACCCGGCATTCGGCGCATGCCGGTAAGTGCGCAGCGCCTGGCCGTCGGCAAACGCGTGGGACAACGCCGACAGCAGTTGCTCGCGGTTGGCGCCCATGAGTTTGGCGGTGACGGCGGTCGAGGCGACTTTCACCAGAATCACGTGATCGAGGCCAACGCGGTTGAACGAATTTTCCAGGGCGATAACACCTTGAATCTCGTGAGCCATGATCATGGCTTCCAGCACTGCGCGAACGGTCAACGGTGCGTCGCCATTGGTCAAATATTTTTGCGACAGGTGATCGGCCACCGCGAGAATACCGCCCAGGTTGTCGGACGGATGCCCCCATTCAGCAGCGAGCCAGGTGTCGTTGTAATCGAGCCAGCGGACGATGCAACCGATGTCCCACGCGGCCTTGACCGGATCGAGACGATAACTCGTACCCGGCACGCGCGCACCGAAAGGCACGACCGTGCCTTCGACGATCGGCCCCAGGTGTTTGGTGCACTCGGGAAAACGCAGGGCCAACAGACCGCAGCCGAGGGTGTCCATCAGGCAGTTGCGGGCGGTATCAAGCGCCTCTGAAGATTGGATTTTGAAATTGAGGACGTAGTTGGCGATGTCCTGCAGGACCGTGTCGTAGTCGGGGCGGTCGTTCAGGTCGACGTTGGCGCTCATGTTCGATTCACTCGGTCAGTGGTTCGCTGATGGGACCTCGGTTCAGGTTAAATCTCAGTCAGTCGCTACTTTCTTATTTTGGTAATCGAGATCAACTGTGGGAGCGAGCCTGCTCGCGAAGGTGGTGTGACAGGCAACATTGATGCTGAATGTCATGGCCTCTTCGCGAGCAGGCTCGCTCCCACATTGGTTCTGTGTCCGGTTTAGAAACAGTCACCCGGCACACGGACGTAACCTTCCATCAACACCCGCGCACTGCGGCTCATGATGGCTTTTTTCACGGTCCACTCGCCGTTGACCTGGCTGGCCTCGGCGCCCACGCGCAAGGTGCCGGAGGGATGACCGAAGCGCACGGCGTTGCGTTCGATGCCGCCCGCCGCCAGGTTGACCAGCGTGCCGGAAATCGCCGCCGCCGTGCCGATGGCCACTGCTGCCGTGCCCATCATCGCGTGGTGCAGTTTACCCATGGACAGCGCGCGCACCAGCAAATCGACGTCGGTTGCCGCAATCGCCTTGCCGCTGGAGGCGACATAATCCGCCGGCGTGGCGACGAACGCCACCTTCGGCGTGTGCTGACGCTTGGCCGCTTCGTCCAGGTGCTGAATCAGCCCCATGCGCAGCGCGCCGTAAGCGCGGATGGTTTCGAACATCGCCAGGGCTTTCAGGTCGCCGTTGATCGCGCCCTGCAACTCGGTGCCGGTGTAGCCGATGTCTTCGGCGTTGATGAAAATCGTCGGGATGCCGGCGTTGATCAGAGTGGCCTTGAGCGTACCGACGCCCGGCACTTCGAGGTCATCCACCAGATTGCCGGTGGGGAACATCGAACCACCGCCCCCCTCTTCTTCCGCCGCCGGGTCCATGAATTCGAGCTGCACTTCGGCCGCCGGAAAAGTCACGCCGTCGAGTTCGAAATCGCCGGTTTCCTGGACCTCACCGTTGGTGATCGGCACATGGGCGATGATGGTCTTGCCAATGTTGGCCTGCCACACGCGCACTACCGCCACACCGTTGTGCGGAATGCGGCTGGCGTCCACCAGGCCGTTGCTGATGGCGAACGAACCGACCGCCGCCGACAGATTGCCGCAGTTACCGCTCCAATCGACGAAGGGCTTGTCGATGGAGACCTGACCGAACAGGTAATCGACGTCGTGATCGGCCTTGATGCTTTTCGACAAGATCACGGTTTTGCTGGTGCTGGATGTCGCACCACCCATGCCGTCGATTTGCTTTTCGTACGGATCGGGGCTGCCGATCACCCGCAGCAATAACGCATCGCGAGCCGGCCCTGGAATTTGTGCCGCTTCGGGCAAGTCTTGCAGGCTGAAGAACACGCCTTTGCTGGTGCCGCCACGCATATAGGTGGCGGGGATCTTGATCTGCGGTGCAATTTGAGATGCGTGAGCCATATTGATCCTGTAGGCCAGCGCGGGACTCAAGATCCCGCGCGGCTCATCGTGTTAAACGGCAACCGCCGATTCTTCGAGGAAGTCTTGAGCGAAACGCTGCAACACGCCGCCGGCCTCGTAGATCGAGACTTCTTCGGCCGTGTCGAGGCGGCAGGTCACCGGCACTTCGACGCGCTCGCCGTTCTTGCGGTTGATCACCAGCGTCAGTTCGGCGCGCGGGGTGCGCTCACCGATCACGTCGTAGGTTTCGCTGCCATCGATGCCCAATGTCTTGCGGTCGGTGCCCGGCTTGAACTCCAGCGGCAACACGCCCATGCCCACCAGGTTGGTGCGGTGGATGCGCTCGAAACCTTCAGCGGCAATCGCTTCCACACCCGCCAGGCGCACGCCTTTGGCCGCCCAGTCCCGGGACGAACCCTGGCCGTAGTCCGCGCCAGCAATAATGATCAGCGGCTGCTTGCGTTCCATGTAGGTTTCGATGGCTTCCCACATGCGCATCACTTTGCCTTCCGGCTCGACGCGAGCGAGAGAACCCTGCTTGACCTTGCCGTTTTCCTGAACCATTTCGTTGAACAGTTTCGGGTTGGCGAAGGTTGCGCGTTGCGCGGTCAGGTGGTCACCGCGGTGCGTTGCATAAGAGTTGAAGTCCTCTTCCGGCAGGCCCATTTTCGCCAGGTATTCGCCCGCCGCGCTGTCGAGCATGATCGCGTTGGACGGCGACAGGTGATCGGTGGTGATGTTATCCGGCAGCACCGCCAAGGGGCGCATGCCCTTGAGCGGACGAGCGCCAGCCAGCGCGCCTTCCCAGTACGGCGGACGGCGGATGTAGGTGCTCATCTCGCGCCAGTCATACAGCGGCGTGACCTTCGGACCGGTGTCTTCGTGGATGGCGAACATCGGGATGTACACCTGACGGAATTGCTCCGGTTTGACCGAAGCTTTCACCACCGCGTCGATTTCTTCGTCGCTCGGCCAGATGTCTTTCAGGCGGATTTCCTTGCCGTTCGCGTCCAGGCCCAGCACATCTTTTTCGATGTCGAAACGGATGGTCCCGGCGATGGCGTAAGCCACCACCAATGGCGGCGAAGCCAGGAACGCGTTTTTGGCGTACGGGTGAATCCGCCCGTCGAAGTTGCGGTTACCGGACAGCACTGCCGTGGCATACAGATCGCGGTCGATGATTTCCTGTTGGATCACCGGGTCCAGCGCGCCGGACATGCCATTGCACGTGGTGCAGGCGAAAGCCACGACGCCGAAGCCGAGTTGCTCCAGCTCTTTGGTCAGCCCGGCTTCATCCAGATACAGCGCCACGGTTTTCGAACCCGGCGCCAGCGAGGATTTGACCCACGGTTTGCGGGCCAGCCCGAGCTTGTTGGCATTGCGCGCCAGCAGGCCTGCGGCAATGACGTTGCGCGGGTTGCTGGTGTTGGTGCAACTGGTGATGGCGGCGATGATCACCGCGCCGTCCGGCATTTGGCCGGGAACGTCGTCCCACTGGCCGGAGATGCCTTGCGCCGCGAGATCGGACGTGGCGACACGGGCGTGCGGGTTGCTTGGACCTGCCATGTTGCGCACCACCGAGGACAGGTCGAAGCTCAACCCGCGCTCGTATTGCGCGCCTTTGAGGCTGTCGGCCCACAGGCCCGTGGTCTTGGCGTAGTTCTCGACCAATTGCACCTGCTCGTCTTCACGGCCGGTGAGTTTCAGGTAGTCGATGGTCTGCTGGTCGATGTAGAACATCGCCGCCGTGGCGCCGTATTCCGGAGCCATGTTGGAGATGGTCGCGCGGTCGCCCAGGGTCAGGTTTGATGCGCCTTCGCCGAAGAATTCCAGCCACGCGCCGACGACTTTTTGTTTGCGCAGGTATTCGGTCAGCGCCAGCACCATGTCGGTGGCGGTGATGCCCGGCTGCAGTTTGCCAGTGAGCTCGACGCCGACACTTTCCGGCAGACGCATCCACGATGCGCGACCGAGCATCACGCTTTCCGCTTCCAGACCACCAACACCAATGGCGATCACGCCCAGCGCATCGACGTGCGGGGTGTGACTGTCGGTGCCGACGCAGGTATCAGGGAAGGCCACGCCGTCACGCACCTGGATCACCGGCGACATTTTCTCCAGGTTGATCTGGTGCATGATCCCGTTGCCCGGCGGGATCACGTCGACGTTCTTGAACGCCTTTTTGGTCCAGTTGATGAAGTGGAAACGGTCTTCATTGCGACGGTCTTCGATGGCGCGGTTCTTTTCGAACGCCTCAGGATCGAAGCCACCGCGCTCAACAGCCAGGGAGTGGTCGACGATCAGTTGCGTCGGCACCACCGGGTTCACTTGCGCCGGATCGCCGCCTTGCAGGGCGATGGCGTCGCGCAGGCCGGCGAGGTCCACCAGGGCGGTCTGACCCAGAATGTCGTGGCACACCACGCGGGCCGGAAACCACGGGAAGTCGAGGTCGCGTTTGCGCTCGATGAATTGCTTCAAGGATTCGGTGAGCGTGGCCGGGTCGCAGCGACGCACAAGGTTTTCCGCCAGCACGCGGGAGGTGTACGGCAGGGTGTCGTAGGCGCCGGGCGCAATGGCATCGACCGCCGCACGGACGTCGAAATAATCCAGGTGGCTGCCGGGCAGCGGTTTGCGGAATTCTGTGTTCATCGTCAGGACTCGGTCACGGTGGTTTCAAAGGGTGGGGCCTGGCGCAGCTATTGAAGCAAACACAATCCACTGTGGGAGCGAGCCTGCTCGCGATAGCGATATATCAGCCGACATAGATGTTGAATGTCAGTCCGTCATCGCGAGCAGGCTCGCTCTCACAGGGTTTCCGGCTCCTTCAGTACCTCGCGCCAGTGCTCCCCCAGTCAGCGTTGTTCGATTGGCACGAACTTGCGCTGTTCGACGCCGACGTACTCGGCGCTCGGACGGATGATGCGGTTGTTGGCACGTTGTTCGAACACGTGGGCCGCCCAGCCGGTCAGGCGCGAGCAGACGAAAATCGGCGTGAACAACTTGGTCGGAATGCCCATGAAGTGGTACGTCGAGGCATGGTAGAAGTCGGCGTTCGGGAACAGTTTCTTCTGTTCCCACATGGTTGCGTCGATGGCTTCGGAAACCGGGAACAGCACGGTGTCGCCCACTTCGTCGGCGAGTTTTTTCGACCAGCCCTTGATCACCTCATTGCGCGGATCGTTGTCTTTATAGATCGCGTGGCCGAAGCCCATGATCTTGTCCTTGCGCGCCAGCATGCCAAGGGTGCCCTCGACCGCCTCTTCAGGCGACGAGAAGCGTTCGATCATTTCCATCGCCGCTTCGTTGGCGCCACCGTGCAGCGGGCCGCGCAGGGAGCCGATGGCCGCCGTGATGCAGGAATACAGATCCGACAGGGTCGAGGCACACACCCGGGCGGTGAAGGTCGAGGCGTTGAACTCGTGTTCCGCGTAGAGAATCAGCGAAACGTTCATCACCTTGACGTGCAACTCGCTCGGCTTCTTGTCATGCAACAGGTGCAGGAAATGGCCGCCGATGCAGGCTTCGTCGGTCACGCAGTTGATGCGCTTGCCGTCGTGACTGAAGCGATACCAGTAGCACATGATCGCCGGGAACGCGGCCAGCAGGCGGTCGGTTTTGTCGTGTTGCTCGGTGAAGTCTTGCTCGGGCTCGATGTTGCCCAGAAACGAGCAACCGGTGCGCATCACGTCCATCGGATGGGCGTCGACGGGGATGCGCTCCAGCACTTCTTTGAGCGCTTGCGGCAGGTCACGCAGTTTGCTCAGCTTCTGGGTGTAGGCAGCGAGTTGCGCCTTGGTCGGCAGTTCGCCGTACAGCAGCAGATAGGCCACTTCTTCGAACTGTGCGTCAGCCGCCAGTTCGCGAACATCGTAGCCGCGATAGGTCAGGCCGGCGCCCGACTGGCCCACGGTGGACAGTGCGGTTTGCCCGGCCACCTGGCCACGGAGCCCGGCGCCACTGAGTACTTTTGCTTCGGCCATTGCTGTCTCCAGTTTTTGAATTTGTCAGGGAATCTGCAATTTTTGGGTGATGCCGAAAAGATCGCAGCCTTCGGCAGCTCCTACATTGACCGAGCCTGACGACATCTCTGTAGGAGCTGCCGAAGGCTGCGATCTCTTGATCTTTATTTCTTCGCGGCAAACAACGCATCGAGCTTCTGCTCGAACGTGTGGTAATCGATACGATCGTAAAGCTCCATGCGCGTCTGCATGGTGTCGATGACATTCTGTTGCGTGCCGTCGCGGCGGATCGCGGTGTAGACGTTTTCCGCGGCCTTGTTCATCGCGCGGAACGCCGACAGCGGGTACAGCACCAACGACACGTCGGCAGCAGCGAGCTGCTCGGTGGTGTACAGCGGCGTCGCGCCGAACTCGGTGATGTTGGCCAGGATCGGCGCTTTCACGCGGCTGGCGAACAGTTTGTACATTTCAAGTTCAGTGATCGCTTCCGGGAACACCATGTCGGCGCCGGCCTCGATGCACGCGGCGGCGCGATCCAGCGCAGACTCCAGACCTTCCACCGCCAAAGCGTCGGTGCGGGCCATGATCACGAAGCTATCGTCGGTGCGAGCGTCGACGGCGGCCTTGATGCGGTCGACCATTTCCTGCTGCGAGACGATCTCCTTATTAGGACGATGGCCGCAGCGCTTGGCGCCGACCTGGTCTTCGATGTGAATCGCCGCCGCGCCGAACTTGATCATCGACTTCACGGTACGGGCGACGTTGAACGCCGAGGAACCGAAACCGGTGTCCACGTCTACCAACAGTGGCAAGTCGCAGACGTCAGTGATGCGACGCACGTCGGTCAACACGTCATCCAGGCCGGTAATCCCCAGGTCCGGTACGCCGAGGGAGCCGGCAGCCACCCCGCCGCCCGACAGGTAAATCGCCTTGAAACCGGCGCGCTTGGCCAGCAGTGCGTGGTTGGCGTTGATCGTGCCTACCACTTGCAGCGGATGCTCGCTGGCGACCGCATCGCGGAAACGCTGGCCTGGAGTGCTCTTGCTGGAACTCATGACTCACCTCGTTCAGTGGCTGTCGGGTTAGCGCCGTCCTGATAGTGACGGGCGATATTGCGTTTGGAGGCGCCGATGTGACGGCGCATCAACAACTCGGCCAATTCACCGTCACGGTCGGCGATGGCATCAAGAATGCGGTGATGCTCGGCAAACGCCTGGCGCGGCCGATTGGGCGTGGTGGAAAACTGGATGCGGTACATGCGCACCAACTGATAGAGCTCGCCACAAAGCATCTGGGTCAGGGTGCGGTTGCCGCTGCCCTGGATGATCCGGTAATGAAAGTCGAAATCGCCTTCCTGCTGGTAATAGCCGACGCCTGCCTGAAATGCCGCATCGCGCTCATGGGTTTCGAGCACCCGGCGCAGTTCGTCGATTTCTTCGACCGTCATGCGTTCGGCCGCCAGACGGCAGGCCATGCCTTCCAGGGATTCGCGAATTTCGTAGAGCTCCAGCAGCTCGGCGTGGCTCAGCGACACCACCCGCGCCCCGACGTGCGGCACGCGAACCAGCAAGCGCTGGCCTTCCAGACGGTGAATCGCCTCACGCAACGGCCCGCGACTGATGCCGTAGGTGCGCGCCAGCTCCGGTTCGGAGATCTTGCTGCCCGGGGCGATCTCACCCTTGACGATAGCCGCCTGAATGCGTCGGAAGACATTTTCGGAAAGTGTCTCCGAGTCGTCCTGAACCGCGACCGGGGGATCGAGTTGATCCAGCATATTGTCGACACCTTGAAAACCAATGTGGCAAAAACTAGCGAATAAGACCAGTTACGTCAAAGGATAAATAGGTATTGTCGACAATCGTCTAATAACTGGCCGCACCATAACGAAGCAGAACCCCTGTTTATAGCCGCCCGCCAGCGCTGGCGCCATAAAACCACCGTGCTAGAATGCCGCCCGCATTTGCTTGTCATCTGCATTGCCGGTCATAAAAAGTGGACAGGCATACGAGGGAGCTTGTGCAGCAATGCCAGGGCCTTGAATTGAAGAACGGACCGCTGCGCATCAGGATTTATGAGACTCAAGCTCTTCACCACATTCCTTTGTCTTCTTGGCCTGTCAGGTTTCACCGCGGCAGGGGAAAAGACTGTGTACGGCCTCAATGAGTACGCTTCGCTGGACGGCATCAACCTGGAAGTCGCCGCCAAACTCGACACTGGGGCGAAAACCGCTTCGTTGAGCGCTCGCGACATCAAGCGTTTCAAACGCAATGGCGAATCCTGGGTGCGTTTCTATCTGGCCATCGACGCCGCGCATTCGCACCCAATCGAACGACCTCTGGCCCGTGTCAGCAAGATCAAGCGCCGGGCCGGCGACTACGACCCGGAAGAAGGCAAGAAGTACACCGCCCGTCCGGTCATCGAGCTGGATATTTGCATGGGTTCGGCTTTACGCAGTATCGAAGTGAACTTGACCGACCGCAGTGCCTTCCAATACCCGCTCTTGATCGGCTCCGAGGCGCTCAAGCGCTTCGACGCGCTGGTTGACCCAAGTCTTAAATACGCTGCTGGCAAACCTGCCTGCGCCACCGACGCACATACCGCAGAGTAATTCCAATGCGCTCTCTTACCCTCCACCTGAAATTGCTGATCGCCATCCTGGTGGTGCTGGGCATTTCAGTTACGGCCTATCAGATTTTCGTGCTCGGAATTCCGGTAACCGAAGACGCCACGGACGACTTGTGGAACATCGACGCCAAGGTCGAGTTCGTCGCCAACGCCAAAGACCCGATCAAGATCCAGATGTTCGTGCCGCCGCTGAGCCGCGACTACGTGAGCCTCAACGAGAGTTTCATTTCCAATAACTACGGCGTGGCGGTGAACCGCGTCGACGGCAACCGCAAGGTCACCTGGTCGGCGCGTCGGGCCAAAGGCAACCAGACCCTTTATTACCGTCTGGTGCTGACCAAGCGCTACAGCGGCGAAAAATCCAAGGTCAAAGGGCCGACCTTCCGCGACAGCATCGCCGTCGAAGGCCCGGAAAAAATCGCTGCCGAAGCCCTGCTCGCACCGATTCGCCAGCATTCGGCCGACGTCGAAACCTTCATCGGCGAAGCCATCAAGCGCGTCAACAATCTCAACGATGACAACGTGAAACTGCTGCTGGCGGGCGATCCGTCCACCGTGAACAAAGCCAAAATCGTCGAGCTGGTACTGTCCATCGCCCACGTGCCGGTGGAAAAGGTCCACACCATCCGCCTGGTGGCCGATCAGCCGCAAATGCCTGAACTCTGGTTGCGCAGCTTCAACGGCACCGACTGGCTGTACTTCAACCCGGAAACCGGGGAACAGGGTCTGCCCACTGACCGTTTGCTGTGGTGGACCGGCGATGAAAACCTGATCACCGTCGATGGCGGCAAGAAAGCCAACGTCACGTTCAGCCTGAACAACAGCGAAATGAACGCCATTCGCCTGGCCAAGTTGACCGACGAAAACTCCGACGCCAATTTCCTCGATTACTCGCTGTACGGCCTGCCGCTGGAAACCCAGCAGACCTTCATGATCATGGTGATGATCCCGATCGGCGTGCTGGTGATCCTGATCCTGCGCAACCTGATCGGCATTCAGACACTCGGCACCTTTACCCCGGTGCTGATCGCCCTCGCCTTCCGGGAAACCCAGCTCGGCTTCGGCATCGTGCTGTTTACCATCATCACGGCGCTGGGGCTGTCGCTGCGCTCCTACCTTGAGCACTTGAAGCTGCAAATGCTGCCTAGGCTGTCGGTGGTGCTGACCTTCGTGGTGGTGCTGATCGCGGCGATCAGCCTGTTCAGCCACAAACTCGGCCTGGAACGCGGGTTGTCGGTGGCGCTGTTCCCGATGGTGATTCTGACCATGACCATCGAACGCCTGTCGATCACCTGGGAAGAGCGCGGTGGCGGCCACGCGATGAAAGTGGCGATCGGCACTCTGTTCGCCGCCTCCCTGGCGCACCTGATCATGAGCGTGCCGGAGCTGGTGTACTTCGTGTTCACCTTCCCGGCGGTCCTGCTGATTCTGGTGGGCTTCATGCTGGCCATGGGTCGCTATCGCGGTTACCGCCTGACCGAACTGGTGCGTTTCAAGGCTTTCCTCAAGGAGGCTGACGCCTGATGTTCGGTCTCTGGAAGACCTGGAAAGCCCTGGAGGCCCGGGGCATCATGGGGATCAATCGGCGTAACGCAGACTACGTGCTCAAGTACAACAAGCGCAGCCTGTACCCGATCGTCGATGACAAGATCATCACCAAGGAGCGCGCCATCGCCGCCGGCATCCACGTGCCAGAGCTGTACGGCGTGATCTCCACCGAGAAGGAAATCGACAACCTCGGCGAGATCATCGGCGGGCGCACCGACTTCGTGATCAAACCGGCCCAGGGCGCCGGCGGTGACGGCATTCTGGTGATCGCCGACCGCTTCGAAGGCCGCTATCGCACGGTGTCGGGCAAGATCATCAGCCACGAGGAAATCGAGCATCAGATTTCCAGCATCCTGACCGGCCTGTATTCCCTGGGCGGTCACCGTGACCGTGCATTGATCGAGTACCGCGTGACCCCGGACCAGATCTTCAAAAGCATCAGCTATGAAGGCGTGCCGGACATCCGCATCATCGTGCTGATGGGCTATCCGGTGATGGCCATGTTGCGCCTGCCAACACGCCAGTCCGGTGGCAAAGCCAACCTGCACCAGGGCGCCATCGGCGTCGGTGTCGATCTGGCCACCGGCCTGACATTGCGCGGCACCTGGCTGAACAACATCATCAACAAACACCCGGACACCACCAACGCGGTGGACGGCGTGCAACTGCCCTACTGGGACGGCTTCATGAAACTCGCCGCCGGCTGTTATGAGCTGTGCGGGCTGGGTTACATCGGTGTCGACATGGTGCTCGACCAGGAAAAAGGCCCGCTGATTCTTGAGCTTAACGCCCGGCCCGGGTTGAACATTCAAATTGCCAACGATTGCGGATTGACGTTACGTACCCACGCGGTCGAAGCGCGACTGGAAGAATTGAAAGCGCGCGGGATAACCGAAACGGTGCAGGAACGCGTGGAGTTCGTTCAGGAAATGTTTGGGCATATTCCAGCGGTTGAGGGCTGATCCAAGACCGAGGTGCTGCCATCGCGAGCAGGCTCGCTCCCACAAGGACCGCGCTAAACCCTGTGGGAGCGAGCCTGCTCGCGATGGCTGACTGACAGTCACTAAAGCTCTCAACCTGCCAATCCCCGACATCCCCTCTAGGAGCAAATCCTGCAGAGGACTACAATCGCTCCCCCGCCTCGATGGCTGATCTGCCCCGCCCATGTTGACCTGTTCCGTACACCCGCTGCCCTATCGCGCCAACCCCGCCGAGTACTTCGCGGCGATTCGTCATGCCCCCGGTGCCGTGCTGCTCGACAGCGGCCGGCCGAGCGCCGAGCGCGGGCGTTATGACCTGCTCAGCGCCTGGCCGCTGGAGCAACTGGCTGTATTACCGAATGAAAGCGGCAGCCATTTCCTGCAACGCCTTCGCGACAACCTGACCCGACTCGGTGAAGCCACTGTTCCTGTCGACCTGCCTTTCGCCGGTGGCCTGATCGGCTACCTGAGCTACGACTTTGGCCGGCATCTGGAACACCTGCCGAGCCAGGCGCGGGACGACCTGCATTTGCCCGATGCACGTTTCGGGCTGTACGACTGGGCACTGATCAGCGATCACCACCTGGCCACCAGTCAACTGGTGTTCCACCCGACGCTGATCGACAGCGAACGACAGCGACTGATCGAACTGTTCACCCAACCGGCACCTCAGAAAGTCCAGCCTTTCAAACTGGACGGCCCGATGAACGCCGACCTGAGCGCCGATGACTATCGGCAGGCTCTCGAACGCATTCAGCAGTACATCCAGGCCGGCGACTGCTATCAGGTCAACTTCGCCCAGCGCTTTCGCGCGCAATGCCAGGGCGATCCGTGGGCCGCCTATTGCGCGCTGCGGGCGGCGTGCCCGACACCGTTTTCCGGCTTCCAGAGCCTGCCCGACGGCGGCGCCGTGCTGAGCCTGTCGCCGGAGCGTTTCGTCAAAGTCAGCGAACGCCACGTCGAAACCCGCCCGATCAAAGGCACCCGCCCCCGCGGGCTGACCGCTGCCGAAGATGCGGCGAACGCCGCCGAACTGCTGGCCAGCCCCAAGGACCGCGCGGAAAATCTGATGATCGTCGACCTGCTGCGCAACGACCTCGGTCGTACCTGCCGCATCGGCTCGGTGCGGGTGCCGGAGCTGTTCAGCCTGGAAAGCTATCCGAACGTGCATCATCTGGTGAGCAGCGTTACCGGCGAGCTGGCGGATGACAAGGATGCGCTGGATCTGATCGCCGGCAGCTTCCCCGGCGGTTCGATTACCGGCGCGCCGAAGATTCGGGCCATGCAGATCATCGATGAGCTGGAACCGACCCGTCGTGGGTTGTACTGCGGTTCATTGCTGTACCTGGACGTGCGCGGGGAGATGGACAGCTCCATCGCCATTCGCAGTTTGTTGGTCAAGGATGGGCAGGTGTGCTGCTGGGGCGGCGGCGGGATCGTCGCGGATTCGGATTGGCAGGCGGAGTATCAGGAATCGATTACCAAGGTGAAGGTGTTGCTCGATACGTTGCAGAGCCTCTGATACCGCACTTTTATGTGGCGAGGGAGCAAGCTCCCTCGCCACAGGATCGGGTTTACAGGCTCAGGTTGCGGTTCGAAGCCTTGATGAATTCCTGCTTCAACTCGGCAAAGCTGTGCACCGCCGGGAACTGTGGAAACTCGCGAATCACATTGTCCGGCGCATGGAACAGAATCCCGGCATCCGCCTCGCCCAGCATCGTGGTGTCGTTGTAGGAGTCGCCCGCCGCAATCACCCGATAGTAGAGGCTCTTGAACGCCAACACCGACTGACGCTTGGGATCTTTCTGACGCAACTGATAGCCCGTGACCCGACCGGCATCGTCAGTGATCAAGCGATGGCAAAGCAAAGTCGGGAAGCCCAGCTGGCGCATCAGCGGCTGGGAAAATTCGTAAAAGGTGTCTGACAGAATCACCACCTGAAAACGCTCACGCAGCCAGTCGACGAACTCGATGGCGCCCTCCAGGGGCTTGAGCGTGGCGATCACTTCCTGGATGTCGGAAAGCTTCAGGCCGTGCTCGTCGAGAATCCGCAGACGCTGCTTCATCAACACGTCGTAGTCGGGAATGTCCCGAGTGGTGGCCCTGAGGGAGTCGATCCCGGTTTTTTCGGCAAAGGCGATCCAGATTTCCGGGACCAGCACACCTTCAAGATCCAGACAGGCAATTTCCACAAGACACTCCTATTTGTACTGTTTATTGAGTCGAGCGAGCAAAGGGACTGCCGAACTCTAGCGACTAGCCTCCCTCTGTGCAACGCAGAGGGCACACCAGCCGCCGCAGGATTTTGTTACCATCAGGCACATATAGAGCGCCCAGCGCCACCGACCTGTAGGAAGCCGCCCTGATGAGCCCATCGTTCGATGTCGTGGAACTCGCCACGACCTATGCCAACAAATCCGCTCAGGACATCCTGAAACTCGCGTTTGCCGAGTTCGGCGATGACCTGTGGATATCTTTCAGCGGCGCCGAGGATGTGGTGCTGGTGGACATGGCCTGGAAGCTGAACAAAAACGTCAAAGTGTTCAGCCTCGACACCGGCCGCTTGCACCCCGAGACCTACCGCTTCATCGAACAGGTGCGCGAGCACTACAAGATAGACATCGAAGTGGTGTCGCCGGACTACACCAAACTCGAACCTTTCGTGAAGGAAAAAGGCCTGTTCAGTTTCTACAAGGACGGCCATGGCGAGTGCTGCGGCATTCGCAAGATCGAGCCGCTGCGTCGCAAACTGTCTGGCGTGACCGCCTGGGCCACCGGCCAGCGTCGGGACCAGAGCCCGGGCACCCGCAGCGCCGTCGCGGTGCTGGAAATCGACACCGCGTTCTCCACGCCGGAGCGCACCCTGTACAAATTCAACCCGCTGGCACAGATGACCAGCGAAGAGATCTGGGGCTACATCCGCATGCTGGAGCTGCCGTACAACAGCCTGCATGAGCGCGGGTTCATCAGCATCGGTTGCGAGCCTTGCACCCGCCCAGTGCTGCCGAACCAGCATGAGCGCGAAGGTCGTTGGTGGTGGGAAGAAGCCACGCAGAAAGAATGCGGGCTGCATGCGGGCAATATCATCAGCAAATCCAAGGCCTGATCCCCTCGCCCTATGCAATCCCCTGTGGGAGCGGGCTTGCTCGCGAAGGCGGACTGTCAGTCAACATCAGTGTTGAACGTGACTGCCTCTTCGCGAGCAAGCTCGCTCCCACACTGATCCTGGGTCAACCAGAATAATTCTGTACACATAAATGTCACCATAAGTGCCATATTTGTGTGCATTTTTAGTTTCAAAGCCCCAAAAAGTTACATCCCCCTCTCCTGACTTCCTCAGTCGATCATTTCCAGAAAATCCCCGTCGAAATAAATACCTGTTCAATCGGTCAATTTATATCGCCATTTTTTCAGCTACTTAGCTTCAATCAATAACAAAACGAAATTAACGCTGAAATTAATAGATCAGGGGCTGGCACAAATCTGGCTTAAGTGAACACATGTTTTGTATACAATAAATACAAAAACATACACACACTTTAGATCCGCAAGCCTGAAGCGCCCTATCCCGTACAGGCTGCAGATGCCCCGTAACCAAGGATGCCCTCCCGCCCGCGACGAAGATTTGTCGAGCCCACGCTCATGCACAGTCATCGCGGCAACGAGCTTCAGGAGCCTGCCGGAATGCGTACTAGCCTCCCCGATAACAACATCGCGCTGGATCTGCCCTCCCCCCTTTCCACGTCTGTCATTCACGATCAAACGTTTCAGCCACCCGTCGTGCTCAGCCCCCGCCTGCACAACAAGGACCTGGCACCGACCAAGGCTGAAGGCCGGCGCTGGGGTCGTTACAGCATCTTTGCCCTGTGGACAAACGATGTGCACAACATTGCCAACTACTCCTTCGCCATTGGCCTATACGCACTGGGCCTGGGCGGCTGGCAGATTCTGCTGTCCCTGGGAATCGGTGCGACGCTGGTGTATTGCTTCATGAACCTGTCCGGTTACATGGGCCAGAAAACCGGTGTGCCGTTTCCGGTGATCAGCCGCATCAGTTTCGGCATCCATGGGGCGCAGATTCCTGCATTGATTCGCGCCATTATCGCCATTGCCTGGTTTGGAATTCAGACGTACCTGGCGTCAGTGGTCTTTCGCGTATTGCTGACGGCGGTGCATCCCGGCTTCGCCGATTACGACCATAACTCGATCCTCGGGCTGTCGAGCCTGGGCTGGGTGTGTTTCGTGGCGATCTGGTTCGTGCAGTTGGCGATTCTGGCCTATGGCATGGAAATGGTGCGACGTTACGAGGCGTTTGCCGGCCCGGTGATTTTACTGACCGTCGCCGCCCTCGCCGGGTGGATGTACTTCCAGGCCAACGCCACCATTGCCTGGTCGATTCGCGAACCACTGACCGGCGGCGAGATGTGGCGCAACATCTTTGCCGGCGGCGCCTTGTGGCTATCGATCTACGGCACGTTGATCCTGAACTTCTGCGACTTCGCCCGCTCTTCGCCCTGCCGCAAGACCATCCGGGTCGGAAATTTCTGGGGTCTGCCTGTCAACATTCTGGTGTTCGCCGGGATCACCGTCCTGCTATGCGGTGCGCAATTTCAGATCAATGGCCGGATCATCGAAAGCCCGACGGAGATCATCGCGTCGATTCCCAATACCTTCTTTCTGGTACTCGGTTGCCTGGCGTTCCTGATTGTCACCGTGGCAGTGAACATCATGGCCAACTTCGTGGCCCCGGCCTTCGTCCTGAGCAACCTGGCGCCCAAGTACCTGACCTTCCGCCGCGCCGGGCTGATCAGTGCAACCATCGCGGTGCTGATCCTGCCGTGGAACCTCTACAACAGCCCGCTGGTGATCGTGTATTTCCTGTCCGGCCTCGGTGCCCTGCTCGGCCCGTTGTACGGGGTGATCATGGTCGACTACTGGCAGGTACGAAAAGGCCGGATCAACGTGCCGCAGTTGTACAGCGAAGATCCCGATGGCGATTATTACTACAGCTATGGCGTCAATCTGCGTGCCGTGGCGGCGTTCATTCCGGCAGCCATGATCGCCATTGTCCTGGCCCTGGCTCCAGGTTTCGACAACGTATCGCCGTTCTCCTGGCTGATTGGCGCCGCAATTGCAGGGATGCTTTACCTGATCATCGCCAAACGGCAGCCCTACTACGCCGATGTCAGCGGCGAAGCCATCGCGGTCGATAATGTCAGCCATTAATAAAGGACTTCCCATGCGAATTCTCGTGGTCAACGTCAATACCACCGAATCCATCACCCAGGCCATCGCCCGCCAGGCCCAATCCGTGGCCTCGCCCGGCACGCAAATCATCGGCCTGACTCCGCATTTTGGTGCCGACTCCATCGAAGGCAATTTCGAAAGCTACCTGGCCGCCATCGCGGTGATGGATCGGGTCATGTCCTACGACCAGCCCTTCGATGCGGTGATCCAGGCCGGGTATGGCGAGCACGGTCGCGAAGGTTTGCAGGAGTTGCTCAACGTGCCGGTGGTGGACATCACCGATGCCGGCGCCAGCACCGCGATGTTCCTCGGCCATGCCTACTCGGTGGTCACCACCCTGGACCGTACCGTGCCGCTGATCGAGGATCGCCTCAAATTGTCCGGGCTCTGGGACCGCTGCGCGTCGGTGCGGGCCAGCGGGTTGGCGGTACTGGAGCTGGAATCCGATCCAGAGCGTGCGCTGGAGGCGATTGTCCGGCAGGCGGAATTGGCGGTGAGCGAGGACAAGGCCGAGGTGATTTGCCTGGGCTGTGGCGGCATGGCCGGGCTGGATGAACAGATTCGTCAGCGCACCGGCGTACCGGTGGTGGATGGCGTGACGGCGGCGGTGACCATTGCCGAATCACTGGTGCGGTTGGGGTTGTCGACGTCGAAAGTGCGGACGTATGCGACGCCTCGGCCGAAGACCATTATTGGTTGGCCGGGGCGGTTTGGGCGGTAGATCGCGTTATCGTTTATCGCGGGCAAGCCACGCTCCCACAGGGTTTTGCACAACACCCTGTGGGAGCGTGGCTTGCCCGCGATGGCCACACCTCGGTCTTATGCCAGGTTCAAAGCGCACTAAATCGCTGCCCCAACCCCTGCTCCGCAAACTGCTCAATGATGAAATCGACAAACGCCCGGGTCTTGCCCGGCAGCAGTTTGTGCTCGGCGTAATAGATAGAGATGTTGCCGTCATCGACATGCCAGTCGGGCAACACCCGCTGCAACGTTTCGGCATCCAGATAGCCCACGGCGAACGGCATGCTGACCAATGCGATGCCCAAACCCTGGGCCGCCGCGGCACAAGCGGCTTGCGAATCGCTCATGGTCATCCGCGCCTTGAGTGTCAGCGGGCTGTGTTGCCGGGTTCGGCTGGTCAACTGCCAGGAACGCACGCGCCCCGTCTGCGGCGAGCGTATCAAGATGCCATCGTGGTGCTTGAGGTCGTCGGGCTCGACGATCGCCTCGTGCCCCGCCAGGTACTCGGCTGAGGCCACCAACACCCGATGAGCGGACGTCAGCTTGCGCGCCACCAAGCCTTGGGGCAGCTCGAATCCGCCACCAATCGCCGCATCGAAACCCTGGCCGATCAGGTCAACCTGGCGGTTGTCGAAATGCCAGTCCGGGTTGATCGCCGGAAAGCGCCGCAGAAACTCTCCGAGCAACGGTACGATGTACAAACGCCCGAACACCGTGCCCATGCTGACCTTCAGCGTTCCCGCCGGGCGTCCCTCGGCGCTGGCCAGGTTGGCCACGGCATTCTGGATCGTGTGCAGGCTGGCGCTGACTTCGCCGAGAAACAGCTGACCGGCCTCGGTGAGCGTCAAGCTGCGCGTGCTGCGCTGGAAGAGCCGCACACCCAGTCGCGCCTCCAGCTTGGCGACGCTCTTGCCCACCGCCGCCGGCGTTAGGCTCAAGCGCCGCGCGGCTTCGGCGAAGCTGCCGACCTCGGCGCTACGCACGAAGCATTCGATACTGCTGAAGGTTTCCATAGGCGCCACTATAAACTTTTGGTTTACACAGACTATAGCAATAACGGTCTACCCTCAGGGTAATGCGAGGCCGATACTCGACTCCGACAACAAGGCAGCCCGCCTTGAATTTCTGGAGATCGACATGACCACTCAACACCTCAGCGGTAAAGTAGCTCTGATTCAAGGCGGCTCACGCGGCATCGGCGCTGCCATCGTCAAACGCCTGGCCTCCGAAGGCGCTACCGTCGCCTTCACTTACGTCAGCTCTACCGCCAAAGCCGAAGACCTGCAAAACAGCATCACCAGCGCTGGCGGCAAAGCCCTGGCCATCAAGGCCGACAGCGCCGATGCCGTCGCCATTCGCAATGCCGTGAACGCCACCGTCGAAGCCTTCGGTCGCCTGGACATCCTGGTCAACAACGCAGGCGTTCTGGCTGTCGCACCGCTGGAAGACTTCAAACTCGAAGATTTCGACCAGACCCTGGCCATCAACGTACGTAGCGTGTTCATCGCCACCCAGGAAGCAGCCAAACACATGACCGAAGGCGGTCGCATCATCAACATAGGCAGCACCAACGCCGAGCGCATGCCCTTCGCCGGTGGCGGCCCGTACGCCATGAGCAAATCGGCGCTGGTCGGCCTGACCAAAGGCCTGGCTCGCGACCTCGGTCCACGGGGTATCACCATCAACAACGTGCAACCGGGCCCGGTCGACACCGACATGAACCCGGCCGACGGTGATTTCGCCGAAAGCCTGATCCCGCTGATGGCCGTGGGCCGTTACGGCAAAGCAGAAGAAATCGCCAGTTTCGTGGCCTACCTTGTCGGTCCCGAAGCCGGCTACATCACCGGTGCCAGCCTGACCATCGACGGTGGTTTCGGCGCCTGATGCAGCTCACTGTGGGAGCGAGCTTGTTCGCGAAGGCGTCGTATCAGTCGACATTGATGTTGCCTGACACGCCCACTTCGCGAGCAAGCCCGCTCCCACATTTACCGGCTACCGGCGTTAAACCCACTCGAGTGCCGGCAAGCCACATGCACTGGGCTTGAACGCCTTCAACGTACGAAGAATGCCATCGGCATGCGCGTATTTTTCGTCGGCCATCGCCGCATCCGGGACCGCAATCGCCGTCATCCCCGCCGCTTTCGCGGCAGTGACGCCGAACGGCGAATCCTCGAACACCAGGCAATCCCGGGGTGCGACACCCAAGCGCCGCGCCGCTGTCAGGAAAATATCCGGTGCCGGTTTGGCCGCGCCCACTTCCGGGTCGTCAGCGGTGACAATGAAGTCGAACAACGCGAACCAGTCGCGGTGCAAAGTGGTTTTCTGACCGAACGACTGACGCGACGAACTGGTGCCCACCGCAATAGGAATGTGGTTGGCTTTCAAGTGCCTAACCAGCTCCTCTGCGCCGGGCATCGCCAACGCCGTCGGAAAACGCTCGCACATCAGTGGCTCGCGGATCACCAGAAACTCTTCGGCGGTGATCGGCAGGTCCAGCGCCTCGACCACATAGCGCGCCAGATCACCCGCGCCGCGGCCGATGATGTTCTGTTTGACGCTCCAGTCGAAGGTCCGGCCATAACGCTGGGCAATGATGGAGGTGACCTCGGTGTAAATGCCCTCGGTATCCAGCAGCAAGCCGTCCATATCGAAAATCACGGCCTTGATCGGGCCGAACTCATCCAAGGGTGCATTCATCGCATCTGATCCGTTTTCTCATGACATCCCAGGAGCGGCTCAGGCACGACCGGGTCCGTGATGGATTAAAGGGTTCAGCAGCATAGCGAGCGCACTTGGCAGAGAGCAACGGGCAATGCCTGGCGGATACAAAAACCTGTATCGAGGCGCCTGCGATGATTTAGCGATTTCCCCTACACCAAACACCTCCTTTCCCGACTTCTTTCCTTTTTGATCCCCCGCAAAGTCTCTCGCTCCAAATTAATCGGCGCGAGGGATTGCGAATGTTCGAACCTGACAAGGTCCTGGCCTTGAACAACGCCATCGGTCTGTTGGTGGTCGCCGCCATGAACCCCGAGCAGCCGGACGTCGAAGCGCTGCTCGGTGATTTCCGACTCTGCCTCAACGACTACGAGGCCTGGGCGGAAAACTTCTGGACCGCTGGCGCGCTGAACGTCGAGCAAGCGTTCAAGGTCGGCAACGAAGTCCGGCTCAGCGCGCCGAAGGACTCCACCGTTCCTGTCAGCTCGACGCTTGCCATGTGCCCGGCCAGTGGTCCGTTGACCCTGGTGCATATGTTTGAAGCCGCGCGTTTCGTGCCGATCGGCGATACGCCGGTGATGCTCGAGCCGGTTATCTCGCAGCGCAATGGTGAACAGATCTTCGGTGAGCCCGTCCACGCAACCATCGGCCCCAGCGGCATTCTCGAAATCCCCGAATGCTGGCGTGGCCATCGCTATCGCATCACCTTCTTTCCCAATGTCTCCACTGAACACGTCAAAGCGCTCTACGCCTCCTATCAAAGCGTGATCGGCGAACTGGAAGGCTGGTTGCGCAATGAATGGACGAGCGAATTCGAACCTTTGTGGGCGGGGTTTTCCGAGGCAGGGTTCACCCAGCGCTACGGCTTGCTGCAACAGGCTGACTGGCGCGGCTTCGAGCATTCGCTGCACGGTTTGTGGGATGACGTGAAGCAGGTCTACGCCCTGGTGGCAGACCTGCAAGGCAACAGCGAAAAACTCCTTGAGTACCTGACCCAAGGCGAGCTTGAGACGCTGCTGAACGCTTCGGCTGAAACCATTGCCAATGTGTTGCTGATGTTGAGCGATGAGCCATTGATGTTCATCCATCTCGCGGCGTTCACCAGTTGGCTGAGGATGTTGCCGCCGCAGTACATCGCCGAAGTCGTGGCGCAAATTCGTACGGAAATATTGATCAGCTTCCTGTTGGTACGTCTCATCGGTCCTACGGGCCTGAAGCTCGGCATGAGCGCCAAATTACTGGACAAGATCAAGTCCCCGCGGGCTCGGCAGTGGTTGGCGGCGGCCAGTTTGCGGTTGGCCGGGCTGACGGCCAAATCCGACCTGACAGCCCACGCTGGCGCGCTCAAACCGCTCGTGGTCAGCGTGCGGAATGTACCGCTGAAACCTGCACCGACGGTTCCGCTACAGATCAGCGCCGGCGCCTCACCGATTGTGCAGGTGAGCAATCCGGTTGCCATTGCTCGCGACAAATCCACAGACATGACCCGGCTGGGTCGTCACGAACCTCACGACGATGCACCGAATCAGGCAAAAAACCCCAACGGCGACAGCGCCACTTGTGTGCCGTCGACCTGCAAGAACGGGTGCCCGGTATCGATGGTCACCGGCGAAGAACTGCTGACCCTCACCGATGGTTCGCTGGACGGCATCCTGCCGTTCGACTTCACCCGGCTCTACCGCACCAGTGCCGCCGAGATCGACTGCGGCCTCGGCTTTGGCTGGAGCCATTCGCTCGCCCATCGATTGGAAATCGACGGCGACACCGTCATCTGGATCGACCACGAAAACCGCCGCACCACGTTCCCGCTGCCGAGTGTCGAACGCCCTGCGATCCATAACAGCCTGTCGCGCGCGGCGATTTATCTGGGCGATGCACCCGAAGAGCTGATCCTCGCCCAGGCTGGCGACGACACGCGTTTCTACCACTTTCACAACGGCTGGCTGACGGCGATCAGCGATGCCTACGACAACCGATTGCGCATCACCCGCGACCGGCAGGAACGCATCCAGCGCCTCGACAACGGCGCCGGGCGTTCGTTGTTGTTTCGCTACGAGCGCAGGCACCTTGTGGCCGTCGAATACCAGTCGTTTCACTCCGGCGATGCCCCGGGTGAGGCCTGGCATACAGAGCAGACACTGGTTTCCTATCGCTACGACGCCCGCCAACGCTTGATCGCAGCGACCAATGCCGCAGGGGAAAACGAGCGCTACGACTACGACGACCGGCACGTCATCCTGCAGCGGCAACTGGCCGGTGGCGCGAGTTTCTTCTGGGAGTGGCAGCGGTCCGGCAAGGCGGCACGCTGCGTGCGGCATTGGGCGTCGTTCGCGCAAGTGGACACGCGCTACGCCTGGGATGACCAAGGCAGCGTCACGGTCCAGAACATCGACGGCAGCGAAGAAGTTTACGTCCATGACGACCGGGCGCGACTAGTGCACCGGGTTGAGCTCAATGGCGGCGAACAGCTCAAGGCCTATGACGAGCAGGGTCGGTTGGTGGCCGAGCAGGATCCGCTGGGGGCCGTCACCGAATACCGCTACGACGAAGTCGGAAGGCTGGTGGCGTTGATTCCACCGCAAGATGAGCCAACGACCTACGAATACCGCAACGGTTTCCTGCATGCGCGCAATCGCGGCCAAGCAGTGTGGAAATACCAGCGCAATGCTCAGGGCGATGTCACCGAGGCCACCGATCCCGATGGCCAGGCCACTCACTATCACTACGACCCTCAGGGCCGGCTGTTGTCGATCCGCTACCCGGACGCCAGTCGCCATGTATTCGTCTGGAATGCCTTGGGCCAGTTGCTTGAGGAAACACTGCCGGACGGTGGGCAACGACGCTTTTCCTACGATGCGCTGGGGCGGCAGACGACTCGTCAGGACGAACACGGTGCGGTCACCCGCTACCAATGGGACGCCGTCGGCCGACTGGTCCAGACGACATTGCCTACCGGCGCCACGCGCGCGTTCAGCTACAACGCCTATGGCAAGGTCACCGCCAAACGCGACGAGCTGGGCCGCGTCACTCGTTACGAATACGTCGACGATTTGCACCTGGTCAGCCGCCGGATCAACCCCGACGGCACCCAGCTCAAATATCGCTACGACAACGCGCAGCTGCTGCTCACGGAAATCGAGAACGAATCCGGCGAACACTATCGGCTGGACTACACGTCCAACGGATTGATCCGACAGGAAACCGGTTTCGACGGTCGCCGCACCGCCTATGCCTATGACCTCAACGGCCATCTGCTGGAGAAAACCGAGTTCGGCGACGACGGCTCGCAGCTGGTCACGGGCTATCAACGGGATTTGGCCGGACACCTGTTGGTCAAGACCCTACCCGACGGGACTCAGATCGCGTACCGCTACGACCGCCTCGGCCGACTGACCAGCGTCGACGACGGCCACGACCACCCGCTGGAATTCGAATACGACCAACAAGACCGCCTGATCACCGAACACCAGGGCTGGGGCACCTTGCGTTATGGCTACGACGCCTGCGGCCAGCTCAACCGCCTGCGTCTGCCAGACGGCAGCAAACTCGATTACCACCACGCCAAGGGCGGCGCGCTGACCGCCATTGACCTCAACGGCGCACGCCTCACCAGCCACCAATTTGTCTTCGGCCGCGAACAGCAGCGTCAACAGGGTCTGTTGCTCAGTGAATACGCCTATGACGAACAGGGTCGCCTGAAGGCCCACGCCGTCGGCCAACACCAACATCCGCTGTATCGCCGCGACTATGCCTACAGCCTCAATGGCAATCTCGACAGCATCGCCGACACCCGCCATGGCCAACGTAGCTACCAGTACGACTCGCTGAACCGCCTGATCCGCGTGCGCCACTCTCGCGATCAGCCACCGGAAAGCTTCGCCCACGACCCGGCCAGCAACCTGCTGATGCAGGACCGCCCGGGCCCGGCCACCGTCAAAGGCAACCGCCTGTTGATGCACGGCGACTGCCACTTCGATTACGACACCTTCGGCAACCTCATCCGCGAACGCCGTGGTACCAGGCAGAAACTCGTCACTGAATACCGTTATGACTGCCAGCATCGGTTGGTCGGCGTCACCACCCCGGACGGTCGTTGCTCAACTTATCGCTATGACGCTTTCGGCCGTCGCATTACCAAAACCGTCGACGGTAAAACCACCGAGTTTTTCTGGCAGGGCGACAACCTTGTCGCTGAAAGCAGTCGCGAGCACTACCGCAGCTATGTCTATGAACCCGTCAGCTTCCGCCCGCTGGCGATGCTCGACGGCAAAGGCCCGCGCAAGGCCTGCCCGTTTTATTACCAACTCGACCACCTCGGCACCCCGCAAGAACTCACCGACTACAGCGGCGACATCATCTGGGCCGCTCGATACACCGCGTATGGCCGCCTCACCCGCCTCACCCGCGACACCCATCAGGTCCTCGATCAGCCGCTGCGCTTTCAAGGGCAGTATTTCGACGCGGAAACCGGCCTGCATTACAACCGGCATCGCTACTACAATCCGGATGTCGGGCGGTACCTGACGCCGGACCCGAGCAAGTTGGCGGGCGGGTTAAACGGGTATCAGTACACGCGCAATCCGGTGGGTTGGGTTGATCCGTTGGGGTTGAGTGAGTGCCCTGGGGGGGATGGGTGTAAGAAGCCGTCGTTTGGGGATGAGGATCCGGCGGGTAAGGCTGTGGTTGATGAGGGGGAGCCTGGAACCCCAAATCCAAAACAAGAGAACTATTATTTGTACCGTGGTGACGACCGAGAACCATGGGAAATTTTTGAAGCAGGATTTGAACCTTTGGGAGATAGTACAGATCTGTACATGCACGCATTGGATAACAGAAGTCCTCCTAGTTACTTTGTCAGTACTTCGACGAGCGAAAATGAGGCAAAAAAGTTTGCCACAGGCTACTGGCTTGACGACGGCTATGTATATGTACTGAAAAACATTAACGGAATCGATGTAAATAAAGAACTTGGTATAATGTCACCACATCGGCGTGAGGTTGAGATAGCGTTCCCGGGAGGAATAAAAAATCACGACATCGTCGGCGCCACCCCCGTCCATGATGATGGTAGCTATAAGGGCTACTCAATACCCAACCCTTACAGGAAGCAACCATGAAACCAATAGAAATACTAATAAACAATCATGGAGCCATAGAGACAGCCATAATCGAATGCAACAGAAAAAATCCGACACTCACATTTACGATGCGAAGTGGTTCAACCAAAATTTATTCAGCCTATGACCTTTATGTATGCTTTGGCATGTTAAGAGCCGACTACCCTGAAATAAAATTTCTGTGCAAAGGAGCCAAGTTAAACGTTCATCCTTCACGAATGTCCTCCCAAATGTCTAGCGGCTTAGTCGCATACGAACTTAAACTTGGAAAACCCAGCGAAGAAGAGGACCTAGTGCGAATTTTCGACTACGAAGACGAAAACATCACTAACAATATTGAAGAACAAAAAAAATTCTATCAGAACTGGATCGAATCACTGACAATTACAACACCAAACAAAACCTAAAGACAACAGCCGCAGTTGATCACAACTAATAAAATTTGGCACACAGAGCAAATACAATGAAACACTACATAAAATTACAATTCGGCAATACCATTCAAACCGCAACTCTTGAAGAGCGCTTTAGTTCACTGACGTTCACAATGGAAAATGGATTCAGAAAAACTTACACCGACCATGACCTTTATTTATGCCTGGCACAAATCCGACGAGATTTCCCATAAATAAAATTTCTTTGCAAAGGAGCAAAACTTAATGTACTCCCTTCACGAATGTACTCTCAGATGAGCGATGGAGCTGTAGCTTATGAGATGAAACTTGGAGAAGCAGCATCACGAGATAATATTGTTCACATTTTTGATTTCGAGGACAAAAACATCACCAATGACATCTCTGAACAAATAGACTTCCATCACCAATGGATAAGCCATTTTCGACCAAGTCAAATTAACTCAATAAAAGCTAAGACCCAGCTTAAAGAAGACTAATTCATTTAGCCTCCGCAAAAAACCCTGATAGCGTTCAAGACAAGTAATCCAAGGCAAAATCAATAGATCAGATACTCTCGGCGTTACGCCCTTCTTTGCTAATGTTCGCACACCAGGTAACACCACCTTTAAATCCGAGCTGGAAATGGAACTTGGATAGCATAGAGATTGTAATAATCAAAAATGACAAGCGTCAATCCGCGGAGTTTCTCTGTGACTCAGAAAACCTGACCATTACTTTCGTCATGAAAAATGGATATCAACAATCATACACAGGTGATAATTTTTATATTTGCTTGAGCCATATCAGGCAAGACCATAGTGATGTAACCTTCCTGTGCAAAGGAGCAAAAATAAACGTACACCCTTCCAGCATGTCCTCGCAGATGTCGCTTGGAGTAAAAGCATATGAACTCACATTAGGTAAGTATGCAACAAGGAATGACCTGGTAAATATTTTTGACTATGAAGAAAATAACCTTACCAACGATCCGGAGGTTCAGCGAGACTTCTTTATGCGCTGGTTTGAATCAGATATTGAAGAGGATTAGCGGTCGAAAAAGAGGTCAGGAAACTTTGAACTCCTGTGCAAACACCGAAGCCCAGCTCGACGCTGGGCTCAGTGCAACGGTAAAGAATCTGACTTCAGCCACCCGAATTACCGGTTTTATCTGCCCTGCCTCCACTCACCCCAGAACCACCTGACTCTCCAGCCCCACTTCCAGAACCACTCCCCATCGAACTTCCACCATTCATCGACCCACTTCCCTCCTCCGGGCTGGTGCTACTCCCGTTGGCATCGCCGCCATTCCCACCACCAACAGTCTCCGGTGGCAGCGCCTTCCCATCCGAAGTACCCGCATTCATTTCCGAGTAAGGTGGCATCCCCCCCTTGTCGACCGGCGCATCGCGGCCAGTAGATTGAGCAAACGCCGCCAATGAACTGATCGACAATAAGCCAACTACCGTCAGCGCTGTCAGTTTTGACCTGATCATGATGCATCTCCTTTAAAGAGTGCTTTACCTGACCTCTGGCAGTGATCGCCTTTTAAAGGTGCTGCGCAATCGACAAGCGGCGATGCACCACCGCACAGGCTTCAGCTCGGTTCACCCGAGGCGTCATCACCGGCAATGTCCGGGTCTTCCGGGTCGGCTTCCACATTCCCACGCTTCACATCATCGGCGGGCACTTGCTCCACAGCCGTGTCGTCATCGTCGGGCGGGCGCTGGTCACGGCGCAGGGAATTGGTGGGAGAAGGCAGCGGATATTCGGGGGTATCGTCGATATCGGAGTCTTTCGGGTCAGCGTTCATAACGCACCTCTCATTGGACCTGCAAAGCAGGTCCTGACCTTTCGAGGATGACACGATAGACGCGTTCGATCAGAAGGACGATTGGTCGTCCCGCCCCCAAAAACCGATCACTCGTCGTCTTCCTCGTCATACTCATCATTCTCGTAGTTGCCCACGCCGCCTGCATCATCGGCATCGTTGAGCGGCACTGTGGCGTCGTCCATCAGAGACCCCGGATCTTCATTGCCGGGATCGTTGATCGGGCCTTCTTCTTCCTTGTCTTCGGTTTCCGGGGTCATGGCATGCCTCACAACGTTCAGGTGTATATAAAGTTCGAAACGTCCTACAGCCAATCGTTCCAGAGTCCTATCGACAGAAATGAAAAACCCGGCACAGGGCCGGGTTTCTACTGTCACTCGATATCGAGTTAGCGATGCTTGTACTTATTTTTATGCTTGTGTTTGTAATTGCCGCCACCGGAATGCGAGCTGCCGCGATCATCACCCAAGCTGCTGCCCACCGCGCCACCGGCTGCACCGCCCACACCTGCGCCAATGGCCGAACCAGTCGAGCCGCCCAGGCTGTTGCCGATCACCGAACCGCCCGCCGCGCCGAGACCACCGCCAACGGCTGCTTCTGTGCGACTGCCCTTGCGCGCACCGACCGCACTGCCTGCCGCACCGCCGACGCCAGCGCCCACCGCAGCTCCGGTGCTGCCGCCCAACTGCCCGCCGACTACGTTGCCCAACACACCGCCAAGACCACCGCCGACTGCAGCGTCGCCGTTGCCGGCCGCCATTGCGCCCTGAGCGACCAAAAACCCTAGAAACACCGTGGACAATGTCAAACGCATGATATGCACCTCTAATTTCCGCATTGGGGAAGAGAACATGCCGCGGATAGCCTCAGCTGGCATCTGCGTCTGTTGAACAGCAAATCAAACACCGACTGTACGAGATTTGAGCCACATGCGGGAAAAACGTTCAAAAACGAAAAAGCCCGGCATCTAGCCGGGCTTTTTCAGCGGATCATTCAGGATCAGTGACCCTTTTTGGACAGGTTGCTGCCCACGCCGCCGCCCAATGCACCACCCAGGCCTGCGCCGATGGTGGAGCCGGTCTTGCCGCCCAGGCTGTTGCCGATCACCGAACCGCCCGCCGCGCCGACACCGCCGCCGATGGCCGCTTTGGTGCGGCTGCCTTTACGTGCGGCAACAGCGCTGCCGGCTGCGCCCGCTACGCCAGCACCAATGGCGGCACCGGTGCTGCCGCCCATTTTCTGGCCGATCACATTACCCAACGCACCACCCAAACCACCACCGAGCGCAGCCGTGCCGTCACCGGCAGCCATCGCACCTTGAGCAACCAAAAGGCCCAGAACCAGGGCAGGCAGTGTCAAACGCATCACAAGAACCTCAAAAAAAAGGGGAACGGAAAGGCCGGAAATTGAATGCTTTAGAGGAGGCAAAGTCCAGACACAAAACCGGAACAACCTCGCCATTGGCGACGGTTGGACAGCGTTTATGCAAAAGGTTTTATGACAGGCAAAAAAAAGCCCGCTGGGGAGACGGGCCAGGGTACTGCTTTCTAACGGATGAGCTGAGCCTACGTAGGCCGGTGTGAAAAGTTTGTGAAAAAACCACCAACGCTCGAAAAGTTGTAGGACATTTCTCGGCATTGCCAACGAGCCACGCTTTCAACCCTTCAAAAACAAGAAACCCCGCTCAATGGCGGGGTTCGTGCTGTTATCGGTTTACTTCCTGGAAGGCGCCCCCAGCTTGGGCATGAATTTCGATTTGGGCCCTCGGGTTCGAGGCACTGCGGATTTGATTTTGTTGATCTGGACACGGTCTTCACCGAAGCTCGGCACATAGTCCGTCTGACCACACTGCACGCAATCATTGATTGGAAACTCTGCCCCGTCGTCTTCGATATACGGCTCAGCCATATCTTCGCTCCTCTCAAAACGGGTCGATACCGGCAAGCCCTTTTTGCCTGAAAAATATCGACCACCCTGGATTTTGAGACTAGCCGGTCATTCCCAGACTTGTGATTCAGATCGTTACATGCCCGACGAATGGCCAGCACCGCGCGCCCAAGATCGGCTTACAGCGACCTACCTCAGTTTGACCGCCGTCCCGGTCACAAACACCACCACCATCCCCCCCTTGCCGGCCGGCATGCTGATCTCATAATCGAGCCCCACCACCGCATCCGCCTGAAGCGCCCGCGCCCGCTCCTTGATCTCGTCGGTCGCCTGAGTCCGCGCATCCTTCAATGCCCGCTCCAACGTCTGAGAACGCCCACCGAAAAAATCCCGCATTCCGGCAAACATATCGCGGATCACGTTAACGCCCTGCACCGACTCGGCGCTGACGATGTCCAGGTAAGCGGTGATTTGCCGGCCTTCAATGGTGTGGGTAGTGGTGGTGATCATGAGATGTCCTTCTTCATAGAAGCGCGCATTATTCCTCGGTAGCCAGGTGATGAAAACAAAAAGCCCGGCATCAGTTGAACTGGGGATAACGACTCAAGGCAACCCGGACATCAGCGGGTGGTGGGGAGCCGACCATTCCAGCCGAGCTTTGCCGGGTCGCTGGTGGCTGCGTCGGGGAAGATTTCAGGGGTGGCTGCGATGGCAAGTGATGACATGGCGCACATCAGCAGAGCCGTGATCGATAAGGTGAAACAACAGGAAACGGCGCTAGAATTGGGTATTAGAGCAGCTTGATCAACACCGCAGTAACGGTAGCTACCGTACCAATCAGCCCAATAGCAACTGCCACTGGATACCAAAAAGTCTCACGGGTCATCTTGCCGGCCTCGGCGTTCAGCTTGCGCTGTTCAGCGATCAGTTTGACGATCTCCACATGAACCTTTTCCAGCTCTGCCTGTTTCATGGTCATTTCCTGCATAACGTGCGTACGTCCGCTCCGGATAATGGGGGGCGTCATTTGTACTGCCCTTTGATTCATTTTGTACCCTAGAGGCGCAAAAAAAATACCCCTTCCCGAGATGGCTCATGTGAGGTGCTGAAACCTATGGAAGCACCCAACCGCCTGGCTTTCCAGCATTACTTCCCACACGCCTGGCACTTGTCCTACATCATTTTCGGACGCGCCTTTACTGATGCGCCTGAGCCAGCGGCGGCCATGATTGAAAAACCCAGACACCAGAAACCACAAAACCCCTGATTTCTCTCGAAATCAGGGGTTTTGTGTACATCGAATTTGGCGGTGAAGGAGAGATTCGAACTCTCGATACAGTTTCCTGTATACACACTTTCCAGGCGTGCTCCTTAAGCCACTCGGACACTTCACCGTATCTCGTCAAACATGTTCTGTCTGTCGAGGCGCGCTAATGTAGTCGAAAGCTTTTCTGATGGCAAATTTTTTTTGCAGAATTTTCATGCGGTTAGCGATTTAGTCGTTCCGGTGGGTGCCGTGCCATGGCAAACCCGCCAATCTCCGGCTTCGCGCCCTCTTCTATATAGAGGGGAATGCGCGGCTGGCGTGGCCGGCAACGCTTGCCGGGCGGGGAAAAGGGTGACCGGGCGGTCAGTCACAGCGCTTTACCTGACCTACAGCGGTGGGTAACGTCTGCCCTACTTTATTTGAAGGATTAGCGTCATGAGTGAGTTGATTTCCTACCATCTCGAAGACGGTATCGCGACCCTGACCTTGAGCAATGGCAAGGTCAATGCCATCTCGCCGGACGTGATTGTTGCGTTTAACGCTGCGCTGGATCGGGCGGTGGAGGATCGGGCGGTGGTGATCATTACCGGTCAGCCGGGGATTTTGTCGGGTGGTTATGACTTGAAGGTGATGACGGCCGGCCCTAACGAGGCCATGGCGCTGGTGGCTGCGGGTTCGACTCTGGCTCGTCGTCTGCTGTCGCACCCGTTCCCGGTGGTCGTGGCCTGTCCTGGGCATGCGGTGGCCAAGGGTGCATTTATTCTGTTGTCGGCCGACTACCGCATTGGTGTCGATGGCCCGTTCAGCATTGGCCTGAACGAAGTGCAGATCGGCATGACCATGCACCACGCCGGTATCGAGCTGGCCCGTGATCGTCTGCGCAAGTCGGCGTTTCATCGCGCGGTGATCAACGCCGAGATGTTCAACCCGCAAAGCGCCGTGGATGCCGGTTTCCTCGATAAGGTGGTGTCGGCCGAAGAGCTGCAAGGCGCGGCGCTGGCGGCGGCTCGTCAGTTGAAGAAGCTCAACATGATCGCCCACAAAAACACCAAGTTGAAAACGCGCAAAGCGCTGCTGGAGACGCTGGACAACGCGATCATCCTGGATCAAGAGCACATGGGTTAAGCCCGAATGCGTTGCACCGAAAAGCCCGACCGTCGTGTCGGGCTTTTTCTTGCGTGTTTGGTTTAAAACCTTACAACCGCTCTAGGCCACATCTGACCAATAAGTCGGGAACATGCACTCAAACATCGGCCATCTCCCACTTCTATAGCGGCAATTGCCGAAAACAGTGCACATCCGTACACTGCGCCACCTTTTGTCCCGGTGGGCCCTTTAAATGCTGTTTGTGTTTCGTATGCTATTGATGGGCCTGCACTTTATTCTGGCCGGTGTGCTTGGGGTGATCCTCGGTCTGTGCCGGCCGTTTAATCCGGACAACAGCCGTTTATGCGCGCGTCTGTATGCGTGGCCGGCGATGTGTATTTTGCGTTTGCGGGTGAAGGCCGACGTCGGGCCGTTGATGGATAAACCCGACAGCTGCGTGATCATCGCCAACCATCAGTCCAACTACGATCTGTTTGTGTTCGGCAACGTCGTGCCTCGCCGTACCGTGTGCATCGGCAAGAAGAGCTTGAAGTGGGTGCCGCTGTTCGGGCAATTGTTCTGGCTGGCCGGCAATGTGCTGATCGACCGCGGCAATGCGCACAAGGCACGCCAGTCGATGCTGACCACCACTCACACCTTGCAAAATGAAGACACCTCGATCTGGGTCTTCCCCGAGGGCACCCGCAACCTCGGTGAAGAGCTGCTGCCGTTCAAGAAAGGCGCGTTCCAGATGGCGATTGCCGCCGGGGTGCCGATCGTTCCGGTATGTGTCAGCAGTTACGTCAAACACATGCGATTGAACCGCTGGCGCAGTGGGAAGATTCTGATCCGTTCGCTGCCGGCGATTCCCACGGCTGGATTGAGCCTGGATGACATGCCGATGCTGATCGCCCAGTGCCGTGAGCAGATGCGCGAGTGCATCGACTCGATGGATCGGCAACTGCAAGCCGCCTGAAAGAAACCCCGCTCCCACAGGTTCCGCGTGCATTACCCGCCCTGCGCGGGTTTTCTTTTGCCTGCGAACTCTACAGATTTTGCTGACTCTCAAGCAGTAGACAAGGTTAAGCTGAAACCTGCCTGGCACCGCCAGTCTTTACCAATAGAAAGCGGCCAATAAGAAGTGAATCACCATCATGGGTAGAGTCGTTGCTGCTGCGGTTTACAGCGCCGGTAAAAAAGTCACCAACATTACCCTCGACGAAGGCGCTGCCTGGGCTGCCAAGCCTGGCCACTTTGTGTGGATCGGCCTCGAAGAGCCGAACGCTCAGGAGTTGTTCAACCTGCAACGCCAGTTCAACCTGCACGAATTGGCCATCGAAGACGCCCTGGAAAAACACAGTCGACCGAAGCTGGAAACCTTCGGCGATGCATTGTTTATCGTCACGTATTCGCCGATCCGCAACGAAGGCAAACTGCAGTTCATTGAGACGCATATCTTCGCCGGCAAGGGCTACATCATTACTGCACGTAACGGTCATTCCGCGTCCTACGCCCATGTCCGACAGCGTTGTGAGGCGCGGCCTCTGTTGCTGGAGCATGGGGAAGATTTCGTACTCTATGCCATCCTCGATTTCGTGATTGAAAACTACCAGCCGATGGGCGAAGCGATCCATGCCGAGATCGATGAACTGGAGAGCAATGTCATCTGCGGTTCCCTGAACGAGCGTGACATCCAGAAACTCCACGGCCTGCGCCGCGATGTGTTGCGCTTGCGCCGGTTTGCGGCGCCGATGGTGGAGATCGGTGAGGAACTGCAAAAGCTGAGCTTTCCGTTCATCGATAAAAACATGCGCCCGTATTTCCGCGATGTGCAGATTCATGTCACGCGGCAGATGGAAGATCTGACGACCCTGGCAGACATTGCCAGCCAGACCATCGAGGTCGGGGTGTTGCTGGAGGCGTCACGGCAAAGCGTGGTGCAGCGCAAGTTTGCCGCGTGGGCGGCGATTCTGGCGTTTCCGACGGCGGTGGCCGGGATTTACGGGATGAACTTCCAGAACATGCCGGAGTTGAGTTGGCATTACGGGTATTTCGCGGTGCTGGGGTTTATCACCGTTGGGTGCGTCGGTTTGTGGGCGAGTTTCAAGCGGTCGGGGTGGTTGTAAGGCCGTGTGTTTTCGGTGAGAAACGGTTGCCCCCATTCGCGAGCAAGCCCGCTCCCACATTGGATCTGTGTACGACGAAGATCCAATGTGGGAGCGGGCTTGCTCGCGAAGCTTTTAGCTTTCTAGCTTTTAGCCGCTTCACCCTCAGGCTTGTGCGCCACAAACCGCATCATCCACTCCGCAACGGTGGCGCCATGGTGTGGATGCTCCAGGCTCGCCACTCCCTTCTGATAAACCTGTTCGCCCAGATGTTGCTGACGGATTTCCAGCAGCGCCCGTGAGTAATCGTGAATGAACTCCGGATGCCCCTGGAAGCACAGCACTTGATCGTTGATGTGGTACGCGGCGAACGGGCAGAAATCGCTCGAGGCAATCACCGTAGCGTTTTCCGGTAGCGCGGTGACCTGATCCTGGTGGCTGATCAGCAACGTCAGCTCTTCCCTCACCGGGCTCATCCACGGCGCCTTGGCCGCGAGTTTGTAATTGTGGGTGCCGACGCCCCAGCCCTGGGTCGCCCGCTCGCTCTTGCCGCCCAATAGCAGCGCCAGCAGTTGATGGCCGAAGCACACGCCCAGCAGTTTGTCGCCACGTTCGTAGCGCTTGAGCAGGTACGTCTTGAGGGTTTGAATCCATGGGTCGGTGCCAAAGGAATCGGCCTTGCTGCCGGTGACCAGATACGCATCGAAGGTCAGGTCATCGCTGGGATAATCGCCCTGCATCACGTTGTACACGGTGAATTCGGCCGCGATGGGTTGCTGCGAAAACAGACGCTGGAACATCTGCCCGTAACCCTGATATTGATCGACCAGTTCCGGACGCAGGATGTCGGTTTCCAGAATGCAGATGCGTAACGACATAAAAAATACCTGACACGTGATGGGAATAGTGCACACCCCAGAGCCTGCCTTGAAACACAGTGGCAAGGCAAGTCCCGGAGCGCGTCATCGGTCCCTTAGAACAGCGCGTTTTTGGCGGCTTTCTCCAGCAGCAGCGCAGGCGGCGTGAAGCGCTCGCCGTACTGCTCGGCCAGGTACTGGGCGCGGGCGACGAAGTCTTTCACGCCGTACTGGTTGATGAATTGCAACGCACCGCCGGTCCAGGCCGCGAAGCCGATGCCGAAGATCGAGCCGACGTTGGCATCCGCCGTCGAGGTCAGCACGCCCTCCTCCATACAACGCACGGTTTCGATGGCTTGCACGAACAGCAGCCGATCGCGCACATCCTGCGGCGAAATCTGCCCGTCGGCTTTCTCGAAACGGGTTTTCAACTCTGGCCACAGATGTTTCTGCCCGGCAGCCGGGTAATCGTAGAAACCTCCTCCAGCGGCCTTGCCCGGACGCTTGTATTCCTTGAGCAGCAAGTCAATCACGGCGAACGCCGGGTGCTCAATCAGCGGTTTCCCTTCCGCTTGCAGGTCTTGGGCGGTTTGCTGGCGGATATGGCTCATGAGGCTGAGGGAAACTTCGTCGGAAATCGCCAGAGGCCCGACAGGCATGCCAGCCTTGCGCGCTTCGGTCTCGATAATCGACGCGCTCACCCCTTCACCGAGCATGGCAATGCCTTCATTGGTAAAGGTGCCGAATACCCGCGAGGTGAAGAAACCGCGACTGTCGTTGACCACAATCGGGGTTTTCTTGATTTGCAGGACGAAATCGAACCCGCGAGCCAGGGTTTCAGCACTCGTGTGGGCGCCTTTGATGATTTCCACCAGCGGCATTTTCTCCACGGGACTGAAGAAATGCAGGCCGATGAATTTCGTCTGGTCCGGCACGGCGGTGGCCAGGCCGCTGATCGGCAAGGTCGAGGTGTTGGAAGCAATGACCGCGTCCGGGCCGACGACTGCTTGTGCCGCCGATGAGACTTTGGCTTTCAGTTCGCGATCTTCAAACACCGCTTCAATGATCAAATCGCAACCGGCCAGGTCCGCATCGGTTTCGGTGGCATGGATTCGCGCCAGAATCGCCTCGCGCTGCTCTCGGCTCATCTGACCACGGGTGACTTGCTTGTCCAGCAGCGCCGCCGAGTGGGCCTTGCCCTTCTCTGCCGCAGCGAGGTTGATGTCTTTGAGCACCACGTCGATGCCGGCCGAGGCGCTGACAAACGCGATGCCCGCACCCATCATCCCGGCGCCGAGCACGCCGACTTTCTTCGTCACGTAAGGCACGATGCCTTGGGGCCGCGAGCCACCGGCATTGATCTCATTGAGCTGGAACCAGAACGTGCCGATGAGATTTTTCGACACCTTGCCAGTGGTCAGTTCGGTGAAGTAGCGGGTTTCGATCAGGTGCGCCGTGTCGAAATCCACTTGGGCGCCTTCCACCACGGCGCAGAGAATTTTCTCCGGCGCAGGCAGGCAACCCTGGGTTTTGCTGCGCAGGATCGATGGCGTGATGGCCAGCATCGCCGCGAGCTTCGGATCCGACGGCGTGCCGCCGGGAATCTGATAACCCTTTACGTCCCAACGCTGCACAGCAACCGGGTGAGCAACAATCCACGCCCGCGCCTTGGCCATCAGCGCATCGTGATCGGCGGCCAACTCGTCGATCAACCGCGCCTGCAACGCCTGTTGCGGCCGGATTTTCTTGCCTTCAAGCAGATACGGCAAGGCTTTTTCAATGCCCAGCATGCGAACCATGCGCACTACCCCGCCGCCGCCCGGCAACAGGCCAAGGGTGACTTCCGGCAGGCCAAGCAACACCGACGGATTGTCCAGCGCCACACGGTGATGGCACGCCAGGCAGATTTCCCAACCACCGCCGAGCGCCGCACCATTAATGGCGGCAACCACCGGTCTGCCGAGGGTTTCCAGGGTGCGCAGCTGGCCCTTGAGGGTCAGCACCCTGTCGTAAAAGGCTTTGGCTTCGGGTTTGCCGACCTTGATCAGTTCATTGAGGTCGCCGCCGGCGAAGAAGGTTTTTTTGGCCGAGGTGATGATCACGCCGGCAATCGCATCCTTGTCGGCGACCAGGCGCTCGACGCAGGTGGCCATGGCCTCGCGGTAGACCGCGTTCATGGTGTTGGCGCTCTGGCCCGGCATGTCGATGGTCAGGACGACAATCTGGTCCTGACCCTTTTCGTAACGGATGGCTTGGGTCATGGCAATTTTCCTTGAGTCGGATTTTCTTAAAGTCAGGCTCAGAGGCGTTCGATGATGGTGGCAATCCCCATGCCGCCGCCGACACACAATGTCGCCAGGCCATAGCGCAGGCGCCGGGTTTCCAGTTCATCGAGCAGCGTGCCGAGAATCGCGCAGCCGGTGGCGCCGAGCGGGTGGCCCATGGCGATGGAACCGCCGTTGACGTTGACCCTGTCCGGGTCGATGGCCATGTCTTTGATGAACTTGAGCACGACCGAGGCGAACGCTTCGTTGACTTCGAACAGGTCGATGTCTTCGACCCGCAGCCCGGCCTTGGCCAGTGCCTTGCGGGTGGCCGGCGCCGGGCCGGTGAGCATGATGGTCGGGTCGGTGCTGGTGACGGCCGTGGCGACGATCCGCGCCCGTGGCTGCAAGCCCAGCGCCCGGCCACAAGCTTCGGAGCCGATCAGCATCAGCGCCGCGCCATCGACGATCCCGGAACTGTTGCCCGGCGTGTGAACGTGGTTGATCCGCTCGACCTGGCTGTAAACCCGCAATGCCGTGGCGTCAAAGCCCATTTGCCCGATCATTTCGAAGCTCGGTTTGAGCTTGCCCAAGCCTTCCATGGTCGATTCGGCGCGAATGAACTCATCGTGATCGAGCAGGATGATGCCGTTCTGGTCCTGCACCGGCACCAGCGACTTGTTGAACGAACCGTTCGCCCGCGCCCGTGCAGCCTTCTGCTGGGAGTGCAGCGCGAAAGCATCGACGTCCTGACGGCTGAAGCCTTCAATCGTGGCGATCAGGTCGGCGCCCACGCCCTGAGGCGTGAAATGGTTGTGCAAATTGGTTTCCGGGTCCAGCGCCCAAGCGCCGCCATCGCTGCCCATGGGTACGCGGGACATCGACTCGACGCCACCGACCACCACCAGATCTTCGAAGCCGGAACGCACTTTCATCGCGCCCAGGTTCACCGCTTCCAGCCCCGACGCGCAGAAGCGATTGAGCTGCATCCCGGCCACACTGACGTCCCAATCGGCCACCTGGGTGGCGGTCTTGGCGATGTCGGCCCCCTGGTCGCCGATGGGCGTCACACAGCCGAGCACCACGTCATCGACCTGACTGGTGTCCAGGGACGTGCGCCGCTGCAACGCCCTCAGCAGCCCGGCCACCAGGTTCACAGGTTTGACGCTGTGCAACGCGCCATTGGCTTTGCCTTTGCCACGGGGCGTGCGTAACGCGTCGAATATCAAGGCTTGGGTCATGACGTCCTCGAACCTGGTGGTGAATGGAAATCAAAGGATCAAAAGATCGCAGCCTTCGGCAGCTCCTACGGGAGGCCGCGAGATTCTGATCTTTATGCATTCACCTTATGCCGAGCAGCCGTGGATTCAATGACCATAGTGCTCACTGGCGTTGACGGTCACGCTCAGACGAACGGTAGTCAGCTACCGGATTAACCGATTCATGTCACCAAGCTGTCTAGCCAACGGGCGCCCAAGTAGCTGGCCATAGGCCTCATGCCTTTTTAACAGTAACTAGTGCCAATCCCATACGAAATGGATCTAAGCCAAGCGTGACGCGGGCCCTAATGTAAACCTGTACGAAGTTGTCGTCGGGTTTTGCCGAGGCACTCGTCCTACAAGGAAGTGCAGCGCTCTGCCGTCATGGAGATAGGCAGGCATCAGGAAATAACAAAAAAGGCGGTCAAGCCATGTTCAAGCATTCGAAAGTACGTCAAGCCGGGCTCATTCTATTTGCCACTACGCTGTTGTTGATTTTGCCGAACCTGACCAAGGTGATTGGCTGATCGAGCATCAGGGTTTTCATTTCGCCTGATTAAAAATGTGATTGGCTCGCTACCCGGGCCAGCGTGGCTGTGCCAACCTTGCGGCACTTCTCACGACATGGACGGCGATCATTTGAAAACGCTCATTCTGTTTGGGGCCTTGCTGCTCAGCACGCCTCTGTTTGCCGCACAGCTGAATCTTGAGCTGGGCGCGAGACCTCGCACGTGGCAAACCGAGGAATTGCTCAAGCATCCTCAGGTTCAGACCATCACGATCACTAACGACGTTTCCTACAAGCGGGACATGAGCTATCGCGCCGTGCCGTTGGCGGCGTTGTTGACGGGCATCCAGCCTGACGATCATCTGCAAGCCGTTGCCCTGGATGGTTTTGCCGCCGAACTGGCTGCCGCGCCGCTGCTCAATACCCAAGGGGCGCGGGCCTGGCTGGCGATTGAAGACCCGGCCAAGCCGTGGCCGCCGCTGTCAGAGGGCAAGCACAGTGCCGGGCCGTTTTATCTGGTCTGGACCGATCCGCAGGCGGGCAATATCAGCCCCGAGCAATGGCCGTTCGAAGTGGCCAGTATCAAGCGCATGGCGCCGGTGGCCGAGCGCTTCCCTGCCTTGCTGCCCGATCCTGCGCTGAAGGCGGACGATCCGGTGAACAAGGGCTTTGCGCTGTTTCAGAAGAACTGCCTGGCGTGTCATCGATTGAATGGCGCGGGGGATGCGCAGTTCGGGCCGGACCTGAATATTCCGTTCAACCCGACCGAGTATTTCGGCGCGGACTTCCTCAAGCGCTACATTCGTGACCCGCAGAGTTTGCGTCAGTGGCCGCAGGCGAAAATGCCGGCGTTCGCGACGACGGTATTGCCGGAGGGGGATCTGGAATTGTTGGTGGGGTATTTGAAGCACATGGCGGGGCGCAAGGTGAAGCCCTGACACAAATCCCCTTGTGGGAGCGAGCCTGCTCGCGATAGCGGATGTTCAGTCAGTAAATCTATAGCTGACACACCGCTATCGCGAGCAGGCTCGCTCCCACAGGGGATTTGTGAAATCCCCGATTACTGCTGCTGGACGGAGATCACCGGCAGCGGCGTCGGCGAAACAAACACCTTGGCATGCATCTGCTCGCACCCACCGCCACGGCGCATGCCGCGCACCGGGCAGGCGTCGAGGTAGTCGAGGCCCACAGCCAGTTTCAGGTGACGCTCAGGGCGGGCCAGTTCGTTGGTCACGTCGAAGCTGTACCAGGCGTCATCCAGCCAGGCTTCAGCCCAGGCGTGACTGGCCAGGTGCTCGCTGTTCTCGCTGTATAAATACCCCGACACATAGCGCGACGGAACCCCAAGGCTGCGGGCGCAGGCGAGAAACGCATGGGTATGGTCCTGGCAGACCCCGGAACGCCTGGCAAAAGCTTGCGCGGCGCTGGTGTCCACTTCGGTGGAACCCGGCGCGTAGGTCATGTGCTGGTTCAGGCCATGCATCAAATCGATCAGCGCCGTGCGATCCCGGCGCTGTTTGCACTGTTTCTCGGCAAACGCGCGCAGGGCTTCGTCGGCTTCGGTCAGCCGGGTGAAGCGCAGGAACGGCAGCGCCGACTGGCTCTCATGCTCGGCTTCGCGCAATTCGTCGATGTCCACCTGGCCACGGGCACCGATGATGATTGCCTCGTGGGGTTCGTCCAGGGTCAGCACATGCAGAATGTTGCCGAACGGATCGAGTTGCGCGCGTACCGGGCGCGGCAGGTCGAGCTGCCAGCTGAGCACATGCTGGCGCTCGCTGTCGTGAGGGGTCAGTCGCAGGTACTGGATGCTCGCCCGCACCTGATCTTCATAGTGATAGGTGGTCTCGTGGCTAATGGAAAGTCTCATGCAGCCTCCAGGTAGGAACTGTGAATGGCGTTGCCCAACTGGCGCACCAGCGGGATGAACTCGGTCAGCCAGGCGTGCAGGCCTTCGTCGAGGATTTCGTTGATACCGGTGTAACGCAGGCGCGCGTCCATCTCCGCCGCCAAACGCTGCGCAGGACGGCCATTGGCCCCCGGCAATTGGGCAAGGATCTGGTCGATTTCTTCGGTGCAGGCCCGCAGGGATCGCGGCACGTCGGCGCGCAGCAGCAACAGCTCGGCCACATGCCGGGCGCCGGGGGCATCGCGGTAGATCTCGGTGTAAGCCTCGAACGACGACAAAGCCCGCAGCAAGGCGCTCCACTGGTAGTAGGCGTGGGCCGTGCCGTCGCTGACCGCTTCGGCCTGATCGCCGGCCATTTCGTAACGGGCGTCGAGCAGGCGCAAGGTGTTGTCAGCCCTTTCGATAAAGGTACCCAGACGAATGAACCGAAACGCGTCGTTACGCATGATCGTGCCGTAGGACGCGCCGCGGAACAGGTGGGAACGCTCCTTGATCCACTCACAAAAACGGCTCATGCCGTAGCGACTCAAGCCCTGCTCGGCGATCCCGCGAATTTCCAGCCAGGTGGCGTTGATGTTTTCCCACATGTCGGCGGTGATTCGCCCACGCACCGCATGGGCACTGGCTCGCGCGGCACCGAGGCAACTGTAGATACTCGCCGGGTTAGCCGCATCCAGAGCGAAGAAATGCAGCAGCCGTTCGGCATGCAAATCGCCGTGGCGCTCCAGGTAATCATCCAGGGTGCCGGTGATCAGCAACGGCATGGCAAGTTCGTGCAAGCCGTCGCCACGACCGTCCTGGGGCATCAGCGACAGCGAATAACTGATGTCGAGCATCCGTGCGAGGTTTTCCGCCCGCTCCAGGTAACGCGACATCCAATACAGATCCGAGGCAGTTCTACTTAACATGGCAGGCTTCCTTCAATCCTCGACCACCCAGGTGTCCTTGGTTCCGCCGCCCTGGGAGGAATTCACCACCAGGGAGCCTTCACGCAAGGCGACACGGGTCAAACCGCCGGGCACAACCCGGGTTTCGCGGCCAGACAATACAAACGGACGCAGGTCGATGTGGCGTGGAGCAATGCCGTTTTCGACAAAGGTCGGACAGGTCGATAAAGACAACGTCGGTTGGGCGATGTACGCGTGGGGCTTGGCTTTGATCCGCTCGCGGAAAGACTCGATTTCCGCCGCCGTCGCCGCCGGCCCCACCAGCATTCCGTAACCGCCGGAACCCTGGGTTTCCTTGACCACCAGCTCTGGAAGATTGGCCAAGACATGGGACAGTTCAGAGGGATTACGACACTGCCACGTCGGCACGTTCTTCAGGATTGGCTCTTCATCCAGGTAGAAACGAATCATGTCCGTGACGAAGGGATACACCGACTTGTCGTCCGCGACCCCGGTACCGATGGCATTCGCCAGCACCACGTTGCCGGAGCGATAGGACGACAGCAGCCCTGGCACGCCAAGCATCGAGTCCGGGTTGAACGCCAGCGGATCGAGGAAGGCATCGTCGAGGCGACGATAGATCACATCGACCGCTTTCGGCCCGTCCGTGGTGCGCATGAACACCTTGTCGTCGCGCACGAACAGGTCCGCGCCTTCCACCAGTTCAACGCCCATTTCCCGGGCCAGAAACGCATGCTCGAAAAATGCGCTGTTGAAGCGCCCTGGCGTCAGCACCACCACACTCGGGTTGTCGATCGGGCTGGAGCTTTTCAGGGTGTCGAGCAACAGGTTCGGATAGTGGTCGATTGGTGCGATGCGCTGGGCCGAGAACAACTCGGGGAACAGGCGCATCATCATCTTGCGGTCTTCGAGCATGTAGCTCACGCCACTGGGGGTACGAAGATTGTCTTCGAGCACGTAGTACGTGCCGTCACCATCGCGCACCAGGTCGACACCGGAAATGTGCGAATAGATATCGCGGTGCAGATCCAGCCCTTGCATCGCCAACTGGTATTGCTCGTTGGCCAGCACTTGCTCGGCCGGGATGATGCCGGCCTTGATGATGCGCTGCTCGTGATAGAGGTCGGCAAGGAACATGTTCAATGCCTTGACCCGCTGAATGCAGCCGCGCTCGACGACCCGCCATTCACTGGCGGGGATACTGCGGGGAATGGTGTCAAAGGGAATCAGGCGCTCTGTCCCCTGCTCATCACCATAGAGCGTGAATGTAATCCCGGCACGATGAAATAACAGATCGGCCTCGCGTCGCCGTTGTGCCAGAAGCTCGTCAGGCGTTTCGGCCAGCCAACGGGAAAACTCCCGATAATGCGGGCGGACCTGGCCGCCGGCATCGTACATCTCATCAAAATAGGTGCGGATCATGCCGTACTCCTTGTCACCCGGACATCCAGGCCTTCGCAAGGCCCGTGCCATCGGCATAAACGCTTTGATATCAATCAGTTGGATAATAGCGCCACACGCACCGCACCAAATCCGTGCAGTAAATGTCCCAACCTGATCGCCCCCGCTTCATGGCGAAGCAATGCTGTCGCCTATCAGCAGCATAGTCAGAGTTGATTTCACCGCTCGGGGGGGAGATGCGGATAATTCGGGCATTCGCTGCAAAACTTATCGCTCTTCCCTTTTAGCCACTTGTTTAGGTGGCTTTTTTTTGTCCGTTTGAAATGTCGTGAAATAAAAGCAAGATCAAAAGATCCTTTTCACCCCCCACAAACGAAAACGGCCAACCCGAAGGTCAGCCGTTGCTGAGTGTTGTCGCTTGTTCATAAGGTTATGCGAGTAGCCCTCGTACCTCCTGCTTGACGCCCCATCCTTCGATGATACCGCCCAAAGGTTCGACCACCGCCTCGAAGTCCTGCTCAAAGTCGCCGATCCCGTCGTAGGTGGCGTACATCACTTTGCTCAGTTCCAGATACCACGCACCGTCGTCGCGCACGCTGATCTGGGCATTCAAGGACTCACCACAAAAATGACCTGCCGCCCTGCGTGCCCGCTCCTCGTCCGGGAAAATGGCGTAGAACTCGATGGGGTGGAATCGTGAAAAGTCGAAACCGCCTTCTTTCATGCGGCGCAGCACGCTGCTGCTGATGTCTTCTTGATAGGCTGTGCTCATGAAACGTCCCCCTCAGACTGATGGATAGACTTTCCGTATTCCCTGCACTTTCAACCGATTGGCGAGAGCGATACGACAACAGAGGTTGCCGACGGGAAACAAGCATGTAGCTGACAAGACCAGACCTTAGCGAGTCATTCGCTGATCTCGCTTGCAGAGTAGCCCCAAGACAGAGCCGCTGCCAAGGTCTGGTGGTGAATGTGACAAGAGGTGTATCAGATCGGGGTAATACCGAGGATTTCAATGCTGTACTGGGATTTCAGACTTTTGACGGTCGGATCATCGGTACGACCCTCCAGATCGTTGAGGTCCAGTTCGGCAGCGACCGGTAGGCGCCGGGCGCGAATGAGTTTGGCGGCTTGCTCGCTGTTCGGGCATTCCTCGCACTCGAAGAGTTCGTCGACTGTTTCACCGTGATCATCCACGAAAGTGATTTTCCACTTTTGCATCGGTGCCTCCTCGATAACCCCGCAAAGGGGCTTACAACTATCTGGACTTTGGCACTGACTGATCGTTCAAACGGATTACACCGCAAAGTATGAAAAGTAGACGGCATTGTGGGAGCGAGCCTGCTCGCGAAAGCGGTGTGTCAGTCGACATCTCTATTGACTGGAAGACCGTCTTCGCGAGCAGGCTAGCTCCCACAGAGGTTATGCGCAGGATTTAGTCGTTGCTGGGTTTGTTCACCGCTTGCAGCACGTATTGCGGCAAGGCGAACGCACCGATGTGGATTTCCGGGTTGTAGTAGCGGGTGATGATGCCGCTGCCAGCGAAACGCTGTTGCAAGGTTTCGCGGGACAACTTGCGATAGGCGGTATCGGTCGCGCCCCAGGCGAAGGTCATCGCGCCGCCGATGTAGGTCGGCACGGCCGCCTGATAGAAGTGCCAGTCCGGGAACAGGCTGCGCAGGCGGCCGGCGGTGGTTTTGACTTCTTCGATCTGCATGAACGGGGTGCCGTTCTGGGTCACCAGAATGCCGCCTTCGTTCAGGCAGCGACGGCAAGCCTGGTAGAAGTTTTCGGAGAACAGCACTTCGCCCGGACCGATCGGATCGGTGGAGTCGGAAATGATCACGTCGAACTTTTCGGTGGTGGTGGCAACAAAACGCATGCCGTCGTCGATCACCAGGTTCAGGCGTGGATCATCGAACGCACCCTTGGAGTGGTTCGGCAGGAATTCCTTGCACATGTCGACCACGGTGCCGTCGATCTCGACCATGGTGATGTGCTCGACGCTGCGGTGCTTGGCCACTTCACGCAGCATGCCGCCGTCGCCACCGCCGATGATCAGCACGCGCTTGGCGGTGCCATGGGCGAGGATCGGCACGTGGGTAAGCATTTCGTGGTAGATGAACTCGTCGGCTTCGGTGGTCTGGATTACGCCGTCCAGCGCCATCACCCGGCCCATGCGCGGGTTCTCGAAGATCACCAGGTGCTGGTGCTCGGTGCGCACTTCGTGCAGCAGTTTTTCCATGCGAAAACGCTGGCCATAGCCTTCGTAGAGGGTTTCCAGGTACTCGCTGGTTGGGGTATTGCTCATGGGAAGTGCTCCGATGAATGCGGGTGGCAACGGACGGTTACCCGCCCATGATGGCCAATCGATCGCCTCGATTGACCGGGAAAGGCGCGCATTCTACGTTGCGGAACATGACAGGTCGAACCTTCGTCAGACAGAAGACATTTTGCACGCTCAAGAGACCCACTGTGGGAGCCGGCTTGCTCGCTCCCACAGGGGAAATGTGTCGGCCCTGAGCGCGGTATCAGATCCGCACGTCGCCTCGCGGCCCGGCGATGGCCCAGATGATCAGGCCCAGGACCGGCAGCAGGAGAATCAACAGCACCCAGAGGATTTTCATCCCGGTGTCGGCGCCACTTTTAAGCACGTTGATGATGGCCCAGATGTCCAGGGCAAGAATAATCAGGCCGATCAGACTGTTGAACGTGGAACCCATGGTGACGCTCCCAAAAAGTGATAGGCACTCTTAGGATAGTCGGGCCTGACGAGGGTTCCGTTTTATTACCGCCGTAGACGGCTTCATACGTGGATGGCCAGTTTCAGGGCTTCCAGGGATGGCGCGGCAGCGATGCCGACTTCGGCGCACAATTCGAGTACCCGTGGCACGTCATTACCGTAGACCAGCACCACTTGCAGTTCATCGTCGAGCAACTGGCTGAAGTTCATCAGCACGTAGCCACCGTTTTCCTTGTTCATGCTGCTCATCTGCACTTGAATGCGGTTGAGCGCCGTCAGGGCTTCGGTCTTGGCCAGTTGCTTGGGTTTGATGTTGAATTCAACGCCGGGGCCAAACGAGGCGACGATCTGCGCGAACAGGTCCATGTAGGTGTCAGCCTGGAACAGCACGGTTTCCGGCAAGCTGCCGACGACTACCCACTCACCCAACGGGATCGGGAAGGTGTCGTCGTAGTTGATGTCCGGATTGGCCGTCAGAAAAGCCTCGGGGTCGGCGTAGGCCTGAGCCGCTTCGTCAGCGACTTTCAGGATTTCGTCCTCGCCCATGCACCCGGAGCTGATTTTGCTGATGAGTTCGACGAGTGCGGCTTTCATGGGGCGGATCCTGTAGCGAGGGAATTTTGAGGGCGCGAAGGATAGCGCATTAAAAACGGATTGCGGGGCCTGGCATGAACCTGTGGCGAGGGAGCTTGCTCCCGCTGGGCTGCGAAGCAGCCCCAAAATCAGCCATCGCGGTCATTCAGATAGACCGCATTCGCCGGGTTTACGACTGCTTCGCAGCCCAGCGGGAGCAAGCTCCCTCGCCACAAAAGCCCCGCGACACTAGAGAGGTCAGGCCTGGAGTTTTTGCAGCTGCGCCGTGGTATCCGCTGCGCCCATGGTCTTGGCCGCATCCAGTGCGGATACACCGTTGGCATCCTTGGCTTTCGGATCGGCGCCTTTGCTGATCAGGTAGTCGATGATTTCGACACGGTTGAACATCGCCGCCATCATCAGTGCCGTGCGACCGTCGAAGGACGAACCTTCCACCTCCGCGCCCCCCTCAACCAACGCCTTGACCACCGCCAGATCACCCTTGAACGCCGCACCGGCAATCGGGCTCTGGCCGTTGTCGTTGCGGATTTCCGGGTCGGCCTTGTGCTCGAGCAGGACTTTTACCGTGTCGACATGGCCGTGGTAGGCGGCGAGCATCAGCAAGGTGTCGCCCTTGTGGTTGCGCAGGTTCGGCGGCAGGCCCTTGGTCAGCAGCGCAGCCATCATGGCCGCATCGCCCTCGCGCGCTTTGTTGAACACCTGTTCGGCAAATTCAGCAGCCTCTTCGGGCGTCATCTGGCGGCTTTTGTCTGACATTGGGGACTCCACATTCGGTCAATCGGAAAGCCGATAGTTTCCCGAGCGCTCCGGAACCTGTCACTTCTTTTTTCTCATGGATGGCCATAGCCATATTCAATACGGGCCACACTCAATAGCGGTACTTGCCGCCGTAGATATCCGCCAGCACCTGCTCGGTAACTTGCACGTAAGTCTGGGTACCCGGCAACCAGGCGTAGATCGGGTCATCGCCGGTTTTGTTCGGGTCGAAGGCTTCGTCCTTGAGCCGGGTCTTCTGGTATTTGAACGTCCCGGTGGTCTCCATTTTCACTTTCACTCGCAGGAACAGTGGCACCGCATAAGCAGGCATTTGCTGCCTGGCGAAAGCCAGCAACTCACTGAAATCCAGGGTCGCCAGCGATTCAGCCGGCGTGATCGCCACCATCCCGGCACGCCCGTTGGTGTTGTGGATTTCCACGCCATAGGCCACGGCTTCGGCGATCTGCGGGTGTTGCAGGAGGATGTTTTCAACCTCGGTGGTCGAGACGTTTTCACCCTTCCAGCGGTAGGTGTCGCCCAAGCGATCCACAAACTGCGCATGGCCGAAACCAATGTTGCGCAGCAGGTCACCGGTATTGAAGTAACGGTCGCCCGTCTTGAACACGTCGTGGAGCACGACTTTTGCGGTTTTCTGCGGGTCGGTGTAGCCGTCCAGCGGCGCCTTGTCGTCGATCCTCGCCAGCAGCAGACCTTGCTCGCCCTTGGCCACTTTGTGCATGAATCCCTGGGCATCACGGGTGGGGGCGCCGCTGTCGTGGTCGTACGCCACCAGTTCCCAGGCCATCAGGGAAAACCCGATGGTGTTGTCGAAATTGAGGATGTTGGTGAAGCCGATGTTGCCGTCGCTGGCGGCGTACAGCTCGCAGATATGGTTCACGGCAAACCGCGTCTTGAACTCGCTCCACGCACCAGGGCGCAGCCCATTGCCGATCATCTTCGTCACGCCGTGCCGACTGTCGTCGATGCTTGGCGGTTGATCCACCAGGTAACGACACAATTCGCCGACGTAACCGAGGGTGGTCGCTCGGTATTTGCGCACGTCGCTCCAAAACTGGCTGGCGCTGAACTTGCGGCGGATGGCAAACCCCGACGCCCCGCTGATCGCCGAACCCCAGCACACGCAGAGCCCGGTGGCGTGGTACAGCGGCAAGGTGCAATAGACGATGTCCTGCGGCTGCATGTCCAGGGCGATCAACCCGAAACTGGCGGAACTGCGCATCCAGCGGCCGTGCTTGAACACCCCGGCCTTGGGCAACCCGGTGGTGCCCGAGGTGTAGATATAGAAACAAGGGTCGTCGAGAAAAACCTGCCGGCTGCTGTCGGGGTTGCTGCTGGACGCGTCGCAGCTGGCCATCATCAGGTTGATGAAACCATCGGGCGTTTTGCCCGGATCGCTGAAGGTGTCTTGATCGGCGACAAACCAGGTGCGCGCCGCTTCGATGGCCACCCGCTCACGGACTGCGTTGAAGGCTGGAACCAGCTCTTCTCCGACGACGATCGCCACGGGCGCCACCAGGTTCAGACTGTGAGCGAGGGTGTCGCGGGTCTGTGAGGTATTGAGCAAGGCGCTGATCGCGCCGATCTTGGCCACCGCCAATATCGTCACCAGCAGCTCTACGCGATTCTCGATGAAGATCGCCACCACATCGCCCTTACCGATGCCTTGGGCGATCAGGTGATGGGCGATGCGATTGGCCCATTGATTGACCTGTGTATAAGTGAGCGCCACCTCGCCCTGCAACAAGGCCGGGCCATCGGGATTGCGCAACGTCGCCTGTTCGAAGCTCCAACCGAGGCCACACGGTTGGGTCGGGTCCTTGACGTTGGCGGCTTTCATGCCCCTCACCACGCGAGGAATGGCTTTGGCAATGGAAGGCAGCTTGCGCAGCATCATGCCCCAGGTAATCGTGTCGTTCAGCGTGCGGCTCATGGTTGCTCCCGTTCGATCTTCTTATTGTCGGGTGGCGTTGATTGAGGCCGAAAATACGTCAGCGCTTCTTGAGCTGTACACGCGGTTTTTGCAATGTTTTGTATCCGCACGCGAAGCGTTCGGTCGAACATTCGAAATGCGGAACCCTGGCGTTGTGATTGGTTCCATCCGGTCGACGGCGACCACGCAAAATGCAGGATGCACGATGGCCATTCATGCAAATTGCACGAACACCAAAAATACCAAAAAACATAAGTTATTGATTTATATAGTATTTTAAAAAATCAGGCGCTGGCACAATCACTGCAACTACCTCTCCATGTTGCCCTTCAAGCACTCACGGAGCCGATAGACATGAGCCTGATCCAGGAAAAATTTTCGTCGCTGTTCTCCAACTTCGAAGTGACCACCCAGCCACGGCCTGACGGCGGCATTCTGCTGACCCTGCGCGGTCAGGAAGGTAAAGTCTTCAAACGTTCGATTTCCTACCAACAAATGCATGCCGGCGATCAGCTGTCGTGGGTGATCAGCGCGATTCGCCGTGACATCGCCGAACAGGCCAGCGAATTGCCGCAGATCTCCATGCTGCAAAGCCAGCAACGGTTCGCCCTGCCCACCTATCACTCGGCGTAAACATGCTTTAAACAAACAGGCCGTGAAAGCTTTCGCTTCACGGCCTGTTGTGTTTCTGGAGTTGCGCAATCCATGTGGGAGCGAGCCTGCTCGCGAAAGCGGTGTGTCAGGCAACATCAATGTTGAATGGCATACCGCTTTCGCGAGCAGGCTCGCTCCCACAGGTTATGTGCATTGATCCTTAAAAAGTGGAAGGATTTATCCGCACAAAACTGTCGACGGTCACATGCCCCGCCAACTCCCCGCCCTCACGGGCCAGGCCACAAGTGGCCATGCCGGCCGCACGCGCCGCGTCCAGTTCCTGAACGATGTCGGACAGAAACAGAATCTGCGAAGCCTCGATGCCAATCGCCTGGGTGATGCGCTCGTAGGACTGCGCTTCGCGCTTGGGCCCCGAGGTGGTGTCGAAATAGCCGCTGAACAACGGCGACAAGTCACCCGCCTGCGAGCAGCCGAAGATCAGTTTTTGCGCCTGGATCGAGCCCGAAGAATAAACAAACAGCTGATAACCTTCCTGATGCCAGCGCTTGAGCGCTTCAACGGCGTCCGGATAAACGTGGCCCTTCAACTGCCCGGCTTGATAACCCTGCTCCCAGACCATGCCCTGCAACGCTTTGAGCGGCGTGGCTTTGCGGTCTTCGGCGATCCAGCCAAGCAAAATGTCGATGACCCGTTCAACATCGGCGCCCGGCTCATTATTGTCCCGGCGCACGGCCACCAGTTGCTCGGCCACATCGGAGCGCCCGGCGTTCTGGCGAACGAAGTCCGGCAGGTGCTTGGCTGCATACGGAAACAACACGTCGAACACAAAACTCACCGCGCTGGTGGTGCCTTCGATGTCGGTGAGAATCGCTTTGATCGGCATCGGCTCAGTCCTCAAGACGCGGGAAGTGGCTGGCGATGTTGTCGCCGGTGAAATTGGCCACCCAGCCTTCGGGGTTGTTGAACAGGCGGATCGCGACGAAATGCGGGTTTTCGCCCATGTCGAACCAGTGCGGCGTGCCGGCTGGCACGGAGATCAGGTCATTTTTCTCGCAGAGCACGGCGTAGACGTAATCGCCGATGTGCAGGGTGAACAAGCCACGGCCGGCGACGAAAAATCGCACTTCGTCTTCGCCGTGACGGTGTTCATCGAGGAACTTGGCACGTAACTCGTCTTTTTGCGGGTGATCGCTGTTCAGGCTGACCACGTCGACGGTGATGTAACCGCGCTCGGTCATCAGCTTGTCGATTTGCTCCTGATACGCGGCGATCACTTCTTCCTGGCTGGCGCCGGGCTGGATTTTCGCCGCAGCTTGCCAACGGTCGAAGCGCACGCCCTGTTCGGCCAGGGTCGAGGCGATGTCTTCGAGGTGGGTCAGCACCTTGTTCGGAATTTCAGGGCTTGAGACGTGATAAACGGACAGGCTGCTCATCTGGGCAACTCCTTAACGGTTCATGCTTTATGGTTCGAGAGCGAGCGCGTCTTCAACTCGCACTCGAACAAAAATTCAAAGGCCTCGATCTGCCGCAAAGCATCGCTCATCCGTGCGCCCCAGGTGTAGAGGCCATGGCCGCGAATCAGGTAGCCGACGCAATCAGGATGAGCATCGAGCCAAGGCTGCACCTTGGCGGCCAGCCGCGCAATGTCCTGATCGTTGTCGAAAATCGGCACGCGCACACGGGACTCGTGGGTCGAGACACCGCTGAAGGCCTTTTGCAGTTCGTAGTCTTCGAACTCGATGAACGCTTCCGGCGTCAGGCGCGACAGCACCGTGGCGTTCACCGAATGGGTGTGCAGTACCGCACCGATCTCAGCGCGCCAGCTATAGAGCTGAGTGTGCAGCAGGGTTTCGGCGGACGGCTTTTTGCCGGGCTCCAGACTATTTCCCGACATATCAGTGGCCAGCACATCATCCGGGCCCAGTTGGCCCTTGTGCTTGCCGGACACGGTCAGCAAGGCTTCGGTTGGCGACAGGCGGGTCGAGTAATTGCTGCTGGTGGCCGGCGACCAGCCGCGGCCATACAGAAAACGCCCGGCGTCGATGATTTCCTGGGCGAGGTGTTCACGGGTGAGGCTCATGGCCTGTCCTCTTGCATACGTGTGGCAATGATAATGGCAGCGGCGAAGGCTGCGAGACTGGCAATACTAAAGGTCAATGTGGCGCCGAGGGCATTCCAGCTGTAACCGGAGTACAACGCGCCCAACGCGCCGCCGGTGCCGGCCAGCGCGGCATACAACGCCTGGCCCTGCCCTTGCTGGCGTGCGCCGAAGCTACGTTGCACGAACTGGATGGCAGCCGCGTGAAAGCTGCCGAAGGTGGCGGCGTGCAGCACCTGGGCGAACAGCAGCACCCAGAGGAACTCGGCAAACGAACCGAGCAACAGCCAACGCAGGGCCGCCAGCAGGAAACTCGCCAGCAGCACCCGGCGCACCGAGAAACGCGTGAGGATCTTGCTCATGGCCAGAAACATCAAGACTTCGGCGACCACGCCGACCGCCCAGAGCATGCCGATCAGCCCGCGACTGTAACCGAGCCGCTCAAGGTGCAGGGTCAGAAAGGTGTAATACGGCCCGTGACTCATCTGCATCAGCGCCACGCAACCGTAGAATGCCAACACACCGGGGTTGCGCAATTGCTCGATAAACCCCTCCCCCGTCAGGCGATTGCCTTGGGCCGGTTGCGCATTGGGCACCCACAAACTGCTGACCACGATCCCGGCCATGATCAGCACCAACGCCACCGGATAGATGTCCAGGCTGAGCCATTCGAACAACCGGCCCAGCGCAACCACGGTAATGATGAACCCGATGGAACCCCACAGGCGGATCTGACTGTAGCGCGACGTCTGCCCCTGCAAATGCGCCAGGGTGATGACTTCGAACTGCGGCAATACCGCGTGCCAGAAGAACGCGTGCAAGGCCATGACCATCGCCAGCCACGCATAGCTTTTGCTGACGAAAATCAGCGAGAACGTCAGCAAGGTGCAGACCGCGCCGAAACGCACGATGGCCAGCCGTCGGCCGGTGTAATCACCGAGCCAGCCCCAGATATTCGGCGCCACGCAGCGCATCAGCATCGGGATCGCCACCAGTTCGCCGATGCGCGCGCTGGAAAAACCCAGGTGATCGAAGTACAGCGCCAGAAACGGCGCCGTCGAACCGAGCAAGGCGAAATAGAACAGATAGAAACTGGAGAGCCGCCAGTACGGGAGCGCCGCCACAGCCGTCAGACCGTAGCGACGTTAAGGTCAGCCATTAAAGCTGACCCAGCACCGGAGTGCTCACGCGAACATCGGCGTTCTGCCCACGGTGACGCAGCAGATGATCCATCAGCACGATGGCCATCATCGCTTCGGCGATCGGTGTGGCACGGATGCCGACGCACGGATCGTGACGGCCCTTGGTGACGACCTCCACCGGGTTGCCATGGATGTCGATGGAACGGCCCGGCGTGGTGATGCTCGACGTTGGCTTCAGCGCCAGGTGCGCGACGATCGGCTGACCGGACGAGATGCCGCCCAGAATGCCGCCGGCGTTGTTGCTGAGGAAACCTTCCGGGGTTATTTCATCGCGGTGCTCGGTGCCCCGCTGGGCGATGCTGGCAAAACCGGCGCCGATCTCCACGCCTTTGACCGCGTTGATGCTCATCAGCGCGTGGGCCAGTTCGGCGTCGAGGCGGTCGAAGATCGGCTCGCCGAGGCCCGGCATCACGCCTTCGGCGACCACGGTGATCTTCGCGCCGACCGAATCCTGGTCACGGCGCAACTGGTCCATATAGGCTTCCAGCTCCGGCACTTTGTCCGGGTCGGGGCTGAAGAAGGCGTTTTCTTCCACCGAATCCCAGGTCTTGAACGGGATTACGATCGGACCGAGCTGGCTCATGTAGCCACGAATGACGATGCCCTGGGTGGCCAGGTACTTTTTCGCAATCGCCCCGGCCGCCACGCGCATGGCCGTTTCCCGGGCCGAGCTGCGACCGCCGCCGCGGTAATCGCGTTCGCCATATTTGTGGTGGTAGGTGTAGTCGGCGTGGGCCGGGCGGAACAGATCCTTGATCGCCGAGTAGTCCTTGGACTTCTGGTCGGTGTTGCGGATCAACAGGCCGATGGCGCAACCGGTGGTGCGGCCTTCGAACACGCCGGAGAGGATTTCGACTTCGTCGGCTTCCTGGCGCTGGGTGGTGTGGCGGCTGGTGCCGGGCTTGCGGCGGTCCAGGTCGCGCTGCAGGTCCTCAAGGGAAATCTCCAGGCCCGGCGGGCAGCCATCGACAATGGCGACCAACGCCGGACCATGGCTTTCGCCCGCGGTGGTGACAGTGAACAGCTTGCCGTAGGTATTGCCGGACATGCGGGACGCTCCGTGAAATCGAAACTAAAATACGTAATGCGCGCCAGTATACGCAGGCTACCCGACTAGTTCATCCTCGAACCTTATGGGTGCCTGCGAGTCCAACCGGCACCTTGTGAATGATGGCGTGATGATGCTGCGAGTTTTAGCCTTGAGCCTTACCCTGTTTACCGGCTTTGTACAGGCCACTGTCCTGCAACGCCCGATCAGCCTGGACACGGGCAGCGGCGAGCTTTTCGGCTCGCTGTTACTGCCCAAGTCCGACACGCCTGTGCCGGTTGTCCTGATCATTTCCGGCTCCGGCCCTACGGATCGTGACGGAAACAACCCCGACGGCGGGCGCAACGACAGCCTCAAACGGCTGGCCTGGGTGCTGGCCAAACACAACATCGCCAGCGTGCGCTACGACAAGCGCGGCGTGGCGGCGAGCCTTGCGGCCACACCGGATGAGCGCAATCTGTCGGTGGAAGCCTATGTAGCCGATGCCGTGGCCTGGGGGCAGAAGCTCAAGGCCGATCCGCGCCTGGGCAAACTGATTTTGCTGGGTCACAGCGAAGGTGCGTTGATCGCCAGCCTGGCGGCGCCCAGTGTCGATGCCGCGGCGGTGATTTCCATGTCCGGCAGCGCCCGCCCGATCGATCAAGTGCTGCGCCAGCAGTTGAGCAATCGCCTGCCGCCGCCATTGATGCTGCGCAGCAATGAACTGCTCGACAGCCTCAAGGCCGGTCACACCGACGACAACGTGCCGCCGCAATTGCAGGTGATTTTCCGCCCCAGCGTGCAGCCGTACCTGATTTCGCTGTTTCGCCAGGACCCGGCGGCGGCCTTCGCCAAACTGAAAATGCCGGCACTGATCATCCAGGGCAGCAACGACATCCAGGTCGGCGTGGGTGACGCCAAGGCACTCAAGGCGGCCAAACCGGACGCCGAACTGGCGCTGATCGAAGGCATGAACCACGTGCTGCGCATCGTGCCCAACGATGTGAAGCGGCAATTGGCCTCCTATAAAGATCCGCAATTGCCGCTGGCGGCCGAGCTGGGCACGCGAATCCTCGGGTTTATTGACGGACTTCGCTCCAGCTAAGCGCTGTTAGGGGCGTGAAAACTAGTTGAGAACGCCCCCTAGCCCTCCAGTCCTGAAAAAAACGGCCGATAAGCCTTTGTCGCCAGCGTTATGACTGGCGGCAACAGAGCTTGGACAGGATCTCGCCGTTATGACTGATACCCCGGCTTCACCCGACACCACCGCTGAAAAAGACGCACCGCCAGCGGTCGAGCTGCCGTGGGCGGACGTCCACGTCGAGCACCACAAAATGCTCCGCCTGGCGCCGCTGCAAACCGACCGCAACACCGGTGGCCGGCCATTGCGCTTTGTCGAATTCGGTTACGCCGAACGCAATAGCAAGGAACACAGCCTGATGCGCATGACCATCAAGCTGCCGGGCCAGCGGGTGCGCAAAGAACAGAACCATCTGGACGTGTGGGTCAATCACACGACCAAACGCGTGCATTTCGAGCCGGAAAGCGGCTTGCAGATCGAGCCGATGAACCGTGGCATCGGGCGCTATATGGCCTCTCAGGGCGTCACGTGGGCGAAGAAGAGATGGCCCGCCTACACCATCGACGGCACCGACCTGAACAACAAGGATGCGCTGAACGAAGACACCCGTCTGCGTCGCGATCACTTTCTGCGGGTGCACGGTTTTGACGTGGTCTACGCCGATGCCCAGCATTTGAAGGGCAGCGTCAAAGAGGTGCAGGTCGGTGACTTGCTCGGCGACTGGAACAGCGAAAAGCTGCAACAGGTGGAAATCCTCGAAGCCGCGCAGATGCTCCAGCAAGCCGAGCAGAACCTGGCGGAACAGGAAGTCAAACTCAAGAAGCACGAAGAGAAGGTCAGCAAGTACAAACGCGAAGACGCCGGGCTGCGTTTTACCATTACGTGTCTGGTGGCGTTTGCGGTGTTTCAGGCGGGGCTGTTGATCTGGATTGCCACGCACCGCTGAAGGTTATAACCGAGGCGCGACCATCGCGGGCAAGCCACGCGCCCACAGGTTTTATGTCGTGTCCAAATGATGTGGCACACACAAAACCTGTGGGAGCGTGGCTTGCCCGCGAAGGCTTTCTACAGTCAGACGCGGGAAGCGAACAGCGCCTGATGATCGCGGCACTGCTGCGCTGTCAGCATGAACACACCATGCCCGCCGCGCTCGAACTCCAGCCAGGCGAAGGCGACTTCCGGGTACAGCGCCTCGACGTGAACCTGGCTGTTACCCACCTCGACGATCAGCAAACCCTTCTCGGTCAGATGATCCGCCGCTTCGGCGAGCATGCGGCGCACCAGATTCAAACCATCGTCGCCGCAGGCCAGGCCCAGCTCGGGCTCGTGCTGATACTCATCCGGCATGTCAGCGAAATCTTCCGCATCGACGTAAGGCGGGTTCGACACGATCAGGTCGAAACGCTGACCCGGCAAACCATCGAAACCATCGCCCTGAACGGTGAACACCCGCTCGTCGACACCGTGACGCTCGATGTTCTGGTTAGCCACTTCCAGCGCTTCGAACGACAGGTCGGCCAGTACCACTTCGGCGCTCTGGAATTCATAAGCACAGGCGATGCCGATGCAACCGGAACCGGTGCACAAGTCGAGAATGCGCGCAGGTTCGGCGCCCAGCCACGGCTCGAAACGTTTTTCGATCAGCTCGCCAATCGGTGAACGCGGGATCAGTACACGTTCGTCGACAATGAACGACAGGCCACAGAACCAGGCTTCGCCCAGCAGGTAAGCGGTAGGAATGCGTTCTTCGATACGGCGCTTGAGCAAGCGTTGCAGATGGACCAGCTCGTCGTCTTCCAGACGGCAGTCCAGATAGCTGTCGGCGATTTCCCACGGCAGGTGCAGCGCACCCAACACCAGTTGACGGGCTTCGTCCCAGGCGTTGTCGGTCCCATGGCCGAAAAACAGATCCTCCCCATGGAAGCGGCTGACGGCCCAACGGATATGGTCACGCAGGGTACGAAGTCGGGAAGTGATCACGGGGTAAACTCCAGAAAAAACGACTGACGATTCTAACAGCCAAAAGGCGCCGCGACGACGCAGGAAAAACACCGGATCAGATGTAGGATTCTTCTATTTTCTCAGCAGGCTATTGAACAGAACGAGTATCTTGACAAGGCTACAAGCCAACAACGGCGGTGCCTACGATGGTAGCGATTCACAGAAGCGCTCAGCCAGAGGACAATGTCGCAAAAGCCCCACTCGAAGGAGCCCCAGAATGTCCGTTCCAAAAACGATGTTTCAACTCAGCGGCCGCGGTTATGCAGCGGCCAATCTGGGTCATGCGACCCTTGTCATCATCGATGCCCAGAAAGAGTACCTCAGTGGCCCGCTGGCCCTGAGCGGCATGGATGCTGCCGTCGCGAACATCAAACACCTGCTGGCCGCTGCCCGTGCGGCCGGTCGTCCGATCGTGCACGTGCGTCACCTCGGCACTGTCGGTGGGCTGTTCGATCCACAAGGCGAACGCGGTGAGTTCATCCCGGGCCTGGAGCCGCAGGGCGACGAAACCATCATCGGCAAATTGCTGCCGAGTGCGTTTCATGGCACCGAACTGTACGATCGCTTGCAACAACTGGGCTCGCTCGACCTGATCGTCTGCGGCTTCATGAGTCACTCCAGCGTCAGCACCACCGTGCGCGCGGCGAAGAACCTGGGCTTTCGCTGCACCCTGGTGGAAGATGCCTGCGCAACGCGGGACTTGCCCTGCAAGGGCGGTATCCTCAGCGCCGAACAGGTTCAGCAGACCGAAATGGCGATCATGGCGGACAACTTCGCCACCCTCGCCCTGACCCGCGAACTGATCTGATCGACCTTCAATGAGCGGTCCACTCCGCCGCTCATCCGCAAAAGCCTCTCATTTGCCGTAATTGCCCTAGCCTCAGGAACATCCCGGTCAACTCCCGGTCGAAGGGCCGATACCCATTGAGGAAGGTCGGAATGAAGTTATCCGATGGTTTTGATGCACGCCGCTTGCGACCCAAGGGCCAACGCAACTGGCGGTTTCGCTTCGGCGCAGCGTTCGCTGCCCTGCTGGCGACGTGCGGCGTGTTGCTGGCGATGGCCGGCGCGGCCAGCCTGCTGGGGCGGCCACCAGCATTGGGCGAATTGAATGCCAGCCCGCTGGGCTCAGCGATCATTCTGGCCGTGGGCCTGTTCGTGCTGTACATCGGCGTCTGGCTGTGGCGCCGCTGCCGTCGCCGCTCGCGCCAGTCACAAGAGCTGAACATGGCGCCGCACCTGATGAAAAAACACGACTGAATCAACGGCCCGGCGTTTTGGCGGGCCCGAATTGTTATGGATAGGGTCCCGACTTGGGTAAACTGGCCGCCCTTCGCGGAGGCTGACATGCAAGACGACGATTTTTCCCTGTTCAAAAGCGCGATCCAAGGCGTCAAGCCGATCAAGCACGATCGCGCCGAAACCGGCAAACCCAAGGCCGACCGCGCGCAAATCGCCAAGCTGCGCCAGGCCGCCACCGTGCGCACCGATGCCACCACCGTTGACGGGCTGTCCGATCAGTTCGTCATTGATGTCGGCCCCGAAGATGAGCTGATGTGGGCCCGCGACGGCGTTCAGGAAAGCCAGATCCGCAAGCTCAAGATCGGACAGATTCCGTTCGAAGGCAGCCTCGACCTGCATGGCATGAACGTGGAAAAGGCCCGTGAAACCCTGTGGGCGTTTCTGGCCGAAGCGACCAAATTCGAAATCCGCTGCGTGCGCGTCACCCACGGCAAGGCCGTGCGTCTGGACGGCAAGCGGCCGATGATCAAGAGTCACGTCAACACCTGGCTTCGTCAGCATCCACAGGTGCTCGGCTTCACGTCGTGCCAACCGAAACACGGCGGCGCCGGAGCGGTTTATGTGATGCTCAAACGCACCATGATGGAAGGTCGCGACGAGTGATGCTGTCGCTTCACGCTTGCAGCGCCGAGTCCGCCACCGTACCCTTGCCCTTTGCGTAAAATCCCACAGGTAGTTTCATGTCCCTGGAACAGAATTACACCGACATGTTGAGAGGTGTTTACTAAGTTGCTAGGGGCAATGAAATCAGGGGCTTAATGCCCAGGCCAACTCAGAACTTCCCACCAAAACGCAGTCATTGGTACAAAAATTGGTACGGGGTTCCCTCCTCTCGCAACACATAAAAAGCCCCGCTCCGGCTGTACCCGTGCGGGGCTTTTTTACAACTAGGGCTGATGTTCTTAACGCTCGCTGAAAGGCAGCTATCGACTGTGGATTCAACCGGTCGATCCATCAAAGCATCGGTACACAAGATCGCTTTTCTAGCCCTCTCCCCTTGAAGTCTCGTGAATTGGTTCTAACTTTTCTGTGCACGCCTAGGAACCATGTCGTAGGTTGCTAGCTGCCCCTGAAAATTAACCACTTGGATATCGAGACAAGTATGTCAACTCACATCAAGCCAGGTCCAAAACCAAAACGTGACGACGGAAAGGATGACAGAAGGCATCACGTTAACCCTCCAAACAAACCGAAACATCCGACGCTACCGACGCACAAACCAGAAAAGTAACAAGCACTAAGGGAATCGGGAGGGTTCCGTGGTTTGATTGAAAGGAACCCTACCGAAGCCTGCTTAAAAGCTTCAGCCCACCACCGAGAGCCTGGCCAAAGCCCTTTGCATAAAAAACGGAAGCAAGGCCTGTCGGCGGCATGGGGATAAGCTTTTCATCTTTTTTTTCCATCGGGAGAGTTTTGTATCGGGCTGCTATGGTTTTCTATATCAGACAGCGAGCCATAGGGGCACCGCGATGAGCGAGAACGGGATACTAAAAATTAGCTACAAGGAGCTCGGTTATCCGTTGGAGTTGTTTATCGCCGCGCCATTGCGTGCGAGAGCAGATGAGTACGCTGCGCTGTTCAATATTCTTAGACACTATGAAAACCGGAAGAACGTTGACATTGACTTGACTGCAATCGGGGCAGAGCAGCTGCGTCCGCAGGTGGCAGCATTAAATGTAACCGATGTCACGTGGGAATTCGTGTAGGGAGTATAATGTATTGGGTCTAGCAATCCTCCAATGCCCCACCCAGACTGGCTAACCCGCCGCAACCTCTTCGCTTTATAGCAATTTCTAAGCAAACTGAAATTACTGTCTGACATGGGCACTGCCGGTACTATGCTTGTGTTTTTCTCGAAAGGAGTCGACGTCATGCCAGATGATTATTCACTGTCGGATGTACTGGAAAGGCTGTTCGAAAACCAGCAGGCCCTAGAGGCGGCCATTCTGGATTATATTAGTCATGGGCTAAGTGATGAAGAAAAGGAGGAGTTCCGAACCTATCCGCAACTCAATCATCGTTGGGACAAAGTAATCCTGACCGATCCGACTGAGCCGAGTAATGCGTACGAGGTGAGTTAGCCCTTCCACCGTCACTGACTCCACCCAGTGTGCTTACCATCACTTGCGTCCGACTCTACAAGTAGGCGGCAGAGATGCAACAGGCAGATAACGACCCAGGCTGTGTGAAATCGCAAACACTGTTTTGAAGTCCGCATTGCTACGTAAAATCTGCCAGAGTTCGGTTAGTGAGCCGACCTAGATTTTGTGTGAGAGCGCGATTTTAGTTGCGATCCCGGCGGCCTGACACGCTCTAAAACGTTTTCACACAGCCTGGACCCTTTGCAGACATTCATAACGCTCCGGTTCAGGCGCGGCGGCGCGTTAGCGCCGACGTCGCCTGGAACTGATAGTTAGGTGTTATATCGATTGTGATTGCTTGAGAACGAAGATTCATTGGAGGGTCTCAAGAGTGATGACTAGGATTTCCTTCCCATTACTATCAAATCCAACTAATTCATCCTCGTCGATTTTCCTTTTGAATCTGTGTTCCCACCTCAAGCCATCGGAATCAACATAGGTGTTAACCGCACCAAAGAATTCTGTTATTCCTTCTCCTTTTTTCTGAGCCACCAATTTCCATTTCTTTTGGATAACCGGGAATCTACTCGCACCTTCCTTAAGCGTGACGAGCACAAATGAACTGGCAATGGTTACTATGAAGTTATCCGCTTCGATATGCAGCGCGACAGTCTGGCGCTTACCTGAACTGTAATCATCTATGCCCTTGGCTTTCCTGCTGGGACTCGTAAGCAATCCGGTTATTGTCTTGAGGAGTCCAAGTTTCTGAACCTTGCCAAAGTGAGGGTGCTCAACTTTTAGTAGTTCCGCCGTGCTCAAAATGTGAGTGAGATCCATGTGGTATGCCTCTATCGCTGCATCCGTTGCATATAATCGGTGAAATACTGCAAACACGGCATCGGGCACAGTGACGTGTGGGATCTTTTCGGTTTGTAGTTGTTCCACAAAGAACTGAAAATACTCTTCCAGAGCTAGCGATGGAGCTTTGCCTCGTGCAATGTAAATCAGCAGGGCGTCGTGAACTCGGGCCTGATCCTCATCTGTGAAAGGTCGACCATGGCATCCAAGCCACGACTCAATTGTCTGCCAATCAGCCTTCATCGACGCAGGAGCGACTGGTCGTTGCACGTCCTCGCGCAGTTCACGAACGCTGAGCATGCCGCTTTGCAGCAGAAGGCCGAGTGGCTGCTGAGGATTGATAACTATGGTTCGCCGATTGTCTGCCATACGAATCTAACGTTCCTTGACGTCCTGTAAGCCCTTGTTTTCCTGAAGGTGGTCACGGCGAACGCGACACTATTCGAGGAGAAACACGACACAGATGACAAGCCCAAGCTGCTAGATCAGTGTAGCCGGCAAATCAAACAACGCTCCCAACATGCCAGCAGCTTCATTGGCCACTTCTGGCCCAGGCTGTGTGAAAACGCAGGCACCGTTTTGAAGTCCGCGCTTCTACGTTAAATCTGCCAACGTTCGGTTAGTCAGCAGCCCTGGAGTTTACGTAGAGGCGAGGTATTTGCTCAATTTTTGAACGCTACGATTGCTCAAAAGCGTTTTCACACAGCCTGGACCCTTTGCGGACGTTAAGCCACTATCGTGATACTCCCCTGATTGCCCATTGCGCTCGTCCCTGAACTCGTATAACAGGGGAGCATACAGCCCCAGCCACGTCAGCCAAAGAGAACGCTAATGCAGGAACAGCACGAATCATTTAAAAATATATATCCGCTTTCCAATATTGATGACCTGGCAAAGCAGCGATTGTTTCTAGAATATTTAGATAGCGCGCTTAATCGGTACAGCGATTCGCTAGGCGGAAGCAATTACTATGATGATAACGGAAATTATATTGACGAATCCGCACTTAACATAAATCTCGAAAATGACTCTGGCACTCTTTATATAAGAATAATCGCGCATGACGATGATAGATTGATAAAGATTGAATACGAAAGCCCCGACTCTGAGGCAGTAGAGAAACTTGCTAATGCATTGATAATAGAGTCTCTCGGCAATGCATTGGGAGCAAAAAAGAAGGAGTTTTTTAGAAGGGTTTGGTTTTGTTATATAGGAGAGCGGCTTGATGGTGAATACTGGCTAAGCAGTAACGTTCGAGTGGCCCCTGTAGATCCAGAAGACCCAAACCCTCAGCTCTCAAGAGTCGAGCGTTATATTTCAATCGACATGAATGTAGAAGCGATTGATGTGTATGGCGCTATCGCTATTGCTAATAATCGCGCAAACATCTTGGCTGCGCGGCTATCATTAATTCTGAATATTGGAATTTACAGCCCATCAGCCGAGCATCGCTGGACAATTCCTGAGGACTTTAACTCGGCATGTGAGTTGAGGCAGCTGGGGTACTTTAATAAAGGGGCAGACCTTAGTAAGATGCCGCGCAAAGGGAGGTTTTGTAAGTTAGGGAAATTTGAGCACTCCATGCATTTTCGAATCAAATACCAGGGAGAGTCAACAAAACTTCCTGAGGAAACCAGAAAGCTCCTAGGTGCCATTGATAAGTCTGACAATCGAATTGTAACGGCATTTGATAATTGTGCGCTCCTGTATCAGCTTGCACTCAATGCAGGTCGATATATGCCTACAGTCAAACTTTCCTACCTGGTAGCTGCTATCGACGCATTATGCAAAGCAGAGAACGAATTCAAGGATCCAAGTCCGTTCATACGCCATTACGCGTCAGCCACGCACAATATTGAACACTTACTTGACTTTATGCATGGCTCCGTTAGATCTGCACACTTTCATGCGGGCGAGTTTTCATTTGGTGAGTTTGAACAGCCAAGACGCCTAAGAATCTACAGTGGTAGCTCAAGTCGGATGTCTGAGCACCGGCTCCATGAATGTATAAAGCTAATTCGTGCAGCTCTTGCGAACTGGGCAGCTATAAAAATAGAGGGATCAGCACGAAGTCCGCAGGCACAAGGTACAAGTTAATAAATCCTAATAAAGGTTCGCTTCTGGTCGTTCTCTGCCTGTTGCAACAGGCTGCTATGGGTCGGTGCAGCTCTTGGTCACCGTCAGCTCTCAGCCAGAAGTCACTGTTCAGCTCGCAGGACGCCAATCGAGAACATCTTCCAGAGCCGCTTCCCATACAAGTCTGATACAGTCGGTCCCGGTAAAATTCGTGACAGGACGTCAAATATGGCAAGGCCAGCCGCACGCATAACTGACCCAACCACTTGCCCTATCCCTGGGCATGGCCCCAAAGCCATTGCTATAGGCTCCCCCGATGTGTTCTTCGACGGGCTTGCAGCTGCTAGCCAAGGCGACACCTGCACCTGCGGCAGTGCTTTATCTTCGGGCCTATCCTCAACAGTTTTCATCAATGGCAAGAATGCCGCATTGCAGGGCAGTGGCGGCACTCATGGTGACATCGTGATCGGAGGTTCCGGCACAGTGGTAATCGGAGACACGCACACTCCCGCCCCTTTCACTCCTCCAACCCCCATGAATATCCTCTCGAGCTGGATCAGCTTCAGCATTCCAGCAACTGAGTCGTATGCGGGTTTGGCCTGCGTCGCGCACTTTGAAGACGGGACATCCATATCAGGCGTGTTTGATGCAAATAACGTTGTGAAATTTGCCAATACCAGTGGAAAGATTTGCCAAAAGCTTGACTTTGATACCCAAGCCGCCAGAGACGGGGAATCAATACTGGACACCTTTCTCACAACATTGAAATAGGGAACATTTCATGTCTGAACCGTTACTAGTAACTGGTAGCTACGTCGTCCAAAAGGCACACGCGCTAGAGAACTCCCCACTAGATATGGCCATTGCAGGCCTAGAGGGTGCCGCAACAAGATTTTCAGCGGATGCGATCTCTGATGCAAAGACCCGCACCAGCTATATGGACAGTATAAAACGTATGTCGATTCAGACTCAGGCCGATGTCAGCGCGGGAAAAATCAGCGCTCGTGAAGGCGTAGAGTTTTGTCAAGAAATGCGCAACAGGATTATGTTGGAGCATCGTAAATTCACCTCCGCTCAAGGCTTGGCCTTTGCAGAAAGAAAAAAGAAACTGCCACCAACTTTACAGGACATATTAGACAGATATGCCAAACGCGCAGAGGGCATAGAATACAACAAGCTAACAGTGGAACAAAAAAGTAAAGTCCACTATTCAATATTGGAATCATCTGGCCGCGATAATGCACCTATAAGTCGCGGCACAAAAAAAATGAAAATAATGGGCAAGGTGGGCATTCTTATCACTGCAACCTTTGCTGCCTATGAAATCATCAATGCTGACAACAAGGTCAAGGAAACTGCTCGTCAAGGCATGATCGTTGGCGGTGGTGCCGCGGGTGGTGGGCTGGCAGGTTTGAGCGTATCAGCACTTTGTGGTCCCGGGGCGCTTGTCTGCGCCGTGGCTATTGTCCTTGCAGGAAGCATTGCCGGCAGCATCGCTGGATCTATTGCTGCCGACAGTTTGGACGAGGAGCTTGAGGAGTTTTCCAAGTGGAACATCCTATAAGTCGACAAGAACGTGCTGATATACGGTGGGCATTATCGGATGCATTTGTTGACAACGAAGTCAATTATGCAGCCATTGCAAAACAAGTCAAAGACTTCGATAAAAAGGACATAGAGGACATTCTCTTTTCCGAGGTCGCTCCCGTGTGCCATACCAATTTAGAGAGCATACTTCCCTCGATATGGAGCTGTTTTAATAGAGAGGAACTGGAGAGTGATATCGAAAAAATGCTCAGACTACGGCAACAAAGTTTTTTTCGGCGTCAATTAGACAAATTGCTTATCGAATGGCTTCGTTATCGGTACAAATATATCTGGATAGAAATAGCCAAACACTATCAAAACAAAAAATAGCTAACATCTACAATTATCAGAATCATCCCACATACGGGCAGAGGCTAAGCCGGATCGGCGCCGATACCCGTAACGAATCGAACAAAAGGCCCCGCGCCGCTGGCCGCTGGACTAGGCTAGGTGTGCCACTCAAGCTTACGTAACGAAGGGCCCCCGTCATGAGCCAGACCGAACAAACACTTCCAGGTGGCGCTGACCGATTTGAAGCTTCGCGCCCGCCGGCAATACAACTGCCGACACACATACGCTACCATGTGCCTCATGGCGGGTATGAACCCTGCATTTATTGCCACTCAGCTCGGTCATAGCGTTCAGATGCTGCTATCGACCTACGCCCGATGGATAAACTCCAGCACTGACTGGGGTGAACTCGGGAAGCTCGAAAACAGCTGGATTGGTACAAAATTGGTACAGACTGAAACAGTACCCCTCTGAAACCCTTATGGAATCAGCCTCTGTGACACTGGAACAGAATTACACCGAGATTCTCGGCCAATTGGGCGAGGACGCCTCCCGCGAGGGCCTGCTCGACACGCCAAAACGTGCCGCCAAAGCCATGCAGTACCTCTGCCGCGGTTATGAACAGACACTGGAAGAGGTCACCAACGGTGCCTTGTTCAGCTCCGACAACAGCGAGATGGTGCTGGTCAAGGACATCGAGCTCTACTCGTTGTGCGAGCACCATCTGCTGCCGTTCATCGGCAAGGCCCACGTTGCCTACATTCCGAGCGGCAAGGTCCTGGGGCTGTCGAAAGTCGCGCGCATCGTCGATATGTACGCCCGCCGCCTGCAGATCCAGGAAAACCTCAGCCGCCAGATCGCCGATGCGGTCCAGCAAGTCACCGGCGCACTGGGCGTAGCGGTGGTGATCGAGGCCAAGCACATGTGCATGATGATGCGCGGTGTGGAGAAACAGAATTCGACGATGATCACCTCGGTGATGCTCGGCGAGTTCCGCGAAAACGCAGCCACCCGCAGCGAGTTTCTCAGCCTGATCAAGTAACGCGCAGCACGAAGAAAACCGGCACTGATCGCCGGTTTTTTTTCGCCCGTGAAAAATCAGGTAAGCTGCGCGCCTTCTGTTTACCCCTGAGAGGCTTATACCGTGTTCGTAAAAGCGCTTCGTGTCGGCCTCGGCCAATTGATCATCTTCATCGACTTCATCACTCGTCCAGGCAAGAAGCAGCGCCCCGCCGCCGCTCAGGCTCAGGTCGAAACGGCCGCCAAGGACCTGACCCTGTATCAGTTCCACGCCTGCCCGTTCTGCGTGAAAACCCGCCGCACCCTGCGTCGCCTGAACGTTCCAGTGGCCTTGCGCGATGCCAAGAACAACGAACAGGATCGCCAGGCCCTGCTGGAGCAAGGTGGCAAGATCAAGGTGCCGTGCCTGCGCATCGAAGAGAATGGCCAGACTACCTGGATGTATGAGTCCAAGGTGATCATTGATTATCTGGATAAGCGGTTTGCTGCGGCCTGATGGTTTTTGTGGTGCTTCGACCGGCGCCATCGCGGGCAAGCCCGCTCCCACAGGGATTTGTAGAGTAAATGGGATCTGTGTTTAAAACAGATCCACTGGTGGGAGCGAGGCTTGCCCGCGATGAGGCCAGACCAACCACCACAAACTTCAGACAAAAATAAACCGGCCCATAGGCCGGTGTATTTGTTTACGCCCTCCCCTCAAGCCGCTTCTGCCGCCTGTGCCTGACGCACCACCGCCGCCAAGCGCTTGAGCCCTTCGTCCAGATGCGCCGGGTCGATGTGGCTGAAGTTCAGCCGCAGATGACCGGGGTTATTGTCCGGCTCAGGGAAAAATGGGGCAAGCCTCGCTCCTACAGTCGTACACACACCCTGCAGGAGCGAGGCTTGCCCGCGAAGGCGTCCTTCCTGGCGATATATCCCTATTGCCAAACTTTTCGCCCACAAAATCAAAAACATTATTTGCATTATTTGTATACAAAAGCATAATTCGCTTCGTGCGAGTTCCTGACCAATAGGTCAACAAATTCGCAAATACCTCAAAGGGTCGCTGCCACCCTCATGGGTCCGGCCCTGGAAATAACAATAAAACTCTTGAGGAGTACTCGCTGTGGAAAGCCGCAAATCCGAAGCCTCGACGCTGGAACTCTCGCCGCCATTACGCAATGGCTGGCTGGAGCGCATCTTCAAACTCAGCTTGCACGGCACCACGGTGAAGACCGAGCTGATCGCCGGCCTGACAACCTTCATCACCATGGCTTACATCATCTTCGTCAACCCCAACATCATGGCCGACGCCGGGATCGATCACGGTGCCGCGTTCGTCGCCACCTGCATCGCCGCCGCGCTGGGTTGCCTGCTGATGGGGCTGTACGCCAACTGGCCGGTCGGCCTGGCACCGGGCATGGGCCTGAACGCGTTCTTCACCTACACCGTGGTCGGCACCATGGGCTACAACTGGGAAACCGCACTCGGCGCGGTGTTCGTTTCCGGTGTGTTGTTCATGTTCCTGACCTTCTCCCGGATCCGTGAATGGTTGCTCAACAGCATTCCAGTGAGTTTGCGCTTTGCCATGGGCGCCGGTGTGGGCCTGTTTCTGGGGCTGATCGGCCTGAAAACCGCGGGCATCGTCGTCGATAGCCCGGCCACTCTGATCAAACTCGGCTCCCTGCGCGAACCTGGCCCACTACTGGCTGCCATCTGCTTCCTGATGATTGCCGTGCTCAGCTACCACAAAGTGTTCGGCGCGATCCTCATCAGCATCATCACCGTGACCCTGGCCGGCTGGGGCCTGGGCCTGGTGCACTACGAGGGCATCATGTCTGCCCCGCCGAGCCTGGCGCCGACCTGGATGGCCATGAACATCGCCGGCGTGTTCAACGTCAGCATGATCAGCGTGGTGCTGGCCTTCCTCTTCGTGCACATGTTCGACACTGCCGGCACCTTGATGGGCGTTGCCCAGCGCGCCAATCTGGTGAACGCTGACGGCCGGATCGAAAACCTGTCCCGCGCCATGAAAGCCGACAGCGCCTCTAGCGTCTTCGGCGCCATGGTCGGCGTTCCGCCAGTTACCAGCTACGTGGAAAGTGCCGCTGGCGTAGCCGCTGGTGGTCGGACTGGTCTTACCGCCTTGACCGTAGGTGTGCTATTTATAGCCGCGATGTTTTTCGCACCGCTGGCTGGCATGATCCCCGCTTATGCAACGGCCGGTGCGCTGATTTATGTGGCAATGCTGATGATGGGCGGCATGGCGCACATCGAATGGAACGAAGCGACCGACAGCATTCCGGCGATCGTCACCGCGATCATGATGCCGCTGACCTTTTCGGTCGCCGACGGCATCGCGCTGGGCTTCATCACCTACGTGGCGCTGAAGGCCGGTACCGGTAAGCACAAGGAAATTTCCGTCAGCCTGTGGGTGCTATGCGCGATCTTCATCGCCAAGTTCATCTTCTTGTAAGCGTCACGCGGTACCCGTTTCAAACCAGCCTCACCCCGTCGGGTGGGGCTTTTGCACATAGGGAGGAAAGTGATGAGTCTGGAAACCTGGCTGCTGTTCAGCGGCGCTGCGCTGGTGGTGATCCTGATCCCGGGGCCACTGTCTTTGCTGATGATCAGCAACAGCTTGAATTACGGTTTGCGCCGTTCTTACCCGGCGTTTCTGGGCGGCGTGATTGCGTCGATCTGCCTGCTCAGTGCTTCGGCGCTTGGCTTGGGCGCATTGTTGCTGGCGTCGGAACAGCTGTTCAGCGCCCTGAAAATCGTTGGCGCGCTGTACCTGTTCTACCTCGCCTGGCAGAGCTGGCAGCAATCGCGTCAGCCATCCCAAGGCGCTGAAGTGCCTCAGGCTGCGCCGGTGCCACGCTTTCGTGCGCTGTTTGGGCGCGCGTTCATGCTCGGCGCCAGTAACCCGAAAGACATTTTGTTCTTTGCCGCGTTCCTGCCGCAGTTTCTGAGCGCCGAGCAACCGTTCCTGCCGCAGTTGCTGGTGATGATTGCCACCTGGACGGTGCTGGATCTGCTGTGCAAGCTGGCTTATGGCCTCGGTGCCCATGTCGCGGCGCGGTATCTGCGCAGTGGCAAGGGGCAGAGCTGGTTTAACCGGGTCAGTGCGGGGTTGTTCAGTGGCGCCGGTGCGGCGTCGTTATTGAGCCGCTAAAAGTAAGAGCTTCGCGAGCAAGCCCGCACACACATTGGAATGCGTACTCCTGTGGGAGCGGGCTTGCTCACGAAGGCGTCATTCGCAACACCACATTATCTACAGGCAAAAAAAAGCCCGCAGTGTGAGCGGGCAAAAGACCAAAGAAGCTATATGCGCAGGATTCTTGGGGGGGAAAGTCCTAGCTTCCTCTATAGGTCGAATAGCTGTAAGGCGAAATAAGCAACGGCACATGGTAGTGATCCTGTTCGGCAGAGATACCGAACCGCAGCACCACCACATCCAGGAACGCAGGCTCTGGAAGCTGAACACCACGGGCGCGGTAGTAATCGCCCGCGTGAAACTGAAGCTGATAGACCCCGGACCGATAGTCATCGCCTTGCAGCAGCGGCGCGTCGACCCGGCCATCGCTATTGGTGAGCGCCGTGGCGACCAGTTCCAGCTGCGAACCTTCAACGCGGTACAGCTCGACCTTGATCGAACTGCCTGGGCAACCGTGTGCAGCGTCCAAAACGTGTGTAGTCAAACGTCCCATTGATTCTGCGCGCCTGCCTGCGTGGAGCAGTCAGACCTCGCGCCTCCCGAAGTCAGTTGAAAAGGAGGCCGCACCGTTTCGGAGCACGAAAAGTTGCGGCGAGCGACTGATTAAGACATTTTTCAAAAAAATTGTACACAATAAAAACGACATTTTTACCACCATCGCCGTCATTCAGGGTTTGACGGCGAATCTTGCACCGAACCATAAGATCAGCGGACCTTCCATCCATTAGCTGACCAGTCAGGCAGGTTTCTTGCAGTACCCTCCAAAGAGGACAGTCAGTGAAAAAGGCAAAAAATCAGGCTTACAAAGTGAATATAAAGTTGTATACAATCAACCCATCGCTGTGACGCCAGCCTGTCATCCCACTGCCTGGCCGCCACACAACCCTGACCTTGAACAAGTCGACACGAACAAGAAGGAAGACTGCAGTGAGCGCTGACTACCCACGCGACCTGATCGGTTACGGCAGTAACCCTCCTCACCCACACTGGCCGGGCAATGCCCGCATCGCCTTGTCCTTCGTGCTCAACTACGAGGAAGGTGGCGAGCGCAATATCCTTCACGGCGATAAAGAGTCCGAAGCCTTCCTTTCGGAAATGGTCTCGGCGCAGCCGCTGCAAGGCGAGCGCAACATGAGCATGGAATCCCTTTACGAGTATGGCAGCCGTGCCGGCGTCTGGCGGATTCTGAAACTGTTCAAGGAATTCGACATCCCGCTGACCATCTTCGCCGTGGCCATGGCCGCCCAGCGCCACCCGGACGTGATCCGTGCCATGGTCGAGGCCGGCCACGAAATCTGCAGCCACGGCTATCGCTGGATCGACTACCAGTACATGGACGAAGCGCAGGAACGCGAGCACATGCTCGAAGCGATCCGCATCCTCACCGAAATCACCGGCGAGCGCCCGTTGGGCTGGTACACCGGCCGCACCGGCCCGAACACCCGTCGGCTGGTGATGGAAGAAGGCGGTTTCCTCTACGACTGCGACACCTACGACGACGACCTGCCCTACTGGGAACCGAACAACCCGACCGGCAAGCCGCACCTGGTGATTCCGTACACCCTGGACACCAACGACATGCGCTTCACCCAGGTCCAGGGCTTCAACAAGGGCGACGACTTTTTCGAATACCTCAAAGACGCCTTCGACGTGCTGTATGCCGAAGGCAGCGATGCGCCGAAGATGCTGTCGATCGGCCTGCATTGCCGGCTGATTGGCCGCCCGGCGCGCCTGGCCTCGCTCAAACGCTTTATCGAATACGCTAAAAGTCATGAACAGGTGTGGTTCAGCCGTCGCGTCGACATCGCTCGTCACTGGCAGCAAACCCATCCGTACCAAGGGGCTGCCAAATGAGCCACTTCCAGACACTCAAGCCATCGACCCTCGGCCGCGACGCGTTTGTCGCCGCCTTCGCCGACATCTACGAACACTCGCCATGGGTGGCCGAAAAGGCCTTCGACCTGGGCGTGGACGCTTCGATCGACGACATCGAAACCCTGCACCAGCGCATGAGCGACATTTTGTTGAGCGCTGATCACACAAGCCAACTGGCCCTGATCAACGCGCACCCGGACCTCGCCGGCAAAGCGGCCGTCCAGGGCCAACTGACCGAAGCCAGCACCCATGAACAGGCTGGCGCCGGTATTCACCAATGCTCGAGCGATGAGTTTCAACGCTTCACCGAGCTGAACGATGCCTACAAAGCCAAGTTCAAGTTTCCCTTCATCATGGCGGTAAAAGGCAGCAACCGGCATCAGATCCTCGCAGCGTTCGAAACGCGCATTCACAACTCGGTCGACACCGAATTCAAATGCGCGCTGGCGCAGATCAACAAGATCGCGTTGTTCCGATTACTGACTCTTTAGCGAACCTTGCCCGAGTGTTTAAAACGCGAAGACACCCAGGGCACTGCAAGCATCCCAAGCCAACTAATTAAAGGCAGACAAGAAGAATGAAAGCTTACGCCGTACCTTTCGAGAAGTTCGTCAACCTGGCCGACGCCCGCCTGGGCACCAAAATCATCTCGGTCACCGATGACTGGTTCGCCGACGCCAACCGTCTGTTTCAACCGACCCCGGCCGTGTGGAAGGAGGGCGTGTTCGATGACAACGGCAAGTGGATGGACGGCTGGGAGTCGCGCCGCAAGCGCTTCGAAGGCTACGACAGCGCGGTGATCCGCCTGGGCGTACCGGGTTCGATCAAGGGCGTGGACATCGACACTTCATTCTTCACCGGTAACTACCCACCATCGGCCTCGCTGGAAGCGTGCTTCCTGGCCTCGGGCGAGCCGGACGAAAACACCCAGTGGACTGAAGTGCTGTCGGCCGTCGAGCTGCAAGGCAACAGCCACCACTACCACGAAATCAACAACGACCGGGCGTTCAGCCACCTGCGCTTCAACATCTACCCGGATGGCGGCGTGGCCCGTCTGCGCGTGTACGGTATTCCGCACCGCGACTGGTCCGCTGTGGGTGACAACGAGCAAATCGACTTGGCCGCAGCCCTCAACGGTGGCCGCGCCCTCGCCTGCTCCGACGAACACTTCGGCCGCATGAGCAACATCCTCAACCCGGGCCGTGGCATCAACATGGGCGACGGCTGGGAAACCGCCCGTCGTCGCACGCCGGGCAATGACTGGGTGATCGTCGCACTGGGTCATGCCGGCGAGGTCGAGAAAGTCATCGTCGACACCCTGCACTTCAAGGGCAACTACCCGGACACGTGCTCGATCCAGGGGGCATTCGTGAAAGGCGGCACCGACAGCCAGATCGAAACCCAATCGCTGTTCTGGCGCGAACTGCTGCCGAGCCAGAAGCTGGAAATGCACGCCGAACACACCTTCGCCGAGCAGATCAAGGCACTGGGCCCGATCACCCACATCCGCCTGAACGTGTTCCCGGATGGCGGTGTGAGCCGCCTGCGCGTTTTGGGCAAGGTCGCGAAGTAAGATTGCGATGATCGTTCCCACACTCTGCGTGGGAATGCATACCGTGACGCTCCGCGTCACAGTGGACGCGGAGCGTCCATGGCGGCGTTCCCACGCAGAGCGTGGGAACGATCAAATTCAAAAGATTAAGAAGACCAGCATGCGCACATTGACGATTGAACCGCTGACCAAAGAAGCCTTCGCCCCTTTCGGTGACGTGATCGAAACCGATGGCAGCGATCACTTCATGATCAACAACGGTTCGACCATGCGCTTTCACAAACTGGCTGTGGTCGAAACCGCCACGCCAGAGGACAAGGCAATCATCAGCATCTTCCGCGCCGACGCGCAGGACATGCCGCTGACCGTCCGCATGCTGGAGCGCCATCCGCTGGGCAGTCAGGCTTTCATTCCGCTGCTCGGCAACCCCTTTCTGATCGTGGTCGCGCCACTTGGCGATGAACCTGTATCAGGCTTGGTCCGCGCCTTCGTCACCAACGGCAGGCAGGGCATTAATTACCATCGCGGCGTCTGGCACCACCCGGTGCTGACGATCGAAAAGCGGGATGACTTCCTGGTGGTTGATCGCAGTGGCACAGGCAACAACTGCGATGAGCATTTTTTCAAAGAGGATGAGTGTTTGATCCTCGCCCCCCACCAATAAGAGAAGAGTCCGATCACTTGACAACAAAAGTGACGGGCGAGAGGTAAAGACTGTGGAAGCACATCTGTTGGAATGGCTGAACCTGAGCGTGCGCTGGGTTCACATGATCACTGGCGTGGCCTGGATCGGTGCGTCGTTCTATTTCGTCTGGCTGGAAAACAACCTCAACCGGGTCAACCCGAAAAACGGGCTGGCGGGCGATTTGTGGGCGATCCACGGCGGCGGCATCTACCACCTGGAAAAATACAAACTGGCTCCACCGACCATGCCGGACAACCTGCACTGGTTCAAATGGGAAGCCTATTTCACCTGGCTGTCGGGGATCGCGCTGCTGTGCGTGGTGTTCTACTCCAACCCGACGCTGTACCTGCTGGCACCGGGCAGCACCCTGAGCGGCCCTGAAGGCGTAGCCATCGGCCTCGGCTCGCTGTTCATCGGCTGGTTCATCTACTCCTTCCTCTGCGACTCGGCCCTGGGCAAACGCCCTGCCCTGCTGGGCTTCATCCTGTTCGTGCTGATCATCGGCGCCGCTTACGGCTTCAGCAAAGTGTTCAGCGGTCGGGGTGCGTACCTGCATGTCGGCGCCATCATCGGCACCATCATGGTCGGCAACGTGTTCCGCATCATCATGCCGGCCCAGCGCGCCCTGGTGGCGGCGATTGCCGAGAACCGCACGCCCGATCCGACGCTGCCAGCCAAAGGCTTGCTGCGTTCGCGGCACAACAACTACTTCACCTTGCCGGTGCTGTTCATCATGATCAGCAACCACTTCCCGAGCACCTACGGCAGCCAATACAACTGGCTGATCCTGGCCGGGATCGCGGTGCTGGCGGTGTTGGTGCGTCACTACTTCAACACCCGTCATGACAGCCACAAATTTGCCTGGACCCTGCCCGTCGCGGCGGTTGGCATGATTTGCCTGGCGTACGTCACGGGGCCGGCGCCGATGTCCAGCGCGCCTGAAGTGGCCAAGGCACCTGGGACTATCGAGTACCAGCCGCTGCCGGAAACCGCCCTTGGCGGTGGTGCCAAACCTGAAGCTGCAAAACCCGCTGCACCTGCCGCTGCACCGGCCCAAGCCTCGAATCAGGGCCCGACGTTCGACAAGGTTCACAGCGTCATTCAGGAGCGTTGCGCGGTCTGTCACTCGGCCAAACCCACCAGCCCGCTGTTCAGTGCGGCACCCGCCGGCGTGATGTTCGACACGCCAGAACAGATCCGCCAAAACGCCGCTCGCATTCAGGCTCAAGCCGTCACCAGCCAGATCATGCCACTGGGCAACATCACCCAGATGACCCAGCAGGAACGTGACCTGATCGGTGCGTGGATTGTTCAGGGAGCTGCGACCCATTAAGTAGCAAAAGCTTCGCGGACACGCCTCCCCCTACAGGATTTGCATTGACCTTGCAGGGGCGAGGCTTGCCCGCGAGTGGCCGCATTGATCTGAACCTGTGACGAGGGGGTTCGCCCGCCCTCACATCAGGGCAAGCCTCCTTATCACAGTGCACCTCAAACAATAAAAACAAGAGGGAGCAACAGATGATTAATCCCCAGACAAGCCTGTCGCTTGGCAGCGTCGGCCTGACTGCCTACAACCGTGCCCCAAACCTGTCGCCAGTGCTCTGTTGCGGGGCACTTGAGCCGTGGCACGGGAGTCAGCGTTCTCCGCGACCGCCCGAATCCGCTCTAAAAAAAAGCGCAGATTTAATTCCTGACCAGAAAGCCAACTTACCCCGGCTCTGGACCGCACCAAGGCAACCCGAATTGACACTCAATCGACTGTTTTCGAACAGCCGAACGGGCGTCTTTTGGCTTTTTTAAAGCCTTGGCTCAGCTCTTGCTAACAGCACCAAAGCTGACCGACTGGATGACTTTTTACCGCAGCAAGAAAAGGCGCCACACCAGAGCGCCGACCTTAGAAAAACAACGTGGAACCACCTACTTTTTGGGAGCAACCGAATGAAACGTACGTGCACCAGCCTGATGCTCGCGGGATCCTTGCTGGCCGGGGGCCAGGCAATGGCCGGCGACTTGCTGCAATGGCAGAACAACAGCCTGACCTACCTCTACGGCAAGGACTTCCAGGTCAACCCGCGCATTCAGCAAACCGTCACCTTCGAGCACGCCGATGCCTGGAAATACGGGGACAACTTCGTGTTCGTCGACAAGATTTTCTACAACGGCAAGGACGACAGCGGCGTCGGCTCGAACACCTATTACGGCGAAATCAGCCCGCGCTTGTCGTTTGGCAAGATCTTCGACCAGAAGCTGGAATTCGGTCCGGTCAAGGACGTACTGCTGGCGATGACGTACGAGTTCGGTGAAGGTGATACCGAGTCCTACCTGATCGGTCCGGGTTTCGACCTGGCCATTCCCGGGTTCGACTACTTCCAGCTGAACTTCTACCAGCGCCACACCGAAGGCAGCCGCCCGGGTGACAACGTCTGGCAGATCACCCCGGTCTGGGCCTACACCATTCCTGTCGGCGATTCGAACATCCTGATCGATGGTTTCATGGACTGGGTGGTCGACAACGACCAGAACAGCAAAGGCACCTACCATGCCAACCTGCACTTCAACCCACAGATCAAATACGACTTGGGCAAAGCCTTGAACATTGGCGAGAAGCAGTTGTATGTGGGTGTCGAGTACGACTACTGGTCCGACAAGTACGGGATCAAGGACAGCCAGGCCTTCAAGACCGATCAAAGCAACACGAGCTTGCTGGTGAAGTTCCACTTCTGATTTAAAGTCAAAAGATCGCAGGATTCGCCAACTCCTACGGACGTGCGCATCCGGGGTAGGAGCTGCCGCAGGCTGCGATCTTTTGCTTTATGACAACCCCAGAAACCGGCACAACTCATCCCGCTTGGCCAGCGCATCGCGCCGCCCCAAATCGATCAACTCGCTGCAATACCCCGCCTCGAACAACAGATAACTCAGCACCCCCGCCCCGCTGGTCTTGGTCGCCCCCGGCCCGCGTAAAAACAGACGCAAGGCCGCCGGTAATTCCTGCCGATGCCGCGCCGCAATTTCATCGATCGGCTGACTCGGCGAAATCACCAGCACCTCCACCGGCGCCGCCCCCAATGCACGACTCGACATGCCGTCGGGCAGCAGATGGCTGAACTGATTCAGACGCTGCAACAACTCGATGTCACTTTCCAGGCTGTCAATGAACGTACTGTTGAGCATGTGCCCGCCAATCTGCGCCAGGGTCGGCTGCTGACCGGTGTAGGCGCGTTGCAGCGGCTGTTGCGGGTCGACGCCGCGCGGGTTGCCGCTGACGCCCACCACCAGCACGCGGCTGGCGCCCAGGTGCAGGGCCGGGCTGATCGGCGCCGACTGGCGCACTGCGCCATCGCCGAAATACTCTTCGCCGATTTTCACCGGTGCGAACAGCAACGGAATCGCCGAACTGGCGAGCAGATGGTCGACGCTCAATTGAGTCGGTACGCCGATTCGCCGATGGCGCAACCAGGATTCGATGGTGCCGCCGCCCTGATAAAACGTGACAGCCTGACCGGACTCATAACCGAACGCCGTGACCGCCACCGCCTTCAATTGTTTTTGCGCGATCGCTTCGGCAATCCCGGACATGTGCAGTTTGTGATTGAGCAAACGGCGCAGCGGCGAACTGTTGAGCAGGGCCACTGGCACCGGCGAACCAATGCCCATCAGGTTGTGACTGACAAAACGGGTGGCCTGATGAATCACCCCCGGCCAATCGCTGCGTAATACCAGATGGCTGCGAAAACCTTGCCAGAAGGCCGTCAGACGCTCGATCGCGCCACGAAAGTCCATTGCTCCACTGGCCAGGCTGACCGCGTTGATCGCACCGGCCGAGGTGCCGACGATCACCGGAAACGGATTCGCCGCCCCCATCGGCAGCAGCTCGGCAATCGCCGCGAGCACGCCCACCTGATAGGCCGCCCGAGCCCCACCGCCGGAAAGAATCAACCCTGTAACCGGTTCAGCAGAACTCATTGCAACACTCCATGGTGCTTAAAGGGGTCGGTGACTCAACCGCGTTTGACGTACAACTTCGGCTCGCCCGGTGGACGGCTCTTGAAGCGGCGATGCGCCCAGAGGTATTGCTCCGGACATTCGCGCAAGGCACTTTCGACCCACTGGTTGATCCGAATGCAGTCAGCCTCTTCCGTCTCGCCGGGAAAGCCTTCGAGCGGCGCGTGAATCACCAACCGATAACCGCTGCCGTCAGCCAGGCGCTCCTGGGTGAACGGCACCACCAGCGCCTTGCCCAGCCGTGCGAATTTACTGGTGGCGGTGACAGTCGCCGCCTGAATCCCGAACAGTGGCACGAAGATACTTTGCTTGGCGCCGTAGTCCTGATCCGGTGCGTACCAGATCGCTCTCCCTGCCCGCAGCAGTTTGAGCATGCCACGCACGTCGTCGCGCTCCACCGCCAGCGAGTCGAGGTTGTGCCGCTCGCGGCCACGACGCTGGATGTAGTCGAACAGCGGATTCTTGTGTTCGCGGTACATGCCATCGATGGTGTGCTGCTGACCGAGCAGCGCCGCGCCAATTTCCAGCGTGGTGAAATGCACGGCCATCAGAATCACGCCCTTGCCCTCCGTCTGGGCCTGCTTCAAATGCTCCAGGCCTTCGACATGGGCCAGTTTCGCCAGACGCTTACGCGACCACCACCAACTCATGGCCATCTCGAAGAAGGCGATGCCGGTGGACGCGAAGTTTTCCTTGAGCAGGCGCTTGCGCTCGGCCGCGGATTTTTCAGGGAAACACAGCTCAAGATTGCGCTTGGCGATGCGCCGTCGGTCGCCGGCCACTCGGTACATCAATGCACCCAGGGCGCGACCGATCGACAGCAACGCCGGATACGGCAATTGCACAATCAGCCACAACAGCCCCAGGCCACACCACAGCGGCCAGAAACGCGGAGAAAGAAATGCTGTTCGAAAACGCGGGCGATCCATTAAAGGTTCCGTCAAGACAGTGGCCGCGCATTCTACATCGTTCGACCCGGCTTGCGGCCCGCGGGCGTTCTCGTTATAAGTCTCGGCACTTTTAGTGACAAGCCGTTGTATGCCGACCATGAGCCAAACCGAACCGCTAGACCAAGATCCCGTGTTCCAGTTGAAGGGCAGCATGCTCGCCATTACGGTGCTGGAACTGGCCCGTAACGACCTTGAGAGCCTTGATCGGCAACTGGCCGCCAAAGTCGCCCAGGCGCCCAACTTCTTCAGCAACGCGCCGCTGGTACTGGCCCTGGACAAACTCCCGGCCAGCGAAGGCTCGGTCGACCTGCCGGGATTGATGCGCATCTGCCGTCAGCACGGCCTGCGCACCCTGGCGATCCGCGCCAGCCGCATCGAAGATATCGCAGCGGCCATCGCCGTCGATCTGCCGGTGCTGCCGCCGTCCGGTGCGCGTGAGCGCCCGCTCGACCCGCTCGAAGGCGTCGTTGCGAAAAAACCGGAAAAACCACCGGAACCGACCATCAAACCGACGAAAATCATTACCTCGCCAGTACGCGGTGGCCAGCAGATTTATGCCCAGGGCAGCGATCTGGTGGTGATTTCGTCGGTCAGCCCGGGGGCGGAACTTCTCGCCGATGGGAACATCCATGTATACGGCGCGATGCGCGGTCGTGTGTTGGCCGGCGTCAAAGGCGACACGAAAGCCAGGATTTTCTGTCAGCAAATGACCGCTGAACTGGTCTCCATCGCCGGCCACTACAAGGTTTCCGAAGATCTGCGTCGCGATCCATTGTGGGGCGCGGGCGTACAAGTCAGCCTGTCGGGCGACGTGTTGAACATCATTCGGCTTTAACGGATACTGCCGCATTTTCCAAGCATCTCTAAAACGTAGCGAAAACGGCTCAAACGAAGTAGGAAAAAGGCCAAAAGCAGTGTTTACCGGGGGTAAGCACCGCTCAGAACCGGATTCCAGCCAAGGCTGTCCGACTGCAGTAGTTTTTCAAGAGATGTTTTTCAGGGGCTAAACGTCCTTTTTCCTTAGGGGTAAAACACCTTGGCCAAGATTCTCGTGGTTACATCCGGCAAGGGTGGTGTGGGTAAGACCACCACCAGCGCCGCTATCGGTACCGGCCTCGCTCTGCGTGGTCACAAAACAGTAATCGTCGACTTCGACGTCGGTTTGCGTAACCTCGACCTGATCATGGGTTGCGAGCGCCGCGTGGTATATGACTTCGTCAACGTGGTGAACGGCGAAGCCAACCTGCAACAGGCCCTGATCAAAGACAAACGCCTGGAAAACCTCTACGTCCTGGCCGCCAGCCAGACGCGCGACAAAGACGCGCTGACCGTCGAAGGCGTGGAAAAAGTCCTGATGCAGCTCAAGGAAGACTTCGATTTCGTGGTCTGCGACTCCCCGGCCGGTATCGAGAAAGGTGCCCACCTGGCCATGTACTTCGCCGACGAAGCGATTGTCGTGACCAACCCGGAAGTTTCCTCCGTACGTGACTCGGACCGCATGCTGGGCCTGCTGGCCAGCAAGTCCCGTCGTGCCGAAAGAGGCGAAGACCCGATCAAGGAACACCTGCTGATCACCCGCTACCATCCAGAACGTGTCAGCAAGGGCGAAATGCTCGGTGTCGAAGACGTCAAGGATATTCTCTCGGTGACATTGCTCGGCGTGATCCCTGAATCCCAGGCGGTGCTCAAGGCATCCAACCAGGGTATTCCGGTGATTCTCGACGACCAGAGCGACGCTGGTCAGGCCTACAGCGATACCGTTGACCGCCTGCTGGGCGAAAATCGCGAACACCGGTTCCTTGATGTCGAGAAGAAGGGATTCTTCGAGCGACTTTTTGGAGGTAGGTAATGAACCTTTTTGACTTCTTTCGTGCCAGTAAAAAGGTCAGCACCGCGTCGGTAGCGAAAGAGCGTCTACAGATCATCGTGGCGCATGAACGCGGCCAGCGCAGTACGCCGGACTACTTGCCAGCCCTGCAGAAGGAACTGGTGGAAGTGATCCGCAAGTACGTCAATATCGGGTCCGATGACGTGCACGTCGCTCTGGAAAACCAGGGCAGCTGCTCGATCCTGGAACTCAATATCACCCTGCCAGATCGCTGAGTCGATCCGGCGGGAGCCACGGCGGCTCAGAACCTTTGAGCCTGTGTAGGAGCTGCCGCAGGCTGCGATCTTTTGATCTTGTTTTAAAAGCAAAATCAAAAGATCGCAGCCTGCGGCAGCTCCTACACGGGACAATGGAGGTTCTGAGCCGCCGTTGGCGTTTGTTACGAGGCTGTTTTAATGCCGTTGTCCAACATCCGTATCATCCATCAGGACGCCGCCGTACTGGTGGTGGACAAGCCGACCCTGCTGCTCTCTGTCCCTGGCCGGGCCGATGACAACAAGGACTGCCTGATTACCCGCCTGCAAGAAAACGGCTACCCGGAAGCGCGAATAGTCCATCGGCTGGACTGGGAAACCTCCGGCATCATTCTGTTGGCCCGTGATCCGGACACTCATCGTGAGCTGTCTCGGCAATTTCACGACCGAGAAACCGAAAAAGCCTACACCGCCCTGTGCTGGGGACAACCGGAACTGGACAGTGGCAGCATCGACCTGCCCCTGCGCTACGACCCGCCGACCAAGCCACGTCATGTGGTGGACCACGAATTCGGCAAGCACGCCCTGACCTTCTGGCGCGTGCTGGAGCGTTGCGGCGACTGGTGCCGCGTCGAGCTGACGCCGATCACCGGCCGCTCCCACCAGTTGCGCGTGCACATGCTCTCCATCGGCCATCCGCTGTTGGGTGACGGGCTCTACGCCCATCCGCAAGCCCTGGCCGCCTGGCCACGCCTGTGTCTGCACGCGAGCATGCTCAGTTTCACTCATCCGCAAAGCGGCGAACGCTTGCGTTTCGAGTGCCCGGCACCGTTCTAGAGCAACAACCGAAAAAATGTGGGAGCGAGCCTGCTCGCGATGGCGCAGGGACAGGCAACATGGATGTCACTGAAACGCCGCCTTCGCGAGCAGGCTCGCTCCCACAAGGGACCTTCCACAGCAGCAGCCCGCCGCCAATTCTGCGGCCAATACGTTAGACTTGCGCCACTGCTGTCTGGAGCTGCTTATGCGCGAAGAGTTGAACCAAGGCCTGATCGATTTCCTCAAGGCCTCCCCTACCCCGTTCCATGCCACCGCCAGCCTTGTTCAGCGTCTGGAGGCCGCCGGCTTTGTGCGCCTCGACGAGCGCGAGCCGTGGAACACCGAAGCCAACGGTCGTTACTACGTCACCCGTAACGACTCTTCGATCGTCGCGTTCAAAATGGGCCGTCATTCGCCCCTGCATGGCGGCATCCGCCTGGTCGGCGCGCACACCGACAGCCCGTGCCTGCGGGTCAAACCCCAGCCGGAGCTGCAACGCCAAGGCTTCTGGCAACTGGGTGTCGAAGTCTATGGCGGTGCACTGCTGGCGCCTTGGTTCGACCGCGATCTGTCCCTGGCCGGCCGCGTGACCTTCCGCCGTGATGGCAAGGTCGAGAGCCAATTGATCGATTTCAAGGCACCGATCGCGATCATTCCGAACCTGGCCATTCACCTTAACCGTGAAGCCAACATGGGCTGGGCGATCAATGCCCAGACCGAACTGCCGCCGATTCTCGCGCAATTTGCCGGTGACGAACGCGTGGACTTCCGCGCCGTGCTCACCGATCAACTGGCCCGCGAACATGGCCTGAACGCCGATGTGGTGCTCGATTACGAGCTGAGTTTCTACGACACCCAAAGCGCTGCGGTCATCGGCCTGCATGGCGATTTCATCGCTGGCGCACGCCTGGACAACCTGCTGTCGTGCTACGCCGGCCTGCAAGCGTTGCTGACGGCCGAAACCGACGAAACCTGTGTGCTGGTCTGCAACGATCACGAAGAAGTCGGTTCCTGCTCGGCCTGTGGCGCCGACGGTCCGATGCTTGAGCAGACCCTGCGCCGTCTGTTGCCCGAAGGGGATGAATTCGTACGGACCATTCAGAAATCCCTGCTAGTCTCGGCCGACAACGCCCACGGCGTGCACCCGAACTACGCCGACAAGCACGACGCCAACCATGGCCCGAAACTCAACGCCGGCCCGGTGATCAAGGTCAACAGCAACCAGCGCTACGCCACCAACAGCGAAACCGCCGGGTTCTTCCGCCATTTGTGCATGGCCGAAGAAGTACCGGTGCAGAGCTTCGTGGTGCGCAGCGACATGGGCTGTGGCTCGACCATCGGCCCGATCACCGCCAGCCACCTGGGCGTACGCACCGTGGACATCGGCCTGCCGACGTTCGCCATGCACTCGATCCGTGAGCTGTGCGGCAGCCATGACCTGGCGCATTTGGTCAAAGTGCTGAGCGCGTTTTACGCCTGCCACGAATTGCCGTAAGAACGCAGTCCCCCGTAGGAGCTGCCGAAGGCTGCGATCTTTTGATGTTGATCTTTTGGCGTATTCAAATGTGCTGAAAATCAAGATCAAAAGATCGCAGCCTTCGGCAGCTCCTACGCCACACATCACCAACGCCCGCCCGAAAGCCGCCTAGACTTGCAGTACACCCTCCGACAAGGCTGGCACCATGATCTCGATGTCTGCGTTTCACGCCATGCTGATCCCGATTCTGTCCGGGATGATCATGTTGGCCATCGGCTTCAACTTTCGCGACAAGAACGCCGGTGTGTTCGCGATGTGGGTCGGCATGCTGATGATCCTCGCCACCGTGATCTACAAGATCCTCGCCAAACTCAACGAGTAAAATCCTCGCGCCTACGCAAGATCAAACAATCAGACCACATCCACCCCGACATGAATCGCATCATGACGCCAAAATTCCAGGTCACAATCGATCAAGCGTCCATGCTGATCATAATTGACCCGGGCAATCCGCAACCCGGGGCTCCCCACCGACACCCGTAAAGCCGCCGCCGCATCCACCGACAACGCCGTCGGCACAATCTCGAAACGCACACGCCCATAGTGCAAATCATAGTGCCGTGCATACAGCTCGGTGATCGACTGATTCAGATCGAAGTCCAGAATCCCCGGAAAAAACTGCGGGTTCAGGTAATGCTCCACATACAGCACCAATCGCCCGTCAATCCGTCGCGAGCGGCAGATCTGGATCACACTCGACAGCGCCGGCAACTGCAACCACGCACACACCGCCGCCGACGCCGGCTGCAACCGCGCTGAAATCACCTCGGTGGACGGCACTCGCCCCTGGGCACTGACCATCGCGTGAAAGTGGCTGCGCTGCATCAGGTTATAAGCCAGCCGAGGGGGCGACACGAACCAGCCGCGCCGCTCCTCGCGATAAATCTGGCCCTGGGCCTCCAACTGCAATAAGGCCTCACGCACGGTGATCCGCGTGGTACCGAACAACTCACTGAGCTTGCGCTCGGCCGGCAACTTGCTCCCGGGCGCCAACAGACCGTGGTCGAGCTGTTCTTGCAGAACCTGCCCGATCGCTGTCACCGCTTTGGTTGTCTCGATGCGCATCAACGTTACCTATCTGGACTAGACCAGCACTGTTTCAGGGCAGAACCGCGATTGAAACCGGGCTCCATCAACTGCCTGCAAGCCTAGGCACTGCACATGACTGGCAGATGACAAAGCCGCCGAACGGTTGTGCCAGACACCTGCAATTTTATGGCCAAGTCCCTTTCATATCAGCCCTTTAGCCATGGTCTACGCTTATCTCGCACCCCGCGTATCCGAGCGCAGAAAATTCAGGCCGACCGGTCGTCGACATCAAAATGTCATCCAGGACGCCTAAATTGGCTCAGGTATTGCTGACCTAGACCAACACAACCGCAATCGCAGCGTTGAAAGCGCCCAAAGGAGCTTCGGATGAAACAGTTTTTCCTGGCATCACTGTTAGGCTCGACCATTGCCCTGTGCACTGCCGCCATGGCGGCGGATACCGATCTGAAAACACTCGAAGCCGCTGCGAAAGCGGAAGGCGCCGTCAACAGCGTCGGCATGCCCGATGACTGGGCCAACTGGAAAGGCACCTGGGAAGACCTGGCCAAGAAATACGGCCTGAAACACATCGACACCGACATGAGCTCGGCCCAGGAAATCGCCAAGTTCGCCGCCGAAAAAGACAACGCCACTGCCGACATCGGCGACGTCGGTGCCGCCTTCGGCCCGATCGCGGTCAAGCAAGGCGTGGTGCAACCTTACAAACCCACCACCTGGGCACAGGTTCCGGATTGGGCCAAGGACAAGGACGGTAACTGGGCGCTGGCCTACACCGGCACCATCGCGTTCATCGTCAACAAAAAACTGCTGCACGGTTCCGCGGCGCCGACCAAATGGGCCGACCTCAAGACCGGCAAGTACAAAGTCTCCATCGGTGACGTGAGCACCGCCGCACAAGCGGCCAACGGTGTACTGGCCGCCGCCCTCGCCAATGGCGGTGACGAGAAAAACATTCAGCCAGCCCTGTTGCTGTTCGCTGACATCGCCAAGCAAGGCCGCTTGTCCATGGCCAACCCGACGATCGCCACCATGGAAAAAGGTGAAATCGAAGTCGGCGTGGTCTGGGACTTCAACGGCTTGAGCTACAAGGCCAAGATGGCGAATCCGGATGACTACACCGTGCTGATTCCATCCGACGGCTCGGTGATTTCCGGTTACACCACCATCATCAACAAATACGCCAAGCACCCGAACGCCGCCAAGCTGGCCCGCGAATACATCTTCAGCGACGCTGGCCAGATCAACCTGGCAAAAGGCAACGCCCGTCCGATTCGCGCCGAGCACTTGACACTGCCGGAAGAGGTCAAGGCCAAGCTGCTGCCTAACGAGCAGTACAAAAAGGTTACGCCGATCAAAGACGCCGACGCGTGGGAAAAGACCTCCAAGGCGCTGCCGCAGAAGTGGCAGGAAGAAGTCATCATCAATATGCCGTAATGCAGTAGATCCCCAGCTGGGGATCTGATGGTGATCCAAATGTGGGAGCGAGCCTGCTCGCGATGAGGGACTGTCAGCCAACATCAATGTTGAATGTCAGACCGCTATCGCGAGCAAGCTCGCTCCCACAGGGGATTGGTTGCGTACTTGAATCATCTGTTTTTGCGGAGTTCCAGCCCCTATGAAGCACAACGTCATCCTTGTCGTGCTCGACGGCCTCAATTACGAAGTCGCGCGTCACGCCATGGGGCATCTGCAGGCTTACGTTGGCGCAGGACGCGCAGCGCTCTACAAACTGGAGTGCGAATTGCCGGCCCTGTCCCGCCCGCTTTACGAATGCATCCTGACCGGCGTAACGCCGATCGACAGCGGCATCGTTCACAACAACGTCTCGCGCCTGTCCAGCCAGCGCAGCATTTATCACTACGCCACCGACGCCGGCCTGAAAACCGCCGCCGCGGCCTATCACTGGGTCAGCGAGTTGTATAACCGTTCGCCGTTCGTGGCCGCCCGGGATCGTCACACCGACGACCCGAAACTGCCGATCCAGTACGGTCACTTCTACTGGAGCGACCACTACCCGGACTCGCACCTGTTCGCCGACGCGGAAAACCTGCGCCTGCGCCACGCGCCGAACTTTCTATTGGTCCACCCCATGAACATCGACGACGCCGGGCACAAGCACGGCCTCGACACCCCGCAATACCGCAACAGTGCCCGCTCGGCCGACATCATCCTCGCCGACTACCTGCAAGGCTGGCTCGACGCCGGTTATCAAGTGCTGGTGACCGCCGACCACGGCATGAACAACGACCGCTCGCACAACGGCCTGCTATCCGAAGAACGCGAAGTGCCGCTGTTCGTCCTCGGCGACGCCTTCAGTTTCAACGCCAACGCCGCACCGAAACAAACCGAACTGTGCGGCACCGTCTGCGAACTGCTGGGCGTGCCCCACGACAAACCTGTGTGCCGGGAGCTGCTCAAGTGAACGCCATGACCCGTGGTAAATGGCTGGCCGCTCTGTGCCTGGTGCCCTTCACGCTGTTCTTTATCGTGTTCGAGATTGCCCCGCTGCTCTGGGTGATGATCAACAGCCTGCAATCGGAAGAGTTCGGCTGGGGCCTGGCCAACTTCAGCAAAATCTTCAACTCGAAGTTCTATTTGCAGGCGATCCAGTACAGCCTCGAAATCAGTTTCTGGTCCAGCGTGTTCGGCATCATCATCGCCGTACTCGGCGCCTACTCCCTGCGCCGGGTCGACTCGAAACTGCGCAACTTCGTCAACGCCTTCGCCAACATGACCAGCAACTTCGCCGGCGTGCCCCTGGCCTTCGCATTCATCATTTTGCTGGGGTTCAACGGCAGTATCACCATCATGCTCAAACAGGCCGGGATCATTCAGGATTTCAACCTGTATTCGAAAACCGGGCTGATCATTCTCTACACCTACTTCCAGATTCCCCTGGGCGTGCTGTTGCTCTACCCGGCGTTCGATGCCCTGCGCGAAGACTGGCGTGAGTCCGCCGCCTTGCTGGGCGCCAACGGCTGGCAGTTCTGGCGGCACATCGGTTTGCCGGTGCTGACCCCGGCGCTGCTGGGCACGTTCGTGATTCTGCTGGCCAACGCCCTCGGCGCGTATGCCACGGTCTACGCCCTGACCACCGGCAACTTCAACGTGTTGCCGATCCGCATCGCGGCGATGGTCTCCGGCGACATTTCCCTCGACCCGAACCTGGCCAGTGCCTTGGCCGTGGTGCTGGTGGCGTTGATGACCCTGGTGACCATCGTGCATCAGTTGCTGTTGAAGAGGAGCTACCATGTCTCGCGCTGAACTGGGCCCCGTCGGTGTCTACCACCGGGTCGTGGTGTATTTGCTGTTTGCCATTCTGCTGTTACCGCTGCTCGGCACCTTGATCTACTCGATCGCCAGCAGTTGGTCAGCGACGATTATGCCCAGCGGCTTTACCTTCAAGTGGTACATCCAGCTGTGGAGCGATCCGCGCTTTCTCGATGCGTTCGGCCAGTCGTTGCTGGTCTGCATCGGTTCGCTGATTCTGTCGGTGGTACTGATCCTGCCGCTGCTGTTCGTGGTGCATTACCACTTCCCGAAACTCGACGCGCTGATGAACATCCTGATCCTGCTGCCCTTCGCGGTGCCACCGGTGGTGTCGTCGGTGGGGCTGTTGCAGCTCTATGGCTCGGGGCCGTTCGCGATGGTCGGTACGCCGTGGATTCTGATCGGTTGCTACTTCACCGTGGCGCTGCCGTTCATGTACCGGGCGATCACCAACAACCTGCAAGCGATCAACCTGCGCGACCTGATGGACGCCGCGCAACTGCTCGGCGCCAGCACCTGGCAAGCGGCATTCCTGGTGGTGCTGCCGAACCTGCGCAAGGGTTTGATGGTGGCGTTGTTGCTGTCGTTCTCGTTCCTGTTCGGTGAATTCGTGTTCGCCAACATCCTCGTCGGCACCCGCTACGAAACCCTGCAGGTCTACCTCAACAACATGCGCAACAGCAGCGGCCACTTCACCAGCGCGCTGGTGATTTCCTATTTCTTCTTTGTGCTGGTTCTGACCTGGGCGGCCAATATCTTGAACAAGGACAAAAGCGAATGAGCTATGTCAGCGTCCAACACCTGCAGAAAAACTACGCAGGCACTACCGTATTCAGCGACATCAACTGCGAAATCAAGAAAGGCGAATTCGTCACCCTGCTCGGCCCGTCCGGTTGTGGCAAATCCACCCTGCTGCGCTGCATCGCCGGGCTGACCTCGGTGGATGGCGGCAAGATTCTGCTTGAAGACCAGGACCTCGTGCCACTGAGCCCGCAAAAACGCGGGATCGGCATGGTGTTCCAGAGTTATGCGCTGTTCCCGAACATGACCGTGGAGCAGAACGTCGCCTTCGGCTTGCGCATGCAGAAGGTCAACGCCGACGACGGCCACAAGCGCGTCGCCGAAGTGCTGAAACTGGTGGAGCTGAACGACTTCGCCGCCCGTTATCCCCATCAACTGTCCGGTGGCCAGTGCCAGCGGGTCGCCCTGGCCCGTTCACTGGTAACCCGGCCTCGCCTGCTGTTGCTGGATGAGCCGCTGTCGGCGCTGGATGCACGGATTCGCAAGCACTTGCGCGAACAGATCCGTCAGATCCAGCGCGAACTTGGCCTGACCACGATCTTCGTCACTCACGATCAGGAAGAAGCCCTGACCATGTCTGACCGAATCTTCCTGATGAATCAGGGAAAGATCGTACAAAGCGGCGACGCCGAAACCCTTTACACGGCGCCAGTCGATGTTTTTGCCGCAGGCTTCATCGGCAACTACAACCTGCTGGATGCCGACAGCGCGACAAAACTGCTGCAGCGGCCGATCACCCACCGCATCGCGATTCGCCCGGAAGCCATCGAGCTGAGCTTGAACGGCGAACTCGACGCGCAAGTGCGCAGCCACAGCCTGTTGGGCAACGTGATTCGCTACCGGGTAGAAGCCCGGGGCGTGGAATTGGTGGTGGATGTGCTGAACCGCTCGGCGGCTGACCTGCATCCCGATGGTCAGCGCCTGGCACTTTCCATCGATCCAACGGCCCTGTGTGAGGTAGCCTGATGACCTTGCTGATGTTGAAGAGAGAACTGCACTGATGGCCCTGGCAATTTTTGATCTGGACGAAACCCTGATCCACGGCGACTGCGCCACCCTCTGGAGCGAGCAAATGGGTCGCCTGGGCTGGGTCGATCCCGAGTCGTTCATGCGTCAGAACAACGAACTGATGGACGCTTACAGCCACGGCAAGTTGCGCATGGAGGAGTACATGACCTTCAGCCTGGAGCCGATGATCGGTCGCACACCGCAAGAGGTCGAGCACTTGGTGGCGCCCTGGGTGGAAGACTTCATCGAGCCGATCATCTTCAGCGACGCCACCAAAGCCATCGCCGCCCACCGCAAGGCCGGCGACCGGATCCTGGTGATCTCGGCCTCGGGCACGCACCTGGTCAGGCCGATTGCCGACCGTCTGGGCATTGACGAAATTCTCGGCATCGAGCTGGAATTGGCGCACGGGGTATACAGCGGTAACACCGTTGGCACCCTGACCTACCGCGAAGGCAAGATCACCCGCTTGCTGGAGTGGCTGGATGCGCAAGAGGAGAACCTGGAAGGCGCGAGCTTCTATTCCGATTCACGCAACGATTTGCCGTTGTTGCTGAAGGTGGATTTCCCACACGTGGTAAACCCCGACCCGGTGCTGCTCGAACACGCCGAAAAAGCCGGCTGGCCAATCCATATCTGGAAGTAATTTGGCCCCTGTGGGAGCGAGCCTGCTCGCGATGAACGATAACGCGGTCTTGCAGATAAACCGCGCCGCCTGAATCGCGAGCAGGCTCGCTCCCACAGGTTCAGTGCATTGTCGTCAAGTCAGGCTTTCGTCGATCACCAACACCAGTTTGCCCGACACCTTATTGGTCGCCAGCTCAGCAAACGCCGCTTCGGCATCCTCTATCGCAAACGTCCTGGCCAGTTGCGGGCTCAACCGCCCTTCGGCAAACAGCGGCCAGACGTGCTGGCTGAGATCGCTGAACACATCGGCCTTGAACTGCTCGTCGCGATTGCGCAGGGTCGAACCCAGCAGTTGCACACGCTTGGCCAGCACCTGTGCCAGATCCAGCTGCGCCTCACGACCGCCCATCAAACCGATCAGCACCCAACGCCCATCGCGGGCCAGCAGCTTTAGGTTCAGTGCAGCATAATTACCGCCCACCGGATCGAGGATCACGTCGAACGGGCCCAGATCATTCAAACGGTCCAGATCCTTGCTGCGCACGACGCCACCCTGGGCGCCCAACGCTTCACAGTAGGCCAGACGTTCCTCGGAGCCGACGCTGACCCAGCACGGGTTGCCAAACGCCTTGCACAGCTGAATGGCAGCTGAACCGATTCCACTTGCTCCGGCGTGCAGGAGAACTTTCTCACCCGGCTTGATTGCAGCCAATTGAAACAAATTCAGCCAAACGGTCGCATACACTTCCGGCAATGCCGCGGCCTCGGCCAGGGACAAACCCTCGGGAACCGGCAACACGTGCCGTCCGTCGACAACTACCTCTTCGGCCATCCCGCCCCCGGCCAGCAAGGCGCAAACCCGATCGCCTACCTGCCAGGACGAGCCCGGACCGACCTCGCTGATCACCCCCGAACACTCAAGACCCAGTACCTGACTGGCCCCCGGTGGTGGCGGATAAAGGCCTGCTTTCTGTAACAAATCGGCGCGATTGAGTCCTGCAGCCGCCACTCGGATACGAACTTGTCCTACATCGCATGTAGGACTCGGCTCTTCAACCCACTCCACTCGCCCCTCAACGCCTTGCAATGCTTTCACAGTGCCTCCATAGTGAGTCTGGACTGAGCCCGTAGCTGTAGCGCCGGGCTTTCTTGCATTATGCGACCGGCCCTTGTGGGAACCGGCGACTTCAAAGACGGCCTAATATGCGTGATCAATTGTCCCCGCGTCGAATCAGCATGAAGCATTTTTTCCCCAGCACCGCCCTCGCGCTTGTCATTGGTCTCGGTCTTTTGCCGATGTCGAGCAATTCGTTCGCAGCCAACAGCTGGGACAAGCTTCAGCCCGATCGTGACGAAGTCATCGCCAGCCTGAACGTCGTCGAATTGCTCAAGCGTCACCATTACAGCAAGCCACCGCTCGACGATGCGCGCTCCGTGATCATCTACGACAGCTACCTCAAGCTGCTGGATCCATCGCGTAGCTACTTCATGGCCAGTGACATTGCCGAATTCGACAAATGGAAAACCCAGTTTGACGACTTCCTCAAAAGCGGCGACCTGAACGCCGGGTTCACCATCTACAAGCGCTATCTGGACCGCGTAAAGGCGCGCCTGGACTTTGCCCTTGCCGAGCTGAACAAGGGCGTCGACAAGATCGACTTCACCACCAAGGAAACCTTGCTGGTCGACCGCAAGGATGCCCCTTGGCTCAAGACCACCGCCGAGCTGGACGACCTGTGGCGCAAACGCGTCAAGGACGAAGTGCTGCGGATGAAGATCTCCGGCAAAGAGCCAAAGCAGATTCAGGAAACCCTGACCAAGCGTTACAAGAATCAGCTGGTGCGTCTGGACCAGACCCGCGCGGAAGACATCTTCCAGGCGTACATCAACACCTTCGCGATGTCCTACGACCCGCACACCAACTATCTGTCGCCGGATAACGCGGAGAACTTCGACATCAACATGAGCCTGTCCCTGGAGGGCATCGGCGCCGTGTTGCAGAGCGATAACGATCAAGTGAAAGTCGTGCGTCTGGTGCCTGCCGGCCCGGCCGACAAGACCAAGCAGGTCGCACCGGCCGACAAGATCATCGGCGTGGCCCAGGGCAACAAAGAGATGGTCGACGTAGTCGGCTGGCGCCTGGACGAAGTGGTCAAACTGATTCGTGGTCCGAAAGGCACCGTGGTGCGCCTGGAAGTGATCCCGGCCAGCAATGCGCCGAACGACCAGACCACCAAAATCGTGCCAATCACCCGCGAAGCGGTGAAACTTGAAGACCAGGCCGTGAAGAAGTCGGTCCTCAACCTCAAGCAGGACGGCAAAGACTACAAGCTCGGCGTCATCGAGATTCCGGCCTTCTACCTGGACTTCAAAGCCTTCCGTGCCGGCGATCCGGATTACAAGAGCACCACCCGCGACGTCAAGAAGCTGCTGACCGAGCTGCAGAAAGACAAGGTCGACGGCGTGGTCATCGACCTGCGTAACAACGGCGGCGGCTCCTTGCAGGAAGCCACCGAGCTGACCAGCCTGTTCATCGACAAAGGTCCGACCGTACTGGTGCGTAACGCCGACGGCCGGGTCGATGTACTGGAAGACGAAAACCCGGGGGCGTTCTACAAAGGCCCGATGGCGTTGCTGGTCAACCGTTTGTCCGCCTCGGCGTCGGAGATCTTCGCCGGTGCCATGCAGGACTACCACCGCGCACTGATCATCGGCGGCCAGACCTTCGGCAAAGGCACCGTGCAGACCATTCAGCCGCTGAACCATGGCGAACTGAAACTGACCCTGGCCAAGTTCTACCGGGTTTCCGGCCAGAGCACCCAGCATCAGGGCGTGCTGCCGGACATCGATTACCCGTCGATCATCGACACCAAGGAAATCGGCGAAAGCGCCCTGCCGGAAGCCATGCCGTGGGACACCATCCGTGCGGCCATCAAGCCGGCGCTCGACCCGTTCAAACCGTACATCACGCAGCTCAAGTCCGAGCATGACGTGCGTTCGGCCAAAGACGCGGAGTTCGTGTTCATTCGCGACAAACTGGCCTTGGCCCAGAAGCTGATGACCGAAAAAACTGTCAGCCTCAATGAAGCCGACCGTCGTGCACAACACGCCGATATCGAAGCCAAGCAACTGGCCATGGAAAACATCCGTCGCAAGGCCAAGGGTGAAGAACCGCTCAAAGAGCTGAAGAAAGAAGACGAAGATGCCATCGCGGCCGAGTCGGACAAGACCAAGCCAGAAGACGACGCCTACCTGAGCGAGACCGGGCGGATTCTGCTGGATTACTTGAAACTCAACACCGCGGTCGCCAAGCACTGAGTGGTTACAATCCGAATGATGGCAATTTAATGCTGACGCTCCCCGGAGCGTCATCAAACAGACATCATTCTGTCGTGAAATAAAGGACTGGGAGCTTTGCGCTCCCGGTCCTTTTTTTATCGCCAGAGATCGCCATGACCACAACCGAACAGCTGAGTGCCTTGAGCTCAATACTGACTCAAAGCGGTTTGCACAGCCTGTTCCAGCCGATCATCTCCCTCTCCGAACGACGTATCATCGGCTACGAAGCCCTCAGCCGCGGCCCCTCCAACAGCCCGCTGCACTCCCCCGTTGCCCTGTTCGCTGTTGCCCGGCAGGCCGGTCGCCTCAGCGAATTGGAGATCGCTTGTCGCCAAAGCGCTTGCCGACGCTTCAATGAACAGCAACTGCCCGGCAAACTGTTCCTCAACGTATCCCCGGAATCCCTGCTCGAAGCCGCCCACCAACCCGGCCGCACCCTGCAACTGCTGCAGGATTTCGGCATACCGCCAAGCCAGGTAGTGATCGAACTCACCGAACAGACCCCGACCGACGATTTCCAGTTGCTGCAAACCGCCCTGCATCACTATCGGGCGATGGGGTTTTCCATTGCGCTGGATGATCTGGGGGCGGGTTATTCGAGCTTGCGGCTCTGGTCTGAATTGCGGCCGGACTACGTCAAGATCGACCGGCACTTTATCGACGGCATTCATCAGGACGCGCTCAAGCGTGAATTCGTCGGTTCGATCCTGCAAATCGCCAAGGCCTCCCGGGCAAAAGTGATCGCCGAAGGCATCGAATTGCCGGAAGAACTGGCGGTGTTGACTGAGATGGGCGTCGATCTTGTGCAAGGCTATCTGCTCTGCCGGCCCCAGGAGCATCCGCCCCGCGATGCCCGAACCTTAATGCCCAAACCCAACAGCACCGCAGCGGCACTGAACGAGGAAGTCAGTGACCTCAGCGCCCTGCTCAACGACCAACCGGCGGTCACCAGCGACACCCCAACCGCCACCGTGCTGGAAGCCTTCCGCCGCCAAGCCAACCTGAACTCCCTGGCAGTGCTCGACGAGCAAGGCCAGCCCTGCGGCATTGTCCACCGTCATTCCCTCTCGGACGCCCTGCTCAAGCCCTTTGCCACCGACCTGTTCGCCCGCAAACCCATCAGCCGGCTGATGAGCGACGACTTCCTCGCCGTGGAGCTGAGCCAGTCGCTGCAACAGGTCAGCCGCTTGATCACCAGCCGCGCCCGGCAGCGCATCGAAGAAGACTTCATCATCACCCTCAACGGCAGCTATCTGGGCTTGGGCCGAGTGATCGACGTGCTCAAACTGATTACCGAACTGAAAATCCAGCAAGCCCGCTACGCCAACCCGCTGACCCTGCTGCCGGGCAACGTACCGATCCAGCAATGCCTGACACGGCTGCTGCAACAGGAACGGGAATCGGTGATCTGCTACGTAGACATCGACAGCTTCAAACCCTTCAATGACATCTATGGCTACGGCCGCGGGGATGAAGTCCTACTGTGTTTGGCGCAATGCCTGAACGACCGCGTCGACCCGACCCGCGACTTCGTCGGCCATATCGGCGGCGACGACTTCCTGCTGGTGCTCGGCCCGGAAGACTGGCGCAAACGCCTGAATCAACTGCTGGACGACTTCCACAGCCAATGCCGACGTTTCTACCGCAGCGAACACCTGGAAGCCGGCTGCTTCATCGCCCCCAACCGCCAGGGTGTGCGCCAGGAGTTTCCGCTGTTGTCCCTGTCCATCGGTGTGGTGCATTTGCATCCCCAGGCCTGCGGACAGCTTGATGCCAGCCAGTTGGCGGAAATGGCGTCGCAGGCCAAACACCACGCGAAGAATGTGCCGGGGTACAGCGTGCATGTAATTGATAGCCTGGCGGTGCCGGCAACCGAGGAAGCGTTAGTCGCCGGACATCGGTGATTTGCCGTACATCCCGTAGGAGCTGCCGAAGGCTGCGATCTTTTGATCTTGCTCCCCCACGACCCAGTGGCAAAGGGGCCTCTGCCCTAATGCCAGTCGATAAGGTTGAACACCCATCCTGTGGCGAGCGAGCTTGCTCGCGCTGGGCTGCGTAGCAGCCCTAAAAAATCCGGCTATACCGCAGATTTCATGAGTGCTTCGCACTCAAGCGGGAGCAAGCTCCCTCGCCACAAAAAGCCATTCGGCGCTAATCCGAAGACCGAGCCCGCAACCGCCGCCCAATCACATCCAGCACATCACACCCATCACGCAATGGAATGGCACAAAGCAAGGCAAAGTCGCTGAGAATCATCGAATCGCATTCGACTGAGCCACGCATGGACAGGTTCTCAAGCACTTGGGTGACAGCACGAATTCGGTAGCTGGCGGCGTCGGTCAAAATATCGAGCGGCGCATGGGTATCGACAAACAGCGTGGGCATGTCGTTGCAGTTACTGGTGAGCGCCATGAAGCGGTTTTCGGGGTGGGGAATTGGTTTTTCGTAGGGTGGATCGGGGTGAAGTGTAGGCATTTTAAAACTCCAGGAAAAATAGGAGCTGCCATTTGCCTTCCTACAGGCATGGGTGGCAGCTATACGCGGGGTAGGAATATCGAGCCCCAGAGACACTCGACCACGCCGAAGCGTGCCCGCGCACAGCCGCCGCAACTGATTTTACGGACGCAAGTCAGCAGCCGCAAATCAGAAGTCGACACTTATGTCGTCTTTGGGAGGTTGAAGGGTTCCTACACCCTGCCACTGAATATGCAGTGACTCCCAAAGCCTATCGATCGAACTCACTGCGCACCAGTTCACGAAAACCGCCACAACTTGAAGGAAACTTCCGAAGACCTTGCCCAGAAATTTCGCTCAAAAAAGAAAACTTGGCGGAAGGCTTCGCTGAAGCCTGGCTTGATTTCTCTACCGTGGGTTAACCGGTTTCGACCTATAGCTGCCGGTAGCGACAGGCAGAAATCGGCCGATTCTGTTGAAAAAGTCGGTCTGCCCAAACGGCCTGATCATTGACTGGTGAAAACGCCTTGTTTGCACGCTGCTAGGTGAAATCCGAGTCCGGAAGCCTCTGCCAAAAGTAAAGATTTCAATCTCGGGCACGTACTTTTTTGATGCGCAAACCATGGCCGACTTTTTCAACAGAATCGGCCAAAAACAGCCATTCAGACACCCTATGGAACCTGGATCGATTCAGTCGTCCAGGTTCATCCGCCCATTTGATCAAACGCGTGAGCCAGGTCTGCACACAGATCTGGCGCGTGTTCGAGCCCGATGTGCAGACGAACCAGCCGCCCTTCGTCCGGCAGAGTCTTAACCGTGCGCAGTTCGTATGGGATTGCGGGTATCACTAAACTTTCAAAACCGCCCCAACTGGTACCCAGACCAAACAAGTTCAACGCATTGATGAAGCGTTCAAACGCGGCTTCGTTGCAAGATTGCAATTCGAAGGTAAAGGGCCCGGCGCCACCGGAAAACTGCTTCTTCCAAAGTTCGTGCCCAGGATCTGAGGCCAACACTGGAAACATCACGCACTTGACCTTCGAATGCTTGCACAGCCATTCAGCAACCTCGATTGCGCTGGCTTGATGCCGGGGCATGCGCACAGCCAGTGTTCTCAATCCGCGCAAGGTGAGCCAGCAAGAGTCCGGGGAAGCATGTGAGCCGAAGCGGTCGCACCATTGGCGCGCAGTGTCCAACGTTGAGTAAGTGCCGGTAATCAGACCGAGCATGACGTCTGAGTGACCATTGATGAACTTGGTTGCTGCATGAATCGAAATGTCGATCCCCAACGCATGCGCGTTGAAATACACCGGTGAGCCCCACGTTGAGTCGCAGGCAACCGGTATGCCTCGTTCATGCGCCGCCGCGCAAATTTGCGTGATGTCCAACATCTGCATCGTCAACGACGAAGGAATTTCAACGAAGACAAGGCTCGTATCGTCATTGATCAGTTGGCTCACTTCGGCGCTGTCATTGAAGAAGCTGATCGTCGTGCCGAGTGCTGTCAGCGATTGCTCGCAAAATGCGCGGGTTGGGCCATACACACCGTTGTAGACCAGAATATGTTTTCCCGGCCCCGCGTGTGCGCCTAGCACTGCCGTGATAGCGCTCAAACCACTGGAGGTCGCGATGCAGGTTTCGGCATTCTCAAGCCGCGCCATGGCCTCTTGTAACTCAAACGTGGTGACCGTACCCGAGCGCCCATAGCGTGAAGATTCAAAAACCCTGCCCTGGTACGACTGCCGGTACTCCTCCAGGGTATCAAACACCACCGTTGACGCACGCACCAAGGGCGGATTGACAGCGTGAACCGCTGCGGCGCTGGTACGACCCAGGTGAACAAGATCAGAATCACGATGCATGATGGCCTCGATTCAAGTAGTCAGAGTCCTATAGTATGTTTGGCATGTCAGACCCCATCAGCCAAAATACATCGCCGAAGCGCCATCACAAGCCCGTTGAGTTTCGCCTGTTGGCGAAGCGGTATGAGCGTGGTGCTGTGTTGCCTTCGCACGAGCACCAGAATGGGCAGCTGGTGTTTGCGTTGAGCGGCACGATGTTGGTTGAGACCCACCTGAATCGCTGGACGGTACCGCCGCAACGCGCGTTGTGGATACCACCACATCAACCGCATGCCATTCAGATCCTGTCGGATGTTGAGATGCGAACGGTGTATTTCCAGCCGGCGATCTTCGCCAAAATTGCTGGCTTTGCGCGTTGCAACGAGGTGCATGCGGTTGTGGCATCCACCTTGATCAAGGAGTTGGTACTGGGCTTGTTCGAGCAGCCGCGCGAGGGTGAAATGCGCGATCTGATGGCGAATCTGCTCCTGCATGCGTTACGTGAAGCAGCCTGCCTGCCCACACACTTACCGATGCCAACTGACGACAGGCTGCGCGCGGCATTGATGGAGCTGATTTCAGGCAATCAGTGGCATTGGCCAATCGCTGAGGTAGCGTATCGCGCGGCCATGTCTGAGCGCACTTTTACGCGGCGCTTTACTGCTGAAGTAGGCTTGAGCTATCGCACCTGGCATCAACGGGCACGTATCGTTACCTCACTGGATTTACTGGCATCGAATCGATCCGTCAAATCAGTTGCGCACATTTTACAGTTTGCGAGCGCAGCGGCTTATGTGGCGGTGTTTCGAAAAATAACAGGCAGTACGCCACGTGCATTTCAATCTACTGATTCAACACGACACCACGCCCCAGTAAAGTAGGTGAGCGACCACTTTGGATTGTGGATTTCGGTCAGTCGCGACAGGCAGAAAACGGCCATAAGTAGCCCTTCGTGAAAAGTAGCTCACAACTAGAATCGGAACACGACTCACCCTTGTTACCTGGCGCTGACGTTGTGTATTGCCCTGGCGACTAATGAAGCGAACACCACGACGGCCAGGGCCATACCGACTTGCAAGGTCGAGTGTTGAAACAACATGGCAACAACACCAGGGCAATCGACACCAGCGTCATGTACCGATAGGACGAGTAACACGACACGGCACTGACCGACATGCCAACGGCAAACAGCATGACCAGCGCCTGGGCCAGCAGGTCGTCTGCCGGCATGACGGCTAACGCGCCAGCGCCCCAGATACCGGCAGACAACACCAGCGTCACCCAATAGATCCGCTCCCAGCGTTGCGGCGTGCGCTCACTGTCAGGGCTGCGAAAATAGACCACAAACATTAGGATACGCAATAACGACGAGGCGCTCAGCAGGCCAATCCAGCCGATCATCACGCTGTGATCCATGCGCTCCCAGCACAGCTCGCAGAGCATAAGCGCGGCCAGGTAACTGCCGAACACCGCGGACACGGATTGGTGGAACAGTTGTCGCAATCGGTCACCGCGCACTTGCGCCGCGATGAAAGTCTCCTGGTCGTACCGAAATCCTGGGCCATCAATGTGAACCGCCTGATCATGATGCTGCGACAAAAAAAGCGATTGCGGCACCCTGCCACCTAGACAAACAAATGAATAACACGCCTGACCTCATGCCGATCACACGGACGACACCGCTGCATCACTGCTGCGGCGTAACCATCTTGAACCGGATATTGATGTCGTCGGAAACCATGGTATCGGCATATTCACCTTCGCCGATCTTGAAATCGCTGCGTTTGAGCGTTAACTCGCCGTCGAAGATGCCGATGGTGTTCTCGGCTTTCAGCAGGACCGGAACCGCTACATCACGGGTAACGCCCCTGAGCGTCAGTTTGCCGATGATCGTGTATTTGTTGTCGCCAAGCGCCTTCACATCGGTCGATTCAAAAGTCGCCACGGGATAGGCCGCCGAATCGAACCAGGCGGGCTTTTGCAGTTCCGTGTTGGCGTCACTGCTGCCGGCATCGATACTGTCGAGCTGGATGGTGAGCGATGCCCGGGCTGCCGCAGGGTTGGTCGTGTCGAAATCCAGCTTGGCTTCGAATACGCCAATCGTGCCGTATACCCGCGAGGCGAATTGGTTTTACGTGAAGGAGATCTTGCTCGCGGCTTGGTTGACTTGTTTGTATTGCACCGCTTGCGCGCAGGGCAAGTAGCCAACAGTCAGCACGACGGCCAGAACAGCTAGCCGCGGGAATCGAACATTCATGGGATACTCCGTCAGAGGGTTCCCGTTATGAGCCGAACCGCCCGCACACGTGGGCCAGCGATAGGAGGACTAAAGCAAATAACTCGCGTTTCTTCCACTGGCTGCAGGACTTTCGACCACCTGTCGGCCACTCCGGGGCAGCGCCCGATATTGCCACCTTGGCGGGTGTTACTCCGGGCGTGAAGTAGGCGACACCATTCACCTGACGTCCGCCGCGTTGCAACCGGTGGCCTCGGACGATGTCGCGGCGGCGCTGACCGATATTGCGTTGAAAGCGCCGGTCAATCAGACCGTCGAAGTGGCCGGACCTGATAACCGCCCGCTCGTCGAGTTCGCCAGCGATTACCTCAAGCACACCCAGGACCCGCGCCAAACCGTCGCGGACGACACGGTTCCTTACTTTGGTGCGCCGATCAATGACCAGTCACTGACACCGGGCGCCAATCCCATCATTGGCAAAACTCGGTTTCAGGACTGGCTCAAGACCCACTAGGCCACTGTTTGACCAGGAAAACTTAAACGCTGAACGGACCTAACATTGGCTCGCCACCGTCCGCGAAGAAATAGCGGCGTAGTCCTGTTGTTTCACTCGCTGCGTCAACACCAGCATGCTCAGGAAACCCAATGCGATCAGCACTGGATACGCCATCAACAGTTCGAACAGGGAGTATTTCCAGGCCAACGGCCGACCGACGCCCAGCATGGCCGCATACATCCAGGACACGGCCGACAGCGAGCCGCAGAACAGCGCGAGCATCCGTGCGCTGAACCCGAGATCGAGCAAGGAGCCTGCCTTTTGCAGCGCGGGCAATACCAGGCGATGCAACAAGATGCCGTTGTAGGTCAGCAGCATGACAATGATCACCTTGGCGTGAAGTTTCGGGTTCATGAAGTAGCTCATACCTTTTTCCAGGTAATCAATACCGATGACCGCGGCGCCCGTCACCCACAAGGCTATCAAAGCAACGATCACCGACTTCTGCAGACTTTTCATATGAGCATGATCGTGCTCAGTGAATGTTTTTCGCTTTAACAAATCTTTAACCATTGCAATATCACTGGTCAATACCAAACCAATGGCCACACAACAAGACACTAAATGAATGTAAATAACGCCCAACCGCAAAAACTCCATACATTCTTTATTTTCGAGCAGGCTCATAATTGTATTTATCGCCACGGTACTTTCTCCACCTTGTTCGATAGTACAGATCGACAACTAACAGGGCATTTAACTCTTCTAACCCCTGTGCGATCTTACTTTTATAAGAGATGCCAAATCGCAGACCTGACACTGCGTAGCCCATTGATTCACTTGGCAAACCAATGATCGACTTGTTTACTGCCTCCTGAATTTCAGATAAAAAAATCCCCATTTGCAGTCACTGCATATGAGGTTCGTTTTCCACTTCTTTTCTACGATTGCTGGAGCAGATCATGGTAACGCGCTGAAGTATCAGAGGGTGTTACGCCTCGAATGTTCATTTTTTAAGCAGACTACCGACAAACGGTTACTTCAGCGCAAATGATCTAAATCGACAATGAACCGATAACTTCTCCGTAAGCCGCCGGCTAACTGGCCCGCTTTAAATTAGATAAGCCTCAGACTCTTTCATTGGATCCATTAGTTGTTGCGTTACTTACGGAAAGTGCAATAGAGACCCGCTCGCATTTACCCCCATGCACGACTGAAACAGTCATACTTTTTCACGTCAGAAACTCGGGGACCCGCCCCCCCCTCAACCGTCGATCGCCGACGCGAGCGGGAGCCAGACGCACACTTCGAAACCCTCTTGCCGACCTGTTGCAGGGGAGCTCAATTTCATTCTCGCGTTAACCCCCTGCACAATCGTTTTGGCAATCGCCAGGCCCAATCCTGAACCGCTGATCTCACTGTGACCTCGTACAAAGCGCTCGGTCAGGTGCTGCAACACTGGCGCCGGCACCACCGGCCCGCCATTGACTATCCGCAGTTGAGCCTGTTCAGTGAGGCTGACTTCGATCGGTTGCGCCGTCGCGCCATACTTCAGAGCGTTCTCAATCAGGTTGCGCAACAAGATGCCAAAAGCGTCCGGGTCAATGTTCGAGTACACGCTGGCCTGGTGTGGCAGTTGCAACTTGATGCGCTGGCCGCTGCGTTGGTTCCACTCATCGACGCCATGGGCCAACAACGGAATCAGGTCCTGAGGCGTTTCGGACAGCAGCCCACCGCCCTCGGCCTTCGCCAGTTGCATGAGTTTTTCCGACAGCCGCGCCAGCTCGCGCAAGGCGTTTTCGATCTTCGCCGCACGCACTCGCAAAGGGCCTTCAGGCGCCTCCTGGTGCAAACGCTGGATCTGCGCGAGGGTCGCCGCCAGTGGCGTACGCAACTCATGAGCGCTGTTGGCGGTAAAGCTGCGCTCGGCTTCGAGGGCCTTGCGCAAGCGCTCCAGCAGGTGATTGACCGCCTCGGCCAACGGATCGATTTCTGCGGGCAGGCGGGCCACCTTGATCGGTGACAGATCACCCACACCACGCGCCTCGACCGCACGTCGATACGCCAACACGCTACGCAGGCTGATCCGCACGAACAACCAGGTGCCCAACAGGCTGACGGGAATCAGCGCCAACAGCGGCAACAACAAGGCAAACAAGGCTTCTCGCGCGGCTTCACGGCGATGATTCAGCGGCTCGGCGATTTCAATGAACAGCGTCCCGCGCAATGCACTGGCGCCATACAAGCGGTACTTCTCAGAGGTCGAAAAACCCTCGGTTGGCTGTCGATTGAAGATCTTCGGGTTGGCATCGTGGGACTGCATCAGGATCTTGCCACTGGCATCGCGCACCAGGTACGTCAGGTATTCCTTATGCATTTTCAACGTCGCAACGTGCTGTGCCTCTCGGGGTTCCTCCCGGTTGCTGATTTCCAGCACGGCCAGCGGCAAGATGCGTTGCGCGGTCTCTTCCAGTGCGCTGTCGAATGCCTCGTCCAACTCATGTTGCACCACCAGCCAGGCGCCGACGGTTGCGCCCAGCCAGAGCAACGTCATGCCCAAGGTCAAACCCAGGCCGAGACGTTTTTGCAGGCTCACGGAAGGCTTCATACGGCCATCAACCGGTAGCCCATGCCGCGCACGGTTTCGATCAGATCGCGCCCCAGTTTTTTACGCAGCCGGCTGATATAGACCTCGATGGTATTGCTCTCGATTTCGGCACCGAAGGCATACAGCCGTTCTTCCAGCTGCGACTTGGACAACAGCGCGCTGGGGCGCTGCACAAACGCTTCGAACAGCGCCCACTCACGCGCCGTCAGGTCCACGGTGGTGCCGGCCCGCTGCACGGTGCGGGCGTTCATGTCGACCTGCAAATCACCGAGTCTGATCTGCGGGTTGGGGTTGCCGCTGTAGCGTCGGGCCACCGCGGCCACACGGGCCGAGAGCTCAAACAGGTCGAACGGTTTGACCAGGTAATCATCGGCCCCGGCATTGAGGCCGGCGATACGGTCGGAGATCTGATCCTGAGCGGTCAGAATGATCACCGGGGTCACGTCCCCTGCCGAGCGTTGCTGACGCAAAAAATCCAGCCCGCGCCCATCCGGCAGCATCAGGTCAAGCAGGATCAGGTCGTAAGGCGTGGTGCGCACGCTGTTGCGCGCATGGTCCAGGCGCTGCACCCAATCAACGGCGTGGCCGTCATCGGCGATCTGCTCGCGCACCGCCTCCCCCAACCCAGGTGCGTCCTCGACCAATAAAACCCGCATCTGGTACCCCCCGTGATGGTTGTCGTGCAACACCTTAATTGCCTTACCTGACGTCAATCTGAAGATTCAGCTGGTTGTCAGGAATGCACCTTAGGGTATGCCACAGACGCCGACCTCGGCAGGAGACAGATCATGAAAACAGGTTTTATTGCCCATGCCGCGCTGTTGAGCCTGCTGCTCAGCGGTTACGCCCTGGCCGATGACGATTGCAGCGACCCGGTGAGCGACTGGCAACCGCGCGAAACCTTGCGCCAGCAGGTCGAGCGGCAATACGGCTGGAGCGTGCAGCGCATCAAGGTCGACGACGGTTGTTATGAGCTCAAGGGCCTGGACCGCAAAGGCAATGCAATCGAAGCCAGCTACTCACCGGCCTCGCTGCGCCTGCACACACTTGAGATTCATTTCCGCGACGACGGCGATGCCAGGGATTACCTCGGCAGCCCGCTCACCGAATGACGCCTCACTTGTCGATGAATTTTTCCTGCGCTTCAGGTTGCTGTCAGCCAGCAGGTCCAGTCTCTCGACCTAACGATCAAAAGGACACCCTCATGAAAAAGATCATCGCAGCCACCTGCCTCGCCAGCGCCATTGCCTTGCCGGGTCTGGCCCAGGCCCGTGAAGTGACCCTGACCACTCAGCTCAAGGACTACAGCGGCAATGATGCCTACCTGGCGATCTACGTCACCGACGCCAATGGCCAATACCAGAAAACCCTGTGGGTGGCCGGCAAGAAGGCCAAGTACTACAAGCACCTGGGCGACTGGGCCCGTGGCAGCGGGATGAACCCGAGCGAGTTTGACGGGGTCAGCGGCGCCAGTGTCGGCAGCGGGCGCACGCTCAAAGTCAGCGTCGAACTGGCAGACACCCTGATTGATGCCGGGTACCAGATTCGCATCGACAGTGCTGTCGAGGACAAACGCGACGCCCGCGCCGATGTCAGCGTTCCCCTGACCTCCAAAGGCTCAGGCAAGCCGGCGACCGGCAGCGCCTACGTCGACTCCTTTACTTACGATCTGTAGCACCTGCCCTTCCTGGAGGCTGAACATGCTTCGCCAGTCCCATTCCCTGCCCGGCCTGATCGCTGCCCTGTTGGTCATGCTGTTGGCAATCAGCGGCGCGATCCTCTCGGTCAACCCGGCGCTGGAACGCTTGCACAGCACCTCCACTCCTGCCGGACAACTTAACGTCGGCCAACTGGCCGGGCGCGTTGCCAGCCACTTTTCGGGCGTAGAGCAGATCCAGCGCACAGCGTCTGGCACGGTGATCGTCTACTACAACCAGAACGGCCAGGCCGGGGCGGAAAAAGTCGACCCAATGACCGGCCAAGGCCTCGCGCCCGACGAGCCATCCGCGTTCTCACGCTGGGTGAAAGAGCTGCACCGCTCGCTGTTCCTTGGCACGCCGGGCCATGGCGTGTCGGGTGTCGGCGCGCTGTTCATGCTGATGCTGTCGGTGTCCGGCGCGCTATTGCTGGCCCGGCGCCTGGGTGGCTGGCGCAACCTGCTGCGGCCGCTGCGGGGTACTTTCAGCCAGCGTTGGCACGCTGAAGTCGGGCGACTGGCCTTGCTGGGGCTGCTGCTGTCGGCATTGAGCGGGCTCTACATGTCCGCCACCACTTTTGGCTTTATCGCCGACGGCAGTCAGAGTGAACCCGCCTTCCCCGCCCACGTCAGTGCCGGTCCGGCCCTGCCGGTGGCGAAGCTGCAAGCCTTGCAGGCCACCGACTTGAACGACCTGCGCGAGCTGGTCTACCCGAGCCCCGGCAACCCGCGCGATGTGTTTTCTCTGCGCACGGCCCAGGGCGACGGCTACGTGGACCAGGCCAGCGGCGCCTTGTTGTCCTATCAAGCCCACGACTCGATGCACAACCTCTACGAATTGATCTATCAATTGCACACCGGCGAAGGCCTCTGGTGGCTGGGCCTGCCGCTAGGGCTCTGCGCCCTCTGCGTACCGTTGATGAGCGTGACCGGCATTGTGTTGTGGTGGCGCCGTCGCAAGGCGAGCCCGACCCTCCGCCACAACAGCCCGGCCCACACTGCTGACTGCATAATTCTGGTGGGCAGTGAAAACAACAGCACCTGGGGCTTTGCAAAAACCTTGCATGACGCTTTGCACCTGGCGGGACACCGGGTACACAGCGCGACAATGAATCAATACGCCAACCACTACCGCAACGCTCAGCGGGTGTTCATCCTCACCGCGACCCACGGTGACGGCGATGCGCCGGCCTCGGCTTCGCAGTTTCTGACGCAACTGGCAAAAACCGGCCTCAAGCCTGGGCTGCCCTTTGCCGTACTGGGCTTTGGTGATCGGCAGTTTACGCAGTTCTGTCAGTACGCCCATCAGGTACAGGAAGCGATGTTGCAGGCCGGTGGCTCGCCATTACTGGGGCTGGAAACCGTCAACCGTCAGTCCTCTCAGGAGTTTGCGCGCTGGGGCCACGCCTTGGGCGAAGTGCTCCAGCATGACCTGCCACTGGTCCATACCCCGCAGCAACCACAGACCCATCCATTGCAGCTGACGGAGCGCATTGTCTACGGTGAACAGGTGAACGCACCGACCCACGTCTTGCGCTTCAAGGCACCCGGCAAGCTGCCGGACTTTCTGGCCGGTGACCTGGTCGGGATTTTGCCCCCAGGCAGTACGATCCCACGCTTCTACTCGCTGGCCAGCGGCTCGCAGGATGGCGTGCTGGAAATCTGCGTACGCAAACACGACGGTGGCGTGTGCTCGGAATTTCTCCATGGCCTGGACATCGGCGGGCCAATCGAAGCGTTTATCCAGCCCAACCCGCACTTTCGCCCGGCGTCGGGCACGCACCCGGTGATCCTCATCGGTGCCGGCACCGGCATCGGCCCCCTGGCCGGTTTTATCCGCAACAACACCGCTCGACACCCGATGCACTTGTATTGGGGCGGGCGCAACCCGGCCTCGGATTTCCTTTATGAACCGCAGCTCAACCAATACTTGTCGGACCGCCGCCTCACGGCATTGCGTGCAGCCTTCTCTCAGGTTCAGGACCGCAGCTACGTGCAAGACCGGCTGATCAGCGATGCCCTGGCCTTGCGCCGACTGATTGAAAAAGGCGCCCAGGTGCTGGTGTGTGGCAGTCGCGAGATGGCCAAAGGCGTGATGCAGGCCCTCGATGAAGTGTTGGCGCCTCTCAACCTGAGCGTGCTGACCCTCAAGGCACAAGGACGCTACCGTGAAGACGTCTACTGAGCTGCAACGCTACAGCCTGAACGGCGAGACCATGGGCACCCGCTACACCGCCCTGTTCTATGCCGCTGCCGGGATTGATACCGACGCAGTGAACCACAGCCTGGCCTGCGCCGTGGCCCGGGTGGATCAGCAAATGTCCACCTGGAAACCCGACTCTGACCTCAATCGCCTCAACGCCGCCCCAGAACAGCAATGGGTGTCAGTGCCTGAAGAACTGGCGACGGTGCTGTCTGCGGCACTGCGCGTCAGTCAGCAATCGGGCGGTGCCTTCGACATCGCGGTCGGTGATCTGGTTGACGCCTGGGGGTTCGGCCCCGGAGAACACGCGATCACAGCGCAGGCGCTCGCCACGCCGTCGTCGCACGCACGACTGTCCGCCAGCGCCGCGCTGGAGGTTGATGCGCAACGCAATCAGGTGCGCAAACGCGCACCACTGCAGCTTGATTTAAATGGCATCGCCAAAGGGTTTGGCGTGGATGAACTGGCCCGTTGCCTGGACGGATTGGGCATCACCCGCTACCTGGTCGGTATCGATGGCGAGATGCGCGCCCGGGGCGTCAAACCTGATGGCCAGTGCTGGGCCGTGGCCCTGGAAAAGCCCCGCCGGGGCGTGCGCGAAGTCATGGGCGTGATGGAACTGGGTGATGCCGCTATCGCGACCTCCGGGGACTATCGACAGTGGGTCGACGTCGCCGGTCAGTCCTATGCCCATACCATGAACCCGGCCACCGGCGCGCCGTTGTGCAACCCTCTTGCCGCCGTCACCGTGGTGGCGTCCTCCTGCATGCTCGCCGATGCCTGGGCCACGGCGTTGATGGTGCTGGGTGAAACCGCAGGTCCACGCCTGGCCCAGGAGCGCGGGATGGACGCCTTGTTCGTGCTGCGCGACGGCCAACAGTTCAAGGAAATATCCATTGTCGGCGGCCAATTGCAGGCGCAGATTGAAACCCGTCCGATGTGAACCACCCAATGACAGTGAGTCGCGATCAACCATGAAATTCATGCACAGGCACACCGAGGCACACCGAAGCGATCGTATCGGCTGGCTGCGCGCCGCCGTCCTTGGGGCCAATGACGGGATAGTCTCCACCGCCAGCCTGCTGATTGGCGTTGCGGCCGCCAACGCCAGCCACGCCACGTTGCTGGTCACGGGGATGGCGGGGCTGATGGCCGGCGCCATGTCCATGGCCGCAGGCGAATACATTTCCGTGCACTCCCAGGCCGATACCGAGCGCGCCGACTTGTCCCGCGAACGGGCCGAGTTAGCCAATGATCCGAAAGCCGAACACATCGAACTCGCCAACATCTACAGGCATCGTGGTGTCTCCCCCGAGTTGGCGCATCAGGTGGCCGATCAATTGATGGCCCATGACGCACTCGGCTCTCACGCTCGGGACGAATTGGGCATCAGCGCCACGCTCACCGCCAAACCCTTGCAAGCCGCCCTGGCCTCAGCCGCCAGCTTCGTGGTGGGTGCCGCATTACCGTTGGCGGTCACGTTTGTCGCGCCGGAGCACAACGCAGTGCCGTGGATATCGGGCATGTCATTGGTGTTTCTCGGGACGCTGGGCGCCATCGCCGCCAAGGCCGGCGGGGCCAATGTCATGACCGGCGCCTGGCGGGTGACATTCTGGGGGGCACTGGCCATGGGCATTACCGCACTGGTGGGGCACTTGTTTGGCGCCGTGGTCTAGTTCAGGTTCCTTTGTACGCTGCCAACCTATGCCACGCCGACAAAATCACTCGCGGTAAGGGCCACATGCCCGACCAGATCAATCTGGAAATCGGCGCCATTACCGCTGTTTACATTGCCCTCCACATAGGTGTGATCGACCCCGCCGACATTGACGAAGTGGTACTTCAATTGCGCCTGGTTGCTGAACTCGGTGCCGGCGCCGTTCCACTCGCCGAGGAAGGTGAAGTCCTGATTACCCGCGGAACCTGCGCCAAAGGTCCGGGCATCGATCGAGGTCAGATCGATGTGGTCGGAGCCCTGCGCAAAGTCGGTGATGACATCGCGGCTTGCGGTTGATGTCCCCGAGTCGCTCGTTGAGGTGAACACAAACATGTCCGCCCCCGCACCGCCGGTCAACGTATCGCGGTTGCCATTACCGGCCAGCGTGTCTCAAGGTGTCGATACCGCCGTTGTAGCTGGACCTCATCGTCGTGGAGCAGTGACGTTCGTTCGTTGGCTGAGCGATCGCACGGTCATACCGCGGGCCGCATCAGTCGCAGCCTGGAACACGCCAACGCTGTTTTTACAGCCTCTGGGATGGACCAAAATCAGCCTTTTTCAGGCCGTCAGCGCCTTCATCAAACCGTTGGCACCGATGACTTTCATGACCCGTTTCAGGTTGTAGGCGAGCACATTCAAGCTCATCTCCGCACTCACCCCGGCCAGCTTCCGCGTCAGGAAGTGCGTCGCACCCATCCATTGTTTGAGCGTCCCGAAGGGATGCTCAACCGTCCGTTTTCGGACTCGCATCATCTCTGGTGCTTTGCTCAGCCGAAGCTGCATCTCCTCCAATACGTCTTCATGCTCCCAGCGTCGAACTCGTCGTTCCGTGCTCGGTGTGCACTGCAATTTCAACGCGCAGCCCTGGCATTTCGAACTCCAGTACCGGTGCAACTTCAGGCCTTTTTCAACGTAGGAATAGTGCCAGATCAGTGCCTCTCCAGCCGGGCAAATGTATTCGTTTTTTGCCGCGTCATAGATGAAGGCATCGTTATTGAAACGCCCGTCAGCCTTGGCTCCCGATGTCATCGGCTTGGGCACATAGGCGGTGATACCTGCATCGTGACAAGCGAGGATTTGTTCGCTTTTGAAATAACCTCGGTCAGCCACTACCGACAACGTATCTGACGCCATCACCTCGTGGGCGTGCTTGGCCATCGAGCTGAGTTGATCGCGGTCAGAACCGACGTTGGTCACCTCATGCGCAACGATCAAATGGTGCTGCGTATCGACCGCTGTCTGCACGTTGTAGCCGACGATTCCTGTGCCGCGCGTCATCATGGAACGGGCGTCTGGATCGGTCAGTGAGACCTGTTTATCCGGGGATTCGTTGAGCTGGATTTCGATCGCTTGAAGCTCCTTCATTTGAGTTTTGAGCTTGGCGATTTTCTCTTCCAGCCGCACGGCGCCGGGCTCGGAAGCTGTGGGTTCTTGCCGATCGGCAGCATCGAGTGCCGCCAGGTAACGATTGATGCTCGATTCAATTTCTTCCATGCGCCGCTTCAGTTTGGCGCTGGTGAAATTGCGGTCGCGGTTGTTGACTGCTTTGAATTTACTGCCATCGATGGCGACCAGATTTTCTCCAAACAATCCCAACTGCTGACACAGCACAACGAACTGGCGACAGACGCCTCGGATGGCCTTGCTGTTGTCTTTTCGGAAGTTGGCGATGGTCTTGAAGTCCGGCATCAAACGCCCGGTCAACCACATCAGTTCGACGTTTCGCTGGGCTTCTCGCTCCAAACGTCGGCTCGACTGGATACGGTTGAGATAGCCGTAGATGTAGATCTTTAGCAAGATCGCGGGGTGGTAAGCAGGCCGGCCAGTATCGGCTGGAATGGCACCTTCAAAACCCAGATTGACCAGGTCGAGTTCGTCGACAAAGACGTCGACTACGCGCACCGGATTGGTATCGCTGACGTAGTCGTCGAGGCTCTCGGGAAGTAAGGTGCCTTGACCTCGATGTTCACCTTGGATAAAGCGCTTCATGGGCGATCCCTGCGATGAAATCCTCAGAAATCATAGCAAGTGTTTGCGAAGGCGTTTTTACACACTCTGGGCCAAAAGGAGCCATAGGTAGCTCACACTACGCACACCAAGCCAAGCCGCCTCCATCGGTGTATTCCCGAAGAGGAACAGACTCAACACAAAAATATATATTATTGAATCGACAGCCACTAGCGTCGCCCCTCCGACACAAGTCTCGGCACCGTCAGGCACGGCGTAGTTCCTTTTCCACACGCTGCAAGCGTTTCAGGTCCAACAGCGGGTTGCCGTACAGAAAGCTTGGTGCGATCCCCTCATTTTTTTTCGAGGGACGCTCATGCTCATGATCGGGAAAAAATGGCAAGTCAGGATGATCGGGCGCAGAGTCAGCGCGGTAGATCTCCTTGCTTGCGCCCGGCGGGTACAACATGTACGCGTAGTCCAACAGGGTATTCAGGCGCAGCAACCAATGCCAGCCATCGGGCAGCGCGATGCGCAAGTGCCAGCCGCGCTGGCGTTTCTGCGCGGTGCCAACAGTGCCGCCCAAGGCCTCGGCCACCATGGTGTGCAACGATGCGATCAGCTCATCCGGGATCGCCTCGCTCCGCTCGACCTCCGGCAGTCCCAGTGAGATTGAAAACAGCGTTTCTAGAAAGAGCGCGACACACGGATACTCTTGGGCGGCCTGCAGGTGCTGAGCACACAACGGCAATTGAATCAGCAGACGATTGTCAACGGCGCTGCTCAACGTAGTGCGGGCGCTGGCGACGGCAGGCGCCTTACAAGCCAAACAATTGCCTACCCCAGTAAAAATCACCGATCGGGAGACCGCGGTGTTGTCAAAGCGTCCTTCAGCCATCGCGGCCTGTTCTGCCGTGGTGCGGGTCATCCAGGCCTGCCAGGCGTGGAACACAGCCGCAGCCGCCGGCGTGTCGAGCTGCGCGTAGAATGTCTCAGGGGTCGATATCGAGCACCAACCCGTGCCTGTCGCATCATGTTCGCTGCTGCCCAGTGCACGCCGATATCGATAGGTCCGCACGCAGCCGCAATGTTCGGTCTGTGCAAAGACCAGCACCGCTTCTTGGGTCTGGCGGATCCTGAACTTCGCGGGGGCAGCTGCTACCAACGTCTGCCAAGTCGCGGCTTGGTGGGTCACGCTTTCAAGCACGAATGGTAGTCGCCGGGCAAAGCCGTCGAAGTTCTTGAAGGCGAGTGACGCAACGAATAGATCCAGGGTCTCGCCCGTGACCACTTCGTCCTGAAGCTCCTCGAGCAACGAATCGATATTGAACAGCTGCGACGTCTGAGTGTGTGGCATGGCAGTTTCCTTCTGCTGGATAATGATACGGCGCTATTGCTTGCGCCCCCCCGCGCCTGGAGGCGTTAGAGAGTTTTCGCTCCTCCCTATTGCGCAATATTCAGTAATTCCTGCGAACCGTCGTAAAAGCTGAACTGTGCTCAAAGTCAGCGGCGCCGCGGCTCATGCCCGAGCAGCTCACCGCTACCTGATCGTGGTTGCAAGTCATTCATACACGCTTGCTTCTTCGTAGGGAAAAATAGTGGCCTGCTCTTCAGGGACATCGTCCACTTCACCTAAAACTACCATCGGAGCCATGCAGGACGGCGGGTGGTGTTGGTTTCCACATAGAACTCTATAGCCGCTTCTTTCCCATTGGTCGAAAAGGTCGGAGTGCTGCTTACGAGCGGCATCTCAACAAGCTGTTTGTGCTCCTGGCTTTCGAGACTTATGGTGTCACCAAGACCCAAAACATCCCTAGCTATCGCCCGTACCTTCCTGCTCTGCCCGAGCTTGACGTCAAACGTTTTTTTATCATGCCGACTACCATCATCATTCCAAGCGACCTGCTTCATTTTAGAGGATCTATGTTTAGTTTTCGCTATATGAACATGGCATTTTGCCTTGTTTTTAGGATCTGCTGCGTCTAGGCGAGCCGACCAAACGTTATCGATTTCCTTCCAATTCCCCTCAAGCGAAATAGCCAGGTAAATGATCGCCTCTTCAGGCAAGGTCACGTACACATCGGTGATCTCATCATCCGATCCAGAATTCAACGCCTCTTTCAAATAATCGCTGATGCTCATTTCTTTCGTTCTCCTCTCTGGCAGGATGAAATGCTGTTCAGTCTACATCAGGGCATTTCAGACACGACTTGCTAGAGTCGTCGGCTTTTTTCGAGAGATATCGAGGGTTTCAGGACGCACTACACGTCCTTGAAAACCCCCGTTATGAACGGCCACGTTCCACTCCTTGGCGCTACTCATATCTCTCCGCCCCAACCCTCGATATCCAGCGCCACGAATTCTGCCTAACGGAGAGTATGGCGCGAAGCTTCAAAGAGGAAAGCGAGCGAGAGCTGCGGCGCGATCCTGGGGATTAGGTCGAAACCACGCCCCCTATGCCGCCCAGTGGCTGCGCCGCAACCTCATAGTCGCCGGGCACATCGCCGCGGGCGATGTCGATGAACGCTCGATCAAGGACGTTGAAAAGGGGACAGATTATTTTTGACTTTGAGAGGCAGCTTCTGGCCGAGGCTGTGTAAAAACGGTTTAGAGCAGGTTTGACAGTCAGAACCAGAACGAAAATCGCGTTCCTACGCAAATTTCAGATCCGCTGACACACCAATCATTGGCAGATTTTGCGTAGCGACGCAGACTTCAAAACCGTGTCTGCGTTTTTACACAGCCTGGGAAATTGACGGCTGGGTGCGTCACAAGCTTCGCTGTGTCATCTGGCGTCAATGGAAGCGGCCCTCTACGAGGGCGCGCAACTTGATACGGCTGGGACTCGGCGAGGCACGGGCGTGGAAATCGGCAGTCAATGGCCGAGGCCCATGGTGGAACTCGGGAGCGCCACATATGAATCAGGTGCTACCGAAGAAGCTGTGGGATCGACTCGGGCTGGTCTCGATACTGGATACGATAAACCGGCTTAACCGCATAACTTGAACCGCTGTATACGGAACCGTACGTACGGTGGTGTGAGAGGACGGCGGCTGTGAAGCCGCCTCCTACTCGATGGCTTTTCTGGTGGACCGTGGTGCGACCATCGCGAGCAGGCTCGCTCCCACATTAGTTCGGTGTTGCCACCAACTCCGCGTCCGACTCTGAATCCCTGTGGGAGCGAGCCTGCTCGCGATGGCAACAACTCGGTTTATCAGAAAAACTCAGCCATCGAGCAATCGGAAAAACCGTTCGCGCACCTGTGGGCTATCGCTGTGCGCGACGTTGAAGCGCAGGAAGCTGCCGGCATCAACCGCTTTGCTCAATAAGGTGCCGGGTGCCAGGACAAGATCGTTTTCAAGACCTTTACTGGCCAGCGTCTCGGCGTGCAATCCCTCGGGCAAACGGGTCCAGATAAACAGGCCCTCACCCGGTAGCGAAGACACTGAGCATCCGGCCTCCAGCAACCAGCGTGCCACGCGGCTGCTCGATTCGTAGAGGCGATCGACTGTGCGGCGAGTGTGTTTTGTGTAACTGCCATTACTGAGCATCGTGCAGATAATTTGCTCCGCCAGCTCTGAGGTCACGCCGCCGCAACTCATCTTCAAACGGATCAAGCGTGCTGCCAGTTGCGGCGAGAGCACCGCGTAGCTGACCCGGCTATTGGCGGTCAGGGTCTTGGAAAAACCGGAGACGTAGCTGATGTTGTCCAGACCACTCGCGGCCAGTCTCGGGGTGCGTCTTTGCTGAAGATCGCCATAGAGGTCATCTTCCACGATGTGGAAACCGTAACGGTGACTCAGCTCCAGCAAACGATAAACCTGGGCGGCGGAGAACGAGTGGCCGGTCGGGTTGTGCAGCGTGCTGTTGGTCATGTACAGCACGGGGCGATGGGCAATCAGCAATTGCTCGAACGCCTCCAGATCCAGGCCCTCGCAATCGCGGGCAATGGTGATGACGTTGACGCCATGCAACGACAGGTTGGCGTGCATGTTGAAGTAGCACGGATCGTCCAGCAGCACCGTGTCACCGGGTTTGATCAACAGGCGCATCAGCAGGTCGATGGCTTGCACAGTGTTGGCGGTGGTGATGATCTGCCCCAGCGGCACGTCGATGCCGACGGTTGACAACTTCACCCGCAACGCCTCGCGCAGCGGCAGGTAACCGCCCACCTCACCGCATTCGCCCATGCGCAGCGCGGTTGCACGAAGGGTGCCGCGTACTGCTTTGAGCAGTTCTTCGGCGGGTAGCCACGAACCGGGCAGGAATCCACAACCAGGACGCAGCGCGCCATTGTTCAACAGCACTGCGCGGCGGACCCGACTGAGAATGTCCTGGGGTTGCAGATCCAGGCTCGCCGCAGCCGGTGGCTGGCTGTTGGCCCGTTGGACGTAGTGCCCCGAGCCCTGGCGTGAATCCACTAGCCCCTTGGCGCGCAATCGGTCCAAGGCATCGACCACCGTGGATTTGCCGACGTTCATCAATTCGGAAAGTTCGCGAATCGGTGGCAACTTGGCCCCGTGAGGCAAGCCACCCTGGCTGATTGCCACAGACAGCTGATCGACAATCTGCTGCACCAGCGGAACTCCCGGCTGGAATTCGATGGCGGCGATCACTGCGCGCTGAGCCTGCATTTTACTGGTCTTCCTGGCAGTAAAGTTCGCTGGATTCTATACGAACTTGCTCTGATCAACGCAAACGTCTGTCTCTACCATCATCTGCACGGTTTGCATGATTGACCAAGGGGGTCCAGTAGATGATTCAGCAGATAACCCGCGATGAACGTTTCCTCGCGATGGCGAAAGAACTCGGTTTTGATATCTACGACGAGAACGCTGCCGGGGGGCGCTACGCGCCGCTGCTTCGGCACGGCGATGAGGTGTATGTCAGTGGCCTGGTGCCGCGCATGAACGGCGAAATCCAGTACCCCGGCTGCGTCGGGCTGGAACTCCACATGGCCGATGCTCAAAAGGCCGCCAGCATCAGTGCGATACGCGGGTTGGCGCTGATCCGAGAGGCTATTGGTTCACTGGATAACGTCAAGGCGGTCCTTCGCGTCACGGTGTATGTGAAGTCCACATTCGATTTTGTGGACCTGAGCGAAGTGGCCAACGGTGCATCGGATGTCCTCGCGCATGTATTGGGCGATGCCGGTCGACACACGCGAACGACTGTCGGTGTTTACCAGTTGCCGAAAAACGCCCCTATCGAAATCGACATGATCGCGGCGCTGCATCCGTCGGTGTAATCAATCCAGCGGGCAATATTGGGTTCTTTGATGGACCGTGTCGCGGCCATCGCGAGCAAGCCCGCCCACACTGGATCGGTGTTGTCGCCACTTTTGTGCTCGACGCTGAACCCCTGTGGGAGCGAGCCTGCTCGCGATGACTGAGCTGCGATGCATCAGTAAAGTCGTAATGACAGCTCATAGGGATGATGAGTTGTTGCTTGCCTAACTGTAAGCAAGTTGCCTATAGTTCGGCGATGCGACTGTATTCTTTGAAAGCACATCGTTCGTAGACGCGCACACTTCAATTTTGGCGAAGCGTTTTTACACACTCTGGGTCGATTTCTGCCTGTCGCGAAGGGCTGCAATCGACTCTCGCGGACCTTGCAGCGTGCCGTTTTTGCCTGCTTCGTGACTATTCCAACTGGTTAAAACAGTCGGGTCATCAGCACATAAGGCACGCCAAACATGTCTGGCAGATTGCGTACCACCCCGAAGCCGGCTCGCTGGTATAAGTGCTGCGCAGCTTCCATTATCGGGGTTGTATGTAATGCGATTAACGTCGTGCTATCGCGCTTCGCGCGGTCGATGCATTCGTCGAGTAGAGCCTGGCCAACGCCATGGCCCCGTGCTTTTGGCACAACTGACATCAACCGTACCATCGGCCATTCGGGCGCAAAAAAGTCGGGCTTGGGCTGGTTTGGACCGACGTAGCCGGCCGCACCAACTATTTCGCCGTCCAGTTCTGCGACAAGTACTTCGCTGAGAGCAGCATTGGCGGTAAGCGCCCCGAGTCGCGGAGCGAGCTCATTCCACCCCGGCATGGCGGTGGCCAGCTCTATCCAGGCATCACGCACTACCTGATCGACCAGCGGCTTGTCTTCTGGAAAGAAATTTCTAATGGAAACAATCATCGGTCTTGTTGGCTGTAAGCCTGCCTCATGTGATCAGAAAAAAGGGGGAGACATCGTCCGCTCTTGGCCGAAAGCAGCTCGCCATAGAATTTATAATTGACCATCGTTAGGCCCCTCCACAACGTTTGCTTATCGAAGGGGACATCGAATCACTGCTCAGTATCGCCACTCCCCAACTCTTTCAACTTAATCTCAGCCAGCGGATGCCCGGCCTTCAAAGCAATACGCCAAAAACGCGCCGCTTCCACCGGATCCGGCGCCTTGCTCGGCGTCCCCGCCAGGCAGATCGCACCAACCTGATACGCCGCCTTGCCATCCCCCGCCAACGCCGCCAGGCGCAGTAACCTCACCCCTTCCTCACGAGCCCCAAGACCGACGCCACGAAAGGTCAGAATGTGGCCGTAAAAGCTCTGGACACCAACATCCCCCAAGTTCGCCATGCGCGCGAACTGGCCCTCGAGCCATTTCCAGCCTCGCGGTTGACGCACAAACCACGACCAGTGAAACAACCGGCGGGCGAGCCAGTAGCCGGCCCGCGCCTTGATTCGTAAAAACACTCAGGCTTCCGCCGATTCCGGGTACTCATATTCAAACACCCGCACCACTTCCGAGGCATGCCAGGACGCGGCAGCCACGCCATCGGAGGGCCCGGAGAAACGCCCGAGGCGCTCGACACATTCGAAGAAGCCGGTACGCGGCAAGCGGCTCGCGCCCTGGCTGATGACCAACGAGCTGCGCAGCGGCTGCTCGGCCTTGGCGTCCAGCGCGGCCAGGTGCTCAAGGGCGGCGGTCAGGGTTTGCATGGCGGGTGTGGGTAGCTGCAAACGCTCCAGCAACGCCCGATAAGTCAAAAGATGGCGCTGACGGCGCGCCTGATCCAGTTCCCCCAGCAATCCGTCCCAATGTTGACGACTGATGCGTACGCTCACGATTCATCCCTCCACCCTGGCACCGTCAATTCCCAGGCCAGGCTGCGGCGAATTGCAGCGTCGGGTTGACGCTCGCCACTTTCGATCAAGGCCAGATAAGACGGGCTGATGCCTACCGTGCGGGCCAGCGCCTCGATGGCGATGCCCTTCCCTTCGCGCAAACTGCGTAGTTGATCCAGACCTGGAAGAATCTGGTCTGGTGCCGCCACGGGACGCGCTGTGGCGTCGTGTGGTGGTTGTTGCTTGATGCCTGCTGCTTTCAGTAGAGCCTGATACTGAGCCCATGGCAGAACCGCATATTCGGGTTCGCCTTCGCGTGTAATTATCTGAATATCCATGACTACCCCGTAGGACAACGACACTTAGCGAGTCGGCACTTTTCCCTAGAAGTGTAATCCTAACAGCGGCCAAGGTCGCGCGGGGGTATGAATATGGATGATACTGAATCGGTTCAGTTTTCTTTCGGGCCCTGAAGTTGCAGCTGTTCCGGGGTATCGGGCAGGCGTTCGACCACTGCGAGTTTTTCCGGTAACTGACGTTTGCGCCAGGCGCGGAAGGCGTTGAGCTCGTCATCGAGGACTTTCATCAGCCAAGCCAGCACGGCAATGTCGTCGAGCATGCCGAATACCGGGATGAAATCCGGGATCGCATCCACCGGGCTCAGGAAATACATCAGGCCCGCCACCACCGAAACCAGTGCTTTCGGGCTGATGGCCCGGTACTCGCCACGCCAGTAGGCCAGGCAGAGTGCCTGCAACAGGCGCAGATCGTCTTTGAGCTTGCCCAGGCGATTGCCCTGGCTGGCCCCTTTGCTGGCAACTGCGAACAGCAGGGTCGGCAAACGACCACGGGCGAGCAGGCGTCCGGCCAGAGGCAGGAAACGAGCGAAATTCCAGGGCGTTTTCATCTTTTCCTCCCACTGAAATGTTATCCACACAAATTGTGGATAACCTTGTGAACAGAGCTGCATTTCACCGCTGGAAGCCCCGTTTCATAAGGGTCTGACTCAGATCGGGCGTTTTTTACTCACATAAAAAAACCCAAGAATTCATTGACTTGGCGCCTCGGGCCGTCTAGCTCTGACGTCCTCACGGACTATGACTTCAGCGTGCTGCATCCGTTCGCTTTGTTTACCTCCACTGAACGCCAGATGCAACAACGCCCCGCATAAGCGAGGCGTTGTTTTTAGAGCAGACGCGAATTACTTGGCGGCGTCTTGTTTGGCTGGATCCTTGATGGCCAGCAGCTCCAGGTCGAATACCAGCACCGAGTTGGCTGGAATCGCCGGGCTTGGGCTTTGGGCGCCGTAAGCCAGGTCGCTAGGGATGTACAGTTTGTACTTCTCGCCAACGTGCATCAGTTGCAGGCCTTCGACCCAACCCGGAATCACACCGCTGACCGGCAGATCGATCGGGCTGCCGCGCTCGACGGAGCTGTCGAAAACAGTGCCGTTGGTCAGTTTACCGGTGTAGTGAACAGTCACTACGTCGGTCGGCTTGGGCTGTGCGCCATCGGCCTTCTTGACCACTTCATATTGCAGGCCGGAAGCCGTGGTGATGACACCGGCTTTCTTGCCGTTCTCTTCGAGGAATTTCTTGCCGGCCGCTGCCGACTCTTCGCTCATCTTGGCCAGACGCTCTTCAGCACGCTTCTGCAGTGCTGCGAAGGCTTCAACCAGTTCCTCATCCTTCAGCTTTTGTTCTTTCTTGCCGACGGCATCTTCGATGCCTTGGGCTACAGCTTTGGAATCCAGATCATCCATGCCTTCCTGAGCCAGGCTCTTGCCCATGTTCAGGCCAATGCCGTAGGAAGCTTTTTGCGCCGGGGTTTTCAGCTCTACGCTGGTCTGCGAATCACAACCCGCAAGTACCAGGCCAACCAGGGCCACCGCCGCCGCCAACCGATGCTGTTTCATGCTATTTCCTTGTTCATGCGCCTAAAGGGCAATCGAGTAAAGCCGCGAGCTTATCAGGCCGCCACGACCAATGGCTACCGGCATGAGAGCAGCAAACATCCGATAAGTTCAGGTGCCTAAACGCATTTGGGCAATAGAAGAATGAAGCTTCTGTCATCTTGCGCCCACAGCCCCGGATACCGGTTCCCACAGCCTCTGGCGTAATGGCCTCTTGCCGCACCTCGTCAGCTGAGGCATAAGAGAGCTACAAATTGACAAGGATGTTTCTCTTGCGCCTCATATTCCGCTTGCTGATTCTGATCGCCGTATTGCTGGGCCTGGGCCTCGCCGTGGTGCTGTACTACGTCGCCAACCCGAAATTGCCAGCCTGGTCCCCCGCGCAACAGGTGCATTACCTGGAGCAATGGAGCGCTGCCGACCGCCAGGCTTACTACTTCACGCCTCAGGGCACCCAGGTCAAAGGCTTGCGCTATGACTGGTTCAACGCCCTCGAACTGCCCTTCTCGCAAAGCCGGTTCGCCGCTCCCGAATACCTCGCGCGCTTTGGTTTTCTGATCGACCCAAGCCTGAAAGCCACGCCGAACAATCCCGCAAACCTGCCCGTGGGTTTTGCCCGTCATCAAAACCCCGGTAGCCAGGACGAGTTTCTGGACATCACCTGCGCCGCTTGCCACACCGGCGAATTACGCTTCAATGGCCAGGCCGTGCGCATTGACGGCGGTTCGGCCCAGCATGTGTTGCCCTCCAGTGTCCCGACCCTGCGCGGCGGCAGCTTCGGCCAGGCACTGGTGGCCAGCCTCGCCTCGACTTACTACAACCCGTGGAAATTCGAACGTTTCGCGCGCAATGTTTTGGGTCAGGACTACGACGCGCGTCATCAACAGCTACGCCAGGACTTCAAAGTCTCCCTCGATACCTTCTTGAAAGTGGCCTGGAACGACACCCATCGCGGTCTCTACCCCACCGAAGAAGGCCCCGGCCGCACCGACGCTTTCGGGCGCATTGCCAACGCCAGCTTCGGCGACGCCATTTCGCCCGCCAACTACCGCGTGGCCAACGCGCCGGTGGACTACCCGCAACTGTGGGACATGTGGACCTTCGACTGGGTGCAGTGGAACGGTTCGGCGCAGCAACCGATGGCCCGCAATATCGGCGAGGCCCTGGGTGTGGGCGCCACGCTGAACTTCTTCAACAGCAGCGGGCAGCCCCTCAAGGGCGATGACCGCTACCCGTCCAGCGTCCGGGTGCGCGATCTGTACCGGATCGAGCAAACCCTGCAACGACTCAAACCGCCCGCCTGGCCGGAAACCCTGCTGGGCACCATCGACAAGCCCCTGGCCGCAAAAGGCCGCGCCCTGTTCACTGAAAACTGCGCCGGATGCCACGTGCCCCGCGTCACCCAAATCGATGGCAGACCGGTGCAACATCTGAAATTGCTGCCCGTGGAGGTGATGGGCACAGACCCCGGTGCCGCCAACAATATTGCCGACCATCGCTTCGATCTGACGGCTTTGCAATGGGATCCGGCAGAGCTTGCGCAACTGGACGTACAACTGCATCCCAAACCCACGGAACCCTTGGATTTGAGCCAGTTGTCAGTGGCCAAGGGGCTCGCTTATGTCACTGCTTTCGTGAGCAACCAGGCCTATCGCGAAGCCAATGTGACACCGGCGGAGCGCCCGAACCTGGACGGTTTCGGCCTGCCTATCGGCGTTCAGGAGTTGCGCAGCTACAAAGCCCGACCACTGGCGGGCGTCTGGGCCACACCGCCGTTTCTGCACAACGGTTCGGTGCCGAGCATTTATCAACTGCTTTCGCCCCAGGATGAACGCGCGACCACGTTCTACAAGGGCACCTTCGAATACGATCCGAAACACTTGGGCTATCGCACCGAAGCCTTCAACAACGGATTTGTGTTCGACACGCGTATCACCGGCAATCACAACAGTGGCCACGAGTTCCGCACAGGCGAGCTTGGTAACGGCGTGATCGGTCGCCTGCTGCAACCGCAGGAACGCTGGGCGCTGCTGGAATACCTGAAAGTGCTGGGCGGCCCGCTGGAGTCGCAATTGCCTGACCATCTCCTCAGCGATAAGGATTGACCCATGCTGATCACTCTCTGGTTGCGCCTGGGCGCCTTCCTCGGCAAAACCCTGCTGTGGTTGTTGGGTCTGGGCCTGCTCGGCTGGGCGCTGGTCACGGCAGGGTCCGCCTGGCAGCATCGCGGCCCGGTATCGGCTGAAGAACTGATTCCGGGCGGCGAAGCGGCAATGACCCAGGACATCATTCAGACGGCCGTGCGTATCGTCGATCAACACCGTGAAAGTACCCGCTACCTGCGCGACGCCCACGCCAAGGCCCATGGCTGTGTGAAGGCTGAAGTTCAGGTGCTGCCGGATCTGGCGACGGCGTTACGTCAAGGCGTGTTCAGCGAACCCGGCAAAACCTGGCAAGCGACGGTGCGGCTGTCCAACGGCAATGCCTATCCGCAGTTCGACAGCATCCGCGATGCCCGGGGCATGGCGATCAAGTTGTTCGATGTGCCGGGTAAACAGTTGCTGAGTGACCGACAAGGGCACAGCGAACAGGATTTCGTGATGTTCAACCATCCGAACTTCTTCGTCAGCGATGTCGCCGAGTATCGTCAGAATGTGGCCGCTCAGGCAGACGGCAAAAAGGTGATGGCGTTCTTTCCGGGTTGGGACCCGCGCACCTGGCAGGTTCGCCATCTGTTTATTGCGTTGGCGACACTCTCCCCGGCCCCCGCAAGCCCGACCCAGACCACCTACTTTTCGGTTTCGCCGTACAAGTTTGGTGAAGCCAACGCCAAATTCCGGGTGATGCCGGATCCTGATAGCTGCCCGGCCTACGTGCTGCCCACGCAAAATCAAAACCTGCCGAACTTCCTGCGCAGCGCGTTGAGCCAGCAGTTGTCGACTGACCGGGTGCCGGCGTGTTTCGTCTTGCAGATCCAGCGCCAGGATGCGGGCAAGTACATGCCGATCGAAGACACCAGTATCGAGTGGAGCGAAAGCGATGCACCCTTCGAAACCGTGGCCAGGATCAAACTGCCCGCCCAGGACTTCGACACCCCGGCGCTGAACCTGCAATGCGACAACCAGTCGTTCAACCCGTGGTTCGGCCTGGAAGCCCATAGGCCGATTGGTGGGATCAACCGGTTACGCAAAGCGGTGTACGAAGCCGTCAGCGACTATCGACACAGCCGTAACGCCGAACAATAGGCAAGACAGAAACGAAAAAAGCGACCTGTTCGGGTAGTGCCAGTCAGTTAAGCAAAATCCCTGTGGGAGCGGGCTTAACTGAATGGCATTGACCTGTTCGGGTCGCTTTTTCAGTGGATCCGCTAAAAAGCCAAATCCCAGACAGCAAAAAGCCCGCATTAAGCGGGCTTTCTGTGGTGATCTGGCGTTCAGTGTTCCAGATACCGAATATGGCGCAGCGGACGGGACTCGAACCCGCGACCCCCGGCGTGACAGGCCGGTATTCTAACCGACTGAACTACCGCTGCGCGTAGCGTTGAAAGTGGTGGGTGATGACGGGATCGAACCGCCGACATTCTGCTTGTAAGGCAGACGCTCTCCCAGCTGAGCTAATCACCCTTTACCTTCGTTGCGGGGCGCATTGTGCCACAGATTTTCATAAAGTGTTGATTTAATTGATAAAAAATCAAAAAAATCTGAAAACCGGTAAAACGACACGACCTGCAGGAACAACGTTCAAACCTTGGGCAGAAAAAAACCCGCGTTAGCGGGCTTTTCCGTGGTGACTTGGCGTTCAGCGTTCCAGGTTACCGAATATGGCGCAGCGGACGGGACTCGAACCCGCGACCCCCGGCGTGACAGGCCGGTATTCTAACCGACTGAACTACCGCTGCGCGTAACACTAAAGCGAATGGTGGGTGATGACGGGATCGAACCGCCGACATTCTGCTTGTAAGGCAGACGCTCTCCCAGCTGAGCTAATCACCCTTCACTTTCGGTGTGGCGCGCATTCTACGGAGCGACCACACCTCTGGCAAGCACTTTTTTAATTAATTTTTTCAGGCCTTCCAAAGGCTTAGCGAAGGGTTGGCCTATGGCGCCGCTAAGAGAATAATGCCCCCTTTGTATATAAGGAGAGACTTACCCCATGTGGTTCAAAAACCTGCTTATCTATCGCCTGACCCAAGATCTGCCTTTTGATGCCGAGGCGTTGGAAACTGCACTGGCCACCAAACTGGCGCGTCCATGTGCAAGCCAGGAGTTGACCACCTACGGTTTCGTCGCGCCATTCGGCAAGGGCGAAGACGCGCCGCTGGTGCACATCAGCGGAGACTTCCTGCTGATCGCCGCCCGTAAGGAAGAACGCATTCTGCCGGGCAGCGTCGTGCGTGACGCAGTGAAGGAAAAGGTTGAAGAGATCGAAGCCGAACAAATGCGCAAGGTCTACAAAAAGGAACGCGATCAGATCAAGGATGAAATCATCCAGGCGTTCCTGCCCCGCGCCTTTATCCGTCGCTCGTCGACCTTCGCCGCCATCGCGCCGAAACAGGGCCTGATCCTGGTGAACTCGGCCAGCCCGAAACGTGCCGAAGACCTGCTGTCCACCCTGCGCGAAGTGATCGGTTCGCTGCCGGTGCGTCCGTTGACGGTGAAAATGTCGCCGACCGCCACCATGACCGAGTGGGTCACCACCCAGAAAGCCGCGGACGACTTCTTCGTGCTGGATGAGTGCGAACTGCGCGACACCCACGAAGACGGCGGCATCGTGCGCTGCAAGCGTCAGGACCTGACCAGCGAAGAAATCCAGCTGCACCTGAGCACCGGCAAAGTGGTCACTCAACTGTCGCTGGCCTGGCAGGACAAACTGTCGTTCGTGCTCGACGACAAAATGGTGGTCAAGCGCCTGAAGTTCGAAGACCTGCTGCAAGATCAGGCGGAACAGGACGGTGGCGACGAAGCACTGGGCCAACTGGACGCCAGCTTCACCCTGATGATGCTGACCTTCGGCGACTTCCTGCCGGCACTGGTTGAAGCGTTGGGCGGTGAAGAGACCCCACAAGGCATCTAAAGGCAAATTATTGTCCCTGTGGGAGCGAGCCTGCTCGCGATAGCGGAGTTTCAGTCAACATCATTGTTGAATGTCAGTCCCTCATCGCGAGCAGGCTCGCTCCCACATTGGTTTTGTGGTGCTACTTAACAATAAGGATCAGGCCATGCGCGCATTGGCTGCATTGAGTCGTTTTGTCGGCAACACCTTCGCTTACTGGGTACTGATTTTCGCCGTCGTGGCGTTTGTGCAACCGGTTTGGTTCATCGGCTTGAAAGGCGCCATTGTGCCGCTGCTGGGGCTGGTGATGTTCGGCATGGGCCTGACCCTCAAGCTCGAAGACTTCGCCGAAGTCGCTCGCCATCCATGGCGCGTGGCCCTGGGCGTGGTCGCCCATTTCGTGATCATGCCCGGTGTGGCGTGGTTGCTCTGCCAGGCTTTCCACCTGCCGCCGGAAATCGCCGTCGGTGTGATTCTGGTCGGCTGCTGCCCAAGCGGCACCTCGTCGAATGTGATGACCTGGCTGGCTCGCGGCGACCTGGCGTTGTCGGTGGCCATTGCCGCCGTCACCACCCTCCTCGCTCCGCTGCTGACGCCGGCGCTGATCTGGCTGCTGGCCTCGGCCTGGTTGCCGGTGTCGTTCATGGAGCTGTTCTGGTCGATCCTGCAAGTGGTGTTGCTGCCGATCGTGCTCGGCGTGGTTGCCCAGCGCGTGTTCGGGCATCGGGTTCGCCACGCGGTGGAGGTGTTGCCGCTGGTGTCGGTGGTGAGCATCGTGATCATCGTCACCGCTGTGGTGGCCGCCAGCCAGGCGAAGATTGCCGAATCCGGTCTGCTGATCATGGCCGTGGTGATGTTGCACAACAGCTTCGGCTACTTGTTGGGTTACTTCACCGGGCGCCTGTTCAACCTGCCACTGGCTCAGCGCAAATCCCTGGCACTGGAAGTCGGCATGCAGAACTCCGGCCTGGGCGCGGCACTGGCCAGTGCACACTTCTCGCCGCTGGCGGCGGTGCCAAGCGCATTGTTCAGCGTCTGGCACAACATTTCCGGGGCGCTGCTCTCGACGTATTTCCGTCGCATGAGCGAGAAACAAGATCGGCAAATCGCGGCTCAGCAGGCTACTGACTAAGCCGAAACTTGATCCTCGGGTTAATGATCGGCACTCTATTGCGCAACGCGAGGACGACCTCGCGGCTCGATCGAGTGATTAATCCGGGGACGACCCCATCCATCGATGGAGGTCCTTGATGTCCTGGATCATTCTGTTTTTTGCCGGCCTGTTCGAAGTCGGCTGGGCTGTGGGCCTGAAATACACCGACGGCTTCAGCCGCCCTCTTCCTACCGCACTGACCGTTGCCGCCATGGCGATCAGCCTTGGCCTGCTGGGCCTTGCCATGAAGGAGTTGCCGCTGGGCACAGCCTATGCGATCTGGACGGGTGTGGGTGCGGTGGGCACCGTGATCGCCGGGATCATCTTGTTTGATGAGTCCATGGCGCTGTTCAGGCTGGCCAGTGTGGCGTTGATCATTACCGGGTTGGTTGGGCTCAAGGTTAGCGCTTAGGCCACTACCGCAATCGCGAGCAGGCTCGCTCCCACAGTGGATTTGTGAACGGCGCAGAACCATTGTGGGAGCGAGCCTGCTCGCGATGAGGCCCGCAAAGTAGTCACCGACTATCTAACCGCCCCACGCAACTCCCCCACCAACCCTTGCAATGTCGCCGGCTCAGCCGCTTCAACGGCCACCGCCGGCCCCGCTACCAGGGTCACCCGCGACCACAGCCTGCGAAACACGCCCTTGTCCGGATCACGGCTGAAGAAACTCCCCCACAAACCCTGCAACGCCAATGGAATCACCGGCACCGGCGTTTCTTCGAGAATCCGCGTCAGCCCGCCCTTGAACTCATTGATCTCGCCATCGGCGGTCAATTTGCCTTCAGGGAAAATGCACACCAACTCACCGTCCTTCAGGTACTGGGCGATGCGGGTGAAGGCTTTTTCGTAAATCTGGATGTCTTCCTGACGCCCCGCTATCGGAATTGTCCCGGCCGTGCGGAAGATGAAGTTCAGCACCGGCAGGTTGTAGATTTTGTAATACATCACAAAGCGAATCGGCCGACGCACTGCGCCGCCAATCAGCAACGCGTCGACGAACGACACATGGTTGCAAACCAGCAGCGCCGCGCCTTCATCGGGAATCAGGTCCAGGTTGCGATGCTCGACACGGTACATGGAATGGCCAAGCAGCCAGATCATGAAGCGCATGCTGAATTCCGGGACGATTTTGAAGATGTAAGCGTTGACGCCAATGTTCAGCAGCGAGACCACCAGGAACAGCTGCGGGATCGACAGTTTGGCGATGCTCAGCAAGACGATCGACACAATCGCCGACACCACCATGAACAGAGCGTTGAGAATGTTGTTGGCGGCGATCACTCGGGCCCGTTCGTTCTCGACGGTGCGGGACTGGATCAATGCATACAGCGGCACGATGTAGAAACCACCGAAGACCCCAAGCCCCAGGATGTCGATCAACACCAGCCAGGTGTGACCGAAGCCAAGAACTTCGATCCAGCCATGGCCGGCAACGCTGTCCGGAATCCCACCGGAATGCCACCACAGCAACAGGCCAAATACGGTCAGACCGAACGAGCCGAACGGCACCAGACCGATCTCGACTTTGCGTCCGGAGAGTTTCTCGCAGAGCATCGAACCCAGTGCGATACCGACCGAGAACACCGTAAGAATCAACGTCACCACAGTCTCGTCGCCGTGCATCCATTCCTTGGCATACGCCGGGATTTGCGTCAGATAAATCGCCCCGACGAACCAGAACCAGGAGTTGCCGACAATCGAGCGCGATACCGCAGGGGTTTGCCCCAGGCCCAGTTTCAAGGTGGCCCAGGACTGGCTGAAGATGTTCCAGTTCAGGCGCATTTGCGGCGATGCCGCCGCGGCCCGGGGAATGTGGCGGCTGGCCAGGTAACCGAGCACCGCGATACCGATGATTGCCGTGGACACCACCGGCGCGTAGTTGCTGGCGGACATCATGATTCCGGCGCCAATCGTCCCGGCGAGAATTGCCAGAAAGGTGCCCATTTCCACCAGACCGTTTCCGCCCACCAGCTCTTCTTCGCGCAAGGCCTGCGGCAAGATCGAGTATTTCACTGGCCCGAACAGCGCCGAGTGGGTGCCCATGGCAAACAGCGCCACCAGCATCAGCGACAGGTGATCGAACATGAAACCGACCGCGCCCACCGTCATGATGACGATTTCCCCGAGCTTGATCAGACGGATCAGCGCATCCTTGGCGAATTTTTCCCCGAACTGCCCGGCCAGCGCCGAGAACAGGAAGAACGGCAGGATAAACAGCAACGCACACAAGTTGACCCAGATCGAACGGTCACCCTCAATCGTCAGCTTGTACAAAATGGCGAGGATCAGCGACTGCTTGAAGATGTTGTCGTTGAAGGCCCCGAGGGACTGCGTGACAAAAAACGGCAGGAAGCGCCGAGTGCGAAGCAAGGTGAACTGCGAGGGGTGACTCATCTTCCATGTGTCCCTGATTTTGGGTAGCTGATTTTGGGTAGAGAGTGGTGTGAATGCTGTTATTGGAATATCGAACGTCCATCCAGGCCACACATTACCTAATCTTTGCCGGTTATTTCTTTAATCCTGCGATACACGGCGACACAAACAACTCGCCCCGCCACGCCCCCTGCACGGTACGTTTGGCGACAATCAGCCACATCACCGCCAACATGGCCACCAACACGCAACCAAAGACACTGAAAAACGCCAGGTTCAAGGTGCTGGCCAGTTTCAGCGTGGCCAGGGAGTAGACGCCCAGCGGGAACGTGAAGCCCCACCAGCCGAGGTTGAACGGGATACCGGCGCGCAAGTAACGCACGGTGATCAGCAGCGCCATCAGCATCCACCAAAGCCCGAAGCCCCACAGCGTGATGCCGGCCACCAACCCAAGCCCCGCCGCTATTTCACCGATACCCGGCAGACCGTTGGCGGCAAAGATCGCCGGCGCGTCGGCGCCCAACAGCAACATACCCAACGCACCGGTGCCAATCGGGCCGAGGGCCAGCCAGCTCGAGGCGGCCATATTCTCGTGGGGCAACTTATGCAACGCCATGCGCAACAACAGGATGGTCAGAATGCTGAACGCCACCGGCAGGGAAAAGGCCCAGAGCACATAGCTGGTGACCAGCACCACCCATTGTGAATGAGCATCGGCCAGGTGCGGTGCCAGCAGGCCGCCGCTGGCAGCCGCCACTTCCGCCGCCACCACCGGCAACAGCCAGACGGCGGTCATCTGGTCGATGCTGTGTTCCTGACGGGTGAACATCATGTAGGGAATCAGTACGCCGCAAGCCAGCGACATCGCCACGTCCAGCCACCACAGCACTTCGGCGACATGGATCACGCCGTCGCCCCAGCGCGGCAGACCGAACAACAGAAAGCCATTGATGATGGTCGCAAGCCCCATGGGAATGGTGCCGAAAAACATCGAAACCGTGGAATGGCCGAAAATCCGCCGCGCCTCGTCGAAGAACATTGCCCAACGCGCGGCATACAGAGTCGTGAACAAAACAAACAAGGCGATATTGAACAGCCACAGGCCTTCGGCCAATGCATGCAGACCGGGATTCGACACCGGCAATTGCGCAAGCGCCAGCGCCAATACCCCGGTGCCCATGGTCGCGGCGAACCAGTTGGGGGTGAATTGGCGGATGGCTTCTCGAGGGTGCTGCAAATGACTGAACGGCTTGATACCGGGCTTAACGCTTTGGGTGCATGTCATGGTGAACTCCTGCCCTCTAGTGAGGTGGAGCTCATGGTAGATCCATATCGAATATCGATATAACGGGTAATATCTCTATCTGTTATCTATTTTGCAGATAATAGATCAGACGCTGCCTTCCGTCTCGACCACCAATACTCTCGCCACACCCAATGGATGAGCCACATGCTCGGTGCCCACCGACGCATAAAAAATATCGCCGACCTCGAGCAGCGTTTCCTTCTCCAGGCCCTCTTCGCGATAACGCATTTGCACTTGCCCATCGAGCACCACGAACACTTCCTGGCCATCGTTCACGTGCCATTTATAGGGCTGATCGGTCCAGTGCAAACGAGTGGTGATGCCATTCATGTTGGCAATGTCCAGCGCCGCCCAGGCACGATCGCCGGTGAAGGATTTGCTGCGGATGATATTCATGGGGCGGTCCGTCGAAATGAATGGCAGCGCCAAGGCTAACGGTCATCGAACATCGACGCCACAGGCTTTGGCGGGTTGCTCACGGATCAACCCAAACAGCGCACCGAGCGACAGGATGATGAGCACCGCGCCGTAACCGTCAGTGGTCGCCACCAAACCAAAGGTGCGGGTCAGGTTACCGGCCAGCAACGACGGCAAGCAGAACGCCAGATAACTGAGCACATAAAACGCCGACATCAACCCCGCCCGCTCATGAGGCAAGGCCAGCGGCACGATGCTTCGCAGGGCACCCAGGAAGCCCGCGCCAAAACCGCTGCCCGCCACCAGGGTGCCGAAGAAAAACAACGGCAGGCTGGCGCTGTGTACCGCCAGCAGAATCAGCGCAACGCCTGCCGGCAGCAGGCTCGCCCCCAACAGCAAGACCTTGTCGGCCGGCCGATTGCGCAAGGTGTAGATCATTGATGCGCCCGTTACCGTCAACACGGCCACCGTCGCCCCGCCAATCAGATTCGACGTGGACCCAGTGGCTGTCCGCACCAGAGACGGCGCCAGGGAAGCGAAAAAACCACCGAGCGCCCACACCGCCAGATCTATCGGCAGCACCCGCCACACCATACGCCGCGCTTGAATCGGCACATGCAGGGTCGGCCGTAACGAGGCCCAGGCACCCGGTTGTCGACTGACGCTTTCCGGCAGACGCCAGACGTACAGCGCTTGGATCACAAACAGCGCGAACAGCACCCAATAGGTCAATTGCAGCGGCAGCGGCGCAAACTCGGCCAACAAGCCACAACCCATGGCACCCAGCGCCATGCCCAGCAACGGCGCCACACTATTGACCATCGGCCCTTGCTGACGGTCGGTGTCCAGCAGCGCCGCACTCAAAACGGCGGTGGCCATTCCCGTGGCAAAACCCTGCAGGACCCGTGCACCGATCAACCAGGCGACGCTGTCGGCATTGATAAACAGCAACATCGCCAGCATGTTCAGCAACACGGCGGTAAAAATCACCGGTTTGCGTCCCAGATAGTCCGAGAGCGACCCCACTGTGAGCAGCGCCGCCAGCAAGCTGAGGGCGTAAACGCCGAAAATCAGGGTCAGGGTCGCCGCCGAGAACTGCAGGCGCTCCTGATACAAGTGATACAACGGGGTCGGCGCTGTGGAAGCGGCGAGGAAACTGAGTAAGGTGATCGCCAGAAACCACAGGCTGGAACGGTTTGACGTTAAACGGGACATAAGCACACTCCGCAAAAGCTAACTTTTTGCTTTTGCGGAGTGTGCTACTGACTTTCGCTTAAAGCAAATTCTTTGTGTTAAGGTCCGCCGCATGGCTATTAAAGAAGGTTTACGCCCTGGCGGCCGCAGCGCCAGGGTTCAGGAATCAATTCATTCGGCAGTCCGCGATCTCCTCGAAGAGCAGGACCGCGCCAGCGTGACCGTCCCGCAAATCGCGGCCCGGGCCGGGGTGACACCGTCGACCATTTACCGGCGCTGGGGCGATTTGTCGGCGCTGCTGGCCGACGTCGCCCTCGCCCGCATGCGCCCCGACAGTGAACCGGCCAACACCGGCAGCCTGCGCACTGATGTGCGGGCCTGGGCGGAGCAGTATCTGGATGAGATGAGTTCCGAGCCCGGGCGCAATATGATGCGCGACGTGCAATCCAGCGCCACGCCGGGCTATTGCGTAGCGATCATTGGCGGGCAGTTGCAGACGATTCTGGATCGCTATCCCGATCAGCCGAAGCCGAGTGTCGACCGGCTGATCAATATGGTGGTGGCGCCGACGGTGTTTCGCATCCTGTTTTCGGCGCAGGCGCTGGAGGTTGAAGAGTTGCATCGGTTGATCGATATTGCGTTGAGTCAGTGAGGGCGCTATCGCGAGCAGGCTCGCTCCCACAGTTGATCTTCAGTGGACACATAAATAGTTACCGGCATAGATCCAATGTGGGAGCGAGCCTGCTCGCGATGAAGTCCGCACAGGCACCAAAGATCTGACGGTCTCCCAACCTGCGACACCCCGCCGCGCCACGACCTTGGTCGACACTGACTAACTCAGGCGGTCATGCGAGACTGTCCTGACCGGGCGGAGTCCCGGATGTCTTCTGTCTGGAGTTCCCATGTCGCTGTCCACCGGGCTGATCGCCACCGTCGCCCTGGCCTATATGGCCATCCTGTTCGCCATCGCCTTTTACGGCGACCGTCGCAGCACGCCGTTGCCGCCACGGGTGCGTGCCTGGGTGTACAGCCTGTCGCTGGCCGTCTATTGCACCAGTTGGACGTTCTTTGGCGCCGTGGGCCAGGCGGCCGAACAACTCTGGTCATTCCTGCCGATCTACCTCGGGCCGATCCTGCTGCTGGTCTGCGCGCCGTGGGTCCTGCAAAAAATGGTGATGATCAGCAAACAGGAAAACATCACCTCCATCGCCGACTTCATCGCCGCCCGCTATGGCAAATCCCAGTCGCTGGCGGTGGTGGTGGCGCTGATCTGCCTGGTCGGCGTACTGCCCTACATCGCCTTGCAACTCAAAGGCATCGTGCTGGGCGTGAACCTGCTGATCGGCGCCGGCGCCGACGCCATGGGCACGCGCGCACAGGACACGGCGCTGATCGTATCCCTGGTGCTGGCGCTGTTCACCATCGTTTTCGGCACCCGTAACCTCGACGCCACGGAACACCACCGCGGCATGGTGCTGGCGATTGCCTTTGAATCGCTGGTCAAACTGTTCGCTTTTCTCGCGGTCGGCGCGTTCGTGACCTACGGCCTGTACGACGGTTTCGACGACCTGTTCGACCAGGCCATGCTCGCCCCGCGCCTCGAGGCCTACTGGAAAGAAACCATCAACTGGCCATCCATGGTGGTGCAGACCGGTGTGGCGATGATGGCGATCATCTGCCTGCCCCGGCAGTTCCATGTGACCGTGGTGGAAAACATCGACCCCCAGGACCTGCGTCTGGCCAAGTGGGTGTTCCCGGCCTATCTGGCACTGGCGGCATTGTTTGTCGTGCCGATCGCGCTGGCCGGTCAGATGATGCTGCCCAGTTCGGTGCTGCCGGATTCATTCGTCATTAGCCTGCCCCTGGCCCAATCTCACCCGGCCCTGGCGATGCTGGCGTTTATCGGTGGCGCTTCGGCGGCGACCGGCATGGTGATCGTCGCCAGCGTGGCGCTGTCGACCATGCTCTCCAACGACATGCTGCTGCCGTGGTTGCTGCGGCGTAACAACGCCGAGCGACCATTCGAAGTGTTCCGCCAGTGGATGCTTTCGGTACGCCGAGTCAGCATCGTGGTCATTCTGTTGCTGGCCTACGTCAGCTATCGTCTTCTGGGCTCGACCGCGAGCCTGGCGACCATCGGCCAGATCGCCTTCGCCGCCGTGACCCAACTGGCCCCCGCCATGCTCGGCGCGCTGTACTGGAAACAGGCTAACCGTCGTGGCGTGTTCGCCGGGCTGGCCACCGGGACGTTCCTCTGGTTCTACACCCTGGTGTTGCCGATCGCCGCCAACAGTCTCGGCTTGCCCCTGAGCAGTTTTCCGGGCCTGGCCTGGCTGCAAGGCAACCCGTTGAACCTGCCGATCACGCCGCTGACTCAAGGCGTGGTGCTGTCCCTGGCGGGCAACTTCACTTTGTTCGCCTGGGTCTCAGTGTTGTCGCGCACGCGGGTTTCGGAACACTGGCAGGCCGGTCGCTTCATTGGCCAGGAAATCAGCGCCCGCCCCAACGCTCGCTCGATGCTGGCGGTACAGATCAACGACTTGCTGCAACTGGCCGCCCGTTTCGTCGGCGAAGAACGGGCTCGTCAAAGTTTCATCCGTTTCGCCTACCGCCAGGGCAAAGGCTTCAACCCGAATTTGAACGCCGACGGTGAATGGATCGCCCATACCGAACGCTTGCTGGCCGGTGTACTCGGCGCGTCATCGACTCGGGCGGTGGTAAAAGCCGCCATCGAAGGTCGGGAGATGCAACTCGAGGATGTCGTGCGAATCGCCGACGAAACCTCGGAAGTGCTGCAGTTCAACCGCGCCCTGCTGCAAGGCGCCATCGAGAACATCACCCAGGGCATCAGCGTGGTCGACCAGTCGCTGAAACTGGTGGCCTGGAACCGGCGTTACCTTGAGCTGTTCAACTACCCCGACGGCTTGATCAGCGTTGGCCGGCCGATCGCCGACATTATTCGCTACAACGCCGAGCGCGGCCTGTGCGGCCCCGGCGAAGCGGAAGTGCACGTTGCCCGCCGCTTGCACTGGATGCGTCAGGGCCGGGCTCATACCTCCGAGCGGCTGTTCCCCAACGGCCGAGTGATCGAGCTGATCGGCAACCCGATGCCCGGCGGCGGTTTCGTCATGAGTTTCACCGACATCACCGCGTTCCGCGAGGCCGAGAAGGCGCTGACCGAAGCCAATGAAGGCCTCGAACAACGGGTCACCGAACGGACCCACGAATTGTCGCAACTCAACCTTGCCCTGACCGAAGCCAAGGGCACCGCCGAATCGGCCAACCAGTCGAAAACCCGTTTCCTGGCCGCCGTCAGCCATGACTTGATGCAACCGCTGAACGCCGCGCGACTGTTCTCTGCCGCCCTCTCCCATCAGGAAGACGGCTTGTCCAGCGAGACCCGGAAACTGGTTCATCACCTGGACAGTTCACTGCGCTCGGCCGAAGACTTGATCAGCGACCTGCTGGACATTTCCCGCCTGGAAAGCGGCAAGATCAACCCTGATCGCAAGCCCTTCGTGCTCAATGAGTTGTTTGACACGCTGGGTGCCGAGTTCAAGGCATTGGCGCAAGAACAAGGGCTGAAATTCCGCGTCCGGGGCAGTTCGCTGCGAGTCGACAGCGACATCAAACTGTTGCGGCGGATCTTGCAGAACTTCCTGACCAATGCCTTCCGCTACGCCAAAGGGCCAATACTGCTTGGCGTTCGGCGATGCAAGGGTGAGCTGTGCCTGGAAGTCTGGGACCGTGGACCGGGCATTCCGGAAGACAAACAGCAGGTGATTTTCGAAGAGTTCAAACGCCTCGACAGCCACCAGACCCGGGCCGAGAAAGGGCTGGGCCTGGGGCTGGCGATTGCCGATGGGTTGTGTCGCGTACTGGGTCACTCCTTGCGCGTGCGTTCCTGGCCGGGTCGCGGCAGCGTGTTCAGTGTCAGCGTGCCGTTGGCTCGGGCACAAACCGCGACGCCGGCCAAAGTCGCCGAACTCAATGGTCATTTGCTCAGCGGCGCGCAGGTGCTGTGTATCGATAACGAAGACAGCATCCTGATCGGCATGAACAGTTTGTTGACACGCTGGGGTTGCCAGGTCTGGACCGCACGCAACCGTGATGAATGCGCGACGCTGCTTGGCGACGGGGTGCGCCCGCAGTTGGCACTGGTGGATTACCACCTGGACGATGGCGAGACCGGAACCGAGTTGATGGCGTGGTTGCGCACGCAACTGGGCGAGCCGGTGCCGGGGGTGGTGATCAGTGCAGATGGGCGGCCAGAGACAGTGGCCCAGGTGCATGCCGCGGGCCTGGATTACCTGGCCAAACCGGTGAAACCGGCGGCGTTGCGGGCGTTGTTGAGTCGGCATTTGCCGTTGTGATGTGCCAGGCTTGAGTCCTTTGGCGACAGAGCTGACGCCTTCGCGAGCAGGCTCGCTCCCACAGTGGATCGGTGTTGTTGCACACATCGAGTGAACAACCCAAAAACCTGTGGGAGCGAGCCTGCTCGCGATGCTTTTCAGCTATTCAGGCAATTCGGCCAAGCCATCGACATCGGTCATCGCCCGCTCCAGCAGGTCCGCCGGCAAGCTCTTGCTGGCCCGCGCCCCAAGCAATTTGAGCTGTTCACTGCGACTGACCAGGTTGCCACGGCCTTCTGTCAGTTTATTGCGTGCAGAGCTGTAGGCCTTGTCCAGTTGCTGCAAGCGATTGCCGACCTCGTCCAGATCCTGAATGAACAACACGAACTTGTCGTACAGCCAACCGGCGCGCTCGGCGATTTCCCGGGCGTTCTGGCTCTGCCGCTCCTGTTTCCACAGGCTGTCGATGACCCGCAAGGTGGCCAGCAACGTGGTCGGACTGACAATCACGATATTGCGGTCGAAAGCCTCCTGGAACAGCGTCGGCTCAGCTTGCAACGCCGCGGAAAATGCCGCTTCGATCGGGACGAAAAGCAGGACGAAATCCAGGCTGTGCAAACCGTCGAGCCGCTTGTAGTCCTTACCCGCCAGGCCTTTGACGTGATTTCGCAGGGACAGCACGTGCTGCTTGATGGCGATCTGGCCGATGCTGTCGTCCTCTGCCGCCACATATTGTTGATAGGCCGTGAGGCTGACCTTGGAATCGACCACAACCTGTTTGTCGCCGGGCAGATAAATAATCACATCCGGCTGGAATCGCTCACCATCCGGCCCCTTGAGATTGACCTGAGTCTGGTACTCACGCCCCTTCTCCAGGCCCGCGTGCTCAAGCACCCGTTCGAGAATCAGTTCGCCCCAATTGCCTTGGGTTTTCTGCCCTTTCAAGGCGCGCGTCAGGTTGGTGGCTTCGTCGCTCAGCCGCAGGTTCAGTTGTTGCAGCCGTTCCAGTTCCCTGGCCAGGGAAAAGCGCTCGCGGGCCTCGGCCTGATAACTTTCCTCGACGCGTTTTTCGAACGACTGGATACGTTCCTTCAACGGATCGAGCAATTGCCCCAATCGCTGCTGGCTGGTTTCGGCAAAGCGCTGCTCACGCTCATCGAAAATCTTGCCCGCCAGCTCGGCGAACTGCGCCCGCAGCTCGTCTCGCGAGCCTTGCAGGTCGTTGAGGCGCTGTTGATGGCTTTCCTGTTGCTCGCGCAGCTCGGCATTGAGGGAGGCGGCCTGAGCGTCCAGGCGACGCAACTCAGCCTCTTTGCCGGCGCGTTCGATGTTCCAGGCGTGGGCCGCGTCGCGGGCGTCGTCGCGTTCGATCTGGAGCAGTTCGACCTCACGGCGCACGGCGGCCAGATCAGCCTGTTTGGCGGCGTTGGCCTGGCTCAGGTCAGCGATTTCATCACGGCAGGTGTCGAGCTGGGCATTCAAGCCGTCCTGCGTCAGCTGGGCCATGGCGAGGCGCTCTTCCAGCAACGCCAGTTCGGCCTGCCCCGCGCTCGCCCGACGCTGAAGTTGCCAGGCCAGTACCAGTAACGGCAACGCAGCGCCCGCCAGCCCCAGCAATGCGCTGGTCAAGTCCATCGCCATAGCCACTCCTGCCGATTCGATAAAGCGTGAAGGTTAACCAAGGCGTCAGGTCTTGGACAGCTCAGTCTTCGATCAGGCCGAGTTCCTGTCGGGCGCGTCGGTCCCCGGCACGCGCGGCCTGGCGCAACAGCTCCTGGCCAATGCGGCGATCCCGGGCATTACCGCATTCGCGGCACATCAGCTGGCCGAGGCGGCTTTGCGCGGCCACGACGCCGTCACGGGCAGGCTGCTTGAGCAGACGTCCGGCCAAGTGTTTGACATTGGAATTTTCGCCCAGGCGCGGGCTGTCCAGCAGCCACTCGGCCACACGCATCGAAAAGCGCTTGGGTGGGGTAACACTGGAGGTTGTTGAGGCAGCAGAGACTGATACTGAGCGAAACTTCATAAAGCACTGTGGGGCAGATCGGAAGGCGCGCACTCTACTCTTTTTTCGTACAGGTAAAGCCGGAAAAAGCCTGCACGCCCGTCCTAGAGCAAGTGCTTGGGACAATCCACAGAAGCTGTGGATAACTCAGTGGACAACCGCCCTTGAACTCGCGCAAAGCCGTGTGGAATGGGGCCCGCAGTCAAACTGACGATTTTTTCACCAGTAAAAAAAAGCGATGTTTTTCATTGACTTAAATTTTCGTTACAGGCAGCCACCCCCGTTGAGGCGAGGATGACAGTGGAATGACAACCCGCGCAACTTATGTGCACAAGTACCTGCGAGGCGGTTATATCGATGCGCTTTTTCGGCGCGTTTTGTCGGCAACGCCTGGGGATAAACCCGGGCAACCTGCGCTACCGATTGATCCTGGCTCGATCGTCCTCTCAGGACAACAGCCGGGTTCCGGGCTATTAGGGGGCACATGTCTGCAAGTAGACTTTTCCGATAACTCATCCAGACGTGGTCGGCAGGCACTCCAGCGATCTTTTTACGAACAGGCTTCCCTTCGGCCACTCAATCCGTTAGTATCCGCGGCGTTAGTACCAAGCTGAAAGTCAATTCTGGTCGAACAAATCCCCCCGGTCAGCCTTCCTGAAGAAGCCTCCACCGACAAAGCGGGATCGACCACCTCGATGGTTTCCAGGTAAATCTTGCGCCAACACAGCCTTTGAATCGAAAGCAAAGGGTGTTGCGAAGCTCACTTACTCTGACCGAACCAACCTGCAAATTGATCAGGATCTTCACCCCGGGCCCAGAACCTTTGCCCTTGATGTGTCGCCTGCCCTCCTAAGTACCTACCTGCCAGCCCAAGCGCGCCAACTTATCAGCGCTTCAAACTGGCTGCTTTGTTCCAGTCGGGTTCTTCGTTCGACCAATGGTGGTCGTCGTCACTGGAACGTTTTAACTTTGCACGGTTCTTATCCGTGTCGCTTGTAGGAACACCCAATTATGTCTACTCAAATCCACACTCAGGATGCCATTCGCACCCTAACCAACGCTTTTGCACCAATGAACTGCCTGATCATGGCCGCTCGCAAAGGCTGCTTCAGCTTTACTCTGGTCAACGAACACGGCATCGCTCGTCATAGCGAACGCCTGTACCCCGATCAATACTCCAGCGCAGAACCGCTGCAAGCTGTGATCGAGCGTACTCGCCAGGCACTGGTTGCCTGAGGCGCCAGAAAGGCTGAAAACCTCAAAAGCCCTGCTGAAAAGCGGGGCTTTTTATTGTCCGATATTTCTCTTTTTGCCCCCACGGCCTAAGCACTAACCGATATAACCGTTATAACTCGAAGCCGGAAATATTTTAAAAACAGTCCTTTACAGCAAAATAATGACACTACACTTCAACTCAAGCGGCTTGAGCCGCTTCCGGCGAACCTGATTCGATTCATTGCTGCCAAGGCCTCCTTCAGGTATCGCCGACCACTTCATGTTTCGAGGGCGTTATGGGTATCGCTGCCAGCGAACTGTGCCGTTATGTGATCCGTCCGACATTGATCTACCTCGGACGCCATAGCGCGACTGCCGAATCCCTGCTGCTGGGCATTGCCGCCAGTCAGTCTGCCCTTGGCTCAGCCCTGCATGACCGCCGTGGACATGGCCTGTACCGAATCGCCGAACCCCGCCACCAGGCCCTTTGGGATCACTACCTGGCCCTGGACCCGGAACGGGCGAGCCTGGTCCGCGGACTGGCCAGTCAGCATGCTTTTTTAAGCGGACCGCACCTCGAATTGACCGTCAACCTGCGCTACGCCACCGCCATCGCCTGGCTGCTGGTAGAAGAACAGAACACTCCCCTCCCCGCCGCCGATGACTTGTTGGGAATGGCCCGAATCTGGCGCCAGACCTTCCAGCCCCAAGGACGTCTCAGAGATTTCACCTGCGCCTGGCAAGCCTGTGTTTCACCGCTGAATCAGGTCGCCTGCTGACCACCCCCGTTTCAAAAAATCGCCTAACAGTCGCGAATTTGGTCGGATTGTCCTACAAAACCGCTCTAACTCAAGCGATACGGGCTATAGCGCCCGGACGAAAATATTGGTAATTTCCGCTCCGGTGATCACCAGGAGTTCTAATAATGAAAAAAGTAATGCTCAAAACCACCCTTAGCCTCGCCGTTGCCTTGGCATCCACCCAGATCTTTGCAGCTGGCTTTGCCATCAACGAACAGAGCATCAGCGGGATGGGTACAGGTTTTGCCGGGCGATCTTCCTCTGCCGACGACGCAAGCACCATTTTCGGCAACCCTGCCGGCATGTCTCGCCTCAAGCGCGAACAAGTGACCGGCGGCGTCGCACTGCTCGACGCACACACGGATATCAGCCACGCCAGCTCCCGCCCGAACAGCGGCAGCAACGATGGCGACATGGTTCCCCTCCTCGCCGTGCCGATGGGTTACTACGTCAAGCCAATCGATGACCATTGGGCATTCGGTATTGGCATGTACGCCCCGTTCGGCCTGGTGACTGACTACGAGAAAGGCTTTGCCGGCCGTTACTTCGGCAGCAAGAGCGACGTAAAAGTCATGACCTTGCAACCGACTGTCAGCTACGCCTTCAACGATAAGGTGTCGATCGGCTTCGGTCCGACCATCAACCGCATTACCGGCACCCTGGAATCGAATCTGTCGATCACCCAGGCCGCGCCGGACGGCAAGGTCAAGATCAAGGGTGACGACACCGCGCTGGGCTACAACGTCGGCGTACTGGTTCAAGCCACCGACAGCACGCGCGTCGGCCTGACCTACCACTCGAAAGTGAAGTACAAGCTCGAAGGCGACACCAAGGTCAACTACAACGTCCTCGCGGCCGTGGGCCAAAGCCCAAGCCAGAAGTATGATGCTTCGCTGGACGTGACCACGCCTGAGTCGGTCGACCTCTCGCTCACTCATCAGCTGGATGACAAATGGACCCTCTACGCAGGCAGCACCTGGACTCGCTGGAGCCGCCTGAAAGAAATCTCCGCCGAAAACAAAGGCGTGCCGACCATCCTGAATGGCCAGTTCGGTACCATCACCGAAGAGCAGAACTGGCATGACACCTGGGCTCACGCCATCGGCGCGTCCTACCAGTTGAACAAGGAATGGGTACTGCGTACCGGCCTGTCCTTCGACCAGGCACCGACCAACAACGTCAACCGTTCCCCACGGATCCCGACGGGCGATCGCAAGATTTTCAGCCTGGGCGCCGGCTGGAGCCCGACCGACGACCTGACCATCGATGTGGCGTACTCGTACCTGCGTGAAGAGTCGGTCAAGATCAACAACAGCAACAACCGTGGCCAGACCTACAACGCCACGTATGAAAACTCGGCGAACGGTTTCGGTGTAGGCGCGACCTACCGTTTCTGATGATTCACGGCGAACCTGAACCCCTCGCCGCCTGAATTGAAAAAGCCCCGCACTCTTGTATAGAGGCGGGGCTTTTTAGTGCGCGTCGATCAGGGTTTCGAGGCAAGGGCTTTCTCCACCGCCTCGATGAACTCGGGATTGTCGGGCTTGGTCAGGCTGGAGAAATTGGCGATCACCTTGCCCTGGCGATCAACCACGTACTTGTAGAAATTCCGTACCCGTCCGGCCAAGTCACCTACCCAACCCTGCAAAGCCAAGACATGGTGTGCACTTAAATTTAAGTGGGCACCAGTTCTAGCCTTTCAAGTGGGTATTTCATGCAGCCAACACGCCGTTCCTATTCCAAATCCTTCAAAGCCCAGGTCATTCAAGAGTGTGCCCAGCCAGGCGCTTCGATTGCCAGCATCGCGCTCAGCCGTAGCCTCAACGCAAACCTCGTCCACAAATGGATTCGGTTACACACGCAGCAAAACACGGCGCTGCAACCTGCTTTCATTCCGTTGCCCATGCAGCTGGCCGGAGCAAATTCGCAAGCTGCATCGCCGAATATCTGCGTTGAGATCCAGCACCCGCGTGGCACCGTCAACGCACTGCGGCTGGCAGAAGAGGATAGCGATTCTGAGAGGTCCGGTTTGTAAGGGCGAGGCGTCGAAAAACCGAAGAGAATGCAAATTTTCGTTTTCAGCGCAGATCGGCAAATGGCAGGGCGTGCAATCTGCGCGGCATGGCAACGGAAGCACTCTAAGCCCCGTCGTGCGGGGCTTGGGCCTGTATCAACTGAATGCAGGCTCTTTCACTCTCGCTCCCTCTATCAACTCACTGACTTCGGCAGCATTCAACAGTCGACGATGCTCTGCTTTGACGTGCGAATGCAGAAGGTCTGTGAGCAGCTTCGCCAGCCTTTGAGCAGTTTCCTCACTCAGCTTTTTGACTGTGCCGGTCGCGCAGACGGAGAGCGATTTCGCCCGTGTAAGGAACGTATGAAAGCCTTAATGCCCGACTGGGTCTTTGAAATTGATTGGGTCTCCTACGCAGTAGCTATACGAATTAAGACCCTCCTTCCCGAACGGGCTGAAGCTATCAGGCGAGTTGAACCGCATCAGGACGGGGTTAAAAGCACGATATCCCTGACCGAGGAGGTAGTGGCCACCGTTATCGGTAGAGGTTTCGGTATTCCCCTGCTTCGTAACTTCCCAAGCGAGGGGGGACAAATCAAATGGGGGGGCGTCCGTGTTTGCACTCATCATAGGTCTCCTGACAAAGACAACGAAAAGCTCAGTCTAGCCGAAGATGCTTGAGCCGCTCGTACGTTGCTTAGCACACCATATCTACGCAAGGTGAGTTCCCCATTCGCTTACGAAATTCCACTTCGGCGAACTGCTTTGTTCAGCAAGAACCTTGAATAAATGCGTTGCGTCATCGCCGCGGACCTTTTGCGGCTCGGTCATGGTGAAGGTTACGCCGTAGTTCACGTAGCAGACCTTGGCAGTCTCTGCGCCATCTTTGGACTCTTGTTTGAAGTCATCGGACGGAACACCGATCACCTCAAGCCCTTGATCCTTGTAACGCTGATACAGCGCCTCAAGCCCTTTGAACTGCGGGGCGAAGCCACAGAAGCTCGCGGTATTGACCACCACCAGTGGCTTGCCGGCGAAGCGCTGGCACAGATCGATGGATTCCTTGGCACGCAGCTTGGGCAATGAGCCTTGCAACAACTCCGGGCATTCTGCCGCCTGGGCCAACCCGGCAAAAGCCGTCAGCAACGCGGGGATTGCAAGCCAGCGCATCAGCATGTCGGTGCATCCTTGAGCAATCGTCAGAAAACGAAATTACGCGCCTTCGCCGCTTGCTAGCAAGCCCCCATGCCCAACTGCATCAACGCCAGCCCACCCCTATGCCAGCCCCACCATGCCAAGGCCAGCAGCAATACGCCGAGGGCGATTGCAGCCATCCGCGGCCAGAGACTGTTCATGCTGCACTCATCCGGGTTTGCAGACGCGCCACCGGCTGCTCGCGCACCGGCCAGTTCAGGGCTGCAGCCAACAGACTCAAGAGAATCGCCACCTGCCAGATCAAGTCGTAGCTCCCGGTTCGGTCGTACACCACCCCGCCCAACCAGCCACCGAGGAACGAGCCGAGCTGGTGGAAGAGGAAAACGATCCCACCGAGCATGGACAAATTTCGTACACCGAACAAGGTCGCCACCGTGCCGTTGGTCAAGGGCACCGTCGACAACCAGAGAAACCCCATGGTCATGCCGAACAAATAAGCCGTGACCTCGGTGACTGGCGCCCAGAGGAACAATGCAATCACCACAGCCCGCAACAGATACAGACCAGTGAGCAAGCGTGGCTTGGACATCCGCCCGCCAAGCCAGCCCGCGGTATAGGTGCCGAAGATATTGAACAGCCCGATCAGCGCCAGCACCGTGGTGCCGACAGAGGCCGGCAAATGCTGATCCACCAGATAGGCCGGCAGGTGCACGCCGATGAACACCACTTGAAAACCGCAGACAAAAAAACCGAACGCCAACAGCCAGAACCCTGAATGGGAACAGGCTTCACGCAGCGCTTCAGAGAGGGTTTGCTCGTGTCCGAGGACCGGCAGCGGTTTGTCCTTGAGCATGCTCACCAGCGGTATGATCAGCGCCACCACCAGGCCCAGCACCAGCAACGCCGCGGACCAGCCAAGCCAGCCGATCAGCCCCAGCGTGCCGGGCAACATGGCGAATTGACCGAAAGAACCGGCGGCGCTGGCGATCCCCATGCCCATACTGCGTTTTTCCGGCGGCACGGCACGGCCGACCACGCCGAGAATCACCGAGAACGAAGTGCCGGACAGGCCGATACCAATCAACAGGCCGGCACTCAAGGACAAGGTCGCCGCCGAATCGGACAACCCCATGAACACCAGACCCAGGGCGTACAGAACACCGCCAACCAACACCACTTTCGCGGCGCCGAAGCGGTCGGCCAGGGCACCGGTGAACGGCTGCGCCAGGCCCCAGATCAGGTTCTGCAGGGCAATGGCGAAGGCAAACACTTCGCGGCCCCAGCCGAATTCGGCACTCATGGGCGCCAGAAACAACCCGAAGCCGTGCCGCACCCCCAGGGACAACGCCAGAATCAGCGCACTGCCCAACAGCACCCAACCGCATGTACGCCACATTGATGTCATTCTTGTTCTCCGGTAGCGGGTATATACCCGCTTAAGATCGAACAAACTGGCCTCAAGCCAGTTCGTCCAGCAGTTTCAGCAAGGTTTCACGCTTCTCGGCACCCAGACGGTCGATCAACCGCTGCTGCGCCGCTTCCCAGGCCGGCAAGGCCGCTGCCAGACGTTCGCGCCCCGTTTCAGTGAGCAGGACGATGCGATTGCGCATGTCTTCGCCCTCGACCAGCGTCACCAGGCCTTCACCCTCCAGCACCCGCAGATTGCGCCCCAAGGTGCTGCGATCCAGGCCCATGGCCTCGGCCAGAGACGAGATGCTCGGCTGATCCAGACGCTGCAGATTGCACAACAGAGAATACTGGGCAACGTTGATCCCGAAGCCGTCGAGAGCGCCGTCATAATGCCTGCTGACGCCACGGGCGGCACGACGCAGGTTGGTGCACAAACATTGAGAAGGAAGCATGGTGCGTGTATATACCCGCGGTTAAATGAAAGCAAATTTTTTGATACATATTACCTGTGGGATTCAGAGCAGCACCAAGCCCACCAGTAGCGCCACCTCCAGCAATTCCAGCAACGCCCCGGCGGTATCGCCCGTCGTCCCACCCAGTCGCCGCAACATCACTTGCCGCAACCAGACAAACACCACAATGGCCAGCACAAGCGCCCATACACCACTGAGGCCCGCGATCAACACACAAGCCACCGCACTGATCGCCAACACCTGCCGCCCGACCAAACGCGGCAGATGATCGGCCAGCGCCTGCCCCAATCCGCCAGGACGCACATAAGGCGTGGTCAGGAATAACCCTAATAACGCGCCGCGGCCAATCAACGGAACGATGATCAGGACCACGCTGTGCTGCTGCTCGATCAATGCCAGCAATGCGGCAAACTTGAGCAGCAACACCAGCACCAGCGTCACCACCGCAATCGGCCCGCTGCGAGGGTCTTTCATGATGGTCAGGGTACGTTCACGGTCGCCGTAACCACCGAGCCATGCATCGGCGCTATCGGCCAGGCCATCCAGGTGCAACGCACCGCTGAGCAATACCCAGACGCTCAGCAGCAGTGCGGCGTGAAGCAATAATGGCGTGCCTAGCAACAGCCAGTTCAGTGCCCACAGAGTCGCGCCGAACAGCAAACCGACCAGCGGATAGAACAGCAGCGACCGGCCCAATTCCTCGGGCGTCGGCATGCCCGGCAGGCGAATCGGCAGGCTGCTCAGAAATTGCAGGGCGATCCAGAACGCCAGCATAATCAGCTCGCTTCCGTTAACAAGGTGCCGGATTCAACCGATAGCGAGAACAGCGCACCATGGCCGACCTCAACATTGAGCAACTGCTCACGCGGTAATCCGCGTGCTTGCGCCAGCAACAAGCGCATGACGCCGCCATGGCTGATCAGCAAGATTCGCTCACCCGCATAGGCCGCGTGCAGCCGCTCGATCGCCGCCAACACCCGTGCCGAAAAGTCCGCCACCGGTTCACCGTCAGGCGGTGTGAACGAATAGGGATCGGCCCAGAACAAGCCCAACGCCTCGGCGCTGGTTTCCATCAGCGCCGCTGCGCTCTGCCCTTCCCAGGCTCCGAAGTGCAGCTCCTGCAGATCGCTGTCCAAGTGCACCGGCAAACCCAGTTGCGCCCCAAGTTCTTCAGCAAAGCGTGCGCAACGCTGCAACGGCGAACTGACCAAGCGATCCCAAGGGCCCTGCTCGACCACCGCAGCGCGCATCTGCTCCCAACCCTTACCGGTCAGCGCATCGTCGAGGCTGCCGCGCAAACCGCCGCCGAGTTCGGTTTCGCCATGGCGCAACAGGTCCAGGCGCAAGGTCATGCCGGGCGATCCGCCACCGCGGCTTCGGCGAACGTTGCCATCTGCCCGTGAAGGTCGCAGGCCAGCCGCAACAATGGCACGGCCAACGCCGCGCCACTGCCCTCGCCCAGCCGCAGACCGAGGTCCAGCAACGGTTCGGCGTTCAGGGTTTCCAGCACATGGCGATGGCCCGGCTCGGCGCCACGATGACCGAACAGTAACCACTCACGGCAAGCCGGATTCAAACGCACCGCCACCAGAGCGGCAACACTGCAAATAAACCCGTCGACCAATACCGCGACACCTTCCTGGGCACAGGCCAGATACGCACCGACCAGCGCAGCGATTTCGAAACCACCGAGATTGAACAAGGTTTGCAGCGCATCGCCACGCTGAGTGCCATGCAACGCCAAGGCGCGCTCGATGACCTGGGCTTTATGGCTGACACCCGCCGCGTTCAGTCCGGTGCCCGGCCCGGCCAGGTGCACCACCGGGCAATCGAGCAAGGCACAGGCCAACGCGCTGGCCGCCGTGGTGTTGCCGATGCCCATTTCGCCACCGATGAACAACTGCGCGCCTGCTGCGATAGCGCGCTGCACACTGTCGCGGCCGGCCTGCAAGGCGAGCTCGCCCTGGGCCTGAGTCATCGCCGGCCCCTGGACGAAATTCGCCGTGCCCGGGCCGATGTTCAGATGACGCACACCCGGCAGATTCAACGACGGTGTAACGGTGCCGAGGTCGACCACTTCAAGAGAAGCCCCCAACTGTCGCGCCAACACGCTGATCGCCGCGCCACCGCTGACGAAGTTGTGCAGCATCTGCCCGGTAACTTCCTGGGGAAACGCCGACACCCCTTCGGCGACCACGCCATGGTCACCGGCAAAAATCGCAATCCACAGCTGATCGAGCGTCGGCTTGACCTGCCCCTGCAACCCGGCCAGTTGCACCGCCACCGATTCGAGCTGGCCGAGCGAGCCGGCAGGCTTGGTCAGTTGCTGTTGACGCGCCTGCGCCTGTTCGACCACTTGCGCATCGATCGGCTTGCATGGGTTCAGCCACCAGGAGTGAGTCATAACGCAGTTCCTTTCAAAGTCAGGGGCAGGCCGGCGACGGTCAAGACGACACGTTGGCAGCGCTCGGCCAAGGCTTGATGCAGCCAACCGGCTTCATCGACATAGCGGCGAGTCAATTCGCCCAGCGGCACGACACCCATTCCGGTCTCGTTGCTGACAAAAATGATTTCACCCGGCAACGACGCCAGGCAGTCCAGCAGGGCTTCGCGCTCGGCGGCGAGGCGCTCGGCGTCGTCGAGCATCAGCAGGTTGGTCAGCCACAGCGTCAGGCAATCCACCAGCAAGCAACGATCGGCACTGGCGCTTTCGCACAACACGCGGGCCAGTTCCAGCGGTTCCTCGATCAACGCCCATTCGGCCGGACGACGGGCGCGGTGATGGGCAACCCGTTCGTTCATTTCACCGTCCAGGGGTTGGCTGGTGGCGATGTAGGTGACGTGTAGCTGACTGTCTGTCGCCAGTTTTTCAGCCAGGCGACTTTTGCCGGATCGGGCGCCGCCGAGGATCAGTTGCAGCATGGTTCAGTCCTTCAAATGTGCGGTGAGGCGACGGGCGTCATCGCGGGCAAGCCCGCTCCCACAAGGATCGAGGCTGTGCACAGATTTTGGTCCACCCAGGGAACCTGTGGGAGCAGGCTTGCCCGCGATGGGGCCTGTGCAGCCACCTCAAATCCCACAGAGTTCACGCAGCAATGAAGTATCCAGATGCTTCTCCACCAGATCCGCCAGTCGCTCGATATCGCGCTCGCGCAGCCCGTGGTAATCGACTTCCTGCACATCCTGCAAACCGGCCCAGCGCAACAACGCACTGCACGCCGCCGGGGATTCGAACAGGCCATGCAGATACGTGCCGAAAATCTGTCCATCGACACTTTGCGCGCCGTCGCAGCGACCATCGTCCAGCCGCACGGCGGCGTTTTCCAGCGCCGGTCCCGTGGTCACGCCGGCATGAATTTCATAGCCGCTGACCTGCGCATCTTCCAGTGCCAGGCGCCCACGCACATTGCGCAACTGCTTCTCTTCTTCAAGTTGCGTTTCGAACGACAGCCAGCCCAAACCGGCACTGGAGCCCGGTGCTCCTTCGAGGCCCAGCGGATCATGCACCTGCTCGCCGAGCATTTGCAGACCGCCGCAGATCCCCAGCACTTTCCCGCCGTAGCGCAAGTGCCGCGAGATAGCCGTGTTCCAGCCGTTGGCCCGCAGATACGCGAGGTCGCTGCGCACGCTTTTCGAACCGGGAAGAATCATCAGGTCGGCCGGCGGAATCGTCTGGCCGGGGCCGATGAATTGCAGGTCCACTTGCGGATGCAGGCGCAGTGGATCGAAATCGGTGTGGTTGCTGATTCGCGGCAGTACCGGCACCACCACTTTGAGCACTTGATCGGCCTTGTCGTTCTGACGCTGATCGAGGCCGTCCTCGGCCTCCAGGTGCAGGTCCATCACATAAGGCAACACGCCGATCACCGGTTTGCCGGTGCGTGCTTCCAGCCAGTCCAGCCCCGGTTGCAGCAAAGCGATGTCGCCGCGAAAACGGTTGATGATGAAGCCTTTGACCCGCGCCTGTTCGCTGGGCGACAGCAGCTCCAGCGTCCCGACCAAATGCGCGAAAACCCCGCCGCGATTGATGTCGGCGATCAGCACCACCGGGCAATCCACCGCCTCGGCAAACCCCATGTTGGCGATGTCGCCGGCGCGCAGGTTGATCTCTGCCGGCGAACCCGCCCCTTCGACCATCACCAGCGGATACGCCGCGCTCAAACGCTCATGAGAGGCCAGCACCGCTTGCATCGCGATGGCTTTGTAGTCGTGATAGGCGACGGCATTCATCGTAGTGACCGCGCGACCATGAATGATCACCTGGGCACCGGTATCGCTGTTGGGTTTGAGCAGCACCGGGTTCATGTCGGTGTGCGGTTCGAGGTTGGCGGCCTGGGCCTGCACCGCTTGAGCACGGCCGATCTCGCCACCGTCGGCGGTCACGGCGCTGTTGAGGGCCATGTTCTGCGGTTTGAACGGCACGACACTCACGCCCTGACGCGTGACCCAGCGACACAGCGCCGTCACCAGTGTGCTTTTACCGGCGTCGGATGTGGTGCCTTGCACCATCAACGTTGTCATGGGTTTTCCTTGGCATAGGTTTGCAGGGCTTGTTCGAGGCGCGACCAATCCGCTTCATCCGCCGGCAAGCCAAACCGCAGGCTGCTGTTGAGGGTGAACAATCGCAGCAAAATGCCGCGTCGGGCCATGAACTCATGCAGCGCTTCGGCGCGCTCGGTGATCAGCCATTGGAACAACGCGCAGCCGCCCTGAGGTTTGAAACCATACTGTTCAAGCAACAGTGCCAGACGCTCGCCAGCCTCGTCAGTACGAATGCGCTGTCGGGTGTGCCCGTGCGTATCCGTCAGGCACGCCTGGCCCAGCACTCGGGTCGGCCCACTGACGGCCCATGGCCCCACTTGCTCGGCCAGCAGCTTGAGCAACTTGCGCTCAGCCAGCACAAACCCCAGCCGCACACCGGCCAGGCCGAAAAACTTGCCGAAGGAGCGCAGCACGATCAAGCCGATCTGGTTGGCAAACGGCGCCAAGCTCAAATGCGGTGTGTTGTCCATGAACGCTTCGTCAACCACCAGCCAGCCACCGCGTCGGGCCAGCCGCGAATGCCAATCCAGCAGGCGAGCCGGGGTCAGGCTCAGCCCCGTGGGATTGTTCGGGTTGACCACCACCAGCACATCAAGGCTGTCGAGAAAGAAATCGACTTCCGACTCCAGCACTTCACGCACGATGTAACCGTTGCGGCGCCAGGCTTCGGCGTGTTCGGCGTAACACGGTGACAGCACGCCGACCTTGCCGGCCCGGCGCAGACGCGGCAGCAACTGGATAGCCATTTGCGAACCCGCCACTGGCAACACCTGAGCCGCACCGTAATAGTCACAGGCGGCCTGCTCCAGACCATCATCGGTTTCCGGCAACCGCGCCCAGGCCCGCAACGGGATGTCCGGAACCGGGAATGGCCAGGGCGCCAGGCCACTGGACAGGTCGAGCCAATCGGCTTCAGCGATACCGTATTCACGCGCAGCCTTGCGCAACCGGCCACCGTGCTCAAGCATAGAATTCAGCCCCCACGCAGAGAATCAGCAGCCATAACCATACCCCGCGCTGGACCAATTGCCAGCCACGGTCGATGGAATCGGCATCCGCCGGCACGCCTTCGCCCAATTGCGGACGTTGATGCAGTTCACCGTGATAAATCGCCGCCCCGCCCAACTCGACACCCAGCGCACCGGCACCGGCCGCCATCACCGGCCCGGCATTCGGACTGTCCCAAGTCGGGCCTTGTGTACGCCAGCACTTCAGCGCCAGTCGGGTTTTGCCCAGCAGCGCGTAGGTCAACGCCACCAGGCGTGCGGGAATGTAGTTCAGGACATCGTCGATCTTTGCCGCGGCCCAGCCGAAACGTTCGAAGCGTTCGTTGCGATAACCCCACATCGCATCCAGGGTATTGCTCAGACGATAGAGCACCACGCCGGGCGCACCCGCCACGGCAAACCAGAACAGTGCGGCGAACACCGCATCGCTGCCGTTCTCCAGCACCGATTCGGTGGCGGCGCGGGCGACTTCGGTTTTGTCCAGCTCGCTGGTCTGGCGGCTGACCAGATAACCGACGCGTGTGCGCGCCTCAACCAAATCATCGCTGCGCAGAGCCTTGGCCACCGGCTCGACATGCTCGCCGAGGCTGCGCATGCCCAGAGCACAATAGAGCGCGAGAATCTCGACGATCCAGCCAACGTAAGGCGCCCAGGACAGCGCGGTGACCAGCAAGGTCAGCGGCACGACCGCCATCACCCAGGCCGTCACACCATGACTGCGCCAGCCGCGGCCAGCGGAGTTGAAACGTTGTTCGATGCGATCGGCAAAACGACCGAACGCCACCAGCGGATGCCAGCGTTTAGGTTCACCCAGCAGCGCATCCAGCGCGACCGCGGCGACACTCAACAACGCCACACTCATTGACTCACTCCCCAATAATTTTCATACAGCAACTCGTTGAGCTGACGCGCCTGCGCCCAGCCTTCGAGTACCAGCATCGGCGCCGGATAGAATTCCTTGACCGGCCCCAGGCAAAGAACGGCCAAAGGCTTGGCCCCGGTCGGTAAACCCAGCAAATCCGCCAGGGCTTGCGGCTCGAACAGCGACACCCAGCCCATGCCCAGGCCTTCGGCGCGGGACGCCAGCCAAAGGTTCTGGATGGCGCAGGACAGCGAGGCCATGTCCATTTCCGGCAATGTCCGACGACCGAAAATGTGGCGCTCGCGATCGTCCATCAGCGCGGCGACCAGCACCTCGGCGCAGTCATTGATGCCTTCGACCTTGAGCTTCATGAATTCGTCGGAGCGCTCGCCGAGGGCTTCGGCGGTGCGGATGCGTTCGTCTTCCACCAGGTGCTGGATCTTGCCGCGCAGTGCCCGGTCGCTGATGCGGATGAAACGCCAGGGCTGCATCAGGCCGACGCTCGGTGCCTGGTGTGCGGCGTCAAGCAGACGACGAAGTAACTCAGGCTCGACGGTGCCGCCGCTGAAGTGGCGCATGTCGCGGCGTTCAGCGATTGCCCGATAGACCGCTTCGCGTTCGGCTTCGGAGAATGCGTTGTCAGTCATGGCCTCTTCGCGAGCAGGCTCGCTCCCACATTAGAAACGGTGTTGTCTGACGAAACGCGGTCCACTGTGGGAGCGAGCCTGCTCGCGAAGGCGTCCTGGCGGTCAGGCACAAACAACGCGGCAATCGCCGATGGATTGGACGGAAAATAAAAGTGCACATAAGAGGCCGTCATCCGCCCCTCACGATAAACCGCCTCCGCCCCTCGCCCGCCATTGGGGCTCAAACCTCGAGCAATCGGCTCAAGTTCGGTGCTGGTCAGCGAGTGGTGATAGGTGTGCCCACGCAGCAAACCTTCCGGCAGTTCCACCGCCTGCAAAGCCAACGCGGCAAGACGCTTCTGCATCACCGCGTCACCGGTCAGCAAGCCGACCAGTTCAGCGCGAGTGCCCTCGACATCGGTCAACGAATCCAACAGATACAACATGCCGCCACACTCGGCCAGCAACGGCTTGCCCGCCGCGTGGTGAGCGCGGATGGCGGTCAGCATCGATGTGTTTTGCGACAACGCCACATGGTGCAATTCGGGGTAGCCGCCCGGCAGATAAAGACTGTCTGCCTCCGGCAAGCCGGTGTCGCGGATAGGCGAGAAGAACGACAATTCGGCGCCCATGGCCCGTAGCAGATCCAGGCTCGCGCCATAGGTAAACGCGAAGGCTTCGTCCCGGGCCACGGCAATCCGCACACCGGCCAGCAACGGTTCGGCGGCGATCATTTCAGGCGCGGCGAACTCTACGGCCGGCGGCAACGCCACATCGCAACTGCTGGCCAGTGAGGCGGCCGCCGCATCAAGGCGCAGGTCGAGGTCATTCAGTTCGCTGGCCTGAACCAGGCCGAGATGCCGGCTCGGCAATTCGATCCCGGTCTCCCGGGACAACGCGCCGTACCAGCGCAAGCCTTCCGTCAGGCTGCCTTCAAGCAATTGCGCGTGACGCAAGGTGCCGACCCGGTTGGCCAACACACCGGCAAACGGCAAATCCGGCTGATAGTGCGCAAGCCCCAGGGCCAGTGCGCCAAAGGTCTGCGCCATCGCGGTGCCGTCGATCACGCCGAGCACCGGCACACCGAAGTGCCGCGCCAGGTCGGCGCTGGACGGCGTACCGTCGAACAGCCCCATGACGCCTTCGATGAGGATCAGGTCCGCCTCACCGGCAGCCTCCCACAACAGGCGGCGACTTTCCTGCTCGCCGACCATCCACATGTCCAGTTGATACACCGGCGCACCGCTGGCACGCTCGAGAATCATCGGGTCGAGAAAATCCGGGCCGCATTTGAACACACGGACCTTGCGCCCCTGATTGCGGTGCAACCGGGCCAGCGCGGCGGTGACGGTGGTCTTGCCCTGACCGGAGGCCGGCGCGGCAATCAGCACCGCCGGGCAATGACGTGGTTGATTCACAGCTCGACGCCTTTTTGCGCTTTGATTCCGGCCTGGAACGCGTGCTTGATCACACCCATTTCGGTGACGGTATCGGCCAGTTCGATCATCTCCGGTTTGGCGCCACGACCGGTGACCACCACGTGTTGCATCGGCGGACGGGCCTGCAAGTCGCTGAGCACCTGATCGAGATCGAGGTAACCGTGCTTGAGGGCAATGTTCAGTTCATCGAGCACCACCAGACCAATGGACGGATCGCGCAGCAGTTCCTGAGACACAGCCCAGGCGGCTTCGGCGGCGGCGATGTCGCGCTGGCGGTCCTGGGTTTCCCAGGTGAAGCCCTCGCCCATCACATGAAAACGCACTTGCTCCGGGAAACGCCGGAAGAACAGTTCTTCGCCGGTGCTGTTGCGGCCCTTGATGAACTGCACCACGCCACACTGCATACCGTGACCCATGGATCGGGCGAGCATGCCGAACGCCGAGCTGCTCTTGCCTTTGCCATTGCCGGTCAACACCAGCAGCAGGCCGCATTCATTCGGGGAGTTGGCGATGCGTTCGTCGATCACGGCTTTTTTGCGCTGCATGCGCGCCAGGTGGCGTTCGTCACGATCGGGGGTATCAGTCATGGGGGAGCTCTCCGTTGAGGCTGGATAACGGCGGGCAGGCACAAGAATAGACGGCAAGAAGCCTGGCATCGCCCACCGTGATGCCGCTGGATGGATCAGGCCGGTCTCCGGGCTCATGAGCGGCACTTGGCCCAACTGCGCGCCTTCCCATGTCGAGACTCGACACAGTGGCTCTAGGCGCAGCCTTCACTCATTTACCGTTGCGGGGGCAGCGTCGGGATCATGACTCTTCGTTGCTTGAAGATAGTCACTCACCGACTTCCCTGTTTCACTCTGTCGACCAAGGCCACAGAGCACCTGAAACAAGCCGCGAAGGTTAGAGGGTTGGGGGTGGAGCGTCAATTAAAGCCGGACCGCCTGCCAGCGAATAACTGCCGTCGATCAATTAACTGACGCCAATCTTGTGCCACACCGCCAGCAGTGATATCAAAGAGCCACAACCTCACAACACAATAACAAAGGTGAGCCACATGCAAGGCATGATCATCAGCAATCCGAAGCTGGAATTCCTGCGCCCGGTGCTGGAACGCTGGTTTGACTGTATCGACCGCTACAATGCCGTGCGCGGCGATAACGATACGCCTTACTGGCACGACGAAAACGCCAACCTCGGCCTGCTCTCTGCCGCGGCCTGGATGGCGGAAATGATCACGCTGCAACAAACACCGACCCGCAAACAAACCGAAGAAGGCGAACGCAACGCCCGCGCCGATCTGTTCATCGCCACCAGCGAAGAACGCGCGTACCTCCAGGTGACCCAGCGTTGGCCGCGAGTCAACAGCCTAAACCTGACCCAGGCACTGGCGGACATCACCAGCGACGCAAAGCGAATCAGCTATGCCAGCGACCTGAAGCTCGGCTGTCTGTTTGTCGCGCCACAAAAAGCCCAGCACAGCGCCACCCCGGAAGAGCTCCAGGACATGCTCGACGACCTGCAAAAGGAACACACCTGCGCCGTGGCCTGGTATTTCCCCTACGCCTATCGCAAGTTGCGCAATGAAGCCGGCAACTACCACCCGGGCATCGCCGTGCTGTTCAAGGAAGCCCGCGGCTGACCGGTTGAACCATCGGGTGACTACGCTTCTCTATGATTACGTCAATGCATTCATAGGGAAGATCAGTAATGCGCAAACCCCAGCTCGTTTTCATCATCGCGCTCGCCGGAGGGCTCGCCGCCTGTGGTGAAACCTCCAGCCTGCAAGTCTCGGACGGCACCGGACCGTCGCCCAAGCTGCCAGAACCGAACAAAACCCTGATCCCGACGGTGAACATCGCCCCGGCGATCGGCTGGCCTCAAGGTGCAAAACCTGTCGCCGCTGCGGGGACTCAGGTGGCGGCGTTTGCCGAAGGCCTCGATCATCCGCGCTGGCTCTACGTGTTGCCCAATGGCGACGTGCTGGTGGCCGAAACCAATGCGCCACCTAAACCTGACGACGGCAAAGGCATTCGCGGCTGGGTCATGGGCAAAGTCATGGGCCGCGCCGGTGCCGGCGTCCCCAGCCCGAACCGCATCACCCTGCTGCGGGACAAGGACCACGACGGCGTCGCCGAAACCCGCACGGTGTTCCTGGAAAACCTCAACTCGCCCTTCGGCATGACCCTGGTCGGCAATGACCTGTACGTTGCCGACACCGACCGCCTGCTGCGTTTCCACTATGAAAACGGCGAAACGGCGAAACGGCGATCAAGTTGCCGCCGATCAAGGTGGTCGATCTGCCGGGCGGCACGCTGAATCACCACTGGACCAAAAACGTCATCGCCAGCAAGGACGGCAGCAAGTTGTACGTCACCGTAGGCTCGAACAGCAACGTCGGCGAAAACGGCATGGATCAGGAAGAAGGCCGCGCGGCGATCTGGGAAGTGGACCGCGCCACCGGCAACCATCGGATCTTCGCCTCAGGGATTCGCAACCCAAACGGTCTGGCCTGGGAGCCACAGAGCGGCGCACTGTGGACCGCGGTCAACGAGCGTGACGAAATCGGCAGCGACCTGGTGCCGGACTACATCACTTCAGTGAAGGATGGCGGGTTCTACGGCTGGCCTTACAGCTATTACGGGCAGCATGTCGATGTTCGCGTCGAGCCGCAAAACCCTGCTCTGGTCGCCAAGGCCATTGCGCCAGATTACGCGGTGGGGCCCCATACCGCGTCGCTGGGCCTGACGTTCGCCGAAGGCAGCAAACTGCCGGCGCCGTTCACCCAAGGTGCCTTCATCGGCCAGCACGGCTCGTGGAACCGCAAGCCACACAGCGGCTACAAAGTGATTTTCGTGCCGTTCAGCGCCGGCAAACCGACCGGGAAGCCAGTGGATGTGCTCACCGGTTTCCTCAACGACGAGGAAAAAGCCATGGGCCGGCCGGTGGGCGTGGTGATCGATCAGCAGGGCGGCCTGCTGGTGGCGGATGATGTGGGGAACAAGGTGTGGCGCGTTTCGGCGGCTCAATAACTGCGACACACATCACTGTGGGAGCGAGCCTGCTCGCGATGGGGTCAGCACATTCAAAGACGATGTGGCCTGACGCACCGCGATCGCGAGCAGGCTCGCTCCCACAAGAGATCAGCGTTTACGACAGAGCGTGAGGCCATCCCCCAGCGGCAACAACGACAGATCCACACGCGAGTCATCCTTCAAGGCGCGATTGAGCGCCTGGATGGCTCGGGTGTCTTCGCTCTCGGGATTCGCCTCAAGCACCCGCCCGCTCCATAGCGTGTTGTCGAACACTGCCAGACCACCGACCCGCAGCAAACGCAGCGCATGCTCCAGGTAAGCCGGATAATTGGCCTTGTCGGCATCAATGAAAATCAGATCGTAGTGCTCGCCTTGCCCTTGCCGCTCAAGCTGCGCGAGGGTTTCCAGCGCAGGAGCCAGACGCAGATCAATGCGCCCGGCGAGGCCTGCTTCCTGCCAGTAACGACGAGCAGTGGCGTTGTAATCGCCAGGCATATCGCAACAGATCAGCGAACCGTCATCCGGCAATGCAGCGGCCATGCACAAGGCGCTGTAACCGGTGAAGGTACCGACTTCCAGCAAACGCCTGGCGCCGACGAGTTTGACCAGCAATGCGAGGAACTGCCCCTGCTCCGGCGCCACCTGCCAGCGAGCCATGGGCAGCGCCTGGGTTTCGTCGCGCAGGCGCTTGAGCAGCGGCGTTTCTCGCAGGGAAACGTCGAGCAGGTAGTGGTACAGGGAATCGTCGAGATTGAGCGTGCGAGCGGTCATGACAACCTCCGTTAAGCCGTTCTCAATGAGCTTCCCCGTCGCGCCGGGAATTCATTGAGAACGCCCCCTATGGATTATGTGCCAAGTGCTCAGGCTGCAGGACGCGCTTGGCGCTCAGATAGGCTTTCTGCCAATAAGCTTTGGACAAGCTGTCCAGCTTGACCGTGCCGCCCGTGGCTGGCGCATGGACGAAGCGGCCTTCGCCGACGTAGATGCCAGCATGGCTAACCTGGGAGCCGCCATTGGTGGCGAAGAAAATCAGGTCGCCGGTTTGCAGGCCTTCCTTGCCGACATTGGGGGCTTGCATGCCGATCATCTCTCGTGTGGAACGCGGCAAGGAAATGCCCGCGACATCGCGATAGACGTAACCGATCAGACCACTGCAATCGAACCCGGAATCCGGCGTGTTGCCGCCCCAGCGATAAGGTGTTCCCACCAGGCCGAGCGCACGAAACAGCACATCTTCTGCCGCCGGGGAAAAGGCTTGGGAGGAACCGAAAACAATGGGCGCGCGAACTACCGGCGCAGGTGGCGGTGTGCGGCTGGCGCAGGCGCTGAGCAGCGCTGCGAAGACCATGAGCGCGAGGCGGGCCGACATCGTCATAAACAGAACATCCTGATCTGGCTGCGGCTTTTTCTGCCACAAAGGCAGAAAAGAAAACCGCCTGCGCAGAACGCAGGCGGTTTGCCATCAATAATAGATCAGGATTCTAGCGGCTACGCGGCAAACTTCAAGTAAGACTTTAAGTTCACCTTATAAACTGTCTGCTTACTTGCGTGCAGTGACGATAGCCGGGGCCACAGTCGGCGCCATCGCGAGTGCGCGCTTGGCTTCGATGAAGGTCTTGCTCCAGTAGCTGTCGCCCAGGCTATCGACCCGGACACCACCGCTTTTACGGCTGCTGGAGTGGATGAACTGGTTGTCACCCAGGTAGATCCCGGCGTGACTGACACGACCGCGACGGCCATTGGTGGCGAAGAACAGCAGATCGCCCGGCTTGAGGGCGCTGCGAGCAACCTGCGGAGCGTCAACGTTGATCATTTCGCGGGTGGAGCGCGGCAGGTTCATGCCGGCCTCTTCACGAAACAGATAACCGATGAAGCCGCTGCAGTCGAAGCCTGCCTCGGAGGTGCCGCCGAAACGGTAACGGGTACCAATCAGGGACATGCCACGTTCGAGGATGCTGTCGGCCAGAACCGGAAGTTGGTATGACTTGCCGCCGGCGAAGTCTGCCAGTTCTTTATTGGTGGCTAGCTCTTCCTGGAAAAGAACGGAAGAAGACTGCGCGGTAACTGAATTTGAAACCCGCTGTTGTTGCTCTTGCTGAGACACTGGAGAGTGGGCAGCGCAACCGAACAACAGGGTGACGAGTGCGAGAGGCACGAGGGGTGCGAAGCGATTTAGCATGGGCACGACCGTGGCTGATAGTTGTAAAGAAGCCGAGACTATGCCCGCTATCAGCCTCATTTGCAAATTCAATCGATCTTTATGTGACTTATCGGTTTCTCGTTTACATCTAAGCGCTTAAGCCCATTTTGAATCTTTGCGCAGCCTGCCCCCTTGCAGGAAAGCGGATTTGTTGACGCCTGAAATATGCCGAACCCGCGTAAAACCTGGGCTTTACCAGGTTTTTTTACCAACCGAGGGTTTCTTTCAGGAACGGGATTGTCAGCTTGCGCTGAGCTTGAAGGGAGGCCTGATCGAGGCGCTCAAGCAGCTCGAAAAGCGCACTCATGCTGCGAGTCCCGCGGGTCAAAATAAAATGCCCGACTTCATCGGTCAGGTGCAGGCCACGACGAGATGCGCGCAATTGCAAGGCACGCAATTTGTCTTCGTCAGAGAGCGGGCGCATCTGGAAGATGAGTGCCAGTGTCAGCCGCGACTTGAGGTCCGCCAGCTTCACCGGTAGTTCGCGCGGGGATGTCGAGGCGGCGATCAGCAGACGTCGACCGCTGTCACGCAGACGATTGAACAGATGGAACAGCGCCTCTTCCCAATCCGCCTTGCCGGCGACCGCCTGCAAATCGTCCAGGCAGACCAGCTCGTATTGTTCGAGGTTGTCGAGGATTTCGATACCGCGGTCCAGCAACTCGGCCAACGGCAGGTACACCGCCGGCTCCCCCAGCTGTTCGAAGCGCAGACACGCCGCCTGCAACAAATGCGTGCGCCCTACCCCGTCCTTGCCCCAGAGGTAAATCAGGCTTTCCGTCCAGCCGGCGTCGGCTTCGCAGAGCCGCTCGACATAGCCGAGTGCAGCGGCATTGGCGCCTGGGTAGTAATTGATAAAGGTAGCGTCATCACGCAGACGCACACCTAGGGGCAGCTGAATCGGTTTCATGCTGACTGAACAGTTCCAAAGGAACCGTTAGTGGCCTCTGTGTAAAGTTTGCGAAGTTTATACCCGTGAAGCTGACCGCACAATGCGACAGACCACAAGCAAAATCAAAGGTTTGCGTTAAATGACAGTTTCTTTGGCGGCGTATGTGGCAGCCGCGCAAGGGAGACAGGCAAACCTGGCATGAAACCAGGCTGCCCGCTACGAGCGATCAAAAACCTTACAGCTAAGACTCGTCGATACCGCCGTACATATCCGAGTCCTTATACAAATCCTGTACGTGGCGCACCAGGACCATAATCACCGCCGCCACCGGCAATGCCAGCAGCACACCGGTAAAACCGAACAGCTCGCCGCCGGCCAGGATGGCGAAGATTACCGCCACAGGATGCAGACCGATCCGGTCACCCACCAGCAACGGCGTCAGGACCATGCCTTCCAGTGCCTGACCGACCATGAACACCGCGACGATACCGATCATGGGGTACAGATCGCCCCCGAACTGGAACAGACCGGCAATCAATGCCGCGCCGATCCCGATGACGAACCCCATGTACGGCACAATCGCCGCCAGACCGGCGATCAGACCGATCAACAACCCCAACTCCAACCCGACGATCATCAAGCCTGCGGCATAGATCACGCCCAGCGCCAGCATCACCAGCAACTGCCCGCGCACGAACGCTCCGAGCACTTCATGGCATTCCCCGGCCAGGGACATGACGCGCTCTTCACGATCACGCGGCAGCAGGCTACGGATCTTGGCCATCATCAGGTCCCAGTCGCGCAGCAGATAAAAACTCACCACCGGGATCAGCACCAGATTGGCCAGCCAGCCGATCAGCGCAAGGCCTGAGGCCGTCGCCTGACTCAGCACCACGCCGACAATGTCGCTGGTCTGGCCCATGTGCTCGCTGATCGCCGCCTTGAGCTTGTCGAACTTCCAAAAGCCCTCCGACAAACCCAACTTCGATTGCGCCCACGGCAACGCGGTGTGCTGCAACCAGTCGAGCATCTGCGGCGCCAGTTCATACAGGCGAAACAGCTGCTTGGCGAGCATCGGCACCAACACCAACAGCAGCGCGGTAAGGATCAACGTGAACAAGGCGAACACCGCCACCACGCCCCAGGTCCGCGACAGACCGAACTTCTCCAGCCGATCCACCAGCGGGTCGAACAGATAGGCCAACAGCAGCGCCACCAGGAACGGCGTCAGGATCGGATGCAACAGGTAAACAAACGCGCAAAGCAGGACCACCCCACCAAGCCAGAACCAACGCCGCGTATCGGCCATGTACCACTCCTGCTTCTATATAAAGAAAAACTACCAGCGAAAACGTAACTGCGGCGTAGGTGCCGGGCCTGGCGCTGCGGCCGGCGCCGAACCAGCAGCCACGGGAACAGGTGCCGTGGGTGCCGGGGCCTGACCGGCCGGAACTTCCTGCAATTTCGCCAGGGACAACTGAGCTCGCAGCTGATCGGCACTGCCGTTGACGCGATAAAGCACGCGGTCGCCATCGACACTCAGCAAACGCGCGCCAAAAGGCTCCAGCAAACGCCCGAGCGTCGCATAACGCTCCAGATTCATTCCCTGCACTTCCAGCAATTGCTCGCCGGACGCACCCGGTTTAGCGACGAAACGCGACGCCAGACGCTCGCTGACCGCCAGCATCACCGCATCGGCCACGGCGGCGGCATCGGCGCCCTGCACGCTACCGGCCTCTTTCTGATCGCCCAACCACAGACGCCACTTGGCTTGCCATTGGCCACCCTCTTCACGGGCATGCACCGCCAGCAAGGCGTCGGCATTGTAACGGTCGGAGGCGCCCTGCAGCGGCGCAGGGTCAGCACTTTCCAGATTCGGCGCGGTAGCGACGATCTGTTCATTCAGGTCCGCCAGCGGCAAACGCAGCGGCAGGCCACGGTGTTGAGCCGCCCGACGCAGGGGCGCAGCGCTGGCCTGACCATCGCCCACCAGGCTCGAGCCTTCGGCGGAGTCGTTCAACCACCAGCCGAGGATCGACGGCCGATTGGCACCCCACACGGCCAACCCGGCACGGCGCAAGGCCTGTTCGGTGGTGGCCGGATCGAAATCGACTTTCAGCACCTCCGGCGGCCCGGCGTCGTAACCGAACTGACTGATGATTTGCTGAGGTTCTTTGCGCACGGCCGCCAGACCGGGGCTTTGCGCCGCCCTGGGGTCGCCGGTCAGGCGCAACACCAACGTATCCAGCGCCCGCTGAGTCGCCTGATCGCGCTCCTCCGGCGTCTGGCCGCTGACGGGCTCGCGCACTTGATAGAGGCCTTTGACGGTTTCGGCATGGCTGGTCAGGCTGACCACGGCTAAACAGCCCACGAACAAGAATTTAAGAAAACGCATGAAAGATTCCTGACGACAAGAGCGGCTGGAACAGACCGCATGAACTAGGCTGTGACCACACGCCCAAGCAAAACATTCACCCGATCCCGGTAAGTTTTCGCACTGTCATAACGATAGACGGTTAACGTCGATACCTTATACAGCCATGTGGGACGCCACCAACACGGGCAATATCGATTTTTTTTTAACGCAATATGCCCCTGCCCGTCGGCACGAGGATGGCCGCTGCCCCTCAAGCCTGATAAAATCGCGCGCCTTCGCAGACCGGCAACAGCCGGGCGCCCTGAAATTCGCGTACGGCAATTGCCCTTCGCCAGCTTCAGTGGCCCCACTGGACTCGGTCGTTACCCCTGAATCCCCCCTAAAGGCCTGGATCATGAGCAAGCAACCCTCCCTGAGCTACAAGGACGCCGGTGTAGACATCGACGCCGGTGAAGCATTGGTCGAACGCATCAAGAGCGTCGCCAAGCGCACTGCGCGCCCGGAAGTCATGGGCGGCCTGGGCGGTTTCGGCGCCCTCTGCGAAATCCCGGCCGGTTACAAGCAACCGGTGCTGGTCTCGGGCACTGACGGCGTCGGTACCAAGCTGCGCCTGGCGCTGAACCTGAACAAACACGACAGCATCGGCATCGACCTGGTTGCCATGTGCGTGAATGACCTGGTGGTGTGCGGCGCCGAGCCGCTGTTCTTCCTCGACTACTACGCCACCGGCAAACTGAACGTCGACACCGCCGCACAAGTTGTGACCGGCATCGGCGCAGGCTGCGAACTGTCCGGCTGCTCCCTGGTCGGCGGCGAAACCGCTGAAATGCCAGGTATGTACGAAGGTGAAGACTACGACCTGGCCGGCTTCTGCGTCGGCGTCGTGGAAAAATCCGAAATCATCGACGGTTCGAAAGTCGCTGCCGGCGATGCCCTGCTCGCCCTGCCGTCTTCCGGCCCGCACTCCAACGGCTACTCGCTGATCCGCAAGATCATCGAAGTGTCGGGTTCCGACATCGAGAACATCCAGCTCGACGGCAAACCGCTGACCGACCTGCTGATGGCCCCGACCCGTATCTACGTGAAGCCGCTGCTCAAGCTGATCAAAGACACCGGTGCCGTCAAAGCCATGGCCCACATCACCGGTGGCGGCTTGCTGGACAACATCCCGCGCGTACTGCCAAAAGGCGCTCAAGCGGTAGTTGACGTTGCGAGCTGGACCCGCCCGGCGGTGTTCGACTGGCTGCAAGAGAAAGGCAACGTCGACGAAACCGAAATGCACCGTGTGCTGAACTGCGGCGTCGGCATGGTTATCTGCGTGGCTCAAGAGCACGTTGAAACCGCCCTGAACGTCCTGCGTGAAGCCGGCGAGCAGCCTTGGGTCATCGGTCAGATCGCCACCGCTGCCGAAGGCGCGGCTCAGGTCGAACTGAAGAACCTTAAGGCGCACTGATGTCCGCCACCTGTGATGTCGTGGTGCTGCTCTCCGGCACCGGCAGTAACTTGCAGGCCTTGATCGACAGCACGCGGACCGGCGAAAGCCCGGTTCGCATCGCTGCGGTGATTTCCAACCGCGCCGACGCCTACGGCCTGCTACGCGCCAGGGACGCGGGTATCGACACCCGCACCCTGGATCACAAGGCTTTCGAAGGCCGCGAGGCCTTCGATGCCGCGCTGATCGAACTGATCGACGCCTTCAACCCCAAACTCGTGGTACTGGCCGGCTTCATGCGCATTCTCAGCGCTGACTTCGTGCGCCACTATCAGGGTCGCCTGCTTAATATCCATCCCTCGCTGCTGCCCAAGTACAAAGGGTTACACACTCATCAGCGCGCGCTGGAGGCCGGCGACACGGAACACGGCTGCTCCGTGCACTTCGTCACCGAGGAACTCGATGGCGGACCACTGGTCGTACAGGCAGTAATACCGGTAGAGTTGCACGATTCGCCGCAGAGTCTGGCGCAGCGAGTCCACACCCAGGAACACCTGATCTACCCGATGGCCGTACGCTGGTTTGCCGAAGGTCGTTTATCGCTTGGCGAACAAGGTGCTTTACTGGACGGACAGTTACTCGCGGCCAGCGGCCACTTGATTCGAACCTAGGAGATTTTATGCGTCGTGCCCTGCTCTTCGCTTGCGCTCTGTTCGCCCTGCCGTTTGCGCAGGCCGCAGACCTTCACCCCTTCTCCGCCAGCTACACCGCCGACTGGAAGCAGTTGCCCATGAGCGGCACCGCCGAACGCAGCCTGACCAAGGAAGCCAACGGCATCTGGAAACTCAGCTTCAAGGCGTCGATGATGATCGCCAGCCTGACCGAAGAAAGCACCCTCACCCTGGACAAGGACACGCTGCTGCCACAGTCCTACCACTTCGAACGCGGTGGCCTGGGCAAGGCCAAGAAGGCTGATCTGGACTTCGACTGGACCAACAAGATGGTCACCGGCACTGATCGCGGTGACGCCGTCAAACTCCCGCTCAACCGCGGAATGGTCGACAAGTCCACCTATCAGCTGGCGCTGCAGCATGACGTGGCCGCCGGCAAGAAAAGCATGAGCTATCAGGTCGTCGATGACGGCGAAGTCGATACCTACGACTTCCGCGTGCTGGGTTCGGAGAAAGTCGACACCAAGGCTGGCCAGATCGATGCGATCAAGGTCGAGCGCGTGCGCGATCCGACACAAAGCAAGCGCATCACCGTGCTGTGGTTCGCCAAGGATTGGGATTACCTGCTGGTCCGTCTGCAACAGGTCGAAACCGACGGCAAGGAGTACAACATCATGCTCCTCGACGGTACGGTCAACGGCAAGACGGTGAAAGGCAGCTGACCCGCAACGACATGAAAGCCCCGCAAACGCGGGGCTTTTTTTCGTCTGGCGTTTCGTTGAGCGGAGCGATCAGCGCACTGTAAAGCGTTGCTGAGCCAGCAGACGATCGCCCTGGAACACCATGAAACGCCATTCACCAGGAACGACTTCGTGACTTTCAGTGAACTCGAAGGCCATCAGGTCCAGCGGAGCGCCTGGCACCAGTTTCTGAATCACTTCCAGTTTGTCGTGACGCACACCATCCGGGGTGCGGATGCCCGGCGTGAAATAGAGCAAAGTCAGCGGCTCGCCTTCGGCGACTTTGCCGGCCAACTGGTAACGCATACCGAATTTTGTGCCCAGTTTCGCCGGGACGATTTCGGTCTGCTGAATCTGTTCATTACTGCGGCGCAAAACTCGCTCGCCCGATTGCAGTTCGGCTTTCGCGCTGGCGAACACGCCGTATTCCACCGGACCTTCGACGCGGACTTCGGCATTGGCCAGAGCACTGACGAACATCAACGTGGCCAGGGCGGTTAAACGGGTGAGGTGCATGGTGCGCTCCTTGATTGAGATGAGCGCGAGGGTATGACGCGGGGGTGACAGGACGATGACAACCTTGAGTTCCGCGCAATCCTGTGGGAGCGAGGCTTGCCCCTCGTGGTCAAATCACCCGGCAAGAAAGTGGAACGCTAACGTGAAGGAATGCTCTATTACTTCAGGGTCTTTTTTGATCGAATGACTTTTCCTGTTGCCTACGAGGTTTCCCATGACCGTTACCGTCAATACCGTCTCCGCCGAAGGTTTTCGTCACAGCGTCCAGATCGATGACCATGAACTGTTTGCCGATGTACCCAAGTCGTCCGGCGGCGAAGGCACGGCACCTGAGCCACACGACTACTTCGATGCAGCCCTCGGTGCCTGCAAGGCCCTGACACTGAAACTGTATGCGAAGAAGAAGGACATCCCACTGACCGGCGTCGGGGTTGAGGTCAAGCGCGACAACAGTGAAGAGCAGAAAGGCAAATACGTCCTGCACGTCAAACTCACGCTCAAGGGCGTACTCACCGACGCCCAGCGCGAAGAGCTGCACCGCGTGGCCGACCGCTGCCCGGTACACAAGCTGATGACCACCTCCGAGGTCAGCATCGAGACTCATCTGTCGGAAGGCGCCTTCAGCCAATAGCGGCAAGGGCTGCGCAAGCGGGTTATGCTCACGGCGTCACCCGCTCAGCCTGGAATGCAGCACCATGAACACTCCGCTCGTGATCCGTCCCCGCGCCGAAGACGTCGAAGGCCAGCCGATTCTTCGGACGCTGCCGTCAGCCAAATGCCGCAACGTCGGACCTTTTGTGTTTTTCGACCACATGCTCGAAACCCGTTATCCGCCGGGTAAAGGCATGAACATCCGCCAGCATCCGCACATCGGCCTGTCCACCCTGACCTACCTGTTCGAAGGGCAGATCCAGCACAAGGACAGCCTCGGTTCCAATCAGCTGGTGAATGCCGGCGATGTCAGCTGGATGACCGCCGGCAGTGCGATTGCCCACATCGAACGCACGCCCGACGCCTTGAAGGACAGCGGCGGTACGATGCACGGCTTACAGATCTGGCTGGCGTCACCCAAGGGCCGTGAACACGGTCCGGGACACTACAGCCACCATCCGGCAACCACGCTGCCCGTCAGCGATAACCTTGGCGTGAAGATACGGATGATCGCCGGATCAGGCTTTTGCCTCGAGTCGCCGGTCCCGGTGCTTTCTCCTACGCTGTATGCCGAATTGAACCTGCAAACGGCAACCACGCTGCTGATTCCCACCGAGCATGAAGAGCGGGCACTGTATGTGCTGAGCGGTGAGGTGCAACTGGACGGCGAACTGCTGGAACCGCACTCGCTGGTGGTGTTGCCGGCCGGGGAAGAAATGACGTTGTTCGCCGAGAGTGACTGCCATGCCGTGCTGTTTGGCGGAGCGCCATTGGATGGGCCGCGACGGATCAACTGGAATTTCGTGGCCAGCGATCCGGCACTGATCGATGAAGCACGTCGGCGCTGGGCTGCCGGGGATTGGCCGGCAGTGCCGGGGGAAATCGAGCGGATCGAACTGCCTTCGGATCTTCGGCGTTAGTAACACCGCCATCGCGAGCAGGCTCGCTCCCACAATGGATCGCACTCATGTACAAATTCTGTGTGCACTGGAGATCTAATGTGGGAGCGAGCCTGCTCGCGATGTGGCCCGCACTAACACCGAGATTGCCGGGGCAAAAAACAGCGATCAGCCCTTAAACACTTCATCCAGCAGATTGTGCATCGACATGAACGCACGAGCGGCGGTTTTCGCGTCATACATCATCGTGCCCGGCACATTGGCACGGGGATCGGTGAACGAATGCACCGCACCGCCGTAGCTCAGCAATTGCCAATCTACACCGGCGGCATTCATTTCAGCTTCGAACGCCGGCAGCTGCTCTTTCGGCACCAGCGGATCGGCAGCGCCATGCAGCACCAGCACCGAGCCCTTGATGTTTTTCGCGTCGTTCACGTTCGGCGTATCCAGCGTGCCATGGAATGACACCGCCGCTTTCACCGGCGCACCGGTACGCGCCAATTCCAGCGCGCAGCAACCACCGAAGCAGAAACCGAACGTCGCCAGTTTCGAGGCATCGACTGCGGCCTCACCCTGCCCTTGCAGTTGTTCGAAGGCTGCCTGCATGCGTTTGCGCAGCAAGGCGCGGTCATTCTTCAACGGCATCATTGCCGCGCCCGCCTCATCGCCGTTCTGCGGACGAACCGATTGCCCGTACAGGTCGGCGATCAGCACCACATAACCCTTGGACGCCACGGATTTGGCAATCTCCTCGGCGCCGGCGCTGACGCCCAACCAGTTCGGCGCCATCAACAGACCCGGGCGCGGGCCTTTATGGTCGGCATCGAAGACCAGACGGCTTTCATACGACTGGCCGTCGACCTGATAGGCAACGGAACAAACAGTGATTTGGCTCATGACTGACTCCCAGTAAAAAAGCACCAGAATGAAAAAACCCGCCGAAGCGGGTTTTTTCTACAACGCGGTTAAACCGACAGTTCAACCAACAGCTTGTTCAAACGGCGCACATACGCGGCCGGGTCTTTCAAGCTGTCGCCGGCCGCCAGGGCCGCCTGATCGAACAGGATGTGCGACAGATCGCCGAAGCGCTCGTCGCTCTGCTCGTTGTCGAGTTTCTCGATCAGCGGGTGAGCCGGATTGAATTCGAAGATCGGCTTCGAATCCGGAACCTTCTGACCACTGGCTTCCAGGATCTGACGCATTTGCAGGCCCAGGTCCTGCTCGCCGATCGCCAGAATCGCCGGGGAATCGGTCAGACGGTGGGAAACCCGCACCTCAGCAACGGACTCACCCAAAGCGGTCTTGAGACGCTCAACCAGACCTTCTTTGGACTTGGCGACTTCTTCCGCGGCTTTCTTGTCTTCTTCCGAGTCCAGGTTGCCGAGGTCCAGGTCACCGCGTGCCACGTCGACGAAGCTCTTGCCGTCGAAGTCGCTGAGGTAGCTCATCAGCCACTCGTCGATGCGGTCGGTCAGCAGCAGCACTTCGATGCCTTTCTTGCGGAAGACTTCCAGGTGCGGGCTGTTTTTGACTTGCGCGTAGGTTTCGCCAGTCAGGTAGTAGATCTTGTCCTGACCTTCCTTGGCACGGGCCAGGTAGTCGGCCAGACCCACAACCTGCTCGCCGTCGTCGCCCTGAGTGGACGCGAAGCGCAGCAGACCGGCAATTTTTTCTTTGTTGGCGAAATCTTCTGCCGGGCCTTCTTTCATGACCTGACCGAAGTTCTTCCAGAAGCCTTTGTATTGCTCAGGCTCGTTCTTCGCCAGTTTTTCCAGCATGTCCAGAACGCGCTTGGTCAGCGCCGATTTCATGGTGTCGATGATCGGGTCTTTCTGCAGGATTTCCCGCGACACGTTCAGCGACAGGTCGTTGGAGTCGACCACGCCTTTGATGAAGCGCAGGTACAGCGGCAGGAACGACTCGGCCTGATCCATAACGAACACACGCTGCACATACAGCTTCAGGCCTTTTGGCGCTTCACGCTGGTACAGATCGAACGGAGCACGGGTCGGTACATAAAGCAGCGAGGTGTACTCGAGCTTGCCTTCGACCTTGTTATGGCTCCAGCTCAGCGGGTTCTCGAAATCGTGAGCGACGTGTTTGTAGAACTCCTGGTATTCCTCATCCTTCACTTCAGTGCGAGGGCGAGTCCACAGGGCGCTGGCGCGGTTGACGGTTTCCCACTCAAGCGCAGGCTTCTCTTCGCCTTCGGCGGCTGCCACTTCTTTCGGCAACTCGATCGGCAAGGCGATGTGGTCGGAATACTTCTTGATGACGTTGCGCAGACGCCAGCCATCAGCGAACTCGTCTTCACCAGACTTCAGGTGCAGGACGATGCGAGTACCACGGTCGGCTTTCTCGACGGTGGCGATTTCGAATTCGCCTTCGCCCTTGGACGACCAGTGCACACCTTCGCTGGCAGCAAGGCCGGCACGGCGGCTGAATACGTCAACTTTATCGGCGACGATGAAGGCCGAATAGAAACCGACACCGAATTGACCGATCAGGTGCGAGTCTTTTTTCTGATCGCCAGACAGGTGTTTCATGAAATCGGCAGTGCCGGACTTGGCGATGGTGCCCAGATGGGTGACCGCATCCTCACGGCTCATGCCGATGCCGTTGTCTTCGAGGGTGACGGTTTTAGCGTCCTTGTCGAAGCTCACACGGATTTTCAGTTCAGCGCCGCCTTCCAGCAACTCAGGCTTGGCCAGCGCTTCAAAACGTAATTTATCGACCGCGTCAGAGGCGTTCGAGATCAATTCGCGAAGGAAGATTTCCTTGTTGGAATACAGCGAATGGATCATGAGGTGCAGCAGCTGCTTCACCTCGGTCTGGAAGCCCAGGGTTTCCTTTTGAGTTTCCACACTCATGGTCATCAAACTCCAATCAGATGGCAGTGGCCGCGACCTTGAGGGTCGGCGGCGGGTTGTCATCAAAGTTGGGGGCTTAGATCAGGATTTCAAGGGCTCTTCGATTTTGAAGTGGGCCCGGGCCGTGGCAATGGGCTCGGCTTCAGTGCTTTGCCAGGCGGTAATCGCCACGTTTGCCACCCGGCGCCCCTGTCGGCAAACCAGGCATCGGGCCCAGGTATCGCGAAATTGCCCCGCGCGCAGGTAGTCGAGGGAAAAGTCGATAATCTTCGGCACGCCGGGCAAACCGGTGAAAATCAACAGGTGCAGCGCCGCCGAAAGCTCCATGAACCCGGCAATCACCCCGCCATGAATCGCCGGCAATAAAGGGTTACCAATGTTGTCCTTGTTGGCCGGCAGACGAAACAGCAGCTCATCTCCTACCCGCGAACATTCGACGCCGATCAGCTCGGCGTAAGGAATCAGCTGCAGCAGCGCTGTGTAGTCCCCCTGCGCATGAGCCTGCTGGAGTTGCTCCTTGAACGTGCCAGTCATTTCGCACCTCCAGCAATGACACCACCAAAGCCCTTGGTGCCTTTGACGCCCTTGCCCATGCGCATAAAGGTGCCCACCACGTGGGCGATGGGCTGTTCGGGATCGTCCTGATAGGCAAAACCGCGCGCGAAGATCACGTCGGTGGTCACTCGGTAACATTGGGCGAAGCCGTACACATCCTTGTGCGGCTCGGCGGCGTACATGTAGTCGATACGCAAGTCGAGCGTCGGGCAAACCTCGAACTCAGGCAGCACGCAGAGCGTGGCCATGCCGCAGGCGGTGTCCATCAGTGAGGTCAGCGCACCGCCATGAATCACCCCGGTTTGCGGGTTGCCAACGATTTGCGGGCTGTACGGCAGAATCACCGTCAGCCCTTCGCTGCTGGCACTGTGAACGCGCATTCCGAGAACCTGACAATGCCGCAATGCCGACAGGAATCGCGTCGCACGCTCAAAAACGGGGTTTTCGGCCATTTGATAAAACTCTTCTTAGTGTCCAGACAAAGTAGCAGGCTAGTGGGCAAAAGTTCCGTGGCAAAACAAACATATATATATCTGTGAATTGAGGAACTTAACCCTGATCACCGCGCTCGAAAGGCCAGTAGATATTTTCCATCAGGAGAAACACCCCATGCGTAAGACTTTAGCTATTGCCTTGATGTTGACCGCTTCCCTCGGTCTCGCTGCTTGCGATAAAAAATCCGAGGACAAAGCTCAAGATGCTAACCAACATGCCGAGCAAGCTCAGGAAAAAATGAGCGAAGCTCAGGATAAAGTGAACGAGGCAGCAAAAGAAAACGCCGAAGCTGCCAAAGCTCAGGCCGAATCGAACGCAGCAGCGACAAAAGAAGCCGCGCCAGAAGCACCTAAAAACTAAAAGCGTTTTTAGTGATAAAAGAAAACCCGCCAAGTGCGGGTTTTCTTTTATCGGCGGCTTTTGTTTGCAATGCAGTATTAGATCAAAATCGTCCTAAAAGTCGGACTAATCATCAGCAGCAACGAACACACTAAACCCACGAACCACACCAGACTGCGCTGCCAGGCCAGATCTGCCCAATAGCACAGCAAGTAAATGATGCGTGTGATCACGAAGATGATTGCCAGCGTATCGATCAGCCACCCCGCCGTCTGCGTGGTGTGCGCCATCAACACCCCAACCGCAAATATTATGAACGCCTCGAAACTGTTCTGGTGGGCCGCCAATGCACGAGCACCGAAGCCTGTAAGTTGCGCCTGTTGCTGGCGCGGCAGGTGATTGTTGTAACCGCCCTGCGCGCTCATGGCCTTGGCCACTGGCATGCGCGCCACGAAAATCAACAAGGCGCTGATAAACACACACCAGAACGGAATACTCATCAAGCCGCCTCTTTGTTCAGCTCAGGCAATGGCGCCTCTGTAGGGGTATAGACCATCACGTCAAGAACGTCGGAGTGAAACTCGCGGCGATACAACACAAACACGACACCGGCGCTCATCAACATGAACAACCAGGGGCTGACAAACCACGCCAACATGGTCATGCCGAAGTAATAGGAACGCAGACCGAAGTTGAACTGGTTGGCCGCCATGGAAATGACACGAGCGGCTCGGGAAGCAAAGGCTTTACGCTCTTGCTCGGACACATGGCGCTCACCAATCATCGGTGCCGAGCCCACAAGAATGGCCGCAAAGTTGTACTGACGCATGCACCAGCTGAACGTAAAGAACGCATAGACAAACACCAGCGCCAGGCACAACAGCTTGATCTCCGACATGCCTTGGGAGGCCTGTTGCACCATCGGGATATCCGCCAGCAATGACACAGCTCTTTCGGACGCGCCCAATACCGTGAGAATGCCGGCCAGGATAATCAACGTACTGGAAGCGAAGAACGAGGCGTTGCGCTCAAGGTTGCCGATCACGCTGGCATCGGCAATGCGGTTGTCGCGCAACAGCATGCGGCGCATCCAGTCTTCACGATACAGGTGCAGCACACTGGCCAGGCATGCAGTGTCACGGCCCTTCCATGTCGCGTAACGGGTGTAGCCACCCCAGCAGACGACAAACCAGAGCGCGGCGAGGATATGGATCAGATTAGCGTGGATGAACGACATGCAGTTCCTTGTGAGATCAGTGTGAAATACCGGGATCCTGTGGGAGCGGGTTTGCTCGCGAAAGCGGACTTCCAATCAACATCGCTATTGAATGTTAAGCCCTCTTCGCGAGCAAGCCTGCTCCCACATTTGATCTTCGCACGCCCATAAAAAATGCCCCGTATCGATTGATACGGGGCATTTCAATTTGCAGCTCAAAGCCCGCTTGTGGCGAGCCATGAAGCAGTTTAAGCCAGCGCTTCTTCGCGCTTGCCCAGCAGACGGTCGCAGACCACGGCGACCGCCAGGGTCATGACCGACGGCACCAGCCACGCCAGCCCCTGCTCGCTCAGCGGCAGGTGAGCCAGTTGCGTCGGCATCCAGTCGGCCAGACCGGCGCCTTTGAGGGCGTCGATCAGGCCGAAGATGAACGACACCAGCATCACCGGTCCGACGATGCGGCCCTGCTCATGCCAGAAGCCCTTGCAGAAGCTCAGGGCGACCAGGGCGATGCACGGCGGGTAGATGGCGGTCAGCACCGGGATCGAGAACGCGATCAGCTTGGTGAGGCCCAGGTTGGACACCAACAGGGAGAACGCAGCCAGGATGATCACCAGCGTCTTGTAGGACAGCGGCAATACACCGCTGAAGTATTCGGCACAGGCGCAGGTCAGACCGACCGCTGTCACCAGGCAGGCCAGGGAGATCAGCACCGCGAGGAAACCGCTGCCCAGGGAGCCGAAGGTGTGCTGCACGTACGCGTGCAATACCGCCGCGCCGTTGGTAGCACCGGCGGCCACTTCATGGCTGCCCGAACCGAGCCGGAACAGACTGACGTAAACCAGCGCCAGACCCACGCCGGCAATCAGCCCGGCAATGATCGCGTAACGGGTGATCAACACCGGCGAATCCACGCCACGAGAGCGGATCGCATTGACGATGACAATGCCAAATACCAACGCGCCCAGGGTATCCATGGTCAGGTAACCATTGATGAAGCCCTGGGAGAACGGTGCTGCCACGTATTCAGGGGTGGCCACGCCGATGTCGCCAGCCGGCAGCGCGAACGCCGCGATACCGAGAACGGCCAGGGCGATGATCTTCAGCGGTGCGAGGAACCGTCCTACGGTGTCCAGCAGACGGCCTGGATAGAGCGAGATGAAGAACACCAGCAGGAAGTACACCGAGCTATAGAGAAACAGCGCCAGCGGGCTCTCGCCAGTCAGCGGCGCCAGACCTACTTCGAACGACACGGTCGCGGTGCGCGGCGTCGCGAACAACGGGCCGACAGCCAGGTAGCACGCGGCTGCGAGCAGGCCGCCGGCGATTTTACCGATCGGGCTGCTCAAGGCATCCATTGCGCCGCCGACCTTGGCCAGGGCGACAACGGTGACCACCGGCAGACCGACTGCGGTGATCAGGAAACCCAGCGCCGCCATCCAGACATTAGGCCCGGACTGCAAACCGACGATAGGCGGGAAAATGATGTTGCCGGCCCCGACGAACAGGGCAAACGTCATAAAACCCAGTGCCAGGATGTCCTGGCCTTTCAACACTTTCATTAAGGAAATACCACACTACTGAATCGGAATTTAGAGAGGGATTTCCCTTATGGGTGAGGGAAATGCTGTCGATCCGTATAGGACCGACCCGTTTAGCGCGTCGCTGCCTTGTGGGCCGCGGACGCAAAAATGGCGGCTAGCGTAACGAATTTGCATGACAAACGCACTGTTACAGTGCGAACTATCCGATACACGACATTTCAATGTCGCGTTTTTGCATGTAAATGGTGGGCGGTCCGCCATCGCGAGCAGGCTCGCTCCCACATTTAGAACGCGGTCAAATGTGGGAGCGAGCCTGCTCGCGATAAGGCCTTCAAAGCCGACACAAACCCCGGAAACGACAAAGGCCACCCGAAGGTGGCCTTTGTCTGGTGAAGCGTCAGTTAAGCCCGAGGCTTACTTGACGGCCCAACCGGTCAGCTCGGCCAGGGCCTTGCCGATGTCTGCCAGCGAACGCACGGTTTTAACACCTGCGTCTTGCAGTGCAGCGAATTTCTCGTCTGCAGTGCCTTTGCCGCCAGAGATGATTGCGCCAGCATGGCCCATGCGCTTGCCCGGAGGAGCAGTCACACCAGCGATGTAGGAAACAACTGGCTTGGTCACGTGTGCCTTGATGTAGGCAGCCGCTTCTTCTTCAGCCGAACCGCCGATCTCGCCGATCATGACGATCGCTTCGGTCTTCGGGTCTTCCTGGAACAGCTTCAGGATGTCGATGAAGTTCGAACCCGGGATCGGGTCACCACCGATGCCGACGCAAGTCGACTGACCGAAACCAGCGTCGGTAGTCTGCTTCACAGCTTCGTAGGTCAGGGTGCCGGAACGGGAAACGATACCGACCTTGCCTGGCAAGTGAATGTGACCTGGCATGATGCCGATCTTGCATTCGCCTGGAGTGATCACGCCTGGGCAGTTAGGGCCGATCAGGGTGATACCCAGCTCGTCGCACTTGACCTTGGCATCCAGCATGTCCAGGGTAGGAATGCCTTCAGTGATGCAAACGATCAGCTTGATGCCGCCGAAGGCTGCTTCCAGGATGGAGTCCTTGCAGAAAGGAGCTGGAACGTAGATCACGCTGGCGGTGGCGCCAGTGGCAGCTACAGCGTCTTTCACGGTGTTGAACACTGGCAGACCCAGGTGCTCGGTGCCGCCTTTGCCTGGAGTTACGCCGCCAACCATCTTGGTGCCGTATTCGATGGCTTGCTGGGTGTGGAAACTACCTTGCGAACCGGTAATGCCCTGGCAGATAACTTTGGTGTCTTTATTGATCAGGACGCTCATTATTTGCCCTCCGCAGCTTTAACGACTTGTTGAGCAGCGTCGGTCAGGCTGGTAGCAGCGATGATGTTCAAACCGCTTTCTGCCAGTACTTTAGCGCCCAGCTCAGCGTTGTTGCCTTCAAGGCGAACAACAACCGGGATTTTCACGCCGACTTCTTTCACGGCGCCGATGATGCCTTCGGCAATCATGTCGCAACGAACGATGCCGCCGAAGATGTTGACCAGTACTGCAGCGACGTTAGTGTCGGACAGGATGATCTTGAACGCTTCGGTAACGCGTTCTTTGGTAGCACCGCCGCCCACGTCGAGGAAGTTGGCTGGTTTGCCGCCATGCAGGTTGACGATGTCCATGGTACCCATGGCCAGGCCAGCACCGTTGACCATGCAACCGATGTTGCCTTCCAGTGCCACGTAGTTCAGTTCGAACTTGGCAGCGTGCGCTTCGCGCGGATCGTCTTGCGACGGATCGTGGAAAGTCTTCAGCTTAGGCTGACGGTACATGGCGTTGGCGTCGATGTTGATCTTGGCATCGAGGCAATGCAGATCGCCGTCAGCCTTGATCACCAGCGGGTTCACTTCCAGCAGAGCCAGGTCGTGATCCTTGAACAGCTTGGCCAGACCTACGAAGATCTTGGCGAACTGAGCGACTTGCTTGCCTTCCAGACCCAGCTGGAATGCCAGCTCGCGACCCTGGAATGGCTGAGCGCCAACCAGTGGATCGATAGTGGCCTTGAGGATTTTCTCAGGGGTGTCGTGAGCGATTTTCTCGATGTCCACGCCACCTTCGGTGGAAGCCATGAACACGATGCGACGGCTCGAACGGTCAACGACAGCGCCCAGGTACAGCTCTTTAGCGATATCAGTGCACGACTCAACCAGGATCTTGGTGACTGGCTGGCCATTGGCATCAGTCTGGTAAGTCACCAGACGCTTGCCCAACCACTGTTGAGCGAATGCTTTGGCGTCTTCTTTGCTGCGAACCAGCTTTACGCCGCCCGCTTTACCGCGACCACCAGCGTGGACCTGGGCTTTGACAACCCACTCGGTGCCGCCGATTTTGTCGCAAGCTTCTGCTGCTGCTTCCGGGGTGTCTACTGCATAACCGGTGGAAACTGGCAGGCCGTATTCAGCGAACAGCTGCTTACCCTGATACTCGTGAAGATTCATGCTTATTACCGTCTTCGTTAGGTACTGCGCATTCGGTGCTGCACTTGTTCAAGTGCCGCACCACCTGTGACTGCTGCTTGCGTAGCCTTTCCGGGTACCCGGTGCAGCCACGCAAGACTGCGTCCAGCGGACATTCCGCGGTGAGTCTTGCATGCAAGGCTCACGACGGGCCGTACCGCCGTGGTTTCTTATTGTCTTAACGCTTCTTGCGGTTGGCGATGTGGATGGCGCCGCCATTCACAGCCAAGGCTGCTTCGTGCAAGGCTTCAGACAGGGTCGGATGGGAGAAAACCATCATGCCCAGGTCTTCAGCGCTGGTGCCGAATTCCATACCGATCGCGCCCTGCTGAACCAGTTCTGCAGCGCTCGGGCCAATCACGTGGACGCCCAATACGCGGTCGGTCTTGGCATCAGCGATGACCTTGACGAAACCACCGGTATCGTTGGCGGCCATGGCACGGCCAGAGGCTGCGAACGGGAAGGTGCCGACGTTAACTTCTACGCCTTCAGCTTTCAAGGCCTGCTCGGTTTTACCGACCCACGCGATTTCCGGGTGAGTATAAATAACCGAAGGGATCAGGTCATAGTTCATCTGGGCTTTATGGCCCTTGATGCGCTCGACAACCATGATGCCCTCTTCCGAGGCCTTGTGAGCCAGCATCATGCCGCGAACCACGTCACCGATGGCGTAAACGCCCGGTACGGTGGTGGCGCAGTGATCGTCAACGTGCACGAAACCGCGCTCGTCGAGGGTCACGCCGCAATCGGCAGCCAGCAGATCAGTGGTCACCGGACGGCGACCAACGGCTACGATCAGCTTGTCGAAAGTGATGTTCTGTTCGCCGTTGGCATCGGTGTAGTTCACAACGACTTCGTCGCCGTTCACTTTGGAACCGGTCACGCGAGCGCCCAGCTTGATGTCCAGACCCTGTTTGGTCAGGGTTTTCAGCGCTTCCTTGGAAACAGCGGTGTCCGCTGCCATCAGGAAGGTATCCAGCGCTTCGAGAACGGTGACTTTGGCGCCCAGACGGGACCATACCGAACCCAGTTCCAGACCGATAACACCAGCGCCGATCACACCCAGGCGTTTTGGTACGGATTGGAATTCCAGAGCGCCAGTCGAATCGACGATCACATTCTGGTCGACCGGAGCCGGTGGAATGTCGATCGGACGCGAGCCCGGAGCCAGGATGACGTTTTCGGCTTCGATGACTTCAACCGAACCGTCAGGCTTGGTGACTTCGACTTTCTTGCCGGCCAGCAGTTTGCCGTGGCCCTGGATCGAAGTGACGCCGTTAGCCTTGAACAGGGTGGCAACGCCAGAGGTCAGGCCTTTGACGATGTTGGCTTTACGGCCGACCATTGCTGGTACGTCCATGGTCACGCCAGCGTGGTTGATGCCGTGGATCGCGAAGCCGTCTTGCGCTTCGTGGAACTTCCAGGAGCTGTCCAGCAGCGCCTTGGATGGAATGCAGCCGACGTTCAGGCAAGTACCGCCGAGGGCCAGTTTGCCTTCCTTGTCGGTGTATTTCTCGATGCAGGCAGTGGTGAGGCCCAGTTGCGCTGCTTTAATGGCAGCCACGTAGCCGCCAGGGCCCGCGCCAATCACTACCACGTCGAATTTCTGAGTCATGTGTCATTCCTTCTCGAATCAAACCGGACGGCCCCTTTTGGGGACCGTCGTGGGACGAAGCTGGTCATTACAGAAGGGCCGCCCATCGCTGAACGGCCCGTGCAACGAAATCAGATATCCAGCAGCAAACGAGCCGGGTCTTCCAGCAGGTTCTTGATGGTAACCAGGAAGGTCACAGCCTCTTTGCCATCGATCAGACGGTGATCGTAGGACAGTGCCAGGTACATCATCGGACGGATAACGACTTGACCGTTGATCGCCATAGGACGCTGCAGAATGTTGTGCATGCCCAGGATGGCCGCTTGTGGCGGGTTGACGATCGGGGTCGACATCATCGAACCAAAAGTACCACCGTTAGTGATGGTGAAAGTACCGCCGGTCATCTCGTCCATCGACAGTTTGCCGTCACGAGCCTTCTTGCCGAAGGTGGCGATGCCGCCTTCGATTTCAGCCAGGCTCATCAGTTCGGCGTTACGCAGAACCGGAACAACCAGACCGCGGTCGCTGGAAACAGCTACACCGACGTCAGCGTAGCCGTGGTAAACGATGTCAGCACCGTCGATCGACGCGTTGACAGCCGGGAAGCGTTTCAGCGCTTCGGTGGCCGCTTTCACGAAGAACGACATGAAGCCCAGGCGCACGCCGTTATGGCTCTTCTCAAAGAGATCCTTGTACTTCGAACGCAACGCCATGACTTCGGTCATGTCGACTTCGTTGAAAGTGGTCAGCATTGCCATGTTCGATTGAGCTTCAACCAGACGCTTGGCGACGGTGGCCCGCACGCGGGTCATCGGTACGCGCTTCTCGATGCGATCGCCGGCAGCGAACACTGGAGCAGCAGCGGCAGGAGCAGCCGCCTTGGCAGGCGCGGCAGCCGGAGCGGCTTTCTTGGCAGCTACAGCGGCAACAACGTCTTCCTTGGTCACACGACCGCCTTTGCCAGTGCCGGCAACGGAAGCGATGTTGATGCCGTTTTCTTCAGCCAGCTTGCGAGCAGCCGGTGCAGCAACAGGATCATCTTCGCCTTCAGCGGCTGGAGCAGCAGCTTGTGCAGCGGCCGGAGCAGCGGCAGCAGCTGGAGCGGCAGCAGCGCCGCCTGCTTCGATGGAGCCCAGGACTTCGTCGGACAGAACGGTGTCGCCTTCGTTCTTGACGATAGCGCCCAGCACGCCATCAGCGGTGGCCAACACTTCCAATACGACTTTGTCAGTTTCGATGTCGACGATCAGGTCATCGCGCTTGACGGCGTCGCCCGGTTTTTTGTGCCAGGTGGCAACGGTGCCATCGGCAACCGATTCCGGGAAAGTGGGGGCTTTGATTTCGATAGCCATTATCTGTGGGTCCTTAAATTCGGTTTCAGGTGCGCGAAGGCGTTAAACAGTGAAAGCATCTTGCAGCAGTTGTTCCTGCTGCTCGGCGTGCATCGATGCGTAACCGCAAGCAGGTGCGGCAGACGCCTCACGACCAGCGTATTCCAGGACCAGGCCTTGTTTATGGTTGGTCAGGCTGCGACGCATGTGATGCTGGCTGCTGTACCAGGCGCCCTGGTTCATCGGCTCTTCCTGGCACCAGACCACGTTTTCGAGGTTGGTGTAAGGGGCGAGCGTCTCCATCAGGTCGTCCTCAGGGAACGGATACAGCTGCTCGAGACGCACGATGGCGATGTCTTCACGACCTTCGGCACGGCGTTTTTCCAGCAGGTCATAGTAGACCTTGCCGCTGCACAGGATCATGCGAGTGACCTTTTTCGGGTCAAGCGCATCGATTTCCGGGATAACGGTCTGGAACGAACCTTCGGCCAGATCTTCCAGGGTCGAAATGGCCAGTTTGTGGCGCAACAGCGACTTCGGAGTCAGAACGATCAATGGCTTGCGCAGCGGGCGAATGACCTGACGACGCAGCAAGTGATAGATCTGAGCCGGCGTAGTCGGTACGGCTACCTGAATGTTGTGCTCGGCGCACAGCTGCAGGTAACGCTCCAGACGAGCCGAGGAGTGCTCAGGCCCCTGACCTTCGTAACCGTGCGGCAACAGCATGGTCAGACCGCAGAGACGGCCCCACTTGTGTTCGCCACTGGTGATGAACTGATCGATAACCACCTGGGCACCGTTGGCGAAGTCGCCGAACTGGGCTTCCCAGATCACCAGCGCATCAGGCGTGGTGGTCGAGTAACCGTATTCGAACGCCAGTACGGCTTCTTCGGACAGGAACGAATCGTACAGGTCGAAACGTGGCTGGCCGTTATACAGGTTCTGCAACGGGATGTAGGTGCCCGCGTCTTTCTGGTTGTGCAAGACAGCATGACGGTGCGAGAACGTACCGCGACCGATGTCCTGACCCGTCATGCGAATCGGGTGACCTTCGAACGCCAGGGTCGCGTACGCCATGGTTTCGGCGTAACCCCAGTTGATCGGCAGGCCGCCGGCTTGCATCTTCTGACGGTCTTCGTAGATTTTCGCGACCTGGCGCTGAACCACGAAGCCTTCAGGAATTTCCAGCAGCTTGGCGGACAGTTCCTGCAAGGTTTTCAGATCGAAGCGAGTGTCGTGACGCGCAGTCCAGGCATGGCCCAGATACGGACGCCAGTCCACGAACAGCTCTTTGTTCGGCTCTTTGACCAGGCTTTTTACAACATGCAGACCGTTGTCCAGCGCGTTGCGGTATTCGTCGATTTTCGACTGCACACGCTCTGCGTCCAGCACACCGCTCTGGGTCAGGCGATCGGCATACAGCTCACGGGTAGTGCGCTGTTTGGTGATCTGCTGATACATGATCGGCTGGGTACCGCTTGGTTCGTCAGCCTCGTTGTGGCCGCGACGACGGTAGCAGACCAGATCGATCACCACGTCACGCTTGAACTGCATGCGGTAGTCGATGGCCAGCTGGGTCACGAACAATACAGCTTCCGGATCATCACCATTCACATGGAGGATCGGCGCCTGGATCATTTTCGCGACGTCGGTGGCGTACTCGGTGGAACGCGAGTCCAGCGGGTTGCTGATGGTGAAACCGACCTGGTTGTTGATCACGATGTGCACGGTGCCGCCGGTTTTGAAACCGCGGGTCTGCGACATCTGGAAGGTTTCCATGACCACGCCTTGACCTGCGAATGCAGCGTCACCGTGGATGGAGATCGGCAGAACCTTCTCGCCGGTAGGATCGTTACGACGGTCCTGACGGGCGCGAACCGAACCCTCGACCACCGGAGAAACGATTTCCAGGTGAGACGGGTTGAACGCCATGGCCAGGTGAACTTCACCGCCGGCGGTCATCACGTTGGACGAGAAGCCCTGGTGGTATTTAACGTCACCGGAACCCAGCTCGACCTTCTTCTTGCCTTCGAACTCGTCGAACAGCTCGCGCGGGTTCTTGCCGAAGGTGTTGACCAATACGTTCAGACGACCACGGTGGGCCATGCCGATGACGATTTCCTTGGTGCCGTAGGAACCGGAACGCTGGATCAGCTCGTCAAGCATTGGAATCAGGCTTTCGCCGCCTTCCAGACCGAAACGCTTGGTACCCGGGTATTTGGTGCCCAGGTATTTTTCCAGGCCTTCACCGGCGGTCACGCGCTCGAGCAAGTGGCTCTTGATATCGGCGGAGTACGTCGGACGACCGCGCACGCTTTCCAGACGCTGCTGGAACCACTGGCGCTGCTCGGAATCGGTGATATGCGTAAATTCAGCGCCGATGGTGCGGCAATATGTCTGCTGCAACGCTTCGTGAATTTCGCGTAGGCTCGCCTCCTCTTTGCCGATGAACAGGTCGCCGGCACGGAAGGTCGTATCAAGATCGGCATTGGTCAAGCCGTAATGATTGATTGACAGGTCTGCAGGTGCAGGACGCTGCCACAGCCCCAGCGGGTCAAGCTGGGCTGCCTGGTGGCCACGCATACGGTAGGCCTGGATCAATCGCAACACTTCAACTTGCTTCTTCTCGTGCTCACTGCTCACGCTGCCGGCGGAAACCGGTTGGGCGCGGCGCTGGTTCTTTGCCAGCAAGACGAAATGATCGCGAATTGTGGAGTGCGAAACATCGGTAGCAGTGTTGCCGTCAGCAGGCAACTTCTGGAAGTAGGTGCGCCACTCTTCTGGCACAGCGTTAGGGTCGTGCAGGTAGAGCTCGTAGAGCTCTTCCACATAGGCAGCGTTACTACCGGAAAGGTAGGCGCTGTTCCACATGCGCTGCATCACGCTTTCTTGCATGCTTGGTCACCCTCGGTTAGGGGAACACCACCGGCGTCGACACCGAGCAAACTTGCAGAAGTCCGAATGCAGCGACTAAAACAAGCCACTTAGGATCACGCTGATAGTCCGGGTACCAGCCCGGATGCCCCTGCTTGTCTCATTTCTTCAAAATAAGAGCCGCAGCCTTATGGGCTGCTGCTCAGGTTAAAACTACGGCGCCGGTTGAAGCCTGCGCCGTAGCATCTACGGGTATTGCGGTCCTACGGGTACAGCAGCTGAATCACACGCCGCTTTGCAGCAGCATGTTACGGATGTGACCGATGGCCTTAGTCGGGTTCAGGCCTTTCGGACAAACGTTGACGCAGTTCATGATCCCCCGGCAGCGGAATACGCTGAACGGGTCATCCAGCGAAGCCAGACGCTCGGACGTCTTGGTGTCGCGGCTGTCTGCCAGGAAGCGGTACGCTTGCAGCAGAGCAGCCGGGCCCAGGAACTTGTCCGGGTTCCACCAGAAGGACGGGCACGAAGTCGAGCAGCAAGCGCACAGGATGCACTCGTACAGACCGTCGAGCTTTTCACGCTCTTCTGGGGATTGCAGACGCTCGATGGCCGGAGCCGGCGTGTCGTTCTGCAGGTATGGCTTCACCTTTTCGTATTGCTTGTAGAAGATGCTCATATCGACGACCAGGTCACGGATAACCGGCAAACCTGGCAGCGGACGAACGATCAGCTTGTTACCTTTTACGACGGCAGACAGCGGCGTGATGCACGCCAGACCGTTTTTGCCGTTGATGTTCATGCCGTCGGAACCGCAAACACCTTCACGGCAAGAGCGACGATAGGAGAAACCTTCGTCCTGCTCTTTGATCAGGGCCAGCACGTCCAGCACCATCAGGTCTTTACCACCGGTATCAACCTGGAATTCCTGCATGAACGGCGCAGCGTCCTGATCAGGGTTGTAACGATAAACACTGACTTGCAACATGGCGGCCACCCTTAATAAGTCCGAATCTTAGGTTCAAAAGTCGGAACAGTCTTCGGCGAGAAGTTCACTGCACGCTTGGCAACGCGCTTCTCACCCGGGAAGTACAGGGTGTGGCACAGCCAGTTTTCGTCGTCACGGTCTTCGAAGTCTTCACGGGCGTGAGCACCGCGGGACTCTTTGCGTACTTCTGCAGCGATGGCGGTAGCTTCGGCCACTTCCAACAGGTTCTGCAGTTCCAGCGCTTCGATACGTGCAGTGTTGAAAGCCTGCGACTTATCGTTGATCTTCACGTTGGCGATGCGCTTGCGCAGGTCAGCCAGCTGGGCAATACCCTTCTGCATGTATTCGCCGGTACGGAATACACCGAAGTAGTTCTGCATGCAGTTCTGCAGCTCGCGACGCAGGGTAGCCACGTCTTCGCCTTCGGTACGGTTGTTCAGAGCGTTCAGGCGCGACAGGGCAGCTTCGATATCGGCTTGGGTAGCGTCGTCGTATTCGATGCCATCGGTCAGCGCCTTTTCCAGGTGCAGGCCGGCAGCGCGGCCGAATACCACCAGGTCGAGCAACGAGTTGCCGCCCAGACGGTTGGCACCGTGAACCGATACGCAAGCCACTTCGCCCACGGCGAACAGACCTGGGATGATGGCGTCGACACCTTCGTCGTTCTGGGTGATTGCCTGGCCATGAATGTTGGTGGCAACGCCGCCCATCATATAGTGGCAGGTCGGAACAACCGGAACCGGAGCGACGACCGGGTCAACGTGCGCAAAAGTTTTCGACAGTTCGCAGATGCCTGGCAGACGGCTGTGCAGCACTTCCTCGCCCAAGTGGTCGAGTTTGAGCATTACGTGGTCGCCATTCGGGCCACAGCCGTTGCCGGCGATGATTTCTTTAACCATCGAACGGGCAACAACATCACGACCTGCAAGGTCTTTGGCGTTCGGAGCATAACGCTCCATGAAACGCTCGCCGTGCTTGTTGATCAGGTAACCACCTTCACCACGGCAACCTTCGGTAACCAGTACACCAGCGCCGGCGATACCGGTCGGGTGGAACTGCCACATTTCGATGTCTTGTACCGGTACGCCAGCACGCAGAGCCATGCCGACGCCGTCACCGGTGTTGATCAGGGCGTTGGTGGTGGACGCATAGATACGACCTGCACCGCCGGTGGCCAGAACGGTAGCCTTGGCACGGATGTAGGTGGTTTCGCCGGTTTCGATGCAGATGGCAATCACACCGACAAAAGCGCCATCCTGGTTTTTCACCAGGTCAACAGCGTAGTACTCGTTCAGGAACGTGGTGCCGGCTTTCAGGTTGCCCTGATAAAGGGTGTGCAGCAGCGCGTGACCGGTACGGTCGGACGCAGCGCAAGTACGGGCAGCCTGGCCACCCTTACCGTAATCCTTCGACTGACCGCCGAACGGACGCTGGTAGATACGACCTTGCTCGGTACGCGAGAATGGCATACCCATGTGGTCCAGCTCGTAAACGGCAGCCGGGCCTTCCTGACACATGTATTCGATCGCGTCCTGGTCACCGATGTAGTCGGAACCCTTGACGGTATCGTACATGTGCCAGCGCCAGTCATCGTTCGGGTCGGCCGACGCGATGGCGCAGGTGATGCCGCCCTGGGCCGATACGGTGTGCGAACGGGTCGGGAAAACCTTGGTGATCACGGCAGTCTTGTGACCGCCTTGTGCCAGTTGCAGCGCAGCGCGCATGCCGGCACCGCCGCCACCAATAATGATGGCGTCGAAAGAAATCGTTGGAATGTTAGCCATGGATCAGATACCCCAGAGAATCTGCACACCCCAGACGAAGTAAGCGAACATCGCAACGCCGCATACCGCCTGGAAAAGGAAACGTACTGCAGTCGCGGACTTGCCCAGCGCCATCGGCGTCAGGTAGTCGGTCGCGATGGTCCACATGCCGACCCAGGCGTGAGCGCCCAGGGCCACAAGGGCCAGCAGACTGAAGATACGCATCCCGTTGTGGGCGAACAGGCCATGCCATTGGGCGTAGCCAATGCCAGGATTCGCCGCGAGGTATCCGATCAGGAAGATGAAATAAGCCGCGAGAACAACCGCAGACACACGTTGCGCCATCCAGTCATAGAGGCCCGAACGCGAAAGGTTCGTAACGCTGGTTACCATATCCAAACTCCTGCCAGAACGATCAACACCACGGAAACGGCGATGATAATTTTCGAGCCCAGGCGGCCGCCTTCAAGCGTCTCGCCGATGCCCATATCCATGATCAAGTGGCGCACGCCGGCTACCAGGTGATACAGAAGAGCGGACAGGAGGCCCCATGCTACGAACTTGGCCAGCGGACTGGTCAAGCATGCCTTCACCTCAGCAAAACCTTCCTCGGAACCCAGAGACTTGCCCAATGCATACAGCATGAAGCCAAGGCCCAGGAAGAGGATGATGCCGGAAACACGGTGAAGAAACGACGTAACGCCGGTGATGGGGAGTTTGATGGTCCTTAGGTCTAGGTTTACAGGTCGTTGGCTTTTCACGGCTTTTTTTTCACACTGAAGAGCCCCTAACAATCAGGGCAAAGTTGTTGGGGAGTGCACTGGTCAGGTAACCACCACCCAGGGATGCGACCCCCAATAAAGCAGGCCCAAAAGCCCCTGGCGGTCGGTGGCCGAGTATAGACAGTTAGGCTACTAATGACAACGCGTTCACCTTCCCCTAATAGCTGATTGCACAAGTCAGATAAAAGGCGTAAATGGCAGTCAATTTCGAGGAAAAAGTCCGGTTAAAGCCTTCTGGAGCAAGACTTTAGGCAAATTGACATTCAAATTTATCTCACTATAGTGGTGCGGGCCCTGCGTGGGGGGTCTGTCTGATGATTTCAAGCATAAATAGGAGGCCACATGGCTGACAAAAAAGCGCAGTTGATCATCGAGGGCGCAGCCCCCGTCGAGCTGCCCATTTTAACCGGCACCGTTGGTCCCGATGTTATCGACGTTCGGGGCCTGACGGCCACGGGCCGTTTCACCTTTGACCCTGGTTTCATGTCGACCGCCTCCTGCGAGTCGAAGATCACCTATATCGACGGCGACAACGGCATTCTGCTGCACCGCGGCTACCCGATCGAACAGCTGGCTGAAAAGTCGGACTACCTGGAAACCTGCTATCTGCTGCTCAACGGTGAATTGCCGACCGCAGAACAGAAGGCCCAGTTCGTCGGCACCGTGAAGAACCACACCATGGTTCACGAGCAATTGAAGACCTTCTTCAACGGCTTCCGTCGCGACGCCCACCCGATGGCCGTCATGTGCGGCGTAGTGGGCGCCCTCTCGGCGTTCTACCACGACTCCCTCGACATCAATAACCCGCAGCATCGCGAAATCTCCGCGATCCGCCTGGTTGCCAAGATGCCGACCCTGGCCGCAATGGTTTACAAGTACTCCATGGGCCAACCCATGATGTACCCGCGCAACGACCTGTCGTACGCGGAAAACTTCCTGCACATGATGTTCAACACCCCGTGCGAGATCAAACCGATCAGCCCGGTACTCGCCAAGGCCATGGACCGGATCTTCATCCTCCATGCCGACCACGAGCAGAACGCATCGACCTCCACCGTACGTCTGGCCGGTTCGTCGGGTGCCAACCCGTTCGCCTGTATCGCCGCCGGTATCGCTGCACTGTGGGGCCCTGCCCACGGCGGTGCGAACGAAGCCGTGCTGACCATGCTCGATGAAATTGGCGATGTCTCGAACATCGACAAGTACATCGCCAAGGCCAAGGACAAGAACGATCCGTTCAAACTGATGGGCTTCGGTCACCGGGTTTACAAAAACCGCGACCCACGCGCCACCGTCATGAAGCAGACCTGCGACGAAGTACTGAAAGAACTGGGCATCACCAACGATCCGCAACTCGAACTGGCCATGCGCCTGGAAGAGATCGCCCTGACCGACCCGTACTTCATCGAACGCTCGCTGTATCCGAACGTCGACTTCTACTCGGGGATCATCCTCAAGGCGATCGGCATTCCAACCAGCATGTTCACCGTGATCTTCGCCCTGGCGCGGACCGTCGGCTGGATCTCCCACTGGAAAGAAATGCTCTCCAGCCCGTACAAGATCGGCCGCCCGCGCCAGTTGTACACCGGCTACGAGTCGCGTGACATCACCCGGCTTGAAGACCGCAAATAAGACCTGTCTTGCGATAACGTCTTGAGCTGTACCGGAAACGGCCTCTATTTAGATAGAGGCCGTTTTTGTTTGTGCCTGATGTTGAGTGACGCGGCGGCCTGAGGGCCGACCGGGCTCTTTGGTTGTGTACATATCCTTTTCTGCGGTGGCGGCTGCTGGCGGTTCCGCTCTTACAGCGGGTCACTTTGGAAAAGCGCCAAAGTAACCAAAGCGCTTTTGCCCCTTTCGTTCGGTGCCTCGCCCAGGCTCGGCATGCCCTCGCTCCGGTCCTGCTCCGTGGGCCCGCCGCCATCGGCCATCCATGGCCGGGGGCGGCTAACCCGGCATCCATGCCGGGTTGCCCACTGCGCAGAACCTCCACTCGGCCTCTCGAGGGGGCGGTGCGTCAAGATCAAAAGCTGCAGGCGAGCTAACGCTCGACCTGTTGAGTGGTGAAAAGCAGAGCGGATATGCTCTGTTTTTTTGTGGGAGCTGGCTTGTCGGGTCGCCGCATCGCTGCGATGGCGGCCTGTCAGCCGACTAATCGTCCCCCGGATGTACCCAGTCCAACTGTGGGAGCGAGCCTGCTCGCGAAGCTGTTGATCTTGCTGTTGCTGTTGATCTTGCTGTTGCTGTTGCTTTGGCTTTTGATCTTGATCTTGATCTGTCCGCCCCTTTCCCAGAGGCCGAACGCAGGCGTTGCGCAGGGGGCACCGCGGCAAGGATGCCGCGGTAGCCGCCCCCGGCCATGGATGGCCGATGGCGGCGGCCCCCCGGAGCAATGCCGGAGTGAGGGTATGCCGAGCCTAGGCGAGGCACCGAATGGTGGGGCAAGACCTTTTGGTTACTTTTGGGGCGCTTGCCAAAAGTGACCCGCTGTAAGAGCGGAACCATAAGTGGCCGTTACCACAGAAACGGATATGTACTCGATCAAAGAGCCCGGTCGGCTATCAGGCCACCTCCGCGAAAAAGCCATACACAGTGCGATAACCGCCCAATAAAAAAATGCCCCGATCTCTCGACCGGGGCATTCGTTTTAGCGCGGCTTATATATAGAAGCCTTAGTGCGCAACCGCCCCACTCGCCCCCAACCCGGTCTGCGAACGAACGAACTGCGGGAAGAACAGCGCCCGCTCGTTCACGCCCTCGGCGGACTTGTCAGTGACCGAGAAGAACCAGATCCCGACAAACGCAATGGCCATGGAGAACAGCGCCGGGTATTCATACGGGAAGATCGCCTTCTCGTGACCCAGGATCTGCACCCAAATGGTTGGCCCCAGTACCATCAAGCCAACAGCACTGACCAGACCCAGCCAGCCGCCGACCATCGCGCCGCGAGTCGTCAGCTTCTTCCAGTACATGGAAAGCAACAGCACCGGGAAGTTGCAGCTCGCCGCGATGGAGAACGCCAGGCCCACCATGAACGCGATGTTCTGCTTCTCGAACAGAATGCCCAGGCCGATCGCCAGCACCGCCAGGGCGATGGTGGTGATTTTCGAGACACGGATCTCGTCCTTCTCGTTGGCCTTGCCCTTCTTGATCACGCTGGCATACAGATCATGGGACACCGCCGAGGCACCCGCCAGGGTCAGGCCGGCCACCACCGCCAGGATGGTCGCGAACGCTACCGCCGAGATGAAGCCCAGGAAGATACTACCACCCACCGCGTTGGCCAAATGCACCGCCGCCATGTTGTTGCCGCCCAACAGCGCACCAGCCGCATCTTTAAAGGCCGGGTTGGTGCTGACCAACAGGATCGCACCGAAACCGATGATGAACGTCAAGATGTAGAAGTAGCCAATGAAGCCGGTTGCATACAGCACGCTTTTACGCGCTTCTTTCGCGTCACTCACGGTGAAGAAGCGCATCAGAATATGCGGCAGGCCAGCGGTACCGAACATCAGTGCCAGGCCGAGGGAGAACGCCGAGACCGGATCTTTCACCAGACCGCCCGGGCTCATGATCGCTTCACCTTTAGGGTGAACCTTGATCGCCTCGGAGAACAGCGCGTTGAAGTCGAAGTTGACGTGCTTCATCACCATCAGCGCCATGAACGAGGCACCGGACAGCAACAGCACCGCCTTGATGATCTGCACCCAAGTGGTCGCCAGCATGCCGCCGAACAGCACGTACAGGCACATCAGGATGCCCACCAGGATCACCGCAACGTGGTAGTCCAGGCCGAACAGCAGCTGAATCAGCTTGCCGGCACCGACCATTTGCGCGATCAGGTAGAACGCCACCACCACCAGCGAGCCGCACGCCGACAGCGAGCGGATCTGGGTTTGCCCCAAGCGATAGGACGCCACGTCGGCAAAGGTGTACTTGCCCAGGTTACGCAGACGCTCGGCGATCAGGAACAGAATGATCGGCCAACCCACCAGGAAGCCGATCGAATAGATCAGGCCGTCGTAGCCGGAGGTGAACACCAGGGCGGAAATCCCCAGGAAAGACGCCGCGGACATGTAGTCACCGGCAATCGCCAGACCGTTCTGGAACCCGGTGATCTTGCCGCCCGCCGCATAGTAGTCGGCCGCCGATTTGTTGCGCTTGGACGCCCAGTAGGTGATGCACAGGGTTGCCCCCACGAACACCACGAACATCAGGATCGCGGAAACGTTGAGCGGTTGTTTCTGTACCGCGCCCGTCAGGGCTTCAGCCGCCCATGCGCCAGGTGCGAAGGCTGCGATGCTCAATAGAGCCATTAGACGCCGGATCATTGCTGAGCCTCCTTGAGAATCGCATTGTTCAAGTCGTCGAATTCGCCATTGGCGCGTCGCACGTAGATGCCTGTCAGGACAAAGGCCGAAACAATCAGCCCGACACCGATCGGAATACCCCAGGTAATCGATGACTCAGGGCTGATTTTCGCGCCCAGAATATGCGGCCCGTAAGCAATCAAAAGGATGAATCCAGAGTACAGCCCAAGCATGATCGCTGAAAGAATCCAGGCGAATCGTTCCCTCTTGCTAACCAGCTCCTTGAAGCGTGGGCTGTTTTGAATCGAGAGGTAAATGCTGTCGTTCATTGTTTTTATCCTCGCAGCACAGATTTTAGTTGGAACGCTATCTACTCTATGCGGCTGCCGGACAGGTTCCAGACGACCTTAGTATTAGAACGACATGACAGACTCGCCATTTTTTCAGCATGCATCAAACAATGTGGGAGCGAGCCTGCTCGCGATTACGGTGTGTCAGTCAACATCTATGCCGACTGATACATCTCAATCGCGAGCAGGCTCACTCCCACAGGAAAAAGCAAAAAGCCCCTTGGCATTTAAGCCAAGGGGCCTTGAGAGGTGCTGACCAGACGCTTCAAGTCAAATCATTTGGTCCAGTCGGCAACGCGATCCGGGTGTTTGGCCACCCAGTCTTTCGCTGCGGCTTCAGGTTTGGCACCGTCCTGAATCGCCAACATGACTTCGCCGATTTCGTCTTTCGACGCCCACTGGAAGTTCTTCAGGAACTTCGCAACTTCAGGCGCTTTGGTTGCCAGTTCTTTGCTACCGATGCTGTTCACGGTTTCAGCCGCGCCATAAACGCCTTTCGGGTCTTCCAGGAAGCGCAGTTTCCACTTGGCGAACATCCAGTGCGGCACCCAACCGGTGACGGCAATGGATTCGTTTTTCTTCTCGGCACGGGTCAGCTCGGCAATCATGCCGGCGCCGGAACTGGCCTTGAGGGTGTAATTGTCCAGACCGTAATCCTTGATGGCCTGATCGGTCTTGAGCATCACGCCTGAACCGGCGTCGATGCCGACGATACGGCCCTTGAAGCTCTCGTCGGTTTTCAGATCCGCAATCGACTGGGCCTTGACGTACTCCGGCACGATCAGACCGATTTTCGCATCCTTGAAGTTCGGGCCGTAGTCGACGACCTGATCCTTGTTCTTCGCCCAATATTCGCCGTGAGTCACAGGCAGCCACGCCGACAGCATGGCGTCGAGTTTGCCGGTGGCCACACCTTGCCACATGATCCCGGTGGCAACCGCTTGCAGTTTCACATCATAACCGAGCTTCTGTTTGATCACTTCAGCAGCCACGTTGGTCGTGGCGACGCTGTCCGACCAGCCGTCGACATAACCGATCGTTACTGCCTTGCCTTCAGCGCTGGCTACGGTAGAACTGATCGCCAGCACCAAAGCGGCACCTGCGCCCAAGAGTCGTCGCATCTTCATCGTTACTTCCCCGAAAGTGCTGCACTCGACGGATGCCGAGTCGCTCAACGTATTTTTATGGTGCACAGCGCCCCCATCACGCCGACCGCAAACTCGCTCGATCGTCAGTGGAGTACTGACGTGTCGATCATCAACCTGACGCCAGCAGTGACCTGCTCTGTCAGCGACCTCAAGGCATCGAGAAACGACATCAGAACGCCATTAATCGTGCCCCGTGAAAGTACGCACGCCAACCCCGCCCAAACTTTGCATGTCAAAATTATGCGGGCCACCAAGCACGGGACAAATGCAGGTAACATGCGCGACTTTGCTCCCAGACGGCCTGACCATGCCCGCGACATCCCGCTTTCCTTTTTTGGCTTATCTCTTCGCTTGCCTGCTGGGGTTTTTTGCCCTGGGTGGCTTCTGGTATGGCCTCGGCAAACCGGTGATCCTGCCGGACGTGGCCAGCGCGACGCACAAGCTGCAATGCGCCTCCTACACCCCGTTCGACAAAGACCAATCGCCATTCGATGTGCCGTTCAAACTGCGCCCCGAGCGCATGGACGCTGACCTCGCGCTACTGGCAACCCGTTTCGAATGCATTCGCACCTATTCCATGACCGGCCTCGAGGCTCTGCCCGATCTGGCACGCAAACACGGCTTGAAGCTGATGATCGGCGCCTGGGTCAACAGCAACCCGGTGGACACCGCCAAGGAAGTCGATCTGCTGATCGCCTCGGCCAATGCCAACGCGGATGTAGTGACCTCGGTAATCGTCGGCAACGAAACCCTGCTGCGCAAGGAAGTCACCGGCGCGCAGTTGGCGACGCTGATTAACAAAGTCAAAAGCCAGGTCAAACAACCGGTGACCTACGCCGACGTCTGGGAGTTCTGGCTCAAGCACCCGGAAGTCGCCCCGGCGGTGGACTTTTTGACCATTCATTTGCTGCCGTACTGGGAAGACGAGCCATCGAACATCGACGCCGCGCTACAGCATGTGGCCGAAGTACGTCAGGTGTTCGGCAACAAATTTGCGCCCAAGGACGTGCTGATTGGCGAAACCGGCTGGCCAAGCGAAGGCCGTCAGCGCGAAACCGCCTTGCCGAGCCGGGTCAATGAAGCCAAGTTCATTCGCGGTTTTGTCGCCATGGCTGAGCAGCAAGGCTGGCATTACAACCTGATCGAGGCGTTCGACCAGCCCTGGAAACGCGCCAGCGAAGGTGCAGTGGGCGGTTATTGGGGACTGCTCGATGCCGATCGCCAGGACAAGGGCGTGCTCGCCGGGCCGGTCTCGAACGTACCGTACTGGTCGCAATGGCTGGCGCTGGGTGGCTTGATCTTCATCGGCACGCTGATCCTCGGCGGTCGCGTTCGCAGCACCCGCGCGGCGTTGGTGCTGCCACTGCTCGGTGCCTTGGCGGCCTGCTCGATTGGCGCCTGGGGTGATCTGGCCCGTGTTACCACCCGGTTTGCCAGTGAATGGTTATGGGTTGCCTTGCTGACGGGGTTGAATCTGTTGGTGCTGGCCCATGCCGCGCTGACCTTGAGCGCCCGTACCGGTTGGCGTGAACGCGCCTTCAATGCTCTGGAACGTCGAGCCGGCTGGTGGCTGGCAGCGGCAGGTTTTGCGGCGGCGGTAATGATGCTGGAGCTGGTGTTCGACCCGCGTTATCGCAGCTTCCCGAGTGTCGCGTTCATCCTGCCGGCGCTGGTGTACCTGTGCCGTCCGGTGAGCGTGCCACGTCGGGAAATCGCCCTGCTGACCTTTATCATAGGCGCCGGCATTGCGCCGCAGCTGTATCAAGAAGGTTTGCAGAACCAGCAGGCCTGGGGCTGGGCGCTGGTGAGTGTGTTGATGGTGGCGGCGTTGTGGCGCAGCCTGCGGGTTCGCAAGGGCTGATCTTCAGCGCGGCAACCGGCCCTCGCTCCCACCGTTAACCGCGTTCTCATGCTGGATGCGGTCGAATGTGGGAGCGAGCCTGCTCGCGATGACGGACTATCAAACCCCGCGGGACGCCCGGACCAAACGCAAAGCAGCAATCACCACCGCAAACACCGCCAACGTGGTGGTGTACAACGCCAGCGCCGGAAACCCGAACACCAGCGCCAGCACCGCCAACCACCACCCCGCTCGCTCCGGCAGCACAAAACCGATCACGGCGGCGGCCACTGCCGTCCAGCCCAGCACCTTGAAATGAATCATCAAGCCCAGATTCGAACGAATCTGACATTCCCAGCGACTGGCCTCGTCAACGCAGATGCCGACCCATTGAGCATCCTCCATGAAGCCGTAACGGGCGCCATAACTGGCGGCCAGCCACAATGGCAGAAGAACGAGCAGCAGAATCACGGGCAGACGGCGGGACATGAAACACTCCAATAAACGAAATCGGCGGCCAGCTTAATCTCCCGACAGCCTTACGCAAGCGCTAACAACAGTTAACTGGCCAGCCAATCACTGCAAAGTGTATCGTCCCGCTACCGTTGCTCCGAAATCAGCCTGTTTTGGTGCCGATGCATGGCACTTTGACGCAAATCCGATGGTCATAGCCTGCGAACTTCATCCGGCACCTTCCTCTAAGGGATCCAGTCATGCTCCGTTCCTTGCGCTTCGCCGCCCTGTTTGGCGGCTTGATTTTAAGTGCGTCCGTACTGGCGGCCGACATTGACGCCGCCAGCTATGGCTATCCCCTGACCAATCCGTTCGAGGCGACCATTGCCACGACACCACCGGATTTGCGCCCGGAATTGCCGCTGGACGAAGACATCAATCAGTCGGACCGCAGTGTCACCTTGCGCCCGGAGCGTGAATTCAGCCTGCCGGACAATTTCTGGCCGGTAAAGAAGCTCACCTACCGCATCGCCACGCAAGATAAAGCCGCTCCGTTGATCTTCCTGATCTCCGGCACTGGTGCACGCTATGACAGTACCCTTAACGAGTACCTGAAAAAGCTCTACTACAAGGCCGGCTATCACGTGGTGCAGCTGTCGTCGCCCACCAGCTTCGACTTCATGACCGCCGCCTCGCGCTTCGCTACACCGGGCGTGACCAAGGAAGATGCCGAAGACATGTACCGGGTGATGCAGGCTGTGCGGGCGCAGAACCCGAAATTGCCGGTTACCGATTATTTCCTGACCGGTTACAGCCTCGGCGCACTGGATGCGGCGTTTGTTGCGCATCTGGATGAAACCCGTCGCAGCTTCAATTTCAAGAAAGTCTTGCTGCTCAACCCGCCGGTCAACCTTTACACCTCGGTCACCAACCTGGACAAACTGGTACAGACAGAGGTGAAGGGCATCAATAACACCACCACTTTCTATGAGCTGGTGCTGGACAAACTGACCCGTTACTTCCAGCAGAAGGGCTACATCGACCTCAACGATGCCTTGCTCTACGACTTCCAGCAGTCCAAGCAGCACCTGAGCAACGAACAGATGGCCATGCTGATCGGCACCTCGTTCCGTTTCTCGGCGGCGGACATCGCCTTCACCTCGGACCTGATCAACCGTCGCGGCCTGATCACGCCACCGAAATACCCGATCACCGAAGGCACCACCCTCACACCGTTCCTCAAACGCGCACTGCAATGCGACTTCGACTGCTACATCACCGAGCAGGTCATCCCGATGTGGCGCGCCCGCACTGATGGCGGCAGCCTGCTGCAACTGATCGATCAGGTCAGCTTGTATGCACTCAAGGACTACCTGCACGACAGCCCGAAAATCGCCGTCATGCACAACGCCGACGACGTGATTCTCGGCCCTGGCGACCTGGGTTTTCTGCGCCGGACCTTTGGCGACCGCTTGACTGTTTATCCATTGGGCGGCCATTGCGGCAACCTCAACTATCGCGTCAACAGCGACGCCATGCTGGAGTTTTTCCGTGGCTAAATACCCCCTGCTGATCGCAGCGTTACTCTGTGCAGGCGTCGCCAATGCCGACAACAGCAAAGCCAACGCCCCGGTGGTGGTCGATAAAGACGGTTTCAAGGAACCGCTGAGCAAACTCAAATTCAACCCGGGGCTGGATCAGCGCGAATTCGAACGTTCGACGCTCAATGCGCTGAACGTCTATGACCCGCTGGAAGAGTGGAACCGCCGCGTCTACCACTTCAACTACCGTTTCGACCAATGGGTGTTCCTGCCTGTGGTCAACGGCTATCGCTACGTCACCCCAAGTTTCCTGCGCACCGGCGTCAGCAACTTCTTCAACAACCTCGGTGACGTGCCGAACCTGGTGAACAGCCTGCTGCAATTCAAGGGGCAGCGCTCGATGGAAACTACCGCACGCCTGCTGCTCAACACCACCATCGGTGTCGCCGGCCTGTGGGACCCGGCCACCGCCATGGGGGTGCCGCGCCAGAGCGAAGACTTCGGCCAGACCCTGGGTTTCTACGGCGTACCGGGCGGCGCCTACTTCGTGCTGCCGATCCTCGGCCCGTCGAACCTGCGTGACACCGCGGGCCTGGCGGTCGATTACACCGGCGAATCGGCGATCAACTTCCTGAACGTTTCCGAAGTCAGCTCCAACCACCCGGAAATCTGGGTACTGCGCGGTATCGACAAGCGCTATCAGAACGGCTTCCGCTACGGCCAGCTGAACACACCGTTCGAGTACGAAAAAGTGCGTTACGTGTATACCGAGGCGCGCAAGCTGCAGATCGCCGAGTAACGTCGTCGGCAACAAAAAAGGCCATTCGATGCAGATCGAATGGCCTTTTTTATGCGCGATGTTCCAAGCACCGCCAACCTACTGTGGGAGCGAGCCTGCTCGCGATAGCGGTCTAACAGTCAACATTGATGGCGAATGTTATGACCTCATCGCGAGCAAGCTCGCTCCCACAGGTTCAGGCCTTTACCGTTTTCCAGATCTTGCTGACAGCCATCACCCCAACCAACACCGCCGCACCCGCCACAATCCCGGCCACCGCATTCAGCAACGTCGGCACGATAAATCCGGCCCCACCAGCACCTGCGGTGACACCCTCGATCCAGTGATGAACCACCGGCACGCCGTGGGTCAGAATCCCGCCGCCGACCAAAAACATCGCCGCCGTGCCGATTACCGACAGGCTTTTCATCATGTACGGCGCCGCACGCAGTATCCCGCCGCCGATGCTTTTGGCCATCTGGCCGGGCTTCCGGGTCAGCCACAGACCGAGGTCGTCGAGTTTGACGATGCCCGCCACCAGCCCGTACACGCCGATGGTCATGACGATGGCGATGCCCGAGAGCACGATCACTTGTTGGGTCAGCGATGCATCAGTCACAGTGCCCAGGGTGATGGCAATGATTTCCGCCGAGAGAATGAAGTCGGTACGGATCGCCCCTTTGATCTTGTCCTTCTCGAACGCCACCAGATCCACCGCCGGGTTGGCCACAGCCTCGACCAGTTCTGCGTGTTCGGCCTGATCTTCGGCTTGGCTATGCAGGAATTTGTGGGCGAGTTTCTCGAAGCCTTCGAAGCACAGGTACGCGCCACCGACCATCAACAACGGTGTGACCAGCCACGGAATGAACGCGCTGATGGCCAACGCCGACGGCACCAGGATCAGCTTGTTGAGGAACGAGCCCTTGGCCACCGCCCACACCACCGGGATTTCCCGCTCGGCACGTACGCCGGAAACCTGCTGGGCGTTGAGCGCCAGATCGTCGCCCAGTACACCGGCGGTCTTCTTCGCGGCCATTTTGGTCATCAACGCCACGTCGTCCAGTACGGTGGCGATGTCGTCGATCAGCACCAGCAAACTGCTTCCTGCCATGAATCGGGTTTCCTTCTTGAATGAATGGCGCGCAGCATAACGCGACCCGAGGCCACACGGGGCATTCTTGAGCGCCGCGCGAGGCCGGTGCTACCATGCGCAACCGCCAGAACAGGCAAGGAACCCCTTGGTTTATGAGCACTATCCGCGAGCGCAACAAAGAACTGATCCTGCGTGCCGCCAGTGAAGAATTTGCCGACAAGGGCTTCGCTGCGACCAAAACCAGTGACATCGCGGCCAAGGCGGGGCTGCCCAAGCCCAACGTCTACTACTACTTCAAATCCAAGGAAAACCTCTACCGCGAGGTCCTGGAAAGCATCATCGAGCCAATCCTGCAGGCCTCGACACCGTTCAACGCCGACGGTGTGCCCAGCGAAGTGCTGAGCGGCTACATTCGCTCGAAAATCCGCATCTCCCGTGATCTGCCCTTCGCCTCCAAGGTATTCGCCAGCGAAATCATGCACGGCGCCCCGCACTTGAGCCCCGACCTGGTCGAGCAGCTCAACGGCCAGGCCAGGCACAACATCGACTGCATCCAGACCTGGATCGACCGCGGCCAGATCGCCCCGATCGACCCCAACCACTTGATGTTCAGCATCTGGGCCGCGACCCAGACCTACGCCGACTTCGACTGGCAGATCTCTGCGGTGACCGGCAAGGCCAAGCTGGATGAAGCCGACTATGAAGCGGCGGCGCAGACGATTATCCGGTTGGTGCTCAAGGGGTGTGAGCCCGACCGATAAACCGAGGCGGTGCCATTCGCGAGCAGGCTCGCTCCCACACTGAATCTGCGTCGTACACAAATCAAATGTGGGAGCGAGCCTGCTCGCGAAGAAGGCAACCAGGTTTCATTTCAAACCCAAATCGCATCCCACAACGGATAGTCGCCAAGCTTCTCAACCAGTCCCGCGCGCAATGGGTTGGCCACGATGTACCGAGCCAACTTCACCAAGTCTTCCTCACGACGCAGCGCCCGATCATGAAAGCCTCGCTGCCAAAGGCTGATCTTACGACCAGTGGACAGAATCACCGCTTTGGTGCTCAAAGATTTGGTCTTTTGCATCAGCCCACTCAACGACCCTTTCTGCAATTCGATCAACCAGTGAAAGTGATCGGGCATGACAACCCAAGCCAATGAGTTGGCACAACCTTGATCCTGAGCGGCGCGAAATTGTGCGACGACTAATCTGCCCAAGACAAAATTGTTGAAGACAGGTTTTCTTCCAAGCGTGTTGGTGGTCAGCAGGTAAATTCGGTTGGGCTCGGCAAATCGGCCGATGCGCAAGCGGTGTGAAGCAGCCAGATTCGGCATTCCTTTGCCCTTTTCATGATGAAGTCATGAAGAAGGCTAGACCTGTGAATGCTTTTGGGTGGGGCGGACTTTTAGCTGGATGTGTCTGGTAGATGGCCATCGCGAGCAGGCTCGCTCCCACAATGGTTCCGCGGCGTTCACAAATTTTGTGTCCACCATTGATCTACTGTGGGAGCGAGCCTGCTCGCGATGGCGACTGTTCAGACCCTGAAGATCAACCAACCACCCCCGCATCCGCCCTCAACCCCTGCGCCTCGATCGCCCTGATCGCACACTGCTCATCAACATCAGACAAATCGCCGCTGATGCCCACCGCCCCCAACACACTCCCGTCCTGATCCCGAATCAACACGCCGCCCGGTACCGGGACGACGCTGCCCTGTCCCAGGCTATTCAGCGCGGCGAAGAAGGCCGGGCGTTGTTGGGCGTCTTGAGCCAGCAGCCGTGAGCCTTTGCCCAGGGCGATCGCGCCCCAGGCTTTGCCAATGGCGATCTGCGGGCGCAGCAGGCTCGCGCCGTCTTCGCGTTGCAGCGTTATCAAGTGCCCGCCGGCGTCCAGCACCGCAACGGTCAATGGCGCGGCAGAGATTGCACGGCCTGCGGAGATGGCCTGATTGGCCAGGTTGACTGCGATGTTCAAGGTTAAAGCGCTCATGGTGCCGTCCTCATTTTGTTATTGGGAAAGCCGTTGGACTGTTTTGTGTTGCGCAATCCGATGCGACAAATAGAACACAATGAGCAATTTATTTGTATACAATAATTCTATAAAACAGCCACATTCGACGATAAGCCACACTTCACAAGGCTTCCGACGAATGAAACAGCTGCTTGAGAAAATGGATTGACCTGCGCCGTCCGCCGTGAATACACTCTGCGCAAAGCCACTTGTATACAATTACAAAACGTAAGAGGCACAAAACAATGAGCAAAATGAGAGCAATCGAAGCCGCCGTTCTGGTGATGCGCCGTGAAGGGGTCGATACCGCTTTTGGCATCCCGGGCGCCGCGATCAACCCGCTGTACTCCGCCTTGCAGAAGGTCGGTGGCATCGATCACGTCCTCGCTCGCCACGTTGAAGGCGCCTCGCACATGGCCGAGGGCTACACCCGCACCAAGGCCGGCAACATCGGCGTGTGCATCGGCACGTCCGGCCCGGCCGGCACCGACATGGTCACCGGGCTCTACAGCGCCTCGGCCGATTCGATCCCGATCCTGTGCATCACCGGCCAGGCACCACGGGCCCGCATGCACAAGGAAGACTTCCAGGCCGTCGACATCACCAGCATCGTCAAGCCGGTCACCAAGTGGTCGACCACCGTCATGGAGCCGGGCCAGGTGCCTTACGCGTTCCAGAAAGCGTTCTATGAAATGCGCTCCGGCCGCCCTGGCCCAGTGCTGATCGACCTGCCGTTCGACGTGCAGATGGCTGAAATCGAATTCGACATCGACGCCTATGAGCCGCTGCCGCTGGCCAAGCCGACGGCTAATCGCGTGCAGATCGAGAAGGCTCTGGCCATGCTTGATCAGGCTGAGCGCCCACTGTTGGTGGCCGGTGGCGGCATCATCAATGCCGATGCCAGCGAGTTGCTGGTGGAGTTCGCCGAGCTGACCGGCATTCCAGTGATCCCTACCCTGATGGGCTGGGGCACCATCCCGGACGATCATCCACTGATGGTCGGTATGGTCGGCCTGCAAACCTCGCACCGCTACGGCAACGCGACGATGCTGAAGTCCGACATGGTGCTGGGTATCGGTAACCGTTGGGCTAACCGTCACACCGGTTCGGTCGACGTTTACACCGAGGGTCGCAAGTTCATTCACCTCGACATCGAACCGACCCAGATCGGTCGCGTGTTCACCCCGGACCTGGGCATCGTTTCCGACGCCGCTGCCGCGTTGACCGTGTTCATCGAAGTCGCTCGCGAATGGCAAGCCGCCGGCAAGCTGAAAAACCGCAGCGCCTGGCTGCAAGACTGCCAGCAGCGTAAAGCCAGCCTGCAGCGCAAGACTCACTTCGACAACGTGCCGGTCAAGCCGCAGCGCGTGTACGAAGAGATGAACCAGGTGTTCGGCAAGGACACCTGTTACGTCAGCACCATCGGTCTGTCGCAGATTGCCGGCGCGCAGTTCCTGCACGTCTACAAACCGCGTCACTGGATCAACTGCGGTCAGGCCGGCCCGTTGGGCTGGACGATTCCGGCAGCACTCGGTGTGGTCAAGGCTGAGCCGACCCGCAAAGTGGTGGCGCTCTCGGGCGACTACGACTTCCAGTTCATGATCGAAGAGTTGGCAGTGGGCGCGCAGTTCAAGTTGCCGTACATCCACGTGGTGGTGAACAACTCGTACCTGGGGCTGATCCGTCAGGCTCAGCGCGGCTTCGACATGGACTACTGCGTGCAGCTGTCCTTCGACAACCTCAACGCTCCGGAACTCAACGGTTACGGTGTCGACCACGTCGCTGTCGCCGAAGGCCTGGGTTGCAAGGCGCTGCGGGTGTTCGAACCGGATCAGATCCAGCCTGCCCTACGCAAGGCTCAGGAACTGATCGAGGAGTTCAAGGTGCCGGTGATCGTCGAGATCATTCTGGAGCGCGTGACCAACATTTCCATGGGCACCGAGATCAACGCCGTCAACGAATTCGAAGACTTGGCGCTGGTTGGCAACGACGCGCCAACGGCGATTTCGCTGCTCGATTAACTGCTGACCGTTCCCACTGTGGGAGCGAGCCTGCTCGCGAAGGCGGCTTCACATCCACAGAGATGTTGACCGACATACCGCATTCGCGAGCAGGCTCGCTCCCACAGGAGGCCTCACACATATACGGGAGACCACCATGCCGCGTTTCGCAGCCAACCTGTCCATGCTGTTCACCGAGCAGGATTTTCTTGCCCGTTTCGACGCTGCCGCCAAGGCCGGCTTCAGTGGTGTCGAATACCTTTTTCCCTACGACTTCAGCTCCGCCGACATCAAGGCCAGGCTCGATGCCAATGGCTTGACCCAGGTGCTGTTCAACCTGCCGGCCGGTGACTGGGCCAAGGGCGAGCGCGGTATTGCATGCCTGCCGGATCGGGTCGAAGAATTCCGCGCCGGTGTCGATCTGGCCATCGCTTACGCCAACGTGCTGGGCAACACCCAGATCAACTGCCTGGCCGGTATTCGTCCACAAGGCGTCGACGAAGCGACCGTGGAAAAGACCTTTGTCGCCAACCTCAAGTACGCAGCCGACAAGCTGCAAGCGGCGGGCATCAAACTGGTGATGGAAGCGATCAACACGCGTGACATCCCGGGCTTCTACTTGAACAACACGGCGCAAGCCCTGTCGATTCGCGAACAGGTCGGCAGCGCCAACCTGTTCCTGCAATACGACATTTATCACATGCAAATCATGGAGGGTGACCTGGCCCGCACCATGGCTGCGCACCTGGACGAGATCAACCACATCCAGTTGGCCGACAACCCAGGGCGCAACGAACCGGGCACCGGTGAAATCAATTACCGCTTCCTGTTCGAACACCTGGACCGCATCGGCTATCAGGGTTGGGTTGGCTGTGAATACAAGCCGCTGACCACCACTGAAGCGGGTCTGGGTTGGTTGAAAACCCATAACGCAATCTGACTCAGATCCCTGTGGGAGCGAGCCTGCTCGCGATAGCAATGTACCGGTCAACATAGATGCTGAATGTGATGACCTCATCGCGAGCAGGCTCGCTCCCACAAAAAAGCAGCGATCCCCCTATTTGCTTGAGCAACAAAAACAAGAGGATTTTCTCATGGCTAAAATCGGATTTATCGGCACCGGCATCATGGGCCACCCAATGGCGTTGAACCTGCAGAAAGCCGGTCACAGCCTGTTCCTGTCGGCGCACCACGACCCTGCACCTGCCGATCTGGTCGCCGCTGGCGCCGTCGCGCTGGCGAACCCGAAAGAAGTCGCCCAGGAAGCCGAATTCATCATCGTCATGGTCCCGGATACCCCGCAGGTCGATGACGTGCTGTTCCGCGCCGACGGCGTTGCCGCAGGCGTGAGCAAAGGCAAAATCGTGATCGACATGAGCTCGATCTCGCCGACCGCCACCAAAGCCTTCGCTGCCAAGATCAACGAGAAAGGCGCGCAGTACCTCGACGCGCCAGTGTCCGGCGGTGAAGTCGGCGCCAAGGCGGCGACCCTGAGCATCATGGTCGGCGGCGAAGCCGATGCCTTCGAACGCGCCCTGCCGCTGTTCCAGGCCATGGGCAAGAACATCACCCTGGTCGGTGGCAACGGCGATGGGCAAACCGCGAAAGTGGCGAACCAGATCATCGTCGCGCTGAACATCCAGGCTGTGGCCGAAGCCCTGCTGTTCGCCTCGAAAAACGGCGCCGATCCAGCCAAAGTACGCGAAGCGCTGATGGGCGGCTTCGCCTCGTCGAAGATCCTTGAAGTTCACGGCGAACGCATGATCAAAGGCACCTTCGACCCGGGCTTCCGCATCAGCCTGCACCAGAAGGACCTGAACCTGGCCCTGGCCGGCGCACGCGAATTGGGCATCAACTTGCCAAACACCGCCAATACCCAGCAAGTGTTCAGCACCTGCGCGGCCATCGGTGGCAGCAACTGGGACCACTCGGCGCTGATCAAGGGCCTGGAACACATGGCGAATTTCTCGATTCGCGATAAATAACACCTGCCCCCTACTGATCGTTCCCACGCTCTGCGTGGGAATGCATCCCGGGACGCTCCGCGTCCCTGCCGAGCGGACGCGGAGCGTCCAGTTGAGGCATTCCCACGCAGAGCGTGGGAACGATCATTTGCGCTAAACAAAACAATAAGACTGGGAGCCCGCCATGTCGGTCGATCCGCAACAACTGCTGCGCGAGCTGTTTGCCACAGCCATCGACGCGGCCCATCCGCAGCACGTCCTCGAAGCTCATTTGCCCAAAGATCGCAGCGGTCGGGTGATCGTCATCGGCGCCGGTAAAGCCGCAGCCGCCATGGCCCAGGTGGTCGAGCGCTGCTGGCAGGGTGAAGTGTCTGGCCTTGTGGTGACTCGCTACGGTCACGGCGCCCCGTGCGAAAAAATCGAAGTGGTCGAAGCCGCGCACCCGGTGCCGGATGCCGCGGGGCTGGCCGTGGCCAAACGGGTGCTGGAACTGGTCAGCGACCTTAGCGAAGACGACCGCGTGATCTTTCTGCTGTCTGGCGGTGGCTCTGCCCTGCTCGCCTTGCCCGCCGCCGGCATCACCCTGGCCGACAAACAGTCGATCAACAAAGCCCTGCTCAAATCCGGCGCGACCATCGGCGAGATGAATTGCGTGCGCAAGCACCTCTCGGCGATCAAGGGCGGACGTCTGGGCAAAGCCTGCTGGCCGGCCACGGTTTACACCTATGCGATTTCCGACGTACCGGGCGACCTCGCCACGGTCATCGCGTCCGGCCCTACGGTGGCCGACCCGAGCACCTCGTCCGAAGCGCTGGCGATCCTCAAGCGCTATGGCATCGAAGTCCCGGCCTCGGTGCGCAACTGGCTGCAAAGCCCGGAATCGGAAACGGTCAAACCCGGCGATCCGAGCCTGGCCCGCAGTCACTTCCAATTGACCGCCCGCCCACAGCAATCGCTGGAAGCGGCGGCGGTGAAAGCCCGTCAGGCCGGTTTCAGCCCGTTGATTCTCGGCGATCTGGAAGGAGAATCACGGGAAGTGGCGAAAGTCCACGCCGGCATTGCCCGGCAGATCGTCCAGCACGGCCAGCCGCTGTCGGCACCGTGCGTGATTCTGTCCGGCGGCGAAACCACCGTCACCGTGCGCGGCAATGGTCGTGGCGGGCGCAACGCCGAATTCCTGCTGAGCCTGACCGACAGCCTCAAAGGCTTGCCCGGCGTCTACGCCCTGGCCGGTGACACCGACGGTATCGACGGTTCCGAAGACAACGCCGGCGCGATCATGACCCCGGACAGCTACGCCCGCGCCATCGCCCTTGGCTTGAGCGCCAGCGACGAGTTGGACAACAACAATGGCTACGGTTATTTCGAGGCACTGGACGCCCTGATCGTCACCGAGCCGACCCGCACCAACGTCAACGATTTCCGCGCCATTTTGATTCTCGAGACCCCTAAACATGACGCCTGACAAGAAAGTCAAAATCCTCGCTACCCTTGGCCCGGCCACCGACGGGATCGACGATATCCGTGAATTGGTGCAGGCCGGGGTCAATATCTTTCGCCTGAACTTCAGCCATGGCGATCACGCCGACCACGCGCAGCGCTATCAGTGGATTCGTGAAGTCGAGCGCCAGCTGAATTACCCCTTGGGGATTCTGATGGACCTGCAAGGCCCGAAACTGCGAGTCGGCAAATTCGCCCAGGGCAAAGTGCAGCTGCATCGCGGCCAGGCATTGCGTCTGGATCTGGATGCGACACCGGGGGATGAACGCCGGGTCAACCTGCCCCACCCGGAAATCATCGCAGCCCTGGAGCCCGGCATGGACCTGCTGCTGGACGACGGCAAGCTGCGCCTGCGGGTGGTGACCAAGTACGCCGATGCCATCGACACCACGGTGCTCAACGGTGGCGAGCTGTCGGATCGCAAAGGCGTCAACGTGCCGCAAGCCGTGCTGGACCTGAGCCCGCTGACCGCCAAGGACCGTCGCGACTTGAGCTTCGGTCTGGAACTGGGCGTGGATTGGGTCGCACTGTCGTTCGTGCAACGCCCGGAAGACATCCGCGAAGCCCGCGCGCTGATCGGCGACAAGGCGTTCTTGATGGCGAAGATCGAGAAACCATCGGCCGTGACGCAACTACGGGAAATCGCTGAATTGAGCGATGCGATCATGGTCGCGCGCGGTGACCTGGGTGTGGAAGTGCCGGCCGAAAGCGTGCCGCAGATTCAGAAAAACATCATCAGCACCTGCCGCCAACTCGGCAAACCGGTGGTGGTGGCGACGCAGATGCTGGAGTCGATGCGTTTCTCCCCGGCCCCGACCCGTGCCGAAGTCACTGACGTCGCCAACGCCGTGGCCGAAGGTGCGGACGCGGTGATGCTGTCGGCGGAAACCGCGTCCGGCGAATACCCGCTGGAAGCCGTGCAAATGATGAGCAAGATCATCCGTCAGGTGGAAAACGGTCCGGACTATCAGACCCAACTGGACGTGAGCCGGCCGAAGGCTGAAGCCACGGTGTCGGACGCGATCAGCTGCGCGATCCGCCGCATCAGCAACGTGCTGCCGGTGGCGGTGCTGGTGAATTACAGCGAGTCCGGCGCGTCGAGTCTGCGGGCGGCGCGGGAACGGCCGACGGTGCCGATCCTCAACTTGACGCCAAACCTGCAAACCGCACGGCGTTTGACGGTGGCGTGGGGCGTGCACTCGGTGGTCAACGATCGGCTGCGGCAGGTGGATGAAGTGTGCTCGACGGCACTGGAGATTGCCCAGGCACAGGGAATGGCTCAGCGGGGGGATACGTTGCTGATTACTGCTGGGGTGCCGTTCGGGCAGCCGGGGTCGACCAATTCGTTGCGCATCGAGACATTAATCTAACTCCCCCCCACACAATGATCGTTCCCACGCTCTGCGTGGGAATGCAGCCCGGGACGCTCCGCGTCCCAAGAGCAGACGCAGAGCGTCCATTGAGGCATTCCCACGCAGAGCGTGGGAACGATCTGTACTGACTGCCCCCATCATGCCTGCCAACCACTTCCACACCCACTGCCCCGACTGGGCCACCGCCCTGCTCAACGGCTTCAGCCAGATCTTCCTCCAGCGCCATCCGCTGTGCGGCCTGCTGTGTCTGTTGGCGATCCTGTTCAGTGCGCCGGCCCTGCTCGGCGGTGCGTTACTGGGAGGTGTCGCCGGGTTGCTCACCGCGCAACGTCGCGGGTATGCCAAGGCTGATCGTCAGGCCGGGCTGTTCAGTTACAACGGTGTTTTGCTCGGCTTGCTGCTGAGCCTTTATTTCCCTTGGTCAGCGCTGCTACCACCGTTGATCATCGCCAGTGGCGGCCTGAGCGCGATGCTCACCCGGCAATGGCTCAAAGACGCTGACGATCATCAATGTCTACCGGCCTATACCGCACCTTTCGTTGGGTTGAGTTGGTTATTGCTCGGCTTTGCCGCACCGCAGCAACCCGCTCCGCTGATTGAACTGAACACCCTCAACCTGCTCGCCGCCGAATTGAAAGGCCTGGGGCAAGTCATGTTTCTCGGTCATCCCCTGGCCGGCGCGCTGATTGCCGCCGGGTTGCTGATCGCTGACCGCCGCGCCTTCCTGTGGGCGCTGCTCGGCTCCGCTGCCGGCCTTGGCTTCGCCTTGCTGCATCACGACACCTCCAGCGCCTTGCAGGGCTTGAGCGGCTACAACCCGCTGCTCGCCGCCCTCGCCTTCAGCCCGCAACGCCGCCAACCGTGGCTGCCGCTGCTCGGCATTCTGCTGGCAGTGTTGCTCACGCCGGGATTTGCCGCACTGGGTCTGGCAGCGCTGACCGCGCCCTTCATCCTTGCCTGCTGGCTGATTCGCGCAGGCTGCAGAGTGCTGCGTCAGGCCGCCATAGACAGCGCGCCTTGCGCTACCGGGGAGAATCACCCTAGGCTTCGCTGATTCTCGATTCAGGCGTTATCCATGGACAGCAGCAAAAACTGGCGTGAAGCGCTTTACGTCATGATTTTCCAGACCGATACCCAGGCCGGTCGGCGCTTCGACAGCATCTTGCTGTTGATCATCCTCGCCAGCCTGGTGATCGTGGTGCTAGACAGTATCGACAGCGTTCACCAGAACTACGCCGCTGTGCTGGCGTACATCGAATGGGGCTTCACCGTCATTTTCGTCATCGAATACGGCCTGCGCCTGTACTGCTCGCCCAAGCCGCTGCGCTACGCGTTCAGCTTCTATGGGCTGGTGGATTTGCTGGCGATCGTGCCCGGTATTCTCGCGCTGTATTACAGCGATGCGCAGTACCTGCTGATCATCCGGATCATTCGGATGCTGCGGATTTTCCGCGTGCTCAAGCTCAGCCCGTATCTGAAGCAAGCCAACTACCTGATGCTGGCGCTACGCGGCAGCAAGCAGAAAATCGTGGTGTTTCTGCTCAGCGTCAGCACCCTGGTGACGGTGTTCGGCACCTTGATGTACGTGATCGAAGGCCCGGAGCACGGCTTCACCAGCATCCCCAAAGGCATCTATTGGGCCATCGTCACGCTGACTACCGTGGGTTTTGGCGACATCGTGCCCAGGACGCCGTTGGGTCAGGTGGTTTCGTCGCTGGTGATGATCACCGGTTACTCGATCATCGCCGTGCCAACAGGGATCTTTACCGCGGAACTGGCCAACGCCATGCGCGGTGAACAATTGCAACACGATTGCCCGACCTGCCAGAAAAACAGTCACGAACACAACGCGGCGTTCTGCTCCCGCTGCGGCAATGCGCTGTTTAAGAAACTGGAATAAGCAAAGTGCTTTTTAATCTTTAAACGACTATGCGAGCCCGGCTATAGTCGCTGGCAAAACGGTGGCAACCGCTCTTCAATGACTGACAACTAACTCGTAGAAGCTGCCGCAGGCTGCGATCTTTTGACTTTGATTTGTGTCGGCGATTCAAGATCAAGAACGAAATCAAAAGATCGCAGCCTGCGGCAGCTCCTACAAAAGACAAGGAATGCGCAGTGAAAAAACTCTTTGGCGCCTCACTTCTGGCCGCTGGCCTGGCCTTGGGCAGCGTGGCTCAGGCTGCACCGACCCTGCTTAACGTTTCCTACGACGTGATGCGAGATTTCTACAAGGACTACAACGCTGCCTTCCAGAAACACTGGCAAGCCGAGCACAACGAGAACATCACGCTGCAGATGTCCTTCGGCGGTTCCAGCAAACAGGCCCGTTCAGTGATCGATGGCCTGCCGGCTGACGTCATCACCATGAACATGGCCACCGACATCAACGCCCTGGCGGATAACGGCAAACTGGTCCCGGACAACTGGGTCACGCGCCTGCCGAACAACAGCGCGCCATTCACCTCGGCGACCGTGTTCATCGTGCGCAAAGGCAACCCGAAAGCCCTGAAAGACTGGCCGGACTTGCTCAAGGACGGCGTGCAGGTGATCGTCCCCAACCCGAAAACCTCGGGCAACGGCCGCTACACCTACCTCTCGGCCTGGGGCTATGTGCTGAAAAACGGCGGTGACGAAAACAAGGCAAAAGCTTTCGTCGGCAAACTGTTCAAACAAGCACCAGTGCTCGATACCGGCGGCCGTGCAGCGACCACTACGTTCATGACCAACCAGATCGGTGACGTGCTGGTGACCTTCGAAAACGAAGCGGAAATGATTGCGCGTGAGTTTGGTCGTGATCAGTTCGAAGTGATTTACCCAAGTGTTTCCGCTGAAGCGGAACCGCCGGTGTCTGTGGTCGACAAAGTGGTCGAGAAAAAAGGCACCCGTGCCGCCGCTGAGGAATACTTGAAGTACCTGTGGTCGCCGGAGGGTCAGGAGATTGCGGCTGCCAACTACCTGCGCCCACGTGATCCGGCCGTGTTGGCCAAGTACACCGATCGCTTCCCGAAAGTGGACTTCCTTTCGGTGGAGAAGACCTTTGGTGACTGGCGCACTGTGCAGAAGACTCACTTCAATGATGGTGGGATCTTCGATCAGATATACAGCGGTCAGTAATGCCTGAACCCAACGAAAAGGCGACCTGTGAAGGTCGCCTTTTTTGTGGGTGCATGCTTGTGTGGCGAGGGGTATTGCGTCATGCCGTTACATTGGCGGGGTTATGCCGTCCTTGCCCGCTGCAATCGATTGGGCGGTGAGTGTCCCGTCGGCACTCTGGGTCACAAACGTCACGATCTTCACGCCCACCTTCAGCAAGCTCCGATCACCCGGCACCACGTTCACAATCGGCACATCCTCCGGCACCAGAATCGTCTGCTGCCCACCCTTGTAGTTGACGGTCAGAACCCGGCCGTTGCTGACCACCAGATCACCCACGCTGCCGTTGGTCATGCTGCTGCCCTTGACCAGATCAAAAGGCCGATGGCCGTCGCCGCTGCCGGCCAGCTCCGGCGGGAACACATGGACTTCCAGGGCCTTGAGGGTGCCATCTTCCTGGGGCACGGCAGCCGAGCCGATGTAGCTGCCGGGCTTGATGTCTTCGATATTGGCCAGGGTGACGGCGTGGATTTTGGTGTCCCTGGTCAGGTTGATCAGCACATTTTCGCCGCTATTGACGTGGACTTTCATGACGTCTGCGCTGATGCCGGTGATCTCGCCGCGCACGCCTATGCGCATCCCCGGTGCGTCGGCGGCCTGAGCGAAACCTGCCGTGAACACGCTGATCAAGGTAACAACTGAAGCGCCGCGGATCAGGTGTCGGAACATCGCATTCATATTGGAGTGCCTTCCAGTTTATCGAGCATAAGAGAACATAAGCACGCTATCGAAGAAGATGTAAGTGAATGTATCATCGGATCCCAGTGTTCGGACGCATGGTTCATCGGCAGGCAGCGCACACGTGCGTCACTCATTCCGCAAAGGAATGATTACTATCACTCCAAACCCTCTTCCGCCGCTCTAGCCAGCCAATTAGCCTCTGCGCATTCCTTCTTGTTCAGCGAGCCACGTTATGAATCCAGCGACTCAGACATCCCACGGTGCCGCGACAATGACCCGAGGCATGGTGCTGCTCTTCGCCTTCTGCTGCGGCGCCATCGTGGCCAACATCTACTACGCCCAGCCGATCATCGGCCTGATCGCGCCCGACATCGGCCTGACCGACACCATGGCCAGCCTGATCGTTTCGCTGACGCAGATTGGTTATGCGCTGGGTCTGTTCTTCCTGGTGCCGCTGGGTGATCTGCTGGAAAACCGTCGCTTGATGATCATCACCACCGTGGTGGCGATTGCCAGTCTGCTGGGCGCGGCGTTCACCGATCAGCCGAACGTTTTCCTGCTGATTTCGTTGCTGGTGGGTTTCAGCTCGGTGTCGGTGCAGATCCTGATTCCGCTGGCCGCCCACCTGACGCCGGAAGCGTCGCGCGGTCGCGTGGTTGGCGGGATCATGGGCGGTCTGCTGCTGGGAATTCTGCTGGCCCGGCCGGTGTCCAGCGTAGTGGCCGACCACTTCGGCTGGCGCGCAATGTTCGTCATTGCAGCGGTGTTGATGGCAGCGATCAGCATCGTCCTGGCCCTGACGGTACCCAAGCGCCAGCCTGATCACAACGCCTCTTATGGCCAGTTACTGGGTTCGCTCTGGACGCTGCTGCGCCAGCAACCGGTTTTGCGTCAGCGGGCGTTTTATCAGGGTTGCATGTTCGCCACGTTCAGCCTGTTCTGGACTGCCGTACCGTTGGAGCTGGCGCGCAATCATGGCCTGTCGCAAACCCAGATCGCGATCTTCGCTCTGGTCGGAGCCATCGGCGCGATTGCCGCGCCCATCGCCGGTCGACTGGCCGATGCCGGCCACACCCACCTCGCCTCGCTGCTGGCGATGCTGTTCGCCAGCTTGAGCTTCCTGCCGGCCTTCATCCACCCGGCCTACAGCGTCATCGGCCTGGCCGTCACGGGCGTGGTACTGGATTTCTGCGTGCAGATGAACATGGTCCTCGGCCAACGCGCGGTCTACACCCTCGATGCCAAGAGCCGCGGCCGTCTGAATGCGCTGTACATGACCAGCATCTTCATCGGCGGCGCGTTTGGCTCATCGGTGGCCAGTGCGGTGTACGAACATGGCGGCTGGTTGTGGATCGTGATTGTCGGCAGCGCGTTTCCATTGCTGGCGCTGTTACGGTTTTTGAGTGCTTCAGGGAAGCCTGCACTGGCGACGGCGTAACAACGTTAAAAGCACCGCGATCAAACGCAAAACCCTGTGGGAGCGGGCTTGCTCGCGAAAGCGCCAGGTCAGTCAACCTCTGCGCTGAATGTCACACTATCTTCGCGAGCCGCCGCTCCCACACGCGATCTGCGGCACTAACGCGACCTGCATAAGGACTTACGATGGACCGCCTCGCCGCAATGGAAACCTTCGTCTACGTGGTGGAAACCGGTTCGTTTTCCGCTGCGGCCAGGCGCCTGAATATCGGCCAGCCCGCCGTATCGAAAGCCATCGCGCAGCTGGAAACACGGCTCGCTGTGCGGCTGCTGTTGCGCTCGACGCGCGGCCTGACACCCACCGAGGCCGGGCTGGCCTTTTTCGAGCGAGCCAAACGCGCCATCGAAGAAGCCGACGAGGCCGACAATGCAGCTCGCGGTGCCGCCACCGGCCTGAGCGGTAACCTGCGGATCTGCGCCGCGGTAACCTTTGGCCGGTTACACATCGTTCCGCACCTGGGGCCGTTTCTCGATCAAAACCCGCAGTTGAACATCGACCTGATGCTGGATGATCGCAACGTCAATCTGGTGGAAGAAGGCGTCGACGTTGCCCTGCGTATGGGCACCTTGAACGACTCCGGCCTCACCGCCCGCAAGATCGCCGAATGCCGGCGCGTGGTGCTGGGTACGCCGGCATACTTCGAAGAACGCGGCGAACCCACTTGTCCTACCGACCTGACCCAACATCAGGCCGTGGTCTATACCTTGGGCGGCGGCGCCCATTGGCAGTTCAGCAAGGACAGCGAAGAACAATCGGTGATCATCAACGGCAGAATTCGCGTAAACGCCGCCGAGGGATTGCGTGAAGCGGTGTTGGCGCATCAGGGGCTGACCATGGCGTCTGAGTGGATGTTTGCACCGGAGCTGGCCAGCGGTGCGGTCAAGGCAATAATGAGCGATTGGTCTTTGCCGAGTCTGGACCTTTGGGCGGTGTTTCCGACGGGAAGAATGGCCAGCGCGAAGGCTCGGGCGTTTGTCGATTACGTCCAGACCTTGCTGATAAAAGAAGCCTGAGGAAGCACTCAATCAAGATCTTTCAAACCCCAAAAAGCAAAACGGCGATCCTCGGATCGCCGTTTCCATTCACTGCCCGAATTGCCTACCCAACCCACCCGGCACACCGTGGATGTCCGTCTCTTCCCACGGCCCGTTCGGGCTGATCGAGCGGCTCCAGCCGTTGTTCCAGCGGTAGTAGGTGCGCTGGCGGTAGAAGGTGTTGGTCTGATTGTCGAGGACGTAAACGCCGAGTTTCGCGTCCCAATGGCTATTACCGCCCGGTGGCGGGGCGAAGCTGGCGGAGGTGCGTGGTACCGGTTTCGATGGTTTGATCGGCGTGCCCGGCTTGCTCGGTGTAGTCGGTTTGGTGCTCGGCTGCGAGGGCGGAATCGGCGGCAACCGTTCGGGTTCGTGCTCCTGGACCGCACAAGCGCTTAGCCCCAAAACCATACTGAGGAGAGTGATACGAGCGATGGCGGTCATGGTCGCGTTTCCTGTTATTTATCCGGGCTGTCGATGGTCAGGTTTTGTTGCGCGGTGGTGCTGGTGGCCAAGGGCTGGCTGCGACCGATCCATTCGCCGGCAGTCGGTTGGCCGGCGCGGGAGATGCGCGCAACCAGTTGGACTTCAGGGAAGTTCGACAGTTTCAACTGCGGCATCATTGCGTCGGCATCGCCCAGCTCGACGGTCACCGGCAGGTCGGCAACGGTCAGACGCTTGGCGGCCAGTGGTGCGGGTGGACCGGAGATGGCGCGGGCGAAGATGAACACGCTGTCGCCGGGCTGGACCTTGGCTTTCAAGTCCGGCGCCAGATCGACACGGACCTTGAGCAGTGCGGCGACCTTCGCGGCTGAAGCTGGAGCCTCAGCCTGAACTTGAGCCACCTTGCCACCGCTGGCTTCCAGCTTCTCGGCGGCCCGAGCGATGCCGCCTTGCAGCGCGACACGGGATTGATCATCCGGCGGCAGTTGCGCCAGCAGGCGACTCCAATAGTCGATGGCTGCCTGGTAACGCTCGCCTTCGAAGGCCGCGATGCCCAGCAGACCGAGACTGGTGACTTCCTTTGGATCGGTTTTCAGCGCTTCGTCGGTCAGGGCCTGGACCTTGTCCGACCACTTCTTGCCATCGGCGAAGTATTGGGCCTGAGCCCACTGCCCGAGCAGTTCCGGCTGACGACCGGCCAACGTCACGGTGCGTTCGAAGATCTTCGCTGCATCGGCCGGACGGTCCTGAGCCATGTAAGTGCGGCCGAGGAAGTACAGGCCTTCGGCCGAATCCGGTTGGGCGGCAACCGCACGTTCCAGGCGACGGGTCATCTCTTCCATCGACTGCGGCGCCTGAGCGAATTCGCGGGTCAGCTCGACTTTGTCGCTAGCGCCGAAATGCAGGTACAGCCCAAGGCCCAGCACCGGTACCAGAATCGCCGCCAGCAATGGCAATGGTTTGCCCAGACGCGACACACGCGGCGCCTCGACGCCCTCGGTGTCAGCGAGCAGTTCACGGGCAGCTTCGGCGCGGCCGGTGTCCATTTGTTCGGCGTTGAGCACGCCCTCTTCCTGCTGAGTCTGCAACTCAGCCACGCGCTCCTGATAAAGCGCGACGTTCAGTGCCGTGCGGTCCTCTTCAAGCTGAGCGCGGCGACCACGCAGAACGGGGATCAGCAGAAAACTCAGGGCAATCAGGAGCAGCAGGCCTGCAGCGAGCCAGAAATCAATCATTCTTGGTTTTATCCAACAGGTGGTCGAGGCGCTCGCGCTCATCAAAGGAAAGCGCATCCGGGCTGTCAGTGCGTTGCACGCGACGACGGCGGATAATCACGGCGATGACTACAAAACCGCCCAGCAACAGGCCAGCGGGGCCGAACCAGAGCAATGCGGTTTTAGCGTTCAACGCGGGTTTGTAGCGGACGAAATCACCGTAGCGGTCGACCATGAAATCGATGATCTGCTGATTGTCCTTGCCCTCGCCGAGCATGCGGAAAATCTCTTTGCGCAGGTCGGCGGCGATCGGTGCGTTGGAGTCGGCGATGTCCTGATTCTGGCACTTGGGGCAACGCAGCTCCTTGGTCAGCTCACGAAAACGCTCGCGGTCGCCTTCTTTGGCGAACTCATAGGTGTCGATGGCCGCGTGGGCCACACCGGCCATGCTCAAACCCAGCACGGCGGCGGCAATCCAGCGCTTCATGGCTTGGCCTCGTCGACCAGCGCCTGATATTTGGCCGCCAGTTTTTCGCGCCAGACTTGTTCGTCGATCACGCCGACGAATTTGTCGCGGATGATGCCCTTGGCGTCGATGAAAAAGGTTTCCGGTGCACCGTACACGCCGAGGTTCAGGCCCAGGGTGCCGGCATCGTCACGGATGTCCAGTTGATACGGGTTGTGAAACTCGGCCAGCCACTTCAAGGCATCTGCGTTGGTGTCCTTGTAGTTGATGCCGTAGATCACCACGCCCTTCTCGGCCAGTTTGTTCAACACCGGGTGCTCGACCCGGCAGGAAATGCACCAGGTGCCCCAGACGTTGACCAGTGCCGGTTTACCCAGAATGTCTGCTTTGCTCAGGGTTTTGTCGCCCTGCACCGACGGCAGGGAAAACTCCGGGAACGGTTTGTCGATCATCGCCGAGGGCAACTCGGCCGGGTCCAGGTACAGCCCGCGATACAGAAAAACAGCAACCACCAGAAAAATCGCCAGTGGCAACAGCATCAACCAACGTCTCATGCAGTGGCTCCCGTCATGCCGAGTGCTTCACGCACGCGGCTTTTCACCTTGACCCGATAACGGCGATCCAGCGCCGCCAGTAACCCGCCCAAGCCAGTGAGCAACCCGCCGAACCAGATCCAGCGCACGAACGGTTTGACGTGCACGCGGACCGCCCAGGCGCCCTCGCCCAGCGGCTCGCCCAAGGCGACGTAAAGATCACGGGTGAAACCGGCGTCGATCCCGGCTTCGGTCATCACCGAGTTCTGCACGGTGTAGAGGCGTTTTTCCGGGTGCAGCACGCTGACTTCCTTGCCGCCCTTGATCACCCGTACGGTGCCCTTGTCGGACGTGAAGTTCGGCCCTTCGAAATGCTTGGCGCCTTCGAACACAAATTGATAACCGGCCAGGCTCATGGACTCACCCGGCGCCAGGCGCAGATCACGCTCGGCACTGTTCTGGCTCGACAACACGACACCCAGCGCGCACACGGCGATACCCAAATGGGCGACTTGCATGCCCCAATAGCTGCGGGTCAGGGTCGGCAGGCCTTTGATCAGGCCCTTGTGGCGAGTCTTGTCGAAGATATCCCGCACACCGGCCAGCAACACCCAGGCAGCCAGCATGAAGGTCGCCAGCACCGCCCAGTTGAAATCGCCATAAGCGACGCCCGCCACCACGGCCAACGCAGCACTGCCGAGCAACACCGGGGTCAGCATGCTCATCAGCCATTTGACCGGGGTGTCTTTCCAGCGCACCAGCATGCCGACCGCCATCACCACCATCAGCAACGCCATCAATGGAATGAACAGCGCGTTGAAGTACGGCGGGCCGACCGACAGCTTGGCGCCGGTCAGCGCATCGAGAATCAGCGGGTACAAGGTGCCCAGCAGGATCATCGAAGCGGCCACCACCAGCACCAGGTTATTGCCCAGCAGCAGGGTTTCCCGGGACCAGAGGTTGAAGCCGACATGGCTCTTGACCACCGGAGCGCGCAGAGCGAACAGCGTCAGCGAACCACCGACCACGAACAGCAGGAATATCAGGATGAACACGCCGCGCTCAGGGTCGGACGCAAACGCGTGAACCGAGGTCAGCACGCCGGAACGCACCAGGAAGGTTCCGAGCAAGCTCAACGAGAACGCAGCGATGGCCAGCAACACCGTCCAGCTCTTGAACACGCCACGTTTTTCCGTGACCGCCAACGAGTGAATCAGCGCCGTGCCCACCAGCCAAGGCATGAAGGACGCGTTTTCCACCGGATCCCAGAACCACCAGCCGCCCCAGCCAAGTTCGTAGTAGGCCCACCAGGAGCCCAGCGTAATACCGATACCGAGGAAGGCCCAGGCGACGATGGTCCACGGACGGGACCAGCGCGCCCACGCCGCATCGAGACGACCGCCCAGCAACGCGGCAATGGCGAAGGAAAACGCCACGGAGAAACCGACATAGCCCATGTACAGCATCGGCGGGTGAACGATCAGGCCGATGTCTTGCAGCAGTGGATTAAGGTCGCGCCCATCCGCTGGCATCTGCGGCAGGATCCGGGCGAACGGGTTGGACGTCATGATCAGGAACAGCAGGAAACCGGTGCTGATCATGCCCATCACTGCCAGCACCCGGGCCAGCATCACTTGCGGCAACTGCCGGGAGAACACCGACACCGCGAAGGTCCAGCCACCGAGGATCAACGCCCACAGCAGCAACGAACCTTCGTGAGCGCCCCATACCGCGCTGAATTTGTAATACCACGGCAAGGCGCTGTTGGAGTTGCTGGCCACATAGGCGACGGAGAAGTCGTCCACCATGAACGCGTAAGTCAGGCAACCGAAGGCGAACAGCAAAAACGCGAACTGCCCCCACGCGGCCGGCTGGGCCAGGCTCATCCACAAGCGATCGCCACGCCAGGCACCCAGCAACGGCACCACGGCCTGAACCAGCGCAAAACACAGCGCCAGGATCATGGCCAAGTGGCCCAGTTCGGGAATGAACAGCCCTGAACTAAATAGTGCAGACGTCATCAGTTAACCCTCTTTCGCGGGAGTAGGTGCCGACTGACCGCTGTCTTTCAACGCCTTGGTCACTTCCGGTGGCATGTACTTCTCGTCGTGCTTGGCCAGCACTTCGTCGGCCACCACCACGCCGTCGGCGTTGAGCTTGCCGAGGGCGACGATGCCCTGCCCTTCGCGGAACAGGTCCGGAAGGATGCCGCGGTAGCTGATGGTCACGGATTTGTTGAAGTCGGTGACGATGAATTTCACGTCCAGCGAATCGCCGGAACGTTGCAGCGAACCCTTCTCGACCATGCCGCCTGCACGGATGCGCGTGTCTTGCGGGGCTTCGCCGTTGGCGATCTGGGTCGGGGTGTAAAACAGATTGATGTTCTGCTGCAGGGCGCTCAGGGCCAGGCCGACAGCAGCGCCGACACCGACCAGGATCGCGAGAATGATGATAAGACGCTTCTTACGCAGCGGATTCACTTGCCGTTCTCCCGGCGCAGACGACGCGCCTCTTGTTGCAGATACCGCTTGCGGGCCAGGATCGGCACCGCCACGTTGAGGACCAGCACCGCCAGGCTAATGCCATAGGCTGACCAGACATACAGGGCATGATGGCCCATGGCGAGGAAGTCGCCGAATGAAGCAAAACTCATCGAGCGGCCTCCAGACTGTTCTGCACTTCGGTTTTCACCCAGCTCGCCCGAGCTTCGCGCTTGAGCACTTCAAGGCGCATGCGCAGCAACAGCACCGCGCCGAAGAAACAGTAGAAACCCAGCGCCGTCAGCAGCAGTGGCAGCCACATCTCGGCGGGCATCGCCGGTTTTTCGGTGAGGGTGAACGTCGCGCCCTGATGCAGGGTGTTCCACCACTCCACCGAGTATTTGATGATCGGGATGTTGATCACGCCGACGATCGCCAGCACCGCGCAGGCCTTGGCCGCGCTGTCACGATTGCTGATGGCGTTGCCCAGCGCAATAAGACCGAAGTACAGAAACAGCAGAATCAGCATGGACGTTAGTCGCGCATCCCAGACCCACCACGAACCCCAGGTCGGTTTGCCCCAGATCGCACCGGTGACCAGCGCCACGGCGGTCATCCAGGCACCGATGGGCGCCGCGCATTGCAGGGCGACGTCGGCCAGTTTCATTTTCCACACCAGCCCGACAATACCGCACACGGCCAGCATCACATAGATGGACTGCGCCAGCATGGCGGCGGGAACGTGGATATAGATGATGCGAAAGCTGTTGCCTTGCTGGTAGTCCGGCGGCGCGAAGGCCAGGCCCCAGACCACGCCGACGCCGATCAGCAGCAACGCCGCGACGCTCAGCCACGGCAGCAGTTTGCCGCTGATGCCGTAAAACCATTTGGGTGAGCCGAGCTTATGAAACCAGGTCCAGTTCATTGCTGTTTCCATCACGGGTGCTGCTCGTTGTCCCAAGCAGCCAAGGGTCTTTACTGATCAATAATTGACCAGACCTCATTATTCGCCGACGCTGATCTTCAGGCCAGCAGCTATTGCAAAAGGTGTAAGGGTTATCGCCAGGGCGGTCAGGCTACCAAGCCACAAGAGATAACCAGTCGCCGGCATGCCCTGCAATGCCGCCTGCAAGGCGCCACTGCCAAGAATCAACACCGGGATGTACAGCGGCAGAATCAGCAGCGCCAGCAACAGGCCACCACGTTTCAATCCTACCGTCAGCGCCGCGCCCACCGCGCCGAGCAGGCTCAGCACCGGTGTACCCAGCAATAAGGAAAGCAGCAACACCGGCAGACAGGCGGCAGGCAAACCGAGCATCAACGCCAGCAAGGGCGCGAGCAAAACCAGTGCCAGGCCGGAAAAGGTCCAGTGTGCCAGTACCTTGGCCAGCACCAGAAGAGGCAGAGGGTGCGACGAAAGGACCCACTGTTCAAGGGATCCGTCTTCGAAATCACTGCGGAAAAGCCCGTCCAGCGAGAGCAGAACCGATAAAAGCGCCGCCACCCAGACCAGTCCCGGAGACAAGGTTTGCAACAATTGAGACTCGGGGCCGACCGCTAATGGGAACAGCGAAACGACGATGGCGAAGAATACGAGCGGATTGGCCAGTTCCGCAGGACGGCGGAACAGCAAACGTGCCTCGCGGGCGACCAACAGGCCGAAAACACTCATACGGCCCAGTTCCCCAAATCAATGTCACGATAGCCGGCCGGCATCCGGGTCAGGGTGTGGTGAGTGGTCAGAACGACCATACCTCCGCTCTCGCAGTGCGCGGCCAGGTGTTCTTCGAGTTGCGCCACGCCTTGTTTGTCGAGCGCGGTGAACGGCTCATCGAGGATCCACAGCGGCGGGCTGTCCAGATACAACCGCGCCAACGCCACGCGACGTTGCTGGCCGGCAGACAAGGTGTGGCAGGGAACATCCTCGAAACCGCGCAGTCCCACCGCCGCCAGTGCCTGCCAGATCGCCTCATGGGAGGCCGGTTGATGCAAGGCGCAAAGCCAACTGAGGTTTTCTTCGGGGGTCAGCAGGTCCTTGATCCCGGCGGAGTGGCCGATCCACAACAGGTTGCGCGCCAGTTCGCCGCGTTGCTCGTTCAATGGCTGGCCGTTGAGCAATACTTGACCGGCGGTCGGGTGCATCAAACCGCAAAGCAGGCGCAAAAGGCTGGTTTTGCCACTGCCGTTAGGGCCGCTGATCTGTAACATTTCGCCACTGGCCAGTCGCAATTCGAGATTTTCGAAGAGCAGCCGAAGGTCTCGCTCACAGGCAAGGGCAACGGTTTGCAGGACAGGACTGGTCAAGAGATCACGGGCCTTATACGGTTCAAGTCGGCTCGGGCACGGCCGTTAAAGAGATGCAGCATAGATGCAATGACGGCTTGTTCTAGAGAGCTGCGTCAAACAATTGCAATGTTTTCGCCACTCAGCGAAAGACGGGCGGCATTATACATGCCGTACCTTACTCTCAAGAGTGCAATTTCCTCAGGTTGTGTCCGCGTATGACAGGCGAAATGAACATCCTCCCGCTGCCGCAGACCACGCCCGCGACATCGCGGCCGCTGGTGGTGAGCGGTGATCTACTCAAGCTGCTGACGCCGATGGAGGGCCTGATCTCCGTTGGGCAAACCGCCAAGGCTGAAGTGCTCTCGCTCAAGCAGACGGATCAGACTTTTCAACTGTTACTCAAAGTCACCCTCGACAGCGGCCGCCAAGCTACCGTTCAGGCCACCAGCACCCAGCCGCTGCCCCAAGGCACCAGCCTGGCGATTACCCAGCCGTCGGCGGGCAATCTGGCGGTCACGGTGCAACAGGCCATCGCCTCCAGCGTCGCCACCCTCACCCGCATCGACACGGCGCAACTGCCGGTCGGCACCCTGCTGCAAGGCAAAGTGCTGACCTCTCAGGTGATGCCGCAAGTGCCAGGCCAGCCGACGGTGTTTCGTTCGATGGTGAGCCTGCTCAACACCGCACTGAGCGGCAGCACGCTGAGCATCGACAGCCCGACGCCGCTGCGCATCGGCACCTTGCTGAGCGCCTTGGTGCAGGACACCCAGACACTGAAATTCGTGCCGCTGAGCAGCCGTCAGGAGCAGCTGGCGGTGACCCAACAACTGGTCAGCCAGCAAAGTCGCCAGGGTTCTCTGGATGGCTTGATCAAAGTCCTGCAAAACCTGCCGCCGTCGGATCAGACCTCCAGCGACCTGCGCGCCGCCGTAGACAAACTGCTTGCCGGCCTGCCGGACGTCCAGCAACTGAGTACGCCTAAAGGCCTGGCCCAGGCGTTGGCCAACAGCGGCCTGTTCCTCGAAGCCAAATTGCTGACCGGACAAAACCCGACGCTGACGCCTGACATGAAAGGCGACCTGCTCAAGCTGATCGCACAACTGACGCCGGGCCTGCCAGCCAACACCAACCTTAACGCAATCATCGCCGCCAATACACTGGCGCAGGCGCTGCCGAGTTTCGTGCGCAGCGCCCTCGGCATGCTCGGGCAAGTCAGCGCCAAGCCGCAGCCGACCAGCTTCCCCCTGCCCGCGCGCTTGCTGCAAAGCCAGGACGGAGAAGGCGATCTGGAGCACTTGCTGCGTTTGGCCGCGGCGGCCGTCTCGCGCCTGCAAAGCCATCAACTGTCGAGCCTGGAACAGACTGGCGTCACCGACGACGGTCGACTGCTCAGCACCTGGCAGCTGGAAATCCCCATGCGCAACCTGCAGGACATCGTGCCGTTGCAGGTCAAATTCCAGCGCGAAGAAGCGCCCGAGAAAGAACAACCGCACGAACGTCGCGACGAACGCGAACCCAAGCAACAGCTGTGGCGCGTCGAGCTGGCATTCGACATGGAACCGTTGGGGCCGTTGCAGATTCAGGCCCAACTGATCAAAGACAGCCTCTCCAGTCAGCTCTGGGCCGAACGGCCGTACACCGCAAGCCTGATCGAAAGCAATCTGGCCGGGCTGCGCGAACGCCTGCTGGCGTCAGGCCTGAACGTCGGCGATCTGGACTGCCACCTCGGCACACCGCCACAAGGCCCTCAAACCCGCCTCGAACAACGCTGGGTCGACGAAACCGCATGAACGATTCCACCGCACCACGCCAGGCCATCGCCCTCAAATACGACGGCACCCACGCCCCGACCCTCACGGCCAAAGGTGATGAAGAACTGGCCGAAGAAATTCTGCGGATCGCCCGGGATTATGAGGTGCCGATCTATGAAAACGCCGAGCTGGTGAAACTGCTGGCGCGGATGGAACTGGGGGACAGCATTCCGGAGGAGTTGTATCGCACGATTGCCGAGATTATTGCGTTTGCGTGGAATTTGAAGGGCAAGTTTCCCGAGGGGCATGATCCGCATGTACCAATGGTCGAGAAGGATGTCACCGATCGCGGGGACGATTACTGACAGGGCGTTTTAAAAGCAAAAGATCGCAGCCTTCGGCAGCTCCTACAGGAATACGTAAACCCATGTAGGAGCTGCCGAAGGCTGCGATCTTTTGATCTTTTGCTCTTCTCAGTTTCTGTGCAACTTACTCATCAACTCCGCCTCAGCCTGGGTCAACCCGCAAGACTGAGTCAGTTCATCGACGCTGGCCCCCATCCCCACCAGGCGCGCGGCCTGGGCGAAGGAAAGGCTCGACGGATCACGCTGCTCCAACTGCGCCAGTTTGTCCGGCAATGGCCCGACGACCGCGCGCAGTTCGTGCAGGTCTTCACCCATGCGCACGTTGCCGTTCTGGTAGTCGTCGACGCGCTTGGCCAAGTCCTTGATGCGCTGATCGCGCAGCGCATCGCCCTGGGCCTGCTGCGCGGCGATCTGCCTTTGAGCGCGGATGTACGCCAGGAACATCGCCAGCGTGCCTGCCCACAAGAGGAACAGGACAATCACAGCCACCTCAAGAATCAATCAGATACTCTCCAGTTCCGACCATTCTTCTTCGCTCATCATCTTGTCCAGCTCGACCAGGATCAGCAATTCGTTGTTCTTGTTGCACACGCCTTGAATGAACTTGGCGGACTCTTCGTTACCGACGTTCGGCGCGGTCTCGATTTCCGACTGACGCAGGTAAACCACTTCAGCCACGCTGTCGACCATGATCCCGACCACTTGCTTGTCGGCTTCAATGATGACGATACGGGTGTTGTCGCTGACGTCGACCGTGCCCAGGCCGAAACGCTGGCGGGTGTCGATCACGGTGACCACGTTGCCGCGCAGGTTGATGATGCCCAGCACGTAGCTCGGGGCACCCGGCACCGGAGCGATTTCGGTGTAGCGCAGGACTTCCTGAACGCGCATCACGTTGATGCCGTAGGTTTCATTGTCCAGTTTGAAGGTCACCCATTGCAGGATCGGATCTTCAGAACCTTTTGCATTCGTCGCTTGACTGCTCATACCTGACCCCTCGAAAAACCGCTCTTGGCGGTGTGTGTTCTGTGTGGCGGCATTCAACAATGCCGTCGCCTGCTTGTTATGTCGGCTGTTATGTCGATTTGTGTAGTGGCTTACTGCCGCCCATGTGCTTCGCCCCGCCGCTGGCGATCAATTCGGCCAGTGCGGCGACATCGAGCAAAGCGCACATGTGTTCAATCACCGTGCCGGCGAGCCATGGCCGCTGACCCCGATGACTTCTCCATTTGATTTCGTTCGGGTCCAGGCGCAACGAGCGGCTGACCTGATGCACCGCCAGCCCCCATTCGTAGCCCTGAACCGAAATAACGTATTGCAGGCCCTGGCGAAAATCATCACGGTAGCGGTCCGGCATGACCCAGCGCGCGGTGTCCAGGACTTTCAGGTTGCCGGCCTGGCTCGGCAGGATCCCGAGGAACCATTCCGGCTGACCGAACAGCGGCGTCAGCTCGTGCCCGGCCAGGGAATAAATCGAGCCCAGGCACACCAGCGGCACCGCCAGGGTCAACCCGGCGACGTCGAACAACAGGCATTCGAACGGCTCGGCAGCCCAGGCCGGACGGCCATCGGTTTCCACCGGAGGCGGCGTGTTGCTCGGCGGCAGATGAACTTCCACCACCGGCGGCACCAACGCTTGCAGCAACGGTGCAATCGTCGACACGGGCGCCAGAATCGGTGTCGGCGCTTCGATCACGGCCACTGGTGCTTTCACCGCTGGCGCGACGATTGGCGCTGCCACCACGGCGGGTTTCTGCGCATCGCGAGCCTGCTCTTCGAGCACCGCCGCCTGGAACTCGTTCAGAGAGGCTTGCGGCTCGACAACCTCGGGCAATACCTCGATTTCTGGCAACAACTCTTCGGTCGCTTCCTGCAGCAAGCCGTCCAGATAGGACTGGAGGGCCAGTTGCGGGCGCGAGGTGATCTGCACCGGCCGATTCACTGGAACACTTCCGTAGGAGCTGCCGAAGGCTGCGATCTTTTAACGGTTTCGAAGACGCCACAAAGCCAGATCAAAAGATCGCAGCCTGCGGCAGCTCCTACAGGGATAATTGGGTTCATCTCAAGCCACCTGCGGAACAAGTTGCTGCGCCAGCAGATGCTTGAGCAGTGCACGGTACGCGAGGACACCACGGCTCTTGCCGTCGAATTGCGAAGGCGTCAGCCCCGCCCGGCTCGCGTCACGCAAGCGGGTATCGATCGGAATGTAGCCTTGCCAGATTTCTTCCGGGTACTTGTCGCGCAGCACACGAAGGGTGCCGAGAGAAGCCTGGGTGCGGCGGTCAAACAGGGTCGGCACGATGTTGAACGGCAGCGCCAGTTTGCGCGAGCGGTTGATCATCGCCAACGTGTTGACCATGCGTTCCAGACCTTTGACGGCCAAGTGTTCGGTCTGCACCGGGATCACCAACTGCTGGCTCGCCGCCAAGGCATTGACCATCAGCACGCCGAGCAACGGCGGGCTGTCGATCACGGCGTAATCGAAGTCCTGCCAGAGTTGCGCCAGGCTCTTGGCGATCACCAGGCCCAAACCACTCTGGCCCGGCGACTGGCGCTCAAGGGTTGCCAGCGCCGTGCTCGACGGCAACAGGGAAATGCGCTCGTCACTGGTGGGCATCAGCAACTGACCGGGCAAGCCTTGCGGCACGCTGCCCTTGTGCAGAAACAGGTCGTAGCTGCTGTGTTCCAGGCTGTCGGGGTCGTAACCGAAGTAGCTGGTCATGGAGCCGTGGGGATCGAGATCGACCATGACCACACGCTTGCCCGCCTCAGCCAGCAAACCGGCTAAAGCGATGGAGGAAGTGGTTTTACCGACACCACCCTTTTGATTGGCGACTGCCCAGACTCTCATTCGGATTGTTCCTCCCGGTCAAAATGGTCGACCGAGAAATAGCTCAACGTATTAATGCGGGTGACGGAGAATTGACGGCACTCTCTCGTCCCGGCGACTTGACCGGGGTCGGTGCAGTTTGTGTGCCAGCACGCTTCAACGCGGCATCCGGTTTCGCATTGGCGGTTCCGGTGCCGGTGAGGCTGCGGCGTACATCGAGGTTTCGTGACACCACCAGCACCACCCGACGGTTGCGCGCCCGACCCTCGGCAGTGGCGTTATTGGCCACTGGCTGGAATTCGCCATAACCCACCGACGCCAAGCGGCCAGGGTTCACGCCCTGCATCGCCAGCATGCGCACGATGCTCGCCGAACGGGCCGAGGACAGCTCCCAGTTGGTCGGGTATTGCGCGGTGCGGATCGGCTGATCGTCAGTGAAGCCTTCGACGTGGATCGGGTTGTCGAATGGCCGGAGGATCGCGGCGACCTTGTCGATGATGTTGAACGCGATGTCGCTGGGCATGGCGTCGCCGCTGCCGAACAACAGGCTGGAATTGAGCTCGATCTCGACCCACAACTCGTTGCCGCGCACGGTCATCTGGTTGGAGCTGATCAAATCACCGAACGCCGCGCTGATGTCATCGGCAATGCTTTTGAGCGGATCGTTGGCGGCCTGGGCAATGCCGGCGTCGATCTGTTCGCTGTCTTTGACCAGCGGCTTGGCCGGGGTCACGGTCTGCGGTCGCTCTTCGCCGATGGGAATCGGCTTAAGGGCGCGGTCGGAGTCGGTAAACACCCCGATCAACGCCTCGGAAATGACCTTGTACTTGCCTTCGTTGATCGACGAAATCGAGTACATCACCACGAAGAAAGCGAACAGCAACGTAATGAAGTCGGCGTAGGAAACGAGCCAGCGTTCGTGATTGACGTGTTCTTCAGGTTGCCTGCGACGAGCCATAATCCATTACTCCAATCAATCCATGAAGCCCTGAAGCTTCAACTCGATAGAGCGAGGGTTTTCACCTTCGGCGATCGACAGAATGCCTTCCAGCAGCATTTCGCGATAACGCGACTGGCGCAACGCGATGGACTTGAGCTTGGCGGCAATCGGCAGCAGCACCAGGTTGGCACTGGCGACGCCGTAGATGGTGGCGACGAAGGCGACAGCAATGCCGCTGCCCAGTTGCGATGGGTCACCAAGGTTGCCCATGACGTGGATCAGGCCCATCACCGCACCGATGATACCGATGGTCGGCGCGTAGCCGCCCATGCTTTCAAAGACTTTGGCGGCTTCGATGTCGCGGCTTTCCTGGGTGTAGAAATCCACTTCGAGAATGCTGCGAATCGCTTCCGGCTCGGCACCGTCCACCAGCAATTGCAGGCCTTTGCGCGAGTAGCTGTCGGGTTCGGCGTCGGCCACCCCTTCCAGGCCGAGCAAACCTTCCTTGCGGGCGGTGAGGCTCCAGTTCACTACGCGATCGATGCCACCAGCCAGATCCACGCGAGGGGGGAAAAGAATCCAGGCGAGAATCTGCATGGCACGCTTGAAGGCGCTCATCGGCGATTGCAGCAGCGCCGCACCGATGGTGCCACCGAGTACGATCAGCGCTGCCGGGCCGTTGGCCAGCGCGCCGAGGTGACCGCCTTCAAGGTAGTTGCCGCCGATGATGGCGACGAACGCCATGATGATCCCGATCAGGCTGAGCACATCCATCAGATGCAGGCCTCAACCAGGTGCCGGCCGATATCGTCCAGGCTGTACACCGCGTCCGCGAGCTCGGCTTTGACGATGGCCATCGGCATGCCGTAGATCACGCAGCTGGCCTCATCCTGAGCCCAAACCGCACTGCCGCCCTGCTTGAGCAGACGCGCGCCTTCACGACCGTCGGCGCCCATGCCGGTCAGTACCACCGCCAGAACTTTGTCACCGTAGGACTTGGCCGCGGAGCCGAAGGTGATGTCCACGCACGGTTTGTAGTTCAGACGCTCGTCGCCCGGCAGGATTTTCACCGCGCCACGGCCGTCGATCATCATCTGCTTGCCACCCGGTGCCAGCAGCGCCAGGCCCGGACGCAGGATGTCGCCATCCTCGGCTTCCTTGACGCTGATGCGGCACAGCTTGTCCAGACGCTCGGCGAAGGCCTTGGTGAAGGCTGCCGGCATGTGCTGGATCAACACGATCGGTGCCGGGAAATTGGCCGGTAACTGCGTCAGCACCCGTTGCAGCGCAACCGGGCCACCGGTGGAGGTGCCGATGGCGACTAACTTGTAGGCTTTGCGTTTCGGCGCTGGAGACGATGGAGCCGCTGCATGGGTGGTGCGGGCCGGAATCGGCGCCGGTGCCGGACGCGCAGGCGCAGGCGCGCTGCTGCCATAGCTGCCAACGCTCGAAGGCGCAGGCGTCGGGGCTGCCGCGGCTACTGGAGCCGGAGGGGTGTAGGCACTGACACGACGGTTACTGCGCGAGATGCTGAGAATCTTCTCGCACAGCAGTTGCTTGACCTTCTCCGGGTTACGGGAGATGTCTTCAAAATTCTTCGGCAGGAAGTCCACCGCGCCGGCGTCCAGCGCATCGAGGGTTACCCGGGCGCCTTCGTGGGTCAGCGAGGAGAACATCAACACCGGGGTCGGGCAGCGCTGCATGATGTGCCGCACCGCCGTGATGCCATCCATCATCGGCATCTCGTAGTCCATGGTGATCACGTCTGGCTTGAGGGCCAGTGCCTGATCGATTGCCTCTTTTCCGTTGGTCGCCGTACCGACGACCTGGATATTCGAATCCGCTGCAAGAATTTCCGAGACGCGGCGGCGGAAAAACCCCGAATCGTCCACCACCAGGACCTTGACTACCATAAACACTCCATTAGACGGGGCGAGGCTCAGTCGCCCCGCTCCCCCAGAATCAAATACGCCGTGCGGCGTAACGCTTGAGCATGCTCGGAACATCGAGAATCAGCGCAATACGGCCGTCACCGGTGATGGTGGCGCCCGACATGCCCGGGGTTCCCTGGAGCATTTTGCCCAATGGCTTGATGACCACTTCTTCCTGACCCACCAGTTGATCGACGACGAAGCCGATCCGCTGAGTGCCCACCGAAAGGATCACCACATGGCCTTCGCGTTGCTCTTCGTGAGCGGCGGAGCTGACCAGCCAGCGCTTGAGGTAGAACAGTGGCAGCGCCTTGTCCCGCACGATCACCACTTCCTGGCCGTCCACCACGTTGGTGCGCGACAGGTCGAGGTGGAAAATCTCGTTGACGTTCACCAGCGGGAACGCGAACGCCTGGTTGCCGAGCATGACCATCAGCGTCGGCATGATCGCCAGGGTCAACGGGACCTTGATGACGATCTTCGAGCCCTTGCCCTTGGTCGAGTAGATATTGATGGTGCCGTTGAGCTGGGCGATCTTGGTTTTCACCACGTCCATGCCCACGCCGCGCCCGGACACGTCGGAAATCTCGGTCTTGGTCGAGAAACCCGGCGCGAAGATCAGGTTGAAGCAATCGGACTCGCTGAGACGGTCCGCTGCATCCTTGTCCATCAGGCCTTTCTTCACGGCGATACCGCGCAGAACATCGGCATCCATGCCCTTGCCATCATCGGAGATGGACAGCAGGATGTGGTCGCCTTCCTGTTCAGCGGACAGGATCACCTTGCCGCTGCGGGGTTTGCCCATCGCTTCGCGATCAGTCGGCTCTTCGATACCGTGGTCGACCGAGTTGCGCACCAAGTGGACCAACGGGTCGGCCAGGGCCTCGACGAGGTTCTTGTCGAGGTCGGTTTCTTCGCCGACGAGCTCCAGGTTGATCTCTTTCTTGAGCTGGCGCGCCAGGTCGCGAACCAGGCGCGGGAAGCGCCCGAAGACTTTCTTGATCGGCTGCATCCGGGTCTTCATGACCGCGGTTTGCAGGTCGGCCGTGACCACGTCGAGGTTCGACACGGCCTTGGACATGGCTTCGTCGCCGCTGTTGAGGCCCAGACGGACCAGACGGTTACGCACCAGTACCAACTCGCCGACCATGTTCATGATCTCGTCGAGACGCGCGGTATCGACCCGCACGGTGGTCTCGGCTTCGCTGGCCGGTTTTTCCGGTGGCGGCGCGGCCGGGGCACGAGCAGCCGGTGTCGCGGCAGCAGCAGGCTTTGGCGCTTCGGCTTTTGGCTCGGGCGCTTTGGCGACAGGTGCAGGCGCAGCAGCCTTGGCCACGGGTGCAGCGACCGAGGCAGTCGCCCCGACAGCGGCGCCCACTTCAGTGAACTTGCCTTTACCGTGCAATTCGTCGAGCAGCGATTCGAATTCGTGATCGGAGATCAGATCGCCGCCGGCGGCTTTAGCGGTTGGCGCAGCCGGGGTCGGGACCGAAGCGATCGCCGATTCCAGCGCATCGACCGCAAAGGTGCCTTTGCCGTGCAACTGGTCGAGCAGTGCTTCGAACTCGTCATCGGTGATGTCGGAGCTATCGCCTGCCGCTTTCGGGGCTGCCGGTGCGGCGGGCGCCGCGGCCACTGCATCAGCGGCGAACTGGCCTTTGCCGTGCAGTTGATCGAGCAACGACTCGAATTCGGCATCGGTGATTTCGTCACTGGCCGCCGCATCGCTGGTCGGCGCCGGTACTGGAACAGCGGCGGGTGCCTCGGCCTGAGCCTTGACGGCATTCAGCGAGTCCAGCAACTGTTCGAATTCGTTATCGGTGATGTCACCGGATTCACTTTCGGCGGCAGGCTCTTGCACCGCCTCAGCGACAGGTGCCACTTCATCACCGGTTTGCGGCTCGGCCAGACGGGCCAGAGCGGCCAGCAATTCAGGCGTGGCAGCCGTGATCGGGCTGCGTTCGCGGACTTCGCTGAACATGCTGTTCACCGCGTCCAGCGCTTCGAGAACCACGTCCATCAATTCCGAGTCGACGCGACGCTCACCCTTGCGCAGGATGTCGAACACGTTCTCGGCGATGTGACAGCACTCCACCAGCTCGTTGAGCTGGAGGAAGCCGGCGCCCCCTTTTACAGTGTGAAAACCGCGAAAAATTGCATTGAGCAAGTCCGCATCATCCGGTCGGCTTTCAAGCTCGACCAGCTGTTCGGACAGTTGCTCTAGAATCTCGCCGGCCTCAACCAGGAAATCCTGAAGGATCTCTTCATCGGCGCCGAAGCTCATTAAGGGGGTGCTCCTAACAGGTCTAAAAACCTAAAAAACCTAAAATTCTAAAATTCTAAAATCCCAGGCTGGATAGCAAATCGTCCACATCGTCCTGACCGGACACAACGTCTTCTCTTTTATCGGCATGAATCTGCGGACCTTCACCCTGAGAGAGATGTTTTTGCGGATCTTTTTCAGCCAGCATCGCTTCACGGTCATGTTCGATACCCGCAAAGCGGTCGACGTGACTGGCCATGAGCACGAGCTTGAGCAGGTTGCTTTCAACTTCGGTGACCAATTGGGTCACGCGTTTGATCACCTGACCGGTGAGGTCCTGGTAATCCTGAGCCAGCAGAATGTCGTTGAGGTTGCTCGACACAACGCGATTGTCTTCGCTGCTGCGTGTCAGGAAACCGTCGACCCGCCGGGCCAGTTCGCGGAACTCTTCAGCCCCGACCTCGCGACGCATGAACCGCCCCCAATCCGTGCTCAGCGCCTGAGCTTCGTCGCTCAGGCTGTTGATCAGTGGCGTGGCGTTTTCCACCAGATCCATGGTGCGGTTGGCCGCGGCCTCGGTCAGCTTGACCACATAACCCAGACGCTCGGTGGCATCCGTGATCTGAGACACTTCCTCGGCTTGCGGCATGTGCGGGTCAATCTGGAAATTGACGATCGCGCTATGCAGCTCGCGGGTGAGCTTGCCCACTTCCTGATACAGGCCACGGTCACGGGTCTGGTTGAGCTCATGGATCAGTTGAACAGCGTCGCCGAACCTGCCTTTTTCAAGGCTTTCGACCAGTTCGACCGCGTGTTTTTTCAGGGTCGACTCAAAATCGCCCTGTGAAGATTCGATATGCTCCATAGCTCCCCCGTGGCGCAGTTTCTCAACCGATGCGTTCGAAAATCTTCTCGATTTTTTCTTTCAACGCCTGGGCCGTGAAGGGTTTGACCACATAGCCGTTAACACCGGCCTGGGCCGCTTCGATGATCTGCTCGCGCTTGGCTTCAGCGGTCACCATCAGCACCGGCAGGTGCTTGAGCCTTTCATCGGCGCGCACCGCACGAAGCAGATCGATGCCGGTCATACCGGGCATGTTCCAGTCGGTAACCAGAAAATCGAAGTTACCGCTTTGCAGCATCGGCAACCCGGTCAGCCCGTCATCGGCCTCGGCGGTGTTGGTGAACCCAAGGTCACGCAACAGGTTTTTTATGATCCGCCGCATCGTTGAGAAGTCATCAACGATGAGGATTTTCATGTTCTTGTCCAATTCGACCTCCAAGCAGTCTTAAACGCGCCCAGCACCTGGACACGCCATTTCAATCAATCCGGCAAAGCACTCAATGACTGTCTGGAGCACAACAGATCGAGACCTGCGCAGTTCAACACCACACAGGCTCCATTCGCAGTGTCCCCACACTGCCTTCAGCGCGCTCGCCACTCCCCCAAACGCCCCCGCAAACGGGCCGCGCACTGGCTGTGTAACTGGCTGACCCGCGATTCGCTGACCCCCAGGACCTCACCGATTTCCTTGAGATTCAACTCTTCGTCGTAGTACAGCGCCAACACCAGTCGCTCACGCTCCGGCAAATTGGCAATCGCGTCCGCCAGCGCCGCCTGGAAGCGTTCATCTTCCAGATCGCGTGACGGCTCGAGATGAGCACTCGCGCCATCCTCATGCAGCCCTTCGTGTTCGCCGTCCTGCAACAGATCGTCGAAACTGAATAACCGGCTGCCCAGGGTGTCGTTCAAAATCCCGTAATAATCGTCGAGACTCAATTGGAGTTCGGCCGCAACCTCGTGATCTTTAGCATCACGGCCGGTTTTAGCTTCAATCGAGCGAATCGCGTCGCTGACCATGCGGGTATTGCGGTGAACCGAACGTGGCGCCCAGTCCCCCTTGCGCACTTCATCAAGCATTGCGCCGCGGATTCGTATGCCCGCGTACGTCTCGAAACTCGCGCCTTTGCTGGCGTCGTATTTGGTCGATACTTCAAGCAGGCCGATCATCCCGGCCTGGATCAGGTCTTCAACCTGGACACTGGCCGGCAAACGGGCCAGCAAGTGATAGGCAATGCGTTTGACCAGTGGCGCGTAACGCTCGATCAGTTCGTACTGCGCGTCACGCGCCGACTTCTTGTAAAGGTTGTAACCGCTGGCTGTCATAGCACGGGTCCTGCCGTTTGTTGCACGAGGCGCTCGACGAAAAACTCCAGGTGCCCACGCGGGTTGGCCGGCAGCGGCCAGGTATCGACCTTCTGCGCAATGGCCTTGAACGCCAGGGCGCACTTGGAACGCGGAAAGGCTTCATAGACGGCACGCTGCTTCTGCACGGCCTTGCGCACGCTTTCGTCGTAAGGCACCGCACCGACGTATTGCAACGCGACGTCGAGGAAACGATCCGTGACCTTGGTCAACTTGGCGAACAGGTTGCGGCCTTCCTGCGGGCTCTGCGCCATGTTGGCCAGGACGCGGAACCGATTCATGCCGTAGTCGCGGTTAAGCAGTTTGATCAGCGCGTAGGCGTCGGTGATCGAGGTCGGTTCGTCGCACACCACCAGCAAGACTTCTTGCGCTGCGCGCACGAAGCTGACCACCGAGTCACCAATGCCCGCAGCGGTGTCGATCACCAATACGTCGAGGTTGTCGCCGATGTCGCTGAAGGCCTGGATCAGGCCGGCGTGCTGGGCCGGGCTCAGATGAACCATGCTCTGGGTGCCGGACGCGGCCGGGACGATGCGGATACCGCCAGGCCCCTGCAACAGCACGTCGCGCAGTTCACAGCGGCCTTCGATCACGTCGGCCAGGGTGCGTTTGGGTGTCAGCCCCAACAGGACGTCGACGTTCGCCAGCCCCAGATCGGCATCCAGCAGCATGACGCGCCGGCCGAGCTCAGCTAGAGCCAGGGACAAGTTCACTGACACGTTAGTCTTCCCGACGCCACCTTTGCCGCCGGTCACCGCGATCACCTGTACGGGATGCATGCTGCCCATGTTATTTCTTTACCTTGTCTTACTTAGACGGAGGCCACATTACTGGCTGCGCGTTCACCATTGGAACAATGCATGGCAGACCATCGATGTAGGTACAAAAACTGTTCATTAATACCTCAGCCAACCCGCTTGGTCGGGCTGTGGTAAATATCAGCGAACATGTCAGCCATGGCTTCTTCGCTGGGTTCTTCCTGCATTTGCACGCTAACGGCGCGGCTGACCAACTGATGACGACGCGGCAGATGCAAATCATCCGGAATCCGCGGGCCATCGGTCAGGTAAGCCACCGGCAACTCATGGCTGATGGCCAGGCTCAACACCTCGCCCAGGCTTGCCGTTTCATCCAGTTTAGTCAGGATGCAGCCGGCGAGGCCGCAGCGTTTGTAACTGTGATAAGCGGCGGTTAGAACCTGTTTCTGGCTGGTGGTTGCCAGGACGAGATAATTTTTTGATTTGATGCCCCGTCCGGCCAGGCTTTCGAGTTGCATGCGCAGTGCCGGGTCGCTGGCTTGAAGGCCGGCGGTATCGATCAGCACCACGCGTTTGCGCAGCAAGGGTTCCAGCGCCTGCACCAGGGATTGGCCCGGATCGACGTGGGTGACCGACACATTGAGGATGCGACCAAGGGTCTTGAGCTGTTCCTGAGCACCGATGCGATAGCTGTCCATGCTCACCAGTGCGATGTTCTGCGCGCCGTACTTGAGCACGTAACGGGCCGCGAGCTTGGCCAGCGTGGTGGTCTTGCCCATGCCGGCCGGGCCGACCATGGCAATCACACCGCCTTCTTCCAGTGGCTCGACTTCCGGGGTGGCGATCATCCTCGCCAGGTGCGCGAGCAACATGCGCCAGGCCTGGCGTGGTTCTTCAATGTCGGTAATCAGCGCCAGCAGATCCCGCGACAACGGGCCGGACAGGCCGATGCGTTGCAGGCGACGCCAGAGGTTGGCCTGGGCCGGACGGCTGCCTTGCAGCTGATTCCAGGCCAGCGAACCGAGTTGCACTTCCATCAGTTCACGCAGGCTATTGAGTTCGAAACGCATCGAATCGAACGCACGCGGGTCCACGCCGGTCGCCGCGGCAGGTGCGGGCGCAGGGCGCCGAGGCTCGGCCAGCGTCGGTTCGATCAGCGGCTCGGCGGCGGTCAACGGCAAACCGGCGAACAACTGGCGGTTGGTGGTCTTGTCGCTCTCGCCATCGCTACGCAGGCTCAGTTCGGCCTGGGCGGTGACGATCCGCGACTGGGTCTTGCGCAGCTCATCCTCGAGTTCCATGTTCGGAACACGCGGGGCCAGCGCCGACAATTTGTAATCCAGGGCAGCCGTCAGCTCGACACCGCCAGCGATCCGGCGGTTGCCAATGATGGCGGCATCGGCGCCCAGCTCATCACGAACCAGTTTCATGGCCTGACGCATATCGGCGGCGAAAAAACGCTTAACTTGCATAAACCACTACCTCAGCCGTTGGGCCCTACTGTCGCAACGATGGTCACTTGCTTGTTGTCAGGAATTTCCTGGTAAGCCAACACATGCAAACCCGGGACTGCCAGTCGGCCAAATCGCGAGAGCATCGCGCGAACCGGGCCGGCTACCAGCAGAATCACCGGTTGACCTTGCATTTCCTGACGCTGCGCCGCGTCGATCAACGAGCGTTGCAGTTTCTCTGCCATGCTTGGCTCCAGCAGAACACCCTCTTCCGAGCCTTGTCCTGCCTTCTGAAGACTATTGAGCAATATTTGTTCCAACCTTGGCTCCAAGGTGATCACAGGCAGCTCGGACTCAGTGCCTACAATGCTTTGCACGATTGCACGGGATACGCCGACGCGCACCGCCGCCACCAAAGCGGCAGTATCTTGACTCTTGGCGGCGTTGTTCGCGATGGCTTCGGCGATGCTGCGAATGTCCCGTACCGGCACCTGTTCGGCCAGCAACGCCTGCAAGACTTTGAGCAGTTGCGACAGCGAAACCACCCCCGGCACCAGCTCTTCGGCCAGCTTCGGTGAGCTTTTGGCCAGCAATTGCATGAGTTGCTGGACTTCTTCGTGGCCGATCAGCTCGCTGGAGTGCTTGTACAGAATCTGGTTCAAGTGGGTCGCCACTACCGTACTGGCATCGACCACGGTGTAACCGAGCGATTGCGCCTGGGCACGCTGGCTGATTTCGATCCAGACCGCTTCCAGACCAAAAGCCGGATCTTTGGCGGTGATGCCGTTGAGCGTACCGTAGACCTGCCCCGGGTTGATCGCCAGCTCGCGGTCCGGGTAAATCTCGGCCTCGGCCAGGATCACGCCCATCAGGGTCAGGCGATAGGCGCTAGGCGCCAGGTCGAGGTTGTCACGGATATGCACTGTCGGCATCAGGAAGCCCAGGTCCTGTGAGAGCTTTTTACGCACCCCCTTGATCCGTGCCAGCAACTGCCCCCCCTGGTTGCGATCCACCAGCGGAATCAGACGGTAACCGACTTCCAGGCCAATCATGTCGATCGGCGTCACGTCGTCCCAGCCAAGCTCCTTGGTTTCCTGAGCACGGGCCGGCGATGGCAGCAGTTCCTGCTGACGCTTGACCTCTTGCAGAGCCTGGACCTTGACCGCGTTCTGTTTCTTCCAGAACAAGTAAGCGCCACCGCCCGCCAGGGCCGCCATGGACAGAAAGGAGACGTGCGGCATGCCAGGCACCAGGCCCATCACCGCCATCAAGCCAGCAGCTACCGCCAAGGCTTTTGGCGAGGCGAACATCTGACGATTGATCTGCTTGCCCATGTCTTCCGAACCGGAAGCACGGGTCACCATGATCGCGGCAGCGGTCGACAACAGCAGTGATGGCAATTGCGCCACCAAACCGTCACCGATGGTCAACAGCGCATAAACCTTGCCGGCATCGCCAAAGCTCATGCCGTGCTGGAAGATACCGACCGCCATACCGCCGATCAGGTTGATGAACAGAATCAGCAGGCCGGCGATGGCGTCACCGCGCACGAACTTGCTGGCACCATCCATGGAACCGTAGAACTCGGCTTCCTGAGCCACTTCCATCCGGCGCAGTTTCGCCTGGTTCTGGTCGATCAGGCCGGCGTTCAAGTCGGCGTCGATGGCCATCTGTTTACCGGGCATCGCGTCGAGGGTGAAACGTGCGCTCACCTCGGAAATCCGCCCGGCACCCTTGGTCACCACGACGAAGTTGATGATCATCAAAATCGCGAACACCACGATACCGACCACGTAGTTCCCGCCGATCACCACCTCACCGAAGGCCTGAATCACCTTACCGGCGGCGGCATGGCCGTCCTGACCGTGGAGCATCACCACCCGCGTCGAGGCCACGTTCAGTGCCAGTCGCAACAACGTCGCCACCAGCAGAATGGTCGGGAACACGGCGAAATCCAGCGGCCGCAAGGCGTACACGCAGACCAGCAACACGACGATGGACAAGGCAATGTTGAACGTGAAAAACACGTCCAGCAGGAACGGCGGCACCGGCAACATCATCATGGCCAGCATGACCAGCAGCAACAGCGGCACACCCATATTGCCCCGACTGAGGTCGGCAACGTTTGTGCGGGCACTGTTGATTAACTGAGAGCGATCCACCGGTTTTCCCCGTTCCTTTAAAGCAAACTTTTGACGCCTGAAGCAGGCGCAGGGCGGCTACTGCAAGAAGCCTTCCAACTTTTGCCGAGGCTTGAAATAGAGGTTTGTGCAGACCCAAAAAGATCAAAAGATCGCAGCCTTCGGTAGCTCCTGCGGATTAGGTTCACACCGCAACATCGCGGGTAACTCACGATCCGTGCAGGAGCTGCCGAAGTCTGCGATCGTTTGATCTATCAGGAATCGCGCCGCAGATCCGGTGGAATCGGCAGATCATCCTTGAGCGGATCCGGGCGATTGCCCTTGCCCGCGCGGTATTGGCGGATCTGGTAGACGTAAGCCAATACCTGAGCCACGGCCAGATACAGCCCGCCAGGAATTTCCTGCTCCAGCTCCGTGGAGTAGTAGATAGAACGCGCCAGGGCAGGCGACTCCAGCAGCAGCACTTCGTTGGCCACGGCGATTTCGCGGATCTTCAAGGCCAGGAAGTCGCTGCCCTTGGCGATCAGCATCGGCGCCCCGCCCTTTTCAGGATCGTACTTGAGCGCCACGGCGTAGTGGGTCGGGTTGGTGATGACCACGTCAGCCTCGGGGATGGCGGCCATCATCCGCCGCTGAGACATCTCGCGCTGAAGCTGGCGAATCCGCTGCTTGACCTCTGGCCGCCCTTCCTGATCCTTGTGCTCGTCGCGTATTTCCTGCTTGGTCATCAACAATTTGTTGTGGCTTTCCCAGAGCTGCACCGGCACATCGACCGCGGCGATGATGATCAGCCCGCACGCCATCCACAAGGTGCTCCAACCGACCACTTGCAGGCTGTGAATGATCGCCATGTCCAATGGTTCGCGGGAGATGCGCAGTAGATCGTCAATGTCCGACGACAAGACCGCCAACGCCACGAACAACACGATGAAAAACTTCGCCAGGGCCTTGAGCAACTCCACCAGCGCCTTGGCCGAGAACATTCGTTTCAGGCCTGCGGCGGGATTCATGCGACTGAACTTGGGCGCCATGGAGCCAGCGGCGAACAGCCAGCCCCCCAGAGAAATCGGGCCAATTAGCGCGGCCAACAGCAAAGTGATCATCACCGGCTGAACCGCCAACAGAGCGATCTGCCCCGAGTGCAGCAGATAAGTCGCCATGGAGCGCTGATCCAGAATCACCTCTCGCGAGAGCGAGAAGTTCATGCGCATCAGCTCCATCAAATCCTGGGCCAGAGCGCCACCGAAAATCAGCAACCCACCGGCGCCAGCGAGCATGACCGCCAAGGTGTTGAGTTCCTTGGAGCGCGCAATCTCACCCTTCTCACGGGAGTCCTTTTTGCGTTTCTCCGTGGGGTCTTCTGTTTTGTCCTGACCGCTTTCGCTCTCAGCCATGACTCAGCGCGCCCGTGCCAGTTCGCGTAACAACTGCAAGGCCTCGGCGGCCAGCGGTTGATACTGATTGAGAATGTCCGCCAGGGCGATCCAGAGGATGACCATCCCAAGCACCAGGGTCAGCGGAAAGCCGATCGAGAAGATGTTCAGTTGCGGCGCCGCCCGGGTCATCACGCCAAACGCAATATTGACCACCAACAACGCGGTGATCGCCGGCAACACCAGCAACAGCGCCGCACCGAGCACCCAGCCGAGCTTGCCGGCCAGCTCCCAGAAATGATTGACCATCAAGCCGCTACCGACCGGCAGCGTGGTGAAGCTTTCGGTGAGGACTTCGAACACCACCAAGTGACCATTCATTGACAGGAACAACAGCGTCACCAGCATGGTGAAAAACTGCCCGATCACCGCCACCGACACGCCGTTCGTAGGGTCGACCATCGAAGCGAAGCCCATGCCCATCTGGATCGCGACAATTTGCCCGGCGACCACGAACGCCTGGAAGAACAGCTGCAAGGAGAAACCGAGGACCGCGCCGATGATGATTTGCTCGGCGATCAGCAGCAGCGCGCTCAGGTCCAGCGCGTTGACGGCGGGCATGGGCGGCAGACCCGGTGCAATGACCACAGTAATCGCCAGCGCGAAGTACAAACGCACGCGTTTTGGCACCAGCGTCGTACCGAAAATCGGCATGACCATCAACAACGAGCCGATGCGAAACAGCGGCAACATGAATGTCGCCACCCAGGTGCTGATCTGGGTATCGGTCAGCTGCAGCAGCGACATGGCTTAACCGATGACCAGAGGAATGCTGTGGTACAGCTGCAGAATGTATTCCATGAAGGTCTGCACCATCCACGGGCCGGCAACGATCAGCGTCACCAGCATCACCAGCAGACGCGGCAGGAAGCTCAGGGTCTGTTCGTTGATCTGCGTGGCCGCCTGGAACATCGCCACCAACAGCCCTACCAGCAAGCTCGGAATCACCAGCACGGCGACCATCATGGTGGTCAGCCACAGCGCTTCGCGAAAGATGTCTACGGCAACTTCCGGCGTCATGGTGAAACGCCGCCGAAGCTACTGGCCAAGGTGCCGATGATCAACGCCCAGCCATCCACCAGCACGAACAGCATGATTTTGAACGGCAAGGAAATGATCAATGGCGAGAGCATCATCATACCCATCGCCATCAGCACACTGGCCACCACCAGGTCGATGATCAGGAACGGAATGAAGATCATGAAGCCGATCTGGAACGCGGTTTTCAGCTCAGAGGTCACGAAAGCCGGCACCAGAATCGTCAGCGGCGCCTGATCCGGCGCAGCAATGTCGGTACGCTTGGACAGGCGCATGAATAGCTCCAGGTCGCTGCTGCGAGTCTGGGCCAGCATGAAGTCCTTGATCGGCACCTGGGCCTTGGCCACGGCATCCTGCGCGGTGAGTTTTTCCGCCAGATACGGCTGCAAGGCATCCTGATTCACCCGATCGAACACCGGCGCCATGATGAACATGGTGAGGAACAGTGCCATGCCGGTGAGGATCTGGTTCGACGGTGTCTGCTGCAGGCCCAGGGCCTGACGCAGGATCGAGAAAACGATGATGATCCGGGTGAAACTGGTCATCAGCATGACAAACGCCGGGATGAAACTCAGCGCGGTCATGATCAGCAGGATTTGCAGGCTGACCGAGTACTCCTGCGCGCCTTCGGCGTTGGTGCCCAGGGTGATTGCCGGGATCGACAACGGATCGGCAGCGAACGCCAGCGGCGCGGCCAGCATCAGGACCAGCGTCAAGACGATGCGTAACGCACCCATTACTTCTTATCCTTCTGATCCTTGCCCAACAACTCCAACAGGCGCTGGGCGAACTCCGGGGTCGCTTTTTCAGTCCCGCTCGGCACTTGCACCGGCTCCTTGAGCACATGCAACGCAGTGATGGTGCCCGGGCTCAGGCCAAGCAGAATCTGCTCGTTGCCCACCTGCACCAGCATCAAACGGTCACGGGGGCCAAGCGCCCGGGAACCGATCAGCTCGATCACCTGCCCCTTGCCGGCCGGCCCGGCCTGCTGAACCCGGCGCAGCAGCCAGGCGAGGAAGAAGATCAACCCCAGCACCAGCAGCAAGCCGAACACCAATTGCGTCAATTGCCCAGCCACACCACTGCTGACGGCCGGCGCGGCAGCCGCTGTCGCAGCCGTCGTCACCGGCTCGGCAGCCAGCACACTGAATGGCAGGGCCAGCACAAAACCCAGAACCTTTTTCACTCAGCGCAACTTCTTGATGCGTTCACTTGGGCTGATCACGTCGGTCAGGCGGATGCCGAACTTTTCGTTGACCACCACCACTTCGCCGTGGGCGATGAGCGTGCCGTTGACCAGCACGTCCAGCGGCTCACCGGCCAGACGATCGAGCTCGATCACCGAACCCTGGTTGAGTTGCAGCAGGTTGCGGATGTTGATGTCGGTGCTGCCGACTTCCATGGAAATCGACACCGGGATGTCGAGAATCACGTCCAGGTTCGGACCGTCCAGCGTCACCGGATCGTTGTTCTTCGGCACGCTGCCGAACTCTTCCATCGGCAGACGGTTGGACGACGAACCGGCGGCGTCGGCGGCCAGCAAGGCATCGATATCGTCTTGCCCTGCATCACCGGTTTCTTCCAGGGCCGCAGCCCACTCATCAGCCAGTGCCTGGTCGTCCTGGGTATTCATATCGTCAGCCATCATTTGTCCTCGGCAGGCAACCTTCAATCAGAAGCCGTCAGTTAAAAGCGAAAGGGTTGAAGCGCCGGTCAGCGGCGCTCGATCGGTTCGATCACTTGCAACGCGAGGTTGCCTTTGTGCGAGCCCATCTTGACCTTGAAGGCCGGCACGCCGTTGGCGCGCATGATCATTTCTTCCGGCATCTCGACCGGGATCACATCCCCCGGCTGCATGTGCAGGATGTCGCGCAGGCGCAACTGGCGACGGGCAACGGTGGCCCCGATCGGTACGTCGACGTCCAGCACGTCCTGGCGCAAGGCGTTGATCCAGCGCTCGTCCTGATCGTCGAGGTCCGACTGGAAGCCGGCGTCGAGCATTTCGCGCACCGGCTCGATCATCGAGTACGGCATGGTCACGTGCAGGTCGCCGCCACCGCCATCGAGTTCGATGTGGAACGTCGACACCACAATGGCTTCGCTCGGGCCGACGATGTTGGCCATGGCCGGGTTCACTTCCGAGTTGATGTACTCGAAGTTCACTTCCATGATCGCCTGCCAGGCCTCCTTCAAATCGACGAAGGCCTGCTCCAGCACCATGCGCACCACACGCAGTTCGGTGGGGGTGAATTCACGCCCTTCGATCTTCGCGTGACGGCCATCGCCGCCGAAGAAGTTGTCCACCAGCTTGAACACCAATTTGGCGTCGAGGATGAACAGCGCGGTACCGCGCAGCGGTTTGATCTTGACCAGGTTGAGGCTGGTCGGCACATACAGCGAGTGCACGTATTCGCCGAACTTCATCACCTGTACGCCACCGACGGCAACGTCCGCCGAGCGGCGCAGCATGTTGAACATGCTGATGCGGGTGTAGCGGGCGAAACGCTCGTTGATCATTTCCAGGGTCGGCATGCGTCCACGGACGATGCGATCCTGGCTGGTCAGGTCGTAGCTTTTGACGCTGCCGGGTTCGGCAGCGTTATCGGTCTGTACCAGACCATCGTCGACGCCATGCAACAGCGCATCGATCTCATCCTGGGACAGCAGGTCCTGCACGGCCATGTCGTGTTCCTACTGCAGTACGAAATTAGTGAAAAGCAACTGTTCGATCACCACTTTGCCAAGCTCTTTCTGCGCCACTTCCTGGACGCTGGCCGTGGCCTTCTGACGCAACATCTCCTGACCGACCGGGGTCGCCAGCGTGGCGAAATCCTGACCGGAAAACAGCATGACCAGGTTATTGCGGATCACCGGCATGTGGACTTTGAGCGCCTCCAGATCAGCCTGATTGCGACCCTGCATGGTGATGCTCACCTGCATGTAGCGCTGGCGGCCGTTCACGTTGTAGTTGGCCACGAAGGCCGGCGCCATGGGCTCGAAGATCGCCGGCTGCTTGCCGACCACAGCGGTTTCAGCCGCGGCGGCAGGCTTGCTCTGGGCGCTGTGCATGAAGTACCAGGTCGCCCCCACGGACAAGCCGATCGCCAGCACCAAGGCCACGACGACCACAATGATCAGCTTGATTTTGCCTTTGGTTGCGGGGTCTTTTACTACTGCTTCGCTCTTCGCCATGCCAATAATCCGTCACTATTCGGGTTTTCACAGTCGCACGGCAAGGCAAGAGCAAGTGTTATGCCAGAAGTGTCGGGAGGGAGTGGAGGCAGAGGATCATCTGCCACCACAAAACAAATGTGGGAGCGAGCCTGCTCGCGATAGCGGTGCAACAATCAACGCAAATGTTGAATGTTACTGCCTCATCGCGAGCAGGCTCGCTCCCACACAAGGGGTTGGCGTTTGATCAGGCGTAATAATCGACCGCGCTGGAACCGATCACGCTGGTGGTGTTGGCGGCTACTTCAGCAACCGTCGCAGGAAGCTCTTCATCGACGGAATCGAGGCGACCGCCACTGGAATGGGTACGTCCACCCTGCCCTTGTTGAGCCTGTTCCTGGCCCTGGCCTTGCCAGCCACGGGACTGATCGGAAACGTTGACGTCAACCTGGCCCATGCCCTGCTGCGCGAACATGTCACGCAGGCGATGCATTTGCCCGTCGAGTGCTTCGCGAACGCTTGGATGTGCGCTCATGAAGGTCACCTGGGTCTGCTGATCCGGAACCATGTTCACCCGAATATCGAGGCGTCCCAGCTCGGCCGGTTGTAGCTGGATATCCGCCGCCTTGAGATTGGCGCTGGACAGGTACATGACCCGATTGACCACCTCTTCGGTCCAACCGCTCTGATGCATGGCGATCGGCTGGTTCACCGGCAATGCATTGGCCGTCTTCGGCGTTGCGGCCTGGGTCAACGCCGCCAGACGGTTGGCGAAGTCATCGACACGGGTATCGCTGCTGGCGGACTTGAGGTCCTTGAGACCATCATCGATCAAGCCACTGAAAGCCTTCTCGCCGCCCTGGCTGGTGCTGTCCTGACCGGTCTGCACATCAAGCATGCTCGCCATGCCCGCGGCAAAGTTCTGTGCCGAAGTCAGCTCGCCGTCGGCTTGAGCCGGGGTCGGAGCCGCTTTTGGCTGGGCCTGGCTGGCGGCCGAAACGTGCCCGCTCTGTTCCATGGCCATGCGTACCGCTGGCAGTGCATCGAGAGGATCGGCTTCGGGATCGAAATCAGAATCGGCGGTCGCAACAGCCTGCGTCGCTACTGAGGTAACGGTGACTGCGACAGGTGCTTCAACTTGTGGCTGCACAGACGCCACAACCGGCGGGGCTTCCGGTACAGGGGCTGGCACCACCGGTTGTACAACTTGCATCAACGCAGGATCGAGGGACGGATCAACAGGCGCGGTATCGGCCACCGACGTCGACGACTCAGCAGTATCCTGCGCGTCATCGCTGGCTGTCTTGTCGTCGGTCTGCGCCGGTTTATCGGCGGGCAAGGATTTGCCGCTATCGGCAACCGTCGGTTCCGGGGCGGCAGACTGGTCGTTGTTCACGTCCTTTTTGCTGGCGTTGTCCGTAGTTTTGTCGCGCACAGGCTTAGTCGATCCGTCCGCCACGACCGAGGGCTTGTTCTGGGCCTGATTGGCGTAGACCTGAGCGAAGCTGGACGCCTTGTCCCCGGGCTCAGCCGTCAGTGCCGGTGTATTGGCGGACACGGCTTGAGTCTTGGCCGCAGCGGCGGCCTGAAGAAGAATGTTGGGGGTAACGGGCATAAAACGGTCTCCGCTGCACTGGGGTCGTAGGTACAGTTGAGTAAGTTGACTGCAAAGGTCGAGCCAGCTTTGCTCGCTAGCCGCTAAAAGCGTCGGACGGTTGCGTTATTCAGCGAGGGAGCGCTGGCGCTCCGCTTCGTAGAGCGGGCGGATAATGGCGAATTCGCCGTCAATTTCTCCGACCAGCGCTTCAATACCTTCGAGGCTTTTTTGCTTGGCTCGCTGCTCCAGCTCATGACACAGCTCGGCCAGTCGGGTAGCGCCCATATTGCTGCTGCTGCCTTTGAAGCTGTGCGCAGCGGCGCCCAACTTCTCGGCATCGTCAGCTTTTCGCAGCAGGCTTAAGCGCTCTTCGGAATCAGCGAGAAAGGTATCGAGCAATTCTGGATACCCGTCCTCCATAACTTCCTGCAACGCGCTCAGCACGTCGCGATCCAGATGTGTGTCAGCCACTTGTTCACTCCTTGATCAAGAACGCCTGGGATTATGCCAGAGCCTCCCAGAAAAACTCCACGCGAGCACTTCGACCATTATCGGACCAGCTCGCATATTGACTCAACTGGCGGATCAAATTGATTCCGCGTCCCGACAGACGGACATCATCGACGGGACGCGCCATTACCCGCGCCACATCGAAGCCCTTGCCGCTGTCTTCGACCCGGACCGTCAGGCAACCGCCCTCGCCTTTTGGCATCACCTGCAAATGCACCCGCACATAGCCGTCCCGCAATTCGTCCAGGCGTGTGTTGCGCTGCTGATAATAACGCGCAAACCCCGACGCATCGCGTTTCAGATTTGAATCCAGCCCCAGCACGCCGTGCTCCAGAGCGTTGGAATAAAGCTCTGCCAGCACACTGTAGAGTGTGCCACTCTGAGCCCGCAGGCCATGGACCTCAAGCAGCAGTTGCAACAGATACGGCAGCGGATTGAAGCGTTTGAGGGTGGCGGCGCGGAACTCGAAACTCACCGACCAGTCCAGCGGGGAGGACTGGCCGCTGTCGGAATACACGGGCGTCGGCGGGCTCAATTTCGCCGCCTCCAGCAGGCGGACCTCGACCATGCTCACGTCATCCCGGGCCTCGCCGCGAAAGTCCCGCAGGGCCTGTTCGATTTCTTCGAACAGCGCATCAGGCTGACGATTGGCTGCAAACACCTGCTCCAATCGCTCTACGCCAAACAACTGTTCATTGGCATCGCAAGTATCGATCACCCCGTCAGACAGCAAGAACACCCGATCGCCGACGGCCATCGGGAACACCTCGGTGCGATCATCGAAGGCTTGCGGGCTCAGCACCCCCAGCGGCAAGTGCCGTGCCGTCAGCGCTATACGTTCGCCGCTGGCGGTGTTGTGCAAGTAACCGTCCGGCATCCCACCGTTCCAGACCTCCACCGAACCTCGCTGAAAGCTCAGGCACAGCAGGGCCGCACAGCAGAACATGTCCACGGGCAGGATGCGCTTGAGTTTGACGTTCATTTCACGCAGGGTTTCGGACAAGCCATAGCCCTTGGCCGTCATGCCGTAGAAGACTTCGGCCAACGGCATGGCGCCGACGGCAGCCGGCAAACCATGACCCGTAAAATCGCCGAGCAGCACGTGCATGTCGCCGGCCGGGGTGAACGCAGCCAGCAACAGATCGCCGTTGAACAGCGCATAGGGTGATTGCAGGTAACGGATGTTCGGCGCACTCAGGCAACCGGAGTGGGCGACCTTGTCGAACACGGCTTTGGCCACGCGCTGTTCGTTGAGCAGGTAATCGTGATGCCTGGCGATCAGGTCTCGCTGCTCCAGCACCGTGGCCTGCAAACGCCGCAAGCGGTCCATCGCCTTGATCTTGGCGGCGAGGATCACCTGGTTGTAAGGCTTTGCCAGAAAGTCGTCGCCCCCGGCCTCCAGACAACGGGCCAGGGCTTCGCTCTCGGTCAACGACGTCAGAAAGATGATCGGCACCAGGGTTTCCCCGGCCAGTGCCTTGATCTGCTGCGCAGCCTCGAAGCCGTCCATCACCGGCATCATGGCGTCCATCAGCACCAGGTGCGGTCGCTGCGAGCGAAACGCTTCGACCGCTTCGGCACCATTGGCAGCCGTCAGCACCTCATGGCCCTGACGACGGACGATAGTCGACAGCAGCAGGCGATCGGCCGCGCTGTCTTCGGCGATCAGTATCGTCAGCGGCTCGAGCGGCTGCATGACGCTCAACTGATGTCGAACAACTTGTCGAAGTTGGAGATGGCGAGAATCTTCTTCACATCGGAACTGCTGTTGACGACGCGAATATCGGAACTGTCGCCACCGGCGTGATCACGCAGCAAGAGCAACATGCCCAGAGCAGAGCTATCGAGATACGTGGCTTCCTTCAGGTCCACCACAATGGAATCGGGTTTCTTGTTGAGTTTTTCGTAGGACTCGCGAAACTCCTGATGTCGACCGAAATCGAATCGCCCCTTGATCGAGATCGTCAGCTTTTGCCCATCTGGAGATACTTCTGTAACGACTGACATTTCACGGCTTCCTTGTCATTGGCGAACGTACGTGTAGAAGGTTTAGCACCTGATGGGGGCAGGAGCAAGGTCAAAAGATCGCAGCCTTCGGCAGCTCCTATATTGACCGTATGCAAACCCGATCCTGTTGGAGCTGCCGAAGGCTGCGATCTTTTAAAACCGACACTCAATACGGATCCTGTCGCGGCAACCGCTGGGACAGTTCATCCAGCAGCTTCTGCTCACGCTTGTCTTCCAGTTGCTGTGCCTCATCCATGTAGCGCTGAACCAGCTTGCGCAAGCCTTCGACCCTGGCAAACGCCTGCTGCCAGGCTTCCCGGGCCTTGTTCAAGTTGTTTTGGTGCCAGTTCAGGCTCTGGCGCTGCTGGTCGATGGCCGTGCCCAATTGCGCGAGAAAGCCCTGATAACCCAGCAACCATTGGCCCGAAACGCCACTGCTGCCGCGCACGATCCATTGCTCCTGATATTCGAGACGGAACTTTTCCAGGTCGGCGAGTTTGCTTTCCGCCAGACGAACCTGCCCCTGGAAGTGCCCCAGGCGCTGGACCGCGGTTTTTTCGGCTTTCTCAGCCATTTCCACCACCGGCGCCAGGCGTGCCGCGCGACTCAGGGCCATGATCGATTAACCGCCCGGCGCTGGCGCGAAGACCGACGCAAGATGGCCTTCGCTGGCGCCCATGCTGATGTTGTCGTTCAAACCCTGGCGCAAGTACGTCACCATGGCCGGTTGCAGGGCGATGGCGGTATCGGTCTCACGATCACCGCCCGGTACGTAGGCACCGACACTGATCAAATCGCGACTTTGCTGATAACGCGACCAGTACTGCTTGAACATCTGCGCACGAGTCATGTGTTCTGGGCTGACCACCGACGGCATGACCCGGCTGATAGACGCTTCGATATCGATGGCCGGGTAATGTCCTTCCTCGGCCAGACGCCGGGACAGCACGATGTGCCCGTCGAGCACGCCCCGCGCCGAGTCGGCGATCGGGTCCTGCTGGTCGTCGCCTTCGGACAATACGGTGTAGAACGCGGTGATCGAACCGCCGCCCTTTTCGGCGTTACCGGCCCGCTCCACCAGTTTCGGCAACTTGGCGAACACCGACGGCGGATAGCCCTTGGTCGCTGGCGGTTCACCGATAGCCAGGGCGATTTCCCGCTGGGCCTGGGCGAAACGGGTCAGGGAATCCATCAGCAACAGGACATTCTTGCCCTTGTCGCGGAAATACTCGGCGATACGCGTGCAGTACATGGCCGCGCGCAGACGCATCAGCGGCGCATCGTCCGCCGGCGACGCCACCACCACCGAACGCTTGAGCCCTTCTTCACCGAGGATGTGCTCGATGAACTCTTTAACTTCACGACCCCGTTCGCCGATCAGCCCGACGACGATGATGTCGGCCTCGGTGAAGCGGGTCATCATGCCCAGCAGCACACTCTTGCCCACGCCAGTACCGGCGAACAACCCGAGCCGTTGACCGCGACCGACCGTCAACAAACCGTTGATGCAACGAATACCGACATCCAGCGGTTGGCTGATCGGGTCACGCTTGAGCGGGTTGATGGTCGGGCCGTCCATCGGCACCCAGTCTTCAGCCTTCATCCCGCCCTTGCCATCCAGCGCACGACCGGCACCGTCGAGTACCCGCCCGAGCATGCTCATGCCCATCGGCAAACGACCGTTGTCCGCCAGGGGAACCACGCGCGCCCCAGGGGCGATGCCGGCAACGCTGCCGACCGGCATCAGAAAAACTTTGCTGCCAGAGAAGCCCATGACCTCGGCTTCGACCTGCACCGGGTGATAGCTGTCATCGTTGATGACCATGCAGCGGCTGCCCATGGCGGCGCGCAAGCCTTCGGCTTCGAGGGTCAGGCCGACCATGCGCAGCAGGCGACCTTCAAGGATTGGCGCGCCAGCCAGCTCGGTGGCCTCGGCGTAGCTACCGAGGCGCTTGGCGAAGCTGGTGCGATCAAGGCGCATCGGGATCGTCCAGTTCTGGCTCGACCGGGGCAACCGCTGGCTTTTCGTCAGTCGGCAGCTCCAGGCTCAGGTCTGGCGCGGCCGGGTGCAGCGCCTGATCGTGCAATTGATCGAACAGCTTGGCCATGACCTGGGTCACACGGGTTTCGATGGTGGCGTCGATACGGCTGTGCTCCGTCTCGACCCGGCAACCGCCCGGCAACAGGGATTCGTCCTCGACGATGCGCCAGGTTTCTTCATGGCGCTCGCGCAAGGCTTTGACCTGTGCGAAATCCTGCGGATTGACGTACAACCGCACGTTGCCTACGCCCAGCGGCAAGAGCTTGAGCGCTTCGCGCATGACGTGTTCGATCTGCGTCGAGTCTAAGGCCAGTTCGCGCTGAATCACTTGTTTGGTGATGTGCTGCACGAGGTCGACCAGGGACTTTTCGATCTGGGTGTCCTGCTCGGCAATGGGCTCGAACAGGTTGACCATCAATTGTTCCAGGCCAGCGATCTTGGCCGCCAGGGCCACATCGGCTTCCTGACGGACCTTGAGCGTAGTGCTGTGGAAACCTTCTTTTTCACCAACCGCGAAACCCTCGTTGTAGGCCTCCTGGCGAATGCTTTCGAGCTCTTCAAGGGTCAGTGGCTGGACTTCTTCCAGCGGCACTTCTTCCATTTCCGGCGGTTCGGGTTCCGGCTCCGGCTCGGGTTCCGGCACGAACGGGTCGAAGCTGGGCAGCGACCAGATGTCGAAACCACCGACATCCTTGGCACGGATCAGGTCGGTATTGGACTCATCATGTTTGGACGACATAGTGACCTTAGATCATCTCTTCGCCGCCCTTCCCGCCGAGAACGATTTCTCCGGCTTCGGCCATACGGCGGGCAATGGTGAGGATTTCTTTCTGTGCGGTTTCCACGTCGCTGACGCGCACCGGGCCTTTGGCCTCGAGGTCGTCGCGCAACAGTTCGGCCGCTCGTTTGGACATGTTCTTGAAGATCTTTTCCTTGACGCCTTCGTCCGACCCCTTGAGGGCCAGCACCAGAACGTCCGAGGACACTTCGCGCAACAGCGCCTGAATGCCACGGTCGTCGACATCGGACAGGTTGTTGAACACGAACATGAGGTCTTCGATCTGACCGGACAGGTCTTCGTCGACTTCGCGGATCGAGTCCATCAGCTGACCTTCGATCGAACTGTCGAGGAAGTTCATGATGTCGGCCGCGCGCTTGATGCCACCCAGGGTGGTTCGCGAGGCATTCGAGTTGCCGGAGAACTGCTTCTCGAGAATCTGGTTGAGTTCTTTCAGGGCCGCCGGCTGCACGGTGTTCAGCGAGGACACCCGCAGAATGATATCCAGCCGGACTTTGTGGTCGAAGTTGCCCAGCACTTCACCGGCCTGATCCGGGTCGAGGTACGCCACCACGATCGCCTGGATCTGCGGGTGCTCGTAACGGATCACGTCGGCAACAGCACGCGGCTCCATCCACTTCAGGCTGTCGAGGCCACTGGTGTTGCCGCCCAGCAGGATCCGGTCGATCAGGCCGTTGGCCTTGTCTTCGCCCAGGGCCTGGGTGAGCATTTTGCGCACGTAGTCATCGGAGCCGACGCCCAGGCTGGTCTGATCGCCGACGATGTCGACGAACTCGCTCATGACCTGTTCGACCTGCTCGCGGTGCACGTTACCCATCTGGGCCATGGCCACACCCACACGCTGGACCTCTTTGGGCCCCATGTGGCGCAGCACTTGCGCGGCGTCTGTAGAACCCAGGGACAGCAGCAGAATCGCGGCTTTATCAACCCGGGACAGTTTGGCGACAGCGGCTCGGTTATCACTCATCTGCGTTAATCCACTCTTTCACGACCTGGGCCACGCGACCCGGATCTTCTGCCACCAGACTCTTGATTGCGTTCAACTGTGCGTCATAGCCTTCGCTCGGGCTCGGCAGCAGAATGCTGGTCGGGCCACCGAGGCTGACGCGGTCGTTGGCCAGTTCGCCGTCCAGACCGCCCACGCCACCGAGCTCCATGTCGCTGCCCAGGCCTGCCAGTTGCTTGTCTTTGCCGCCACCGGTGATGTTGTTGAGCACCGGACGCAGCACACCGAACACCAGCACCAGGATGAACAACACACCCAGCACTTGCTTGACGATGTCCCAGAACCACGGCTGGGAGTAGAACGGAATATCGGCAATCACTTCACCGCGCTCGGCGGAGAACGGCATGTTGATCACACTGACGCTGTCGCCACGACTGGCGTCGAAACCGACCGCATCCTGCACCAGCCGGGTGAAGCGCGCCAATTCATCGGCGCTCCATGGCGCACGAGTGGTTTCACCGTTGGCCGCGTTGACCTTGACCTGATCATCCACCACCACCGACACCGACAGGCGATTCAAACGGCCCTGTTGTTGTTTGGTATGGCTGATGGAACGGTCGAGTTCGAAGTTCTTGGTGGATTGTTGACGCTTGTCCGCCGGATACGGCGCCAGCATCGGCTGGCCGGTGGCCGGGTCCATGATTTGCAGACCGTTGGCATCGAGCAATGGCTGGCCTGGCTGCACCATACCGGCCGACGCGGTGGCGCCACCGGTGGTTTGCGGCGCCGAGGCTGGCGAAGGAGGCTGGTTACTCAGGGCACCCGGCACGCCTTGCGGGCCATTGCTGGCAGTGCGCTGTTCGTTGACCGACTGCTCGCTGCGCAATGCCGGCTGGTCCGGGTTGAACTGCTCGGAAGTCGATTCGACGGCGCTGAAATCCACGTCGGCGGAAACTTCGGCTTTATAGCGGTCGTTGCCGAGCACCGGTTGCAGGATGTTGTGCACACGCTGGGTGAGCATGCTTTCCATGCGACGACTGTAATCGAATTGCTTGCCGGCCATGGTCAGTTCGGAGTTTTCTGCCTGATCCGACAGCAGGTTGCCCTTCTGGTCGACTACGGTGATCTGCGATTTGCTCAGTTCAGGAACGCTGGTCGCCACCAGATTGATGATGGCGACGACCTGGCCTGGCTCCAGCGAGCGCCCGGAATACAGTTCAACCAGAACAGAAGCGCTGGGCTTGCGCTCATCACGCACGAACACCGAGCTTTTCGGAATCGCCAGGTGCACACGGGCACCCTTGACGTTGTTCAGGCTGGAAATGGTCCGGGCCAGTTCGCCTTCGAGGCCGCGACGATAACGGGTCGCTTCCATGAACTGGCTGGTGCCCAACCCCTGGTCCTTGTCGAGGATCTCGAAACCGATGTTGCCGTCGCTGGGAGTGACACCAGCGGCCGCGAGCTTGAGCCGCGCACGGGACAGGTCATCGGCCTTGACCAGCAAGGCACCGGAGTTCGGTTCAACGGTATAGGGAATATCAGCTGCGGCCAGGGTTTCCATGACCTGCTTGGCGTCCATACCGGCAAGGCTGCCGTACAGAGGCCGGTAGTCCGGTTGCTGGGACCACAACACCACGGCAAAACCAATCGCCACGCTCGCAGCCAGGCCGACCAACAGGCCCACCTGACGCAACATGGTCATCTCGGAGAGGTTTTCCAGGAAGGACAACCCGAACAGCGGCGGTTTGCCGCCTATTGGAGTGGCCTTGGCCGGAACATTATCGACGACTGCTTCTGCCATGACTCAATCTCGTCCTTAAACCGGCATCTGCATGATGTCTTGGTAAGCCTGAACCAGCTTGTTACGCACTTGGGTCAGCGCCTGAAAAGACACGCTGGCCTTCTGTGAGGAAATCATCACGTCCGTCAGGTCGACGCCGCTTTTACCAATCTCGAAGGCACTGGCCAACTGATTGGACGCCTGCTGGGTGTCGTTCACTTTATTGACGGCCTGACCGAGCATGTCGGAAAAGCTGCTGCCACCCATTTCAGGGACTGCGGCAGTCGATTTCGGCGCAGACATCGCATCCATTTGCATGGAGCGCATGTCTAGCATCAACCGATTGAATTCAATACCTTGGCTCATGGTTTCTCTCTTTGACGAAGCTACGTCTTTGGCTACCCGCAATTTTTTTGACACTCACTCGGCGGGTAGTGAGGTGTTAGCAACAAGGGTGCCAGCTCCGTGGCCGCTCTAAACAAAAGCTTCCGAGCTTTGCCTTAACCGTGAATCAGCGCAAAACCATTGTGGGAGCGAGCCTGCTCGCGAAGAGGGAGTGTCAGTCAACATTTATGTATCTGTTACACCGCCTTCGCGAGCAGGCTCGCTCCCACATTTAGATCGGTGTGCTTGCGTCAACTTTCAGGTGGCGAACAAGTACGCTTCCACGTCCATTCCGGCGTCGCGCATTTGCGCCAGCTTGTAGCGCAAGGTGCGCGGGCTGATGCCCAATCGCTCGGCGGCTTCCTTGCGACGGCCACGCTCGGAGCGCAAGGTGTCGATGATCATCTGGAATTCACGACGCCGCAGGTCATCGCCCAGCGCCCCCGCCGATTCCGCTTCGACTTCTACAACACGCGCTGGCGTCGCCGCCAACGTCGGCAGCGGCGCACACGCCACGGGCCCGGCGAGACAGAAATCCTGCGGCTGGATCAAACCGCCCTGCTGCAGAATCAAGGCACGCTGGATCGCGTTGTCCAGCTCTCTTACATTACCCGGCCACTGATAGCCGATCAGACACGCCTGCGCCTCAGGCGACAGCCTCGCCGCGGCATGCTTCATTTTATTGACGTGTTTGACCAACAGGCGCTCGGCCAGCGGCAGGATATCGGCGGTGCGCTCGCGCAGCGGACGCCAGGCCAGCGGGAACACCGACAGGCGATAGTAAAGGTCTTCGCGAAAACGCCCCGCCGCCACTTCAGCAGCCAGGTCGCGGTTGGTGGTGGCAACCACTCGAATGTCCAGTGTGATTGGCTTGCGGGCGCCGACTCGCTCGACCTCACGCTCCTGCAATACGCGCAGCAACTTGGCCTGAAGGCCGAGGGGCATTTCGGAAATTTCGTCGAGCAGGATCGTCCCGCCATCAGCCTGCTCGAACTTACCGGCCTGCGCCGCGATGGCGCCGGTGAACGAACCCTTCTCGTGACCGAACAAAGTGGCTTCAAGCATGTTGTCCGGGATCGCTGCACAGTTGATCGCAATGAACGGCTGACTGGCACGATGGGAGTGCTGATGGATGTAACGCGCCAACACTTCCTTACCGGTCCCCGACTCACCGGAGATCAATACCGTGGAGTCACTGCGCGCCACGCGCGCGGCCAATTCCAGCAATTGCGCACTGGCCGGCTCGAACGCCACGGGCCCTTCACTCTCGGTCGCGCCGAGATTGCCCAGCGCGTGACGCGCCACCAGATCGAGCAAGGCTTTGGGCTCGAACGGTTTGACCAGATAATCCGCCGCGCCTTGACGCATCGCATCGACCGCTCGATCGACAGCGCCATGCGCCGTCATGAGCAACACCGGCAATTGCGGCTGACGAGCCCGCAGCAATCCGAGCAGTTGATGACCGTCCATGCCCGGCATGTTGACGTCACTGACTACCAGATTGAACGCCTCGGCGCCGACCACAGTCAGCGCCTCTTCCGCCGAACCGACAGCGATGTATTCGTGCCCGGCGAGCAATAGCGTATCGGCCAATGCCTCCCGAAGTGCACGGTCATCCTCGACCAGTAAAACCTTGATTGCCATGGCCTTCATTCCATTCCTTGAACGCTGGGCTGCCCACTGGAAAAAAGCGGCAGGATCACCTGCGCGCAAGTGCCACGCCCCGGCCGCGAGCGCAACTGCAGTTCTCCATGATGAGCACGGGCCACCGCCTTGACCACGGTAAGCCCCAGGCCGGTACCGGTGGTTTTGGTGGTAAAAAACGGCTCGCCCAAACGCGCCAGCACCACCCCGTCGATACCGCTGCCGCTGTCGCTGACGCACAGGTGCAGGTTGTTGCCGCGGGTATACAGGTGAACCTTCAAACGGACGCCGCCGACACTGGCCTGAATGGCGTTCTCGATCAGATTGAGGATCGCCCCGACCAACGTGTCGCGATTGCACAGCAACTCACCGGCATGGCTGTCGCACTGCCAGCGAATCGGCAGATCCTGAACATGGGTCAGTGCGGCCGCTTGCAGCGCCTGCATCAACAGCTTGGGCGTCACCCGATCGGTCAACGGCAGCTCGCCGCGAGCAAACACCAGCATGTCGCGAACCTGGTGTTCAAGCTCATGCAGACGCTCTTTCAGACGGCCCGCAAAACGCTGCTGCGTGGCGACCGGCAACTCCTGCTCAGTCAAATGACTGGCGTAGAGCAACGCGGCGGACAACGGCGTGCGAATCTGATGAGCCAACGACGCAACCATGCGACCGAGAGACGACAGGCGCTCGTGGCGAGCCAGTTGATCTTGCAGATGACGGGTTTCAGTCAGGTCGTTGAGCAACACCAACTGACCGGGTTCGGCATCCAGCGAGCGGGTAGCGATCGACAGACGCCGACCGTCCTTGAGAGAGATTTCGTGACCGTCGTCTTCGCGGGGCGCAAAGCATCGAGCAATCACCTTGCGCCACAACTCACCCTCAAGGGGCAGACCGAGCAGTTCACGCGCGGCGGGATTGGTTTCGCGCACGATCCCTTGGGCATCGATGACAATGACGCCACCGGGCAATAGATCGAGGAGGTTTTGCAGACGGTTGGCCAGACGTTCTTTTTCCGCCAGTTCCTGCATGCGCTGAGCGCTGACCACCGCCAGCTCGCCCTTGAGCTCGGTGACCCGGGCTTCAAGCATGCTGTAGGAATCGGTCAATTGGCTCGACATCTGATTGAACAGCGCAAACGCCTGCTCAAGGCCAAGCCGGCTTGCCTGCTCTACGGACGACGGTTGCCCCGAAGCATCAGGGACAGGAGACATCTGGGCGGCTTGGGGCATCGTGCTCTCTCGCGTGGTTGACCGTCAGTTAAACGGAACGTTGCGAGGGATGTAGCAATACCCGTGCCTAAAAAAAACCGCCTATAAATGAAGGGGTTGAAAAACAGGCGTCAATCATCCGCCTGTTCATCACCGTCACGACGGCTCATGCCGTACTTGCGCATCTTCTCCACCAGGGTCGTGCGACGAATGCGCAGCCGTTCGGCCGCCCGCGCCACAATGCCATTGGCATCATCCAGCGCCTGCTGAATCAACCCCTGCTCCAGACCGCCGAGGTAGTCCTTCAGGTCCAGACCTTCCGGCGGCAGCAGGGCGTTGGCGGTGAAATCCGGGGTATGACCATTGATGGCCACCCGCTCTTCGAGATCGCTGCGCAGGCTGTCGACCAGCTGCTCGTCTTCGTCGTCGACGTAGCGGAATTTCTTCGGCAACTCGACCACGCCGATCACTCCGTACGGGTGCATGATCGCCATGCGCTCCACCAGGTTGGCCAGCTCGCGAACGTTGCCCGGCCAGCCGTGACGGCACAGCGACATGATCGCAGCCGAGTTGAAACGGATCGAACCGCGCTTCTCGTGCTCCATGCGCGAGATCAACTCGTTCATCAGCAACGGGATGTCTTCGACGCGCTCGCGCAACGGCGCCATCTCGATCGGGAACACGTTCAGGCGATAGTAGAGGTCTTCGCGGAAGGTGCCGATCTCGATCATGCTTTCGAGATTCTTGTGAGTCGCCGCGATGATCCGCACATCGACGCTTTGAGTCTTGTTGCTGCCCACACGCTCGAAGGTGCGCTCCTGCAAGACACGCAGCAGCTTGACCTGCATCGGCAGCGGCATGTCGCCGATCTCATCGAGGAACAGGGTACCGCCGTTGGCCAGCTCGAAACGCCCGGCACGACTGGTGATCGCCCCGGTGAAGGCGCCCTTCTCGTGACCGAACAATTCGCTTTCCAGCAACTCGGCCGGGATCGCCCCGCAATTGACCGGAACGAACGGCGCGTCACGACGCTTGGAGTGATAGTGCAAGTTACGCGCGACCACTTCCTTGCCGGTCCCGGACTCACCGAGAATCAGCACACTGGCGTCGGTGTCGGCGACTTGCTGCATCATCTGACGGACGTGTTGAATCGCCCGGCTGGTGCCGACAAGGCTGCGGAAAAGATTGGGTTCACGGTGACGACCGCGCTCACGGGCCTGGTCATACATCTCGCGATAGACCTGGGCACGATGCAGCGAGTCGAGCAATTTGCTGTAGCTGGGTGGCATTTCGAGGGTCGAAAGCACTCGGCGACGCTGGTCTTCCGGCAAGTCAATGGAAGAATTATCGCCCATTAACAAAACTGGAAGGAACTCATCCCAGGTTGAGAGTGTCTTTAACAAGCCCATGAGTGCACCAGGAGCATTGACCGTCCCGATGAGGACACAGATTACTTCACGACTTGATGACAAAGAGCCGACAGCCTGCTGCCAGTCATGGCTGCCACAGGGTAAATTTTCTTCGCCAAGAAAATTTAAAATCACCGCCAAATCGCGGCGGCGGACGCTATCGTCATCAATCAGCAGAATTTTGGTTTCACGCCACATGCAATAGCAACTTCCCTAGTCAACTCAATGCCCAAAATGAGGGGCAAGCTAGACGCTTGCAGACACAGTGTGCCTGTAGACGCCTGAAATCTGGAACCAGCCACTAGTTAAGTCAAAAAAACGTGCACAGTCAAATTTATGGCGCACTATGTTTGGATTAACTGAGGGTTAATTAACCAAACAGATGGTAAACCTTTGCCGCGCTCTGTGCTTGGTGGATCTGCGACATCTCGTCGACTATTGCCTGCCGCTCACCCGTCGCCGCCGCCAGAAGCTGTTTATACACCCCCAGCAACTCCTCAAGGTTGTCGCGCAACGCGGCCTCGTCCACCGAAGCTTCACTCAAAACGTCTTCCATGCAGGAACGGCAAGCCAGGTCCAACTCACCAATGGCCTCCCAGTTGCGCTCGGCCAATGCCTCAACCAGGGCGTCCCGGGCTTGTTCGATTCGCTGCAATACAAGACTCATGGTGATCTCCTTAAAACTGGGGAGCAGGTGCGCCGATAGCATCCCAACCGTCTTTCACCGTACGAAGCAAATCGGAAACTTCGTCGAGGATTTTTGGATCATTCTTGATATTGGCTTCAGCCAAACGCTTGGTCATGTAGAGATAAAGATTGTCGAGCTCACCCACCGACTCAATCGATTTCTCAAGATCCAGGCCTTCACGCAAGCCACCGACAATGCCGATAGCCTTGCTGATGAACACGCCTTTACTGGCTACATCGTTGCGCGACATCGCGCCCTTGGCCTGCGCAATTCTATCCAGACCACCCTCCATCAACATTTGCACCAGGCGGTGAGGACTCGCTTCGGAAGTCTGAGCCTGGGCGCCGATCTTCTGATACTGCCGAAGAGCTAACATCGGGTTCATGCTGTACCTCGTCACAACTCAATGGTTTTCTATAAATATTGTATCGACACAGCGTCAAAAAACTTTAGCCTCAACGCACAAAGCCCGGAGTACTGAAAAGTACTGCCGGGCTTTTGGCATTCAGTGAGGAATTACGACTTGTTCTGCGCGTTTATCGCGTCGAACATCGACGTAATGTTGCTCGCTGTAGCCTTTAGCTGCCCGACCAATACATCCATGGCGTTGTATTTCTTGGTCAAGACGTCTGTCAACGTTGCTACCCGACGAGTCACGTCGTCCTGCTGGCTCGCCAGGCTTTTTGCTTGAAGGTTCAAGCTATTGACACGGGTATCCAGGATACCGGTACCCGAAGCGGTATAAGGCTTCAGCGCCGCTTCCATACGCGAGAACAAACCATCAGCACCATCATTGGCAGTTGTACCCGTGAAGAACGTTTGAACCTCGCCCCCCAACTTTTTGTCAGTCATTGCCGAATTGAACTTGGTGCTGTCGAACGACAACGTACCGTCCTTCGCAGTCTGGACCCCCAACTGAGAAAGAACGGTCAACTTGCTACTCGCACCGGGCGCTACCAACTCGTTACGCATCACCGCCAGCATCTGGCGCGGCATCGCATCACCGGTAAATGCCGCGGCAACCGTCAGCTTGCCATCGCTGTCGGCAGTGGCCTGAGTCAAGGAGTTTACTGTTTTAATCAGCGTGTTGTACGCATCGACGAAGGACTGAACACTGGTTTTCAGGCCGTCGGTATTAGTTGCAACTGTGATTGTCGATTGCGCCGGAACACCGCCCGACGCTCCCGCCAATAGAGTGAAACTCAGACCACTGACTGCACCGGTGACGGTGTTGGTCTTGCTGGTCATGCTCAAGCCATCGACAGTGAAAACGGCATCGGCAGCCGGAGCACTGATAGCGCCCGCACCAGCGCCTACCAGCGCCGTCGTGCCATCGATTTCCAGGCCGGCAATACCACTGACGGAAATATCAGAACCGGCGCCAGTGGTCGTCGACCCCAATACCAGACGCGAACCATTGGCGTCGGTAACAATGTTCGCACTGATGCCGCTGGACTGCAGCTTGGTATTGATTGCATCACGCACCGACTGCAACGTCGAGCCCGCAGGTACATCGACGTCGTAATCAGTGCCATTTTGACTGACTTTCAAAGTACCAGTCGGAATGGCACTGGTCGCACCGCCAGCAAAGGCAGCACTGGCAACTTTTGAACTGGTGGCCAGACTCGTAACGGCAATGACATAGTTACCGTTGACCGCAGTGTTATCGGAAGTTGTCGTCAACACTTTAGTGTCGGACGAGGTCGCGGCAAAACCGGAAAAGGATGGAGTGGTTTTAACGTTGAGCTTGTTCATGGCTGCCTGATAGGCCGCCAACGCACTTTTCAACGTACCGGTGCCCGAGATTTTCAGACTATTGGCCTTGGTCTGGGCCGTCACCTGATTCTGCTTGGCTTCGGTATCAGCGCTGACCAGTGCCTTGACGATCGAGCTCACATTCAGGCCGGAACCCAGACCTGTACCCGGTAGAATTGGACTTGCCATGTTCGTCTCCCTGTTTGTGTGTCGCCAGTCTTTTGACCACTAAACGCCCCGAAGAGCGCTGAGACACATTTCATGCCAACTGTCAGGCCTTAGCGCTAAACAGCAGACTACTCGCATCTTTCAGACTGTTTGCCAACTTCAAGGCCTCCTCGGAGGGGATCTGACGAACCACCTCGCCCGATTCACTGGCAATCACTTTTACAACGACCTGACCTGAAGTTTCATCGATGGAAAATTCAAGATTACGGCGAACCGACTGCACAAATTTCTCGATCTGCTGCACGGCCACTTTCAACTTTTCCTGATCGGAGTCCTTACTCTCAGCCACAGCTGTAACACTGTCAGCCTGAGGTTTCTGCACCACGTTTTCGGCGGTACCAGCTGCCGTTTTATGAGCAGGATAAGACAAGTTCAGCTTCACGCTCATATCCATGTCCATCACCTCTTAAAGTAAAAAAGCGAGAGAGCACGACTAGCGCACTCCCTCGCTAAAACTCACCCGACTATTACTGAAGCAGCTTCAGTACAGCGGACGGCAGTTGGTTGGCCTGGGCCAGAACTGCGGTGGAAGCTTGTTGCAGGGTTTGCTGCTTGGTCAACTGAGCAGTTTCTGCTGCGAAGTCGGTATCCTGGATACGACCCAGAGCGGCAGTGGTGTTCTCGTTGATGTTGGTCAAGTTCGCGATCGAGCTGGACATACGGTTCTGAGCAGCACCCAGATCGGCACGAGTGGCGTTCACAGTTGCCAGAGCAGCGTCGATTGCGCTGATTGCGCCGTCGATTTTGGTGTGAGCAGTAGCGTTGTCAACACCCGAAATTACGGTGGTAGTCGAAGCAACCGACAGGGAGCTTGCAGCGAAGCTCTGAGTCAGGTTCAGGCTGATGTGCTGGTCAGCACCGGTAGCAGCACCAACCTGGAATTCCAGTACGCTTGCGCTACCGTCGGTCAGTTTCAGGCCGTTTTGGTTGGTGCTGGTGGCGCTACGAGTCAGTTCGTCCGACAGTGCGGCGAACTCTTTGTTCGAAGCGATACGGTCAGCAGTGCTGTTTGTATCGTTTCGTGCCTGAACAGCCAGCTCACGCATACGCTGCAGGGTGTTTACGTGTTCTTGCAGAGCGCCTTCAGCGGTCTGGGCGATCGAGATACCGTCGTTGGCGTTTTTGATCGCCATGGTCTGACCACGAATCTGCGAGCTCATGCGAGTAGCGATCTGCATGCCGGCCGCGTCGTCTTTGGCGCTGTTGATTTTCAGGCCGGAAGACAGGCGAGTCATCGAGGTGGACAAAGCGCTCGCGGCGTTGTTCAGGTTCTTTTGAACGTTCAACGACGTAACGTTAGTGTTTACTGTTAAAGCCATGACGAATTCCTCGTTGGTTGGGTACTGCGGCTTCCGGCCCTGGCAACCGCCGGGTGTGGCCTAGAGAACCTTCGTAATAGTTATCGTCGGGATCGCAGGTTGCTTTAGGGGATTTTTCAAAATTTTTGCCATCACACTGCCATCCCCCATAAAACAAGGGCTTGGAGGCAGTGCAAGCAAGAAAAATGACGTCAGATAAATGCCAACGATCAACGACGATGACAATTGACAGGTAATCCGTCTCAACCAGCCATCACGGCTTCGATCAACCCAACCAACTCGTACTCCAGGCAGTCAGCCAGTCCCAACCAATTCTGGGCCTCCTGGCAATCCAGCATCTGTGCCAACAAGTAAGCCCATTCCTTTTGCAATACTGGCTCGGCACTGACAATCGACAACTGAAGCTCATCGAAAAAATCGACCATCAGCAGTGCAGCCTCGACGTCTCGCCCCAAACGGAACAAACCAGCACACTGACTGGAACAATCAAGCAAAGATTCAAGCCCGGTCATTGCGTGAACTCCGGATGAAATGCCGCGCCGGAAATCATTGCTCCTGCCCGACTGGTATTGAAAAAGTGCACCTCGGGGTGCCTTGCCAGGTAACGCTCAAGCTCACACAAATAGCTGCGAAAATTCAGTTGAGTCTTCACCCTCTGGCCATATCCATCCAGCACCCAATGCTTAGCCACTGCCAACTGAGGCCCCAGATCGCCGTCCTTCCAGCCCGCGTGGGTTTTGTTGGCAGGAAAAGCAAAGTCAGCACCGAACAGGGTGACCTGACTGGCACCCATTTTTACGGCCAGGTCCACTGCCGGGTGAATCACACTGCCACCTGCATGCAGCCGTGCCTTGGGCACTTGTTGGCAGATTCGTTCGTAGACCGGGCTGACGGAATACCCCACGTACCGCGAACCCTGCCAGGCCTGCAGCACTACGGGATCGATCATCGGCATGTAGACCAGACTGATCCCTTGCGAGCCTTCAGGCGGTAAATGCCGAGTGGTGATCCGTTGGTCGATGCTGACCACGACGTTCGGCCGGATACCATGCTCCAGCAACGGCCTGAAGGCGGTATCGACGCAGATGAACAGTGGCCGCGGCGCCTGTTCAGCAATCGCTCGTAACCGCTCGAAGTGCTGCTCCAGACTTGGTCCGGTGGCAATGACAAAAACCTCGCGGCCAGACACTGTGGCGAAGAGTTCGGCAACATCAAGATCCGCCTTTACCAGTTCAAGGCTGGCCGCCAGCCGCCCGACAATCTCCGAATCGTCGGGGTCGAACTCACGATTATTGAAGGTCAGCTGAATTTCGCTGATCAAACGGTCACGGATCTTCGCATTGAAGTCATCGGCCAGCACCAACTCTGAAGGCAGGGCAAAGAACGGCAAACAAATTTCAGCCAAATCACCGGCGTAGTGCAACTCGACCCGCGAATCGCCGAGCCACGGCTGCTGGTCGAGCAATTGCAACACCAGCGCAAACACCGTGCCGTTGAGGATATGTACATGCAGCCGAGTCAGTTCCGAACGCTGCAGCAGCTCCAGTTGCAGATCCCCCAGCCCCGTGCCGTAAACGTGCAACACCGGACTGTCGACCGGCAGGCTTGCGGCCTGAAGCTGCGCTTCGCGGGTACGGTCATGGCGACTGGTCAGCTGGATGCCGTTGATGCTCAGGGTCGAGCCGAGCCCTTCCACCAGATCGGCCTGCAATGGTCCCGGATCTTCAGTCAGCAGACGCTTAGCCACGGCCGGCCAGCGACGCTGGATGAGTTCGGCGTTGGGTTGAAAAAACTCGCTCATGGCGCCTCGCTGTGATTCGGGCAAAAAAATAGCGCTCAAGGTTACACCTTGAGCGCTTTTTTTGTGTCTGGCTTTCTTTGACTAAAGAGCCGAGGCTCAAGGACGATAGATGATCGCCGAACCCCAAGACAAACCAACACCGAAACCGCTGAGTGCCACACGCTTCCACTTGGAATCGAGCACGTGTTTTTCCAGCAGCAACGGGATGCTCGACGATACGGTATTACCGGTCTCGACCATGTCCTTGATGAACTTCTCAGGCTCGCCCTCGAAACGCCGTGCCACGGCATCGACAATCGCCGCACTGCCCTGGTGAATGCAGAAGGCATCGATCTCGTCGGCCGTCAGGCCCGAGTCAACGAGCAGCTCATGCAAATGCGCCGGCACTTTGAGCAGCGCAAAGTTGAACACTTGACGGCCGTTCATGAAGAAAACCCCGTCGGAAACCTTCAGGTGCGGCGCGCCGGAACCGTCGGTGCCGAACTTGGCCTTGCCCAACTGCCATGGCGCGTCTTCGCCCATCCAGGTGGCGGTGGCGGCGTCGCCGAAGAGCATGGTGGTGTTGCGGTCTTCCGGGTCGACGATCTTCGAGTACGGATCGGCGGTCACCAGCAGGCCATTCTTCAGGCCCGCGGCTTCCATGAAACCTTTGATGGCGTAGATGCCATAGACGTAACCGGAGCAGCCCAGGGAAATATCGAACGCGGCCACGGTCGTCGGCAGACCCAGTTTGTCCTGAACGATGGCGGCGGTGTGCGGCAGACCTTCTTCGTCGCCGTTCTGGGTGACGACGATCAGCACGTCGATGGCTTCACGCTTCAAATCAGGGTTGTTGGCGAACAGCGCGTTGACTGCTTCGACACACAGGTCCGAAGTTTCTTGCCCGGCGTCTTTGCGCGGCAGGAAGGCCGAACCGATCTTGCCCAGGATGAACTCTTCATCCTTTTCGAATTTTGCACCTTGTGCGTAATTGTCCACGCCGGCTACAGGAACGTAGCTCGCAATGCTCTTTATGCCAATCATTACGGCTTCCCAATAATAAACAGCCCAATACCACCGCTCGCAAGGATTCGAGGGGCGCCGACAAACAACGAATAACGTCGCCCTCAATGGGGTGACAGCGGGAAGAATAAAAGGCCATCACTGGGCTAAAAAACAGACCAGGCGCCATCCCCCCGATTAATACAATACAGTGAAGATGCGCGTTATGACTCACAGGTCACGCTATTTCGCCGAATCAGCCCCACAAGCGGTTATTCGACCAACGACCATTCCAGCGGCGTTCCGCGCTTGATGGCCTGGCGGGCGCGGCGGCCCAGAAGGGTTTCAGCGTGTTTGGGGGCCAGCCCCAGGCCAGGGCGGATGGCCCGCAGATTGGCGACGGTGAAGGGTTCACCGGCAACCATGTCCTGGGTGACATACAGCGACCGACGGTACACCAGGGACTTGCGCTCGGCTTCAGTCACGCCGTAATGCACCTGGCCCATGGCCTGCCAGGCGCGTTCGGTTTCGATCACCAGGCTGGCGAGTTCGGCCGGTTCCAGGGAGAAACTGGCATCCACCCCACCGGCGGCGCGGTCGAGGGTGAAATGTTTTTCCACCACTGTCGCCCCTAGCGCCACCGCGGCGACGGACACCCCAACGCCCATCGAATGATCGGACAAACCGACTTCACAGCCAAACAGTTCACGCAGATGAGGGATCGTGCGCACATTGCTGTTGGCCGGCGTTGCCGGGTAAGTGCTGGTGCACTTGAGCAACACCAGGTCCTTGCAACCGGCCTCACGGGCGGCGCGCACGGTTTCATCGAGTTCGGCGATGCTGGCCATGCCAGTGGAAATGATCAGTGGCTTGCCGGTGGCGGCGACCCGGCGGATCAGCGGCAGATCGGTATTCTCGAAGCTGGCGATCTTGTAGGCCGGCACGTCGAGGCTTTCGAGGAAGTCCACCGCCGTATCATCGAACGGTGTGGAGAACGCCAGCATGCCCAGTTCTTTGGCCCGGGCAAAAATCGGCGCGTGCCATTCCCACGGCGTGTGGGCCTTCTCGTACAGCGCGTACAGCGAAGACCCGGCCCACAGGCTGTTGGGGTCCTTGATGAAGAACTCGCCTTCGGACAAGTCCAGGGTCATGGTTTCGGCAGTGTAGGTTTGCAGCTTCAAGGCGTGGGCGCCGGCCTTGGCCGCCGCTTCGACGATTTGCAGCGCCACCTCCAGCGACTGGTTATGGTTGCCGCTCATCTCGGCAATGATGAACGGCGGCGCATCGGCACCGATCGAGCGGTTGCCGATCTTGAAGCTAGTCATTGTTTTGGATCCTTCAATACGCGCGTGAACGCGCAAGCACTCGGAGTGAAACCTGCCTCGCGGAAAACCTTCAGCGATGGCTGATTGGCCGGCAGCACCTGAGCGGTGATGGCCTCAAGTTGGGGCCAATGAGCAGTAACGAACGCTTCACCCCGCGCCAGCAGCGCCCTGCCCCAGCCCAGGCCGAATCGGCCTTCGAACAGATAAATCGAGACTTCGGCCCGAGTACCGTCAAGGTCATAGCGCAGCACACCGACCGGGCCGTCATCCGCCTCGGCGATCAACAGCAACCGCCGCGGATTGCTCAGGCTCGCAGCCAGCCAGGCCTGATGCCGCTGCCAATCGATGACGTGGGTGTCCAGCGACCAGCGCCGTACCGCCTCGGCATTGCGCCCTTCGAACAACCCTTGCGCGTCGTCCTGAGTGGCCCGGCGAACCTGCAGCACCGCACCCGCCAGCGCTGCCGCCACCCGTTGCGCCCCACGGCCATCGACCAGCTGCCGCGAACGTTCGGCCAGACTCTGACGAACCCCCTGATTGCCCACGACAAAACCGATGGCCTGGCGCAACTGCTCGACGCTGACTTGCTCACGGTTGCCCAGGAACACATGAGCCCCCGAGGCCGCCATCACCTCGCCGTTGGCCTGCTGATTATTCGAGACCGCAATGCAGATCGTCGGCAGCCCCATGGCCGCCCGCTCCCAACTGGTGCCGCCACCGGCACCGACGAACAGGTCGGCTTCGGTCATCAGCCGGTAGAAGTCACCGACAAAACTGTGCAGGCGCCAGTTCGGGCGATAGTCCGCCAGCGTCTGCATCTGCTCCCAGGCCGGGTTGTCGGCACCCGCCACAAAATCGACCTCCAGCTCATGGAAATCCGCCAGCGCCAACATCGCGTGGTGGGTCTGCATGGCCGCATCGAAGCCGCCGAAGTTCACCAGCACTCGCCTGGCCCGAGGTTTGATATCGATCGCCGGGCAGCAAAACTCATCGCGCAGCAGGGCAAACCGTGGGCCGAGCAACGTCTGGCAGTCGGGTGTCAGCAGTGAGCCATAGGACTCTGGCGTGCCCGACAGATTCTGGTTGAGCAGCAGGTCGACGCGGTACTGCCGAGTGGCCAGGTCGTCCACCGCCGCGATTCGTGGTGCCCAGCGGCGGGCGGCGGTCTGCCAGTGATGATCGAGGCCATAGTGGTCGACGATGATCCAGTCGAAAGCCGTATGGCCTTCCAATGCTTGCGCCAGCGCGGCAATGTCCGCCTGCCACGGCAACATCGACTCGATGGCCTGCTGCGGGTCTTCATCGCGATAACGGTCCGGCAGCGCGAAGGTCTCGAAACCCTCGCTTGCCAGGTTGTCCAGTCGATGCCCCGGCAACAGCCGACACGCAAAGGCTACATGCGCGCCCTGCTTGCGCAACACCCTGGCCAGGGTCAGGCAGCGGGCGATATGGCCGCTGCCAATGGTCGGCGACGCGTCGGCACGGATCAGCACCCTCATTGCAGCTCTCCCCCGGCCTTCAACGCGGCATAAAGGTATTCGGCGCGTTTCCAGTCTTCGAGGGTGTCGATGTCCTGTACCAGATAGCGCGGCAGAATCACCGGCAAGCTCGCCGGCGAGAACAACACATCACCACGCAACCAGGCCTCGCTGCGCCCCCAGTAGAACTGGCCGGCATCCTGATAGGCCGCCGGCAAATCCTGCGAGCGGGTGTCGCGAAACTCCGGGTACAACGCGGTTAATGCGCCTCGATCGTCAACGGTCAGGGCACGCTGCACCGCAAAGCCGAAATCGCACACCGAGAACGCGAAGGATTTTTCCGGATGCTGCTCCAGCAGATTCAACCCTTGATGCAGGAACCGCGTCTGCAGTAGCGGCGCCGTGGCGTAGATGCAACAGGCAAAGTCAAAATCCTGACCCTGTCGACGTAATTCATCCAGAGCGTGCGCAATCACCGCGGCAGTGCCAGTGAAGTCATCGGCCAGGACCGCAGGCCGCATGAACGGCACCTGCGCACCGCTGGCACGGGCCAGCTCGGCAATTTCTTCGTCGTCGGTGCTGACCACTACGTGAGCAAACAGTCCTGAGCTGATCGCCGTCTGAATCGAGCGGGCAATCATCGGCACACCGTCGAACGGCTTGAGGTTCTTGCGTGGTATGCGTTTGCTGCCACCCCGAGCCGGGATGATTGCGACGCTGTTCACCGGCGTTTTTCCAGAAGGAACCAGGTGATGTCATCCACCGGGAATTGCGGGTCGCGATGGTAACCAAAACCGTAATCGACCAGTTGCAGATCCTCATAACGATCGAGCATTTCGCCGGCAAAATCGCGCTTGAACAGCTTGCCGCTATTACCACGATACGACACCTCGACCGGTGCCGGATTGTAGTACTCGGCGATCAGCACGTAACGATTGCTCAACTCATACAGCTGCGCATAAGCGGCGGCCAGCAACTCTGGCGCCAGATGAATCAGCACGCCTTTGCTCAGTGCCAGGTCAAAGGTGCGCTCGCGAGGAAAATCGAACAGCGACCCCTGCCAGATCTGCGCAATTCCCAGTGCCCGGGCCTGGGCGCAAGCACTGCTATTGATTTCCACCCCAAACAAGTCGCACTGAGGCAACAGTTGACGTAACGCCTGCAGGTTGTTACCGGCATTGGTACCCAGCTCGACCAGGCTCTCAATCCGCCCTGCCCGGGTCAGTGCCTTGGCAAACAATGCCAGGTTGGCAGCCACCAAAGGCTGCCCGACATTGCGCTCGACATACTGATTACCAAAGTCGCCCTGCCAGAATTTTTCCTGTTCACTCAGTTCACGCATCACACTTTCCCATCAGCGGCCCATGGCAGCATTTATTCGGTCAGCCGTCGCAGTTGCTCGACCACATAGTCCTGTTGTTCATCGCTCAGCAGAGGAAACAGCGGCAGGCTGATGGCCTCGGCGTAATAACGTTCGGCCTGGGGGAAATCCCCCTCGGCAAAACCCAGGTCGCGATAGTACGGCTGCAAGTGCAGCGGAATATAGTGCAGGTTCACACCCAATCCGGCCGCTCGCAAGCCTTCGAACACCTGTCGATGACTGAGGTTGATCCGCTCCGTCTGCAAGCGCACCACGTACAGATGCCACGCCGATTCGGCTTCAGGCTGCGCGCTGGGCAAGGTCAGTGGCAAGTACGCCAGCAACCGGTCATAACGCGCCGCCAGTTCACGGCGGCGCTCGATAAAGCCATCGAGCTTGTTCAGCTGTGACAGTCCGAGGGCCGCTTGCAGGTCGGTGATCCGGTAATTGAAGCCCAGTTCCACTTGCTGGTAGTACCAGGGGCCGTGACTGGGCTCGGTCATCTGCTCGGGATCACGGGTCATGCCGTGGCTGCGCAGGCGCTGCAAGCGCTCGGCCAGTTCCGGGCGATTGGTCAGCACCATGCCGCCTTCGGCGCTGGTGATGATCTTCACCGGGTGGAAACTGAACACGGTCATTGCCGCGAATTCGCCGCAACCCACCGGGCGCCCGGCATAGGACGCACCGACCGCGTGGGAGGCATCTTCGATCACCGTGAAACCATAGCGCTCGGCCAGTTCGGCGATCATGCGCATATCGCAGCTCTGACCGGAGAACGCCACCGCCACCAGCACTTTCGGCAGCTTGCCGTCGCGTTCGGCGATTTCAAGCTTCGACGCCAAGGTGTAGGCGTCGAGGTTCCAGGTCAGCGGATCGATGTCGACAAAATCGACGTCGGCGCCGCAGTAGCGACCGCAGTTGGCCGAGGCCAGAAAGGTGTTCGGCGTGGTCCACAACCGATCGCCCGGCCCAAGGCCGGCGGCGAGACAGGCAATGTGCAACGCCGCCGTGGCATTGCACACCGCTACCGCGAAATCGGCCTGGCAACGCTCGGCCATGGCCTGTTCGAAACGCTCGATGGTCGGCCCTTGAGTCAGCCAGTCGGACTGCAACACGGCGACCACCGCATCGATGTCCGCCTGATCGAGGCTTTGCCGACCGTAGGGAATCATGCCGACAGCTCCGCGTGCAGGTCGGCGATCTGGCCGACCGACAGGAAGTGCGGGTTGGTGTCGGAGCGGTACTCGAAGTCTTCGCTCACCGGCCGGCCCTGCTCGCCCAGTTTGTCGACGGCAAAATCCACGTCGACGCTGGTGAAACGGATCGACGGCTGAATGGTGTAGTGATCATCGAACTCCAGGGTCATGCGCGCGTCGTCCAGCGGCACCATCAGTTCATGGAGTTTTTCCCCCGGACGAATGCCGACGTGTTTGTGCGGCAAATGTTCAGCCATGCCCAGCGCCAGATCGACGACGCGAATCGACGGGATCTTCGGCACAAACACTTCACCGCCGTGCATGCGGGCGAAGCTGTCGAGCACAAACTTCACACCGTGATCCAGGGTGATCCAGAAACGCGTCATGCGCTCATCGGTGATCGGCAGCTCTTTGGCGCCCTCGGCAATCAGTTTGCTGAAGAACGGCACCACCGAACCCCGCGAGCCGGCGACGTTGCCATAGCGCACCACGGCAAAGCGGGTTTGCTGTTCGCCGGCAATATTGTTGGCGGCCACGAACAGTTTGTCCGACAGCAGCTTGGTCGCGCCATACAGGTTGATCGGGCTGGCGGCCTTGTCGGTGGACAGCGCGACGACTTTTTTCACACCATTGTCGATGGCCGCGGCAATGATGTTTTCCGCGCCATTGACGTTGGTGCGGATGCATTCGGTGGGGTTGTATTCCGCCGCCGGCACTTGCTTCAGGGCCGCGGCATGCACCACGTAATCGATACCACGCATGGCCTGACGCAAACGGTCGGCGTCGCGCACATCACCGATGAAGTACCGCATGCACGGTGCGTTGAACGTTTGTTGCATCTCGTACTGCTTGAGCTCATCGCGGGAAAACACCACCACCCGCTTGGGCTGGTATTGCTCCAGCAACCGGCGGATGAAATTACGCCCGAACGAGCCGGTGCCGCCAGAGATGAAAATCGATTTACCGTTGAACATGCCTTGAGTCCTTCTACCTGTCAGCCAGGCTTATGCGAGCAGCTGCGCCCAGTTCACACTGGTCGGTTCGCCGAGAGTAAAGCCCTTGCCGGTCAAGGCCAGGTTCTGGTTGTAGGCTGAGTCCTGTTCGAAGCGGGCCTGCCACTTGTCGCACAGGGCTGCCAGCACTGCCGGGGCGTCGGGCAAGGTGCCCGGATGAAGAATTTGCACCTGCGCAGTCCATACAGTCAGGAACCCGGCATCGGCGACCTTCAGGCACAGATCGACATCGCCGAAGCTATCGGCGAAGTGCTCCTCGTCCATACCACCGACGGCGTCATACAGCTGCTTGCGAATCATCAGACACGCCGACGAAACAGCCGAGACGTTTTGCTCGACCACCAGGCGCTGCATGTAGCCCCTGCTGTCTTTCTTTTCACCCACGAAAGGCGACCCCAGGCCAGCATTCAATCCAAGGATCAACCCCGCCTGGGTCACGTTGCCTTCACGGTCAATCAGCTTCGCCCCCACCACCCCCACTTCCGGACGCTGGGCCTGATTGAGCAACAACTCGATCCAGTTGGCATTAACCACTTCGGCATCAGCGGCGAGCAGCAGCAAATACTCACCCTTAGCCTCCCGATACGCCAGGTTATGCAAATGCCCGGCACTGAGATGGCACTCGGAACGCAAAACCCGAATTCGGCCTGCGGCGTGCTCCTGGCTCTGCAGCCAGACCGATACCTGTGGGTCTTTACTGCAATTATCGACAACCAGCACTTCGTATCGAGCATAACGCGTGCGCTGCACGACACTGGCCAGACAGCGCTGCAGTTCGGGCAGATTGTCCTGACTGTTGAGGATGATAGACACCAGCGGGCGTGCCTCGTGGCGGTAATCAATCTGGTAGGTGCCCGGAAACGCCGATCCAACCTGAGCCTGATAACCACGGTTTCCCAAGTGGCGCGTCAACACCTGACGCTCCTGAGGATTGTCGAGCAGCGCCGGCGCCTGACAAATCAACAGTGGTTCCGCCAAGTGAGCCAGCCCCGCCAGCCCTCCTTGTTCGATCAAACGCAATAGCAAATCCAGCTCCAGAGCCTGGCTGAACTGTGCAGAGTAACCACCGACTCCGACCAGTACCTCGCGGCGCACCAACCAATGCCGTGCCATCAGTGCGGGCAGGCTTTGCAGCAAGTCCAGATTGAAGCCAGGGCGGAACACATCGATCAGTACGCCGCTAGCCTGGCGATGTATCTCATCAGCCGCTACTGCACGGCACGCTGGCGCATCCTGCAATTCAAGACTGGCTCTAAGCAAACCACTGGGCGTGAACTCGTCGCCGGCTTCAGCCAGCAGCAACCAATCGCACGTAGACTGAAGAGCGATCTGGTTGAGCTTGTCGATGTAGTTGTCGTTGCTGACCTTTACGAAATGTAGACTGTTTTGCTCAGTGGTCGCCGCCGGTGGTTCGGTGGTGGTGAATACGACGACCTTGAACGCTCTGAAATCGCCGTCCAGCAAACTGTCGAACGAGGACTGCAGTTTGTCCATGTTGCCATCCAGGTGAAGCAACAGTATGCCGAACTGCGGTCCGCCCGCCCGGGCATTCAAGTGACGTGCAATCGCCTGGGCTTCATCGCGTGAAGGGGTACGTGCTTCCAGCCAGGTGAGCAACCGGCCGGTGTGCATGGTGTTCAGAAGCTCGCGGCTGTCCTGGGTAGAAACGCTGTTCAGGCGCTGCCACCAGACTGAAATGGCCTCGGCCATCGTGGACTCGCCATCGTCCCGCAACTGTTGCTCCAGGCGCTGGGCAACACGCCGATTGAACGCATTGCTCTCCAGTGCCTGCCACAAACGTGCCTTGATACTTTGTGCCGTGTCGTTGCCATGGATACGCAGTAACTGTTCTTGCTTGAGCAGCACCGCCTCGAGCTCTTCAAGCTGCAAACGCCCGGCCGGCATGGCGTGCAGCAAAAACTCAATTTCGCTCAATTGATCGAAGAACTGCTGGTTATAGAACGGCAGCTCCACGTACTGCTGCAGCCCGAACTGTCGAGTCGGCCCCGCAAGTGGATCGCTCCAGCGCGAAGTGAAGATTTTCTCGATGGTCAACGAACGACGCTTGTGCAAACACTCCGACATGGCCGCAAAGCATTCCAGCGCCAACTTGGTGACCTGGGCCTGATCGAGCCCGCTGATCTGCGTAGAAAGTGTGGCCAGAAACCCGGCGAATTTCTGCCGTTCGGCCACCGACTTCTGATCGGTATAACTGAGCACATGGATGACTTCAGTCTTATGGTCGGAAGTCCCGTAGTTGACCTCACGCACAACGTAAGGTACCGGCAGCATGCGCGCCTTGGCACGGGCCAAGAGGTAGTACACATGACCGATTTCCTGCCACTCGAAACTCAAGTCAGTGGGAATGACCGCGTTCCAATCCTGCAACAACGAGGTGCGCGTAACGGCATAGAACGGCGGAATGAACTGGCCCATGTACGACAACACCCGGTCTTGCGCGAGGTCATCCGAGTAATCTTCACGAACCTTCTTGTCACGCCGGTAGTAGCCCACATGATCGGCGTGGGTCAGGTACATCAGGCAATAGCCGTGGCACATACCATAGTCGGGATTGGCCTCAAGGAAGGCGACCGACTGGTTCAATGCGCCGTGCAGCATGAAGTCATCGTCAGTGGCGAACGCCATGAACGGCGTGCGAACCTGATCGACGCCGTACTTGAGTTTGGCCTGGAAACCCAGGCAGGAAAACTGCGGAAGGTGCTGGTAGTCGACCCTGGGAAACTGCTCGACAATGCCTTCAGCGGGGATTGCGGAGGAATCCAGTACCATGATCGTGCAAGGGTAATCACGGTAATACTGCAGCGCGCGCCTTAAAAATGCCGGGCGGTTTTGGGTAATCAACACCAGCGTGAATTGCTCACGTAGTGATAATGCGTGTTCAGAACCGTAATTACCTTGCATAACCCTTCCCCACAACCGGCGAATCGCCCAATGAACCCAACTATGAAACAGCTTAACGAACGCGACGCAGATAGCCGTCCGGCGCCACGGTGAGCAGCAGTTTGTTCTGCATCTGCTGGTCGATCTCGAAGTCCTTGTTTTCTTCCAGGTACTTCCACACGGCGGTCTTCGGGTTATCGCCCGGGCCCCACGGACGATCCGGGAAGAAATCGGCCGGCATGTCTTCGACCACGGTGTCCATGACCACGCAGTAGCTGTCCACCGAAACCAGTGGTGCGTACAGGCGCAGCTCTTCGAGCACGTGATCGTGGGTGTGGTTGGAGTCCAGTACCAGAATGACTTTCTTGCCTTCGGCAATGGCACGTACTTGCGCGGCAATCGCAGGATCGATGCTCGAGCCTTCGATCATCGAAATGCGCTTGCTCATCGGGTGGCTTTCGATGGCTTCACGGTTGTGCGGACGAATGTCAAGATCGATGCCCAGCACCTCACCGTGGCCTTGCAGCTCCAGCAACGAGGCGTAGTAGATGATCGAACCGCCGTGGGCGATGCCACACTCGATGACCAGATCCGGTTTGACCTGCCAGATGATCTCTTGCATCGCCATCATGTCTTGGGGCAGTTGGATGATCGGACGGCCCATCCACGAGAAGTGGTAGCTGTACTTGTGTTTGGCCGATTCGTTGAAGAAATCCCGGGCCAGGCCGGTGAGTTTCTGGTTGTCACCCTGCTGGGCGATCTGTTCCTGGCACTCGGCTTCGAAGGCTTTATTGATGCTGTTGTCGGTCATTTTCAAAATCTCAATAGTCACTGGAACGAAGCGCTGTCGACGGCGTGATAGACGTAGCGTCCACCGGTCATCCGCTTGATTTCTTCGAGGTAGTTGGAGTTCATCACAAACAGGTTGGCGCCTTCGGGCAAGGCATCCATGGCCTCTTGCGGCGAAGACACCCGCACGCCACTCAGGGGCAGATATCGGCCCTGTTTGGCCGGATTGATGTCCACCACACGATCTACCGCCACGCCCGCTCGTTGCAGGAACAGCGAATAGATCACGCCTTTGGACGACGCCCCCCAGATCGCCGAACCTTGCTCCGGGTTTGCCTGAATGATCTGCACCGCGCGCTCGAGGCTGCGGGTGAAGTTGTCGGGCAGGTCCAGGCGTGGCACCGGTTGTTCCGGGCTCAGGCGCAAGGTCGCCAGGTCGGCGACGATGTACAGGTATTGGCCACCGAACAGGTGACCGGCCTCATGCACGGTGCCGAACATCCGGCGCAGGTCATCGAGGCGGAAATAATTGACGTGCTCATAGAACAGATCGAACCAGGCACGGTGCTCGAGGATCCAGTCAAAGCACGGCACTTCGATGTAGATCTGCCCGCCCTGATTGGCCCGGGCCATCTCGGCGAGAAAACTCACCGGGGCCTGGATATGTTCCAGCACATGCCGCAGCACGATGGCGTCCGCCGACAGCCCCAGGCCGCGAGTGAACGGCGCCTTGATCACGTCGGCGTTGTCGCCCTCGTAGGCCGGGTCGATGCCGGTGATGGCGTAGCCCAGGCCTTTTAGCAGTTCAAGAAAGTAGCCTTTGCCGCAACCGACTTCGATCAGTTCCTGGCCCTTGAAGTGACGGGCAATGATCCCTTCGACATCGCTCAGGTGCTGCTGGAACTGGCCGGAATGCGCCTGCTCGTTCTGATAGTCGGCGTCGTAGCTGAGCTTGTCGGCGTCGAAGGCCTGATTGAAGATCAGCCCGCTCGTCTCGTCTTGCACCAACACCATGTCGGCGCAGGCCGAAGCTTTCGCCGATTGCGCGTCGGCAAAGGTACGGTTCTGCAACACCGGCAGGTCGGCGACCCGATACAACTCATGCCTCATGCTCTGCTCCCAGTAGCTGTTGCAAGCGGTCCGCCACGCCCCAGAACGCCATCGGCTCATGGGTCGGGTATGGGTAATGGCCCAGGTTCAAACGGATCGACGCGCCGCGCTCACGCAGCCGCTGCTCGACCAGCGCTCTGACCGATATCGGCTGGCCGCTGGAGCAATTGATCACACCGTCGAATTCGCACTGTTGCAGGATCGCGACGAGGTAATGGGCGGCCGTGTCGATCGCCAGGTAATCGCGCAACTGCTCACCGGCCGACATGTTGAAGCTGTCGTCCCCGGCCTCGATCGCCCGGTCCAGCGCCGCCAGCAAACTGTTGGGGTTTTGCCCGGCGCCGTGCAGGTAAAACAGCCGCGCCCATTGCAGGGTGAAGGGCTGTTGGCGCTGCAGGTTTTCGAGGAACAGACGCAAGGTGTTCTTGGCCAGCCCATAAGGGTTACTTGGCTGTGCCTCGGTCTGCTCACTGAGCGGCCCGCTCTGCAGGCCGTATTCGAAACAGGTGCCGGTGACCAACACTTGCGACACGCCCGCCTCGACCGCACCTTTGATGAACCGGTAATCGGCCATCAGGTTGTGCTCGAAGTGAAACAGCGCCTGATAATTCGGCAACCCCGGCCAGGCGAGATGTGCCAAGGCATCGACGCCATCGGTCAGCGTGGCAATGTCCAGGTCGGCGGCATGAATATCCGCCGCGATGAATTCCACCTCATTGATCCACGGCAAACCCGCAGCAGTCTCGGCATTGCGCGCCACGGCGCGAACGTCGCAACCCCGGGCGAGCAATGCTGCGACCAGATGCCGGCCGACGAATCCGGTAGCACCGGTGACCAGCACCTTCACAGGACGGTCAACTCGGGAACGGCAATCACGAAGCGGCCACCCCACTCACGCACCTGGGCCAGTTGCTGACTGACTTCGTGTAACAGGTTCCATGGCAGTACCAGGATGTAGTCCGGCTTTTCCAGATCGATCTGTGCCGGTGAAACGATCGGAATGCGGCTGCCCGGCAGGTACTTGCCCTGCTTGTGCGGGTTGGCATCAGCGACCCAAGCCAACAGATCCGGTTTGACCCCTGCGTAATTGAGCAATGTGTTGCCCTTGGCCGCCGCGCCATAACCGACCACGCGCTTGCCGTCGGCCTTGGCCTGCAACAGGAAGCGCAGCAGCTCGTGCTTGATGCGTTCGGCCGCTGACGCCAGGGTCGCGTAGTACTCGGGGGTTTTCACACCCGCCGCAAGTTCGGCCTGCAACTGCTGCTGAACGGCTGGCCGCACCTCACGGCGAACACCGTCGGCACGCTGGACGAACACCCGCAACGAACCGCCATGGGTCGACAGCTGGCTGACGTCGAACACTTCCAGGCCATTACGCTCGCACAAGGTTTGCACGGCGGTCAGGGACAGGTAGGAATAGTGCTCGTGATACAGCGTGTCGAACTGCTGCCCGGCCATCAGCGTCAACAGTTGCGGAAACTCGAACGTCGCCACACCGGTCGGCTGGAGCAAGGTGGCGAAACCACCGAGGAAATCATTGATGTCCGGGACGTGGGCCAACACGTTGTTGGCGGCCATCAGGTCGGCAGCCCAGCCTTCGTTTTTCAGCTGCGCAGCGGTGTCGCGACCGAAGAACAGCTCGCGAATCTCCAGGCCTTTTTCCCGCGCCGCTTGCGCGGTGCTGCGGGTCGGCTCAACGCCCAGACAAGGGATGCCGCGCCCGGCGACGTACTGCAACAGGTAACCGTCGTTGGCGGCGATTTCCACCACACGGCTGTCGGCGGTCAGGCCGAAGCGCTCGACCATCTCCGTCACATAGCGCTCGGCATGGGCCAGCCAGGTGCTGGAGAACGAACTGAAATAGGCATACTCGGCGTCGAACAGGCTGTCGGCGCTGGTGTAATCCTCGGTCTGCACCAGCCAGCATTGCTGGCACACCGCAACTTTCAGCGGCACCCATTGCTCGGCTTGCTCCAGCTGATCGGCGCGCACGTAGGCATTGGACGGCGGCGAAGTGCCGAGATCGATCAGCGGCAAGGCCAGAGGAGTACCGCAACCACGGCAGTTCATAGACGCACTCCAGCGAAGTGTTCATCGAGCAAGGGATGGCTGGAATCCCTGGCCGACAGATTATTGACAGGCAACGGCCAGGCAATCGCCAGCCGTGGATCGTTCACCGACAACCCACCCTCATGCGCAGGCGTGTAATCGGCGCTGTGCAGATAGAGCAATTCGGCATCATCGGTGAGGGTCTGGAAACCATGGGCGAACCCGGCCGGGATCAACAGGCTGCGACCGTCACCGGCCCGCAGGTGTTCGGCGTGCCAGTGCAGGAACGTCTCGGAGTCGGGGCGCAAGTCCACCGCCACATCCCAGACCTCGCCGCGCAGGCAGGTAATCAGCTTGGCTTCCGGCGCATTGGAATTCTGATAATGCAGCCCCCGCACACTGCCCCGCTCACGGGTGCAGGAGTGGTTGATCTGGCGGATATGAAACGGCTGGCCGAAAGCGCTCAGGCTGCCTTCGCAGAACAGCCGGGCGAAGTGCCCGCGATCGTCTTCAAAGCGTTTGTGCTGCACGCTGAACAGACCGGCCAGCGGCAAGGCTTTCAACAGAAATTCGCTCACAACGCGCCTCGGTACAGGTTTAACTGGCCCAGGGTGACTTCACGCATGTCATCGCCGTTCTGCCACGCCAGGTGCCAATCGAGGGTCTGGGTCAGGCACTGCTGCAACGACCAGCGCGGTTGCCAGGCCAACAGTTGACGGGCGCGACTGCTGTCCAGACGCAGCAGGCCGGCCTCATGCAGATCACTCGGTTCGATACGCAATCCGCGCGCTTGCGGCCAGCGGTTGGCGAGCAACTCGACCACTTCGCCGACGCTGCACATGTCCGCTTCGCTCGGACCGAAGTTCCACGCGCCGGCAAACTCCGGGCCTTGTTCGTAGAGACCGGCAGCCAGTTGCAGATAGCCGGCCAGCGGCTCCAGGGCGTGCTGCCATGGGCGCACGGCCTGCGGGTAGCGCAGGGTCACTGGCTGGTCGGCCGACCAGGCCTTGAGCACATCGGGAATAAGGCGCTCAGGCGCGAAGTCGCCACCACCCAGCACGTTACCGGCGCGCGCGGTGGCCAACGCCAAGCCATGCTCGGCATATTTGTCGGCCGGGAAAAACGATGCGGCGTAAGACTGTGCCAACAATTCGCAGCAAGCCTTGCTGCTGCTGTAAGGATCGTGACCACCCAGGGCCTCGTCCTCGCGGTACGGCCACAGCCATTCCTTGTTGGCGTAGACCTTGTCGGTCGTCACCAAAACACAGGCGCGCACGCCGCCGACCTGGCGGATCGCTTCGAGCAGATTGAGCGTGCCCATGACGTTGCTGGAGTAAGTGCCAAGCGGATCGCGGTAGCCTTCGCGCACCAGCGGTTGGGCCGCCAGGTGCAGGACGATTTCCGGCTGGGTTTCGACGATCAGTTCCAGCAAGGCGCCCAGATCACGCAGATCACCGCGCTGATCGTTAATGCCCTCGTGTACCCGCGCCAGTTCGAACAGGCTCGGTTCGGTGGACGGATCGAGCGAAAACCCGCTGACCTCGGCTCCGAGGCTTTGCAGCCACAACGTCAACCAACTGCCCTTGAAACCGGTATGGCCGGTCAGCAGGACGCGCTTGCCGCGCCAGAATTCCGGGCTCAGTCCCATTGCTTCCATGGGGCCTCCCCGCTCAGCCACAGCGCTTCAAGGTGATTTTTGTCGCGCAGGGTATCCATCGGGTGCCAGAAACCTTCGTGCTGGAAGGCCTGCAACTGATCCTCGGTGGCCAGGGCCGCCAGCGGCTCGGCTTCCCAAGAGGTTTGATCGTCAGCAATGTACGGCAAGACCTTGGGTGACAGGACGAAGAAGCCGCCATTGATCCAGCCACCGTCGCCCCGGGGTTTTTCGGTGAAACCCAATACCTTGTCGCCATCACGTTCCAGTGCGCCGTAACGTCCCGGTGGCTGCACCGCCGTCACGGTAGCGAGCTTGCCGTGGGTCAGGTGGAAGTCCACCAGGGCGCCGATATTGAGGTCCGAAACACCGTCGCCGTAGGTGAAGCAGAAGGCCTGCTCACCTTCCAGATAACGGGCAGCACGGCGCAGGCGGCCACCCGTCATGGTGTCATCGCCCGTATCGACCAGCGTGACGCGCCACGGCTCACTGTAGTTCTGGTGAACGTCCATACGGTTATTGCACATGTCGAAGGTGACGTCGGAGGTGTGCAGGAAGTAGTTGGCGAAGAAGTCCTTGATCGCATAGCCCTTGTAGCCAAGGCAGATCACGAAGTCATGAATCCCGTGGGCGGAGTACTGTTTCATAATGTGCCAAAGAATTGGCTTGCCGCCGATCTCGATCATTGGCTTGGGCTTTAGGTGCGACTCTTCGCTGATGCGCGTGCCCAGGCCACCCGCCAAAATAACTGCCTTCATCGTCTCCCCTCTTGTTCTTCACAGGGCTCGGCCAAGCTGTATCGAGCTTCTGCGGGCCTTCTGGCTAAAACTTTCTTGCCGTGTCGGGCGCTTCTGGAATGACCGGAAGTGCTCGTTTTATGGCGATATGAGGGGGGCCTGCAGGAAACGCGCCAGCTCTTTCAGGCCGGGGGACAGCACTTGAATCAGCGACAGAAGGTAATTAGCAGGTACACAGTCCCAATAAAAAGGGGAACCGGATCAGTCACGACCAGATTCCCCAAGTACTTCAAAAAAGACCTTCAACTCCATTGCGAGTGAAGGTCCGAAACATCAGCCAAACAAATCGAACGCATCACCATTGGCGGTTTTGAAATGCTCAATGGTATTGAAGCCTGCGTACCAGTCCTGCAGTTTCACGCCATGGTCGGGTACATCGCCCTGAATATCAAAGCGATCGTAGAGATAGAGATCATTGCCGACTCGCATGAGCTGCAAGTCGGCCGCGGATTGGACATTGTTCAATACCAGCGTGTCATCGGCACTCGCTCCGTCATCGCGGATAGTCACCAACTTACTGGTATTGACAGTATAGGTATCATCACCCTCTCCACCGTTGGCGAAGCCTCCGGACTTCATGTTCCAGGCGAACTCCCCCTTCACGTTCAGGGTCAACTTGTCAGTACCGGTGCCGCCATCGATTTTTGGCTCGCTCGCCCTGATCGGCTTCGCCTTATATCCGGTTCTTGTCCATCGGCTCGCGGTTTCGATTCACGCTTCCCCCCACACTCGATCGCCCTCATGCAGTTGCGCTTCACTTCGTTCGCTGTGGTCAGCTTACGGCGCGACTTTCACCCGCAAGATTGCGCCCATGCTGGGCGCACCAAATAAAACAGGCGGCCCAAGGCCGCCTGCAGGTGTACATCCATGCTCGATCAGTTTGGCAACCAGCCCTCGGCCCAGTAGTTGAGGTTGTTGCCCTTGAGCATGTAATCGCGCAGCACTTCTTCACGCAGCGCATCGCCCATGCGGTAGCTCGCATCAGGGTCGGACAAGTGCATGCGGATTGCCTCGAGCCATTCCTCGGTGCTGTTGCTGACGACTTTGGTGCACGTCAAATAGCCGCGATAGGCCTCGGTGTCGGTGCAAATGACCGGGTAGCCGCAAGCGCCGTACTCCAACAGACGCAAGTTGCTCTTGCAATCATTGAAGATGTGATATTCCAGCGGCGCCAATGCCAGGTCCAGATTCAGACTAGCCAGCTTGGCCGGATAGGCATGCAGATCGATGGCCGGGTGGAATTCATGAATGTACGGCTTCAACTCCTCGGGGCACATTCCGAAGAACACCCATTCCACGTCTTTGGCCAGAACCCGAACCACCTCGGCGATAATCTCCAGATCCCCTCCATGACTTGTCCCACCACCCCAACCGACACGCGGGCGTCTGGACGCTCTGCGGCGACTTTGCAACCCACTCCACAGATGGGGCGCGAGCATATTGGGAACGACACGAATATCGCTATGCATGCCAGCCAGTGCATCGGCCAGCGGCTGGGTCGAAACGACGACACGGTCGCACAGGCCGATCCCACGACGAATCGATTGTTCGATATCGGACGGCATGTTGCGCAGGTGCCCGTTCTTGCTGGGCACCTTGATGATGTAATCATCCATCTCGTAAATACGCAGTGCCTTGGAATAGGTCTTCAGCCGAACAATTTCGCCGACTGGGCCTTCACTGTAACGACCTTGCAGAATGATGACGTCCGGCGACTGACGCTCGATCTCGATGATGGAGGGCATCTCGTAGGCAATATGCCCACCGACGCGCCCCGCAGCTTCGAGCTCGATAAAAGGCTGACTGACACGGTAGTGACCAACCGCCGTCATGTTCATGGGCAACGCGAGGATGTTGGGCAGCGAACGTGTCGCAAACGGGTCCCAACCAAAACGCAGCCCAGGTTCGACACTGAAACTGGAACCGGTCAGGCTCAGGCTCGGATTGTAAGCAGGGTCTCTGGCGATGATCGGTAGCCAGCGCAGATACAGCGCCTGCTCTTCCTGTTCACGCAACTGTTGACGCGTATGATCGTCAAAACCTGTTGCCGGCGCCGCCAACACCAACTGTGCCGCGGGCGTCCAGACAACCAGGTAGCCGTTCTGACGCAGCCGCAGGCATAAGTCGACGTCGTTGAAATCATGACTGAAGGCACTTTCATCCAGCCCTCCGACGCTGTCGAAGGCCTGCTTACGCACCATCAGGCACTCAGCACTGACCGCGCTCCAGTTCTGCGCCACCTGCAAACGTTGCATGTAACCTCGGGCCTGCATCTGCTCGCCAGCGAACGGTCGACCGACCGGACCACGCAGCCCCATAATCAACCCGGCATGCACAATGGTGCCCTGAGGGCAAACGAGCTTGGCACCCACGACACCGATTTCGGGACGCTGGGCATGGTTGAGCAACGCGTCCAGCCAGTTCGGTTCGACAATGACCACATACGGACTGAGCATCAGCAGGTACTCACCATGTGACTGCGCAGCCGCGAAGTTGTGAATCGCCGCCACGTTAGCCGCCTGCGGATACTCCAGCACGCGTAGCACATCCGTTCCCAACTGACGGATACCGTCGAGCCAGGTACGCGTGTCGGCATCCTGACTGGCGTTGTCGACAATCAATATTTCGTAACGGGCATACGCCGTTTTTTCGAGCAGGCTTTCGACGCAACGACGAACTGCCGACAGCTGATCTTTGATCGATATGATGATCGATACCAGCGGCCGCTGCGGATGCACGTAGACCACCTGATTAATCAGCGACAGGTTGTCCTGATTGACTTGATGCCCGACGCCGATACGATTCAGATGGGCCTGCAGCACATGAGGGTTCTGCTCGACCACTTGAGGAAGCGAAAGCCACGTGGCCAGAGAGAACTGCGATTCCACCAGGACTTCGGCAATATGCTCGATGACGTGGGGGCCACTGGACTCCACCAGACGCCAAAGCAGATCATGGGGTGCCAGTTCGCCATAGACTCGATCAAAACCACCCAGCGCCAGAAAGCGTTCACGGTCGAACGCCAATGTGCGACCGACATAAGGGTAACCGCGCATCAGGTCCAGATTGAAATCAGGCTTGAATACCGGCTCTACCGATACACCATCACGCAGCACGTCTTCATCGCTGTAGACGCTGGACATCGATGGCCGCTCAGCAATGCGCTCAGCCATCAGCAACAGTGCGTGCTCGGTCAGCCGGTCACCGGAACGCAACAAATAGAACCAGTCGGCCCCATCGAGTTGCTGCACCAAGCCGTTGAGTTGCTGCCATCGGTCTTCCTGTAAAGCGAGGGTCAGCACCCTGCCACCCAGGTTTTTATCCTGAGTATCACGGGACAGCAGAACCACCGCCTCTGCCGGGTAGGACTGGCTTTCCAGACTACCCAGAGTGACTTCCAGCGCAGCACGGTCACCGCCGTCATCAATAATGACCGGAACGATCTTCGCCCGCCGCGACCAGCCAGCCAACCGTTGCGGCAGCAACCGTTGCTGCGCCGAAGACAGATTGCGTGCAGCCAGCCACTGCGCAAAGAGCTCTGGAAAACTGTCGCAGTCACTGCCCACTTTCCATTGCATGATTGTCTGCTGAATCCCTAGCAGACGCGTCAGGCACAACTCTTCCCACTGATGATCGCCATCATCATGGGACGCCTCGGTCAGCGCCGCGTATCGAACCCAACCATGGGCCGGTGGCGCCTCACCGTTTCGCGCTCGCAGCATTTGCCCCAGCCACTGCAATTCGGTCGCAGCCTGCTGCCTGATGGGTGCCTGATGACTCAACCGATGCGGATGCAGTCGCTCAATGCTTTGAACCTCATTGATCAACACCATATTGCCGCGGCGCAACAAACAGACAAACAAGGCGAAATCAAGCAAAGCCACAAAGCCTGGTTTCGATTCGGTCAAGGCCGGCAAGAACGTTTGTGCGTCGGCGCGACGCATCATCGCGCCACTCAGGCCGCCAAGAAAATTGATCGGCGAACCTTCGAGAATCGCCAGCAGATCATCACCCTTGAACAGCGCACTGACCGGCGAAAAGCAGCAGTTCTCCAGACGTGGCGTTAGCAGGTAATCTTCAGCGTCACTCAAGTAACGTTGCGCGACCACCAGCGTGGCATCCGGATACTCGCTGAGCGCCACCGCCTGACGGGATATGCAGTCGGGAAACAGTCGATCATCGTCACACAGGAACTTGATGAACTCACCACGGGCTTCTTCGAGGCAACGCACGAGATTGCTCTGAAACCCAAGCGGTTTCGGGTTGGGCAGGTAGCGCAGAGCCACCCTTGTCTGGGCAGAAAACGACTCGACTATCGACTTGATGTCATCGTCACGGCTGTCATCACAGACAATGATCTCGAGATTGTCGTAACCCTGAAACAAGGCGCTCTGCAGTGCCACGCGAAAGAAGCGTGGGTTGCAGGCGGGAATAGCGATGGTGACTAAAGGAACTGGATTCACGGAGGGAACTCTCGAGCGGTGGACGCTCACTCAGACAAGTGAGACGCCCTGTAACCGCTGAAAAAATACGGTTTGCACTCGACGACTGTCGCCAGCCGGACTCCTCGAAGGGAGCCCATTTAGATTTTGTTGAACAGGCCCAATTGCGAAATTTTGCTGAACGCCAATTGTGATGCCTGCAACATGGTTTGCTGCAGGGTCAGACGCGTCATGACTTCGGCAGCGTCGGAATCACGAATCGACGACTGGGTCTGGGTATTGGCCAGTCCCAGACTTTGATTGATGTCTGTCTGACTGTCCAGCGCCTGACCGCGTGCACCTACCGAGCTGAGCGCAGCCGACAACTGATCGTTACCACTTGTCAGGTTGGCCAGCCCGGAATCCAGAGACGCCTTCAAGCGCTGGGTGGCAACCGAGTCGCCTGCGGTTGGTACCAGCAGCGCCGTACGCAATTGGCTGACGGTATCCAGAATATTCTGGGTCTGGTGCGAGTTGACCGCAATGATTTGCTGGTCACCGGCAGCCGGTGTACCACTGACGTTAAAGGTCACACCTGAGGCCGTTACAGTGCTGCCGGCCATGGTGCCGGTCGACACTGGCCTGCTATTGGCCGTCAACGGCGATGCATACAGCTCGTAATTGGTAGCACTGGTGAATTTGAGGATCGCTTCGCCTTCCGGGAAGCTGGCGTGATAAGCAACCGAGTTGGTGATGGTGCTGCCGGTGATCAGCGCCGTGGAAGGATTGCCCGGGCTACGCGTAGTGGTGAACGTATCCGGTTTGGCCGCCAACTGGAAACTATGGCCGGCAATCACGGCATCAGGGTTGGTATCACCCGCCTTCAGGTTGATATTGAGGCGCAGGTCGACACCACGAAAGGTTACATTCTGGGAGTTGGCCGACGACGAATTGAACACACCATTGTTGGTAGCTTCCGAGGTCACATCATTGCCGAGCGAATCGGTGATTTGCAGTTGCGTGCTGCTCAGAAAGCTCACCGTGTAGGGTTCGCCGCTGCGGAACTTGTTGTTGAAGGTGGTATCGGCCGATACCTGTCCGTTGGACAACGTCACCCGCCCATCGTCCACTGCAGGTGAAGTCATTGTGGTCAGGCTGCGGCTGGTATTGACTGCCTGCTGGAACACCTCCCAGCCCGTGCTGTTAGTGGCCATCGACATGGTATCGCCGACCGGCAAATCCAGCGTGACCTGATCGCCGTTGTAGCTGTAGGTGCCGTCGCTGTTGCGCGAAAACGGGACGGTGTCGCCCTTGGAACCGGCAAAGATATATTTACCGTTTTCGTCTTTGGTGTTCATCAGGCTCAGCAACTGATCTTCGATCTGCCCCAACTCGTCGGCATTGGCTTTGCGGTCAGCATCGGTATAGGACGCGTTGCCTGCCCCCACGGCCAGTTCTTTGGCACGCTGCAGCACGTTATTGATACTGTCCATCACCGCCTCTGTTTGCCCCAGAGTGCCCTTGATGGTAGTGATGTTGGTATTGAACTGGCTCAGCATCGAACTCTGCTGATCCAATTGCAGCAGGCGCGAGGCACCGACCGGATCGTCGGCAGCGGTATTGATGCGAACCAGGCTGCTGGCCTCTTCGCTGCTCTTGACCACCTTGGAAAAATTCTTCTGATAGTTGGCAGCAGAGGACTCGTAAAACTGGGCGGTAGAAATGCGCATGGGCTACGACTCCTTAAAGACTGTTGATCAGTGTGCTGAAGATTTCCTGCGCAGCCTTGATGATCTGCGAAGACGCGGTGTAGTACTGCTGGTACTTGACCAGGTTGCCGGTTTCCTCATCGAGGTCGACACCCGACAGCGAATCGCGAGCGCCCTTGGCGTTGGCCAGGATGGCAGTGGTCGCAGCACTGTCGAGCTTGCCTTGCGCGGCCTTGGCGCCGACGCCCGAGACCAGTTTGCCGTAGGCGTCGCTCAGGGAAATACCATTGCTGGCCGAACCGGTATCCACGGCCTGCTTGGTCTGCAAGTTGGCCAATACAGTACCGTTGCGGTTATCCAGGCTGCCCGGTTGGTTGAGCGTCACGTTGATCGCCGTCGAGGTACCCGGTGAACCCGCAATGGTCATGTCAAACGACACAGTGCGCTGCACGATGGGCGGGCCCGGATCATTGATCGCGGCACCGGTAGCGTCGACCAGTGGAATGGTCAGGCTCAGCGTATTGTTCTGGCCCGGCACGATGGTGCCGCTGCTGAGCGAGTTGCCTTGGGCATCGAGCATTTGGTAAGTCTGAGTCGTACCACCGGCCGCACCGAATACGACTTTGACCGGCGTCGACGTCTTCAGGCCGTTCTGGATCGTGGTGGTGGTCGCCGTGTCGTAGATATCGAACTTGGTGGTCAGGGTCGGTTGACCGCTGGCCGGAATCGTCAGTGTGCCGCTGCCGCCCGCCGCAATGGCTGCGCCCAACGGTGCCGCGATGGCCAGACGTTTGGAGTCGGTCATTTCGGTCTTGATGTTGGTCGCCGCGTTGCGGGTCGGGGTAATCTTGAACGTGTCGCCGGCGGCTGCGGTACCACCGGAAAGTGTCATGGAGAAACCATCGATCACCGGTGGCGGCGTGGTCAGCGTGCTGTACGCGCCCATGGCGGTGCCTTCAGGCAGACGCTGCACGGTGTAGTTGGTAGCGCTGGTGAAGGTGACCTTGTAATCGTTGATGGTCAGCTTGCCGCTGTCCTCGATGCTCACATCGAAGTTGCCTGAGCCGGCGCTGTTGCCGACCGTGGCAACGCTGCGCTGAGCCATTTGCGCGGCACTGTTGATGCTGTTGAACAGGTTCGAACCGAAGTCACCGTTCTTGTCGATGCCCTGGGCCTGGACGGTGTTCATCTGATCGGCGACGACCAGCGCCACACGCCCCAGCTCATTCATGGCCGGGTCCAGCACAGTGCTGCGATAACGCAGTAAGCCGCCCATCTCGCCACCGGTCATCACCGAGGTGATATCGATGGTGCTCGAACCGCGATTGAGCTGAATGGCCGAACGCGACGGATCGTCTTTGCTCGGCACCACTTCCAGCTTGCTGGCGGTGCTGCCCATGACCAGCGGCTGACCGCTGCCCAGGTAAATGTCGAGGTTACCGTCACGCTCGAGCACTTGCGCACCGGTGAAGGTGGACAACTGGCGCACGGTCTCGTTGCGCGCGTCGAGCAAGTCGTTGGGCTGGCCGCCGGCGTTGGAAACTTCGGAGATCTTCTGGTTCAACTGGGCCACGGTGGCCGCCAGTTTGTTGACCTGATCGGCCATGTCCGCCAGGTTGCCGTTGATGTTCGCGTTCTGCGTGGTCAACTGGCTGGAGATCGAGTTGAAACGGTTGCTCAGGGCTTGCGCATCGCTGAGCAGCAGTTGGCGGGAAGCATCATCGCCCGGTTTGGCGTTGACGTTCTGTACCGAGGCGAAGAACTTGGTCAGAGCGCCGTTGAGGCCGGTGCCGCTGTCCGACAGCAACGCATCGAGCGGGCTGATCTGCCCGGCGTAGGCTGCCGAGTCGCTGTTGAGCGAGGTGGTGGTTTGCAGTTGCGTATCGAGGTAGCTGTTGTACACCCGACGCACATCGGCCAGGGTCGTACCCGTGCCGATGTAGACATTGCCGAACTGATTCGAGGCCTTGCTGCCCTGCACGGTTTGCTGACGCGAGTAGCCTGCGGTGTCGGCGTTGGCAATGTTGTTACCGGTAACCATCAACGCGCTTTGGCCAGCGGATAAACCCGACATCCCGATATTGAGCAAACTCATGGTTCAAACCTTATACCTTGTGCCTATAAAGGCGTGGTGGAAGCGCCCGCCGCAGCGTAGTTTTGGTAACTCGTCATCTGCTTGGCTATCTGCGAAATCTTGCTTGCGTAATCCGGGTCGGTTGCATACCCGGCTTTTTGCAACTCGCGTACATACTGTTCTGGGTTATCGGCCGCCTTCAGCACATCTTGATAGCGATTATTGCTTTGCAGCAGCGTCACAAGGTCATGGAAGCTGTCCTTGTAAGAGGCGTAGGAACGGAACTCGGCCGTCTCCTTGACCATCTGGCCATTTCTGAATTCGCTGGTGATCGCCCGCGCCGAATCGCCCTTCCAGTTACTGCTGGCCTTGATGCCGAACAGGTTGTGGCTACTGCTGCCATCCTGGGCGCGCATGACCGATTTGCCCCAACCGGTTTCCAGGGCAGCCTGAGCCACCAGGTAACGCGGATCGACGCCGATACGGTCGGCAGCCTCTTTGGCCATTGGCAGCATGGTGTTGACGAATTCGTCGGCGGAGCTGAAGGCTTTCTTCGCCGGTGCCAGTGGGATTTGAGCCATGGCACGACCATAAATCTGCAGACGCCCGCTGGATGTCGTGTCCGTTTGCGAAGCCAGCCAATCGCCGTTGTACAGAGAGCCGGAACCGGTCGTGGTGCTCGGCGGCACCTGGATTTTGTTCTGCGCTGCGGTGGCGGTCGTCGCCGCGGTCGATGTCGATACCGATGCAGATGGCACCAGCCCGGCGAGCAAACGGTCGGCCAGTTTCGGTGGCAATGCCAGACGCCGCTGATTGATCAGCGCCATGTCATTGCGGTGAGTGCCCTCGCCCGCACTGGCTGGCGCCTTCACCGAACGCGAAGCCCACAGCGGGCGCTCGCCATTGAGGCGCGACAGCGGCCCGTTGGTGGCGACCGTACCGGCGGCAATCGGCGTTTCCACGGCAGCTTGCGCGGCGGCCTGCTTGGCGGCAGACGCTGCCGCGGCCTCCCCCGGCGCCATCGGTTTGTTCTTCGACATCTGGCGCATCAGCACGTCCGCCAGGCCAATACCGCCGCCCTCGCGGGACAGGGAAACGGCCAACTGCTGGTCGTACATTTCCTGGTACTGCTTGGCCGCCGGCGTATTGAGCGGGTTGTCCTGGCCCAGCGCTTCGGTGGCCGAGCGCATGGACTTGAGCATTTCACCAAGGAACAGCGACTCGAATTCCTGCGCCACCTTGCGCATGTTCGCATCGCTGTTCTTGTCGCCAACCTTGAGCTGGTTCAGGCGATTCAGGTCCGAGTAGGAACCCGAATCGCTGCTGCTGACCAGACCGCTTTTGCGCATATCCATGATCGCCGTCCTCAGATCACGATCAAGTCGGCTTGCAACGCGCCAGCCTGTTTCAGCGCTTCGAGGATCGCCATCAAGTCACCCGGTGCCGCGCCGACCTGGTTCACCGCACGGACGATCTCGTCGAGGGTGGTGCCCGGGCCGAACTTGAACATCGGCTTGGCTTCTTGCTGAGCGTTGACCCGCGAGCGCGGCACGACCGCCGTCTGCCCGTTGGACAGAGGGCCGGGCTGGCTGACGATCGGGTCTTCGGTAATGGTCACGGTCAGGCTGCCGTGGGTCACAGCGGCCGGCGAAACCTTGACGTTCTGGCCGATCACGATGGTGCCGGTGCGCGAGTTGATGATGACTTTCGCCACCGCCTGACCCGGATCGACTTCGAGGTTTTCGAGGATCGACAAATAGTCGACCCGCTGGCTCGGATCGAGTGGCGCGGTCACGCGGATCGAGCCACCGTCGATGGCCTGAGCGACGCCTGGGCCGAGCATGTCGTTGATCTTGTCGACGATGCGCTTGGCGGTGGTGAAGTCCGAACGGTTGAGGTTCAGGGTCAGGGTGTTGCCCTGATTGAAACCGCTCGGCACGGCACGTTCGACCGACGCACCGCCAGGGATGCGGCCGGCCGACGGAACGTTGACGGTGATCTTGGAACCGTCACGACCCTCGGCATCGAAACCGCCGACCACCAGGTTGCCCTGAGCGACGGCGTAGACGTTGCCGTCGATACCTTTGAGCGGCGTCAACAGCAAGGTGCCGCCGCGCAGGCTCTTGGAGTTACCGATGGACGCCACGGTGATATCTATCTGCTGACCTGGCTTGGCGAACGCCGGCAAGTCGGCGCTGATCGATACCGCCGCAACGTTCTTCAGCTGCACGTTACCGGAACCTGCCGGTACCTTGATGCCGAACTGCGAGAGCATGTTGTTGAAGGTCTGCAGGGTGAACGGGGTCTGGGTCGTCTGGTCACCGGTGCCGTTAAGCCCGACCACCAGGCCGTAGCCGATCAATTGGTTGGAACGCACGCCGGAAATACTGGCGATGTCCTTCAGCCGCTCGGCTTGTGCATCGAAGGCCGCCGTCAGCAACAGGGCACCCACCATCAGGTGTTTGAAGTTCAACATGCTCAACTGGAAAGCCACCTAGAAAGGGAACAGCGGGCTGAGGAAGAAACGGTCGAACCAGCCTGGCTGACTCGCATCGGCAAACGCGCCGGTGCCCGAATAGGTGATGCGCGCATCGGCAACGCGAGTCGACGACACGGTGTTGTCGGTGGCGATGTCATCGGCGCGAACGAGGCCGGCAATCCGCACCAGCTCATCACCGGTATTGAGGGTCAGCCACTTCTCGCCGCGCACGGCGATGATGCCGTTGGGCAACACGTCGGCGACAGTCACGGTGATCGAACCGGTCAGGCTGTTGCCCTGCCCGGCTTTACTGTCACCCTTGGTCGCGCGATCGCCGCTGTAGCCGGCGTTCAGACTGAGATCACCAGTGTCTAACGGGTTGTTCACGCTGGGCACCGTACCAAACAGCGAGGACAGACCGATGCTGGCCTTGCTGGTCTTGTCGACCTGAGAGTTGGCGTTCTTGCTCGCCTGGGTGCGCTCGTTCAGGGTGATGGTGATGATGTCACCGACCCGGAACGCCTTGCGGTCGCTGTACAGGTTCTGTTCGAAACCGGCCTGGTAGATCGAGCCGTTATTGGCGGCAGCCGGCAGCGGCGTGCGCGGCAACACCGGGGCGTAGTAAGGGTCATTGGGCTTTGGCGTCGGACCGACGCACCCCGCCAGCGCGGCGACCCCACTCAGTGCCAGAACAGATACGAAGCGATTCATGACCCTACCTCACGGTGTTGCAGGCGACCTCATGGCCGCCTCATAGACTTGATTACAGATTCTGCGTTACGAACGAGAGCATCTGGTCGGCGGTGGAGATCACCTTGGAGTTCATCTCGTAGGCGCGCTGAGTGGTGATCATGTTGACCATCTCTTCAACGGTGCTGACGTTGGACGTTTCCAGGGTGTTCTGCAGCGTGGTGCCGAAACCGGCCAGGCCCGGGGTACCGACTTGCGGCGCGCCGCTGGCAGCGGTTTCCTGGAACAGGTTGTTACCCACCGCTTGCAGACCGGCCGGGTTGATGAAGTCAGCGGTTTGCAGGTTGCCGATCACTTGGGCGGCCGGGTTGCCGGCAACGGTGATGGACACGGTGCCGTCACGGCCAACGGTGAACGTCTGGGCGTTGTTCGGAATGACAATGGCCGGTTCCAGGGCGAAGCCGCTGGCGTTGACGATCTGGCCGTTGGAGTCCAGGTGGAAGGTACCGTCACGGGTGTAGGACGTGGTGCCATCGGGCTGCAGGATCTGGAAGAAACCACGACCGTCGATGGCCATGTCCAACGGCTGCTCGGTGGTTTGCAGGCTGCCGGCGGTGAAGTTTTTCTGGGTACCGACGATGCGCACACCAGTACCCACTTGCAGACCCGACGGCAATTCGCTGTCCTGGGTCGACTGGGCGCCTGGCTGGCGCTTGATCTGATACAGCAAATCCTGGAACTCGGCGCGGTCACGTTTGAAACCCGTGGTCGATACGTTGGCCAGGTTGTTGGAAATGGTGGTGAGGTTGGTGTCCTGGGCGGACAGACCTGTTTTGGCAACCCATAGAGCCGGAAGCATTCGATTCTCCTCGTGCGCCTGTTTTACGGCGCGACGTTCTGATAATTAGCTGATCTGCAAGACCCGAGCCATGGCCTGGTCATCGTCTTTGGCGGTGTTCATCATCTTGATGTGCAGCTCGAACTGCTTGGCCAGCGCCAGCACCGAGGTCATTTCTTCCACGGCATTGACGTTGCTCGACTCAAGGAACCCGGACACCAGCTTGACGTTGGCATCGGCTTGCGCCGGCTTGCCGTCCTGGGTGTGGATCGAACCGTCCAGGCCTTTGGTCATGTTCTTGAAGTCCGGGTTGACCAGCTTGATGCGGTCGACTTCGGCCATCACCCGCGGGCCTTCGCCCATCGCACGGATGCTGATGGTGCCGTCTTCGCCGACTTCGACTTGCTGCTCGGGCGGCACGGCAATCGGCCCGCCATTGCCCATCACCGGCATACCGTTACCGGCGCGCAGCACGCCCAGGGCGTCAACGTTCAGACTGCCGGTGCGCACGTAGCTTTCACCGCCATCGGGGTTCTGCACGGCGATCCAGCCGTTGCCTTGCACCGCGACATCGAGGTCGCGACCGGTTTCCACCAGCGTGCCCGCAGAGAAGTCGGTGGCCGGACGTTCGCTCATGGCAAACGCGCGCGCCGGAAAGCTGTCACCAAACACCGGCATCGAACGGGCCTGTTCCAGGTCCTTCTGAAAACCGTTGGTAGAGATGTTCGCCAGGTTGTTGGCATGAGCCTTCTGCGCCAGTGCATTCTGGCTGGCGCCGGTCATTGCCACATAAAGGTACTTGTCCACACTCTTTCCTCTGCATGCCGGACGTTTGCCGCCCACCGCTGTACTGCTGAGCCATAAGCAATTTGCAGACCAACTTTTTTCTGGCGGCGCAGGGCCCGGCAAACAAGGGACTTGAGGGTTTCAGAGGGGATGGGGGGAATGTATCGAAGACGAAAAACCGGCGGTGTTATGCCGCTTACGGCAAGCATCGACCTGTAGCAGCAGCCTCGCAGGCTCGGCAGCTGCTACAAAGGCAGGCTAGCCGGGCTCTTTGCCGACTTCATACTCACGCAACTTATTGGCAATGGTCGTATGGGAAACCCCCAGCCGCTTGCCCAATTGCCGACTGCTCGGATGCTCGGAATACAAGCGCTCCAGCACGGCTTTCTCGAAGCGCCCGACAATCTCGTCCAACCCGCCCTCGAGGGAGAAATCGCCAAGGGGCTGACGCACACCGTAATCCGGAAGACGAATGTGCTCGGCTTTGACTGTCCCGCCCTCGCACAGGGAAACCGCCTGAAACAGCACGTTCTCCAACTGCCGCACATTGCCCGGCCAGTGATAGTGACTGAGCCGCTCCATCGCCGCCGGGGCCAGTTTCGGCAACGGGCAACCGATCTGCCGACTGGCCTGATCGAGGAAATGCTCCACCAACGGCGCCAATCCGTCGAGGCATTCGCGCAACGGCGGAATGTGCAACGAGAGCACGTTCAAGCGGTGATACAAATCCTGGCGAAACTCACCGCGAGCACACAGCTCGGACAAGTCCACTTGAGTCGCGCAGATCACCCGCACATCCAGATAAACCTCTTCATCGCTGCCGACACGACGGAAGCAACCGTCCTGCAGAAAGCGCAGCAATTTCACCTGCAAGCGCGGGCTCATTTCGCCGACGCCATCGAGAAACAACGTACCGCCCGCCGTCAGCTCCAACAGCCCGAGCTTGCCTTCGGCCCGCGCTCCTTCGAAGGCACCAGGGCCGTAGCCGAACAGTTCGGTTTCGGCCATGGACTCCGGCAGACCGGCGCAGTTGAGCGCCATCAGCGGTGATTGCCCACGCGGGCTCGCCAAGTGACAGGCCCGCGCCAACAACTCTTTGCCGGTGCCGGTTTCGCCCTCTATCAACAGCGGCGCATCCAGCGGTGCCATGCGTCGCGCTTCGCGAACCACCGCCGCCATCACTTTCGAGCTTTGGAAAATGCTGTCGAACCCGCGCAATTCCTGCTTGCGCACGTTATAGATGCGCTCGCCCACCCGGTCCGCCCGGTGCAACGTCAACACCGCGCCGGCCATGGCCTCGCTTTCGTCATGTTCCGATTGCAACGGCGCGATGTCGGCGAGAAACACATCCCCCTTGACCTTCACCCGCAAGCCGTTGATCCGTGACTTGTTGGCGCGCACCAGCTCCGGCAAATCGAAGTCCTCGGCGTACCGCGACAGCGGAATCCCCGGCACCTCATCCACCCGCACCCCGAGCAACTGCGCCGCCGCACGGTTGGCCGCGACGATGGAGCCGCCCATGTCGATCGACAGCACCGGAAACTCCAGGGCACCGAGCAAGGCATTGAGCTCCATGTGCCGACGCTCGCTGGGCATCAGCCCTACGCGCTTGACGCCGAATACCCCGCCAATCGCCTCGAACTTCGGGCGCAACGCCTGGAACTGAATATTGATCAGGTTCGGGCAGTGCAGATAGATCGCATTGCCATGTTCACCGCCCACTTCGCCACGGGCGACATTGATCCCGTACTCGACCAGCAGGTTGAGAATGTCGCGCAGGATACCGATGCGGTTCTGGCAGTGGACTTTGATACGCATATAAAGGCCCAAAAAAGCGGTGAGTGAGGTTGATGCCTGGCGCACAACCTGTGGGGTATTCGCAGTGCCCTCGGACATTTTTTGCCGAGTGGCTCAGTTAGTCGTCAAGATTATGTGACAGGTAGAGCGCATTTCAAACCCTGAGAACTCAATACTTGCGCCATAGCGGCCAATCCGTAACGAATACTTTACAAAAAGCACGGATTTTTCCTACGCATAACGGGAATCACCTGCTGCAACACCGCACACCTTGGGGTATTTCTAGGTCCATAGCTGTACACACAACAAGAACGAATCCCCTAGCAGGAGAGCAGCATGAAGCAGACGCAATACGTGGCTCGCGAGCCCGATGCGCAAGGTTTTATCGACTACCCCGCCGAAGAACACGCGGTGTGGAACACGCTGATCACTCGCCAGCTGAAAGTGGTCGAGGGCCGTGCGTGCCAGGAATACCTGGACGGTATCGAAAAACTCGGTCTGCCCCACGACCGCATTCCGCAACTCGGTGAAATCAACAAAGTCCTCGGTGAAACCACCGGCTGGCAGGTTGCCCGAGTCCCCGCACTGATTCCCTTCCAGACCTTTTTCGAATTACTGGCGAGCAAACAGTTTCCGGTGGCGACCTTCATTCGTACCCGCGAAGAGCTGGATTACCTGCAAGAGCCAGACATTTTCCACGAAATCTTTGGCCACTGTCCGCTGCTGACCAACCCCTGGTTTGCCGAATTCACCCACACCTACGGCAAACTCGGCCTACAGGCTTCCAAGGAAGAACGGGTGTACCTGGCGCGTCTGTACTGGATGACCATCGAGTTCGGCCTGGTCGACACATCGCAAGGCCTGCGCATCTATGGCGGCGGTATTTTGTCCTCGCCGAAAGAAACCGTTTATTCCCTGTCGGACGCACCTGAGCATCAGGCCTTCGACCCGCTGGAATGCATGCGCACGCCATACCGCATCGACATTCTGCAACCGTTGTACTTTGTCCTGCCGAACCTCAAGCGCCTGTTCGACCTGGCCCACGAAGACATCATGGGCATGGTCAAACAAGGCATGCAGCTTGGATTGCACGCACCGAAATTTCCGCCAAAAGCTGCGTGACCCGCGCCTTTTGGCATCAAGTGAGTCTGTTACGGATCGCCGCTTTGCTTTAGCGTGGTCCCACTGACGACCGTTTTTCAAAACACTCGATTTCAGGAACACATCATGTCCACATTAAACCAAGCCCACTGCGAAGCCTGCCGCGCCGATGCCCCTCAGGTCAGCGACGAAGAATTGCCGATCCTGATCAAGCAGATCCCTGACTGGAACATCGAAGTCCGCGACAGCGTGATGCAGTTGGAAAAAGTTTTTCTGTTCAAGAACTTCAAACACGCGCTGGCGTTCACCAACGCGGTCGGCGAAATCTCTGAGGCCGAAGGTCACCACCCGGGCCTGCTGACCGAGTGGGGCAAAGTCACCGTGACCTGGTGGAGCCATTCCATCAAAGGCCTGCACCGCAACGATTTCATCATGGCCGCGCGCACCGACGAAGTGGCCAAAGACGCCGAGGGCCGCAAATAATGCATTTCGACGCCATCGGCCGAGTACCCGGCGACCCGATTCTCGGCCTGATGGAGGCCTATGCGCAGGACCCCAACCCGCGCAAATTCGACCTTGGCGTGGGTGTCTATAAAGATGCCCAGGGCCTGACGCCCATCCTCGAAGCGGTGAAGCTTGCCGAGCAGCGCCTGGTGGATCGCCAAGCCACCAAGACCTACATCGGCGGTCACGGCGATGCTGCGTTCGGCAAGGTCATCAACGAGTTGGTGCTGGGCGCCGATTCGGCGCTGATCGCCGAGCAACGGGCCGGTGCCACTCAGACGCCGGGCGGCACCGGCGCGCTGCGCTTGAGCGCCGATTTCATTGCCCAATGCCTGCCGGGCCGAGGCGTATGGTTGAGCAACCCGACCTGGCCGATCCACGAAACCATTTTCGCGGCAGCGGGGGTCAAGGTCAGTCACTACCCGTACGTGGGCAGCGATAACCGTCTGGATGTGGACGCGATGCTCGCGGTGCTCAATGAAGCGCCCAAGGGCGACGTGGTGCTGCTGCACGCCTGCTGCCACAACCCGACCGGTTTCGACCTGTCCCACGACGATTGGCGCCGGGTGCTGGACGTGGTGCGCAGTCGTGATTTGCTGCCACTGATCGACTTCGCCTATCAGGGCTTTGGCGACGGCCTGGAGCAAGATGCCTGGTCGACCCGGCTGTTCGCCGCCGAATTGCCGGAAGTGCTGATCACCAGTTCCTGCTCGAAGAACTTCGGCCTGTACCGCGACCGCACCGGCGCGCTGATTGTCTGCACGCAAACCGCCGACAAGCTGCTGGATATCCGCAGCCAACTGGCCAACATCGCCCGCAACCTGTGGTCGACACCACCGGATCATGGCGCCGCCGTGGTCGCGACCATCCTTGGCGATCCAGAGCTGAAAAGCCGCTGGGCCGACGAAGTGGAAGCCATGCGTTTGCGTATCGCCCAGTTGCGCAGCGGTCTGGTCGAAGCGCTGGAACCCCATGGCTTGCGCGAACGATTTGCGCACATCGGTGTGCAACGCGGGATGTTTTCCTACACCGGTTTGTCGCCGGAACAGGTCAAGCAACTGCGCGAGCATCACAGTGTGTACATGGTCAGCTCGGGCCGGGCGAACGTGGCCGGGATTGATGCGACGCGCCTGGATCTGCTGGCCGAGGCCATCGCTGACGTTTGCAAATAACCATCGAGCACTGCAAGTCCCCCTGTGGGAGCGGGCTTGCCCGCTCCCACATTTGAATGTGTGTCGCCCCCTCTTATCGACCTGTCTAGACAATCCCATCCGTCGCAACATGTGGACATAAAAGTCTATTTGTCATTTCTCCTGCTGTATCCTGCCCAGGCTTTTTTAAAGCGCGGATCTACCAGATCTATCAACAGACTTAGCGAGGAGCGCGACATGCACGAGATCCCTAATCTCCCCTTCCCAAGCCTGCACGAAACTGAGCAGACAACCACGCAACAAGCCGGTGCCCAACAGCCCGAGACGAAAGAAGCACCTGAACGCCGCCAGGCCGACAGCGAAGACTGATACATCCGCACCACCAGACCGTGTGGAAAGCGCTAATATGCGCTTTCCACACCGCCTGAACCGCGAGCCCCGCACCATGAGCGATGATTTTACTGAAGCACAGGCCAGCGTCCTGATCGGCACCGCCGAGAAGATGATCGACATCTGGAACCGCCTTTCCCCCGAGAAGCAAGCCGCCCTGCTGGCCCGCTTCGGCAGCGAAGAAAACGCCCTGGCCGCCCTGGTCACGACGCAACTGGTCGCCCCTGCAAAATCCTGACTCATCCCGTTCGGCAAATAGTTTTACTTTTTCACGCCTCGCGACTGTCCACGCCGCTATCATAAGCAGCCTATCTATCCTGCTGCCCCGTGGACCTTTTACCCATGTCAAAAACCCAGCGCCCCTTGGCGGTCACGCTGCAAGTTGTCTCCATCGTCCTGTTCACGTTCATCGGTTACCTGAATATCGGCATTCCCCTGGCCGTACTGCCGGGCTACGTCCACAGCGACCTCGGTTTCGGCGCCGTGATCGCCGGGCTGGTGATCAGTGTGCAATACCTGGCCACCCTGCTCAGCCGCCCGTACGCCGGGCGCATCATCGATAACAAGGGCAGCAAACTGGCGGTGATGTATGGCCTCGCCGGCTGTGGTTTGAGCGGTGTATTCATGCTGATTTCCGCCTGGACCCAAAGCCTGCCGACGTTAAGCCTGATCAGTCTGTTGATCGGTCGTCTGGTGCTCGGCAGCGCGGAAAGTCTGGTGGGTTCCGGGTCGATCGGCTGGGGCATCGGCCGCGTCGGCGCGGCGAACACCGCCAAGGTCATCTCCTGGAACGGCATCGCCAGTTATGGCGCGTTGGCGGTCGGCGCACCGCTGGGGGTGCTACTGGTGAGCCAACTGGGTTTGTGGAGCATGGGCGTGAGCATCGTGCTGCTGGCCGTGCTGGGCGTGGCGCTGGCCTGGCCGAAAGCCGCGGCACCAATTGTCGCAGGTGAACGTTTGCCGTTCATGCATGTGCTGGGACGGGTATTTCCTCATGGCTGCGGTCTGGCGCTGGGCTCCATCGGCTTTGGCACCATCGCGACCTTCATTACCCTGTACTACGCGACTCAGCATTGGTCCAACGCGGTGCTGTGCCTGAGCTTGTTCGGCGCCAGTTTTATCGGTGCGCGACTGCTGTTCGGTAACCTGATCAACCGCCTCGGCGGCTTTCGCGTGGCAATTGCCTGCCTCTCGGTGGAAACCCTCGGGCTGTTGCTGCTGTGGCTCGCGCCGGACGCTCATTGGGCACTGGCTGGCGCGGCACTGAGCGGTTTCGGTTTCTCGCTGGTGTTCCCGGCCTTGGGCGTGGAAGCGGTCAACCTGGTGCCCGCTTCCAGCCGTGGCGCGGCGGTCGGGGCTTATTCGCTGTTCATCGATTTGTCGCTGGGGATTACCGGACCGCTGGCGGGTGCGATTGCGGCAGGCTTCGGTTTTGCCTCGATCTTCCTGTTCGCCGCCCTCGCCGCCTTGAGCGGATTGATGCTGAGCGTTTACTTGTACCGGCAGGCGCCAAAGTATCGGGAAGAACGTGAAGCCCGCTAGAAATCCACCTTGCCACGCCCGGCCTTGATGCTGCCGCGTTTGGTCTTGGATTCGAGCCGACGTTTCTTCGAACCGAGGGTCGGCTTGGTCGGGCGGCGTTTCTTTTCGACTTTGGTGGCACTGAGGATCAATTCGCTCAGACGCTCCAGTGCGTCGGCGCGGTTCTGCTCCTGCGTGCGGTACTGCTGGGCCTTGATGATCAACACACCTTCGCTGGTGATGCGACTGTCGCGCAGCGCCAACAGCCGCTCCTTGTAGAACTCGGGCAAGGACGAGGCCGGAATGTCGAAGCGCAGATGCACGGCGCTGGAGACTTTATTGACGTTCTGCCCACCGGCACCTTGTGCGCGAATGGCCGTCAATTCGATCTCGGCATCCGGCAGATGCACGTTGTTGGAAATCACCAGCATGGAAAATCACTACCTCAGGTCGCTATGCGACAGATAAACCCAACTCCGACAGCAGCATCGAGGCTTGTGCGCGAGAAATCACGGCACCCTTGAACAGTTTGGCATCATTGAGCCGAAAACCGCTCAAATCGGCACCGCGCAGATCCGCACCGGCAAACGTCGCCCCATTGATACGTGCATGCGCCAGGCTGCAATCGACAAACTCAGCCTTGCGAAAGTCCGCATCGCTCAAGTCCGCCTCAGAGAAATCCAGGTTGCTCAGCGTGCTCTTGGCAAATGACATTCCCGGCAAGAAAGCACTGTTAAGTCGCGTTTCACTGAATGAAAGGCCCAGGCTCGAACAGTGACTGAAGTTCGCGCCCGTCAACTTGCATCCGTCGAAATTGACTTGCGCCAGTTTGGCTCGCTGCCATCGAGTGTTGTTCAAATCACAATTACTGAACGATGCCTCCAGCAGATGTGCCGCTTCGAAAATCGCGTGCGCACCCCGACAACCCTTCCATTGAGTTCCCTCCAGGCGCGCCCCGAGAAACTGGCTGCGCAACAATATGCAACGCTGGAACTCGCAGTGATCCAGCACCAGCCTCGACAAATCAGCGTCGGTAAAGTCCACGCCCGTGAAGCGCAATGGCACGTTGCTCCCGTCAATCAGCGCTTGAACATCTTCACGACCCAGCATCCCGCCTTCGATTTCATAATGTGTCTGCCCTTCGCCCATGCCTGGCTCCTATGTGATTGGATTGGCTGAAGGCAGTCTATCGCCACCTCGCGTAGGACCGCAGACAAAAAAACCGGCAGAAGCCGGCTTTTTTGTTGTCATCCTTTGCCTACTTGATCGCAGAACCGACAACAGCAGTGCCGTGGTCACGACGCTTGTTCTTGATGCCGTAGCAGATCCACATGAACGCGACCCACACCGGAATCGCATACACCGAGATCTGGATGCCCGGAATCAGCAGCATCACGCCGAGGATGAACGCCACGAACGCCAGGCAAATGTAGTTGCCGTATGGGTACCACAAGGCCTTGAACAGCGGCGTCTGTCGGGTCTTGTTCATGTGCTGGCGGAACTTGAAATGCGAGAAGCTGATCATTGCCCAGTTGATCACCAGGGTTGCTACCACCAACGACATCAACAGTTCCAGCGCGTTTTGCGGGATCAGGTAGTTCAGCAACACCGCGATCAACGTCACGGCGGCCGACGCCAGGATCGAACGCACCGGCACGCCACGCTTGTCGATCTTCGACAAGGCCTTCGGCGCATCGCCCTGCTCGGCCATGCCCAGCAACATGCGGCTGTTGCAGTAAGTGCCACTGTTGTACACCGACAGCGCCGCGGTCAGGACCACGAAGTTGAGGATGTGCGCGGCGGTGTTGCTGCCGAGCATCGAGAACACTTGCACGAACGGGCTACCGCTGTAGGCATCGCCGGACGCATTCAGCGTCGTCAGCAGGCTGTCCCAAGGGGTCAGCGACAGCAGGACCACCAACGCACCGATGTAGAAAATCAGGATCCGGTAGATCACCTGGTTGATGGCTTTCGGGATCACGGTTTTCGGCTTGTCGGCTTCAGCAGCGGTGAAACCGAGCATTTCCAGGCCGCCGAAGGAGAACATGATGATCGCCATGGCCATCACCAGACCGCTGACGCCGTTCGGGAAGAAGCCACCGTGGGACCACAGGTTGGTCACCGAGGCTTGCGGGCCGCCGTGGCCGCTGACCAGCAAGTAGCTGCCCAGGGCAATCATGCCGACGATCGCCACGACCTTGATGATCGCGAACCAGAACTCGGCTTCGCCGAAGACTTTGACGTTGGCCAGGTTGATCGCGTTGATCAGCACGAAGAAAGCAGCGGCCGAGGCCCAGGTCGGGATGTCCGGCGCCCAGTAGTGGATGTATTTGCCGACCGCAGTCAGCTCGGACATGCCCACCAGAATGTACAGAATCCAGCAGTTCCAGCCCGACAGGAAACCGGCGAAACCGCCCCAGTATTTGTGGGCGAAGTGGCTGAAGGAACCGGCGACCGGCTCTTCGACGATCATTTCGCCCAGTTGGCGCATGATCATGAAGGCGATGAAGCCGCAAATGGCGTAACCGAGAATCATCGACGGGCCGGCGGATTTGAGTACACCGGCCGAGCCGAGGAACAACCCGGTACCAATCGCGCCACCGAGGGCGATCAGTTGAATATGGCGATTTTTCAGGCCGCGTTTAAGCTCGCCTGAATGCGAGTTTTGTCCACTCATGAAAAGGGTCTCACGCAAGGTTTGATGATGTTCAGTAGACGTTGCTGCTCGGTTGCGATTTCAAGCAGCGCCGATCAAACCCCAGCGCAGGCACCAGGAGTTCAGCGTTTTTACGACAGTCATGCGTCACCTATTTGTTTTTATCTGTGACGAAATCGAACCCGACACGCTCGTGACGCGGCGGAGTGAACAAGGCGGGTAGCCTTGAAGTTTGCGCTATTGCGCAGAGGGTCACAGTTAAAACGCGGCGCATTGTACACCTGTAACCCCCTGCTGCCAGACACCGCTGGATCAGCGCGTCGGTTGCCGGGATTGCGTGTGTCCGCCTCGAGTGGCTCGGGCGGCTGCAAAAATTGAGTCAGGCCTTTGCAGGCCATCGACGGGAGCAGCGGAGAAATCGCTCCACGGGGTGAGATGGAGATAAGTCACGGCGTTCATTGCGCCTCCTTCTTGTTATGCACCTGCACGACAGGCATGGGGCGCATCTCACCCTTCAAACGATGCTGAAACAAGCGCACCAGAGCCCTTGAATCCCATCCACACAGCGGCGGACGGCAGCTTTTCCTTACAGCCCTTTCCCCAGCGGCATTCCACGGGGTTTGAGCGGGCTTTTCGTAAGGTTTTGTTTACAAGGCGTAACGCAAATTTTCCAAACCAGATCCAGAGACTCTCTGACTGTAAATTGACGATAGGAAGCTTGCTAAGTAAATACCCGACTTAGTTTTCTGTTTTCTATTAAAAAGTTCGCTTTCGAAAAACGGAATAAATAGTTCAAATGAAAATTGTTTGATTATTTTTTTGCATTCCAAAAATCTGTGAACTAGGTTTGCAGCAACTTGCCGAGCCGCATCGACCGACAAGTTGACGCGCTCTTCAACGGGTGAAAAGCACGCCGCTGTTCTTACCGAAGCTGTTCTTACCAAAAGAAGTCATCTAGGAGATTCACCATGCAAGCACTGGACAAAGACTTGGACACTGAACTGCAACTGGACGATTGGTTTGAAGCACCGACCCATGAGGCCGCCGTTGAAATGATGCAAGCCGATGCGGTTGTTCCGTTCGGCACGGCGATGTGGCCTTTGTAAGGTATTCCGACGGGCACGATCCGGCCGGTCGTGTCCGCCTCTTTCTCGGTTTGTCAGGGAGGACTACATGGATAAGCAGCGCGCCATTTCGCATTTCCTTTACTACCTCGAACATCACCCTGCCGTTGCCGGTGTCAACCCGGCAAAGGTCTTGCTCGGCCACACCGCTGACTACGAGGCACTGACCGGCGCCATTGCCGAGCAAGCCGGTAACAGCCCACGGTTCAGCTTCAGCGCAATGCGCCTGGACCTCGAACCCACCCAATTGCTGGCTCAGGCGATTGCCGACAGCGATCTGTACATTTTCTTCTACGACTCTTCCACCCTGCCCAACCCGCGTCCCGACGGCCCGGACTTTGTCCGTGCACTGCAAGGCGTTATGGCGCAGAACTGGAAGAAGTCGCTGCTGTTCAAGGATTACGGCGATTACTTCTACGACACCTTCAGTGTCACCCCGCAGCGAATTGCCGGATTGAACAGGCACTTGATCCAGCGCATGTCCCACGCCACCACCTTGAGTTTCAAAGATGATCATGGCTCGTGGTTCGAAACGCCATTGAGCAGTATCAAGAAATGGACCGACATCAACGGTATCGGCAACTTCGATCTGGCCCCCGGCGAGATCGCCACCCATAGCGAGGCCATTAATGGCCGGGTGAAGTTTATGGGGACGTTCCTCGGCACAATTCCGTTTGCCCGCAAGTACGGCGTACTGACGTCACCGCTGGAGTTGTGGATCGAGAACTCGACCATCAGCAAAATCGCCACCGATGTGCCGGGACTGGAGCATGACTTCAACAAGTACCTGGACGCCAATCCGTCCAATCGACGAATCGAGGAGCTGGGGATCGGCACCAATGAAGGCGTGAAAGCGTTGTATGCGCGCAATGCCGGGTTCGAGGAGCGCCATTGCGGCTTGCACCTGGGGCTGGGCGGTGGCGCCAAGGGTAGCCATCATCTGGACCTGATCTTCTCCAGTGGCGTGTTGGCGCTGGATGATGAGCCGGTGTTTAACGGACGGTTTGTCTTTTAGCCCAAGATTCTGCAGTGATGCCGAGGACGCCTTCGCGGGCAAGCCTCGCTCCCACATTGATCGCATTCCTATGAAACAACTCGGTCACCTGTGGGAGATTCTATGGTTGAGGGGAAGCCCTCAACCGGCTTTTGGTTGGTATTCGCTCTGCCCTTTCAGCAGAGCGAATACGATCCGAGCAAGCTTGCGAGCCAGTATCACCAGCGCCTGAGTGGTGCTGAAGCCTCGAGCTCTTTGCTCTTCGTAAAAGCCTTTCCAGGCGGGCGTACGGCTGGCCGACATGGCTGCATTGTGCAAAAGCCGGCGGGCTTCCGGGTCACCTCGCTTGGTCAGACTCCGACGACCATCCTTTTGTCCTGACTTCGACACGCGCAGATCCATTCCCAGGAAGGCAATAAAGGCATCCGCGTTTCTGAAGTCGCCCCGCTGAAACGCCGTGAGCAAGCGGGCTCCGGTCAAAAAACCAATGCCTTCAACTTTCACGCAACGCTTCAACTGACTGAGCAAGCCGGCTTCCTTCAGATGATCATTAATCGTCTTTTCGACCAGCGCCTCAAGCTGCTGCATGGATTTCACTTGCTCGGCGAAAGCTGTCTTCAACAGCGGCTCATTCGCCCAGCTTTGCACCAGGCCGACCCGCGCCTGAACCAAGGCTGCGCGACGACGGAAGAGGCTCAGGAGCTGGCGGTACAGCGGTGATGGCGGGGTCCACGGATGAAGATCATCACCTTCGTTCTTCAGATAGCGAGCGAGCAGCCTGGCATCCAGCGCATCGGTTTTGGCACGGATATTCACCCCTTTGCGGTAATGGCTGAGCTCATAGCCACCCACCATGTAAATCGTGCAGCCGGCCTCATAGGCCAGATCAGCGAACTCCAAGTGATAGATATTGGTCGATTCAATAGCTACCGCGACTGTCCCTGGCAAGGCCTTCAACCACGTCTTGATGGCTGCTTTGTTGTTGGGAATCTCTTCAAGCAGGTCAAGTTCGGCGTGATAGATCACCAGTTCGTTCTTGGCGACATCCACACCTACGATCGGCTGTGTGACAGAAACCGGCATTGCCATTGTATTTCCTCCGGGATATGGTTTTGAACACTTGAAGGGCTCACCCAGAGGCGCAGGCTTGTTCCTATCGTCGGTCTAGCCAGATGCATTCTTTATCGGCGCTTGGGTGAAAGGAGGAGGGGCGAAATCTCCCACGGATCTGTACTGCGTCAACAGTCAGAATCGGGCTTTGTCCCTCCTCCTCCCTTCAAGTCCTACCATACAAGCGGGCTTGCCCGCGATGACTGACTTACAAACACCCCTTCACTAAAACCAGCCCCAAAAAAAACGCCATCCTCGAAGGATGGCGTTTTTCATGGAGCGCTTACCGATTACTCAGGCTTGCGGCGACCGAAGCCCGGACGCTGGCCGGAACCGGCTGGTGCGCCGCGGCGCTTGCCCGATGGCGCGTCACGGTCGACCAGCACGATGCCTGGGCGTTTCTTCGGCGCCGGCTTGGCCGGGCGCTTGGTGTCGGCCGGGCGGTCTGCCACCGGCGTACCACGGCCGGCAGGCGCGCCGCGGTCGCTACGACCACCGGACGGAGCGCCACGGCCTTCGCCACGCTCAGTGCGACCGTTGGCCGGACGTGGAGTGCGTGGGCCGCGCTCGCCGTCCTGACGTGGCGCTGGCTTACGGGCCGGGCGCTCGCCTTCGATCTGCGGCTCGCGGGATTCGCGTGGGCTGGCAGCGGTCGCACCAGCAGCTGGACGCAACGTGCGCACGCGCTCGGTCTTGCCCATCGGACGCGACGATTTACGCTGCATACGATCGAGCTTGTCCTTGCTCTTGGCGTTCATCTGCGGCATCGCCACCGGGGTCAGACCGACTTCGGCACTCAGAATGTCGACTTCGTACTGGCTCATTTCGCGCCAGCGGCCCATCGGCAGGTCGGAATTGAGGAACACCGGACCGAAACGCACGCGCTTCAGGCGGCTGACCACCAGCCCCTGGGATTCCCACAGGCGACGGACTTCGCGGTTACGACCTTCCATCACCACGCAGTGGTACCAGTGGTTGAAACCTTCGCCGCCTGGTGCCTGCTTGATGTCGGTGAACTTGGCCGGGCCGTCTTCGAGTACCACGCCTGCCTTCAGACGCTCGATCATCTCGTCATCGACTTCGCCACGTACACGTACCGCGTATTCACGGTCCATTTCGTAGGAAGGGTGCATCAGGCGGTTGGCCAACTCACCGTCGGTGGTGAACATCAAGAGACCGGTGGTGTTGATGTCCAGACGACCGATATTGATCCAGCGACCTTCTTTCGGGCGCGGCATCTTGTCGAACACGGTCGGACGGCCTTCCGGGTCGACACGGGTGCAGATTTCGCCGTCGGGCTTGTTGTACATGATCACGCGGCGTACCGACTCGGCGGCTTCTTCGCGCTTGATCACCTTGCCATCGATGGTGATGGCGTCATGCAGGTCGACGCGCAGGCCGAGGGTGGCGTCTTTGCCATTGACCTTGATGCGGCCGTGGCTGATCCAGGCCTCTACGTCACGGCGCGAGCCGACGCCGATACGGGCGAGGACTTTCTGCAGTTTTTCGCCTGCGGGGCCGATTTCCTGGTCGTCTTTCTGGTCGTTGATACTCATCTGGGCACCTCCCGGTGTGATCAAGTTCAGGCCTTGGCCTGAAGATGTGAAATCTGGTCGTTTGACGAAGGAATCGCCAAAGGGTCGCGAATCATACGCTCATGGGAGCGTTCGCGCATCAGAGACTAGCTGATCGATGGGAGGTTATTGGCTTTTCCGCCGACCGGTGGCACCAAGCTCGAATTCAATACAGAACCAATGTGGGAGCGAGCCTGCTCGCGATAGCGGTGGATCAGACAACATTGATGTCGACTGACGCGCCCTCATCGCGAGCAGGCTCGCTCCCACAGGTTTTTGTCAATCTTCGAACTGGCGGCGCTCGGCCTCGATGGCTTCTGCCAAAGCCTGGGCTTCGGCTTCTTCGTCGGTCAGCTCGGGCTCAGGCTTCGGCTGTTCGAGAGCGGCGACGGCGGCCAGGAGCTTTTCGCGAGCTTCGGCAACGCCAAGAATGTCATCTTCCTGTTCTGGTTCTGGTTCTGGTTCGGCTTCGGCTTCGGCTTCGGCTTCAGCTTCAGCTTCAGCTTCGACCTGAGGTTCAACTTCGGTTTCAGGCTCGGGTCCTGCCAACTCCCCTTCAGTCTCGGTGAACTCGCCATCGCGCAACAAATCGTCGAAATCGGTCTTGAGCCCCTCCTCCATGGTGTCCAGCTCCAGCAGCAACGTATGGAAACTGGTTTCTTCCTTGGGCTCCTCCGGTTCGGCGCTGGCATCCGCCAATTCTTGCAACCCGGCCGGCACCGGTGCGTCATCGAACTCGAGCATCGGCTCGGGTTCCAGTTCACGCAGCTCCGCCAACGGTGGCAGGTCGTCGAGGTTCTTCAGGTTGAAGTGATCGAGAAACGCCTTGGTGGTGGCGAACATCGCTGGCTTGCCGGGCACGTCACGGTAACCGACGATGCGGATCCACTCACGCTCCAGCAGGGTTTTCACGATGTGACTGTTAACCGCCACGCCGCGCACGTCTTCGATCTCGCCCCGGGTGATCGGCTGGCGATAGGCGATCAGGGCCATGGTTTCGAGCATGGCCCGCGAGTAACGCTGCGGCCGCTCTTCCCACAAGCGTCCGACCCACGGTGCGAATTTTTCGCGGATCTGCAAGCGATACCCGGAGGCGACTTCCTTCAACTCGAAGGCTCGCCCATCGCAGGATTTGGCCAGAATCGTCAGCGCTTTCTTGAAAACCGGCGGTTCGGGCCGCTCGCCTTCTTCGAAGAGTTCGAACAGGCGCTCCAGCGATTGTGGTTTTCCCGAGGCCAACAGAAAGGCTTCAAGCAGTGGCGCCAGCTCGCGGGGTTCAGTCAGGTTCATGATTCAACTCGTTATTCGGCTCGGGCCCGGACATGGATCGCCGCGAACGGCTCATTCTGCACCAGCTCGACCAAGGATTCCTTGACCAGTTCGAGGATCGCCATAAAGGTGACTACCACCCCCAGGCGCCCTTCTTCAGCGGTGAACAGCTCGACAAAAGGCACAAAACCGCCGCCCTTGAGCCGCTCCAGCACATCGCTCATACGCTCGCGGGTGGACAATGCCTCGCGGCTGACCTGGTGGCTTTCGAACATGTCGCCGCGGCGCAGGACCTCGGCCATGGACATCAGCAACTCTTCCAGACGCACATCCGGCAACAGCTTGCGCGCGCGTGCCTCCGGGGCATCGAGCTTGGGCACCAACACGTCGCGGCCAACGCGGCTCAGGCCATCAATGCCTTCGGCGGCAGCCTTGAAGCGTTCGTATTCCTGCAGACGACGGATCAGTTCGGCGCGGGGGTCGTCGTCTTCGTCTTCAATCGTTTCGGCCCGTGGCAGCAGCATCCGCGATTTGATCTCGGCGAGCATCGCGGCCATCACCAGGTACTCGGCGGCCAACTCCAGGCGCACCGACTGCATCAACTCGACATAGCCCATGTACTGACGGGTGATTTCCGCCACCGGGATGTCGAGGATATTGATGTTCTGTTTGCGGATCAGGTACAGCAGCAGGTCGAGCGGGCCTTCGAAGGCCTCGAGAAAGACCTCAAGCGCATCCGGCGGAATGTACAGGTCCAGCGGCATTTCCATGACCGCCTGGCCATAGACCATGGCGAAAGGCAGTTCTTGCTGGGCGCCGGCCTGGCTGTCGACGGGTTCTACTGCAGACATCTAGGCCTCGGCCATAAATGGCGCAGGGTCGCCGCAACCGACGCGGATGACTTCCGGCTCGCCGTCGGCGAGGTTGATCACGGTGGATGCCTTGATCCCTCCGAAACCGCCGTCGATGATCAGGTCCACCTGATGCTCAAGCAACTGGCGCATTTCGTAGGGATCGGTCAACGGGTCGGTGTCGCCAGGCATGATCAGGGTCACGCTCATCAGCGGTTCGCCAAGTTCTTCGAGCAGCGCCAAAGCAATCGGGTGGCTCGGCACGCGCAGGCCGATAGTGCGCTTTTTCGGGTGCAGCAATAGCCGCGGAACTTCCCGGGTGGCGTTGAGAATGAAGGTGTAAGGCCCCGGCAAGTGAGCTTTGAGCAAGCGGAAGGTGCCGGTGTCGATCTTGGCAAACAGCCCCAACTGCGACAGGTCGCTGCAAATCAGCGCGAAGTTGTGCTTCTCATCCAGCTGACGCAACCGGCGCACACGCTCCACGGCGCTCTTGTCGCCGATCTGGCAACCAATGGCGTAGGAAGAGTCCGTGGGATAAATCACCACCCCGCCGTTGCGGATGATCTCGACAGCCTGTTTGATCAGGCGCGCTTGCGGGTTTTCCGGATGAATCTGGAAAAATTGACTCACATTCTCTACCTGTTCAGACGGCGGCAATAATTGGGTCATGTTTGAATCGACACCACAGTGGTGGCAGATCCTCCGGGAGCGGGCGGTATTCACCGATCTCGGACCAGCCTCCAGGGCCATGAAAATCACTGCCGGCACTGACCAGCAGACCAAATTCGCGGGCAAGAATCGCCAGGCTGCCCACCTGTTCGGCGGGTTGATGGCCATTGACCACTTCAATCGCGTGGCCCCCGGCTTGAATATAGTCAGAAATCAGGCGGCGACGCTTGCTGCGAGTGAAATCGTAGTGCCAGGGATGCGCCAGGCTGACCCAGGCACCCGCGGCGCGCAGGGTTTCGACGGTGTCTTCCAGGGTTGGCCAGTGTTGTTTGACGTCTCCCAGTTTGCCGGCACCCAGCCATTTGCGGAACGCTTCGGCGCGATCCTTGACGAAACCTTCGCGCACCATCCAGTCGGCGAAATGCGGACGGGCCGGCGCGTTGCCACTGTCGCCCAGTTCCTGCTGAATGGCCCGGGCACCGTCAAGCGCCCCCGGCATGCCTTTCAACGCCAACTTGCGGCTTATTTCTTCGGACCGTAGCCAGCGGCCATCGTGCAATTTTGCGATGGCCTCGACCAACGGCGCGGCATTGACGTCGAAACCATAGCCCAACACATGAATGGTCGCCCCGCCCCAAGTGCAGGACAATTCGACGCCGTTGACCAGTTGCATCCCCAGCGCCGTCGCGGTGCTACGGGCCTCGTCGAGGCCTTCGAGGGTGTCGTGATCGGTCAAGGCCAGGACTCGCACGCCTTTCTCGAACGCACGCGCAACCAGTGCCGCAGGCGCCAGGGCGCCATCGGAAGCCGTGCTATGGCAGTGCAAATCAACATTCACAGGACTGTGTCACCTCAAATCAGCTGACGCTATCGCGCGTCAATATGTTTGTTATTATGCCGCCACATCCTGCTTCTGGCTGCCACTGTGAAACAATTCATCGACTTCATCCCGCTTCTACTGTTTTTCATCGTCTTCAAAATCGATCCACGGGTCGTCGACATTGGCGGCCATCAACTGACAGTCGGTGGTATTTACAGCGCCACAGCGATGCTGATCATCAGCTCCCTGGTGGTCTACGGCACGCTGTTCATCAAGCAGCGCAAGCTGGAGAAAGGCCAGTGGCTGACCCTCATCGCCTGCCTGGTCTTCGGCAGCCTGACCCTGGCGTTCCACAGCGAGACGTTCCTGAAATGGAAAGCCCCGGTGGTCAACTGGCTGTTCGCTCTCGCGTTCATCGGCAGCCACTTCGTCGGTGACCAACTGCTGATCAAGCGCATCATGGGCCACGCACTGACCCTGCCGGAACCGGTCTGGACCCGTCTGAACATCGCCTGGATCGTTTTTTTCCTGTTTTGCGGCGCCGCCAACCTATTCGTTGCGTTCACGTTCCAGAGCTACTGGGTCGACTTCAAGGTCTTCGGCAGCCTGGGCATGACGTTGCTGTTCCTGGTCGGCCAGGGCATCTACCTGTCCCGCCACTTGCACGATGCCGATACCACCACGCCAAAAACCGAGGACTGACATGCTTTACGCAATCATTGCCACAGACGTCGCCAACTCCCTGGAAGCCCGCCTGGCCGCACGGCCTGCGCACCTTGAGCGCCTGCAAGTGCTTAAAGGCGAAGGTCGTATCGTATTGGCCGGCCCACACCCGGCGGTCGACAGCAATGATCCGGGCGCAGCGGGCTTCACTGGCAGCCTGATCGTTGCTGAATTCGATTCCCTGAGCGCCGCAAAGGCCTGGGCCGACGCCGACCCGTACATTGCCGCAGGCGTCTACGCCAATGTTTTGGTCAAGCCGTTCAAGCAAGTCCTGCCGTAAAATCCTTCCGCGCGGTGAGCCTTGTCGGCTCATCGCGTGTTCAATCGCTCATTATTCTCGTTTACCGGCCGACAACCTGCCCAATACTCGTATTGGAATCAGGAGTTGCGATGCGCAAAGGTCCGTTGTGTCTGATGTTGGTGACGTTGTCGATCATGGCGCCCGCCCACGGTGAAGAAAGCGCCAATGGCGTTAATTCGACGCCGCTGTCCTTGAGCGCCGGCAGCCAGATCACCGAGTTGCAGCAGCGCTTGAAGGCAAGCGAACAGCAACGAGAAGAACTGAGCAAACAACTGCAAAATACCGATGGCGAACGCGAAAGCGCCCAACTGAGCCGGTTGCGCCAAGAGAATCAGCGCCTGAAGCTGCAACTCAAGGAAACCCAGGCCAGCAACCCGCTGCCGCGCCTGCTGACTGACCAGCAACAGTGGTTCGTCATCGGAGCCGCAGTTGCGCTATTGGCCCTGCTCTGCGGTATCTTCGCCAGTGGTGCCACTAGAAAACGTAGGCAATGGCTAAATTGAGTGAGTCATGAGCGAGCTGTTACTAATTGATGATGACCAGGAGCTGTGTGAGCTCCTGAGTAGCTGGCTGAGCCAGGAAGGCTTTCAGGTACGCGCCTGCCACGATGGCCAGAGCGCCCGTCGCGCGCTGGCCGAGACGTCTCCGGCAGCAGTGGTGCTGGACGTGATGCTGCCAGACGGCAGCGGCCTGGAACTGCTCAAGCAACTGCGCAGCGACCATCCGGAGTTGCCGGTGCTGATGCTCTCGGCCCGTGGCGAACCCCTGGACCGCATCCTCGGCCTGGAACTCGGTGCCGACGATTACCTGGCCAAGCCGTGCGACCCCCGGGAACTGACAGCCCGCCTGCGCGCGGTGTTGCGCCGCAGTCATCCGACGGCAGTCTCCAGCCAGCTAGAACTCGGCGACTTGTGCTTCAGCCCGGTGCGTGGCGTGGTCAGCATCGATGAACAGGAGTTCACCCTCACCGTCTCCGAAAGCCGCCTGCTCGAAGCCCTGCTCAAGCAACCCGGCGAACCGCTGGATAAACAGGAGCTGGCGCAAATCGCCCTGGGTCGCAAACTTACCCTGTACGACCGCAGCCTGGACATGCACGTGAGCAACCTGCGCAAAAAGATCGGCCCACACCCCGACGGCCGCCCGCGCATCGTGGCCCTGCGCAGTCGCGGTTACTACTACAGCCTGTAAGAACCGAGAAAGAACCGAATAAGAGCAACCTGTGGCGAGAGAGCTTGCTCCCGCTGGGCTGCGAAGCGGCCCCAAAAGCGGGACTGCTACGCAGTCCAGCGGGAGCAAGCTCCCTCGCCACAGACGGGTGCCTGCACATGGAGCTTTGACAGGTCGGCACAAGACCCTCTTTACCCAAGCTTTACGCTCCGCTGACCGCCGCTGACCTTGATCTGCGTAATCTGTACACATCCGGAACGTACCGGGAACGAGACAAGGAGATACACCATGCGCAAGACTCTTATCGCTCTGATGTTCGCTGCCGCCCTGCCGACCGTTGCCATGGCCGCGCCTGAAGGCGCAGGCCCGATGGGTGATCACATGGACGGCTCACGCCACGGCGGTCAGATGCACGGCATGCACGGTAAAGGCCCTTACAGCCAGCTTGACCTGAGCCGCGAACAGCGCGAGCAGATCCGCAAGATCATGGGCGAGCAGATGCACGAGCGTCAGCAACTGGTCGACAAGTACCTGGAAAAACTCTCGCCAGCCGATCAGAAAGCCCTGAAAGACGAGATGGCGGCCAAGCACCAGAAAGCCGAAGCCGACGTTCGCGCGGTGCTGAAACCGGATCAACAGAAGCAATTCGACGAGATCCAGAAGAAAGAGGCTGAACGTCGCGCAGAATGGGCCGAGTTCAAGGCCTGGAAAGCGCAGCAAGCGCAAAAAGCGCAATAATGCGTTAACCCTGGACCCAACGGCTAATCACCGTTGGGTCTGATGCCACTCGATTTTAATGTAGGAGCGAGCCTGCTCGCGATGGCGTCCTTTCAGTCACGTTGATGTTGAATGTGCCGACGCTATCGCGAGCAGGCTCGCTCCCACATGGATTGCGTTTGTTCGAGGATTTTCTGTGCGTTCATTGTTCTGGCGTATCCTGGCCAGCTTCTGGCTGGCCATCGCTCTGGTTGCAGGGCTTTCCATTTTGCTGGGGCACATGCTCAACCAGGACGCGTGGATTCTCAGTCGTCACCCGGGTCTCAACACCCTGGCCGAACAGTGGACGCAAACCTACGAAAGTCAGGGCGAAGAAGCCGCACAAGACATTCTGGAGCAGCGCAAGCGCCAGTATCACATCGACGTTCAGGTGCTCAACGAGAGCGGGGACCCGGTGGTGCGCGGCACCTTCCCTCGGCGTGCAGCAGCCTTCGAGGCACGGCAGCAAAACGATGATCGGCGCCTGCCGTGGCGGCGTCTGACCGATGAATACACCAGCGCCAAGACGGGTGACACCTACCTGCTGATCTACCGCATTCCGCACCCGGAACTGGACGCTTGGCACCGTGAAAGCCTGCTCTGGCCGTTGAGTGCGCTGGGTATCGCCCTGGTGGTGCTGACCCTGTTCAGCCTGCTGGTGACCTTTTCCATCACCCGACCGCTGAGCCGTTTACGCGGCGCGGTGCATGAGTTGGGGCAAACGACGTATCAACAGAACAGCTTGGCGCAACTGGCCAATCGGCGCGATGAATTCGGTGTGCTGGCCAACGACTTCAACCGCATGGGCGCACGCCTGCAAAGCCTGATCGGCAGCCAGCGGCAATTGCTGCGCGATGTGTCTCACGAGTTGCGTTCGCCCCTCGCCCGGCTACGCATTGCGCTGGCACTGGCCGAGCGGGCCAATCCTGAAGAGCGGGAAAAACTCTGGCCGCGCCTGACCCGTGAATGCGATCGACTGGAAGCACTGATCAGCGAAATCCTGGTGTTGGCGCGGGTCGATGCCGACAACGCCAGTGCCGAAGAGGTGGATCTCAATGCGCTGCTCAATACCCTGCAAAAAGATGCTCAGCTGGGCTCACCGGAGCAGAACGTGCGCCTTGAGGCCGAGCCGCAACTGAACCTCAGAGGCTGGCCGACCATGATCGAGCGCGCCGTGGACAACCTGTTGCGCAATGCCCAGCGCTTTAACCCGGTCGGGCAACCGATCGTAATGCAGGCGTTGCGCCAGGGCGACAGGATTGTGGTCAGCGTGCGCGATCACGGCCCCGGTGTAGAGGCCGAGCATTTGAATCAGTTGGGGGAACCGTTCTATCGGGCGCCGGGCCAGACAACGGCCGGGCATGGCCTGGGCCTGGCCATTGCGCGCCGCGCGGCGGAACGGCATGGCGGCAGTCTGGTGCTGGCGAATCACCCTGGGGGCGGGTTTATTGCCAGTCTGGAATTGCCGTTGGCGCCGGGGGCTGTGGTTCAACCCTGAACCCTGTGGGAGCGGGCTTGCTCGCGATGGCGGCGGCACCTTCAACATCTCAGTGCCTGACACTCCGCTATCGCGGGCAAGCCCGCTCCCACAGGGGAATCGTTTCCTCAGTTACTACCCGGCCAGGCACTGACGAACTCGGTCAAATCAACCTTCTCCGCCACACGCGGTTCTTTCTGCGGTGTACCGAGATAAAGGAACGCAATCACCTCTTCCCCTTCCGCCAACCCCAAGCCTTTAGCCACATGCTCCGAATACGCCAGCTCTCCGGTGCGCCATACCGCGCCAATGCCTTGTGCGTAAGCGGCCAGCAAAATCCCGTGAGCCGCGCAGCCTGCCGCCAACAATTGTTCGGATTTGGGGTATTTGACGTGATCCTGCAAACGGGCAATCACCACAACCACCAGCGGTGCACGCAGCGGGCCGTTACGGGCCTTGTCCAGCGCGGCTTCTGACACCTCGCTGTCTTGCAGCTTCGCCGCTTCGGCCAGCAACTCGCCCATTTGCTCGCGCGCCGCGCCTTCGACTGTCAGGAAGCGCCAAGGCTGCAAGTGGCCGTGGTCTGGCGCGCGCATCGCGGCGGCAAACAGCACTTCCCGTTGCTCGGCGGTGGGCGCCGGGTCGAGCAGTCGTGGAACGGAAACACGGTTGAGCAAAGCGTCGAGAGCCTGCATCGGCCACCTCCTGAAAAAAATGTCTGGCTATTCTAGCGGTATCCGGCACGGGGCTGCCGGTTTACATGCCCTGCCCCGCAGGTAGAATGGCGCCCTCCCTAATTCAGCCCGAGCGGACTTCATGGCGTTGCCGACCTTACGGATCATTGGTTTCATCATCGGCATCTTCCTGATCACGCTGGCCATTTCCATGGTCGTGCCCATGGCCACCCTGGTGATCTTCGAACGCACCAGCGACCTCACATCGTTCCTCTGGGCCAGCATGATTACCTTTGTCGCCGGCCTGGCCCTGGTGATTCCAGGGCGCCCCGAGCACATCCATCTGCGCCCGCGAGACATGTACCTGTTGACGGTCAGCAGCTGGCTGGTGGTGTGCATCTTCGCCGCCCTGCCGTTCCTGCTGACCCAGAACATCAGCTACACCGACTCGTTCTTCGAAAGCATGTCCGGCATCACCGCCACCGGTGCGACGGTGCTCACGGGCCTGGACAGCATGTCCCCCGGCATCCTGATATGGCGTTCATTGCTGCACTGGATCGGCGGGATCGGCTTTATCGGCATGGCGGTTGCGATTCTGCCATTGCTGCGCATCGGGGGCATGCGGCTGTTTCAGACCGAGTCGTCGGACCGTTCCGAAAAAGTCATGCCTCGTTCGCACATGGTGGCGCGTTTGATCGTTGCGACCTACGTCGGCATCACCATTTTCGGCAGCCTGGCGTTCTGGTGGGCCGGGATGAGCCCGTTCGACGCCATCAACCATGCGATGTCAGCGATTTCCACCGGTGGTTTCTCGACCTCCGACCAGTCTTTGGCCAAGTGGCCGGAGCCTGCGGTGCATTGGGTCGCGATCGTCATCATGATTCTCGGCGCCCTGCCGTTCACCCTGTATGTCGCCACGTTGCGCGGTAACCGTCGGGCGCTGATCAAGGATGAACAGGTTCAAGGCTTGCTCGGCATGTTGCTGGTGACCTGGCTGGTGCTCGGCACCTGGTATTGGTGGACCACCGAGCTGCATTGGCTGGAGGCGTTGCGACATGTGGCGCTGAACGTGACGTCGGTGGTGACCACCACCGGCTTTGCATTGGGGGACTACAGCCTCTGGGGCAACTTCTCGCTGATGCTGTTCTTCTATCTGGGGTTTGTCGGCGGCTGTTCGGGTTCAACCGCTGGCGGGATCAAGATTTTCCGCTTCCAGGTGGCCTACATTCTGCTCAAGGCCAACCTTAACCAATTGATTCACCCGCGCGCGGTGATCAAGCAGAAATACAACGGCCACCGTCTGGACGAAGAAATCGTGCGTTCGATCCTGACCTTTTCGTTTTTTTTCGCCATCACCATTTGCGTCATCGCGCTGCTGTTATCGCTGCTCGGCGTGGACTGGATGACTGCCCTTACCGGCGCGGCCAGTACAGTGTCCGGCGTCGGCCCGGGGTTGGGCGAAACGATCGGCCCGGCGGGCAACTTCGCCAGCCTGCCCGACGCCGCGAAGTGGATTCTCTCGTTCGGCATGTTACTGGGCCGGCTGGAGATCATTACGGTGTTTGTTCTGTGTATCCCTGCGTTCTGGCGTCACTGATCCGCTCGGGGGCTTCCATCAACCGCGCCCGGTATTCGCCGGGGGTGGCGTCAAACCAGCGTCGGAAGGCGCGGAAGAAGTTGCTCGGATCGGCAAACCCCAGCAGGTAGGCAATTTCCAGCAGGGTCATGCTCGGTTGCGCCAGGTATTGCTCGGCCAGTTCACGCCGCGTGTCATCCAGCAACATCTGAAAACTCGTGCCCTCTTCCTGCAAGCGTCGCTGCAAGGTGCGTTGCGACAGGTGCAGCGCCTGCGCCACCGCATCGCGCTTGGGTTCGCCCTGGGGCAGTAAACGGCACAGCACCTGCCGCGCATTGTGGGTCACGCGGCTCTCGGAAAACCGCGCCAGGTACTCACCGGCAAAGCGGTCGTGCAACAACGCCATAGCCTCATTGGCGGTGGGCAACGGCGCCTCCAGGTCGGCGCGTTCGAAGATCAAGGCGTCATACGGCGCGTTGAACATTATCGGGGCATGGAAGGCTTGCTTATAGGGTTCGAGATCGACGGGCAGATCGCCCTGCAGTAGTACTTTGCGCGGTTGCAGCGTGCGCCCGGTCAACCAGCCGCAAAGCGCCAAGGCACAGGCCAGCGATGCTTCGGCGCTTTGTCGGGTCGGCGGCAGGTGGTCGCCATGCACCGTCAGAACCAACGCATAGCCTTCATCCAGCAAGCGGAAACTCAGGTCGGCACTTTCGGCGATGATTCGCTGATAACGCACCAGGCGCTGAAAGCCTTCGGCCAGGGTCCGGCTGGACATCAAGGCATAACCGGCGACGTGCAGGGACGCCGGTCGCACCACCTTGCCCATGTTCAGGCCTATCGCCGGGTTGCCGGACACCTCGACCGCGCGCTGCCAGAGCCGTGTCATGGAATCTTGCGGGAAGCGCGCATCCGGATCATCCAGTGCCGCATAGTCGAGCCCTAGCTGCTTGAACAGACCCCGGCAGTCCAGGCCGTCCATTTCCAGTGCTTTGACAATCCCCATCGCCCAGCTTGCAGAAGTCGTTCGTTCGCTCATGGCGTTTACTACGTGATGGCCGCATGCCACGACCCATTTCCGAAGGATACTAAAGTGGCGCCTATTGTCACTGGCTGATGCCAATGATCACTCTAGACTCAAATAAGCTACCCGCAGAACAACTTGTCGCCTGCACACACACCACAGAGATCGCAGTCGTGGAAAACATCAAACGATTCAACAGCTTCGCTGAGTTTTACCCGTATTACCTCAGCGAACACCGCAACAGCACATGCCGACGACTGCATTTTGTCGGCACCACGCTGGTTATTTTCATTCTGGTGCTGACCATCGGCAAAGGCGCCTGGTGGATGTTGCTGGCCCTACCGCTGGCCGGTTACAGCTTTGCCTGGGTCGGGCATTTCTTCTTCGAGAAGAATCGCCCTGCAACCTTTCAACATCCTCTTTACAGCTTGCTCGGCGATTTCGTCATGTACCGCGACATGCTTGTGGGTCGTGTGCCGTTCTAGGCTGTGCAGCCACTGCGACGCTGGATCCAGCGTCCTACACTCAAAACATCCCTTACGATCAGAACAAGAGGGTAGCCGATGTATGCCCGCGCCCGTTTTACCCATATGCAGGACGGCACACAGGAAGACTGGGCGATCATCGCCGCAGATTTCAGCGCCTATGCCCGACAATTGCCGACACGGATCGTGGCGCACCTGAAGTTACTGGAGGGGGATTTTGGCGGTTTCCCGGTGGATCGTCTGACCCACTCCCTGCAAACCGCCAGCCGTGCCTGGCGCGATGGTCGTGACGAAGAGTACGTGATCTGCGCCCTACTCCATGACATTGGCGACACACTAGGCTCCTACAACCACCCGGACATCGCCGCGGCGATCCTCAAGCCGTTCGTCAACGCCGAGAACCTGTGGATGGTGGAGAAACACGGGATTTTCCAGGGCTATTACTTCTTCCATCACCTGGGCATGGACCGGCATTTGCGCGAGCAATTCAGCCGTCATCCGCAGTATCAGGCAACCATCGAATTTTGCGCCCGGTACGATGCGGCGGCGTTCGATCCGGCATACGACACGCTGCCACTGAGTTTCTTTGAGCCGATGATGGAGCGGTTGTTTGCGCAGCCGAAGAATTCAATTTACAAGGCGGCGATGGAAGAACACGCGTCAGCCTGATGAATGTCGGGGACCGCTGCGCAGTCCATTCGCGAGCACGCTCGCTCCCACAGTGGATCTACAGTGAGCCACCTATATTTGGCACACCACAGCTCTAATGTGGGAGCGAGCCTGCTCGCGATGAGGCCAGCCCAGATACCTAGTTTTTAAGCTGGCTCCGCGACCTTCACCGCCTTCAACTCCGCCTCTCGCGCCTGGGCATCGGCCAACCGATACAACTCGATCGAACCGTCCCAATGCTCGATCAGCGCCGTGCACGACTCCACCCAATCCCCGCAATTGAGGTAATCCACCTCGCCAACCTTGCGAATCTCTGCATGGTGAATGTGCCCGCACACCACCCCGTGCAACTCGCGTTTGACGCATTCGTGGGCGATGGCCTCTTCAAAATCGCTGATGAAGCTGACGGCGGTCTTGACCTTGTGCTTGAGGTACGCCGACAGCGACCAGTAGCCGTAGCCATAACGGGCACGCCAATGGTTGAGCCAGCGGTTGAGGGTCAGGGTGAACTCGTAGGCCGAGTCGCCGAGAAAAGCCAGCCAGCGGTGGTAGCGGGTGATCACGTCGAACTGGTCGCCGTGAATCACCAGCAGATGACGGCCATCGGCAGTCACATGCACGGCTTCGTCCACCAGTTGGATATTGCCCAGCATCAGCTTGGAATATCGGCGCAGGAACTCGTCATGGTTGCCGGTGACGTAGATCACCTCCGTGCCGCGCTTGCTCATGGTCAGCAAGCGACGAATCACATTGGTGTGCGCCTGGGGCCAATACATGCCGCTGCGCAGTTTCCAGCCGTCGATGATGTCACCGACCAGGTAGATCTTGTCGGCGTGATAGCCCTTGAGAAACTGCGACAGGTGCTCGGCCTGGCAGTCCCGGGTGCCCAAATGCACGTCGGAAATCCACAAGGTCCGCACACGTTGCTTACGGCTGGGTTTGGCGAGCTCGGCGCTGGTCATGGGCAACCCTCTGGACAAGTTTTGGCAAGCTTGCGCCGGTCGGGTTAATTGCCCATGACAATCGCAAGTCAGTCCTGTGACAACGCGCGAACGCGGGGCCTCGGTGTAGACTGACGACCTCACTCAGCAAAATCGCCATGAGACCTGCGATGAGACCGATCCTCACGCTACGCCAGTACACCCACGACCTGATCGTCCACAGCCACGACCACGCGCAACTGGTGTTCGGGCTGTCGGGCGCGCTGGATTTCGAGGTCGAGGGGCGCGGCAGTCAGGTGGTTCAGCAGAGTTTCGTGGTGGTGCCGTCCGGGGCGCATCATGCCTGCGACAGTGCCCATGGCAGTCGTTGCCTGGTGCTGGATGTGCCGAGCGAACAGTGGGTATCTCAGTCACTGGGGAACCACGCCGAGGCCAGCCGCCGCTTGCTCGACACTGCCGGACGCCTGTCGCTGGACGCCGGGCAAAGCCAACTGGTGAGTTGGCTGGCGAGCACTCAGATCATTGATCCGCTGATCGCCCAGCAAGGCGCAGTGCTGTTGCTGGCCAGCCTCAACAACGCCAGACCTGACAGTGCGGGCGGTCGGCGCCTGCCGTATGCGGCGCTGAATGCTCACATCGATCAATACGCGGCCTATCCGCTGCAAGTTGCCGATCTGGCGCGCATTGCCGGCCTGTCCAGCGCTCGCTTGCATGCTCGGTTCGTGGCTGAATGCGGGCAGACACCGATGGACTACATTCGCAGTCGTCGGCTGCACATTGCCGTGGGCTTGCTGCGGGATTCGGCGCTGCCCATTGGCGAGATCGCTTGTCGGGTCGGTTACAGTTCCCAGAGCGCGTTCGCCGCCGCGGTGTTGCGCGAGTTCGGTGCATCGCCCGGTAAATTACGACGCGAGGCTGGCGACAAATGACGCGAGTCTGGCGACAGACATAACCGGCTCAGCACGATTCAATGTAGGAGCTGCCGAAGGCTGCGATCTTTTCGGGATCGACAAAGATCAAGATCAAAAGATCGCAGCCTTCGGCAGCGCCTACACATGTGTTCGTTTGTCGTTAAGGATTGCAATGACTCCCCGTACCGCCCTTGGCGCTCTGCATATCGGTGCACTGATGTTCGGCCTGACCGGCGTGTTCGGCAAACTTGCCGCTGCCTCACCGGCGATCATCGTGTTTGGCCGTGCCGCGTTTGCCGTCCTCGCCCTGGCATTTTTCGCCCGGTTCGCCAGTAATACCCGTTGGCAGACACTCGACGCCGTGGACTGGCGCCGCCTGTTGCTCAGCGGCTTGCTGCTGACCGGGCACTGGGTGAGTTTCTTCATCGCGGTGAAGGTGGCCGGGGTGGCGATCGCGACCCTGGGCTTTGCCAGTTTCCCGGCGTTTACCGTGATCCTCGAAGGGCTGATTTTCCGTGAGCGCATCCGCGCTAATGAAATCCTGCTGGTGGTGCTGGTCAGCGTCGGACTGGTGCTGGTCACGCCGGACTTCGATCTGGCCAGCGGTGCCACCACCGGCCTGCTGTGGGCGGTGACTTCCGGCTTGCTGTTCGCCCTGTTGTCCCTGACCAACCGCGCCAGCTCCGGACGAATCCCGCCGGTGCAGGCCGCGCTGTGTCAAAACGTGGTGGTTGCGATCTGTCTGCTGCCGGTGGCGGTGCCACAGTTGAGCGAAGTGCGCGCCATCGACTGGCTGTGGATCGGCCTGCTCGGGGTGTTCTGCACCGGCGTGGCCCACAGCCTGTTCGTCGCCAGCCTGGCGGTGATCAAGGCCCGGACCGCGTCAGTGGTGTTTGCGCTGGAGCCGGTTTACGGCATCACCCTGGCCTGGTTGTTGTTCGATGAAAACCCGACCCTGCGCATGTTGATCGGCGGCGCGTTGATCATCGTGGCCATCGTGGTTTCCAGCAGGCTCTCCGGCAGCTCAAGCAAGAACGCCGTGGCGGCGCAAGCCCCGTCTCACTGAGTGCGGTCGTTGTGGCCCAGGTCGCGGTCCGGATCGATCTGATCGCGGACCCGCTGCTTGAGCACCTTGGCCTCGGGGAAGCCGCCGTCGGCCTTGCGCTCCCAGAGCTGCACATCGTCACAGAAAATGTGAAAAACCCCGCCAGTGCCAGGCACCAGGGACACTTTGCCCAGGTCGTCACCGAAGGTACTGAGCAGCTCCTGGGCCAGCCAGGCGGCGCGCAGCAACCATTGGCATTGCGTGCAGTAGGTGATGACGATTTCCGGTTTACGTGTGGTCATGATGGGCAAAACTCCTGAGCCTGAGGGCGTCGCCATGATAGCCGCCTTTATCGCTCGCCCCGAGATCCATGCGCGCCATTTTCGGGCTTTGGCGAAGAGGCGGTCCCCGGGGCAAACGTTCCAGGCATCCTCAATAAAATGTGGGAGCGGGCTTGCTCGCGAAGCAGACGACGCGGTTTATCAGAAAAACCGCGTCATCGTTCTTCGCGAGCAAGCCCGCTCCCACATTAGATCTTCAAAACATCCCTATCGGATGCCGGCCAACAGCGTCCGGGCCGTTTCCTTGAGCGGCTCGTCGCCTTCCTTGAGCAACTCGTTGAGCAGCTCGATGGCGCTGTCCAGATCACCGTCGTCGATGCAGGTCTGAGCCTGCTCGAGTTTGCCCGCGCTGCTCGGCCCGGCCGGTTCAATATCCATCAATTCGGCATTCAGCGGCTCAAGCTCCAGCGGTTGGCCAGGATCGCCGAATTCGTTGAGAAAGCTGTCATCCAGAGATTGAGAGTCAGGTTCGGCGCCCCATTCAAGCTCAGGCTCGCCCAGCGTCGGCTCGTCGGGTATTTCGAAGACATCGGGCAACACATGCAGGTTCGAGGTGAACCCGGGCTCGACTGCCTGCGTTGGCTCATTCGGCGGTTTGGCGCTGGACGATGAGTTTTCGAAGGGGCTGATCAGGTCCCAATTCGCATCCATCGACAGGTCATCAAGGTTCAACTGGAACTCATCGCTTGATGCCGCTTCAAGTTGCGCAGCCGTCGGTGGCGTCGCTGCCACGGCAGCGACTGCCGGTGCGGCGCCGATCAGTTTCGGATGGCGGGCGCGGATGTCCTGAAGTTGCTGTGCATCGAACCCGGCGTCTTGCAGGCTGCTTTCCTGCGCATCATAAGCCTGCACATCGCCCTGTTTACCGAGGACTTCCAGCAACTGCACGGCCAGATCGGTGCGCTGGGGTTCCCTGGCCAACGCGTCTCGCAACAAACCGGCTGCCTCGGACAAACGGCCGTACGCCAGGTAGATACCGACGCCTTCCAGCACGTCACCGGCGGGCGTCTCTTCGGCCGATCCGGCAACCGGTTGCGCCTGGGACGCCTGCCTCGCCGGTTCTGCTGCACGGTTGAGCACCGGTTCATGGCGCGACGGCGGCACGGGTAACGGCTCGGGCAAGGCCTGAACCTGCTGACGTTGTCGGCGAATGAACACTGCGAGCATTAACAAAGCCAGCAGCACCACCAACCCGGCGATCAACGGCCAATGGGTTGTTTCCGGCGTCTCGGCAACCACCGGGACCGGCGCCGTCACCTCGGGTGCGACCGGCGGCGCCGATGCCGACGCCTGCTTGACTTCCGCCAATTGGGTTTGCAGCTCGGTCACCTGTTTTTTCTGAGCGGCGATCTGCTCGTCCTGAGCCTGAAGCTTCGCGTGGAGTTCATCGAGAGTCTTTTGCAGCTGCTGGTTCTGCAGCACGCTGGTGGCCAGTTGCTCGGCAACAAGATCACTCGCCGGTGCGGCGGCGGTTTGATCGGCGGCAGGCTTGGCCGCCGAATCCTTCGCAGCAGGTGGCGGAGCAGCAGCCGGTTCGACGGACGGAAACTCGGAGGCCTGAGGGCGCGGCGCGGGGGCGTCATTGGCGGGAACAATCCCCGGTGAACCCGGCGGATCGATCAGCACCGTGTATTCGCGCAGCAAGCGCCCGTTGGGCTGATTGAGCTGCACCAGAAAATTCAGGAAGGGTTCCTTGACCGGTTTACTGGAAGTCACCCGGATCAGGCTGCGGTTGCCCCGCAGGATCGGTGTGAATTTCAGGTCGTTGAGGAAGAACACCCGCTCGACGCCGGCGCGGCTGAATTCCTCCGCCGTCGCCAGGCTGACCGACAGCTCGCCCTCCTCCAGACCACTGGCGTCCACCAGGGCGATGTCCGCCTTGAACGGCTGATTGAGCGCCGAATGCTGGGTGATGTCGCCCAACCCGAGCGCAGGGGCCAATGCCGAGTAAGTGACGGCACCACCGACCAGCAGCAGCCTGGCGCAACACCGCAATACAACGTGCCAACTCTCGAGCATGAGCATCCCTTAGATAACCAGAACCAACCTGTACGCGTTCGTACATCCGGTACGAACACGATATTGCCTAGTAGTTCTTTATAGTCTGCCCAACGGGGTATCTCAAAAGTCCGGCGCGTGGTTGTGACTCAAGATTTTTCCAGGTTGGCCAGAATGTGCCCGTGGACACGCATGCAGACCTTCAAATCCGCCTCATCGACACCTTCGAACAACTCGTGGCGCAGTTGAGTGGCAATGGTTTCAATTTGCTCGATCAACGGCCGGGCCGAGGCACAGAGGACGATTTTTTTCGCCCGGCGGTCTTCCAGCACGGACTGGCGTTGCACCAGGCCCTGACTTTCCAGACTGTCGAGCAGCCGAGCCAGAGTCGGCCCTTCGACGCCGACGCTTTGCGCCAGTTCGCGCTGGGTCGGGGCATCATCGAAACGCGCCAGGTGCAGCAGCACCAGCCAGCGTGCCTGGGACAGACCCAGGCCAGCCAGTCGGCGGTCCAGTTCGGCACGCCAGCCTCGAGACATCTGGGCCAGTTGCATGCCAAAGCGGTGTTGATCGGTTAACGGCATAAAAAACTCATGGTTAGACTGAAATAGAGAAAAACTAATTATTAGTCAGCTAAGCATGACCTTTGGCTATAGGCAAGGTGTGCGCTGTACTGAATCGATACATCTGTGCGACAGGTCATTCAGATTTCGAATTCCGACTGCAGAGCGGCACGCACGCAATACAAAACACCTTCCGGCACCCGCCCTGCGAACAGCGCGGCAATCTCCGACACGGGCGGCAGTTCGCCTTCGCCGTCGAGGAAGGCGTCCTGGACTTCGCCCATCAAGTCTTCGGGCAGGTCCAGCGCCTGTTCCAGCGACAACTGCTGCTTGCCGATGGCCTCGGCGAGCATCGTGTAGACGTTCTTTTCCGAGCATTGCAACTGACCGGCGATCTGCAGGGGTGTCATGCCGGCCCGGGCGAGCGTGATCAGCTCGTGGCGCACATCGGCCACCACTTTCGGCGCCTCGACCTGACCGCCGAGCACTTCGAGGAAGGCCTCGCCGTAACGTTCCAGCTTGCGCGCGCCGACGCCGCTGACTGTGGCCATTTCCGCCAGCGAAGTTGGCTGGCTGCGGAGCATTTCCAGCAGCGTCGAGTCGGGGAAGATAACGTACGGCGGCACGCCATGCTCTTCGGCGAGTTTGCGGCGCAAGGCACGCAAGGCTTCCCACTGTTCGCGCTCTTCACCGCGAACCAGATGGCTGGCCTGGCTCTTGCTGCTTTTGGCGGTGGTTTGCGGCTTGAGGTCGCGGCGCAGTTCCAGGGTCACTTCGCCCTTGAGCAACGGCCGGCAGGTGTCGCTCAGGCGCAGCCCGCCGTAGCCCTCGAGGTCAATGTCCGCCAGACCGCGGGCCACCAGCTGTCGGAACAACGAGCGCCATTCACTTTCGCCCAGCGCTTTGCCTACGCCGTATACCGACAAATGCTGATGGCCGAAGCTGCGGACCTTTTCGTTGTCCTTGCCCAGCAACACGTCCACCAGATGACCGACGCCGTAGCGCTGGCCGGTGCGGTAGATCGCCGACAGCGCCTGACGGGCCGGCTCGGTGGCGTCCCATGTCTGTACGCCATCGACGCAGTTGTCGCAGTGGCCGCAGGGCTCGGGCATGTCTTCGTCGAAGTACGCCAGCAGCGTCTGGCGGCGGCAGCGGGTTTCTTCGCAGAGCGAGAGCATGGCGTCGAGCTTGTGCTGTTCCAGACGCTTGTGGCGCTCGTCGCCTTCGGAGTTTTGCAGCATCTGCTTGAGCATCACCACGTCTTGCAGGCCGTAGGCCATCCAGGCATCCGCCGGCAGGCCGTCACGACCGCCGCGACCGGTTTCCTGATAGTAGGCCTCAAGGGACTTCGGCAGATCGAGGTGCGCCACAAAACGCACGTTGGGCTTGTCGATGCCCATGCCGAACGCCACGGTGGCGACCATGATCAGGCCTTCTTCGTTGAGGAAGCGCTTCTGGTGATGAGCCCGTGTGTCGTTGGGCAGGCCGGCGTGGTACGGCAACGCCGGGAAACCTTGCTCGCTGAGGAACACCGCCACTTCGTCGACCTTTTTGCGCGACAGGCAGTAAACGATGCCGGCATCGCTGCGCCGCTCGGCGAGAAACGCCAGCAACTGCTTGCGCGGCTGCTCCTTGGGCACGATGCGATAGAAAATGTTGGGGCGGTCGAAACTCGACAGAAAGCGCTCGGCATCCTGCAAATGCAGGCGATCGACGATTTCTTCCCGGGTGCGCTTATCGGCGGTGGCGGTCAGGGCGATGCGCGGGACGTTGGGGAACAGCTCCGCCAACTGGCCCAGTTGCAGGTATTCACGGCGGAAGTCGTGGCCCCATTGGGACACGCAATGCGCTTCGTCGATGGCGAACAGAGCAATTTCAAGGCTTTGCAGGAAGGCCAGCATCCGCGGCTGAACCAGACGCTCGGGCGCCAGATACAGCATTTTCACTTCGCCACGCTTGATCCGCGCCGCCAGATCACGCTGTTGTTCCGCGCTCAACGTAGAGTTCAACGCCGCCGCCGCGACGCCCAGCTCTTCGAGGGTCGCGACCTGATCGTCCATCAGCGCGATCAGCGGCGACACCACCACCGCCAGGCCCTCGCGCAGCAGCGCCGGCACCTGGAAGCACAAGGACTTGCCGCCACCGGTAGGCATCAGCACCAGGGCGTCGCCGCCACTGGCCACGCGCTCAATGATTGCACCCTGACGGCCACGGAAACGGTCGTAGCCGAAGATGTCCTTGAGGACGCGTTGAGCCTGTTCGAGCATAAAAACTCCAAAAATCACCGAAACATCCCTGCAAGGCTGGTTCAGAATCACGCAGGTTGCACTGACAAATCGTAAGTGCGCATTGCATGACGCTTCACATTTCAGCCCGGATGCCAGCAGGGCATCACAAAACGCGGGAGTATACCCGAGGCCTCCCCTGCAAAGGGCGCCGCTGATAAGACGCGCGCAAGCCAATGCAACGCTCCCACAGGGTTTTCTGTTGCCCCCAACCACAGATTCCATCACAAGGGGGCAAATATGCCGCGCGGCTGGCCTGAGCGCTCAAGAAGGCCTAGAATTCCCGCATCGTATATTCTCCCCAAGGTAGCCCTTTAATGTCCTTCGCTGAGCAACTAACCCGCCTGCAAGTCTTCCTCGACGCCGACGAGCTGCATGACGAGGCGCTGGACTATGTGGCCGCCCACGGCTACCTCACCGCGCTGTCGATCTGTTCCGAGAGCGTTCCCGACCGTGAATGGATCGATGCACTCTTCGCCGAAGAGCCGCACTACGCCGACGACACCGAGCGTGAAGCGATCGAATCCACCCTGCTGGCCCTCAAGGCTCACATCGCCCGCCAACTGGCGTCCGACGAAGAGTTCGAGCTGCCGTGCGACCTCGACCTGGGCGACGACCCGGACGACTCCGACCTGCGCGGCTGGTGCATCGGCTTCATGGAAGGCGTGTTCCTGCGCGAAGCGGCCTGGTTCGAAACCGCCGAAGACGAAGTCAGCGAAATGCTGCTGCCGATCATGGTCGGTTCGGGTCTGTTCGACGAACAGCCTGAGTTCTCCGACATCGCGGCCGACGCCAACCTGATGGACGACATGATCGTGCAGATCCCGGAAGCCCTGACCGCGCTGTACCTGCTGTGCAACGCGCCAGACGAAAAACCGGCGATCCTCAAGCCACGTCACCACTAAGGTTTTGCCTATGGACAACCCCATAGGCAACCGCCCCCTGATGTTGCGCTACGTGCTGCTGGCCATCGGCTGGCTGAGCGTAGCGTTGGGGGTGATCGGGATTTTCCTGCCGGTACTGCCCACCACGCCATTCCTGTTGCTGGCGGCCGCCTGTTTCGCCCGCAGTTCGCCGCGTTTCTATCACTGGCTGGTTGAACATCCGCGGCTTGGGCCGTGGGTTCGCGACTACCTGAGCGGCAACGGCATCCCGCTCAAGGGCAAGGTCTACGCCATCGGGTTGATGTGGGCGAGCATCCTGTTCTCCTGCTACCTGGTGCCCCTGCCTTGGGCGCGGGGGTTCATGCTGACCAGTGCGGTGCTGGTGACGATTTATATCCTCAAGCAGAAAACCCTGCACAAATCTTGAGATTGATCGTTCCCACGGTCCCCGTGGGAACGCCGCCCGGGACGCTCCGCGTCCCCTTCGCCGGTGTGACGCAGAGCGTCACAGGATGCATTCCCACGCAGAGCGTGGGAACGATCATCAACTCTGCCCCTTCGTCCGACGACCTGCCCTTCCTCACTGAAAACACCGCCTAGACTTCAGACATCTGCACCCGAGCAGCCAGACATGTCCCGCAGTCCGCGTAGTCCAGGATGGTCAACGCTCCGGCTTCGGTTCGGCGGATGGCTGCTGCTGGCGAGTTTTCTACTGGCCGGTTTGGGCAGTGTCTGGGCCGACTGGGATTTTGCGCAGATTCTGCAAACGGCTGAAAAACGCCACGGCCCCCTTGGCCCGGCCCGGGGACGGATCGAGGCCTGGAGTCAAATGCTGCAGAGCGAACGCAACCTGCCTGAGCGCGAACAACTGAACGCGGTCAATCGCTTCTTCAATCAACAACTGAGTTTTCAGGACGACATGCGCATCTGGCGTCAGACCGACTATTGGGCCACGCCAGTGGAATCGCTGATCAAGGCCGCTGGCGACTGTGAAGACTACGCCCTGGCGAAATATTTCAGCCTGCGCCACCTCGGAGTTCCCAGCGAAAAACTGCGCATCACCTACGTCAAGGCCCTGACCCAGAACCAGGCGCACATGGTGTTGACCTTCTACAGCATCCCCACGGCCGATCCTCTGGTGCTGGACAACCTGATCGACGAGATCCGCCCCGCCTCCCAACGCAAAGACCTGCTGCCGGTGTACGCCTTCAACGCCGAAGGCCTGTACTTGCCCGGGGCCAACGGCGGTAAACGCAGCAGCGACTCGAAAAAACTGTCGCGCTGGCAAGACGTATTGAAAAAGATGCAAATCGAAGGGTTCGCCGTGGGCGAAGGCTAGCCGCCACAGCAAGGAGCGTTTTATGTCACTGCGCAAACAGTTGTTTCTCGCCATTTGCCTGTTCTTGCTGGTGGCCTTCAGCGGCAGTTTTTTTGTCAGCCTGGAAAGCTCTCGCGAACAGATGCTCGGCCAGTTGCGCTCCCACGCCCAGGACGCCGCCACGGCGTTGGGTCTTTCGCTGACGGCGCAGATCGACGATCCGGCGATGATCGAATTGATGGTCAGCTCGATTTTCGACAGCGGCTATTTCAGCAGTATCCGGGTCGTCAATATGGCGGATGAACAGGTGTTGGTGGAACGCAGCACACCGGCGCGCATCGAGGGCGTTCCGGGCTGGTTCGTCAGTTTGGTGAACCTGCGCCCACAGGGCGGCGATGCGCTGATCATGCGTGGCTGGGAACAGGCGGCACGGGTCGAAGTGCTGAGCAATCCGCAATTCGCCCTGGCCAAACTCTGGGACAGCACCCTTGGCAGCCTGATCTGGCTGCTGATTTGCGGGCTGCTCAGCGCCGTGTTTGGTGGCTGGCTATTGCGCCGGCAATTGCGGCCGCTCGACAACATGGTCAAACAGGCTGAAGCGATCAGCAAACGCGAGTTCCGCAGTTTGCCGAAACTGCCGCGCACACCGGAACTCAAACGCGTGGTGCTAGCCATGAACCAAATGGTCGAAAAACTCAAAGCGTTGTTCGCCGAAGAGGCCGCGCGCAGCGAAAAGCTGCGCGCCGAATCCTATCAGGACAACCTCACGGGCCTGGCCAACCGGCGCTTGCTGGATGAACAACTGGCCGACCAACTACTGGTATCCGAGCAAAGCCGCGACGGTCATTTGTTGATGCTGCGGATCAACGACCTGATCGGCCTCAACCAACGTCTGGGCGGCCAGCGCACCGATGCCCTGATCAGCGCCGTCGGCGAATTGCTCTCGCGCCTGACGCAACCAGCGGAACGTCGCACCTGGCTCGCGGCGCGCAATCGCGGTGGCGAATTCAGCTTGCTGACCCCAGGCCTGGACAATAAGGGTGCCGCACGCCTGGCTTCGGAAATCAGCGCCACCCTGGAAAACCTGCGCCTGACCGGCGCCAGCGATTGCATGCCGGTGGCGCACCTGGGCATGGTCGCCTATCACCCCGGCGAGGCGACCGGCGACGTGCTGCTGCGCCTCGATCAGGCACTGACCCAAGCCCGGCAACACCCCGAACGGCCGTGGATATATCTGGCCCACTCCGATAATGCGCTCAACCAGTCCCAATACGACTGGCGCAACTGGATCGACGACGCGCTGACCGAGGGCAAGATGCAGCTGTATTTCCAACCGGTGGTGCAGTGCGCCGACACCAGCCAGGTGTTGCATCACAAAGTCCTGGCGCGCCTGCTCGATCCCCAGGGCGAGGCGATTGCCGCCGGGCATTTCCTGCCGTGGATCGAGCGTCTCGGCTGGTCGGCGCGGTTCGATCTGGCGATGCTCGAAACCACCCTCGAATACCTCGCCGCCAACCGTTGGCCACTCGCACTGAGCCTGTCCGGCAGCACCCTGCGCGATCAGGCTCAACTGAAACTGATCTGCGACCTGCTTGAATCACTGCCCGAACTGGCGCCGTTGCTGACCCTGGAAATCGACGAACGCCAACTGCCGCCCCCCGAAGAACTGCAACGCCTGAGCTACAGCCTGCTCAACACCGGTTACCGCATCGGTTTGCAGCACTTTGGCGGCAGCTTCAGCCAGATCGGCAACCTGACGCAACTGGGGCTGGCCTACCTGAAAATCGACGGAGCGTACATTCGGGGAATTGATGAGCAGAGTGACAAGCGCTTGTTCATCGAGGCGATTTTCCGGGCGACCAACAGCATTGATCTGCCGTTGATTGCCGAGATGGTGGAGACGCAGGGGGAGTTGGAAGTGATTCGGGAGCTGGGGTTGTTTGGGGTAATGGGGCGGTTGATTGGGCCGCCGGAGCCGATGTGAGGGATTCGACCGCTCATCTTAAACCTGTGTACTCCTGTCAGATCCGACAGTAGGCAAACATTCGCGCTGACTATCTAATCCATCCATATCGGTGCCGCCCATTCGGGAGGCCAGGCGCCTCTATGGAAGGAACGCATTCATGAACAGCCTAGTGACAAACGCTGCCCCAGCCTCCAATGGACAAATCGTTGTATTCCCGCCCGATCGCGGCATCGGTGTGCTGGCCGTAGACCGACCCTTCCCACCGGGTTACAAACCGCAGGGCGACGGTGCTTTGGGGATCAACATCAACATGGTGCACGGCGACCGTGACGGCTTGCTGGTCTACATCCTGGCCTACCTGAATATGGCCGTCGGCGACCACATCAAGGTTTATATCGAAACAAAAAACGCGCCCGTCACTGAGTTCCCGGTCACCGACGCGCATTTCGATGCTGAAGGGAACGCAAAAAACATTCCGTTCCATATCTCGGCCAAAGACATGGAAGCCAGGTTTCTGCCTCTGCAGCCCGAGAACAAGGACTTCTGGTTCGAAGTTCAGCGCGTGAGCGACAACGCCGAAAAATCACCGCCTGTTCCGTTGTTCTACAAATACCCGGCGCCCGGCGAAGCGGACACTGACGGCGGCAAGCCATTCAACCAGGGCCTCAAGTTGCCCGTTGCCTCGGAAAGCTTCGTCGATCAGACCGTGATCGATGACGGCATGTTCGTAACCGTGCCGGAGTACTTCAATCAGTCCATCGGTGATGTGGTGGTGCTTGCCTTCGGATCGCTGCTCCTGGAGAGCACCGTCACCGCGCTAGGTGATGTTGTCTTTGAGCTGACACCAGAAATGCTCGCCACCCTGAAGCCCACCAACAGCCTGGTGGTGCGCTGGGAAGTATTCGACGTGGTGGAGAACTCCAGCGGCTGGTCGGATGCACTCATCCTCTCTTTCAAACCTGGCGTCGTGTTGCTGGCTGCACCGATTTTTGCACAGGCCGACCCCGACAACGTGGTGCATCACGATGGGCTCGCGGGTGGTGCCATGACGGTGCTAGTCACCGGGGTATTCGCAAAAGATGATCTGATCGAACTGACCCTGGAAGGACTCACGAAAGGTGGCGCCCCAGTCACCCACACCTATAGCCGGACGCTGACTGCCGCCAGCAGGACAGTAGATTTTCCGGTCGAGAATGAGCGGGTACGAAACTTGATCGGGGGCTCCTTGCACGCGTCCTACAGGTTGATCAAGGCCAGCAAGACCCAGCTTTCGAAACCCGCCGATGTCACCATCACGGGCACATCCCAGCCATTGGGCCTGCCGATTGTCGAACCGCTGGCAGACAACGAACTGCCGGTCGACACCGCCATGGCCACGGTGCGGGTCGCTGAATATTGGCCCTTGAAAAAAGGAGCTACGGTCGAAGCTCGCTGGCAAACCACCGATCAGGACGGGATTGTGGCCCTGTTCATTTTCCGACTGATCGTCACCGACCCGACACAGCCGGTCACCTTTCAAGTGCCCGCCAAATACATCGCGCCCTACGCCAATACCCCATTGACGGTGCAATGCATGATCACCAATCCGGGTGAGGTGCAGGTGTTTTCCGAATGGCTGCAATTGATGATTGGCGAGGAAGCGAAGATCGAGTTGTTGCCGCCACTTCTGGTCAAGCCGGCCGCCAATCCGATCGACCCGTTAGGTGATCTTCCGACGGTGCGGGTCGAATTTCTGGCGGCGATTGCACAAGACCGGGCGAGGCTGGTGGAAAGGAAAGCGCCGGTCGGCTCCCAGCCCTTCCCGCTTACTCTTCTGAACAAGAACAAGCGCGCCAACTTTTTGCTGAACCGGGAGTTTCTTGTAGCCCGTCAAGGCACGTCGCTTGAGTTGTTCTGGAACTTGAATCGTGACGGGAAAAAAGTCACGTCATCGGAATCATTGGCCTTGACGCTCAAGCCGATTGCGGCCGAAGACTCGCGGTTTCCAACACCGGGGATTGAGGGAGCCACCACGGAGCTGGACGTGACCACGCTGCTACCCACTGCGCAGCTCACCGTGGCCGAATGGCTGGGTCAGGCGTCGGGGCAGTGTGTCTGGTTGCGGTACGACGGTTTCGACGCCAATGGTGCAGCGGTTTCTCTGGAGCTTTTTAAAGGAGAAGCGCACAACGGATCATCGGGATTCAGTTGTCCGGCGCAAGTAGACTGGTTGAGCGCACTTGGGCACGGAACTGTGTTGACCATCAGTTTCAAGGTGAATTTTAACCAGAAGGCAAATTTTACGACGGCAGTGTCTTTTCCTAAGCGCACCTATACCGTCAAGGCAGTTGAACTGGTACAACCGACCATCGAGTTGGTGAAAACTTCCAAAGGCGATGTCATTCCGGACAAAGGAAACACATTTGAGAGCAACCTGAATGTGAGCGGAACCGCATCGAAAAACCTAACGGTCGAACTTTTTGTCCAAGGAAACTCCAAAGGCGTGTGGCCAGTCGACGGAATGGGAAAATGGCAAACTTCGCCACTCTCTTTTTCCGAGGGAGATAATACTTTAATAGCCAAAGCGAAGTACGGCACAGAACCGGAATCTGAGAAACGAAACTTCATTATCAAGCCGACCCTGAAAGATGAACTGACCACATTTAGGAGCGGAACATTCGAAGGGTGGGTACGTGGCCCCATCACAGACCCGAGAGATTTGCGTATTATTTCGCACCAAGGCCGTAACGTACTGTTCAACAATACTTACAGCAGCTTGGCAGGCATCTTCCTAAAAAAATCCTTTCCGAATTTTAAAATAGGACAGCGTTATCAATTTTCCATTGAAGCCATCAGAATCGACGTGGGTGGGGGCAACGTTGCACCTGTAATTTCTTTGAGTACCAGCCAAGGCCCGCTGACCGGAACCTCTGCCCTCACAATAAACTGGACAGCACTGTCTGGAGTATTCACTGCACAAACCAACTCTTTGGAATTGTACATAAATACTCATCAGGCAACTCATGTCAGCAATGATTACGCAGTGGTAAATCTACGTATAAGAGCCATCTGAGAAACGGTGTAGAAAATGGGGGCGAATTTATTTATTCGCCCCTTCCTTACCCAGCTTGGGTGAGCAATCAGCGATCGGGTTTAGCAGCCCGACTTTGATCAAGGACGCATAAGGAGCGTCACTATGTCCAAAGGCACACCCAATCCCCTGATACCGATATCGTTTCCGAAAGTAAAGACTGACCACTCGTCTAAAACCGTGCGCATTCTGTCAGATCTGACAGTAGTCAGTCTTCCCAGCCTGGTGTGTGATCAACCTCGTCCCGAAAGGACTCAGGACTTGTCACCTTCCAGGAGAACATGATGGATATCCAGTCCGCCGCGTTGAACGAACTGTTTGTGCTGTATCCGGTAATCATCCCGGGATGGGTGTCCCCGGTGAAACCTGCCTACATCGCTCACGGCGGCATTCCCAAATCCCTTTACGATGGCCAGCCCAAGGGCCTTGAGTGTCTGGTCGACCCATGGACCGAGGCATGCGCCCGGACACTGGCGGTGGATGACCGCGTTGATTTGTACATCAACAACGATCCCACCCCCGTGACCGGCAAGACTGTCGATCCGGGAGAGGAGCGACTGCGCATGCGCCTGTACGTGCCTCACGGGCGGCTGCGCCATGGCGTCAACAGACTCCATTACAAAGTCACCCGACCCAGTGGCATCGTCAAACCCTCTCGGGATTTGAATGTGCTGTATCACCTGCGCTCCCCTGGTGAACCTGCGCCGAAAAGCCTGAGTCTGGTGATCCCGCCCGACGTTATCACGTATGGGGTGAGCGCCGAGTGGGCGGTGCGAGGCGTGACGTTCGGGTTCGATTATGCCAACCGACGAACCCACGACCGTATTCGCTTTCTGCTGGGCGATGTGACGGTTGAATGGGAGGTACTCGACACCTCGGTGCCGGAGACCAGAACACTGTTCACCGACACGTTCCAGCACGTGGGTGACAACCCGAACACACTGGTCGACTTCGTGGTGTTCGACCAATTGGGCAACTTCAGCCAGTCGCCCACCAAGCGCCTGGATATTCACCTCGATCGTCTTGCGCTATCGGCCCCGACCGTCAAGGGCATGACCGGCACCCACTTCAACCCCACTCAACCGGAAGTCAGGGTAGTGGTGCCTCAAGGCTCGCTATTGCCCAGCGACAAGCTGACCGTGATCTGGAAAGGTGCCAGCGATGTCCCGACGGGTTCCTACATCAGCCCGCAACGCCCGGTCAGCGCCGGGCTGGAAATTGCGGTGCCCCGTTCGATGCTGGCCTACAGCCTGAACAAAACCGTCACCGTCAGCTATGTCATCGAACGCAACGGCAAACCCTCCACCTCACCGCCCCTGAATCCGAACATTCTTGCGCTGTCGCCGACCGCCTTGATTCCACCCAAAATTCTTGAGGCCGATGCCAACAACCTGCTGGACGTGATCGCGCTCGGTACTGCAAACGCCACAATCCATGCGTTGCCTTGGACGCTGATTGAAGCAGGCCAACCGTGCTGGCTGAGTCTGGAGGGCCAGAGGGCGGACGGTACGGCGCATAACTTGCAGCTGTGGAATGGCCTCCCGGCACAGGTCAATGCAATGTGGGTCAACCAGGGATTCTGGCCCGCAGCACTGGCCAGCAACTACCTTAAGCAACTCGGGCCGGGCTCCACGCTGACGATCAAGTTCAAGGCGTCGCTGGACAAAAGCAACGACCCGGCCAAAGCCACGGTGTTTCCGGATCGCCTGTACACGATCAAGGCACTGCCGTGGGTGAGCCCGACCATTACCTCAGTCAAAGGTGGTTCTGCCAGCGGCCCGGAGATTCCTCACGGCACCTCCACCCACCATACAACGCTTGTGTTGAAAGGCAGGGCGAGCGCCAACAAGAAGATCGATCTGTTCGACAAGGGCGCTTTCAAAGCCACGGTCAACATTGGCCCGACGCAAGAATGGACGCATACACTGACCAGCCTGGCGCAGGGGGATCATGGTTATTCGGTGACACCCAACTCTGCCAATCGGCCGGGATCGACAGCGAGAACGCTTAAGATCTTTGTTCCACTATCGGACGAGGTGACTCGGTTCAAGAACGGCCTGAACGGATGGGAAATCGGACCTGCCGCAAGAGATCCTAAAGATATTGCCCTTGGTACTTACCATGGGCGTACCGGGTTGACTAACAGCACGCATACCAATAATTGCGCTGGAGTGGTTTTACACAAGTCATTTTCAAACCTGATCATCGGCCGGACGTATGAATTCAGCATTCTGGCTGCCAATGGAGAAGGGCCTCACCTGGCTGTGTTTTCACTGCAGACAAATGCGGGGACGACAACCGGGCAATTTACGCCTCCCCGGCACACCTGGTCACCTTACTCAGTCAGGTTCACAGCTCAATCATTGCCGATAACATTGTCAGTGGTCAGTCATGTGGCGACGAGAGACGCAAATGACTATTTCTTGACTGAGCTGCGGATAAAGGCTGCGTGAAGAAGGACCGAGCTTCACCAGATCAATCAAAAGATCGCAGCCTTCGGCAGAGACTGACTGCTCTTCTTAAACCGTGCACTACCTGTCAGATCTGACAGTAGCCAGTCTTCCGAGCCTGATATGTGATACCCGCGTCCCGAGAGGACTCAGGACTTATCACTTTCCAGGAGAGCAGGATGGATATCCAATCCGCCGCGTTGAACGAATTATTTGTGTTGTATCCCGTAATCATCCCCGGTTGGGTGTCCCCGGTAAAACCTGCCGACATCGCTCACGGCGGCATTCCCAAAGCCCTTTACGACGGCCAGGCCCAGGGCCTTGAATGCCTGGTCGATCCCTGGACCGAGCTGCAGCTGCGCTCCTGGATCATGGCGGCCGATGATCGCGTGGATTTGTATGTCAACGGCGATCCCACCCCCGTGACCGGCAAGACTATCGCTTCGGGGGAGGAGCAACTGCGCGTGCGTCTGTACCTGCCGCACGGTTACCTGATGCAGGGCGTCAACCGGCTGCATTACAAAGTCACCCGACCCGGTGGCAACGTCGAACCGTCTCGGGATTTGAATGTGTTGTACCACCTGCGGCCTGCGGACCACCTGGATCTGGTGATCCCGGCCGACGTGCTCAAGGATGGCGTCAGCGCCACACGGGCGGCGCAAGGGGTAGAGTTCGGGTTCACCTATGCCAACCGGCGCAACCATGACCGCATCGAATTTCTGCTGGGCGACACCCAGGTCAGGTTCGACGTTCCCGACGGCACCGCGCCGATCACCCACACACTGTTCACCGACACGTTCCAGAAGGCGGGCGACAACCCGAGTGCTGTGGCCGAGTTCTATGTCGTCGACCAGTTGGGCAACCGGGTCAAATCCACGGAGAAGCGGCTGGACATTCATCTCGACCGACTGGACCTGTCGGCCCCGACCGTCAAGGGCCAGACCGGTACCAACTTCAGCCCGACCCAGCCGGAAGTCCGGGTGCTGGTGCCGCAGGGCTCATTGTTGCCCAGCGACAAGCTGAGCGTGATCTGGAAAGGTGCCACCGATGTACCAGCGGGGTCATACCCCAGCCCGCAACGTTTGGTCAGTGCCGGGCTGGAAATTGCAGTGCCCCGTTCGGTGCTGGCCTACAGCCTGACCAAAACCGTCACCGTCACCTATGTCATCGAACGCAACGGCAAACTCTCCCCTTCACTGCCCCTGAATCTGAACATTCTTGCGCTGCCGGCGACGGCGCTGACCCCGCCGAAGATCGTCGAGGCTGACGCCAACAACTTTCTGGACGTGATGGCGCTGGGCAGCAAAAACGCGACCATTCACGCTCTGCTCCACACGCTGATCGAAGCGGGCCAGCCATGCTGGTTGAGTCTGGAAGGCAAGAAGGCGGACGGCACGGCGCACAACCTGGCGCTGTGGAACGGCCTCCCGGCCCAGGTCAACACCACCTGGATCAACCAGGGATTCTGGCCCGCCGCGCTGGCCAACAGCTACCTCAAGCAACTCGGGCACGGCTCCACGCTGACGATCAAGTTCAAGGTGTCGCTGGACAAGAGCAACAACCCGGCCACGGCCACGGTGTTTCCGGATCGCACCTATACCATCAAGGCCGTGGAGCTGGTGGTGCCGACCCTCGACAACGTATTGGACGCCGGCAACAAGGAAGTGCTGGAGGGCGGGCTCACCGTGAGCACCACGCTGAAGCTGAAGGGCACCGCCGCCAAGGGTCAGCCCGTCGAGATTTTCGACGGCAGCGGCGCGAGCGCGGTATCCAAGGGCACGGTGAGCGCCAACCCGACGACAGGGATCTGGGAACACACGATCACCGTTCCGGTGGGCGGTCGCCGCTTGTATGCCCAGTCGCGGTATCACCCCACCCCCGTTTATTCCAACGTGCGCACCCTGACCGTGACGGCGGTGGTTGCACCGACTATTTCCTCAGTCAAAGGCTCCCCGAGCGGGGTCGAGATCCCCAATGGCGGCACCACCGTCGAAACCAGCGTGACCCTGACCGGCACCGCCAGCAAGGGGCAGTCCGTCGAGATCTTCGACGGCAGCGGCGCGAGCGCGGTGTCCAAGGGTACGGCGACTGCCCATCCGACGACGGGGGACTGGGAGCGCACGATCACCGTGCCGGTGGGTGGTCGCCGCTTGTATGCCAAATCGCTGTATCACAGCACCGCGACCTACTCCAATGTGCACCTGTTGACGGTGGTCGCCGTCGTGTCGCCGACCATCACCTCAGTGAAGGGCGGCTCCGCCAGCGGCCCCGAGATTCCCAATGGCACCTCCACCACCGAGACCACGTTCGTGTTCACTGGTAAGGCGAGCGCCAATCAGAAGATCGAACTGCGTGACAAGGGCGCAGAGAAAGCCACGATCCCCGTTGGCCCGACAGGCAATTACTCGCATACCCTCACCGACCAGGCGCAGGGGGATCACAGCTACACGGTTAAAGCGACTTACGGGGCGTTGCCGGAATCAGCGGCCCGGACGTTGAAGGTAGTGGCAGGACTGTCTGCCGGTAATGATAGAACGCTTGTTCTTTCCGGCTTCATTGTTGCCCAAGATCGCGCACCAAGAAACTTTCCAGCAGCCGCTATCTTTACGCAACAAGCAAGTGGCGGCCTGAGCCCTTACAAGAGTTACACGTCGAACAATCCGAGCGTCGCCAGTGTGACAAACCAAGGTACAGTCACCTGCAAAGCCAATGGAACTGTGACCATTACCGTTACGGATTCCGCCAATGCCACAGCAAGTTACATTGTGCAGGTCAGCGGAATCAAAACCATGCTTAGAAATGACGCTACCTGGCGCACATGGCCAGAAGCCTATAACTACTGCCAAGCCAGGGGCGGCCGCTTAGCCACACTGAGCCAAATGCAGGCGTTCTATAACCTCTATGCCCGAGAAGGAGGGAATGTCGCAGCGTTACTGGGGTGGCCGCTCATACAAAATCACCCCAGTGCGTTGTTTGGCGCTTGGGTGGCGGATGGGGGTGGAGGTTCACATTATTTTTTCAACCTTACCGGAACTCTGGCCCACGGCTATAACGCTCCATATGGTCCCCATGGTGACGGCTATAGACGACCGGCGTTGTGCCTGATTGGTTGAGTATCAGCCAACCACTCTATCGACTGGAAATCTATGTAACAGCCCATAAAAAACCCGCCCTTCCGTTTAATCGGGAGGGCGGGTTTTGTCTTTTCAGCTGTCAGTTCACACGGTATCCACCTTCAACGAATGGTCATTGAGCATGCCATTGATGATGGTCGCCGTGTCGTGGCCACCCGCAACCACGCCACCCGCCCCCGGCGTGACGCCGTAGTGACTGGCCAGGTTCACACCGGCCAGGTCGATGGTCTGGCTCGGCGTGGCGCCGGCCATGGCGCTGACGTCGATGCTGGTGACCAGTGAAGCGCCGCTGCCGGTGACTTTGAAGTGCAGGTAGTCATCCAGCGATGCCGCGGTGCCGTTTTCCCCTTGCAGCAGTTGCGACAAGTCGAGTTTATCCGCGCCTGGGGTGAAGTCGGTGATGACGTCGTGGCCGCTGTTGCCTTTGAGCCACTCGAACGTGTCGGCACCGCTGCCGCCGGTGAGGGTGTTGTTGCCCAGGCCACCGATCAGGACGTCGTCGCCGCCCCCGCCGTTGAGCGCATCGTTACCCAAACCGCCGTTGATGATGTTGCTGTTGTTATCACCCGTAAGGCTGTCGTTGAAGTTCGAACCGGTGAGGTTTTCGATGCCGGTCAGGGTGTCGGTGCCGGCACCAACAGTGTTTTGCGCGGCGAGCTGGCTCAGGTCGACGGTGACCCCGGCGGTGGCATGGGCATAGCTCGCGGTGTCGTTGCCGGTGCCGCCATCGAGCAAGTCGTTGCCCGCGCCACTGAACAGCAAGTCATTGCCGGCGCCACCGTGCATTTCGTTGTTGCCGGAACCTGCGGTGAGCACGTCGTTGCCGTCGCCGGCATTGATGACGTTGTTGCCGGTGCCCGCCACCAGCACGTCATCGCCCGAAGTACCGGTCAGCGTATGGCCGTCCTGGTAGGTGATGTTCACTGCCGCGCTGTCGCTGCCACCGTGGTTGTCGTTGGCGGTGTAGGTGCCGTGGAAGTCCGGGGTGCTGTCGTGGGCTCCGGCATAGTTGACGGTCATGGTCAGCTGGTAGTTTTCCGCTCCCTTCCCGCTGTTGCCCGGCCCGCCGTCGTCGATGTTGGTGATGTGGATCTGGTACGTGCCGTCCGCCGTGGCGGTGATGGTCTGGCCGTCGGCGAGAGCAGTGAAAGCACCGCCGTTGACCGAATACTCCATGGTGACGTGGCCGGCTGCCAGGTTGTGGTCCAGGTTGAGGGTTTCCCCCTGTTTGAGGTCGACGGTGATGCGGTCCTCATCGTTGGTATTGTTGGTGTTGACCGCCCCCAGTGCCCCGCTGACCACCAGCACCGCCGTCATGGCCGCGGTGTTGGCGACGAATGCACTGCGGGCGATGGTCACGGCCTGGACGTTGTTGCCGGTGAAGCTGAAGTTCGCGTTGGTGCCGGTAAAGTCCGCACCCTTGGCCGTCCAGCCGGTGTTGAAGGTGGTCGGCGACGCGGTGAGCGGGTCGCCATTGACGTCGGTGTCGTTGGCCAGCAGCAGCTCGCCCGGCAGCACGATATTGCCCGACAGCACGTTGGTGATGACGTGGTCATCGACTGCCACCGGTGGCGTGTTCGCAATCACGTTGACCGTCAGTGTCGAGCTGGTGAGGTCGCCGTCGTTGTCGCTGGCGGTGAAGCCGATGTTTTCGGTGATCGTCACGGCCGTGGTTTTCTGCGAGGTATAGGTGTACTCGCCAGTGTCGAGGTTCACCAACAACGTGCCGCTGTTATTGGTGGCGATGCTCAGGGTGTTGTCGGCGGTATTGAAGGTGCCATGGTTGGCGCCGCCGCTGAAGTTCAGCGAGCCCTGATTGCTGTTGCCTTTCGGGTCATAGGTGTAGGTGGTGCCGTCGATCGTGAGGGATTTGATGAATCCGCCATCGGCGCCGAACGTACCGCCCTCGCCCAGCAGCGAACCGGTGACCGGCGCGCCTTGCACGGTGCCCGAGAGCACCGAGTTGAGTTGATTGAGGTCGGTCACCACCACGGCGTTGGTGTCGGTGTGCGTGCTGCCGTCATAGGCCACGGGATCGAGGCTGACGTTATTGACGCCGCTGCCCAGGCCGATGGCGTAGTTCTTGATGCCATTGGCGTCGAGGAAGGCTTTGAGCGCGATCTCGTCCGCGCTGCCGATGTCGCCTTCGTTGGGTTTGCCATCGGAGAAGAAGTAGCCAACGTTCTGCGCCCCGGTGAGTTTGCCCGAGGTGTCGAACGCGGTTTGCATGGTTGCCACGGCCGCGTCGTAGTTGGTACCGCCGCCCGCCGTCAGCGTGGCGATGAGCGACTTGGCTGTCGCCACATCGACCCAGATCGACGTCTGGTCGGAGGCGCTGCTGCTGAAGGTGACGATTTGTACCTTCACGTCGCCGAGGTTGTCGTACTTGTCGAGCAATGCGCTGATCGCCTGCTTGGCCAGCTCCAGTCGCGACAGGCCCGATACGCCGGAGGAGTCGTCCATGCTGCCGGACACGTCGATCACCAGCAGCAGGTTGGAGTCGATCTGCACCGCAGACACCGAACGGTCCGAGGCGACGGCTTTGGGCACGTCATCGACAATGCTGACCACAAGGGTGCCGGTGGTGCTGTTGCCCACCGAATCGGTGGCTGCGTAGGTGAAGCTTTCGTTCAGGGTGTTCGCGCCGTCGTTGGCGTTCGGCGAGGTTTTCGGCGCCGAGGTCAGGGTGTAGGTGTAGGAGCCATCGGGGTTGAGCAGGATTTGCCCGTAGGTTCCGGTGGCGTTGCCGACCAGAGTGTAAGTGATCGCGCCAGTGGCACCGGTGACGGAGCCGACCAACGTCCCCGAGCCGGTCTCTCCCGTGTTGCCAGGCTCGCTGCCGATGACCGTGCCCGCCGCCAGATCCTGCCCATCCTTGGTCAAGTCCAGGGCTTTCTCGTAGACGGTTACGTCGGTATCGGTGGTCGCTACGAGGCAGCTGTTGGACACATCGATGGTGAGGGTGGTGGTGCTTTCATCGCCGTCGGCATCGCGTACGGTGTAGGTGAACACATCCGTGGCGCCCGACTCGCCGACCGAGTTCGGATTGCTGTGGTACACGGCGTTGCCGCTCGCATCCAGCGTGAGATAGCCGTAGGTGCCGTTGATTTGCGCGTTCAAGCCACCGATGGCCGAGGTCGAGGTGTCGCTGCCGGCACGCACGCCGACCACTGCACCACCCAAGGCCGGGCCGTCAGCACCGAGCACATCGTTGCCCAGCACATTCCCGCTGACCGTCCCGCCCTCCACCACCGAGACAACATCGACGTGAGCGGTGGGCACGTCATCGACGATGTTGATCTCGATGGTATTGGTGACACTGTTGCCCAACGAATCGGTGGCCTGATAGGTGAAGCTTTCACTCAGGGTGTTCGGCCCATCGTTGGCGTGAGGCGTGGTCGTGGGTGCCGAGGTCAAGGTGTAGGTGTAACTGCCGTCCGGATTGAGCAGGATCTGCCCGTAGGTTCCGGTCGCGCTGCCGACCAGGGTGTAAGTGATCGCGCCGGCGCCGCCGGTGACGGAACCGGCCAGCGTACCGGAGCCGGTTTCGCCGGCGTTACCGGGATCACTGCCGGTGACCGTGCCCGCTGCCAGGTCTTGGCCGTCCCTGGTCAAATCCAGGGCTTTTTCGAGTACCGTCACATCGCTATCCGTGGCTGCTACGAGGCAGCTGTTGGACACGTCGATGGTGAGGGTGGTGGTGCTTTCATCGCCGTCGGCATCGCGAACGGTGTAGGTGAACACATCCGTGGCGCCCGGATCGCCGACCGAGTTCGGGTTGCTGTGGTACACGGCGTTGCCGCTCGCATCCAGCGTGAGATAGCCGTAGGTGCCGTTGATTTGCGCGTTCAGGCCACCGATGGCCGAGGTCGAGGTGTCGCTGCCGGCACGCACGCCGACCACTGCACCACCCAAGGCCGGGCCGTCAGCACCGAGCACATCGTTGCCCAGCACATTCCCGCTGACCGTCCCGCCCTCCACCACCGAGACAACATCAACGTGAGCGGTGGGCACGTCATCGACGATGTTGATCACGATGGTGCTGGTGACACTGTTGCCCAGAGAATCGGTAGCTTGATAGGTGAAGCTTTCGCTCAGGGTGTTCGGCCCGTCGTTGGCATGGGGGGTGGTCGCGGGGGCCGAGGTCAGGGTGTAGGTATAGGAACCGTCCGGGTTGATCAGGATTTGTCCGTAGGTCCCGGTAGCACTGCCGACCAGGGTGTAGGTGATCCCGCCAGTGGCGCCGGTGACGGAGCCGACCAAGGTGCCGCTGGCGGTTTCACCGGTGTTGCCCGGTTCGCTGCCGGTGACAGTGCCCGCTGCCAGGTCCTGGCCGTCCTTGGTCAGATCCAGCGCGTTTTCGTGAACCGTCACGTCGTTATCGGTGGTCGCGACGAGGGTGCAGTTGGACACGTCGATGGTGATGGTGGTGGTGCTTTCATCGCCGTCGGCATCGCGCACGGTGTAGGTGAAAACGTCGGTAGCGCCAGGGTCGTTCACGGCATTTGGATTGCTGTGATAAACCGCGTTGCCGTTGGTTTCCAGGGTCAGGTAGCCGTAGGTGCCGTTGATTTGACTGTTCAAGCCACCGATGGCCGAAGTCGAGGTGTCGCTACCGGCACGCACACCGACCACCGCGCCCCCCAAGGCCGGGCCATCAGCACCGCCGATGTCGTTGCCCAGCACGTTGCCCGAGACCGTCGCGCCCTCGGCCACCGTGGCGTGGTCAGGGTTGGCGGTGGGCAAGTCGTCGACGATGTTGACGTTGATCTGGCCCAACGCCGTGCTGCCGTCGACGTCGGTGGCGACGACGTTAAGGTTCTCGGTGATGCTGTTGGTGCCATCGGCGTTCGGGTGGGTTTCGTTATCCACCAGGGTGTAGCTGTAGCTGACCACGCCGGTCGCACTGTCGTAACCGGTGATGGTCAGCGTACTGCCGAGGGGAGTGACAATCGATTGCGGGAAACCTGCGGCCACACCACCGGAGACCACCGCGATGCCACCCACGGTCAGGGTTTGCAAACCGTCGAGCGCGGTGACGCTGAAGGTGCCGCTCTGGGTCAGGGCCGGTGGGTTGGGGCTGGTGCCGTCGCTGAGGTTTTTTTCGTAAACGGTGAGTTCGCCGCCGTTGACGTTCAGGCCATCGAGGGTCACCGGGTCATCGTTGTTATGGATGTTCAGCACCAGCGTCGCGGTGCTGGTATCGCCATCGGAGTCGGTGAGGGTGTAGACGAAGTTCTCGGTGCCGTTGCCACCGCCATGCAAGGCTTCGAAATCGGCATCGCTGGTGTTCAGGGTGTAGGTGTACGTGCCGTTGGCGTTGAGCACCAAGGTGCCGTAAGTCCCATTGAACGTGCCACCAACGATCGGCCCGCTGTCGGGGCCGGTGGCAATGCGGTCGGCACCCTGGATGTCGTTGGGCAGCACGCTGCCGGTCAGGGTCAGCAGAGTTTCCGACGCGGTATGGGCGTTGCTGTCATCCACGGCCCGAGGCAGGTCATCGAAGATTTTCACATCAAGATTGCCATTGGCGGTGGTGCCGTTGTCGTCCACCACGGTTACCGTAAATTGTTCGGAGAGACTGTTGATGCCGCTGGCATTCGGATGGGTTTCGTTATCCACCAGGGTGTAGCTGTAGCTGACCACGCCGGACGCGCTGTCGTAACCGGTGATGGTCAACGTGTTGCCGAGGGGCGTGACGGTCGATTGCGGGAAGCCCGCCGATACACCGCCGACCACTACGTTGATTCCGCCGACGCTGAGGGTTTGCACGCCGTCCAGCGCAGTCATGCTGAACGTGCCGCTTTGGGTCAGCGCCGATGCATCGGGGTTGCTGCCGTCGCCAAGGTTTTTCTCGTGGACGATCAGCTCGCCACCTTCGGCATTCAGGCCACCGATGATCACCGGGTCGTCGTTGTTGTGAATCTGCAGCACCAGGTTCGCGGTGCTGGTATCGCCATCGGCGTCCGTCAGGGTGTAGGTGAAGGTTTCCGTGGCGCTGCCACCGCCATGCAAGGCCTTGAAGTCGGCATCGCTGGTGTTCAGGGTGTAGGTGTAAGAGCCGTTGGGATTGAGCACCAGAGTGCCATAAGCCCCGTTGAACGTGCCGCCAATGATCGGCCCGCTGTCGGGGCCGGTGGCAATGCGGTCGGCGCCCTGGATGTCGTTGGGCAGCACGCTGCCGGTCAGGGTCAGCAGGGTTTCCGAGGCGGTATTGGCATTGCTGTCATTGATGGCCTTGGGCACATCGTCGGTGATATTGACGTCCAGTGAACCGGTCGCGGTATCGCCGTTGCTGTCGTTCGCGACCACAGTGAACTGTTCACTGAGGCTGTTGGTGCCGTCGCCGGCGGGGTGGGTTTCGTTGCCGACCAAGGTGTAGCTGTAACTCACCACGCCGGTGGCCGGGTTGTAGCCGGTGATTGTCAGGGTGTTGCCCAGTTGAGTGGTGATCGACTGCGCAAAGCCTGCGGCCACCCCGCCACTGATCACGTTGATCCCGCCGATGCTCAGGCTGGTCAGCCCGTCGGGAGCAGACACGGTGAAGGTGCCGTTCTGGGTCAGCGCCCCGGGGTTGCTGGCCGAACCATCTGCCAGGTTGGCTTCATTGAGGGTCAGTTCGCCCCCCGCCACCGACAGGCCGGTGAGGGTGACCAGGTTATTCGGCGCCACGGGAGCAACGCCTGCCCCCCCCGCACCGCCTGCACCGCTGTCGCCGTTGTCCGGGTCCCGGCGCTCGAGGGGAAATTCGGGAATACCGTTGAAACCGGCCGTGGGGAAACCAATCGTGGGATCGACCCTGCCCGCCACTTCCTCCAGCAGCACAAAATTGTGGCCGCCGCCCAGTGCGCCTCCGGGTGCGCCCGTTGCGCCCGGCCCGGCGGCGGTAGCTTCACCGGCCTGGGTCGGGTCGGCCCCTGCGGCAATGGCTTTTTGCAGTTGCTCGACATCGGTCAATTGCGCCTGGCTCGGCGTCACCGCATCGGCGGTCTCCACATGCGGCACCTGATGGGCGAGTAACTGCCCGGTCATTTGCAGGCTGCTGTCCCGCCCCAGGGTCAGCTCCTGGCCGTTTTGCAAATGGACCGCCACCGCGCCTTCGGCCCCGGTGACCAGTTGCTCGCCAGCAAACAGCCGATCACCCTCGACCAGGGTACGACGGGTGCCATCACCCGCCACTGCGAACACCTGACCGATGACCTTACTGACGATACCGATGAGCGTTGCCATGTGCATTTCCTCCGCTGCCAACTGCTGTTGGCGTCCTGTGTGCGCGAAGAAGTGCTCATGGTTCAAGCAGGCTGCCTGGCTGCCGGGACGCGTTTACCTGAAAGTAAACCGCTGCCTCCCAACACCCTCGCCAGACGCGTCGCTCGCAAGGAATTGTCTGAAACAGGATAAAACCCTCCGCAATCAATCGCATCAGGATCCACGTTCAAAACAACCGCCCTGCGGACAATGCGTAACGGTTTTGAATCACCAATATGACAAAAAATTGTCACCCAAAAACCGTCTCGCCTCTCTCCCCTCCAGCACTTCTTTGCTCTGTGTCTAAAAGTAAATAGAACGTTCCTAAAACCCCTGGAAGCTCCGTAGAGCTTATAAAACAAAGGTTTTCTGATTGAACAATGTGCTGGATTTTTCAGAGCGCATAAGTTTTTTTCAGCATAAGCCTTATGAGAAATTCTTCTAAGCTTCCCGTCAGAATGTTCTTAGCTCTGTTGTAACAAACGTGAAACGGTTTCACTTAAAAATAACGCCAAATATTTGGCGACCAGCTAAGTACCATCAGGAATCAGGGAGAGGCATCCATGCGCGTTTTACCCCCCCTCTGCGGCGCGATTTTGCTGGCCATGGCCTGCACTTCTCAAGCTCAGGCGATGTCATTGACCGAGGCGATCCAGAGCACCATCGCGACTCACCCGGAACTGGCATCGCGGGTCGACGCCCGGCTCTCGGCCGACGAGCAGGTTAAGGTCGCCAAAGGAGGCTTTTATCCATCGGTGGATTTGAACGCCGCCTACGGGCGCGGCTACAGCGATAACACCACCACTCGGTCGCAGGGCAATCACCACACCGAAATCCTGACCTACACTCAGTCGGAACTGCGTCTGCGGCAGATGCTGTTCGACGGTTTCAATACCTCCAACGAGGTCGCGCGCACCAAAGGCGTGGTTAACTCGCGAGCCTATTACGCCCAGGGCACCGCCCAGGACCTGGCCCTGCGCACCATCGAGGTTTACCTCGAAGTGCTCAAGCGCCGAGAACTGGTAAGCCTGGCCAAGAACAACCTGCAAGCGCACATGCGGGTCAACGATCAGATCGGCCTGCGGACCCAGCGTGGGGTCGGCAGCAACGCCGACTCCGACCAGTCCACCGCTCGCCGGGCACTGGCGCAAAACAACCTCGACACCGCCGAAGTCGATCTGGCCGATGCCGAGGCGAACTTCTACAGTGTCGTGGGGCGCATGCCCGATGAACTCGAAACCCCACCGTCGACCCGTGGCGAATTGCCCACCACCCTGCCGGAAGCCCAGCAGAGCATGGTGGAAAACAACCCGTACCTGAAATCCGCCCAGGCCGACGTGCAATCGGCCGAGAGCCAGTATGAAGTCGCCAAGTCGCCGTTCTACCCGCGCTTCGACGCCGAAGCAGCGGTGGGCGCCAATAACAATGTGCAGGGCGATGAAGGCCACGACAACGAATGGCGAGTGGGTGTGGTGATGAACTACAACCTGTTCCGCGGCGGCAGCGACAAGGCCCGGCTGGCCTCCGATGCGCACCAGATCAACCAGGCGCTGGACATCCGCAACAACGCCCTGCGCCAGCTCAACGAAAACATCCACCTGGCCTGGAACGCCATGGTCAACGCCAAGAAACAAACCCCGACCGCCCGTGAATACGCCGAAACCACCACCCGTGTGCGGGCCGCGTATCAGGATCAGTTCGGCCTTGGTCAACGGACCTTGCTCGACGTGCTCGACAGTGAAAACGAGCTCTACAACGCCAATCGCCGCTACACCGAAGTGCGCTACACCGAGGAGTTCTCGATGTACCGCGTGCTGGCGAACATGGGCCAGTTGCTAAGCAAACAACGGGTGGTGCTGCCCGCCGATGCGATCGCCTCCACCGAAGTGAAAAACGAAGCGCGCTTGCCTGAACTCAAATGAAGTAACCCGACGTGACCAATTGTGGCGAGGGAGCTTGCTCCCGCTGGGTTGCGCAGCAACCCCGAACACCGATTGAAGATGAAGACAGTGTGAGTGCTGCGCACTCAAGCGGGAGCAAGCTCCCTCGCCACAGGCAGTCAATATGACCAGCATGGAAACCGGCAACACGGGTGTCGATCCGCGGCTGAGCTTCGATGATCCGTTACTCGACGGCCTGTTGATTCTCTGCAAACTCCATGGTGCGGCGGTCAGTCGCGCCAGCCTGAGTGCCGGGCTGCCAATGGCACACCAACGCTTGAGCCTGGACCTGCTGCCGCGCGCAGCGGCCCGGGCCAGCTTGCAGGCGCGTGTGTTGCGCCGTGAGCTGGGGCAAATCTCCGCGCTCAACCTGCCGGTGATGCTGATCCTCAACCATGGCCGCTGCGCGATATTGCGCCGCTTCGGCGATGACGGTCAGGCGCTGATTCTGCCAAGCGAAGCCGACGGCGGTGAACAATGGGTCAGCACGGAAGAGCTGGCCGCCAGCTACAGCGGTCAGGCCTTGTTCGCCCGGCCGCGACATGAACTCGAAGACTTGCGCGCGCCGCTGATACCGCGAGTCGAGGCTTGGTTTCGCGACACCTTGAAGTTGTCGAAGTGGCTGTACAGCGATGCGATTCTGGCGAGTTTTCTGATCAATCTGCTGGGCCTGATGGTGCCGCTGTTCGTGATGCAAACCTACGATCGGGTGGTGCCGAACCAGGCCACTTCGACCTTGTGGGTGCTGTCGATCGGCTTGCTGATCGGCACCGGTTTCGAACTGGTGCTGCGGGTGGTTCGCGCGCATTTGCTGGACACCGCCGGGAAGAAAACCGATGTGATTCTTTCGGCGACCCTGTTCGAACGCATCACCGGCATGGCGATGAAAGCGCGGCCTGCGACCATCGGTGGTTTCGCCCAGAGCATTCATGACTTTCAGGGCCTGCGGGAGTTTCTCACCGCCGTCACGCTGACCAGCCTGATCGACATGCCCTTCGCCGTGCTGATGCTGGTAGTCATCGGCCTGCTCGGCGGCTGGCTGGTGGTGATACCCCTGCTGGCATTCCCCATCACGATCCTCTTTGCCATGGTGATTCAGTCGCGCCTGCGCGACACCGTGCAGAAAAGTCTGAGCCTCGGTGCCGAGCGCCAGGCCCTGCTGATCGAGACCCTCGGTGGCCTGGAAACCCTCAAGGCCTGTAGCGCCGAAAGCGAACGCCAGCACAAATGGGAAAGCACCCACGGCGCCCTCACCCGCCTCGACAGCCATGCGCGCAACCTCTCGGCGCTGGCCACCAACGGCACCCTGTTCATTCAGCAGTTCTCTGGCATGGCGACCATCGTCGCCGGGGTCTATAGCATCATCGCCGGCAACCTCAGCGTCGGTGCGCTGGTGGCGAGCTACATGCTTGGCAGCCGCGTGCTCGCGCCGCTGGGGCAGATCGCCGGGCTGATCACCCGTTACCAGCAAGCGCAACTGACCATGAAAAGCACCGATGCGCTGATGTCGCTGCCACAAGAACGCGACGCCAAACAGCGACCGCTGGAGCGCACACAACTGCAAGGTGCACTGGACGTCAGCGGCGTGACTTTTCACTACAACGGCCAGAACGCTCCGGCCCTGGCCAACGTCAGCTTCAGCATGAAACCGGGCGAGCGGATCGGCATCATCGGCCGCAGCGGTTCGGGCAAAAGCACATTGGCGCGACTGGTGATGGGGTTCTATGCGCCGGAAGAAGGCCAGCTGCTGCTCGATGGCCTGGACCTGCGGCAACTGGACGTTGCCGACCTGCGTCAGCAAATCGGTTACGTCGCCCACGACCTGCCGTTGCTGGCCGGCAGCTTGCGCGACAACCTGACCCTCGGCGCCCGTTACATCAGCGATGCCCGGATGCTTGAAGTTGCCGAACTGACCGGCGTCACCGAGCTGGCTCGCCAACATCCCCAAGGTTTTGATCGGCCAGTGGGCGAACGTGGTCAGTTGCTGTCGGGCGGTCAACGCCAAGCGGTATTGCTGGCGCGGGCCTTGTTGCTCGATCCGCCGATCATGCTGCTCGACGAACCCACAAGCGCCATGGACAACAGCAGCGAAGATGTCCTGCGCCAGAAACTCCACGGCTGGGTCCAGGGCAAAACCGTGCTGCTGGTCACCCACCGCACCTCGATGCTCAGCCTGGTGGATCGCTTGGTGGTGCTGGACAACGGGCGGATCGTCGCCGACGGCCCGAAAGAAGCGGTCATCGATGCATTGCGCAAGGGCCGTGTCGGCTCTGCGACTGTCTAGGGGCGCCCACTCGATGCCAATACATCACCTGTGGCGAGGGGGCGGGAGCAAGCTCCCTCGCCACAGGTTTGTGTTCGCTTAATTTCTCTTAACTGACGGGTATCGCCCCATGTCTGCTCAAACACCGGATTCAGCGGCCCGAAGCTACTTCGGCAGTTTCAGCAAAAGCGCCGAAAGCGAGTTCATGCCGGAAACCGCCGGCGCCTCGTTGCAGGATTCACCGCGCTGGTCGCGGATCACCGTGTGGCTGGCAGCGGCGCTGCTGATCACCGCGCTGGTCTGGGCCAAATTCGCCGTGTTGCAGGAAGTCACCATGGGCGAAGGCAAGGCGATTCCGTCGAGCAAGATTCAGGTGATCCAGAACCTGGAAGGCGGCATCGTCACGGAGATCTTCGTGCGCGAAGGGCAAATGGTGAACAAGGGCGACACCTTGCTGCGCCTGGATGACACGCGATTCCTGTCGAACAAGGGTGAAAGCGAAGCGGACCGGTATGCGTTGATCGCGCAGGTCGAACGGCTGTCGGCCGAAGCGGAAGGCCGGCCGTTCAAGCTGTCCCCGGAAGTGATCGCCAAAGCCCCGCAAGTGGCCGAGGACGAACGCTCACTGTACGAACAACGTCAGCGCCGATTGGCCAGCGAGCAGCGCACGCTGACCGAACAACTTCGGCAGAAAACCCAGGAGCTGGCGGAGTTCCGCTCCAAACAGGGCCAATTCAGTTCCAGCCTGGCGCTGCTGCAACAAGAGATGAACATGTCGGCGCCACTGGTGGGCACCGGGGCGGTGTCACCGGTGGAAATCTTGCGGCTCAAACGCAGCGCGGTGGAAATCCGCGGCTCGCTGAACGCCACGACCCTGGCGATTCCCCGGGCGGAGTCGGCGATCAATGAGATCAAAAGCAAGATCGATGAGTCCGAGCAATCTTTCCGTTCGGACGCGGCGAAAGAGCTGAATGAGAAACGCACCGACCTGTCGAAAATCACCGCCACGAGCATTGCCATCGACGACCGGGTGACGCGCACCACCGTGGTGTCGCCGGTTCACGGCATCATCAAAGTGCTGAAGGTCAACACCATCGGTGGCGTGGTTCAGCCGGGCAGCGACATGGTGGAAATCGTGCCGCTGGAAGACAACCTGCTGATCGAAGCCAAGGTTCGCCCTCAGGACGTGGCGTTCCTGCACCCAGGCCAGAAAGCCATGGTCAAGTTCAGTGCTTATGACTACACGATTTATGGGGGGTTGAGCGCCAGGCTCGAGCTGATCGGGGCAGACACCATCACCGATGACAAGGGCAACAGCTTTTACCTGATTCAGGTCAGGACCGATAAAAATCACTTGGGCGGGGATGTGAAACCGTTGCTGATCATTCCGGGAATGGTGGCGACGGTGGACATTATTACCGGGGAGAAAAGCGTGCTCGATTATTTGCTTAAACCGGTGTTGAAAGCGCGGACTGAGGCGATGCGGGAGCGGTAGCCTGCGGCGGGAATTTTCTGTGATTGCTCCACCGCTATCGCGAGCAGGCTCGCTCCCACAGTTGATCTCCAGCGCACACAAAATTTGTGACCACTGCAGATCCCTGTGGGAGCGAGCCTGCTCGCGAAGAGGCCCTCAAAAACAACGACTATTTCGGCCCATGATTGCGCTGAAAAACCTCCTCCCCCATCGCCGCAATCTGCCCCTCGATCAACGCCTCGAACGGCTTTAGCAACGGCTCGAAAGTGCTCGGCGCTTCGAGGGTCTGCAACGCCTGCACAATCGCCTCCACCGTCGACAACGCCCCCGGCCCCGGCGCCTTGCGCAAGCGATAACGGGACACCCCGCCCTCGGCCAATGTCACTCTGGGCAACGCCGCCAGCAGCGGATTGAGGTGCAGCATCTTGCGCGCCTTGCGCCAGGTGCCGTCCGGGACTACCAGCAGCAGCGGCTCATCACTGGCGGTGTAGGCCTGCATCGGCTGCGCCTCCTCACCGGGAAACAGCAGCCGCGCCTGATAACCCGGTCGATTCAACAACGCCGGCAAATCCTCGAACACCTCGCCCACCATCAACTCGGCATTCTTCAACCCCAACGCCGCCAACCGCGCGGTATTCAGCGCATGGTTCACTTCGCTCGGATGCTGCAGCAGCAACACCCGAGTGCGGCTGTCGAGGCTCGGGATCAACGGGCACAGGCAGTGAGTTTGCGGACGCAGACAGCGCGGGCACTGGATTCTGGACATATTCTTAAGCCTGATTGAGCTGTGCTTTGAGCAAATCACGGAAAGTCTGGATCAACGGTTCGCGGCTACGGCCACGGCGCACGATCATCGAAAACGGGGCCTGATAACCAAACGTTGCCGGCAGCAGTACACGCAAATCCCCCTTGTCGGCCCAGGCCTGGGCGTAGTGCTCCGGCAGGTAACCGATGTAAGCGCCGGACAGCACCAGAATCAGTTGGGCCTCCATACTTTCCACGGTCGCCGCGCTGTGCTTGAAACCGTGCCGCGCCAGTTCGGCCTGGCTCCAATAGCCGCGGCCGACCATACGCTGCTGGGTGATGACCTGCTCGGGAATGCGCCGTTCGGCGAACAACGGGTGGCGACTGCTGCAATACAGCCAGTGTTGCTCGCGGTAGAGCGGCATGTAGACCAGACCGCTCATACGCGTGGAAAAGGCACCGATGGCCAGGTCGAGGCGGTTGTCCTGCACGCCGAGTTGCAGTTCGTAAGGGCTCATGACCGACAGATGCAAATGCACCGCCGGGTGTTCCTGGCTGTAGGCGCCGATGGCTTCGGCGAACGGCAAGGCCTTGTCGCTGACGGTGGAGTCGATCACCCCCAGGTTCAAAGTGCCGCGCAGCTCGCCTTTGAGGGCGGCGGCGTATTGTTCGAAACCTTCAAGTTCGGCCAATAGACGCAGGGTTTCCTGATGAAACAGCTCACCCTTGCTGGTCAGGCTGAAACCACCGCGACCGCGATGGCACAGCACCAGACCGAGGGCCGCTTCGAGCTGGCTCATGTAAGTGCTGATGGCCGAGGTCGACAGGTTGAGCTCGTGCTGGGCGTTGGCGAACCCCTGATGGCGGACCACGCTGACGAAGATGCGCAATAGTTTCAGGTCGGGTAAAGCGTTGGCCATGGGCGACTCCAAGCACCTAGATCGTTCCCACGCTCTGCGTGGGAATGCAGCCCGTGACGCTCTGCGTCACATGCAGGAAACAGCTGGACGCGGAGCGTCCGTGGATGCATTCCCACGCAGAGCGTGGGAACGATCACGCGTAAGAGTCTATCGCTGCCCTCGCCATTAGTTTAGAAAAATCTGAACTAAGTATTTACCCGTAGCGATTCTTCCCGGCCACTGCATTTCGCAGAATCGGCCCACAGCGGTGCCCGTCTCTCCCCGAACGTGCAACCGACATAAATAAAACAACGACGATGAGGCCTTACCCGTGGACAAGATTCTTCACCAACCACTGGGCGGCAACGAAATGCCGCGCTTCGGCGGCATCGCCACCATGCTGCGACTCCCCCACTTGCCATCTGCTGCCGGCCTGGACGCTGCCTTTATCGGCATCCCGCTGGACATCGGCACTTCCCTGCGTCCCGGCACCCGTTTCGGGCCACGTGAAATCCGCGCTGAATCGGTGATGATCCGCCCGTACAACATGGCCACCGGTGCTGCGCCGTTCGACTCGTTGTCGGTTGCCGACATCGGTGACGTGGCGATCAACACCTTCAACCTGCTCGACGCCGTACGGATCATCGAAGAAGCCTACGACAACATCCTCGAACACGATGTGATCCCCCTGACCCTGGGCGGCGACCACACCATCACCCTGCCAATCCTGCGTGCCATCCATAAAAAGCACGGCAAGGTCGGCCTAGTGCACATCGACGCTCACGCCGATGTGAACGATCACATGTTCGGCGAGAAAATCGCCCACGGCACCACCTTCCGTCGCGCAGTGGAAGAAGGCCTTCTGGATTGCGACCGCGTGGTGCAAATTGGCCTGCGCGCTCAGGGTTACACCGCTGATGACTTCAACTGGAGCCGCAATCAAGGCTTCCGTGTGGTTCAGGCCGAAGAATGCTGGCACAAATCCCTGGCGCCGCTGATGGCCGAAGTGCGCGAGAAAGTCGGCGGCGGTCCGGTGTACCTGAGTTTCGACATCGACGGTATCGACCCGGCCTGGGCACCAGGCACCGGCACCCCGGAAATCGGCGGTCTGACGACCATTCAGGCGATTGAAATCGTGCGCGGCTGCCAAGACCTCGACCTGGTCGGCTGCGATTTGGTAGAGGTCTCGCCAGCGTACGACACCACCGGCAACACCTCGCTGCTGGGCGCCAACCTGCTGTACGAAATGCTCTGCGTACTGCCAGGCGTGGTCCATCGCTGAGGATCGGTCATGAACGAACGTGATCAGGTACTCAACGCCGCCGCCGAGCTGGTGTCGGCCTTTGCCCGTAACGATCGCGAAGCTTACTTCGGCGCATTCAGCGTTGATGCCAGCTTCGTGTTCTACACCCTCGAGCAGCCCCTGCTGTCGCGCGATGCCTATCAGGCGCTGTGGGACAGCTGGCGTGCCGAGGACGGCTTCGAGGTGCTGTCGTGCACTTCGAGCAACGCCTTCGTCAGCCTGCAGGGTGACGTGGCGATTTTCATCCATGACGTGGCCACCGAGCTGCGCATGCAAGGGGAGCCACACTTCAGCCAGGAGCGCGAGACGATTGTTTTCAAGAAACAAGCGTCTGGCCAAGAACAACAAGGCCTATGGCTGGCCTGCCACGAACATTTGTCCGCCATGCCGGAAGGGCTGCCATCCCCTTAAAACAGGTGACGCTCACACACGATGAGCGCGCCTTTATGATCGGAGCAGATCATGAATAACAACAACAAAGACCAAAGCCTTACGCAAATTGAAACCTACGGGGTCGAACAGATCCCGGACAACGAACGCACCGCAGGCCCGACGGACTTGTTCCGGATGATCTTCGGCGGTTCCAACACCTTCGCCACCGCCGTGCTCGGCAGTTTCCCGGTACTGTTCGGCCTGTCTTTTCAAGCGGGCGTCTGGGCGATTGTGCTGGGTGTGTTGCTGGGCTCGCTGATCCTCGCACCGATGGGCCTGTTCGGCCCGATCAATGGCACCAACAACGCCGTGTCGTCCGGTGCGCACTTTGGTGTTCACGGGCGGATCGTTGGCTCATTTCTGTCATTGCTGACCGCCATCGCTTTCTTCTCGCTCTCGGTGTGGAGCTCGGGCGATGCATTGATCGGTGGCGCGAAACGCCTGATCGGCCTGCCGGAAACCGACCTGACTTTGGGTCTGGCCTACGGTCTGTTCGCGATCCTGGTGCTGACGGTGTGCATCTACGGCTTCCGCTTCCTGCTGTGGGTCAACAAGATCGCCGTGTGGAGCGCCAGCCTGTTGTTCCTGCTGGGCATCTTCGCCTTCGCCGGTCCCTTCGATGTGAACTACGCCGGCAGCGTCAGCCTCGGTCAACCGGGTTTCTGGGCGGCCTTCATCGGCGCCGCGCTGGTGGCCATGAGCAACCCGATTTCCTTCGGCGCGTTCCTCGGCGACTGGTCGCGCTACATCCCGCGTGACACCTCCAAGCGCCGGATCATGGCCGCCGTGGTGATCTCGCAGATCGCGACGTTCATCCCGTTCCTGTTCGGCCTCGCCACCGCCACCATCGTGGCGATCAAGGCACCGGACTACATCGCCGCCAACAACTACGTGGGCGGCCTGCTGGCGGTATCGCCGAGCTGGTTCTTCCTGCCGGTGTGCCTGATTGCGGTGATCGGCGGCATGTCCACCGGCACCACGTCGCTGTATGGCACCGGGCTGGACATGTCAAGCGTGTTCCCACGGGTGCTGTCGCGGGTCAAGGCAACGCTGTTGATCGGCGTGATGTCGATTGCCTTCATCTTCATCGGGCGCTTTGCGGCGAACCTGGTGCAGAGCGTGTCGACCTTCGCCGTTCTGATCATCACCTGCACCACTCCGTGGATGGTGATCATGATCATCGGCCTGTTGGTACGTCGTGGCTTCTACTGCCCGGATGACCTGCAAGTGTTCACACGTGGCGAAAAAGGTGGCCGTTACTGGTTCACCCACGGCTGGAACTGGCGCGGCCTGGGTGCCTGGATCCCGAGCGCGCTGGTGGGTTTGTGCTTCGTGAACCTGCCGGGGCAGTTTGTCGGGCCGCTCGGGAATCTGGCGGGGGGGATCGACATCAGTCTGCCAGTCACGCTGGGCCTGGCGTCGCTGGTGTACCTGACACTGCTGAGCCTGTTCCCGGAACCGGCCACGGTGTTCGGCCCCAACGATTCACGCAGCAAGGGCGCAAGCACCATGGCAAAACCTGAACTACGTCAGCCCGCCTGACACAGATCCACCTGTGGGAGTGAGCCTGCTCGCGATGACTGCGGCACATCCAACATTGATGTGACTGACAAATCGCAATCGCGAGCAGGCTCGCTCCCACAGAGACCTGGCCAGAACCATCTTTGCTTCACCATAAAAAAGACAATCGGAGACACGCCATCATGGCTTTGGATTTATTCGTCGTACTCATCTACGCCGCCGCGATGCTGATACTCGGCTACTACGGCATGCGCAAGGCCAAGACCAACGAAGACTTTTTGGTCGCCGGTCGTAACCTCGGCCCGAGCCTGTACATGGGCACCATGGCCGCGACCGTTCTGGGTGGCGCGTCCACTGTTGGCACCGTGCGCCTGGGCTACGTTCATGGCATCTCCGGTTTCTGGCTCTGCGCGGCCCTCGGTTGCGGGATCGTGGCGCTGAACCTGTTCCTCGCCAAACCGCTGCTGAAGCTGAAAATCTACACCGTTACCCAGGTGCTGGAAAAACGCTACAACCCGATGGCCCGCTCGGCGAGCGCGGTGATCATGCTGGCGTATGCGCTGATGATCGGCGTGGTCTCGATCCTGGCCATTGGCACCGTGCTGCAAGTGCTGTTCGGCCTGCCGTTCTGGCTGTCGGTACTGCTCGGCGGTGGCGTGGTGGTGATCTATTCGGCGATCGGCGGCATGTGGTCCCTGACCCTGACCGACATCGTCCAGTTCATCATCAAGACCGTCGGCCTGATGTTCATCCTGTTGCCAATCTGCCTGTACCGCGTCGGTGGTTGGGATGAGTTGGTGTTGAAACTGCCGGCATCCGCCTTCAGCTTCACCACCATTGGCTGGGACACCATCGTCACCTACTTCATGATCTACTTCTTCGGGATCCTGATCGGCCAAGACATCTGGCAGCGTGTGTTCACCGTCAGGAGCGCCAAAGTGGCTCAGGTCGCCGGTACATTCGCAGGCTTCTACTGCATCCTTTACGGACTGGCCTGCGCCCTGATCGGCATGGCCGCTCATGTGCTGATCCCGGACCTGGACAACGTCAACAACGCCTTCGCCGCCATCGTCAAACTGTCCCTGCCGGACGGTATCCGTGGCCTGGTGATCGCCGCGGCCCTGGCGGCCATGATGTCCACCGCCAGCGCCGGCCTGCTCGCCGCTGCTACCACCCTGACCGAAGACCTGCTGCCAAAACTGCGCGGCGGTAAACAGTCGAGCCTGGGCATCAACCGCCTGTTCACCCTGCTGACCGGCGTCGCCGTGCTGGGTATCGCGCTGGTGGTCAACGACGTGATCAGCGCCCTGACCCTGGCTTACAACCTGTTGGTGGGCGGCATGCTGATCCCGCTGATCGGTGCAATCTTCTGGAAACGCGCAACCACCGCCGGCGCTATCGCCAGCATGGGCCTGGGCTTTGCCACCGCGCTGCTGTTCATGATCAAGGACGGTATGGATTCCAACACCCCGATCTACTACAGCCTCGGCGTGGGCCTGGTGAGTTTCGTGCTGGTCAGCCTGCTGTCCCGTCGCCCGGCCGTGGTGACGAGCGTCGCCTAAGCTTAAACATGACGACTTGATGCTTTCTTCGACGGGTGTGGCGTCGGTTGCCACACCCGTTTTTTTCGTCTGGAGAAAATCGCTTATGAAGATCGTCAGCCGCGATCAGTGGTTTGAGGTCAAACAGCTCAGCGACGGCATCCGCCTGATTCACGAGCCTTACATTCGGCCCTTTTACCGCTGCAACCTCTGGCACATTCAGGGCCGCGACAAGGACTTGCTGCTGGACAGCGGTTCCGGGCTGGTCAGCCTGCGCGAGCAATTGCCGTGGCTCATCGAACGGCCCTTGGTGGCGGTGGCCAGCCATTGCCATTTCGACCACATCGCCGGCCATCACGAATTCCCCGAACGGCTGGTGCACCCGGCCGAAGCACAGATCCTCGCCGAACCCGACGGCGACAACACCCTGAGCAAGCTTTTCGTCGGTGATGGCATGTTCGAGGCTCACCCCGACTGCCCGTTGTGCTACGCCGAATACCGGGTCAGAGCCGCACCGGCCACGGGTTTTATCGAAGAAGGCGACGTGCTCGATCTCGGTAATCGGGTCCTGCAAGTGCTGCACACGCCGGGCCATTCACCGGGCGGCATCAGCCTGTTTGAGGCGGCGACCGAAACCCTGTTCAGCGGCGACATCATCTACGACGGGCCGCTGATCGAAAACGCCTACCACTCCAACCTCGACGACTACGCCCGCAGCCTGCAACGCTTGCGCACGCTGCCGATCCGCACGGTGCACGGCGGGCATTTCGGGAGTTTTTCCGGGGAGTATTTGCGCACGATGATTGACGAATGGCAGCGCCGGCACGCCTGAAGCCTGCTGTACTCAGCATCAGGGACCTCATAACGCCCTCGAAGAAGGATCTCATGACAAGAGCCGCCGTTCGTGCCGCCGTGCATCACTTCATTCGCCGCCTGCTGGAAAATCAGGATGACTTCGACGACAACACCAACCTGGTGCAGTTGGGGCTGGATAAAGAGGATATTGAAGAGCTGATCTTCCATCTGGAGGATCAGCTGGGATTGACGGCGTTTACCGCCGAAGAAGACCGCATGCTCAAGACTGCCAGGACGGCAAATGATTTGACGCGGTTTTTGATTGAGATCGGGCGGTATTGAAACGGATTGCTAAATACATCCGATGTGCCGAATAAACCTCTGTGGCGATGGAGCTTGCTCCCGCTCGATTGCACAGCAATCGCAAGCTGCACTCGCGCTCAACCTGCCCCACCTGAGTGGCGATGAATGGGGCCGCTGCGAGCCCCAGCGGGAGCAAGCTCCCTCGCCACAGGTGATTTACCAGACTTACCGGCGGCGCTGCTGGCGGCGACGTTGTTCGTCGTCCGTGCGAATAGGCACGGGTTGCAGAGGCGGTTCAATCAAACCGAGTGCGACACCCAGGTCATGCAGCCAGTTTTGGATTTTCTCTTTCATGATGCCCCCCTTCAGGGTCGTGCCGAGCGGCCGAAGTTCCGTAGCCCCTTCGCACTGATAATAGTCCTAAGTCCTACGCAATGCTCGCCCAAGATCGCAATGATCTGTTACTAAATTGATCCAAATCCTAGTACGCCCGTTCAAGCAAATGCCTGGGCCTGAATCGCTGCAGACGGATACACCGCCTGCTGCTGCTCGATCCATGCATTCAGGTTGGCCCCGACCATGCCTTTGCGCCACATCAGCCAGGTAGTGGCGCTGGCGAACGGCTCGACCAACGGGTGCACCGCCACGCTTTCGCGCCCCGGCAGGCTGGCGAGCATCGACTCCGACATCAGCGCCACGCCGGAACCGGCAATCACACAAGCCAGCATTCCCGGATACGACTCGATCTCCATGGCCCGGCCCATGGCCGCATGGTCATGGGCGAACCAGGCTTCCAGACGCATCCGGTAGGAACAGCCCTGGCGAAACGTAAACACCGAACGCCCTTCGACATCCAGCGCACTACGCACCGGCGGATGATCAGCCTCGCTGATCAGCACCAGCCGTTCGTCGCACAACGGCACGCCGTCGAGCCCGGCCAGTTCCAGCGGGCCGTCCACCAGCGCCGCGTCGAGGCGCCCGGTGAGCAGGCCTTCGAGCAATTCGCCGCTGGGCCCCGATTGCACTTGCAGGTTCACCGCCGGGTAGCGGCGGTGATAACGCGCCAACAGCTCTGGCAAGTGAATCGCGGCGGTGCTGTACATGGTGCCAAGAACAAAATCCCCGGCGGGTTGCCCGCCCTGCACCGCCGCGTGGGCTTCGTCGTGCAAGGCGAACAACTTGGCGGTGTAGTCCAACAGGACTTTTCCCGCAGGTGACAACTGCAAACGCTGACGCTCGCGCACGAACAGTTCGACGCCAAGTTGCTCTTCAAGCTGTTTGAGCCGGGTCGACAGGTTGGAGGGCACGCGATGCAGGCGTTCAGCGGCCCGGGTAATGGAGCCCTCTTGCGCCACCGCCTGGAAAATCCGCAATTGGCTGAATTCCATGCCATTCTCCAAATCAGAACAAGTTTCTCACTATTATTCATTTTTAAAGAAAGTCAATCAGTCCTAGCCTGACGGTCATTGATCCTCGAAACGGAACTCAGACCATGTCCCCTCTGATTCGCTTAACCGCCAGTTTCATCGCCCTGATGATGGCCATGGGCATCGGGCGTTTCGCCCTGACGCCGCAACTGCCGCACTTGCTCAGCGAGGGTCAGATCGACCTGACCGCCGCCGGTCTGATTGCCGCCGCCAACTACCTCGGCTACTTCGTCGGCGCAGTGGACGCGATGTTCGCCCGTCGTCCCGATCAGGTTCGTCGGCGCCTGCTCGGTGGTTTGTGGCTCTGTGTGCTGCTGACCCTGGCCTCGTTCTGGGCCAACGGGTTCTGGTCGCATCTGGCGCTGCGTTTCGGCACGGGTGTGGCCAGTGCCTGGGTGTTGGTGATGATTACCGCGTTGAGCCAGCCGCTGGCAGCGGCGGTTGGTCGCCCGCGGCTCGGTGCCCTGGTTTTTGCCGGACCGGGTCTGGGGATTTTTCTGACGGGCTTGCTGGCCTTGGGCTCGAACCTTCTGGGTCAGACGTCTGCAACGTTGTGGCTGGTGTATGCCGGTGTCGGGCTGGTCATGCTGCTGGGGATTCTGCCGCTCCTGCCGCTGTCGGCCGGCCCTTCTACGGCAACACCGCCTGCCACCACGTCGGGTGCGCAAGGTGTCGGACGTTTACCGGTGATCTATGGGTTGTACGGTTTGGGCTACATCATCCCGGCCACTTTCCTCTCGCAGATGGCCAGCGCGCAGTTTCATGGACAATGGCAAGCCGATCTGTTCTGGCCGTGCTTCGGCCTGGCGGCGGCGACCGGGGTCGTGTTGGTGAGCCTGCGTCGACACAACCCGAACACCACCCGTCATTGGCTGATGGCAACGTTGTGGTTGCAGGCGGCCGGAGTCTTCACCTGCCTGTTGGGCAGCGGTGCCGGCCTGGCGCTGGGGGTGATCCTGTGTGGCGGGCCGTTCCTGGCCTGCATGCAATTGGTGATGCAGCGCTCCCGGGAACTCGCGCCCCACGCCACCCAGCGCAACGCCGGGCTACTGACCGCGTGTTTCGCCGTGGGTCAGCTCAGCGGGCCGTTACTGGCGGCGCTGAGCAGCCATTTCAGCGGTGGTTTGCAACCCGCGCTGGTGATCGCCGGCAGCGGCTTGATCATCGCCGGCGGTTTACTGCTGCGCCCGGTCAGGGTTGCCCAAGTGCTTTGCGTAAACGACGGCGAACCCACTGCTCTGCGCTCACAAAAGTGATCCCCAGCAGAACCAGCACCGCGCCAACCACGAAGTTCAGGCTCAGTGCTTCGCCCAGCAGCACCACGCCGAACGTGACGCCGAACAACGGTGTCATGAACGAAAACACCGCCAGGTTCGCCGCCAGATAACGGCGCAGCAGCCAGAACCAGGTCAGGTAACTGAAGAACGACACCACCAGCCCCTGAAACAGCACGCTGGCCACCGCCACCGTGGTCAGGCTGACATGGGTGACCTGACCGCTGAGGATTGCGATCAACAGCAGGCCGACGAAGCCGACGATCAGTTGATAAAACAGCGTCAGGGTCACCGGCGCTTCCGACAGGCGCGAGGCGCGCACCACCACGGTGGTCGCGCCCCACGAAGCGCCGGCCAGCACGCCCAAGGCATCGCCCATCAGCATGCGGTGGTCGAGGTTGTCCCAGGACACGCCACCGGCAAACGCAATGGCAATGCCGATGAAGGCGAGAACAATCCCCAGCCACTGGACCGGTCTTAAACGCTCACTCGGCAGCAGCCAATGCACGCCCAACGCGGTGAAAATCGGCGCAGTGTAGAGAAACACCGACATGTGTGCCGCCGTGGTCAATTGCAGGCCTTCGGCAATGAAGAAGAACTCCAGGCCAAACAACGCGCCGGCCAGCAAACCACCGCGCCAGGTAGCGCCGACCTGATCCCAGCCACCCTTCCAGCAGATCAACAATCCTACGAGCAACGCGGAAATTCCCGACCGCCCCGCCGCCTGCATGACCGGCGCGATGTCAGGTGCGGCCCATTTGATCATCACCTGCTGCACACCCCAGATCAGGCACAACCCGACCATCACTTGCAGGGCAAACCCATCGGCGCTACGCCGGCTGACGCTCACCGGAACACCTCGATAACACAATCCATGGCAGTGACTCGACAGTAAAAGCAAAGCCCCGGCCTTCTTGTTGAACAGAAGGCACCGGGGCGAAAAATGATGCTGTCGATTATTAACCAGATGGCCAGTAAAAGGTGCCTGCAAAAGGCCTTTGAATCGTCGCGTGCGTCATCCCGCGATGATCAGCGCCGCCGATTGCTGTGCCTGCTCGCGCTTGGCCAGTGCGAAGTATAGGACGCCACCGAGGAAACAGCCGGTAAACCAGGCGAAGTTGGCCATCGGTTGGAGCACCGGGGTGAACGTGATCGCAATGCCCGTCAGGGTGGCCGGAATCAGTGCCTTGACCGCCGTCCAGTTGATCCCGCCGCTGTAGTAGTAACGCCCGCTCGGGCCGTCATTGAACAGCGCATCAACGTCGATCTGCTGCTTTTTGATCAGGTAGTAATCCACCAGCAGAATCCCGAACAGCGGGCCGATGAACGCTGCCAGCACGTCGAGGGTGTAGTGAATCACTTCGGGGTTGTTGAACAGGTTCCACGGGGTGATGAAGATCGAAGCCACGGCGGCGATCATGCCGCCGGCACGCCAACTGATCTTGCTCGGAGCGACGTTGGCGAAGTCGAACGCCGGGGACACGAAGTTGGCAACGATATTGATGCCGATGGTCGCGGTAACGAAGGCAAAGGCGCCGAGCAACACCGCCACGCTGTTGTCGATGCGCGCCACGGTGGCGATCGGGTCGTGAAGCATTTCACCGAACACCGGCAAGGTGCCGGAAACGATCACCACGGTCACCAGCGAGAACGCCAGAAAATTCACCGGCAGCCCCCAGAAGTTGCCGCGCCGCACGTCGTTCATGCTGCGGCAGTAGCGACTGAAATCGCCAAAGTTCAGGGTCGGGCCGGAAAAGTACGACACCACCAACGCCGTTGCCACGATCACTTGGCCGAAGGCTTCCCAGCCAGACAGGGACTTTTCCGCCAGGGTGAAGCTGATGTTGCTCCAGCCAGCCTGCCAGACGATCCAGCCGGCGAGCAGGAACATCACGCCGTACACCACGGGGCCGGCCCAGTCGATGAAGCGGCGGATCGACTCCATGCCGGTCCAGAACACCAGCGCCTGGACGAACCACAGGCTCAGAAATCCGAACCAGCCGAGGTAGGACAAACCGGCAAAATGCGGTTCGGCGTAGGCCGCCATTGAAGGAAAAAAGCGCAGCACGACGATGATCAGGGCACTGGACGCCAGGTACGTCTGAATCCCGTACCAGGCCACCGCGATCAGGCCGCGGATAACCGCAGGAATATTCGCCCCGAACACCCCGAATGCCAGTCGGCAGATCACCGGGTACGGCACCGCCGCCTGCTGGCTCGGCTTGGCCACCAGATTGGCGATCAACTGCACGATGCAAATCCCGCCCAGCAAGGCGATCAACACTTGCCAACTGGCTAGCCCAAGCGCAAACAGGCTGGCGGCGAACACATAGCCGCCGACGCTGTGCACGTCGCTCATCCAGAAGGCGAAGATGTTGTACCAATTCCATTTCTGCGGCAGCGGCCCCAGGTCCTGGTTATACAGGCGTGGGCTGTAGCCATTGGGCAATTGCTCGGTCATCGCAGGGCTCCTCGTAAGTACAGGCGCAGCCCCCGGAATTGATGCGGCGACCACACTGCGTACGGGAGCTGGCATGGTTTGTATACGAGTTACTACGCAGAATGCGTGCCATACGTTCGAAAGATGCGACAAATCTGGCTTTCAACCCTGTTCAGGGCACAGCCTCCAAGACGTAGAGGGGGTGATAACGCCCATGAACAGGGCGTCCGCGCCTGCAAACGGTGCAGGGCGTTATGTATACAAAGAGATGGAGGGATTAGCCTGGAGTTTTGCGCCCGGCGCCTATCGTAGGAGCTGCCGCAGGCTGCGTTCTTGATCTTTTACAGTCAAAAGATCGCAGCCTGCGGCAGCTCCTACAGGGGCCGGCGTAAGGTCAGCTCAGTTCAATGCGATCAGCATGAATGACGATCTGGCCGTTCTTGTACAACGCACCGATGGCCTTTTTGAAGTTGCCCTTGCTGACGCCAAACATACTGCTGATCAGCGTCGGGTCGCTCTTGTCGCTGACTGGCAGGGTGCCGTTGTTGTCGCGCAACTTGGCAAGAATCTTCGAGTTCAGACTGGTGGCGGCTTCTTCGCCCACCGGTTGCAGGCTCAGGCTGATCTTGCCATCGGCGCGGACTTCTTTGATAAAGCCCTTCTCTTCTTTACCGGCGCGCATGAACTTGAAGATTTCGTTCTTGTGAATCAGGCCCCAGTGCTTGTTGTTGATGATTGCCTTGAAACCCATATCGGTCGCTTCGGCCACCAGCAAATCAACTTCCTGGCCCGGGGTGTAATTGGCCGGGGTCTTGTCCAGGTAACGGTCCAGACGCGCCGTGGCGGTGATGCGCCGCGTGTGTTTGTCGAGGTAGACATGCACCACGACATACTCGCCGGCGGTCATCTGGCGCTTTTCTTCGGAATACGGCAGCAGCAGATCCTTCGGCAAACCCCAATCCAGAAACACGCCGATGCTGTTGACTTCAACGACTTTCAAACTGGCGAATTCACCGACCTGAACTTTCGGCTTTTCGGTGGTGGCGATAAGTTTGTCGTCACTGTCCAGATAAATAAAAACGTTGAGCCAGTCTTCATCTTCGCTGGGAATATCTTTAGGGATATAACGATTAGGCAGAAGGATTTCACCATCCGCGCCACCGTCCAGATATAAACCGAAGTTAGTGTGTTTAACCACTTGCAAACTGTTGTAGCGCCCGACTAAAGCCATGTCCAATACCCTCATTGCGTGGGCGGCATTCTACCCGGTTTTGCGAGCGGCGTTCGGCGGCCGGCCCGGTGGTGCAAGAAAATCCTCTGCAAGCCTTAATTTTCCTGGGGTTTGCCGGGTGATTCTGGCCGCTCGTCAGGCCGTTCGGGTGGTCCGCCCCTTGGCCAGCCCACCCGAAAAGCGCTATTTCTCCAGCGAGGTTTTTAGTTAAAACAGCAGCTTAGGGGACTATTCAAAATAATAACTTGCGAATATTCGCGCGCCTGCCGCGTGTATTTCGGGAGGATATTTACCAAGCAATTGTCAAGTATTTCCTGTACGATGCCTGGCCAAGTTAATTTTCTACAGGTTAATGGCCGCCATGCGTGTAAAAGCATCCAACAGCAAAGCAAAGCCAGCTCCAGCCGTTGAAACCAGCGAATCGATCAACAACCAGATCGCAGCGTTCCTCAAGTCCGGTGGCGAGATCCAGCAAATTGCCAAAGGCGTCAGCGGCCAGACGTTCGGCCCGTCCAAGCAGATCACGCTGGGCAAAAAGTAATTCCCCCGCTTTAACTGGTCCCTAAGCGCTTTGAGCTTCGAAGCGCTTGGACTGGAACCCTCCCGCACTACCCCATCAAACAAATCAATATTTCAACAATCGACGAACGGCCCTCGATGCCGAACATTCGCCGGTATGCTTGCACGTGTCTGGATCAAGCGTTTCAGCAGATTTTCAGTATCTGCTCCTCGCTGCTCATGGAGTGACGCATGTTCAAGCCCTCTCTTTTCCTGCTCGGCAGCCTGCTGTGGTGTTCGGGTACCGATGCACAAGTCTTCCAGCGCGAATTGGGCGACTTCGATCTCAAACTCGCCACCACCCCCAGCCGCAGCATGGCCCAGGGGCTGGTCAAACCCTCGACAACCGGCTCGTTCCACGGAGGCCTCGACCTGAGCCACGACAGCGGCTTCTACGTGGGTCAATGGTCCCCCAGCATGGGACTGAGCCCTTCGAGCAACCTTGAAGTCGATTCCTATATGGGCTTCAAACAGCCTTTCGATCAATCCCTCGGTTACGAAGTGGGCATGATCCAATACAGCTACCCGAAAGTGGACACCCTCGACAGCCAAGAGCTTTTCGGCGGCCTGACCCTGCTGGGTAGCCGCTTCGGCGCAGCCTTCAGCAACGACCCGGACAAACAGAACAGCACCCTGTTCGCCGACCTCAGCGGCAATCAGCCGTTCGGCATCGGGGTCAGCCTGAAATACACCACCCACCAACTCAACACACCGGTGTCCGTCGACGGTGGGTATGTCGGCAGTTTTACCGACTGGTCAGTGAAATTGTCCCGGCCGTTCATGGGCATCGATCTGGACTTGATCTACAGTGACTCAAGCCTGAGCGGCAGCGATTGCTCCGCCTATTCCGGCCACAATAGCGAGTGCGATGGCCTGGTCACCCTCAAGGCCGCACGCGCCTTCTATTGATCGGCTGAACTGCCGGGCTCATCCAGCGATCACATAAGAGAATCCAGTAAGAAGCCAGATCTTCGCAAGGACTCGCCATGTCGCACTGGTGGAAACAGATCACCGTCATCCTCACCCTCAGCCTCACTGTCGCCGCGTGCAGCCGCGTGGGTCTGGCTTACCGCAACCTGGACGTGATCATTCCCTGGACGCTCAGCGACTACCTGGACATGAACCACGAGCAAAAAGACTGGTTCAACGAGCGCCTCAAGGAACACCTGAACTGGCACTGCACCACGCAATTGCCCGGCTACCTCGACTGGCTGGATCGTTTACAGACCATGGTCGAGACCAACCAGATCACCGACGCCGCGCTGCAAACCCGTACCCAGGAAGCCAAACAGGCCATCGCCGAAACCGCCCGGGAAATCACCCCGTCAGCCATCGAGCTGTTACAGGGGCTGGATGACAAGCAAGTCGCGGAAATGAACGACGCTTTCGCCAAGGACCAGCGCAAACGTCAACAGGACTACCTCAAGCCGTCGCTCGAGCAACAGATCAAAGAGCGGAGCAAGCGCATGGTAAAACGCCTGAATGACTGGCTCGGCCCGCTCACTCCAACCCAACAGCAACGGGTATTGGCGTGGTCGAATGCCTTGGGTGACAAGAACAAGCAATGGGCTGCCAACCGCGCCCATTGGCAACAGCAATTCAGCGCGGCAGTCGCGCAACGGCAGAGTCCGGATTTCCCACAGAAAATCGAGACGCTTCTGGTGAATCGCGAGCGTTTGTGGACACCTGAATATCGTGAGGCCTACACCAACGCCGAAGCCCAGGCTCGGGCGTTGCTGCTGGACTTGATGGCCGAGAGCACACCGGCTCAGCGTGAACAGTTACTGAAGAAGATTGCGGGGATGCGCAAGGATTTCACTGATTTGAAATGCCTGAAAGCGGCGCAGCGAGGTTAGAAGATTAAAAGATCGCAGCCTTCGGCAGCTCCTACAGAATGTGTGTCCGCCCGATATTTCACGGGTGTAGGCGATTCCCATGTAGGAGCTGCCGAAGGCAGCGATCTTTTGCTGTCACCACAACATCAAGCAATCTGCGCCTTCGACGCCACGTCATCAAACGTCAGATCATCCAGTGCATCTTCCTGCTCATCCAGCACCTGCCGCGGATGCTCATTCCCCGGAATGCAGCTGTCGATCAGGCTCAACAAACTCGAGCCCCGAGGCGTCAAAATGTAGTTCGCGCCATTGCCACCCTGATCCGCCGGCCGAGGCTCGATATACCCCCTCCCCAACAGTAACTTTTCGTACTCACCCGCCACCGTTTTCAGGTGATCCAGATTCTCGATCGCCTCGCCCGCGGCGGCTTTTTCCGCAACATACTGCTCGGCGTAGGGCCGTGGAGTGAAACTGTGGCCAGCGCCGTTCTGCACTTCATGCAGCAAGCGTTCAATCAAATCCCAGTTATAAGTCGTCATCCTGATTCATCCTCCAAGCCCGAGAGTGAAATGTCCTTCATAGGTTGTGACCAAGCGGGAGGGCAGCCGTTCAGCCGAGGTATTTCGCCCTACCGACCGGCGGCCTGTCGATTTGAGCGCAGGCCAAACGACTAGGCTGTGTAAGACGGCTTAACCCGCAGCGCGGCTCGGCCTCACCGAAGCCTCGCAGGAGAAATCACCATGAACATTCAGGATCATCCGGTCGTGTCCCGGGAAGAATGGCTCGCCGCCCGTAAACAACACCTGGCCCACGAAAAAGCCTTCACCAAGGAACGAGACAAACTCAGCGCCGAACGCCGTGCTCTGCCTTGGGTGAAAATCGACAAACCCTACCGCTTCCAGGGCCCCAACGGCGAACTGAGCCTGGCCGACCTGTTGGGCGGCCGCAGCCAATTGATCGTCTACCACTTCATGTTCGCCGCTGGCTGGGACGAAGGCTGTCCCGGCTGCTCGTTCCTGTCCGACCACATCGACGGCGCCAACCAGCACCTGGCCCACCACGACGTCGCCGTGGTCGCGGTTTCCCACGCACCGTTTGCCGAATTCCAACCCTTCAAACGGCGCATGGGCTGGAAATTCGACTGGGTCTCGTCCGAAGGCTGCGACTTCAACTACGACTTTGGCGTCTGCGCCCGAGCCGAAGACGTCGCCGCCGGAAAAGCTACCTACAACTACGAAAAATCCGACGGGGCTGAAGAAGAACTCCCAGGGCTCAGCGTGTTTTATCGCAACGAAGCGGGCGAGATTTTCCACACCTATTCAACTTATGCGAGGGGTCTGGACCTGCTGGTCGGCGCCTACAACTACCTCGATCTCACGCCCAAGGGGCGTAATGAAGAGGAGATCATGGATTGGGTGAGGCATCACGACCGGTATGAGGACAAGGCACCGGTTAGTTGCTGTCATGGGGGGTAGACCCTCAAGGATCGAGGCTCAGCCATCGGGGGCATTGGTCCAGGCTGGACACAGTCCCCATGAACACCACAACCCCCCTGTGGGAGCGAGCCTGCTCGCGATGACTGACTAACATTCAACATTGATGTCGACTGATACACCGCTTTCGCGAGCAGGCTCGCTCCCACGAGGTAGCGTGGCGTTCTGTAGGTTGCGTCCGGTTGACTGACTACAACTGCGGCAAATGCCCTACAACAACCTCGGAATCAGGCACCTTGCACCGCTGGAACGATGAAGCTTATAGTCCGCCCGTCGCCCAAATGGCGACCGGGTTTGGCGACCCGACCACAGAGAGTCCTCATCAATGACAAGAGACTCCACCCATGGATAGATACATGCCCCTTACCGGAATCGACCTGATCCCGGCTTCCCTGCTCATCGACACACAAGCCCCACTCGACGTCCTGCAAGCCATGGCCGACTACCGCATCCGCACCGTCACTCAGGTACTGGAAAACATCGCCTTTCGCGCCGAGATCGGTTGCGACATGGTTGTGCTTTCCGACTTTTCAAAACTGCTGGCCATACCGTTGCGTGATGGCTGTGATTTGATGGATGTGATTGGCAGGCGATTGCGGGCGCAGGCTGCGGAGTAAATGTAAAAGGGGCGATCTATGGGTCGCCCGTTTTACATAGGGAATTCAAATAGCTGAGCGTCCTTTACGCAGAAGGTACGCTCGTCACAGGAATGCGTTCCTGAGGCTGAGTTATATCGTAGACACGCTGCTCACAGCGGCTACCAACAAACTGGAACTCCACCAAATAGACCTTGCTTCTTTCTGGTGTGAAAGTGGTTTTGATCGGGCCGCAGCTATAGATACTCCCAACACCCGCGCCATTCGAATAACCCGACACCTGGAATGGCTGATCGACATCCGCCTGCACTTCCAACTGCGGGAAGCGTTTAAGCGTGGCGCTGTTGGCCGCTTCGTTGAGTTTGGCGATCCAGCCGAAGACCTTGCCCTGACCTGAATCCACCACAGTTCCAAGCACCTCCATACGCTTGTCGGGATCCGCTGCGCGAAGGATCGAGAACTCTACCGGGGTAGTGCTACCTGATGCTTTCATGATGACCTTGGCGTGTTGCGCATCGACTGTCACCTTGTTCTGGTGCAGCTGGACACCGTCTTTCAACAGGCTGGGGGAAGAGTCCCGGACGTTGGAATGGCAGCCTGGTAATGCCAGAATCAGGGTCAGTGCTAGTAGTGTGGTTTTTTTCACGTCTGGATGTCCTTAAAGCGTATGTTCGGCTGATGAGAAAATATCTGTCAAAGCGGCGCATCATAAATGCTGAGTTCGCTATAGGGGGTCTGTCAGGCCCAAGCGCGTATAGCGAAAAAACAGGGCTAATTTATTAGCCAAGATAATCTATAAGTAAATTCGTTTATTTACTCCCTTCCTTCATCACTCATAAACTTTCGCCGCACAAAATATTTTCGCAAAAATTTTTCAGCTTGGCGTAACCACTTCCCAAAAAGCGGACTGATTTATTTTCTGGTCACCGCATAAAACCAAACAAATAAATCCGTCCCCTTTTCTCATATCCCTTTCCAAGCAAATACCCTCCACTTCTCTTACACCCCCCACTTCAAAGCCACTAAACTCCGAAGGCCAAACCTCCTACCCAGCCCAACTCGTCGTTTCCGGTTCGGCAACGCAGAAACCCACAGAGTCGAGACAGATTTATTTCTAGTAAACCAACCTATAAAAAATCCGTCACTTTAGCCCTTTTACCCCATCACTCATAAACCTTTGCCGCACAAAGTATTTTCGCAAAAGTTTTCCAACTTGGTGTAAGCACCTCAGCATCACCCATATTTTTTGCATAAGAATCAATAACTCTTACCCATGCTTCCATGGCCTCTAAAAAATCCTCCAAAGTTTTATTCTCCCACTCCTGCGGTGAACGCAACAACTCCGCCTTCAACTCCCCTATAAAATCCGCAAGATGCTCCTTTGTTTGTACCTGATCAATATTTGAAGTCATTTCCAAAACCCTCTATCTACATACGCCTCGAATACAAATTATCGAGCCATTATTAGGAGTAGTCATTTTCCAACCTTCCTTGGCAATTTCCGCAGGAGTCGCTGGAATTATTTTCACTGGAACGCCCGCAGCAGAAGCAGCAAGTAGCCGCCGATTATCTAGACTATAGACCAATCCATCCTTCTCAAAAACACGAATAGGTGGAATATCGTTTGGAGATATGCGCCCAGACTTCAAGCCATCTATGGTCGAATACAGATCCCCTCCATCCGCAAATGCATTTTTAATGCTGTCCTGGGTAAATCGGATATCTTTTGGATTAGCCAGACCACTTAAATTATCTGGTAACTCAGAAGGCATTTTATAGAGACTAGTCCCCACCCCCTTGCTTGGACCACTATATACGGAGCCAGCCAAACCCCAAGCATTTAAAAGAGCCTCTACACCCCATATTACCCGCTCGGGACCTGTTGCAGTCTCCCCTGTTATAGGATTCGCTCCCCCAAAGGCCGTGTAGAGTTGGCACCCGACACCAACGATCCCCGCTCCGCCACAGCCCGCCATGAAAAGCTCGTTGGATACGCCATCAAGACGAGCCTTCAGTTCTGCGTCATGCAGTTTTTTTTCATTTTTCCCTATGATCGACTGCTCATAAGAAGCAGGTTGCAGGATCCACTCCTCGCCTTGATCCGTTGTGATCGACTTATCAGTGGCAACGCAATAACCATTCGCCGACGTAACGCAGGAGACGATATCCCCAGGTTTGGTACTGGAAGCAAAAGCACGCGTGAAATCACTCTCCTCTACGATTCTTTCGTCCTTGAGCACGCTGGACCCCTTGGCGATAAGGTCAGCAATATCGCTGGATAGTCCTTCACAGTAACTTGATGTAACTCCGGTACATGCCGCCTCGTACTCTCTCTGCGCTACACGAAGCGAGTATTGTTCAACCACGCTCAGATGATTGTTTTCTACAGCATTTTTTGATGTCCAGGCACCCAACGCCGCTCCTGCGGAACTCCCGGTAACCATAGCCCCAGCCAACCCACCAGCCAGCGTGGACAGAGCCGAAACCGTCTGTTTCTCCGACTCAGTCAGCTGATCACTGGTCTTGTCCGGATAAAGCTGTTTGGCAATCAGCTCACCAATAGTCGCTCCCGCAGCGCCGGCCAATGCGGAACCACCTTGCGCTTTCGCAAGCACGGCCCCCAGGAGGGCATGCGCCATCAAGTTGGCCGCGTCATCGCCCTCAGTCATTTGCTTCACGGCTTGAGCCAGATAAGGTGCGGACGCACCGGCAAAAGCCCCGAGAATGTTGCCGCTCAGCACTCCTTGCACGATTGCACTGACAGCCTGCGAAGCTTTTTGGAAGCTGCTGCCCATGCCGTAATCTTGCTGAACTTGCTGCGCAATTTGCTCAGGAGTCGGATCGGCAATGCCCTTGTCGTTAAGCTTCTGCCTTGCAGCGTTTGATGCGTCGCTGTTCAGATCCTTGGCTTCATCAATTTTTGCGGCAGCGATTGCATTACCAATGCCCTGCGCCAATTGCATCGCGCTTTTTACAAGCTCGATGCGTTCGTCCATTGCATGCTGGTCTGGCTTGTCGAGCTGTTCATTGGCATTGGCGGTGTCGCGATTAAGGCCAACCAGATCGTTCGCACCTTCGGGGTTGCGGACGATGATGGTGCCTTCACTGACGGCGCTACGGGTTTTGCTTTGGTCCGAGTCATTGAGTGCGATGCCATACAAACCACCGACAGAACCACTCCCGCCCCCGGCACTGCTGAAACTGGCCGAAATGCCTGCGGACTGAGCTTCGATCTCACTGACGTTCTTGATGTCGTTGACAATGAGTCGGTCGGTGATCAGCAGGTTTTGATCCGGCGTCGCGTCACTGGCAATAACCCCACCGGTCAGGGTGGTGTTCTTACCAACATCAATGGTGTACCCGCCCGAGCCGGCAAACAGCCCGGTTTGGTCAGTTACGGCCCTGTACTCGCTGTTCATGTTGCCAGCGGCAAGATTTGCCGAGCCGCTAACTGGTACGCCATAGCAAAATGGAGGAATGCAAATGCTGGCGCCGAAACCACCGCTACCTTGCTTATTCTCCTGGATCTCTACGTCTTGACGGGAAATGATGTTCAGGTTGCCGTCAATCAATGCATTAATGCTGTCGGCGTTGACTTGAGCGCCCGCAAGGGTGGTGTCGCCTCCACTACGCAAGAGGAGCGAACCTGTGTTCAGTGTGCTGTTAACCTGCGTGATGGATCTGCCGGTCCCGGTGCCTTTCGCGCCCGACGCACCGAGATCCAGGGTAAAACCGTTTTGTTGCCCAATGTTGAAACTGGCACCGATGGCAGTTTTGTTGCTGGAATTGTTATTGGCCCATTCAGCAGTGTTTTGCGCGCTCTCCAGAATGATGTCGTTTTTCGCGATCAAGGATGTATCGGCGGCTTTTAAGGTACTCCCGATGACATGTATGTCGCCGGACTCACCCTCCGCGTTCCCCGTGGCGATGATCGAAAGCGTGCCGCCAACATTTACAGAACTCTGCCTCGCAGTCTGACTGTTGTACTCACTGGTGCTTTTGCTGTGAGTATTGGCAAGCTCAGTACCAATTTTAATCAGCGACCCATTGTTGGAAGTACCGCCAGTCTTGTCTTTGAAACCAGTGCTGTTCGCCTCCGCATCACCCGCCATTCCGCCGAGGTTATAAGCCGCCAATGCAGCTTGTGCCAGCTTCACGGCTTTTAGCCGTGGGTCTTCAGCATCGTTCGCTGCCTTGACCGCCGTACGAATGGTGTTAACGGTGTCAATGATCGCCCCGCCAATAACACGCCCTACTGCCAGGCTATTGGATTGATCGGCAGTGCTTTGACTTGAGCTTTCCATGCCCGCCGCAATAGTGACGTTAGTACCGCGCAAGCTCATGTTTTTGGTACTGATCAGATCGCTGGCGATAACGCTCAGATCCCCCCCGGCCACAAGGCTTACATTGCCGTTGCTGGAGCCAATGGTGCTGCCGGTAAGGGTCGTTTGCGACATCGTGCCATTGTGGCGTTGGCCACTGATGGACAGATGTTGGTTGCCAGTGATGTCATCGACGCCAAGGTTGTTGGCCGTGAGTACACCGGTCAGGTCACGGTTCTTTTCCTTATGCGATTCGGTGCGGGTGTAGGTGTTTTCAGCGGCGGTGATGTTCAGGTCGCGGCCGGCGCGAACCGCCAAATCGTCAGTACTGACCAAGGCAGAGCCGGTAATTGCCACGTCTCGCTTTGCGCTCACTGCGATGGTGTTACCCGATATCAGGCTACCCACTGCAGTGGTTTGAGTCTCCGAGATGTTGTCTTGGACTTTGCTCGATTTCAAACCACCCCAGCTGCTTTTGCTTGAGCTGCTTTCAAAGCGTGCGCTGGTTGAATCGGTGACGGCAACGATCTTCACATCATTGCCAGCAGCCAGACCGACGCCACCTTTCTCAGAGATCACATTGCTCCCTTCGATCAGCAAATCGTTGCCGGCGGACAGTACAGTTTTACCTTGAGCAGTCACCGAACTCCCGACATTGGTCGTGCTGGAAATCTCCTGAAGCTGGCTCTTTTTTCCCGACGAGCTTTTCTTGGTCTTGCTGTAGAAGCTGTAGTCTTCGTCTTGTGCTGCTCCTACCAATAGATCACCGTCGGCAACTAGATACGCCTCTTCCCCGGCGCTCACCCGGCTGGCAATCAGGCCCAGATCTTTACCCGCTTTTAGCGAGACGGTACCGCCCGCATTAACAGTCGTAGACACCTGCCTGACATGGTCTTCCTGACTGGTGAACTTTTTGTTTTGGCTAAAGGAGTGCTGTTCATCCGCCGCCGAGGCCAACGTCAGGTCGCCAACGGCGCTCATGCTGACGTCACGCTTGGCATCGATCTGACTGGCGATAACGGTGAGATCCCGACCAGCATTAACCTTCAGGTCCCGCCCCACATCCACGTCTGAACCATATTGGGTGATGGTTTGATCACGATGTGTGCCCACCTCATGGCTGACGATCTGTTCGGCGGAAGCGATGTTGACGTCACGACCGGCGTTGATCGTGGTGTCGGCACCGCTTTTCAGCACGCCACCGGTGTTGTTGACGTCGCGCCCGGCGTTGAGGGTCAGCGCGTTGGCGGCTTCGATGCGGGCGGCGCTGTTGACGAAGTCCGTGCGCTCGTTGGTGTACCCCGTACCACTTTCATGAGTGGTGACGGTGCGTTCGTTGATCACGTCGCCATGGGTGGCGGTCAGCGTGACGTCCCGCCCGGCAATGATCCCCCCCGCCTTGTTGGTCAGGTTATTGGTGGCGAGCACCTTCAACTGGTCCCCCGCCTCCAGCAACCCACTGCTGACCAGATCATTCTTGGCCGTCGCATCCAGGTTCTGGCTGGCGCGCAGGGTGCCGGCGTTGTTCAGGTCTTTACCGGCGATCAGGGTCACGTCGCTGCCCTGGATCAGCGCGCCGTTGGCCGCCAGGCGGTTGTTGGCGTTGGCCAGGTACAGCACCGGCACCAGGACTTTTTCGCCATTCACTTCGTGCTCTTCGAGCCAGACGATGTCGTGGGTCAGGGCCGCGACTTGCTGTGACGTGAGGGTCACGCCGAGGCTCAGGTTGAGTTGGCTTTTGCTGGCGATTGCGTTGTTCATCAGGTACTTGAACAAGCCTTCGTCGGTGGTCTGGCCATCGATGAAGCGTTGGCCGGTACGAGCGACCACGGCTTGCTGGATCAGGCGTTGTTCGTAGAGGCCATCGCCCAAACGCTTGGCGCTTTTATCGGGGTCGTAGCCGAGGCCAGACAGCAGGTAATCCGAACTCATGAATTGCTTGAGGTCGGTGAGTACCGGGTTGGTTTCGATCAGGTATTTGTGCGGTTGGGATTTGCCGGCGTTGCTCGGCAGGCCTTTCACGCGGTTGAGGGTGATCGGCGGCGCATTGGTGGGCGAGGTGACGCTGGCGCCGGTGAGGGTCCAGTTTTGTGGGCCGGTGGCGGTCGGGGTGGTGCTGCCTTCCTGGCTCAGGCGGAACAGGCCGTTCTGGCTGGTGGGCAGGCTGAAGCCGGGAAGCGTGAGCGGGTTGACTTGTTGCTGGGCCAGATCGGGGGCGAGTTGCTGGTTGATCTGGATCGGTGTCGAGTAGCCGCTGCCCGCGCCCGTGTCGGTTTTGGTCCGACCCGCCGCCACATAGGCATAGAACGGGCGAACCACGCTGTTGTTGATGTTCTGGGTGGCATCGAGGGTGACGTTTCCACCCGCCTGGATGATGGCATCCAGAGACTCGCCGTTGATGACGCGGCTGCTGGTCGGCAGTGTTTGGCCCATCCAGGCCAGAAAGTTGCTCATGTCCTGTTCGACGGTGGCCGAAGGGGTCGGGTTGTTTCGTTGGGTGAAGAGGTCAGCCATTGCAATGGCCGAGGCGGTTTCGTTGACCCAGCTCACGAATCGTCGGGTGGTTTCGATGTCCTGCTCTTGCACACCTTTGTTGTTGATCGTCGAAGCATGGACAGCTAAATCGCCAGCAGCTGTCATGCTACTGCTGGTGTTGTTCACTTCTCCCGCATTAATCAACAGGTCCGCGCCACTGTTGATCGAGGCGGCTTCAGAATGAAGCGTGATCTTCAAGCGATCGGTTTCGGCAATTTCCCAAAGGCCGTTGATGCGACCACCGCCACGGCTGTCACATCCATACGAGATCAGCGTGCACGACAACTGAGTGATGGTCGCGACACTTTTCTCATGCTCGGTGTACTGCAACACATCCATGACGTTGTTAACCGTCGTGGCGGCGATCGTCAGGTCGCCGGTGCTCTCAATCCCACCAGATCTGTTGTCCAGCAGATCAGCCTTGGTCCCTTTTTTATCCCTGGCAATGAGCGTGCTGCCCAGGCTGTAGACCTGCCCGTAGTAGTTGGTGAAGCTGGGGCTCAGGAGCTGCATGTCTGCGCCACTGAAAATCAATCCGCGGTCGTTGCGTAATGCGTCTGTGGTCAACGTCAGGTTCTTGCCGGCGCCCACGGTGCCGGTGTTGTTGACGCTACCGGCCGTCAGGGTCAGGTCGGCAGCCGAGGTCAGGCGACCTGCGTTGCTGAGCTGTCCACCCACGGAAATGGTCGTGTTGCCGCCACCGGCGAGGCTCGATGCGGCATTGAGGTTCAGTTGTGCAGCGCTGAGGCCAAACGTTCCCAGGCTGCTGACCCGGCCATTGCCCGAGTACGTGCCACCGAGCGTCAGACTCAGGCTGCCGTCGCTCGCGATCAGGCCATCGTTATTCCAGTTACCGCCGTTACCGGTCAGTGTGCTGGCGGCCAGCAGTTGACCAGCGGCCGTCTGGTTGAGGCTGTTGATGTTGACGGTCAGGCGATCGGCCTGGATCACGCTGCTGTTGGTCCAGCTGGCGGCGGCCAGGGTCAGGCCACCACGGGTGACGAAGTTGCCACCGGCGCTGCCCAGTTGGCCGGTGGCGATGTCGAAGAGGCCGGTGCCGACGTGCAGCACGTTGCCGCCGACGTTCAGCAAACTACCGGCAGTGAGGTTCAGGTTGGTGTTGGCGGATTCCACGGTGCCATTGCGGTTGTCGAACAGGCCGCCGAGGGTGAACGCGGTTTTACCATTGTCGCCCAGTGCGCGAAGTTGGCCGGTCTGGTTGTCGAGGCTGGCGGCGGAGATGGTCAGGGTGCTTTCGCTTTCGATGATGCCCAGGCGGTTGTTCAATGCACCGCGCAGGCTCAGGTCGATTTGTTGCCCGCCGATCTGCCCGTCGTTGTCGCCGCTATTGTCGAAGTCTTTAGCCGTGACGCTGACCAACCCCTTGGCGTAGAGGCCGCCATTGCGGTTGTCGAAGTTGCCGTTGGTGCCGGTGTCGACGATGGCGTCACCGGTTTGCGCAGTGATGCGCCCGCCGTAGTTGTCGATGCCGGCCAGTGCCTTGAGGTTCAGGCTCTGGGCCTGAATGATCCCGCCCCGACGGTTGTTGTTCAGGTCATAGCCGTTGCGCAATACACCCGTGATGTGGCTGCTGAAGGCGCCTTGCAGGCTGGAGAGCACACCGCCACGGCTGTCGAGGCTGGCGGCGGTGATGTCGAGGTTGCCGCTCTTGGCGACGATGCGCCCGCTCTGGTTATCGATGGCGCCGCTGGTTTTTACCGTCAGGTCGCCCTCGCTTTGCAGGGTGCCCTTGGCGTTGTCGAGGCTGGCGGCGTTGAGCGTCAGGCCGGCGTTGTTGCTGAAGACCTGACCGCCCGCGCTGTTCTGCACAAAGCCACTGGCCGTGAGCGTCAGCAGATCGTTGGCCACGACAATGCCGCCATTGCGGTTATCGAGTCCGCCGGTCAACAGGCTCAGCAAACCCAGACTGGCCAGTTGGCCGCCCTGGTTGTTGATCTGCACCGCGCGCTGAATGACCAGCGGGCCGTTGCTCGCCAGTTTGCCGTTGGTATTGGTCAGGGTGCCGAGCAGATCGAGGGTGACCGCGCCAGTGCCGGCCAGGGTACCGGTGCTGTTGTTCAGGTCGGTGCCGGTGAAGCTGATGTCCTGCTGGGCGTTGATGGTTGCGTTGGTGTTGTCGAGCACTTTGGCCCGGATATCCAGAGCGGCGCCACTGTCGATCAAACCACCTTGGGCGTTATTCAGTGTTCCGGCGATGACGAAGGTTTGCGCACCGACACTGGAAAGAATGCCGTTGTCGCTGTTGTCGAGGTTGGCCGCCGTGACCTTCAACGTGCCGTTACTGACCAGAGCGCCGGCGTTGCTGTTACGCACCGCGCCGGCAAGGTCCACCAGCACGTCACCGTCGCGGCTCGACAAGGTGCCTAGATTACGGTTGTCTAGGCTGCCGCCCAAAAGGCTCAGGCTTTGCCAACCGGAAATCAGACCCTTGAGGTTAGTGGTGGCATCGGCGGTGAGATCCAGTTGCTGACGACTGATGAGCTTGCCGCCGCTGTTGTCCAGGTTGCGTGCAGTCAGTGCATAGCTTTGGCTGCTGGAGATTTCACCACTCTGGTTGTTCAAATCCCGCAGGTTGCGGATGCTCAGTTGCCCGGTGGTGGTGATCAGGCCGTTGGCGTTGTTCAGGTCGCCCATGGCGCCGCTGAAGTCGATGGCAATGGCGCTGCCAAGCAACGAGCCGCCGTTCTGGTTGTTCAAATTCGCGGTGTTGATGGTCAGGTTGTCGGTGGCGTTGATCAGGCCTTGGTCCTGATTATCGAGTTGGCCGGTAACCCGAAGGTCGAGGCCGGTGCGACTGGTGAGGGTGCCGCCGTTGTTGTTCAGGCTACCGGCCTGTACATCGACGCTTGCCGCCGCGATCAGGCCTTTGATGTTGGTCAGCGCCTGCTGTATGCGTAGGGTCACTGCCTGATTGCCGAGCAGTTTGCCGTTGCTGTTGTCGAGGCTGTCGGCCGCCAGCGTGAACGCCTGCGCACTGGAAATTTCGCCGTTGCGGTTGTCCACCTGTGCGAGGTTTTTCAGCACCAGCACCGGGGCGTTGATCAAACCGTTCTGGTTGTTCAACTCGCCGTGATTCAGGTCCAGAGTCAGCGACGTGCCACTGGTGAGTTGCCCGCCATCGTGTTGGTCGAGGCCGCTGACACTGGCCGTCAGGGCCTTGTTGCTGGCGATCCGGCCCTTGTTGCTGTTATCGACCGTGCCGGCAGTGAGGCTCAGGCTGTCGAGGCTGGTCAGTTTGCCGCCCTGGTTGTTCACCGCTCCCGTGGCGGTAATGCTCAAGGCCCGACCGGCGTTCACCAGTCCCGCCACGTTATCCAGAGTGGCCATGCGCAGCGTCGCGCTGGCCAGGCTCGAGAGTTCGCCATTGCGATTGTTCAGGTGGCCAAGGGTGACGCCGAGATGACCGGTACTGGTGATCAGACCGTTGCCGTTAAGCACCTGACTGGCCGTGAGATTGAGGTTGCCGCTGCTCAACACCCGGCCCTTGTTCTGGTTGTCCAGGGTCCCGGCGGTGATGTTGGCGGTTTGCGCGGCGCTCAACGTGCCGCCCTGGTTGTTCAGGGTCAGGCTGGTGTTGACTGTCAGGTTGCGGCTGGCCACCACGCTCTTGCCGACGTTGTTGAGGTTCTGCGCGCTCAGGTTCACATCGCCGTTGGCGTTGCGGCTGGTGTCGGCGTTGACTCCGGCTTCGATGATGCCGTTGTTGGTCAGTACACCGCCGGCGCTCAGGGTGATGCTGTCCCGGGCGGCGAGCGTTTGCTGGTTGGTCAGGTTGCCTTGGGTTTGCACGTTGACAGCGGTGCCGGCATAGACCGGGCCGCGCGCATCAAGACTGGCCGCTTTGACGTTGACCGCGCCCGTGGCCGACGTCTGCGCCAGACTGAGATGCCCATTGGCGTCGAGCTGGATGTCACCGCCACTGGCGGCCAGGTTGCCGTCGAGTTTCACCCCGATCCCGGCTTCGGTGCCCACCAGTTTGATCGCCCCGGCGTACATGCCGCCCAGAGCCGAGGAGTCGATGGCCAGCCCCGGTTTACCGCTGCCATCATCGGCGCGGGCGGTGGCGTTGAGGCTGTCGGCGTTGACGTCGTTGCGGCCGGCGACGATGGTCAGGTTTTTCGCCTGAATCTCGGCGTTGATCTTCGCGCTGCGAGTGATGATTTCGAAGCGGTCGACGTTGTCGGCGTTCAGCCCGGCGCCGTCGATGGTGACGCTGCCCTGATCGACCTGGAAGCGATCGAGCCGGCCGTTGTCCAGCACCGGTTTGCCGGTGGTGAGGGTCACACGCGGGGTGTTGATGAAGCCGCAGCCGTTGCAGCTGATACCGTAGGGGTTCGCCACAATGACCCGCGCCGACTGCCCCGCCACTTCGGTATAACCGCGCAGCTGACTCGGGCTGCCGCCGATTACTTCGTTGAGGATGGTTTGTGCGGCGACCCGGTTGGTCAGGTTGGGGTTGCCGACGATGATCCCGCCCAGTTGCGTCGCGCCGGTCTGGTTGGCGACGTTGTTGAGGATCACGCCCTGGGTGCCGACGTTGTAATCGTGAAACTGGTTATGCGACAGCCCTGTGCCGTTGGGCGTGGCGATGTTGACGATCTGCACGCCATTGCCGGCCTGCCCGAGGCTGGTGCCCGGCGAGGCCACCACAATTCCGTCCGCCTGGGCCCACATCGGCTGCCAGAACATGACGTTGGCCAACAGAAACGCCAACCCGCGCTTGGGCATGCCCCAGAAGTACTCACGGTTATTGATGGCAGCAGAAGGCTGACCAGCCAGAAGGGCCAGTTGACGAACGTCCATGATTTGAATCTCGTTAAAGCAGAATTTAGAGGAAGAAATCCACGCGGAAATAGATCGGCGCTTCGCGCTCGGTCAGCACATCAGGGCGTTCCAGGGAGTGAGCAAAGGTCACGCTGGCAGCCACATGCTGACCCCGGGCGAACAGCTCCACGGAGTTGCTGGACATGCGCCCGTGCTGATCGCCGTTGTACCGGTCGCCACGAATCACGCCCTGGTCATAACCGAGGCTGGTGCCGTACTCGGCGAACACCGGGCGCAGCCATTCCAGGGTGATCGGATGGCTCCAGCGCAGGTCGTTGCGCCAGTAGCCGCCGCTGTCGCCGGATAAGGACTGGTCTTTGTAACCCCGGATCGACGACTGCCCGCCAAGGCTGGTGCGCTGCGGGCCGAACAACACGTCTTCGCTGCGCTGGCCGGTCATCAGGCTACTGAACGTGAAGGACTCGCCCCACAGTTTGAACGGCTGCAAGTAACTCGCGGTGGCGGTGTATTTTCGGTAGCGCGCATCCGGCTCGCCGGGGCCTGGATCACCGTTGCCCTGCGCGTCCAGGATGCCGATGCCTTCCTGCATGCCCAGGTCAAGGTTGACGAACGCACTGCCAATCCGCCGACCGTGGTTGATGCCGAACTGCGCTTCGCTGATGCGGTTGCTGCTCAGCCTGAGTTTGCTGTCTTCGATGAAGTTGTTGGTGCGCAGGTACGAGAGACCGGTGCTGAGGGAGGTCTTGCTCAGGGCGTCGCGATGGATCACCCGCTCGGCGCGTAGTTGATGGTTTTCGCTGTCGCCGGTCTGCTTGAAATTAAAACCGTTGGCCTGCGCTTGCGCGCGGTACTCGCTCTGGCTGTAGGTGTAACTGAAGTTCCACCAGCCCCACGGCAGGTTGTAATTGAGCATGGCGTTGTTGGAGGTGTGCTGGTGGTCGGTCATCGCATCGTGACCGCCGCGCAGCATCAACTGATCGGCCACGCCCAGCGGGCTGTCCCAATCAAACGTCGTGCCCCACTGCTGCTCACCGGTGCTGCGCTGGCCGTCATTACTGCGGGACAACCCGGCACGCCAAGGCTTCTGCGGCATGTTCTTGACCAACACTTCGCTGCCACCGACGTTCTTGCCCGGGGACAACTCCATCTGCGCCTGATTCGACGGCAAGCGGTTCAGCTGATCCACCATCTGCTCGATTTCCCGCAGATTGACCAGCTCACCGCTCTTGCCGGGAAACGCCATCCCCAATTCGCGGTCCGACAGCTTGCTGCCCTCCGCCCCCTTCAACCCTTCCAGCCGGCCCTCGACCACCAGCACCTTCAGATGCCCGCCGGACAAATCCTGCTGCGGCAAGTAGGCACGACTGGTGACCAGGCCTTTCTCGATGTAGTGATCGGTGATGACTTTCAGCAGCTCGTTGAGCTGCGTGACACCCAGGCACTGGCCGATATAAGGCTTGAGCAGACGATTTTTCTCGCTGTCCGAGAGACTGTCGGCGCCTTTGAGTTCGATGTCCTTGATCGGGAAACAACGGGCGTCGGCCGGAGCCGTCGGTTGCACGGGTTTGGCTGCCTTGCCGGGTAATTCCTTGAGTTCCTCGAGACGCCGACGCTGCTCTTCGAGCAAGCGATCCTGACGTTCGCGGATCAGATCGGCTTCACCGGGGGTGGGGGCGGCGTGAGCAAGATTCAGCGGAGAAAGGCACAGCAAAGCCAGGCACAACCTCGCCACGAGGGCGGGTGGGTACATGTTCGATCCCTCGAACGGAGAGTGATCGCACAATAGTGGCGCGATATTAGATGGCCATTATTTTGGCGTCAACAAATTGATCCATTCGAGAAGGTTAAGGGACGCCTTGTAATGGCTAAATCGGGCGCTTCCGACGAGAGCGCAGGACATTTCCTGATGTGGTGTAAAAAAAACGCTCACAACGCCAAGGCGCTGCAATCAGCAGAGAAAAAAGCCGAGCGCTAAACGGCTGCGATCTTTTTTTACGTAATAAAAAACCCGGACACTGTCCGGGTTAATGGGTCGCTACGGCGCTTTATTCAGCAGTCGGTGCTTGCGGCGGGAGCACTGCTCCTTCTTCAAGAAAAACGTGGTCGGTCCGTTTACCGCCCGGGTTGGTACAGGGAGATGGAGCCCGGCCTGGATTCACCTCCCCATGAATGCACAACGCGCCGGAGTGCGGCGCGTTGTGGGGGTCAGATCAACACCAGGCGATCAGCGGTTTTGTACGCGCTCGATGGCCGTGTCATATACCGGGTTGGCCTTCTGCGCCTTGGCTAACTGGTAATGACGCAGGGCGTCGGGGAACTGACCGGCCGCTTCATAGATACGGGCAATGTTGTAGTAGGAACCGGCACGCACGGTGGCAGCCGAATTGCCGCTGGCCAAGGCAATGGCCTTGCGGTTGGCCCAGATCGACTCGGCGGTGTTACCGGCCTTCTGATACGCCAGGCCCAGGTTGCCGTAGGCCTGACCGTAGCTGTTATTCAGATCGATCGCCTGACGGAAGAAGTCGATTGCCAGCGGCAGATTACCGGCTTTGTAGGCCGCCTCGCCTTTGGTGTTCAGGCCTTTCGCATCGGCCTGTGCCGAAGCGCTGACCGCCACCGCCGTCAGGGCAACGCTGTCATCCAGCAATGGCGACACTTCGTTCAACACGTTTGCCGCATCGACCCTGGCACCCGTAATGCTGTTGATGTCCTGGAAGTCGCCATTGCCGGTCATGCGGAACACGGTCCACAGGTTGCCGCTGCGGTTCTGCGGCACGTAGTAGGTGCGCACCAGCGACTGGCCCATGTACACGAACACCTTGGCCTGGCTGTTGGAGAGATCGCGCGAACCCGGCTCGCCGCTATTGCTGTAGTCATGCACGGCGTAGACGTAACTTTCGCCGTAGTGCTTCTTCTCCAGGGTGATGGTTTCCGGGCCATAGCTGGTGGTGTCGTCGACATCCAGATTGGCATCGTCACCGCGCTGCTTTTGGAAATAGATGTTGTTACCGGGGAAGATCATGTGGGAGTCGAGGTCCGACGGGGTCGCACCCCAAGTCAGCACCACGCGCAGACCGTCGAGGTTCTGCATCACCGGGCTGATGGCATAGGTCATGCCCTTGCACGGGCACTTGACCACCAGATTGGAGTAGCCAGGCTTCTTGATGATCAGCAGGTTGCCAGCATCATCGGCAAACTCGGTGGTCAGGCTGACCTGGCCCTGAGCATTGGTGCGACCCACCACGTTTTGTGCGCCGTTGCGCTGCAACAGCAGCTCGGCGTCGGCGATCTTCTGGTCCTTGACCACCGCACTCAGCACTTCGATCGGCAGTTGCTCAGCCTGCACCGAAAGCGCCGCCGCCCACAACGACAACACTGAAGCCACGCGAAAAAATCGCATACTTAATTCCTTTAAGTGAGAGTAACGGACATAGCGAAATGTCCTACAGATTTTGGCGCGAACCATACACAGTTTTTGCGTCCGGCGCCCGACAATCGCATAGGAAATTTGTTCACTAAGGGAGTCGCTGAAAAAACCAGGGAAGTGCGTAGGAACAAGGCTTAACAATACGTAAAACCCCTAGTAGAAATGCGGAAAAGCCGAGTGCTAAACAGCAAGATCAAAAGATCGCAGGCTTCGCCAGCTCCTACAGGCGTATACAAAACCCTGTAGGAGCTGGCGAAACCTGCGATCTTTTGACGTAAAAAAAACCCGGACACTGTCCGGGTTTTCATTGGGTCGCTACAGCGCTTTATTCAGCCGCCGGCGCTTCCGGCTTGCGGCGTTTCAAAGGCGCCATGCCGTCTTTGCTGACCAGCGACAGGGCGTCGGTCTTCGGGCGGTTGGCGATCTTGCGCTTGGTCGGGGCCTTGGCGCCGGTTTTCTTCTTGTCGCCCTTGGCGTCGACCTTTTTCTTCTTCACGCCAACGGCCTTGCCCGAGGCCTTGACCTTTTTCGGCCCGCCGTAGGTGCCTTTGACTTCCTTGATGGTGCGGCGCTCGAAGCTCTGCTTGAGGTAGCGCTCGATGCTCGACATCAGGTTCCAGTCGCCGTGGCAGATCAGCGAGATGGCCAGGCCATCGTTGCCAGCGCGACCGGTGCGGCCGATGCGGTGAACGTATTCGTCGCCGCTGCGCGGCATGTCGAAGTTGATCACCAGGTCCAGGCCGTCCACGTCCAGGCCACGGGCGGCGACGTCGGTGGCCACGAGGATTTTCACGCCGCCCTGCTTCAGACGGTCGATAGCCAGTTTGCGGTCTTTCTGATCTTTCTCGCCGTGCAGGACGAACGCTTTGTATTCCTGCGCCACCAGGCGGCCGTAGATACGGTCGGCCATGGCCCGGGTGTTGGTGAAGACGATGGCCTTCTGGTAGGTCTCGTTGGCCAGCAGCCAGTTCACAATCTGTTCTTTGTGCTGGTTGTGGTCAGCAGTAATGATTTGCTGACGGGTGGTTTCATTCAGCTGGCTGACCGCGTTGAGCTGCAAGTGCTCAGGGTTGTTCAGCACCTTGGCGATCATCTCGCGCAGACCCGAACCGCCGGTGGTGGCGGAGAACAGCATGGTCTGCTGGCGGTTGGTGCACTCGTCCACCAGACGCTGAACGTCTTCGGCAAAGCCCATGTCGAGCATGCGATCGGCTTCGTCGAGCACCAGCACTTCGACTTCCTTGAGGTCGAGGTTGCCGGCGTTCAGTTGCTCGATCATCCGGCCCGGCGTACCGATCAGGATGTCCGGCACCTTGCGCAGCATGGCGGCCTGGACCTTGAAGTCTTCACCGCCGGTGATCAGGCCGGACTTGATGAACGTGAACTGCGCGAAGCGCTCGACTTCCTTGATGGTTTGCTGGGCCAGCTCGCGGGTCGGCAGCAGGATCAGGGTCTTGATGCTGACGCGGACTTTGGCCGGCCCGATCAAGCGGTTGAGGATCGGCAAAACGAAGGCCGCGGTTTTGCCGCTGCCGGTTTGCGCTGTCACCCGCAGGTCACGCCCCTGGAGCGCCAGCGGAATAGCCGCTGCTTGCACAGGCGTTGGCTCGACAAATTTAAGCTCGGCCACGGCTTTGAGCAGGCGTTCGTGCAGGGCGAATTGGGAAAACACGGGTGCTACCTCGAAGAAATACAAAAAAACAGCTGCATAGGGTAACGGTTTCGAGCGCGAAGGCCGAGTTTCTTTATACAAACGGCTGCAAACAGTGGTTTTTTTGTAGTCTGATTTGTCCCAAAACGTCATCCGCAACGTCTTAAATGCTCTAATCGCCCCGTCGCGTCCTACAGAAGAACCGTTTTCGCCCATGGATATCAAACAGCTCTGGCTCAACGCCCAAGACCTCTGGGGTGCCCTCGATCAGCACCCGCTCCTGCATTCCACGCTCGCGCTGATGTTGCTGCTGGTGGTGGCGCTGGTGCTCGGACGAGTGGCGCGTTACCTCATTCTTCATGCGACCAAAATGCTCGGTCGCCAGCCGGCGTTGCAGTGGATCACCGATTTTCGCCACAACAAGGTGTTTCATCGCCTGGCGCAGATGACGCCCTCGCTGGTGATCCAGTTCGGCCTGCACCTGGTGCCGGAGTTGGGCAAGACCAGCCTGAACTTCCTCGGCAACGCGGCGCTGGCGTTCACCATTCTGTTCCTGGTGTTGGCCGTCAGCGCGCTACTCAATGCCCTGCTGGATATCTACGCCCGCACCGAACATGCCCGTACCCGCTCGATCAAGGGCTATGTGCAACTGACGAAAATGGTGTTGTTCGTGTTTGGCGCGATCATCATCGTCGCTACGTTGATCGACCGTTCGCCGCTGTTGCTGCTGTCGGGTCTGGGCGCCATGTCGGCGGTGATCCTGTTGGTCTACAAAGACACCTTGCTGTCGTTCGTCGCCAGCGTGCAGCTGACCAGCAACGACATGCTGCGGGTCGGCGACTGGATCGAGATGCCGCAAGTCGGCGCCGACGGTGACGTGGTGGACATCACCTTGCACACGGTCAAGGTGCAGAATTTCGACAAGACGATTGTGTCGATCCCCACCTGGCGCTTGATGTCCGAGTCGTTCAAGAACTGGCGCGGCATGCAGCAGTCCGGTGGGCGCCGGATCAAGCGCAGCCTGTTCATCGACGCCAGCGGCGTACGGTTTATCCGCGATGACGAAGAGCTGAAGCTGTCTCAAGTGCATCTGCTGACCGACTACATGAGCCGCAAGAAAGCCGAGCTCAAGGCCTGGAACGAAGCCCAGGGCAACGTCGCGGCGATGTCGGCCAACCGCCGGCGGATGACCAATATCGGCACCTTCCGCGCCTATGCGCTGGCCTACCTGAAGAGTCACACAGAGATTCAGCCGAACATGACCTGCATGGTTCGCCAGATGCAGACCACCGCTCAGGGCATTCCGCTGGAAATCTACTGCTTCACCCGCACCACCGCGTGGGCCGATTACGAGCGGATTCAGGGGGATATTTTCGATTACCTGTTGGCGGTACTGCCAGAGTTTGGCTTGAGCCTTTATCAACAGCCGAGCGGTGGTGATCTGCGGTCCGGGTTGCTCCCGGCGATGTTGGGCGCGAGCCACATCCCCGAGCCCGAAAAACACATCATGTAGCACTGCCTTAACCTGTGGGAGCGAGCCTGCTCGCGATGGCTGAGTATCAGTCAGCATAAATATTGACTGTCATACCGCTATCGCGAGCAGGCTCGCTCCCACAGGGTTTAGTGTGCGGCCACCGTTTTTTGTACACCCAACCGACTAATCCACACCGCCATCAAAATCACCGACCCACCAAACAACAACCGCCCCAGCTCTTCATGCTGATTCCAGATCAGCAAATTGATCAGCAACCCCACCGGCACATGCAGGTTGTTCATCACCGCCAACGTCCCGCCATTCACCAGGCACGCGCCTTTGTTCCACCAGTACAAACCCAGCGCGGTCGAAACCAGGCCGAGGAACAACAGCACGCCCCATTGCAGCGGTGCTTCAGGCAAGAAGTTCTGTTTGCCGAACAGCAGAAACGCCGGCAATGCCACCGCCAACGCGCCCAGATAGAAGTAGCCGAAACGCCGGTAATGCGGCAGATCACTCGGATGGCGAGCCACCAGATGTTTATAGAGCACTTGCCCGGCGGCGTAGGTGAAGTTGGCCAGTTGCAGCAACAAAAAGCCCATGAAGAAATCCGGGTTGATCCGGTCATAGCGAATCACCGCCGCGCCCGCCACCGCCACCAATGCCGCGATCAAGGCCCACGGATTGAAGCGCCGGTTCAGCGCATCTTCGATCAGGGTCACATGCAGCGGTGTAAGAATGGTGAACAGCAACACCTCCGGCACCGTCAGCACTCGAAAGCTCAGATACAGGCAGACGTAGGTCACGCCGAACTGCAACGCGCCAATCAGCAACATGCCACGCATGAACGCCGGCTCGACCTGACGCCAGCGTGTCAGCGGAATGAACACCAGCCCCGCCAGCAGCACCCGCACCAGCACCGCGAAGTAACTGTCGACATGCCCGGCCAGGTATTCGCCGATCAAGCTGAAGGAAAACGCCTGGATCAGCGTGACAAAAAGTAGATAGCCCATGCTCGCCTCATTTCGAATGTCGGCGACGATAGCGGTTTTTTCCTTTCATCGCGAACAGTCAGGCAATACACAAATCCACTGTGGGAGCGGGCTGCCCGCTCCCACAGGTTTATGTTGCGCTGACAAAATCGCAGGCAAAAAAAAGCCCGATCTCGCTAATGCGTTCAATCGGGCTAGAGCACTCAGGAGCAACAAGTGCAAAGGGAGGTTCGATGCGCGTGCAGTCTTGAAGGGTTGCACCAGGTCACTAGACCATCCAGCGATTAGCTGGCGATTAACGGCTCAGGCGACCTGGGAAAGCTTGGCGTTGGCCTGGTTCAAGCCTTTCTCCTGGAAGTCACCGCCCAGGTTCATGCCTTCGGCGTGAATGAACGTGACGTCGTGGATGCCGATGAAGCCCATGACCTGGCGCAGGTACGGTTCCTGATGATCCGCGGTGCTGCCGGCGTAGATCCCGCCGCGGGCGGTCAGCACATAAGCACGCTTGCCGTTGAGCAAACCTTGCGGGCCCGTTTCGGTGTACTTGAACGTCACGCCGGCACGCAGCACGTGGTCGAGCCAGGCTTTGAGGGTGCTCGGGATGGCGAAGTTGTACATGGGCGCTGCCATCACCAGTACATCGGCGGTCAGCAGTTCGTCGGTCAATTGGTTGGAACGTTCCAGGGAGGCCTGTTCGATCTCGTTGCGTTGTTCGGCAGGTTTCATCCAGCCGCCCAGCAAGTTGATGTCCAGGTGCGGCACCGGGTTGACGGCCAGGTCACGGACGGTGATCTGGTCGGCCGGGTGCGCGGCTTTCCATTGGCTGATGAAGGTCTGGGTCAGTTGGCGGGAAACCGAATCTTGCTGACGGGCGCTGCTTTCGATGATCAGAACGCGGGACATGGGATGTAGCCTCCATCTGAGAATGCTGTAGGTCGATGGAGTGAAGGTTAAACAGAGTCATATCGATGAAAAAGCGCAAATAACTGCTATAAAGCATCGATAAATTCGTTTATAAGCGAGACATGCCCTGTGGGAGCGGGCTTGCTCGCGAAGGCGGTGTGTCAGGCAAAATTGATGTCGGCTGACACTCCCTCTTCGCGAGCAAGCCCGCTCCCACAGGGTTGTAACGTTATTTCGGAGTGCAGGTCAGGTCGATACGCAGCTTGATGATGGTGCGGGTGAACTTGGCCGTGGCATTTTTGTGTTTGCCGGCGGGTACGTCGATCTTGCGGGTGCGTGGCGCTTCCGGGCCGTTATTGAAAACCACCTTGCAAGACACATCGGTGTCGCCGTAGTTATTGACCTGAATGGAGCCGATATCGGCGTCCGTGTCGTAGGCGTTGTAGTCGACCTTCAAACCATTGAGCTGTTTAGTGACATCGATCGGATAGGCAAACGCAGTCAGCGGCAGCATCGCCAACACCGCACAACCCGCCACCACACAACAAAGTTTTTTCATTCGGCAGTCTCCAATAAGGACTGCCAGCTTAGGACAAGAGGAGCTCAACATGAAAGCGCCCCGCGTGACCCTTGATCAATGGCGAACATTGCAGGCCGTGGTCGATCACGGCGGTTTCGCCCAGGCCGCCGAAGCGCTGCACCGCTCGCAATCGTCGGTCAGCTACACCGTAGCGCGCATGCAAGACCAGCTCGGCGTGCCGCTGTTGCGCATCGACGGCCGCAAAGCCGTGCTCACCGAGGCCGGCGGCGTGCTGCTGCGCCGTTCCCGGCAACTGGTGAAACAGGCCAGCCAACTGGAAGATCTGGCGCACCACATGGAACAAGGCTGGGAAGCGGAAGTGCGGCTGGTGGTCGACGCCGCCTACCCCTCCGCCCGCCTCGTCCGCGCACTGACCGCGTTCATGCCGCAAAGTCGCGGCTGCCGGGTACGTCTGCGCGAAGAAGTATTGTCGGGTGTCGAAGAAGTGTTGCTCGAAGGCGTGGCCGATCTGGCCATCACCGGTTTCAGCATTCCCGGGTATCTGGGCGCGGAATTGAGCGACGTCGAATTCGTTGCGGTGGCCCATCCTGAACATGCCCTGCATCGTCTGAACCGCGAACTGAGCTTCCAGGACCTGGAAAGCCAGATGCAAGTGGTGATCCGTGACTCCGGCCGCCAGCAACCGCGCGACGTCGGCTGGCTCGGCGCCGAACAGCGCTGGACCGTCGGCAGTCTCGCCACCGCCGCGACCTTCGTCAGCAGCGGCCTGGGTTTCGCCTGGCTGCCCCGGCACATGATCGAGCGCGAACTCAAGGAAGGCACGCTCAAGCTGCTACCGTTAGACCAGGGCGGCAGCCGCAACCCGAGCTTCTATCTGTATTCGAACAAGGACAAACCCTTGGGCCCGGCGACGCAGATTCTCATCGAACTGCTGCGCACCTTTGATACCGCGCCGCTGGATGCGCCCTTCGCCGCCCCCGAACAAGCCTGACACGGAGTGTACCCATGGCCTATTTCGAACATGAAGGTTGCAACCTGCATTATGAGGAATATGGCCACGGCACTCCATTGCTGCTGGTTCACGGGTTGGGTTCCAGTACCCTGGACTGGGAAATGCAGATCCCGGCGCTCTCGGCCCACCACCGGGTGATCGTCCCGGATGTGCGCGGCCACGGGCGCTCCGACAAGCCCCGCGAGCGCTACAGCATCGCCGGGTTCAGCGCCGACCTGATCGCGCTGATCGAGCACTTGAACCTCGGTCCTACCCATCTTGTGGGACTTTCGATGGGCGGCATGATCGCCTTTCAACTGGCGGTGGACCAGCCGCAACTGCTCAAGAGCCTGTGCATCGTCAACAGCGCGCCCGAGGTCAAAAGGCGCAGCCGCAACGATGACTGGCAGTGGTTCAAACGCTGGAGCCTGATGCGCGTACTGAGCATGGGCACCATCGGCAAGGCCTTGGGTGCCAAGCTGTTCCCCAAACCGGAACAGGCTTCGCTACGACAAAAAATAGCTGCACGCTGGGCAAAAAACGACAAACATGCTTATCTCGCCAGCTTCGATGCCATTGTTGGCTGGGGGGTTCAGGAACGACTTTCCAGGGTTTCCTGTCCAACCCTCATCGTCAGCGCCGACCGTGACTACACCCCCGTGTCGCTGAAAGAAACCTATGTAAAACTGCTGCCCGATGCGCGGCTGGTGGTGATCGCCGATTCACGCCACGCCACGCCGCTGGATCAACCCGAACGCTTCAACCAAACGCTGCTCGAGTTTCTCACCGCAGTCGACACCACCACTCAGGATCACTGACCCATGCTGAAAAAAATCGCCCTCGTCGCCGGCTCCGTTCTGTTTGCCGCCAACCTGATGGCCGCCACGCCCGCCAAGGCGCCGCACGTGCTGCTGGACACCACCAACGGCCAGATCGAAATCGAACTGGACCCGGTCAAGGCGCCGATCAGTACCAAGAACTTCCTTGAGTACGTCGACAGCGGCTTCTACAACAACACGATTTTCCACCGTGTAATTCCTGGGTTCATGGTCCAGGGCGGTGGTTTCACTCAACAAATGCAGCAAAAAGAAACCAAGGCGCCGATCAAGAACGAATCCAAAAACGGTTTGCATAATGTGCGTGGCACGCTGTCCATGGCCCGTACTTCCGTCCCGGATTCGGCCACCAGCCAGTTTTTTGTCAACGTCAAAGACAATGACTTCCTGGACCAGGGCGACGGCTATGCCGTGTTCGGTAAAGTCGTGAAAGGCATGGACGTGGTGGACATCATCGTCAACTCGCCAACCACCACCCGTGGCGGCATGAAAGACGTGCCGGCCGATCCGGTCTTCATCAAGTCGGCCAAGCGCATCGACTGAGAGTAAGCTGGACAGGGAGTTTTGAGCGGCCGCCGGTTCTTCAGGCGCCGCTCATATCGTTTAAAGGAGAGCCCGTGCGCGGGCGGAGAACTGATGCTTTATCGCCGTTTTGAAAAACTGATCGACATTTTCCGCGACGCCCCGACGGCGGCTCCACCGAGCCGGGTTCTCTCCTTCTATACCTACTACCTGAAGCAGGTCTGGCCAATCTTCGCCGTTTTGTTGGTCGTCGGCCTGTTCGGCGCGCTGATCGAAGTGGCGCTGTTCAGCTACCTGAGTCGCATCATCGACCTGACCCAGGGCACGCCCAACGTCGATTTCTTCAAGGTCCACGGTGTGGAACTGGCCTGGATGGCGGCGGTTGCGCTGATCCTGCGGCCACTGTTCCTCGCCCTGCACGACATGCTGGTGCACCAGACCTTGAGCCCCGGCATGACCAGCCTGATCCGCTGGCAGAACCACAGTTACGTGCTCAAACAGAGCCTGAATTTTTTCCAGAACGACTTCGCCGGGCGCATCGCCCAACGCATCATGCAGACCGGCAACTCCCTGCGCGACTCTGCCGTACAAGCGGTGGATGCACTTTGGCATGTGCTGATCTACGCGATCAGCTCGCTGGTGCTGTTCGCCGAAGCCGACTGGCGCCTGATGATCCCGCTGCTGATCTGGATCGCCGCCTACATCGGCGCGCTCTACTACTTCGTGCCGCGGGTGAAGGAGCGTTCGGTGGTGTCCTCCGATGCGCGCTCCAAACTCATGGGGCGGATTGTCGACGGCTACACCAACATCACCACCCTCAAGCTGTTCGCCCACACCAACTTCGAACAGCAGTACGCCCGCGAAGCCATCGCGGAACAGACTGAAAAAGCCCAACTGGCCGGTCGTGTGGTCACCAGCATGGACGTGGTCATCACCAGCATGAACGGCCTGCTGATCGTCGGTACCACCGGGCTGGCCCTGTGGCTGTGGACGCAGTCGCTGATCACCGTGGGCGCGATTGCCTTGGCCACCGGGCTGGTGATCCGCATCGTCAACATGTCCGGCTGGATCATGTGGGTGGTCAACGGCATCTTCGAAAACATCGGCATGGTGCAAGACGGTTTGCAGACCATCGCTCAACCGGTCAGTGTCACCGACCGCGAACAGGCAAAACCCTTGGCGGTGGCCCGTGGCGAGGTGCGTTTCGAGCACGTCGATTTCCACTACGGCAGGAAAAGCGGGATCATCGGCGGCCTCAACCTGACCATCAAACCCGGCGAGAAAATCGGCTTGATCGGCCCGTCCGGTGCTGGCAAATCGACGTTGGTCAATCTGCTGTTGCGCCTGTATGACGTGCAGGGCGGGCGGATCCTCATCGACGGCCAGAACATCGCCGAAGTCGGCCAGGAAAGCCTGCGCGAACGCATCGGCATGATCACCCAGGATACCTCGCTGCTGCACCGCTCGATCCGCGACAATTTGCTGTACGGCAAACCCGACGCCACCGACGCCGAACTCTGGGAGGCGGTGCACAAAGCCCGTGCCGACGAGTTCATCCCGCTGCTGTCGGACTCCGAAGGCCGCACCGGTTTCGATGCACATGTCGGTGAGCGCGGGGTGAAACTCTCCGGTGGCCAGCGTCAGCGGATTGCCATCGCCCGGGTGCTGCTCAAGGACGCGCCGATCCTGATCATGGACGAAGCCACCTCGGCGCTGGACTCGGAAGTCGAAGCGGCGATCCAGGAAAGCCTCGAAACCCTGATGCAGGGTAAAACCGTGATCGCCATCGCCCACCGCCTCTCGACCATTGCCCGGATGGATCGGTTGGTGGTGCTGGAAAACGGCAAGATCGCCGAAACCGGCAGCCACGCCGAATTGCTGGCCCATGGCGGCTTGTATGCGCGGTTGTGGCAGCACCAGACCGGCGGGTTTGTCGGGATCGATTGAGTCTTGCGATCAACACCGACCCTGTGGGAGCGGGCTTGCTCGCGAAGAGGCCGTGTCAGTCGATATCAATGTTGCCTGATACACCGCATTCGCGAGCAAGCCCGCTCCCACATTAGATCTGCGATAACCGCCAGAGCCCGTCAACCACGGACTCTGGCGGTTTTTTATGGCCACTGGAATTCCATAAAAACCCTGCTGTACTCAGCCAAGGTACTGGAGATGGTTCTGTAGTCCATCTACTGGATGCACAACGACAGTGGTATCTCGACAGGGAAATTCGCTATGTCTTTGTTCAAACGTTCAGCTACAGAATTGGTAGGTACGTTCTGGTTGGTGCTGGGAGGGTGCGGCAGTGCGGTGCTGGCGGCAGCATTTCCAAACGTGGGGATCGGTTTGCTGGGGGTGTCCCTGGCATTTGGTTTGACGGTGCTGACGATGGCCTTCGCCATCGGCCACATTTCCGGTTGTCATCTCAACCCCGCAGTCTCGGTCGGGCTGGTCGTCGGCGGACGATTCCCAGCCAAGGAACTGCCCGCCTACATCATCGCCCAAGTGCTTGGCGGGATCATCGCAGCAGCCTTGCTGTACTTCATCGCCAGTGGCAAACCCGGCTTCGAACTGGCCAGCGGCCTTGCATCCAATGGCTACGGCGAACACTCGCCAGGCGGCTACTCGATGGCGGCGGGGTTTGTCAGTGAACTGGTGATGACCGCGATGTTTATCCTGATCATTCTCGGCTCTACCGACAAACGCGCCCCGGCCGGCCTGGCGCCCATTGCCATCGGCCTGGCACTGACCCTGATCCACCTGATCTCGATTCCGGTCACCAACACCTCGGTCAACCCGGCCCGCAGCACGGGCCCGGCGCTGATTGTCGGTGGTTGGGCGATTCAACAACTATGGCTGTTCTGGCTGGCACCGCTATTGGGTGCCGTCATCGGTGGCGTGATGTATCGCTGGCTGGGTAAAGAAGACAGCTGACAAACGACATAGCGCGAAGATCAGCCTTGTCGGTAGGGCAAGGCGGTCTTCGCTTCTTCTGCATACCCCAGGACCCCGACCCGCTCACGCTCAAGGAAATCTTTCACCGCCGACTTCAAGCCCGGATGGCGCAGGTAATGCCAGGAATGGGTGATCACCGGTTCAAAACCGCGAATCAACTTGTGCTCGCCCTGAGCGCCAGCGTCAAAACGTTGGAAGCCATTGGCAATCGCGTAATCCATCCCCTGATAGAAACAGGTCTCGAAGTGCAAGCGATCGAACTCCGCCAGGCAGCCCCAGTAACGGCCATAAAAACTGTCGCCACCGACCAGACTGAAAGCCATGGCCACCGGTCGTGAGCCTTGCTTGGCCAGCACCACGCGAATCGATTCCGGCATGCGCTCGGCCAACAGACTGAAAAATTCCCGGGTCAGATACGGCGCTTGCCGACGTACTGCATAGGTATTGGCGTAGCAGGCATACACAAAGTCCCACTGCACCTGGTCCAGTTGCCGCCCTTGCAGCCATTCGAAGTCGATGCCCTGCCCCGCCACTTGTTCACGTTCCTTGCGCATTTGCTTGCGCTTGCGCGAACTGAGGGCATCGAGGAAGTCCTGAAAGTCCCGGTAACCGCGGTTCTGCCAGTGATACTGACAGCCAATGCGCTGCAACCAGCCTGGCTGTTCGGCCAATGCGGCATCGGTGAACGGATCGGTGAAGTTGATGTGGGCGCTGGAGAGTCCTTCGATCTCCAGATAACCCGGCAGGCTCTGCAGGAGCTCGAAACCGTCCTCGATCGTCGCCGCCAGCAATCGCGGCCCGCTGACCGGGCTGAACGGCACTGCCGTCAACAGCTTGGGGTAGTAGTCGATGCCAGCACGCTCGCAAGCTTCGGCCCAGGCATGATCGAATACGTACTCGCCGTAGGAGTGCCATTTGCGGTAACTGGGCAGCGCGGCGATCAGGCGATCACCTTCAACATGCAGCAGATGCTCAGGCTGCCAGCCGGAATGCGGGCCGAGGCTGCCGCTGTCTTCCAGCGCACCCAGAAAGGCATGGCGCAGAAACGGCTGAGTTTCCGGCACCAGCGCGTCCCAGGTGTGCGGCGCGATTTCGGACAGACGTTCCAGACGTTGCAGCGGCATCAGTATCCCCGACCATCATTCTTTACAGATGGGGCGAGTATCGCTTATCTGATGCTCCAAACCGAGACAAAAAAACCCCGCCGAAGCGGGGTTAAAACGAGAGGAGCTTTAACGGATGAAGAAAGAGCCCGCACAGGATTTACTGCAAATTTAGAACACGTATTGAGCGCGGACGACGAAACCGTCACCGCTGTCATCGCCAGTACGTTGCGCAGGCGTGGTACCGCTGGCCGCTGTGGCGTTGGTCACGTTATCGGTCTTGGCCTTGAGGTAGGCGGCAGAGATTTTCACCGCTTCGTTGGCGTACCAGTTCACACCCAGGGTATGCACCTTGGCTTCGGCATCGCCGACATCGCGGGTCAGGCTGGCGGTGGTGATGTTGTCGTCTTCGACGGTCAGGCTGTCGTAACGATAGAACACCTCCCAGGCACCGATGGACTTGTTGGCCGGTTTGATCGCATCGAACTTGCCGACTTTATAGCCACGGGCTTCGCCAGTGAGGGTGTAGGCACCCTGAACGTAGAAACCGTGACCTTTGATGTCTTCGAGGTTGCTGGCATCGGCCTTGGTTTTGCGGGCGATGTATTCACCCTGAATCGAGGCCGGGCCCATGGCGAAAGCGGCTTCCAGGCCGACAGCGTCGTCACGGTCATAGGAGCCGGCAGGCGAAGTGGCGCTGCCGCCCAGCACCGGACGGTTGCCGTTGGTGCCAGCATCGTTGCCGCCGAGGGTATCAACGCCACGCATGCCCATGCGGGTGCGATAGCGCGAATCGAAGGCGGTGTCGGAGACATCACGGGAAGCCACGTTCACACCGAAGTGCAGCACGTTGCCGGCGTCATGCAACGGGGCGAATACAAAGCGGCCGTTGACCTGTTTGACGCTGTTGCCATCGGTATCGTCGGTGTCTTTGCTGAACACGCCGGCGGAAGCGTAGAACGAATCGGCGAAGGTGCTGGAGGCTTGCAGACCCAGGCCATTCTGGTGGCTGTTTGCCCAATCAACCATGTCGTACGCCATGTTGCGCTCTGGCGCGGTGACCCACTTGGAGCTGGTGGCCTTTTCCAGGCCGAAGTCCGGGTCGAAACGACCGACTTTGATCGAGACCGGTTTGAAGCCGTTGTAGGCCAGCGACGCTTCGTCGAAGTAGCCGTTGTCGGAGTCACCGGTGTTGTGGGAGAAGTCGTAGTTGATGGTGTAAGCCCAATCCGTGTACAGCACACCGGACAGTTCCAGGAACGCACGACGGAAGTAGGCCGCGTCGGCGGTGTCGCCGTTTTTGGTGTAGACACCATCGAACTGGCTGTAATCGGCCTGCAAGCGTCCGCCGAGTTTGAAGCTGAATTCTTTATCGGTGGTGGCGACCTCGAGGCCGCCCTTGGTTTTGACTACGATATCAGCGCCGTCAGAGGTGACGGTGCCAGCGAAAGCCTGGGCGGTTACTGCCATGGCCAGTGCGCTGGCGGCAAAACCGGCGAAGTGCTTACGGATCATCGAAGAGTTCCCCTAATTGGTGGTCTTGGCGTAAGAAACACGCGGGGCTGGCCCGCTGGTGTTGGGAGGGGATCTTGGCGATGGGGTATTTCAGCCGGGTTGCTGGTAGATAAAGATTTTATGACAGGGGAACTTTCTTACTTCGAATTGAAATAACGCGAGGACAGCGGCAAGCGATGAGCCGCAAGCCGCAAACCAGAGCGGATAAAGGGGGGTACTGCCGGGGAGATCAGAATTTGTTCTTCAGATGTTCTTTGGCAAGTCGGTCAGCCAGCGCATCAAGATCAGTCACAGGTGGCTCAGGCATCACCTTCAGGGTGGCCTGCATCAACCGCATCTGCCGAATGAACCGCCGGCAATTGGGGCAAAACATCAAATGATGTCGCATCAGCAGCTTCTCGCGAAAACTCAATTGCCCATCGAGATAATCACTGGAGCGCGCCACTTGTTCCTTACAGGTCAGCATTCGCCGGTTTCCTCAAAATGTTCTACGGTCGCAAAGACCTTCAAGCGTGCCCGATGCAGCAGCACACGAACATTGGAGAGCGAGATTTCCAGAAGATTACAGATCTCCTCCAACTCCAGCCCCTGGCGCTCGCGCAACAACAAAACGCTGCGTTGCAGTTCCGACAGGCTGAGCAACGTATGCTCCAGGCATTCGCGCAGCTCGCTTTCGATCAACAGCGCCTCTGGCGTGTCCTGATGCCAGGCGAACGGCGCCACCAGCCAATGCCCATCGCTCGATGAAAAACGATCGTCATCCACCGTGCCGTGAGGCGACGGCAGGTCATCGAGCAACACCTCCCGGCGGTTCTGCTTGTAGCGGTTCTTGGCCGAGTTGGCGGTGATGGTCAGCAGCCAGGTCTTGAGGCTCGAACGTCCCTCGAACCTGCCCAGGTTACGCACAACCGACAGCCAGGCATCTTGAACCACTTCGTCGGCGTGCCGGTTACCTACGATAGCGTAGGCCACGGCACGCATGGCGCTCTGATAGGTGCTGACCAACTCTTTGAAAGCCTTTTGCTCACCTGCCAGCAAGCGCTCGAGCAGTTGCGCGTCGTCAGCCGCCATTACAAACCCCTTGTCTTGACCTCGAAAATGAAAACAGCAGGACTTCGCTGTAGGCGTCGTCCTGCTGGCATTTCCGAAAATTACAGCGTCCTGACTATTTCGAATGTAGGAACAATCCTCACAAATCGCAGGAAAGAACGACAGAAGTTCCGATCATCAAGAGTTCCGATCATCAAGAGCTCCGATCAACAGGAGTTCCAATCAACGCTTGCGCAGAATCACGCAGCCAATCGAGTAACCGGCGCCGAACGAGCTGAGCACGGCTAGCGAACCACTGATCAGATCGTCCTGATTCTTGTGAAACGAAATCACCGAACCGGCGGAACTGGTATTGGCATAGGTGTCGAGAATCACTGGGGCTTCTGCTTCGGTGGCTTCGCGGCCCAGCAGCTTCTTGACGATCAGGTGGTTCATGCTGAGGTTGGCCTGGTGCAGCCAGAAGCGCTTCACGTCGCTGACGTTGAGCTGGTTTTCTTCCAGGTGCGTGGCGATCAGCTCGGCGACCATCGGGCAGACATCGCGGAACACCTTGCGGCCTTCCTGGACGAACAGCTTGTCGGGGGCACCGATGCCCTCTTCCGCCGCGCGGTTGAGGAAGCCGAAGTTGTTGCGGATGTTGTTGGAGAACTTGGTCAGCAGTTTGGTGCTGACCACGTCGAACTGATACTTGGAGGTCGCCAGATCGGCGCGCTCGATGATCACCGCGGTGGCGGCATCGCCGAAGATGAAGTGGCTGTCACGGTCGCGGAAATTCAGGTGACCGGTGCAGACTTCCGGGTTGACCATCAGGATCGCCCGCGCCTGGCCCAGTTGCACGCTGTTGGCGGCGGCCTGGATGCCGAAGGTCGCCGAAGAGCAGGCAACGTTCATGTCATAACCGAAACCCTGGATGCCCAGCGCTTCCTGAACTTCGATGGCGATAGCCGGGTAGGCGCGTTGCAGGTTGGAACAAGCGACGATCACACCATCGATGTCAGCAGCGGTCTTGCCGGCGCGCTGCAAGGCTTGCTCGGCCGCGCCGATGGCCATCTGGCACAGCACCGACCACTCGTCGTTGGAGCGCTCGGGCAAGCGTGGCGCCATGCGCTGCGGGTCGAGGATGCCTTCCTTGTCCATGACAAAGCGGCTTTTGATGCCGGACGCTTTTTCGATGAACGCTGCGCTGGATTCGGTCAATGCCTGGATTTCGCCACGCTCGATGGCCTCGGCGTTATCGGCGTTGAACTGTGCGACGTAAGCGTTGAAAGACTGCACCAGCTCTTCGTTGGAGATGCTGTTGGCCGGGGTGTAAAGGCCGGTGCCGCTGATGACGACGTTATGCATGGTCGTTTCTCTAATCTATTCAGGCAGAAAGCGCTGGCACCGACGTACCAACACACAAAGGGTCTATTCCAGGTTCCAGACGCAAACCTGGCATCGCTTTATTCCGATCCGCCCGGGCCCGTGGAGGCTCAAAACCGCGGGGCCGGCGTTTATAGGCGCGAAGTTTGCCATAAACGCTGGCTTTTGGCCCCTTTTGCGAGAGCAACAGCCTATCTAATGTGGGAGCGGGCTTGCCCGCGATGAGGCCATCACATTCAACATCCATGTCGAATGATAGACCGCCATCGCGGGCAAGCCCGCTCCCACAGGATCAAGGTTCGACCTGGCTCCATTGCTTATTCAGGCGCTTGTCGGAGATCGGCACCTTGGTCCCCAGTTGCTGTGCGAACAGCGAGACCCGGTACTCCTCCAGCCACCAGCGATAAAGCTCCAGCTGCGGATCGCGTTTGCCTTCCTGGGCGTGTTTGTTGGCGCGGGTCTGGTATTGGCTCCAGAGGCCAGACAATTCTCCGCTCCAGACCCGGTCCTTCTGCACCTGAGCGCCGAGTTTCTCGAAGCGCTGCTCGACGGCCTTGAGGTAACGCGGCAGCTCCTTGAGCCACGGCATCGGCGTTTCACGCACGAACCCTGGATACACCAGATGGCTGAGCTGCTGCTTGATGTCGTTCAAGGCCACGGCTTGCGCCAGGTCGATCTTGCCCTTGAAGCGTTTTTGCAGGCCGTGCCAGTGCTTGAGAATCTCCAGGGTCAGCCTGGCCAGACGCTCGGCGTGCTCGGTCCAGGCGCCACGTTTGCGTTCGGCCAGCGACGCCAGGCCAGCGCCATCACGGGGCAACGGGTCTTCGCCGTCGAGGATGCAGCTGTCGAGACTGGCCAGCAGAATGTCTTCCACCAGGCTGTCGATGCGCCCCAATTCGCGGTACATCAGGCCCAACTCGGTCAGCCCCGGCAACTTGCCACGCAGGAACTTCGCCGGTTCCGCCAGTTGCTGCATCAGCAAGCGCTGCAAGGCCCGGCGATGCTGGAACTCGGCTTCGGCCGGCGTCGAGAAACGCCCTTCCTTGACCGTCCCGGCCTCTTCCACCAACGCCGGATACACCGTCATCGACAGCCCGGCGATCTTCTGTTGGGTTTTCTCGGCGACCGCTGCAAAGACTTTCGCCTCCACCGGCTGCTGACTTTTTGCAGTTTGCGGTACGGCTAATGCCGCTTGGCTGGCCTCGGCAAAGCGTGCGGTCAACTCGGCCAGATCGCGCCCTTCGCCAAGGAACTTGCCCTGGCCGTCGACGATTTCCAGGTTCATCCGCAAATGGCTTTCGACCTGCTGCGACGCTTCGGCCCAGGCCTCATCGCTGACCCGCGCCCCGGTCATGCGCAGCAACTCGCGGCCCAGCGCCTGGGGCAACGAGCCCTCGGCAAACGTGACGCGCTGCAACGCGGCTTTGACGAAGTCCGGCACCGGCACGAAGTTCTTGCGCAGGGCCTTGGGCAGGTTACGGACCAACGCGATGCACTTGGCCTCGATCACCCCCGGCACCAGCCATTCCAGACGCTCCGGCGGCAGCATCGGCAACAACGGTGCCGGCACGCGCAAGGTCACGCCGTCACGCGGATGGTTGGGCTCGAAGTGATAACTCAGCGCCAGTTCCAGATCGCCGATGTGCAGGGTGTCCGGGTAATGCGCGGCGGTGACTTCACTGGCTTCGCGGGCCAGCACGTCTTCTTCGCGCATGATCAGCAGCTGCGGGTCTTTCTGGCTGTTGACCCGGTACCAACTGTCGAAGGTGGCGGTCTGGTGAATCTCTGCCGGCAGTCGCGCATCGTAGAAGGCGAACAGGGTTTCTTCGTCGGCCAGAATGTCGCGACGACGGGCCTTGGCTTCCAGTTCGTCGAGCTGTTCCAGCAACTGTTGGTTGGCCGTCAGGCACTTGGCCTTGGATTGAATCTCGCCACGCACCAAGGCTTCGCGGATAAACAACTCGCGGGACACCACGGGGTCGACCGGCCCGTAATGCACTGGCCGGCGTCCGACCACGATCAGCCCGAACAGGGTGATTTGCTCGAAGACCACGACCTGCCCACGCTTCTTCTCCCAATGGGGTTCGAAGTGGTTTTTCTTGATCAGGTGCCCGGCCAGCGGCTCGATCCAGTCGGCGTCGATCTTGGCGACCATCCGCGCGTAAAGCTTGGTGGTTTCCACCAGTTCGGCGGTCATCAGCCATTGCGGACGCTTTTTACCCAACCCGGATGAAGGGTGAATCCAGAAGCGCCGCTGACGAGCGCCGAGGTAGTCGCCGTCTTCGGTTTTCTGACCGATCTGGCTGAGCAAACCCGACAGCACGGCTTTGTGCAGTTTCGGGTAATCCGCCGGCTCTTTGTTGAGGCCGAGCTGCATGTCGCGGCAGATCAGGCTCAACTGACGATGGGAGTCGCGCCACTCGCGCAGGCGCAGGTAATTGAGGAAATTCTTGCGGCACCAGTTGCGCAGCGGACTGGCCGTCAGGGCCTGGCGCTGCTCTTCGAAACTACGCCACAGATTGACCAGCCCGGCGAAGTCCGAGTCCACGTCTTTCCACTGGGCGTGGGCCTGATCCGCCGCTTGCTGACGCTCTGGCGGACGTTCGCGCGGGTCCTGAATCGACATGGCACTGGCGACAATCAGCACTTCCTGCAAGCTGCCGAGTTTGGCCGCTTCCAGCAGCATGCGACCCATGCGCGGGTCCACCGGCAGCCGCGCCAATTGACGACCGAGCGGGGTCAGCTGACTGTTGCGGTCCACCGCCGACAGTTCTTGCAGCAGGTTGAAACCGTCGCTGATGGCTTTGCCATCCGGCGGTTCGATAAACGGGAAATCAGTGATCTCGCCGAGGCGCAGATGGAGCATCTGCAAAATCACCGCCGCAAGGTTGGTACGCAGGATCTCCGGATCGGTAAATTCCGGCCGACCGATGAAATCTTCTTCGCTGTACAAGCGCACGCAAATACCCGGTTCGACCCGCCCGCAGCGACCTTTACGCTGGTTGGCGCTGGCCTGGGAAATCGCTTCGATGGGCAGGCGCTGGACCTTGGCGCGGTAGCTGTAGCGGCTGATGCGCGCGGTGCCGCTGTCGATCACGTAACGAATGCCCGGCACGGTCAACGAGGTTTCGGCGACGTTGGTGGCCAATACGACGCGGCGCCCTGGGTGCGACTGGAAAATCCGCTGCTGTTCGGCCGGCGACAGTCGTGCGTAGAGCGGCAGAATCTCGGTGTGCTTGAGCTGGGCCTTGCGCAGCATGTCTGCCGCGTCGCGAATCTCGCGCTCGCCGGGCAGGAACACCAGCACGTCGCCGGGGCTCTTGCGCTCACTGCGTTCAAACGCGGCGATTTCATCGAGGGTGGCGAGGATCGCCTGATCCACGGTCAGGTCATCCTCGACGCGGTTGCCCTCCTCGTCCTGCTCCAGGGTCAGCGGGCGATACCAGGTCTCGACCGGGAAAGTACGGCCGGAGACTTCGACAATCGGCGCATCGTCGAAGTGCTTGGAAAACCGCTCCAGGTCGATGGTGGCCGAGGTGATGATGACTTTCAGGTCCGGGCGACGCGGCAGCAGGGTTTTCAGGTAACCGAGCAAAAAGTCGATGTTCAGGCTGCGTTCGTGGGCTTCGTCGACGATGATCGTGTCGTAGCGTTCAAGGTAGCGGTCGTTCTGGGTTTCCGCCAGCAGGATGCCGTCGGTCATCAGTTTGATCAGGGTATTGGAATCGCTCTGGTCCTCGAACCGCACCTGATAGCCGACCAGCGCGCCCAACGGCGTCGCCAATTCTTCAGCGACCCGGCTCGCCACGCTGCGGGCGGCGATTCGACGAGGCTGGGTATGCCCGATCAGACCGTGCTGGCCGCGACCGATTTCCAGGCAGATCTTCGGCAACTGGGTGGTTTTACCCGACCCGGTTTCGCCGGCAATGATCAGCACCTGATGCTTTTGCAGCGCCGCTTTGATTTCATCGCGCTTGGCGGCGATCGGCAGGCTGTCGTCGTAACGAATCACCGGCAGGCTGGCACGCCGCGCCAACACCTGATCACAGGACGCCTGCGTGCGCGTCACCCACTGGGCCAGTTTGGCCTCGTCAGGTTTTTTGCGCAGCTCAAGCAACTGCCGCCGCAGCCGGTGGCGGTCGGCGAGCATGGCGTGATCGAGGTTTTTCAGCAGTTTGTCGATGGAGGGCGATTCGTCGGTCATCGGGTACGCAATTCAGTCGTCTAGTGGCGCAGAGGGCGGATTGTCGCAGATTTTACGACCGCTGCGCGGCCGATCGCGAGCAGGCTCGCTCCCACATTGGATCTATAGCGACCACAAAAACGGGGGCGCCACGATCAAATGTGGGAGCGAGCCTGCTCGCGATCGATTGCGCAGCAATCGCAGAGAACTACTCGTCGTCGAGGCCTTTGCGGCGGTACGGGAACACGTCGATCACTTTGCCGGCCCGAATTGCCTCCTGCAAACCCTTCCAGTAATCAGCGTTGTATAACTCGCCATGCAACTGATCGAACAACTTTCGTTGTCCCGAATCAGCAAACAGAAACGGCGGAAACTCCTCGGGAAACACATCCAGTGGCCCGATCGAGTACCACGGCTCGGAGGCCATTTCGTCTTCCGGCGTACGCGGTTGCGGGATGTGGCGGAAGTTGGCTTCGGTCAGGAAGCAAATTTCGTCGTAGTCATAAAACACCACGCGACCATGACGGGTAACGCCAAAATTCTTCAGCAACATGTCGCCGGGAAAGATATTCGCCGCCGCCAGCTGCTTGATCGCCAGACCGTAATCCTCCAGCGCCTCGCGCACCTGCGCCTCGTTGGCGTGTTCCAGATAAAGGTTCAACGGCGTCATCCGGCGTTCGGTCCAGCAGTGGCGGATCAGCACCGTATCGTCCTCCACCGACACCGTGGATGGCGCCACTTCAAGCAACTCCTCCAGGCATGCCGGCTCGAACTTGCTCAAGGGGAAACGGAAATCGGCGAACTCCTGGGTGTCGGCCATGCGGCCGACCCGGTCGACGCTCTTCACCAGGCGATACTTTTCGATCACCGTGGCACGGTCGACGTTTTTCGACGGTGAGAAGCGGTCCTTGATGATCTTGAACACGGTGTTGAAACCCGGCAGCGTAAACACGCTCATGACCATCCCGCGCACGCCGGGGGCCATGATGAACTGGTCGTCGGTGTTGGCCAGGTGGTTGATCAATGCCCGATAGAACTCGGACTTGCCATGCTTGTAGAAGCCGATCGAGGTGTACAGCTCGGCGATGTGCTTGCCCGGCAGGATGCGCTTGAGAAAGCCGATGAACTCCGCCGGCACCGGTACATCGACCATGAAATACGAACGGGTGAAGGAGAAGATGATCGACACCTCCGCCTCGTCGGTGATCAGCGCATCAATCTGAATGCCCCGGCCTTCGCGGTGCAGCAGCGGAATCACCAGTGGCCATTGCTCGTCCTGGGTATGAATGCGCCCCACCAGGTAGGCGCCCTTGTTGCGGTAAAGCACCGAGGAAAACAGCTCGACACTCAATTGCGGGTCCTTGCAGACCCAGTCCGGCAGGTTCTCGCGCAATTGCGCTTCGAGGCGACGCAGGTCGCCGGGCAAATTGGCGTAGTCCTCACTGAAGCGGTAGTCGGCAAAGATGCTGGTGAGCATGCCCGACAACTGCCCCTGCGGCTTGTAGATGCGGGTTTGCGCGGCCCGGGCCCGGCGCAGGCTCGGCCGCGTGGTGTGGATGAACATGCAGCCGTCGCTGATCAGGTCGTGGCTGAACAGCCCGCAGAAAATCGAGTTGTACCAGGTCTCGGACAGTTCATCGTCGAAACGCAGGTCGATCAGGCTGATGTAAGCGCTTTTGACCAGCGGCCAGTTGCTGACGTCTATCAACACATCGGTGGCGAACGACGCATGCAAGTGCCCGACCGTTTCGCCGACCTTTTCTTCGTAGAGATTGATCCGCGCTGCCGAAGCGACTTGCGTCTCCTGCCACTGGGCCTGCTCGAAGCGGGCTCGGGCGCCATCGGTGATCTGACGGAAATGCTCGCGGTAATCGTCAAAGCCATCGAGGATCATTCGGGCGATGTCGGCGGCTGGCCATTGCTGCGGCATGGTGAAACCTCGGCGGCTGTTCTTATCGTTGGAGCCTGAGCTTAGTGGGCCTGTGTTACGCAACGCAAGCCATTGCCTTGTGCCCTGACAGGGGCGACACTTGCGCGCCAATCAAGGAAGGAAAGTGCTGTGAACCCCGTCGATATCCTGCGTTTGTTGTCACTTGCCGCCATTTGGGGTGCGAGCTTTCTGTTCATGCGCATTATCGCCCCAGTGATTGGCACAATCCCCACTGCCTTTTTCCGTGTGTCGATTGCCGCTGTCGGGCTGCTGGTGATCCTTGGGCTGATGCGTATCAGCTGGGATTTCAAAGGCAAACTCAAGACTGTGATGCTGCTCGGGCTGATCAACTCAGGGATTCCAGCGACCCTCTATTCCGTGGCCGCCCAAGTGCTGCCGGCCGGTTACTCGGCGATTTTCAACGCCACCACGCCGTTGATGGGGGTGTTGATCGGCGGGTTGTTCTTCCATGAAAAGCTCACCGGGGCGAAGGTCTGTGGGGTGTTTCTCGGCCTGTTCGGCGTCGGCGTCCTCACCCGTGCAGGTCCGGTGGCGTTCGACATGGAACTGCTGATGGGCGCACTGGCGTGCCTGATGGCCACCACCTGCTACGGCTTTGCCGGGTTCCTCGCCCGCCGCTGGCTCGATCAGGCCGGCGGCCTCGACAGTCGCCTTTCGGCCCTGGGCAGCATGCTCGGCGCGACCTTGTTTTTGCTGCCGCTGTTTGGCTACAGCGTGATCAGCCAGCCACCGGCGAGCTGGGGCGGCTGGAGCGTCTGGTTGTCGTTGCTGGGGTTGGGTTTGGTATGCACAGCCTTCGCCTACATTATTTACTTCCGTTTGCTCAGCTCGATCGGCCCGGTGAAGTCGATGACCGTGACCTTCATGATCCCGCCGTTCGGCGTGTTGTGGGGGGCGCTGTTGCTGGATGAGCCGCTGTCGATGGCGCACCTCTATGGCGGGGTATTGATTGCCGCGGCGTTGTGGCTGGTGTTGAAGCCGGCGGTGGTGAAACCGGTTGAGGTGGCTGCGCGGTAGAAGGTACGGCAAGCCAAAATAAAACCTCTGATCGTCATGTTTACCGGGTGCGGTATCTAGCTATCGGCGAGGCGCTGTGTAGATAATCCGCCCACAGCGCTGGCACCACTGAACCTTTCGGGGCAGGCACGCAAACTGCGTTTCAGATCACTCCCGAGGTGAAGATGAATTCCTGGATACCCCCATCCATCCGTCACCTCAAAGGCGACCGGTTTTTGATCGGGCTGTCGTTGTGTCTGACGTTGAGCCTGAGCACCATCCTCCTGTTGCTCTGGTTGCCCGATCCAACTTCGATCCACCGTTATGCCGAACTGGCACTGATCGTCGAAACCCTGTTACTCGGCGTTCTCTGCGTTTCTACGCGGATACGTCAGAAACATTCCGGGGCCCGGTTCGAGGAACTGACCGCACAGAAAAACCAGATCAGCTTCTTGAACGCGCGCATCACCAACCTGATCAATGCCGCGACCCAGGTGGCCGTCATCACCACCGATCCGCAAGGGCGGATACAGGTGTTCAGCGAGGGCGCCCAGGCATTGTTCGGCTTCAGCCGCAAAGAAATGCTGGGGCGCAACAACGTCGAGATGCTCCATGTGCAGGAAGAGATCGATGCACGCCGTCTTGCCTGCGCCGACCCGGCGCTCCAGTCACTGACCGATAAACAACTGATCGGCCAGCTCTCCACCGATGACAACGGATCGAGCAAAGCCACGGAGTGGAGTTATCGGCGCAAGGACGGCAGCCGGTTCACCGGCGAGCTGCGCCATGCCCGGTTCACCGACACCCATAGCGGTCAGGTCGAGCACATCAGCGTGATCATCGATGTCAGCGAACGCATCGAGCTGCTCAACCGGATCAAAGAAAGCAAAGCCCTGTTGACGTTACTGACCCAACGCATTCCAAACGTGCTCTACCAGTACCACCTGCAGGGGCCTGGCGACGGTTTCTTTTCGTTTTGCAGCCGCAGCGTCGAAGACGTTTTCGAGCTCAAGGCCGAAGCGGTGGTCGGTGTCAATTTCGCCGGTAATCCACTGTTCCAGCGACTGCATCCCGAGGACCTGCCAATGATCCGGGCAGTCACCGCAAAGTCGATGGAAACCGCCGAAGGCTGGATGTGCGATTTTCGCGTGATACTGCCGGTCAAGGGCGTGCGCTGGCTGCGCGGCGAATCCTACGCCGAGCGCCAGCCGGACCAGAGCTGCGTCTGGTATGGCTCGTTCAGTGACATCACCGAGCTTAAGGACCGCGAGGAAAAACTGCGTACCCAGGCCATTACCGACGAGTTGACCGGTATCTACAACCGTCGTCATTTCATGAGTACTCTGGAGCACCTGGTGGACACCGGCAAACGTTACGCCGCCGGTTTTTCATTGATCATGCTCGACCTCGATCACTTCAAGTCCATCAATGACCGATGTGGCCATGATGTGGGTGACGCGGTGTTGAAGGAAACCTGCGCACGGATCCGCCAACGCTTGCGCGCCAGCGACGTGTTTTGCCGGATCGGTGGAGAAGAACTGGCCATCCTTTGCCCGTTCACTTCAGAGGAGAATGCCGCACAGTTGGCCAACGTGTTGTGCCAGTCCCTGGCCAGCCATGACATAGCCATCGCCGGGCGCGTCACCGCCAGTTTCGGTGTCGCCACCTGGAACACGGATATCGCCGCCGAAGAGCTGCTGCGCCGTGCCGACCAGGCCAGTTATAGCGCCAAACAGGCTGGCCGCAATCGAGTGGTCAGCGCGTGAAGCCGTGGGTATGACCAACGGCTAGCACTCATCACGGGATCAAGCCTGCTTACGGAACACAAACACCAGGCCGACGATGATCAGCCCCATGCCAAGCAGGCTCAACATCGCCAGCCGATTGCCGAAAAACAGGTAATCCATCACCGCCGTCACTGCCGGCACCAGGTAGAACAGGCTGGTGACATTCACCAGATTGCCCCGGGCGATCAGTCGATACAGCAGCAGCGTCGCCAGCACCGACACCACCAACCCCATCCACAACACCGGCACGATGAACCCTGTGCTGTGTTCGATGTGAAACGGCTGGAATGGTACGAAAATCCCGCAGAGCAGCAACCCCGCCAGGTACTGCACCGGTAGTGTGCCCAGGGGATTGTCGGTGATGCGCTTCTGCATGATCGAACCGAACGTCATGCTCGCCAGCGCCAACAGGCCGAAGAGCATTCCGGCCAAGGACATGCCAGCCAATCCGATGCCCTGATAAACCACCATGATCAACCCGGCCAAGCCCAGCGCCAGACCGAACAGCCGGCTCCAGGAACGCTGACGTTCCATCAGCACCACGGTGAGAATCGGTTGAACGCCCATGATGGTTGCCATCATCCCCGGCGTGACCTTCAGGTCGAGGGCCAGCAGATAGAAAATCTGATAAGCCCCCAGCAACACCACGCCCGTGGCCATCGCATACAACATCGGCTTGCCGCCCTTGGGCAGCTTCAGCTTGAGCAACGGCACCAGCAGCACCAACCCGCACAGAGCGATGGCGAAGCGAACCAGCAGAAAGGCAAAGGGTGACGCGTGGGCCAGGCCCCATTTGGAGAAGATCGCCCCGCTGCTCCACAGCAGAACGAACAGGCACGTGGACGCCGCCGCAAGCGCGGACTTTTTCGAAAGGACAAACATGAATACCACCTGTAGTCAGGCAAAAAGCCAACTCAGCCGAAGCTGAAATTCAGTAGTTTTTTCAGGCGGGCAAAGGGGGGAGCAGCGGAAAAAGCTGATCAGCCCGAGAAGCCAACGCCCGGCGGTGATACGACGGCGCACACCGGCGTGCTACTGACAGGTGGGGGGTAATGACTGATCTGCGCAGGCTGCTGATTCCCGCACGGCACGACGCCAGCGTTGACCGCTGAATCGACTACCGCGTTGATGAGGGAAGCAGGCATGGGCTGATCTTTCTTGATGGGTGAAACGGTGGCTCAGGAAACCACCGAGCGCCGACTATAACCAGCGCGTGACATCGATTGCAATGACTAAGCGTCTGGCACGCTCCCACAGGTTCCGCGCCTTGACTGAGCAGCATTACTTCCGGTGGGCTGATTTTGTTCCGGGATCGGCCTCAACCAAACAGCCAATACCCCAACAACGTCAACACCACCACCGCCAGCACCGGACGCAGGACGCGGTAGGCCTTGGGGTTGCGACGTTTCCATTGTTTGACCACGCCGCTGAATTTGTCGCTGAAATTTTTGCTCCAGGCATAGGCCTGGTTGATCCCGCCAACGCGTTCATCATCAAGGTTCTGCGGTGCAGTGGCACGGCCCAGCAAGCCGCTGATCCAGCGGTTGAGGCGGGTCATGAGGCGGTTGCTCAAGGGGCGTTCGATGTCGCAGAACAGGATGACCCGGGTTTGCTCGGTTTCGTTCTTGACCCAGTGCACGTAGGTTTCATCGAACATCACGTCTTCACCATCACGCCAGGCGTAGACCTGACCGTCGACAAAAATGCGGCAATCGTCGGAGTTCGGCGTCGACAGCCCCAAGTGATAACGCAGGGAGCCGGCAAACGGGTCGCGATGCGGGTTGAGGTGACTGCCGCCGGGCAGCAGCGCAAACATGGCGCCTTTGACATTCGGAATACCGCTGACCAACGCCACGGTTTTCGGGCACAAGGTTTCGGCCGACGGCAGCGGTTTGTCGTACCACTTGAGGTAGAAACGCTTCCAGCCCTTTTTGAAGAACGAACCGAAACCGGCGTCGTTGTTCTTTTCGGCGGCGCGAATGTAGCCCTCGTCGAACAGGTGCATGGCTTCGTCGCGGATAACTTCCCAGTTATCCCTGAGCACGTCCAGTTCCGGGAACTTGCTGCGGTCCAGATAGGGTTTGGACGGCACGCCAGAGAACAGGTACATCAAGGCGTTGTAAGGCGCGAACAGGGCCGAGTGGTTGACGAATTGACGCAGGACCGGCAAACGCGCCTTGCCGCGCAAGTGCACATAGAGCGTGCTGCCGAGGAACAGCAGCAACACTGACGCCTTCGCGACAAAGGAAAAGCTCATCTACGACTCCTTGAGAATAGGAAACTCCGCACAACGCCATTTACCCGACGTGGCAGTCGGCCATGATAAACACTCCCGGTCTCGGGAAACACCCGCATAATTCAACATTCAACGTTAAGGATTACGCAATAAACACTTATTAACACAAGGTTCCTGAACGGGGGCTGACCTGCATCAACCCCCTCTCTCTCCAGATCAAAAACAAGATCAAAAGATCGCAGCCTTCGGCAGCTCCTACTGCTGATTTTCCTGGTCGGTAAACAGATCGCTGAACAGCATGCTCGACAGGTAGCGTTCGCCGGAGTCAGGCAGGATCACCACGATGGTCTTGCCTTGCATTTCCGGGGTTTCGGCCAGCCGCACAGCCACCGCCATGGCGGCGCCGCAAGAGATGCCGCTCAAAATCCCTTCTTCCTGCATCAGGCGCAGGGCCATCGCCTTGGATTCGTCATCGCTGACCAACTCGACCCGATCGACCATCGACAAGTCCAGGTTCTTCGGCACAAAACCAGCACCGATGCCCTGGATCTTGTGAGGGCTCGGTTTGATCTCCTCCCCGGCGATCGCCTGGGTGATCACCGGAGACACCCGCGGCTCCACTGCCACCGAGAGAATCGGTTTGCCCTGGGTATTCTTGATATACCGCGAAACGCCGGTGATGGTTCCGCCCGTTCCGACACCCGCCACCAGCACGTCGACTGCGCCGTCGGTGTCGTTCCAGATTTCCGGACCGGTGGTTTTTTCATGGATGGCCGGGTTGGCCGGGTTTTCGAACTGCCCCGGCATGAAGTAGGTGGACGGGTCGCTGGCGAGGATTTCGGCGGCTTTCTCGATCGCGCCTTTCATGCCTTTGGCCGGCTCCGTCAGCACCAGTTCGGCGCCCAGGGCCTTGAGCACCTTGCGTCGTTCAATGCTCATGGATGCAGGCATGGTCAACATCAGCCGGTAACCACGGGCGGCGGCAACGAATGCCAGGCCAATACCGGTATTGCCCGAGGTCGGTTCGATGATGGTCATGCCGGGCTTGAGTTTACCGCTGCTTTCAGCCTCCCAGATCATGTTCGCGCCGATCCGGCACTTGACCGAATAACCGGGGTTACGTCCTTCGATCTTGGCCAGAATGGTGACACCGCGCGGGGCGATACGGTTGATCTGCACCAACGGCGTATTGCCGATGGAGTGGGCGTTGTCAGCATAGATACGGCTCATGGCTGGGTCCTTATACCGCGTTGAATTAGCCCTCCACGGTATGCCTGTTACTCGTGGTCGTCCAGTCAGTCGAACGTCCGCCTACCACCGCAGTCAATCGCTTTACACCGCCAGAGATTTACCGCCATGAAGCGTCGATACAGCTGGCCCCTGGGGACCCTCGCCGGCTTCGTTTTGCTGCTGGTTGCCCTGCACATCGCCCTGCCCTACATAGTGCGCGATTACCTCAACGAGAGACTGGCGAACATGGGCGACTACCGCGGGCAGATTACCGACGTGGACCTGGCCCTGTGGCGCGGCGCCTACAAAATCAACGGACTGAAAATCGTCAAGGTCGACGGCAAGGTCCCGGTGCCTTTCGTCAACGCGCCATTGATCGACCTCTCCGTCAGCTGGCATTCGCTCTGGTACGACCATGCCGTGGTGGCCAAGGCGCAGTTCGACAAACTCGAGGTGAACTTCGTCGATGGTGGCGCCAACAAGAAAAACTCCCAGACTGGCCAGGGCACCGACTGGCGGGCCCAGTTAGAAAAATTGCTGCCGATTACCCTGAACGAAGTGCGGATCAACGATGGCCGGGTCACCTTTCACAACTTCAATTCAAAACCGCCCGTGAACCTGAACGCTACTCAGGTGAATGCCAGCATTTACAACCTGACCAACGTAGTCGACACCAAAGGCAAACGCGATGCCCGTTTCGATGGCAAGGCGCTGTTACCGGGGAATGCACCGCTGGAAACAACGGCAACCTTCGATCCGCTGAGCAATTTCGAAGACTTCGAGTTCCGCCTGCGCGCCAGGGACCTTGAACTCAAACGCCTGAACGACTTCGCTGCGGCCTACGGCAAATTCGACTTCAATGCCGGCCATGGCGACGTGGTCATCGAGGCCAAAGCCGACAAGGGTCAACTCACCGGCTACATCAAGCCACTGTTGCGGGACGTCGAAGTGTTCAACTGGCAACAGGACGTGGAGAACAAAGACAAAGGAATTTTTCGTTCCATCTGGGAAGCACTCGTCGGCGGCACCCAGAATGTGTTGAAGAACCAGGCGAAAAACCAGTTCGCCACTCGCGTCGAACTCAGGGGCAACGTGCATCAGCAAAATATCAGCGCGTTCGAGGCGTTTTTACAGATTTTACGCAACGGCTTCATCCAGGCGTTCAATGCCCAGTACGAACGCTCCAAGCCGGATTCCGGTTAAGATTTGCGTGTGACGGTGTAACGACCGGTTTCTTCCGCCGCCCGCGCCGGGCTCAATTGTTGCTGCAAAAAGTCCCAACCCAGACACGCCAGCGCCAACGACCGCGGCACGGCTTCACGACCGCTGCTATAGCGGCTGATGCTACGAGCACTCACGCCCAACGCTTCGGCCGCCTGATTCAGCGGCAACCCAGTGCGAGCACGCCAATCGATGAAAATACGGGTGTTTTCATCTACCGCATTTTGCGCAAGGGCATCCAGATACAGCGTGTTTGCGCCAATCTGGATATCCAGTTCAGGCCACTCCACGCTCCAGCCATCGTCACCCAAGGCTGCTCCTTCAAAAGCACGGCCCTCCAGCAATAGCTGCAGCCCCGAATATGAACGCAGGTCGCGACTTAAATCGAGGCTCAGCTGCTGCCCATCAATAAAAGTCAGCGCCAGCCTGTATTCCGGCAATGCCAGCACGGCCGACAACCGTGGTCGTTTCATGGGTAACATCGTTTCCAATCCTCCAGCAACTGCACCTGATGGGCCCTGACCCACTCCAGCGCTTCCTTGATAATCAGCGGCGGCGCCTTGCCCATCATCACTTCGACGGTTTCCAGGCTGAGCATAACGTCCAGCCCGCCACCGGTCAGGTGGACATGGGGCGGCGGATGATCCTTCTCGCGCAACTGAATACGGTACGTATCGCGAAATCGATATTTAGTAGACATGCCTCGCAAGCTATCGCCAGAATGGCGATACATCAATACTGGCCAGCAGCCGAGACTGAGTCAAGATGTGACGCCCCATTCAGAGACTGAATACCCCGTCTGCGTTCACAGTCGACCGGGCAGCGCGTTATAGTCGGACATTACAACTATTGCGCCCCGCCCTGCCCCGTTCAGGTCGGCGTTACCGTTCGAGGATTAGCAGATGAAGTTCGAAGGCACCCAGGCCTACGTCGCCACCGATGACCTGAAGCTGGCGGTCAACGCCGCCATCACCCTGGAACGGCCACTGCTGGTCAAGGGCGAGCCAGGCACCGGCAAGACCATGCTCGCCGAGCAACTGGCCGAGTCCTTCGGCGCCAAGTTGATCACCTGGCACATCAAGTCCACCACCAAGGCGCATCAAGGCCTGTACGAGTACGACGCGGTCAGCCGCCTACGGGACTCGCAGCTGGGCGTGGACAAGGTTCACGACGTGCGCAACTACTTGAAAAAGGGCAAGCTCTGGGAGGCTTTCGAGTCCGAAGAGCGGGTGATTCTGCTGATCGACGAAATCGACAAGGCCGACATCGAGTTCCCCAACGACTTGCTGCAAGAACTCGACAAGATGGAGTTCTACGTTTACGAGATCGACGAGACGATCAAGGCCAAAAAACGTCCGATCATCATCATTACCTCCAACAACGAGAAAGAGCTGCCGGACGCCTTCCTGCGCCGCTGCTTCTTCCACTACATCGCCTTCCCGGATCGCATCACGATGCAGAAGATCGTCGACGTGCACTACCCGGACATCAAGAAAGACCTGGTCAGCGAAGCGCTGGATGTGTTCTTCGACGTGCGCAAGGTGCCGGGCCTGAAGAAGAAGCCCTCGACCTCCGAACTGGTGGACTGGTTGAAACTGCTGATGGCCGACAACATCGGCGAAGCAGTGCTGCGCGAACGCGATCCGACCAAGGCCATTCCACCGCTGGCAGGCGCCCTGGTGAAGAACGAACAGGACGTGCAATTGCTCGAGCGCCTGGCGTTCATGAGCCGTCGCGGCACTCGTTGATCCCTCTTTTCACAAAGTCGTAGGCGATCGCCATGCTGCTCAACCTGTTCAATGAAATGCGTGCTGCCAAGGTGCCGGTTTCGGTGCGTGAGCTGCTAGACCTGATCAACGCCCTGAAACAGCGCGTGACCTTCGCCGACATGGACGAGTTCTATTACTTGTCACGGGCGATTCTGGTGAAGGACGAACGGCATTTCGACAAGTTCGACCGGGCGTTCGCTGCCTACTTCAATGGCCTGGAAAAACTCGACGATCACCTTCAGGCGTTGATCCCCGAAGACTGGCTGCGCAAGGAGTTCGAACGCTCCCTGACCGATGAGGAGCGGGCCGCGATCCAGTCCCTCGGCGGCCTGGACAAGCTGATCGAAGAGTTCAAGAAACGCCTGGAAGAACAGAAGGAACGCCATGCCGGCGGCAACAAATGGATCGGCACCGGCGGCACCAGCCCGTTCGGTTCCGGTGGTTTCAACCCGGAAGGCATTCGGGTCGGCGATGCCGGCAAGCGTCAGGGCAAGGCAGTGAAAGTCTGGGATCAGCGCGAGTACAAGAACCTCGACGATTCGGTCGAACTGGGCACGCGCAACATCAAGGTCGCCCTGCGTCGCCTGCGTAAATTCGCCCGTCAGGGTGCGGCGGAAGAACTGGACATCGACGGCACCATCGACCACACCGCTCGCGATGCCGGGTTGCTGAACATCCAGATGCGTCCGGAGCGGCGCAACACCGTCAAGTTGTTGCTGCTGTTCGACATCGGCGGTTCGATGGACGCCCACGTGAAGATCTGCGAAGAACTGTTCTCGGCCTGCAAGACCGAGTTCAAACACCTGGAGTACTTCTACTTCCACAACTTCATTTATGAATCGGTGTGGAAGAACAACATGCGCCGCACCTCCGAGCGCACCGCCACCCAGGACCTGCTGCACAAGTACGGCGCCGACTACAAAGTGATCTTCATCGGTGACGCCGCCATGGCGCCCTATGAAATCACCCAGGCCGGCGGCAGCGTCGAGCACTGGAACGAAGAAGCCGGTTACGTGTGGATGCAGCGCTTCAAGGAAAAGTACAAGAAGCTCATCTGGATCAACCCGTACCCGAAAGACACCTGGGGCTATACCTCGTCGACCAGCATCGTGAGGGATTTGATTGATGACCAGATGTTCCCGCTGACGTTGCGGGGGTTGGAGGAAGGGATGCGGTTTTTGTCCAAATAATCTTCGTCGTCTGTTCGGCCGCTATCGCGAGCAGGCTCGCTCCCACAGTTGATCTCCAGCGAACACAGTATTTGTGTACGACCGAAATCCAATGTGGGAGCGAGCCTGCTCGCGAAGCTTTTAGCGGCGCAAAAACCGGCGCAAATACTCGACCTGTTCCCGATGCGCGACATCCTGCACCACCGGTCGCAACCGCACCTTCGCCCCCGGCAGACACTGCGCCAATCGCGCCAACGCCAACGGTGTCAACGCTCCCAGCCGCGGATACCCGCCAATGGTCTGCCGGTCATTGAGCAACACAATCGGCTGCCCATCCGGTGGTACCTGCACCGCACCCAGCGGGATGCCTTCGGAAATCATCGGTTTGCCCTGGTACTCCAGCGCCGTTCCCAGCAAGCGAATCCCCATGCGATCGGCACGGCTATCGAGGATCCAGGCGCTGTTGAACGCGTCAAACAGACTCTGCCCGCTGAATTCACCGATCTGTGCACCGAGCACCAGGTCCAGCGGTGCCGCGAGACTCAGGTCCGGTCGCAGGTCCCCCGGCAACTCCCGCAGCAGCATCACCGAGTTGCCCGAATAGCTCAACGACTGCCCCTTGGCCAACGGACGGCCCATGCCATCAAGACCGCCGAGTTCCTCGCGCACCACCGTCGCCCGGCTGCCCAGCACCTTGGGCGCATCGAATCCGCCCGGCGCCGCCAGATAGGCCCGCGCCCCGAGTAACGGCTGAGTGAATTGCAGTCGCTGGCCTTTGTGCAGCCTGAAACTGCGCCACGGCGCCAACACCTCGCCATCGATTTGCGCCCCCAGATCCGCCCCGCCCAGTGCCAGCACGCAATCCTCTTCGGCCATCAAGCTGAAACCACCGAGGGTAATCTCGATGACCGATGCATCCAGCCCATTACCCACCAGCCAATTGGCCCACGACATCGATCGCCAATCCAGCGCGCCGCCCTGGGTCACGCCCAGATGCCGCACGCCAAATCGCCCGGCATCCTGCAACAGGCACAACGGCGTACTTGCCTCAATCGTCAGTTGGCTCATGCCAGGGCCTCCATCGGCGTATCGTCACCGCCCAGGTTGATGAACTCGGCATGGCTGACCGCTTCGAAGCGCACGGTGTCGCCCGGTTGCATCAGGCTATAGCCGTCGCGCTCGCGGTCGAACAGTCTGGCCGGGGTGCGGCCGATCAGGTTCCAGCCGCCAGGAGACACCACCGGATAAGCCGCCGTCTGGCGTTCGGCGATGCCGACACTGCCGGCAGCCACTTTTTTACGTGGAGTACTCAGACGCGGTGCAGCCAACACTTCTTCCACCAACCCCATGAAGGCGAACCCCGGCGCGAAACCCAACGCGAACACCTGATACTCGCGTTCGCTGTGGCAACGAATCACCTCTTCCACCGTTAACCCGCTGCGCTGAGATAGCAAAGTCAGTTCCGGGCCGACGCTCAGGTCATACCAGACCGGCAGCACATGGCATTTACCTCTGGCCCGAGCGTTGGGCGACAGATCGATCAAGGCGTTAGTGATCAATTCCCGCGCCTGGCCCGGATTCAGTGCCATCAGATCGTAATGCACCATCAACGTCGTGTAGGACGGCACCAGATCGATCAAATGGCGGGCGAACGCTTCTCGCAGACGCTCGCTGGCCGCGAGCATCCACGGCATATTGGCCTCGCTGATGTCATCGAACAGGCGCACCATCAGGCAATCCAGCGCCACCACTTCTACCCGTGGCTTCATGATGCGCTCTGCTGATTCAAGGCTTCGCGAATGCGTCGCACGGCGGCCACCGAACTGGCGTTGTCGCCGTGTACGCACAAGGTATTGGCTTGCAGGTGCAAGGCACTGCCGTCGCTGGCCGTGAGGTTGTCACCGCGGGCAATGATCAGCGCCTGTTCGATGATTTTCTCTGGATCGTGATGCACGGCTCCCGGCAGTTGCCGCGAGACCAGCATGCCTGCGCTGTCGTAAGCGCGATCGGCGAAAGCTTCAAACCACAACGTCACGCCATATTCATCGCCCAGTTGCTGCGCGGCACTGTTGTCGCGGGTCGCCATCAGCATCAGCGGCAGCGTCCGGTCGTAGGCCGCCACGCCCTGAATCACCGCGCGCAATTGCGCCGGGTTGGCCATCATGTCGTTGTACATCGCGCCGTGGGGTTTGACGTAACTCACCCGCCCGCCCTGAGCCCGGCAAATGCCGTCGAGGGCACCGATCTGGTAATGCAACAGGTCCTGCAATTCCTGGGCGGTGTAAGCCATGGATCGACGACCGAACCCCACCAGATCCTGATAGGCCGGGTGCGCGCCAATCTGCACGCCATGGCTCAGGGCCAAGCTGACGGTCTTGCGCATGATGCTCGGGTCGCCGGCGTGGAAGCCGCAGGCGATGTTGGCGCAGTCGATGAAGGGCATGACCTCGGCGTCCAGACCCATGGTCCAGTTGCCGAAACTCTCGCCGATGTCGCAGTTCAATAGCAGGCGGTTCACGGTGAACGCTCCTGTAGGCTTTTGTCTTTTTAACTGAAGGACTTATGCCCCACAGATTATCAGTTACCGGATATCCGGTTATTGAGCATCAAGTTGTTTGCCGCGGGTTTCCGGCAGACTCAACGCCGCCAGGATCACCACCCCGTAGGACACCGCCGCGAAGGCCCCGATTCCCACGCTCAGTGGCACCTTCTGGCTGAGCAAGCCGATCAGCAACGGAAACAACGCCGCCAGTGCCCGACCGATGTTGTAGCAAAAACCCTGGCCCGAACCGCGAATCCGCGTTGGAAACAGCTCGGTCAAAAACGCGCCCATGCCGCTGAAGATCCCCGAAGCAAAGAAGCCCAAAGGAAAGCCGAGCCAGAGCATCACACCGTTGCTGACCGGTAATTGGGTGTACAGCAGAACAATGGTGAACGAGCCAACGGCAAACAGAATGAAGTTCTTTTTACGACCGAGGATGTCAGTCAAATACGCGCTGATCACGTATCCAATGTAGGACCCGATGATCACCATGGCCAGATAACCGCCCGTGCCGAGTACGCTCAAGCCCCGTTCATTCTTCAGAAAAGTCGGCAACCAGGAGGTGATCGCGTAATAACCGCCGAGGGCACCGGTGGTCAGGATCGACGCGCGAATCGTGGTGAAAAGGATGCCAGGGGCGAAAATCTCATAGAACTTGGCGGGGTTGCCTGGCTCCTGTTTGGCTTTGGCTTCGCGGTAGATTTCCGGGTCCTTGACCAGGCGGCGGACGAAGATCACGAAAATCGCCGGCACGATGCCAAGGATGAACAATGCCCGCCAGGCGTCTTCCGGCGGCAACACCGAGAACAGCAGCGCATACAGAATCGCTGTCAGCCCCCAACCCAACGCCCAACCCGATTGCACCATGCCGACGGCTTTGCCACGGTCCTTGGCGCGAATCACTTCGCCCATCAGCACCGCGCCTGCGGTCCATTCACCGCCGAAACCGAAGCCCATCAACGTGCGGCTGATCAACAGTTGTTCATAGTTCTGGGCGAAGCCGCAGAGGAAAGTGAAGAAGGCGAACCACAGCACCGTCAGTTGCAGGGTACGCACCCGGCCGATGCGGTCGGAGAGAATCCCCGCCACCCAACCACCGATGGCCGAGGCGATCAGGGTGCTGGTATGAATCAGCCCGGCTTGCCCAGTGGTAATGCCCCACATGGCAATCAGGGTCGGCACCACGAAGCTGAGCATCTGGGTGTCCATGCCGTCCAGGCCATAGCCGATCTTGCAGCTCCAGAACGTGCGACGTTCCTGCTTGTTGATGTTGTGGTACCAATCGAAGGGTCCCGGGCGAGTCGTAGCCTTAGGGGTATCGAGGGTGTCGGGCGCACTCATGGCAAAATCTCCGTGCATATTTTATTGGTATTGTTCTGAGCCCCGACGACGCCTATCGTGGGAACCGGATGGCCTGATTTTTGGACGCCTTGCCCTGCTACGTCCAACTAATAAAAACCCGCCCTAGACATAAGAAAACCTTATCCGACGGGCTGAGTCCCACGAGCAGACCCCATGAACCTGAAGTTTCTCGAGACCTTTGTCTGGGTCGCCCGACTCAAGAGTTTTCGCCTGACGGCAGACAAGCTCTTCACCACCCAGGCGTCGATTTCCAGCCGTATCGCCGTGCTCGAAGGCGAGCTGGGGGTGAAGCTGTTTCTGCGCGATTCTCGCGGCGTGAGCCTGACCCCCGAAGGCTTGAAAGTGCTCGAATATGCCGAGCAGATGATGGACACGATGCAGGCGCTCAAGCAGTCGATCGAGACGCGATCGAGCAAGGTCGGGCGGGTCCGGATCGGCGTCATGGACACCGTGATCCACACCTGGCTCAGCCCGTTGGTGGCGCAGATGATGGATCACTACCCGCTGGTGGAAATCGAGCTGGTGGCCGATACCGCGCTCAACCTCTGCGATCAGCTGCAAAAAGGCTTTCTCGATCTGATCCTGCAAACCGACCTGCTGCGTCAGGAAAGCGTGCGCAGCCTGGAGCTGGCCAGTCATCCGATGGGCTGGATCGTGGCTAGCAATTCCATCTACAACCGCGAGTATTCAGGTGTCGCCGACCTGGCGCGGGAGCGGATCATCACCTATTCGAAAAACTCCCGTCCGCACCAGGACATCTTGAGCCTGATGCAGGCCAACGGGGTCATGGCGCCACGCCTCAATTGCGTGAATTCAGTGTCGGCGATTACCCGTTTGCTGCGGGACGGTTTCGGCATTGGCGCGCTGCCACCGGTGCTGGTGGCCGAGGAACTGGCGCGGGGGGAACTGACCTTGCTGGCCATCGATCAGCGGCCACCGAATTTGCAGGTGGTGGTGTCGTGGCGGGTAGGTGTGGAGTGGGTCGAAGAAATCGTGGCGTTGTGTCAGCAAGTCGTGGAGCACTACGCGCAGAAAGTGGGCGAACACTACATCGTCTTGAGCAAACCACAGGCCAGAATTTGAAGGAAGTTTCTCAAAGTGTAAATATGAACCACTATCATTTGCATTAATTTTTCAAGGAGGTATTCTCTGCGCGCTTTCAGCTAATCAATTGTCCAGAAGGAGTCGGACCTGATGCGCGGCTACACACAAAAACAGCAGCAATTGCTCGCTCACTGGAGCGAAGCTCTTGGCACTCAGGCTTTCCAGTCCCACCGCATCACACTCGATCATTTGAGCAATGCGCTGGAGCCCGCCGCCCAGCGCTGTTTCCAACGCCTGATCCAGGCGCTGTTTCGTGAAGATCTGATCAACCCCGACGCCTGCGAATACGACGACACCAACCGTTGCTGGCTGCCACTTGGCGATGGTGTGCATCTTTGCTTCGAGCACTTGTCCGGCGCAAGAATGAACAGCTGGGACGTACGCGGCAGCATCGTCCTGCACACCCCCGACAAACTGCCCCATAAAATCCAGTTACCCAGCGAACTGCTCGCTCACCTCAGCACTCAGCTCAACCCGCCAGCCTCCCCGCAGGTACTGGAACGTCTGGCCCGGGAGCTGGATGACAGCTTCAGCAACGACACCCTGTGCCTGGCGTTTCACCATGGATGGACCGAGCGCCTGAGAGAGCAAATCGACACCGAGTACGACGACAATCTGCTCGCGTGGCTCAAAACCGGCCCCAATCACCAGAACCCGACGTCATTGCTCGAACAATGGGGCACGCTTGGCCATCCGTGGCACCCGAACTACAAGACCAAACTGGGCTTGAGCGCCGCTCAGGTCATCGCTTTCTCGCCAGAATTCGAAGCGAGTTTTCCGATCGTTCTGTGCGCCCTGCACCGCCAGTACGCACACGTCGAAGCGCTGGCCGGCACCACCGATTACTGGGACTGGTGGCGAGGTCACTTCCCACAGGCAGCCGAGCAACTGCAACGCCATCTGCAGCAGCTGGGTCTGGAAGTCACGGACTACCTCCCGCTTCCGTCGCACCCATGGCAAGCCCATGAAGAGCTGCCACATTCGTTCGCCAACGAGATCGCCGACAACCTGCTGATCGTCACTGACATCGTGGCGTTTACCGGCCACCCGACCATGTCCTTCCGCACGGTCCTGCCGGAGGCCAGCCGCACGGCACCGATGGTCAAACTGCCGGTGGCTCTGCGACTGACCAGCGTGCAGCGCACCGTGTCGCCGCGCTCCGCCCGGATGGGTCCGCGCATCAGCCAACTGGTATTGGATATTCTCGATCAGGAACCGCAGATTCAGCGTCTGCTGAACATCGTTCCAGAGCGCATCGGCGTGCACTACGCACCACTGCCGACCGATGACGAGCGCTCCCGGCATGCTGCCGTACTGTATCGCGACAACCCGCTTACCCTCCTGCAAGAAGGCGAGTTGGCGGTGCCGGTCGGCAGCCTGTTCGCCGTCAACGAATTCGACCAACCGTTGCTGCGTGATTGGGTAAGACTGGCTCAGGGCAGTGACGACAGCGAGGCCATGCGGAGGTTCTTCGATGATTACCTGTCGATTGCCGTACCGAGTCTGCTGGGCATTTACTTGATGTATGGCGTGGCGTTCGAAGCGCATCAGCAAAACAGTTTCATGGTGATGGGTGCTGACGGGCAGTTGAATCGGTTGCTATTGCGTGATTTTGGCGACGTTCGTATCGATCGCAAAACCCTGCACGCCAAGGGCCTGGATATCCAGTTGCACGATCCGAAAATGACCCTGTATGACGATTCCGGCTTTGTCCGCGACAAACTCCTGCACACCACCTTCATGTGCCACCTCGGTGAGCTGACGCTGCTCTGTGCCCGCCACTGGAATGTGCCGGACAGTGTCCTTTGGGAGCGATTGGCATCGCACGTTGCACAGTGCTTCGAGACCTTGCGCGAGCGTGTTGAACCGGCACGTTGGGAAAGCGAGCACCAGGCCTTGCTGGAACAGGATTGGCCCGCCAAATCGTTCATGCGCATGCGCTTGCTCGACAGTCATGCCGACATCGTCGGACGCCTGAGCAACCCGCTGCGACCCAACACCCATGCTCGCTGACGGTCGCGCCTTGCGACTGCTGATCGTCATCCAGTTTGTCTCCATGGGCGCAATGGAAATGAGCGGCCCGTTCTGGCCCTTGCAGATCCAGCATCTGCTCGGGCCGGAGGGCGCCAGCTACACCGCGCTGTTATCGGCGATGGTCTATGCCGGTCCGATGCTGGCGGCCATGCTCCTGACGCCCATGTGGGGCCGGTTGGGCGATCGCACCGGACACAAACCGATGATTGTTCGGGCGTTGCTGGCACTCGCGCTGTGCCAAGGGTTGGCGGCAATCACCCTCGACCCGTGGCTGCTGGTGGGTATTCGCGTGATGCAAGGCGCATTGGCCGGTTTTCTCGCTGCCGCGCAAGCCTATGCCTTGGCCTGCTGCGACAGTTCCAGGCGTGGTCACACCCTGGCCCGCCTGCAATCGGCCACTGCCGTCGGCTCGTTGATCGGCCCGGTGCTGGGTGGCTGGCTGATGGACGTCTCGGGGTTTGCCTTGCTGTGTTATGGCGCGACGGTGATCTGCCTGCTGTGCGCACTGGGAAGTTTTTTCCTGCCGGCCGACAAGGCGCGAACCTCGAAGAAAAAACCTGTCGAGCCGGTTGCTCTGCCCAAAGGCTGGCTCGGTGGAATCCTGTTGGTGATCGTGTTGATTCAGGCCGCGAAGATGATGCCGCAGTCGTTCTACGCCCTATACGTCGCGAACATTCTGCATGCCCCAAGCTGGCTGATCGGTGCCACCTACGCGGCGAGCGCCGCGACCCTGGCCATTTCCGCACCACTATGGGGACGCCTGTTCGACCGCTGGCAGCCGGCCTACACCTTGCGCGTCATCGAAGGCGTGGCCTGGCTGTGCGCCCTGACACTGGCGGCCACGGCATTGGCCAACGAATGGCTGGGGTTTCTCGTCAGCCGACTCGTCTGGGGGATCTGGCAAGGCGCCCTGCTGCCCGTCGCCTATGCCCTGATCGCCAACACCATTTCCATCACCCAGCAGGGCTTCGCGCTGGGCCTGGGCAACAGCGCGGCAAAAGCTGGTGCTCTGCTCGGTGTCGTCCTTGGCGGGATCGGCATGGGCCTGGTCGGCCTGGTTCACAGTTTCTGGCTGGTGGCGCTGACCTACGCCCTGGCCGCCATCGGGATCCGCTGGGTGCGGTCGTTCAACACCGCGCCTGACCGTTCGACCTTATCGCCCCACACTTATCACAACTAAAAAAGACCACGTCATGACCCGAACCAAACTCTCCTTGCTGATCCCGCTGCTCGGTACCTTCAGCGCCCAGACCTGGGCCGAGGATACCGAGCAGCAGCCCGGCACCTTGAACATGCAAGCCACCGTCGTCTCCGCCACTCGCAGCGAGGCGAGCATCGCCTCGATTCCGGGCTCGGTCCAGGTCATCGACGAACAGCAGATCCGTGAGCAGAGCGGCGCGGGTCGCCGGGTCTCCGACATCCTCGGGCAATTGGTCCCCGGCATTGCACCGTCCAGCGGCGGGATGAGCAACTTCGGCCAGACCCTGCGCGGGCGCAACATGCTGGTGTTGATCGACGGCGTCTCGCAGAACGCCACGCGCGATAACTACCGCCAGCTCAACAGCATCGCCCCGGCCAGCATCGAACGCATCGAAGTAATCTCCGGCGCCAGCAGCATCTACGGTGCCGGTGCTTCGGGCGGCATCATCAACATCATCACCAAGCGCAATCAGGGCCAGGACATTGCCTACAGCAGCAAACTGGGCCTGACCAGCGGCAACAACCTCAACCGCAAAGGCTTCGCCTACGAAGCCTTTCAGAGTGCGACCGGGCGCAAGGATGCCTTGGACTGGTATGTGTCCGCCGACCTGACCCAGCGTAACGATCAGTACGATGGCAACGGCAACCGCATCCCTCAGGACACCTCCCAGGGCAGCAACATGGATACCGAAACCTATGACCTGCAAGGTCGTTTCGGTTACGAACTGGATGCCGACAAAAAACTCAGCCTGTCGCTGCAGGACTACAAGGACCAGCAGGACACTGGCTACACCAAAGACCCGAAAAACCTGCAGCAAGCCGTGGCAGTCAAAGGGCTGCAACTCGACGACCAACCCTATACCCATAACCAGGCGGCCAACCTCAACTACACCGACAAGGACTTCTACGGTCATGGCCTGCAACTGGAAAGCTACTGGCGCCGCGCCGATGCGCTGTTCTTTCCGGACCTGTCGCGAGGCAGGGCCGGGATCTCCGACAACAACAGCGTGCAGGATGTCTACGGTCTGCGCGCGGCCATCGACACGCCGCTGCCGGCGATCGGGAGTGCCACGGGTAATCTGGTCTGGGGCGCCGACTATGATAATGAGCGCTCCCGCCAACGGGGTGATCAATACACGCTCAATGGCCTGAACTACACCAAGACCGGCACCACTTACGAGCTGGGCCCGGACATCGAAACCACCACCAAGTCGCTGTTCGGGCAGATGTCCTGGGACATCGGTGACTGGACCTTGCGTGGCGGTGTACGCCGTGAATGGATCGAAAGCGACGTCTCCGACAGCATCGCTTATGGGCAGATCGTCCAGACAGGCATACGCGCAACGCTGCCCGGCGACACTCTGAAATACGATGCCACGCTGTACAACCTGGGGGCGGTCTACCACCTGAGTGAAAACCAGGACGTCTTCGCCAATTACAGCCAGGGGTTTTCGCTACCGGATATCCAGCGCTTCATGCGTGACGTCAGCAGCACCTTCGACATCCAGAGTCTCAATGCCCAGGCCATCAAGGTCGACAGTTACGAGCTGGGCTGGCGTGGTAACTGGGATCAGTGGCAGGCCGACGTCACCGTGTACGAAAACACCTCGGACGTGACCCAGTTCTACGATGCCAATGATCGCGTATTGCGCCTGATCAACCAGAAAGAGCGGGTTCGCGGTATCGAAAACAGCCTGACCTACCGCGCGACCGATCGCTGGTCGGTGGGTGGCACTTATGCCTGGGCCAAAGGCGAGACCGAGCAGAACGGCAAATGGATCGATCTGCCGGCTACGCGCATCTCACCGGCCAAGACCACACTGTTCGTCGGCTACACCGAAGACGACTACACCTTGCGCCTGCAAGGCATGCATTTGTCCAGTTACGACGCTGCCGCCAAGGACAACAACGGACGCGAGATCGACGGCTATACACTGGTGGATCTGCTTGGCTCGGTGCAACTGCCGGTCGGTCGTCTTGAGGGCGGCGTGTACAACCTGACCAACCGCACCTACCAGAACCTGTTCACCCAGGCCAACGCCAGAGCGCCATACGCCAACGCCGAAGGTCGTACGTTGAGCATGAGCTACTCGGTCGACTGGTAAAAACAGGAGCCGGCTTGCCAGCGACGCGATCTGCCAGGCATACCGTGTCGCGGCAATCGCCGACAAGCCGGCTGTAGGAGCTGTCGATGGCTGCGATCTTTTGATTTTTTTCTTACAAACCGCGCAAGTCCCGCTCTTCGATCGGCCGGCTCTGGCGCAGACGCTTGCCGCCCAGCACCACCCAGTCGATCAACCGGAACAGGCATTCAATACCGAACGACAGCAGCAACGCGCCGCTCATGCCCCAGATCATCGCTTCCGGCGTCAGCAGGATCTGGTAGCTGTAGCCGTTCCAGGTTTCCTTGCGAATATCCGGGTCGGCGGCCAGAGCTACCTGCAGGATTCGGATATACCACGGGCCTTGCATGGCCTGGAATTGCTTGTCGAGGGCCAGTTGACGGGTGAGCAAGGTGCTCAGGCTGTCGGCATCGCTGCGAAAGATCGGGTCTTCGCTGGCACGGTAATGGGCCACGAGCGCCTGCATATCCCCCTTGAAAAACTGATTGGCAGTGCCCTGAAAACCGCTCAAACCGGTCTGCGCCTCAATCAGATGCGCCTCGACTCGCTTGGCATAGTCACTGATGAACCCAGGCACCTGGACACCAATCAACAGGCCTGCCGCAAACAACACCAGCCGTAGATAACTGAGCAACATGAGGGAGAATCCTTATTCGGTCTTGCCCTGACTGACGCATTCACCGCGCCGCCAGAGGCTCCATTGGCCCGGTTCGTAGCGGGTCCAGGTTTCGTTTTCGGTCAAAGGTTCGGTGGCGATCACCGTGACCACGTCGTTGGGCGTGGTTTCGGCCTGGAAGTCGACGATCACATCGACGTCCTTCAAGCGCGCCGGGCCGAACGGGGCACGGCGAGTGATCTGCGCCAATTTGGTCGAGCAGTAGCAGAACAGCCAGTCGCCGTCGCTGAGCAGGCAATTGAATACGCCCTTGTTGCGGTATTCAGCGCAGGCCGCCACCAGGTCCGGCAACAGTTCTTCAATCTCTACCGGCTCAGGGAACGCAGCGCGTACCCGGTTGAGCAAATCGCAGAAGGCCGCTTCGCTGTCGGTATCGCCAACGGGGCGGTAGAAACTGGTGGTCGGGTTGAAGTCGGCCAGCTGGCCGTTGTGGGCGAAACACCAGTTACGCCCCCACAACTCACGCACGAACGGGTGGGTGTTAGACAGGCAGACCTTGCCGACGTTGGCCTGGCGGATGTGCCCGATCACCACTTCGCTCTTGATCGGATAGCGTTGCACCAGGTTCGCCACTTCCGACTCGCTGCTCGCCGCCGGGTCCTGGAACAGCCGCAGACCACGGCCTTCATAGAAAGCGATGCCCCAGCCGTCACGGTGCGGCCCGGTGCGACCGCCACGTTGCATCAGCCCGGTGAAACTGAACACGATATCGGTCGGGACATTGGCGCTCATGCCCAATAGCTCACACATGCTCGGATTCTCGACTCAATACAGGGGCACGGTTATAGACGCGGTTCGACCCGCAAACGCTGAGGGTTGCTTGGCACCGGTGGCCGGCCGTAACGATCATCGCCAGCACCGCCGAACGGTTGATCGTTTTCAGGTTCGTCGGCACGCGCAGCAACCTTCGCGGCAGCCGCCCGTTCCTTGCGAGCGTTGGAGGCGCGCTCGATGGGAAAACGGATCGCCACGAACACCAGGTAAATGCCGAAGGCAATCATGGCGTACATGAACAGGTCGGAAATCGCCCGCCAGGCGTTGTTGCCGACCTTGAACAGCAGATCGAGGGCGGTGATGGCGATGGCCGGGGCAACCTTTTCCTTCACCGGGTCGATGATGGTCGGGCTGAACAGCAACACCGCCACCAGCAGCCGCAGTGGCTCACGCAGCCAACGCCACATCCAGCGGGTGATGCGCATCCACACCAACAGGCAGCCTAAAGCAGCAAAGGCGTAGAGGCCCCAAGCGATCAGATAGTCGTTCTCGGTCATGGTGTCCATGGCAAGGCAGGCAAAGAGGCGCTTATAGTAACGACTTTTCGCACGTCAGGCTTGTCCCAATACCAGTTGAGCAAGACTCAGAGCCTGTGGGAGCGAGCTTATGTGGCGAGGGGACTTTTGTGGTGAGCGAGCTTTTGTGGCGAGGGAGCTTGCTCCCGTTGGGCTGCGAAGCGGTCCCAAAAAAGGAACTGCTGCGCAGTTCAGCGGGAGCAAGCTCCCTCGCCACAGAATAGCCCCCTCACCATAAGCCCGCCCCCACAGGTTGCGAAGCCCCTATTTCATACATTGTTCGAGAGCCATTCATGCCCTTATCCGCCAACGTCACCTGCGCCCCGATTGCCCACAAGGCCGACGGTTCTGACCCGTATGCCTGGCTGCAGGAGCGCGACACCGACGCGGTGCTCGATTATCTGAAAGCTGAAAACAGCTATCAAGAGGCGCAAACCGCCGATCAGGCCGGGCTGCGTGAAACCCTGTTCGAAGAGATCAAGGGGCGGATTCTCGAAACCGATCTGTCGCTCCCCTCGCCGTGGGGCCCGTATCTGTATTACACCCGCACCACCGCAGGCGATGAATACGCCCGCCACTACCGCTGCCCGCGTCCGACCGACGGCAGCCTGCATATCGACGAAAGCCAGGAGCTACTGCTGCTTGATCCGAATGTGCTGGCCAAGGGCGGTTTCTTTTCCCTGGGCGCGTTCAGCATCAGCCCGGACCACCAGCGTCTGGCCTACAGCATCGATTCCAGTGGCGAGGAGATTTACACGCTGTTCGTGAAGGAATTGTCCAACGGCCGCGTCAGCGAACTGGAATTCCAGGACTGCGACGGCAGCATGACCTGGGCCAACGACAGCCTGACGCTGTTCTTCGGCGAACTCGACGAGACCCATCGCCCGCACAAACTGTTCCGCTATCGGCTGGACGGCACGGCGGCCGAAGAAGTGTTCCATGAGCCCGACGGCCGATTTTTCCTGCACTGCTACCGTTCCAGTTCCGAACGGCAATTGTTGCTGTCGCTGGGCAGCAAGACCACCAGCGAAGTCTGGGCACTCGACGCCTCGCTGCCGCATCAGGCCTTTACCTGCCTGGCGCCGAGGGTCGAAGAACATGAGTACGATGTCGACCACGGCAAACTCGATGGCGAGTGGACGTGGCTGATCCGCACCAACCGTGACGGTATCAACTTCGCCCTGTACCAGGCCGTCGATACCGGTGTCGCGCCGACCGAAGCCGACTGGCAGAACCTGATTCCCCACAGCGACACGGTGATGATCGACGGCATGAGCCTGAACGCCGAGGCCATGACCCTGAGCCTGCGTGAAGGTGGCCTGCCGATCATCGAAGTCCACCCACAGGACTTGGTACCGTATCGCGTGCAATTGCCGGACGCGGCCTACAGCCTGCATGTGCAAAACAGCCTGGAATTTGTCAGCGACAGGATCCGTCTGCGCTACGAAGCCCTGAACCGTCCGGCGCAGATCCGCCAACTGACTCTGACCTCCGGCGAGCAGAAAGTCCTCAAGGAAACCCCGGTACTCGGCCCATTCGACGCCGATGCTTACGTCAGCCAGCGGCTTTGGGCGACGGCACCGGACGGTACGCAAGTGCCGATCAGCCTTGTGGTCAAACGCGAATTCCTCGGTAAGCCGACACCGCTTTATCTGTACGGCTACGGCGCCTATGGCGAAAGCCTCGACCCATGGTTCTCCCATGCCCGCCTGAGTCTGCTGGATCGCGGCATGGCGTTTGCCATCGCTCACGTACGCGGTGGCGGCGAGCTGGGTGAAGCCTGGTATCGCGCCGGCAAGCAGGAACACAAGCACAACACCTTTAGCGACTTCATCGCCTGCGCCGAACACCTGATCACCCACGGTTTCACCACCTCGTCGCAGCTGGTGATCAGCGGTGGCAGCGCCGGTGGTTTGCTGATTGGCGCGGTGCTTAACCAACGGCCAGAGCTGTTTGGCGCGGCGATTGCCGAAGTGCCGTTCGTCGACGTGCTCAACACCATGCTCGACCCGGAGCTGCCGCTGACCGTCACCGAATACGACGAGTGGGGCAACCCGCAAGAGCCGGACATCTATGAGCGGATCAAGGCCTACGCCCCGTACGAAAACGTCACCGCGCAAGCGTATCCGGCGACGCTGGTGATCGCCGGCTATAACGACAGCCGCGTGCAGTACTGGGAAGCGGCCAAGTGGGTGGCAAAATTGCGGGCGACCAAAACCGACACCCATCCCCTGCTGCTCAAGACTGAACTGGGCGCCGGGCATGGCGGGATGAGCGGTCGTTATCAGGGATTACGTGACGTAGCCCTCGAATACGCATTTGTTTTGAAGGTTTTGGGCATTGCCTGAGGAACTTGGCCCGGTGTCCTGGTCTTAACACCAGTACGCCGGACCGGATGCAACACATATCCCCTGTGGGAGCGAGCCTGCTCGCGATGAGAGCATCACATTCAATACCCATGTTGAATGTGCCTCCGCCATCGCGAGCAGGCTCGCTCCCACAAAGGATTGAGGACATCCAAAAAACCGGAACCAGACACAAAAAAAAGACCGTGACGACATGTCAGAACCGACCTTACTGAACAAAGAAATTCGCGACTGGCTGATGGACTGCGGCCTGTTCGATCAACTGCTGCCGGCAGACTTCGTGGCGGCTTCGGGCTACTTCAGCATCAGTACCATCGCCGAAGGCGAAGAAATTTTCCATGAGGGTGATGCCGGCAGTTTCATGTGCATCATCCACACTGGTCAGGTGGCGGTGCAGAAGACCAACAGCGACGGGCAACGGGTCACCATGGCCACCTTGCGCAGCGGTCGGGCGTTCGGCGAAATGGCCGTGCTCGATGGCGAACGGCGTTCGGCCAGTTGCGTGGCCGCGAGCAATTGCCAGTTGCTCAACCTGGGCAAGGACTCCCTGGAGAAGATGCTCAATGACGCGCCGAAAATCGCCGCCAAGATCATCCGCGCCCTCGCCGTCTCCCTCTCCAAACGCTTGCGCATGGCCGACGGGCAATTACTCTTGCAGCAAGTTTAACCGCCCGGCGTTTTGATTTTGGTCGTGCTCGGCTCAAGACCCGGCAAGGTCTGGTCCTTGGGCGGATTGGGCATTTCGATTGGCGGCAACAGCGGTGCCCCGCCACTGCCGGAACCGGCCTTGGGCACGCTGGTCGGGGTGATTTGCGGGTACGGCGTCGGGGTGGCGGTGCCGGGTGAACCGGGCATCGGCGTGGGGCTGGTCGGGATGGTTTGCAGCTCCTGGGCCTGCACTGCAGTTATCGAGAGCGCGGCCAGGGCAATGGCCGTTAGAATGGTGCGCTTCATCAATGGCTCCGTTGGCCTTGTTGTCCTTTTGCAGGCTACTCCCAACTGCGCGTGTTTGCCTTCCTCCGTAGTCAATTTCTCATCAAGAGAGCCCCATGAAACGTTTCGTTCTGCTCGACACCACCCCCATTCCTGAAAACGGCGGTGCCCTGTGCCTGTTCGAATACGGCGAGGACTTCGTCATCAAGATACAGGGCGGCGACGGCGGGCAGTTGATGAACACCCGCATGCACGGCTCTGAAGATGCCCTGGCCGAAATCCCCTGCCGCAAGGTCGCCGGCCGGCCGAATTCGCGGGTATTGATCGGTGGCCTGGGCATGGGCTTCACCCTCGCCTCGGCGCTCAAGCATTTGGGCAAGACCGCTGAAGTGGTGGTCGCCGAACTGGTGCCCGGCGTGGTGGAGTGGAATCGCGGGCCGCTGGGCGAGAAAGCCGGCAACCCGCTGCTCGACCCGCGCACGGTGATCCGCATGGAAGACGTGGCCAAGGTGCTGCAAGCCGAGCCGCAAGGTTTCGATGCGATCATGCTCGACGTCGACAACGGCCCCGAAGGTTTGACCCAGAAGGCCAACAGCTGGCTCTACTCCGCTGGCGGCCTGAGCGCGTGTGCCAAGGCCCTGCGGCCAAAAGGCGTGCTGGCGGTGTGGTCGGCCAGCGCCGACCGGCAGTTTTCCGACAAGCTGAAAAAGGCCGGTTTCAAGGCCGAGGAAGTGCAAGTCTTCGCCCACGGCAACAAGGGCACCCGCCACACCATCTGGATTGCCGAGAAGCTCAAGGGCTGAGCTAAACTTCGCTTATACCGTCATTAGTCTTTTTACAAAGGTGAACCCATGAGTTCGTCCACCCCAACCAACACATCGAAGCTGGACCGCATCCTCGCCGACAACCAGCGCGACAAGGAAATGGGTTACCGCGACAAGGCCCTGAAGATGTACCCGCACGTGTGCGGCCGCTGCGCCCGTGAGTTCTCCGGCAAACGCCTGAGCGAACTGACCGTGCATCACCGCGACCACAACCATGACAACAACCCTCAGGACGGTTCGAACTGGGAACTGTTGTGCCTGTATTGCCATGACAACGAACATTCGCGCTATACCGATCAGCAGTATTTTGGCGAGGGCTCGCTGAGTACGCCGAAGATTGCCAAGGCGACGCATAACCCGTTTGCGGCGTTGGCGGGGCTGATGAAAAAAGAAGACTGAAGATCTTCAGCGCCCCACCTGGCCTCATCGCGAGCAGGCTCGCTCCCACAAGAGATTTTCGGTGAACATACCCGAGATCCAATGTGGGAGCGAGCCTGCTCGCGATAGCCATTGCTCAGACACCACCAATCTCCAAACTAAACACCCCTCCCTCAATCCCCGTATAATCGCGCTTTTTTCCCGAAGGCACCCCGCTCGTGGCAGACAAACGGTACAGCTGCATTGGTTTGTATAACCCCAAATCACCGGAGAACGTCGGTTCGGTGATGCGCGCCGCCGGTTGCTATGGCGTGGCGTCAGTGTTCTACACCGGCAAGCGCTATGAGCGCGCCGCCGATTTCGTCACCGACACCAAGAAAGTCCACTACGACATTCCGCTGATCGGCATCGACGACCTGAAGAAAATCCTGCCGCTGGGCTGTGTACCGGTCGCCGTGGAACTGGTCGACGGCGCCCGCTCGCTGCCGGAATACACTCACCCGGATCGCGCCCTCTACATCTTCGGCCCCGAAGACGGCTCGCTGGATAAAGAGATCCGCGACTGGTGCGAAGACGTGGTCTACATCCCGACCACCGGCTGCATGAACCTGGCGGCCACCGTCAACGTTGTGCTGTACGACCGCATGGCAAAGGGCAACAACACCCGCTCGGGGCCGAAATTCCGTTGAATCGCCGCACATCCGATGGAACGAGCCGCCCGCCTCGGCAGTCAGCTTAATTATCTATTCTTGAAGCCTGGAGACAGATCATGAGCGACCTCAAGCGCGTAGAGCGTATCGAATCCACCCCGTTCCAGACTCATTCCGACCAGAACGTCCAGGGTTGGGAGCGCATCGGTTCTGTGGCCGGCGGCGTGGTGATGGTCGGCAAGGGCCTGCGTCGCGGTGGCGTGTTCGGGTTGATTCAAGTGGCGATCGGCGGCGTGGCCCTGGCCCGAGGTATCACCGGGCACAGTTCGGCGAAAAGTTTTCTGGAAAAAAGCCGTCAGGACATGAATAACGTTCGGGCGAGGATTGAGCGTGCCGGGGATGAGCTGAGCCGCATGAGAGCCAATGCCGAAGCGGCAACCCGCACGGCGACCGTGACGGGTAATGATTCGTTGGACTCGCCGAAGGCCGGGGTCTGATCCGAAGTTGCGGTGAAGCTCCGGGCCTCTTCGCGGGCAAGCCCGCTCCCACAGTGATTGGCGGTGATCACAATTGTTGTGTACAGCGCAAACCCTGTGGGAGCGGGCTTGCCCGCGATGGCGGCGCTACTGAAGCAACTCGGTATCAAGCACCCTGGAAGACTCGCCAATAACGCTTTGCGCGAGCTGAATGAATGCCTTCGTATCCACGCTCTCCAACTGCATCGCCCCGCGCAACACATCATCCAGCGAACGCTTGTTGCGGGTTTTCAGGCGAATCTCGCGATCCAGCTCCTGTAGCAACACCACCGCTTTGGCCACCTGCGCCGTGTTGATCTGTTCACCGCGCAAAGTGCTGACCTTTTGGCTGTCCTTGGTCAACTTGCCCTGCAAACTCTCATAGCGATCATCACTCATGCCGCCTGCGCGGCGCACCAGTTCGATGGCGTAATACTCGGCAAACCCTTCACTGATCCAGTTACTGCGCTGGCTGTCGTTGATCGGTCCGAACACTTGAGCCAACTCATGCACCAAGGCACTGGTACCGCTTTCGCTGATCATTGGCAGATGCGTGTTCAGGTAGATCGATTCATGCGCGGCCAGGCTGCCGCGCCACATCGGGTCGTTGGCACCGACAATCAGCAGCTTGCCGGGATGATTTGGAAACACTGCCTGCACTTGCGGCCAGACAAAAGTCAGCAGCGTCAGCACATCCATACGGTGCATGCCCTGCCCTTGGGGTGAGGCGACGGTGACTTCGGTTTCCCCCAGTCGCGTACGACGGCTGCCCAGATGACCGGCGAGCATCCAGCCAATGGGACGGTCGAACAGGCGCGAGACGTTATCGATCCGGAACTTGTTTTTGCCGATCCTTGGCCAGGCGGTTTCGACGCTTTTCCAACCGGTGGGCAATTCGAATTCAAGGCGTGATACCAGCTCGATACCGTCCTGCTGATCGAGTCTGGCAGCGGGCGCCAGGTCATCGCCACGCATCAGCGCCCACGTTGGCGTCATGCGCGTGTCGAAGCTGCCGTTTTTGCGCCCATGGCTGATGCGCACGCGGTAGGTCAGGCTGGCCTTGTCGGTGGCCGGGCGCCAGACACCACGGGCCTGCTTGCCCGATGTGAGCTGCCATTGGCCGTCGGCCTTGAAATCGCTGTAGTGACTGCCATCGCCCAAGTCGAAATCCAGACTGCGCACCGCCGAGCCCTGGGCCAGGGTCAGACGCACTTCGGCCTGATCGCTTTGCGGCAACAGGCGCACGTGATAATCCAGATCGACTTTCTTGGCCGCCCACACAGGCAAACTCAGGGCCAGCAGCCCGACAGCCAACGCCCGCCGCACTCCCACAGCCATACACACTCCTATTGTGGCGAGCGAGCTTGCTCGCGCTGGGCTGCGTAGCAGCCCCAAATTCTTGTAATCACTGCCGATTATGTGAGTGCTATGCACTCAAGCGCGAGCAAGCTCCCTCGCCACACATTAACCCGCGCGGAAAATCAGATGGTCTTCCCAATCGTCTTCAGCCACGCTGCCTTCGGCGAGCATGCGCCCGGACTGGGAAATACGTTCGTGATGCACCGCATCACGATCACCGCACACCAGGTGATGCCAGAGCGGCAGGTCCTTGCCTTCACTGACCAGTCGATAACCGCAGGTCGGCGGCAGCCATTTGAACTCATCGGCCTTGCCCGGCGTGAGCTGGATGCAATCGGGCACAAAGTCGCGGCGGTTGGGGTAATCGGTGCACTGGCAGGTTTTGAGGTCCAGCAGTTTGCAGGCGATACGCGTGTAGTAGACGGCGTTGTCGTCTTCATCCTCGAGCTTTTGCAGGCAGCACAGGCCACAGCCGTCGCACAGCGATTCCCATTCCTCTTGATCGAGTTGATCGAGGGTTTTGCGTATCCAGAACGGTTCGACTTTGGCGGCCATGGCTCAAGCATCAACATCAGGTGGTGAAAAGGCCGCCAGTCTAGTGCCAAGGCACCGGCGGGCCAAGCATTGGCGACTGCCGGTACGCGGCACTTGTGAGTTTTTGCACCGCCCGGTAGCTTTGCCAGTCGCAAGGAGCCCTACCCAAGTGCCATTAACGCTCAACCGCGTTGCATTCAGGTGAACGGCCCAGGCTCTCGGAAAACCCTATCGCTCAGCTCAACTGCGCCCACCGGTTTTTTCGACGACCCTCACTTTCAACCGTAAAGGAATCTCTTGATGAGTGCTAACCCACGCGTTGCCGACTACGCCATTCACCCTCAGTTCACCGATCGCTGGTCGCCCCGCGCCTTCACTGGCGAAACCATTCCTGAAGAGACCCTGCTGAGCTTCTTCGAAGCCGCACGCTGGGCGCCATCGGCGTACAACTCGCAGCCTTGGCGGTTTCTCTATGCCCGTCGCGATACGCCGAACTGGGAGCGTTACCTGGGCCTGCTGAACGAGTTCAACCGCAGCTGGGCACAGCACGCCTCGGCGCTGGTGATCGTGATCTCGAAAACCACCTTCGTGGCACCCGGCGCCAGCGAAGAAACCCCGGCGCTGTGGCACACCTTCGACACTGGTTCGGCCTGGGGCCACCTGGCGCTGCAAGCGAGCATCAGCGGCTGGCACACCCACGGCATGGCCGGTTTCGATCAGGACCTGACCCGCAAGGAGCTGAACATTCCTGAAGGCTACTCACTGCATGTCGCCGTGGCGATCGGCAAGCTGGGCGACAAGGCGACGCTGGCCGAGTACCTGCAAGCGCGCGAAGAGCCAAGCCCGCGTCTCCCGCTGAGCGAGTTGGCGGCTGAAGGCGATTTCACCCTCTAAGCCACAACATAAAGCCAATGTGGGAGCGACCCTGCCCGCGATACCGGCCTGTCAGTCAATACTTATGGAGACTGATACACCGCTATCGCGAGCAGGCTCGCTCCCACATTTTGTTTGGGGGTGAGTTTAATATCCGCGTGCGAAATCCACTTCCCCACGCAATGCTTCGCCCGCCTGATACGCCCGCAAGTTCTCGATAAACAGCTTCGCCATCATCGGCGGCGAAGTCGGTGCCGAACTGTGGCCAGTCAGCAGCAACCCCCACGCGGTCCAGAACGGATGACGTTGCGGCAGCGGCTCCTGACGGCAGACGTCGATCACGGCCCCGGCCAGGTGCCCTTCTTTCAAGGCTTCCACCAGGTCTGCATCGACCACCGCCACGCCACGCCCAACATTAATGAACAACCCGGTCGCCTTGAACTGCTTGAACAGCGCGGCGTCGTACAGGTCATGCGTATTCGGGGTATTCGGCAGCAGATTGACGACGTAATCCACTTCACCGACCAGACGCGGCAAGTCGCTCAGTGCCCCCACTTCGACAAAAGGCGCCTGCTCCCGGGCAGTGCTGGCGATGCCATATAACTCGACGCCAAACGGCAGCAGAAACTGCGCCACCGCCTGACCGATGTCACCGGTGCCGACAATCAACACCTTGCGTCCTGCAAGGCTTTGACCCTGGCGATTGTCCCATTTGCGCTCGACCTGGCTGACCAGCCGCGCCAGCACTTCGCGCTCGTGGCCGAGCATGTAAGTCAGCACGTATTCAGCCATGACCTGACCGAAAATCCCTACCGCGCGAGTCAGTCGATAGTGCCGTGGCAGGCCGTCGGCCAGCAGCGGCGTGATACCGGCCCAGGTCGACTGCAGCCATGCAGGCATGTGGCCCTGACGCAACAGCGTTGCCAGCAAGTCCGGCTGGCCGAGCCAGACCTGGCAATCGGCGGCCTGACGGGACAGTTCGGCGGAGTCACCGCTGGTCAATACTTCCAGATCAGGCGCTGCCTGACGCAACAGTTGGGCATACACAGGGTGGTCGTGTTCAGCAATCAGAACGCGCATGGTTCAAACCTTTCAAAAACAGTGCAGACGGCCACCGACGGAGTATCACTCCATCGTCGTGGCCATCGCCAAAATCATTCCAGTGTTTCTTTCATAAAGGCCCTGAATAGAGCCTGTCTGCGATCACATCGGGTCGTTGCGGCGCAGCAATTCTTCCGGCAAGTGTTCGATGTACTCGTCTTCGGCCGGCGGCATTTGCAGGTGGTAGCCCTGCTTGTCGAGGTTCTCCAGTACTACAGTAATGTCTTCGCGCGACAGCTTGCGCTCGGGGCTCAGCACCAGATCAAAAGCGTGGATGGCTTTGCCGAAAGCCGCCATCAGGGATTCAGGCACGCGCTCCAGTGCATCGCTCTTGAGCACATAGAGGTACATCTCGTTTTTCTTCGAGCTTCGATAAATGGAGCAAATACGTTTCAAGGCTGTTCTCCGGCGGTGGCCAGGCTGTCGAGCAGCGCCTGGCCCATCAATTCGCGGCGCCAGCCACGCAGCGAATCAGGCAATTGGTAGGGCCCCTTGGGAAAGCCGCTCTTGAGCAGCGCTTCCAGGGTTTTCTTGCGCAGCATCAGCTCCGGCGCGATGTTCAGGCGCTCGGCTTCGGCCTGGCCGATGGCCCGCAGCTGTTTGACCAGCGCGGCGGCTTCCACCGGCAATGGCTCCGGCACTGCCGGCGGCCATTGATCAGGCGACACACTGCCCGAGCGCTTGATCAGATCAAGCAGAAACTCGCCGTCCTGACGTACGGTACGCGGGTGCATGTCTTCGATTTTCGCCAACGCGCCAAGGTTGTCCGGTTGCGTGCGCGCCAGTGGCCACAGGGAATGTTCACGGACAATGCGGTTGCGCGGCAGATCACGGGCGCGGGCTTCGCGCTCACGCCAGGCGCAGAGTTCACGCAGCACGGCGAGTTGGGCGCGGGACAGTTTCCAGGCCAGTTTGGCATCGCGATAGACCTCATACGGGTCGACCTCGCGACGCAGATTGGCCACCAGCTCGGCACCGTCTTCCAGGACCCAGGCGTATTTTTCGTCAGAAAGCTTAGGACGCAGCTGTACGAAAACTTCCGCCAGGTGCAGGGCATCTTCGGCGGCGTAGCTGATTTGAGTGTCGGATAGAGGGCGTTGCAGCCAGTCGGAGCGGGTCTCGCCCTTGGGCAGGTCGATACCGAGCACTTCCTGCACCAGCCGCGAATAGCCCATGGAAAAACCCAGGTTCAGGTAAGCGCCAGCCAGTTGGGTGTCGAACAGCGGTGCCGGCAGGCTGCCGGTCAGGCGCAACAGGACTTCGAGGTCCTCGCTGCACGCATGCACGACCTTGACCACGGCCGGGTTTTCCAGCAACGCGGCCAGGGGCTGCCAGTTGTCGATGGTCAGAGGGTCAATCAGGTAAGCGCGTACGCCATCGCCGATCTGCAGCAGGCCTGCGATCGGATAAAAGGTGTCGACCCGCATGAATTCGGTGTCGAGGGCAACGAATGGCAGCTGCTGCCACTCGGCGCAAAATTGACCGAGGCTATCGTTGTCGCGAATCCAGTGAATATCGATGGCCACACGGCTCTCCCTTGAAGAATGGCGCGCAGTATATATCGCCCCCGGCGATTTCCGCGCATTCACTGAACAAGAGCTTTAGCGAAAATACCTGCCGGACAGCAAGAATCGTCTGATAGATGGTGACTAGGGGGCGCTCTCAATTAGTTTCCCCTCGGCGTGGAAACTAATTGAGAACGCCCCCTAGCTGCCCTTACGCAACACGTAGACCCGCATCCTCGTGCAACCCGGCAGGAAGTCGTGATGACTGAGCAAGCGGAAACCCGCCTGCCTGAACTCGGCCTCAAGCGCGGCTTTGCTGGCTTGCGGCTGGATTTGTGCGCCTTCTGCGCCCAATCGCCGGAGCTTGAAATGCGCTTCAACCCGTACCGCCACAATCACCGTATCGCGGCTGACCCGGTGGAACTCGCCCAGCATGGCCAACCGATGCTCGGGACTGGTGATGTGCTGGAACAGTTGCAGGCAAAGAATGCAGTCAACCGCATTCGCCGACAAGCCGATGGTGAAGGCTGAACTCTGAAAGGTCTTGACCCGATCCAGCAGGTTCTGTGGATGGTGGGTGCGGGCGTGATCGAGCATGTCCTGAGACGGATCGGTCGCGAGGATCACCCGGTTCGCATGCTCGGCCAGTACCGGCCAGAAACGCCCGGCACCGCAGGCCACATCAAGAATCAATCCCGGTTCGCCCGCGACCTGAAGCGCGTTACGCACCAGTTGCTCATCGCGCCAGAACGTCAAACGCCCCGCCAGGCCACGCGGTCGCGGCTGCGAGCAGACGCGGGCGTGTGCCTGATCGTAGCGCCGGGCGAACTCAAGTTCGATGGCGGAAGGGGGTTGCGCGGACATGTGCAATGGCTCTGTTTGGACGTTCCAGGCGCCGCAGGTTAGCGGTCGCCACGTGAAAAAAAGGTCGAGCACTCATTTCTTGGCCAGCACACCGTCGATCACTGCACCACGGCATTCGGAGAACATGTCCAGCCCCGGGTTGTAGACCTTGCTGTTGACCTCCAGCAGACCGAGCATCGAATGGAACAGGTTGTCCTGGCTCAAGGGCTTCTCGCGACTCAGTTGCAGGCAATGGGTGTCCACCGAGAACGACTTTTGATAGCTGTCGGAGAACCACGCCAGCATCGCGACGTGCTTCTGCTGTTCCGGCGCCAGCATGTAAGGCGTGCCATGCAGGAACAGGTTGTATTCGCCCAGCGATTCGCCGTGGTCCGACAGATAAAGCATCGCGGTATCGACTTTGTCCTGATTGCTACGCAACAGGTCGATCAGGCTCGACAGCACGTGGTCGGTATACACCAGCGTATTGTCGTAGCCATTGACGATGCTTTCACGGCTGCAATTGTTCAGCGCATTGCTTTCACACACCGGCGTGAAGTGTTCGTACTCTTTCGGGTAGCGCTTGAAGTATTCCGGACCGTGACTGCCCATTTGGTGCAGCACCAGCACCGTGTCTTTATCCAGCGTGTCGATGAAGTGCTGCAAACCTTGCAGGAGAATTTCATCGCGGCACTCGCTGTTGGCGCACAGCACCGGGTCTTTCAGGTTACTCACGTCATCGACAGTGACCCGATCGCAGGTGCCTTTGCAGCCCGACTGGTTATCGCGCCAGATCACCTCGAGACCGGCGTGTTTGAGCACGTCCAGCAAACCTTCCTGGTTCTTCGCCTTGCTGGCGTTGTAATCCTTGCGGCCCATGTTGGAGAACATGCAGGGCACCGACACAGCCGTTTCCGTACCGCAGGAGTGCACATCGGTGAAAGCAATAAGGCCGGCTTCCTTATTCAGTTTCGGTGTGGTGTCGCGGTTATAACCCAGGATGCCGAAGTTCTCGGCCCGGGCGCTTTCGCCCACCACCAGTACCGTCAGGGATTTACGGCCGTGGGTCTGCCAGACAGGATTTTTCCGGGCATCTTCACCCAGCTTGGCGAAGGGTTGTTGCGCAGACACCACTTGCTCACGCAAATAACCGACCGAGGCACCGATGTAGTTGCTCGGCACCACCATCAGGCGCAATTCATGGTGATTGCGAAACAACGACGACAGGCCTTGATAATTGACCAATGCGACACCGCCAATCACCGCAGCCGAGGCGACACTTACCAGCACTTTACTTAATAACTCACGGTGCCAGCGACGGTAATTAACCGGAATTTTCCACAACAACCACGACGGCAAGACGCCGAGCAGCACGATATAAACAAACAGTTTGAGCGAGAGTAAGTCGCGTACTTCCGTGGCATTGGTTTCTGCGAAGTTACGCAACATGCCGGCGTCAATCAGCACACCGTATTGACTCATGAAGTACGCCACACCGGCACTGATCAGAAAGATCAGCGTCAACAGGGGTTTCATCACGGGCCGGAATGCCAGCAACGTCAGCACAATGTTGAAGGCCGCCAGGATCATCGCCCCGAACGCGACACGCATGACGATGCCTTTACCGTCTGCGGCGGTGATATCGAAGAGGTGTTGCCAGAGAACTAAATTGAACCCTGCCAATAGAAAGGCACTGGAAACCAACGTCACCCACTCGGGGCGCACGGCTTTGAACTTCAACATGTGATCGGCTGTTCCTGAAAAGAAGTGCCCGCAGCAAATGTGAAAATTTCATTGACCGAGGCGACACAAATCTTAAGCAGTCAACCATCAATTTTTCGTGAAAAAGAAGCCAACGAATAGTTGGCTCATGGCATTTGGCCAAAACTTTCAACACTGGAGACCCGTTTCAAGCCTGATGCAGATACCAGCGCCAGTCCTGCTCACCGACTTCGCCCATGAACCGCCGGTATTCGGCACGTTTCACTGCCAGGTACACACCAAGAAACTCACAGCCGAATGCCTCCCGTGCCCAATTCGAACTTTCCAGCGCTCGCAAGGTGGTCAGCCAGTCGGTCGGTAACAGTTGCGTGGCCTGGGCGTAACCGTTGCCTTCTACCGGTACTCCAGGGTCAAGCTGCTCGCGGATGCCGCGATGAATACCGGCCAGGATCGCCGCAGCCGCCAGATACGGATTGGCGTCGGCACCACAGATGCGATGCTCGATATGCCGGGAGAATGCCGGCCCGCCGGGCACTCGCAAACTCACGGTGCGGTTGTCCACGCCCCAGGTGGCCGCCAGCGGTGCGTAGCTATGGGTCTGGAAACGACGGTAAGAGTTGGCGTTTGGACAGAACAGCAGCAACGAATCGAGCAATGTGGCGAGCATCCCGCCGACCGCTTGTTTGAGCAGCGGCGTGCCCTCCGGGGCGTCGCTGGCGAACAGATTATTGCCGTCCTTGTCCGCCAGGCTGACGTGCATGTGCATGCCGGTGCCGGCCAGGTCATCGAAAGGCTTGGCCATGAAACAAGCCGCCATCCCGTGCTTGTGGGCCACGCCCTTGACCAGCCGCTTGTAACGCACTGCTTCGTCCATCGCCTGCAAAGCGTCGGTGCGGTGTTCGAGAGTGATTTCCACCTGCCCCGGTGCGTATTCGGAAATCGCCGTGCGCGCCGGAATGCCCTGGAGCTTGCAGGCGCTGTAGAGGTCGGCCAGAAACGGTTCGATCTGTTCCAGTTCACGCAAGCCGTAGACCTGAATCCCGCGTGGCCGCCCGCCATCGACATCCCGCGCCGGCTGCGGCCGACCGTTGCTGTCGCGCTGCTGATCCAGCAGATAGAACTCCAGCTCCGCCGCCATCACCGGGTAATAACCGTCAGTCTGCAAGCCTTCGATGACCTTGGCCAACAGATGCCGTGGGTCGGCGATGGTCGCGGGCATGCCCTCTTTTGGATGCATGCTGACCTGCACCGCCGCCGTGGGAATCAATCGCCACGGCATACGCTGCAAACTGCCGCTGAGCGGATAAGCGCGACAATCGATATCACCCACGTCCCAGACCAGCCCGGAGTTTTCCACGTCATCGCCATTGATAGTCAGGCCCAGGATGGTACTCGGCAGTGGCCGCCCGCTTTCGTAAACCGCCAGCAGTTCATCGCGATGCAGTAATTTGCCCCGTGGCACACCATTGTTGTCGAGGATGAACAACTCGAACATCTCGATATCCGGGTTCTGTTCAAGAAACGTCAGGGCTTGTTCTTTCGTGGCGAAGGATGTCATGGCACAGCTCATGGGAATTCTCGTCTATCCGCGTCAGGCGAACGCACAGGCGCCGCCGGTTCGATCCCGGCGCACAGCGCGGGACCTGTCAGAACAATCAACGGGACATGCAAGAATCCGGCGGGCGCGCGTGGCGGCAGTGCCACAGCGCCCAGAAGGCCAGTTCACAGGGAAGTGCAGCAGGCCAACCATCCATAGAGAAAACCGCTGGAAACAGATAAGCAGCAGCGTCACACGGGTGCTTAAGTCGTTAAATCGAGATTTGAAGAACCTTGGGTTCGGATTGGCTAAACATTCACCAAGCTCTACCAAACACTACATCCCCCTGTGGGAGCGAGCCTGCTCGCGATGAAGCCATCACATTCAACATATCTGTTGGCTGTCACACCGCTATCGCGAGCAGGCTCGCTCCCACAGGAATTTTGGGGTGCAGTACAGTTATTTAATTTCTAAATACTGCTCCAGACTTTCTGATTTGCCGCCTCCAGGGCTCGCGTGCCTAATCGGCTCCTTGTTCCTGAAGGTCCGATTATGGAAAACGTTCGCGCAACCTCCCGTCCTGCCCTCTGGCTGATGTTCAGCATCATTCTCGTCGCCCTGAACCTGCGTCCGTCCATGGCCGCTGTCGGTCCTTTGCTGTCAGCCATTCGCGGTGACATCCCGTTGAGTTTCAGCCTGGCGTCGCTGCTGACGATGCTGCCGGTCATGGCCATGGGACTGGCGATGTTCTTCGGCATCGGTGTCAGTCAGCGCCTGGGCGAACAGCGCACTGTGGTGCTGTCGCTGCTGATCATCGGCCTGGCCACGGTGTCGCGGTTGTTCCTCGATTCAGCGGCGGAACTGATCCTCAGCGCCGTATTGGCCGGCGTAGGCATTGCGCTGATTCAGGCGCTGATGCCCGCCCTGATCAAGTCCCGTTTCAGCGACAACGTTGCCGTGTGCATGGGCCTCTACGTGACCTCGATCATGGGCGGCGCGGCAATCGCGGCGTCGTTTTCGCCGCTGGTGATGACCCACACCGGCAGTTGGCGAGTGGGGCTGGCGATCTGGGCGGCGCTGGCGCTGGTGGCGTTGCTGTTCTGGTGTGTTCAACGCTCGGGAATGCCGACACCGAGTGCTGAATCATCAAGCAAAGAATCCTTTTTCACCCATTCCCGGGCCTGGTTACTCGCGATCTTCTTCGGCCTGGGCACGGCGTCCTACACCTGTGTGCTGGCCTGGTTGGCGCCGTATTACGTGGAAAAAGGCTGGAGCGAACAACAGGCCGGTTTGTTGCTGGGTTTTTTGACCGCCATGGAAGTGTTGTCGGGGCTGCTGACACCCGCCATCGCCAATCGCAGCCGTGACCGGCGCCTGGTGCTGGTGGTGTTGCTGGCGCTGATCATGGCCGGTTTTTGCGGGCTGATTCTGAGCCCGCAGCACCTGAGCCTGCTGTGGCCGTGCCTGCTGGGACTGGGCATCGGCGGCCTGTTCCCGATGAGCCTGATCGTGTCGCTGGATCATCTGGATAATCCTCAGCGCGCGGGCGGGTTAACCGCCTTCGTGCAAGGCATCGGCTACCTGATCGCCGGCCTCTCGCCGCTGATGGCCGGGATGATTCGCGATCATCTGGGCAGTTTCGAATGGGCCTGGTGGTCACTGACCGGCGTCATGGCACTGATGATCCTGATGGCTTTACGTTTCGATCCACGGCATTACGCCAAGCACATTCACTGACCCGGAACCTCATCATGAAACGCACGGGTTTTGCTGCCGCTCACGTCGGCATGTTGCTCTGGGCGCTGTTGATTGCCGTCTCGTTTTCCGCGGCAGCCCAGGTGAGTCAGGCCATCGACCCGATTCTGCTCACCGGGTTGCGCCTGCTGTTTTGCGCCCTGGTGTTTTTGCCCCTGCTGCTGTTCAAGGGCGATACCGTCATGACCGTCCATGGCCTGTTCGGTCATGCCGCGCTCGGCATGCTGCTGGCGCTGTATTTCGGCTCGTTGTTCGAAGCGCTGCGCTACACCTCGTCGGTCAACACCGGGACGATGTTCACCCTGGTGCCGTTGCTGACGCTGCTGTTCGAAGCCCTCCTGACACCCGACAGCCGCCTGAAACAACGCGTGTTGCCCATGCTGATTGCTGCGGCCGGCGCCGTACTGCTGGTGTTGAAAGGTGCAGGCCCCAGCGAACTGCCGTCGCTGTATGCGGTGTCGGTGTACGGAGTCGGCTGCCTGGCCATGGCGCTCTACTCGCCCCTGAGTCAACGGCTCAAGGCCAACAGCCTCAAAGGTCGCGGCCCGGTGGGCATGACCTTCTGGAACATGCTGTTCGGCGCAGTGTTTCTATTGGCGTTCTGTGGGTTCAGCGGCGGTTGGCGATCGGCGTCGTTGCTGACCGCGAGCGATCTTGGGTGGTTGATCTACCTGGCATTGTTCGCCACGCTGGCGACCTTCTGGCTACTGCATCGAGCCATTGGCGTCATCGCCCCTTCCTCGGTCATTTCCTACATCTACCTGAGCACCCTGTTCATCACGCTTTTCCACTGGTTCTGGCTACGCCAGTCGCCACGAGCCCTGGAAATCATCGGTGCATTACTGGTGGGCATCGGCATGTTGGCGCTGTTAATATCCAGCCACTTTGCGATATCTGTGCAGCCCTCAGCGGCAAAGGCTTCTGGCCAGGTTTCAGGGGATTGAACTCACAGGTCGTGTTCATAACACTTTCTGTCCCACAACTGACCATGAAACGTCCTACAAGGCATTCACTTGGCACCATCGTTCCGTTAGGATCGTTCGCACCCGTTTGCGCACAGTCAGCGCAAGGAGCACAGCGAGACAGAACGGATGCTGAACAGTAACTTGCTTAGAAAGCTCGACATGCAGGACCTCATGGTGTTTGTGGCCGTGTATGAGCAAAGCAGCGTCACCGGTGTGTCGGAGGCGCTCTGCGTCAGCCAGTCCACCGTGAGTTACTGCCTGAAGAAACTGCGCACCAGTTTCGAAGACGAGCTATTCATCAATACCCGCACGGGTATGCGCCCCACCTACAAAGCCAGCACCATGTATACCCATGTGCTGAAGATTCTCGAAAGCATCAACCTGTGCCACGCCGGGACACCGACGTTCGATCCAACCTTGCAACCGGTCACCTTCAATATCTGCGCGCCGGAATACTTCGAGCAGTTGATCCTGCCGCGTCTGTTGAAGAACTTCGATTACGCCGCCCTGCCGGTGATGGTCAACATGCACAAGTTCGAAACCGACATCCCGGCCGAAGAACTGCGCGACGGCAGTCTCGACCTGGTGATCTGTTTCGGCCCGAACTTTCATCGCAGCCACACCGATTTCAACTCCAGGAAGCTGCTGGAAGACGATCTGGTCTGCGTCTTCGACAAACGCGCCACGCCGCTGGAACCGCGCTTGAGCCTGCAAGCGTTCATTGAACGCCGGCATGTGTTCCCGACGCCCTGGACGTCTACCACCAACATGGTTGACGGTTGGCTGGCTCAACAGGCCCACAAACGGCAGATTGTCGCGCGTTCCAACAGCTACAGCGCGGCGCTGAAGATGATCACCGGCACCGACTTCATCCTGACCCTGCCCCGACGCATCCAGCAATTGCTGGCCAACGAGGCGATCTTCATTCACTGCGAAGCGCCCAACGGCTTGCCGGGCTTCACCCTGGACATGCAATGGAGTCAAAGCGTCGACCAGGACAGCGCCAACACCTGGCTGCGCGAGCAAGTGATCAAGGCCTGCTCCGAGCAGGAAATGACCTGAGACTCAGTGGCCGATGGCAGTCTTGGTGTAGGACTCTCGATCGATGTCGAGGACTTCCACACATAGCTGGACCTCAACGCCGACCGGCCACTCACACACATCCTGCACCACCGCCAGCAGGCTTTCAGACAACTGCTTCTTGATCTGCGGCGAGCGACCGCTCAACAGCGCCAGCTTTACATGCACGAACGCCCGCTCACCCGGTGCAGTACCCACCCTGAAAGCCTCGACCTTCACCGCACGGGCCTTGATGTCGAACTCAGCGCTAAACTGCCCGGAAGCGACCAGCGCATTATTGAGTCGCATCAACGCCACATCGGCATTCAGTTCGGACAGGTTAGCGGTGTATTCCATGTGCAGGTGGGGCATAACGGGGTTCCTGAGGATGGGTAGAAAGGTCGTACATATAACACAGAGCCGCCCTGTGCTCACTGTGACAGCGGAAGAGTCGGACGCTCACTCATGAACGCCTCCAGACGCGAGCGCAGCCAGCGTTCGGCTGGGTCGCTGTCGACATGGCTGAGCCAGACCATGGACAGGTCCAGCGTCGGCGTCTTGAACGGAAACGGCTCTTTGAACAGTTGGCCGGACGCGGCCATCGCCTCGGCCGTGTAATCCGGCAGGCTGGCGATCAGGTCGGTGCCGGCGAGCAAGGCCGGCAAAGAACTGTACTGCGGGACGGACAGCACCACGTGGCGAGTACGACCGATCTCCGCCAGCCATTCATCGGCGTAGCCACTGACATTGGCGGTGTGAGACACCAGCACATGCGGCCGCGAGCAATACTCATCAAGCGTCAGGGGCGTCTCGGAGGCATCGGCGCGCAATACGCTGGGCTGGATGTGTCGCAGCAATTTGCGCTTGGCGTTGGCCGGCAAGCCGCGGGTCTGGCTGATACCAACGGTGATATCGCCAGACGCCAGCAGGTCGGGAATGCGCCAATAGTCGACATGCTGGACCACGAACACCACCTTCGGCGCTTCCTGGCGCAAAGCGCGCAGCAACGGCGGCAACAGGCCGAACTCGACATCATCCGACAGCCCGATGCGAAACGTCATGGTGCTGCTGAGCGGATCGAAATCGTGGGTCAGGCTCAAGGCCACCGACAGCGAATCCAGCGCCGGAGACAGGTGCTGAATAATCTCCTCGGCCCGTGCCGTCGGCTCCATGCGATGGCCAACCCGAATGAACAGCGGATCATTGAACATCGTCCGCAAGCGGTTCAGCGCCGCACTGATGGTCGGCTGACCGAGGAACAGCTTCTCCGCCACCCGTGTGACGTTGCGTTCGAGCATCAAAGTCTCGAACACCACCATCAGGTTGATGTCGGCCTTGCGCAGTTCGTTGCGATTCATCCGTTGCACCCCGGTCCCAAATCTGCCGACAGTTTAGGGAGGTGTCGCAATCGGCGTCTATGCAGCCAGGCAAACGACCTGCTCCATAAAAACCCGGGACACTTATCCCACAGACCGCCCGGTAAAAACGAAGCTGCTCTCACTGAGCAGCTTCACCGCCTGAAGCCTAGATTTCCTTGACCGGGGTCTGATCGTGAGTCCCCTTGATCAAACTGATGGCGTGCACGCAATCAGACTTGTTGACGTAAGCCTCCCCGCTGGCAATCGTTTCATGATTCCCCGCCCGCAAACGCCAGCGCCATTGGCCCTTGCCGGTCTGTGCGGTGCCACGGGTTTGCCTGTAAATCTCAAAATACATTGATCGCTCCTTGCGATGGCTGATTACGACAGGTCAGTGACCTGCGAAACCAGAGTAGATGAGGAATTTCTGAGGCAAAGTCTTTCAATGTCAGGGGATATTTCGGGGAAAAACCCTTGATTGACGAAACGACCAACAAATACGGGGAGTGGTAATTCGAACGACTCGGCGGAGTAACTTTTCCCGTGAATAGACATATCTTTCTTACGTTGTTGTGTAAGCGCCCGACCAACACACCTTGCCAGCAAGGCGAAATGATTTGAATCCAATTCGCTCCTTGTAGAGAATCGCCGTCTTTGCCTCGAAAGGATGCGCGCGATGAAGTTCGAAGGGACTTTCCAATACATGGGCACTCACGGGATCGTCTTCAACGTCTCGCATATCACCCTCACCGACAGCGAACGTGGACGCCTGCGCGAGCTGCATTTTGGCGAGGCGAAAAGCGCCCACTATGAGGTCAACAGCAAGGTCGTCGAGGTGTACGACAAGATGCAGGCCAAGAGCCTGCCTTGCGTGATGATGATCGGCATCTCCAAGCCGTTGACCCGGCAACAGGGCGATGTCCTCAATGCCCAACGCACCAAGATCGCCAACCTGGCCGCCTCCGCCTTCGGTGGCGCTGCCGGTACTGTGGGCGGTTTAGCCGGACCTGCAGGCAGTGTCGCCGCAGGTACTGTTGTAACGGCGGGTGTGCGCTCGTACGTCAATGACGCTCTGCCCACCTACCATGCTGGCGACGTAATCGTCAGCATCCAGGCGCAAGTCAATGGTGGAATTGGCCCACAGCGCTCTTCCGAATCCCTGATCATCAAGACCTGAGTGGGGCTGCACATGTCCGAAATTACCCAGACGGTCATCGCTGTGGCGCTGTCCTTTCTACTTGATCGGTTTCTTAAGCCGTACCCGCTGCGCAAGTGGCTAGGGGTGACGCTGGTGGTGGCAGGCGCAATCGGCTGCGTTGCACTGAGCCAGACCCAGTTGCTGGGCTTTGACTTGGGATTGATGTCGGTCCTTGCCGTGCCGGTGGGCGCGGGGCTGTTCGTGACCAGGCGGCGGTTTGAGCAGATTGGCTGAAGGGATGTAGGGATTCATCGCGTTAACCAGCAAACTAGCTCATACGATCCTAGATGCGCCCAACCCTCTGATGCTGACCCGTTCAGCCTTATGTTTGGGCCTTCTCCTTCATCGGTGATGCAACCGAGCCAACCACCCTTCGCTCTTGCCTGTGGGGAGGTTCTATGTTTGGCACTGGACCGAAGTCTGGTGGGATGAACCGGGACAAAGCGGTATGAGGCCGGAAAGACAGACCTAGCAAGGGGCTCAGGACAAGCGGCATACCAGGATCAGTGCCAAAACAGCGCCAAACAATAAACAGGCAAATTTAGACACCAGGGCTGTGCCAAGGGCCAATTTGGCGAGACCTTTGGCACTGGGCATTAACCCTATTCGGTATAGTCATATGATACCGAGGCGCTTACATCCAGCCGCCAGCCCAGACCACGCGCCCGATTATCTCCAGGTCGTTCAGACTTTCCTTCGCAACCGTCATCGTCTGATAGGCAGGATTGGTGCTGATCACCGCTACGCCGCCGCCGATCTGGCGTTGTAGGCGCTTGGCATAGAGATGGTCATCTAGGCGGATCACATAGACCGCCTCCCCCTCCAGCGCGTTACGGCTGTGATCAATCAGGACCGTATCGCCATCACTTAGTAAGCCCTCCATCGAATCACCATCGACTCTGATCGCGGACAGCCTCGATGGCTCCAGCCCCTGTTTACGCAACGAGTAAGTCGTGAAAGCCAGGAGCGTCAGAATCCGTGTCCCCTCGGTCCAGGAACCATGTCCTGCGCTACACCGGGCATCGTACAAAGGTACATAGCTGTACTTGTCGTCTTCTATGACGCGCTGCACTTGCTGCTCTTCCCCAAATGCCAGCCACATCGCGGAAACGCCTGCGGCCTGCGCGATCTGTTCCAGCCTGTCGAGCGTTGGATATGTCTCCCCGCTCAGATAACTGCGTATCGCCCCCTCAGAAAGACCAGAGTCGCGCGCAAAAACGCGTGCAGCCCTAGTTCCCATCGCGTCCTTGAGCCTTTCCCGGAAGCATCCGATTGCCCCCGCTGGAATCGGATGCTGCGTATCCAAAGCATCCGTTTTATCCGATTCCTTGTAAGTCATTGATTTCTCTCGGTTATACGTTTTTCTGAGCACGGCCGCACATAAAAAAGAATCGGATGCGCGTTTTTCCGATTGATATGCGCGTTTATCCGCGTTATGTTTATCCGCAACAGGACGTTAGACGTCCCAAAAAAACCACCCGTGAAGATGGTTCAAAACTATGAGCGATATCGACATGCCCACAGACCCTGCCAGCAGATGGGAGTGGATCAAATACCAACTCCGTGTTCGCGGCACTTCCATGGCCGAGCTTGCGCGTCAACTGGATGTCACTGACCGCGCAATCCGTAACGCCAAAAACACCCCTTATCCGCGCATCGAGCGTTCACTCGCCATAGTCCTGAGCCTAGAGCCTGCGGACATCTGGCCAGAGCGCTGGAACGCTGATGGTACTCCACACCGCCAAAGACCTAGCCGTGCAGAAGTAAACACTTCCTACGGCAAGGATACCGGACTACATCCGGTTGGACACTGTAAAGCGGCAAGGAGTGCCTAAACATGCGCAACCAAAAAGATGACAAAACCTTAGACATCTTCTCTGTTCCCCAGCCCGTGCTTTCTATCCCTGGCCTCGGCAACTACGCCGCCCAGGTAAGCGAGCTGGTAAGCGACATCCTCAAAGAGTCCGACTTGGACCGCTACGAAATCGCAGCCCGTATGTCCCGGCTCTCGGGCGACGACGTCAGCAAGAATATGTTAGACGCCTGGTCGAGTCCTGCCCGTTCTGATCACAACCTTCCTCTGTATAGAGCAGCTTTGCTGGAGGAAGTTTGTGCGAGTCATGTCCTGACGAACTGGCAGGTACACCTCCGTGGTGGTCGGGTGGCTTACGGACGTGAGGCCTTGGACGCGGAAATCGGGAGGCTGTCACGGGTTGCACACGACGCGACACGCAAAGTTCGAGACCTGAAAAAGATGTTGGGTGACGACAATGCGTAATTGGTACTCGGCTCAAGAACTGGCCGGTTTGCCAGGGCTTCCAGGCACCGCTCGTAACGTGAAAGCAATGGCTGCCCGCGAGAATTGGGAAGGCCAGGCCCGTCTCGGCAGCAAGGCAATTGAATACGCATTTGCCATCCTGCCGAAAATCACTCAAGCCGCTTTAATCGCGGCATCAGTGAGGGAGATCGAGCCTCAATCGGTAGCCGCATCCAAACCTATAAGCATCAAACGTGACTCTATTTCAGCGTCACGCTTGTACGAAGAACAACGCTCGGTAATGACTGCTCGCCTCGCATTCGTCCGCGAAATCGAGCGTATGAGCCAGACCATTAGCCAACAACGCGCTATTGATTCTCTGGTAGCCCTAGCCAAAGCCGATCAACTCAGCCCTTACTTGACCGGCCTGGTGCTGCGAGCGAACGACCGCAAGACCAATGACCGCTCGTTGAGCGAGCGCACCCTTAAGCGCTGGCTGTCCGACTATCGCAAAGAAGGTGAAAGCGGCCTGGCGCCAGCCCGCCGTCAAAAAGACTTGAGTCTGCCTGTATGGTCGGCCACGTTCCTGACCTGCTACCAGCGCCCGACCAAGCCCAGCGTCGAAGCGGCCTACGCCGAGTTCGCCCTGAAGCATCCAGCAGAGCGACCGAGTATTCATGTTGTTCGCCGCTTCCTTAATAAGCTGAGCGCCGAAGCCCGCGAGCGTGGCCGTCGCACTCCGCAGGAACTCAAAGCCCTGCAACCGTTCAAGCGCCGGACTACCAAGAACATGTATCCCTGCGACGTGTTCACCGCTGACGGCCACAAGTTCGACGCCGAAGTTTTGAACCCGCGCACCGGCAAACCCTACCGGCCGGAAGCTACCACCGTCCTCGATGTGGCCACCCGCAAGGCGCTGGGTATATCCATCGGAGAAGCCGAGTCGACCATCGGCGTTATGGATGCTCTGCGCGATGCTATGGAGCACGGCATGTTCGCCATGTTCTACGTCGACAACGGTTCTGGCTTTGCCAACGACACCGTCCGCGAAGTGGTTGACCGCCTCGGCGGCACCATGACCCACGCCTTGCCCTACAACAGCCAGGCGCGGGGTCTGATTGAGCGCTCCCACCAGACGATCTGGGTCAACGCCGCCAAAAAGCTGACCAGCTACATCGGCGCCGACATGGACAAGCATGCCGGGACAAAGGTGCATCGTATCGGTCGCAAAGAATTGCGCGAAACTGGCCGTACTCGGCTGATCCCGACCTTTGCCGAGTTCATGGCCGGCGTCGAGTATGAGATTGAAGCCTACAACAACAGTCCGCACCGGGGCCTCACCAAGCTCCGTGACCCGCTGACCGGCAAGCTCCGGCACATGAGCCCTAACGAGGCTTGGGAAGCCGCACGATCCGAAGGTTGGGAGCCGATAGTCGCACCTGCTGAACTGCTCAACGACCTGGCTCGACCGCAGGTCATTCGCCCAACCCGTCGTGGCGAAGTCACCTGGTCAGGCGAAACCTACTTCCTGGACGCCTTGCGCAACTTCCATGGCGATGAAATCCGCCTTGCTTATGACGTGCGCGACGCCTCCCGCGTGTGGGTCCGCACCCTGGACGGCGACCTGATCGGCGAAGCGCTCCTGGACGGTAACGCCAGCGACTACATGCCGAAGGCGATGATTGAAAAGGCCTACGACAAGCGCGAAAGCGGCCAGATGAAACGCGCCGTGGACAAGTTGGAAACCCTGACCGGCAAGCGCGTGGAAATGATCGCACCGACCAGCGCTCCGTCTGCCCTGCTCAGCACGGAACAGCTCGCCGAAGCCCAGCGCTTCGCTCAACTGGCAGCCCCCAAAGCGCAAACCTTCGACCTGCCATCCGACCCAACCGCCCGTTACCACCTCTGGCACCAGCTCGCCGACCGCCAGACCAATGGCGAAGCCCTGACGGACGAGGAAGCCCAGTGGCACAGCCGCTACGCCAAACACCCGGACTTAGCCTCGATCCGCCGCATGTTCGAGTTCGCGGAACAAGCCCGCGCCTAACACAAGACCTTCAAGGAGCTTTATATGAGTGTTTCCAAAATCGTACCGCTGACTAACGTCGGCCTGTTGTCCGCCGCCATCGAGCGCACCCATTCCCGTCCGATGGGCCTGCCCGGTCTGGTCGTGATGTACGGCGCCAGTGGTCTGGGCAAAAGTGTGGGCGCCGCCTTCGCCGCCAACCTGCACCGCGCCTACTACGTCGAATGCCGCGACACCTGGAGCAAGAAAGCTTTCTTACAGGCGATCCTGCGAGAAATGAGTATCGCCCCCGGCCAAACGCTGTCGATCATGGTTGATCAGGTGGCCGAACAACTGTCCCGTAGCGGCCGTCCGCTGTTGATCGACGACGTTCAATACTTGCTCGAAAAAGCCGTGGCCAACGTCCTGACTGATATCTACAACGCCAGTCAGGGCACCATCGTCCTGATTGGCGAAGAGCGTGTACCCAGCAGTTTGGCCAAGCTAGAGCGCCTGCATAACCGCGTGTTGGAGTGGGTGCCCGCGCAACCGGCGACACTCGACGATCTGCGCAGCCTGGCCAAAGCCAGCTATCCGAGCCTGAAAATTGCCGACGATCTGCTGGAAGACCTGCGCCACAAGGTGCGTGGCTGCCTGCGCCGCGTCGCGGTCAACCTCTACAAGGTCTACGGCGAAACCCAGGCCATGGCCATGGACAGCATCGACCTGGCCGGCTGGGGCAATCGCGGCTGGTTTACCGGCGAAGCGCCTGTGCGGAGGGGCGTGTAATGGCTGGGGGATTGGGTCGCAAACGAATTGATCTAGAAATGCAGGGCACCAAAGGCAATCGCCAGCGCATCTGGGAAGCCATCCGTGTAGGCCGTGATGGGTTTACCGCCTATGAAGTTTCCCGTCGTGCCAGCACCGATGACACCGCCGTGCGCAGTTACCTGCAGTCGCTGATCAAGGGTGGTTACGTTGAGGTCGTCACGGGGGCCAAGTTCGAAGAACAGACCCTGCGCCTGCTCAAGGACGTGGGAGCCGAAGCGCCCGCCATCACTCGCGCCGGCAAGCCCAGCACCGCTGGCAAAGGCACCGAAGCCATGTGGCGCTCCCTGCGCATCCTGGGCGAACTGGATGCCGACGAGCTGGCCGCGCAAGCCTCCATTGTGGTGCCTACCACTACTTGGACAGCCCGTTCCTATCTGAAATGGCTCAAGCGTGCGGGCTATGTCGTCGAGGTTCAGACCAGCAAGCCAGGCAAGAAGGCCCGCTACCGACTGGGGCACGGTAAATACACTGGTCCGCGCCCGCCCATGATTCAGCGCATCGGCCAGGTCTTCGACCCTAACTTGGGCGAAGTCGTGTTCCGTCAGGCAGAACCTGAGGAGGACGATCTATGAGCGTTCAACTTGCCGCCTGGGGACCAGAGCCGCCGCTGTTCGTGCGCTTGCTCGCCGCCGAAGTCGCCGCCAGCAACAAAACCAAAGCCAGCCAGCGCATTGGGATGAGCCGCACCGCCGTCAGCCTGATCCTGGCCAACCGCTACGCGTCACCCAGCACGGCCGGTGTTGAGCGCCGTGTCATGGAAACCCTCGGCCGTATCGAGTGTGTCGCCCTGGACGACGTGGTCACCACGGACCAGTGCCAAAGCTATCGCGAAAAACCGGCGCCGACCCACAACCCGCAAGCCATGCAGCACTGGCGAGCCTGTCAGCACTGCACCCACAACCCCGACCGCTGCCATCAGGAGATTGACCATGCTCGCCTCCACTAACCGCACGCCGCTGAAAGTGTTGACCCCGTCACTCGCCGAACACCTGCGGGTGTTCAACCACGCCGCCCGGACTTTGCAGTCAATGCGCATCCGCCTGCTGAACCTCGACCCGATCCAAAACCGGCTGACCATCGACCCCGAGGCTGGTCGCGCACTGATCAACGCCCGCTCCGTCAGCGGCTACCAGCGCCACGCCAGCGCCGGTAGCACCCGTTACACCGTGTTGTTCCAGGGCGTGACCTTGGAATGGCGCGAAACCATCAGCGCCGCCCGTCCCGACGACTGGTCCCGCCCAACTCTCCACTGAGGAACCCTGTAATGACCGCACAACAACACACCATCCCCGAAGGCTATCGCATGGACTCGCAACGTCGACTCGTCGCCGAAATCCTGATCAAACCGCTTGACCTAGCCCGTGATGCCCTGGTGCTGGAACTGGTCGAAAAAGCCCGCGAGGCCAGCAAAGGCTTGGCCCTGTTCAAAGCCGCTGCGTTCGGTGACATCGACGCCTTCGTCGAGATGAGCGCCGAGGAATACGGCGCCAAGCTGGGTGGCAAAAAAGGCAACGTCAGCCTGATCAGCTTCGACGGCCGCTACAAAATCCAACGGGCTATTCAGGAAAGCATCGCCTTTGACGAACGCCTCCAGGCAGCACGGGCCTTGATCGACGCATGCCTTGAAGAATGGACCGCCGGGGCTCGCCCGGAGGTGGTCACGCTGGTCAATGACGCGTTCCGCACCGACACCAAAGGCGACATCCGCACGGCGCGAGTCCTCGCACTGCGCCGCCTGGAGATTGTCGACGAACGCTGGCAGCGCGCCATGCAGGCCATTGGCGACGCCTGCCAGGTGGTCGGCTCCAAGTCCTATATCCGCGTGTATCAGCGTGTCGGTGATACCGACCAATACGAACCCATCAGCCTTGATATTGCGGGGGTGTGACATGGGGCTTCTTACTTCAATGACATGGCCTGACACAAGTCTGCTCGACCTGCTCAACGATGCCGAAAAAAGCACAGAGGAAACCTTCGACATCGTTCACCTGGAACTCAACTCCGGCCGTAGCTACGTGGTGGCCGTGATTCATGGTGATCCAGACAGCGTGGATGACATTGCTGAGCAACTTCAAACTCTAAAACAACAACGGGGCAACTGAGATGACCAGTTCAACCACCGCAATGCTTCAGGACCCTGATATTGCCGAAATGCTTGAACAACTTCAGGCCTGGCACGCCAAGCGTATCGACCAGCTTCAGAGCTTGGTCGATGCCAAAGACGACGTGGATATTGTTCTGCGCGGAGTCGATGGTCAGCAGGTCGAAATCACAGGCGATGCGCGCAAGGGCTTTAAATCTGCAATGCGTATCGCTGTGGAGTTGTTCTCTCCGTTCCCCTTGCGAACCGAGAAGTTCGAAGCCGATGACGACCAGGAGGAAGAGTGACATGGAATACATCGATATCAGAGTCCGCTACAGCACTGGTGCCTATCACGCATCGGTTTCAGGCCAGAAGGTCACCGCATCCTCCAGCATCAGCGAGCGTGACGCGAGCAAGGCACTGCTGTGCAAATTGCAACCTGACGCCGAACTGGAACGGATTGAACTGCTTTCGGTAGGTCACTTTGGCAGCGCAACGTGCATTCGACTTCACCTGAAATGCAGGGAGCAAGAAATGAAGATCACCGCTTATTGCTTTGCTTCCGGTCATATCGAGTTCGGTAGCACTGTCCCGGATGGGGCCATTGCCTTGGCTATTGGAGAAGACAAAACAGTCCGCGAGATCATCAGCGGCACTGCTCAGCTTTCCCGACAAGACAACGAAACCTGGTTTGTTCCTGGCGTAGCCGGTGCGCCCAATCAACGCGAAGGCATTCTCGCCATGGCGCGCTACATCCAGTGGCTGGGCAAAAGCAACCAGCCCGGTTTCCGTGCCTTGGGGGCCTGACCATGCAACGTTTTCACGACACCCGCAACGACCCGTTGCCGATGCATTCGCCGCAGCACGATATCGAGCGCGCCAACCTCGCTCGGCAAACCGCCGAGTTTCTGGCTCGCGGCGGCAAGGTCCAGCAGATCGGCCATCGCATGAGCAGTGCGCCCGCGACTTTCACCATCAACCCCGAACGCTCGCCGGTCTATACCCATCTGTTTGCCCCGGTTGCCACGGAGGCGGTTTCCCCAGCGCAGGTATTGCCTGAGCCAACAACAGAGCTTGCCCAGACAGATGAGCAAAAACTCGCGGGCCTGATCATGGCCGATGCCGCCCTGGGCAATTCCCCCAAGTGGATCGCCAAGAAACACCACATGACCGAGAAACGCGTGCGGCAGATCGCCCGCGACTACCACATCACCTTCCATGTACAGCGATAGGACATCCCATGGCCAAGATCACCCTGACCCTTGAAGACCAGCACGACGAAAGCGGCAAACCGACTGTATCCCTGGACATGTCCGGCGCCCGAGTCGGGCCGTTCGGACAGACCTTGCAGACCGAGGCACTTCGCATCTCGCAAATGCTGTTCGGCATGGCCGCTTGTGAGGAAAGGCTCTGCGGCCTACCTGCCTACCGCCGCCAGCCGAGCAACAACACTCTCCATTAAGCGAAACCGCCCCGGCCATCCGGGACGGTCTGCCAGGCGTGGTTGCCTGGTACTGATGAGCAGCCGAGGAAAAGATGGAACAAGCGGATTGGGATGCATTGAAGGAGCAAATGACGAGCCCGTGGGGCAGCATGAAGCTCAAGTGTGATGGGTTTGAAATCGACCTAGTGCAGAGGACTAACCCTACAAAAAAGAATTGGGAGACGACGGTCTACGTGGATGGATATTTGAAGGGGATCTGGTTGACCTGCGACCACAAAACCGGCGAACCCGAACATGAGGAAACTCGCCGTTTTTATCGCAAAGTAACTCGAGCCCTTTATGCAAAAAAGGATATCGAGGCCTATCGGAAGCTTTTTGGAAAGCGCGAAGCAACGAAGAGAGAGGCGGTCAAGTTCATCACCTATGACTGGTCCTGGAAAAGCTTCACCTCCCTGAAAAAACACCTGCTGGCCAACAACACTAGCATTGCCCGTATTGCCGACTTCTGAGCGAAACCACCCTGGTTATCCGGGGCGGTCTGCCGGACGTGGTTGTCCGGTACTGATGAGCAGCCAACCCATGACCGACGAAACACCCGCAGCACGTAAAACCCGTCTGGCCCGTGACCGCAAACGTGCAGAACGTCAGCGGCTCAAGGACAAGCGGCTCGCCATGGGCGCCAGCAAACTGAAAATGGAAATCTACAGCGGTACGGAACGCGAGCTGGAGCAGATCCGCACGGCCGGAGAGTTTGACGAGACCGAGCATGCGCTCACGGTGGCGATTCACGGTGTCGCCGAACTCTCACGACGTGATCCAGCAGCATTCCGCGCCCTGATAAAACGGAGAGGAAAATGAGCACCAGAAACTTACAACTCAGCAAGATCCACATTGCCAAGAAAGACCTTGGTCTGGACGACGAAACCTACCGTGCCCTACTGGGTCGGGTGGCGGGTGTGCGTTCGGCCAAAGACCTGAACCCGCGTCAGATCGGCCACGTGCTGGCCGAGTTTGCGCGGTTGGGCTGGACCTCGACGTCAGCCAAACAAACTGGCCGCAAAGCTCCTACCCCTGCACCGGACCGGGAAAATCTGATGGGTAAGGTCGAGGCCTTTCTCGCCGAAGCCAAACGCTCTTGGGCGTATGCCGATGGCATGGCCATGCGCATGTTCAAGGTCGAGCGCGTGGAATGGCTGGACCCGCAACAGCTCCACAAAATGGTGGCGGCATTGACCTACGATGCCCGCCGACACGGGAGACCCGAGCGATGAACGAAGAACTGTTCCCGGACGACACGGATAAGCTCGACCCTGAAAAGGTTCTGGCTCACATGGAAACGCCAACGGTCCTTGCACGATGGGAAGGCACCCTGGGTGAGATGGTCAGGATTGCCGAAGTTGAGCTGCGCAAGGCGCTCAATAACACCGATAGCGCTCCTGAGCTGGCCCGTCGGGTGGTCTATTCCATCTGCGAGCACCAGGGCGGCACGGTGATGTATCTGCCACGCGGCACAATCCTCAAGCGAGCCATGCGCAACGCGGCTATCTACCAAGACTGGCGGGACAAAGGGGTTAAACCTGCTGATATGGTCAGCAAGTACGATCTGTCGAGCCAAACGATTTATGACATCATTGCCCGTCAACGGGCGCTGCACCGCAAGAGCGAGCCCGACTTGTTCGGCTATGACGACGATCCAGGAAGGAGTATCCACTGATGAACCAGGTGCAATGGTTTTATGACGATAGCGGTTCTCGTGTAGGACCTGTGACCGAAAGCGAGATCAAAGGGCTATTGAAGGTTAGCAAGATCGGCCACGGCACTCTTGTATGGCGTACCGGTATGACCGACTGGATTCGAGTCGAGTCGAGCGAACTCATCACCGAGCTTGCCACCACACCGCCACCATTGAGCCGGGATCGAGTTTCCGACTTATGGGTCTGGTTGCTTGCTCTCTCGCCGGTTATTTGGCTGGCGATAGATGCCAGCGTATTGAACGCTGGCATTGTTGTTAGTTGGCTCATAACCATTGCGCTGTGTGCCTTGGACATAAACAAGCTTCGAAGCGCTGGCTACCAGGCTCCGGCTATCTGGTGGAGTTTCGTTGTTCCGGGTTATCTCTACTTGCGATCAAAAAACCTAAAGAGTAGTTATGCTCCCCTGATTGTTTGGGTTTTGATTAACGTGGCATTGGTAGTTATGTCTCGGTAGTTAGATCTTGCATGTCCAGCCCCGCCACCGTGCGGGGCTAAAACCTTAAACCCCCCTGAAATTACAACTTTCCCCCCTGTGCGCGAACCTACACCCGTTCTTTCAAACGGCAGGTTCGCACCATGCACACCGCTCCCGCTTCCCCCAAAGTTTCCCGGCCTCAATGGCCGCGCCAACATGCGCAACTCATCCTTGCCGCAGGGGATGACCTCGCCCGCGAAGTCTTGTGGGCCAAGGTTCCAGCCGACTGGCGGGACATGGTGCAACTGCATGTTGCTCAGGCAGAAGCGCACACCGAGCAGCACGTCCAGCAGCGGGAGAAGTTTCGCCCTGCTGTAAGTCCCGCAACACCTGTCCTTGCTGAGTATCGAGCGCCCATCCCTGTGCGCGGCAACGCAGTGGTTGCCAACCACCATCTGGCCGCTCTGCGCGCCGCCATCCACACACCGCGAGTATCTGCATGAACCTTCGCTTACCGAAGCAGCGCCCCCGTGCGCCACGTATGACCGACTGGACGTTAATCACCATCGCACTGCTGTTGTGCCTGGCTATCGTCGCTCCGACCAAACTGCCGGTCGTTCTCTATAAATGTGGTCTGGTCACCCTGGGCGGTGTACTCGGCTACTGGATCGACCGTGCGTTGTTCCCCTATGCCCGCCCAAACATGGTCCGACGTTATGAGCGTTCCATGGCTGGTGTTCGCCGCGCCCTGGTCGTGCTGGCCTGCGTCCTCGGCCTGACGTTGGGGCTCTGAGCATGCGGCGAATCCTTCTATATATAGGTGCCACGTCGCTGGCCTCGATTGTCGGACTCGCGATATCCGCCGCAGCCTATGCCGAAATCCCTACCCAGGCCGAACGCTACCGTCGTGACCTGACCCGTATCGCCCAGGCGGAATGGGGACTGGATGCCCCGGTGGCAACCTTCGCCGCGCAGATCCATCAGGAAAGCCGCTGGCGGTTCGACGCGAAATCGCCGGTCGGTGCGCAAGGCTTGGGCCAAGTGATGCCCTCGACCGCCACCTGGTTGGCTCAGTTGTTCCCCAAAGCCTTGGGCAAGGTCGAGCCGTTCAATCCGATTTGGTCCATGCAGGCGCTGGTCAGTTATGACCGCTGGTTGGCAGATCGCATCCAGGCGCGTGGTCTCTGCGAACAAGGGGCGTTCATCCTGTCCAGCTACAACGGCGGGCTGGGCTGGGTCATCCGCGACCGAAAGTTGGCTTCGGCAAAAGGCGCCGATCCGCTGACTTGGTTCGACTCCGTCGAGCGGCACAACGCTGGCCGCTCGGCCGCTGCCTTCAAGGAAAACCGCCAATACCCACGTCTGATCCTACTGCGCTGGGAAGCGCTGTATATCGCTGACGGTTGGGGCCAGGGAGTCTGCCAATGAAACGCCTGCTCGACTTAATCAGTCCTGCCACCTGGTGCGTTGCGCTGATCGTTGCCGTGGTCTACGGCCTGCATCTCTACCGCCAGGAGGGCTATGACGAAGGCTTCGCCCTGGGCACAGCCAACGGCGAAAAGATCGCCGCCGACCTTCGCGAAACCTTTACCCGCGAAAAGCTTGGTCTGGCCCAAGCGGCCGCCGAAGCCGCGAACAAGGCCCTTGCCGACTTACGCGCCGAGCAGGCCAAGGGCAACCAACTGGCCAGCCAGTTGGCTGACACCAAAGACAACCTGCGCAAAACCACCGACAAGCTCACAGGAGAGATAGCCCATGTCACCAACCTTTACCGACGCGCCCTCGATGCGCAGCCCGAGCCGTTGCCTGTTGCTGTGTTCACTACTGGCTTTGTCCGCGTGTGGAACACCGCCAATGGCATCAGTACCGCAATGCCAGCCCCGAACAGCGCCAGCGGAACTGCTGCGCCGTCCAGCGGAGCCGGAGCCGCTGACGACCTCGACTCCGGTCTTGGCCAGGATCAACTTCTGACCAACCAGGTGCGCAATGGCGAGCGGCATGGAACCTGTCGGGCACAGCTCAATAAACTGATTGATTGGACCCTCAATGAGAGCAGATGACTTCGCCACCCGGATGGAGGCGATCCATAACAAAACAGCGTTAACGGCACATATGGCACAACGCGAAACCTTGACTGGACCTTCCGCCGAGTTCTGCCAGATGGCTGATTGCGAAATGCCCATACCCGAAGACCGACGCCAGGCCGTCGAGGGCGTGCAGTTCTGCGCCGAGTGCCAAACACGCCGCGAAAGAAGGGGCTGCAAATGATGATGATCGAAATGCCTGCCTGGCAGTTGATCAGTGTGGCGGTCGCGGTTCTCGGTGGTTTTGCAGGCTTGGTGAAGCTGCTGCTGTTGCAAACGGAGCGGCGCCTGGACCAGCGCAATGCCGTGATGGATGACCGCTTCAACGCCTTGGCCAAAGACAGCGACCGCCTGCGGAGCGTGGAACTCAACTTCGAACGGCTGCGCGCAGATCTGCCCCTGCACTACGTGCGACGTGAGGACTACGTCCGAAACCAAACCGTCATTGAAGCCAAGCTCGACGCCTTGGCGCTCAAGTTAGAAAACGTTCAGCTCAAAGGAATACGACCATGAACATTGATCCCGCCAAGGTCCGCCGCGAATCCCTGCGGTGGTACATCCTTCTCACCCTCAACACCTCCCGCCCCGTGGACCCACATGAAGCCATGGTGCTCTCGACCATTCAGGGCATTCTCCCGGATGTCACCACCCTGGAGTTGCGTCGGGAACTCGACTACCTGGCAGATCGCAGCTTGGTGACACTGAAAAAACAATCCAGTGGCGCTTGGATCTGTGGCTTGACCCACTACGGCGTCGACGTGGCCGAGTACACCATCGACTGCAATCCCGGTATTGCCCGCCCCGAAAAATACTGGAGCTAAGCCATGCCACCGCGCAGCAAAGTCGCCAGCCTGCCCAAAGCCGTCAAGGCCTGGCTCGATAAGGCCCTGGCTGAAAACAGCTTCAGCGAATACGAAAGCCTTGCGGCCGAGCTGTCGGCCCAGGGCTTTTCGATCAGCAAGTCGGCGCTGCACCGTTATGGCCAGGACTTTGAATCCAAGCTCTCGGCGCTCAAGGTAGCCAGCGAGCAGGCTCGCGCCGTGGTGGCCGCTGCGCCGGATGAAGAAGGCGCGGTCAACGAAGCCCTGATGCGGCTCGTTCAGGAACATCTGTTTAAGCTGCTCATGACTGACGGCGACAAGATGGACCTGCCGAAGGTGGCTAAGGCTGTGGCTGAGCTGGGCAAGGCTTCGGTCGTACAGAAAAAATGGCAGTCCGAGTGGAAAGAGAAAGCAGAAGCCGTGGCTGCGCGTGTCGACAAGATCGCCAAGAAAGGCGGCATGACGGCTGAAACCGCTAACGAAATTCGCAGTGAAATTCTGGGGATGGCATCGTGAGCGTGCCCCTTGTCCTGGACAGCACCGCCAAACTGGTCGCACCGGCTGTATTGCTCGACTACCAAAAAGAGTGGATTGGCATTCGCGCACCGCTCAAGGTCGGCGAGAAATCACGCCGGATTGGTCTCACCTGGGCAGAGGCAGCCGACAACGTCCTAGTCGCCGCTTCCGAGAAAGCGGCCGGTGGCCAGACGGTCTATTACCTGGGCTACAACCAGGACATGACGGTCGAGTACATCCAGGCTTGTGCCATGTGGTGCCGGGCCTTCAACTATGCCGCCGAAGAAATCGAAGAAGGTATCTGGCCCGACAGCGACCCTGACAAACATATCAAGACCTACACCATCGGCTTCCCCAGCGGACACCGCATCGTCGCGCTGACCAGTCGCCCATCCAACCTGCGGGGGCGTCAGGGCGTGGTCGTGATCGACGAAGCCGCGTTCCACCAGGACTTGGCCGAGCTACTGAAAGCCGCGCTGGCCCTGCTGATCTGGGGCGGTGAAGTCCATGTGATCAGCACCCACGACGGCACTGAAAACGCCTTCAACGAGTTGATCAACGATATCCGGGCAGGCAAACGCAAGGGCGCGCTGTTCCGCTGCCCGTTCCGTGAAGCGGTTGAGGATGGGCTTTATCAGCGGGTCTGTCTTCGCAAGGGCATCGAGTACAAGCCCGAGGAAGAAGCTGCCTGGGTACAGGACGTGTACGACTTTTATGGCGACGCTTCGGAAGAGGAACTGGACTGCGTGCCATCCCAGGGCGGCGGCGCCTTTCTCAGTCTGGCCCTGGTCGAGCAACGCAGTAACCGCGATGTACCGGTGTTGCGCCTGGCCTACCCACAGGGCTACGAGACGATGCCCGAACACATGCGGCTGGCCGAGTCGCTGGAGTGGTGCGAAGAACATCTAAAACCGCTGCTTGAGGCCATTCCGCTGGATGTCCAAAGCTATTACGGCATGGACTTCGGCCGCAGTGGCGACTTGTCGGTGTTCTGGCCGTTACTCAAAGAACAAAACCTGCGCAAGCGCACACCCTTTGTGGTCGAGCTGCGCAACGTACCGTTCAAGCAACAGGCGCAGATCAAGTTCTACATCCTGCGGCGATTGCCCAATTTCCTCAAAGGCGCAGACGACGCCAGGGGCAACGGCTCGCAGCTGTCCGAAGACACGGCCGTCGAGTTCGGTTTCAACCGCATCGAGCGAGTGATGCTGACCGAGGGCTGGTATCGCGACAACATGCCGCCCTTCAAAGCAGCCCTGGAAGACGACACCTTCTACGACATCCCGGCCGACAAGGATGTGGTCAGCGATGTGCGCGCCTTTCGTATGGTCAAGGGCGTGGCCCGCATCCCGGAAAAACGCACCAACGAGAAAGGCGAAAAGTCCGGGCCCAAGCGCCATGGCGACGCCGGTATCGCGGCCGTGCTGGCGGATTACGCCTCCCGGCAGGAAACCGAAATATTCGAATTTCACCGAGTCCAACCCACCGCCCAGCAGGATCGTGAGATCCAACTCGGAGCGGGTTGGCGCACCCAGAAAGGCATTTGGTAATGGCTGACTCCCGAATCGTCGACCAGTACGGTCGACCGATCCAGTACGACAAGCTCACGGAAGAACTGGCTGCTGCCCGCACCACCGGCATTCGCCAAGTCTGGCACCAGTCAGTGGCCAGGGGGCTGACGCCTGGGCGACTGGCCAACATCCTGCAAGCCGCTGCCGAGGGCTCGGCCCATGACTACCTGACCCTGGCCGAGGAAATGGAAGAACGGGATCTGCATTACGCCTCGGTGTTGGGCACCCGCAAGCTGGCGATATCGGGTCTGTCGATCCGGGTCGAAGCCGCCAGCGACGACGCCGAAGACGTGCGCCGTGCTGATCAACTCAAGGAGATTGTCGACTCCCCCGAGTTCGGCGAGCTGCAAGCCGACTTGACCGACGCCATGGGCAAGGGCTATGCCGTCTCCGAAATCATGTGGGATCGTAGCGGCAAGACCTGGAACCCGCAGCGCTTTGAGCCCCGCGATCAGCGCTTCTTCCAGTTCGACCGTGATACCGGCCGGGAACTGCGCCTGCTCGATGAGGCCGACCCGGTGAATGGTGTTGCGTTGGCGCCGTACAAGTTCATCGTCCACTTGCCGCGTATCCGTTCGGGTCTGCCTATCCGGGGCGGTCTGGCGCGTCTCGCGGCCGTGGGCTACATGTGCAAGGCCTGGACGTGGAAGGACTGGATGGGCTTTGCCGACATCTTCGGCATGCCCATGCGTGTGGGCCGTTACGGGCCGGGGGCCAGCAAGGACGATATCGCCACTCTGATGTCGGCGGTGGCCAATCTGGGCAGCGATGCGGCGGCGGTGATCCCGGACAGCATGCGTATCGACTTCACCCAAGCCGCCAATGTCACCGGCGCTGGGGACTTCTTCAAAGGCCTGGCCGAGTGGTGGGACAAGCAAGTCAGTAAAGCCGTGGTCGGTCAGACCATGTCCACCGACGACGGCTCCAGCCAGGCCCAGGCAACGATCCACAACGAAGTGCGCCTCGACCTGCTGCAAGCCGATGCCAAGGCCGAATCCAATACGCTGAACCGCTACTTTGTGCGGCCCTGGTGCGATCTGAACTTTGCACCTGGTCGGCCGTATCCGCGATTGATCATCGACGTTCCCAAGCCAGAGAACACCAAGATACTGATCGAAGCGCTAAAGGAACTGGTGCCGCTGGGGTTGAAGGTTGAACAGTCAGTGATACGCGACAAGCTCAATATTCCCGCTCCCGCCGAGGGTGCCGAGCTGCTGGGCATCCCTGCGCCTGTTGCCACTCCTGCGTTGGCACAGGCGACCAACAGCGAGCAGGTACGTGCGAAACCGGTAGTGCAGCCGGACATCGTGGATAACCAGGTACGGACGATGGAGCGGACGGTGGGGGTTCACTTGGATGATATGGTCGAGCAGATCAAGGAGATGCTCGACTCAGTCAACAGCCTTGAGGAGTTCCGGGATCGGTTGATTGAAACCTATCCGGCGATGACTACCAATCAGTTGGCGGATGCTATTGCCGATGGGCTGGCGGCTGCCAGCTTAGCGGGACGCGATGACATTTTGCGGGGGTTGTGATGCTTCAATCTGATAGAAATTCTGCGACAGCTACGCATGCAGCAGCCACCGCCGAGAAAATAGCGGCTTGGGTATTGAGGTATAGAGAGAAGGAAACCAGATCCTTGTATGCCTCTACATTAGTAACAACAGCCGAGTTGAGTTTCTCTTGGGTGTCTGCTGATAGATACCAAAACATACCAGCATATGCAGCCAGAACAGCCCCAACCAAAGAAAGCCCTTTCCTAAATACACGCAACATATTCGATTCCTTGAGTCGGCTAGTGAACCGCTCACCAATTGGAGAGCTGTAATGTCAGTATCTCATGGCTCATTGCCATTCAAGGAGCAAATCGACTACTTCCGTGGCAAGGTCAATTTACCGACTCGCTCCTGGACGGACATCTACACCGCCGAACATGACTACGCCTTCGTAGTGGCTGGTGCGGTCAAGCGCGACCTACTGACCGACCTGCGCGGCGCAGTCGAGAAGTCCATCGCCAACGGCACCACCCTGGAACAGTTCCGCAAAGACTTCGATCAGGTCGTCGGTAAACACGGCTGGCAGTACCAGGGCGAACGTGGCTGGCGCACCAACGTCATTTGGGAAACCAACCTGCGCCAGTCCTACAACGCTGGTCGCGAAGCACAGATGTCCGACCCGGAGCTACGTAAGCGCCGCCCCTATGGCGTGTACCGTCATGGCGACAGCGCCCATCCGCGCCCGATGCACCTATCTTGGAACGGCACCACTTTGCCGCTTGACGACGCATGGTGGACAACACATTCGCCGTCATGCGGCTGGGGCTGCAAGTGCAAGAAATTCATGCTCTCGGCCAGGGATGTAGAACGTCAGGGCCTGACGATTGGCCCAGCGCCCGCTATTGAGTGGGAAGATCGTGTTATCGGCAAGAACAGTCCCAACGGCCCGCGCACCGTTCGCGTGCCCAAAGGTATTGATCCGGGGTTTGAATATGCACCAGGTCAATCTCGCCTGGCGAATTCCGTGCCCCAGCTGCACGCCCGTGATCCTCTGCCAGCTCCGTCAGCAGCGCCAGTCCCCGTACCGGCAACGGGTCTGCCCAACCGCCAACCTACCGGTACTCTACCGTCACCTCGACCCGTGCCGGCAAAGCGCTTGCTTCCAGCCAAAGTATCCGCCCCACAAGCGGTGACCCAGTTCCTGGGCGAGTTCGGCGCCACTGATGCCGCCCCGGTCGTGTTCCGTGACGTGACTGGCGACGCCCTAGTAATCGGTCGGGAGATGTTTACCGATGCCAAAACCGGCGCGATAGCACTGGCCCAGCAATTCAAGGCCAGCGAACTGCCCTTACTGGCTGACACCATCAAGACACCCGACGAGATCTGGGCTCGCCTGGAATGGCAGCCGGACCTGGGCAAAGCCGTACTCCGGCGTCGCTACCTGGCGCACGTCCAGGTGAAGGGCAAGGCCACCCCAGCCGTGGCCGTATTCGACCAGGGCGCCGATGGCTGGACGGGAGCGACCGGCTTTGTTGACGACAGCGAGCAGTACCTTGAGGCCTTGCGCCTCGGTGTTCGCCTTTACCGACGCACTGAATAGGAGAGGACCATGGCCGGTGCAATGCTTGATGTAGTCATCGATACAACCATCATTGGCAAAGCCCTCGGTGAACTGTCCGAGCGCTTGGGTGACCTGACAACCCCGCTCAACGACATTGCCGAATACCTGCATCAGTCCACCGATGATCGCTTCATCAAGCAAGTGGCGCCAGACGGCACGCCTTGGGCGCCGCTGGCTCCCTCAACGTTGGCCCGCAAGAAAGGTGGACGCATTCTTCGCGCTAAGGGCACGCTCCAGGACACCATGCGCCACAGCGTCAGCGGCAATGAACTGTCCTTCGGTACAGATCGGCCATACGGCGCCATTCACCAGAACGGTGGCAAGGTCGAACATGCAGCCAGGTCGCAGCAGGTTTACTTCCGTCAGGGTAAGGATGGATCGGTCGGCAATCGTTTCGTGAAGAAGAGCAAATCCAACTTTGCACAGTGGGTGACCCGTGGAGCGCATGACACCGAGATCAAAGCACGGCCCTATCTAGGGCTGTCGACAGAGGACGATGGTGAGATCCTGGCCATCATTCAGGATTACCTCTTAGAGCCAGTAGCAAGCTGACAGCGCAGAATCTCCTAGATGCTGTGATCGACTCTAACGGGTACATACGTTGCTTACAGGGTGGCTAAGTCGCGTTAGACCTGCGTTAGATTCGCTCGTAGTGCTATTCGGTTCGCCCCCGTCAGACACCCTTTACCCATTCTCTACGTATAGAATGGGTAAAGGGTGTATCCCCCTCTATGCCTTCCCCAGGCACAAAACCTTAAACCGCCCTGAAATTACTTTCCTTTGATGACCCGCCGACACTGGCGGCATGAAAACCCAACTCGCCGTTAACTCAGAAATCTACAGCTCAGTCGTACTTTCCGATGGGAAAGCGCCCGAGTGGGTAGAACTTATTCCAGCCGGTCCAAACGTAGTTGGCCGTGATGGCCGCGCCTGGCTATTCGACGACTTCGCCTATCAATCGGTGCAATCCAACTTCACCAGTCGGGCAATTGAACTGCCTATCGACTGGGAGCATGCCACCCAGCGCCGCGCCCCTTTGGGTGAGGACGCCCCGGCCGGTGCATGGATCAAACAACTAGAGACTCGCAACGGTGCTCTGTGGGGCCAGGTCGAGTGGACGCCTCGCGGCGAACTCCAGGTTGAAAACAAAGAGTACCGCTTCCTTTCCCCCGTATTCGATTACGACATCGAGACCACACGCATCGTGCGCCTGGTCAGCGCAGCCCTGACCAACATTCCCAACTTCCTCATGACAGCGCTCAACCAAGAGCAAATGGAGAACGTCCCTGTGAAACCCTCGCCAGAGCTTTTAAAACTTGTGGGGCTGCCTGATACGGCAACCGAAGAACAATTTCTGACGGCCACCACCGAAAAACTCAAATCCACCGCCCAGGCACTCAACAACGAGTCAGCCAACCTGGACCGCTTCGTCCCCCGTGCGGACTACAACGCACTGGAAGCCCGCGCAACCAACGCGGAACAAGCCCTGAATGAGTTCAAAAAGACAGAGCACACCAAGGCTGTCGATGCAGTGATCACCTCGGCCACTCAGGCCGGGAAGATCACGCCGGCAACGGTGGAATACCACCGCGCCATGTGCCAGGACGAAGCCGGCCTGACGCGCTTCAAGGCTTTCGTCGATGCGGCACCAGTCGTTGCCAATCCCTCCAACCTGAGCGAGCGCAAGCCCGACAACACCGTCACCGCGCTCAACTCTGAAGAGCAACAGGTCGCCAAGCTGATGGGCTTGAGCGAAGCGGAATTCATCAAGGGCAAGGCGTAACTCCCCTCTATATAAAGGAAGTGATTCATGATCATTAACGCCAGTGTCTTGAACGCGCTGTTTACTGCGTACAAGGCCGAGTTCCAAAACGCCCAGGCCACGACACCGACCGACTGGAAGCGTATCGCAACGCCTGTTCCGTCGTCGTCCGCCAGCAACACCTATGGCTGGCTGGGGCAGTTTCCGACGTTCCGTGAGTGGATCGGCGACCGTGTTCTCAAGAACATGGCGGCGCATGGTTACTCCATCACCAACAAGAAATTTGAGTCGTCGGTGGGTGTCCCACGCGATGCCATCGAAGACGACGAGATCGGCGTTTACAAACCGCTGTTTGCCGAAATGGGGCGTGCCTCCAGTGCGCACCCGGACGAACTGGTGTTCGCGCTGCTCAAAGCGGGCTTGACCACCACCTGCTACGACGGCCAGTACTTCTTCGACACCGATCACCCGGTTTATCCATCGACCGATGCAACTGGCACCGCCGTGTCCGTCAGCAACTACCAGGACGGTGCAGGCCCGGCCTGGTATCTGCTCGATGTCAGCCGCGCACTCAAGCCCATCATTTTTCAGAACCGTCGCAATTACGATCTGAAAGCGATGACCGCCATGGACGATGAAAGCGTCTTCATGCGCGACGAATACCGCTATGGCGTGGATGCCCGTGTGAACGTCGGCTTCGGCTTCTGGCAGTTCGCCTACTGCTCCAAAGCCCCTCTGACGGCTGAAAACTACGGCCTTGCCCGTGCTGCCATGAAGGACTTCAAAGCTGATGGCGGTCGTCCCCTGGGCATTAACCCTAGCCTCCTGGTCGTGCCCTCTCAACTGGAAGGCGCTGCCCGCAAGATCCTGGTCAAGGATGCAGACAACGGCAACGAATGGGCAGGCACAGCCGAAGTACTCGCACCGGCCTGGCTGAGTTAAGGGGGCGTCATGACCATTGTGATCACCTCGAAACATGACGGTTTTCGCCGTTGTGGCATCGCCCACTCCAGTACGGCGGAACGCTACCCGGATGATTTCTTCTCAGAAGCGCAGTTGCGGGCTCTGGCAAAAGAACCTCAGTTGATCCTCGCCTATGAGGAGGATGAATTCGACCAGGTACAGGACAGTCGCGATGAAAACCTCCAGGAAGTCGATCTATCGAAAGCGTCCGACACCGCACAAAACGCCCAGTCGCAAGCGCCTGAAGCAGGCACTCCAACTCTGGGTGATGCAGTGGTTCTGCCCGTCGCCCCGCTCGTGGGCAACAGTGAGCCAGGATCTAATGGTTCGGGACTTGCTCCAAGCACACCTGTGATCGCGCCGGACAAAGAGCAACCGAAAGAGGCCGGCACTGATTCAGATGACGCTCTCTGGGAAGAGGCCCACCAGGAAGAGCTGGCACGTGAAGCGGCCAAAGCGCAGGCCGCGAAACCTCCCGCAAAACCCAGCAAACCCAAAGCAACTAAGGCCGAGGACGAAGGTAAATGAACCTCTCACTTCCGTCCGCCAGCCAGCTCCTGGTCCGCTTTGGTGCCCGTGATATTACCGAGGTCGCGGTGCCGGACACCGAGCGCACCATTGATCCTGCTCTGCTGGTAGCCGCTGCGGCAGGCGAACCCATGGATGATTGGCAGCCAGAAGAGGTGGCGACTGCTGTTGCGACGTTGGCCAGGATCGCCGACGCCGTGACCAGGGCGCGCAGTGAGGTTTCGTTCTACTTGCGTTTCCGCCCGGCCGGAGAGGATGCCCCGGAATGGGTGACGGATGACCTGGCCGAGATCGCCCGTTATCACCTGTACGACGATGCCGGTAAGGAAGAATCGACGGTACGTGTGCTCTACAAGGATGTGCTCAAGCGCTTGGAAACCCTCGCCAAGGAAGACAAGGAGCGCGGCGCGGCCGAGGCTGGCCGGTCAGGCATGCAGCTTACCAGTCAGCCTCGATTGATGGACCGCCGCACTTTGAGGGACTTGTGATGCTGGGCGAACTGGAAGATTTGATCGAGGCGCGCCTCAAGGAACTGGCGGACAAGATCCCGCGCCTGGCCGTGGAAAGCTACGGCGGTGAACTGAGCGACCCGGACCTTGTGTCCGGGTTGATCAAACGCTGCCCGGCCATTCTGGTGATGGTGCCCAAAGTGACGTTCCAGCGTCGCAGTCAGGGCCGTTACACGGTGCCGATCACCTTTCGCCTGGTCATTGCCACACGTCACCCTCGTGGTGAACGAGAAACCCGGCGCGGTAGCGGCCCGAAGGACATCGGCAGCTACGACCTGTGGGAGGCTTGCATGCACCAACTGGTGGACTGGCAGCCCTGGGAAGATCGCGCCTCCATCAGACCGACCGAGCTTTCCAACCTGGTCAACGGCAAGTTGGCGAGTGACCACCTGTCTGTCCTGGGACAGTCATTCGTCATCGAATTGGACTGGCAAAAGCCGGAGCTGGATCTACCGGATTTGGTCGGTATCGACATGCAGTACCACAGCCCATCGGACAACCCAGAGCCGGTGGCCAACGACACAATCAATTTGAGGGACGTGTAATGCGCGTTGTAGCCGCGCCCAGTCTACGGGTGCCCATGGAGTTAGAGGTTGATAAGCACATCGGAGCCGACGCGGTCGACGTGCCGAGCACTTCCTATTATCGCCGTCGTATCGCTTCGGGCGAGCTGTTGCCTGCCGAACCGGAGTCCGCCGAGGTTCTTCTCGTCGAATCGCCGTCTGCTGAGCAGCCGGATAGCGGTGCCAAAAAGTCTGCAAAAGGGGCCGATAAATGACTATCGAATTTGACACCATCCCGGCTTCTATCCGTAAGCCAGGGGCCTATTTCGAGTTCAACACCAGCTTGGCGGTACGAACGCTGCCGACCAACGATCAGAGTATCTGTCTGATTGTCCCGCTGGGGGAAGACGCTACCGTCAGTGCCAACGTGCCTACCCAGTTCTACAGCGCGACAGAAGCCGGGAAGCTGTTTGGCCCAGTGGCTGAAGAGATGGCTGCCGCTGCGATTAAAGCCTATCGCTATGTCGCTATTTCGGCGGTTGGCGTGGTGATGCAAGGTGAAGCGGAGCCCGACATCACCGCTGCACTGGATGCCACCGCCTTGGGCGGCTACACCATTTTGGTGCCAGCCTGGTTTAGCCAAACCGCACTGACGGCGCTGCGTACGCACATCAAGACCTACACGGATTCAATCGAACAACAGAGCATCATCGGTGTAGCAGCACTCACCAGCACCTTGTCAGCCGCTACCACCTTGGCGGCGTCGTTGAATGCGGGTGCTATCACTCTGGCCGTTCTGCCGGGTACTGCCTCGACCGCTCGACAAGTGGCTGCGGCCTATGCGGCAGTGATTGCCTCCCAAGAAGATCCGGCCCGTCCCTTCAACACTTTGGAGCTTACTGGAATCCAGGTGCCGGAGATCACCAAGCGTCTCGGCCGTACCGAGCAGGAAACCGCGCTCAGAAACGGCGTTACGCCGTTGGAAGTAGCAGCAGGCGACGTGATTCAGATCGTCCGCGCAGTCACCACCTACACCAAGTCGGCGGCTGGGGCGACGGATGTGTCGTTGCTCGACCTGACCACCATTCGCACACTTTATTACGTGCGCGTTGCGTGCCGAACTCGCATCCGTCTGCGCTTCCCTCGCTCCAAGCTTTCTTCCAAAACTCCTGCGGCAGTCCGTGGTGAGCTGCTCGATGTGCTCAATAAGCTTGAAGAGCTGGAGATCATCGAAGAGGTCGAAGCCAACGCAGATGGCTTGGTGGTCGAGCGCTCGCTTCAGGACGTGAACCGCCTCAACTCTTCCATTCCAGCCGACGTAGTTAACGGCCTTCACGTATTCGCCGGTCGCATCGACCTGCTCCTGTAAGAGGTGACTTTAGATGGCTGATAACTATGTGGGACAGATTGTCCTAGAGATCAACGGCACCGATTACGAGGTGTCCAGCGTTGAGCCGAGCCTCAAGACCGGGCGCAAGGTGGTCAAAACCATGAACCGCACCGGCCGGGCGACCGGCACGGCCAAGGGGATTGAAGAGCATGAACTCAAGATCGCAGTACCGATTCCTAAGTCGGGCGAACCGGACTGGCGTGCCCTGATGGACGCGAAGATCACCATCTACCCGCAGGACGGCGGCAGCAAGCGCCAGACCTGGACCGGCTGCTCGTTGATGGAGATGGGCAGCAAGTACCAGGTTGAAGGTGAAGCCACTCGCGACCTGACTGTCGCCGCGTTGAACTACTACACGGAGTAATGCAATGACCGAGCAAATGAACAAACAGTGGGACGGCCTGACCATCACCGGCGAGTTGCGCATCGGCGTGTATTACTCCGGCCTGCGTCACAAGAACTTTACCCTTCGCGTTGGTATGGCGGGCGACTTGGTAGCCGCTCAAGAGCTGCACCCCGATGGACCATTTCAGTTGGTCACATTGGAAGTGTATCGCCGCCAGTTGCTGTCCTTGGGGGACATCCCGCCCGAGGCGCTGACCATCGAGCTGCTGCGCGAGAATCTGGCCGAAACCGACTTGGCCGTCATCGCGGACGCCGACGCGGCGCTGGAAAAAAAGCTCGCGCCGCCGAGCGCGGCAACGCCGACTGGCGACGTATCGAACACGCCTTCATCCGACACGGTTACCGACTAGACGAACTGCGTCGGATGACCCGTGCCGAGATCGATGCTCGCATCGATCTGATCATCGGCAAGCCCAAAACCACGCGCTATGTCAGCAAGCGGATTCGCAAGCCATTGCCGAAGCCGAAGTAAACCGCCCATTGCCTGCATCACTACCAGGAGTATCTGATGAGTTCCGACCTGCGCGTCGCGCTTCGTATTCAGGCCCATTCGGGTAACAGCCGACGCGAGATCGAGCAGATCAATCGCGACCTGCGTAAAGCCGGCAAGGAAGGCGCCAAGTCTCTGGCCGATGAGAGCTGGAAGGCTGGCACCGCCATTACCAAGGTCGGCCAGGCTGGAGCGGTCAGTTACAAAGTCATCCGCAACGCCATGCGCGAAACGGCGAAGGCTGGCTCCGACACGCGGATTGAGGTCACCAAGACCTCTGCCGAGTTGAAGGCGATGGCCACCGCCGCTCGCAAAGCAGCGCGGGATGCCAAGACCGAGCTGATCAACGCTGATCGGCAAGGTGTACAGCCATTGCGCCAGAGCGTGGAAAGAACCGAATCGTCCTTCCGCCGCATGGCCCAGAACAGCGGGCGCCATCTGCGCGCCTTGAAGACCATTGCCATGGGCGTGCGTCAGGAGTTTGACCGGCTCAAAGGTTTGGGCAGTAGTGCTCAGGGGCAATTGGCTGGTTTGGGTATTGGGCTTGGTGTCGTATCCGGTTTGACCGGCAGCGCCAATCTGGAGCGACAACTGATTCGCACCAAGCAGACCGCCAATATGTCACCGGAGGAAAAAGAAGACTGGAAAAGGGACGGCTTTAGGGTCGCCAGAAAATATGGTCTCAGTCGTGAGAGTGTGGATACCGGTTTCAATACGTTGATTGCCTCTGGTGTTAAGTACGCTCCCGCGAAAAAGACCGCTGATGCCATCGGTCAGGCATCGACTATTACAGGGGCTGATTCTGGCGTGTTGGGGAAGGCAGTTGTTGCTGCTGCGAGTGCCTTTAACATTGATTTGAACAAAGGTGATGCGGCGCTTGAATTGTTGCAGAAGATGACTGTCGCCGGGCGCCTGGGGCTCGCGGAGCTTGAGAATCTATCCGACCTGTTTCCGAAAATCGGTGGGGTTGCAGCCGCTGCGGGCATGTCCATTGAGCAGGCATTGGCATTTACCGAGGCGCTTTCTAAAGTTGAGCAGCAGCCTGATCGGCTCGGAACATTGGCTGAATCAACATTGCGTGTTTTCAGTAGCAAACAATATCGAGATCAAATTACCAAAACTAGTGGCGTTAGTTTTTTTAATAAGAAAGACGGCACGTCTAAAAATCCTCTGGAAGTATTCGAAGAGTTGAAAAGAAAGTACAACGCAATGAAGACCGATGAACAACGTGCAAAGTTCATGGGGATTGTATTTAAGGGAATGGACCAGGACACCGTTCGCGGGATGCGCAGTATGTTGACCGGCGACCGACTGGACGACTTCCGCAACGGCGCTACGCAGCTTAAAAAGGCAGAGCCCATTTTCAACAACGACCTTAAAGAAAATACGCAGAGTTCCAGCGGTACGGCTGCCCGAATGAAAGCAACGTTGGGCGAAGCCATTGACCGTATGGCGACACCGCTGAACAAAGGCTTTGCCGAAATGGGCAGCTATCTGCTCGATGACCTCAACTTATCCGGTGAGCAGATGCTGGCCGGTGGTGCTGCGTTGGGTGCTGGTGGGTACTACGCCGGACGCGGTGCCAAAGCTGGCGCGGGCGCCTTGCTGAACAAGTTCATGGGTGGCCCTGAAACCCTCAAGAACATTGCCGTGGGCAAGGTGCTGGAAGAAGCGACCGGTGTCACGTCGGTATTCGTAACCAACTGGCCAAACAGCGGAATGAACCTCGGCGGTCCTGGTATGCCTGATCTTCCAGGTACATCGTCCGAAAAGGGCAAGCCTGGCGGTTTTATCGCACCATGGTTGGCCCCGGTTGCCCTGGCGTTAAGTGCGACTCAACTGGGTGGTTCAACCGGTCAAAACACGGATGAAGATCGCTTGGCCATGGTGCCCCGCAATAAGCTAATTGACGATGGCCAGCGCACTTACCAGACGGCGTTCTACAGCAATCGCATTGCCCTCGCCGGGCAGAATCCCGACCAATCCCAAGACTGGCTATCGACTCAGGCTCAGCGCCTGGCGCATCAACAAACCGGTTTGACCGCCTCGGGCAACTCCGTCGAAGGTGCCAATGCCTGGGCAGCGGGTGTTGCCAACCGCGCCGTGGGGGCCGGAGCTGAAACTCAAGCCGCCAATGCGCGTCTACAACGACTGCTGGATCAACCCTTGGTCATTGAGTTGCGCATGGACTCGCGGATGATCCAGGCTGAGGTCGAGCGCCGCACCGACCTGCAAGTAAGGCGTGGCCAATGAGCTGGGCGGAAACCCTGCTGGATGCCTCCTTCCGAGGCGTACCGCTCCAGGTCGTAGAGGAAAGTCTCCAGGCTCAACGCGCTACGGCCGAACACGGCACACCGTTTAAAGACGGCGACAGCGTCGTCGATCTGGGCCGTGGTGCCCGTCGCTTCCAGATGCAAGTCGTGGTGTTCGGCGTCAACTACGAGCTGGAGTTGCAAAACATCCTCCTGGCGGTGGATACGCCTGGCTCGGGTGAACTGATCCACCCAATCTATGGCAGCCTTAGCGTCGTCACTCAGACGTGGGAGGCCAAGCACAACGCTGACAATCCCGACTCAGCGACGGTCAGCCTGCTGTTCCTGGAAGACACCCCGGAGCTGCCATTCTTTGCCCGTCAGTTTGAGTTCGTCGATGTCGGTGTCACCGACGTGGAGGACGAATACACCTGGCAGGACGGCGTGTTCGATCTGTTCGGCCGCATCGACTCCCTGGTCAGCGAGATTCAATCGTGGATCGGTGGCGGCTGGGTGGGGTTGATCGAAAAAGCTCTGGGCTTGCCAGGCATTTTTCTGCGCGTGCAGCAACTGCGCTCACAGATCCTCGGTGTGGTCTCCGGCGTGGCGTCCATGGCCAAGTATCCTTCCGCGGCCTTCGATCCGCTGACCGACCTGTTCCGCACTCCGACGCAGATCCGTAGTGCCATTCAAGGCAGCACGCCCGAAAAGTCGACTGCCTTGCTGTCCATGTCTGGCGTCCCGGCTACGGTCCCCGGCAGCGCCAGTCTGACCACGGACGCGGCTCGGGCGGGCAACGCCTTTTTGATCAGTGCCCGCCAGGGAGTGGTGCCGAACGCCGACCTGTTGCCGGACGGCATGCCTGAAGATCCGGTGGCGGCCAGTGGATTTGCCCTGGTGGTGTTGGTCATCACCGAGCTGGCCGCCGCGCACGCCCAAGCGGTGGCCATCGTCATTGAGGACGAAGGCAATAAGCCAACGCTGAGCCCCTTGGAGCTGGAAGGCCTGGTTAACCTGGTGCGCTCGCTGGTGCAGTCCGCCATCCTGCTCCAGCGCCGACTCTACGACGTGGAAACCTCCCGGCCGATCATTGAAGCACTGCGCAACACCGCCGCGTTGATCCAGGCCCGCGCCCGCCAGGTCATTTTGCAAAGCCCTCCCATGGTCGAGCGCAGGGTTGAAACCCCGGCCAGCCTTCGTCTGTTGGCGCATCGCTGGTATGGCGACCACTCCCGCGCCCTCGAATTGATCCGGCTCAATCCCGACCTGAAGACACCCCACAACATCCCGGTCGGTAAGGTATTGCGTGCTTATGCAGAATGACATCCAGACGGCACCGATCCGCCTGTCCATCGGTGGCCTGGCCCACGACACCTGGGACGGTTGGTCGGTTGAATCCGACCTGCTGACACCCGCCGACGCCTTTGAACTGGAGCTGTACACCAAGCACTCCACGCAACTGCCCGCCGTGCTGAAAGAAGGGGCGCCATGCTCGCTGACCCTAGGCAGCGACCGCGTATTGACCGGGCAGATCGACGAGTTTGAACACGACATCTCGCGCCAGGGCATTTCGATGCGCATCAACGGCCGGGACCGTGCGGCGCCTCTGGTCGATTGTTCGGCCCCGTTCGTGTCGATGCGCGAAGCCTCATTGGCGCAAATCCTCGACCAGGTGGTAAAGCCACTGGGCATCTTCCAAGTCGAGATCCGCGCCGACCAGGCCAAGACCCGGCGCCGCGTCCAGATCGAACCCGGACAGACCGCTTGGGAAGCGCTGCTTCAGGTCGCCGAGGCCAACGGCTTGTGGCCATGGGTCGAACCGGATGGCCGTCTGATCATCGGTGGGCCTGATTACAACGCACCTCCCGTGGGCACGTTGATCCTGCGCGAGGACGGTGTGGGCAACAACGTGCAACGCCTGAGTGTGCGCCGCTCCATCGCCAACCGTTACAGCCAGATCACCGTCCTCGGCCAGCACGGCCAGTACGATAACGATGGCCTCGACACCAAGCGTTCCCACCTGCGTTCGGTCATCCAGGACGAGACTCTGGCCCGTCGCGGGATCTTCCGGCCGAAGGTGGTCATTGATAGCGCCAGTGAGAACCAGGACATGGCCACCACCCGTGCCCGCAAGCTGCTGGCCGACAGTCGTCTGGAGGGTTTTGAAATCCGCGCCATCGTCCAGGGACACCGGGCTGATAACGGGCAGGTCTGGAATCCTGGGCAACGCGTCATCGTCCGCAGCCAGCCCCATGAACTGGACGGCACGTTCTTTCTGATGGCCCGCACCTTGCGCCTCTCTCGTGGCGAGGGCGCCATCACTGAGTTGCGTTTGCGTGAAGACAAGATGTGGATTTTGGACGGTATCAAACAGAAGAAACATAAAGGCAAGTCCAACCCGGACGCGGCCCTTATCGAAATCATTAAGGGGGCGTGATGAGCAGCATGGGGCGTTTGATACGTGAACAAGTCGGCAGAGTGCTGGCGAATGTTCGTCTGCCTTTTCGTGCTGTTGCGGCCCGCAACACTCACGGCAAGTTGATCGGGGTTGAAGTCGAGGGGCTATCCGGGGAGTCAGTGTCGGCTGAGCTGTTCCAGCACTATGGCTTCAGCTCAGCGCCACAGCCTGGCGCTGAGTACCTGGTCATTCCCGTGGGCGGAAACAGCAAACACGCCATCGTCGCCGCCAGCGAAGACGGCCGCTACCGAATCGCGCTCCAGGACGGCGAAGTGTCGATCTACACCGATGAGGGGGATTACGTGCATATGAAGCGCGGTCGGGTGATCGAGGTCGTGACTGATGATCTAGTGTTCAAGGTCAAGAACAAGGTGCGCTTTGAGACGCCGTTGGTCGAGATGAGCGGAGATCAGCACGTCGACGGTAATATCAAGGCTGACGGCGAAATCGCGGACCATACGCGGACCATGCAGGCTGACCGGGACATCTATAACGGGCATAACCACGGTGGTGGTTCAGTACCAGGGCAACAGCAGTGATGACATACTTGATCACCCAATGGATGAGAGCTATTTATGTCGGCCACTATTGTTCAAATTATTCCTTGCAACGACTGGTATTACGTCGGTTTTCCCGATGATGACAGCTCAATTCTTGAGCCCATTGCAGCGTGGGCGTTGCGTTCGGACGGCACCGTTATCGGTCTTATCAATGAATACAAGCAGCATGAGGGCGAACATACGGTTCAACTCGTACCCGCATCGCCATCGCAGGAAGTGGGCGCCTATGCTCATGTGACCCAGTTGAACAACGCACAACTCGCCGACCTTGGCCTTCCCCGCAAAAAACCTTAAACCATCCTGAAATACACTCCCTCCGCGTCTCCCTGCACCATACATCCCTATGGACGCAGGCATAAACCCAACGACAGGCGACTTGACGGGCCAGCGTATCAATACGCTGGCAAACGCCGTCTACATCCGCCTCATGACTCCCCTCGGAACCTGGTGGGCTGATCCCGCGCTGGGCTCCCGCCTGCACGAACTTCGCCGCGAAAAAGACCGCCCTCGGGTGGGCATCCTTGCCAGGCAATACGCCGAGCAAGCGCTCCAGCCGCTGCTTGATGACGGCCGCGCCAAGAAGATCACCATAACCGCCGAGCAGCCCCACAACGGCCGGCTCGATCTGCACATCGAAATCATCGACGCCACCGGCAATCCGCAGGTGTTTCGCCAACCTGTAAGGGTGATCTGACATGGCTTTTTCCTCCCCCTCACTGGAGAGCGTTCTCACAGGCATCCTGCGAGATATTCGCAATCTTCAGTCCGAAGCCGATATCGGCACCGACAGTGACCACTACATACGCTCAGCAGCGGTTGCGGCTGCCATTGAGGGGCTGTACCAAAAACTGGCCTGGGTGTACCGCCAAATCTTCCCGGACACCGCTGACGATGACGAAGTTGTCCACGCAGCCGCAAACCGTGGTTTGACGCTCAAAGACCCGGTAGCAGCAACCGGCCCAGCCGCGCTAAAAGGCGTAGCGGGCGTCGAGCTGTTGGTGGGCGCGACCATGACACACGTCGTTACCGGGGAGTCGTTCGTAGCGCAATCCAGCGCGATACTTGGCACCGACGGCACCGCCACGGTCGTGGTCGAAGCGCAGACACTTGGCAGCGTCTTGAATGATCTGACCGGCGACCTGGTCATCACCAGCCCGCCTCTTGGCATGGATTCCACCGCGACATTCGTCGAGGCCACCACCGGGGGCTTAGATCGGGAGGCGGTCGAATCGCTTCTAGCCAGGCTGCTAGAAGACCTACAGAAACCGCCCGCAGGCGGCGCGGATTATGACTATGCCCGGTGGGCGAAAGAGGTCGATGGTGTCACAGACGTCCTCGTACTGCCAAAGCGTCGCGGCGCAGGTACGGTCGACCTCGTCATTACTGCGGATGGTGGCCTTCCCTCAGTCGAGGTGGTTGCCAACTGCCAGGATTACGTATTGAGCCAGTGTTCGGTCATTGCGGACGTCTGGGTGTACGTGCCAACCATTCGCGTCGTCAACTCCACCGCCCTGGTCGAACTTGCATCGGGCTACCTTCTTGCCGACGTGCAGGCCGCTGCGCAGAAAGCCTATGACATGTTGCTTGGCGCGTTGAAGCCCCGCGAGATGCTCAAGCGGTCGCACATCGAAGCAATGATCAACAACTTGGCAGGCGTCATTGACCGCTCTGTGACAACGCCAGTTAACAACGTCAATGCGTCCGAAGATCTGGCTCTGATTGGATGGATTCGTCCCGGAACCATCACTCTGGGGCTAATGGAATGACCCGTCTTAGCGACCAGCTCCGGTTGTTGCTGCCGCCTGTTTCCTACGACGGAACCGCTCCAACTCTCTCAGCCACGATTGAGGCGGAAGCCAACGCTCTGACCCTTACCGATACCAAAGCGGATGCGGTCTACAACGCCATTTTCCCGGACACCGGAGAAGGTCTTGCGGATTGGGAGCGAGTACTCGCCTTGCCTGATCCATGTCTGCTCGGTGTATCCCCGTCGGTCGGTGAACGGGTGCAGGCCGTGGTCAGCAAATATCAAGGGCGCGGTGGCCAGAGCAAGCCCTTCTTTATAAGCCTGGCCAAGAGCTTGGGCTATGACATCACCATCACTACTTTCAGACCGGCTTATGCGGGACTTCTGCATGCCGGTGACCCTCTCTATGGCGGTGACTGGGCCTTCACTTGGCGCGTAAATGCTCCGGCCGTAACAGTCAACTACGCCAAGGCGGGAATCATGGGGGCTGGTGACCCTCTGGCCACTTGGGGGAATAAAGCCCTTGAGTGTCGGCTTCGTCAAATGATGCCTGCCGAATCCATTTTGCTGTTTGGTTACGGAGACAACTGATGCAAAAAATCGGAGATATCACACCCACCGCAAACGCAGATGGCGAGTACCGGGAAGGTAATCCAGCAGCCGGTGTAGGGCCAACCCTAGTCAAGGCTGCATGGCTTAATACCGTTCAGCGAGAGTTGATCAATGCCATCGTAGGGCTAGGCGTTGAGCTTGATCCTGCGAGCGACTCGCAGCTTTTTCAGGCCCTTCAGAAGCTGTCCGGGGATACTGCTGATTGGGATGTACTCAAGCACAGACCGCCAGCACTGCTCGCAATGAGCCGCATCACATCCATTTCCGCTAACACCGCATTGACTGCGGCACAGATGGGGTTGGTGTTGATTGACGCAAATGCCGCTACTCGCACTATCACGCTGCCGACTTCGGCAGCCGCGTTGGGCGTCGTCGATGTGATTGTTAGAAGAACAGATAACAGCACCAACCGACTAGTCGTGCAGGCTGCTGGAACCGACAAAATCAAGTTCCACACGCATCTAAACGCCGCAGGTTATCCATTTTTGGTTTTGATGGGCTCTGGTGATTGGTGGCATCTGCGTAGCGATGGTAATGGGGGATGGTGGCCCGTAGGTCGATTCGATGGCACCTCGCTTGGTAGGCCAGTATTTGAAACTACGACTTCGTTCAGCCCCGGCGGGTATGGCCCGCTCAATAGTCGCGAATACTTGCGATCCGAATGGCCTTGGCTTTGGGACCACGGGCAGCAATCCGGGATGCTGACCACTGAAGCTGCCCGAGTTGGGATGGAAGGTGGTTGGACAAGCGGAGATGGCATCGCAACATTCCGGGCGCCAGAAGGACGGGCTGAATTCATTCGGGTACTTGATGACGGCCGTGGTGTCGATTCCGGTCGGCTCGCGGGCTCATGGGCTGTCGACTTGCTCAGGGCTCACGGTCACAACATTGACTCGCCCAGCAACCCTACCGCTTTTGGCACCGGGAAGATTGCCCGAGGTAACAGGTCCGACGTCGCTGGACTCCCAGGCTCAGAACTCTACGGCGGTATTGAAACTCGCCCACGAAGTATTGCCTACCCTGGCCGAATCAAAATCATCTGAGGTCTTATGTTTACTTATCTGATCGATCAAGCAGGCGCATTGAATGGGCCTATAGAGCTTCCTCCTATTCCTGGCTTGGGTGCTCAGCGACCAAGCAATGCTGTGGAACTGTCCGAAATACTACCGGTGCCCATAACGGGGCATGCATGGGCTTTGGTGGAAGACAAGCCGCAAGAAGTAGAAGATCGACGGGGAATGGTTTACCGAACCGACTCAGGTAGATCGGAGGAGTGGACCAGACTGGGGGAGCTTCCTGACGGCTACACGGATGCCCCTTGCCCAGGGCTCCACTACGTCTGGTTTGATGGTGCCTGGCAACTCGACTCTGCGGCTCAGCTCGCAGCCGCAGCGTCAGAAGTGCGTATTGAGCGGGATTTCTTACTACGTGATGCAGGGGTAAAGATTGCCCCGCTTCAATACGCACATGACTTGGGTGATGCCACAGCAGAGGAAGAAGCTGTCCTGTTGAGTTTGAAGCTCTACAGCGTCGCTTTGAGTCGTATAGAGAAGCAACCGGGCTATCCGCTGCAAGTGGATTGGCCGATTCCGCCAGCCTCGGCGGAGTGATCTGATGGCGATGCCAATTATCATGCGAAAAGTGATGTGTTGAGGCTTTGCAGGGTGTGCCAATCATCCCGTCAAGCGATGCCAAATCCGGCGCGCGCTTACATTGCCCTAAAAATGCCCTAGACCAGAACGCCAGAAACGAAAAAGCCCCGTAGATTCTCATCTACGGGGCTTTCCATGTATGGCGGAGAGATAGGGATTCGAACCCTAGGTACCGGTGAAGGTACAACGGATTTCGAATCCGTCCCATTCGGCCACTCTGGCATCTCTCCAACGGCGCGCATCATAACAGCACAATCGCCGGAAGCGAACCCCCTTGAGCGATTTTTTTCCGTGCTATCAGATGCTTGCGTCGATTAAAGCGGTACGCCCAGACGGTTGGCGACTTCTTCGTAGGCTTCGATGACGTCACCGAGGCCCTGACGGAAGCGGTCCTTGTCCATTTTCTTGCCGGTGGCCTTGTCCCACAGACGGCAGCCGTCCGGGCTGAATTCGTCACCCAGAACGATGGAGCCATCGGAGAACACGCCGAATTCGAGTTTGAAGTCGACCAGCAGCAGGCCGGCGTCGTCGAACAGTTTGCTCAGGACTTCGTTGACCTTGAGCGACAGTTCTTTCATGCGAACCAGTTGCTCGGCGGTGCCCCAACCGAATGCCACGACGTGGGATTCGTTGATGAACGGGTCGCCCTTGGCGTCGTCCTTCAGGAACAGTTCGAAGGTGTAAGGGTTGAGCTTCATGCCCTCTTCCACGCCCAAGCGCTTGACCAGGCTGCCGGCGGCGTAGTTACGCACGACGCACTCGACCGGGATCATGTCGAGTTTCTTCACCAGGCATTCGTTGTCGCCCAGCAGTTTGTCGAATTGAGTCGGCACGCCGGCTGCTTCGAGTTTCTGCATGATGAAGGCGTTGAACTTGTTGTTCACCATGCCTTTGCGGTCGAGCTGCTCGATGCGCTTGCCGTCGAACGCCGAGGTGTCGTTGCGAAACAGCAGGATCAAGCGGTCAGCGTCGTCGGTCTTGTAAACCGATTTGGCTTTGCCGCGGTAGAGTTCTTCACGTTTTTCCATGATGGGCTCCGCTTGCTAAGTAGGTGGGCTAGGCGATGTGTCGCCAGTCGAGCCCTGAATCTTGATCGGCCAGTTGCAGCCAGTCCGGGTCGCACCCGAGGGTGTCGACAAAACATTGCCGGGCCAGCTGCGGCAGGTTGTTCTTGCTGCTCAGATGGGCCAGGACCAGGTGTTGCAGGCCTTGCCAGCCCAACTCGGCCACCAGGAATGCCGCCTGATGGTTGTTCAAATGTCCCAATTCACCGCCTACCCGCTGCTTGAGAAAGTAAGGGTAGTGACCGCGAGCCAGCATGTCACGGCAATGGTTGGACTCGATCATCAATGCATCGAGGTCCCGATAACCGTCCAGCACCTTGTTGCAGTACGAACCCAGGTCGGTCAGCAGGCCGAAACGCCGCTGACCATCACTGAAGACATACTGCGTTGGCTCCTGCGCATCATGGGCCACGGCAATGACGCCGATGCTCAGAGGGCCGATTTGCAGTTGCTCGCCGCCGGCCAGAAGGCCTGCGGGTTCAATCGGTTTGCGCATCCCGCGCAGGGTCCCGCGACTGAGGTAGACAGGCAGATTGTAACGCCGAGACAGCAAACCCACGCCATGCACGTGGTCGGCATGTTCGTGGGTCACGAGTATCGCGCTCAGCTGCGCAGGGTTCACACCCAGGCGCAGCAGGCGTTTTTCGGTTTCCCGCAGGGAGAAACCACAATCCACCAGTACATACGTGTCATCGCTGGCTACCAGCGTGCCGTTCCCTTGGCTACCGCTGCCGAGAACGGCAAAACGCATGGGATCAGCCCAGGTTGTCCTGAATCACGGTCAACACTTTGCGCGCCACGTCTGCTGGCGCCACGGTATTGATGTTTTTCTCAACGGTGACTTGTACGTTCTCGCCAACCTTGCTCAGACGAACCTGATAGCGTTCGGCGCGGGCTTCAACTTCTTCCTTGTTCGGCTTGCTGCCGAACAGGCTGCCGAAGAAACCTGGCTGCTCGTCCTTTTTCTCGGCTTTTTCGGCGAGGTTGATGTAGTACAGGCCCAGGGTGCGGTTGATGTCTTCAACACGCCATTCGCCCTGCTCCAGCGCACGACCGACGCTCGACCAGGCACGATCCAGGTCGGTACCGACGTTGAGCACGGGGTTGCCACTGCCGTCTTCGGTCAGGCTGACACGGCTTGGCGTGTCGAAATCACGACTCGCCAGCATGGAAACCGAACCGCCCTTCTCCGAAGTGCGGCTCATGCTCGCAAGCATGTCGTCGACCAGCGCTGCGTCCAGGCCGGTATTGACCGAACGATTGGTGAAGTCGACATTGGCGGTGCTGCCGGCAGGACGCTCGGCGCTGACCACGTAGACTTCACTGGTGTTGCGCTGCACGCCCGGCTCGATACGCACCCGCACGCGGGTTTCGCTGTCGGCGCCGACACCGGCCGCGCTCAGGCGCTTGGCCATGGCTGCGGACAGTTCGTCGGAATGCTGCCAGGTGGTGGTGAATTCGCCGGTTTGCGGGCGCTGTTCGTCCAGACGGAAACCGTTGTCCTGGAAGAACTGCACGGCCACTGGCCAGACTTCAGCGGGCGGGTTCTGAGCCATGATCCAACGCGAATCACCGCTCTTCTGCAGTGAGTAGGCGCTGGCATCAGCTGCTGCCGACAGCGGCTGCGGACGAGGCACGATGTATTCGCCCTTGGCGGTGTCGTCGGCCACGTTGCGCGGGATCGGCAACAGCGGATCCAGGCGCTTGGCGGTGCTGACATCCGGTGGCAGTTGCATCGGTGCAGTCTGTTGCGCTTCCAGGTAATCGCTACCACGGTCACGGAAGTAACCTTCCGGGCCCCAGATCCATCCACAGCCACTGGTGCTGGAGATAATCAAGGCAAGTGCGGAAAGTCCGGCCATTCGCTTCATGCGTTGTACTTCCTCAATTAAACCAGGACGCCGGACTGGCGCATGGCCTGCCGCAGCGGTTCGTGACAGGCAGCGCTGAGCCAGGTGAGCGGCAGACGGATACCGTCCGGCATCAAGCCCATTTCATGCAGTGCCCATTTCACGGGGATAGGGTTGGATTCGATAAACAGGGTTTTATTGAGCGGCATCAGCTTTTCGTGGATAGCCCGGGCCTTGACGGCATCGCCGGCCATGGCCGCGGCGCACAGCTCGCTCATGGCGCGCGGTGCGACGTTGGCGGTCACCGAAATATTGCCCTTGCCGCCGAGCAGCATCAACTCGACCGCGGTCGCGTCGTCACCGGAATAGACCAGGAAGTCGCTGCTCACGCCCGCCAGGATTTCCTTGGCGCGCTGCAGGTCGCCCGTGGCTTCCTTGATGCCGATGATGTTCTTCACGGTCGACAGGCGGATCACTGTCTCGGCCTGCATATCACACGCGGTACGACCCGGCACGTTGTAAAGAATCTGCGGGATATCGACCGCTTCGGCGATGGCGCGGAAGTGCAGGTACAGGCCTTCTTGCGTCGGCTTGTTGTAGTAAGGCGTTACCAGCAGGCACGCATCGGCGCCGGCGTTCTTCGCGTTGGTGGTCAGTTCGATCGCTTCGCGCGTCGAATTGGCGCCCGTACCGGCGATCACCGGAATACGCCCTGCAACCTGGGCAACCACGCGACGAATCACTTCGATGTGCTCGTTCACGTCAAGCGTGGCCGACTCACCCGTAGTGCCGACCGCCACGATGGCGTTGGTGCCCTCTTGCAGGTGGAAGTCCACCAGTTTGCTCAGGCTGTCCCAGTCAAGACGACCCTGTGCATCCATGGGTGTGACCAGTGCCACCATACTGCCCGCAATCATGCAACCGCTCCTGCCGGAAAAAGAGAGCGGTAATGGTACTGGCGCCAAGATGCTTGTACAAGCGAAGTACTGCGCTGCTGCCATTCCCCTTGGCGCCGCTTTTCGCTACCCTTCAGACTTTGATCGGTACTGATAAGCTCGTACGCCGCGTTCCAGCCTCCATTTTCGGCATCACAAGCCCCGATCCAGCGTTGCCACCCCTCGCTCTCGCCATACTGGAGCACGTTGCAACCTTCGGCCGGGTTTTCTGAATTCGCATCCGCAGGCTCGTCCCGGTAAAAAAGGCCCATAAAAGTATCGACCGCTCATCGCTTTAGGAATGCTGCATGTCCACCCCCACAGTTCGCGAACAATTCCTTGTCATCAGTGCCCTCGGCGCCAACCCCATGGAGCTGACTAACGTCCTGTGCCGCGCCAGCCATGAAAACCGCTGCGCCGTGGTCACCTCTCGCCTGACACGCCATGGCGAATGCAGTGCGCTGATCCTTGAGATCTCCGGCAGCTGGGACGCCCTGGCGCGCCTCGAAGGCAGTCTGCCAGTGCTGGCCAAACGGCACGCCTTCACCGTCAATGTGGTGCGCAGCGCAGCCCTGGAGAATCGTCCTCAGGCCCTGCCGTACGTCGCCTATGTCAGCTCGGCCTATCGCTCGGACATCATCAACGAGCTGTGCCAGTTCTTCATGGACCACAACGTCGAGCTGGAAAACCTGACCTGCGACACCTATCAGGCTCCGCAAACCGGCGGCACCATGCTCAACGCCACGTTTACCGTGACCTTGCCGGCCGGCGTGCAAATCAGCTGGCTGCGTGATCAATTCCTGGATTTCGCCGACGCGCTGAATCTGGATGCCCTGATCGAACCGTGGCGCCCACAAAACCCAATGTAAGGAAACTTCAATGGCCGTTACCATCGACCAACCGGTTGCCGACTTCGAAGCCCCCGCCACCAGCGGGCAGAACGTCAGCCTCGCGGGCCTCAAAGGCAAGCAGGTGGTGATTTACTTCTATCCGAAGGACAGCACGCCAGGTTGCACCACTCAGGGTCAGGGCTTTCGCGATCAGCTTGATGCTTTTAAAGCCGCCAACACTGAAGTCTTCGGCGTATCCCGCGACAGCCTCAAATCCCACGAAAACTTCAAGGCCAAGCAGGCGTTCACCTTCGAGCTGATCAGCGACAAGGAAGAAGCGCTCTGCCAGCAGTTCGACGTGATCAAGCTGAAAAAGCTCTATGGCAAAGAATATATGGGCGTTGATCGCAGCACGTTCCTGATCGACAAGGACGGTGTGTTGCGTCAGGAATGGCGCGGTGTGAAGGTGCCGGGCCATGTGGATGCGGTATTGGCTGCAGCTCAGGCGCTGAACAAGGCCTGATTCATTTGGCGCCTGTTCCGACGCTATCGCGAGCAGGCTCACTCCTACAGTTGACCGAGTTGTTTTGACTGACGCGATCTAATGTGGGAGTGAGCCTGCTCGCGAAGAGGCCATCAGCCTCACTAAAGAATTAAAGCAGCGGCGACACCACCGGCTCTTTGCGCGGCCAGGCGTCCAGCACAGCCTTGAACAGGGTTGCTAGCGGAATCGCAAAGAACACCCCCCAAAAGCCCCACAGCCCGCCAAACAACAACACCGCGCAGATGATCGCCACCGGATGCAGATTGACCGCTTCCGAGAACAGCAACGGCACCAGCACGTTGCCATCCAGCGTCTGGATGATCCCGTAGACCGCCATCAAATAGATGAACTGATCGCTCCAGCCCCACTGGAACAGCGCAATCAGCATGACCGGCACGGTCACCACCACTGCGCCGACGTAAGGCACCACCACCGACACGCCCACCAGTAATGCCAGCAGTGCCGCGTAGTTGAGGCCCAGAACAACGAAACCGATGTAGGTCACACCACCGCAAATGAAAATCTCGATGACCTTGCCGCGAATGTAATTAGCGATCTGCCGGTTCATCTCGTGAGCGACGCGGGTGATCAGCGCCCGCTCCCGCGGCAGATAACCGCGCACCCACTGGCCGATCATTTCCCGGTCCTTGAGAAAGAAGAACACCAGGATTGGCACCAGCACCAGATAAATCATGATGTTCACCAGCAGCGGCAGGCTCGACAGTGAAAACGTCAGCGCCCACTGGCCGAACTTGCCGATCTCGCCCCGCGCCACTTCGATCGCCTGCAACACCTGCTCGTCCGACACCAGATGGGGATAACGCTCGGGCAGTAGCAACAGCAACGACTGCCACTTGGCGAGCATGCCGGGCAATTCGTTGAACAGCGTGATCAGTTGATGCCAGAGTAGTGGCACTACGACGATGATGAATACCAGCAACAGCCCCATGAACAACGCGAAGACCAGCCCCACCGCCACGCCACCCGGTACGCGCAGGCGCTCGATAGTCACCACCAACCCTTGCATCAGATACGCCAGGACCATCCCGGCCAGTACCGGCGCGAGCATTCCACCCAAGGTGAGTACGGCGGTAAATGCCAGAAACAGCAGCACCGCCAGCACCACGGCCTCCTCATCCGAGAAGTAGCGCTGAATCCAGTCGCGTAACACTTTGAACATCAATAATCCTTAGAAACGAACGCAGCAGGTTTCAGGCTTTTTTCAACCAATAGCGGTAAACGCCCGCCTCATCTTCTTCACGAAGCAGCGTATGACCAGCCAATCGGGCAAAGGTGCGAAAGTCGCGCTGAGAGCCTGCATCGGTGGCGATCACCTTGAGCACCGCACCGCTAGCCAGTCGATTGAGCTCCAGTTTGGCCTTGAGCAACGGCAACGGACAATTCAGACCGCTGGCGTCCAGTTCGGCGTCGTGGGTTACAGCGTCAGTCATCGAATCACTCCGGAGCAGGGGGTTGAGCCGCTTAGAATATCTGGTCCCAAGCGTAGTGTCCGGCTACAGTAAGGTCTTTGTCGACTAAGGCTTTGTGCATGACTTTTTTGCGCCCTACCCTGCTGACGCTCGCTTGCCTGCTCGCCTCACCGGGCTTCGCCGACGACTTGCCGTCACTCGGCGACGCCAGTTCTGCCATCGTCTCGCCGCAACAGGAATACCAACTGGGCCGTGCATGGCTGGCGCTGTTGCGCAGCCAGGTGTCGCAGCTCAACGATCCGCAACTCAAGGATTACGTCGAATCCAGCGTCTACCGGCTAGTGGAGACCAGCCAGGTCAATGACCGGCGCCTGGAGTTCATCCTGATCAACAGCCCGCAGCTCAACGCGTTTGCCGCGCCGGGCGGGATCGTCGGCGTAAACGGTGGCTTGTTCCTCAATGCCCAGACCGAAGGTGAATATGCTTCGGTACTGGCCCACGAACTGGCTCACTTGTCGCAGCGTCACTTCGCACGCGGTGTCGAAGCCCAGCAGCGCATGCAAGTGCCGATGATGGCTGCCCTGCTGGCCGGGATCGTGATTGCCGCAGCCGGGGCAGGCGATGCCGGGATCGCGACCATTGCCGGCACTCAAGCGGCGGCGATCCAGGAACAACGACGTTTCTCGCGCCAGAACGAGCAGGAAGCCGACCGTATCGGCATCATGAATCTGGAAAAGGCCGGTTACGATCCGCGCTCGATGCCGACCATGTTCGAACGGCTGATGCGCCAGTACCGCTTCGATGCCAAACCGCCGGAATTCCTGCTGACTCACCCGGTGACCGAATCGCGGATCGCCGACACCCGCAACCGTGCCGAACAGGCCAAACCGGGCGGTATCGAAGACAGCATGCGTTATCAGCTGATTCGGGCGCGCGTACAGCTGATCTACGAAGAAACCCCTGGCCTGGGCGCCAAGCGCTTCCGAGCCCAACTGGATGAAAACCCGAAAAACGACGTCGCGCGCTATGGCCTGGCGATCGCCCAGATCAAGGGCGGCCAGCTGAATGAGGCTCGCGAGAACCTCAAGCCGCTGCTGGCCAAATCGCCTAACGAGATCATCTATAACCTGGCGCAGGTCGATCTGGACATTACCAATAATCGCCTGCCCGATGCTCAGTCACGGGTCGACCGGATGCTCACTCAGTATCCAGGCAACTACCCGCTGAATCAGGTGCGTGTCGACCTGTTGCTCAAGCAGAATCGAGCGGCCGATGCGGAAAAGGCACTGGAAAACCTGCTCAAGACCCGTCCCGACGATCCGGACGTCTGGTACCTGGTAGCCGAGACTCGCGGCCTGTCGGGCAACATCATTGGCCTGCATCAGGCTCGCGCGGAGTACTTTGCATTGGTCGGCGACTATCGCCAGGCGATCCAGCAACTGGACTTCGCCAAGCGCAAGGCTGGCAGCAACTTCCCGCTGTCATCGCGGATCGACGCACGGCAACGTGAGTTGATGGAGCAGGAACGCATGGTCAAGGACATGATGGGCTGATTCTTTCCAGACAGAAAAATCAGGCACAAAAAAACCGCCTCCTTCGAGGCGGTTTTTTATTCAGCCGACAACCGGTTTATTCAGCCAGTTTGAAGGTGATGAAGCTGGCGCGACCTTGACGCAGAACCCGCATCGACACCGAGCGGTTTTTCGGCAGCGCCTTGGCAATCTCCGTGAACTCCTTGGCGGAGCCGATCGCCTGGTTGTTCAGGTGAGTGATCACATCGCCCGGCTGCAAGCCGATCAGGGCAGCAGGACCGTCCTGGACCTCCTTGATCACCACACCGCCTTTCAGGTCGTAGGTTTTCTTCTGCTCATCGGTCAACTCGACCACGGATACACCCAGGCGATTGCTGCTGCGCTCGACGCTGGATTTAGGCAGGGCGTCCAGCTCTTTGCCTTCTTCAGGGATAGCGCCGACGGTCAGCTCGACATTCTTGCGTTTGCCTTCGCGGATCACTTCAAGATTGGCTTTCGAACCTGCCTTCAGCGCCCCCACCAAGTGCGGCAGATCGGCGGACATGACGATCGGTTGACCGTTCATGCTCAGGATCACATCGCCCACTTGCAGGCCACCCTTGGCAGCCGGACCGTCATCCTGGATCTGAGCCACCAGCGCACCGGCCGGTTTCTCGAGACCGAACGACTCGGCCAGGTCCTTGTTCACTTCCTGAATCACGACGCCCAACCAGCCACGGCTGACCTTACCGCCGCTTTTCAGCTGATTGGAAACGTCCATTGCCACATCGATAGGGATCGCGAACGACACGCCCATGAAGCCGCCAGAGCGGGTGTAGATCTGCGAGTTGATGCCGACCACTTCACCCGCCAGGTTGAACAGCGGACCACCGGAGTTGCCCGGATTGATCGGCACGTCAGTCTGGATGAACGGCACATAGTTTTCGTTCGGCAGGCTGCGACCGATGGCGCTGACGATGCCTTGAGTCACAGTGTGGTCAAAGCCGAACGGCGAGCCGATGGCCACGACCCACTGACCGGCTTTCAGGTCCTGCGATTTACCGAGTTTCAGGACCGGCAGGTCCTTGCCTTCGATTTTCAGCAAGGCGACGTCGGAACGCGGATCGGTACCGATCAGCTTGGCTTTCAACTCACTGCGATCGGCGAGGCGCACGAGAATCTCGTCGGCATCGGCGATCACATGGTTGTTGGTCAGGATGTAGCCGTCAGACGAAATGATGAACCCCGAACCCAGGGACTGCGCTTCACGCTGGCGATCGCCACGAGGTGAGCGCGGCTGCGGCATGCCACGTTCGAAGAACTCGCGCAGCATCGGCGGCAAGCCTTCAAGGTCAGGCATTTGCTCGCTGGACACCTTGCGGTCCGGCAGCTTCTGCGTGGTACTGATGTTCACCACCGCGGGCGAGGCCTGCTCGACCAGTTGTGTGAAGTCAGGCAATTCGACCGCTTGCGCAGCAACCGCCTGACCGAGCACCAGCACGGTGGCAAAAATGGAGAGGTAAGACTTCAAGCGTGGTATCGACATACGGCTCCCGTTACGACGAGCATGGTTAAGCGATATGGAGCAAGGAACACCGGGAACGATACGCCGGTATTTTTGTTCCGGGAACAACAAACAAGGCCAGAGCCGAGAGGCTCTGACCTATAAAAAATTTTCGGGATATTTGCAAATGAAAATGCTCAGCAAAACATTTCGAGGCATCAACGACGGGGCAGCCATTGCGACCTCCCACACCATCCAGCCCCCGATTGATGAGCATCGCTGATCAGCTCACTGCTTGCTGGTAGCCGCGGCATCGTTGCGCATGGACAGCGCAATTCGTTCGGCGGTGCCAATCGGTATTTCACCGACCACGGTCACCATTATCTCGCCTTGCGGGGTGGTCAAGCGGCGGGAGACAGCGACTGTCGGCCCCAGCTGGGTACGTGTGTCGGTGACTGTTGCGCCATTCAACGGCTCAAGGAACACCGAGAATCGGGCCAGACCGTCGTCGAACATCAGACTGTTGACCTGGACTTTGGTATCCGGGTCCTTGTGCGAGGTACTGCTGGTCAGCTCGAAACCTGGCGGCAACCAGTCCGAATGCCAGACCTGCGCGGTTTTGACGGCGGAAGCCTTGTCACTGTCGAGGGTAATGGGTTTGCAATCAGAACCTGCCTGCAAATCGCTGTCGGAAGGTACCTCGGCAGTATCCAGTCGGGTGAACTGGAATCGCTCCAGCAGTTGCCCTTTGTCATTGAGCAACAATGACTTCAACGGCAAGCCGGTTTCCTTGTCCAGATGCAGCTCAAAACCGTAGCGGTGCTGATCGCGAGGCGTCAACGACACGATCACCGACGCACGCCCGGCCACACGCGACTTGCCGATGACGGCAAGGTCATACCAATTCTTCAGCTTTTGTGGATCGAGTGCACGAGCGGCGGAGTTGGGTGAGTCCCCCAGCCCTGCTATCAAGGTGCCGCTGACACATTGAGTATGCCCATCAATGCGCACGACTTCCTGAGCCGAGCCGTCGAGCTGGAGTAAACGCTCTTGGACTTTGCCATCCTGGACGCGGTGCCAGATGTTATGGGTAGAAAAACTACCGTTACGCTCGTAGACGAAAGTACCGTGAAAGCTCTGCGTTTGCTCGGCCTGTCCCAGACGCTTCAGCCAGTCCTGGGCTTCATCGGCGTGGGCTGGAACAACAAACCAGCCACTGAGCAGAAGCGCAAGTAGAGGTATGGCGCGCATGATCCTCCTTAACGGTTTTCCAGGCTTGCTGCTCGAGCGTAAGGCAGAGCGCTCTCAGTACCTTTCAGTGCAGCCTGTTGAGCGTGTTGGCGCAAGTAACCTGGCAGACGCTGATCGTGCCAGCCTGGCTGACCTTGCAATACGCCGTTGGCCATAGGGCCAGTGGCTTCCGAACTCTCATTGTAGCCTGCCAATACAGCGGGACCCTTGACCTGAGGAGTGGCCAGACCCGGCTGGCTGGATTGCTGAGCCAGTTCGACACCAGCGATCTCGTCCTGATTGTACAGACGAACACCCGCCAGCACAGCAATGGTCACCGAAGCAGCGACTGCCAGACGACCCAGGCTGCGCCATGGACCGCGAGAGGCTTTTGCCGGTACGGCTTCGTCAGCCAGCGCAGCAGAGACTGCCGCAGCGATGTCCAGACGAGGAAGCAGCAGGTCCTTGTGCATGACTGCCCGAGCGATCTGGTAACGAGCCCAGGTTTCGCGAGTTTCAACATCGTCAAAGGCATTCAATACCCGACGCAATTCCAATTCGTCCGCTTCGTTATCCATCACTGCGGACAGCGATTCCTGCAGGGCTTCACGACTCATGGCGTTCCTCTCTTGGCTGTCGCCGCTGTCTCAGTTTTCCTGCAACAACGGCTGCAGGGCTTTATCGATGGCCTCCCGGGCGCGGAAAATCCGGGAGCGCACGGTACCCACCGGACACTGCATGACGCTGGCAATGTCCTCGTAACTCAGACCATCGAATTCACGTAAAGTTAAAGCCGTACGCAAATCTTCTGGCAGTTGCTGAATGGTTCGATGGACAGTGCCTTCGATCTCATCCCGCAGCAATGCACGTTCTGGCGACTCGAGATCCTTGAGGCCATGATCGCCATCGTAGAACTCTGCATCCTCGGAACTGACATCGCTATCCGGCGGCCGACGGCCGCGTGAAACCAGATAGTTTTTCGCCGTGTTGATGGCGATGCGGTAAAGCCACGTATAAAACGCGCTGTCTCCGCGAAAATTACCAAGTGCACGGTATGCCTTGATAAAGGCTTCCTGTGCTACATCCTGGGCTTCATGGGTGTCGTGCACGAAACGCACGATCAACCCGAGAATTTTGTGCTGGTATTTCAGCACTAGCAGATCGAAAGCTCGCTTGTCGCCGCGTTGAACGCGTTCGACCAGCTGCTGATCCTCTTCCTGGGTTAGCATGAACACTCCTCGATAAGCTCGGAGGAGGCTTGCATAACTGAACGACCAGACTTGCAAACATAGACTCGGGCTTTTCGCAAAAGTTCTCCCCCTCCAAGCAAGTTTCCTGCGGGCTCTGATTTGGCACGCACGAAAAGCGCAGCGCGGGATAACCCGGCTGCGCGAATAATCTTGTCATCGGATTCGTCAGCTAGGACCCAACCGCAAGTCCCGCACCGAAGCCGACACTGTCCCTTGTTTCAGGCAACCGTCTATTGATCTTGGGCCGCTGGCAAAAGTTCCATATTTATAGCTGCCCGGAACCGACATTGTGCAACCGTGAAGAGAAAAAGACTGTTAAATCCGCGATACAGTCGCCTTGTCGCCGAAGCGGTCAAAAAAACATCCGACGAAGCGTCCAGTCTTTTCCGTCACAGTAGTTTCACAATGCCATATGGGCTCGGCTATTGTGCCGCTCCCCCCCTCTATATACTAGTGGGCTGTGTGGCTGTATTGACTTGCCGATCCAGTTGTCCTGCGCCACCCCCGACCCGGGTCGCTTTGAGCGGAATCCTGAAATGAGCCAACAGTTTCAACACGATGTTCTGGTAATTGGCAGCGGTGCTGCCGGCTTGAGCCTTGCGCTGACCTTGCCCGGTCATTTGCGCATCGCCGTATTGAGCAAAGGCGACCTCGCCAATGGCTCGACTTTCTGGGCCCAGGGCGGTGTCGCCGCCGTTCTGGATGACACCGATACTGTCGAATCCCACGTCGATGACACCCTCAACGCCGGCGGCGGTCTGTGCCATGAAGACGCCGTGCGCTTTACCGTCGAACACAGCAGAGAGGCCATTCAATGGCTGATCGATCAAGGCGTGCCCTTTACCCGCGATGAACAGTCCGGCACCGAAGACGGTGGTTTCGAGTTTCACCTGACCCGCGAAGGCGGTCACAGTCATCGGCGCATCATCCACGCCGCCGATGCGACGGGCGCGGCGATCTTCAGAACCCTGCTCGACCAGGCCAAACAGCGTCCCAACATCGAATTGCTGGAACAGCGGGTCGCCATCGACCTGATCACCGAAAAGCGCTTGGGCCTTGAAGGCGACCGTTGCCTCGGCGCTTATGTGCTCAACCGCGGAACCGGTGAAGTCGACACCTACGGCGCGCGCTTCGTGATCCTTGCATCGGGCGGCGCGGCAAAGGTCTACCTCTATACCAGCAACCCCGACGGCGCCTGTGGTGATGGCATCGCCATGGCCTGGCGTTCGGGCTGCCGGGTAGCAAACCTGGAGTTCAATCAGTTCCACCCGACCTGCTTGTATCATCCGCAAGCCAAGAGTTTCCTGATCACCGAAGCCCTACGCGGCGAAGGCGGCCACCTGAAACTGCCCAATGGCGAACGCTTCATGCCGCGCTTCGACCCACGAGCCGAGCTGGCACCACGGGACATCGTCGCCCGTGCTATCGACCATGAGATGAAGCGCCTGGGTATCGACTGTGTCTACCTGGACATCAGTCACAAGCCTGAAGACTTCATCAAGACGCACTTCCCGACGGTCTATGAACGCTGCCTGGAATTCTCCATCGATATCACCAAACAACCGATCCCGGTGGTACCCGCGGCGCACTACACCTGCGGCGGCGTGATGGTCGATCAGCGGGGCCGCACCGACGTGCCGGGCCTGTATGCAATTGGCGAAACCAGCTTCACCGGCCTGCACGGTGCCAACCGCATGGCCAGCAACTCACTGCTGGAATGCTTCGTTTACGCCCGTTCGGCTGCAGCGGACATTCTTGAGCAGTTGCCAGAGGTGTCGATTCCGACCGCCCTGCCCGTGTGGGATGCGAGCCAGGTCACCGATTCCGATGAAGACGTGATCATTGCGCACAACTGGGACGAATTGCGGCGATTCATGTGGGACTACGTTGGCATCGTGCGCACCAACAAGCGCTTGCAACGAGCCCAGCACCGGGTGCGTCTGTTGCTGGACGAAATCGACGAGTTCTACAGCAACTATAAGGTCAGTCGGGATTTGATCGAATTGCGTAACCTGGCCCAAGTGGCCGAGCTGATGATCCAGTCAGCCATGGAGCGCAAGGAAAGTCGCGGCCTGCATTACACCCTCGACTACCCGAACATGCTACCGGTCGCCCTGGACACTATTCTGGTGCCGCCCACCTACGCCGACTGAACTTGAGCCGAACCCGCAGGCGTCGGTGCAAATCCGCCGCCAGCGAGTCCCGCGGCACGCATATCGCCCTGACCCGTCGCTCGCCCCGCAGACGAAAACGCAGCACCACGACCAGCGGCAACGCCAGGCTGTCCGGCCGTAGCTGCACGGGTTGCCAACCCATCGCCTGATTCCACAACTGCCAGCCATCGGCATCGCGACGCAAGCCACAAAAGGCCTGCGGGTGTGTCAGAAGAATGTGTCGCGGCAGCGCCCGGAAACCGTGAGCCACGCACAGTACGAAGCCGAGCAGGCTGGCCCAGAGTGGTATAGAGAGAAGAAGCAGCGAACCCAGCGCGAACAGCTGGGCCAGAAGATAGACCGCCAGCAACTGCCGTGAGGCATGCCAGCGGTATTCGAACGCGTTACTTGGGCTGGACACGATCCAGGATCATGCGAACCATGCGCTGAAGCTCCGGATCTTCCGATTCGGCGCGTTCCATGAACCAGCCGAACATGTCCTGATCCTCGCACTCGAGCAGCCTGACGTAGCACGCGCGATCAACCTCGTTGAGGTGCGGGTAGACCTCTTTCACAAACGGCACCAGCAACACGTCAAGCTCAAGCATGCCGCGGCGGCTGTGCCAGTAGAGGCGATTCAGTTCAACATCTTCGACCATGGAGCGCTCCTCAAATAGGCCGCAAGTATACAGCCCCGAGGCGAGCCGAACAGTCGGCTTTGGTCGGGCACCGACGATCCTTTGTGAACTACCCATTTCATGGGCGCCCCCTTATGATGTCCTTCGGACTCTTTACCCTGCGATGACCCATGGCCGATTCTGCTTTTTTCTGCACCCTGTCTCACGAAGGCGTTCTCGCGGTACGCGGCGCGGATGCCAGCAAATTCCTGCAAGGCCAATTGACTTGCAACCTTAATTACCTGAGCGACACCCAGGCCAGCCTTGGCGCGCGCTGCACGCAGAAAGGCCGGATGCAGTCGAGTTTCCGGATTCTGCTGGAAGGCGACGGTGTGCTGATGGCGATGGCCAGCGAACTGCTGGAGCCGCAACTGGCGGACCTGAAAAAGTACGCGGTGTTCTCCAAATCGAAACTGACCGATGAAAGTGCCCACTGGGTTCGTTTTGGTCTTGAGCATGGCGATGCAGCACTGGCCAGTCTGGGCCTGGTGCTGCCGGCCGACACCGACAGCGTCGTGCGTAATGACGGCCTGATCGCCCTTCGCGTCTCGCCTGAGCGCGCAGAACTCTGGGTTGGCTCCGATCAAGCCGACACCGTCAAGGGCAAGGTGTCCGCCCTGTTAGCCGAAAGCGATCTGAACCAATGGCTGCTGGGCCAGATCCGCGCCGGGATCGGTCAAGTCATGCCGAGTACCCGCGAGCTGTTCATCCCGCAGATGCTCAATCTGCAAGCCGTCGGTGGCGTGAGCTTCAAGAAGGGTTGCTATACCGGCCAGGAAATCGTTGCGCGCATGCAGTATCTGGGCAAACTCAAGCGTCGCCTGTATCGCCTGCAACTGGAGGCCGGTGAATTGCCGGAACCCGGCACCCCACTGTTCTCCCCCACTCATGGCAGTTCGATCGGTGAAGTGGTGCTGGCCGCCCGCGCCGGGCAAAACATTGAGCTCCTGGCCGTGCTCCAAGCCGAAGCCGTAGAAGATGACAACCTGCACCTTGGCGCACTTGAAGGTCCGGGCCTGCAACTGCTCGACCTGCCTTACCAACTGGATCGTGATCGTGAAATCCAGCGTTAACAGCAGCACTTGTCGCAATACCCTAGAGAAAAGAAATGAGCGAGCTGGCGGATAAGGTCCAACAGGATTTGGTTGAGGCCATCGATAACGATGACCTGGTTCTGCCAACATTACCGGAAGTGGCCCTGCAGATTCGCAAGGCCGCCGAAGACCCGGAAATCAGTGTCAGTACCCTGAGCAAAGTGATTGGCCGCGATACCGCGCTGTCGGCGCGACTGATCAAAGTGGTCAATAGTCCGTTGCTGCGCGCGACCCAGGAAGTGACTGACCTGCACACGGCCATCACCCGACTGGGCGTCAACTACAGCAGCAACCTGGCCATCGGTCTGGTGATGGAACAGATCTTCAATGCCCGTTCCGAAGTGGTGGAACAGAAAATGCGCGAGGTCTGGCGCAAAAGCCTGGAAATCGCCGGCGTCAGCTATGCGTTGTGCCGCAGCTACACGCAGCTCAAGCCTGATCAGGCAGCCCTTGGCGGCCTGGTGCATCAGATTGGCGTGCTGCCGATCCTGACCTACGCCGAAGATCACTATGAATTGCTGGCGGATCCGGTCAGCCTCAACCATGTGATCGACCGCATTCATCCGCTGCTTGGCGATAAATTGCTCAGGGTCTGGGAGTTTCCGGAAATGCTGGTGCAACTGCCAGGGCTGTATCTGGATTTCAAGCGGCAATCGGAGCGGGTCGATTATGTCGATCTGGTGCAAGTGGCCAGTCTGTATTGCCACAAGGACCCCGATCATCCACTGGCCCGTATCGACCCGTTCAGCGTGCCGGCCCTCAAGAAACTGGGGATCGATCTGGAGAACGAGGCGATATGCAAGGATCTGGAAGAATCGCGGTCGATGTTTTACTGATTGTGAACACAAGCAACTGTGGCGAGGGAGCTTGCTCCCGCTCGGCTGCGCAGCAGTCGTAAACCCGATAAATAGGGTTTAACTGAAATACTGCGCTGTATGGTTTTGGGGCTGCTTCGCCGCCCAGGGAGCAAGCTCCCTCGCCACAAAAGCCTCTGTGCCACAGGGTTGTGTTCACTCTCCCGCAATAAAACTCACCCGCACCTTCAACCCCGCCCGATCGCCATCGTGCAGGCTGATCTGCGCCAGGTGAGCGCGGCAGATCTCGCCGACAATGGCCAGGCCCAGCCCCGACCCGACCACCTGCTGGTTGCGCCGGTAAAAGCGCTCAAACACCCGATCCCGCTCTTCGAGGGGAATCCCCGGGCCATCGTCCTCGACTTCCAGCACCGCCGGTGCCGTGACCCGCAAGATCACATTGCCGCCCGGCGGCGTGTGAGCCAGGGCGTTGTCCACCAGATTGCTCAACAGTTCGTTCAACAGCGTCGGCTCGCCGCGCAGCCATACCGGCTCGTCGGCTTCCAGCGCCAGTGCCACGCCACGTGCATGGGCCAGCGGCGCCATGGCCATGCCCAGTTCACGGGCCAACTGACTGAGGTCGAGCAACTGCGCACCACCCTCGGCGATTGCCCGGGCGCCATTCTCGACCCGTGCCAGCGAGAGCAATTGATTGGCCAGATGGGTCAGGCGATCCGTGCCCTGGGCGGCGGTTTCCAGGGTGCTGCGCCAGGTTTCGGGTTCGTTCGACCGCAAGCCCAGTTCGAGTCGTGCCTTGAGCGCCGCCAACGGAGTACGCAATTCATGGGCGGCATCGGCGATGAACTGCGCCTGACGCTCGAACTGCCCGCGCAAACGCTCGGTAAAGTGATTGAGCGCACGCACCAGCGGCCCCAACTCATGTTGCACTTCCACCAACGGCAAAGGCCGCAAGTCATCGGGCTGGCGCTCTTCCACCGCCGTGCGCAAGCGTTCCAGCGGACGCAGCGCCGCACTGACCGCAAACCACACCAGCAGCAGCGCACCGATCGCCAGCATGCCCAGCCGCAACAATGTGTCGGCCATCAAGCTGCGAGCCATGCGGACCCGCGCTTCATCGGTTTCCGCCACGCGGATTTCCGCCATGCCGTTCATGTTCGGCTCGCTGACCGCTTTAAGCAGGCTGACCACTCGCACGTTCTGCCCTTGATAAGTGGCGTTGTAGAAACGCGCCAGCGCCGGATAGTCATCGGTGCGCGGCGTTCCCGGCGGCGGTGCCGGCAGGTTTTCGTAGCCCGAGATCAGCTTCTGATTGATGTCGTTGACCAGGTAAAAAATCCGCCCGGCGCTGTCGTAGGCGAACGTATCGAGGGCCACATAAGGCACGTTGGCACTGAGGCTGCCGTCGCGCTGGGACAGGCCGGCGGCGATGGTTCGCGCCGAGGCCAGCAAGGTCCGGTCATAAGCGGTGTCGGCGGCTTCGCGACCGTTCCAGTACGCACTCAAACCACTGGCCAGCATCAACACCACCAGCAGCAGCGCGAGGTTCCACAGCAACCGCCAACGCAGACTGCTGAGCTTACGCATCGCGGCTTTCCAGCAAATAACCAAGGCCGCGGAAGGTCACGATAGCCACCGGTTGGCCGTCGAGTTTCTTGCGTAAACGGTGGACATAGATTTCGATGGCATCGGGACTGGCCTCCTCGTCCAGGCCGAAGACCTGGGCAGCCAGTTGCTCCTTGCTCATCACCCGACCGGGACGGGCGATCAGGGCTTCGAGCACCGCCTGCTCGCGGGAAGTCAGGGTGAGCAATTCTTCGCCGAGGGTGAAGCGCCGGGTGTCCAGGTCATAGGCCAGCACGCCACAACGCTGCTGGCGTTCACCGCCGAGCACACTGCGGCGCAGCAAGGCTTTGACCCGGGCTTCGAGCTCGGTCAGTTCGAAGGGTTTGGCCAGGTAATCGTCAGCCCCAAGGTTCAGGCCATGGACCCGATCCTTGACGTCGCTGCGGGCGGTCAGCATCAGCACCGGCAGGTTCTTGCCCCGGGCCCGCAGACGCGCCAGCACTTCGAAGCCATCCATGCGCGGCAGGCCGACATCGAGGATCGCCATGGCGTACTCCTCGCTGCTCAAGGCCAGGTCGGCCGCCACACCGTCGTGCAGCACATCCACGGTCAGCCCGGTGCTCTTGAGTGCCTGGGCGACACTTTCGGCAAGCTGCAGATGGTCTTCGACGAGCAGAACACGCATGGATCTTTACCTCATTCAGGGATGGTCGACGCCATTCTTTGGCGCGGAGTTTACAGCCGCATCCGTCGCTGTGAAGCCCGAAAACCGTGAAAGTCAGCTGAAAGGTTAGCGAAAGGTTGGCCGGTTAGAGTCCAGCCACGGACAGTTTCGACTGCCGTCGCTATACGAAAAACGCCTCGAAGCGTTTTCGCCAATAAGAACAATAAACGGAGTACGTCACCATGCTGTCCATGCAGCTTCAGGTTTGCCCACCTGCTCGTTTTTCCCGCCTCAGCCAGACCGCCCTTGCCAGTGCCGCCGCCCTCGCCGGCTTTTCGCCGTTGAGCCAGGCTGCCTTCTTCGAAGACAGTACGGCAACCTTCGAAACCCGCAACATGTATTTCAACCGCGACTTTCGCGACGGCACCAGCGCCCAGCAATCCAAGCGGGACGAATGGGCCCAGGGGTTCATGCTCAACCTGCAATCGGGTTACACCGACGGCACCGTGGGGTTCGGTGTCGATGCACTGGGCATGCTGGGAGTAAAACTCGATTCGAGTCCGGATCGCACCGGCACTGGCCTGTTGCCGACCCATGACGACGGTCGCGCGGCGGATGAATATTCCAAGCTCGGCCTGACCGGTAAAGTGAAGATCTCCGCCACGGAACTGAAAATCGGCAGCCTGATTCCGGAACTGCCAATTCTCAAACCCAACGACGGGCGCATTCTGCCGCAGACCTTTGAAGGCGGCCTGCTGACCTCCAAAGAAATCAAGAACCTGACCTTCACCGGCGGGCGCCTGGAGAAAGCCAAGGACCGCGACAGCACCGACTTCGAGGACATCGCCCTCAACAACAAGAACAGCCGCTTCGCCGGCACCGTGGCCGGCAAGCATTTTGACTTTGGCGGTGTGGACTATAAATTCACCGACAAGATCACCGGCAGCTACCACTTCGCCCAACTCGATGAAGTCTATAACCAGCACTTCCTTGGCGTGGTCGCCTCGCAACCGTTCGGCCCCGGTACTTTCGGCACCGACCTGCGATTGGCCATCAGTGACGACGAGGGCGCGGCCCGAGGCGGCAAGATCGACAACAAATCCCTGAACGGGCTGGTGAGCTACGCCTTGAACGGGCATAAACTCAGCGCCGGCTATCAGCACATGTCCGGCGACAGTGCCTTCCCCTACGTCGATGGCAGCGATCCGTACCTGGTCAACTTCGTGCAGATCAACGACTTTGCCGGTGCCGAAGAACACTCCTGGCAGGCACGTTACGACTATGACTTCTCCAAAATCGGCATTCCCGGCCTGAGCTTCATGAGCCGTTACGTGAGCGGCGACAACATCAAGCTCAAGAACGGCGACGAAGGCAAAGAGTGGGAACGCAACACCGAGATCAAATACGTCGTACAAAGCGGCGCCCTGAAGGATGTCGCCGTACGCCTGCGCAATGCCACCTACCGCTCCAACTACTCCGCTCGCGATGCCGATGAAGTGCGTCTGCTGGTGAGCTATAGCGTTGCCCTTTGGTAATTCAGTACGTCCATAACAAAAACACTTAAGGAGACTTGAATGAACCTATCACTGCGTAAAGTTGCTTTGGCCACCGGCATCATGCTGTTCGCCGGCCAATTGCTGGCCGAACCCAAACGCCCGGAATGCATCGCCCCGGCCTCGCCGGGCGGTGGTTTCGACCTCACCTGCAAACTGGCGCAAAGCGCGCTGGTCAACGAAAAACTGCTGACCAAACCGATGCGCGTGACCTACATGCCCGGCGGTGTCGGCGCGGTGGCGTACAACGCGGTGGTCGCCCAGCGACCGGCCGATGCCGGTACGCTGGTGGCGTGGTCCAGCGGTTCGTTGCTGAACCTGGCCCAAGGCAAGTTCGGTCGTTTCGATGAAAGCGCGGTGCGCTGGCTGGCGGCCGTTGGCACCAGTTATGGCGCCATCGCGGTGAAAAGCGATTCGCCTTACAAGACCCTGGACGATCTGGTCAAAGCCCTGAAGAAAGATCCGAGCTCCGTGGTGATCGGTTCCGGCGGCACCGTCGGCAGCCAGGACTGGATGCAGACCGCACTGATCGCCAAAGCCGCCGGGATCAACCCGCGCGACCTGCGTTACGTCGCTCTCGAAGGCGGTGGTGAAATTGCCACCGCCCTGCTCGGCGGCCACATTCAGGTCGGCAGCACCGACATCTCCGACTCCATGCCACACATCCTGAGCGGCGACATGCGCCTGCTGGCGGTGTTCTCCGAGAAGCGTCTGGACGAGCCGGAAATGAAAGACATTCCGACCGCTAAAGAGCAAGGCTACGACATCGTCTGGCCCGTGGTTCGCGGTTTCTACCTCGGGCCAAAAGTCAGCGACGAAGACTACGCCTGGTGGAAAAACGCCTTCGACAAACTGCTGGCCTCCGAGGATTTCGCCAAGCTGCGCGATCAGCGTGAACTGTTCCCGTTCGCCATGACCGGCCCGGAGCTGGACACCTACGTGAAGAAACAGGTCGCGGACTACAAAGTGCTGGCCAAAGAGTTCGGCCTGATCCAGTGATCGCCTCTGTCTAGCGGCTGCGGCCCCGGTTCTCGGGGTCGTGGCCCAGGAGTTCCGCATGCTCATACAACGCATTTTCGCTTCGGTGCTGTTGCTGGCCTGTGTCGGCCTGGCGCTGATGGCGTGGCCGTATCAAGCGGCTTTTTCCTACGAACCGGTCGGGCCTCGCGCCTTCCCCCTGCTGATGCTCGGCCTGATGGGCCTGGCTTTGCTGTACATGGTGTTTCGGCCAGCGCCGATCGTGCACAGCGATGACGACCCGAAACTGGACCGCGAAACCCTGACCAAAATCGGCCTCTGCGTGCTGCTGTTGCTGGTGTTCGCCGGGGCCTTCGAACCTCTTGGCTTCATCGTCGCCAGCATTCTGATCGGGGTCCCGATGGCACGCCTGTATGGCGGCCGCTGGCTGCCCAGCGCAGTGATCATCAGCCTGATGGCCATCGGTCTTTATCTGCTGTTCGACAAGTTGATGGACGTGCCACTGCCGTTGGGCGTGCTCGACGTTCTGGAGAACTGACATGGATACTCTTGGCTATTTGGGTCAGGGTTTCGGCGTTGCGCTGAGCCCGTACAACCTGGTGACCGCGCTGTGCGGCACCCTGATCGGCACCGTCGTCGGGCTGTTGCCGGGGCTGGGGCCGATCAACGGCGTGGCGTTGCTGATTCCGATCGCATTCGCCCTCGGCCTGCCACCGGAGTCGGCGCTGATCCTGCTGGCGGCGGTGTACCTGGGTTGCGAATACGGTGGCCGGATCAGCTCGATCCTGCTGAACATTCCAGGCGAAGCCTCCACCGTCATGACCACCCTCGACGGTTACCCGATGGCCCGCAAAGGCCTGGCCGGTGTAGCGCTGTCGTTGTCGGCGTGGAGTTCGTTCATCGGCGCGTTCATCGCGACTTGCGGCATGGTGCTGTTCGCCCCGCTGCTGGCGAAATGGGCGATTGCCTTCGGACCGGCGGAATATTTCGTGCTGATGGTGTTTGCGATTGTCTGTCTCGGCGGCATGGCCGGTGATCGACCGCTCAAGACTTTCATTGCTGCGCTGATCGGTCTGTTTCTGTCGAGCGTCGGGATCGACGCCAACAGCGGCGTATACCGTTTCACCGGGGATAACATTCATCTGACTGACGGCATTCAGTTCGTCGTGCTGGTATTGGGCCTGTTCTCTATCAGCGAAATCCTCCTGCTGCTGGAGAAAACCCACCGAGGCCAGGAAGCGGTGAAAGCCACCGGGCGCATGATGTTCAACTTCAAGGAAGCCTCGGCGGTGTTCGTGGTGAACGTCCGTTGCGGTTTGCTGGGTTTCATCATGGGCGTGTTGCCGGGTGCCGGCGCGACGCTGGCCAGCGCAGTGGCTTACATGACCGAGAAACGTATCGCCGGCGCCAAGGGCACGTTCGGACAAGGCGACATGCGTGGCCTCGCGGCTCCGGAAACTGCCATCGGTGGCGCCGCCTGCGGCGCACTGGTACCGATGCTGACTCTTGGTGTTCCGGGTTCGGGTACCACGGCAGTGATGATCGGCGCGCTGTCGCTGTACAACATCACCCCGGGCCCGCTGTTGTTCCAACAGCAACCGGACATCGTCTGGGGCCTGATCGCGTCGTTGTTCGTCGCCAACGTGATGCTGGTGATCCTCAACATTCCGATGATCCGCATCTTCACCCGCATCCTTGCCGTGCCGAACTGGGCACTGGTGCCGGTGATCGCGATCATCACCGGGATCGGCGTCTACGCAGTACACGCTACAACCTTCGACCTGTTCCTGATGATCGGCATCGGTATCTTCGGCTACATCCTGCGCAAGCTGGACTTCCCGTTGTCGCCGGTACTGCTGGGCTTCATCCTGGGCGGTCTGATGGAACAGAACCTGCGTCGCGCGCTGTCGATCTCCAACGGTGCACTGGAAATCCTCTGGTCGAGCCCGATCACGTTCGGTTGCTGGGTGCTGACTGCAATCATGTTGCTGATGCCACTGCTGCGCATCTGGCGCAAACGTTCGGTCGCCCGGCGCGCTATTGCCGATGTCTGATCGAACACCTTTCAAAGCCTGGTGGGGAACACCGCTGGTCGGTCTGCTGGGCGGTTACCTCGCCAGCCAGATCGGCTGGCCGCTGCCGTGGATGGTCGGCTCGTTGCTGGCGATCATCCTGGTGCGCTGCCTGACCCCCTGGCAACTGGCGGAAATCCCTGGCGGCCGCAAGTGCGGCCAGTGGGTCGTCGGTATCGGCATCGGCCTGCACTTCACTCCGGTGGTGATGGAGCAGGTGCTGAGCCACTTCGGTCTGATCTTCTTCGGAGCGTTGGTCACCAGCCTGTCCGCGGTGGTCGGGGTCTGGTTGATGCGGCGTACTGGCGAAGATCGCGCCACGGCGTTCTTTTCCAGCATGCCCGGCGGTTCCGGGGAGATGGTCAACCTCGGCGCCCGCAACGGCGCGGTGCTCAGCCGTGTCGCGGCGGGACAAAGCCTGCGGGTGTTGGTGGTGGTGCTGTGTGTCCCGGCGGCATTCAAGTATCTGTTGGGCGGCGGTGCGCTGGTCTTGCATCCATCGACCGTCAACGGGTGGTGGCTGGCCCTTCTGTTCCCGGCGGGCGCCCTGGCCGCCTGGATCTGGGAGCGCCTGCGTCAACCCAATCCGTGGTTGTTCGGGCCACTGCTGGTAAGTGCGGCGATGAGTATTGGTTGGGACCTGCACATCGGACTGCCCAACGGCGGCAGCCAGATCGGCCAGTGGCTGATCGGTAGCGGGTTGGGTTGCCACTTCAATCGGCAGTTCTTCCGGCGGGCACCGTCCTTCATGGGCCGCACCCTGATCGGCACGGCGTTGACCATGTTGATCGCCACATTGGCGGCGCTGGGGTTGAGCGCGCTGACCCATCTGGATCTGCGCTCGCTGACGCTGGGCATGATGCCCGGAGGGATTGCCGAGATGAGTTTGACGGCGGAGACCCTGCAATTGTCGGTGCCGCTGGTGACGGCGATGCAGGTGATGCGGTTGTTGTTTGTATTGTTTCTGGCAGAGCCGTTGTTTCGGTATTGGAACCGGGAGCCGGATTCTCCCTGATAGACCGAGTCGCTTTCATCGCGGGCAAGCCCGCTCCCACAGGGGCCGCGCAGTCCTTGTGGGAGCGGGCTTGCCCGCGATAGGGCCCTCCCGGTCAACACATCAGACCGACGGCAACCGCCACTCGATCGGCGTCTCGCCATTCTGCTCCAGAAACTTGTTCACCCGACTGAAATGCCCGCAGCCAAGGAAACCGCGATAAGCGGACAGCGGTGACGGATGGACCGAGGTCAGCACCAGGTGTTTGGTGGCGTCGATGAGTTTCTGCTTGCTCTGGGCATGCGCGCCCCACAGCAGGAACACCAGATGGGGCTGGTGCTCGCTGACCACTTCGATAATCCGGTCGGTAAAGTACTGCCAGCCCTTGCCCGCATGGGCGTTGGCATTCGCGCGCTCCACGGTCATGGTGGTGTTGAGCATCAACACGCCCTGCTCTGCCCAACTCTGCAGGTAGCCGTGGTTGGGGATGTCGATGTTCAGATCGCGTTTCAACTCTTTATAGATGTTCACCAGCGACGGCGGAGCGGGCACGCCCGGTTGCACCGAGAAGCACAACCCATGGGCCTGGCCCGGGCCGTGATAAGGGTCCTGACCAAGAATGACGACCTTGACCTTGTCCAGCGGCGTGGAATTGAGTGCGTTGAAAATCAACGGCCCTGGCGGATAGATCTCCTTGCCCGCCGCGCGCTCCTGCTGCAGGAATGTGCGCAACTCTGCCATGTAAGGCTGGTCGAATTCGGCACGCAGGGCCTCCTTCCAGCTCGGTTCGAGTTTGATACGGTCGTCAGCAGTCATGGTTACATCCGGCAAAAACAATGGGGCGAACCCTAGGAAACCCTATCTCCCTTGTCAATTGATCTGACGCAGATACGGCACTTTCCTATAGAGCGATCATACTGAACGCTCAAATTCCCGATCGAGGTCATGATGAATCTGCACTTCGAAGAACTCACCGGCACCGACGGCGCACGCATCGGCATCGCCAGCCTGGATGCCGAAAAGTCCCTCAACGCCCTCTCTTTGCCGATGATCAACGCCTTGCGCGATCAACTGGATGCCTGGGCCAAGGAACCACAGATCGTTTGCGTGCTGCTACGCGGCAATGGCCCCAAGGCTTTTTGCGCCGGCGGTGAAGTGCGCAGTCTGGTGGAGGCGTGTCGCGCGCATCCCGGAGAAGTGCCGCCCCTGGCTGCACACTTCTTTGCGGCAGAATATCGCCTCGACTTCAATCTGCACACCTACCCGAAACCGTTGATCTGTTGGGGGCATGGTTATGTGCTCGGCGGCGGCATGGGACTGCTGCAAGGGGCAAGCATTCGGATTGTCACGCCGAGCAGCCGGTTGGCGATGCCGGAGATCGGCATCGGCTTGTACCCGGACGTCGGCGCCAGTTGGTTTCTGTCGCGGTTGCCCGGCAAGCTCGGGTTGTTTCTCGGCCTGACTGGCGCCCAGATAAACGGTCGTGATGCGATCGATCTGGACCTGGCTGACCGTTTTTTGCGCGATGAACAACAGCAACAACTGATCGAAGGCTTGCTGCAATTGAACTGGCAGGAACAGACAGCCATGCAGCTCAACAGTCTGCTCAAGGCCTTGCAGCAGGAAGCGCTCGTAAAAATGCCCGAAGCGCAGTGGTTGCCACGACGCCAGCAGATTGACGAGCTGCTGGATGTCAGCGATGTCCGTTGCGCCTGGAAGGCCGTCAGTGCGCTGCGCGATCACCCCGATCTGCTGCTCAGCCGTGCCGCCAGGACTCTGACTGAAGGCTCACCGTTGACCGCTCATCTGGTGTGGGAGCAGATCGCTCGCGCCCGCCACCTGTCGCTGGCTCAAGTCTTTCAGATGGAATACACCATGAGCCTCAATTGCTGCCGTCATCCGGAGTTCAGCGAGGGCGTGCGTGCGCGGTTGATCGACAAGGACCAGAAACCTCACTGGCACTGGCCGGATATCAACACGGTGCCGGATACGGTGGTGGAAGCGCATTTTCGCAAGGTCTGGGAAGGTCGACACCCTCTGGCCGATCTGTCGGAATACTGAATGGCGGGCATAAAAAAGCGGCGCTTCATGCGCCGCTTTTTTGTGGAGGATTAACGGCGGCCGCCTCGGCCATCGTTATCGCCGCGATCGTGGTTATCGCCTCTTCCGTCACGGTGATCCCGCCCGCTGTGGCCTCGATAGTCATCGCCCCGACCACCCCGGTTCCGGCCGTCCCAATCGCCGCGGTCATGACGGTCCCATCCGCCATTCTGGTGGCCACGATAGTCTGCCCGTGGCGCCGGCTGGTAGTAGCGTGGAGCCGGTTGATAAACCCGCGGCTGGTGGTAATAACGCGGCGATGGCTGGTAATACCGTGCAGGCGGTGAGTAATACCTGCGCGGGGCTGTGTAGTAACCATCGTTGGAGTAATAAGACCCGCCACCGGAGTAATACGGCGCAGGGGATGTGTAGACCTCGGAACGGTAGTAGCTATCTCCTTCATCGGAATAGGGCACGCACGCGCCAAGAGACAATCCCAATACAACAATCAGAAGAATTCGGCGATACATAGCGGCCTCCTGGACCGCGAGTGAGCCACACCAGCGACGCTGGCAGGCGACAGTCAATTGTTCGGCGACTGTCGAAAGATCAGACACTGAAATCGGAATCTGGTGCGTTCCTGCAACACGTTGAAACAAGTAGCCGATGAAAGGTTTTTCATCTATCCCATAAGAAAACGACGCGTCCGTAAACCGGACGCGCCGCTGCATTCATGAGCTGATTAATGGTGCCCGCGATTGTATCCACCGCGGTAATGACTGGGTCCATGTCCATCATAGTAATGGTAGCGATAGCCACCGTAGTAACGCGGGCCGTAATAGCCACCGTAGTAGTAAGGCGAGTAGTAGCCGGGGTAGTAATAAGGTGCCGGGTAAACATCGGCAGGACCTACGTAGTAGTAACACCCGGACAGACCCAAACCAAAACACACACTGAGCAGTATTTGGCGGAGCTTTTTTCGACAGAGCATGGCGGCCTCCTGGAAGACCCGCAGCAGCCGGCATAGACCGACCGACACCTGTTTTGACTTTCAAACCGGACCCGAGTGCCAGATGTCGCCGGCCTCTCGGATCAGCGGCCAAATCCGTCCACCTACGGTGCATAGACATGCGCCAACGCACCATGACAAGGCAGGAGATGCCGCTCGTCTATCTCTCCCCTTTCCTCCATGCCGCCAGACAGAGGCCTCAAGCCAACTTGGCACGGCTCTCGCTTAACCAAAGACGTGCAGGAGTCATCACAGGTTCGCGGCACCACAATTTGCAATGGCTGACTAGGGTTCCGGCTCGCAATCGCGAGTGGCTGGTCCGAGAGTTGGCGACCTCCAGTTGAGGTTACACGGCGGGACAAAAGCCCGGGAGACAAGCCACCGTTCGCGGTGCCGCTGCCTTCCTGTCCGCCCTTGATCAACTGGAGAACCACCCCATGTCCCGACTTCGTTTACCCGCCCTGCTCGCCGCTGCTTTTGCAGCCCTGGTGAGCGTCTCGTCCCAGGCCGCACAGAAAGACCATTTCAGCGTTTGCTGGACTATTTATGCCGGATGGATGCCGTGGGAATACGCTGGCAGCCAAGGCATCGTCGACAAATGGGCGAAAAAATACGGCATCAAAATCGATGTGGTGCAGCTCAACGATTACGTCGAATCCATCAACCAATACACCGCCGGCCAGTTCGACGGCTGCACCATGACCAACATGGATGCGCTGACCATTCCGGCTGCCGGTGGCGTCGACAGCACGGCGCTGATCGTCAGCGACTTCTCCAATGGCAACGATGGCATCGTGCTCAAAGGCGAAGGCAAGAAAGTCGCCGACCTCAAGGGCATGGACGTCAACCTGGTTGAGCTGTCCGTCTCCCATTATCTGTTGGCCCGCGCTCTAGACTCGGTAGACCTCACAGAGAAAGACCTGAAAGTGGTCAACACCTCCGATGCCGATATCTCGGCTGCCTTCAACACTGAACAGGTCAACGCTGTCACCACCTGGAACCCGATGCTCTCGGACATCAAGGCCAAGCCTGGCGTGACCGAAGTCTTCAACTCCAGCCAGGTTCCCGGCGAAATCATGGACATGATGGTGGTCAACAGCGCCACCCTCAAAGACAACCCGGCCCTGGGCAAAGCCCTGACCGGCGCCTGGTTCGAAGTGGTCGAGTTGATGAACGCGAAAAACGCCGCCAGCAAATCCGCCCTCGAACACATGGCCAAAGCCTCGGGCACTGACCTGGCGGGTTTCCAGGCGCAACTCGACACCACCAAATTGTTCACCACACCGAAAGAGGCGTTGGAGTTCTCCACCAGCAAACAACTGCCCGACACCATGCGCAAAGTCGCCGAGTTTTCCTTCCAGCACGGCTTGCTGGGTGAAGGCGCCAAGGACACCAGCGCCATCGGCATGGCCTTCGCCAATGGCGTGACCAGCGGCGACAAGGCCAACCTCAAACTGCGCTTCGACCCGAGCTACGTGCAGATGGCTGCCGACGCCAAGTTGTAACAACGGAGGACGAGGCCATGCGCCTGATCAATCGCCACCCGGATCGCCCGAGTCGCCTGTTGTTGGTGATCCTGCCGTTCGCCCTGGTGCTGTTCGCCTACTTCATGGGCTCGGCCGAGCGGCTGATGGACAACCCCAACGACAAACTGCTGCCCAGTGCCGTGCAGATGACCGACGCGGTGAAACGCCTGGCCTTCACCGCCGACACCCGCACCGGTGAGTACCTGCTCTGGCAAGACAGCGTCGCCAGCCTGCGACGGCTGGCCATCGGCCTCGGCATCAGTGCGTTGGCCGGGCTGTGCCTGGGCATCGCCGCCGGGACCCTGCCGCTGTTTGGCGCACCACTGTCGCCGGTGCTGACGGTGCTGTCGATGGTGCCGCCGCTGGCGATCCTGCCGATTCTGTTCATCGTTTTCGGGCTGGGGGAGTTGTCGAAAGTGATGCTGATCGTGATTGGTATCACCCCCTGCCTGGCCCGGGACCTGGAACAGCGTGCCCGGGAAATTCCCGTCGAGTTGCTGATCAAGGCGCAGACGCTTGGCGCGTCGACCTGGACCTTGATGTTGCGGGTGGTGCTGCCGCAATTGCTGCCGCGTCTGCTGATCTCGCTGCGGTTGATGCTCGGCTCGGCGTGGTTGTTTCTTATCGCTGCCGAAGCCATCGCGTCGACCGACGGTCTCGGCTACCGGATTTTCCTGGTGCGTCGTTACCTGGCGATGGACGTAATCCTGCCCTACGTGGTCTGGATCACCCTGCTCGCCTGGCTGATGGACTGGGGCCTCAAGCGCCTGACCCAGCGCGCCTTTCCTTGGTACGAGGGGGCCCGCGCATGAGCTTCATCACGGTAAAAAACGTCTGGCAGCAATACGCCGATCAGGTAGTGCTCGAAGGTCTGAACCTGAACGTCAACGAGGGTGAGTTCTGCACCTTGGTCGGCGCGTCCGGTTGCGGCAAATCGACATTCCTGCGGCTACTGCTGGGCCAGGAACGGGCCAGTCGCGGCGAGATTCTGTTGGACGGCCAAGCCCTGGCCAGCGAACCGGATGCCAGCCGTGGCGTGGTATTCCAGCGCTACTCGGTGTTCCCGCACCTGACGGTTCTGGACAACGTCGCCCTGGGCCTCGAACTGCCCCGCTCCCCGTTGCTGGGCCGGTTGTTCGGCAGCTCGAAAAAAGACGCGCAAGAACAAGCCTCGGTCTTGCTGCACAAAGTCGGCCTCGGACACTCGCTGGACAAGTACCCGGCGCAGCTCTCCGGCGGTATGCAACAACGGCTGGCAATCGCTCAGGCATTGATCATGAAACCGCGAGTATTGCTGCTCGACGAACCGTTCGGCGCGCTCGATCCGGGCATCCGCAAGGACATGCACGGCCTGCTGCTGGAGCTGTGGCGCGAGACGCAACTGACGGTGTTCATGGTCACCCATGACCTGTCCGAAGGTTTCAGCCTCGGCACCCGCTTGCTGGTGTTCGACAAAGTCCGCCTCGACCCGCACGCCCCCGGCGCCTATGGCGCACGCATCACCTACGACATCCCTTTGAACAGCGACCGCCGCACCCATCGCGCCGCCGTCGACGCCCTGCCGGCAACGCTGGCAGGCACGCTTCGCATCGCTTAGAGGCATTTACACATGACTGATTCGACCCAACTGTTCCCGCCGTTCGCCGAAGAAATGCTCCCCGGCGGTGGCCATCGTTCTTTCGTTCTGAAACGCGGCCAATTGCTGCGCCTGACCGACCTGCGCGGCGGTGCCAACGTCAGCCTGACGCTGCTCAACGCCAACGAAAAAACCGAACGCTTGAACCTGCCCGACAGCCTCAAATGTCAACACACCGCCAAGCTCACCACCGGCCATTGCCTGTACTCGGACATGGGCCGGGTATTGGCCGCCATCACCGCCGACACCTGCGGCTGGAGCGACAGCCTCGGCGGCGTGCTGTGTGCTGAAGAGGTCGCGCAAAAGTACGGCGCGGGCCGCTATCAGGAACTGCGCAATGGCTTCTTCCGCAACGGCACCGACAACCTGTTGGTGGAGTTAGGCAAGTGGGGGTTGGGCCTGTCCGACCTGTTGATGACCCTCAACCTGTTCAGCCGTGTGAACGTCGATGAAGTCGGGGGTTTCCACTTCGTCGAAGGCCACTCCAAGGCCGGTGATTACATCGAGTTGTACGCACCGATGGACACTCTGGTGGTGCTCACCGCGCTGCAACACCCGATGGACCCTTCGCCGGAATACGCACCGAAACCGCTGAAGCTCAGCTGGATGAACGCCGATGCCAGTGTCGCCGAACACTGCCGCACCTCGCGCCCGGAAAACGAGCGTGGCTTCATCAACACCGACCGTCTGTTCGCCTGAGGATCGCTGCCATGTCACTCGCAATCGCTACTATTCACAAGCAACCAGAAGCTGCGGTCTACCGCGCCACCGTCTCCGCCGGTGAACCCTGGCTGATGGAGGTCAAGGCCGGCCAGACCCTGCGTATCCTCGACCTGGAAGGCAATCAGGCGGTCGACACTCTGTTCTACAGCCTCGCCAATCCAAAGGAGCGCTATGACGTGCAGCGCACGTTGCGTCGGCAGAACAGCGTCTACCTGAGCACCGGCAGCGTGCTCTATTCCAACCTCGGCAAGCCCATGCTGACCATCGTCGAAGACACGTGCGGCCGTCATGACACCCTCGGCGGCGCCTGCGCCCAGGAGAGCAACACCGTGCGGTATGCGCTGGAGAAACGCTACATGCACAGCTGCCGCGACAACTACCTGCGCGCCTGCGTCCACGACGGTCGGCTGGGCAAGGGCGACATCGGGCCGAACATCAATTTCTTCATGAACGTGCCAGTGACGGCCGACGGCGGCCTGACCTTCGAAGACGGGATTTCGGCGCTGGGCAAATACGTCGACCTGCGGGCCGAGATGGACGTGATCGTGCTGATCTCCAACTGCCCGCAACTGAACAACCCGTGCAACGCCTACAACCCCACCCCTGCGGAGCTACTGGTATGGAACTGAAACTCGCGCGTTTGCGGCGGTGGTTGTTTGCCCTGTGCCAGGCTCGCTCCGGGCAGTGCCTCAAATAGAAGAACACCCTCAATCCAATGTGGGAGCGAGCCTGCTCGCGATGGCGTCAGCACATTCACCATTGATGTCGACTGATACACCGCTATCGCGAGCAGGCTCGCTCCCACAGGGGTTCGGTGGCGTTTTGACGTGAACTGATTCTGCCGCCGGGGACGACCTCGGCGCCTATCGAAAAACTGCGGGACGGCCCGCATCCCAGGTCGAGGCTGATGCGCCATCGCCTCCAGGGGTTATGCCATGTTCGAAAAAGTCCTGATCGCCAACCGTGGCGCCATTGCCTGCCGCATCCTGCGTACCCTGCGAGAGTTGCAGGTCAAGGGCGTCGCGGTTTACTCCCAAGCCGACGCCGCCAGCCTGCACATCCTGCAAGCCGATGAAGCCCATGGGCTGGGCGAAGGCGCGGCAGCCGGCACTTACCTGGCCGTGGACAAAATCCTCGCCATCGCCACATCCACCGGCGCTACGGCGATCCATCCCGGCTACGGCTTCCTCTCGGAAAACGCCGCATTCGCTGAAGCCTGCGAAGCCGTTGGCATCGCCTTCATCGGCCCCACGCCGGAACAGCTGCGCGTCTTCGGCCTCAAGCACACCGCCCGCGCTTTAGCCAAACAAAACGGTGTACCGATGCTCGAAGGCACCGAACTGCTCGACAGCCTCGACGCAGCCCTGATCGCCGGCGAACAGGTCGGCTACCCGGTGATGCTCAAAAGCACCGCCGGCGGTGGCGGCATCGGCATGCGCGTATGCCGCAGTGCTACTGAATTGAGCGAATCCTTCGAAGCGGTCAAACGCCTCGGTCAGAACAACTTCAGCGACGCCGGCGTGTTCATCGAGAAATACATCCAGCGCGCCCGGCATCTGGAAGTGCAGGTGTTCGGCGACGGCCAAGGCGAGGTGATTACCCTCGGCGTGCGCGACTGTTCGGTGCAGCGGCGCAACCAGAAAGTCCTCGAAGAAACCCCGGCCCCCAACCTGCCCGACGGCATGGCCGAAGCGCTCTGCCTTGCTGCGATCAAACTCGCCAAGGCAGTGAATTACCGCAGCGCCGGCACCGTGGAATTCGTCTTCGACAGCGATACCCAGCGTTTCTACTTTCTTGAAGTGAATACCCGCTTGCAGGTGGAACACGGCGTCACTGAACAAGTGTGGGGCGTGGACCTGGTGCGCTGGATGGTGGAACTGGCGGCCGGAGATTTACCGCCATTGAACACATTGAGCCAAAGCTTGAAAGCCGACGGCCACGCGATTCAGGCACGGCTCTACGCCGAAGATCCGGGGCGGGACTTTCAACCAAGTCCCGGCCTGCTGACCGCTGTAAATTTCCCCACCGCCGATGGCCAACACCTGCGCATCGACACGTGGGTCGAGGCCGGTTGCGAGATCCCGCCGTACTTCGATCCGATGATTGCCAAGGTCATCAGTTGGGCGCCGACTCGCGAAGCAGCCCGTGTCGATCTGCATCAGGCCCTGGGCGACAGCCTGTTATACGGGGTGGAAACCAACCGCAATTACCTGCGGCAGATTCTGCTCGATACACCCTTTGCCAGCAGCCAGCCGTGGACCCGTTGCCTGGAAGGCCTGATCTATCAAGCCAACACCTTTGAAGTGCTCAGCGCCGGCACGCAGACCAGCGTTCAGGACTATCCGGGACGCCTCGGTTACTGGGCGGTGGGCGTGCCGCCGTCGGGGCCGATGGACAGCCGGGCGCTGCGTCTGGGCAATCGCTTGCTGGGTAACGATGACGGTGCAGCGGCGCTGGAAATCACCATGAGCGGGCCGTTGTTGCGCTTCAATTGTGATTCGGTGGTGGCCGTCACGGGTGCGGTGATTGCGGTGATGCTGAACGGTGAAGCGGTGCCGATGAATACCGCACTGTTGATTCCTGCCGGTGCCACTTTGAGCCTCGGCACCATAGGCGGCGCAGGCGCGCGCAGCTATCTGTGCCTGCGCGGCGGCCTGCAAATTCCGGATTATCTGGGCAGCAAAAGTACCTTCACCCTCGGCCAGTTCGGTGGCCATAGCGGTCGTGCGTTGCGTGCCGGGGACGTGTTGCATGTGCCAGCCTTGATCGACCGTAGCGCGGATGTTCAATTGCCTGAAGAACAGGTCAGCGAGTTACCGGCCGTGCGGCAAATCCGGGTGATCTACGGCCCGCATGGCGCGCCGGAATACTTCACCGAACACTACATCGGCACCTTCTTCGCCACTCAATGGGAAGTGCATTTCAACTCCAGCCGCACCGGTGTGCGATTGATCGGGCCGAAGCCTGAATGGGTGCGGGCCGACGGTGGCGAAGCCGGGTTGCACCCGTCGAACATTCATGACAATCCGTACGCGATTGGCGCGGTGGATTTCACCGGTGACATGCCGGTGATCCTCGGCCCCGATGGCCCGAGCCTCGGTGGGTTTGTCTGCCCGGTGACGGTGATCGAGGCGGACCTTTGGCAGTTGGGGCAGCTCAAGGCTGGGGACAAAGTTCAGTTTCACCCAGTCGACCTGAAAACCGCCCGCCAACTCGCCTTGAAATGGGATTCCTGTGGGAGCGAGCCTGCTCGCGATGAAGTTGATGCGGTGTCTGATCTGGCCCCATCGCGAGCAGGCTCGCTCCCACAGAGGATTGCGTCGCCTGTGGTGTTGGATATTGGTCAGGGGGATACGCGGCTGGTTGCACGTCTGTCGGGCGACACTCATTTGTTATTGGAAATCGGTGCCCCCGAACTGGACCTGGTCCTGCGCTTTCGCGCTCACGCGTTGATGCAGGCATTGGAAAGCAAACACCTGCACGGCGTGATCGACCTGACACCGGGCATCCGCTCGCTGCAAGTGCACTACCAACCCGAACAACTGCCGCTGGCCGATCTGCTGGGCATTGTCGCCGGTGAATGGGACGCCGTGTGCGCCACCAAGAACTTGCAAGTGCCCTCGCGCATCGTCCATTTGCCGCTGTCCTGGGATGACCCGGCCTGCCAATTGGCCATCGAGAAATACATGACCACTGTGCGCAAGGACGCGCCCTGGTGCCCGAGCAATCTGGAGTTCATCCGCCGCATCAACGACCTGCCGAACCTCGACGAAGTGCAACGCACCGTGTTCGACGCCAGTTATCTGGTGATGGGCCTGGGCGATGTCTACCTCGGCGCACCGGTCGCCACCCCGCTTGATCCGCGGCATCGCCTGGTGACCACCAAATACAACCCGGCCCGCACCTGGACCGCGGAAAACTCGGTAGGCATCGGCGGCGCCTATATGTGCGTGTACGGCATGGAAGGCCCCGGTGGTTATCAGTTCGTCGGTCGCACATTGCAGATGTGGAATCGCTACCGCGAAGTCGCCGCGTTCGACGGTAAACCTTGGCTGCTGCGCTTCTTCGACCAGATCCGCTTCTACCCGGTGAGCGCCGATGAACTGCTGCGTATTCGTCGGGATTTCCCGCTTGGGCGCTTCGATCTGAACATCGAACACAGTCAGCTGAATCTGGCGGATTACCAGGCGTTTTTGGCCAAAGAAGCACAGAGCATCGCGGCATTTCGGGATCAGCAAAAAAGCGCGTTCAACGCCGAACGCGAGCGCTGGATCGCCAGCGGCCAGGCGCATTTCGACAGTGAAGAACTGGCCCCGGAAGTGACCGAAGAGGCGCCGTTAGCCGACGGTCAACAGAGCGTCGACAGCCACATCGCCGGCAACCTCTGGCAGGTTCAGGTGCAGGCTGGCAGCCGGGTCGCCGCGGGTGATGTGCTGGTGATTCTGGAGTCGATGAAGATGGAAATCCCGCTGCTCGCGCCCATGGCCGGGGTGGTGCGCGAGATTCGCGTGCAACCGGGTTCGGCGGTGCGCGCCGGACAGCGTGTCGTGGTACTGGAACTCGACTGAAGCCATTTGAAAAGGATGAACGCCATGAACATCAATCTACAACTCGACGCCCTGCGCAACGCTTACCGCGACGGCCGCATTACGCCTCGGCAACTGCTGCTGAGCCTGCGGGAAAAAGCCGCGGCACTGAACCCGGATTATCATCTGTTCATCCATTTGCTCAGTGCCCTGGAACTGGAACCGTACCTCGCCGCACTCGACGGCCGTGCCCCAGACAGTCTGCCGCTGTACGGCGTACCGTTCGCGATCAAGGACAATATCGATCTGGCGGGCATCCCCACCACGGCGGCGTGTCCGGCGTTTGCCTACCTGCCGGAACGTTCGGCGACCATCGTCGAGCAGCTGCTGGCGCTGGGCGCGATCCCGTTGGGCAAGACCAATCTCGACCAGTTCGCCACTGGCCTTAATGGCAGCCGCTCGCCGTACGGCGCTTGCCCGAACAGCGTGTTGCCGGAGTATCCGTCGGGCGGTTCCAGCGCCGGGTCTTCACTGGCGGTGGCGCTCGGCGTGGCAAGTTTTTCACTGGGCACGGACACGGCAGGCTCCGGTCGCGTGCCGGCGGCACTGAATAATCTGGTCGGTTTGAAAGCCACCAAAGGGCTGATCTCCACTGCCGGTGTGGCTCCGGCCTGTCGAACGCTCGACTGCGTCACGACTTTTACGGCCACGGCCCGGGAGGCCAGCCAGTTGCTGGCGCTCACCGCTCATCCCGATCCACGGGACGAATACAGCCGCAATAACCCCCTGTGGAATGACGGCTCGGCCTTCGGCACACCGCGTCCATTCCGTTTCGGTGTACCCCGTGCGCGGGATCTGGCGTTCTTCGGCTGTCCTGAAGGCCCGTTGTTGTTCGGCGACGCCATCGACCAGCTCAGAGCCATGGGCGGCGAAGCGGTCGAACTGGATTTGTCGCCGTTTCTCGAAGCGGCGCGGTTGCTCTACGAAGGGCCGTGGGTGGCCGAGCGTTACAGCGTGGCCGGCGAATTGATGGAGCAACATCCTCAAGCCGTGCTGCCGGTGATTCGCGCCGTATTGGCCAAGGCCCCGGCCGTGACCGGTGTGCAAACCTTCCGCGCCCACTACCGTCTGCAAGCCTTGAAGGCGCTGTGCGACAAAGCCCTGGAAGGCCTTGATTGCGTGGTCACGCCAACCATCGGCCGCCCGGTGACACTGGCGGAACTGGAAGCCGAACCGCTGCTGCGCAACTCGGAACTGGGCTACTACACCAACTTCATGAACCTGCTCGATTACGCCGCCGTCGCCGTGCCCAGCGGATTCATGGGCAATGGTTTGCCATGGGGCGTAACGCTGTTTGGCCGGGCGTTTACCGATCAGTACCTGTTGAGCGTGGCGGATGCCTTGCAACGGCAGCAAGGGTTGGCCGCGCCTGCGCCGACGAATGCTGCGCGCAATGATCGCGCACGGCTGGTGGTCTGCGGCGCGCACCTGGATGGGCTGGCGCTGAATTGGCAACTCAAGCAGCGTGGAGCGCGGCTGGTCGAAGCGACTCACAGCTCTCCCGACTATCAGCTGTATGCCCTGGCCGGCGGTCCACCGTATCGTCCCGGCATGGTCCGTGTGAAAGAAGGTGGCGTGGCGATTGCGGTGGAAGTATGGGAGTTGCCGAGCAGTGAGCTGGGTTCGTTCCTGACCGCCATTGCGGCGCCGCTGGGGTTGGGCAAGGTGCAACTGGCGGATGGCCGTTGGGAGAGCGGGTTTATCTGTGAACCGTATGGGCTGGAGGGCGCGGTGGATATCAGCCATTTGGGCGGGTGGCGTGCGTATCTGCAAGATCGGCGTTGATTTCCAGGGTCGCCGGCTTGCGCAGGAGTGCTTGCCGGCCGATCATGCGCGGTCTCGGGCCAGACAAACCGGCCGTAACCGAACGCCCCCCCATGAATAAGCCTGACCTCTGCCCGGCCTGCGGCGCCTCCAACAACTGCAGCCTGGCTGACCCGCGAACCGTCGATCGTGCCTGTTGGTGCTACGGCGTCAGCATCGACCCGGCGGTGCTCCAGGCGCTGCCGGCCGAGCTGCGCGACAAGTCCTGCCTGTGCCCGGCCTGTGCCCTGGTCGAGGTGCAGTTGCAAGCAGCCGCCTGGCCGATCACGTAAGATGCGCCCCCCTTTTCCCACCGATCCCTAGTCATGCGCGTTGACCGCTTTCTCAGCAACCTGCCCCGCTTCAATCGCAAGCAGGTACGCCTGTTGCTGGTGGAAAAGCGCATCAGGGTCGACGGAAACATCGTCAGCGACCCTCACGCCGAGGTGCTCGAGTTCAGCCGCGTGGAAGTTGACGGTGAGGTGCTGCAAGTCGGTAAACCGGCCCGCTACTTCATGCTGCACAAACCGCCCGGCTGCGTCAGCGCCACCCGCGACCCGCAACACCCGACGGTGCTCGACCTCATCCATGAACCGGACAAGGATGACCTGCACATTGCCGGTCGCCTGGACTTCAACACCACCGGCCTGATGCTGATCACCAACGACGGCACCTGGTCGCGACGCCTGACCCAACCGCAAACCAAACTGCCCAAGGTTTACTACGTCGAGACCGAGCAGGACATCACTGCCGAATACGCGATCACCTTCGCCAACGGGCTGTATTTCGCCTTCGAAGACCTCACCACACAACCTGCCGAACTGGTCATCCTCGGGCCAAAATCCGCGCGTCTGAGCATCGTCGAGGGCCGCTATCATCAGGTCAAACGGATGTTCGGCCATTTCGACAACAAGGTATTGCGCCTGCACCGCGAATCCATGGGCCCGCTGGTGCTCGACGACGCGTTGAAGCCCGGCGAATACCGGCCGCTGAGCGATGAAGAGATCCGATTGATCTAAGCAGACGACCGCTCAGCAGAAGTTGTCGAACATTTTACGAAAGATACTTGCGCGATGACGTGACCCCTGCTTGAATCAGGACGTCGGCGCGAAATGTGACCGACGAGTCACCAAAACTACTCTAAGAAACTTTTTGCCGGCAGAGAACCCTCAGGTTCCGCATTCCCCCGGCAAACTGCCCGCTTATAACAATACCCGTCGACCGGCCTTCAATGGATCGACATGGGCCTTCAAAAATTCCAGGCGTATGCCTACCTGTCACAAAGCTCGTGCAATCTGATTTGCGCGCATACCCGCTTGCCAGGAGTCTTTGACATGAGGCCAGAAATCGCTGTGCTGGATATACAGGGTCAGTATCGGGTTTACACGGAGTTCTATCGCGCAGACGCCGCAGAGAAGACCATTATTCTGGTCAACGGCTCGATGTCCACGACTGCGTCGTTTGCACAGACCGTGAAAAACCTTTATCCGCAGTTCAATGTGGTGTGCTACGACCAGCCCTACGCGGGCAAGTCAAAAGCGCACAACCTGCATGAGAAAATGCTCACCAAGGAAATCGAAGGGCAGATCCTCCTTGAGCTGATCGACCACTTCGCCGCCGAACACGTGCTGTCGTTTTCCTTTGGTGGCGCTGCCACGCTCGTCGCCCTCGCCCAACGGCCACGGCGCATCGAGAAGGCTGTGATCAGCTCGTTCTCGCCGGTGGTCAACGAGCACATGCTCGACTACCTTGAACGCGGTGTCGATTACCTCGGCAGCCGTGACGGTGAGCGGGTCGGCCATCTGGTGAACAGCACCATTGGCAAACACCTGCCTTCGCTGTTCAAGCGCTTCAACCACCGTCACGTCAGTTCGTTGGCCGAACATGAATACGGGCAGATGCACTTTCACATCAGCGACGTGCTCAACAGCGACCGCAACTGCTATCTGAACGCGGCAAAGAAAATCAATGTGCCGGTGCTGTTCATGAACGGCGAATGGGACGAGTACACCGCCGCCGACGATGCCAGGCTGTTCGCCGGACACGTGGAGCACAGCACCTTCAGCACTATTCAGGCCACCGGCCACTTTCTCGACATGGAGCACAAATCCGCCTGCCGAGACAGCCGTAATGCACTGCTGGGCTTCCTGAAACCGGCGCAACTCGAAAGCCGACCGCGTTACCACTACGTCCAGGACCACCATGCGTTGGCAATCTGAAACAGAGTCATCGCGAGCAAGCTCCGCCCTACCGTGTTGAACGCACTCCTGTAGGCGCGAGGCTTGCCCGCGACAGACCGCAAAGCGGTCTCTGGTTCGTTTCACCTGTGCTAAAGCCATCGCGCATAAAGAAAAACTTCAAATCCGCGCTCACATCTGGTACAAAGTCAGCCGCTCTGAGCGGGTGTCGTATAATGGCATTACTCCAGCTTCCCAAGCTGATAACGAGGGTTCGATTCCCTTCACCCGCTCCAATCAGATTTCAGTCTCACGTCGTTTTTTGACGGGGGATGCAGGTAAAGAAAAAACCGGCTTTGATGGTCGGTTTTTTTGTGTCTGGGATTTGGTGGAATCGGGCTCTGAGGCATCCCTAATTTCGTTCGTTATCCGCGCCTTCCATACCTTGACGCTTCCCTCTCAACATGCTAGCGGGTGCTATACTTCTCTCGAATTGCATGAAGTGTGCAACGTTCCCCACGGGCACAGATACCGACTGAAAATCTCAGTTAACGGCTGCAGGACAGAGAAGGGCTACAGCCAACACGAGATGGGAGGTGCAGCATGAATCGGCACTATTACATCAGTGATAATCTCGACGATCTCGAAGCCGTTGAAAATGAACTGGAAGCCAACGGCATCAATACCGAACAAATTCATGTGCTCAGCGAAAAAGTGGCTGATGTTGAAGAACATCACCTCCACGAGGTTAACTCGCTGATGAAACAGGATGCTGTTCACTCTGGCGAGATTGGTGCAGTGATCGGTGTGCCACTCGCGGCACTGGTCCTTGGCGGCGCCTATTGGCTGGGCTGGACCGAATCCGCCGCAGGCTGGGTGCCTTTTATCTTCCTGGCCGTTGTTATATTTGGCTTCTGCATCTGGGAAGGCGGTTTTTTCGGGTTCCAGGTGCCGAATGCTCACTTCCGCAACTTTAAACAGATGGTAGAAGAGGGCAAACATGTCTTCTTCGTGGATGTTGAACCGAGCCAGGAATTGGTACTGGACCAGGTCATCGAACACCATCCAACGCTGAAGATCGCCGGCACGGGAGCGGCAGCACCCCACTGGACAGTCGCCTGGCAGCACAAATGGCATCAGTTCAAGCGAGTGATATCGGGTTAGCCCCTGGAGGCTGAAGGCCATCCGACAGTGGATTATTGGCCGAAGAAAATGACCCGGCTGAGGAAAACATAGTCCGCCTCGGTGGCCATCAGCCCGACGAGCACCAGTAAGCACAACGGTGGCACCAATATGGCGTAGACCATGGCCAACCGTTCCCAGGCCATATGCATGAAGATGGAGACAATTAAACCTGCCTTCAACAACATGAACGTGATAATCAGGGCCCACCGAAGGTAGCCATGGAAGTGAAAGTAGTCGACCAGATACGACATCGTGCTGAGGACGAATAACAGCCCCCAGATTTTGAGGTACAAACTGATTGGATGTTGCTGACCCTGAGCATGTGCCATCACCCGTGCTCCTCTACCATAAATAGAAGAAAGCAAAAATAAACACCCACACCAAATCCACGAAGTGCCAGTAAAGCCCGGCTATCTCGACGTTCTGATAGTTTCCGGAGCGCTCATAATCTCCCCGCATTACCTTCATCGCCACAATGCTGAGGTAGATGGCGCCGATTGACACATGCAGCCCGTGAAAACCGGTAATCATGAAAAAGCTGGCACCAAATTGCGCCGCCCCCATGGGGTTCCCCCAGGGACGCACCCCTTCTGCGATGAGCTTGCTCCATTCAAATGCCTGCATGCTGACGAAGGTCACACCCAACGCTGCGGTCACCAGCATGAGGGCCGTGGTTTTCGCGCGATCACGGCGATAAGCGAAATTAACGGCCATGGCCATGGTGCCGCTGCTGCTGATCAGCACAAAGGTCATGATGGCGATCAGAATAAGTGGGATTTCTCTGCCGCCGATCGTCAATGCGAACACTTCACTGGGGTTCGGCCAAGGGGCGGTGATGGTCATGCGGACCGACATGTAGCCGGTTAAAAAGCAGGTGAATATAAACGTATCGCTGAGCAGGAATATCCACATCATCGCCTTGCCCCACGGGACCTGCTTGAAGGCCTCCTTATCCGAGGCCCAGTCGCTGGCGATGCCCTGCCATCCGGGTGCAGATGGCGAACCTGGTGGATTGGGGGAACTTGACTCGCTTGGGGCTTGTGGGTGCGATGCCATGGCTTTTCACCTCAGGCCGCAGAATCTGGCGATGGCTTCATAGGTTTGCGGCGTGCTGGTCAGCAGCGCGAACAGCACGAACCAAAGACCCAACAAGTAGTGCCAATAGATGGCACAGAGTTCTACGCTGGCGCTGAGTTGCGGCAACGGTACGCGATACAGGAATTTAGCGACGATGATGCTCCAGGCTATCAACCCGCCGAGCAGGTGGAGCCCATGCACACCGGTCAACAGGTAGAAGAAACTGTTGGCCGGATTGCTGGCGACAAAGTAACCCCAGGCGACAAACTGCTGCCAGACCCAGAATTGCCCCACCAGAAAGGCAATGGCAAATACGCCCCCCAATACAAAGCCAATGACCATTGCGTCCAGTCGAGCCCGTCGGGCGGCCATGCGCGACCATTGCAGTGCGATGCAACTGAACACCAGAAAAGCCGAATTCACCCACAGCGGCCATGGATTGGCTAACGGCGCCAAGGGTTCTGTCAGGGGTAGCCAGTCGGCCATTTGTGAGCGGGCGATAAAGGCGAGCAGGAAGAGAAAGAATAACGAGCTCACCACGGCCAAAAACAAGCGCAGGCCTATTCTTGCGGTTTGGTTTCTATCGGCACCCTCGCCGGCCTGAATACCTTCAGGATCGCGATTCCAACTGCCGCCGGGGTCCGCGCCGTCGGCGTTTCTCAATAGCAGTCTGTTCATGTTTTAACGTCCGCTATCTTGGTTGCGGCACTGAGTTGCCGCATTTGCTCCAACTCCTCGGCGGAGACCGTTTGCGGAACGAAATCCTGTTCTATCCCCGGCACGCTGTAGTCATAGGCCCAGCGATGCACGACCGGCAGTTTCGCTCCCCAGTTACCGTGTATCGGCGGGGTGTTCGGCGTTTGCCATTCCAGACTGGCCGCGCCCCAGGGGTTACTGCCTGCGGGCTTGCCTTTAAATACACTCCAGGCCAGGTTGAACAGAAACAGCAACTGGGAAACGCCGACGGTCAATGCGATCACCGTAATGAAAGCATTCAACTCTTGCGCCGACTGCGGGATGAACGCGTAGTTTTCATAGGCGTAGTAACGGCGTGGCATGCCCTGGAAACCCAGGTAGTGCATGGGGAAGAAGATGGCGTAGGTACCCAGAAAGGTAATCCAGAAATGCAGTTTGCCCAGGGTGTCATTCAACATGCGCCCGGTGACTTTCGGGAACCAATGATAAATGCCGCCGAACACCACCAGTACCGGCGCGACCCCCATGACCATATGAAAATGGGCGACGACGAAGTAGGTGTCCGAGAGCGGAATATCCACGATCACATTGCCGAGAAACAACCCGGTCAGACCGCCCACCAGGAAGGTGACGATAAAGGCCAGGGCAAAAAGCATCGGCACGGTCAGATGGATGTCGCCCCGCCAAAGGGTCAGCACCCAGTTGTAGACTTTCAGTGCGGTTGGCACCGCGATGATCAAGGTGGTGGTCGCGAAGAAAAAGCCAAAGTACGGGTTCATTCCGCTGACATACATATGGTGCGCCCAGACCACAAAGCTGAGTACGCCAATCGCAATAATGGCCCACACCATCATTCGGTAGCCGAAGATATTTTTACGCGCATGCGTGCTGATCAAATCGGAGACCAGACCAAACGCAGGAAGAGCAACGATGTAGACCTCCGGGTGGCCGAAGAACCAGAACAGGTGCTGGAATAAAATCGGGCTGCCACCCTGGTGATCGAGCGACTGCCCCAACGAGACCATCGCCGGCATAAAGAAGCTGGTGCCCAACAGCTTGTCAAACAGCATCATGACCGCACTGACAAATAATGCCGGGAAGGCCAGCAAGGCCATGATCGAGGCCATGAAGATTCCCCATACGGAGAGCGGCATGCGAAACAACGTCATGCCGTGCGTGCGCGCCTGCAATACCGTGGTGACGTAGTTCAACCCACCCATGGTGGCGGCGACAATAAAAATCGCCAGTGAGACGAGCATCAGGACGATGCCCCATTGGCCCCCCGGTGTCCCCTGAGAAATGGACTGTGGCGGATAGAGCGTCCAGCCCGCACCGGTGGGGCCGCCAGGGACAAAGAAACTGGAGAGCAACACCACTACCGCTAGCAGGTAGAACCAGTAACTCAGCATGTTGACATAGGGGAAGACCATGTCGCGGGCGCCCACCATCAGTGGGATCAGATAGTTGCCGAAGCCACCCAGAAACAAGGCCGTCAGCAAGTAAATGACCATGATCATGCCGTGCATGGTCATCGCCTGATAGTAAGTACTGGCGTCCATGAACGCCAAAGTGCCGGGAAAGCCAATCTGTATGCGCATCAAGCCGGACAACACCACGGCGATAACGCCCACGAATAAAGCCGTCAAGGAATATTGAATGGCGATGACCTTGTGGTCCTGACTCCAGATATATTTGGTCAGGAAACTTTTTGGTTCGTGCAGTGCTTCTGTTTCGGCTTGCTCCGCATAGGCCATCACGTCATCCTCCTGTCGAAGTTTCGGTGCATTCCTGGCTGCTTTACGGCTACTTCCCTGGCTCCGCCTTGCTCGCATCAGCGTCGGTATTCGCTTTGGATTTGATAAAAGCGATCAGTGCATTCAACTCCTTATCATTCGGAGAAAAGGCCGGCATGACGGCTGCATAGCCTTTGACGATTTTGGCGCCGGGATTAAGAACCGAATCCTTTATATAGCCCTCATCGACCTTGATACTCGTACCATCGGCAAGGGTTTCTGTCTTGCCATACAGGTCCTGCCAGCTGGGGCCGACGCCCTTGCTGCCATCGACACTGTGGCAGGCCAGACAGCCGAGCGACTGGGCCAGACGCTGTCCCTGCGCCGCCAAGTCGTCACCCGGGCCCGGCGCTTCGCTGGCAGAAGGTTCATTGTCTTGCCGCGCAGCACCCAGCGATTTGATCAGGGCGACGAGTGCACCCAGTTCATCGTCATTGAGAGTATAGGTCACCATGACCGGCGGGTAGCCCTGTACCAGTCGGGCCTTCGGATCGAGGATCGACTCTTTCAGGTAGGCCTCATCGACCAGCACACTGGTGCCATCGGCAAGCTGTTCTGTCCGACCGTACAGCCCCTTCCATCCCGGGCCGAGACTGGCACTGCCATCCTGGCTATGGCAGGCATTGCAGCCAAGCTTTTCGACCAACTGGCGGCCTTTTTCCAGCACGCTGTCCCGACTGGGCTTGGTCGCTGTCGTTAATGTCTGCGCAAAAGTCGGTTGGCTGTTCAGCCATTGATCGAAGGCGTCCTGCTCCTCAACGATCATATGGCCGCGCATGTTGTAATGACCTACGCCACAATATTCAGCACAAAGGACTTCATACTTCCCGGTTTTAGTCGGCGTAAACCAAAAGTACGACACCATCCCTGGCACCATGTCCATCTTGCTGCGCATTTGTGGCACATAGAAATCGTGAAGTACATCTTTAGAGCGCAGTAAAACTTTTACCGGCTTATCGAGCGGAAGGCGAACTTCATTGTTTAATACAAGTACATCGTCTTGCCCAACAGGATCCTTGGGGTCAAGGCCGAAGGGATTGGTGGAATCAACAAACTTGATATCCGACTTACCCAACTTCCCGTCCTGGCCGGGAAAGCGAAAGGCCCACTGCCACTGCTGGGCGACTACTTCAAGTTCATAAGCATTTTTCGGCACCCGGATGAAATCATTGTAAACAACCAGACCTGGCGCCAACATGGCGGCAATACCTACCGAAGTCACGATAATCAACCATGTTTCCAACTTTTTACTTTCTGGCTGGTAATGCGCCCTGGAACCCTCCTTGTGACGATAACGCATCACGGCTACTGCCATGAATACCGTAATGGCGATGAAGAATATTCCGCTAATGATCAGGGTGATGAACAGGGTGGTGTCTATTGACCCCCAGTTGGAAGCTGCCGGTGTCGCATGCCAAGGCGCCAGTATGTGGAAGAGCACTGATGCAATAACGATTAGTATTAAGATAATTGCTATTGCCATTTTCTCGTCATCCTATGCCTGTTGCTCATTGGCTTGCAAAAGCATCACCACTAAACAGCATAGATTGAGAAGGCCAAGGCGCAGGTGCGGTCGAAGGTCGGACAAGCGAGGCCCGGTTGCCAGCTATACTCAATTTCAGATTACGGACGGCAGAGGTCGGCCAGAAGCGCCCCCGATGACGTACCCTGCCCCGAGAAGAGACAAGAGCTACCGAGCCCAGCAGTCCACGACGGAGATTTCGTCATGAGTACCCTGACAATCGAAGGCTGGTGCAAAACCAGCCCCGACCAAAAGTCCACCCCGACGGGCGAGATCCATTTTTACGTCGACGGCCCCCTCCATCTGCGTCTGGAGCAAGCTGAAGAACGCCTGCAGAAGACCCATGAGCGTGAAGCCATGGTCGATGTCGACATGAGCTCAATGGATTTGATCTTGCCAGAGGGATACGGCCCCTTGTCCGACTGCCAAATGCGCGTCTATTTGCACCATGAGCGCGGTCAGTTCCATTTGGTCGGGCATCGAGCGAGCGATGGAAGCTTGATCTATACCAACGCGGTTTTGATTGATCAGCTGCTTTAGAAGCACGATGTCCTGTCTCATCGACGAGAGCAGCGTATTTATCCCTGGGCCGTCAGGTTTGAATCCCCGAAGTATCCGTTTAGAAATAAAAATGCCAGTCAGACTAACTGACTGGCATTCCCCTTGAAGGACCCTTTTGTACTCAACCAAAATCACTTGGTCAGCCAAGACTTGAATCGCTTGCGATGGCGGCTAGATCGCCTAGAGCGTGTAAGAAATACCGACCTGAACGGTTCTTGGCTCACCAGGGTAGGCATAAACATTGCCGAAGGCGCCTTCTTCATAGTCACGGTCGAACAGGTTCTTCACATCGAGATTAAGCCTGACCTGGTCATTGACCTTGTAGAAACCAAGCAGATCGACAACTGTGTAGCTGCCCATCGAAAACGCCGTGTTAGCGGTCTGGCCCGCACGTTCATCGACGTATTTACCCCCCACACCCAAGCCTAACCCTTTGAAAGTGCCATCCTGGAACTCGTAGACGTTGAGCAGGCTGAAGCTGTTCTGCGGAATGTTCATCAGCCGGGTTCCCGACTGGATCACATTGTCCTTGGTGACCTCGGCATCGACATAGGCATAGCCGCCAATCACCCGCCATTCTGGAGTCAGATTGCCTGCCACGTTCAGATCAAAGCCACGGCTGCGTACCTCGCCAGCCGCCACGCTGAATGTAGAGTCCACGGGGTCGGTGGTGAGGACGTTGCGTTTTTCAATCTGGTATATCGCCGCGTCAACGCTCAACTGGCGATCCAGGGCTTCCCATTTGATACCCATCTCATAAGACTTGCCCTTTTCCGGCTCAAAGCCACCGCCCTGACGGCTGGCCCCCGTATTGGGTTTGAAAGAGCGTGCGGCATCGGCATACACCGCCACAGTATCGGTCAGGTCGTAAATCACCCCAAGACGCGGCGTCACCGCGTTATCGCTCGCAGCCCAGCTTCTGCCACCCGGTACAAAGTTTTCGTATTCATGCTCAAAGCGCTCGAAACGGGCACCCGCCAAGACTTTTAAACGCTCGGTCAACGCTACCTGATCCTGAACGAAGGCCGCGTATGTCTTGAGGTTTTCCTTGTCGTTGGTCGGGGTACGGGTCAGGGCTGGACGAGGCTGACCGTACACCGGATTGAAGAGGTCGATCGAATAGGCGCCGACCGCTCCGCTGGAGCGCTGGATGATGGACTTGTAGTCATAATCCTCGTACTCGACACCGGTCAACAGCGTGTGATCGAAGCCGCCCGTGGAGAAATGCCCGGTGAGGTTCAGTTGAGTGTCTTTGTCCGTCCATTCCAGCTTGCGGTAGCTGAAGTTACGACCCAGCGTGCGCCCATCAGCGGCGACACCATTGGCTTCAATTGCGTTGCCCTGCAAGGTGCCATCGAGCCATTGAAAACCACCACCCAATGTCCAGTCATCACTTAGCAGGTGCTCGAACCGCAGTTGCGCCATGTTGTTGTCGTTGTGTAATTTGCCCGCGTCTTTTTCACCGAAGAAGGTGTCACGGGATGCTGTGCCAATCTGATTCGGATAGCGCGTCACACCGCGATCCAGCGGGTGATTGTTGCGCATGAAGTCGCCCTCGAAAATCACCTTGGTGTCGTCGTTGGCCTGCCAGGATAGTACCGGTGTCACACCATAACGTTCGGTTTCGACATGGTCACGGAAGGTATCCCCGCCCTCGCCCACCACATTCAGGCGATAGGCCAGACGACCTTCTTCGTCGAGCGGGCCAGAGGCATCCAGCGTGCCGCGCTGCATACCCTGGTCGTCCAGTTGGCTGCCCAGTGTTACCGTGCGTTCTGCCAGCGGCTGTTTGGAGACCACGTTGAACGTGCCACCAGGGTCGCCCCGGCCATAGAGCATGGTCGCTGGGCCGCGCAGTACCTCCAGCCGCTCGATGGTGTTGGCATCAGGCATGTTCGGATAACCACGGTTGATCGGAAAACCGTTGCGATAAAACTCACCGGTGGTAAATCCACGCACCGTAAAAGTGGTCAGCCCCTGACCACCGAAGTTGTTGGCCCGCCCCACTCCGCCAGCATAATCGAGTGCGTCCTGAAGACGAGTTGCACCGATGTCCTCTACAACATCCTTGGACACCACGCTGATGGACTGCGGCGTCTCGTGAATCGCAGTGTCGGTTCGCGTCGCACTGGCCGACCGCGTTGCGTGATACCCCTTCACCGGCCCTTGTGCCGTTTCATAATCCGTCGTACCGATGATGTCGGTCGCTTGCAACTCCAGACTGGTCTTTTCCGTAGCGGCTTGCTCTGCCCATGTAGAAGGAGAAAACGCCTGAAGCACACAGATAGAAAGCAGAGTACGACGCATTGATGATGAACCTTGGTGAAGAAGCCAAATGGAATGGCATACGTGCCAATAATTTGCGGCGAATGGTATACCGTACCGACAGCTTTTGATACGTATTCGCATTTGAATTCTTCACGGAGCTCACCAAAGGGCTCCAGGGACAAACGATCAAGCGTGTGTCCCTTTATTCGTCAGCGCGTCGCCACCATGAACAACCGCGGAAACGGCAGCAGCACCGAGCCATCGCTCAGCGCTGGATAAGCCTGCTCGATCGCCGTCTGATACTGCTTGAGATACTGCGCCCGCTGCGCGTCATCCAGCGGTTCGAGAAAAGGCCGCAAACCGGAGCCCTTGAACCACTCGACCACGCCCGATGCGCCGTCCGCGAGCGGGTGATAGTAAGTGGTGCGCCATACATCGACCCGAGTGCAGTGGGCACGCAGCATCGAGTAGTAGCCGCCAGCATCCTCCATTTCCGTTCGCAGGCCAGCGGCCCTTGCCAGTTTGTCAGCCCAAGGGCCGTTCGCGGCGACCTCGCGCATCAACCGGTGTGACGGTTCGTTGAGGTTGTCGGGCATCTGGATCGCCAGGCTACCGCCGGGCGCGAGCCTGGCCACCAATGAAGGCAACAACCGGGCGTGATCGGGCAGCCACTGCAACACCGCGTTGGCGAAAATCACGTCGAACGGGCCGGTCTCGTTCCAGGTATCAATGTCAGCAGTGTCGAAACGCAGGTGAGGCAAGCGCTCGCGAGCGGCCTCGATCATATCGGGCGAACTGTCCACCCCTCGCACCGCGGCATTGGGAAAGCGCTGCACCAGCAACTCGGTGGAATTACCGGGGCCACAACCAATGTCGATTGCCGATCGAACGTCCACCGCGGGGATGGCGGCCAGCAAGTCACGCGCCGGGCGCGTGCGTTCATCTTCAAAAGCTACGTATTGTTTGGCGGACCAACTCATGTCGCTCTCCTGTCGGTACATGGTTGTAGCCAGAGGCCGACAACCGGTTCGCTACGATACATTGACCGGTGTGCTCTGCCCTATCTCGACTTTTTGAGAGCATAGGGATTTGAGTGAGTTTTCTCTTATCGCAAAATCATTGAAAGCCACAACCAAAAGGACCGTTCGTCGACCGACTAGCAAAGCAGTTTTGACAGTATATAAATGACATCTATAGTCCTATCGCGGCCTGTTGGAAGGAACCCGACCCGTCATTTCAAGACAAGGAGCAAGGCCAGCTCGTCCCCTTGATCGAGTGGGTTCCCCCAGTAGTGTGTTCGCAACGGCCGCAAGGCAAGCAAGCGTTGTCGTGCCTGGTAGGTAGCCAGGTAATCACTATGTTCAAAGGAGCTTCACTATGTCTCGAGTCACGGATGTACTTGTTTCGATCGACACTGAAACCATTCTGAAAAACTACCCGAACATCAGCAAAAATCCTGCTGCACCGACGATGATCGACGTCAATCATGTGTACATGGTGACCAATCAGAACAACGTGGTAAGTGGCCAGGCCGGTGGCGAGCTCAACTTGAAAGCCCAGGTAGGCGATCTGATTCGCTGGCGTGAAGCCAGCCTGTCGCTGGGCTTCGAGCAAGCGGTGATTTTCTACAAGTTCGTCGGTAACGCAGGCAACGAGTTGATCTCTACGCCCACGCCACGCAAGGCTACCGCCTCCTTTGCAGTCCCTAACACCAGCAATCCGTCGGTGCCCAGCTGCCAGAAGGTCGATAACCATTACTGGTCTTCGGAAACCCTTGCCTGCGGCAGCGTGACTTATCACTTCCAGTTTCTGATCGTGAATCGCGACTGCCAGATCATCGGCTGCTGCACATGGGATCCGTTCATTACCATCCGTAACTGATGCTGGGCCGGGCCCCTTGGCAACGAGGGGCCTACCGAGCTCGTTGCCGCCTCGGCTGGAACAGGATGTCTCACCTGAACCGAAGCGGTTACCGTTTTGCGTCAACATCATGAAAGGATCCATGATGACTTCCGAACCGATCACTTCCCCTTCGGCGGACGCCGTGATAGCCAGTAGTGTGCTGCTGATCGTCGATGCCGAATCGTTGCTTTCACGTTATCCACAACCCAGCCTTGAAGCGCAAAACCCGACTGTGATTGAAGACGGCTTCATCTTCTCCGTGAGTAGTAGCACGACGAAAAAAAATACTGAAAATGACAGTAAAATAACGCTGACAGCCAGCAATGGAAAGGTCTTCCATATTCGCGGCAGGACCGTCAGCCTGTTGGCCGAACATACGGTGGTATTTCACAACCTGACGGTGGACGATGCCGGGGTCCTTTCGCCGCCCAAACTGATCGTCCACAGCGACCAGGCAGTCCCCGCACCCGACCCCGCCAATCCGACCCAACCGGGTAGCCATAAGGCCGACGATCATTATTGGGAGTGCTCGCAACTGACCACGGGCGTGGCCACCTGCGAACTGAGCTTCATGCTGATCAACCAGCGCTGTGAAGCGGTGGGATACTTCAGCTGGAAAACTGAAGTGACGCTGTCGGCGTGAATAGAGCCCCGCAAAACTAATGCCGATCAGTCAAGCTCTCTTGCTTGACCTTTGGCCGCAAGAATCAGAATCCGACGCCTGTACTGTCATCGGCGAGCGGGTGATAGCAAGTGGAGCGCCATACATCGACACGGGTGTCCTGCCCTATCCCGACTTTTAAAGGGCATAGGGTTTGAATGAGTCTTTTCTTATCGCCAATTCATTGAAAGCCATAACCAAAAAGACCGTTCGTCGAACGACAGGTAAAGCGATTTTGACAGTATTAGAATGGCATCTATAGTCCTACTCGCGGCCTGTTGGAAGGAACCCAACCCGTCATTTCAAGGCAAGGAGCATGGCCAGCTCGCACCCCGTGATCAAGTGGGTTCCCCAGTAGTGTGCTCGCAACGGCCGTAAGGCAAGCAAGCGTTGTCGTGCCTGGCAGGTAGCCAGGTAATCACTATGTTCAAAGGAGCTTTACTATGTCTCGAGTCACGGATGTACTTGTTTCCATCGACACTGAAACCATTCTGAAAAACTACCCGAACATCAGCAAAAATCCTCATACACCAACAACGATCGATTTCAGACACGTTTATATGGTCACCAACCAGAACAACGTGGTCAGCGGCCAGGCCGGTGGTGAGCTGGACCTCAAGGCGCAGGTCGGCGATCTGATTCGCTGGCGTGAAGCCAGCTTGTCGCTGGGCTTCGAGCAAGCCGTGATTTTCTACAAGTTCATCGGTAACGTAGGCAACGAGTTGATCTCTACGCCCACGCCACGCAAGGCTACCGCCTCCTTTGCGGTACCCAACACCAGCAATCCGTCAGTGCCTAGTTGTCAGAAAGTCGACAACCATTACTGGTCCTCGGAAACCCTTGCGTGTGGTCGCGTGACCTACCACTTCAACTTCCTGATCGTGGATCGCGACTGCCAAATTATCGGCTGCTGTGCGTGGGACCCGTTCATTTCCATCCATAACTGACGATGGATCGGCCCCTTGGCAACGAGGGGCTACCTGGTTCGTTACCGCCTCGGCTGGAATGGATCTCTTGCTTGAACTGAAGCGGCTACGGTTTTGCTTCAACATCATGAAAGGAATCCATGATGACTTCAAAAGCGATTACTTCTCCTTCGGCGAGCATCGCGACAGCCAATAACGTGCTGCTGATCGTCGATGCCGAATCGCTGCTTCCCCGTTATCCGCACCCAAATCTTGAACCAAAAAAACCAACTGTAATTGAAGATGGTTTCATCTTTGCCATCAGCGGTACAACGACAACACAAAATACTAAAAGTGACAGTGTAATTACACTGACAGCCAACAACGGAAAAGTCTTTCATCTCCGCGGCAGGACCGTCAGCTTGCTGGCCGAACACAGCGTGGTATTTCACAACATGACAGTGAGCGATGACGGAGTGCTTTCACCACCCAAACTGGTCGTCCACAGCGAAGACAGTCCCCGCGCCCGACCCCGCCAATCCGACCCAACCGGGTAGCCATAAGGCCGGTGATCATTATTGGGAGTGCTCGCAACTGACCATGGGCGTGGCCACCTGCGAACTGAGCTTCATGCTGATCAACCAGCGCTGTGAAGCGCTGGGGTACTTCAGCTGGAAAACTGAAGTGACGTTGTCGGCGTGAATGGATAGGCATAAAAACCGGCCTCAAGAACCTAATGCCAGTCAGTTCAGCTATCTCAGCCGCGACGCACTCTTTGTAGCAGCTGCCGAAGCCTGCACTCGACTGCGCCGCAGTCGTAAAACCAGAGATTGCGGTGTGTCAGGCAGACCGCGCCAACCGGATTTACGACTGCTTTGCAGCCGAACACAGGCTTCGCCAGCTGCTACAAATTGCATGACGGTTTAACTGAGGCGTCACCCGCGCAACAGGCTGACTAGCGACCGGCTTGCAGAGCCCTGGCCATTTGCAGGTGGTTTTGCAGTTTGGGCAGGGTTTCTTCGGCGAACGCTTTGATTTGCGGCACATCCGTGGTCTGCGCCTGTTGTTGAAGTTGCTCGATGGCTTCCTGGGTGGTTTTTACCTGACTGTCGACGTACGCCTGATCAAAAGAGGCGTCGTCCTTCATCTCCGGTATCAAGGCTTTGGCCTTGTCGACCACCTCTTCGCGTGGCGCGACCGGTAAATCGAGTTGTTTGGCAATTTTCGCCAGATGCTGGTTTGCAGTGGTGCGATCGTTGATCACCACGATGGTGTAATCCTTGACCGCTTTGGATTCGGTTTTCTGATGCGCCAGGCGGCTGGCTTCGATATCGGCCATGCCTTTGGCCGACGCCTCGTTGACGAAGTCGGCGGGGGACTGGGCAAAGGCACTGCTGGCACACAGGCCCAGTAAGGCGGCAAAACTGGCATTGCGTAAGCGGGTGGCCATCCGGCTCATGGTCGCGCCCTCCTTCTAGAAATTCAAACGGGAGCTTGCGCCCCCGTCTATTAAACAAAACTACCGTCACCTATTACCGAGATTTCTGACCGCCTTTGCGGCCCATGCCGCCTTTGGCAGGGTCTTTATCAACAGTCGTGGTGGTAGTTTTCCCACCTTTGCGACCGGCTTCAGACGCCTTCGTTCGATCGATGGCGCTACCCGGGGTCGGAGTTTTTGAAGTAGGCATGGCTCTCATCCTCTTGGTGATGATCACAGCGAGCAGTCGCCCGCATAGGATATGAATTTCCATGACCTAAAAGGTTTAGAAAACCTGACAACGTCGCGACGAACGGTGACGGTCTTTCAGGCCCCGAGACGCAAATGATGCTGGCGCTTGGCGGCGTACATCGCCTCGTCGGCATGCCTGAACAGCTGATTTTCTTCGGTGCCATGCTCGGGGTATCGCGCGACGCCGATGCTCGGCTGGATGTTCAGGTTATGCCCGTCCAGGCGCAGGGGCTGAACCAGCACCTGGCGGATTTTTCCCGCCACATTCTCGGCGTCTTCCGCAGCGTGGATGCTGTGCAACAACACGACAAACTCATCACCGCCGATGCGCGCTACCGTGTCGGTTTCTCGCACGCACCCCTTGAGCCGATTGGCGACCGCTTGCAGCAGCATGTCGCCGACCGCATGACCGAGGGTGTCGTTGACTTGCTTGAAGCGGTCCAGGTCGACGTAGAGCAACGCCATTCGACCGGAGTCTGCCCGGGCCTGCGCCAGCGAGGCTTTGAGGCGTTCGCGCAGCAATTCGCGATTGGGCAACTGAGTCAGTTGGTCGTACTGGGCCATGCGCTGGAGCCGGGTATGCAATTGCTTGCGCTCGATCGCGGTCGCGACCTGGGCGCAAACATACTGCAGCAGCTCTTTGTCTTGCTCGGTGTAGCGCTCACCGCCCGGTATGCTTTTGACGATCAGCGCGCCGATGGTGCCGTTCTGCGAACTCAATGGCACGCCCAGCCAGCAGGGCGAATCCTGGCCCGCGACCAGCGCCGCAAAGCCCTCCGGCAGATTGTCCTGATCCGGGGTCAGCAGGATCGGCTGGCCACTGCGAATCACTTCGGCACACAGACGCCCGGTAACAGTCCCGGGCTGCTCGGGTTGCGACTCACGATCGTCGACGTGATAGGGAAAATTCAGCTGTGCACAGTGCTCGTCATACAGCGCCACGGAGAAATTCAACGCCGGGAGCCATTCGCCGATGATCGAATGGATGCGTTTGAACAGCGCCAGCAAATCTTCGGCCGCGTGGGCCGCTTCGGAGATCGCATACAGCGCCGCTTGCCGGGACTCGGCCTGTTTGCGCTCGGTGATGTCATGGGCCACGGCGATGCGCAATTGGTCGACCTCCGACCAGCGTGCCGACCAGAGAATGTGTGCCACCCGGCCATCCTTGCGCAGGTAACGATTTTCAAAGTTGAGCTTGGGCTCGCCCCCCATGATCTCCCGAGCGGCGTCGAGGGTGCGCTGTCGGTCGGCGGGATGGACCAGATCGATCATCGGCTGGCCGATCAGCTCGTCGGGGGTGTAACCGAAAATGCGCTCGCAGGCCGCGCTGACAAATACGAAGCGGCCTTGTTTGTCCACCGCACAGACGGCGTCCAGCAAGAGGTCGATGTAGCTCGCCAGTGGCGCGGAATTTCTGGTTTCCATTATGCCGAGAGCATGTCCGGACAATGCAACATTGAACAACCCTCCCTGACCGGTCATACGCCCACGCGATGACGATGCAGCCGACGCCTCCTTGCGCTCAGCCTCAAGCCTTGTTCGTCACCAGCCCCGGCAGCGCGTGCACCAGGGCATTGATGGCAAAACCGATGAACATCAGCCCACACAACCGGGTGATCGCCAGTTCATGGCGCTGATACAAGGTGCGCACCTGTTGCGCACCGACAATACCGATGAGAATAGCGTAGGCCATAAGGCCACCGACGAAGCTCAGGATGATCAGCCATGGCAGCATTGACCAATGCAGCAATTCTGCACGGCTGGATAGCAGCGCAGTAAAGGTCGCCACCGCCACCGGATAGGCCTTGGGGTTGGTCAGGCCGAACACAATGCCGTGCCAGAACGGCTGCCGCGCCGGGCCTTGAGGAGACTCGGTACTGGCGCGGCGAGCGCGAACCGCGCGCAGGCCAAGCCAGAACAGGTAGAGCCCGCTGAGCACACCCAGCACATCGAACGCGGCGCTGCCGATTTCCCGCGCGCCGACAATTGCGATCAGCGCAGTGCTGCACCAGACCACATCGCCCAGCAAATGCCCGCACAGAAACCCCGCTCCGGCCCGCCGCCCGCGTGCCGCGCCGATGCCGAACACCGCCAGCACCCCCGGCCCCGGCGTGATGCCATAAATGAAGCCCGAGGCGAGAACGGCCATTAGCAGCGATGGGGTCATTGGAAGTCCTTTTGAAACGCTTGGGGTGAATGCACGCCAGTCTATCTCAGTGCCCGGAACATCGACTCACTGATCGTCGAAGAACGTCATCCCTGCATACGGCCGTTGCCGACAAGCCGCCAGCCGCGACGCCAGATCCCCGACATGCGCCTCAAGCTTGTGCCCGTCCGGGTCGAGAAAGTAGAACGACGCACCTTCGCTGCGGTTGTCCCGCCATTCCTGAACATTGGCGGATCGCAGGCATTCGACGAACAACGGGAAGTCTGCAGTGCCGAGGCTGAAGGCGTAATGAGTGTAGTCGGCGGCGAGCCGGGACTCGCGCAGCGGGTCGAGGGAAAGGCACAGCCACAGACCGGGTAGCGACAGATGGGCGCCAGAGTCCCAAGTGGCTTCAAGCTGAAGTTGCAGCAGATCGCGATAGAACGCCACGCTGCGGTTCAGGTCGGTGACGGCGAGAGTCAGGTGGTTGAGGCCGGTTAGCATGGATTGGGTCACCTTGAGTCGCTCTGGCGGTTTCCGAACGGAGCGTACAACTTAAATGCCCTTGAGCGTAGAGCTGCTGGGGCTTCGTTGGCTGTGAGTCAGTCTTCGCGAGCAAGCCCGCTCCCACATTTTATTTGTGGTGTACCGAATATCGCATCCGGCACAAATCCTTTGCAGGAAAACTTCAGGTTAATATCCGCCCCTTTGCCAGCCTCATACGAACCGAACAAGACGACCGGGGCATCGGCGGCTGAAACTCAGGGAAGATTAAATGAAGAGCAGCACCACCCTCCTCATCACCTGCTGCACGGTTTTTCTCGCCCAATTGGGCATGAGCATTTATCTGTCGGCGCTACCGGACATTGCCCGGGATCTGTCCGCCGATGCCTCGCAGGTCTCATGGGGGCTGGCGGTGTATCTGATCGGCATGGCGTTGCCGATGCTGTTCTGGGGTAGCCTGGGCCAGCGCATTGGCCGCAAACCGGTATTGCTCGCGGCGCTCGGCATCTATGGGGTGGGCAACCTGGCCCTGCCCCTGGGCCAGACCCTCGAGTCATTCCTGACTTTTCGACTGATCCAGGGTATTGGCGCCAGCGGAATTTCAGTCATGACCCGGGTGCTGATCCGCGACAGTTTTCGCGGCGACCTGCTGGCCAAGGCATTGTCCTGGATATCGATTTCCTTTGTGGTGGCGCTGGGTATCGGCCAATACCTGGGGTCGATCATCCTGCTGGTGCTGGGCTGGTCGGCGATTTTCTACGTGTTGGGTGGTGTGAGCCTGTTGATGGCAGTGGTGGTGGCGCGGGTCACGTTCCCGGTACTGGCAGAAGAGAACACACCGTCATCCGCCTGGACGAGCTACCGGCACATCCTGCGTCATCGGGCCTTCCTGCTGCCGGCCCTCGCCGGTGGTCTGGGGTACGGGGTGATCGTCGCGTTCAACACGGCGGCTCCGCTGATTCTGCAAGGCGCCTTCAACTGGTCGGCAGTGGAATACGGATTGTTGGGCTGGCCAATCAGCGCGGCCTATTTTCTCGGGGCTGTGGCGGTCAATCGCTTTGTGCTGCGCACGGGTCAGCGCCAACTGATGGCGGCGGGCGTTGGACTGATGCTGGTCGGCAGCGCAGTCATGTTGCTGGGGAGCATCGCCGGCACTTCAATAGCGCTGCTGTTCTGGTTGCCCTATTGTTTTGCGGTGTTTGGCCAGTCGCTGAATTACCCGATCAGCCTGTCCCTGGCCAATGACGGTTCACCGGTCGGCGGTGCTTATGCGATGGCGTTGAGCGGTTTCATTCACCAACTGATGGCCGCCGTAATCGGCGGTATCGCCAGCCTGATAGCCAGCCAGCAGGCATGGCCGCTGTCGCTGCTTTGCACCTTGCTGGCCTTGGGCGCGCTGCTTTGCGCAGTGCTCGCGCCCGGCCGTAGAACCGCTTAGAACGCGCTGCGGAAAATCTCCTCGATCTGCCGCTGATCCGCCGGCCGTGGATTGGTCAGTCCGCAGGCATCTTTCAGGGCATTGCTGGCGAGAACCGGGATGTCATTGAGCCTGGCACCGAGTTCACGCAAACCGGCGGGAATGTCCACATCCCTGGCCAGGCCGCGAATGGCCGCGATCGCTGCTTGCGCACCCTCTTCCGGGCGGAACCCACGAATGTCGGCGCCCATTGCCCCGGCCACATCGGTCAGACGATCGGCACACACCAACGCATTGAAGCTTTGCACATGAGGCAGCAGCACCGCGTTGCACACGCCATGGGGCAAGTCGTAAAACCCGCCCAACTGGTGCGCCATGGCATGGACATAGCCCAGGGATGCATTGTTGAACGCCATGCCGGCGAGGAACTGCGCGTAAGCCATGTTTTCCCGCGCGATCATGTCACTGCCGTCCTGTACGGCCAGGCGCAGGTTATGGCTGATCAACGTGATGGCTTTCAGCGCACAGGCATCGGTAATCGGGTTGGCCGCCGTGGAAACGTAGGCTTCGATGGCGTGGGTCAGTGCATCCATGCCGGTGGCGGCGGTCAGGCCCTTGGGCATGGCGACCATCAGCGCCGGGTCGTTGACTGACAGCAGCGGCGTAACGTTGCGGTCGACAATGGCCATTTTCACGTGACGGGATTCGTCGGTGATGATGCAAAAGCGGGTCATCTCGCTGGCGGTGCCGGCGGTGGTGTTGATCGCGATCAGCGGTAGTTGGGGTTTGGTCGACTGGTCGACACCTTCGTAGTCACGAATCGTCCCGCCGTTAGTGGCACACAAGGCGATGCCCTTGGCGCAGTCGTGAGGCGAACCGCCGCCCAGAGACACCACGAAATCACAGCGACTTTCCTTGAGCAAGCCCAGGCCACGCTCGACGTTGGCGATGCTCGGATTCGGCTTGGCACCGTCAAAGATCACCGAATCGATGTCCTGCAGCGCCAGTTTCCCGGCAATCATCTTCGCCACGCCCGCCTCGGCCAGCCCGATGTCGGTGACGATCAACGCCTTGCGAAAACCATACTTGCCAATGGCGTCCATGGCTTCGTCGAGGCAACCGGAGCCCATGATGTTCACGGCAGGGATGAAAAACGTACTACTCATGAGCGTGTCTCCTGGCTGAAGCCGAATCAACAGCACCGATCCGGCGGGTGCGCACAGGATCGACCCATTAGTCGTGCGGTAACTTGATCTGGCTCAAGTCCGGGTCGTGATAAAGTCGCCGTCCATCAGACCTTTTGCTTTGAGACAACGAACGCAATGACCGATTTCCAGGATGTCGATGCCCAACTTGAAGACTGGAACGCCTTGCGCACCACCGCCTCGTTCGGCGGCTTGTTAGTGGGTAACGGCGCCAGCCGCGCAGTGTGGGACGACTTCGGCTACGACTCGCTGTTCGAAAACGCCCGCACTGTCGAAGAAAAGCCTCTGAGCCAATCCGAACTGAGCGTGTTCGACGCGATGCAGACGCGCAGTTTCGAGCAGGTTCTCAGCGCGCTGAAAACCACCAGCCGCGTGAACAAGGCATTGGCCGTCAGCTCTGCCGCACCGCGTAATCGCTATTACGCGATCAAGGAAGCGCTGATCAACACCGTGCATGCAATACACATCCCGTGGCGGTTGGTGAAGGCTTCGACGCTGGTGACGATCAACCAGGAACTGGGCAGCTATCGGACGGTGTTCACCACCAATTACGACCTGCTCAACTATTGGGCGATTCAGCACCGGCCGGACGTCATTACCGATCTGTTCCAGGGCACCGAGCCACGTTTTGATCTGAGCCTCACCGCAACGGACAAAACCCGGCTGCTGTACCTGCACGGCGGTCTGCATCTGGTGCGCAATCAGGACGGCACCGCGCGCAAACTGATGTCGACCGAGGGCACGTTGCTCGGCAGTTTCGCGATCAACAATACGATCAAGACCCTCGACGACGTGCCGCTGTTCGTCAACGAAGGCCCGGTTCAAGACAAGCTCAAGACCATTCGCAGCTCGGATTACCTGTCGTTCTGCTACGACCAATTACTCGGCCATGCCGACGGGTTGTGTATCTTCGGGCATGCCCTTGGCGAGCAGGACAGTCACATCATTCATGCGTTGCGCCAGGCGAAGCCAAAGACAGTGGCGATCTCGATTTATCCACGCAGCAAGGCGTTCATCCAGCATCAGAAGCGGCATTACGCGAAGGTGTTTGAGGGGATGGGTGTGGAGTTGCGGTTTTTTGATTCGAAGACGCATGCACTCGGTAGTCCGAAATTATCCGTTCCGGTCGAAGCTTAGCGACGACGGGGCCAACGCCTTCGCGAGCGGTGTACGCCAAGCCCGCTCCCACACAGGATGGGTATCGGGCTTAGCAAACGGTAGGGTCAGAGCACCGGCAAGGTCTTGTCCTTGATCACCGTGGTCGGGCCGTTGGCCTTGACGCTGGCGATGCCTTTATCCCTCGCTGCATCGGAGGAGTAGGACTCGCTGCTGCCGATGACCTGATGGTTGGCAGCCTTGAGGTTGAAGTAAGGATGACCGTCCTTGGTGTTTTTTTTCTCGTAGCGTTCGTCCAGCGGGCTGTTGGCCTGAACCGAGGCGATACCGCTGTCGGCCGCACCGCGCGTGGTGTACAGCTCGCTGACCAGAATGGTTTCGGCGTTGGCCGCTTTCAATACAAACTTGAATTGACCGTTGCTGGTTTTGCTCACTTCGTACCATCCAGACATGCTTGTTCTCCTTGGCGATTGAGAGGTTGCGCGCTTCAGAGTAAAGACCAAGCCGGGATTTCTGTCGCCTGTACCGGCCTCTTCGCGGGCAAGCCCGCTCCCACAGTTGACCGAGTTGTTCAGAAGGTGCGGTCTGATGTGGGAGCGGGATTGCCCGCGAAGAGGCCGGTAAGGTCTAAACAAAACCGTCCTATTTCACCACCGCCCGCACCACCGACAACTCAGGTGCCTGCACCCGACGCTGGCTCAAATAGCGCATGCAACTGACCCGCAAGAACGAGGCGAAATTCACCACTTCGCCGCGGTAGTCCATCACCTCTTCATACAACTTGGCGATCAACTGATTGGTCGTCATGCCGTCGACCTCGGCGATTTCGCTGAGAATGTCCCAGAACTGATTCTCCAGCCGCAGGGTGGTCACCACCCCGCAGATGCGCAGCGAGCGGGAGCGCGATTCGTAGAGTATCGGATCGGCTTTGACATAGAGCTCGCACATGAACAGGTCCCTCGTTACAGCGTGATTTTGGTACCCAGCAACCCGAGGAAACCGGCCAGCCAGCTCGGGTGCGCCGGCCAGGCCGGAGCAGTGGCCAGATTGCCTTGAACGTGGCCTTCCGTCACTGGGATATCGATGTACGTGCCACCAGCCAGGCGCACTTCCGGGGCACAGGCCGGGTAGGCGCTGCACTCGCGACCTTCAAGAATGCCTGCGGCGGCGAGCAATTGCGCGCCGTGACACACGGCGGCGATCGGTTTGCCGGCCTTGTCGAACGCTCGCACCAGGTCCAGGACTTTTTCGTTCAGGCGCAGGTACTCCGGTGCACGACCGCCCGGGACCAGCAGCGCGTCATAGTCCGCGGCGTCGACTTTGGCGAAATCGAAGTTCAAGGCAAACAGGTGTCCGGGTTTCTCGCTGTAGGTCTGGTCGCCTTCGAAGTCATGGATCGCGGTGCGCACGGTCTGGCCGGCGGACTTGTCCGGGCAAACGGCGTGTACCGTGTGACCAACCATCAGCAGCGCCTGGAAGGGCACCATCACTTCGTAGTCTTCAACGTAATCGCCGACCAGCATCAGAATTTTTTTAGCAGCCATGGGGAGGACTCCTCTGGGAAATGCGTGGGCATGCAGGAGTATTCAAGGTAGTCCTTATCTGGCGGGGTGGGTAATAACCAGCTACTACGGCGTTATCGTTCATCGCGAGCAGGCTCGCTCCCACATTGGAATGCATCCCCCTGTGTGCGAGCCTGCTCGCGATGGCGTCCTCAAACTGTACGCCTAACTCTGCGCCTAGCTGTAACAGCAGCTCACCTCGTGTTTATGGCTAGATAAAGGCTCTTCCGCCACCCTCGATTCTGGTTGCCATCATGTCCTCGCGCGAAAACACTGGCATGGCCCTCGGCCTGCTCGGTGTCGTTATCTTCAGCCTGACCCTGCCCTTCACACGGATCGTCGTGCAAGAACTCCATCCACTGCTCAACGGCCTCGGCCGTGCGCTGTTTGCGGCGATTCCGGCAGCACTTTTATTGCTGTGGCGCCGGGAAAAATGGCCCACCTGGAAACAGGTCAAAGGCCTGACGCTGGTGATCGCGGGTGTCATCCTCGGCTTCCCGGTGCTGTCGGCCTGGGCCATGCAGACGTTGCCCGCCTCCCACGGTGCATTGGTCAACGGCTTGCAACCGCTGTGCGTGGCGCTGTATGCCGCGTGGCTGTCCCATGAGCGCCCGTCGAAAGCCTTCTGGGCCTGCGCCGCGCTGGGCAGTGAGTTGGTGCTCGGTTATGCATTGATCAGCGGCGCCGGCAGTATTCAGGCCGGTGACTTGCTGATGCTCGGCGCGATTGCCGTGGGTGGGCTCGGTTATGCCGAAGGCGGCCGGTTGGCCAGGGAGATGGGTGGCTGGCAGGTGATCTGCTGGGCGCTGGTGCTGTCGACACCGCTGCTGATCGGGCCGGTGGTGTACCTGGCGCTGCAACATCAGGGCGAAATTTCGGCGAAAACCTGGTGGGCCTTCGGTTACGTCTCGCTGTTTTCGCAGTTCATCGGGTTCTTTGCCTGGTACGCCGGGCTGGCCATGGGCGGCATTGCCCGGGTCAGCCAGATCCAGTTGCTGCAAATCTTCTTCACGATCGCGTTTTCGGCGTTGTTCTTCGGTGAACATGTCGAGCCGATTACCTGGCTGTTTGCGGCCGGGGTGATCGTGACGGTGATGTTGGGGCGCAAGACCGCAATCAAACCCCATGTGGGAGCGAGCCTGCTCGCGAAGGGGCCATGACATTCAACACTTATGCTGACAGTTAAGCCGCCTTCGCGAGCAGACTCGCTCCCACAGATTTAGAGGAAGCCGTCGGCCCGCAGCAGGGTTTCCAGGCAATGCTCGCTGATGTGGTAGAAATCCTTCAGCTCCTGAATCTTCACCAACAACTGAGCCGGGTCCACCGGCTCGGCGCGTTTGACCGCCAGAATCATCTTGTTCTTGTTGGTGTGGTCCAGTGAGATGAACTCGAACACCTTGGTCTCGTAGCCGCAGGCTTCCAGAAACAGTGCACGTAAACTGTCGGTGACCATTTCCGCCTGCTGGCCCAGGTGCAGACCGTATTGCAGCATCGGCTTGAGCAGCGCCGGGCTCTGGATTTGCAAGCGAATCTGTTTGTGACAGCACGGCGAGCACATGATGATCGAAGCGCCCGAACGAATGCCGGTGTGAATCGCATAGTCGGTGGCGATGTCGCAGGCGTGTAACGCGATCATCACGTCCAGTTCGCTCGGCGCCACGCTGCGTACATCACCGCATTTGAACACCAGCCCCGGATGCTCCAGCTTCGCCGCCGCGCTGTTGCACAGGTTGACCATGTCTTCGCGCAACTCGACGCCAGTCACCTCACCTTCGGCTTTCAAGGTGTTGCGCAGGTAGTCGTGGATCGCGAACGTCAGGTAACCCTTGCCCGAACCGAAATCCGCCACCCGTACCGGTTTGTCCAGCGCCAACGGCGACGAGGTCAGCGCATGGCTGAAGACCTCGATGAACTTGTTGATCTGCTTCCACTTGCGCGACATCGCCGGGATCAGCTCATGCTGCGCGTTGGTCACGCCGAGGTCTTTGAGGAACGGCCGGCTCAGGTCGAGGAAGCGGTTCTTCTCGCGGTTGTGCTCGGCGGACGGCACTTCGCGCAATTGCTGAGGCTTGCTCTTGAACAGCGAAGATTTGCCCTTCTTGCTGTATTCGAGCTGGGCTTCGTCGGTCAATGACAGTAAATGCGCATTTTTGAACGAGGCCGGCAACAGTGCGGCGATGGTCGCCACGCCTTCGGCAAGCGGCAGGTTTTTGGTGATGTCGCGGGTTTTGTAGCGATAGACGAAGGACAGACATGGCTGATCCTTGACCGTCAGCTGCTTGATGATCAGCCGCTGCAAATCCGCTTCGCCACCGACGTACTTGGCCAGCACCAGTTTGATGAAAGCATTCTGGTCGAGGCTGGTTTGCAGCAGGTCGATGAACTGGGCGTGATGATCCGGCGCGAGGCTGGCGGGAGTGGCGGTGACAGACATGGGAAAAAACGGCCTCGGGCGGTGCGGATCGGGGAATGGTGGGTATTTTAGGGGGGATGGCCGTTCGGGACACGCAGTTATTTGCCGAACGGTGCGAATCCTGCGGCGAGTGAGCCCCCTCGCCACAAAAGCGGCTGAAGGCTGCGATCTTTTTAGTTCAACACCACCAACCGATTCGGTAACTCATTGCGCACATGGGTCACCGGCACATGCACCTTGAGCAACTCGCCGCACGCCTCGATGCACGTCACAAAGCCCTGCAACGTCTGCCCCTGTTTCACCTGTTGCGTGAACGCGGCCACGATCGCATCCCAGTTCTTGTTGTCCAGCCGCTTGGAAATCCCTTCATCCACCAGAATTTCCACATAGCGCTCGGCCTCGGAGACGAAAATCAGCATGCCGGTGCTGCCCACGGTGTGGTGCAGGTTTTGCTCCAGGAACTGCCGACGCGCCAGGTTCGACGCCCGCCAGTGACGGACCGAGCGCGGGATCAGGCGCGTGGTGACTTTCGGAATCCGGAACACCAGGCACAACACGATGAAGCTGAGCCATTGCACCAGCAACAGGCTGTGCATGGTCAGCCAGCCCGTCAGGTAATGCACGATGCCCGGCACCACCAGCGCCAACAGACTGGCCCAGAGCAGCGGGATGTACGCGTAATCGTCGGCGCGGGCCGCAAGCACCGTGACCAGTTCGGCGTCGGTGTCGTGCTCGACCCGGGCAATCGCCTCGGCGACTTTGCGTTGTTCGTGTTCAGTCAGTAATGCCATGGTTATGAATGCCTGCTCGCTATTATTTTTACCAGCAATGTTATGACCCTCAGTGTTATCACCAACCGCCAGACGAACCGCCGCCCCCGAAACCGCCCCCGCCGCCGCTGAAGCCCCCGCCGTCATCTCCACTGCCGCTGCCGCTGCCCCCATCAGAGCCGCTGCCGTAGAATATGTCGTCAGACGAGCTTCGTCCCCTTGAGCCCACTACGCCGAGCATGTTCAGGAACCAGTACGTAATCAAAAAAGGCAATGCCATGATAAAAAGCATACCCACGCCATTGGCAAATATCTGGCTAAACGACTCTTCGTCTTCCGGCGGCCCCACGTTCAGCGGGTTGCCACCCAGCACCACCAGCATGGCGGCCACGCCGTCACTGATGCCCTTGCTGAAATTGCCTGTCTTGAACGAGGGAGTGATCACCTGATTGATGATCACTGAACTCTGGGCATCGGTCAGGCGATCTTCCAGTCCATACCCGACTTCGATGCGCAACTTGCGGTCATCACGGGCGACGATCAGCAAGGCACCCGTATTTTTGTCCTTCTGGCCGATGCCCCAGTGGCGTCCCAGCTGATAACCGAAGTCTTCGATGCTGGCGCCCTGCAGGTTTTCCACAGTGACCACTACCACCTGTTCACCGGTGGCCTTTTCGTGAGCCTGGAGCTGTTGCGTCAATTGCTCGCGCACCCCGGGCTCGATCAATCGGGCGTTGTCCACCACCCTTGCGGTCAGTGCCGGAAACGTCAATTCGGCCTGGGCCGTGAGCGCCATGGCGCACAACAATAGCGCCAGGCCTATTCTAAAAACACGCATTGGAACCTCATCCCTGATAACTGTATCGCCGACAGGGCGTTGATCAGAATTTCACTTGCGGCGCTTGTTCGGCCCCGGGAGTGGTGGCCTCGAAGGTTTCGCGAATCGGCAAATCGCTGTACATCACGCTGTGCCACAGGCGACCGGGGAAAGTGCGAAGCTCGGTATTGTACTTTTGCACCGCCAGGATGAAATCGCGACGCGCCACGGCGATGCGGTTCTCAGTGCCTTCGAGTTGCGATTGCAGCGCCAGGAAGTTCTGGTTGGCCTTGAGGTCCGGGTAGCGCTCAGACACCACCATCAAACGACTGAGAGCACCGCTCAACTGATCCTGGGCCTGCTGATACTGTTTGAGTTTTTCCGGATTATCGAGGGACTTGGCATCGACCTGAATCGACGTCGCCTTGGCCCGGGCTTCGATCACCGCCGTCAGGGTGGCCTCTTCATGCTTGGCGTAGCCCTTGACGACTTCCACCAGGTTGGGAATCAGATCGGCGCGGCGCTGGTACTGGTTCTGCACCTGGCCCCAGGCGGCCTTGGCCTGCTCGTCGAGGGTCGGGATAGTGTTGATGCCGCAACCGGCCAGTAGTGTGGTCAGCAACATCAAGGCTGCAACCTGCAGGCTCGACCGATAGTGGTGTCGTACATTCATCTGGTTGACGCTCCTTGCACATTCCGTTGAAAAACAACCGGCGAACTTTGAACCCCGCTCTTGGGGCATAATCTGCGCCGCTACTGGATTGCATCGAGCCAATGGGCTAAAAGATGCCCAGCACTGAGACTCTGCAGAAGTGTGCTGCATTTACCTGAACAACAATAGTCGCTCCCCAAATTTTGGCTGACCGGCGTGTATTCACTGCCGTTTAGGCTTTTGAGAAAACAATTCATGAAGAAGCTGTGTTTGCTGGGCCTGTTCGTCAGCCTGGCCAGTCATACCGTATTGGCCGCCACGACGCCCGCACCTATAGAGAACAAGGACGCCTTCATCAGCCACCTGATGAAGCAAATGACCCTCGATGAAAAGATCGGCCAGTTACGCCTGATCAGCATCGGCCCGGAAATGCCGCGGGAGATGATCCGCAAGGAGATCGCTGCCGGCAATATCGGCGGCACCTTCAACTCGATCACCCGCGCCGAAAACCGTCCGATGCAGGACGCGGCCATGCGCAGCCGGTTGAAGATCCCGATGTTCTTTGCCTATGACGTGATCCACGGCCACCGCACCATTTTCCCGATTCCGCTGGCCCTGGCCTCGAGCTGGGACATGGACGCCATTGGTCGCTCCGGGCGCATCGCCGCTCAGGAAGCGGCGGCTGACAGCCTCGACATCACCTTCGCACCGATGGTCGACATCTCCCGCGACCCACGCTGGGGCCGCACGTCCGAAGGTTTCGGCGAAGACACCTACCTGGTTTCGCGGATCGCCGGCGTCATGGTCAAGGCGTTCCAGGGCTCAGGCGCGAACGCGGCCGACAGCATCATGGCCAGCGTCAAGCATTTTGCCTTGTACGGCGCGGTCGAGGGCGGTCGCGACTACAACGTCGTCGACATGAGCCCGGTCAAGATGTACCAGGATTACCTGCCACCGTACCGCGCCGCTATCGACGCCGGTGCTGGCGGGGTGATGGTTGCGCTGAACTCGATCAACGGCGTGCCAGCCACCGCCAACACCTGGTTGATGAACGACCTGCTGCGCAAGGAATGGGGCTTCAAGGGCCTGGCGGTCAGCGATCACGGGGCAATTTTCGAGCTGATCAAGCACGGCGTCGCCGCTGACGGTCGCGAAGCCGCGAAGCTGGCGATCAAGGCCGGCATCGACATGAGCATGAACGACACCCTCTATGGCAAGGAATTGCCAGGGCTGTTGAAGGCCGGTGAGATCGAACAGAAAGACATCGACAACGCCGTGCGCGAAGTGCTCGCCGCCAAGTACGACATGGGCCTGTTCAAAGACCCGTACCTGCGCATCGGCAAGGCCGAGGATGACCCGGCCGACACCTACGCCGAAAGCCGCCTGCACCGCGCCGAGGCCCGTGATGTGGCGCGCCGCAGCCAGGTATTGCTGAAGAACCAGGGCGACACCCTGCCGCTGAAGAAAACCGCGAAAATCGCCCTGGTCGGTCCACTGGCCAAAGCCCCAATCGACATGATGGGCAGTTGGGCTGCCGCTGGCCGGCCCGCGCAATCGGTAACGCTGTTCGACGGCATGACCCATGCACTCGGCGCGCAGTCGACGCTGATCTACGCCCGTGGCGCGAACATCACCAGCGACAAGAAAATCCTCGATTACCTGAACTTCCTCAACTTCGATGCACCGGAAGTGGTGGATGATCCGCGTCCGGCCAACGTGTTGATCGATGAAGCGGTGAAAGCCGCACAGCAGGCCGATGTGGTGGTGGCAGCGGTGGGCGAATCACGTGGCATGTCCCACGAATCGTCGAGCCGTACCGACCTGAACATTCCGGCCAACCAGCGCGAGCTGATCAGGGCTTTGAAAGCCACCGGAAAACCGCTGGTGCTGGTGTTGATGAATGGCCGTCCGCTGTCGATTCTCGAAGAGAAAGAGCAGGCTGACGCGATTCTGGAAACCTGGTTCAGCGGCACCGAAGGCGGTAACGCTATCGCCGACGTGCTGTTCGGCGACTATAACCCGTCGGGCAAACTGCCGATCACCATTCCCCGCTCGGTGGGTCAGATTCCGACCTACTACAACCACCTGAGCATTGGCCGGCCGTTCACCCCGGGCAAACCGGGCAACTACACCTCGCAGTATTTCGAAGACACCACCGGGCCATTGTTCCCGTTCGGCTTCGGCCTGAGCTACACCCAGTTCAGCCTGACCGACATGGCCCTGTCATCGACCACACTGAACAAGACCGGCAAGCTCGACGCCAGCGTCGTGGTGAAGAACACCGGCAAGCGTGACGGTGAAACCGTGGTGCAGCTGTACATCCAGGACGTGACCGGTTCGATGATCCGCCCGGTCAAGGAACTGAAGAACTTCCAGAAAGTGATGGTCAAGGCCGGCGAACAGAAAGTCGTGCACTTCACCATCACCGAGGATGACCTGAAGTTCTACAACGCCCAGCTCAAGTACGCCGCAGAACCGGGCAAGTTCAACGTGCAGATCGGCCTGGACTCCCAAGACGTGACGCAGCAGAGTTTTGAATTGCTGTAATCCCGCGCACGGACTGATCGTTCCCACGCAGAGCGTGGGAACGATCTGAACGACTACCCCCGCCGATCCAGCAGATTCACCACCAACCGATCCACCCATCCCCACATCCGTTGCTTGACCCGCCGCCACAATGGTCGGCGCTTCCATGCCTCGAGGCTGACTTCCTGGCTCAGGGCAAAGTCATTCTCGAAACTCGCCGCTACCGCCCGGGTCAGTCCGGGGTCCAGGGCTTCGAGATTGGCTTCCAGATTAAAGCGCAGATTCCAGTGATCGAAGTTGCACGAACCGATGCTCACCCAGTCATCGATCAACACCATCTTCAGGTGCAAGAAACATGGCTGGTATTCGAAGATCTTCACACCGGCCCTGAGCAGGCGCGGGTAATAGCGATGCCCGGCGTAGCGTACCGACGGGTGATCGGTGCGCGGCCCGGTCAGCAGCAGACGCACGTCGACGCCACGACTCGCCGCCCGGCGCAGTGAGCGGCGGACTTTCCAGGTCGGCAGGAAATACGGCGTGGCCAGCCAGATTCGGCGCTGGCCGCTGTTCAGCGCGCGAACCAGCGACTGCAGAATGTCCCGGTGCTGGCCAGCGTCGGCGTAGGCGACCCGGCCCATGCCCTCGCCCATGGCCGGCACTCGCGGCAGGCGCGGCAAACCGAAGTGCGCAGTGGGTTTCCAGGCACGCCGATGGCGGTTGGCGATCCATTGGCGGTCGAACAGCAACTGCCAGTCGATCACCAGCGGGCCGGTGATTTCCACCATCACTTCGTGCCATTCGCTGGTGTCTTCGCCTGGCGTCCAGAACTCATCGGTGACCCCGGTGCCGCCGACGACCGCCAGGGTTTGATCCACCAGCAGCAGCTTGCGGTGATCGCGATAGAAGTTGCCCACCCAGCGCCGCCAGCTCAGGCGATTGTAGAAACGCAACTCGACACCGGCGGCCATCAGGCGCTGACGCAAGGTCAGGGTGAAGGCCAGGCTGCCATAGTCATCGAACAGGCAGCGCACCCGCACACCGCGCTCGGCGGCCTGGACCAACGCCTGAACCATCGCCTCAGCGCAGGCCCCCGCCTCCACCAGGTACAGCTCCAGTTCGACTTGCTCTTCGGCGCGGGCAATCGCCACCAGCATTCGCGGAAAAAACTGCGGACCGTCGATCAGCAGTTCAAAGCGATTGCCTTCACGCCACGGGAAAATTGCGCCGCGCATATCAGCGCGCCGTGAAAATCAGCACCGCACCCACCGGCACCGACAGACTGATGGCCGATAAACCGGCAACCTTGCGCAAGCTTTCCAGGCCCGGGGCCAGGTCGAAATCTTGGGCACTGATCACCAACGGTTCGAGGGTCACCACTTGAAAGCGCCGGTCATCGAGACGGGTCGCCAGCAGTTCGGCGTTGTATTGGTGTTGTTTGCCATGCAGGTTGACCGTCAGCGGCAAGCGCAACTCCAGCTGCGCACCGGGCGCCAGGTCGTTGATCGGCCGCAGATCGATTTGCGTGGTGATCAGCGCTTCGGGAAACGTCTGGATCTCGAACAGCTCCTTGCGCATGCGTTCGTCACGCAGCGGAATACCGCTGTTGACCGACTCCAGCTCAACCTCCACCTGCGCCAGGCCTTTGGGGTCGACCTTGCCGTGCAGCACCAGAAAGCGCTGCACTTCGCAGATGTTGGCGTTTTTAGTGCTGATGAACGACAGCCGCGAAGACTCGCCGTCCAGATACCAATTGGCCTGGGCCGACACGGTGACACCGGCCAGCAACAGGAAAGCGAGGGTTTTGCAGACAAAACGGTTGAACATAGAGACTCATGGGCAGATAAACCTGAGCGAACCTTAACTGGCCTGAGGCAGGTTGCAAACTTTCTGTTACTCCAACCCAACCTTTGTGGCGAGGGAGCTTGCTCCCGCTGGAGTGCGAAGCGCTCCCAAAATCAGACAATGAGTTCTTCCAGTCAGACCTCGGCCACTGACATTACGACTGCTTCGCAGCCGAGCGGGAGCAAGCTCCCTCGCCACAAAAAACTGACCACTGTCAGGGTTGCAGGCGACAGCCTTGGCGTTCACCAACCCAAACAGCGCTATTGCTGCGCCCCATCCCACCAACCGTCACACGCTTGTTCACGGCGTCATCGACGAATCCACTGGTGGGCAAATACTGCCTCACATAGCTCTGGCAATACTCCACCGGATTGTTCATCACATACCGGCAAGAACAGTATTCCTTGGCGGTATAGGCGCTGATGATGTCCGGGAAAGCCCACAACGCCACACGCTCCTGCCAGACCCAGCCGAACAAGGCGATCAGCAGCACCAGCAACAGCGTGCTGAACGGCCGACGGCGAATAAAACTGTGGCGGCTCATGGCTGCACCTTCATGGCAAACGCCTTGAGCGCAAGTTTAAGCAATTCGTTGTGCCGATAACGCCCATCGCGATCATCGCCGTAGCGCACGATCACCAGCTTCTCGCTGGGAATCACGTACATTGCCTGACCCCAATGGCCCAGTGCGGCGAAGGTATCGGCGGGGGCATCGGGCCAAGGTTGTGTCGCGCCATCCACCGCGCGATTGAGCCACCAATGCCCGCCGGGCACTGCTTCATCCTGGTTGGCTTGATAATGGGCAAAAGGCTCACGGCTGAAGTCGACCCAATCCTTGGGCAGCAATTGCTGCTCACGCCAACGACCGTCACGCGCCATCAACAGGCCGACGCGAGCCAGGTCCCGGGCGGTGAGGTAGGCATAAGACGATGCGACAAATGTCCCCGTGGCATCCGCTTCCCAAACGGCACTACGAATCCCCAAGGGTTCGAACAGCGCAGTCCATGGATAATCCGGATAACGGGCCGGGCCGACGATGGTTTTCAGTGCGGCGGACAGCAGGTTGCTATCGCCGCTGGAGTAACGGAATGCCTGACCGGGCCTGGCGTACTCGTCGTGGTCGGCGGTGAACGCAGCCATGTCGCGGTGACCACGGGTGTAAAGCATGGCCACCACTGAGGACTTCAACGGTGCGTATTCATAGTCTTCCTGCCAGTCCAGGCCCGAGGCCCAATGCAGCAGGTCGGCCATGGTCATGGCCGGGTGTTTTTCCAGCGGTGGATAGAATTTCACCGCCGGGTCCTGCAGTTTGAACAGCCCTTCGCCATAGGCCACCCCGAGCACCGCGGCCATCAGGCTTTTGCTGATCGACCAGGTCAGGTGCGGCGTTTGGGCAGTGGTCGGGCCGGCGTAGTGTTCGTAGACGAGTTGACCGTCGCGGATCACCAGCAAGGCATCGGTGCGAATGCCTTGGTGAGTGGCATCGTCGCGGGGTGGGAAGGCGTAACTCTCCAGGGCCTGAAGTGCCGGCCCGGTGACTTTCGGGCCGGGCGGCCATTGTTCGGCTGGCCAGTTTTCGGCCTGGGCCGTCAGGCTGAGCAGCAGCATGAAAAACAGGGACAAGCCTTTGAACATGGGGGGCGCTCGGAGGAATGAACCTGCAGAGCCTAGTCGAGGTTGATGACAGTTTTGGGGTTTGCGTTGCCTGTGAGATCGCTATCGCGAGCAGGCTCGCTCCCACAGGGGGGCTGTGTTGAGCACACATCTGCGGCACAACACAAATCCAATGTGAGAGCGAGCCTGCTCGCGATGAGGCCCGTCAATACACCGCCAACGCCTTGGCCAATCGCTTCCCCCGCGCCACTGCCGCCAAATCCATAACGGCCTGATCGCGCTGCCACATCGCCGCCCATTGCGGCGGCCCATCGGCCAGAGCCTGACTCACTTCAGCCTTGAGCCCATCGAACTGCGCAAACAACCCGCCCAGCAACACATGCCCGGCCGGATTGTTCGGCGCCTGGCGGCTGACTTCCGCGCACCCGGCCAGCAGCGCCAGCAAGCGCAGTTGCAAGGCGTGCGGCCAGTCGCTGTCCTGGCCGACACCGAACAGCCAGGCAGTCATGGCGCTCAGCACATAGATGTCTTCCAGGGTGCGGAACGGTTTGACGTAAGCATCCCAGCCATCCCCCGCCAGCAATTCGCATAGTGTGTTGTCGAGAAACAGCCGACCGTGGCCGATGTCCGGCATCAGCGGCATCGGCGCGAGTTTTTCCAGACGCACGCCCGGTTCGCCGGGGTAAACCACCGCCAGGCTCAGTCGCGGGTCGCTGCCGGGCTTTTCACTGCGAGCGGCGACCAGCAACCAGTCGGCGGCATCGCCGGCGGTGACGAAATCCTTGCGCCCGCTCAGGCGCAGATCGCTCAGGCGGGTCTGCATGTCCGCCACCCGCAAGCTGCGCTGTTCGGTCGCGCACAACGCGCCGAGGCTCAGCGGTGCGCTCGGCCAAAGCATGCGCAACGCCGCTTGATACCCCACCAGAAACGCCAGCCCCGGTGTCGCCATCAGCCGTCCGCCGACCACCGCCAGTTCGAACGGCGTGACCGTACCCAACCGGTGCATCAAGGTCGCAAAGCCTTCGGCCAGGTCTGGGTTGGCGGGCAGGCGATCGCGGCGAGTCAACAGGGTTTGCCAGGGCATAAGAGGCTCCTTGTGGGCTGTCATATAAGCATCACCAAAGCTTCATGGCGATGACACCGGGGCTACATAGCCTGACTTTGCACAACACGGCTGCATAAAGAAAGTCGATCGGCTGCACCCCAAGACGGGTGGCCAGCCCGCACGGAGATTCGCAATGACTCAGATCGCCCGCATCAGCGACACCGGCAATGAACGCCGCCTGCAAGCCGAACGCCTGGTGGGCGCCGAGGCGTTGCAGGAAGCCCAGGCCTTGCGCTTCAACGTGTTCAGCGGCGAATTCAACGCCAGGCTCAAAGGCGCGGAGCTGGGTCTGGACATGGATGACTATGATGTTCACTGCGCCCACATCGGCGTGCGTGACTTGAACACCGGGCGCCTGGTGGCGACCACCCGTTTGCTCGACCACACAGCCGCCAGCAGCCTGGGCAAGTTCTACAGCGAAGAAGAATTCAGCCTGCATGGTCTGGTCCATCTGAAAGGCCCGATCCTGGAAATCGGTCGCACCTGCGTCGACCCGGCCTACCGCAACGGCGGCACCATCGCCGTGCTCTGGGGTGAACTGGCCGAAGTGCTGAACCAGGGCGGTTACAGCTATTTGATGGGGTGCGCGAGCATTCCGATGCAGGACGGCGGCATTCAGGCCCACGCGATCATGCAGCGTCTGCGCGAACGCTACCTGTGCACCGAACACCTGCGGGCCGAACCGAAAAAGCCACTACCGACACTGGATATTCCGTCCAACGTCATCGCCGAAATGCCGCCGCTGCTCAAGGCCTATATGCGTCTGGGCGCGAAAATCTGCGGCGAGCCGTGCTGGGACGAGGATTTCCAAGTGGCCGACGTGTTCATCCTGCTCAAACGCGACGAGCTCTGCCCGCGTTACGCCAAGCACTTCAAGGCGGCTGTGTAATGAGCCGCTTACGGGTGTACGCGCGAATTGCGCGAGTGCTTTTGGTGGTGACGCTGGGCTTGAGCATGGCCAGTGTGTTCGGGTTGTTCGAGCGACTGGGGATTGCCCACTCGATGGTCCGTCGCCAGCGCTGGTCGCGGTTTTTCATGGCACGGCTGAGCAATGCCCTGCCCTTTCGCGTGACCGTGCATGGTGAATTGCCGAAGGCGCCGATGCTCTGGGTCAGCAACCACGTGTCCTGGACCGATATTCCGTTGCTCGGCATGCTCACGCCGCTGTCGTTCCTGTCCAAGGCCGAAGTGCGCACCTGGCCCGTGGCGGGCTGGTTGGCAGCCAAGGCCGGCAGCCTGTTCATTCGCCGTGGTTCAGGTGACAGTCAATTGATCCGCAAACAGATGACACGCCATCTGGAACAGGAACACCCGCTGCTGATGTTCCCGGAAGGCACCACCACCGATGGTCGCTCGCTGCGTACGTTTCATGGTCGTTTGCTGTCTGCGGCGATCGATTCCGAAGTGGCGCTGCAACCGGTGGCGATTCGTTATCTGCGCGGCGGCGAGCTCGATACGCTGGCACCGTTCATTGGCGATGATGATTTGCTCTCGCACCTGATGCGCTTGTTCGCCAATGATCGGGGTGAGGTGGAGATTCACCTGCTCAAACCGATCGAGTGCCAGGACCGGGAACGTGCGGCGCTGGCGTTCGAAGCGCAGCAGGCGGTGCAGAAGGCGTTGTTTGGTGAAATCGCGAAACCTGCCGAGCCACGGCGTGCCGGCGAACTGATCGCTGCCTGATAGAAAAAGATCGCAGCCTTCGGCAGCTCCTACATTGGAATGATGCCCCCTGTAGGAGCTGCCGAAGGCTGCGATCTTTTGATCCTGCTGGCTACACTCGTCGCGCTACAAAGTCCTGCAACTCGGGATAGAACAATCGGAAATCCTCGCTCAACGGTTCATACAACACCCGTAATTCCTGCATCGCAGCGGCCAGTTCCTCCGGCCGGGTCAGCCTGCGTGATATCCCGCGCAGCACCTGCTCCAGCACCTCGAACTCCTGATAAGCCCCCAACCAGTCATTGGCCACCATGTGCGGCGCAATCTTCGCCAGGCGCTCCGGCAATTGCGACTCGGTGGACAGCACCCTGTACACGTCCGACGTGAACTGCTCCAGTGGCTGATCCGAATAAAGCGTCCAGTCCCGCGCCAGGCAATGATCGAAAAACACATCGAGCACGATCCCGGCGTAACGCCTGCGCGTGATGGAAAACCGCGACAAGGCGATATCCACCAAAGGATGGCGATCGGTAAACACGTCAATGCTGCGATGCAACTGAATGGCCGCTTCGATCTCCGGATCGAACTGCCCTTGCAGCCGTCCTTTGACGAAATCGCCATACAAACTGCCGAGCAGTTGACCGGGGCGCTGGCCACCGAGGTGCAGATGTGCGAGATAGTTCATGGGCGCAGCTTAACACTGCGTCATCCATATCGTTATAACTCGATATACCGATTTACGCGGTCATCAGACCAAAATCATATTGGTATATCGCGAAGTACCGATTTAAAGTTCGCCTCATCGCGATATAGCGTTTTACTCATCACGAGCCCAAACCATGACCCTCGACCTCGACGAAATAATAAAAGCCCTGGCACACCCAGTACGGCGAGACATCCTGCACTGGCTCAAAGACCCGACCGTCGAATTCCCCGACCAGTCCCACAGCAATGAGCACGGCGTCTGCGCCGGGCAGATCGATCAACGTTGCGGTTTGTCGCAGTCCACGGTGTCCGCACACCTGGCGACTCTGCAACGCGCCGGCTTGATCAGCAGCCGCAAAGTCGGCCAGTGGCATTTTTTCAAACGCAACGAGGAAACCATCCAGGAATTCCTCCGCACTTTCAGCAAAGAACTCTGACCCTTTACGTCAGTACGCCGATAAGGAATCAACAATGCCCCTCTCGCTACTCATTCTGGCCTTGAGCGCCTTCGCCATCGGCACCACCGAGTTCGTCATCATGGGTTTGCTGCCCGATGTGGCGGCGGACCTCGGCGTGTCGATCCCCGGCGCTGGCTGGCTGGTGACCGGTTACGCCCTGGGCGTAGCCATCGGTGCGCCGTTCATGGCACTGGCCACCGCCAGACTGCCGCGCAAGGCCGCTTTGGTAGCATTGATGGGCATCTTCATCATCGGCAACCTGCTCTGCGCCCTGGCCAGTGACTACAACATTTTGATGTTTGCCCGCGTGGTCACCGCGCTGTGTCATGGCGCCTTCTTCGGCATCGGTTCGGTGGTGGCGGCAGGTCTGGTACCGGCCAACAAACGTGCGTCGGCCGTGGCTTTGATGTTCACCGGCCTGACCCTGGCCAACGTCCTCGGCGTGCCGCTGGGCACCGCGCTCGGTCAGGAAGCCGGCTGGCGTTCGACCTTCTGGGCGGTGACCGTGATCGGTGTGATTGCGCTGATCGGCCTGATCCGTTTCCTGCCGGCCAAGCGCGATGAAGAGAAACTCGACATGCGCGCCGAACTGCGCGCCCTCAAGGGCGCTGGCATCTGGTTGTCGTTGAGCATGACTGCGTTGTTCGCCGCCTCGGTCTTCACCTTGTTCACCTATGTCGCCCCTCTGTTGGGCGAGGTCACCGGAGTCTCGCCACGCGGCGTGACCTGGACCTTGATGCTCATCGGTCTGGGCTTGACGGTCGGCAACATCATCGGCGGCAAGCTGGCAGACAAAAGCATGGCGGCGACGCTGATCGGTGTGTTCATCACCATGGCGGTCGTGTCCACCGTGCTGACCTGGACCAGCATTGCCGTGATCCCGACCGAAATCACCCTGTTCCTCTGGGCCACCGCGTGCTTCGCCGCCGTACCCGCCCTGCAAGTGAACGTTGTGACCTACGGCAAGGCGGCACCGAACCTGGTATCGACCCTGAACATCGGCGCTTTCAACGTCGGCAACGCGCTCGGTGCCTGGGTCGGCGGCAGCGTCATCGCCCACGGCTTCGGTCTCACCAGCGTGCCGCTCGCGGCAGCGGCACTGGCGGTACTCGCCCTACTCGTAACCCTGATTACTTTCCGTCAGAGCGGTAATCCCGAACTGGCCCCTGCTACCAACTGATACCTCACGAGGGTTGTATTAAATGACGACTATTTTCGATCCGATCAAACTGGGCGACCTCGAGTTGGCCAACCGCATCATCATGGCACCGCTGACCCGCTGCCGCGCCGATGAAGGCCGTGTGCCGAACGCGCTGATGGCCGAGTACTACGTACAGCGCGCCTCCGCCGGCCTGATCCTCAGCGAAGCTACGTCGGTCACGCCGATAGGCGTGGGCTACCCGGACACTCCCGGTATCTGGTCCAATGACCAGGTACGCGGCTGGAGCAACGTGACCAAAGCAATCCACGGCGCTGGCGGCAAAATCTTCCTGCAACTGTGGCACGTGGGTCGGATTTCCCACCCCTTGTACCTGAACGGCGAAGCACCGGTCGCGCCGAGTGCCATCCAGCCCAAGGGCCATGTCAGCCTGGTTCGCCCATTGGCCGACTTCCCAACGCCACGTGCCCTGGAAACCGCTGAAATCGCCGACATCGTCGATGCTTACCGCGTGGGTGCCGAGAACGCCAAGGCTGCCGGTTTCGACGGTGTGGAAATCCACGGCGCCAACGGTTACCTGCTCGACCAGTTCCTGCAAAGCAGCACCAACCAGCGCACCGACAACTACGGCGGCTCCCTGGAAAACCGTGCGCGCCTGTTGCTGGAAGTGACCGATGCCGCCATCGAAATCTGGGGCGCGGGCCGCGTGGGTGTGCACCTGTCACCACGTGCCGATCTCCATGACATGGGCGACGAAAACCTGTCCGAGACGTTCACCTACGTCGCTCGCGAATTGGGCAAACGTGGTATCGCCTTCATCTGCTCGCGCGAGAAAGAAGCCGGCGACAGCCTCGGCCCACAACTGAAGGAAGCCTTCGGCGGCCCGTACATCGCCAACGAACGCTTCACCAAGGACAGCGCCAACGAGTGGCTGGCCAGCGGCAAGGCTGATGCCGTGGCGTTCGGTGTACCGTTTATCGCCAACCCGGATCTGCCGGCGCGTCTGAAGGCCGATGCGCCGCTGAACGAGGCGCGTCCTGAGTTGTTCTACGGTAAAGGCCCGGTCGGTTATATCGATTATCCGGCGTTGTAAGTTTCAACTATTGAAATGAAAAGCCCCGACTCGAAAGAGCCGGGGCTTTTGCGTATGGATAGAAGAACAAAAGATCGCAGCCTTCGGCAGCTCCTACCTTGGAATGGCATACACCTTGTGAGAGCTGCCGAAGGCTGCGATCTTTTCAGTCGTTCACACTCATTCACACACTCGACACAAAATCCCTACAAAATACGTAGTTCGCTATGTATCAACCCGAGTCGCAGACGTATATAAAAGCATCCCATTGCAATGAGGCGAGCGAACAGGGTTCGTCACTGGCGTCCGTCATTGACACAACCTGATCCAATTACGCATTTTGTTTCATTTGCGCAGGCTGGGACTCAAGCGCAGCATATCCAACCCTGTATCGACCCATCGCTCGGCTTCGGTGTGCAGCTGAAAACTGTCGGGAGCCAACAGCCACTGATACAGGATGCCATCGATGTACGCATGCAGGCTGATGGCCGCGCGGGCAGCGTCGAGATCTTCCGGCAATTGCCCGCGTTTCATCGCATTACTCAGGGCCAGAGCGATTCGCACATTGCAATCGAGACTGACCGTTCGGCGCTGCTGGCGCAGGTCGCACATTTCATCGGTGAATTCGCACTTATGAAACAGAATCTCGTTGATGCGTCGGGTTTTCGGGTCCAGTGCAACTTGATGAAACAAATGAATCAGCAGCTTGCGCATGCAGCCCAGCGGATCAAGTTCCTCTTCGCTTTCGCTGGCCTTGGCCATTTCCTCCAGCGGCTCATGCAAGGTATCAAGCATCGCCTGCACCAGATCCGCCTTGTTATTGAAATGCCAGTAGATGGCTCCACGAGTCACACCGGCCAGGGCAGCGATATCCGCCAGCGTCGTGCGTGCCACGCCCCGCTCATAAAAGGCTTTTTCCGCCGCTTCGAGTATCTGGCTTCGGGTTTCTTGAGCTTCCTCTTTGGTACGACGGACCATGGCAGTAAAACCTCAATCAGGGGTGCTTCAGCGATGTCTGAATATCTGCTGAATAAAAGTGGGGCGAGCGCTCTCGGGCTTCGTCTCCGGCCTACAATTCAAACCTTTGAACGGCTTTTGTAACTGTGTGGGTACGCCGCCAAGGCCCTTTACAAACAACCATGAACGTAAGTATATTCATTAGCAAGCTACTTATCCACCCGGTAAAAATTTTTACCCTTCCACCTTTCTTGTGCGCAATGTGCGCGCCTGACCCGAGGATCTTCATGCAATTCAAGCCAGCTGTTACCGCTCTGGTTACTGCCCTCGCCCTGGCATCGCTGCTCAGCGGATGTAAAAAGGAAGAAGCGGCACCAGCCGCACCACCCCCTCAGGTCGGCGTCGTAACCCTGCAACCTCAAGCCTTCACCCTGACGTCCGAACTTCCGGGGCGCACCAGTGCGTTCCGCATTGCCGAAGTTCGCCCACAGGTCAACGGCATCATTCTCAAACGACTGTTCAAGGAAGGCGGCGACGTCAAGGCCGGTCAGCAGCTCTATCAGATCGACCCGTCGGTCTATGACGCGACCCTGAAAAGCGCCGAAGCCAACCTGCGTTCGACCAAGTCGATCTCCGATCGCTACAAACAACTGGTCGACGAACAGGCCGTCAGCCGTCAGGAATACGACACGGCGCTGGCCAACCGCCTGCAATCGGAAGCGTCCCTGCAAAGTGCCCAGATCAACGTGCGCTACACCAAGGTTTACGCACCGATCTCCGGTCGCATCGGCCGTTCGTCCGTGACCGAAGGCGCACTGGTCAGCAGCGGCCAGACCGACGCCATGGCCGTCATCCAGCAACTCGACCCGATCTACGTCGACGTGACTCAGTCCTCGGTGGAGCTGCTTGAGCTGCGTCGTGAACTGGAAAGCGGTCGTCTGCAAAAAGCCGGCGACAACGCCGCCACGGTCAAGCTGACCCTGGAAGACGGCAGCCAGTACAAAGTGGACGGCAAGCTTGAGTTCTCCGAAGTCTCGGTTGACCAGACCACCGGTTCCGTGACCTTGCGCGCGGTGTTCCCGAACCCTGATCACACCCTGCTGCCGGGCATGTTCGTTCACGCACAGTTGCAGGCTGGCGTGAACAGCGCCGCGATTCTGGCTCCGCAACAAGGCGTGACCCGTGACCTCAAAGGCACCCCGACCGCACTGGTCGTCGGTCCGGACAACAAGGTCGAACTGCGCCAGCTCAAGGCCAGCCGCACCGTCGGCAGCCAATGGCTGATTGAAGACGGTCTGAAGGCAGGCGATCGCCTGATTACCGAAGGGCTGCAATTCGTCAGACCTGGTGTCGTAGTCAAAGCCACTGAAGCGACTAACGTTGGCGCAAAGAGCCCGGCCCCCGCACAGGCAGCTAATACAGCTGTCGGCGGCAAAGGGGAGTAAACCATGTCGAAATTTTTTATCGACCGTCCGATTTTCGCCTGGGTGATTGCCCTGGTGATCATGCTGGTCGGGGCTTTATCGATCCTCAAACTGCCGATCAACCAATACCCGAGCATTGCGCCTCCGGCCATTGCCATCTCTGTGACCTACCCAGGCGCGTCTGCACAAACCGTGCAGGACACTGTGGTGCAGGTGATCGAGCAACAGCTCAACGGTATCGACAATCTGCGTTATGTCTCGTCGGAAAGTAACTCCGACGGCAGCATGACCATTACCGCGACCTTCGAACAAGGCACCAGCTCCGATACCGCGCAGGTTCAGGTCCAGAACAAACTGAACCTGGCCACCCCGCTGCTGCCGCAAGAAGTGCAGCAACAGGGCATCCGCGTGACCAAGTCGGTGAAGAACTTCCTGATGGTCATCGGCGTGGTATCGCGCGACGGCAGCATGACCAAGGACGACCTGTCCAACTACATCGTGTCGAACATGCAGGACCCGATCTCCCGCACCGCCGGTGTCGGTGACTTCCAGGTCTTCGGTGCCCAGTACGCGATGCGGATCTGGCTCGACCCGGCCAAGTTGAACAACTTCAACCTGACCCCGGTGGACGTGAAAACCGCCATCGCGGCCCAGAACGTCCAGGTCTCGTCCGGTCAACTCGGCGGCTTGCCCGCCCTGCCCGGCCAGCAACTGAACGCTACGATCATCGGCAAGACCCGTCTGCAGACTGCCGAGCAATTCAAGGAAATCCTGCTCAAGGTCAACAAGGACGGCTCGCAGGTTCGTCTCAAAGACGTCGCCGAAGTAGGCCTGGGTGGCGAGAACTACAGCGTCAGCGCCCAGTTCAATGGCAGCCCGGCTTCCGGTCTGGCAGTGAAACTGGCCAACGGTGCCAACGCCCTCGATACCGCCAAGGCCCTGCGCAAAACCATCAACGACCTGAAGCCGTTCTTCCCGCAAGGGATGGAAGTGGTGTTCCCGTACGACACCACCCCGGTGGTGACCGAGTCGATCAAGGGTGTGGTTGAAACCCTGGTCGAAGCGATCGTGCTGGTGTTCCTGGTGATGTTCCTGTTCCTGCAGAACTTCCGCGCCACCGTCATCACCACGATGACCGTGCCGGTGGTACTGCTGGGTACGTTCGGGATCCTCGCGGCATTCGGCTTCAGCATCAACACCCTGACCATGTTCGGTATGGTGCTGGCCATCGGCTTGCTGGTGGACGACGCCATCGTCGTGGTGGAAAACGTCGAACGGGTCATGAGCGAAGAAGGCCTGTCACCCAAGGAGGCCACCAAGAAATCCATGGGGCAGATCCAGGGTGCGCTGGTCGGTATTGCCCTGGTGCTGTCGGCGGTACTGCTGCCGATGGCGTTCTTCAGCGGCTCCACCGGTGTGATCTACAAGCAGTTCTCGATCACCATCGTTTCGGCCATGGCCTTGTCGGTGATGGTTGCATTGATCTTCACCCCGGCGCTCTGCGCCACCATGCTCAAGGCGATTCCGAAAGGCGAGCACGGCATACCGAAACGCGGCTTCTTCGGCTGGTTCAACCGCAACTTCGACCGTGGCGTCAGAAGCTACGAGCGCGGCGTCGGCAACATGCTCGCGCACAAGGCTCCGTACCTGCTGGCGTACCTGATCATCGTGGTCGGCATGATCTGGCTGTTCACCCGCATTCCAACGGCGTTCCTGCCGGAAGAAGACCAGGGCGTACTGTTTGCCCAGGTGCAAACCCCGGCCGGTTCCAGCTCCCAGCGCACGCAAGTGGTCGTGGATGAAATGCGCGAGTTCCTGCTGCGTCCGAGCAAGGATGGCGGCGAAGGCGATGCGGTGGCCTCGGTGTTTACCGTGACCGGTTTCAACTTCGCCGGCCGTGGCCAGAGTTCGGGCATGGCGTTCATCATGCTCAAACCGTGGGACGAACGTAACGCCGACAACAGCGTGTTCAAACTGGCGGCCCGTGCCCAACAGCACTTCTTTACCTTCCGCGACGCCATGGTGTTTGCCTTCGCGCCACCGGCGGTACTGGAACTGGGTAACGCCACCGGTTTCGACGTATTCCTTCAGGACCGCGCCGGTATTGGTCACGAAAAGCTGATGGCGGCACGCAACCAGTTCCTCGGCATGGCGGCGCAAAGCAAGGTCCTGTCGCAAGTGCGTCCTAACGGCCTGAACGACGAGCCGCAATACCAACTGGAAATCGACGATGAGAAGGCCAGCGCCCTGGGCGTGACCCTCACCGACATCAACAACACCCTGTCGATTGCCTTGGGTAGTAGCTATGTGAACGACTTCATCGACCGCGGTCGGGTGAAGAAGGTTTACGTGCAAGGCCAGCCGGGTGCCCGCATGAGCCCTGAAGACGTCAAGAAGTGGTACGTGCGCAACAGCGCCGGCACCATGGTTCCGTTCTCGGCCTTCGCCAAGGGTGAGTGGATTTACGGTGCGCCGAAGCTGTCGCGTTACAACGGCGTAGAGGCGATGGAAATCCTCGGTGCCCCGGCCCCCGGTTATTCCACCGGTGAAGCCATGGCCGAAGTCGAAGCCCTGGCCAAGAAACTGCCGGCCGGTGTCGGTATTTCCTGGACCGGTCTGTCGTACGAGGAACGTCTGTCCGGCTCGCAAGCGCCAGCGCTGTACGCCTTGTCGCTGCTGATGGTGTTCCTGTGTCTGGCGGCGTTGTATGAAAGCTGGTCGATCCCGATCGCGGTCATGTTGGTCGTGCCGCTTGGGATCATCGGTGCGCTGATGGCGACCAGCCTGCGCGGCCTGTCCAACGACGTGTATTTCCAGGTGGGGCTGTTGACCACCATCGGTCTGGCGGCGAAAAACGCCATTCTGATCGTCGAGTTCGCCAAGGAACTGCATGAACAAGGGCGCAGCCTGCGCGATGCAGCGATCGAAGCCTGCCGGATGCGTCTGCGACCGATCATCATGACCTCGCTCGCATTCGTGCTCGGCGTGGTACCGCTGGCCATTTCCACGGGCGCAGGTTCGGGTAGCCAACATGCGATCGGAACCGGGGTGATTGGCGGTATGCTCACGGCCACGATCCTGGCGATCTTCTGGGTTCCGTTGTTCTTCGTCACCGTGTCGTCCATGGGCCAGCGCAAAGTCGCCGACCAGGATGACGCCATTGAAACTTCTCAAGAGGCTGGCTAATGAGCAAGTCGCTACTCTCCCTCGCAGTCGCCGCCTTCGTGCTGGGTGGCTGCTCGCTGATACCCGATTATCAGCAGCCTGAAGCACCGGTGGCGGGCCAATACCCGCAAGGCCCGGCGTATTCGCCGGCCCAGGCGCCCAACCAGGCCGCCGCCGAACAGGGCTGGAAGCAGTTTTTCCACGACCCGGCATTGCAACAGCTGATCCAGACCGCATTGGAGAACAACCGTGACCTGCGCGTCGCGGCGCTGAACATCGACGCTTATGCGGCTCAGTACCGCATTCAGCGTGCCGATCTGTTCCCGGCGGTTTCGGCTACCGGCAGCGGCAGCCGTCAGCGGGTCCCGGCACGGGCCTCGCAAACCGGTGAAGCGGGTATCACCAGCTCTTACTCAGCCACCGTCGGCATCAGCGCCTATGAACTCGACCTGTTCGGTCGGGTTCGCAGTCTGAGCGAAGAAGCCTTGCAGAAGTACTTCGCCACTGAAGAAGCGCGGCGCAGCACGCAGATCAGCCTGGTGGCCAGTGTGGCCAATGCCTACCTGACCTGGCAGGCTGACAAGGAATTGCTCAAGCTCACTCAGGAAACCCTCGGTGCCTACGAGGAGAGCTACAAGCTCACCTCGCGCAGCAACGAAGTGGGTGTAGCCTCGGCACTGGATCTGGCCCAATCGCGTACCTCGGTGGAAAACGCCCGCGCACAACAGGCCAAATACACCCGTCAGGTTGCCCAGGATGAAAACAGCCTGGTGCTGCTGCTCGGCACCGGTATCCCGGCCAATCTGCAAGCGGCCAAGCCACTGTCGGACGACCTGCTGAGCGAAGTACCGGCCGGCCTGCCGTCGGACTTGCTGCAACGTCGTCCGGACATCCTTCAGGCCGAGTACAACCTCAAAGCTGCCAACGCCAACATCGGCGCGGCGCGGGCTGCGTTCTTCCCGAGCATCAGCCTGACTGCCAATGCCGGCTCCCTGAGCCCGGACCTGTCCGGTCTGTTCAAGGGAGGTTCGGGCACCTGGTTGTTCCAGCCGCAGATCAACCTGCCGATCTTCAACGCCGGCAGCCTGCGCGCCAGCCTGGATTACTCCAAAATCCAGAAAGACATCAGCGTGGCGAACTACGAGAAGTCCATTCAAACGGCCTTCCAGGAAGTCGCCGACGGCCTGGCCGCACGCCAGACCTACACCGAGCAGTTGCAGGCTCAGCGTGATTTCGTCAGCGCCAACCAGGACTACTACCGTCTAGCCGAGCGTCGTTACCGCATCGGCGTCGACAGCAACCTGACCTTCCTCGACGCCCAGCGCCAGCTGTTCAGTGCCCAACAGGCGCTGATCACCGACCGTCTGGCGCAGCTGACCAGTGCGGTCAATCTGTACAAGGCGCTGGGGGGTGGCTGGAATGAACAGACGGCGAAGAACGAGCCGTTGAAAGAAGAAGCGCCGAAGATGAAGTTGTTCTGATAGCGCGGTAAACACGAAGCCCACCAAACGGTGTAATGGCCAAATGGTGGGCTTTTTGTTGGCCATGAAAAAGGTAACGCGTTCGTATTACCTCCCAACCCCATTCACCAGAAACACCGGCTCTTCCAGATAATCGAGCCCCAAGCGGTTTTCGAACATTTCGTCGCGTAACGCCGCTGTGGTGAAACAGCCCAGATCCAAGGCGGTGGCCAGCAGCGAAAAGGTCTGGCTCAGATGCCCGGCATCCATCAGCGCCACCCGCAGTGCCCGGCTGAATTCGTATTTCCAGGCCATCCGTTCGACCCGCGCCGTGGAAACGAACACCGCCGCCGCGTCCTTGATCCACGGCTGCCCGCCACAAGCCTCGCTGATCCAGGCTCGCGGATCTTCCAGGGACAGCAACTCAAGCCCGTGACGACGTACCGAATAGTGGTAAAGACCTCGCTCGAAACCCTGCACATTCATCAGCACCGCATACACCTCGGTGCCTTGCAGCGAACCGCCGGCCGGCGAGGTTTTTTTCAGGAAGTAGTCCCCCATGCGGTTTTGCTCCATGACCGTCGCGCCCCAGGTGTAATAGAGCAACAGAGACAACTGTGCCGAACTCAACGGCTGGTCACTGAAGGTTCGTGACGTGCGGCGATTGCACAGCGAGTCCAGCAACGCCGGCTGAGCAATCGCGCAGGGAGTCAGTAGCGGGTTTTCCAGGGCAATGAACGGATGGGACCCATAGTCCTTGAACGCCGAGGGCTGGCGTTGCGCCGAGGCCCTTTGCTCAAGCTCCGTTTCCAGCTCGGCAACGCTGATATAGGGCGTGTGCGAGCCGGTCCGGGTACTCAGGTAAAACTCCAGCGCCGCATCCCAGTGGGCCCAAAGGTCAAGCGGATGTTTGCACTCGTCGGGCGGGATAATGTCCGATTGATTCGCGACGGGCAGCAAAACCCCGTGGCTGACCAGCGTCCTCAGGAACGCCAGGTTGTCGTCCTGTGCAGGGCTTTGCAAAACACCCGGCAGCAACAAGGCACTCTCCAGCGTCTGCGGGGTCAGGAAGTGGCGCAGTAACGGCAGAAACGTCACATCGAACGCCAGGCTCAGGTCCTGCTGCCGATCCCGGATAAAAAACGATGCCGAGCCGACACTGAGCCAGGTGTTTTCCCTGAGTTTCAACAGAGTCTGCGCACCCTCCGCTGGCGTCTGTTGCGCGCCCTGTTGATCGCTCCCCTGCCAGAACAGGGCCTTGGGTCTCAAGGACTTGATGGCCTTGATCAACGTCGACAGTTCCGCGTCATCGGCTTTGCGGGAAATATCCCATTCAAGGGTGATCGCTTTCACCGGGGATGTTGCAAACAACTGACGCAAGATATCCCAATCCCGCCGCGGATGACCGGTGTGAATTTCAATCAGCCGGTCCAGCGGCAACGACCGCAAATAGTCGTTCAGGTCGTAACCCTGGGTTCTGGCCGTCGTGATCGCGCTGTCGAGATCCAGCAGAAAGCCCGAGCCGCTGCGCTCCACCACACTGGAGATGAACTCGCCTTCGGACTGCGCTTGTGCATCGTGCAATGAAAACAACCGCGGCGCGTTTTCCAGCACCAGCAGCGTTGCCGTGAGTTCCCGCAGTTCAATGGCATTGGCCACCACCGTGTCAGCCACCTCTTGGGCCAAGGTCGGCAAAATGAAGTGCTGAATGTCGCCACCGTGGAAACGCGACCAGGAAATATGCTCGGCCAGCCACGGCGAACGGGTCTTGTCGCACAGTCGCCGCGTCATGCGCAGAAACTCGCGATCCATCGCGATACCCACGCTGCCCAGGGACAAACTGGACGAATGCAGCAAGCTCGGCACTTGGGCGCTGACCTCAAGCAGACGAGGTTCCAGAATGCAGTGCGTCGGCTGAAACTCGACGTAATCGAAATGCGGTAAACCCTCGGCGAGAATCCGTTCGACAGTCTGGTCGAGTCCATGCTCCGACAGATCATCCTGAAGGCTGTGCCGTGGCAAATGGTATTCCAGCCCTACCCCGGCCTCGGGATAGGGCGAGGCATCAAACATCTCCATGTGAGCCTCCCTGGCATCAAGCGGTCATACCCAGCAAGCGTTGTTGCTCAGCCTCAGCCCCCGATATCGCCAATAGCCCGGCATACTGGCTTTCCAGCGATTTGACCTCTTTGACCAGGTTCTCCATCAGCTGACGTCCCTGGGGGGTGAAGTCAGTGCTGGCTTCGAAATCCGGCACCGCCTTGATCAAGCCTTGCAGAATGAACACAAGACGGTTTTGCGCCCGTTGCAGCTCCTCGGGCGAACGCGAACGAACCCGCCCCAGGTATTTGACCAACGCGATGTACACGAAAAACGCGTGGAAGTAGCCATAAAAGTCACGCTTCTGTCCCGACCACGGCAAGGCGAACAACGGCTCCCGCGAGGTCTCTTCCTTAACGACCGGGCACACCTCGACAATGTGATAGAGCAACTGATGAGTAGCCTCGTGCACCAGAGACTCTTCCAGATCGAGTATCGAATCATCCCGGCTCGACAAGAGGATGATTCCGGTGAAGCGGGAAGCCGAACAGCTTCGAAATGAACCATCGGGTAAATAAAAAATCGACTTGACCAGCTTTTTAAATTGTTCGCGACAGGCAGGCCAGGTGTGTTCTATGCGCAACAGGGCAATATTCACCACATCGCAAAAAAAACGCACGGAGTAACCGCTACGTTCCAACTGTTTGCGGACTGTTTCATCTTCCGGAAACTCATAGCTGGGAGGCATTACTATCGCAACCAGCGGATCGACATCAAACCGATGCACGGGAGGACAATAATGATTCGCGCGAGGACTGTCCGTCGCTTTAACGCGCAGTAGCATCTCTGGAAATTCGAACAACATTTTTTCCAACTCACCCCTGTCCTCCGTCTTTTTCGTTATGACCAGGTTGGCGTAATGAGCCGTCAGCACATTCCACACTTGAAACACCGGATCATTAATAATCAAACGCTGTTCCCGGGTGGGAGGAACGATAAGATTAAACGCTTGCTCAAAGAAATCCGCCAAATGCGGGGCATTGGGAAACAATTGAAAAAGCTCGGTGTACAGCGCAACAAAGCTGGTGTAGCGATTTCGACTGACACGCTCCAGCAAGACTTCAAATCGCGAAAGCTCCGAATCCGGAAGGAAGGTCGTACCCTGAAATAAATCGTCGACCGATAGCTCACGTTGACCACTGTTACCGATGTCCATTTCTCAACCTTCCCTTAGGCTGGCGGCAATGGCTTCGCCATCGTCAGACTGGCAATGCCATAACCCGATTGTTCATAAAGACGACGCGCCGCATCGTTGCGGCCAAAGACATGCAACCGCACTTCCTCGCATCCCGCCTGGCGTGCCCATGACTCCAGGGCCAGCAGCGATTGCTTTGCATAACCCTGACGACGCACGTCGGGGTCAATGTAAATGTCCAGGATGAAGGCGATCCGACCAGCACCGGCCTGTCGTTCGGCGACCCATAATTCACCGATGCGCCGAGCTTGATCCTTGATCACCCAGAGTTGATTTTTTTCAGTCAGTCGCCCTTGCGGCAACAATTGCTCGAAGACACTTCGTGCCTTTTGCGACGCCTCCTCTCGAACCCACTCGCCCGCAGCGACCATGCCGTCGCCATATTCAGCAAGGGCTCTTTCAGCAAACGTAACAAAGTCCGCGTCATTCATTGGAGCCAAGGTGACAGACATGAGTCATTCACTCCGTGCTCGAGCGCTTTACATCATGAATTCAATAAAGCCATTCGGCGTACCACCGAAAAAGCCAACCTTGCGTGGCACGCCAAATGGCATCGCCGGCCTTTAATCCATTCGCGCCTGTTGCTGCTGGTTCTGTGTATCAAATACCGCGCGGATTCCCAGGTTGCTCCGGATTCCAGCGGAGGCTGCCGTCAGTTTTGCAGCATCCATACCTTTAACCGCCGCGATCTCATCAGTACTTAAGTGCACGCCAATATTTTTAGCGGCACCGGCCGGATCTTTGTGAAGTTCAGTGGCGAATTTCTCGTCCAGCACGGCGCGTCCGAGAACCGAGGCCAAACGTTCCTGATTGACTTTATTACCCATGGCACTTCTCCTTGTTATTTCGGCATGACTAAAAAAACCCCTGACGAAGCATGCGATTTCCCTTTCCCCGCCTGAGGATTTTGAATATAGCAAGGCCTCTTTTCTTTTCCAGCCACATCCACGATTCCCTTTAAATCTTTTCACGATAACCGACAACACCAATCCTTAAGTTTAACTGGCGATTATCGACAGACCTTTAATGACAGAAAGAGCCGTAGGAAACTTCTTACAACCAAAGCATTAAGCACATCCATCCAACTTCAACATAAACAAAGCGCCATTAATAAAACATAAACCCGGACACCCATTATTGCCCCGGATAACTATGGGATTTAATTAAGAATGCCTCATACCGTCCATGACCGGGCTGGCGCCCATTAGTGTTCGATAATCGCCCAAAACCCCATCCACCCAATTGAATCCCCCCGCCCATCCCTCGCACCATTGCCCGCACCTGCAAAAATCAATAACAACAAGGTCCGACACCATGACTACGCGCCCTCCCCACTCTGGCTGATCTCGCCCGATCCTTTTTCCCGTTCGATTTTTTGTCTGCGACCCCTTGGTTGCGGCTGTGTACTGCTTCATCCCTGACAATTAGAGAGACCCGAACCCATGACTTCCTCCACCACGCAGTATTTGTTTCCCAGCCTGATCGCCATCGCACTGGCCGGCGCGGCCCTGCCCGCCATGGCCGAGGAAGCCGGTTTTGTCGAAGGTGCCAAGGTCAACCTGAACCTGCGCAACTTCTACATCAACCGTAACTTCACCAACCCGACCAAGACCCAGGGCAAGGCTGAAGAGTGGACGCAGAGTTTCATCCTCGACGCCAAGTCCGGGTTCACCCAGGGCACCGTCGGGTTCGGCATGGACGTGCTGGGGTTGTATTCGGTCAAGCTCGACGGAGGCAAAGGCACCGGCGGTACGCAGTTGCTGCCGCTGGATCACGACGGTCGCCCGGCGGATAACTTCGGTCGCACCAATGTGGCGTTCAAGGCCAAGCTGTCGCAGACCGAAGTGAAGGTCGGTGAATGGATGCCGGTGCTGCCGATCCTGCGTTCGGACGACGGTCGCTCGCTGCCGCAAACCTTCCGTGGCGGCCAGATCACCTCGAAGGAAATCGACGGGCTGACCCTCTACGGCGGCCAGTTCCGCGCCAACAGCCCGCGGGACGACAGCAGCATGAGCGACATGTCGATGACCGGTAAAACGGCATTCAAGTCAGACCGCTTCAACTTCCAGGGTGGCGAATATGCCTTCAACGACAAGCGCACCCAGATCGGCCTGTGGAATGCTGAACTCAAGGACATCTACAGCCAGCAATACGTCAACCTGATCCACACCCAACCGCTGGGCGACTGGACGCTGGGCGCCAACCTCGGGTTCTTCTACGGCAAGGATGACGGCAGCGCCCGGGCTGGCGAGCTGGACAACAAGACCTGGTCGGGCCTGTTCTCGGCCAAATACGGTGGCAACACCTTCTACGTCGGCCTGCAAAAACTCACCGGCGACAGCGCCTGGATGCGGGTCAACGGCACCAGCGGTGGCACCCTGGCCAACGACAGCTACAACGCCAGCTATGACAACGCGAAGGAAAAATCCTGGCAACTGCGCCACGACTACAACTTCGCCGCCCTGGGTGTACCGGGCCTGACCCTGATGAACCGCTACATCAGCGGCGACAACGTCCATACCGCAACCACCAGCGACGGCAAGGAATGGGGCCGCGAAAGCGAACTGGGCTATACGGTGCAGAGCGGCACGCTGAAAAACCTCAACGTCAAATGGCGCAACTCGACCATCCGCCGCGACTTCAGTAACAACGAGTTCGACGAAAACCGGTTGATCGTCAGCTATCCGATCAGCCTGCTGTAAACACAAACTGAATGTGGGAGCGGGCTTGCCCGCGATGGCAATCTTTCAGTCACATCAATATTGAACGGACTGCCGCCATCGCGGGCAAGCCCGGCTCCCACAGGGATCTTCGGTGAACACAACATTTGCATCCACACCGCAGACCTGTGGGAGCGAGGCTTGCCCGCGAAGGTGTCAGCTCAGGCAACACAACTTTCGCGGATCACTCCCGCGACTCAACCCCCAACTCATCCCACACCGACTCGGCCAGGTGGAAGGTCGCGTTGGCCGCCGGGATGCCGCAGTAGATTGCGCTCTGCATGATCACTTCCTTGATCTCGCCGCGGGTCACACCGTTGTTGGCGGCGGCACGCAGGTGCAGTTTGAGTTCTTCGTTGCGGTTCATGCCGATCAGCATGGCAATGGTGATCAGGCTGCGGGTGTGACGCGGCAGGCCCGGGCGGGTCCAGATGTCGCCCCAGGCGTGGCGGGTGATCATTTCCTGGAACTCCGAGTTGAACTCGGTCAGCGCGCTCAGGCTGCGGTCGACGTGGGCGTCGCCGAGTACTGCGCGGCGGACTTTCAGGCCCTCGTCGTAACGTTGTTTCTCGTCCACAACAATCCCCTCAATGAGCTGACAAAAACGCCAGCACTCGGTCGCTGAACGCAGCGCCGGCCTGGACGTTGGACAGGTGCGCGGCGTAGAACTCGGCGTACTCGGCGCCCCGCACATGTTCCTGAATGAAATGCCCACCGGACGGCGGCGTGACAGCGTCTTCAGTGCCGGCGATCACCAACAGCGGCACTTGAATCGAGGCCAACTGATCGCGGAAGTCGGCATCGCGCACCGCCGCGCAATTGGCTGCGTAACCTTCAGGTGAAGTCGCCGCGAGCATATCGGTAATCTGCTTCGTCGCCGCCGGATTGGCCTCGGAAAAATCCGCGGTGAACCAGCGCGCAATCGACGCATCGCGCAGGGCAACCATCGCCGCCGCGCCGTCACGCAGCACGGTTTCGATCCGTGGATTCCACACCGATGGATCGCCGATTTTTGCCGCGGTGTTGCACACGATCAGTTTGTTCAATCGCTGACCGGCATTGATCCCCAGCCACTGACCGATCAACCCGCCCATGGACAGACCACAGAAATGCGCGCGCTCGATGTGCAGCGCATCCAGCAGCGCCAGCACGTCGCGGCCCAGTTGCTCGATGCTGTACGGCCCTGGTGTCACCAATGATTTGCCGTGACCACGGGTGTCGAAACGCAGCACGCGAAAATGTTCGGTGAACGCCGGGATCTGCGCGTCCCACATGTGCAGGTCGGTGCCCAGTGAGTTGGACAACACCAGCACCGGCGCATCCGCCGGTCCATCGAGTTGCGGCCCTTGAATTTGGTAGTGCAGTTCGCCCTCGGCGAGTTGTACGAATGCCACAGCAGTCTCCTTCAGGCTATCAACGCAAAATGTTCAGCCACCGCTCGCTCGACCCAAGTATGGGCCTGACCGAGGTAATGGGTGGGGTCCAGCAGACGATCGAGTTCCGCGTCCGACAGCTCGGCAGTCACCTGCGGCTCCTCGCCGAGTACCGCGCGCAGATGCCGTTGTCCAGCCACTGCGCGCTTGCAGCATTGCTCCAGCACATGGTGCGCGGTGTCGCGACCGACCCGTTGCGCCAGGACGATGCTCACCGCTTCGGCCAGCACCAGGCCTTGGGTCAGGTCGAGGTTGCGCGTCATGCGCATCGCGTCCACTTCCAGTCCGTCGGCCACCAACAGCGCTTGCTTCAGGCTACCCGACACCAAACAGCAGATCTCCGGCAGGGTTTCCCATTCGGCATGCCACAGGCCCAGGCTGCGCTCGTGCTCCTGGGGCATGGCGCTGAACAAGGTCGAGAGCAAACCCGGCACCCGCGTCGCCGCACCGATCAGCACCGCCGCACCCACCGGGTTGCGTTTGTGCGGCATGGTCGAGGAACCGCCCTTGCCCGGCGCCGACGGTTCGAACACTTCGCCGGCTTCGGTCTGCATCAACAGGCTGATGTCGCGGCCGAGTTTGCCGAGGCTGCCGGCGATCAATCCAAGTACCGCGCCGAACTCCACCAGACGATCGCGCTGGGTGTGCCAGGGTTGTTCCGGCAAGGTCAGTTGCAGTTCTGTGGCCAAGGCTTTGGCAATCGGCATCGCCTGCTCACCGAGCGCCGCGAGGGTGCCGGAGGCGCCACCAAATTGCAGCACCAGCAGGCGCGGTTTGAGTTCCAGCAGGCGCTGGCGACTGCGGGTCACCGCGCCCAGCCAACCGGCGATTTTCATGCCGAGGGTGACCGGCGTCGCGTGCTGCAACCAGGTGCGCCCGGCCAGCGGCGTGGCGACGTAACGCCAGGCCTGGGTGGCGAGGGTTTCCCCCAGTTGCGCCAGATCAGCTTCGATCAGTTCCAGTGCGCGGCGCAGTTGCAACACCAGGCCGGTGTCCATCACGTCCTGGCTGGTCGCGCCCAGATGCACGTAGCGCTCGGCTTCGGCATCGCTCCTGGCGATCTGCTTGCCCAGTGCCGTGACCAAAGGAATCGCCGAATTGCCCGCTGTGGCAATCGCCTCGCCGAGCGCGACGAAGTCGTAATGTTCAGCGAGGCAGGCCGCTTCGATAGACGCAACAGCCGTCTGCGGAATCAGGCCGACCCGCGCCTCGGCCCGGGCCAGTGCGGCTTCGAAATCAAGCATGGCCTGAACCCGGCCCTGATCGCAGAACACCTCACGCATGTCCCGTGCGGTGAAGTAGGCATCGAACAATTGATTGCCCGGTCGCTGGTTCATAAACAGTCCTTGCAGGCGAGGGTCAGTGAGGCCCCCGCGTAAAGATCAAAGGTCGTTTTGCAAATACTTCGCCTGTTTCGGCAGGCGCAAGCTGAACAGGAACGCGACCGCCATCATCACCGTCACGTACCAGTAGAACGAGTTTTCCATGCCTCCGGCTTTAAGGCTCAGCGCCACATACTCCGCCGAACCGCCGAAGATTGCATTGGCCACCGCATACGCCAGGCCGACGCCCAGGGCGCGCACCTCTGGCGGGAACATTTCGGCTTTCACCAGACCGCTGATCGAGGTGTAGAAACTGACGATCGCCAGCGCCACGGTAATCAGCACAAAGGCCAGGAACGGACTGCTGACACTTTTCAGGCTCAACAGGATCGGTACGGTGCACAACGTGCCGAGGGCGCCGAACCAGAGCATCGAATTGCGCCGGCCGATCTTGTCGGCGAGCATGCCGAAGAACGGTTGCATGCACATGTAAAGGAACAGCGCGCCGGTCATGATGTAGCTGGCGGTTTTGGCGTGCATGCCGGCGGTGTTCACCAGGTACTTCTGCATGTACGTGGTGAAGGTGTAGAAAATCAGCGAGCCACCGGCGGTGTAGCCCAGCACGGTGATGAACGCAGCCTTGTGATCACGGAACAGTGCACCGATGCTGCCGGCGTCTTTGTTTTCGCGCATTTCCTTGCTGCTGGTTTCCTTGAGCGCACGACGCAGGAACAACGAAATCAACGCAGCGGCCGCCCCGACCACGAACGGAATTCGCCAGCCATAGGCACGCAATTCATCCTCGCTGAGGAACTGTTGCAGGATCACCACCAGCGACACCGCCAGCAACTGCCCACCAATCAGTGTCACGTACTGGAACGACGCGAAGAACCCGCGCTGGCCCTTGAGGGCGACTTCGCTCATATAGGTGGCGGTGGTGCCGTATTCGCCGCCCACCGACAAGCCCTGCAGCAGGCGCGCGAACAGCAGCAGGATCGGCGCCCAGACACCGATGCTGTTGTAGGTCGGCAGGCAGGCAATGAGCAAAGAGCCGAAGCACATCATCAGAATCGAGATCAACATCGAATTCTTGCGCCCGTGTTTGTCCGCCAACCGACCGAAGATCCAGCCGCCGATGGGCCGCATCAGGAACCCGGCAGCGAATACGCCCGCTGTGTTCACCAGCTGCACCGTGGGGTTGTCGGAGGGGAAAAACGCCGGTGCGAAATAGATCGCGCAGAAGGCGTAGACGTAAAAGTCGAACCACTCGACCAGATTGCCGGACGAGGCGCCGACAATCGCAAAGATCCTTTTGTTGCGTTCTTCACGGGTGTAGAGAGCTGTGAGAGTAGTCATTGTTTTTTACTCTTTTGGGGACCGTGAGAGTCTAGACACATCTAGCAACAGTCCCGTTCCGCAAATGCATCAGCGACACAGATCCCCTGTGGGAGCGAGCCTGCTCGCGAAAGCGGCGTATCAGTGCCATCAATGCTGAATGACTCACCGCAATCGCGAGCAGGCTCGCTCCCACAGGGGGTTGGGTGTTCTCAATAATCGAAGAACACCGTCTCCGCATCCGTCCCCTGCAAAATCACATTCCACTGATAAACACCCGCAGCATCCTGCTTCGCCAGCAACGTACTGCGGCGTTCGGCAGGCACGCACTCCAGCAGTGGGTCCGCCACGTTGGCCGGTTCGCCATCAAAGTAAATCCGCGTCAGCAAGTGCTTCACCAACCCGCGAGCAAACACCAGCACCACCAAGTGCGGCGCCTGGGTCGCGCCCTTCAAGCCTTCCACCGTGCCCGGCTTGATCGTGGTGAAGCGGAAGCGCCCTTCTGCATCCACCGGCACCCGACCAAACCCTTCGAAGTTCGGGTCCAGGGGTTTGTCCTGATCGTCTTCGGGATGGTCGTATTTGCCGGCGGCGTTGGCCTGCCAGACTTCCAGCATGGCGTCGTTGACGAAGTCGCCATTGCCATCGACGACTTGCCCGGTGATCGCCACGCGCTCGCCAAGGGTTTGTGCAACGGTCAGGTCTTCGCGGTTCAGCCAGGTCAGGCCGATGTGGTAATACGGCCCGACGGTGTGGGACGTGGTCGCGTTCAGCGTCATCTTATTTCTCCATCGGCGTGGCATCGCGGCCGCGCAAGACGATGTCCCAGCGATAACCGAGGGCGTAGGAAGGGATGGTTTTTTCCAGATCGAAACTGGCGATAAGGCGTTCTTTGGCGCTGGTATCGGGCACGCAGTTGTAGATCGGGTCGTAGGCCAGCAACGGGTCGCCCGGGAAATACATCTGGGTCACCAGGCGCGTCAGAATACTCGGCCCGAACAGTGAGAAATGGATGTGCGCCGGACGCCAGGCATTGTGGTGGTTGCCCCACGGATAGGCGCCTGGCTTGATGGTCTGGAACTGATACCAGCCATCGGCGTCGGTCACGGTGCGACCGGTGCCGGTGAAGTTCGGGTCCAGCGGTGCATCGTGCAGGTCGCGGGCATGGTTGTAACGACCGGCGGCGTTGGCCTGCCAGATCTCCACCAGAATCCCCGGCACCGGCAGACCGTTTTCATCCAGCACACGGCCGTGGATGATGATCCGCTCACCCAACGGCTCGCCCGAGTGCTGGGCAGTCAGGTCGTTGTCCCGCTCCTGAATACGCTCGGCGCCGATGGTCGGCCCGGTGATTTCCGACAGCGAATGAGGCAAAAACACCAACGGCTTGGACGGCGAGCGAAGGTTGGTGGATTGATAAGGAGGGTGCAGGTATTCCGGCTGAGTGCCCGCCTGTGGGCGACGGTAACCAGGTTTGTCAGTCATTGCGCTTTCCTCTGTTCTTATTAGTCGACGCTACTTATTCACAGCCAAGCGTGTCAGACCCGTTCAATCGCCAAGGCCAGCCCCTGGCCGACACCGACGCACATGGTCGCCAGACCTTTCTTGCCACCGGTTTTTTCCAGTTGATGCAGCGCAGTCAGAACAAGGCGTGCACCGCTCATGCCCAGCGGATGGCCCAAGGCAATGGCGCCACCGTTCGGGTTGACCTGGGCCGCGTCATCCGCCAATCCCAGTTCACGCAGCACGGCCAAACCCTGGCTGGCGAAAGCTTCGTTGAGTTCGATCACGTCGAAATCGCTGACCGCCAGGCCCAGACGCTCGGTCAATTTACGCACCGCCGGCACCGGGCCGATGCCCATCACCCGTGGTGCGACTCCGGCGCTGGCCATGCCGAGCACTTTGGCGCGGGCCGTCAGGCCATGTTTCTTCACGGCTTCGGCCGAGGCCAGAATCAGCGCCGCCGCACCGTCATTCACACCGGAAGCATTACCGGCAGTGACGGTTTTGTCCGGGCCATTGACCGGTTTGAGTTTGGCCAGAGTGTCGAGCGTTGTGTCGGCGCGCGGATGTTCGTCCTGGCTGACCACTGTTTCACCCTTCTTGTGGGCAATGCGCACTTCCACTATTTCTTCGGCGAAAAATCCTGCGGCTTGCGCGACGGCCGTGCGTTGTTGACTGCGCAGGGCGAAAGCGTCCTGATCCTCGCGAGAAACTTCGTAATCGTCGGCCACGTTATCGGCGGTCTGCGGCATCGCATCGACGCCATATTGGGCTTTCATCAACGGATTGATGAAGCGCCAGCCGATGGTGGTGTCTTCCAGCTTCATGTTGCGTGAAAACGCCGCGTCGGCCTTGCCCATCACGAACGGTGCGCGGGACATCGACTCGACGCCGCCAGCAATCGCCAGCTCCATCTCGCCGCTGGCGATGGCCCGAAACGCGGTGCCGATCGCATCCATGCCCGAAGCGCACAGCCGATTGAGGGTAACGCCCGGAATGGTTTCCGGCAGCCCGGCCAGCAACAACGCCATGCGTGCCACGTTGCGGTTGTCTTCGCCGGCCTGGTTGGCGCAGCCGAGGAACACCTCGTCCACCGCGCTCCAGTCCACCGACGGGTTGCGTTCCATCAGCGCTTTGATCGGCACGGCGGCCAAGTCATCAGCGCGGACCGCCGACAGGCCACCGCCAAAACGGCCGATGGGGGTGCGAATCGCGTCGCAGATATAAACGTCACGCATCAGGCTTCTCCGGGTGCTTGGCCGTGGGCCGCAGCGGTGCGGGCTTCCAGATCGCGCAGCACCGTCAGCTCAACATCGGTTGGCTCGGCAGTGTTTTCAACTGCGTCGGCAAAACGAATCGCCCAACCGGTGGCCGCGACCACTTGCTCGCGGGTCACGCCTGGGTGCAGCGCGGTGACCACGAATTCATGGGTGCCGGCTTCCGGTTCCATGATGCACAGGTCGGTAATGATACCGACAGGACCGGCACCCGGCAGGCCCAGACGCTTGCGTGAATCACCGCCCTCGCCATGGCCGACCGAGGTAATGAAATCGAGTTTGTCGACAAAGGAGCGCGCCGACTGCTTGAGGATGATCAGCACGCTCTTGGCGGAACCGGCGATCTCCGGCGCGCCACCGGCACCCGGCAAGCGAACTTTCGGCTGATGGTAGTCGCCCACCACGGTGGTGTTGATGTTGCCGAAGCGATCGACTTGCGCGGCGCCGAGGAAACCGACGTCGATGCGCCCGCCCTGCAACCAATAGCGAAAAATCTCACCAGTCGGGACGACAGTGTCGGCAGTTTCCGCCAGTTCACCGTCACCGATCGACAGCGGCAGTACGCTCGGCTTGGCACCGATCGGACCCGATTCGTAGATCAGGACTACATCCGGCGAGGACGTCAGCCGCGCCAGGTTGGCAGCTTTCGACGGCAGGCCGATACCGACGAAGCACACCGAACCGTTTTTCAGACGGCGGGCGGCGGCGACGGTCATCATTTCATTGGTGGTGTAAGTCATTACTTGGCCTCCGAAGCAGCGGTCAGCTTGGCCTGGAACTCGCTGAAGTCAGCGCAGCCGTGGATGTACTCGTTGATCCACGCGGTGAAGGTTTCACGGTCGCGGGCAATCGGGTCCCAGGCCTGGTAGAAACGGTTGTCGCGCTCGGTGTAACCGTGGGCGTAGGATGGATGCGCGCCACCCGGGACGTGGCAGACCGCGCTCAGAGCCCAAGTCGGCAGCACGCAAGCGTTCATCGGTGCATTAAGGTCATCGACGATTTCTTCGACAGTGACGATGCAGCGTTTGGCCGCCAGCGCCGCTTCTTTCTGCACGCCGAGAATGCCCCAGAGCAACACGTTGCCTTGACGGTCGGCTTTCTGCGCGTGAATCACGGTGATGTCCGGGCGCACCGACGGCACCGCCGCCAGCACTTCGCCGGTGAACGGGCACGTGACGGTTTTGATCAGCGGGTTGACCTTCGGCAGGTCGGAACCGGCGTAGGCACGCAACACCGCGAACGGCAGGCCCGAAGCGCCCGCGACGTAGGCATTGGCCAGGTCGGCATGGCTGTGCTCTTCGATTTCCAGCGCATGCGGCCACTGCTTCTCGACCGCATCACGCAGGCGGTGCAGCGAGCCCACGCCCGGGTTACCGCCCCAGGAGAAAATCAGCTTGCGAGCACAACCGGCACCGATCAATTGGTCGTAGATCAAGTCAGGCGTCATCCGCACCAGGGTCAGGTCTTTCTTGCCCTGGCGAATGATTTCGTGACCCGCCGCCGTAGGAATCAAGTGAGTGAAGCCTTCGAGCGCGACGGTATCGCCGTCGTTGACGAACTGCTTCACCGCGTCATGCAGCGAAAGGATTTCAGCCATGGGGCAGGCTCCCGTTTTTTTATTAACCGACAGTGGTAGAAAAAGGCGCGATGCGCAGCGCCGGAATGACTGAAGATTAAGCCCCTGGAAAAACCCAAACAATCCGATAATCGACTGAGCGTTCGTTTATCGAACAGATTGTTATCTTCCTACCGATCTCCGACTTAGATCTGATCGTTCCCACGTTCCGCGTGGGAATGCCTCAATGGACGCTCTGCGTCCGCTTCGGGGACGCGGAGCGTCCCGGGCTGCGTTCCCACGCAGAGCGTGGGAACGATCACTGTCGAAAATTACCCTCAGGTCGCGTCCGCATGACTGACCATGCCCTTGATCACCACCGCCGTGGTCGCCAACGCGGCCGGAATCACCAGCGCCGTCAGCACCTGCTCGAAGTTCCAGCCCAGGCCCAGCAACGTTGCGCCCATCCACGCCCCGAGGATCGCGCCGAAACGGCCAATCCCGAGCATCCACGACACACCGGTCGCCCGCCCTTGAGTCGGGTAAAACCGCGCCGCCAGCGATGGCATCGCCGATTGCGCGCCGTTGACACACATCCCGGCCACCAGCACCAGGGCCGCCAATATCGTGATGCTGCCCAGGCTCTGCCCTACCGCGTAGGCAAACACCCCGGCCAATAGGTAGAAAGTGCCGATGACCTTGTGCGGATTGAACCGGTCCATCGCCCAACCCACGCCCACTGCACTCAACACCCCACCAAACTGGAACAGCGCACCAATGAATGCCGCCTGCTCCATGCTCGCGCCGCTGTCACGCATCAGCGTCGGCAGCCAACTGGTCAGCAGGTAAACGATCACCAGCCCCATGAAGTACGTCAGCCACAGCAACAATGTGCCCGTGCTGTAGGTGCCGGAGAAGATCACCGCAAACACATTGCGCGCCTTCACGGTTTTCTGTTCCGGCACACTGAAGCTCGAAGCCTGGGCCACCACCGTCGGGTCGATCGGCGCCAGGGCCTTGCGCACTTTGTCGGTGCCGCGATTGCGCACCACCAGGTAACGTGCCGATTCCGGCAACCAGAACAGCAATACGACGGCGAGGATCAGCGGCAGAATTCCGCCGATCATCAACAGACTGTGCCAGCCGAAGGCCGGAATCAGTTTGGCCGAGATGAACCCGCCCCCGGCCATGCCGAGGTTGAAGCCGCAGAACATACTGGTCACCAGCAGGGACTTCTTGCGCTCCGGTGTGTATTCGGACAGCAGCGTGGTGGCGTTCGGCATGCCGGCGCCCAGGCCCAGGCCGGTGAGAAAGCGCAGTACCAGCAGTTGATCGACATTGGTGCTGTAGGCCGACGCCAGGCTGAACGCGCCGAACAACAGCACCGCGCCCACCAGTACGACTTTTCGCCCGAAGCGGTCAGCCAACGGGCCGGAACCCAAGGCACCAAAGACCATGCCGATCAGCGCCGCACTCATCACCGGACCGAGACTGGCGCGGTCGATGCCCCAGTCCTGGGACAGTGCCGGCGCGATAAAACCCATGGCCGCGGTGTCGAGGCCATCGAGGAAGACAATCAGGAAACACAGGATCACCACCCGCCATTGGTAGCGCGAAATGGGTTGAGCGTTAATGAAGGACTGCACGTCGAGGCAGTTTCCTACTGCAGACTGAGGCTGGTTCATTATTTTTATCCCACGCAAAGAACGCAGTCGAACAGGTGCCAGCCGAGGCTGACGCTGTCACAAGAAAAGGAGGTCGGGGATCAGGCGATTCGGTTTCGGCAAATAAACCGGTGGGAACAGCGGCAGTCGGGAAACGTGCGCATGGGGAGGGCCTCTTCTCATTATTATTGGGGTCGTCGTCCGGCGACTGACTGAAGGTCAGCAGCGCCGGATGACGCTGCCGCGACATTAATGAGCCAAGGGAAAGAGCGTCAATTCGATAAGCGCAACTCTGTGCGTTTATCGAACAGCTTAGGCAAAGAGTTGCGCGCTCAGATCACGACTGGCACTTAGCAGGCCGGGCAGGAAACGCTGCTCCAGCTCGCTGCGACTGACCCGGCCGGCATGGGTGCTGACGTTCAGCGCCGCCACCACTTGGCCGGAAGCGTCGTACACCGGCACGGCAATCGAGCGCAGCCCCTGCTCCAGTTCCTGATCGACGATGCACCAGCCTTGTTGCCGTACCTCTTGCAGGCATTCGAGCAATGCCTCGGGAGTATGCAAGGTGCGACTGGTCTTGGCTTGCAGCTCGGCATGGTCGAGATACTCGCGCAACGACGTGTCGTCCAGCGCGGCGAGAAGAATCCTGCCCATGGAGGTGCAATAGGCCGGCAAGCGTCCACCCACCGAGAGGTCGACGGAAATCAGCCGCTGGGTGGTCGCCGAGCGCGCGATGTACAAAATGTCATCACCTTCCAGGGTGGCCATGTTGCAGGCCTCGTGCAGTTGCTCGCTCATGCGGTCCAGGTACGGCTGGGCAGACACCGCCAGCGGGGTCGACGACAGATAGGCATGGCCCAGGGTCAAGACTTTGGGCAACAGCGAATAGGTGCGCCCGTCGGTGGTGGCGTAGCCGAGCTTGATCAGGGTATGCAGGCAACGTCGCACAGCGGCGCGGGGAATTTCCGTACGGTGGCTGATCTGTGCAATGGTCAGGTGCCGCTTGCGCTCCTGGAACGCTTGCACCACCGCCAGGCCACGCGCCAGGGAAGTCATGAAATCCGGGTCACCGGTCAGGGCCTGAATTCGCTTGGCGGGCGAGGCGACGATCGGCGGTGCTACTGAAGCGAAGGAATTGCGCATTTGATCGTTCATATCAGGTTGTTCCCCACGCGGATCAGCGACTATTACAAGCGGCTGCCGGTCTGGCACACAAGTCACCGGCCGCCAACATTGGGCGATTATCGAACCGCAGGCCGATAATCGCAATCGATAGAGCTTACGGTGAGCCACACGGCTTTCACTCGCCGCACAACACGGTTGTTATTTTCGGTCACTGGCTTAAAGGAGGACGATGTAATAATTTGTTCGGCTTAATGGCGTCAGAATGTCACCGCAGCAACTGGCATCAGCCCACCGTAGTTACCGCTAAAGTTAGGAGCAACAAAACAATCACACATGAGGAACTACTTTTAACTCTCGAGAGATAGTGTTCTTCGGATCGACCGCTATAATGCATCTCAATGGCGACCGGTTTTTTACGTGCCGAATCCGCCAACCGGCAGCGCAATATCCATTGCCGCTGTCCGCAGCAAGCGCCTGACGCTCATTTCATATGCTCCGCCAACGCGCTCGCTGAAACAGGAGACTGATGCTACGTCAGCTGTTTTTCTCTGGTGCCGTGGCCGCCTGCAACAAGGAAGTATTGATTGCGCCGTGGGAATGATGCCGTGTCAGGCATTATCCTTTCTACGAGCATGGTCAATAGATCGATGCAGCGCGTTTCACCAGAATTAATCTCAACTCAATCAGGTAGCACTGTGACGAAAGACGAACTGCGCGCAGAACTTGAGCGCCAGGAACAACGTTACAAGGAAGTTTACGGCGGGGAAGTCACCACTTACGCCGCTCAGCCCGAACCCGAACGCAAACCCTGGCGTAAACGCGCCACCGTTCAGGATCAGGCCTTCACCCAGGAATTGCAGAAGATGGAAAAGGAACTCAAAGCCGAAGAGCCATGACTGCCTCGGCCTGATTCCTTTCAAGAGCCTGCGTCTACACCCGTTAAAAGCGGGTTGTATCGATGATGCTTTTCGCGCCCGCTACAAGCGGGCGGCGGCTCCTCTCATCCATTGGATGAGGAAAATGGCTCATGTCTGACCCTCTTCTCAGATATTTCACACAAGCGTCCAAGCCTCTCGCTCCGACGAGCGAAACCCTTGTGGCTGCTGCCTTTCCAAGCAAATTCAACGACTTGTAAAGCCCTGAAAAAGCCTGGGACTTAGGGGATTGCCACAAATTAATTCGTTGAAGAATGTTACCGACGAGCAGCTAGTGCATCGATTAGCAGTCTTTTCTGGCATAATCGCGCCCCCTTACGAACGGGTCAGAAAACCTTCATGATCGATTTATTCAGCGGACTGGATGCTTGGGTGCTTGTGAGCCTCTTGCTCGCCCTGGCCTTTGTCCTCGCCTTCGAGTTCATCAACGGCTTTCATGACACCGCAAACGCGGTGGCCACTGTTATCTACACTAAAGCCATGCCGCCTCATCTGGCGGTGTTCTTTTCCGGTGTGTTCAACTTCCTCGGCGTATTGCTGGGCGGTGTGGGCGTGGCGTATGCCATCGTCCATCTGCTGCCGGTTGAACTGCTGATCAATGTGAACACCGGTCACGGACTGGCCATGGTGTTCTCGTTGCTCGCCGCCGCCATCACCTGGAACCTGGGCACCTGGTACTTCGGTATTCCAGCCTCCAGCTCCCACACGCTGATCGGTTCGATCCTCGGGGTTGGCCTGGCCAACGCCCTGATCAACGACATTCCGTTGGCCGACGGTGTGAACTGGCAAAAAGCGATCGATATCGGGGCGTCCCTGGTGTTCTCGCCGATGGCAGGCTTCCTGATTGCAGCCCTGGTGCTGATCGGCCTTAAATGGTGGCGTCCGCTGTCCAAGATGCACAAGACACCGGAACAGCGCCGCAAGATCGACGACAAGAAACACCCGCCGTTCTGGAACCGTCTGGTGCTGGTGATTTCGGCGATGGCGGTCAGTTTCGTGCACGGCTCGAACGATGGCCAGAAAGGTATCGGCCTGATCATGCTGGTACTGATCGGCATCGTGCCGGCGCAGTTCGTCCTCGACCTGAGCAGTACCACCTACCAGATCGAGCGGACTCGCGATGCGACCCTGCACCTGAGTCAGTTCTACAAGCGCAATGCCGATACGCTGGGTGAATTCCTGGCCTTGGGCAAGAGTGTGGAAGGTGATCTGCCGGAGAAATTCCGTTGCAACCCGCAACAGACCGAACCGACCATCACTGCCCTGCTCGACACCCTCAAGGGCGTAGCGGACTACCACTCGCTGCCGTCGGAAAGCCGCATCGAAGTGCGTCGTTACCTGCTCTGCCTGGACGACACGGCGAAGAAAGTCAGCAAGTTGCCTGGCCTCGCTGCCCGTGAAAAGGCGGACCTGGACAAGCTGCGCAAGGACCTGACCACCACCACCGAATACGCCCCGTTCTGGGTGATTCTGGCGGTTGCCCTGGCCCTCGGCCTGGGTACCATGGTCGGCTGGAAACGCGTGGTACTGACCATCGGCGAGAAAATCGGCAAGCAAGGCATGACCTACGCCCAGGGCATGTCGGCGCAGATCACCACCGCGTGCATGATCGGCATGGCCAACATCTTCAGCCTGCCGGTTTCCACCACCCACGTCCTGTCCTCAGGCGTAGCCGGCACCATGGTCGCCAATAAAAGCGGCCTGCAAGGCGGTACCGTCAGAAACATCCTGCTGGCCTGGGTCCTGACCCTGCCAGCCACCGTGGCCCTGTCGGCCGGTCTGTTCTGGCTGGCATCGAAGGCACTGGGTAGCTGATCTACCGCTATTGAAAAAGGCGCGTTCCGTGAGGTTCGCGCCTTTTTTATTCCTGCAATCACACCACTGATCCCTGTGGGAGCGGGCTTGCCCGCGATGACGGCGGCAGATCCGACATCGATGTAACAGACCTATCGCTATCGCGGGCAAGCCCGCTCCCACAGTTGATCGTGTACCCCGGAAAACCACAGACAAAAAAAAAGGGCGACCGAAGTCGCCCAAAATGCCTTGCGTGCTCATTGCTCCAGAAAGACCTACGGCTTCTTGCGCTTATGCGCATCCTTCCAGATGAAAAATCCAAACCCGGCAAAAAACAGAACCATGAGGCCGACAGTCAGCACTCCGGCGATCACCACGTTGTCGAAAAACATGACTGGCCTCCTGCACTTGCCCTGTTGCGATGGGGCTAAGTTAACCAATCGGGCAGGAGAAAAAATTGACCGGGATCAATGCCGCCCAAGACTGGGCGTAAAGGAAGGGAAATAACTGACCTGTATCAACCGATGCAGGGTGTTTCAACGTTTTTTCGGTTTGTTCTTCGGCTTTTTCTTCGCTTTACCCAGCGGCATGGCCTGCTCAAACGCTTGGCGCACTTCGTTCAGGCGTTTTTCATTAAGGTCATGAACCCGTTTGGCACGTTCGGAGTTGAGGTCAATCAGCTTGTCATCTTGGTTCATGGCGTTCAGTGCATCGCTTGGAAATGAATTCAGCTGCCGGCTAAAGGCGGTAGGATTGTGCCAATAATGCGGTCTGGCGCGGGTGCTGACCAGTCATCCGACACTTCAGATCTCGATATCGACCCACAATCCCTGACGTGGCTGATTCTCCATCAACGGTACCACCGGCACGGTGTTGTCGGCATTGAGTTCATTTCCGGGAATCGCGAGGTGTTCTTCAGGATCTTCATCGGCCTCATGACGGCGCCGCTCCCGTTCCTGCCGACGACGCTGTTCCTCGCGCAGCTGCAGGCCCGCCTCTTCCGGATCGCGCTTTTGCAGGTCGATGGTGCTTTCGTTGGAGTTTTCCTGCACCGGCACCACGGGCGGAATATCCGGGCGCTGGCGGATCGGATCCTGCTGTGAAGTGATCGGCACGGCGCTCAAGGGGAGCATCGGTGGCAGCATATTTTTAGTCTCCTGTCAGCAGGCTGTCGGCTGCGGGGATGGCGACTTGAGCCATCGGTCGCAAACTTGTGATCCGTCTGGCACCGTAGGAGCTGGCCCAGTCTGCGATCTTTTGATCTTCATCTCCCGAAAAGTTCGCATCCTCCATCGGCGAGCGCATGTAATCCTTTGGTCCTGAAGGCTCATTCCGTTAAGATAGCCCGCTTTTTCAAGGTGGGAGTCAGGCAGCATGGCGCAGCAGTATCAACCGGGGCAACGCTGGATCAGTGACAGCGAAGCCGAGCTGGGTTTAGGCACCGTTCTGGCACAGGACGGCCGCTTGTTGACCGTGCTCTACCCGGCCACTGGCGACACTCGCCAGTACGCGCTACGGAATGCGCCCCTCACCCGCGTGCGGTTTTCGCCGGGTGACTCGATCACTCACTTCGAAGGCTGGAAACTGACCGTACAAGAAGTCGACGACGTCGACGGCCTGCTGGTCTACCACGGCCTCAACGCGCAAAACGAAGTGGTTACCCTGCCGGAAACCCAGCTGTCGAACTTCATTCAGTTCCGCCTGGCGAGCGACCGTCTGTTCGCCGGCCAGATCGACCCGCTGGCCTGGTTCTCCCTGCGTTATCACACCCTCGAGCACACCAGCCGCCAGTTGCAGTCCTCCCTTTGGGGCCTGGGCGGCGTGCGGGCGCAACCCATCGCGCACCAGTTGCACATCGCCCGTGAAGTCGCCGACCGTATCGCGCCGCGGGTTCTGCTGGCCGACGAAGTGGGCCTGGGCAAGACCATCGAAGCCGGTCTGGTGATCCATCGCCAACTGCTCTCGGGCCGCGCCAACCGCGTGCTGATCCTGGTGCCGGAAAACCTCCAGCACCAGTGGCTGGTGGAAATGCGCCGCCGCTTCAACCTGCAAGTCGCCCTGTTCGACGAAGAACGCTTCATCGAAAGCGATGCCGCCAACCCGTTCGAAGACACCCAGCTTGCGCTGGTTGCACTTGAGTGGCTGGTGGAAGACGAAAAGGCCCAGGACGCGTTGTTCGCAGCGGGTTGGGACCTGATGGTGGTCGACGAAGCGCACCACCTGGTGTGGCACGAAGACCAGGTCAGCCCTGAATACTCCCTGGTGGAGCAACTGGCCGAAGTCATTCCCGGCGTCTTGCTGCTGACCGCTACCCCGGAACAACTGGGTCAGGACAGCCACTTCGCCCGTCTGCGCCTGCTCGACCCGAACCGTTTCCACGACCTGCACGCCTTCCGCGCCGAGAGCGAAAACTATCGCCCGGTGGCCGAAGCCGTTCAGGAGCTGCTGGACAAAGGGCGTCTGTCGCCTGAAGCGCACAAGACCATCCACGGTTTCCTCGGCAACGAAGGCGAAGCCCTGCTGACCGCCGTCAATGATGGCGACACCGAAGCCAGCGCTCGTCTGGTCCGCGAACTGCTGGACCGCCACGGCACCGGCCGCGTGCTGTTCCGTAACACCCGCGCCGCCGTGCAGGGTTTCCCCGAGCGCAAACTGCATCCGTACCCGTTGCCGTGCCCGGCCGAATACCTCGAACTGCCACTGGGCGATCACGCCGAGCTGTACCCGGAAGTCAGCTTCCAGGCCCAGCCGGACGCCAACGAAGAAGAGCGCTGGTGGAAGTTCGACCCGCGCGTCGAGTGGCTGATCGATCAGCTGAAAATGCTCAAACGCACCAAAGTGCTGGTGATCTGCGCCCACGCCGAAACCGCCATGGACCTGGAAGACGCCTTGCGCGTACGTTCCGGCATTCCGGCCACGGTCTTCCACGAAGGCATGAACATCCTCGAGCGTGACCGCGCCGCCGCCTACTTCGCCGACGAAGAATTCGGCGCTCAGGTGCTGATCTGCTCGGAAATCGGCAGTGAAGGTCGCAACTTCCAGTTCTCGCACCATCTGGTACTGTTCGACCTGCCGTCGCACCCGGACCTGCTGGAGCAGCGTATCGGTCGTCTCGACCGGATCGGCCAGAAGCACGTCATCGAACTGCACGTGCCGTACCTGGAGACCAGCCCGCAAGAACGGCTGTTCCAGTGGTACCACGAAGCGCTGAACGCGTTCCTCAACACCTGCCCGACCGGTAACGCCTTGCAGCATCAGTTCGGCCCACGCCTGCTGCCGCTGCTGGAAAACGCCGACGATGGCGAGTGGCAAGCGCTGATCGACGAAGCCCGCGCCGAGCGTGAGCGTCTCGAAGCCGAACTGCACACCGGTCGCGACCGCTTGCTGGAACTCAACTCCGGCGGCGCGGGCGAAGGCGATGCGCTGGTCGAGGCGATCCTCGAGCAGGACGATCAGTTCGCCCTGCCGATCTACATGGAAACCCTGTTCGACGCCTTCGGCATCGACAGCGAAGACCATTCGGAAAACGCGCTGATCCTCAAGCCAAGCGAAAAAATGCTCGACGCCAGCTTCCCGCTGGGCGACGACGAAGGCGTGACCATCACCTACGACCGCAACCAGGCGTTGTCTCGCGAAGACATGCAGTTCATCACCTGGGAGCACCCGATGGTCCAGGGCGGCATGGACCTGGTCTTGTCCGGTTCGATGGGCAACACCGCCGTGGCGCTGATCAAGAACAAGGCACTGAAACCGGGCACCGTGTTGCTGGAACTGCTCTACGTCAGCGAAGTGGTTGCCCCGCGTTCGCTGCAACTGGGCCGTTACCTGCCGCCAGCCGCCCTGCGCTGCCTGCTCGACGCCAACGGCAATGACCTGTCGGCCCGGGTGTCGTTCGAAACCCTGAACGATCAGCTGGAAAGCGTGCCCCGCGCCAGTGCCAACAAGTTCATCCAGGCCCAGCGCGACCAGCTGACGCCACGGATCAACGCCGGCGAAGAGAAGATCACCCCACGTCACGCCGAGCGCGTGGCCGAGGCGCAACGTCGCCTGGCGGCGGATACCGACGAAGAACTGGCACGCCTGACCGCCTTGCAAGCGGTCAACCCGACCGTACGTGACAGCGAACTGGTTGCGCTGCGCAAGCAACGTGAGCAAGGCCTGGCCATGCTCGACAAGGCGGCGCTGCGACTGGAAGCGATTCGGGTGCTGGTGGCGGGTTAATCCGCTCTGCTCCACCGCTAAAAAGAAGGCCCGCAGCGATGCGGGCCTTTTTTTGTCTGCTGATCGTTCCCATGCTCTGCGTGGGAACGATCATTTACGCGGTGACCGCCGGAGTCTGCGGCTCAGCCACCGCCACCAACCCTTCCTTCATCCGTTTGGCATCCCTCACAAAACACCGCGATGCCAAAAACAGAAACACCATCGTAAAGAACAATGCCACCGGAATCAGATACATCGCATCATGCAAACCAACAGCCTTGAAGGCTTCAGTCATCTGCTCAGCGCCGGCCGAGAGCATGGCCAAGTGCGCAAAATGATCAGACAATCCGCCCACCACCACCGGCCCCAAGCCACCGCCCAACAGATACAACCCGGCAAAGAACAACGCCATCGCCGTCGCTCGCAGGCGCGGTTCGACCACGTCCTGAATCGCCGTGTACACACAGGTGTAGAAGTTGTAGGCGAACAACCAACCCAGGCTGAACACCGCGACAAACAACCCGATCTCGATCCGTCCGGCGTGCAGCGCCCAGGCCGTGCACAAGGTTGAAATGACCAGGCTGAACGCCGCGAACAGCAGTCGCCCATTGGCCACCCGCTGGTGAATCTTGTCGGCAATCCAGCCGCCGAGTGTCAGGCCGAACAACCCGGTCACCCCGACGATCACCCCGGTCGCCACCGCCGCTTCCTGCAACGGCATCAGGAAATAACGCTGCAGCATCGGCACCAGGAACGAGTTGCAGGCATAGGTGGCGAAGTTGAAGCACAGCCCCGCCATCACCAGCCACAGGAAAGTCGGCACCGCCAGCACCCGACGGATCGGCCGGTCCACGCGTTCCTGAGACACTTGCACGCTTTCTGCCGCGCCACGTTTCGGCTCTTTGATGAAGAACATGAAGACTGCCAGGATCAGCCCCGGCACCGCCGCGATGAAGAACGGCGCACGCCAGCTGTCAAACGCCTTGACCATCGCGCCAATGGTGAAGAATGCCAACAACAGGCCCAGCGGCAAACCGAGCATGAAAATACCCATGGCCCGCGCCCGACGGTGAGCCGGGAACAAATCGCCGATCAGCGAGTTGGCGGCCGGCGCGTAACTGGCCTCACCAATGCCGATGCCCATGCGCACGATCAGGAAACTCCAGAAACTGCCCACCAACCCATTGACCGCTGTCAGCCCGCTCCACGCCGCCAGGCCCCAGCCCATCAGTTTGCTGCGCGAACCGGTATCGGCCAATCGCCCCAGAGGCAGGCCGGCAATGGCGTAAACGATGGTGAATGCAGTCCCGATGATCCCCAGTTGAAAGTCGCTGAGGTGCCACTCCATGCGGATCGGCTCGATGATGATGGCCGGGATCGTGCGGTCGAAGAAGTTGAACAGGTTGGCCAGGAACAACAGGAACAGAATGCGCCAGGCATTCGCCGCTTGGGTCGAGTTCTGCATGGGTCCGTCTCTTTTATTGTTATTGGGGCTTCATTGCCAACGCATTCGAGCCCGGAACCGTCAATCTAGTCAGGCCCGCCAGCGCTGTCTGTCATTATTCGTAAGGCTGATATCCATCCATGGCAGCCAGCGCGGCCCATGCAACAATTTATTTCCAATAGCTCTAAAAGCCATTCCAAAAGCATTGGCACTAATGTGCCACCACCCCTTGCGCTCCATGCATGGCCTCTATACTGCAAGCATTCGCCCGCGTGCACGACGCAGGCCAGGATGAATCAGAGACGGGGCATGCTATGGAGTGGCTGGGTTTGCATTTCATGACCGGGCTGCCAGAGAGCGGGCAGGTCATACTCGATTGCACCCATAACCCTTTTCTAGTGTTGCTGGCCTATCTGGTCGCCTGCACGGCCGGCTTTGCCACGCTGGATATGACCGAACGGGTCGGGCATGTGGAAAAATCAGCCTCCCAGCGGCTCTGGCGCTGGGTCGGCGCCGGGTGTCTGGCCGGCGGCATCTGGGCCATGCATTTCATCAGCATGCTGGCGTTCCAGGCGCCGATCGAAATCCATTACCACCTGCCCACCACCCTGCTCTCGCTGTTGTTCGCCCTGACCGCCTCGTGGCTGGCCATGTACACCCTCAGTCATCCTCAGCCGAGTTTCCGACGATACCTGCAAGCCGCGGTGTGGATCGGCCTGGGCATCGCGACCATGCACTACGTTGGCATGGCCGCCCTGCGATCGAATGCGCGGGTCTATTACCACCCCTTCCTGTTCGCCCTTTCCATTGTGATCGCCATCGGTGCCAGCCTGGCCGCTCTGTTGATTTCCAGTCACCTGCGCGATGGCGCCGGTGTGCTACATCAACTGCTCAAATACACCGCCAGCCTGGTGCTCGGAGCCGGCATCGTCAGCATGCATTTCACCGGCATGGCGGCACTCAGCCTGGTGCTGCCCGCTGGCAGCCTTCAACCACTGCCCGAGGACGACAATCACCTGCAACTGGGATTGACAGTGGCGGTGATCACACTGCTGATTATCGGCAGCAGCATCAGTGCCGCGCTGGCGGACAAGAAGCTGCAACACAAGGAGTCCGACCTGCAGCGGGTCAACGCCCTGCTCAGCCAACTGGATCAGGCACGCATGTCGCTGCAACAGGTGGCGCACTACGACCCCTTGACCAACCTGATCAACCGCCGGGGCTTCAATCAGATCTTTGCCGAGAAACTCATCGAGAAAACCAACGAAGGCGGCATGCTGGCGATGATGTTCCTCGATATCGACCACTTCAAGCGGATCAACGACAGCCTCGGCCATGACGCCGGCGACGAACTGCTCAAAGTCCTGGCCAGCCATATCAAGGCCTCGATACGCAGCCATGAAGACGTGGTGGCGCGCTTCGGAGGCGACGAATTCTGCATCCTCTTCAGCCTGTACGACCGCGAAGAAGCACGGCAAATGGCCCAGCGCATCATGCTGAAAATGAAGGACCCCATCGAGTTGTCCGGACGGCGCATGGTCATGACTACCAGTATCGGCATCAGCCTGTTTCCGGAAGATGGCAAGACTTGCGAGGAATTGCTGAAGAACGCCGATCTGGCGCTATACCAGTCCAAGGACTGCGGTCGTAACGCGCTGCATTTTTTCAGTTCAAACCTGAAAACCCGTGCCACCCTGGAGTTGCAACTCGAAGAAGAACTGCGTTATGCCCTGCGCGAAAACATCGGGTTGATGCTGTATTACCAACCCATCTATGACCTGAAAAACGGCCAGGTCACCAAACTTGAAGCGTTGATTCGCTGGCAACACCCGGTTCACGGATTACTGACGCCGGATCGGTTCATCGCCATCGCCGAGGCCAACGGCCTGATCGCCGAACTGGACAACTGGGTGCTGCGCAAGGCCTGCGAAGACTTGGGTGAGCTGTCCCGCCACGATTGCGAAGGCCTCAAAATCGCGGTGAATTGCTCGCCCCTGAACCTGGCGCGAGAAGAGTTGGCCGAGGAAATCGAACACGCCCTGCGCATCTGCGGGGTAGCACCACAGCGGCTGGAACTGGAAGTGACCGAGAACGCGCTGATGGGCAATATCACCAACACCCTGGTGTTGCTGCGGCAGATTCGCGCCCTCGGGGTTTCGTTGTCGATCGATGACTTCGGCACCGGCTACTCATCCCTGGCCTACCTCAGGCGCCTGCCATTGAACACGCTGAAGATCGACCGCTCGTTCATTCAAGACATCCCCAAGGCCACCCAGGACATGGAAATCGTCATGGCCATTATCGTCATGGCCCACACCCTGCATTTGCAGGTCGTCACCGAAGGCGTCGAAACTTTCGAGCAATACGATTTTCTCGAACGCCACGGCTGCGACTTCGTTCAGGGCTACCTGCTCAGCCGTCCGGTGCCGCTGGCTGAATTGCGTCCGGTGCTGGCCGAAATCAACCAGCGCAAACACACGCACACCGTCAATCCGTTGAGTCTGGCTCGCGGTACAACTGCACTAGCGTCGACGGATCCTTCTCCAGAAACCCCTGCCCCCCATGGAGGCGCATCAGTTGTGCGGCCAATCCGCTGATCGGCGTGGCCGAACCCTGTTCGCGGGAAAACTTCACGGCGGTGTCGAGATCCTTGAGCAGCGTGCGTACGTGCCATTTCATCGGTTCGAAGCGGCTCTCGGCCATTTGCGGCGCAAGAATCTGCAACGGTTTTGAATCGGCGAAACCACCGGCCAACGCCTCGGCGATCAGGCGGGCATCGACCCCGGAACGCTCGGCCAGGGCCACCACTTCGGCAATGACCAGAGCATTGCAGGCGACAATCATCTGATTGCAGGCCTTGGTCACCTGCCCTGCGCCGACGGCCCCCATGTGGGCCTCCCGCTGGCCAAGGGTCAACAACACCGGCCGCACCCGCGCAAGGTCTGCCGCCTCGCCACCGACCATGATCGCCAGGCTGCCGGCCTCGGCGCCGACCACCCCGCCGGACACCGGTGCATCGAGCCAACCCCTGCGAAGGTAACGCTGCCATCATTTAGCCTCCCTTTGATTAAAGATCATCGAATATTGGCCGACTCATCATGATTAAGGAAAGGATTCCCCCGAGCGATGCTCAGGCCAAGGCCCTGACGCTTGGGCCACATTCGCGCAGCAAAAAGACGCGAGATCCCATTCCGTGATGACTCGATGACACTTGTCGCCGAGCCGACCAGTCCAGGTATATGGCGCAAATGACTTCCAAAAATAATCCGGCCACCGCGGTATCCGATCTGACCCTGAGCCCCGCGGCGAACAGCCCCTCATCGTCGAAGCCATTGACCCCGTCGCGTCCACTGGCGACTCAGCAATACCTGTACTTCACCGAAACCAATACCGACCGCATCCTCGACAACCTCGACGGCCTGCGCGATCTGGTGTTCCCGCGCCCGCCCCATCTGGAAGGTGACAACGAACAGCACAACGACCAGGAATTCCCGTCGGTGTGCCTGATCGGCCTGGGCCGCTGTGGTTCGAACATCGCGCTGGACGTGGCGGAGCTGGTGTACAACGCCCGCAAGTTCTACCTCAACGAATTCAACAACGAAGACCGTCTGTCGCCGGACAAACGCTACGCCGAAAAGGGCTACAGCCCAGCGCAGTGGATTCGCAACAACCTGCGCCTGGGGCCGAACAAGGCCACCAAACCGGTGTTCCTGGTCGAACCGCTGGTGATGCTCGGCGACCTGGACAAGGACATCGCCGGTCGCATCCGCTTCTCGCGCAAGGGCGAAAAAAGCGGCTTTCTGCGTGACTACAGCAAAATGAAAATCATGGACTTGTCGGAAGTCCACGCCGGTGGCGCCGGTAACGCGCCGATCCTCGGTCAGTACCTGGCCAAGATCATCCTGAACAAGGACACCCAGCGGTTCTCCAGCCCTGACTGGAAAATGATTCACTCGTACCTGATCGACAGCTGCGGGATCAAGGCCAACCAGTCGCGCCTGTATTTCTCGATCTTCAGCGCCGGTGGCGGTACCGGTTCGGGCATGGCCTCGGAATTCGGCCTGGCCCAGCAACACTCGTACATGAACAAAACGTTCGACACCAAGCCGATGGACGAGCACGACGGCAAGAGCGGTCATTCCTTCGTCTTCGAGCCGATCTTCACCAGCGGCATTTGCGTACTGCCGAATATTTCCGATCACCGCAGTGAAATGTCCGAGGCGCTGCACATCAACGCCGGTCGCCTACTGTGCAAATACCTGTCGGAAGAATGGGACTTCTCCTACAACTTCGCCAACGAAGACAGCAGCGAAGCCAGCGTCATGGGGCGCATTCGCCCATGGAACGCGATGATGCTGATCTCCAACGACATCATGCGTTATGCCGAAGAGAGCGATGACGGCAATATCCAGAACATTGATGTCAATGCCATGGAAAAGCACGCCAACCAGTACATCTCACAGCAGATATTCAACATTCTGACAGCGCAGGCGGTGACCACCGACTACGACCAGAACTATTTCCGTCGCGCCGGCATCGACATCGGCGAAACCATTCGCCTGGACGCCAACGACCTGTTCATGAGCCTGGCCGGCCCGGTGGCGATTGCTTACGCCGAGTCCGTGGTGCCGGAAACCCCGCCGCCGAGCAGCGACAAGTTCAAGGTGTTCGAGAAAGAGCCGCAGCGCCTGAACATCGACGACCTGTTCTTCCGCTCCATCGACCTGCCGCACTTCAACAAGGTCACCCAGGCGATCGAAGGCATCAGCCTGTTGCCGATCGAGTCCAAGCGCTATCGCGCTTCGCTGGAGCAGTACAAGAATTCGGGCTACGACGCGGCCGCGTTGCACGACCTGCACTTCTTCAAGAATTGCTCGTCGGTGGTATCGATTGTTTCGTTGCCTAAAGACTACAAGCTGTCCTACATGGACCTGAACCGGTTGAAGACTCACCTCAACAGCCTGTTCCCCAACACCACGCTCAAGCGTTACGCGCTGGTGATCGGCGCCTCGGCCAACCTGTCGCTGACCACCCTGATCGCCAAGAGCCCGTGCCTGTCGGACGACTTCCTGACCCTGATCGTGGCCTTCATCAAGCGTTGCTTTGCGAAAAACCCGTACCGCTTCGACGAGACTCTGGACAACTCGATCCTGGACTTCATCATCAATGAAGACTTCGACGAAGACCGGATCGACGAACTACTCAACGAATTCGAAAACCCGGCGAAGATCCTCGATACCAACTGGTACGCGATCAAACCGATGTACGAGAAGAAGTACCGCGAACTGATCAACGACAAGGACAAGTTCGTCTCGATCAACGACATCCGCCTGTCCCGGGATTGCGTGAAAAAAGCGATCAAGTACCTGCGCGAGATCTACCGTCACCGGATTGGCAAGACCAAGGTTATTTCTTTGAATAACCATACGGGCAAGACGGCGTAATTAGCGGCGCGCCCAATCGCGAGCAGGCTCGCTCCCACAGGAGACCGCGGACTTTCAGGAGGAACGCGATCACATTGTGGGAGCGAGCCTGCTCGCGATGGCGGCATAAGCATCACCACAAATCACCAACATCCAGAAACAATTAAGCAGCCAATCGGTTGCTCAATAAACTGTTCCCGTTACGTTTACGTCACCCTCGCCAAGACCCTTCTGTGGCCTTTCTCTACGGCAACATGCCATCACGCTACTCGGCTACACACTTTTGCCCGACAAAGGCCAGCACCAAATCAGTGCAAACCTTCAGGCCTGCGCTCTTTCCTGGATCAGAATCCACGGCGAAACAACAACGGCCCACAGTTCGGGATCGCGCTCGAAAAGATCCAGCGCCCGCGTTTCAGACAGCTTGGCGACCTTGTCGGCGGCCAGCCAGGCAGCCACTTTCTCGCCTTCATCGGTCGCCACCGCTTCTGCTGCGGCGATCAAATCCAGGCCTGGATCGACCCACAATAGGGCACCCTTGGCGAAGAATGGCTCCAACTCTTTCCAGGTAATAGATGCGGTCTCACCAAGCAGCTTGGCATAGAGGGTGCTAGGTTCTTGAGTCATGGGTTCCTGTCCGCAAAAGAAATCGACGTGAATGATAACGTCGCTAATGCGCCAGAAAAACCCGGATGCAATCGCGTCACCGAATGAGAAACGCAGGAAAGCCAGGGAATGCTGCTGAATCAAGTGTTAGCCAGCTAACATCCGCCGCGATTCTGTCTTTTTCTTTCAATAAAGCGACATCCTCAGGTTTTGCCCCCTGGCGCCAGCTTCCCAGGCTAACAATCGGCGCTCTACACTGTACCGGTACAGTTGCCGGGGGCATTTTCCGGAGGATATCGACGATATCTGACCCGGTTCTGCTGCTACGGCGCCAGGACTATAAAAACTACAACAGTAAGAGTGGAGCACTATGACTAAGGCTACTAAGCAGATTTCAAAACTGTTTGCCGCTATGGTTCTGGCCGGAGTTGCCAGCCATTCGTTCGCCGCCGACACCATCAAGATCGGCATCGCCGGCCCTAAAACCGGCCCTGTAGCCCAATACGGCGACATGCAGTTCAGTGGCGCCAAAATGGCCATCGAACAAATCAATGCCAAGGGCGGCGTCGACGGCAAGAAGCTCGTAGCCGTTGAATACGACGATGCCTGCGATCCAAAACAAGCGGTAGCGGTCGCGAACAAAGTCGTCAACGACGGCGTCAAGTTCGTGGTCGGCCACCTGTGCTCCAGCTCCACTCAACCGGCGTCCGACATCTACGAAGACGAAGGCGTGATCATGATCACCCCGGCTGCCACCAGCCCGGACATCACCTCCCGTGGTTACAAGATGGTGTTCCGCACCATCGGTCTGGACAGCGCCCAGGGCCCTGCCGCCGGTAACTACATCGCCGATCACGTAAAACCGAAAATCGTTGCCGTGCTGCACGACAAACAGCAATACGGTGAAGGCATCGCCAGCGCCGTGAAGAAAACCCTCGAAGGCAAAGGCGTCAAGGTTGCCGTGTTCGAAGGTATCAACGCCGGCGACAAAGACTTCTCCTCGATGATCGCCAAGCTCAAGCAAGCCAACGTCGACTTCGTCTACTACGGCGGCTACCACCCGGAACTGGGTCTGATCCTGCGTCAATCCGAGGAAAAAGGCCTGAAAGCCAAGTTCATGGGTCCGGAAGGCGTGGGTAACGACTCCATTTCGCAGATCGCCAAGGAAGCCTCCGAAGGCCTGCTGGTGACCCTGCCGAAATCCTTCGACCAGGATCCGGCCAACATCGCCCTGGCTGACGCGTTCAAAGCCAAGAAAGAAGACCCGAGCGGTCCGTTCGTGTTCCCGGCCTACTCGGCTGTGGAAGTGATCGCCGAAGGCATCAAGGCCGCCAAGAGCGAAGACACTGCCAAAGTGGCTGCTGCCATCCACGCAGGTACCTTCAAGACCCCGACTGGCGACCTGAGCTTCGACGCCAAGGGTGACCTGAAAGACTTCAAATTCGTGGTTTACCAGTGGCACTTCGGCAAACCTAAAACTGAAGTTTCGCCTCAGTAAGGCGCAGCCGAACTGATTGCCAATAAAGCCCACGGCGTGCCGTGGGCTTTATTTTACGAACGTATTGGGCCGCGCTGGCGTGATCCGCCAGCCTCCCCACCTGAAAATCTCAAAACCGTCATCAGCGGTTCGCTGGCAAACCTCGAATTCGAAGTGGATGCAGATCCATGGGGCTCGAGCGGGAAAATGACTCCACCAGTGAAATGCGTATCAGGTTTTTAGGAGCGCTGTAATGCCTGACATCTATCACTTTTTCCAACAGCTGGTTAATGGTCTGACCATTGGCAGCACGTATGCCCTGATCGCCATCGGCTATACGATGGTTTACGGCATCATTGGAATGATCAACTTCGCCCACGGCGAGGTTTACATGATCGGCTCTTACGTGGCGTTCATCGCCATCGCCGGGCTGGCCATGCTGGGACTCGAGAGCGTCCCGTTATTGATGACCGCCGCTTTCATCGCGACCATCGTCGTTACCAGTGCCTACGGCTACAGCATCGAACGGATCGCCTACCGCCCCCTGCGCGGCAGCAACCGTCTGATCCCGCTGATTTCCGCCATCGGCATGTCGATCTTCCTGCAGAACACCGTTCTGCTTTCGCAAGACTCCAAGGACAAATCCATCTCCAACCTGATCCCCGGCAACTTCTCCATCGGGCCAGGTGGCGCACATGAAGTGCTGATTTCCTACATGCAGATCGTGGTGTTCGTGGTGACGCTGGTCGCCATGCTCGGCCTGACGCTGTTCATCTCCCGCTCTCGCCTGGGTCGCGCCTGCCGTGCCTGTGCCGAAGACATCAAGATGGCCAACCTCTTGGGCATCAACACCAACAACATCATCGCCCTGACCTTCGTCATCGGTGCGGCACTGGCGGCTATCGCAGCTGTGCTGTTGAGCATGCAATACGGCGTGATCAACCCGAACGCCGGTTTCCTGGTCGGCCTCAAGGCCTTCACCGCCGCGGTACTGGGCGGTATCGGCAGCATCCCCGGCGCCATGCTCGGCGGGTTGGTGCTGGGGGTGGCGGAAGCCTTTGGTGCCGATATTTTCGGCGACCAGTACAAGGACGTCGTGGCGTTCGGTCTATTGGTCCTGGTGTTGTTGTTCCGGCCAACCGGCCTGTTGGGCCGTCCGGAGGTTGAGAAAGTATGACTAGGAATCTTAAACAGGCGCTTTTCAGTGCCTTGCTGGTGTGGGCCGTGGCCTACCCGGTACTCGGTCTGAAACTGACCATCGTCGGCATCAACCTCGAAGTCCAGGGCGCCAGTACTGCCACAATGATCACCATCGCCGCGTGCTCGGTGCTGATGTTCCTGCGGGTGCTGTTCGACCACTCGATCAGCGCGGCCTGGAAATCCTCGCCAAGCCTGCCGGTGATGCCGGCCAAGGCCAGTCACTTCCTGACCCTGCCGACCACCCAGCGCTGGATCATCATCGCGTTGATCGTCGGTTCGCTGGTCTGGCCGTTCTTCGGCTCCCGCGGGGCGGTGGACATCGCCACCCTGGTGCTGATCTACGTGATGCTCGGCCTGGGCCTGAACATCGTGGTCGGCCTGGCCGGCCTGCTCGACCTCGGTTACGTCGGCTTCTACGCCGTGGGCGCCTACAGCTACGCGCTGCTGTCGCACTACTACGGCCTGAGCTTCTGGATCTGTCTGCCGATCGCCGGAATGATGTCGGCCACCTTCGGCTTCCTGCTCGGCTTCCCGGTGCTGCGTCTGCGTGGTGACTACCTGGCGATCGTGACCCTGGGCTTCGGTGAAATCATCCGTCTGTTCCTGCGTAACCTGACCGGCCTCACGGGCGGCCCGAACGGCATCAGCAACATCGAGAAGCCAACGTTCTTCGGCCTGACCTTCGAACGCAAAGCCGCCGAAGGCCTGCAGACGTTCCACGAGTACTTCGGCCTGGAATACAACTCGATCAACAAGGTGATCTTCCTTTACCTGGTGGCGTTGTTCCTGGCGTTGTTCGCCCTGTTCGTCATCAACCGCTTGCTGCGCATGCCCCTGGGTCGTGCCTGGGAAGCGCTGCGTGAAGACGAAATCGCCTGCCGTGCGCTGGGTCTCAACCCTACGGTCATCAAGCTGTCGGCCTTCACCCTCGGTGCCTGTTTCGCAGGTTTCGCCGGCAGCTTCTTCGCCGCGCGCCAAGGCCTGGTGACACCGGAGTCTTTCACCTTCATCGAATCGGCGACCATCCTCGCCATCGTGGTGCTGGGCGGCATGGGGTCGCAACTGGGCGTCGTACTCGCCGCCACGGTGATGATCCTGTTGCCGGAAATGATGCGTGAATTCAGTGAATACCGCATGTTGATGTTCGGCGCCTTGATGGTGCTGATGATGATCTGGCGTCCTCAAGGTCTGCTGCCTATGCAACGCCCCCACATGGAGCTGCGCAAATGAGCCGTGAGATCCTGAAAGTCACAGACCTGAGCATGCGCTTCGGCGGCCTGTTGGCGGTCAACAGCGTGGCCTTGAGCGTCAAAGAGAAACAAGTGGTATCGATGATCGGCCCCAACGGTGCCGGCAAGACCACCGTGTTTAACTGCCTGACCGGTTTCTACCAGCCAACCGCCGGCAGTATCGTGCTGGACGGCGAGCCGATCCAGGGCCTGCCCGGCCACAAGATTGCCCTCAAAGGCGTGGTACGGACCTTCCAGAACGTGCGGCTGTTCAAGGAAATGACGGCGGTCGAGAACCTCTTGATCGCGCAACACCGTCACCTGAACACCAACTTCCTGGCCGGCCTGTTCAAGACCCCGGCGTTCCGCAGAAGCGAACGCGAGGCCATGGAATACGCCGAGTACTGGCTGGAAAAGGTCAACCTCAAGGAGTTCGCCAACCGTCCGGCCGGCACACTGGCCTACGGTCAGCAACGTCGCCTGGAAATCGCCCGCTGCATGATGACCCGTCCGCGGATCCTCATGCTCGACGAACCGGCGGCCGGCCTCAACCCGCGGGAAACCGAAGACCTCAAGTCACTGATCGGCACCCTGCGTGAAGAGCATAATGTGACTGTGCTGCTGATCGAACACGACATGAAACTGGTCATGAGCATCTCCGACCACATCTTCGTGATCAACCAGGGCACACCGTTGGCCAATGGCACGCCGGAGCAGATCCGCGACAATCCTGAAGTGATCAAAGCCTACCTGGGGGAAGCGTAAATGCTGCAGTTCGAAAACGTTTCCACCTTCTACGGCAAGATCCAGGCGCTGCACAGCGTCAACGTCGAAGTCCGCCAGGGCGAGATCGTGACCCTGATCGGCGCCAACGGTGCCGGCAAATCGACCCTGCTGATGACCCTCTGCGGTTCGCCGCAAGCCCATAGCGGCAGCATCCGCTACATGGGCGAAGAGCTCGTCGGCCAGGACTCGTCGCATATCATGCGTAAAAGCATCGCCGTGGTCCCGGAAGGTCGTCGGGTGTTTGCCCGTCTGACCGTGGAAGAGAACCTCGCCATGGGCGGATTCTTCACCGATAAGGGCGACTATCAGGAACAGATGGACAAGGTCCTCGGACTTTTCCCACGCCTGAAAGAACGCTTCGCCCAGCGCGGTGGCACCATGTCCGGCGGCGAACAGCAAATGCTCGCCATCGGCCGCGCGCTGATGAGCAAGCCCAAGCTGTTGCTGCTCGACGAGCCGTCGCTGGGCCTGGCACCGATCATCATCCAGCAGATCTTCGACATCATCGAACAGCTGCGCAAGGACGGTGTGACGGTGTTTCTGGTTGAGCAGAACGCCAACCAGGCTCTGAAAATCGCTGACCGTGCCTACGTGCTGGAAAACGGCCGGGTGGTGATGACAGGGACGGGTGAAGCGCTGTTGACCGACCCGAAAGTGCGCGAAGCGTACCTCGGCGGCTAAGCCATACCGATGAACAAAAAAACGGCCTTCGCGGCCGTTTTTTTGTGCCTGCCACAACCCACACACCAATGGAGATCCCCTGTGGGAGAGGGCTTGCTCGCGAAAGCGGCATCACATTCAACAGAGATGTTGGCTGACACACCGCCTTCGCGGGCAAGCCCGCTCCCACAGGGGATTTGTGGTGTTTTGAAGATTTCTGAAAAAAATTCGCTGTCAGCTGTAACGCCACGCCCTGTCGTTTCTCTAGAGCGGTAAGCAAGCACAAACGCTTGCCAACCCAAGCTCAATTTCGGAGAAACATCATGACTGCTACCACCCGCACCCTGTCCGCCACCGCCCTGGTTCTGGCCCTCGGTTCTGCCCTGAGCATCGCCGCCGTGTCGACTGCCCATGCCGCTGACGCCAACATGGAAAAATGCTTCGGCGTGGCCATGAAAGGTCATAACGATTGCGCCGCAGGCGCTGGCACCACTTGCGCCGGCACCGCCAAAATGGATCACCAGGCCAATGCCTGGAAACTCGTCCCGAAAGGCACCTGCATGACCACCGAGAGCAAGACTTCGCCAACCGGTTTCGGCCAGATGGAAGCCTACAAAGCCAAGTCGTAATCAGCCCCCAGCCTGAGTGTCGACCATGAACAATTCATTCTCCGGGCTCCCGCCCCGCTCCGGGCTGGGGCTCAAGACCGAGCACTTTCGTGAAGTGCTCGGTGCACAACCGGACATCGGTTTCTTCGAAGTCCACGCCGAAAACTACATGGTGGCCGGCGGCCCGTTTCATCATTTTCTGGGGTTGATCCGCGAGCAATATCCGCTGTCGTTGCACGGTGTTGGCCTGTCCATCGGTGCCGAAGGTCCGCTGGATCTTCAGCACCTGCAAAGGCTTGCCGCACTGATCGAACGCTATCAACCCCAGTCCTTTTCCGAACACCTGGCCTGGTCCAGCCATGGCCCGGTGTTTCTCAACGACCTGCTGCCCCTGGCCTATGATGCGCCGACGCTGGACCGCGTCTGCGAGCACATCGATCAGGTGCAGAGCACCCTCAAACGTCCGATGCTGCTGGAGAACCCGGCGACGTATCTGGCGTTCCAGCGCTCGACCCTGGACGAAGCCGACTTCATCAGTGAAGTCATTCGCCGCACCGGCTGCGGCCTGCTGCTGGACGTCAACAACGTCTACGTTTCCTGCATCAATCATCAAAGAGATCCACTGGCCTACATCGACGCGCTGCCGCTGCACGCAGTAGGCGAGATTCATCTGGCCGGGTTTGCCGAAGACACCGACAGCCTCGGTGATCGTCTGCTGATCGACGATCACGGTGCGCCCATCGATAACGCGGTGTGGGCACTGTATGGGCAGGTGCTGGAGCGAGTTGGCCCGATCGCCACGTTGCTCGAGCGCGACAACCAGTTACCGGCCTTCAGCGTGCTGCATGCCGAAGCCCGTCAGGCTGATGAGTTGCTGCATTGCGCGGGGAGCCGATCATGAGCACTCACGCCGCGTTTGCCGCCGCCCTGCTCGATCCGCAACGGCCCTGCCCCGAGGGTTTGTTCAGTGCCAACGGCGCCGATCCCGCCAGCCGTTTCGCGGTGTATCGCAACAATGTGCAGAGTTCGCTGATCAACGCATTGGCGGATAGCTACCCAGTGGTTTTGCAGTTAGTCGGTGATGATTTTTTCCGGGCGATGGCGGGGTTGTATGCGCAGAGTTGCCCGCCTCAAAGCCCGTTCATCAACGACTACGGCAAGGACTTCGCCGAGTTCATCGACCGCTTTGAACCGGCAGCCAGTGTGGCTTATCTGGCCGACGTGGCGCGGCTGGAGCGGTTGCGCGTTCAGGTCTATCACGCCGCCGACGCCCAACCCCTGAGCCATGAACAGATCACCGCCGCGTTGTCGGACCCGCAAGCGCTGAGCGAGCTGACGGTCGGCCTTCATCCCTCCCTGAATCTACTGACTTCAGCCTTCGCGGTGGTTGCGATCTGGGCGGCCCATCAACAGGACGCGACGCTGACCGGAATCGACGTCGACCACGGGCAAAACGCGCTGGTATTGCGCAATGGGCTGGAGGTTGAGGTGTTCGCCATCGACCACGGCGCCAGCACATTCATTCAGAACCTGCAAAACGGCCAATCCCTGACCCAAGCATTAGAGGCTGCGCCCGCCTTCGACCTCAGCCAAACCCTGGCGCTGCTGATCAGCCACCACGTCATCACCCATTTACACCACAAGGTATCGCCATGAACAGTCGCCAGAACCCCATCGCCCGTACCATCGCGCTGCTGGAAAAAATCCCCCACAGCCTGATCGCGTTTATCGCGCGCTTTTCCATTGCCGCGGTGTTCTGGAAGTCCGGGCAGACCAAAGTGGAAGGCCTGGCCATCGACTTGATCGACGGCACCTTTGAAGTCGGCGTACCACGGCTGGCGGGCTCGACTATTCCGTTGTTTCAGAGCGAATATCACCTGCCACTGCTCTCCCCGGAACTGGCGGCGCACCTGGCGGCCTTCACCGAGCATTTCTTTCCGGTGCTGATTCTGATCGGCTTCGCCACACGTTTTTCGGCGCTGGCACTGCTGGGTATGACGCTGACTATTCAGCTGTTCGTGTACCCCGATGCCTATCCGACTCACGGTACTTGGGCGGCGGTGCTGCTGTACTTGATGGCGACCGGGCCGGGCAAGTTGTCGATTGATCATCTGATTGCCAAGCGTTACGCCCGCTAACGGCCAACCATTGACGGATAGGGATCCCCTGTAGGAGCTGCCGATCCAATTGCACCAGTTCCCGTTATCGTTGAAGCCGATCCAACGCCTCGCCACTGCGCTTGAACCAACCAATCAAATAATCCGCCAGCACTTGGGTGCGCTTCGGCAATCCGCCCTGATACGGGTGCACCAGATACATCGGCATGCTGCGAGTCTGATAATCGCGCAGGAGCCATCTCAAACGCCCGTCAGCCAATTCCTCTTGCAGCAAGTACGACGGCAAACGCGCAATGCCCGCATCCGCCAGCGCGGCCTTCTTCAAGAGGTTGTAGTGGTTGCTGGCGAACGGTCCCGACACTCGCACCCGCAGTAACTCGTGCTGTTGGTGATAGAGCCATTCTTCGCGACCGCTGTAATGGCTGTTGAGCAGGCACCGGTGTTCGGCCAGCGCCTGAGGCGTCAGCGGTTCACCGCATCGCTCAAGATACGCCGGGCTGGCGCAAGTCATCTCGTGCCAGGCCAGCAGCGGGCGGGCGACCAGGCGATCGTCGTTGGCCACTTCCGAGCGGATCGCCAGATCGAATCCGTCACGGGACAGGTCGCGGTAGTGGTTGTTGAGCTCCAGCTCGATCTGCACCTCGGGGTACTGCCGGGAAAACTCCAGCAATGCGCCGTCAAAGAAGGTTTCCCCCAGTGAAACCGGAACTGTCATCCGCACCGGGCCGGCCATGTCGTCCTTCAGCCGCGCCAACGCCTGACGCGCTCGCTCGACTTGAATCACCAGCGCCTGGGCTTGCGGCAACAGCGCCGCGCCCGCCGCCGTCAGGCTCAAGCGGCGCGTGGTGCGTTGCAGCAACACCACGCAAAACCGCGTTTCCAGCAGGCTGATGCGCTTGGAGAGTTGCCCTTTGCTGCAACCCAGTTGCTGCGCCGCCAAGGTGAAACTGCCCGCCTCGATCAATATCGCGAACGCCGCCAGGTCGTCCATTTCGCTCATGGATTGTTTCCATTTGAAAACCAAAGGTTGCCTATTAGCACGCTTATCAATAAAAAAAACCACACTAAACTTAAATTTAAATCCAACCCATACAGGTACAGCACGATGAAAATTCTCTTGATTGGCGCCTCCGGCACCGTCGGTTCGGCCATTGACCATGAACTGTCCCAGCGCCACAAAATCATCCGCATCGGCCGCAAGAGCGGTGATTTTCAGGTCGACATCAGCGACAGCGCCTCGATCCGCAAACTGTTCGAACAGACCGGCAATTTCGACGCGCTGATCTGCGCCGCCGGCAGTGTCAACTTCGTGCCACTGGCCACCATGACCGCGCAAGACTTCGAGCTCGGCTTGCGGGACAAGCTGATGGGCCAGGTCAACCTGTTGCTGATCGGCCGGGAGTTCGCCAATGACGGTGCGTCATTCACCTTCACCACCGGCATCCTCAGCCACGACCCGATCCGTACTGGCAGCTCGGCGTCCCTGGTCAATGGCGCCCTGGACAGTTTCGTCCGTGCAGCGGCGATCGAACTACCGCGCGGTTTGCGCATCAACTCGGTCAGCCCGAACGTGCTGGTCGAAGCCATGGGCAGCTATGCCCCGTACTTCCGTGGTTTCAAACCGGTTCCCGCCGCCGAAGTGGCACTGGCCTACGCCAAAAGCGTGGAAGGCTTGCAGACTGGCCAGACCTACCGCGTCGGCTAAACCGCCAGAATCAAAAGATCGCAGGCTTCGCCAGCTCCTACAAAAGGCACCGCGTACACCCCGCAGGAACTGCCGCAGGCTGCGATCCTTTGCTCTTGATTTTGGGAAAGCGAGGACATTGCAGGGTTGTGATGAACGGTCAGGCTGAGTAACGTGGCGGCACTTGTCAGGAGACTCAAAGATGCGTGTTGCCCGTTCCTTGGTGCTTGTTGCCCTGCTTCCGCTGTTCGCCGCGTGCCAGTTGCTGGACGGCCCGCGCGAAAGCGCTTCACATGTGGGCCAGACTCGCATGCAGGGCCAGTTGACGGCGGCCGACGGCAAGTTGCTGTTCCAGCCGTGCAATGAACAGCGTAGTTATGTGGTCAACGACACCGGTGGCACCAGCGTCCTGCAAGAGGCCGCAACCCTGGCCGATGATCAGGGCAAATTGTTTGCCGACGTGCGCGGTCGGATCGTTGCCAGTGGTGCCGATAGTCGGCTCGACCTGGCGCAGCTGTACCGCGTCGAGCGCTCGGGCACGGCGTGCGACGATCCCAATTTCAAGCAGCTGATCCTGCGCGCCGCCGGCCATGGCCCTGAATGGAACGTCAGAGTCAGCGGCAAGGGCATGGTCATCGACCGCGCCGGTCAGCCGCCCTTGGCCGTGCCGTACGTTGAAGAGCAACTGGGCGATGGCCGCTTCAACCTCAGTACCGAAGCCAATAATCAGCGCATCGAGCTCTGGGTCGCGCCGCAACGTTGCGTCGACAGCAGCACCGGCAGCGTGCAGCACATGAGCGCCGAGCTGCGCATCGATGGCCAGGTGCAGCGCGGCTGTGGGTATTTCGGCGGATCGCGCGACGACTGATCGTTTTAGCCTCACGGGAATCATCCTTTGAGGCTTATAATCGCGGGCTTCAAACGCCTTGGCGCAGTTGTGCGCCCCGCGAACCGGATCCCGTCATGTTACGAATCACTGAACTCAAGCTGCCGATCGACCATCCCGAAGAAGACCTGCGCCCTGCCATCGTGCAGCGCTTGGGCATCGCCAGTGATGACCTGCTCGATTTCACCTTGTTCAAGCGCAGCTACGATGCGCGTAAAAAGTCCTCCGAACTGTGCTTCATCTACACCATCGACCTCAACGTTCGCGATGAGGCGTCGGTGCTGCACACATTCGCCGATGACCGTAACGTCAACGTGGCGCCGGATGTCAGCTACAAAGTGGTCGGCCAGGCGCCGGCCGACCTGAGCCAGCGCCCGATCGTGGTCGGGTTTGGCCCGTGCGGGATTTTCGCCGGGTTGCTGCTGGCGCAAATGGGCTTCAAGCCGATCATCCTCGAACGCGGCACCGAAGTGCGTCAGCGCACCAAGGACACCTGGGGCCTGTGGCGTAAAAGCGTGCTCAACCCCGAATCCAACGTGCAATTCGGTGAAGGCGGTGCGGGAACGTTCTCCGACGGCAAGCTCTACAGCCAGATCAAGGATCCGAAATTCATCGGTCGCAAAGTCTTGCACGAGTTCGTCAAGGCTGGCGCGCCGGAAGAAATCCTCTACGTCAGCAAACCGCACATCGGTACGTTCCGTCTGACCGGTGTAGTGGAAAACATGCGTGAGCAGATTCGCGCCCTGGGCGGCGAAGTGCGCTTCCAGCAGCGTGTCACTGACGTCTTGATCGAGGACGGCCAGCTGGTCGGCGTCGAGCTCAATGGCGGCGAGCAGATCCATTCCAAACACGTGATTCTGGCCCTCGGCCACAGCGCCCGAGACACCTTCCGCATGCTTCACGGCCGTGGCGTATACATGGAAGCCAAGCCGTTTTCGGTGGGCTTTCGCATCGAGCACCCGCAGTCGCTGATCGACCGCGCGCGCCTGGGCAAATACGCCGGCCACCCGAAACTCGGCGCTGCCGACTACAAACTGGTGCACCACGCCAAGAACGGCCGTTCGGTCTACAGCTTCTGCATGTGCCCGGGTGGCACCGTGGTGGCGGCGACCTCCGAGCCGAACCGCGTGGTCACCAACGGCATGAGCCAGTATTCGCGTAACGAGCGCAACGCCAACTCCGGGATCGTCGTCGGGATTACCCCGGAAGTCGATTATCCGGGCGGCCCGCTGGCTGGCATCGAGTTGCAGGAACGCCTGGAATCCCACGCCTTTGTGCTGGGTGGCAGCAATTACGAAGCACCGGCGCAGCTGGTCGGCGACTTCATTGCCGGCAAGCCGTCGACCGAGTTGGGCAGCGTCGAGCCGTCCTACAAACCGGGCGTTGCCTTGGGTGACTTGGCCCTGGCTTTGCCGGCGTTCGCCATCGAAGCGATTCGCGAAGCCTTGCCGGCGTTCGAGAAGCAGATTCGTGGCTACTCGCTGCACGACGCGGTGCTGACCGGGATCGAGACGCGCACGTCATCGCCGTTGCGGATTACCCGTAACGAGTCGATGCAGAGCCTGAATGTGAAGGGCCTGTTCCCGGCCGGTGAAGGTGCGGGTTATGCGGGTGGGATTCTGTCGGCGGGTGTCGACGGGATTCGGATTGCTGAAGCGGTGGCCCGAGACATTCTTGGACTGGAAGCCTGATACGTAATTGCTGAAATAACGCAAAACCCTGTGGGAGCGAGCCTGCTCGCGATAGCGGATTAACATTCAACAGAGATGTTGACTGATCTACCGCTATCGCGAGCAGGCTCGCTCCCACAGTGGTTTAAGCGTCTATTGAATGTCAGATATTGGCGCGCAACACGCTGGCCGGCAGTGGCTCGCCACGCTCGACACTCGCCGCCACGGCATCCATCAAACCACTCAACTCATACCCCTGGGCCTTGAGCCAGGCCTGATCGTAATAGGTGGTGGCATAGCGCTCGCCGCCGTCGCACAGAATCGCCACGATCGACCCCGATTCCCCCGCCGCCGCCATCTGCCGGGCCGCCATCAAGGCGCCGATCAGGTTGGTCCCGCTCGATCCGCCAACCCGTCGCCCCAAACGTTGTGCCAGATAGTGCATGGCCGCCAACGACAACGCGTCCGGCACTTTGACCATCGCATCGATCACTTTGGGCAGGAACGACGCTTCCACCCGTGGCCGGCCAATGCCTTCGATCCGCGAACCGTGATCCAGGCGCAGGCTGGCGTCGCCGGTCTTGTAGTAATCGAAGAACACCGAACGCTCGGCATCGGCGCACAGCACGCGGGTGCAATGCTGGCGATAGCGCACGTAACGGCCGAGTGTCGCGGTGGTGCCGCCGGTGCCGGGGCTGGAAATCAGCCAGCTCGGCTCCGGGTGCTGCTCGAAGCGCATCTGCTGGAAGATCGATTCGGCGATGTTGTTGTTCGCCCGCCAGTCGGTGGCGCGTTCGGCGTAAGTAAACTGGTCGATGAAGTGCCCATCGTGTTCGCGAGCCAGGCGTTCGGACTCGGCGTAGATCTGCGTCGGATCGTCCACCAGATGGCTCTTGCCACCGTAGAAAGCAATCTGCGCGATCTTTTCCTTGGACGTGCTCGCGGGCATCACCGCAATGAATGGCAAACCCAGCAAGCGGGCGAAGTACGCCTCGGAAATCGCCGTCGAACCGCTGGAAGCCTCGATCACCGGCGCACCGGGTTTGAGCCAACCGTTACACAGCGCATAAAGGAACAACGAGCGCGCCAGCCGATGTTTCAGGCTGCCGGTGGGATGGCTCGACTCATCCTTGAAATACAACTCGATGCCCGGCAACCCCGGCAGCGGCAAGGGGATCAGGTGGGTATCGGCGCTGCGCTGGAAGTCGGCTTCTATGATCCGGATGGCTTCGCGGGCCCACTGTCGGTTGTCGCTCATGATGATTTTCTCGCTGGATCGGGCAAAGAGTCGGCCTTGTCGCAAGGCTCAGCCCACAAGCTTAGGAAAGAACCTACATCATGCACAGATACAGCTGAGGTCCAATACGTCCGGCAACTGCTAGGCTCTGGCCTTTGCTGACTGCCCACGTCGTAACGGCATATAACAAAAAAGAATATAACTTTTGTTTTAACAACTAACAGTACGGGTTAGGGTGTGTCACCTTTTGAATTCATCGATGGAGAGCGACCTTGCCTCTGCGTAGCACATTCACGCGTTTCTTTCAGTTGGAAGCTGCCAGCGGTCTGTTATTGATCGCTGCCGCTGTCCTCGCACTGATCATCAACAATTCATCGCTGTCGTGGCTCTATAGCGGCCTGCTGGACACCCCCGTGGTGGCGCAGATCGGCGCGCTGAAGATCGCCAAGCCGCTGCTGTTGTGGATCAATGACGGTCTGATGGCACTGTTCTTCCTGTTGATCGGCCTGGAAGTGAAGCGCGAAGTCCTCGACGGCCAACTGTCGAAACCGTCGCAGATCGTCCTGCCCGGCGCGGCGGCGATTGGCGGCATGGTGGTGCCGGCGCTGATCTACTGGTTTTTGAACCGTGACAACCCGACCGCACTGAGTGGCTGGGCCATCCCGACGGCCACCGACATTGCCTTCGCCCTCGGCGTGCTGGCCTTGCTGGGTAAACGCGTGCCGGTGTCGCTGAAACTGTTCCTGATGACCCTGGCGATCATCGACGACCTGGGCGCGATCATCATCATCGCGATCTTCTATTCCGGCGCACTGTCGACCCTCTCTCTGGCACTGGCCGCGGCCTGCATCGCAGCCTTGATCGGGATGAACCGGCTCGGCGTGGTGAAGCTCGGGCCGTACATGATCATCGGGCTGATCCTCTGGGTCTGCGTGCTCAAGAGTGGCGTGCACGCCACGCTGGCCGGTGTGACCCTGGCCTTCTGCATTCCACTGCGCACGAAAAACGCCGAACCTTCGCCGCTGCTGACCCTGGAACATGCCCTGCATCCGTGGGTGGCCTATGGCATCCTGCCGCTGTTCGCCTTCGCCAACGCCGGCCTGTCCCTGAGCGGCGTGACCGTCGAAAGCTTCACCCACCATGTGCCGATGGGCATTGCTGTTGGCCTGCTGCTGGGCAAGACCGTCGGCGTGTTCGGCCTGACCTGGCTGGCGGTAAAAATCGGCATCGCTACCCTGCCCCAAGGCGCCAACTGGGGCCAGGTGCTGGGTGTGGCGATCCTCTGCGGTATCGGTTTCACCATGAGCCTGTTCGTCGGCTCCCTGGCCTTCGTTCCCGGCACCAGTGAATACGCCGGGATGGACCGCATGGGGATTTTGACCGGTTCGATACTCGCGGCATTGATCGGTTATGCGGTGACGGCGGCGGCGAGTCGTAAGAGCACTGCGCTGCAATCCTGAAGCACAGAGAACAATCCCCGCAACATTCAGGATTCGTCCTACAGCCACAATTTTCCTGCTTCGTTAACGTCATGCAGCCCCTTTCGAGGGGTTGCCGATGCATGAACGAAAGGACAATCAGTGGCTGGCCAAAAGGACATCCCCCGGGTTCCCAACCCACCGTCAGGCGACGGACATCACGTAACTTACCGCTTCATGACGGCCACCGAACTGGCCGAGCGCGATGCCAGACAAAACGCTTACAACGCCATGCTCGCCAGGCAGCAGGCCTTTGAAGACAGCCTTCAAGTTATCGCGAAAAAGGACGATGTTGTCCGCGCGGGATGCGTGTTCGCCAAGTCCTGCAAGTTGCCCGATGCAATCATCGACTACACCAATCCCTCTGGCGTTGTTCCGACTGACAACCTGAAGGATTACGGCGAACTGATCCTGCTCGGTGCCCGCGAGGCTGATGAAAGTGGCGGCATCCCGCTCAAGAAAATCAGTGGAACCACCATTCCGGCGGGTTTCGGCAGCTTCGCCCTGGGTGGCTCAGCGTTCGCCGCACTGCCCGCTGTCGCCGCCAGCACCGCTGCGGCCACCCTGGCAGGCCTGGTGGCCCTGCTCATGCCATCGAGCCTTGGCGACAGCTCGCTCTACACCGAAGACCAACTGCGATCCCTCAAACAGGCCCGCACTCGCGTTCGTCTGCGGGTCGAGCAACAGGCTGACGGCAGTCTCAAGGGATACGGGTTCTACACCGGCAAAAACCGTGACTGGGAAATGGTCGATGTCGTGCAATTCACCTTGCGCGGCAGTCAGCAGGTGGCTGATCTCGGGGACGGCGTTGAGCTGATCTGGACACCGGCCGAGGACGGTTCAAACATCCTCGGCATTCCCGCTTTGGAAACTGCGCCACAAGCACCGCACATCTGGGTTTATCCGCCGACGAAGGCGGCTGACAGCATCATCGTGAACCCGGTTTATCCGCCGGAGTACAAGGACTTCATTCTTGTGTTTCCGGTTGGTTCCGGGGTGTCGCCGCTATATGTTGTGGTCAGCGCTCCTCGTAAAGGCTTGCCAACAGCTGGTCACAGGTATCATCCAGCGCCAAAAACTGAGGATATCAGTGCATTTCCTGGTCTAAAAAAAGCCAAGAAAAAGAACCCCGTCGTAGGTGGTGGAGGACTTAGAGAGCGTTGGACTGATGCAAAGGGCAAAACGATCTACGAATGGGACTCGATGCATGGTGAGCTGGAGGTATATCGCGCAAGTAATGGGAGTCATTTGGGAGCATTTGACGCCGTAACGGGTGAGCGACGCGATGATGCTAAAAATGAACGAAACATCAAGAAAAAATACTTGTGAGACAAAGATGGGACTGAGGCTACGGTTGGAATGGTATGACAAGCAAACCGAAATTTGTCAGGGCGAAGAGTCCTCTAAAGATTTAGGCGACGATGAGTCAATACTTGATGCTCTCGGCATCCCCGTCGAAAACAATATTAACAATGGGGGTTTTGATGTTGGCAGCCATTGGATCGATATTATTCAACCCCACTTTCGCCACCTAATAGACCTAGGCACCCACGATTACCAACTATCTTTCGATTACCGCGAGAGCTGGTGATCCAGTCGAGGCACTTAGCCTACCTTTAACTGGATGTCCTCAGGAGACACCGAGTTTTGATTTATCGCGTAGAAGCGTTCGATATCGAAACCGAATTCCTCGCGTTCGAGGAAGATTTACCCGACGGATCGGATGACCAACTGAAAGTCATCATGGGCTGGACTTCAGACCAGCAAGGCTGGGAAGGCTACAACCTGTCCCAGTTGCAACTTTCAGCGATCGAAGGGCTGATAGGAAAGCCCATTCACGACCCAGACCATTACTTCCAACTCACGTGCAATGCGTGAAGGCAGCAGACACAAAAAACCCCGACCAGTCACCTGATCGGGGTTTTCTTTTACCCTTCGTCCCCGCTTAGTGCGTAACGCGGCTGGTCCCACCCACAGTGGAGATCCGCACCCGCTCACCCACGCGGAACACTTCGTTTGGCTGAACTTCCTGCACATAGGCGCGCATGCTGCCATCGTCTTCGCGCACGGTGATTTCAACACCTTGCGTACGGGTCAGGCCTTCTTCGGCCGCCGAACCCACCAGGCCGCCGGCAACCGCGCCGATGACCGCTGCGACGATGCTGCCGCGACCGCCACCGATGGCGCTACCGCCTACACCACCCACGACTGCGCCGGCAGCGCCGCCGATCGGGGTTTTGGTGCCTTCGATTTTCACCGGACGCAGGGCTTCGATGGTGCCCATGCGAATCGTCTGCACGCGACGCGCTTCGTCACGGGAGTAGGAGTCACCGGTCAGGCTCGATTGGCAGCCAGTGAGCAACATCGCCATCGTGGAAAAGGAAGCAACCAGCAGAACAGACTTACGCATAGCATCAAACTCCATAGGACAGGTGTCCATTAAACTCCGCAGCTTGACGCCTGTCACGGCATCGCCCGGATAAAATTGGTTTCATTCAGGCCCGGTACAGGCACTTTTCGAACTCACCACACAGTAGCGTCAAATTACAAAATCTGCGCCGCTGACCCAAGGATTTTCATGGATTACTTCATCATTGTCGTCACGACCGTCGCCGGTTTGTACTTCCATTGGTGGCTGTACGTGCGGATCAAACGCTGGATGGACCGCGACCTGGCCTTGTCACTGGCGGGTAAAGACGAACAGAAAAGAGCCTTCATGCTCCAGCAACTGGCGAACGCTCAAGCGCAGAAGATCAAGCGTCGAGACCTGCCCCAGTGGCTTGAGGCCGCTGCGGCAGGGTATCCCGATCGGTAGACCGTTTAGGGAGCCAGGCGTTCACGAACCCAGTCGGCGCCCTGCAAGCGGTAGTTGAGGCGATCGTGCAGACGGCTCGGACGGCCCTGCCAGAATTCGATGCGCTCGGGTAGCAAGCGATAACCGCCCCAGTGCTCGGGGCAGTGAGGCTGGGTGTCGCTGAAACGTTGCTCGGTGTTCTTGAGCAACGCTTCCAGTTCGCCACGATCGGCGATCACCCGGCTCTGGGGCGACGCCCAGGCACCAAGACGGCTGCCCAGAGGACGAACCTGATAGTAGGCGTCGGACTCTTCAGGCGTGACCTTCACCACCCGCCCTTCGATGCGCACCTGGCGCTCCAGGGCCGGCCAGAAGAACGTCATGGCCGCAAATGGATTGGTTGCCAGTTGCTGCCCCTTGTCGCTTTCATAGTTGGTGAAGAAGGTGAAGCCCTGCTCATCCAGGCCCTTGAGCAGCAGAATGCGGCAATGCGGCCGACCGTCCTGATCGACGGTGGCCAGCGTCATGGCATTCGCCTCCACCGGCAGCTGCTCGGTTTTCACCGCGTCGGCGAACCACTGATGGAACAGCGCGAACGGCTCGGCCGGGGCTTGCGCCTCGGTCAGGCCATCACGGGTGTAATCGCGACGCATATCAGCCAAGGCCTTGGTCATGGCGCATTCCTTTTGGTTAACGAATCACTGCTTTGTGGCATCGGCGGCGGTGGTGCTCTTCGAATCGGCAGCGGCTTTGGCCGGTGCCGTCTTTTTCGCTGGGGTCGCGGTTTTAGCCGGTGCTTTTTTGGCTGGAGCCTTGGCGGCCGCTTTCTTGGCCGGTGCTTTTTTCGCGGCTGCTTTTTTGGTGGCTGGCGCAGGGGTAACAGGCTTGGCCACTGGCTTGACGTCTTGCGCGACAACTTTGGTCACCGGCGCCGGTGCCGGCATGTTGTACTTGCTTAGCAACGCGACCATGGTGTCTGCCGGCGTCACCAACAGCTCGACGCGACGGTTCAAGGCACGACCTTCAGCACTGTCGTTGGCGGCACGTGGTGCCTCACCGCCCATGCCGCGCAGCATCAGGCGATCACGTTGCAGGCCGCTGAGACGGAAGATCGCCGCCACCGCTTGGGCGCGCTCCTGGCTCAGTTTCACGTTGGCCGGTGCGGCGCCCGACGTATCACTGTGGCCGAGTACCAGCACGGCGGTCTTTGGATCGGCTTCGAGGATTTTCGCGACACGGGTGAACGGGCCGAGGGTCACCGGCAGCAGCATGGCCGGACGATCAGGGTTGAACGAACCTTCTACCGGGGCCGTGACAACCAGCACGTTTTCACGGCGCTCGAGTTTCAGGTTGCTGTCCTTGATGGCCTCGCGCAGACGCGGTTCGTAGTCGTCGAGCCAGGCCTGGGTGACTTTCGGATCGGGCATCGGCACGGCTGCTTTGGCGGTGCTCTGCTCCTTGCCGCCGAACGGCCACCACCACTTGCCACCGGCATCGGCTTCAGCCTTGGTGACAGGTGCTGTGGCAGCAGGTTTCAGGGGTGCCGGGGCCGGGGTGGGTTCTTTAGTCGCAACCTTGTCGGAAGAACCGAACGGCCACCAACTGCTGCCGCCTGCGGCATCATTTTGTGGGGTTTGTGCGCAACCGGTGATAGCGAAGCACAGGGCCAGGGCGAGGGTTTTATTGGACGACATGGGATATCCACAAAATGAAGTAATGAAGAATCAGACCGGGTTGCCCCGGATAAACAGACGCTTTGAAACCACACAGGCTTTCGGGTTCCGGCCCTGGCCCCCTTGAGCGTGATTTACAGACAAGTGGCCAGTACTCGCACAAGCTTTTGGGCTCGTGGATCCATCAAGACGTACGGCCCCAAGGTATTTGTCACAAAGCCGAAAGCCACATCATGCTCCGGATCAGCAAAGCCGATGGAGCCGCCGGCACCCGGGTGACCGAACGCCCGTGGGCCGAGGCCGTAGGTGGCGTTGGGTACGTCCGGTTGATCGAGCATGCAACCCAGGCCGAATCGGGTCCGGGTCAGTAACGTCTTGTCCTCGCCAATGCTGTGTTCGCGGGTCAACTCGTCAAGCATTTCGCTTTCCAGCAGACTGCCATCGAGCAGACCGGCGTAGAACCCGGCCAGGCTGCGGGCATTGCCGTGGCCATTGGCGGCCGGCTGCTGCATGCGCCGCCATTCCGGCTTGTTGGTGCTCGTCAGGATTGACGGCGGGTTGGTGAAGGCCCGGGTGGTCATGGCCGTCGGTTCGCGCATGGTCACTTGCAGCAAGCGCTGGGCCGCGGCATCACCGAGGTTGCCTTTGCTACGGGCGATGTGCGCCACACGATGAAACTCTTTGTCGGCAAGGCCGACGTGGAAATCCAGCCCCAAAGGCTTGGCGACCCGCGCCACGATGGATTCGCCCGGCCCACGACCGTCGGCGCGTCGCAGCAATTCACCGACCAGCCAGCCATAGGTAATCGCCGCATAACCGTGACCTTGACCCGGCGTCCACCATGGCGCTTCGGCGGCCAGGGCATCGGCCATGGTCTGCCAGTCGTAAAGTGCTTCGGCGGGCAGCAACTCGCGCAGTGCCGGCAGACCGGCCTGATGGCAGAGTAACTGGCGCAGGGTCACGGACTCTTTGCCGGCGGCGGCAAACTCGGGCCAGTAGCGGGCGATCGGGGTATCCAGTTGCAGCTTGCCTTCGGCCACCAATTGCAGCGCCGTCACGGCGGTGAAGGTTTTGGTGCAGGAAAACAGGTTGGCAATGGTGTCGCTGTGCCAGGCCTCAAGGCCGTCCTTGTCGGCGGTACCGCCCCAGAGGTCGAGAACGGTTTCACCGCCGATCCGGATGCACAACGCCGCGCCGCGTTCCTGAGGATCGTCGAACAGCGCGGCGAACGCTTCGCGCACCGCTTCGAACTTAAGCTCGTAATGACCCTGAATCTGCACCCGCAACTCTCCCGGATAAACGCTCTACAAAGTGGCCCGCATTGTTCCAGCCCTTGAGGGTTTTGGGAACAGTCGTGGGCTGGGTGGTAGGTAGCCCTGTATTCCGCTTTGAGAAGCGGCGATGCTGATGACGCCTTCGCGAACAAGCCCGCACACATTTGACCGAGGTATCCAGACGGACGCGATCCAGTGTGGGAGCGGGCTTGCTCGCGAAGAACGATGATGCTGTGTGTCAGAACTCAGCAATCAATGGCCGTTGCCCGAATGCCCACCTGCATGCCCTGCCCCTTTCCCCGGGCCTTTGCCTGCCTCGCCTTTCCTGCCGCCCTCGGCGTCGTGACTGGCTTTATCCGCCTCGGCCCTGGCCTTCTCGGCCTCTTTGCCAAGTTGATCGACGATCTGCACATTGCTTTTGCGCACGCTGTCGACGAACCCCTGGAACGGCAGATCAGTAATGCCCACCAGACCGAAGTGCCCGTTCTCGCCATCCAGCAGACGGCCGGTCACCGGTTGATCGAGGTACTGGAACCAGTGCACCCCGACAATTGACGGCTCGCTCATCGCCTGCTTGAGGAAGTTGGCGTAAGCCGGGCCGCGGTCTTCTTCCTTCGCCAGTTGCGTCACGCCGCTCCAGAACGGGCCGCGATCCTTTGATCCGAAGTTGAATTCGGTGATCAGCACCGGTTTGTCCAGGCTGCGCAGTCTGGCAAAGTCGTAACCGTCCTGGGGTTGCAGGGTGTACATGTTGAAGCTCAACACATCGCAGTATTGCGCGCAGGACTCAACCGCTTCCGGGGTGCTGATGGCAAAGCGGCCGCCCAGCAACAGCTGATTCGGCGCATGCCATTTGAGCGAGTCGGAAATGGTCTTGAAGTAAGTGTCGGCAAAGACCTTCTGGAAGTATTTGAAGTCGGCTTCGATTTCCGGGTATTCGGCGCTCGGTTGCGGCGGCACGAAGCCCGGGTCCTCCATCAATTCCCAGGCCGGCAGATCAATGCCCCAGGCTTTCGACAGACCCGCCTGGTTACGGTACTTGTCTCGCAGCTGTTTGAGGAAGGCGCGTTTGGCCGGCACGTCGGTGGTCATCTTCAAGGTGCCGTAGGCCAAGGCATAACGAGCCTTCGGGTCGTCACCGGGACCGGCCCAGGCCAGTTCGTTGTCGGCGAAGTAACCGATCAGCCATGGATCGTCGCGATGATCGCGGGCGGCGATGGCCACGGCGCGCTCGGTGGCCATGGCGAAACGCGGGTCGAACGGGTCGGGCATGCCGCCCCACCAATCGGTGCCAGTGCTGATGCTGGCGTAATCGCCGACAATCGACAACGGCAAGGTGTACGGCACACGGTCGGCATTGCCCAGAACAGGCGCGCTCCAGTTGCCGAGGGTGTTGAAGCCCCAGGCTTGCAGGCGATCGAGGGTGTGACTGGCCCAGCGTTTTTCGTCGATAACCACTTTGCAGGGTTCGGCGGCGGTTGGCTCGGCCGCTTTTTCGACCGACGCTTCAACGGCGCCGGCCTTGGCGGCTTCAGCCACACCGGCCTTGGTGTCGCTGCCCGGTGCGCAAGGCTCGCCATAAAGACGCTGCAGGTTGGCGCCATAGAAATCGTACCAGCGACCGGCGTTGTAGGCTCGGCCCTGATCGGCACCGTTGCCGCCACGGTTATCGCCTTCGCCATAATGGCTGGCCAGGGGTTCGTCGGGTTTGGGCAGGGATTCGAACATCCACTCACGACCGGCGACGTAGGTCTGGTTGACGCTCGGGGTCACGGTATTAACGCCGAGGGAATAGAACGGATGACCTTCCGGAGTCACCAGGTACCAGCGGCCGTCACGCTTTTCGGTGCGAAAAAAACCGCTGGCCTTGAACACAGGGCCTTTGTTCAAGCCGCCGAACTTGTCCAGGGACGCCTTCTCGCGCTCGGCCAGCCAGGTTTTCAGTTGTTGCTGTTCTTTGGCGGCTGCGGATTTCAGTTGCTCGTCGCTGCCGATCTTCTCCGGCCATTTGGCCCGGGTCGATTGCCCGTAGGCGTCCACCAGACCGCCATAAGCGGCTTTGGTCACGGCCTCGTCGTCCTGCACGCCGAAGCGCTCGAGCAAAATGCTTTGGGCGACTTTCGGTTGGTCCATCGACAAGGTCACCGACACCACCTGGCTGCGATCCAGCTCACCGGCGCTGCTGGCCAGCAACACACGTTGGCCCTCGAAGTTCATCGGCATCGGCGGGCCGGCTTTCATGCCCTGGCTCAGCGGCGAACTGGCGACCAAAGGCACCAGCAGGGTTTGTGCAGGGCCGGCCGGCAGATCGACACGGCTGACCAGGGTTTTGCCGTCATTGCTCTGGATGTTCACGTACAGGGTCACGGCCCAGCTCATCGCGCTCTGGATCCGCAGGCTCATGACGCCCGACTGCGACCAGTCCCACGCACCGGTCTGCGGCGTCAGGCGCACGGTCGGCTGGGCGACCGGGTTGAAGGTCACGCGGCGCAGCACTTCACCTTCAGCTGTTTGCTCCGCGTTGGATTGCGGCAGGCTGGCGTCCTGGGTCGCCACCTGAACCACGTCGGCGGGGCGCACAAAATTGAACAGCGTCTGCTGGCCGGCAGGGGCCGCCAGCAAAGGGGTTGCGAACATCAAGGCAAAAACGGCGGGCAACGAACGGCGAATCATAGGAACGTGGTTCTCCCTAACGACCATCAATGGGCCAATGGAAAAGCAGTGGCAGTGAGGTAGACAACGCGGCGGGCCTATTTGCCCACCGGCGCATCAGGAAATTTCACGACGGAATGGCGGCAACGCATTGAGAATAGCTTTGCCGTAGCGCTGCGTGACCAAACGACGGTCGAGCAAGGTGATGGTGCCGCGATCTTCTTCGGTCCGCAGCAGCCGACCGCAGGCCTGGACCAGTTTCAGCGACGCGTCCGGCACCGAGATTTCCATGAACGGATTGCCGCCACGGGCTTCGATCCACTCAGCCAGCGCGGCTTCGACCGGATCGTCGGGCACCGAGAACGGAATCTTGGCGATCACCACGTGCTCGCAGTAGGCACCGGGCAAATCCACGCCTTCGGCAAAACTCGCCAGGCCGAACAGCACGCTGGAGTCCCCGCCATCGACCCGCGCCTTGTGCTTGTTCAGGGTTTCCTGTTTCGACAGGTTGCCTTGAATGAACACTTGCTTGCGCCAGTCGCGGTCCAGCCCGTCGAATACGTCTTGCATCTGTTTGCGCGAGGAGAACAGCACCAGGGTGCCACGGGAACCCTCTACCAGTTCCGGCAAGTCACGAATGATCGCTGCGGTGTGAGCCGGCGCATCACGCGGGTCGGCTTTGAGGTCCGGCACCCGCAGCACGCCGGCGTCGGCATGATGGAACGGGCTCGGGACCACTGCGGTCACGGCGGCTTTAGGCAGGCCGGCGCGCATGCGGAAACGGTCGAAGGTGCCGAGGGCAGTCAGGGTCGCCGAGGTCACCAGCGCCCCGTAAGCCACGTTCCACAGGTTACGCCGGAGCATTTCCGCCGCGAGGATCGGGCTGGCGTTGACCTCGATGTCGAACAACGAACCGCTTTCGGCCAGGGTCAGCCAACGGGCCATGGGCGGGTTGTCTTCCGGGTCTTCGACGGTGAAGGCGGTCCACAACTCCCAGTTGCCCGAAGAACGGGACAGCAGGCTGCCGAACAACGGATACCACTCTTCGGCCTGGTTGCTGGCGATACCGATGTTGACCTCGCCGTCCATGCCTTCCTTGAGCAGTTCGGTGAGCCGGGTGAACAGGTCGGTCAGCCGGGCAAAGCCCTTCTTCAGCTCGATGCCCATTTCGCGCATGTGCTCGGGAATCACCCCGCCGACGAAACGGTGACGCGGCCGCTCACGGCCTTCGACATCTTCGCCGGGTTTGAAGTCAGCGACCTGCTCACAGGCGCTGAACATGAACTGCTGCTGGGTCTTGATCTCCCGCGCCAGCTCCGGCACCTGCTCGATCAACTTGCCCAGATCTCCCGGCAATGGATGCTGGGCGAGCAATTTGGTGAGGTTCTTGGCGGTGGTTTCCAGCCAGTCGGCGGTGGAGCGCAGGCGTGTGTAATGGGCGAAGTGGCCGATGGCCTTGTCCGGCAGGTGATGGCCTTCGTCGAACACGTAGATCGTGTCGCGCGGGTCCGGCAGTACCGCGCCGCCGCCCAGGGCCAGGTCGGCCAGCACCATGTCGTGGTTGGTGACGATCACGTCGACCTTGCCCATGCCTTCGCGCGCCTTGTAAAAGGCGCACTGGCCGAAATTCGGGCAATGACGGTTGGTGCACTGGCTATGATCGGTGGTCAGGCGCGCCCAGTCGGCGTCCTCCAGCGCAGTCGACCAACTGTCACGGTCGCCGTCCCACTTATTGCCGGCGAGCTTTTCGATCATGCTGGTGAACAGCTTCTGACTGGCCTCATCGACCTCGATCTTGAAGCCTTCTTCTTCGAACAGCTGCGCGGTGGCGGTTTGCGCGTGACCTTCCTGGAGCAACATGTCGAGCTTGGACAGGCACAGGTAGCGCCCCCGGCCCTTGGCCAGCGCGAAGCTGAAATTCAGCCCGCTGTTACGCATCAGGTCGGGCAAGTCCTTGTAGACGATCTGCTCTTGCAGGGCCACGGTGGCCGTGGCAATCACCAGACGCTTGCCGGCGGCCTTGGCGGTGGGGATGGCCGCCAGGCTGTAAGCCACGGTTTTGCCGGTACCGGTGCCGGCTTCCACCGCGACAATCGCGGGGTCGCCACTGCGCCGGCCTTCGTCGTCGGTGTCGATGTCACCGAGGACCTTGGCGATTTCGGCGATCATCAGGCGTTGGCCGTAGCGCGGCTTGAGGCTCTTGGCTTCGAGAAAACGCGAGTAGGCGCCCTGGATCGTGGTTTTGAGTTCGGTGCTGATCATGGATTGTCGGGCGCAAAAAACGCTGGATAAATTTTCAGTGGTTCGGATCGGCCGCTATCATACCCCGCTAATTAATCCCGCGCAGAACGGAGTACCCCAATGACACCTTTTGGCATCGTTTATATCCTGCATGTCCTGGCCGCCCTGGTGTGGGTCGGCGGCATGTTTTTCGCCTGGATGGTCCTGCGTCCCGCGGCGATGAAGGCGCTGGAAGGCCCTGCCCGGTTGAAGCTGTGGGTGGAAGTGTTTCAAGGTTTTTTCCGCTGGGTCTGGGTCGCGGTGGTGCTTTTGCCGATCAGCGGTGTGGGCATGATTCATTTGCAGTTCACCGGGTTTGAAGCGGCACCGCGTTATGTGCAGGTGATGATGGGCTTGTACGTGGTGATGGTGGCGCTGTTTATCCGGATTCAGGCGTTGCTGCTGCCGGAACTGCGCACGGCGGTGGAGGCTCAGGATTGGCCGACGGGTGCGGCGACGCTGGGCAGGATTCGCCGGTTGGTGGGGATTAACCTGATGGTCGGGTTGGTGCTGGTGGCGATTGCTGCGGCTCGGCCGATGCTCTGAGCAATGCATAGTCTCTGTGGCGAGGGAGCTTGCTCCCGCTCGGCTGCGCAGCAGTCGTAATCGATCACTGCGCACGTTCTGAAAGAACAGAGTCGCCGGTTTTGGGGGCCGCTTCGCGACCCAGCGGGAGCAAGCTCCCTCGCCACAGAGGGGCTCAGTCGTTCTTACAACCGCTGAATGCTCACCGAACCCGCCGCCCCGGCAGGCCCTGGCTGACCATCAGCGCCAGGACGACCGCTCTTGCCGCCATCGGCTGTGTACACGATGCAGCCCTCGGCCTTGCCGCCCGCTCCCGGTTTGCCACCAGTCCCTGCCACGCCACCGGCACCGCCCGCCACTTCGACCTTGATTTGCTCTGCCGGGAATTCACGCGGCACTTCTAACCGAACCAGCGCACCCGGTGCCCCTGGCTGGCCGTCGCTGCCATCACCGCCGTCGCCGCCATCGCCACCTTGACCCCCGGTGCAACCCGATGCCGCGCCGTTGCCGCCATCGAGACCGACAAAACCCGGTGCACCCGCGCCACCGCGTGCGTCTACCGACAGTTGCAGTGCTTTCAAGGCCTTGATCTGCAAGTTCAGATTACGCCCGGAGCGCGCGGCCTTCTGATAAGTCCCCGCCGCGCCCCGCGCAGTGATCTGGCTGCCTTCGGACAACTCGGCACGGCTGACCTTCAATACCAAAGCCTGTTCGCTCGGCACAATGGCGATCCGCGCGTCGCGCCCCAGGTGCAACTCACCGACGGTCACTTCAGTCACGTTCGAGGGAATCAGCAAGGTACCGTGATCGGCGACTTCCAGCCGTTCCAGTTGCAAGGCGCTGGCGGTGTTGGGCAAGCGCATCAGCGAGTTGGTTTCGACGCTCACCACCTGGGCGCAGGCCAATGGGCTGATGAGTGCGGCGAGCAGACAGAGTTTACGCATGGGAAGCCTTCGCAGTGGCCGGGGCCGGAATGGTTTGCAGGTGAAAAACGCCGAAAAAGACAATCTTCAGGCGATCACGCCAGGGGTGGGCTCGACCTTTGAGACTGCGGTTGCAGAACACTAGCTCCAGAAGATGAGTCAGCGCCAACAGGCTGCCGGCCAGATTGACCAACAGGTGCAGCGGATGAACAAACGGTATGAGCAGATTGACCAGCACCACCAACCAGAACAGCAGGGTCAACAACTTCCCCAGCCCCCAAAACACCTTCATACGCTCCTCCGTTGAGAATTATTCTTTGCACGCACAGTAACGGCTTACAGGCGGGATAAGCCAGAGGGCAACAGAAAATTCTTCCGGTAGGCGCCGAATGGCCGTCGGGCCCACCTTGATGGTCCTCCGACGGCTCTATCACAGGCCTTTTGATCACAAAGCTCAGCGATTGATGTGCAACTCCACGCGACGGTTTTGCGCCCGCCCTTCTTCCGTGTCGTTATCGGCCACCGGCTGGCTTTCGCCCCTGCCTTCGCTGGTGAGTTTGTTCGGCGCCAGCCCCTGACTCAACAGGTAGGCTGCGACGCTGCTGGCACGACGTTCCGACAGTTTCTGGTTATAGGCGTCCGAACCCTGGCTGTCGGTATGACCGACGACTTTGATGCTCACCACATCGGCGCTCTGCAATTTGGCCATCAGCGAATCCAGCTGACTGTGCGCTTCGGGCGTCAGGTTGGATTTGTTGTAAGCGAACAACACGTTACTGCTCAGGGTGATGACTTCGGATTTCGCGGCTTCAGGTTCAGCAGGTTTCACGCTGGCCGGGTACTGCGGCAACGGACAACCGTGATGTTCGACAGGCGTATTGGCGGGCGTATCAGGGCAGCGATCGCGTCGATCGAAGACACCATCATCGTCTTCATCGCCATCCTGGGCATAACAGATCAAACCACCGGTCAAGATCCCGAGCGCCGCTCCACCTGCCGCCCAACCGCCACTTTCGATCGCGCCCAAACCGCCGCCGACCAGTCCGCCAATGACACTGCAGATTGGCCAGGTTCGTTGATTCAAGGGGGCGGTGCCATCGCTGTGAGTCGCGCAACCGGAAAGAAGACTGCCAAGTAACATAACCGGCAAGACGGTCCTTGTGAGAACGCTCATTGTGAATGCTCCTGTGTCACCGGCCCATACCGGTCACACAGGAGTAAAGACCCGCATCCGCGACTGCACAAGCCGCGGAGTACAAGGGGCTCAGCGGTTGATTTTGATTTCTGTGCGGCGGTTCTGCGCACGGCCGTCAGCGGTTTTGTTATCGGCCACCGGCTGGCTTTCACCGGCACCGGTCACAGACACGAAGCTGCTGCGTGGCACGCCTTGGGAAATCAGGTATTCCACCACCGAATGGGCGCGCCTGTCCGACAGTTTCTGGTTGTACTTATCGCTGCCGACGCTGTCGGTATGACCGGTGACGGTCAGTCGGGAACCGGAGGATTCCTGTTTCAGGCGCGTGGCAACGGTGTTGAGTACCTCTTTATCGGAAGGGGTGAGCTTGGCCGAATCGAACTGGAAGTGAACATCACGGATAACGATGACTTCTTCCTTGACCACCGCCTTCTCTTCGACCACCGGCACAGGCGCCGGTGGAGGGCAGCCGTCGGCATCGACCCGCACGCCTTTAGGTGTGTGCGGGCACTTGTCGCGGCTGTCCGGCACGCCATCGCCGTCCTCGTCGCCATCGCCGTGCACCCAGCACCAGGCCGCTGTCGTGCCGCCGACCAGCAGCGCGCCATAGCCCGCCCATGCCGCGCTCTCTGTCGCGCCGAGCCCTGCACCGACGACACCACCGACCGCCGCACAGGTCGGCCAGTCGGTTTTCTGCAAACCTGCGCAACCAGTCAACACACTGGTTAGCAGAACCAAGGGTAATGCTGTCCGAATTATGCTCATCTAGTTCTTCTCCTGAGGGATCGGCTTAAAGCCGATTCAGGAAGTAAAGACCCGAGCTTTAATCTCCGCCAGCAATAGGCCATTGCTGTTTTGCCCTATGTTCACGGAAGATCGCCGCTTTTTGCTTAAACCGCCCGACAAGACAAGCTAGTCTTGGCGTTCTGATTGAGGATCTTCGATGATTGCAGGTATTTCTTCGCGCACGCCCCAACAGGCGTTGGCCGCATTGCTTGATCGTTACGCCCCGGCGCGTCTGCTGCTGATGGGCGCCAGCGAATTCCCCGCGCTCGAGGCGTTCCAGCTCGCGCACCCGCAGAGCATCGTCGCCTTTGCCGCGCCCGGGCCATTGCCGGCCGAACTGGCGGCGCAACGGTATGATCTGGCGCTGGTGGTCGATTGCCTCGAACACTTGCCCAAGCGCGACGGCCTGAATCTGCTCGGCGGAATACGCAACCTCAATGCCAGCCGCATTGCAGTGCTGGCCGACTTGCCGGCCAGCGGCTGGCAGGAGACGGATTTTTTCTCCCTGGCCCTGCAAGCCAGCGAACGCTTCCAGCGCGACGATCAAGTGTTGACGTTGTTTACCTACGATCTGCTTGACTACAAACAGGTGCCCGACTGGCTCAACTCACGCTTCTGGGCCAATCCGGAAAACTTCGGGAAATATTGGTGGTAACGCAATGAGTACATCCATTTGCCCTTGCGGCAGCGGCACGCTGCTCGATGCCTGCTGCGGTCATTACCATGCCGGCCATCCGGCCCCTAGCGCCGAAGTCTTGATGCGTTCGCGCTACAGCGCCTATGTGCTGGGGCTGGTCGACTATCTGGTGGCGACCACCCTGCCCGCGCAACAGACCGGCCTGGATCGCCAGTCGATCAGCGACTGGAGCGCCCAAAGCACCTGGCTGGGCCTGGAAGTGGAGAGCGCCGAAGTCTTCGGCGGTCAGCCGGAGCACGCCTTCGTCACCTTTACCGCTCGCTGGCACGACAACAGCGGCGAACACAGCCACCGCGAACGTTCGTCATTTGTACAGAACGCCGGCCGCTGGTACTTCATCGACCCTACCGTGCCACTCAAGGCCGGGCGCAACGATGCGTGCCCTTGCGCCAGCGGGCAGAAGTTCAAGAAGTGTTGTGCGAGTTATTTCAGCGCTTGAGGTGATCCCTGTAGCAGCTGTCGAGCCTGTGAGGCTGCGTTCGGCTGCGCAGCAGTCGTGAAACCGGGCGGCGCGGTGTTTAAGATAGACCGAGGCGCCAGGGTTGGCGACTGCTTCGCAGCCGAACGCAGGCTTCGCCAGCTGCTACAAAGGGAGAAACACGACCATGACCACCCGACGACTCGCGCTCTATCTGTTCACCTTGCTGCTGTTTTCAGGACTCGGCGGCTGCGCCTCATGGTTCAGTGACGACCTGCCGGATCCGCAGGTCCATCTGGTCAAGGTCGAGGTGGTCCGGGCCAGGCTGCTGGAGCAGAAATTCCTGCTGCATTTTCGCGTCGACAATCCCAATGACCAAGATCTGACGGTGCGCGCCCTGGAATATCGCATTCACCTGGGGGACATCCTGCTGACCGAAGGCGAGCACGAACACTGGTTCACCGTAGGCCCCAAGCGCAGCGCCTATTTCAAAGTACCGATCCGCACCAACCTGTGGCCCAAAGTCCGGGACCTGGTGAAACTGCTGAAAAAACCCGATCAACCGATTCCCTATCGTCTGGAAGGCACACTTGAAACCGGTATATTCATCGCGCACTACGTGCACCTGGCGCGCAATGGCGTGATAATCGCCGCCGATTTAATTGAGTAAGGACGGAACCCAATGAACTCAGGGGTTTCAGCTCATGACCAGTTTCGAATGTGCCAAGCAAGGCACTAACCTGTTACAAACCATCCTCGCTAAACCGTGGCACTTCAGGCGCAATGGTCGTTACTACCTGCGTCTACGACCTCGCAGCACCACACAGAACTACTTCACGATCTCTTTACGCACAGCAGACCGAACCACAGCAATGGACATCTCTAAAGACATCCTCAGGGCTCTTGCAGTCTTCCACCTTGACAACCCAGCTGCCACATGGGAGGACCTGCGCCCTCGCCTCTTGGTCATCGCTGAGGAATGCTTGACGATGGCCCACGGTGATGACTCATTGGTGGCCTACGAGATGATCTATGACGAACTCAAGTCCGCACTGACTATCGCGTCGGCTCATAAGCCCTTCACAGAGCCTCAGCAGCGAACAGTCGGATACGGCAAACGAATCATGACGGGCTCGCAAGATCGACTCAAAGGAGACCCAGAACCGCTCTTAGGCATCATTCGGGAACTCTCCGAGAGTGAAGATGCCACCTCTGCGCCTCTATCTGTATTCGATCGGCAAGCACCTCTACTGTGGGATGACCTGTCGGCTCAGTTCATGAAGGAACATAAGGCCAACATTAAGGATTCATCGCTGACCCAGATTGTGAGCAACCACAAGATCATCGGTGAGACTCTGGAAGCGTGCGGATTGGATGACCTAAGGAAGCACACACGGGCCGATATGGTGGCTGTAAGGGCTGAGCTTTTAGAGACTCGCAAGCCATCCACAGTGAATACTATCCTCGCTAAACTCATCGCTGTTATGGCTTGGGGGGTGGCTAATGATTACTTGGTCAAGGCGTACACCTCGAAGCTTAAGTTCACAAAGGGCACGGAGAGCGCCCGTGAAGCGTTCAAGCGGGATCAGGTAGAGGCGATTATGAATCATGCGAACTCGCTCCAATCGTCATCGTGGGAACGCTGGGCCCTGTCCCTTCTGGTCGTCACAGGGGCTCGTGTTGGTGAGGTCTTGCAACTCACCAAAGGCGACATCAAGGAAGTTGAGGGACATTGGTGCATCAGCATCAACGAAGAAGGCGAAGATAAGTCCATCAAGAACAAACACAGTGAACGTGTGGTGCCTCTGACTGATGGGGCGCTGGGCTTCGACTTGGAGGAATTCCTAAAGGCCGTTGAGGCGGGCTACCTGCCTTCTGATTGCTCCATTTCCGTACCAAGGAAAAGCGGCCTACTGCGCAGCTTCGTTAAGGAGGTCCTTGGGGTGAACAAGACCGAGAACCAGACACTTCACTCTCTGCGCCACCACATGGCATCCTCACTGCAAGCGCGGGGCGTCCCGGCAACCTTTACTCAGGGCATCCTTGGGCACGCCAGTAACTCTATCTCCTATGACACATATGGGTCGGGAGTTCCTGTCGATATCCTCGCAAGCACTCTAAGTGGCGTTTGGTCGTCCGTTACGAGCTGAATCGTTTGAGAGCATTATGGAAAACCAAAGGACACCAGCCGGTAAGCGGATCACGCGTCTTAGCTTCTCCCTTGTTACTCAGCAGATCGATAATGGGATAACCAGCTACCACTTAGAGCGTTGCACGCACTCTTTAGGGCTCAACGCAGCCAAAGAGGAGGTCTTGAATCTTTGGTGTGAGATAGCCGGTGACTATCTGACCGTGACTATGATTGTCAGTCCTTTTGGGTCTCAGCCTGACTTAATTAGGGCCGGCAACGAAATGGTAGAGTGGGTAAAGACCACCGGACCAAGGAGAAAAATAAAGAAAGGGCAGCGCAAAGTTCCCATCGCCGAACTTGAAGCGGCTGAATGTGCAGAAGCTGACGAAATACTATTGCGGATGTGGAATCACGTAGAAAGCATGGAGCAGCGGCAGGTTATTTACAAAATGTCAGAGATAACCGGGCCAGTTGAGTGGGCAGACTATCTACCACCAACCGAAAAACCTAAGCGGCTTACGCCTGGGGATGTCTCATAGCATTAGGTCACACAGCACACCCGGCGCGCATTCAGCACTTCACAAAATTTATTTAATGTTAGGCGGACCCTATGGCCTCCCCAAAACTTCACACGACAACCCTTCAGATACATGACAAGGCACCAGGGCGAGCACATGCCGAGCTTCTTAAGACAATCTTGCGCGCAATTGATGAGTTGAGCCAAAGCGGGATGGTGGTGAAGGAGACCAATGAGCTTGGGATTTCTCTATGGAGCGCCAAGGGCGCGAAAGGGATGGCGGTGATAGCGGAAGAGTACACATACATCGATAGCGTGCAGCGCACCCAAAAAGCTCTCCGACTTAGCTCATGGCTATGCTTAGCTCTGACACTGAAGGTAACGCGGGAAAATACGCGTCAGGCCTTTGTTGACGTATTGCTTAAGCACCCTGTCTGCTAATCGCCCCGCCCCACTAACAGGTCAGAAAGCCCGGCTGAAGCCTTCGCGGATTCACCGGGTATTTTTTTATTATCTGATACGTTATTAATCGTTTACTTAAAACAATATTGATCGTACATTTGGCGGATCGAAAGGCTCGCAAAATAGGAAAGCCATCCATGTCAGCATTCACCCATCTGCGAAGAAGCTACGTAGTCAGCCTGAAAGTGCATCCGCTGAAAATCCAAGTTTAGTTAGGCCCTCTAACAAAACCGCTGTCCCTCTATGAGCCTTAACCCTTAGAGACTTCTTTAAGTCCTCTTTGCGGACCTCTGCGCTCTCGATTCAGCAAAACACCTAACTAATTAGTTGGAGGCCGTAAAAGGCCTCTAAGGGATCTCCATGTCCGCAGAAAGCCAAATTCAACCAACTAAGCACGACTTCAGCGATATTAAAGATAAGGCCTCGTGGGCCTTTGAAACTCTTTCAGGCATGTACGGGCCTGATCTTGCAGCCACTCAACTTTCCTTGGAGCACGAAGCTTACACACTGGGCGAAGAGCGTTTCCATAAAGCACTTGAACGTCAGATTGATCGTGGTGAGTTCGCAGACAATGCGACCGCAAAACACGTATTGACCTCGCTTGTTCCAATGATGATGACTGCCTTTGATAACTGGGTTGAATACCAAGTAACGAAGGTTCGCCGTAAGCATGTAGGCCTTCAGTTCTTCCAGATGGTCAAGTCGGAGAACGTGGCGGCTATCACCGTGAAAATCGTGTTGAACACCGTGGCAAAGAAAGGCCCTCAGAGCGTGCAAAGTCTGGCTGTCGCCCTTGGCCGTGGCCTGGAGGAGGAAGCCCGCTTTGGTCGTATCCGTGAACAGGAGGCGGAGCACTTCAACAAGAACATCCGCAAGGCCCTCAACAAGCGCAATGGCCACACCTACAAGGTCAAATTCCTTGAGAAAGTTGAGGCGCACATGCAGGAGGCCAATGAGATTGAGTCTTCGTGGACCTCATGGGACTCCGTGGACAATGACGTGGCGTACCACATGGGCATCCGCTTGTTAGAGCTGCTCATTGAGTCCACTCAATTGGTCGAGATGAAGCGTGAGAACGCTGGCAACGTGAAGCTTGATGGTGAGTTCATCTACCTGACTCAGGCATGGGCCGACAAGCTGTGCAACCGGGCCTTCTCTCTGGCTGGGATCACTCCACGGCATCAACCAATGATTGTCCCGCCGAAAGAGTGGACCAAGATGATTGGCGGGGGCTACTGGGCCAAGGGTCGCAAGCCTATCCCATTGATTCGTGTCCGCTCGAAGCGTGCTCTTCAGCGCTACCGTGACGTGTCCATGCCCGAGGTCTACAAGGCCGTCAACATCGCTCAGGCCTCCGCATGGAAGGTCAACACAAAGGTTCTCGAAGTCGCCAAAGCGATCATGAAGTGGAAACGCGTCCCTATCGACAAGTTCCCAACCGCTGACCGTGAAGAACTGCCAATCCAGCCAGACGGCATCGGGGAAGACCCTGTGGTCCTGAAGGCTTGGAAGAAAGAAGCAGCCGGTGTCTATCGCCGTGACCGTGCCCGTGTGAGCCGTCGCCTGTCCTATGAGTTCATCATTGAGCAGGCCGAGAAGTTCGCTGATTACGAGGCGATTTACTTTCCGTACAACCTCGACTGGCGGGGCCGTGTTTACGCAATCCCTTCGTTCAATCCCCAGGGCAACGATATGACCAAGGGGATGCTCATGGCTTCCGTTGCGGAGCCTGTAGGCAAGGACGGTATTGAGTGGCTCAAGATTCACGGGGCCAACTGTGCGGGTGTCGATAAGGTTGATTTCAGCCAGCGTAAGAAGTGGGTTGAGGACAACGAAGAGCTAATCCTTGAGATTGCTCGTGACCCTCTGGGTCAGCCTGAGTGGACCAAGATGGATTCCCCGTTCTGCTTCTTGGCGTTCTGCTTTGAGTGGGCCGGTGTGGTCGAACACGGCGAACTGTGGGAGTCGGCTCTACCGATTGCCTTCGATGGTTCTTGCTCTGGCATTCAGCACTTCTCGGCCATGCTGCGAGACGAGCGGGGCGGTCGTGCGGTGAACTTGCTTCCCTCGGATGAGGTGCAGGACATCTATCGGTTGGTCGCTGAGGAAGTCATTGAGAAGGTCAAAAAGGATCTGATCGAAGGCACCGAAGACAGCGTCCAGCTCATCACCAACGAGAAGACCGGTGAGATTACCGAGCGCCGCATTTTGGGGACTCGGACCCTCGCACAGGGCTGGATGGGTTACGGGATCAGCCGTAAGGTGACCAAGCGTTCCGTGATGACACTGGCTTACGGCTCAAAGGCCTTCGGGTTCACCGATCAGGTCCGCGACGACATCATTCAGCCAGCAATTGACGAAGGTGACGGCGCTCAGTGGTTCCCGGATGCGCAGCAATGTGCACGCTACATGGCCAACATGATTTGGGACTCGGTGAGTGTGGTCGTGGTGAAGGCAGTTGAGGCCATGCTGTGGCTACAAAAAGCGGCAAAGCTCCTGGCTACTGAGGTCACTGCGACCAAGAAGACCAAGAAGAACCCTGAGCCGGAAATCCTGAAGCCTTGCATGCCTGTTTACTGGGTGACCCCTGATGGTTTCCCTGTATGGCAGGAGTACATGAAACCTATTCAGCGTCGGGTTGAGCTGATGTTCCTCGGGACTATCCGCCTGCGCTCCACGGTGAACATTAAGGACTCGGACATCATCGACGGGCCTAAGCAGGAATCGGGCATCTCTCCGAACTTCGTGCATAGCCAAGATGGGTCACACCTCCGCAAGACGGTCGTTAAGGCTTCTGAGTGCTACGGCGTGGAGTTCTTCGCGTTGATCCATGACAGCTTTGGGACCATCCCAGCGAAGGCCGGGAAGATGTTCAAGGCAGTTCGGGAAACAATGGTTGAGACGTATACCGAAAACGATGTTCTTGATGACTTCCGTGAGCAGTTCATGGAGCAGCTACATGAAAGCCAACTGGAGAAGATGCCGCCACTGCCAACCAAAGGGACCTTGGACATCTCCAAGATTCTGGAGAGTGAATTTGCCTTCGCCTAAGCGAATCTCCTTTTATGCAACGCGCCTGCTTTCTACAGTTGAAGCTTGGGATGCATATTCTGATTTAGCTTCGCCTCACACCAAAGACACAACATGTAGTGACGGATAACAATGAAAGCACCACATATAGACCCCCACTATAAGCGATGACATCCCGTCAGGATACCAGTGAGGGCAATCAATGAATCAAACACAGACGCATCACCTTCCGATGCCTGAGCTAAGTAAATTGCTCGATAATTTCAAGATTGATCAAGGAAGCCCTTCGGGCCTCTCTCGGATCAAGGCAGGAGGCGGCAGGAACGGAAAAATAGGCCCGGTTCTGAGTAAGGATCGCGAGGGCTACTACCGATTCAAATTCAAAAACCTTCATTACCGCACAAATCGAATCGTCTACTTTATGCATACAGGCGAGGACCCAGGGCCTTTGGTTGTAGACCATATTGACGGTGATATATCGAACAACCATGTTGACAATCTACGGTGCTGCACCAACAAGCAGAATTTACAGAATGCACGTAAGCGTGGGAAAGGTGATCTTCCTAAAGGAATCAGCAAACTACCGAACGGTATGTATCAGGCTCAGGTAACACTTGGTAGCAGTGTACACCGCACTGTAATTGCATCGATACACACGGCAACGCGCTACCTCGATCAAGTTCGTAAGCGATATCACGGCCAATACGCCAGAAACTAATACAAGAAACTGAACCGCCCTTCCGGCCCGACCGCCAGAAAATTAAATCATCATTCAAAGCTTCTTTCTGTCTGACTTTCCGAACCATGCCGGAGCCCTGAGTGTGGGCGCTTTGAACTGGTCGTGGAGGTCGGCGGGAAGTCAGACAAAAGGAAAAATACTCATATGACCACAGAAAAAGATTACGCATCGGTGAAGGCCAAAGGCACGCCATACGACAGCCTTATTCGACAAGAAGCTGATCGCAACAACATCCCCTACGACTTCATGCACAAGCTGATCTTCAATGAGTCCAGCTTCAACCCTATCGCAAAATCCCCTACAGGCCCCTTGGGTCTCGGCCAGATGACGGAGCTGACCGGCAAGGCTTACGGCCTGATGTCCCCTGAAGATCGTATGGACCCCGCTAAGGCAATCCCAGCGGTTGCCCGCCACCTCAAAGACCTCAGCGGGGCCTATAAGGGCGACTTGCTGAAGACCGCGTTGGCGTACAACCAAGGGCAAGGCCGTTTAGGTTCCTCACAGCTGTCCGCCCTGGACTCGGGCGACTTCAGCAAGATCAGTCCCGAGGGTCAGAACTACATGCGCAAGCTGCTGGATGTGTCTGGTGACTCGCCATCCCGCCAGTGGTTCGATGCTCAGGAGGTGACCAATCCGGGGATCAACCCAAAGGCTCAAGCCGTCACCTTTGAGGATGCAACTCAGGGCGTGGCGGCAACCCCCAAGGTCCGTGTAGGTGAAAACCTCCCTCAACTGGGGAACATGAACCTTGATGGTGGTACGGCTCCGCAAACTCAGCAGGACTACATCACGCTCTCAGCTCACATTGGGAAGCCCGAGAAGGGCACCTTTGAGGGCACTGGTGATGCAACTGCTGCCTCGCTGGCTACGTCCCCGGTCGCTTCGATCTTCCGATACGCCACACAGGAAGACCATGATCCGTTGGACTGGGTGAATCCCACAGACAACTCTCAGTGGACCGCTGAGGACTACGACATGATCCGCAAGGAAGGCGTAGACCCTCAATACTTCAGCTTCGTGCAGGACTACGCCAAGGGCAAACGAGCCAACCTCCCGAATGCTATCGCAATGGCAAAGGAAAACATGGAGTACGAGCGGCGTATCAATGGAGCCGGTACAGGCGCCCAGATTGTGGGTGGTTTTGCCGGTGCTGGCCTTGACCCACTGACTTACGTTCCTGTGCCTGGGACAACTGGCGCTCGCCTCATCTCTCGGGTTGCTCAGGGTGCAATGTACTCGGGCGCTGCTGCCGTGGCGTCTGAGGGGCTACGGGAAAGCATGACGGGCATTGAGGGTCATTACGGGACTGCTCTGGTAGGTGGGGCCCTGTTCGGTGCAGGCGCTACGGCGCTTTTCGACAGAGCCCTACAAGCGGCTCCTAAAGCTGCTGCGCGCTCCGAGGTTACGGATGGTGATCTTGAGGCGATCCTTGCGAGGCACGGTGAGTCTGCCTTGCCAAACGAACGGTTCGACTTGCACCCCGATATGGAGCCGGACGCCAATGATTTTGCCGGTTCGAGTATTCGCTTAGAGGCCCGAGAGACTGCCCGTCAGTTAGGTCAGGAAGACCCCTCACGTTTCCCATGGATGGCCGGTGAGGAGCCTAAGGAAGCCTTTGGGGTGAGCTATGTTGACCATCCTAACGAGCCGGGTGCTGTGCGCCTGCAAGATGGCTCAATCCTCTCAGCCACCAATCCTCTCAATCCAAAGCTTCTGGCTGAGGCCGCTGAGGTGATGCCGGATCGTGCAGCCAAAGGCGTCTCAATGGGTGGCTTCACAGAGATAGGCTATACGCTCAATCGCTCTGAGAGCCCTGATGTCTTGGCGATTGGTAGCCAGTTGTTCCGCTCGCCTACAGGGACCGTAACGGGCTCTAACGGGAAGTTCGGGGCTACCGCTTCGGACATCATTGAGCGCATCCAAGGTCAGGATCATGTGACCTACAACAAGATGTCCGAAGAGGTCTTGGAGGCCATCAAGGACCCAAGCTATGCGATGACCGAGGGAGGCCGTCAGGCTCACATTGAGCGTGCATACCGCCGTGTCGCTGAGGCCATTGAGGAGATGTCAGGCAACAAGCTGACCCAACTCACAGCAGGCGAGCGGAAGCTTATGGACACCATCAAGAGTCACTACGACCTCAAAGGTGACTATTTGGCTGCACCGGCTCAGTTTGGCAACCGTAAGGCCCGCCCTGTGTTGCCTGAGACGCGTCACGCTGGTTCGTACATCCCCAACATATATTCGTCTGCTGCGAAGAACCTTCACCTACAGAAGTTCGGTGGTCAGGATGGGCTTCAGGACGCCATTAAGGAATCTTGGTTGGCCAGCTATGCGGCTCGCCCCCACGTCAAATCTCGGGTGGACAACTACCTGAAGGATGCTGTTGAGGAAGAGCTGAAGGCACGGATGCCTAAGCCAGGCGGAAAGAAGCCAGCGGCCCCAGTGGACGCCGTGAAGCTTCGCGAAGAAATCTTGGATGAACTGGTCGAGGACTACGCCACTCGGAAGGCTTTCGGTGTCGCTAAATCAGAAGACTTCGATGAGTCGAACCTACTTTCACTAAGCGACCAAGGAAGCATCCCCGGCTCTATGGGACTGGCCTCCAACAACTTCCTCGAAGGACGCCACCTGTTCGACTCTGACATGACAGTCCCGCTGTCTGATGGCTCTCAGTTCGCTGTCAATGACCTTCGTGAGTTCGACCTGTCACGCATCACGCCCAGCTATGACCGCCGTGTTAACGGTGACATCGGAATCATGGGCGCTACTGGCAGAACCACAGGGGAACTCCTTCACGACATCACTAAGGTGAAAACCTCAGTGGCGTCTGAGCGTAAGGCCCTTGAGGAGTCCGTTAAGATTCTGACAGGCCGTGCCCGGCGTGATCCTGAAGGCGCCTTGGCGACTGCGTCACGGGCTCTGACAGACATGAGCTTCTTCGCAAAGAACGCCTACATGGGCGTGCAGTCCATCACTGAGGTTGCCGGTATGGTGACCAAGGGGCACACGCGGATGCTCTTGAAGGGCGTGCCGATCCTGAAGGACATGACCGCGTGGGGCTCCAAGATCAAGGCTAACGACCTTGCGGATATGCATCTGATGGTCTTCGGGCGTGAGCTGGATAATCACATCCGTCCAACCCGTCAGGACATTATTCAGCGCCTGCGCGACCATGCGAATACGAACCCGACGCTTGCTCAGGTCGTGGGGACGATCAGGTATGGCACACAGGAAGCAGCGGCATGGTCGCCGTTCACCAAGTTCCTCACAGAGTCGTCCAACTATATTGCAGACGCTGGCCGTCAAGGGGTCCTCTCGGACTTCGTGAATCACGTCGTAGGGGGGCGCAGCTCGAAGCTCTTTGAGCCTGAGCGTCTGAAGTCGATGTCGATCACCCCTGAGCAGTTCGAGGGGATGAAGGATCTCATTGCGACCTACGTGAAGAAACAGTCAGACGGGTCCTATAAGGTCTCTGACAGAGCAGCCTTCCAGCGTGATCCACGGACAATGGACCTGTGGCGCATGGGCGATAAGATCGCTGACGAAACCATACTTCGTACTCACAAGTTCTCCTCGACGGACACGGAGGCCTATGGCGCTGGCGTGAAGATGGCGATGCAATTCAAGAACTTCACGATGCGCTCAGTCAACTCCAGGCTGATCCGTGGCTATCACGATGCGACGAAGAATGGCCGGGCGATTGACCAAACTATGCAGGCAGTCCTTTCGACTGGTCTGGCTGTGTCTGGCTACGTCGCAATGAAGTACAGCCAAGCATCGGGGATGCCTAAGGACCAGCGTGAGAAGTTCCTACAGCAAGCGCTTGATCCCAACATGCTGGCCTACGCGGCACTGTCCCGTAGTTCCCACATAGGCGCTCCGCTGGGCTTGATGAACATCATCGCGGCACCTTTGGGATTTGATCAGGCCGCAATGGTCCGTTCCTCGATTCTCCCTCGGGGACCCAAAGAGCAACGTCCGCAAGGCGCCATGAAGTACAGCGCAACGAAGGACGACCGGACCACAGCGGTACTCGGTCGAGTTGCTGAACAGGTTCCGGCTTACGGGGTTCTCTCCAGCGTCGGGCAGGTTGGTTACAACGCCTTCGGGGCATCTGGTACGGACTCCCGCCGAGCAGACCAAGAGTACATGACAGGCGTTTTCAATGGTCTGCGTGGGCTCGTGCCTAACGATCCAGTCAGTCAGAAGTTGTTGCTGATGATGCTGGAAGGTCAGGGCGTCGAGATTCGTTAAAACACAGTCCTACAGTCTGCATCCAGCTAACGGAGTGGTTCATTTGGTTGGGCTTTCCGCAGCTCTTATAGAGCATCCACGTTCCTCGCAGGCCATTGAAAACGCTTGTCATGGGAAATCTCGCAATCAATCAACTCGCCCCATTGGCTGCCTTCTGGACCATGCGCAGACCTCCATAAGGTCGAGTAGCTGGGTCGTGGAGGTCGGCCAGGGGGCGAATCTAATATGGAGAAAATGAAACATGACCAGTATTAAAACTGCCTGCCTTGCTGTCGGCGATGCCCAAATTTATAAAGTAAAAGCAACCCTCGCTGACCTGCATGTGGCAGCAGATGATTTATCCGCTGGTGATCTCTCAGATTTTCATTCGATGCAAACAGGCCGCGACCCTGCCGAGGTTTTTCCCAAGGCCATCGACGAGACAACTCACGCGATCAAGTTCGGCTCTCGTGTGCTGGCTGTGGGCGGGCACGCTGGGGGAGGCATTTGGTTTGTTACGACGAACGTAGTTACGGAACTCTCGAAAGCCGAACGGTATCGATTCTACAGAATCCTGAAGAGTCACTTGGAAGACATCAAGCGCGGGAATTCCAGCGGAGTAGCGCTAACCAACTATGTCGCCGTAAGTAATCGCGCTCACGTCCGACTCTTGGAGGTGCTTGGAGCAACATTTCAAGCTGACCACGCCATGAGCCCTGCGGGATTTCCATTCAAACAATTTTGGTTATAGGAGGACATTGAAATGTGTGGACCACTCGTTATACCCATGGCGATGATGGCTATGAGCGCCGCTGCGGCTGCCTCAAGTGCATCTGAAGGAGCCAAGGCCAAGGGTCAGATGACCGACAACGAACGGAAGCAGCAGAACGAAATCGTCAAGCAGGCCAACTTTGCTGAGAACGATCAGAAGCTTGCAACCGTGGACAAGCATGACGAAGCCCGTAGGCAACTCACAGAGGTGAACCTTCAGACAATCCGCAATCAAGGCACTATTCGTGCAGCTATTGGCGAGTCTGGACTTTCTGGTAACTCAATGGACCGTCTGCGTAATTCTGTGGACAACGACGCCTCAGCTCAGCGGTTGAACATTACCGACAACTACGAGCGGGACTATCAAGCGATCTTCGCGAATCGCGTAGGTAGCTCTGAGAACTCTAAGGCCGCTGTTCGTGGGCAGGGAGGCAACAAGTACAAGGTCAACAACATCGCGAACGCTTTGAACATCGTTTCCTCTGGCGTCCAAGGATATGCAGCGGCGGGAGGTAAATTCGGTAAGGGCGCCTCTGGGACCCCGGCAGGAGGTAACAGCGCAAGCGTGCAGAACGGTGGCACACGGTAATTCTCAAAGGGGACCTTAACGGGTTCCCTTATTTTTCAAAATGACCACCTCTGAGAGGCCCGGTCTATAAAGCCTCCAGAAACACCCACTATAACCAGAGGGGACTTAAGGTTACCTATACAGATTGACCCTGCGCCTCTTCTTTAAGACGCCCTCACAGGCTGCCCTGTTGGAAGGTGGTTATCATCCACCTAACCCTACAGCTCAAGGAGGGCTATGCGATGACTACACGGTGGAAGACCTGTGTTGCTGTACTCCGCACTCTGGCTACCCACCGTGTCACCTACCGATTTCTTGGTTTACTCCTTGTCACTCTGGGAGTTACTCAAGGTGGTCCTTTGGTCGAAGGCTTTGGGGATGTCGTCTGCGTTGTACTTGGTGGCTGTGATGGGTGATCTTGCTGTGATTCTGGCCGGGTGCCTCAAAGGGCTCCTTGAGTCACTTCAACAACCTCATTGAAACAAGTCTTGTAGATCAGAATTCGCTCGAAAGGGGTTCTACCTACATCCTCGTCTACTGGCCAGTGCGTGCCTTGATCCTGTGACGAATCCCAGTAGTCGACAACAATTAGAAGCCATTGGGCCTCGCAATTCTGATACTCCAGAACCTTCGCGGCCTTGTTCGCCACCTCCTTCTTTACTCGTTCGACTAACAAAGCTGGCGTGTCATAGACCTGCGGGTTCTCCCAGTTACTGAGGGGATACTCATTCCCATCGTGGTGAAGGTAGCTAAGCTCAGGAGACGCTTCGATAGGGTTGTATGCAGTGTACATATCCCTATGCGACGAGACTCCCAAAGCAAAGAGGGCCAAGTTCTCCGCTGTCTTCTTTACGTGCTCCTTACCTATGATCGGATGATTAGGATCGAAGGAGATGTGTAGGCAAATTTTCCGCCCACCTCTTGATAGATAGATGTCCTCCGCCCTATCAATGACATTGCGACGCATTTTGATTTGGCGCTGTTCGCCCTTGAGGTCACCACCCTCAGTTTGGTAAAGCCTTGTTATCTCTATACCGAGTATTCTCTGCCCGCCTTCATCGAGAATGAGTACATCGGGCTTGTCGCTGTATTCGATTGTCCCGGACGGCAGTACATAGTGTTGGCGAAAAGAATCAAAGTATTGTTCCTCAATCTTCCGGTTCGTTACGCGTGCCATTTTGTGATCCCGAGTCACTGACATGAACAGGCAGTGTAGCGTCAGATAGCTCGCCCCACCCTTGAGAATCTGGCAGAAAAATCTGAATGACCACCTCAGTGTTTCTATGGTCCCAAAGTCCCCCGTACGCCCTCGCGCCTGAGCCTTAACGTGCGCTCGCATGGGGTCCTTATCGCGCACGCGCAGGCCTCTGAATGAAGCTTTTGGGACTGCGCCAAGAATGCGACAATGGTGTGACAAACCGAGTAGACAAACAGTTGAGTGGGTCCATATCATGTGATCCCCGGCCTACTCGGCTAATTGCCGCCGATTTAATTCCGGAGTGACCCCGATGACCCAGCAACCCCATGTCCATGGCCCTGACTGCAACCACGATCATGACCATCACGACCACCATGATCACGACCATGGCCATGTCCACGGCCCGAACTGCGGCCACGCCCACCAGGAGCCGGTGCGCAATGCCCTGAAGGATGTCGGCCGCAACGACCCTTGCCCCTGCGGCAACGGCAAGAAATTCAAGAAGTGCCACGGCGCTTGATGCTTCGGGCGGATAATTTTTTCGCCTGTTGAATCGCCTTCGCGAGCAAGCCCGTTCCCACATTGGATCTGCTGTGTTGTGGGTGACGCAGTTCAAATGTGGGAGCGGGCTTGCTCGCGAAGACGGCGGCACATTCACTATCAATTTGGCCGTTAAAACGCTATCGCGAGCAGGCTCGCTCCCACAGGTTTTCAGCCAGCCATTAATATTTCTGCTGTGCCCACGACCGTCGCATATTCGCCATGCAAATTACCCAGCGACATCGCATGCACCTCTTCGGCTGAGTGGTCGTTGCCGAAAAAATCCGCCTTGTCGAAGGTAAAGCACGCATCCTCCGCAACCCACGCTTCAAACCCAAGATTCCCGGCCGTTCGCGCCGTGGACTCCACCGAGTTGTGGGTCGCCACACCAACGATGATCAACTGATCGATCCCCGCCTCGCGCAAACGCGCCTCCAACCCCGTCGAACAAAACGCATCCGGCACTTGCTTCTGTATCAGCCACTCACCGACCGATGGCTGAAATCGCTGCTGAAACTCCACCCCCGATTGCTGCGGCCAGAACACCGAATCCGCTGAACGGGACAGGTGTTGCACATGAATCACCGGCCGCCCGGTTCGACGCCAATGCCCCAGCAATTCCAGAATGCGCTCTTCGGCCTGTGGGTTGTTTCGACGACCCAACCTGGGGTGCAGGATGCCTTTTTGTTGATCGATGATGATCAGCGCCGCGTTCGTCTTGAGCTCCATGCCGACTTTTCTCATGCAAGGTCATTGAGTTTTCCGCACTTCAGCATCACTTCCTGCTACTGGCAAGCCATCAAACGCAAACAGGACGACCTGATGCTCGCGGTCGCTGCCCGTACCTGACTATGTCTCTTGATTTGGAACCATCGTCGATCACGAGCCGGCCGATGACGGAGCTCCGTTGTCGCTGTTCGAGTCGGGGGCGATTCTTTTGTACCTGGCGGAGAAAACCGGCAAGTTCTTGCCCAAGGACCTGCGCGGGCACCAGCAGGCGCTGCAATGGCTGTTCTGGCAGATGGGCGGCCTGGGGCCGATGGCCGGGCAGAATTGCCGACATGGCGATCTACCCGTGGATCGTTTCCCACAAATGGCAGAGCCAGAACCTGGAAGACTTCCCTAACGTGCTGCGCTGGTTCAACCACATCCAGAACCGCCCGGCGACGGTGAAGGCGTATGCGCTGGTGGACAAGTGTAGTGGTCAACTAATTCCGGACACCTCGATAGGAGGTTTAGACGCCATTGCCCGTTCGTAAACGGTCGGTGGCAGATATCCCAGTTTCGAGTGCAGCCGCTCGTTGTTGTAAAACCCAACGATGTATTCAGTGATGTCACGTATCGCTTCGGCGTGGTTGGCGTAATCGCGCCGCCATACCCGCTCCATTTTCAAACTCAGGAAGAAGCGCTCCATCACTGAGTTGTCCCAGCAATTACCTTTACGGCTCATGCTTTGCTGCATTTCATTTCTTGCCAACAGCGCTCTGTAGCTTGCGCTCGCGTATTGGCTGCCACGATCCGAGTGGGCGACCAGACCCGGTGGTGGTTGACGTTGAGCAATCGCCAGCTGCATTGCACTACACACCAGCTCAGCCGGCATGTTCGGGGCCATGGACCAGCCGACTATCTTGCGTGAGAACAAGTCCAGCACCACGGCCAGGTATAACCAGCCGCTTCGGGTCCGGATGTAGGTAATGTCTGCCACCCAAGCTTTGTTTACTGCGTCGGGTTCAAATTGGCGATTCAACACATTTTCAGCAATCGGCAGGTCGTGGTTGCTATCTGTCGTATGCACAAACTTACGCTTCCAAGCCGAACGCAGACCGTTGGCACGCATCAAGCGACGAATTTTATAAAGGCCTATTTCCATGCCCTTGGCGTGCAACACTTTACGCAACGGACGACTGCCATAACAGCCGCCACTTGCGGCAAACGATGCCTTGAGTTGCAGAGCCATGGGACAAATTGATGTTGGCACTTCAGCACGCTTGTTGGCTTCGTAGAACCCGGATCGACTGATGCCCAGCAGCCGACAGACATGCGCCACCGAATAAGCCTTCTGTTGCAGCTGCCGAACCAAGCGATACGTTACTTCAGCTCGCGGGCAAAGAAGGCGGTAGCCTTTTTTAATACATCGTTATCCATCTTGAGCTGGCGATTTTCCTGCTCCAACTGCCGGATACGTTGTTGCTCAGCAGTCAACGGTTTGCCGATTCCGACATCTCCCAGCTGTTCAGCCTCGTACTGCTGCACCCAGCGCCGGACGGCGGTCTCACCAATATTCAGGTCGCGGCAGACCTGCGGAACGGCCAGTCCCTGGTCCTTGATCATCTTTACCACTTGCAGTTTGAAGCTGTCGTCGAATGTTCTGCGTTTGCCAGTCATGAAAAAATCCTCGATAGATGCATTCTCCACCTATCGAGGTGTCCGGGGAAATTAGACCACTGCACAAGGTCAATCCACCTAAATCCTGAGGCAAACACAAACCCTGTGGTTAGGAGGCTGTTGTGGCGAGGGCGCTTGCCCCCTCGCCACGGGTAACGCATCGTCCAGAAGTTTGTGGTTTATCAGACATTTCCTGAAATAACCCTACACCCCGCTTGCGCGGCCTCCTCCTGCTCACTAACGTAGCGCCTTTATTGCGCCTCTACCCCCCGCAGGAGCTTTGCCATGGCCTCGCCAGCCCTTACACATTTTCTTCCCCGGTTCGGCGTTGCCGCAGCAGTGGCCGGTGTTTTGAGCCTGACCGGTTGTCAGACCTGGAACACTCAGGACACCCTCCCGCCCACCTCCGGCGTGCAACCGCTCAAGGGTCTGGCGCAGAACGTTTCGGTTCGTCGCAATGCCATGGGCATGCCGCTGATCGAGAGCAACAGCTTCCACGATGCGCTGTTCACCCTCGGCTACGTGCACGCCAGCGACCGCATCAGCCAGATGGTCACTCTGCGCCTGTTGGCCCAGGGCCGTTTGGCGGAGATGTCCGGTTCGGACCTGCTCGACGCCGACCGCTACATGCGCGCGGTCAATCTGAAGAAAAGCGCGGATGAGCTGTACAAGGCCTCTTCGCCGCGCCTCAAGCGGTTCTTCGAAGTCTATGCCCGCGGGGTCAACGCCTACCTGTTCCGCTACCGCGACAAATTGCCTGCGGACCTCGCGGCCACCGGCTACAAGCCTGAATACTGGAAACCGGAAGATTCGGCGCTGATGTTCTGCCTGCTGAACTTCAGCCAATCGGCGAACCTGCCGGAAGAGATTTCCTCATTGATGCTGGCCCAGACCGTCAGCACCGACAAACTGGCGTGGCTGACGCCGTCTGCGCCCGACGAAAAACTGCCGGTGACTGAAGCCGAAAAACTTCAGGGCATCAAACTCAACGGGCAAATCCCGGGGCTGAGCGAAATAGGCAAAGCCACCGGCCAACTGTCGGATCTGAATCTGCTGGGCGCCACGTCTTCGAACAACTGGGCGATCGCCCCGCAACGCAGCCGCAGCGGCAAAAGCCTGTTGGCCAGCGACAGCCACGGGCCGCTGGGCGTGCCGTCGTTGCTCAGTTACGTGCAGATTCGCGCGCCGAAATACCAGGCCTCCGGCGTGACCATTGCCGGGTTACCGATGGTGCTCGGTGGTTTCAACAGCAAAGTGGCGTGGAGCATGACCACCGTCATGGGCGACAACCAGGACCTGTTCCTGGAAAAAATCAAACGCCAGGGCAACGGCCTTTCCTACGAAGTGGGCGGTAAATGGCAGCCGGCGATCGTGCGCAACGAAACTTATTTCGTCAAAGGCCAGCGGCCGATTCGCGAAGCGGTGTACGAAACCCGCCACGGGCCGCTGCTCAACAGCGCACAAGGCACCGCGCTGGCGAATGGTTACGGTCTGGCCTTGCAGATGCCGGACTTCACCGACGACAAAAGCCTGGACGCCTTTTTCGACCTGTCCCGAGCACAGAGCGCCGAGAAAGCGTCGGACGCCAGCCGTGAGATCCGTGCCATTGCCCTGAATCTGGTGTTTGCCGATGCCAGCAATATCGGCTGGCAAGTCACCGGTCGCTACCCGAACCGTCGCGAAGGCGAAGGCTTGCTGCCGTCGCCAGGCTGGGAAGGTCGCTACGACTGGGACGGTTACGCCGACCCGATGCTCCACCCGTATGACCAGGACCCGGCTCAGGGCTGGCTCGGCACCGCCAACCAGCGGGTCATTCCCCATGGTTACGGCATGCAGCTGTCCAATTCCTGGTCCGCCCCGGAGCGCGGCGAACGCATGGCTGAACTGGCGGGCGTGGGCAAACACGACACTCGCAGCCTGATCGCCATGCAATACGACCAAACCACCACCTTCGCCGCCAAACTGAAGAAAATGTTTGAAGCGCCGGGCATGGCTCAGCCACTCAAGCAGGCCATCGAAGCGTTGCCGGTTGCGGACCGCGGCAAGGCTCGCGAGACGTACACACGCTTGATGGCCTTCGACGGCAAACTGAGCCCGACCTCCGCCGACGCGGCGATTTACGAGCTGTTCCTGCAGGAAAGCACGAAACAGATTTTCCTCGACGAACTGGGCCCGGAAAGCAGCCCGGCGTGGAAAGCCTTTATCGTCAACGGCAAGTTGTCCTACGCAGCTCAGGCCGATCACCTGCTGGGCCGTGAGGACAGTCCGTTCTGGGATGACGTGCGCACTGCGCAGAAAGAAGACAAACCGGCGATTCTCGCCCGTAGCCTGGCCTCGGCGATCAGCGCGGGTGACAGCCAGTTGGGCGGCGACCACAAAGCCTGGCAGTGGGGCAAACTGCACCGCTACGAGTGGAAGAACGCCAGTGGCCAGACCGTGCGCGGTCCGCTGGCGGCCGGCGGCGACCACACCACGCTCAATACTGCCGCGTTCACCTGGGGACAGGACTTCAACACCACGCTGGCGCCCGCCATGCGCTTTATCGTCGACTTCGGCCAGACAGAACCACTGATGGGCCAGAACGGTACCGGCCAATCCGGCAACCCCGCCAGCCCGCACTATCTCGACAGCGTCGATCCATGGCTCAAGGGGCAATACATGAGCCTGCCGATGCAGCCGCAGAACTTTGACAAGGTGTATGGCAAAACGCGGTTGACGTTGACGCCCGGCAAGTAACCCCACTCCCACATTTGGCGCCTGGCACGGTCAACTGTGGGCTTGCTCGCGAAGAGGGAGTGTCAGTCGACATCAATGTTGCCTGGCACACCGCCTTCGCGAGCAAGCCCGCTCCCACAGGTTCTGCACCTTGACTGGCTGATCAGGGCTAGCCCCCTGGCCCACACAGCGCACCATCCAGACGCAAAGATCTGGCGGCGCCCGTTTTCGTGCACAAATCCCGCATTGCCACTTCTTGTACTACCTTTTAAACGCTTGTTCGGGACTCTGGTTCGGAAATTGCTACTTTTAATAGGTCTTACGCTTTTCAGTAACAGTACTTCTGCGCCACAAGCGCTCATATTGGTTCTTAGGGATTGAATAATGAAAAAAGCATTGCTGACCCTTTCTGCACTGGCGTTGTGCATGGCTGCCGGCTCCGCGCTGGCCAAGGAATACAAAGAATTGCGTTTTGGCGTTGACCCTTCCTACGCGCCGTTCGAGTCCAAAGCAGCCGATGGCAGCCTGGTAGGCTTCGACATCGACCTGGGCAATGCGATCTGCGCCGAGCTGAAGGTCAAGTGCAAGTGGGTCGAAAGCGATTTCGACGGCATGATTCCGGGCCTCAAGGCCAATAAATTCGACGGTGTGATCTCTTCGATGACCGTCACCCCCGCCCGCGAAAAAGTCATCGACTTCTCCAGCGAGCTGTTCTCCGGCCCAACCGCTTACGTGTTCAAGAAAGGTTCCGGCCTGACCGAAGACGTCGCCTCGCTGAAGGGTAAAACCGTAGGCTACGAGCAAGGCACCATCCAGGAAGCGTACGCCAAAGCCGTTCTGGACAAGGCTGGCGTGAAAACCCAGGCCTATCAGAACCAGGATCAGGTGTATTCCGACCTGACTTCCGGTCGCCTCGATGCGGCGATCCAGGACATGCTGCAGGCCGAACTGGGCTTCTTGAAGTCACCAAAAGGCACCGATTACGAAATCAGCAAGCCGGTGGACAGCGAATTGCTGCCAGCCAAAACAGCGATCGGTATCTCTAAAGGTAACAAAGACCTCAAGGCACTTTTGGATAAAGGTATCAAAGCGTTACACGACGATGGCACCTACGCCACCATTCAGAAGAAACACTTTGGCGATCTGAATCTGTACAGCGGCAAGTAATGCCCGGCGCCCATCTCGCGATGGGCGCTTTTTTTATCCGATCAGGTTGCTGATTTATGTTCGAAACCCTATTACAAAATCTGGGGCTCTCCGCCTTCAGCCTCAAGGGCTTCGGTCCTTTGTTGATGGAAGGCACCTGGATGACCATCAAATTATCGGTGTTGTCGCTCTTGGTAGCCGTCTTGCTCGGCTTGCTGGGCGCCAGTGCCAAACTGTCCAAAGTCAAACTGGTGCGCGTGCCGGCGCAGGTCTACACCACGCTGATTCGCGGCGTGCCGGATCTGGTGCTGATGCTGTTGATTTTCTACAGCCTGCAAACCTGGCTGACGTCGCTCACCGACTTCATGGAATGGGAATACATCGAGATCAACCCGTTCAGCGCCGGGGTCATTACCCTGGGCTTTATCTATGGCGCGTACTTCACCGAAACCTTTCGCGGGGCGATCCTTGCCGTGCCACGGGGTCAGGTCGAAGCCGCAACCGCTTATGGCCTCAAGCGTGGCCAGCGCTTCTGGATCGTGGTGTTCCCGCAAATGATGCGTTTTGCCCTGCCGGGTATCGGCAATAACTGGATGGTGATGCTCAAGGCCACTGCGCTGGTGTCGATCATCGGCCTCGCCGACCTGGTCAAAGCTGCTCAGGACGCCGGCAAAAGCACCTATCAACTGTTCTACTTCCTGGTGTTGGCCGCGGTGATTTACCTGCTGATCACCAGCGCCTCCAATTTCGTCCTGCGCAAACTTGAACGCCGCTACGCCGCCGGCTCCCGGGAGGCCGTACGATGATCGAACTCTTGCAGGATTACTGGAAGCCCTTCCTTTATACCGACGGTTACCACATCACCGGCCTGGCCATGACCATGTGGTTGCTCAGCGCGTCGATCTTCATCGGTTTTCTGGTGTCGATCCCGCTGTCCATCGCCAGGGTTTCACCCAAGGTCTACGTCCGCTGGCCAGTGCAGTTCTACACCTACCTGTTTCGCGGGACGCCGCTGTATATCCAGTTGCTGATTTGCTACACCGGGATTTACAGCCTGGCCGCCGTGCGCGCCCAACCGGTACTGGATGCGTTCTTTCGCGATGCGATGAACTGCACCATCCTGGCCTTCGCCCTGAACACCTGCGCCTACACCACGGAGATCTTCGCCGGGGCGATTCGCAGCATGGCGCACGGTGAAGTCGAGGCGGCCAAGGCTTACGGTCTGTCGGGCTGGAAGCTCTATGCCTACGTGATCATGCCGTCAGCCCTGCGTCGTTCGTTGCCTTATTACAGCAACGAAGTGATTCTGATGCTGCACTCGACCACCGTGGCGTTCACCGCGACCATCCCGGATGTCCTGAAAGTCGCTCGTGATGCGAACTCCGCGACCTTTCTGACCTTTCAGTCGTTCGGCATCGCCGCGCTGATCTACCTGACCGTTACCTTTGCGCTGGTCGGCCTGTTCCGCCTCGCCGAACGCCGATGGCTGGCCTTCCTCGGGCCGACTCACTAGGACAATTCGTACATGCGCCACCAGATTCATGACCTGCTGGCCCCTCTGCCGGGGACCGTGCGACAGATTCACAGCTTCCACTTCGGCCCCCAGGCGGCCAAAGGCAAGATCTACATCCAGTCCTCCCTGCACGCCGATGAACTGCCCGGCATGCTGGTGGCCTGGCACCTCAAGCAACGTCTGGCGGAGCTGGAAGCCGCTGGCCGGTTGCGCAGCGAAATCGTGCTGGTGCCCGTGGCCAACCCGGTTGGCCTGGAACAAGTGTTGATGGACGTTCCACTGGGCCGCTACGAGCTGGAAAGCGGGCAGAACTTCAATCGCTGGTTCGTCGACTTGAGTGAAGAAGTCGGCTACGAGATCGAAGGTCTGCTCGGCGGCGACCCGCAACGCAACCTTGAACTGATCCGCGACAGCCTGCGCAAGGCTTTGACGCGGCAGACCGCCGCCACTCAACTGCAATCCCAACGCTTGACCCTGCAACGGCTGGCCTGCGATGCGGACATGGTGCTGGACCTGCATTGCGATTTCGAAGCCGTCGCGCACCTCTACACCACACCCGAGGCCTGGCCTCAGGTCGAGCCGCTGGCGCGGTACATCGGTGCCGAAGCCAGCCTGCTGGCCACCGATTCGGGCGGCCAGTCGTTCGACGAATGCTTCACCCTGCTCTGGTGGCAGTTGAAGGAGCGCTTCGGCGAACACTTCGATATTCCGCTGGGCAGTTTTTCGGTCACCGTCGAATTGCGCGGTCAGGGCGACGTCAATCACCCGCTGGCCAGCCTCGATTGCCAGGCCCTGATCGACTATCTGATTTACTTCGGTGCGATTGCCGGTGAGCCGGCGCCATTACCGGAACTGCCCTACCCGGCCACGCCGCTGGCCGGGGTCGAACCGGTGTCGACACCCGTGGGCGGATTGCTGGTGTTCACGGCCCTGCCCGGGGAATACCTGGAGGCCGGGCAACTGATCGCCGAAGTCATCGACCCTATCAATGATCGCGTCACCCCCGTTCATTGCACCGCCGCCGGGCTGATGTACGCCCGTTCGCTGCGGCGCATGGCCACTGCCGGCATGGTGATCGCCCACGTCGCGGGCACCGAAGCCTATCGCAGCGGCTACCTACTTTCGCCTTGAGGATGCATGTCCCATGTACAAATTGACCATCGAAGACCTGCATAAAAGCTACGGCGATCATAAGGTGCTCAAAGGCGTTTCGCTCAAGGCCAAGACCGGTGACGTCATCAGCCTGATCGGCGCCAGCGGCTCAGGCAAAAGCACCTTTTTGCGCTGCATCAACTTTCTCGAACAACCCAACGACGGCACCATGAGCCTCGACGGCCAGAACATCCGCATGGTCAAGGATCGCCATGGCATCCACGTGGCCGACCCCGATGAGTTGCAACGGCTGCGCACCCGCCTGGCCATGGTGTTCCAGCACTTCAACCTGTGGAGCCACATGACGGTGCTGGAAAACATCACCATGGCCCCGCGACGGGTGCTCGGTTGCAGCAAGGCAGAAGCCGAGGACCGTGCCCGACGTTACCTCGACAAGGTTGGCCTGGCGGCGCGTGTGGCGGATCAGTACCCGGCGTTCCTGTCGGGTGGCCAGCAACAACGGGTAGCCATTGCCCGCGCGCTGGCCATGGAACCGGAAGTCATGCTGTTCGACGAACCGACCTCGGCGCTGGACCCGGAACTGGTGGGCGAAGTGCTCAAGGTGATCCAGGGTCTGGCCGAAGAAGGCCGGACCATGATCATGGTCACCCACGAAATGAGCTTCGCCCGCAAGGTCTCGAGCCAGGTGCTGTTCCTGCACCAGGGGCTGGTGGAAGAAGAAGGTGCGCCGGAAGACGTGCTGGGCAATCCGAAGAGTGAGCGGTTGAAGCAGTTCTTGAGCGGCAACCTGAAATAAAAATATCGCAGGTTTCGCCCACGGCTACAGATCGCTCTGTAGAAACTGGCGAAGCCTGCGATCTTTTGATCTGGCTTTTCGGCTGTGAAATCTCGCAACCCACCAAAGATCGTCCGAACGCGGCCCGAACCTTCGGCAGCGCCTACAGGGGCGGATTTCAGCGACAGGCCTTAGACCACAGGCGCGGGAGGCGGCTCATCCGGCAGGGTGGGCTCTCCGGGTTCTGTCGGATCTTCGTTGGGGGTGTCGGGATCAGGCTGATGGGGAATGCCCCCTGCCATGCTGACGGGCGGATGTGCCAACAAGGACCAGGCCAGCACGCCAACCTGATTGGGTTCAAGCCTTGCCAGTTCGGCACTTATTCGCGGATCGATCTTCATGAAGCACTCCTGAGCGATGGCCCGATCCGCCTTGCGCGAATCGGAGCAGTACACCCCATAGAGTGTACGCTCGCTCAGGAATTCCAACGGGTTGTCAGACGGTTGACTCAGGTCCGCGGCAGGGTCACGCCGCGCTGGCCCTGGTACTTGCCGCCACGGTCCTTGTAGGAAACTTCGCACTCTTCGTCCGACTCAAGGAACAACATCTGCGCCACGCCTTCGTTCGCGTAGATTTTCGCCGGCAGATTGGTGGTGTTGGAGAACTCCAGGGTCACGTGACCTTCCCACTCAGGCTCGAGCGGCGTGACGTTGACGATGATGCCGCAACGCGCGTAGGTGCTTTTCCCCAGGCAAATGGTCAATACGTTACGCGGGATGCGGAAGTATTCGACGGTGCTGGCCAGAGCGAAGGAGTTCGGCGGAATGATGCACACGTCGCTGTGGATGTCGACGAAGCTGCCAGCATCGAAGTTTTTCGGGTCGACGATCGCCGAATTGATGTTGGTAAACACCTTGAAGTGATTGGTGCAACGCACATCGTAGCCGTAGCTGGACACGCCGTAGGAGATCACACGGCTATCGTCGCTGCCGCGCACCTGGCGCTCGACGAAAGGCTCGATCATGCCGTGTTCCTGCGCCATGCGGCGAATCCACTTGTCCGATTTGATGCTCATGGCGGGTGTCCTGAATAGCGAGGTGGAAAAATTCTGTCCGGCATCTTACCGGGCAGGCGCTCCGGGTTCAAAGTCCGGGAGACAATTCTCGCCGATCCCCCGTGAATTCCGGGCCGTCACCGTTGTACGACGCACCGTCAGTCATGAAAACAGAGAAACCTTCGCAAGAACCATTGGCACGTTCCGGAAAAAGGGTTAAGGTGGCGCCACTGTGCTGCTTGTGTCACTGAGAATCTCTACACGATATGTTGAATTTCGATCCAACCATCTACAAGAATTTTTCCTGCTCTTTGCACTCAGTCTCGGCCAGGGTTCTTCCTGAGTCGCAGTTATCTTTGTTCAAGGAGTTACACCATGTCTAATCGCCAAACCGGTACCGTTAAGTGGTTCAACGATGAAAAAGGCTTCGGCTTCATCACTCCACAATCCGGTGACGACCTGTTCGTTCACTTCAAAGCTATCCAATCCGACGGCTTCAAAAGCCTGAAAGAAGGCCAACAGGTTTCTTTCATCGCTACCCGCGGTCAGAAAGGCATGCAAGCTGAAGAAGTTCAAGTTATCTAACTTGTAACTGCTTTAGTAAAAAGCCCCGCCCTTAAAAGCGGGGCTTTTTTGTGGGCGTCTATTTCCCCCTTACACCCACCGCTTGTCATCTATAAGATTCGCCGCCTGAAAAAACCACATGGAAGCAGCAGGATGCAATTCACACAATGGACGTCGCTGGGCGCAACGCTGATTGCACTTGCACTCCCCCTCTCGGCTCACGCCGATACTCCCCACCCCGATCATCCGACGATCATTATCGGCATGAACCCTCACGCAACGTATATCGGCAAAGGCCCGGAAATACAGGGCGTTCCCCAGGCCCAGTTGAGAGCTGCGGCATTGCTGACGCTCTCCACAGCGCATGCCTGCGGCAGCAACGAGGTCTACCTCACACCAGAATCGGTGGGCGTTCCCAATGAATCGTTTGGCAGGCTCCTCGACGAAGTTCAGCAACTGATCGACGATGAAACCCCACTGCTGCTGACGCTTTCGGAGTGCGACGGCAAACGGGCCTTTTTCGAAAAGGTGCGCCCCTGCACGCCAGAAGAATGCAGCGCACTGACGGCATCACTGGTGGACGGCAAGCTGTATCTGGATGAGCAATATGCGCCAACAACAAAGGGCCAGGCCTCTTATTTCTTGCCGATGCCGCTGACCTACGACAGCAAGCGCAAGGCCTGGCACGCCAAGGTCTTTTACGTCGAATCAGGCACCGTGCGTCGCGACTACTTCGTCGACGCCAAGGACTTTGTTTCAGGCAAGCCCGTCCTTGATTCGAAAACCTACTACCCAGACAAAAAAATCGGCCAAACCTTCAAGTACGACATGAACGGCAAGCGTCAGGGCGAAATGCTGACCTACTCAGACAGCGGCATTGTCACTAAACGCGCCCATTACTTGAACGATGAACTGGATGGCTGGGAAACCACCTACCACGATAACGGCAAGAAATCAGAGTCCTACAACTGGCACTCGGGCCAGCGGGTGGACGGTGAGTATTTGGAATATGACGAAAACGGCGCAGTGATCGGTCGCGTCAGCTATCGCAACGATGTACTGGACGGTCCAATTTTCGGCTACTACCCCGACGGCACGATCGAGCATCGCGGCCAGTTCGTCGACGGAAAAAAGGTTGGCCCAAGCCTTTCTTACTACCCGGACGGCACGCTACAAAGCAGCGGGGACTATGTCGACAACAAGCCCTTGGGCTGGCATATCCAGTACCACCCCAATGGAAAAGAGAAACAGAAGGACTTCAACGACGAACAAAACGTGCAGCGTAGTTACGCAACATGGACCGATCAGGGCGTGCAAACCGTGCAATGGCAGTGGGATGAACAACACCGCGAGCAAGGTGACTTCAAAGAGTGGTATGGCACTGGCCAACTCAAGGATCACAAGATCTACAAGGACGGAAAGCTTGAGGGCACTGCCCTCACCTGGTACGAAAGTGGTCAGATGAATTCGTCAGCGGAATACAAGGACGGTCTCCAACAGGGCGTCAGCCGTTTCTGGGGGCCGGACGGCCGCTTGAGTGCTGAATGTCACTACGACGCCGGTGTCCGCCAAGGCGAATGCACGAGCCTTTAACTGAGCACGCGACACGCTAATAAAACCTCGCCCTCAAAAGCATTTTTTATGCTGAGTGTTTTGTGTGGCAAAAAAAGATCGCAGCCTTAAACAGCTCCTACAGGATGTACCTCAATCCTGCGCAGGAGCTGCCGAAGGCTGCGATCTTTCGAGCTTTCAGCGTGTTACCAGGCCACGCCAAACCCCGCCGTATAGCGAGTCTTGCTCAAGTCAGCATCCTCGGTACCACTGATGATGTCTTTCTCGGCCTTCAGGTTCAGCGACGCCCAATCGGTGACTTTGTAGCGCAGGCCGACCTCGGTATCGAGGGCGTAATCCGCCACGCCCGACAACGGCTTGCCAACTTCGCCGCTGGTGAAGAACTCGACCTTCTTGCCGATCAGGTAGCGGTTGTAGTTCCACTTCACGGCCAAGGAATAGAATTGATCCTTGCCACCATCCCTGTACTCATAATCCGTATGGTTGAGCAGGGATCCAAGAGAGAAAGCGCCCAATTCATCATCCCAGAACTGATAGCCGGGACCGGTACCGACCACGCGTTGACGGGACAGGTCTTCGACCTTGTCACGCTTGTAATTCAAACGCCCTTGCCAGAACCACTTCTCGGTGAGGAATCGGTCGAGAGAATACTCGGCACGCCAGTTGTCAGTGGTGACGACGTCATCCTGGAACTCGCGGTTGTACTCACCTTCCGCCGTATGACGCCATCGACCATGACGCGCGGTAGTCTTGAAGCCGACGTCATAATCATCCGTATCTTTTTCGGCCCGCCGATAATCCAGCGCCATATCAACATTACCTTTCCACACCAAATCCTCGACCACCGGTTTCGGCTTGAGGATCTGCTGGATACTCGCCAGCTCAACCGTCTTGGGCGTCTCGCCGTTGGCCAGGGTGACCTTGCCATCTTCTGCCGCGTGTAGCGCCTTGGCCTTTTCGCCGGTGTAGGCATCCTGTTTGACCAGCAACTGCTGATCGCTTTCCAGGGTTTTCACCTCTTTCCAGTCAATCGGCACCGCCCCGGCATATTGAGTCTGGATCAATAGCTTGCCACCGTCGAACACGGTGATTTTGCCACTCAACTTGTCACCGTTCTTCAACCACACGGTGTCGGCGAGCAGGGGAGTGGAAGCACTGACGACAGCGAGGCACAGCAAGGTTCTGGACAACATAAGCGAATGGATGGCTCAACTTTGCGAAAAAAAGTCGGCATTATTCTTACGAATAGGGCCCTAGCAAGCACTGACCCGACTATTTCTATTGAGTTCAGTTCTCAACGGCCGATCCAGGATTTACCCTACAGACGGTCAATACGCATTTTTCAGGAAGCCCGGGACGTGACCGACTCAACCGCTGAAACCGAAAGCGCGGCGCAAATCCGACGCACGGCGCTCTACCTGACCCTGGCGCAAGTACCCGAGGGCAAAGTCGTGAGTTATGGCCAGCTTGCCGAGCTGGCGGGACTGGGCCGTGCCGCCCGCTGGGTCGGGCGAACATTGAGCCAACTGCCCGGCGACACTAAATTGCCCTGGCACCGTGTGCTGGCTGCCGGCGGTCGGATCAGCCTGCCTGTGGGCAGCCCTTCGGGGGATGAACAACGGGCCCGGTTGCGCATGGAAGGCATCAGTATCCTGAACAATCGTGTTGATATTCAGCGCCATGGCTGGCGCCCGGTAGAGCACAGCGGTTAGAGTGCGCGCTTTGTTTCCGTAACTCTTGAGGCAGACTCCAGCCCATGCCCCGTAAAACCTGGCGCGCCGCGCTCGCCGCCTATGCCAGCCCTTCGACGCTCGTGTTGTTGCTGCTTGGTTTCGCCGCCGGCCTGCCCTACATGCTGGTGTTTTCGACGCTTTCAGTCTGGCTGCGCGAGGCCGGTGTTGCCCGCGAAACCATCGGCTACGCAAGCCTGATCGGCCTGGCCTACGCCTTTAAATGGGTCTGGTCCCCGCTGCTCGACCAATGGCGCCTGCCACTGCTCGGTAAGCTGGGTCGACGACGTTCCTGGCTGGTTCTGGCCCAGGCACTGGTGATCCTCGGCCTGATCGGCATGGGTTTCTGCGACCCGCAAAAGCACCTGTCCTGGCTGATCGCCATCGCCGTGATCGTCGCTTTCGCCTCCGCGACGCAAGACATCGCCGTCGACGCCTATCGCCTGGAAATCGCCGACGACACCCGCCAGGCTGCATTGGCGGCCAGCTACATGGCCGGTTATCGGGTCGCGGCCCTGCTGGCGACGGCCGGCGCACTGTTCTTCGCCGAAGGCTTCGGCTCCACCGGTTTCAACTACAAGCATGCGGCGTGGACAGGCACCTACGTGCTGTTCGGCATCTTGATGATCCCGGCGCTGCTGACCTCCCTGTTCATGCGCGAACCGCCGGTGCCACTGCGCACTCAGCTCCAGGCCGGCCGCTACAGCTTTGTGCACCAATTGGCGTCAGTGTTCGTGCTGATCGTGCTGCTGGTGTCCGTACCGGCCATGTTCACCCAGCTCTATAACACTGACTTCGCCAGCGTACTGTTCAACGGTGTAAGCCTGCTCGACCTGCTGCTCGAAGACCGCGCGTTCCTGCGAGCGATCCTCTATACCACGCTCACCACCCTGTGCCTGTCGGCCATGGGCCGCCGTGGCCTGGCGCCGGTGCTGACCCCGGTCAACGACTTCATTCTGCGTTACCGCTGGCAGGCGCTGCTGCTGCTCGGGCTGATCGCCACCTATCGGATGTCCGATACGGTCATGGGCGTGATGGCCAACGTGTTCTACATCGACCAGGGGTTCACCAAGGACCAGATTGCCAGTGTCAGCAAGGTTTTCGGCCTGATCATGACGCTGGTCGGTGCCGGCATGGGTGGCCTGCTGATCGTGCGCTTCGGCATTCTGCCCATCCTGTTCATCGGCGGCGCTGCATCGGCCGCCACCAACCTGTTGTTCCTGATGCTCACGGACATGGGGGCCAATCTGCAGATGCTGATCGTCACCATTTCGCTGGATAACTTCAGCTCGGGCCTGGCGACTTCGGCATTTGTCGCTTACCTGTCGAGCCTGACCAACCTCAAATTCTCCGCCACCCAGTACGCCCTGCTGAGCTCGATCATGCTCTTGCTGCCCCGCCTGATCGGCGGCTACTCAGGGGTTATGGTGGAAAAATTCGGTTATCACCAGTTCTTCCTGATCACCGCCCTGCTGGGCGTTCCGACCCTGCTGTTGATCGCCTTGCACTGGTTCCAGGAAAACCGCCGCGCAGGTCCGACACCGACGCCGGAACCGGTTCAGACTCCCGTCACGGAAGAATCGTAGGCTCTATTACGCAGCAAGCATGAGGGCGAGCGGATTCTCGCCCTCCAGCCACACAGCCGGCCGCACTCCTGTACGCCGGCAGATCTCGCCCGTACAATGCTCCGTCACTTCTCGATATCAGCAACCGACAACGGCCAACCATGCGCACCAGTCAATTTTTGCTCGCCACACAGAAAGAAACGCCTTCCGATGCGGTCGTCATCAGCCATCAGCTGATGCTGCGCGCCGGCATGATCCGCAAACTCGCCTCGGGCCTGTACACCTGGCTGCCCATGGGCTTGCGAGTGATGCGCAAGGTTGAAGCCATCGTGCGTGAAGAAATGAACGCCGCCGGCTCTCTCGAAGTGTTGATGCCGAGTACTCAACCGGCTGAGCTGTGGCAGGAATCCGGTCGCTGGGAAGAATACGGCCCGGAATTGCTGCGCTTCAAGGATCGCCATGGCCGCGACTTCTGCGCCGGCCCGACTCACGAAGAAGTCATCACCGACCTGATGCGTAACGAGTTGAGCAGCTACAAACAGCTGCCGATCAACCTGTATCAGATCCAGACCAAATTCCGTGATGAAATCCGCCCACGCTTCGGTTTGATGCGCGGCCGCGAATTCATCATGAAGGACGCCTACTCCTTCCACGCTGATCAGGCATCGCTGCAGATTACCTACGACCGCATGCACCAGGCGTACTGCAACGTGTTCACCCGCCTGGGCCTGAAATTCCGCCCGGTTGAAGCCGACAACGGCTCGATCGGCGGTGCCGGCTCCCACGAGTTCCACGTGCTGGCCGAATCCGGCGAAGACGACATCGTCTTCAGCAACGGTTCCGACTACGCAGCGAACATCGAAAAGGCCGAAGCCGTACCGCGCGAAACCACTCGTGCCGCGCCTACCGAAGAGCTGCGCCTGGTCGACACGCCGAACGCCAAGACCATTGCGCAACTGGTCGAAGGCTTCAATCTGCCGATCGAAAAGACCATCAAGACCCTGGTGGTGCACGCTGAAGAACAAGGCAAACTGATTGCCCTGATCATCCGTGGCGACCACGAGCTGAACGAAATCAAGGCCGCCAACCAACCTGGCGTTGCCAGCCCGCTGGTCATGGCTTCCGAAGCTGAACTGCGCGACGCCATTGGCGCCGGCGCCGGTTCTCTTGGCCCGTTGAACCTGCCTCTGCCGATCATCATCGACCGTTCCGTCGAGCTGATGAGCGACTTCGGCATTGGTGCCAACATCGACGACAAACACTACTTCGGCGTGAACTGGGAACGTGATCTGCCGGTTCCGACCGTCGCCGACCTGCGCAATGTCGTGGCCGGTGATCCGAGCCCTGACGGCAAAGGCACCCTGGAAATCAAGCGCGGCATCGAAGTCGGGCACATCTTCCAGCTGGGCAACAAGTACAGCAAAGCGATGAAGTGCGAAGTGCTGGGCGAGAACGGCAAGCCGGTCACCCTGGAAATGGGCTGCTATGGCATTGGCGTGTCTCGCGTGGTGGCCGCCGCCATCGAACAGAACAACGACGAGAACGGGATCATCTGGAGCGACGCTCTGGCTCCGTTCCAGGTTGCTCTGGTACCGCTGCGCTACGAAACCGAACAGGTTCGCGAAGCCACCGACAAGCTCTACGCAGAACTGACTGCCGCCGGCTTCGACGTGCTGCTGGACGACCGCGACAAGAAAACCAGCCCGGGCATCAAGTTCGCGGACATGGAGCTGATCGGCATTCCACACCGGATCGTGGTCAGTGACCGCGGCCTCGCCGACGGCAATCTGGAATACAAGAGCCGCACCGAGGCCGAGGCGCAAGCGCTGCCGGTCGCTGACGTGCTGTCTTTCCTCCAGGCCCGTATCCGCCGCTGAAACCAGATAGAGACGTCATGTTCAAGCGAAACACCTTAGGCCTCGGTGGCGCCGCCCTGTGCGGCGCCCTGCTGGTCAGCGGCTGTGCCAATCAGATGTCACAACGCAGCGAGCACGAGGAACGGGTCGAGCGCAAACTGCTCGATCACAGCCTGCAGATCGATGTCGGTGAGCCCAAGGTACTTGAGCTGCCGCAACGCCGGGTGAAAATCCACGAGCAAAAGACCTTCGAAGTCACCGAGTTCGAAGTCACGCGTCACTACGATCGCTACACACCTTACCAACCCTGGAGGGAGATCTACGAGATCCCACTGGGTGCGGTGGCGGTGGTGGCCGGTGTCGGTGCGAACGTGGTCAACGTGTTCGCCCTCGGCAATCTGCCGGACAGCGTGACGAAGGACTGGCTCAGCTATGGTTTCGCCGGGCTCAACCCGTTCATGAACGTGCAGTCCCATGGCCGGGCGCAACAGAACCTGGCGGGTATTGACGAAGTCCAGCGCGACAAGCGCACGGAATACTCGAGCCTGCCGTGGAGCGAGCGCCCGGTGCAGGTCAAGGCTGGCAAGAACACGTTCGAGCTGAGCACCGACCGCAACGGCGTGTTGCGCCTGAACCTGCTGGACAGCCCGTTCGCCGAGCATGACCTCAACCATCTGGACAAGCTGCAGATCAGTGTCGAGGACAACAAGGACGATGTGCACACCGACTCGTCCCTGGCGATCAGCAACACCTTGCGCGGCAAGCTGCTCGAAGCCCATGGGCTGATTTACGACGACCTCGAAGACGACGAAGTGAGCCAGTGGGTGCACCGGGTCAAACGCCTGTCGGAACTGGGTCTGGAAGAAGAAGCCAGTGAGCTGGAACAGAGCCTGATCGAACTGACCCGCAACGATCCCGAGTTGCAGGCCGAGTTCCTCAAGTCACTGACCAAGGATGCCGGGCGACTGGTGGCGGATCCGGGGCCGAATTGAACGCATAAAAGCATCGCGAGCAGGCTCGCTCCCACAGTTGACCGAGTTGTTCAGACGAACGCGGTCTAATGTGGGAGCGAGCCTGCTCGCGATGAGGCCCTTAAATTCCCCCCCAAACTACCGCTCAAACAACTCCAGCTGCTCAAACCCGCCCCGCAAATCCTCCAGCCTTACCCCAATCCCCAACAACCGCACCGGTTTCCCGCCGCGATTGAAGGCCTGGGTCAGCAGCAACTGATAACTCCCCAGATCCCGCCCTGCCCCGGCTTGCTCCAACGTGGTCTGGGTAAAATCATGAAATTTCACTTTGACGAACGGCTTACCCGGTCGATAGCTGCTGTCGATCCGAGCCATGCGGCCATTCAGGGACTCCAGTAACTCAGGCAATTTATCCAGACAACTCACCAGATCCGGCAGGTCCACGTCGTAGGTATTTTCGACGCTGATCGACTGCCGACGACTGTCGTTGTGCACCAGCCGCTCATCGATCCCACGGGCCAGGCTCCAGAGTCGCTCGCCGAAGCTGCCAAATTCTCGCACCAGCGCCAATTTGCTCCATTCGCGTAATTGCGAGCAATCGGCGATGCCGAGCTTGCCCAGTTTATCGGCGGTCACTTTGCCAACACCGTGCAGCTTGCTCACCGGCAAACCGCTGACAAAGTCCTCCACTTGATCCGGCGTGATCACGAACAAGCCGTTAGGCTTTTTCCAGTCACTGGCGATCTTGGCGAGAAACTTGTTCGGCGCCACACCGGCCGACACGGTGATGTGCAACTGGTTGGACACCCGACGACGAATGTCCTGGGCGATTCGCGTGGCGCTGCCGCCGAAATGCGCGCTGTCCGACACGTCGAGGTACGCCTCATCCAGGGAAAGCGGTTCGATCAGGTCGGTGTAATCGCGAAAGATCGTGTGAATTTCCTTCGACGCTTCTCTATAGGCTTCCATGCGCGGCTTGACGATGGTCAGGTCCGGGCACAACTTCAAGGCATGCCCGGAAGACATGGCCGAGCGTACGCCATAAGCCCGCGCTTCATAGTTGCAGGTGGCAATCACCCCACGCCGATCCGCCGAGCCGCCCACCGCCAATGGCTTACCGGCCAGGCGCGGGTCGTCCCGCATCTCGATGGCGGCGTAGAAGCAGTCACAATCGACGTGGATGATTTTTCGCTGCGTCATATAAAAGCGGTATTCATGGCGAAGAAATGAAGTATTGGCGAGTCGTACCGGCAGTATCTCACTGACACCTGTATATAGCACCAGTACTCTGAATGTTCTTTTCCTGTTGTGGGAAAAGTACCAGGAATTTATTCTCTCAATCGAAACCACTCTACCGATAGAGCTGCAGGCCTTGCCCCGCCTGCGTTTCAAGCCTTTCGCCACATCCCTTAACGCACCTAAGCACTTGAACAGGAACAGGTTTTTCAGGATTTAAGGTTGACAGCCCGGCGATCCTCTGTAGAATGCCGACACACAGACGCGGGATGGAGCAGTCTGGTAGCTCGTCGGGCTCATAACCCGAAGGTCGTCGGTTCAAATCCGGCTCCCGCAACCAAACATCAAAAAAGGCTACTCGAAAGAGTGGCCTTTTTTGTGCGCGCCTGTTTTATAAAGAAACAGCGGTCGATGCCTCACGGCACAGAAATAAGAAATCGTTCTGATTCCGAAACTTAGGCCTCCCCCGCGACCGTTCGCCGCTGATTCACGCTTATTTGATCTATCCTTGGATTAACGGTTGACACTCCGGCGTTCGCCTGTAGAATGCCGCCACACAGACGCGGGATGGAGCAGTCTGGTAGCTCGTCGGGCTCATAACCCGAAGGTCGTCGGTTCAAATCCGGCTCCCGCAACCAAACATCAGAAAAGGCTACTCGAAAGAGTGGCCTTTTTTGTATCTGCTGAAAAAGTCCTTTCGCAACAATGATCTGTCACTGTGTAGTGAGCCGTTCGGGATCGCCAGACTGTGAGTTCAGACCGGCTGAACCACAGACCAAAACCCTCTACGATTGGTGACGTGCCATCGCCGCTACCCGGTGAGACGCGTTAATATTTGTGATTATTTTTTTCTACAGGGATTGGTAACTTGGCTGGATACCCCCATCCTGTCGCGCACAATCCAAGAGGTGATTGATGCGCGCCAACTCGTCTGATCCACAAGACACTGTCACAGCGACACAACCGATCAAAGCCGAGCGCCTGCGCTTGCTCGATCGAATCAGCAAATACCGTCAACCCATCGGACTGGCGGTCACTTTGCTGTTGTTCGCTATCGCGCTGATTGCCTGTCGTCATCTGCTGAGCGAACTCGATCTGTACGCGCTGCACGACTCGATCCTGGAAGTGCCGAAACCGGCCTTGCTGGGTGCGTTCGGTGCGACCGTCATCGGTTTCATCATTCTGCTGGGCTATGAATGGTCAGCCAGCCGTTATGCCGGCGCGACGCTGGCGCCGCGAATACTGGCACTGGGCGGTTTTACCGCCTTCGCTATCGGCAATGCCATCGGTCTTTCGCTGCTGTCGGGCGGCTCGGTTCGCTACCGTTTATATGCACGTCATGGCGTGGGCGCTTCGGAAGTCGCGCATATGACGCTGTTTGCCAGCCTCTCGCTCGGTTGCGCCCTGCCGCCCCTGGCCGCCCTCGCCACGCTCAGCAACCTGCCTGCCGCCTCCGTGGCACTGGGCTTCTCCGAAACGTTGCTGGGCGCGATTGCAGTGGCCGTGCTGCTGCTCGCCACGGTATTGGCCATCGGTATCTATCGCCGTCGCCTGCCGGAACAGCCTTACCCGGACAACCTGCTGGTCAAGGTCGGCCGCCGCACCTTGCGCCTGCCAGGTCGTCGCCTGACCTTCCTGCAACTGGTCATCACTGCCCTGGACGTGGCCGCCGCCGCGACCGTGCTCTATCTGTTGCTGCCGGAAGCGCCACCCTTCGGTGCGTTCCTGCTGGTCTATCTATTGGCCCTGGCCGCTGGCGTGCTCAGCCATGTGCCGGGCGGTGTCGGGGTGTTCGAAGCGATTTTGCTGGCGGCCTTCGCCGACAAGCTCGGCGCCGCGCCACTGGCTGCCGCCCTGCTGCTCTACCGCCTGATCTACGTGGTGTTGCCACTGCTGGTGGCTTGCGTATTGCTGCTGGTCAACGAAGGCCAGCGCCTGTTTCAGACACGCCAGTCCCTGCGTGCCGCCTCTGGCCTGGCCGCGCCGATTCTGGCGGTGCTGGTGTTCCTGTCCGGCGTGGTGCTGCTGTTTTCCGGCGTGACGCCGGAAATCGATACCCGCCTTGAACACATCGGCTTTCTGATCCCCCATCGCCTGGTCGACGCCTCGCACTTCGGCGCCAGCCTGGTGGGCGTTCTCTGCCTGCTGCTGGCTCAGGGGCTGCGTCGCCGCCTGTCGGCCGCATGGATGCTGACCACCATTCTGTTGTTGGTCGGCGCGGTGCTCTCTCTGCTCAAAGGGTTCGACTGGGAAGAGGCCTGCCTGATGACCCTGACGGCGAGCTTGCTGGGGGTTTTCCGGCGCTCGTTCTACCGCCCCAGCCGCCTGACCGAAGTACCGTTTTCGCCGCTGTATCTAGTGTCCAGTCTCTGCGTACTCGGCGCGTCGATCTGGCTGCTGCTGTTCGCCTATCAGGACGTTCCCTACAGCCATCAACTCTGGTGGCAGTTCACCCTTGACGCCGATGCCCCGCGAGGCCTGCGCTCGCTGCTCGGCGCCGCGGTCCTGCTGGTGGTGGTGTCGCTGACCTGGTTGCTGCGCACTGCGCGCCCGGTGATCCATCTGCCAACGCCCGATGAACTGGACCGCGCGGTAAAGGTTCTCATGGCCTCCTCCCAACCGGATGGCGGCCTGGCCCTGACCGGTGACAAGGCGCTATTGTTTCACCCCAACGACGAGGCGTTTCTGATGTACGCCCGCCGCGGCCGCAGCCTGGTAGCGTTGTATGATCCAATCGGCCCGACCCAGCAACGGGCGGAAATGATCTGGCAGTTCCGTGACCTGTGCGATCTCCACCACGCCCGCCCTGTGTTCTATCAAGTGCGCGCCGAGAACCTGCCGTACTACATGGACATCGGCCTGAGCGCGATCAAGCTCGGCGAAGAAGCCCGGGTCGATCTCAAGCGTTTCGATCTCGAGGCCAAAGGCAAAGAGATGAAGGACCTGCGCTACACCTGGAATCGCGGCACCCGTGACGGCCTGTCGCTGGAGATCCATGAGCCGGGGCAAGCGCCGATGGACGAGCTCAAGGTGATTTCCGATGCCTGGCTGACCGGCAAGAATGTGCGCGAGAAAGGCTTCTCGCTCGGGCGTTTCAGTGATGACTACCTCAAGCACTTCCGTGTCGCGGTGATTCGTTTCGAAGGGCGCCCGGTGGCGTTCGCCAACTTGCTCGAAACCTACGGCCATGATCTGGCCAGCCTCGACCTGATGCGCGCACACCCCGACGCCCCCAAGTTGACCATGGAGTTCATGATGGTCGGCCTGATTCAACATTATAAAAATCATGGATACGCGCGTTTCAGCCTGGGCATGGTGCCGTTGTCGGGGTTGCAACCCCGGCGCGGCGCACCACTGACCCAGCGCCTGGGCTCGATGGTATTCCGCCGTGGTGAGCAGTTGTACAACTTCCAAGGTTTGCGCCGCTTCAAAGACAAGTTCCAGCCCGACTGGGAACCCCGTTATATGGCTGTGCCCGCCGGACTCGATCCGCTGGTGGCCCTGGCCGACACTGCTGCCCTGATTGCGGGCGGCTTGACTGGATTGGTGAAACGCTGATGATTCAACGCTCCCTGCGGTACGTACTGGCCACACTGGTAGTGCTGGCCCTGATTGTCGGTGGCGGTTACTGGTACCTCAAACGCCCGGCGCCAGAACCGACCCTCGAACTGCTGACGCCAGCCGATGGCGCCGCGATGACCCGCGTCATCCCCGGCACCACGCCGCGCGCCCAGGTGCTGGTGGCGGTCAATGAAGAGCAGAAGCTCAGCGACAAACAATTGATGACCCTGAGCCGCAGCGGCTCGGCGCAGATTGTTCAGGTGATTTTGCCCAAAGACTGCCTGCTGCAAAGCCGCGCATTGCAATCGGGTTTAAGAGAACTCAAAGGCCCGGCAACCCTGGTCAGCGGTATCGGCCCTGGCGCTGTACTGGCCTGGCGCTGGTTGTCCGAACAAAAGGACGACAAGACTCAGGCCATTTCGGTTGACCTGGCCCTGGAAAAACCCGGCTGCACTCACCTGCTGCCAAAAAGTGCCGCTCACGGCCACTGGCTGGTGGCCTGGAACGACAACCCGGACGACACCAGCGCCGGCTTCGTGCGCGACCAGCCCAATGCCGAAACCAGCATCAGCGACTACGACATCAACCTGCCGCAAGTGCTGAACAACGAACTGCGCAAAACCCTCGTCGGTGGCGATAAAGCCGCCGGCGGCCTGCAGATTCCGGTGGTCGAAGTGCCCGCCGGCCAAGCCAAGGACACCGTCACCCTGTTCCTCTCCGGTGACGGCGGCTGGCGCGACCTGGACCGCGATGTAGCGGGCGAGATGGCGAAGATCGGCTACCCGGTCGTCGGCATCGACACCCTGCGCTACTACTGGCAGCACAAGAGCCCGGAACAAAGCGCTCTGGACCTGACCGAACTGATGCAGCACTACCGGCAGAAATGGGGCACCAAGCGCTTCATCCTGACGGGCTACTCGTTCGGCGCGGACGTCCTGCCCGCCATCTACAACCGCCTGCCGGAAGCCGAACAACAGCGGATCGATGCAATCATCCTGCTGGCCTTCGCCCGCACCGGCAGCTTCGAGATCGAAGTCGAAGGCTGGCTCGGCAACGCCGGCAAAGAAGCCGCCACCGGCCCGGAAATGGCCAAGCTGCCGCCTGCAAAAGTGGTGTGCATCTACGGCGAGGAAGAAGTCGACGAGAGCGGCTGCACTGACAAGACTGCTGTGGGCGAGGCGATGAAACTGCCTGGCGGCCATCACTTCGACGAGAACTACCCGAAACTGGCCCAGCGCCTGGTCGATGCCATCGAGAAGCGTCAAGCGAAGGCGGCGGCTCAGGAGTGAGCTGAACCGCACTCACAAAAAAGCCCCCGCCGCCTTATGGTTGCGGGGGCTTTTTAATTAGAGACGGCGCTCTGCTGCGTCGTGATAATCCGCTCTTCGATAACATCAAGAATGCGATTCGCCGCCACAGCTCCCAGCAGATCCAGATCCTTCTGGACTTCCGGATGATAGATAACGCCCCAAACCATCCACAGCTCCTTTAGTCTTTCCTGGCGTACCGCGCCCGCATATCGTCGTGGCTGACGGCCTTGGCCTGATCAAAACCGATCAATCGCTCCCGAGCCGCTGCTTCAACCCGAAGGTCCTCAAGCTCGTCGAGCATTTCTTGATACGCATCGACATTGATAATGACCGCTGCCGGCTGATTGTCTTTGAAAATGACCAGCCTCTCAGTGGCTCGGCTGGAAATCTCTTTTAGCCTCGCGCTGAACCCCCTGACCATTGCCGTCACCGAAATCGCTTGGTCAGCACGCTCCAGTAATGCCGTCATACTCACCTCTCTACACATTTATGCAAATTTGAACACACAGTTCTACGCAGAGTACCGCGTCGAATTAGACATCCAGCAAGCTACAAAAAAACGCGAATCTACCAACCTGCGTTTTTCCATGCGTACAAAACATGCGTACAAAAAATGAGCCGAACGTCTTGTGAATGCTCTCGCCCCGTTCAGTTTTGTTTACTTAAGGTCTCGCAAAATCAGATGACGCCCGCAGACCTTGTAGGCAAACTCCGAATCTCGCGTTTGGGCACTTTGCCGCCTTGTTGCACTTTTCTTCGACGGGATACTCTCCGGACGTCGCTGACCATTCAGCGATCGGGCTTGGAAACCCGTCGGATACTAGCCGCAACAGCGCCCCGTCATGATTGCATGCGTTTTGTGATCATGAGTTATGGCAGCTGTGCGTGGGACGTCCTCGGGCGTGCCGGTTCCTAGTTCCCGGTTTTCCAACCTGCGTACAGCTGTCACCCATTCGCTTGGAAACGAATGTGTCAGCTCCTCGACTAGGATTTTGACTATGACTAAAATTGATTCGTCCGCGATTTCAGAACTAAAAACCATCGGTTTCACCCCGCTCATCTACTGCTCGGATCAGGCGTTGTTCAACGTCCGCGCCGGCGTCCCCATCGTTGATGCATTGTCACAAGCCTCCGATCTGCTGTTCCTCGCCAAATCATTTTCCGAGGATGCCGCCTACGCAAAAGACACTGACCGCCACGCCTGGGCCGCGCATTGTCTGACGGCGATGGGTAAGGCGGTGATTGATGATGTAGTGAAGGTGCTGACCCCGCGACCTGCTCGGACAATGACTGAATCTGAAGAAGAGCTGCCTGAAAGCAAGTAAAGGTGCCAACACCGCAGATCCCTTGTGGGAGCGAGCCTGCTCGCGATGAGGCCATTACATTCAACATCTGCGTTGGCTGACAGGTCCTCATCGCGAGCAGGCTCGCTCCCACAGGGGATTGTCAGTGGACTCAAGTCATCGACCACAAAAAAGCCCCCGCTACCTTCATGGCAACGGGGGCTTTTTCATGGGGGCTTACATCTCGACCTGGGTACCCAGTTCAATCACCCGATTCAACGGCAGGTTGAAGAAGCGCAAATTACCATTGGCGTTCTTCAGCATGAAGGCGAACAACGCCTCTCGCCAGCGGGCCATGCCTTCGAGCTTGGAGGCGATGACCGTCTCGCGGCTGAGGAAGTAAGTGGTGCGCATCGGGCTGAAGTCCAGGTCGTCGAGATGACACAGCTTCAGCGCTTGCGGCACATCCGGCTCGTCGATGAAGCCGAAATGCAGGATCACCCGGAAGAACCCTTCGCCGTAGGAATCGACCGCGAAACGCCGTTGCGGCGGGACGCGCGGGATGTCTTCGTACACCACCGTCAGCAACACCACTTGCTCATGCAGCACCTGGTTATGCAGCAAGTTGTGCAACAGCGCGTGAGGCACCGCGTCCGGGCGAGCGGTAAGGAACACAGCCGTGCCCTGGACCCGATGCGGCGGTTGCACGCGGATACTGCTGATGAAGATCGGCAGCGGTAGCCCGCCCTCGTCCAGACGATCGACCAGCAGCTCTTTACCGCGCTTCCAGGTGGTCATCAGGATAAACAGCACGATCCCCGCCAGAACCGGAAAGGCACCACCCTGAATGATCTTCGGCACGTTGGCGGCGAAGAACAGCCCGTCCACCAACAAGAAGCCGATCAATATCGGCACCGTCAGCACCGGCGGCCATTTCCAAAGCAGCAGCATCACCGCCGACACCAGAATGCTGGTGATCAGCATGGTCCCGGTCACGGCGACACCGTAGGCCGAGGCCAGCGCACCGGAAGACTCAAACCCCAGCACCAGCAAAATCACCCCGACCATCAGCGCCCAATTCACTGCACCAATGTAAATCTGCCCCTGTTCGGCACTGGAGGTGTGCTGAATGCGCATGCGCGGGATGTAGCCCAACTGAATCGCCTGACGGGTCAACGAGAACGCACCGGAGATCACCGCTTGCGAGGCGATGACGGTGGCCAGCGTCGACAGGATCACCAGAGGAATCAACGCCCAGCCTGGCGCCAACAGGTAAAACGGGTTACGTGCAGCTTCCGGGTCTTCTAGCAACAAGGCGCCCTGACCGAAGTAGTTCAGCACCAACGCCGGCAGCACCAGCGCGAACCAGGCACGAGCGATCGGCTTACGGCCGAAGTGGCCCATGTCTGCATAAAGCGCTTCGGCACCGGTCAAGGCCAGCACGACCGCGCCGAGAATCGCCACCCCCATGCCCGGATGCACAATGAAGAAACGCACACCCCACACCGGATTGAGTGCATTGAGTACTTCAGGATGCTTGATGATCCCGCTGATGCCGAGTACACCCAGCACCACAAACCACGACACCATCACCGGGCCAAACAGCTTGCCGATGCGGTCCGTGCCGTGTTTCTGGATCAGGAACAACCCCACCAACACGATCAGCGACAATGGTACGACCCAGCGCTCCAGCCCCTCGAACGCCAGTTCCAGCCCTTCCACCGCCGATAGAACGGAAATGGCTGGGGTGATCATGCTATCGCCATAAAACAGCGCAGCACCGATCAATCCCAGAATCACCAATAGCGCGCGCAACTTCGGATAAGGCGTCGAAGCACGACGAGCCAGTGCCGTCAGCGCCATGATCCCGCCTTCACCCTGATTGTCGGCGCGAAGAATGAACAGCACATATTTAATCGAAACGACCCAGATCAGCGACCAGAAAATCAGTGCCAGAATCCCGAATACTCCGTCATGGTTGACCGGAACCCCATAATGCCCGGCAAAAACCTCTTTGAGGGTGTACAACGGGCTCGTGCCGATATCGCCGTAAACCACCCCGACCGCCGCGACCAGCATGCTGATCGGCTTCGCCGCCGAATGCCCGCCGGCTATCGCCTGACTACTTGCCTGCCCCATCCATCACTCCTACTACTCAGACCCGGACTTCATCGAAGAAGCACTATGCTTTGTCGTGCAGCATGCACTTTTTTACTTGTCGTTACAGACCTTTTATTGACTGCAAAAATCGGTAAAGCGTAACGGCGCGAAGCATAACGCAGCACTCGTCGTATTTCCCTGCATAAAGCTGGTCAAGTGCGCTGCCCATCGTTAGAATTGCGCACTTTTTGACCAGAGGGTGCAAGATAGCGCCCGTCTGTCGCCTTGCCGTCTTCGGCTGGAGGCGTCACAAATACCGAGGTTAGACATGTCCACCACTCCTGCGCCGGCCAATCCAAAGGTTGGCTTCGTATCCCTGGGTTGCCCGAAAGCACTGGTCGACTCCGAGCGCATCCTTACCCAGCTGCGCATGGAAGGCTATGACGTTGTGTCCACTTATCAGGACGCCGACGTCGTGGTAGTCAACACCTGCGGCTTCATCGACTCGGCCAAGGCTGAGTCCCTGGAAGTGATCGGCGAAGCCATCAAGGAAAACGGCAAGGTCATCGTGACCGGCTGCATGGGTGTCGAAGAAGGCAATATCCGCAACGTACACCCAAGTGTGCTGGCGGTGACCGGTCCGCAGCAGTACGAGCAAGTGGTCAACGCCGTGCACGACGTCGTGCCGCCGCGTCAGGATCACAACCCGCTGATCGACCTGGTGCCGCCCCAAGGGATCAAACTGACCCCGCGCCACTACGCCTACCTGAAGATTTCCGAAGGCTGCAACCATAGCTGCAGCTTCTGCATCATCCCGTCGATGCGCGGCAAACTGGTCAGCCGCCCGGTCGGTGACGTGCTCGACGATGCCCAGCGCCTGGTCAAGTCCGGCGTCAAAGAGCTGTTGGTGATTTCCCAGGACACCAGCGCCTACGGCGTCGACGTGAAATACCGCACTGGTTTCTGGAACGGCGCGCCGGTGAAAACCCGCATGACCGAACTCTGCGAAGCCCTGAGCACCCTCGGCGTCTGGGTGCGCCTGCACTACGTTTACCCGTACCCGCACGTCGACGAGCTGATCCCGCTGATGGCCGCCGGGAAAATCCTGCCGTACCTGGACATCCCGTTCCAGCACGCCAGCCCGAAAGTCCTCAAAGCCATGAAACGCCCGGCCTTCGAAGACAAGACCCTGGCGCGGATCAAGAACTGGCGCGAGATCTGCCCGGACCTGATCATCCGTTCGACCTTCATCGTCGGCTTCCCCGGCGAAACCGAAGAAGACTTCCAGTACCTGCTGAACTGGCTGACCGAAGCCCAGCTCGACCGCGTCGGCTGCTTCCAGTACTCGCCGGTTGAAGGTGCACCGGCCAACGATCTGGACCTGGAAATCGTTCCGGACGACGTCAAGCAAGACCGCTGGGAGCGCTTCATGGCGCACCAGCAGGCCATCAGCTCGGCGCGCCTGCAAATGCGCATCGGCCGTGAGATCGAAGTGCTGGTCGATGAAGTCGACGAGCAAGGCGCAGTCGGCCGTTGCTTCTTCGATGCCCCGGAAATCGACGGCAACGTGTTCATCGACAACGGCAGCAACCTGAAGCCAGGCGACAAAGTCTGGTGCAAAGTGACTGACGCCGACGAATACGACCTGTGGGCTGAACAGATCTAAACGCAAAAATACAAAAAGCCCCGCCCTCTTGACGAGATGCGGGGCTTTTTTACGTCTATCGTTTTGTGGGAGAAAAAGCTCGCAGCATTACGGAAACGGCTCTTAACAGAAGGAGCAAGCGGCCATGCGCCAACATTCGGTCATTCACACACCGAAACAGAGCGACTACGAAGAACTCACCCAAGTGTGGGAAGCCTCGGTGCGCGCTACCCATGACTTTCTGCCCGGCACCTATATCGAACTGCTGAAGAACCTGGTGCTGACCCGCTACCTCGACGCCGTCATGCTGATCTGCACCAAAGACTCGCGCCAGCGCATTACCGGGTTCGCCGGCGTCGCGGCGGGCAAGATCGAAATGCTCTTCATCGATCCAGACCACCATGGCAAGGGCCTGGGCAAGCAATTGCTGCGCTATGCCCTGGAACACCTGAACGCCGATGAGCTGGACGTCAACGAGCAGAACCCGCAGGCCCTGGGCTTTTACTTCAAGCAAGGCTTCGAAGTGATCGGCCGCTCCGAGCACGACGGCATGGGCCAGCCCTATCCGTTGCTGCACATGCGTTTGCGTCAGGCGCAACAACGTACGCGCAGCGGCTGACACAACATGAAACCCTTGTGGGAGCGAGCCTGCTCGCGAAAGCGGCCTATCAATCGACATTGATGTTGAAGCTCATGACGCTTTCGCGAGCAGGCTCGCTCCCACATTAAAAGCACATGAGGCAAATGGACCCGCGATTAACCGGCGCCAGGCAGGTACAATGCCCACCCCTTTTTTGTTACGGCCCTGTCATGACTGACCCGATTCGTCTCTCCAAACGCCTCATCGAACTCGTCGGCTGCTCCCGTCGGGAGGCTGAGCTGTTCATCGAGGGCGGCTGGGTCACCGTGGACGGTGAAGTCATCGACGAGCCGCAGTTCAAGGTCGACACCCAGAAAGTCGAACTTGATCCCGAAGCCAAGGCCACCGCACCAGAGCCGGTGACCATCCTGATGAATGTCCCTGTGGGCATGGACGCGGAAACGGCCATGGCGACCCTCAGCGCCGCGACCCTGAGCGAAGAACACCGCTACGGCAAACGTCCGCTCAAGGGCCACTTCCTGCGCCTGACCGCCAGCGCCGACCTGCAGGCCAACGCCAGCGGTCTGCTGGTGTTCACCCAGGACTGGAAGATCCTGCGCAAACTCACCGCCGACGCCAGCAAAATCGAGCAGGAATATGTGGTTGAAGTTGAAGGCGACATGGTGGCTCACGGTCTCAACCGCCTGAACCACGGCCTGACCTACAAGGGCAAGGAACTGCCGCCGGTCAAAGCCAGCTGGCAAAACGAAAACCGTCTGCGCTTTGCCATGAAGAACCCACAACCGGGTGTGATTGCCCTGTTCTGCCAGGCCGTCGGCCTCAAGGTCGTCGCCATCCGCCGCATCCGCATCGGCGGCGTGTCCATCGGCAAAGTGCCCGCCGGGCAATGGCGCTACCTGTCCGGAAAAGAGAAGTTCTAAGACTTTTCCCGCCGCCACACATTTCGGCGCTGCAGCTTTATGCGGCGCCCACAGCGAACTATCAGGACTGCACACATGATTCATAACGACGTACTGCGCAGCGTGCGCTACATGCTCGACATCAGCGACAAGAAAGTCATCGAGATCATCAAGCTCGGCGGCATGGACGTGTCCATGGAAGACCTGCTGACGTACCTCGACAAGAAAGAGGAAGACGAGGAAGGCTTCGTACGCTGCCCGGACGAGGTCATGGCGCATTTCCTCGACGGTCTGGTGATCTTCAAGCGCGGCAAAGACGAAAGCCGTCCACCGCAGCCGATCGAAGTGCCGGTGACCAACAACATCATCCTGAAGAAATTGCGCGTGGCCTTCGAGTTGAAGGAAGACGACATGCACGCCATCCTCAAGGCCGCCGAGTTCCCGGTATCCAAGCCTGAGCTGAGCGCGCTGTTCCGCAAATTCGGCCACACCAACTACCGCCCGTGCGGCGACCAGTTGCTGCGCAACTTCCTCAAGGGCCTGACCCTGCGCGTGCGCCCGCAATAACGTGCGAGACGGATCTGATCTGTGAACGCTGTGTAGGAACTGTCGAGTGAAACGAGGCTGCTATCTTTTGATCTTTCGCTAGGAACTCAAGTGGACAAGAAAAGATCGCAGCCTCGTTTCACTCGACAGCTCCTACACTGCTCCTACAAGGCCGTATAGCCCCCCATTCCGCGCAAAAATAGTGGCTCCGCTTCCGGCGGCTGGCGACTAGGGTGTATTGACCCTCAGCCCTCAGGACTCGCCATGCATCCCTACTTCTCTCTGCAAGGTCGCCCTGCATCAACTGTCGCGGATCCTGGCGCGGGAGCTGGTGAGCCAGCACATCAACGTCAACGTGATTGCGCCGGGACGCTTCCCGAGCAAGATGACTCAGCGCATTGGCAACGATGAGCAGGCACTGGCCGAAGACACGGCGTTGATTCCGATGAAGCGTTGGGGGCGTGAGGAAGAGATGGCGGCGTTGGCGATCAGTCTGGCGAGTACGGCCGGGGCTTACATGACCGGGAATGTCATTCCTTTAGTCTCTGAGATTGGTGGCGCGTCCATCGCGAGCAGGCTCGCTCCCACAGGGGCGCGCTGTGACCACAACATTTGTGCCCGCCGCAAATCAAATGTGGGAGCGAGCCTGCTCGCGATGGCGGACTGACAAGCGCCACCGATCTCGCGACCGCTCAGGTTATCATGCCCGCCCACACCCCGCCTTGACCCCAGACCATGACCTACAGCGTTTCCCCCATCGGCTTCGTGCGTTCCTGCTTCAAGGAGAAGTTCGCCATTCCGCGCCAGCCACAACTGGCCCCGGCTGCTAGGGGCGTGCTGGAACTGGTGGCGCCGTTCGATCAGGGTGATGCGGTGCAGGGGCTGGAGCAGGTCAGCCATGTCTGGCTGTTGTTCCTGTTCCATCAGGCCCTGGAAGAAAAGCCACGCCTGAAAGTCCGCCCTCCGCGCCTGGGCGGCAACAAATCCATGGGCGTATTCGCCACCCGCGCGACGCACCGCCCCAATGGCATCGGTCAATCGGTGGTCAAACTGGACAAGGTCGAAGCCAATCGGCTGTGGATCTCCGGCATCGACTTGCTGGACGGCACGCCGGTTCTCGACATCAAACCTTACGTGCCCTACGCCGACATCATCGACACAGCGTCCAACAGCATCGCCAGCGCCCCGCCACCGTTGATTCCCGTGCAGTGGACGGACTCAGCGCTGCAACAGGCTCACAGCCACGCTCAGCGCCTTGAAGAGCCCTTGGTCGAGCTGATCGAGCAATGCCTGGCACAAGACCCACGCCCGGCCTACCAGATTCCTGCGCCTGAGCGGGAATACGGCGCGCAGTTCTGGGATGTGGATGTGCGCTGGCATTACCCCACGCCTGACCTGATCCGCGTCCTTGAAGTCATTCCCGTCTCCAACGCGTAGGAGCAGCCTCGTTTCACTCGACAGCTCCTACAAGGTTTGTGTCCGGCATAAAAAAGCCCCCATTGCCTTCACAGGCAATGGGGGCTTTTCAGTGATGCGGTGTTCTTACTTCTCGACGAACGCACGCTCGATCAGGTAATCACCCGGCTCGCGCATCCGCGGCGAAACTTTCAGGCCGAAACTGTTCAACACTTCGCTGGTTTCGTCGAGCATGCTCGGGCTGCCGCACAGCATGGCGCGGTCGTCCTGCGGGTTGATCGGTGGCAGACCGATGTCGCTGAACAGCTTGCCGCTGCGCATCAGGTCGGTCAGGCGGCCTTCGTTTTCGAACGGCTCGCGGGTCACGGTCGGGTAGTAGATCAACTTGTCACGCAGGGCTTCGCCGAAGAACTCGTTCTGCGGCAGGTGCTCGGTGATGAACTCGCGGTAAGCGACTTCATTGACGTAACGCACGCCGTGGCACAGGATCACTTTTTCGAAACGCTCGTAGGTTTCCGGGTCCTGGATGACGCTCATGAACGGCGCCAGACCGGTACCGGTGCTGAGCAGGTACAGATGTTTGCCAGGCTTCAAGTCGTCCAGCACCAGCGTACCGGTAGGCTTCTTGCTGATGATGATCTCGTCGCCTTCCTTCAGATGCTGCAACTGGGAAGTCAGCGGGCCATCAGGCACCTTGATGCTGAAGAACTCGAGATGCTCTTCCCAGTTAGGGCTGGCAATCGAGTAAGCGCGCATAAGCGGCCGGCCGTTGGGTTGTTGCAGGCCGATCATCACGAACTGACCGTTCTCGAAGCGCAGGCCCGGATCGCGGGTGCACTTGAAGCTGAACAGAGTGTCGTTCCAGTGGTGAACACTGAGGACACGCTCGTGGTTCATGTTGCTCATGTACGTGGGACTCCTGGGAGATTTTGTCTGCGCATGCTCTGCGCCTGCTCTGCGAAAGATGAGCTGTTGTGCGCAATTGCATCGCATTCTAATGGCAGCGACAATATCTGTTAAATGGATTATTAAGATAAGGGTTATCGGTTATATCGATATGCGATTTACTCTCCGTCAACTTCAAGTATTCGTCGCCGTCGCTCAGCAGGAAAGCGTATCCCGTGCCGCGGGTCTGCTCAACCTCTCACAATCGGCGGCGAGCACCTCGATCACCGAGCTAGAGCGCCAGTGCAGCTGCCAGCTGTTCGACCGCGCCGGCAAACGGCTGAGCCTCAACGCCCTCGGCAAACAGCTGTTGCCACAAGCGGTGGCCCTGCTCGATCAGGCCAAGGAAATCGAAGACCTGCTCAATGGCAAATCCGGTTTCGGCTCCCTGGCGGTCGGCGCGACCCTGACCATCGGCAATTACCTGGCGACCTTGCTGATCGGCAGCTTCATGCAGCGTCACCCGGAAAGCCAAGTGAAGCTGCATGTGCAGAACACCGCCAACATCGTGCAACAGGTGGCTCACTATGAAATTGATCTGGGTCTGATCGAAGGCGACTGCAGCCATCCGGACATCGAAGTGCAGAGCTGGGTCGAAGATGAGCTGGTGGTGTTCTGCGCGCCCCAGCATCCGCTGGCCAAACGCGGCACAGCCACCATGGAGGCGCTGAGCCACGAAGCCTGGATCTTGCGTGAACAAGGCTCGGGCACACGGCTGACGTTCGACCAGGCCATGCGTCACCACCGTAGCGCGCTGAACATTCGCCTGGAGCTGGAACACACCGAAGCGATCAAGCGCGCGGTGGAGTCAGGTTTGGGGATTGGCTGCATTTCGCGCCTGGCGCTGCGCGATGCGTTCCGTCGCGGCAGCCTGGTGCCGGTGGAAACACCGGATCTGGACCTGGCGCGACAGTTCTATTTCATCTGGCACAAACAGAAATATCAGACATCGGCGATGCGCGAATTCCTCGACTTGTGCCGCGCGTTCACCGCCGGGGTTCAGCGCAGCGACGAGATCGTCCTGCCCACCATCGCTTAAAGCAGGATCACCGCCCACACCAGGGCGATCATGCTCAACGCCACCAATTGAGCAGCGCTGCCCATGTCCTTGGCGTTCTTGGACAGCGGGTGCAACTCGAGGGAAATACGGTCGATGGCCGCTTCCACCGCCGAGTTGAGCAATTCGACGATCAACGCCAACAGGCAGACTGCAATCAGCAGCGCCTGCTCGACACGACTGACATTCAGGAAAAACGACAGCGGAATCAGGATGGCATTGAGCAACACCAGTTGGCGAAAGGCCGCTTCACCGGTGAAGGCCGCGCGCAGGCCGTCCAGGGAGTAACCGGAGGCGTTGAGGATGCGTTTTAGGCCGGTCTGGCCTTTGAAAGGTGACATAGAGTAAGCAACTGACCAAAAAGGAGTGGGAAAGCTAGATGAAGCAAAGTCAAAAAAGCGTGAATACGTAGTGCTTTAGTGACTCGGAATTGACTCAAGTTGTTGCAAGAGCAGCGCCGCCTGAGTCCGGGTCCGCACATTCAACTTACGGAAAATCGCTGTGACGTGGGCCTTGATCGTCGCTTCGGAAACGCTCAATTCGTAAGCAATCTGCTTGTTCAGCAAACCTTCACAGACCATGGTCAACACCCGGAACTGCTGGGGTGTCAGGCTGGCAAGGCCTTCGCTGGCAGCCTTGGCTTCGTCGGAAACGCTGACCGCTTCGAAGGCCTGGGGCGGCCAGAATACGTCGCCATCGAGCACCGCGCGCACCGCTTTCTGAATGACGCTCAGGTCACTGGACTTGGGAATGAAGCCACTGGCGCCGAACTCACGGGATTTCACCATGATCGACGCTTCTTCCTGAGCCGACACCATCACCACCGGAATCTGCGGGTACTGCCCACGCAACAGCACCAATCCGGAAAAACCGTAAGCCCCCGGCATGTTCAGGTCCAGCAACACCAGATCCCAGTCGGCCTTCTCGTCAAGACGGGTTTCCAGTTCGGCAATGCTCGCCACCTCCACCAGGCGGACATCCGGGCCCAGGCCCAGGGTCAACGCTTGATGCAAGGCACTACGAAAAAGAGGGTGGTCATCGGCAATCAGGATTTCGTATGTGGCCATTTTTCAAATGATCCTGTTTTTCATGGGACGCCCGATGCATTCAGGCCTCGCCAAAACGGCGCCAAGCATGCCCAGCGAAGCCGGGGTGGTCAAGTTGCATGGCGCTGCCAACGAACCTCGTTCTTTGCAGTATGGGCGACGTTCAGCAGACCACGGGCGCCGTGTGCTGCACGAAGGGCATCAACTCGGCGTGGGCCGGTGTTTCAACATTCATATCCAGCTGATGTTTAGCGTCCAGGTAATGCTGGCTGAACACATCAAAATAGGCGTCCAGTGCCGAGGCAGCGTCGGTATCGCCGGCAAGATCCAGGCACAGCGCTGCCACTTCGGCCGTGCACAAGTGCTCGCTGCGCGTGGACCTGCGCAATCGGTAGCGTGAAAGCTTCTCGGGGAGCAGGCTCAGAATCGGCAACGCATCGAAATAGGGGCTTTTACGGAAAATCTTCCGGGCTTCGGTCCAGGTGGCGTCCAGCAGAATGAACAGCGGGCGCTTGGTGCTATCGACCGCGACGCTGTGGGTGACTCGCTCGGGCTCGACGTATTCCCCCGGAAACACCAGATACGGCTGCCATTGCGGGTCGGCCAACAGCGCCAGCAGTTGTTCATCGACCTCGGTACGCGACCAGATGAACGCATGGTTGTCGCGCACCACATCGGCAATCAGCCAACCGGTGTTGCTCGGTTTGAACACTTCTTTGTTGGTCATGATCAGGCACACGCCGCTGCGGGTGTCGACCTGCGGGCGCCAGGCGCACAGGCAGTGGCTCTCGATCACGCGGCAGGCGCGGCAACGTGGCGCCCGCCAGCCACGGGCCTGAATCGGCTTGATGCCCGCCTCTTCGCGCTCGTCGCGCAAGCGGGCTACGGCGTTCTTCGCAAAGTGCACAGGGGTTTGACTCATCGCAGGCAACGCCGACGGCTAAGGAAAATCGACACAAAAAACACTCGGCAAGGCAAAAAGTGCCGGCAGTTTACCAGAGGGTTCGGCGCAAGCCTGTACCGTCCGGGCCACCTCCCCTATAATTCGCCGCCACTGAACGCACAGTCACGTGACGGGTCGAACCACCAGTCACTGAACCAGGAGAGTTTCATGCTGCGCCTTATCGTTCCCACCGCTGCCGTTTTGCTGGCGTCGTCCTTCAGCGCTCAGGCTGCTTCCTTGAGTGAGCAGAATCTGAACAGAGAGCTGCGAAACGTCGCCGCACAAAGCAGTGTTGGCACTCCACGGGCGATCAACGAAGACATTCTTGATCAGGGCTACACTGCCGAAGGCAACGTGCTGATCAACCACTTGAGCGTGCAAAGCAGCCACGCCGAAAAAATGCGCGCCGATCCGAAAGCGGTGTACTTCCAGCTTGGCGCCTCCGTCTGCAGAAACGACGGGTTCCGCAAGCTGATGGCCAAGGGCGCGATCATGCGATACGACTTCACCGAGGTGAAGACCAACCGCCCGGTCGGCTCCGCAAGCTTCCAGGAATCGGACTGCCCGAAAGCGACTCCACCGAAGAAGAAGTAATCACCTGGAATTGGCGCGCCGCTGTTCATCCTCGGCGCGCAGTTCTGCCAACAGCGCCTGCAAGTAGCGCGAACGCCGGTCCCCGCCCTCCAGACGTCGGCAGCACTCTTCTTCGAGACTCAAATGGTGGGCCTCGGCCGATGCTTTCAGTAATCGATACAGTTGCGCATCGATCTCCAGAGTGACTCTGGGCATGGTTTCCCGCCTCCCTGCACGCATTGATCACTGTTGACCACGCGATAAATCCCTGAATTGCTAGAACGTTGCGTCCTGCCATTGACGCAAAGTTGTCGTGTCACGCCTGTCACTTAGTAAATCAGAGCGCAGGACATACGGCTTGCGTTCAGACGAGCGGTGAAAGCGCCTTGCAAATCGTCAACAAGCGGTTGCCAGGAAAGACGTTGCGGCGCAATGATCAAGCCAGCGAAAATCGTTGCGAGGGTCTAAATTCAAAGTGTTCACGTTGATTTTTTTCAGGGCAGAAAAGGGGCTGCCCATTGCGGGTCTTATTGTGCGAACGTTTCTTTCATTCAAGGGATAAACAGAACCCGTATGGATAGCTCGATTGCAACCGAGTCAGATGGAGCGCCCAGGCATGGGCTTGGGCAGACAGCGACACAAGGGGTGTCGCGGCACCGGCGATTGTTTGGTCGGGCCGAGGGTTCTGTGCAGAAGGAGAAGTTGAATGCCTTACCAACCGAATGACCTCCTGAGCCGTCATTTTCAAGAAAGCGGCCACGACCTCACCAGCAAGGTCGAAGAACAACTCAACCTGGTTTCACCCAACAGCCCCAACATCCCGATTTACCGCGACATGATCCTGACCGTGCTGCGCATGGCCCAGGAAGATCACAACCGCTGGAATGCCAAGATCACCCTGCAAACCCTGCGCGAACTCGAGCATGCCTTCCGTGTGATGGAGCAGTTCAAGGGGCGACGCAAAGTCACTGTTTTCGGCTCGGCCCGCACACCCATAGAACATCCGTTGTATGGTCTGGCCCGTGAATTGGGCGCCGCTCTGGCGCGCTCGGACATGATGGTCATCACCGGTGCCGGTGGCGGCATCATGGCGGCGGCCCATGAGGGTGCCGGCCTGGAACACAGCCTGGGATTCAATATCACCCTGCCCTTCGAGCAACATGCCAATCCCACGGTCAATGGCACCGCCAACCTGCTGCCCTTCCACTTTTTCTTTACCCGCAAGCTGTTCTTCGTCAAGGAAGCCGACGCACTGGTCCTGTGCCCAGGCGGTTTTGGCACGCTGGATGAAGCGCTGGAAGTACTGACCCTGATCCAGACCGGCAAAAGCCCGCTGGTACCCGTGGTGCTACTGGATGCGCCGGGCGGCACGTTCTGGCAAGGCGCGCTGGATTTCATTCACCATCAACTGGAGGAAAATCGCTACATCCTGCCGAGCGACATGAAGCTGTTGAGCATGGTCTACAGTGCCGAAGAAGCGGTGGAGCAGATCAACCAGTTTTACAGCAACTTCCACTCCAGCCGCTGGCTCAAGCATCAGTTCGTGATTCGCATGAACCACAAGCTCAGCGACCAGGCACTCGAACACATGCAGCAAGCATTCGCCGACCTGTGCCTGAGCGATCATTTCCATCAACACACCTACAGCGGCGAGGAGCACGACGAAGCGCAGTTCAGCCATCTGGCGCGACTGTCCTTCACCTTCAACGCCCGTGATCACGGCCGTCTGCGGGAATTGGTGGATTACATCAACCTGCCGGAAAACTGGGCCCAGTCCAAACCCCAGGCGCAACAACGCACACGGAAACCGTCCAAGGTAACGTGAGGCAAAAAAAACGGCCCGCTATCGAAATAGCGAGCCGTTTCAGTCAATCGTCCATCCCTCGGCCGCTGAACAAGCGGCTGATCATTTCCATGGAATATCCCCGATAACTCAGGAACCTGCCCTGCTTGGCGCGCTCCCGGGCGTCTATCGGTAAATGCCCGGAAAATTTGCGCCGCCAGGTGTCTTCCAGTTGTTCCTGCCAGTCGATACCACTCTCGCGCAAGGCAAGTTCGATGTCGGTACGTTGCAGGCCGCGCTGGCTCAACTCTTCGCGAATTCGCAAAGGGCCATAGCCGGAACGGGCACGGTAGGAAACGAAGCTCTCGAGGTAACGGGATTCAGACAACAGGCCCTCTTCCGTCAAGCGGTCGAGTGCTGTGTCGATCATTTCAGGGAGGGCGCCGCGCTGACGCAGTTTACGCGTCAGCTCGACTCGACCGTGCTCGCGTCGCGCGAGCAGGTCCATTGCGGTTCGCCGCACCGCGACGAGTGTATCGAGTACGGCGGTCATCGGATCGATCAGATATCAGCGTCAGCCAGGTCGTCAGCAGTCTCTTTGACCGGCGATGCTTTGACATCCGGTGCTGGAGACAGCAATTTGTCGCGCAGCTGCTTCTCAAGTTTCGCGGCGATCTCCGGGTTGTCCGCCAGGAACTTGGCCGAGTTGGCCTTGCCCTGACCGATCTTGGTGCCTTCGTAGGCATACCATGCACCGGATTTCTCGACGAAACCGTGCAGAACACCCAAGTCGATCATCTCACCGTTGAGGTAGATACCCTTGCCGTAAAGAATCTGGAACTCGGCCTGACGGAACGGCGAAGCCACCTTGTTCTTCACAACCTTGACGCGGGTTTCGCTACCGACGACTTCATCACCTTCTTTCACCGCGCCAGTACGGCGGATGTCCAGACGAACCGAGGCGTAGAACTTCAGCGCGTTACCACCGGTGGTGGTTTCCGGGCTACCGAACATCACGCCGATCTTCATGCGGATCTGGTTGATGAAGATTACCAGGCAGTTGGCGTTCTTGATGTTACCGGTGATTTTACGCAGCGCCTGGGACATCAGACGGGCTTGCAGGCCCACGTGCATGTCGCCCATTTCGCCTTCGATTTCAGCCTTTGGCACCAGAGCGGCCACGGAGTCGACGATGATCACGTCAACCGCGTTGGAACGCACCAGCATGTCGGTGATTTCCAGGGCCTGTTCACCGGTGTCCGGCTGGGAAACCAGCAGGTCATCGACGTTGACGCCCAGTTTGCCGGCGTACTCAGGGTCGAGGGCGTGTTCGGCGTCGACGAAGGCGCAGGTCGCGCCGGCTTTTTGAGCCTGGGCGATCACCGACAGTGTCAGGGTGGTTTTACCGGAGGATTCAGGACCGTAGATTTCAACGATACGGCCTTTTGGCAGGCCGCCAATGCCGAGCGCGATGTCCAGACCCAGAGAGCCCGTGGAAATGGCCGGGATCGCCTGACGGTCCTGATCGCCCATACGCATTACGGCACCCTTGCCGAATTGACGTTCGATCTGACCCAGGGCCGCAGCCAAGGCTTTCTTCTTGTTGTCGTCCATTAAAGTCCTCACGTAATCAATAAGGCCTGACGGCCAACACCTGTATAAGTAGCCAGTATTATTCCACAGCGTTTCAGGATCGCCTACCCCTGATTTGAGATTTCTCCAGCGGCATGCCGCAGCAGCCCCTCTAGCGCGGCCTTCACCGTTTGTCGGCGGACCTCGTCACGGTTACCGGCAAAGTACTGGACCTCGCTGAACACCTGCTCACCGACGCCCCAGGCCAGCCACACCGTACCCACCGGCTTGCCCGGCGAGCCGCCATCCGGCCCCGCCACACCGCTGACCGCCACGGCAAAACGCGCCCGGTTTTTTTCCTGCGCGCCGCGGACCATGGCCTCGACCACCTCGCGACTGACCGCCCCGACGGTTGAAAACAACTCGGCCGGGACATTCAATTGCTGAGTTTTCTGGCGGTTGGAGTAGGTGACATAACCGGCCTCGAACCACGCCGAACTGCCCGGAATGCGGGTGATCGCCTCGCAAATCCCGCCTCCGGTGCAGGACTCGGCGGCAGTGACGTGGGCATTGAGAACCTGCAAGCGCCTGCCAAGTTCAGCGGCCAGCTGAGTGATATCTTTCACGACTCTCTCCTGATCGAGCGGAATGAGGCCTACCGTACACGAGCGGATCGCGCTTGCAAGGTTCAGGATCGATCAAAATGTTAGCGAGCGAGAGCCCTGACATAGGCCTGACAGGCCTGCAAGGCAATCAGTCCGCTGTCGCCGGCGTCGGTGATGGCGATAATTCGTTGAGCATGCGCCGGGTCAAGTCGGGCTCGCGGGGCGCCATGATCCATGCCGCCGGCGCCGGAGGCGGCTGGCACTGCACAGGTTGAGGCCGCGTCATGGGCATCGAGGAGGACTGACAGGCGCACATCAGCAGTGGCAAGACGATCGCGCAGGCGACCTTGATCACGTTCGGCATCGCTAAGCGCTCGATAATGGGTTTGTTCACTGACCGAAAGCCGTTGCTCCAGGGCCAGACGCTTGTCCTGTTCGGCCTGTTGCTCGGTGGCGGCGGCCAGGGTCAGTTGATTAAGGGTCTCGGCGTGCAGCCTGGCCTGCTCCGCCAGTTGCCGGCCGTAGCGCCAATCCTGAAACTGCCAGGCCAGAGCCGCCGAACAGCCGGCCAGCACCAGCATGCCGATCACTCGCCAGGAAATCAGGCCGAAGGCTGGCATAACACCGCCCTCGCCCGCGCCCAGAGTTCCAGGCGATCCTGCAACCCGTTAAGCCCGCCGTTGATACGGCGAGTGATGCTGTTGAACTGGTCGCGGTCGGCCAGTTCATTCAGGCCGTTCTGCTCCCAGAACCACGCGGCGGACTCAGCCGCCCATTGCGGTTGCTCCAGCAGTTCCGGCAAGGCCAACAGGCGTTCATCGCCGAACAGGCCGAGGCTGCATTGGCGGTAATTGTTGCGACCGGTGATCTGGATCAGGCCGCGACCACGGTATTTTTGGCCGTCGCCGTCGGATTCCGGAGTGTTGCCCAAGCGGGCGGCCAGGGCGCCGGTGTCGTATTTGCTCAGGTATTGAGTGCCGCCCAGTTCACGTACGTACTGCAACTGCCCCGATTCGTGACCGACTTGCGCGAGGAAGGCGGCGATGCGTTTGGGGGTGTTGATGTTGCGGTGAGACATGGCGGTGTTCAGGGCGGAAATGAAAACGCCCGCTTGAGAGCGGGCGTCAGGGAATATGTGTTGCAACTGCGCTGAAGTGAGAGACATGGGTCATGTTCCATTTGCCGTTGTTTTAAACCAGACCGGCGCCAGGGGTTTGCTGAAGTCTTTTGGAAAGTTGGCTAGCGAGGGCCAGTCGCGCAGATCCTGCCGATAATCCAACAGTTCATGATATTGATCACTGCTCAAAGTCAACGGAGTGCCGGCAGCTTGCTCATCGCGATCACGGTCGACCAGCCATTGGCTGGCGGCCAGTTCCTGGTTCCGCCACGCTCGGGCAACTGTGGCTGGTTCAGGTTCTGCCTCCGGAGCGTCTTCCAGCATGGCGAGCAGTGGCACACCACCACTCGCCAGCCATTGTTGGTATTCATCCCAGAAACGGTGATGCCGAGGCACGGTTGCTCCGTCAGGCAGACGAATGACAGTGGCCGGGTCTTTAGTGAGTTGATAGTGCATAGGGAAAACCTCCTTAAAGCTCGGCATCGGCGGTAGCGTGGATGTAATAAGTCTGAGTAACCAACCCGATATCGGAGTTATCTACCCAGGTGCCGCGAGTCGACACCCCAAGAGGTCGAGCATTAGCCGATGAAACTTCATCGCTCCCCGAACGCCATTGCCCCGCGACCCCCTTCGAAGTAGTGGTAAATAAACTGAGACTTGGAATAGCTCTCTTCTCAACCTTGAAGGTCCACTGAGCCAAGGGCTGTGAGGCAAAGCCCGTTTGCCCCTGTTTCACTGTGGATAACAGTGCACCGTAGGGACCTGTCATGCTTCCAGGCGGCAGATCCTGGCTATAGGTTTTTTCGTAATAACGCTGGCACAACATCAACTCATCGCCAGGGCTACGGAGTTCGAACGGCGTCGACACCCGCCCCTCTTCCAACTGGATCTGTGCCAGGTCTATCACCTGCAAAACATTCAAAGGCAGGTCGAAGGAGAGCCGCAGAAAGTCATTGCCGCTACTTCCCAACGTTTTGCCTGCCAGGGACGGTATTTGAATCGTCGCGCTGTATCGGGTCCAGGAAGTTTTGAGTTGAAAGCTGCCAACCGGCGTCACGGTATCCACACTACCGCCCGCTCCGAAATACTGCGCGACAGTCACATTGATCTGACGCGCCGTGTCGGCCTTGGCCCAGAACGTCAGCGTCGCGGTTTTCCCCGCCAAGGTCCTGACCGACTCGATAGCCTGGGAAATTTTATGCACGCTGGCGCCAACGCCCGCGGTGATTTGTTGCCAACGCAAAAAGTAACGGGGCTCATTGGGTACGTCGACCTGACCTAATGCGAAGTTCTGCCGGGAAATATTCACCCCGGCGTTCCCATTCCAGTCGCAACGAAAACGGTCAGCGATATAGGCACCGGTGTAAGGCCCCAAGTTGACCGTACCGCGCTGCCAGATATCGAAGTTGCCGTTAATCATCAGGTTCTTGCGATAAACCTGCACCGGAAAACTCTGTTGCGGGTCGAGTTTGGCCAACTCTTTAATGGCCAGGCTCAGTTGATCAGTTTGATTCTCGGAAGGCATCAATCCCGCGGCGGTGATGGCGTTGAGAATTTCCTGGGTGACGCTATTACCCCAGCTGGCTGGAATCAGGGAGCCAGGAGTTCCTGCTACCGGGTTTTCATCGGCAAATCTACCGTTGACCAGTCCTGCACTGGGGACGCTTTTTGGATAGTCCATTTGATCTACTCAAGTTGAAGGGCATCAACACAGGCAATGTAGTTACTCGGTCGAGCCTGGAACCTGAGGCCAGTCGATCTCTGCAGGAAAGGTTGCTTGCCGTTCAAGGCGATTTAACTCAACGCTGTAGAGTTTCCATTCCATCAATGCCAGTTGCTCATCGTGAGTGGCGCCGCCGATATCTTCGGCGTATTGAAGCGGGGCTATACGCAGGACTGCGTCACGAAGTAGCGCGTCTCGTTTGGTGAACACCTGATTCCTGACATCCGCCAACCGCGCCTGGCCGTCCAACTCCCAAGTGTTATCACGCCAGACATAATACTCACCCGGCCATGGAACCGTGGTAAAGGCGTCAGGCAATTCCCCAAGTTCACTCCAGATCTGCTGAGCCCCGCCCTCTTTGCGATACACCAGACCGCGCCGGTCGATGACTTCGCGCGGGACATTGTTGACCAGTACCCAAGTACGGCCCTGTTCCGGAGGCGGCAATTCAAATGAAAGTTCAACGGCATTACTGGGCAGTTGAATACCGATTCCCGGCGTCACGAAGAACTCCACCGGCCCCGACAAGGCGCCCGAGTTATCAATCAGATAATTAAACATGGACACCTCAGATAAGTTTGATACGGCCGGGATAGGCAATGTTGCGTCCGCGAGTCTCTGATCCGCCGGAAAATCCGGTAGCACCGGCTTGCCAAAGTGAGTAGTTGTTGGAGCCGCCGCCCATCATCTGTGTACCGTAGGAACCGGCACCCGGCGTTGAGTGGTTGTGAGACTCGATTTGGCCGGCCTGCCAGCTACCCGCCGCACGGCTTGCATCCACCCCACGCGACTCATCAAGAACTCGCACAAACTCACCACGGGCCTCTGGGCTACGGAAGGTCGTGGCGCCGTCGCCCGAGGTCCACATACCCTCCTTACCCGCGCGCAACGCTTCGGTGGTGAGCATCCCCGACGCCTGCGCGTGATCCCAAACCCACGGCCACTCGGTACGATTGAGCAGAGATCCATTGAGCGCACCATATCCACCCGGCATCACCGTCGTAGAGGTCTCAAAAACTGCCCGTCCCAGCGTCGTACCGTCATACCGCCCAACAGGCCACCAGTTACCCGAGGCATCACTGCGCAGATGCCACCAATCGCCCGCCCCCATCAACACCAAAAACGGATAGCCACCCGCTCTCAGATGGGTGTGAAACTTGATGGAATCTGTTTCCGAACAGCGAACGACCAACCGATTACCAGTGTTATCCACCCGTCGCACGATCACATCACGAATCCCCAAACCGGTGTTGGCCACTGGCAGGGTAACGGTGGTGGCCCCAGGGTTTGCATCAATCAGCACCAGACCGAGCTCTTCCGGCGCCAGCAGCTTCGATGCCGCTAGCCGGGTCACCACCGAACGCGTCGGACTGCTCACACCGATAATCGCCTGAATCGCCTTCAACAACTGCCCCGTGTCCGCCTCCAACGGCGCCATCCCGGCGCCAGCCACCACACTCAAGATCTCCTGCGTAACGGCATTGCCCCACACCGCCGGAATCAACGACCCAGGCGAACCGGCGACGGGGTTTTCATCGACAAACTGGCCATTCACCAATCCGACGCTGGGGACGCTTTTTGGATAATCCATACGTCTATCACTCCTCTGAAATAACAAATGAACCGTGTCGATGCGGTTGTCGGTGCAACCTCATCCACGTTTTTTTCTGGAAATAAAAAGCCCACATTTAAGCGGGCTTGGGTCAAGCAGAACGAAGGGCTAGCGGCTAGCCGGCCTGACCGCTGGCGAGGTCTCGAATGGCCATCAAGGCCTCATCGCCGACGCTACGGGCCAGATCGATCTTGCCCTTGGCCGCGTGCACGCGGATTTGCGTTTTAGCCTTGAGGCGCAATGTGCGCAGGGTCAGCAGGTTGTCACTCAGCTGTGCGGCATTGCTCAGGATCTGCTCGGCGGCCTGCTTGGCCGTCCGGCCTTTAACGACCCATGCGGACACAGCCAGCGGCACGTCCTTTTTCGGGTAGCCCGCGTCCTGAAAGGCTTGGGCGTCAACGGCGGCTTGGGCATATTCCATGGCTTTGAGTGGATCACCGGCCAGAGCAGCGCGTGCGCTGTCTGCCGCGGCATCAACTTTGGCGCACAGGCGTTCGGTTTCCTGTTGCTCCAGCAGGGCGACTTTCGTGGCGTCCAGTACCCATTGTTCACCGTCCCAGTCATGGATGGCGGAAGGTTGTGCGGGACGCAGACCGTCCTCGAACTGATGAAGCTCTTGAATAACGTTCATCGAATCAACTCCCAGGAAAAACTGACATTGACTGCCGCCACGAAGTTGACCGCGATTCCAGTGACGTAATCAGACACGGGGTGGTTCTTGATCCCCATACTGAACAGCAATTCATCGCTGGCGGCGCTGGTAGAACCGAGCAGGTGCTCGGCCTGGTAGGACTGCCACAGCGAACGTACTTGGTTATGGTCAAAACTGGCGGTCAGCGTCGTGACCGTGACGTCGTTGACAAAGTTGTTGGTGAAGATCACGCACGGCAGCGGAGTCGTCCAACCCGTATCGTGATTGGAGCTGGTGGTCACCGCCGGTGATAGATAGCAATAGTTGCCACCAACCCAACCTGTTGGCGCAAACGCCACCGAGGAAATTTCCGTCGCCGAAGGTGTCGGGTTCCCCACCACCAGACGTGCCGCACGGGCATGGGGATCCAGAGGCAGGTAAACCACGCCGTTGCCATTGACGGTTTGCGTCCACGCCAACCGGTTGCGGTTGTAGATCGGCCTGATGACCGGGACGGAACCCGGTGCTCCCGTCATTACCCAGGCAATGCAGATGTCCAGCGGCGTGGACTGAAAACCGCCCCCCGCCCCGCCATTGACAGTGCCCTTAAAACCTTCGGGCGCCGCGTCATAGATCGTTCCTCGCTGCATGTAGAACGTCAGCACACCACCGATCACTTGCGCCCTCAGGAAGTAGCCCGAGCTGGGCAACAGATCCACGCTGCTCCAGGCCGTGGTCATAAATGTACGGGAGCGCCCCAACTGCCCGGCCACGACTTCCTGACCGATACTGATGTACACGCCTGCCGGAATCGAAACCTTGCCACCGTTGGTCGAAACGGCGGCCGGGGTTACCGGCAGACGGGCATCGGCTGTTGCCACCGTCGGCAATGGCAAGGCCGTGAGGGGCAACGCCAGGTCCTGGTTCCAGCCCTTGGCGGTGACCGTCTGAATCGCTTGCAGCAACTGATCGCTTTTCGCCTCATCCGGCGTCAATTCCCCGGCCTTGATGACGTTCACAATCTCCTGCGTCACCCCATTCCCCCAGTCCGCCGGAATCAACGACCCCGGCGTCCCGGTCAACGGGTTTTCATCCACAAACTTCCCATTCACCAACCCGGCGCTGGGCACACTCTTCGGATAATCCATCCCTCTACTCCCTAGTCATAATTGATGTGCACCTTGGTATGCGCCGGTGCGCTGCGGTGGATCAGGCACTCCAGTGCCGAGCCCGGATTCACGCCGAAGCGCTCGCCCCAGTAACTGGCGCCAAAACGCCGCCCTAGCAGCAACCGCCCACCGGTATTGAGCGTCCACATGAACTGTGCTTCCCAGGTGCCCCAGTGCGCCGCACCGAAACGCGAGCGCCCCATGCGCGGGGCTTCCAGTTCGGTGATGGTGGCATTCGGGTAACCCTGGCTTTTGGCGATATCGAGGTAGTAGCCGACGGCCTGGCTGCCGACCGCGAGCAGGCGACGACGTACAGCAAGGCGGCGGTCGTCGAACAGTGGCGTGGCGCCCAGGCACGGGTCGGGCAGGTTCATTACCCGCTCCCAGTCCGGCACCAGTTCGCTGACACCGGCCGGGTCCATTTCATTGAGCAGGTCGGCGGCACGGGCATCGAGGCGCGCCAGTTCCTGGGCGACGCCTTCGAGCACTTCTTCAAGCTCAGGAACTTGTTCAGGGTCCCAGGCCGGCCCGCTGGGCAGCAGGCTGCGCAGTTGGGCGTGGTATTGCGCGGCGGTTCTTATGCCCCCCATACGCAACCTCCGAAGGTCAGCAGTTCGCTTTTGTTGGCGGGGACATCGGCGACGGGCGATGTGAGTGTGTGGTCGTATTCACCACTGGCGCTGCTGATCGCTTCACGGATGTGACTGATCAACAACTTCTGGCCGAGGTCGGCTTCACGGTTATGCAGGTCACGCAATTGCGCTTCGACCGCAGCACGCACCGCCGTGGTGTCGGGATTCACGGTTAGGCGATAGACGACGGGGACCTGAACCGGCCGCTGCACATGCACCTCGGCGGTGACCGGGCGCAGAGGCTCGATGTAGGCCTGGACTTCAGCCAGTTGTTCGTCGTTCGGCACCGGTTGCAGATCGTCATCACGCATGATGAAAAGGCTGACTGTACCCGGCCCCAACAAACCGCCACGGCACCAGACGCGGGTCACGCCGGGGCACTCCAGAGCCCAGGTTTCATAGTCCTGGGCCGAACCGCCGTGAGGGATGACGCGGTAGGAGCGGATCACCCGCGCACGCAGCGATTCCAGGCTTTCCCTCGCCACACCGCCGCTGAGGCCCGACGCCAGCACGGTGAAGCTATTGCCGACGATACCCGCAATCGGCTGCACCGGAATCAGCGCCAGACCGGCCTCGGCATTGCCCAGGCTGCCAGCCTCGAGCGCGGCGATGGTGGTGGTGTTGAGACCGTTGCTGGTGGTGCGCGCGGCGGTCACTTTGTAGGTGCGACCGTCGCTCGATTGCAGCAGGGTGTCGACGTCCAGCACGGCACCGGCGCTGGCGGTGAAGCTGACGCTGCCGCTGGCCGCTTGTGCGGCTTTGCGAGGCTGGTTCAGGCGCAGTGCGGCGATCCGTTCCAGGGTCGATTCATCGGCCTTGTCCGGGAGGATCTGCTCGGCGATCCAGTCCAGATAGCCATACAGCCCATAGGCGGCGCCACCGAGGGTGCGGGCCAGCACTTGCGCATCGGACTGGCGCAGCGAATCGCTGGCCAGGTCGCTTTGGGTGCGTTTGATCAGCACCGGCAGCGAAGGGGTTTCAAACGGCATAGATCACCTGCCAACTGTTATCAGGGTTGATGTCCAGGCGCTCGCCGTCGGCCAGGGTCAGGACCGTGCGCAGGTTCAGGCGCTGGGCGTCGAGGCGTTCGCTGATGATGTCGATGGCGCTGCAATGGCCGTCGTCGATCAGCCATTGCAGGGCTTCGCGGGCATAGAACTCGGCGTCCATCTGGGTTTGTCGGGTCAGCTTGACCCGGCGCAGCAGCCACAGCCGCGAACCGATGCGGTCGTCGGCCACCGTCGGAAAGGTGTCGCCCCACCAGCCGAAACGTTCTTCGTCGTCGAGGGCATCGTCATCGGCGGCACGGCGCCAGGTGAACAGGCTGATCAGCACTGAACGGGTCAGGGCGGCGTGGAGGTTTTGGCTGATCAACATCACTGCCCTCCTGCCGGTACGCCGGTCTGGCCGTTGCCCGCTTGTACGCCGCCATGCACGTGCTTGATCTGGCTGATGCCACCGGCAATCTGGTCGCCCTGGGAGACGATCTTGCCGGTCTGGGTCAGGGTCGGTGTGTCGATGTTCACGGCGCTGCTGGCGCGGATGTTCAGGGTGGCGGTTTCGATGTCGATGATCCGCCCGCGCTTGAAGTGGATTTTGTCGCCTTCATCGGTGTAGATCGCCACTTCGCCAGCGGCCAGGGACTGGAGGCGATAGCGACGGTCGGCGACCACCAGCACGATGGCGTGAGAGCGATCACCGCCCAGGAAGGTGGCGATACCTTCGGCGCCGGCCAGCGGATTGCTGGTGAAACCGTAGGGTTCGAAGTGCTCCATGTCGTCGTTCACTTCACCGGCGGTGAGGCGCATTTGCAGCGATTGAAGCTTGGTGGCCGAGTTGGCGAGCACGACAGTGCCGCGCGCCAGAAGGCGTGTCAGTAAGCTCATTGGATTTCCTTCAGAGAATTGGCCCGGACACGATCCACTGTGGGAGCGAGCCTGCTCGCGATGGCGGCGGGTCATTCAGCTCGATGTTGGATATGAAGCTGCCATCGCGAGCAGGCTCGCTCCCACAGGTTCAGGTGTCGGGCTCAGGCCTTTTTGGGAGGCTCTGGATTGGCGTCGAAGGTATGCGGCGGTGCGACTTGCAGGGTGGTGACCGAGCCTTGTGCCGATAGCGAATACGTCACTTTGGAGATCAGCATGTCGTCATCGAACCCCAGCACCGGGTCCTTGACCCTGACCTGCGTGTTATGACGCCAAAGATCGCCATTGGATTGCCGCCAGCCCTGCACCTGATAGGTGGTGGTTTTGGCCTTGCCCACGCGGGTGGCGCTTTCCCAGTTGGCCCGTTGCAAGGCGAGATCGGGATTGATCTGCATGCCTTCGTTGATCACCGTGACCCGCCGACGCTTGTAGCTCAGGTCGGCGGACACCGATTCAACCTCGCTGACCGCTGCCCCGCTCTTCTTGTCCGTGCCCTTGTGCTGGCCGATGACCCGGTATTCGGAGAACACCTGGCTGTAATCCATCGGCGCGTTGGCCGAGAGAATATTTTTCCCCAACTCCAGTGCATCGCTGGCCCGGCCACCACTGCCAGGCTTGGCCAGCACCAGCCGGCCCTGGGCATCATCGGTAGAAAACACCCGGAACAATGTCAGCAAGCGGTCGATGGATTGAAACACCGTTTCCCCCGGCACGATGGTGTGACTGCTGAGCCGGGCGGTCTCGGGAATTTCACTGACCACAAAGACCTTGTAGGTGATCGCCAGCGCTTCGACGATGCTCAACAGCGATTGCTCATGCCATTGGTTCGGGCGGTTGGTCGCGGCGCAATCCACCAGGTCCTGAGTACAAGAACTGCCTTCGATGTTCAGGCTGATCTGCCGCCCGTCATAACTGATCGGGGCCTTGAACACATACCCGGTCAGCACCAGATCCTGGCCGATGCGCACTTCACAGGCGTCACCGGGCTGGATCCGCTTGTCCACGGTCTGCCCCGGCCATTGCCAGGTGATATTGAGTTTAAAGGTGCGGAACTGACGCTCCAGATCCGCAGTGATTTCCACGCTTTTCCAGCCGCCGTATTCCAGGCCGCCGACGGTCAGGGTGACCCGGTTATCCATGTCGTTCATGGCTCACTCCCCGGAGACTTTCACATCGTTCGGCGGCAGGAACAACGGATGGGCAACACCGTTGCGCTGAGTCACTTCAGTGACCCGCGTGGCATCGGCAAATTGCCGATAGGCCACGACGACGGCAGGCAAGCTCTCCTGAAAGGATTTACTGACCAGCCGCACGCCGGATGACGCCACCGCCTTGAGGTGCGCATTCAACGCCTGCTTCACATCATTGATGGCCTGGTAGTGCGAGGGATTGGCCTTGTTCAATGCCAGTTGGAGCGCTTCGTTCAACTCCTTTTGCAACAACTGCAAATCGTCGGTGACCGGCACTTCCTGACGGGTGACCGGCTGCAGCGTCTGATGATCCAGCGACGGCTGCGAGACCAGTTTCACCGGCCTCGACGCCACTGGCATCGAGGCGACCCATTGCGCCACTTTGACCAGCAACGTGTCCTGCACCAGATCGGCCATGGCTTGAGCCGCTGCCGTGGTGTCCTTGCCGGTGGTGAGCTTCGGCGCATCGGCCTTGCGGATGGCTTCGAGCTGTTGGGACACGTCGGCAATCACGCCACGATAGCCCTCCTTCGCGAAGTCCTTGAGCGATTTGATATCGCCGAGCAATCCCTTGAATTCCGCCGCCACTTCCTTGGGCAATTCCTTGACTGCCTTGACCAGCTCGGTGATCTGCCGGTACTGCTCGATCAACGGTTTGAGCTGTTCCTTGATGACGTCATACACCCCGGTCAGGCTGTTGCGCAGATTGGCGATGCCGATTCGCGCGGCCTTGATCAGGGTCATGGCCTGTTCGAACCGCGCCACCGCCGAGCCCAGCAAGGTGTCGGCCTTGGCCAGCAGCACCTTCTGCGTGCTGACCGTGGCCGTCGGAAACGGCAGCGGTTCATCGGGGTAAAACTTCAGCGCAAAGGTCACCAGCCCGCCGTCCTGGCGGGTGTGGGTCATGTCGCATTCGCCAACCTTGACTTGTAGCCGCCCCAGCCAAGGGTGCACCAGTTCGCCGCTGCCTGCCTCCAGCGCCTTGAGCAGCTTGTCGCGCTGCTCCAGGCAATCGGAGCCGACGATGAACGCCGTCAGATCGTGGGTCTTCGCCTGCTGGCCAAGGCCCTCGAAAAACGGCAGGTCCCGCTGCGGGTACTCGTGCAACTGGCCCTTTTTACCGACCGGGGTTTTCGCCTGATCGACCCAGAAACCGACACCGCGAAAGGACGCCGGCAACAAACGGTCACGCCAGTTCATTGGAACCTCCCATAGACAACGAGCGATAGCCGATGCGCGAACTTAGCGCCAGCCCCGGTTGATTGGTTTGCGGTTGATCGGTGCGCAGCCCGGCTGGCGCGTTTTCGAAGCGCACGGTCAGGCCGCCTTCGAGTTGCGTGCGGTTGTTGGCGGCGCTTTGCTGGATCAGGGTGTTGGAGTTTTGGGTCAGAGAACCGGGTTGCATCGACGACTTGAGCGGCAAACTGCCGGGAGTCGCCAACGCGTTTGAGGGTTGCTCGGTAGCGGCATTAATGAACGCCGCCGCCGGCGCAAACTCACCCTTGCCATCGGCATTGGTTTTCTTTTGCACCTCGGTGAAGTCTTCGACCTTGCCGGTAATTTTGGCAATAAAACCACCAACGCTGCCGCCCAGCATCTCCTGGATCGGCGCCAGAATGGCCCGGAGCTGTTCCGCTTTTTCACTGAAAAACTGAACCACAGATGCCCATGTTTCGCTCAGTGCGTCCAAGGGCGACCAAGTGAACAGGCCGCTGAGGTAGGAAAAGAACGCCTGCGCCCCAAGCTTGATTGACTCCCAGTACCCCGAGAACACGGCAGGCACCTGACCCCAAGCCGCGGCAATGGCGTCCAGCGGGACCCAGTCGAACAGGCTGCGCAGTTTCTCCTTCACCGGCACGGTCAGTGCCATGAGCAGATCCCAGATGGCCGCAAACAAACCGACAATGGCCCCCCAGTTGTTCAGGATCATTCCGTAAGGCGTCCAGGCAAACCACGCCTTGAGGAAATCGAATCCCGCACTCACGACTGCTTTGACTTGATCAAAAATGGCCGAGAAAACGCCGCTGATCGGCGCCCAGTAACTGACAACCTTTTGCCAGAGCCCGGCGAAGAACGTCGAAATCGGTTCCCAGTTGGCAATGATCAAACCGGCCGCCAGGGCAATGCCCATGGCAATCAGCATGATCGGATTGGTCTTGAGCACCATGCTCATCAGATCGAACACCTGAGTGGCGCCGGTCACGGCGGTTTGCATCGCCGAGAACGCAATGGCCCCTGCCGCCAGGCCTTCGACCAGTTTCGGGTTGTCGTTGAGCAGACTGCCGACACCGGTCAGCAACGGCTCAAGACCGACCACTACCGCTCCGACCGCCGGCAACAGCGCGGCGTCCACGGCGGCGGAGACTTTTTCCATCGACGCGCTGAACACATTCAGGTTCTGCGCGGCGGTTTTCGGCGCAGCGGGCATGTCAACCGTTTTGGCCGTCTCACTGACCTCGGCCAATTTGCCCTGGAACGCGGCAGACGCCTTGATCCCGTCCACGAACGGCGTGATCACGCTGCCGCCCTTGAACAGACCGCTGATGTCCAGTTTGCCGAGGCCGGTCTGCTCCAGGTTTTTCTTGAAGCTTTCGACTTTTGCCCGCAGGGCGCCGAGTTTGGGTGACAGTTCGTCGATGCCCGTGAGCAGCACCGAGGTTTTCTCTTTCGTTTGTGTGTCTGCCATCACTGCACCTGCTGCATCGCATTGATCCGTTGCGCGTGCTCCAGCGATTCGCGGAGCACATCCAGTGGCCTGGCCATCATCTGTTCGGGGTCAACCTTCCAGAACCAGGCCAGGTCATAGGCGACTGCGATCAGGTCGGTGATGGCGCCGACGCCGCACTCATGAAAAAACTCGCGACGGCCCAACTCAGCGCGTTGAGGTCAGCCAGGTCCAGCTGGTTGACCGACGACGGCGGGATGCCGGCGCACACGGCGATGTATTTGGCCGCGACGTCCATGTCGAGGCTGACCTCTTCGCTCTTGTCGATCTTGTACGGCAGAGCCTTGATCGCCCGCACTTCCTGCACCGTCGGGCGGCGCAGGTTGAGTTCGGTCAAGGGCTCGCCGTGGGCTTCGATCGCAACTTGAAGCTTCACGGCGTTGCTCATTGCCAGGTCCCCTTGATGCCTTCGAATTTCAGTTCGATGGTGGCGTCATCGCCTTTGGATACCGGCTCTTCCACCAGGTAGGCGCCGGCCAGCACGTAGACTTTGCCGTTGCTGAATTCGCAGGTGACGGTCATGTCAGAGCCTGCGATCAGTTGCTTGAGCGGGAAGTCCGCGGTGTGCAGCGCCGTCACTTTGAACGACGGCGCGATGTCGGTTTCCTTGTAGAAACCCGGCACGACGGTTTCCCGTTTAACGGCCATCAATGGCGCTTCGCAGCCACCGTTGATGGTCAGTTGAGCGCCGTCCACTTTGACGTAGCAGGTGCCCGCAATCAGTTGACCCATGGTGTTTCTCCCTTCAAATAAAAAGCCCACGCGGGGTGGGCTGAATTCACACAGTCAAGCGCAGCGATCAGGCGGCGGCGTCGTACTGCAGACGGAACTGGTTGAGCAGCGCGAACACGCGCAGGCCGTTGATGTAATCCGGCGGGAACATCACGTTGACCCGGCTCGGGTCCTGAACATCGCGCTCGACGATCAGGTGCTCGGCGAACAGCTCGGCGTTTTCCACGTGGCCTTCCAGTTCGAGCTTGGCGTACTGGGCGATCAGCTCACCGCGAAGGGTGCTTGGGGTGACGATGGGCTGGCCGGCACCGAAACGGGTGCCGTCGGAGGCCAGTTTGTGGCGACCGTATTTGCTGGTGATCACGCTTTGCAGGCGACGCACGATGAACGCCGACTGGTGCATGGTTTCGCTGTCCAGGTAGGAGTTGTCTGCCTGGCCGTAGGCGTTCTTCTGATAGGTGGTGATCGAACGCTGAATGCGCACGTAGCCGCCTTCGTAGTACGCGGTGGCGATACCGTAGTTGAGCAGCGACTGACGCTCGGTCAGGGTGAACCGCTCACTCGCCGGTGCCGGGTCAAGACCTGGCAGGCTGCCGCTTTGGGTCGGACGGCTGGCGTCGGCCGAGATAAACACCGAAGTGCGCGCGGCCAGTGCGGCGGCCTGCACCCAGAACGGCTGCGGGACGCCCGGTTCCAGCGCCTGGATGGTCATGTGCTGGTCGTTACGCGCTTGCCCTGCCGCCACCAGAGTACCGATGGTGCCGCGCTTGGCGCTGTAGACGTGACCGAACAATTGCTTGGCCCAGGACCACCGACCGGTGCTGTCATCCATGACGGCTTGCCAGGTGTTGAGGGTCGACAGATCCGACCACGGCATGCAGATGAACTCGAACGGTTCATCGCCCAGCGCCGCCACGGCGGCCACTTGATCCGGCACACCGGCGCCGCCGGTCATGGCGGTGATGGCCGAGGTCAGGCCCGCCGGGGTTTCTTCGCCGTTGCTCTTGCCCAGGCGATTGAATTGCAGGCTGATGTCGTTGCCGCTGTCGCCAGTCCATTTGGCGCTCAGGGTGACCACACCTTCGACTGCCGCAGCAGTGACAGGCAGATCGGCGCTGGCGTTGATTTTCAGTGCCAGGGCCGTGGCCGCTTGCGCCGCGGTGGCGCCGTTGACGATGGCCGCCTGAACACGAACGCCACCGACGTACAGGTTGAGCACGCCGCTTTGAGTCGCCGCGCCGGTCAGGGTCAGCACGCCTTTGGCAATGCTGCCCTCAGTGTTGTGCAACGGCAGGCACCAGATCTCGCCGATCGGGTCGGTCTTGCGCCAGGTTTCGTACATCGAGGCGAGCATCGAGCCCTGGCCGCCAATGCTTTTGGCCAGCGCCACGCTGGACACCAGCACCAGTTTGCCGGTGTCGGCCGGCGCAATGTTGTCGTTGACCTGAGCGACGATCAGGCGGCGCATGGCCGACGACGCGCTATTGGCAGCCGAGTTGTCCATTTCGGCATAGAACAACGGAACACGAATGTCCGCGGGGATGTTGCTGAATCCGATCGCCATTATTTGGCTCCCTGTGGTTTCGCCGCTTTCACGGCTTTGGTAGTGATATCGCCATCGGCCAAACGTCGACGCCACCAGGCGTTGTCCGGCACTTCACGGCCCTCGAGGGGCAACAGATCGCCCGCTTCCGGGTCCGGCACGGCACGGCCCGGGGCCGGCAGCACGGTGATGCGTTTGCTCATGGGGTTACGTCTCCAGAGAAAGTCAGTTCCAGGCGCCCGTCGGGGCCTGGGCGTTGCAGATTGGGGTCCGCCGGGTCGATCGCATCGACCCGCACGGTGACCCCGGTAAAGGACGACAAGCCGTCCAGTTCACGCTCGTGCCAGCTTTCTGCCGGTTGACCCGGCAGATTGCGGCCGAGCTGGAATTCGGCAAAAAAGCGCAGGCGATACAGCACGCGGCTGTTGTTGATGGAAACCAGTTCGCCGCCGTCGTAGGCGATGGCGCCGTAGTCGCTGCCAGGCTTGAAACCCACCAGCGCGCGCCACAGTTCGGCGCGTAAGTCATGCAGTAGATCCAGCGCGTTTGTGGCGTCCGTGGTGTCGAGCACCAGGGTCACTTCGAAGCGGTCACGGATCGGTTGCAGCATCAGGTTTTGCGCCACGCTCTTGCTCGCCAGATCGGCAATCGGCACCACATAGGCGCAAGGTGTTTGCAGCGGGGTGTTGGCTTGCAGCGTGGCGAGATCGATGCCAGCGGCCACGCGATTGGCCAGGGTTGGGCATTGCTCACGCAACTGCGTGAGGATCGGGGTGATCTTCATGGAGGTGCTCCAGACTCGAATGAAAGGTGCCGCAGGAACGTGTGGGAGCGAGCCTGCTCGCGATAGCGGCGGGTCTGGCGCCATCGATGTTGAATGAGCGGCCATCTTCGCGAGCAGGCTCGCTCTCACAGGGCTCTGCGCGTTGGCTACAGGTTTGGATCAGGCGACGGTGTCAGCGCCTGGATCGAGGCAAGTCGCCTCGATCATGCAGCGATAGCTGTTGGTGCGATCGCCGCTGGCGGTGACTTTGTCGATCGACCAGCGCCCACGCATAAAGTCCGGCCACGTGTCGTCCAGCACTACCAGCCCTTCAGCCGAGAAGTCAGGATTGCCCGGACAGCTGATTTTCACCTTGAGCTTTTCACGGCCCATTTTGCGCACTTCACCTTCGCCGACCGCCTGCGCTTCTTCCGCGCTTTGGCAGCTCTGGCGCACGGTCTTGAACGGCGCGAGCCCGGTTTCAACCACCTGCAGCAAACCGGCTGCGGCATCCCACCAACTGATCTTGCAGCCCTGGCTTTTGCCCCGGGCGGAGTCATCGAGGGTGGCGGTGATAAACCCATGATCGCCGGGGCGATTGTTGCGGGTGACCGACAGTTTCACGTCCGGCAAAACTTTGCCCGACAACGATTTGACCTGGCCTGGCCGAGCCAGCACATACAGCTCATTGACCGGTTTGGCGATGGCGCCGTACTTGGCCGCCAAACGTGTGATGAAGCCCATGTCGGTTTCATTCGACTGGTCGATGTGTTCGACCTTTTTCAGCGCCAATGCCGGGTCCACTCTCGGCGAAAAGCCGTGCCTGGCCGTCAGCTCGCGAAACAAAGCACCGAGGGTAGTCGGGCCATGACTGGCCGAACGACGCTGCTGAAATCCGCTCTCGTCCGCCGCACTGAACGGTGCGGCGGTAGCCACCAGTGACACACGAAACGGGAACAGCGTCGGCGTGCGTCGGGTCACCAGAAACTGGCCTTTATCCACCAGCCCGGACTCCAGATAACCCACGCGCAAGCCGACTTTCCCGCCCAGGCTCGGCAGCCCTTCAAGGCCTTCCAGATCGAGTAGCAGAGTCAGTTGATCGGACTCGATACCGGCGGCATCGATGTGCTCCCAACTGATCAGACGCTGATTGATCAGGGCCGCGTTGGCCCCGTAAATTTCTACCGCAGGCGTGAACCCCAGTGCCATGTAACCTCCTCAATCCCACGCTGTTACCGGTGTGGTCGCTACGGGTCTGGATTCAAGTTCCGGCAGCACCACCCAGATGCCGGCGGGCAGTACCGGACCTTGCTCGGCCAGCGTCGGGTTGAGACGCCACAGCGCCTCTTCGGCCAAATCGTCACAACGTTCAAGCTCTCGGTAGAGCAACAGATTCACCGAATCACCGGCCACCGTTCGTACCTTACGCATTTACGAATTCCTCCAATGTAATCGACCAACTGATCAACATCGCCGTGCCGTCATCAATCACGTCGCTTTGGGTTTCCGTCACATCGTTGATCCGCCATAAACCCCAGTTACGGCCAATGCCATCGACCAACGGCAGCGGTACTCTCATTGCTTGCAAGGCGCGCAATTCATCGAGCCGGTCCATCGCCACCGCGTACATCGCCTTGCCGGTTATCGTCAGGCTTTGCAGGCCTTGACCGGTCTGGCTGGACTTGGGCTTGCTGGTCAGAATATCCACCTTCACCCAGCCACCGTCCGATTTGCGCACCAGACCGCTGTAGGCGAAGTTGCGCGACAAGCCGAAAATGAACGTGCCGAGTGCCATTTGCTGCCTCATCAAGCCACCCCGTCAGTCAGGGCCGTGTCACGTCGCACGGCGAGTTGGTTGGTCGTTGTCATCAGTCCAAATTGCCCGGAAATGTGCTGCACCACCAGGTTTGCCAGTTGAGTGGCGCTGGCTTGATCCTGACCATTGATATAAATGTTCGCGGTCAGTGCGTTTTGCTGACTGGCTGCCTGGGTGTTGGTCAGGTCTTTGCTGACCTGATCTGGAGCGGCGAGCTTGTCGGCGGGCGCGGCGAGTTTGTCACCCAGCCAGGAACCCGATTCTCTCCCCATCCAGCTTCCCGCCAGTCCGCCGATGACCGCGCCGACCGCCCCGCCAATGGCAGTGCCTAAGACAGGGCCGAAAAAGCTACCCACGGTGGCGCCCATGGCAACACCTGCCGAAGCCCCCGCCCAACCGCCGCCAGCGGCTCCCAGGCCAGCGCCCGCCATCCGGGCATCGCCGTTCATCGCGCCTTCAACCACCTGGGGGGCGGCACTTAACGCGAATGCTCCAGGTATAAAACGGGTAACCGAGCCCAATGAAGCGCTCATGCCTGTCAGGGCACCGCTGGCACTCGCCCCGGCCTCAGCTTTCGCAGCGTTCGCAGGATCCGCTACAGCCTTGAACAACGTCCCCATCAGCGGTTTGATCGCCGCTGCAACCAGTACAACTGCAGCGGTGGCTTTAGGTGAGGTTTCAACCAATTCACTCAAGCCATCAACCAGCGAACCAAGGGAGTGGAGCGAGATTTCCGTCACCGGCGCCAGAGCATTACCCGTGGCCACCGACAGACGATCATTGCGCGCGCTCAAGATGTTCAACTGGCCTTGCTGGGTTTTCGACTGCGCGAGTGCGTCTTGCCTCACCGAGCCTTTGTCACCCAACTCCGATGTGGCGTACTGGGCTTTGTCTCTTACCTGCCAGAAAGCGCCATTCACATCGGCAAGGTTTTGCGCCATGCGCAGCGCCGCCTCATCACCATTGCCAAATAGCGTGGAGGCAAGCGTCGAGCGTTTCTCGGCAGGTTGCGCGTTTAAGGCCGCAAGCACCGACATCACCGTGCCAGGCGCCGCGTCCTTGTCACGCAAGCCGCTCGCCACCGCCTTCGGCTCCAGACCCAGCTGCTTCCAGGCCGCTTGCTCGGTTGCCGAGGCCTGATCACCCTTGCCCATCACAGTGGTGATGCTTTTTAGCGCTTCGCCGGCATCAGCCTTTTGCGTACCGGTTTTCAGCAGTGCCGCCGTCAACGCTGCGGCTTGCGCAGGGGACAGGCCCGCCGCCGTAGCAGCAGCACCCTCACGCTGCAAGACGGCACCGATGTCAGCCGCTTTTGCACCACCGGGTATCTTGCCCAGATGGTTGGTTGCATCCGCCAGGTCAAAGGCTTGAGCACCGTTGAGCTTCATGGAGGTGCGCCAGCCGACTATCATCTCGGCGACATCCATGGCCGGCATTTTGAACGCCGACGCGGCGACGCCAGCATCACTGGCAAAGCGCAGCAGCTCAAACTGTCGGTCCGAAGCATTGGGCAGATCGCTAGCGATTCCTGCCTTGGCAGCCAGACTTTCAATCCTCACCAAATCAACCGCCCTGGTCCCCCCGGCCGCCACCAGTGGAGCGATGGCGATGTGCTGGGTTGACTGCGCCATCTCTTCGCTCTGGCGCGGGGTAAATTGGGCGTCCCGCTTCAGATCGGCCCTGGCCGAATCCATCGCTATCGCGGGTTTAAGCAGGTCAGGCGGCTCGATACCGCCACCCGACTTGCCCGCACTCTTTTGCTCGCTGGCCGGCTCACTCTTGGCGCCGCCTCCCGTTGCCTGGGATAACAAACGTTGCGACGAAAGTTTCAAGGTCAACGACTCAATAGCCGTTGTCAGCAGACCGAGCTTGAGCCCGACGTCTTTCAGCGCCAGACCGAGGCCGGGCATCTGATCCCTGGCGGACGCGCCCGTACCTTGTGCTGACACAACGCTGGTGACTGCCGTGGTCAGGCTGGTATTACCGAACGCCAACCCACTGTCGTCGAGGGCTGCGAATTTGAGCGAATATCTATCGTCCGCCATCCCGCTCTACTCCTGTTTCACGCCAAGGCGAGTGATCGCGATGTCGTAGCGGCGCAATGCCTTGCCGGCGTCCCACTCCAGAATTTCCGCCTCACTTACCGAGTAAATGAGCGGCACCACATCGAGGATTACTTCGATGTCGCGCTCCGAAAGAAGTCCGCCGGTTTGTTTAAAAAATCGTCGATGCGCACCTGAAGCTGTGTCCAGTCGGGCACGGTCAGCAGGTCCAGATCGGGAAGCATCAGCCCGGTGCAATGGGCGGTGATGAACTCGGCGCGTTCTTTGGCCGTCTTGAGTTTTTTCATCGCCTTGGTGGCGCGCAGTACCGGTATTTCCAGGGTCAGCGAGGTCATGCTGCGGCCCGCTGCATTGAGCGGTTGCAGCAGTTGCACCTGGTCTGGGTCTACCGACTGTTCGCCCTGCGCTTGCTGCTCAAGAAAGTACGAAGCTGGGCGAGTCGACATCTCATGCACGTACTGCGCGATGCTCACGTAGTCCGGGCGTTTGAACTGATCGAGCTCCTTGACCGACAAGCCGGTGGCCAGCCTGGCCAGTTCGAAAAACTGATCGTCCTCATCATCGCCGGCACGGGCCAGGGCCTCTTTCTGCGCGGCGTAGTACAACGGTTTGAGTTGGATCTGCTCGATTTCGGATCCGTCATCACCGGTAATCGGCGACAACAGTTCATGTTTGGGTGGCATCCAGGACATGTAGGAAATTCCTTGGTGATTCAAGAATGGGTGCTGCCACAATCCTTGTGGGAGCGAGCCTGCTCGCGATAACGTCAGGGCAGTCAACAATGATGTTGAATGTGATTCCCTCATCGCGAGCAGGCTCGCTCCCACAGGTTGTGCGCCTTGGCTGGCCTTGGTGTTACGGCAGCAACACAGCGCGGCGGGCGTCGCCGAGGATGTCGACGCCGTTGAGTACGAACTTCTGGGTGCGCACGTCGATGTCGATTACCGGGATGCCGTTTTCCAGACGGTTGTAGGTGCGGCAGGACAGCTCGAGGGTGGTCTTGGGTTTTTCGCCCATTTTCAGCGCGGCTTCCCCAAGAGACTTCAGCTTGCCGCCGACGGTGTGGTAGGTGAACCAGGTATTGCCGTCCTGATCCTGGCCGGCTTCACGTACGTTCAGCAGAATGTCGTCGCCCAGTTTCACACCCAGGGCGAGCATGATTTCCGGACCGGCGCCTTGCAGGATGAGGGTGGCGCCCAACACTTTGCCGCTCTTGGCCATTTCCTCGGCGATGAAGCGTCCGCCGGCCATCGGTTCCATGTCGAATTCGATCTTCGGCGGGGTGAACTCTTCCACGGTCGCCGACAACGGCAGGCCTTGCAGGGTGGCCGCGATGGCCTGTCTTACGCGGTTGGTAAACATTAGAGAACGTCCTCCAGGAACTGCTCGATGATTTCATCGCGGGCGTTGAGTTGATAAATCATGTGTTCGTTCGGCGCGTAGCGGCCGTAGTCGATGACCACGTACCAGGTGCCGTTTTTGTACTTCTCGACGCTGTTCAATTCCGGGTGCAGGTACACGCTGCCGCCGGGAATGGTTTCGTCGGCGACCAGGGTTTGCAGCCAGTCGTTGATGCGCTTGACCTCCTGATCCATGAACGACTTGGTCAGGTTCTTGGCCATGGCCTTCTGGCCGGCTTTCACCAGCTTGCGGCTGATCGCATCTTCAAGGCCGACGTAGCTGATGAACTTGCCGGTGATGGAACGGTTACCCAGCAGCGAGAAGCCGCCGAGGATCGTGCGAGCGTAGTAGCTGACGCCGTAGCGGTTGAGCAGATCGCCCTCGGTGGAGGTGTCGAGAATGTTGTATTCCACGACTCGCGAAACGTCTTCGGCGTAGGTCACCTGGTTGCCTGGGCTTTCCCACTGTTTGACCTTGGCCAATGCAGCGATGGCCAGGCTCGATGGCGCCAGGAACACGTTTTTCTTCGCCGCTTTGGAGTAAACCGCCGGCATGTTGTGCACCACCAGGCAACGGTCGAAACCGAGATCCGCGCCGCCCAGTTCCTGGCTGTAAGTCACTTGATCGGCGACCGAGGCGTCCTTGCCGTCGAGTACCACCCGAGCCTTGATGCGTTTGCCGAACGAGGCGAACTCACTGGCCACCGCTTTGGTGCCGGTGAAACCCGGTGCGCCGATGATGGTCAAGTCTTCCGGCACACCGCCAAGTGCGGCCAGACCCAGTTTGCGACCAGTCGACGGCTCGATACCGCCGATCACGTTGTTCACGGTGTCGGCCGGGGTGGCGCCCTCTTCGACGATGACCACGTAGACCGGCACCTTGACCACTTTCAGGATCTGGAACACCGCGTGGAACAGCGTGCCCGACTCGGTGCCGGTCGGGTCCAGCAGTGCCTGGGTGGTGAAGCTGTTGATGCGGAACGGGGCGTTACGCGGGATCAACAGATCCGCTTTCGGCGCAGTGCCGACCAGACCGATGACGTTGTCACCCAGGCCACCCATGGCCTCGGGAGATTCAGTGGCATTGACGGTAATGCCGTTGTGCTCGAAGTTCAAAACCTCAGCCATGGTTATTCAGCCTTCTTGGCAGCGGCCTTTTTGGCCGGGTTGGATGTAGAGGCCGACTCTGCAGCCTCGGTTTTTTTCAGCTCCAGACGACCAGCGCTGCACAACGCACTGGCCTCCACATCGAGCAGGTCGAGCTCTTGGCCGACGCTCGACCAGTGGCCACCCCCGGTGGGGAATGGGAGGAGCACGGTGTAGGTTTGGCGTTGTGCCATTTGGGTTTCTCCAGATACGAAAAAGCCCCTTTTGAGGAAGGGGCTGTCGGGTGTTGTTTGATGTTTGGCGGATAAAAAAACGCCCCGTGAGTGCGGGGCGTTTATTGAGCAGCTGTGTTCGTTGTGGGTAGCGAAGAATCCGGCCAGCCTTCATCGAGCATTTCATTCGTGTAGGTGCCGGATTCAACGGTACGAAGCAAGATCAGCTCGCGGTCGAAACAAGCCTGGACGTGCTTCCGGACTGCCATGGCAATCGTGATGATCTGCGGCGCAACAATTTCGACAAATCCATTGGCCGTTTTGAAGTTGCAGCGATACTCCGGATCAAGGATCGCGGAAAGTCCGGTTCCGGCAATCAGTGCCTGGCTGTCGCGCGTTGTTTCGATTGCCAGGCCATCGACAGCGATGCCCGTCCCTTCACGCCTATACCGCTCTTCAGCAATCATTACTTTCAGCTCAGCATGCGACACGGGTGAAACGACAGGCGCCACGAACGCCTCACCATCGAACAGCCACCCCTGCTGCACCTGCGACGGACATTCAATCCAAACCAAGCTGGGGTGAAACATCTGGGTGATATCACCGTCAGTTTCAAACAACTCAATCACTTGCCCGTTATAGATGTGCGCGTAACTTTTCATTATGCGTACTCCTCAAGAATCATTACGCCAGGGCCTCCGGTCGCGCCGACCCTCGCCGCGGTGGAAGGACCGCATGCTACGCCTCCAGCGCCAGCCCCATACCCAGTCCCAGGAGAAGCCGCTGCGCTTATTCCCGCGCCAGCCCCCCCTGAACCGAGCGGACTATTTGCCCCGTGACCAGCCAGCGTCGAGGCATTAACCAGGATTGCCGGAGTGCCGGGTTGGCCCGCACTGTTTATGATATTGCCGCCGGAAGAGGTAGCCCCAGGAAAACCACCCGGTATCAGGTTGAAGGCAGTATTTGCGACGGCAACGCCCGGATTATTAGTTCCCAAACCACCTGGAGCGGAAACCAATCCCCCTAATGAAGTTGTTCCACCCGCCCCTCCCGCCGTGCCTGCCCCACCCGCTGCCCCGGCGGCACCGATGGTTACAACTTGACTAGCACCAATGTCTTGAGCTGTTAGCAAAGCTTCTGCGTAGCTACCTGCTGCGCCGCCTCCAGATGCCGATGTTTGGGTTGACGAAGTTGCAGCCGAACCAGCTGACCCACTGCCGCCACCGACCATCCGCACTCGAACCTTTTTCATTCCGGGGGTTGGGATAAAGACGCCGCTCGCGGTGAACTTCTGGACGTTTAAAAGGCGTCCATACTCGTTGTCGTGGACTCTCTGCTCTAACGCCGCAATATCAATATTTCCCTGATTGATCGGCGCGCTCCAAGCCTTGATGCACCACATAACGGCCAAGTTGCGCGGGCGAGCCTCGGCGCCACCGGAGCTGCCGAGAACAACGGCGAATGAGTAATTCGGTGTCGGTACGACGTTGGTACTGTCGATAACCATGCCAACCCCGGCCGTGCCCTGAGCGGAGCCGATCAACGGAGATCGAGTAATTGCGTGGGAATGAGCCTTGTTGTCATCAGCCTGCCAGCTGCCAATCGCCCGGCCTGCATCAACCCCGCGCCCATGGTCCCAGCCGCGCAAGAACTCGCCGCGCGATTCAGGCAAACGAAAATTACCAGCCCCCTCATCCCCCTTGTTAAATATCGTGCCGAGGAACGCCGCGAGATCCGGATAGACCGCAATGCTCTTCACACTGCCATCAATCTCGAGAAATCCCGGCGGGACCTTATCCAAAGGAAACGGCACCATCGCGCCGACCGGCAGCGCCGAAGCCTCGGCAATCATCGCCTCGATTTCAGGCTTGGTGTACGTGTCCTTGATGCCAAACCCGGCCAGCGTTTCAGGATTCGTACCAGCGGTAGCCCGACCGTACTTATCCACGGTCAGACTCTTATAAGTCCCCGGCTGAATCCCCGTCCGCCCGGCCAACATCTCAAATGTCAGCGCCGTCGTGCCCAGGGTTATCGGCCCGTTGGTAGTCAGGTGCCACAGCGAATCGCCGTTGGCGGTGCCCTCTTCGACCATCACGGTCAGGCCCGGCGTTACTTTGGCACTGGTATTGGCATCGTTCGCACGGGTCCAGGCACCATTGCCCACAACCCACAGGCCGTTGTCTTTCGCCAACGTCTGGTACGCCAGCAACACCCGATCACCCGCTACCGCCGCCACACCATCAATCTGCTGCGCGCCGTTCAACACCACATTGCCCGTGGCCGCGACACGAACCGACTGTTTACCATCGAGCTTACCCAGCTCTTCAGCGAGATAACTCATCACCCATGCACGAGTCGCTTTAACAACCGTGTCGTCAATCAACAACGTCACCAACGCCGCATTACTGGTCTCGAAAATCGAGCGAATGTAGAACTCTTTCCCCGACCCCGAAGTCGCCAACACCGGCTTGAACGACTCCGGATACTTGACGATGGCATACAGAATGCCGGTATCAGTCCACAGCCCAGCCTCACGCACATACCAGCCGCCTACTTCAGGCGGGATAGTCACTTCGGCCAGCAACCAACTCGGATTTTTCTCATCCTGGAACAGTGCGTTTAGCGGCCCGCGCCACACTTCGCGTTTCAGTGCGGTGGCGGTTGCGGCCGGGTTATAAATCGCGCCGCCGCCGTCGCCGACGGAAATCTGCGACAGCTTGATCGGTGTGCCCGCTGCCTTGCAGGCGGTTTCGTAGGCGATCCCCGCATTGGTGAGCAGGGTGTAATAGTCGGCCATTTAGGACCCCTGTGGATAAATAGTGGAGGTTTCAACGGTGTAGAGCCCAGCGGCCATAAAGGCCTGGCCCGAGGCTTCAAGCCCTTCGATGACAAGCGGATAAACCGTGGTCAGCTCGCCGCACACCGTCGCGGCACCGATGACGTGAGTGCCGAATGCGCTCAAGCCGACGGAAACCTTCAAGGTGTCGCGTTCGCTTTTGGCATCCGCCAGGCGTCGGTCGAGACGGGCGTCGATTTCTTCGCTGTAGGGCTGTTCGGTGAAGGCCCTGACGGAAAAGCTGTAAGCCGGCCCGGGCGGCGTTTGCTCGTACCAGGCACGAATCTCCGGTGTCAGCCGCAAACCCTTGGCTGCGTTTTCCAGCGCCTTTCGTGTTCCGGCTTGCCGTGCGGTGGGCCAGGCGAGTTCTACTGTCAGGCGTTTTTCCGCCTCGGCCGCCTCGGAGCTCCACTCACTGACGCCGCGGTCCGCCGCGAGATACGGCAGAAATGCCAAGGGTGTTGCAACCGGATTCATCAGCTCGGGGAACGGCGGCGCGATGCGATCGAGCAATGTGCCGAAACCGAGATCAAGTGCCTTTTCCAGCGGTGAGCTGTTGGCCGGCAACAGGCTCGGGCGAGGTGTATCGTCACTCATAACGTATCCACCTCGACCTCGACGCCCGTGCAATACGGCGCATGAAAAGCGCTCGTCACAATCGGCGTTACCGGCTCAAGGATTTGCAGCTGAACCGCGCCGGCGCTGTGCAGCGTGTAGTCGATCCAGCTCGGATCCACCCGCCCTTCCAGGCGATGGCAGGCATCGGCATACGCCTGCAACTGCTGTTGCGCGGCGACTTTGGTGAGCCCTGAATCGGGCCCCGGGTTGATCTTCGCAATCACCCGGATTTTGTAGTTCTTGATTTGCGCGGCCTGCACGGTGACCAGATCCGTTTCGGGCCGGACATCAGGCCGGGCGAAATGCTGGCGAACACCGTCGAGCAGCGCTTGGGATGGCGTGCCATCACCCTCCCGGGAAAGCACCGTGACCGTGACTTCGCCTGGCGCGGTCCGGCGTCCATTACCGTCCTTGATCTGCGCGACATAGCCGTCCGGGTCGAAGGTGTAAGTGACCGTCACCACACCCGCCGCGGTGGTTTCCACCTTCACGACAGGCCGTTCGCCAAGGGTGAAAATCTCGCGCCGATACTGCATGCGTGAGCCGGCAGCCGGGGCATGGGGCGCCAGGTAATAACGCAACCGGGCGTCGTCGTCGCTCTCAAAAACCGGATCGATCGGCGGGAATGCCGCCGGGTCGCCCGGATCAAGCAGCTGACGTTCAAGTCCCATGTCCGCAAGGCGCGCATCGAGGTTGGTCCCGGTGGCCCACCACGCCAGCATCTGTTTGATGCGGGCGTTGTATTTACGCTCGTGGGTTTGCAGCCGCACACAAAACGCCTCAAGGGCCAGGGTCAGCAACTCGCTTTCGTTTTCAAGGCTAGCTGCAAGCTTGGCCGCGCTCTCGGGAGCACGGGCTCCGACGTACTCGACGACGAAGGTCTTGAACTCTGCGAGCAGATCCTCGAACGCTTCGACCGTGACGATGGCCGGTTCGGCCAACTGGTTCTGGCCAGGTATCAACATGCTCATGCCACCACCTCGAAGGTCTGATTGCGGTTTTTCCAGGTGCCGGCGAAGCGCAGCAACAACCCGGCACCGTAGCGGCTGGCCACAATGACCTGCGGCTCGAAATCGTCGATGCCGTTGTGCTTGTTGTAGAACGCTTGGGCCGCATGGCTCTGGGCCAGAATCAGCAGGTCATCGCCGAGGTTCCTCCCCAGCAACTCAGTGAGTGCGCAGCCATACAAAGGGCGCTTCTGACGCGTGCCCAAAGGCGTGGTCAACGCCCGGGTGGCACGCTGCACAAATTGCAGCCAGTCATCGACCGTTGCGCCGGTGTTTCTATCGATTCCGATCATGGGAAGCTCTTTATGCGGTACTGATGACGCGACCCTGGTGATCCACCAACGGGCCGCTCAGATGCACACCGGAAGCATCGAGCCGCAGGCCGACGGCGCCCAGTTGCAATTCGATGGCCTCAGGCCTCATCGCCAACCTTGCCGGGCCGATGCTCAATTCGAGAGATTCACGGGAGCCGGTGAACGCCGCCGGGCCGTTGTTCCAGTGCAAAACATGACTGGCGTCGTCGTAACCGTTTTCCGTGCCGTCCTGATAGAGGCGACGCGTCAGCGATGCCTGTGTCGAGACGGGCGGGAACTGACCGCCATTGAGACCGAACAACGCCACCGACTGCCCGCCGCCCTCTCCGCCGCCATGGTTCAGCAGCAAACACTGCTCGCCCACGGAGGGGATCCGCGACTCGCTCTGTGCGCCGGCACTCGGGTTGAAAAACCGGATCGCCGGGGTGAGCAGCTCCCCATGGCTGACCTTGCAGGTGTTGCTGGCCGCATCGACCTCCTGGCACACACCGATGCGACAGAAACTGTCGGCACGCCGGTGCAGGTCTTCCATCTCGGTTTCCATTTCGGCCAGACGCTCGATGATCGGGCCCAGCTGCAGACGTAAAAGCGCATCAAACATGGGTCAGCCCTCGAGTGCGGTGTATTGATCCGGGTCGTCGATGTTCGACACCTCCCAGGTGCGAGCGAATTTCGGGATGCCCAGCGGGTCTTCGAGCAGCGTCGGGCCGAGGTACAGGGTTTGGGTAAATGAAACGGTCCAGGCGGTGTGCTCCCGTGTTTCGCTGATGAACGTGGACGGGACACCCTCAATGTTCATGGGCGGATCGCATTGCTCGCCCGGCAGTGCCCAGCGATTATCGACAACCAGGTTCTTCAACTCACTGGCCAGATCGCAAGCCGCCAACCCTGTACCGGGCACCACGGCTTGCAAGGAAACGGTCAAGACGTGAGCAATGCGCCCGTCGTTGGCACGGCTGCCTGGCGCATCACGTTCGATGGCGATAAGCACCCAGGGCTGATCGCCGGTGCCGTCGAAGTCTTGATGACTCCCGACCTTCAAGCCGGGAACGGTGCTGCGCAATGTCTCGGCAATGGCGGAAAACAGCTGCGACGGTTTTTCGATGACGGCGGGCATTCATGGCCTCCTGTTCCTGTAGCAACGCGAAGATCAGCGACGCCGGTTTACTGTTGGTCGGGACGAGAATCCCGCGGTGGCACTTCGCAAACGCCAATCCGCTTGGCGGCCCAGCGTTCGTAAAGCCCGATGGCCACGTCCGCCCCGGCCATCGCCGTGAGGCAACCAAAGGCACCGGCGGCCCAGATCGACACGCCGGCGGCGTACAGCAGCATGATTGCCGAGACGCCGCAGATCATGCAGGCCCCGGACCGCAACGCCAGACGCCGCAACAGCGACCAGCCACGGGCGCCTTCCTTGTCGGCGCGCCACATTTCGCCGGACACCCCGCCCACCAGGGCGAGGACGATGACCAGCCAGATCGGCATGTCCAGCAACGCTTGTTGCTCGTTTGTCATGTCACGCCTCCTGGGGGTGATTGATGAGTGATGGGGTGGTGTGTTTCGGATGCAGCCTTGGTGATCGACAGCCGTCTCTCAAGCGCAGAGAAACGACTGCCAGTTCTGTTGATGGCAGGAGTTTTAAAGAGGCTCAACGATTACGTTGTCGATAAAGGCAAAGTTGGCGTACGGGTTCTGTTCGTTGGAGAAGGCCAGGGTCGTTTGAGCCGTGGTAGCAGTGAAGTCGTAAGTGATGGTGCTCCACTCGACTGTTACACCGTTAGCGGACGGGGTGTTGAAGGTGACGGTTTGCCCAGCCACTTTCACCTGGATGACACCGTCGCCGGAGCGACCGGCGTAGCGCGAATTACCCGCGCTGAAGGTCAATCGGTACTGGGCGCCGACCGTGGTGGCAAAGTTCTGTTGAATGCCGCCGCCGTTTTCATAAACGTAGTTGGCCAGGTCGACAATCGCAACGCCATCCGCGGCGGTCGTACTGAAGTACTCGACACCGGACAGAAACGTCGTCCAACCCGTGATGAAGTTGGCTTGCTCCGTGGTATCCAGTGTGCAACTACCACCGCAACCTGGCTGTTCAAAGCTGCCGTTGACCAAAAGATTGGCGGCAACAGCGTTGCCCCCAGCGCCGAGCAGAGCAGCGGACAGCAACAGCGGGGCAACATACTTCTTGAAAACGTTCATGGTTCACCTATTGAGTTAATTGAGTTATTTGCACTGCTGATGCAGCGCTCATGTCGCTCATAGGCGATCGCTCGAGGCTCGCGGCCTTCACATGATTCAGCGTCCCGCATCGGGAACATTTGATCTGGAGCTCGGTGTACTCACCCATTCGGGCAAGCAGTCTTTTGCAATATCCACATCTGCAATCTTTCAACATCTGCAATGCCTTTTGTTTTCTGCCGGATCCTTCCTGTTGCTCTGGCGATGCCGAGACGAGGCTTGATGTGCCTGACGGTAAGCAGGCATTCCAAAAAGCCCGGTCGCCCAGGCTTTTCAGTAATGCACTTGTGTGATCTTTCGGCGCTACTGGCGCGGTACGGATCGATTCAAATTGTTTTTCCGACCGCGGTCCCTGCCCGCCGGATAACTGCTTCTGGTGCTTTACGCTGCACACCCGGGTCAGTTGCCAACCCTCTGAACCGTTGAGGCCGGTTCATCGCTGCCTTTGTTGTGGAACTAAAGAGCTTCGTTTCGAGCCGCTTTGTTGAGCGGCTTGAGACAAAGAATATGCATGTATGCATATACAGTCAATGCATAAATGCATTTATTTATGCATTGAAAATGCACGAACGCATGAAAGCCCCGCAGACAAAGGCGTTGGCGGTTTACGGCAGGCGAAAAAAAACCCGCCGGGGGGCGGGTTTTATCTGACAGCGGTGAGGTTAGCGGGCGTACATGCCCCACCAGAAGACGTGACCGAGGATGACAATTTGCTCTTCCTGGATTTCCTGGAAGCTGTAGTCCTCGTCCGGATGCTCATCGCGGTTGAAGCTGCGCAGGCGAATCCCGGTCGGCAGGCGATAAAGCTGTTTCACCCGCAATTGGCCGTTGTGGTTGATGGCGTACAGGTCGCCGTCGACGATGTCGCCAATCCCGCATTTGCCAGCATTCACACCAACGGTGGCGCCATCGCGCAGCACCGGCAACATGCTGTTGCCACGCACGGTCACGCATTTGGCCTGGTCGAACTGCACACCGTTGTGGCGCAAACTGCGCTTGCCGAAGCGCAGGCTAGAGCGCTCGCTCTCTTCGATGACGAATCTTCCTGATCCAGCAGCCAATTCAACCTCGCGAAGAAAGGGGACCGACACCTCGTCGTCATCGACGGGTGTATCGTCGTCCCACAGGCTTATGTCCTTGAGTTCCGAATGCAATTCATCGCGCCCGGCGCTGGCAGCCGGCGCGACATCCGCGCGGCCCCGCAACTGATCGGTACTCACGGAGAAGTATTCGGCAATCTTCGAAATATGTTTATCCGAAGGATCGACGATCTTCCCGCTGAGGATCCGCGAGAGAGTGGATTGAGGCACGCCGGTGCGACGGTGAAGCTCCGTGGGGGAGATCCCGTGTTGGTCGAGCAGCGCTCTTAAGACGGTAGAAACATTGCGTTTTTGCATAACGCGCATAGTGCTTGATCTTTTTTCGGAAGACAAATGCCAAATTGCATAAATTGTGCATAGACCCACGAAAAATTGCCTTGAGGCTTTCATGCCTGCGTCGGGCGGACCGCCCATGGTAACCTTGCGCCCATCGCGGAAAAGCCGGGCCAATGCCCCTCCTTTGCCCCACACCTTTCAACGAATTTGCCTATATCCGATGAATAAAGCGCTCTCCGATCTGTCCTCCCACACGCCGATGATGCAGCAGTACTGGCGCCTGAAGAACCAGCACCCTGACCAGCTGATGTTCTATCGCATGGGCGACTTCTACGAAATCTTCTATGAAGACGCGAAGAAGGCCGCCAAGTTGCTGGACATCACCCTGACTGCCCGTGGGCAATCGGCGGGCCAGGCGATTCCGATGTGCGGGATTCCTTACCATGCCGCGGAAGGTTACCTGGCGAAACTGGTGAAGCTCGGCGAGTCGGTGGTGATTTGTGAGCAGGTCGGCGACCCGGCCACCAGCAAAGGCCCGGTGGATCGTCAGGTGGTGCGGATCATCACGCCCGGCACGGTCAGCGATGAAGCGCTGCTGGATGAACGCCGGGACAACCTGATCGCGGCGGTACTGGGTGACGAGCGTCTGTTCGGCCTGGCGGTGCTGGACATCACCAGCGGCAACTTCACCGTGCTGGAGATCAAAGGCTGGGAAAACCTGCTGGCGGAGCTGGAGCGGGTCAATCCGGTAGAGCTGATGATCCCGGACGACTGGCCGAAGGACCTGCCGGCGGAGAAACGTCGTGGGGTTCGTCGCCGTGCGCCGTGGGATTTCGAGCGCGACTCGGCGCTGAAAAGTCTTTGCCAGCAGTTTTCCACCCAGGACCTGAAAGGTTTCGGCTGCGAGAACCTGACCCTGGCGATTGGCGCCGCCGGTTGCCTGCTCAGCTACGCCAAGGAAACCCAGCGCACCGCCCTGCCGCACTTGCGCAGCCTGCGTCATGAACGCCTGGACGACACCGTGGTGCTGGACGGCGCGAGCCGTCGCAACCTGGAACTGGACACCAACCTGGCCGGCGGTCGCGACAACACCTTGCAATCGGTGGTCGACCGCTGCCAGACCGCCATGGGCAGCCGTCTGCTGACCCGCTGGTTGAACCGTCCGCTGCGGGATTTGACCGTATTGCTGGCACGCCAGACCTCGATCGCCTGCCTGCTCGACGGCTACCGCTTCGAAAAGCTGCAACCGCAGCTCAAGGAAATCGGTGACATCGAGCGGATTCTGGCGCGGATCGGCCTGCGTAATGCCCGTCCTCGTGACCTGGCGCGTCTGCGCGATGCTCTCGGTGCACTGCCAGCGTTGCAGGTGGCGATGGCCGAGCTTGAAGCCCCGCACATCATGCAACTGGCGACGACCACCAGCACCTACCCGGAACTGGCGGCGCTGCTGGAAAAGGCCATTATCGACAACCCGCCCGCTGTCATCCGTGACGGCGGCGTGTTGAAAACCGGTTACGACAGCGAACTCGACGAACTGCAATCGCTGAGCGAGAACGCCGGTCAGTTCCTGATCGATCTCGAAGCCCGGGAGAAGGCCCGCACTGGCCTGGCCAACCTCAAGGTCGGCTACAACCGCATTCACGGCTACTTCATCGAACTGCCGAGCAAGCAGGCCGAATCGGCGCCGGCCGACTATATCCGTCGCCAGACGCTCAAGGGCGCCGAGCGCTTCATCACCCCGGAACTGAAAGCGTTCGAAGACAAGGCGCTGTCGGCCAAGAGCCGCGCCCTGGCTCGCGAGAAGATGCTCTACGAAGCGCTGCTCGAAGACCTGATCGCCCAGTTGCCGCCCTTGCAAGACACCGCCGCCGCACTGGCCGAACTGGACGTGCTGAGCAACCTCGCCGAGCGCGCACTGAACCTGGACCTGAACTGCCCGCGCTTCGTCAGCGAACCGTGCATGCGCATCAGCCAGGGTCGTCACCCGGTGGTCGAGCAAGTACTCACCACGCCGTTCGTGGCCAACGACCTGAGCCTCGACGACAACACCCGCATGCTGGTGATCACCGGCCCGAACATGGGCGGTAAATCCACCTACATGCGTCAGACCGCGTTGATCGTGTTGCTGGCACACATCGGCAGCTTCGTGCCGGCGGCCAGTTGCGAATTGTCCTTGGTCGACCGGATCTTCACCCGAATCGGTTCCAGCGATGACCTGGCCGGCGGGCGTTCGACCTTCATGGTCGAAATGAGCGAAACCGCGAACATCCTGCACAACGCCACCGAGCGCAGCCTGGTGCTGATGGACGAAGTCGGACGCGGTACCAGCACCTTCGACGGCCTGTCCCTGGCCTGGGCCGCCGCCGAGCGCCTGGCGCACCTGCGGGCCTACACACTGTTTGCCACCCACTATTTCGAGCTGACGGTGCTGCCGGAAGCCCAACCGCTGGTGGCCAACGTGCACCTCAATGCCACCGAGCACAACGAACGCATCGTGTTCCTGCACCACGTGCTGCCTGGCCCTGCCAGCCAGAGCTATGGCCTGGCGGTTGCGCAGTTGGCCGGTGTGCCGAGCGAAGTGATCGTGCGTGCTCGTGAACACCTGAGCCGGCTTGAATCCACAGCGTTGCCTCATGAAATGCCAGCGCCGGCCAAAGGCAAAACCGTGGCGCCACAGCAGAGCGACATGTTCGCCAGCCTGCCGCACCCGGTGCTGGATGAACTGGCCAAGCTCGACCTGGATGACCTGACACCGCGCAGGGCTTTGGAAATGCTCTATACATTAAAGACACGGATCTAACGCACTTGCCTGCAAGCTGTTAGAATCTCGCGCGGTTTGGGATGCTGCAGGCTAACAGCCTGGCCTGCAGACTATCGCTCCCGAACCTGGCGACCCCGTCCTGAAGGGGCTCCGCTGCCGCCGCCTGAGGAGAAAATTAGAAATGACCTTCGTCGTCACCGACAACTGCATCAAGTGCAAGTACACCGACTGCGTAGAAGTCTGTCCGGTGGACTGCTTTTACGAAGGCCCGAACTTCCTGGTGATTCACCCGGATGAGTGCATCGACTGCGCACTGTGCGAGCCAGAATGCCCTGCCGTGGCCATCTTCTCCGAAGATGAAGTTCCGGAAGATATGCAGGAATTCATTCAGCTGAACGTTGAGCTGGCGGAAATCTGGCCCAACATCACCGAGAAGAAAGAATCGCTGCCTGATGCCGAAGAGTGGGATGGCGTCAAAGGCAAGATCAAAGACCTCGAACGCTGATTACCCCCCGCGTTCTCGAAAAGGCCCCTTGCGGGCCTTTTTGCTTTTTCAAAGATCAAAAGAAAGATCAAAAGATCGCAGCCTGCGGCAGCTCCTACAGAGATTGCTCATGTTCGCGAAATCACGGGTGTACGTGGTTTGTGTAGGAGCTGCCGCAGGCTGCGATCTTTTGATATTTTGCTTTTCTGCAGGCAAAAAAAAGGGGCGGTTTGACCCGCCCACATTTCTTCCCTATTCCCTGTGTTCCTTTTCATCGTCCTGATGAATCGCATCCTGCGATATCCATTCCCCTCCTCCTTGAAGGGCGTGTCTATCCGTCGACACAGTTCAAATACTAAAGTGTTCCCCACCAAGCGCAATCGGCCTTTATGGCTGAAACCACCTGTAATATGTCGTTAACCTAAAAAAATAATCATATAAATCAACTAGATAAACCGTGAGCACACGTTGAATAGACAACTGCCAGGGTGTAAAAATAGTGAACACTTACGAAAGAGTAAGCAAAGACTTACACCACAAGACTACAAACCTGAGGCGGCGCCAAAAACAATGCACCTCTCATATCCCAGACAGCAAAAAGCCCCGAACCAGTCAAACCAGTCGGGGCTTTTTGTTACCGGTTGAGCGAATGGCTTATTGGAACAGCGACTCACTCGACAGGCCGTTTTTCTCAAGAATCTCCCGAAGACGCTTGAGGCCTTCAACCTGGATTTGCCTGACCCGCTCCCGGGTCAGGCCGATTTCCAGGCCGACGTCTTCAAGGGTGCTGCTCTCGTGACCTCGCAAGCCGAAGCGGCGTATGACCACCTCGCGTTGTTTGTCGGTCAGTTCCGAGAGCCATTGATCGATGCTCTGCGACAGGTCGTCGTCCTGTAACAATTCGCACGGATCGGTTGGGCGGTCGTCGGTAAGGGTGTCCAGCAGGGTTTTATCCGAATCCGGACCCAGCGAGACGTCGACCGAAGAAACCCGCTCGTTCAGGCCGAGCATGCGCTTGACCTCGCCTACCGGTTTCTCCAGCAGGTTGGCGATTTCTTCGGGTGAGGGTTCGTGGTCGAGCTTTTGAGTCAGCTCCCGTGCAGCCCGCAGGTACACGTTGAGCTCTTTGACCACATGGATCGGCAACCGGATGGTCCGGGTCTGATTCATGATCGCGCGCTCGATGGTCTGACGAATCCACCAGGTGGCGTAGGTCGAAAAGCGGAAGCCGCGTTCGGGATCGAACTTTTCCACTGCCCGGATCAGGCCGAGGTTGCCCTCTTCGATCAGGTCCAGCAGCGACAGCCCACGATTGACGTAACGCCGGGCGATTTTCACCACCAGCCGCAGGTTGCTTTCAATCATGCGCTTGCGCCCGGCCGGGTCGCCACTTTGCGACAAGCGCGCAAAATGAACTTCTTCTTCCGGAGAGAGCAATGGGGAAAAGCCGATTTCGTTGAGGTACAGCTGCGTGGCATCGAGTGCCCGGGTGTAGTCGATGTACTTGTGTTGCTTTAGCGAAGCGGAGTGTCTGGATTTGGCACGAACGGAAGGTGGTGCATCCCCTTCATCATTCGACATCGAATCCGTAGCGATGCCGGTCTCCATCAGGAGAACCTCATCGTCGATGTCAAACTCCGGCACTTCTTTACTGAGAGCCATTGTTATAGTCCTTTGGTGAGTTCGACCTCAAGCTCAAGCGGCGCCTTTATCCCTGGCAACGCTGGAGCCTGTTCCCTCTACGTGACGGAACAGGCTGGCGCACAAATCAACGACGTGGCAGGAATTGCAGCGGATCTACAGGCTTACCTTGTCGGCGAATCTCAAAATGCAGTTTCACCCGGTCTGTACCCGTTGACCCCATTTCGGCAATTGTCTGTCCGACTTTGACCTGCTGCCCCTCCCGAACCAAAAGCCTGCGGTTATGACCGTAGGCACTGACGTAGGTATCGCTGTGTTTGATGATGACTAATTCGCCGTAGCCCCTTAAGCCACTCCCGGCGTATACCACCGTCCCATCAGACGCAGCTAAAACAGGCTGTCCCAAATCTCCGGCGATATCAATTCCTTTATTCAAACTACCGTTTGAAGAGAATTTTCCAATGAGAATGCCACTAGAAGGCCACCCCCAGCCCGTCGGGGCCGGACCGGCAGGAGGCAGTGGCGCGGGTGCCGGCTTGCTGGCGACGGACGGTGCAAGCACCGTTGTACTGGTCGTTTCGCCATTTGCCTGGCGTCGGATTACCGTGGTTTTACTCGACGAAGAAGGCGAGGAACTGGACGAACTCACGACTGCCGTTGGCGTTGAACCGCTGCGACCGTCAAAGCGAATCGTCTGACCCGGATGAATCGTGTAAGGCGTAGGAATATTGTTCCTTGCCGCGAGGGCTTTGTAGTCCCAACCGTAGCGAAAGGCGATGGAGAACAAGGTGTCTTTGGGTCGAACAACGTACTGGCCGGTGGTCACGACCGGACGCTGGGCGACCGCGTTGTTGCGTTCGACAACTCCCACACTACTCGATTTGGTACTGGAGCAACCGACCAGCAAGGTACTCAAGACAAGGCCAGTCACCAGACGCTGAAAGCTCGTTATACCCATTCGCTGCGCAACGACTGTGAGACTCACCCGCCGCTCCCTTTGTGGTGGCTGAAAATATGAATTGCCGTGTTCCGGCACAAAATGTCGCAAGTATAACGGGCCGAACAGGCTTTACCTTTAATGAAGCGATTTGCTTGGCGCACACGTTTGCTGCCTGACGATGAAACGTTTAACCAATCGATGCCGCTGTAAGACCCAGGCAATCGAAGAGAATTCAGCGCGCCAAAATAAATGCTCAGGCCAGCGGCCCGTTGAGCAATGGCACAAAGCGTACCGCCCCCAGAACACGCCTGGAAAAGCCCTGCTCTTCACGGATGATCAGCATCAATTGCTGCACCTCACCGGAGCCGACCGGAATCACCAGTCGCCCGCCCGGCGCCAACTGATCGAGCAGTGCCTGAGGCACGTCGGTGGCCACGGCGGTGACGATGATGCCGTTGTAAGGCGCCAGCGCCGGCCAGCCTTCCCAACCATCGCCCCAGCGAAATACCACGTTGCGCAGATTCAGTTCCACCAGGCGCTCCTTGGCCCGGTCTTGCAAAACCTTGATGCGCTCCACGGAAAAAACCCGCTCGACCAGCTGCGACAACACCGCCGTCTGGTAACCCGAACCGGTACCGATTTCCAGTACCTTGTCCAGCGGACCGGCCTCCAGCAGCAGCTCGCTCATGCGCGCCACCATATAAGGCTGGGAAATGGTCTGGTTATGCCCGATCGGCAACGCGGTATCTTCATAGGCGCGGTGTGCCAGCGCCTCGTCGACGAACAGGTGACGCGGCGTGCGGCGGATGACTTCCAGCACCTTGGCGTTGGACACCCCTTCTTCATAGAGACGCTGAATCAGGCGCTCGCGGGTTCGCTGAGAGGTCATTCCGATGCCGCGACGCAGAATGTCGTCTTGTTCACGAGTCATTTGCGCAGCCCCTCCAGCCAGCCATCGAGACAACTGAAGGCATCATTGAAGGTGCGATCCAGTTGCAGTGGCGTGATTGAAACATAGCCTTGCATCACCGCATGGAAATCGGTGCCCGGGCCGCCATCTTCAGCGTCCCCCGCTGCGGCGATCCAGTAACCCGACTTGCCGCGCGGATCAACCACTTTCATCGGCGCAGCCGCTCGGGCGCGATGACCGAGACGGGTCAGCTGGATACCGCGAATGTGATCCAGCGGCAAGTTGGGAATGTTCACGTTCAGTACCGTGCGCGGTGGCAGATCCAGGTCCGCGTGAGCCTCCACCAGTTTGCGCGCAAAATAGGCGGCGGTGGGAAGGTTCTCTACTTGCCGTGAGACGAACGAAAAAGCAAACGAAGGACGCTCCAGAAAACGCCCCTCAAGGGCCGCCGCCACGGTGCCGGAATACAGCACATCATCTCCCAGGTTCGCCCCCAGGTTGATACCGGAAACCACCATGTCCGGCTCGAACTCCAGCAAACCATTAAGGCCCAGGTGTACGCAGTCGGTGGGTGTGCCGTTGAGGCTGATAAAGCCGTTGGCCAGGGTTTGCGGGTGCAACGGACGGTCGAGCGTCAGCGAGCTGCTGGCGCCACTTTTGTCCTGGTCAGGGGCAATAACCACGCATTCGGTGTAATCCGCCAGCGCAGCATAAAGCGCGGCGAGACCGGGTGCGGCTACCCCATCGTCGTTAGAAATCAGAATACGCATGGGCTGTCCGTCTGCCCCACCGGCACCAGATCGACGAGTTCACGCACCAATACGGTGGCGAAGCATCCGGCCGGCAGGACGAATTCCAGTTGTAGAATGTCCAGCGAGGGATAATGCCACGTCAACCCGCCAATGGGCAGCCGCAGGATGCGACGTTCGTGGCTCATTCCGGCGTTGATCAACCAATCGCGCAGATCCGCTTCGCGCGCGGCGATCGCCTGTTCCAATTCATGGACAGCGCCCGCTGCGGGCGAGTCACCTTCGCCCCACTGCGGGCCGGTTGGGTGCAGGTCGAGAATCGCCAAACGCGGGTCGCTGCACTCGGCTTCACCCGCCGGGAAGAAGCTGCGGCTGTCGGTGAACGCCAACAGATCGCCCACCTGAGCGCGCTGCCAGGTGCCATCGGCGACGCGCGCCGCCAACACTTGATTGAACAGAAAACTGCGCGCAGTGGAAAGCAGCCGCGAACGCACATTGCGTTGCTCCGGCAGGGCCTTGCGCGCCGCCCAGGCACGGGCATCGACGACGTTGCCGCCGTCAAAGCCGAACCGCTGGGCGCCGAAATAATTGGGAATACCTTTCGTGGCGATCAGTTGCAGACGCTCTTCGATCGCCGCCTTGTCACCGCTGAACTGGGTCAAACGCAAGGTGAAACCGTTGGCCGAATGGGCTCCGCGTTGCAGTTTGCGTTTATGCCGACCGGTCTTGAGGATTTTCAGCGTATCGTTTTCCGCCGCCGACAGATCTGGATCGGCCTTGCCCGGCAGTTGCACGCTGAACCACTGGCGAGTCAGCGCCTGACGGTCCTTGAGCCCCGCATAGCTGACGGTACGCAACGGCACGCCCGCCGCCTTGGCGATCCACCGCGCCGCTTCTTCGGTATTCAGACCGCGCTTTTCCACCCAGATCCACAGGTGTTCGCCGTCGCCGCTCAGGGGAATATCGAGGACTTCGTCGACCTGGAAATCTTCCGCCGTGGCTTTCAGAACCGCGCTGCCGAGGGCTTGACCATAGGCCCGCGGGCCGAGCAATTGCGCCTCGTTCATGCGCGCAGCAACAAGGCAACGGAGTGCACGGCAATGCCCTCTTCGCGACCGACAAAGCCAAGCTTTTCGGTGGTGGTAGCTTTCACATTCACTTGATCCAACTCAACTTGAAGATCTGCGGCAATCAGCGCGCGCATCGATTCGATATGCGGGGCCATTTTCGGGGCCTGGGCGACGATGGTGTTATCGACGTTGCCGACTTTCCAGCCCTTGGCGTGGATCAGTGCGACGACATGACGCAACAGCGCACGGCTGTCGGCGCCCTTGAATTGCGGGTCGGTGTCCGGGAAGTGCTTACCGATATCACCCAATGCGGCAGCACCGAGCAAGGCATCGCTCAAGGCGTGCAGCAGGACATCACCGTCGGAATGGGCAAGCAGCCCGAAGCTGTGTGCAATCCGCACACCGCCCAGCGTGATGAAATCGCCTTCACCGAAACGGTGCACATCATAGCCGTGGCCAATACGCATAAAAAAACGCCCCGATTTTTGTCAGGGCGTGATTCTACCTGCTTTGTCGGACATTAGGGTCTGTTGACGTTTGGTGGCGCGCAACGCGGCCGTCACCGAACGTCAACAGCCCCTACGCGCTTAGCGCGCGCCCATGATGTTGCAAGTGGTCCTCGACAAAGCTGGCAATGAAGAAATAGCTATGGTCGTAGCCGGGTTGCAAGCGCAACGTCAGCGGATGACCAGCCAGTTTGGCCGTCTGTTGCAAGGCCTCAGGCTTGAGCTGGGTAGCCAGGAAATCGTCTCGATCACCTTGGTCGACCAACAGCGGCAGCTTCTCGTCAGCCTCGGCGATCAGCGCGCAGGCATCCCATTCGCGCCATTTCGAACGGTCTTCCCCCAGGTACCGGGAAAAGGCTTTCTGACCCCATGGGCAATCCATCGGATTGTTGATCGGCGAGAACGCCGACACCGACAGATAGCGCCCCGGATTGCGCAACGCGCAGACCAGCGCGCCGTGGCCGCCCATGGAATGGCCGCTGATGCCACGCTTGTCCGATGCCGGGAAATGCGCTTCGACCAATGCCGGCAATTCCTGCACGACATAGTCATGCATCCGATAGTGCCGGGACCACGGTTCCTGCGTGGCATTCAGATAAAACCCGGCACCGAGACCGAAGTCCCAGGCGCCGTCCGGATCACCCGGCACGTCGGGACCGCGTGGGCTGGTGTCCGGTGCGACGATGATCAGCCCAAGCTCGGCGGCCATGCGCATGGCGCCGGCCTTCTGCATGAAGTTCTCGTCGGTGCAGGTCAGGCCGGACAACCAGTACAGCACCGGCAATTTGCCGCCCTGTTCCGCCTGCGGCGGCAGGTACACGGCAAACACCATGTCGCAGCCAAGTACATCGGAGCGGTGCCGGTAGCGTTTGTGCCAGCCGCCGAAGCTTTTCTGGCAGGAGATATTTTCCAGGCTCATGACCGACCTCAGAAATGGATGACGCTACGGATGCTTTTGCCTTCATGCATCAGGTCGAATGCCTTGTTGATATCTTCCAGCCCCATGGTGTGGGTAATGAAGGTATCCAGCGGGATCTCGCCGGTCTGGGCCATTTCAACATAGCTTGGCAACTCGGTACGCCCGCGCACACCACCGAACGCCGAACCGCGCCAGACGCGACCGGTCACCAATTGGAACGGACGGGTGGAGATTTCCTGACCCGCACCGGCCACGCCGATGATCACCGACTCCCCCCAACCTTTGTGGCAGCACTCAAGTGCAGCACGCATCAACTGAACGTTGCCGATGCACTCGAAGGAAAAGTCAACGCCGCCATCGGTCATATCGACGATCACTTCCTGAATCGGACGATCGAAATCTTTCGGGTTTACACAATCGGTAGCACCCAACTGCCTGGCGATCTCGAACTTGGCCGGGTTGATATCGATAGCGATGATCCGCCCGGCCTTGGCTTTGACCGCACCGATCACAGCCGACAGACCGATGCCGCCCAGACCGAAGATGGCAACCGTGTCGCCCGGCTTGACCTTAGCGGTGTTGATCACCGCGCCAATGCCGGTGGTGACGCCACAGCCCAGCAGGCAGACCTTTTCCAGCGGCGCTTCTTTAGGAATTTTGGCCACGGAGATTTCCGGCAGCACGGTGTACTCGGAAAATGTCGAGGTACCCATGTAGTGGAAAATCGTTTCGCCCTTGTAGGAAAAACGCGAAGTGCCATCCGGCATCAGGCCTTTACCCTGCGTCGCACGAATGGCCTGGCAGAGGTTGGTTTTGCCCGACAGACAGAATTTGCACTTGCCGCATTCCGGGGTGTACAGCGGGATTACATGGTCACCGACCGCGACCGACGTCACACCCTCGCCGATCGCTTCGACCACCGCGCCACCTTCATGCCCCAGAATCGAAGGAAAAATGCCTTCCGGGTCCGCGCCCGAGAGGGTGTAGGCATCGGTATGGCAGACACCGGAAGCGACCACGCGCAGCAGAACTTCACCGGCCTTGGGCATGGCGACATCGACTTCAACGATCTCGAGGGGTTTCTTGGCCTCGAAGGCTACGGCGGCGCGCGACTTGATCATGCTGACTCTCCAGTGAATAAAAACAAGACAGGGAGTGTAATACAGCTGCTTGCGATGAATAATCGACACAAAAGCAAAACATTATTGCCATACAGGGATAATCCTGATGTCCGAAAACCGCTGGGAAGGTATCGACGAGTTCGTCGCCGTCGCCGAATGCAGCCAATTCACTGCCGCGGCTGAACGCCTTGGGGTGTCGTCCTCCCACATCAGTCGCCAAATCGTACGGCTGGAAGAGCGCCTGCAAACCCGTTTGCTCTATCGCAGCACCCGTCGGGTCACGCTGACCGAGGCCGGGCAAACCTTTCTGCAACATTGCCAGCGCTTGCAGGACGGTCGCGAAGAAGCGTTGCGAGCCGTCGGTGATTTGACCAGCGAACCCAAAGGTATGTTGCGCATGACCTGCGCCGTGGCTTACGGCGAGCGATTCATCGTGCCTCTGGTCACTCGTTTCATGGGGCTGTATCCGCAACTGCGCGTTGACATCGAACTGAGCAATCATCCGCTCGATCTGGTGCATGAAGGCCTGGACCTGGCCATCCGTCTCGGCCGTCTGCAGGATTCAAGATTGGTCGCAACCCGTCTGGCGCCACGGCGCATGTACCTGTGCGCCTCGCCGTCTTACCTGGAGCGGTATGGTCGCCCACACAGTTTGTCGGAACTGAGCCGCCACAACTGCCTCATCGGCAGTTCGGATATCTGGCAACTGGAACAGAACGGGCGGGAATTTTCCCAGCGAGTACAGGGAAACTGGCGCTGCAACAGTGGGCAAGCAGTGCTGGATGCGGCGCTACAAGGGGTTGGTTTGTGTCAGCTGCCGGATTATTACGTCTTGGAGCACCTGAAAAACGGCGAATTGATTTCGCTGCTGGAAGCCCACCAACCGCCGAATACAGCCGTGTGGGCGCTTTACCCACAGCAACGGCATCTGTCGCCGAAGGTGCGCAAGTTGGTGGATTACTTGAAGGCGGGGTTGGCCGAACGGCCGGAGTATCGAACTTAAGATAAAAAGATCGCAGCCTGCGGCAGCTCCTACAGGTATCGAGTACACCCGTTAATCCGAGGCGCACACGATCAATGTAGGAGCTGCCGAAGGCTGCGATCTTTTAACGGCGGTTAGCCCAACGCTGCCGCAACCACTCAAGGTCTTCGGGGCGAGTGACCTTGACGTTATCGGATCGACCTTCGATCAGGCGCGGCGCCTGGCCCGACCACTCCATGGCCGAGGCTTCATCGGTGATCACAACGTCCGCCACCAGACTGTCTGCCAATGCCCGATGCAACGCGCCAAGGCGAAACATCTGCGGTGTGTAGGCCTGCCAGATCACACTGCGATCCACCGTCTCCAGCACACGCCCATGCTTGTCGACCCGCTTGAGGGTGTCACGCGCAGGCACCGCCAACAGCCCACCCACCGGATCGTCGACCAGCTCACTGAGCAATTTATCGAGATCATCACGCGCCAGATTCGGTCGCGCAGCATCGTGAACCAACACCCAATCCTCATCGTCAGCGCCTTGGGCATGCAGATGCAGCAAGGCATTGAGCACCGACCCGGAACGCTCGGCGCCACCTTCAACCCGCTGAATACGCGGATCGGCAGCACACGCCAGGTTCGGCCAGTAAGGATCGTCGATAGCAAGACTGACCACCAACCCCTTCAGGGAAGGATGATCGAGAAAACAGCCAAGGCTGTGTTCCAGAATAGTGCGCCCGCCCAGCTGCAAGTATTGCTTGGGACGGTCCGCGGCCATACGGGCACCGACACCCGCGGCAGGAATCACGGCCCAGAAGGCCGGTAACGACTCCATCATTGGGCCAACTGGTAAAGGGTTTCACCGTCCTTGACCATGCCCAACTCATGGCGAGCCCGCTCTTCAACGGTCTCCATGCCTTTTTTCAATTCACTGACTTCGGCGTCCATCACCCGATTGCGCTCCAGCAACGCCTCGTTCTCGGCATGTTGGTCCGCAATCTGCTGCTTCAGCTCGGCCACTTGCGCCAGACTGCCATTACCCACCCACAGGCGGTACTGCAGGCCAGCCAGCAGCAAGAGCAAGACGAGGAACAACCAATTGGGACTGCGCATCGAATATCAGGTATCCAGTGAAAAAAGACAGCCATGCCAAAACTTTGAAGCGTCTGATAGCACGAAGCCTGGAAGAACCAGGCTTGTGCTCTTAAGGCATCAGATTAGTGGCAAATCCATCGCTGCTGCGATTTCTCCGACACAATCCGGTGTCTTTTTATCGTTTACCACTCAGCCGCGGAACTCGCTACGGCCGTTGTACTTGGCTTTGCCATTCAACTGCTCTTCGATACGCAGCAGTTGGTTGTACTTGGAAACGCGGTCGGAACGGCACAGAGAACCGGTTTTGATCTGGCCAGCCGAGGTGCCCACGGCCAGGTCGGCAATGGTCGAATCTTCGGTTTCGCCGGAGCGGTGCGAGATCACGGCGGTATAACCAGCGGCCTTGGCCATCTGGATGGCTTCCAGGGTTTCGGTCAGAGTGCCGATCTGGTTGAACTTGATCAGGATCGAGTTGGCGATCTTTTTGTCGATGCCTTCTTTCAGGATCTTGGTGTTGGTCACGAACAGGTCGTCACCAACCAGCTGAGTCTTCTCGCCGATCTTGTCGGTGAGGATTTTCCAGCCAGCCCAGTCGGACTCGTCCAGACCGTCTTCGATGGAGATGATCGGATAACGCTCGGTCAGACCTTTCAGGTAGTCGGCGAAACCTTCAGCGGTGAACACCTGGCCTTCGCCGGACAGGTTGTACTTGCCGTCTTCGTAGAATTCGCTGGCCGCGCAGTCCAGCGCCAGGGTCACGTCGGTGCCCAGCTTGTAACCGGCGTTGGCCACGGCTTCGGAGATCACTTTCAAAGCGTCTTCGTTGGAGGCCAGGTTCGGCGCGAAACCACCTTCGTCACCAACGGCAGTGCTCAGGCCACGAGCCTTCAGAACGGCTTTGAGGTGATGGAAAATCTCGGTGCCCATGCGCAGACCTTCCGAGAAAGACTTGGCGCCAACCGGCTGAACCATGAATTCCTGGATGTCGACGTTGTTATCGGCGTGCTCGCCACCGTTGATGATGTTCATCATCGGAACCGGCATCGAGTAGACGCCTGGGGTGCCGTTCAGGTTGGCAATGTGTGCGTACAGCGGCAGGTCCTGGTCCTGTGCTGCTGCCTTGGCCGCGGCCAGGGAAACGGCGAGGATCGCGTTGGCGCCCAGGGTCGCTTTGTTTTCGGTGCCGTCGAGCTTGATCATCGCGTGATCCAGCGCTTTCTGGTCGCTTGGGTCTGTACCCAGCAACAGGTCGCGAATCGGACCGTTGATATTGGCTACAGCCTTGAGCACGCCCTTGCCCAGGTAACGGCTCTTGTCGCCATCACGCAGCTCGAGCGCTTCACGCGAGCCAGTGGAAGCACCGGACGGCGCGCAAGCGCTGCCGATGATGCCGTTATCGAGAAGCACGTCTGCTTCCACAGTGGGATTGCCACGGGAGTCGAGAACTTCACGACCTTTGATGTCGACGATTTTTGCCATTGTTGTAAACACTCCAAAGTTGACGAAAACGACGCAGCTGAAGGAAATCTTTTATCGTCGGCAAGTGACAGACAGCGGGCAAGCTTGCGGACGATAAGGCTCAAGCCCGAGGGCCTGAGCATTAAACCGTGCGGTACTTTACCGGAGAATCGAGGTTTACGCGGTTTCTACCGTCGGAAAACTCTTCACCAGTTCGTCCAGTGCTTTGAGCTGGGCCAGGAAGGGTTCCAGTTTGTCCAGACGCAAGGCGCAAGGGCCGTCGCATTTGGCGTTGTCCGGGTCCGGGTGGGCTTCGAGGAACAGCCCGGCCAGGGACTGGCTCATGCCGGCCTTGGCCAGGTCGGTGACCTGGGCACGACGACCGCCAGCGGAATCGGAGCGACCGCCAGGCATTTGCAGCGCGTGGGTCACGTCGAAGAACACCGGGTATTCGAACTGCTTCATGATGCCGAAGCCGAGCATGTCGACGACCAAGTTGTTGTAGCCGAAGCTCGAACCACGCTCGCAGAGGATCAACTGATCGTTACCGGCTTCTACGCATTTGTTCAGGATGTGTTTCATTTCCTGAGGCGCGAGGAACTGGGCTTTCTTGATGTTGATCACCGCGCCGGTCTTGGCCATCGCAACCACGAGGTCGGTCTGACGCGAAAGGAAGGCCGGCAGCTGGATGATGTCGCAGACTTCAGCCACGACCGCAGCCTGATCAGGCTCGTGGACGTCGGTGATGATCGGCACGCCGAAGGCTTGCTTGATGTCCTGGAAAATTCGCATGCCCTCTTCCAGGCCAGGGCCACGGTAAGAGGTCACAGAGGAACGGTTGGCCTTGTCGAAACTGGCCTTGAACACGTAAGGGATACCGAGTTTCTCGGTCACCTTTACGTACTCTTCGCAGACCTGCATCGCCATGTCGCGGCTTTCCAGTACGTTCATGCCACCGAACAGCACCATCGGCTTGTCGTTAGCGATCTCGATGTTGCCTACACGGATGATTTTCTGCGCCATGAAGTTCAAGCCTTCTTCTGATGTTGAGCCAAAGCGGCTTTGACGAAACCGCTGAACAACGGGTGACCGTCGCGTGGAGTAGAGGTGAACTCAGGGTGGAACTGGCAAGCGACGAACCATGGGTGATCCGGTGCTTCGACCACTTCAACCAACGCGCCATCACCGGAGCGACCGGAGATTTTCAGACCGGCTTCCATTATTTGCGGCAGCAGGTTGTTGTTCACTTCGTAGCGATGACGGTGACGCTCGACGATCACGTCCTTGGCGTAGCAATCGTGCACCAGGGAACCTGGCTCAAGCAGGCAATCCTGAGCGCCGAGGCGCATGGTGCCGCCCAGATCGGACGTTTCGGTACGGATTTCGACTGCGCCGGTGGCGTCTTCCCATTCGGTGATCAGACCCACGACCGGGTGACCGCTGGTGCGATCGAACTCGGTGGAGTTGGCGTCTTTCCAGCCCATGACGTTACGAGCGAACTCGATGACGGCCACTTGCATGCCCAGGCAGATGCCCAGGTACGGAACCTTGTTTTCGCGAGCGTATTGAACGGCAGTGATCTTGCCTTCGACACCACGCAGACCGAAGCCGCCTGGTACCAGAATCGCGTCGACGCCTTCCAGCAGCGCGGTGCCCTGGTTTTCGATGTCTTCGGAATCGATATAGCGCAGGTTGACCTTGGTGCGGTTGCTGATGCCGGCGTGACTCATCGCTTCGATCAGCGACTTGTAGGCGTCCAGCAGTTCCATGTACTTGCCGACCATGGCGATGGTGACTTCGTGCTCCGGGTTCAGCTTGGCGTCAACCACCGCTTCCCACTCGGACAGATCGGCGCTGTCGCATTGCAGGCCGAAACGCTCGACGACGAAATCATCCAGGCCCTGGGAGTGCAGAATGCCCGGGATCTTGTAGATGGTGTCGGCGTCTTCCAGCGCGATCACCGCACGTTCTTCAACGTTGGTGAACTGCGCGATCTTGCGACGCGAAGAGATATCGATCGGGTGATCGGAACGGCATACCAGCACGTCTGGTTGCAGGCCAATCGAACGCAGTTCCTTGACCGAGTGCTGGGTCGGCTTGGTTTTGGTTTCGCCGGCAGTGGCGATGTACGGCACCAGCGTCAGGTGCATCAGCATCGCGCGCTTGGCGCCCACTTCGAAACGCAATTGACGGATCGCTTCGAGGAACGGTTGCGACTCGATGTCACCCACGGTGCCACCGATCTCGACCATGGCCACGTCGGCATCGCCGGCGCCCTTGATGATCCGGCGCTTGATTTCGTCGGTGATGTGCGGGATCACCTGAATGGTTGCGCCAAGGTAATCACCACGGCGCTCTTTGCGCAGGACGTGTTCGTAGACACGGCCGGTAGTGAAGTTGTTGTTCTGGGTCATGGTCGTGCGGATGAACCGCTCGTAGTGGCCCAGGTCCAGGTCGGTCTCGGCGCCGTCGTGGGTGACGAACACTTCACCGTGCTGGAACGGGCTCATGGTGCCCGGGTCAACGTTGATGTACGGGTCCAGCTTCAGCATGGTGACCTTAAGTCCCCGCGCCTCCAGGATGGCCGCCAATGAAGCCGAGGCAATGCCTTTCCCCAATGAAGAAACAACACCGCCCGTGACGAATATGTAGCGCGTCATGAAAAACCCTAGAAGTCTGCGTTAAAGCGGTCCGAGCCGCCGGGGAAAGCGAAGGAAGGCCGAAGCCCCCGATCACCTGCATTAATCACAGTGCACCTTTCAAAAAAACCGCCGCGTTGGGACAGACCGGCAGATGAAACACCGGTAGGTTGCTCGCTACACATTTTTTGGAATCGCCCAGCAAAGACTGCTTGGTAATCGGCAACTCCTGCGATTCAGGCGAATCCACAGAAGTTGTATCAAGAAGGGAGCGTAGTCTACCGGAAAGCCCCTTTCAGCTCAAACCTAGATCTTCGATCAGCGGCTGCCAATGCAAATACCAGCCACCCTGTACATCGCCATTTAGCCCCCGCAGGTTCGCCACCGCCAGCAATTGCTCGCCTCTGTAGACCAGCGGCAATCTGCCACGGGCGAAGCTCGGCAGGCCGCTTTCGTTGAGCAAACGCTTCAAGTCACGGTGGCCGCGATCAGGCAGATTCATGACCTCGCCGCCCTCACGATAGCGAATCTGCAACGGGCCATCGGGGATCTGACCGGTGAGTGTGAGCACACCGTTATCCGGCAACGCCAGTGATACCGAGGGATCAGCCCAGGATACCGGAGAGGATAGCGTACGCAGCCAACCACCTGACAACCACCAGAGACGCCCACCGGCCCGATGCAGCTCACCCGTCGCCAGCCGCCAGACGGGACGCGCATCACCGGTCGCATCGCGCAAACTCTCCCAACCCGACCAATGGTCACTGTCTGGCAAAGATGTCAGCGGTTTGAGCCAATGACTTAACGCGTTGCGCTGGCGCGCATCAGAGAGTGTTTCCAGTGGCGCCAGCTCCAGCGATGGCAAACCCAGCCAATCGAAATCACTGACGGTACTGGCGTGGGCCAGATCGATTTGTGCCAAGTCGTCGAGTAAGCCCTGGGCTTCACTCAGATGCGCGGCGCTGCGAGCCATGGTCGCCACCGCTTGCGGCCAGCGTGCGGTCAACACGGGGAACACCTGATGGCGCAGGTAATTGCGCGAGAACTGTCGGTCCTGGTTCGAAGGATCTTCGATCCAGCTCAACTGATGTTCAGTTGCGTAGGCCTGAAGCTCGGCGCGAGTGACATCAAGCAGCGGCCGTAGCAGATGCCCCCGCCCCAACGGACGCTCGCTCGGCATTCCCGACAAACCTCTCACTCCAGCCCCACGCAAGAGCCGAAACAACAGGGTTTCCGCCTGATCGTCACGGTGCTGGCCAGTGAGCAGCATTTCACCGGCGCAAGTTGCCGCGATGAAGGCGCCATAACGCGCATCCCGCGCCGCACGCTCAAGGCTTGCGCCAGGCTCAACCTGAACGCGCACAACCTCCAGCGGCACTCCCAACGCATCACAGACCGACTGACAATGATCCGGCCACGCATCAGCCGCAGCCTGAAGGCCGTGGTGGACATGAATGGCGGTCAGCGCCGGCAGGGATTGGGCTTTCGCAAGGTGCGCGAGAAGGTGCAGCAGGACGGTGGAATCAAGACCACCGGAGAAAGCGACGCGCCAGGTTGTAGCGTTGCGCCACAGAGCCAGATTCAGGAGAAGCTTGGCTGGCAGATCAATCTTCTTTGGACTCATAGACATCAGTCACTTCACATAGACCCACTGTGGGAGCGAGCCTGCTCGCGAAGGCTGCTTAACACTCAACATATTTGTTGAGTGTTATACTGCAATCGCGAGCAGGCTCGCTCCCACATTGGTTTTGCGTCGTTTGCCCAAGCAGTCAGATCAGAGACCGTAGCTCATCAGACGCTCGTAACGGCGGGCCAGCAGCGCGTCGTTGTCGAACTTCTTCAGCATCGCCAGTTGCGAGCTCAGCTCGGCACGGATCGAGGCAGCGGCAGCGGCCGGATCACGATGAGCGCCGCCCAACGGCTCGCTGATCACTTTATCGACAATGCCCAGGCCTTTCAGGCGCTCGGCAGTGATGCCCATGGCTTCAGCGGCATCCGGAGCTTTCTCGGAAGTTTTCCACAGAATCGAGGCACAACCTTCCGGCGAAATCACCGCGTAGGTCGAGTATTGCAGCATGTTCAGCTGATCGCAGACGCCGATTGCCAGTGCACCACCGGAACCACCCTCACCGATCACGGTGGCGATGATTGGGGTTTTCAGGCGAGCCATGACGCGCAGGTTCCAGGCAATCGCTTCGCTCTGGTTGCGCTCTTCGGCGTCGATGCCCGGGTAAGCGCCCGGGGTGTCGATGAAGGTCAGGATCGGCATTTTGAAACGCTCGGCCATTTCCATCAGGCGGCACGCCTTGCGGTAGCCCTCAGGGCGCGGCATGCCGAAGTTGCGGCGAACTTTCTCGCGCACTTCACGGCCTTTCTGGTGACCGATGATCATCACCGGCTGGTCGTCCAGACGGGCAACACCGCCAACAATGGCAGCGTCGTCGGAGAAGTGACGGTCGCCATGCAGTTCATCGAACTCAGTGAAGATGTGTTCGATGTAGTCCAGGGTGTACGGACGTTTCGGGTGACGCGCCAGACGCGCGATCTGCCAGCTGGTCAGCTTGCCGAAGATGTCTTCGGTCAGCGTGTTGCTCTTGTCCTGCAGGCGGGAAATCTCATCGCCGATATTCAGCGAATTGTCATTACCGACCAAGCGCAACTCTTCGATCTTGGCTTGCAGGTCGGCGATCGGCTGTTCGAAATCCAGGAAATTCGGGTTCATAGGCGTCCGTCTTGGGTCGACGTCCAAGAGAGCTTGGGCCGGCCGGTTGTCTATTCGCGCCCTACCTTAAGGGACAGGCGCGTTCAGGTCGAGATTAAAAATTCGGGTCGGGATCAGGCGCGTTCCAATGGTAAAGAATGGCACCTGACCGTCAACGGTATTGGAGGAAGACGTTGTCTCGCCCGAACTGGTCACGCAGGGCTTGAATCAAGGCATCCGCCGGGTCGATCCGCCAGGTCTCGCCGAACTGCAACAAGGCCTTCGCATCGGGACTGGTGTACTCCATGGTGATCGGACACGCGCCGCGGTGACGCTTGAACAGCTCCCCCAGCCAGCGTAGCTGATCGCCTTTCAAATCCTTGGTGTGCAATTTCAGGCGCAGGCTTTCGGCCAGGTTGGTGCGCGCATCTTCCATGCTCATCACCCGCTTGACCCGCAGCCGCAGGCCGCCAGAGAAGTCGTCGTTGCTGACTTCACCTTCCACTACCACCATCGCATCGGTCTGCAACAGCGACTGCGCGGAATGGAAGGCGTCGGCAAACAACGAAGCTTCAATCCGCCCGGAGCGGTCGTCGAGGGTGATAAAGCCCATCTTGTCGCCCTTTTTGTTCTTCATCACTCGCAGGGCGATGATCATGCCCGCGACCGTCTGGGTATCGCGAGCCGGCTTCAGGTCGATGATGCGTTGACGGGCGAAGCGACGAATCTCGCCTTCGTATTCGTCGATCGGGTGGCCGGTGAGGTACAGGCCCAAGGTGTCTTTCTCGCCTTTCAGACGTTCCTTGAGGGTCAGTTCCTTGGCCTTGCGGTGATTGGCGTAGACATCGGCGTCTTCTTCAACGAACAGACCGCCAAACAGATCGGCATGACCACTGTTGTGAGTGCGAGCGGTTTGTTCGGCTGCCTTGATCGCTTCTTCCATGGCCGTCAACAAGACCGCGCGGTTACGATCGATGTTGGCCTGATAGGCTTTCTGCTCATCGTGAAAATACGGGCCAAGGCGGTCCAGGGCACCACTGCGGATCAAGCCGTCGAGGGTTCGTTTATTGATGCGTTTGAGGTCGACCCGCGCGCAGAAATCGAACAGGTCCTTGAACGGCCCGTCCTGCCGCGCCTCGGTAATCGCTTCGACCGGCCCCTCGCCCACCCCCTTGATAGCGCCCAGACCGTAAATGATGCGGCCTTCGTCGTTCACCGTGAACTTGAACTCCGAGGTGTTCACGTCCGGTGCGTCGAGGCGCAGCTTCATGGTCCGCACTTCTTCGATCAAGGTCACGACCTTGTCGGTGTTGTGCATATCCGCCGAGAGCACCGCGGCCATGAACGGCGCCGGGTAGTGGGCTTTCAGCCACGCGGTCTGGTACGACACCAGGCCGTAGGCGGCGGAGTGGGATTTGTTGAAGCCGTAACCGGCGAATTTTTCCACCAGGTCGAAAATGTTACCGGCCAGGTCAGCGTCGATATTGTTGGTGGCGCAACCTTCAATAAAACCGCCGCGCTGCTTGGCCATTTCTTCGGGTTTTTTCTTACCCATGGCTCGACGCAGCATGTCCGCGCCGCCGAGGGTGTAACCGGCCATGACCTGGGCAATCTGCATCACCTGTTCCTGATACAGGATGATGCCGTACGTCGGCGCCAGGACGGGCTTGAGGCCTTCGTACTGGTAGTCCGAGTGCGGGTACGCGAGCTCCGCGCGACCGTGCTTACGGTTGATGAAGTCGTCCACCATGCCCGATTGCAACGGGCCCGGACGGAACAGGGCCACCAGTGCGATCAAGTCTTCCAGGCAGTCGGGCTTGAGCTTTTTGATCAGCTCTTTCATGCCGCGCGACTCGAGCTGGAACACCGCGGTGGTTTCGGCTTTTTGCAGCAACGTGTAAGTCGGTTTGTCGTCCAGCGGAATAAAGGCGATATCCAGCGGCGGTTCGTTGACCTTGGCGCGCTCGCGGTTGATGGTTTTCAGCGCCCAGTCAATGATCGTCAGGGTCCGAAGCCCCAGGAAGTCGAACTTCACCAGACCGGCAGCCTCGACGTCGTCCTTGTCGAACTGGGTCACCAGACCGTCGCCCGCTTCGTCGCAATAGATCGGCGAGAAGTCGGTCAGCTTGGTCGGCGCGATTACCACACCACCGGCGTGTTTACCGACGTTACGCACAACGCCTTCGAGCTTGCGCGCCATTTCCCAGATTTCCGCGGCTTCTTCATCGACCTTGATGAAGTCGCGCAGGATTTCTTCCTGCTCGTAGGCTTTTTCCAGGGTCATGCCGACTTCGAACGGAATCATCTTCGACAGACGATCCGCCAGGCCGTAGGACTTGCCCTGAACTCGCGCCACGTCACGGACCACAGCCTTGGCCGCCATGGAACCGAAGGTGATGATCTGGCTTACCGCATTACGGCCGTACTTCTCGGCCACGTAATCGATCACGCGGTCGCGACCGTCCATACAGAAGTCGACGTCGAAGTCGGGCATGGAAACCCGTTCCGGGTTAAGGAATCGTTCGAACAGCAGGTCATATTCCAGCGGGTCGAGGTCGGTGATCTTCTGCACGTAGGCCACCAGCGACCCGGCACCCGACCCACGGCCAGGACCGACCGGCACGCCGTTGTTCTTGGCCCACTGGATAAAGTCCATCACGATCAGGAAGTACCCGGGGAAGCCCATCTGGATGATGATATCCAGCTCGAAATTCAATCGATCGACATAGACCTGACGCTTGGCTTCGTAGTCTTCGGTGGTGTCTTTGGGCAGTAGAACGGTGAGGCGCTCTTCCAGACCGTCGAACGAAACCTTGCGGAAATACTCATCGATGGTCATGCCATCGGGAATCGGGAAGTTGGGCAGGAAGTGCTTGCCCAGTTTCACTTCGATGTTGCAGCGCTTGGCGATCTCGACCGTGTTCTCCAGCGCCTCGGGCAGGTCGCTGAACAGCTCGGCCATTTCCTCGGCGCTTTTGAGGTATTGCTGATCGCTGTAATTTTTCGAACGCCGCGGATCGTCGAGGGCGCGGCCCTCACCGATGCAAACGCGGGTTTCGTGGGCTTCGAAGTCTTCCTGCTTGATGAAGCGCACGTCGTTGGTCGCTACCAGTGGCGCGCCGATTTTCTCGGCCAGGGCCACGGCGCCGTGCAGTTGTTCTTCATCATTGGGGCGGTTGGTGCGCTGGACTTCCAGATAGAAACGATCCGGGAACACCGACATCCATTCGCGAGCCAGGGTTTCGGCTTCGTCCGGGTTGCCACCGAGCATGGCCAGACCGATTTCGCCCTCTTTCGCCGCCGACAGCATGATCAAGCCTTCGCTGGCTTCGGCCACCCACTCGCGCTCGATGATGATCGAGCCATTGCGCTGGCCGTCGATGAAGCCGCGGGAGATCAGTTCGGTGAGGTTGCGATAACCCGTGGCGTTCATCGCCAGCAGGCTGATCCGGCTCAAGGGGTTGTCCGGATCCTTGTTCGACAGCCACAGGTCGGCGCCGCAGATCGGCTTGATCCCGGCGCCCATGGCGGCTTTATAGAATTTGACCAGGGAACACATGTTGTTCTGGTCGGTGACCGCCACGGCAGGCATGTTCATGCCGACCAGGGTCTTGACCAGCGGTTTGATCCGCACCAGACCGTCGACCAGGGAATATTCAGTGTGCAGGCGTAGATGAACGAATGATGCCGGCATAGTGATCCTGTCTAGAAACTAGAAACGTGAAGACAACAAGGCCCGGATTGTACCGGGCCTTGAGTAAAACATCAGCCTGCGACTAACCCTCGATCAGGTTTTCCCGCGCTTCATACGCCAAGCGTACCGGGGCGAACGAGCGCCGATGAATCGGTGTCGGCCCCAGACGCGTCAGCGCTTCCAGATGAACGGGCGTCGGGTAGCCTTTGTGGCCACCGATGCCGTAACCCGGGTAAATCAGTTCGAACGCCGCCATTTCACGATCACGGCTGACCTTGGCCAGAATCGACGCCGCGGCGATGGCCGGCACTTTGCCGTCACCCTGCACCACCGCTTCGGCACGCATCGAGAGTTTCGGGCACCGGTTGCCGTCGATCATCGCCAGTTTCGGCTGAATGTGCAGGCCTTCGACCGCGCGCTGCATGGCCAGCATCGTGGCATGGAGAATGTTCAGCTCGTCGATTTCTTCAACTTCGGCACGAGCGATGCACCAGCTCAGAGCTTTTTCGCAGATTTCGTCGTAGAGCTTTTCGCGGCGGGCTTCGGTGAGTTTCTTCGAATCGTTGAGGCCGAGAATCGGCCGGCTCGGATCGAGGATCACCGCCGCCGTCACCACGGCACCGCACAGCGGGCCACGACCGACTTCATCAACACCCGCCACCAGATCTTCAACTTCATCGACCAGCATAAAATCCAGGCCCAGCTGCTTGCTTGCTTTGCTCATTATGCTCCGCCAATCAGGTTCAGCACCGCGTCCGCTGCCTGATTGGAGGCGTCCAGGCGCAGGGTTCGGTGGATTTCGTCGAAGCCTCGGGTCTGCTCCTGGCCACCTTCGATCAGTGGCGACAGGGTCTGGGCCAAGGCTTCGACCGTCGCATCGTCCTGCAACAACTCCGGCACCAGCAGGCGCTGGGCCAGCAGGTTCGGCAAGGACACGTAAGGACTTTTCACCATCCGCTTGAGAATCCAGAACGTCAGCGGTGCCAAGCGATAAGCGACCACCATCGGCCGCTTGTACAGCAGTGCTTCCAGCGTCGCCGTTCCTGAAGCGATCAATACCGCATCGCACGCCGCCAATGCCTGGTGGGATTTGCCGTCGAGCAAGGTCAACGGCAAGTCGCGACCGACCAGCAGCTCTTCAAGCTGGGCCCGGCGCTCCGGGCTGGCGCACGGCATGACGAACCGCACGCCTGGACGCATGGCCCGCAGGCGCTCGGCGGTATCGAGGAACAACGCACCGAGGCGCCCGACTTCACCGCCACGGCTGCCCGGCATCAGAGCGACCAACGGCCCGCCTGGCAAACCGAGTTCGGCCCGCGCAGCGGCGCGATCGGCCTCAAGCGGGATTGCATCGGCCAGGGAATGCCCGACAAACCGCACCGGCACGCCCTTCTCTTGATAAAATTTAGCTTCGAACGGGAACAGCGTCAGCATCAGGTCGCAACCTTCGCGAATCTTCAGCACCCGTTTTTGCCGCCAGGCCCAGACCGACGGGCTGACGTAATGCACCGTCTTGATCCCGGCCTGACGCAGCTTGAGTTCGATATTGAGATTGAAGTCCGGGGCATCGATACCGATGAACACGTCCGGTTTCTCGGCAATCAGGTCCGCAACCAATTTCTTGCGACGTGCCAACAGCTCGCGCAAACGGCCCAGCACTTCCACCAGCCCCATGACAGAAAGGCGTTCCATCGGGAAATATGAGGTCAGGCCTTCGGCCTGCATCAGCGGACCGCCGACACCCATGAACTCGACCGCAGGATGCTGTGCCTTGAGCGCACGCATCAGACCCGCGCCCAGAATGTCACCGGAAGCCTCACCCGCCACCAGCGCAACACGCAGATTGGCCATGATTAGCGGGTGATGCCGCGGGTCGAAGACTGGATGGAATCACGGAATACCGCGACTTCCGGGAACTGCAGCGAAGGTTCCGCCAGCTCGGCAAGCGCTTGTTCGACCGTCAGGCCCTGGCGGTAAACCACCTTGTAGGCACGACGCAGCGCGTGGATCGCGTCTTCGCTGAAACCGCGACGGCGCATGCCTTCGAAGTTCATGCTGCGGGCTTCGGCCGGGTTGCCGAATACCGTGACGTAGGCTGGAACGTCCTTACCAATGGCGGTGCCCATGCCGGAAAAGCTGTGGGCACCAATGTGGCAATACTGGTGAACCAGGGTAAAACCGGACAGGATCGCCCAGTCCTCGACATGCACATGGCCCGCCAACGCGGTGTTGTTGACCAGAATGCAGTGATTACCGATGACGCTGTCATGGCCGATGTGGGCATAGGCCATGATCAGGTTGTGATCGCCCAGGGTCGTTTCCGAACGGTCCTGAATGGTCCCACGGTGAATCGTCACACCTTCGCGGATGACGTTGTGATCACCGATGACCAGACGGGTTTCTTCGCCTTTGTATTTCAAATCGGGCGTGTCCTCGCCTACCGAAGAAAACTGGTAGATGCGGTTGTGCTTACCGATTCGGGTCGGGCCCTTGAGAATCACATGCGGCCCGATCACTGTTCCCTCGCCGATTTCCACACCTGCGCCGATGATCGACCAAGGGCCGACTTCGACGTCGTCGGCCAGAACGGCCGTCGGATCGATGATTGCGCGAGGGTCAATCAAACTCATAGCTTGCGTTCCGCGCAGATGATTTCAGCGGAGCAGACGGGTTTGCCATCGACCGAAGCCTGGCATTCGAATTTCCAGATCTGACGCTTGCAGCTGATGAACTTGGCTTCAAGGATCAGTTGGTCGCCCGGCAGCACTGGCTGACGAAAGCGCAATTTGTCGGAGCCGACGAAATAGTAAAGGGTGCCGTCGGCAGGTTTCACGTCGAGCATTTTGAAACCAAGGATCCCGGCAGCCTGAGCCATCGCTTCGATGATCAATACGCCCGGCATGATTGGATGCGCAGGGAAGTGACCATTGAAGAACGGCTCGTTGATGCTGACATTCTTGTAGGCGCGAATGCGCTTGTCTTCCACATCCAGATCCACGACCCGGTCCACCAGCAGGAACGGGTAACGGTGAGGCAGGTATTCGCGAATCTCGTTGATGTCCATCATTTCGGGGGGAAGCCTATGTAAAGATTGGGAGCGCGCGACTGACGCGCACTCCTCTAGCAAATCAAGGAGGCAGTCTAGTGGCTGTGCACACTTGATATGGAAATGGTATCAGCCATCTGATGAAGCATTACCGTCAGGGGTCACGTCCCCTACACGCTTTTCCAGCTGTCGCAGACGTCGCGCGATGTCATCGAGCTGACGGATACGTGCCGCGCTTTTGCGCCATTCGGCTGCCGGTTGCATCGCCGTACCGGAAGAATAAGAGCCCGGCTCGGTAATCGAGTGGGTCACCATGGTCATCCCGGTCAGGAAAACGTTATCGCAAATATCGATATGCCCCACCAGCCCTACGCCACCGGCGAGCATGCAATGCTTGCCGATTTTGGTGCTGCCGGAAATCCCCACACATGCGGCCATGGCAGTGTGGTCACCGACCTGGACGTTGTGGGCGATCTGAATCTGGTTGTCGAGCTTCACTCCATTGCCGATGACGGTATCGGCCAGCGCACCGCGATCGATAGCGGTATTTACACCTATTTCAACGTCGTCACCAATCGAGACGCCGCCGATCTGGGCGATTTTCTGCCAGACACCTTTCTCATTGGCAAAACCGAAGCCTTCACCGCCGAGCACGGCACCGGATTGAATCACGACCCGTTTGCCGACGCGCACGTCGTGATACAGCGTAACGCGCGGGGCCAGCCAGCCGCCCTCGCCGATTTCGCTGCGAGCGCCAATGAAGCAATGAGCCCCAACGGTCACACCAGCACCAATTCGCGCTGCGCTTTCGATCACCGCAAAGGCACCGATGCTCGCTGCCGGATCAACCACCGCATCCGCTGCCACCACGGCTGTCGGATGAATACCGGCAGGTGCCTTGGGCTTGGGATCGAACAAATGGGAAATGCGCGCGTAGGCCAGATACGGATCAGGCACCACCAGGGCATCACCGGCAAAACCTTCAGCGTCGGCGGCCTTCAGCAATACAGCTGCGGCCTGACTGCCAGTCAGGTATTTACGGTATTGGGGGTTTGCCAGAAAGCTCAACTGAGCTGGGCCAGCCTCTTGCAAAGTGGCTAGCCCAGTAATTTCCTTCTTCGGGTCGCCACGTAAGGTGGCGCCGAGGAACTCGGCCAGCTGGCCGAGCTTGATAGTCGCTGTCATGGGTTACTTCAGCTGATTCATGCGCTCGATAACCTGGCGAGTGATGTCGTACTGAGGTTTGACATCAATCACTGCGCCACGCTCGAAGACCAGGTCAAAAGCACCTTTCTTGATGACTTCTTCCACAGCGCTGTCCAGTTTCGGCTTGAGCTGCTTCAGCATTTCACGGTCGGCAACGGCTTTGGCTTCGTTCAGCTCCTTGGACTGGAACTGGAAATCACGGGCCTTTTGCTTGAACTCAAGCTCCAGGCGCTCACGCTCGCCTTGCTGCATTTTGTCGCCACCGGCCATCAGACGGTCCTGGATACCCTTGGCGCTGCTTTCCAGGCTCTTGAGCTTGGTCAGTTGCGGACCGAATTTCTTCTCGGCATCCACGGCATACTTCTTCGCCGCGTCGGATTCCAGCAGCGCCATTTGATAGTTCAGAACGGCGATTTTCATGTCGGCAAAAGCCGGTCCTGCAACCAGTACGGTCGCCAGGAGAACCAATTGAGTCAACTTACGCACGATGCACTCCTACAAAATTCATTGTCGTTATCTTGGGTCAGACGCTTAGAACGTCTGGCCGAGGGAGAATTGGAACACTTGAGTCTCAGCGTTATCCGGCTTCTTGACCGGCATGGCCAACGCGAAGCTCAAAGGACCCAGTGCGGTGACCCAGGTCACGCCGACACCGACGGAACTGGCCATGTTGCTCAGACTGATGTCGTTGCACTGTGTCGAAGAACTCGAACTGGCATTGGCATTCGTCGTCTTGTCGCATTTAGAGTCGAATACGTTACCGACATCCCAGAATACAGAAGTACGCAGGGAACGCTGATCCTTGACGAATGGCAGCGGGAACAGAACTTCAACGCCGCCCTGGATCAACACGTTACCACCGAACGGCAGTGGATCCTGATCCGGGTCAGCCAGTGTGCCGGTGTTCCCCGTCACAGCCGCGCCGCGACTAGGAGTACTGCGAGGCCCCAGAGTACTGTCCTTGAAGCCACGGACCGAGTTGAAACCACCCGCATAGTAGTTCTCATAGAACGGCAAGCCATCGGTCGAACCGTAACCGTCGCCATAACCCAGCTCGGTGTGCAGGCGCATGGTGTAGTTTTCGGTCAACGGCTGGAACAGCTGGCCACGGTAATCGAGCTTGAAGAACGACAGGTCACTGCCAGGCGTCGTGGTTTCCAGGGTCAGACTCTGGGAATGACCGCGGGTCGCCAGTACGCCCTTGTTCAGGGTGGACTCGGACCAACCGGCCGAAGCCTTGAAGTTCAGGTAGCTGTCGCCTTCCTTGTTAACGAAGTCAAAGATCTCGTCAACGGTGTACTGGCCAGTCTTGATCTTGTCCTGTTGCGCAGACAGACCGAAGGTCAGACGCGAAGTCTCGCTGATCGGGTAACCGACGTTCACGCCCGCACCCAAGCTGTCTACGGCATAGCTGGCCACGTCGGCATCGAGCTTGTCGTAGTCGGTGGTGCGGTAGAAAGCGTTGTAACCCAGGCTCACACCGTCAGCAGTCCAATAGGGGTCGACATAACCGAAGTTATAACGGCTCTGGTATTGGCTGCGGGTCAAACCAATACTGACCTTGTTACCGGTACCCAGGAAGTTGTTCTGGGTGATCGAACCACCGAGGATCAGGCCGGCGCTCTGGGCGAAACCGACGCTGGCGGTAATCGAACCGGAGGCCTGTTCTTCAACGCTGTAGTTCACGTCAACCTGGTCATCGACACCGGGTACGGCTGGTGTTTCGACGTTGACTTCCTTGAAGAAGCCCAGGCGTTCCAGGCGCGTCTTGGATTGATCGATCAGGTAGGTCGAAGCCCAGCCGCCTTCCATCTGACGCATTTCACGGCGCAGCACTTCGTCTTCTGACTTGGTGTTGCCACGGAAGTTGATGCGGTTCACATAAGCACGCTTGCCTGGATCGACAGCGAACGTGATATCGACCGTGTGGTCTTCATCGTGAGGCTGAGGCACGCCGTTGACGTTGGCGAAGGTGTAACCCTCGTTACCCAGGCGGCGGGTGATCAGTTCGGAGGTGGTAGTCATCAGCTTGCGCGAGAACACCTGGCCTTTCTGAACCAGCAGCAGGGACTTGACCTGGTCTTCAGGGACTTTCAGGTCACCGCTGAGCTTCACGTCACGAACGGTGTACTTCTCGCCTTCGTTGACGTTGACGGTGATATAGACGTGTTTCTTGTCCGGGGTGATGGACACCTGGGTCGAAGCGATATCCATATTGATATAGCCGCGGTCCAGATAGTAGGAACGCAGACGCTCCAGGTCACCGGAGAGTTTTTCACGGGCGTACTTGTCATCGTTCTTGAAAAACGACAGCCAGTTGCTGGTCTTGAGTTCGAACAGGTCGATCAGGTCTTCATCAGGGAAGACGGTGTTGCCCACCACGTTGATGTGCTGGATCGCCGCAACGGTGCCTTCGTTGATATTGACCTTCAGGGCAACGCGGTTACGCGGCTGTGGCACCACTTCGGTGTCGACGGTAGCCGAGTAGCGGCCCTGAGCGACGTATTGACGCTGCAGCTCGTTACGCACACCTTCGAGGGTGGCGCGCTGGAAGATCTCGCCTTCGGCCAGACCGGATTGCTTGAGGCCCTTCATCAGGTCTTCAGTGGAGATCGCCTTGTTGCCTTCGATCTCGATACTGGCGACCGACGGCCGCTCGACTACCGTGATGACCAGGACGTTGCCTTCACGGCCCAGCTGGATATCTTGAAAGAACCCGGTTTTGAACAGCGCACGAGTGGATTCCACCAGGCGACGATCATCCGCCTGTTCGCCGACGTTCAACGGCAAGGCACCAAAGACACTACCCGCGGAGACCCGCTGGAGGCCATTGACGCGAATATCAGAGATAGTGAAGGACTCGGCGTGAACTTCGGCGATCATCAATACGGTGAGAACCGCAGTTAGCAGCAGACGTTTCATGAAGTCCTTTCTTATTCCAACTGGCAATAAAAACTGCCGCAAAATGCGGCAGATTCGCAATTCAGCGAAGCGTTACAGTCGACCCAGATCATTGACCAGAGCAAGCAACATCACCCCGACCACCAAACTGATACCGATCTGTATCCCCCAACCTTGCACCCGATCCGACAAGGGACGACCACGCGCCCACTCGATCAGATAAAACAACAAATGCCCCCCATCCAGCACAGGAATGGGCAGCAAATTCAGAACCCCCAGGCTAATACTCAGATAAGCAAGGAAATTCAGGAAATCAGCGAAGCCCGACTGGGCAGAAGCGCCCGCCACTTTAGCAATGGTTATCGGTCCACTCAAGTTTTTTACCGAGAGCTCGCCGAACAACATTTTCTTGAGCGAATCGAGGGTCAGTACGCTCATGGTCCAGGTGCGTCGGGCACCCTCCCCAATCGCAGCCACCGGACCGTAACTGACTTCGCGAATCATCTCTGGTGGCCAATCGACCGCTTTCACCCCCGCGCCCAGATAACCACTGGGTGCCTTGCTCTCGCCGCGAGCAGCCAGTGTCACAGGGACATCGATTTGAGCACCATCGCGCTCGACGCGCAGCATGATTTTGGTATCCGGATGCAGGCGGACGATGTCGACCACCTGCTGCCAGTCATCCAGCGCCTTGCCATCGAGGGCCAACAAGCGGTCGCCGGCTTTCAGGCCCGCAGCCTTCGCCGGCCCTTTCGGATCGAACTCGGCCAGGACCGGCGGCAACGCCGGACGCCAAGGCCGAATACCCAGCGAACGAATCGGATCCGGCTCATCAGCGCCCTTGAGCCACTTTTCCAATACCAGCTCACGAGGCGAATCCACCGTGGAGCCCTGTTCGCGGACCAACAATTGAAGGGAACCGCTTTCCCCCAGGCGACGGACCAGCTGCAAATTCACTGCAGCCCAGCCGGAGGTTGGCTCGCCATCGATGGCAACAATTTCCTGACCCGGGCTCAAACCGGCCTTGGCGGCAATACTGCCGGACTCAACCGCGCCGATAACCGGGCGCACCTGCTCGCTGCCGAGCATTGCCAACGCCCAGAAAAACACCATCGCCAATAGAAAGTTGGCGATCGGACCGGCTGCCACGATAGCAATGCGCTGGCGGACGGACTTGCGATTGAAGGCTTGATCGAGCTGATCGGCCGGGACCTCGCCCTCGCGCTCGTCGAGCATTTTCACGTAGCCACCCAGCGGAATGGCGGCGACCACGAACTCAGTGCCCTTGCTGTCGTGCCAGCGCAGCAGCGGCATGCCGAAGCCCACAGAGAAACGCAGCACTTTGACCCCACAGCGACGCGCGACCCAGAAATGGCCGAACTCGTGGAAGGTGACCAGCACGCCCAGCGCTACCAGGGTGCCGACAATCATATAGAGCGCGCTCATCTACTTTCTCCGCAATCCTATCAGTGCTGCATGGGGCGACGTATTGCAGCACTTATCGCCCGTGACGACTCAGCCATTGCCCGGCCAGTACCCGTGCCTTCGCATCGGCCGTAAACACTGCCTCGAGATCATCTACCGCAACCACAGGCTCGAGGTTCAACACTTCCTCGATGATACTCGCGATTTCCAGATAGCGAACCCGTCCGTCGAGAAAGGCCGCCACAGCCACTTCATTCGCCGCATTGAGCATGGCCGGCGCACTGTTGCCGACCTCGGCGGCCTGACGCGCAAGGCGCAGGCAAGGGAAACGCTCTTCATCGGGCGCCTGGAAGTCCAGGCGAGCGATGGCGAACAGGTCCAGGGGTGCAACACCCGAGTCGATCCGCTCTGGCCAGGCCAGGGCATTGGCGATCGGCGTGCGCATGTCCGGATTGCCCAACTGCGCCAGTACCGAACCATCGATGTAGTCGACCAGCGAATGAATCACGCTCTGCGGGTGAATCACCACTTCGACCTGAGAAGGCGTAGCGTCGAACAGCCAGCAGGCTTCGATCAGCTCGAGCCCCTTGTTCATCATGCTGGCCGAATCCACCGAGATCTTGCGCCCCATGGACCAGTTCGGGTGGGCACACGCTTGCTCAGGGGAAACATGCGCCAGTTCGGCCATGGGTGTCTGTCGGAACGGGCCGCCAGAGGCTGTCAGTAAAATCCGGCGTACACCGACCGCACCCAGTCCAAGGGCGAAGTCCTGCGGCATGCACTGGAAAATCGCGTTGTGCTCGCTATCAATCGGCAGCAACACCGAACCGCTTTTACGCACGGCCTGCATAAACAACGCACCGGACATCACCAGTGCTTCTTTATTGGCCAGAAGAATCTTCTTGCCGGCTTCGACCGCCGCCAGAGTCGGACGCAAGCCTGCCGCACCGACGATGGCTGCCATCACCGCATCGACTTCCGGATCGGAGGCGATCTGGCACAACCCTTCCTCCCCCACCAGAACGCGGGTCGACAGACCGGCCGCGCGCAAGTCGTCCTGCAAGCCTCGGGCAGCGCCAGCTTCCGGCACGACCGCGAAGCGCGGTGCATGACGCACACACAGCGCCAGCAAATCACTCAAGCGAGTGAAACCGCTCAAGGCAAAAACCTGATACCGCTCGGGATGACGAGCGATGACGTCGAGGGTGCTCAGACCAATCGAACCGGTCGCCCCCAGCACGGTAATCTGCTGCGGGCGGCTCACGGCGCCGCCATCCACAGCAACACGGCGAACACCGGAATCGCCGCCGTCAGGCTGTCGATGCGGTCCAGCACGCCGCCGTGACCCGGCAGCAGATTACTGCTGTCCTTGATCCCCGACTGGCGCTTGAACATGCTTTCGGTGAGGTCGCCCACCACCGAGATGAACACGATTACTGCAGCACCAAACAGGCCCATCAGCATCTGAGCGAAACTCCAGTCCCGCACAAAACCGACGACTGCCGTGATTACCAGACTCAGCAGCAAACCGCCGTATACGCCTTCCCAGCTCTTGCCAGGGCTGACCTGTGGCGCCAGCTTGCGCTTGCCGAAGGCCCGGCCGGAAAAATACGCACCGATATCGGCGCCCCAGACCAGCACCATCACCGCCATGATCAGCCAGTTGCCCAAGGACGCCTGCTTGATCAGGATCAGACCTTGCCAGGCTGGTAACAGAATCAACAAACCGATCACCAGTTTGCAAGCTGCACTGGCCCAGTGCTCGCTAGACCGTGGATAGGTCAGCACCAGGTACGTGGCCACGCCCCACCAAAGCACCGAAGCGCCCAATACCCAAGGCGCGAGCCCCGGCAGGATGTGCATGACAAACAGCATCAACGCGACCACAGCCGCATAGGCGACACGGATCGACTGGGCAGCGAAACCTGCCAGGCGCGCCCATTCCCACGCACCAAGCGTCACCACCAGCCCGATGAACAGCGCAAAACCGGAGCCTTCGAGCAGGAAAAACCCGCACAGGGCAATCGGCAGCAGGATCAGCGCCGTGATGATTCGTTGTTTAAGCATTAAACCCGGGCTCCAGCCTCGACCTGCTCGCTCGTTTTACCGAAGCGACGCTGGCGAGAAGCGAAATCGGCTAGCGCGTTGCGCATGGCGTCGTGTTTGAAGTCCGGCCAGAACAGGTCGGAGAAGTACAACTCGGCGTAAGCCAGTTGCCACAGCAGGAAGTTACTGATGCGATGCTCACCACCGGTACGGATGCACAAGTCCGGCAACGGCAGATCACCGGTCGCCAGGCAGGTTTGCAAAAGTTCGGGGGTAATGTCTTCCGGACGCAGATGCCCGGCCTGAACTTCGCGCGCAAGACGCTGCGCGGCTTGCGCGATATCCCACTGGCCGCCGTAGTTGGCGGCGATCTGCAGAACAAAGCGGTTGGCGCCGACGGTCATCGCCTCGGCTTCGCGCATGGCGGCCTGAAGCTCCGGGTGAAAACGCGAACGATCGCCAATGATGCGCAAACTGATGTTGTTGTCGTTGAGGCGCTTGGCCTCACGACGCAGAGCCTTGAAGAACAGATCCATCAAGGCGCTGACCTCATCGGCAGGGCGCTGCCAGTTCTCGCTGGAAAAGGCGAACAAGGTGAGTACTTCGACCTTGGCCTCGGCACACACCTCAATCACCGCGCGCACCGCATCCACGCCCGCTTTATGCCCGGCGACACCCGGCATAAAGCGTTTCTTCGCCCAGCGATTATTGCCATCCATGATGATCGCGACATGGCGCGGCACCGCGGACGGCGCAGTCTGCTTGGTCTTATCCATGAAAAAACGACCCTTATACGGCCATCAGGTCTTTTTCTTTCTGCTTCACAGCCACTTCGATGTCTGCAATGAACTTGTCGGTCAGCTTCTGGATATCGTCAGCCGCACGACGCTCTTCGTCTTCACTGATCTCTTTCTCTTTGACCAGATCCTTGTACTGACCCAGCGCATCACGACGGATGTTGCGCACGGCAACACGGGCGTCTTCAGCGGCATCACGAGCTTGCTTGGTGAAGCCCTTGCGGGTTTCTTCGGTCAGGGCCGGCATGCTGATCAGCAGCAGTTCACCGAGGTTGGTCGGATTGAGGTTCAGGCCAGCGCTGCCGATCGCTTTATCCACAGCCCCCAACATGTTGCGCTCAAAGGCAACGACTTGCAGGGTACGAGCATCTTTAACAGTGATGTTGGCCACTTGCTTGATTGGGGTGTCGGAACCGTAATACGGCACCATCACGCCTTCCAGAATGCTTGGGTGCGCCTGGCCGGTACGGATACGACCGAAGTTGTGCGCCAGCGATTCCAGGGATTTCTGCATGCGCTCTTGAGCGTCTTTCTTGATTTCGTTGATCATTGTTGGCCTTCCTCGATCAGGGTCCCTTCAGCGCCGCCATGCACGATGTTCAGCAGGGCGCCGGGCTTGTTCATGTTAAATACGCGCAGCGGCATTTTGTGGTCGCGGCACAGACAAATGGCCGTCAGATCCATTACACCCAGCTTGCGATCCAGCACTTCATCGTAAGTCAGATGATCGAACTTCTCGGCATGCGGGTCTTTGAACGGGTCAGCGGTGTAGACGCCATCGACCTTGGTCGCCTTGAGCACGACATCGGCATCGATCTCGATCGCTCGCAGGCAGGCTGCCGAATCCGTAGTAAAGAACGGATTACCGGTACCGGCGGCGAAAATCACGACTTCCTTGGCGTTCAGGTGGCGCATGGCTTTGCGGCGATCGTAGTGATCGGTCACACCGACCATGGAAATGGCCGACATCACGATGGCCGAGATATTGGCACGTTCCAGCGCATCGCGCATCGCCAGGGCGTTCATCACAGTGGCCAGCATGCCCATGTGGTCGCCAGTAACCCGATCCATGCCCGCCGCACTGAGCGCCGCGCCACGGAACAGGTTGCCGCCACCGATCACCAGACCGACCTGAACACCGATGCCGACCAGTTGGCCAACTTCCAGTGCCATGCGATCCAGAACCTTGGGGTCGATCCCGAACTCTTCCGAGCCCATCAGGGCCTCGCCGCTAAGCTTGAGTAGAATGCGTTTATAGCGAGCCTGATAACCACTGCCCTGCTGAGCCATTGCGAATCTCTCCTGCGGCGTATTTTAAAAATTCTTTGCGAGCCGTTTACAGCTGGCGTTCACTCTAGCTTGGCGCTGCTTCAGCGCCATCGGAACATGGCTTTGTAAGCCAGTTCCAAAAGGAAACCAAATAAAATTGGCAACCCCATCTGAAAAGAGGCTGCGCGCGTAAGCGGGCAGCCTCTTCAGGGCGACAGTTAAAAAACTGTCTTATTGCTTGGCGGCAGCCAGCTGTGCAGCAACTTCTTCGGCGAAGTTGTCAACTGGCTTCTCGATGCCTTCGCCAACCTTGAAGTAGGTGAAGGAAACGATTTCAGCGCCGGCTTTCTTGGCCAGAGCACCTACGGTGACTTCCGGGTTCATGACGAAAGCCTGCTCGACCAGACTGGCTTCAGCCAGGAACTTGGTGATACGACCGGCGATCATCTTCTCGACGATTTCAGCTGGCTTGCCTTTCATCTTGTCTTCGTTCAGAGACAGGAAGACGCCCTTCTCACGCTCGATGGCTTCTGGCGAAACCTGCGATGGCAGCAGGAACTCAGGATTGCTTGCCGCCACGTGCATGGCGATCTCTTTGGCGAGCTGAACATCACCACCCTTGAGAACAACAGCAACACCGATCTTGTTACCGTGCAGGTAGGTGCCGACAACGTCACCCTCTACGCGCGCCAGGCGACGGATGTTGACGTTTTCGCCAACCTTGGCCACCAGGGCTTCACGAGCCGATTCCTGAGCGGCGATCAGCGGAGCTGCGTCGGTCAGTTTTTCAGCGAAGGCTTTGTCTACGCTGGCAGCAACGAAGTTCTTGAAGTCATCTTGCAGAGCCAGGAAGTCGGTCTGCGAGTTGACTTCCAGCAGCACGGCTGATTTGTCGTCGGCCTTGATAGCGATCGCGCCTTCAGCAGCAACGTTGCCTGCTTTTTTGGCGGCCTTGATGGCGCCCGAAGCACGCATGTCATCAATGGCTTTTTCGATGTCGCCGCCAGCCTTGGTCAAGGCCTTTTTGCAATCCATCATGCCTTCGCCAGTACGCTCGCGCAGTTCTTTGACCAACGCTGCAGTAATCTCTGCCATTTTCAAATTCCTCTTGGATAGGTTTTCAACCATTCCACCCGATCGAACGGGCGTTCAATTCTTCCCGAACCACCCTTGTTAGCCGCTGCACGTTACAGATGCTGTAGCTGCGCTGCTCACAAATGGTTTTCGAGGTGGCAAAAAGGGGGCCAAGCCCCCTTTTTGCTTACTGAGTCAACGCCAGGGCGTCAATTACTCAGCTGCTGCTACCGGAGCTTCTTCAACGAACTGCTCGGTGCCGCCAGCAACGTGGTTGCGACCGCGGATTACAGCGTCAGCCATCGAACCCATGTACAACTGGATAGCGCGGATTGCGTCATCGTTGCCTGGGATGATGTAGTCAACGCCTTCCGGGCTGCTGTTGGTATCGACTACGCCGATAACCGGGATGCCCAGCTTGTTGGCTTCGGTGATCGCGATGCGCTCGTGATCAACGTCGATAACGAACAGAGCGTCTGGCAGACCGCCCATGTCCTTGATACCACCCAGGGAACGATCCAGCTTCTCAAGATCGCGAGTGCGCATCAGCGCTTCTTTCTTGGTCAGCTTGGCGAAAGTACCGTCTTCGGCTTGAACTTCAAGGTCACGCAGACGCTTGATGGAAGCACGGATGGTTTTGAAGTTGGTCAGCATGCCGCCCAACCAGCGGTGATCGACGTACGGCGAACCGCAACGTGCTGCTTCTTCAGCAACGATCTTGCCAGCGGAACGCTTGGTGCCGACGAACAGAATCTTGTTTTTGCCCTGGGCCAGACGCTCTACGAAAGTCAGAGCTTCGTTGAACATTGGCAGGGTTTTTTCAAGGTTGATGATGTGAATCTTGTTACGCGCGCCGAAAATGTACTTACCCATTTTCGGATTCCAGTAACGGGTTTGGTGACCGAAGTGCACACCGGCCTTCAGCATATCGCGCATGTTGACTTGGGACATGATAGTTCCTTAATAAGTCGGGTTTGGCCTCCACGTATCCCAATGACCAACCAGCAGCATCAGCTGAAGGCACCCAGGTCATCGTGTCGACACGTGTGTGGATTTAAGCTTTTCAGGGTATCCCCGGAAAGCGGCGCATTTTATATCACAAGACAGGAAAAAACGGAACCCGGATTCTGAAAACCTGGCGAACGCTTTCGGCCCGCCCCTTGGAATCCCCCCAGAATGCGCCATTCTATAGAGAGAAGCGATGCACAGAGGCTCAGATTTGCGCTGATCGTCTGGTAGAATCGCGTTTTTCAGGGCCGCGACGATCGCTCGCGCAGTGCCCATTTCGTTTTAGAAGGCGCCATTGAGCGCAGAGAGAGCCTGTATGACCGTCACCCTCAAAACCCCAGAGGACATCGCAAAAATGCGTATCGCCGGCAAATTGGCCGCCGATGTGCTGGAAATGATTGCCGATTATGTCAAACCGGGCGTCACCACCGAAGAGCTGGACCGCATCTGCCACGACTATATCGTCAACGAGCAGAAAGCCATCCCTGCCCCGCTCAACTACAAGGGCTTCCCGAAGTCGATCTGCACCTCGATCAACCATGTGGTCTGCCACGGCATCCCGAACGAGAAGCCGTTGAAGGATGGCGACACCCTGAACATCGACGTCACCGTGATCAAGGACGGCTACCACGGCGATACCAGCCGCATGTTCCACGTCGGCACCGTGCCGGTCTGGGCCGAGCGTCTGTCCCAGGTGACTCAGGAATGCATGTACAAGGCCATCGAACTGGTCAAACCCGGCTGCCGCCTGGGCGATATCGGTGAAGTGATCCAGAAGCACGCGGAAAAGAACGGCTTCTCGGTGGTTCGCGAGTTCTGCGGCCATGGCATCGGCAAAGTGTTCCACGAAGAGCCGCAGATCCTGCACTACGGCCGCGCCGGCACCGGCATGGAACTGAAAGCCGGCATGACCTTTACCATCGAACCGATGATCAACCAGGGCAAGGCCGACACCAAGGTGCTGGGCGACGGCTGGACCGCCATCACCAAGGACCGCAAGCTGTCGGCGCAGTGGGAACACACCCTGCTGGTGACCGAAACCGGCTACGAGATCTTCACCCTGCGCAGCGACGACACCATCGCGCGCGTTTCGGCCTGATCCCGCCAGTTCCGTTCCCAGCCTTATAGAAAGGAAAGTCAATCGATGCCGCAGGTGGATCCCGAACTCTTCGACCGCGGCCAGTTCCAGGCTGAACTGGCCCTGAAGGCAAGCCCTATCGCTGCTTTCAAGAAGGCGATCCGTCAAGCCCGCGAGGTGCTCGACGAGCGGTTTCGCAGCGGCCGGGACATTCGCCGGCTGATCGAGGATCGTGCCTGGTTCGTCGATAACATCCTGCAAAAGGCCTGGGAACAATTCAACTGGAACTTCGATGCCGACATCGCGCTGGTCGCGGTCGGCGGCTACGGTCGTGGCGAGCTGCACCCCTACTCAGACATCGACCTGTTGATTCTGCTGGACAGCGCCGATCACGAAATTTTTCGTGATTCCATCGAGCGTTTTCTGACGTTGTTGTGGGACATTGGCCTGGAAGTCGGCCAGAGCGTGCGCTCGGTAGACGAATGCGCCGAGGAAGCCCGCGCCGACCTGACGGTGATCACCAACCTGATGGAAAGCCGCACCATTGCCGGCCCCGAGCGCCTGCGCCAGCGCATGCTGGACGTGACCAGCACCGCGCATATGTGGCCCAGTAAGGACTTCTTCCTGGCCAAGCGCGCCGAGCAGAAGGCCCGCCACCACAAGTACAACGACACCGAATACAACCTGGAACCCAACGTCAAGGGCTCCCCCGGCGGCTTGCGGGATATTCAGACGATCCTGTGGGTCGCCCGTCGCGAGTACGGCACCTTGAACCTGCGGGCTCTGGCGGGTGAAGGTTTCCTGGTAGAGAGCGAAAACGCCCTGCTGGCCTCGTCCCAGGAGTTTTTGTGGAAAGTGCGTTACGCCCTGCACATGCTCGCCGGCCGTTCCGAAGACCGCCTGCTGTTCGATCACCAGCGTACGATTGCCGGGCTGCTTGGATTCAACGGCGATGACGCCAAGCACGCCATCGAAAACTTCATGCAACAGTACTACCGGGTGGTGATGAGCATCGCCCAACTCAGCGACCTGATCATCCAGCACTTCGAAGAAGTGATCCTGGCCCCCGAAGACGAAGCACCGCCGCAGCCGATCAACTCGCGGTTCCAGCTGCACGACGGCTACATCGAGGCGCGCAGCGACAACGTTTTCCGCCGCACGCCGTTCGCCATGCTTGAAATATTCGTGCTGATGGCCCAGCAGCCGGAGATCAAGGGCGTGCGCGCCGACACCATCCGTCTGCTGCGCGAGAACCGCCATTTGATCGATGACGACTTCCGCAATGACATCCGCAACACCAGCCTGTTCATCGAGCTGTTCAAGTGCAAGATCGGCATCCACCGCAACCTGCGGCGGATGAACCGTTACGGCATCCTTGGGCGTTATCTGCCGGAGTTCGGCTTCATTGTCGGGCAGATGCAGCACGACCTGTTTCACATCTATACGGTCGACGCCCACACCCTGAATCTGATCAAGCATCTGCGTAAATTGCAGTACACCCAGGTGTCGGAAAAATTCCCGCTGGCCAGCAAGCTCATGGCCAAACTGCCCAAACCCGAGCTGATCTATCTGGCCGGTCTGTATCACGACATCGGCAAGGGTCGGCATGGCGATCACTCGGAAATCGGCGCAGTGGATGCCGAAGCCTTTTGCCAGCGCCACCAGTTGCCGGTCTGGGACAGCCGCCTGATCGTCTGGCTGGTGCAGAACCACCTGATGATGTCGACCACCGCCCAGCGCAAGGACTTGTCCGACCCGCATGTGATCCACGATTTCGCGCAGATCGTCGGCGATGAAACCCGCCTTGATTATCTGTATGTGCTGACCGTTGCCGACATCAACGCGACCAACCCGTCGCTGTGGAATTCCTGGCGCGCGAGTCTGTTGCGCCAGCTTTACACCGAGACCAAGCGCGCCTTGCGTCGCGGCCTGGAAAATCCGGTGGATCGCGAAGAGCAGATCCGTCAGACCCAGAGCGCGGCGCTGGACATCCTGGTACGCGGCGGCACCGACCCGGACGACGTCGAGCAGCTCTGGGCGCAATTGGGCGATGACTACTTCCTGCGCCACACCGCTGGCGACGTGGCCTGGCACACCGAGGCAATCCTGCAGCAACCGGCCGACGGTGGTCCACTGGTGCTGATCAAGGAAACCACCCAGCGCGAGTTCGAGGGCGGCACACAGATTTTCATTTACGCACCGGATCAACACGACTTCTTCGCCGTGACCGTGGCCGCGATGGACCAGCTCAACCTGAACATTCACGACGCCCGGGTCATCACCTCCAGCAGTCAGTTCACCCTCGACACCTATATCGTGCTCGACACCGATGGCGACTCGATCGGCGACAACCCGGCGCGGGTCAAGCAGATCCGTGAAGGTCTGACCGAAGCCCTGCGCAATCCGGACGACTACCCAACGATTATTCAGCGCCGAGTACCGCGCCAACTCAAGCATTTTGCCTTTGCACCACAGGTAACGATCCACAACGACGCCCAGCGTCCGGTGACCGTGCTGGAACTCAGTGCGCCCGACCGTCCTGGCCTGCTGGCGCGAATCGGCACGATCTTCCTCGAGTTCGACCTGTCGTTGCAGAACGCCAAGATCGCCACCTTGGGTGAACGCGTGGAAGACGTGTTCTTCATCACCGACGCGAACAATCAGCCGCTGTCCGACCCGTTGCTGTGCAGCCGCTTGCAGGATGCAATCGTCGAACAGCTGAGCGTCAGCCAGGAACCCGATATCAAACTGTCGCGCATCAACATCTGAACCAACAATTTTCCCTGTGGGAGCGGGCTTGTGTGGCGAGGGAGCTTGCTCCCGCTGGGTCGCGAAGCGGCCCCAAAAGCTTTGCGACTGCTGCGCAGTCGAACGGGAGCAAGCTCCCTCGCCACAAGCCCGCTCCCACATAAATAGAGGCCCCCATGAACAACGCTCTGAACCAGTTGCAGCCCTACCCGTTCGAAAAGCTCCGCGCCTTGCTCGGCAGCGTCACGCCAAATCCGGACAAACGCGCCATCGCGCTGTCCATTGGTGAACCGAAGCACCGCTCGCCAGGCTTTGTCGCCGAAGCCCTGGCAAGCAATCTGGATCAGATGGCCGTGTACCCGACCACCCTCGGCATCCCGGCCTTGCGCGAAGCTATCGCCGCCTGGTGCGAACGCCGTTTCAGCGTTCCTGCCGGCTGGCTCGACCCGGCGCGTAACGTGCTGCCGGTCAACGGCACCCGCGAAGCGCTGTTCGCCTTCACCCAGACCGTGGTCAACCGTGGGGACGATGCGCTGGTGGTCAGCCCGAACCCGTTCTATCAGATCTACGAAGGCGCGGCGTTCCTGGCCGGAGCCAAGCCACATTACCTGCCATGCCTGGACGAAAACGGCTTCAACCCGGATTTCGACGCCGTTTCGCCAGACATCTGGAAGCGCTGCCAGATCCTGTTCCTGTGCTCGCCGGGCAACCCGACCGGCGCGCTGATCCCGGTTGAAACCCTGAAAAAACTGATCGCCCTGGCCGACGAATACGACTTCGTGATCGCCGCCGACGAGTGCTACAGCGAACTGTACTTCGACGAACAGACCCCGCCGCCGGGCCTGCTCAGCGCCTGCGTGGAACTTGGCCGCAAGGATTTCAAACGCTGCGTGGTATTCCACAGCCTGTCCAAGCGCTCCAACCTGCCGGGCCTGCGCTCGGGGTTTGTCGCCGGTGATGCCGACATCCTCAAGGGCTTCCTGCTGTATCGCACTTACCACGGTTGCGCGATGCCAGTGCAGACGCAATTGGCCAGCGCTGCCGCGTGGAACGACGAAGTGCATGTGCGCGCCAACCGTGCGCTGTATCGCGAGAAATACGATGCGGTACTGGAAATCCTCAGCCCGGTGATGGATGTGCAGCGCCCGGATGGCGGTTTCTACCTGTGGCCGAACGTACAAGGCGACGACGCGACATTCTGCCGGGATCTGTTTGCCGAAGAGCATGTGACCGTGGTGCCGGGTTCCTACCTCTCCCGCGAAGTGGATGGTGTCAACCCGGGCGCCGGACGCGTGCGCATGGCGCTGGTCGCGCCGCTAGCGGAGTGCGTGGAAGCGGCTGAACGGATTCGCGCTTTCATTACTCGCCACAAGTAACCCGTGTATGCCCGTGCCAGGCAATCTGGCGCGGGCACTTTTCATATCAAGTTACAGTTCATATAACTTTATACCTCACCTGCCTGCTGACCGGACATTAGCCTTGTTGCAGCGCACCTTGCTGCGCCTGAATAACTCTTTACTCTGAACTTCACGGAAGAAGTCAACGATGAACGACCTTCAACACTGCAAGCTTATACAGTGGCCGGACGATCAAGCGGCTTATGACGCTGCCATTAACGAGAACCCTGCCAATGCCGGTTTCACCGGTACAACTCGCCGCAAACGCTCGGTGGTCAACTACTCGAAACTGTGGGCCAACGGTCGCACGTTGAAAATCGCCTTCATGGACAGTCCTGAGGCCGACCATAAGCGGAAGATCATCGGCGCAGCCAGCCAGTGGTTGCCATACATCAACCTGAGCTTTGATTTTGTCGATGGCTTGCAAGGCGACATTCGGATCGCCACCAAGAACAACGACAACAGCTCAATGCTGGGCACCGATGCGCTATTGATTCACCCCGACTGGCCCACCATGAACCTGGGCGTCAAACCCGACCATGAAGACTTCGAGGTGATTGTGACTCACGAATTCGGCCATGCACTGGGGGCGATGCATGAACACCAGCATCCACAGGCAAACATCCCTTGGGACAAGCCGAAAGTGTATGAGTTTTACCAGAACCGCGAGATGAACCCGCTCACTCGGGAGGAAGTGGACAGAAACCTGTTCGCGCCATTCAACACGGTGGATGCGATTTATACCTCCTACGACAGAAGATCCATCATGCACCACCCGGTGGCGAATACGTTGACGCTGGGCGACTGGGAAGTCTCGATCAACCGCAAGATCAGTAAAAAAGACAAGCGTTTGATGAAACTACTCTACCCAAAATAAACCAATCGACTCCCTCACCCTTATCGAGCTTCATTAACAGTGTCCGCACGGCGCAATGCTCTGCGGGCAGCATTGAAGTGCCATATTAGCCCCTTAGACTGCTGGCTGACCGTCGCACCCATGTCGCACGGAACATCTGATGGCCAAGTCAAAAAGACAAACCCGACCACAGCCGACGCGAAACCGTCCGGTCATGGCATAATCCTTCACCTTTTATTTCCAGCACCTGCAAAGGGGGCAATTCCTTGACCGTTTCAAGCAAAACGTTGCACCTTTTCGGCATCAAAGCCTGCGACACCATGAAAAAGGCGCGCACCTGGCTCGATGAACACGCTGTCGGCTATGACTTCCATGATTACAAAACGGCCGGAATCGACCGTGAACACCTGACTCAGTGGTGCGACGAGCACGGCTGGCAAGTGGTGTTGAACCGTGCAGGCACGACCTTTCGCAAGCTCGACGACGAACGCAAAGCCGATCTCGACCAGCCGAAAGCCATCGAACTGATGCTCGCACAACCTTCGATGATCAAGCGCCCGGTGCTCGATCTCGGTGACCGAACCCTGATTGGCTTCAAGCCAGATATCTACGCGGCAGCGCTCAAGTGAGGCCGCCCGTTCCATTTTGTTAGAGGTATCAACATGTCCACTACTCTGTTCAGCCTGGCCTTTGGTGTCGGCACTCAAAACCGTCAAGGCGCATGGCTGGAAGTGTTTTACGCGCAGCCACTGCTCAACCCGTCGGCCGAACTGGTCGCTGCCATTGCGCCGGTTCTGGGCTACACCGAAGGCAATCAGGCCATCGCGTTCAGCACCGCTCAGGCTTCGCAACTGGCTGAAGCCCTGAAAAGCGTCGACGCTGCACAAGCGGCACTGCTGACCCGTCTGGCCGAGAGCCACAAGCCGCTGGTCGCCACACTGCTGGCCGAAGACGCGCAACTGACCTCCACGCCTGAGGCTTACCTCAAGCTGCACCTGCTGTCCCACCGCCTGGTCAAGCCGCACGGTCTGAACCTGGCCGGGATCTTCCCGTTGCTGCCGAACGTGGCCTGGACCAGCCAGGGCGCGATCGATCTGGCCGAACTGGCCGAACATCAACTGGAAGCCCGTCTGCGCGGCGAGTTGCTGGAAGTGTTCTCGGTGGACAAGTTCCCGAAAATGACCGACTACGTGGTTCCGGCCGGCGTGCGTATCGCTGACGCGGCCCGTATTCGTCTGGGGGCTTACGTGGGTGAAGGCACCACCGTGATGCACGAAGGTTTCGTCAACTTCAACGCCGGCACCGAAGGCCCGGGCATGATCGAAGGCCGTGTGTCGGCAGGCGTGTTCGTCGGCAAGGGCTCGGACCTGGGCGGCGGCTGCTCGACCATGGGCACCCTGTCGGGTGGCGGCAACATCGTGATCAAGGTCGGCGAAGGCTGCCTGATCGGCGCCAACGCCGGTATCGGTATTCCATTGGGCGACCGCAACACCGTTGAGTCGGGCCTGTACGTGACGGCCGGCACCAAGGTTGCGCTGCTGGACGAGCACAACAAACTGGTCAAAGTGGTTAAAGCCCGTGAACTGGCCGGTCAGCCTGACCTGCTGTTCCGCCGCAATTCGGAGACCGGTGCCGTGGAGTGCAAAACCCACAAATCGGCCATCGAACTGAACGAAGCGCTGCACGCTCACAACTAAGCGTCGCATGATCACCTGTGGGAGCGGGCTTGCTCGCGAAGAGGCCCTTGAGGCCGCCAAAAGCTTCGCGGGCAAGCCCGGCTCCCACTGGGTTCGGCGTACCCCCACCAGGGCCCGATAGCATGATGATTCCCTCTCCCTGGCGCGCCGATTTTCCGGCCATCGCCGCATTGCAACGGCAAGACCAGACCTATCTGGACAACGCCGCCACCACGCAAAAACCTCAAGCCCTGCTGGATGCCCTGGCGCATTACTATGCCAACGGCGCGGCCAACGTGCATCGGGCGCAACACTTGCCCGGCGCCCATGCCACCCAGGCATTCGAGGACAGCCGCAGCAAAGTTGCTCAATGGCTCAATACCGGCGATTGCGGGCAGATTATCTTTACCCACGGCGCGACATCCGCGCTGAACCTCCTGGCCTATGGTCTGGAACACCTGTTCAATCCGGGCGATGAAATTGTCATCAGCGCGCTGGAGCATCACGCCAACCTGTTACCGTGGCAGCAACTGGCCCACCGTCGCGACTTGAAACTGGTGATTCTGCCGCTGAATGTCGACGGTTTGATTGACCTTGATGCCGCCGCGCAGTTGATCGGTCCGCGAACCCGTTTGCTGGCGGTCAGTCAGCTGTCCAACGTGCTTGGCGCCTGGCAACCGTTGCCCGCGCTGCTGGCGCTGGCCAAAGCGCACAACGCGCTGACCGTGGTCGACGGCGCTCAAGGCGTGGTCCATGGTCGGCACGACGTGCAGGCGCTGGGTTGTGACTTCTATGTATTTTCCAGCCACAAGCTCTACGGGCCCGATGGCCTGGGCGTGCTGTTCGGGCGTAACGAAGCGCTGCGGCAACTGCGCCCCTGGCAGTTCGGCGGCGAAATGGTGCTGGATGCCAACTACCACGACGCACGCTTTCGTCCAGCGCCGCTGGGGTTCGAGGCCGGTACGCCGCCGATCGCCAGTGTGATCGGTCTGGGCGCGACCCTGGACTACCTCGCAGGGCTGGATCAGGACGCCGTGTCCGCCCACGAAGCGGCGCTGCATGACTATTTGCTCAAAGGCCTTGAAGCGCGCAACGGCATTCGCCTGCTGGGCAAACCGCAACTGGCGCTGGCCTGTTTTGTCGTCGAAGGTGTGCATAACGCTGATCTGGCGCATTTGCTGACCGAACAGGGAATCGCCGTGCGCGCCGGTCATCATTGCGCCATGCCGTTGCTTAAAAGCTTTGAACTGGCCGGAGCGATTCGGGTGTCGCTGGCGTTGTACAACGACTCCGAAGACCTGGAGCGCTTCTTTGAAGCACTGGATCAGGCGCTGGAGTTGTTGCGATGACCTTGCCCGCCGATGCCGTCACGGCGCTGGACACATTTCAGAAAGCTGCGAGCTGGGAACAGCGGGCTCGGTTGCTGATGCAATGGGGCGAGCGTCTGCCTGCATTGAGCGATGTGGATAAAGTCGAGGCCAACCGGGTGCATGGCTGTGAAAGCCAGGTGTGGCTGGTCGGTGCGTTGCAGGATGGGCATTGGCAATTCAGCGCCAGCAGCGATGCGCGCTTGATTCGCGGGTTGGTGGCGTTGTTGCTGGCGCGGGTTAACGGGTTGTCAGCGGTTGAGTTGCAGCAGGTGGATTTGCCGGAGTGGTTCAATCAGCTTGGACTGAGCCGGCAGCTTTCCCCGTCGCGCAGTAATGGCCTCAATGCCGTGCTCCAACGGATGCGGAGCCTGAGCGACATGTAGGCGCTGCCGAAGGCTGCGATCTTTTGATCTTTGGCGTCAGTGTTCACGCTAAGAAATCAAAAGATCGCAGCCTTCGGCAGCTCCTACGCGGGTTTATGCTTCAGCTTGGGTTTTAACCCGATCCGCCGGCCGTCGAACGCCTGCCACAATCTTATCCACAGCCTTGGTCGCCGCGACCATCCCGAACGTCGCCGTCACCATCATCACCGCGCCAAAGCCCCCGGCGCAGTCGAGCTTCACGCCATCACCGACAAAGCTCTTCTGCAGGCAAATGCTGCCATCGGGTTTCGGGTAGCGCAGTTGCTCGGTGGAAAACACACACGGCACACTGTAGTGACGGGTCACGGTACGGGAGAAGCCGTAGTCGCGGCGCAGCGTGGAACGCACTTTCGACGCCAGCGGGTCGTTGAACGTACGGTTCAGATCACAGACCTGAATCAGCGTCGGATCAATCTGCCCGCCCGCGCCGCCGGTGGTGATGATCTGGATCTTGCGCCGCTTGCACCAGGCGATCAGCGCCGCCTTGGCGTTGACGCTGTCAATGCAGTCGATCACGCAATCGATGTTCGGTGTGATGTACTCGGCCATGGTTTCGCGAGTGACGAAGTCCGCCACCGCGTGCACCGTGCAGTCCGGGTTGATCCCACGCAGGCGCTCAGCCATCACCTCGACCTTGGGTTTGCCGACGGTGCTGTCCAGCGCATGCAGCTGGCGATTGGCGTTGCTGACGCAGACGTCGTCCAGGTCGAACAGCGAAATCTCGCCCACACCACACCGGGCAACGGCTTCCGCCGCCCAGGAACCGACGCCACCGACGCCAACGATCGCCACATGGGCTGCGCGCAAGCGCTCCAGGCCGTCGATGCCATACAAACGGGCGATGCCAGCAAACCGCGGATCTTCTGTACTCATGACCATTACCCTAAAAACCGGCGCGCATTATAGGGCCGTCGGCGGTCAAGAGCACCTTTGGGCTGTGGACGGCAGTCTTGACGGCTTCAATTGACTACAAATTTATTGGAATTGAGCTACAGCGTCCCGGTCGAAGAACTTAAGTCGACCTGGATTGCCCAATGTCGGGCGTTTCCCTGTTCGCTGTACGGTCAGAGAACCTCCAGTGTAGGATGCGCGCCCCTGCCACCTGGCAGCCGGCCGCCAACCGTTCCTTCGTTCCACAGCCTTTGGAACCCGAAAAAGCTATGTCATCGCGTAAATTTGGACTCAACCTGGTCGTGGTGCTCGCCATCGCTGCCTTGTTTACCGGCTTCTGGGCGCTGGTCAATCGCCCGGTCACCGCCCCCAACTGGCCTGAACAGATCTCCGGCTTTTCGTACTCGCCGTTCCAGCAAGGCCAGTACCCACAGAAAGAGCAGTATCCGACCGACGATGAAATGCGTCGTGACCTGGAGATCATGAGCAAGCTGACGGACAACATCCGTACCTACTCAGTCGACGGCACGTTGCAAGACATCCCGAAACTGGCCGAAGAGTTCGGCCTGCGGGTCACCCTGGGGATCTGGATCAGCCCGGACCAGGAACGCAATGAGCGCGAGATTCTGCGCGCCATCGAACTGGCCAACACTTCCCGCAGCGTGGTTCGCGTGGTTGTAGGTAACGAGGCGATCTTCCGTAAGGAAATCACCGCCAAGGACCTGAGCGTGATCCTTGATCGTGTCCGTGCCGCCGTTAAAGTGCCGGTGACCACGTCCGAGCAGTGGCACGTCTGGGAAGAGCACCCTGAACTGGCCAAGCACGTCGACCTGATCGCTGCTCACGTTCTGCCCTACTGGGAGTTCATTCCGGTGGACAAGGCTGGTCAGTTCGTTCTCGACCGCGCCCGTGACCTGAAAAAAATGTTCCCGAAAAAGCCGCTGCTGCTCTCCGAGGTCGGCTGGCCGAGCAACGGCCGCATGCGCGGTGGCGCCGATGCGTCGCCGGCGGACCAGGCGATTTACCTGCGTACCCTGGTCAACAAGCTCAATCGCCAGGGCTTCAACTACTTCGTGATCGAAGCCTTTGACCAACCGTGGAAGGCCAGTGACGAAGGTTCGGTGGGCGCTTACTGGGGCGTTTTCAACGCCGCGCGCCAGCAGAAATTCAACTTTGAAGGCCCGGTCGTCGCGATCCCGCAATGGCGGGTGTTGGCTATCGGTTCGGTAGTGTTGGCTCTGCTGTCCCTGACCCTGCTGATGATCGACGGCTCGGCCTTGCGCCAACGTGGCCGCACCTTCCTGACCTTTATCGCGTTCCTGTGCGGTTCGGTGTTGGTATGGATCGGTTACGACTACAGCCAGCAATACAGCACCTGGTTCAGCCTGACGGTGGGTTTCTTGCTCGCCCTCGGTGCACTCGGGGTGTTTATCGTGCTGTTGACCGAGGCCCATGAATTGGCCGAAGCGGTCTGGACTCACAAGCGTCGACGTGAATTTCTGCCGGTGGTCGGCGATTCGGACTACCGACCGAAAGTGTCGATTCACGTACCTTGCTACAACGAGCCGCCGGAGATGGTCAAACAGACCCTCAACGCCCTGGCCAACCTCGACTATCCGGACTTCGAAGTCCTGATCATCGACAACAACACCAAGGACCCGGCGGTCTGGGAACCCGTGCGCGATTATTGCGAAACCCTCGGCCCGCGCTTCAAGTTCTTCCACGTGGCGCCATTGGCCGGTTTCAAGGGCGGGGCGCTGAATTACCTGATTCCGCACACCGCCAAAGATGCCGAAGTGATTGCGGTGATCGACTCGGACTACTGCGTGCACCCGAACTGGCTCAAGCACATGGTGCCGCACTTCGCCGACCCGAAAATCGCCGTGGTGCAGTCACCGCAGGATTATCGCGACCAGAACGAAAGCACCTTCAAGAAGCTCTGCTACGCAGAATACAAAGGCTTCTTCCACATCGGCATGGTCACCCGCAACGACCGTGACGCGATCATCCAGCACGGCACCATGACCATGACCCGGCGCTCGGTGCTCGAGGAACTGGGCTGGGCCGACTGGTGCATCTGTGAAGACGCCGAGCTGGGCCTGCGGGTGTTCGAAAAAGGCTTGTCGGCGGCGTATTACCACGACAGCTACGGCAAAGGCCTGATGCCCGATACCTTTATCGACTTCAAGAAACAGCGTTTCCGCTGGGCCTATGGCGCGATTCAGATCATCAAGCGTCACACCGCCAGCCTGCTACGCGGCAAAGACACCGAGCTGACCCGTGGCCAACGCTACCACTTCCTCGCGGGCTGGCTGCCGTGGGTGGCGGACGGCATGAACATCTTCTTCACCGTCGGCGCGCTGTTGTGGTCGGCGGCGATGATCATCGTGCCGCAACGGGTCGATCCACCGCTGCTGATTTTCGCGATCCCGCCGTTGGCGCTGTTCGTGTTCAAGGTCGGCAAGATCATCTTCCTGTACCGCCGTGCAGTCGGCGTCAACCTGAAGGATGCGTTCTGCGCGGCATTGGCCGGGCTGGCGTTGTCGCACACCATCGCCAAAGCGGTGCTGTATGGCTTCTTCACCAGCAGCATTCCGTTCTTCCGTACGCCGAAAAATGCCGATAACCACGGCTTCTGGGTGGCCATCTCGGAAGCACGCGAAGAGGTGTTCATCATGCTGCTGTTGTGGGGCGCAGCGCTGGGGATCTTCCTGGTGCAGGGCTTGCCGAGCAACGACATGCGCTTCTGGGTGACCATGTTGCTGGTGCAGTCGCTGCCGTACCTGGCCGCGCTGATCATGGCGTTCCTGTCGTCGCTGCCCAAACCTTCGACCGAAGCCGCGCCACTGCCGGCCGTCTAAATCAACACAGATGCACTAAACGGCGGCCAATGGCCGCCGTTTTGCTTTAAGATAACCGCCATTTTGCAGGCCTTGGCCTTTATGGCCTGACCCAATACCTGTGGGAGCGAGCCTGCTCGCGATAGCGGTCTGGCAATCAACATCAATGTTGAACGTACCGACCTCATCGCGAGCAGGCTCGCTCCCACATTTACAGTTTTCGGAGTTTCCCATGACGGCCCACGCCGACCTTTCGCCGACCCTTCAACTCGCCATCGACCTGATCCGCCGTCCGTCCGTGACGCCGGTCGACGCCGATTGCCAGAAGCAGATGATGCAGCGCTTGGGCGATGCCGGTTTTACGCTTGAACCGATGCGCATCGAAGATGTGGATAACTTCTGGGCGACCCACGGTAAACACGACGGTCCGGTGCTGTGCTTCGCCGGTCACACCGACGTTGTCCCGACCGGTCCGGTGCAAGCCTGGCAGATCGACCCGTTCGACGCGGTGATCGACGAGCACGGCATGCTGTGCGGCCGTGGCGCGGCGGACATGAAAGGCAGCCTCGCCGCCATGACCGTGGCAGCCGAGCGTTTCGTCGTCGACTATCCGGATCACAAGGGCAAGGTGGCATTCCTGATCACCAGCGACGAAGAAGGCCCGGCGCACCACGGCACCAAGGCTGTGGTCGAACGCCTCGCCGCCCGCAAGGAGCGCCTGGACTGGTGCATCGTCGGCGAACCGTCGAGCACGACCCTGGTGGGTGACGTGGTCAAGAACGGCCGTCGCGGTTCCCTCGGCGCCAAATTGACCGTGCACGGCGTGCAGGGCCACGTGGCCTATCCGCACCTGGCGAAGAACCCGATCCACCTCGCCGCGCCGGCCCTGGCCGAACTGGCCGCCGAGCACTGGGACCACGGCAACGATTTCTTCCCGCCGACCAGTTTCCAGATTTCCAACGTCAATTCCGGCACCGGCGCGACCAACGTGATTCCAGGTGAGCTGGTGGCGGTGTTCAACTTCCGCTTCTCCACCGAGTCCACTGTCGAAGGCCTGCAAAAGCGCGTCGCCGATATCCTCGACAAGCACGGTCTGGACTGGCACATCGACTGGGCGCTGTCCGGTCTGCCGTTCCTCACAGAGCCAGGCGCGCTGCTCGATGCAGTGTCGGCGAGCATCAAGGACATCACTGGTCGTGACACCAAGGCGTCCACCAGCGGCGGCACGTCCGACGGACGTTTCATCGCGACCATGGGTACCCAAGTGGTCGAACTCGGGCCGGTCAATGCGACGATCCATCAGGTCAACGAGCGCGTACTGGCGGCCGACCTCGACGTGCTGACCGAAATCTACTACCAGACTTTGATCAAGTTGCTCGCCTGATGCTCGCCTGCCCAATCTGCAGCGAACCGCTGAACGCGGTGGACAACGGCGTGGCCTGTCCCGCCGGGCATCGTTTCGACCGCGCACGGCAGGGTTACCTGAACCTGCTGCCGGTGCAGCACAAGAACAGCCGTGACCCTGGGGATAACCAGGCGATGGTCGAAGCCCGACGCGACTTTTTGAACGCCGGCCATTACGCGCCAGTGGCCAAGCGTCTGGCGGAACTGGCCGCGCACTACGCGCCCCAGCGCTGGCTGGACATCGGTTGTGGCGAGGGTTATTACACCGCGCAAATCGCCGACGCCTTGCCCAACGCCGATGGCTATGCGCTGGACATCTCCCGGGAAGCGGTCAAACGCGCCTGCAAACGCAACCCGGCGCTAACCTGGTTGATCGCCAGCATGGCCAGGGTGCCGTTGGCCTCTGGCAGTTGCCAGTTTCTCGCCAGCGTGTTCAGCCCGCTGGACTGGGAAGAAGCCAAACGCCTGCTCAGCCCCGGCGGCGGCTTGATGAAAGTCGGACCGACCAGCGGCCACCTGATGGAATTGCGCGAGCGGCTATACGACGAAGTGCGCGAGTACACCGACGACAAGCATCTGGCTTTGGTGCCGGAAGGCATGGCGCTGGCGCACAGTGAAACCCTGGAATTCAAACTGACGCTGGTTAATGGTCAGGATCGCGCGAACCTGTTGGCCATGACGCCCCACGGCTGGCGCGCCAGTGCCGAACGCCGGGCGGCAGTCATTGAGCAGATCGAACCATTCGAGGTCACTGTGTCGATGCGCTACGATTATTTCGTTCTGCAATAACTCTTAATTTTTTGGTCTTGAGCAAACAGCTTGAGGCCGGCTAAATCCGCGAATGGATTTTTCAGACCCGCAGTGAGGACATCCATGCGCCAACCCGATATCGAGATTTACCTGAAAGACGCCGACGTCGACTATAAAGCCATCGCGGCCTGGCTCGGCGCGGCTTTAGGCCCCTGCACCGACTGGGTTCAGAAAGGCCAGACCTACAAGTGCAAGGCCGGCAACGTGCCGGTGACCTGGCTGCCGAAAGCCGTCGGCAAGTGGAACAGCCTGTATCTGGAAAGCGACCAGACCCCGTGGGAAGACGACATCGCCTGCGCCCGTGCAGCCTTTGCCGCGCTGAACGTCGAAGTACGTTGTGCGCCGGGCAGTTGGGTCGAGGAAGAAGGTGAGGAGACGGCCGATCGCTGGATGCGCATCAGCGCCGATGGTGAAGAAGAAATCACCTGGAAAACCGTCTGACACTGATCGTTCCCACGCGCCGCAAAGGAATGCCTCCACGGACGCTCCGCGTTCGGCTGTGAAAGGGACGCAGAGCGTCCCGGGCTGCATTCCCACGCAGAGCGTGGGAACGATCTTCAGAGACCCACCACATCCTCAGCCTGCAACCCCTTCTCCCCGGTCACCACCGCATACTCAACCTGCTGACCTTCAGTCAACGAGCGGTGCCCTTCGCCGCGGATCGCGCGGTAGTGCACGAACACATCCACCCCATCCTCGCGTTGAATGAAGCCATAACCCTTGGCGTCATTGAACCACTTCACATTGCCGGTTTCGCGCGTAGCCATGAATCAGTACCCCCTTCTTTTTATTGTTGAGCGGCCGAGTATATGACAGGCGCGAAAACTCTCAACTCAACTTTACTTAGGTGCTTTTTTGCCGATTTTCGGTGAATACGGCACACTATCGCCCGCCCGAGCAAACGCTCGGTTTTATTCACTTATGCAGATGCCGTATGACCCGTTCCCCGTTTCGCCGTCTTGTGTTTGGCACCCTGCGCCGACTGTTGTACCTCTGGGTTCGCTCAGAGACGATCAACCAGTCGTCGTTCACCCTCAACCTCGACCGCAGCCGGCCGGTGTTCTACGTCCTGCAAAACCCTTCACTGACCGACCTCGCCGTGGTCGATGCCGAATGCAGCAAGGCCGGCCTGCCCCGCCCGGTATTGCCGGTATCGGTGGGTGCGCTGGCAGAACCCGCCGCGTTCTTTTACCTGACGCCAGAGCCCGACTGGCTCGGCCGTCAGGACAAACGCGGCGCGCCGCCAACCCTGACCCGCCTGGTCAGCGCCCTGAGCCAGAACGCCGCCGAAGATGCGCAGATCATTCCGGTCAGCGTGTTCTGGGGCCAGTCGCCGGACAGCGAGTCGAGCCCGTGGAAACTGCTGTTCGCCGACAGCTGGGCGGTTACCGGGCGTCTGCGCCGCTTGCTGAGCATCGTTGTGCTGGGCCGCAAGACCCGCGTGCAGTTTTCCGCGCCGATTCACCTGCGTGAACTGATCGAACACAACAAAGGCCACGAGCGCACCGTGCGCATGGCCCAGCGCATCCTGCGGGTGCACTTTCGCAACCTGAAAGCCGCGGTGATCGGCCCGGACATTTCCCACCGCCGCAATCTGGTCAAAGGCCTGCTCAATCAGCCCTTGGTCAAGCAAGCGATCCTCGATGAAGCCGAGCGCGAGAACATCTCCCCGGAGAAAGCCAAGGCCCAGGCCCTGCGCTACGGCAACGAGATCGCCTCGGACTACACCTACACCGCGATCCGTTTTCTGGAAGTGGTGCTGAGCTGGTTCTGGAACAAGATCTACGACGGGATCAAAGTCAACCACATCGAAGGTGTGCAGAAAGTCGCCCAAGGTCACGAAGTGATCTACGTGCCGTGCCATCGCAGCCATATCGACTACCTGCTGCTCTCCTATCTGCTGTTCCGCAACGGCCTGACCCCGCCCCACGTTGCCGCCGGGATCAACCTCAACATGCCGGTGATCGGCAGCCTGCTGCGCCGTGGCGGGGCGTTCTTCATGCGCCGCACCTTCAAGGGCAACCCGCTCTACACCTCGGTGTTCAACGAATACCTGCATACCCTGTTCACCAAGGGCTTCCCGGTCGAGTACTTCGTCGAGGGCGGCCGTTCGCGCACCGGGCGCATGCTGCAACCGAAAACCGGGATGCTCGCGATCACCCTGCGCAGCTTCCTGCGTTCATCGCGCATGCCGATCGTCTTCGTGCCGGTGTACATCGGCTATGAGCGTGTGCTGGAAGGCCGCACCTACCTCGGCGAATTGCGTGGCGCGAGCAAAAAGAAAGAATCGATCTTCGACATCTTCAAAGTCATCGGCGCACTCAAACAGCGCTTCGGTCAGGTCGCGGTCAACTTCGGTGAGCCGATCAAACTGGCGGAGTTCCTCGACAGCGAACAACCCGACTGGCGCCAACAGGAACTCGGCCCGCAATTCAAACCCGCCTGGCTCAACGAAACCACCAACCGCCTCGGCGAAAAAGTCGCACAGCATCTGAACGAAGCGGCGGCGATCAACCCGGTGAACCTGGTGGCCCTGGCGCTGCTATCCACCAGCCGCCTGGCGCTGGACGATCGCGCCATGGCGCGGGTGCTCGACTTGTATCTGGCGCTGTTGCGCAAGGTTCCTTATTCGCCGCACACCACCCTGCCGGACGGTGACGGTCGGGCACTGATCGAGCATGTGAAGGACATGGACCTGCTGTCCGAGCAGAGCGATGCGCTGGGCAAGATTCTGTACCTGGACGAACAAAACGCCGTCCTGATGACCTACTACCGCAACAACGTGCTGCACATCTTCGCGTTGCCGGCGTTGCTGGCGAGTTTCTTCCAGAACGCGTCGCGCATGAGCCGCGAGCAGATCCTGCGCTACACCCGTGCGCTGTATCCGTACTTGCAATCGGAACTGTTCATTCGCTGGACGCTGGACGAACTCGATGGCGTGATCGATCAATGGCTCGAAGCCTTCGTCGAGCAGGGCCTGCTGCGCTTCGAGAAGGGCGCGTACCTGCGTCCGGCACCGAGCTCGCGGCATTTCGTGCTGCTGACGCTGCTGTCGAAAAGCATCGCCCAGACTTTGCAGCGCTTCTACATGACCGTTTCCCTGCTGCTCAACAGCGGCCAGAACAGCCTCAGCGCCGAAGAACTCGAAGACCTCTGTACGGTCATGGCCCAGCGCCTGTCGATCCTCCACGGCCTGAACGCCCCGGAGTTCTTCGACAAGAGTCTGTTCCGTCACTTCATCCAGACGATGCTGGACCTCGACGTGCTGCGCCGCGACGAAGCCGGCAAACTCAGCTATCACGAACTGCTCGGCGAACTGGCCGAAGGCGCAGCCAAACGGGTGTTGTCAGCGGAGATTCGCTTGTCGATCCGTCAGGTAGCCTTGCATCGCAGTGAAGATGCGGCGGATCAAGTCGCGGCTGCGGTGCAGACCGACTAAATTTCTACATCCGCCAACTCTCTTTTCTGAACCTTTTTCCGAACAAGGAAGCCGCCATGCTCCGCCCTACCCTTCGCTTCGCCGGCCTGTGCGCAGGCTTGATGATTTGCGCTAATGCCCTGGCACTGTCACTCAGTGACCTGTCGCAACAAGACGCCACCGGCGGTCTCAAGGACGCCCTGACCCAAGGTGCGCAACTGGCCGTCAAACAACTTGGCACGCCCGGCGGCTTCAGTAATAACCCGGACGTGAAAATCGAACTGCCGGGCAAACTGGGCAAAGTCGCGAAGAAAATGAAACAGTTCGGCATGGGTGACCAGGTCGATCAACTGGAAACCAGCATGAACAAAGCGGCTGAAGCGGCGGTGACGCAGGCCCAGCCGATTCTGGTGGATGCTGTGAAGAAGATGACCGTGGAAGATGCCAAGGGGATTCTCAGCGGCGGCAAGGATTCAGCCACCCAGTACCTGAGTAAAACCAGCCGCGAACAGATCCGCACCAAATTCCTGCCGATCGTCAAGCAAGCCACCGACCAGGTCGGCCTGGCCCAGCAGTACAACGCGTTCGCCGGACAAGCCGCGACACTGGGTGTGCTGGATGCGAAAAGTGCCAACATCGAAAGCTACGTGACCGAGCAGGCGTTGAACGGTTTGTTCGAGATGATTGGCAAGCAGGAAGAAAGCATTCGCCAGAACCCTGCGGCGGCGGCGACCAGTTTGGCGAAGAAAGTTTTCGGCACACTCTAAACCCTGTGGGAGCGGCGCACCGCCGCTCCCACATGGATTGCGTTTGACTGACGGGCATGACCGTCACACTTTGTCTCATCTTCAGTTATGCTCGCCGTTCGTCGTGAACGCTGGAGCCGCTGATCTTATGTCCCCCACTCGCCTGCTTGTCCCCCTCGCCCTTGCTCTGCTGAGCGCTTGCGCCACGCAGCCAAAACAGAACGTGACGGTGGAAAAACAAAGCGAATGCCCGGCGAAACTGCACAACGGGCAAAACCTGATCCTGACCCTGCCAAGCAACCCGACCACGGGTTACCGCTGGGCGATCCAGGATTCGGCCGGCGGCGTGTTGCGCGCGCTCAGCCCCGAGGTTTACAGCAACCCGGAAGACGCCGGGATCGTCGGCAGTGCCGGCCTCTCGACCTGGCGCTTCCAGGCCTTCGCCACCGGCACTGGCCGCTTGCGGCTGACTTACTCACAACCGTGGGCACCGGAAGTACCGGCCGTGAAAACCTTCGACTGCGCCATCGCGGTTAACTGATTGTGGGCTGGCTGATCCTGGCGCTGATGGGCGCGGTGACCTTTCTGTATGGCCTGAGCGTGCATGCCGCGTTGCTCTGCCTGCTGGTCAAACCGCTACCGGTGCTGGCCCTGCTCGGCTGGTTGCACGACGCACCGCCCAGCGACTATCGGCGCTGGATCAGCCTGGGTTTGATTTTCTCCTTGGTCGGCGATGTGTTGCTGGCATGGCCGCAAGACTTGTTCGTGTTTGGACTTGGAGCATTTTTGCTCGCGCATTTGGCGTATCTGAAGGCTTATTTGAGCGATTGCCGGCGTCTGGCTGTGTTGCCGCTGATCCTCGCCTTCGGCGTGGGGGCCGTGCTGCTGGGGATTCTGATTTCCAATGGCTTGGGCCGCTGCTGGTCCCGGTGATCGTCTACGGTCTGGCCATCAGCGCCATGCTCTGGCGCGCCCTGGCCCGACTCGGCACCGATGTGCCCAAACGCTCGGCGCTGCTGGCAGCGGCGGGAGCGGTGGCATTCGTGTTTTCTGACAGCGTGATTGGCATTAACCGGTTTGTGATGCCATTTCATGCCGCGCCGTACGTGATCATCCTCAGTTACTGGTTGGGGCAATGGGGGATTGCGGCTTCGGCGTTCGCCCAGAAACCGCGCTGAATTCTTCGCGAGCAAGCCCGCTCCCACATTTGATCAATGCTGAACATCTTTCTTGCGTCCGACTCAGAACCACTGTGGGAGCGGGCTTGCTCGCGAAAGCGGTATAGCTGAAGACACAGACCTCAACGCCCCACCACGGCGGTTTATCAGACAATCCGCGCATCCACGCGCCAACTTGGCTAAAATGCCGGCCTTTTCCACCTATGCCGCTGGAACCGCCGTGAGCAAAGAATCCGATCGCCTTTTCGCCCAGCCCTTGGCCCAGGTACCTGACTTCGCCTTTAACGAGGACGTGGTGCGGGTGTTCCCGGACATGATCAAGCGCTCGGTGCCGGGTTATCCGACCATCGTTGAAAACCTCGGCGTGCTCGCCGCGCAGTTCGCTCAGCCCAACAGCGTGCTCTACGATTTGGGCTCGTCTTTGGGCGCCGTGACTCAGGCCTTGCGCCGTCACGTACGCACCGACGGTTGCCGGGTGATCGCTGTGGATAACTCCGCGGCCATGGTCGAACGTTGCCGCGAATACCTCAACGGCCAGGACTCGATGTTCCAGGAGTTGCTGCCGGTGGAAGTGATCGAGGGCGACATTCTTGCCCTGCAATTCCAGCCAGCTTCGGTGGTGGCGTTGAACTTCACCCTGCAATTCATCGCCCCGGACCAACGCACCGCACTGCTCTCGCGCATCCACCAATCGCTATTGCCCGGTGGCGCGCTGATCCTCTCGGAGAAGCTGCGCTTCAACGACCCCGAAGAACACGCGCTGCTCACCGACCTGCACGTGGCCTTCAAGCGCGCCAACGGCTACAGCGAACTGGAAATCGCCCAGAAGCGCAGCGCCATCGAAAATGTCATGAAGCCCGACAGCCTCGAAGAACACCGCGAACGCCTGCTGGCCGCCGGGTTCTCGAAAGTCGTGCCGTGGTTCCAGTGTCTTAACTTTGCCTCGTTGATTGCCTTGCCATGATTGATCTGTCCCCCCTCGCCCGCCGTTTGGCCGGTACTCCGCTGGCCGAATGGGCCAATACCCTGCAAGCGCAACTCGACAAGAAAATGGAAAAAGGTCACGGCGACCTGGAACGCTGGCAAAGCGCGCTGGACGCGCTGCCGAAGATCCGGCCAAGCGAAGTCGACTTGTTGAACGGTTTGAAACTGGACACCGATTGCGACTTTGAGACCCGCGCGCAAATGCGCACCGCGCTGATGGGCTTGTCGCCCTGGCGTAAAGGGCCGTTCGACCTGTTCGGCGTGCATGTCGACACCGAATGGCGTTCGGACTGGAAGTGGTCTCGGGTAGCTCCGCACCTGGACCTGAAAGGCAAACGCATCCTCGATGTCGGCTGTGGCAACGGTTACTACATGTGGCGCATGCTCGGCGCCGGGGCCGACAGCGTGATCGGCGTCGACCCGAACTGGCTGTTTTTCTGTCAGTTCCAGGCGGTGCAGCGTTACTTGTCCGAGCCCAATGCCTGGCATCTGCCCTTCCCTTTCGAAGACCTGCCGCCGAATCTGGAAGGCTTCGACACAGTGTTTTCCATGGGCGTGTTTTACCACCGCCGCTCGCCGATCGAGCATTTGCTGGCGCTGAAGGATTGCCTGGTCAAGGGCGGTGAACTGGTGTTGGAGACGCTGGTGATCGAAGGCGATCAGCAGCAGGTGTTGGTGCCGGAAGACCGTTACGCGCAGATGCGTAACGTCTGGTTCCTGCCGTCGGTGCCGGCGCTGGAACTGTGGCTGCGCCGCGCTGGCTTCAGCGATGTGCGATGCGTGGATGTCAGCGTGACCACGGTCGAGGAACAACGCGGGACGGAGTGGATGAAGTATCAGTCGTTGAGCGATTTCCTTGACCCGCAAGATCACAGCAAGACGATTGAAGGGCTGCCGGCGCCGATGCGTGCGGTGATTGTCGCCCGCAAATAAAACACCGGTCTCCCAAACAATGGAGATCACTTGTGGGAGCGAGCCTGCTCGCGATGAGGGCCTTTCAGCCAACGAAGATGTTGGATGTTAGTCCGCTATCGCGAGCAGGCTCGCTCCCACAATGGTTCGGTGTTTAGTCTGCTGGCTTGGCTCTACGGGCCTTGAAGAACTCACTCAACACCGCACCGCATTCCTCCGCCAACACCCCCCCTTCATACAACACCCGGTGATTCAAAAAGCCCTGGGTAAAGAACTGCCCCTGGCTCTGCACAATCCCGGCCTTGGGTTCCAGCGCGCCATACACCACCCGCGCGATCCGCGAATGCACGATCAGCCCGGCGCACATGCTGCACGGCTCAAGCGTCACGTAAAGCGTACTGCCCGGCAGGCGATAGTTGCTGGCGGCCTGGGCAGCGGCGCGGATCGCGACCATCTCGGCGTGGGCACTCGGGTCGTTGCCGCTGATCGGGCAATTGAAACCGCGCCCGATGATTTCACCGTCCTGCACCAGCACCGCGCCCACCGGCACTTCACCCAGCGCCGCGCCTTGAGCGGCCAGGGCCAGGGCTTCGCGCATGAAATCACGATCACGGCTGCGGTCGATAATCGCTGCGGGGCGAATCTGACGCATCACGCCACCTCGATGGCGGCCATCAGGCCGGTTTCCATGTGATCGATCACATGGCAATGGAACATCCACACCCCTGGGTTATCCGCCACCAGCGCCACTTGCGCGCGCTCGTTCTTGCCCAACAGGTACGTGTCGGTGAAGTACGGGATGACCTTGTGCCGGTTCGAGGCAATGACCTTGAAGCTCATGCCATGCAGGTGGATCGGGTGCTGATACTGAGTCATGTTCTTCAATTCGAAAATATAGCTTTTGCCCTTTACGAGCTTGGCAATCGGTCGATCGGCGCAGGTCTTGTCGGTGATGTCCCAGGCCTTGCCGTTGATTTGCCACAGGCTGGGTGGCTTGCCGTTGTCGACGTTGACCGACACCGAGCCCACCCATTCAAAATTGAAGTTGAGTTTCTCGGCATTGGCCAGGTCCGGCTCGGCCACCGGGTTGGCGGGCAGCGCCGGCGGCCATTCGGTCGGCGCGTCGGTATTGGCCACCGTGCGGAAGGTGCCCAGGCGTACCGGGCCGTTGCGCAGGGACAGTTCTTCGCCGGCTGGCGGGGCCTTGATCGCAAGGCAAATGCGCATGCCGGGGCCGAGCCAGTATTCCTTGCCCAGTGGGCGCGGTTCGATGGGATTGCCGTCCAGTGCGTAGATCTGCGCTTCGACGCCGGGGATGTTGAGGCGATAAGTCAGGGTGTTGTCGAGGTTGAGCACGCGTACGCGGGTGATCTGCCCGGCGGGCAAGTCGATCACCGCTTGCGAGACGCCATTGATGGTCGACAGGCGCCCGGCCGTACCGCCACGGGCCGCTTCGCGAGGAATGCTGAACGGCACGAAAGCGCCTTCTTCATCGACATGCCAGCTCTTGAGGCTCAAGATCTTTTCGTACTTGAACCCGGTGGGCTCGCGCTCTTCGATGATCAACGGGCCGACCAGCCCGCGACCGAGTTCTTCGCTGCTGTTCACGTGCGGGTGATACCAGTAACTGCCGGCGTCGGGCACGCGGAATTTGTAGTCGAAGTATTCGCCCGGCAGCACCGGCAATTGCGACACGTACGGCACGCCGTCCATCTCCAGCGGCAGGCGGATGCCGTGCCAGTGAATGGTGGTCGCTACCGGCAGGTGGTTGATGAAGCGCACCCGCAGCCATTCGCCCTGACGCACGCGCAATTCAGTGCCCGGCGCCGATGGACCGAACGCCCAGGCCTGGGTCTTGTGCCCGGCCACCAGCTCGACGTCCAACGGTGCGGCGATCAGCTCATAGTCGTGGCCGGCGTCAGCGTCAGCCATTTTGCCCAGCCAGTAACGCGACGCGCCACCGGCTCCGACACCAACGACAACAAGACCGGCCAGGCCACCGAGGATTTGGCGACGGGTAAAGGACATGAAATCAACTACCTCACGTATCAACCACAGGCGAGGAGCCTGCAAAAGGCGAATACGATACACCTGCGGTTGAGAAACAGTAAGGGCAGCGCGGCGGATGGTCACAGACCTTGGCGAGGCCCTTTGAAAGATCGCAGCCTTCGGCAGCTCCTACATTTGATCGGCGTACACCCTGTAGGAGCTGCCGAAGGCTGCGATCTTTTCGGGGTCGCGCGGTATGTCTGATGCAATGCGATTGCAGAATGTGTGGCCGCTTCACTGATCGTTACTTAGTCGCCGCCAATCAGGGAATCGCCCTACATCCATTTCCACCTTTCCCGACTTCTTTCCTGATCGATCCCCCGCAAAGTCCCCGCGCCTAATTTTCATGCGTTGTTGGAGCACGTCGCACGCATCGAACAAGAACTCGCTGTTATCTCTGAGACGGATAGATTTTATGACCGCTTCGCGCTCAATCGCGGGCAAGCCACGCTCCCACAGGATTGAAGTTGTTCCCCTATTTGGCGGTCTGCCTCGATTCCGTAGGAGCGAGGCTTGCCCGCGAAGGCGGTCTTACAGTCGGCGAAATTTCTGGGCAATGTCGTCGGAAGTTTCCTTCAAAACGTATCGGTCTCCATGAACTGGTGTGAAGTGAGATCCGTGGATAGTCTTTGGCTGTCACTGCGAATGCAGTGGCAGGGTGTAGGAGCCCTCTCTCATGGTGCAACAGCTTTGTCGTTTGATTGTGGCGCTTAATTCGTGTCCGTAAGATCGTTCGCGGCGGCTGTGCGCGGGACACGCTTCGGCGTGGCCGAGGTCCATGAGTGCTCGGCACTCCTACTCCTGCGCATGGCTGCCACCCAAACCTGTAGGAGGGTGCGTTGGCAGCTCATATTCATACTCATGGAAATTACAAATGACGACGCTAACGCCAGACCCACCCTACGAAAAACCAATTCCCCACCCCGACAACCGCTTCATGGCGCTCACCAGCAACTGCACCGACATGCCCACGCTGTTCGTCGATACCCACGCGCCGATCGATGTTTTGACCGACTCCGCCAGCTATCGAATTCGCGCAGTCACTCAAGTGCTTGAGAACCTGTCGATGCGCGGTTCGGTCGAGTGCGAATCCTTCATTCTCAGTGACTTCGCCTTGCTCTGCGCCATTCCGTTACGGGATGGGTGTGATGTGCTGGATGTGATTGGGCGGCGGTTGCGGGCGCGGTCAGCAGCGGATTAGTTTCAGAGATTTCGGGCTTCTGATCCGGCGTCTTCGCAGGCAAGCCTTAATGCCATCCAGTTAAGCCGCTCCCACAGGGATTTCGCTTAACTGACTGGCATTAGGGGCGCCCCTCACCACAAAGGTCCGGTTATGGCTGAAGACCGGTGATCAGATGAACCACTCCATCCTCCTGCATCATCACCCCCGGTACCCCCGCCGCCGTCAATGCCTGCCGATCCATCTGCGCCGCATCTCGCAGTTCAACTCGCATCCGGGTTAGCGCCACGGGCTGATGCGACTTGAGGTTATCCACACCGCCCAGTGCGGCCACGACATTCGGCGCCAGCCCGGAAACGGCTTGAGCCACCGCTTTCGGCTCATCCACCACCAGATCCGGGGTCAACGCCTTCCAGAACGCCCGTTGCATTTTCTCGAACATGCTCAGTTCTCCAGAACCAGTGAAGTATCGACCGTCGCCTCATGGTGCAGCCGCAATGCCTCGCGTACCTGCTCGGCACTTTCCAGCCCCAGTACTTGCTGGGCGATGGCCTCACAATCCAGCAGGTCCACTTCGCGGACCGCCGCTTTGATCGCCGGAATCAACGGCACACTCACCGACAGCTCATCCACGCCAAGCCCCAGCAACAGCGGCACCGCCAGATGTTCCGAAGCCAGGGCGCCACACACTCCGACCCATTTGCCATGGGCATGAGCGGCTTTCACCGTGTTGGCGATCAGGCGCAGCACCGACGGATGAAAACTGTCGGCCTGACTGGCCAGCCGTGGGTGATCGCGGTCCATGGCCAGGGTGTATTGGGTCAGGTCGTTGGTGCCGATGGAGAAAAAATCCACCTCGGGCGCAAACAGGTCAGCCATCAGCGCCGCCGCCGGCACTTCGATCATGATCCCCAGTTTCGGCAGTTCCGTGAGGCCCAATGCCAGCGCCTCTTCTTCAAGCAGCTGACGGGCCAGCCGCAGCTCCGACAGCTGCGTAACCATCGGCAGCATGATGTGCAGGCGAGCCAGCCCGGCGCTGCTCAAAATTGCCTTGAACTGATCGCGCAACAGCTGCGGACGCTCCAGGCACAGACGAATTCCGCGCATGCCCAGGAACGGGTTGGTTTCGCGGTCCATCGGCACGTAGGCCAATGGTTTGTCACCGCCGACATCCAGGGTTCGCACCACCAGATTACGCGCTGGCCCTAATGCTCGGGCGATAGCGCTGTAGGTGGATGCCTGCTCGTCATGGCTTGGCGCGTGATTGCGATCCAGATAAAGAAACTCCGAACGCAGCAGACCGACGCCCTCGCCGCCTAGCGCCATGGCCTGTTTGGCTTCGGCCAGCGAAGCGATGTTGGCGGTGATTTCAACGTGATGCCCATCGCGGGTACAGGCAGCCAGCGCAGCATTTTCCAGCTCGTATTGCTGGCGTTTCTTTTGTCGCTGACGATTGGCTTGCAACTGCTCAATGGCAACCTGCTCGGGATCCAGCTGCAACTCGCCCTTGTCGGCATCGAGCAAAACCCGGGTGCCATTGGCCAGTGCCAGCACCTGAACCGGCAACCCGCAGATCGCCGGCAAGCCGAAGGCCCGCGCGAGGATCGCCACGTGGCTGGTGGCGCCACCGCCGACCGTCGCGAAACCCAGCACCTTGCGCGTGTCCAGGCCAGCCGTCTGGGAGGGTGTCAGTTGCTCGGCAATCAGAATCACCCCTTCCGGCAACTCCATCGCCTGATCCTCTACGCCGAGAATCAGCTTGAGCACCCGTTGACCGACGTCGGCCAAATCCGCTGCCCGTTCGGCCAGCAAGGCATTGCCCAGTTTTTTGAACAAGTCAGCCGTGGACTCCGTGGCTGTGCGCCAGGCAAAACCGGCGCTTTTGCCGGCGTCGATCAGTGCCAGGGCCTGATCCAGCAGGCTTGGGTCTTCGAGCAGTTCCTGATGCGCCTTGAAGATATCTGCCTGGGCGTCACCCGTGGCCTGGTCACGCAACTGCTGCAGACCTAGAACCGCCGCCGCCAACGCCCGTGACAGGCGCTCGCGCTCAACTTGCGCGCCCCGACCGGATTCAATGACTTCAAGGGTCTGCTGCGCAATCTGCACCACCTGGCCAAACGCCGACCCCGCCGATGCACAGACGCCGCGCAGCACCTTCAGCGATGAGGCCTCAGCGGCAACCGGTTCAACCTCTGCCATCACCGTCACGGCTTCCCCGCAACCGGCAGCCAGCAACTCGGCCAGGGTCTTGATCGCCACTTCAGCATCTGCGCCCGCCGCGCTGACTTGCACAATGTCGCCATGAGCGGTCTGCAACGCCATGATCGCCACCAGGGATTTGGCGTTCGCGCTGTCCTGCTGTTTATGCAGACAAATACTCGCCGAAAAACCTTTCGCCGCCTGGGCAAACACCGCCGCAGGGCGAGCGTGCAAGCCATTGAGATTGGGCAGCATCAGCGGTTTGGAGAACAGCGCCTCGCCCTCCTCCGGCATCTGCTCATCGGCCGCCACTTCGGATGGATTCAGACTCAGCAGTGGCTGACCGCTTTGCACCACGCCCGTTTCAGGTGTCAGCCAGGTGAACGGCTCACCGCTGACCACCAGCATCAAGGTCAACAAACTACGGGCGTTCAAGGCAATGTAATCGGCATCGAACCCGATCAGCGCCTGCCCCACCTCAACCCGCTGACCTTCCTCCACCAACCGGGTGAAGCCCTTGCCGGCCAGGTTCACGGTGTCTAGGCCGATGTGCATCAACACCTGCACGCCGTTCTCGTCGGTGATGCTGACGGCATGCCCGCTGACCTGCACATTGCTGATCACTCCAGCCAGCGGTGCGCACAAGGTGGATGAGGTCGGGTCGATACACAGACCGTCACCGATCACGCGACTGGAAAACACCTGATCGGGCACCTGGTCCAGCGGCATCAGCACGCCGGACAAAGGTGCCAGCAGTTGCAATTGTTGGGGTGTGGCCATGACGTCACCTGCTGTTTTGTTCTGTATAAAAGACGCTTGCGATCTCGTGGTACCCGGTAGGAGCTGCCGAAGGCTGTGATCTGTTGGCGCCCGCAAGGACGTCAAGATCAAAAGATCGCAGCCTTCGGCAGCTCCTACCGGGTCATGCGGCGTTTATTTCCACCAATACTCGACCTGCAACCCGACGTTCGAACCGTGTCGCGCCGTGCCGAAAGCGCCGGTGTCGGACAATGCCGAGCCCGCCGCCAGTTCATTGGCCGCCCGTTTGGCCGCCTCGTTCCAGCTGGCATAGGTGTAATACAGGCGCACCTCGGGGCGCGCCCAGAACTCCGGGCCCTTGGGCGACCAGGTCGGGGCGAAGGTGAACTTGCTCAGTTTGCGCGTGCCGCCTGTGGCCTCGACCTGATCGTGGCCCAGTTCGGTCACCAGTTTGATTTGCTCGGTGATCGCATAGGCCGGGCGAATCCCGAGGGAAATCCAGTTCTGGTCGGCGCCGTCCAGGCGAATGTCTTTCTGATAGACCGCTTCGACTTGCCCGCCGAAACGCGGCGTCACTTGCCAGTCGAAGAACTCGACCACGCGGTAGCTCTTGTTGCTGTCATCCAGCTTCACGTTACCGGTATAACCCAACCCGGTGCCGGGGCCTTCGCCGTACTGAAAGGCCAGTTTGTTCTTGCCGCCCAGAAAGCCCTTCTGCACATGCTGGGTGGTGATCGCCCAACCGCGATGGGCGTCGCGGCTGTCGGGTTTGTCGATGTAGCTCAGACCGAACTCCAGCTCACCGCCAGGGTTGGTGTTGAAGCCGGCGACGTTGAAATCGTGACGGTTGATGTAGTCCTTCTGGTACAGGTTGTCCTTGCGCGAGAAGGCGTAGCTGTACTTCAGATCGCCGATCAACACATCTTCGATCCCGCCGCCGGTGGCGCTCTGGTTCCAGTAGTAGAAGTCGGAAATATGGATGTCGTTGCGCTTGTAGTAACGTCGACCGGCCCACAGCGAGCCGCCGTTCAAGCCGGGCATGTTCGACCATTGCGCATACAGCTGCGGCATGCGCACCGAGCCGTTGTCGCCCTTGAACGTCAGGCTGCGGTCGTATTGGTTATACAGCGAGGCCATGCCGTCGACACTGAGCACCGAACCATCGTCCAGCGTGAACAGATCCTGACGCAATTCCAGCTCCGCATACTGTTCGCATTCGTTGCCTAGCCGGTATTTCGACTGTGCGCCCGGCAATTGAAAGCACGACTGGGAACTGCTGTTGACCGAGGTGCCGACACCGCTACGCAAATAGCCGGCGAATTCCAGCGCCTGGGCCGACAACGGTAATCCCAGGCACACACCCACGACTGCAAGGCTACGATTTATTGTTGTTTTCAAGAACCACCTCGTTATTTTTATTGTGCGATGCAGCAAAACCGGCGCGCAAAACTCCCCCGCGCAGCGTTCTGCGTGTTTGTTTTGAAACAGTGTTTTAGTCGTTGCTCAAGTGCAGAACGAACGACTCATAAGGCCGTAGAAACACTTGCCGGTTTCGTGGCGGACAGTCCGGGTAGTTACTGATCACCAGACTTTGAACCATCGATTCATTGATCACTTCACACGGCAGCTCGACTTCGCACGGCAAGCCATAGAAGTTGTTCAGCACCAGCAAACGCTCGCCAAGGCCCTCACGCACGTACGCCCAAATTTGTGTGTGCTCAGGCAACAACTGCCGATACACGCCGTCAGACATCAGCGTTTCACTGTGGCGCAGGGCAATCAGCTGACGGTAGTGATGCAGCACCGAATCCGGATCGTCGAGTTGGTGGGCGACGTTGATTTGCGTGGCATTGGCCGGCACCCCGATCCAGGGCTCGACCGCACTGAAACCAGCGTTCGGCTCGGCGTTCCAGTGCATCGGCGTGCGGCCGTTGTCCCGGGACTTCTGCATGATCGCCGCCATGTTGTCGGCGTCGCTGCTACCTGCCTCACGCTTGAGCCGGAAGATGTTCAGGGTCTCGACATCGCGGTACTGATCGATGTGATCGAACCCCGGATTGGTCATGCCCAGCTCTTCGCCTTGATACACAAACGGCGTGCCCTGGAGAAAATGCAGCGCGGTGCCGAGCATCTTCGCCGACACCACCCGGTGCTCGCCATCATCACCAAAGCGCGAAACCACACGCGGCTGATCATGGTTACACCAGAACAACGCGTTCCAGCCCCCGCCAGCCTGCATGCCGGTCTGCCAGTCGGAGAGGATGCGCTTGAGTTCGAGGAAATCGAAATCGGCGCGAATCCACTTTTGCAGGTTCGGGTAATCAACCTTCAAGTGATGAAAGTTGAAAGTCATCGACAGCTCTTTCGACTCCGGTCGTGAGTAGCGAATGCAGTGTTCCAGGCTGGTGGAGGACATCTCGCCGACGTTGATCAGGTCGTGACCTTCGAACACTTCACGGTACATCTGCTGCAAGTACTCGTGGACGTTCGGGCCGTCGGTGTAGAAACGCCGACCGTCGGTGTTGTCCTCAGGGAAGTTCGCCGGTTTGGAAATCAGGTTGATCACGTCCAGACGGAAACCGCCCACGCCCTTGTCGCGCCAGAAACGCATCATCTTGAAGACTTCGGCGCGTACCGTGGGGTTGTCCCAGTTCAGGTCGGCCTGAGTGTGGTCGAACAAGTGCAGGTAATACTGACCGGTCTGGGCTTCGTACTCCCAGGCTGAACCGCCGAACTTGGATTCCCAGTTGTTCGGCTGGTCGCGCCAGATATAAAAATCGCGGTAAGGGTTATCGAGGCTGCTGCGGGCCTGCTGGAACCAGGTGTGTTCGATCGATGTGTGGTTGACCACGATGTCGAGCATCAGTTTGATCCCGCGCTTGGCGGCTTCGGCGATCAGCAGTTCGCAGTCGGCCATGGTCCCGTAGCTCGGGTCGATGGCGTAGTAATCGCTGATGTCGTATCCGTTGTCGCGCTGGGGCGAACGCAGGAACGGCGTAATCCACAGGCAATCGACACCCAGCCAGTGCAGGTAATCGAGCTTGGCCACGACGCCGAGCAAATCCCCCGTGGGGTTGCCGGCGTGGCTGTGAAAACTCTTCGGGTAGATCTGGTAGATCACCGAACGTTGCCAGTCTTGCATGGCGCTATTCCTTCAATAGGTTTGTATCGGCCTGAGGGCCCCTTCGCGAGCAGGCTCGCTTCCACAGTTGATTGCGTTCCAATGTGGGAGCGAGCCTGCTCGCGATAGCAATCTGTCAGGCAACGCGATACCCAGGCCGGACAATCTTCATGCTCAACCCGCAGGTCAGAACAAAAGGCACGACCATGGCAATCACCATCCCGACCACAAACATCGGGATGAACTGCGGAATGATCGAGATGAAACCGGGCAAACCGCCGACGCCGATCGCCGAGGCCTGGACCTTGTTCAGCGACAGGAAAATGCTGCCCAGTGCCGAGCCGATCAGGGCCGCATAGAACGGAAACTTGTAGCGCAGGTTGACCCCGAACATGGCCGGTTCGGTGATGCCGAAGTAGGCAGAAATCGCCGAGGTCGAGGCCATGCTTTTGTCCCGCACGCTGCGGGTCATGTAGAACACCGCCAGTGCCGCGCTGCCCTGAGCGAGGTTGGACATGACGATCATCGGCCAGATGAAAGTGCCACCCTGGGTGGAGATCAATTGCAGGTCGACCGCGAGAAACATGTGGTGCATGCCGGTGATCACCAGCGGTGCGTAGAGCAGCCCGAAAATCGCGCCGCCGACCATGGGCGCCAGGTCGAACAGGGTGACCACGCCTTCGGTGATGAGAATCCCCAGATGGCGGGTTACCGGGCCAATCACCGCCAGCGCCAGCACACCGGTGACGACGATGGTCGTGATCGGCACCACCAGCAATTGCACCGCGTTAGGCACTCGCGCCCGCAGCCACTTTTCGATGACGCTCATCACATAGGCCGCCATCAGGATCGGCAGGATTTGCCCCTGATAACCGACCTTCTCGATCTGAAACAGGCCGAGGATGTCGAAGTACGGCAGGCTCTGCCCCTCCAGCCCCGCCACCGCTTTGCCGTAGTTCCAGGCGTTGAGCAGATCCGGGTGCACCAGCATCAGGCCGAGCACGATGCCAAGGATTTCGCTGCCGCCAAAGCGCTTGGCCGCCGACCAGCCCACCAGTGCCGGGAGAAACACAAACGAGGTATTGGCCATCAGGTTGATCAGGCTCCAGAGGCCATCAAGCGTCGGGTAGGCCTCCAGGAGGGTCTTGCCCTCGATGAACATGCCCTTGGCGCCGATCAGGTTGTTGATGCCCATCAGCAGGCCGGCAATGATCAGCGCCGGGAGGATTGGCATGAACACGTCGGAAAACACCCGCACCAATCGCTGAATCGGGTGGATCTTGTCGACGCTTTTTTGTTTAACGTCGGCGATGGTCGAGGCGGCGAGACCGGTTTGCCGGCGCAGCTCGGCGTAGACCTTTTCCACTTCACCGGGGCCAATCACCACTTGGAACAGGCCGCCAGTAAAGAATGAACCTTTGACCAGATCGATTTGGTTCAGCGTGGCGCTGTTGACCAGGCTCGGGTCCTTGAGGGCCAGGCGCAGACGTGTGACACAGTGCGCGGCCTGCTCGAGGTTGTCGCTGCCACCGAGGCTGTGCAGCAGCTCGGTGACGATGTTCGGATAGTCATGGCTCATGCTTGTTCTTCCGCTGTAGTTTTTTGTTATTGGCAGCACGCCGAAGCGAAAATACTCGTCTGTACGAGTTAAAGCAACAACTCGTACAGACGAGTTAAGTTTTGTTTATCCTGAACCCGACAGGCGGCGATATTTCCTACCTCCTAAGTCAAAGAAACCCAAAGCCGCATGGACAAACCCCTACCCTGCCCTTAAGGTTCAAAACCTTGAGCACAACGCGGCACAGAGCCATCCCCATGAGTAAATACAACCAGATCTACAGCGATCTGCTTGCCAGCATCACCACCGAACGTCTGGAACGCGGCGCCCGATTGCCTTCCGAAACCGAACTGATGGACAGCTATCAGGCCAGTCGCGGCACCGTGCGCAAGGCCATCGAGCAATTGCAGGAGCGCGGTTTCGCCCAGAAAGTCCACGGCAAAGGCACCTTCGTGCTGTCGACCAACCCGATCGAATTTCAGCTCGGCGGTATCGTCAGCTTCCAGGAAACCTACCCACGACTGGGCAACGACGTCAGCACCGAGGTGGTCGAATTCACCCAGATCCCCCTCGAAGGCCCGCTGCTCGAACACATCAAGGCTGAAGCAGGCAGCCTGATCACGCGGATCAAGCGGGTGCGGCGGATCGACGGCAAACGGGTGATTCTGGACATCAACAATTTCGTCAGCGACGTGATTCCCGGCCTGTCCCGCGACATCGCCGAACAATCGATCTACGCCTTTATCGAGCAGACCCTGCAACTGCAAATCGCCTACGCCCAGCGCACCATCGAAGCGGTGCCCCGCAGCAAGGACGACCAGCAACACCTGGATCTCGACGACCAGAGCCATGTGATCGTGGTCAGTAACCAGACGTTTTTGCAGGATGGCAGGCAGTTCGAGTACACCGAGTCACGGCATACGCTGGATAAATTCTACTTTTCGGATGTGGCCCGGCGCTGAAATGCAAAAGGCCCCGTGAACTCGCGTTCACGGGGCCTTTTAAGCGATCAAACCATCAAGGCTTGCGCAGGATCACTCCCACTCAATCGTCGCCGGCGGCTTGCTCGACACGTCGTAAGTAACGCGGGAGATGCCTTCGATTTCATTGATGATACGGCCGCTGACGGTTTCCAGCAGTTCGTAAGGCAGGTGTGCCCAACGCGCGGTCATGAAGTCGATGGTTTCCACGGCACGCAGGGCAACGACCCAGGCGTAACGACGGCCATCGCCAACCACGCCAACCGATTTCACTGGCTGGAATACCACGAACGCCTGGCTGACCTTGTGGTACCAGTCGGCCTTGCGCAGTTCTTCGATGAAGATGTGGTCGGCGCGACGCAGCAGGTCGGCGTATTCCTTCTTCACTTCACCGAGGATCCGCACACCCAGGCCCGGGCCCGGGAACGGGTGACGGTAGACCATGTCGTACGGCAGGCCGAGTTCCAGGCCCAGACGACGGACTTCGTCCTTGAACAGCTCGCGCAGCGGTTCAACCAGCTTGAGGTTCATTTCTTCCGGCAGGCCGCCCACGTTGTGGTGGGACTTGATCACGTGCGCCTTGCCGCTTTTGGCGCCAGCCGACTCGATCACGTCCGGGTAGATGGTGCCCTGGGCCAGGTACTTGATGTTGTCCAGCTTGCAGGATTCGGCATCGAACACGTCGATGAAGGTACGGCCGATGATCTTGCGTTTCTTCTCCGGGTCCGACTCGCCCGCCAGGTTACCGAGGAACTGCTCTTCGGCGTTGGCGCGGATCACTTTGACGCCCATGTTCTCGGCGAACATGGCCATCACTTGCTCGCCTTCGTGCAGACGCAACAGGCCGTTGTCGACGAACACGCAGGTCAACTGGTCACCGATGGCCTTGTGCAGCAACGCGGCAACCACCGAGGAGTCAACGCCGCCGGACAGGCCGAGCAATACGTTGTCGGTGCCAACCTGGGCGCGGACCTGAGCGATGGCGTCTTCCGCAATCTTCGAAGGTGTCCACAGGGCTTCGCAGCCGCAGATGTCGAGGATGAAGCGCGAGAGGATGCGACCGCCCTGCTTGGTGTGGGTCACTTCCGGGTGGAACTGCACGCCGTAGTAGCCGCGAGCATCGTTGAACATGCCGGCAATCGGGCAGCTCGGGGTGCTGGCCAGGATGTGGAAGTCTTCCGGCATCTTGGTGACCTTGTCACCGTGGCTCATCCACACGTCGAGGCCGAACAGGCCATCGGCGTCGATATGGTCTTCGATGCCATCGAGCAGGCGGCTCTTGCCAACCACGTCAACGCGGGCATAACCGAACTCACGCAGCTCGGAACCTTCGACCTTGCCACCCAGCTGTTCAGCCATGGTTTGCATGCCGTAGCAGATACCGAAAACCGGTACGCCCAGGTCAAACACCGCTTGCGGGCAGCGCGGGCTGTCGGCTACATGCACGGACTCGGGGCCGCCGGCGAGAATGACGCCTTTTGGAGCGAATTCGCGAATCGCTTCGTCGTCCATGTCGAACGGATGCAGTTCGCAGTACACGCCGATTTCACGCACGCGGCGGGCGATCAGCTGGGTGTACTGGGAACCGAAATCGAGGATCAGGATGCGGTGAGCGTGAATGTCGAGGGCCATGATTCAGTCTCGTCTAAGTAATTCAGAAACAGTCGTGATTCAGAAACAACTCGGGGCTGAATAGAACAGCCCCGGTTGCTTAACGATTTGCTTGAAGCCTCAACCTACGCGGTAGTTTGGCGCTTCTTTGGTGATCTGCACGTCGTGGACGTGGGACTCGGCCATGCCAGCGCCGGTGATCCGCACGAACTCAGGCTTGGTGCGCATTTCTTCGATATCGGCGCTACCGGTGTAGCCCATGGAAGAGCGCAGGCCGCCCATCAGTTGATGGATGATGGCGCTCAGGGTGCCCTTGTACGGAACACGCCCTTCGATGCCTTCCGGAACCAGTTTCTCGGCGCCTGCCGAGGAGTCCTGGAAGTAACGGTCGGAGGAACCTTGAGCCTGGGACATGGCGCCCAGCGAACCCATGCCGCGGTAAGCCTTGTACGAACGGCCCTGGAACAGTTCGATCTCGCCTGGCGCCTCTTCAGTACCGGCGAACATCGAGCCCATCATCACGCAGGAAGCACCGGCAACGATGGCCTTGGACAGGTCACCGGAGAAACGGATGCCGCCGTCGGCGATCAACGGAACGCCTGTGCCTTCGAGGGCAGCGGCGACGTTGGCGATGGCACTGATTTGCGGGACGCCGACACCGGCGACGATACGCGTGGTGCAGATCGAGCCAGGGCCGATACCGACCTTGACTGCGTCAGCGCCAGCTTCGGCCAGGGCCTTGGCGGCAGCGCCGGTGGCGATGTTGCCGCCGATGACCTGCACTTCAGGGAAGTTCTGCTTGACCCAGCGAACGCGGTCGATCACGCCTTTGGAGTGACCGTGAGCAGTGTCGACCACTACCACGTCAACGCCAGCGTGGACCAGGGCAGCTACGCGGTCACCGGTGTCTTTACCGGTACCGACTGCAGCGCCAACGCGCAGACGACCTTGATCGTCCTTGCTGGCCAGCGGGTAAGCCTTGGCTTTTTCGATGTCGTTGACGGTCATCATGCCTTTGAGGGCGAATTTGTCGTCGACGATCAGAACGCGCTCGATGCGGTGCTTGTGCAGCAGTTCACGCACATCGTTCTTGTTGGCGCCTTCCTTGACCGTGACCAGACGCTCTTTAGGCGTCATCACTTCACGGACGGAGGCGTCCATGCGGTTCTCGAAACGCACGTCACGGGAAGTGACGATGCCGACCAGGTCGCCATCGTGCAGTACCGGAACGCCGGAGATGTTGTGCAGGCGAGTCAGTTCGAACAGTTCACGAACCGTGGCGTCAGCCTCGATGGTGATCGGGTCCTTGACCACGCCGGCTTCGTAACGCTTGACCTTACGCACTTCGGCAGCTTGCTGCTCGATGGTCATGTTCTTGTGGATGATACCGATGCCACCTTCCTGAGCCATGGCAATTGCCAGTCGGGCTTCAGTAACGGTGTCCATGGCAGCAGAAACCAGTGGAATATTCAGCTCGATGCCACGGGTAAGGCGGGTCTTGAGACTGACTTCGTTAGGAAGAACCTCGGAATAACCGGGCACTAAAAGAATGTCGTCGAAGGTCAGAGCTTCTTGGCTGATACGCAGCATCGCGGGGGCTCCCGAGCGGGAAAATGGAAGCGCGCCATTATAGTCAGACACCCCTTCGGGTTCAATGTAAAACTCTGTCTATTATTGGCATTACTGACATACGGAAAAACGACGCCTCTGTAGGAGCTGCCGAAGGCTGCGATCTTTTGACTTTGATTTTCAAAAACAAGATCAAAAGATCGCAGCCTTCGGCAGCTCCAAAGGCGTCGGCGTTCAGAGTTCGACCTTGACCCAACTCACCGGCTGATCCAGCCAATCGGCAAATTCGTCGATAAAGCTCTGCTTGAACCCGGCCTCAAGCCAGTTGTTGAAGATGAAACCCAGGTTGGAAAAGCCGCACTCCTGCAAGAACAGAAACCCGTTGATGTCGTCTTCATGTCCGCATTCAGGACAGGTGAAGTTATCGGTGCGCCCTGGCATCCAGTCTTCCAGGCTTTCGAACAGCGCTTCGCCGATTTCCTTGCGGCATTCAGCGCAGCCGGCTTCTTCGAGGAAGCCCTTGGCCGGTGTATAGATGCAGCGTTTGGTGATGATCTCCAGGCCATTGATCGGCTCGCCGAACGGCAGCGCGTCAGGGTGCAGGACCACGGCGCGGGCGCCGTCGGCGATGGCGTGGGCCATGCGATTGCCGGTGCGGCCACAGGTGGTCAGTTCTTCTTTAATGATGTTCTTGCGCACCAGCCACCGCACGACCGCCCGGGCCCGGGGTTCGTGTACCGGCAGTGTGGAGATTTTCGGGACGATGATGCTTTGCGAATTCATGGTGCAAGCCTACTGCGTCAAATAGATGTTTCTGCGATGTGTCGATTGGCGCCTTCGCGGGCAAGCCCGCTCCCACATTTTATCTTTGGTGGTCACAAACGATGTGGTCACAGGAGATCCATGTGGGAGATCCATGTGGGAGCGGGCTTGCCCGCGAAGGCGTCAGGGCGGCCGGCAGCTTAATCCCTGACGAAATCCGGTCAAGTACTCAAATAACGCCCGATCAAGGCAATCCCGCTGGCCAGCACCAACCAGGTCACCAGCCGCACGAATGCCTCGCGGGACAATTTCATGGTCAATCGCCGACCGATCCACAACCCCAGCGCCATCGCCGGCAACAAACACAGCGCCAATACCAACAAGGGTAGCTCGGCATACACCCCGGCGACGGCAAACAAGCTCAAACGCACCACGGTGCTGCAACTGATCAGCGCACTCTGGGTTGCCCGGGCCGCGTCCTTGGGCAACCGACTGTTCAAATAGATCGCATATAAAAAGCCGCCACTACCAAACAGCGCCCCGAACATCCCGCCCACCGTGCCCATCGGCACCGCCCAGCCAGCGGACAATTGCGCCGGACGGGTTTTAATCCACAGGCTGTAAATCGCATAGGCGCTGATAAACAGCCCCATCAACAGCAGCAATATGTCGGATTTCAGGTTCAGCAGAAAAATCACCCCCAACGTGCAACCCACCGCCATGCACGGCAGCAGTCGCAGCAACTCGGGGCGAGCCACATTCCGTCGCGAGGGCAACAGATTGCCGAACGCCGCGACGAAATCCAGCAAGACCAGCAGCGGTACGATTTTCGACAGCGGCATGAACAGAATCAGAATCGGCCCCGCCACCAGCGCAGTGCCGAAACCGGCGATGCCGAACACGATGTAAGCCAGGGCAACGCCCAGCCCGATCACCAGCCAGTCCACCGCACCCCACGGCCATTGGTTCAACAACTCCAGCACATTCATCGACACGGTTTCCTTTTGTTCCTGCGATGACTTTAGCCAGCGCCAAGCGTTGCGACTAATATCTTCAAAGTCGACCAGCCATCTCGAAAAGGCATGCCTTGTGCTTTCAACCCGTCAATTGCGTTATTTCGTGGAAATCGCCGAGTGCGGCAGCTTCAGCGCTGCGGCCGAACGACTGTTTATTGCTCAATCAGCCTTGAGCCGGCAGATCAAGGACATGGAAACCCGCCTGCAAACACCGCTGTTCGAACGCACCGCACGTCAGCCCCGACTGACGGCGGCGGGTGAAGCCTTCTTGCCTCGGGCCAGAAACCTGCTGAACGAACTGACCAAAGCCAGCGAGATGGCCACTCAGGTGGGCACCGGTCAACTGGGTGTGTTGCGCCTGAGCCATTCCAGCACCGTGCCCATGAGCGGTCGGCTGCTGCGAGGCATCAGCGTCTATCTGGATCAACACGTTGGTGTGTCCATGGACATCGTCAAGCTGTCCTCCGAGGCGCAACTGGAAGAATTGGCCGAAGGTCGCCTCGATGTGGGCCTGTTACGCCTGCCAGTGCTGCGTCAGCGTGAAGGCGTGCAGATTGTTCCACTGTACAGCGAACGTCTGTTACTGGCGGTTCCACCGAATCATCGACTGGCGGTGGATAAGTCCGCGCAAGGCATCGATCTGGCGCAGTTGAAGAACGAAGCGTTCATTTCCATCCCTCATCCCCAGCGTGGTGGCCTGAGCTATCTATCCGCCGAGTTATGCATGCGCCATGGGTTCTTTCCCCGTGCGGCTCGGGTGGTGTCGCGTAAAACCACGCAACTGCAATTGATCCAGGCCGGGTTCGGCATTGCGCTGTTACCGGAATCGATGCAGGACATCGCGCCGCCGGATATCCACTTTCTCCCCTTGGCCGATCCGGATTGCCACAGCACCGTCGCCCTCGCCTGCCGGCAAGATCCCACCGCGCTGGTTCAGCAATTCATCAAAACCTGCACAGATCATTGTGGGAGCGAGCCTGCTCGCGATAGCGGTTCAACATTCAACATCAATGTCGACTGACACACTGCTATCGCGAGCAGGCTCGCTCCCACAGGGGATTTTCGCCGGATCATGGAGATTGATTGCCGAATGCCTTTAAACTGCGCCCCATGATTAAAGATCCCTTTGCAAGACTCGGCCTGGACCGGGAAGTCCTGACTGTCAGCCAGCTCAACGGCCGCGCGCGGGTGTTGCTCGAAGACGTGTTCAGTAACATCTGGGTCGAAGGCGAAATCTCCAACCTCGCCCGCCCGGCGTCCGGCCATGTGTATTTCACCCTCAAGGACAGCGGCGCCCAGGTGCGTTGCGCGCTATTCCGGCAGAACGCCGCACGGGTTCGTCAGGCGCTGAAGGATGGCCTGGCGGTCAAGGTTCGCGGCAAGGTTTCGCTGTTTGAAGGCCGTGGTGACTACCAACTGATTCTCGATACCGTGGAACCGGCCGGTGACGGTGCCCTGCGCCTGGCGTTCGAGGCGTTGAAAGAAAAGCTCAGCGCCGAAGGCCTGTTCAGCGCCGAGCGTAAAGTGCCGCTGCCGGCGCACCCGCAACGCATCGGCATCATCAGCTCGCCCACTGGCGCGGTGATCCGCGACATCATCAGTGTGTTCCGCCGCCGCGCGCCGCAGATCCAACTGACGCTGATCCCCACCGCCGTGCAAGGCCGCGAAGCCACCGCGCAGATTGTCCGTGCACTGAAACTGGCGGATGCCCGCGGTTTCGACGCGTTGATCCTGGCCCGTGGCGGCGGCTCGCTGGAAGACCTCTGGTGTTTCAACGAAGAAGCCGTGGCCCGCGCCGTGGATGCCTGCGTGACGCCGATTGTCAGCGCCGTCGGCCACGAAACCGACGTGTCGATCAGTGACTTCGTCGCCGACGTCCGCGCCCCGACACCGTCCGCCGCCGCCGAACTGCTCGCGCCGGATTCCAGCGATCTGGTGCGGCGGGTCGAAAGCCTGCACCGACGACTGGTGATGCGCATGCGTGACCGCTTGATGCGCGATCGTCTGCGTCTGGAAGGCATCTCTCGCCGCCTGCGCCATCCCGGTGAACGTCTGCGTCAGCAAGCACAACGTCTGGATGATCTGGACATGCGCATGCGCCGCGCTTTCGAACGCAATCTCAATACCCGCCGCGAACGTTTGATCCGCCTGGAAACCCGCCTCGCCGGGCAACATCCCGGGCGGCAACTGGCGATGCTTCGCCAGCGCCTCGACAGCCTTGCCGAACGCCTGCCCCGGGCCATGCGTGAAGGGCTTAAATCCCGCCGCCTGCAACTGCAAAGTCAGATGCAGACGCTGCACGTGGTCAGCCCGTTGGCGACCCTCGCTCGTGGTTACAGCATTCTGCTGGACGAGCGCGGCAACGCGATCCGCAGCGCCGCGCAAACCCACACCGGCCAGCGCCTGAAAGCCAAACTCGGCGACGGCGAACTGCAAGTGCGGGTCGAAGACAATCACCTGACGCCTGTCACCCTTTCTTTACTGGATTGATCCATGCCGCGTTTTTTCGCTCCGCTGCTGTTGCTGTGCCTGACCTTCAACGCCCACGCCGACAGTTACATCACCCGCCTGTTGAACAAACCGGTGCCGGGCGGCGTGGCGGTGGTGGATCTGGGCAGCTCCGCCCAGGCGCCGAAAGCCAGTTATCAAGGCAAACCGGTGTTGGTGGTCAAGGAACAGAACAACTGGCTGGCCATCGTCGGTGTGCCGCTGACCGTCAAACCGGGCAATCAGTCGCTGAGCAGCGGTGGTCGCAACCTGAGCTTCACCGTCGGCAGCAAGAAATACCCGGAACAGCACATCACCCTGAAGAATACGCAGCAGGTCAATCCGAACCCGGAAAATCTCAAGCGTATCGAAGGCGAGTTGGCCGAGCAGATCCAGGCCTACCGCAGCTTCAGCCCGAACACCCCGAGCAACCTGCTGCTGGACAAACCGGTCAACGGGCCGCTGTCGAGCAAGTTCGGCGTGCGCCGCTTCTTTAATGGCGAAGAACGCAACCCCCATGCCGGCCTCGACTTCGCGGTGCCCGCCGGGACGCCGATCAAGACCCCGGCCGCCGGCAAGGTGATCCTGATCGGGAATTACTTCTTCAACGGCAATACGGTGTTCGTCGATCACGGACAGGGCTTTATCAGCATGTTCTGTCACATGTCGAAGATCGACGTGACGGTGGGGCAACAGCTGGCTCGCGGCGGTGTGGTCGGGAAAGTTGGCGCCACCGGACGTGCGACCGGGCCGCATATGCACTGGAACGTCAGCCTGAACGATGCGCGGGTGGATCCGGCGATTTTTATTGGGGCGTTTCAGCCTTAAATAGTTGTTGGGGCTGATGGCCTTATCGCGAGCAGGCTCGCTCCCACAGTGGATTTCGTCGTACACAATATCTGTGTCTCATGAAGATCAAATGTGGGAGCGAGCCTGCTCGCGAAAGCGGCCTCATTGGCACCGCTTATTCCGCTTCAAGGTCCTCAATCCCGTGGACCTCCCTGTGCGCCAGACGTTCCTTGATCCAGGCCTGGGTTTCCTCCGAGAAACCAGCCAATTCTTCAGATGTGATCAGCTCATGAGTACACAGGCCCAGCAAGTGAGCAGGCGCCTCATTGCGTGAGTGACTGAAAACGCCAAACGCCCAATACAGTTCCTGCTGGCCGGCCTTCAGCCTTTCTTCACTGGCTTCAATACGCTCATAAGGCGCCAGGCTTTTATCCAGCACCGTACGCTCGACCGCCCCCATGATCCGGATACACATCCGCTCATGGGCTATCGGACGCAGTGCGCTATAGAGCTTCCAATCCGATTCGTTCATTGCCGACTCCTGCTTCCCAGTCGTCTGGTTGAGGCTTTAAGAATAGCTGCACCGGCCGAGACGACGTCGACAAGTTTCAATTGCGCATCGCTCAAACCTCGAGCAAGCATCAATACAATCGCCGTCATTCACCGCAATAAAATCTCAATAAACTCGGCTTTTCGAGTATTCCTCTCAATTTTTTTCGACTGCTTGCCATCCTTCCCCCCCGCGGTTAGGGTTGAAGGCATGAAAACCTCTCACACCCTCATTCAGCTCCGCCAGCACCGCAGCCTGTGCCTCGTCAGCGCACGACTGCCAGGCTGAATCGCGGTGCCTCGTCTTACGCTTTATCCCCAAAACATTTGATCCACCGGCAGGCCGCCTTTTTTCGGCCCACACAATAAGGATTTTCCGATGAGCATGCTCAAAGACCCGTCTTCGAAATACCGCGCGTTCCCGACCATCAACCTGCCGGACCGCACCTGGCCATCGAAGACCATCGACGTCGCGCCGATCTGGTGCAGCTCGGACCTTCGTGACGGCAACCAGTCGCTGATCGAGCCAATGGACGCGGTCAAGAAGCTGCGTTTCTGGAAAACCCTGGTGCAGGTCGGCGTGAAAGAAATCGAAGCCTCGTTCCCGGCCGCTTCGCAAACCGACTTCGACTTCGTGCGTACCCTGATCGAAGACGGCCACATCCCGGACGACACCACCATTCAGGTGCTGACCCAGGGCCGTGAAGATTTGATCGAGCGCACCTTCGAATCCCTGCGCGGGGCGAAGAAAGCCATCGTTCACCTGTACAACGCGACCTCCCCCTCTTTCCGCCGCATTGTCTTCAACCAGGACAAGGAAGGGGTCAAGGCCATCGCCGTGAACGCCGCCAAGCTGTTCGTCAAATATGCCGCCCAGCAGCCAAACACCGAGTGGACCTTCGAGTACTCGCCAGAAACCTTCAGCGCCACCGAGCTGGAGTTCGCCAAGGAAGTCTGCGACGCGGTGATCGACGTGTGGAACCCGACACCTGAGCACAAGGTGATCCTCAACCTGCCTGCCACCGTCGAATGCGCCACCCCGAACATCTATGCCGACCAGATCGAATGGTTCGGCCGTCACATCAACCGCCGTGACAGCGTGATCATCAGCCTGCACACCCACAACGACCGTGGCACTGGCGTGGCCGCCACCGAACTGGGCCTGATGGCCGGCGCCGACCGTGTCGAAGGCTGCCTGTTCGGCAACGGCGAGCGTACCGGTAACGTCGATCTGGTCACCGTGGCATTGAACCTCTACACCCAGGGCGTCGACCCTGAGCTGGACTTCTCCGACATCGACGGCGTGCGCAAAGTCGTCGAAGAGTGCAACCAGATTGCGGTGCATCCACGTCACCCGTACGTCGGTGACCTGGTTCACACCGCGTTCTCCGGCTCCCACCAGGATGCGATCCGCAAGGGCTTCGCCCAGCAGCAACCGGACGCCCTGTGGGAAGTGCCGTACCTGCCGATCGACCCGGCCGACATCGGCCGCAGCTACGAGGCAGTGATTCGCGTCAACAGCCAGTCGGGCAAGGGCGGTATCGCTTACCTGTTGGAACAGGAATACGGCATCAGCTTGCCGCGCCGCATGCAGATCGAGTTCAGCCAGGTCGTGCAGCGTGAAACCGATCGCCTGGGCCTGGAGATGACAGCCCAGCAGATCCACGCGCTGCTGCACAGCGAGTACTTGCAGGCCAACACCCCGTACGCGCTGGTCAGCCATCGCTTGCAGGAAGAAAACGGTCACAGCGCCGTGGAAGTCGAAGTTTCCAGCAAAGGCCAGGGCGAAACCAACCTGCACTGGCGTGGCAAGGGCAACGGTGCTCTGGAAGCACTGGTGGCCGGTCTGCCGATCCCGGTGGAAATCATGGACTACAACGAACACGCCATCGGCGCGGGCACCAATGCCAAGGCTGCGGCCTACATTGAACTGCGCGTGAACGGTGAGCGTGCGGTGCATGGTGTGGGCATCGATGAGAACTTCACCACCGCCAGCTTCAAGGCCCTGTTCAGCGCGCTGAACCGCTCCCTGAGCCAGCCGGAAGCAAAAGCGGCGTAAAGAGCCCTGCGCTGCAATGCAAAAGGCCCCGGGGTGTGAACCTCGGGGCCTTTTTGTTGATCGTTCCTACGCTCCGCGTGGGAATGCCTCAAGGGACGCTCCGCGTCCAGTGACGCGGAGCGTCACGGGCTGCATTCCCACGCAGAGCGTGGGAACGATCGGTTACGTGAACTCGAAGGTATCCGCATCCAGGTTCGCCGGGAATCGCGTGCGATAAGCCGCCAGATCCGCAGCACTCAGAACGACCTGAAACACGCCATCCGCTTCGCCCGCACTGAGTAGCGTCTCCCCCTGAAAATCCAGGACCTGACTGTCACCGGTATACGCAAAACCTTTGCCATCAGTACCGATGCGATTTACCGCCGCCACATAGCAGAGGTTTTCGATCCCCCGAGCGGGCAGCAAACGGTTCCAGTGCTGACGCCGTGCACCCGGCCAGTTGGCCGTGTACAACAACAAATCGGTGTCTTGAGGGTCGCGACTCCAGACCGGGAAGCGCAGGTCGTAGCAAATCAGCGGCCGCACTCGCCAGCCCTTCAATTCGAACTGCACCTGACGCTCGCCCGGGGTGTAGTGGTTGTTCTCGCCCGCCATGCGGAACAGGTGACGCTTGTCGTAATGCCACACCTCCCCGTCCGGCCGCGCCCACAACAGACGGTTGCGATGGCTGCCGTCAACCGCCTGGACGATGATGCTGCCGGTCACCACCGCGCCCAGCTTCGCGGCCTGAGTCCGCAACCATTTACTGGTGGGGCCATTTTCCGGCTCGGCGAGGGTTTCCGACTCCATGGAGAAACCGGTGGTGAACATCTCCGGCAGGATAATCAGATCAGCACCGCGCGCCTGTTCCAGCAATGGCTCGAAATGCTCCAGATTGGCCTGACGATCATGCCAGGCCAAGGTGGTCTGGATCAGCGCGATATTCAGATTGGGCAGATTACTCAGATCACGCATAGCTTTGCCGCTGCTTCGCGCAGGGTCTCCTCGCGTTTGGCAAAGCACAGACGCACCAGGCGCTGGCCTTCGGGTGGAGTCTGGTAGAACACCGAGATCGGGATGCTCGCCACGCCATGTTCGCGGGTCATCCACAGCGCCATCTCGACGTCATTGAGGTCAGGGCGGATCTGCGAATAATCGACCAATTGGAAGTAAGTACCGGCCACGCGAGTGAAACTGAAACGCGACGGCGTCAGCAGATCGCAGAACAGATCGCGCTTGGCCTGATAGAAGCCCGGTAACTCTTCGACGTGTTCCGGGTGCTCGGCCATGTAATCGGCCAACGCATACTGCAACGGCGTCACGCCACAGAAACTGACGTACTGGTGCACCTTGCGCAGTTCCGCGGTAAGGGCTGGCGGCGCCACGACATAACCGGTTTTCCAACCGGTGACGTGGTACGTCTTGCCGAACGAACTGACCACGAAAGCGCGCTGATACAGCTCTTCATGGGCCAATACGCTGGCGTGAGGCACGCCGTCGAACACCAGGTGTTCGTAGACCTCGTCGCTGATCACATAGATGTCGCGGTCGCGGATCAACGCCGCCAACTGATCCAGTTCGGCACGGCTGATCAGCGCACCGCTTGGGTTGTGTGGGGTATTGAGGATAATCATCCGCGTGCGTGGGCTCAGGGCTTCGGCGAGCTTCTGGAAGTCGATGGCGAAGTCGTTCAGGCCGAGTTGCACATGCACACAGCGACCACCGGCCAGCTCAACCGAGGGCTCGTAGCTGTCGTAGCACGGATCGAAAACGATCACTTCATCGCCGCTGTGGATCACCGCCTGAATGGCGCAGAAGATCGCCTGGGTCGCGCCAGGGGTGACCGTCACTTCGCTGTCGGCATCGACATGGGCGCCGTAGCTGCGAGCGATCTTCGCCGCAATCTGCTGACGCAACGCGGGCAGGCCGGTCATCGGCGAATACTGGTTGTGGCCACTGGCGATATGCCGCCCCACCGCATCGCGCAGAGCCTGCGGGCCGTCGAAATCGGGAAACCCCTGGGACAGATTGATCGCCCCGGTTTGCGCCGCGAGCTGAGACATCTGCGTGAAGATAGTGATGCCGACATTCGGCAGCTTACTGGTGATCATCGGTGATTCCCTGCTCTACACCCGGCTCTACGGCGGCACGGGGGAGTTCGAGGATAGCCCATCCGGCGCCCATAAAAAAAGGGCGCCAACCGGCGCCCTTCTTCTAATACATTCACCGTATAACCTGTGACGAGGGGGCTTGCCTCCGTTGGGTGGCATAGCCGCCCCAAAACCCTGCACTGCGGTCTGTCAGATAAACCGCTGTGCGGGTTTTACGACTGCTTCGCAGCCGAACGGGGGCAAGCCCCCTCGCCACAAATGCGCCCACGCCAGCGGCGTGGGCAAGTCGTGAATCAACGCTTATCGCGGCGCTTCTTGTCGGCTTTCTTGTGGTGACTCATCAAACGACGCTTCTTGTTGACCTGGCGGTCCGTCAGCGAGTTCTTGTTGCCTTCGTACGGGTTCTCGCCGCCCTTGAACTCGATGCGAATCGGCGTACCGACCAGCTTCAGCACACGGCGGTAAGTGTTTTCCAGGTAACGGACGTAAGACTTCGGCACCTTCTCAATCTGGTTACCGTGAATCACGATGATCGGCGGGTTCGCGCCACCCAAGTGGGCGTAACGCAGCTTGATCCGGCGGTTGTTGACCATCGGTGGCGCGTGCTCACCGACCGCATCTTCCAGAATCTGGGTCAGGCGGTTGGTCGGCCAGCGGGTGACCGCGGACTTGAACGAGTTCTGTACGGAAGCGTAGAGGTTGCCCACGCCAGTGCCGTGCAGGGCCGAGATGAAGTGGATATCGGCGAAGTCGACGAAGAACAGTCGACGTTGCAGCTCGACTTTCACGAAGTCGCGCTCGCTCGGCGTCATGCCATCCCACTTGTTGATCGCGATAACCAGCGCACGACCGGCTTCAAGGGCAAAACCCAGCAGGTTGAGGTCGTGATCCACCACGCCTTCGCGGGCGTCCATCACGAAGATCACCACGTTGGCGTCTTTGATCGCTTGCAGGGTTTTGACCACGGAGAACTTTTCGACTTCTTCGTGGATCTTGCCGCGCTTGCGCACACCGGCGGTGTCGATCAGCGTGTACTTCTCGTCGTTACGCTCGAACGGGATGTAGATACTGTCGCGGGTGGTGCCAGGCTGGTCATACACGATGACCCGGTCTTCACCGAGCATGCGGTTGACCAGGGTCGACTTGCCGACGTTCGGACGACCGATGATGGCGATCTTGATACCGTCTTTTTCGCTTGGGCCAGGAATGCGCTTGGCTTCCTCACCTTCGGCAACGATTTCTTCTTCGCCTTCTTCCGGTTCTTCGTCGTCTTTCGGGAAGTCGCTCAGGGCGATTTCCAGCATCTGGGTGATACCACGACCGTGGGCACCGGCGATCGGGATCGCGTGGCCCATGCCCAGCGGGGCGAATTCGGCGCGGGCCATTTCAGGGTCGATGTTGTCGACCTTGTTGGCGACCACATAGGAACGCTTGTTACGCTTGCGCAAGTGCTCGGCGATCATCTGGTCGGCCGCGGTGAAACCGGCCTTGGCATCTACCAGGAACAGAACGACATCCGCTTCTTCAATGGCCAGCAGCGACTGCTCGGCCATTTTTTCGTCCATACCGTGCTCGTCACCGGAGATACCGCCGGTGTCGACCAGAATGTAGGAACGCCCTTGCCACTTGGCCTCACCGTATTGGCGATCACGGGTCAGACCGGACAAGTCGCCGACGATAGCGTCGCGAGTCCTGGTCAGGCGGTTGAACAAGGTGGACTTGCCGACGTTCGGTCGGCCCACCAGGGCGATTACGGGAACCATGCGGCTCTCCACTTCGTTATTTCAGAAAATACAAAAGCCGCTGCGAGGCAGCGGCTGGTGCTCGGGGCAGCGCTTGGAAGCGCTGCGAGCCTTGCAGAACAAGGCCGCTTGGGGGTTAAACCCCAAGCATAGTCTTTACTTGATGGTCAGGGCTTCCAGTTTGCCGCTGTTGCCATACACATAAATCGTGTCACCCATCACCAGCGGACGGGCACGCAGGCCATCGCTGTCGATGCGCTCGCGGCCGACGAAACGACCGTCCACCTGACTCAGCAGGTGCAGGTAACCTTCCAGGTCACCGACTGCAACGTAGCTGGAGAACACTTCCGGAGCCGACAGTTGACGGCGGGCCAGCGAATCGTTGCTCCACAACGCAGTGGTGGAACGTTCGTCGACGCCTTCAACAGTGCCCGAAGACAGGCTCACGTAGACGCTGCCAAAACCCTGAGCGACGCCGGCATAGCTGGACGCATCACGCTGCCAGAGCTGACGACCGCTTTCCAGGTCCAGTGCCGCAACGCGACCCTGGTAGCTGGCGACATACAGCGTACCGCCGGACAGCAGCAAGCCACCGTCGATATCGACCACACGCTCCAATTCCGAACGACCTTGTGGAATCGCTACGCGCTGTTCCCACACCGGCACGCCGTTGGACACATCCAGAGCAACCACTTTACCGGTCGACAGACCAGCCACCGCGAGGCGGTTGGTGACGATCGGTGCGCTGGTGCCGCGCAGGGTCAGGACCGCTGGCGTGCTGTCATACAACCAGCGCTGGTTGCCGGTAGCGGCGTCCAGGCCGATCAGACGGTCATCCTGGGTCTGAACCACAACAACATCACCGTTGGTGGCCGGCGGCGCGAGAACTTCGCTGGTCACGCGAGCGCGCCATTTCTCTTCACCGCTACTGGCGTCCAGGGCAACGATTTCACCCTTGATCGTGCCGATCATGACCAGGCCATAACCCACGCCAACGGCGCCGGAGACAGGCAGTTCGAGATCTTTCTTCCATTTGACGTCGCCATTGCTGCGATCCATCGCCATCACCACACCGGTGACGTCGGCGGCATAGATGGTATCGCCATCGATCGCCGGAACCAGCATGTTGTAGGTTTCGCCCTGACCGTCACCGATCGAACGACTCCACTGCTTTTGCAGAACCACTTCTTCTTTGAAGTCGGTCAGCTCGGCCGGTGGCAGTTCTTTTTTGCTGTTGCTGCTGCAACCCGCGGCCAGAATGGCCAGAGCCAGCAATGCTGCATGTTTCCAACGGATCACGTCACGCATCCCCTTTGGCCAGGTCGTCCAGCTTGATTTGTAGGCCACCGACCGCCGCTTCATCCGACAGTGCCGCCTTGGCTTTTTGATACGCCGCGTTCGCTTCGTCGGTACGACCCAACTGCACCAGCAGGTCGCCTTTGAGCTCTTCGCGAGTGGCCAGGAAGGCCTTGTCGGCGGCATCGCCTTCGAGCAGTTTCAGGGCTTCATCGACCTTGTTCTGCGCGGCCAGCACCTGCGCCAGGCGCTGACGGGCGATTTCGCCCAACGCCGGGTTGGCCGGTTTGGCGACAATGGCTTTCAGCTCGCTGGCTGCGTCGTCCAGCTTGCCGCTGTCGACCGCGACTTTCGCCACGAACAGGCTGCCATATTGCGCGTATGCGGTGCCGCCGAATTCGCTATTGAGCTTGCCGGCCAGTTCCGAAACACGTGCAGCATCAGGCTTGCCGTCAGGCGTCAGCGTGGTTTCGAGCAATTGCTGATAGAGAATCGAGGCGCCTTGCGACTGATTGCTCTGATACTTCTGAAAGGCCTGCCAGCCGAACACGATGACCAGCGCCAACAGGCCGCCAGTGACCAGGGGCTTGCCGTTGCGTGTCCACCAGTCCTTCAACTCCGCCAGATGTTCGTCTTCGGTACTCGACACCCCAATACTCCTTAATCGCTAAATCGGCTGTTTGACAGCTTCAACCCTGCACGACGCAGGTGGCCAGGTGTGCAGCAAGCGCATCCCAGGCAATGCTTTGTTGTTCGCCCTGGCCACGCAGGGGTTTGAAACCTACCACTTGCTGGGCCATTTCGTCGTCACCGAGGATCAGCGCGTACAGCGCGCCGCTCTTGTCAGCTTTCTTGAACTGGCTTTTGAAGCTGCCGGCGCCGGCATTGACCTGCAGGCGCAGGTTGGGCAATTGATCACGAACACGCTCGCTCAGGGCCAGACCGGCCAGCTCGGCGGCTTCACCGAAGGCGCAGAGGTAGACATCGACCTGACGGGAGATCTCTTCGGGGATCTGCTCCAGGGTTTCAAGCAGCAGCACCAGACGCTCGATGCCCATGGCGAAGCCGACGCCCGTGGTCGGCTTGCCGCCCATCTGCTCCACCAGACCATCGTAACGACCACCGGCACACACGGTGCCCTGGGCGCCCAACTTGTCGGTGACCCATTCGAAAACGGTCTTGCTGTAGTAATCCAGCCCGCGAACCAGCTTCGGGTTGATCACATAAGGAATGCCCGCGGCGTCCAGACGAGCCTTGAGGCCCTCGAAGTGAACGCGAGACTCTTCGTCGAGGTAGTCGGCCATTTTCGGCGCGTCGACCAGCGCCGCTTGAGTGTCGGCGTTCTTGGTGTCCAGAACTCGCAGCGGGTTGGTCTTCAGTCGGCGCTGGCTGTCTTCGTCCAGTTGATCCAGGCGAGCGGACAGGTATTCGACCAGCGCTTCGCGATAACGAGCGCGAGATTCGGCAGTGCCCAGGCTGTTGAGCTCGAGCTTGACCGCATCGCGGATACCCAGCTCGCCCCACAGGCGCCAGGTCAGCACGATCAGCTCGGCGTCGATGTCCGGACCGTCAAGGTTGAAGACTTCGCAGCCGATCTGGTGGAACTGGCGATAACGACCTTTCTGCGGACGTTCGTGACGGAACATCGGGCCGATGTACCAGAGTTTCTGCACCTGACCGCCGCCGGTGATGCCGTGCTCGAGCACCGCACGCACGCACGCCGCCGTACCTTCTGGGCGCAGGGTCAGGGAATCGCCGTTGCGGTCGTCGAAGGTGTACATCTCTTTTTCGACGATGTCGGTCACTTCACCGATGGAGCGTTTGAACAGCTCGGTGAACTCGACGATCGGCATGCGAATCTGCTTGTAACCGTAGTTATCCAGCAGACGCGAGACGGTGCCCTCGAAATGACGCCAAAGGGGAGTCTGTTCGGGCAGGATGTCGTTCATGCCACGAATGGCTTGCAGAGACTTGCTCACTTTAAATCCTTAAATTCATTCGGCTCTTTAGTCAGAGTCAGCCGCGAGCGATTACAGCTGCGTCAGCTTCGACCTTTTCGGCCGCTTTCTGGCGGATCAAGCGTTCGAGCTCATCCACCAGATTGTCATTCGTCAGTTTCTGCGACGGCTTGCCGTCGATGTAAATCAGGTTTGGCGTGCCGCCAGTCAAGCCGATATGGGCTTCCTTGGCTTCGCCCGGCCCGTTGACCACGCAACCGATCACCGCAACATCCAGCGGCACCAGCAGGTCTTCGAGGCGCCCTTCCAGCTCATTCATGGTTTTGACCACATCGAAGTTCTGCCGCGAGCAGCTCGGGCAGGCGATGAAGTTGATGCCACGGGAACGCAGGTGCAGGGATTTGAGAATGTCGTAGCCGACTTTCACTTCCTCGACCGGGTCGGCCGCCAACGAGATGCGAATAGTATCGCCAATCCCTTCGGCGAGCAGCATACCGAGGCCCACGGCGGATTTCACTGTACCTGAACGCAAACCACCGGCTTCGGTGATACCCAGGTGCAACGGCTGGACGATTTCTTTGGCCAGCAAGCGGTAAGCGGCGACGGCCATGAACACGTCGGAGGCTTTCACGCTGACCTTGAAGTCCTGGAAGTTCAGACGCTCAAGGTGTTCGACGTGACGCAGGGCGGACTCGACCAGCGCAGCGGGGGTCGGCTCGCCGTATTTCTTTTGCAGGTCTTTTTCCAGGGAACCGGCGTTGACGCCGATGCGGATCGGAATCCCGCGATCACGGGCGGCATCGACCACCGCACGCACGCGGTCTTCACGACCGATGTTGCCCGGGTTGATCCGCAGGCAGTCAACGCCCAGTTCGGCTACCCGCAAAGCGATCTTGTAGTCGAAGTGGATGTCGGCCACCAACGGCACTTTGACCAGTTGCTTGATTTTGCCGAAGGCTTCGGCGGCGTCCATGTCCGGCACGGAAATGCGCACGATATCGACGCCAGCGGCTTCCAGACGATTGATCTGGGCCACGGTGGCGGCCACGTCATTGGTGTCGCTGTTGGTCATGCTCTGCACAGCGATAGGCGCATCGCCGCCCACGGGCACGTTACCCACCCAGATCTTGCGGGATTCGCGACGTTTGATTGGAGATTCGCCGTGCATGACTTATTGACCCAACTTCAGGCGAGCAGTCTCGCCACTGGTGAACGGAGCGACATCAACCACCTGTCCGTTGTAGCTGACCTGCGCGCCACGGGCGAAGCCCAGACGCACGGCAAAGGGCGGTTTGCCGCTGACGGAAACATTTTCGCCTTTACGCTTGAGACCACTCAACAACACCTTGCCGGTGCCGTCGGTCACTTGCGTCCAGCAATCGGCGGTGAATTGCAGTTGAACCTGGCCTTGACCCGCAACCGGAGCTGCTGGAGCTGCTGGAGCTGCTGGAGCAGAAGCTGGAACGGTCGGCGCAACCGGAGCAGTCGCAACCGCTGCCGGTACAGCAGGAACAGCCGGGGCTGGCGCTGCTGGTGTCGCGACAACCGGAGCAGTGTTGTGGGCCGGAGCCGCAGGTGTTGCTACCGGGGCTGCCGGAGCTGGAGCCGGTGCGCTCGCTACGGCGCTGGCTGGTTCCTCTGCCGATGTCTCGGCCTGCGGCAATGCTAGAGGCGTTTCACCTTCAGCCTCACCTTGCGCGACGGCCTGATCTTCCGGCTCGTCCAGCGGATGGATCTGAGTGGTGCCGTCGGCGCCTTCGACTTCAACGTGTTCCGGAGCCAGGCTGACCAGGTCCTTGGTACGCAATGAGGTTTGATCCTGCCACCAGACGAAACCACCGCCAATCACCGCGATCAGCAACAGCAGGCTGACAACTCGCAAAATGGTGTGGGAAACCCGAACCGGTTCTTCGATACGTCCCAGGCTGTGGACGTTGCTGCCCTGGGAGTCGGTGCCGGTGGATTGATCGAACTGTTGGACCAGAACGGTCTGGTCCATGCCCAGCAATTTGGCGTACGCGCGAATATAGCCACGAGCAAAGGTGTGCCCAGGCAGCTTGTCGAAAGCGCCGGCTTCCAGATTGCTCAGGGAATTGACGGTGAGGTTGAGCTTGAGGGCCACTTCGGCCAGCGACCAGCCATTGCTTTCGCGGGCCTGGCGCAAGGTCTCACCGGGGTTAACGCGATTCGCTGCTACAACTTCGGGATGCGCCGCTTTCATCATTGCTCCGACAGGTATTGCTGATATTCCGGCGTACCGGGATAGAGTCGTTTTAATTGCAGGCCAAAACTGGCGGCCTTGTCACGATCTTCGAACACTTTTGCCAGCCGAACGCCGAGCAATAGACTACGTGCATTTTGCTCGGTGAGCAGGCTAAAACGGTCGTAATAGTCACGCGCGGGCACATAATGCCTGTCTTCGTAAGACAACTCAGCCATTTCCAGCAATGCACGTGGCTGCTGGCGATTCAAACGCAGGGCTTTTTCCAGTTGCTGGCGAGCCAGGTCCCGCTGGCCAAGCTTTGACGCGGTCATGCCCAGGTTTTCGAAAACCCGTGAACGCTCAGGATACAGGGTATCGGCGGCGGCCTGTTCGAAGCGTTCGTACGCCTCTTTGTAACGTTTCTCTTCGAACAGAAAGCTGCCGTAGTTATTCAGGATTCGCGCATCGGCGGGACGGGAAGACAGCGCCTTGCGAAAATGCTGATCGGCCAGTTCCGGCTCCATCTCGGCCTGGAACACCAATCCCAGGGCCGCGTTGGCGTCAGGATCCGAGTCATCCAGCTCCAGAGCCTTCTTCAACGGGACTTTGGCGCGCTCGGTCATGCCCTGCTGCAAATACCCCAATCCCAGCTGCACGTAGGCGGCACGCGCTTCATCACGGCCCTTGCTGGTCTTCATCGGGTTGAAATCGCCCGACAGGACACAACCAGCACAAAGGCTGGCCAACAGCACAAGCAGCGCGAAGCGCAGGGACATAGAGATCCTCTCTTAATTATTGTTCACAGCGTTTTGCGGCATATCGTTCTCGGCGCTCAACTCACGCACGGCGATATAACGTTCGCTGCGACGGGTGCGATCCAGCACCTGCCCTACCAATTGGCCACACGCGGCATCGATGTCTTCACCGCGGGTGGTGCGAACAGTGACGTTGAAGCCTGCATGGTGAAGCTGATCCTGGAAACGGCGAATCGCGTTGTTGCTCGGACGCTCGTAACCGGAGTGCGGGAACGGGTTGAACGGAATCAGGTTGATCTTGCACGGAATGTTCTTGAGCAACTCGATCATTTCGACCGCGTGTTCGACCTTGTCGTTGATGTCCTTGAGCAAGGTGTACTCAATGGTCAATACGCGCTTTTCGCCCAGGGACGACATGTAGCGCTGGCACGACTCCAGAAGCATCTTAAGCGGATACTTCTTGTTGATCGGCACCAATTGGTTACGCAATGCGTCATTCGGCGCGTGCAGGGACAACGCCAAGGAGACGTCGATGTGCTTGGACAGCTCATCGATCATCGGCACCACACCCGAAGTAGACAAGGTTACGCGGCGCTTGGAGATGCCATAGCCCAGGTCATCCATCATCAGATGCATGGCGGCCACGACGTTGTCGAAGTTCAGCAGCGGCTCACCCATGCCCATCATCACCACGTTGGTGATGGCACGGTCGACGGTTGCCGGGACGCTGCCAAAGGATTTGTTGGCAATCCACACCTGGCCGATGACTTCGGCGGCAGTGAGGTTGCTATTGAAACCTTGCTTGCCGGTGGAGCAGAAACTGCAATCCAGGGCACAGCCTGCCTGGGACGAAACGCACAAGGTGCCGCGTTTGCCCTGGGGAATGTAAACGGTCTCGACGCAGCTGCCGGACGCCACGCGCACCACCCATTTACGGGTGCCGTCGCTGGAGATGTCCTCGCTGACCACTTCCGGACCACGAATTTCAGCAACAACCTTGAGCTTTTCGCGCAAGGCCTTGCTGACGTTCGTCATGGCGTCGAAATCATCGACGCCAAAGTGGTGAATCCATTTCATTACCTGACCGGCACGGAAACGCTTCTCCCCGATTGAGTCGAAGAATTTTTCCATTTCCAGCTGGGTCAGACCCAGCAGGTTGGTTTTTACAGTCGATGTAGTCATGGATTCACCTTCACTCTTAAGCCAATGCTTAGCGAGTGGTTACTTCAGTAGCTGCGAAGAAGTACGAGATTTCGCGAGCAGCAGCGGCTTCGGAGTCCGAACCGTGTACGGCGTTGGCGTCGATGGAATCAGCGAAGTCAGCGCGGATGGTGCCGGCAGCAGCTTCTTTAGGGTTGGTAGCGCCCATCAGCTCACGGTTCAGAGCGATAGCGTTTTCGCCTTCCAGAACCTGAACGACAACCGGACCGGAAATCATGAAAGCAACCAGGTCGCCGAAGAAACCACGAGCGCTGTGCTCAGCGTAGAAGCCTTCAGCTTCAGCTTTGGACAGTTGCTTCAGTTTCGAAGCTACAACGCGCAGGCCAGCTTTTTCGAAACGAGTGGTGATCTCGCCGATAACGTTTTTTGCAACAGCGTCAGGCTTGATGATGGAGAAAGTACGTTGAACAGCCATGGTGTAACTCCAGAAACGGTAATTTGTGAAAAATTAAACCCGCGAATTATACGCGGGTTCTTTGGTATTGCCTAACTGCGTACGGTGCAGACTCAGTCTGCTTCTTCGATCCAGGCGGCCTGAATGGCTTCAAGCACCTTCTCGCCACCGCGGGTTGGATCATCACTGAACTCCGGCAATGCCAGCACCCATTGGTGCAGATCGACGAAGTTCACGTAACGCGGGTCCACATCCGGCTTTGACTCAGCCAGCTGGATCGCGATTTCCAGCACATCAACCCATTTCAGGCTCATGAAAGCTCCTTGAATCAGTGCGGCGCTTCGGCTGCATGGTTGAGCGAGTATTTCGGAATTTCGATGGTCAGGTCTTCAGTCCCGACTTTTGCCTGACAGGCCAGGCGTGACTGAGCTTCCAGCCCCCAAGCCTTATCAAGATAGTCCTCCTCCAGCTCATCAGCCTCTTCCAGCGAATCGAAACCTTCGCGAACGATGCAGTGACAAGTGGTGCACGCACAGACGCCGCCACAGGCGCTTTCCATCTCGATATGGTGTTCATGGGCCAATTCGAGGATGGAGATGCCTGGCTCAGCCTCCACAACCATGCCTTCCGGGCAAAACTTCTCGTGTGGCAGAAAAATGACCTGCGGCATCAATTATTCCTCGATTTCATTCAGATTGCGCCCCGCCAGAGCGGCTTTCACCGTCGAGTCCAGGCGGCGGGCAGCAAAGGCATCGGTCACTTGCGACAGACGCTTGGTCTGCTGCTCGATGGCGTAACCATCGGTACCTTTCATCAATTCGGTCAGTTCCTGCATCTGCAATTCGATGACCATGCGCTCTTCGGCGTCGAGCAGGCGTTCGCCGTCGACATCCAGAGCGCCCTGCACTGCTTCGATCAGGCGCTGGGCATCGACCTGCTGCTCACGCAATACGCGGGCGACCTTGTCGTCATTGGCGTGCTGGAACGAATCCTTGAGCATTTTGGCGATTTCGCCGTCGGTCAGGCCGTAGGACGGTTTGACCTGGATGCTGGCTTCGACGCCCGAACCCAATTCCCGGGCCGAGACACTGAGCAGACCGTCGGCGTCGACCTGGAAGGTCACGCGAATTTTCGCCGCACCGGCCACCATCGCCGGAATACCGCGCAATTCGAAGCGCGCCAGGGAACGGCAGTCGCTGATCAACTCACGCTCGCCCTGCAATACGTGAATCGCCATGGCCGATTGGCCATCTTTATAAGTGGTGAAGTCCTGAGCCCGGGCGACAGGGATGGTGGTGTTGCGCGGAATCACCTTCTCCATCAAGCCGCCCATGGTTTCCAGCCCCAGGGACAACGGAATCACGTCGAGCAACAGCAGTTCGCCGCCGTCACGCTTGTTGCCGGCCAGGGTATCGGCCTGGATCGCGGCACCGATGGCCACCACTTGATCCGGATCGATTTCGGTCAGCGGTTCGCGACCGAAGGCTTGCGCAACGGCTTCGCGAACGCGCGGTACGCGAGTCGAGCCGCCGACCATGACCACCGCGTGAACGTCCTCCAGCTCAATACCGGAATCACGCACCGCGCGGCGACAGGCTTTCAGGCTGCGAGCAACCATCGGCTCGATCAGCGCATTGAACGCTTCACGGGTCAGCCCGGCCTTCCAGTCGCCATACGCGACTTCAACGGACGAGGAGTTGGTCAGGGCTTCTTTGGCTGCACACGCGATTTGCAACAGATTGCGTTGCGCACCCGGATCGAGGTCGGCCGACAGACCGGCACTCTCGATGATCCAGCCAGCAATGGCGTGATCGAAGTCATCGCCACCCAAAGCGCTGTCGCCGCCGGTAGCCAGCACTTCGAATACACCACCGGTCAGACGCAGAATCGAAATATCGAAGGTGCCACCGCCCAGGTCATAAATGGCAACCAGGCCTTCAGCCTGTTGATCCAGACCGTAAGCCACCGCAGCAGCGGTCGGCTCATTGAGCAAGCGCAGCACGTTCAGGCCGGCCAGTTTGGCCGCATCTTTGGTGGCTTGACGCTGAGCATCATCGAAATAGGCCGGAACGGTGATCACCGCGCCGACCAATTCGCCACCCAAGGTCGCCTCAGCACGCTGACGCAGCACCTTGAGGATATCGGCGGAGACTTCGACCGGGCTTTTCGGGCCTTGCACCGTATCGATGAACGGCATATGCGACTCGCCATCGACAAAACGATACGGCAGCTGATCGCCCAATTGCTTGACGTCGGACAAACCACGCCCCATCAAGCGCTTGACCGACAGCACAGTGTTCAAAGGATCGGTAGCGGCAGCCAGCTTGGCCGACTCGCCGACTTCGACGCGATCGGCGTGATAGCGCACGGCAGACGGCAGGATAACCCGCCCTTGCGCATCAGCCAGAGGCTCGGAAAGACCACTGCGCAATGCAGCGACCAGCGAATTGGTAGTGCCCAAGTCGATCCCCACAGCCAGACGACGCTGGTGCGGTTGAGGACTTTGGCCGGGTTCGGCGATCTGCAGTAGGGCCATCGTGATCAGGACTTATCTGTATATCAGGCGTGCGACCGGAGCGGCACTGGGTTAATCGTCGAGGCGCTCTTCTAACTGGCGCACTTCGTGGGTGAGCTTGTCGAGGAACTGCATGCGCCGCATCAGGCGTTCGGCCCGCTCACGTTGCGCTGCATCATCCCAACAGGCTGCGAAGCTTTCGTTCAGTTCATCCTGGGCTGTTTTCAGGCGGCGCTTGAACGCTGCAATACCGGCCATGTCGGCGCTGTCTTGCAGGTCTTCGAGCTCTTCACGCAGCTCCATTTGCTGCAGAAGAAACTCCGGATCATGCACCGTGACCTCCAGCGGCAGCTCGCGACCACCCAGGGCGAGCAGGTAACGCGCGCGCTTGGGGGGACTTTTGAGCGTCTGGTAGGCCTCGTTGAGGCTTGCGGATTGCTCTAGCGCCAGCCGCTGCTCACGCTCGGAAGCGTCTGCAAAGCGGTCCGGATGAACACCGCGCGCCAACTCACGATAGCGCGTGGCCAACTGATCGAGATCCAGACGGAAGCTCGGCTTCAGTTCAAATAAAGCGAAATGACAAGGAGTACCCACAAGCAGCCTCAGATGTTGAAGCTTTCGCCGCAGCCACATTCACCGCGTACGTTGGGATTGTTGAACTTGAAACCTTCGTTCAACCCTTCCTTGACGAAATCGAGCTCGGTGCCGTCCAGGTATGCCAGGCTTTTCGGATCGATGATCACTTTCTCGCCGTGACTTTCGAACACTTGATCGTCCGCGCCCACCTCATCGACAAACTCCAGCACATAGGCAAGGCCGGAACAGCCCGTGGTGCGAACACCCAGACGAATCCCATCACCCTTGCCGCGCCCGTCGAGGGAGCGTCGCACGTGTTGAGCAGCCGCTTCTGTCATGCTGATAGCCATCGGTGACTCCTTACTCGTCGCCAAACCTTGAAAGTCAGATCAAGCCTTTCTTCTGCTTGTAGTCGCGAACGGCCGCCTTGATAGCGTCTTCAGCGAGTACGGAACAGTGAATTTTCACTGGCGGCAGGGCCAGTTCTTCGGCCAACTGAGTGTTCTTGATGGTCTCTGCTTCATCCAGAGTCTTGCCTTTCATCCACTCGGTCGCCAGGGAGCTGGAGGCGATCGCCGAACCGCAACCGTAAGTCTTGAACTTGGCGTCTTCGATGATGCCTTGCTCGTTGACCTTGATCTGCAGACGCATCACGTCACCGCACGCCGGTGCGCCGACCATGCCGGTGCCGACATCAGGATCTTCCGCGTCCATCTTGCCGACGTTGCGCGGGTTCTCGTAGTGGTCGATGACCTTTTCGCTGTAAGCCATGATTCTTAATCCTCACTCATCAGGAGTCGCTCTTGAAACCCTGCAAATCGCCGATTCGCAGGGCCGGTTGCGGCGACTTGAATATCAGTGTGCCGCCCACTCGATTTTCGAAATGTCGACGCCATCTTTGTACATGTCCCACAGCGGCGACAAGGTGCGCAGCTTGGTAACGGCCTCGCAGACTTTCTGCGCGGCGTAGTCGATTTCTTCTTCGGTGGTGAAACGGCCGAAGGTGAAGCGAATCGAGCTGTGCGCCAGTTCGTCGTTGCGGCCCAGGGCGCGCAGGACGTACGAAGGCTCAAGCGATGCCGAGGTGCAGGCCGAACCGGACGAAACCGCCAGATCCTTGAGCGCCATGATCAGCGACTCGCCTTCAACGTAGTTGAAGCTCAAGTTCAGATTGTGCGGCACGCGAGCGGTCATGCTGCCGTTGACGTACAGCTCTTCCAGGCCTTCGACCTGCTTGAAGAAACGGTCGCTCAGGGCTTTGATGCGTGCATTCTCGGCAGCCATGTCTTCCTTGGCCACACGGAACGCTTCGCCCATGCCGACGATCTGGTGAGTCGCCAGGGTGCCGGAACGCATGCCACGTTCGTGACCGCCGCCATGCATGGTCGCTTCGATGCGAACACGCGGCTTGCGGCTGACGTACAGTGCGCCGATGCCTTTAGGGCCGTAGGTTTTGTGGGCGGAGAACGACATCATGTCGACTTTCAGTTTCGACAGGTCGATCTCGACCTTGCCGGTGGACTGAGCGGCGTCGACGTGGAACAGGATCCCCTTGGAGCGGGTCAGTTCGCCGATGGCTGCGATGTCGTTGATGGTGCCGATTTCGTTGTTCACGTGCATGATCGACACCAGGATCGTGTCATCGCGCAGGGCAGCTTCGACCATCTCTGGAGTTACCAGACCATCTTCGCGAGGATCGAGGTAAGTCACTTCGAAACCTTCACGCTCCAGTTGGCGCATGGTGTCGAGGACAGCCTTGTGCTCAATCTTGGTGGTGATCAGGTGTTTGCCTTTGGTGGAGTAGAAATGCGCCGCACCCTTGATTGCCAGGTTGTCGGATTCGGTGGCACCGGAGGTCCAGACGATTTCACGCGGGTCGGCGTTAACCAGGTCAGCGACCTGACGGCGAGCGTTCTCGACGGACTCTTCAGCTTTCCAGCCGAACACGTGGGAACGGGACGCCGGGTTACCGAAGTTTCCGTCGACCAGCAGGCATTCACTCATCTTTTGCGCGACACGCGGATCAACCGGGGTGGTCGCAGAGTAATCAAGGTAAATCGGCAATTTCATGGACTATCTCCTAATCAGGCTGGCTGGCGTGCCGCTAGCTCTTTGGCTGTCATTCGACGGCGGACGCTTCAATCTTGTCCAGGCGTGGCGCCTTGCTGTTGCAACGGCGCTGGTCCTGACGCTGGGCTACTTCTTGCACCTCACGGCGAGTTACAAGGTCAGCCAAGCTGATACCGCTCAGAAATTCGTGAATCTGCAGGCTCAGATCGCACCACAAGTGGTGGGTCAGACAGGTGTCGCCGGAATGGCAATCACCCTGGCCCTGGCATTTGGTTGCATCGACCGATTCGTTGACCGCATCGATCACTTGGGCGACCTGGATGCCCTGCATGTCGCGGGACAGTTGGTAGCCACCGCCCGGACCGCGAACACTGGACACCAGATTGCTACGGCGCAATTTGGCGAAAAGCTGCTCGAGGTAGGACAGGGAGATGCCTTGGCGCTCGGAGATATCGGCCAGGGACACCGGCCCGTGCTGCGCGTGTAACGCCAGGTCAAGCATGGCGGTCACGGCGTATCGGCCTTTTGTAGTCAGTCGCATGGACAATTACCACGGAGTTCGGAATGGGGCGAGTATGCAATTCCCGAGTATTTAAGTCAACTATAAGACCTAGCGCTTTACTCAGGTTTACCCGCAAAAGAGCGCGCGCATCATAGCAAAGGCTGGCCGCGAACAGCCAGCAATTGCGCGCTATCGCTCTTCGCGAGCAAGCCCCACACATTGGATCGTCTGTGGGTACAGATTTGTGCACGGCAGAAATCAAGTGTGGGAGCGGGCTTGCTCGCGAAGGGGCCAGCTCGATTTAACTGGCCTGACTCTGATCCTTGTCTTTCACACAGGCAAAATCTTCTTCGCGCAGCTCAGGCAGATCCTTCGCACAATAGTTGCTACCCAGATCCTTCAGCGCGCCGCACATCCCCTCCAGACGACCATCGACCGCCTGCAAGTGATCGAGCAGCTGACCGATCGCCCGCGCCACCGGGTCCGGCATGTCCTCGCCGACGCCGTACGCATCGAAGCCGATCTTCTCGGCCATGGCCTTGCGCTTGGCATCCTGCTCATCATCGGACTTGACGATGATCCGCCCCGGAATCCCCACCACTGTCGCCCCAGGCGGAACCGCCTTGGTGACCACGGCATTGGAACCGACCTTGGCCCCGGCACCGACCGTGAACGGGCCGAGCACCTTGGCACCCGCGCCGACCACCACGCCATCCTCCAGAGTCGGGTGACGCTTGCCCTTGTTCCAACTAGTGCCGCCGAGGGTCACGCCCTGGTAAAGGGTGACGTCGTTGCCGATCTCGGCGGTCTCACCAATAACGATGCCCATGCCATGGTCGATAAAGAAACGACGACCGACTTTGGCCCCCGGATGAATCTCGATCCCGGTCAACCAGCGACCGAAGTTCGACACCAGGCGCGCGAGCCATTTCCAACCCATGCCCCACAACGCCGACGACAGACGATGGATCCAGATGGCGTGCATGCCCGGGTAGCATGTCAGGACCTCGAAAGCATTACGCGCCGCCGGATCACGATGGAAAACACTCTGGATATCTTCACGCAAACGCTCGAACATCATTAATCCTTCCGCTGTAGAAGCTCGCCACGGGCCGCTTTCTGGGTTTCCGTGAGGATGCCACGCAATATATTCATTTCCGCTCGGCTGACCGAGCTGCGTCCGTACAACCGGCGCAGGCGCGCCATCAAGTGCCGTGGTTTTTCCGGATCAAGGAATTCGATGGCCACCAGGGTTTGCTCCAGGTGCTCATAGAATCGCTCCAGCTCATCCATGGTCGCCAGCTCACCACTTTTGGTGGAAGCCACTTCATCCTTCTCGACCTTGCTCGGCTGACCCAGGGCCGCGAGCCAGGACATACGCACTTCATAGCTCAACACCTGCACCGCCGCCCCAAGGTTCAACGAACTGAACTCGGGGTCTGATGGGATGTGCACGTGATAATGACATCGCTGCAGCTCTTCATTGGTCAAGCCGGAGTCTTCACGACCGAACACCAGCGCGATCTCGGCACCCTGCCCCGCCTCTTCGACCACCCTCACACCGCATTCGCGGGGATCGAGCAACGGCCAGGGAATGCGACGGTCACGAGCGCTGGTACCGAGCACCAGATTGCAGCCAACCAAGGCATCTTCCAGGGTGGCGACGACTTGCGCGTTTTCAAGGATGTCGCCAGCACCGGACGCACGCGCATCGGCCTCGTGGTGCGGGAACAACCGCGGTTCGACCAGCACCAGCCGCGACAGGCCCATGTTCTTCATGGCACGCGCAGCACCGCCGATATTTCCGGGGTGGCTGGTATTGACCAGGACGACACGAATGTTTTGCAGCAAGGGAGGCGCTCTCGAACACTTTAATAGGGAGCAGAATCTTACAGCGCCTCCTACCGTTAAGCTATGAAAGCGAACACCGACCTTCACCTGTAGAAACTTTCTGATAGAATGCCCGGCTTTCTTTAACAACCTTAGGTGACACATCCATGCAGCCCATGCTGAATATCGCGCTGCGCGCCGCCCGCAGCGCCAGTGAATTGATCTTCCGCTCCATCGAGCGCCTGGATACCATCAAGGTCGACGAAAAAGACGCCAAGGATTACGTATCCGAGGTGGATCGCGCCGCCGAACAGAAAATCATTGATGCGCTGCGCAAGGCCTACCCGAATCACTCGATCATGGGTGAAGAAACCGGCATGCACGCCGGCAGCGGTATCGAAGGCGAAGAATACCTTTGGATTATCGACCCACTGGACGGCACCACCAACTTCCTGCGTGGCATTCCTCACTTCGCGGTCAGCATCGCCTGCAAATACCGTGGCCGCCTGGAACACGCCGTTGTTCTGGACCCGGTTCGCCAGGAAGAATTCACCGCCAGCCGTGGTCGCGGCGCCCAGCTGAACGGTCGTCGCCTGCGCGTCAGCGGCCGCACCAGCCTGGACGGCGCCCTGCTGGGCACCGGCTTCCCGTTCCGCGATGACCAGATGGACAACCTCGACAACTACCTGGGCATGTTCCGCGCCCTGGTTGGCCAGACCGCTGGCATCCGCCGTGCCGGCTCGGCGAGCCTGGACCTGGCCTACGTGGCTGCCGGCCGTTTCGACGCTTTCTGGGAGTCGGGCCTGTCCGAATGGGACATGGCCGCAGGCGCCCTGCTGATTCAGGAAGCTGGCGGCCTGGTGAGCGACTTCACCGGTGGTCACGACTTCCTCGAGAAAGGCCACGTCGTCGCCGGCAACACCAAGTGCTTCAAGGCAGTACTGACGGCGATCCAGCCGCATCTGCCAGCTTCGCTGAAGCGCTAAGCGCTCAAGCACACCCCAAGAAAACGCCCCGACTTGTTCGGGGCGTTTTTTTTGCGCAAAAAAATCCCCATCCATATGGGAGCGGGCTTGCTCGCGAAGGCAGCGTGTCATTCAACACATGTATCGACTGGCAACCCGCCTTCGCGAGCAAGCCCGCCCCCACAGCTTCCGCGCTTTAAATGACCAGCATTAAATGCAGCCATAACGAAAAATGCCCCGTATCTTTCGATACGAGGCATTTTCTTGAAGAGCCAGCCTGAACAGGCTGACTCTTCTGCATCGGAAGCTGGACTTAAGCCAGTTTTTCCTTGATGCGAGCTGCTTTACCGGACAGGTCACGCAGGTAGTACAGCTTGGCTTTACGTACGTCACCGCGACGCTTAACGGCCATGCTGTCGATTTGCGGGCTGTAGGTCTGGAAAGTACGCTCTACGCCAACACCGTTGGAGATTTTACGAACGGTGAAAGCACTGTTTACGCCGCGGTTACGCTTGGCGATAACTACGCCTTCGAACGCTTGCAGACGCGAACGATCGCCTTCCTTCACTTTCACCTGAACGACAATGGTGTCGCCCGGGGCAAAGGTAGGGATCTCTTTGGTCATCTGCTCTGCTTCGAGTGCAAGGATGATTTTGTTAGTCATGCTGTGCTCCTAAGGTAAATCGTCGGATCTACCATCGATACGTTGTTAACTATCGTCCCGCTCGCGGATGTATTCCTCGAGCAGCTTCTTCTCTTCTCCAGAAAGCGAGCGGCTTTCCAGAAGATCGGCGCGTCGTTCATAGGTCCGACCAAGGGACTGCTGTAAACGCCAACGCCGGATGTGCGCGTGATTGCCACTTAGCAATACGTCGGGAACACGCTGATCCGCATACACCTCCGGTCGGGTGTAGTGCGGGCAATCCAGCAAACCATCCGTAAAGGAATCTTCCTCGGCGGAGTCCGCATGCCCTAAAGCTCCAGGCAGCAGTCGTGTAACCGCATCGATCAGGACCATCGCCGGCAGCTCGCCGCCAGACAGTACATAGTCGCCAATCGACCACTCTTCATCGACATGAGCATCAATAAAACGCTCGTCAATGCCTTCATAGCGGCCGGCAATCAGGATCAATGCATCCAGATTCGCCAACTCGCGCACCGCCGACTGAGTCAGTTGACGGCCTTGGGGGGACAGGTAAATTACCTTCGCCGCCTCCCCGGCTGCTGCCTTGGCCTGAACCAGAGCATCTTCCAGGGGCTTGATCTTCATCACCATGCCCGGACCACCGCCAAATGGGCGATCATCCACAGTGTGATGTCGATCCGTCGTGTAGTCTCGCGGATTCCAACAGGTGAGCTGCAACAGCCCCTGCTTCACCGCCCGACTGGTGATGCCGTACTCGCTGATGGCGGAGAACATCTCGGGAAACAAACTGATCACTTCTACGCGCAGGTTAGCCACGTTTAGAAGTCCGCATCCCATTCCACCTTCATCTCGCCCGCGGCAAGGTCGACAGCCAACACGCATTGCTCCGTATAGGGCAACAAGCGTTCGCGATCATCCAGGCTGCCAGCGCAAGGCTTGACCACCATTACATCATTGGCGCCGGTTTCCAGAAGATGATCGATTTTCCCGAACAATTGCCCGTGAGTATCGATGACCTTCAGACCTTCCAGCTGGTACCAGTAGTACTCGCCGTCGGTCAATTCAGGGAACAGGTTGCGCGGCACGCAGATCTCATAACCAGCCAGAAGACGCGCTTCTTCACGATCATCAAGACCCTTGAGCTTTGCGACCAGGAACTTGTCGTTCCCACGTCCGCTGACCAGCTCGACCTGTTTTACGTTGCCTTCGCGCTTGAGCGTCCAGGTTTTGTAGTCCAACAGGTTTTTAATCGGATCAGTAAAGGAATACACCTTCACTTCGCCGCGAACGCCATGAACAGAATAAATTTTGCCAATAACGATCAAATCATCGGCAACAGCCGGCGTCGCGTTCATATTGCTCAGGCCGCAGCCTTAGCAGATTCCTTCAACAACTGAGCAACGCGCTCAGAAGGTTGTGCACCAACGCTCAGCCAGTAGGCTACGCGCTCTTGGTTCACGGACAGACGAACTTCTTGACCACGAGCAACAGGGTTGAAGAAACCAACCTGTTCCTTGTGCGAACCGTCGCGCGGGTTGCGGCTGTCGGTTACGGTCAAGTGGTAAAACGGGCGCTTTTTGGAGCCGCCAAGGGCAAGACGGATTGTTAGCATGTGAACATCGTTCCTGTAGTCGGTGCTGCAAATCTAAAGGCACAGCGGGCATAGGTGCCCGAAAGGCCGCATATTCTAAGGAATATCCGGACTTTTGCAAATGTCTTTTTCCGGCGACCTATCGGTCGCCATCCAGATTTGCTATAGAGCCGTCGGTTAAAACGGCAAGTCAGCTCCCGCCAATGGCGGGTTTGCTGGAAAATCCACGTTGCCGTGGATAGCGCCGACATCACTGCCGGCGCGAATCTTTTACATCTTGGGCATGCCGCCGCCGGGCAACATACCGCCCATGCCGCGCATCATTTTGGCCATTCCGCCTTTCGCGGAGAACTTCTTCATCATCTTCTGCATCTGCTTGTGCTGCTTGATCAAGCGACCGATGTCCTGCACCTGAGTGCCGGAACCCATGGCGATCCGGCGCTTGCGCGAACCGCTGATCAGCTCAGGGTCGCGGCGCTCGGCCGGGGTCATGGAATTGATGATGGCTTCCATCTGCTTGAACTGCTTCTCTGCCGCGCCCTGGGCGTTGCCCATCTGCGCCAGATTCACGCCGCCGATGTTCGGCAGTTTGTCCATGAGGCCGCCGAGGCCGCCCATGTTTTTCATCTGTTGCAGCTGATCACGGAAGTCTTCGAGGTCGAAACCCTTGCCCTTCTTCAGCTTCTTGGCCAGTTTATCGGCCTTGTCTTTATCGAGGGTCTGTTCGGCCTGCTCGATCAGGCTGAGTACGTCGCCCATGCCGAGGATGCGCGAAGCAATACGCTCAGGATGGAACGGTTCGAGCGCTTCGGTCTTCTCGCCCATACCGATGAACTTGATCGGCTTGCCGGTGATGGCTCGCACCGACAGCGCGGCACCGCCACGGGCATCGCCGTCGACCTTGGTCAGGATCACACCGGTCAGCGGCAGCGCATCGCCAAAGGCCTTGGCCGTGTTGGCGGCGTCCTGGCCGGTCATGGCGTCGACCACGAACAGGGTTTCGACCGGGTTGATCGCGGCGTGCAACGCCTTGATCTCGCCCATCATCTCTTCGTCGATGTGCAGGCGACCAGCGGTATCGACGATGACCACGTCGATGAATTTCAGTTTGGCTTCTTTAATAGCCGCTTGTGCGATGTCGACCGGTTTCTGGCTAAGGTCAGACGGGAAGAACGTCACGCCGATGTCGTTGGCCAGGGTTTCCAGCTGCTTGATCGCCGCCGGACGGTAAACGTCCGCGGACACGACCATGACCGACTTCTTCTTGCGCTCTTTAAGGAAGCGCGCCAGTTTGCCGGCGGTGGTGGTTTTACCCGCGCCCTGCAAACCTGCCATCAATACGACAGCAGGAGGAACGGCGCTGAGGTTCAAGTCTTCGTTGGCCGCACCCATCAGGCTTTCGAGTTCGGCCTGGACGATTTTCACGAAGGCCTGGCCCGGCGTCAGGCTGCGCGACACCTCGGTGCCGACAGCGCGCTCCTTGACCGAATTGACGAAGTCTTTGACCACCGGCAAGGCGACGTCGGCTTCGAGCAACGCCATGCGCACTTCACGCAGGGTGTCTTTGATGTTGTCTTCGGTCAGCTTGGCCTTGCCGGTGACATGGCGCAGCGTCTGCGAGAGACGGTCGGTTAAGTTTTCAAACATTGCGCGATCCTTTCAGGCCCTGTGTAGACCGGGATAATGGCGGCCCAGACCGGAATCAACATGTGCTCGGCGAGCCTGCGGCGTGGGCAGGTCGCGGATTATAGCGAAGACTGCGTCTGGCGGACACCTCGCCGTCAGCTTGCATGGTCTTTCGTGCCATGTGGGTTCTATGCCAAACTCAACGCCTTTCGGGCTTGCCTAACAGGATTTATGCTCCCCTTGTCACCCAGTTTGCTTACTACCCTCGCCGCCGCCTGCTTATATGCCGCTGCGACCCTCTATCAAGGCACTCGCCTGGCCACCGGCGCCAAGGCGAACAAACGCCTGCTGATCACGCTCGGCGTGCTCGCCATGCTGGCCCACAGCGCCAGCCTGATTACCTATCTGCTGACACCGGTCGGCCTGGCCCTGGACTTTTTCAGCGCCGCCAGCCTGATTGCCGCAGCGGTCATTGCCCTGACCCTGCTCGCCTGTTCGCGGATTCCAGTGGAAAACCTGCTTGTGTTGCTGTTCCCGCTGGGCGCCGTCACGGTGCTGCTGGCTCAGTTCGCACCTGCCGGTACGGTGCAGATCATTGACGAAGAGCCGGGCATTCTTGCCCACATCCTCTTGTCGATCCTCGCTTACGGCATGTTCACCATCGCGGTGTTCCAGGCCTTGCTGCTGCTGGTTCAGGACCATCAACTCAAACACAAACATCCGTCCGGGCTGATCAAGAACTTCCCGCCGTTACAAACCATGGAAAGCCTGCTGTTCGGTTTCCTCTGGGCCGGCTGGAGCCTGCTGTCGCTGTCGCTGATCTCCGGCTGGCTGTTCGTCGAGAACCTGTTCGCCCAGCACCTGGTGCATAAAACCCTGTTGGCGTGCCTGGCCTGGATCGTGTTCAGCGTACTGCTATGGGGGCGCAACCGCCTCGGCTGGCGCGGACACAAAGCCATCCGCTGGACCCTTGCCGGTTTCTGCCTGCTGATGCTGGCGTATTTCGGCAGCAAGCTGGTCCGCGAATACATTCTGCATATCTGACGGGCGGCATTAATGGACGACTTGCCCATAGGGCCGATGCTCGCGGTGCTGGCCCTGCTGACTTTATGGTCGGGACTGTTTACCGCCATCGAAGTTGCACAGCAGCAGTTGCTGGCCCAGCGCATGGCCTCGCGCTCCAGCGACAAACCGGTGGCCAAACTGAGCTTCCCGCTCAACAGTCTGATCCTCTGCAACACCCTGTGCCGTGCGCTGGTGGTGGTCATCAGCACCTTGCTGGCGATTTTCACCTGGGCACAAAACGGCCCATGGATTGCCTGCCTCGGTGCCGGCGCGGTGTTGCTGGTGTTCGCCGACTACCTGCCGCGAACCCTTGCCGTCCGCTATCCGGATGTTGTCCTGGCCTTGGGCAACACTCTGCTCGGCATACCGTTGAAAATCGTCTACCCGGCCGCCTGGCTGCTCAATGGCATCAGCCAACTGCTGATGCGGCCGTTCGCCCGCAAAGTCAGCGTGGTACAGCAAAGCGAAGACGAGGCTCCGGCAGATCGCCACGACGATCACGAACATGCGGCCTATCGCCCACTGTCAGGTATCCACGCGCTGGATAACATCACGGTCAACGACATTCTGGTACCACGCAGCGACGTCGACGGGATCAACCTGGACGACTCCCTCGAAGAAATCATCGAACAACTGCGTCACAACAAGCGCACCCGCCTGCCGGTATTCCACAGTGACATCAACCAGGTAGAAGCAGTGCTCAACACCCGGCAGATCCGTCATCTGCTGCCGGATTCAAGCCTCACACTGGAAGCACTGCTGGCGGCCAGTCACGAACCGTACTTCGTGCCGGAAAGCACCCCGTTGCAGCTGCAATTGCTGAATTTCCACAAGCAGCAACGGCGTTTGGGCATGGTGGTCGACGAGTACGGCGAAGTGCTGGGCATCGTCACCCTGGAAGACATTCTTGAAGAAATCGTCGGTGAGTTCGAAAACCAACACAGCCTGGATAACCCGCACATCCACCCGCAGGCCGACGGCCGACTGGTGATTGACGGTGCAGCGTCCATCCGCGAGCTGAACAAGAGCCTCGGCTGGCACCTGCCCAGCGACGGCCCGAAAACCCTCAACGGGTTGGTGACCGAGGCGCTGGAGACGATTCCGGACAGTGCGGTTTGCCTGAAGATCGGCCGATATCGGCTGGAGATTCTGGAGACGGAAGAGAATCGTGTCACGCGCGTGCTGATCTGGCATACCAGCTCAGTGCCTGCCCTTTCTAAAATCTGACACGATCCCTTGCTCCCGCTGGACTTTGAAGCAGGCCTGATCACAGATAGCGCGATTACCCTGAAAGAATGTATTCAGCCGTTTGCGGCCGCTACCCGCCCGAGCGGGAGCAAGCTCCCTCGCCACAAAAGTCATCGCATCCTCCAAGCCGCTTGTTGAATCATTAGCCGCCTTCCTATAATCGAGCGGCTTACCAAGCCCCGCCATACCCCGTGCTACCCGCACTCTGCGTTAAACCCACATCCCTGGGTATTCGACCATAATAATTCGCTCTACTGGGCCACATGACTGTCAGGGATAACCGCATGACGACCAGCACAACGTTCAGCGACACCACGCCTGCCCAACCGACGAACTCCGCCACCCGCGTGGCCACTGCGAGTTTCATCGGCACTGCCATCGAGTTCTACGACTTCTACGTTTATGCCACTGCCGCGGCGCTGGTGATCGGGCCGGTGTTCTTTCCGCAGTCCTCCGGCACCGCCCAAATGCTGTCGGCGTTCCTCACCTTCGGTATCGCCTTCCTTGCACGGCCACTGGGGTCGGCGCTGTTCGGCCACTTCGGTGACCGCATCGGGCGTAAATCGACACTGGTCGCGTCCCTGCTGCTGATGGGCGTATGTACCACACTGATCGGCGTGTTGCCGGGTTACGACAGCATTGGCGCCTGGGCGCCGATCCTGCTCTGCGTGCTGCGCTTCGGCCAAGGCCTGGGGTTGGGCGGTGAATGGGGCGGCGCCGCATTGCTGGCCACGGAGAACGCGCCCAAAGGCAAGCGCGCCTGGTTCGGCATGTTCCCGCAACTCGGCCCGTCGATCGGGTTTCTGGCGGCCAACGGCCTGTTCCTGACCTTGGCCATGAGTCTGAACGACGAGCAGTTCCGTTCGTGGGGCTGGCGGATTCCGTTCCTGCTCAGTGCCGCGCTGGTGATGGTGGGCTTGTACGTACGCCTCAAGCTCCACGAAACCCCGGTGTTCGCCAACGCCATGGCTCGCCAGGAGCGAGTGAAGGTCCCGCTGGTCGAGCTGTTCAGTCAGTACTGGGCGCCAATGCTGCTGGGGGCCGGCTCGATGGTGGTGTGCTACGCACTGTTCTACATCTCAACGGTGTTTTCGCTGAGTTACGGCGTATCGACACTCGGTTACACCCGCGAAACCTTCCTCGCCCTGCTGTGCTTCGCCGTGCTGTTCATGGCAGCCGCAACACCGCTGTCGGCCTGGGCCAGTGATCGTTTCGGGCGTAAACCGGTGCTGATCATCGGTGGCGTGCTGGCGATTCTGTCCGGATTCTTGATGGAACCGCTGCTGACCCAAGGCTCGACCTGGGGCGTGGCGCTGTTCCTGTGCATCGAACTGTTCCTGATGGGCGTGACGTTTGCGCCGATGGGCGCGCTGCTGCCGGAGCTGTTTCCGACCCACGTGCGCTATACCGGCGCATCGGCGGCCTACAACCTGGGCGGCATTGTCGGAGCCTCGGCGGCGCCGTTCTTTGCGCAGAAACTGGTGGCAATGGGCGGTTTGAGTTATGTCGGCGGGTATGTGTCGGGGGCGGCGGTGCTGAGCTTGATAGCGGTGCTGTGCCTGAAGGAGACGCGTAACAACGATTTGAATCGGGCGGCCTGACAGGCCGCCATCACGAGTAGGCTCGCTCCCACAGGGGACCACGTTCTGTCAGAAAGAATGCGGTTCAATGTGGGAGCGAGCCTGCTCGCGAATGGCGCGACGCGGTTTAGAGCTCTACAACAACAGCCTGAGAAGCGCGGGTCGCTTTCGCACGAGCCGCTTCAATCGACACATCACGCGCCAACGCCACCCCCATCCGGCGCTGGCCATTGACCTCAGGCTTGCCGAACAGACGCAACGCGGTATCCGGCTCGCTCAACGCAGCACCCAGGTTGGCGAATGCAGTCTGAGTCGACTGCCCTTCCACCAGAATCACGGCCGAAGCCGATGGGCCAAACTGACGGATCAATGGAATCGGCAGGCCCAGGATCGCCCGTGCGTGCAGCGCAAACTGCGACAGGTCCTGGGAAATCAGGGTCACCAGACCGGTGTCATGCGGGCGCGGCGAGACTTCGCTGAACCAGACTTGATCACCCTTGATGAACAACTCGACGCCAAACAGACCACGGCCACCCAAGGCTTCGGTCACGGCTTTGGCAACGCGCTCGGATTCCGCCAGAGCAACCGGGCTCATGGCTTGTGGCTGCCAGGATTCCTGATAGTCACCCTTCTCCTGACGGTGACCCACAGGCGCACAGAACGTCGTGCCGCCAACGTGACGCACGGTCAGCAGGGTGATTTCGTAGTCGAAGTCGATGAAACCTTCGATGATCACGCGACCTTTACCGGCGCGGCCACCCTCTTGAGCGTAATCCCAGGCCTTCTGCACGTCATCGACGCTGCGCAGCAGGCTCTGGCCTTTGCCCGAGGAACTCATGACCGGTTTGACCACGCACGGGAAACCCAGGTCTTCGACTGCCTTGCGGTAATCCTCGAAGGTGTCGGCGAAGTGGTACGGCGACGTTGGCAGGTCCAGCTCTTCTGCGGCCAGACGACGAATGCCTTCGCGGTTCATGGTCAGCTGTGCGGCGCGAGCGGTCGGGATCACGGTGAAGCCTTCGGACTCCAGCTCCACCAGGGTCGCGGTGGCGATGGCTTCGATTTCCGGCACGATGAAGTGCGGCTTCTCGGCTTCGATCACCGCACGCAGGGCAGCCCCGTCGAGCATGTTGATCACATGGCTGCGATGGGCGACTTGCATGGCCGGCGCGTTGGCGTAGCGATCCACGGCAATCACTTCAACGCCCAAGCGTTGCAGCTCGATCACCACTTCCTTGCCCAACTCACCACAGCCACACAGCAATACGCGGGTCGCGGTTGGCGACAATGGAGTTCCGATACGGGTCATCTCAGGTCCTCAAAGAAGCGGATCATCGAGGGAAGCACGCTTCCCGTGGGGAGAAAGCGCGGCATTTTACATGAACCTGAGGGTTTGGCTTCAGCTGACGACGGCCTGATTACGCAAGCGCCAGGCCATGATCAGCCAAACGACGGTCACACCGGCGAACTTTGAGCCCAGCGCGGTGAGGATCACGCCCGGCGTGAGCGCATCGATCATGCCGAAGAAGATGAAAGTGTCCAGCGGGATGCTCAGGACCGAACTTATCCACAGGCGGTCGTGCAACGGACGCCGGGTGATGCTGAACACCAGCCAGTCGATACACTCGGACACCGCAAACCCCGTGGCGCTGGCGAGTGCAATGGACGGGTCGGAGGTGACGTAGGACAGCACCAGCGCCACCAGCATCGCCGCGATCGCACCGTGGCCGAAGCGGGTTTGCACCATGTCGCGCAGCACGAACACCAGACCACCCCAGGCCGACCAGATAATGTCCAGGTGCGGGGCGGTGGAAAAGGCGTAATTGATCAGCACGACGCTGCCGATGTAGGCGATCAGGAAGAGCATGGGGCGTGGGGTACCTGTCAATTTTGTGCACAGGGTACTCCATCTTCAGCGCACAGATAACCTGTGGCGAGGGAGCTTGCTCCCGCTGGGTTGCGAAGCGGCCCTGAAATCAGCGGACGCGGTGTGTCAGCTAGAACGTCGTCGGTTTAGGGGCTGCTTCGCAGCCCGGCGGGAGCAAGCTCCCTCGCCACAAAAGCACCAAATGACTCAGGATTTGGAGGGCAACATCCAGATCAACCCACTCGATTTGGCCCGCTCATGACACAACCCCAACACCTTGCGCCGCTCTGCGTTGTCCATCCGGCTCCAGCGGGTGATTTCTTCCACCGTGCGCTGACACCCGGTGCAAATGTCATCCTCATCCAGCGCACAAATGCTCACACATGGCGACGGGACCGGTCGTTCAGTGGTGCTCATTCTTCCTGCTCGACCAGATCGCGGGCATAACGCTGCGAGTTGTGCACATAGTGGGCGGCGCTGGCTTCGAGCATCTTCTTTTGCGGCTCGGTCAACTCGCGCACCACCTTGCCCGGCGAACCCATGACCAGTGAACCATCCGGAATTTCCTTGCCCTCGCCGATCAGCGAATTGGCGCCAATGATGCAGTTCTTGCCGATTTTCGCGCCGTTGAGGATCACCGCGTTGATACCGATCAGGCTGTGATCACCCACCGTACAGCCGTGGAGCATGGCGTTGTGGCCGATGGTCACGCCGGTGCCGATGGTCAGCGGGTAGCCCATGTCGGTGTGCATCACGGTGCCGTCCTGCACGTTGCTGTTCTTGCCTATCAGGATCAGTTCGTTGTCGCCCCGCAACACGGCGTTGAACCAGACGTTGGCGCCCTCTTCCAGTTTGACCTTGCCCACCAGCACAGCATTGGGTGCGACCCAGCTCTGCGGATGGGTGTCGACGCGGGCGTCGCCCAGGCGATATTTCATCTTGTTGTCCTCAGGGCCAGGCAGGCTCACTAGCGAAAAGCAGGATTCAAACCATACGAGCGATGGCTTCAGGTGTTGATAAAACTCTTGGGCGGTTGATGCAGGCTGATTTTCGCGTCATAGAGCAAGTTGATCAACTCGACGATCATGATCGCCGTCAGCCCCCAGATCTTGTACTCGCCATAACGGTAGCTCGGCACATACCAACTGTGGCCCTGGTAGTCGATGCGGTGGGTGTGCTCACGTGGGTCCTTGCGGAAGAACTCCAGAGGCACGCTGAACACCGCGGCGATCTCGGCGTCGTTGGCCTGATATTCGACGAAATCCGGAATCACGCCGACATAGGGCGTGACCTTGATGCCGTGCAAGGAGATCAGCGGGCTCAGCGGGCCGATCACTTCGACCAACCCCGGCGGCAGACCGATTTCTTCTTCGGCTTCGCGCAAGGCAGTAAAAATCAGGTCCGGGTCTCCGGGGTCGCGTCGACCGCCAGGGAAGGCTACTTCGCCGCCATGGGTCGAGAGCCCGCTGGCGCGAAGGGTCAGGACCAGTTCCGGTTCGTCACTGCGCGTGACAGGCACCAATACCGCGGCTTCGGGGAAACGTCGGTCGGTTTCCAGCGTACGCGGCGTGTGATTGCTTACCCGGTGCAGTAGCTCGTCCAGCATGAGTCTTCTCGATCTGTGCCTTACCCTGCATCATGCACCAATCGCACCGGCCGCCCAACCCCCGAACAGCCTCATGTCGCGAAACGACAACTTGCCGACCGACACCGCTGCACGCCAAGATAGGCGCAGCATTCAGGAACCCAAGCATGAAATTTTGCAGTCAATGCGGCAACCCGGTGACCCAGCGCATTCCCGAAGGCGATTCGCGCCTGCGTTTTGTCTGCGACAGCTGTCATACCATTCATTACCAGAACCCCAATATCGTGGCCGGTTGTGTGCCGACCTGGGGCTCGAAGGTGTTGCTGTGCCGTCGCGCCATCGAGCCACGGCTCGGTTACTGGACCCTGCCCGCCGGTTTCATGGAAAACGGTGAGACCATCGAACAGGCCGCCATTCGCGAGACCGCCGAAGAAGCTTGTGCCCGGGTACGTAACCTGAGCATCTATACGCTGATCGACGTGCCACACATCAGCCAGGTGCATGTATTCTTTCGCGCCGAGCTGATAGACCTGGATTTTGCCGCCGGCCCCGAGAGCCTGGAAGTGCAGCTTTTCGAAGAAGCCGACATTCCTTGGGGCGAACTGGCTTTCCGCACGGTGGGCCGTACTTTAGAATGCTTCTTCGCTGACCGGCGGGCCGAGGTCTACCCCGTGCGGTCCGAATCGATCCCGCCGCTTGTTCAGGCTGTCATCACTTGATTTCAATGTCGGCCTCTTTGCAGGCGCTAAAAGATTGCAGCCTTCGGCAGCTCCTGCAAAAACATCTATAACTAAAATAGTCGCGACACTTCTAGGGATATCGTTTCAATGCGCTGGTTGCTTGCCCTGTTTTGCTTGTCGTTCGTCGCCATCTCCCAGGCTTCCGTTGCGGAAACCCTGGACGGCAAAGTCATCGAAAAAGTTCTGGTTCTCAAGTCCGCCCACCAATTGCAATTGATCAACGACGGCAAGCCGATCAAGACCTATCGCATTTCCCTGGGCAAACGCCCCATCGGCCCAAAACTGATGGAAGGTGATAAACGAACCCCCGAAGGCTTTTACTGGGTGGACTGGCGCAAGATCAGCGACCGTTTCAACCTGGCGATGCACATTTCCTACCCGAATATCAGCGACTCTGCCCGCGCCCGGCGCGACGGTGTCGAGCCTGGCGGCATGATCATGATCCACGGCACTCCGGACACCGAAGAGAACCCTGAAGACCTGTTCCACACGCTGGACTGGACCGACGGCTGCATCGCCATGCGTAACATGGACATGCGCGAAGTCTGGGGCCTGGTGTCTGACGGCACGATGATCGAAATCCGCCCGTAACCCCAAAATTCACAGCATCGTGAAGAGCTTTTGTGGCTAGTGGGCTTGCCTGTGGCAGCTCCTATATAGGTACACAAAACTCTGTAGAAGCTGCGATCTTTTCGAGGCAACACACTGCAAAAAGCCCGCTGAAAATCATATCTTCAGCGGGCTTTTTTAATGCCCGGTTATCCCTGCGGACACAGCTGATCCAGCACCCGATTCACCGACAACTCCGCCAGGGAAATCATCTACTGAATTCCTAATGCCAGATTGCATGTCGGCCCGGTGAGATCGAACGCCAACTCACTGGCCATGACATCCGCCGAGGCCAGGGTTTCACAGGCATGGGCCAGCAGGGTTTCGGAATTGACGTTGGGGGCGATGACGAAAATCGTGCTTGGACGCTGGTTGGCTTTGGCCTTCTTCTCGGAAGGTGGCGCGAGATAGTGATCGAGGGCACGGATTGCGGCGTCGTGGAGTTTTTTGGAATTGAGGCAGGTGTAGGGGGAAACGGAGTCGGTTTCCATGTTTGTTTCCACATCTTCTACGTCTGTTTCCGGGAGATTGGGATTGTCTTTGATCATGGTGGAGCTCCTGAAAAATTGGAGCGACCGACATCACTTATTGATGCGGCGCCTGTAAGCGCCTAACAATTCTTCGGCCTTGCAGTCCCGGTCGCTGAATTGGCAGCGACAGCCAAAGGTTAGAGAGGCCACTTCCGACGGACAACCTGAAGGTTTTGTGGGAAGGTTCTGCTGTTTTGTCTTGGCAATAAACATCACTGACTAACAGACCGTCATCGCGAGCAGGCTCGCTCCCACAATGGGGCGGTGTGCATCTGCAAGAGATTGGTCGACTGTCAGGCCGTCTTCGCGAGCAAGCCCGCTCCCACAGTGGAACGGAGCAAGTCTGCAATAAATTGGTCGGCTAGAAGGCCGCCAAGATCAAAAGATCGAAGATCAGGCACAGCAGTCAAATCCCGGACAACAAAAAACCCGCTGAAATCACTTCAGCGGGTTTCTCATTCAGCAGTCAGAAGAATCAGAAGTCTTCCAACCGCCACACCTCGTATGCCGGTGCTTCGTAGGGATGGCTCTCTTTCAGAGCCACCACCACCGCCCGAATCAACTCATCGCTGACCACCAGCTCAACCTTCCATTCCTCAACCTGCTCGACCTGACCAGCCTCGCCAATGAACGGCTGACTGCCATCCAATGGACGAAACTGACCCAAGCCAAACACCTGCCAGGCGCAATGATCATAAGCCCCGATCCGCCCGCCACCGGCGGCGAACACAGCGCTTTTGACCACCTCGACATGACTGGCCGGAACAAAAAAGCATAGCTTGTACATGGCGCTTGGCTCACCTGCTCTTAGTTAACCCAGACGCGAGCGTTACGGAACATACGCATCCAAGGTGCGTCTTCGTTCCAGTCTTCCGAACGCCACGAGTTCTGCACCGCGCGGAACACACGTTCCGGATGCGGCATCATGATGGTCACGCGACCGTCGCGGCTGGTCAAACCGGTGATCCCGCGCGGCGAGCCGTTCGGGTTGGCCGGGTACTTCTCGGTGACCTTGCCGTGGTTGTCGACGAAACGCATTGCCACGCAACCCGACAGATCGGCTTGCAGCAACGCTTCTTCGCTGGCGAATTCGGCATGGCCTTCACCGTGGGCGATGGCGATCGGCATGCGCGAACCGGCCATGCCCTGCAGGAAGATCGAGTTCGACTCCTGGATCTGTACCATGGCCACGCGGGCTTCGAACTGCTCGGAACGGTTACGCACGAAGTGCGGCCAGAACTCGCTGCCCGGGATCAGCTCGTGCAGGTTGGACATCATCTGGCAACCATTGCACACGCCGAGGGTAAAGCTGTCGGTGCGTTCGAAGAAGCCCTGGAAGGCATCGCGAGCGCGGCTATTGAACAGCGCGGATTTGGCCCAGCCTTCACCGGCACCCAGTACGTCGCCGTAGGAGAAACCGCCGCAAGCCACCAGACCTTTGAACTCGTTCAGGTCGACGCGGCCGGCCAGAATGTCGCTCATGTGCACGTCGATCGCGTTGAAACCGGCGCGGTCGAACGCGGCCGCCATTTCCACCTGACCGTTGACGCCCTGCTCACGCAGCACGGCAACCTGTGGGCGGATGCCTTTCTTGATGTAAGGCGCCGCAACGTCCTGGTTGACGTCGTAGCTGAGCTTGACGCTCAGGCCCGGGTTGTCTTCTTCCAGCAGCACGTCGAATTCTTGTTCGGCGCAGTCGGCGTTATCACGCAGACGCTGGATCTGGTAGCTGGTTTCAGCCCACTGACGTTGCAGCAGACGGCGTTGACCTTCGAATACGGTATCGCCGTTGAAAGTGATGCTGATCTCGCCGTTGTTCATCGGCTGACCGATCACCGACACACAGTCGCCCAGACCAGCGGCGCTGAACTGCGCGAGGATGTCCGCGGTGGCGTCCTGGCGAACCTGGATCACAGCGCCCAGCTCTTCGTTGAACAGGATCGCGGCGATGTCGGCGGAGGTTTCTGCCAGACCGTCGAGGTTCAGGCTCAGACCGCAGTGGCCGGCAAACGCCATTTCCACCACGCTGGTCAGCAGACCACCGTCGGAACGGTCGTGGTAAGCCAGCAGGTGACCGTCGGCGTTGAGGCCCTGGATCACGGCGAAGAAGGCTTTCAGGTCTTCGGCGTCATCGACGTCCGGTGCCTGTTTGCCGAGCTTGCCGTGAACCTGAGCGAGGATCGAGGCGCCCATGCGGTTCTGACCACGACCGAGGTCGATCAGGATCAGGTCGGTGGTGCCCTTGTCCATGCGCAGTTGCGGGGTCAGGGTCTGACGGATGTCAGTCACTGGCGCGAAACCGGTCACGATCAGCGACATCGGCGAAGTTACCGCCTTATCGACGCCTTCGTCGTTCCAGCGGGTGGCCATGGACATGGAATCCTTGCCCACCGGAATGGTAATGCCCAGCTCAGGGCACAGTTCCATGCCGACCGCTTTCACGGTGTCGTACAGACGCGCGTCTTCACCCGGGTGACCGGCGGCAGACATCCAGTTCGCCGACAGTTTGATGTCGGAGATCTTGGCGATGCGCGAGGCGGCGATGTTGGTCAGGGTTTCGCCGATGGCCATGCGGCCCGACGCCGGAGCGTCCAGCAGGGCCAGCGGAGTGCGCTCGCCCATCGCCATGGCTTCACCGGTGTAGACGTCGAAGCTGGTGGCAGTGACGGCAACGTCGGCCACCGGAACCTGCCAAGGGCCGACCATCTGATCACGGGCCACGAGGCCGGTGATGGTACGGTCGCCGATGGTGATCAGGAAGCTCTTGCTGGCCACGGCCGGGTGATGCAGGACGCGCTCGACGCAGTTGGCGATGTCGAGGGTCGACGGATCGAAATCGTCGCCCAGCTCGTTTTCACGAACCACCGAACGGTGCATGCGCGGGGCTTTACCCAGCAGCACTTCCAGCGGCATGTCCACCGGGCTGTTGCCGAAGTGGCTGTCGGTCACGGTCAGTTGCGGCTCGGCAGTGGCTTCGCCGACCACGGCAAACGGGCAACGCTCACGTTCGCAGATCGCCTGGAAGCGTTCGAAGTCCGCAGGCCCCACCGCCAGAACGTAGCGCTCCTGGGATTCGTTACTCCAGATTTCGTGCGGGGCCATGCCCGGCTCGTCGTTTGGAATGTTGCGCAGTTCGAAACGGCCACCACGGTCGCCATCGTTGACCAGTTCCGGGAAGGCGTTGGACAGACCGCCCGCGCCGACGTCGTGGATGAAGCTGATCGGGTTGTGCTCACCCAACTGCCAGCAACGGTCGATGACTTCCTGGCAGCGGCGTTCCATTTCCGGGTTTTCACGTTGTACGGAAGCGAAGTCCAGGTCCGCCGAGCTGGTGCCGGTGGCCATGGAGGAAGCCGCGCCGCCGCCCAGACCGATCAGCATCGCCGGGCCGCCGAGCACGATCAGCTTGGAGCCCACGACGATTTCGCCTTTCTGGACGTGTTCTTCACGGATGTTGCCCATACCGCCGGCCAGCATGATCGGCTTGTGGTAACCGCGAACTTCGTCGCCATGAGGCGTGGTGATCGACTGTTCGAACGTACGGAAGTAGCCGGTCAGCGCCGGACGACCGAATTCATTGTTGAATGCAGCGCCGCCCAACGGACCTTCGATCATGATGTCCAGCGCGGTAACGATGCGCTCGGGTTTGCCGTACGGCACTTCCCACGGCTGTTCGAAGCCCGGGATCTGCAGGTTCGACACGGTGAAACCGGTCAGGCCAGCCTTTGGCTTGGCGCCGCGTCCGGTGGCGCCTTCGTCGCGAATTTCGCCACCGGAACCGGTGGATGCGCCCGGGAACGGGGCAATCGCGGTCGGGTGGTTGTGAGTTTCAACTTTCATCAGGATGTGCACCGGCTCCTGCACCGCGCCGTACTGGCGGGTTTCAGGGTCCGGGAAGAAACGGCCGGCGACGGAGCCGACGATGACCGAGGCGTTGTCCTTATAAGCCGACAAAACACCTTCGCTGTGCATCTGGTAGGTGTTCTTGATCATCCCAAACAGGCTTTTTTCCTGGCTCTGACCGTCGATGTCCCAACTGGCGTTGAAGATCTTGTGACGGCAATGCTCGGAGTTGGCCTGGGCGAACATCATCAGTTCGATGTCGTGCGGGTTGCGCTTCAAACCAACGAAGGCGTTGACCAGGTAGTCGATTTCGTCTTCGGCCAGGGCCAGGCCCAGCTCGGTGTTGGCTTTTTCCAGCGCGGCGCGGCCGCCGCCCAGCACGTCGATCGCGGTCAGCGGTTTTGGCTCGGCGTGGCTGAACAGGCCGGCGGCTTGTTCAAGGTTGTCCAATACGATCTGGGTCATGCGGTCATGCAAGGCGCCTGCGATCAGCTGCGCTTCGGCATCGCTGAACTGGCCGGCGACGTAGAACGCGATACCGCGCTCCAGGCGCTGGATCTTGGTCAGGCCGCAGTTGCGAGCGATGTCGCTGGCTTTACTGGACCACGGCGAGATGGTGCCGAAACGCGGCAACACCAGGAACAGACGACCGGTTGGCTCTTGTACTGGAACGCTTGGGCCGTACTTCAGAAGGCGCGCGAGCACCTGCTGTTCGTCGCCGGTCAGGACGCCGGTAACTTCGGCGAAGTGAGCGAATTCAGCATACAAGCCGCTGACAGCTGGAACCTTCTGGCTCAGTTGCTCAAGGAGTTTGCTGTGGCGAAAGGCAGAAAGGGCAGGAGCGCCGCGCAGGATCAACATCTTCGGGACAGCCTCGGGAAGGGGTGTGCTTTGAGGCCGTGCATTCTAGCCTAAACCGCCCGCGACATCACCCGAAACGGTACACGCGGCTGTACCCGAACGTCGGGCCGGGTATTCGGGCCTTGAGCAGGGGCGCGCCGAGGGTTATTTTTTCAGCCACAAAATGCTGTCCGGGCCCATTCCTGCGGGCTCCAAGCGGGTTTTAGACTCTCTAGCAGACAAGCCCTTCGCTGTCGAGATATGGCGCTCGTGGTCCTTTGCGTATACTGCGCAAATGTTTTCCCCAACGGCTTTGCGTCCGCGGTACGCCAAATGGCTGATCGCAACCGGACTCTTCCTGATGCTCAGTGGCTGTGTTGATAAACCCAACACGCTGGAGCGCGTAAAGGAGGATGGCGTGCTGCGGGTGGTTACCCGTAACAGTCCCGCCACCTACTTTCAGGATCGCAACGGTGAAACCGGCTTCGAATACGAGCTGGTGAAGCGCTTCGCCGACGATCTGGGGGTCGAACTCAAGATCGAAACCGCCGACAACCTCGACGACCTGTTCAATCAGGTGGGCAAGCCGAATGGCCCGGTGCTGGCGGCTGCCGGCCTGGTCAGCAGCGAGGAACGCAAAAAACAGGTGCGGTTTTCCCACTCCTATCTCGAGGTCACTCCGCAGATCATCTATCGCAACGGCCAATCGCGGCCGACAGACGAGAAGGATCTGGTGGGCAAGAAGATCATGGTGCTCAAGGGCAGCACCCACGCCGAGCAATTGGCGGAGCTGAAAAAGAAACTTCCCGGTATCGAATACGAAGAGTCCGACGCGGTTGAAGTCGTCGACCTGTTGCGGATGGTGGACGAAGGTCAGATCGATCTGACCCTGGTCGATTCAAATGAAGTCGCGATGAACCAGGTCTACTTCCCCAACATACAAGTGGCCTTCGACCTCGGTGATGCCAGCAACCAGAGCTGGGCGGTGGCCGCTGGCGACGACAACAGCTTGCTCAACGAGATCAATGCCTACCTCGACAAGGTGAAGAAAAACGGCACCTTGCAACGTCTCAAAGACCGCTATTACGGGCACGTCGACGTACTGGGCTACATGGGCGCCACCACCTTCGCCCAACACTTGCAGCAACGCTTGCCTAAATACGAACAGCATTTCAAGGCGTACGCCAAGAAAGAGAAAGTCGACTGGCGCCTGCTGGCGGCGATCGGTTATCAGGAGTCGCTGTGGCAAGCGGCCGTCACGTCGAAGACCGGCGTGCGCGGCCTGATGATGCTGACCCAGAACACGGCGCAGGCCATGGGCGTCTCCAACCGACTGGACCCTAAACAAAGCATCATGGGTGGCGCCAAGTACCTCGCCTACATGAAGGATCAGTTGGATGAGTCGATCCAGGAGCCAGATCGCACATGGTTTGCACTGGCGGCCTACAACGTCGGCAGCGGTCATCTGGATGACGCGCGCAAACTGGCGGCCAAGGAAGGACTGAACCCGGACAAGTGGCTGGACGTGAAGAAGATCCTGCCGCGTCTGTCCGAGAAAAAGTGGTTCAGCAAAACCCGTTATGGCTACGCCCGTGGCGGCGAGCCGGTGCATTTCGTGGCGAACATCCGTCGCTACTACGACATCCTGACGTGGGTCACGCAGCCGCAGCTTGAAGGCAATCAGGTCGCTGAAGGCAACCTGCACGTGCCGGGGGTCGACAAGACCAAGCCAAGCCAGGAAACCCCGCCGCTTTAAGTCTTTGCTGCCTTCAAAGACGCCATCGCGGGCAAGCCACGCTTCCACAGGTCCGCGTCGAATATTCAACTGTCGTTCAACTCGGACCTGTGGGAGCGTGGCTTGCCCGCGAAGGCAGCGCCGCCGATCTAGCCTTTCAACGCAGCCGCCAGAATCAGCGCCTTCATTTCCGATACAGCCGACTTGAACCCGACGAACAACGCATGGGCCACCAACGCATGGCCGATGTTCAGTTCGTTGATGCCTTTGATCGCCGCAACCGCTTCGACGTTGTGATAGTGCAGACCGTGGCCCGCGTTGACGATGAGGCCCTGGGCCAGACCGAATGCCACGCCATCCGCCACGCGCTTGAGTTCTTCGGCGACGTCGGTTGGCGTCTCGGCGTCCGCATAACGCCCGGTGTGCAATTCAATGGCCGGCGCCCCGACACGGCGGGATGCTTCGATCTGCCGCTCGTCAGCGTCGATGAACAGCGACACTTCACAGCCGATCTTCGCCAGGCGATCCACCGCCGCCTTGATCCGCGCCTCCTGCCCCGCCACATCCAGACCGCCTTCAGTGGTCAGCTCCTGACGGGTTTCCGGGACCAGGCAAATGTGTGCCGGGCGGATGCGCTCGGCGAACGCCATCATTTCTTCGGTGACGCCCATTTCGAAGTTCATGCGGGTTTGCAGCACGTCCTTGAGCAGCAGCACATCGCGCTCCTGGATGTGCCGACGGTCTTCGCGCAGGTGCACGGTGATACCGTCAGCGCCCGCCTCTTCCGCGTCCAGCGCTGCCTTGACCGGATCCGGGTAGCGAGTACCCCGGGCCTGACGCAGGGTGGCAACGTGGTCGATGTTCACGCCAAGAAGAATGCGATTGCTGGTGGTCACGGAAGCGCTCCTGAGTTTAAAGATTCGGTGCACAGCATACGGGGAGACTACGGCTTTCGAAACAACTCGCGACTGACTAGAGGACGACCACCCAGATGAACGGCCAATGCCTGACGCATCAAACGCTTGGCGGCGGACAGCGCACCGGGCGCGGACCAGTCGGCGTCAGCCATGGCCAACAGTTCGGCGCCATTGAACAGGCCCGGCTGCAACAGATAGACCCGCTCCAGGCCTGCATCCACTTGCAACCGATAGAGGCCGTCCGGTGCGATGGGGTCGCCGTGGATGTCGGCGTTCAGGGCAAAGCCATAACCGAGGTCGTCGAGCAAACGCCATTCGAAGGAGCGCAGCAACGGCTCCAGCGGACGGCCTTCGGCCAGAGCGAGCAAGGTTGCGGCGTAGTGATCGAAGACGGCGGGATGCGGGTCTTCGGCGGGCAGCAGGCGAATCAGCAATTCGTTGAGATAGAGCCCGCTGAACAGCGCCTCGCCGTTGAGCCAGGTGGAAACACCGGCGCTTTCCATGCGGCCGACATTTTTCAGTTCACCCCGCCCCCGAAACTCGACTTCCAGCGGCACGAACGGCCGCGCCAACGTCCCGGCCTTGCCCCGCGCACTGCGCAGCACCGCCCGCAGCCGACCTTGCGGCGTAAGGAAATCCACCAACGCACTGCTTTCGCGGTAGGCGCGGGAGTGGAGCACGTAGGCGGGTTGGCCGATGGGGGCTTGAGACATGGAAGTCAGGGTACTCAATGGTAGCGCGCAGTCTTACAAACAACCCAAAACAATGTGGGAGCGAGCCTGCTCGCGAAAGCGGTGTGACAGTCAACATCAATGCTGAATGTTACATCCTCTCGCGAGCAGGCTCGCTCCCACAGGGGTTCTTCAGTGTATCTGGAACCGGGTGTTACAGGTCGCCGTAACCCAGCGAACGCAGGGCGCGCTCGTCATCGGACCAGCCGCCTTTCACTTTGACCCAGAGGTTAAGCATGATCTTGGAGTCGAACAGCAGCTCCATGTCCTTGCGCGCCTCGGTGCCGATGCGCTTGATGCGCTCGCCCTTGTCACCAATGATGATTTTCTTCTGGCCGTCACGCTCGACAAGGATCAAGGCATGAATGTGCAGGGTTTTGCCTTGCTGCTTGAACTCTTCGATTTCCACGGTGATCTGGTATGGCAGCTCGGCGCCCAACTGGCGCATGATTTTCTCGCGCACCAGTTCTGCGGCGAGGAAGCGGCTGCTGCGGTCGGTGATCTGGTCTTCCGGGAAGAAGTGATCGTTTTCCGGCAGGTGCTCGGCGATCACTCGCTCCAGCGTGTCGAGGTTGTGCCCGTGCTGGGCCGAGATCGGCATGATTTGCGCGTTCGGCAACTGTTCCTGCAACCAGGTCAGGTGCGGCATCAGCTCGGATTTGTCTTCGATGCGGTCGGTCTTGTTCAGCGCCACGATCAGCGGGCCGGTCACATACTGGACGCGCTCGAGGACCATCTGGTCTTCGTCGGTCCACTTGGTGCGGTCAACCACGAAGATCACTACATCGACGTCTTTCAACGCCGCCGAAGCGGTCTTGTTCATGTAACGGTTCAGGGCCTTTTCGCCGCCCTTGTGCATGCCCGGTGTGTCGACGTAAATCGCTTGAACGGCGCCTTCGGTCTTGATGCCGAGCATGTTGTGACGGGTGGTCTGAGGCTTGCGCGAAGTGATCGCCAGCTTCTGACCCAGAATGTGGTTCAGCAGCGTGGACTTGCCCACGTTGGGACGGCCGACGATGGCAACATAGCCACAGCGAGTTGCGGTTGAATCAGTCATTGCCATTCTCCACACCCAGGGCAATCAGTGCTGCGGCGGCCGCTACCTGTTCGGCAATACGACGACTCACACCCTGACCTCGGCTTTTTTCATTCAGTAAGATGATTTCACATTCGACGAAGAACGTCCGGCAATGTGGTTCACCCTGGATATCCACCACTTCGTAACGCGGCAGCTCACAACCACGGGACTGCAGGAATTCCTGCAGGCGGGTTTTCGGATCTTTGTTGGTGTCGACCAGCGTCAGGCCTTCGAACTCTCCGGCCAGCCAGGCCAGCACGCGCTCGCGCGCCACGTCCATGCCGGCGTCCAGGTAGATCGCACCGATCAGCGCCTCGAGGGCATCAGCCAGAATCGACTCACGACGGAAACCACCGCTTTTCAATTCGCCGGAGCCCAGGCGCAGGTATTCGCCCAGGTCGAAACCACGGGCCAGTACGGCCAGGGTCTCACCTTTCACCAGGCGTGCGCGCAAACGCGACAACTGGCCTTCGCGGGCCAGCGGGAAGCGATCGAACAGCGCCTCGCCAGCGACGAAATTGAGGATGGCATCACCGAGGAATTCCAGGCGTTCGTTGTTGCGCCCGGCAAAGCTGCGGTGAGTCAGGGCCAGGACCATCAGTTCCTGATCCTTGAAGGTGTAGCCGAGCTGACGCTCTAGACGGCTTAAGGAGACGCTCACGGTTTACCCACGCTGAGTTCGTGGTTGGATTCCACCGCCTGGGCTTTGATGCGGCGCAGGCTTGGGACAATTAACGCTGTGTTCAAAAATAACGTCCTGAATATCGTTGTTTTCATGCTTCTGCCGCCGATTGTGCCGACTCCAGAAATGCATTCGGCGCTGTGTTCAACAGCGCCGTGTGTGATTACTTGATCAGGCCAACCCGCGAGAAATTCGGCAGATGACTGAGTTTGGGTTCCGGCCAGCTCATCCAGACTGCGAAGGCCTTGCCGACGATATTCTTGTCGGGAACCATGCCCAGCAGATCCTTGGGAATGCTCGGATCATCCCAGTAGCGACTGTCGTTCGAGTTATCGCGGTTGTCGCCCATCATGAAGTAGTGCCCGGCAGGCACGGTCCACGAATGATCCGGCGTTGCGCGATAGCGGCTCATTTCCTTGCGGATCAAGTGCTCGGCGACGCCGAGTTTTTCCTTGTAGAGCTCGGCGCTGCCCAACGTACCCGGCTCGGAGCCGACCAGTTGTTCGGCGATCGACTCACCGTTGACGAACAGGCGCTTGTCAGCGGTGTAGCGAATCTGGTCGCCCGGCAGGCCCACCACACGCTTGATGTAGTTGACGTTCGGGTCGCTCGGGTAGCGGAACACCATCACATCACCGCGCTGCGGATCACCGACTTCGATGACTTTCTTGTCGATCACCGGCAGGCGGATCCCGTAAGAAAACTTGTTCACCAGAATGAAGTCGCCGACGTCCAGGGTCGGTTTCATCGAGCCTGAAGGAATCTGGAACGGTTCCACCAGGAACGAACGCAGCACCAGCACGATGAACAACACCGGGAAGAACGACTTGCCGTATTCAACCAGCAGCGGCTCTTTGTTCAGTTTCTCGACCACCACCATGTCAGCCTGGCTGACGCTACCCTGATAAGAGTTGATGGCAGCCCGGCGCCGTGGCGCCAGGAACAGCAGATCGAGCAACGCCAACAGGCCGCAGACGAACACGGCGATGACCAGCAACAGCGGGAAATTTAGTGACATAGGACCTAACTATCCAACCTGAGCACTGCAAGGAAGGCTTCTTGTGGAATTTCCACGTTACCGACCTGCTTCATGCGTTTTTTACCGGCCTTTTGCTTTTCCAACAGCTTGCGCTTACGGCTAACGTCACCACCGTAGCATTTGGCCAATACGTTCTTTCTGAGTGCCTTGACGGTTGTCCGCGCCACAATCTGCCCGCCAATGGCGGCCTGGATTGCCACGTCGAACATCTGCCGCGGAATCAGCTCTTTCATTTTCTCGGTCAGCTGGCGACCTTTGTAATGCGCATTGTCACGGTGCACGATCAACGCCAGGGCGTCGACCTTATCGCCGTTGATCAGCACATCCAGTTTCACCAGATTAGCCGATTGGTAACGATCGAAATGGTAATCCAGCGAAGCATAGCCACGGCTGGTGGATTTCAGGCGGTCGAAGAAGTCGAGGACCACTTCGTTCATCGGCAGATCGTAGGTCACCTGGACCTGGGTGCCGAGGAACAGCATGTCATGCTGAATGCCACGTTTCTCGATGCACAGGGTAATGACGTTGCCCAAATGCTCTTGCGGCACAAGAATATTGGCCCGCACGATCGGTTCGCGCATGTCTTCGATCGAAGAAATATCCGGCAGCTTCGACGGGTTGTCGACGTAGATCGTTTCGCCAGTCTTGAGCAGCAGCTCGAAGATTACCGTCGGCGCCGTGGTGATCAGGTCCAGGTCGTACTCGCGCTCCAGGCGCTCCTGGATGATCTCCATATGCAGCATGCCGAGGAACCCGCAACGGAAGCCGAAGCCCAGGGCGTCGGAGCTTTCCGGGGTGTATTGCAAGGACGAGTCGTTCAGCGTGAGCTTTTGCAGGGCTTCACGGAAATCTTCGAAGTCGTCGGAGCTGACCGGGAACAGACCGGCGTAGACCTGCGGCTGGATGCGTTTGAAGCCTGGCAGCACGTCGACGTCCGGCGTGGAGCTCAAGGTCAGGGTGTCACCCACCGGCGCACCGTGAATGTCTTTGATACCGGCAATGATGAAGCCTACTTCGCCGGCCTTCAGGTCCACGGTGGCAGTGTGTTTCGGGTTGAAGACACCGACGCTGTCCACCAGGTGGATCTTGCCGGTGGACTTGACCAGAATCTTGTCGCCCTTCTTCACACGACCGTGGCGCACGCGGACCAGGGAAACAACACCCAGATAGTTGTCGAACCAGGAGTCGATGATCAACGCTTGCAGCGGGTCTTCGATGTTGCCCGTCGGCGCGGGAATGGTGTGAACCAGGCGCTCGAGCACTTCATCGACGCCCAGACCGGTCTTGGCACTGCACGTGACCGCGTCGGTGGCATCGATGCCGATGATTTTTTCGATTTCTTCTTTGACACGGTCCGGATCGGCCTGTGGCAGGTCGATCTTGTTCAGGACCGGCATGACTTCCAGGCCCTGCTCGATCGCCGTGTAGCAGTTGGCAACCGATTGAGCCTCGACGCCCTGACCGGCATCGACCACCAGCAACGCACCTTCACAGGCCGCCAGCGACCGGCTGACTTCATAGGTGAAGTCGACGTGGCCGGGGGTGTCAATGAAGTTCAGCTGGTAGTTGATGCCATCGCGGGCTTTGTAATACAGGGTGACGCTGTGGGCCTTGATGGTGATCCCGCGTTCACGTTCCAGGTCCATGGAGTCCAGCACCTGGGCTTCCATCTCGCGCTCGGCAAGGCCGCCACACATCTGGATGAAGCGATCGGCCAGCGTCGACTTGCCATGGTCAATGTGGGCGATGATGGAGAAATTGCGGATATGACTCAAATCACTCACGGATCAACACTCAAAAAGGCTGCAGGCATAGCCCGCCGAAAAATAGCCGGGAATTGTACCTGATCCACGGCGCAAGCGTCACGTTCGCAGGTCAGACGGCGCCTACAAAAACGCCCCGGTCTTGCGACAGGGGCGTTTTGAGTGACAAGCAAGACCGGGAAAACCCGCGATCAACCGGCCCGGCGCAACAACCAGACCCCGGCCAGGGCGCAGACACCGGCAGGCACCAGCACCGCAAACAGCGGCGAGAAACCGAATACCAGGCTCGAAGGCCCGAGCAAATCCTGGACAATGCGGAAGGTGAAGCCAACCAGCACGCCGGTGAAGACCCGCTGACCAAGGGTTACCGAACGCAGCGGACCGAAGATGAAGGAAATCGCCATCAACACCAATGCAGCGGTCACCAGCGGCTGCAACACCTTGACCCAAAACGCCAGCCAGTAACGACCGTTGCTTAGCCCCTGGTCAGCCAGGTAGTGGATATAACTCCACAGACCGCTGATCGACAACGACTCGGGCGCCATTACCACGGTACTCAGCAGCTGCGGGCTCAGGGCTACTTCCCAGCGCTCTACCGGGGCAGTCACCACTTCGGTGCTCTTGTCATGGAACAACGTGGTCGTGACATCCGTCAGTTGCCAGTGATCCGTGTCGAATTCCGCGCGTTTGGCGAAGCTCGAAGACAACATGTGGCGTTGATCGTCGAAGCGATAACGGGTCACGCCATACAGCAAACCATTAGGTTGCACAGAGTTGACGTGAATGAACTCGTCACCCTGGCGATGCCACAGACCGTGCTTGGCGCTTTGCGCATCGCCACTGCCCTGGGCCAGCGAGCGGTTGGCCTGAGCGGTGACTTCCGTGGCCGGCGCGACGTATTCGCCAATCACCAGCCCCACCGCCATCAAAAGCAGCATCGGCTTCATGACAGCCCAGACGATCCGCCCGAGCGACACGCCCGCGGCGCGCATGATGGTCAGCTCGCTGTGGCTGGCCAGGCTGCCGAGGCCGATCAGGCAACCGATCAGCGCCGCCATCGGCAACATGTCGTACAGACGGCGTGGAGCGGTCAACAGCACATAGCTCAGGACATCCATCAGCGTGTAGGTATCGCTGACCTCACTCATTTCATCGATGAAGGCAAACAGCGTGGCCAGACCGAGGATGATCCCCAGCACTGCCAGGATCGCGACGAACACGCTGCTACCGATGTAGCGATCGAGCTTATCCACGGGCCACCTCCAGCGCACTGCGGCGACTCGCCATTTTCAAGCGCAGCGGCTCCCAGTACAGCAAGCCCAGGCCGATGGCCAGGAAGATCGCATGCACCCACCACAAGCCCAATGCTGAAGGGATCTTGCCCTTCTCGAGGGCACCGCGAGCGGCAATCAGGATGGTCAGGTAAGCCATATAAAGAAGAATCGCCGGCAGCAGCTTGAGGAAACGGCCCTGACGCGGATTGACGCGCGACAGCGGCACCGCCATCAGGGTCACGATGAAGACCAGCAACGGCAGGGACAGACGCCATTGCAGTTCGGTACGCGAGCGGAGGTCATCACTGCCCAGCAAGGAGCTGGTGGGCATCGCATCGCGGTCGGTCACTTCGTCACTGACTTCCGGCTTGGGCAGCAATACACCGTACTCGTCGTATTTGATGGCGCGGTAGTCGGCCTGCCCCGGATTACCGTCGTAGCGGTAGCCGTTGTCGAGAATCAGATACCGATTGCCGTCGGGGCGAATTTCCTGACGGCCCTTCTCGGCCACCAGCACGGAAATCCCGCGATCCTTTTTGTCGGAACTTACATTTTTTTGCGAAATGAACACGCCGCCCAGATTGATGCGGTCATCCGACAGTTGTTCGGTGTAGGTCACTCGAGTGCCGTCGCGCAAGGCCTGGAAGCGGCCTGGTTCGAGGGTATCGAACTCAGTCATCGCGTCCTGCTTGTTCAGCAGCAGCTGGAACTGGTTGGCACCTTGTGGCGCCAGGCTCAGGCTCAGCCACGCCACCACCAGCGCAACCAGGGTGGCCGGAAAAAGGGTCATGGCGAACAGACGCTGCTGACTCATGCCAGTGGCAGACAACACGGTCATTTCACTTTCAAGATAAAGACGACCGTAGGCCAGCAAAATCCCGAGAAACAACCCCAAAGGCAGGATCAACTGCAGGAAACCCGGCAGACGGAAACCCATGATCAGGAACAACGACCCAGGATCCAGAAGGCCTGAGGCCGCCTGGGCGAGGTATTTGATAAAGCGTCCGCTCATGATGATGACCAGCAGCACGGCGCTGACGGCGCTCAAGGTCAACAGGACTTCGCGGGATAGATAACGGAAGACAATCAAACCAGACACTCCAGGGTTGTCAGGCTAAGCGGCCAAACAAACAAACATATCAGCCGGCCCGCAGGGCAGAGCCGCCGAAAAAGATGGCGCATTATCCTGTGATTGGGTGCGCCTGTCACTGCGCATGCTCAAGCAGGCGCCTGAACCACTGAAGTTCGCGCAACCGAGGGTTGTCAGGCGCAGGCAGCGAGGTTCAAACTGCGGCCTTTGTCGCGGGCAATGCACCGGCTTCTTTCTACTTATAAGCAAGCCTCTGCGCGTCGCGCACTTTGACCATTAATTCAGGGACCCGGACATGGAACTGGTTGTAAAAAGCGTTAGCCCGGAAACGTTGAAGACCGCCACACTGGTGGTCTCCGTCCGCGAAGACCGCAAGCTCGGCAGCGTTGCCAAACAACTCGACGAACTGAGCGGCGGCGCCATCAGTGCGGTGCTCAAGCGCGGCGACCTGGCCGGCAAAGTCGGCCAAAGCCTGTTGCTGCACAGCCTGCCCAACCTCAAGGCCGAACGCGTGCTGCTGGTGGGCGTGGGCAAGGATGAAGAACTGGGCGATCGCCCGTTCCGCAAAATCATCGCCGGCATCCTCAATACCCTGAAAGGCCTGGGTGGCAGCGATGCAGTGCTGGCTCTGGACGAAGTGGTGGTCAAGGGTCGTGACAGCTATGGCAAGACCCGCCTGCTGGCCGAAACCCTGGTGGACGGCGAGTACACCTTCGACCAGTTCAAGAGCCAGAAAGCCGACCCGCGCTCCCTGAAGAAGGTCACTCTAGTGACCATCAAGGCTGCACAGGCTGAAGTCGAACGCGCGGTGGCCCACGCCACCGCGATCGCCAACGGCATGGCCTTCACCCGTAATCTGGGCAACCTGCCGCCCAACATCTGCCACCCGACGTTCCTTGGCGAGCAAGCCAAGGGCCTGGGCAAAGAATTCAAGAGCCTGAAAGTCGAAGTCCTCGATGAGAAAAAGATCAAGGACCTGGGCATGGGCTCGTTCTACGCCGTCGGCCAGGGCAGCGCCCAGCCACCGCGCCTGATCGTCATGCAATACAACGGCGGCAAGAAATCCGAGAAGCCGTACGCGCTGGTCGGCAAAGGCATCACCTTCGACACCGGCGGCATCAGCCTCAAGCCGGGCGCCGGCATGGATGAAATGAAGTACGACATGGGCGGCGCCGCCAGCGTGTTCGGTACCCTGCGTGCCGTGCTTGAGCTGAAACTGCCGATCAACCTGGTGTGCATCCTGGCCTGTGCCGAGAACATGCCGAGCGGCAATGCTTCGCGCCCTGGCGATATCGTTACCACCATGAACGGCCAGACCGTGGAAATCCTCAACACCGACGCCGAAGGCCGCCTGGTGCTGTGCGATGCACTGACCTACTCCGAACGCTTCAAGCCACAAGCCGTGATCGACATCGCCACCCTGACCGGCGCCTGTGTCGTTGCACTGGGCGCCCACACGTCGGGCTTGCTGGGCAACAACGATGAGCTGATCGGCCAACTGCTGAGCGCCGGCCAATCCGCCGACGACCGCGCCTGGCAACTGCCGCTGTTCGATGAATATCAAGAACAGCTGGACAGCCCGTTCGCCGACATCGCCAACATTGGCGGCCCGAAAGCCGGCGCCATCACCGCCGCCTGCTTCCTGTCGCGCTTCACCAAGAACCTGAACTGGGCGCACCTGGACATCGCCGGCACAGCCTGGACCAGCGGCGGCAAGGACAAGGGCGCCACTGGCCGTCCGGTTCCCCTGCTGACCCAATACCTGCTGGACCGCGCCAAAGCCTGAAACCGATGACCTTGAGCAGCGTCACTTTCCGGTGACGCCACTCAGGGCTCAGGAACCGCAATGACCAAAGTCGACTTCTATATCCTGCCCAGCGCCGATCCTTCGGCGCGGCTGGATTTCGCCTGCAAGCTCACCGAAAAAGCCTGGCGCATGGGCCACCGCATTTACCTGCATTGCAGCGATGCCACCCAGCGTGACGATCTCGATGCGCGTTTGTGGGCGTTCAAGGGCGAAAGCTTCGTGCCCCACGGCCCCGCCGAAAGCGAGCCGGAAGGTTTGATTGTCCTGGGTCTTGGCGATGACTGCGGTCAACATCAGGATCTGCTGGTCAATCTCGACCTGAAAGTCCCGGTATTTGCCAAACAATTCGCCCGCGTGGCGGAAGTGGTGGTGGAAGATCCGGCGATTCGTGCGGCTGCGCGGGAGAGTTTCCGTTTCTACCGCGAACAGGGCTATCCTCTGCAAGATCACCGTTTACAGCGACTCTGAGCATTCCGATGGACACTCCAAAACCGCCGCAACAGTCCGCGCATCTGCTGGATGACCTCGAGTCGATCCGCCAATTGCTCGGCGATGACAACCTGCAACCGCCCTTGCTGACCGACACGGTCATTGAAGGTGATCAGGAACAGATTCCCATGCTGTTCGACACCCTCGGCAATACGCCGCAGGTCGAACCGCCGCCCCCTGCCCCTGCTGCCCAACCGGCTCCCGCCGCCAGCAAAGGCCCCGACGCGCTGCTGCACCTGGACAGCGAACTACGCGCCGCCGCGCAATTGATCATGCAAGACGTGATCGACGACTTCGCGCCGCACATTGAAACCGAAATCAAACGCCGGCTGGATGCGCGGCTGGAACGGTTGCTCAGCCAGTACGAATAAACTTGAGTCGAGCGGGCTTCTGTGGCGAGGGAGCTTGCTCCCGCTCGGCTGCGAAGCAGTCGCAAAGCCTGAGCATGGGGTGTACCTGACACACCCGACTTGCAGATATTGGGGCCGCTTCGCGCCCCAGCGGGAGCAAGCTCCCTCGCCACAGGTCCATTCCACACATTAATCTGCGCCCGGTCCACACCTGCTCGCCCTACGCCCCATGCCCCGCTATACTTCCCGGCTTTTCCTGAATAAATGCCAATAGGGTCCCGCCGCGCATGGATAAGACCTACCAGCCGCACGCCATTGAAACTTCCTGGTACAACACCTGGGAGTCCGAGAACTACTTCGCCCCACAAGGCGAGGGCGAGTCCTACACCATCATGATCCCGCCGCCGAACGTCACCGGCAGCCTGCACATGGGTCACGGCTTCAACAACGCGATCATGGACGCCCTGATCCGTTTCCGCCGCATGCAGGGTCGCAACACCCTGTGGCAGCCGGGCACCGACCACGCCGGTATCGCCACGCAAATGCTGGTGGAGCGCCAACTCGAAGCCCAGGGCCAGAATCGCCACGATCTGGGCCGCGAGAAATTCCTCGAGAAAGTCTGGGAATGGAAGGATCAGTCCGGCGGCAACATCAGCCGTCAGATCCGCCGCCTCGGTTCGTCCGTGGACTGGAGCCGTGAGCGCTTCACCATGGACGACGGTCTCTCGGAAGCGGTTAAAGAAGCGTTCGTGCGCCTGCACGAAGACGGCCTGATCTACCGCGGCAAGCGTCTGGTCAACTGGGACACCAAGCTGCACACGGCGATTTCCGACCTCGAAGTGGAAAACCATGACGAGAAAGGTTTCCTGTGGAACCTGAAGTACCCGCTGGCCGACGGCGCCAAAACCGCTGAAGGCAAGGATTACCTGATCGTCGCGACCACTCGCCCGGAAACCATGCTCGGCGACTCCGCCGTGGCGGTTAACCCGAACGATGAGCGCTACCAAGCCTTGATCGGCAAATTCGTCGAACTGCCGCTGGTTGGCCGTCGCATCCCGATCATCGCCGACGATTACTGCGACCCTGAATTCGGCACCGGCTGCGTGAAAATCACCCCGGCCCACGATTTCAACGACTACGAAGTCGGCAAACGCCACAACCTGCCACTGCTGAACATCTTCGACAAAAACGCCGACGTGCTGCCGGCAGCCCAGGTGTTCAACCTCGATGGCAGCGTCAACGAGCAGATCGACGGCACGCTGCCCGCCGAATTCGTCGGCCTCAACCGCTTCCAGGCCCGCAAGGAAATCGTGGCCGCGTTCGAAGCCGCCGGCCTTCTGGTCAGCGTCGACGATCACGCCCTGAAAGTACCGAAAGGCGACCGCTCCGGCACCATCATCGAGCCGTGGCTGACCGATCAGTGGTACGTCTCCACCAAGCCATTGGCCGAACCGGCCATCGCTGCGGTGGAAGACGGCCGCATCCAGTTCGTGCCCAAGCAGTACGAAAACATGTACTTCTCGTGGATGCGCGACATCCAGGATTGGTGCATCAGCCGTCAGTTGTGGTGGGGCCACCGGATTCCGGCCTGGTACGACGAGTCGGGCAAGGTCTATGTCGGTCGCGACGAAGCCGAAGTACGTGCCAAGCACAACTTGGGCGCCGACGTTGCGCTGCAACAGGACAACGACGTTCTGGATACCTGGTTCAGTTCGGGCCTGTGGACCTTCTCCACGCTCGGCTGGCCGGAGCAGACCGAATTCCTGAAGAAATTCCACTCCACCGACGTGCTGGTCACCGGTTTCGACATCATTTTCTTCTGGGTTGCCCGGATGATCATGCTCACCATGCACTTGGTGAAGAACGAAGACGGCACGCCGCAGGTTCCGTTCAAGACTGTTTATGTGCACGGTCTGGTACGTGATGGCCAGGGCCAGAAGATGTCCAAGTCCAAGGGCAACGTCCTGGACCCGCTGGACATCATCGACGGCATCGAGCTGGAAGCGCTGGTGCAGAAACGCACCTCTGGCATGATGCAGCCGAAACTGGCGAAGAAGATCGAGAAGCAGACCCGCGACGAGTTCGCCGAGGGCATCGCCAGCTACGGCACCGACGCCCTGCGCTTCACCTTCTGCTCGCTGGCATCGACCGGTCGCGACATCAAGTTCGACATGGGCCGCGTCGAAGGCTATCGCAACTTCTGCAACAAGATCTGGAACGCCGCGCGCTACGTGCTGGACAAAGGTGAAGACTGCAGCCAGAACGGCGAAGCCTACGAGCTGTCTCTGGCGGATCGCTGGATCATCTCGCAGTTGCAACGTACTGAAGCCGAAGTGACCCGTCAGCTCGATCAGTTCCGTTTCGACCTGGCCGCACAAGCCTTGTACGAGTTCATCTGGAACCAGTATTGCGACTGGTACCTGGAACTGTCCAAGCCTGTGCTGTGGGATGAGAACGCGCCGGTCGAACGTCAGCGCGGCACCCGTCGCACCCTGGTTCGCGTGCTGGAAGTCGCGCTGCGTCTGGCGCATCCATTCATGCCGTTCATTACCGAAGAGATCTGGCAGCGCGTCGCGCCGCTGGCCGGTATCGAAGGCAAGACGATCATGCTGCAAGCGTGGCCAGTGGCCGTTGAGGCACGCATCGATCAGGCCGCCGAAGACGACATCGAATGGCTCAAGGGCCTGATGCTCGGCACGCGCAACATCCGTGGCGAAATGAACATCGGCCCGGGCAAGCCGCTGAACCTGTTCCTGAAAAACGTCAGCGCCGAGGATCAGCGCCGCCTCACCGAGAACGAAGCCCTGCTGAAGAAGCTGGCGCGCCTCGAATCGATCACTGTGTTGGCTGCTGGCGAAGAAGCACCGCTGTCCGCCACCGCACTGGTCGGCGAGATGGAAGTGTTGGTGCCGATGGCCGGCCTGATCGACAAGGACGCCGAACTGGCCCGTCTGGACAAGGAAATCCTGCGTCTGCAGGGCGAAGTACAGCGCGTGGGCGGCAAGCTGTCCAACGCCGGTTTCGTTGATAAGGCCCCGGCCGAAGTCATCGAGAAGGAACGCGCCAAACTGGCCGAAGCTGAACAGGCTTTGGGCAAACTGGCGGAGCAGCATGCGCGGATTGCCAGCCTGTAACGGCACGTCGCAATGAAACAGGGAGGCCCATGTGGCCTCCCTTTTTCATGTCCGCCCCTTTCCCCCAAACACCGCTCCCACACTTGATCGGCGTTGCCCGCACTTTTGTCATCAATACCGAGCCGATGTGGGACAATACCCGCCACTTTTAGCCATACCCGAATCGATCACGCCCATGAACGCCCCCCGCACACCCAAACCTGCGCGTAAAAAGCCTGAATCCGCGACCCCGGCCAAAGCCATGGAGCCCCGCGAGAAGGCTAGCCTGCATCCGCGCAATCGCCACCAGGGTCGTTACGACTTCCCGGCGCTGATCAAGAGCACGCCGGAACTGGCGAAGTTCGTGATCATCAACCCGTACGGCAAGGAAAGCATCGACTTCGCCAGCCCGGATGCGGTTCGGGTGTTCAACCGGGCGCTGCTCAAGTCGTTCTACGGCATCGCCCATTGGGACATCCCGGCCGATTACCTATGCCCGCCGGTTCCGGGACGGGCCGACTACGTTCACTTCCTGGCCGACTTGCTGGCCAGCGTCAACGACGGCGAAATCCCTCGCGGCGCGCCGGTCAAGGTGCTCGATATCGGCATGGGCGCCAACTGCGTCTATCCGCTGATCGGCTACAGCGACTATCGCTGGCACTTCCTCGGCTCGGAAATCGACCCGACGGCGGTGGCCTCCGCCAAAGCCATCGTGCAGTCCAACGGATTGAACAAAGCCATCCAGCTACGCCAGCAAAGCAACCCCAAGCACATTCTGCTGGGCCTGCTCGAGCCCGGCGAACGCTTTGACCTGACCATGTGCAACCCGCCGTTCCACGCCTCGATGGACGAGGCAACCAAGGGCAGCGAGCGTAAATGGCGCGCGCTGGGTCGCGCCGACCCAAAACGCAAACTGCCGGTACTGAACTTTGGCGGTCAATCGGCCGAACTGTGGTGTGAAGGTGGCGAAGCACGGTTTGTAACGCAACTGATCGCCGAGAGCGCGCACTTTCAACACAAAGTGCTTTGGTTCAGCACCCTGGTCTCAAAAGCCTCAAACCTGCCGGCGATCCAGACGGCGCTGAAAAAGGCCGGCGTACTGGAAAGCCAGGTCGTGGAAATGTCCCAAGGGCAGAAGCAAAGCCGCTTCGTCGCCTGGACCTTCCAGACTAAATCCGAGCAACAGGTTTGGCGCGAACGTTGGGCGCGTAAAAGCTGATTAACTGCTGACAAGCCAAATGTCTGAGCGCCGCTCCCACAAGGATCAGTGGTGTTTGAAGAATTTATGGCACAAAAAAACCGTGCCCGGATTGCTCCGGAGCACGGTTTTTTTAACAAATCTTACTTGTTAACAGCGTCGGTCAGGCCTTTGGCCACAACCAGCTTGATAACATTCTTGGCCGGGATTTCGATGGCTGCGCCAGTCGAAGGGTTACGGCCAGTGCGGGCAGGACGCGAGGTCACTTTCAGCTTGCCGATACCTGGCAGAGTGATTTCGCCGCCGTTTTCCAGCTGATCGGCAACGATTTGGCCCAGTTGGTCCAGAGCGTTACGCGCGGTGGTTTTTGGCGCGTCGATAGCTTCAGCGATGTCGGCGATCAGTTGGTCTTTAGTAAGAGCCATGTAGTGTTCCTTCCCTATCAAATTCATATGGATTGCAGAGTGCAGTGTCAGCCATCGAGCCCGATCTTCTGGATCTGGCACCCTCGGGCATAACCACGAAGAGTCGGGGTTATAGATACCGAAATCAGGGTTTGGTTCGACCTGACAAATGCTGAATGCACGCTTAACGCAGTGACTTCGCGTAAGACCGGGCAAAACTAGCACAGAGACGGGGAAATATCCGCTTCTTGCTAGCCATTTGGTCAGCTTTATTGCTCTAAAACAGGAAAAAACTGCATAAGGACCGCCGCGCGCCCCGGATTTGCCCTTCACCCTCCCCGCAGGAGCTGCCGAAGGCTGCGATCTTTTGATCTTGTTTTTAAAATCAAAGTCAAAGGATCGCAGCCTTCGGCAGCTCCTACGGGGACACGCTACGGCGTGGTTACAGCGCCAAAACCAGAGATTGCGGTACACTGGGCGCTTTTTCGGGGGAGCACGCCCTCCTCTCTTCAACCAGCCGAGAAGCCCATGCCGATCCGTCATTGCATCGTCCACCTGATCGACAAAAAACCCGACGGCACACCCGCAGTTCTTCACGCACGCGACTCTGAACTGGCTGAATCCGCGGCCATCGAGAACATGCTCGCCGACCTGAACGAAAGCTATAACGCCAAACAGGGCAAAGCCTGGGGACTGTTCCATCCAGAGTCCGGCGCGTTTCCGTTCAGCGGCTGGCTGAAAGAGTACCTCGATGGCGGTAAGGATTTCACGGCCTTCAGCCGTGTTGCGGTAGAACATCTGCAAAAGCTGATGGAAGAATCCAACCTCTCGGTCGGTGGTCATGTGCTGTTCGCGCATTACCAGCAAGGCATGACCGATTACCTGGCCATCGCCCTGCTGCACCACAGCGAAGGCGTGGCCGTGACCGATCAACTGGACGTGACCCCGTCCCGGCACCTGGATCTGGGCCAACTGCACCTGGCAGCGCGGATCAACGTCTCCGAGTGGCAGAATAACAAGCAGTCCAAGCAATACATCTCGTTCATCAAAGGCAAGAACGGCAAGAAGGTTTCGGAGTACTTCCGCGACTTCATCGGCTGCCAGGAAGGCGTCGACGGCCCCGGCGAAACCCGCACCCTGCTCAAGGCCTTCAGTGACTTCGTCGAAAGCGAAGACCTGCCGGAAGAGTCTGCCCGCGAAAAGACCAAGACCCTGGTGGATTACGCCAGCAGTCAGGCCAAACTCGGCGAACCGATGGGCCTGGAAGAACTCTCGGAGCTGATCGACGAAGAACGCCCGAAGGCGTTCTACGATCACATCCGCAACAAGGATTACGGCCTGTCTCCCGAGATTCCGGCGGATAAGCGCACCCTGAACCAGTTCCGCCGCTTCACCGGCCGCGCCGAGGGCTTGTCCATCAGCTTCGAAGCGCACCTGCTCGGCTCGAAGATCGAATATGACGAAGAAGCCGGCACGCTGATCATCAAGGGCCTGCCGACCCAATTGACCGACCAGCTCAAGCGACGCAACTGATGCTCGGCGGCGTGTTGAAGAAATGCCTGCTGATCCTGCTGGTGGTCGTTGTTTACCAGAACTGGGGAAAGATCGAGCGGGTGCTTCACCCCTCCCAAGTGGTGTCCGAGCAGACCCAGGCCAAGGCCAACGTCGTGCTCTATGCCACCGATTGGTGCGGCTACTGCAAGCTGACCCGGCGCTTTCTCGACCAGAAGGGCATTCCGTACAAGGAATTCGATATCGAGAAGGATGCCGTGGCGCGCAAAGCTTATGAGGCGCTGGGGGGACGCGGGATTCCGTTGATCGATGTGAATGGAACGTTGATCCGCGGGTATGACCCGGACCAGGTTCTCGCTGCGTTGAAATAACCATCAGCTTCACACAATCCTTGTGGCGAGGGAGCTTGCTCCCGCTTGAGTGCGCAGCGCTCACAAGATAGTTGGGCCTGCTACGCAGCCCAGCGGGAGCAAGCTCCCTCGCCACAGGTCGAAACAAACCCAATCATCCACGATGTCAGGTTACTGCGCGTCGATGCGAAACCCGAACCGCGGAAAGTGCACATGCACGACGCCGGCCCGTTCGTCTTCACGACGCAGAATCAATTCTTCGCTGCCCGCAAACAGCAATTCACCCGCCACCGGATCAACCCCGTAATCGGTCGCTGCAATCACCACCTGCTGGCCGACCTCGAATCCGTTCGGCTCATCAAACTGCTCATCTGGTAACGCGGCCGGCGTGGCATTGCGGGCAATCTCTAGCGCTTGCTCGGCCGTCATCTCGCTGAACGCGCCATGACCAAAGCCCATCACACGGCCAAACCATGCCGAAACGGCCGGATAAGCCTCCACCAACGGTGACGTCACGTGCGTCGCCTTGAGGAACCACAGCGAGTGAGCCAAGGCGAAGTCGGCAATCGATGGCTCACCGAACAGGAAGTCCCCTTGTTCGCGCTGAAGCTGTTGCTCCAGACGCGCCATGATCGTTGGCCATTGATGCCGAGCCTGTTCGGCAGACGGCCGTATGGCGCTGCCACCGCTGAACAAGCCGGCGCGATCGGCCAGGAATGCCTTGATCGCTTCCGGCGATAATTTGCCGAAGCGCACCGCCACCGACTCTGGCTGGAATACCAGGCTGACCGCATGCTGGAACACCACCGAATCGGCCCACGCGGCGAAGGTCGCCGTGACCATTTCCTGGCCTTCCGGGAAAAACGCCGGTGAAGCCTTTTCCTGCTCCAGACGACGAGCGATCAACGCGGTGTCGCAATAGACATCAGCACCGATCTGCAAGACCGGCGTCTTGCGGTAGCCGCCGGTCAGGGCCGTCAGATCGGGTTTGGGCATCACCGGCGAGATCATCACAGAACGCCAGGACAGCCCCTTGAAGCCCAGCAGCAAGCGGGCTTTTTCAGCGAAAGGGGACGTCGGGTAATGATGCAGAATCAACTCGGACATGCTCGGCTCCGCCGCTCGGATAAGGAACCCGCAGCTTAGCGCGCAATCGGCAAGCAGCCTACCCATCTGCCTGATGGGCGCTTATCAGTCAGATTGATAAGCCCGCAGCCGCGCTCGCCACCAGACATTCCTTGGCGCTTTTCTTGAGTTTTTTGATCAAGCGTTCCTGGCGCAGTGCTTCGCTTTTATCGCGGCAGGCTTCGGTGTAGACCAATGCCACGGCCGGACTGGACAGGAAGAAGCGCGCGCCTTTGCCACTTTGGTGGGTGGCGAAACGGCGGACGGGATCGTCGCTGATCCCGCAATAGAGCGAACCGTTGGCCGCGCGAACGAGGTAGACGAACCAGGGTTTGCTGACGGGCACCGATGGTTCGGCGGCAATGACGGAAGATTCGCTCGAGGTGCTCACGTGACGATCAAGGCTTGAAAGGAAACAAGCCGCGATCTTATCAGCGACTGGCCTGGAATGCCTTCAACCCCTTCAAGGCCTGGGCCCGAACGGCGTTTCTCACCGCCGGGGTCCAGCCCAACAACAGCCCTTTGAAACCCAGCGCCTGACGGGACCAGCGCCACAGATCAAAACTGTCGTGGTGCTCACAGATTTTGCCGTCGCGAAACACGAAACGCGCCTGAATGTCGTTGACCACTATATTGCCGGTCTGGCTGAACAGGTACGTCGCCACCCAATGGGCACCGCCGGTGCGCTCATCGCTGCGCACGTTATCGAAGGTCAGGGAGAAATCCTTGGCCCGGGTGGTGAGCATGCGCCACATGTCGCCGGCATCGCGCCCGCGCAGTTCGCCGAACGCCGGATCACTGAACACCACGTCGTCGGTGTAGCAGGCGCTCATGGCTTCGGCATCCAGTCGCTGGAAAGCTTGGTAGAAGCGGGTGATCAAGGCGTTGTGGGCATCACTCATGGACAGGCTCCCTCTGGATGTGCAAATAGATGCGCAAAATGGCTACGAAAGATTGCCTGCACGATAGTCAACAAATGCGCGGAACACTATCGGCATTCGTGGCCCGAATACCGACAGTGCGCCAGTGTCAGACTTTCTCGCTTTGAACCTGAACGTATAGCGAACGCCCGGCACCGAGTCCGGCGATGATCGCGCCGAGGCCGATCACGCCGAAAATCCAGCCCAAGGCGCTCCAGCCGCCGGTCCAGTCATGCACCACACCGACCGCGAACGGGCCCATGGACGCCAGGGTGTATCCGAAGCCCTGGGCCATGCTCGACAGGTTGGCCGCGACATGAGCATCGCGCGAGCGCAGCACGATCAGGGTCAAGGCCAGGCTGAACGTAGCGCCCTGCCCCAACCCCAGCAGGATCGCCCAACCCCACAGGCCATCGATCGGTGCATAGAGGCAACCGAACAATCCGCCGAGCGTCATTGCCATCACGATCACGATCGCCAGTCGCTGATCCTTGCCACGGGTCGCCAGCCATGGCGCTGCCAGCGAGCTGATCAACTGGACAATCACCGAGCCCGAGAGCACCAGACCGGCCTGCGTCGGTGTCAGCCCCCGCCCGATCAGGATCGACGGTAGCCAACCGAACACGATGTAGGCCAAAGACGATTGCAGGCCCATGTACAAGGTCACTTGCCAGGCCAGCGGATCACGCAACAGGCCTCGGACTCGATAGGCAACGTGATGCGCGCCGTGTTTCTGACCGACTTGCGGCAGCCAGAAAATCGCCGCGACCAGCGCTGGAACCACCCAGAAGCCAAGACCCAGGGCCCAGCTTTTGTCGAAATGTTCGCTCAACGGCACGGTTGCGCCAGCCGCCATGGCCGCGCCCAGGCACAGCGCCATGGTGTAGACGCCGGTCATGGTCCCGGCCTGTTTCGGGAAGTCGCGTTTGACGATACCGGGCAACAATACGCCGATCACCCCGATGCTGGCGCCGGCCAGCACGCTACCGGCGAACAGGCCGACCTCGCCGAACGAACTGCGCAAAATGATCCCGCCGGCCAGCATCAGAAGAATCCCCAACACCACCCGTTCGGCACCAAAACGGCGCGCCAGCACCGGCGCCAACGGCGCGAACAGACCGAGGCAAAGCACTGGCAAGGTTGTCAGCAAACCGGCCTGGGCCGCCGATAACTCCAGCGTCTTCGAGACCTCGCTGAGCATCGGCGCCATGCTCGACAGCGCCGGTCGCAGGTTCAGCGCCACCAGAATCAGGCCCAGCAGCAACAGCCACGACCGCCGCAGGAACCGGTGACTTTGCTGAACCTCTTCGTCATCGGCCTCGGCGTCGATCAACAGCTCTTCGAGCTCCGCCGTACGCTTGAGCTCAGTGATGCGGTTGTGGCTGGCCTGCTGACTGGACATCGGGTTCTCGGTTTCAAGGTTCATTGATCAACTGCCTCGTCAGGGCTTTGGCCCGCTCCGGGTCGCGTTGTTCCACAGCATTGAGCAGTTCGATATGCAGGTCGAACACCGCTTGGCGGCGGGGAGTGACGTTCAGGGTCTGACGCAACTGCGCGCCCACGATGCTGGAGAAGTAGCGATACAGCTCGCTGAGGGTCGGGTTATGCGCCGCGTCCACCAGACGGCGGTGGAACACCAGATCGCAAGCAATGTAGGTGTCCAGATCGCCATGGTAGTGACTGCCGCTGACGCCTAGCGCTTCGCGCAATGCCACCAGGTCTTCATCGGTGCGACGTAACGCCGCGAGGCCGATGGCTTCGACTTCCAGAATGTGCCGGGTTTCCCGAGCCTGTTCCTGAGAGCAACGGGACAGCGCCTTCAGGGTGTCCAGCGGATCGACCACCGCTCGCAGATAACTGCCGTCGCCCTGACGAATCTCGATCAACCCGGAAAACGCCAACACACGCATGGCTTCACGCACGGTGTTGCGGCTGATGCCCAGCTCAGTCGCCAGTTCCGGCTCGGTGGGCAAACGCTGGCCGACCGTCCAGACACCTTGATTGATGCGCAGGCGTAGCTGGTCCAGGGCCTGATCGACCAAGGATCGTTTAATTAATGGAGAAATGTCTGACATGGAATTCGCCCTTTCATCCAATCATAGGATGAATTTTCTGACATGTTAGTCAGCTTCGTCCGAAAGGACAACCGCCTAGGGTTAGAAGGCAGGAAACGAAGCGGGATTTTCGATTGTTGAAATTACCCTTTAAGGGTAATTTTCATCTCAGAGTTGAAGTGTTTTATGGAAAAGAACACACCTCACTACGACTTGGCGGTGGTCAAGGCGGAGGTTGCCAGGATGGGGGTCCACGCTTTTACTAACAAAGCGTTGGAGACAGGCCGGAGCATGGGACTCACTTACCAGAGCATGCAAAAGGTCATTTATGCATTGGAGAGAAGGATGCTCTACAAATCCATGACCACTTATTTGGATCACCGAACCTGGCAGGACGTCTACCACACGCAACTTAATGATCAGGAGATTTACATTAAAGTGACCTATTGCCCTGGCGGTGGCGCCCCAGTGATCTCCTTTAAGGAGAAAAACCAATGAACATACGGCAATGCATGAGCTGTGGCGCCCACGACGGCATGCATCACTTCGTCGATCGCAGTCTCACCGTCAATTACAAACAAATGTCGCGACTGGTGCCTGATCTTGCTGGGTGGGAGTGCAAGGTGTGCGGTGAAATCATCTTCGATGACACCACAGACAGCGCCCAGCGATATGTCGATACAGGCGACAAGCTGCTGGAAGACTGCTTTCAAATCATGGGGTCCGAGATAAAACGTATCCGCCGCAAATTGCACCTCACACAGAAAGAAGCGGTGAAGCTACTCTCCGGTGGTGGGCACAATGCTTTTTCCCGCTATGAGCGCGGCGAGTTAGCCCCGCCTCAGCCGCTGTTTACGCTGATGCGCTTGCTTGACCGTCACCCACACCTGATGGCCGAGGTGCACGCGCTCAGCGAGGGCGCCGATTTAAAGCAGCTGTTGGCGACACGTTATCCAGAACAAGAAACCGTCCTGACGCAATAACCCAGACAAAAATAAACCCGGAACATAGTCCGGGTTTATTTCACTGCCTGGCGCCAATCAATGCAGAATCTGGCTCAAGAACAGCTTCGTACGCTCGTTCTGCGGGTTGTCGAAGAAGTCGTTCGGCGCGGCCTGTTCGACGATCTCACCCTTGTCCATGAAGATCACGCGGTTGGCCACGGTACGGGCGAAGCCCATTTCGTGGGTCACGCAGAGCATGGTCATGCCGTCTTCGGCCAGGCCGATCATGGTGTCCAGAACCTCTTTCACCATCTCCGGGTCGAGCGCCGAAGTCGGTTCGTCGAACAGCATGATTTTCGGTTTCATGCACAGGGCACGAGCAATGGCCACACGCTGTTGCTGACCACCCGACAGTTGCCCCGGGTATTTGTTCGCCTGCTCCGGAATGCGTACGCGTTCCAGGTAATGCATGGCGATTTCTTCGGCCTTGCGCTTGGGCATCTTGCGTACCCACATCGGCGCCAGGGTGCAGTTCTGCAGGATGGTCAGGTGCGGGAACAGGTTGAAGTGCTGGAACACCATGCCGACTTCACGGCGGATCGCTTCGATCTGCTTGAGGTCGTTGGTCAGCTCCACGCCATCGACCACGATGCGGCCCTGCTGGTGCTCTTCCAGACGGTTGAGGCAACGGATGGTGGTAGATTTGCCGGAACCCGACGGGCCGCACAAAACGATACGCTCGCCTTGCTTGACGTTCAGGTTGATGTCTTTCAACACGTGGAACTGGCCGTACCACTTGTTCACGCCCTGCATCTGAATAATGCCTTCGGGGCTCACTGTCTTTTTGATTGCTTCGCTCATCAGAGAACTTCCTAAATTAGGTACTGCTTTAGCGCTTGTGGCCAGTGTCCAGCTTGCGTTCCAAATGCATGGAATAGCGGGACATACCAAAACAGAAAATCCAGAACACCAGGGCCGCGAACACATAGCCTTCAGTGGCCATGCCCAGCCATTTCGGGTCGGCGGCGGCTTGCTTGACGCTGTTGAGCAGGTCGAACAGGCCGATGATGATCACCAGGCTCGTGTCCTTGAACAGCGCAATGAAGGTGTTGACGATGCCAGGGATCACCAGCTTCAGGGCTTGCGGCAGAATCACCAGGCCCATGCTGCGCCAGTAACCGAGGCCCATCGCCGCCGCCGCTTCGTACTGACCTTTGGGGATCGCTTGCAGACCGCCACGCACCACTTCAGCGATGTAGGCCGACTGGAACAGGATCACGCCGATCAGCGCCCGCAGCAGTTTGTCGAAGTTCATGCCTTCAGGCAGGAACAACGGCAACATCACCGAAGACATGAACAGCACCGTGATCAACGGCACGCCGCGCCAGAATTCGATGAAGGTCACGCAGACCACACGAATCGCCGGCATGTTCGAACGACGGCCCAAGGCCAGAACGATACCCAGCGGCAGTGCGCCGACGATACCGACGGTAGCAATTACCAGGGTCAGCATCAGGCCGCCCCACTGGCTGCTCGCCACGGTGCTCAGACCGAATAAGCCACCGTGCAGCAGAAAGTAGGCAATGATCGGATAGAGCACCAGAAAGCTCAGGCCGTAAACTGCCTTGCGTGGAACCCGTGCGATGAACAACGGTGCTACGCCAAGCACCGCCAGCCACACGGTCAGGTCCACGCGCCAGCGCAAGTCCGTCGGGTAGTAGCCATACATGAACTGACCGAAGCGCTGCTGGATGAACACCCAGCAGGCGCCCTCCTTGGTGCAATCGGCGCGGGTGGTACCGACCCAGTTGGCGTCGAGAATCGCCCAGCTCAAGATAGGGGGAACGATCAGGTAAATCAGATAGAACGCGAACAGCGTCAGCAGGGTGTTGATCCAGCTGGAGAACATGTGCGCCCGCATCCACGCCACGATACCGATGCTGCTGCTCGGTGGTGGCATGTCGGGTTTGAAAGTATGAGTGGTCATGCGCTCTTCCTTACCGCTCGATCAGCGCAATGCGCTTGTTGTACCAGTTCATCAGCAGGGAAATGCTGATACTGATCGCCAGGTACACGCTCATGGTGATGGCAATGACTTCGATCGCCTGCCCGGTCTGGTTCAGCACCGTACCGGCAAACAACGACACCATCTCCGGATAACCGATACCGGCCGCCAGCGAGGAGTTCTTCGCCAGGTTCAGGTATTGGCTGGTCAACGGCGGAATGATCACCCGCAGAGCTTGCGGGATGATCACCTTGCGCAGGGTCGGACCATTGCGCAAACCCAACGAGTGCGCCGCTTCGGTCTGGCCATGACTGACCGACTTGATGCCCGAACGCACGATCTCGGCGATGAACGCCGCGGTGTACACCGTCAGGGCCAGAGTCAATGCCAGCAGTTCCGGGATCAGCACCCAGCCACCCACGAAGTTGAAGCCTTGCAGCTTCGGCATTTCCCAGTGCACTGGCGCACCAAAGATCAATGCGCACAGCGCAGGGATCACCAGAAACAGCGCCAGCCCTGCCCAGAACTTGTGAAACGGTACGCCGGTCGCTTCGAAACGTTTGGTGGCCCAGCGGCTCATCAGCACGATCGCGACGATGGCCACGACGATGCTGACCACAAACGGCCAGAAACCGTCCGCCATCAATGCCGCCGGCATGTTAAGGCCACGGCTGCTGACGAAGAAGGTATCGCCGAAGTTATGGCTGTTGCGCGGTCCCGGCATGGTCAGGAACACCGCGAAGTACCAGAACAGGATTTGCAGCAGTGGCGGAATGTTACGGAAGACTTCCACGTAAACCGTCGCCAGCTTGCTGATGATCCAGTTCTTCGACAGCCGTGACACACCGACGATGAACCCGAGAATCGTCGCCAGGATCACGCCGATGAAGGTCACCAACAACGTGTTGAGCAAGCCGATGACAAACACCCGGGCATAGCTGTCCGATTCGGTGTAGTCGATCAGGTGTTGAGCGATGCCGAACCCGGCACTGCGCTCCAGAAAGCTGAAGCCGGAGGTAATGCCCCGGTGCTGAAGGTTGGTCTGGGTGTTATCGAACAGATACCAGCCCATCGAGACCACGGCGATAACCGTGATGATCTGAAACAGCCACGCACGCACTCGCGGATCGCTGAGACTGAGCCTCTGCTTTGGTGCGCCGATTGAATTTTGCATGAAGTGCCCCGGAAATAATGGAACAGAACATCACCCGGTGGTTGGCCCACCGGGTGATAGAACCATCAGCGCACTGGTGGTGCGTATTGAATGCCGCCGTTGGTCCACAGGGCGTTCAAGCCACGGTCGATTTCCAGCGCAGTACTCTTGCCGAGGTTTCTATCGAAGACTTCTCCGTAGTTACCGACTTGCTTGACGATTTTAACCACCCAGTCTTTCGGCAGTTTCAGATCCTTGCCGTATTCACCATCAGCGCCCAGCAGACGGGCGACGTCCGGGTTCTTGGTCGATTTGGCTTCAGCCTCGACGTTTTTCGAAGTGATACCGGCTTCTTCAGCGTTGAGCATGGCGTAGCCAGTCCAGCGCACGATGGCCAGCCACTCGTCGTCGCCGTTACGCACGACCGGGCCCAGAGGCTCTTTGGAAATGGTTTCCGGCAGAACGACATAATCTTTAGGCGAGGCCAGTTTGCTGCGCTGTGCATACAGCTGGGACTTGTCGGAAGTCAGCACGTCGCAACGACCGGATTCCAGCGACTTGGCGCTTTCATCGGAGGTGTCGAAGGTGATCGGGGTGTACTTCAGGCCATTGGCGCGGAAGTAGTCGGACACGTTCAGCTCGGTGGTGGTACCGGCTTGAATACAGATGGTCGCGCCATCCAGTTCCTTGGCACTTTTCACGCCCAGCTTGCTGTTGGCCAGGAAGCCTACGCCATCGTAATAGGTGATGAAGCCAGGAAACTTGAGGCCCATGCCCGCGTCACGGGAACTGGTCATGGTGGAGTTGCGCGACAGCATATCGATTTCGCCGGATTGCAGAGCGGTGAAACGCTCCTTGGCATTCAACTGGCTGAATTTGACCTTGGTCGCGTCACCGAATACTGCAGCAGCCACAGCGCGGCAGAAGTCAGCATCGATACCAACGATTTTGCCGGTAGAGTCCGGAACCGAGAAACCCGGCAGACCGTCGCTCACGCCACACTGAACGAAACCTTTCTTCTGCACTGCATCCAGGGTTGCACCCGCCTGAGCGAACCCACTGACACCGAGCACTGCGGCTGCAGTCACGATGGCCAGGGTGGATTTCAACATCTTCATTCAAACCTCCAGTTTTGCTCTTGTTGTGTCGGAGCTTGAGCCCTGTCGCACCCTTTTGAGGCGTTGTTGACCCGTGTTGGCTTTTTTTAGGGTCAACCGACGTAAGGACCGTCGCTATGAGTCTAGTAGGAGAAAATCCACATCATGGACAACTCACTTCTCACCAATCGGCCGAACGGGCTGTGGCCCTTTCACGTTCGCGAAGCCCGTAGCGGCCACTGGCGAACATCCATCACCGGATTCTTTGCTATCCCACGACCGGCAGTACACTGATAGTGTTACCGCCAAGCATGAGATTGGTGCACAGGTCTTCTCATAGCAAAGCCCGTACCAGACCTGTCGCTAAATCAATTCAGCGACAGGTCAACAGCAAAACTTTCAATCTTGCGACATATTCTTAACTGATCAACCCGTCACGCACTCAGATCTCGCACTTAAATGAGAGCGCACGCACACATATGGAGCACCCATGACCGAGCCCTTGATTCTTCAACCCGTGAACCCCGCAGACGCCTGCGTAATCTGGCTGCACGGGCTGGGCGCCGACCGCTACGATTTTTTGCCGGTAGCTGAAGCGCTACAGGAAAATCTGCTCACCACCCGCTTCGTCCTGCCCCAGGCACCGACTCGTGCGGTCACCATCAACGGTGGCTATGAGATGCCAAGCTGGTACGACATATTGGCCATGAGCCCGGCACGCGCGATCAGCCGCGAGCAGTTGGAGACGTCCGCGCAACGGGTCATTGACTTGATCGAAGAGCAGAAGAGCAGCGGAATAGACGCCTCGCGGATCTTTCTCGCCGGCTTTTCCCAAGGCGGCGCCGTGGTGTTGCATACGGCCTTTTTGAAATGGCAGGGACCATTGGGTGGCGTACTTGCCCTCTCGACTTATGCACCGACCTTCAGCGATGAACTCGAGCTTTGCGCCAGTCAGCAGCGCATTCCGGTGCTGTCATTGCACGGCCAGTACGATGAAGTGGTTTTGAACTCGATGGGACGGACCGCCTACGAGTATTTAAAGCAACGTGGTGTCACCGTGACATGGCAGGAATACCCAATGGGCCACGAAGTGTTACCCGAAGAAATTCGTGACATCGATGTCTGGCTCGCCGAACGCTTGCGTTAACGCTTTATGTGAAAAGCACACCCTTTGATCATCCCACTACGCCGCGCCCGATTCTTGCATTACACTGGCCGGCGTACATTCCTTAACCAATTGATGAGATGACCGTGCTCAAAGCACTCAAGAAAATGTTCGGTAAAAGCGAGGCTGAGCAGCTCGCGCCAGGCTCCAGCGCTCCTTCTCATACGCCCAGCCACCGCACCGACGGTAATCAGCCTGGCAGGACCGCAACCGTAGCGGCACCGAAGCACGAGCCGGTGACCACACCAACCGCCCCCTCTGCCCCGGCCATTTCCTCTGAACAGCCGCGCAGCGAAGCCCCGAAACCGGCAAAACCGCGTCGCGAACCGAAGCCAAAGGCACCGGTTATCCCGTGGAAACTCGAAGACTTCGTCGTCGAGCCCCAGGAAGGCAAAACCCGCTTCCACGATTTCAAGCTCGCCCCCGAACTGATGCACGCCATTCAGGACCTGGGCTTTCCGTATTGCACGCCGATCCAGGCACAGGTGCTTGGCTTCACCCTCGCGGGCAAAGACGCCATCGGTCGCGCCCAGACCGGCACTGGCAAAACCGCCGCCTTCCTGATTTCGATCATCACCCAGCTGCTGCAAACCCCGCCGCCCAAAGAGCGCTACATGGGTGAACCGCGGGCACTGATCATCGCCCCGACCCGGGAGCTGGTGGTGCAGATCGCCAAGGACGCAGCCGACCTGACCAAATACACCGGCCTCAACGTCATGACGTTTGTCGGCGGCATGGACTTCGACAAGCAACTCAAGCACCTCGAAGCCCGTCACTGCGACATCCTCGTGGCCACTCCGGGCCGCTTGCTCGACTTCAACCAGCGCGGCGACGTGCATCTGGACATGGTCGAAGTCATGGTGCTGGACGAAGCCGACCGGATGCTCGACATGGGTTTCATCCCGCAAGTGCGCCAGATCATTCGCCAGACCCCACCGAAGAACGAGCGTCAGACGCTGCTGTTCTCCGCGACCTTCACCGACGACGTGATGAACCTGGCCAAGCAATGGACCACCGACCCGTCGATCGTCGAGATCGAAGCGCAGAACGTGGCCAGCGAAAACGTCGAGCAACACATCTACGCGGTGGCCGGCGCCGACAAATACAAACTGCTCTATAACCTGGTCAACGATAACGGCTGGGAACGGGTGATGGTCTTTGCCAACCGCAAGGACGAAGTGCGGCGCATCGAAGAACGCCTGGTGCGCGATGGCGTCAATGCGGCGCAACTGTCTGGCGATGTGCCGCAGCACAAGCGCATCAAGACCCTGGAAGGTTTCCGCGAAGGCAAGATCCGCGTGCTGGTGGCCACCGATGTGGCCGGTCGCGGCATTCACATCGACGGCATCAGCCATGTGATCAACTTCACCCTGCCGGAAGTCCCGGACGACTACGTGCACCGCATCGGCCGTACCGGCCGTGCCGGCGCCGATGGTGTGTCCATCAGCTTTGCCGGTGAAGACGACTCCTACCAGCTACCGTCCATCGAGGCGTTGCTGGGTCGCAAGATCAGTTGTGAAACGCCACCGACGCATCTGTTGCGGGCGGTTGAGCGCAAGCGCCCGTAACCCGGGCCGCAGGACAAAAGGCGCAGCCGGAAACGGACTGCGCTTTTTTTTCGTCCGGTTTTTTCAACAGGAGCTTGCCCGAGACAACTAAAAGTCCATAATGGACAAATTAGTTTACATTCAGCGCCCGGAGCCGACCATGTCCAGCACGCCTTACGTGATCACCCAACCTCAGGCCCGCGAACTGCTGGCGCAAGTCGACGTGCCGCGGATCCTGCGCAAGCTGTTCCGTGACCTGGCCGCCGGGCAAGCCGTGCAACCGGCGCAGCAGCTAGTGGAATTCCCGAAAGGTGCCGGGGACTTCATCAACTACCTAGGGGTGCTGGCCGAAGACGGGGTGTATGGCGTCAAGACGTCGCCTTACATCGTGCGTGAACAAGGCCCATTGGTGACCGCCTGGACGCTGTTGATGTCGATGCAGACCGGCCAGCCGCTGCTGCTCTGCGATGCCGGTGAACTGACCACGGCACGCACCGCAGCGACAACGGCGGTGGCGGTCGATGCCCTCGCGCCGCTGAAGGCCCGGCGCCTGGCGATCATCGGCAGCGGCAAAGTGGCCCAGGCGCACCTGCACTACGTCAAGGACCTGCGGGACTGGCAAAGCATCAGCCTCTATTCACCGAGCCTGAGCGGCAAAAACGCCGAAACCCTGGCACAGCTCAAAAACCTCGATCCACGCTTGACCATCGCCGACAGTCGCGAAGCCGCGATTCAAGACGCCGACGTGATCATGCTCTGCACCTCGTCGGCAGGCCCGGTGATCGACCCGTCCATCTTGAGCAAACCGGCGCTGATCACCTCCATCAGCACCAACGCCCCGCGCGCCCATGAAGTGCCGCCGCAGAGCCTCAATGATATGCAGGTGTTCTGCGACTATCGTCAGACCACCCCGGGCTCGGCTGGCGAGATGTTGATCGCCGGCGAGCAGCATGGCTGGGACAAGCGCTTGATTATCGGCGACCTGCCCGACTTGCTCAGCGAAAAAGTACAGCGCCCCGAATATGATCGCTCGGTGTTCTTCCGCTCCATCGGCCTGGGTCTGGAAGACATTGCACTGGCCAATGCCCTTTACCGATTACAGCGCTAGCACCTCGATCCTGTGGGAGCGGGCTTGCCCGCGATGCAGACGCCGCGATCTGTCTGCTAAACCGCGGTGATGCCATCGCGGGCAAGCCCGGCTCCCACAGGGTCCCTCTATATCAATGGCATCGCGCCCCTTCAGGAGACGTTCATGAGCCAGGCAGACTTCATCATCATCGGCGGCGGGATTGCCGGCGCTTCCACCGGTTTCTGGCTGTCGCAGCACGGGCGGGTGATTGTGCTCGAACGCGAATCCCATCCGGCTTATCACTCCACCGGACGCTCGGCTGCGCTGTACACCGCCGCCTACGGCACCCCACAGGTTCGGGCATTGACCCAGGCCAGCCGGGATTTCTTCGATGCCCCGCCAGCCGGTTTCTGCGAGCACCCGCTGCTGACCCCGCGCGGCGAGATGACCGTCGACTTCACGGGCGATCCGGCCGAGCTGAACAATCAATACCTGAGCGCCAAAGCCACGGTGCCGGAAATGCAATTGCTCAGCGCCGACGAAGCCTGTGCGCGCCTGCCGATCCTGCGTCGGGAAAAAGTCCACGGCGCGATCTACGATCCGACCGCCAGTGACATCGATACCGATGCCCTGCATCAGGGCTATCTGCGCGGTATCCGGCGCAATAAAGGCGAGGTTCATGCCGACAGCGAAGTGCTGAGCCTGACCCGGGATGCCGAAGGGCTGTGGCAGGTTCAAACCAAGGGTCAGACCTTCAGCGCCCCGATCATCATCAACGCCGCCGGCGCCTGGGCCGACAAAGTTGGCGAACTGGCCGGCGCCCGACCTCTGGGCCTGCAACCCAAACGCCGGGCAGCCTTTATCTTCGCCGGCCCCGAGGGCCTGGATATTCATGACTGGCCAATGCTGGTCAGCCTTGACGAATCCTTCTATATGAAGCCCGACGCCGGCATGTTCCTCGGCTCACCGGCCAACGCCGACCCGGTAGAACCTCATGACGTGCAGCCGGAAGAGCTGGACATCGCCATGGGCATCTACCAGATCGAAGAAGCCACCACCCTGACTATCCGCCGCCCGACCCGTACCTGGGCCGGCCTGCGCAGTTTCGTGCACGACGGGGATTTGCTGTCCGGCTTCGATCAGCAGGTGCCGGGACTGTTCTGGGTCGCGGCGCAAGGCGGCTATGGCATCCAGACGTCTCCAGCCATGGGCCAGGCCAGTGCTGCACTGGTACGCGGTGAAGCCTTGCCCGAGCAGTTGACCCGTTTCGGTCTGGACGCCGAGATGCTCTCCCCCGCCCGCCTGGGTTGATCCTGATCCTGCCCCTCAGGTGACGTGCCCACACGATTGCGGCAAACTTCCAGCGCCCCTTTTTTACGGGGCGCTGACGCTGCCTGGAGCTCCACTGTATGAATGCACCTGAAAAAGACTCGGCCCTGGACAACGTCTCCATGGACAACTTCCGCGCGATTGCCGATGCAATCGCCACGCTGTTCTTCCCTCACGCCGAGGTGGTGCTGCATGACCTGCGCACGCAAAAGGTCGATTACATTGCCAACAACCTGTCCAAACGGGAAATCGGCGACGACTCGTCGCTGGAAGACATGCTCAGCGAAGATGTCACTGAACGAAACATCGGGCCGTACGAAAAGCTCAACTGGGACGGCCAGAAGATTCGCAGCCTCAGCAGCGTGCTGCGCGACAGCGAAGGTCATCCGCTGGCGGTGCTGTGCATCAACCTGAATATCTCGTTGTTCGAAAACGCGAAAGCGGCGCTGGATTTGTTCCTGTCGCCGACCAAGCTGATTCCGCAACCGGACTCACTGTTTCGCGATGACTGGCAAGAGCGTATCAACACCTTCCTGCACGCCTGGCTGCGCGAGCGTCAGTTGAGCCTGAATGTGCTGACCCGCGACCACAAACGTGAACTGGTGCTGGCCCTGCACGCCGAAGGCGCCTTCAAAGGCAAAAGCGCCTCCAACTATGTGGCCAATGTGCTGAACATGGGCCGGGCGACGGTGTACAAGCATTTGAAGGAATTGAAGGGCTGAGCGCTGGGATGCGTGTTGTCTGCCAGGGCCCCCTCGCGAGCAGGCCCGCTCCCACAATGGACCTGCATGCGCAAGACTAATGTGGGAGCGAGCCTGCTCGCGATGGCGATCGATCAATCGCCGTAGATGTCGGACTTGAAGTACTTCTCTGAAATCTTCTGGTACTCGCCACTGGCGCGAATGCCGTCGATGGCCGCGTTCAGTTCACTGACCAATTCGGTGTTGCCCTTGCGCACCGCAATCCCGGCGCCCTCGCCCACGTATTTCGGATCCTTGAGCTCCGGCCCGACAAACGCGTAGCCTTTGCCTCGCGGCATCAACAGGAAGTCATTCAGTGGAATGGTGTCGGCAAAAATGGCATCGAGGCGACCGGCCGCCAGATCCATGTAGATCTCTTCGTTGTTGCCGTAGCGCTTGACGTTGATGCCCTTCGGTTCGAAAACCTCGGTGGCATAACGGTCGGTGGTGGTTGCGCGCTGCACGCCGATCGTCTTGCCCTTGAGGCTGGCGTACTGGTCATCCACGATCGCGCCTTCCTTCATCACCAAACGCGATGATGTGAAGTAGTACTTGTGGGTGAAGTCCACCGACTTCTTGCGGTCTTCGTTGATCGTCATGGACGACAGCGCCATGTCGATTTTCTTCACTTTCAGGGAAGGAATCAGACCGTCGAATTCGCCTTCGACCCACACACACTTGACCTTCATCTGCGCGCACAAGGCATTGCCGATGTCGTAGTCGAAACCGACAATTTCGCCTTTATCGGTTTTGGACGCGAACGGCGGATAAGCCGCTTCAATACCGATGCGCAGGCTCTTCTCGGCGGCGAACAGGCTACTGCACGCCAACAGGCTCAGGGCCAGACCGGTAATGAGGGGGAATTTCTTCATGTTCGTTCTCTCGCGGGTTGTTGTTGGTTTGGCAAGACAGAAGAAAGAGCTGAAACGGGGAAACGCCTTTTTGTACTTATAATTCCATACTGGACTTTTATGTATTTCCCGTCAATCAAACGAACAGGGTTGGGCCTGGCCGATGGTCGGGTGGTGAGTCAGGGAGTTATCGGCTGAAGCGGAAGACCTCTTCGCGGGCAAGCCCGCGAAGACGGCCTAAAGAACAACAAAGCAACAACAGACTGCTTACTTGTTCCAGCGATCCGCCGCCGCATGATCGCTGTCGCGCCCTTCAACCCAGCGCGGGCCATCGCGGGTGTTTTCCTTCTTCCAGAACGGTGCGCGGGTTTTCAGGTAGTCCATGACAAAGGCGCAGGCATCGAACGCCGCCTTGCGGTGGGCGCTGGCGGCACCGACAAAGACGATCGGCTCGCCCGGCTCCAGAGCGCCAATACGGTGCAGCACTTCCAGCTTCAACAGCGGCCAGCGCTCCTCGGCCTCCGTGGCAATCTTGCCCAGGGCTTTTTCGGTCATGCCCGGGTAGTGCTCCAGAAACATCCCGGCGACGTCGAGGCCGTCATTGAAGTCGCGCACGTAGCCGACAAAACTCACCACCGCACCGACGCCCACATTGGCCGCGTGCATGGCGTTGACTTCCGCGCCGGGGTCGAACGCGGTGGACTGCACGCGAATCGCCATGGCTCAGCCTCCGGTCACGGTCGGGAAAAACGCCACTTCATCGCCATCGCTCACCGGTTCGTCGAGCTGGCAGAGCTCTTCGTTGCGGGCGCACATCAGGTTCTGCTCGCTCAGCACCTCGGCGCCGTCACGTTGGGCCAGCAGCACGCGCACATCATCGAGCGTGGCGAAATCACCTTCAACCGTCACCGAATCCACGCCGAGCGCCTCACGGTAACGGGCGAAAAACTTCACGGTAACGTTCATGGCTGATCCGCCTGGAAATGGCCGCTCTTGCCACCGAGTTTTTCCAGCAGCCGCACGCTCTCGATGGTCATGCCACGATCCACGGCCTTGCACATGTCATAGATAGTCAGCGCCGCCACGCTGGCGGCAGTCAGCGCTTCCATCTCGACGCCGGTCTGCCCGGACAACTTGCAGCGCGCCACGATGCGCACGGTGTCGTCGCCTTCGGCACTGAGTTCGACCTTGACGCCAGTGAGCATCAACGGGTGGCACAGGGGAATCAGATCGCTGGTTTTCTTCGCCGCCTGGATGCCGGCGATCCGCGCCACGGCGAACACGTCACCCTTGGGATGGCCGCCGCTGACGATCATCTGCAGGGTTTCGGGCAGCATGCGCACCAGCGCTTGGGCCGTCGCTTCACGGAACGTCACGGCTTTTTCGGTGACGTCGACCATATTGGCGCGACCTTGGGAATCGAGATGAGTCAGCACAGGGTTACTCCTGATCAGGAGCATCGATTGTAAACCTGCGGGTCAATTTTCCGCACGCTTGATTATCGGCTTACCACAATCCCCTGTGGGAGCGGGCTTGCTCGCGAAAGCGGTGGGTCAGGCACATTGATGTCGGAGGTGCCGCCGTCTTCGCGAGCAAGCCCGCTCCACATTTGACTGTGTGGCGGGCATAAAAAACCGGGCGACCTGTGAGGGCCGCCCGGTTTTGCTGAGGGTTACAGATGCGATTCGGCGTATTCGGCCAGAATCGAACGTGGCACCCCTTGCAGGGTGATGTGTACACCGTTGGGGAAGTCTTTGAAGCGTTCGGTCAGGTACGTCAGCCCGGAGCTGGTCGCGGACAGGTAAGGGGTGTCGATCTGCGCCAGGTTGCCCAGGCACACCACTTTGGAACCGGCGCCGGCACGGGTGATGATGGTTTTCATCTGGTGCGGCGTGAGGTTCTGGCATTCATCGATCAGGATCAGGCTCTGCTGGAAGCTGCGGCCTCGAATGTAGTTGAGGGATTTGAACTGCAACGGCACTTTGCTGAGGATGTAGTCGACGCTGCCATGGGTGTTTTCGTCATCCATGTGCAAGGCTTCGAGGTTGTCGGTGATGGCGCCAAGCCAAGGCTCCATTTTTTCCGCTTCGGTGCCGGGCAGGAAGCCGATTTCCTGGTCCAGGCCCTGCACGCTGCGGGTGGCGATGATGCGCCGGTAGCGTTTGCTGACCATGGTCTGTTCGATGGCCGCCGCCAGGGCCAGGATGGTTTTACCGGAACCGGCCGCGCCGGACAGGTTGACCAGATGAATATCCGGATCGAGCAAGGCGTACAGCGCCAGGCTTTGATAGATGTCACGCGGTTTCAGGCCCCAGGCTTCCTGGTGCAACAGAGGTTCCTGATGCAGGTCGAGAATCAGCAACTTGTCGACCTGGATTTCCTTGATCCAGCCGACAAAGCCCTGTTCGTCGATGATGAACTCATTGACGTGTACGGCGGGCAGGTTGTCGATCAGCTGTACCTGATGCCAGGTGCGGCCATGATCCTGCCGGGTTTCGACTTTGCTCACCCGGTCCCAGAAGGAGCCGGTCATGTTGTGGTAGCCATTGGGCAGCAGGGATACGTCGTCGACCAGTTGGTCGGTGCTGTAGTCCTCGGCCGCAATCCCGCAGGCCCGCGCCTTGAGGCGCATGTTGATGTCTTTGGTGACCAGCACCACGGGCAGTTTCGGATCGCGCGCGTGCAGGTCGATCAACTGGTTGATGATGATGTTGTCGTTCAGGTGCTCGGGCAGAATGATGTTCGGCTCGGCACGCTTGCTCATCAGAATTGACAGCAAGCCCTTCGGCCCGCTCTTGCCGCGCTGAATCGGCACGCCCTGTTCAACGTCCTCCGGTGAAGCATCACCCAGGGTCTTATCGATCAGCCGGATGGCCTGACGGCATTCGGCGGCCACGCTGTGATGCCCGCTCTTGAGCTTGTCCAGCTCTTCAAGCACGGTCATCGGGATGGCGACGTGGTGTTCTTCGAAATTAAGCAGGGCGTTTGGATCGTGAATCAATACGTTGGTATCGAGTACATAAAGGATTGGCTGGTTGGAAGAAGGGCTACGTCCGTGGTCATCCATACTCGGTCACCTTATGTGGGAGCCAGTCGACGCAATACCGTTACAGTGCTGCGCCTCGAAGTGGCCACCGAATTCACCTGCGGGGACTCAAGTGAACTGCACACAAGCTGGGTCTTGGAAGACGCCACCTGTGTTGCAGGTTTCGGCGGTCTGTCTTCGTAATACTCCAAAACCTGTGACAGAAAAAAGCACTTTGACGCTTTTTTGAAGTTTATTTTGCAGAATGACCAATAGCACTTGGCGGACTGCCACCACCCCGCTAAAGTCGGAAGTCCGCCTGCATCGAAATCTCTCTCAAAAACGCCCCCGGCTCAATGTTTACGGGCTTTCTCCGTTTCAGCGAAACGCGTCCTGACAATGCTCCCAACCGATCCCGCTTGGCGCCGTTTGTGTAATGAGCCAGGGCATCGCCGTTTTCAGCGCATCCTGCTTCACATTGAAGTTGATCACCCCGTGCCGCCACAGCAGCATCAGGGTCAACACCCGTTGTGCACTCTGGTTGCCCTTGAGCTTGCCGGCGCCGTCCTGGGCGTCGATGTCCCACAACGCCACTTGCAAACCCTGAGACGTGAAGAAGCCTTCAGCATCGGACCGACGCTGGCCATCGGGTGGACGAAACAGCGGTACGTAATTCTCCGGCAGCTTGCCCTTGACCAGCTCGACGCTGCGCCGAACCGAGTCCTGCCAGTCTTGCCAGTGGCTGTGAGAGCGGAACTCCCAACCCTGTACACCCACGCATTGCTGCGAATAAGTGCCTTGCAGGCTGGTCACCGAACGCTCGGCCAGACGGGCCTGAATGTCCTTGCCGAGGACGAAGAACGTAGCGCTCATGTTCGATTTGCGCAGGTACTCGGTGACCCAGGCCGTGTTATCGGGCGTGGCATTGGCGGCGCTGTCGAAGGTCAGCAGGAACAGGCGGTCATTCATGGCATCGCCATTGCGTTCATAGTCGCCAAAACGATCGACTTCGCTGCTGGTCTGCGGGAACAGCGCGGCCTTGCGCAACTGCTCGTCCAGGTACTGCGCATGGAACAACCGGCTCGGCTCGGCCCACTTGATGTAATAGCTGTCGTCGCTGACCTGAAACTTGGCCGCTTGCTCACGCAAGGTGTCCATGTCCTCGACCAGAAAACAGAAGGAGGCATCCTGATCGCAACTGCGCTGGGCGAAGTTGTAGTTGGTCAGCAAACGCTGCCACAGGTGCTGACGCAGCTGGTTGACCGACGCCAGATTGAGGGTGCGCAGGCCCAGACGTTGAGCCAGGCTCGCTTCGTCCAGCGATTCACTGGCCAGCAGGACGCGGGCGAACATGAGGATTTCGGCCCGCGAGGCGACGTCGAACAGCGTCGGGCTGCTGAGCTGCTCAGGCCAGGTGCTGCGATCCAGTGTCGCCACATCGCCCGGCGCCGCCATGGCACCAAAACTCAATAGCCACGCGGCGAATAGAAAAACGATACGCAATGGGATGCCTCCATAACAAAACCCGCGCGGCACTATATCCGATCCAACACCCTTCCCCGAAGTAACGACGATCCCCCAGGGTTTTACCGGTAGCCACCGATCATCACCTATGACCTTGATAGCTGGAGTCAACACAGACAACCCCCTAGAATCGCCCCCACGATTAAAGGAGACGACTTCATGCTGATGGTGATTTCCCCCGCCAAGACCCTCGACTACGAAACACCGCCGGCGACCCCGCGTTTCACTCAGCCACAATACCTCGACCATTCCCAGGAGCTGATCCTGCAACTGCGCGACCTGACGCCGGCGCAGATCAGCGAGCTGATGCATGTCTCCGACAAAATTGGCGGCCTCAATGCCGCGCGCTTCGGCAGCTGGACCCCGGCCTTCACCCCAGCCAACGCCAAGCAAGCCTTGCTGGCGTTCAAGGGCGACGTTTATACCGGCCTGAACGCACAAACCTTCAGCGATGCTGACTTCGACTACGCCCAGCAACACTTGCGCATGCTCTCCGGCCTGTACGGCCTGCTGCGCCCTCTGGACCTGATGCAGCCCTATCGGCTGGAGATGGGCACCAAACTGGCCAATGCCCGGGGCAAGGACCTGTATGCCTTCTGGGGCACGCGAATCAGCGAATGGTTGAACGAAGCGTTAGCCGATCAGGGCGACGATGTGCTGCTGAACCTGGCCTCCAATGAGTACTTCTCGGCGGTCAAACGCAGTGCCTTGAACGCGCGCATCATCAATACCGAATTCAAGGACCTGAAGAACGGCCAATACAAGATCATCAGTTTCTACGCGAAAAAAGCCCGCGGCATGATGAGTCGCTTCGTCATCGAAGAACGCATCAATGACCCGGCCGCCCTCAAGCAGTTCGACGTTCAGGGTTATCGCTACAGCAGCGAGCAGTCTAAACCGGACAATCTGGTGTTCCTGCGCGATCACGCGCCGGAGTAATGGAAACCTGCACCAGGTCGGCGCACGACATTGGTTACTTCGTCGTGCGCCGCTCCGTCGATACTCGAATAACTCCCGCCTTTTCGCCGTTTTATTGGCGCCAAAAATCAAGCACTCAAATTTCTAACTTTAGTTTCACTCGACATTGATCATTTTTTTCAGTAGTGGCACTGAAAATTTTTATCTGTAGTGGCAAAAAAGTACCCAAGACAACAATCACCCTATATATAAAGGGCGAAACGGCAAGTGCTATCAATATGAGAGCAGTGCCATCTTTTTCCATATTTCAAGAAATTTCAGAATTCGCGATGGGCGGACTGGAACTATGTCTAAATGCGCCGCTCATACCACCGGTAACGATTCTCTCGGCGCTTGTACGAGATAACTTACGCAGAGAAGAGATTTACATAGCGAAGTTGTCACACAAACTTCCGCTTACTAATCCCTAATTTGGGCAACACATGAAGGACAGGAGATAATGTATCAATACTATCCCCTACAAGGCCACGGCCACGCCCCTATAAACGTGCTCACCCGAGCACCCAACCGCTTGATTTACGGGCTTCTGGCCTGGCATTGAGCGCGCAAGGCCTTTGCACGAACGTCCTCTGATCAGAGGGTCGGCTGCATAACAGGGCACATCATAATAACAAGGCCTGGTTGCGCACATCTTGAGTGCACTTATTTAGACACTCGGAACTTAGTATGCCTGCACACAGCACTGTAGCGCCTGTAAGGCGCACTTGCGAGTGCACTATGACCGCTGAACACCATTAACTCCGGCCATGTAATGGCTTGTTGAACACAGTCTTGATTAACTGAGAGGTAATTGCGATGCGCATCAGCATATTTGGTTTGGGTTACGTCGGCGCAGTCTGTGCCGGTTGCCTGTCTGCACGGGGCCATGACGTCGTTGGCGTCGATGTCGCCAAAGACAAAATCGATATGATCAACGCTGGTAAATCGCCGATCGTTGAACCGGGTCTGGGCGAACTTCTGCAGCAGGGTATCGAGACGGGCAAATTGCGCGGCACGACCAACTTCGCCGAAGCGATTCGCGACACCGACCTGTCGATGATCTGCGTCGGTACGCCGAGCAAGAAGAACGGCGACCTGGAACTGAACTACATCGAAGCCGTGTGCCGCGAGATCGGTTTTGTCCTGCGTGATAAAACCACCCGCCACACCATTGTGGTTCGCAGCACCGTGTTGCCGGGCACCGTGGCAAACGTGGTAATCCCGATCCTCGAAGATTGCTCCGGCAAGAAGGCAGGCGTCGACTTCGGCGTTGCAGTGAACCCTGAGTTCCTGCGTGAAAGCACCGCGATCGCCGACTACGACCAGCCGCCAATGACCGTCATCGGCGAGTTCGACAAGGCTTCGGGCGACGTTCTGCAATCGCTGTACGAAGAACTCGACGCTCCGATCATCCGCAAGGACATCGCTGTCGCCGAGATGATCAAGTACACCTGCAACGTGTGGCACGCCACCAAAGTGACCTTCGCCAACGAGATCGGCAACATCGCCAAGGCCGTCGGTGTCGATGGTCGTGAAGTGATGGAAGTGGTCTGTCAGGACAAGACGCTGAACCTGTCCCAGTACTACATGCGCCCGGGCTTCGCATTCGGCGGCTCTTGCCTGCCAAAAGACGTGCGCGCCCTGACCTATCGCGCCGGTTCCCTGGACGTGGAAGCACCGCTGCTGAACTCGCTGATGCGCAGCAACGAATCCCAGGTGCAGAACGCGTTCGACATCGTCTCCAGCCACGACAAACGCAAAGTCGCCCTGCTGGGTCTGAGCTTCAAGGCCGGCACCGACGACCTGCGCGAAAGCCCACTGGTTGATCTGGCCGAAATGCTGATCGGCAAAGGCTACGACCTGAGCATCTACGACAGCAATGTCGAGTACGCCCGTGTCCACGGTGCGAACAAGGATTACATCGAGTCGAAGATCCCTCACGTCTCGTCCTTGCTCAACTCGGACTTCGACGACGTGATCAACAACTCCGACGTGATCATCCTCGGCAACCGTGACGAGAAATTCCGCGCCCTGGCGCAGCAAGCTCCACACGGCAAGCAAGTGATCGACCTGGTCGGCTTCATGTCCAAAGCCACCAGCGTGAGTGGCCGGACTGAAGGCATCTGCTGGTAACACGCCTGTAGGAGCTGTCGAGTGAAACGAGGCTGCGATCTTTCCTAGGGCACTTGAGTCCTGAGTGAACCCAAAGACAAAGATCAAAAGATCGCAGCCTGCGGCAGCTCCTACCGGGATTTCTGGCGTCATCCAGAGCGGGTGTCGCCAGTTTTCACAGGCCTGCCTTAACCCCATCGGGCCACCCCACAGGCTCGCCCGAGATCGAGACGGATGCAGATTATGCACAGGCTAAAGCACGGCCTACTTCAAGCCGCCGGTTGGCTGTTTTACCTAAGTTTACTGATGGGCATCGCCCTGGCGTTGCCTCCGTCCACGTTCGACTCCGAGTCGAAGGACTTCATCTTCCTGATCGGTATCGTCGGTATCTGGCGCTACTCGATGGGTGCCACGCACTTTCTGCGCGGCATGCTGTTTCTATACGTGGTCTACCCGCACCTGCGGCGCAAAGTGCGCAAGCTGGGTAAAGCGGCAGACCCGTCCCATGTATTTCTGATGGTCACCAGCTTCCGTATCGACGCGCTGACCACCGCGCAGGTCTACAGCTCGGTGATCCGCGAGGCCATCGACTGCGGCCTGCCGACCACCGTGGTGTGTTCCATCGTCGAAATGTCCGATGAGCTGCTGGTCAAGAGCCTCTGGAAGCGCATGAACCCACCCGCGAGCGTCAAGCTCGACTTCGTGCGCATTCCCGGCACCGGCAAGCGCGATGGCCTGGCCTACGGTTTCCGCGCCATCTCCCGCCACCTGCCGGACGACCGCGCCGTGGTTGCAGTGATCGATGGCGACACCGTGCTGGCCGAAGGCGTCGTGCTCAAGACCGTGCCGTGGTTCCAGCTGTTCGGCAATGTCGGCGGCCTGACCACCAACGAGTTCTGCGAAGTGCGCGGCGGCTACATCATGAGCGAATGGCACAAACTGCGATTCGCCCAGCGCCACATCAACATGTGCTCCATGGCCCTGTCCAAGCGCGTGCTGACCATGACCGGCCGGATGTCGGTGTTCCGCGCCTCCGTGGTGACCGACCCGGACTTCATCGCCGACGTGGAAAGTGACTCGCTGCAACACTGGCGCCTGGGCCGCTTCAAGTTCCTGACCGGTGACGACAAGTCGAGCTGGTTCAGCCTGATGCGCCTGGGCTACGACACGTTCTACGTGCCCGACGCCGCGATCCATACCGTGGAACACCCACCGGAAAAGAGCTTCATCAAGGCCAGTCGCAAACTGATGTTCCGCTGGTACGGCAACAACCTGCGGCAGAACTCCCGCGCCCTTGGCCTGGGGATGAAACGCCTCGGTCTGTTCACCTCGGTGGTGCTGTTCGACCAGCGCGTGTCGATGTGGACGTCCTTGCTGGGCCTGACCGTGGCGCTCATCGCCACCTTCAAGTACGGCACCGCGTTCATCCTGGTTTACCTGCTGTGGATCGGCATCACCCGTCTGATCCTGACCGTGCTGCTGTCCTGTTCCGGTCACCGGATCGGCCCGGCTTACCCGGCGATTCTCTATTACAACCAGATCGTCGGCGCGCTGGTGAAGATCTACGTGTTCTTCCGCCTCGACCAACAATCCTGGACCCGCCAGGACACCAAATTGACCCGTGATCTCGCCAGCTTTCAACGTTGGTTCAACACCTGGTCGTCTCGGACCATGACCTTCTCCGCCGGCAGCATTTTTGTCGCCGTGCTGCTGATGATGGTCTGACCGAACTCGCCTGAATTAACTAGGAAATCGCCCATATGAATACCGCCGTCAACAGCAACGTAGTGCACGAATCCGAAGCCCAGCGCCAACACGCCCGTGTGAAAATTCCGGCCAAGCTGCGTTTCTTCGGTCCTGATCGGACTCCGGTTGAAGCCCGGGTCATCGACCTTTCCGCTGGCGGCCTGGCGTTCAACGCCGGTCAGCTGCCGCTGAAGGTCGGCGATGTGCACAAGGCCCGCCTGCAATTCGTCATCGATAACCTCGGCCTGGCCATGGACGTGGAATTGCAAATCCGCTCCGTCGATCGCCAGACCGGTCGCACCGGTTGCCAGTTCCAGAACCTGGAACCCCGGGACATTTCCACCCTGCGCCACCTGATCACCTCGCACCTGGCCGGCGACATCGTCAGCGTCGGTGAAATGCTCGCGACCCTGCAGCGCGACAACTTCACCAAGGCGCGCAAGGTCAAGGACGGCGGCCACGGCATGACCCCGCTCGGCCGTCTGAAAGCGGTGACCTTCAGCGCCGGTATCTTCGTAGTCGGCCTGGTGGCGTTCGGTTTCATTTTCAAATCGGTGTACGGCATGTACTTCGTCAGCCACGCGCAGGCCGGCCTGGTCAGCGTGCAAGGCATGAACATCACCATGCCGCGCGACGGCACCGTGCAGAGCCTGATCAAGGCTGACGGCGTGGCCGCCAAAGGCGCACCGCTGGCGACCTTCAGCACCAGCATGCTCGACGTACTCAAGGGCCATCTGGACGAAGATCAACTGCAACCGTCCAAGGTCGAAGAACTGTTCGGCAAGCAAATGACCGGCACCCTGACGTCGCCGTGCGATTGCACCGTGGCTCAGCAACTGGTGGCTAACGGTCAATACGCCAGCAAAGGCGATGTGATCTTCCAGCTGGTGCCGCGCAACACCGAAGCCAACGTTGAGGCACGCTTCTCCTATCGCCAGTTCGGCGACGTGCGCCCAGGTACTTCGGTCAGCTTCCAGATCGCCGGTGAAGACCAGACCCGTACCGGCAAGATCGTCAGCAGCACCAGCCTGAAAAGCGCCGACCTGTCGTCCGACATCCGCGTGCAGATCAAACCTGACGAGCCACTGGACAGCGCCTTCGCCGGTCGCCCGGTGGAAGTGAACAGCACCCGTGGCCCGAACCTGAACTGGCTAATCAACAAAGCCATGGCCGCCGGTCTTTAAGTCGAGGACATGCCTGTGATGACTCCACATTTCCTCAGAACACCGCACACCCTGTGGGAGCGAGCCTGCTCGCGATGGGATCAGCGCGGTCTGTCTGATACACCGAGTTGCCTGCATCGCGAGCAGGCTCGCTCCCACACCGGGTATGCGTTGTGTGCATTGGCGCTAGCGGTGGGCCTTAGCGGTTGCGCCGGCCTGCCTGACCAGCGTCTGGCCAATGAAGCCCTCAAGCGCGGCGACACCGCGCTGGCGGCGCAGAATTACCAGCAACTGGCAGACCTGGGCTACAGCGAAGCCCAGGTTGGCCTGGCCGATCTGCAGGTCGACAGCCGCGACCCGGCACAAATCAAAAAGGCCGAGGCGACTTACCGCGCCGCAGCCAGTGTCTCGCCGCGGGCTCAGGCTCGCCTGGGTCGCCTGCTGGTGGCCAAACCCGGCGCCACCGAAGCCGAACACCACGAAGCCGAAGCACTGTTGAAGAAAGCCGCGACCAATGGTGAAGGCAATACCCTGATCCCGCTGGCAATGCTGTACCTGCAATACCCGCACAGTTTCCCGAACGTGAACGCACAGCAGCAGATCAGCCAATGGCGCACCGAAGGCAAGCCCGAAGCGGGTCTGGCCCAGGTGCTGCTCTATCGCACCCAGGGCACTTACGACCAGCACCTGGATGACGTGGAAAAAATCTGCAAGGCGGCGTTGAACACCACCGACATCTGCTACGTCGAACTGGCCACGGTCTATCAGAAAAAAGCCCAGCCAGAACAAACGGCCGAGCTGATCAAGCAGATGCAAGCCGCTCACAGCCGTGGCGCCGTCTCTGCGCAACGGGTGGACAGCGTGGCCCGCGTACTGGGCGATGCAAGTCTGGGCAAGACCGACGAAAAAACCGCTCAGTCGCTGCTCGAAGGCATCGCCCCTGGCTACCCGGCGTCCTGGGTCAGCCTGGCGCAACTGCTCTACGACTTCCCTGAACTGGGCGACGTCGACACCATGATGAAGTACCTCGACAACGGCCGCGCCGCCGACCAGCCGCGCGCCGAACTGTTGCTCGGCAAGCTCTACTACGAAGGCAAAATGGTGCCGGCCGACGCCAAGGTCGCCGAAGAGCACTTCCAGAAAGCCGTCGGCAAGGAAGTCGCCGCCGATTACTACCTCGGCCAGATTTACCGCCGTGGCTACCTGGGCAAGGTCTATCCGCAGAAAGCCCTGGATCACCTGCTGACCGCTGCGCGCAACGGCCAGAACAGCGCCGATTTCGCCATCGCCCAACTGTTCTCCCAAGGCAAGGGCACCCGGCCCGACCCGGTCAACGCTTACGTCTTCAGCCAATTGGCCAAGGCTCAAGACACTCCGCAAGCCACTGAGCTTGCGCAAACAATCGAAGCGCAACTGCCGCCTGACCGGCTGGCCGAGGCCCAACGCCTGCTCAAACAAGAGCAAGCCATTCGTAGCACCGTGAGTCCGGACACGCTGGAACTGCACGCCCTGCAAGAAGAAGACGGCGAGGAATCCCTATGAAGCTCAATCCATTCGTGCAGGCCGGTATTGGCCTGACATTCGCCCTGCTGTGGTCGTGCCCGACCCTGGCGGCCCTGACCGAAGACAAGAATTTCGGCCTCGAAGTCAAAGTTACCGGCCAGTCCGAAGACGACCGTGACCTGGGTACTGCCAGTGGCGGTGACGTAAACGGCGTCGGCCTCGACCTGCGTCCGTGGGTATACGGCGAGAGCGGTGCGTGGAGCGCCTACGCCATGGGCCAGGCCGTGACATCCACCGATATCATCGAAACGGACACCCTGCAACAGTCCGACAGCGACGGTACCCAGACCACCGACAACGGTGATCGCAAAACCAAGAAGAACTACCTGGCAATGCGCGAGTTCTGGGTCGGCTACAGCGGCCTCACGCCCTACCCTGGCGAGATCCTCAAGCTCGGTCGCCAACGCCTGCGCAACGACGACGGCCAATGGCGCGACACCAACATCGAAGCCCTGAACTGGACCTTCGACACCACCCTGTTGCGCGCCAACGTCGGCGTCGCCGAACGCTTCAGCGAATACCGCACCGACCTGAAAGAACTGGCGCCCAAGGACAAGGATCGCCTGCACGTTTTCGGCGACGTCGCCGCCCAATGGTCGCCGGGTAACTGGGTCGGCATTCGCGGTCATCACACCCACGATGACGGCAAGCTCGACTATCCGGAGCCGGGCGTTGCCGGCGATTCTCTGGACAAGAAACAAAACGGCGACATCAGCTGGCTCGGCCTTACCGCCGACAGCGATGCCTACAACTGGCGCAACACCAACACCGTCAACTACTGGGGCAGCATCACCGGCATGAGCGGCGACCGTGACACGGTCAACCCGTTGAACGCCGACGGCACCCGCCCGGCAGAAGCCAAGCGTGGCGAAGACCTGAACGGCTGGGCCACCGACGTGGGCGTGCGTCTGCGCCTCGATCCGCAGTGGCAAGTCGGCGCAGCCTATGCCCGCGCCAGTGCCGAGTACGAACAGACCGGCCTGGAAAGCAACCGTTCGAACTACACCGGTACGCGCTCGCGGGTTCACCGTTTCGGCGAAGCCTTCCGTGGCGAAATGAACAACATGCAGACCGCTACCCTGTTCGGCTCGTGGATGCTCAACGACGAATACGACGCCAGCCTGATCTACCACAAGTTCTGGCGCGTGGACGGCAACAAGCCGGTGGGCAGCAACGGCATCAACGCCGTCGAAAACAACACCGACGACGTGACCGGCGCGATCCTCTCCAGCACCTCCCTGCCGCTGGAAGATGGCAACAAGGACCTCGGCCAGGAAATGGACGTGGTCGTCACCAAGTACTTCAAGCAGGGCCTGCTGCCCGCCTCCTTGAGCCAATCAATCGATGAGCCTTCGGCCCTGGTGCGTGTGCGTGGCGGTGTGTTCAAGCCCGGCGACGCGTATGGCAAAGGCGTCGACTCGTACATGCACCGTGCGTTTGTCGACGTGATCTGGCGCTTCTGATGCAAACCGCGAAGGGAGTGCCCGACATGAACAGTGCCAAGAAAGGCTCGATCAGCCTGCTGGCCGGCGCGCTGCTGCTGGCCAGCACGGCGGCCTTCGCCACCGTTGAACCGGCCAAGTCTGTGCACCAGCCTGAACAGCAGAGCAAATCGACGACCATAGCCAAAGGGCTGCAACAGGCCAAGACCTACACCGTCAGCAGCGCGCCCACCGCGCCGCTGGACCTGGCCAAGCCGAAACTGCCGGACACTTCTGGCTACACCGCACAAGCTATTGCCGCGAAAATCGTGCGCACCAAGCCCGGCAAAATCAGTGTGCGCCGGATGATGCAGGAAGACGCCTTGAAGGACTTCATCGGCGGTGACAACAAGATGGCCGAGTGGGTGGTGCGCCAGCATGGCATCCCGCAGGCGATCTTCGTCGACGATGGCTACATGAACCTCAAGGACCTGGCGAAGAAGCTGCCCAAGCAGTACTTCAGCGAAACTTCGCCGGGCGTGTTCCTGGCGAAGTTGCCGATCGTAGTCGGTAAACACGGCATTCTGGAAATCGACAAACAGACCCAGGAACTGCGCCTGTCCCAGGAGGCCGGTTCGTTCCTGGTCAACGACGGTCAGTTGTTTGTGCGTGATACCAGAATCACTGGCTGGAGCGAGAAGGCAAACGGCCCGGCGGCCTTCAAGTCGCCCAAGGAATTCCGTCCATTCCTGCTGTCCTGGGGTGGCACCGAGACCTACATCGCCAACAGCAAGATCGCCAGTTTCGGTTACGCCAACAGTAAGTCCTACGGCGTGAGTATTTCCCAATACACGCCGAACATGGCCAAGGTGCTCAAGCGCCCTGAACCGACCGGCTGGATTGTCGGCTCCGAGTTCTCGGACATGTGGTACGGCTTCTACTGCTATGAAACCCGCGACTTCGTGGTCAAGGGCAACACCTACAAAGACAACATCGTCTACGGCATCGACCCCCATGACCGTTCCCACGGTCTGATCATCGCCGACAACACGGTGTTCGGGACCAAGAAGAAGCACGGGATCATTATTTCCCGTGAGGTCAACGACAGCTTCATCTTCAACAACCGCAGCTACGACAACAAGCTGTCGGGCCTGGTGATCGACCGTAACAGTGTGAACAACCTGATCGCCTACAACGAGATCTACAAGAACCACACCGACGGCATCACCCTCTACGAGAGTGCCGACAATCTGCTGTGGGGCAACAAGGTGATCAGCAACCGGCGCCACGGCATCCGTATTCGTAACAGCGTGAACATCCGCCTGTACGAAAACGTCTCGATGGCCAACGGCCTGACCGGTGTCTACGGGCACATCAAAGACCTGACCGACACCGACCGGGACATCAAGCTCGACCCGTTCGACGCCGAGGTGTCGCTGATCGTGGTCGGCGGTGAACTGGCCGCCAATGGCAGCGGACCGCTGTCGATCGACTCGCCGCTGAGCGTGGAGTTGTATCGCGTGTCGATGCTCGCGCCGACCAAATCCAGCGGCATCAGCTTCTCCGGGATTCTCGGCGAGCGCCAGGATGAAATTCTCGACCTGCTGGTGCGCCAGCAGAAAGCCGTGCTGATCGACCCTGTCGAACGCCAGACCGAAATGCGGGACTGAGGATAATTTTATGCACCCACACTTGATCAAATTACTCAGCCTGTCGGCCCTGACCGCGGGCATTCTCGCGGCCAGCACTGGCGTGCGTGCCGAAGACGCCAAAGCACCGAGCTTCAACGCCGAGCCGTGCTGCAGCCTGTGCCCGGCAGCCCACGACCCGAAGAATTACACCACCCGCTATCAGCAAAACTTCACCACGCTGGTGCAGGCGCAAGGCGACTGGCTATTCCGTACGCAAGAAGACTTGCGCACCGAGTTCGACACCACGCCCGCCGGCTACAAACGCATGAAACAACTGCACGATGCGTTCAAGAGCAAAGGCGTGGAGCTGGTCATCGTTTACCAGCCGACCCGTGGTCTGGTGAACCGCAACAAGCTGAACCCGGAAGAAAAAGCCAAATACGATTTTGACAAGGCACTGACCAACTACAAGAGCATGCTCGGGCGTTTCGCGCAGATGGGCTACGTGGTCCCGGACCTGTCGCCGCTGACCAACGAATCGCTGCCCGACACCCTGCCAGCCCACGATTTCTACTTCCGCGGCGACCAGCACTGGACGCCTTATGGCGCCCAGCGCACGGCTAAAATCGTCGCCGAGAAGGTCAAGCAATTGCCGGCCTTCGCCGACGTTCCCAAGCGTGAATTCGAGACCCATAAGTCGGGTCGCATGGGCAAGACCGGAACGTTACACAACATGGCGGGTCAACTCTGTGGCACCAGCTACGCGATCCAGTACATGGATCAGTTCACCACCGAGCCCAAGGGCGAAGCGGCGGATGGCGATCTGTTCAGTGATTCCGGCAATCCGGAAATCACCCTGGTCGGCACCAGTCACAGCGGCAAGAACTACAACTTCGCCGGTTTCCTCGAAGAGGCCATCGGCGCCGACATCCTCAACGTAGCGTTCCCCGGCGGCGGCCTGGAAGGTTCGATGCTGCAGTACCTGGGCAGCGAAGAGTTCCAGACCAAACCACCGAAGATTCTCATCTGGGAATTCTCGCCGCTTTATCGCCTCGACCAGGAAACCATCTACCGCCAGATGATGGCACTGCTGGACAACGGTTGCGAAGGCAAAGACGCACAGATGAGCGCCAGCGCCACGCTGAAGCCGGGCAAAAACGAATTGATGGTCAACAGCAAGAACCTGGACCTGCGCAACAGCAGCCACCAGGTCGATATCCGCTTCGCCGACACCTCGGTGAAAACCTTGCAAGCCACCCTCTGGTACATGAATGGGCGCCACGAGGACATCAAGATCGACAAACCGGAAACCTCCGACACCGACGGGCGTTTCGCCTTCGAGTTGCGCACGGACGAAGACTGGGCCTCGCAGAATCTGCTGGCCGTCGAAGTCCAGGGGCCTGAAAAAGCAGGTACCGCGCCGCAGAAAGTCGAAGCGAAAATCTGCAAACGCAACGTGTTCTCCGGCGCCGAGCAGCGTACCGCTCAAGCCGGGCAATGAGGCTACCTCTTATGAACTGCATGCAAACCCGAACGCTGAAAAAGTTACTCGCGCCCTCCCTGCTGGCTCTGGCGATGTTCGCCGGCGCCACCCAGGCCGCCGCACCACTGCGCCCGCCCCAGGGTTACTTCGCGCCCATTGAAAAAGTCAAAGCCGGCGACAAGAGCGAAGGCTGCGACGCGATGCCGACGCCCTACACTGGCGCCCTGCAATTTCGCAGCAAATACGAAGGCTCCGACAAGGCCCGTTCGACCCTGAACGAGGCATCGGAAAAAGCCTTCCGCGAGACCACCGCCGACATCACCAAGATCGAGCGCGGCACCAGCAAGCGGGTGATGCAGTTCATGCGTGACGGTCGCCCGGAACAGCTGGAGTGCACGCTCAACTGGCTGACGGCCTGGGCCAAGGCCGATGCGTTGATGTCCAAGGACTTCAACCACACCGGCAAGTCCATGCGCAAATGGGCCTTGGGCAGCATGGCTTCGTCCTACGTCCGCCTGAAATTCTCTGACTCGCATCCACTGGCCACCCACCAGGAAGAAGCGCAGGTGATTGAAGCCTGGTTCAGCAAAATGGCCGATCAGGTGGTCAGCGATTGGGACAACCTCCCGCTCGAACAAACCAACAACCACTCGTACTGGGCCGCCTGGTCGGTGATGGCCACGTCGGTCGCCACCAACCGCCGCGACCTGTTCGATTGGGCCGTCAAGGAATACAAGGTCGGCGCCAATCAGGTCGACGCCCAAGGCTTCCTGCCCAACGAACTCAAGCGTCAGCAACGCGCCCTCGCCTATCACAACTATGCCCTGCCGCCGCTGGCGATGATCGCCAGTTTCGCTCAGGTCAACGGTGTGGATTTGCGCCAGGAAAACAACGGGGCCTTGAAACGCCTGGGCGATCGTGTGCTCGCGGGGGTGAAAGACCCGGATGAATTCGAGAAGAAGAACGGCAAGGATCAGGACATGACCGACCTCAAGGTCGACTCGAAATTTGCCTGGCTCGAACCGTTCTGCTCGCTCTACACCTGCCCGCCGGATGTGCTGGAACTCAAGCACAAGATGCAACCGTTCAAGACCTTCCGCCTCGGCGGGGATTTGACCAAGGTCTACGACCCGGCCAATGACAAGGGCAAAGGTTCTTAAGACACACACAAAACCACTGTGGGAGCGAGCCTGCTCGCGATGACTGATTGCCAGTCGACATCGATGTTGAATGTCAGATCGCAATCGCGAGCAGGCTCGCTCCCACAAGGTCAGTGTCAGGCATGAGTTGAGTATCACGCCCTCTGATTTTTGATGGGGGGTTTGGGGGGGCTGTTGGCCCTTGACTGTTGGTTAAACATGGAGAGATCGGGATGGTATTTTCATCCAACGTGTTCCTGTTTCTGTTCTTGCCGATCTTTCTCGGCTTGTACTACTTGAGCGGGCAACGCTATCGCAACCTGCTGCTGCTGATCGCCAGCTACGTGTTCTACGCCTGGTGGCGTGTGGACTTCCTTGCGCTGTTCGCAGCCGTCACGCTGTGGAACTACTGGATCGGCCTGAAAGTCGGCGCCGCAGGCGTTCGGACCAAACCGGCCCAGCGCTGGCTGCTGCTCGGCGTTGCCGTGGATCTGTGCATCCTCGGCTACTTCAAGTACGCCAACTTCGGCGTGGACAGCATCAACGCGATGATGACCTCGGTCGGTCTGTCGCCGTTCATCCTGACCCACGTACTGTTGCCGATCGGGATCTCGTTCTACATCTTCGAGTCCATCAGCTACATCATCGACGTCTACCGTGGCGATACCCCGGCCACCCGCAACCTGATCGACTTTGCCGCCTTCGTGGCGATCTTCCCGCACTTGATCGCGGGCCCCGTGTTGCGTTTCCGCGACCTGGCCGACCAGTTCAACAACCGCACCCACACCCTCGACAAGTTCTCCGAAGGTGCCACGCGGTTCATGCAGGGCTTCATCAAGAAGGTCTTCATCGCCGACACCCTGGCGGTGGTGGCCGACCATTGCTTCGCCTTGCAGAACCCGACCACGGGCGACGCCTGGCTCGGCGCCCTGGCCTATACCGCGCAGCTGTACTTCGACTTCTCCGGCTACAGCGACATGGCGATTGGTCTGGGCTTGATGATGGGTTTCCGCTTCATGGAAAACTTCAAACAGCCCTACATCAGCCAGTCGATCACCGAGTTCTGGCGTCGCTGGCACATCAGCCTCTCCACTTGGCTGCGTGACTACCTCTACATCACCCTCGGCGGTAACCGTAAAGGCACGCTGATGACCTATCGCAACCTGTTCCTGACCATGCTGCTTGGCGGTCTGTGGCACGGCGCGAACATCACCTACATCGTCTGGGGCGCCTGGCACGGCATGTGGCTGGCGATCGAAAAAGCCCTCGGCCTGAATACCTCACCGCGCAGCATCAACCCGATCCGTTGGGCCCTGACCTTCCTGCTTGTCGTCATGGGCTGGGTGATCTTCCGCTCGGAAAACCTGCACGTCGCCGGTCGCATGTACGGCGCGATGTTCAGCTTCGGCGAATGGTCGCTGTCGGAACTCAACCAGGCCAGCCTCACCGGTCTGCAAGTCGCCACTCTGGTGGTGGCCTACATCACCCTGGCGTTCTTCGGCATCCGTGATTTCTACACCAACCGGCCACCGGTCAAAACCAGGCCTGCCGTCAACGTCGAGGCCGATGGCCCTGCCGCGACTACGCCTGGAATGATCAAAGCCGTACCGGGTGACAACCCGGCCAGCATCCACGAACCGGGTTACACCGTCGGCGTTGAAGCGACTGTGCAACCGGCCTACTGGGTCGCGGACTGGCCGCGTTATGTGATGCGCACGCTGGTGCTGCTGCTGTTCATCGCCTCGATTCTCAAACTCTCGGCGCAAAGCTTCTCGCCGTTCCTTTACTTCCAGTTCTGAGGGATCTGACCATGACCCGCTCATTACGCATCTTCTACATCGCCCTGTTCCTGGTGACCTTGCTGGTCCTGGGCGTGTGGTCGGTACGCAGCTTCTTCGGCTTCAGTACCAACGCCGATGCCACCGTGCTCAACGGGCGCTGGACCAAAGCCGTCGAGACGCACTACGACGACGAGTTCCCGATCAAGCGCCTGGGCACCAACCTTTGGGCCGCGCTGGACTTCAAACTGTTCAACGAAGGTCGTCCGGGCGTGGTGCTCGGTCGCGATCAGTGGCTCTACAGCGATGAAGAGTTTCACCCGATCGTCAACGAAGAGTTGAACCTGCAAGGCAACTACGCGCTGGTCGAAGGCGTGCGCCAGGAACTGAAAGAGAAAGGCGTGCAACTGGTGATGGCCATTGTCCCGGCCAAGACGCGTCTGTACCCGGAACACCTGGGTGAAGTGAAGCCGGCGAGTATCCACGCCAATTTGTACCAGGACTTCCACGCTCGTGTGGCAGCCGACAAGATCCTCGCCCCTGACCTGCTCGGCCCGCTGCAAAAGGCCAAGCAAGACGGTCAGCAAGTGTTCCTGCGTACCGACACCCACTGGACCCCGGAAGGCGCGCAAATCGCTGCCCAGACCCTGGCCAAAACCATTGCCGACAAAGCTCCGCTCAGCGGCGAACCGCAAAACTTCATCACCGAGCCTGCGGAGAAGGTGACGCACAAGGGTGACCTGAGGTTGTTCCTGCCGCTGGACCCGCTGTTCGAAAACCTGATGCCGGCGCCAGAACCTTTGCAAAAGCGCAACACCGTGGCGGCCCAGGACCAGCCCGCCGGTGATGACGCCCTGTTCGCCAACACTGAAGTGCCGGTGGCCCTGATCGGCACCAGCTACAGCGCCAACCCGAACTGGAACTTCGTCGGCGCGCTGAAAGAAGCGTTGCACAGCGACGTGGTCAGCTACGCCGAAGACGGCCACGGTCCGATTCTGCCGATGCTCAGCTACCTGAAAAGCGATGCCTTCAAGAACAGCCCGCCACAAGTGCTGATCTGGGAGTTTCCTGAACGATATCTGCCTGTGAACAACGAAATCGGTGACGCCGACCCGCAGTGGGTCGCAGAGCTTAAACAAGCCGGCGCACGCCAACAAAACGTAGCTGCAAACACTAAATCCGAGACGCCCGACCGGGCGCAAAACTGAAAGAGAGAGGTACTACCATGACTTTCACTACTACTCCTCGCCGTCTCGCCAAGACCTTCGCCCTCGTCGCCGGCATGAGCGTGCTGTCGATGCAGGCGTTCGCCGGTGGCGACGCCGCCCTCTACGGCCCGACCGCACCAAAAGGCTCGAGCTTCGTGCGGGTCTACAATGCCGGCAATGCTGAAGTCAGCGCCACCGTCGGTACCACCAACCTGAACGAAGTCGCGCCGCTGTCCAGCACCGACTTCAGCTTCATGCCGGGCGGCGATTACAGCGCCAAGGTCGGCAGCCAGACCCTGCCGGTGAAACTGGCCGGTGACCACTATTACACTCTGGTCAACAACGCCAGCGGCGCGCCGCAACTGATCGAAGAGCCGCCGTTCAAGAACAAGCAGAAATCCCTGGTACGCGTGCAGAACCTGAGCGACAAGGCCCTGACCCTGAAAACCGCCGACGGCAAGACCGAAGTGATCCCGACCGTGGCGGCCAAGAGCCGTGGCGAGCGTGAAATCAACCCGGTGAAAGTCAGCCTGGCACTGTACGACGGCGCCACCAAAGTCGGCGACGTGAAACCGGTTGCCCTGGAGCGTGGTGAAGCCGCGGTGCTGTACGTCACCGGCAACGGCAGCGGCCTGTCGCCAGTCTGGGTCAAACGCCCGGTGTCGACGCGCTAATAAATTTTCCTGACTGACGCATCCCCCCTGTGGGAGCGAGCCTGCTCGCGATTGCGGTCTGACATTCAGCATTGATGTCGACTGATACGCCGCCTTCGCGAGCAGGCTCGCTCCCACATTGAACCGAGGTGTCAGTCGGGACACGGAACAAGAACAAGAGTGAAACGACAGAACGTTCGTGGCTCTAACCAATCGATTTTAAAGGAGTAACAACATGATTCCGGTGATCTTGTCAGGTGGTAGCGGCTCACGTCTTTGGCCGCTTTCGCGCAAGCAATTCCCCAAGCAATTCCTCGCCCTGACCGGCGAACAAACGCTGTTCCAGCAAACCCTGGAACGCCTGGTGTTCGAAGGCATGGACACCCCGATCGTGGTCTGCAACAAGGACCATCGCTTCATCGTCAACGAGCAGCTGGGCGCCCGCAACCTGGACGTGCAGCGCGTGCTGATGGAACCCTTCGGCCGTAACACCGCACCAGCCGTGGCCCTGACCGCGATGATGCTGGTCAATGAAGGTCGCGACGAGCTGATGCTGGTGCTGCCGGCCGACCACGTGCTGGAAGACCAGAAAGCCCTGCAACGCGCCCTGGCCCTGGCCACCGTGGCGGCCGAGCGTGGCGAGATGGTGCTGTTCGGCGTGCCGGCGACCAAACCGGAAACCGGTTACGGCTACATCAAATCCACCAACGATGCCCTGCTGCCGGAAGGTGTCAGCCGTGTCTCGCACTTCGTCGAAAAACCCGACGTGAAACGCGCCACCGAATTCGTCCAGTCCGGTGGTTACTTCTGGAACAGCGGCATGTTCCTGTTCCGCGCCAGCCGTTTCCTCGAAGAGCTGAAAAAACACGATCCGGACATCTACGACACCTGCGTACTGACACTGGAACGTAGCGCGCAGGATGCCGACACCGTCGACATCGACCCCGCCACCTTCGCTTGCTGCCCGGACAATTCCATCGACTACTCGGTGATGGAAAAAACCCAGCGCGCCTGCGTGGTGCCGCTGACCGCAGGCTGGAGCGATGTCGGTTGCTGGTCGTCGCTGTGGGAAGTCAATGAAAAAGACGCCAACGGTAACGTCACCAAAGGCGACGTGGTCATCCAGGACAGCAAGAACTGCATGATCCACGGCAACGGCAAACTGGTGTCGGTGATCGGCCTGGAAAACATCGTGGTCGTCGAAACCAAGGACGCCATGATGATTGTCCACAAGGACAAGGTCCAAGGCGTGAAGCAGATGGTCAACACCCTCAACGAGCAGGGCCGCAGCGAAACCCAGACCCACTGCGAAGTCTATCGTCCGTGGGGCTCCTACGACTCGGTGGACATGGGCGGCCGCTTCCAGGTCAAGCGTATCTCGGTCAAGCCGGGCGCGTGCCTGTCGCTGCAGATGCACCACCACCGCGCCGAACACTGGATCGTGGTCAGCGGTACCGCCGAAGTGACCTGCGACGAAAACGTGTTCCTGCTGACTGAAAACCAGTCGACCTACATCCCGATCGCCTCGGTCCACCGTCTGCGCAACCCGGGCAAGATTCCACTCGAGATCATCGAAGTGCAATCGGGCAGCTACCTGGGTGAAGACGATATCGAGCGGTTCGAAGATATCTACGGTCGTTCCACCCCGATCGAACGCGGCGTATCGGTGAAAACCATCGCGCAGTGATTGACCGGTCAAACAAAAAGCCCCCGTCCAACCCGCTGCGTTCCCTATCCGCAGGGGGTTGGGCGGGGGCTTTTTACATCAGGGTCACCATGATTAAAAAGGTATCCATTGATTGCTCTTCGCGGGCCTGTAAGCGACGATGTGAGCGCTCGGAATCGGAGTAATGAAGGTCATTTCCACAGTCATGGGGGGAATCATTGCAACGAACTCGGACTGATCCAGTGTGTCGCCACTCATCAACACTCTGGTACCCAACCTTCCTTTGGGAATGAATTTGAAAGGTGACCCGAGCCCCAGCGTTTGATCATTGATGGCTCGCTCTTTCAAACCCGGAATTTCCATCCGGTACAGGAAAGCTCTTGTGTCACCGTACCCTCCTGAGTCTTCATCCATGCCGGTGGACACGTAACCCGCAACGGGGCTTCTAACGTGCTCCTGGGCCAGGGTGTTGATCCCTTTGGTCACGGCGGCCTGCCTGAACTCCTCTTTGATTTTTGACCCTCTGTTATCCCTGGGGAAAAAACCACCCGCGGTACGGATCTGGTCGGGGTCACGATTGTCCCCCCTCATGGCCACAACCCCCCCTCGTGGGCCAATCGACAATGAATGCGAGCCGACAACCATTGAATCGGTCGCGTATGAAGGGAGCGCCCCCGTAGACGGAGACGCCGTGGGCAACGCAATTGGCGCCGGTGGTCGTTGGGGAGCTTCCTTTTTCGCTGGCGCAGCTACATTCATCTGAACCGGGCTGGATCGCGTGGGCACGGGTGGGCGGGGAGACGCAGACGGAAGTGCTCCCGGCCTCAGCGGGATCGGGGGACGTGCAGGTGCCGGAGCCCCGGATGCATAGGCTCCATCAGAAAGTCCTGTCATGCTTGAAACCAAACTGCCCTTTGCCTTGTCGGGATTAAGCCCGTTTTCATCAACCAGGCCTACCGGGTTGTTTCGAACCATCCGATACAGGTTCAAACCATCAACCGTTCCTGCCGGATCCGGCTTCAACCACCGCTGCAACCACGGGATGTAATAGCGATATCCATAGTAATAAAGCCCCGTTGCATCCCGCTCCTTGCCCGAGTAACGAACGGTTTTGTAACTGACCTCGATCACATCATCCCCGGCCAGGCAGGCCGTCTCGCCGAACGGGTAAAAGGTTTCCCGGCTGATGATCCGTGCATCAGCGGCCAACTCCAGGCTGATCGAACCCAAATGATCGGTGAAGCCATATCGATACTGGTCGTTTGTTCCCGAAGGCGGAGTGCTCTCCCAGTGCAACACCCGCACGCTGTTGAGTCCGGCCTGGGCGGTGATCACCTGCAGCACCTCGCCGGTGCCGTTATCGGTGCGCCACTCCAGCCCCGGCAAGTAACGCACGTCAGCGACCACAGTCCGGGCGTTGGTCTGCAACGAGCGGATTTTACGTATGCGCTGGCCGCCGCCATCGTAGAGATACGACTCCCTGTCATTGCGCCCGGAAGCACGTTCCACCGGGCTGACCGATTGCAGCTGGTTGCGCAGATCCCACGTCAGAAAGCGCCTCTGGTCCAGCTCCAGCAAATTGCCCTTGGCGTCGAACGCGGCGGCGATTTCGTCTTCAGTCGGTGGCACGCCGTTGCGATATGGCAGGCAGCGGTTGCTGTAGCGGGCGGCTTTCAAATCGCGCCCGTGGTCTTGCGCGCCGACGTGGGTCAGTTTCAACAGATTGCCGCCTGCGTCATAGCGGTAGGTCTGGCGGTAGTTGCCGAGAGCCGCCGGGTCGGTGCGGCCGACCGACTCGGGCCCTTGATTGGGACCGCCCGCCTCCCAGCCAGAGGCCTCGATCAGCTGGTACAGGCTGTCGTAGCTGAAGCGATTGATCGGGTCGATACGCTGGTTGGCGAAGTAGCGGACGGGCAACGCCTGATCCTCGATGCTCAACACATTGCCCATCGGGTCATAGTCGTAGATCAGATGCTGCAACATTCGGGTGCCGGCATCCTGTACCCGACGTTCCATCAACAGACCATCTTCGGGACGGTAAACGAGGGTCGTTTGCACTGCGTTGCCCGTTGTTTCGTGCTCGACCTGCCCCTGCGCGCTGTACTGGATATCGCTGACCAGCATTTGCCAGGTGGTCAGTCCATGGAGTCGCAGACGAGTTTCACGCAACAGACCATCAAGGGTCAGACTGAAGACCTGACGATTGCCCTTGGCATCGGTCCGCTCCAACCCATCACCCAGTGGGCCGAACCGCCATGCGGATGTCGCGCCCAAACCGGGTTCGAGCAGCCGTTGGCGATCATTGATCAGTTCCGGCCAGTCGGGGGTGACCGGATCGAGAGTGAAGTGCCGAGTGTTTTCGACACATTGGCCGCTGATCGCAAACGCGTCGAACAGCACACTGCCCGCCGGGTCATCGTGGCGAATCAGTTGGCCATATTGGTTATGGTCCTGATTACCCTGGCCAGGACAACCATACTCAAAACGTTCGACACAGCGACGCGGCTGCGCAGCGCCCTGCTCGAACACTGCCACTGGCCTCAGTAAATCGTCATATTCAACCTCGCGACAGGTTTCGCGGCTGTCCCGGCCCAACAACACTTCGTCGGCCAAGCCATACAGGTTGATCTGCGTTCCGGCGTCGACGCTGTCCGTGCGTAGCGCGTTCCCGGACAGCGAGTACACCGTGGTCAGATTGGCCGGTGCCTGGGAATCGCCCACCTGCAGCGCCCACAATCGCGGATCCCACTGTTTCACCGCCCGCCCTGCGCCATCGTGAACAGTGCGGCTGATGCGGGCCTCGGTGGGCAGGTTGTCGACGGCCCGCCAATAATCAACCGAACGAATTGATAAACCGCGCGGATCGACGACCGTCAGCGTGGGTGTCTTGTGGTGCATTCCCATTGTTACCGCCCATCGAATAACTGCCCTGTTGGCCAATGTCTTCTAACGCTTCGAGCGCAGGGCTGGCTACTGTCAGAAATTACAGTGCAGGCCAGCGGTGCAATCCCTTGCTCGCCGAATGTCCATTCCCGCGCCCCTTCGGTAGGATGGTGGTCATGAGTTAAAGGAGCGTTCAAACATGTTCATCGGCGTCCTGCTGGTCATCACCTGGCTGATCCTGCTGCTGCGCTACCCGGCCAAGGCCGTGCCGGTTTCCATGGCCGCCGCTGTCGGATTGGGCCTGGTGGCGACGTGGGTGTTCTGGATGGACAACCGCGAGGTCAAGCAACTGGCACGTCTTGAGCTGCGCATCACCTACGCGCCCGAACACTGCCCGGCGGATCGGCCGTTGCAGCTGAAAATGAACAACGGCAACGACGTGCCGCTGACCGAGTTACGCTGGCGCATCGCGGCGTATGCGCCGGGCGATACGGTGAACCTGGCCGACAATCAATACGCCGCACCGCGTTATCGCGGCCCCGGCGAATTGCAGGCCGGCGGCACTTGGGAAGACTGCTTGCCGATGCCGCCCCTGCGCCCTGGTTACCGTCCGCAAACCCTGGAGTTTCGCGCCGAGCGTTTGCAGGGTAGTTTCTCCGACTGATTCCCCCTCTACTCTTGCACAAGGACCGCGCCATGCCCGTTGCGTTGATTACCGGTTGTTCCAGCGGCATTGGCCGCGCCCTCGCCGATGCCTTCAAACGTGCCGGTTACGAAGTCTGGGCCAGCGCCCGCAAGGCAGAAGACGTGGCGGCCCTGACCGCCGCCGGCTTCACGGCCGTACAACTGGACGTCAACGACGGCCCGGCACTTGAACAGCTGAGCGAGCGGATCAATCAGCAACACGGCGGCCTCGATGTGCTGATCAACAATGCCGGCTATGGCGCCATGGGGCCACTGCTCGACGGTGGTGTGCCGGCGATGCAACGCCAGTTCGAAACCAACGTGTTCGCGATTGTTGGCGTGACCCGCGCGCTGTTCCCGGTGTTGCGTCGGGCCAAAGGGATCGTGGTAAACATCGGCAGCGTTTCCGGGGTGTTGGTCACACCGTTTGCCGGCGCGTATTGCGCCTCGAAAGCCGCTGTCCATGCCTTGAGCGATGCATTGCGCATGGAACTGGCGCCGTTCGGCGTGCGGGTCATGGAAGTCCAGCCGGGAGCCATTGCGTCCAGCTTCGCGAAGAATGCCGGCCACGAAGCCGAGCAACTGATCACCGAACAATCTCCATGGTGGCCGCTGCGTGAAGGCATTCGTGCACGGGCCAAGGCGTCTCAGGACAAGCCGACGCCGGCCAGTGAATTTGCCACCGGTTTGCTCAAGGCTGTGCAGCAGAGCAAACCGCCGCGTCTGGTGCGTTTGGGTAACGGCAGCCGGGCGTTGCCGTTGATGGCGGGGTTATTGCCCAAGGGGTTGCTGGAGTCGGGGTTGATGAAGCGGTTTGGGTTGAAGGGGCAACTCTAAGACTGAGTCGACATCATCGCGGGCAAGTCGAATCGTCGCACCGCCACTCCCACAAGGCTCTACTGGGTAGCATAGATAGCATTCACACCAAAGATTACTGTGGGAGCGGGCTTGCCCGCGAAGACGTCAGGACAGACGCTGCAAAATTTCAGGAAACAACATGACCGACTACACCGAATACTTTGACGAAGTGATCCAGGCCCACGTAGCCATCGAGCAGTGGTTGGCCGAAGAACAAGACGTGTCTGCGCTTGAGCAGTTGCTGACGCGCTTTTCACCGCAGTTTTCCATGGTCTCGCCGTTGGGCCGGGTGCTGGATTTCGAGGCGTTGAACGCGTTGTTTATGATGGCGGGCGGGAAGAAGCTCGGATTCAGGATTGAGCTCAGCGAGTTGCGAGGTGTCACGCTGTATGACAGTGGCGCAGTAGTGAGTTACCGCGAGCAGCAGACCGATGCGACGGGGCTGCATTCTGATCGGCGATCCTCGGTGGTGTTTGAGAAACAGGCCGATGGCAAGGTGGTTTGGCAGCATTTGCATGAGACGTTTTGCAAGGAGTGAACCTGAATTGCGCCCATCGCGAGCAGGCTCGCTCCCACAGGGGATTTGCGTCGTTCACCGAATCAGCGTCCGAACTCGATCAATGTGGGAGCGAGCCTGCTCGCGATGGGCGCAACTCGGTCTAACGGTTAGTTAACAACCACGGTGCAAGTAATCCCCGCCGCCAACAGCACCCCCTCCGGCACTTCATCAATGTGAATCCTTACCGGCACTCGTTGCGCCAGACGCACCCAGTTAAAGGTCGGATTTACATCGGCGATCAGCTCGCGGCTTTCCGGGTTGTCGCGGTCGTAGATGCCACGGGAGATGCTTTCCACATGGCCCTTGAGCACTTCGCCGCTCATCAATTGCATGTCGGCTTTATCGCCCACGCGTACATGCGGCAGTTTGGTTTCTTCGAAGAAGCCATAAACCCAGAACGAGTTCATGTCGACCACGGCCATTTTCGCTTCGCCGATGCGTGCGTAGTCACCGCGATGGACGTTGAGGTTGGTCACGTAGCCGTCCACCGCTGCGCGTACTTCGGTGCGTTTGAGGTTCAGTTCGGCGGCGTCCAGTTGTGCCTGGGCATGTTGGTAATCAGCCAGGGCCGAGTCGGCGATGTTGCTGGCGTCATCACGGTTTTCCCTGGAGATCACCAGGTTGTCGAGGTCGGCGCGGCGACGAGCGTTGACCTTGCGCATCTCCCACGTCGCCTTGCGCGACGCTACCAGGCTCTGTGCCTGTTTCACCGCGATGCGGTAGTGCTCAGGGTCGATGCGCATCAGCAAGTCGCCCTTTTTCACCAACTGGTTGTCGCGCACCGGCACCTCCACCACCTCTCCGGTCACGTCGGCGGCGACGTTGATGATGTCGGCGCGCACCCGGCCGTCGCGGGTCCAGGGGGTGTTCATGTAATGCTCCCACAGGGTCCGGCCGGTCCACAGGGCGAGGGCCAGCACCAGCAGGGTCGCGAGCAGGCTGAAAAGCTTTTTCATCAGGGCCTTCTTCAGAAATAGAGAGTCAGTGATAGAGAGTCAACGGTAAACAGTCAGCGCCAGGGCGCCGAACAGACAGGTAAACAGGCTCAGGCGCAACAGCGCCGGGTGCCAGAAGAAACGGTACAGATCGAACCCGGACAAAAACCGGTCAAGGGCCCAGGCCAACGCCGCCGCAATGAAAAACATCAGGGTCATGCTCGGCATGTACACGCCGTGGAAGGCGATTTCACGAGGCATGTTCAAGTCCTTGGGGCTTGGCAGTGGTGTATGAGGCCAGAGGCGATTGCGGGTCGAGCAACGAGGTACGGATGAAATGCAGGTAGCTCTTCACCCGGCGCAAGGCAGAGGTATCGAAGTGTGGCGCGAAGGGTTCGTCGGTGGCCTGCACGCGGCCGATCGCGTGGTCGACCGCGACCAGCGCCCGCTCCAGATTGCTCTGGCCCGGTTGCAGAAACAGTCGCACCAGCGAACGCCCCATCACCCGGATGGACTGGCGCCACGGTTGGGATTCGGCATACGCCGGGTGCACCGGCAGAATCGCTTGTTCCTTACGCAGTTCGATAATCGCGTGGCCGACTTCCAGCACCACGAACATCCAGCGCAGCAAGTCCCGTTGCACCTGCGGCTGTCCCGCTGCCAGACCGTAAGCCTGATGCAAAAGGTCGCGGGTGCGACTTTCGAAACTCGACGCCAAACCCTTGAGTCTGCCGCTGATGGCATACACCACTTGCCCGCGCAAATCCTGCTCCAGGCGCCGCCACAACCAGCGGCTGTTGGGCGGCAGAATGATCGCGCCGGCCGCCGCGCACACCAGCATGCCCATGATCATGGCGATGTAGTCGTTGATGAAGGCGTAAGGGTTGTAGACCGTGAGGTTGTCCGGCACGGAACCTGTGCTGAAGAAGATCAGCAACCCCAGGCCAACCCCGGCGTATTGCGGCCGTGAAGTGAGGAACGACCCGAGCACGATCACTGGCGCGAGCATCACGCAGAGCAACGGAAAACCGTCGATCCAGGGGAAGATGAAAAACATCTCGACGAAACCGATCAGCGCCCCGAGCAACGTCCCGCAGGCCATCTGAAACGCCATGCGCTTGGGGTTCGGTGTCGCCGCCGAAAGGCCGACGGTGGCGGCGGCAATCAGGGTCATCGTCGCCCCGCTCGGCCATGCGGTGGCCACCCAATAACTGCCGAGCACCACCAGGATGAACGCTGCGCGAATGCCCGATGCCGCCGAGGCCAGCCAGTTGGTTTGCGGGGTGAAGGGCTCATCCCAACGTTCACGTTCGTGGCTGTGATCGGCCAGGGACGCGTGAGTCTGTGCATAACTGTGCAGGTCGTCGACGAAGCGATAGAGCAGTTCGTAGGCCGTGTGAAAATCCAGCTGATCGGCGTCGCTCGGATCACTCTCCTGAAAGGACGTCCGCAGGCTGCGCACGCGCGCCGGCAAGTGTTGCTTATAGGTCGCCAACGCGGTGGCCAGGCGTGCGGCGTCGGGGCTGGTCAAGGCGCGACCGCTGAAACCATCGAGCACTTCGGCCAAGTCCTGCAACCCCGGTTTGATCGCCGCGACCACGTGATCGGTGCCGCTGCCGCGCAGGCGTTCAAGCAACTGATGCAGGGCATTGAAGCGCGTGGTGACGCCCATGAATTCGCTGTTCAAGCGACTGAGCCGCCCGTTGCGCCGACGCATGTGCGGGTCTTCGAACACGGTGACGCTGCGCAGCCCTTCAAGGCCCACCGCCTCGGCAATGAACCGCACATTGCTCGCTTCAAACGCCTCGCGCTGACTGCGACCGCGCAAGCCATCGGTGACAAACAAGGCGAACACACCGAAGCGCTGATACAAGGCGTTGCGCATCGCGGCGCTGGCGGTTTGCGGCAGGATCGCGGCGCTGACCAGCGTCGAGCAGAGAATCCCCAGGGAGATTTCCAATACGCGCCAGACCGCCGCCATGAATGCGCCGTCCGGATGCGCCAGGGCAGGCAGTCCAACCATCGCCGCCGTATAACCGGCGAGCACAAATCCGTAGGCGCGGAAGTTGCGATAACGCGCCGCGCCAGCCGTGCAGAGGCCGACCCAGATCGCCAGCGAGCCGAGGAACAGTTCGGTGTTCTGCGCAAATAAGGCAATCAGCGCGACCATCACCGCCGACCCGGCCAACGTGCCGAGGAAGCGATAGAAACTCTTGGCGAACACCTGGCCGCTTTGCGGTTGCATGACGATGAACACGGTAATCATCGCGGTGCGCGGTTGCGGCAATTCCAGGCGCATGGCCAGCCACAGCGTGAGGAATGCGGCGAACAGCACTTTGAAAATGTAGACCCAGGTCACGCCGTCGCTACGCGCCCAGTCGAAGAAACCCCGGCGCCATTCAAGGGAATACAGCCAGCGCAAAGGTGCGGGCAAGGGAGTCATGAAATTCTGCTCATTGAGATTCGGTTAAGACGCAGAACCTGTGGGAGCGAGCCTGCTCGCGATGGCGATGTCACATTCAACATTGATGTCGACTGACACACCGCTATCGCGAGCAGGCTCGCTCCCACAGGTTTTGTGTTCAACGCAAAAGAACCGGGGTTTTCGGGGGCTGGGTTTTCTCGGCATTCGGTACGTCGTTGCCAGCGCCGAGGCCTCCGCCCAAAGCAGTCACCAACTCCGCATGAGCACTCAAGCGTGCGGCCTGAACCTGCTGCTGCACCTGTTGCTGCTTGAACAGCAACGTCTGCGCATTGAGCACGTTGAGGTAATCGGTGAGCCCACGCTGATACGCAATCATCGCGATGTCGTAGGTCTTCTGCGCCGTGGCCACCGACTCGGCGGCGAAGGCCTGTTGCTTGTCCATCGACTCGCGGCGGATCAACTGATCGGAGATGTTCTTCAACGCGTTGACCAGCGTCTGGTTGTACCTGGCCACGGCGATGTCGTAACCGGCCGAGGCCTCGCCCAGCTCTGAACGCAAGCGGCCGCCGTCGAAGATCGGCAATGAAATCGCAGGTCCCGCACTGTAGTTGAGCTTCTTGCCCGTGAGGAACTCCAGCGCCCCGCCGCCGGTGGCCATGTAGCCGAGGCTGCCGACCAGATCGACGTTGGGGTAGAAACCGGCGTGAGCGACATCTATGCCTCGCGCCTGGGCCGCCACTTGCCAGCGACTGGCAACCACGTCCGGGCGTTGACCGAGCAATTGCGCCGGCAGCGACGACGGCAACTTCAGCGCCGCGCCCAACAACAGCGTCGGCCGTTGCAACTGCGCGCCCTCCCCCGGGCCCTTACCGGCCAAGGCCGCGAGCTGGTTACGGCTGAGGGCGATTTCTTCGTCCAGCGCATCGAGTTGGCGATGGGTTTCCGGTAGCGGCGTTTCGGCCTGACTGACTTCGAAATGCGTGCCGATGCCACCGTCCAGACGTTTTTGCGCCAGATCGAGGATTTGCTGTTGCTGCTTCAAGGTCGCGGCGACGATGTCCCGTTGCGCGTAATGCAACGAGAGTTCGATATAGGCGCGCACGATGTTGTTCTGCAGTTCGAGCCGGGCCTGCCGCGCCTCGGCGGCGCTCATGTGGGCCATGTCCACCGCTTGCTCGGTGGCGTTGCTTTCGCGGCCCCACAGGTCGAGGGCATAGCTGAAGCCCAGTGCGGCGTTGTTGTCCCAGGTGGTGGTGTTGGCCAACTCGCCGGGGCCGTAGAACTGATCGGTGGGCCAGTTGTGGCGCTTGAGGGTGGATTGGCCATCGATCTGCAACGACTCGGCGGACTCGGCAACGCCAGCCATGGACCGGGCCTGACGCACTCGCGCGGCTGCCATGGCCATGCTCGGGCTGCCTTGCAGGGCGAGGTCGATCCAGCGGTTCAGTTGCGGGTCGCCGTAGGCTTGCCACCAGTGGGCGGTGGGCCAGTGAGCGTCCTGGGCGGCGTTCTGGATGGCTTCGTCGGTGGCCAATGAATTAGCCTCCAGTGCCTTGCCCTGTGGGGCAATGCCGCCGGTTCCGATGCAGCCGCTGATTGCCAGGGTTAAAGCCAAAACACTGAGCGTCTTGAGCGCTCTGTTGATGCGACGCGGCACTGCTGCGATTTCCTGAGATGAGGGAGATCCCCTGTAGGTGGGCGCAATTCTAGGGGTGGGCTCTGTTGGCGATAAGCCGGGAATCCTGTGAATCTTTGTTACCGTTAACGCGATAATCCCTTGGTCGCGTCTTTAGTCGCCTGTAAAAAAGCTGAAACTTCGTGTCACAATTTGCCATTCGCCAAGAGAGCACCCCATGGACACTTTGCAAAACATGCGCGCCTTCAGTTACGTGGCCGAGGCCGGCAGCTTCACCGCCGCCGCCGTGCAACTCGACACCACCACGGCCAACGTCTCGCGCGCGGTCTCCAACCTGGAGGCCCACCTGCAAACCCGTCTGCTCAACCGCACCACCCGCCGTATCGCTTTGACCGAAGCCGGCAAGCGCTACTTATTGCGCTGCGAGCAGATCCTGGCCTACGTCGAAGAAGCCGAAGCCGAAGCCAGCGACGCCCACGCGCGCCCGGCCGGGCAACTCAAGGTGCACACCATGACCGGCATCGGTCAGCACTTCGTGATCGACGCCATCGCCCGCTACCGCAAAACCCACCCGGACGTGACCTTCGACCTGACCATGGCCAACCGCGTGCCGGATTTGCTCGACGAGGGCTACGACGTGTCCATCGTGCTCGCCAGCGAACTGCCGGACTCGGGCTTCGTCTCCCAGCGCCTGGGTATCACCTACAGCATCGTTTGCGCATCGCCGGCCTATGTAAAAGCCAACGGCTGTGCGCAAAAGCCCAGCGATTTGCTCAACCACGCCTGCCTGCGCCTGGTGAGCCCGGTGATCCCGCTGGAGAAGTGGGCCTTCGACGGCCCCGAAGGCCAGGAAATGGTCACCATCAACAGCTCACCGTTTTTGGTGAACTCGGCTGATGCGATGAAGACGGCGATCACCAGTGGCATGGGGGTTGGGGTGTTGCCGGTGTACGCGGCGATCGAAGGGCTGCGCAACGGCACGCTGGTGCGGGTGATGCCGAAGTACCGCTCGCAGGAATTGAACCTGTACGCGATTTATCCGTCGCGGCAGTATCTGGATGCGAAGATCAAGACGTGGGTGGAGTACTTGCGCGGGTCGTTGCCGGAGATATTGGCGGCGCATCAGGCGGAATTGGCGGCGTATGAGTTGAGTGGGAGTTTGGGTGGGGCGCGGTTAGCGAATTGAGCTACAGACGGTCCTACAAATCGCCAATGTTCGGGGATGCTTCCCACGTGTTTTGACGGTTGGTGTGTGGGACGGGAGATGGGTAGGCTTTGGGGGTCGCTGACGCATCAGCGATCAGGTCTGGAAAACCTGGATCAATCTTTACCTCAGCACATGGCATACTGCGGCGCTTTTTTCTGCTCGCAATGTTATGGCGGCTGTGCGCGGGAGACCTTCGGGTCTGCCGGGTTGTGGTTGGGATTGACCGGTTTTTCCAGTCCGCGCACGGCTGCCACCTTTTGTCTGGAAAACAAAAAGTGGCAGCTCCATCAATCCCAGCATGGAGTAATGCACTTATGTTCAAGCCGACGCCAAATCCCCCTCACATACCCAGCCACTTGTTCCAGGTTGCCCCCGACGCCACCACCGAAACCTTATTGGTCTACGCCTGTGAATCCCTCGCCTCGGCCAGCGTCATGGCCAGTGACTTCGCCGGATTTCTCGAAGGCACTCATCGCAACACCATGCTGGGTATCCAGCAGGTCATCATGCTGGGCGAACTGGCGGTGAATCGAGTCCTGGACAACATCGACCCACAAGACTGAGCCGTACCTGTAGGAGCTGCCGAAGGCTGCTCCTACGCACAACAGCGAAAAAGAATGTTAGCGTGCTTGGCATTCTCCAAGCCCGACGAGCCGCCTCCAATGAAAAAAACCGTCCTCGCCTTCAGCCGCATCACCCCACCGATGATCGAACGTCTGCAACAAGACTTCGACGTGATCGTGCCGAACCCGAAAAACGGCGACATCAACGCCCAGTTCAACGAAGCCCTGCCCCACGCCCACGGCCTGATCGGCGTCGGTCGCAAACTCGGTCGTGCGCAACTGGAAGACGCCAGCAAACTGGAAGTGGTCTCCAGCGTCTCTGTCGGCTACGACAACTACGACCTCGCCTACTTCAACGAACGCGGGATCATGCTCACCAACACACCCGACGTACTCACCGAAAGCACTGCCGACCTGGCCTTCGCCTTGCTCATGAGCAGTGCCCGCCGTGTCGCCGAACTGGACGCCTGGACCAAGGCCGGCCAATGGCAGGCCACCGTCGGCGCACCGTTGTTCGGCAGCGATGTGCATGGCAAAACCTTAGGGATCGTCGGCATGGGCAACATCGGCGCGGCCATTGCCCGTCGCGGTCGGTTGGGCTTCAACATGCCAATCCTCTACAGCGGTAACAGCCGCAAGACCGAACTGGAACAGGAGCTCGGTGCGCAGTTCCGCAGCCTCGATCAACTGCTGGCCGAAGCCGATTTCGTTTGCCTGGTGGTGCCGCTCAGCGAAAAGACCAGGCACTTGATCAGCCACCGCGAATTGGCGCTGATGAAACCGAGCGCCATTCTGGTGAACATCGCACGCGGCCCGGTCGTGGACGAACCGGCGCTGATCGAAGCACTGCAAAACAACCGGATTCGCGGCGCCGGCCTGGACGTCTATGAGAAAGAACCGCTGGCCGAGTCGCCATTGTTCCAACTGAAAAACGCGGTGACATTGCCGCACATCGGCTCCGCGACTCACGAAACCCGCGAGGCCATGGCCAACCGCGCACTGACCAACTTGCGCAGCGCCTTGCTGGGTGAGCGGCCGCAGGATCTGGTGAACCCGCAAGTGTGGAAAGGCTGATCAAAACGGGCAGGCGTTTTAAACGTCTGCCCGACTGAAGATCGAGCGCCGAGGCAGCCCGCGCACGATCATTATTCAGCTCAAGCCAACTTGCCGTTCCCCTGCACCATCGGGGCCTTGGGTTTACGAAACACCAACACGTTACCCAACATCACCAACACCAACCCCACCAGTGCCGGCGCGGTCCATTGATAACCCTCGGCAAACGCCGACACATTCAGCGCCACCACCGGGAACAACACGGTGCAATACGCAGCCCGCTCCGGCCCCATGCGTCCGACCAGCGTCAGGTAGGCGGTGAAGCCGATCACCGAGCCCGGGATCACCAGATACAGCAACGAGCCGATGTAGCGGGCACTCCATTCCATGTCGAACGGGACACCTTTGACCAGGCACCACACCGACAACATCGCCGCGCCGTAAGCCATGCCCCAGGCGTTGGTGGTCAGGGGTTTGAGGCCTGCTTTCTGTTGCAGACTCGACAGCATGTTGCCCGCCGAGAAGCACAAGGTTCCGAGTAACGCCAAACCCAATCCGAGCAAGGTTTCCGGGCTCGCGGTATGGCCGGCCAGCTCTGGCCAGAACAGCAGGCCAAGTCCGAGCAAGCCCAACGCGCCGCCCATCAGCACGTTACGGGCAATTTTCTGACCGAAGAACACCCGCGCATTAAAGGCGTTCCACAGCGTGGCGGTGGAAAACACCACGGCGACCAGACCGCTGGGGATCCACTGGCTGGCCGTGAGGAAGCACATGAAATTGATGCAGAACAGGCACAGCCCCTGCGCCAGGCAAATCAGATGCCCGCGACGGTTCATCACTTGCAGGCGCCGGCTGAGCAACAGCATCACGAACAGCACCAGCGCGGCGAGGCCAAAGCGGTAGACGATCGATACTGGAATGGCCACAACGCCCAGTTGCCATTTCAAGGCGATCCAGGTGGTGCCCCAGATCAGCACGGTCAGCAGGTATAACGAGAGATTCATGACCAGACTCCTGAATAGGCCTTCAGTGTCCAACGTGACCCCCTTTTGCACTTGCATAAACTTGCGCTTTTGTCGGCCGCCGGGCTGGCAGGCCAACGTCTACGGAGTAGGATGCAAGGCGTTGGAGAGAACCGATCATGGCCGCACTGGAAACGCTGCAAGTCTTTCAAACCCTCAACCGCTCGCCCAATGCTCGCCTGGAGCACAGCGCCGAGCTCGGTGACGGTATGGCTGCAGCCTTGTGGAACAACCACCACGACGCCCAGGACTACGAAGCGCCGAGCCATCACACCTTGTCGTGCTACATCGCCGGCGGCACCGGCACCTTTCGCCGCGATCAGCCCGGCAACAAGGGCGGCCCGGACAAGCTGTGCATTCTGCCGGCCGACCATCAGTCCGGCTGGGTGATCAACGGCGACATTCGCCTGGCCCACCTGTATTTCAGCGCCGAACAATATGCCCTTGGTTGCGTCACGCTACTGGATCGCGAACCCCGGGAATTACAGTTGCACGAGCGCACGTTCCTCGAAGACCCGCAGCAGGCCCGGCGCTTTCGGCAGTTGATCGCCCTCAACTGGGACGAACCGGGCGAACGCCTGCTCACCAGCAGCCTGGCCCACGAGATGCTCAGCCATACGTTGCTCAGCCAGGTCGGCGTGCGTCAGGGCTTGCGCCTCAAGGGCGGATTGGCCGCGCACCAGCGGCGGCAGTTGGTGGAGTTCATCGACAGTCAGTTGGCCGAAGCGATCAGCCTCGGACAGTTGGCGGCGTTGTGTGCGCTGTCGGAATATCATTTTGCGCGGATGTTTCGTGTGAGCTTCGGGCTGCCGCCGCATCAGTATGTGTTGGCGCGGCGACTGAGTCGGGCGCGGGAGTTATTGCGCGGGACGTCGCGGCCATTGGGGGAGATTGCATTGGCCTGCGGGTTTGCCAGTGCGAGTCATTTCACCAACCGGTTTCGGCAGGCTTTGGGTGGAGCGCCGGGAGAATATCGGCAGGCGTTTTTGCGGTAGCGCGGCAGTCCTGAGGTTTTTCGGTGCCTGTACAGCCGCCTTCGCGAGCAAGCCCGCTCCCACAGGTTCCGTACCTGTTGACTGGCATTGGAACACGCCCAGGCATCACTAAATCCAGAAACAAGAACGGGCCTGCAATGCAGGCCCGTTTTTTTAGTGGGAAGGTAAAAGCAGCCTCAGGCCTCAGCCGTTGAGCGCAGCCTGTTCGTTCTCGAGAAATTCTTCTTCCAGCAGGACGTCAGCATGAGCGCCCCTCTCGAACGGCACGACAGCGGCACGTGGTTTGCCGCGTAATTTGCCAAACATATGCTCCAGCGCATGTTCAAGTTTTTCGGCCGCCCCGTCGATCGCCAGTTCCAGGGAGTCGGCTTTATGGGTAACGGAAATCGGCTGGTGGCCTTTTGGCCGCGCTTCCAGCTGGCAGCGTATGTCATGGGGGCCCGGCTTGTCGCCGTTCTCGTCCCGCAGATGGACCTCGACGCGGGTCAGGTCCTCTTCATAACGTTCGAGCGTGCTCTCAATGGTAGTACGTACCCACTCCTCCAGTCGTTTACTGCTTTGAATATGGTTATCGCTATTGACTTGGATTTGCATAGTTCATCCCTTATTTCAGCTAGCTCGCGAGAGGCCGGTCAGTTAGCCCTTGGGCGTCATCACCGTGACCTCTTGGTTACACAATCGGTGTGTACGCTGGATAATTCAACCCCTAAAAAAAGATAAATATTCATACGTAAAAAAAGCCGGACAACGGGCAAAAGCGCTGTTAATGTCGGGAGTTCGGTCGCCCCTGCTTGATGTCTTAGCTGCTCACATCTGCCGCTCCGCCAGCGGATGCAGACTACGAAATATCCCCGCCTCCTCCACCAGCCAGTCATGCACCGCGCGTACGCCCGGATGGCTCAGCGCGCCCGGTGCATAGAGCAGCACGTAACGCTTGTGATTCGGCACCGCCAAGCCAAACGGCACGATCAACGTCCCGCGTTCCAGTTCGTCATTGAGCAGCGTGCGCCGCGCAATCGCCACGCCCATCCCGGCAATTGCCGCTTCGATGGTCAGGTGATTGCGATTGAAGGTATGCCCGCGCCGCACGTCCGCGCCCTCGAAGCCGATGGCGTTGAGGTAAAACTCCCATTCCGCGTACTCGTAGCTGCCACGCCAGGCCGTGATGTCGTGCAGTAGCGGAAAATGCATCAGGTCTGCCGGGCCGTGCAGCGGCGGGCGCCCGCGCAACAGGCTCGGGGCACACACCGGAAAGATTTGTTCGTCCAACAAGGCTGTGGATAACAATCCGGGATAACTGCCGTCGTTCAGATCGATCGCCAGATCGAAGTCGCCTTCGTGCAACGAGACGCTGCTGTCCTCAGCCACCAAACGCAGTTGGATATCCGGAAAACGCTGCTGCAAACGTGGCAGGCGCGGAGTCAGCCATTTGCTCAGGAACGACGGGATCGAGCGCACCCGCAGAATCCCGCTGATCATTCCCGCATCCAATCGTCGCAATTCTGCGTCGATGCTGCCGTAGGCCTCGTTGACAGTGATGGCCAGTCGCTGGCCTTCAGCGCTCAATTCCACGCCACGGGCGCGCCGATGAAACAGGCGAAAACCCAGCCGCTCTTCCAGCTGCCGAATTTGCTGACTGACCGCCCCCGGCGTGATGTGCAGTTCTTCGGCGCAGCGGGTGAAGGACAAGTGCCGCGCGGCACAGGAAAACACGTGCAGCCAGACGTAAGTCTGGGCATGCAATTGACGACTCATCGTTTAGTCCTGCTAAAGGCTTTCTTAGGAAGTTTCGTTGGTCACGTAGGACCGAGGTAGGCAGTATCGCCGACATTGCGCTTGTCCTACAAAAATGGCAGCGATTTCTCTTCCATTGCTTGTATAGGCTTTAGCATGGCTATCAGTGTTTTCGATCTCTTCAAAGTCGGCATCGGTCCGTCCAGTTCCCACACCGTCGGCCCGATGCGCGCCGCCGCGACCTTCGCCCAAGCCCTGATCGATCAAGCTTTGCTGGACGACGTACGGCGGGTAGAAATCCGACTCTATGGTTCGCTTTCGGCCACCGGCGTCGGCCATGCCACCGACCGTGCCTGTGTCATGGGCCTGATGGGCGAATGGCCGGACAGCATCGATCCCACGTCCATCGACAGCCGAATCCAAACCTTGCGTGAGACCGGCGAACTGAGTCTGGCAGGTCAATCGATCATCCCCTTCAACTGGAAGAGCGATCTCCTGCTGCTCGACGAGAGCCTGCCCTACCACCCCAACGCCATGTCCCTGACAGCCTTCGGTGAAACCGGTGAGCTGTTCGAGCAGACGTATTACTCGGTGGGCGGCGGTTTCATCATCGAAGCGGCCGAAGCCGAGTCAGGCATGGCACCGGCCAGCGACGTGGTGCTGCCGTACGATTTCTCCAGTGCCGCCGAATTGCTCATGCTCTGCAAGCAGCACGGCCTGCGGGTTTCCGAGCTGATGATGGCCAATGAACGGGTCTGGCGCAGCGACGCCGAGATCCGCCAGGGGCTGCTGCACATCTGGTCGGTGATGCGCGAGTGCGTCGAGCAAGGGTTGCGTCACGAAGGCATCCTGCCGGGCGGGCTGAATGTTCCGCGCCGCGCCGCGAAATTGCACCGCAGCCTGTTGGAAATCGGCAAACCGAATGTCATCAGCTCCACCCTGTCGGCCATGGAGTGGGTCAACCTGTTCGCCCTTGCCGTGAACGAAGAAAACGCGGCGGGCGGGCGCATGGTCACCGCGCCTACAAACGGGGCGGCGGGGATCATTCCCGCCGTGCTGCACTACTACATGAAATTCAACCCGGACGCATCGGACGATGATGTCGTCGCGTTCTTTTTGGGCGCCGCCGCTGTAGGCATTCTCTGTAAGAAAAACGCTTCGATCTCCGGCGCCGAAGTCGGCTGCCAGGGTGAGGTCGGCTCGGCATGCGCCATGGCCGCCGCCGGTCTGGCGGATGTGCTCGGCGCCACCCCGGAGCAACTGGAAAACGCCGCCGAAATCGGCCTGGAACACAACCTCGGCCTGACCTGCGACCCAGTCGGCGGCCTGGTGCAGGTGCCGTGCATCGAGCGCAACGCGATTGCCGCCGTCAAGGCGATCAACGCCACGCAAATGGCCCTGCGCGGTGATGGCAAACACTTCATTTCCCTGGACCGGGTGATCCGCACCATGCGCGATACCGGCGCCGACATGCACGACAAATACAAAGAAACTTCACGGGGCGGCCTGGCGGTGAGCTGGGTGGAATGCTGAGGCGCATTTTCTGACCGTTTCGCGTGAGCCCGAGCAAAAACAATAACGAGGCGATACCGATGACCGAAATACATATACCTGCCGCCGATAATCCTGCTGTAGACCTGACACGTAATAGCGAAATAACCCACAAAGGCTGGAGCAAGCACGACACCACATGGATGCTCGGCCTCTATGGCACGGCGATTGGCGCCGGCACGCTGTTCCTGCCGATCAACGCCGGCGTGGGTGGTTTCTGGCCACTGCTGATTCTGGCTGTGCTGGCATTTCCGATGACATTCTTTGCCCACCGCGGCCTGACGCGTTTCGTGTTATCCGGTCGTTCCGGGGACATCACCGAAGTGGTGGAAGAACACTTCGGCATCGGCGCCGGCAAGCTGATCACGCTGCTGTATTTCTTCGCGATCTTCCCGATTCTGCTGGTGTACAGCGTGGCGCTGACCAACACCCTGAGCAGCCTGATGGAGCACCAGTTGCACATGACGCCGCCGCCTCGGGCGATTCTATCGCTGGGGCTGATTCTCGGCCTGATGGCCATCGTCCGTTGCGGTCAGGGCGTCATCGTCAAATGCATGAGCGTGCTGGTTTACCCGTTCGTCGCAGCGTTGTTGCTGCTCGGTATCAGCCTGATTCCAAACTGGAACGGCGCGTTCTTCGCCACCGCCAGTGAAGGCATGCCCATGCCGTTGTTCTTCCAGACGCTGTGGCTGGCGATCCCGGTAATGGTGTTCTCGTTCAACCATTCGCCGATCATCTCCGCCTTCGCCGTCGATCAGAAACAGCGTTACGGCGAGCAAGCCGAACGCAAAAGCAGCGGAATTCTGGCGATCGCGCACGCCATGATGGTCGTCACGGTGATGTTCTTCTGCTTCAGCTGCGTGCTGGCGTTGTCCCCGGCGGATCTGGCCGCTGCGAAGGCACAGAACATTTCGATCCTGTCGTACCTGGCCAACCATTTCCAGACACCCATCATCGCTTACGCCGCGCCGCTGATTGCGCTGGTGGCAATCACCAAATCCTTCCTCGGCCATTACATCGGCGCCAGCGAAGGCTTTCAGGGCCTGATCGTGAAAAGCCTGCGTGGCCGTGGTCGAGTCATGTCCGCCCGTTGGCTGAACCGCATCACTGCGCTGTTCATGATCCTCAGCTGCTGGGCCGTGGCGACTTTCAATCCGAGCATCCTGGGCATGATCGAAACCCTCGGCGGGCCGATCATCGCGTGCCTGTTGTTCCTGATGCCGATGTACGCCATCCGCCGCGTGCCGGCCTTGCGCCAGTACTCGGGCCAGGCCTCGAACGTGTTCGTGGTGTTGATCGGTTTGATTGCACTGTCTGCGATCATCTACTCATTCATGCCCTGAAACGGGCAGGCAAAAAGAAGGCGGGCCAGAGTGCCCGCCTTCTTTTTGCCGTGTTCACTACCCCATCGTTTTCCCGGCATGCCCCTTGCTTTGCCTCCTACGTTGCACGGATGGAAGTACATGAACATGGAAGGCCGGTGGTCTGGTGTCGCGAACTAATCCCGATCACAGCCGTCAACAACTGCACGTTCAATCAGGCGGTGACGCATTATGGACAACCCTTTTCAGATCATTACCGATGCCTTTGCACCGGAGTATCAAATCAACCTGAGCATTCAGGGTCTGGACGGCAGCATCATGCTGACCCTCTCCAAAAGTGGCCGCGTGGCGGCCAAACGGATGATCAGCGCCGAACAGCGTAACGATCCCAAGCGCCTCAAACGCCTGGTGCAAAGCATTCAATTCGGCATCGCCATCGAACAAGGCCACAGCGCCGTGGCCATCCTCGAAGCCATGACCGACGGCGACAATCGCAACCCGCCGCCGCCCTTGGTCAAATCCCGGCCCTGGCCCGCCATGAGGCTTTAAAGCTCGCCCTTCTCCACTTCAGGATGTTCACCGGAACCCGCACCGATCTTGCGCTGCGGGTGTTCGATCTTCACCGAAGGGAACTGCGACGAGGCGTAACGCACCACCAGAATCGAAAACGCCAGCAGCAGAATCCCGCCGCACAGGTAGATGATCCCCAGGTCCGGCGGATTGTGGTGCGAGACGTTGGAGATCAGCAGCCGCGTCAGCGCGGTGATCGCCACATAGATCAGGAAACGCACCGGCATGTGGTTGGTCTTGAAGTAAATCCCGACCATCGCCCCCAGTTCCAGGTAGATGAACAGCAGCAAGATGTCATCGATCTTGATGTTCCCCTTCTCCAGCATCCCGAGGAATTCCATGACCGCAGCCCAAGCGGTCACCGCACCGATGGCGAACAGCGCCAGGTAGTGGAAGGTCTCGACGAACAGGTTGCCCAGGGACTCGGCCAGTTGGTGCACGTTCTGCCGCAGGTTCTCGGCCCAGTTGATTTTCACGATGATTTTTCCTTAGCTCGGTTCGAGCGGATGATGCGGGTTGGACGTGACGGTTGTTCTGCATGCAGAAAAAAGGCCAGAGGCTGTGGGGTGAGATGGCGATGGGCTGCTACTGGACACTTCTGTGGTGTCTGGACGGACCCCATCGCGAGCAGGCTCGCTCCCACAATGGTTTTGTGAACGCCGCAGATCTCTTGTGGGAGCGAGCCTGCTCGCGATGGCTGCGCCACGGTTCACCTGACAAACGCCGATTACGGTCTACATTAAAAAGCCACTACCCAAAGCGCAGGGATTCGCTTATCCTTTTCGCTGTATATAGATACAGTAGTCGCAAAGACAACTAAATGTGAAGGCATGTGAGGTGGTGAATGGCCGTCGAAGTGGTATACCGCAGCAGCCGAGATCTGGAGCGCTTGTTCATGGATAAAGCCGAAGCTGACCGTCATGACAAAATGCTCGAACTGGCCGAATTGCTGGCTGAAGTGTTGCAAAAAGCCGTTCCGTCCCTGACCGAACAGCAAGTGGAAGAAGCCGGGATCTACATGGCGAAGAACCGTGATGTGTTCGCCAAGGCATTCAAGAGCCAGCCGGACGCGCTGTCCGAACTGCTGAATGTGCCGGCTGAAGTCGTTGAAAAGGCTGCACCCGTTGAAGTCGCTGCACCTGTTGAAGTGCCGCCCGCTGAGCCGACCAAGCCAGCCAAAGCCGCCAAGACGCCAAAGTAAGCAATGCCCGAATTGAATAGGCCCTGAGTCCAATGGCCCAGGGCCTTTTTCATGCCCGCAAAACGTCAGGCCTCGGGTTGTTCCAGCGCCGTCACCAGAGCCTTGAAGAACCGCGCAGCCTCGCCGCCAGTCACTACACGGTGATCGAAGGTCAGGGACAGCGGCAGGATCGGATGCACCACCACCGCGCCCTCGACCGCCACCGGTTCATCGCGGATCGCCCCGGCGGCGAGGATCGCCACTTGCGGCGGCACCACCACCGGGTTGGCATAGCGGCCGAACAAGGTGCCGAAATTCGACAGGGTCAGCGTCGCGCCCATCATCTCCTTGGGCGGGATCGAGCGCGCCTGCACATCGGCCCGCAGGCGCATCACGCCTTCTTTCAAGTCTGCCGACGTGCGATTGCCGACATCGCGCAACACCGGCACGAACAAACCGTCCGGCGTATCCACAGCGATGCCCAGATCGAGCCGTTGGTGTTGTTTGAGCGACAGGGTTTTGCCATCGAAGGCGCTGTTGAGTACCGGCTCCACCGCACAGGCCGCCGCCATGGCCTTGGCCAGACGAATCAGTGGTTCTCGCGCCAGCCCCCAGCGATGCAGATCGGCATCGCCGAAAATCGTCACCGGCACCACTTCGGCATGGGACCTGGCCATGTTCAGCGCCATGCTGCGTCGCACACCGCGCAGCTTCTCACCGCCGAAGCGCTCACGTTCCGTCTGGGCCGCATTTTCCACATCGCTGCGGGTGATCTGGCCGTCCTGGCCGGAGCCGACCAATGCGCTCAGTTCAACGCCAAGCTGCCGAGCCAGTTGACGCACTGCCGGCGTGGCACGGCTGGCCAGGTGTTCGCGGGTCGAAGGCGCGGCGCCGATAAAAAATGCATCCTCCTGATTCGTACCGCCGCCCTCAAGGCGTCCCACCACGGTGCCCGCATCCGCTTCACCTTCGTAACCGAGCAGCGGCTCTCCGACGTGCAGAATGTCGCCCTCGCCACCGAAGGTTTTCGCCACCACGCCGTCGTAGGGCGCGGGAATGTCCACCAGCGCCTTGGCGGTTTCCACCGACACCAGCAATTGGTCAGCCTTGACGGTATCGCCGACCTTGACGTGCCAGCGGACAATTTCCGCCTCCTGCAAGCCTTCGCCCAGATCCGGCAGTTTGAAATATTTCATCACAACCTCCTCGGCCTCTGGCGTCTCTTCAGGGGTGATGCAGCACGGTGTTGCAGGCGTGCAGAATGTCTTCGACGCTGGGCATGTACAGCGATTCCAGCCGATACAGCGGCGGTGGAATATCTGGCGCGGTGACTCGCAGGATCGGTGCCTGCAACTCCAGCAACACCCGTTCGTAGAGACTGGCGGCGATTTCCGCGCCGACCCCGCAGGAGCGCGGCGCCTCATGCACAATCACGCAGCGACCGGTCTTGCGCACCGAGGCCTCCATTGTGTCGAGGTCCAGCGGCTTGATACTGGCGACATCGATCACTTCCGCCGAAACGCCCTGTTCAGCCAACACCGTCGCGGCCTGCAGAGTTTCCATCACACTGGCGCCCCAACTGATCAAGGTAAGGTCGCTGCCTTCGCGCAGGGTGAAACAGCTGTCCAGCGGCAGGCGCTTGCCATCATCCAACAGCGGTTGCGGGTTCATTCGATAGAGTCGGGTCGGTTCGAGAAAGATCACCGGATCCGGGTCATCGATGGCCGCAAGCAACAAGCCATAGGCCCGGGCCGGCGAGGACGGGATCACCACCCGCAGCCCCGGAATGTGCGCGAACAGTGCTTCGGTGCTTTCACTGTGGTGCTCCGGCGCGCGAATCCCGGCGCCCATCGGCGAACGCAGCACCATCGGGCAGGTGATCCGCCCGCGCGTACGATTGCGCATGCGGCTGGCGTGGGACACCAGGTGTTCCATGGTGGCGTAGATGAACCCCATGAACTGGATTTCCACCACTGGTTTCAGGCCTTGGGCCGCCATGCCCACCGCCAGCCCGCCGAGCATGGTTTCGGCCAGCGGCGAGTCGATCACCCGCTTGAAACCAAAGCTGTCGCGCAGGCCCAGCGTGGCGCGAAATACCCCACCGTTCACCCCGACGTCTTCACCCAGGACGATGACGTTCTCGTCTTCACGCATGGCCCGATGCAACGCCAGATTCACTGCTTCCAGCAGCGTCACCTTACCGTTACTCATGGACCGAACCTCCCGTCCGGCGCGCCACTCGTTCGAGGAACTCTTCGCGCTGTTCGGCCAGTGCCTGCGGCCACTGCGCGTAAACATGATCGATCACCGATTCCGGCGCCTGCAAACCCGCCGCGTCAAAGTTATCCACAGCACTTTGCACCAGCGCCTGGCATTCGCCGATCAGCGCCTGTTCGCGGCCTTCGTCCCATACACCTTGCCCGGCCATGAACCGTTGCAGGCGTTTGATCGGTTCTTCGAGCCAGGCCTGCTTGACCTCGTCCGCCGAGCGGTAGCGCGTGGCATCATCGGCCGTGGTGTGATCGCCGAGGCGATAGCTCAGGCATTCGAGCAACATCGGGCCTTTACCATGACGCGCCCGTTCGAGGGCCGCTTGCACGCGGTCATAAACGGCGAGTATGTCGTTGCCGTCGACCTGCTCGCCGTGGAAGCCCGCGCCAATGGCTTTCTGCGCCAAAGTGGGGGCACCGCACTGAATTCGCCGCGGTACCGAAATCGCCCATTGGTTGTTGTTGACTATAAACACCACCGGCAACTGCCAGGCGCCTGCGACATTGAGGGCTTCCAGGAAGTCACCTTTGCTGGTGCCGCCATCGCCGCAGGTGGTGACAGCGACCCGATGCTCACCACGGATTTTAAACGCGCTGGCCACGCCGCAGGCATGCAGAGCCTGAGTAGCGATCGGTACGCAGATCGGGAAATCCTGAGCCACCGCCGGGTCGACAAAGTCGCTGCCACGCTCGTCGCCGCCCCAATACAGCAGGATTTCTTCCATACGCACGCCACGCATCAACTGCACGGCGGTGTCACGGTAATACGGGATCAGCACATCTTCGGCGTGCATCAGGCTGCCGACCGCCACGCCAATGGCTTCCTGGCCCAGGGTCGGCGCATAGGTGCCGATGCGTCCGGTGCGTTGCAGGGCGACAGCTTTCTGATCGAAAAGGCGGGTCAGGACCATCTGCCGATACAGGCGCGTCAGCAGATTGAAATCGTCGGCCCAGGTGGGAAGATCGCCAAGCAACTGGCCATCAGGGGATAAAAAACGGGTGTAAGGCAGCTCAACCTTGTGAAGCATCACAGGGCTCCTGGCACGCGGGGTCGGCGTGCAATGATCAGGCCCGACGCTTGTGGCGCAGGGCTTGGGGAGCAAGTGGGCCGGATAGGCGCTCACTCCCTTGTCGATTCAAACTTTTCACCCGTACAGCATCACCGGTACAGCACTTTCTCCGCCAACTCATCCGCCACCCGGGCCGGGGAACGTTTTTCTGCCTGGGCATGGGCGAAGACTTCGGTCAGTCGTGAACTGATTTTCGACAGGTGCGCGGTGATGGTTGTCAGCTCTTCCCCGCGGTGCTTGAGCGACACGTAGATCAGCCCGCCGGCATTGATCACGTAATCCGGCGCATACAAAATGCCCCGGCGTTCCAGCTGATCGGCGATTTCCAGATGGATCAACTGGTTGTTGGCCGAACCTGCGACCGCCGCGCAGCGCAATTGCGACACACTATTGCTGTTAAGCACACCACCCAGGCCGCAGGGCGCGAGTATGTCGCACGGTGTGCTGAGCAGCGCATCGTTGGCAATTGGATGAGCGCCCAACTGCTCCATGGCCAGTTGCACCTTGCCATGATCGATGTCGCTGACCAACAACTCGGCCCCAGCCGCGTGCAACTGTTCGGCCAAGGCATAACCGACATTGCCCAGGCCTTGAATGGCGATGCGCAGTCCTTCGAGATTGTCGCTGCCCAAGCGGGCCATCGCGGTGCTGCGGATGCCGGCGAACACGCCCATGGCCGCGTGGGGTGCAGGGTCGCCCGCGGCGGTGGTACTGGTGACGAATTGCGTCTGCTGGGCGATGCAATCCATGTCCGCCACTGAGGTGCCGGCGTCGATGGCGGTGATGTAGCGACCGTCGAGCTCGTTAATGCAGCGCCCGAACGCTTCGAATAGCGCGGCGCGACTCTCCACATGGGCCGGGCGAATAATCACCGCAACGCCACCGCCCTGGGCCAGGCCGGCCAAGGCCGCCTTGTAACTCATGCCTTGGGCGAGGCGCGCAGCATCCTCGATCGCGGATTCATCGCTGGGGTAGGCAAGGTAACGACAACCGCCCAAGGCAGGCCCCAGACGGCTGTTATGGATGGCAATCACCGCCTTCAATCCGGTGACCGGATCGACGCTCAGGTGCAGCGATTCAAGGCGAGTGCTTTGCATGAGAGCGAACATCGTAGGGCTCCCGAATCACTTCTTGTAGTCGCCAGTATAGGCTTGCGCACAAAAATTGCAGAAGCGCGCCGGAATAAGCGGCACCGCTTTCGAAGTTTTCGGACATAACCTGTTACCGCCTGTGTGCGGTACTGGACGAAAGCGTGGGACGGGGCTAAAACGAGGGCATTCCCCGGAGATTTTGATGACCCCGCGCCAACGCTTTTTCGACTGTCTGCAACGATCACCGCCCGCGCTGTTCGAGGCGGCGCTGTGGATTGCCGCCGAACACGATAATGAGCTCAATCCCGAGGCGGTACTGGCAGACTTCAAGGACCTGCAACAGCGAGTCAGCTACGGGTTGCCGATGCTGCCGGTAAATGAGTTGGCGCAACCGTTGTTGCGGCGGATGAATGACCTGGGGTTTGCCCAGGACGACTTCACGCCCTTGCGCCCGCAAGTGGCGTTACTCCATAAAGTGCTGGAACGCCGAAGAGGCCAGCCACTGGCACTGGGCCTGATCGCGCTGGAACTGGCCAGAAGGCTGGAGATTCCTATGGTCGGGGTCAACTTCCCCGGGCATTTCCTGCTGCGGGTGCAAGGCGCCGACCACCTGCTCGACCCGTGCGGTGGGCGCCGGCTGTACCCCAACGATTGTCGTGAACTGCTGCAACGCCAGTACGGCCCGAACATGAAGCTCAGCGCCGAGCATTTGCAGACCGCAGAACCTACGCAGATGCTGCAACGGCTGTCACGCAACCTGCGCCAGTTGCACCTCACGAACGATGACTACATCGACGCCCTGGTCGACGCCGAGCGCGTGCTGGAACTGGGCAACGCCAGTGCCTCCGACTACCTGGCCCGGGCCAGCCTCTATCAACGGCTGGACTGCCCGAATGCCGAGCGCTTTGACCTGGAACACGCGCTGCTGCTCTGCGACGACCCGATCCAGCGGATTCGCCTGACCGAACGGCTGGGGCATTTGCCACCCAATTCGGTGGTGCACTGATCCCTTGTGGGAGCGGGCTTGCTCGCGAAGGCGGTCTGTCTGCCACCATCAATGTCGGATGTTATGGCCTCTTCGCGAGCAAGCCCACATTGGGTCGGTGTGAAGCTTCAAGGGATGTCTGGCTGGTTCGCCGGATGCGCCTCGATGAACGCTGGATGCTGCGCCGCCAACGCCGCCACTCGACGAATTCGCGGGTAGGCTTGCAGTGAAATATTGAAGCGCTCGGCCGCATACAACTGCGGGATCAAATAGACGTCCGCCAGCCCCGGTTGATCGCCAAAGCAATAACCGCTGTCGCCGATCAATTGCTCCACCGTCGCCAAGCCCTGACTGATCCAGTGACCGATCCACTCAACCACCTGCGGCTCGTCGTGCCCCAACTGCCGCAGCTTATTGAGCACGCTGACGTTGTGCAGCGGGTGAACATCGCAACCGATCACCGCCGCCACGCCACGCTCATGGGCGCGGGCGGCGAGGTCTTTCGAGAGCAACGGCACCTGTGGATAACGTTCCTCCAGATACTCGATGATCGCCGGTGACTGGATCAGCAATTCGCCTTCGTCGGTGCGCAAGGCTGGCACCCGGCCTTGCGGGTTGATGCCCAGATACGCCGGTTGCCGATGTTCGCCACCTTGCGGCGCGATCAGGTTGATCGGTAGCGCCTGGTAATCCAACCCCTTCAGCGCCAGTGCAATGCGCACCCGGAAAGACGAGGTCGAACGGTAGTAGGTATAGAGTTCCATGACCCGATCCTCTTAGCGTGCCGGCAACACTTTGCCACGGCATTCGCCGAAACCGATGGAAGCAAAACCCTCGCGGCTGCAACGCGCCCGCAGGATGATTTCGTCGCCGTCCTCGAGGAATTTACGCACCTCGCCCGAGGCCAGTTCGATCGGCTTTTTACCGCCCTCGGTGATTTCCAGCAGGCTGCCGAACTGACCGTTTTCAGGGCCGGACAACGTGCCCGAGCCAAACAGATCACCGGCCTGCAACTGACAGCCGTTGACGCTGTGGTGCGCTACCATCTGCGCGACAGTCCAGTACATGTGTTGGGTATTGCTCAGGGTCAGACGATGGGCCGGCAAATTCTGCTCGCGCAGCCCTTCGGTGAGCAGCAGCACTTCCAATTCGATGTCGAAGGCACCGGCGGCCTGATCGCGTTTGTCGAACAGGTACGGCAACGGCTGTGGATCGCCTTCAGGGCGCGCAGGCTGTGCACGACGGAACGGCTCCAGCGCTTCGGCCGTCACCACCCACGGCGAAATGCTGGTGATGAAACTCTTGGACAGGAACGGCCCCAGTGGCTGGTATTCCCAAGCTTGGATATCCCGCGCCGACCAGTCGTTGAGCAGGCAGAAACCGGCGATGTGATCGGCGGCGTCACCGATGGTGATCGAGTCGCCCATGGCGTTGCCCTGACCGATCCAGATACCCAGTTCCAGTTCGTAGTCCAGACGTGCGCACGGGCCAAACGTCGGCTCGGTCTGGCCGGCCGGCAAGGTCTGACCTTTCGGACGCCGCACGTCGGTGCCGGACGGGCGGATGGTCGAGGCGCGGCCGTGGTAACCGATCGGCACGTACTTGTAGTTCGGCAGCAACGGGTTATCCGGGCGGAACAGTTTGCCGACATTCTGCGCGTGCTCGATGCCGACGTAGAAGTCGGTGTAGTCATTGATCTTTGCCGGCAGGTGCATCTGGCAATCCGCCGCCAGCGGCAGCAGTTTTGCGCCTTGGGCTTCGATCTTGCCGTGCAGGGTGCTGCCTTCCTTGAACAACTCGATCAAGCGTTCACGCAAGGCGACACGTGCCTCGCGCCCCAACTCGAAAAACGCATTCAACTGACCGCCACGGGTGGCTTCGACTGCTGTCCGCGCGGCACCGTCGTCGAACAGCCCGGCATCGAGTGCCGCTCCCAGATCAAAGATATGGTCGCCGATGGCCACGCCACTGCGCGGCGCGGCGCCCTTCACGCTGAACACGCCCAACGGCAGGTTTTGCAGCGGAAAATCCGCGTGGCCGTTGGCGGAGGCAACCCAGCTACGAGTGATGGAAGTCTGAGTCATGGGTTATCTCCGGGTCGGGTCGAAAGTGGCGGGCAGCGTGGCCCAGCAAGCGTCGTAATCGTTTTGCAGTTGCGGGCAATCCAGGGCGAATCGGCTCGGACGCAGCACCTGGCTGGTTTCGAACATGAAAGCCATGGTGTTGTCGATTTTAGCCGGCGCCAGTTCAGCGTTGATCGCCTTGGTGCAGGTCTCGCCGTCGGGGCCGTGAGCGCTCATGCAGCTGTGCAACGAGGCGCCGCCGGGCACGAAACCCTCGGCCTTGGCATCGTAGGCGCCCTGGATCAAGCCCATGTATTCATTCATCAGGTTGCGGTGGAACCACGGCGGACGGAACGTCTTCTCGGCCACCATCCAGCGTGGCGGGAAGATCACGAAGTCGAGGTTAGCCAAACCGTGCACGCTGGTCGGCGAGGTCAGGACGGTGAAAATCGATGGGTCCGGGTGATCGAAACTGACGGTGCCGATGGTGTTGAAACGGCGCAGGTCATATTTGTACGGCACGTTGTTGCCGTGCCAGGCGACCACGTTCAGCGGCGAATGATCGAGCTCGCAACCCCACAACTGGCCGAGGAATTTCTGCACCAGGGTGGTCGGTTGCTTGAGATTTTCGTAATGGGCCACCGGGATCAGGAAGTCCCGCGCATTGGCAAGACCGTTGCTGCCGATGGGGCCCAGATCCGGCAGGCGCAATGGCGCACCGTGGTTCTCGGCGATGTAACCGCGCGCTTGCGGGTCGAGCAGTTCGACGCGGAATTTCAGCCCGCGAGGCAGGACGGCGATTTCCAGTGGTTCCAGTTCCAGCACGCCCAGCTCGGTGGCGATGCGCAGGCGGCCCAGTTCCGGCACCAGCAGCAGTTCGCCGTCGGCGTTGAAGAACACCCGCTCCATGGAACGGTTGGCGCGGTAGTTATAAATGCTGATCCCGGCCGGTTTGTCCGCGCCTGAATTGGCGGCCATGCTCACCAGCCCGTCGATGAAATCGGTGGGCTCGGTCGGAATGTCCAAGGGGTTCCAGCGCAGGCGATTGGGGGTCACTTCACCCAACGGGCCGCCGGCCAGTTGCCGATCCAGTTTGACGAATGCCGGGTGATTGGCCGACGGCTGGATGCGGTACATCCAGGTCCGCCGCGCTTCACTGCGGGGCATGGTAAAGGCCGTGCCGGAGAACAGTTCGGTGTACAGGCCATACGGCGCTTTTTGTGGGGAGTTCTGGCCAACGGGCAGTGCGCCGGGCAACGCTTCGCTGCTGAATTCGTTGCCAAAGCCTGACTGATAAGCCAGCGCTGGCGCCGTTGAATCGAGGTTCATGGAGCCTCCTGAACGGGAAGTTATTTTTATCGTAATTCAATTACGCATAACGTAATTTGATTGGTATTGACCGTCAAGCTATAAAGACGCCCATTCGTCCCGGGATCACACCGCCTCCATGACCAGCGAAAGCAACGGTAAACAGAAAGTCCGCTCGGCCGAGGTCGGCACCGACATCCTCAAGGCGCTCGCCGAGCTGTCGCCCTCCACCTCGTTGTCGCGCCTGGCCGAACACGTGCAGATGCCGGCAAGCAAGGTTCACCGCTATTTACAGGCGCTGATCGCCAGCGGTTTTGCCGAGCAGAACCCCGCCACCAACCATTACGGTCTGGGCCGTGAAGCGTTGCGCGTAGGCCTTGCTGCGCTGAACAGTATGGACGTGCTGAAAGTCGCCGCCCTGCCCCTGGCCGAGTTGCGCGATGAACTGAACGAAACCTGTTTTCTGGCGGTGTGGGGCAATCAGGGTGCAACGGTGGTGCACATCGAACCGGCGGTGCGCGCGGTGACGGTGGTGACGCAATTGGGCTCGGTGTTACCGCTGCTCAGCTCCTCCACCGGTCTGGTATTTGGTGCGTTTCTGCCCAAACGCGAAACCATCGATTTACGCGAGCAGGAACTGCAAATCGGCACCGCTCATGCCTTGGCCGACGATCAGGCCTACGCGATGTTGTGCGAACAAATCCGCGAACGCGGCCTGCATCATGTGCATGGCTTATTGATGCCGGGAGTGGATGCATTATCGGCCCCGGTGTTTAACGCAGTCGGTCAAGTGGCGGCAGTGATGACCATTGTCGGCCCGACCTCATTGTTCCACGCCGACGAGAACGGCCCGGCGGCGCAACAATTGCTGGCGGCAACCCGAGCCGTGAGCTGGCGGATGGGTTATCAGAGCGAAGACGCCTGTCGTTAATGCGATTGACGTCGATACCACGTCTTACACGTTACTCCCACAATCCCAACAGCTTGGCTTTGGCTACCGCCTGGGTTCTGCGCTCGACGCCCAACTTTCCATGGATGCGTCGGGCATGGGTTTTCACTGTATGCAATGAAATGAACAATGTATCGGCAATCTGCTGATTGGAATTACCCAGGGCAATCAACTTCAGCACTTCCAGCTCACGCTGGCTGAGTGGATTGGACTGTTGCGGGGTTACATCACTTCCAGCGGGCGATCCCGACGCAGTCAATGCCTCGAGCAATGGTGCCTGACGCAGACGTAACTCGTGCAACACCTGATGCCCCTGAAAACGCGCGACCATGCGCAAGCCTTCGCGCAGTGCCTCAATGGCCTGCAGGGTGTCGCCACTCAGCCATAACACCTCCGCCATGACCAACTGCAGTTCGGTATCGAGCGCATGCATCCCGCGTTCCCGGGCATGCGCCAACAGAGACTGAAGGGAGGCCAGCGCCAGGGCATTGGCCGGTCCGCTCTGAACCTCGGCCAATATCAACAAGTACTCGATCCGCGGAATCAACTCCAGTGTCGCCGGTGGTGCTTGCCGCGCCCCAGGTCCACGATAGTGTTTGAGCACTCGGCCCAATGCCTCATGCGCCAATTCCGGGCGGCCTTGTTGCAACCAGAAATGGCTACTGACTTGCAGCAGAACGCTACGGTAGACGGTGTCGGGAATGTGCCGCTGTTGCATCAAACGCTCAGCGTCGCGCAACCGGACAAACGCCTGGGCGTAATCGCCCTTGTTTGCAGCCAGTTGCGCCTGACCGAGAAACCCATACAGCACCCGCTTGTCGTGGTTGCGCAAGCAATCGTCCAGGCCTGCCTGAAAGAACTCGGCAGCGCGCTCGTCTGCGCCCAGGCACAGGGCCAGCCGCCCACGACGCAACGCAATTCGTCCCAGCAAGGGTGCAGGTAGATCCGATCGCTGACGAAGCAACTCATCGATATTGCAGAGCAGACTTTCAGCACGCGTCGCCGCGCCCCGTTGTTCCAGCAATTGCGCATGATCGAGTTCCATCAGGCCCTCAAACACCAGCGAACCTTGCGCCCGCGCCAGGCACAACGCCTCGCGGTTATGGGCTTGCGCTACGTCGAGTTCGCCCCTTAGCAGGGCCTGTTGCGTCAGACCGGACAAACACATCAGCCGCGCCGTCCAGCATTCGGGATCGAGTGCGCTCAACGCGTCAAGAAAGTGCGCGCGCGAAGTCTCCATGCCCCCCTGCAAATGCAGTAACCAACCCTGCAGGGACTGCCAGCGTGCAATCAATTGACACTGAAGCACTGCCGAGGGTTGGGGCGTGAAATGCGCCAAACGAGCGATGCAGGCGCTCGCCTGTTCGAAACGTCCGGCGAACAACAGCGCGGCCGTAATCAATCCGACCAACTGCGGACTGCCCAGCGTCAGCTCCTCGCCTTGCTGCTCATGCAAACGCAACAGCAGCACCACCGTCTGCTCCTCGAACAACTGCTCGAAGCTGAAGTGCTGCAACAGGCTGACTGCCACTTCGTACTCCTCGGCGAGCAAGGCCTGTTCGAAGGCCAACTTCCAGTCCTGTTCGGCACAGAACCACTGGCAGGCACGCCGATGCCAGGAGCGTCCCGCCGGCCATTGCTCATCGCGCAACAACTGGGTGAAGGGGGTGAAAATCTGTAGCCAGTCGGTGGAATCGCGCCAGGGTTCGATAAAACAGCCCAGTGCCTGCAAGGTCCTCAGGTACTGCGCGCCCTCCCCGGCCCCAAACAGGTGGTCGCACAGCCGGGCATTGAAGCGCGGCAAATGGGCCAGCACGCGCCAGGCCTCGCTCAACTCAGGCGTCAGTGAGCTGAATAATTCGTGCTCCAGATAATCGAGCAAGGTCTTCGTCCGTCCCTGGGGGTTGTCCTGACGCGACCAATCGCATTTTTGCAGCAGCGCTATCCGCACGCCGGCACACCAGCCACCGGTGCGCTGCAAAATATTTCCGGCCACCTTGTCGGCCTGTACCGAAGGCAGGTGAAACAAAAACTGTGCAATCTCTCCCTGCGTGAGCGCCAGCGTCGCGCCTTCGCACTCATATAACTCGTCATCGAGCAGCAACCTTGGCCAGTTGCAGGGCGGCCGGCGGCGGGCCCCCAGCCACCAGGTCAGCATCGGACTGCTGATCGCCAGCATGCGATCCAGTAGCTGATCCAGTTCCGGGTTCGGGAGACGGCAGTAGTCATCGAGAAACAGCCAGGTCGGTGTCTGCAACCGCGCCAGACAACCAAGCAACTCGGCTTCGTCCGTCGAAGCCAACCCCAACGTCCCTGCCAGGCGATGACGAAAATCCGCCGCGCTCGACGCCACGCCAGACAACGGCAACCAATGCACCCGGCATTGGGTTGGCGCCTGCAACAGGCATTCGGCGAGCAGCGCAGTCTTGCCACTGCCGGCGGGCGCGCAGAGCAATTTCACCCGTGCCGTGGAGGCCAGTAACGGCTCGATCAAGCGAGCCCGTGACAGGTGATGGGAGGAAAGTCTGGGCAAGAATCCGGGGCGATCCAGACATGCAGTCATGGCGGTCATCGGGTGAGCCTTTTTATAGTTGTGAGATCACCCTAGCCCTCTCCAGCCAGCTTGTTGACGAGTATTCAGCGCGCTGATTGGCAGCTATAAAAAAGGCGACCGTATGGTCGCCTTTCGCTCAGCCAATGTATCAAAACCCTTACCGAACACCCTCGGCGCGCAGGGCCGACGGGGTGTAGTCGGCAGACTTGGCGTCGAAGCCGAATTCGAAACTGTGCTTCTCTTCGTTCTTCATTCCCAGGGCAATGTATCGGCCAGCAATGATGTCGTAGAGCGCCTCGAGGGTGTAGGCCGGAGTCTGGTGATCGTAGTAGTACTGGGCGTGACCTTCGGCCACTCGCCACAGTTGGCCACGACCGTCGTAGTGATCCACCAGCGCCACTTGCCAGCTGTCTTCGTCGAGGTACATGTGGCGTTTGGCGTAGATATGCCGCTCGCTCGGCTTGACCGTGCCGACCACTTCCCAGACCCGGTGCAACTCGTAGCGGGTCAGGTCCTGGTTGATGTGTCCGGCCTTTACCACGTCATCGTACTTGAGGCTCGGCGAGTCGAGTTTGTAGCTGTTGTAGGGGATGTACATTTCCTTTTTGCCGATCAGTTTCCAGTCGTAGCGATCCGGCGCGCCGGAAAACATGTCGAAGTTGTCCGACGTGCGCAAGCCGTCAGCGGCGGTGCCCGGCCCGTCGTAAGCCACTTGCGGCGCACGACGCACACGGCGTTGACCGGCATTGTAGATCCACGCCAGACGCGGCTCTTTCACCTGGTCGAGGGTTTCGTGCACCAGCAGTACGTTACCCGCCAGCCGCGCCGGAGCGGTCACCGACTGTTTGAAGAAGGTCAGTACGTTGGCGGCTTTGTCCGGGTCCAGTTCCTTCATCAGTTGCGGTACGGCGATCTCTTCCTCGAAGCGGATCGGCGTGTAGCTGCCGTTGGTTTGCGGGGTCACCTGGGTGATGATGCGTCGCAGGTTGCCGCCGTGGTAGCGCGTGATGTGGTTCCACAGCACCTCGACGCCATTCTTCGGAATCGGGAACGCGTAGTAGCGGTTGCCGGTGAAATTGGCCAGGCCGTTACCGTCGTTGATGCTGGTCACGTTCAGCGCACTGCGCTTGGCCGACTCGTAGATTTCCGGCGGTACGGCCACGGTACGGTGGGTCGGATAGACCGGGATCCTGTAGGTTTCCGGGTAGCGTTTGAACATCGCCACCTGACCGTCCGAGAGCTTGTCCTTGTACTTGTCGACGGTCGCGGCGGTGATGGTGAACAGCGGTTTTTCACTGGCGAACGGGTCGGCCAGAAAGCCTTTGCTGTCGACAGCGCCGGCGTTTTTCGGGATGCCGCCGGTCCATGCCGGGATCGAGCCATCGGCGTTGCCGGCCTTCTCGGCGCCCAGCGGCGTGAGTGTGGTGCCGAGCTTTTCGGCTTCTTGCGGCGAGACCGCCGCCATCACGTTGGCCGCCAGCAGGCTCAGGGCCAGGGCGCCGCATTGCAGAATCATCTTGCGCATTTAAATCATCCTTCTCAGCCAGATCAGAAGTTCACGCCGAAGCTCAAGGCCACGAAGTCGCGGTCAGTCAGGGTGTTGTAGTCCCCGCCGAAAAAGTCGGTGTAACTCAAGCTCGCGGTATAAGTGTTGCGGTAGTCGGCATCGACACCGACGCTGATGGCCTTGGCGCCTTCGTTGAACAGGCCGTTGGGGCCGTAGCCGCTGACGTCATGGGACCAGGACAAGTTGGGTTTGAGGTTGATCCCGCCGATCACGTTGGCGTAATCGAGGATCGCCCGGGCACGGTAGCCCCAGGAGGTCGAGGTGACGAAGCCGTCGGTATCGCCGCCAAAACCGTACTGGCCGTAGACCGAGTCACGGCCGTAACGCAGCTTGGTCTTCGACTCCAGACCACCGACCCGCACCACCGCCGCTTCACCGACCAGGGTCAGGCGTTCGGCGCCCAGCACTTGATCGAAGAAGTGCGTCAGGGTGCTTTGCACCTGAGTCACTTCCTTGCGGCGGTAACCGGTGTTGTTGGCACCTGCCGTGGTGGCGATAGGCGATGCGGCGCCGCCGGCGATCGGGTTAAGCAATGCCAGGGTCAGGTCGTTGGTGTTGACCTGCACCGGAGCGTTGGGCCGGTAGCTGATTTCGCCAGTCCACGCCGTACCGGTAGGCAGGGTGGTGGAGAAACTCGCACCGTACAGGCGAATGTCTTCCGGGTATTCGAGGTAGTACTGGCCGCGTCCGAGCATCACGCTTTGGGCCAGACCCGAACCGCTGCCCGGGGCCAGACGGTTGGCGGTGCTGACCATGCCCGGCAGGCTGGCCAGTGTCGACAGCCCGGCGGTGGTGGTGCCGACGGTCGGTGTGCGACTGTGGTAGTTCATGAAGTAGAGGCCATATTCGGTGTCGTCACCGAGCCAGCGCAAGGCCGTGCCCCATTGCCCCGAATCCCGCGCATCGCGGTCGCCGCCACGGGGAACGACCACGCCCTCGCGGGTCACCTGGATCGGTTGACCGAAGGCCGATGCCAAGGGCGCCAACGGGGCAATCGCCGGACTGCCGACGGTGTAGTTGTTGTTGCAACCATCCGCCACCACGTCGTTACCGAAGAAGGTGCCGCAGTTGTCGACGACGGTCTGGTCCCACTCCAGTTGGTAGAAACCTTCCACCGTGAGTTGATCGGTCAAGCCCTGGGAAGCGAACAGCATGTTGACCGGAATCAGACCTTCCTTGATCTCCGCGCCAGGACGCCGGAACGCGGAAACGTCGATCGGGTTGATGCTGTTGATCGAGTTGCCGATGAAAGTACTTTCACCCCAACTGACCACCTGCTTGCCAGCGCGCACGGTGCCCGGCAGATCGGCAATCGAATAGTTGTGATAGATAAACGCATCAAGGATCTGCGCGCCCGAAGACTTCGCGCCTTCCTTGCGACCGCTGTCGCTGATCTGCTTGAACTCGCGGTCTTCGTCCTTCAACTCGAAGTCGTACCAGTACTTGCCACGGACGAACACACCCGTGTCGCCGTACTTCAATTCGAGGTCGTGGATGCCCTTGAAGATCTTGGAGAAGGTTTCGCCTTTCTTGAAGTTCAGGCGTCCGTCATCACCGGTCGAAGACTGGCCGGTGCCGCCGTTGACGGTGCCCACCAGAGACTTGTCGGCATCGCGCATGCCCCAGCTCGCGCCGACGGACAACGAAGAATCGAACTGCCCCTCGATTTCGCCGATGTTGAATGAAACAGCCTGCGCCTGGGCACAGCAACCCAAGGCCACCGCAGCGGCCAGCGCCTGCGGTTTGAAGATGGCGCGCATTGTTGTTTTTGTCATGCGTCTTCCCCGGTGAGTGACAGAAGGCCCCACCCTACTGCCGCTGGCTGGGAGCGATAAGCGCACCAAGGAGGTATTCGTGGTGTACCTCTAAAGGATGAATGCCCGCATGGGATGGCGGTTTGCGCGGGGTATGGATGAGCTGGATGGGGGGTTATCAATACAGCGCATGGGACTGGGTGAAGCCGGGGGGTGTAGCTGCTGCCGAAGGCGGCTACAGGGGTCAACCTGAGACTGTTGCTCAGCCTGCAACAGTGCATGTCTGGAATCGCTATTTTTCCTTTGTACTCAAGGCCTTATTCTTGCCGGGCTTTCACGGCAAACGGCCGAAAGCACGAAGCGATGGAAATGATAGACACGCCCCATCGGCAACAGAATACAGATGATTTGAAGTGTATTTTTCGACTCATCGCCCCGTGTTCACTGACGTTGATCTATTGCTCCTTGATCCACGTCTTGCTTTGGCCGCTGCGTTTGCAGCGGCCTTTTTTATGGGCGAAAGATTTTAGGAGAGAGTCATCAAGGGGCAGATGGCAGGATGTCGCGCAATCAGATGGAATACTTCTGCAAGTTCTCCATCATTTCCTTCAACGCCTCAATATTGTCCTTCGGATGCGCCGCGCCTTCGAAATCACAAATCTGCTGCCAATGCGCCGCGACATCTTCCGGCGAAAACCCCACCCGTGGATCAAACCCGGCGCCCAGGCTGCGCTCCCAGCGCACCTTGCCCATCCAGCCGCCACCCACTTCGAACAACCCGGACGTTTCCTGACAATGCTCACTCGCCAGGTACACCACCAGCGGGCTGACCAGTTCCGGTTTGAGTTGTTCGAACATGTGCGGCGGGATCAGGCCTTCGGTCATGCGGGTGCCGCCCGTGGGGGCGATGGCGTTGACCAGGATGTTGTTCTTGCGGCCTTCGATAGCCAGTGTGCGGGTCAGGCCGTAGAGGCCGAGTTTGGCCATGCCGTAGTTGGACTGACCGAAGTTGCCGTAAATGCCCGAGGTCGACGCAGTGAAGATCACGCGGCCATAGTTTTGCTCGCGCATGTGTGGCCAGGCAGCGCGGGTGACTTTGTAGGCGCCTTCGACGTGAACGCGGTAAACAAGGTCCCAGTCGCTGTCGTCCATTTTGTGAAAGGTCTTGTCGCGCAGGATACCGGCGTTGTTCACCACGACATCGATACGACCGAACGTATCGAGGGCGTGCTGGACGATTTTGTCACCGTCGGTGACAGAGTCATGGTTAGCCTCGGCGGTGCCGCCCGCTTCGCGAATTTCCGCCACCACTCGATCGGCCGCCGACGCATTGGCGCCTTCACCTTGAGCCGAACCGCCGAGATCATTGACCAGCACTTTGGCGCCCTGTTTTGCGAACAGCAGCGCGTGCGCCCGCCCCAGACCGCCGCCCGCACCAGTGACGATCACCACTTTATCTTCGAAGCGCACAGACTCATTCATGGGGAATTCCAGCAAGCCAGGGAACAATGGAGCCGAGTGTCAGGCACGGAGCTGCCGGTCACAATAAATACGGGTAGAGCTGAATGGTGCGCAATAAGACAGCGGGATAGTCAGGAACACGCCACTTTGAGCGGCGGGGACACCAGCCGATCGCGAAACTCCAGATAGTGCTCGAGCACCTGCGCCGGCGCTTCGATCTGTGGGTAGTGGCCAATCTCGTGCAGCAGGACGGTGTCCGGAGCGGGAATCAGTTGCCGATAGCGCGCCACCATGTGCGCGCCGGAAACCGGATCGACCTCGCCATCGATGACGCGCAGCGGCACTTCGCCGCGCTGCATGGCACCAACCCAGCGCTCACGCTGGACACGCCGCTGCGGGATATAGCTGATCAACTTGTGCATGATCCGTTGCCCGTGATTGCTGTCGACCAGGCTCCAGAAATCATCCAGTTCACTTTCCGTGGGCCGGGTCTGCGGACCGAAGATTTGCTGGAAACTCTTTACCAGAGCATCACGGTTAAAGGCTCGCCCGATCATCCAGCCCAAGGGGCTGAGCAGGAGTTTCTGTATCAACACCGCGCGATGGGTTTCGGGAAACAGTCCGCCATTGAGGAACACGCAACTGGCGACGTGAATACGCGCTTCGTAGTGCCGGGCCAACAGTTCCTGGGCCACGCTGTCGCCATAATCGTGTGCCAATACATGAACGGGTTGCTCGACGCTCAGATGCGCCAGTAAGGCCTGTTGCAGATCGGCCTGTTCCAGCAGGCTGTAGTCATGATTCAGCGGTTTGGCCGAATCGCCGAAACCAAGCATGTCGCAGGCAATCACTCGATAGCGCTGCGCCAGCGGCTGCCACAGGTAATGCCAGTCCCAACTGGCGGTCGGGAAGCCATGGATCAGCAACAGCGGCTCGCCCTGCCCCGCTGTCCAATAGCGGATGGTCTGACCGCGAAATACGAAGGTCTGGCCGCGTTTGCGCCAGACACACAACGGGATCTCGGCGAGTGCCATTTAGAGTTTATAACCCGGGTCTTGTTTATCGAGTTTGCGCAGCAGCGCCGGCCAGGCCAGCGCGCCACCCATCCCTTGAGCACTTTTGGTGACGCCGGCGATCATCGCCTTGGCACCCGCCAGAATCTGCGGTTCGATGGCGATCAGTTCTGCGCCACCGTTCTGCGCCAGCACCTGAATCTCGCAGGCGCGCTGGAAGGTGAACATCATCAGGAACGTATCGGCGATAGTGCCGCCACAGGTCAGCAGACCGTGGTTGTGCAGCATCAGGAAATTGTTTTCTCCAAGGTCGGCTTGCATCCGCGCCTTCTCTTCATGGTTCAGTGCAACGCCTTCGTAGGCGTGATAAGCCAGGCTGGAGAGGACGAACAATGACTGCTGGCTGATCGGCAAGATGCCCTGCCTCTGCGCTGATACCGCCACCCCTGCCGCCGTATGAGTGTGCAGCACACACACGACGTCATGACGGACTTCATGCACGGCGCTGTGGATGGTGTAACCCGCCGGGTTGATCTCGTAAGGGCTGTCCATCAACTTGTGGCCGGCCTGATCGACCTTCACCAGGCTCGAGGCGGTGATTTCGTGGAACATCAGCCCGAACGGGTTGATCAGGAAATCCTCAGTGCCCGGCACCTTGGCCGAAATGTGCGTGAAGATCAGATCGTCCCAGCCGTGCAGGGCGACCAGACGATAACAGGCAGCCAGGTCGACGCGGGTCTGCCACTCGGCAGCACTGACCTGGCCTTTTACACTGTGTGGCGATTGGGCGGGGGCTACGCTCACGGCAAGACCTCTGATTTTTATTTTTCTGGGTTCTTATCGTTTTACCGACGTTACAGCAGTCTAGTCAGCCCCCGGACTTCGTGTAGTTGCATTGGCAGCCAGCTTGATGGCCGAACGAGTCAGTGCGCGGGTGAGTCTGGATCCATGTCAAGGCACCCGCCCAATAAAGGCGCGTAGGCCTTAATGCCCGTAAGTTAAGTTAAGCCGCGCAAACTTGTGGGAGCGAGCCTGCTCGCGATGACGGCGGCACCTTCAGCATCAATGTTGCCTGACCCGCCGCTATCGCGAGCAGGCTCGCTCCCACAAGTCAGCCCCGCAGAGCGCTGACGAGGTTCGCCAGCCAAGGTTCGGCGTCGGTTTCCGGGGTCACGGTTTCGCTGGCGTCCAGGCGCAGCATCGGCAGGATTTCGCGCACGCCCAATTCGCCGAACAACTCGCGCATTTGCTCGCCGCCGCCGCAGAACGTATCGCCATAACTCGAGTCGCCCAAACCGATCACCGCACCCGGCAAACCGCGCCAGCCGGCGGGCAATTGATCGCGGATCATTGAATACAGTGGTTGCAGGTTGTCCGGCAACTCGCCCATGCCAGTGGTCGAGGTCACCGCCAGAAATGCTTCGGGGCCAAACGCCAGAACATCAGCGAGTGTCGCGCGCGGGTTGTGCCAGGTTTCAAAACCGGCGACGTTCAAAATGCTTGCAGCGTGGCGGGCAACTTCTTCAGCCGTGCCGTACACCGAGCCGGAAAGGATGGCGACTTTCATCAATCTGATCCTGAAGCTGAGTAAAAGACCGGGAATATTAACAGCACGGCCCTCATTGATCTTTTAGAATGCAGCGTATCAATCCATACGCAAAGGACTCTGCGATGATCAATGCCTCACTACTGCAAATGGTGATCGAAGCCTCCAACGACGGCATCGTGATTGCTGAAAAGGAAGGCGAGCAGGACAACATCCTGATTTACGTCAACCCGGCATTCGAACGCCTGACGGGTTATACCAGCGAAGAAATCCTCTACCAGGATTGCCGTTTTTTGCAGGCAGGAGACCGGGATCAGTCCGCCCTCGCCTTGATTCGCCAAGCGTTGGATAATGACGGTTCCTGCCGGGAAATCCTCAGGAATTACCGCAAGGACGGCACACCGTTCTGGAACGAACTGTCGCTTTCCACGGTAAAAAACCCGCACGACGGACAGACCTATTTCGTCGGGGTGCAGAAAGACGTCACCGGGCAGGTCAAGACGCAGCGGCGAGTCGCGCAACTGGAGGCGCAATTGGCCGAGGTACAGGCTGAACTTTGCGCACTCAAACGACGAACGGCTCAAACCAATCTGCGAATTAACGGTCATTTACTACAATCACCGATGACTTTGTAACTATTCCTTTCGAGCAAATCATGCAGCGCGACGCACTCCTGACCCAGGATGAGCTGGATTTTATCCAGAACATGCAGCACAACCCGCAACTCAATGTGCGGGATGCGACTTCGAGCCTGCTCGTCAACGGCGGTTCGCAGATTCGTGACTTGCTCACACGCCTGGCCGCTCATGAGCAAGTCACCATCCAGGCCAATTTCGAAAATCAGCAAATGACCTTCCCGCTGCACCTGGTGGAAGATGAATTCCATGCGATGCATCTGCGCCTCGGTGTCCCCAGCATCTATGAAGACGGGCCGATGATTCGGCCATGGCGCCTGGCGCTCGAAGAGCCAGTGGCGCTGGAGAATGCCAAAGGACAACCCGGCACGATGTGGGTGCACGAAATATCGTTCAAAGGGGTTTTGCTTGAAGTCCGCAACAAGACCAAGGCGCCCAAGCACTTCGCGTTGTGGTTCAGCCCGTCAGGCTATGAGCGGATTGCGTTGCGCGGCACCTTCGAGCGTGAAACCGAGCAGGGTTTCTACGCTTACGGGTTGAGCCAGAGCGACAAGGATGAAACCGAACGTCTGCGTCAGTACATCCTTCAGCAGCATCGCCTGACTCATCCCGCACTGCATCTCTGAATCTCAGTTATCCAGATTCCCCGCCAGGAACTGTTTCAGACGCTGGCGCATCAACACTCCCTCGTTTCCCAGGCAACCGATCGACGATCCGGCCAGGCTCTCCTGCGCCAGGTCCGATGCATCCCCGGCCAGCAACACCTGACAATCCAGGCTCATGGCCAGACGGTTCAAACGTCGAGGCAGTTCGGCGGCAGGTGCGTGATTGGAAACCAGCACCAGTGCCTTGGGCTTGATCTTCTCGCAGACCAGGATCAACTCGTCGAAGGGCTGACCGATCGCCAACAGCTGAATAGCCGAATCGACGCTGCTCAGATACAGCGCCGTGACCAGTACATCAAGTTCACGACATTGATCGGCCAGGGTGCAGACAAGCACTCGTCGCGGTTCCATGACACGTACCAGCAGCAGGCGTTGCAACACTCGAGCACGCAGAAAACCATCCAGAAAAAGCCACTCGCTGGCCTGACCGAACGCTTCATGGCGTTGTAGCAGTTGCTTCCAGATCGGAATCAGAATGTCCTGAAACAGCACCGTCAGCGGGTACCTGGAAAAAATCTGACCGTAGACTTGCTCCAGTCGAACTTCGTCAAAAACGCTCACCGCCGCCTTGACCTGCTGCTGCCATTGGTCGCAGTCAGCCTGAGCGAGTTCGTTGGGAGAGGTCTGCACCAGCACCTTGAGCGGTTCGGTCTTGGCCAGTATCTTGCCGACCTTGCTGACTGCGACACCGCGTTCGATCCAGCCAACGATGCTGCGAACCCGCTCGATATCGGTCAACGAATACAAACGATGCCCACTTTCGGTGCGCGTGGGCTGTATCAGACCGTACCGTCGCTCCCATGCTCTTAGTGTGACCGGGTTGACTCCCGTCAGGCGCGCAACCTCACGAATCGGAAACAGCTCTTCTCGAATCAGGGAGGTACTGGTGGGAAAGCTAGGCGCAAGGTTGCTCAGCACAGGCATCTTTGAATCTACATCCATGTATAAATTTGGATATATTATAACTCTCCTGCCCCGACAGCATTCAACACGTTGTTGAAAGAAGCAGGCACTGATGTCCATGGCATAATCAGGAATAATCCTTGCTTGTCCCGAGATGCAGCCCACCACCCCGGCGCTGTGTCTGGCGAAGCTCTTATCCGGAGCGACGCGTTAGTAATATGGAGATACACAATGTCTACTTCACCCGTCACGCTGATGGTTGCGCGCCGCGTCGCCGATGGGCGTTATCAGGACCTGATGGCCTGGTTGCGCGAAGGCGAACAACTGGCCACCGACTTCCCCGGTTATCTCGGCTCTGGCGTGCTCGCTCCGCCGCCCGACGATGACGAATTCCAGATTATCTTCCGCTTCGCCAACGAGCAGACCATGCACGCCTGGGAGCATTCCGCGTCGCGTACCGCCTGGTTGGGGCGCGGCAGCGATCTGTTTGCCCATCCCTTGGAGCATCGGGTCAGTGGCATCGATGGCTGGTTTGGTGCGGTCGGCCAACGCCCACCACGCTGGAAACAGGCCGTGGCAATCTGGCTGGCATTCTTCCCGGTGTCCCTGTTGTTCAACTTCGTCCTGGGGCCCCTATTGGCTGAAACGGGTTTGCTGACCCGAGTATTCGTCAGCACCCTGTGCCTGACGCCACTGATGGTTTACTTCTTCATTCCGCTATCGACCCGTCTATTGGCTAACTGGCTGCACAGTACACCGGCACATCCGTTGCCCGCCGAACCCTCAACCGAGCATCGCTGATCCCTCTGTGGCAGCGGGCTTGCTCGCGAAGACGGCGGCACAGTCAACATAGATGTCGCCTGACACACCGCTTTCGCGAGCAAGCCCGCTCCCACAATAGGTGTACGCCTCCCGTCGCTGGTATAGTTTTGCTCTAACCGCGACGCGAGCCGTTCATGACCTCTTCCGCAGCCCCAATCCTCATCACCGGTGCCGGCCAGCGTGTCGGCCTGTACTGTGCGCAGCGTTTGCTCGAAGACGGCCATCCGGTAATCTTCAGCTACCGCAGCGAACGCCCCGGCGTAAAGACTCTGCGCGACTTGGGAGCGATTGCGGTGTTCGCGGACTTTTCCAGCGAGGCCGGAATCTTCGCGTTCATCGGCGAACTTAAGAACCACACCGACAGCTTGCGGGCGATTGTCCATAACGCCTCCGAATGGCTGGCCGAAACCCCAGGTGCCGAAGTCGAAGCCTTCACCCGCATGTTCAGCGTGCACATGCTGGCACCCTACCTGATCAACCTGCACTGTGCCGACCTGCTACGGCGTTCAAGCCCCGCCGACATCATCCACATCAGCGATGACGTGACCCGCAAGGGCAGCCGCAAACACATCGGCTACTGCGCCAGCAAAGCCGGGCTCGACAGCCTGACCCTGTCCTTTGCCGCCAAGTTCGCGCCGGGCATCAAGGTCAACGGTATCGCGCCAGCCCTGCTACTGTTCAATCCCGACGACGACGCGGCGTACCGCGCCAGGGTCCTGGCCAAATCCGCACTGGGCATCGAACCGGGCAGCGAAGTGATCTACCAGAGCCTGCGCTATTTGCTCGACAACCCTTATGTCACCGGCACGACCCTGACCGTCAACGGCGGACGGCACGTCAAATAAGCCGCCCCCGCGAGGATGTCCCATGACGTTATCCCTGCCCCGGAACACGCTGTCCCAGAGCTATCGCGAGATCCTCGTCGGCCTCGGTGAAAACCCCGACCGCGAAGGCCTGCTCGATACGCCGGTGCGCGCCGCGAAAGCCATGCAGTACCTGTGTCATGGTTACGAACAGAGTGTCGAAGAGATCGTCAACGGCGCGCTGTTCGCCTCCGACAACGATGAAATGATCATTGTCGACAACATCGAGTTGTACTCACTGTGTGAACATCACATGTTGCCCTTCATCGGCAAGGCGCATGTGGCATATATTCCAACGGGCAAAGTGCTGGGCCTGTCGAAGATTGCGCGGCTTGTGGATATGTTCGCCCGCCGCCTGCAAATCCAGGAAAACCTCACCCGACAAATCGCCGACGCCGTGCAGCAAGTGACCGACGCCGCCGGTGTCGCGGTGGTCATCGAAGCCCAGCACATGTGCATGATGATGCGCGGCGTCGAGAAACAGAATTCGACCATGAACACCTCGGTGATGCTCGGTGCCTTCCGCGAGTCGAGCAACACCCGTCAGGAGTTCCTGCAATTGATTGGACGGAGCAAGTAGCAATGCCACAACTTCAACCAGGAATGGCACGCATCCGGGTCAAAAACCTGTGTTTGCGAACTTTCATCGGGATCAACGAGGACGAAATCCTCAACAAGCAGGATGTGCTGATCAACCTGACCATCCTGTATGCCGCCCAGGAGGCAGTGCGTGACAACGATATCGATCACGCGTTGAATTACCGCACCATCACCAAGGCGATCATCGCCCACGTGGAGGGCAATCGCTTTGCCTTGCTCGAGCGCCTGACCCAGGAGTTACTGGACCTGATCATGGCCAATGAGTCGGTGCTGTACGCCGAAGTCGAAGTCGACAAGCCCCACGCCCTGCGCTTCGCCGAGTCGGTGTCAATTACCCTGGCCGCAAGCCGCTGACAGCGTCTGGCGCATCGCTCGCCAGGCTTTTATCATCCGCGCCACGATTTGATTGCACAGAGCCCATCATGAACGATCAACAACGCCTGGAACTCGAAGCCGCCGCCTTTCGCCGACTGGTTGCCCACCTGGACAGCCGCAAGGACGTGCAGAACATCGACCTGATGAACCTCTCGGGTTTCTGCCGCAACTGCCTGTCCAAGTGGTACAAGGCCGCCGCCGACGAACGCCAGATCGACGTCAGCCTCGACGAAGCCCGCGAAGTGGTTTACGGCATGCCGTACGCCGAGTGGAAAGCCCAATACCAGAAAGAGGCCAGCGCCGACCAACAAGCGGCGTTCCTCAAAGGAAAACCCAATGAGTGATCTGAACACCCTGCGCGCCAGCCTCAAGAGCGGCGAACATGCTTTCGCCGACACCCTGGCGTTCATTGCCGCCGGTTACGACTATCAGCCTCAGTCGTTCAATAACGGCGGCGTGGAAAACGCGGCAGGGCAGAACGAAGGTTCGTGCAAGACCTTGGGCCTGGCATTGCTGGAAGGTCTGAGCAATGAAGAAGCACTGTTGGCGTTCGGCGAGCATTACCGTTCGGTGGTGGCCACACCTGAAGGCAGCGACCACGGCAATATCCGCGCGCTGATTGCCCATGGGTTGGCGGGTGTGAAATTCGCGCAGCAGCCGCTGACTCGCCGCTGATTAGCGAAGATCAAAATCAAAAGATCGCAGCCTGCGGCAGCTCCTACAGAAGCCTGCGATCTTTTGATCTTTGATTTTTCAATCCCAACACCACATCCCGACTTTTAAGATTGACCCGGCAACTTTATTTCGTTTGCCGGATACCACTGCTCGCGGCTTAGATAAAAAGAAGCATCCCTTCTTCTGAGTCCGGTATCCATGAGCAGCGAAAACATCAGTCGGTCGATCAACATCGTTCATCCCGTCACGCTCAGCCACGGCAAAAATGCCGAGGTCTGGGACACCGACGGCAAACGCTACATCGATTTTGTCGGTGGGATCGGCGTGCTGAACCTCGGCCATTGCCATCCGCGCATCGTCGAGGCCATTCGCGAACAGGCCACCCGCCTGACCCACTACGCGTTCAACGCCGCCCCGCATGTGCCCTACATCGAACTGATGGATCGCCTCACTGCGTTTATTCCGGTGGACTATCCGGTCAGCGGCATGCTCACCAACAGCGGTGCGGAAGCGGCGGAAAACGCCCTGAAGATCGTCCGTGGCGCCACCGGTCGCACCGCAGTCATCGCCTTCGATGGTGCCTTCCACGGTCGCACGCTCGCCACTCTGAACCTCAACGGCAAAGTCGCGCCCTACAAACAGAAAGTCGGTGTGCTGCCGGGGCCGGTGTTTCATCTGCCATTCCCCAGCAAAGACAACGGCGTGACCTGTGCCGAGGCCCTGAAAGCCATGGACCGTCTGTTCAGCGTCGAAATCGACGTTGATGACGTGGCCTGTTTTATCCTCGAACCGGTGCAGGGCGAAGCGGGCTTCCTGGCGATGGACGTGGAGTTTGCCCAGGCGCTGCGACGTTTCTGTGATGACAAAGGCATCCTGCTGATCGCCGATGAAATCCAGTCCGGCTTCGGCCGTACCGGCCAGCGGTTTGCGTTCTCGCGATTGGGCATTGAGCCGGACCTGATCCTGCTGGGTAAAAGCATTGCCGGCGGCGTGCCGTTGGGTGCGGTTGTCGGGCGCAAGTCGCTGCTCGATAACTTGCCCAAGGGCGGATTGGGCGGCACCTATTCGGGTAACCCCATCGCCTGCGCCGCCGCGTTGGCGACACTGGACGAAATGAGTGATGCACACCTGCACGCCTGGGGCACGCAACAGGAAGAAGCGATTGTCAGCCGTCATGAATCCTGGCGAGCCCGCGAACTGTCACCGTATCTGGGTCGCTTGACCGGCGTCGGTGCAATGCGCGGCATCGAGCTGATCAATGCCGACGGCACACCTGCCTCGGCACAACTGACGCAGCTACTGGCACTGGCGCGAGATTCGGGCTTGCTGCTGATGCCCAGCGGCAAGTCGCGCCACATCATTCGTCTGCTGGCGCCACTGACCACCGAGGCCGCCGTGCTGGAGGAGGGGCTGGATATCCTCGAGGCGTGCCTGAAGAAATTGGCCTGAGCGTTGAAGTCGACGCACATCCTGTGGGAGCGAGCTTGCCCGCGATAGCGATTTATCATTCAACATTAATGTCGCCTGACCCACCGCCATCGCGGGCAAGCCCGCTCCCACAGGTTTACTGCACTTTTCTGAAGGCACAAAAAAACCGGCCGAAGCCGGTTTTTTGCTTTCTACAGAATCAGAATCAAGCGTTCTGCAGATCATCGAGGTAGCGCTCGGCATCCAGTGCCGCCATGCAACCGGCACCGGCCGAGGTAATGGCCTGACGGTAAACGTGGTCAGCCACGTCACCGGCGGCAAAGATACCTTCGACACTGGTGGCGGTGGCGTTGCCATCACGGCCACCCTTCACAACCAGGTAGCCGTCTTTCAACGTCAGCTGACCTTCGAACAACGAAGTGTTCGGGGTGTGGCCGATGGCGATGAACACGCCGTCGACTTTCAGCTCGTCGAAGCTGCCGTCGTTGTTCTTCAGGCGAGCACCGGTCACGCCCATGTTGTCGCCCAGCACTTCGTCCAGGGTCGCGTTCAGCTTCAGGATGATCTTGCCTTCGGCAACCCTGGCATTGAGCTTGTCGATCAGGATCTTCTCGGCACGGAAGGTTTCGCGACGGTGGATCAAGGTTACGGTGCTGGCGATGTTGGCCAGATACAGGGCTTCTTCCACAGCAGTGTTACCACCACCCACCACAGCCACTGGCTTGTTGCGATAGAAGAAACCGTCGCAGGTCGCGCAGGCCGAAACGCCTTTGCCCATGAACGTTTCTTCCGACGGCAGGCCCAGGTAACGGGCACTGGCGCCAGTGGCGATGATCAGAGCGTCGCAGGTGTAAGTCGCGCTGTCGCCAATCAAGGTATATGGCTTGGCGGCGAAGTCCACGGCATTGATGTGATCGAACACGATCTCGGTTTCAAAGCGCTCGGCGTGCTCTTTCATGCGTTCCATCAGCGCCGGGCCGGTCAGGCCATGGACGTCGCCCGGCCAGTTGTCGACTTCGGTGGTGGTGGTCAGTTGACCGCCCGCCTGCATGCCGGTGATCAGCAGTGGCTTGAGGTTGGCACGGGCGGCATAGACCGCGGCGCTGTAACCGGCAGGGCCGGAACCGAGAATAATCACTCGCGAATGACGAACTTCAGACATGACCTGCTCCTGTTGACCGGCCCGAAACACTGGGCGCGGAACGCCGGATTGCCGGCGGGAATAAAAAAGGACCGTTGAAAGCACTTGGGGAAGGCTTGAGCTCGACAGTCCTGTAAAAAGAATGGGTGCAGCGTATCGAGGGGGCGAAGATTAAGGAAATACGGTTTAACAATCCAGCTCATAGGCGGTCTCTATTCCGTTGCAGTGAATTTATAGACGCCTTTGTTACAGTTAATGTCGATGCCGCTACCGCGCTTTCGCCCGTCAGGCAAAGCCGGTAAGGTCGGCGCGTTTTCCTCTTGCTCGGAGCACGTTATGCCCGCCCCTGTTCTGTCTGGCCCGCAATATTTGCGCGAGGGCCTCAAGCTGGTCCTGAGCCCAAGCCTGCGCTTGTTCGTGTTGTTACCGCTGGCGATCAACCTGGTGCTGTTCGTCGGATTGATCTATCTGGCCGGCCATCAGTTCAGCCTGTGGGTCGATACGCTGATGCCGTCCCTGCCCGACTGGCTGAGTTTTCTCAGTTACATCCTCTGGCCACTGTTCGTCGTGCTGGTGGTGCTGATGGTGTTCTTCACCTTCACCATGCTCGCCAACGTCATCGCCGCGCCGTTCAATGGCTTCCTCGCGGAGAAAGTCGAAGTGGTGGTGCGCGGCACCGACGACTTCCCGACCTTCAGCTGGGGCGAACTGATCGCCATGATCCCCCGCACCCTGGCCCGGGAAATGCGCAAACTCGGCTACTTCCTGCCAAGAGCCATCGGGCTGTTCATCCTGTCGTTCATCCCGGTGGTCAACATCATCGCCGCGCCGCTGTGGCTGCTGTTCGGGGTATGGATGATGGCGATCCAGTACATCGACTACCCGGCGGATAACCATAAGCTGGGCTGGAACGAAATGCTCGCCTGGCTGCGGCAGAAGCGCTGGCAGAGCATGAGTTTCGGCGGGAGTGTTTATCTGGTGCTGCTGATTCCGGTGGTCAATATTCTGATGATGCCGGCGGCCGTGGCGGGGGCGACGCTATTCTGGGTGCGTGAGCGTGGCGCGGAAAATCTGGTACGGAGCGCTGAGTCCATCAACTGAAGGTAACTGAGCTATTGTACGTACACGCATACACTGGACGCTTCCGTTGTCCTACAGCATCAGCAGTCATTGAGGAAAACTATATCCATGACCAACTTAGTCGAAAAATGCTATTCATGCGGAAAGCTTGGAAAATATTCGGTGATGCTAGCGATAACGGGGGACAGGGTTTACTTACCGAATCAAATAGTGCGTGAATGTGAGCCACCTCACCCTGGTTATGGCCCTGAGAGTTTTTGCCCCACTTGCATGCGGGCAATTGAAGACTCACTACGTGCAACCATTCTTTATCTCAGGTCCGAGAACAATCATTAAATATTAGCGATGCATAGTTATACCTCCGATACTTTTGTCACGATCTACAGACTCAGAGCATAAGGAGTATTGCCAATCAAGCGACGACCGATCTCATCTTAGTTTATAAACCACAGAAGACATTATAAACCGACCCTGCTAACAAGCAGGGTCAAGTCGTTGACAAACTCATATCGCCTCGGCAACGGCTTCTGCCACGACCGCTTCAATTGCATCTTTTGCCAAACTATCATAATATTTTTTAGTAAGTTCCGACTGAAGAAAATCGTCATTCAATAGCTTTAAAAATAACCCTTGAGACTTCTTCGTACGCAAACTGAACCGTTCGCCATCAGCTGTGAATTTGAATCGCCCACGTAATGCGGGGTGCGTACTCGCAAAACTGATAACTTCTGCATTGGGTATCAAATTTAGAACCGGCGACGCGCTTGCCGCCCTTACCAACTTTCTCGAAAACGAAATATCATCCAGCCGATCAGAAAACACCTGCACATTTTCAACCAAGTCGGCTTGCCTGATATTTTCAATGCCTTGGGCAGCTATATTCTTGATAGCATCATGAAACCCAAAAAAACGTTCCAGCGCCTTCAAGTCAAGAATATAATACTGACCACCTATCTTAAAAAATTCAAACTTCGCATTAATCTTCAACACATCTTCATCGAGCTTTTTGAATCTATTGCTACCCCGAGCACGCATCAAATTGAAGCCTGTATCTTTACGCAACAACGCAACAGGGTATTGATACTTATACAATGCCATCTGGTGCTCTGCATTACCCAGCAAAATCAATATCCCCTCAAGATTATTAAGCCTATCCTCAGTAAAAGAAAACTCGTCAAAGTCATCAGCCGCAATGATACTTCTCAGGTGTTGTAGCTCATCAGGGACGTCAGGCAGGTCATAGTGATAAACCGTTTCCCTGCGATCGTCGGCGCTCGAAAGCTCAATCAGGGAAAGATCATCATTCAAAAGAATTTTGTTCGTTATAGCTTCAACAAACATATTAGTTAATTCAGCCTGCGGAACCTCATCAACATCTGCCTTTTTTATCTGCATGCCATTGCCGGATTCTAAAAGAAAATAGATTTCAGCCCCACACCCATCGGCGATAACCGCCGATATCTGCGCTTTCAATTCATCTATAATCATTACGCTTTCCTTACGAAAAAGACTTTATCATCCAGGCCTAAGCGACTTATTTGGTCCCCCATAGCCAAGCGTTCTTTTGAAATAACTACTATGCCCTCTATCAACCCCACGCGCGTCTGCAAATTTACTTTATACACCCTAAAACCAAGGACCGCCAAAGTCGGATTAGCGTAAAACTTATCAGTTTTAATGTATATTACACCAATAATAAACAGCAACACACCCAGAGCAAGCAAGTACCTTACACTGGTCAAATTAAAACAAATTAAAGGAATGATGTAGGTTGTTAGAAACGTAAGATGCTCATAATTCACATCTTCGATTTTAACCACTCTTGCCGCAATGCTTTTACTTCCCGTGATACGATAATCAAAACGAAAATAATACACCGTACCGAAAAGTAAAAACACAAACGCAATTACAGAAATGATATTTCGCTTAAGCAAAGATGAAAAGCCGATAAACCTGCAGTCGCCGCCATAACAAAATGGAATATCAACGGTAACAATTATAATAAGAAGAAATAAAAACCATAACGAAAGTATATACAATTCAAACTTCTCACCACTCTCATTTATCCGCATTGAGTCATGATCCCATCGCTCGAGCTAGCTTATGACTAAGCAGCTCTCTCCACCGTATTCGATTGCGTTTAGATATCTATAGACCACCACGAGGCAACCCGCCATGAATACATGGCAGATTGCACTGGTTTTAAAATTAGGTGACTTAGTGATTGAGCGATGGCAAAGATATTAGCTGTCTGTATAAGCAGCTATTCACCTTCCGCTTTGATGAATTGAGTAGAAAGGCTTGGGGCTCGCTCACGAAGGTAAGTCGCAGCGTCGTCTGCAATGTCCTTCGCTTTCTCAGGCCGCTCAGCAAGATTCATTGCCCATGATCGCCCTGGATGTAACACGTCCCAGCGTGGACGCATCCCAGCATGGCGCCCCTTTCCAGGGTTGTGGTTGCCGAAGCCATCAATTAGCGAATTCCACACTGGGGTAAATCTCGCGATAATTAGTGATTCACCCAACGGAATCCAAATGTCGTCCACGACCAAAAAACGGCAATGGAAATCATCGATATTCAGGTTCTCAGCCGCACGAATGCTGTCAGCATGTTCCTTCAACCGTTTTTGAAGAACCTTTCCCGGTGATGAACCTAAATCGCCGCCCATTCGGGCACCGGCAGGAACAGCCTTGCCTACATAAATCGGCAGCATGAACTGCCCACTTTGATTCAATGACGCTAAACGCGCATATGCAGGAAAGTCACCGGTGTAGTAAATCGCGTACACCCCAGCCCCATCAAACGCAGGTAATACGCTGAGTGGGTGAACCTCCTTGGACAGCAACGCTTCGGCAACGCTGGCACCTAGATTTTTCTTGTCCAACGGATTGAATGGAATGACTTTGCCCGTCATGCGACGTTTACCACCTTCTTGACGGTTTTCTGAATGCGGATGATTTCAGCAATTGCCAATTTTTCCGCGACACTCGAAGCCACGTGCTGCCCCAGTAATACCGGAACCGCATTACCAAGCTGTCGCATCGTTTCGGACCAACTTCCATGGAAGCGGAAACCGTCAGGGAAGGTTTGAATGCGAGCGCTTTCACGAACAGTGAAATAACGCACATCGCCATTTGCCTTGACTAGCATGTTTTCGCCGCCCGGTACGCCATGGTCACCAGCTTTCAGAGTTTTGGCTGGTAAATCCAACGGGCTGCCCGTGTGACCGGGGTATGAGCGAGCACCGCCCTGAAACGTATGGTTAGGCACTTTCAGTGCTGCCTTGGTTTCAGGATCAGGAAGATCGGCAATAGCATCACGAACCGTTCGCCATGGCGCTTTATCCATGGGAAACAGATCGTTCTTCAGCTTACGGACACGTGACAAAAGTTTGGTAGGAACTTCTGGCATTTTGAGACCATGCCGAGCCCAGTATTCACCGGTAACCCACTGTGAGTGCAGCAAGGCATCGTAACTGTGAGTTTCTTCCGGGAAGGACCATTCAACTCCGAGGTCATCCCTAAAACCAACGATGAAGACCCGCTCCCGTTTCTGTGGCACGCCATAATCAGCAGCGTTCACAAGGGTTGGTACCACGTTGTAGGTATGACCTTTACCTTTGCGCTTACCCGAGGTTCGCTCGGCTTGCAGACGCATCAAATGATCATGCCAGCCCTCGTCCTTTCGACGTGGTAATTCTGGGAACTCAAGTTGGAGCAAAATGTACTGGTAATAATTTGCGAAAGCAGCCCGTGTCAGCCCCTTTACGTTTTCTACGATGAACGCTTTTGGCTTCAATGTGCGGATGATTTCAACAGTCGCGGGGAACATGTCACGACTGTCATCGTACGCCCCATGTTTACCGCCAATGGAGAATGGTTGGCACGGAGGACCACCAGCGAGCAACTCAATGCCTTCTGGAACACTGCTCCAGTCGAAACCACGTACATCACCTTCGTGTAGTTTCCAGTGCTGCACCAGGGGGTAGCCACGCTTCTGGTTTTCGCGAACGGTATCGCAAGCCCACTTATCCCACTCGACGACAGCCAGATGTGAAAATCCAGCTATTTCACACCCCATAGCAAGGCCGCCCGCACCCGCGAATAGCTCAACGGATTTCATTGCGTGTTCCCCCGACCAAGAAAGCCATTCAGCATTTTCTCTAGTGAATTCAAATCTTTAAGCTCGCATTCCCAAATCACAAGAACTTCCCATCCCAGTGACTTTAGCTGATGCAGCGTGCGTGTATCGCGGTCTCTGTTGCCTTCCAATTTTGGAATCCAGAAGTCCAACCGAGACTTAGGTAATCTTGCGAGTGGACAGCCATCATGTCGGTGCCAAAAGCATCCGTGAACAAAAATGACTTTTTTCTTGCCCTTGAAGATGATGTCCGGACTACCTGGAAGGCCACGGTCGTGAAGCCGATAGCGGTATCCCATCGAAAAAAGTAACCGACGCACCACCATTTCCGGCTTGGTGCCCTTTGACCTCACCTTCGCCATACGAAGGCTTCGGTCAGAAGGGGTCAGCGTGTCCACGAATCTTACCAGTCACAGGGGATTCATTCATTACCAAATGCTCCGAACGGGAAGCTATGCAGCACGCGATCAGGCGATGAAATGACACCAACCGCATGTACCTGCGGGGCTTCATACAACACGCTAGAACCTCGATGAAGCTCACGTCTCCCACAGCAATCTCACGAAAGGTATGAACCATCGTAGACACCTCATACCTGCGCCCAGCGCAAGAAGCTACCTTCGCTAACGGAGCTACTGTTGAGTCATCCAAGTAGGGATCGAGCCCGGCTCAATCAGCAAATAGCTCAGCGCGAGGAAACCTACGAGAAGAAAAAACCATGACCTTCCCGAAAAAAACATAGTGATTCTGGTCAGAAAGATCCAGAAACCTCTCAGGGGACCATAGCCACGCTGGTTCATCAGCGCCAAGTAGTGAAGCAGCGCAATACCGGTACAAACTAGTACAAAAAGAATCAGAGTCATGCCTGCCATCTGGCAGATCACTAGGGACCGCTCATAATCCGACAGGCTCTTCATGTAAAAGTCGGTGAATTTGAGCTGAGAAGCTAGTTGAGTGAACTTCGGGTCAAAGGAAGCTTTTGCTAGGTTCAGCAGAACACCACAACCGGCAAGAATGGCCATGGGAGCAGCGATGTACACGCTCCAACTGCTGGATGTGAATTGACCTTTAGCCAGCGACATCAGGGCTGCTGCAAGGCTGAAAGACAGCACAGACGACAACAGTACCCAAAGGTAATGATGGATAAGCTCGAAATGGATGGCGTATTGCCAGACCAGGAAGATCACTCCTAGTGCTAATGCGATCAAAATGACCACAGCTCCGCCGCTGTCGCTATTGCCCCCGCCATTTTGCTGTTTCACGACCACATTGGTGGTTATGAAATTCTGTGTCGTCTGAAGCACCGTGACAGGCTGATTTACAGTCGGAGGATTTGTAACCCCGGCAAACAAAGCTCCAAAGACCACGCCCATCAATGGCCCCCAAATCCACGCCTGCATCGTTGCATCTTTGATCAATTCCACAATTTCTTGCATTAGCACCTCACTGAGCTTCACGGTCGATAGATACTGTTTATAAAAACAGTGATAGCTCAATAGGATCACTTATTCAATTCAAGCGCAATACATTTTGACGTCATCTAAATGACACCCTAAATCCTCTTGTATTCCTGCTAGCCCCATGCATCAAAAGAAACTGCAAAGTCATTATGATTCCGGCGGCCGTGGCTGGGGCAACGCTGTTCTGGGTGCGTGAGCATGGCGCGGAAAATCTGGTGGCAGAGCGCCGCTGATCGCGTCACAAATGCATCACTCAACCGTCACAATGACGACATGGCCTCAGCCGACACTGAGGTCATGACGACAGCTCTGCATATCACTCTGATCACCGAAACCTTCCCACCGGAAATCAACGGCGTGGCCAATACCCTGGGTCGCTTGTTCGATGGTTTGCGCGCACGCGGGCATCAGGTCGAGTTGGTGCGGCCACGTCAGGATTGCGACCCGCTCATAGGCAACAATGATGAGTTGCTGCTGTGTCGGGGCTGGCCGCTGCCGGGTTATCCCGGCCTGCAATGGGGTCAGTCGTCGATGCACAAGCTGCTGCGGCGCTGGAAGCGCCATCGCCCGGATGTGTTGTACATCGCCACCGAAGGACCGCTGGGGTTGTCCGCGTTGCGCGCCGCACGGCGTTTGGGGATTTCGGTGGTCAGTGGCTTTCATACCAACTTCCAGCAGTACTCCAGACAGTACGGCCTGGGACTGCTGACGCGCTTGCTGACCCACTACCTGCGCTGGTTTCACAATCGCTCGACCCTGACCCTGGTGCCCAGCGCCAGCCAGCGACTGGAGCTGGAGCGTCGCAGTTTCGAGCGCCTGGAATTGCTCTCTCGAGGCGTCGACAGCCAGTTGTTTCATCCGGCCAAACGGCTGAAACCGCTGCGCGAGCAATGGGGGCTGGCCGAGGATGATATTGCCTTCATCCACGTAGGACGCCTGGCCCAGGAGAAGAATCTTGGCCTGCTCAAGCGCAGTTTCGACACGTTGAAAACTACTTATCCACAGCGGAACATGAAATTGATTGTGGTCGGTGACGGTCCGCTACGAGCGACGCTGGAAAAGGAATTGCCCGAGGCGATTTTTTGCGGCTCACAACGCGGCGAAGATCTGGCCACTCACTATGCGTCGGGGGATGTGTTTCTGTTTCCGAGCCTGACCGAAACCTTTGGCAATGTAGTGCTTGAGGCATTGGCCTCGGGGCTGGGGGTAGTGGCGTACGATCAGGCGGCAGCAGCCCAGCATATTCGCCATGGCTACAACGGCGTACTGGCCATGCCCGGGGATGAAGAGGCGTTCTGCGATGCGGCGCGTTGGCTGCTGGAGGAGCGCGAAACCTTGCGTTGCGTGCGCCTTAATGCGCGCCAGCATGCGAGTCGTCAGGGGTGGGCGGCGATTATCGAGCAGTTCGAGGGGCAGTTGCGCGGGGCTTGCGTTGGGGAGCAGGTGGTTCCTAATGCTCAGACATTACCCTGAATCTTTGCTGACCTTGAGGCCATCATCGCGGGCGAGCCCGCTCCCACAGGATTTGTGTGTGACGCAGAACACTGTGGGAGCGGGCTTGCCCGCGATGGGGCCCTTCCAGACGCTACTTAAACCAACGTCATCAACGCTTCACGGCTAAACGGCAGGATGTCTTCCTCACGTCCGTCCCGCACTTTCTGCGCCCAGTCCGGGTCCACCAGCAACGCACGGCCCACTGCCACCAGGTCGAACTCATCGTTGTTCAAACGCTCCAGCAGTTTTTCCAGGCTGGCCGGTTGTGCGATCTTGTCGGTGTTGACCATGAACTGCAGGAATTCGCCGTCCAGGCCAACGCTGCCCACGGTGATGGTCGGTTTGCCGGTGAGCTTGCGGGTCCAGCCCGCCAGGTTCAGTTCGGAACCGTCGAACTCCGGCTCCCAGAAACGCCGCGTCGAGCAGTGGAAAATATCCACGCCGGCGTCGGACAACGGCTTGAGGAACTCGCCCAACGCCTCTGGCGTCTGCACCAGGCGGGCGGTGTAGTCCTGCTGCTTCCACTGGGAGAAACGGAAGATGATCGGGAAACCCTCGCCGACCGCTGCACGCACCGCCTCAATCAGTTCGATGGCGAAGCGCGAGCGGTTAGCCAGGCTGCCACCGTATTCGTCGGTACGCTGGTTGCTGCCTTCCCAAAAGAACTGATCCACCAGATAACCGTGAGCACCGTGGATTTCCACGCCGTCCATGCCGATGCTCTGGGCGTCTTTGGCCGCTTGGGCGAACGCGGCGATCACGTCCTGGATGTCCTGGCGGGTCATGCCGTGAACCACCACCTGACCGTCCTTCAATTTATCCGACGGGCCGTAACCCGGCACGCTGGCATCCGGCTCGGTGCCGATGCGCCGCACCCTGCCCACATGCCACAGTTGCGGAACGATCTTGCCGCCTTCGGCATGCACCGCGTCGACGACTTTTTTCCAGCCAGCCAACGCGGCTTCACCGTAGAAATGCGGCACATTCGGGTAGCCGTTGGACGCCTTGTGACCGACGGTGGTGCCTTCGGTGATGATCAGGCCAACCCCGGCGGCGGCACGGCGACGGTAGTATTCGATCACTTTGGAGTTGGGCACACCGCCCGGCGAAAACGAGCGGGTCATCGGCGCCATGACGACACGGGTCGGCAGTTCGAGAGCGCCGAGTTGAAAAGGTTTGAACAGGGCTTTGACGGGCACGGGACGCTCCACGGGACATAGGCTTTATGACGGCGATAATATGGAGAGCAACCAGCCTTGAACAGCACTATTGATTTAAGTGATTAAGGATTAGAAACGAAAAGATCACAGCCTTCGGCAGCTCCTACAGAGGAATGTGAACACCTGTAGGAGCTGCCGAAGGCTGCGATCTTTTGATCTTGATCTTCGCTTTTAACTCAGAGCTTTTTCAATCGCCTGAATCACAGCCGGATCATCCGGCGCCGTACGAGGCGAGAACCGCGCCAATACACGACCGTCCTTGCCCAGCAGGAATTTTTCGAAGTTCCAGGTGATGTCGCCCGGGAATTCCGCCCCCTCGCCCGCCAGCAGACGGTACAGCTGATGACGCTCATGACCGTTGACCTCCAGCTTGCTGGACAACGGAAAGGTCACGCCATAGTTGAGGCTGCAAAACTCCTGGATCTCTTTCTCTGTGCCCGGTTCCTGCCCGGCAAACTGGTTGCACGGCAGGCCCAGCACACTGAAACCCTTGTCCTTGTATTGCTGGTAGAGGTTTTCCAGCGCCGCGTATTGTGGGGTCAAGCCACATTTGGAGGCGACGTTGACCACCAGCACGACGTGCCCTTTGAAGGGCGCCAGAGGTAACTCCTGGCCATCCAAAGTTTTCAATGTAAGGTCGTGAAAAGCACTCATGACGGACTCCAAATTTCCCGTGTTCTTCTCGAAACAGCCACTTGGTCATGTCGCCAAGGACAGCCGCGGACTAAAAAGGCGCCCTCGGGCGCCTCTCCAGTTCTCGAAAGCTTAGCGCAGAAAATCAGTGGTGATGGCCACCTTCGCCATGGACGTGACCATGAGCGATTTCTTCCTGGCTGGCGTCACGGATGGCGACGATCTTGACCTGGAAATTCAGGCGCTGACCAGCCAACGGGTGGTTGCCGTCGACGGTGACATCATCGCCGTCCAGATCGCGAATGGTGACGATCTGCATCTGGCCGTCCGGAGCGGAAGCGTGGAACTGCATGCCCACTTCCAGCTCGTCAACGCCTTCGAACATGCTGCGGCTCAGGGTGCTGACCAGTTCGGCAGCGTATTCGCCGTAGGCATCTTCAGGTTCTACGGCGACAGTCAGTTCTTCACCGACGGCTTTGCCTTCCAGTGCCTTTTCCAGGCCCGGGATGATGTTACCTGCGCCTTGCAGGTAGACCAGCGGCGCGCCGCCGGCGGAGCTGTCGATGACCTCACCAGCGTCGTTGGTCAGGGTATAGTCGATGGAGACAGCCTTATTGGCGGCGATCAGCATGGGGCGAGACCTTTTGCATAAGAATGATGAATGTCCAAGTTTAGCGAAGCAATCGTCCGAAAGCGAACACAACCCGGACAGACGGATTGCGGCGAAAGGCTCGACGGTCACAGGCTTTCATCAGGACGAGGACGGGCACTGGGTGGCCGAGCTTTCCTGCGGCCATACCCAACACCTGCGGCACCAGCCACCGTGGCAATCCCGGGCCTGGGTGCTGGACCCTTTGCTGCGCAATGAAAAAATAGGCCAGCCCTTTGATTGCGGTTGGTGCGCACAGGGCTCGGTTAGCGATAACCTTGGCGACTGAATATCGGTAGAGCGCCAGCCATAGGCGTTCACCATTGCAGAGAATCCGCATGCAAACTTTTTTTATCGCGCCCACCGATTTTGGTGTGGGTCTGACCTCCATCAGCCTCGGGCTGGTGCGTACCCTCGAGCGGGCCGGCCTCAAAGTCGGCTTTTTCAAACCGATTGCCCAGCCACACCCGGGTGACACGGGCCCTGAACGCTCCACCGAACTGGTGGCCCGCACTCACGGTTTGAAACCGCCACAGCCGTTGGGCCTGGCCCACGTCGAGCGGATGCTCGGCGACGGTCAGCTGGATGAGCTGCTCGAAGAAATCATCACCCTCTATCAGCAAGCCGCCATCGGCAAGGATGTGCTGATCGTCGAAGGCATGGTCCCGACCCGCAGCGCCAGCTACGCCGCGCGGGTCAACCTGCATTTGGCCAAGAGCCTCGACGCCGAAGTGATTCTGGTCTCGGCGCCGGAAAACGAAGTGCTGACCGAACTCTCTGGTCGGGTGGAATTGCAGGCGCAATTGTTCGGCGGGCCGAAAGACCCGAAAGTCCTTGGCGTGATCCTCAACAAGGTCAAAACCGACGAGAGCATGGAGGCCTTCGCCTCGCGCCTGAAAGAACATTCGCCATTGCTGCGCAGTGGCGACTTCCGCCTGCTCGGCTGCATCCCCTTCCAACCGGAACTGAACGCACCGCGCACCCGCGACGTGGCCGATCTGATGGGCGCTCAGGTGCTCAACGCCGGCGACTACGAAACCCGGCGCATGACCAAAATCATCATTTGCGCCCGCACCGTGCGCAACACCGTGGAGCTGCTCAAGCCCGGCGTGCTGGTGGTGACCCCTGGCGATCGCGACGACATCATCCTCGCGGTCAGCCTCGCGGCAATGAACGGCGTACCCCTGGCCGGCCTGTTGCTGACCAGCGACACCCTGCCAGACCCGCGCATCATGGACCTGTGCCGTGGCGCCTTGCAGGCCGGTTTGCCGGTGTTGTCGGTCAGCACCGGTTCCTACGAAACCGCCAACCAGTTGAACGGTTTGAACAAGGAAATCCCGATCGACGACCGCGAACGTGCGGAGATCATCACCGATTTCGTCGCCAGCCACCTCGACGCCAACTGGCTGCACCAGCGCTGCGGCACGCCACGGGAAATGCGCCTGTCGCCAGCGGTGTTCCGCTATCAACTGATCCAGCGCGCCCAGTCCGCCAACAAGCGCATCGTGTTGCCTGAAGGCAGCGAGCCGTTGACCGTACAAGCTGCAGCGATCTGTCAGGCGCGGGGCATTGCCCGTTGTGTGTTGCTGGCCAAACCGGAAGACGTCGAAGCCGTGGCCCGCGCCCAAGGCATCGAGTTGCCGCCGGGGCTGGAAATCCTCGACCCGGACCTGATCCGCGAGCGTTACGTAGAGCCAATGGTCGCCCTGCGCAAAAGCAAAAGCCTCAATGCACCCATGGCCGAGCAGCAACTGGAAGACACCGTGGTGATCGGCACCATGATGCTGGCGCTGGATGAAGTCGACGGGCTGGTGTCCGGGGTCATTCACTCCACCGCCAACACCATCCGCCCGGCCCTGCAACTGATCAAGACCGCGCCGGGCTGCACCCTGGTGTCGTCGGTGTTCTTCATGCTGTTTCCGGAAGAAGTGCTGGTCTACGGCGACTGCGTGATGAACCCGCACCCGAGTGCCAGCGAACTGGCCGAGATCGCCCTGCAAAGCGCCGATTCGGCGGCAGCGTTCGGCATCACGCCACGGGTGGCGATGATCAGCTACTCCAGTGGTGAATCGGCCAGCGGCGAAGAAGTCGAAAAGGTTCGCGAGGCCACCTTGCTCGCCCACGAACAGCAACACTCGTTGTTGATCGACGGCCCGTTGCAGTACGACGCCGCCGCCAACGAAACCGTGGCACGGCAACTGGCGCCGAACAGTCAGGTGGCCGGTCGTGCCACGGTGTTCGTGTTCCCTGACCTGAACACCGGCAACACCACCCACAAAGCCGTGCAGCGCAGCGCCGACTGCGTCAGCCTCGGGCCGATGCTGCAAGGCCTGCGCAAACCGGTGAACGACCTGCCGCGTGGCGCGCAAGTCGACGACATCGTCTACACCATCGCGTTGACCGCGATTCAAGCGGCCAACCGACCTATGGATGTTTAAATGCTGGATTTCCTACCTGCACCCGTGCGCGGTGTGATCGCCTCGCTGCTGTTGGCGCTGAATACGATTGCCTGCTGCACCCCGCTGTTCGTGGTGGCGATCTTCAAACTGCTGCTGCCCTTCCCCGCCGCCCAGCGTCTCACCAACTGGCTGATGGGCCATATCCACGAAACCTGGATCAGCAACAACAAAGCCTGGATGGACTTGCTCGGGCACACGCGCTGGCAACTCAGCGGGCTGGAAGGTCTGGACTATCAGCACTCGTACCTGATCACTAGCAACCACCAGAGCTGGGTCGACATCATGGTGTTGCAGTACGTGCTCAACCGTCGCATCCGCCCGCTGAAGTTCTTTCTCAAACAGGAACTGATCTGGGTGCCGGTGATTGGCCTGGCGTGGTGGGCGCTCGGTTTTCCGTTCATGAAGCGTTACTCCAAGGCCTATCTGGAAAAGCACCCGGAGAAGAAAGGCAAAGACCTGGAAACCACCCGCAAGACCTGCGACAAGTTCCGCAATAACCCGGTGGGGATTTTCAACTTCGTCGAAGGCACGCGCTTCACCGAGGGCAAACACGTACAGCAGAGCTCACCGTTCCGCTACCTGCTCAAGCCGAAAGCGGGTGGTATCGCTTTCGTGCTGGATGCCATGGGCGACCAGCTGGAAGCCATCGTCAACGTGACCATCCACTACCCGGCGGGGCGTCCGGGTTACTGGGATTTGCTCTGCGGTAATGTGAAAGACGTGGTGGTGCACTTTCAGGAGCTGAAGATTCCACCGCAGTTCGTCGGCAAAAACTACGACCAGGATGGGGTGTATCGGCTCGAGTTTCAGGGTTGGATCAATCAGCTGTGGAATGACAAGGATGCGCTGCTCGGGCAGATGCACCGGGAGTACACCGCCAAGTAACAAGGTGTCAGTGCCGGCCCCATCGCGAGCAGGCTCGCTCCCACAGTTGATCTTCAGTGAACACAAAATTTGTATTTCATAGAGAACCAATGTGGGAGCGAGCCTGCTCGCGATGGCGTCCTCCCAGACACAAAAAAACCCGCAGACGATCACTCATCTGCGGGTTTTTTATTGGCAGCTAACGCTTAGATCGCGCCACGCTTGCGCAGCAGATCCAGCACTTGCTTGACGCTTTCTTCCAGCGACAGCGACTGGGTGTCGATCACCAGATCGGCATCCAGCGGCACGTCGTACGGGAAGGATTCGCCCGGGATGTTATCGCCACCCGCCGCGTACAGACCTTGCGGATCACGCTCGGCACAGACCGTCGGCGAGGCCTGGACGTAAACCGTCAGCAGACGCTCCTTGCCGATCAGGTCCCTGGCCTGCTCACGACCTTCGGCACTCGGGGCAACAAATGCCGCCAGTGTCAGCAGGCCGGCTTCGTTGAACTGACGCGCAACGTGCGCCGCACGACGCCAGTTTTCGGTCCGCCCGGCGCGATCATTTGGCAGACCTTTGTTCAGGTCGTGACGCAGGTTCTGGCCATCGAGCACAAACACCGCACGGCCCAGGTCGAACAGCTTGCGTTCAACCGCATACGCCAGGGTGCTTTTGCCAGCGCCGGACAGGCCGCTGAACAACACAGTGGCCGGTTGCTGACCGAAGCGCTGGGCGCGTTCTTCGGTGGCCACGTGCGCCAGTTTGCCGTGGTGGGTGCTGGTGCCATGGCTCAACGGCTGGGCGATGATCATGCCGGCCGCGACCGTGCCGTTGGTCAATCGATCGATGACGATGAACGAACCGGTGGTGCGGTTGCTGTCGTAACCGTCCAGCGCGATAGCCGCGTCGAGGCTGATCTTGACCCGACCGATTTCGTTCAGTTGCAGCGAGCTGGCTGGCCCTTCGGCCAAGGTGTTCACGTCCACGCGATTAACGATGCTGGTGATCGAACCCGGCACGTAAGTCGTGGCACGCTTGATGTCGTATTTCTTGCCCGGCAGCATCGGCTCTTCGGCCATCCACACCAGCATGGCGTCGAAGGCGTCAGTCACTTGCGGCTTGTTGTCGGCGTGCACCAGCAAGTCGCCGCGGGAGATGTCGATCTCGTCTTCCATGGTCAGCGTCACCGCTTGACCAGGGCCTGCATGCTCCAGCTCACCTTCGAAGGTGACAATGGATTTCACGCGGCTGCTTTTGCCCGACGGCAGCACAACGACTTCGTCGCCCTTGTGCACGATGCCGCTGGCCAGGGTGCCGGCGAAACCACGGAAGTTCAGGTTCGGACGGTTGACGTACTGCACCGGGAACCGCAGGTCGGTGTAGTTGCGGTCGCTGGCGATTTCGACGGTTTCGAGGATTTCCATCAGCGACTGGCCGGTGTACCACGGCGAGCGCTCGGACTTGTTCACCACGTTGTCGCCCTTGAGCGCGGACATCGGCACGAACGCCATGGTGCTCGGCTTGAACGCGATGCCTTCGGCGAACTTCAGGTAATCGGCCTTGATCGACTCGAACACGCTTTCGTCGAAGCCGTTGAGGTCCATCTTGTTGATGGCGACCACGATGTGCTTGATGCCCAGCAACGAGGCGATAAAGCTGTGGCGACGGGTCTGGGTCTGCACGCCGTAACGGGCGTCGACCAGGATGATCGCCAGGTCACAGGTGGACGCACCGGTGGCCATGTTGCGGGTGTACTGCTCATGGCCGGGGGTATCGGCGATGATGAATTTGCGCTTGGCGGTAGAGAAATAGCGGTAGGCGACATCGATGGTGATGCCCTGCTCACGCTCGGCCTGCAAGCCGTCGACCAGCAACGCCAGGTCGATGTCTTCGCCGGTGGTGCCGACTTTTTTCGAGTCGCGGGTAATGGCTTCCAGGTGATCTTCGTAGATCATTTTGGAGTCGTGCAGCAGGCGCCCGATCAGGGTGCTCTTGCCGTCGTCGACGTTGCCACAAGTCAGAAAGCGCAGCATTTCCTTGCGTTCGTGCTGGCCCAGGTAGGCGAGGATGTCCTCGCTGATCAAATCAGATGCGTGCGACATGACAACCCCTTAGAAATAACCCTGACGTTTCTTTTCTTCCATGGAACCGGCGCCATCGTGATCGATGACTCGGCCCTGGCGTTCGGAAGTTCGCGTCAGGAGCATTTCCTGAATGATGTCGGTCAGGCTGGTGGCCTCGGACTCGACAGCACCGGTCAACGGGTAGTCGCCCAGTGTACGGAAACGGACCTTTTTCTTGACGATGCGCGCCTTGTCTTCGTCGCTCAGATGATTGAGCAGGCGCTCGTCGTCGATCATGATCCAGGTGCCGTTCATCTCGATGACATCACGCTCGGCAGCGAAATACAGCGGCACGATCGGGATGCCTTCGAGGTAGATGTACTGCCAGATGTCCAGCTCGGTCCAGTTCGACAACGGGAATACGCGGATCGATTCGCCCTTGTTGACCTTGCCGTTGTAGACGTTCCACAGCTCCGGGCGCTGGTTTTTCGGGTCCCAGCGGTGTTTGCTGTCACGGAAGGAATACACGCGCTCTTTGGCCCGGGACTTCTCTTCGTCGCGACGGGCGCCACCGAATGCGGCATCGAAGCCATACTTGTCGAGGGCCTGTTTGAGGCCTTCGGTCTTCATGATGTCGGTGTGCTTGGCACTGCCGTGGGTGAGCGGGTTGATACCCTGCGCAACACCCTCGGGGTTGACGTGTACCAGCAGGTCCAGGCCGAGCTCTTCGACCATGCGGTCGCGGAACGCGTACATTTCCTTGAACTTCCACTGGGTGTCGACGTGCATCACCGGAAACGGAAGTTTGCCCGGGAAGAATGCCTTGCGCGCAAGATGCAGCATTACGGCAGAGTCTTTACCGACGGAGTACAGCATCACCGGGTTATCGAACTCGGCGGCGACCTCGCGGATGATGTGGATGCTTTCGGCCTCCAGCTGTTTCAGATGCGTCAGTTTGTCGACCATGGCTACTCACGAAAACGATCTTATGGACGGCCTTCGGGCCGTGTTCGAGCGGGGAATCCTAGCACAGCGCCCCCTTCTAATCAGGACGGCGGCTAGATCGAAAGAGTATATGAATATACCTGCCCGTTCGGGTGTATGAGCACCTGTGGGAGCGAGCCTGCTCGCGATAGCGGTGTGTCAGTGACATGAATGTCGAATGTGACGCAGCCATCGCGAGCAGGCTCGCTCCCACAGTTGAATTGCGGTGTTAAGTGAAAATCTGTACAGCATCAAATAGGGTTCGGGCAATCGATGAAGATGTGCTCGAGGGCGAAACGTCGCGCCAGGTAATCGCCCAACGCCTGCACACCGTAACGCTCGGTGGCATGGTGGCCGGCGGCGATGAAGCTGATGTCGTTTTCCCGGGCGCTGTGGAACGTCTGCTCGGAGGCTTCGCCGCTGAGGTACAGATCGACGCCAGCCAACACCGCCTGATCAATGTAACCCTGGCCGCCACCGGTGCACCAGCCGACCCGACGAATCATCTCGCTGCCTTCGATCAGCAACGGCTCGCGCCCCATGACTTCCTGCACGCGGCGGGCGAAATCGCGGGGGGTCATCGGTTCGCTCAACGAGCCGACAAGCCCGACGACTTTCAGATTATCCGGATCCAGCGGGCCTTCGACGGTGATGTCCAGCTGCCGGGCAAGCTGCACGTTGTTCCCGACTTCCGGGTGCAGGTCCAGCGGCAAGTGATAAGACAGCAGACTGATGTCGTGCTTGAGCAGGGTTTTCAACCGGCGCTGCTTCATGCCGGTGATGCACGGGTTCTCGCCTTTCCAGAAATAGCCGTGATGCACCAGCACCAGATCGGCCTGGGCCTCGACCGCGGCGTCCAGCAGCGCCTGGCTGGCGGTGACACCGCTGACGATGCGCATCACTTGCGGCCGGCCTTCAACCTGCAAGCCGTTGGGGCAGTAATCGGCGATCTTCGCACTTGCCAGGTAACGGTCGGCTTCTTCGACCAGGGTGCTCAGGGCGACGGCCATAAAAGACTCCTAAATATCCCGTTCAGAGGCACGCGCGGCCTCGTATAATGCGCCACATTATGGGCGGTCTCATACCGCCTGCAACCTCTCAGGACGTGCTTAATGCTCAAGGCGCTGCGTTTTTCCGGCTGGCCGCTGTTGGCCGGCGTGCTTGTCGCTCTACTGATTATTCAGCGTTACCCGCAGTGGGTCGGGCTACCGAGCCTCGACGTCAATCTGCAACAAGCCCCGCAAACCATCGGTCTGCAACAGGGCCCGGTGTCCTACGCCGACGCAGTGACCACGGCTGCGCCGTCGGTGGTCAACCTGTACACCACCAAAGTGGTCAACAAACCCAGCCATCCGCTGTTCGAAGATCCGCAGTTCCGCCGCTTCTTCGGCGACAACTCGCCCAAGCAGAAGCGCATGGAGTCGAGCCTCGGTTCGGGCGTGATCATGAGCCCGGAAGGTTACCTGCTGACCAACAACCACGTGACCAGCGGTGCCGACCAGATCGTGGTGGCACTCAAGGATGGCCGCGAAACCCTGGCCAGGGTCATCGGCAGCGACCCGGAAACCGACCTCGCGGTGTTGAAGATCGACCTGAAAAACCTGCCGTCGATCACCGTCGGTCGCTCCGACAACCTGCGCATCGGCGATGTGGCCCTGGCCATCGGCAACCCGTTCGGCGTCGGCCAGACCGTGACCATGGGCATCATCAGTGCCACCGGGCGCAATCAGTTGGGCCTGAACAACTACGAAGACTTCATCCAGACTGACGCCGCGATCAACCCCGGCAACTCCGGCGGGGCGCTGGTGGACGCCAATGGCAACCTGACCGGGATCAACACGGCGATCTTCTCCAAGTCCGGCGGTTCTCAGGGCATCGGCTTCGCGATCCCGGTCAAACTGGCGATGGAAGTGATGAAGTCGATCATCGAACACGGCCAGGTGATTCGTGGCTGGCTCGGCATCGAAGTGCAACCGTTGAGTCAGGAGCTGGCGGAGTCGTTTGGCCTGTCGGGACGCCCGGGGATTGTGGTCGCGGGGATTTTTCGTGATGGCCCGGCGCAGAAGGCTGGCCTGCAACTGGGCGACGTGATCCTCAGCATTGATGGCGAACCGGCTGGCGATGGTCGCAAGTCAATGAACCAGGTGGCGCGAATCAAGCCGACCGACAAGGTCACGATTCAAGTCATGCGCAACGGCAAAGAGCTCAAGCTGACGGCAGAAATCGGTCTGCGCCCGCCTCCCGCGCCAGTCAAGGAAAAAGAAGAAGAGTAAGCCGCAGGAGCTGCCGAAGGCTGCGATCTTTGACGCCCCAGGCTGCTCCACAACTCCAAAGCCGTTAACGGCAGACATTCTCATTAGGCATGTTATATTGTTTCAGTATTATTATTGGAACAACATAACATGTCGTCTCGAACAATGGCTTCCCTGGCCGGTTTGGTCCTCGGTCTGCTGGGGGATCCGGTCTTCGCCGAAGAACCCCAAACCGTTGAACTGGACGCCATCAGCGTCACCTCCGACTACGAGTCCTCCACCGGCCCGGTCAAGGGCTATCGTGCAACACGCTCTTCCAGCGCGACCAAAACCGACACCGCCCTTCGCGACATCCCGCAATCGATCAGCGTGATTCCCGTCAGCGTGCTCAAGGACCTGGGCAGCACCCATGTCGAGCGCGCGCTGGATTTTGCCGGCGGTGTGTCGAAGCAGAACAACTTCGGCGGCCTGACGCTCTACGAATACAGCGTACGCGGCTTCACCACCTCGGAGTTCTACAAGGACGGCTTCAGCGCCAACCGCGGCTATCCAAGTACGCCGGACGTGGCCAACATCGAACGCATCGAAGTGCTCAAAGGCCCGGCCGCCAGCCTCTATGGGCGCGGCGATCCGGGCGGTACGGTGAACATCGTCACCAAGAAACCCCAGCCCGAGGCATTCACCACGCTGCAAACCAGTGCTGGCAGTTGGGATCGTTATCGCACCGCCGTGGACGTCAACACACCGCTGGATGATGCCGGCAACGTTCTGTCCCGGGTGAACCTGGCTGTCGAGGACAACCACAGCTTTCGCGATCACGTCGACAGCCAGCGCGTGTTCGTTGCACCTTCGTTCAGCTGGCAGCTGAACCCGGACACCAGCCTGTTGGTCGAGAGCGAGTTCGTCCGCCACAGCTCAACATTCGATCGTGGCATCGTCGCGCCAGACAATAAGTGGAGCGGCGTCTCCCGCTCGACCTTCCTCGGCGAACCCAACGACGGCAACATCGACAACCACAACAACCTGCTGCAAGCCGCGCTCGAACATCAGCTCAACGACAGCTGGAAGCTGCGCCTGGCCAGCCATTACAAGGAAGGCAAGCTCTGGGGCTTCGCTTCCGAAAATCGTCCATTGAACGCCGACGGCCATACCCTCAACCGCCGCTACCGCGAGCGCGATACCAACTGGCATGACAGCATTACGCAACTCGAACTGCGCGGCCTGTTCGACATCGGCAGCTGGCAACACGAACTGCTGATCGGCAGCGAGTACGAGAATTTCCGCAAGAACGAACGGGTCACGACCATTGCCGGCGGCCCCTACGCCATCGATATCTATCAGCCGATCTACGGCCAGCCAAAACCCAATGGCGTGCGCTCGGGGAGCGACTTCTTCGAGCACGTCGAAAGTCAGGCGCTGAATCTTCAAGACCAGATCGTTTTCACCGACAAACTGCGCGGCATGCTCGGTGTGCGCTTTGAACATTTCGAACAAAGCATCGACGATCACAGCCGCAATGCGACCAGCCGCCAGCGTCACGATGCCCTGACCCAACGGGCCGGGCTGCTCTACCAACTGACGCCCGAAGTGGGGCTGTTCGCCAACGCTTCCACCTCGTTCAAACCGAACAATGGCCTGGATGCCGCCGGCAAATCCTTCGATCCGGAAGAAGGCGTCGGCTATGAAGTCGGGATCAAGAACGAGCTGTTCGACGATCGCTTGAGCAGCACCCTCGCCGTCTTCCATATCGACAAGGAAAACGTCCTGGCCCTCGACCCGGGCACCGACTCCAGCCGTGCCATGGGCAAGGCCCGCAGCCAGGGCGTCGACCTGCAAGTCGCCGGGCAAGTGACCGACGCCGTGCGAGTGATCGGTGCCTTCGCTTACATCGACGCCGAAGTCACCCAAGGTGACAAAGTCATTCCCACCGGCAGCCGGATTCTCGGCGTGGCTAAGCGCAGCGGCAGCTTGCTGGGGGTTTATGAATTTCAGGATGGTCATTTGCGCGGCTCGGACCTCGGCGCCGCGTTCACCTATGTCGGCGATCGCTCGGGGGAAGCCGGCAGCGAATTCGAATTGCCGGCCTACCACACCGTCGATCTGCTGGCCCATTACAAGGCCAGCGAAAACGTCACCGTGGGCCTGAACCTGAACAACCTTTTCGACGAGAAATACTTCGAGCGCTCCTACAGCAACTACTGGGTCAACCCCGGCGAGCCGCGCAATTTCACCGTCAGCCTGACACTCAACCTGTAAAAGGACGTCTCCATGCAACACCTCAAATCTTTGGCGCTGCCCGGCCTGCTGCTCGGCCTATTGTTTACCGGTCAGGTTTCGGCCCACGGCCTGTGGACCGAACAACGTCGCGGCAACATCGAAGTCATCTACGGCCACGGCGCCGAGGACAACGCCTTCAAGGCGCAAAAAATCAGCGGTGCCTGGGCCTATGACGTCAACGGCAAAATGATCCCGGTGAGCGTGCAGCGCCTGGCCGACCACGCCCGCCTGCAACCGTTGAAACCACCGGCAGTGATGGCCGTGGCGCTGAACAACGGCATGTGGTCGCAGACCGCCGACAAAAAGTGGATCAACGAAGGACGCAGCAAGGTGTCGGGGGCCATTGAGTCGACCCATACCTTCAAATACAGCCTGGCGATTTACCAGCCGGGGGCGAAACTGCCGAAACTCGATCAGATGAAATTGCTGATTCTGCCGGAGGTCGATCCGCTGACCGTTGGGCCGGGTAAGTCGTTGCCGGTTCGAGTGCTATTGGACGGTAAGCCGGCGGCGGGTGTAAAGCTGGTGGGCGACTATCGCAGCGCGCCCAATACCTTGAGCACAGAGACCGACGCAGAGGGTCGGGCGCAAGTATTGGTGCGTAATGAGGGGTTGAATGTGATTGCGGCGCAGATAGAAGTGCAGCTCAAGGACAATCCGGATGTGGCGACGCGCGGGCTCTTCAGCTCGTTGACGTTCCTGGGCGAACCGCATCACGAGTAACCCACAAAACCTTGTGGGAGCGAGCCTGCTCGCGATAGCGGTTTTGCATTCAACATCAATGCTGAATGTTATGGCCTCATCGCGAGCAGGCTCGCTCCAACAGGATCGGGGAAGCCTTACAGGTCGCCGAGGCCGTCGATCAGTGCCTGGTTCTGCTCCGGTGCGCCAATGGAGATCCGCAGGAACTGGGCAATCCGCTCCTGCTTGAAGTGCCGAACGATCACGCCCTGTTCACGCAACTTCGCCGCCAGCCCTGCCGCATCGTGCTTCGGGTGACGGGCGAAAATGAAGTTCGCCGCCGACGGCAACACCTCAAACCCCTTCGCTTCCAACTGCGCGACCACCTGCTCGCGACTCTCGATGACCAACCGGCAGGTCTTGTCGAAATACTCGCGATCTTCGAACGCCGCCGCAGCCCCGACAATCGCCAGGCGATCCAGCGGGTAGGAGTTGAAGCTGTTCTTGATCCGCTCCAGCGCCTCGATCAGGTCCGGGTGCCCCACCGCCAGGCCAACCCGCAGGCCCGCCAGCGAACGGGACTTGGACAGGGTCTGAGTCACCAACAGGTTCGGATAACGGTCCACCAGCGTGATCGCCGTTTCGCCACCGAAATCGATGTAAGCCTCATCCACCACGACCACTGAATCCGGGCTGGCCTTGAGGATTTGCTCGACAGCGTCCAGCGCCAGCAGGCAACCGGTCGGTGCGTTCGGGTTAGGGAAAATGATCCCGCCATTCGGCTTGGCGTAGTCCGCCGGGTTGATCTGGAACTGCTCGTCCAGCGGCACCGCGTCGAACGCAATGCCGTACAGCCCGCAGTAAACCGGATAGAAGCTGTAACTGATGTCCGGGAACAGCAGTGGTTTATCGTGTTGCAGCAAACCGTGAAAGATGTGCGCCAGGACTTCATCGGAACCGTTGCCGAGGAACACCTGATTGCTTTGCACGCCGTAGTATTTGGCAACGGCTTGTTTGAGCACGTCGCTGTTCGGGTCCGGGTACAGACGCAGGTTGTCGTTCAGCTCGGTTTGCATCGCCGCCAAGGCTTTAGGCGATGGGCCGTACGGGTTTTCGTTGGTGTTGAGTTTCACCAGTTTCGCCAGTTTCGGCTGCTCGCCCGGCACGTAAGGCACCAGATTCTTGACGAACGGGCTCCAGAATTTACTCATGTTCAGTTCCCCTGCCCTTGAAGAAAGTCTTCGTCAACGATGCGGTATTCGGCGCTACGCGCGTGAGCGGTCAACGACTCGCCACGGGCCAGCACGGAAGCAGTCTTGCCCAGTTCGGAGGCACCCTGCTCGGAGCAGAAGATGATCGACGAACGCTTCTGGAAGTCATACACACCCAGCGGCGAAGAGAAGCGCGCGGTGCCGGACGTCGGCAACACATGGTTCGGGCCTGCACAGTAGTCTCCCAGGGCTTCGGAGGTGTGACGGCCCATGAAGATCGCCCCGGCGTGGCGGATCTGCGGCAGCCAGGCCTGCGGGTCGGCGACCGACAACTCCAGGTGCTCCGGCGCGATGCGGTTGGCCACTTCGATGGCTTGTTCCATGTCACGAACCTTGATCAGCGCGCCACGGCCATTGATCGAAGTTTCGATGATCTCGGCGCGTTCCATGGTTGGCAGCAGTTTGGCGATGCTCGCCGCGACCTTGTCGAGGAACTCGGCGTCCGGGCTTACCAGAATCGCCTGGGCATCTTCGTCGTGCTCGGCCTGGGAGAACAGGTCCATGGCAATCCAGTCCGGGTCGGTCTGGCCGTCGCACACCACCAGAATCTCCGATGGACCGGCGATCATGTCGATACCGACCTGGCCGAACACATGGCGCTTGGCAGTGGCGACATAGATGTTGCCCGGGCCGACCACTTTGTCGACTTTCGGCACGCTTTCGGTGCCATAAGCCAGCGCCGCAACCGCTTGGGCGCCACCAATGGTGAACACCCGGTCGACGCCGGCGATACAGGCCGCGGCCAGCACCAGTTCGTTGACTTCACCGCGCGGGGTTGGCACGACCATGACCACTTCGGTCACACCGGCCACCTTGGCCGGAATCGCGTTCATCAGCACCGACGACGGGTAGGACGCCTTGCCGCCCGGTACGTACAGACCGGCGCGGTCCAGCGGTGTGACCTTCTGGCCCAGCACCGTGCCATCGGCTTCGGTGTAGCTCCAGGAATCCTGCTTCTGTTTTTCGTGGTAGCTGCGCACACGGGCCGCTGCCTTTTCCAACGCTTCACGCTGAGGCGCGGTGATGCGGGTCAATGCCAGTTCCAGGCGTTCACGAGGCAGGATCAAATCCGCCATGGATGCCACTTGCAGGCCATCGAACTTCTGGGTGAACTCGACCACCGCCGCGTCGCCACGCTCGCGTACAGCCTTGATGATGTCCAGCACCCGCTGATTGACCGAGTCGTCAGACACACTTTCCCAGCTCAGCAGATGATCCAGATGATGTGCGAAATCCGGATCAGCAGCATTGAGTCGGCGAATTGCAGTCGGTGCGGTCATAGCGAGAGCCTCATAGGATTGGCAAAAACTCAGGCGCCCTAACTTAGCAGTCGTTTCCGCTTGGGCACCTGAGAATTCTGGCTATGAGGCGGATAGACGGGCGCGACTCAAGGTCGCGCAGGTGAATCAGCCGCGGTGTCGAGACTCCACTGCCTTGCGCAGGGTGTCGATCAACGCCTGGATACGGGCGTGTTGCATTTTCATCGAAGCTTTGTTGACGATCAGCCGGGAGCTGATGTCGGCAATGAAATCCTGGGGTTCCAGGCCATTGGCACGCAGGGTGTTACCGGTGTCGACCACGTCGATGATCTTGTCCGCCAGACCGATTAGCGGCGCCAGCTCCATCGAGCCGTAGAGCTTGATGATGTCGACCTGACGGCCCTGCTCGGCGTAGTAACGCTTGGCGACGTTGACGAATTTGGTCGCCACCCGCAGACGGCCCTTGGGCTCGACATCGCCGACACGGCCGGCGGTCATCAGCTTGCAGAGGGCAATTCGCAGATCCAGAGGCTCGTACAGACCCTGGCCACCATATTCCATCAGCACATCTTTACCGGCGACGCCGAGGTCCGCGGCACCATGCTCGACATAAGTCGGCACATCGGTGGCGCGCACGATCAGCAAGCGCACATCGGCCTGGGTCGTGGGGATGATCAGCTTGCGGCTCTTGTCCGGATTCTCGGTCGGCACAATGCCCGCTTCAGCCAGAAGCGGCAGGGTGTCGTCAAGGATGCGGCCCTTGGACAGTGCGATAGTCAACATGGGAAACGTCAGTCCTTATCAAGGTACTCATGCCCGGTCGCAAACGGCGCCGGACACACATCGAGCCGGAAACCGGCTCGACTTCAACAAATCAACGGGCAGCGTCCTTGCGCCCATGCAGCAGAAACTAGCCCGGTACGCGGCGGATCTTGGCGCCGAGCATCTGCAGTTTCTCTTCGATGCACTCGTAACCACGGTCGATGTGGTAGATGCGGTCGATCAAGGTATCACCTTCGGCGATCAGCGCCGAAATCACCAGGCTGGCCGAAGCACGCAGGTCGGTGGCCATGACTGGCGCGCCCTTGAGCTTTTCGATGCCGGTAACGATAGCGGTGTTGCCTTCGACCTGGATGTGAGCACCCATACGGTGCAGTTCGTAAACGTGCATGAAGCGGTTTTCGAAGATCGTCTCGATCACCGCACCGGTGCCTTCGGCAATGGCGTTGAGAGAGATGAACTGTGCTTGCATGTCGGTCGGGAACGCCGGGTATGGAGCGGTCCGCACGTTAACGGCTTTCGGCCGCTTGCCGTGCATGTTCAGCTCGATCCAGTCTTCACCGCAGGTGATTTCAGCACCCGACTCGCGGAGTTTCTCCAGAACAGCTTCGAGGATGGTCGGATCGGTGTCCTTGACCTTCACACGCCCGCCGGTGACCGCTGCCGCCACCAGGTAGGTGCCGGTTTCGATACGGTCAGGCATCACTTTGTAAGTGGTGGTGTGCAGACGCTCGACGCCATCGATGGTGATGGTGTCGGTGCCGGCACCGGAAACCTTCGCGCCCATGGCGTTCAGGAAGTTCGCCAGGTCGACGACTTCAGGCTCGCGAGCAGCGTTTGCCAGCACGCTGCGGCCCTTGGCCAGAGCGGCGGCCATCATGATGTTCTCGGTACCGGTCACGCTGACGGTGTCGAAGAAGAAGTGCGCACCGCGCAGGCCGCCTTCAGGGGCCTTGGCCTTGATGTAGCCGCCTTCGACGTCGATGACCGCGCCCATGGCTTCAAGGCCACGGATGTGCAGGTCGACTGGACGCGAACCGATGGCGCAACCGCCAGGCAGTGCGACTTCGGCTTCACCGAAACGGGCAACCATCGGGCCCAGCACCAGGATCGAGGCACGCATGGTTTTCACCAGTTCGTACGGCGCGATCAGGGTCTTGATGGTGCGCGGGTCGATTTCGACGCTGAGTTTCTCGTCGATCACCGGCTCAATGCCCATGCGACCGAACAGCTCGATCATGGTGGTGATGTCGTGCAGGTGCGGCAAGTTGGCCACGGTCACCGGGCCATCGCACAGCAAGGTGGCAGCCAGGATCGGCAGGGCAGAGTTCTTTGCCCCGGAGATGCGGATCTCGCCATCAAGACGAGCGCCACCGGTAATAATCAATTTATCCATAAGAATCTCGACGCCCTTGGGCTCAGGTGCGCTCGGCCCAGGCCGCGCTGCTGAAAAATTTCATAGTGACCGCATGGATGCTGCCATCGGTGATCCATGGGTTCAAATGGGCATAGATCTGCTGCTGACGCTTGACCGGGCTTAACGCCGCCAGTTCATCGCTAATCACGTTCAGCTGGAAATTGCAGCCTTCGCCCTCAACTTCTACCAGCGTTCCGGGCAGCTTTCCTTCAAGGAAGCTCTTCACTTCTACGGCCTGCATGCTCAACCTCAATCGGCGCCCTGTGCGCGCGGGTCGGACATCATACAAAAAAGCCCCGCGCCTGCGAACCCCGCGAAGCAGGACTCTGACGGGGGGCTTCTTTATAGGATGCGGTTAGGGATGCGCCAACAGCTCGGTCAATTCGCTGACCTGAGCGATTTCGCGCATATCGTCGGGCATCGAACGAATGCTCAGAGCCTTGCCGGCCGCCTGAGCATCGCGCATGAAACACAGCAGCAGCGATAAGCCGACGCTGCTGGATTTCTCCACCGCGGAGCAATCGACCACCAGCGCAGCCGCGTTGCTGGACTTGATCAGCGCCTGACCCTGCTTGCGCAGGTTCGGACCCGTGCGGTAATCCAGCACGCCGCTGAGCAGCAGCTCGCCGGCTTCGCTCATGCGAATGGCCGACTCACTCATTGGGCTTGTTTCTCGGTGGATTTTTCGGTGGCTTCCTTGGCTTTGGCGACTTCCCCGGCCCAACCGTTGATGGTCTTGTCCAGGTCGTTGCCATTGCGCTGCATCGCGTCAGCGAACTGATCGCGGAACAGCTTGCCGATGTTGATGCCATTGATGATCACGTTGCGCAGCTTCCACTCGCCATTGATCTTTTCGAGTGTGTAAGACACAGGATAGATCGCGCCGCTGCTGCCTTTGACCGACATGCCAACGCTGGTACGGTCTCCCGACTCATCCTTGGCAGGCTCGACGACGATACCCTGGTTGTCGTATTCCAGCAGGGCATTGCCATAGAACTGAAACAGGCCTTTCTTGAAGTTTTCTTCAAACGTGTGCATTTGCTCAGGAGTGGCTTTGCGCGAATACTTGACCGTCATGATGCTCTTGGAAATGCCCTCGGCATCGACTACAGGGCCAACGATGGTGTTCAGCGCCGTATAAAAGTCTTGCGGATCCTGCTTGTACTTGGATTTGTTGGCGGAAAGATCCGCCAGCAGCCGGGTGGTGGTGTCCTGTACCAGATCGTGCGCGGAAGGCGCCGCCACGGCGTTAGCCATCAACGGCAAGGCCGCGAGTATTACCAACAGGCCACGTCGCAAGATAGAGATCATTCAAAAGCTCCTCATTTGGCGTCTTTGCTAACGGTATTGAGCAGAAATTTACCGATCAGGTCCTCGAGCACCAGCGACGACTGCGTGTCGTGGATGGTTCCACCATCCTTGAGCAGGGTTGCTTCCCCGCCCACGCTGATACCGATGTATTTCTCACCCAGCAGACCAGCGGTCAGGATAGATGCAGTGGAGTCAGTCGGCAGATTATCTACGCGCTTTTCCAGTTGCATGGTCACCCGACCGGTGAAGCTGTCGCGGTCCAGATCGATAGCCGTGACCTTGCCGATGGTCACACCGGCCATGGTCACTTTAGCTCTGACCGTCAAACCGGCGATATTGTCGAAATACGCATAAAGTTTATAAGTATCGGTGGTTGCGCTCGGGGACAGACCACTGACCCGCAACGCAAGCAACAGCAAAGCCAGGATGCCAGCCAGCAAGAAAAGGCCGACACCGATTTCCAGGGTGCGGTTTTGCATCAGAAATCTCCAAACATCAAGGCGGTCAGAATAAAGTCCAGGCCGAGTACCGCCAAAGAGGCGTACACCACGGTCTTGGTAGTGGCACGACTGATCCCCTCGGAAGTGGGCTCGCAGTCATAGCCTTGGAATACGGCGATCCAGGTCACGACGAAGGCAAAAACGATGCTTTTGATAATACCGTTGAGCACATCGTCGACAAACGTCACGCTGTTTTGCATGTTCGACCAGTAAGAGCCTTCATAGACCCCCAGCCAGTCGACGGCCACCCACGAACCGCCCCAGATACCCACCACGCTGAAAATCATTGCCAGCACTGGCAGGGAAATGAAGCCGGCCCACAGGCGCGGGGCAATGATGTACTTGAGCGGGTCGACCCCGATCATTTCCAGGCTGGACAACTGCTCGGTGGACTTCATGTTGCCGATTTCGGCGGTCAGCGCCGAACCCGCACGCCCGGCGAACAACAACGCAGTGACCACCGGCCCCAGTTCCCGCAGCAGCGTCAGCGCAACCATCTGCCCGACCGCCTGCTCCGAACCGTAGCTGGACAGAATGTTGAAGCCCTGCAGTGCCAGCACCATGCCGATGAACACCCCGGAGACCACAATGATCACCAGGGACATCACGCCCACCGAATGCAGTTGCTTGACCAGCAGGCCAAAACCGCCACCGATGCCGCCACGACCGAGCAAGGCATGAAACAGGAACAGCGCCGAACGCCCGAACACCGCCAGCACTTCGATGCCGGCATAACCGAACCGACGTACTCTTTCTATCAGTGAAATCTTGCGCATCAGCGCGTCCCCAGAAGATCTGCGCGGTAATCCGTCGCTGGAAAGTGGTATGCGACCGGGCCGTCGGGTTCGCCTGTCATGAATTGACGAATACGTGGCTCGTCGGAGCTCATCAATTCCTTGGGCGTGCCCTGCCCCAACACTTGTCCGTCGCCCACCACAATGAGGTAATCGGCGATGCTCGCGGTCTCGGCCAGATCGTGGGAGACCACGATGCTGGTGATGCCCAGCGCATCGTTGAGCAGGCGGATCAGGCGCACCAGCACGCCCATGGCGATCGGGTCCTGACCGACAAAGGGCTCGTCATACATGAGAATTTGCGGATCGAGGGCAATCGCCCGGGCCAGCGCGACGCGACGCTTCATACCACCGGATAATTCGTCGGGCATCAGGTCGATGGCACCACGCAAGCCCACGGCCTGCAATTTGAGCAGGACAATGTCGCGAATCATTTCTTCCGGCAGCGCGGTATGAACGCGCAACGGAAAGGCGACGTTCTCGAACACATCGAGATCGGTAAACAGTGCGCCACTCTGAAACAGCACGCCCATGTGCTTGCGCGCATCGAACAAATCGCTGCGCGACAACGTTGGCAGGTTCTGGCCGTTGACCCAGACTTCGCCGCTGGTGGGACGCAATTGTGCGCCCATCAGCCGCAACAGCGTGGTCTTGCCACACCCGGAAGGCCCCATGATGCCGGTGACCTTGCCGCGCGGGATGCGGATATCGACGTTATTGAAAATGCTGCGCGAACCGCGCTTGAAGGTCAGTCCCTTCAGCTCGACCGCGTAGGCGTTATCGGCACTCATCTAAACTCCTTGCGATGCAGCCTCTCACTCGGACGCCTGGCTTTCTGGCGAAAGCACATACCTCCCCGGGCAGGCCGAACTGGCGGCGAACTATATCACTGCAAAGGCCAAGCGCCCAAGGCCCAAGCCGGGCACGTTCAGCAACATGACGGCCTGAAATCATCTATTTAGAGGGATTCGGTAACAAGGAATGACAAACCGCGACGAACTTGCGTGAGGGTTTCGATCATTACCGCTATAATCGCCGCCTTTTCATCAGGCTATATGATTTCCGACATGAACCAATCCAGCGACCTGATTCAATCAGCACAACGTACCATCCGCCTCGAACTGGAAGCCGTACAAGGCTTGCTACCCCATATCGACGCAGATTTCGTACGCGCTTGCGAGATGATTCTGGCCAGCAAAGGCCGTGTGGTCGTGGTCGGCATGGGCAAATCGGGGCACATTGGCAACAAGATTGCCGCCACCCTGGCCAGTACCGGCACCACAGCCTTTTTCGTGCACCCGGCCGAGGCCAGCCACGGCGACATGGGCATGATTACCCGTGACGACATCATTCTGGCGCTGTCGAACTCCGGGTCTACCAACGAAATCGTCACCTTGCTGCCGCTGATCAAGCGCCTGGGCATTCAAATGATCAGCCTGACCGGTAACCCCGAGTCGCCGCTGGCCAAGGCAGCGGAAGTCAACCTCAATGTAAGCGTCGAACACGAAGCCTGCCCGTTGAATCTGGCACCCACCTCATCGACCACCGCTGCGCTGGTCATGGGTGACGCCCTCGCCGTTGCCTTGCTTGAAGCTCGCGGTTTTACCGCTGAAGATTTCGCTTTTTCCCACCCGGGTGGCGCCCTTGGCCGCCGCTTGTTACTGAAAGTGGAAAACGTCATGCATGCCGGCGCCGAGTTACCGCAAGTGGTGTGCGGTACGCTGCTCAAGGATGCCTTGATGGAAATGACCCGCAAGGGGCTGGGCATGACCGTCGTACTGAACACCGATGGAAAGCTCGCCGGGATCTTCACTGATGGCGATCTGCGCCGCACTCTGGACCGCACCATTGATATCCACAGTACGACCATTGACGAAGTGATGACTGCCCACGGCAAGACCGCCCGCGCCGAGATGCTCGCCGCCGAGGCGTTGAAAATCATGGAAGACCACAAGATCAACGCGCTGGTAGTGGTCGACAGCGAAGACCGCCCGGTCGGCGCCTTGAACATGCACGACTTGCTGCGTGCGGGAGTAATGTAATGAGCACGGACCTGCTGCAACGCGGCAAACAGATCAAACTGGCGGTATTCGACGTCGACGGCGTGCTGACCGACGGGCGCCTGTACTTCCTCGAAGACGGTAGCGAATTCAAGACCTTCAACACCCTCGACGGCCAGGGCATCAAGATGTTGATGGCCGCCGGCGTGCAGACCGCTATCATCAGCGGTCGCAAGACGCCGGTGGTCGAGCGGCGAGCGAAGAACCTCGGCATTCCACATCTGTTCCAGGGCCGGGAAGACAAACTGGTGGTGCTCGACGGGCTTCTTGCCCAGCTCAACCTAAGCTATGAACAAGTGGCCTACCTCGGCGACGACCTGCCAGACCTGCCGGTGATTCGCCGTGTTGGCCTGGGCATGGCGGTGGCCAACGCTGCCAGCTTCGTGCGCGAACATGCCCATGGCATCACCCAGGCCCGTGGTGGCGAAGGCGCCGCTCGTGAATTCTGCGAATTGATCCTGCGCGCCCAAGGCCATCTCGATGCGGCCAACGCCGCATACCTGTGAGCCCATCATGCTGAGCAAAAAGATTCGCAACATTCTGATATTCGGTTGCATCGCAGCGCTGTTCGCTGCGGTCGGCTACTGGAACATCAGCCCGGAACGCTTCCTCGACAAGCCGGTGGCGCCTGTCGATGAAGCGGCGATCGACTATTACGCGATCCACGCCCACAGCGTGCAGTACTTGCCGGACGGCAAATTGCAGTACGAAATGACGTCCGACAAGGTCGAACACCTGAAAGCGACCGAAGTGACGTTGCTGACCAATCCTGACCTGAACATGTTTCGCGGCACCGAGTTCCCCTGGCACGTCCAGAGCGAGCGCGGCGAAGTCAACCCGGACGGCACTCAGGTCGAGCTGATTGACTCGGTACGTATCACGCGCTTCGACGAAAAAAACCGCAAAACCCTGATTACCAGCACCCGTATGACCGTGTTCCCGCAGCAGCAATATGCGCAGACCGATCAACCCGTTAGAATCGACGGCGCCGGCGGTGTATCGACAGGCAACGGAATGAAAGCGTACTTGAAAGAGAGCAGGATACACCTGCTATCGAACGTAAGAGGACAGTATGAGGCTCGTTAAAACTCTCCCTATTTTGCTCAGTCTGGGCGCAGCACTGGGAAGCGTGAGCGCCTGGGCTCTGCCGAACGATCAAGAGCAGCCTATCCGCATTCAGGCCGACGACGCCCAACTGGACGACAAGAATGGCGTTGCCACCTATAAAGGTGACGTGATCATCACCCAGGGCTCGATGAAGGTCACCGGCAACACCGTGACCATCACCCGCACCCCGACCGGCGACATCGACGTGGTGACTTCGGTGGGCAACCTCGCCTACTTCGAGCAACTCCAGACCCAGGGCGACACCAAGCCTGTTCAGGGTTGGGGTGTGACTATCCAGTACCACGCTTCGCAGAACCGCGTCGTGCTGATCGATCGCGCGAAAGTCATCGATAAGGACAACAACACCACTCAGGGCGAGAAAATCGTCTACGACACGGTCAAGAAGCTTGCGAGCGCCGGCCGCGCCACCGGCAACAAGGTCACCGAGCAGCGTCCGCGCATCGATATGGTGATCCAGCCGAAGAAGAAAACCGACGAGCAGAAGGCCCAGTAATGGCAACTCTGAAAGCTCAGCATCTGGCCAAGAGCTACAAGAGCCGCCAGGTCGTGCGTGACGTCAGCCTGTCCATCGACAGTGGTCAGATTGTCGGCCTGCTTGGCCCCAACGGCGCCGGCAAGACGACTTGCTTCTACATGATCGTCGGCCTGGTACAGGCCGACCAGGGCCGCGTACTGATCGACGACCTGGACGTCAGCCACCAGCCTATGCATGGCCGTGCGAAGGCCGGTATCGGCTATCTTCCGCAAGAAGCGTCGATCTTCCGCAAGCTTTCGGTGGCCGACAACATCATGGCCATCCTCGAAACCCGCAAGGAACTCGACAAGGCCGGTCGCCGCAAAGAGCTGGAAAGCCTGCTGCAGGAATTCCACATCCACCACATCCGCGACAACCTCGGCATGAGCCTGTCCGGTGGTGAACGCCGCCGTGTGGAAATCGCCCGGGCATTGGCCACCAACCCGAAATTCATCCTCCTCGACGAACCCTTCGCCGGCGTGGACCCGATTTCGGTCGGCGACATCAAGCAGATCATCCATCACCTCAAGGCCAAAGGCATTGGCGTACTGATCACGGACCACAACGTCCGTGAAACCCTGGATATCTGCGAAACCGCCTACATCGTCAACGATGGTCAGCTGATCGCTGAAGGTGACTCCGCCACCATCCTGGCCAACCAACTGGTCAAGGAAGTGTATCTGGGCCACGAGTTCCGCCTGTAAGCACTGAGGTGTCTGGCTGATTGTCCGAGCGCTTGTCTCGATAAAAATCAATAGGTTTTTATTGTTACAGCGCTCTAGGCAAACGCTGCAGTTTCGGGCATATAATTTGCTTAAGTTTGGCGCTTCGGCGCCCTGTAGTGGATGGCGCATGTGCGCCGGCGAATAAGGTGTTAAGCCCCTGCCATGAAACCATCGCTAGTCTTGAGAATGGGCCAGCAGCTGACGATGACACCGCAGCTGCAACAGGCCATCCGCCTGCTCCAATTGTCGACCCTGGACCTGCAACAGGAAATCCAGGAGGCCCTGGAGTCCAATCCGATGCTCGAACGCCAGGAAGAAGGCGACGACTTCGATAACGCCGATCCCTTGGCCGACAAAGCCGAACAGCAACCCAACGCTGACATTCAGGAACCCTCCTATCAGGAAACCGCCCCGACGGTGGATAACCTCGAGGAAGGCGACTGGAACGAGCGCATTCCCAACGAACTGCCCGTCGACACGGCCTGGGAAGACGTCTACCAGACCAGCGCCAGCAGCCTGCCGAGCAACGATGACGACGAGTGGGATTTCACCACCCGCACATCGGCCGGTGAAAGCCTGCAAAGCCATTTGCTCTGGCAACTGAACCTGGCACCGATGTCCGACACCGATCGCCTCATCGCCGTAACCCTGATCGACTGCATCAACAATCAGGGCTACCTGGACGAAACCCTCGAGGAAATCCTCGAAGCCTTCGATCCGGAACTGGATATCGAACTGGACGAAATCGAAGCCGTCCTGCACCGCATCCAGCAATTCGAACCCGCCGGCATCGGCGCCCGCAACCTCGGCGAATGCCTGCTGCTGCAACTGCGCCAACTGCCCGCCAAGACCCCTTGGCTGGCCGAGGCCAAGCGCCTGGTCACCGATTACATCGACCTGCTCGGCAGCCGCGACTACAGCCAGCTGATGCGCCGCATGAAGCTTAAGGAAGATGAACTGCGCCAGGTGATCGAACTGGTCCAGAGCCTCAACCCGCGCCCGGGCTCGCAAATCGAGTCCACCGAAGCCGAATACGTCGTTCCCGACGTGATCGTGCGCAAGGACAACGAGCGCTGGCTGGTGGAGCTGAACCAGGAATCGGTACCACGCCTGCGGGTCAACGCCCAATACGCCGGTTTCGTGCGCCGCGCCGACACCAGCGCCGACAACACCTTCATGCGTAATCAGTTGCAGGAAGCTCGCTGGTTCATCAAGAGCCTGCAAAGCCGCAACGAAACCCTGATGAAAGTAGCCACCCAGATCGTCGAGCATCAACGCGGCTTTCTGGAGTACGGCGATGAAGCCATGAAGCCGTTGGTGCTGCATGACATCGCCGAAGCGGTGGGCATGCACGAATCGACGATTTCACGGGTGACCACGCAAAAATTCATGCATACCCCACGGGGCATCTATGAACTGAAATACTTTTTCTCCAGCCACGTCAGTACCTCCGAAGGCGGTGAATGCTCGTCCACAGCGATCCGCGCGATCATCAAAAAACTGGTTGCCGCGGAAAATCAGAAAAAGCCGTTGAGTGACAGCAAGATCGCTGGTTTACTGGAGGCACAAGGCATTCAGGTAGCCCGTCGCACCGTCGCCAAGTACCGCGAATCCCTGGGGATCGCGCCTTCCAGCGAACGGAAGCGGTTGATGTAGCCGCCGGGCTCGCCACAGCGTTCCAGTGGCAGGTATTTCTGCCTGCCGCTTTATGCACTGGCAACGAAGGAGAAGCTGTATGCAAGTCAACATCAGTGGACACCAACTGGAAGTGACCGAACCTCTGCGCACCTACATCGGCGAAAAACTCGACCGATTAGAGAGGCATTTCGACAAGATCACCAACGTGCAAATCACGCTGAACGTCGAAAAGCTGCTGCAAAAGATCGAAGCCACGCTGCATATCCCCGGCGGAGAAGTGGTCGCCAATGCCGAGCATACGGACATGTATGCCGCCATCGACCTGTTGACCGACAAGCTGGATCGCCAACTCAAAAAGCATAAGGAAAAGACCCAGAGCCTCCTCCAGGGCGCAACCGGTCGTTAACACCCCCAATCCATGATCCGACTTGAAAACATCCTGACCCCCGGCCGTTCCCAGGTGAACGTGCCGGGCGGCAGTAAAAAGAAAGCCCTCGAGCAAATTGCCAACCTGATCGCCCGGGAAGTGCCGGATCTGGAGATGCAAGATGTCTTCGAGGCTCTTGTTGCCCGTGAAAAACTCGGTTCCACCGGTTTTGGCAACGGCATCGCCATCCCCCACTGCCGCCTCAAGGGCTGCGAATCGCCCATCAGTGCCTTGATGCACCTGGATGCACCCATCGATTTCGACGCCATCGACGGCGCCCCGGTTGACCTGCTGTTCGTGCTGCTGGTCCCGGAAGCCGCCACCGATGCACACCTGGAATTGCTGCGCCAGATCGCCAGCATGCTTGACCGCAAGGAAGTGCGCGAAAAACTGCGCAGCGCCCCGAGCAACGAAGCCTTGTATCAGGTTGTCCTGGACGAGCAAAACGGTCACTAATCATGCGCTTGATCATTGTCAGCGGCCGCTCCGGCTCAGGTAAAAGCACCGCCCTCGATGTTCTCGAGGACAACGGCTATTACTGCATCGACAACCTGCCGGCCGGCCTGCTACCGGAACTGGCCGAGCGTGCGCTGATTCACACCGAACTGGCACAACCGCTGGTGGCCGTGTCCATCGATGCGCGTAACTTGCCAAGCCACCTGTCACGGTTTCCCGAACTGTTGGAAGAGGTCCGCAGCCGGCATATCCAGTGCGATGTGCTGTATCTGGACGCCGACGAAGAAACCCTGCTCAAACGCTTCTCGGAAACACGCCGTCGTCACCCGCTCAGCAGCGCCAATCGCTCGCTGGCGGAGGCGATAGAGGACGAAACCAATCTGCTGGGGCCTATCGCCGATCTGGCCGACCTCAAGGTCAACACCACCAATCTGAACCTGTATCAGCTGCGCGATACCATCAAGCTGCGCTTGCTGAATCAGCCGGAGCCCGGCACTGCATTCCTGGTGGAGTCTTTCGGGTTCAAGCGTGGCATGCCGGTGGACGCCGATCTGGTGTTCGACGTGCGCTGCCTGCCCAACCCTTACTGGAAGCCGGAGCTGCGCGCGCAGTCCGGGCTCGATCAACCGGTGGCCGAGTACCTGGCGGCACAGCCGGACGTCGAAGAGATGTTCCAGGACATTTCCTCGTACCTGCTCAAGTGGCTGCCCCGCTTTGCCGCCAGCAACCGCGCCTATGTCACCATTGCCATTGGTTGCACCGGCGGGCATCACCGCTCTGTCTACCTGACCGAACGTCTGGGTCAGGTCCTGCAACAATCCCTGAAGAACGTCCAGGTTCGCCACCGCGACCTCAGCTAAAGGATTCACATCGCGATGCCTGCTCTGGAAATTGAAATCATCAACAAGCTGGGACTGCATGCCCGCGCGTCTGCAAAATTCGTTGGGGTGGCCGGTCAGTTCCCGTGCCAGATCAGGGCCGGCCGCACTCCGGAGTCGATGGTCGACGGCAAAAGCATCATGGCCATGATGATGCTGGCCGCTGGCAAGGGCACTAAAATCCACCTGAGTACCGAAGGCGAACAGGAACAGGAAGCGCTGGATGCATTGGTGGCGCTGATCAACAACTTCTTTGACGAAGGCGAATGAACATCAAAAGATCGCAGCCTTCGGCAGCTCCTACATGGGATTGCGGACACCTGTAGGCGCTGCCGAAGGCTGCGATCTTTTTTCTCAAGCGAGCGCTGTATCCATCACCATCATCAAGCAAAACCCGATCAGCAGCCCGAGGCTGGCCAGTTTGTCGTGACCATGGCGTCGCGACTCGGGAATGACTTCGTGAGTCACCACCAACAGCATCGCCCCGGCTGCCAGCGCCAAGCCCAAAGGCAACAGCAGTTCAGCCAGGCTCACCAGCCAGGCGCACAGCAGTGCAAAGACCGGCTCGACCACCCCTGACGCGGCACCGATCAGGAATGCCTTGATCCGCGACATCCCTGCTCCGGCCAACACCAACGCGATCACCAGCCCTTCGGGTACATCCTGCAAGGCGATGCCCATGGCCAGGCTATCGGCGTCAGGCATGCCACCACCGGCCGAGACGCCGACTGCCATGCCTTCGGGAATGTTGTGGGCGATGATGGCAAATACAAACAACCAGACTCGCGGTGGAATCAACGGCCGCTCCAGCGTCCCCACATGCATTTCAGGCGTGGCGCCAGACACCTTGCGATCCACCAGAAACAGCCCGAATGCGCCCAACATAATGCCGAAGCTGATCAGACCACTGGCCGCCCAAGGCGTCAGCCCGAGGTTTTCGGCCGCCGCAATGCCTGGCACGATCAGCGAAAACGCCGTCGCCGCGAGCATCACTCCGGCCCCGAAACCCAGTAGCGTGTCGCTGACAGCCTGAGGCATCCGCCGAATCACCAGCACCGGCACCGCACCCAAGGCTGTGCCCAAGGCGCAAATGGCCCCGCCTTGCAGGGCGCGCAACAGTTTCGGTTCGAGGTCCAGCCACATCAGCCCCTGGGCCACCAATAACGTCATGCCTGCCAGCAGCAACAGCGATCCCAGTGCGTAACGAAACATCCGCCCGCTTCCGATCGCCAGTGTTTCAGTGCCCATAGTCAGCCTTGAATTGTTTTAAGCCAGTGCAGCCTGATAGCGCGCAGCGACTTCGGGCCAATTGATCACGTTGTAGAACGCATTGATGTATTCCGGACGGCGGTTCTGATAGCGCAGGTAATAAGCGTGCTCCCAGACATCCAGGCCGAGAATTGGCGTATTGCCGTTCATCAGCGGGCTGTCCTGGTTGCCGCTGCTTTCAACGACCAACGTCTTTTGCGGCGTCACGCTCAACCAGGCCCAACCGCTACCGAAACGGGTCAACGCAGCTTTGGTGAAGGCTTCCTTGAAGCTGCCGAGACCACCCAGTTGCTCGTCGATCGCCTTGGCCAGCGCACCTTCAGGCTGGCCGCCGCCGTTGGGCGCCATGACTTCCCAAAACAGTGAATGGTTGGCATGCCCACCGCCCTGATTGATCACCGCCGCACGGAGTTTTTCCGGCAATTGCTGGACAGCCGCCACCAGTTTTTCCACGGGCCATTCGGCGAATTCGGTGCCTTCGACTGCAGCGTTGAGGTTATTGATGTAGGTCTGGTGGTGTTTGGTGTAGTGAATTTCCATCGTCTGCGCATCGATGTGCGGTTCCAGGGCGTCGTAGGCGTACGGCAAGGCAGGCAAGGTAAAAGCCATTTCAATGAATTCCATGTTGTAGGGGTGCAGGCTGATGCGCGGGCGACGTCTTGGTGTGCAGCAATCGCTGAGTGCGCGGATACTCGCCGTGCTCGCTGATGAAATTCAGCAGTTCGACATAGGTTTTGCTGCTCTGGCGCAGCGCGGCTTCACGCAAGGCCGGTGACAGCCGTGGGTCCTGCATGGTCTGCAACAGCCGTTGATGGATTGCGCACAGGTACTCGACGCTCTCCTCGGGCTGGTTCAGACGCAAGTGCAGGTCTGCCAGGTTGTGGTGAGAAATCACGCAGGCCGCCACCGCTTCGTCGGCATCCGCCCAGCGCTCGAACAACACCTGGGCCAAGGCCAATGCCTGTAAGTAAGCCTCGCGGGCATCGACCAGTTCGCCCAGCATGAAACAGCGATTTGCTCTTTCGATCATGCGTTTCCAGTGCTCCATGGTGAGCCTCCAAAGCGCTAGCAGTGATTACACGCCACCTGCGGTGAGCTTTTCCGGATCAAGCAAAACCTCAAGCTGGCTGCGTGTCAGGTCGGTGTGTTCCAAGGCGACATCGATCACCGGCCGCCCCTGCTGATAAGCCTTCTTGGCAATTTCAGCAGCTTTTTGGTAACCAATGATCGGGTTGAGTGCGGTGACCAGAATCGGGTTGCGCGACAGCGTTTCCTTGAGCCGGGCCTCGTTGACCTTGAAGCTGGCAATGGCCTTGTCGCCCAGCAGACGACTGGCGTTGGCCAGCAATTCGATACTGCTCAGCAGGTTCTGGGCGATGATCGGCAGCATGACGTTCAATTCGAAATTGCCCGACTGACCGGCGACAGTGATGACCGTGTCGTTGCCAATCACCTGAGCGGCGACCATCGCGGTGGCCTCCGGGATTACCGGGTTGACCTTACCGGGCATGATCGATGAGCCCGGCTGCAAAGCTTCGAGTTCGATTTCACCGAGGCCGGCCAACGGGCCGGAATTCATCCAGCGCAGGTCGTTGGCGATTTTCATCAGGGAAACCGCCGTGGCCTTGAGCTGCCCGGAAACGCTGACCGCCGTGTCCTGCGAGCCAATCAGCGCAAACAGGTCCTTGCCCGGTGTGAACTGCACCTGAGTCAGTTGACTGAGCTGCTGACTGAAACGCGCCGCAAACTCTGGATGGGCATTGATCCCGGTGCCCACTGCAGTGCCGCCCTGGGCCAGGGATTGCAGGCTCGGCAGCAGATCCTGCAAGTGACCGACATTGGCCTTGAGCTGTTGCGCCCAACCGTTGAGCACCTGGCTCATGCGCACCGGCATGGCGTCCATCAAATGGGTACGCCCGGTTTTGACGAACGGATGAACCTGCCCGGCCTTGCGCTCGATCACCTGCACCAGATGCACCAGCGCCGGCAGCAATTGCTCATGCAAGGTCAATGCGGCGCTGACGTGAATGGTGGTCGGGATGATGTCGTTGCTGCTCTGGCCGCAATTGACGTGATCATTGGGATTCACCGGCTCGCCCAACAAACGACTGGCCAGGGTGGCGATCACTTCGTTGGCGTTCATGTTGGAACTGGTGCCGGAACCGGTCTGGAAGATATCGACCGGGAAGTGCTGCATGAAGTCACCTTCGAGCAGGCCTTGAGCGGCGTCGACGATGGCTTTGCCCTGGGATTCGCTGATCTGCTTGAGCTCGACGTTGGCTCGGGCAGCGGCGGCCTTGGCCAGGATCAGCGCCCGGATGAATTGCACGGGCATCGGCTTGCCACTGATCGGGAAGTTATCCACCGCGCGTTGGGTTTGCGCGCCATACAAAGCATCAATCGGGACCTGTAGCTCGCCCATGCTGTCACGTTCGATACGAGTGTTATTCATCAGGAAATCCTTGCACCAGTTCTATGAGAGGGATGGAGGGTTGCAACTCGCAGGTCGCCAGTTGCCAGGCATAGCTCCGCCAGCGCTTGAGGCGGCATTTGCAGAGTGATTGCCGTTCGAGATCACGCAGCGGTCGCCAGGCCTGGTCGAGACACAGGCTGCGCCAGTGCCAGGGCAGCGCGACGTCGGCAGCCGTGTCGAGCAATAAACGCAAGGAGGTTTCGGCGATGGTCCAGGGTGAGGTCGCCGTGCAACAAGCCAGGTATCGGCCCTCGGCCAGATAATGCTCGATCAGGCGCGGCTCGTCGGGGTCCATGGCACAGCGGATCTGGCGACTCATCCAGCGCCAGCTTTCGAGGTAAGGCTGCTCGTGCAAGGCAGAACTCATAATCCGGGCTCATTCGGCAATGAGATTTATTATTAGATGATAATGAGAACCAAAACAAGCACAGCAAAGCATTGAGCATTTTGTGGGAGCGGGCTTGCCCGCGATGACGCTAGAAGATTCAACATCGATGTCGACTGAAATGACGCTATCGCGGGCAAGCCCGCTCCCACAGGATCTGGGTTGCGACCAATAAAAAAGGCGCGCCATCCGATAGATGACGCGCCTTTTTGTGCAGCGGTCGGAGTTTAGCTACCCGCCACCGTCATTCGCTCGATCAACACCGAACCGGTGCGAATGTTGCTACGCAGCTCTAGGTCATTACCGACCGCCACGATCTGCTTGAACATGTCGCGCATGTTGCCAGCGATGGTCACTTCCTGGACCGCGAACTGGATTTCGCCGTTCTCGACCCAGAAACCCGCCGCACCACGGGAATAATCGCCAGTGACCATGTTCAGGCCCTGCCCCATCAGTTCGGTAACCAGCAGGCCGCGGCCCATGCGGCGCAGCAAGGCGGCCTGATCTTCGTCGCCATGGGTGACGAACAGGTTGTGCACGCCGCCGGCGTTGGCGGTGCTCGGCATGCCAAGCTTGCGGCCGGAGTAGGTACCTAATATGTAAGACACCAGCTCGCCCTTCTCCACGAACGGCTTGGCGTATGTCGCCAGGCCGTCACCGTCGAAGGCCGAGCTGCCCAGGGCGCGCATCAAGTGCGGACGTTCATCGATGGTCAGCCATTCCGGGAACAGCTTCTGCCCCAGGGTGCCTTCGAGGAACGACGATTTTCGATACAGGCTGCCGCCGGAAATCGCCGAGAGGAAACTGCCGAACAAGCCACCGGCCAGTTCCGCGGAAAACAGCACCGGCACTTCGCAGGTCGGCACCGGGCGGGCGCCCAGACGGCTCGCCGCCCGCTGCGCGGCACGTTGGCCGATGCTCTCCGGAGAAGCCAGCAAGTTGCCCTGACGGTTCACGTCATACCAGTAATCGCGCTGCATCTGGCCTTCGGCTTCGGCAATCATTACGCAACTGAGGCTGTGACGGGTCGACGCATAACCACCGATAAAACCGTGGCTGTTGCCGTAAACCCGGCAGCCCTGGTGAGTGCTGAGGGTGGTACCGTCGGCGTTCTTGATCCGGCTGTCGGTGGCAAACGCTGCTGCTTCACAAGCCAGGGCCTGCTCAATGGCTTGCTCCGGGGTGATGCCCCATTGGTGGAACAAATCGAAATCCTGCAGATCCTTGGCCATCAGCGCGGCATCCGCCAGGCCTGAGGCTTCGTCTTCGGAGGTGTGCTTGGCAATGGCCAGCGCGGCGGCAACGGTTTCGCGAATCGCCTCCGAACCACTGGCCGAGGTGCTGGCCGAACCCTTGCGCTGCCCTACATACAAGGTGATGCCAAAGCCCTGGTCGCGGTTGAACTCAACGGTTTCGACTTCCCGCTGACGCACCGTGGTCGACAAGCCCTGCTCCAGCGACACTGCCACTTCACAGGCACTGGCGCCCTGGCGTCTGGCTTCAGCGATGATCTGCTCGACTTGTTCTTGCAGTGCCGGCAACGCTTGTGGGCCGACGCTTTCAACTGCACTCATGCTGTTCTCCACTCAAATTCTGCTTTCGGTAACGGTCATCGAGCGACCGGGCCGGACAAGCGGCCCCCGACTGGTTATCATGGCGGCGTTTCTTTGCGGACGGCCACCATGGTTGATTCTTACGACGACTCCCTCGATACGGGAGAAAAAAGCAAATCCCAGGTCAAACGCGAGCTGCATGCTCTGGTTGACCTCGGCGAGCGCCTTACAACACTCAAGCCTGACCTGCTGGCAAAACTGCCCTTGACCGACGCTTTGCGCCGGGCTCTGGCCGATGCGCCCAAGCACACCGCGAACATCGCGCGTAAACGGCACCTTCAGTTCATCGGCAAGCTGATGCGCGATCAGGACACTGACGCCATTCTCACCCTGCTCGATCAACTCGATGCCTCCACCCGGCAGTACAACGAACGTTTCCACGGCCTGGAACGCTGGCGCGATCGCTTGATCGCGGGCGACGACGCCGTCCTGGAGAAATTCGTCGTCGATTACCCGGAGGCCGATCGTCAACAATTGCGCTCCCTGATCCGTCAGGCCCAGCACGAACTGGCGACCAACAAGCCACCGGCTTCGAGCCGTAAAATCTTCAAGTACATCCGTGAGCTGGACGAGACTCAACGCGGTTTGCGTTAAGTCCCGAATCGGGTGAGCCACCTAGCGGCTCACCCGAAGCTCCATTTCTTACGCGCCCGTGCCACCCACGGTAATCGCATCGATTTTCAGCGTTGGCTGGCCGACACCCACCGGCACCGACTGCCCATCCTTGCCACACGTCCCCACACCGCTGTCCAGCGCCAGATCGTTACCGACCATCGACACCCGACTCATGGCTTCCGGCCCGTTGCCGATCAACGTCGCGCCTTTGACCGGGGCGGTAATCTTGCCGTCTTCGATCAGGTACGCCTCGCTGGTGGAGAACACGAACTTGCCGCTGGTGATGTCCACCTGACCGCCGCCGAGGTTGGCGCAGTAGATGCCTTTTTTCACCGAGGCGATGATTTCCGCCGGGTCGCTTTCGCCACCGAGCATGTAGGTGTTGGTCATGCGCGGCATCGGCAGGTGCGCGTAAGACTCGCGACGACCGTTGCCGGTGCGGGCCACGCCCATCAGGCGCGCGTTGAGCTTGTCCTGCATATAACCTTTGAGCACACCGTTTTCGATTAGCGTGGTGCACTCGGTCGGGGTGCCTTCGTCGTCGACGCTCAGCGAACCACGGCGCCCGGCGAGGGTGCCGTCATCGACGATAGTGCAGAGCTTCGATGCAACCATCTCGCCCATGCGCCCGCTGTAGGCCGAACTGCCCTTGCGGTTGAAATCGCCTTCCAGACCATGGCCGACCGCTTCGTGCAGCAGCACACCGGACCACCCCGAACCCAACACCACCGGCAACGTACCGGCCGGGGCCGGAATGGCTTCCAGGTTTACCAGCGCCTGACGCAACGCTTCACGGGCATAGCCCATGGCGCGGTCGTCGCTGAGGAAATAGCGGTAGTCGGTACGACCGCCGCCGCCATGACCGCCGCGTTCACGGCGACCGTTCTGCTCGACGATCACACTGACGTTGAAACGCACCAGCGGCCGCACATCCGCCGCCAGGCCGCCATCAGTGGAGGCTATCAAAATCCGCTCCCAAACCCCGGCCATGCTCACGGTGACTTGCTGGATACGCGGGTCGAGGGCGCGGGTCGCCACGTCGATACGCTTGAGCAGCTCGACTTTCTCGGCACGGGTCATCACTTCCAGCGGGTTGTCTGGCCCATACAACTGGGTAACATCCTGGGTGGTGAACGCCTGCACGGTGCCGTTCTGCCCGGCCCGGGAGATCGAACGGGCCGCACCGGCTGCCGCCCCCAACGCTTCGAGGGTGATCGCATTGCTGTAGGCGAAACCGGTTTTTTCACCCGATTGCGCACGCACACCAACACCCTGGTCGAGGTTGAAGCTGCCTTCCTTGACGATCCCGTCTTCCAGTGCCCAGGACTCGGAAATCTGCCCCTGAAAATACAGGTCGGCGGCATCGATGCCCGGGCCGGCCAGATCACCGAGCACACCTTGCAGGCTCTCGATCGTTACGCCGCCGGGCGCCAGGAGGTGTTCACTGACTGAGGACAACAACTCGCTCATATGCTTTACGCCTTAAATTCGTCGTTCTGATGCAGGTCGCTGGGCGCCCTGCGAGAAAAAGCGCCGGTGAGTGGACACCGGCATCCGCGCCCTGATGGACGCCTGTTCGCTGCTGTCGCGTTCGGCCAGCAGCACGGCCTCACCCTGATCCTGTTGTGCCAGCACACGCCCCCAGGGGTCAACGATGGCGGCATGACCAAACGTTTCTCGTGGCCCTGGATGCGTCCCACCCTGGGCGGCCGCGAGCACGTAACACTGAGTCTCGATGGCCCGAGCGCGAATCAGCACATCCCAATGCGCCGCACCCGTCACCGCGGTAAAAGCCGACGGCGCGGTAATCAATTCCGCGCCGGCTGCACGCAGTTCGCTGTACAGCTCCGGAAATCGCAAGTCGTAACAGACGGTCAGGCCGACTCGACCGACCGGCGTATCAGCAACCACCACACCACTGCCATAAGCATAGTCATCGGATTCGCGATAACGCCCGCGATTGTCCGCCACGTCCACGTCGAACAGGTGCAGCTTGTCGTACCGCGCCACGGTCTCGCCCTGGTCATCGACCAGCAACGAACACGCATGCGATTTGGCCATCGGTTGATCCACCGGCGGCAACGGTAACGTACCGGCCACTATCCATAACTTGAGGTCGCGGGCGGTCTGTTTCAACCACGGCAGGATCGGGCCTTCGCCCAAGGCTTCGGCGCGGCCGATGTCGGCAATGTCGCGACGGCCCATGGCGGCGAAGTTTTCCGGCAGCACAGCAAGTCGCGCACCACCGGTCGCCGCCTGCTCCAGCAGACGACGGGCCTGGGCCAGATTGGCCAGCACGTCGCTCTGGCTGACCATTTGAATCACCGCTACAGACATGGCCATTTCCTTATCTGGAATCAACACATACCTGTAGGAGCTGCCTGCGGCAGCTCCTACAGGGGGCTTACGGCCATGCTACTCCATAGGCCTGGAAAGTGGCTTTTCAAAAAGGCTTGTCGAAGGTGATTTTCGGTTCTTTCCATGGGCCTTTGACGGTGTATTTGACGCTGGCGAAACGCGCCACGCGGTCACCGATCAGCTTATCGATCAGGAACAGCGCCCCGCCGACAGCCGGTGCTCCGACGATCAGCGCGGCAATTGGCAGATTGTTGGTCACCGGCAAGGTCACCAGTAACCTGGCATCGACCTGATCCGCCACCAGGTCCAGTGTGCCGTTGAGTTCCAGGTTGCTCGACGGGCCGGTCAGCAAGATCGGCTCACGGGTCACGTACACCCCGTTGGTCGCGACCAGCAGGCCTTTGACCCGGTCATAGCTCAAGCCTTTGCCAAACAGGTCGGAAAAGTCCAGGCGCAAGCGGCGACCGATGGAGTTGAAGTTGAGCAGGCCGAATACCCGTAGAGCCTGGGCGCTGCCCTCGACTTCAACGAACTGACCTTTATTGAGCGATGCATCAAGAGTGCCGGAGAAGCGTTTGGTAGCCAGCCACGCCGGTGAGCCGGGCCAGCGACCGTCGACATCCATGTGAAACTCTTCACTGGTGACGCTCGGCGCAAAACCCCAGCCCTTGAGCACGTCGGCGAGGTTCTTGCCACTGACCCGGCCCTTGTACCAACTGCTGGAATTACCCGGCGTGCCTTCCCAACCACCGCTGCCTTGCAAGAGGATGCCCTTGAGGCCCAGATCCAGGGTATTGAGGGCAATGCCTTTGGCGGTCGGGCGGACTTTCAACTGCCAGCCGCCCACCAGATCCTGCCCCTGGAACAGTTGATTGATGGTGATATCCAGCGCCGGGATCTTCGTCGGGTCTACGGTGGCCAGCGGATCCGGCGAGTTCTCGTCGGCCAGCGCCGTCGGGTCGGGTGCCGGTAAACGTACGTATTGCAGATTGACCGCAATCGGTGCCGCTTTCGCATCGGGGATGCCGACGGTGCCCTTGGCCTGCTGACTGTCGAGTTGCAAGGCCCATGCGGTTGGCTTGCGCGTCAACTGCACCGACGCCTGATCGAGGGTGGTGCCGAAACCGCTGAGCTTGCCAACCTTGATATCCGCGCCACTGAGCAACTGCTTGGCACTGCCGCCCGGATTCTGCCCGGCATACCTGGTCACCAGATCCTGCCAGGGTGCGACATCCAGCTCGGACAGTACACCGCGCACTCGCAAGCCTTTGGCGCCGGGCAACACGGCATTGCTGCCACCGAGAAACAGCTCGCCGCGACCGTCGACGAAATTGCCGGTCGGGGCCGCAAACGTGAAGTTCGCCAGTTCACCGTAGTTGACCCAGTAACGCCGCTCCGGTCCTTGCAGGGTCATGCGGAACACGGTGTCGCGCCCGACATCGGCCGCCATGCCGAACGGCGCCGGCAAATCCACCGCCACGCCTTTGAGACTGGAGCTGACCATCAATTGGCTGTCGGCGCCATCAAGGTTCAGTTGCAACTGATAAGGGATCAAGCCCGTCACCGGCAACGGCTGAGTGACGTTCAACCATTCAGTGAGCTTCTTGACCTCGACTTCCCCCGATGCGGCGACCCGAGTATTGAGCTTGCCCGCACCGCCATCGGCGAAAATCTGTGCGGTCACTGGCTTGTCGAACGCGCGCGCCGTGATCTTTTGCCCGCTCAAACCCTTGATACTGTCGAAACGGAAATCGCCCTTGAGTTGCGTCAGTTCCAGGGGCGGCTCGCTGAGCTTCAAGCGGGCCTTGTCGGTCTTGAAGTCGACGAGAATTTTCGGCCGCTCGCCTTTGACCAGCGGGATATCGAGTTTGAGCTTGCCTTGCAGGTCGCCATCGCCTTCCCAACCGGCGAACGTGTCGGCGGTGCCGATCGGCGCTTCCTGCAGAATTTTCAGGCCATCACCCAACCCGCCAGCGAACCCGCCACCGAGGAACAAATGAGTGCTCTGCCCGACAGGCGCATGGGGAATATCGACGTAGATGTCGCTGACCTGTGTACCGAGCAATTGCCCCTTGCTGGCCAGAATCCTCACGCCGCTGTCTTCGACGAACACATCGCCGGTGACCTTGCTGACATGTGGCCACCCTGGCTGAAACGCCAGCTCGGCATCGTGAACCTTGAAAAACAGGCTGATGCTGCGAGCCGTTTCTGCGGCGCCATGGTTCAGCGAACCCTGGTACTGGAAGAAACCTTCATCCACCGCGCCTTTGAGAATCGCCGTACGCAGCCATTCGTCCAGCGCCGGGCTCAACATTTGCGGCAGGTATTTGGCGGTGTAACGGCCGTCGCCGTCGACCAGACCGACCCGCAGGTCCATGTAGTCTTCCTGGGTGTGATCGAAATGCAGGCGAATCAGGAAGTCGCCGGCAATCTTGCCCTCTTCGCCCAGCACCTTCAGGTACGGCGCGATCAGGGTGAAACCTTCTTTGTCGAGTTTCCAGGTCAGCCGGGCGTTGGCCTGAATGTACTGCCACGGTTTGGCGAAAATCGGGTCCAGGTGCAGGGAAAAATCCTTGCTGTCCATCCGCAACTCACCCTGCCCGAGGTCGCCGCTGATGCTGCCGCTGACATTTCGCGCCGCCGGTGCACCGTGATAAGCGTCGAAGCCGACCCGTTCCAGATTGGCGGCAAAGCTGAATTTGCTGTCATCGGTAGCCGCGGGGCGGAGGTCGATCAGTACATTGCGCAATACCCCGGTGACCTTGAGCCGCTCGACCGCCGTAGCGACACCTTCCGGAAGTGGCCCCAAGGCATTCAGCAACGGAGTGAGCGGTGTGAGGTCGATGCGGTCGGCTTGCAGATGCAAGAACTCTGGCGCCTTGTCGGTCGCCGCCATTTGTTGAAATTGCAGCTTCGATTCCCAGCGGGTTTCTCCCAGGTTCATGGCCAGAGAATCCAGGGTCACCAGGACGCCTGTGGAGCTGCGCTGGAAATACCCGTTAAGCGCCAGATTGTTGATCTGGATCGGCTTGCGCTCGGCGTAGGCACCCTTGAGTTGCGGCGCGTTCAAACGGATCGCGGCGCTTTGCAGGGCGCCCTCGCTCCAGTTCAGCCATAGCTCGCCACCGGCCTTGATCTCGGAGAAATTCCATTGTTGGGTCAGGCGCTCAGGCAACCATTTCGACCAATCGCTTTGCGGCAGGCTCAGGTAAGCCTCGGCCTCGCCGTCCTGCCACTGGCTGGCGTGGATACGGGTGCGCACACTCATCGCAACCGGCTGACCATCGGGCAGGTTCAGGCGCACATCGAGTCGCTGACGCGACACGCCGGTTCTCAGGTTCAGGCCGACGTAAGTCAGGGTCAGCGGTTGCTGTTCCAGAGGCTGCAAGGTCACCTGACTGTCGAGCACCGACAACTGCTGAACCGTTTGCATGCGATTGAGCAACTGCTCCGGATCGAGCGGCTGATCCTGCTGTACCGGCAAACCTTCCAGCGCCCAATGACCGTCCTCGCCTTCCTTGAGGCTGATCTTCAGGCCGCTAAGCTCCAGATGTGCGATGCGCACTTCGCGCGCCAGCAGGCTGGCCCAGAGATCGGGCACCGCGCGCACCTGATCCAGACGCAGGGCATTGGAACCCTCGCCGACCATCACATCATGGGCCAGCAAAACCGGGGCGAGGCCGCTCCAGTTGCCTTCCAGCGCACCAATACGCAGCCGCATGCCCAAGACATCGCTGGCTTTGGCTTCAACGTCGGCACGGTATTCGGCTACCAGCGGCGTCAACTCCCGGCCAAGGCTGACGAACAACGCCATCAGCACCAAAACCAACGCACACAGGCCCAGCCCCCAGCGGGTCAGTGCGGCAAAAATAAGTGTCAGACGGTCCATGTCAGTTGGCTCCCATGGCAAAAATACTGCAAAAAGCTGAGGCCAGCCGTTCTAGTGGGGTTGAAACACAACGATTCAGAGCAGCACCACGTCGTATTGTTCCTGGGAATACATGGTTTCTACCTGAAACCGAATGGTGCGCCCGATAAACCCTTCGAGCTCGGCGACGTTGCCCGACTCTTCATCGAGCAAACGGTCGACCACTTTCTGGTTCGCCAGCACGCGATAGCCTTCGGCCTGATAGGCCCGGGCCTCACGCAGGATTTCGCGGAAGATCTCGTAGCACACGGTTTCCGGAGTCTTGAGCTTGCCGCGTCCCTGACAGCTGCTGCACGGTTCGCACAGCACTTGCTCAAGACTTTCGCGGGTGCGCTTGCGGGTCATCTGCACCAGGCCCAGTTCGGTGATGCCGATGATGTTGGTCTTGGCGTGATCGCGTTCCAACTGCTTCTCGAGGGTGCGCAGCACCTGACGCTGATGCTCTTCATCTTCCATGTCGATGAAGTCGATGATGATGATCCCGCCCAGGTTGCGCAGACGCAGCTGACGGGCAATGGCGGTGGCGGCTTCGAGGTTGGTCTTGAAGATGGTTTCTTCGAGGTTGCGATGACCGACGAAGGCTCCGGTGTTGACGTCGATGGTGCTCATGGCTTCCGCCGGATCGACCACCAGATAACCGCCGGACTTGAGCGGTACCTTGCGCTCCAGAGCCTTTTGGATTTCGTCTTCGACGCCGTACAGGTCGAAAATCGGCCGCTCACCAGGGTAATGCTCCAGACGATCGGCGATTTCCGGCATCAGTTCGGCGACGAACTGCGTGGTTTTCTGGAAGGTTTCCCGGGAGTCGATCCGGATCTTCTCGATCTTCGGGCTCACCAGGTCGCGCAAGGTACGCAACGCCAGGCCGAGGTCTTCGTAAATCACACTCGGCGCGCTGATGGTTTTGATCTGGACGTTGATCTGATCCCAGAGCCTGCGCAGGTAGCGGATGTCCATGAGGATTTCATCGGCCCCGGCCCCTTCGGCAGCGGTGCGCAGAATAAAGCCGCCGGCTTCCTTGATGCCTTCTTTGGCCACGCAGTCGGTGACCACTTGCTTGAGGCGCTCACGCTCGGCTTCGTCTTCGATCTTCAACGAAATGCCGACGTGGGCGGTGCGCGGCATGTACACCAGATAGCGCGACGGAATCGACAATTGCGTCGTCAGGCGTGCACCTTTGGAGCCGATCGGGTCCTTGGTGACTTGCACCACCAGGCTCTGACCTTCGTGAACCAGCGCGCTGATGCTCTCCACCGCCGGACCTTCGCGCAGGGAAATTTCCGAGGCATGAATGAATGCGGCGCGATCCAGACCGATATCGACGAAGGCGGCCTGCATGCCCGGCAATACCCGCACGACCTTCCCTTTATAGATGTTGCCGACGATCCCGCGCTTTTGCGTGCGCTCGACATGGACCTCTTGCAGCACACCGTTTTCGACCACCGCCACGCGCGATTCCATCGGCGTGATGTTGATCAGGATCTCTTCACTCATGGCAGGGTCTCGTTCAGGCATGTTCACGATAATGGCCGCATCTTGTCAGTACGACGCTCAGCGCGCGTTAAGGGTTTGCCAACAGGGTATGCCGAAATGGCCGAGCAGTTCTGCGGTTTCGCACAGCGGCAATCCGACCACCGCCGAGTAGCTGCCATTGAGCCCGGCGACGAACACCGCGCCCAGCCCTTGAATCCCATAGCCGCCAGCCTTGTCCCGAGGTTCGCCGCTGGCCCAGTAGGCCGCCGCTTCATCGCGGTCGATAGTGCGAAACCGTACCAGACTGCGCACCACCAAAGACTCGCAGCGCTCGCCGTCCTGCACCGCAATCGCCGTCAACACTTCATGTTCACGGCCGGACAACAGCATAAGCATGGCGCACGCCTGGGCTTCATCCACCGGTTTGCCGAGAATTTTCCCGTCCAGCACCACAGCGGTGTCGGCGCCCAGCACGCAGAAATTCGCGTCGGACACGACCGTCCCGCGCCCGGCTTCGGCCTTGCCGCGCGCCAGACGCTCGACATAGGCCGATGGAGATTCTTGAGGTAAAGGGGTTTCATCGATGTCCGCGCTGATGGCGGAGAACGGCACGCCGATCTGCATGAGCAGTTCACGCCGACGTGGCGAGCCTGAGGCGAGGTATAACGATTTCATCAAGACATCTCCCTGTCTAGTGCCCTGTCTCACAAATACTGTTCCTTTTTGGCGGCGTCTGCTGTTGCCATACTGCGTTGCCGCTCCTCGCCATAGCGAGCCATGACTCGTCGCGGCGCCTTGTCTTGCAACAACAGCCACTCGCCAAAAAAGGAACGTATTTGCGAGACAGAGCACCGGTGCGGGCACATGCCTGACCGAATCAAGTGATTTTGTAGCGTCGACGCAAACCCCGCAAACCGAAGCTGATCCATGGCCAGAGCAATGCACTGACCAGCGCCGGCAACACCAGCGCCAGGGTCGGCTGACGATTGCCGGTCAGAGCACTCAGCCACAACTGAACCAGTTGGGCGAGGCCGAAGATCACCAGGATCACCAGGCTTTGTTGCCACATCGGGAACATGCGCAGGCGCTGTTGCAGCGACAGCACCAGAAACGTAATGAGCGTGAGGATCAACGCATTCTGGCCCAGCAACGTGCCATACAGCACGTCTTCGGCCAACCCCAGGCACCAGGCGGTCACCATGCCGACTTTCTGCGGCAAGGCCAATGCCCAGAAGGCCAACAGCAAGGCCAGCCACAGAGGACGCAGGATTTCCATGAATTGCGGCAGCGGCGAAACGCTGAGCAGCATGCCGATGGCGAACGTCAGCCAGACCATCCAGCCGTTACGAGATGCAGTTGTACCGCCCATTATTCTCTTCCCCCAGTGGTGGCCGGCGCGGAGACAGGCGGTTTGGCAGCAGGCTTCACGGCAGCGGGATGGGCCGCCGGTGGTTTAGTAGCCACTGGCGCCACCGCGGGCGGTTTGGCGGCCGCAGGGTGAGCAGCGCCAGGCTTGACCAGGGTCGCCGCGGCAGGTGCAACAGGTGCAGCTGCCGGCACAGCCGGAGCAGCAGCCGGGATCACCGACGCGGCCGGTTTCGGCACGGTCGCTGGAATGATCGGCCCACCGCCGTGTTGGTCCAGAGACTCCTGAGCCTGGGCCGCTTCGTTGGCGCGTTCCTCGGCTGTGCGGCCGTCACTGAATACCAGCAACAGATAACGGCTGCGGTTCAGCGCGGCGGTCGGCACCGCACGGACGATGGCAAATGGTTGGCCGGAGTCGTGGATCACTTCCTTGACCGTCGCCACCGGGTAACCCGCCGGGAAACGCTGACCAAGGCCGGAGCTGACCAGCAGATCGCCTTCTTTGATATCGGCGGTATCGGCCACATGACGCAGCTCAAGGCGTTCCGGGTTGCCGGTGCCGCTGGCAATCGCACGCAGGCCATTACGGTTCACCTGCACCGGAATGCTGTGGGTGGTATCGGTCAGCAACAGCACGCGGGAGGTGTACGGCATCAACTCAACCACCTGACCCATCAGGCCGCGAGCGTCGAGCACTGGCTGACCGAGGATCACACCGTCGCGCTCACCTTTATTGATGATGATGCGATGGGTAAAGGGGTTGGGGTCCATGCCGATCAACTCGGCCACTTCGACCTTCTCGTTGACCAGTGCAGAAGAATTGAGCAGCTCGCGCAGCCGAACGTTCTGCTCGGTAAGGGCAGCAAGCTTTTGCATGCGCCCCTGCAACAGCAGGTTTTCGGTTTTGAGTTTTTCGTTTTCGGCGACCAGTTCGGTCCGGCTGCCGAATTGGCTGGCCACACCTTGCCATAGCCGCTGCGGCAGGTCGGTGATCCAGTAAGACTGCATCAGCACCAGCGACATTTGGCTACGCACTGGCTTGAGCAGTGTGAAGCGGGCATCGACCACCATCAGCGCGACCGATAGCACGACCAGCACCAACAAGCGCACGCCCAGTGAGGGGCCTTTGGTGAAAAGCGGTTTAATAAGCCGCTCCTCCCAGGCAAATGTTCTCTTTATTCATACGGCATCAAACCGGCCTGGATGCAGACTGACAGAAGATAAACGCCAACAGGCAGCACTGCAAAGTGCTGCCTGCGGGCCCACAGCATAGATGCAACCCAACGATTTATTCGCTGGAAAGCAGGTCCATGGTGTGTTTATCCATCATTTCCAATGCACGGCCACCGCCGCGAGCAACGCAGGTCAGCGGGTCTTCGGCGACGATCACCGGCAGACCGGTTTCCTGGGCCAGCAACTTGTCGAGGTCGCGCAGCAAGGCGCCACCACCGGTCAGTACCAGACCACGTTCGGCGATATCCGATGCCAGCTCCGGAGGCGATTGCTCCAGCGCGCTTTTCACAGCCTGAACGATGGTGGCCAGGGACTCTTGCAGAGCTTCCAGCACTTCGTTGGAGTTCAGGGTGAATGCACGTGGAACGCCTTCGGCCAGGTTACGGCCACGAACGTCGACTTCGCGAACTTCGCCGCCCGGGTATGCCGTACCGATTTCCTGCTTGATGCGCTCGGCGGTGGACTCGCCGATCAGGCTGCCGTAGTTGCGACGCACGTAGGTGATGATCGCTTCGTCGAAGCGGTCGCCGCCAACCCGTACGGATTCGGCATAGACCACACCATTGAGGGAGATCAGCGCGATTTCAGTGGTACCGCCACCGATATCGACCACCATCGAACCACGGGCTTCTTCAACCGGCAGGCCGGCACCGATCGCGGCAGCCATCGGCTCTTCGATCAGGAACACTTCGCGTGCACCGGCACCAAGGGCCGATTCACGGATGGCACGACGCTCAACTTGGGTGGATTTGCATGGAACGCAGATCAGCACACGAGGGCTAGGCTGCAAAAAGCTGTTTTCGTGAACCTTGTTGATAAAGTACTGCAGCATCTTTTCGCAGACGCTGAAGTCGGCGATCACGCCGTCCTTCATCGGACGAATGGCAGCAATATTGCCCGGCGTACGACCGAGCATGCGCTTGGCCTCGGTGCCGACAGCCACGACACTTTTCTGGTTACCGTGTGTCCGAATAGCCACAACGGAGGGCTCATTCAGGACGATACCGCGCTCGCGCACGTAAATAAGGGTGTTGGCAGTGCCCAGGTCAATGGAGAGATCGCTGGAAAACATGCCACGCAGTTTCTTGAACATGGGAAAGGGACCCTAGGCAACGCGTGGGTAAAAAAGTGCGGCAAACTCTAACAACGACAGGGATTTTGGGCAAGGCGCCAATATGTTAAATTGGCCGCTTTTCTGTGCACCAAGCCCCACAATCGCGGCCTTGAGACCGTAGAAATGCGGTAGTGTTCCGACAATCTAACACACGGACGCCGTCCGTTCTGTTTTCCACTGGAGATTCCCATGGCGCTTGAACGCTCCGACGTGGAAAAAATCGCTCATCTGGCCTGCCTTGGCCTCAATGATGCCGATCTTCCACACATCACTTCGGCCCTGAACAGCATTCTCGGGCTGGTCGACGAAATGCAAGCGGTCAATACCGACGGTATCGAGCCGCTGGCCCACCCACTGGAAGCCAGCCAGCGCCTGCGTGCAGACGTCGTGACCGAAACCAATCATCGTGAGGCCTATCAGTCCATCGCACCAGCGGTCGAAAACGGCCTGTACCTGGTTCCGAAAGTCATCGACTAAAGGGAAAGAGCCTGCAATGCATCAATTGACTCTGGCCGAGATCGCCCGCGGACTCGCCGATAAAAAGTTTTCTTCCGAAGAGCTGACCAAAGTCCTGCTGGCGCGCATCGCCCAGCTCGACCCGCAGCTCAACAGTTTCATCAGCCTCACCGAAGACCTGGCGCTGCAGCAGGCGAAAGCCGCTGACGCTCGTCGGGCCAATGGTGAGAGCGGCGCCCTGCTCGGCGCGCCGATCGCCCACAAAGACCTGTTCTGCACCCAGGGCATCCGCACCAGCTGCGGCTCGAAGATGCTCGACAACTTCAAAGCACCGTACGACGCCACCGTGGTCGCCAAACTGGCCGCTGCCGGGGCCGTGACCCTGGGCAAGACCAACATGGACGAATTCGCCATGGGGTCGGCCAACGAGTCGAGTTACTACGGCGCAGTGAAAAACCCGTGGAACCTGGAACACGTTCCGGGCGGTTCGTCTGGTGGTTCGGCTGCTGCAGTTGCCGCTCGTCTGTTACCGGCCGCGACCGCCACCGATACCGGCGGCTCGATCCGCCAACCGGCAGCGTTCACCAACCTCACCGGTCTGAAACCGACGTACGGTCGCGTTTCGCGTTGGGGCATGATCGCTTACGCGTCCAGCCTCGATCAGGGCGGCCCATTGGCCCGCACCGCCGAAGACTGCGCGATCCTGCTGCAAGGCATGGCCGGTTTCGACCCGCAGGACTCCACCAGCATCGACGAGCCCGTGCCAGATTACTGCGCCGGCCTCAACGGTTCGCTGCAAGGCCTGCGCATCGGCGTGCCGAAGGAATACTTCAGCGCCGGTCTCGACCCACGCATCGCCGACCTGGTCATGGCCAGCGTTGAAGAGCTGAAAAAGCTCGGCGCCGTGGTCAAGGAAATCAGCCTGCCGAACATGCAGCACGCAATCCCTGCGTACTACGTGATCGCTCCGGCGGAAGCGTCTTCCAACCTGTCGCGTTTCGACGGCGTGCGTTTCGGCTATCGCTGCGAAGCCCCGAAAAACCTGGAAGACCTGTACAAGCGTTCCCGTGGCGAAGGTTTCGGCCCGGAAGTGCAGCGCCGGATCATGGTCGGTGCCTACGCGCTGTCGGCCGGTTACTACGACGCCTATTACCTGAAGGCACAGAAGATCCGTCGCCTGGTGAAGAACGACTTCATGGCAGCCTTTAATGAGGTCGACGTCATCCTCGGCCCAACCACGCCGAACCCGGCCTGGAAACTCGGCGCCAAGAACAGCGACCCGGTTGCTGCGTACCTGGAAGACGTCTACACCATCACCGCCAACCTCGCCGGTCTGCCGGGCTTGTCCATGCCTGCAGGTTTTGTCGATGGCCTGCCGGTCGGCGTGCAGTTGCTCGCCCCGTATTTCCAGGAAGGCCGCTTGCTCAACGTTGCGCACCAGTATCAGTTAAACACTGACTGGCACACTCGCACCCCAACCGGCTTCTGAGGAGAAACACATGCAATGGGAAGTCGTGATCGGGCTGGAGATTCATACCCAGCTCACCACCCGGTCGAAAATCTTTTCCGGTAGTTCCACCACCTTCGGTTCCGAGCCGAACACCCAGGCCAGCCTGGTTGACCTCGGCATGCCCGGCGTACTGCCGGTGCTGAACCAGGAAGCGGTGCGCATGGCGGTGATGTTCGGTCTGGCCATCGATGCCGAGATCGGTCAGCACAACGTGTTCGCCCGCAAAAACTACTTCTACCCGGACCTGCCCAAGGGCTACCAGATCAGCCAGATGGAATTGCCGATCGTCGGCAAGGGCCACCTGGACATCGCCCTGGAAGACGGCACCGTCAAACGCGTCGGTATTACCCGCGCGCACCTGGAAGAAGACGCCGGTAAAAGCCTGCACGAAGAGTTCAACGGTGCCACCGGCATCGACCTGAACCGTGCCGGCACGCCGTTGCTGGAAATCGTTTCCGAGCCGGACATGCGCAGTGCCAAGGAAGCCGTGGCTTACGTCAAGGCGATCCATGCGCTGGTGCGTTACTTGGGCATCTGCGACGGCAACATGGCCGAAGGCTCGCTGCGTTGCGACTGCAACGTGTCGATCCGTCCAAAGGGCCAGGTTGAATTCGGTACACGCTGCGAGATCAAGAACGTCAACTCGTTCCGCTTCATCGAGAAGGCGATCAACACCGAAGTGCAACGTCAGATCGAGCTGATCGAAGAAGGCGGCAAGGTGATCCAGCAGACCCGTCTGTACGATCCGAACAAGGACGAAACCCGTCCGATGCGCAGCAAAGAGGAAGCCAACGACTACCGTTACTTCCCCGATCCGGACCTGCTGCCGGTGGTTATCGAGGACTCGTTCCTCGACGACGTGCGCGCCACCCTGCCGGAACTGCCGCCGCAGAAACGCGAGCGTTTCCAGGAACAGTTCGGTCTGTCGGTCTACGACGCCAGCGTCCTGGCCACCAGCCGCGAACAAGCCGATTACTTCGAGAAAGTCGCGAGCATCGGCGGCGACGCCAAACTGGCGGCCAACTGGGTCATGGTTGAACTGGGCAGCCTGTTGAACAAGCAAGGCCTGGACATCGACCAGTCGCCGGTGTCGGCCGAGCAACTGGGCGGCATGCTGCTGCGCATCAAGGACAACACCATCTCCGGCAAAATCGCCAAGGTGGTCTTTGAAGCCATGGCCAACGGCGAAGGCAGCGCGGACGAGATCATCGACAAGCGCGGCCTCAAGCAAGTGACCGACACCGGCGCAATCTCGGCGGTGCTGGACGAAATGCTCGCGGCCAACGCCGAACAGGTCGAACAATACCGCGCGGCAGACGAAGCCAAACGCGGCAAGATGTTCGGCTTCTTCGTCGGCCAGGCCATGAAAGCCTCCAAAGGCAAGGCTAACCCGCAACAGGTCAACGAACTGCTCAAAAGCAAGCTCGAAGGCTGATGAGAATGGAGCCAGATCTCAAGCCTGGCTCCATTCCCTGTGGGAGCGAGCCTGCTCGCGATGACGGCGGCACATCCACCATTGATGTGACTGACATTCCGCCATCGCGAGCAGGCTCGCTCCCACATTTATTTTGGGAGCCTTTTAAATGAAGCGTCTACTCAGCGCTTGCGCCCTGCTCTCTTTGTTGGCCGGTTGCGCCAGCACGGACACCATCGATCCACACGGCTACGACAAAACCGGCGTAGCGTCCTACTACGGCGCCAAACACCAAGGTAAACGCACCGCCAGTGGCGAGCGTTTTGACAAGAATTCCCTGACCGCCGCCCACCGTCAGTTACCGTTCGGTACGCGGGTGAAAGTCACCAATCTGAATAACGACAAATCCTGCGTGGTGCGTATCAACGATCGCGGGCCGCACACTCGTGGGCGTCTGATCGATGTTTCACACGAGGCCGCGGAACAACTGGGTATGCTCAGAAGTGGCACCGCGCAGGTTCGCGTGCAAGCCCTCGACGACTGATAGACGGAGCGCTGACTATTTTCGGACTTGCCGATTTACCCCTGATCAGCGTGATTGAATTGCTCAGCGGTCTGTTTTTACTGATCGCCGGCGCAGAACTGATGGTACGCGCCGCCGTTCGCCTGGCCGCGCGACTGCATGTGCGGCCGCTGATCATCGGCCTGACCATCGTGGCCCTCGGCAGCAGCGCGCCGCAGATGGCGGTCAGCCTGCAAGCCACCCTGGCGCAAAACGCCGACATCGCCGTCGGCAGCGTGATCGGCAGCAGCATCTTCAACATCCTCGTCACCCTCGGGCTCTCGGCACTGATTATTCCGCTGCGGGTTTCGCGGCAATTGGTGCGCCTGGATATTCCACTGATGATCGGCGCCAGCCTGCTGGTGTTCGTGCTGGCGTGGAATGAAGAACTGACTCGGGTCGACGGCGTGATGCTGCTGACAGCGCTGGCTCTGTATCTGGGCTTGCTACTGCGCCAGTCGCGACACTCGGCCCGTCCGCTATCGGGGGCTCATGAAGCGCCGCAGGCACCGTGGTTCAGCAGCCTGCTGATGATCGTCGCCGGGCTGGCGATGCTGATATTCGCCGGGCACTTGCTGCTCGGCGCCGCCGTTGCGGTCGCCACCGACCTGGGGTTGTCGGAGCGGATCATCGGCCTGACCATCGTCGCCGTCAGCACCTCCCTGCCGGAGCTCGCCACGTCTTTGATCGCCGCATTGCGCGGTCAGCGGGACATTGCGGTGGGCAATGTGATCGGCAGCAACCTGTTCAACCTCTTGGGGGTGCTCGGGCTTACCACATTGGTCGCGCCGTCGCCGCTGTCGGTCTCGCCGAATGCCCTGGATTTCGACCTGCCGGTGATGCTTGGTGTCGCGGTGTTGTGCCTGCCGGTGTTTTATTCCGGCTACCGGGTGACTCGCGCCGAAGGCCTGCTGTTTTTGGGCTTGTACCTGGCCTATGGGCTGCATGTGGTGTCGTTCACTACCGGCATGCCGCTGGCCGGCAAGCTTGAACACCTGATGCTGTTTTTCGTCCTGCCGGCGCTGATGGCGTTTTTGCTGTTCACCTCGCTGCGCGCCTGGCGTCGCCAACACCACAAGAGGGAATTGCCATGAGCACTGATAAAAAGGCTGGGGTTGAAGTCCGCCGCCAAGTGATGGGCGACGCGTTCGTCGACCGCGCCTTGGGCAATGCCACCGAGTTCACCCAACCGTTGCAGGATTTCGTCAACGAACACGCTTGGGGCGGTGTGTGGAATCGCGAAGGTCTGCCGCTGAAAACCCGCAGCCTGATCACCCTCGCTGCGCTGACCGCGTTGAAGTGCCCGCAAGAATTGAAGGGCCATGTGCGCGGAGCGCTGAACAACGGCTGCACCGTGGAAGAGATCCGTGAGGCACTGCTGCATTGCGCGGTGTATGCCGGCGTGCCGGCGGCGATCGATGCGTTTCGGGCGGCGCAGGAAGTGATTGATACCTACCAGAAGCCGGAGTGAGTCCCCGGATTTTCGCCGTCAGTGACAACGCCATCGCGGGCAAGCCCGCTCCCACAGGGATCTGCCTTGTTGCATGAATTGCATAAGCACTGAAGACCTTTGTGGGAGCGGGCTTGCCCGCGATGAGGCCCTGGAGAACACTGCAGCTCCCGAGGTTAAATCCACCCACCCCACTGCAACAAAAAGATCCCGACGTTGGTGGTGACCGCCGCCATCAGCGTGGTAATCACGATGATGGCCGCCGCCAGCTCATGATTGCCATTGGCCTGTCGGGCCATGACGAAACTGGCCGCGGCGGTCGGGCTGCCGAAGTACAGAAACAGAATCCCCAACTCCGCCCCGCGAAAGCCCCAGAGCCAGGCGCCCAGTGTCGTCAGCACCGGCAGGCCGATCATCTTCACCAGGCTTGAACTCAGCGCAATCGTGCCGCTTTTACGCATTGCCGCTAGCGACAACGTGCCGCCGATGCAGATCAGCGCCAAGGGCAAGGTGGTTTGTGCCAGGTATTGGCCGGACGTTTCCAGCCACCCCGGCAGGCTGATCTTGAACCAGGCAAACGGTGCCGCCGAAAACACGCTGATGATCAAGGGGTTCATCATCACGCTCTTGCAGATGCTCCACGGATCGGACTTGATCACCGGGCTGTAGACCGCCAGCACGATGGTCGAGAGCGTGTTGTAGAACAGGATCACCAGCGCCGCGAGAATCGCCCCGAGGGAAATCCCGTAGTCGCCGTACATACTCGCCGCCAGGGCCAGACCGATAACGCCGTTGTTGCCGCGAAACGCGCCTTGGGTGTAGATGCCTCGGTCTTCGCGCGGGCATTTCCAGATCGCCCAACCCCAGGCAATCGCAAAGCCCATCAGGGTCGCGATCGAGAAGTACATCAGCAGCGCCGGTTGCAACGCGGCGTGCAGGTCGGCATGCAAGATGCCCAGAAACAGCAACGCCGGCATGGTGACGTTGAACACCAGGGCCGACGCGGTATGAATGAAGTTGTCGTTGATCCAGTCGATGCGCTTGAGCAGCGCCCCCAGAAACAGCATGGCAAACACCGGCGCGGTGATATTCAGGGTTTCGAGGAAAATAGCCAGCATGCCGGGGGAACCTTGGGTGAGCGTCGTTAGGGGGCTAATGATAAGCCACCGAGGACATCGGCGTCAGGTAGACCGCCATCGCGAGCAGGCTCGCTCCCACATTTGTCCAGTGTCGAACACAAAATCTGTGTAAGAAGAAGATCCACTGTGGGAGCGAGCCTGCTCGCGATGAACGATAACGCGGTATCAGGTTATCGGCGCCGGGTTGAACAACGTGATGTCGTTATGCAGTTTATGCCGCTGCGCCCACGTCTGTTTCTTGCCGCTGGCCACGTCCAGGTAGTAGTGGAACAACTCCCAGCCGAGGTCTTCGATCGACGCCCGCCCGGTGGCGATCCGCCCGGCATCGATGTCGATCAGGTCCGGCCAGCGCTGCGCCAGTTCGGTCCGGGTCGACACCTTCACCACCGGCGCCATGGCCAAACCGTAAGGCGTACCCCGCCCGGTGGTGAACACATGCAGGTTCATCCCTGCCGCCAATTGCAACGTCCCGCAGACAAAATCACTGGCCGGGGTCGCGCAGAAAATCAGCCCTTTGCGCTTGAATCGTTCCCCAGGGCCGAGCACTCCGTTGATCGCGCTGCTACCGGATTTGACGATCGAGCCCAACGACTTCTCGACAATGTTCGACAACCCGCCCTTCTTGTTTCCCGGCGTGGTATTGGCGCTGCGATCCGCTTCGCCCTTGGCCAGGTAACGGTCGTACCAGTCCATTTCCCGCACCAGTTCCTGAGCGACTTCCTCAGTTTCGGCGCGGGACGTCAGCAGGTAAATCGCATCACGCACTTCAGTGACTTCGGAAAACATCACCGTCGCACCGGCCCGCAGTAACAGGTCCGAGGCATAGCCCAGTGCCGGGTTCGCGGTGATCCCGGAGAACGCATCGCTGCCGCCGCACTGCATACCGAGGATCAGCTCGGACGCCGGGACGGTTTCCCGACGACGCAGATCGAGCTTCTTCAAACGAGTCTCGGCCAGCGCCATGATCTGCTCGATCATCTCGGTGAAACCGTGGCTGGAATCCTGCAAGCGATACAACCACGGCTCGCTCAAATCCACCGAACTGTCGTTCTCGTGCATCACCTGCCCGGCCTGCAATTTCTCGCAGCCCAGGCTGATCACCAGCGCTTCGCCACCCAGGTTCGGGTTGCGCGCCAGATTGCGCACGGTGCGGATCGGGATGTACGCGTCGGTGGCGGTGATCGCCACGCCGCAACCGTAACTGTGGGTCAGCGCCACCACGTCGTCGACGTTCGGGTACTTGGGCAACAACTCGTCCTTGATGCGCTTCACCGCGTGATCCAGCACCCCGGTGACGCACTGCACGGTGGTGGTGATGCCCAGAATGTTGCGCGTGCCGACGGTGCCGTCGGCGTTGCGATAACCCTCGAAGGTGAAGCCTTCCAGCGGTGCCTGCGTGGCCGGCACTTCGGTGGACAGCGGCAAGCTGTCCAGCGGTGGTGCGGTGGGCATGCGCAGTTGATCTTCCTTGACCCAGCTACCGCGCGGGATCGGCTGCAACGCATAGCCGATGGTCTGGCCGTACCGAATCACCTGGCCGCCCTCGGGAATGTCCTCGAGAGTGACCTTGTGGCTCTGCGGCACGAAATCCACGGTGACCAGGCCATCGGGGAATTCGGTGCCGGCCGGCACGCCCTGATCATTGACCACAATCACTACGTTGTCCCGCTCGTGCAGGCGGATGTAGCGCGGCGAGTCGGAATGTTCAATCAACTGCATGACGCCGCTCCTCAGGAATGCGCTTCAGATAACTTGTTGTTCGTTTCAGGACCGCTGACCGGCGGCTCTTTGAGCACAACGCGTTTGATCGGGCCAACGATCACCAGATAGCTGAATACTGCTACCAGCGCGTTGCAACCGACGAACACCAGCGCCCACTTGAACGAGCCGGTGGAGCTGATGATGTAACCGATGACAATCGGCGTGGTGATCGACGCGATGTTGCCGAAGGTGTTGAACAGGCCACCGCTCAGACCAGCAATCTGTTTCGGCGAGGTGTCGGACACCACCGCCCAGCCCAACGCACCCACGCCTTTGCCGAAGAACGCCAGGGCCATGAAGCCGACGACCATCCATTCAACGTCCACATAGTTGCAAGCCACGATGCTACTGGAAACCAGCAAGCCAGCGATGATCGGCGCCTTGCGGGCGAACGTCAGCGAGTGACCTTTGCGCAGCAGGTAATCGGAAATCACCCCGCCGAGCACACCACCGATAAATCCGCAGATCGCCGGCAGCGAGGCAATGAAACCGGCCTTGAGAATGGTCATGCCGCGCTCCTGCACCAGGTACACCGGGAACCAAGTCAGGAAGAAGTAGGTGATGCCGTTGATGCAGTACTGGCCCAGATACACGCCAAGCATCATGCGGTTGGTCAGCAGCTGGCGGATGTAATCCCACTTCGGACCGTCGCCTTTTTTGCCTTTGCCTTTGTCCGAGTCCATATCGACCATGCCGCCGTTGTCGGCGATGTGTTTGAACTCGGCGTCGTTGATCATCGGGTGTTGGCGCGGGCTGTGGATAACCTTCAGCCAGATCCCCGAGAAGATGATGCCGATCACCCCCATGACGATGAACACGTGCTGCCAACCGAAGCTGTAGACGATCCAGCCCATCAGCGGTGCAAACAACACGGTGGCAAAGTACTGCGCCGAGTTGAAGATCGCCGACGCTGTACCGCGTTCAGCGGTCGGAAACCAGGCCGCCACGACGCGTGCGTTGCCAGGGAAGGATGGCGCTTCGGCCAGGCCCACCAAAAAGCGCAGCATGAACAGCGCAACCACCGCCGTGGACATGCCGAACTCACCAACATAGCCCTGCAGCACGGTGAACAGCGACCAGGTGAAGATGCTCAGCGCATAGACTTTTTTCGAACCGAAACGGTCCAGCAGCCAGCCACCGGGAATTTGCCCGGCCACGTAGGCCCAACCGAATGCGGAGAAGATATAACCGAGGGTGACCGCGTCGATGCCGAGGTCTTTTTGCAGGCTGGAGCCGGCAATTGCGATGGTGGCCCGGTCGGCGTAGTTGATCGTGGTCACCAGAAACAGCATGAGCAGGATCAAATAGCGGACGTGAGTCGGCTTGGTCGATTGCATTGTAGATGTACTCCCACTGATTATTTTTATGCGCGGGTGAAGCTGTTGTGTTGCGGTATCGATGCCGATACCGCGGTGTTTCCTGTCAGGAGCCGATGTAGCTGGTCTTCACGACCGTGTAAAACTCTTGCGCATAGCGACCTTGCTCACGTGATCCATAGGATGAACCTTTACGCCCACCAAACGGAACGTGGTAATCCACGCCGGCGGTCGGCAGGTTGACCATCACCATCCCGGCCTGGGAGTGGCGTTTGAAGTGGTTGGCGTACTTCAGCGACGTGGTAGCGATGCCCGCCGACAGACCGAACTCGGTGTCGTTGGCCATGACCAGCGCCGCCTCGTAGTCGGCCACGCGAACGATGTTGGCCACCGGGCCGAAGATCTCTTCGCGGCTGATGCGCATCGCGGCTTCGCTATCAGCAAACAGGGTTGGCGCGAGGTAGTAACCTTCTGTGTCGCATGTCACCAAACCACCGCCACTGACCAGACGCGCGCCTTCGGACTGGCCGATGTCGATGTACTTCATGTCTTGTTCAAGCTGAGCCTGCGAGACGACGGGACCGATATCGGTACCGGTTTTCAGCGCGTGGCCGACCTTGATCGACTTCATGCGCTCGGCCATGGCCTCGACGAATTTGTCGTGGATGCCACCAGTGACGATGAAGCGGCTCGATGCCGTGCAGCGCTGACCGGTGGAGTAGAACGCGCTCTGTACCGACAGCTCGACCGCTTGCTTGAGGTCGGCGTCATCGAGAATGATCTGCGGGTTCTTGCCGCCCATTTCCAGCTGGACCTTGGCCTGGCGCGACACGCAGCTGACAGCGATCTGACGACCCACGCCCACGGAACCGGTAAAGCTGACGCCATCAACTTTCGGGCTCTGCACTAGCGCATCACCAACCACGCGGCCGCTGCCCATCACCAGGTTGAACACGCCGGCCGGGAAGCCTGCGCGGGAGATGATTTCCGCCAGCGCCCAGGCACAGCCCGGAACCAGATCAGCAGGTTTCAGGACGACGCAGTTGCCATAAGCCAGAGCCGGAGCGATCTTCCACGCCGGGATCGCGATCGGGAAGTTCCACGGGGTGATCAGGCCGACCACACCCAACGCTTCACGGGTCACTTCAACGTTGACGCCCGGACGCACCGACGGCAAATAGTCGCCGGACAGGCGCAGGCATTCACCGGCGAAGAACTTGAAGATGTTGCCGGCGCGAGTCACTTCGCCGATGGCTTCGGGCAGGGTCTTGCCCTCTTCCCGGGCCAGCAAGGTGCCGAGCTCTTCGCGGCGGGCGAGGATTTCAGTGCCGACTTTATCCAAGGAATCGTGACGTGCCTGAATGCCGGAAGTGGACCAGGCCGGGAACGCGGCGCGAGCGGCGTCGATGGCGGCGTGGACCTGAGCCAGATCAGCCTTGGCGTAATCGCCGATGGTATCGGTCAGCTCGGACGGGTTGATGTTGGCGCAGTAATCACTGCCCGCCACCCATTCACCGTTGATGTAGTTATCGAAACGCTTTGCATCTGCCACTTTGAAATCTCCTCACGCAAAAGGCCGCTGATTGCTCAGCGGCCTTACTTAATCGGATGTGTTATTGCGCACCTTGCTTGTCGATCAGCGCGGCGAGCATTTCGTACTCTTCGCCCGTCAGATCGGTCAGCGGCGCACGCACAGGGCCTGCGTCGAAGCCGGCGATTTTTGCCCCGGCCTTGACGATGCTCACCGCATAACCGGCCTTGCGGTTACGGATATCCAGGTACGGCAGGAAGAAGTCGTCGATGATCTTGCCGACGGTGGCGTGATCGTCGCGGGCGATGGCGTGGTAGAAATCCATCGCGGTTTTCGGGATGAAGTTGAATACCGCCGAGGAGTAGACCGGCACGCCCAACGCCTTGTAGGCCGCGGCGTAGACTTCAGCGGTCGGCAAGCCGCCCAGGTAGCTGAAGCGATCGCCGAGGCGGCGACGGATCGACACCATCAACTCGATATCGCCCAGGCCATCCTTGTAACCGATCAGGTTCGGGCAGCGCTCGGCCAGACGTTCCAGCAGCGGCGCGGTCAGGCGACAGACGTTGCGGTTGTAAACCACCACGCCGATGTTCACCGATTTGCACACGGCTTCAACGTGGGCCGCAACGCCGTCCTGGCTGGCTTCGGTCAGGTAGTGCGGCAGCAGCAGCAGGCCTTTGGCGCCCAGACGCTCGGCTTCCTGAGCGTATTCGATGGCCTGGCGAGTCGCGCCGCCTACACCGGCAAGAATCGGCACGCTGGCGGCGCAGGTATCGACTGCAGTCTTGATGATTTCCGAATATTCACTGGCCGCCAGAGAGAAGAACTCACCGGTGCCGCCCGCGGCGAACAATGCCGAGGCGCCGTAGGGGGCCAGCCATTCGAGACGTTTGATGTAGCCCGCGCGATGAAAATCGCCCTGAGCATTGAAGTCGGTGACCGGGAACGACAGCAGGCCGGAAGAGAGGATGGACTTCAGTTCTTGTGGATTCATTATTCGAACACCCTGGGTAGCACGTTGTGTGAAGAAATCGTTCAGCCTTCGCCGAAGTTGTAGGTCATCGTACAACTTAAAATACAACCGTCAACTGCATTTCATCGCCGCCCTCAGAATTTGAGTCAGAAATGTCAGGTCTACACGCTCAACCGAAGGAATACACCCGACAGATCATTGCCGATCTGGATGATCTTTTTACTGAGCACGGCATCGCCGTTTCCGGCGATGGCGCCACGCTTAAACGCTGGCGAGTTGGCCGTGAGGGTGGATCGTTCGATCCTGACACAAGGCTCAGCCGTCACAACCGGAAACGGTTGGTCATGATCATTTTCGGCACACCTGGCAAGAGCCTCCTACAGTGATAAAACCGCCGTGAAGGAATCATGGCCCCCTCGCATGGAGAGCGAACCCATCATGACTTTTGCCCCACCCATTCTTCCCCAGCTTCTGAAACACGAACCTGAAAAAGCAACCGTCAAACTGTCGCACCTGGGCGATGACTTGATAGTCCGCGTCCCGGATCCGAACGATATTCCGCCGAATTGGGAGGTCTATCCGATCCTCGGCGCAGATACGGAAGAGCCCGACTGGAAGGGCCTCGAAGAGCCTACCGGCGCCTGGGATGACGCCAGCGACGACATGGCAAAGCTGACAGGAATTGAATTGCGAATCCCGAAAGTGGAGCTGGAAAAGTACAAGAACACAGAAGTCGAATTGCGTTACAAATTCGCGGATGAATCCAGCCTGGAGCCGTGTTCGGAGCCCCTGAGACTGTATATCGAAACCTGATCTCTCTTCGCGCCTGATCGTTTAGCGGTCAGGCGCGTTTTTGTGCCAGGCGTCTTCCTGGCACGCGCAATTTAACGCTGGGCCTGCGCCTCTTCATGGGCCTGGCGCAGCCGTTCGCGGCTATTGGTCAGGTGCAAGCGCATCGCCGCCCGCGCCGCATCGGAGTCCTGCCGCGCGATCGCGTCATAAATCTCTTCATGTTCACGGCTCAGGCGACTCATGTAGTGCTGCTGGTCGTCATGGGCCAGGCGCGCGGAGTTGAGGCGTGTGCGCGGAATGATGCTAGTGCCCAGGTGGGTCATGATGTCGGTGAAGTAGCGGTTGCCGGTGGCCAGGGCGATTTGCAGGTGGAACTGGAAGTCTGACGCCACGGCATCGCTGGCATGCGAGACACTTTCATTCAACGCGTCCAGCGCCGCTCGCATCAACGCCAACTGTTCAGGGCTGCGACGTTGCGCGGCAAGGCCGGCGGATTCCACTTCCAGGCTGATGCGCAGTTCCAGAATCGCCAATACGTCGCGCAAGGTCACCACGGTGGCCGGGTCGATACGAAAACCGCTCGGGCTTGGGGTGTCGAGCACGAAGGTGCCGATACCGTGACGGGTTTCCACCTGGCCTGCGGCCTGCAAACGGGAAATCGCTTCGCGCACCACGGTGCGGCTGACGCCGTGGGCATCCATGATCGCCGACTCGGTGGGCAACTTGTCGCCACGCTTGAGCTGACCGTCGCGGATCTGCTCGGAGAGCACCGTCACCAGTTCCTGAGCGAGGCTGCGGCGCTTGCGAGGGAGGCGAGGTGCGTCGATCGGGTTTTCCATGGTGAACATCTGTCTCGAAAAAACGGCTGAACCCGCATCATAGCTCAACACGGTTGTACGATCACCGTCAGCATCCACTATCCCCTGTGGGAGCGGGCTTGCTCGCGAAGGCGGTGTGTCAGACACCTCAATGCTGGATGTCAGACCGCTTTCGCGAGCAAGCCCGCTCCCACAAGGGGATTGCGGTGTTCAGGCGGTCACGGTTTGGTCCACCAAATGGCCATTCTCGATACGCACATGCCGTGGATGGAAACGCTTCAGGCTGCTGCGATGCCCGACGCTGACAATGCTCAGCCCCGGCAATTCATCGATCAACGCCTGATACAGCGACGCTTCATCCTCTTCATCCATCGCCGAAGTCGCTTCATCCATGTACAGCCATTGCGGCGCATAAAGCAGCGCTCGGGCGAAGGCCAGGCGTTGCTGCTCACCCGGCGAGAGCATGCGCTGCCAGTGATTGGCTTCATCCAGACGCGAAACCAGGTGCGGCAAGCGGCAGGCTTCCAGTACGTGGACGTAGCGCTCGTGCGGGTAGGTGTCGCCGGGCTGTGGATAACTCAGCGCCTCGCGCAAGGTACCAATCGGCAGATACGGTTTTTGCGGCAGGAACAGATAACGCCCTGTCGGCAGGCGGATGCTGCCGTGGCCGGCCGGCCAAAGGTGCCCCATCGCCCGTAGCAACGTCGATTTGCCGCTGCCGGAACGACCGCTGAGCATGACGCGCTCGCCCTCCTCCACGGTCATGTCGGCGTTGGTCAGCAGATGACGGCCGTCAGCCAGGTCGAGGCCAAGGTTATGCACCCGTAGCGCCGAACCCTGATTCTGCACATCGATGGCCGGTGCGCGTTCTTCGTTGTCGGTCATGGCCTGACGGAAACTCAGCAGACGATCACAAGTGGCACGCCACTCGGCGAGATCCTGGTACGCACTGATGAACCAGCTGAAGTTCTCCTGCACGTTACCGAACGCCGAGTTGATTTGCATCAGCTCACCGAGTTCGATCTTGCCGGCAAAGTAACGCGGCGCCGCGACCATGAACGGGAAGATGATCGCGATCTGGGCATAACCGGAGGTGAAGAAGGTCAGGCGCTTGGACACTTTCATGATGTCCCAGAAGTTGTGCCAGACCAGGCCGAAGCGGCTGCTCAGACGACGGTTCTCATTGGGCTCGCCGTTGTACAGCGCAATGCTTTCGGCGTTCTCGCGGACCCGCACCATGGAGAAACGCAGGTCGGCTTCGAAACGTTGCTGGTTGTTGTTGAGGCCAATCAGGCGACGACCGATCAAATGCGTGAGCCAACTGCCGACGGCGGCGTAAACCAGTGCACACCAGAACATGTAGCCGGGAATCGTGAAGCCAAGCACTTCGATACTGCCCGACACGCCCCACAAAATGATCGAGAACGACACCAGGCTGACGATGTTACGGATCAAACCCAAGCCCAGGCCCAAGGTATTGGTGGTGAACTTGTTGAGGTCTTCGGAAATCCGCTGGTCCGGGTTATCGGTGTAACCGCCCTGCTCCAGCTGGTAGTAGTTCTTGTTGCCGAGCCAACGGGCGAAGTGCTTCTCGGTGAGCCAGGCCCGCCAGCGAATCGTCAGCATCTGGGTCAGGTAGAGCCTGTACACCGCGCCGAGGATCGCCACGGCCGCGATGCCGCAAAAGTACAGGATCAATTGCCAGAACGCTGCTTCGTCTTTCTTCTGCAGGGCGTTATAGAAATCCTTGTACCAACTGTTGATCCACACCGAAATCGCCACGCTGAACAATGACAGCGCGATCACGGCGATCAACAACGTCCAGGCCTTGCCCTTCTCTTCGCTGCGCCAGTAAGGCGTGGTCATCGCCCAGACTTTGCGAAAAAACTGCCCGCGCACAGCATCGTTGACCGCGGAATATTCAGCGTTCTGATTCATGAATAAGGCTCGATAAAGAAAAGAACACACACGAGCCGATCATAAATGAACGGCTCGGCTTGTAGCGAAGTGTGACAACAATTGTTCAGCGCCGGTTCAGCGACGGACCGGACGCTTTTGCAGTTTGCGCTGCAGCGTACGGCGGTGCATGCCCAAGGCACGGGCGGTGGCGGAGATGTTGCCTTCGTGCTCGGTCAATACGCGCTGGATGTGCTCCCACTGGAGGCGATCCACGGACATCGGGTTTTCCGGCACCAGGGTGTCGAGGTCGGCGTGCTCGGAGAGCAACGCAGCCAACACGTCATCGGCGTCCGCCGGTTTGCACAGGTAATTGCAGGCGCCACGCTTGATTGCCTCGACGGCGGTGGCAATGCTCGAGTAACCGGTGAGGATCACCACGCGCATGTCCGGGTCGAGTTCGAGCAGCTTGGGCAGCAACACCAGGCCCGAGTCGCCGTCCATTTTCAGGTCCAGGGCGGCGTAATCCGGGATGTCGGCCTGGGCGATGGTCAGGCCCTCTTCGGCAGAACCTGCCGTGCTGACGCGAAAACCGCGGCGGGCCATGGCGCGGGCCATCACGCGGGTGAAGGTTGCATCGTCGTCTACCAGCAGCAAATGCGGCAGTTCTTCGCCTTCGACTTGGATCTCGTCACTCATGTTCATCTCCTCGGGCGACACGGGGCAGGCGCAGCTCGGTGAGCGTGCCACCTTCCTCATGACTGTAGAGTTTCACTGAGCCGCCGGCGCGTGTCACGCTGGCCTTGCTCAAAAACAGGCCCAGGCCGAAACCTTTGCCCTTGGTAGTAAAAAACGGTTTGCCGATCTGCTCGGCAATGGCCAATGGCACACCGGCGCCATGGTCGCGAATGCTGATGGTCAGGTCCTCGGCATTCCAGTCCAGGGTCACTTGCAAGCCTTCGGGGCAGGCATCGGCGGCGTTGTTCAGCAAATTCAGCAGGGCCTGGGTCAGGTCCGGCGGTGGCGCCATGCGCGGCACGGTCCCTTGGCCCAGGCGCTGGAAGCGATAACTGGCTTCCGGGCGCATCAGGTGCCAGCGGTTCAGGGCTTCGTCGAGCCAGTCGGTGACGTCCTGCATCTCCACCGCCAAACGACGATTGGCTTCCGCCGCCCGTACCAGCTGCTGCAAGGTTTCTTTGCAGAGTTTGACCTGATCCTGCAACACGCTCAAATCGTCCTGCAGCAACGGGTCGGGATGATCCTGGCGCATTTCCTTGAGCAATACACTCATGGTCGCCAGCGGCGTGCCTAGTTCATGGGCGGCGCCGGCAGCCTGGGTCGCGACAGCCAGCAATTGTTGATCGCGCAGGCCTTCTTCGCGACGAATGGCACGCAGTTCCTCCTGACGGCGCAACTCTTCGGCCATGCGCGCGGCGAAGAACGTGATGACCGCCGCCGCCAGGGCGAAGCTCAGCCACATGCCGTAGATCTGCAGGTTCTCCCGGGCGATCGGGAACGTTTCCAGCGGGTAGAACCGCGCCAGCAGCAACGTATACAGCGCCAGGGCAATACCGGACAGAATCACCGAAAAACGCCATGGCAAGGTCACGGCGGCGATGGTCAGCGGCACCAGGTAATAAGAGACGAACGGATTGGTCGAACCGCCGGAGAAGTACAGCAAGGCACTGTGGATAAACAGATCGCAGGCCAGTTGCACGGCGTACTCGAGCTCGGTCACCGGCCACGACGTGCGCAGGCGAATCGCGGTCAGGGCGCAGAGCACCATGGAAAAACCGAGGGTGATCGCCAATTGCATCCACGGCAACGGCAGCAGGTGGAACCAGTAGGCCAGGCCCACGGAACCGGCCTGCGCGGCCAGCACCAACGTGCGGATGAACGTGAGCCGCCAGAGGTTCTGGCGAGTGGCGGAAGTGATTTGAACGGGGGCGAGCATGAGCTCTCCTGATGAGCGCTCCAGGCGGATCGCACGGAGTATAACCAAGCCACGAGCCTGAGAGGCGAAAGTGCGGCAAACGACCACAGCCAAAGACCATTGATCTGTGGAAATGCATCTGTGGCGAGGGAGCTTGCTCCCGCTCGGCTGCGCAGCAGTCGTAAACCTGTATGCAAGGTGAACCAGGCTCACTCGGTCGACTGACTTGGGCCTGCTTCGCAGTCCAGCGGGAGCAAGCTCCCTCGCCACAGAAGCCCCACTCACCACCGAAGTTCTTGTTGGTTGTCGATCTGTATAGAAGTTGTAACTGGGCGAACCGGACCATTGAAGCTAGAGTCTGATGGTTTCACGCAGGTTCGGACCTTAACCCCTGCGCACTGTCCAAGGAGCTTTTCATGCACACATTGCGCCGCAGCGCCGCCCTTCTTGCCTTAAGCGTTGGCACCGTCGCCAGCCTCCCGGCCCTGGCCGTCGACGAACTGCATTACAACCAGATCTCCCTGCGCGCCGAAGTCAGCCAGGAAGTGGCCCGCGACCTGATGATCGTGACCCTCTACACCGAAGAGCAAAACGCCGACCCGGCCAAACTCGCCGCCGACGTCAGCACCACCATGAACAAAGCATTGGCCCAGGCCAAACAGGTCAAGGACATCACCCTGCGTCAGGGCAACCGCAACAGCTACCCGATCTACGACACCAAAGGCCAGAAAATCACCGGCTGGCGTGAACGCGCCGAACTGCGCCTGGAAAGCTCGGACTTCGCCGCCCTCTCCAAACTCACCGGCGAACTGCTCACCGACCTGAAAATGGGCGGCATGGACTTCGCCATCGCCACCTCAACCCGCAAGGCCAGCGAAGACGCCCTGCTCAAAGAAGCCGTGACCGCCTTCAAGGCCCGCGCTCAACTGGCCACCGACGCACTGGGCGGCAAGGGCTACAAAATCGTCAACCTGAACCTCAACAGCAACGGTTATCCACAGCCGTACATGCGCGGGCCGATGATGATGAAAGCTGCCGCCGGCATGGATTCCGCGCCGGTGACGCCGGAGGTTGAAGCAGGGACCAGCCAGGTCAACATGACGGCGGATGGGGCGATTGAAGTGTTGATGCCTTGATGCGGTGGTGGATCAGTCAGTTTTACAGTGACTGATCCGCCGCCTTCGCGGGCAAGCCCGCTCCCACAGTTGATTTGTGTCGTACTCCGAATCTGTGAACGACGATGAACCACTGTGGGAGCGGGCTTGCTCGCGAAGAACGATAACGCGGTCTATGCCGGATCGACGTTATCCAACGCCCGGTTCACCGCCAACCCCGCCAGCATGATGATCTGTTGAATCGCCAACGCCGTATTGCGCTGCGGGCCGATCAGGTTTGTTGCGAAATCGCTGGCCAGGACACTGGCCGAGGCCAATGACTCGCAAGCTTGAGCCAGGAGACTTTCGGTGTCGCTGTCCGGGAAAACCAGGAACATCGTACTGGGGCGACGAGGTTTTGCGGAGTAAGGCTTGGGCGAATCGAGGTAGTAGTCGAGCGCACGTTTTATGGCTTCGCGGTCTTTGTGTAGCTCTTCGGTACGCAAAGCTTCGGCGTTGGGTGTGGAGGTGTTGAAGGGTAGGTCGGGGATTAACTTATCCATACAAACTTCCTTTTGATATTGGAGCCATCAATTTCCGATCTCACTCGGCGAAGAGGTGGCAGCTATGTGCGGTGTGAGATTACCGGCAAAAGGAACCCGGCCCGGGAAAGGTCTGCGCACTGAGACATCGATTAATCATTCAAAAGCGGAACGCGGAGCATCCCTGGCGGCGTTCCCACGCGGGAGCGTGGGAACGCTCATTGAGCATCAGCTCTGGATAGATTTATGGGAAGCTCTGATGGCATCAATCGCCTCTTGAGTGAGCGTCATAACAGTCGTTGTGCTTACTTCAATCCGACTGATGATGTCTGCTCTCGGACCTTGCTTCCAATCAGTACTTGAGTAAAAAAGATCTTGAGAGGCTTGCCGATGATTCTCGCTCTCGTAGGAGCGAATTAAGTGATAACTGTCATCGTCATGCAAAGAGCCGCCATAAGAAACAACATCCATACCCGCCTTTAAGTGAAGCGGAACGCTTACTTCCCGCATTATTCGATGGAAATCCAATCCTGATCCCGGTTTCAAGGTGTACATCAGGATTTCAACAATTCGAGTCATTCCAAATCTTCCATGTGGGATTTCAGTTCCTGCCTAAGGATATGTGCTGGCTGATCCGCCGCCTTCGCGGGCAAGCCTCGTCCCTACAGTAGGACGGTGTATATCTGGGGGAGATTGAGACTGTCAGGCCGCCAAGATCAAGGTCAAAAGATCGCAGCCTTCGGCAGCTCCTAACCGTCCGCCATCAACGTAAAAACCGGCCAACTATGCCCGGATAGAGGGGTTCCCCTCAAAAAACGATATTTCCACCAATCTCACCAACAACGCTACCCTCAGGAAAACACCACCGCCCAAATTCCGGGGACTCCATGGAAAGAACCACCGTCAAACCACTCCTGCTCGCACTCGCCCTCGCCACAACCGCACCACTGGCCCAAGCCGCCACCACCCTGGTCTACTGCTCCGAAGCCAGCCCCGCCGGCTTCGACCCCAGCCAATACACCAGCGGCACCGACTTCGACGCCTCGGCCGAAACCGTCTTCAACCGCCTCACCCAGTTCAAACGCGGTGGCACCGAAGTCGAACCCGGCCTGGCCACAAGCTGGGATGTCTCGAAGGACGGCCTCGCCTACACCTTCCACCTGCGCGACGGCGTGAAGTTCCACACCACCGACTACTTCACCCCCACCCGCGACTTCAACGCCGACGACGTGCTGTTCACCTTCCAGCGCTTGCTCGACCCGGAAAACGCATTCCGCAAAGCCTATCCCGCCGAATCGCCGTACTTCACCGACATGGACCTGAACAAAACGATCAAGAGTGTCGACAAAATCGACGATCACACCGTGCGTTTCAGCCTGAACAACATCGACGCCGCGTTCATCCAAAACCTGGCCATGAGTTTCGCCTCGGTCCAGTCCGCCGAGTACGGCGCGCAGTTGTTAAAAGAAGGCAAAGCGGCGGACATCAACCAGAAACCGGTCGGCACCGGCCCGTTCGTGTTCAAGCGTTATCAAAAGGACTCGCAAATCCGCTATGCCGCCAACAAGGCCTACTGGAAACCCGAGGATGTGAAGCTCGACAATCTGATTTTCTCGATCACCCCGGACGCCGCCGTGCGCTTGCAGAAGCTCAAGGCCGGCGAGTGTCAGGTCAGTGGCTACCCGCGCCCGGCGGACATAGAAGTGATGGAGAAAGACCCGAACCTGACCGTACTCAAGCAAGCCGGTTTCAACCTCGGTTTCCTCGCCTACAACGTGACCCACCCGCCGCTGGACCAACTCAAGGTGCGTCAGGCGCTGGACATGGCCATCGACAAGCCCGCCATTATCAAAGCTGTCTACCAGAGTGCCGGGCAACTGGCACAGAACGCCTTGCCACCGGCGCAATGGTCCTATGACCCGACCATCAAAGACGCACCCCACGATCCGACCAAAGCCCGCGCGCTACTAAAAGAAGCAGGAGTTGCACCCGGCACCACCATCGATTTGTGGGCCATGACTGTGCAGCGCGCGTCCAACCCCAACGCGCGGATGTCGGCACAGATGATCCAGCAGGATTGGGAGAAAGTCGGGATCAAGGCCAACATCGTCAGCTATGAGTGGGGCGAGTACATCAAACGCGCCAAGAATGGCGAACACGACGCAATGATCTACGGCTGGACCGGCGACAACGGTGACCCGGACAACTGGCTCGGCGTGCTCTACAGCTGCGCTGCGGTGAAAGGTAGCAACTACGCCAAATGGTGTGACCCGGCCTACGACAAACTGGTGCAGCAAGCCAAGGTGTCCACGGACAAACAGCAGCGAGTCAAACTGTACCAACAGGCACAGCAAATCCTTAAGCAACAAGTACCTATCACACCGATTGCCAACTCGACGGTGTTCCAGCCACTGCGCAAGGAAGTCACCGACTTCAAGATCAGCCCGTTCGGCCTCACCCCCTTCTATGGCGTGGGTATAAATAAGTAACACCAGGCTCCAACCGGGTGCGTCACACGCCCCGGACGCCCCTTATCAGTGCGCGTTTTGCACCGTAAAAAACCTGCGCAAACGGTCAAATATGTCGCTATTTATACATATGCGACATTAAGGTACGTTCGTGCCACTCTTTAAGGCTTGTGGCCATTCAGGATCTTGCAATGGGTACGGCCCCTGCATAAGTATCCGCAGGGTCGACTCACGAGGTCGTCCTCTAATTCCAAAAATGACAACAAATCATGAGGCCACCATGCTTAAACACGCGGTCATTCCGTTTTTAGTCGGCGCAAGTCTGTTAGCCAGCGCACCTTTCGCCTTCGCTGCGACTAACCTGGTGTTTTGCTCCGAAGGGAGCCCGGCCGGTTTCGACCCTGGTCAGTACACCACCGGAACCGACTTCGACGCCTCTGCAGAAACCATGTTCAACCGCCTGACCCAGTTCGAGCGCGGCGGCACCGCCGTGATTCCTGGTCTGGCGACCAAGTGGGACATTTCCGATGACGGCCTGACTTACACCTTCCACCTGCGTGAAGGCGTCAAGTTCCACACCACCCCGTATTTCAAGCCGACGCGTGAGTTCAACGCCGACGACGTGCTGTTCACCTTCAATCGCATGATTAACAAGGATGACCCGTTCCGTAAGGCGTACCCGACCGAGTTCCCATACTTCACCGACATGGGGATGGACACCAACATCACCAAGATCGATAAAGTCGACGACCACACCGTCAAGTTCACCCTCAAGGATGTAGACGCCGCGTTCATCCAGAACATGGCCATGAGCTTCGCCTCGATCCAGTCCGCCGAGTACGCTACCCAGCTGCTCAAGGAAGGCAAGGCCGCCGACATCAACCAGAAGCCAATCGGCACTGGCCCGTTCGTGTTCAAGAGCTACCAGAAAGACTCCAACATCCGCTACACCGGGAACAAGGACTACTGGAAGCCTGACGACGTGAAGATCGACAACCTGATCTTCGCCATCACCACCGACCCGTCGGTACGCATCCAGAAGCTGAAGAAGAACGAGTGCCAGATCACCCTGTTCCCGCGTCCAGCCGACCTGAAAGCGCTGAAAGAAGACAAGGATCTGAAGCTGCCTGACCAGGCCGGTTTCAACCTGGGCTACATCGCCTACAACGTGATGGACAAGGTCAAGGGCAGCAACGAGCCGAACCCGCTGGCCGACCTGCGTGTTCGTCAGGCGCTGGATATGGCGGTCAACAAGCCGCAGATCATCGACTCGGTTTATCAGGGCGCGGGACAACTGGCCGTCAACGCCATGCCGCCGACCCAATGGTCCTACGACACCACCATCAAGGATGCCAAGTACGATCCTGAGAAAGCCAAGGCGCTGCTCAAGGAAGCCGGCGTCAAGGAAGGCACCGAGATCGTTCTGTGGGCGATGCCGGTACAGCGTCCGTACAACCCGAACGCCAAGCTGATGGCTGAAATGCTGCAGTCCGACTGGAAGAAGATCGGCCTGAACGTCAAGATCACCAGCTACGAATGGGGCGAGTACATCAAACGCTCCAAAGGCGGCGAGAACCAGGCGATGATCATCGGCTGGAGCGGCGACAATGGTGACCCGGACAACTGGCTCAATGTGCTGTTCGGCTGCGACTCGCTGAGTGGCAACAACTTCTCCAAATGGTGCGACAAGAAATTCGACGGCCTCGTCAAGGAAGCCAAACGCACCACCGATCAGGCCAAGCGCACCGAACTGTACAAACAGGCGCAACACGTCCTCAAAGATGCTGTTCCAATGACACCTATCGCTCACTCGACGGTGTTCCAACCCATGCGCGCCAACGTGCAGGACTTCAAGATCAGCCCATTCGGCTTGAACTCCTTCTACGGCGTCAGCGTCAGCAAATAAGAAAAAGCAGCGGCGACGTTTTCAGCGTCGCCGCTGCTTTTTTCTGCCGAGAAGCTAGGAATTTGCCTACATCCAAATCCGCTGTCTGACGCAGCCAGGGGTTAGGACGCGTTGCCTTTTCCTACGAGTCTTTAGGACTCAGCGCATTTACTGCCAGACCCACGGCACCTACCGTCGGGTTCTGACCAGAAACTGCGTGGGCTATCGGTTTGCTGCCCGTATTGGTTTGAGCTCAATGCAGCCACAACGTCCTCGGACGGGATCCCGGCGCATTGAATAACACTACAAAAAGAGGGAGCGTTATGCGCCATACCTTGGTTTTATCCGCATTGCTGGGCACCGGCCTGCTGGCCGCCACTTCCATCAGCCAGGCCGCCAACAACAGCCTGGTGTTCTGCTCTGAAGGCAGCCCCGCCGGTTTCGATACCGCGCAGTACACCACTGCGACCGATAACGACGCCGCTGAGCCGCTGTACAACCGATTGGCAGAGTTTGAAAAAGGCGCCACCAACGTCGTACCAGGCCTGGCAACGAGCTGGGATATTTCCGAGGACGGTCTCAAGTACACCTTTCACCTGCGCGAAGGGGTGAAATTTCACACGACCAAATACTTCACGCCGACCCGCGATTTCAACGCCGACGACGTGCTGTTCACGTTCAATCGCATGCTCGATCCGCAGCAACCCTTCCGTAAGGCTTATCCGACCGAGTTCCCGTATTTCAACGGGATGAGCCTGAACAAGAACATCGCCAAGGTCGAGAAGACCGGGCCGCTGACCGTGGTGATGACGCTCAACAGCGTCGACGCCGCGTTCATCCAGAACATCGCCATGAGCTTCGCCGCCATCCTGTCTGCCGAGTACGCCGACAAACTGCTCGCCGAAGGCAAGCCGAGCGACATCAACCAGAAGCCGATCGGCACCGGGCCGTTCGTGTTCAAGAGCTACCAGAAAGACGCCAACATCCGTTACAGCGGCAACAAGCAGTACTGGGACCCGAGCCGGGTCAAGCTCGACAACCTGATTTTCGCCATCAACACCGACGCCTCGGTGCGCGTGCAGAAACTCAAGGCCAACGAATGCCAGATTACCCTGCACCCGCGCCCCGCCGACGTGACCGCGCTGAAGAACGACCCGACCCTCAAGCTCATCGAGAAGCCCGGCTTCAACCTCGGCTACATCGCCTATAACGTGCGCCACAAACCGTTCGACCAGCTCGAAGTGCGCCAGGCACTGGACATGGCGGTGAACAAACAAGGCATTCTCAACGCTGTCTACCAAGGTGCCGGTCAACTGGCGGTCAACGCCATGCCGCCGACCCAATGGTCCTACGACGAAACGATTAAAGACGCCGCCTACAACCCGGAAAAAGCCAAGGAACTGCTCAAGGCTGCCGGCGTCAAGGAAGGCACCGAAATCACCCTCTGGGCCATGCCGGTTCAGCGTCCGTACAACCCCAATGCCAAGCTGATGGCCGAAATGCTCCAGGCGGATTGGGCGAAGATCGGCCTCAAGGTCAAGATCGTCAGCTACGAATGGGGCGAGTACATCAAGCGCACCAAGAACGGCGAGCACGACATCAGCCTGATCGGCTGGACCGGTGACAACGGCGACCCGGACAACTGGCTCGGCACGCTCTACAGCTGCGACGCCATTGGCGGCAACAACTACTCCATGTGGTGTGATCCGGCCTACGACAAGCTGATCAAGCAAGCCAAGGTCGTCACCGATCGCGACCAGCGCACCGTGCTCTACAAACAGGCGCAACAGTACCTCAAGCAGCAGGTGCCGATCACGCCAGTCGCCCATTCAACGGTTAACCAGCCGTTGAGCGCCAAAATCGAAGGATTCAAGGTGAGCCCTTTCGGTCGCAACGTGTTCTCGGGTGTCAGTATCGACCAATAACCCATTAGCCAGAAACGCTGGGGGCGGATTCCGCCCTCACGCAAGCGTATTGCCGTAATTCGTCAATACGGCTTGTAGCAAACGTTTGCGATGCCTTGAATGTGTTCTAAACCAAATAGCCGGATCACCCAAAAAGACCGGCATTAAAAAAGAAAGAAAGGAGCTTCACCCATGAAACTGAGCAGCACCGCGTTATTGGCCTTGGCCATCAGCAGCGTGACCGCCACGGCGTACGCAGAATCCCAGAGCCAGGCGTTCACCCCGGTTACCGTGAAAGAGAAAAGCGCCCAAAGCGAAGCCACTGGTTTTGTCGAAGGCCAGTCGATCACCGGCAGCACGCGTAACTGGTACGCCAACGAGCATTTCAAGCGGGGTGCGACACTCAACTACCGTCAGAATGGTGAAACGCGCCAGACTGACCGTCGCATCAACTGGCTGCAAGGCACAATCATCAAGTACAACTCGGGGTTCACTGAAGGCACCGTCGGCTTCAGCACCGAAGTAGCGGCCTACAACGCCATTGCCCTGGATCGTGATCGCAAGGATCTGGCGTCCAACAACGGCGGTGCGCCGACCACGCGTCCTGGCGCGGGTAACAACCGTACGCTGACCAAAGAAGGCGGCGACGCCGTCGGCCAGTGGAGCAAACTGGGCCTGGCCAACGTCAAGGCCCGTATCTCCAACACCACGCTGACTGCCGGTCGCCAGAACTTCAGCAGCCCGCAGGTAGACGTTATCGGTAACCGTGCCCTGCCTTCGAGCTTCGAAGGTGTGACCCTGCACAGCGAAGAGCTGGAGAACCTGTCCTTCGACCTCGGCACCTTCGACCGCAACTCACCGCGTACCGAACAAAGCCAGCGCAAGTTCCGCTCCGAATACGGCGACACCAATGCCGAAGCCGATCACGTCCACACTGCCGGTATCACCTACCAGCCGTTCGCCAGCCTGACCACCAGCCTTTGGGGCACCCAGGCTGAAGACTTGTGGAATCAGTACTACTTCGGCGCCACCCATGTACTGGGCGACAGCCAGGTCCTGAGCCTGACCACCGGCCTGAACTACTACAAAACCGTGGATGAAGGTAAAGCCAAGCTCGGCCAGATCGACAACGACACCTACTCCCTATCGTTCGGCCTGACCCACCAGGCCCACAGCCTGACCTTCTCGTACCAGGAAGTGAACGGTAACGAGTACTTCGACTACCTGCACGAAACCAACGGCATCTACCTGGCCAACTCCCTGCTGTCGGACTTCAACGGCCCGAACGAGAAGTCCTTCCAGATCGCCTACGGCCTGAACATGGCCGAATACGGCGTGCCAGGCCTGAAGTTCAACATCTACCAGGCTCGCGGCTGGGGTATCGACGGTACTCACTACAACAGCACCGGCTACACCGATGTGAAGGCGATGGACGGCGAGCACCACTATGAATACGGCATCGGTGCTTCGTACGCCGTGCAGAGCGGCCCACTCAAGGCCACCGCTATCCGTGCGACGTACACCGCGCACCGTGCCAGCGAAAACCAGGCGGACGGCAGCCTCAACGAGTTCCGTCTCGTGACCACCATCCCGTTCAACATTTTGTAAAACCCATGCCTGCGGCTGACTCATGACGAGTCGGCCGCCTGGCTTTTCCGTTCAACCGATTGCAGAGGGCTCTAGATGAAAATGCTTCCCCTACGAGCAGCCATCGCTGCCGCGTTGCTGAGTGTCGCCGTTGGCGTCTCGGCCAAACCCTTGGTGGTCTGTACCGAAAACAGCCCGGAAGGCTTCGACATGGTCCAGTACACGACTGCAGTCACAGGCGATGCAGTGTCCGAAACCATCTTCAACCGTCTGGTGGGTTTCAAGCCCGGTACCACCGAAGTGATTCCGTCATTGGCCGATTCGTGGGAGATCAGCGATAACGGTCTGACCTACACGTTCCACCTGCGCAAGGGCGTCAAGTTTCACACCACCGACTACTTCAAGCCGACCCGCGACTTGATTGCCGACGACGTGGTCTGGAGCTTCCAGCGTCAGCTGGACCCGAATCATCCGTGGCACAAGCAGTCGAGCGTGGGCTTCCCGTACTTTGAAAGTATGGGCTTCAAAGAACTGCTCAAGAGCGTCGAGAAGGTCGACGACAACACGGTCAAGTTCACTCTGACTCGCCGTGAAGCGCCGTTCCTGGCCGACATCGCCATGGCGTTCTCTTCGATCTACTCCGCCGAGTACGCCGACCAGTTGCTCAAGGCCGACAAGATGGGCGACCTGAACAACAAGCCGGTCGGCACCGGCCCGTTCGTCTTCCAGCGTTACGCCAAGGATGCTCAGGTTCGCTTCAAGGCCAACCCGGACTACTTCCTGGGCAAGCCACCGGCTGACGCGTTGGTCCTGGCGATCGCCACCGATAACAACGTGCGCCTGCAAAAGCTCAAGGCCAACGAGTGCCAGATCGCGCTGTACCCGAAACCGGATGACATCTCGAGCATCAAGAAAGACGACAAGCTGAAGGTCGATGAACTGAACGCGATGACCGTCTCCTATATCGCCATGAACACCACTCGCAAGTACATGAGTGATGTGCGGGTGCGCAAAGCGATCGACATCGCCTTCGACAAAGAAGCGGCGGTCAACGCCCTGTTCGGCAAAGGCAATGCCACCGTGGCGGTCAACCCGTACCCGGATACCTTGCTGGGCTACAACCACACATTGACCAACCCGCCCCGCGACCTGGACAAGGCTCGCGCCCTGATTAAGGAAGCCGGTGTGCCGGAAGGCACGGTGTTTACCCTGTTCACCCGCAACGGTGGGGGTGCAACCAACCCGAACCCGATGCTCGCCGCGCAGATGATGCAGGCTGACCTGGCGAAGATCGGGATCAAGGTCGATATTCGTGTCATGGAATGGGGCGAAATGCTCAAGCGCGCGAAAAACGGCGAGCACGATATGGTGGCCGCTGGATGGGCTGGCGATAACGGTGACCCGGATAACTTCCTGACGCCTATGCTCAGTTGTGAGGCCGCCAAAAACGGCGAAAACTATGCACGCTGGTGCAATGAAAAGTTCCAGGCGCTGATCGACGAAGCGAGGGCTAAAGTGAACCCGGACGAACGCGCGGCGCTCTACGAACAGGCCCAGGCCATTTTCAACCAGGACCAGCCATGGATCAGCATGGCGCACACCCGCATGTTCACTGCAATGCGCACCAATGTAGAGGGCTATCAAATTAGCCCCCTCACCACTAATAACTTCGCCACCACCCAGGTGAAGTAGATAAAAAACGCCCGGCATCGCTGACCCCAGCGCCGCCGGGCACGCCTAACCGGCTGATGAGGTACAACACACGATGTTTAGTTTTATTGCCCGCCGATTGGGATTACTGATCCCCACGTTCTTCGGCATCACCTTGCTGACTTTCGCGTTGATCCGCATGATTCCTGGCGACCCCGTAGAAGTGATGATGGGAGAACGTCGGGTCGACCCCGAAATGCATGCTCAGGCAATGGAACGCCTAGGTCTGAACAAACCGCTGTATGCCCAATACCTGGATTACATTGGCAAACTGGCCCACGGCGATCTCGGCGAATCCCTGCGTACCCGTGAAAGCGTGTGGAGTGAATTCAAGGTGTTGTTCCCGGCCACCTTCGAGCTGTCGATGGCGGCCCTGTTATTTGCCGGAGTCCTCGGACTGCTGGCCGGTGTAATCGCCGCGTTGAAGCGAGGATCCCTGTTCGACCATGGGGTCATGGGCATCTCTCTCACGGGATACTCGATGCCGATCTTCTGGTGGGGCCTGATCCTGATTATGTTCTTCTCGGTCAGCCTGGGTTGGACGCCGGTCTCCGGGCAGAACGACTTGTTGATCGACGTGGAGCGCAAAACCCATTTCATGCTGATCGACACCTGGCTCAGCGATGAACCGGGCGCGCTACTCGACTACCTGCATCACTTGATCCTGCCGGCCATCGTGCTGGGCACCATTCCGCTAGCGGTGATTGCCCGGATGACCCGTTCCTCCATGCTTGAAGTGCTGCGTGAGGACTACATCCGCACCGCTCGGGCCAAAGGCCTGTCGCCGGCACGCGTCGTGTTTGTCCATGGCCTGCGCAACGCGTTGATTCCGGTGCTGACCGTGGTCGGCCTGCAAGTCGGCACACTGCTGGCTGGCGCTGTTCTGACCGAAACGATCTTCTCCTGGCCCGGCATCGGCAAATGGCTGATCGAAGCCATCGGCGCCCGGGACTATCCCGTCGTGCAAAACGGCATCTTGTTGATTGCCTGCATCGTGATCCTGGTTAACTTCGTGGTGGATATCCTCTACGGCTTTGCCAACCCACGCATTCGTCACCAGCGCTGAGGTAAATACCCATGAGCATTCCAACTTCCTCAGCAGTCACGTCTACCTCCGCCGTGGATCAAAGCCTGCTGTATCCATCACCGTACAAAGAGTTCTGGCATGCATTTTCGAAGAATAAAGGCGCCGTTGCCGGCCTGATGTTCTTCACCCTGATTGTGTTCTGCGCGATTTTTGCCCCTTGGGTTGCGCCGCACAATCCAAGCGAGCAATACCGTGATTTTCTGCTGACGCCTCCGGTGTGGCTCGATGGCGGGCAATGGCGCTTTTTCCTCGGCACCGATGAACTGGGCCGCGACCTGCTGTCGCGTTTGATTCACGGCTCGCGCCTGTCGCTGTTGATCGGCCTGTCCTCGGTGGTCATGTCGCTGATTCCCGGCATCATGATGGGATTACTGGCCGGGTTCTTCCCACGCGTGCTCGGCCCGACCATCATGCGTCTGATGGACATCATGCTGGCGCTGCCGTCCCTGCTGCTGGCCGTGGCGATTGTCGCCATCCTCGGCCCTGGCCTGATCAACACCGTGATCGCCATCGCCGTGGTGTCCCTGCCGTCCTATGTTCGTCTGACCCGTGCCGCGGTGATGGGCGAGCTGAACCGCGACTACGTGACCGCCGCGCGCCTGGCCGGTGCCGGTCTGCCACGCCTGATGTTCATCACCGTGCTGCCCAACTGCATGGCACCGCTGATCGTGCAGGCAACCCTGAGCTTTTCCTCGGCGATTCTCGATGCCGCGGCACTGGGCTTTCTCGGCCTTGGCGTACAACCGCCAACCCCTGAGTGGGGCACCATGCTGGCTTCGGCCCGCGACTACATCGAACGCGCCTGGTGGGTGGTGAGCTTGCCTGGTTTGACCATTTTGCTCAGCGTGCTGGCAATCAACTTGATGGGCGACGGCCTGCGCGATGCGCTGGACCCGAAACTCAAGAACGCCGCCTGAGGAGATTCAAATGTCACTGTTAGAAATCAAGAATCTCAACGTTCGCTTCGGCGACGCCAACGCCGTTCCGGTGGTCGACGGTCTCGACATAACCGTGGACAAGGGCGAAGTGCTGGCCATTGTTGGCGAATCGGGTTCCGGCAAGTCCGTGACCATGATGGCGCTGATGGGCCTGATTGAGCACCCGGGGATCGTCACTGCCGATGCCCTGAATTTCGACGGCAAGAACATGCTCAAGCTCAGCAACCGTCAGCGTCGGCAAATCGTCGGTAAAGACCTGGCCATGGTGTTCCAGGACCCGATGACCGCACTGAACCCGAGCTACACCGTCGGTTTCCAGATCGAAGAAGTGCTGCGTCTGCACCTGAAGATGTCCGGCAAGCAAGCCCGCAAGCGCGCCATCGAACTGCTGGAAAAAGTGGAAATCCCGGGCGCCGCCAGTCGTATGGATGCCTACCCGCATCAGCTCTCCGGCGGTATGAGCCAGCGCGTGGCGATTGCCATGGCGATTGCCGGCGAACCGAAACTGCTGATCGCCGACGAACCGACCACGGCACTGGACGTCACGATTCAGGCGCAGATCATGGACCTGCTGCTGGCCCTGCAAAAAGAGCAGAACATGGGCCTGGTGCTGATCACTCACGACCTCGCGGTCGTGGCCGAAACCGCTCAGCGCGTGTGCGTGATGTACGCCGGCCAGGCGGTTGAAGTCGGTCAGGTGCCACAGCTGTTCGATATTCCGGCGCATCCGTACAGCGAAGCACTGCTGGCGGCGATTCCGGAACACAGCATGGGTGCCGCGCGCCTGTCGACATTACCGGGCATCGTTCCCGGTCGTTACGACCGCCCGCAAGGCTGCCTGCTGTCGCCGCGCTGCCCGTATGTGCAAGACAACTGCCGCGTGCAACGTCCGGCCCTTGACCAGAAAAGTAACAGCCTCGCCCGCTGCTTCTACCCGTTGAACCAGGAGGTGGCGTAATGGCCGTCGTACTTACCGCCCGCGACCTGACCCGTCACTACGAAGTGTCCCGTGGCCTGTTCAAGGGCCATGCGATCGTGCGCGCCCTCAACGGTGTGTCGTTCGAACTGGAAGCCGGCAAGACCCTCGCCGTTGTGGGCGAATCGGGCTGCGGTAAATCCACCCTGGCCCGCGCCCTGACGCTGATCGAAGAACCGTCCTCCGGCTCCTTGAAAATCGCCGGGCAGGAAGTCGCCGGCGCTAACAAGGCCCAGCGCAAGCAACTGCGCAAAGACGTGCAGATGGTGTTCCAGAGCCCGTACGCGTCGTTGAACCCACGGCAGAAGATCGGTGATCAGCTTGCAGAGCCATTATTGATCAACACCAACCTCAGCGCCTCGGAACGTCGCGACAGAGTCCAGGCGATGATGAAGCAGGTGGGCTTGCGTCCCGAGCACTACCAGCGCTATCCGCACATGTTCTCTGGCGGTCAGCGCCAGCGGATCGCCCTGGCCCGCGCAATGATGCTGCAACCGAAAGTGCTGGTGGCGGACGAACCGACCTCGGCGCTGGACGTGTCGATTCAGGCACAGGTGCTCAACCTGTTCATGGATTTGCAGCAAGAGTTCAACACCGCCTACGTGTTCATCTCCCACAACCTCGCCGTGGTGCGCCACGTCGCCGATCACGTGATGGTGATGTACCTCGGCCGGCCGGTGGAAATGGGCCCGAAAGAGGACATCTACACCCGTCCTCTGCACCCGTACACCCAGGCGCTGCTGTCGGCCACTCCGACCATCCACCCGGATCCGGACAAACCGAAAATCAAGATCGTTGGCGAACTGCCCAACCCGCTGAACCCGCCGTCCGGCTGCGCCTTCCACAAGCGCTGCCCGTATGCGACCGAGCGCTGTGCCATCGAAGAGCCGGCCCTGCGCCTGCTCGACACCCGCCAGGTGGCTTGCCACTACGCCGAGCAATTCCTCGACGGCGCGGCATAACAATGTGGGAGCGAGCCTGCTCGCGATAGCGGTGTATCAGTCGGCATTAATGTCGACGGGTATGACGCCATCGCGAGCAGGCTCGCTCCCACAGGTATTGAGCGGCACGAAATATCTAAAGCGTTGACCAACCCCTTCTGCTTCGATTGCGCATCAGTCCGGCAGGAGGGGTTTTCTTTTGTCCGTCATCTACGATTGCTTGTCGTCCTCTTCCTCATCGGAGTCTGGGTCGTCAGTCGAATCGTCATCGTCTGATTCGGTCGCAGCGATCATCAGCTCGCTGTGCACGCCTTGCCCGTTCAAGGCCTGTTTTTCATGGTTCTCACATTCTGCCCACGCCACCGCCGACGTGCCGAGGGACAGCATCACCAAAACCTTAAGCAGCAACACAATGCGTTGAAAAATACTCATAGCCGACTCCATCCTTTCTTGGGTGGCGCGTGGATGCCTGAAAGGTACTGAGTGAAATTTAGTTCCGATTGACCGGGTTCTCCAGACAGGAGGCTACCGGGTAGCAGAAAATGCCGCTGGCGAAGAGATTGGTTTGGAATAAGGGTTATATCCAACCCCACTAACGATGATGCCCCCTGTGGGAGCGAGCCTGCTCGCGATGGCGGACAGCCAGTCGACACATCTCTGAATGCCAGACCGCTATCGCGAGCAGGCTCGCTCCCACAGGGGAACAGTGGTCAATAAAAAAGCCCCGAAGCTTTACGCATCGGGGCTTTGGGGGGGTACAGCTCAGCGCTTAGTGATGCTCACGCGTCGCACGGAATTTCACGTCCGGCCAGCGCTCTTCCATCAGCGCCAGGTTGACCCGGGTCGGGGCCAGGTAAGTCAGGTGACCGCCGCCGTCCAGTGCCAGGTTTTCCACAGCCTTGTTGGAGAATTCCTCAAGCTTCTTCTTGTCGCTGCACTCGATCCAGCGCGCGGAATACACGGTGATCGGCTCGTAGGAGCACTCGACCTTGTATTCCTCTTTCAAGCGGCTGGCGACCACATCGAACTGCAGCACGCCGACCGCGCCGAGGATGATGTCGTTGCTGCGCTCGGGGAAGAACACCTGGGTGGCGCCCTCTTCCGCCAACTGCTGCAAGCCTTGGCGCAGTTGCTTGGATTTCAACGGATCCTTCAGCCGCACGCGACGGAACAGTTCCGGGGCGAAGTGCGGGATGCCGGTGAAGCCCAGGGCTTCACCTTCGGTGAAGGTGTCACCGATCTGGATGGTGCCGTGGTTGTGCAAACCGATGATGTCGCCAGCGAAGGCCTCTTCCAGTTGCTCACGCTCGGAGGAGAAGAAGGTCAGCGCGTCGCCGATCCGTACGTCCTTACCAGTGCGTACGTGGCGCATCTTCATGCCTTTTTCGTACTTGCCGGAGCAAATGCGCATGAAGGCGATGCGGTCGCGGTGTTTGGGGTCCATGTTCGCCTGGATCTTGAACACGAAACCTGAGAACTTCTCTTCCACCGGTTCCACGGTGCGCTCGTTGGCGACTCGGGCCAGCGGTTTCGGTGCCCAATCGACCACGGCGTCGAGCACGTGATCGACACCGAAGTTGCCCAGTGCGGTACCGAAGAACACCGGGGTCAGTTGGCCGTCGAGGAATTCCTGTTGATTGAATTCGTGGCAGGCGCCCTGCACCAGTTCCAGCTGTTCGACGAAGCGATCGTACTCGTCGCCCAAGTGCGCGCGGGCTTCGTCGGAGTCGAGCTTCTCGATGATTTTCACATCGGTGCGCTCGTGGCCGTGGCCGGCGGTGTAGACAATGATGTAGTCGTCGGCGAGGTGATAAACGCCCTTGAAGTCGCGGTAGCAACCGATCGGCCAGGTGATCGGCGCCGCCTTGATTTTCAGGACCGCTTCGATTTCGTCGAGCAGTTCGATCGGGTCGCGGATATCACGGTCGAGTTTGTTGATGAAGCTGACGATCGGCGTGTCACGCAGACGGCAGACGTCCATCAGCGCGATGGTGCGTGGTTCAACACCTTTACCGCCGTCGAGCACCATCAAGGCCGAGTCCACCGCCGTCAGGGTGCGATAGGTATCTTCGGAGAAGTCTTCGTGGCCCGGGGTGTCGAGCAGGTTGACCATGTGGTCGCGATACGGGAACTGCATGACCGACGTGGTAATGGAAATACCCCGTTGTTTTTCCATTTCCATCCAGTCGGAGGTGGCATGGCGGTCGGACTTGCGAGACTTCACCGTGCCGGCTACCGCAATCGCCTTGCCCATCAGCAAGAGCTTCTCGGTGATGGTGGTTTTACCGGCATCGGGGTGGGAAATAATGGCGAAAGTGCGGCGTTTCGCGACTTCGGCGGCCTGTTTGGTCATGGGAAATCGCCTGGCGGTGATTCAAAAAAGGGCGGCGAGTATAGCTTAAAAAGTGACCTACGGACCACCATCCACAGGGCTGACGGAGGTTGCGATCCAACGTTGGAGCTGCCGAAGGCTGCGATCTTTTGATCTTCGCTTCTAAAAGCAACATCAAAAGATCGCAGCCTTCGGCAGCTCCTACGCGGTGGCTAAATGCTGCTGATTATGGAACCTTTTAAAAGGTGGAGGCGTCCACTCCCCTGTTACGACCCATCGTCAGGGGCTGAAAAATCAGCAAGTCAGCCTGACGAGGCTGCGCTTATGGCTCGATTTCATGCGGTTTCATCACCGTGTAGAGCTGCTTCTCGCGAACGTTGTTTTCCCGGCAGCCAGGCATGGCATTGCCACTCGGGACTGCGTCCGCCGACAGAAAAAAGGAGTCCGCCTGTGGCTATTCGCTATGGCAAAGGGCTGACAGGAGGTGCGGTTGTCGTCGCCCTTCTGGCCCTGCTGATCCACTGGATTGGCATCAACACGATCGAACAGTACCGCGACGATTTGTTGTTTTACCTGCAAGCTCATCTGATTCTCGTCCTCGTTTCCATGCTGGCCGCCCTTGTAGTGGGCATACCCGCCGGCATCTTCCTCAGCCGCCCGACCATGGTTGGACGCGCCGAACGCTTCATGCAGATCTTCAACATCGGCAACACCGTGCCGCCTCTCGCCGTACTGGCCATCGCCCTGGGTATCCTCGGCATTGGCAGCGGTCCCGCAATCTTCGCCCTGTTCCTCGCCTCACTGTTGCCGATCGTGCGCAACACCTACGAAGGGCTGAGAAACGTCCAGGGTTCGCTCAAGGAAGCGGCCGTCGGTATCGGTATGACACCGACTCAGGTGCTATGGCGGGTCGAACTGCCGAACGCCGTGCCGATCATCATCGGTGGCGTGCGAGTGGCGCTGGCGATCAACGTCGGTACCGCACCGCTGGCGTTCCTGATCGGCGCCAACAGCCTGGGCAGCCTGATTTTCCCCGGTATCGCCCTGAACAATCAGCCGCAACTGCTGCTCGGCGCGGCCTGCACCGCCCTGCTGGCCTTGCTGCTCGACGGACTGGTGACACTCGCCAGCCGCCTCTGGCTCGAACGCGGCCTGCGCCCGTCTTAAGCCCCGGCAAAGGAATTTTCATGAAGACATCAAGCTTTTTACTAGGCTGCGTTCTGCTGTTCGCAGGATTTGCCCAAGCCGCTGAAAAACCCGTGATCCGCATTGGCGCCCGGGTGTTCACCGAACAAACCCTGCTGGCGGAAATCACCTCCCAATACCTGCGCGCCAAAGGTTACGACACTCAAGTGACGGGCGGTCTGGGCAGCAACCTCGCCCGCAGCGCCCACGAAAGCGGTCAGCTGGATTTGATGTGGGAATACACCGGCGTGTCGCTGGTGGCTTACAACCACGTCACTGAAAAACTCGACAGCGCTCAGTCCTACGCCAAGGTGAAAGCACTCGACGAAAAAAAAGGCCTGATCTGGCTGACCCCGTCGAAGTTCAGCAACACCTACGCCCTGGCGCTGCCGGAAAAAACCGCGAAGGCTTACCCGCAGATCAACACGATCAGCGAGCTGAACACGGTGTTGCAGGCTGAGCAGAAGCAAAATCATCTGGTAGCGCTGGATACCGAATTCGCCAACCGCTCCGACGGTCTGGCCGGCATGGTTGACCTCTACGGCATGAACCTGACCCGCAACAACATCCGCCAGATGGACGCCGGGCTGGTCTACACCGCCCTGCGTAACGGCCAGGTGTTTGCCGGTCTGGTTTACACCACCGACGGTCGCCTGAACGCCTTCAAGCTCAAATTGCTCGAAGACGACAAGCATTACTTCCCGGACTACACCGCCGCGCCGGTGGTGCGCCAGGCCTACCTCGATGCCCACCCGAAACTCACCGAAGAGCTCAAGCCACTGGCCCAGCTGTTCGACGACGCCACCATGCGCCAGCTCAATGCACGGGTCGATGTCGATCACGAAAGCCCTTCATCGGTTGCCGCAGATTTCCTGCGCCAGCATCCGTTGAACTAAAGAGGAAAAGTCATGGAATTTCTCAACGCCTTTTCCCATCTCGACGGGCCGCAGGTTTTGCACCTGACCTGGCAGCACATCACCCTGGTCGGCATCGCGGTAACACTGGCGATTCTGGTCGGCGTGCCGCTGGGCATCCTGATGACGCGCTTCCCGACGCTGGCCGGTCCCTTGCAAGCCAGCGCCACGGTGCTGCTGACCGTGCCGTCGATTGCGCTGTTCGGCCTGTTGCTGCCGTTCTACTCGACATTCGGCCAGGGCCTCGGCCCGATGCCGGCGATCACCGCCGTGTTTCTGTATTCGCTGCTGCCGATCATGCGTAACACCTACCTGGCCCTGACCGGCGTCGAACCGGGCATTCGCGAAGCGGCGCGTGGCATCGGCATGACCTTCGGCCAGCGCCTGCGCATGGTCGAGCTGCCCATCGCGGTGCCGGTGATCCTCGCCGGTGTACGCACCGCCGTGGTGATGAACATCGGTGTGATGACCATCGCCGCCACCATCGGCGCCGGTGGCCTCGGTGTACTCATTCTCGCTTCCATCAGCCGCAGCGACATGTCGATGCTGATCGTCGGCGCCGTGCTGGTCAGTCTTCTGGCCATCTTCGCTGACCTGCTTTTGCAATGGCTGCAACGTTCGCTGACTCCAAAAGGACTGCTCAAATGATCGAACTTCAAAACCTCAGCAAGACCTTCCAAAGCAACGGCAAAGATGTGAAAGCCGTGGACTCGGTGAGCCTGACCGTCAATGAAGGCGAGATCTGTGTGTTCCTCGGGCCATCGGGCTGCGGCAAGAGCACCACGCTGAAGATGATCAACCGGTTGATCAAACCGACTTCGGGCAAGATCCTGATCAACGCTGAAGACACCACTGACCTCGACGAAGTGACCCTGCGTCGCAACATCGGTTACGTGATCCAGCAGATCGGTCTGTTCCCGAATATGACCATCGAGGAAAACATCACCATCGTTCCGCGCCTGCTCGGCTGGGACAAACAGAAATGCCACGACCGCGCCCGCGAGTTGATGAGCATGATCAAGCTTGAGCCCAAGCAGTACCTGACTCGCTATCCCCGTGAGTTGTCCGGTGGCCAGCAGCAACGGATCGGCGTGATTCGAGCGCTGGCGGCGGATGCGCCGCTGTTGCTGATGGACGAACCGTTCGGCGCGGTCGACCCGATCAACCGCGAGATGATCCAGAACGAGTTTTTCGAAATGCAACGGGCGCTGAACAAGACCGTGATCATGGTCAGCCACGACATCGACGAAGCGATCAAGCTCGGCGACAAGATCGCGATTTTCCGCGCCGGCAAACTGTTGCAGATCGACCACCCGGACACCTTGCTCGCGCATCCGGCGGACAACTTTGTCAGCAACTTCGTCGGCCAGGACAGCACGCTCAAGCGTCTGCTGCTGGTGAAGGCAGAAGATGCGGCGGACAACGCGCCATCGGTAAGCCCGGAAACCCCGGTGGCCGAAGCACTTGAATTGATGGACGAACTGGACCGTCGCTACGTGGTGGTCACCTGCGCCGAGAACAAGGCCTTGGGCTACGTGCGTCGGCGCGACCTGCATCGCCAGGCCGGCACCTGCGCGCAATACCGGCGCGAGTTCAACGCCACCGCGGCCTACGACGAACACCTGCGCATCCTGTTGTCACGCATGTACGAGTTCAACCGCTCGTGGCTGCCGGTGATGGACGCCGAGCGGGTGTTTCTGGGGGAAGTGACTCAGGAATCGATTGCCGAGTATTTAAGCTCTGGCAAGTCCCGTGGGGGCAAGACCAGCATTGTTTCGCCAGCGGAAGCCGCGTTGGCCTGACCGACGCCATCGCGAGCAGGCTCGCTCCCACGTTGGATCTGTGGTGTGCATGCAAAAGTTGCGTCAACACAAATCCCCTGTGGGAGCGAGCCTGCTCGCGATGGGGGGCACCACAATTTCCCACCTGAAATACCTCAAACCTCCCTCCAGCGGGAACATCACACTGTCATGCAGGTCGGTTACATCAGTAGCTGTCGGGGACCGCACGACGGAAGCGTGCAAAAACGCGACATTTTTTGTTGATCTCAAGCCCCTCACGCCCTAAAGTTCGCGCCGAACGTCCATGCTGGAAACGATCCATCCGGCTCAAGTACTGACGACGAGACAGCAAGGCCAAGGGAAAGCACCGCCTCCCATGGCCTTTTTGCTTTCGGCGACATGCCTTGGGAAGTAGGCGAACCAAAGTGGGGATACGGAGGACGTTCATTTGCACCCATTGTTAATTTCAGTTTGCCAGTAGGAGTTCCCAGCATGTCGATCAACGTCGAAGACTATTTCGCGCGCGATACCTTCAACAAAATGAAGGCCTTCGCCGACAAACAAGAAACCCCGTTCGTGGTGATCGACACCGCGATGATCGCCCAGGCCTATGACGACCTGCGCGCCGGTTTCGAATTCGCCAAGGTCTACTACGCGGTAAAGGCCAACCCGGCCGTGGAAATCATCGACCTGCTCAAAGAGAAAGGCTCGAACTTCGACATCGCCTCGATCTACGAGTTGGACAAAGTGCTGAGCCGCGGCGTCGGCCCGGATCAGATCAGCTACGGCAACACCATCAAGAAATCCAAAGACATTCGTTACTTCTACGACAAAGGCGTTCGCCTGTACGCCACCGACTCCGAAGCCGACCTGCGCAACATCGCCAAGGCAGCTCCGGGCTCGAAAGTCTACGTACGTATCCTGACTGAAGGCTCGACCACCGCCGACTGGCCACTGTCGCGCAAATTCGGCTGCCAGACCGACATGGCCATGGACCTGCTGATCCTCGCTCGCGACCTGGGTCTGGTGCCATACGGCATCTCGTTCCACGTCGGTTCGCAGCAACGCGACATCAGCGTCTGGGACGCGGCGATCGCCAAGGTCAAAGTGATCTTCGAACGCCTGAAAGAAGAAGACGGCATTCAACTGAAGCTGATCAACATGGGCGGCGGCTTCCCGGCCAACTACATCACCCGCACCAACAGCCTGGAAACCTACGCTGAAGAAATCATCCGTTTCCTCAAGGAAGACTTCGGCGACGACCTGCCGGAAATCATCCTGGAGCCAGGCCGCTCGCTGATCGCCAACGCCGGCATTCTGGTCAGTGAAGTGGTGCTGGTGGCGCGTAAATCCCGTACCGCCGTCGAGCGATGGGTGTACACGGATGTGGGCAAGTTCTCCGGCCTGATCGAAACCATGGACGAAGCCATCAAGTTCCCGATCTGGACCGAGAAGAAAGGCGAGATGGAAGAAGTGGTCATCGCCGGCCCAACCTGCGACAGCGCCGACATCATGTACGAAAACTACAAGTACGGTTTGCCGTTGAACCTGGCTATCGGTGATCGCTTGTACTGGTTGTCGACCGGTGCTTATACCACCAGTTACAGCGCTGTTGAGTTCAATGGCTTCCCGCCGCTGAAGTCGTTCTACGTGTAAACGTAACGCGCCCACAAAAAAGCCCGTGATAAATCACGGGCTTTTTTGTGGGCGATAGTTTTTAAAAAACATTAACTAACAACAACTAAAAACCGGTTACAGACAAAACATACACTTATTCTGAAAGCACCATTACCTTAGCCACTCGGAGCACATATTAAATGGAATTAGACAAATGCAAACCAATAGCAACCCACCGACACCCATCATTACTAAAGACGACATCCAAAAAATCAAGCGCTATGTAACTACCGCCAAGGCCCTGCCCATTACCCTGAACGAAGTTGAGCAACAATTAAACACCCAAAAGACCGGCATTATCGGACTGGAACCGTTTGATGTGCTCAGCCTATATCACAAGATCATCAACAACGCCAATTCGTGGACAGATATAGAGTCTTCCATGAAGCGCGTAAGTGGCAGTCTTGCGACGTTCTCGGAAGATCTGGAAAGTTTTGGCCAGGACATTATCGACGCCATTGTGACCATGCCAGGTTATCAGAACTACATAGGCACGCTCGACAATATGAGCGAGGAAGAGATCAGCCTTCTTCCCCCGCTCGAAATTGGTCGAACGGAAAAAAACCGCTTTGGTTCAATCCAGGAATCTCTGAAATTTATCGCCAGTTCGATTGATGAAAAAAAGTTGAGCAGCCTGGATGTCCTGACCCGTCTGAAGTTTTTCAAGGACGAGATGAGTAACGAAGTCCAGCCCGGCATCGGCTCCAAATTGAAACTGGCCAATAGTGAAGACATCAACAGGCAAATCACGGCGCTGAACAAGGTAATCGACGAAGCCCAGAAGCGCATCGACGAAAAGATGCGGGAAACCTCGCCCAATTTCTTTGATTACATTTTCTCCGGCTACAGCCCGGTAGGTTTCCTGCACTCCGGCAACCTTGAACTATTGCAGAAAACCCACGTGGCGCCGCTGCTCAGGCAGCGTGAACAGCTGACGCAGCAAATCAAACAGAAAAGCATTCTCGCCGGCACCCTGGTGGAACTTCACGGCGACCTGGACAGTTTACTGACCTACGTTCAGGGTGCAATCACCAGCACCGCACAACTTGAAACCTTATGGATCTCGATCTCTGAATACATTAATGCCTCCAGAAACAAAGTTGCAGGCATTAACGACTTTCTAACCCTGAGAAGTTTTGTTTCCAGTCTCAAGATCATTCTCAAAAACTGGAAAACCATTCAGAACAATGCGAACACGATGATTGTCGCGTTCGACTAACCACGCCTTATAAAAACCGAAAAAAGGATTCCCCCATGACTAATTTTGCTTATGCTGTTCCTGACTTCGCCCAGCTTCGTGAAAGCCGCGCGGCCATTCGTTATCAGTCGATCGTCGGTTCCGCCAACCTGTACATCAAAGCTTTGAGTGACGAATTGATCAGCCTCAACGCCGCTATCAGCAGCACCGATCAACTGGTCGCCAACGCCATTACGTCAGCTATAACCGCGCTGGAAACCGATGATCTTCGCGAAAACCTGGAAGCGCTGGCGGTATTGAACGCTCGTGAGCCAGACCACAATACTAAAAAAGCAATTGCGCTCTATTCGAAAATTGCCAACCAACTGATGGAAATGTGCACCGACCAACTGTCACAACTGCACATTAAATTACACACCGGACTGTTCAATGTTCAGAGCGTGTCCATCAGTGACAATCGGTTCAGGCTTGCCGAACTGACTGATTCCCGGATCGGCCTGGCCAAAGAACTGAGCGTCGAACAGGCGGCGCTGAACGAAGTGGTCAGTGACGAACGCATCTTGAATGAAGCGATCAAGCTGTTCGAAAAGATGACGTTTATTGATCGTATCAAGCCCCTTTTTGAACAACTGGCTGGACTGGCCGGCAAGCCTCAAACACCGGAGACCGCCGCGATGGAAGCTGGATTGGCAGTCGCCTTCAAGTTTCTGGATGAGGCCAATGAGTTGGTCAAGTACAGGGATTTGCTGAGGGCACGGCAGATTGTCCAGACTCGCATTGGCCAGCGACAGGAACGAGTGTCATCGCTGGAACAACAACTGCGCACCAACGAAAACCACACTCGACAGCTCAATGACACGCAGAAGGTCATTCCTCACCAACACACCTACGTCAGTGAAACCACCAAACTGGTCGATACACTGTCGATGTTCCTTAAGTCGATCATGCCTGGCACTGACGATGACATGTTGAAAACCGGTGAGCGCCTGATCGAACGCAGTCAGAGTTTGCTCGCGTACATGAATATTCTGCAGGGTCGCTGGTTACGCGGTTGATCTCATCCGTTGCCGCCCATCTGACGGTGGGCAGCAACGGAAGATGTCGGCTAACGCCCGGAAAGCTTAGCCATATGCGTGCGATAAGCCTGGCCCATCGCACGCATCTGCGGATGACAAGCGCCGAGCAGCGACTCACTGCTGACCCGCAGAAAATTCAGATTGCCGCCGACCAGCGCCCTCTCCAGCCACACGAGCGCTTCATCGACATGGCCTTCATCAGCCAGCACCGTGGCATAACTGAACTGCCCCCGGAAATCCCCACCCTCGGCCGAACGCCGATACCAGTCGCGAGCCCCTGCCAGATCCGCCGGGCACACCTGCCCTCCTTCCAGATAACGCCCCAGCAGATTCATCGATTTGGCGTGGCCTGCCTCCGCGGCGCGTTGATACAACGCCAGTGCCTGAAGATGATCCTCAGCCACACCGCGCCCGGTCGCCAGCAGATTGGCGAAGTTGTACATCGCCCAATCCAGTCCGGCCTCTGCCGCGACTCGATAATGCCGTGCAGCCACCGAAGCATTGACCGGGCAACCCCAACCCTGTTCATGGCAACGCCCAAGCATATTGCGCGCCATCAGATGACCTTGGCCCGCGGCGATCTCGAACCAGCGCAGAGCCAACGGTTGATCCTGAGCGATGCCCTGACCGTCGAGCAGAATCTGCCCGAGCAACGCCTGCGCTTCGAGCACGCCTTCGCCGGCGGCCAGCAGAATCGCCTGGGCCGCGCGGGCCGGGCTTTCTGCGAGCATGGCCGTAAACCGCTCGCCGTCGAGGACTTCCTCGCGGCGCAAACGAAAGTCCGCCACTTACACCTCGACCCAGCGGCGCAACAGGTTGTGGTAGGTGCCAGTGAGACGAATCAGTGAAGGATGCTCGGGCATGTCCTGGGTCAGCTGCTGAATCGCCCCGTCCATCTCGAATAGCAAGGCGCGCTGGCTGTCTTCACGCACCAGGCTCTGGGTCCAGAAAAACGAGGCGTAGCGGGTTCCGCGCGTAACTGCGTTGACCTTGTGCAGGCTGGTGCCGGGGTACAGGACCATGTCGCCGGCCGGTAACTTCACGCGCTGGGTGCCGAAGGTGTCCTGGATTTCCAGTTCGCCGCCGTCGTAGTCCTCCGGTTCACTGAAGAACAGCGTCGCCGACAGGTCGGTGCGCACCCGCTCGATGCTGCCCAAGGGCTGACGCACGGCGTTGTCGATGTGGAAGTCGAAACTGCCACCGGCCGTGTAACAGTTCAGTAACGGAGGGAAGACCTTGTGCGGTAACGCCGCTGACATGAACTGCGGATTTTTCCACAACCGTTCGAGCATCGCAGCACCGATCTCCTGGGCCAGCGGGTGACCTTCAGGCAGTTGCAGATTGTGCTTGGCCTTGGCCGACTGGTAACCGGCGGTAATCTTGCCATCAGCCCAATCCGCTTGCGCCAGGGCCTCGCAAATGCGCTGCACTTCTTCTTTCGAGAACACGCCGGGAATGTGCAGCAACATGAAAAGACACCTGAAGGCAAAGGAATGCCAATGGTATTGATTCTTATTGCCCGTGTAAAACCCGAGAGACGAATGAAGCCGTAAAAACCGTAAAGGTGAATTGTAAAGAATGTAAATTCGTCTCGAATAGCAACGTTTCGCAATTGATACAGATACGTATTTACCCTATATTCCGCGGCCTCAAATCCTTGGGGAGGGGAATTCACATGTCACGCCAACAACTACAATTACCGGTCGGTTCACCACGTTTGCTCGCGTCTGCAATAGGCGTGGCGATCACCGCCGGCTCTGCGGGCCACATGGTTTTCGCGGCCGAGAAGACCGATGAAAAGGCACCCGGCAATACAATTTCCCTGGACGCGACCAGCGTTGTAGGCGAGCAGGATGACACCTCCTACAAGACCGATACCTCGGCCTCCAAGAAGTACACCGCGCCACTGCGCGAGACGCCGAAAAGCGTCACCGTGATCCCGCAACAAGTGATTCGCGACACCGGCGCCACCAGCCTGGTCGACGCCCTGCGCACCACCCCGGGCATCACCTTCGGTGCCGGCGAGGGCGGCAACCCGGCCGGCGATCGTCCGATCATTCGCGGCTTCAACGCCGAAAGCGACACGTTCGTCGACGGCATGCGCGACCCGGCGTCCCAGAGCCGCGAGATCTTCAACGTTGAATCGGTCGAGGTCAGTAAAGGCCCGGGGTCGGCCTTCACCGGCGCCGGTTCCACCGGTGGCAGCCTGAACCTGGTGAGCAAGACCGCCAAGCTGGGCAACGCCTATAACGGCGGCTTCACCTGGGGCTCGGACCAGACCAAGCGCACCACCCTCGATCTGAACCAGCAGATGACCGACACCTCGGCCGTGCGCCTGAACCTGATGAAACACGAAGCCAACGTCGCCGGCCGTGATGCCGTGGACGTCAGCCGTTGGGGAGTAGCGCCGTCCTTCGCCTTCGGCCTTGGCACCGATACCCGTCTGACCGTCGGCTACTACCACGTCGAAACCGACGACATGCCCGACTACGGCATCCCGCTGACCTTGAGCCCCAACCGCAGCAAGTACAACGTCGACAAACCGGCCAACGTTAACCGCGACAACTTCTACGGCCTCACCGGTCGCGACTATCGCCAGACCAGCAACGACAGCGGCACGATCAAGATCGAACACGATCTGAACGATAGCCTGACCGTGTCGAACAGCTTCCGCATGTCCCGTTCGACCCTGGACTACATCGTCACCAACCCTGACGACAGCAAGGGCAACGTGGCCAATGGCAGCGCTTACCGTGGCGCGAAGACCCGTAACTCGACGTCCAGCGGCTGGATCAACCAGACCGACTTGAGCGCCAAGTTCAACACCGGAGCTATCGAGCACAGCCTGGTGACTGGCCTGGAGTTCTCCTATCAGGACACCCACAACCGCCCGTACCTCCTGACCTCCACCGCCAGCGGCACCCGCTGCAACCGCGCCCTGTTCAACTCCGGCGACTGCACCAGCCTGTACAACCCGACGCCTGGGGATAACTGGAATGGCACGATCACCGACAGCAACGCCTTCACCGACACCGACACCAAGACCGCCGCGGCGTACGTGTTCGACACTCTGAAGTTCAACGAGCAATGGTCCCTGAACCTGGGCCTGCGTTATGACAACTATCAGGTTGAATCCAGCGGCTTCGCCAACGCCAGCAGCACGGCCCCAGCGGGCAGTTTCTCCCGTGAGAACACCAGCGACCTGGTGAACTACCAGATCGGCGTGGTCTACAACCCGTTGCCTAACGGCAGTATCTACGCGGCGTACTCGACCTCCAGTAACCCGGCCGGCGAAACCAGCGGCAACGGTGGCCTGGAACTGGCGGCGAACAACAGCAATCTGGACCCGGAAAAAAACCGCAACTACGAGATCGGCACCAAGTGGGACTTCTTCAATGACAACCTGTCGCTGACCGCCGCGCTGTTCCGCACCGAGAAAACCAATGCGCGTATCAACGATCCAAGCGGCGGCACCACTCAAGTGCTGGACGGCGAACAGCAGGTCAATGGCCTGGAGCTGGGCTACACCGGCAAGCTGACCCATAACTGGAGAGTCTTCGGCGGCTACACCTACATGGACAGCGAAGTGGTCAAGACCACCCTCGCCGCCGATGAAGGCAACCACATGCCAAGCACCCCACGGAACAACTTCACGTTCTGGTCGACCTACGACCTGGTACCGGACAAGTTGACCGTCGGTGCCGGTGCGACCTTCGTCGATTCCCAGTTCGGCAACGTCGCCAACTCGGTGGAGATCCCGTCCTACTGGCGTTACGACGCAATGGCCAGCTACCGCCTGACCAAGAACGTCGACCTGCAACTCAACGTCCAGAACCTGACCGACAAGCGTTACTTCGACCAGATACTCCAGAACCACTACGCCCACGTGGCGGCGGGCCGTACCGCCCTGCTGAGCGCCAACTTCCACTTCTGATCCTGTGGGAGCGAGCCTGCTCGCGAATACGGTGTCTGTCGCACTTTATCTGTCGTGGCTGACATAGCCTTCGCGAGCAGGCTCGCTCCCACACTAGAGTGGTGGGCAAGACGCCCTGGCCCCGTTCATCGAAGTGAACGGGGCTTTTGTGTGTAAAAAAGAATGTTTCTCGACAACTCACGGCATAATGCGCGCCGTGATGATGACTTTTGAACGAACAAGGCGAGCGACGTGTTGAAGAAATCCCTGTTCCAGTTGCACTGGTTTTTCGGCATCAGTGCCGGACTGGTCCTGGCCCTGATGGGCATCACCGGGGCGACGGTATCGTTTCAGGATGAGATCCTGCGGGCACTGAACCCCTCTGTGCTGCATGTCGAAAAGCAGATCGCCGGCGTGCTGCCGCCTGCCGAACTGGTGGAGAAAATCGAAGGCGCATCGGGCAAGACCGTCTCGATGCTCTGGGTCGAGACCGACAGCGGCAACGCCGCGCGGGTGATCTTCACGGCGCCACCTGGCGAACGTCGCGGGCCGATGCGCTATTTCGACCCGTACACCGCCGAGTTCATGGGCGACGTCACGGGCCAGGATTTCTTTGGCCTGATGCTGCAACTGCACCGGGTCCTGGCCATGGGCGATATCGGCCGACAGATCACCGGCGCCTGTACGCTGATTCTGGTGTTCTTCTGCCTGTCCGGCCTGTACCTGCGCTGGCCGCGCCAGTGGAAAAGCTGGCGCGCCTGGCTGACCCTCGACTGGAAGAAAAAGGGTCGCAGCTTCAACTGGGACCTGCACTCGGTGGCCGGTACCTGGTGCCTGGTGTTCTACCTTTTGGCGGCGCTGACCGGGTTGTCCTGGTCGTACGAGTGGTACAACAAGGGCCTGACCAGGCTGCTTTCCGATTCGCCGCAAAACGAGCGGGTACGCAGTGGTCGCGGCCCTGCGCCAAGCGGCCCGGCCCCCACCGCCGATTACGCCGCCATGTGGAGCAGCATCTACAGCGCCGCTGGCCCTGGTCTTTCGTCTTACAACGTTCGTATGCCGCCCGTGGCCGGGCAACCGGCAACCGTGTTCTACCTGCTGAAGCATTCACCCCACGACCGCGCGCTGAACCAGATCATCCTCGATCCGGCGACCGGCACCGTCAGCCGTCATGATCGCTACAGCGACAAGAGCCTCAAGGCGCAGCTGCTGACCAGTATCTATGCGCTGCACGTCGGCAGTTATTTCGGGCTGGTCGGGCGGATCATCCTGACCGTCACCGCGCTGAGCATGCCGCTGTTTTTCGTCACGGGCTGGTTGCTGTACCTGGACCGTCGACGCAAGAAACGCCAGATCAAGGACGCCCGCAAAGGCCTCGCGCAATCAGGCAGCGACACGCCAGCATGGCTGGTCGGCTTCGCCAGCCAGAGTGGATTCGCGGAACAATTGGCCTGGCAGACCGCCGGGCAATTGCAGGCCGCCGGGTTACCGGTGAAGGTTCAACCGTTGGCGAATGTCAGCGAACAGGACCTGCGAAATTCCAGCAACGCGCTGTTCGTGGTCAGCACCTTCGGTGACGGTGAAGCCCCGGACAGCGCCCGAGGATTCGAACGCAAAGTGCTGGGTCGCGCGCTGAGCCTGGACAGCTTGAACTATGCCGTGCTCGGCCTCGGCGACCGTCAGTATCAACACTTCTGCGGCTTCGCCCGCCGCTTGCACACCTGGCTGGGCGAGCACGGCGGCAAGACCTTGTTCGCCCCGGTAGAAGTCGACGGCGGCGACCCCTACGCCCTGCGTCACTGGCAACAGCAACTCGGCCTGTTGACTGGCCAGGCGCCGGTGGACACCTGGCAAGCGCCCAGCTACAGCAACTGGACCCTGACCCGCCGCGAATTGATGAACCCGGACAGCAGCGGTTCGCCTGTGTACTTGCTGGGCCTCAGCGCGCCTACCACCAGCAGTTGGCTGGCCGGTGATCTGGTAGAAGTGCTGCCGCGCAATTGTCCGTGGGCGATCGAGCACTTCCTCGACGGCCTGGGAATTGACGGTCGGGCCACGGTTGAACTCGATGGCCTGTCGCAATCGCTGGAACAAGCCTTGGCCAGCCGCCAACTGCCCGAAAACCGCGCTCATCTGGTCGGCCTGCACGCACAAGCGCTGGTGGGCGCCCTGGTGCCATTGGCCATGCGCGAATACTCCATCGCCTCGATTGCCGCCGATGGCGTGCTGGAATTGATCGTGCGTCAGGAATTGCACCCCGATGGCAGCCTGGGTATCGGCTCCGGCTGGTTGACCGAACACGTCCCTGTGGGTAGCAGCATCAGTTTGCGGGTGCGGCGCAACAGCGGCTTCCATCTACCGAACGAACCGGTGCCGATGATCCTTTTGGGCAACGGCACCGGCCTGGCCGGATTGCGCAGTTTGCTCAAGGCTCGGATTGCCGACGGGCAGCAGCGCCACTGGCTGCTGTTCGGCGAGCGCAACCGCGAGAACGACTACTTGTGCCGTGCGGAACTGGAAGAGTGGTTGATCAACGGTGATCTGGCGCGTCTGGACCTGGCGTTTTCCCGCGATCAGGCACACAAGATCTACGTGCAGGATCGCCTGCGCGAGTCTGCCAGCGAGTTGAAAAAATGGCTGGCCGATGGCGCCGTGATTTACATCTGCGGCAGCTTGCAGGGGATGGCTTCAGGGGTGGATCACGTGCTCAACGAATTGCTGGGCATTGAAGAAGTCGACCGTTTGATCGAACAGGGCCGCTACCGTCGCGACGTGTACTGACACCTTTGATCCCCTGTGGGAGCGGGCTTGCCCGCGATGAGGCCATCACATCTAACATTGATGTTGCTGACAGCCCGCAATCGCGGGCAAGCCCGCTCCCACATTTGATTGATGTCCACTCAAACGATAGTTGCCAGCCTCACACCGGCTGCAACTTGCGCTCAAACACTCCCACCCCATCCAGATCCCGCAACACAACGGTCAGCTCCCCCGTCTGCCCATCGATATTCACCTCGCCAAAAAACTGAAACCCGGCAAACGGCGAGGTGTTCTGCGCCGCTGGTGCCTTCTCGAACACCACTTCAGGGCCGAAGGTTTTATCCAGCGCATTAGGCCCGAAGCTCCCCGCGTTCAGCGGCCCCGCGACAAACTCCCAGAACGGTTCGAAGTCCTGAAACGCCGCGCGGTCCGGGTGGTAATGATGCGCCGCGCAGTAATGCACATCCGCCGTCAGCCAGACGAAATTGCGCACCTGCTGCACCCGTAGAAAACCGAGCAATTCAGCGATCTCCACTTCACGGCCCTGAGCCGGGCCCGGATCACCGTTGGCCACCGCTTCCCAACGCGCCACGCCGGGGCTGACTTCACCGTCCGGCACGCCGAGGCCAATGGGCATGTCGGCGGCGATGACTTTCCATTGGGCCTGGGAGCCTTTCAATTCACGTTTGAGCCAATCCAATTGCTCTCGACCGAGGAACGGCTTGGCGGCACCGAGGTTATCGTCATTGGCACCGCGATAACTGCGCATGTCGAGCACGAACACGTCGAGCAGCGGCCCATAGCTGAGCTTGCGATAAATCCGTCCGCCACCGTCGGCGCTCTGCAAACGCATCGGCGCATATTCGAGCCAGGCCTGCCGCGCGCGACCCATCAGGCTGTGAATATCTTTGCTCTTGTAACGCTCATCCAGTTGCTTGCCCGGCGACCAGTTGTTCACCACTTCGTGGTCGTCCCACTGCCAGATCTGCGGCACTTCGGCGTTGAAGCGGCGGATGTTTTCGTCCATCAGGTTGTAGCGGTAATTGCCGCGATACTCGTCGAGGGTTTCGGCGACTTTGCTCTTGGCTTCGCTGGTGAGGTTGCGCCACACACGGCCGCTTTCGGTGGTCAGTTGCGCCGGCACCGGGCCGTCGGCGTAGATGGTGTCGCCGCTGTGGATAAAAAAGTCCGGCAGGCGCAAACGCATGGCTTCGTAGATGCGCATGCCGCCGATGTCCGGGTTGATGCCGAAGCCCTGGCCAACCGTGTCGCCGCTCCAGACGAACCGAATATCCCGCCGCGCGTTTGGCACACTGCGCAGATGACCGAACCAGGGTTCACTGGCGACACCGCTCTGGGCGTCTTCGAACGTCACGCGGTAGAAAATCGCCTGATCGGCGGGCAGGCCGGTGAGTTCGACCCGTGCGGTGAAGTCGGTGCGGGCATCGGCCAATGGCGAGACGAATCGACGAGGGTTGCTGAACAGGCTACGCGTGTCCCATTCCACCACCATCCGCGCCGCACGGTCGCTACGGCTCCAGATCATCGCCCGGTCGCCCAGCAAGTCGCCGGACTGCACGCCATCGGTGAGTTGCGGCCGATCCTTGACCGAAGCGATCACCGCCGGGGCCAGGCCAGGCATCAACAGCCCAGCGCCAACGGCTTGCACGACACGACGACGGCCGAGGTCGAATTCGCTCATGGTGTTCTCCCTGAAAAAGGAAAACTTAAGCATGGCTGTATGACTGCGGCATGACACAAAAATCTGCCAACACAGCAGATTCCTGTGGGAGCGGGCTTGCTCGCTCCCACAAGGGATAGGGGTCAGGCGCTGACTGGCTCTCCTGCCAACTCCACCGTCTCAGGCCGCTTGAGCAGCGCATACGCCACCGCCGTCAGCAGACTCCCGGCCACAATCGCCAGCAGATACAACAGCGCATGGTTGATCGCATTCGGAATCAGCATCACGAACAAGCCGCCGTGTGGCGCCATGAGCTTGCAGCCGAAGTACATCGACAACGCGCCGGTCAACGCGCCACCGGCGATGCTCGCCGGAATCACCCGCAGCGGGTCTTTGGCCGCGAACGGAATCGCCCCTTCGGAGATAAAGCACAGCCCCAGCACCAGCGCCGCTTTACCCGCCTCGCGTTCGGTCTGGGCGAACTTGCGTCGGGCAATGAACGTGGCGATGCCCAGGCCAATCGGCGGCACCATGCCGGCAGCCATGGTCGCGGCCATCGGTGCATAACTTTGTGACGCCAGCAGCCCTACCGAAAATGCGTAAGCCGCTTTGTTGATCGGCCCACCGAGGTCGACGCACATCATGCCGCCCAGCAGCACACCCAGCAGAATCGCGTTGGTGGTGCCCATGCTGTCGAGGAAGTGCGTGAGCCCCGCGAGCATCCCGGCCACCGGTTTGCCGACCACGTAGATCATCACCAGACCGGTGAACAGGCTCGCCAGCAACGGGATGATCAGGATCGGTTTCAGCGCCTCGAGGCTCTGCGGCAAGCGCGCATAGCGATTGATCGCCTGGGCCGCATAGCCGGCGATGAAACCGGCAATGATCCCGCCGATGAAACCGGCCCCCAGAGTGCTCGCCAGCAAACCACCGATCATCCCCGGCGCCAGGCCTGGGCGGTCAGCGATCGAGTAGGCGATGTACCCCGCCAACAGCGGCACCATCAGCTTGAACGCAGTCTCGCCGCCGATCTGCATCAGCGCGGCCGCGAGCGTACCTGGCTCCTTGAACGCGGTAATGCCGAACACGAAGGACAAGGCGATCATCAGACCGCCCGCCACCACCATCGGCAACATGAACGAGACACCGGTCAGCAGGTGTTTGTAGATACCGGTCTTTTCTTGCTTGGCCGGGCCTTTGGCGCCGGTCGACGCGCTTTCCTGCTTGCCTTCGGCCAGGGCTTTGTTCAACGTCGCTTCGGCTTGTTTCAGCGCAATGCCGGTGCCGCATCGGTAGATTTTCTTGCCGGCGAAACGCTCGGTGGCGACTTCGATGTCTGCCGCCAGCAGCACCACGTCGGCATCGGCAATCGCCGCCGCGCTGAGTGGATTACGCGCGCCGACCGAGCCTTGGGTTTCCACTTGCAGGTCGTAGCCCAGACGCTTGGCCGCTTGCTGCAAGGCTTCGGCGGCCATGAAGGTGTGGGCGACGCCGGTCGGGCACGCGGTGACGGCCACCAGGCGCGGCGCACTTTTAACGACCGCAGCCGGCTCGGCGGTGGCTTCGGACGCGACGTAAACCTCGGCCTCCTCCACCCCGCGACGCAGCACCGCTTCAACATCTTGCAGGGCTTGGGCCGGGGTGCTCTGGAATACGCGTTTACCGACGAATCGCGACATATCCACAGGCGCGCTGGTCACCAGCAAGACCCACTCGGCGGCCTCGATGGTCGCGGCCGACAGTTGGCGTTCCGGATGAGCTACATCAACGACTTCGACACTGGTGCTCCAGCCCTGACGCTGGGCGGCTGCATCGAGCAGACGAGCACACAGCACACTGGTGACCATGCCGTTCGGGCAGGCCGTAACAATGGCTAACTTCATTGCAAACCCTCTTATTGTTCTGTCAGGGGGCGCAGGCGCACACCCTGTTCGAGGTGCGCCAGCTGCGCGGCGTCGCCGATACCAAAACCGATCTGGGTAACGGCCATGGCGGCAATCGCGGTGGCGGTGCGCAAGGTTTGTTCCGGCGTATCGGCACTGAGCAAACCGTGCAGCATGCCCGCCAGCAACGAATCCCCGGCACCGACAGTGCTGACCACGCTGACCTTGGGCGGCGTGGCGTGCATGGCCGAGCCGACACTGAACCAGTTCACCCCGTCCGCACCGTCGGAAATCACCACGTGCTCGATGCCATGAGCATGCAAACGGCTCGCCGCCTCGGCTTGGGCGCCCACGGAAACCACCTCGCACCCCAGCGCTTGCGCCAGTTCTTCGGTGTTGGGTTTGATCAGCCATGGACCGGCCGCCAAACCTGCGCGCAAGGCTTCACCGCTGGTGTCGAGCGCCACCTTCAAGCCGCGTTTTTTCAAGCGATGGATCAGTTCCCGCAACCACTGAGGATTCACGCCACGGGGCAAACTGCCGGCCACCACGACCGCGTCATGCCCGGGAGCAATCTGGTCGAGACGATCGAGCAAGGCCTGCTGCGCCGCTTCACTGACCCTCGGCCCCGGACCGTTGATGTCGGTGATGCGCCCATCGCTTTCCGCCAGTTTGATATTGCTGCGGGTCTCGCCGGGGACACGGATAAACGCGTCGGTGAAACCGCGTTTGGCAAACAGGGTTTCGAACGCCTGAAGATTGTCTTCCCCGAGAAAACCACTGACGGTCACTTGATGCCCGAGGTCGGCCAACACCTGCGCCACGTTTACCCCTTTGCCAGCGGCGTGGGTGTGCATTTCGTCGCTGCGGTTGACCTGACCGGGTGCAAGTACCGGCAACTGAACGGTGAGGTCCAGTGCCGGGTTGAGGGTCAGGGTTAAGATCTTGGCCATTACAGGGCCTCCACTAATGCGCGGACTTCGTTCGCGCTGCCCACGGCCAGGGCCTGTTGGGCAAGGGTTTGAGTCTGGGTCAGGCTGAGTTCACGAATACGCGCCTTGACCTCGGCAATGCTGCGGCCCGACACGCTCAACTCATCCACACCCAGGCCCACCAGCACCGGCACCGCCAGCGGATCGGCCGCCAGTTCACCGCACACGCCGACCCACTTGCCATGAGCATGAGCCGCACGCACGGTGATGTCGATCAGTTGCAGCACTGCCGGGTGCAAGCCGTCAGCCTGGGCCGACAAGGTCGGATGACCACGGTCGATGGCCAGGGTGTATTGCGTCAGGTCGTTGGTGCCGACGCTGAAGAAGTCCACTTCCTTGGCCAGCACCGGCGCCAGCAAGGCGGCCGACGGCACTTCGATCATGATCCCCAGTTGCAAATCGGCCACCGGAATTTCCAGGCGCAGACGTTCGGTCATGTCCCGAGCCTGACGCCACTCATCGACGCTGCCGACCATCGGGAACATGATCCGCAAGGGACGGTTATCCGCCGCACGCAGCAAGGCGCGCAACTGCGCTTCCATGACCTGCGGACGTTGCAGGGTCAGGCGAATGCCACGCACGCCGAGGAACGGGTTTTCTTCTTTCGCGATCGGCCAGTACGGCAGCGGTTTGTCGCCACCGACGTCGAGGGTGCGCACCACCAGCGGTCGGCCGGCCAGGCCATCGAGTACACGACGGTATTCGACTTCCTGGGTGGCCTCGTCCGGCGCCTGCGAGTGGGCCATGAAAATCAGTTCGGTGCGCAGCAGGCCAATGCCTTCGGCGCCTTGCTCCACCGCGCTGGTGACGCCGGCGCTTTCACCGATGTTGGCGAACACTTCCACCGGGTGGCCATCGGTGGTCAGCGCCGGTTGATGGCGTTGTTCGGCGGCGGCCTTCAAGCGCAGTTCGCGGGTGTCGCGCTCTTCGGTGGCACGCTGCAAGGTCGCGGCATCGGCGTCCACGTGCAGGCGACCGCGTTGGCCATCGATCAACAGCGGCGTGCCCGGTTTCAACAGCAACACGGCGGCACCGGCGCCCACCAGCGCTGGAATACCCAGAGCCCGGGCGACGATAGCGCTGTGGGCCGTGGCACCACCGCGAGCGGTGAGAATGCCGGCCACGCGCGTCGGATCAAGACGTGCAACGTCCGACGGGCCGACTTCGTCCATCACCAGAATGTACGGCTGCGCAGGCTCGGCCGGTGTTTCGACGCCACTCAATTGCGCCAACACCCGACGACCAATGTCGCGCAAATCGGCGGCACGTTCGGCGAGCAATGCGTCCTGTAGCGATTCCTGTTGTTTGGCGGCGGCTTCGATCACCGTCATCCACGCCGCTTCGGCGCTTTCACCTTGCTTGAGGCGGGTGTCGACTTCGTCGGTCAGTTCCGGGTCGTCGAGCATTTCCTGATGGGTGATGAAAATCTCGCGAATCGCTTTGGCCTTGCTGCGTTCGATCAGGCCTTCGATGTCGCGACGCACATCCACCAACGCTTGCTTGAGACGTTCGCGCTCGATGGCGGCAGACTCACCGCGCAGCGGGTAATCGATAACTTGCAGCACTTGAATATGCGCCGGGCCGATGGCGATCCCCGGCGCGGCGGCAATCGCCTGAATCAAACTGCCGGAGGCCGGTGCAAGCAGCACTTCGGCAACATCAGCGATCACTTCGCGCTGTTGGCTCACTACCGGCAGCGGCTCGACTTCTTCACCGAGGCCTTCTTCGATGGCCGCCAGCAAGGCGGGCAAGGCGTCGGCAGCGATAGTTGGTTCGGCAATGAATTCCAGCACCTGACCGCGACGGGCACCAAGGCTGAGCAGCTTGCTCAAACTTTTCACCGACACCGCGCTGTCGTGACCGTCGACGATGCGTACGCGGATTTCGCCTTCAAAACTTTTCGCCAGTTGCGCGAGGATCTTCGCCGGGCGCGCATGCAAGCCGTGGGCGTTGGCCAAGGCAATGCGTGCGCTCGGCCAATCCGCCGGCACTTCACCACCCAACACTTCCAGCACCGCGCGGCTGCTGGTGGCGCGGCCCAATTCATGACCACGACCCTCGATCAACAACGCGCAAAGGCGTTCGAGCAGCGCCTGATGGGCTTCACCGAGGCTGGCCAGGCAGAACAGACCGCTCAGCGGCTGACCGAGGTAGCGAATAGGTTTGTCCGGGGTAACGAAGGCCAGACCTGGACGCTTCACCGTTTGCTCGCTGTGCAGCCACCACAGGCCATCACCCAGGGGCAGCGCCTCGACCTGCTGCAGGACGCCGGCAAAACCGTTGCTCACGCAATCGGCCTGACGCAGCAAACGGGCACCGCGCCAGACCAGCTCTTCGAAGTCATCGGCGGACACACTGAGGCCGATCATCTGTGCGTCCAGTGCCAGCTCTTGCGGCGCGCCTTGCAGCAGCTTCAGCAAGGCTTCGGCGGAACTGGCGCGGCGCAGGGCCTGGCCCAGGTCGGTTTCACCGAGGGCACGGGTCAGCAGTTGCAGCAAGCGCAAGTGTTCATCGGATTTGGCAGCAATACCGATGGCCAGATAAACGATCTGGCCATCGCCCCAGTCCACGCCATCAGGAAACTGCATCAGCCGCACGCCGGTGGCGAACACCTGATCGCGGGTTTGCGGGGTGCCGTGGGGGATGGCAATACCTTGACCAAGAAAGGTCGAGCCCTGGGCTTCCCGGGCCTGCAAGCCGGCGAGGTAACCGTCGGCCACCAAGCCATCGGTCACGAGTCTGTCAGCGAGTAATTGCAAGGCGCTGGCTTTATCCACAGCCGACTGGCCCATGGATATCTGCTCTATGGTGAGCTCGAGCATGCTTTCTCCTTTTTGGCGCCGTGTGACGCCAGGTATTGTTTTGATTGATTCAGCTTAGGCGTTTGGAAACACCTTTTCAGGGGCAATTTTGGCGGTTTCGCGGCAGAACCGACCAAAGCGACCTATAACGTAGAAAATACGCCTGCTGAAACGTTTAATCTAGAATGTTAGGCACGTTACTCGATAATGTCTCATCCTTGAAGTCCAATTGTCGGATGTGCTGCGACAATGGTCGTCTGCCTGAATCAGGTAGGATCGGCGAAAATGTCGGGCAAACTCGAATAAAAAAGGAAAACCCGGGTTGAAACTCAGTGATATTGCACAGCTGGCCGGCGTCTCCGTGACCACCGCCAGTTATGTCATCAACGGCAAGGCCGAACAGCAACGCATCAGCAGCGCCACCGTCGAGCGCGTGCGGGCGGTGGTCGAACTACATGGCTTCACACCCAATCCTCAGGCCGCCGGGCTGCGCAGTCGGCACACCCGCACCCTGGGGTTCATTCTGCCGGACCTGGAAAACCCCAGTTACGCACGAATCGCCAAACTGCTGGAGCAAGGCGCCCGGGCTCGCGGTTATCAGCTGCTGATCGCCAGTTCCGACGATGCGCCAGACAGTGAACGGCAACTGCTGCAACTGTTCCGTGCCCGCCGCTGCGATGCGTTGATCGTCGCCAGTTGCCTGCCGACCGGCGACGACAGCTATCGCCTGTTGCAGGCCAAAGGCATTCCGATCATCGCCATCGACCGGGTGATGGAACCCGAGCACTTCTGCTCGGTGATCAGCGATGATCGCGAAGCCAGTCTGCACCTGACCCGCAGCCTGCTGGACCCGCTGCCAAAACAGATCGCGCTGATCGGCGCACGCCCCGAATTGAGTATCAGCCAGGAGCGGGCGGCGGGTTTCAAGGAAGCGCTGAACGGCTTTAAAGGCGAAGCGATGATCGAACACGGTGAGTCGTTCAGCCGTGAGTGCGGCAAACAATTGATGGAAGAGTTGCTCCAGCGTCTGGGCCATTTGCCGGATGCGCTGGTGACCACCTCCTATGTGCTGCTTCAGGGCGTGTTCGATGCCTTGCACGACTTCCCGCTCAAATCCCGCCCGCTGCGCCTGGGCACCTTCGGTGATACGCAGTTGCTGGACTTCCTGCCGCTGCCGGTCAACGCCATGTCCCAGCAGCACCAGCTGATCGCCGACAAAGCCCTGGAGCTGGCATTGGCCGCCATCGAACAGGCCGATTACCAGCCCGGCGTGCAGGCCATCGCACGGACCTTCAAGCAGCGTATTCATCAGGATTGAACCGTGGAACTGATCGACACCCACACTCATCTGGATTTTCCGGATTTCGACCCGGATCGTCGGGCGCTGCTGGCCGAAAGCCGCGCCCTCGGCGTGCGGCGGATGGTGGTGCTGGGGGTTTATCAGGCCAATTGGCAGCGGGTCTGGGAGCTGGTGCAAAGCGATCCCGATTTGCATGGGGCGTTCGGTTTGCATCCGGTGTATCTGGATGACCATCGCCCTGAGGATTTGACCGAACTCGGTGACTGGCTGACTCGATTGGCGGGCCATCGCCAGCTATGCGCGGTGGGCGAGATCGGTCTGGATTACTTCATCGAAACCCTGGATCGTGAACGTCAGCAAACACTGTTCGATGCCCAACTGCAACTGGCGGCGGACTTCAATCTGCCGACCTTGATTCACGTGCGGCGCAGCCACGCGGCGGTGATTGCCACGCTCAAACGTTTTCGCTTGAAACGGGCGGGCATCATTCATGCCTTCGCCGGCAGCCAGGAAGAGGCTCGCGAATACATCAAGCTCGGTTTCAAACTCGGCCTCGGCGGCGCCGCGACCTGGCCGCAAGCCTTGCGCATGCACCGGGTGATCGCCGGCTTGCCCCTTGAAGCGGTGGTACTGGAAACCGACTCACCGGACATGGCCCCCGCCATGTTCCCCGGCCAACGCAACAGCCCGGCCCATTTGCCGGCGATCTGCGAGGCACTGGCCGCCATCATGGCAATCAGCCCCGAACAACTGGCTACCGTCAGCACCGCCAATGCGTGTGAGTTGTTCAACTGGTAGTTAGTCACCCCACACATCCCCTGTGGGAGCGAGCCTGCTCGCGATGGCTGTTTAACAATCGACATTGATGTCGCCTGACACACCGCTATCGCGAGCAGGCTCGCTCCCACATTTGTTCCGGGGTGCCTTTCAAACCCGGAACGCGCTGATCAATTGCTTGAGCTCCACCACCTGTGCCGACAATGCTCGGCTGGCATTTTCAGTCTGGTGCGCGCCGTCGGCGGTACGCTCGCCGGCGCGGTTGATCTCGACGATGTTCTGGTCGATGTCGTGAGCCACCGCGGTCTGCTGTTCTACCGCGGCGGCGATCTGCTGGTTCTGGTCGACGATCATGCCGACTGCGCCGAGGATGTTTTCCAGCGCCTGTTGGACCTTTTCGGACTGCCCGACCGTGCCGTTGGCCATTTGATGGCTGGTGCCCATCGCCTTGACGGCTGCACCGACACCGCTATGTAGCTTGGCAATCATCTGCTCAATTTCTTCGGTCGATTGCTGGGTGCGCTTGGCCAGGGTCCGAACCTCGTCCGCCACCACCGCAAAACCACGGCCCTGCTCGCCCGCGCGCGCGGCTTCGATAGCGGCATTAAGAGCCAGCAGGTTGGTCTGTTCGGCAATACTTTTGATCACTTCCAGCACACGGCTGATGGATTGGCTGTCGCTGGCCAGTTGGTTGATCACCCGTACCGATTGATCGATCTCACTGGCCAGTGCAGCGATGCTGCCCTGCTGGGACTCCACCAGCCCACGACCGCTGATGGTCTCGTCATTGACACTGTGGGCACTGCTGACGGCCGCAGAGGCACTGCGCGCCACCTCCAGGGAAGTGGCCGACATCTGGTTCATCGCCGTGGCGACCTGTTCGATCTGTGTGCGCTGCCCCGCCACCGCCTGGTTGCTCTGGGCGGACACGCTTTCGACCTGCCCAGCCTGACGCTCGACCTCGCTGACGGTCTGGCCCACTCGCTCGATCAGGTCATGGATTTTCTTCACGGTGCCGGTGAACACCTCACCCAACTCGCCCAGTTCATCGCGGCTGTTGGCGCTGAAAGTCACGGTCATGTCACCGGCCGCCACCTTGTCCATCAGCGCGCCAAGACGCTTGAGGGTGGTGCGGGTCGAGGCGTAGAAACCGCCATAGAGGTAAAAAATCAACACAAACACCAGCGCCAGCGCCACTGCCTGCAAAACCATGTGGGTGCGGTGCTGCTCCAGCCTCTGCTGCAACTGAATATCGAGAAACTTCAGGGTGGCTTCATTGAGGTGGTAGGTCTGGTCCATCAGGCCTGTGACCTGATCGTAAAAAGCCTGCCACGGCGCATCGAGGGTATCGGCCATCACCACCTGTTCTTCGAACAATTCACTGGCCTTTTTCAGGGAGGCCTTGCTGCTGTCGGCCTGAGCAGCCAGGGTTTCACGCGCGGCTTTACTGGAGCCCAGTGCGTCCTGCAATTTCAGACCGTATTCGGCCTGAAGTTTTTCGATCTGCGCCAGCAACTCTTCGAAACGGGTGCTCGACGCCGAATTGAGAAAGCCCTGCCCCAGCGAGTAAGCGCCCATCGCCCGGCCTTCGCCGAGCGTCTGGGTGACGGCCGGCGTGACGTTGGTAATGAGTTCGCTCAGCTGCCGCATGTCGCTCTGGCTGTCACGGCTCAGGCCTGCCTGACTGGCGATGATCTGGCTGAAAATCTGCGCGTTGCCGAGCAACTTGCCGATCAGCGCACTTTTGCTTTGCAGGGAGTTTTCCGCTTGCTGGGCCTTGAACGCGACGATCATTTCATCGCGCTTGCCATCGAAAAACGTGATTTGTTCCGGGTCAGTGGTCATCGCCGCCAGCCCTTGCAAACGGGTCAGAACGCTTTGCTCCAGGGCACTGATCGTCGATTCGACATGACCGGCCTTGCCGGACTGGCCGAGGGTGACGTTGATCTGCACCAGGTTGTTCAGGGTTTCCAGATCCCGGCGCAGGCTCAGGCCGCTGCCCAGCAGGTCGAGGCTCTGCAACTCGACCTGGGTGCCCTGGAATTCGCGGTAGGAATCGCGTACCAGATAGAAATTGGTCACCAGCATTGGCACAAGGAACAGCACGCTGATCAGACTGAACTTCATGCCGAAGCTCAGGCGGTTCATCAGCGCGACGGCGGGATAGAGCAAGCTCTTCACTGTGAAGTCTCCCTTTGATTTTTTATTCTTATTGGCAGGCGCGCAGAGAAAGCAGATAGCCACTATTGACGCTATCTCTGTATAGCTTAATTCGGAGGAAGGTTTTGTAACTTAAGGTTAACGACAGGTCGCCGTTGTTGGAGCGGATGAGCCCCTGTGGCGAGGGAGCTTGCTCCCGCTCGGCTGCGAAGCAGTCGTAATTCCAGACAACTTAGTCTGCCTGGATGGGCGCCGGGGGCCGCTTCGCGACCCAACGGGGGCAAGCCCCCTCACCACAGGTGTTGTGGATTACGACAACACCGTCCACAACGCAAACCCGGCATACCAAAGCACCGCCGCGCGCAGCAGCAGTTCCCAGATCCGGTCCAGGCTGTTGATGCCGTCCGGGCCGACCACCGGCGCCGGAATTTCACCGGCCACCAACCCGACCTTCTCGATCAGTTGGGCGGCGCTGATGTTCCAGTTCAGCAGTTCATGCAGCATCACCCGGCTGACCGCGACAAAGTTGCCAACCAGCGCAAAACTCGCCGCCAGCAGTCGCACCGGCACCCAATCGAACGCATGACGCAGCTGCGCGGCACGCTCGACCACGGCCGGGTTCTGACCATGCTCTTCGGCTAGCGCCAGCAGTCGATAGCTCAGGGCCGCAACCGGGCCCAGCAGGAAGTACCAGAAGATCACCGCGAAAAAGCTCTGATAGGCCTCCCACAGCAGATACCCTTGCACCCGTTCCAGCAGCTGCTCGCCGTTGTCAGCGCAGATATCCAGGTCACGTTTGGCGACATGGGCGGCGGCCTGCAGGTCTTCCCGGCGCCAGGCATCGCGAAACGGCCCAAGCCCGGCCAGCAGATCACCACGGCCCAGGCTGTAAATCACCACCAGCAGATGCACCGGCAACGCCAGCAAACCGTAGGCCACCGGCTCCAGCACCACCAACAGCAACCCCAGCAGCGCCACCGGCAACAACACCAGCACCGCCAGTATCAGCCACGGTCGGTTGCTCATGCGTGGGCTGGCTTCAAGCTTGTTCAGCTCGCGAACCCAACCGCCATCACGTTGAACCCGATGGCGCAGGGCCGAGAACTTCTCGATCCACACCGCCAGAAGCAGCACCAGAAAACTCATTGTGATCCCTCTTTTGCCAGAGCCGCGCGATAGCGTGCCCAGTCGAACGCCGGTCCCGGGTCTGTCTTGCGCCCGGGTGCAATGTCGCTATGCCCGCAGATGCGTTGCGCGGTGATGCCCGTGAAGGCGCCTTGCAGCTGTCGGGTCAGGGTCGTCAACGCCTGATATTGCGCATCGGTGAACGGTAGATCATCCGTGCCTTCAAGCTCGACGCCCACGGAAAAATCGTTACAGGTGTCCCGTCCTTCAAAACACGAGACGCCAGCGTGCCAGGCGCGCTCGAGACAAGAGACAAACTGAGTGACAGCACCGTCACGCTCAATCAGAAAGTGCGCAGACACCCGCAGGTCAGCGATCCCCGCAAAGTAGGGATGTTCCGTGACATCCAGACGATTCTGGAAAAATTCCTGCACCTTGCCGGTCAGAAACTGCGCTGGCGGCAGACTGATGTTGTGGATCACCAACAGGGAAATTTCGCCCTCGGGGCGCGCATTGAAGTTGGGCGAGGGGCATATGCGCACACCCTGACACCAACCGCTCGCGGGGTCCAACTGCATACAGGTTCCTTCAACGACGACTGTGTTGGCGCCCAGTATGCCGCGATAGACCCTCGGCGCGCGATCACTTGCCGCGATTGAGACGCCGCAGGTTGCCCAGCACCGACTCCAGCGCCCGATCGAACAGCAAGGTGTCGTCCAGCGTTCGCACCGCGCCACGCCGGAACTCCAGGGCCAGACCGGTACGGCTGTGCTCCAGCACTTTCATCCCGGTACGGTTGACGAAGATGTATTTGTCGGTGGCTTCAATGATCGCCGCCAGCTTGCAGCGCAGGGTGTTTTCCTCGTCTTCCTGAAACTCGACCCAGCAGCCCAGGTGCAGCTGATCGACCTGAAGCAGAGCAACATCGTCCTCCGGCAAACGCATCGATGCCGTTTCGACCGGGCCTTCGTCAGCGGTGCGAAGCACGATTTCCTGCTGCACTTCGACCATCATCGGTGCGTCAACAGCCGTGCTTTTCTGGCCCGGGCGTTCGAACAACTGAAGGTGCAAAACTTCCAGCTCGCTGAAAAACTCACCGGTGGCGAACGGGTCGAATGCCGAGCTGTTCAAGCCATCGCGCAACGACTTGAGCAACCCCGGCACCAGTGCCAACAGGCGCAGGCTCGCATCGGGTTCGTCATGGCGTTGCACGCTCCAGATCAATTGCGCCATGGCCTGCACATCGGCATGCCATTCGGTGGACTGATCAGAGTGCTTGAGGCAGGTCAGCAACAGCACTTTGCTCCAGGCCTCCTGGACAAACGCCACCACGCTGTGCGGGAGCACCTTGCCCAGCAACGCCTGGTTCAGTGCCTGCTCGACGCGCTGACGCGCCAGTTCGGTCCTGGCGCGGCCTTCTTCGGCATCGCGGGTGCGCTGCTCCAGTAATTCGCTGCGACGGCGCTCGTCACTGGTGAAGGCGAGAAAATCCGCCAGCAATTCGGAAAAGATCGCCGGGTCATCGACAAAGTCGTTCAGCAAACGCTGCACCACTTGCTCGATGCGCAGATACAGGCTGTCGCGCTCATAGTCATCGCACTCGCCCCAGCCCATGGCCGCAGCGGCGATTTCGTTGAGTAAGCGCCGGGCCGGATGGCTGCTGCGGCTGAAGAAGCTCTTGTCGAGCACCGCGACTTTCAGCATCGGGATCTGCAAACGGCCGATCAGCGCCTTGAGGGAGTCCGGCAGGTTGCGGTCATCGAGGATGCATTCGAAGAGCATGGCGATCAGGTTGATCACGTCTTCGTCGGCCACCCCGACTACACGCGACCTGCCGCTCTTGACGCTGACCCGGGTCAGCAGTAGTTCGAGCTGGTTACGCAGATCGAAGTCGTCCTGAGCCGCCAGCGCCGGCACGTATTGCTGCAAGTGCGAGAGCAGGCGCAACAGATCGCGGGTGGAAATGGGCTGGGTCTGGGCACTGACTTCCAGGGTCGGCGCAACGCTGCCGCGCACATGGAACAGCAACTCCTGCAGGGCGGCGAAAACTTCCTGCACCCCATCGTCAATCTGAGAATTACCGGAGCGCCCCCCAGCCTCAGCGGGGTCGGCGTGAACACTGGCCGCCGCCCGATCGGTGGCACGCCGCGCCGGGGCGGGCTTGAGGTCCGGCAGCACGCCGGTGGCGATCAGCAGTTGATTGGCTTCGGCGTAGAGCTGATCGGCATTGCTGAGCACATAGCGCTCGAACAGCTTGAGAATGATCAGCTTGACCTTGATCTCCATCCCCAGATTGCGCCCGGCCTGCAAGAAATACTCACAGAGCAGCGTCGGCCCCAAGGGGTTGTGCTGTTCGACCAGCGTCTTGCCCAGCAGCGTGCTGAGACGGGCCGTGAGTTGGTCGAGGGCGAAACCGTCGCGGTTCAGCACTATGCCGACCATGACCTCCACCGCCACATTACGCTCCATGTCGTCACGGGATAGCGGCACCGAGGTATCGAAAGCCAAGGCCTGAGGCAAGGCAGCCTGAGCGATGTCGTGCTGCGTGAGGCTGACGAAAGCCTCGAAAAATTGCTCGAGAAAACCGCGCTCGATGCTTTTGCGCTTGAGGCGCAAATCGCGCATGGCTTCGAAGAAGATGTTTTGCTCAACGTCGTTTTGGGCGCGATCGGCCATTTCGAACAGGGTGTCGTCGGCGTTATCGAACAGCTCCTGCAAACCCTGCTTGAGCTGTTGGGCTGCCTTGTCGCGCACCTGAAGCAGAATCACGGGCAGGCGGGCGAGCGGCGAGTGAGTCGCCTGATCGGTAGTCGCCTTGTGCAAAGGCACTACATTCCCGTCGTTGTGCATCCAAGCCTCCTGAAACGGTGATTCTTCGGTTCGGTTCGGTAAGAAAGATCGAGTTCACAGGCCACACAGCCGGCGCTCAGCGTGGAACAACACTCACCCGCTACCATTCAATAATCGGGAACCCAAAGACACGTCAAAGCTATGACGTCAAATGAAAGGCGGATTATCGACAAAAGACCTTCCTTGTGCCAGTAGACTCTGCGCCCCCCCCCAAAGAAATAGACACTTATGAAAGACCCTGGCTCAGGATTGCTCGCGCGAATCGACCAAATACAGGTTTACGAACGACGGGATGGCCGCTGATGCCTTGGGTTGCCTTGCGCCATGGCCCTATAATCGGGCCACTTTGTTTGTGGAGCCCGTTATGCCGAATCTACGTCTCGCCGATTTGACCGCCGAAATCGAAGCCAACGTGCGCCGTGCGCTGCTCGAGGACATCGGCAGCGGCGACATCACCGCGCAACTGATCCCGGCCGAACGCCTGGCCAAAGCCACCATAATCACCCGCGACGCCGCCGTCATCAGCGGCACCGCGTGGGTCGATGCCGTGTTTCGGCAGCTGGATCCGCGGGTCGCCGTGCACTGGCAGGTGAGCGATGGCGAACGGGTAAAGCCCAATCAGGTGTTGTTCCACCTCGAAGGCCCGGCACGCTCGCTGCTCACGGGCGAGCGCAGCGCACTGAATTTCCTGCAACTGCTTTCCGGCGTGGCCACTCGCGCGCAATACCTGGCCGATTTCGTCGCCCAAACCCAAGTGAAGCTGCTCGATACCCGTAAAACCCTGCCGGGGCTGCGTCTGGCCCAGAAATACGCCGTGACGTGCGGCGGTTGCCATAACCACCGCATCGGCCTGTATGACGCCTTCCTGATCAAGGAAAACCATATCGCCGCCTGCGGTGGCATCCCTGAGGCTATCGCTGCCGCGCACAAGATCGCCCCGGGCAAACCAGTAGAGATCGAAGTAGAGAACCTGGCGGAGCTCAAAGAAGCCCTGGCGGCGGGTGCCAACATCATCATGCTCGATGAGCTGAGCCTGGACGACATGCGCGAAGCCGTGCGCCTGAACGCCGGCAAGGCAAAACTGGAAGCCAGCGGCGGCATCAACGAAAACACGCTGCTGCCAATCGCCGAAACCGGGGTGGATTACATTTCGATTGGTGCGATGACCAAGGATGTGAAGGCGGTAGACCTGTCGATGCGTCTGAGCCTCTGATCGAGAAAACGCCCGTTTCAAATGTGTGGGCGGGCTTGCTCGCGAAAGCGGTGAGTCAGGCGACATTTACGTCGACTGATACGCCCTCTTCGCGAGCAAGCTCGCTCCCATAGATCAGACCACCAGATTATTCATCTCGCAGTACTCTTCCCACTCGACGCCCAACACCTCGGCCGCTTCCTTGTGCAGCGCCAGGCGCGCGGCCTCGTACTCTTCCGGGGTTGAGGTGTACTTGAGCGTCAGTTCCCACGGCTGCAAGCCCTGGGATTCAGCCTCATCCTCGAATGCCCACTGGATCTGGTCTTTCTGATCGTCGGCGGGCAAGTCCTTGATCTCTTCCATCAATTCATGCGCGTCCAGTGCGTACTTCTTGAGGGCTTCTTCGTGTCTGGCTTCTTGGGTCAATTCTTTAACGGTCATGGCGTTCTCGCTGATCTGGGGAATGGAAGATGGATCTGGATCATCAAGGATCTCTCTGACGCAAAGAAACCGTTTGAAGCCCGGTTTGTCTGGCCTTCAGAACCATTCGGGATCATCTGAAAACTGCTGGGCGATGCTCATGCAGGCAACGAATATAGGACGTTTTGCCGATGATTTACACGGGTCTTTACATCTATCCCACAAAAAGCTGCGTGCGAGAGGGTCTGAAGACCTCGGGAACATAAATCCAAATCCCAAGTCATAGCGATGTGCCATGTCGGCACTTCACAAGGACCCCAGTGATGCGCAGTTTTTCGAAGCTTTCGTCTACCCGGCTTGCCACCGCTACCCTGCTGCTCGGCAGTCTGACATTGGCCAGCGCTGCTCAAGCGGCTGTCGAAGTCACCTCTGACCCTTCGCTGTACTCCGACAAAATCTGCGCCCTCCACAATTCATTCGGCAAGGACACACTCGTCAGAACCAGCGTCAGTATCGATGATCTGGAAAACCTGCAAAAAACCGTGAAGGCCAATGCCAGCGAACTGGAAAGCCAGAAGCGCACCATCAGCGAGCAGGCCCGTCAGATCGAAGAACTCAAACGCAACAGCGGTTCCAGCTCCAACTCCAGCAGCAAGGAGATTGACGATCTCAAGCGCACGGTCAATGAACAGGAACGCGACCTGAATAGCCTCAGCAAGCAAGTGGAAGAGCTAAAGCGCAACAGCGGTTCCAGCTCAAGCTCGAACAACAGCGAAATTTCCAGCCTCAAACGGGAGATCAGCGATCAGGATCGCGCGATGGATCAGCTCAAGCGCACCGTCGAGGATCTGAGCAGAAAGGTGAAATAAGCGAGGAAAGTGGTGCCCGAGACAGGAATCGAACCTGCGACCTTCGCGTTACGAGTGCGCTGCTCTACCGGCTGAGCTACACGGGCTGTGGGCTAAACCTAGCACTGGCTTCGGGGTCCGGCAACTTGGCGCACCGCAAAATCAAAAGATCGCAGCCTTCGGCAGCTCCTACATTGGGCTTGTGTAGGAGCTGCCGAAGGCTGCGATCTTTTGATCTTCCTGCACATAAAAAAATGCCCCGCCGTTTCACGGCGGGGCATTTTTATAACGTTGAAGCGGTCAGGCTAAGGGGGTGATTAAACGCCCGAAGCCTTGGCTGCTGCTACGTCTTTGATGGACAGCTTGATACGGCCGCGGTTGTCCACGTCCAGTACCAGAACTTCCACTTCCTGGCCTTCTTTCAGAATGTCGGTCACTTTCTCTACGCGAGCATCGCTCAGCATGGAGATGTGAACCAGACCGTCCTTGCCCGGCAGGATGTTGACGAATGCGCCGAAGTCGACGATGCGCTCAACCTTACCGACATAGATCTTGCCGATTTCAGCTTCAGCGGTGATGCCCAGAACGCGCTGACGTGCCGCTTCAGCCGCTTCCTTGGTTTCGCCGAAGATCTTGATCGAGCCGTCGTCTTCGATGTCGATCGAAGCCTTGGTCTCTTCACAGATCGCACGAATGGTCGCGCCGCCTTTACCGATGACATCACGGATTTTGTCGGTGTCGATTTTCATCGCGATCATGGTCGGAGCGTTTTCCGACAGCTCGGTACGCGACTGGCCAATGATCTGGTTCATCTGACCGAGGATATTCAGGCGCGCTTCCAGGGCTTGGCCCAGAGCGATTTCCATGATTTCTTCGGTGATGCCCTTGATCTTGATGTCCATCTGCAGCGCGGTCACACCTTTGGCGGTACCCGCTACTTTGAAGTCCATGTCGCCGAGGTGATCTTCGTCGCCCAGGATGTCGGTCAGAACAGCGAATTTCTCGCCTTCTTTAACCAGACCCATGGCGATACCGGCAACCGGAGCCTTCATCGGCACACCGGCGTCCATCAGAGCCAGCGAAGCGCCGCAGACCGAAGCCATGGAGCTCGAACCGTTGGACTCGGTGATTTCCGACACTACACGGATGGTGTACGGGAACACGTCGGCAGCAGGCAGCATGGCCTGAACCGAACGACGGGCCAGACGGCCGTGACCGATTTCACGACGACCAGCGCCACCCATGCGACCACACTCGCCCACCGAGAACGGAGGGAAGTTGTAGTGCAGCATGAACGGGTCTTTTTTCTCGCCTTCCAGGGTGTCCAGCAGTTGTGCGTCACGGGCGGTGCCCAGCGTCGCGACGACCAGAGCCTGGGTTTCGCCACGGGTGAACAGCGCCGAACCGTGGGTCTTCGGCAGAACACCGACTTCGATGTTCAGTGGACGTACGGTGCGGGTGTCGCGACCGTCGATACGTGGCTTGCCGTTAACGATGTTTTCGCGAACGGTGCGGTATTCGATTTCACCGAAAGCCGCTTTGACTTCGCTGGAAGAAGGCTGACCTTCTTCACCGGACAGCTTGGCAACCACCTGGTCTTTCAGCTCGCCCAGACGTGCGTAACGGTCGGCCTTGACGGTGATGGTGTAAGCCTGGGAGATCGCCTCGCCGAACTCAGCGCGGATAGCGCCCAGCAGTTCGGTAGCTTCAGCCTGAGGAGCCCAGGTCCAGGTTGGCTTGGCAGCTTCGGCGGCCAGTTCTTTAACGGCGTTGATCACCACCTGGAACTCGTCGTGAGCAAACAGTACCGCGCCCAGCATCTGGTCTTCGGTCAGCTCTTTAGCTTCCGATTCAACCATCAATACCGCTTCCGAAGTACCGGCAACGACCATGTCCAGGCTCGACGCTTTCAGTTGTTCGTAAGTCGGGTTCAGCAGGTAGCCGGTGCTTTCGTGGAACGCAACGCGGGCAGCGCCGATCGGGCCATCGAAAGGAATGCCGGAGATGGCCAGGGCAGCCGAGGTACCGATCATCGCAGCGATGTCCGGATCGGTCTTCTTGCTGGTGGAAACGACGGTGCAGACAACCTGCACTTCGTTCATGAAACCTTCTGGGAACAGCGGACGGATCGGACGGTCGATCAGTCGGGAAGTCAGGGTTTCTTTCTCGGAAGGACGGCCTTCGCGCTTGAAGAAACCGCCAGGGATCTTACCGGCAGCGTAAGTCTTTTCCTGGTAGTGAACGGACAGAGGGAAGAAGCCCTTGCCTGGATCGGCTTGCTTGGCACCGACGACGGTCACCAATACGCTGACGTCGTCGTCAACGGTGACCAATACTGCGCCGGAGGCTTGACGGGCGATACGGCCAGTCTCGAGGGTAACGGTCGACTGACCGAACTGGAATTTTTTGATTACCGGGTTCACGGTGTCCTACCTTCTTTGTGGCTCTTGGGGAACTTGTCTTCTTGCGAAATTCTTGGGCAATGCCGGGAATCGGCCCGACTTTCATTGTCCAGGTAAAGCAGGTATCCAGATAAAACTTGAGGCTGGGAGCCTGTCATGCGCCAGCGGAAACCCGCTGACGCACGACAGACAACCAACCTCTAGCGCAATCGCTTATTAGCGACGCAGACCCAGGCGAGCGATCAGAGCGCTGTAACGGCTCACGTCCTTGCCTTTCAGGTAGTCCAGCAGCTTACGACGCTGGTTTACCATGCGGATCAGACCACGACGGGAGTGGTGATCTTTACCGTTGGCCTTGAAGTGACCTTGCAGTTTGTTGATGTTGGCGGTCAGCAGTGCAACTTGCACCTCTGGCGAACCAGTGTCACCAACAGCTTGCTGGTAGTCAGCTACGATTTGAGCTTTTTCTTGAACGTCGAGAGCCATGAGGCAATCCTTTTATCAGGAAACCATCCAAGGGACGGTTTCAACAGGCCAGGGACAAATCCCTGTATCTAAAAATGAGTAGTGACCGTGCCTGTTAACAGCCACCCTCGTCCGGTCATTCTGACCGAATCAGTCGACGCGGCGCGATGCGCCCGTCTTCGCTCACTTCACCGATACCGATGAAGCGACCATTGTGATCCTGTACCCGTACCATGCCGAACTTCGGTGCATCCGGGGCGCGTACCGGTTGGCCGTTGAGCCAGTAGAACGCGCTGTGTTCCGAGAACTGCAACAGCGGCCAATCCAGCAGGCCGCTGTCCGATGGCATCAGGAAACGGTCGACCGCTTCGTTACCGCCTTCGGCATGTACCGCTTCCAGCTCTTCCAGAGTGACGGTCTGTGCAAGCGTGAAAGGCCCGGCCTGGGTACGTCGCAATTCAGCCACGTAAGCACCACAACCGAGTTGCTCACCGATATCCTCCACCAGGGTGCGGATATAGGTGCCTTTGCTGCAATCTACCGCAAGCCGCGCAGTATCACCCTCAAAGGCCAGTAATTCCAAGCGCGCAATAGTAACAGAACGCGGTTCGCGCTCCACTACCTCACCTGCACGAGCCAGCTTGTACAGCGGCTGACCGTCGCGCTTGAGCGCCGAGTACATCGGCGGTATCTGACTGATTTGCCCACGAAATTTCGGCAGCACAGCTTCGATGTCGGCGCGACCAACGGTCACCGGGCGCTCCAGCAAAACTTCACCTTCGGCATCCGCCGTGGTGGTGGTCTTGCCCAGTTGCGCCAGGGTTTCATAACCCTTGTCGGAATCGAGCAGGTATTGCGAGAACTTGGTGGCCTCGCCGAAGCACAACGGCAGCACGCCAGTGGCCAGCGGATCGAGACTGCCGGTGTGCCCGGCTTTCTCGGCGTTCAGCAACCAGCGGACCTTCTGCAACGCCGCGTTGGAGGTGAACCCCAGCGGCTTGTCGAGCAGGATGATGCCGCTGACGTTACGACGGATACGTTTGACCTGAGCCACCGATTACTCCTTGGCGTCTTCGGGTTCAGCCGCTACCGGGTGCTGATTGTCTTCAGCCACCGCACGTTCGATCAGGGCCGACAGGTGCGCGCCACGCACGACGCTTTCGTCGTAGTGGAAGTGCAACTGTGGAACGCTGCGCAACTTCATTTCGCGGGCCAACTGCATGCGCAGGAAACCGGCGGCGGAGTTGAGCACTTTAATGCTTTGCGCGATGTCTTCAGCGTTGTCCTGCCCCATCACAGTGATGAAAATCTTGGCGTGACCGACGTCACGGCTGACTTCAACAGCGGTAATGGTGACCAGACCGACGCGCGGGTCTTTGACTTCACGACGGATCAGCTGTGCCAGCTCACGCTGCATCTGATCGCCGATACGTTGGGTACGGCTATATTCTTTTGCCATGTCTTGTTACCTGTTACTGCCCCACGGTGAAACCCGTGTGGTCTGAAAGCGGCAAACGCCCGGCCTGACAGAAGCCAGACCGGGCGTTGCGTTTAGAGTCCGACTGATGCGCCGCGCAGTTGCATGCGGCTGGCCATCACGGCTCTTGAAGTGCGCGAGTTAGAGGCTGCGAGCAACCTGAACCTTCTCGAAGACTTCGATCTTGTCACCGACCTTAACGTCGTTGTAGCTCTTCACGCCGATACCGCATTCCATGCCGGCACGTACTTCGGAAGCGTCATCCTTGAAGCGGCGCAGGGATTCCAGCTCGCCTTCGAAGATAACGATGTCTTCACGCAGTACACGGATTGGACGGTTACGGTGAACAACACCTTCGATAACCATGCAACCGGCGATCGCGCCAAACTTCGGCGAACGGAACACGTCACGCACTTCAGCGGTACCCAGGATGTTCTCGCGAACATCGCTGCCCAGCATACCGGTGAGGGCTTTCTTGACGTCTTCGATGATGTCGTAGATCACGTTGTAGTAACGCATATCCAGACCTTCCTGCTCGACGATCTTGCGAGCGCCGGCATCGGCACGCACGTTGAAGCCGAACAGTACAGCATTGGAGGCCAGTGCCAGGTTGGCGTCGGACTCGGTGATACCACCAACACCGCCACCGACCACACGCACTTGCACTTCGTCGTTACCCAGGCCGTTCAAGGCACCGTTCAACGCTTCCAGCGAACCACGGACGTCGGATTTGAGGACGATGTTGAGCGTCTTCTTCTCTTCCTGCCCCATGTTCTCGAAGATGTTTTCAAGCTTGCCAGCGTGAGCACGGGCCAGTTTGACTTCGCGGAACTTGCCTTGACGGAACAGAGCCACTTCACGGGCTTTCTTCTCGTCGGCAACCACGCTCATCTCGTCGCCAGCGTCCGGGGTACCGTCCAGGCCGAGGATCTCGACAGGGATGGAAGGACCGGCTTCCTTGATTGGCTTGCCGTTCTCGTCGAGCATGGCGCGAACGCGGCCATAGTTCGAACCGACCAGCACCATGTCGCCTTGGCGCAGAGTACCGTCCTGAACCAGAACGGTTGCAACCGGACCACGACCTTTGTCGAGACGGGATTCAACCACAACGCCACGGCCAGGAGCCGAAGGGGTCGCTTTCAGTTCGAGAACTTCAGCTTGCAGCAGAACAGCTTCGAGCAACTCGTCCACACCAGTACCGACTTTCGCCGAAACCGATACGAACGGGGTGTCGCCGCCCCACTCTTCCGAGGTCACGCCGTGAACCGACAATTCGCTACGGATGCGATCGAGATCGGCGCCCGGCTTGTCGATTTTGTTCACTGCAACAACCAGCGGAACACCGGCAGCCTTGGCGTGCTGAACGGCTTCAACGGTCTGCGGCATGACGCCGTCGTCCGCTGCAACCACCAGGATCACGATGTCGGTCGCCTTGGCACCACGGGCACGCATGGCGGTAAACGCGGCGTGACCAGGGGTGTCGAGGAAGGTGACCATGCCGCGTTCGGTTTCAACGTGGTACGCACCGATGTGCTGGGTGATACCGCCGGCTTCGCCAGCCGCTACCTTGGCACGACGGATGTAGTCGAGCAGCGAGGTCTTACCGTGGTCAACGTGGCCCATTACGGTCACAACCGGTGCACGGGAGAACGCTTCACCTTCAAATTTCAGGGACTCGGCCAGGGAATCTTCCAGGGCGGTGTCGCTGACCAGGGTCACTTTGTGGCCCAGCTCTTCGGCAACCAGCTGAGCAGTTTCCTGATCCAGTACCTGGTTGATGGTCGCTGGGGTACCCAGTTTGAACATGAACTTGATGATTTCAGCAGCCTTGACCGACATCTGCTGGGCGAGATCGCCAACAGTGATGGTCTCGCCGATCTTCACTTCGCGCACAACAGGGCCGGTTGGGCTCTGGAAACCGTGGGCGTTGCGTTTCTTCAGCTTGGCCTTGCCGCGACCACCACGACGGAAGCCATCGCTTTCTTCGTCGGTAGTACGTGGCGCAACACGTGGAGCAGGCGCTTTTTCCTTGACCGAAGCACGATGAGGAGCGTTTTTGCGCTCGCCATCGCCACTGCCACGACGATTGTTATCGTCTGCACGTGGTTTGTCCGGACGACGCTGTTCGTCGCGTTTGCGAGTGTCGGCTGCAGGTGCAGCGGCCACGACCGGCGCGCTTTCACGCACGGGTGCGGCAACCGCAACAGGCGCTGCGACAGCTTCGGTAGTCGCGGTTTGCGCAGCAGCAGGCTGGCGACGCGCTTCTTCTTCGGCGCGACGCTTGGCTTCTTCTTCAGCCTTCTGACGTGCAGCATTTTCTACTGCGCGACGTTCTTCCAGTTCGCGTTTGCGCTCGGCTTCGATTTCTTCCGGGCTGCGCTGTACGAAAACTTTCTTTTTACGGACTTCAACGCTGATGCTTTTGCTGCCAGCAACACGCAGGGTGCTAGTGGTTTTACGCTGCAGCGTGATCTTGCGTGGTTCTTCCACTTTCGCCTTGTGGCTGCTTTTCAAGTGAGTCAGCAAAGATTGCTTCTCACTGTCAGTCACATGTTCTTCGGCGGCGGTGTGCGGCAGACCTGCCTCACGCATCTGCTGCAACAGGCGCTCTACCGGTGTTTTGACCTCATCGGCCAGTTGTTTCACCGTGACTTGCGTCATGCACTTCTCTCCTCAGGCCGCGCCTAATTACTCGAACCAGTGGGCTCGGGCGGCCATGATCAACTTGCCGGCACGATCATCGTCAATGCCGTCGATGTCGAGCAGGTCGTCAATAGACTGCTCGGCCAGGTCTTCGCGGGTAATTACGCCGCGCACCGCCAGTTCCATCGCCAAATCCTTGTCCATGCCCTCAAGCGAGAGCAGGTCTTCGGCCGGATGGGCGTCTGCCAGCTTTTCCTCAGTAGCGATGGCTTTGGTCAACAAACGATCCTTGGCGCGAGCGCGAAGCTCGTTGACGGTTTCTTCGTCAAAGCCGTCGATGTTGAGCATTTCTTCCAACGGTACGTAGGCAATCTCTTCCAGGCTGGTGAAGCCTTCATCTACCAGCACCTGCGCCAGGTCTTCGTCGACTTCCAGCTCGTCGATGAAGTTGCGCAGGATGTCGCCGGTTTCTGCTTGCTGCTTAGCCTGGATGTCCGATTCGGTCATCACGTTCAGGGTCCAGCCAGTCAACTGGCTGGCCAGACGCACGTTCTGACCACCGCGACCGATGGCCTGAGCCAGATTGTCTGCGCCAACGGCGATGTCCATTGCATGGGCATCTTCGTCAACGATAATTGCCGCCACTTCAGCCGGCGACATTGCATTGATCACGAACTGAGCCGGGTTATCGTCCCACAGGACAATATCCACACGCTCACCACCCAACTCGCCGGACACTGCCTGGACGCGCGAACCGCGCATACCGATGCAAGCGCCTTGCGGGTCGATGCGTTTGTCCTTGGAGCGGACCGCAATCTTGGCGCGCGAACCCGGGTCACGGGATGCAGCCATTACTTCGATCAGGCCTTCAGCGATTTCCGGCACTTCGATTCGGAACAACTCGATCAGCATTTCCGGCGCGGTACGCGACAGGATCAGTTGCGGGCCGCGGTTCTCGGTGCGGATTTCCTTGAGCAGCGCACGCAGACGCACGCCAACCCGGAAGGTTTCACGGGAGATGATGTCTTCACGGGCCAGCAACGCTTCAGCGTTGTTGCCCAGGTCGACGATCACGTTGTCGCGGGTAACTTTCTTCACGGTGCCGGAGATGATTTCCCCCAAGCGCTCGCGATAGGCGTCAACAACTTGAGCACGCTCGGCTTCGCGAACTTTCTGCACAATGACTTGCTTGGCAGTCTGTGCAGCAATGCGGCCGAACTCGATGGACTCGATCTTTTCTTCGACAACGTCACCGACCTTGGCGCCGGGATGCGTTTCTGCAACCTTGCTCGGCCAGGTTTCAATAGCCGGATCGTCCAGATCGGCTTCTTCGACGACCGTCCAGCGACGGAATGTCTCATAAGCACCGGTGTGGCGATTGATTTCCACACGCAGATCGACTTCGTCCTCGAAACGCTTTTTGGTAGCAGTGGCCAGAGCCAGCTCCAGCGCTTCAAAAATTACGTTTGCCGGTACGCCCTTTTCATTGGATACCGACTCAACAACCAGCAGTACTTCTTTGCTCATCGTACGCCTCGCCTTTCGCAAGCCATTGGATCCGCGGGATCCGCGTCTCAGTCAAAACTGGGAATAATGTTGGCCTTGTCGATCATATCGATCGGCAACAGGAACTCATGGTCTTCAACCTGCACCACGACGTCCTGCTCTTCTACACCGCGCAGAAGGCCCTGAAAGTTGCGCCGGCCTTCAAAAGGCGAGCGCAGCTTGATCTTCACTTGTTCACCGGCAAATTTTGCAAACTGCTCAAGAGTGAACAGTGGGCGTTCCATGCCAGGCGAGGAAACTTCAAGGGTGTATTCAACGGCGATAGGATCTTCAACATCCAGCACACCGCTGATCTGGCGACTGACGATGGCACAATCGTCCACCAGTACGCCGCCTTCTTTATCGATATAAACGCGCAACATTGAGTGGCGACCTTGAGCCGAAAACTCAATACCCCAGCATTCATAGCCTAGGGCCACGACCACCGGGGCCAGCAAGGCCTGCAACTCTTCTAGCTTGCTCGACACCTGAACCCCCTCGTGCATGTATGTGCATGCTGTGCAAAATAAAAAAATGGGCGAAACGCCCATCCTTGAAAACGCCGTCGAACAGCGGCGTTGAAAGTGTCCAGCTAACAAAAAGCCCCTTAAAAGGGGCTCCTTAAACTGGTTGCGGGGGCCGGATTTGAACCGACGACCTTCGGGTTATGAGCCCGACGAGCTACCAGACTGCTCCACCCCGCGACAAAGCTGGGGCGGAAGTATACGACCGATCCCTGACAGGGTCAATGTAACCTTCCACCTACAAGAAAGCCCGCAACAGCGGGCTCTCTTGACAATTGGTACCGAGAAGGGGACTCGAACCCCTACACCCTATGGGCACAACCACCTCAAGGTTGCGTGTCTACCAATTCCACCACCTCGGCAATACTACGTTTGAAACCCTTCTTACTTCTGCTCTTGAGCTGGAGGCACGTCAGTCGCTGGAGTAGCCGACTTTTGCTCTTGAAGCACCGGAACATCATCAGAAGCCGGTTGTTGCTTTGGAACTTCCAACACTGCTGGATTTGGCAAGCCTACTTGAGTCAGCTGATGAGCCTTCTCTTTAGCAAAGTAACCTAACCCCAAGCTGGTTATGAAGAAACCGGCGGCAAGTATAGCAGTAAACTTACTAAGAAAGGTAGAGGAACCTTGGCTTCCGAACACAGTATTTGAAGCACCTGCTCCGAAAGATGCGCCAGCGTCCGCACCCTTACCCTGCTGCAGCAATACCAGAGCAACTACGCCCAATGCACCCAGCAGATGAAAAACGACTACGACTGTTTCCAGCATTTTTTCAGTTTCCCGCGGCGCGACAAATCGCACCGAACTCATCTGCATTCAGGGAAGCTCCACCAATGAGCCCCCCATCGATATCCGGCATGCCGAACAGTTCGACCGCATTGGCCGCCTTCACGCTGCCGCCGTATAGAAGCCGCACACCTTGTGCGACTTCAGAATTCTCTGCCGCCAACTGCGCGCGAATGGCTGCGTGCACATCCTGCGCTTGTTGCGGCGAAGCAGTCAGCCCGGTACCAATAGCCCAGACCGGCTCGTAAGCGATTACTGCCTTTGCAAAAGCACCGACACCCAGCTCCTCGATGATGCTACCCAGCTGACGCCCGACAACCTCAAGAGTTTTCCCGGCTTCGCGCTGCTCGAGGGTTTCCCCTACACACAACACCGGAATCAAGCCACATGCCTGCGCTGCCGCGAATTTGCGATTCAGCGTTCCGTCAAGCTCGCCCATTATCTGGCGGCGCTCGGAGTGCCCGACAAGCACCAGGGAACAACCTGCATCCACTAACTGACTCGGCGAAATCTCACCTGTCAACGCACCCTGCCCGGATTCAATCGCAGAGTTCTGCGCGCCGACCGAGATCGACTTACCTTGCAAGCCATCAATCACTTGACTGATATACAAGCTAGGCGGGAACACCGCGACATCAACACCGCTCGGCAAGGCCAGATGACGAAGGCCGTTGATCAGCTCAGCGACGCTGGCGCGGGTACCGTGCATCTTCCAGTTACCAGCTACCATAGGGCGACGCATGCTGTACCTCGTCGGTCAAAGTGGGCGCAGATGTTACCCAACACAATCATGGCTGGCAAGCCGAAATCAGGCAGAAACTTCAGTTACCAGTTTTGCCAGCTCTTCGGCGTAACCGCGAACCTGAATTTCGTCCTCACCTTCGACCATCACGCGCACCAGCGGCTCTGTCCCGGACTTGCGCAGCAGCACGCGCCCACGACCCGCCATCGCTTGAGTGACACGATCACTGGCCTCCTTGACTGTCGGATGTTCGAGCGGGCTCGCACCGCCGCCAAACCGCACATTGATCAGCACCTGAGGGCACTTGCGCAGCGCCTGGCGGGACTGAGCCAGGCCTTCTACGCGCCTCTTCAACGCCATCAGCACCTGCAACGCGGCAATGATCGCATCACCGGTGGTGGTATGACTGAAGCAGACAATGTGCCCCGAGTTTTCCCCCCCCACCTGCCAATCGCGCTCCAGCAACTCGGAAATGACGTAACGGTCGCCAACGTTGGCGCGCACAAAAGGAATCGCCAGATCCGCCAGGGCCAACTCCAGCCCCAGATTACTCATCAGCGTACCGACCACACCGCCTTGCAACTTGCCGCGTTCATGCAGATCGCGAGCAATGATGAACAGCAACTCGTCGCCGTCGACGACAGCACCAGTGTGATCAACCATCTGGACCCGGTCACCATCACCGTCAAAGGCGATACCCAAATCGGCGTGCTCGGCCAATACGGCAGCTTGCAACGGCTCCATATGGGTTGAACCGCAATTTTCATTGATGTTCAGGCCATTAGGATTCGCAGAAAGCACAACAACATCGGCCCCCAGCTCACGGAACACACTAGGCGCCACCTTATAGGTCGCGCCGTGAGCACAATCGAGCACGATCTTCAGGCCGGCAAAACTGGTGCCGGTCGGGACGCTGCTCTTGCAGAATTCGATATAACGGCCCGAAGCATCGTTGATTCGCGACACCTTGCCGATCTTGCTCGAATCAACCACAGTCATCGGGGTGTCGAGCAGCTCTTCGATCATCAGTTCGACTTCATCCGGGAGCTTGGTACCCTTTCCAGAGAAAAACTTGATGCCGTTGTCGTCATGAGGGTTGTGCGAAGCGCTGATCACGATGCCAGCTTCGGCATGAAAGGTTCGCGTCAGATAGGCGATAGCTGGCGTCGGCATCGGCCCCAACAGCATCACATCAGCACCTGCCGAGGTCAGCCCGGCCTCAAGTGCCGACTCGAACATGTAACCGGATATCCGGGTGTCCTTGCCCACGAGCACCTTGCAGGCACCCATGCTGCGAAATGCCATGCCTGCAGCCCAGCCAAGCTTGAGCATGAAATCAGGAGTAATCGGGTATTCACCGACCCGACCACGAATGCCGTCGGTGCCAAAATATTTCTTACTCATAAGTACTCCATCATTCTTATTCGGCTGATTCTACGGCAGCGATCATCCGCACCACATCGACTGTTTCGGCCACATCATGGACGCGCAATATACGCGCGCCCTTGACCAAAGCTAGCGCCGCGAGCGCCAGGCCGCCATGCAGGCGCTCTCCCACCGGCCGATTCAAGGCCTGCCCGATCATGCTCTTTCGTGAAACCCCGACCAACAGGGGCCGCCCCAAGGCATGCAAGGCCTCCATATGCTTAAACAAGCTCAGGTTGTGCTGCAAAGTTTTCGCAAAGCCGAAGCCCGGATCGAGGATGATCCGCTCAGGAGGAATACCCACCGATGCACACTGGACCATGCGTTCAGCGAGAAACTCACCGACCTCTTTCGTAACATCCCGGTACTGCGGATTGTCCTGCATGTCGCCCGGCTCGCCGAGCATATGCATCAGGCACACCGGTAAGCCGGTTGCTGCTGCTGCATCCAGGGCACCGTCTCGACGCAACGAGCGCACGTCATTGATCAATCCCGCCCCCAGCCTTGCGGTTTCACGCATGACCGCCGGCGTGGAGGTATCGACCGAAATAATCACATCGAGTTCACGATGAATACGCTCGACGATGGGCGCTACGCGCTCCAGCTCTTCAAGTGGTGAAACCGTCCTGGCACCGGGCCTGGTCGATTCGCCACCGACGTCGATCAGCGTCGCGCCAGCCACAACCATCGCTTCGGCGTGGCGCAAGGCCGCATCCAGCTGACTGTATCGGCCGCCATCGGAAAAGGAATCGGGGGTGACATTGAGAATACCCATGACATGCGTCTGGGCCAAATCAAGAACCCGGCTGCCGCAAGGCAACCGGGTCGAGGACTGAACAGAAGTCATTTCAAACCTTATACGTCAGCAGCCGGGCCACCGATTGGTGTTTCCGGACGCCCATCCTGCACCGCCGGAGGCGTGCCGGAAGCATCGTTACCGCCAGACCAGTCGCGAGGTTCGCGCGGTGTACGACCCGCCATGATGTCATCGATCTGATCGGCATCGATCGTCTCGTACTTCATCAAGGCATCCGCCATGGCGTCAAGCTTGTCACGGTTATCCGTAAGGATCTGCTTTGCCGTGCCATAGCACTGATCGATGATGCTGCGCACTTCGGAGTCGATCAGCTTGGCCGTCTCACCGGAGAAGCTGGCATGCTGACCACCGCCGCCGCGACCGAGGAACACTTCGCCCTCTTCTTCGGCATACATCAACGGGCCGAGTTTTTCCGACAAGCCCCACTTGGTCACCATGTTCCGTGCAATCTGGCTGGCACGCATGATGTCGTTGGACGCGCCGGTGGTGACACCATCGAAGCCCAAGGTCATCTCTTCAGCGATACGACCGCCGTACAGCGAGCAAATCTGGCTGATCAGCGCACGCTTGGACAGGCTGTAGCGATCTTCTTCCGGCAGGAACATGGTCACGCCGAGCGCGCGACCGCGCGGGATGATCGACACCTTGTAGACCGGGTCATGCTCAGGCACGACGCGGCCGACGATAGCGTGGCCTGCTTCGTGATAAGCAGTGTTCTGCTTCTCTTTCTCGGACATGACCATGGATTTGCGCTCGGCGCCCATCATGATCTTGTCTTTGGCCAGCTCGAACTCTTTCATCTCGACGATGCGCTTGCCGGCACGGGCAGCGAACAACGAAGCTTCGTTTACCAGGTTAGCCAAGTCAGCACCGGAGAAACCAGGAGTACCACGAGCGATTACAGCCGGAGCGACGTCGTCACCCATCGGCACTTTGCGCATGTGGACTTTGAGAATCTGCTCGCGACCACGGATGTCCGGCAGACCAACCACGACCTGACGGTCGAAGCGGCCCGGACGCAGCAAAGCAGGGTCCAGTACGTCCGGACGGTTGGTCGCGGCGATGACGATGATGCCGTCATTCATTTCGAAGCCGTCCATCTCAACCAGCAACTGGTTGAGGGTCTGCTCGCGCTCATCGTGACCGCCACCCATGCCAGCACCACGGTGGCGACCGACGGCGTCGATTTCATCGATGAAGATGATGCATGGCGCGTGTTTCTTCGCCTGCTCGAACATGTCACGAACACGGCTGGCACCGACACCGACGAACATTTCGACGAAATCGGAACCGGAAATAGTAAAGAACGGCACTTTGGCTTCGCCGGCAATTGCCTTGGCCAGCAAGGTTTTACCGGTCCCCGGAGGACCCACCATCAGCACACCGCGAGGAATGCGGCCGCCCAGGCGCTGGAACTTGCCTGGATCACGCAGGAATTCGACCAGTTCGCCGACTTCTTCCTTGGCTTCGTCACAACCTGCAACGTCAGCCAGGGTGGTTTTCACCTGATCTTCGGAGAGCAGGCGCGCCTTGCTCTTGCCGAAGCTCATCGGCCCACCCTTGCCACCGGCACCGCCCTGCATCTGCCGCATGAAGAACATGAAGACGGCGATGATCACCAGGATCGGGAAGCTTGCGACCAGGAGTTGAGTCCAGATGCTTTGCTGTTCAGGCTGCTTGCCTTCGACCACAACGTGGTTATCCACGAGGTCGCCGATCAGACCGTTATCCTGGATCGCAGGACGAATGGTCTTGAAGCTGTCGCCATCGTTGCGCTTGCCGGTAATCACGTAGCCATCAACCGCTACGCGCTCGACCTTGCCATCCTTGACCTGCTGGATGAAGTCGGAATAGTTGAGGGTCTGCGGCTCGTTAGGGCTGGAGAAGTTGTTCATCACCGTCACCAGGACAGCCGCGATGATCAACCACAGGATCAGATTCTTTGCCATATCGTTCAATTAACTACCCTCTGAAGCAAGCTCCGCTAATGGCGCGCGCTTCGCATGATATTCACCGGCCTAACTTACTACATTACCTACGGCTCTGGCAGGCGCCGTCTGTAACCCTTTGTGAAACACTTTCTACACAATATTCGCTAATGCTCACGGGGCGAAATACGAAAATCCTATCGACCCGCAAAAAAACCTCGATTTACTCACTACGGACGCGGTAGCCCCAAGCTAGCATGTATTGCTCGCGGGAACTGCCACGGGAAGAGTCCGGCTTGATCATCTGGACCTTGTCGAATTTCTGACGAGCGTCCTTCACGTAAGCATCAAACCCTTCGCCCTGAAACACCTTGATCACGAAATTACCACCCGGCTTGAGTATCCGAGCCGCCAGATCAAGAGCCAGCTCACATAGAAACATGGCTTTTGGCATGTCCACCTCAGGCGTACCACTCATATTGGGGGCCATATCGGAAATCACAAGGTCCACCTGCGAATTACCCACGGCTTCAAGGATCTGAGCGAGCACTTCGTCCTGGGTGAAGTCACCCTGGATGAAAGTCACGTCCGGAATGCTGTCCATTTCCAGGATGTCCGAGGCGATCAGACGCCCCTGACCACCGATCAGCCGACTAGTGACCTGCGACCAGCCGCCGGGCGCTGCACCCAGGTCGACAACGCTCATGCCCGGACGGATCAGCTTGTATTTCTCCTGGACCTCCAGAAGCTTGTAACTCGCACGCGAGCGGTAACCATCCTTCTGCGCCTGCTTCACATATGGATCATTGACATGTCTTTTCAGCCAACCAAGGCTTGTCTTGGAACGCGCCATTGGGCACCTCGATGATAAGGGTCGTGATTAATTGGGCGGATCCACGAACCCTCGGGTAAAATGGCCGCCATTTTACAGAATCCAGACTAAAGGGTCAGATTATGCCGCTCACTCAAGAGCAGAAGAAACAGTACAAATCCATTGGCCACCATCTGAAACCAGTTTTGATTGTGGCTGACAACGGCTTGACTGAAGGTGTGTTAGCCGAACTTGAACGCGCTCTGGCGGATCACGAGCTGATCAAAATCAAGCTCAACATCCTTGATCGCGAATCGCGCCTGGCGAGCATTGCAGAACTGTGCAAGGTCGGCAAAGCGGATCTGGTTCAGGTCATCGGCAAGATGGCACTGATTTACCGCAAGAACTTCAGCGTCAACAAGCAGCTGTCGAACGTCCATCGCTTCAAGTGATGGCAAGGGTCAAGGGTGTGCTGCGCGCACCCTGACACTCCACCCAGGCACCGGCTGCATCACTAGCACCAGCCCGGAAAAGCCCAGGACAAGATAGCTGAACAACTGCCAATGCAGCGCCTGAGGCCAACCGAAGCGCACTGCGAAATACATCGCGCACCCATACAGCGCCATCAGCAGCAGTTGCCCGCGAATATCCCGCCATAGACTGGCAAGGCCCTCGGCCTGTACCAGCACCAAAGCCTGAAAAATCACACTCGCCGTGGCGAATCCCACCATCAGCGTATTCAGCGCGCCTGCAATTTCGTCGATCAGCAGCGGCGCCAGGCCGATTTGCCCCAGCACCGGCAGCAGACCGATGTGCAACAACCACACGCCGCCAACCCACAACATTTGGGTTAGCTGCCAAAGCATGGCGCCCGCACGTAGCGGGCGCCTTCTTTCAGATGTGGCGAACTTCGACAATCTCATACTCGATAACGCCACCCGGCGTTTTCACGGCGACCACGTCACCCTCTTCCTTGGCAATCAAGGCGCGGGCCAGTGGCGAACCCACCGAAATCTTGCCGAGCTTGAAGTCAGCCTCATCCTCACCCACGATGTGGTAAGTGACGCTTTCATCAGTCTCGACGTTGGCGATTTCAACGGTGGTGCCGAAAATCACTTTGCCGGTATGAGGAATAGTCGTGACATCGATGATCACCGCGTTCTGCATGCGGCCTTCGATGTCGCGGATCCGCGCCTCGACCATACCCTGCTGCTCGCGAGCAGCGTGGTATTCGGCGTTTTCTTTCAAGTCACCCAACTCGCGGGCCGTACCGATGTCCTGGCTGAGCTTCGGACGGACGACTTTGGTCAGGTGAGCGTGCTCTTCTTCCAGGGCTTTCGCGCCCTGAACGGTCATTGGGTACTTGGTTATGCTCATGCCTTCAATCCTGCGTGTAGATCCTGCAAGCGGCGCACGGTCTTCTCAGGACCGAACTTCAGCGCTTCACAGATAGCTTCGCCAGCAGCAATGGTAGTGGTGCAGTAGATCTTGTGCTGCAAGGCATTACGACGAATGGAGTAGGAATCGGCGATCGACTGGCGACCTTCGGTGGTGTTGATGATCAGGGTGACTTCGTCATTCTTGATCATGTCGACCACGTGCGGACGACCCTCGGTCACCTTGTTCACACGACGCACTTTCAGGCCTGCGGCTTCGATCAGCTTGGCAGTACCGGCAGTGGCGACCACTTCGAAGCCCAAGTTGATCAGATCACGGGCCACGCCTGCAACCAGTGGCTTGTCATCGTCACGCACGCTGATGAACGCGGTGCCGCCGGTCGGCAGCACTTCACTGGCGCCCATCTGGGCTTTGGCAAAGGCTTCGCCGAAGGTATCGCCCACACCCATCACTTCACCGGTGGACTTCATTTCCGGGCCCAGGATCGGGTCCACACCAGGGAATTTGGCGAACGGGAACACCGCCTCTTTCACGCTGTAGAAGTTCGGAATGATTTCCTTGGTGAAGCCGATTTCCTTCAGGGTTTTACCGGCCATGACGCGTGCCGCGATCATCGCCAGGGAAACACCGATGCACTTGGAGACGAACGGCACAGTACGGGAAGCGCGCGGGTTGACTTCGATGACGTAGATGTCTTCGCCTTGCAGCGCCAACTGAACGTTCATCAGGCCGACCACACCCAGTTCCAGGGCCATTTTCTTGACCTGTTCGCGCATCTCGTCCTGGATATGTGCAGGCAGTGAGTACGGCGGCAGGGAGCATGCGGAGTCACCGGAGTGAACGCCGGCCTGCTCGATGTGCTGCATGATCGCGCCGATCACCACGTCAGTGCCGTCGCAGACCGCATCCACGTCCATTTCGATGGCACAGTTGAGGAAGTGGTCCAGCAGCACCGGGCTGTCATTGGATACTTGAACCGCTTCACGCAGGTAGCGCTTGAGTTCTTCTTCTTCGTAAACGATTTCCATCGCACGGCCGCCCAGTACGTAGGACGGACGAACCACCAGCGGGTAGCCGATTTTGGCGGCGGCACGAATCGCTTCGTCTTCGCTGCGCACGGTGGCGTTAGGCGGCTGACGCAGGTTCAGACGCTCAACCATCTGCTGGAAGCGCTCACGGTCTTCGGCACGGTCGATGGCGTCAGGGCTGGTGCCGATGATCGGCACGCCGGCCTCTTCCAAGGCGCGAGCCAGCTTCAGCGGAGTCTGGCCGCCGTACTGGACGATCACGCCTTTAGGCTTCTCGACACGGACGATTTCCAGTACGTCTTCCAGGGTCACTGGCTCGAAGTACAGGCGGTCGGAAGTGTCGTAGTCGGTGGAAACGGTTTCCGGGTTGCAGTTGACCATGATGGTCTCGTAACCGTCATCGCGCAGGGCCAGTGCCGCGTGTACGCAGCAGTAGTCGAACTCGATACCCTGGCCGATACGGTTAGGACCGCCGCCGAGGATCATGATCTTGTCGCGGCCCGACGGCGCGGCTTCGCACTCTTCCTCGTATGTCGAGTAGAGGTAGGCGGTGTCGGTGGCGAACTCGGCCGCGCAGGTATCAACGCGCTTGTAGACCGGGAACACTTCGAGCTTGTGACGATGACGACGCAGGCTCTTCTCGGTCACGCCCAGCAATTTGGCCAGACGCATGTCGGAGAAGCCCTTGCGCTTGAGACGGAACATCGTGTCGCGGTCGATGCTGGCCAGACCCAGGGTCTTGACCTTCTCTTCATCCTTGATCAGATCTTCGATTTGCACCAGGAACCACGGATCGATCATGTTCATGCCGAAGATGTCTTCGACCGACAGACCGGCGCGGAAGGCGTCAGCCACGTACCAGATACGCTCGGCACCCGGCACGGTCAGTTCACGCTTGAGGATACTCATGCTTTCCGGGTTGCTCAGGTCGAGCTTCTCGTCCAGGCCGCAAACGCCTACTTCCAGACCGCGCAGGGCTTTCTGCAGGGATTCCTGGAAGGTCCGGCCGATGGCCATGACTTCACCGACCGACTTCATTTGAGTGGTCAGGCGTGCGTCGGCTTTCGGGAACTTCTCGAAGGCGAAGCGTGGCAGCTTGGTGACGACGTAATCGATGGACGGTTCGAAGGACGCCGGGGTCTTGCCGCCGGTGATGTCGTTCGACAACTCGTCGAGGGTGTAACCGACGGCCAGTTTTGCCGCGACCTTGGCGATCGGAAAACCGGTGGCTTTCGACGCCAGGGCCGATGAACGGGATACCCGCGGGTTCATCTCGATGACCACCATGCGGCCAGTGTTCGGGCAGATGCCGAACTGGACGTTGGAGCCGCCGGTTTCCACGCCGATCTCACGCAGCACTGCCAGGGAGGCATTACGCAGGATCTGGTATTCCTTGTCGGTCAGGGTCTGTGCTGGGGCAACAGTGATCGAGTCACCGGTGTGCACGCCCATCGGGTCGAAGTTTTCAATGGAGCAGACGATGATGCAGTTGTCCTTCTTATCGCGGACAACCTCCATCTCATATTCTTTCCAGCCGATCAGCGATTCGTCGATCAACAGCTCTTTGGTCGGCGACAGGTCCAGACCGCGAGCGCAGATTTCTTCGAACTCTTCACGGTTGTAAGCGATACCGCCACCGGTGCCGCCCATGGTGAAGGACGGACGGATGATGCACGGGAAACCCAGACGATCGAGAACCGCGTTGGCCTCTTCCATGCTGTGGGCAATACCCGAACGCGGGCAGTCCAGACCGATGGATTTCATTGCCTTGTCGAAGCGCGAACGGTCTTCGGCCTTGTCGATGGTGTCAGCGTTGGCGCCAATCATCTCTACGCCGAACTTCTCCAGAACGCCTTCGCGCTCCAGGTCCAGGGCGCAGTTCAGAGCAGTCTGGCCACCCATGGTCGGCAACAGCGCGTCCGGACGCTCTTTCTCGATGATCTTGGCAACGGTCTGCCACTTGATCGGCTCGATGTAGGTGGCGTCGGCCATGGCCGGGTCGGTCATGATGGTCGCCGGGTTGGAGTTCACCAGGATGACGCGGTAACCCTCCTCGCGCAGGGCTTTACAGGCCTGGGCGCCGGAGTAGTCGAATTCGCAGGCCTGGCCGATCACGATCGGGCCAGCGCCGAGAATCAGGATGCTTTTAATGTCTGTACGTTTTGGCATGGGTTGTCACTCAAATCCGCAGGTCAGTCGGCAAGCCGTCTTGTTCAATCTCTGAAGCCTTGAGGGGGCCGCCGGTTTCGGGACCGCCCTCAGGCTTCGCTACATCAGGGCGAGCGATTAGCGTCGCTTGGCCATTTCGTTGATGAAGCGATCAAACAGTGGCGCTACGTCGTTCGGGCCAGGGCTGGCTTCAGGGTGACCCTGGAAGCTGAAGGCGCTCTTGTCGGTACGCTCGATGCCTTGCAGGGTGCCGTCGAACAGCGATTTGTGGGTCGCCCGGACGTTGGCTGGCAAGGTCGCTTCGTCTACCGCAAAACCGTGGTTCTGGCTGGTGATCATTACCACACCGGTATCCAGATCCTGGACCGGGTGGTTGGCACCGTGGTGACCATGACCCATTTTCAGGGTCTTGGCGCCGGAAGCCAAAGCCAGCAGCTGGTGGCCGAGGCAGATACCGAATACCGGAATCTCGGTTTCCAGCACGTCTTTGATTGCCTGGATCGCGTAGTCGCATGGCTCCGGATCACCAGGGCCGTTGGACAGGAACACGCCGTCCGGCTTCAGTGCCAGCGCTTCGGCGGCCGGAGTCTGTGCAGGCACCACGGTCACGCGGCAACCGCGCTCGACCAGCATGCGCAGGATGTTCAGCTTGACGCCGTAGTCGTAGGCCACCACGTGGTACGGCAACTCGGAGGCTTCGATGGTTGCGTGGCTATCGGTTTTCAGATCCCAGACAGTCGAGCGCCATTCGTACTTCTCTTTGGTGCTGACGACTTTTGCCAGGTCCATGCCTTTGAGGCCAGGGAAGCCCTGAGCGGCGGCGATGGCGGCTTCTTCGGAGATGTTGTCACCAGCCATGATGCAGCCGTTTTGTGCGCCTTTCTCACGCAGGATGCGTGTCAGGCGGCGAGTGTCGATACCGGCGATTGCCACCACATTGTTGGCTTTCAGGTAATCGGACAGTGACATCGTGTTGCGCCAGTTGCTCGCAACCAGTGGCAGGTCACGGATGACCAGGCCAGCGGACCAGACGCGATCGGACTCGGCGTCTTCCGGCGTGGTGCCGGTGTTGCCGATGTGCGGGTAAGTCAGGGTAACGATCTGTTGGGCGTAGGAAGGATCGGTAAGGATTTCCTGATAGCCGGTCATTGCGGTGTTGAACACCACCTCACCAACGGTTTGACCGTCGGCTCCAATGGCTTCGCCGCGAAAAATGCTGCCATCAGCAAGGGCGAGTATGGCTGGCTTAGTCAAGAAGACCTCCCGTAAATAAAGCCTGAAAGGGCGATCGCAGGTTGTAAAAAAGCGGAGTGACGTATGGACACGTCACCCCGCTTCTTCACTGAATTATTCTGCGCGCTTTTAGTGGACACACTAAAGCTGTAGCTTACAGAAAAAGGCATTTTTGGTCTACCGCCAATGAGCCTTAAAGACCGAGGAATGCGACAGGACGTCGCTTGGCGGTTTAAAACCGGGCTTCAAAGCTATGTTTGAACCCGGTTTCGGCTGCATCTTAACGCAGATCGAGCACGTCTTGCATGTCGTAGAGGCCTGGCTCGCGACCGTCCAGCCACAAAGCTGCACGTACCGCGCCCTTGGCGAAGGTCATGCGACTGGATGCCTTGTGCGTGATTTCCAGTCGTTCGCCTTCACAGGCGAACAGCACCGTATGATCACCGACCACATCACCACCACGAACAGTGGCGAAGCCGATCGTTTCCCGCTCGCGCACACCGGTGTGCCCCTCACGACCATAGACCGCGACTTTCTGCAGATCACGATCCAGCGCACTGGCGATCACTTCACCCATGCGCAGGGCCGTACCTGAAGGCGCATCGATCTTGTGCCGATGGTGAGCCTCGATGATTTCGATATCAGCATCATCACCCAGCACACGAGCCGCCATATCGAGCAGCTTCAGCGACAGGTTTACACCGACACTGAAATTGGCCGCGAACACAATCGCAATGTCTTTGCTCGCCTCGACCAGCAACTGCTTCTGCGCGGCGTCCAATCCCGTGGTGCCGATCACCATGGCCTTGCCCGCCTCGCGACAGAACGCCAGGTTTTTCAGCATGACTTCAGGAAGCGTGAAGTCGATCAACACATCGAACTCATCAGCCACCGCATCCAGCTTACCGGACAGCGGCACACCGATTCGCCCCAGCGATGCCAGCTCACCGGCATCCACGCCAATCAACGTGCTGCCAGGACGCACAATGGCTGCCGTCAACCCCGTCAGCGGCGCGCGTTGCTGCACCGCCTCGACCAGAATCTTGCCCATGCGGCCGGCGGCCCCCATCACAGCAATACGTCGCATGCCCGTCTCCTTACAAATCGCCGAAGAAGCGCTTCACGCCTTCGAACCAACCAGTGGTTTTCGGAGAATGGCTGTTGTCGTCCGCCAGCGAGCTGCGGAACTCTTCCAGCAATTCGCGCTGACGACGACCCAGGTTGACCGGGGTTTCGACCGCCACGCGGCACATCAGGTCGCCAGCACCACCGCCGCGAACCGGCGCAACGCCTTTGCCGCGAACACGGAACTGCTTGCCGGTCTGAGTTCCCTCAGGGATTTTTAGTTTGACCCGACCATCAAGGGTCGGAATTTCCAGCTCGCCACCCAGCGCTGCGTCGACAAAGCTGATCGGCACCTCGCAGAACAGGTGCTTGCCGTCACGCTGGAAGATCGCGTGCTCGCGCACATTGATCACTACATACAGATCACCGGTCGGACCACCCTGCGCACCCGCCTCACCTTCGCCAGACAGACGAATACGGTCACCGGTATCGACACCGGCCGGCACTTTCACCGACAGAGTCTTGTACTCTTCGACACGGCCTTCGCCGCGGCAGGAATCGCATGGGTCGGAGATGATCTTGCCCTGACCATGGCAGCGCGGGCAGGTTTGCTGCACCGAGAAGAAGCCCTGCTGCATGCGCACCTGACCGATACCGCCACAGGTCGGGCAAGTGATCGGCGAAGAGCCTTTCTTGGCACCCGAGCCGTCGCACGGCTTGCAGTTGACCAGTGTCGGAACGCGGATATTGACGGTCGTGCCGCGCACCGCCTCTTCCAGGTTCAGCTCCAGGGTGTAACGCAGATCGCTGCCGCGCTGAGCACCACCACGGGCACCGCCGCGACCACCACCGAAGAAGTCGCTGAAGACATCGCCAAAGATGTCGGAGAAGTTCTGACCGCCAAATCCGGCACCGCCGCCACCCATGCTCGGGTCGACACCTGCATGACCGTATTGGTCATAGGCTGCGCGCTTGCTGGAATCGGACAGCACTTCATAGGCCTCGTTGGCCTCTTTGAACATATCTTCCGACGCTTTGTCATCGGGATTACGGTCCGGGTGGTGCTTCATCGCCAGGCGACGGTAGGCCTTTTTCAGGTCCGACTCGCTTGAACCACGCTCAACACCCAATACTTCGTAATAGTCACGCTTTGCCATAAGTCTTTGCACTCTTAAGGACGTTCGGCAAACCTCTCCTGAGCCTCGCCAAACTCGTTGAGCCCCAATACAGGCCCGGACCCAACTCACGTCAATTCAACGATCCTGGTCTTTGATTCGATGCGGTACCTGTGGGCCGAAAAGCAGGAGCATTCCCGACCGTACCGCCAGCATCCGAGCGTTGTCGCATGCTGTAAAAATTCGCTTACTCCAGACACGCCAACGCGGGAGCAAGCTCCCGCGCGGCGACATCCTACCAGTCACCGCCTGAAGGCAGTCAACCGGGCGACCAACAACTTACTTGTGGTCTTTGACTTCTTCGAACTCGGCATCGACGACGTCGTCAGCTTTTTCAGCTTTTTCGTCGTGCGGTGCCGCGCCTTCAGCTGGCTGAGCCTGATCGGCGTACATTTTCTGAGCCACTGGCGCGGAGACCTTGGACAGCTCTTCAACCTTGGCTTCGATAGCCGCCTTGTCGTCGCCTTTAACGGCAGCTTCCAGGGCAACCACTGCGGCTTCGATTGCAGTCTTCTCTTCAGCGCTTACTTTATCGCCAGCATCGGCGACCATTTTGCGCGTCGAGTGAACCAAGGCATCGCCCTGATTACGGGCGCTGGCCAGCTCTTCGAACTTGCGGTCTTCTTCAGCGTTCACTTCAGCATCGCGAACCATCTGCTGAATTTCTTCCTCGGACAGACCGGAGTTGGCCTTGATCACGATCGACTGAGTCTTGCCGGTAGCCTTGTCTTTCGCGCCGACGTGCAGGATGCCGTTGGCGTCGATGTCAAAGGTCACTTCGATTTGTGGCACGCCACGTGGTGCTGGCGGAATCTCGGCCAGGTCGAACTTGCCCAAGGACTTGTTCTGTGCGGCTTGCTTGCGCTCACCTTGCAGCACGTGAATGGTCACGGCACCCTGATTGTCGTCGGCAGTCGAGAACACTTGCGATTTCTTGGTAGGAATCGTGGTGTTTTTCTCGATCAGCGCGGTCATCACGCCGCCCATGGTTTCGATACCCAGAGTCAGCGGGCTGACGTCGAGCAGCAGAACGTCTTTCACGTCACCAGCCAATACCGCGCCCTGGATAGCAGCACCCATGGCAACAGCTTCGTCAGGGTTGACGTCTTTACGTGCTTCTTTACCGAAGAAGTCGGTCACCAGCTTCTGAACCAGTGGCATGCGGGTCTGACCGCCGACCAGGATCACGTCGTTGATCGAACCAACGTCGATACCGGCGTCTTTCATGGCGATGCGGCAAGGTTCGATGGTGCGTTGAACCAGGTCTTCAACCAGCGCTTCGAGCTTGGCGCGGGAAATTTTCACGTTCAAGTGCTTAGGACCGGTAGCGTCTGCAGTGATGTACGGCAGGTTCACGTCGGTCGACTGGCTCGAGGACAGTTCGATCTTGGCTTTCTCAGCGGCTTCTTTCAGGCGCTGCATGGCCAGCGGGTCGCCCTTGAGGTTCATGCCGCTTTCTTTCTTGAATTCGTCGACGAGGTAGTCGATCAGACGAATGTCAAAGTCTTCACCGCCCAGGAAAGTGTCACCGTTAGTGGCCAACACTTCGAACTGGTGCTCGCCATCGACTTCAGCGATCTCGATCACGGAAACGTCGAAAGTACCGCCGCCCAAGTCGTAAACGATCACAGTGTGATCGCCCTTGGCCTTGTCCATACCGTAAGCCAGAGCAGCTGCGGTTGGTTCGTTGATGATACGTTTTACGTCCAGGCCCGCGATGCGACCGGCGTCTTTGGTGGCTTGGCGCTGGCTGTCGTTGAAGTAGGCCGGAACGGTGATCACCGCTTCGGTCACTGGCTCGCCGAGGTAGTCTTCGGCGGTCTTCTTCATTTTCTTCAGAATTTCGGCCGAGATTTGTGGCGGTGCCATTTTCTGGCCGTTCACTTCAACCCAGGCGTCGCTGTTGTCAGCCTTGACGATCTTGTAAGGGACCATCTGGATGTCTTTCTGTACGACTTCTTCGTCGAAACGACGACCGATCAGACGCTTCACCGCGTACAGGGTGTTATGCGGATTGGTCACTGCCTGACGCTTGGCCGACTGGCCAACCAGGATTTCACCGTCGTTGGCATAAGCGATGATCGACGGCGTGGTACGCGCGCCTTCAGCGTTTTCAATAACTTTGGCCTTGCCGTTTTCCAGCACGGAGACGCAGGAGTTGGTAGTCCCCAGGTCGATACCGATAATTTTGCCCATGTTCACTCTCCCGAAACTTTGGATTTGGATGCCGCAGCAGTGGTGGCTGACTGCGGTAGCACTTAAACGCTTGACTTCTAAATGGGGGCCTTGCGGCTAATTTCAAGCCTGCTCGTCAATCGAAGGCGAAACCGGTGCAGGCGCCTTGCTGACCACAACCATGGCCGGGCGCAGCAGGCGACCGTGGAGCTGGTAACCCTTCTGGAACACCTTGAGTACGCTGTTTGGCTCGACGTCGGCGCTTTCCTGCATGGCCATTGCCTGATGATGCGAAGCATTGAAGGGTTCGCCTTCAGGATCGATCGCTTCCAGGTGATAGCGCTTCAGGGTGTCCTGAAACATTTTCAGGGTCAGCTCGATCCCTTCGCGCATCGGACGAATGTTTTCGTCTTCAGGGTTGGACAGTTCCAGACCACGTTCCAGGCTGTCAATGATCGGCAGCAGGTCGCCAGCGAACTTCTCCAGCGCGAATTTGTGGGCCTTCTCAACGTCCTGCTCGGCACGACGGCGGACGTTCTGCAGATCGGCGGCTACACGCAAAGCCTGATCCTGCGCACCAGCCAATTGCTCTTCGAGCACTTGTACACGAGCCGCCAAGTCTTCACCCGAAGCCTCGGGGCCCTGGTTGGCGTCTAGATTTTGCGTATCCACTGTCTGTTCGTCAGCCATAGATTTCTCCTTCCAATATCGTCCGCGAGCTCAACTCGCGCTTCTGCCCCGGTATATGGGGCCGTAAAATTCAGCTTCAAGGGCTGTTTGATGATTGACCCTACAAAAAACAGCTGCATTGTCATTCCCAGGCGAACTAAGTATTTCTTTCAATCAAGCAAATCGACCTAAGAGAGGGCATTGTCAGCCAGAAACAAAACACTGTATAAATAACCAGACCTAAAGCCTGGGAGCGGCCTTTATGCTGGTGCACCTGTCCGTACACAACTACGCCATCGTTGAACATCTCGATCTCGAACTCGATCGCGGGATGAGCGTGATCACAGGGGAAACCGGCGCCGGCAAGTCGATCATGCTCGACGCCCTCGGTCTGACCCTGGGCGATCGCGCCGACAGCGGCGTGGTCCGCCCGGGCGCCGACAAGGCCGATATCCTGGCCACCTTCGACCTGATCGACATCCCGGAGGCCAGCGCCTGGCTGGCCGAGCGCGACCTCGAGAACGACGGCCCGTGCATCCTGCGCCGAGTGATCACCGCCGAAGGGCGATCGCGCGGCTATATCAATGGCACCCCCTGCCCCCTCGGTGACCTGAAGGCCCTGGGCGAGCTGTTGATCGATATCCACAGCCAGCACGAACACCAATCCCTGCTCAAAACCGATACCCACCGCCGCCTGCTCGACGAGTACGCCGGTGCCACGGACCTGGCCCGCCAAGTACAGCTGGCCGCCCAACGCTGGCGCCAGACCCGCCAGGAACTGGAACGCCTCTCCAATTCCGGTGACGAGCAACGCGCGCGTCATCAGTTGCTCAGTTATCAACTCGAAGAACTGGAAAACCTCGGCCTCGGCGAAAGCGAGCTGGAGCAGTTGGAACAGGAACACAAGAACCTGACCAACGCCGAAACCCTGCTGGGCATTTGCCGGCAAGTGGTCGAACAATGCAGCGAAAGCGATTCTGGCAATGTATTGAACGCACTCACCGCCAGCCTCAACCGCTTGTCGAGCGTAAACAATTCGATCGGCGCCCTGGGCGAAGCCAGCAGCCTGCTGACCAGCGCGCAGATTCAGGTTGAAGAAGCCGTGGGCGAGCTGAACCGTTTTCTCGACAATTTCGACGCTGACCCAGCCCGCCTTCAATACCTGGAAGAGCGCCTCGATGCCATCTACACCCTGGCGCGCAAACACCGCATCCAGCCGACCGAAGTCGCCGAGATGCAGCAGAAGCTACTCGATGAAATCGAAACCCTGAATGCCAACGATGAATCCATCGAACGACTGAGCGATGAGCTGGCCTCCTACGCCCGTCATTATCAGGAGAAAGCTCGAGAACTGAGCGACCTGCGTCATCAAGCCTCGAGCAGCCTGGCCAGTGCCGTGGAACAGGAAATCCAGCGCCTGGGCATGCCCGGTGGCCGCTTCACCATCGAACTGCGCCCCAACAGCAGCGATGAACTGCTGCCCAACGGGCTCGAACAGGTAGAACTATTGGTGAGCGCCAACCCGGGGCAACCCTTGAAAGCCCTGGCAAAAGTAGCATCGGGTGGCGAGCTGTCGCGTATCAGCCTGGCCATTCAGGTGATCACTGCACAGACCTCGCGCGTACCGACGCTGGTGTTCGACGAAGTGGACGTGGGCATTGGCGGCCCGACCGCCGAGATTGTCGGCCAGTTGCTGCGACGCCTCGGGGAGCGCGGACAGGTGCTGACCGTGACTCACTTGCCGCAAGTGGCAGCGCAAGGGCATCAACATCTATTTGTGCACAAGGTCCGCGGTGAAGAGGCCACGCATACGGCCGTCTCCAAGCTGAGCAAGAATGATCGCGTGGAAGAAGTGGCACGAATGCTGGGCGGCATCGACCTCACCAAGGAGTCCCTGGCACACGCGAAGAAAATGGTCGTTACCGCAAAAATCTAAGAACGGTAGAAAGCACGAAGGCGACCCTGGGGTCGCCTTCGCTCGTTTCGCGAACCTGAAATTCGCGCGACATGCTTACTTTTTCTTGCGCACGTACAGTACAAGATTGTGATCAACCATCTCGAAGCCATACTTGTCGACGATGGCTTTCTGCAGCCGCTCGATTTCTTCGTCGAAGAATTCGATCACTTCGCTGGTTTCGACGTTGACCATATGGTCGTGATGCTTGCCATCGTCCAGCTCGAAGACCGCATGGCCTCCGTCGAAGTTGTGCCGCACCACAAGGCCAGCTGCCTCGAACTGGGTCAGAACACGGTAAACCGTGGCCAGACCGACGTCCTCACCAGCCTCCATCAGCGCCTTGTAGACGTCCTCGGCACTCATGTGGCGTTGCTCGGCGGAATCGAGCATTTGCAGAATTTTGACCCGTGGAAGGGTCACTTTGAGGCCGGCTTTGCGTAGTTCGCTATTTTCAACCATGGTCAGCTTTCTCGCGATGCTGCTTCGCAGCTTCTCTTAATGCGGGTATGATCGGCGTTTACGTTGTCCCAGCCAAGATAGTGGAAGTCGCCCACCGATGCAAAACACCAAGCTCTTGCTAACCAGTTTCACCTTTGTGGGACTGCTCGCACTCGCCGGTTGTTCATTCCCCGGGGTTTACAAAATCGACATCCAGCAGGGCAATGTCGTCACGCAGGACATGATAGACCAGTTACGCCCGGGAATGACCCGCCGGCAAGTACGGTTTATCATGGGCAACCCTCTGCTGACCGACACGTTCCATGCCGATCGCTGGGATTATCTGTATAGCCTGCAACCGGGTGGCGGTGAACGCCAACAGGAACGCATTAGCGTTATCTTCAACCCAAATGACCAACTTGTCAGCCTCTCTGGCGACTTCATGCCAGGCGTGAGCCGCGACGAGGCCATTCTCGGCAAGGACAGCGGCACTACCGTGAGCGCGCCTGCAGAAAACGCCGAAAAGCCGAAGCCAGAAAAACCGGTCAAGCCAGGTTCGTTGCTGGACCAGATCCAGAAGGACGTGGACAACGTAGAAACCGTTCCAGTCCCGACGCCAGAACCGCTGGAAACCTCGCCGCAATAATTTGCGACGCATAAAAAACCCGGCATGTCCGGGTTTTTTATCGCCTGGCATTTAGCCGAATCACTGATTCCGGGCTTTTGCCTCGGCCGCTTTGGCGGCACGCAACCGGCGCACTTCTTTCGGATCGGCGAGTAGCGGCCGATAAATCTCGATGCGGTCCCCTGCCTGAACCGCTCGAATGGCCGGCTCAGCGATCACTTTGCCAAAGATCCCAACCGGACAACTGGCCAGATCCACCTCAGGGAATTCGCTGTTGAGGCCGGATTTGAGCAACGCATCCCGTACCGTTGCGCCCACTGGCACCGTTACGGTCAGCAGCACCTGACGGTCAACGGCGGCATACACCACTTCGACCTTGATCACGACCTCAACCATGCATCTGCTTCGCACGTTGGCAAAACGCGTCCATCAGCGTATTCGCCGCCTGATTAAACAGAGGCCCCAACGTCGCACGCACCAGCGGCCCCGAGTAGTCGAACGACAAATCCAGACTGATCTTGCAGGCTTTCTCGCCCAACGGCTTGAACACCCAGACGCCGTGCAACTGGCTGAACGGACCTTCCTCGAGGTTCATCTCGATCGAACGCCCGGGCACCAGGGTGTTGCGCGTCACGAAATGCTGACTGAGACCACCCTTGGCCACGCCGACGCTGGCGCGCATGAACTCAGGAGAGCTTTCCAGAACTTCGGCCGACGAGCACCACGGTAGGAATTCCGGATAGCGAGCCACGTCATTGACCAAGTCATAAAGCGCTTGTGCCGGATACGGCAGCAGGGCCGAACGTTGAATGTGTGTCGTCATGTCAGTGTTACTTCCACAACTGGGCGGCAAACACTACAAGAATGCCGATGGGCGCCACATAGCGCATCAAGAACAGGGACAGGGCGAACAATACCGGACTGCGGATCGACAACTCATCGCGCACCGCTTCACGCCCCATCACCCAACCCGCAAACACCACGAAACACAAACCACCGAGTGGCAGCATGATCCGCGAGGTGAAGAAGTCGATCACACCAAAGAAGTCGAGACCACCGGCGACTCCCCATTGGTAGAGATGGAACATCCCGCCTTCGTTCACGAAAAACTTGGCTTCCTTCCAGATATTGAAGGAAAACACAGTACCCAGACCGACGAACCAGCAGATGAATGCCAGCCAGAAGGTGACCCAGGCGCGGCTGATCTTCGTGCGTTCAACCAGGTAAGCCACCATCGGCTCGAGCAGGGAAATCGCCGAACTCCAGGCCGCAATCGCTACCAGCACGAAGAACACTACGCCCATCAACTGGCCGAACGCTACGTTACCAAAGGCAAATGGCAGGCTGACGAACATCAGGCCTGGGCCTTCACTCGGGTTCAGGCCAGCAGCGAACACAATCGGAAACAATGCCAGGCCGGCCAACAGCGAAACGAAGGTGTCGAGCAGCGCCACACCGACGATGGTTCCGGAAATAGACGAATGCTTCGGCATGTAGGCGCCGTAGATCATGATCGAGCCGACGCCCACGCTCAGGGAGAAGAACGCGTGCCCCATGGCCGGCAGCAAGCCATCAAGCACCTTGTCCGGGTGGAAGTCGAACATGAAATGCACGCCCTCCATGAAGTGCCCCGTGGTCATGCTGTAACCCAGCAGGACAATCACCATCACGAACAGCAGCGGCATCATGATCCGCAGGCTGCGCTCCAGCCCTGCGACCACGCCTTTGGCAATCACCACCGCGGAGAGGAGCATGAAAATCGTGTGCCAAAGTGTCAGACGCCACGGATCGGCGATCACATTGCCGAAATATGCGCCGACCTCGCCTGCCGTCACACCCTGGAAATCGCCACGCCCCATATCAATGATGTAATCCAGCGACCAACCGCCGACCACACTATAGAAAGACAGGATCAGCAACGCCGTGATCATCCCGGCAAATGCGCCCCAGGACCACTTCGCCGAATGCCCCGCTTCCAGCGCCAGAACCTTCAAGGCATTGGCCGGGCTCTGCCGTGCGCGGCGGCCGATCAGGGTTTCGGCCAGCATCACGGGCATACCGATCAGCGCGATACAGGCCAGGAACATCAGCACGAAGGCTCCGCCACCGTAGACGCCGACCATGTAAGGGAATTTCCAGATACTACCCAACCCCACGGCCGAACCGGTCGCGGCGAGTATGAAGACCCAGCGGCTAGCCCAACTGCCGTGGACAGAAACCTTGTCTGTCGACATCGTTATCACGCCCAAGCGTTCAAAAAAGAGGCCGCATTGTCCGGGATTCAATCAACCTGCTCAAGCACGTAGCGATACCGTAGCCGACTCGCGTGCAACTCCCTATAATGCCGCCCCTATGGCTAAACAGAAGAAACACCCAACAGGGACCATCGCGCAAAACAAAAAGGCGCGACACGATTACTTCATCGAACATCGGTTCGAGGCTGGTCTGGTCCTGGCCGGCTGGGAAGTAAAAAGTCTGCGGGCAAGCAAGCTACAACTGGTTGACAGTTACGTACTGCTCAAGGATGGCGAAGCCTGGCTGCTCGGTAGCCACATCACGCCCCTGACGACCGCCAGCACCCACGTCATTGCCGATCCGGTCCGCACCCGAAAGTTGCTGCTGAACCGGCGCGAGCTGGAGAAGCTGGCCGCGGCCGTGCAACAAAAAGGCTACGCCTGCGTGTGCCTGTCCTGGTACTGGAGCAAGCACATGGTCAAGTGCGAGATCGCTCTGGGCAAGGGCAAGAAGGAATACGACAAGCGTGATACCGAACGCGAGCGCGACGCCGGTCGTGAATTGCAGCGTGCGGTGCGGAACAAGGGCAAGGAAGATTAATCTTTCGGCCTGATCGCGGCTTTTGTGGCGAGGGAGCTTGCTCCCGCTCGGCTGGGAAGCAGTCGTAAACGATCTGCTTAACGGTGTGCTGGCCCGGGGGCCGCTTCGCGCCCCAGCGGGAGCAAGCTCCCTCGCCACAATAAACTGACTACATCCCCTTGCGCCGCTCGGCCCGAGCCATTCGCTGCACTTCCTGACGCACCTCTTCCAGCACTTCCTGCACATACAAAATGTGCCGACTGGAAACTTCCCGCGCCTGCTCTGCCCTGCCCTCGATAATCGCCAGGTACAACTCCCGATGCTGTGCGATCAGCATGTCGCGGGTTTCAGAACGTTGCTTGTACATGCCGCCAATGTTGGTCACCACGTTGCGCTTGAGCAGATCGAACAGCCCGCGGATGGTGTGCAGCAACACTGCGTTATGACTGGCCTCGGCGATCGCCAAGTGAAAATTTGCATCCGCTGTGCCCTCTTCCGCCCGGCTCACTTCATCGTGACGTGAATAGCAGTCCTGCAATTCATCGAACGCCGCCGTCAGCCGCTCGCGATCGACGTCGGTGGCGCGCAATGCCGCGTAATAAGCACAGGACGCTTCCAGGGTATGGCGAAACTCCAGCAAATCGCGCTGGGCCTCGGGGTTGCTTTCCAGCAGATGCAGCAGTGGATCGCTGAACGTCGAGCCCAGGGATTCCACCACATAATTGCCGCCGCCCTGACGACTGACCAGCAGCCCTTTGGCCACCAGTTTCTGGATCGCCTCGCGCAACGAAGGACGTGACACGCCGAACTGCTCGGCCAACGCACGCTCCGCCGGCAGGCGTTCGCCAGCCTTCAAGGTGCCCTCGAGAATCATCCCCTCGAGTTGCTCGACAATATCGTCAGACAAACGGCGCTGCCGAATCTGATCAAACCCCATTACTCAATTCTCCACGATCCCGGCGACTCGCCGGGCTCTCTATTCTGGCCTATCGGCGCTGCGCCAGCACCTACCAGACGACGCTTGATCGAACAGATCAGATGCGTTCTGCACCGCTCATTCGACAAAAGTTTTAGGGCGGCAAATTGACACACCGCCTCCAAGGCTTTTACCCTAGCCAACAGCGATTGTAAATTGGTATTACCAATTATCCAAGAACGCTGACCAGTGCCTGACCAACAACAATTAGGGGCCACCCCATATGCAAACCTGGCAACAGCTCTACAGCCCGCTCGGCAGTCTCGGCGTGTCCGCACTCGCGGCCGTCATCCCCATCGTATTTTTCTTCCTGGCCTTGGCCGTGTTCCGCCTCAAAGGCCACGTGGCCGGCAGCATTACCCTGGCGCTGTCGATTGCCGTGGCAATCTTCGCGTTCCAGATGCCGGTCGACATGGCCTTCGCGGCAGCCGGATATGGCTTCGCCTACGGCTTGTGGCCGATTGCCTGGATCATCGTGGCAGCGGTGTTCCTCTACAAACTGACGGTCAAAAGTGGCCAGTTCGAAGTGATCCGCAGCTCGGTGCTGTCGATCACCGACGACCAACGCCTGCAGGTGCTGCTGATCGGCTTCTGCTTCGGCGCGTTTCTGGAAGGTGCCGCCGGTTTCGGCGCACCGGTAGCGATTACCGCCGCGCTGCTGGTTGGCCTGGGCTTCAACCCGCTGTACGCCGCAGGCCTGTGTTTGATCGCCAACACCGCGCCGGTGGCCTTTGGCGCATTGGGGATTCCGATCATCGTCGCCGGGCAAGTCACCGGTATCGACGCGTTCAAGATTGGCGCCATGGCCGGTCGGCAACTGCCATTGCTGTCGGTGTTCGTGCCGTTCTGGCTGGTGTTCATGATGGATGGCCTGCGTGGCGTTCGGGAAACCTGGCCTGCCGCACTGGTGGCCGGTTTGAGCTTTGCCGTCACCCAATACTTCACTTCAAACTTCATTGGCCCGGAGTTGCCGGACATCACCTCGGCGCTGGTCAGCCTGATTTCTCTGACCCTGTTCCTGAAAGTCTGGCAGCCAAAACGCGCCGCAGGCGCACACATCGTCGGCGCCGTCTCGGCTTCCGTGGTGTCCAGCGCCGGTGGTTTCGGCCAACCGCGCACCACCGTGGCTTCGCCTTACAGCCTGGGGGAAATTTTCAAAGCCTGGTCGCCGTTCCTGATCCTCACCGTACTGGTCACAATCTGGACGCTGAAACCGTTCAAGGCCATGTTCGCCGCAGGTGGCTCGATGTATGGCTGGGTGTTCAACTTCGCGATCCCGCACCTGGATCAAATGGTGATCAAGATCGCACCGATCGTGACCGCCCCGACGGCGATGCCGGCGGTGTTCAAACTTGATCCGGTTTCCGCGACCGGCACGGCCATTTTCTTCTCCGCGCTGATCTCGATGCTGGTGCTGAAGATCAATTTCAAAACTGGTCTTACCACTTTAAAAGAGACGTTCTACGAACTGCGCTGGCCGATTTTGTCCATCGGCATGGTGCTGGCGTTCGCCTTCGTCACCAACTACTCGGGCATGTCGTCGACCATGGCTCTGGTATTGGCAGGCACCGGCGCGGCGTTCCCGTTCTTCTCGCCATTCCTCGGCTGGCTCGGTGTGTTCCTGACCGGCTCCGATACCTCATCCAACGCGCTGTTCAGTTCGCTGCAAGCGACCACCGCGCACCAGATCGGCGTCAACGACACCTTGCTGGTGGCGGCGAACACCAGCGGCGGGGTGACCGGCAAGATGATCTCGCCGCAATCGATCGCCGTGGCTTGCGCCGCGACCGGGCTGGTGGGCAAGGAATCGGATCTGTTCCGCTTCACCCTCAAGCACAGCCTATTCTTTGCAACGATCGTCGGCCTGATCACCTTGGCCCAGGCTTACTGGTTCACCGGCATGCTGGTGCACTAAGCACTACACACGACATGGAAAAAACCGACGCCGGATTACGCCCCCGGCGTCAGCTATTCACAACCGGGTCTGCAAGGCTGCTGAAAGCTTCCCTCTCTATATTCAGCAGCCTCAGCGGACGGATAACCGGGACCACCCGGAGACACACCTGATGAGCGAGCTTTTTTACAACGCCGTGCCGAACGCGACCCGCGTCGCCCCGCCACTGCCCGAACCTCGGCAATACCCCAGCGAAAAACCGTCACGGGTGTACCTGTTCGGAACCTGCGTGTTGGATCTGTTCTACCCCGAAGCCGGGATGGACGCGATCCACCTGCTGGAACGCGAGGGCATTCGTGTCGAATACCCGCAAGGGCAGAGCTGCTGCGGGCAACCGGCCTACACCTCGGGTTACACCGAACAGGCCCGGACCGTGGCGCGCTCGCAACTGGCATTGTTTGCCGGGGATTATCCGGTGGTGGTGCCGTCGGGTTCTTGCGCGGGCATGTTGCGCGAACACTATGCCGACTTGTTCAAGGACGAGCCGCAAACGCTGAAACAGGTTCAGGCCCTCGCGGCACGAACTTACGAACTTGCCGAGTTCCTGCTGTTTGTCTGCAAGGTGCAACTCAAGGACAGCGGCGAACCGGTGAAAGTGGCGTTGCACACGTCGTGCTCGGCACGCCGTGAAATGAACACCCACCTGCATGGCCGTGAGTTGTTGGCGCAGTTGAGCAATGTGGAGCGAGTCGACCACAGCCACGAAAGTGAATGCTGTGGCTTTGGTGGGACTTTCAGCGTCCGTATGCCAGATATTTCCGGCGCGATGGTGGCTGACAAGACCCGCGCGTTGAAGGAATCCTGTGCGCACAAGGTACTCAGTGCCGATTGCGGTTGCCTGATGAACATCAACGGCTCGCTGGAGAAACAGCAGGAAGCGTTGCGCGGTCAGCATCTGGCCAGCTTCCTTTGGCAGCGAACCGGAGGTGCCCGATGAGCAGCTCCACGATTATTCCTACGGTCGCCGTAGAAGAAGATTTCCGCAGCCGGGCTCACAAGGCTTTGGCTGACACGCAATTGCGAAACAACTTTCGCACGGCGATGGACTCACTGATGAGCAAACGGGCAGCGTCTTTCAGCGATGCCCATGAAAGAGAACATTTGCGAGCGCTGGGCAATGCGGTCCGCGCCCGTGCATTATCCAAGTTACCCGACCTGCTCGAGCAGCTTGAACAGAACCTGACCCGCAACGGTGTGACAGTGCACTGGGCGGAAACGGTGGACGAAGCCAATGGCATCGTCTTATCGATCATCCGCGCTCACGAGGGGCGGCAAGTGATCAAGGGCAAATCGATGGTCAGCGAAGAGATGGAGATGAACCATGTCCTCGAAGCTCAAGGCATTGAATGCCTGGAGTCGGACATGGGCGAATACATCGTCCAGCTCGACCACGAGAAGCCTTCACACATCATTATGCCGGCGATCCACAAGAATGCCGGTCAGGTCGCGTCCTTGTTCCACGACAAACTTGGCGTGGAGTACACCAAGGACGTTGACCAACTCATTCAGATCGGTCGCAAAGTCTTGCGGCAGAAATTCTTCGAAGCGGACATCGGCGTCTCCGGCGTCAACTTCGCCGTGGCCGAAACCGGCACCCTGCTGCTGGTGGAAAACGAAGGCAACGGGCGCATGACCACCACGGTACCGCCGGTGCACATCGCCGTCACCGGTATCGAAAAAGTCGTGGAAAACCTGCGCGACGTGGTGCCGCTCTTGTCGCTACTGACCCGCTCGGCCCTGGGCATCCCGATCACCACCTACGTCAACATGATCTCCGGCCCGCGCAAGGAACATGAGCTCGACGGCCCTCAGGAAGTGCACCTGGTACTGCTCGACAATGGTCGCAGCCAGGCGTTTGCCGACAGCGAATTGCGCCAGACCCTGAACTGCATCCGCTGCGGCGCCTGTATGAATCATTGCCCGGTCTACACCCGAATCGGCGGCCATGCCTACGGCGAGGTTTACCCTGGGCCTATCGGAAAAATCATCACCCCGCACATGGTCGGCCTGGCGAAAGTCCCCGACCACCCGAGTGCGTCTTCGCTGTGCGGCGCCTGCGGCGAAGTCTGCCCGGTAAAAATTCCGATCCCCGCATTGCTGCGTCGCCTACGGGAAGAAAACGTCAAAGCCCCGGACAGCCCGCATCAAGTGATGCGCGGTCAGGGCTGCAAGTATTCGCGCAAAGAACGGTTTATCTGGAACGCCTGGGCGAAGCTCAACAGTTCGCCAACGCTTTATCGCCTGTTCGGTTTCTTCGCCACCCGCCTGCGAGCGATGACGCCGAGCAATGTCGGCCCGTGGACCCAAAACCACAGCGCACCGAAACCCGCGGCCCGCTCACTGCATGACATGGCCCGCGAGCATCTGGCCAAACAGGGAGACCGTTGATGAACGCCAAGCAAAACATCCTCGCCAAGTTGCGCAACAGTCTGACGGGCACCACGCCGGTGGCTGACAACTTCGATGTCGAACTGCTGACCGAGCCCTACACCTACACGCCAGAGCAACGCATCCCGCAACTGCGCAAACTGATGGAAGCGGTGCACACCGAAATCCATCTGACCTCCAAAGAAGGCTGGCCCGAATTACTGGCGCAACTGCTGCAGGATCGCCAGTTGCCGAGCCTGTTGATTGCGCCGACGACACCTCACGGTCAACGTGTCACTCAGCATTGGGCGAAAAATCCTGGCCTGCCAGCGCTCAAAGCCTACGACCGTCCGGTCGAGGAATGGAAAGCCGAGTTGTTCAATGACACACCGGCCAGCCTCACCACCACCCTCGGCGCGATCGCCGCAACCGGTAGCCTGATTCTCTGGCCGACGCGGGAAGAACCGCGTCTGATGAGCCTGGTGCCGCCGGTGCATTTCGCCCTGCTCAAGGCCAGTGAAATCCGCGACAACTTCTATCAGGTGCAGCAGGAATTCGAATGGGCCCAAGGCATGCCGACCAACGCCTTGCTGGTGTCCGGCCCGTCGAAGACCGCCGACATCGAGCAAGTGCTGGCTTACGGCGCCCACGGCCCGAAAGACCTGGTGGTTCTGATTCTGGAGGACCAATGAGTCTACCGGCGGCTTTCCTGCGAGATGCGCAGCAACTGATTCCTCAAACGCGACGTTTCGACGACCCGCTGTCGACCCTGGCCTTCGGCACCGACGCCAGTTTCTACCGGCTGATTCCGAAACTGGTGATTCGCGTCGAATCCGAAGATGAAGTGGTGGCGCTGCTCAAACTGGCGCAACGGGACCAGGTCCCGGTGACCTTCCGCGCCGCCGGCACCAGCCTGTCTGGCCAGGCCATCAGTGATTCGGTGCTGATCGTGTTGGGGGATAACTGGAACGGTCGCGAGATCCGTGGCCAGGGCACGCAAATACGTCTGCAACCGGGCGTGATCGGCGCCCAGGCCAACGCCTGGCTGGCACCGTTCGGACGCAAGATCGGTCCGGATCCTGCGTCGATCAACGCCTGCAAAATCGGCGGCATCGTCGCCAACAATGCCAGCGGCATGTGCTGCGGCACGGCGCAGAACACCTATCACACCCTGGCCGGGATTCGTCTGGTACTGGCGGATGGCAGCCGTCTTGATACCGAAGACACCACAAGTGTTGCGGCATTCCGAGAGAGCCACGCCGAACTGCTGGAGCGTCTGGCGACGCTGAGCCGCGAGACCCGCGCCAATGTCGAACTGGCTGCGAGAATTCGCCACAAATACCGTCTGAAAAATACCACTGGCCTGTCACTCAATGCGCTGGTGGATTTCGACGAGCCTGTGGATATCTTGAGCCACTTGCTGGTGGGCTCCGAAGGCACCCTCGGGTTCATCAGTGCGGTGACCTACGACACAGTGATCGACCACCCGAACAAGGCGTCGGCGCTGATCGTGTTCCCGGATGTGGAAACCTGCTGCAACGCCGTCACCGTGCTGAAAAGCCAACCGGTGTCGGCCGTGGAATTGCTGGACCGTCGCAGCCTGCGCTCGGTACAGGACAAGCCCGGCATGCCGGCTTTCGTACAACAACTGTCGACCAATGCCTGCGCCCTGCTGATCGAATCCCGCGCCGCCTCTTCCACTTTGCTGCAGGAACAACTGACGCAAATCATGGCGTCACTGACGAGTTTCCCGGTGGAGAAGCAAGTCGACTTCACCGAAGACCCGGTGGAAAACGCCCGGCTCTGGGCGATCCGCAAGGACACCTTCCCTGCCGTCGGCGCGGTGCGCAAAACCGGCACCACGGTGATCATCGAAGACGTGACCTTCCCGGTGGAACAACTGGCCAGCGGCGTCAACCGCTTGATCGAGCTGTTCGACAAACATCACTACGACGAAGCGATCCTTTTCGGACACGCCCTGGAAGGCAATCTGCACTTCGTCTTCACCCAAGGCTTCAACAGCGCGGAAGAAGTCGCACGCTACCAGGCGTTCATGGACGACGTGGCGCAGTTGGTGGCCGTTGAATTCGGCGGCTCGCTGAAGGCCGAACACGGCACCGGTCGTAACATGGCGCCCTTTGTCGAACTGGAATGGGGCCGCGACGCCTACCAGTTGATGTGGCAGCTCAAACGCCTGCTCGACCCCAACGGCATTCTCAACCCGGACGTGGTGCTCAGCGACGATCCGCAGATCCACCTCAAACACCTGAAACCGCTGCCCGCCGCCGATGAGATTGTGGATAAGTGCATTGAGTGTGGCTTTTGCGAACCGGTGTGCCCGTCCAAAGGCCTGACCTTGAGCCCACGCCAGCGCATCGTGATCTGGCGCGACATCCAGGCGAAGCAACGCGCCGGCATAGACACCGCCGAACTGGAACAGGCCTACGAATATCAGGGCATCGATACCTGCGCCGCCACAGGCCTGTGTGCACAACGTTGCCCTGTAGGCATCAACACCGGCGAGCTGGTGAAAAAGCTCCGTGGCCGTAAGGCAACCCATACGAAAACTGCCAACTGGATTGAAGGCAATTTCGCCACTGCGTTGCAAGGCGCGCGGTTCACCCTGCACGTGGCCAACGGTGCGCGGATGCTGTTGGGGGCGCCACGTTTGGCAAAGCTGTCGGCAACATTGACGCGCTTATCCAAAGGCCAGGTCCCGCAATGGACCAACGCCATGCCACAGCCGGAAAGGGCCATTCGCTTCAGCCCCAGCGTGTCGGACGAACGCCCTCGGGTGGTGTACCTGGCGGCTTGCGTGTCGCGGGTCATGGGCCCGGCGGCGGGTGATAAAGAGCAAATGTCGCTGTACGACAAAACCCGTGGCCTGCTGGAAAAGGCCGGTTACCAGGTCGTATTTCCAGACAATCAGGACAACCTCTGCTGCGGTCAGCCATTCGCCTCCAAAGGCTACGCCGAACAGGCCGAACACAAACGCCAGGAACTGATCGGCGCGCTACTGCACGCCAGCCGCGGCGGGCTCGACCCGATCTATTGCGATACCAGCCCCTGTACCTTGCGGCTGGTTCAAGACCTGGGCGATGTTCGACTGGACCTGTACGACCCGGTGCGGTTCATCCGTACTCACTTGATGGATCGTCTCGATTTCACACCCCAGGAAGCGCCGATCGCGGTGCATGTCACCTGCAGCACTCAACATCTTGGCGAGAGCCAGGCGTTGATCGATCTTGCACGCAAGTGCAGTAACAACGTGGTCATTCCGGAAGGCATTCACTGTTGCGGATTTGCCGGCGACAAGGGCTTTACCACGCCGGAATTGAACGCCCATTCGTTACGCACACTGAAAGACGCGGTACAGCAATGCAGCGAAGGGATTTCCACCAGCCGCACCTGTGAGATTGGTCTGACGCAACACGGTGGGATCGACTACCACGGGCTGGTCTACCTCGTGGACCGGGTCACCCAGGCCAGAGCGGTCTGACACCGAGGCACCAAAAGAAGCGCGTTTTGGCTAATGCCAGTCAGAAAGGGCACCGCAGTCCCTGTGGGAGCGAGCCTGCTCGCGATAGCGGCGGGTCAGGCAACATAGATGCTGAATGTACCGCCGTCATCGCGAGCAGGCTCGCTCCCACAAGTTGCGCGTCTTAACTGACTGGCACCAGTCATTTTTGCCTCTTTTTCGCATCCACCTCCCGGAAAAATCTTTCACTCCGTCGCAAGCGAAAATAGAACCCTTGCACGCCGTCACAGTCCATTTGTTAAGCCCCAATCAGCGTGGCCCAATCCCACCCCCGTTCCAGGAGATACCCATGAAGCGTTCCGCCCTGGCTGGACTGCTCATCGCTGCAACAATGCTGGCCTCCTCCGCATACGCATCAAACGACAGCGACCAATGCGTAATGAAGCTCCAGGAGGTCAATAGCAAACTGTCCAGCGCCACCACGCTGGACGCCGCCACCAAAGGTGTCGTCATCACCAAAGCCGAACAAGCCAAGGCCGCCCACGCCTCCAACAACGACAGAGAGTGTGTTTCCCTGACGCAGCAAGCGCTTCAGGACATTCAAAGCCACATGAATAGCCATTAGGGCCGAGCCAGAGCCAATCCGGCGTCGGCCCTGACGTTCAGGTAAAGACAGAAGGTCGACTCGCCGCGCGCATTGGCGTACACTGCGCTTACCTGCTGGTTACACACAGCAGGTTCGGGGCCGTTTAGGATTCGACGCCGGTTGCGAAACTTTAGGTGCATGCCGAGTTGGTAACAGAACTCGTAAATCCACTGTTGCAACTACTTATAGTTGCCAATGACGAAACCTACGGCCAGGAATTCTCTCTCGCTGCGTAAGCAGCCTTAGATCCTGAGCTTCTGGTACCTTCGGGTCCAGCAATCACCAGGGGATGTCTGTAAACCCAAAGTGATTGTCATATAGAACAGAATCGCCGTGCAGTACGTTGTGGACGAAGCGGCTAAAACTTACACAACTCGCCCAAAGCACCCTGCCCGTCGGGTCGCTGAGGGTTAACTTAATAGACACGGCTACGCATGTAGTACCGACAGCGGAGTACTGGCGGACGGGGGTTCAAATCCCCCCGGCTCCACCAAATGATCAAAAAAAGACGTCCACGGACGTCTTTTTTTGTGCCTGCGACCCAGTAAATACGCGGCCTCCAGCGCTTCTGCGGACTTTTGAGAGTTTTTGAGTTCCAGCCATTCGGGTATTCCAGACGGTATTCCATCTCATCCGGTGCTAATCTTTGGAATACCGAATCAGTGCCTGAGGAGAATCTCATGCCTGCTCAAAACCTCCGTCTCTCCGATCGACAGCTCAAGGGAGTCAAACCCGCGTCCAAGGATTATGTCCTCACGGACGGTGACGGTTTGCAGCTCCGCGTACGCAGCAACGGCTCGCTGCTGTGGAATTTCAACTACCGCGAACCGGTGACCAAAAAGCGCATCAACATCGGCTTTGGGACCTACCCCGAACTGTCACTGGCGAACGCACGAAAGATGGCAGTCGATGCGCGCGAGCTGCTCGCACAGGGCATTGATCCGAAGGTGCAACGCAATACGTTGAATGAAGCCAAGCGCGCGGAAACCGAACACACCTTCGAGAACGTCGCCACCGCCTGGTTCGAGCTCAAGAAAGACTCGGTCACCCCGGCTTACGCCGAGGACATCTGGCGGTCGCTCACGCTGCATGTGTTCCCCGACTTGAGAACGACACCACTGGTGAAAATCACCGCGCCGATGGTGATCGGATTGCTGCGTCCAATCGAAGCGAAAGGCAGCCTGGAGACGGTCAAGCGTCTTAGCCAGCGGCTAAACGAGATCATGACCTACGGCGTTAATTCCGGCCTGATCTTCGCCAATCCGCTCAGCGGCATCAGGGCAGTATTCAAGAAGCCCAAGAAAGAGAACATGGCTGCGCTTCCGCCCGAAGAGCTCCCCGAGCTCATGCTAGAGATCGCGAACGCCAGTATCAAACGCACTACCCGCTGCCTGATCGAATGGCAGTTGCATACGATGACTCGCCCCGCCGAGGCGGCGACCACTCGCTGGGCAGACATCGACTTTGAAAGGCGTGTCTGGACTATCCCACCGGAGCGGATGAAGAAGCGCCGCCCTCACAGCATCCCGTTGAGTGATCACGCTGTCGCACTGTTGGATTCATTGAAGACTCACAGCGGCCATCGCGAATACGTCTTCCCGGCAGACAGAAATCCGCGCACTCACGCCAATAGCCAGACCGCCAACATGGCGTTGAAACGCATGGGGTTCCAGGATCGCTTGGTCAGCCACGGCATGCGCTCGATGGCCAGCACCATCTTGAATGAACATGGCTGGGATCCTGAGCTCATCGAAGTAGCCCTGGCGCACGTCGACAAGGATGAGGTGCGGAGCGCCTACAACCGAGCCGACTACATCGAGCGCCGGCGCCCGATGATGGCTTGGTGGAGCGAGTACATCCAGAAAGCCGCGACCGGCAGCCTGCTCGCCTCAGCATATGGCCAAGTCAGAGACAAGAACGTGGTGCCGATCCGCTAGCGCTGCACAGGCGCAAGAACTGCAGCAACAACTGAACGTTCAAGATTCGGGGCAAGCAGCCTCGCTTATCCGCTTCTAAGCGCGGGTCCATCCAAACAGGGCTGCAAAGCCGCCCTGTTTGGATGGACCTTACTTTGAAAAGCTAAAAGCGACCACGTTGTCCAGGATTTACCACGGAATTCCACCGGTGGATAACCGTGCTTCAAGTCTAAAGTGGCGCTGAACTTCGAACCTTGACCGGGTTTATCCACAGGCGTAGAACTGGCCGTGCAAGCGCTGTCGATGACAGCACCCCAGGTGACCCGAACCTTCAAGGTCACGCCGCTCCGCGGTGGTTCTCCCCAAGGGCGATTCGCATCCGGCAGCTCGCCCGGTCACCTCCTCTGGTGATGGATGCTCTCTAATCTCATGGCCCTCGTGCGCCAGCTAAACCGTATTGTGCTGCCCTGCAGCAACCTATCCGCTTGGCCGAATCTTGCGCCAACCTGTGCCCGTCTCTTTCTCCTGGAAAGAGACGGGCACTTCTACCACTGCTGCAGCCCTGATCGCACATGGCTTTGCGGCATTTCCCCTCGTGACAATCGGCGTGACAAACGCCGATGTCACCAGCAACAGCCATGTAGATGATGGTGCCGCAGACCAAGGAATGGACTGCACCTGACTGACAGTCAGGCATGCCCCGGTCATCGCATTGCTGCTTGCACCTGGCTCAGGATCTTTAGGTACTGGTCTCGTCAGCCAATGCTGCCTCCACCCGCCCACCGGTAACGGTGCTCAGGAGGCCAGATCATGAGATGCCCTTGCTCCCGGACGTAAGGAGCCGCCAGTCCCTCGTTAGAGGACATCCCCACAGGTCGCAGGGGCCTTGATCCCTGATAACACTCAGCATTCTTGGCGGGATGACGTGGGGCGAGGACTGGAGAGCAGAAGATGAGGTGATCGATATGGCATTGGTGGGTAGACGCGATGGCCGCAATTTCGGCTACGGCAGGCAACTGAGCTATGCAGGGCCGCAGGCGTTGAAAGACATGTTCTGCGGCGGCCACTACGGCACGGTGAAGGCACACAGTGATCGGTGGCAGACATTCGTTAAGTGGTGCCGCTCAGAACAGGGGCCGGGTATCAATGATGCGCGGCAGATTGATCGGAAGGTGTTGGCCGACTATGCGGCATATCTGCGTGACCTGGTTGGGCGCGGTGATCTCGCCGTCAGCACCGCACAAAACCGGCTATCCAGCGTTAACAGAACCATGGCGGCGCTTCGCGGTGATCAGTGCGTGAAATTGTCCAGCCCGAGCAAGGCACTGGGCATGCAGCGCACCGGGGTTCGACAGTCGGTGCCGCAAGGCCAAAACCGCGAACAGGTTGAGCAGATCGTCGACGCACTTTCCAGCCGTCATCAACTACGAGCCGCTGCGATCGTTCTGTTGGCGCGAGCCACCGGCATGCGCTTGCGTGAGACCATCTTGGCTGACTTGCCACGGCTAAGTCGTGAAGCTAACAACCTAGGCAGGATTAACATTCAGGACGGCACCAAAGGCGGCCGCGCCGGTGCCTCGGCGCCAAGATGGATTGCAGTGGACGACCATGTTCGCGAGGCACTTGGGCTTGCCCGACAGGTGTCGCCTGCGGGTAGCCGCAACATGATTGCGCCGCACGAAAGCTACCGGAACCTTCTACAAGAAATCATCCGCCCTGCGCGAGACATCCTGCATGCACACAACCTCAAAGGCTTCCATGATCTACGAGCGGCGTACGCGTGTGAGCGCTATGAGCAAATTACCCGGCATCGCGCGCCTATCAACGGCGGTCAGTGTTGCCAGGTAGATAGGAACCTTGATCGTGAGGCCCGGAGGCAAATCAGCAATGAGCTGGGGCACGGCCGAATTGATGTGGTCGCTGCCTACATTGGAGGGCGCGCTTGAGCAAGTCATTCGACATGGAGCTGTTCTTGTCTGCAGTGTTGACGGGCTCGCACGCAACTCGACAACGCCATTTACGGCAAGCCAAGCTCATCCAAGCTGAGATATCTGAACGTTGGCAGCTAGAAACACCTTGGGCCTGGAAGAAAAAACATGTTGCTTGGTTTCTTGGACACCGACTAGCTAGCCGATGCGAGGCGACCCGGTATTACTACCTGCTGACCGTGCGGCTGCTAGCTCGTCGGTTAGAAAAGCCATGGGTCTTCAAGTGCTGAGCGAAGGTCTGACTTTAATAGTCACGACCGATCGCAATCGACCATTGCTGCCGTTGGAGGAAGGCAGCAAACGGCCGACTTTGTTGAAAAAGCCGGTCCTTCCAGACTGCCCACATACTGACTGCTGAAAACGCCTTTTTTGCGCGCAACTATGCGAAATCCGAGCCTGGAACCCTCTGCTCAAAGTAAAGATTTCAATCTCAAGCGCGTACTCTTCTGCCGTGAAAACCATGGCCGACATTTTCAACAGAATCGGCCAAAAGCCGCCATTCAAGTCCTTGGCTGGGCTAACTCACTCAGCCCATGAAATATCAGAACAAAACCCTCGAAAGACGCTCTCCCTTCCTTCCAAGGCACGGCGCAAAATCGATGCCATCATATGGTGGCATGCGGCATTGATATCTGATTAGAATGGAACACGCCATGGATCGGCAATTGCTAGCCATCTTGCGCCCCCTTCATAGACGGTGAGAATTGGTTAGATATGGACTTATCAAGTGTAAAAATTGCTAAATATAGCGGCCAACGGATATGGATGGTAAGGGCCCATGAAGGAAAATTTTTACGTCATTTTAAAAATGGCTCCGTTGTTACAATCGGCCATCTAGATAAATTTTACAATCACACTGAATCTAGCACTTTGGATATTCCAACTGATGAGAGCATTCGAGGACTTATTTTATCGAATGCCGATTTTGTTGATACCAAATCAAAAATCAGAAAATTTAACGGAAAAGGTAGAAACTGCTTTCATCAAATTTCACACTTTATAAACGATATTAAGAAAGGTGATATAGTAGTATCACTTGACAATACAAAAGTTATGATTGGTGTTTGCCAATCGACTAAGGCTCATTTTAGTTCCCGACCAATAGCATCATCGGCAGACCCTAAAGAGCTTTCCACTGTCAAGCTAAAACATCGACTCCGCAAAAAAGTTGAATGGGGCCCAACAATTCAACGCGATAAAATTAGTGGACTCTTAAAAGAAACCTTTCAGTCTAGACACACAGTTACAAACCTAACCGATCACTGGAAAGATGTTTTTGGCCTGTTATATCCTTTTTTTAGTGATGAGAAAAACCTCTATTTCTCGACTCACATCGGAACTAGAGCAGATATAAATGGAAAAATAATAAGTAGATTTTTTGACAATCTTTCTAGTGCTCAGCTCGTTGCCGAAAAGCTTATGCTGGGAGTCATAACAGATGACTTTATAGATCGAATTTTAAACGATGAAATTGACTGGGACGAATTCGATCTTACTGCTAAGGCATTTTTCAAGTCACCTGGTGACGTGTTCAATAAGATTCCATTACCGAAGGGCTCCGATGAAGGCTTTTCACTCAAAGTACTTGCACTAGTACTATTGCTTTTATCTGGACAATCAAATGCTGACGACGCGGCCCAGCAACTTGACCCCTCCGGCAATTCGGCGTTGCTCTACACCCCGTCTGATATGATTGATGAGCGCTATCTTCCTCGGAATGGCGCGGACAATGTCGATCGATTGCTAGGAGAGCTTGCACGCAAAAACTCACAGCGTTTGGAGCGTATGAAAAAAGCTCAAAAAACGGCGAAGATCAAAACAAAACTCAAACTTTCAATTCCAAGCCATGAGACTTCCTCTTTAGAAGGTAAGGCGGGAATAAAAGTTACGAGGATTAGCTCTAATGAAGAGTAATATTATCGAAGTGGCGGGCGGTACATTTGTCGTTACAGCAATATCATACGCAACTGGAATTGCCTACTATAATGCTTTTTTTAGAAATTTAAATGGCAATCCTGATTTATTCTCAGTATCCCTTGAGCGAATTCTATTCGAGGGAGGCCGCCAACTATTAGCAATAGCATTTCAGCCGGCACTAATTTTTATAGGAATAACATTGAGCGCATCAATATTAAACTTTGCCCTCAACAAACTCGGCGTAGATTATTTCAGCAAAAAAGCCACGTCAATAATGACTTCTTCCATTTGGGCATCTATCAACCGGTTTAGCTGGGCCTATATATTTCTCGCGATGTCCATAATTACCGGGTACTCTTTTGGTTCAGGCAGGGAAGCAGGAGAGCGATATGCTCAATCGTCTGAGTGCACGGTCGCCTCCGTTAAAACCGAGAAAAAAACTTTCTCCGGGTGCTTGGTTTACAAGACTGATACGGAAATATGGTTGATTACAACTCAGAATAACGAGAAGCTGCTGATCAACATCCCAAATGATAAATATCTCACAATGGAGATTTATTAAAATTACATTAGGGGGACGGCAGGTTTGAAAAAGTGGCTCGATCCTCCTACTCGAGAGTTGCACTTGACCGATTAGTGCGCATGCAACGTTGATCAGCCGGCAGCATACAATTACACAGAGCAAATACAGTGATTGGATCAGAGAGGTGCTGAAATTAGCGCAGGAGCTCGGTTTTCGTGATTCGGACGTTCAAACTGCTCGAAAACGTTTTTATACAGCCTGGGTCATTAATGGACGTTCGCAGTAAGGGCTCTACCGGCCCTAACGGGTCGTCTTCCCAACTCGTTAGTTTTTCTCTTTCCTCGCCCCTAGCTTAAGACCAGCAATTTTAATTCGCTGCTATGCTTGTGCTTTTACAACGCAAAGTTCCGTTCCGTCATGCAGCTGGCGAACAACTGCAATAAAATGCTCTGAGGAGTCGCCCGTGATTAATGAATCATATTACTGGAAACAACCCCTCCTCCGTTCTGCTCGGTGGTTGGAAAAGGCACTAATTGCCGAGGAATCTAGCGAACGGATACTTGCTCGTGCCGAACGCGAGATTTTCGTCGGCTTTTATGCAATTAGGAAACTTCTTGAAACTTTCAAGCTATCCACTACAACAAAGCTGTTAAAAAGCGAGCTGAGTTTTTTCTCCGCGCGAGAGAACGCCAACCCCGACTATTTCAACAGGGATAGTCTTGAGAAGCACTACAACCTCGGCATTGCAACCACACAAACCCTGGACATTGAATTTATATGCAACCAGGTAATACATAGCTTCATATTCATATTCGAACTAAGCGACACCGGAAATATCGGCGGCTTTTATTTGTCATCGGACAAAATGAGAAAGCGCAAACTATACTTTATACCCATTGCCACGGTGACTCGTTTGTTCCGGACGGTGGGTCGAGACTACCCCACCGATCAGCACTTCAAACGAAACCCAGAAACTGGCCAATGGGAAGATACTTACTCCAATTAATTAAGAGTCACGATCAGGGTCGAGGTGGTGTAAATGCTCGAAGGTTTGAATAGCCAAAAAATCGCGCCAAAATCAATAGTCAAGCATGAGCGCCTGTGCGGGATTAACAGAATAAACGTAATTTCTAATGCCGTCCTTCTGCTTCTCATTTTTAGAGTTTGTGTAGGTGTGCCTTAGCTCCGCAAGTCGAACTCCACAAATGGAAATCGAGTTCTCGTTGAGGTCAATATTAAATGCAGTAATTTGTGGAGAAGGGCCTTTTAGCTTTCGCTCGTTCAACATGAGCCCAGATTTTTCGCAGCTTTCTTTAATTTTCTGAAGTGCTCGCTCACCAGCCTGTAGCGTCTGAGCCGAAATAATTATGTCGTCTACATAAACACTGATTTTAACGTCTTGGCTGCTGTGCAGCATCTCAATCGTTTTACCTAACGTACTTTTATGAAGACACAATGATGCGATGATAGTGGACTGAACAAAGCCAAATGGTAATGCGAAGGCTTGCCCCTGTTCTGTAGGAATAGACACTGTCGATTCCATTGCGATTTTTCGAGCTGCCTTATATCCAAAATATGGCTTTAGCTCGCGAGTAATTCTGCTCCGATTAATACTATTGAAAAACTTCCGAAGATCGGCATGAATGAAATATTTTCCTCCCAGGTGAGATTTTATGGCATCTACATGCCCACCATCTCGTAAGTGGTAAAAATTTCGTGGTGGCTGCCATCTAAGTTGAATTAGTTTTTTTAGACTCCTGCCTTCCACTACCGCTTCCGGAGTCGGAACGTAAACCCACGTTTCTGATTTAAGTTGAAATCGACTTAACCATTTATGAGAGTTTTGCATCGCGGGAATGCTCGGAATAGTTAAAAGCCACGCTCAAGAGCGGCAGAGCTGTTTCCAAAAGCTTCAAAATGGCCGTAACCATCACGATAACTTTGGTAACAAACTCAATACGCTTTTGAGCTTGGACGTAATCAAATTTCTTCATGATTACTACCTCATCCTAATTCCTGGCTGACCGAGCGCAAGCGCATGGCTTTACAACCAACGAGGAAAACCCATGACCCATAACGAGTAACTTAGGGCATCCCAGAGATCACTTAGTGACGCGATGAGGGACACGCTGACAAGCAGCCTGTCGCCAGGAAGACTGGATCCTATCACCTCGTCGAAACCGTATGCAATTGAGACCATCAGTTCCAAGCGCACCTTTGGTCGTATACCGTATGTGAAAGCAGGAAAGGCCTTGATTTTTGCCTGTCCACATTTTTGTCCAACCCTTGCTAAGCGCGACCATCCCTGAATGGTAAAACACCTATTGGGTCTGTTCGGAGCACTCGCAAGCCGTCTGCTTTTGGCCGACTGCTAACTGTCGCCACCGTCTGCTATGGGTTGTGGATTCAACCGGTCGATGCAACACTCCCGTTTCTTTCGATCAGTATTTCAGAAGATCGTCTGGCCGCCCGACATACGTACCTTGCAGTGCAGCGATCTGCGACTGCGCGTAAGCGACAGGGGACGCCCCGCTGAAAACGAGCCAGGACACGAGTTCGGGATCTTTGACTGATGTGAATCGTGCCAGGTCAGGAAGATTCTCTCGCGCCAGTGCAACACGCTTCAGATGCCTTTTGAGCTTGTCAGGTTTGCCCTTTATGTCTTCACCCTGATATTCGGAGAGCTGGGAAGCGACTTCTGAGTAGTTTCGAGCGAGTGAAAGGTCCTTGCATTCGACTATGAGTACTTGGTTGCGGTCCGGACGCCAAGCTAACAGATCAATATCGCCTGGGTTTGTTGGCAGATTTCTCCTCAGTATCTCAGGGAAGCTGATGCCGCGCCGAACAGTCCATCCTGCGTCTAGCAATTCTTTTTCCAAGTTTTTTTCGAAAGTGTGTCCCTCCCGAGCCTCCCCCAGCCATTCATCTCTCATCCCCTCCGTCCGGAAGAACTCCCGTTTGAGTCGCCCTGTATGTGCCCCGTTGAAGAGGTAGTGCAGAGAGTTGCCCAGTTGTCCCGGTGATACGATCACCAGCGAGTCTAGGCTGTCTTCCATCTGTAATAAAGGCCGGGCTACTACTGACAGGCGGCGACCAAAGCGCCAAGGGTAGATATCAGAGAGGTCAAACTCGTCGGTCACCTCGTCCCACTTTGGGCGAGCTTGTAAGACGAATTGGTCAAGAAAAGCGGACGTGACAGTATCGTCGAGCCCGGCGGACTTACCGACAAGCTCCAGCTGGCTCCGCTCCATCGTGAAAATTGCCGTCTGTTTCGATATGCCAATTGACTCAAGCGCATGGACGAAACGGAGGCCCTCTTCGAGCGTAAACCCCATCTCCGCCTTCCAAAGCGCCAGAAAGGTCTCGGTGTCATCATCGACCGTGGCAGGGGCACAGTATGCGTCCTCATCAGTCACTTCTTCGAAGTCATCCGCTTTTGCGTAATGCTGCTCGAATCTTGCAGCATGAGCTTCGAACCGCTCATTCGTCGCCTTAGACAGCAAAGGCTCAAGCACCATTTCTCCAAGCTCGTCGCGGAAGAGAAGGTCACCCAAGGGAGATATTTGGACCTCGGCCGGCAGCGCCCCAAAACGTACAGCGTCGGACATGCCGCCAATGCGAAAGAGTAATGCTGCTTGCGCAAGGAGGCGACCAAGCGCCATGTCGGAGGGTTCGGCCCCGCCCTTATTGGGGCAAGCGCAAAGGGCCAGTTCGATTACTAACCTGGAGGTCAGTGCTGCACCGGCAAAACGTCCCAACTGCTTGGCGATCGTATCCTCGACCCCGACTTCACCAGCATGCAGTCCGAGGACGGCAGCGGCCGTCCGATGCCAATGGTTTTCATCGCTTCGTGCCCGTTCGCAGTTCTCAAGCAGGCGGTTGAGGGTTTTCAGACGATCGAAGCGAGAAAGCTCGCCCTGCATGTCATGAAGGAGTACATCTACTACGTCGTTGAGGAGCTTGCCGACCGCCTTCTTCCCCTGGTATTGGGCCGGCGCATCGGCAGCAACCGAACGCCAACCGAGCCCAACTCTGGCCGCACCTGACTCGGTGTTCTCGACAGTCAAAAGGTGTCGCCTCAGGGAACCACGTACACGGTCACTGAAGTCGAACGTTTTCATAATATGGAAGCTACGTGCGGCGTTATTGGGAACCGCTATTCGCTCGATTGCGAACCCTTGGTCGATCGGTGCATCGATACGTAGAAGTGTGGCAAATGCAGTGCCAAGGGCGCGCACTAAAGCGCGTTCTGCACGGTTGTCCGGCGCTTGGAAGCCAGCAAGATACCCGTCTTTCAGCAAAACCCGTATAGCCCCCTGTTCACGGACACGCTCGAGTCTCCAAAAGGTATTTAGGTCAGGTGGAACCTGCTCATTGTGGAACCGGCTAATATCACCGTCACCTTCAAAGTGCAGGTAGATCTTCACGGACTTCCTTGATCTCTGCTCGCCAATGGCTTCAACCGCCTCGCCAATTCGCCCAGCCCAAGTGCGTACCATCTTCGCTAACTCAGAAAGGAGCATATGATCTTGAGCATTAGGTGCTTCAATCGTCACCCAGAGGTTGAACTGCCCTTCATACACACAACTTAGCCGATGTGCTTCAAGCTCATCGATGGATACATAGCACCTGCTTTCGCGTTCGGTTGGGAAGAAGTCAGCCGCTGACGGCCGCATAACACGGTGCCACCTGCCGGTGTTGTCACAAATGCGGTGCCAGTCATACCCCATGTCTGCTGCCAACCGCACTTCACGAAGCATATCTGTCGGAATTGTTAGCATCAGAGGGCGCTCTGGGGTGATGCGCCCTTCCGGCAGTTGATTGTGCGGAACCATATGGCCGTCATTGGCGCGTGCCCAGCCAAGAAGGTTGAGAATGCCGTTGACATTGATTATTCGCACACCTGCTCGCGCTATTATTTCTTCGGCGTCCTGCACACGCCAGAAGGCGAGTGCGGACATATCGGGCAGCGAACCTAAGCGGAAAAAGTCTGCGCTAGACATCCACTCGAACTGCCATGCCGCAGGCAGCTCGGGAACCGAGCCGAAAAAGCCCGCCCCCCAGCCACAACCTATACGCACGACTATGCCACGCTGAAAGTCGGGATGTCCGGCAAGTTCAGCAGCGGTTTTTGCAGCGCGGGCGTCGAGGAGATTCGCTGTTTCATCATCTAGCCGGAGCATGCTGCTGAAGCCTTCGTCCGAGTGCTGCTGCATGGAGGGCAAGACGAACTGGAGCACCATGAAGTGGCCCACATCGACTGAGGAGTAGACAGTCGCCGATCGGGTTGTCCTATCCTTATCCCAGGACAACCGAATCCGCGTGCCGTTACCAAACGCAGGCATTTGGGACAGAGTGCGCGCATGGGCGTTGGCCAATGCCCTGTCGAGGTTGCCCAACTCACCCTTCTGCACAGCGAACGCTATCACCGCGTGGCGAAGCGCGATGGATAGAGCAGTGGGCAGCACGACGACAAGGCCGTCACCTATTCGAAGCAGCGGACGCTGCTCCAATACCCCCGCGCTGGGCGCCTGGCTAGCTAGGGTATTGATCTGTGTGTGGTCAAGAATAAAGGGGGATAGATCTGCAATTGCTACACCAGCCGCCCTTAGCATGCGCTTCGTCAAGGTGACACGTGAACGGAGCTCGCTCGCGTCAAGGCCACCGGTCTCAAGCGAGCCGGAGTTGGTTTGACGACCCGGCTCCAACCGACGCAGACCGGAGTTGGCGCAGATAACGTCCGAAAGCTGTAGAAGCGCCTGGATGGCCCGCTTAAGAGGGATGAAGTAGCCCTCTTCGGGCATAGCGAAGACAATGTCGACCATCAGCTGTGTATAAAAGCCTGAGGCCTCCCATATTCCTTCCAGAATGCGGTAATCGCCCTTGAGGTTACCAACAATGGAGACGAACACATCCTCTGCCGGATCTTCCCCAACTACACTGCTCGATGCGCCAATAGACGTATACCAGCGGCGTGCATCGTCGACAGTGGCAACCTGAGGGCCCTGGCAGTGAATGAGGGCAAGTGCAACCAGCAACTCCAGCCGTAAACATTCTGGCTGATGTGCAGGAAGGGTTAGCAGACTAGCTAGCAAAGCCACTGTGCCAGCCCGTTCAAAGTTGGCGAGCTCGGCTACAAGTCCAGCGTTATCCTTCGCGACATCACCCAACGAGTTACTGGAAGTTGCCCAGGCAGCCTTATCGGTCATCGCCTCAAGCAGGGATTGCAAATCTGGTTGAGAGAGAGAGTCGTTCACCTGCATCTCCAGAAGAAGTGATTGAGCTTGCGAATTCTACGTGAAGGGGGAATCAGGGCCCAGCAGCAGACATCCTCTCGCAGAGCATCAATCAAAAGGGCCCAAAAATTCCCGATTCGATTCCACAGAAAGCCATAAATAGCTGATTTTTTTATAGAGAAAAAACCCACCAAATTCAGTCCCGCGAAAACCGGGACCTCACGGCCGACAACCGTCCGTCTGGCGCCGGAGGCGCGCTCAGGGTTGTTGCCGCTGAACAGTTCGGGGGAGGAAGTGTCCTGCCCCCGGCAATAATCCGTTCGTCTGGTGCCAGTTGCCATCACCTGCTAGCCAGAAACGGCCCATAATGCGGCCAGCAGAGAGCGTGTGAGAAAAAACACAAAAAAGCTGCGCAAGCAGCGAAAACTCTTACAATCTTACGCCAGATTCCCTACACATTTTTTTGCCCCCCGATACTCAAGAGATAGCCCCGTGAGTGACTCAGACAGCTCATCCGCGCCACTGGTTGACGTAGTGAAGCTTGCCGCATCCCTTCAGCGTTTCGCAGATGATCGCGACTGGCAGCAGTTCCACTCCCCAAAAAATCTCATCCTGGCGCTCACTGGCGAGATAGGAGAGCTGTGCGAGATTTTCCAATGGATGAGCGATGCCGATTCGCTCTCCGTAGCTAAAGATCCCGAAATCGGCCTAGCCGTAAAAGACGAACTGGCGGACATACTGATGTACCTGGTTCGCCTGAGCAGCGTACTCGGCATTGACCTCAACGAAGCGGTGACACGGAAGCTCGTTTCCAATGGCCAGAAGTACCCCGTGGATAAAGCCAGAAGCAACAGCAAAAAGTACGACCGACTCTGACCAACACGCATCTAAGGACAACCCGTGATCGTTTACGCTGCGACCAAACAGCAATTTCTTAAAGACAACGATAACGATGACATTGAGGAGGTGATCCTCAGGCATTACAAGGAAGCTACCGGCAAGAACGTTGGCACATCGGAAATCAGGTCGTGGCAAGGATCCCTAACGTACATGGCCAAGGTCCTTAGAGACGAGGGCCTGCCGAGCGACGCAGGCCTGGCCATTGAATTGCACATTCCGCAGTCGTCGAAGCGAATCGACTTTCTACTCACCGGTCGCGACGAAAACCAGGCAAAAAAGGCCGTACTGATAGAGCTGAAGCAATGGAGTAAGGCCAACGCCACAACCAAGGATGCCATCGTAAAAACGGCGTTGGGTGGCGGCCTCATTGAGACCATTCACCCGTCCTATCAGGTATGGTCATATGCAGCGCTGCTGGAAGGCTTCAACGAGGCGGTGTATGACAAAAGCATCGAAATCCGTCCGTGTGCCTACCTCCATAACTACGTCAGCGACGGCGTCATAGATTCAGCTCACTACGAGCCCCACATCAGCAAGGCTCCGCTGTTTCTGAAAGGCCCGGAAGAGCTCATTAAACTCAGAAGCTTTCTGAAAAAGCATATAAGTCATGGCGACAACAAAGAGGTTCTTTACGAGCTGTCCGAAGGAAAAATTCGCCCGTCCAAGGCGCTAGCCGAAGCCCTCGGGGGGTTGATGAAAGGCAAACCCGAGTTCGTATTGATTGACGATCAGAAAGCAATTTTTGAGTCGGCGCTGGCGGCGGCAAGCGAGGCCTCGGACCAAGCCCCCAAGGTGATGATCATTGAAGGTGGACCGGGCACCGGGAAGACCGTTCTAGCTATCAATCTGCTGGTGAGGCTCACCGAATTGAAGCTGATGAGCAAATACGTCTCCAAGAACGCAGCCCCGCGCAAGGTCTACGAGAGCAAACTGGTTGGCACCATCAAGCGCAGTCATTTCTCGAATTTCTTTTCAGGCTCTGGGGCATTCATCGACACTGAGCCCAACACATTCGATGCGCTTATCGTAGACGAAGCTCACCGGCTGAATGAGAAAAGCGGGCTTTATGGAAACCTTGGGGAAAACCAGATCAAGGAGCTGATTGATTCAGCGAAATGCTCAATTTTCTTCATTGATGAAGACCAGCGCGTAACCTTGAGCGATATCGGCAGCAAGCAGGCGATACGCGCCTTTGCAAAAGCCAAGGGTGCTGTGGTTGAAGAACACGTGCTGTCTTCGCAGTTTCGCTGCAGTGGTTCTGACGGTTACCTGGCATGGCTGGATGACACACTACGCATTCGCTCGACGGCAAATCCGACGCTCGAGACTCAAGAGTACGAGTTTAAGGTGTTCGACTCACCTCAGGCGATGCATGAAGCAATCAACGAGAAAAACCACGGAAACAAAGCTCGTGTGGTCGCGGGCTATTGTTGGCCTTGGTTGAGCAAGAAAGACCCCACCGCTGCTGATATCGTCATTGGTGACTACAAACGCCAATGGAACCTGGATCAGGATGGCAGCCTATGGATCATCGCTGAGAACTCCATTGAGCAGGTTGGCTGTATTCATACCTGCCAAGGTTTGGAGGTCGACTATATCGGGGTGATCATCGGGCCAGACCTAATCGTACGTGACGGTAAGGTAGTGACATCCCCGGACGAGCGCGACAAGCACGATAAATCGATTCGCGGCTGGAAAAAAATGATGAAAGAGCAACCTACCCTGGCGAAAAAAGAAACAGACCTGATCATCAAAAATACATACCGAACTCTGATGACACGTGGGATGAAGGGTTGCTACCTGTACTGCACCGACAAAGAGACTGCGCAGTACTTCGAGAGTCGGCTTAGCCAACACAGCAATCATTGACGGTATCGTTTACTAGGAACCCCTGTACCTGCGAGTGGGGACATCGTACGCGCAGGGGCAACAATCAACAGCGCGACCATTTGCTTGATAGACTCGATCCCGACTCGTTTTTTGGGCGGAGCTCAAAAAGCACCGTCCATCGGAATCCAGACCACTCAGCGTTCCAACTGGTATTCCAGGCAAGTTGACCAATAAATTATTAATCAGAAAAAACAGATAGATACCGTCTTGTTTCAAATTACCCCGGCCCACCAATCCGAAAACGACAAGGCCCGCCAAGTGCGGGCTCTGTTGCATCTGGGGTTTGGCAATCGATGGCTCCCCCCCTGTGGGAGATTCTATGGTTGAGGGGAAGCCCTCAACCGGCTTTTGGTTGGTATTCGCTCTGCCCTTTCAGCAGAGCGAATACGATCCGAGCAAGCTTGCGAGCCAGTATCACCAGCGCCTGAGTGGTGCTGAAGCCTCGAGCTCTTTGCTCTTCGTAAAAGCCTTTCCAGGCGGGCGTACGGCTGGCCGACATGGCTGCATTGTGCAAAAGCCGGCGGGCTTCCGGGTCACCTCGCTTGGTCAGACTCCGACGACCATCCTTTTGTCCTGACTTCGACACGCGCAGATCCATTCCCAGGAAGGCAATAAAGGCATCCGCGTTTCTGAAGTCGCCCCGCTGAAACGCCGTGAGCAAGCGGGCTCCGGTCAAAAAACCAATGCCTTCAACTTTCACGCAACGCTTCAACTGACTGAGCAAGCCGGCTTCCTTCAGATGATCATTAATCGTCTTTTCGACCAGCGCCTCAAGCTGCTGCATGGATTTCACTTGCTCGGCGAAAGCTGTCTTCAACAGCGGCTCATTCGCCCAGCTTTGCACCAGGCCGACCCGCGCCTGAACCAAGGCTGCGCGACGACGGAAGAGGCTCAGGAGCTGGCGGTACAGCGGTGATGGCGGGGTCCACGGATGAAGATCATCACCTTCGTTCTTCAGATAGCGAGCGAGCAGCCTGGCATCCAGCGCATCGGTTTTGGCACGGATATTCACCCCTTTGCGGTAATGGCTGAGCTCATAGCCACCCACCATGTAAATCGTGCAGCCGGCCTCATAGGCCAGATCAGCGAACTCCAAGTGATAGATATTGGTCGATTCAATAGCTACCGCGACTGTCCCTGGCAAGGCCTTCAACCACGTCTTGATGGCTGCTTTGTTGTTGGGAATCTCTTCAAGCAGGTCAAGTTCGGCGTGATAGATCACCAGTTCGTTCTTGGCGACATCCACACCTACGATCGGCTGTGTGACAGAAACCGGCATTGCCATTGTATTTCCTCCGGGATATGGTTTTGAACACTTGAAGGGCTCACCCAGAGGCGCAGGCTTGTTCCTATCGTCGGTCTAGCCAGATGCATTCTTTATCGGCGCTTGGGTGAAAGGAGGAGGGGCGAAATCTCCCACGGATCTGTACTGCGTCAACAGTCAGAATCGGGCTTTGTCCCTCCTCCTCCCTTCAAGTCCTACCATACAAGCGGGCTTACCCGCGAAGAGGCCAACCAGACCAGCACAAATCCCCCGCGGCCAAAAATGCAACCGCCGCCGCGACCGCCCTCGGAAATGCCCTGCGCCAAGCCCTTCTGATCATCGACATGCAACCCAGCTTCGCCCCTTCCCAATGGCTCATCGACGGTATCCAGGCACTCATCGGAACCCTGCCCGGAGACCTGCTGCCTGGCGGCTGGGCTTGCGCTGTTTGAAGAGAGGTTACAGACGACGCTGATTACCGATTTGACGGTGGGTTTGTCACTGGATCGGGCGACGTGGTGAGTGAGGTGCGATGGGAGCTGCCGTAGAGTGTTCAGGAGCAGGACACGATTGGATGATCATGCCGGTACTGAATTAATCGTGGTCTGGCCCCGTTTTTTTGGCCATCGCCAAGGCCCTGGATTACAGCCTCAAACGCTGGATAGCGCTGACGCGCTATCTCTATGACGGCGCTGTACCCATCGATAATGACTGGTGCGACAATCAAATTCGGCCGTAGGCTCTTGGGCGTTCGAACTGGCTGTTTGCGGGCTTATTACGCAGTGGTAAACGTGCGGCTGCGATCATGAGTTTGATCCAGTCGGCACGGCTCAATGGACATGATCCGTATGCTTACCTGAAAGACGTTCTCACGCGCCTGCCGACGCAGCAGGCGAGTGAAGTTGCTGACCTGTTACCGAATAATTAGGCAATCAAATCACAGGATTAAAGGGAATTAACGATGGAAATAGATCACATTTTTATCTGTGTGAATGATGACGGTCGAGGCGCTGACGCACTGAAAGCTCTCGGGCTTGCTGAAGGGACACCAAACGTACACCCAGGCCAAGGCACTGCCAATAGAAGGTTTTTCTTCCGAAATTCTTTCATTGAGCTTTTACATCTCACCGATGAGTTAGAAGCTCAAAGTCCGTTAACAGCGCCAACCCAACTCTTTGACCGCCTCAAGTGCGCAGATGGAGTCGCCGCGCCCTTTGGAATTTGCTTCAGACCATCCACCGTAGGCGAGAAGCCAATGTTTCCGGTTTGGGAATATCGACCTGTTTACTTACCAGCTACCCTGAAAGTCGACGTGGGACATGCGCCTATATCCGAACCGATGTGGTTTTTTCTTTCGTTTGCCAAGAGACCAGATGAGGCTCCGATTGAACGAGCGCAGCCGTTTGAACATCCCAACGGCTTTCGCGACATTACATCTGTGCAAGTTACCACCCCCAACAGCCAAGCTTTTTCTACCCCTGCCAACTGCGCAAACCAGCTGAAAGGATTTGAAATTGTTCACGGTGATGAGCATCTGGTCGTATTGGAAATCGATCATGGCGTAAGCGGCCAGACACACGATTTCCGTCCAGGGTTGCCGATGATTATGAACTGGTGATGCATTGACCTAACCATTCAGCCAACATCTCGTTCTGATCCCAACGCTGGGGGCACTGCTGTGTGCTTCACTGAGGTTTGGATTCAGGAGGGTGTGTTGGCCGGGCGCTTACGAACTCATCGGCACCCTGCCCTATCAAAACAGCTCGCCCATCAGGAATCATCGTGACGATGGTCATATGCAAATTCAGCGATCAGCGCACACTGGAACTGATCGGAGTGTGAACTCAGAATTTAATTGTGTTGCATCGACCAGTTGAATCCACAACCTATCGCGGACATCCCTCAGGATTACCCTTCAGGTATCACGATATTCGATTCGATTTTTTTCCCCATGCTGATGCGTGGCTCGGTCGAGTAGCCCAGAGATTCGTAGAAGGTTTTGACGCCTTCATTTGCGCTGACAATTTGCAGGTTGATTTTCATGCACCCTCGCGCCGTCAAGGCGCCCTCTGCATGACGGACCAGTTTTACCCCGATGCCTTTTCTGCGATGTGATGGATGCACCGCAACCGAATACAACCATCCACGATGGCCGTCGTATCCTGCGAGGACGGTGCCTTTTTTTTTCAAGCTTAAAATCGAAGAAATCTAAAACCCTCACTGCAAGCTCACAGCCTGCTGGCGATTTCCTTCCAGATGTAGGCGTAGTTGTATTTCAGCCAGCGAACCAGCACTTTATCGAACTGCCGGCGAAACCAATTACATTCTCTTGCCGCCAGCCTTTCCTCTATCGATTCTCTAAGTATGTCGGGATCGAAGCCCGTCCATACTGGGGGCACCGCGGCCACCAGATTGGTGAAACACACCGGTGCGACTTCTGAATAGAGGATTTCGTACAGTATGTCAGGATCAACGCCTCTGACCTCATTCGCTACATAGTCATATTCGACTGGGAGATCGTTGAATGGCTCGGAGAGTGCGGCTCGGACCTTTGTCAGTTGCGGTTCAGTAAGAAGATGTCCCAATGTGTAAATTCCTCCAGCTCTTCATCCAGTGAGCTCGCCACCGCTTCGCCTGCGACACCACCGACGATGATGCCTTGGCGCGCAGCTTCTTTGGGTTTGTTTTCAGCATTCAATATTTGATAGGTCGCCAGAACGGCGGTTCAAACGAACACGGCACCACTTCAACATCTAAAGACGTCCACGGACGTCTTTTTTTATGCCTGAAATCCATCAATGAAATCTGGTTCGCCCCTCTTGTGCGAGCCTATCCTCAAGCATTAACAAAGCCCGTCTTGCACGGGCTTTGTTGCATCTGGGATTTTGTCTATTGCGTGCATGCTCAAGCCGCGGGGGCCAACGCCATATCAGCTCGCCCAACGCCCGGCACCTCGACGGGACTGGCACAGGCGACAAAATCCTCCTTGCGCAACAGCACCAACGCAATCAACGACACCACCCCCGTACCTATGTAAAAGTACCAGGGCGACGTAATGTCTCCGGTCAGCTTGATCAGCCAGGTAGAAATCAGCGGCGCGCTACCACCGAATACCGCCACCGGAATGTTGTACGCCACCGCGATACCGGTGGAGCGGATTCGGGTGGGCAACAACTCGCTCATTAATGCGTAAGTCGACGAGGCATACAGGCCGAACAGGATGGCCACCGCCATCAACGGGTAGATAAACGAAGCAGGCGTCGCCGTGGGGGCCGATATGAAGAGCCAGTACATCGCCAAGGTGGCCAAGGTGCCGACCACTAACAGAAACGGCTTACGCCCGTTTCTATCCGTGAACGCACCGCCGAATGGCATGACGACTGCGGCCGATAAGCTGGCAACGAAGACGTAGAGCAAGGTCGTGCCGCTGTCGAACTTGAGAATGCTCGACATGTAGGTCGAGACAAAGGTCAGCACCAGATAGAAGATCGAGCTGTGCAGGGTAATGATGAAGAACACCAGGGCAATCGCCCGTTTCCACTGCCAGACTTCTCGCAGAGGCGCCTTGGAGGTTTCCCCCGCGCGCTGCAATGCCAGGAACTCGGGACTGTCTTCAAGCTTCAGGCGAATGTACATCGAGATCAGGCCCAGAGGCGCCGCAATCAGAAATGGAATGCGCCAACCCCAGGCTTGCATCAGGTCGGCGCCCATGACCCAAGTCATGCCGTTGGCCACGGCACCGCCCAGTAACAGTCCGAGCACCGCCGTTACCATCAACCAGCATGTGGCGAAGCCGCGTCGCCCAGGCCCGGCGTACTCGGAGATGAAACTGGTGATGGTGCCGATCTCGCCACCGGCCGAGAAGCCCTGTACACAGCGGATCAACACCAGAATGATCGGCGCTGCAATCCCTATCGAGGCATAGGTCGGCAGCACCCCCAGCAAGAAGGTCGAACCGGCCATCATCACCAGCACGGTGATCAGGGTTTTGCGCCGACCGATCTTGTCCGCCAGCGGACCGAAAAACAGCCCTCCCAGAGGCCGGATGAAAAAGCTCAAGGCAAAAGCCGCAAAACTGGCGAGCAGGCTGGTGGTCGGGTCATCAGAGACGAAGAACGCCTTGCCGATATAGACGGCGAGAAAACCATAGACGCCGTAGTCGTACCACTCGATCAGGTGGCCGGACGTTGCACCGATAAACGCCCGACGCCGTTGCCGGGCCGGTTTTTTCTGTTGAATGCCCACGTGAGGGACTCCTGTCTGATTTTATCCATGGGAAACACAACTCAGGGAACTGCAGTGCCGTTCGCGACCTCCTTCAACCAGAGGCGCAGCTCGCTCTTGAGGATCTTGCCGTAACTGTTCTTGGGCAGCTCCGTGCAAAATACGTACTTCTTCGGTTTTTTGAATGACGCCATGCGTTCGACGAACCATGCGTTGAGCAACGATTCATCGAGCGATCCTGCTGCACGGGGAACGACGAACGCTACCACCATTTCCCCCCACTGCACATCCGGCTCGCCAACCACACAGACCTCAAATACTTCCGGGTGCTGCGCCAACACTTCTTCTACTTCCCGAGGGTACACGTTGCAGCCGCCGGAAATGATCACATCCTTGGAGCGATCGGTCAGCGTCAGATAACCCACGTGATCAAGAAAGCCGATGTCGCCGGTTAACAGCCAGCCATCCACCAAGGTCTGCCGAGTCGCCTCGTCGTTGCGCCAGTAGCCTTGCATGACGGTAGGACCACGCACGGCGATTTCCCCTGACTGGCCGGGAGACAACGGCCGGTGCTCAGGATCCAGAATCCTGATCTCCATGCACGAATGTGCCCGCCCGACGGAAGCTGCCAGAGACGCCCAGTCGGGATGGTTTCGATCCGCAATCAACTCACGCGACAAAGCGCTGATCGTCATCGGGCTCTCCCCCTGACCATAGATCTGCACCAGCCGCGCGCCAAAGGTCTCGACCGCTTCTTGCAGATCCCTCAGGTACATCGGCGCGCCACCGTAGACAATTGTTTTGATCCCGTCGCCGCCGTAGCCTTGGCGCCGCGCCTGTTCAACCATGCGCTTGACCATGGTTGGCGCGGCGAACAACATGATATCGCGCAGCCCGCTCGCCAGCTCGAACAGCTCGTCGGCCTTGAAACCACGGGATTCGGGGACCACATGGCGAGCCCCGCAACGCACATGGATAAAGTTGTAGAGGCCGGCGCCATGGGACATCGGGGCCGCGTACACCACCGCATCATCCGGACTGACCGGATTAACGTCGAGCGGATAACACAGCGACATGGCCATCAGGTTGCCGTGGGATAGCATCACCCCCTTGGATCGCCCGGTGGTGCCGGAGGTGTAGAACAGCCAGGCAAGGTCATCGGCATCACGAGAGCAAGGATCTTCCAACGTCGTCGCACCGAACGAAGCACACACCACACTGTCCGTTTCATTCAGTTCACGACAGCCCTGCGGCAACATCTCGGGCGAGAACACCTTGCCGCACTCGGTGAAGATCAGACGGGCTTGCGCATCGTCGGCGATCCAGCCAGCTTCAACAGGGTGCAGCTTGCAGTTGATCGGCACCGCGACCGCGCCAATCCACCAGACGCAATAGAGTAATTCGAGATATTCGCAACTGTTCTTCATGAACAGCGCCACACGGTCGCCGGGCGCAATGCCGTGCTCGCCTATGAGCTGCGCGGCACGGCTACGGACATGAGCGACAAACGTGGCGTAATCGGCGACTTGCCGCTGCCCCTCAAATAACGCTGGGCGTTCTGGCCAGCGTCGACCGGCGTCGTTCAACCAGTTGGCAATGTTCATGCTCAAGCCCTGTGAGCCTGAAGCACCGAGGCGTAATTGGCGACCGCCATGCCACCCATGTTGAACAACAGACCGAACTCGGGGTTCGGCACGGCCAGGCCGACAGGCTCGCCCGTCAACTGCCAAAAGGCCATAGCGTGCATCGATACCCCCGTGGCGCCCACAGGATGCCCCTTGGCCTTGAGCCCGCCAGACAAGTTCACCGGCAAACGCCCGCCCACCCGCACAATACCGTCATCCAGCGCTCGGTGCCCCTCGCCTCTGGGGGCCAGGCCCATGGCTTCGTAGATCAGCAGTTCGGCAATGGTGAAACAGTCATGGACCTCGGCAAAACTCAGATCGCCCAAGGTGACATTAGCCTCGCGCAAAGCCGCATAGATCGCGCGCCGTGGGCCTTCAAACGCGATGATGTCACGCTGGGCAATCGGCAGGAAATCGTTGACTTGAGCCACCGAGCGAATCAGCACCTCACGACGAAACTGCCTGGCTCGCCTGGACGAGGCCAGCACAATGGCGGCAGCCCCATCGCTGATTAGCGAACAGTCGGTCAGGCGCAGCGCCTGCGCCACATACGGATTGGTTTTGGACACATTGTTGCAATGTTCGAAATCCATGACCCGGTGCATCTGCGCCAAGGGGTTGGCCATGGCGTTGGAGTGGTTTTTGGTGGCGATGGCGGCCATCGATGCCATCGGGCACTGGTAGCGGTCACGGTACTGTTGCGCAGCCAGGCCGAACAACTGCGGAAAACTGAGCCCGGCCTCTTGGGCGGCGTTCTGATAACCGGCACCGGTCAGGGCCTTGGTGACCTCGGCTGTAGAGTTGGAAGTCATCTTCTCGGCGCCCACGATCAACACCAGCTCAGCAGAGCCTGAAAGGATCGCGTTGATCCCCGCGTGAATCGCCGCCGAGCCCGAGGCGCAGGCGTTTTCACAGCGGGTGGCAGGCTTGAAGCGCAAGCCTGCGTCGGCTTGCAGCATCAATGAAGAGGGAAAACCATCCGCAACCATCCCCGAATTGAAATGCCCGAGGAACAGGGCGTCGACTTCTGAGGCGTCGATGGCGGCATCCGCCAGGGCTTCGCGGGTAACCTGCACGATAAGGTCTTCCAGCGTAGAACCGTCCAGACGACCAAAACGGGAGTGAGCGGCAGCGACGATGGAAACGGAATGGGGCATGGAGATTTTCTTCTGTGCTTGGATCAGGTATTCATTACAATGACCTATCGTCCGGATCACTCGCTAGTTCGTACAACTACGTACTCGCATAAGTAACCGCACTGACCCACGGTATCGTTAGTAAGGGATTGTAAGTCGAGGCAGGATGCCCAATGACCGTCTTCGCAAAGCAACTCAAAGACCTTGAACGTCTGGCGTTCCAGGTGTCACCCGCCCCGCAGCTCATCACCGGCAGCCGCGTGATGCTCGACTGCAACGAGGCATTTCTGGAGCTGTTCGGTTACGCTCGCGAGGAGCTTCTGGGTCATCTGACCCTGCTGATCTACCCCTCCCAGGCGGACTACAAGGCCATTGGCAACCGCAGCCAGAACTGGTTGCTCAACAGCCAGAGCGGCTCCTACTCCGATGAACGCTTCATGCAACATAAAAGCGGCGAGGTGTTCTGGGCCAGGTCCCACGGCTATACCCTGACTCTGGACGATCCGTTCAAACTGATGGTCTGGCACTTCGAACGCATGGACCGACCGCACCACGCGACAGTAAACCTCACTCCCCGCGAACGAGAAATCTCGATGCACATCGTCAATGGACTGACCTGCAAGGAAGTGGCAAAAAAACTGGCGATTTCCCACAGAACCGTGGAAGTCCATCGCGCACGCCTAATGAAAAAGCTACAGGCCAAGAACAGCGCGGAGCTGGTTTCGAAGATTATTGTTGTGAGTTGACGGGCAAGTAATAGAGAGAAGTTCTTTCATATACATCGGGAGGTCGAGATTCAAGGAAATACGTTCAGGGAACTTCCCGCGAAAGCCTCCAGTCACGGCTATATGTGGCATGCAGTGGCCTGCACCCGCGCGGCACCGTCAAAGTGAACTGGCCAACCGATAGTGCTGCTGCCTGCGCCGTATTCCTTCGAGACTTGTTGCGATGATCCGCATCGATGCCATCTGGCTCGCCACCGAGCCCATGGATATGCGCGCCGGCACTGAAACGGCGCTGGCCAGGGTTATCGCGGTATTCGGTGCGGCGAAGCCGCACCGCAAGACGGGATTGCCGGGCGCGTACTTTTTTTGAAAGCAGGCTGAGCAAATAAGAAAACCGGAATACTGAAAAAGGGCCTTTAAAGGCCCTTTTCTCTTTCTACCTGATGACTTTATTTTTTTCTGCACATCTCAATATCGCTCTGCGTTTTCAGATCCGTATCGATTCCCAGCCGATACCGGCAGTAGTCAATGATCCACTTTCGCTCTTCGTCCGTGAGTCGTTCGACGTGCCTGATCTCTCCATCGTTGGCGTGGATGTTGTAAAACTTCATCTGGAACGTGGGGTGTTTCTTGATGAACGGTATGGTCTCAATGTCGCCATCTTCAAGGGCTTCGTAGTAGCCGACGTAGAGCACAGCCAATACCGCCAACACTGCAGCAATCAATAGCCTTTTCATTCTTGCGGCACCGGTGGAGGCAACAGTTGACAACTCGGGACGACTTTACAAGGCTGGTGTCGATAAAATTGACTACCATATACCTGAGCGCCACACGCGGGCCGATCTAGAGGCCGAGCTCGGGTTACCATCAGGAGCGCATTCATGATTTCGATTAAGCTAGGCTTAGCCAAGGGTGTTAAAAGCCCATTTGCCGACTTTATTCGTAACGCGAAGTCAGAGCAAAAAAAAGCGCGTTTACAGTGAAGTTTTGACCGAGGCGACCAAGCAACAAAACCTCGTGATGATGCAGGCCGAGGCAAAGCAAGCCTGATAGACCTGCATAGAATCGAAGAGAAGCCCGGCCAGATGCCGGGTTTTTTATTGCCTGACAGACTCGCACTCACCGTCCTAGGAAATTTCCCTCAAAACGTATCGCCTTCCATGAACTAGCAGGCGCTGCTCGTCGAGGATAGCCTTCAGGTGTCGCTGCAAATCAGCGATTGGGCTTTGACAGGCCGAAAAGTGTAACCTTTCACTCCTCCTGATCAGGCAGCATGCTCACGCGCATGCAGTCTCGTTTATGGCGGCTGTGCGTGGGGCATCTTCGGGTGCACCGGGTTCCTACACTACCGGTCTGTCAACCCGCGCACAGCTGCCACCCAATCCTGTTTGACAGCAGAGGGGTGGCCGCCTCCAAAACTAGTGTAGGAGCATCAACATGAAGAAGATCACCCCCAACCCTCCAGAATCCGATACCCCCTCAGAACCCGAAACCCTCGACCTGACCCAACTCTCCAAAGCCACCCAACGCGCCGTCAGCGCCCGCTTGCGCAACCCGAAACAGCCCGATCCCGTGAGCCATGTGTTCACCATCCTCCCCGACGTCGACACCCCCACCCTGCTCGCTCACGCCAGCGAAACCCTGGCCTCCCTGAACGTCATGACCACCGACCTGGCCGACCAGCTCGAAGGCTCGCATCGCAACGCGGCATTGGCGATGCAGCAACTGGCCGTGCTGGCCGAGATGTTGATCAATCGAGCGCTGGACAACCTCGACTCGCCCATGCCGGCGGTCACGCCCGTCTGCCACTGAGTGAGCTCGCTCGTTGATCGAATGGAGTTTTTGTCATGGATCGATACATGCCGATCACCGGCATCGACTGCACTATCGCGTCGCTGCTGATCGACACCGAAGCGCCGCTGGATGTGCTGCATGAAACGGCGGCCTACCGCATCCGCACCGCGACTCAATTGCTGGAGAGTTTCGCTGTGAACGAAGGCGTTCACAGCGAGCTGGCGCGGGTGTTGGTGACTTCGTTGCGCGATGGTTGCGATTTGCTGGATGTGGTGGGGCGGCGGTTGCAGAGGCAGGTTTCAGCGTCTTAACGAATCCGGCATAGGACATCGTTGCCGCAACCCAACGCAAAAAGGCACCTGACGAGCCTATCGCTGGTGCCTTTTTTGTGGATTCGATTCAATGCGCTATCGATGCATGACGAGTATTGTGTTTCTCAACATTGCCTTTGGCTACGGAACAGATGATGAACAAAAGCGTTTTATACGCCCTGGGGGCTGCAGCGCTCTTCGGTGCCAGCACACCGCTTGCCAAGGTCCTGGGGCTGAACGTCTCCCCCGTCTTGCTCGCCGGTTTGCTTTACCTGGGAAGCGGCTTGGGTCTCACGGTCACCAGGCTGATCCGTGATCGCGGCTGGCAGCCTGTCGGTTTAACAATATCCGAATGGCCATGGCTCATTGGCGCTATCGCGTTCGGCGGTGTGCTGGGGCCGGTGTCTTTAATGTTCGGCCTTACCCTCACATCGGGTACCACGGCTTCGCTGTTGCTAAACCTTGAAGCGGTGTTAACCGCTCTGCTTGCCTGGGTGGTGTTCAAGGAGAACGCCGACCGGCGGATCGTCGCTGGAATGATCGCTATAGTGGCGGGTGGCGTGCTCTTGGGCTGGCCTCAAACTTCCGCACAGACCCATGGTTGGGTTGGCCCGGTCGCCGTGGCGATTGCATGTTTTTGCTGGGCCATCGATAACAACCTGACCCGGAAGGTTTCCGCATCGGATGCATTGTTCATCGCTGGTATCAAAGGATTGGTCGCCGGGGTCGTCAACTGCGGTTTAGGGATTGCTCTTGGCATGCATCTCCCTGAGTTATCTCTATTGGGGCCAACGCTACTCGTCGGCTTTTTAGGCTACGGCGTTAGCCTGGTGCTATTCGTTTTGGCTTTACGGGGGCTTGGAACAGCACGCACAGGTGCGTACTTCTCTACTGCACCGTTCTTGGGGGCCGCCATTTCAATCCTGTTGTTAGGCGAAGCCGTGACGTGGGTGTTTTGGATTGCAGCAGGCCTGATGGGGCTTGGCGTCTGGATACACCTTACCGAGAGCCATTCTCACGAACACAAACATGATCCGCAAACCCATGACCATCCGCATGTTCACGATGAGCACCATCAACATGAACATGCCTTTGAATGGGACGGCACTCAACCTCATAGCCATTTACACGACCACGCTCCCATCCAACACAGTCATCCGCACTTTCCCGATATCCATCACAGGCACAAACACTGAGTGACTGGGACGGCACGGCGGTTGCTCAGGGCCAAAAGCAGTGAAAAGGATTTCTCTGACGGATTTGAGCCACGTCTGCCTGGGAAATTTCCCGCAACCCGTAGCGACTGCCATGAACTGGCGAACAATATTTCTGGAAGATAGTCTTCACCCTTCGCTGCGACCCTGCGGATGGTTTTAACAAGCCGAAATCACGTAAGGATCCCTAAACCAATGGAACGCCCTTATGAAGAAGATCACTCGAATCCCACTGAAAAATCCGGCCACTTCACAGCCTGAAACCCTCGACCCAACCCAACGCCCCAAAGCCACTGAACGCACCGCCAGCGCCCGCCTGCGCAACCCGAACAGGAACATCTTCAGCGTCCGCCCCGACGTCGACACGCTCACCCTGCTCGCTCATGCCAGCGAAACACTGGCGTCCCTCAACGTCATGACGTTGGACTTTGCCAACCAGCTCGAAGGCCCACAGCGCAATGTGGCACTGGCGCTTCAGCAGTTGACCATGCTGACCGAGCTTTTGGTCAACCGCGCGCGGGATAACCTCGATCCGAACGCGTCGTTGCCCGTAGACACGTCTCCTGTCTTTCACTGAGTGATCGCGCTCCTTGATCGAATGGAAGTCTTTACCGCTCCCCCAACACAAAAAGGCACCTGACGAGAATATCGCAGGTGCCTTTTTTGGATTTGAACGGGTAGAGATGTTCTGTATGCGTGACAATTGAAGCTGAATGTTACTTATACGAGACAATGCGGTGTCAGATGACTCAACAGTAGGTTTCATAATCTGTAACTTACTGTCGACTCAATAGGCGACAGAGTAGCCACGCTTTCGCCCAAGCGACTTACAGGACAGGCTTTTCAGAAATTTCCTGCAAGCCGTGACGACTCCGAGCTGATTGTGTAGCTCAAGCTTCAAACCTAATCTGCCCAAACAAAACAGCTGTTCGTCCCCGACCAGTTGCTTGAGTTCACCCTTACGACCAGAATCCATCCATCGGATCACCTGCTGACAAGGAGGCCAACATGCACAACATCAAACTGCCTAGCCGCCTTGTCGGCATTGGCTTGTACACTCCAGCAGAAGCTTCGCTTTACACCGGGATTCCAGCTACCGATATTCGCCGCTGGTTATTTGGATACACCGCGCACGGTGCTCAGCATCCGGGGCTTTGGGACTCAGAGCTTTCTGATGTGAACGAGTGCGTTCTAGGTTTTCATGACTTACTGGAAATTCGTTTCGTTCATGCGTTTCGCCAACACGGCGTAAGCCTGCAAGCCATCCGTAGTGCCTCGCAGCAAGCAAAAGAGCTGTTTAACCAAGCGTACCCATTCACCTGCAAACGCTTTCAAACCGACGGACGAAGCATCTTCGCCACGGTTATGGGTGAAACAGGAGATGAGGCACTTCTGGACTTGATCAAGCGGCAGTATGCATTCGAACAAGTCATCAAACCTTCGCTTTATGAAGGCATCGACTACACAGGATCAGGCTCAGCGCAGCGCTGGTATCCGGTCAAACGCAGCAAAGCCATCGTTCTCGACCCCTCTCGAAATTTTGGAAAACCTGTCCTGTCAGGTACGGGAATCGACACAGCGGCCATTTTTAGCGCCTACCGAGCTGAAGGCAGCGACGTCAAACGTGTAGCCCGCCTCTACGAAATACCTATTGCTGCAGTTGAGGCAGCGGTCAGCTTTGAGCAAAGGAATGCGGCTTGAAGTTCCTATTGGATAACAACCTTCCCCCTGCACTGGCCCGAGCCCTGAACGAACTGACTAAAGCTGAGGGCCATTCGGTGCTGTCTTTAAGGGATAAATTTCCGCAAAGCACCGCTGATGTGGCATGGATATCAGTGCTGAGGGAAGAAGGCGGATGGGCCGTCATCTCTCAAGACAAATTCACAAAAGGTGATATTGAAAAGAGAGCGTTCCGCGAGTGCGGACTGCCGGTTTTTTGTTTGGCCAAGCATTGGGGAAACGAGTCCTACTGGAACAAAGCGCATAACCTGGTGCGCTGGTGGCCGTCGATCATGAATCAGGCACATCTGAACGGAGGTGGCGCTGCGTTCCGCGTACCGTGGAAATGTCCGGCGCACGGAAAATTTGATCAAATAAAAATGTAAACCCCGGACCGCCTCTGGGCTATTTTTCATTTCATACCTTTGGTGAAGCTACGAACGACTGGCGCACTCCATCCACATGAACTTTTCTTCACCCCACCGCCTCCCTCCAACCTGTACATTCCCCTCGCTCATTCAAGAAACTACGGTTTGCCCGCCCTCCCGCGGGCTTTTTTTTGTCTGCGATTTGGTTAACGGTCAGTTCAAGTGACCGCACCCACAATCATTTCAACCGATACAAATACGTATCCTGCTCCTCATGCGGCTGCAAATAAGGCCTCTGATAACACCTTCTGATCAAACCAAAACCAGTCGCTTCGGCCAGTCGCTGGCTCGCCACATTGGCCGAGGCGATGGTCAGGTAAAACGTGAAACCGGGCATGCTTTTGATCAACGCTTCAAGCGCCGTGCGCATATAGCCCTTGCCCGAATACTCGGTATTGACCCAGTAGCCAACGACATATCGGCTACGGCGCCGGGGCTTCAAGCCAATGCAGCCGATGATCGCGTGCGCAGTATCGTCGACGATGAACAGCCGCCGCTCACCGGTTTCGCTTTTGAATTCTTCGACCGCCCGTGCGAGGAACGATCGGGCCTCGTCCTCGGTGGTGTAGGGTTTGGCCCAGGGTAGAAATTCGCAATGGGCGGTAAAACTGGCATTCAGCGCGTGCTGCAACGCTTTACACCATTCGGGGTCGGGGGCGCTCAATCTCAATGTGTGAGTGCCCACCGTCAGCGCAAGCTCCATTGCATCGTCCTTAAGTACAAACTCCATGACGTCAGACAGTAACAGCGCCAGGACGGACGCTGCTACTCAGGGGTGCAACTCACATTGTTTCGATCACCATGAAGCTGGGACGTCAGGCTTACCACTTTGTAACCCTGTAAACGGCTCAACGACGGGGAGCGCATCCTTCTGCAACAACGGCAGCTCCAGCCGCGCCCGCCCATAGAACGCCAATGCTGTCAGCAAACACGTCAGCCACACGAAGATCCCGGCCCAGAAGGTGTGGGACATGTAGTGCCAGCCTTGTAGAACCCGTGTCGTGCCGTAGACGAAACCGAGCAGCAGCGAGCCGTACATCACCGCTTTGGCGTACCGCCAGCGGTAGCGGCGGGCCACGAAGTACAGCGCGAGCATCGTGAAGCCGCCCGACGCATGCCCACCCGGCCAGCAGCGACCGTCGCCGGCGACTTTCAGCAGGTCGAAATTCTGGTACCACTCCTTGTGTTCGATTTTCCCGGCGTACTGGGTTGTTTCGACCGGGCAATACACACTGGTGTGGCCCTTGAGGTAGTGGATAACGCCGGTACTGATGGAAAACGCGAACACCACATACAGGAAGTCCCGACGGTGTTTGGTAGCGAACCGAAGCACCGGCGCAACTTTGATTTTCTCCAGGAACGCGATGATCTTCGAATGCTTTTCAGCCTTCAATCGCGGCCAGAGAAACGACAGCAAGGCACCGATGATCGCGACCTCACCGGTCCAGTTCGGGATGATCCGCGCCCACTTATGGGTGATCTGCTCGAACAGACGGACATGCTCCAACGGGAACACTTGGGTCACCGGATCATAAAAAAGATCGCTGAAGGCGATGTCGATTCTAGTCATGTCAAACAGCAGGAACACCACGACCGCACAGGCCAGTGGAATACCAAAGTTCACCCAGTAAAAGCGGTAACGGGAAGAAGTCAGCATCGTACGTCCTGATCCAGAGGGATGATGAAGAAGCTCATTCGGTGCTCACCGAATGCCAGTCAGAGGCTTCAATGGAACCGAGCATGCGTGGTGCCTGAGGTTTTTCAGCGGAGATAAACAGAGAAGCGCCGTAGCCGAGCGTAGCAGTTGGCAGCTTGAGGTCTTTTTCGAGTTGCGCCATGCACTCGCTGTGGGTCACCAGAATCAGGTTACGCCCGGCCACTTTATGTGCCAGGGCATCGCGCAACATGGTGCCCTTGCAATTGATCAACCAGTCTTCGCCGACGCCGACCTTGTTGAACATGTAACTCGAGGTCTGTGCCGCACGGATGATCGGACTGTTATAGATGTCGGCTCTGCCCAGGCCCAGATGTTCAAACCGCGCGCCGACACTCGCCGCCACGCTGCGTGAGCGATCCGTAATGCCATCGTTACCAATCAGGCAGGCTGCGGTGGAGTGATCGCAGCGCTCGACGTGACGCACCAGCACGATCATGTCTCCCTTGGCCCAGCCGGCAGCCAACGCGCGGCCCCCCGTCACATTGCCATGGGCCAGGTCCGGGACAGCGGCGGGTCGCAGTAGCCACACGGTCAGGGGAATCACCAGCAGCAGCGAGGCCACGATGACCGCGGCGTTTCGATAACGGGCCAAGCGGCTCAGATCGATCGAGCGTTTTACCCCGAACAGACTCAGTCTCAATTCCACGTCTAGCCGCCTCGCCGGCATGCATCACAATCATACAAAGCCGCGAGAGTAGAGAGCCTCGCGTTGGCATCCGGTGAAACCCATGTGAAAAAAAGCTTAAGAACGGCCTGAAAACCTTATTACAAGCATCTGCCCGACAAAATCCATTCAGCTCTCGGAATTGCTGCCGATATATACCTGTTACATACCTTGCTGGCTCCTAATAACAAAAATCTTCCAGCCAACCGACGATCAAAAGCGCAACGTTCCTGGAGGAATTTGATGAATAGCTGGTTCGGCAACATCAGCGTGAACCTGAAGCTGGGCCTGGGATTCGGCCTGGTCCTGGCCCTGACCTGCGTACTCGCCCTGACTGGCTGGACCAGCCTGGGCGGGTTGATTGACCGCAGCAACTGGATGAGCGACATCACTCAGCTCAACGCCGGCCTGACCAAGCTGCGCGTGGTTCGCCTGCAATACATGCTGACCAACGGTGACGAAACCGCCGCACAGAATGTGCAGACCACCCTGGACAGTTTTGTTGCTCAGCAAACAGCACTGTTGGGCAGCTTCAAAAACCCTGAAAACGTCAAAATGCTCAAAGAGCAGGCCGCGACCATCGCCGCTTATCAGACGTCGCTGAACAAGATGCGCAGCGCGTACCGCACCGGCAACAGCGCCCGCGACGCCATGGGCGCCAATGCCGAAACCGCCAGCAAGCTGATCGACGCGATCAATACCCGTGTAAAGCAAATGCCCTTGAGCGATCAGCGCTTCGAACAGTTCCAGGCCATCACCGCCGCCAAGGAAGCGTTCATGCTGGCCCGCTACGAAGTGCGCGGCTACACCGCCAACACCAACGCCGAGACCGAGCAAAAAGCCGTCGGCCAACTGGATGTGGCCATCGCCAGCCTGACGCCACTGAACGTGTATTTCGCCGAGACCCAGCAAGACGCCCTGCGCCAGCTGGAAACCGCGCTGAGCAACTACCGCAGCGCCTTGCAGGCTTACAAAGCCGCCAACAGCGATGCGGTGCAGGCGCGCAAGGAAATGACCGACCAGGGCGCCGTCATCGTGACCCTGAGCGATCAGCTGTATCAATTCCAGCTCGACCGCCGTGATGCCGAAAGCGCCCAGGCCCGCACGCTGCAACTGATCAGCACCTTGCTGGCGTTGCTGGTGGGCATCGTTGCCGCCGTGCTCATCACCCGCCAGATCACAGGCCCGTTGCGCGATACCCTGGCAGTGGTCGAGCGCATCGCCGGTGGCGATCTGTCTCAGGACATCAAAGTGACTCGCCGTGACGAACTCGGCGTGTTGCAGCAAGGCATCGCGCGTATGGGTGTGACCCTGCGGGACTTGATCAGCGGCATCCGCAACGGCGTCACCCAGATCGCCAGCGCCGCCGAAGAGCTGTCGGCCGTGACCGAGCAAACCAGCGCGGGTGTGAACAGCCAGAAAGTGGAAACCGATCAGGTGGCCACCGCCATGCACGAGATGACGGCCACCGTGCAGGAAGTCGCACGCAACGCCGAAGAAGCCTCCCGGGCCGCAGCCGCCGCTGACGGCGAAGCTCGCGAAGGCGACAAAGTGGTCAACGAAGCCATCGCCCAGATCGAACGCCTGGCCAGCGAAGTGGAGCGCTCCACCGAAGCCATGAGCGTGTTGCAGAAGGAAAGCGACAAGATCGGCAGCGTCATGGACGTGATCAAGGCCGTGGCCGAACAGACCAACCTGCTGGCCCTCAACGCCGCCATCGAAGCCGCTCGCGCCGGTGAAGCCGGTCGCGGTTTTGCCGTGGTGGCCGACGAAGTCCGTGGCCTGGCGCAGCGTACGCAGAAATCCACCGAGGAAATCGAAGGCCTGGTGGCCGGCTTGCAGAACGGCACTCAACAAGTGTCGGCGGTGATGAACAACAGCCGCACCCTGACCGACAGCAGCGTGGCGCTGACCCGCAAGGCTGGCGCATCACTGGAAAACATCACCCGCACGGTGTCCAACATCCAGTCGATGAACCAGCAGATCGCTGCCGCCGCCGAGCAACAAAGCGCCGTGGCTGAAGAGATCAGCCGCAGCATCATCAATGTCCGCGACGTGTCCGAACAGACCGCCGCCGCCAGCGACGAAACCGCTGCGTCCAGTGTTGAACTGGCGCGGCTGGGCAATCAGTTGCAGATGATGGTGAGTCACTTCCGGGTATAAAGCCTGCGCCCTTGCCCCGTCAGTGCCGGTACTGGCGGGGATCTCGGGGACGTCCGGCCATACCGTGTTTGAAAATCCTACAGTTTCCCCTTCCCCCTTCCCCAGCCAAGCAGCGAAAGTTCTGGCCCCCGCCCCATGGAGTGGCTGACAGCGCTCCCCCATGCCATGTCGTAGTGTCGTCAGCTCTATCAAAGGAGGCTCATCGGCATGGACGACAATCCCTTACTCCAGTCACTGCTCGGGGCCTACGGCACCGAGCAAACAAAAGCAGCACTTGAAAAGTTTTTTAAAGACACACTGAAACTCACCTCAGTATTCGATATCACTCGGCTCACCGAAGCCGAATTCAAGGATCGCTTCAATACTGCAATCCAAAACAGCCCGCTCAAAGATCACGCGTCCAGCATTGACACAAGAACGCTCTACGACAACGTCAAATGCCTCGCCGCCCAGATCAGCCACCTGTATCGGGAGCAGCAAACTTCAGACGGAAACGTACAGCACCAGTGGCACCCTCCAGGCATTCGCGCTATCGAGAACCAAGGCCCCACTTACACCAATCTGTTCAAGGAGAACTGGAACGACGCCTGCAAAGTCGATTCGATCGCCGCCATCGACTCACCGGTCGCCTACCTCAGAGCGCTGTACCTGTTTGCCCTGCAACTGGAATCCAGCGTCTCGGAATCGGTGCCTGAAAAAGACAACCGAATCCTGTTGGGCAAACGGCGCCCCGATCTGGCAAAGCTCTCGATTGATCAGCAAAGCACTTTCACTGCGCAACCGATGCTCAAGATTGTCAACGACATTCTGGACAAAAGTATTCAGGCGGGGCTGGACTCCACCGACGACAAAGGCAAATCGACCTATGAAGTGCTGGCGCAAACGCGCTACCCCTTCGCCCTTCCGTATGAGTTTTTCCACCATCAGTGCCTGTTGGGCCTTGGCGCAAAAAAAACGGCGCTGGGAGAGCTGAACTACCTCGTCAGCGACAATCTTCCTGTCACCCAGAGCGTCAATACGCTTTATGGCAGTGTGCTGAGCGCCTCCTCTGCCGAAGCTCAAATGCTGATGTCCGGGCTTGGCCCAAAACGGCAGGCACTGCTGACAGATACGCCGAACACTCATCTCCCCCCCGAGGAAAAGAACAACTGGAAAGACATCTACGGCACCGCGTCAGCTTCCGACCTGAAGAAAATAAACATCTTTCTGGAGCGAACCGAACTTAAAGCCGAACAAATGGAGGCATTGCTGGCGCAAGGCAAATATGCACCACGCACATCGCCTCACTACCCATTGTCGGCGCCTTATTCCCAGCCCTATGGAGCCCGTTACGTAAACGGTTCTGTCGCTGACAACGCCAGCATCATGTTTCTGGACAGAGGCGAAAGGCCCGGGGAAATCACTAACGCGACCGCGGAACGACTCGAACGCTTGCATCGAATGATCCGCCTTCAACGCTGGCTCGATATCCCGTTCACCGAACTGGATACGCTGATCTGCAGCGTTTTTGAATCGCAACGGCCACTCAATACATCGATGCAGCTCGATCGCCATGTCATGCGTGCCCTCGGGGTCTATCGCTATCTGAACCGCCGGTACTCCCTCTCGGCCGAGGAGTTCGGGGCGCTGCTGCACCAGATATCACCCTATGCCTGCGGCGATCACACCGCCCTGTTCGATCAGCTATTCAACCAGGCCCGGCTGTTCGATACACCCTTGATACTCGATGGTCGCGCCTTCAAGGCGGATGACTCGGATCCTGTCTCGCACACCATTCTCCAGCACTTGAGCGCCTGCCTTGGCCTGCCTTTGACCGAAGACTCGCTCTTGCGAGTCGTCAAAAACACGGAGAAATTCCTTGGCTCGCTCAAGTGTGACTTGCCCACACTCTCATCGATTTATCGGCAGGCACGCATTGCCCGAATGTTCGGCCTTTCGATTGCCGAGAGTTCAACGCTGGCAAGTTTGCTGGGCGGGGAATCCATTTTCAGATGCCTGGCGAGTGGTGACTCAGGTATGCGCCGCCTTCGAATAAAAGCCAGCAAAGACGTTGAAAATGCCGAGCTGACCGTACGCTTTCGGCTGTCGGCACAAGGTGATGCGCAATATTCTGACCTGCTTTGCGGGTCAACCCTGCGGATGAACACGTCACGGTTCGCCAGGAAAGACACAATCAATGAGTTCCGCGTCCTGATGACCCCGACTCAAGCCGGGGATCTCCCCTTTATCAGCATCAGCCAGATCCCGACCGTTAGCGCAAATAAAGAAACGACTCTGGAAGAGGCTGTCATCCAGTTCAAGGGTGGCACCCTTGATGAACTCCTGCGTCGAAACCCTGTGTATGTTCAGCTGATCACAACACCGCGCAATAACATAGACATAACGACTACCTACCTGACTGTCACCCTGAGAGAAGAGGAACACCAGGGGCTTGATGCATTCAACCTGCTCGACGTGCTGATGCAAATGGACTGGATTACCCGCTGGATCAAGGAATCGGTCTACGACATCCCCAAACTGCAACAACTTCTTGAGCCGACGACCGACAATGATCATGCCCCGGGAGATTTGCAGCAGCACCTCACCAAACTGCGCGCCGAGACGCTCCAGTGCGCAGTAACACCACAAGAGTTGGCAGCATTGTCATTGCCGGAAAATATCAGCTGGCGCACAACGCTGGCTCGAACCCTGCTCGATACAACAGGCCTGGTGAAAGCTTTCGCATCGGCAATCAATGACGATGTTCCACAGAAGCTGGCCGCTGAGCTGGACAACGTCGTCGATGCGTTAAAGCTGGATGCCAACTCCGGCAAAAACCTGAAGCTCCAGGCCGACTGCAAGCAGAAACTCAAACGCCTTCTACTACTGGCCCATGATCGACAGCAGCATCTGATCGAGAAGTTTTTGCAGGAAACCACTCTGCTGCCCATGAATTGTGCAAAGGGGGTGTTGGTTTGGGCGCAAACCTCTGTACACCAGGTCCTCGTCGCTGCTCTGCAAACAGAAGAACCACTCAACCTTCACAAGATACTGCGTCCGGTTTTACGCCACGCCGAGGCCGCTGTCCGGCTGCAATTTAGCAACAGGGCTTTGCGCGTGTTCCTGCACCGCCCGCACTTGCTGGATAAGCCGAACACAGCACTGACACTGACGCTCAGCAGCCTGTACCTGCTCGATCGTTTCAACCATTGCAGGGTGACCTACCAGCAGACAGAAGAAAGCCTTCTGAGCTACCTGGAATTCGCCAACGACTCCGCTTCCACAACACCCGCCATCAATGACCGCCTGGCCCAGCTTCTGAACTGGACGACGACTGAGGTCACCGTACTGACCGCGCGGCTGGATCTTGCGAAGGCCCGAACAATGAAGGACATCGATTGGGTCATGCGCTGCCATAAAACCTGCAAAGCCACAGGGCTTGGCGCAGCCGCCCTGCTCAATGCCACGGCGCTCAAAAACGACAGCCCGGCCACGGCCTGGAAAACGGTCGGTGAAGCGGTCATGGCGGCCAGTCATTGATCCCACTGCATGCTCAAGGAATGAACATGTCTGCAACCATTGAAAAACAATTGAACGAAAGCCTGCGTGATGCGCAGCTCGGGCTCTATCTGTCAGCGATCGTTCCTCAAGACGAGACACTGAAAGCCCTGAAAATCGCAGAGCACCTCAAGACGGCCAATGACCTGTATCACTACTGGCTGCTCGACGTGTCGGTCTCCCAGGAGGTGCCCACTACCCTCGTGGCCTGCGCCACTGCCAGCCTGCAGCAATACATCAACAGCATTCTGACCAACATGGAACCGGGATATCACACGGCGCAGATTCCGTCCGATCAGGTCGAAACCTGGCGCACCGTCATGCATCACTATCCGACCTGGGTAACCCATCAGCGGTTGCACTATTTCCCTGCGGTCTATCTTGACCCGACCCTTCGCAAGACAAAAACCGACAGTTTTCAGCAACTGGAAAACGACATCGACCAGAACCAACTGACAACCGAGTCGGTTCAAACTGCGGTACTGGCCTATCTGGCAAGGCTTGAAGAAGTGGCCAATCTGACCACGATCAATGGCTATATCAACGGGGATGATTTTGCCAACAGCACCTATTACTTCATCGCCAAATCCACCATCGCCAACACCTACTACTGGCGTTCGCTGGACATGGCGTGCCGCCCTTCGGTCTCAGGTGTTTCCGGCGCTAAATACGATGCCCCCGAACCACAGGCCTGGTCGGACTGGAAACGCGCCAACCTGCCGATCTCCGAAAGCGCCATCGAACACACTATTCGCCCGGTCGTGTTCAACAATCGCCTGTACGTGATTTGGGCCGAATGCATCGTCCAGGACAAGGCGGCTGTAACCAAGACGGCGCAGAGCCAAAACGACAGAATCAACCCGCTGTTCCGTTTGAACCTCTGCTACAAAAAATACGACGAAAGCTGGAGCACACCGCAGGCCTGCCTGCAGGGTTACGGTTCGCACGATTTGCTTCACGACCTGACCTCGAGCGAGCTCAGGAAAAAAACACGAACCATTGCCATTCATGAAAAGTCGGGGACTACGGATTCACTTTTCATTGCACTCTATGTTGATGGCGAGCACTACCAAGCAAGGTCCGGCCCGCCGCTCCTGGTTTCGATGTCAGCCCATATAGATAAAGACTCGAAAACCACGCAAGAGCTTAACCTCACACCCGATGACTTGAGCAAATCAAAAGCCTCGGATACGTCACAGTTTGCATTGGTACGAAACCGGTCTTCCGGCACGGAAAAGAAACTTCAATTCAAGTACTCGACCACAGACAAGACACTGTCCCCACCCAAAATCAGCTCACGTAAGGACACAGCCTCAGGTACGGCAGAGTTCATCGACTTTGCAGGCTCAACAATCGAACTCAGTGACGACAGAAACCGTTCGAACGGGAAGCGTGCGCCCATCCGAATGAACATCACGTTCGCCAAACACTTGATCGAGCGCGCCGAATCGAGCATGGACACGTTGCTGAGCTGGGGTTCCCAGCACTTGCCGGAGCCATCTTTAAAAGAAGGAGGCGCGACAGAACCAATGGATTTCTACGGCGCCTATGGTCGCTACTTTGTCGAGTTGTTCTTGTACCTTCCATGGCTGGTAGCGCACCGCTTCAAGGCTGAGCGCCAATACAGCGAAGCCGAACGCTGGCTGCATTACCTGTTCAATCCCGGCCGCAAAAAGGTCACTGGCATGAACCCCGACTACTGGAATGCGGTGCCGTTGATCAGCTCCACCATTCCAGCCCCCGGTCAAACCACCTACGCCATCCAGGGCCCACAAGATCCGCATCAAATTGCCCTCAGTCATCCGGTGCACTTTCGCAAAGCGTTGTACCTGCTCCATGTCGATATCCTGCTCAACCGCGGTGACACGGCGTTCCGAACGCTGACCCCAGAGGGTCTGACGGAAGCGAAATCATGGTACATCCGCGCCCTGGACCTGATGGGCCCCCGTCCGGACCTCAAACAAACCGATCCCTGGACTACTGTCCCGCTGGAAAATTTCAGTGGCGATACCAACGAGGGACTGCGAACGTTTGAACAACTACTTGGCAAAGACAAAAAACACCAGTCCGCTTCCTCCGCAGTAGTGCCGCAAATATGTGTGCGTCCTTATGCATCCCCTCCCTCGGTCCATGCCATTGATACCCCCCATTTGCGTTTACCGTTCAACCCGGTACTGATCGCGCGCTGGGAGAAACTGGAAAGCCGTCTGCATAACCTCAGGCACAATCTCGATATCGTCGGTCGTCCATTGAAGCTCCCACTCTTCGCCCCCCCCATAGCACCCGGCGACCTGCTCGGCTCCAATCCCCCACGCGCCGCGGAGCCCGGCATCGCCCAGCACCTGGGCTCAGAGATTCCGGCGTACCGTTTCAGTGCCCTGTATGCCCATGCCATGAGCGCGGTCGACACGGTGATTCAATTCGGCACCACCCTGCTGTCGTACATCGAACGCCGCGAGCAGGCCAGTTATCAAGAGTTTCAGCAGCACCATGTCTGGGACATCGCCAACATGGCAGTAGACCTGCAGACCCAGGCCCTGAAGGTCGACGAGAAAAACCGGGCAGCCTTGCTGGCCAGTAAAGCCATCGTCGAATGCCGGCGGGATTACTACAGTCAGCGGGTCAACGAGGTCATCAATCCGGAAGAAGTGGCAGCTGCCGTTTCACATCTGACGGGGCGCATCGCAGAAGCAAGCGCCCACGCGGCCCAGGCACTCGGTCAAGGCCTGAAAGTCGCGCCCAACATTTTTGGCCTGGCAGACGGTGGTCATCGCCTGGAGGGTGTGCCCTTCGCCATGATGGCCGGGGCTCAAGGCGTGGCGGCCGCCGCCCATGGCGCTGGTGAGGCCCTCGAACGGGCCGCGCAATACCGTCGTCGCCATCAGGAATGGACGCTCGCCCACGACCAGGCAAAGCTGGAGATCGAACAGATTGATGCACAACTGGCGCTGGAGGCCGAAAGAGAGACCGCCTCGCGACTGCTGTTACGACAGACTCAAGCGTCCCTGACCCAAGCCCGGGCCTCCTACGACTTTCTCAGCAAGCGCTTTACCAATGCGCAGCTTTACCAGTGGTTCACCAATCAACTCTCAAGCTTCTACTACCAGGTGTATGACTCGACCTTTTCGCTGTGCCAGTTCACCGAACTGAGTTGGCGCTACGAGATGATCGACTACACCACACAACCGTTCTTCCAGCACCAGACCTGGAACAGCACCTATCGTGGGCTCGGCCCTGGCGAGCGTATGAAGTTGAGTTTGCTCAAGATGAAGAACGCTTATCTTCTGGGCAACGAACGCGAGCTGGAAATCCGCAAGACCGTGTCGTTACGTCAGCTCAAGGCGAAGGAGGAGAGCAAGGGCACGCCCCCGACATCGATCAATAAACCCTGGGAAGATACGCCCGGAGCAGACGGCACGGCGACAACCGACGGGATCAAGTCGGAGCTTGTAAAGACCGGCTCATGCGAGTTTGAACTGACGCAGTCCCTGTTCGACAACGACTACCCCGGCCACTGCCTGCGCCGGATCAAGAGCATCGGCATTTCCCTGCCGGCCGTCCTGAGCCCTTATGAAGACATCCGCGCCACGCTGACCCAGACGGGTAGCGAAGTCGTCATGCCGGGTACCGACAAGCCCCCCATTAAAAGTCTGCGGGCCAATCAGCAAATAGCGCTCTCGACGGGCATCGACGATAACGGCCTGTTCACCCTGAGTTTCCAGGACGAACGTTACCTGCCTTTCGAATACACGGGCGCGATTTCGAAGTGGAAGCTGTCGTTTCCCAATCATGCTGCTCAGAAGTCCATGCTCGAATCGCTCACCGACATCATCGTGCACGTGAGCTACACGGCCAGAGCAGGCGGAGGTTCGCAATGAGCGAACAAACAGCATTGCCTGTTATCACGCCGTCACTGCCCAAGGGTGGCGGTGCCATCCAGAGCATTGGCAAAGGCTGGGGTGCCATCGGCGCCCACGGCGCAGCCTCTTATGAGATTGCCTTGCCGATTTCACCAGGTCGCGGCTTTGCACCTTCCTTGTCACTCAGTTACGGCAGTTCGGTCGGCAACAGTGTGTTTGGCATCGGCTGGGGGATGTCATTGCCCACTGTTGCGCGACGCACCAGCAAGGGTGTACCGGCTTATGCCGAGGATGACGAGATTGTCGGCCCCAGCGGTGTCGTGTGGCTGCCCGAGCGCGATCAAAAGGGCGTCATCACCTCAACCCGCATCGATCGTTACAACGAGCTGGAACTGGGTACAACCTATACTGTTGTGCGCCACTTCCCGAGAATCGAAAGCAGCTTCGACCGGATTGAACATTGGTCTTCGGAGAGCGACAAACCGGGTTTTTGGTTGGTGCACGGTGCCGATGGCAGCCTTCACCTGTACGGAAAAAATCCGGCATCGCGTCGTGCCGATCCCCAGGACACGAGCCGCGTCGGCGAATGGTTGCTAGAGGAGAGTCTGAATTCACACGGCGAGCACATCCTTTACCAGTACAAGAGAGGCGCAACAGCCCAGCGCTACTTGAGCCGTGTGAGCTACGGCAATTTCAAGGCCGATGCACACCTTTACTCATGGCAAGCAGATCGGCTGAAGCCTGTGCAATGGCATTTCGAGTTGATACTCGACTACGGCGAACGGAGTACAGAGTACGAACACAAACCGCTATATGAAGGCCAACAGTGGCAAGCCCGTAGCGACGCGTTTTCCAGCTTCGCCTACGGTTTTGAATTACGTACCGAACGCCTGTGCCGCCAGGTTCTGATGTTTCACCGCTTTCCCGATGAGTTAGGCACCGCACCCGTTCTGATCCGACGCCTGCTACTCGATTACCGCCAGACGCCTCTGGGTTACCACCACCTGAGCGCTGCCCATGACCAGGCGTTTGGCAACTCGGCAACCGCCGATAGCCGTCCCCCCATTGAATTCAGCTACAGCGAGTTCAAGCGCCTGCCTGATACCCACGCCTGGCAGCGCTTTCAGAACATGCCGGGGCTCAACGACAGCCAAGGTTATCAACTGGTGGACTTGTACGGCGAGGGCCTGCCGGGCGTGCTCTATCGAAATGACAGTGGCTGGTATTACCGCGAACCCATGCGAGCCGAAGCCAAAAGCGATGAAGTGGCTTACGATCAGTGGCGAGCGTTACCCAACATTCCCGTTGCCGACACCGCAAAACCTGTGCGCCAGTCACTGAGTGACCTCACGGGCGACGGTCGGCTGGACTGGGTCATTGCTCAGCCGGGGTTGAGCGGTTTTTTCTCCCTCGGCCCCGACCGAAACTGGTCGGATTTCGCCACGTTCAATGCGTTCCCTGTGGATTTTTTCAATCCGCAAGGGCAGTTGGCCGATCTGATCGGCGAAGGGCTCAATGATCTGACGCTGATAGGCCCACGCAGTGTTCGCTTGTACGCCAATCAACGAGAACAAGGTTTTTCAGCTGCCCGTGACGTGGCTCGTAAAGAGGACGAAGACGCCCTTCCTTTACTTACCTCTTCGCCCACCGAACTGGTGGCCTTCAGCGACATCCTGGGCAGTGGCCAGCAGCACCTGGTGCGCATTCGTCACAACGAGGTGAAGTGCTGGCCAAACCTGGGTCGTGGACGTTTCGGTAAAGGCATCGTGCTGGGCTCTCCTGGCCTTGCATACGAAACATTCGACGCCTCGCGAATCCGTCTGGCGGATCTGGACGGCTCTGGCGCCGCCGACCTGATCTATCTGGAAACGGATCAGGCGCGGATTTTCATGAACCGCAGCGGCAATGGTTTCGCCCCTTCAGTGGCCCTGCCATGGCCGGAAGGTGTGCGCTACGACCGTTTCTGCCAGGTGAGCATCGCCGACCTGCAAGGACTTGGCTGCTCCAGCCTGATTCTGAGCCTGCCGCACATGACACCCCGTCATTGGCGCTACGACTTCGTCAGTGCAAAACCGTATTTACTCACCGACACCAATAACAATATGGGCGCCGCCGGCAGCATCAGCTACCGCAGCTCGGCGCAGGAATGGCTGGATGAAAAAGCGGAGAAAATCAAAGCCGACAAGCCCCGCACCTGTCATGTGCCAATGGCCCTGCATCTGGTATCGAAACAGACCCGGCTCGACGAGATTACCGGTAATCGACTGACCCAGAGCTTCTCCTACCGCCAAGGCTACTACGACGGCATCGAGCGGGAATTTCGCGGATTCGGCCTGTTGCTGCAAACCGACAGTGAAACCAACCCCGATGATGCCGACTCGCAAGGTTTCACCACGCCATGCCAGACAAAGAGCTGGTTCCACACCGGGCAAGCGGTGGATCTGCCCCGCACCGGTTATCACAGCGCTGACAAAGCAGCAGTCGCATTGGGTAAGGCACTGCTTTGCCAATACCAGCCAGAGCTCAAGAACGACACACGCATCACATCCCCAGACACGGCAACAACCCTCGAAATGGCCCGCGCCCTGAGTGGGCATTTATTGCGCATCGAGACCCTCGGAATCGATAAGCGCCTGAAAACCAGAACGCTTTATTCGGTTCAGGAAAACCGCTATCAGGTACGTTTGCTACAAACACTTGAGGGTAATCGGCGCTATGCCCGGATGTTGCCGCTGCTGTTGGAATCCATCAGTTATCAGTACGAAGGCATTGCCGATGATCCGCAATGCCGGCACACCCTTAATCTGCAGCACGACCTGTTCGGCACATTGACCCACAGCGTGAACGCCCATTACGCCCGACGTAAAACCCGCAGCAATACACCGCCGTTCAGCGATGCCGACCAGCAACAGTGGTGGCGCGATGCTCATGATCCGGCACAGCAGTTCTACTACGTGAACGAAAGCCTTGCCGAATTCATTCATCTGGATAGCCCCCAGGAATGGCGGCTGGGTCTGCCTTATCGCCAGCGTACCAATGCGTTGAAGCGACCCAAGGCGCCCGAGGCTGGAGGGCTGACCACAAAGGATATGACTTACGAAAAGCTCATCGAACTCGTCAAACAAACCGCCTGGACGACCCAACACGTCCTCACCGGACTGTCCGTGCAACGCTACAAAAACACCTCAACCGCAGAAGCCCTGCCGGACGGCGTCGCCCACTTCGAAGCCTTGGCCGACCATCTGGAAACCGCCGAGCTGGACGAAACAGCCCTAAAAGCCTTCGACGTGTTGTCGCCAGCGGCTCGCCCCAAGGGAAGACTGCTCGAACGAAGTGGCTATTACCGGATGAACGATTTCCTTCCCGTAGCCACGTCTCCCAGAAAACTCTGGTCAGTCAAAAGCAGTTTCTCGACCTACGCCGCACTGGAGGGTTTTTACAAGACACAGACCCTGCGGTCGAGTAAGAGCCATGGTGTGACCGAGGTCAGCTACGACAACTATCACTGTCTCATCACCGCGCTCAAACGGCCCGATGGCTGTGTCACCAAGGCTACCTACGATTACCGCTCACTCCAGCCCCGGTGCATCACTGACCCGAACGGGAACATTCAAGAAGGGCTCCATGATGGTTTCGGCCAAGTGCTGGCCACCAGCATTTACAGCAACAAGAGCAATGCGCTCATAGGTTTCAAACCTATCGCTCAATACAAGCGTCCGGAGTTCACCAGCCCGACCGAAGCGATCAACAATGCAAAGGGCGCGCTGCTGGACGCCGCCAATGCCATCTACTACGCGCCATTCAGCTGGATGGGGCGCGTCTCGGACGCAGCGCTGAAGGACCACGACTGGCTAATGCGCTGCGTGGCCAACGGTGATGTGCTGCCAACCGGATACATCTGCGCTTCGGTCCGCAGTCGCCTGGCAGGCCTTGAAACACTCTTGGCCGATGAAGCGAAACTGAAAACCGAACTCGCAACCTCGGCCCGTGAGCCGATACACATCGCCACCCTGGTCGCCGATCGCTACCCCAGTGACAACCAGAGACAAATCCGCATCACCGTCACCTGCTGCGATGGCTTCGGCCGAACACTGCAAAGCAAGCAACAAGTCGAATCGGGTACGGCCTACGTCGTCAACGCCAAGGGAGAACTGACCCTCGAGGACGGAACACCGAAGGAGCTGACCGCAGCAAAGCGCTGGCGTATCAGCGAACGGGTGGAATACAACAACAAGGGATTGGCGATCCGGACCTACCGCCCTTACTTCGCCGATCAGCATGACTACATCAACGATGTGTCCTTGCGACAGTTCGGCCATTGCGATCTGCAGTTTTACGATGCGTTGGGGCGCCCTACGCGTACACGTCTGGCAAAACAAAATGGCCTTTCCTATCTGCGGCGGCAAACCCGTCATCCCTGGTACACCGTGGATGAAGACGAGAACGACACGCTGCAAGAGGTCATGTCCGAACAACTCCCGACAACCGGAGGTGAGGCATGAGCGCACGCCTTCACTGCAAGACACCGACGATCAACGTAGTCGACAGCCGAGACCTGACGGTCCGGCATGTCGCTTATTGGCGTAGTGATGCAGCCAAGGCTGCGCAGGCGCGCATTACCCGTCAGCAGTACGACACTGCCGGACGCCAGATTGCGCAGTGGGACCCTCGACTGTTTGGTAAAACGCCAAAGGCCAATCTGACGACCCTCTACAGCCTGTCCGGCAAAGCGCTGTTAGTGGACAGCGTCGACGCCGGGTGGCGCCTGAGTTTGCCTGGCGACGCCGGACAGACACTGCGTAGCTGGGATCAGCGTGGCAATCATTGGCAAACAACCTACGACAATCAGCTAAGACCGACCGAAATCCAGGAGCAGGCAGCAGGCCAGGATCTGCGGGTGGTCGAACGCTTCAGCTATGGCGATAGCTCATCTGAATCCGCCAGACACAACCGCTGTGGCGCGCTGACTCGCCACGATGACAGCGCCGGTACCCTGCTCATCGATGAGTACGCACTCTGCGCCAAACCTTTGAGCCAGACACGACACTTCCTTCTGGACGCTGAACGGCCGAACTGGCCAGCGGATGAGCAGGAACGCAATGGATTGCGCAAAGAGGGCGATGGCTACAAAACGGTCTGGGACTACGACACACAGGGAGAAATCATCCGACAGATCGATGCCGGCCAACACCAACAGCGCTTCTCGTTTGATGTCGCCGGCCAGCTCAAGTCCGTGAACCTGAAAATAAAAGACGCTGCGAGCGAAAAAAACATCGTGAAGGATCTCGTCTACAACGCGTTTGGCCAGGTCGAATCCCAGACGGCCGGGAACGGTGTGATCAGTCGCGCCGTGTTCGATTCGGCCAGCGGCCGCTTGATCTCACTCACCGCATCCGTATCTGCCAACACCTTGCAGGATTTGCACTACACCTATGACGCGGTGGGCAATGTGACGCGCATCGAGGACAAGGCCCAACCGGTGCAGTTCGGCAGTAACCAACGGGTCGAAGCGGTCAGCACCTTCACCTATGACAGCCTCTACCAACTGACCGGCGCGACGGGCCGTGAAGCGGCGGGACCGCACAACCAACCCCACCTGCCCATCTTCAGCAGAACACCGATCGACGCCCGGCAACTGTTCAACTTTACCGAGCACTACAAGTACGACACCGGCGGCAATCTGACCGAACTGCGCCATGTTCGCGACCGCAGCAACTACACCCGGACCCTGAACGTTGCCGCCGCAAACAATCGCCTTCTGTCCTGGAGCAAGGGCGACTCAACACCTGACATTGCAGCAAGCTACGATGACAACGGTAACCAGCAGGCGTTACATCCGGGTCAGGCGCTGGAATGGAACCCCCACAATCAGCTTGCCAGCGTGATGCTGATCCAGCGTGAAGAGGGACGCGATGACATTGAGCGCTACTGCTACGACAGCAGCGGTCAACGTGTACGCAAGATTCAAACGACTTATGCTGCATCAGTGACTCACACCCGGGAAGTCCGTTATCTGCCGGGCATCGAGATACGTACCCGCACTAACGAGCGACTGGAAGTCATCACCCTGCAAGCCGGCCGCTGTAGCGTACGTTACCTGCACTGGACCCAAGGCCGGCCGGCCGGTATCGCGGCAAACCAGCTGCGCTATAGCCTTGACGACCATCTGGGCTCCAGCTCACTGGAACTCGACGACCAGGCCTGGCTCATTAGCCAGGAAAGCTATTTGCCTTATGGCGGGACTGCCTGGACGGCATCCCGTTCGGCTGTGGAGGCCGACTACAAAACCATTCGGTATTCCGGCAAGGAGCGCGACGCCAGTGGCCTCTATTACTACGGACACAGGTATTACGCACCGTGGTTGCAGCGGTGGATCAGCGCCGACCCGGCGGGCACGGTCGACGGGCTGAACTTGTATTGCATGGTTGGGAATAATCCGCTGCGTTACATCGATCATCACGGCACTCAAAAAGACGAAGCCGCCATCAAGGAAGAATTAGGGGCCTATTCCAACATTTTGAGCGAAGTGAACAAAAGGGTGGGCACGCTGAACCATCAGCTCTACAACAGCATGAGAAAAAGAGACATCGTAAAAAGACTGTTTCAGAGTTACGGCTATAACGCAGTGAGGCATGTGATGGCATTGGGGGCGGGCCTGCTGGCCGCACCAACCGGACCGACTGGTATCGTGGGGGCGACAGTCGCCACTTCTTTAACGACTGACTCGCTTGCCGGGAAATTCAATGCAACACGGCATATGCCCGTCGCCATGTATCCCCAGGCCAGGCGACTAGAGCCTGACGATATAGAATACACAGCACGGACGGCTTTCTATGACGCGAACGAAAAGTTACAGCACGCAAAAAAGAAGGACCTGAATCCGCAGCACGAGATCGGGCGGAAAAATCTGTCGGTGATGGCAACCGGCTTCGTTCTGACAAAGGTGCTTGAGGTCAAAGGAGCGTGGATTCCAAACTTTGAATCGTCGACCCAAGCTACCAAAGCCCTCGACGGTCTGCCGGGACAGAAAATCGAGCGTTTGAACAATGCCCTGATCGAACTCGACAACTTTCTGGAGCACGATACTCACGCCATCAACGCAGCATTTGACGAATTGGGGGTGGATGAGTTTTATGCCTCGGGTGTGAAAGGCCAGCTGGGTCGAGCCACTGATCGCATGGCCAACCGTATAGGCATAGAAAGCTCAAGCCTCATAAGCCGCACCTCAATGCAAAGTGAGATGGCCATCTCGCGCGCAACGATACAAAGAGGACGGGAGTTACTGTTCAAGCTTAATGAACACAACAAATCGCAAGGTAAGTTTTTTGTTTGAAACTGGCCAGGCGAGGCCTCTCGGGACATCGGCAGCTCTCGCTTAACCTCGCTCAATCAAACACTGATCGCATTGGTAAACACCAACCGATTGCCGAACGGATCACTAATGGTCATGTCCTGGCTCCCCCATGGCATGGCCTGAATCTGTGGACGAGCGAAAGAATATTCCTTGGCCAGCAATTGCTGCTGGAACGCCTCCAACTCATCGGTCTCGATGCGCAGGGCTGATCCCGGTGTCGCGTCGCCGTGGTGTTCGGACAAGTGCAGCACGCATTCGCCACGGGAGATTTGCAAGTACAACGGGAAGTCCACTTCGAAGCGATGCTGCCAGTCGATCTTGAACCCCAGGAACTCGACGTAGAACTCCAATGCCTTGGTTTCATCGAAAATCCGCAGGATCGGGGTGGTTTTGCCGAAACTCATGGGGTAGCTCCCTGACTGAATGAGCCCAGTGTAGCTGGGCTGGATGTCAGCGCTTCGGCTTGGTAGCGGCTTTCTTTAACCCCAATGTGCCACCATGAGACACAGATCAAAGGATCGAAGCCTTCGGCAGCTCCTGCGGGCGTTCACATGTCTCTGTAGCTGCCGAAGATGCAATCTTTTCTATCAATGAAACCCTTTGCGCAATTCCCCTTCCCGCGCCAGAAACCGCCCTTCCCTTCTGCCGTTCGCCTGACCGTCGCAGTAACTCAAGACACCGTTGACCCACACCCCATCAATCCCTTGCGCCGCCCGTTGCGGATCGTTGAAGTCCGCCACATCGCGAATCGTCGCTGGATCGAACAACACCAGGTCCGCCCAATACCCTTCACGAATCTCGCCACGCGCCGTCAAGCCAAATCGCGCCGCCGACAGCCCGGTCATCTTGTGCACGGCGGTGTGCAGCGGAAACAGACCAACGTCGCGACTGAAATGCCCGAGCACTCGTGGGAACGCCCCCCATAAACGCGGATGCGGAAACGGGGCTTCCGGCAATCCGTCGGAGCCAACCATCGACAGCGGATGCGCGAGGATGCTTCGTAAACTTGACAATGACATTGTCGTAGCTGAAGTCGTACATCTCTATTCCTTGAAAAGTCACGATGCAGTGAGCCGAGATCAAATCGAGCTCTGTATCGAGATCAAGTCATCAGAGATTGCGCGATAGCGCCCTGCGCACGCTATCGCTGTTCAGCACAGGGCTTTCAGTCTCGACAGGGGGTTGCGCCGGTGCAGGACTTTCGACCTGGAAAGAGATTTCAGCCTGGACCGGGCTTTCAACTTGAACAGGGTTTGGTGCCCGACCGCGACTGGCGACCTGATTGTCCAGCTTCTCGATGTAGGCGTTCAAATCGCTAATCAGCCGTTTCTTGCGCTGGGAGCCTTGATACCACGCGTAGCAAAAATAGCCCGCTGCCGCCAGGAAGCCTAGCCCGGCTGTAGCAAAACCAGCGATGCACAATCCAAGCACGATCAGCACTGTCTTCCAGTTAAAGGGCGACAGCTCCAGCTCGGTATTCAGTACGTTCGCGTCACGCAACACCCAGCGCTTGGACGCCGTGTGGTTCTGCAAAATGGTGTGCAGAGGCGAACCATCCTTTTTCAAGGCACTGATCAAAGAGATTTCCTGACCTGTGCGCAAAGGAATGTCCACACCGCGCAGCTTTACATCGTGCTCGACGCCGTCCGGGGTTTTGACCCAGATCTCATGATTGATGATTGAAACAGAACTGATGCGCACAGGCGTCACATCACCGTCGTTACCGTTCACCTGAACGCCGCCCGTGGATGTCACACGGGTCTCGCTCAGTTTTTCGCTGCCCACCACTTCACCGCTCAAGACAGTGAAAGAAACGGTTCTATCGCCATGGGTGAAGTTGAGCATTTCGATTCCTTGATAGACCCACGTCGATCGACGTGCAGGAGAAAATCCGTATGCGGCGGATGCTACTAAGTAGCCATTATGCTGTCCAGAATTCGCCCGCACCAGTGACGCGGAGTATGGGAACGATCACTCATCGATTTCAGTCGTGATGCTCGCTGGCGCGTTTGAGCAGTTTCTTGCAGCGTTCGGACAGGTGCAGTACGCGTAGCTGCTTGCCAGCCTTGGCGTAGCGCTCGCGCAATGTCTTCAGCGCGGCGATAGCCGAGTAGTCGACAAAGCTCAGGTGGCGACAATCAAGGGTCACCTGGGCCGGGTCATTGGCGGGGTCGAACTGGTTGAGGAACGGCGTGGTAGAGGCGAAAAACAGTGTGCCGTGCAGGCGGTAGAGTTTGCTGCCGTCGCTTTCCTGATGACTGTCGGCATACAGCTCGCGAGCCTGCTGCCAGGCAAAGTTGAGCGCCGCAATGATGATCCCGCATAACACGGCGACGGCCAGATCGGTGAACACCGTAATCACCGTTACCGCGATGATCACCAAGACATCGTTCAGCGGCACCTTGTCCAGCACCCGCAGCGAGGCCCAGGCGAACGTCTGCTGCGACACCACGAACATCACCCCGACCAGCGCGGCCAGCGGGATGCGCTCGATCAGCGGCGAAAGGAACAGCACGAACAGCAGAATCATCCCCCCGGCCACCGCACCGGACAGCCGACCGCGACCGCCGGAGCTGAGGTTGATCATGGTTTGCCCGATCATCGCGCAGCCACCCATGCCGCCGAACACGCCAGAGACGATGTTGGCAGCGCCCAATGCCACGCACTCACGATCCGGGAAGCCACGGCTCTCGGTGATCTCGTCGGCCAGGCTCAGGGTCAGCAGGGTTTCCAGCAGGCCAACCAACGCCATCAATATCGCGTAAGGGGCGATGATGCGCAGGGTTTCCAGGTTCCAGGGGATGTCTGGCAGCGCAACACCCGGCAAGCCGCCAGCAATGTGCGCCATGTCACCCAGGGTGCGGGTCGGCAGGCCGAGCAGGTAAACCGCCAGCCCAACGCTCAGAATCGCCACCAGCGCCGGCGGCACGGCACGGGTCAGGCGCGGCATCAGGTAGACGATGGCCATCGTCAGCGCCACCAGCCCGATCATCATGTACAGCGGTGTGCCACTCAACCAGGCTTCACCGCTCTTGAAGTGCTCCAACTGGGCCAGGGCAATGACGATCGCCAGACCGTTGACGAAGCCGAGCATCACCGGGTACGGCACCATGCGCACCAGCTTGCCCAGCCTCAACAGACCGAACGCCAGCATGATCAGCCCGCCCAGCAGCACCGTCGCCAGCAAGTACTGGACACCGTGCTGCACCACCAGCGCGACGATCACCACGGCCATCGAGCCGGCGGCGCCGGACACCATCCCCGGCCGTCCGCCGAAGAGCGCAGTCAGGGTGCAGATGATGAAGGCGCCGTAAAGCCCCATCAGTGGATTGAGGTGAGCCACCAGCGCGAAGGCGATGCATTCGGGTAGCAGGGCGAAAGAGGTCGTGAGTCCGGCCAGGACATCGGCACGCAGACGTATGGGTTTCATGGCTTACCTAAAAATGCAGGCGGGAGAAGAGCGGCGGATGTTACGGAATTGAAGGTGGGCCGGCCAGTTAATGGGCTGCCGGAAATGCAATCGCGAGCAGGCTCGCTCCCACAATGGACTTGCATCGATTCACAATAATGGGATCAACACAGAACCAATGTGGGAGCGAGCCTGCTCGCGAAGAACGATGACGCGGTCTGGGAATCAGCCCCTGAAGTCCGCAATCGCATAAACCGCCAACTTGCCCTGGATGAAGTCCAGGAAGCACTGAATTCGTAGGGCCAGTTGCGAGTTTCGGTAGTACACCGCGTTGATGGGCTGGCGATATCCGCTGTTGAACTCCGCCAGCAGCACCTGCAAGCGACCGGCGCGGATGTCGTCGATGGTCATGAAGTGCGAAAGACAGGCAATGCCCTGGCCGGCCAGCGCCAGGTGCCTGACCGTCTCGCCACTGGACGCGCTGATCGACGCCTGGATCGGCCAGCGATCACCGTGGACATAGCGCAGCGGCCATTGGTTGAGGCCTTCGTTATGGGTAAAACCCAGCAGCGCGTGCTCGCTCAAATCCGCGACAGCGCTCGGTACGCCGCGCTGCTCCAGATACGCCGGGCTGGCGACGATGTGCAGCGGGCTGCAACCCAGGGAACGGGCATGCAAGGTCGAGTCGGCCAGCGTGCCGATGCGAATGGCGATGTCGGTGCTTTGTTCAAGCAGGTCGATAATCAGGTCGTTGCTGTTGAGTTCGAGCTGGATGTCCGGGTAGAGACGGCGGAATTCTTCGATGTGCGGCACGATGGCATGCAGCATGAACGGCGAGGCGGCGTTGATCCGCAGGCGCCCGGACGGGGTTTGCTGGCGTGAGGACAGGCGCTCTTCGAGTTCTTCCATCTGATCGAGAATCAGCTTGGCGTGCTCGAAAAAATACTTGCCCTCCTCGGTCAGGTCCATGCGCCGTGTGGTGCGGTTGATCAGCGTGGTGTCGAGCTTGGCCTCCAGGCGCGAGAGCGTGCGGCTGACCGCCGACGGCGTTTGCCCGACCTGTTCGGCGGCAGCTGAAATCGACCCGCATTCAATTACGCAGACGAAAATCTGCAACTCATCGGATCTGGCTTTCACGTGTGTACCTTATCGATAGTCCCACGCCGCCGTTTTACTGTGGCGAGGGAGCTTGCTCCCGCTGGTGCGCGAAGCGGACCCAAAACAATGCAGTGATTCAGCAAACCACGTCGACTGACTTTACGACGGCTTCGCCGCCGAGCGGGAGCAAGCTCCCTCGCCACGGATTCGGTGCCCGCTTCAGATATCGATAGTAGCTGAGCGTTATGCCTTAAGGCCAAACACCTCGGTCAAGTGCTGCTCATAACGCGCCACATCGGCTTCGACATTCGGACGCTTCATCACATCGACGCACAGGAAGGTCGGCAAACCGGTCATACCGAGGAAGGTGTTGGCTTTGTGGAACGGGAAGTACACCGCATCCACGCCCTTGGCTTCGAAGAAATCGGTCGGGTCGTCGAAGGCTTGCTGCGGCGCGTTCCAGGTCAGCGACAGCATGTATTTCTTACCGTGCAACAGACCGCCGCTGCCGTATTTTTGCGACGCGTCGGAGCGCGTGCGGCCATCGCTGGCGTAGAGGCTGCCGTGGCCTTCGGTGAAGACTTCATCGACGTATTTCTTGACGGTCCAGGGTGCGCCCATCCACCAGCCCGGCATCTGATAAATGATCACATCGGCCCAGAGGAATTTGGCGACCTCTTCGGCGACGTCGTAACCCTCGTCGATGAATGTGGCTTTCACATCCACACCACCGCGATCCAGCACGCTCAGCGCCGCTTCGTGCAGCGTCGTGTTGTAGCGACCATCGGAGTGGGCAAATTTTTTTCCGCCATTGAGCAACAGGACTTTTTTCATGAGAAATCTCGCAAGGTTGAAATTCGATGGCGGCAGAGTAGCGATCAGCCTCGCGTGGAATAAGCGCTCGATCAGCAAAATTCATTTGACCAATACGCACGAATCGACAAGCGATTGTTGCCATAAACTTGCGCCGATTCAGACTTTCAAGGACACCCTGATGAGCGAACTGCAAGGCTTCATCCTGTACGCCAAGACCCGCCCGGAAAAAGCCGAGGCTTTCGAAGCGTTCTTCCGTGCCTATGTCGAACCGAGTCGCGCCGAGCCCGGTTGCATCGAGTACCACATGCTGCGAGACCAACAGGACCCGACGCTGTTTATCTTCTACGAGATCTGGCAATCCCAGGCCCATCTGGACGAGCACTCGAACCTGCCGCACATGAAGCAGTTCCTCGACCAGCGCATGGAGTATCTGGAGCGGAATTTCGATATCCGCTCGATCGAGATGCTCAGCACTTCGTCCGCTAGCCGCTGATCAGCAAATGGCTGCCGAGCGCGCCAAGGCCGATGAAGAACACCCGCTTGAACAACACGGCGCTGATCCGCTGGCGCAGCCATTGGCCCAGCAACATACCGAGCACCGCCGGGATCAGCGCCAGCAGTGATGCACTCAATTCACCACCGCCGAGGGCGCCGCGCCATAACAGGCCGGCGGCCAACGCGAGGGTCGAGACGGTGAACGACAGGCCCAGCGCCTGCACCAGTTCATCCTTGTTCAAGCCCAGCGCTTGCAGGTAAGGCACCGCCGGAATCACGAAGACACCGGTGGCCGAGGTGATGACGCCCGTCAGCACACCGCAGAGCGGACCGAGCCAACGCTCGGTGCGACCGCCGACGCGCAAGGTCGGCAGGAACAACCCACTCAAGGCGTAAATCAACAGCGCCGCCCCCAGCCCCCGCACCACCCAGTGTCCACCGGCCATGCCGATCCATACTGTGCCGGCGCCGGTGCCGATGAAAATCGCCAGCAGCATCGACCATAGCCGGTTAAGCAGCCCGCGCAAATGACCGCCGAATGCCAGTTGCCAGACGTTGGTCAGCGTCGCGGGAATAATCAGCAATGCCGCAGCCTGCGACGGCGCCATAGCCAGACCGAGCAAGCCCATGGCAATGGTCGGTAGTCCGAGGCCGATCACGCCTTTGATCATCCCGGCCAGCAGGAAGGTGGCGATAACCAATAAGGACAGGGCCAAACCCAGGTGTTGGTAGAACGCGGCGAGTGTATTCATGGGGCTATGGTGAGCCCTGAAGGTTGCGCTGAAAATCTGCCATATACTGAGGCTGCCTCTTGATTTGGTAGAGGCTAAAGTTCTTCGTTGCGGCTGCTGACGCCTTCGCGGGCAAGCCTCGCTCCCACAGTTGAAATGTATCGAACACAAATTTGTGTGTCCGCCAAAGATCCCTGTGGGAGCGGGCTTGCCCGCGAAGGCGCCCGTCCAGACAACAAACATCCAGAGGTTGCCGATGCACTTCGACCTGACCGACCTGCGCCTCTACCTGAACATCCTCGACACCGGCAACATCACCGCCGGCGCCGCCCGCAGTCATTTGTCGCTGGCGGCGGCGAGTGCACGCATCCGCGCCATGGAAGCTTCATTGGGCATCGAGTTTCTTGAACGAGGTCGCCGTGGTATCAGTCCGACCCCAGCCGGCAAAGCGTTGGCGCAACATGCCCGAGTCCTGTTGCAGCAGGCCGAGCGCATGCAGCAGGATTTGGCCGAATACGCCAATGGCGTCAAAGGCCAGGTTCGGCTGCTGTGCAATACCACAGCGATCACCGAATACCTGCCGGAGTTGCTTGCAGACTTTTTGCGCGATCACCCCAACCTCGACATCGATCTGCAAGAACGGCCCAGTGCACGCATCACCCACGCCTTGCGCCAAGGTGCGGCAGACTTGGGTATCGTCTCTGATGCCGTGGAGACCGATGACCTGCAGACCCGCCCGTTTCGCGACGATCCGCTGGTGCTGATCATGCCCCGCGATCATCCCTTGGCCCACGCAGGTGTAGTGAGCTTCAGCAACACTTTGCACCACGACTACGTCGGCCTGAACGCCAACAGCGCGTTGGCGGTGTACCTGGAAGAACAGGCGCTGCACACCGGATCACGCATGCAAATCCGCATCCGCGCCGACGGTTTCGACGGCGTGATGCGCATGGTTGCCCGGGGGACGGGGCTGGCGATCGTCCCCCTGGCGGCAGTTGAGCGCTGGCGCGGCGAACAAACCTTCAAGCACTTCGCCCTGCAAGAACCTTGGGCCACACGCAAACTGTTGCTCTGCGCTCGGGATTTCAGCGCATTGCCCGGTTACGCCAAGGCCTTGCTGCACGCCTTGACTCTCCCCTGAGGGGCAGACTTTACCCTTGTGCTTTCATCTTCAAGGACAGAGGCGATGGGCAAACGAATTTTGGTGATCCTCGGGCATCCTTCAAGTAACAGTTTTTGCGGCGCACTTGCCGAACGCTACGCACAATCGGCGCTGCGTGCCGGGCATGAGGTGCGCCAGTTGTTTCTAGGCAGAATGGATTTTGATCCGGTGCTGCGCGAAGGGTATCAGCAGGTTCAGCCACTGGAAGCCGACTTGTGCCATGCCCAGGCTGAAATTTTATGGGCCGAGCACCTGACGCTGGTTTATCCGATCTGGTGGGGCGGAATTCCGGCGTTGCTCAAGGGCTTTTTCGATCGGGTGTTCCTGCCGGGTTTCGCTTTCAAATACCGCAAAGGCAAAGCCTTTCCCGACAAACTCCTGCACGGTCGCAGCGCCCATTTGCTGGTGACCATGGACACGCCACCCTGGTATTACCGCTGGGTCTATCGCATGCCTGGACTGCATCAGGTACGCAAAACCACGCTCGCGTTCTGCGGCATCGAGCCACAACGCACGCTCACGTTCGGCCCGATTCTTGGTTCCAGCGCTGACCAGCGTGAAATCTGGTTACGCCAGGCCCAGGCTATCGTCAGCCGCTGAGTCTGCCGATAATGCACCGGGCAACCACGGCGAAAAGGGATTTTCCATGTACATCGGCCAAGCCGCGCAGCGCTCCGGAACCACGATCAAAAGCATCCGCCATTACGAGTCGATCGGCCTGCTGCCCGCCGCTCAGCGGTTGGGAAAATACCGCGTCTACGACCAGAAAAGCGTTGACCTGCTGATCTTCATCAAGTGCGCGCAGCAGCTGGGTTTCAGGCTCAAGGAATTGCAGTCGGTCTTCGCCGGGCATCAGGGGCCGCAAATGCCGTGGGAACGGGCCCATCAGGTCATCGCCGCCAAGAAGCAGGAAATCAGCGAGCGGATCGCTGTGCTGTCGCAGCAGCATTCACAATTGGTCGAGTTCGAAGCCAGCCTCGAACAGAGCCGGCTCGATTGCCCGCTGAACAGCCTTTGAGGGCAATGCGCGTTTCTGGACAGCTCAATGTCGAGCACAGACAACTGACCGGTGGACAGGCGCTATAGGGTGCGACTTCAGTTCTCTAGTCCACCGCCCCGGAGTCCACATGACCGCACCTATTACCGTTCTTCGCGATACCCACCCACTGCCGGTGCTCGACGCCTGCAAATGGGAAAAACTCGAAGGCGACCCGCACACCGTCAACCTCAACGCCTACACCAGCGAAGACGGCAGCAAAATCATGGGCACCTGGATCTGCACGCCAGGCAAATGGTATGTGGAATACGTGAAGTGGGAATACTGCGATTTCCGCGAAGGGTATTGCATCATCACCCCGGAAGGAAAGGAGCCGATCCATCTGCGTGCCGGTGATATTTTCGTCATTGAGCCGGGGATGAAAGGTACGTGGGAAGTGGTTGAAACCGTACGCAAGTATTTCGTGTTTGCCTGATGCAAAAAACCGAGAGACCACCCGACGTGGTCTCCCGGTAAATAGGTTTTCAAGAACAATACAAGACCCTGTGGCGAGGGAGCTTGCTCCCGCTCGGCGGCGAAGCCGTCGTAAACCAGTCCAGTGCGCCCTGGCTGATAGCCCCAATTGGGTCCGCTTCGCGCACCAGCGGGAGCAAGCTCCCTCGCCACAAAAGCCCGCTTGCCGAAAAGTTTTACTGCGGTTTGCGATAGCTGTTGATGATCGCCGAGAAGTCCTTACCCCCTTCCCCACGCTGACTCATCGCCTGATACAACTGCTGCGCCAGCGCGCCGAGCATCACCGGTTGGTGCGCCTGACGTGCCGCCTCAGTGGCCAACCCCAGATCCTTGAGCATCAGTTCGGCACCGAAACCGCCGGTATACCCGCGCGAGGCCGGCGCCGTTTCGACGATGCCGGGCCACGGGTTGTACATCTCCGAACTCCAGCAACGCCCGGTGGAACTGTTGATGATCCCCGCCAGCACCGTCGTGTCGATCCCCAGCGCATCGCCCAAGGCCATGGCTTCGCTGACGCCGACCATGGAAATCGCCAGCAGCAGGTTATTGCAGATCTTGGCGATTTGCCCGGTGCCGACTTCGCCACAGTGGACAATGTTGCGGCCCATCTGCGCCAGCACCGGTTGCAGGGTGGCGAACAATTCAGGCGTGGCGCCGACCATGAAGGTCAGCGTCCCGGCCGCTGCACCGCCGGTACCGCCGGAGACCGGGGCATCGGCCATGGCCACACCTTGTTTGGCGGCAGCTGCAGCCACATCACGCGCCGTCTGCGGATCAATGGTGCTGCAATCCACCGCCGGCACGCCTTTGGCGATCCCCGCCAGCACGCCATCTTCGCCCAGCCAGACGCTGCGCACATGCACAGCGGCGGGCAGCATGGTAATCACCAGCTCTGCACCTTGAGCCGCTTCACGGGCCGAAGCGCTGATGCTGCCGCCCAGTTGCTCGAGCTCTGCCAGTACAGCTTTGTTCAGGTCGACCAGCCGCAGTGAATGGCCGGCCTTGATCAGGTTGCGCGCCATCGGCGCACCCATGTTGCCGAGACCGATAAAAGCGATTTTCATGTCCGGCTCCTTAACGCAAGTGGATGGTGGTGTTCACACCGTCGTTGACGCTGTCATCGTCGAACCAGCGCGCGGTGACGGTCTTGGTTTGAGTGTAGAACTGCACCACTTGCTTGCCATACGGACCGAGGTCGCCGAGCTTCGAACCACGGGAACCGGTGAAACTGAAGAACGGCACTGGCACCGGAATCGGAATGTTGATGCCGACCTGGCCAACGTCGATTTCCGTCTGGAATTTACGCGCCGCCGCACCGCTCTGGGTAAACAGGCCCGTGCCGTTGCCGAACGGGTTGGCGTTGACCAGGGCGATGGCTTCATCAAGGGTGTTGACTTCCAGTACCACCAGCACTGGACCGAAGATTTCCTGGGTGTAGATCTGCATCTCAGGGGTTACGCCGGAGAACAGAGTCGGCCCCACAAAGTTGCCCTGCTCAAAACCCGGAACGCTGATGTCGCGACCGTCCAGCTCCAGCTTGGCACCCTCCTTGATGCCGCTTTCGATCAGCTCGAGAATCCGCGCCTTGGCCCGTTTGGAAATCACCGGACCAACATCAGTGCCCGGCTCGCTGCCGGCATTGACCTTGAGTTTCTGCGCCAGCGCTTTCAAATCCGGCAGCCATTGTTTGGCCGCGCCCACCAACACCACCACCGAGGTGGCCATGCAGCGCTGCCCGGCTGCGCCGAAACCGGCGCCGACCAGTGCATTGAGCGCCTGCTCGCGATTGGCATCGGGTAGCACAACGGCGTGGTTCTTCGCGCCCATCATCGATTGCACGCGCTTGCCGTGTTTGCCGGCCAAGTCGTAGACGTGAGTGCCGACCGCGGTCGAACCGACGAACGAAACAGCCTTGATGTCCTTATGGGTGCAGAGCGCGTCCACTACATCCTTGCCGCCGTGAACGACGTTGAGCACGCCCGGCGGAATGCCGGCTTCGATGGCCAGCTCCACCAGCAGCATGGTCGACATCGGATCCTGTTCGGACGGCTTGAGCACGAAGGTGTTGCCGCAGGCGATGGCCATCGGGAACATCCACAGCGGAATCATCGCCGGAAAGTTGAACGGGGTAATGCCGGCACAGACGCCGATTGGCTGACGCAGGGTGTAGGTGTCTACACCGCCAGCGACGTTCTCGGCGAACTCGCCCATTTGCAGGCTGCCAATAGAGCAAGCGTGTTCGACCACTTCCAGGCCGCGGAAGATATCACCTTCAGCGTCGGCGATAGTTTTGCCCTGCTCATTGCTGAGCACCACGGCAATACGCTTGGAGTGTTCACGAATCAACGCCTGAAGCTTGAGCATGATGCGCATCCGCGCGCCGATCGGCGTCAGCTTCCAGGTCTGGAAGGCACGATGGGCAGCACTGATAGCGGCATCGACTTCGGCAGCCGTCGCGAATGGGACTTTGGCCAACACTTGTTGGGTCGCCGGGTTGACGATGTCGTGCCATTCGGTGGTCTGGGACTCGACCCACTCGCCATCGATCAACAACTTGACCTTTTGCACGGTGGTTTCTAGCGATGCGTTCATGTTGGTCTCCGGGACGTTGTTCTTATGTAGAGAGCTATCTGGGGAGCCAAGGCGAGAAAGTCGCCTTGAGATGAGGCGTGTGTCGCGAATTGGTTGTCGGACTGTTTTTGGAGTATAGATGTGCAAACTTCTAATAAGAACGCACATAAAAGCCGGTCCATCATGCAAAAAAACATCACGTCTTTAGGCTCGTTGAACTGGGATGACCTCAAGTTTTTCCTCGAGGTTGCCCGCACTCGCAAGGCCAGCACCGCAGCCAAGCGCCTGGCGGTGGACTACACCACCGTGTCGCGACGCATCAGTTCGCTGGAAGCGGCATTGGGTACGTTGCTGTTCGAAAAATCCCGCACCAGTGGTTTCGTCCTGACCGCCGAAGGCCAGCGTCTATTGGGTTACGCCGAGTCGATCGAAAGTACCCTGCACATGGCTTGCGAGCAGGTTTCCGGCTCCGGCGTGGCGTTGTCCGGGCATGTGCGCATGGGCTGCACCGAAGGGTTCGGCAGCTTTTTCATCACCCCGCAGCTGAGCCATTTCGTCGACGCCTACCCGGCGATCTCGGTGGACATCCTGCCGCTGCCGCACTTCATCAGCCTGTCCAAGCGCGAGGCAGACATCGTCATCGCCCTGGAACGGCCGGAACACGGCCCCTATGTCTGCTGCAAACTCTGCGACTATCGATTGCAGCTGTATGCGACCCAGGATTATCTGGACAAGCACCCACCCATCCGCCGCCCGGCAGACTTGGGCAAGCATCAATTCATCAGTTATGTGGACGATCTGGCGTTCAGCTCGGAGTTGCTGTACCTGGCGAATATGTTGCCCGGTGCCAGTGCCAACCTGCGCAGCACCAGCGTGATCGCGCAGTTTGTGGCAGCCCAGCAAGGACGATCACTGGCGATTCTGCCGTGCTTCCTTGCCGCTCAGGATCCGCGATTGCTGCCGGTGTTGCCGCAAGAAATCACCATTACCCGGCAGTTCTGGATGTACTGCCGGGAGGACTTGCGCAAGCTCAAGCGGATCACGTTGCTATGGGATTACATCCGTGCCGTCACCGAGCAGAATCAAGGGCTGTTGATGGGGGAAAGTCGGAAGATGCTGTTCGCCGACTGACAGTTCTTCAAGGAATCAGGTAGCGGCATCGTAACGAGGCCAGCAGGCCTTTGCCAACGGTTTGTATCAGTGGTTGGCACTCGACTTGTAACACTGAGAGGTACTCGCAGACACCGAAAAGGACCAATTTCCAGAGGCCTGCGCGAGCGCGATAAGGACCCACGCGGACACGCGATAAGGCTCAGGCGCGAGGGCCTACGGGGGAACCTGCGCACGTATGCGTAGTGAGGTGGTCATTCAGATTTTTCTGCCAGATCCTCAAAGAGACCGTCCCGGCCAAGATTGAGACTTTCCTACAGACTCCTCCATCCGTTTCCGGTAGCCTCCCGCGCGCCAGAATAAGACTGGTCACTGTCCATGGATGAAAGAGACAAGGATGATGCAGGATGATTTCTTCTGCTCGATTGGGTGACAAGCATGTCTGCCCATTACCGGGTCACGGTACAACCCCAATAGCCTCAGCTTCAGCCGATACCAACATCAACTTCATGGGTGCTGCTCGTGTTGGGGATAAGTGCGGATGTGGTGCGGTAATTACCACGGGCTTTCCTTCTATTAAGATAAATGGCCGACCCATGGCCCACTTAGGGAGCCCTACCAGTCACGGTGGGACAATCATCACAGGGTCAGGTGATGTCGGTGGTGGTTTTGTCATGGAGATCGCCCCGGACTCACCGATCATCAACTTTGCAGCGCTCGGAGCATTTCGCCCTGATGGCTCTATGGACGATGAGAAAATGGCGACCTTATTGGCCGACCCGAAGCTCACAGAGAAGGCCATAGCTGCGAATGCCCTGGTTGACCCTAAGGCAGTCCCTAAGGAGCTTGGAGGGAAACCTGAAGAGAAAGTGGAACCTGCCGTCTGCAAAGACCCTGACATGATGGAAGAACTGGCGGCATATATTGCCGGCGAGATGAATACCAACATCCACCACCCGTCAGTCTTGCAAATGAAGGAGCTGGTCAGCTACGACGTTGCTGAAGAAACCCGCAAACAAATGGCCCTGCCTTGGTATGCCCAAATTGGCGGCACCAGTCCCCAAGCTATTGGTGCTTCAAAAGGCGCGGCTGCTATGGCTCTTTTTACTGAGCGTGTGGGGCAAGGGCGCCCGTGGGACCACAAACCGATACTCGCCGAGAAATACAATGGCGTCGTCTACCACAAACAGGGTGACTACGATTACTTCTACGATATTTGGTCGAACATTCACTATGGATACGTCGGGCGAGCTGGTGGGCTTTCCGAAAGCATCCTCTTGGACGGTGCAGGTGCCGAGCAGATCGCGTCAGACGCACTCAGAAAAGTAGGCGAGGTCCTAAGGAAACCTAAAGAGGAAAGAAAACTTCCGGGACCTAATCGCTCGGCCGACATTGACGGACTCCGTGCGTGGGATGACGCCCCGGACCGGACTTCGATTAGCATTGGGATAAAGCTGTTCAGCCAACATCCGAATGGGGGAATCACGGCAAAAATGGTAATGACCGAAGTTCTTGCGGTAAGACCCGAGGCATGGGGGAAAGGCATCCGTGAACACAAATGCAAGCAATACTAAAATCAGATACGGCCGCTGGCTGCTTGTCGCCCTATTAGTCTGCCCTATTGCGTTTTGGTACTTGGCTTCTCCAGTCGTAGCAGTCAATTTTTCGCATGAAGGAAAGGAAGAGTTTCGATACATCTGGAACACTCAGCATCGAATCTATAAGGGTGACATGCCCGAAGGGGGGGGCTCATCCGTCGAGTGGGGCCATATTTTTCCTGATAAAGATTTCTTCATGAGGTTCGATTGGTGGACCGACAAGGGTGCTCAGAGGTGTTTCTATGTAACGCCGAAATGGGGGCGGATGATAGATATCTACCTTGATGCTAAAGGTCGAATCGATACTGCTCTCACTGACCCTGACGTTATCACTCGTTTAAAACAGTGTGCAGGCGAACCTGATCCCTTCCGCTCATAAGGTGCCTAATCAACATCACAGCAAGCTTACCCGGCGCAGCCCCCAAGTAGGACACACACGACATTCCCAAAGCCTTCGACCAGCGGACCACCTTGAGCAACTCCCAGAGTGACAAGGAGCAAACCAAGAAATCGATAGGTGACACGATGGGTAGTTGATGGGGGAAAGCCGGGAGATGCTGTTCGCCGATTAGTCCGCGCTCACCACGATCGACACCCGACGGTTCTCGGTGCGTCCGGCCGCGGTGTCGTTGGACGCAACGGGCTTGCTGCTGCCCAGGCCGCGAAACTGAATGTTTTCTTCTTTTAGGCCGACAGCGCTCAGCACCTTGCCAACGCTTTTCGCGCGACGCAGGGAAAGCTGTTCGTTATAGGGCTCTTTGCCCGAGGTATCGGTGTGGCCGTCAACCCTCACCCGCTCGATTCCCACACTCAACAACGCCTTGCCAATACGCTCGACGATCTCGGTACTGGCAGGGTTGAGGCTCTCGACATCACTGCTGAACAGCACTTTGTCGGACAGGCCAAAGGCCCACCCCTCGTCGGTCATCTCGAACCCTTGCTGCTTGAGCATGGCGATCTGCGCCGCAGTCAGGCCCTTTTGCGGTGCCGTCTGGCAACCGGTCAATGCCAACAAGGCCATAAACAGGGTGATCGTGAAAAATCGCAGGGAACGCTGAGTGAGTGTGAACACAGAAATTAGCTCCTGGTTTGAACATGAGCGACAGGGTACTCCGACCCCGACGTGTGCTGGGCGCCTCGGGAAAGGCGTTTGGCCTGGTACATCGCGGCGTCGGCCGCATCGAGCAGCGCACCCGGTGTGACCCCATGATCCGGATACACGGCGATGCCAATACTGAGTGAAGTCAACACCTGAGTACTGCCCGGCAACGGGATGGGTACTTCCATGCTGGCGATGATTTTGTCGGCAATCCATTCAGCGTCTTCGGTCTTGTGCAACGGCGTCAGCAGGACGGCAAACTCGTCGCCGCCCAGACGCGCGACCAGATCCTCTTCACGCAGCTGTGCACGAACCCGGGTTGCCACGGCGATCAGCACCGCATCGCCGGCGGCATGGCCGAAGTTATCGTTGATCTCCTTGAACCGGTCGCTGTCGAGAAACAGCACGGCCACTCGCTCATCCAGCTTGCCGGCATTGCGCAAGGCACGCATCAGGCGGCCTTCGAAAAACGCCCGATTCGGCAGTCCGGTAAGGCTGTCATGGCTGGCCTGATGGGCCAGGGTTTCGTTTTCGCTTTGCAGGTGGGTCTGCCAGGACTCAAGCTCATCGAGCAAGGCATTGAAGTCGTTGCCCAGGTTGTCGAGTTCGGCAATGTCGGCGGGCGGCACGCGCCGGTCGAAGGCTCGCTCGCTGCGGGCGGCGTGAGCCACGGCGGCCAGGCTGCGCAACGGGCCAATGATCCCCCGCAACTGCCGACGCGCCAGATAGAGCGCAACCCAGGCACTGACAGCGGTACACAAGACGATCCCCACCAGACCACTGAGCAAAAAGCGCATCAGGCTGCCGCCGTGACCGGTGAGCAGAATGCTGCCGATTTCCTGACCTTGATGGACGATCGGCATGCTGATGGGTTTTTCCAGAATCGCCCGGGCGATCTGCATTTCAAGATCAGAAAGCAACCCCGTTTCCGGTCGTTGCCAACGTGCGAGCACCTCGCCTTGCTCGTCCATCACCTGTGCATCAGCCACTTCTTCGGTGGATGCGATCAACGCCAGCGCTTCGGTAGCCGCGACCCTGTCGTTGAACACCACCGCGGCTTCCACGGTGTAGTTGATCGAACGGGCGATCAGATGCAGGTTGTGATCGGCGTAGACCCGCAAGGCCAGAACGCCCAGCAGGGTCAATGAAACACTGGCCATGGCCACGCCCACCAAGGCGACGATCAAATGTCCACGGCCGATAACCGACCCCAGGGTCGGACGTATACGAAGTTTGAACAGGCTCATGGTGCCGCCGGCTTGCGGCGTGACAGTTGCAGCACACTGGGATGAATGCGCACGCCGCTGCGGGCGACCGAGTCGAGGTTGACCTCGAAGGACACCTGCTCATCGCCGACCCGCAGGCAGAACAGACTGCCGACGGTGCATTGATCACCGCCTTCGCTGATGCTCACCACCGGGCGCCCTGTCAACGAGGTGAATAGCTGACTGCGTTCGTCGCTGGTCAGCTTGCCGATGTACACCGCATCGCACTCACCGGCAATGGCCGGGTTGTCGGCCAAAAGCCGTCGCACGGTAACCGGCCGACCAGTGGCCTGGGTGGGGCCTTTGACCAGGTCGTCTGTGTATTCGGTGGGGCCGACCACGCACAGACGCAGCTGTTGGGGCTCAACAGGCCACCGGGCATAACTGAGGATCCCGAGCACCACTTGAGTGACTGATCTGGCACGCTGGTCAGCCTTGCTCACGGCGGTTTCCGGCTCAGCGCAGACAACGCCCGTCAACAAACAGAGAAGGCCGGCAAGTAGTACTTGCTTGCAGCCAACGACGCGCTCTGTCGCCCAGACAGCCACCTTCATGCAGGGATTCTCTTCGATTACAACGAAATGATGCCGCAACGATAGCACAGCACCGAAACACCCGCGAGGCCACGCACTACGGCACTTCGGACAGATTCCGTCGTCTGGCGCGCCTCCGTCAGTGACTCGGCTCGATCCCCTCTTCCAGCTCCAGCATCAACCCGCTCAAGCGCTTGACCTTGCGCTGCACGGCCTCTTCGAATACGCCGGCGCGAGGCTCAATCAGGGTGAACCAGTCTTTGGCCCGGGTAATCCCGGTATAGATCAGCTCCTTGGTGAGCACAGGGTTCAGGGCATCCGGCAGAATCAACGCGGTATGGGCAAATTCCGAGCCCTGGGATTTGTGTACGGTCATGGCGTACACGGTGTCGACATCGTTGAGCCGGCTTGGCAGGACAAAGCGCACACCGCCCTGACCATCGTTGCGCGGGAAGGCCACACGCAACACTTGCCGGCCGGCCTCGGGGCCTTCACGCTCCGGCAGCCTAAGGGCAATGCCAATGTCGCCGTTCATCAAACCCAGGCCATAGTCGTTGCGGGTCATCAGCACGGGCCGCCCTTCGTACCACTGGTGGTCGCTGTCGATCAGCCGAGCCTTGAGCAGCGCGTCGGTCACTCGCTGATTCAAGCCTTCCACACCCCAAGGCCCTTTGCGTACCGCGCACAATAGCTGGAAAGCGTCGAAGGCTTGCAGCACCACTCGAGCCCAATGGGTCCAGCGTGGATCGTCGAGCGGGCTGTCGAGCGGTGGCCGCTGACTGCGTAAAAGACTCAGATAATGTCGATAGCCTTGCGGTCCCTCGCCATGGCCTTCGAGCAGCAAGCGCTCCAGAGCACGGTCCTGCTCCCCCTTGAGGACCAGGGAAAATACGTCGTCATGACTTGCAGCGGCCAATAACTTGCGCGCGCCCTCGGGATGCTGCTGGTTGACCCAACGGGCCAACTGACCAATGCCGCTACCCTCGCCGAAGCGCCGTGAGTGGCGCAGCATCACGACTTGCTGGGCCAGTGGATGCGCTCCGTGGGTGTCTTCCCGCAAACCGCTGGCATCGAGGTTTTCACCGCTGACCGCCTCCAGCCACTGGCGGGTCTGCGGGCTGTACCAACCGGCTTCGGCATCGCGACACAGATCACCCAGGACGGCACCGGCCTCTACCGACGCCAGTTGGTCCTTGTCACCGAGCAGTACCAAACGGGCATGGGCCGGCAACGCGTCGAGCAGGTTGGCCATCATCTCCAGGTCGATCATCGAGGCTTCGTCCACCACCAATACATCCAGCGGTAAGCGATTACCGGCGTGGTGGCGGAAATGCCGGGTGCCGGGACGACTGCCGAGCAAACGGTGCACGGTGGTCACATCCGACGGGATCTTCTCCCGTACGGCTTCAGCAACTTTCAGGGTTTGAACCTGCTGACTGATGGACTCGGTCAATCGTGCGGCAGCTTTGCCGGTGGGGGCCGCGAGACGAATGCGCAGCGGTTTGCCGGCCTCCACCGCAGGTGCCTGGAGCAATGCAAGCAAGCGCACGACCGTGGTGGTTTTACCGGTTCCCGGGCCGCCAGTGACGATGCTGAATGCGCTACGGGTTGCCAGGGCGCAAGCGAGCTTCTGCCAGTCGATCACTTCATCAGACTTGGCTGGACCGAACAGGCCGGTCAGGCGTTGTGGTAAGTCATTCGGTGTTGTTTCGTGTGCCGCCAGACGCTGACGCAGGGCGTTGTCGATCCGCCGCTCGTAAGCCCAGTAGCGGCGCAGGTACAGGCGTTTACCCGACAGCACCAATGGTCGGTGCTGCGCGGCCTCACGCCCGTCAACGGCCAGAGCCACCAGACGGCTGGACGCCAGGACCTTGCACCAATGGGCACCCTCCAGTGCCTCAAGCAATTGCGACGGCAGCAACATCGCACCGCTTTGCAGATCACCTTCCGGCGGCAGCGACAGAGCGAAGTCTGGTTCTTTCAGCGTTTCGAACAGATCCAGACAGACATGGCCATGGCCCAACTGGTGACTGGTCAACGCGGCGGCCAGCAGCACCAGTGGATCATCGTCAGGAGCGAGCTCGTGGAGAAACGCAACGAAGGCCTTGTCCAGCGGCCGCAACCAACCGCGTTCGACCCAGCGCGTGAGCAGCAGCAACAAATCATCAGCGCGACTCAACGGGGCCAGACCCGCCAGACTTTCGGCCGCCAACGGCATGGGCAGCAAATCGGCGAAGGTGCGACTCATAGCAGTACTCCCTGTTCCCAGGCGGGTTCAGCCTTGGGCTCTGGCTTGCCTTGGAACAACCGGTCCAGGCGCTCGATCAGCTGCCGTGGTGGACGGGCGAAATACACGCCCTGGCTGGCCGCGCAAGTACCGCGAAGGAACAGGTACAACGCCCCACCGACATGTCGGTCGTAATCGTAATCGGCAAGCCGCGCCTTGAGCTGGCGATGCAGGGCGAGCAGGTACAACACATATTGCAGGTCATAGCGGTTATCGAGAATCGACTGCTCCATGGCCTGCTCGGTATAGGCCGCATCATCGACGCCCAGCCAGTTGGATTTGTAGTCAGCGACGTAATAGCGGCCATCATGCTCGAACGTCAGGTCGATGAAACCTTTGAACATGCCATTGAGCAACACCGGTTCAGCGGCCACCCGGGCCACACCGTTGTGAGTGTATTGACACACCAGCTCATCGAGTTTGAGCACATCGACCTTGTGGCTGGCGAACCAGAACTCCATCTCGACCCGGTATTGAGTCAGTTTCTCGAACACCACCGGTGCCTGCCCATCACCGATGTGCAGCGAGGATTTGAGCAAGTGCTGCAGCCAGTCGCTCAGCGTGGTGATCCAGCCTTCCCAGCCACGGCGGTTGCAGCGGCGGGCGATGGCATCTTCCACGTTTTGCGTTGCGGCGGAAAAACCTTCGTCACCGGCCCATTCGAGTAATCCATGGAGAAAAGTGCCAGGGTTCGGGCCACGAGGGAATCGATGGATATCAGCACCGCCAGCGATCACTTCTCGCGGCGTTTGCGGATCGAGACGTTCGTCGTCAAAAAGCTTTTGTGCTTGCGGGCTCTCCGGGGCTTCGTCACTGCCCACGCTCAGACTGTCGCCAATGCGCAAAGCGCTGTAGGAGGCGATCCACCAGTTTTCACTGGCTTTGCGCTTGGGTATCAGCGGGGCAAGCAAGGTCGCTTCATTGCGCGGCGGATGGTAATGCTCGGCGGTCGCTTCAGGCATTTCACCGTAGTTCAGCGCCGGACAGCCCTGCTGCAAATCTTCCAGCCAACGCCGCAATCCTGCCGACTCGGCCAATGGCGCACCACCGCCCAGCAGATAACCCAACGCAGAGAGGTGCAGAACCGAGCCGTTGTTATTGCCGCGTTTGAGGTCGGTCACACCGAGCCAGCAAGCATGCTGTGCCCGGGTCAGGGCTACATAGAGCAGACGCAGGTCTTCGGCCAAACGCTCATCATCGGCCTGGGCGATCAACTCGGTCGTTGGCTTCAAGCTCACCTGAGCCTTACCCGTCGCGTCGTGGTAATGCAACGGCAAACGGCTGCCATCCACCGGTTTTGCCGAGCAGATGAACGGCAGAAACACCAACGGATATTCAAGCCCTTTGGATTTGTGGATGGTCACGACCTTGACCAGTTGCTCGTCGCTTTCCAGGCGCAGGATCTGCTCTTCGCCAGCCTGGCCGGACAACGCCAGATGCTCGGACAAATGACGGATCAGCGCTTGCTCGCCATCGAGTTCGGCGGCGGCCTGCTGCAGCAACTCGGACAGATGCAACAGGTTGGTCAATACCCGCTCGCCATCGCTGCGCGCGATCAATGCCTGGGGCAGCTGGAAATCGTGCAGCAAACGCCGCAGCATTGGCAATACGCCCTGCTTGCGCCAGAGCTCGCGATAACCGCGGAACTGCATGACCCGTGCTTCCCAGGCCAGTTCATCCTGATTCAGTCGTTCCAGCTCTGCCAGCGAAAGGTTCAGCGTGATGCAAGCCAGCGCAGCCCGCAGTGGACGCTCGACATCCGGCTCGGCACACGCCTTGAGCCAGGTCAGGAGGTCATGGGCTTCCTGCGCGGCGAATACTGAATCCTTGTCTGACAGGTAAACACTGCGCACACCCCGGGCGGCAAGTTCGCCGCGCACGGCCTGGGCCTCTTTGCCGTCACGCACCAGAATCGCGATATCCGCCGGCAGCAGACCTCTTAAGTCCTTACCGTCCTGGATGAAGCCCGCACGGCCTTGCTGACCGCCATTGAGCAGTGCGGTGATTTCGCTGGCGCAGGCGGCGGCCAACTGTTGTCGATACACGGCGCCAGACAGTGGCTGATCGGCGGACAGGTGCCAGATATTCAGGGCAGGTACAACCTGACCATCAATACGCAGAACTTCTTTGCGTCCCTGGGACTCGACGGGCAGAAACGGTACAGGATTTTCGCCATTCTTCTCACGAAACAGGAATGCTCCACGCCCCTGCTCCCGAGATTCGGCGCGCTCGAACACATGATTCACCGCACCGACCATGCCATGACTGGAACGGAAGTTGGTGCCCAGGGTATGCAGGCGGCCAGCGGTAGCCTGGCGAGCGCGCAGGTAGGTGTAAATGTCGGCACCGCGAAAGGCATAGATTGCCTGCTTCGGATCGCCGATCAGAAACAGACCGGATTCAGGATTGTTATCTTCGATGCGATAAATGCTCTCGAAGATTCGGTATTGCACCGGGTCGGTGTCCTGGAATTCGTCGATCAGCGCGACCGGGAACTGCTCGCGGATGAGGGTTGCCAGGCGCTCACCGCCATCGGACTGCAAGGCCGCATCAAGGCGCAGCAGCATGTCATCGAAGCCCATTTTCGCGCGGCGACGCTTTTCTTCCTCGAACCGAGCACCGACCCAGTGGGCAGCGTGTTGCAGCACGGCGGCATCGGGGGTCGGCAAGCCATCGAGGCTGGCCTTGAGGCCGGGCATGGCATCCAGACCCGGATGGCGGGGGGCTTCACCCTTCCAGGCTTCTGCCATGCCATCAGGAGTCAGGCGAGTGAAGCCGGTGCCAATGTCAAGCTGCTCCAGAGATTCATCTTCGGCCCAGGTCCGAAGTTTTTCGAACCAGGGTTCGAAGTAGCGTGCCTGCATCTTGCGACCATCGACGCTCTTGCTCGCGACGCCCTGGTGACAGATGGCAAGCAACTCATCGGCCCATTGACGCCAGGGCATCTTGAGCTCGAGCAAAGCGGCCCGTCGTTCCTCCAGGCACTCGGCAATCAACTCGGCAGGTTCTTTACCTTCAACGCTGTCACGCTCGCTGGCGAACAACCCACGCACTCGCGGCAACAACGCCGCCGGGCCACCCCAGTTACCGCGAACCCAGTTCAGCGCATCGCCTTGCATCGGGTAGCAGAACAGTCGCCAGTAGTCGCGCAGGACTTCGCCGAGCAAATCGCTGTGATCGGTTTCCAGGGTCTGGGTAAACAGGCTGCCACTGTCGAATGCATGTTCGCGCAACATACGCTGGCACCAACTGTGGATGGTCGATACCGCCGCTTCATCCATCCACTGAGCGGCGATGTCCAGACGGTTTGCGCAACTGGACCACTGTTCGGGCAGGTACTGCTCGCGCAGTTCGGCAATGAGGCCATCCGGTGCCGGTGTCTCTTCACGGAAAAACCGTGCTGCTTCGGCCAGCCGAGTGCGAATACGCTCGCGCAGTTCTTTGGTCGCGGCATCGGTGAAGGTCACCACGAGGATTTGCGGCGGCAACAATTCACGCCCAAAACCACTCGATTCGTCACCGTGCCCCAGGACCAGACGCAAGTAAAGCGCAGAAATGGTGAAGGTCTTGCCGGTCCCGGCGCTGGCTTCGATCAGTTGGCTGCCACGCAGGGGGAATGCCAGGGCCAACGGTGTTTTCGTGGTCATGAGCGCGCCTCCTCGCTGCTCAATGAACGCCAGGAAGCCTCAAACAGCGGCCGATACAAAGCGTCGCACCAATCGGGGAAGGTCTCATCGGCAACCAGTGCATCGTAATCGGCAAATTGCCGAGCCAGTGCCGGGCTTTCGCGGCGCTCGCCGTCAGTGGTCTGGCCGTCGCCTTCATAAGCCTTGCGAGCAGCGGCGTCAGCTTTGGCCGGGTCGGTTTGAGCGAGCCAGGCGAAGGCCGTTTTTACTGCAATCGGCAGCGGCTGGCGCATGCCTGTTTGCCAGGCCAGTAACAGGTTATTCAGGACATCAAGTGCTGCACCCTTCTCCAAGGGGGCCAATAGCAAACTGTCATCGCTGGCCACCAGTGCGGTTGTCATCGACATACCGCTGGCACAGGCAACCAGGTGATTGACCCATGGCCGCGTCAGGCGATGCCATTTGCGGGCCTTGATTGAACCGATGCTGTTGGGAATCGTAGAAACCGACAATAAGCCGCCATCTGCGCGTTGATGCAGGCCACCGAGCCAACCCTCCAGATGTAGTCCATGCAGTTCCAGATTCACCGGCAACGCGCTGGTGAGCGGGGTCGGCCATAGCGCCAGAAGCTGCTGATAGCGCAGCAGCAGATCCGGCAGCGGCTCGATCAACTCGCGCTGCAGACACTCGCCAAAACCGGCCATGGGCAAGAGCCCGCTGTTTTGCAGGCGTTTTGCCTGCGCCTCCAGCGCCTGATCGGTTTGGTCCAGTTGCCCGAGTGCCGCCTCGAGCAAGCTGTCGCTGAGGCTATAGCGTTGCAGCGCGTCGAGAACAAACGGCTCTTCATCCGCCAAAGGCACTTCAGCAGCCTCGAAGAACACTTTGAGCCGCTGACTGAAGAAATGCCTCACAGGATTGCGCAAAAAATCCTGCAACTGCCCCAGGCTCAACGGCTCGTCCTGAACGTAGGGTTCGAGAACCTCGGTATGAGTCGTTAGATCACTGGCTTGATGAAGTAACTGCCACTCGCTGGCGTAGCTGAACAAATTATCGCCTTCATGGAAATAGCGAGCACTGAAGGGTTGCAGGGGATGTTCCTGAGTCATGGACTCAAGCAGATCATCATTGTCATCGTGCGATTGCCAGCCGCTGGCGAGATGGTCACGCAGCTGTCCTATCAATACCGAAGCAGGGCGCTCGCTGTTGTCCCGAATACTGCGACCGACCCAGCTGATATAGAGTTGGTCACGTGCCGACAACAATGCTTCCAGTAAAAGATAGCGGTCATCTTCGCGCCGGGAACGATCACCAGGCCGGTAGTCGCTGCCCATCAGGTCGAAGTCCAGCGGCGGCTGTGCGCGAGGGTAATCGCCGTCATTCATGCCCAACAGGCAGACTCGTTTGAACGGGATCGCTCGCATGGGCATCAAGGTACAGAAGTTAACTGCACCGGCGAGAAAGCGCTGAGACAGGCGGCCTTGGTCGAGACCAGCCAGCCAGGCTTCACGGACCACGGTCAGCGGTAACTCATCCTGCAAGCCTACGGACTCGCAGGTCTCAAGCCAGGTCTCACGCAACTCTTCAAGTTGAGCCAACAAATAGTCGTCATGCTCGTTACTGGCCAGGAAGAACAACTGCACCAAAGCTTGCAACCTCGAGCCCCATTGTTTGGGCGCCGCAGGTTGAGTGAGTTCCTGGTGGGCAATTTCCAGCGCATTCAGCAATGCCACCAAAGGACCTATGAGCGCGGCATCCAGACCACCAATCTCATCGTAGGGTTCGATCCCCTCGCAGGCACTGGCACTACCCACGGCATAACCGAGCAGCATCCGTCGCAGACCGAAATGCCAACTGTTTTGCTCCAGTTCTTCAGGCAGCCCCAAACCCGCGCGTTGCTCGGCATTCATCCCCCAACGGATACCTGCGCCTTCGATCCAACGGTGCAAGATCGGCAGGTCACGTTCTTCTACGCCAAACCGGGCGCGTAATGCCGGAACGTCGAGCAGATCAAGGATCTCGCTGACGGGAAAGCGACTGTCGGGCAACTTCAGCAGATGCTCGACAGCAATCAGTAGCGGATCCCGGCCGCGCTGGCCTTGATCCGCGAGCGTGAAGGGAATGAAACGCGGGTCATGGCGATCAAGCTGACCAAAGACAGCACGGATGTGAGGGGCATAACTGTCGATGTCCGGAACCATCACGATCACGTCGCGAGGCCTTAAGTCTGGATCAGCACTGAATCGAGCCAGCAACTGATCGTGAAGGATCTCCACTTCGCGTTGAGCGCTATGGGCGATGTGAAATCGGATCGATTCGTCCTTATCCAGATCAACAGCAGGCCAACGCTCGCGAGTTTCATTCAGGGGGCGCAATTCCAGGATGTCGTCCTGCAGCTGATTGAGCATGTTCTGCGGCTGGTTATCGCTGAAAAGGTCGATGCGCCCGTCGCGAAACGCCGAGCGATAGCTGTTGGGGTCGTCGTAACTGTCGAGCAGATTGATGTAGTCCCGCCCCTGTTTACCCCACGCGGCCAATAGCGGGTGCGCATGCTGATGGAGAGTTTGTGGGTCGAGCACAACGGGCATGCCGCGCTTGCGAGCCTGACGTTTGTATTGATGCCGCAACAGATCTTTATCGGCGACGATGTCCGCCCAATGGTGACGACATGGGTTGTGTACGCACAACAGAACCTGGCTGAACCGAGCCAACCCGGCAAGTGCTTCCAGGGCTTGGGCAGGCAATGAAGAAATCCCGAAAACAATCACCCGTGAAGGCAATCCACAGGGCGCCATGTCGAGACTATTGATACGCTCGATAAAGCGTTGGTGGACGCCCGCGCGGCTTTGCGCCATGCCTTGTTCACCAACATCCAGCAACAGCGCACGCCACAGCTCCGCCTGCCAGCAGTTGGCCGGGGTCAGGGCTTTGGCTTCGCCTCTGCCATTTCGTAACTGATGACGACCTTCTGCCCAGTCTTCGAGCCAGTCGGCCCTATATACCTGATATTGGTCGAACAGATCCGCCAGTCGCTCCGCCAATTGGTAGCGCTTGCGTAAATCGGTGTCATGGGTAAGGAAGCGATGCAGGGGCTCGAAATGCGGTTGATTGATCAACTGAGGTAACAGACGCATCAGACGCCAGGTCAGCGGAGCTTTATCGAGCAGGGATTTGGCCGGGATTTCGTCACGTCCCAGCACCATGCGATAGAGCTGCCACATGAAGCTGCCTGGTAACTGCACATCGATGGCGGCGGCGATTCCGCAACCGCCCATGTCGTCATCTTCAGGATCTTCGGCCAGTGCCAGCTTCAGCCATTGGGCGATGCCGTTGCTCTGTACCAGAGCGATTTCATTTTCCAAGGGAGCCAGCGGGTAGCGCCGCATCCAACTGACCACCAGGCTGCGCAACTCGTCCAGGCGGTTGCCGTGAACCACCATAAAACCAGCACTGAGGGACGTGGCGTCCGGCATAAAGGCTTCCTTGGGAAAATACAAAAGCTAGGGCCGAACCTTAGCATTGTCGGGAGACTGTGACAGCCGGGAGCGGTCCGATGATGCTGTACGAACTTTCCTGCGGGCAAAACAAAACCCCTACCTGCATACGCAGATAGGGGTTTCGGAATTTAATCTTGACGATGACCTACTCTCACATGGGGAAACCCCACACTACCATCGGCGATGCATCGTTTCACTGCTGAGTTCGGGATGGGATCAGGTGGTTCCAATGCTCTATGGTCGTCAAGAAATTCGGGTACCGAACCGTCTTTCGACGCTTCAGCAAATTGGGTATGCGATAGTTTGTGTGTTTTACTCGAACTTTCGGTTCATTGCGTCTTCACACACCGCAATCTGGCTCTTTAAGCGCAAATTGCTTGGGTGTTATATGGTCAAGCCTCACGGGCAATTAGTATTGGTTAGCTCAACGCCTCACAGCGCTTACACACCCAACCTATCAACGTCGTAGTCTTCGACGGCCCTTCAGGGGACTCAAGGTCCCAGTGAGATCTCATCTTGAGGCTAGTTTCCCGCTTAGATGCTTTCAGCGGTTATCTATTCCGAACATAGCTACCCGGCAATGCCACTGGCGTGACAACCGGAACACCAGAGGTTCGTCCACTCCGGTCCTCTCGTACTAGGAGCAGCCCCTCTCAAATCTCAAACGTCCACGGCAGATAGGGACCGAACTGTCTCACGACGTTCTAAACCCAGCTCGCGTACCACTTTAAATGGCGAACAGCCATACCCTTGGGACCGGCTTCAGCCCCAGGATGTGATGAGCCGACATCGAGGTGCCAAACACCGCCGTCGATATGAACTCTTGGGCGGTATCAGCCTGTTATCCCCGGAGTACCTTTTATCCGTTGAGCGATGGCCCTTCCATACAGAACCACCGGATCACTAAGACCTACTTTCGTACCTGCTCGACGTGTCTGTCTCGCAGTCAAGCGCGCTTTTGCCTTTATACTCTACGACCGATTTCCGACCGGTCTGAGCGCACCTTCGTACTCCTCCGTTACTCTTTAGGAGGAGACCGCCCCAGTCAAACTACCCACCATACACTGTCCTCGATCCGGATAACGGACCTGAGTTAGAACCTCAAAGTTGCCAGGGTGGTATTTCAAGGATGGCTCCACGCGAACTGGCGTCCACGCTTCAAAGCCTCCCACCTATCCTACACAAGCAAATTCAAAGTCCAGTGCAAAGCTATAGTAAAGGTTCACGGGGTCTTTCCGTCTAGCCGCGGATACACTGCATCTTCACAGCGATTTCAATTTCACTGAGTCTCGGGTGGAGACAGCGCCGCCATCGTTACGCCATTCGTGCAGGTCGGAACTTACCCGACAAGGAATTTCGCTACCTTAGGACCGTTATAGTTACGGCCGCCGTTTACCGGGGCTTCGATCAAGAGCTTCGCGTTAGCTAACCCCATCAATTAACCTTCCGGCACCGGGCAGGCGTCACACCCTATACGTCCACTTTCGTGTTTGCAGAGTGCTGTGTTTTTAATAAACAGTCGCAGCGGCCTGGTATCTTCGACCGGCGTGGGCTTACGGAGCAAGTCCTTCACCCTCACCGGCGCACCTTCTCCCGAAGTTACGGTGCCATTTTGCCTAGTTCCTTCACCCGAGTTCTCTCAAGCGCCTTGGTATTCTCTACCCAACCACCTGTGTCGGTTTGGGGTACGGTTCCTGGTTACCTGAAGCTTAGAAGCTTTTCTTGGAAGCATGGCATCAACCACTTCGTGTTCTAAAAGAACACTCGTCATCAGCTCTCGGCCTTGGAATCCCGGATTTACCTAAGATTCCAGCCTACCACCTTAAACTTGGACAACCAACGCCAAGCTGGCCTAGCCTTCTCCGTCCCTCCATCGCAATAACCAGAAGTACAGGAATATTAACCTGTTTTCCATCGACTACGCTTTTCAGCCTCGCCTTAGGGACCGACTAACCCTGCGTCGATTAACGTTGCGCAGGAAACCTTGGTCTTTCGGCGTGGGTGTTTTTCACACCCATTGTCGTTACTCATGTCAGCATTCGCACTTCTGATACCTCCAGCAAGCTTCTCAACTCACCTTCACAGGCTTACAGAACGCTCCTCTACCGCATCACCTAAGTGATACCCGTAGCTTCGGTGTATGGTTTGAGCCCCGTTACATCTTCCGCGCAGGCCGACTCGACTAGTGAGCTATTACGCTTTCTTTAAAGGGTGGCTGCTTCTAAGCCAACCTCCTAGCTGTCTAAGCCTTCCCACATCGTTTCCCACTTAACCATAACTTTGGGACCTTAGCTGACGGTCTGGGTTGTTTCCCTTTTCACGACGGACGTTAGCACCCGCCGTGTGTCTCCCATGCTCGGCACTTGTAGGTATTCGGAGTTTGCATCGGTTTGGTAAGTCGGGATGACCCCCTAGCCGAAACAGTGCTCTACCCCCTACAGTGATACATGAGGCGCTACCTAAATAGCTTTCGAGGAGAACCAGCTATCTCCGAGCTTGATTAGCCTTTCACTCCGATCCACAGGTCATCCGCTAACTTTTCAACGGTAGTCGGTTCGGTCCTCCAGTCAGTGTTACCTAACCTTCAACCTGCCCATGGATAGATCGCCCGGTTTCGGGTCTATTCCCAGCGACTAGACGCCCTATTAAGACTCGCTTTCGCTACGCCTCCCCTATTCGGTTAAGCTCGCCACTGAAAATAAGTCGCTGACCCATTATACAAAAGGTACGCAGTCACCCAACAAAGTGGGCTCCCACTGCTTGTACGCATACGGTTTCAGGATCTATTTCACTCCCCTCTCCGGGGTTCTTTTCGCCTTTCCCTCACGGTACTAGTTCACTATCGGTCAGTCAGTAGTATTTAGCCTTGGAGGATGGTCCCCCCATATTCAGACAAAGTTTCTCGTGCTCCGTCCTACTCGATTTCATGGCTAAGAGATTTTCGCGTACAGGGCTATCACCCACTATGGCCGCACTTTCCAGAGCGTTCCGCTAATCTCAAAGCCACTTAAGGGCTGGTCCCCGTTCGCTCGCCACTACTAAGGGAATCTCGGTTGATTTCTTTTCCTCAGGGTACTTAGATGTTTCAGTTCCCCTGGTTCGCTTCTTAAGCCTATGTATTCAGCTTAAGATACCTAACTTATGTTAGGTGGGTTCCCCCATTCAGACATCTCCGGATCAAAGTCTGTTTGCCGACTCCCCGAAGCTTTTCGCAGGCTACCACGTCTTTCATCGCCTCTGACTGCCAAGGCATCCACCGTATGCGCTTCTTCACTTGACCATATAACCCCAAGCAATCTGGTTATACTGTGAAGACGACATTCGCCGAAAATTCGCGATTAAACTCACAAATTTTACCTTAGCCTGATCCGTTACCAGTGAAAGTAACGCTCAGTCTATCTTTCTATCACATACCCAAATTTTTAAAGAACGATCTAGCCAAAGACTAGAAATCAACATTCACCATCATCACGATGGAATGCTCATTTCTAAGCTTTAATACAAAAAGCTTCTCTTTAAGGAGAAACCTTATCGTCTTCTTCAATGAATCAAGCAATTCGTGTGGGAACTTATGGAGCAGCTGATGTCGTCGATTAAGG